>NZ_CP108428.1:4752500-10622967 GCF_035982555.1 Amycolatopsis sp. NBC_01286
AGGGTTCCTGGGCCAGGCTAATCCGCCCAGGGTAAGTCGGGACCTAAGGCGAGGCCGACAGGCGTAGTCGATGGACAACGGGTTGATATTCCCGTACCCGAGCATGTGCGCCCATGACGAGGCGTTTGATACTAACCACCCAAAGCGTGCCGGTGATGCCTTCGGGCGGAGTTGGCATTGTGGAGCGTGGGACCTGATTTCGTAGTAGTCAAGCGATGGGGTGACGCAGGAAGGTAGCTCCGCCAGGCGATGGTTGTCCTGGTGTAAGCGTGTAGGAGAAAGCATAGGCAAATCCGTGCTTTATATACTCTGAGACGTGATGCGTAGCCGTTTGAGGTGAAGTAGAGTGATCCTATGCTGCCGAGAAAAGCCTCTAGTGAGTGCATGCACGGCCCGTACCCCAAACCAACACAGGTGGTCAGGTAGAGAATACTAAGGCGATCGGGTGAACTGTGGTTAAGGAACTCGGCAAAATGCCCCCGTAACTTCGGGAGAAGGGGGGCCAAACATCCTGAAGTCCTTTACGGACTAGGGGTGGGTGGCCGCAGAGACCAGCGGAAAGCGACTGTTTACTAAAAACACAGGTCCATGCGAAGTCGCAAGACGATGTATATGGACTGACGCCTGCCCGGTGCTGGAACGTTAAGAGGACCGGTTAATCCCTTCGGGGGTGAAGCTGAGAATTTAAGCGCCAGTAAACGGCGGTGGTAACTATAACCATCCTAAGGTAGCGAAATTCCTTGTCGGGTAAGTTCCGACCTGCACGAATGGCGTAACGACTTTCCGGCTGTCTCAACCACAGGCCCGGCGAAATTGCACTACGAGTAAAGATGCTCGTTACGCGCGGCAGGACGGAAAGACCCCGGGACCTTTACTATAGTTTGGTATTGGTTTTCGGTTCGGCTTGTGTAGGATAGGTGGGAGACTGTGAAGCGGTGACGCTAGTTACTGTGGAGTCATTGTTGAAATACCACTCTGGTCGAATTGGGAATCTGAACCTCGGGCCATGATCTGGTTCAGGGACAGTGCCTGATGGGTAGTTTAACTGGGGCGGTTGCCTCCTAAAGAGTAACGGAGGCGCCCAAAGGTTCCCTCAGCCTGGTTGGCAATCAGGTGTTGAGTGCAAGTGCACAAGGGAGCTTGACTGTGAGACAGACATGTCGAGCAGGGACGAAAGTCGGGACTAGTGATCCGGCACCACCTGGTGGAAGGGGTGTCGCTCAACGGATAAAAGGTACCCCGGGGATAACAGGCTGATCTTGCCCAAGAGTCCATATCGACGGCATGGTTTGGCACCTCGATGTCGGCTCGTCGCATCCTGGGGCCGGAGTAGGTCCCAAGGGTTGGGCTGTTCGCCCATTAAAGCGGCACGCGAGCTGGGTTTAGAACGTCGTGAGACAGTTCGGTCCCTATCCGCCGCGCGCGTAGGATACTTGAGGAAGGCTGTCCCTAGTACGAGAGGACCGGGACGGACGAACCTCTGGTGTGCCAGTTGTCCCGCCAGGGGCATGGCTGGTTGGCCACGTTCGGAAGGGATAACCGCTGAAGGCATCTAAGCGGGAAGCCTGTTCCAAGATGAGGTATCCCACCCTTTGTGGGTTAAGGCCCCCAATAGACCATTGGGTTGATAGGCCAGATATGGAAGCACAGTAATGTGTTGTCGAGTTGACTGGTACTAATAGGCCGAGGACTTGTCTACGAAGGTGTTACGCATCCACTCTACGGTTCTGAAACACCACACGGCCCTCGTGTTTTTGGGGGGTGTGGGTGTTTGATAGTGTTTCGGTGGTTTTAGCGTCAGGGAAACGCCCGGTCCCATTCCGAACCCGGAAGCTAAGCTTGACAGCGCCGATGGTACTGCAACCGAAGGGTTGTGGGAGAGTAGGACACCGCCGAACATTTCGTTGGGAGAGGGCCTGGCCCGGTCGAGAACACTAGTTCTCCCGGGCCAGGCCCTTTCTTTATGCCCAAAACCGGGTCGCCGGCACCGCAGCACCCGGTCGACCCCAGCCGTGTCGCTTCTCCCATCACACGTGTCGGCTCCTGAATCACGCGAGCCGGCTCTCCAATCACACGAGTTGCCCCTTCAAGCACGCGGGCCGGCGGTCTGGCCGCGTGGTGACCCGTGAATCACGGGTGTTGACTGCCTGATCATGGGTGTCGACTTGCGGATCGCAGGTGGCCGGCGCTTCGGTCGCGGGAGCCGACCATCGAGGTACGCGAGCCGACCGTCTAGATACGCGGGCCGACTGTCTGAGTACGCGAGCCGACCGTTCGGGAGGTGAGCCGACCGGCCGGGTACGTGAGCCGACTGCCTGGGTACGCGAACCGACCGGCTGAGTACGTGAGCTGACCAGCTGGGGACACGAGCCGACTCTTCGGGCGCGCGAGCTTGCTCTCGCGCGGTGCGCGAGTTCCGTCCTCAATCACGCGAGATCCGGCCAGAATCACGCGGGATCCGTGCGGGATCACGCGAGTTGCGGCTCCGATCATCCCGGCACCCGGCACCCGGCACCCGGCACCCGGCACCCGGCACCCGGCACCCGGCACCCGGCACCCGGTCTCACGCCCTCACGATTCGAGTGATGCCCGCCGGATCACCGGTGATGCCCGCCCAGTCACGAGAGACGCCCCGCGGATCACGTGTGACGCCCATGGGATTACTTGAAACTGGCCTTCCGCTGCTCGGAGCTGGGTCTCCGGCACCCGAATCCTTTGCCAGTAAGCGTGATCCGCGTGATCGGACACGGTATTGACGTGATTGCCGGCGGAACTCGCGTGATCCGAGACGGAACTCGCGTGATTGGGCGGGCATCTCGCGTGATCCGAGGCGGATCACACGTGATTGGAGGGGCATCTCGCGTGATTGGCGGGGCATCACCTGTGATTGGGGAGCCGACACGGGTGCCTGGAGTTGACCCGGGTGATTGGGAAGACGACATGCGTGATGAGAAGTCGGCGTGGGTGATGGGAAGTTGGTGCGGGTGATGGTGGGGCGAGCGGAGGACTGGGGTTAGGGGGTGGGGCGGCGTAGGAGGTAGGTGTCCATGATCCAGCCGTGGTGTTCTCGGGCCGCCGTGCGCGTTTCGCGGATTTTGGTTGCCAGCGCGGGAGTCAGTGGGCCTGAGATGAGGATTTCGTCTGGGGTGCCTACGTACGCTCCCCAGTAGATCGTCAGGTCGTGTGATGTATAGCGGTCGAAGGTCGTGTGGGCGTCCAGGAGGACGAAGACGTCGTCGACGTCGGGAGGCCAGCCTGTTGCCAGGAGTCGGCCTGTCGTGAGCTGGACTGCTCGGCCGATCTGGTTCATCGTTGTGCGGTGGCGGGCCACCAGCGCCGAGATGCTGCTGATGCCCGGGATCACCTCGTACTCGAACGTCACCCGGCCGCGGGCCAGCACCGTCTCGATCAGTGCGATCGTGCTGTCGTACAGCGATGGGTCGCCCCACACCAGGAAGGCGCCCGTCTGAGACGTGGCCAGCGAAGAGAGGATCACGCTCTCGTAGACCTCGGCGCGGGCCGCGTGCCAGTCGGCTACCGCTGCTCGGTAGTCCGCCGGCTTGCGGTCGCGGGGTGGGTCCGCGACCAGGACCACGCGGTACGGGCGCGTCACGTACCGGTCGAGGATCTCCTCGCGCAGCCGCACCAGGTCGGCCTTCTCCTCGCCCTTGTCCAGCACGAAGAACACGTCGACGCGGTTGAGGCGATCCACCGCCTGCACCGTCAGGTGCTCCGGGTCGCCGGCGCCGATCCCGATCGCGTAGATCTTCCGCATCCCGCGAGTCTGCCGGGGCCGGTGGAACACCCCTACCCCCGATGGGTATAAAGGAGGGAGAACGAAAGGAGCCGTCGATGACCGAAGCGACGTACACCGTCGAGGGCATGACCTGCGGACACTGCGCCACCTCCGTGCGCGAGGAGGTCTCCGAGCTCGCCGGGGTCAACGGCGTCGACGTCGACGTCGAGAGCGGGCGCGTCACCGTGACCAGCGACACCCCGCTGACGACCGACGCCGTCGCGGCCGCGGTCACCGAGGCCGGCTACCGCCTGGTGGCCTGAGCGCCATGACCACCGCGCAGTCCGAACGCGTCGAGCTCGCCATCGGCGGGATGACCTGCGCCTCCTGCGCGTCCCGCGTCGAGCGCAAGCTCAACAAGGTCGGCGGCGTGACGGCGACGGTGAACTACGCCACCGAGAAAGCCCAGGTCAGCTTCCCCAGCGGCCTCTCGGTCGGCGAGCTCGTCGGGGTCGTCGAGGCCGCCGGGTACTCGGCCCGGGTACCGGAGGCCGACGCGGCCGACGACTCGACGTCGCTGCGCAAACGTTTGCTGCTCTCCGCCCTGCTCACCGTCCCGGTGCTGGCGCTCGCGATGGTGCCCGCCTGGCAGTTCGACTACTGGCAGTGGGTCTCGCTGGTCCTCGCCGCCCCGGTCGTGACGTGGGGCGCGTGGCCGTTCCACCGCGCCGCCGCGGTCAACCTGCGGCACGTCACCGCCACCATGGACACCCTGATCTCGCTCGGCGTGCTCGCGTCGACGGCCTGGTCGCTGTACGCGCTCCTGTTCGGCATGGCCGGCGAGATCGGCATGCGCCACGAGTTCACGCTGGTCAGCTCGGGCATGACCGGCGACAGCCTGTACTTCGAGGTGGCCGCCACGGTCACCACGTTCATCCTGGCCGGCCGCTACTTCGAAGCCCGGTCCAAGCGCCGCGCGGGCGCCGCCCTGCGCGCGCTGCTGGACCTCGGCGCGAAGGACGTCACCGTCCTCCGCGACGGCGAAGAGCGCCTGCTCGCGGCCACCGACCTGCGCGTCGGGGACGTCTTCGTCGCCCGGCCCGGCGAGAAGATCGCCACCGACGGCGTCGTCACCGAAGGCCGCTCCGCCGTCGACACCAGCATGCTCACCGGGGAGTCGACGCCGGTCGAGGCCGGTCCGGGGGACGCGGTCACCGGCGCGACCGTGAACGTCGGCGGGCGGCTGCTCGTCCGCGCGACGCAGGTCGGCGCGGACACCCGGCTCGCGCAGCTGGCCCGCCTGGTCGAGGCCGCGCAGACCGGCAAGGCCCAGGCTCAGCGCCTCGCCGACCGGGTGTCGGCGGTGTTCGTGCCGGTGGTCGTCTTCGCGGCGCTCGCCACGCTGGTCGTCTGGCTGGCGACGGGCGGCCGCGCGGATCAGGCGTTCACCGCGGCCGTCGCGGTGCTGATCATCGCCTGCCCGTGCGCGCTCGGCCTCGCGACGCCGACGGCGCTGCTCGTCGGCACCGGCCGCGGCGCGCAGCTGGGCATCGTCATCAAGGGCCCCGAGGTGCTCGAGTCCACCCGCCGCGTCGACACCGTCGTGCTCGACAAGACCGGCACCGTCACCACCGGCCGGATGACGCTGGTCGAGGGGGACGGCGAGGTCCTGCGGCTGGCCGGCGCGGTCGAAACGGCGTCCGAGCACCCGGTCGCCCGCGCGATCGTGACGGCCGCCCGGGAGCGGTTCGGCCCGCTCCCCGCCGTCACGGGCTTCCGCAGCACCGCCGGGCTCGGCGTCACCGGCGTCGTCGAAGGCAAGCAGGTCAGCGTGGGCCGGGGGTCGTTCGTCGGGGCGGCCGGGACGTCCGGCGTGCACGTCGCCTGGGACGGCGAGGTCCACGGGACGCTGACCGTCGCCGACACGATCAAGCCGACGTCCGCCCAAGCCGTCGCCGAGCTGCGCGCGCTCGGCCTGCGGCCGGTGCTGCTGACCGGGGACGACGCCGGCGTGGCCCGGGCGATCGCGGCCGAGGCGGGGATCGACGAGGTCGTCGCCGAGGTGCTGCCCGAGGGCAAGGTCGACGTCGTGAAGCGGCTGCAGGCCGAAGGGCGCGTGGTCGCGATGGTCGGCGACGGCGTCAACGACGCGGCGGCGCTCGCCCAGGCCGACCTGGGGCTGGCCATGGGCACCGGCACCGACGCGGCCATCGAGGCCGGCGACCTGACGCTCGTGCGCGGCGACCTGCGCGCCGCCGGTGACGCGATCCGGCTGGCCCGCCGGACGCTGGCCACCATCAAGGGCAACCTGTTCTGGGCGTTCGCCTACAACGTCGCGGCGCTGCCGCTGGCCGCGCTCGGCCTGCTCAACCCGATGATCGCGGGCGCGGCGATGGCGTGTTCCTCGGCCTTCGTCGTGAGCAACAGCCTCCGCCTGCGCCGGTTCCGCTGAGTCACCCCGCCCGATACGTGGGGTGGGTATACTCGGTCGCGGAGGATTGCCGACAGACGCGGGGACGGGTGGGCCATGACGGGTTACGGCAACGAGCGAGAGGCCTACCTCAAGCGCCTGCGCCGCATCGAAGGGCAGATCCGCGGGCTGCAGCGCATGGTCGAGCAGGACAAGTACTGCATCGACATCCTGACCCAGGTCTCCGCGGCGACGAAGGCCCTGCAGTCGTTCTCGCTGGAGCTGCTCGACGAGCACCTCGCGACCTGCGTGGTCCAGGCCGCCGCGGCCGGCGGTGAGGAAGCCGACCTGAAGGTGCGGGAAGCCTCGGACGCGATCGCGCGGCTCGTGCGCTCCTGACCAAGGCCGAGTCGTGAGTGGTTAGGGCGGTTAGAACCGCCCTAACCACTCACGACGAGCCGCGGCAGATCAGCGGACCAGCACGGCGAGGGTCAGGCCGCCCGCGTTCGTCGTGAAGTGGACGATCACCGACGCCAGCACTCCGTGGCCCTTGTGGCGCCACCAGTGCAGGAGGATGCCGGCGGCGCCCGCCGCGGCCATCGCCAGGATCTGGAGCACCACCACCGGCGTCGTGCCGAACACCGCGTGGACCGCCGCGTTGCGGCCGATCGCCAGGGCCGGCAGGTAGTGCCAGAGGCCGAACAACGCCGCCGCGCCCAGGATCGGCGGCCAGCGCCAGCGGTCGTCCCGCGCGCCGAGCAGGGCCGGCAGCACGCCGCGGAACGCGATCTCCTCGATCAGCACCGTGCCGAACAGGATCCGGCCGCACGTCAGCCAGATCAGCTGGCCGAAGTCGGGGGTGCCGACGCGGCCGTCCTGGTAGACCGTCCGCAGCGCCGGCACGGCCAGCGCGATCCCGAACACCACCGCGACCAGCCCGGCTCCGGCCAGTCCGACCAGGGCGGACCGCCGGAACGAGCGCAAGCCCAGGTCGGACCACGACAACCCGGCCCAGCGCGCCAGGCCGATCAGCACCGACGCGGCCACCAGCCCGCACACCGGGTACGCCCAGCCGGGCAGCACGCGGTTGGCCAGTGTGGTCGACGCGGCGAGCGTCACGACCGCCGCGACCAGGGCGAACGCTCGGATCAAGGGATGATGTCCCGCGAGTCGAGCGCGTCGGTCAGCCGTTCGCGCAGCTCGGCCGCGGTGGCCCGCGGGTCGATCTCCGACGGCGGCGAGAGCACCTTCGAGATCACCGTCGACAGGTTCTGGTACGCCGGGGTCAGCGGCCGGACGGCGGCGTCGGACAGCGCGGCCAGGATGTCCGGCTTCATCGGGAACTGGGCCGCCATCGTCGAGCCGGCGTCGGCCGGGTCGAGCGGCGCCGGGTCGTCGTAGACCGAACGGGTCGTCGGGGCCAGGCCGTCCTCGATCGCCTGGTACTTCTGGCTCGCCGGGCTGCGCAGGCACAACGCCGCGTCGAACGCCTCCGCCCGGTGTGGCGAGTACGTGCTGATCGCCAGGTTGAAGCCGCCGATCGTGACGCGGCTCGCGCGCCCCGGCACCACCGACGGGTATCTGGCCCACTTCACGTGCGCCAGGTCCTGCGGCTTCTCCTTCGCGTAGGACGCGTAGACGTACGGCCAGTTCAGCTCCAGCGCACCCTGCCCGCGCTGGAACGCCTGCCGGACTTCGTCCTCTTTCGAGTTGCCCAGCGACGGGTCGGTGATCCCGGCCGTGGTGAGCGTCTTCAGCAGCTCCAGCGCGCGGACGGCGCCGTCGTCCATGAGCACGGACTTGCCGTCGCCGGACAGGATGTGCCCGCCCGCCGACGCGACCAGGGTGTTGTAGAACACCACCAGCCCCTCGTACTGGGCGCCGGTGAACAGGATGTTCGCCGGCTTCCCGGCCGCTTTCAGGGCCTGGGCCTGCGTGATCATCTCGTCGAACGTCTTCGGCGGCGACGGCGTGAGCCGGTCGTCGTACCAGAGCAGCTGGACGTTCGTGTGCTTCGTCGCCGCGTACAGCTTGCCGTTCCAGCGCGCGGTCGAGAGCGGTCCGGGCAGGACGTCCCGCGTCGCCTCGGCCTTGGCCGCGCCGGTCCACGGCACCACCCAGCCCGCCTCGGCGAACTCCGGCACCCAGGTGACGTCGAGGCCGAGCACGTCCAACGACGGGTCTTCCGCGGCGAGCCGGCGCACCATCTGCTCACGCTGCCCGTCCGCGCTGCGCGGGAGCTTGTGGTACTCGATCCGGTAGCGGCCGGCGGCGGCCGCGTTGCAGGTGTCGACGACGTGCTGGAGGTTGTTCTCCGGCGAGACGTACAGGTTGATCGTCAGGCCGGAGCCGCTGCCGCACGCGGTGACGGTGCCCGCGACCAGCACAGCGGCCAGCGTGATCGTCGTCGAGCGCATGGGCGTCCCCTCACCTCGGCCGGGCGATCACCCGATCATGGGTGCTGCCCGGCCGGGGGACAAGGGGTCACCCGACCGCGTCGGAAAGATCGTCGGCCGGTGAGCGTCGCTGGACGGGCACCCGCTTGGCCATCGGCAAGGTGGCTTCGGGGTCGGACGGCCCCTCGTCGAGGGCGACGGCCGCTTCGGCCAGCAGGCCCCGGCAGCCGAGGAGGCTCGCGTGGAGCTTGTCGCGGACGTCGTTGAGGGCCGCGACCTCGCGTTCCGCGGCCGTGACCAGGGTTTCACCCTTTCGGGTGGCGTCGGTGATCAGCTGCCCGGCCGTGGCCCGGGCCGTGGCGAGCTCGGATTCGCCCGTGGTGACCAGGGTTTCCTTGCGCCGGGTGGCTTCGGCGACCAGCTCGGCGGCCTTCGCGCGGGCGGCGGCGTCCTGCTCGGCCAGCTCGCGCGTGGCTTCGGTGCGGCGGGCCGTGATCGCTCGCGTGTGATCCTCTTCCTGGCGGGCCCGGCGGTGCGCCGCGGCTTCGTCGAGCTCACGGCGGCGCTGCTCGGTCGCCCGCAGGAGTTCCTCGTGCTCGACGCGCTGCTGCGCCCGCTCGGCTTCGGCCAGAGCGAGGACTTCGTGTTCCTTCTCGGTGAGCCGGACGGCCTCGAGCTCGGCGTCACGGCGGATCCGTTCGGCGTTTTCCCTTGCCCGCCCGGTGATTTCGGTCGCTTCCTCGCGGGTGAGCTCGATCATCCGGCGCGAGCGCTCCTGCAGCGCGTCCGGTGCGATCGGGGTCCGGCTGATCCGGTCGATCTTGACCCGGAGCTCACGGTTCTCGTCGGCGAACGCGGCCGCGCGCCGGGCCGCGGCGTCGCGTTCGTCGGTGAGTCTGCGGATCTCGGCCTCGGCCCACTCGACGTATTCGACGACCTGCGCGCGGTGGAAACCGCGCCACGCCTGGTCGAATCCGGGCTGCGTGCGCGCCACGTCCTCGCCACCGCCGGGGGCCATGCCTCACCTCCGAATTGGATGGTTTCTCCTCGGCCGCACGTTTTCCTTGTGGTGCCGGGGATTTCCGTGTGCACCCCAGTGTGCCGCAAACCGGCCCCCGCGCGCTGCCCGGGCGGGCGATCATTCGTCGAGCGGTTCCCCGGCGCCGGTGGACGTGCTCCGGACGCCGGGCAGTTCGGCCAGTTCGGCGGCGAGGTCGTAAAGATCACCCCGGCCGTCGAGGCGCAGGGTGACGACCGCGATCCGTTGCCCCTCCTCGGAAGTAGACTCGTGGTCGACCTCCACGTGGTGCACCGACCAGCCGCGTCCGGTGCACGTGGCGAGCGCCGCGCGGAGCACGCCTTGGCCGTCGACGTAGCTCAAGCGCACCACCGGCGGCTCCTTGCGGTGGCGGGCGACGAACCGCTGCAGCGGCGGCAACCCGCGCGTCACCACGAAGTGCCCGATCGTCGTGCCGACCGCGAGCACCGGCAGCCCGGCACCGCACGCCGTGCCGACCGCGGCGGTGAGCCAGATCGTCGCGGCCGTGGTCAGCCCGCGGACGGCGTCGCGGCGCACGAAGATCAGCCCGGCGCCGAGGAAGCCGATGCCGGACACGATCTGCGCGGCGATCCGCGACGGGTCGAGCGCGATGCCGCTCGTCGTGAGCAGGTCGGCGAAGCCGTACTTCGACACCAGCATGAACACGGCCGAGCCGACGCCGACCAGGCTGTGCGTCCGCAGGCCGGCGGCCTTCATGCCGGCTTCGCGTTCGAGGCCGATGGCGACGCTGAGCAGCAGCGCGAGCACCACCGGCGGCAGCAGCTGCCACTGCGCCGACGTGGACCACAGAGTGGTCAAGATCACTACCTCCCGAGGTCTTCGGTGCCGGCACGCGGGGAGAACCGCCGGGGCCGTCACCAGGGGATACTGGGTCGAGAGCACCGATCGTGCCAGGGTGGGGTGGAG
Source organism: Amycolatopsis sp. NBC_01286 (assembly GCF_035982555.1). NCBI lineage: Bacteria > Bacillati > Actinomycetota > Actinomycetes > Pseudonocardiales > Pseudonocardiaceae > Amycolatopsis > Amycolatopsis sp. NBC_01286. The sequence goes on from NZ_CP108428.1 coordinate 4,763,009, forward strand.
CGCGTGACAGCGAGTCGGCCGGTTCCGGCCCCGGACTTCGTGGGCTACCCGGAGGTGCGGCGCGGCGTCCGCGCGCTGCTGGAGGCGCGGCCCGGCACCCACCTGCGCCCGGTGCCCGCGTGCCGGGAGTGGACCGTCACGGACCTGGTCGCCCACGTCGTGGAGATCGCCGAGCGGGTCCTCGGCCAGGGCGGCACCCCGTTGCCCGCGCCGGCCGTCCCGGCCCTGCTCGACCGCTGGGACGACGTCGGCGAGCAGCTCGACCGCCGGCTCGCGGCGGCGGACGGGCGCAGCGGCGAGATCATGGTGATGGACGCCTACACCCACGAGCTGGACCTGCGCGCGGCGCTGGACGTGCCGCCGCCGGCGGAGCACCTGGCGTGGGCGCCGAGCTTCGAGGTGCTGGTCAGGGGCTTTTCCGGCGCCGTGTCGGCCGGTGGTCTCCCGGCGCTGCGGCTGCGCACGACCGGCGGTTCGGAGTGGACGGTCGGGCGCGGCCGGGTGGCCGGGACGCTGACGGCACCGGCGCACGACCTCTACCGCGCCCTGGCCGGCCGCCGGTCACCCGCGCAGCTGGCGGCGTTCGAGTGGACCGGGAACCCGGCGTGGTGGCTCCCGGCTTTCACCTGGGGCCCGTTCGTGCCGCCCGCGCACCCCGGGGTGTAGCTGGACCGCTGGTCGAATGCGGTTGCCGACGGGCGTCGATGCGCTGTGTGAACTAGAACCTGCTGGTCAGCGGCTTGCCGGTCGCACGTGTCGTCGCGGAAGCGGAACCGAAAAGACCGCGCACCCGGGGCAGGCCCGGGGTGCGCGGTCTTCGGCTTGGTTCAGGCGGCTTCGGCGGCGGTGCTCGCGACCGCGGTCAGGCGGACCGGGAGGGTGCGGTGGCCGTTCATGATGAACGTCGGGAGCGGGGGCAGCTCCTCGGCGGACACGGCGAGGGTCAGCGCCGGGAAGCGGTCGAACAGGGCGGACAGGCCGACCTTGGCCACCATCCGGGCGATGCCCGCGCCCAGGCAGTAGTGCGGGCCGTAGCCGAAGGACAGGTGCTCCTTGTCCTCGCGGGCGATGTCGAACGTGCAGCGCGACTCGCCGTGCAGCTCCGGGTCGCGGCCGATCGCGGCGTAGTTGACCAGGATCGGGTCGCCCTTCGGGATGACGACGTCGCCCAGGTCGATGTCCTCGACGGCGTAGCGCAGCGGGAGGTTCGCGATGGGCGACTCCAGCCGCAGCACCTCGTCGATGACGGCGTCCCAGTCGGCCTCGCCGGACTTGACCAGATCGAGCTGCTCGGGGTGGCTGAGCAGCAGGGTGATCGCCTTGTCGAAGAAGTTGATCGTGGTCTCCGAGCCGGCGCCGAGGATCGCGAAGATCGTGTCGGCCAGCTCCTGCTCGGACAGCCGGGAGCCGTCCTCGTCGCGGGCGGCGATCAGGTCGCTGGTGATGTCCGCGCCCGGCTCGACGCGCTTGAGCGCGACCAGGTCGGCGATCGCGGTGCGCCAGCCCACCAGGACCCCCTGCGCCTGCTCCGGGGTGATCGTGGTGTCCAGCATGACGTCGAGGACCTTCGCGGCCGCGACCCGGGCCTCCTCGGACATCCCGATCAGGTCGGCGACCAGCATGCCGGGCAGCGGGTAGGCGAACCGCTCCTTGAGGTCCACGACCTCGCCGGGCGGCACCGCGGCCAGCGCGTCCAGCAGCACGGTCGCCAGGTTCTCCACGTGCGGGCGGATCTCTTCGGTCCGCCGCGAGGTGAACGCCTTGCCGATCAGCCGGCGCAGCCGGTGGTGGTCGCGGCCGTAGGTGGTGGAGACGTTGTCCATCGCCACCCAGCTGATCAGTTCCCAGTCCGGGCGGAGCTCCCCGTTGGTGAACGCCGGCCAGTGGTTGCGGGCGCTCTTGGTGACGTTCGGGTCGGTCAGCAGCTTCTTGATGACGTCGTGGCTGTTGACCGACCAGACGAGCACGTCGCCGGGCAGCGTCACCTGGACGGCGGAGCCCTGCGTGCGCAACTCGTCGGCCTGGCCGTGGATGTCACGGCCGCTCGGATCCAAGGCGGGACAACGGTTTTCCATGGGGTGACTCCTGAATCTGTGCGGACCTGTCAGACCGTTCGCTCGGCCGTCACGAACACGAAGATGCCGGCGGCGAGCCACTGCCCGCCGATGTCTTGTTCCGATCCTGCCGAGGCCGGTCCGGGAGCTCGTCTTCATTGTTGCGAATTCCGTTGTGTCACAAGGAGAATGCGCACTGTTCCGGCGTGAACGGCCAGCGCAAGGCGGGAGATGCGGCGTGCGGCGCCGGGGTGTGACGCTGGCCGCATGACTGAGTTCAAGGGCAGGACAGTTCTCATCACCGGCGGTGGGAGCGGCATCGGTTTTGCCACCGCGAAAAAACTGGTCGAAGCGGGCGCGAACGTGGTGCTCGCCGGGCGGCGCATCGAGAAGATCGACGCCGCGGCAAAGGATCTGGACCCCAGCGGCGAGCGGGTCCTCGCCGTGGGCACCGACGTGTCCCGGCTGGACGACCTGGACGAGCTGGTCGAGCAGATCAAGCGTCGTTTCGGCCGGCTGGACGGCATCTTCGCCAACGCGGGAGTGGCCATGGCCTTCTCCATCCCGCGGGAGTTCACCGAGATCGAGTTCGATCAGATCGTCGGTACGAACTTCAAGGGCGCCTTCTACACGATCCAGAAGGCCTCGGCGCTCTTCGACGAGGCCGGCGGCGCCGTCGTGGTCAACGGCACCGTCCTCGTGCAGCACGGCATGGGGCTGGCCATGGGGCTGGCGACGGCCTACTCCACGACGAAGGCCGCCGTGACCAACCTGGCCCGCGCCCTCGCCGCCGACCTCGGCAGCCGGGGGATCCGGGTCAACGCGGTCACCCCCGGGTTCATCGACACGGAGATGTTCGACGAGCTCGCCCCGATCGACGAGGTGCGGGAGATCTGCCGCCGCCAGGTGCCGATCGGCCGGCTCGGCCAGGCCGACGAGGTCGCCGACGCGGTGACCTTCCTGCTGTCGCCGCGCGCGGCGTACATCACCGGGCAGGCGCTCGGGGTCGACGGTGGCCTCGGTGGCTCCCTGCCGATGAGTGGCGCCGCGGCCTGACCACCCCTCGGCGTACTCGGGCCGGAGCCGTTCCAGCGACGTCCCAGCGCGGGGCGCACGGGGAACGAATCCACACGGTCACAACGAGTACGAGACGAGGAACAACATGCCAAACCGTCGGGACTTCCTACGACTGGGCGTAGGTGCCGGCGCGGCCGCGGTGCTCGGCACGACCGCGGCCGCGGCCGCGAGCGGCGCGGTGTCGTCCGGTCGCGGCCGAGCGATCGACTGGAAGGCGTTGCGTCGCCACGTCGCGGGCGACGTGGTCCTGCCGGGTGAAGCGGACTACGACCGGGCTCGCGTGGGGGCGAGCTCGCAGTTCGACGCGATCCGGCCGCAGGCGGTCGCGTACTGCGAGTCGAGCGCCGACGTGGCGACGGTCCTGCGCTTCGCCGGGGACAACGCGCTGCACCTGGTTCCGCGCAGTGGCGGGCACAGCTTCGGCGGCTACTCGAACACGACCGGGGTCATCCTGGACGTCTCCCGGATGAACAGAATCCAGGTCAACGGCGCCACCGTCACCGTCGGCTCGGGGACGCAGCAGATCGACGCGCTCGCGGCGCTGTCCCCGCGCGGGCTCATGCTCGCCGGCGGCCAGTGCGCGACGGTCGGGGTCGGCGGTTTCCTGCAGGGCGGCGGGATCGGGATGCTGACCCGCAAGGCGGGCCTTGGCGCCGACCGGATGGTCGGCGCCGACGTCGTGCTGGCCGACGGCCGGAAGGTGCGCGCGTCCCAGCAGGAGAACCCCGACCTGTTCTGGGCCCTGCGCGGCAACGGCGGCGGCAACTACGGCGTGATCACGAGCTACGAGCTCGCGCCCGTGCCGGTCACCTCGATGGTCAACTACACCGTCGCCTGGCCGATCGACGTGGCGAAGCAGGTCATCGAGACCTGGCAGCCGTGGGCGATCGGCGCGCCGTGGGACCTCGCCGCCTCGATGTCGGTGTACACCCCCGACGCCGCGACCGTGCCCTCGGCGGTGGTCGCCTACGGCGCGTGGTTCGGCACCCAAGCCGCGCTCGAGAGCCTGCTCGACACCCTCGTCGCGCAGGTCGGGGTCGCGCCGACCGCCCGTGTGGTGGGCCAGAAGGCCCCCCGTGACGCGATGCTGGAGTGGTACGGCTGCAGCCAGCTGACCACCGACCAGTGCCACCGGGTCGGCTACTCGTCCGCGGGGCAGATGCCGCGGACGAACTTCTACCGCACCCGCAACCGGATGTTCGGCGGTCCGGCGCCCTCGGTGGACGCGCTGCTCGCGGCCTACGAAGCCGACCCGCGCCCCGGGCAGTTCAAGATGCTGTACTTCGAGACCCTCGGCGGCCAGGCCGGCGTCCCGGACCGGCGCGCGACCGCCTACGTCCACCGGAACAGCCGGATGCTGTGCGGTTACTCGGTTTCGCTGAACAACCCGAACTACGTCGCCGAGGACGCCGCGGCCGGCGAGCAGTGGCTCACCGGCGGCTTCGCCGCGCTGGACCGGCACTCCCTCGGCGAGAGCTACCAGAACTTCATCGACCCGGCGCTCCCGAACTGGCAGGCCGCCTACTACGCGGAGAACTACCCGAAGCTGGTCGCGGTCAAGCGGCGCTACGACCCGCACCGCTTCTTCCACTTCGACCGCGCCATCGGCTGAAGTCCCGCACCACAGCAACGAAAAGACCGGCCGGCCCGAGTGGGCCGGCCGGTCTTTTCTTCGTACCGCGGTGTTTCCGGATCAGACCACGTGCACGTCCGGCACGTACAGCAGCCACTTGCCGCCGTCCGCGACGAACTCCTGCTCCTTGGCCATGATCTCCTCGGCGTGGTTCCACGCGAACAGCAGCGCGTAGTCGGGCCGGTTCTCGGCGAAGTCCGACGGCGGCCGCACCGGGATGCGCTGCCCCGGCGTGACGAGCCCCTGCTTCGCGTCCGTCGAGTCGCTGATGTACTCGACCAGGTCCGGTCCGATGCCGCAGAAGTTGAGCACCGTGGCGCTCTTCGCGGTCGCGCCGTAGCCGACCACGCGAGCGCCCGCGGCGCGCAGCTCGGTCAGCTTCGCGACGAGGGCGGTCCGGATCTCCAGCACGCCCTCGGCGAACGTCTGCAACGTCGCGGGGGACGTGAGCTCACGCTCGGCCTCCTCCGCCAGCAGCGCCTCGACCGCCGCCGACGGCGTGCGCGCGCCGAGCCGGGCGATCGTGTAGCGCACCTCGCCGCCGTGCACCGGCAGCCGCCGCACGTCCACGAGGTCGAAGCCGAACCGGTTCGCCGCGGCCCGCACCGAGCGCGCGGAGAAGAGGTAGAAGTGCTCGTCGTAGATCTGGTCGAACGACCGCTTCGCGACGATGTCGCCGAGGTAGGGGTCCTCGAAGACGAACACGCCGTTCGGCGCGAGCAACGCGTCCACGCCGCGGAAGATCGAGTCCAGGTAGGGGATGTGGCAGATCGTGTTGGCCGAGTAGATGACGTCGGCCGGCCCGTCGGCGGCGGCGGTCTCCCGGGCCGTCGACTCCTCGAAGAAGTCGCCGCGCACCCGGATGCCGGCCGCCCTGGCCATCTCGGCCGGGTGACCGGACGGCTCGAAGCCGAGGTGGCGGACGCCGGCGTCCCGGATGGTCCCGAGCATGACGCCGTCGTTGCTGCCGATCTCGACGATGAACGGGTCGTCGCCGGCCAGCTCGGTCTCCAGGAAGTCCCGGGCCACGCCGCTGAAGTACTCGGTCATGTACCGCGAGCCGGACGAGGTGAACGGGTAGTCCTCGTGGAACATCTCCTCCCGCGGCACCTCCTCGACCAGCTGCACCATCGTGCACGTCGTGCAGTGGCCGACGGCGAGCCGGAAGAAGAACTCGCCGGAGGTGTCCTCCGGGGTGCGGAAGCGCTGGGATACGGGCTGGCTGCCCAGGTCGAGGAACTCCTCGACCTGGCCGCCGCACACCCGGCAGCTGACGTCGGATGGGGTAACGCTGTCCCGATCGGTCACGGGGTAATCCTCCTCGTCGTTCGTTCGATGGCGCGGCTCAGAGGTCCGCGATCACGTCGCGGAGCGCGCCGATCACCTTGTCCTGGGTGTATTCGGGCAGCGACGGGTACATGGGCAGCGAGAAGATCTCGCCGGCGAGCCGTTCGGTGACCGGCAGCGAGCCGGTGGCGTAGCCGAGGTGGGCGAACCCGGTCATCGTGTGCACCGGCCACGGGTAGCTGATGTTGAGCGCGATGTCGTAGGCGGCCAGCCGTTCGATGATCGTGTCGCGCTGCGGGTGGCGCACGACGTAGACGTAGTAGACGTGCTCGTTGCCGGGCGCGGTGACCGGCAGCCGCAGCCCGGGGAGGTCGCCGAGTCCCTCGGCGTAGCGGTCGGCGATCGCCCGCCGGGCCGCCACGTAGTCGTCGAGGCGGCGCAGCTTGCGGCGCAGGATCTCGGCCTGCAGCTCGTCGAGGCGGCAGTTGTGGCCCGGCGTGCCGACCACGTAGTACTGCTTCTCCATGCCGTAGTAGCGCAGCCGGCGCAGGTTTTCGTCCACTGTGGAGTCACTGGTGAGCACCGCGCCGCCGTCGCCGTACCCGCCGAGGACCTTGGTGGGGTAGAAGGAGAACGCGGCCGCGTCGCCCATGGTCCCGGCCGGGCGGCCGTGGTGGCGCGCGCCGTGCGCCTGCGCGCAGTCCTCGAGCAGCACCAGGCCGTGCTCGTCGGCCAGCCGGCGCAGCGGGGCCATGTCGGCGCACTGGCCGTAGAGGTGCACCGGCAGCAAAGCCTTGGTGCGCGGCGTGATCGCGGCCGCGACCTGCCCGACGTCCATCAGGAAGTCCTCTTCCCTGATGTCCACGAACACCGGTGTCGCGCCGGCGCCGTCGATGGCGAGGACGGTCGGGGCCGCCGTGTTGGACACGGTGATCACCTCGTCACCTGGGCCGACGCCGAGGGCCTGCAGCCCGAGCTTCACCGCGTTGGTCCCGTTGTCGACGCCCGCGCAGAGCCCGCCGCCGTGGTAGTCGGCGAACTCCGCCTCGAACCCGCTCACGCTCGGCCCGAGCACGAGCTGACCCGACTCGAAGACCGTCGTGACCGCGTCGATCAGCTCGGCCTTCTCCATCTCGTATTCCAGCAGGTAGTCCCAGACCCGAGTCGTCACGTGAGCTCCTTCTTCGTCGCCTCCGCGGACCGTGCGGCCCGGACGTTCATGTAGTTGCTGTCGTGATCGAGCCCGAGGGCCTGCGCGCTGAGGTAGTCGACGGCGTCCGGGTAGGTGTAGGGCTGCATGAAGCAGCCGGCGCGGGCGTCGCGGTAGAGCCGGGCGAGCGGGTGCCCCGCGGTGAACGAGGCGCCGCCGGTCAGCGTGAGGCAGTCGCCGACGATGTCCGGCACCACCTTGTTGACGTGCTGCTTGGCGTACTGGAACGGGAGCATCATGAGCCGGCCCCGCTCGTCGAGGTCCCCGCTGAGGTCCACGTTGGCGATGTCCGCGTTGGCCAGTGCGGAGCCGACGGTGGCGCGGACGCTGTAGAGCCGCGTGTCGATCTCGGCGACGAGCGTGCGGACCGCCGCGGCCGGGGTACCCTTCCGGCGCGCCACGGCCGCCACCGCGATGTCGCGCGCGGCCTGGGCGACCCCGACGTAGACGCCGAGGTTCGCGCAGGAACTGACCGTCTGCCCGGCGAGCCCCACGTCGCTGCGCGTCCCGACGACCCCGCGCAGCAGCACGTTCTCGTCCGGCAGCAGGCAGTTCTCGAAGACGATGTCCACGGTGCCGGACGCCCGCATGCCGAGGCCGTCCCAGTTGTCGATGATCGTCATCCCCGGGGTGTCCGCGGCCAGCACCGGCGCGGCCAGCCGGTGCGGCTCGCCCTCGACCCGCGTCTCGGCGGAGACGATCACGTGCTTGGCGATCCCGGCCATGGTCACCAGCGTCTTGCGGCCGTTGAGCACCCAGCCCTCGCCCGACCCGGCCCGGGTCAGCGTGGTGACGCCCGAGTGGTGGTCCTTCACGCCGCCGCACACCGGATCGCCCGCGGCCATCAGCTTCAGCACCTGCGCGGCCAGCTGCTGGGCCGCCGGGGAACCGTGCTTCCACTCGTACTGGAAGGTCAGGCCGCGGCTGAACTGGGCGTGCAGCACGAGGGCCGTCGACGCGTCCGCCTCGGCGACCCGGCTCAGCGCGACGGCGACGTCGTAGAGGCTGCGCACCCCGAGGCCGCCCAGCTCGGCCGGCACCGTGCCGCCCAGCACGCCGTTGCGGCCGTACGCCTCGATGACGTCGACCGGCAGCGTGCCCGCGCGGTCGTGGTCCGCCGCACCGGCTCGCACGGCCGGGAGGTGCTCGTCGATCAGGTCGAGCAGCGCGCGCCCCTCCTCGGTGACCGGCTGGTAGAGCGCGCCGGATGCCCGGTGGATCACGGTTTCGGTCAGCATGTCGTCCCCACAGCTCCTTGTGCGCGGTCCGCGCTCAGTCGAAGAGGCGCACGGCCCCGGTGTTGATGGCCGCCAGCAGCGTGCGCGCCTGGATGTTCACGTAGTGGCCGTGCCGCATCAGCGAGCTGAGCTGGTTCGGCGTCACCCACTGGTAGCCCTCCGGCGGCTCCAGCGGCGCCTGTGCTTCGTCGGCCTCGACGATGAGGTAGCGGTTCTCCGCGTTGAGCAGGCGGCCGCCTTCCTCGGACTGCACCGAGGTGTAGCGGACGCGTTCCGGTGCGGCGTCGAGGACCAGGTTGAGGAACCGCGACCGGGACGACCCGTCGAGCGGGTGGTACTGCGGGGTGCACTGCACCGTCGGCCCCATCTCGACGCCGTTGCGGAACCCGCCCTCGGCCCGCGCGTGCACCAGCAGGTGCGGCACGCCGGCGAAGTGGCGCAGCACGAAGGCGGTGAGTCCGAAGTGGACGGGCTCGAGCAACGGCTGGCTCCACTGGGTGACCTCCCGGCTGTCGGCCCGCACGGACACGGCGACGACCCGGAAGTACCAGTCCCGCTCGTGCTTGACCGTCCACTCGTCGCTCGTCCAGTCGCCGACGTCGTTGAGCGGGATGTGCCGGGCGTGCACGTCGTAGCGGGACCGCTCCGCGGTGAACCACGAGAGCACGTCGGCGTCGGAGTGCAGCGCGCCGTCCTCGGCCACGTTCGCCGGGGCGCAGGCCAGGACGGTGCGGGTGTCCATGTTGATCACGTTGTCCTGCCACAGCAGGTCGCCGGCCTGGCCGAGGGTCAGCCAGCAGAAGTCCTCGCGCGCGGGGACGTCCTCGTCGACCTCGATGATCATGTTCCGGTTCACCTTGCGGGAGAACCAGGAGCCGTGCTCGGACTGCAGCACGTCCGCGATCACCTTGCCGCGCCCGGGATCGAGGAAGTACTCGAGGTAGGGCACCGAGGCGCCCTTGTGCACGCCGGTGTAGTTGCTGTGGGTGGCCTGCACGGTCGGCGAGAGCTGCAGCGGGTTCGGGTTGCCCGGCTCCATCTTGGCCTGCAGCAGGCAGTGCAGGACGCCGTCGAACTCCTTGACGAGGATGCCGAGGATGCCCACTTCGGGCTGCACGATGATCGGCTGCTGCCAGTGCCGGTAGGAGCTCGGCGAGCCGCCGTCCACCGTGACGTCGAGCCCCTCGATGGTGAAGAACTTCCCGCTGCGGTGCGCGAGGTTGCCGGTCTCGGGGTGCGTGGACCAGCCGTCCAGCTCGGTGAACGGGATCCGGTCCACCTGGTAGCGGTGGGCCCGCGCGCGGCCGGCGAGCCAGCCGGTGACGTCGGCGGTGTCGTGCAGGTGGTCGCCGTGCTTCGCCGCGGCGGAGCGGGCGAGCCGATCGGGCAGCGACAGGTCCTCGCGAGGCTCGAGCCGGACCGGCGCCGCGGCGCGCTCGCCGGGCGGCACGATCCGGGCGAACCGGCCGACCACGGAGTCGCTCAGCGCGGTGCCCCGGACCGACGCGCCGTCGAGCACGATCGAGTCCGTGAGCGTGGCCGCGTGGATCACGCAGTCCTCGCCGACCGCGGTGTTCGGGCCGATCTCGCTTTCGGCCACGACGGTGTGGGCGCCGACGATCGCCGGCCCGACGATCCGGGACCGGACCACCCGCGCCCCGCGCTCGACCACGACCGGGCCGACCAGCTTCGTCTCGGCGTCGACGGCCCCGGCGACGTCACGGTGCAGTTCGCCGAGCAGGTGCCGGTTGCACTCGAGCACCGCGTCCGGGGACTCGACGGCCCGCCAGAAGCCGAAGTACTCCTGCGCACCGACTTCGACGCCCCGCTCGTGCAACCAGCGGATCACGTCGATGATGCCGGGCTCGGCCGCGTCGCCGGCGGCGGCGGAGACGGCCGCGGCGGCGTCGTGGATCCCGGCGGTGAAGAAGTACGCGCCGATGACGGCCAGGCCGTCGCCGCCGGCGTCCGCGAGGTGCTCCGGCAGGCAGCGCACGAGGCCGTTGTCGCCCACTTCGGCCACGGCGAACGCGCTCGGGTCCGGCACCTTGTGCACGAGCAGCTGCGCCACCGGCCGGGTGGAGCGGAACTCCGCGGCCGCCGCGCCGAGCCCGTCGGCGAGCAGGTTCGCGCCGGAGTACAGCAGGAAGTCGTCACCGTCGAGGAAGTCCCGGGCCGCGGCGAGGGCCGGCAGGATCCCGGGTGGACCGTCGTGGGGGAGCACGCGCACGCCGTTGCCGACCGCGCCGAAGTTCTGCGACTCGCGGTCGTCGATGACGATCCCGATGTCGCTCACCCCGATGTCGCGGACGGTCTCCAGGACGTAGTCGAGCAGGGGCTTGTTGGCGATCCGGACGAGCTGGGCGGGCGTGGACCGATCGAGCGGGTGTCGCCAGTCGTCCCAGCCGCCCGGCAGCACCAGAGCCTTCATTAGCCCGTCCCTTAGTCGCCGTTACGGAGGAGAACTTCCTGTACACACAGTGAACTCGCCGGTGTTCGGCAGGCATCTCCCGACTTGCCTTTCGTCCACGGCAACGACTTCTCGCGACAGCGCAACTCCGGAGATGCCCGGGACAGCGCCGGGAAGAAGGGTGGTGGCATCTGCCCGAGAAGAGGAGCGATCCCCATGACCGAGCCAGAACGTCCACTCGTCGCCGTGCTCGGCGCGTCCGGCTTCATCGGCTCGGTGGTGACCGCGGCGCTCGCCGAGCGGCCCATCCGGCTGCGCGCGGTGGGTCGCACCCGCAGCGTCGTGCCGGCCGGCGGCGCCGCCGACGTCGAGATCCGCACCGCCGACCTGACCGTCCGCGAGGAACTCGCCGACGCGGTGGCCGGCGCGGACGCGATCGTCCACCTGGTCGCCCGCACCACCGGCTGGCGCGAGCCCGGCGCCGAGGCGGCCGGCGAGCGCGTGAACGTCGGCGTGCTGCGCGATCTGCTCGACGTGCTGCGCGAACGGCGGGACCCCGGCAAACCCGCGCCGGTCGTCGTCTACACCGGATCGACGTCCCAGGTCGGAGTGCCGCCGCGGACCCGCCTCGACGGCACCGAGTCCGACCTGCCGGAGATCCCGTTCGACCGGCAGAAGCTCGCCGCCGAGCAGCTGCTGCTGGCGGCCGGCGCGGCGGGCGTCGTCCGGGGTGTGTCGCTGCGCCTGCCGACGGCGTTCGGGCACAGCCCCGTCACCGGCGCGCTGGACTCCGGGGTGCTCACCTTCATGGCGCGCCGCGCGCTCGCCGGCGAACCGATCACGATGTGGCACGACGGGACGGTGCAACGCGACCTGCTGTACGTGCGCGACGCCGCGAGCGCGATCGTCGCCGCGCTGGACCACGCCGACGCGCTGGCCGGGCGGCACTGGCTGATCGGCACCGGCGTCGGCGCGCCGCTCGGCGACGTCTTCCGCACGATCGCCGCGCTCGCCGCCGAACGGACCGGGACCGAGCCGGTGCCGGTCGTGTCGGTCGAGCCGCCCGGCGTGGTGTCGGAGACCGACCTGCGCAGCGTGGTCATCGACGCCGGCGCGTTCCGGGCGCGCACGGGCTGGCGCCCGGCGGCCGACCTGAACGAGGCGTTGCGGGCCACCGTCGAAGCCGCCTGACGCACACCAGGAGACGTCCGGGTGGACGTCCCGGTGCTGGACTGACCGCACGAAAGCCCTGCAGGAGGAGCCACGCATGCGAGTTCTCTTCGCGCCCGTCCGCCACCCGAGCCGCTCGCCACAGCTCTTCCCGCACCCCGGGGCGCTTCCCGCCCTCGCCGAACTCGCCACCAAGCACCGGAGCGGATCGTGACCGAATCGGACACCTCGCAAACGCTGTCCCTGCAACAGGAATTCATCAACGCGCTCGACAAGGGCGACGAGATGGGCTCGTTCGGCCCGGCCTACGTGCTGGCTTCGGCGTGGCGGCTGCGCGGGCCGGTCGACCCGGCCGTGCTGGCCGGCGCGCTGGACGACGTCGTGGCCCGGCACGAGATCCTGCGTACTCCGGTGTCGCGCGGGACGTCCGTCGCGCTGCCGGCGGACCCGGCGCCGGCGCCGGTGCAGCTCGCCGTGCACGACCTGAGCGGGACGCCGCTCGACGAGCGCGACCTGCGCGGTGAAGAGCTGCTCAACGCCGTCGAGGCGGGGCGCTACCCGGCGACCGAGCTGCCGCACCTGCGTGCCGCGCTGGCCGTGTTCGCCCCCGACGACGCCGTGCTCGTGCTGCTGGTCCACCACCTCGTCGCCGACGGCTGGTCGATGGGCGTGCTCATGCACGACGTCGCCCACTTCTACGCGGCACGCAGTGGTCACGACGTGCCCGCGCTGCCGCCGGCCCGGCAGTACCACGAGTTCGCCGCCGCGCAGCGCGCCGGCCTCGGGGACAAGTCGGTCGCGAAGGCCGTGGCGTACTGGGGCGAGCAGCTGGCGGGCGCCGAGATCTCGGTGATCCCCGCCGACCGGCCGTTCGCCGGGAAGACCGCGGTCTACGCGGCCCAACGCTTCCTGCTCGACGCCGAGCTCACCACCGCGACGTCCAAGCTGGCGAAGTCGCTGCGCGCCTCGCCGTTCATGGTGTTCCTCAGCGCGTACAACCTCCTGCTGCGCGAGCTCACCGGCTCCGACGACATCGTGGCGGCGTCGTTCAGCGCGGGCCGCGGGCTCGGCGACTTCCACCACGCGGTGGGCCCGTTCCTCAACTTCGTGCCGCTGCGCACGAAGCTCGCCGGCAGCCGCACGTTCGCCGACGTCCTCGACCGCACCCGGACGTCGTGCCTCGGTGCCTACAGCCACGAGCTGCCGTTCCCGCTGATCGCCGGGGCGGCCCCCGATCTGATGGGGCCGGCGATGGCGCCGGAGCGCGACCTGCCGGCGTTCGAGCTCCTCCAGTTCCCGGCGGACAAGAGCAGCGAAACGGTCGGCGGGCTCGCCGTCACCGAGCTGCGCCGGCGGCTGCTGTCCCAGGACGTCAGCAGCGGCATCCCGGACGGGATCGTGTGGGCCCTGGACGTGCTGCCCACCGGGGAGACCGTCGCCAGCCTGAAGTTCGACACCAACCTCTTCGACGCGGACACCATCCGGAGCTGGGGGCACACGTTCGAGCGGATCCTGCGCGCGGCGGTGACCGATCCGGACGCCGCGTTGCCCGAGTGGTCGCCGGCCGTTGCGGAGACAACGGAAACGCTCGCCGCCAACCCGGCCGCCGCGGCCCTCGCCGCCGCGCTGATCGAAGCCGAGGACGCCCGCAAGGGTGAGCTGGCGATCCTGCTCGGTCTCGCCGTCGAAGCCGAAGAAGGACAGCCGGCGGGTCCCGTGACCGCCGCCGTGCGCGCCCACCTCGACGGTTACCTGTCGATCTGGCGGGAGACCACGGACGAGGCGCTGTCGCTGGCGCTGCTGTACCTGGTGGCGCACTTCCCCCAGGACCGGTCCCGGGTGCTCGACACGGCGACGACGTTGCCGCTCGACCCGGAGGACCTGTCCCGGCTGGGTCGCGCGCTGGCCGAGCTGGACCCGGACGACCCGGACATCGGCCGGGTCTTCCCGCACCCGGCCGCGTGGGAGCTCGACGAGGCCGCGCGCCGGTTCGACCGGGCGCGGATCAGCGCCCTCGGTGCCGAGAAGATCGCCGAACTCTGGCAGGAGGACACCGAAACCGTGCTCGGCCACCTCGGCGTGAAGGCGCGCTGGGCGGTCCGCAACGGACCGGTGCTGCCCGCGTCGTCGGACTCCGTGCCGGACCGCGACCTCCAGCCGGCCGCCGCCGGAGCGGAACTGCTGGCGCAGCACGCGGCGGCGTTCCGCTGCCCGGGCTGCGGTGGTTCGCTGCGGCTCGAGGGCAACCTCGCCACGTGCGAGGCGTGCTCGAACGCCTACCCGGTCGAGAAGGGTATCCTCGACCTCACCGCCCGCGTCGGCGAGACCGGTGACGACTTCCTGCTCAAGCTGGCGCAGGTGCCGAGCATGGGGCACTACTACGAGGCGCACGCCCGGCCGAACTTCGTGCGGTTGTGCGGATCCAACTGGGCCGGTCAGGTCCTGCCGTCCGACGAGGACGACTACATCGCCACGCACGTGCGTCCCGTCGACGGCCCGGTGCTCGACCTGGCGGCCGGTGCGGGCCGGTGGACCGAGGTGCTGGCGAAGACCGTCGGCCCGGAGCGGGTCATCGCGCTCGACCTGCTGCTGCCGATGCTCGTCACGTTGCGCGGCCGGCTTCCCGAGGTGCCCGCCGTGCTGGCGAGCGCCGCCACGTTGCCCTTCGGTGACGCGTCGCTCGGCGCCGTGCTGTGCTGGAACGCGTTGCAGGCCTTCCCGGCCCAGGCCCCCGCGGCCATCGCCGAGGTGGCCCGCTGCCTGCGCCCGGGCGGGACGTTCACGGTGCTGACGTTCCGCAACTCCGACGACCCGGTCTACCGGTACTTCGCGCGCCGGCACCGGTTCCCGGCGCACAACGACGGCCTGACGCTGTTCGACCGGGACGAGCTGGTCGGCTGGCTGACCGACGCGGGGCTGGAGATCGAGGACGAGACGACGCCCGGCACGTTCCTGATCATCAACGCCGTGCGTCCGTGAGATCCACGGTCCCGCGGGGGCAGCAGCGCAAACCCCGGCCGCCGGCCACACTTGCCCGCCCGATCGAGCATCGGGTGTGGTCGTGGCCGGTGGCGGGGCTGCTGCTGCTCGCCGCGGGCGTGGTGCTCCACCTGAGTTTCATGTTGCCGCACTTCCTGCCGGAGTTCGTCGACCCGGCCGTTCCCGCGGTCCGGGTGCTGCACGGCTCCTTCGGCATCCTGGCCGTGCTCACCGCGTTCGTGCAGATCTGGCCGGGACTGCGGCGGCGGTGGCCGCGCCTGCACCGGTGGAGCGGTCGCGCCTACGTCTTCGCGGGCGTGCTGCCGTGTTCGGTCATGCTCGTCGGGTTGCTGTTCGCCATCGGCAACCCGGCGAACACGGCCAGCTTCTTCTGGGGCACGGTGTGGGCGGTCACGACCGCGATCGCCTGGCGGGCCGCCCGGCGGGGCCAGATCGACAAGCACCGGCAGTGGATGTCCTACAGCGTCGCGCTGACCCTGGTGGTCACCACGAGCGCCGGGCTCGTCGTCGCCGCGCCGCTGCTCGCCCCGCTGGTCAGCCCAGCCCTCGTCGTCGACTCGATCGACTGGCTGCCGTGGGTGCTGCACCTCGCCGTCGCCCACTGGTTCGTGGTGCGTGGCAAGAGCGCGTCCCGGGCGAAGAGCGTGCCGGTCGCCGGTGACCCGGTCGTCATCGACCTCGCGCAGCGAGCCGCCGGCCGGCGGCGGCGTCCGGGCGAGCACGAGGCAGCCGCGGCGTGACGGCACCCGCGCGGCGGGCCGGCGCAAGGCTGGAGACGCCGCGCGATCTCGAGAGCAAGCAGACTGAACACCAGTTGGTCCACGAGGCGAGGAGCGGATGATGCGGCACACCTCGATCCCGCACTGCTTCGTCGAGCAGGTGCACCGGACGCCGGACGCGGTCGCACTGTCCGAAGGGGACACCCGGCTGACCTACCGCGCACTGAACGAACGCGCGAACCAGGTCGCCCACCGGCTGCTGGACGCGGGCGTGACCGCCGGGGAGCCGGTCGCGCTGGCGATGACGCGGTCGGTCGAGCTGGTGGTCGCGATACTGGGCGTGCTCAAGGCCGGCGCGAGTTACCTTCCGGTGCACGAGGCCTATCCGGTCGAACGCGCGCAGGACATCCTCGACCGCGCGAACGGCCCGCTGCTGCTGGCCGACGCGCCGGCCCGGATGCGTGGCCTGCCGCGCGCGGAGCGGGTCGTCTTCGCCGACGACCCGGCGGAGTTCGCCGGACAGTCCACAGTGGACCCCGTGCTCGCGGACGCGGACGGCGGCCAGGTCGCCTACGTCATGCACACGTCCGGGTCGACCGGTGAGCCGAAGGGCGTCGCCGTCACGCACCGCGGCGTGCTCGGCCTGGCCCTGGATTCGTGCTGGGACACCGGCCACCACGAGCGGGTGCCGATGCTGGCGCCGCACGCCTTCGGCGTGTCCACCTACGAGATCTGGGTGCCGTTGCTGCGCGGCGGGACCATCGTGCTGCCGCGTGTCGCGCTCGACGTCGACGGGTTGCGCACGCTGGTCGCCGAGGAGTCGATCACCGCGATGCACCTGACGGCCGGGTTGTTCCGGGTCGTCGCGGACGAGGCGCCGGAGGTGTTCGCCGGGGTCCGCGAGGTGCTGACCGGCGGCGACGTCATCGCGCCCGCGGCCGTGCGACGCGCCCTCGAAGCCTGCCCCGAGCTCGTGGTCCGCGCGATGTACGGCGCCACCGAACTGTCCTCGTTCGCCGCGCACTTCCCGATGACCGCGCCGTTCGCGGAGCCCCGGACCATCCCGATCGGCTACCCGATGGACGACGTCCGCCCGCACGTGCTCGACGACGAGCTGCGGCCGGTCGGCCCGGGCAAGGTCGGCGAGCTCTACATCGGCGGCCCCCGGCTGGCGCTCGGCTACACCGGTCGGGACGACCTGACGGCCGAGAAGTTCCGCGAGGACCCGTTCGAGGGGCCGGGAAACCGCGTCTACCGCACCGGGGACCTGGTGCGGACGCGGACCGACGGCGTGCTCGAGTTCGTCAGCAGGGCGGACAGCCAGGTCAAGATCCGCGGCTACCGCGTCGAGCTCGGCGAGATCGAGTCGACGCTCGCCACGCACCCGTCGGTCGTGCACGCCACGGTCGTCACGCGCGAGACCGAGCTCGGCGGGCACCGCCTGATCGCCTACGTGGTGTTCCCCGCCGGGACGGACCCGGTGCCGGCGACCGTGGAGCTGCTGGCCGACGCGGCGCGCCGGCTGCCCGACTACATGCTGCCGTCGGTCGTCGTCCCGCTCGACCGGCTGCCGTTGACGCCGAACGGAAAGCTGGACCGCGCCGCGCTGCCCGAACCGGACTCCGGGACGTCGGCGAACTACCGGCCGCCGGTGACCGAGCGCGAGGCGGTGCTGTGCGCGGTGTTCGAGGAGGTCCTCGACGTCGGCCGGGTCGGCATGGACGACAGCTTCTTCGATCTCGAGGGCAACTCGCTGCTCGCCATGCGGCTGATCAGCCGGATCGTCACGCGGTTCGACGTCGAGCTCACCATCGCCGACTTGTTCAACGCGCCGACCGTGTCCGACCTTTGCAAGCTCCTCGACGACCGGGGAGTGACCAACGATGAGTGAGCGACGGGCCGACCCGGCCGAAACGGGAGGAAATGTGAGCGCGGAGTCTGTGAACGACGTTTGGTACGTGAACGGCGTCGAAATGAGGCGGGGGATCGCCGAGGATTTCCGGAGTGCGCGCGACGCCGCCCACATCTACAACTCGGCCGTGGCCGCTTGGGCGATCTGCGCGGCCTGGGAGGTCGGCGCGCTGGACGAGCTGAACGAGAACCGCAAGCTCGACTCCGCGGAGTTCGCCGAGGCGCACGGCCTCGACCCGCTCTCCACGCTCAGCATGTTCCGCGCGCTGGCCTCGGTCGAGATCGTGCGCCGGATCGAGACCGTCGTCATCGCGACCGAGAAGTTCGACGAGATCTACCGGACCAAGTCGTTCTTCCACTGGCTGAACCGCGGCAGTGCCGCGTTGTTCCGGCAGATGCCCACGGCGCTGGTCGAGAAGAACCGCGTCGGTGACTACTACGAGCGGGACGCCGCGGCGATCGCGTACGCCTGCCGGGACATCAGCGCCATCACCTACGACCAGACGTTCTACGCGGCGCTGAGCCGCATCGACTTCCCGTTCACCGTGGTCGCCGACCTCGGCTGCGGCAGCGGCGGCCGGCTGATGGACATGCTCCGCCGCCATCCCGGCACCACGGGGTTCGGCATCGACATCGCCGAGCCGTCGCTCCAGGTGGCCCGGGCCGAAGCGACGGAAGAGGGCTTCGGCGACCGCGCCCGGTTCTTCCAGGACGACGTGCTGAACCTGCAGGAGCGGCCGGAGTTCCGCGAGGTCGAGGTGCTGACCTGCTTCATGATGGCGCACGACTTCTGGCCGCGGGAGCAGTGCGTCGCGACCCTGCGCCGGCTGCGGGAGCTCTTCCCGAACGTCAAGCGGTTCCTGTTCGGTGACGCGACGCGGTCGGTCGACGTCCAGGACACCGATCTCGGCGTGTTCACCCTCGGCTTCGAACTCGGGCACGACCTGATGGGCACGTTCCTGCCCACCCTGCGCGACTGGTGCTCGGTCTTCGCCGAGTCGGGCTGGGACCTGTTGCGGGTCAACAGGATCGAGGTCGCGGCCGGCGAAGTGATCGCGGAACTCGCCTGACTGACGGGGAGCCCCAGTGACGACACTCGCGGCGGCAGTAGCCCACGAACTCGCGGCCGGCGGCGTCCGGCACGCGTTCGGCGTCGTCGGCGGCGGGAACATCCTGGCCGCCGCCGGCCTCATCGAACGTGGCGTGCACTACGTCGCCGCCCGGCACGAGGGCGGGGCCATGGCCATGGCCGACGCCTACCACCGGGTGAGCGGCGCGGTCGCGGTCTGCACGACCTCCCACGGCGCGGGCATCGCCAACACGGCGACGGCGCTGGCCGAGGCCGCGCGGCACGGGAGCGGCGTCGTGGTGCTGTGCGGTGACAGCCCGGTGGGCGGCCTGCGCCGCTGCGACGTCGACCAGACGGTGTTCGCGCGGGCGCTCGGTGCCGAGGTCGTGCGGGTGCAAAACGCAGGCACCGCGCGGGCCGACGCGGCCGAGGCGCTGCGCCTGGCCCGCACGCTGAACCGGCCCGTGCTGCTGTGCCTGCCGAACGATCTGCTGAACGCCGAGGTGCCGGGCGGCCCGGTGTCCGTGACAGCCGTCTTGGCTGCCGAGGCCGAGCGGGTGCCGGCCGCGCCGGCGGCGGGTGACGTCGGCGCGGTGCTGGATCTGCTGGCCACCGCTCGCCGCCCGCTGATCCTCGCCGGGCTGGGGGCGTGGCGGGCCGGCGCCGCGAAACCCCTGGCGGACCTGGCCGCCCGGACCGGCGCGCTGCTGACGACGACGGTGATGGCGAACGGCCTGTTCGCCGGGAACCGGTACGCGCTGGGGATCTGCGGCGGCTTCGCCGCGCCGCCGGCCGTCGAGCTGATCGGCCAGGCCGATCTGGTGCTGGTGTTCGGCGCCGACCTCGACCCCTTCACCCTGCACGGCGGGCGGCTGCTCGATCCCGGGGCGACGGTGGTCCGGGTCGACACCGCGGCGCGCATCCGCACCGCCCCGGTGTCGCTCGAGATCACCGCCGACGCGTCCGTCACGGCGTCGGCGCTGACCGACGCGGTGAACGCGGCGAACCTGCCCGCGTCGGGCTGGCGGGAGGCGACCGAGGACCTGCTGCCGTGCGGGACCTGGGCCGATCAGGCCCACCCGGACGCGAGCACGCCCGGCCGGATCGACCCGCGCACGCTGACCGAAGCCCTCGGCGAGCTGCTGCCCGCCGAACGGACGGTCGTCTACGACGGCGGGCACTTCATCAGCTGGCCGTCGATGTACTGGTCCGTGCCCGACCCGGCGGCGATGGTGTTCATGGGCGGCGCGTTCCAGGCCATCGGGCTCGGCTTCGGCGGCGCGGTCGGGGCCGCCGCCGGGCGTGCCGACCGGCTGACCGTGGTGGCGCTCGGCGACGGCGGCTCGCTGATGGGGCTGCCCGAGCTGGACACCCTGGTCCGCGCCGGGTCACCCGCGCTCGTGGTCGTCTACGACGACGCTTCTTACGGTTTCGAAGCGCACCTGTACACCCCGCGGGGCGCCGATCCGCGCACCGCGTCGTTCGCCGACACCGACTTCGCCGGCGTGGCCCGGGCGCTGGGCGCCGAAGCGGCCGTGGTGCGCACGGTGACCGACCTCGACGCCGTGCGCGACTGGCAGGCCCGCGGCTCCCGCGGCGTGCTGGTGCTCGACTGCAAGGTCGTGCCGGACGTCATCGCCCCATTCCTGTCCGACCTGATCGCCGGGCACTGACCACACGGAAGGAGTCCGCGATGGCACCGAAGACCGTTTCGCTCCCGCACGAGCCGGGTTTCGCAGAAGCCACCCAGGTCTTCAACCTCGCCGCCGTGCCGGAACCGGCGGCGGCGCTGACGGCGCACACGATCGACGACATCCGCGCGGCGCTGCGGTACGCCGAGGCCACCGGAGCGCCGGTGCGGATCCTCGCCACCGGGCACACGGCGGGCGCGCAGCGTCCGATGGCCGGCGCGGTGCTCGTCAAGACCGCCCTGCGCGGCGAGGTCGAGATCGACGCCGCCGCCCGGGTCGCCCGGGTGCCGGCCGGCACCCGCTGGGGAGCGGTCGTCGAGGCCGCCGCCCCGCACGGGCTGACCGCCCCGCACGGCTCCTCGCCGACCGTCGGCGTCGTCGGGTACTCGCTCGGCGGCGGGATGAGCGCCTACGGCAGGCGGTTCGGCCTGGCCGCCAACAGCGTCCGGGCGATCGAGCTGGTCACGGCGGACGGCGAGCTGCGCCGGGTGGACGCCGGCACCGACGCCGAGCTGTTCCGGGCGTTGCGGGGTGGTGGCGGCGGCTTCGGCGTCGTCACCGCGATCGAGATCGCCCTGTTCCCCGCGTCGTCGGTGCACACCGGCGCCGCGTTCTGGCCCGCGAAGCACGCCGCCGAGCTGCTCGCCGCGTGGCGCGCGTGGACGCTGACCGCGCCGGACGAGGTGACGACGTCGCTGCGGGTGCTGAACCTGCCCCCGCTCCCCGACGTGCCACCGGTCCTGGCCGGCGGGCCGGTCCTCTGCCTCGACGGCGCGGTGCTCAGCACGGACGACGACCACGAGGCCACGGCCCGGCGGCACACCGCCGAGCTGCTCGACCCGTTGCGCGCGATCGCCGAGCCGGTCATGGACACCTGGCACCGGGCCGAACCGGCCGCCGTACTGGCGGCGCACATGGATCCGACGGATCCGGTCCCCGTCGTCGGCGAGCACATGCTGCTCGGCGAGCTCGACGACGGTGGTGAGGCCGCGTTCCTGCGGGTGCTCGGCGAGGGCTCGGGCTCACCGCTCGTGGCGGCCGGGCTGCGTCAGCTCGGCGGCGCGTACTCGCGGCCGGACCCGGCCGGCGGCGTGCTGAACCACCTGGACGCCCGGTTCTCCTACGCCGGGTCCGGGGTGCCGATGGGGCCGGTGACCGTCGAGGCGCTGCGGAAGCACGCCGCGGTGGTGCGCGCGGCGCTGAGCAAGTGGGACACCGGGCGGACGGTACCGTCGTTCGTCGAGCACGTGGAGCAGCCGCAAGGGCACCTCAGCCCGGAGCAGATCGCCGAGGTGGACGCGGTGCGCGAGCGGGTCGATCCCGCCGGCCGGTTCCGCGGCGACATAGCCCCGAATGCCACAGCACTCGGCTAAGTGGAGTACACCGCAATTTCGGAGAAGAATCAGTTGGCCACAGACGGTACAACAGGAAGGGCGCACAGAAGGGTGTGATCCCACGGGGCCGCTCGCGGGACCCGACGACGCGAAAGAGTGCATCATCATGGACACAAGCGCTGGACCGACCGGGTTGGCCGGTCGGAAAGAGTTCATCGGGCTGGCGGTGCTGGCCCTGCCCACCATTCTGGTGGCGCTCGATATGAGTGTGCTGTATCTGGCGCTGCCGCATTTGAGTGGTGATCTCGGGGCCAGCAGTGTGCAGCAACTGTGGATCACGGACATCTACGGCTTCCTGGTCGCCGGCCTGCTCATCACGATGGGGAACATCGGCGACCGGATCGGCCGCAAAAAGCTGCTGATGATCGGCGCGGCCGCGTTCGCCGTCGTTTCGATATTGGCGGCGTACTCCACGAGCCCGGAGATGCTGATCGTCATGCGGGCCCTGCTCGGGGTCGCCGGATCCACGATCATGCCTTCCACCATGGCGCTCATCGCCGCCATGTTCCCGAACCCCAAGCAGATGTCCATGGCCATGGGCGTCTGGATGGGTTGCTTCATGGGTGGCACCGCGCTCGGGCCGATCATCGGCGGCGGGCTGCTCGAGTTCTTCTGGTGGGGTTCGGTGTTCCTGATCGGCGTGCCGGTCATGGTCATCCTCCTCGTGGTCGGACCGAAGGTGCTGCCGGAGTTCAAGAACCCGGCCGCGGGCAAGATCGACCCGGCCAGCGTCGTGTTGTCGCTGCTGGCGATCCTGCCGGTCATCTACGGCCTCAAGCAGATCTCGCACGACGGGCTCTCGGCGGTGTCGATCGTCGCCGTCGTCGTCGGCGTGGCGTGCACGATCACGTTCCTGCGCCGGCAGAAGCGGATCGACAGCCCGCTGCTCGACCTGACGCTGTTCAAGAACCGGACGTTCAGTTCGGCACTGAGCATGACGGTCGCCTCCGGGTTCATCGCCGGCAACCAGCTCTTCGTCTACATGTACCTGCAGTCGGTCTCCGGGCTGTCGCCCGTGGCGACCGCGCTGTGGCTGGTGCCGCCCGCGCTCTGCACGCTGGTCATGATCCAGCTGGCGCCGCTGATGGCCCGCCGGATCCCGCCGGGCCGGCTGATGGCGGTGGGCCTGGTGGTCTCGGCCATCGGGTACCTGCTGCTGACCCAGCTGGACAGCACCGGCAACAACATCCCGTTGCTGCTCACCGGTCTGATCATCGCGAACATCGGCATGGGCCCGCTGGCCGGGCTCGGCGCCGCGCTGGCGATGCAGTCGGCTCCGTGGGAGAAGTTCGGTGCGGCGGCCGGGATGACGTCGACCTCGGGCGAGTTCGGTGTGGCGATGGGCGTCGCGGTGCTCGGCACGGTGGGTACCACGCTGTACCGGAACACCGTCGTGGTCGATCCGGCCATCCCCGCCGCACAGGCGCACGCGGCCGGGGAGAGCATCGCCGGTGCCCAGTCCGTCGCGGGCAGCCTGCCCCCGGCGGAGTCCGGGAACCTGCTGAACAGTGCCTACGAGGCCATCACGAGCAGCGTGCACGGCACCGCGATCGGCAGTGCGATCATCATCGCGGCGGCCGCGGTCATCGCCGCGGTCGGGCTGCGGCACCTGCCGGCCACCGGGCAGCAGCAGGCGCCCGCACCGGAAGCGGCCGCCGAGCCGGACGCCGAGGCCGCGGACACCGCGGACACGGCCGCCGAGCCGGCGGCGCGAAGCTAGAAAGCGCGTGCGGGCGGGGAATCCGGTGGCGACGTCGTCGCCGGGTTCGACCCGCCGGCACCTGTGCACCACCCTGAGGCCGTCGCTCGCGAAGGGCGGCAGCCGCCGGCTCAAGGACCGCGACCTCGGTCGCGGTCCTTGAGCCAGTGCAACCGAAGAACCGAAGATCACCACAGGCGAGAAAGGACATGCGATGGCTGACGCGTCATCAGCGACCACCAAGGAATTCGGGTTCACCCGGATCATCGACGCCCCGCGCGAGCGGGTCTTCGAGGCGTGGACCGACCCGGACCAGCTCGCCGCGTGGTGGGGCCCGACCGGGTTCAGCACCGCGCGGTCCACCGTGTCGATCGACGCCCGGCCCGGTGGCGAGTGGGCCGCCACGATGAAGTCCGACGGCGAGGACGGCACCGAGGTTCCGTTCCACGGCGTGTACAAGGACCTGGAGTCCCCGTCGGTGCTGTCGTTCACGCTGATCGACGACAACCACGTCGACGCGGACAACGCCGAGCTGATCGTGGTCGCGTTCAACGACCAGGGTGAGAAGACCGAAATCGTCTTCAAGCAGATCGGGCACCTGCCGGACGAGCAGATCGAGCCGAGCCGTCAGGGCTGGCTGAGCTTCATGGAGTCCCTGGCCGACTACCTCGCGCAGGCCTGAGCCGACCGGTGCTTTGGTCGGTGTGCGCTCATCGCACCCGATCAAAGTGCCGGGCTCGTCCGGCAATCGTGGAGATGTCCGGTCCGGTCCGGCCGTGTGACCATGTGGGTGTCGCTTTCCGGGTTACGCGGTGAGGAGCTCGAATGGGCAAGGTCGTGATCGACGTATGGGTGCCGGACAATACGTTTCCGGGCTGGATGGAGCGCTGGTACCAGATCGGCGCCGAATTCGAGAAGCTGCACCCCGAATACGCCATCAAGGTAACGGCCACGAGTTTCTGGAACGCGCCGCTCGAAGTCGCGCAGGCCGCCGCGCAGGGTAACCCGCCGGCCGTGTCCGAGCTGTATTCCTACCTGGGCCAGTCGGCCCGCGACATGACCCGCCAGGACGGCCGTCCGCTGTTCACCTCGCTGGAGAAGGCGATCGACGGCCGCACCGAGATCGGCGGCGAACCCGTCGTGGCGGGCGACGTCATCGCACCGTTCCGCGACTACTTCAGCCACCAGGGCGACCTGTTCTCGATGCCGTCGGTCGGCACGACGAGCCTGCTGTTCGCGAACACCCGCCTGCTCGAGGCCGCCGGTATCACCCGGCTGCCGGAGACGTGGGACGAGGTCACCGCCGCGTGCGAAACGC
Source organism: Amycolatopsis sp. NBC_01286 (assembly GCF_035982555.1). Lineage (NCBI taxonomy): Bacteria > Bacillati > Actinomycetota > Actinomycetes > Pseudonocardiales > Pseudonocardiaceae > Amycolatopsis > Amycolatopsis sp. NBC_01286. The sequence continues at coordinate 4,787,889 of NZ_CP108428.1, forward strand.
TTGCGGGCGCGAAGAACCCCCCGAAGCACCCGATCACCTGGGCGAACCACGCCATGCTGTTCCAGCAGGCGGTGGCCACGCAGGGCGGGCAGCTGGTGAACAACGACAACGGGCGCTCCGGCCGGGCCACGAAGATCGAGCTGGCGTCGAAGGAAATGCTGACCTGGGTCGAGTGGTGGCGCGAGCTGCACCGCGACGGTCACTACCTGCACACCGGCGCGATTCCCGGCTGGATGGAGAGCTTCGCCCCGTTCGCCGAGCAGCAGGCCGCCATCCGGCTCTCGTCGTCGAACGACATCAACTACACGCTGCGCGCGGCGGAAGGTGCCGGCTTCGACCTCGCCGTCGGCATCTTCCCGTTCAACGACCACGTTCCCTACGCCGGCAACCACGTCGCCGGCACGTCGCTGTGGCTGACGAACGGTCTCGACAAGGCCACCGAGGACGGCGCGCTCGCGTTCACGCAGTTCCTGCACAACCCGCGCAACGCCGCGGACCGGCACAAGGACAACAGCTTCGTCCCGATGACCTACGGCGCGTTCGACCTGCTCGAGAGCGAAGGCTGGTTCGCCGAGCACCCGTACCACCGGGTGGCGAGTGACCACCTCCACGCCGCCCCGGCGAAGGCGACCCCGGTCGCGAGCGGGGTGCCGAAGGTGCGGGGCGCCGTGTTCGGCAACTTCGCGGGCACCCAGGACGTGATGAACCGGGCCGTGCAGGACGTGCTGGAGACCGAGATCGACCCGGCCGAGCGGCTCGCCGCGGCGACGCGCGAAGCGCAGGGCCTGCTGGACGACTACAACGCCTGGGCGACGGGTCCGGCGCCGCGCGACCCGGACGCGGCCCCGCACAGCAGCCTGAAGGTGGAGCACTACGCCGGCGTGGTGGCCGGGAAGGACTACGGCGGCCGCGACCTGGAACGCATCGTCAACAAGGACTGACGCGGTACGGAACCGACCGGGGCGCGACATCCCACACGAGAACGGGCCTGACCGGCTGGTCAGGCCCGTTTTCTCATGTCTAGCCGGCGACCCAGTCCATGTGCTCGATCCAGTGGTCGAGCGACGCGCGGTCGCCGTAGAGGTCCAGGTTCCGCGCGGCGTCCAGGGGACGGCGCCGGGTCAGCACGAGCAGCAGCTCGGCGGCCGGCCCGCGGACGGTGGCGTCGGCTTCGGCGTGCGCGCGCTCCAGGACGACCAGGTCCGGTGTCCGGCGCACGAGCCATTCGTGCGCGGTGTCGGTGGCGTGGAAGTGCAGGACCCGGCCGGTGTCGCGGATCGCGTCGACGAACTCCGGCCGCGCCTGCGCGTAACCCGGCGACGTCATCGTCTCCAGCCAGTCGTCGATGGTCGCGGCGGCGTGGTCCGGCGACACGTCGTAGTGCTCGCCGAGCGCGCCGGCGGCGTCGGCGCGGTGCACGGTGATCTCACCGAACAGCCGCCGCGCCCAGAACGGCACACCCGAGTCCCCGCCGGAGGGGTCCCACACCGGCGTGCTGTCGTCGACCGAGCCGAACGCGTCGGCCGCCGCGGCCGCGGTGCCGGTCAGCCACGCGCGCCAGCCGGCCGGATCGGCGGGCCCGGTGTCCATGGCGGCCAGCGCGGCACTGGGGTCGGTCAGCCGCTGCCCCACCAGCGTCGCCACCATCCGCTGCGTGCCGCCGACGTGCCCGACGAGCTCGGCGAGACTCCACTTCGGGCAGGTGGGCACCCGGGTCGCCGGGTCCTGGCCCTGCACCCACTCGGCGAACGTCTTCGTCTGCGCGACGACGGATTCCAGGTGCGCGGAGGTGTCCACGGTCTTCGCCTCGATGTTCGCTAGACGCCAGTAGCACTCCGTATCGGACCAGCACGGTGCGTGGCTGTCAACCCGGAACGGCGGCGAACGCGCGAATACCGCCCGAGCGTGTAACAGCACGCTGGGGCGGTATCCGAAGTGCGGTTGGCGCTCAGGCCTCGTAGGGGCTGACGGTGACCGGGATGCCGTTGAACACCGCGTTGCCCGAGGGGACGTCCACGACGAGGTCGCTGGTCAGCGCGTTCGCGTTGACGCCGGCGTTCTCCTCGGCGACCCGCTGGCGGCCGCCCTTGTGGCCCCAGCCGTGGGGGAGGCTGACGACGCCGGGCATGACCACGTCGGTCGGCTCGACGTCGACGATCAGCTCGGACACCGCCGACCGCACGACGGCCCGCTCGCCCAGCCCGTACTTGGCCATGTCGGCCGGGTTGACGTGGAGGGTGCACTTGTTGCTGCCGCCGACCAGGGACTTCACGTTGTGCAGCCAGCTGTTGTTGGACCGCAGCTGGCGCCGCCCGATCAGCAGCATCTCCGGCACCGGTTCCGCGGCCTTGGCCCGCAGCCGGGCCAGGTCGGAGACGATCGCCTCCGGCGTGAGCTCGACGCGGCCGGACGGGGTGGTCAGCAGCTCCTTGAGCCGCGGCTCGAGCGGGCCGAGGTCGATGCCGTGCGGCTGCTCCTTGAGCTTCGCGAGGGACAGCCCGTACGAGCCGAACTTCAGCAGGGTGTCGAGGATCTGCTCGACGCCGTCGTCGCCCTCGATGGTGGCCCGCAGGTCCGCGACGTCCATGCCCTCGACCGGGGAGCCGGGCATCTGCGTCGCGCCCGTCAGCAGCTGGCCGATGAACCCCTCGTCGATCGCGGACGTCGGCGCCGCCAGGGGCGCGCCCGCGGCGATCAGCGTCAGCCGCGCCAGGATCTCCGCCTCGGACCGCTGGTCCTCGTCCAGCGGCAGGGCCGCGGGCGAGTAGCGGGTGTAGTTGCGCACCATGACCATCTGCATCAGGAAGTCGTAGTGCGGCGCCTGCAGCATCCGCGGCGGCGGCAGGATCACGGTGGCGTGCTTGGTGGTGTCGTTGAGGTACGGGTCGACGGCGACCATGAAGTCGAGCTGGTCGAACGCCTTCCCGATCCGCGGCCCGTTGGGCGCGGCGACGACCTGGTTGGCCCCGATGTTGATGAGCGCCCGGACCTGGCCTTCGCCGGGGGTCTCGATCTCGTCGGCCAGCGTGGCCGTCGGCAGCTCGCCGAGCACCTCGGGGTACCCCTTGACGCGGCTGTGCCAGCGGGCCCACTCGAACGGCTGCCCGGTGCGGAACACCTCGAGCGCGGCGGTCTTGGCGAACATCGTGCCGCCGGGGTTGTCCAGGTTGCCGGTCAGGATGTTGATCACGTCGACCAGCCACTGGGTCAGGGTGCCGAACTCCACCACCGACCCGCCCATGCGCGAGTACACCGCGGCCGTCGGCGCCGCCGCCAGGCCGCGGGCGATGCGGGTGATGCCGTCGGCCGGCACGCCGCAGGCGTCCGCGACGGCGTGCGGCGGGAACTCCTTGACCAGCTCACGGAGTTCGTCGAGGCCGTTGACGTCGAGCGTGACGGTCGCGAGGTTCTCCTCGAGCAGCGTGTGGACGACGCCCAGCAGCAGGAAGGGATCCGTGCCCGGCCGGACGAAGAAGTGCTCGTCGGCCATCGCCGCGGTGCGGGTGCGCCGCGGGTCGACCACGACCAGCTTGCCGCCCCGCTTCCGCAGCGCCCGCAGGCGTTTGGGCATGTCGGGCGCGCAGAACAGCGAACCGTGTGACTCCATCGGGTTCGCGCCGATGACCAGGAGGTAGTCGGTCCGGTCGACGTCGGGGACCGCGATCGCGAAGGGGTCGCCGTACAGGTGCCCGCACACGACGTGCTTGGGCATGTGGTCGATGGTGCCGGACGAGTAGACGTTCTTGGACGCCAGCGACTGGATCAGCGGCATGCGGTACAGGAACCCGGCCATCGTGTGGTAGGTCGGGTTGCCGAAGAAGACCGCGACCGCGTCCCGGCCGTACTTCTCGATGACGCCGTTGATGCCGCGCTCGACCGCCGCGAACGCCTCGTCCCACGAGGCCTCGCGCCACTCGTCGCCCTCCCGGATCATGGGGTGGCGCAGGCGATCGGGGTCCTCGTCGAGGCGGCCGATGCTCGCGCCCTTGGGGCAGAGGTAGCCGCCGGTGAACGGGTCGAGGTCGTCACCGCGCACCGACGTGACGCGGCCGGTGACGTCGAGGTCGATCTTGAGACCGCAGACGGAGTCGCAGATGGGGCAGGTGCGGTGCGCGGTCGTCATCCTCGGGCCACCTTGGGATCGCGGTCGGCTTGCTTGGTTCCCTCCCAGGATGACCGCGTCGCGGCGGGTTGTCTTATCCGCACATGCCCTCTGGCCGCCGGGTGCGCGGCCGGACGGCTCGGCAACACTAGAGAAGCCACGGATTGCCGGAACGGCGACCATTCTCCTATGGAGCAGATGGTTCTCGTGCCGGGTGGTGAGTTCCTGCAGGGGTCGCCGCCGTGGCTGGTGGACTGGATGTTGGAGGCGGACCAGCCGCTGCCGCGGGACTGGTTCGGTGACGAGACGCCGCAGATCAAGCGGGCGGTCGCGCCGTTCTGGATGGCGCGGCACCCGGTCACCGTGGCCGAGTTCGCCGAGTTCGTGCGGCAGACCGGTTTCGTGACCGACGCCGAACGGCGTGGGTTCGGCCTGATCTACGACGACTTCGGCTGGACCGAGCACGAGGGGGTGTGGTGGCGCGAGCCGGGCGGACCCGGGATCGTGCCGGACGACTACGACGACCACCCCGTCGTCAACGTGTCCTGGGACGACGCCAACGCGTACGCGGACTGGGCGGGCCTGCGGTTGCCGACCGAGGCGGAGTGGGAGTTCGCGGCGCGCGGCGTCGAGGTCCGGATCTGGCCGTGGGGCGACGATTGGCAGGGCGACAACGCCAACACCGCCGAGTACCACGCCGGCAAACTGACCACTTTGGACTCGTGGCGGGAGTGGTGGCTGACGCTCTACGCCAAGCGGGGCCCGGTGCCGTTGAGCACGCCCGTCGGCGCGTTCTCCGGCCGTGGCGGCGACAGCGCCCACGGGTGCGCCGACATGGCGGGCAACGTCTACGAGTGGACCTCCACGCTTTCCCACCTGTACGACGAGTCGACCCGGTGCGATCCCACGATGCACGCCACAGTGGGGCGCTACCGGGTGATCCGCGGTGGATCCTGGATGAATTTCCGCTACCAGGTCCGCTGCACGGAACGGATGCACGGCGATCCGTTGGGCTGGTCCAGCTTCGCGCATGGGTTCCGCTGCGCGAAGGACGCATAAACACACGGAGGAGTCACCATGATCACGATCATTGTGCCGGCGGTGTGGTCCCCGGAACGGCGGACCGGCTACAAAGTGGACGGATCCGGTTTGCTGTACGACGTCATGCGACGTTTCGTCGACGAGAACCCGGTGTTCCGCCGCCGCCTGATCGGCACCGACGGCTCGCCGGTGAAGTACGTGAACATGTTCGTCGACGACGAGCTCATCATGCGCAACCACCGCGACAGCACCGAGGTCGCGGCCGGCAGCACGGTCACCATCATCTCCCCGATGGCCGGCGGCTGAGCCGGCCGTCCACCACGAAACGGCCCGGTCACCTCGATCCGAGGTGACCGGGCCGTTTCGTGCGTGCCGGGGAGAGCCGGTCCGGCACGCACGAAACCCCCGGTCGGCGAACCGACCGGGGGTTTCGCGTGCTGGCGGCGTTTCAGGTCATCGGAGGTCGGCCGGCACCTGCGCCTGGTGCCGCTCGACGAGCCGGACCAGCTCGGGGATCAGCTCGGCCGGGCTCGGCCGGTCGGCCCACGCCTTGTGCAGCGCCTTGGCGCCTTCCCGGTACGCCGGGTCGGTCAGCAGCGCGTCGATCTTCGCGCGGATCTCCTCGACCGACTCGGTCTGGTGGTTGACCCGCAGCCCGGCGTTGTGGTCGGTCATGTACTTCGCGCAGACCCACGAGTCGCCGTGCCGGTCGGCGTTGCTGACGCTGATGTTGTCGCCGTCGCCGCTCCAGATCATCCGGTGCTTCTCGTCGGTGTCCAGGATGATCTGCGGGATGCCGGCCGAGTGCGCCGCCCAGAAGGTGCCGGTGGCGCCGTGCGAGATGATCGCGTCGCAGGTCGGCAGCAGCTGGATCAGCGGGACGTAGTCGACGACCTGCACGTTGTCCGGGATCGTCTCGACCTGCTTGAGCTGCTGCTCGGTGACCGTGGCGATCACCTCGACGTCCAGCTCGCCCACCGCCGCGAGCAGCTTCGGCAGCCGGGGGTCGCCGTCGACCTGCCACAACCGGTTGGACAGCCCGAGGGTCAGCGCGATCCGCCGCTTCGCCGGCCGCCCGTAGAGCCACTCCGGCTTCTGCGCCCCGCCGTTGTACGGGATCGCCCGTACCGGCGCCGCGGTGATGTTCTCGGACATCCGCAGCTCACGGGGCAGCGGGTCGATCGTCAGCTGGCCGAGCAGCAGGTCGTCGTCGATCTCGACGCCGTAGCGCTTCGCCACCGGCTCGAGGTCCTCGACGATCGGGTTGCCGCCGATCGCGGCGACCGCGTCGTTGCCCTTCTGCGCGTACAGCTCCAGCGACCAGGCGCCGTAGTCCGGGCTGATCAGGATCCGCGCGTGCGCGGCGCCGGACGCGCGGGCGATGATCGCGCCGAACTGGAACCAGTTCTCCCACAGCACCAGGTCGGGCTTCCACGCCTTGGCGAAGTCGACGAGCCCGTCGAGCGTCGCCTGCGGCTCGGTCGGGATGGACATCCGGTTGTTGAACGCGAAGAACTGGTAGAAGGCGTCCCAGCGGTCGCGGGTGGCGTCGTCGAGCCCGAACGCGTCGGCGAACCGGTCCATCTTCTCGAGGTCGGGCACGCCGACCTTCCGCAGGTTCGCCGGGGTCAGCGGCGTCGGCACGCCGTTGCTGACGGCGGTCAGACCGGCCGCGACCAGGGCGGGCTCGGCTCCCGGCGGCGCCGCGACGACGACCTCGTGGCCGGCGTTCTGCAACGCCTGGGCGTAGGGAACGAGCGTGTAGAAGTGGCTCGGATGGGGCACCGTCGCGATCATCACGCGCATGGCTTCGTCCTTCGGTCGATCTCGGTGGGCGGTCGGACGGCGGGGCGCCGTCCGGCCCCGCGGTGTCGAGCCAGGACGGGCGTGCTTCAGCGCGGCGCGAGCGAGCCCGGGCGAGAAACACGCGTCCGCTGGACACTCAGCAGCCTGCCAGGGGCCGTCCGCCGCAACATCTCTTCGAGTGCGCACCTGGTCGTCGTGGGTTTGCGGCCCGGTTCGTGCGTCCACAATGGACTACCGGAACCGGCCGGGCGTCCGCAATGCGGGAGATGACCCCGCACGGCCGCGAATGTGACGCTGACCTTCGCGTGGACGGCGGGTTTGGCGAGTTTCCCTTCCACTGGATGTACCGGATCAGGACTGACGAGATCACCAAATTCTTAGGTATCAAGGAGGAATCCGTGATGAGCCACAACGCTGGATCGCGCGCGGTGGTGCTCGGTGGAAGCATCGCCGGGTTGTTCGCGGCACGAGTGCTCGCGGATGCCTACGACGAGGTGCTCATCGTGGACCGTGACGTACTGGTCGGGACGAAGGGCGTGCGCCGGTTCTGCCCGCAGAGCCAGCAGGCCAACGGCCTGCAGGCCAGGGGCGTGCACGCCATGGAGGAGCTGTTCCCCGGCATCACGCAGGAACTGGTCGACAACGGCGCGCCCAAGGGCGACCTGGCCGGCACCTGCCGCTGGTACACCCAGGGCTACCGGCTCAAGCAGCACCACGCCGGTCTGCCGGCCCTCGGTGTGCTCCGGCCGGTGCTGGAGTGGCACATCCGCGAGCGCGTCCAGGCCATCCCCAACGTCTCCTTCGTCGAGCAGCACGACATCCTCGGGCTCGAGACGACGGCGGACAAGAGCCGGATCACCGGCGCCCGCGTGCAGGCGCACGGCAAGAAGACCGAAGAGGTCCTCGAAGCCGACCTGGTGGTCGACGCGACCGGCCGCGGCTCGCGGACCCCGGTCTGGCTGGAGCAGCTCGGTTACGCGAAGGCCGAAGAGGAGCGCAAGAAGATCGACCTGGTCTACGTGACGCAGCACTACAAGCTGCGTCCCGGCTGCGACCCGTTCGGCAAGGACACGGCCATCAACCAGATCGCGCACCCGGGCCTGCCGCGGGGCAACGTCTTCTTCAAGGTCGACGGCGGCCTGCTCGAGCTGACGACCTACGGCCTGCTCGGCGACCACCCGACGACCGACCAGAACGAGCTCTACGAGTGGATCCGGTCGCTGGGGGCCAAGGACGTCTACGACGTCCTGCGCTACGCCGACCCGGTCGACGCGCCGATCGCGTTCCGGTTCCCGACGACGCTGCGCCGGCACTACCAGAAGCTGGAGCGCTTCCCGGAGGGCCTGCTCGTCACCGGCGACGCGGTCACCTGCTTCAACCCGGTCTACGCGCAGGGCATGACCGTCGCCGCGCTGTGCGCGCTCACCATGCGCCAGCACCTGCACAGCGGCGCCGGCCCGATCCCGCTCGACTACTTCCAGGACCTGGCGAAGGACGCGATCGACCAGGCGTGGGAGATGACCAACACGATCGACCTGACCTTCCCCGGGGTGAAGGGCGAGCGGACCCGGCAGGTCCGCATGGCGCAGAAGTTCCTGAAGAAGACGCAGATCGCCGCGACCCGGGACGGCAAGGTGGCCGCCGCGTACTTCAAGGTCGCCGCGTTGATGGCGACGCCGGATTCGCTGATGCGCCCCGGCATCCTGCTGCGCGTGCTGTGGAAGTCGATGTTCGGCCCGTCGAAGGAGAGCCTGCGGCCGCACGTCTGGCAGGCCCCCGCGGACGTGGAGCCGGTGTTCACGGCCGCCGCCGACGTGCGCAAGGCGGCCTGACCGGCCGAGGGTGAGCCGCCGCCGGACGTCCCGTCCGGCGGCGTCCCCGTCACGATCGGCCCGATTCCGGGCACTAGCGACGTTTCTCGAGAGAAGGCTGGGTTATGACTGCGGTCAGGAGTGTGTCCGAAGAGGACTACCCGTCGGCGCCGGAGCCGGGGTTGACGCCGGGGGAGGCGATCGCCCGGGCCGAGCGGATCGCGGCGACCCTCGTCGACCGCCAGGCGGAGACCGAGGAGCGCGGGTACTACGCGCTCGACACCCACGACGAGTTCCTCCGCGCGGGCCTGTACCGGTTGCTGGTGCCGCGGCGGTACGGCGGTTACGAGTTCGACCTCGAGACCCACGCCCAGGTGGTGTCCGCGCTCGCCAGGGGCTGCCCGTCGACGGCGTGGATGTACACCTTCGGCGCGTCGCACGCGCTCCTGGCGGCGACGCTGTTCTCCGAGACCGCGCAGGACGAGCTGTTCGCGAACGGCGACTTCATCTGCCCGGCCACGGTCGGGATCTCCGGGTTCGCGCAGCCGGCCGACGACGGCGGCTGGATCATCGAGGGCGTCCACCCCTACAGCTCGGGTTCGCCGTACGCCACGCACTTCATCGGCCACACCCTGGTGGCCGGTCCGGAGGGCGCCCCGCCGATCCCGATGCTGTTCGTGGTGCCCCGCGCGCAGTGGCGGCGGCTGGACGACTGGGGCGCGCAGCTGGGCCTGAAGGGCAGCGGCTCGCACAGCGTCGCGATCGAGAAGGCGCACATCCCCGCGCACTTCGGCCTGGTCGGCACGCACATGGGGATGACGTCGGTCGTCGACGGCACGCCCGGGCAGGAACTCCACGGCAACGCCATGTACGGCGGCGGGGTGCTGAGCTCGGTGCAGTTCCCGCTCGCCGCGATCGCGATCGGCATGGCCACCGGCGCGCTGGACGCCTACGGCGGGCTCATGCGGGAGCGCACGACGCTCTTCCCGCCGATCACCTCCCGCACGGAGGACCCGGACTACCAGTTCCGCTACGGCGAGGCCGCCGGCAAGATCGCGGCCGCCGAAGCGGCGCTCTCGGGCGCGGTGCGGCAGTGGACGGCCACCGCCGAGCGCGGGCCGGGCGCGTTCACCCGCGAGGTGGACCTGCGGCTGTCCCTGATCAGCCGCGAAGCGGTCCGGCTGTGCTGGAGCGCGGTGTCCGAGCAGCTGTTCCCGACCGCGGGCTCGAGCTCGGTCCGCGCGGGTGCCCGGCTCGAACGGGTCTGGCGGGACATGTCCACCCTGCACAGCCACGCCGGAGTCAGCATCTTCCTGGCCAGCGCGGCGAACCGCGAGCTCGCCCGCCTGGTCTTCGACGTGACGAACTGACCCCATGCCGGCACACGAGGGTGATGATCAGATGACCGAGCAGACGACCCGGCCGCTCACCGGCGACGAGTACATCGAGAGCCTGCGCGACGACCGCGAGGTCTACCTGTACGGCGAGCGGGTCAAGGATGTGACCGAACACCCCGCGTTCCGCAACCCGGTGCGGATGGTCGCCCGGCTCTACGACGCGCTGCACGATCCCGAGCACCGCGACGTGCTCACCACCGCGACCGACGCCGGCGGCCCCGGGGGCTACACCCACCGGTTCTTCACGACGCCGCACAGCGCCGAAGACCTCGTCGCCGACCAGCAGGCGATCGCGTCGTGGGCGCGGATGAGCTACGGCTGGATGGGGCGCAGCCCCGACTACAAGGCGTCGTTCCTCGGCACGCTCGGCGCGAACGCCGACTTCTACAACCCGTTCGCCGACAACGCGCGCCGCTGGTACCGGGAGTCGCAGGAGAAGGTCCTCTACTGGAACCACGCGATCGTGCACCCGCCGGTGGACCGGCACCGGCCGCCGGAAGAGGTCGCCGACGTCTTCGTCCACGTGGAGCGCGAGACCGACTCCGGGCTGATCGTCAGCGGGGCGAAGGTCGTGGCGACCGGGTCCGCGCTCACGCACTACAACTTCATCGCCCACTACGGGTTGCCCATCAAGGACAAGAAGTTCGCGCTCGTGGCGACCGTGCCGATGGACGCGCCGGGCATGAAGCTGATCTGCCGCCAGTCCTACAGCGCGGCGTCCGCGGTGACCGGGAGTCCCTTCGACTACCCGCTTTCCTCGCGGCTGGACGAGAACGACACCGTCCTCGTGCTGGACAAGGTCCTCGTTCCGTGGGAGAACGTGTTCATCTACGGCGACGTCGCCAAGGTGAGCATGTTCACCGGGCAGTCCGGGTTCATCGAGCGGTTCACCTTCCAGGGCTGCACCCGGCTCGCGGTGAAGTTCGAGTTCCTGGCCGGCCTGCTCGCCAAGGCACTGGAGATCACCGGGGTCAGCGACTTCCGGGGCGTGCAGACACGTCTCGGCGAGGTGCTCGCCTGGCGCAACCTGTTCTGGGGCCTGTCCGACGCCGCGGCCCGCAACCCGGTGCCGTGGCGCAACGGCGCGGTGCTGCCCAACCCGCGGTACGGCATGGCCTACCGGTGGTTCTCCCAGCTCGGTTACGCGCGGCTGCGCGAGATCGTGCTGCAGGACGTCGCGAGCGGCATGATCTACCTCAACTCCAGCGCGCAGGACTTCCGGAACGAGGACATCCGGCCGTACCTGGACAAGTACCTGCGTGGCTCGCACGGCATCGACGCGGTCGAGCGGGTGAAGGTCATGAAGCTGCTGTGGGACGCGGTCGGCACCGAGTTCGGCGGCCGGCACGAGCTCTACGAGCGCAACTACGCCGGCAGCCACGAGAACACCCGGCTGGAGCTGCTGTACGGGCAGATGGCCGACGGCCAGCTGGACGGCTACAAGGCCCTCGTCGACCAGTGCCTGTCCGAGTACGACCTGGACGGGTGGCAGGTGCCCGACCTCGCCTCGTTCGACGAGCTGGGCAAGGCGGGCCGCGACCTCTTCGGCTGAGCCGATGCTGGACAGACCCGGGGCGGGCCGTTCGCGGCCCGCCCCGGGTCATGTGCGTGCCCGCGACCGGCCGGACGACGTCGGACAGCTCGCGGTGAACGCAGGACAGTCCGGTAAGGACGTTCGAGGATCCCGGCGACACCATCACGCACGCTGCGGAGCGGGCGCGACGAGTTTGGGTATGGGTCGCCGATGGGTGGGCCGGAGAAAGCCGGGTCAGCCGCCGGGCGGGGTGACCGTCAGGAACGCCGCCAGGGCGAGGACGACCACGCTGAGCAGAACCTCCGTCGACACCGCCAGACGGAGGCGGCGCAGGTCCGTGGTGAGCGTCGCGGTGCCGCCCGGCGCGGGGGTCGCCATCCGGCGGACCGCGCGGCGGGATCGGCTCGCCACGGCCAGCAGCGCCGCGAAGCCCGCGATCTTCAGCAGCACCAGCAGCCCGAACCGGGTGGTCCACAACGACGTCAGCGACGGCATGATCCGCAGCGCCAGTACCGCGCCGCTGAGCGCGATCGCCGTCACCGCGCCCGCCGCCAGCCTGGAGAACCGGGCCGCCACGCCGGCGACGTCCTCGCCGTCGGCCGGGCGGTACAGGCACAGCGCCAGCTGGACCAGGCCGCCGGCCCAGATCGCGATCGCGCCGAAGTGCACCAGGTCCGCGCTCACCGAGAAGTACATGATCGGGTCGGTCACCGGGTGCCCGGTCGCCGAGAACGTCAGCAGGACGAGGAAACCGGCCACCATCGCCAGGTTCTCGAACCGCGGCCGCAGGCGGTCCGACGGCCCCAGCAGCCGGGCCGTGCACACCGCCAGGGCGCCCACCGCGACCAGGCGCAGCAGCAACAGCTTCCCGTACGCGACGCGGAGCGTGTCGGCCAGCAGGGCCGGGTCGGCCACCGCCGCCAGGTCGCGCCCGGCCGCGTACGGGCCCTGCAGCACGAACGCCGCGGCCGCCATCACGCCGACCAGTCCCGCGCCCCAGCGCAGCAGCCGCCGCGCCCGGCCGTCGGTGCGCGCCGCCGGGCGGCAGAGCAGCACGAACGCCAGCCCGCCGAGCAGGACGACGCCGAGGTAGGCCAGCCAGCGGACCGCCGTCGACACCGCGTCGACCGCCGGGTCCGTGCCGGTGGCGGCCGAGACCGCGCCCGCCGACGTCACCAGCGGGCCGGTGCCGACGACGAACGCGAACGTGCCGCGCACGGGGTGCGAGTCGGCCGAGACGAACGCGTACTCCACGAGGTAGCTGCCGTCGGGCAGGCCCGGCTCGAGCCGCACCGCCACCTGCTCGGCGACGTCGCCGGGCTGGAACACCGGGCCGGTCTCCGCCTGCTTCCCGGACAGGTCCACGACCTTGATCGAGCCGGGCTGGATGCCGATGTTCTCCGACAGCGTCACCGACACCAGGGACGGCGCCGCCGTCAGGCGGGCACCGTCCCCGGGGGTGGACGAGATGATCTCGACGTGAGCCGAAGCGGGAACGGCGCCGACCACCAGCAGGCCGAGGACCAGGGCCAGCAGGGCCAGCGCGCGTTTCACGACGCGGCGAGCGCGGTGTGCCGGGGCAGCCCGCAGGTGCAGCCGGTCAGCTCGTGCTCCGCGGCCGAGGCCCGCCGGTGCAGCACGATCGCGACGATCATCGGGATGGTGACGATCGTGTTGTAGAACAGGTGCAGCTCCACCCGCGGGATCAGCAGCTGGATGATGCTGGTGGGCACCTTCTGCCCGGCCAGCCGCCAGCCCGACTGCGCCTGGATGAACAGCAGCAGGTGCTCGATGTGGTGCCAGAACTGGATGCCGAGGGCCAGGTTCCACCACTGCCGCGAGCGGCCGGCGAAGCCGTGGCGCAGGACCCACAGGAACACCAGCATCACCAGCGCGTAGCCGTAGTGCAGCCACTCCTGCGAGATCAGCCACGGGAACGGCATGCCCAGCACGCCGCGGGCCCGCGAGGTCGGCCAGCCGAAGCCGTAGATCTGCACGGCCTGCACGATGTGCTCGGCCCAGTGCCCGATGACGATCACCATGAACACGGCGAGCGCGCGGTGGTGGTACCGGCTGTTGAGCGCGGCGAGGAACCCGGCGGGGCGGGTGATTTCGGACGTCGACATGCAGACCCCAGTATCCCGAAAAGGACGTTTCGCACGGATCTTAGCTTTCGCCGGAGGGCAATCCGTTCCTCCGGATTGCCCATCTCGTGGCGAAAAGTGCGGCGGTGTGGCGGATTGCGCCGACGGGCGTCAGTGCACGGCCAGCCCGGTCGGGCGCTCCGGAGCCGGCGGGATGTGGAACAGCCGGGTGAACAGCTCCAGGTGCGCCGGGTCGCCCTCGACGTGGACCTGACCGCCGGACAGCGCGTCCTGCGCGGTCAGGCTGCCGTTGAGCAGGTCCAGGATCGCCGGGCCCTGCGGCTCGATCACCAGGTCGGGGCTGGGCAGCGAGCCGGCGGAGACCTTGAGGGTGCCGTCGTCGACCAGCGCGTGCACGATCATCTCGCCGCCGAGATGGCGCAGCTCGTAGTTGACGTGCACGCCCGCGGCCTCCTCCTCGCGGAAGGTCGTGTAGAGCGACAGGATCGCGGTGTCGATGCTGAACGCGTCGTCCGGCTTCGGGTAGCCGAGCGAGCGGGCACCCCACAGGCCGAGGTCGAGCACGATGTGGTCGAGCTCGCAGCCGTACTCGGTGAGCTCGTAGACGACGCCTGCGTCCAGCTGCGACAGGACGCGGCGGCGGATCACACCCGCCTCCTCGAGCTCGTTGAGCCGGGAGGTGAGGATGCTGACCGGGATGCGCGGGAGGGTCTGCCGGAGGTCGTTGAAGCGCTTCGGACCGAGCACGAGGTCCCGCACGACGAGCAGCGACCATCGTTCGCCGATGATCTCGAGCGCCCGGGCCAGGCCGCAGAACTGTCCGTAGGTGCGAGCAGAGGTGGGCATACTCGGTTCCTCACTTTTTCGGGTGCCTGGCCGGCTGCCGTCCGAGTCGCGCGGTGCCGCGGGCTCGGTTACGGTTCCGGCGACGTGCCGTGCCGCCACGGGCGTCGCTGTCCACGGTGACGGCCCAGGCCTCGCGCTGCCAGTGAGCCGCGCACCGGCCACCCCTGTGTTTCACAGGTCGAAACATGCGTTTCGCACGACTTCTCCGTGCTTTTGCACACTGGCCGGGCCCCGGCCTGCAGGAGCAGGATTCGGGTCCTCGTTCAATCCTCCCGACTGCCGGCAGGAGAGCCCCATGCGCACAACAGCGGTGGACGTGCGGGTACCGGACGACGGCGGGCCCGCCGCGGCCACGCCCGCTCCCGCCCCGACCCCGGCGTTCCGGCGGCACCTGCGGGCGGAGGTCCACGCGGGCAAGGGCGCCTACCTGTTCTCCGAGCAGGGCGTCATCGCGATGCACGGGGCCAAGATCGAATCGCTGGCGGCCCTGCTGGACGGCACGCACGACCTCGACCGGCTGCTGAGCGGCCGGCCGGGGGGAATGGCCCCGGAGGAGGTCGCCGCGCTGCTGACCCAGCTGGTCGACGCCGGCCTGGTGACGTTGCGCAAGCCGGCCGGGGGCACCCGGCCGGGTGACGAGCGCGCGCTGGCCTACTGGGACGCCTGCGGCATCGACGCCGACGTCGTCGCCGCGCGGCCGGGCACCGCGGCGCTGATCGCGGTGGGCGACAGCGCCGCCGGCACCGACCCCGGCGCCGTCGAGCGGGCGCTGGCCGACGCCGGTATCGAGGTGCTGCCCGCGGACGCCGGTGTCGCCGACCTGTCGATCGTGCTGTGCGCCGACTACCTCGACCCGCGCTTGGCCGTGATCGACGCCGAGCACCGCCGGACCGGGCGGCCCTGGCTGCTCGCGCGCCCGTCCGGGGCCCAGGTGTGGATCGGCCCGGTGCTCCAGCCGGGGGAGGCGTGCTGGCACTGCCTGACGCACCGGCTGTGGGGCCACCGGCACGCCGAGGCGTGCGTGCAGGAAGAACTCGGCCACGCCGGCCCGGCGCACCGCCCGGTGTCGGCGCTGCCGTCGCTGACCGCGGCCGCGGCGCACCTGGTCGCGCTGGAGGCGTCCAAGTGGCTGGCCGGCTACCGCCATCCCGGCCAGCAGTGCGTGTGGACGCTGGACACGCTCGACCTGCAGGGCCGGCTGCACGAGCTGCGCCGCCGCCCGCAGTGCCCGGACTGCGGCGACCCGTCGCTGGTGGCCGGGCGCACGGACCGCCCGGTGGTGCTGCAGCCGGCGAAGAAGGCGACCACCGGCGGTGGCGGGCACCGGACGACCACCCCGGCGGAGATGCTGAGCCGGCACCGCCACCTGGTCAGCCCGGTCACCGGGATCATCAAGGAGATCCGGCCGGACCCGGCCGCGCCGTCGTTCGCCAACGCCTACCGCTCCGGGCCCAACGTCGCCCGCGGGGTCACCGGGATGGCCGCGTTGCGCGCCGGGTTGCGCTGCGAGAACGGCGGCAAGGGCGTCAGCCCGCTCGACGCCGAGGTCAGCGCCCTCTGCGAGGCGGCGGAGCGGTTCTCCGGCAACTTCCAGGGCGACGAGCTCCGCATCCGCGGCTCCTACGCGCAGCTGGGCGAGGAAGCCGTCCACCCCAACGAATGCATGCTCTTCGACGACCGGCAGTACCGCGACCGCGCGGCCTGGAACCGCGCCCACGCGGAGTTCCAGGGGGTCCCCGCGCCGTTCGACCCGGCGGCCGAGGTCGACTGGACGCCGGTGTGGTCGCTCACCGGGCAGCGCCGCCTGCTGCCGACGTCCTACCTGTACTACGGCATCCCGCGGGAGCACGCGACGCCCGGGGTGCGCGCGGACTCGAACGGCGCCGCGGCGGGCAGCAGCCTGGAGGACGCGATCCTGCAGGGCGCGCTGGAGCTCGTCGAACGCGACGCGGTGGCGCTGTGGTGGTACAACCGCACGCCGGTGCCGGGCGTCGACCTCGCGTCCTTCGGCGACCCGTGGCTGGAGGAGATGTCGGCCGGCTACGCGACGCTCGGCCGGGAGCTGTGGGTCCTCGACGTGACGTCCGATCTCGGGATCCCGGTGGCCGTCGCGCTTTCGCGGCGGACCGACGGCCCGCACGAGGACATCATGATGGGCTTCGGCGCCCACCTCGATCCGCGGATCGCGGTGCGCCGGGCGGTGACCGAGCTCAACCAGATGCTGCCCGTCGTGCAGGCCGCGGGCCACGACGTCGACGACCCGGACGCGCGGCGCTGGCTCGCGTACGCCACCGTCGCCAACCAGCCCTACCTGCGGCCCGCGGCCGGGCAGCGGATGCGGGCCGCGGCCGACTTCCCGTACGTCAACCGGTCCGATGTCCGCGACGACGTCGAGGCGCTGGCCCGGCTGCTCGGCCAGGCGGGTCTCGAGCTGCTCGTGCTCGACCAGACCCGGCCGGACGTCGGGATCCCGGTGGTCAAGGTGCTCGTCCCGGGCCTGCGGCCGTTCTGGGCCCGGTTCGCGCCCGGCCGGCTGTTCGACGTCCCGGTCCGGCTCGGCCGGCTCGACGCGCCGACGCCGTACGAGGGCCTCAACCCGTTCCCGATGTTTCTTTAAGAGTCCCGCGGGAGGCTCAGTGCTCGTTGTTCCGCCCTAGGAGAATACCTTGCTTGCAGACGGCCTGGAGGGCAGTCCGGAGACCGTCCGGCTGTGGTCCCTGAGCGAAGACACCCTGCTGGAAGCGGGGGAGGACGACACGCTCGTCGCGATCACGTGGTGGGGCGAGTACGAGCTGGCGAGCATTCCCGAGGCGGTCCGCGAGTCGCTGAGCCGGCTGCTGCTCGGCCCGGTGTCGATGGCCAACCTGGCCTCGTCGGCGCGCGGTGGTGCCGAAGCCTGGGCCGGCACGCTGCGCCGGGTGCTCAACCGGCTGGCCGGCTCGGTCGTGCACTCGCTCGCGCTCAACGACGGCCGCGGTCCGCTGCTCTCGGCGATCCCGGTCACCCAGTCCCCGGTCTTCCAGGCCGAGCCGGTGCCACCCGGCCGGCAGGTCAAGCTGTCCCGGTTCTCGGCGATGCGCCCGGACGGCGGTGGCCTGCTGCTCGAGTCCCCCCGCGCCCGGTACCGGGTCGCGTTGCTGCGGCCGCCGGCGATGCTCGTGGTCTCGTCGCTGGCCGGTCCGGTCACCGTCGCGCAGGTCGCGGAGATCACCGGGCTGGCCGAGCCGGTCGTGGCCGACATCATCGCGTTCCTGGTGGCCGCGGGGGTGGCGCTGCTGGCCGACGACTGGGCGCGGTTCACCGAGGACACCGACGGTGACCTGGCCGTCTGGTCGCCCGGCGACCTGCTGTTCCACGCCCGGAGCCGGACCTGGCAGAAGGGCGGCCCGACGGACCCGGGGGCGCACCGCGAGGGCGCCGAGCCGCCGGTGGTCAAGCAGACCGCGGCCGGCTCGACCTTCCCGCTGCACCGGCCCAGCCCGGCGATGCTCCAGGCCAACGACCCGACCCTGAGCGAGCTGCTCGAAGACGACCACACCTGCCCCGAGATGACCGAGCGCGCGTTGTCCGCCGAGCAGATCGGGGAGCTGCTCTTCCGCGCCGCGCGGGTGCGCTCGGTCGGCCCGGCGTACCTGCCCGGCGGCCCGGCCCACGAGGCCTCCCAGCGGCCCTACTTCAGCGTCGCCTGCCTGTACGAGCTCGAGATCTACGTCGCGATCAACCGCTGCGTCGGCCTGGCGCGGGGGATCTACCACTACGACCCGCTGTGGCACACCCTGACGCTGACCAACGACGACGCCGGTGGCCTCGACGGCCTGCTCGACCTGGCCATGGTCGGGGCCGGCAGCCACCGCCGGCCGCCGGTGCTGCTGACGATGACCGCGCGGATGTCGCGGATCGCCTGGGTGCTGGGGAACGCCGCGTACGCGACGACGTTGCTGCACGTCGGCGCCCTCCAGCAGGTCCTCTACCTGACCGCGAAGGCGATGGGGCTGGCCGCGCACGCCGTGCCGGTCGACGCCGGGGACCGGGTCGACCGCTCGCTGAAGCTGGAGTGGCCGGCCGAGGTGAGCGTCGGCGAGTGCGTCCTGGATTTCCCGCCGTCGCGGTGACCTCCCGTTTTCCCGGACTTCCCTGTTACCTTGGAGTCTCCGGGATCCAGGGGGTATCTGGGAGGGCTCGTGGTTCAGCCGATACCGATTCGCGGGACGCGGCTCCAGGGGCCGGCCGCCGAGCCGCCTCCCGCGTTCGAGGACGAGCGGTCCGAGACCCGCACGCTCGTGTTCGCCGCACAGGTGGCGGCCGCGATCGGCGTGGCGTCGCTGGCGTCCCTGCCCGTGCTGACCGGCTCCCAGCCCGGGCTCGTCCGGCTGGCCGCGCCGGTCTGCGCCGCGGTGCTGGCGGTGGGGTACCTGGCCGGTTTCGGCCGCGGCCGGGTCCGGCGGCCGGTAGTGGTGCTGCTCCTGCAGGCGGTGATCGGCTTGATGCCGTTCGGTGCGTCGTGGAGCGTGGCCGGCGGGTTCTTCGCCGGGAGCGTGCTGCTGACGTTCCGGCCGGTCCTCGCGGTGCCCGGCGCGTTGCTGGCGTGCGCCGGCGCGGCGGTGGTCCCGGCGTTGCCGGGTGGCTCGGTCGCCGCCGGCCTGGCGGGCGCGGTGTCCACCGGGGTCGCCACGCTCGCCCTGTTCGGGCTGGGCACGGCCGCGCGGCTGGTGGCCGAGCGCGGCGAGCAGGTGCGCGAGCTGAAGCGCCAGGCCATCACCGAGGAACGCAAGCGGTTCTCCAGCGACCTGCACGACCTGCTGGGGATGAGCCTTTCGGCGATCACCCTGAAGGGTGAGCTGGTCGACCGCCTCGTGCTCGGCAGGCCGGGCCAGGCCAAGGAGGAGCTCGGCGAGCTGCTGGTGATGTCGCGGCGCGCGCTGGCCGACGTCCGCACGATCGCCGCCGGCTACCGCGACCTGTCGATCGAAGACGAGTGCCGGGCGGCGGCGGCGGTGCTGAGCGCGGCCGGCACCCGGGTGACCGTGGCCCGCTCCGGGCTCGGCGGCCTGCCGCCGCAGGTCGCCACCGTGCTGGCCATGGTGCTGCGCGAAGGGGTGACGAACGTGCTGCGCCACAGCAGCGCGAGCTGGTGCGCGTTCTCCGTCAGCACCGAAGACGGAACGGCCTGGCTGGAGATCGTCAACGACGGCGCCGCGGGCGCAGCCTGCGACGGCGCCGACTCCGGCGCCGGGCTGCGCAACCTCCGCGACCGCGTACAGGCCCTGGACGGCGCCCTGACGACGGAAACGGGCCCGGACGGCACCCACCGCCTGCTGGCCGCGATCCCGGTGCGCTCAGGCCCGCAACTCGCCCGCCGCCGCCGGGCAAGCTGAGCGGCTGAGCTGAGTGGAGTGTTGCGTGGGCGAGTTGAGCGCCTGAGCTAAGTGGACGCGTTGCGTGCTCGGGCTGAGCGGGCGAGCTGAGCGCTCAAGCTGAGCGCCCGAACGCCCGGGCTGCGCTGGCAGGCCGCGGGGGCGAGCTGAACATCCGCACTGAGCGCCCAAGCGCTTCCCGAGGTCCGGTCACATCGGACCGGTCAGAGCCACTCGGCTTCGGTGGCGATGCGGATGGCGTGTACCCGGTTGCGGGCGTTCAGCTTGGTCACCACGGCGGCCAGGTAGTTGCGCACCGTTCCCGCCGAGAGGTACAGCTCCGCGGCGATGTCGGCGACCGTGCGGCCCTTCGCGGCCAGGGACAGGATCTCGAGCTCGCGCGGGGTGAGCGGGCAGTCGTCGGTCTCCCAGGCCGCCAGCGCGAGCTCGCTGTCGATGAACCGGCGTCCTATCGCGACCGAACGCACGGCGTTCGCCAGCTTGTCCGACGGGGCGTCCTTCAGCAGGAAGCCGTTCACCTTGGCGTCCAGCGCCCGGCGCACCGTGCCCGGCCGGCCGAGGCTGGTGAGGATCAGCGTGTGGCAGTCGGGCAGGCTCTCGTGGATTTCGATCGCCGCGGACAGCCCGTCCTTGCCCGGCAGGTCGATGTCGATCACCGCGACGTCGGGCATCGCCGCTTTCGCGGCGGGCAGGATCTGGTCGCCCGAGGACACCTCGGCCACCACTTCGATGTCGGACTCCAGGTTCAGGAGGGCGACCAGGGCGCCGCGAACCATGTGCATGTCCTCGGCCAGCAACACCTTGATCACGCCGGTACCTCGCCCCCCAGTTCAGCGACTCCGTGTGGTGATTGTACGTCATTCGTCCCCGGTGCCGGTGTTTCGCGGACGCCGCTCGATCGTCCGGGTGAGAACGTCCGGAATTCCGCGGTTCCCGCCGGAGCGGACCCGTGACGCGCGAGACCCGCCGTCCGCGCGGTGCGGACGGCGGGTCCACGGCCGGAAAAGCGCGCGTTCAGCTCGCCATCGGCCGGGATATCGCGGGCTGGCGCAGGTCCGGCAGCGCCAGCAGCACGGGCGGGTCGAAACCGTCCCGCGGCCGCATCCGGACGTCCGCCAGGCTCGCGGTGACGCCGCGGTGGATGGTCAGCGGTCCGGTCAGGCCGGTGAAGGGCCGCAGCGCCGTGTCGTCGGGCGCCGTGGTGCCGTAGGCGTGCGACAGCACGAACCACGAGCCGAGCGGAACGTTCGTCAGTGCGTAGGGCCCGGGCCGGGGCAGGATCACGTGCCGGGCCGGCGCGCCCTCGGTGATCCGGGCGGCGAAGAGCCCGATGAACACCGGCCCCACCTCGGCCGGCAGGGGCACCCGCAGCTGGCCCCGGATGGTCGCCTCCGAGCCGGGGCCGGCCTGCCGGTCGGACAGCCGCGGCGCGGTGCCGCCCAGCTGGCGGTAGCCGGACGGCGAGACGCCCACGCTGCCGCTGAACCGCGCGCTGAAGGTGCCGACGCTGTTGTAGCCGACCTGGTGACTGATGTCGGCCACCGAGGTCTCGGTGGTCGCGAGCAGGCGTTTCGCCTCGGCCAGCCGCAAGGCGGACAGGAAGCGGCCGGGCGAGAGCCCGGTGACCCGGAGGAACACCCGGGTGAAGTGGAACTTGCTGAACACGGCCGCACGGGCGAGGTCGTCGATCGTGAGCCGTTCGTCCAAGTGGTTGCGCATGGTCACGATGGCGCGAGCCACAGCTTGCCGGACGATCTCATCCATCGCGGGCCGTCCTTCCGACGTGGGAGCCGCCCTCCGGGCCTTCCCGACGAAGGCATCCGCTGCGGGCACTTGATTTCGACCAAAACTGTAGATCTGCGGACGTCTACTTCTTAAGTGCTCTGTGCACCGGTGCGCGTGGGTTTCGCCGATGGTCGACATGCGTTTCGCACATCCGGGTCCGGCGGCCGCCGGACCGGGTAGTCCAACCATGACGAGATGTGCGTTCTGCACGCTGCGTAGCGGCGGGCCGTGACCGACCGGACGCGGATGGTGACGAAAGCCCCCGGATCGCTCCCGCGTCGATGGTTTGTTAGCCCATTCGGAGTCTCTCCCGAGCCGCGCGGAGCATGTGTAAGCCACAACGGCCCGGTGACACCGGCACTGGTTGTCAACGCATCCCTGAGCGACGATTTGTGGCACGTGGAGAATTCATCTTCGTCACTGGGGAGAACAACAATGACTGCACATGTTTCCGCCGACGTTCGCGCGCTTTTCTCGGATATGGGCATCGAGTTCGACAAGACGGCCACCGACCTGGTGATCGAACAGTTCGGACAGTGGCAAGAGGCCACCTCGGGCAGCCCGGCCCGAACCTGTTTCTGCCGGGCGGACGTCCTGGAAGCCGCCTGAGCGTCGTTTCCGCAGTTCCGCACCCGGCCCGTCGCTTGTGGACCGTCGCACAGTCCACAAGCGGGGCAAGCCGGAAAATTTCCCACCACGCTCGTTCGAGCCTCCGTCACCGGTCACCACAGGTAGCTGTCCGGTTGCGGATAGATCTTTTCCTCGAGCCGTCCCGGTGGGTGCCCGGACATTTCGCGATGCCGGCGCCAGTGGTGCCCGAATGGTGCAACCGATTCCTCGGGCAGAATGTTTAACTGGGGTTCTGGGGAATCGTGAGTGCGGAGGCATCCGTGATCAGAGTGCTCGTCGCAGAGGACATGCACATCGTGCGTGGGGCGCTGGTCGCCCTGCTCCGGCTGGAGCCCGACATCGACGTGGTCGCGGAGGTCGCGTCGGGCCTCGACATCGTGCCGATGGCCCGCGCGAAAGAGGCGCAGGTGGCGGTCATCGACATCGACCTGCCGGGCATGGACGGGCTCACCGCCGCCGGTGAGCTGCACGAACAGGTCCCGGACTGCCGGACGGTCATCCTCACCAGCCTCGGCAGACCCGGGACGCTGCGCCGGGCGCTGGACGCCAAGGTGGGGGGCTTCCTGCTCAAGGACGCGCCCCCGGACAAGCTGGCCAACGCCGTGCGGGGGGTCCTCGCCGGCCGGCGCATGGTCGACGGCGACCTGGCGCTGGCGGCCTGGGACTCGGTGGACTGCCCGCTCACCGCCCGGGAGCTGGACGTCCTGCGGATGACCGCGCAGGGCTTCGGGACGGTCGAGGTGGCCGCCCGGCTGTACTTGTCCGCCGGGACCGTCCGCAACTACCTCACGACGGTCGTCGCGAAGCTCAACGCCCGCAACCGGGTCGACGCGATCCGCATCGCCGAAGAGTCCGGCTGGCTGTGACCGCGGAAAGGTCTGGACCGAGTGGTTCAGACCGCGTGGTTCAGACCGGGACGACGGCCCGCAGCCGGAACCGGCCGTCCGGCTCGATCCCGGCGGTGAGCTTGCCGCCGAGGTCGGTCACCCGGTGGGAGAGGTTGCCGATCCCGCTGCCCGGGGACGCGTCGGCGGGCACGGCGACCGTGCCCGCGAGCCGCGGTGCGGGCACCCCGGCCGCCGCCTGTTCTTCCGAGCGGGTGGCGGGAACGCGGGCGGCGTCCCGCTGGACACCGTCGTTGACGATGTCGAGGCAGATCCCGTTGCCGGTGCGGCGCATCGCGATCTCGCAGCTCTCCACCTTGCTGTGGCGCAGCACGTTCGTGATGCCTTCGCGCAGGACGACGGCCAGTACCGTGCGCACCGTCGTGGGCAGCTCGTCTTCGAGCATCTCCATGCGCACCTTGACGTCCGCGGCCACCAGCACGGACTTCGCGGTGCGGGATTCACTGTCGAGGGACAGTTCCCGGTAGCCGCTGGCCACCGACCGGACGTCGGAGAGCGCCTGGCGGGTCAGGCCGAGGACCTCCGTCAGCTCCTCTTCGGCCCGGCCGCGGTCCAGCGGCAGCACCCGGGCGGTCAGCTCGCTCTTCAGCGCGATCGCGGACAGGCTCATGCCGAGCAGGTCGTGCAGGTCGCGGGCGAAGCGCAGGCGTTCCTCGGCGAGGGCCATCTCGGCCAGGCGCCGCCGGGTGCTGTCCAGCTCGGTGACCAGCCGGACCAGCCACAGCAGCCCGAACACGGCCAGCCCGGTCATCACGGTCGCGGCGGTGTAGAACACGGTGGAGGTGATGTCGGCGCCCGAGATCCGCTGGATCTCCGCGTAGGCGGCGATGTTCAGCGCGAAGAACGCCCAGCCCAGCACCGGCGGCAGGACCAGCAGCGCGCTGCCGATCAGCAGCCCGGGCAGGCTGACCCAGTTCTGCCCCAGCGGCAGCAGCGGGAGGTAGATCAGGCAGGCCTGGACGAACAGCATCCCGTAGCTCTGCGCCGAGCGCAGCTGGGTCGTCGGGCGGTTGAAGTAGGAGAACTGCAGGGCGAGCAGCGCCGCGATCGAGCCGACGACCAGGGCCAGGTCCCACGGCTGGTCGGTCAGCTGGAGCTCGTGCACGGTCGCGCCGAAGGCCATCATCGCCATGGTGAGCGGCAGCAGCCTGCGGATCCGCTTCGACTCGATCTGCGTCCGCTGCTCGCCCTCGTGCGGGGTGGGGGTGCCCTGGCGGCCGGGCACGGGCAGCTCGACGCGCAGCCGGAACCGGCCGTCCGCGTCGATCTTCGCGCTCGCGGTGCCGCCGAGCGCGGCGAACTCCCCGGGCAGGCTGGTCAGCCTGCTGTCCGGTGAGAGCGCCGGGGCGTCCGCCGTCATGCCGTCGTTGACGATCTCCAGCGTGACCTTGCCGTCCTGGTGCCGGACGTCGATCTCGCAGTGCTCGACGTCGCTGTAGCGCAGGACGTTCGTGACCCCTTCGCGGAGCACCTTGGCCAGCAGCGTGCGCGTCTGCACCGGCAGGTCACCCTGGTCGAGGTGGATCTGCACGGCGATCTCGGAGCCCGACAGCAGCGATTCGGCCGTCCGGGACTCCTTTTCCAGCGACAGCTCGCGATAGCCGTGGGAGATCGCGCGGACGTCGGACAGGGTGCGCTGGGCGGTGGCGGTGATCTCGGCGAGCTCGGCCTTGGCGCGGTCCACGGACTTCCGCATCAGCCGGTGCGCGAGCTCGCCCTTGAGCGCGATCGCCGACAGGCTCATGCCGAGCAGGTCGTGCAGGTCGCGGGCGAAGGCCAGCCGCTGCTCCGCGACCGCGCGCTGGGCCAGTTCGGTGCGGGCCTCGTGGAGGTTGTGCACCATGCGCGCGAGCCGGGTCAGCAAGTAGAAGACCAGGCTGTAGAACACCGAGCCGGCCGCGTTGTACACGATGCTCAGCGGCGAGGCGTCGAAGAACCAGTAGATCCAGGCGACGCTGAAGAACACCGCGGTCAGTGCCGGCCCGGCGTACCGCGCCGGCAGGGCGAGCAGCACCGCCCCGCCGACGAAGACGGGCATGTCGGCCCACAGCAGCCCGAAGGTCAGGAGGGGGACGTAGGCCAGCACGACCATCACGGCGACCAGGATCAGGCTGGTGGCGGAGTCGTGCCGGACGGCCGGGCGGCTGAACCAGAGCAGCTGGATGGCCAGCAGCCCGCCGATGCCCAGCAGCGCGTAGGCGCCGCGCACGAAGCCGACCGGGCCCGGCAGCAGCAGCAGGTTGACCAGCCCGATCACGCTGAAACCGGCGACGACGGCGACGACGATGGCCGAGGCCAGGTAGGCGGCCAGCCGGGGCCGCCGGTCCGCCGCGGTCGTGCCGCGGGGTTCGGCGGTCACCGAACGTTCGGCGGCAGACTCGAGTGCGGTGACCGGAGACAATCAGGTGCCCCCTCCGGGATCGGCGCGGCGACGTGCCTGCCGGGACGCCCGGTCCGGGCGCGGTGTCGCTCTCTTACGGGTGGCTCTTTTACGGCTGATCTTAACGTACCAGAGCACACCGCAAGCGAAGAGAAGCGCGGAACACCGTTCCGACGACGGATTCGGCCGAATGGCCGCCACGGAGCGGCGAAGACCGGTCAGCGGCCGGCCGGCGCCGGCGGATAGCCGCCCTGCTCCGCGAGCAGGCCCAGGAACCCCAGCCGCGGCACGGTGACCGACCCCATGTGCAGCACCCGCCCGCCGGCCAGCCGGAAGAAGCTCAGCCCGGACTCGTCGTCCCACGAGTCGCCGCCCGCGCCGGGCACGTACCGGGTCGCCGGGAAGTCGTCGGTGAACGCCGTGCCGGCGGCCGAGTACGCGGGCACGCCCCAGCCGAGGTAGCGCCGGTACTGCTCGACCTTCGCGTAGGGCGCGTGGGAGACGAGCGCCAGCTGCAGGCCGGGCCCGTGCAGGGCGGTGGCGATGTCGGCGAGCGGCACGACGTCCGCCGGGCCGCTGTGGTCGGCCATCGGGTGGTGCACGGCCAGGCGGTCGTGCCTGCCGAACAGCCCGGCCAGGGAGACGAGCCCCCGCGGGCCCTCGAACAGGTGGTGCGCCCCGGCCACGACCCGGGGGCGGTCCAGCTCCAGCACGGTCGGCTTCGTCATGACTCGTCCTCCCTGGCTGCGGTCCCTCTTCGGAGTGTGACCGCGCTGCACGGGCGGGCCCAGCGTTCGCCACCGGAACCGCAAGCTGGGAGACGCGCTCGGCCTTCGTGCCAGATTCCGGCAAAGTCGTTCCAGTGCTTGTCACGCGCTGTCCGGAAGGGCCGGCACACCGCCCGGAGCGGCCGACGCGGTGGCGGGAGCGGTCAACACGCCGCCCGCAGTGGCCGGCGCGGCACGCGGCGTCGACGGCGGAACCGCAAGCTGGGAGACGCGCTCCGCCGTTCCGGGCGCCGTGCCGGTCGTCGACGTCGTCGCCGGGGCTGCTCGACGGCCGTCGTGCCGGGGTTCCAGGTGGCCCCTAGGCTCTGCGTTCATGGCACGCTATTTCGACCTGCACCCGGAGAACCCGCAGCGCCGGGCGCTCGGCCAGGTCGTCGAGATCCTCCGGCACGACGGGCTGATCGCCTACCCGACCGACTCCTGCTTCGCGCTCGGGTGCCGGCCGGGCAACCGCGCCGGGCTCGACCGCATCCGCACCATCCGCAAGCTGGACCACCGGCACCACTTCACCCTGGTGTGCCAGGACTTCGCGCAGCTGGGCCAGTACGTCCACGTGGACAACGCGGTGTTCCGCGCGATCAAGGCGGCCACCCCGGGCAGCTACACGTTCATCCTGCCCGCCACCAAGGAGGTGCCGCGGCGGCTGATGCACGAGAAGAAGAAGACGGTCGGCGTGCGCATCCCGGACCACCGCGTCACCCAGGCGCTGCTGGCCGAGCTCGGCGAGCCGCTGCTCTCGAGCACGCTGCTGCTGCCCGGCTCGGGCGAGCCGATGACGCAGGGCTGGGAGATCAAGGAAGAGCTGGACCACCAGCTGGAAGCGGTGCTCGACTCCGGCGACTGCGGGGTCGAGCCGACCACCGTGGTCGACTTCTCCTCCGGGGAGCCGGAAATCCTGCGCGTCGGCGCGGGCGACCCGGCGCTGTTCGAGTGACGCTTCGAGCGACGCTCAGCCTTCCAGTAGTTCCAGCCACTCGGCCGTGCGCCCGCCGGTGAAGGTCAGCGCGAGGTCTTCGGCGTAGCGGCGGCCGGTCACCAGGAGGCAGAAGTCCTCGGCCGGGCCGGCGACGCGATCGGTGGCGTCCTCCGGCCCGAAGTCCCACCGCGCGCCGGACGGGGCCCGCAGCTCGAACCGGAACTGCTCGGCGGGCGGCGTCGCCTGCCGGCGCAGGTAGGCGCGGTCCCTGGTGCGGACGCCGTAGTAGGCGACGTGGCCGATGGAGTCGTCCCGCCGGGGCCGGACCCCGAACGCGTCGGCGATGTCCTGGCCGGCGGCGAACACCTCGGTCAGCACGGCCGCGGCGAGCACGGACGGGCGCAGCGGGCCGTCGCTCCACGGCAGCTGCTGCTCCTTCGGGGCGGCGGCGAGCAGGGCGGTGGCCTTCCGCTGCTCGAGCAGCCACGTCAGGATCGCCTCGTCGAGCGAGTCGTAGGAGATCTGCGGGGTCACGCCGAACACGCCCGGGTTCTCGACGCTGAGCCGGACCAGCCGCGCGGTCGACGTCAGCCGGGCGAAGTACCCGGTGATGTCGGGTCCCGGACCGGGGCCGCGCCCGTGGCGCTCGGCCAGCTCGGCCAGCGCCTCGGTCTCGGCCTGCAGTTCCGTGAACACGTCGGCCATCGGTGCCACCTCCTGGTGCCGGGAAACCGCGACTGCCCCGGTTCAGGCTGGCAGGCGCGACCGCGATGACTCCACTTCCCGCTTGCGGCGTGGCATCACGGGCACCGCGCGCCTCGGCTAGGGTCGGGCCGCGGACCAGGCGCGGTGGCCGAAGGGAGCCGGGACGTGAAGTACCTGCTGGCGATGTACCTGAACCCCGACGTGATGGCGAAGCTGTCCGAGCGGGACATGGACGCGATCACGACCGGGCACGGGGAGTTCATCCGCACGATCCGGGAGTCCGGCGAGATGATCAGCACGCAGGCGCTCGGCCCGGCCGGTGAGACCACCGTCGTGCGCGGGCGCCCGGGCCCGCCCGCGGTCACCGACGGCCCGTTCCTGGAGACCAAGGAATTCCTCGCCGGGTACTACCTCGTGGAGTGCGTGAGCAGGGAACGCGCGGTCGAGCTCGCGGCGATGATCCCGGACACCGCCTTCGACGGCCTCGGCGTCGAGGTGCGCGAGGTCGTCTTCTTCGCCGGCGCCGAAGCCGAAGTCCCCATGGCGTGACCGCCGTCGCCGAGGTCCTGCGCCCCCTGGTGCCCTCGGTGCTGGGCGCGCTGGTGCGCCGGTACGGCCGGTTCGACGCGTGCGAGGACGCCGTCCAGGAGGCCCTGCTCGCGGCGAGCGAGCAGTGGCCGGCCGAAGGCGTCCCGGACAACCCGCGCGGCTGGCTGGTCACCGTCGCGTCCCGGCGGCTCACCGACCAGTGGCGCAGCGAGAGCGCGCGACGCCGGCGTGAGGAGTCGGCCGCCGCGCGCGAACCGGTCGCCGCGGTACCCGGGCCCGGCGAGGAGCAGCCCGCGAACGCCGACGACACGCTGACCCTGCTGTTCCTGTGCTGTCACGCCGCGGTGTCGCAGCCGTCGCAGGTCGCGCTCACGCTGCGGGCGGTCGGCGGGCTCACCACGGCGCAGATCGCGAAGGCGTTCCTGGTGCCGGAGGCGACCATGACGCGGCGCATCACCCGCGCGAAGGAGGCCATCGCCGCCGCGGGCTCGACGTTCGGCGCGCCGTCGCCGGACGACTTCCCGGAGCGGCTGCGCGTCGTCCTCCAGGTGCTCTACCTGATCTTCAACGAGGGTTACACGGCGACGTCGGGGGAGGACCTGCTGCGCGTCGAGCTGACCGCGGAGGCGATCCGGCTGACCCGCGCCGTGCACGCCCTGCGCCCGGACGAGGGCGAGGTGACGGGCCTGCTGGCGCTGATGCTGCTGACCCACGCGCGGCGGGCGGTGCGCACCGGCCCGGACCGCGAGCTGGTGCCGCTGCCCGAGCAGGACCGCGGCCGGTGGGACGCGGCGATGATCGCCGAGGGCGCCGGGCTGATCCGGTCCGCGCTCGGCCGCGGACCGGTCGGGCCGTACCAGGTGCAGGCGGCGATCGCGGCGCTGCACGACGAGGCGCCCAGCACCGAGGAGACCGACTGGCCGCAGATCGTCGAGCTCTACGGCGTGCTGGGCGAGCTGATGCCGAGCCCGGTGGTGACCGTGAACCTCGCGGTCGCCCTCGCCCAGGTACTGGGGCCCGACGCCGGCCTGGCCGTGCTCGACGAGCTCGACGGCGCGCCCGGCGTCGGTGCCCGGGCCGACGCCGTGCGGGCCCACCTGCTCGAACGCGCCGGTGACCCGGCCGCCGCGCGCGAGCACTACCTCCGGGCCGCGGACCGGACCGACAGCGGGCCGGAACGCCGGTACCTGCGGGCCCGTGCGGACCGGGCCGGCCGGGCGGAACCCCGGCCCTGACCCGGTCGCCGGGTCAGCGGACGACGATGCCGGTCGCCGGCTCCGGTGCCGCGGGGATGTGGAACAGCTGCGCGAACATCTCGAGGTCCGCGACGGCCCCTTCGATGCCGAGCTTGCCGGTGCGGGTCGCGTCGGCGGCGGTCAGCCGGCCGCTCATCAGGTCCAGCAGCGCGGTGCCGGCCGCCGCCTCGATCACCAGCTCGGCCCCGGGGAAGCGGCCCTCGCCGACCTTGACCGCGCCGTTCTCGACCAGCGCGTGCACGATCATCCGGTCGTCGTAGCGGATCTCGAAGTTGATCTGCACGTTCTCCGCGGCGTCGGAGCGGAACGTGGTGTAGAGCGACAGGATCGCCGCGTCCAGGGTGAACACCTCGTCGGCCTTCGGGGCGTTGAGCGAGCGGGCGCCCCAGAGCCCGAGGTCGAGCACGATGTGGTCGAGCTCGCTGCCGTACTGGGTCAGCTCGTAGACCAGGCCGGCGTCGAGCTCGGCGCGGACGCGGCGGCGGAGCACGCCGGCGGCCTCCAGGTCGTTGAGCCGGGCCGACAGGATCGACGGCGGGATCTTCGGCAGACCGGCCTGCAGCTCGTCGTAGCGCTTCGCGCCGAGCACCAGGTCACGGATGATCAGCAGCGACCAGCGCTCGCCGACGAGCTCGAGTGCGCGGGCGATGCCGCAGAACTGTCCATAGGTACGCGTGTGCGGAGCAGACATCGGACTTCCTCACTTCGTTCTCGGGCGTGCGACGGAAACGGCCGGAGCCGGGCAAAGCGGTGGGTCAGCGGTGATCCCCTTCGGAGATCAGCTCGCGGTGCAGCACCTGGAGGTCGTCACACGGCTCGACACCCAGTTCGCCGGCCAGCCGCGACCGCAGCCGGCGGTAGACGGCCATCGCGTCGGACCGGCGGCCGCTGCGGCCGAGCACGCGCATCAGCTGGCCGTGCAGTGCTTCGTCCAGCGGGCTGCCGGTGGCGAGCGACCGCAGCTCGCCGATCAGCTCGCGGTGCTTGCCGCTGATGATCTCCGCTTCGATCCGCAGGTGCAGCACGCTGCGCCGCTGCTCCAGCAGTTCCGTGCGGTAAGCCGACAGCACCGGTCCACAGTGGACGTTCGCCAGCGGCGGCCCGGACCAGAGGTCGAGCGCCGCCCGGTAGGCGTCGGCCGCCGCGGCGTGGCGTCCGGCGTCCTGGTGCTCGTGGCCGAGCTGCTGCAGCCGGATGAACCGGTGGGTGTCCACTCGCGTCGGGTCGATGTAGAAGGTGTAGCCGGACTGCTTGGTGGCCAGCATCTTCTCGCCGTCGGCGGCCAGCCCGTTCTGGTCGATGCACCGGCGGAGGTGGTAGACGTAGGTGTGCAGTGTCGTGCGCACCGTCCGCGGCGGGTTGTCCGACCAGAGCTCCCGGATGAGCGTGTCGATGTGTACCATCTTGCCCGGGCGCAGCACGAGCACGGCGAGCAGCTGCAGCACCTTGGGCGTGGTCGGCGCGTAGTCGACCCCGCCACGCAGCACTTCCAGCGGCCCCAGGACGGTGAACGTCACCCCGGTGTCGTCCGGCGGTGGCGGCGATTCGGAGTACATGACTGGCCTCCAGCGTATTCAGTGCGCCCCCGCACTCCCCAGTGGTGCCGCTCGTGTCGCGGGACGGCCGACACCGAGCTTCTCCCTGAATGTGACAGAGAGCCGGACCGGCGGCCAGTGAGGCACCCACCAGAGTCGAGGTGCGTTTGTCGGGTGCTCACGTGCGTCACGCAGGTTCGCGGTGTGCGTTTCGCACGGTCCGCCATTCGGCCTACCCTGGTCGTCCGTTTTCGCGGGTGTTCGCCGGAACGGACCAGGCACGGGCGCGCCGGGACCGCCCACTCCACGCGTGCGGGCGTCCCGCACCCGCGCGCCGTGCGTTCCACACGGTCCGGTCGATGTGGATTCCCCGTGGCCGCCCGGACGCCGTCCGGCCGAGTGCGTTTCGCCTGGTAGGCCTCGACCGCTCGTCAATCGAACTGCAAGCAGCGGCGTCTTCCCTGGGCACCAGGAGAACTGCCATCAGGGGAATTCGAGGTTGGACGCATGATGTTGCGGTCTATAGCTGCTGTCGGATACGAGAGCGAATTCGACGATGAGCCCCGGGCACCGGCCATCGAGCGTGTGGAGAAGTCGGTCCGGCCCGCGGTGCTGCAGGCGATTTCCATGATCCAGGAGCGCTACTA
The DNA here is from genome assembly GCF_035982555.1 of Amycolatopsis sp. NBC_01286. Lineage (NCBI taxonomy): Bacteria > Bacillati > Actinomycetota > Actinomycetes > Pseudonocardiales > Pseudonocardiaceae > Amycolatopsis > Amycolatopsis sp. NBC_01286. The sequence continues at coordinate 4,820,002 of NZ_CP108428.1, forward strand.
CGAGCCCATCACGCTCGGGGACCTGGCCTCCGAGGTGTTCGTCAGCCGGTTCCACTTCTCCCGGATGTTCGCCCACGCCACCGGCGTGACGCCGGGCCGGTTCCTGACGGCCGTGCGCCTGTTCGAGGCGAAGCGGCTGCTGCTGACGACGTCGCTGAACGTCTCCGACATCGTGTGCAGTGTCGGCTACAGCAGTGTCGGCACGTTCACCAGCCGGTTCTCGCGGGCGGTCGGGCTGACCCCGACGCAGTACCGCGAACCGCAGGTGGCCGAGCTGCTCGTGGCGATTTCGCCGACGCTGCAACGGCTTCCGCCGCTGCGCACGCTGCGCGCGGCCGGTCGCAGCTGTGCTTCGCTGCAGTCGGGCACGGGTGTGCTGTCGATGCGGCTGGACATGCCGGGCGACGCCGCCCCCGCGGACACCCTCGTCGGGCTCTTCGCCGACCCGGTGCCCCAGTGCGGTCCGGTCGCCTTCGGCGGCTCGGCCGGCATGAGCTCGGGTGAGCTGACCATCCACGGCGTGCCCGCGGGGCGGTGGACGGCGATCGCCGTCGCGCAGCACCAGCCGGGCCTGGGCGGGCCGCGCTTCTCGATCGGCTACTCGACCGTGACCGTGACGGCGGAGGGCCTGTCCACCGGCCGGGTGGGCCTGCGCGCGCCGGCCGCGACCGACGCGCCGATCGCGATCACCCTGGCCTCGAAGCAGTCGCCGTTCACCCAGCGCATGCGCGCCGCTCAGCACCCGCACCTGCGCGCCGTCGCCTGATCCGCCGGAGAGAAGAGGACGACCACGTCATGTCCACGGTAATCGGAGTCCTCCGGAAGCGGTTCCTGGCTCCTTCACTGGCTTCGGTCGGGTTCGCCGAGCGCGGCTTCCCGGTCACCCACACCGACGCGACGGCCCGGCTGGAGGCGGTGCCGCAAGCGGTCGTGTGCGGGTTCGAATGGGCCATCGAAGGTGCGCCGCTGTGGGAGATCGAGCGCCGGCTGGCGCTGGTCGAGCCCGAACAGCGCGGCTTCGCCTACGAAGGCGCGACGATGGGCTACACGATCCTCGACGCCATGCCGGGCGGCGGCCGCGACCGCACCCGCGCGCTGCTGGAAGGGCCGGGGCGCCCGCACATCTTCCTGACCTACATCGGGATCGGCTTCGCGATGGCGCGGCTGCCGCGGCCACTGTGGAAGAACATCCTGCCCGAGCTGACCGGGGTGGCCTACCACCCGGTGATGAGCTGGCTCGCCGTCGACGGCTACGGCTTCGACCGCGCCTACTTCGACACGGACAAGTGGGTGGGCGAGCAGGCGGACCCGGTGCCCTACCCGTGGGCGGGCCGGCCGGAGTACTTCGGCCGGGCGTTCGACCAGGGGGTCGGCCGCGCGCTGTGGTTCATCAACGGCGGGAACCCCGACGCCGTGGCCGAAGCGGTCGGGCGGTTCGCCGAGGCCCGCCGGGCGGACCTGTGGAGCGGGGTCGGGCTGGCCTCGACGTTCGCCGGCGGCAGTGACCAGTCCGGCCTGGCCCGGCTGCGCCACGCCGCGGGGGAGCACTACGACCAGCTCGCGCTCGGCGTCGTGTTCGCGGTGAAGGCCCGCACCTACGCCGGGTACGTGCCCGCGCACACCCACCTCGCCGCCGGCGTGCTCACCGACCTCGCGGTCGGGCAGCTGCAGGCCATCTCCGACCGGACGGAGGCGGTCGGCGACGACGGCGGCCCGCTCCCGCGCTACGAGCTCTGGCGGGCCGCGATCCGGGCGGAATTCCGGCCGCACGCACACCGAGCGGCGAGCTGAATCCGCGCCCCGGCAATCCGGCGGCAACGGTGGAGTAGACCGTCCGGAGTGGAATCTGTGACAGTTGATTCGAGTATCGGAAGATGTTCGTAGCCCGAAAGGGGAATGCGGTGGGCGACGGTTGGCGCGCATTGAGGCGCCGGATCCTGACACCGGACGACTCGGAGACGTCGCTGGACAAGCGTGGTTTCCACAAGAAGAGCCCGCAGGCTCAGGAACTGCTGGAAACGGTGGGGAAGAAATTCCTGCTCGGCTACGCGCACGCCGTCGAGTCCCGCAACCCCGCGCAGTGCGAGGAATGGCTGGAACGCATTCCGGTGCAGTTCCGCGGATTCGCCTACGAGGGCGCGGGAATGGGCTACGCGATGCTCGACGGGCTGCCTTTCGGCGGCCGGCGGCACGTCGACGACTTCATCGCCGGTCCGGGCGGAGCGCGGCAGCACTACATCATCCTGGTCGGCGCCGGCTGGGCGATGGCGCGGCTGCCGCGCTTCGCCTGGCCGAAGGCCGACCGGTTCGACCCGCTGCTGCGGTGGCTGGTGCTCGACGGCTACGGCTTCCACCAGGCGTACTTCAAGACCGAGAAGTACGTCCGGCAGCAGTACCAGGAGCCGGGCTTTCCCTGGCCGGCCAAGGAATACAGCGGTTACGCGCTGCGGGCCATCGACCAGGGCATCGGCCGGGCGCTGTGGTTCATCTGCGGCACGGACGTCGACCTGGTGACGAAGACCATCGCCGGGTTCGACCCGGCTCGCCACGGTGACCTCTACGCCGGGGTCGGCCTCGCCTCGACCTACGCCTGCGGCGTCAAGGAAGACGAGCTGACCGAGCTGGCCCGCCGCGCGGGCGAGCACCGCGGGCAGCTCGCCCAGGGGAGTGCGTTCGCGGCCGACGCGCGGGTGACCGCGGGCCTGCTGCTCCCGGAGACCGAGGTCGCCACCCGGGCGATCTGCGGCCTGCCCGCCGAGCGCGCCGCGGCGATCACCCGGGAGGTGTGGCCGGCGGCTGTCGTCGACGGCGAGCTCCCGGCGTTCGAGACCTGGCGGCAGCGGATCGCCGATGAAGTGCTGACTCACGGAGGAGTGAACAAATGACCGCGACCTCGCGCTGGCTGCGCCGGCAGCTGGCGGGCATCGTGGCGATCGCGCTGGTGCTGACGATGTTCTTCGTCGCGCGCCTGCCGACCGTCTCGGCCGCCGAGCAGGACCAGCTGGCAGCCAACTTCCACTTCACACCGATGACGATCGCGCTGCCCGCCGCGGCGAAGTCGCAGAACGTCCGGACGCTGAACAAGCAGTACGAGGCCATCTCGGCCTGGATGTCCTCGACCGGCGCCGGCATCGCGATGAACGACCTCGACGGTGACGGCCTGGCCAACGACATCTGCCTGGTCGACCCGCGCAGCGACCAGGTCGTCGTCACGCCGGTGCCGGGCCAGGGCCAGGACCGCTACGCGCCGTTCGCGCTCGACCCGGCGCCGCTGCCGACGTGGGACTACATGGCCCCGATGGGCTGCGTCCCCGGCGACTTCAACGAAGACGGCCGGATGGACGTCATGGTCTACTACTGGGGGCGCACGCCGGTCGTGTTCCTGCAGAAGGCCGGCGCCACCAAGCTGGCTCCCGCGGCGTTCCAGCCGACCGAGCTCGTGCCGGGCAACCTGCGCGGCGCCGACGGCAAGTACAACGGCCCGCTGTGGAACACCAACGCGGCCACCATCGGCGACTTCGACGGCGACGGCCACGTGGACGTCTTCATCGGCAACTACTTCCCGGACAGCAAGGTCCTGGACCCGAACGCCGACGGCGGCATCACGATGAACCAGTCGATGTCGCACGCGACCAACGGCGGCGGCAAGTTCATCTACCGCTGGACCGGGGCCACCGCGGGGACGAACCCGTCGGTGTCCTTCGTGGACGCGTCGACGAGCATCCCGGCCAACGCCCGCACCGGCTGGTCGCTGGGCGCCAGCGCCACCGACATCGACGCCGACGGCCTGCCGGAGCTCTACATCGCCAACGACTTCGGGCACGACCACCTGCTCTACAACAAGTCCAAGCCGGGCGCCATCGAGTTCGGCGAGGTCACCGGGGTCCGCGGGATCGCCGACCCGAAGTCGAAGGTGCTCGGGAACGACTCGTTCAAGGGCATGGGCGTCGACTTCGGCGACTTCAACCACGACGGGCTGTACGACATCTTCGTCAGCAACATCACGACCTCGTGGGGTGTCGAGGAGTCGAACTACCAGTTCGTGAACACCGCCAAGGACCTCACGGACCTGCGCGGTCAGCTGCAGAAGGGCGTGGCACCGTTCCACGACGAGAGCGGCGAGACGCGCACGGCGTGGTCCGGCTGGGGCTGGGACCCGAAGATCGAGGACTTCAACAACAGCGGTGACGTCCAGATCGCGCAGGCCACCGGCTTCATCAAGGGGCAGGTCAACCGCTGGCCGCAGCTGCAGGAGCTGGCCGTGGCCAACGACGGCATGACGTCGAACCCGTTCTGGTGGCCGAACGCCCGTCCCGGTGACGACCTCGCCGGCGACCAGACGCTGCACTTCTTCGTGAAGCGCACGGACGGCACCTACGTCGACCTCGCGCCGAAGCTGGGCCTGGCCGTCCCGGTGCCCACCCGCGGCATCGGCGTCGGCGACGCGGACGGCGACGGCCTGCCCGACTTCGCCGTCGCACGGCAGTGGGAGCAGCCGATCTACTACCACAACGACAGCCCGAAGACCGGCAAGTTCCTGCAGCTGAAGCTGACCACCGATGCCCCCGTGGCGCCGGGGCCCCTGCCGTCGGCCGGTTCGCCGGCGATCGGCGCCGAGGCCACCGTGACCACGGCGGACGGCAAGAAGTACGTGGGCCGCGTCGACGGCAGCAGCGGGCACTCCGGCCGCCGCAGCTTCGACGTCCAGATCGGACTGGGTGCCGATGTCACCGGTCCGCTGGCGGTGCACCTGCTCTGGCGGGACCGCACCGGGAAGCCGCACACGCAGGACCTGAAGCTCGCACCGGGCTGCCACTCGTTCCAGCTCGGCACCCAGGCGAAGGAAGAGAAGTGACGTCATGGTGACGCCCATAACGACCAAAGTGGATACTGCACCGCCGAAGCGGACCAACAAGGTCATCACGGCCCTGCGCCGCTTCGCCATCTCGATCACGATCTTCAACATCCTCGGTTACACCGTGCTCGGGTTCGAGCAGCCGTGGATCTTCCCGTTCGTCGCGCTGGCGGTCTCCTACACCACGGAAATCGTGCTGGAGACCATCAACGCCCGCGTGACGAACCGGCCCGTCCGCTACCGCGGCGGCGGGTTCAAGGGCCTGGTGGAGTTCCTGTTCCCGGCGCACATCACCGCGCTGGCCCTGAACATGCTGACCTACGTCAACGACCACATCTGGGCGATGATCTTCGGTGTCATCGTCGCGGTCGGCACCAAGTGGGTGCTGCAGGCGCCGGTGTTCGGCCGGATGCGGCACTACATGAACCCGTCGAACTTCGGCATCACCGTGATGCTGCTGGTGTTCCCGTGGGTCAACATGACGCCGCCGTACCACTTCTCGGAGAAGGTCGACACCTGGATCGGCTGGCTGATCGTGGCCGTCATCCTGATCTCGGGCACGGTGCTCAACTCGCTGCTGACCGGCCGGATGTGGCTGATCGGGGGCTGGCTGTCGTTCTTCGTCATCCAGGCCGTCCTGCGCGGGGTGCTCTTCGGCACGGCCATCCCGGGTGCGCTGGCGATGGGCACCGGGATCGCGTTCGTGCTCTACACGAACTACATGGTGACCGACCCGGGCACCACGCCGTCGAAGCCGGCTTCGCAGTTCGCCTTCGGCGCCGGTGTCGCGATGATGTACGGCTTCTTCACCGCCGCGCACATCGCCTACGGGTTGTTCTTCGCCACCGCGTCGGTGTGCTTGATCCGCGGGCTCTTCCTGTGGGGCCTGCACTTCTCGAACAAGTCGCGGATCAAGTTCGAGGCCGAGCAGGCCGCGCAGAAGGCGAAGCTCACCGCGGCACCGCCCGTCCCGGCCGGTGACGAGAAGCCGCTCGCGGCGTGATCCCGGAAACGCGGAACGCAACACTCCGCTTCGGACAGTGAGGAGGCAGGCCGGTGGCCAGCGAAGAAGAAGTCCAGGTGCTGACCCTGGAAGCGTACGCCGACACGATCGTGCCGGGGGAGAAACGCTCCCCGGACGACCACGCGGTGGCCGGGGTTTCCCCGGGGGCCGGCGCGGTCGAGGCGGGCGCGCTGGAGCTGCTGAACTACGACGCCACCGGCATCACCGCCGGCCTGCCGTACCTCGCGCAGTCGCTCAACGACCACGCGAAGACCTACGCGGGTGAGGTCGAGCTGGAGCTCGACTCCGACCTGCCGCCGTTCGTAGCGCTGCCGTACGAGCACCGGCGCGCCCTGGTGACCCGGCTGACGAAGCCGGGTCACCCGGAGAAGGAGGGCTGGGTCAGCCTGGCCCTGTTCTGCAACATGGCCTACGACACCGCCCCGCACCGGCACACCGCCGAAGCGCTGGCGGCCGGGCACCCCGGCCTGCTCGCGCTGGGCTACCGGCTGCCGGACGCCGACGGCCTGTGGCGGTTCCCGAAGTTCTCCTACGGCCGCAAGCTGGCCGAGCCGCATCCCGACACCACACCTTCGGGGAGTCCCGCATGAGCGCGATCGAGAAGACCGACGTCGTCATCGTCGGCAGCGGCTTCGGGGGTTCGATCCCGGCCTACCACCTCGCCGCGGGCGGAGCCAAGGTCGTGGTGCTCGAGCGCGGGCCGTGGCTGGCCGCGGACGACTTCGAGCACGACTACATGCTCGGCTCGAGCTACACCCGGGTGTTCGACTTCGTCGCCGGCGACGGGATGAGCGTGCTCGGCGGCAACTGCGTCGGCGGCGGCAGCGTGGTGTACTTCGCCGCGATGCCGCGGGCGCCGAAGTTCGTCTTCGACCGCCAGGGCAGCATCGGCCGCCGCATGTGGCCGGCGGAGATCAGCCGCGACTCGCTCGAGCCGTGGTACGACCGGGTCGACGAGTCGATCCCGGTGTCGCGCCAGGACTGGAACGACGTCAGCTACGCGGGTGGGCTGTGGGCCGCGGCCTGCAACCACTCGGGCCGCACGGCGAACCCGGCCCCGGTGGCGGTGGACAACGCCCGCTGCACCAACTGCAACTTCCAGATGGCGGGCTGCCGGTTCGACGCGAAGCGCTCGATGCTGACGAACTACCTGCCCGCCGCGCTGGCGCACGGTGCGCAGATCCGGCCGCTGCACGAGGTGGAGCGGCTGGAGCGGACCGAAGACGGCGGCTACCGCGTCCACTACGACCTGATCGACGAAGAGGACTACCGCATCCACAACGGATCCGGCGTGATCGAGGCGAAGGTCGTCATCATCGCCGCCGGCGCCGGGGCGACGCCGGTGATCCTGCAGCGGTCCGAGGCCTCGCTCGGCCGGATGCCGCACGGGGTCGGCCGGTACTTCTCCGGCAACGGGGAACGGCTCAACACGGCCATCATCAACGAGGACCGCGTGCGCGAGGTGCTCGGACTGTCCCGTGAGGACGGTGCCGCCTACGCCGCGAACCACATCGGCAAGGGCCCGACCGTGGCGAACTGGGACAAGCTCGACGGCTCGCTGCCCGAGTACGAGCGGTACTCGCTGGAGCAGCTGTACTTCCCGCCCGGGCTCGGCACGATCCTCGCGCAGGCGCCCGGCGGTGAGGAGCCGCGCTGGTTCGGCGCGGAGAAGAAGGAAATCCTCAAGCAGTGGTCGAGCTGGCTGACCATCTTCCTGATGACCGAGGACGACAACGAAGGCGTCTTCGGCACCCCGCCGCCGACCGGGAACGCGTACCGGATCTCGCAGCAGATGCTCGGCCGCGGGCCGTTGCGCTACGACCCGACGCCGAACACCCTGCGCGGCTGGGCCCTGGCCGACGCCGACTGCAAGGCCATCATCGAGAAGGACGGCCTGGCGAAGGTCGCACCGTGGACCAACGACGTCGTGGGCGCCTACACCGTGCACCCGCTGTCGTCGTGCCGCATCGGTGACGACGCGGCGACGTCCGCGCTGCACCCGAACCACGAGCTGCGCGATCACGCGGGCATCTTCGTCACCGACAGCGCTTCGGTTCCCGGCGCGCTGACGGTGAACCCCGCCATGACGATCGCCGCGCTCGCCGAGCGGTCCGTGCCCGGCATCGTCCGCGCCCTGAACGAGCGCGGTGTCGACGTCAAGTACGGCGCGCCCGCTCCCGACGGCTCCATCACCGGCCGGCGCGCGGTGTCCAAACTGGACCTCGTGGCCGGCAGCTGAACCCCGAACGAGAGGACGGAACAACGTGACTGACACGACGGCTGTGCTCGCCGACCTGACCGCCGAGGCCGCCGAGGTCGACGCGCTCGTGGCCGGCCTCACCGAGTCCGGGTGGGAGACTCCCTCGCCCGCGCCGGGCTGGCGGGTCCGGGAGCAGATCGCCCACCTCACCTTCATCCTGCGCATCGCCGGCTTCGCCTCGGCGCAGCCGGAAGCGTTCGTCGCGATGACGAAGTCGCTCACCGGCGGCCTCGACGCGGCGGTCGAGGCCGCGCTGAAGGAGTTCGAAACCGACCCGGGCGAAGTGCTGCTGGCCAAGTGGCGCGGCGAGCGGGACACCGCGATCAAGGCGCTCGCCGCGGTGCCGGGCGACCAGCTCGTGCCGTGGCTGGTGAACCCGCTGCCGCCGTACGTCCTCGCGTGCGCCGGGATGATGGAGCTGTTCGGGCACGGGCAGGACATCGCCGACGCGCTCGGCGTGACGCCGGTGCGCACCGACCGGCTGCGGCACCTGGTCGGGTTCGCCGTCCGCGTCTGGGACTTCGGTTACCAGGCCCGGAACCTGACACCGCCGGAGACCGAGTTCCGGTTCGAGATCACCGGGCCCTCGGGCGCGCTGTGGACGTTCGGGCCGGCGGACTCGCCGGAGCGGATCACCGGCTCGGCCGAGGACTTCTGCCTGCTGGTCACCCGCCGGCGGCACCGCGACGACCTCGACGTGCGCGCCGAGGGAGCGCTGGCCGACGGCTGGCTCGACATCGCGCAGGCGTACCGCGGGCCGGCCGGCGAAGGCCGGACGCCAGGCCAGTTCGGCCGCTGAGCGGTACCGGATCAGGCGAATTCGAGGATGCGTGTCGCCGGGTGCTGTCCCGGTGACCGCGGGCATGCAGAAAGAAGACACGACCGGAACACCGGGTCATGCTGAACCGGGGCCGGTAATCGGGGCACGAGTAGCCAGTGGGAGTGCGGTGGCATGAGCGGTGAGCGGATTTCGATCGTGGGTATCGGTCTCCGGTACCCGGACGCGGGTTCACCGGAGGAGCTCTGGGAGAACGTACTGGCCGGTCGCCGGGCGTTCCGCAGGCTGCCCGACGAACGGATGAATCGGGCAGACTACTATTCGCCAGACCCCAAGGCACCGGACCGGTTTTACGCACAGAAGGCCGCGGTGCTGCGGGACTACGAGTTCGACCGGGTCGCCCACAAGGTCGCCGGGAGCACGTTCCGGGCCACCGACACGACCCACTGGCTCGCCCTCGACGTCGCCGCGCAAGCGCTGGCCGACGCCGGGTTCCCCGAAGGCGAAGGCACGTCGAAGCCCGCCACCGGCGTGGTCATCGGCAACAGCCTCACGGGTGAGTTCTCCCGCGCCAACGTGATGCGCCTGCGCTGGCCCTACGTCCGGCGCACCGTCGCCGCGGCGCTGGCCGGGCGCGGCTGGGGCGACGACGAGACCGGCGACTTCCTGCGCGAGCTGGAAATCCAGTACAAGGCGCCGTTCCCGGAGATCAACGAGGACACCCTGGCCGGCGGCCTGGCGAACACCATCGCCGGGCGGGTCTGCAACCACTTCGACTTCGGCGGCGGCGGGTACACCGTCGACGGCGCCTGTTCCTCTTCGCTGCTTTCGGTGGTGAGCGCGGCCAACGCCCTGACGCAGGGCGACCTGGACGTCGCCGTCGCCGGCGGTGTCGACCTGTCCATCGACCCGTTCGAGGTGATCGGGTTCGCGAAGACCGGCGCGCTGGCCAAGCGCGACATGAAGGTCTACGACGCCGACTCCAACGGCTTCTGGCCCGGCGAGGGCTCGGGCATGCTCGTGCTGATGCGTGAAAGCGACGCGATCGAGCAGGGCAAGCGGATCTACGCCTCGGTCACCGGCTGGGGCGTGTCCTCCGACGGCAAGGGCGGCATCACGCGGCCCGAGGCCGCCGGGCACCGGCTGGCGCTGAAGCGCGCGTACACCCGCGCCGGCTACGGCGTCGAAACCGTGTCCTACTTCGAAGGTCACGGCACCGGCACCGCGCTCGGCGACGCCACCGAGATCGAGGCGTTGTCGACCGCCCGCCGGGACGCCGACCCGCTGGCCAAGCCGGCGGCGCTGTCCACGATCAAGGGCAACATCGGGCACACCAAGGCCGCGGCCGGTGTGGCCGGGCTGATCAAGGCCACCCTGGCCGTCTACCACCAGGTCATCCCGCCCGGCACCGGGCACTTCGACCCGCACGAGTCGCTGACCGGCGACGCGGCCCGGATGTACGTGCCGAGCGAGGCCGAGCTGTGGCCCGCGGAGCACCCGGTGCGCGCCGGCGTGTCCGCGATGGGCTTCGGTGGGATCAACTCGCACGTCACCGTCGCCGAGGGGCCGCACGCGCCCCGCCGCGACGAGCTCGACGAGCGCTCCCGCGCCCTGGTCGCCGGCCGGCAGGACGCCGAGCTGCTGCTGCTCGACGCCGACGACGTCGCCACCCTGCGCGGACGCCTCGCGGCGCTCCTCGAATCGGTGCCGAAGCTGTCGTTCGCCGAGCTGACCGACCTCGCCGGCAGCCTCGCCGCCGAGCTGTCGGGCAAGCCGGTCCGGGCCGCGGTCGTCGCCGCGAACCCCGAGCAGGCCGAGCGCAAGCTCACCCGGCTGCTCGAACTGCTCGAAGAGGGCGACTCGGTGTTCGAGAGCACCGACGGCATCTTCGCGAGCTCGCGGCCCACCGCGCCGCGGATCGGGTTCCTCTTCCCCGGCCAGGGTTCCGGCCGCGGCGGGGACAGCGCGGTCCGCCGCCGGTTCGACGTCGCCCGCGAGCTCTACGACGCGGCCGCGTTGCCGACCGACGGCGACCAGGCCTCCACCGAGGTGGCCCAGCCGCGGATCGTCACCGGCTCCCTCGCCGGGCTGCGGGTGCTTCGCGCCTTCGGCGTCGAAGCGAGCTCCGCGACCGGGCACAGCCTCGGCGAACTGACCGCCCTGCACTGGGCCGGCGCGGTCGGCGAGCGCGAGGTGGCCGAGCTGGCCAGGATCCGCGGCCGGGTGATGGCGACCGAGGTCGGCCCCGGCACGGGGGCGATGGCCGGTATCGCGGCGTCGCCGTCCCGGACCGAGGAGCTCGGGCTCGGCACCGACGTCGTCATCGCGGGCTACAACGCGCCGCAGCAGACGGTGATCTCGGGACCGATCGCGGCCGTCGACCGGGTGGTCGCACTGGCCAAGGCCCAGGGCGTCGGCGCGACCCGGATCAAGGTGTCGCACGCGTTCCACTCCCCGGCCGTCGAACCCGCCGCGACCGCGATGATCGAGCGGCTCGGCGAGTTCAGCTTCGAGCGGCTCCAGCGGCCGGTGATCTCCACGGTGACCGGCGACGTCCTGCACGCCGCCGAGAACCTGCCGGAGCTGCTGTGCGAGCAGATCGTGCAGCCGGTCCGGTTCCGGGAGGCCGCCGCGAAGGTCGCCGAACGCAGCGACCTGGTGATCGAGGTCGGTCCCGGCCGGGTGCTCACCGGGCTCTTCGAGGACATCGCACCGCGGACGCCGGTTTTGGCGTTCGACACCGACAGCACCTCTCTCGGCGCCGTCCTGCGGGTGCTGGGCGCGGCGTTCGCGCTGGGCGCTCCGGTCACCCCGGAGCGGCTGTTCGCCGGCCGCGTGGTCCGGGAACTGCCCGCCGACGGGGTCTACCGGTTCCTGGCCAGCCCCTGCGAGGCGGCTCCGGCGATCGACGCCGAGCTCGCCGCGGAGCAGGCTGCCGCCGGTGCCCGGCCCGCCGAGGCGGAAGCCGCCGACACCGAGAGCACCACGCTCGACCTGCTGCGCAGGCTCGCCGCCGAGCGCGTCGAGCTGCCGCTGGAGACGGTCACGGCCGACACCCACCCGCTCGACGACCTGCACCTTTCGTCGATCACCGTGGGCCAGCTGGTCAACGACGTCACCCGGGCCCTCGGCCGGCCCGCGCTCGAGGGCATGCCGAACTTCGCCACCGTCTGTCTCGGCGATCTCGCCGAGATGATCGACGAGCTGGCGCAGACGGCGAAGCCGGCGGACGCGGCGGGCAAGGGCGAAGCACCGGGCATCGGGCCGTGGGTCCGGCCGTTCGCGGTCGAGTACCTGCCCGCGGCCCTCCCGGCCGCGGACCTGCCCTCGGGCACCGTGTCCGCGCAGTGGCAGGTCTTCGCCACCCCGGGCAACCCGCTCGCCGAGCCGCTGCGGACGGCACTCGCCCGCAGCGGTGCGGGTGAGGGCGTGCTGCTCTGCCTGCCCACCGACTGCGACGCCGGGCACGTCGGGCTGTTCCTCGAAGCCGGCCGGGCCCTGATGGCCGCGCCCAACGGCACGCGGTTCGTCGTGGTGCACCACGGCTACGGCGCCTCCGGCCTGGCGAAGACGCTGCGCCTGGAGGACCCGTCGGCGAAGACCACGATCGTCGACCTGGCCGACCCGACCCCGGCGGAGCCGGCGGCGATCGACCGCGCGGTGACGACGGTGGTCGCCGAAGTCGCGGCGACGACGGACTTCGTCGAAGCCCGCTACGGCTCCGACGGCGGCCGCACGGTCCCGCGGCTGGTCGGCTTGCCGGCGGCGGCCTCCGGTCCCATCCCGGAGACCCTCGACAGCACCGACGTCATGCTGGTCACCGGCGGCGGCAAGGGCATCACGGCGGAGAGCGCGCTGGCACTGGCGAAGGACTCCGGCGCGAAGCTCGCGCTCCTCGGGCGCAGTGACCCGGAAACGGACCCCGAGCTGCTGGAGAACCTCGACCGCATGGAGGCGGCGGGCATCCGCTACGTCTACGAGCGGGCCGACGTCACCGACGCCGCGCAGATCGCCGGCGTGGTCGCCCGCGTGGAGGCCGAGCTGGGCCCGGTCACCGCGGTCATGCACGGCGCGGGCCGCAACGAGCCGGCCGCGTTGTTCAGCCTGACCGAGGACGCCTTCCGCAAGACCATCGCGCCGAAGATCGACGGTCTCAACGCCGTGCTCGACGCGGTCGACCAGGACCGCATCAAGCTGCTGGTGACCTTCGGCAGCATCATCGGCCGCGCCGGCCTCCGCGGTGAGGCGCACTACTCCACGGCCAACGACTGGATGACCGAGGCGACCCTGCGCTTCGGCCGGGAACACCCCCGGGCGCGGGCGATCGCGCTGGAGTGGTCGGTCTGGTCCGGCACCGGCATGGGCGAGAAGCTCGGCGTGGTCAGCGCCCTGATGCGCGACGGCATCACGCCGATCCCGCTCGACGAGGGCATCACCATCCTGCGCCAGCTGCTTTCGGACCCGGCCACGCCGCCGGTGCTCGTCATCTGCGGCCGCATGAACGGGCTGCCGACCCTGCCGATCCAGCGGCGCGAGCTGCCGCTGACCCGGTTCATCGACCGGACGGTCGTGCACTACCCCGGGGTCGAGCTGATCACCGAGGCCGAGCTGTCCGCGGGCAGCGACCCGTACCTGACCGACCACCTGCTCGACGGTCAGCTGCTCTTCCCGGCCGTGCTCGGCATGGAGGCGATGACCCAGGTCGCGTCGGCCACCGTCGGTCGCGGCGGCACCCCGGTGCTGGAGGGCGTCGAGTTCCTGCGCCCGATCATCGTCTCGCCGGGTAAGTCGACCACCATCCGGCTGGCCGCGCTCGCCCGGGACGCCGACACCGTGGACGTCGTGATCCGCAGCGACGAGACGGGCTTCAGCGCCGATCACTTCCGGGCCCGGCTCAACTTCGCCCGGCCGGAGTCGCTCGGCGAGACCACCCTGCGGGACGTCGCGCTGCCGTCGGTCCCGGTCGACCCGATCCGCGAGCTGTACGGCTCGGTCCTGTTCCAGGGCAAGCGCTTCCAGCGCGTGCTCGGGTACCGGCGGGCCAGCGCGCGGCACGCGGTCGCCGAGATCTCGACGTCGGCGAACGTGGCGTGGTTCGCGCCGTTCCTGCCGCAGGACAAGCTGCTGGCCGACCCGGGCACCCGGGACGCGATGATGCACGCGATCCAGTGCTGCATCCCGGACGCGACGTTGCTGCCGCAGAGCATCGAGAAGCTCTACCTGGCCGCGCCGGGCGAGCAGCACGACGAGTACGTCCTGCTCGACGCGCGCGAACGGTCCCAGGACGGCGACAGCTACGTCTACGACCTGGACGTCCGCAACCCGGACGGCACGCTCGTCGAACGCTGGGAAGGGCTGATGCTCCGCGCGGTGCGCAAGCGCGACGGGGCGGGGCCGTGGGTGCCGTCGATGCTCGGGGCCTACCTCGAGCGTGCGTGCGAGCGGCTGCTCGGCGGCCGGCGATCGGTGGTGCTGGAGCCGGACCCGGCGGACCGCGTGTGCGAAGGCATCGCGGAGCGGCGCGTCCAGACGGCGCTGGCGGCGAGCCGCAGCCTCGACCGGCCGGTCGAGGTGCGCTACCGACCCGACGGCAAGCCGGAGATCGACGGGGCCGAGGTGACCGCGTCGCACACCGCGCAGCTGACGCTGGCGGTCACCGGCTCCGGGCAGCTCACGTGTGACATCGAGAGTGCGATCGAGCGGACCGACGAGGACTGGACCGGACTGCTGGGCGAAGAGCTCGTCGCCGTCGGCCGGCTGCTGGCCGCGGACACCGGCGAACCGGTCGCGGTGGCCAACACCCGGGTCTGGAGCGCGCTGGAGTGCGTGCGCAAGACCGGCGGGATGACCCAGGCCCTCACGGTCCGCCGGGTCGAGGCCGACGGGTGGGCGCTGCTCGCCTGCGGCGACGCCCTGATCGCGACCTGGTCGACCACGGTCGACGACCGGCCGGCCCCCGTGGTCTTCGCCGTCCTCCACGCAGAGGGGAACCGAGAATGACCGGCTACTACGAGCTCCGCCACACGGTCGGCTTCGAAGAGACCAACATGGTGGGCAACGTCTACTACGTCAACTACGTCCGGTGGCAGGGCCGGTGCCGCGAGATGTTCCTCGTCGAGCGGGCTCCGGCGGTACTGGCGGACATCCGCGGCGACCTGAAGCTCTACACCCTCAAGGTGGAGTGCGAGTTCTTCGCGGAGATCACCGGCTTCGACGAGCTGTCCATCCGGATGCGCCTCGAGGAGCTGACCCAGACGCAGCTGCAGTTCACCTTCGACTACGTCCACCTGCACCCGGACGGCGAGCGGTTGGTGGCGCGCGGACGTCAGCGGATCGCCTGCATGCGGGGACCGAACTCGGCGACCGTGCCGGTCCGGGTGCCCGAGGCGCTGCTGGAGGCGTTGGCGCCCTACACGACGGCTACGGCGCGCAACGGCAAGGGAGTCTAAATGGGCCACCCAGGAGCAGGCCCCGCCGAGCGGACACCGCTGCAGCGGGTGCCGACGTCGGCGGCGCGCCGCGGGCTCAGCCCGCAACCGGCACTGCGCCAGGTGATGGCGCAGTTCGCGACGGGCGTCACGGTGCTCACGGCCGGCGGCGCGGACCCGCACGGGATGACCGCGAACGCTTTCTCGTCGGTGTCGCTGGATCCGCCGCTCGTGCTGTGCTGCGTCGCCAAGGCGGCCCGGATGCACAGCTCGATCGTCGCCGCGGGCTCGTTCGCGGTGAACATCCTGGCCTCGGACCAGCAGGCCGTGTCGAAGTACTTCGCCGACTGGAAGCGGCCCGACGGGCTGGCCCAGTTCGACGCGGTCAGCTGGACGCCGGGCGGCAAGACCGGGGCACCGCTGTTCACGGGTGCCCTGGCCTGGCTGGAGTGCGAGCTGGCGCAGGTCATCGAGGGCGGTGACCATTCGGTCTTCCTCGGCCGGGTGGTCGCCACCGGCCGGGGGGCCGGCGAGGACGCCCTCATCTTCTACAGCGGCGGCTACCACGACGTGGACGGCCGGGTCGCGTGAACCGACGCCGGCCCCGAGCACTACCGGGGCCGCACGAAGGAGAGGGAAAGTCATGACTGCCAACAACACGGGTCGCACGGACGCCGCCGCGGCCACCTCGCGGTATGTCGAGCCGGTGGAAGCGCCGGTCGACCTGACCGTGCGGCCGATGCCGCGGCTCGGCCGGGGCATCGTCTGGTCGGACGTCGTCGCCGAGATGGAGCGTGACCTCGAGGAGCGGCTGGGCGAGGCCGCGTAAGCGGTTCCCCGGACGGCCTCGCGCCACGAAGCCGGGCCCGGCGGGACACCGACCCTCAGCGACGGTGTCCGCGCCGGCCCCGGCTTCGTCCCCTTGACGGGCGCCGGGTCTCGCGGTGACCGACGGCGCACCGGTGATAGCTCGAACGGCTACGGCGGATCCTTCCGCCGTAGCCGTTCGGGTTTCCGGCGTGTGGTCCCGCGGACAGCCCACAGGACATCCGGCGAGGCCGGCACGAATCGTGCCGGCCTCGCCGAGTCGGTGGTACGACATCCCGGCACACCGCCCGCAACGGCCGGCACGGCAACGAGAACGGCCGGCACACCGCCCGGCGTGGCCACCACGGCACGCGGCGTCGACAGCGAACCCGCCTGCCGGTGTGTCGGCCGTTCTCGTCCGCGCTGCTCCCATCGCGGCCAAGCGGAAATGCCGCGGGCGCAAGGGTTTCCACGCAACAAAGAAGGCCTCCCCGCCCTCTCGGGTGGGGAGGCCTTCCGTCTACCGCAGGGTCACGCGTGGTCGGCGACGGCCCCGGCGAGCAGGCTGCTGACCCGGCGGGCCGCGGCCATCCCGGCCCACGCGGTCAGCTCGATCAGGGTGTCGTCGCCGGGCGCGGTGCGGCGGAACGCCTCGACGAGCCCCTCGTCGACCTGGTAGGACGCCAGCGCCGTGGCCAGCGCCAGCCGACCGGCCGGCCGGTCGGCCTCGGCGAGCCCGGCGACCGCCTCGTCGAGCCAGGACCGGCTGAGCCCCGGCGCCTGCCCGTCCCAGGCGGCCAGCCGCTCCCGCACCAGCGTGCGGACGCCGGCGGGCACCGAACGGGCACCCGCCGCTTCGGCCACGGCGTAGGCGCGGGCGAACGCGTCGGCGATCACCGGGTTCCCGCGCGCCCAGCCCAGGTCCTCCGGTGCCGGAGCGGCCGGGAGCAGCTCCAGTGACGCTCCCGGCCGCGGTCCCGACGTCGCCGGGGGCCGCAGCACGCCGCCGAGCACCCGCCGCGCCTGCGGCTTGGCGGACTCGGGGACGTGCGCGGGGAACGGCGAATCCCGGAGGTACACGTTCACCATGCGGTTGTAGTACTGGAACGCCACGGCGACGCCGATCAGCTCGGGCGCGTGCGCGGCCGAGAACGGCGGTGCGGGCGCCGTCGTCGTCGCCGACGCGCGGGCCCACGCTTCGAGCGCCGCCCGTTCGGAGCCGCCGGACTCGCCGGGGCCGTCCGGGATGGCGGCGAGCGTCATGCCGTGCACGTCCACGCAGTACGGGCAGCTGTTGGCCGCCGACACCCCGGTGGCCACCGCCTCCTTGGCCGCGCGCCCGGCCGGGCCGGGCACCAGCAGCGTCTCCCGCAGGATCAGCCAGGCCGCGGCCATCGACTCCGGCGCCGCGGAGTGCAGCGCCGTCGGCGGCGCGAGCATCCCGAAGTCCTGCTCCACCTGCCGGTAGACCGCGGCCACCAGGCCGCGGGCCCGGCGCCGCGGCACCACGCCGACGTGCCGGGTGTCGCGCAGGGACTTGCGCACGGCGAAGCGGACGAGACCCGCGATCATCGGGTGCTCGCGCGTGCGATCACGGCGCCCACCACGAAGTCCGGGTACTGCTCGGCGATGGCGTCCACGTCGGGCAGGACCGTCACGTCGCCGAGCCCGGCCGCCTCGAACGTGGCCCGCCAGGCGGCCGGGGTGAGGAAGCCGTGGGTCGGCCGCTTCACCGGGTCGGTGATGACGTCGGTGAAGCTGTCGAGGAAGTCGAAGATGATCTCGGCGTGGATGGGCCGGGCGAGCTTCGTCGGCCGCACGCATTCGGACACCACGACCGCGCCGCCCGGCTTCAGCGCCTTCGCCGCCTCGGCGACGACGAAGTCGAGATCGGGCGCCACGTGGAAGCAGTTGACCGCGTACACGGCGTCGAACGTGCCGGGCTCGACCCCCTGCGCCTCCCAGGGCAGCGTCATGTCGATGCGGGCCGACTCGACCGTCGTCGACGGCGACGCGGCGGCCGCGGCCGCCTTCTCGCCGTGCCGGGCGAACGTCTCGGCGACCTCGGTGAACCGGTAGCGCGTGACATCGGAACCGAGCGTGCGGAGCACCTGCTCGGCGCCGCTGCCGCAGCCGCCGCCGATCTCGAGGATCTCGAACGGGCCGCCCGCCGCCGGCACGAGGCGGCTCAGCGCCTCCGCGCCGACCTTGTTGTTGATCGAGTACAGCAGGTTGTCGTTGGAGAAGTACTTCAGCCACAACGGAAGCTGCGCGGGCGCGAAGAGGATCTCGTCACCGGTCGCTTCGCCCGCGAAGAACGTCTTCGCCTCGTCGACGAGCGTCCGCAGGATCTCGACGGCGACGGCGGCACCCGGCTCGCGCGCGGCGAGCTCGGCGGCGACGTCGTCGAACGACGGGACGGCCACCGTGCCGGGCACGTACCGGCCGCCTTCCCGGGCGAAGATCCCCGAGTCCGACAGCTTTTCGTACAGGAAGTGCAACGGGATCGTCCGGCGCCACGGGATCGACAGCTCCTGCTTGGCCTGCGGGACCGAGGTTCCGGAGGCGGTCGGCAGGGCGCCGATCGCGGAGAGGATCCGGTGGGCGGTGGCGTCGACGAGGCGGGCGAACGTCTCGTTGGCCGCCAGGAAGCGGAACGGGAAGTGCTCCCGGACGCCCTCGTCGGCGATGGCGGCTCGCAGCTTCGCGAACTCCGCCGCCTTCGGGTGGTCTTCGGGCCGGCCGTAGCCGTTCTCCGCCTGCTCAGTCATGTTCACTCACTTTCGCGATGTCCGGCGGTCAGGCCGCGGCACGGCCGAGGTCCGGGAACGAGTGGACGGTCAGGGGCAGCCCGCCGCCGAGGCGCAGCGACATCATCGGCTCCGGCTTGACCGCGAACCCAGGCACGGTGTCGAACCGCAGGTCGCGCATCAGCGTGGAGATGATGAAGGTGGCCTCCATCATCCCCAGGTGGTTGCCGACGCAGAACCGGGGACCGGCGCCGAACGGGATGTGCGCGTAGCGCGGGCGATCCGACGTCACGTCCGGGTCGAACCGCTCCGGGAGGAACCGGTCCGGCTCCGGCCAGTACCGCGGGTGCCGGTGCAGGATGTACGGGCAGATCAGCACTTCCGAGCCCGCGGGCACGTGGTACCCGCCGACCTCGTCGTCGGCCAGCGCCCGGCGCGGCAGGATCCACACCGGCGGGAACAGCCGCATGGCCTCCTGCAGCACCATGTGCGTGTAGCGCAGCCGGGTCAGGTCCTCGTAGGCCGGGCGACGGTCGCCGTAGACCGCCACCGCCTCCTCGTGCAGCCGCTCCCGGACCTCCGGGTGCCTGCTCACCAGGTCCAGCGTCCAGCCGACGGTGCTGGCCGTCGTCTCGTGCCCGGCCAGCAGCAGCGTCACCAGCTCGTCGCGCATGCGGCGGTCGGCGACCCGTTTGTCGGATTCCTTGGCGGTGGAGGCGATGAGCCGGGTCAGCACGTCGTCGCCGGTCGCGGACGGCCGGGCCTTCCGCTGCTCCACGAGGAGCCCGACGACGTGCTGGAGGTGGTCGCGGCCGGCGCGGAACGCCCGCTGCCCCTTGAGCGGGAGCCACCGCGGCACCATGCCCAGCGTCTCCATCTCGAACATGGCCTGGTCCTGCACGGCCTCGAAGGAGTGCTCGACGGCGTCGAACGCGCTGAGGTCGGTGTCCAGCAGGGTGCTGCCGAGCACGCCGAGGGTCAGCGCGGTGATCTCGGACAGCACGTCCACCGGCGCCCCGGAGTCCCGGTGGGCGGTGAGGCGCTCGACCAGGCTGAGGGCCTCGTCGATGATCACGTCGGCCTGCGCGGCGATCCGCTTGTGCTGGAACACCGGCTGGATGGTGCGCCGCTGTTCCTTCCACAGCGCGCCTTCCGACGTCAGCAGCCCGTCGCCCAGCGCCCGCTTGGCCTCGGTGTAGCCGATGCCCTTGTGGTAGTTGGCCGCGTTGTCCGCGAGCACGTGCTTGGCGTGGTCGGGGTGGTTGAAGATGTAGAGCGTCTTCGGGCCGATCGACACCCGCACCGCGTCGCCGTATTCGCGGACGGCCTCGCTCATCAGGCCGATCCGGTCCGAGCGGAGCTTGCGCAGGATCCCGGGGGCGGCCCGGCGCGGCGGTCCCGGGGGAACGCGGCGGGGGCTGCCGGTCATGCCGTCGGAGTGGTCGAGCCGGGCGTGGGCAGGCCCTGCTTCGAGGTGCTGTTCTGGTAGGCCGCGAGCCGCCACTGGCCCTCGGTCCGCACGGCCAGCCAGGAGGAGCGGATCGCCTGCGCGGCCGACACCTCGGTCTCACCGGCGGCCAGCACACCGCCGGACGACAGCAGCAGCGCGACGTCGGGGCCGAGGAAGCGCAGGCCGATCGGCTTGCCGACGACCTGGGTGCCGGCGTACGGGCCCTCGAAGGCCTCGGCGAAGTACTCCTTGATGTCCTGGCGGCCCTGGCGGAAGACGCCGGGCAGGATCAGCGTGCCGTCCTCGGTGAACAGGTCGGCGATCGACGCGGCGTCCTGGTGCGCCCAGGCCGCGAGGAGCCGCTGGGGGATGACTCCGATGGCCGCCTGGTCGGCGGCCGGCACCTCGGTGGTCGTCATGGCGCTTCCTTTCGGGCGAACGGCGGGACGGCGGCGGGCGCGGGAAACCGGCCGGACGGCGCGGCTTCCCGGTCACTCGTCCACGTTCGCACCGCGCACCGCCCGCCCACGTCTCCCGCAGTGCGGCGGTGCCGGGCCCGCCCGGGCGCCGCAGCGCAAGTTCGGAGATGAGCCCGGCGGGTGTCCCGGGGCAAACTGGAAGCTGTTTGGGCCGGGGTGTCAGCACGGCCCGGCACGGGCCGGGGCCCGCTACCCGTCTCGGGTAACCCCGCGGACGTTTGGTTGGGAGGCCGGCGGATGGCGATGCGCCTCCAGCTCATCGAGGGAACCGAACTGCTCGACAGGTGGGCCGAATCGGCGTCACAGGCTCAGCGAAATGTCATGTACGAAGCATTGTTCGCCGTCGGCGACGGTTCCGCATTCCTCATTTATGACATTTTCGGCGATCCCGGGGACCGCGGTATTTTCGTGGTCGCGGTGCGACCCGATCTGGTCCTCAAGGTCCTGCTGCGGCGCGCGGACTCCTCGTTCGCGATTCGCTACGTCGGCCTGCCGGACAGCGAAGCCGCCGGTCTCGGCGGTGAGGTCGGGCCGCCCGTGGAGGAGCCCAGTAGCCCGGAAGGCGGCTAGGCCGAACGGCCTAGCGCCGCCCGCCGGGCGGCGGACGCGCGTCACGCTCTGTCGATGTGTTCCTCACCTTGACAGCGTCTCTCGGCGTGTGAAAGCCTTTTCTTGTTTGCGGGTCGGTCCGCATTCTGGGGGATCCTTGGTTAAAAGGAGGACGGACCATGTCGTCACCCGAGTTGCCCGGACTGGATGTCCACGGACGCGTGCGGGCTCGTGACATCCAGATGACCGGAACGGCCGATCTGGGCCGCCGCGTCCTGATGATCACCGGCGCCATCGACACGACCGACCACGACGTCTCGATCAGCGTCACCCTGCCGGAGCCGGGCCGCTGGCAGGTGATCAAGGCCGAGACGAACCTGACCGACCGCACCTGGGTGGCCATGCAGGCCGTGCTCGACGAGGACTCGACGTTCGTCGACGACCCCGGGACCGCGGTGATGTCCCCGCAGTTCGCGAAGAGCTTCATGACGCCGGACCAGCGCCGCCTCACCTTCTACGACGGTGAGGTCCGCCCGGGCGAAGCGGTGCTCAAGATGTATTCGATGGAGACGAACGGCCGCAAGCCGGGGTACTTCTACTCCCGTTACAGCCCGATCGCCTCCGACAGCGCCGAGCAGTCGGAAGCGACGCTGAGCCAGCTGGTCAGCGACGGGATGCAGCAGCGTCCGGTGATCGAGCTGATCGTGCCGATCACCGTCGTCGGTTGAGCCCGGCGGGCACGGCTGTGGGTGCCTCGTGATCAAGTTCGTGCCGGAGCCGCACCTGCTCGAGTCGCCGCGCGGGCGTGACTGGCCGCGGCTGCCGCGCCCGGCCGTCCGCGACCGGCGCGAGGGGCCGGCGAACTCCGCCGAAGTCGTCATCGTCGGCGCGGGCCCGGCCGGGCTCGCGGTCGCGTCCGCGCTGTGGCACCACGGCGTGCGCGACGTCGTCATCGTCGACCGGGACGGCCGCCCGTGCGGCCGGTTCTTCGACCGGATCGACCGGCTGGGCCAGCGGGTCCTCCGCTCGCCGTACGAGCACCACCCCGGCGTCGAGGGGTACCGCGACTGCGAGCTGCTGGACTTCGCGCGGCTGCACTGGGCGCGCCTGAGCGCCACCGAGCGGCGCGAGGTCCGGATGGCCCAGGCGGGGCACCGCTCGGTCGTGCCCGTCGACGTCTTCGAGGCCTACTGCGACCACCTGGCCACCAGCCACCACGTCGTGGAGAACACCTGGCCGGGGTCGGTGCGCGAAGTGCTGCCGACCGACGACGCGGTGACCGTGCGCGCGAACCGGTTCACCGTGACCGCCCGGCACGCCGTGCTCTGCCTCGGCGAAGAACGGCGTCCGGCGCCCGAAGCCTGGTGGGGTGGCGGCCGGCCGCCCGCCGGAGTGTCCTATTGGGACGAACCGGTGGCGCCGGGCGGGGAGAGCCAGGTCGTGGTCGGCGCGGGCCTCACCGCGGCGCACCTGATCGCCGGCGCGCTCGAGGCTGGCCGGCAGGTGCACTGGGTGGTCCGCGAGGCCGGCGAGCACTACCAGTGCGCCGACGTCAACTCGTCGTTCTTCCGCCCGGAGGGCCGGGCGCGCTTCGACGGCGTGGACCGGGCCGGGCGGCTGGACCTGATGCGCCGCTTCCGGCGGGCCTCCATCATGTTCGAGTTCCGGCCCCTGCTGCAGCAGGCGGAAGCCGACGGACGGCTGGTCGTGCACCGCGGCGAAGCGGTCAAGGAAGTCGACGCGGGCGTGGTCTGCCGGCTGGAGAGCGGCCGGACGATCAAGGCGGACACCGCCGTGCTGGCGCTGGGCACGACCCCGTCGATCGGCAGCGGCCTGCTGCCGTCGGCGGTCGTGGGCGAGCGCGACGGCTGGCCGGACCTGGACGAGCGGACGCTCCGCTACACCCGCGCCCCGCGCGTGTCGGTGGTGGGCGCGGCGGCCGGACTGGTGTTCGGCCCGGCCGCGCGCAACATCGACGGCCACCGGGTGGCGACCGCGCGGGTGGCCGCGTCGATCGCGCACGGCCTGCGCCACGGCCTCGTCCCGGCGGTGGCCGGTGCCCGATGACCTCCGGTTCGCGCTGGCCTCGATCGACGACCCGGACGGCACCGAGGTGGGCGTCATCCTGCTCGGCCTCGACGCGGAGCGGCTGCTGGCCGGCGTCGGGTCCGCCCGGCTGGCCGACGACGACACGGCGCTGGTCACCCAGGCCGTCGACCAGGCCCGGCACGAGGTGGCCGGTCCCCGTTACGCCGACCTGATCGCGGCCGGGCGGGCCCGCTGGCGCGCGGTCCGGGCGTCCCTCGCGAGCCTGCCCGTCGCGGCGAACCCGGCTTCCCCGCGGCGCGCCTGGGCCGAGACCGCCGCGCACGTCGCCGCCGCCGTCCCCGGCGCCGGACCGGCCTCCATCAGCTACCTGACCGCCTGCACGCTGCGTCGCCGGGAGGTCGACCGGCTCGCCGACGAACGAGGAGAACCCGATGTCCCACTTGAAGGCCCTGCCGGCTGAGACCGCCCTGCTGGACGTGTTCCGGGCCTACCCCGGCCCCGCCGGGCCGCTGCTGGACCTGCACGAGCAGGTGATGCGGGCCGAATCCCCCTTCACCCCGGGGGAGCGGGAGCTGATCGCGGCGTACGTCTCGGGCCTCAACGGCTGCGACTACTGCCACGGCATCCACACGGTCACCGCGGAGGCGTTCGGCGTCCCCGAAGGGCTGCTCGCCGCCGCGGTGCAGGACCTCGAGTCCGCGCCCGTCGACGAGAAGATGCGGCCGGTGCTCGCCTACGCCGGCAAGCTGACCCGCACGCCGTCCCGGGTGACCGAGGCCGACGCCGAAGCCGTGTTCGCCGCCGGCTGGGACGAGCGAGCGCTGCACGACGCCGTCCTGGTGTGCGCGCTGTTCAACTTCATGAACCGGATGGTCGAGGGCGTGGGGCTGCGCGCCGACGCGGCCTACGCCGAGGTGTCGGGCCGGCGGCTGCACGAAGTCGGCTACGCGGGCTTGGGGAAGGTGCTCGCCGCGGAGAGCTGAGCCGCGCGCCGCCGGAATCGAGCACGACGGCGGGTGCGCAACCGTGGAGACGCAGCTAGCGGCCGCCCTGCCGGATGCTCGGTTCCTCGGGCCACCGCCACGGTGGTCGCGGCCGGCGGAAGGTGCGGAATCATGGTCGTCGTGATGGCTGCCGATGCCACGGAAAATGACGTCGAGGAAATCGTCGACCGGGTGGCGGCCGCGGGCGGCGAAGCCTTCGTCAGCCGCGGCGTGAGCCGGGTGGTCGTCGGGCTCGTCGGCGACGTCCACCGCTTCGAAACGCTCAACATCGGCGCGATGCCGGGCGTCCACAGCGTCACCCGCATCTCCGCCAAGTTCAAGCTGGTGAGCCTGGAGCACCACCCGCAACGGTCCACGGTGTACGTCCGCGGCGTGCCGATCGGCCCGGACACGGTGACCCTGATCGCCGGGCCGTGCGCGGTGGAGACCCCGGAGCAGACGCTGGAAGCGGCGCGGATGGCGCAGGCCGCGGGCGCGACCTTGCTGCGCGGCGGCGCGTTCAAGCCGCGCACGTCGCCCTACGCCTTCCAGGGCCTCGGCGAGCTGGGGCTGAAGATCCTGGCCGACGTGCGGGCCGAGACCGGTCTCCCGGTGGTCACCGAGGTGGTCTCCGCGCACGACGTCCCGATGGTGGCCCGGTACGCGGACATGCTGCAGATCGGCACCCGGAACATGCAGAACTTCGGGCTGCTGCAAGCGGTCGGCGAGGCCGGCAAGCCGGTGCTGCTCAAGCGCGGCATGAGCGCGAGCATCGAGGAATGGCTGATGGCCGCCGAGTACATCGCCCAGCGCGGCAACCTCGACATCGTGCTGTGCGAGCGGGGGATCCGCACGTTCGAGACCGCGACCCGCAACACCCTCGACATCTCCGCCGTGCCGGTGGTCCAGCGGCTTTCGCACCTGCCGGTGATGGTCGACCCGTCGCACTCCGGCGGGCGGCGCGACCTGGTGCTGCCCCTGTCGCGCGCGGCGGTCGCGGTCGGCGCGGACGGCGTGCTCGTCGACTGCCACCCCCACCCGGAGCAGGCGCTCTGCGACGGCCCGCAGGCCCTGGTCGCCGAAGACCTGCGGATCCTGCAGAGCTCCCTGGAAGACCTCGCCGCCGTGCTGGGCCGCCAGTCGCCGGCGTGGCGGACCCGCAGCGCCGGCTGAGCGGACCCGGGCGCGCACTCGGATGTCAGTTCCCCCAAGGGATTGCGCACCGGCGACCCATCGCTTCGCCACGGAGGAGGGCATCTCCGGCGATGCGAGCACGCAGCAGCGGCGGAGATGTGCCGGCGTGCCACCCGTTCCTAGTGTCGGGCAGGCACATCTCGGCGGCTCGACGGGGAGACACGCATGCGAGTACTGCTCACGTCCGCGGCCCTGTGCGGGCATTTCTACCCGCTCGTCCCCCTGGCGTGGACGTTTCGCGGTCTCGGCCACGACGTACTGGTGGCCGTCGCCGACGACTTCGTCCCCGAGGTGCTGCGGGCCGGGCTCCCCGCCGCCTCGTGCGGCCCCGCGGCGGACTTCGCCGGCCTCGCGGTCGGCGGCGCGACCGACCGGCTGTCCGCGCGGCGCTACGGCAACGGCCGGGTGTTCGGCCGCAACGCCGCGCGCAACCTGCCGGGCCTTCTGTCCATTGTAGACTCGTGGCGGCCGGACCTGGTGCTCGGCGAGCGGGCGGAGGCGGCGGGCCCGGTGGCCGCCGCGGCGGCCGGCGTACCCGCGGTCGAGCTGCAGTGGGGCATCCCGCTGTTGCGCGAGTACCGCATCGCGGCGGAGGACGAGCTCGAGCCGCACCTGGACCGCCTGGGCGTGGCCGCCGCACCACCGCCGATGACGGTGCTGAACCCGTGGCCGCCGAGCCTGCGCCGCTCGCACGCCGTGCGCCAGCGCCGGATGCGCAACGTGCCCTACGACGGCCAGGCCCGGGTGCCCGACTGGGTGTGGCAGCCGCGGAAGCGGCCACGGATCTGCCTCACCCTGGGCACCGTGCTGCCCCGGTTCGGTCCGGGCGGGGGAGCGGAGGTCGTCATGCCGATGCTGCACGCGCTGGCCCGCCTCGACGTCGAGGTGGTGGTGGCGGTCGAGGACGAGGTCGTCGCCGCCTGGCCCCCGCTGCCCGAAGTGGTGACCCACGCCGGCCGGCTACCGCTGTCCCACGTGCTCAGGGCGTGCGACGTCACCGTCCACCACGGCGGCCAGGGCACATCCCTGACGGCTCTCGGAGTGGGCACCCCCCAGCTGGTACTACCGGTGTTCGACGACCAGCTGGACAACGCGGCGGCCGTAGTGTTGTCGGGCGCCGGCCTGAGCCTGCCGCCGGGCGAGGCGGACCCGGCCGTGGTGGCCGACCGCTGCGCCGAACTGCTGGAAAGGCAGGCGTTCCAGCAGGCCGCGGCGGCGATCGCCACGGAGATCGCGACTCAGCCATCCCTGGCTGCAGTGGCGGTCGACCTGACGGCCCTGGCGGGTCCCACGCGCCGGTTGAACGCCGCATGACGCGGCTAGCAGTCGATCACTGCCTCTCGCTCTCAGCGGGGGCAGTTTGCCTTCCTCGCGCCCACGGGTTCCCGTCTGTTCGGCGTCGGCGCTGGGCTACGGCCGCCTGCCGACCAGGCTGACAAAGCCCGGCCACACTGGGAATCGGGGAGCCGAAGGGTGAATTCCCTTCGGCCGCAAGAATCTCGGCGGTCCGGGCGGGCCTGGCGCAAACGAGGAGATGCGCGAACCGGGTCCTCGGGGGAGCCGGCGGGTGAAACTCCTTTCAGCTGCAAGAATCCCGGAGATCCGGGCGGACCTGGCCCAAACGAGGACGCGTGAACCGGTTCCCGGGGGAGCCAGCGGGTGAAACTCGTTCCGGCCGAACGAATCCGGAGTTCCGAGCGGCCCAGGCGCAAACGAGGAGATGCGCGAACCGGGTCCCCGGGGGCAGCCTGGAAGGGGAAGTTTTCCGGACGCCGGCCCGGTTTCGCGCGACTGGTGTTCCTTCTCGTCCGCTCCCTTTTGGAGGATATCTTGGCCACCACGATCCCGACGCGCGAGGAAATCGTGCGCAAGGTGTCGGATCTGCTCCCGTCGCTGCGCAGCCGCGCGGCGTCGGCCGAGGAGAACCGGCGGCTGCCCGAGGAAACGATCGAGGCGCTGGCCGACGCCGGGGTCTTCAAGCTGCGTCGCCCCAAGCACTTCGGCGGGTACGAAGCGGACACCCGGACGATCACCGAGGTCGCCACCGAGCTCGGCCGCGGCTGCGGCTCGACCGCCTGGGTCGCGTCGGTGTACTGGATCCCGACCTGGATGGCGTGCCAGTTCCCGGACGACGTCCAGGAAGAGGTGTTCTCGACCCCGGACACGCGCATCTGCGGCACGCTGAGCCCGACCGCGATGGCCACGCCGGTCGACGGCGGCATCGTCGTGAACGGCAAGTGGGGCTTCATCAGCGGTGCCCACCACGCGCAGTGGCAGGAGATCATCGCGATCCTGATCCCGTCGGACGGCGAGCCGTACCCGGTGACGGCGCTCGTGCCGATGTCGGACCTGCTGATCGTGGACGACTGGGACACCGCGGGCCTGCGCGGCACCGGCAGCGTCAGCACGTTCGCGAAGGACTTGTTCGTCCCGCAGGAGCGGGTGCTCCCGCTGCCGGTGGTGCTGTCCGGCCAGGGCGCGTCCCAGCGTAACGCGGACTCCCCGATCTACCGCCCCCCGCTGATGCCGGTCGCGGCGGCGTCCTCGACGGGCGCGATCGTCGGCATGGCCAAGGGGGCCATGGACGTCTTCCTGGACCGCCTGCCCGACCGCAAGATCACGTACACGAACTACGAAAGCCAGCGCGAGGCCCCGATCACCCACTTCCAGGTGGCCGAGGCGACGCTCAAGCTCGACCAGGCCGCGTTCCACGCCTGGCGCGCGGGTGAGCTCGTGGACCGCAAGTCCGACGAGGGCACCGAGTGGAAGCTGGAGGAGCGGGCCCGCACCCGCGCCGACGTCGGCAGCGTGATCCAGCTGTCCAAGGAGGCCATCGGGATCCTCGCCAACGCCAGCGGCGGGACGTCCATCTACAAGGGAATCCCGATCCAGCGCATCAACCGCGACATCCTCGCGGTCAACCAGCACGCGCTGATGCACCCGAACACGAACTTCGAGCTGTACGGCCGCGTCCTGTGCGGCCTGGAGCCCAACACGCTGTACGTCTAGTCCCGGTCGAGACGGGGCCGCTACCCGCATCCGCGGGCAGCGGCCCCGTTCCGCTTCCTGGAGGTCCGATGTTGGTAGGCATCACGGGCGGCACGGGATACGTGGGCGCCCACTCGGCGGCGGCCGTGCTGCGGGCGGGTCACCGCGTCCGCCTCCTCGTCCGCGACGAGTCCGCAGTGGAGCGTGCGCTGGCACCCCTAGGCGTGGACGCGGGAAACGTGGACGTCGTCACCGGCAACGTCCTGGACCGCTTCAGCGTGGACCGCCTGGTCCGTGGAACGGACGCCGTTCTGCACGCGGCATCGGTGTATTCGTTCGACAGCCGCGCACGCCACGAACTGGCCCGGACGAATGTCGCCGGCACGGAGCAGGTCCTGGAAACGGCCCGCCGAGCCGGAATCGGCCGCATCGTGTACGTCTCCAGCTTCGGAGCGCTGCTGCCGTCCCCCGGCAAGGTCCTAGGCCCGGATTCCCCGGTCGGCCGCCCTCGCGAGCGATACCTGGCGGCGAAGGCCGCGGCGGAATCGGTGGCCCGCGCCCACCAGGAGGCGGGAGTCCCGCTGACGATCACCTACCCACCGGCGCTGCTGGGCCCCCACGACCCCAAGCTGGGCGACCAGGTGACGCGGCTCCGCAACACGTTGCGCCACTTGATGCCGATCTGGCCGACGGGCGGCCTCCCGATGGGCGACGTCCGCGACACAGCAGCCCTCCACGCGACGTTGATCACGGGCTCAGGCCCGGCCGGCGGCCGCCACTTCGGCCCCGGGCGGTACGTGAGCACCCGCGAGTTCATGGCAACGCTGCGAGAGGTGACGGGCCGGGCCCTACCCGCGATCCACCTACCGGCCCGGGCGATGCTGCCGCTGGGCGTGCTGGCGGACTGGGTGCAACGGGCATGGCCGTGGCACATCCCGGCCGAGTACGGCGCGATCTACACCTGCGCTTGCGCAGCTCAGGTGCCCGGCCAACCGGGCCGCCCGCTGGGAGAGACGCTGGTCGACACGATCCGCTGGCTACACGGCGAGGGCCTGCTCCCAGGCCGAGCTGCGGGAGCCGCGGCAGCCGAGGGATTGCGCGCGGCTTGAGGGACGTGGAGCGCGCGGTCTCCGCGTGCTGCGCACGCCTACCGCGCCGGGGAGAGTTGCTCGGTCTGACCGCATCCCGCTTGCCTGCGGTGCTGGGGAAGCCTGTTGGACTTGACCGCATCACGCTCGCCTGCCGCTCCTGGGATAGCTGCTGGAGCTGAGCGCTTCGCGCTCGTCGGCCGCGCTAGGGAGGCCTGCCAGGCGGCTTGACCGCATCCCGCTCGCCTGCCGCGCCGGGGATGGATGCTGGGTCTGACCGCATCCCGCTTGCCTGCCGTGTCAGGAAGGCTTGTTGCCGGAACCACCCGCAAACGCCACCCCGTCTCAGACCGCGGCCTGGTCGGCCGGACTCGACCGTTTCGCGCTCGTCGGCCGCGCCGGGACGCCTGCAGGACTCGACCGCATCGCGCTCGCTTACCGCGCCGGGAAAGCTTGCTGGTTGACTGCACTGCGCTCGCCTCCAGCACCGGGGAAGCCTGCTGGTTGACCGCACCGCGCTCGCCCGCCGCGCCAGGGGAGCGCTGTCGGGCTTGACCGCTTCGCGCTCGCCTGCCGAGTGAGGGAATCTGCCCGGACTTGACTGCGCCGCCCTCGGCAGTCCCTGGCCAGCGGGCTGGGTGCGAGCGGGAAGCGTGGCCATCGGTTCCGGTGGCCGAGTCCTCTTCCTGACTCGTCGGGCCGCCTGCCCGGAGCTGCCACCCGGGGCGTGGCCGTGGCAAGGCGCGCTCGGATGGGCCGGTGGGCGCCGGGCAGTGTCAGGCGGCGTCCGATGTGGAGTGCGGGCCCTCCGTTGCCTGCTCGGGCGTTCGGGGGTCGGGTTCGGCGGTGGGCGGGGTGCGTTCGGCCAGGTAGCGGAGCTTCGTCAGGTGGCGTCGGACCAAGCCTGCTCGGTGGGCTTCGTCGAAGGCTGTGCGGGTGATGGCGTTCTCCCTTCGCCGGCGGTGGCGGCCGCCTGGGGATTCCTGGTTCACCGTGGGCGTCTTCCTTTCTGTGTTTCGCTCGATCGGCTTGCTCAGCGGGCGTTGGCCTGATCGCTCGGCGTGACGGTTCGGCTGCGGAAGGGCGCGAGCGACCGCCGAGCCGGTCAGGTAACAAGGTTGTCTCGGATGGGTTCGGCCGGGGAGCGTTGGGCCACCTGGACGCACACGCGGTGCGACTTCCGGGCTCAGGCAACCGGGAACGAAAACGGTGACCGTCCACAGTGGGAGCACGGCCGAGAAGGGGCGGTGTGGGGCCGATCACTTCGCGCGGTGGACGTCGTGCGCGCTCGCGCACGACGTCTTCCCTGGTGGCGCCCCCGGCAGGACTCGAACCTGCGACCTAGAGATTAGAAGGCTCTTGCTCTATCCAGCTGAGCTACGAGGGCCCGCGCCGACGGACCGCGCCGACCGTGCCGGTCGCCCGGCATCGGCAGCTTAGTCGTCGCCATCCTCTCGATCGTTCGACACCGGCGAATCGTTTCAGGTCTCGTTCGACGGAATTTCGGAGTTCGGCGGCGTCGAGGTCAAAGCGGTGCGGCGCCCCGAGGTCGCGGACCGGTGCGCGAAAGTGGTGCGGACCTTTCCGCGCGGTGGTCGAGGATCCGCGGGTTCCACCCGGTCGGGTGAGGTCCCGGCCGTGGGGCCGGGAGGGTGTGGCGGGGCATGGTGTTCGACCCTTTCGAGGAGCGGCGCGCGGACTGCCGGTGACGCGCGGGAGTTGGCTGGTGGAGGTGCTTCGGACTGTCAGGCTGGCGGCGCGGGCGATCGGCCCGGCGCCGTGAGTCGGGTGTGGTCACCGGTAAGGGATGGTTACGGGCTTGCTCGCCCCTGGTGGCCGGGGTTTGTGGACGACTGGTGGTGCGCCGGGGCCTTGGCGCTGGGTGTCTGCGGCGCCTGGGTGGTGGGCCCGTGGGCGCGCCCTGCCGCTGGGCGCGCCCACGGGTGGGGCCGCTTCGGGGCAAGCGGCCCCCCGGGGCTCGGCTGTCGCCTGGCGAGCCGGCTCGCTCCATGGAGCTGGCGGTCTGCCGGGCCCTGGTCGGGGATTGCCGCTCCTGAGGTCGCGCGAGACGGCTCGGGAGCAGCAGGTGGTCGCAGAGGGACCACGTTCGGTGGCTTCGCTTGGAAGCGCTGGTTCGCGGCCGGGCGGCCACGGCTGGACGCTTTGATGCGCCCGGGCCCTGGCCCGCGGTCGGCTTGGCCTTGGGCGCAGACCAGGCGCTGAGAAGATCGCGCGAGGTGCGGTCCTGTCCGGTGCTGCGGTCGGATCGGCTGAGTCTTGGTCACGGGCGCACGCCGGGCTTTCGCCCGATCGCGTGGAGTCTGATCCGGCCGGCCGGTCGCGTGGGCCGCGGTCGAGGGCCGCCGTCGCTGGTGCTGAGCGCGGGCTGGTTGCCGGGCTCGGTGGTCGGCTGCGTGGACCGCGGCCCGCAAGGGGTGGTGCGGGCTACTCCCAGATCTTGATCGCGCGGACCACGAACGGGGCGTTCGGGACGTACGTTCCCGCACCCGGGTAGGTGATGAAGTCGCCCTCTGTTGTGCATTCCTCGCTCTGGTAGACCGTGACGTCGCGGCTCATCAGGTTGACGAACGACGATCCGTCGAATCCCTCCGGCAGGGGAATGCAGTCCTCGGGATTCGCGGTGCGCAGGTCGAAACGCTGGGCGTCACCCGAATAGTGGTCGGCCGACCAGATGCAGAATTCGCCCTTCTTGCAGACCGGGTCCGGCTGGGACGGGGCGGCCTGGGCGACTCCCGCGCTGGTCAGGAGGCCGATCGTGGCCAGGAGCAGCAGGTGCGGCAGGCGGGCGCGGAGGCGGCGTGAAGACATCGTGGATCCCCTCGGGAGTGCGGCCGGTGGGCCGCGGTGAATGTGTGATTCCAGGTTGGCGGTTTTGCGGGGAGTTGTCAGTACGCACTTTCGAATCTGTGGACAACGGACGGAAACGAGAATGGTTGTCCACAGATCTGCGAATGGTCTTGATCAACAGGCGTGGCAGTGCTAGGCGCGCGCTGTGCGGCGCGGATCACCAGCTCCACGGGGCACTTCGGCGGGGCCGCCTCGGGGGCGCTGTCCGCAGCAGTTGCTCGCGCAGCGGCGTGGACAGCTGGTCGGGCCGGGATGCAGGCGTTCGACACCGTGGCGCGCGAGACCCCGGACGGCGGCGCTCGGCATCTGCCCAGTCCTCCTTGCCTCAGCGTCACCGAGGCGCTTCAGTCACGCTGAGGCGAGAAAGGAGAGTCCGATGCGGGATCGGGTCGCGGTGTTCACCGTGTTCGCGCTCAACGGGCTTGCCCTGGGCTCCTGGGCCTCGCGCACGCCCGCTTTGTCCGCGCACGTGCACGCCTCACCAGGGGTTTTCGGGCTCGCGCTGCTCGGTGCCAGCGTCGGCATGCTCGCCGCCGCGTCCGTTGCCGGGCGGCTTGTCGAACGGGCCGGGGCCCGGGCGGTCGTCGCCGGGAGCACCGTGCTCGCCGCCGGCTCGCTGGTGCTGATCGGGTTCGCGCCGGACGTTCCGCTGCTGGCCGGTGCGCTGCTCGTGATCGGGGTCAGTGTCGGGCTGCTCGACGTCGCGATGAACGTCGCCGCGGTCGCCGTCGAACGGCGCGTCGGCGTGGCGATCATGCCCGTGTTCCACGCCGGGTTCAGCTTCGGCGCGCTCGCCGGGTCGCTGGCCGCGGGCCTCGCCGCCGGGCACGGCTGGTCGCCGGCGCGTCACCTGACCGTCGCCGCGATCGTGGCCGTCCTGGTGCTGCTGGTCGTGGTCCGCGCTGTCCCCGGCAGCCGGCCCGAGCAGGCGAAAGACGCCGCACCGGGCCGGGCGCCCATCCGGCGTCCGGTGCTGTGGCTGCTCGCCGCGGTCGCGTTGTGCTCGGCCATCGCCGAGGGCGCTTCGTCGGACTGGTCCGCCTTGCTGATGACGGCCGAACGCGGGGTCGGCCAGGGGGCCGCGGCGCTGGCGTTCGCCGGTTTCCAGCTGGTCATGGCCCTGTCCCGGCTCGCGGGGACGTGGGCACAACGCCGCTTCGGCCCGACGCGCTGCCTCGCCGCGGGGTCCGCGCT
This sequence comes from Amycolatopsis sp. NBC_01286, assembly GCF_035982555.1. Taxonomy (NCBI): domain Bacteria; kingdom Bacillati; phylum Actinomycetota; class Actinomycetes; order Pseudonocardiales; family Pseudonocardiaceae; genus Amycolatopsis; species Amycolatopsis sp. NBC_01286. Next base: position 4,853,746 of record NZ_CP108428.1, read on the forward strand.
CGCCGCGATCGGGCTGCTCGCGACGGCCACCGTGCCCGTCGCCGCGGCCGGTTACGTCGGGTTCGCGCTCGCCGGGGCCGGGCTCGCCGCGTCGTTCCCGCTCGCGCTGAGCCTCGCGGGTGACGCCGGGAAGCGCGGGGACGGCACCGGCGGCGAGCGTGAGATCGGCTTCGTCACGGCCATCGCCTACACCGGTTTCCTCGGCGGTCCGCCGGTCATCGGCGGCATCGCGCAGGTGAGCGACTACAGCGTGGCCTTCGTGTTCGTCGCGCTCGTGGCGGCCCTGATCCTGCCCGCCGCGCTGGCCGCCCGCCGGTCGCGACGGCGCGAGGACGCGGCCGCGATCGTCGGCCGCTAGCCGTTCCCGATGCGAAATCCGTGCCGCCAACCGGGTTTCAGCCACGCCCCGGGCGTTGACAGGCTCGCGGTGGGAGAGGCAAGCTGAGCCCCGTCGGTAAACTGAAATGAATACGGCGACGTTTCCATTTCAGGTCGGCTGATCGGGGTAGGGGCCTCGGTCGCGGGAGGGACGTCGTGAGGGTTGTACTGCTCGGCGGCGCGGGGGCGCTCGCCGGCGTGAGCGGGCGCTTCGGGCCCGGGCTTTCGCTGGTCCAGGGCGCCGTGCCGCGGCTCGTGCTGATCCCGGTCGTGTTCCGGCTGGCGCTGTTCGTGCAGGTGGTGTGGGCCGCGGACACCGTCACCACGCCCGTGCTCTGGTTCGGGGTGGCCGGCTACCTGGTGCCGAACCTCCTCGAGATCGCCTGGGTCTTCCGCCGCACCACCGGCATCCGGCCGGTCCTGGCCGCCGACACCACGTACACGGTCGTCACGAGCGTGGCCGCGGCCCTGTTCGCGGCGCACCCGTCCTTCGCCGACCTCCTGACCCTGACCTGGCCGAACATCATGGGCACGGTCATGATCTGGACGCTCCTGCGCGGCGCGCTCGCCGGTGGCGCCGCGATCGCCGCGGCGGTGCTCCTGCGGTACGTGCTGGCCGCGCTGTCCGGCACGGCCGCGCCCGCGACGTGGATCCTGCTCGCGCTGGTCGCCGCGGCGGCGACGTCGCTGGCCATCGTGGTGCTGGTCGCCGGCTCGATGCGGTTCGCGCTCGGGCTGGGCGAGCAGCGCGGCCGGGCCGCCGAACGCGAACGGCACCGCCGCGACGTCCACGACACCGTGCTGCAGGTGATGGAGGCGCTCGCGCTGCCCTCGCCCGGCGACCTGCGCGACCCCGGCGCCAGCCTCGACCAGGTCCGCCGCACCGCCCGCGCGCACGCGCTGCGCCTGCGGCTCAGCCTCGAAGGCGACGCGCCGGCCGAGCCGGGCGGCCTGGAGCACCGGCTCGGCGCGCTGGCGGTCGAGATGACGGCCGAGGGGCTGCGGGTCGACCTCGTGGTGCTCGCGAAGGTCACCGACGTCCCCGAAAGCCTCGTCAACGCGCTTCACGACGCCGCCCGCGAAGCCCTGCGAAACACGTTGAAGCACGCGAGGACGCCTCGAGCCGTGGTGTGCCTCGAAGAGACCGGAGGCGTCGTGACGGTGTCCGTGCGCGACCACGGGACGGGCTTCGACCTCGGCGCCCGCCGCGCCGGGTTCGGCATCGAGAACTCGATCCACGCGCGGCTCGCCGAGATCGGCGGCGCGGCCCGGATCGACTCGGCGCCGGGCCAGGGCACCCGCGTCGTGCTGAGCGCCCCGCTAGAGCTGCGTTTCCCCGTCGGGTGAGTCCCGCCACTGGCCGAACGGCCGGTCGAGCGTCCACTTCCCGTCGTGCTCCTCGAGCACGCGGTATTCGCAGGTCCCGGGGTTGGACAGCGACTCGAAGAGTTCGACGCTCCAGCCGAACAACCGGCGGCACAGCAGCCGCAGCGTGAGGCCGTGCGAGACGATCAGCACCGTCTCCGGGTGACGTTCGTCGCGCCGGTGCAGGTCCGAGAGGAACCCCGCGACGCGGTCGTCGACGTCGGCGCCGGACTCGCCGAACGGCAGCCGGTAGTAGAAGTGCCCGAACTCGTTGCGCCGCGCCTTCTGGACCTCCTGGTCGGCCGGGTCCTGGAGGTTGCCCCAGTCCTGCTCGCGCAGCCGCGGCTCCTGCAGCAGCCAGTCGCACGAGGCCTCGATGTCCAGCAGCCGCAACGTCTCCCGCGTGCGCAGGTAGGGGCTGACGTACACCGCGGGGCGCGCGCCGCCGAGCAGCCGGGCGATCTCCGGCGCCACCGCGGCGGCCTGCTCGCGGCCCGCGTCGGTCAGCGGCAGGGCGTGGTCGGGGATCCGCGTGTAGGCGCGCTCGTCGACGTTGCCGAGCGACTCGGCGTGCCGCAGCAGGATCATCTTCACGCACTCCATCCTGCCCGTCACACGGACGTCACCGCGGCTGGGCATACCCTCTGGGACGTGTCCAGCGAGCCCGTGACGAAATCCGGCGTGCCCCCGCGTCGCCGGGCCAGTGTGCTGCCCCTGCTCTCGGTCGGCGTGCTGCTGGCGGCCGTCGTCGCCGTCGGGCTGATCGCGCTGACCGGCGGTGCCGGTTACGTCATCGCGGGCTTGCCGGACCCCGGGCTGGTCACCAAGTACGGCATCACCGTCGTGCGCGTGCTGTCCGAGGCCGCGTCCGTGATCTGCGTCGGTTCGCTGCTGCTGGCGGCGTTCCTGGTGCCGCCGCAGAAGTCCGGCACGCTCGGTCCCGAGGGCTACGGCGCGCTGCGCGCCGCCGGGATCGCCGCGTGGGTCTGGTTCGCCGCGGCGCTGCTCTCGGTCGCCTTCACCGCCGCCGACACCGCCGGGAAGCCGTTCGGCGACGTCCTGGACCCGCAGACGCTGCTCGACCTCGTCGGCGCCATCGAGCAGCCCAAGGCGTGGCTGTGGACGGCGCTGATCGCCGTGCTGGTCGCGCTCGGCTGCCGGCTCGCGCTGTCCTGGGGCTGGACGGCGGTGCTGTTCTTCCTGGCCGTCGGCGGGCTGGTGCCGGTCGCCGTCACCGGCCACTCGGCCAGCGGCGGCTCGCACGACGTCGCCACCAACAGCCTGCTGTTCCACCTGGTCGCCGCGTCGCTGTGGGTCGGCGGGCTGATCGCGCTGCTGGCGCTGGGCTACCGGCGCGGGGCGCACCTGAGCCTGGCCGCGCAGCGGTTCTCGCGGCTGGCGCTGGTCTGCTGGATCGTGATGGCGATCTCCGGCGTGATCAACGCGCTGGTCCGGATCGGCCTGAACGACCTGTTCACCACCGACTACGGCCTCCTGGTCGTCGCCAAGACGGTGGCCCTGCTGCTGCTCGGCGTCTTCGGCCACCAGCAGCGCCGCAAGGGCGTCGCGGACCTCGTCGACGGCAGGGGCGGCGGGCAGCTGCTGCGCCTGGCCGCGGTCGAGATCCTCATCATGTTCGTCACGCTCGGCATCGCCAGTGGGCTCGCCAGGACGCCGCCCCCGGCCGACGCGGTCACCCAGCCGTCGACGACCGAGCTGCTGATCGGCTACAACCTCGACGGCGAGCCGACGCTGTGGCGGCTGCTCTTCGACACCCGCTTCGACCTCGTCTACGGCACCGCGGCCCTCGTCCTCGGCGTGCTGTACCTGGCCGGCGTCCGGCGGCTGCTGCGCCGCGGCGACACCTGGCCGGTCGGCCGCACGGTCGCCTGGATCACCGGCTGCGTGGTGCTGCTGATCGCGACGTCGTCGGGCATCGGCCGCTACTCGCCCGCGATGTTCAGCGTCCACATGGGCAGCCACATGCTGCTCTCGATGGTGACGCCGGTGCTGTTCGTGCTGGGTGGCCCGGTGACGCTCGCGCTGCGCGCGCTGCCCGCCGCGGGCAAGGACGACCCGCCGGGGCCGCGCGAGTGGCTCGTCGCCTTCGTGCACTCCCCGGTGTCGCGGTTCCTGACCCACCCGGTGGTCGCGCTGGCGCTGTTCGTCGGCTCGTTCTACGCGCTGTACTTCTCGGGGCTGTTCGACAACGCGCTGAGCTACCACTGGGCGCACCTGGTGATGAACGCGCACTTCCTGCTCGCCGGGTACGTCTTCTACTGGCCGGTGATCGGCGTCGACCCGGCGCCGCGGCGGCTGCCGTACCTCGCAAGGCTCGGGATGATGTTCGCCGCGATGCCGTTCCACGCGTTCTTCGGCGTGATCTTGATGAGCAAGCAGACCGTGATCGGGCAGGCGTTCTACAGCCAGCTGCACCTGCCGTGGGTCTCCGACCTGCTGACCGACCAGCGGCTCGGCGGCGGCATCGCGTGGGCGGCCGGCGAGATCCCGGTGCTGCTGGTGCTGATCGCGCTGCTGGTGCAGTGGGCGCGTCAGGACGAGCGCGAGGCGAAGCGGCGCGACCGGCGCGAAGCGGCGACCGGCGACGAGGAACTCAACGCCTACAACGCGATGCTGAAGAACATGGCCGACGGGAAGCGCGCCGAATAGTCTCGACTTCCGGTTGAGCTTGAGACTCCGGCGATCGGCCGTTCCGGTGATCCGCGGCTGACTTTCGGTAGCCCGACGGTGACCGGCGTCAGGTCGCGATCAGGTGCGCTCTACGATCGTGCGTATGGCCGAGTTCATCTACACCATGAAGAAGGTGCGCAAGACCGTCGGGGACAAGGTCATCCTCGACGACGTCAGCACCGCGTTCTACCCCGGCGCCAAGATCGGCGTGGTCGGGCCGAACGGTGCCGGTAAGTCCACCGTTCTCAAGATCATGGCGGGGATCGAGCAGGCCAGCAACGGCGAGGCGTTCATCCATCCCGGGTCGAGCGTCGGCATCCTGATGCAGGAGCCGGAGCTCAACGAGGAGAAGACGGTCCGCGGGAACGTCGAAGAGGGCCTCGGCGAGATCAAGGTCAAGCTCGACCGGTACAACGAGGTCCTCACGCTGATGGAGACCGAGTACACCGAAGAGCTGATGGAGGAGATGGGCCAGCTCCAGGAGGAGCTGGACCACGCCGACGCCTGGGAGCTCGACTCGACCGTCGAGCAGGCGATGGACGCGCTGCGCTGCCCCCCGCCCGAGGAGGCCGTCACCCACCTGTCCGGTGGTGAGCGTCGCCGCGTCGCGCTGTGCAAGCTGCTGCTGTCGGCGCCGGACCTGCTGCTGCTCGACGAGCCCACCAACCACCTGGACGCCGAGAGTGTCCTGTGGCTGGAGCAGTTCCTCTCCCGCTACGCCGGCGCCGTCCTCGCCGTCACCCACGACCGGTACTTCCTGGACAACGTGGCCGAGTGGATCATGGAGATCGACCGCGGCCGCGTCGTCGGGTACGAGGGCAACTACTCGACGTACCTGGAGAAGAAGCAGGAACGCCTCGCGGTCCAGGGCAAGAAGGACATGAAGCTCGCGAAGCGCCTGAAGACCGAGCTGGAGTGGGTCCGGTCGAACGCCAAGGCGCGCCAGACCAAGTCCCGGTCGCGGCTCGACCGCTACGAGGAGATGGCGGCGGAGGCGGACAAGCACCGCAAGCTCGACTTCGAAGAGATCCAGATCCCGCCGGGCCCCCGGCTCGGCAGCGTCGTGGTCGAGGTCGACAAGCTCAAGAAGGGCTTCGACGAGCGCGTCCTCATCGACGGCCTCTCGTTCGACCTGCCGCGCAACGGCATCGTCGGCGTGATCGGCCCGAACGGCGTCGGCAAGACCACGCTGTTCAAGACGATCGTCGGGCTCGAGGAGCCGGACGACGGCATCGTCAAGATCGGCGAGACGGTCAAACTGTCCTATGTGGACCAGAACCGCGGCGGGATCGACCCGAAGAAGACCGTCTGGCAGGTCGTCTCCGACGAGCTGGACTACATCCACGTCGGCCAGACCGAAATGCCGTCGCGGGCGTACGTCTCGGCGTTCGGCTTCAAGGGCCCGGACCAGCAGAAGCCGGCGGGGGTGCTCTCCGGTGGTGAGCGCAACCGGCTCAACCTGGCGCTGACGCTCAAGCAGGGCGGGAACCTGATCCTGCTCGACGAGCCGACAAACGACCTGGACGTCGAGACCCTGGGCTCGCTGGAGAACGCGCTGGAGCAGTTCCCCGGCTGCGCCGTGGTGATCTCGCACGACCGGTGGTTCCTGGACCGGGTCGCGACGCACATCCTGGCCTGGGAAGGCACCGACGAGAACCCCGCGCAGTGGTTCTGGTTCGAGGGCAACTTCGAAGGGTACGAGAAGAACAAGGTGGAGCGGATGGGCGCCGAGGCGGCCCGCCCGCACCGTGTCACCCACCGCAAGCTGACCCGCGACTGAGGGGGCGGGTTTCCCCGTGGAAGCCAGCAAGCAGCACTTGACGGGCCCGCTCGCGCCGCCGACCGCCACCTCCGCCGGAGGACGCGCGTCGACGGGCACCGAGAGCGGGCGATCCGCCAATGCCGGGGGAACCCTCTCCGCCGTCGGCCGGCTCATCGAGCGGGCGGACGCGCTGCACCTTCGCGCGCCCGAGCTCGCTCTGGTCCTCGGCGAGCGCGCGGCCGCGCTGGCCGAGGCCGCCGGGGCCGACGAGCAGTGGATCCGGGCCGAGAGCCTGGTCGTGTCCGCGCGCGTCCGGCTCGGCGACCGGCCGGCCACGGTCGGACGGGCGGTCGCGGCGTTGCGCGCGGCCGAGCACGCCGGGTACGGCGACATCGCCGCCCGGCTGCGCATCGACCTCGCCGTCTGCGCCCGCAGCCTGGGCGTGCCGCTGACCGGCCTGTCGGCGCTGCGCCCGGTGCTCACCGACCCGGTCGTCTCGCCGGTGCACCGCGCCGCCGCGCTGACGCACCTGGTCGGCTGCCTCGCGCAGATCGGCCGGAAGTCCGAGCTGGACCGCGTGCTCGTCGAAGCCGACAAGCTCGTGCTGGGCGACGACTCGCTGGGCGCCGACACCCAGTTGCTGGTGCGGGCGCTGCTGCGGGTCGGCACGGCCGCGCACCGGCGCCGCCACGGCGACCTGACCGCGGCGGCCGACGCCGCCCGCACCGGGCTGGGCTTCCTGGAGAAGCTCGACAACCCCTCCGACGACGGCGGGCTCGTCCGGATCCGCCTCGTCCTGCTGCTGGTCGGCACGCTGCTCGACCGCGGTGACAGCGAAATGGCGTACGAGATCGCCGAGCCGATGCTGGCCGAGCCCATGCGCGCCGCCGGCGTCGCGCCCGCGAGCTGGCTGCGGCTGGCCGTCGCGACCCGGATCCACCTGCCGTCGGGCTCCGGCGAGGCCGCGATCGAGCTGGTCCGCGAAGCCGTCGCGAGCACCGACCGGCACGGGCTGTCCGCGGTCACCGCACGGCTGTGGCTGGAGCTGGCGCAGCTGCACGAACGCTTCGGCCAGGCCGAGGAAGCCATCGCGTGCCTCTACCGCTCGCGCGCGGCCGAGCAGCTGTACGCGCGAGCCCGGCGGCAGGCGTGCAACGTCCTGGCCGGCGAGTTCGGCACCGGCGAACCGGCGTCGATCGACCTCGACGAGGTGCTCAAGGCGGTGCCGTCACGGCCGGTCCCGGTCGTCGCGGCCGAGCCCGCCCCGGCGCCGGCCCCCGCCGTGCGCGAACCGGCTGCCCCCGCCCCGCAAGCTCCGGCTTGGTCGTTCGGCAGCCGCGAGCCGGAATCCGGGACGCCGGCGCCCGCGTGGTCGTTCGAACGGCCCCGGGCGACCGCCGACGCGGCCGAGACGACGTTGCTGCCGGCGGTGCGGGACGAACCCGCGCGGCCGGAGCCGGTGGTCGTCGAGCGTCGCCCGGAGCGGCCCGCGACCCGGCCGGAACCGATCGAGGTCCGCTCGGCCGAGCGTGCCCCCCAGCCCGCGGCGCCGGAACCGGCCGAGGTTCGTCCGGCGCGGGAGCGACGCCTGGAACCGAGCGAAGCCCGCGCGGCCGAGCCCGGCCGTCGGCCGGAACCGAGCGAGGCCCGCCCGCCGTGGCAGCGCGCGGGCACGGGCGAGAACCGGGCCGTGGAAGCGCGGCCGCAGTCCCGGGCCGAACGGCGGTCCGCGTCCGAGCCGCGCCTGGATCCCATCGAGGTGCGCTCGGCGAAGCCGGAGTTCCGGTCCGAGCCGGTCGAGGTCCGCCCGGCGCAGCCCGATTTCCAGTCTGAGCACGACGAAGTCCGGTCGAAGCCGGAGTTCGGCTCGGAGTCGGCCGACTTCCGGTCCGGGCGGCGAGCCGCGCCGGAAACCGGCCGGTCGGCCGCGCCCGAGTCCAACGGCCATTCGGCGCCGCAGCCCGCCGCCGAGGCGCCCACCGGAAACGGGAAGGCCAAGTTCTCCTGGGCCGCCGTCGCCGAGGCCCGGCTGCGGGAGACCGCCGCCGAACGGGAGTCGGCACCCACGCGCGTGACGCCGGCCCTGCCGCTCGCGCCCGAACCCGCGGCCGAGCGGGAACCGGTGCGGCGCGAGCCGCAGCCCTCGACCCGGCACGACTCCGAGCACGGTTCGCAGTCGGTGCTGGACCGGCTCGGGATCTCCGCTTCGGGCGGTGGCGGGGGCCGCGGCCGCCGCCGGGCCGAGGACGCCGAAAGCCCCCGCGAGGAGCCGGCGCCCGAACCGAAGCGGCCGGAGGCCCTCGCGCCGGCACCGCGTCCCGAGGACTACAGCGACGACGCCGAGCCGTGGCTGCCGCGGCTGCGGATGCCGCCGTCGCTGGAGCCGATGGAGGACTTCGGGCACTGGACGCCCGCGACGGCGCCGTTCCCGGAGAGCTACGCGCGCGCCATCGCCGAGGACGAGCCGCCGCCGGACGCCGGTCTCGCCGACCTGCTGGCCCGCGCGCTCGCCGAGCACCAGGCGGGCACGGCCAGCGCCGCCGCGCTCGTCAAGCAGCTGGGGTCGGAGGACAACGGCGGCCGTCGCAACGGGCACGGCCGCAACGGCCACGGCGCCGAGGTCCCGGACACCCGCCGGCACGGCTCGTCCGACTGACCCGCTCCGCGCCGACGTCGAACACCGCCACCATCGCCGGGTTCGTGTCGGCCGCAGCGGCGAACGCCGTTCATTCGGTGAGACACCGTCTTTCGTCGCCGACTCGCCGGCGGCCCGGGAGAGTGGGATGCGTCGCACTTCGCTGTCGGTGACCGGCCGTCACCGTTCGCCGAGCGGCTCGGGACCCTCCGTCGCGCGGGTCTGCTGAACCGATCATGTAGCCACCGCGCTGCGCACCGGCCGGTGCGCGCGGCTGGTCAGCGCCGCGGGAAGGCCCGCAACACAACCCGTCAGTAGCTTGACCGATCACGCGAATCCGCAGGCCCATAAGGGTTTTCCGGCGCCCGGCAAGCTCCGGGTCTTCGTGTGTTCCTCCAGCCCGGCGGATTAGTGTGGGGTGGCCGGCGTTCAACGCCGAACCCGGCGCGGAGTCACCCACGCATCTTGGAGAGTTGCCTCGAATGAGCTCGACCGGAGTCTCGTCCCCACCCGGAACCGGAGCCGTCACCGAACCCGAGTTCGGTCCCCCGCGCTCCACCCTCAGCCCGGAGCAGATCAGGGACGACCTGATCGACGCCGCCGCCGGGCTGGCCCCGGAGATCGGCGAGCTCATCCGGCTCTACTACCGGCACATCCCGGCCGAGGAGATCGTCGGCGACGAGCCGGTTAACCTGGTCGGCGCGGTCCGCTCGCACCGGCAGCTGGCCCAGCAGCGGATGCCGGGCCGCCCCGCCGTGCGGCTGCTGAACCCGACCGTCGCCGAGGACGGCTGGGCCCGCGAGGCCACCGTCGTGCAGGTCGTCACCGACGACATGCCCTACCTGGTCGACTCGATCGCCGCCGAGTTCGCCCGCGACGGCGTGCAGGTGCAGCGGATCGTCCACCCGATCGTCGTCGTCACCCGCGACTTGACCGGTGAGCTGCTGGAAGTGCACCCGGACGCGGACCCGGCGCAGCCGCCCGCGAACTCGGCCGCCGAGTCGTGGATGTACATCGAGATCGACTTCGTCACCGACCCGCACCGGGCCCGCGAGCTCGACAACCGGCTCTCCAGCGTGCTGGGCGACGTCCGCGAGGTCGTCGAGGACGCCGAGAAGATGGCCCAGACGGCCTGCCAGCTCGCCGGCGAGCTGGAGACCGACCCGCCGCAGCTGCCCCAGGCCGAGGTCGCCGAAGGCGCCCGCCTGCTGCGCTGGCTGGCCGACGGCCACTTCACCTTCCTCGGTTACCGCCGCTACGAGCTGGTCGAGAACCCGCACCCGGACTCGGACGAGCCGGCCCTGCGCGCGGTGCTGGCCTCCGGCCTCGGCGTGCTGCGCCAGGACAGCCTGGCCGCGCGCGGCCTCACCGCCGGCCCGGACAGCTCGACGACCGCGCTCGCGCCGTCGCTGCTGGTGCTGACGCAGGCGAGCGCGCCGTCGACCGTGCACCGGCCGGTCTACCCGTACTACGTCGGCGTGAAGACCTTCGACGCCGAGGGCACCGTCACCGGCGAACACCGCTTCCTCGGCATGTTCACCACCACCGCGCTGCACGAGAACGTCCTCGACATCCCGGTGGTCTGCGACCGCGTCCGCGAGGTCATCCACCGCGCCGGGTTCCCGATGGAGTCGTTCTCCGGCCAGCGGATGCTCGAGGTGCTGCAGAACTGGCCGCGCGCGGACCTGTTCTCCGCCGACACCGATTCGCTGTACTCCACGACGACCGGCGCGATCACGCTGTCGGACCGCCGCCGGCTGCGGCTGTTCCTGCGCCGCGACCCGTACGGCCGCTTCTACTCGTGCCTCGTCTACCTCCCGCAGGACCGCTACACGACGCGCTCGCGGCTCGCGATGCAGGAAGTCCTGCTCGAAGAGCTCGAAGGCACCCAGCTCGAATACAGCGCCCGCATCGGGGAAACCGTGCTGGCGCAGGTGCACTTCATGGTCCACACCGATCCCGCGCGCGGCCAGGAGCCGGACACCCCGCGGATCCAGGACCGGCTCAACGACGCCGTCCGCAGCTGGGACGACCGGATGGTCGAGGCGGTCCTCGACGAGCGCCGGGAGCGTTCGGACGGCGGCGTCGCGGTCGGGGTCCTCGGCGAGGAGTCGGCGACCGAGCAGGGCCAGCGCTACGCCGGCGTCTTCCCCGAGGGCTACAAGGAGGACTTCTCCGCCGAGGAGGCCCTCTCCGACCTGCGCGCCCTCGACTCGCTCTCCGACGAAGGCGATCTCGCGCTGTCGTTCTACCTGCCGGGCGACGCCGAGCCCGGCGAGCGGCGGTTCAAGCTCTTCCTGCGCGGTGAGGGCGTGACGCTGTCGAAGGTCCTCCCGGTGCTGCAGGCGATGGGCGTCGAGGTCGTCGACGAGCGGCCGTACGAGCTGCACCGCGAAGACGGCGGCCCGTGCTGGATCTACGACTTCGGCCTGCGCATCAGCCAGAAGATGCTGGGCCAGCAGCCGGACGACGCCGCCGTCGCCGAGCTGCGCGATCGCTTCCAGGACGCCTTCGAGGCCGCCTGGCGCGGCGACGCCGAGGTCGACGGCCTCAACGGCCTCGTCCTGCGCGGCGGGCTCACCTGGCGCCAGGCCGCCGTGCTGCGCGCGTACTCGCGGTACCTGCGCCAGGCCGGCAGCGCGTTCTCCCAGGACTACATCCAGAACACGCTGCTGTCCCACACCGAGGTCGCCACGAAGCTGCTGCGGCTGTTCGAGGTCCGCTTCGACCCGTTCCTCTCGGACGCCGACCGCGAGGCCGCGACCGACGGCCTGGCCGGCGAGCTGAACGCGCTGATCGACGAGGTCACCAGCCTCGACGAGGACCGGATCCTGCGCCGGCTGATGGCCGTCATCCGGGCCACCCTGCGGACGAGCTACCACGTCACCGACGCCGAGGGCGCGCCGCGGCCGTACCTGGCGATCAAGCTCGACCCGAGCGGCGTGCCCGACCTGCCCGAGCCGCGGCCGCGGTTCGAGATCTTCGTGTACTCGCCGCGCGTCGAAGGCGTGCACCTGCGCTTCGGCGAGGTCGCGCGCGGCGGCCTGCGCTGGTCGGACCGGCGCGAGGACTTCCGCACCGAGATCCTCGGCCTGGTCAAGGCGCAGGCGGTCAAGAACGCCGTCATCGTGCCGGTCGGCGCGAAGGGCGGCTTCGTCGTGAAGCGCCCGCCGGTCCCGACCGGCGACTCCGGCATCGACCGCGACGCCCAGCTCAACGAGGGCATCGCCTGCTACCGCATGTTCATCTCCGGCCTGCTCGACCTGACCGACAACCGCGTCGAGGGCAAGACCGTGCCCGCGCCGGGCGTCGTCCGGCACGACGCCGACGACTCCTACCTGGTCGTCGCGGCGGACAAGGGCACCGCGAAGTTCTCCGACATCGCCAACGAGATGTCGGCGCAGTACGGCTTCTGGCTCGGGGACGCCTTCGCCTCCGGTGGCTCGGTCGGCTACGACCACAAGGCCATGGGCATCACGGCGAAGGGTGCCTGGGAGAGCGTCAAGCGGCACTTCCGCGAGCTGGGCAAGGACACCCAGGCCGAGGACTTCACCGTCGTCGGCATCGGCGACATGATGGGCGACGTCTTCGGCAACGGCATGCTGCTGTCCGAGCACATCCGGCTGGTCGCGGCGTTCAACCACATGCACGTCTTCCTCGACCCGATCCCGGACGCGGCGGCGACCTACGCGGAGCGCCGCCGGCTGTTCGACCTGCCGCGCAGCTCCTGGGACGACTACGACCGCTCGCTGATCAGCGAGGGCGGCGGCATCTACTCCCGCTCGGCCAAGTCGATCCCGGTCAGTCCGCAGGTGCGCGAGGCGCTCGGCCTCGACGCGAGCGTCACCGCGCTGGCGCCGATGGACCTGATCCAGGCCATCCTGCTGGCGCCCGTGGAGCTGCTGTGGAACGGCGGCATCGGCACCTACGTCAAGGCGGAGACCGAAACCCACGCCCACGCCGGCGACAAGGCCAACGACGCCATCCGCGTCGACGGCAAGCAGCTGCGCGTCAAGGTGTTCGGCGAGGGCGGCAACCTGGGCCTGACCCAGCTCGGCCGGATCGAGTTCGCCCGCGAGGGCGGCAAGATCAACACCGACGCGCTGGACAACTCGGCCGGCGTCGACTGCTCCGACCACGAGGTCAACATCAAGATCCTGCTCGATCACCTGGTGCAGACCGGGAAGCTCGAGCAGGCCCAGCGCAACGCGCTGCTGGAGGAGATGACCGACGAGGTCGGCGCGCTGGTGCTGGCCGACAACTACCGGCAGAACGCGGTGCTCGGCGTCAGCCGGGCGCACGCCGGGCCGATGGTCTCGGTGCACGCGCGGCTCGTCGCGTCGCTGGTCGCCGAGGGCGCTTTCGACCGCAAGCTGGAGGCGCTGCCGAGCAACTCGGAGTTCCGCGAGCTGGAGAAGGCGGACAAGGGCCTCACCTCGCCGGAGCTGGCGACGCTGCTCGCGCACGTCAAGCTGGAGCTGAAGGACGAGCTGCTGGCCAGCGACCTGCCCGATTCGCAGGTCTTCGCCGGCCGGCTGCCGGAGTACTTCCCGAAGCCGTTGCGCGAGCGGTTCGCGCCGGCGATCGGCGAACACCCGCTACGCCGCCAGATCATCACCACGCTGATCGCGAACGAGGTCGTCGACGGCGGCGGCATCTCGTTCGTCTACCGGCTGATGGAGGAGATGAACGCGACGGCGACCGACGCGGTGCGCGCGTACGCCGTCGTGTCGCGGGTGTTCGACCTCCCGTCGCTGTGGAGCGCGATCGACGCGCTGGACAACGTCGTGCACACCGACGTCGCCGATGAGATGACGCTGGAGACGCGGCGGCTGCTCGACCGGGCCGCGCGCTGGTTCCTCACCAACCGGCCGCAGCCGCTGGCGCCGCTGGCGGAGATCAACCGCTTCGGCCGGGTGCTCAACGAGCTGGTGCCGAAGCTCGGCGACCTGCTGCGCGGGCGGGAAGCCGAGTCGGTGCAGGCGAAGGTGGCGGAGCTGACCGCCGGGCACGTGCCGGCCGAGCTGGCCCGCCGGATCGCCTTGCTGCTGCACACGTTCGGCCTGCTCGACGTCACCGAGGTCGCGGAGCTCGCCGAGCAGCAGATCGGCGTCGACGCGACGCACAGCCCGGCCGAGACGGCGGAGCTGTACTACGCGCTGTCGGCGCACCTGGACGTCGACAAGATGCTCACCGAGATCAGCGCGCTCGAACGCGGCAACCGCTGGCACGCCCTCGCCCGGCTCTCGCTGCGCGACGACGTCTACGGCTCGCTGCGGGCGATCACGCTCGACGCGTTGCGGCACAGCGATCCCGGGTCGTCGGCGGACGCCAAGATCGCGCAGTGGGAGAAGACCAACGCCTCCCGGCTGCAGCGGGCGCGCGTCGCGCTCGACGAGATCACCAAGTCCGGCCGCCTCGACCTGGCGACACTGTCGGTGGCGGCCCGCCAGATCCGGAGCACGGTGCGGTGACCTACGTTTCGCTGGTCCGCCCGCGCTGGACGGACATGGACGTCTACGGGCACGTCAACCACGCCAAGATGGTGACGCTGCTCGAAGAGGCCCGCATCCCGCTGCTGTTCGAGGGGGCCGTCTCGGCCGGGCTCGAGCAGTTGCCGAAGGGCATCGTCGTGGTCAAGCTCGAAGTGGGCTACAAGGCGCCGATCGTGGTGACCGGGCAGGAGCTCCGCGTCGACATCGACCTGGCCGAGCTGAAGGCGGCGAGCTTCACGCTGGCCTACCGGGTGCACAACGGGCCGGCCGAGGCGGACCCGGTGGCGGTCACCGCGCAGACGGTGCTGGCGCCGTACGACACCGTCGCGTTGCGGCCGCGTAGGCTCACCCCGGCCGAGTCGGAGTTTCTGAAGCAGGGGTTCGCGGATGCCTGAGTTGTTCGTGCCGGACGCGGCGGACCGCGAGACCCTCGGCGCGTTCGTCGCCCGCGCGGTCCGGCTGGACGGCCAGACGGCCGTCCGGCTGCGCCAGCGCGGCGACGGCGTGGTCGAGGCCTGGACGGCGACGCCGTTCGAGTGCCTGGCGACCCGCGCGGTGGCCGGCGACGTCACCCCCGGCGACGTCACGGTGTCCGGCAACGAGCTGCTCGCCGCGCTGACGGTGGCGGGCGCGCCGCGGATGGACCCGGGCCCGGCCCGCGACCTGCTCTGGCACGGCGAGCTGCCGCCGCGCGGCCCTTGGCCGCTGGTCGACGAGCTCCCGGCGCACGTCGTCGCGGAGCTGGCCGACCGGGGCGTCACGCTGGCCCGCGACAACGCGGGCCCGCACGGCAACCCGCCGGCGTCGCTGATGGACCAGGCGGTGCTCACCGTCAGCGGTGGCGCGCAGGAGGTCAAGGTCCAGATGCGCTGCCTGTTCGCCTTGTCCGGCATGGGTTTCGTGGACTCGGGCGTCGAGGGTGACGTCGTCCGCGTGACGGCGACGGACTCGTGGCTGCGCCTGGACGCGCGCTACGGCGCGATCCTGCGCCGCCGCCACGCGCTGCTGCCGCTGCTGTTCTGAAGCCTTACGGATTCCTTGCGAGCCGGGCGATCACCCGGCCGCGGTGGCACGCTGGGGCTCATGACCCCGGACGACGACCCCACGGCGGACTTCCTCGACGGTGTCCGCGCCGAGGAAACGCCGTGGCGACGCGACCGTCCGGTGGGTGAGAAGGCGCCCGAGGGCGTCGAAAGACCTGAGAGGTGGGGCCGCACGCGTGCGGCGGGCCGGGCGGCTGCCCAGGCGGCGCCCTACCTCCAGGCCGCGGCCCTGGTGGCCTGGCTGGCGAGCGGAGCTTTTGACGACGGTTCGGGCTCGGGTTCGGGCGACCAGTCCGGTTAGTGCGGGTCCGGCGGCCAAGGGCGAGCGAGCCGTGAACCGGCCTCAGACCAGCCAAGCCGCCGAGTCGGCCGGGAGCTTTCCGTCCACCAGCGGACTGCTGGCCAGCAGCACCTCACCCGGCGGCAGCGCGATCGGGCTGGCGGACGTGTTCAGCGCACAAACCAGGCCACCACCCCGCCGACGGAACGCGAAACACCCCGCCGGCGCGCCGTACCACTCCAGCTCGTCGCCGCCGAAGGCCGTGTGGGTCTTGCGCAGCTCGATCGCCTGGCGGTACAGCGAGAGCGTCGAATCGGCGTCTTCTATCTGCTTCTCGACCGTCAGCTCGGCCCAGTCGCCCGGCATCGGCAGCCAGGTGCGCGGGTTGCGGGAGAAGCCGAACGGTGGCAGGTCGCCCTCCCACGGCAGTGGTACCCGGGAGACGTCGCGGCCGAACTCCGCGCCGCTCGTCTTCGCTCGCGGGTCGGCGATGGCCGAAGCCGGGATGTCGACGTTGGCCAGCCCCAGCTCTTCGCCGTTGTACAGGTAGATCGCGCCGGGCAGGGCCAGCTCGACCAGCGCCATCGCCCGGGCGCGGCGCACGCCCTGCGCGCCGCCGCCGTAGCGGCTGACCTGGCGCCAGACGTCGTGGTTGCTCAGCGTCCACGTCGCCGGCGCGCCGACCTTCGCCGGCACGGTCAGGGAGCGCTGGATCGCCGTGCGCATGGCGTCGGCGTCGAAGTGGGTCAGCACCAGCCGGAAGTTGAACGCCAGGTGCAGCTCGTCGGGCCGCAGGTAGCGCGAGAGGCGCTCCTCGTCGGTCACCCAGATCTCGCCGACGGCCATGGTCTCCGGGAACTCGTCGAGCACCTTGCGGATCATCTGGTGGATCTCGTGGACGCCGTCGTAGTCCCAGCGCGGGTCGTAGTAGTCGGTCGGGGTGAACCCGCCGGCCCGCGGGTCCATGTCCGGCAGGCCCGGCGGCTTCGCCATGCCGTGCGCGACATCGATGCGGAAGCCGTCCACGCCGCGTTCGAGCCAGAACCGCAGGGTGCGTTCCAGGTCGGCGGCGACCTCGGGGTTGGCCCAGTTCAGGTCCGGCTGCTGCGGCGCGAACAGGTGCAGGTACCACTGGCCGTCCGGCACGCGGGTCCACGCCGGGCCGCCGAACGCGCTGACCCAGTTGTTCGGCGGGTCCTCGCCGCGCGGGCCGACGCCGTCGCGGAAGACGTACCGCTCGCGCTCGCGGCTGCCCGGCGCCGCCGCCATCGCCGACTTGAACCAGGCGTGCTGGTTGCTGGTGTGGTTCGGCACGACGTCGACGGTGACCTTGATCTTGCGCTTGTGCGCCTCGGTCAGCAGGACGTCGAAGTCGCCGAGGGTGCCGAACATCGGGTCGACGTCGCGCGGGTCGGCGATGTCGTACCCGTGGTCGGCCATGGGGGAGCGGTAGAACGGCGTCAGCCACAGCGCGTCGACGCCCAGCAGCTCCAGGTAACCGAGCCGGGACCGGATGCCCTCCAGGTCGCCGACGCCGTCGCCGTCCGAATCGGCGAACGAGCGCACGTAGACCTGGTAGAAGACGGCTTCCCGCCACCACTCGAGCGCTTTCCGGGGGCCCCGGGTGGCGGAGCCCCCGGCCCGGGGCGAAGCCCCGGATGTTTCGGCGTCCTCCGGCTCGGCTCTCATCAGACGAAGCTGTTCATCATGCTGTGCGCGGCCATCTCCAGGTAGGCCCACAGCTGCTGCCGGTAGGGCTCGTCGAGGTTCTCCTCGTCCACGGCGATCCGGATGCAGCGCAGCCAGGCGTCCCGCTCGATCGGCCCGATCTTGAACGGCGCGTGCCGCATCCGCAGCCGTGGGTGCCCGCGCTGGTCGGAGTAGGTGTGCGGGCCGCCCCAGTACTGCATCAGGAACAGCCGGAAGCGTTCCTCGGCCGGGCCGAGGTCCTCCTCCGGGTAGAGGGGACGCAGGATCTCGTCCCGCGCGACTTCCTCGTAGAACCGCCCGACGATCCGGCGGAACGTGGGTTCGCCGCCCACCGCTTCGTACAGGTTCGCCGGTTCGCTCACTGGTGACACGCCTCCCATTTTGCCCTTCGGCCCAAGGTTCCCGACGCCCGGTACCGCTGCTTCCGAACCGTCGCAAAACCGTTTCCCAGCGTAACGGCGGCGGTCCCGACGACCCCATCGCGACCATCTCCGGCCGAGGGTCGTGAGTGCGTAACAGTGTTAGAACACTGTTACGCACTCACGACCGGTGCTACTCGGACCGACGGCGGCCGTTCTCGAGCACCGACGCCGCCGCCTTGGCCGGGAACAGGCGGCCGAGCGGGGGCTCGAAGCCGGCTTCCTCCAGGGCCGCCAGGAGCTGGCCGCGCAGCGCCCGCTGGACCGCCCACTGCTTGCCCGGGCGGACCTTCACCGTCAGGCGCAGCTGGATGCCCTCCGGGGTGACGCTCTCCACCCCCAGCATCTCCGGCGGCTCGAGCACGTTCTCCCGCAGCAGTTCGCTCGACGTCGCCGTGGACGCGGCCGCCATGAGCACCGTGGACGCGCGCTCGACGTCGGCCGAGTAGCCGAGCGGGACGTCGACGAGCGCGATCGCAAAGCCCTGGCTGGAGTTGCCGACGCGCAGGACCTCGCCGTTGCGGACGTACCAGACCGTGCCCTTGACGTCGCGCAGCGTGGTGATCCGCAGGCCAACGGCCTCGACGGTGCCGGTCGCCTCGCCGATGTCGACGACGTCGCCGACGCCGTACTGGTCCTCGACCATCATGAAGATGCCGGACAGGAAGTCCTTGACCAGGTTCTGGGCGCCGAACCCGATCGCGACGCCGATGATGCCGGCCGAGGCGATGATCGGGCCCAGGTTGATGCCGAGCTCACCCAGCACGAGGATGAACGCGAGCCCGTAGATCAGGAACGTCGACGTCGACTTCAGCACCGAGCCGATGGTCTGCGCGCGCTGGCGGCGGCGTTCGATCACGGCCGAGCCGAGCACCTCGGGGGCGCGCTCACGCAGGGGGCGCAGCAGCGCCGGCAGCTTGCCGCCGGAGCGGGGCAGCCGCGTGACGCGGTTGATCATCCGCTTGATCAGCAAGCGCACCACGAACGCGATCAAGAGGATGAACAGGATCTTCAGCGGCTTGGTGAGGAGCCAGTTCGCCGAGCCGGCCAGCCACGCGTTGTTCGTGACCTCGTACACCTGGGAACAGAAGGTGCTGGAGTCCTTGATGCATGGCGGGTCGGCGGTGAGCAAGGGGGACACAGGGGTTGATCATCCTTCCGATCTCGTCGGTTTCGCCAACTTCGAGTGGATGTTGGGTCGCGGGGATGTGACACGTCTTGTAACACACGTGCGCTGGGGGCCTGTTCTGTGGTCGACTATGCCTACGCCCCTGGAGGTGGTCGAGTGCCAGACCGACAACCCAGCCCCCGCGGCGTCTCCGGCCAAGCCATGGCCGAAGAGACGCCAGAGGTGGTCCTGCGCGCCTATCCGGGGGGAACCGCATCCGGCGGACCCGCCCCGGCCGGGCCGGGGAACCGCCCAGGGGGAACTACCCGCCCGCCCGGTCAGCGTAGTCGAGGCCGGGACCCGGCGGCCCCGTCCTGGGGCCGGCGCCGGGTGCTCCTGCTCAACGCGACCTTCGAGCCCCTGACCGCGCTGCCCCTGCGCCGCGCTGTGGTCCTGGTCATGTGCGGCAAGGCCGAAGTGGTGCACGGCGACCCCGGCGGCATCGAGCTCCACGCCGCGACGCTGTCACTGCCGGTGCCCTCGGTGATCCGGCTCAGCACCTACGTGCGGGTGCCCTACCGCGCGAAGGTGCCGCTGACCAGGGCCGGGCTGATGCACCGCGACCGGTACCGCTGCGCCTACTGCGGGGGGCGGGCCGAGACGATCGACCACGTCCAGCCGCGCAGCCGTGGCGGACCCCACAGCTGGACGAACTGCGTCGCCTGCTGCGCCAAGTGCAACCACCGCAAAGCGGACCGGCTGCTCTCGGAGATCGGCTGGAAGCTGCGCGTCGTCCCGCGGGCCCCGCACGGCCCGCACTGGCGCCTGCTCGCGCACTCCAAGGAGGCCGACCCGCTCTGGCGGCCTTACTTGGGTTCGGCGGCATAACCACGACGCGTTCAGGGGCTCCGGGTGGCGGAGCCCCCGGCTCGGGGCGAAGCCCCAGTTGACGCTGCCCTGAACATGCCGGCGCCCCGGCTGCCTTGCGGCGGCCGGGGCGAGCCGGGGTGCTTGCGCGGTGCGTCCAGGAAGTGCGGAGGGCTCAGGCGGCGAGCGCGAACTCGCTCTGGCAGGTGACGCGGGTGCCCATGGTGACGCGCGTGCCCCGGGTGACACGGGTGCCGCGCGTGACTCGTGTGCCGCAGGTGACGCGCGTGCCGGCCGTCACCCGCGTGCCCATCGTGACCCGCGTGCCGCGGGTGACCCGGGTGCCCCGCGTCACCCGTGTGCCCGCTGTCACCCTGGTGCCCATCGTGACGCGCGTCCCCGCCGTGACCCGCGTGCCGCGGGTGACTCGTGTACCCCGGGTGACCCTGGTGCCCGCCGTCACACGCGTTCCGGGCACGAAGTCGATATCACTGGGTGACGAGGTGGTCTCGGTGATCGCCTGTGCGGGGGTGTGGACGCTGTTCATGGCAAGGCCTCCTGGGACCGGTGCGTGACCTGCTGGGGCTGGGGAGCGGGGCGCAAGGCCCGTACAGGTGAAAAAGCTACGAGGATTTCAAGGCAACGACAAGACGACAGCGGCGGGTGCGGCCGCCTGTACGTTGAGTTGCAACCTTTCGGCCCGACGGTCTTCGCCCCAACGTTCCAGTGCCCGCGCGCCAAGCGGCGGACGGCGCCTGCCTTACGACGAACGGTCGAGTGCGCCGCGCGCGGTGGTCGCGGAGGTCATCCGATACGCTCAGCGCCGTGAACGTTGTCGAGACGATCGTGGTCTTCGCCGTGATCCCGCTGGCCATCTACGGCTTCGCCGGGCTGCTGACGCTCCGGCGCAAGTCCGGTGGCGCCCCGCGGCACCGGCCGGGCCAGGCTTGGGAGTACCCGGCCATGTGGTGGAGCGCCAACCCCGACGGGGTCGGTGAAGGGCACGCGCACGCGGGTGCCGGGAACAGCGTGGTCGCCGCAGGCGCCACTACCGCGGCAGGGGGCGCTCGTGGCAACTGGTGAGCTGACGAAGCGCGTCGACGAGTCCGAACTGGGCTACGGCGAAGCGCTGACGTCCAGCGGCCGCGTGTCGGCCGCCAAGATGTACGAGCCCGCCGCGCCGGCCGGCCCGTTCACCACCCGCCAGCTGGCCCGCCTGGACGAGGCGCTGACGTTCGCGAGCCGGGAGACCGGCCTGGACTTCAGCCTGTACCTCGGCGAGCTGGCCGGCCAGGACAGCCGCGCGACGGCGGAGAGGCTGCACGCCACCACGGCGAACCCGGCCAACTCGGTCCTGATCGCGGTCTCGCCCGGCGAGCGGCTGATCGAGATCGTCACGGGTAAGACGGCCTTCAGCCGCCTGCCCGACCGCGGCGCCAAGCTGGCGATCGCGAGCATGGTGGCGTCGTTCAAGGAGGGTGACCTGGTCCGCGGCCTGGTCAACGGCCTCGCGAACGCGCTTCGCATGTTGTCCGACCAGGCGGGCCCCGCGCCCCGCTGACCCCAGACTTACGAAAGGGCCCCGCACCACCCGGTGCGGGGCCCTTTTTCGTGTGGCGAAGAGCCGTGAAGGCCTCCTTACCGGCTCTTAAGGCCGGTAAGGAGGCCTTCACGGCTTTCAGGCCTGGGCGTCGAAGTCGCGGGCCGCGAGGGCCCGGACGATGCCCGCCCGGCCTTCCGAGACCAGCCGGCGCAGGGCCTGCGAGTGCTCGGTCTCCAGCCACTTGTCGGACGCCTTCACCGTTGCCGGCTCCACGGCCCACGACGGGTACAGCCCGATCGCGATCGGCTGCGCGCGCTCGCTGGAGCGCCGCTGCCACACCTCGTCGATCACCTCGAAGTACTTCCCGACGTACGCGCCGAGCAGTGCCTTCTGCCCCGGGTGCGAGAAGCCCGAGATGAGCGAGTCGCTGACGGCGTTGGTCAGCTCGTCGTCGTGGACCGCGCGCTCCCACGCGTCGGCCTTCGCCTCGGCCGCCGGACGCAGCGCACGGCCGCGTTCGGCCTGGCGGCGCCCGGTCGCGGTGTTGTCGCGGGCCAGCTCGGCGTCGAGCTCCGCGGTGCCCGCCTTGTCGTGCGCGACCAGCGCGTGCAGCAGGCGCCAGCGCAGGTCGGTGTCGACGCTGAGGCCCTCCAGCGGGGCCGAGCCGTCGAGCCAGCCGGCGAGCACCGCGAGGGTCGCCTCGTCGAGCACCGAACCGGCCAGCGAGTTCACGAACGCCAGCTGGTGGTCCGAGCCCGGCTCGGCGCCGCGGACCAGCTCCAGCAGCCGGCCGGTGAACGCCGGCCAGCCGGTCTTGGCCGCCCAGCCCTGCTCGGCGTAGGAGTTCAGCGCGGTCTGGGCCTGCAGCAGCAGCCGCTGCACGACGCCGACCTCGCTCTCGGTGTGGATGCCGCGCTGCACCAGGGTGACGAAGTCGCGGGCCTTTAGCTCGGCCTCGCGGGTCATCTCCCAGGCCGCCGACCAGCACAGGGTGCGCGGCAGCGGCTCGGTGATGTCGGCGACGCGGTCGATCAGCGTGGTCAGCGACACCGGGTCGAGCCGCATCGTGCAGTAGGTCAGGTCGTCGTCGTTGACCAGCACGAGCTTGCCCGCGGCCTGCCCGACCAGGTCGGGCACCTCGGTGCGCTCGCCGTCGACGTCGAGCTCGACGCGGTGGGTGCGGACGATCTTGCCGTTGCCGTCCTCGTCGTAGATGCCCACGGCGACGCGGTGCGTGCGCAGCTCGCCGGCGCCCGGCTTGGCGCCGGACTGCACGACGGCGAACGAGGCGAACGTGCCGTCCGCGCCGATCTCGTAGCGCGGGCTCAGCGAGTTCAGGCCGGTGGTCTCCAGCCACTGCGCGCTCCACCACGACAGGTCGCGCCCGGACGCCTCTTCCAGCGCGCCGAGCAGGTCGGCCAGCGTGGCGTTGCCCCAGGCGTGCTTGCCGAAGTAGACCTTCAGGCCGTCGAGGAAGTGCTCCAGCCCGACGTAGGCGACGAGCTGCTTGAGCACGCTCGCGCCCTTGGCGTAGGTGATGCCGTCGAAGTTCACCTCGACCGCGTGCAGGTCGACGATGTCGGCGGCGATCGGGTGCGTCGAGGGCAGCTGGTCCTGGCGGTAGGCCCAGGACTTCTCGATGTTCGCGAAGCTCGTCCACGCGTTCTTGTACTCGGTGGCCTCGGCCTGGGCGAGCACGCTGGCGAAGGTCGCGAACGACTCGTTCAGCCACAGGTCGTCCCACCAGCGCATGGTGACGAGGTCGCCGAACCACATGTGCGCCATCTCGTGCAGCAGCGTCTCGGCGCGCCGCTCGTAGGCGTAGCGGGTGACGCGGCTGCGGAAGACGTAGTCCTCGAGGAAGGTGACGGCGCCGGCGTTCTCCATCGCGCCCGCGTTGAACTCCGGCACGAACAGCTGGTCGTACTTGGAGAACGGGTACGGCGTGCCGAACTTGTCGTGGTAGAAGCCGAAGCCCTGCTTGGTCTCGGTGAACAGGCGCTCGGCGTCCATGTGCTCGGCCAGCGACGCGCGGCAGTAGATGCCGAGCGGGATCGTCTTGTGGGCGTCGGTGTACTCGTCGCGCCACTCGGCGTACGGCCCGGCGATCAGCGCGACCAGGTAGGTCGAGAGCCGCTCGGACTCCTTGAAGACGGTCCGGACGGCGCCTTCCGGCGTCTCCTCGGCCGACTCGGCGAGCGTGTTGGAGACGACCTTCCAGTCCTTCGGCGTCACCACGGTGAGCCGGTAGACCGACTTCAGGTCGGGCTGGTCGAAGCAGGCGAACATCCGCTTGGCGTCGGCCGTCTCGAACTGGGTGTACAGGTAGACGCCGTCGTCGACCGGGTCGACGAACCGGTGCAGGCCCTCACCGGTGTTCATGTACCGGCAGTCGGCGGTGACCGTGAGCTCGTTCGTCTCGGCCAGGTCCGCCAGCGCGATGCCCCGGTCTTCGACGTAGGCGCTGATGTCGACGTCCGCGCCGTTCAGCGTGGCGGAGTGCACGCGATCGGCGACGAGGTCGACCCAGGTCTGTTCGCCGGCCTTGGCGCTCGCGAACCGGACGGTCGTCTTCGACGCGAAGGTCTTCTCCCCGGGTCCGCCGTGGCCGTCGGTCAGATCGAGCTCGATGTCGTAGCCGGTGACGTCGAGCAGATCCGCGCGCAGCTTGGCGAGATCACGGGTCAGGTTGGGGGCGGGCACAGGCACCTCTGGTCGTGGGATCGGTTTTCAGGCTCCCCGCATCCAATCATGGGTCCGGGGTGCCGGGCGATGAGGGAACAAGCGTGCGCTCCCCGGTGTTGGCCCGCAGTGTGGGGCCCGCCCACACGCCGACGTCGCCTTCACGTGCACAGGAGTACCCGATGACCACTGCCGAGCAGCCCACGAAGGTCGATTTCTACTTCGACCCGATCTGCCCGTTCGCCTGGATCACCTCGCGCTGGATCCTCGAGGTGGAGAAGCACCGCAACCTGGACCTGACCTTCCGCGTGATGAGCCTCTCCTACCTGAACTCGGGCCGGGACGAGCTGCCGCAGGAGTACAAGGACCTGCTGGCGAAGGGCTGGGGCCCGGTGCGCGTGGCCGTGGCGCTGGCGGAGCTCAAGGGCGAAGAGGTGCTGCGCGACTACTACACCGAGTTCGGCACCCGCTTCCACAACCAGGGCAACAAGGACCGCGACGTGGTCATCAAGGAAGCACTGGCCGCGATCGGCGCGCCGTCCGAGCTGTACGACGCCGCCGACTCCACGGAGTACGACGACGCGCTGAAGAAGAGCCACCACGAGGGCATGGACCCGGTCGGCATGGACGTCGGCACCCCGACGATCCACATCGACGGCGTGGCGTTCTTCGGCCCGGTCCTCAGCTCGATCCCGCGCGGCGACGACGCGCTGAAGATCTTCGACGGCGCGGTCGCGCTGGCGAGCTACCCGGACTTCTTCGAGCTCAAGCGCACCCGCACGGGCGACCTGAACTTCGACTAAAGCGTTTTGAGGGCGGCCGAGGTGACGTCGGCGGGGTAGCGGGACGCCGCCACCGCCACCGCCGCCGCCTCGGTCGACTCGCCCCGGCCGACCGCCGCCTTCAGGGCGATCAGCTCGTGCAGGCCGTGGCGGTGGTAGCGGACGAAGTCGGCGTCGACCGGGTCGCCGTGGCCGGGGACGACGACGCGCGGTTCCAGCGCGAGCAGCGTGTCGAGGGTGTCCGGCCACGCCGTCAGGTCCGAGTCGGCGCCGAACGAGAACGCGCTGAAGCCGTGTTCGGCGTTCTCGACGATGTCCCCGGCGAAGACCACTTCGGCGTCCGGCACGTGCACGATGACGTCGTGGTCGGTGTGGGCGCGCCCGGGGTGCAGCAGCACCGCCGTCCGGCCGCCCAGGTCGAGCTCGGTCCGGTCGCTGAACAGGTGGTCGGGCACGACGAACGTCGTCCGCGCGATGGCGTTGGCGATCGCCGCCTTGCCCTCCTCGCGGTAGTAGGCCATCCACTTCTCCCGCGCGCCCTCGGCGTACTCGGTCAGCTCGGCGCGGCAGCCCTCGTGCGCCCAGACCGCGCACGGCAGGAACCGCTCGGTGCCCCAGGTGTGGTCGAAGTGCGCGTGGGTGAACGCGACCGCCCACGGCAGCGCCGTCAGCTGGCGCACGGCCGCCGCCAGCTCGGCGCCCTGGTCCAGGTCGCCCCGGGTGTCGATGACGAGGCAGCGGTCGGCCCCGACGACCAGCCCGACGGTCAGGTCCAGCTCCTCGTACCGCCGCGCGTGCACGCCGTCGGCGACCTCGACCCAGCGACCGGTCATCGCAAGACTCCTTCGTGCAGGACGGGAGCGGCTTCGCTCACGTCGATCTGGGCGGCCAGCGCGACGTCGCCGCCGTGCCCGGCCTCGGTCAGCTCGCGCCCGGACACGCAGTCCGCGATCGCCGCGACGTCCACCGAGCGCGCGGCCAGTGCCGCTTCGGGGGACAGTGTGCGCCCGAACCGGGCCAGCGCGGCGGCGATCGCGCCCGCGCCCACCTGGTCCTCGACGCACGGGCGCAGCGGCCCGAACGTGTCGCCGTGACCGAAGATGTTCACCCCCCAGCGTTCCCCGGCCGCGATGACCCCGACGGGACCGCCCAGCTCGTGCGCCTTCGCGGCCACGGCGGAGGCGTTGCGCAGGCAGCCGGTCAGCACGTGGGCGCCGGTCGACGCGGCGGCGTCGCACAGGGTGGCGCCGTTCGGCGAGGGCAGCGCGAGCAGCGTGCCGGGCGGGATGTCGGTCACCGACGACGGCCGCAGGGTGAACGTGCCCTCGCCGGCGATGACGGCGCCCGCGGCCCGCGCGAGCGCGACGCCGCGTTCGTCGCGCCACCGCACGGGCAGCACCCGGCCGCCGCGGCCGACCACGAGATCCGTGGTGGTGCTGAAGGAAAGCACGTCGACGACCACCAGCACGGCGCATTCCCGGCCGAGCGCGGCCACCCCTTCGGCGCCCCAGTCGAGCCTGACGTCGTGTCCCGACTGCTCCCAGATCCCCACCCCCGGAGCATGCCGGAAACCGGCCGTGATGGCAGACTCCCAGCCGTGCGTGTCTACTTGGGATCCGACCATGCCGGCTTCGAGCTGAAGAACCACCTGGTGGCTCACCTGGAGAAGCAGGGCCACGAGGTCACCGACATCGGCCCGCGGGTCTACGACGCGGCCGACGACTACCCGGCCTACTGCGTCGAGACGGCGCTGCGCGTCGTGGCCGACGAGGGCAGCCGCGGCATCGTCGTCGGCGGCTCCGGCAACGGCGAGCAGATCGCCGCGAACAAGGTGCCCGGCGCCCGCGCCGGCCTGGCCTGGAGCGTCGAGACGGCCAAGCTGTGCCGCGAGCACAACCACGCCCAGTTGATCGGCGTCGGCGCCCGGATGCACACCGCCGAGCAGGCCACCGAGATCGTCGAGGCCTTCCTCGCGACGGAGGTCTCGCCCGAGGAGCGGCACGCTCGCCGCGTGCAGCAGCTGCTGGACTACGAGCGCACCGGCACCCCGCCGGCCCTGCCGGAGGCCTGATGCCCGAGGGGCACACGCTCCACCGGCTGGCCCGGCTGCACAAGCGCCGCTACGCCGGTGCCCCGGTCGAGGTGAGCAGCCCGCAGGGCCGCTTCGCCGCCGAAGCGTCCCGTTTGGACGGTCGGGTGCTCGTCGGCGCCGAGGCGCACGGCAAGCACCTGTTCCACGACTACGGGCCGCACGGGATCGTCCACGTCCACCTCGGCCTGATCGGCATCTTCGGCGAGGGCGAGCTGCCCGCGCCGCCGCCGGTGGGCCAGGTCCGGATGCGCCTGGTCGGCCGGACACAGTGGACGGACCTGCGCGGCCCCAACACGTGCGAGCTGCTGGACCCGGCCCAGGCCGACGCGATCAAGGCGCGTCTCGGGCCCGACCCGCTGCGCCGCGACGCGAAGCCGGACAAGGCCTGGGCGCGGATCTCGAAGTCGAAGGTCTCGGTCGCCGCGTTGCTGATGGACCAGGCGGTGCTGGCCGGCGTCGGCAACGTCTACCGCGCCGAAGTCCTGTTCCGCCACGGCGTCGCGCCGCTGACGCCGGGCCGCGCGCTGGACCGCGCGCTGTGGGACGACATGTGGGCCGACCTGGTGACGCTGATGCGTGACGGCGTCCGCGTCGGCCGCATCGACACGGTCCGTCCGGAGCACCTCCCGGAGGCGATGGGCCGCGCGGCGCGCGTCGACCGCCACGGCGGCGAGGTGTACGTCTACCGCCGCGCCGGCGAGCCGTGCCTGGTGTGCGGGACGCCGGTGGAGACGTCGTCGCTGGTCGGGCGGAACCTGTACTGGTGCCCGACCTGCCAGCCGGCCTGACTCAGAGCCGCTTGCCGAAGACCTTCGCGAACGTGTGCACGTCGCCGGGCCAGCGGGCCGAGACGTAGTTGCCGTCCTCGACGACGAACGCCGGACGCTCGTCGTCGAGCCGGTCGCGGGCCCGGCCGCTCGCCTTCACCCGGTCGGTCGTGTCGAGGAAGTCCGTCGGCCGCGCCAGCGCGCGCGTGACCTCCTGCTGCACCGACATGTACCCCTCGGGCTGCCCCGGTTCCTCGAGGTAGGTGCGGTAGTAGTCCGGGTCCCAGAACCGGGTCCGGCGCGCGAGCCGCCAGGCCGTCCGCTCCAATTGCCAGGTCAGCGCCGTCGTCTTGCGGCCGTGCAGCACCGAACGGCCGGTGGTCGGGTCGACGCTGCGCGCGGCCAGCAGGACACCGTGGCAGATCGCGCCGACCGGCAGGTCGCGGCGGAAGGCGTCGGCGACCACGCCCTGCAGCACGGGGCTTTCGAGGTACTCGCGCATGCCGCGGGCCCGGTGCCCGCCGGGCAGGAGCACGCCGTCGACGTCGTCGAGCTTGATGTCGTCCCAGCGGATCGGGGTGCGCCACGCGGGATCCGCGAGCAGCGCGCGGTGGGCGTCACGCGCGGCCGCGTCGGCGCGCAGCACGCGGCCGAGCGCGGTGAGCTTCTTCAAGCCCGGCACCCGGCTCCACAGGTCGAGGCCTTCGCCGGTGACCATCAGCTCGTCACAGGTGGCCTGCGTGCCGCCGGGTGTCGCGAAGACGACCGTGTGGTCCCGGCTCAGCACCGCCCGGCTGACGGCCACTTCGGACGGGTCCGAGTCCCGGGCCGGGACGGGGATCAGCACTCTCGCCACGGCATCCTCCTGAAGTCGTCCAGGAGGATGCCAGCCGGTGCTCAGAAGTCGAAACCGCCCCCGTCGAAGCCACCGCCGTCAAAGCCGCCGCCGTCGAAACCGCCGCTGCCCCAGTCGCCGCCGCCGCCGTCACCACCGCCGAAGTCGCCTCCGCCGTCACCGCCGCCGCCGTCGCCACCATCGCCGCCGCCGTCACCGCCGCCGGAGTCGAGCGCGTCCTGCTGGCCGGCGTCGTAGCCCGACTCCCAGGCCCCGGCGCTGGCGATGCCGCCCATGCCGGAGAACATCGCGCTGAACAGGAACATCGACCCGAGGCCCCAGGCGCCGGCGACGAGCGCGGGCTTCCACCACGGCTCGCTGTACCAGCCCTGCGGCACCGGCCGGCCGGCCACGCGGCCGCCGGGGTAGTAGTACGGCGTGTCCTGGCCGGCGTCCGGGGAGGCGGCGTAGTGCTGGCCCTCGACGTCGACGTCGCGGCGTTCGGTCACCTTCCCGGCGCGCTCGCGCTCGGCCTCCTCCGGCAGCTGCGGGCCCGGGTCCATGCCCATCGCGACCCGCGCGGCGCGGACGTAGTAGAGGCCTTCGACGGCGGTGTCCTTGACCAGCCGGGCCTGCTCGATGGTGCGGGCCTGCTCCATCTGCGAGCCGGCCGCGTTGTAGCGCTCGCTCGCGTCGGCCATCGCCTGCTGCGACGCGGTGTCCGTGCCGTTGAGGTTGAGGACCTGGCCGCCGAGCCGTTCGACGAGGCGCCGCGCGTCGGCCTTGGCGTCGTCGAGTTCCCGCTGCCGGGCCGCGGCGCGCTGCCGCGAGAAATACAGGCCGCCACCGACGATCACGACGACGAGCACGATCAGGAAGATCGCGGTGCCCATGGACCACTCCCAGAAGCTCGGTGCCCGGTGACCGGAAGTCACCTTGTGATTCGGACAACGCGGACGTTGCGCGGAGGGTTCCCGGGTAGTGATCCGGCCCACCGTCAGGCCTGGCCGAAGAAACTAGAACACGTTATAGTTCCGCGGTATGAAGTTCACCCTGTCGATCGCGATGAACCCGCTTGATCAGCTGGGCGAGCTGGCCCGGGCGGCGGAAGAGGCCGGCTTCGCCGCCATCGCCCTGCCGGACTCGCTCTTCTACGCCGAGACGGTCTCCACAGACTATCCCTACACCCCCGACGGCAGCCGGTTCTGGACCGCCGAAACGCCCTGGGTGGACCCGCTGGTCGCGACCGCCGCCATGGGCGCGGTCACCAGCCGCATCGAGTTCTACACGTCGGTGCTGAAGCTGGGCTCGCGCAACCCGGTGCTGCTGGCGCGTCAGGTCGGCTCGGCGTCGGTGCTCACCGGCGGCCGGTTCGGGCTCGGCCTCGGCGTCGGCTGGCTGCCGCAGGAGTTCGAGTACTGCGGCGTGCCGTTCGAGCGGCGCGGCAAGCGCGTCGACGAGGCGATCGACGTGCTCCGGCTGATCCTCGACGGCGGCATGGTCGAGTACCACGGCGAGTTCTACGACTTCGACAAGCTGCAGATGAGCCCGGCGCCGCCGTCGCGGGTGCCGTTCTACATCGGCGGCCACACCGACGTCGCGCTGCGGCGCGCGGCCCGCGTCGCCGACGGCTGGTCCTCGGCGATGATGAAGCTCGAGGAGCTGCGCGAGACCATCGCCCGGCTGAAGGAGCTGCTGGCCGAGCGCGGCCGCGCCGACGACCCGTTCGAGTACCAGGCCGTCTGCATCGACAAGTTCGGCCTCGACGGTTACCGCGAGCAGGGTGAGGCGGGTGTCACCGACATCATCACGATGCCGTGGGTGTTCGACGGCGTCGGCTTCGACGCCCCGGTCGAACCGAAGCTGGAGTCGATCCGCAAGTTCGGGGCCGAGATCATCGACAAGTTCGGGGAGTGACGGCGATGGGCGTGCAGGTCAGCTGGGACACGGAGAAGGAGCAGCCGCCGGCGCGGCGCGCGGCGCTGGCGTCGATGACGGCGGTGACGGCGGGGGACAAGGACGCGTGGCTGGCGCTGTTCGCGGCCGACGGTGTCGTCGAGGACCCGGTCGGGCCGTCGATGTTCGACGAGACGGGCAAGGGGCACCATGGCCACGACGGCATCAGTGCCTTCTGGGACAAGACGATCGGCAACGTCGAGCGCTTCGAGTTCGTCATCCGCGACTCCCACGCGGCGGGCGCCGAGGTGGCGAACGTCGGCACGATCACGACGTACCTCCCGGGCGGCTACCGCGTCGACACGGACGGCGTGTTCGTCTACCGCGTCGGCGACGACGGCCTGATCACGTCGATGCGCGCGTTCTGGGAGACCGAACGCGCGATGGCCACGGCCCGGCAGGTCACGGAGTAGCTTCTCCGGGACCCGCGCCGGCCCGGTGCGGGCCCCGGACCTGTCGCACCTCAGCGGCGGGACCGGCTATCGTAGGCCTCCCGGGCCGCTTCGACCTTGCCGAGGTTGCCCGACCACTCCGAAAGGCTCGCGAACAGCGGCCCGAGACTGCGGCCCAGCTCGCTGATCTCGTACTCCACCCGCGGCGGGACCTCGGCGTGGTAGGTCCGCAGGACGAGGCCGTCGCGCTCCAGCTGCCGCAGCCGCTGGGTGAGCACCTTCGGCGTGATCGTGCCGATGCGGCGTTCCAGCTCGACGAACCGCTGCCGCCCGTATTCCTTCAGCGACCACAGGATCGGCGTCGTCCAGCGGCTGAAGACGATGTCGACCACCGGCGCGATCGGGCAGGCCAGCTCGGGTGTGGTTCCGGTCACTTTCGGGGCCTCCAGCCATTACTTTCCTCTAGGTACCTACTATACGTCGGAATGTAGCGTCCCCCGCATGATCACAGTCATGGGAGCGACGGGGAACGTCGGACGGCCGCTGGTGCGAGCGCTGGCCGCGGCCGGTGAACAGGTGACGGCGGTATCCCGCCGAGAGACGGCGGACGTGCCGGACGGCGTGCGTGTGGTGCCCGTCGTCGAGTCTGCTTTGGACGGTGCCGAGGCGCTGTTCCTGATGGTGCCGGGCGGTTTCGCGCCCGTGGACGACGTGCTGGCCGCGGCGCGCGCGGCCGGCGTCGAGCGGGTGGTGCTGCTGTCGTCCCAGGGCGTCGCGACGGGACGGCACCCGGCGGTGCTGGAGGACTCCGTCCGAGCCTCGGGTCTGAAGTGGACGATGCTGCGCCCGGGCGGGTTCGCGTCGAACGCCTTGCAGTGGGCGGAAAGCGTGCGGACGTCCCGGCAGGTGGTGGCGCCGTTCGGTGACGTCGCGTTGCCGGTGGTCGACCCGGAGGACATCGCCGCGGTGGCCGCGGCGGCCTTGCTGTCCGGACGTGCCGGCGACGTCTACGAGCTGACGGGCCCTGCTCCGATCACCCCTCGCGAGCAGGCGGCGGCGATCGGGGAGGCGTTGGGCGAGCCGGTGCGTTTCGTGCCGCGGACCCGCGAGGAAGCACGCGCGGCGATGCTCGGCTTCATGCCGCCGGAGGTCGCGGACGTGACGCTGGGCATCCTGGGCGCGCCGACCCCGCAGGAGCAGCGCGTCAGCCCGGACGTCTCGCGGGTGCTGGGCCGCCCGCCGCGTCCGTTCACCGAGTGGGCCGCGCGCAACGCGGCGGCGTTCAAGTGACGGCACTGTCCTATCAGGACATCGGGACGGGTGCGCCGCTGGTGTTCCTGCACGGCAACCCGACGTCGTCGTACCTGTGGCGCAACGTGATGCCGTCCCTGCCGGGCCGCCGTCTGGCGCCGGACCTGATCGGCATGGGCGCCTCGGCGCGCCCGGACATCGAGTACACGTTCGCCGACCACGCGCGCTACCTGGACGCCTGGTTCGACGAACTGGTCCTGGAGGACGTCGTCCTGATCGGCCACGACTGGGGCGGCGCCCTGGCCGCGGACTGGGCGTCGCGGCACCCGGGGCGTGTCCGCGGTCTGGCGTTCACGGAGGCGATCCTGAAGCCGATGACGTGGGAGGAGTTCCCGCCGGCGGGCGCGGAGGTGTTCCGCGCGATCAAGACGTCGACGGATCTGTCGGGCTTCTTCACCGGACTCCCGCCGGAGTACCGGACCACGCACGACGTTCCGCTGCTGCGCTGGGCGCGTTCCCTGCCCCTGGGCGGCGAGCCGGCATCAGTGGTGTCGCGCATCGAGTCGTTCGGCGCCTGGCTGGCAGCGACGCCGGAGATCCCGAAGCTCCTGATCACGTTCGAACCGGGCCACGACACGATGCTGACACCGCCGATGATCGACTGGTGCCGGGACACCTTCGCGTCGCTGGCGGTGGTGCACCACCCCGTCGTCGCCGGTCACCACACGCCGGAAGAGCAGCCGGAGCTGATCGCGGAGTCGTTGCGGGCGTGGCTGCCGGGCTAGCAGGTGCGGTCCCGGGACGTGCCGTTCGGCGCGAACTCCAGCCGGACGTCGCCGGAGGCGGGCAGCAGGATTGCCGTGCCGTCCGCGCGGTTCCACTGCCGGGGGAGCAGCATCGACGTCCCGCCGGACTGCTGGACGAGCACGAGCCCGTCGTAGCGGAACCGGTACTGGGCGTCGGGCGCGCAGGGCGTCACCTTCACCCCGCGCGCCCGGAGGCCGAGGTCCTTGCCGCTGAACACGACGGTGTCGGCCATCGTCGGCAGGGCGACCTCGTACTCGTACGCGCGGCGTTCGCCGAGCGCGGACGAGTAGTCCGTCACCGACCAGAACGCGCCGATGGTGACGAGCACGAAGGTGAAGGTCCACTGCACGACGGCCGCGGTCGGCGACCCGCGGCGGCCGGTGCGGGCCTGGTGCAGGCGGTCGGCGAGCGGGAAGAACAGGAACCCCACGGCGATGCACAACCCCGGCAGCCCGGCGAACCGGTAGAGCAGGGCGGGCTCGGCGAGGCCGGTCAGGCCCACGACGACCAGCACGATCCCGGCGACGGCGAGCACGGGCACGGCCCGCCGCAGCAGCGTCTGCCACGCCGGCGGCGACAGCCGGGCTTCGAGCAGGCGATGGGCCCAGAGGGTGGCGAGCCCGACGGCGGCGACGGCGGTGATCGGCACGGTCATCCCGTCGCTCGCGCGGATCAGGTAGTCGGCGACCGACAGCCCGAGCACCGAGTAGTGCACGCCGAACCACCCGTAGAACGCGTTGGCGTGCTGGGTACCGAAGTAGAACAGCAGCGCGGTCAGCACGGTGGTGGGCGCGAGAATGGAGCTGAAGACCTTCAAGGCCCGCGACGGCGCGTCACGCGTGACGCCGGATTCCCGCGGCCGCCCGGCCACGCGCCGCGCGGTCAAGCGGGATCGCAGAGGTTGTTGACGACCCAGGTCACGGTGCCGCCTTCGGCCAGCGGGTCGGGGATCTCGTTGCGGCCGACCCAGCAGTCCTCGTCCGCGTGCCCCAGGCTCGGCTCTTCGCGGAAGGCGTTGTGGACGCAGACGTCGTGCGCGGGGCAGACCCGGCGGTAGAAGTCGTCGACGGAGAAGTTGGTGAAGGAGGTCCCGATCTGCTGTTCGAGACTGCGCCGGTCCGCGGAACCGAGCACCCACCGATCCGGCGGCTTGGGCGGCTCCGGCGGCTTCTCCGTGACGGCGGTGGTCGTGTCCGCGGCCTTACTCGATCTCGGAGTGGTCGTCAGCGGCGCGACGCTCCGGCTGGTCGTACCGCTGGAGCTGGTCAACCCCAGCGCGCTGGTGGTGGGCGCCTGCAGAGTGGACGCGGCGGAGGTCACGACACCGCTGCTGCTGCCGCCATCGGAGGCGGACGGCGCCGCCGGCTCCGGGACACGCCCACAGGCCACGACCAGAACGGCCGTGACAGCCAGCACGACACCGGCACGGGTCGGCCTGTTCATCGGACATCACCTCTCCGTGAGGGGAAGTCGCGAGAAAGCGAAGAAATACAACAAGATCGACGCAGGATGGGCCGATCGCCTCAACACATTGGCCTGGAAACGAACGGGCTATTCCGGGGAGGACAGCGTCCCTGGCTTCCAGCCGAAGAGCGTGACGAACTCTTCATCGGCATACGCATGGCTGACGAGGACCCCGGACAGCGGCGATCCTCTGCCGGCCCCGCGACCAGCAGGGCCTGTAAGTCGGGGTGATTGAAGCCTTTTCAAGGCCTTCTCATCAGGTAAAGCGCCTCGTCAGGATGGCCGATACCTGGCCGTTGATCACTTACGGTAGTGATTATAGCGCTAAAAGTGGTCGTACCGCCCGTCAGCTGAGCTCCGCCGATGTAGACGCGTTGGTAGCTGCTCACGCAGCAGGGGAGTCGGTCGCGCGACTTGCTGACCGCTTCGGTGTTCATCGGGGCACCGTCAGCAAACATCTCCGAGTCCGCGGCGTCGTTACGGCGAGCCCAGGGCTTCGCCGGACTACGTGCCCGGTGCGGTTGAGTTGTACCGGCGAGGCTGGACCTATGCTCAGATCGCGGTCAAGTTCGGGGTGGGGGAGACGACCGTGCGGCATCGGCTTCATCGGGCGGGAGTTCCGAAGGCCGAGCGCTATGGCCGCAGCGGTCGTAACTTCCGAGCTTCACTGCAACCTGATAACGTCGACATGGATCGTTAGCTAGACGAAAGAAGGACCACACCGGCTGCAACGGTGTGGTCCTTCTTTCGTCTCGGCCTCAGCTAACTACTTCTGCGGCAGCGCCAGAAGGTTGTCGGTCCACTTGCTGTCGGCGTAGGTCCGCAGGTACTTCGACCCGTGAGCCGGCGTCACGACCCCGACATCAGCCCGGTTGCTCCGGGCGTCCTCGACGTAAGCCTTGCCGTTCTTGTCTTCGATCCACGCGACGATCTCGGCGCGCGTGTTGTCGCTGGTGCTCCCGTCGGCGGGGTTGGTCCACCAGAGGCGGCTGATGTGCTCGTGGCCCTGACCGCCGGAGAGGCGGATGGCCGTGATGCGGATGGTCATGGGTTAGTGCTCCTTCCGAACGCCCTTGAAGGGCGTCTTCTTGCCGCTCATGAATTGGCCGCCTTGGCCACGCTTGGTCCAGAGGCGGGTGAGGGGGTTCTGGGTCTGGCTCCGGCGGCGAACTGCACCCACCCGGGAGCCGCGCCCCGTGTTCGTGGCCATACTGGCCTCCTAGATCAACTTTATGGAGGTATTGCAGTACTGCAACACCGTGTCAGAAGGACGGTAACACAGGATGTTGCAGTAGCGACACACTCGTGTCAGACTGCAAGGCCCGCGTAACGGAAGGTAGTGATGAGCGGACGCATTGACACCAGACGCCTGTATGACGCGCTCGATGGTCAGCGTCGAGCGCGGAAGCTGTCGTGGCGCCAGGTCGCCCACGAGGCCGGGGTTAGCCCTTCGCTCCTCAGTCGGATGGGTAACGGTCATCGCCCCGATCTCGACGGCTTTGTTGCACTCGTGCAGTGGCTCGGGCTACCCGCCGAGGACTTCATGATCGAGCTGGACCAAGAGGAGGAAGCCAAGCCGGAACCTGAGTTTGAGGCGCAGTTCGCGCCGCTCCTCCGTGCTCGGAGCGACTTCAACGAAGCTGAGCAGGAGTACTTGATGGATATTGTGAGCGCGACCATGAAGAAGATCAGGGCGGACCGCCGGGAGAGGTAAGTGGGACTGCTGCACGGCTTCAAGGCGAAGGCCAAACGGCTTGCTCTTGAAGTGCGTAAGGAAATCGACCTTGGTCCGACCGAGGAGATCGATCCGTATGCGCTTGCCGAGGAGTATGGAGTTGATGTGCTTACGTTGGCAGAATCAGGACTGCCAGCCGAGGCTGCGGAGTACTTCACGACCGACGGCAGCGCGAAGTTCTCGGCTGCTCTCGTGCCGTTCGGTGCCGGTTGCTATGTCGTTGAGAATCACACCCATAACTTGTGTCGACGGCGCTCGACGATGGCTCACGAGATGGCGCACGTGATCCTGGAGCACGAGTTCAAACTTCTGATTACGGATGATAAAGGTTGCCGTTCATCATCCTCAGTGGTCGAAGAGGAAGCGGCAGAGTTCTCGGGTGAACTGCTCGTTCCCTGGGAAGGTGCCAGATGGGCCGCTTTCAAGCGCTGGACTGACGATGAGGTGGCAAATCACTTCAATGTCAGTATTGAGATGGCTCGGTGGCGAATGAATAGCACGGGTGTTCGGAGGTTCGCGGAACGTGCCCGGAAGAGGTATCGATAGTAGGTGGGATAAGTCTCGTGCCCGACTTTTACCATAACTGCGGTTTTCCTGTTAACATCCAAAAAATATAAAAGATGCCCACGGCGGAGCCGGGAATAGTCAGCAAGAAAATAAACTCCTCTGCAATAAAAGCTAGCACTTCACCGGTTAGCTTTGAAATGCGAAGTAAGTCGATCTTTGTGGTAACCGCCTTTGCGTCATCTTCCATTTGAATGGCCGGCGCTTCTTCTTTGTACTTCTGAATAAGAGACTCTAGTGATTTTGGCTCTCCGGGAGGGCTGATGGCAGCCGCAATGGGTGAGGTGAACGCAAGAATGACGATCCAACCCCAGGGGAATCCTCCTTTGCTTAGTCCGTCGCTAACTATGTTGATGATGACACCGACGAATGCAGTAAGCCACGCGAAAGGTGCAAAGCGAAGAATTTTGATTAGCCACTTTTTCATGTAC
Organism: Amycolatopsis sp. NBC_01286; assembly: GCF_035982555.1. Taxonomy (NCBI): domain Bacteria; kingdom Bacillati; phylum Actinomycetota; class Actinomycetes; order Pseudonocardiales; family Pseudonocardiaceae; genus Amycolatopsis; species Amycolatopsis sp. NBC_01286. The sequence continues at coordinate 4,890,800 of NZ_CP108428.1, forward strand.
GTCTACCCGATCGCCGCACGGGCAAGAACCCCCTGTCGACTGACAGGCTAGCCGCCAAACGTGCCAATTTCTTTCACTGGGAAGGGTGGTTGGCGGCGGCGTAAAGTTGGTTAGTTGCTAACTCCTGTTGCGACTGAACTGTTGATCTCGGCGCTGGTGGAACTAGTTCTGGGCGTAGTAGTCAAGCGAGAAGCTGCTGCGCGTAATTCCGGCTCCACCGCGTGTGGCGCGGCGGCCCAGCTCGTCAAGAGCTTCAGCGGTTACAACTTGGACTCCCGCGATGTCCGTGTCGATATAACTAGCCTTGGCGATGGACCACAAGCTGTCCATCTGGCTTAGTGCGAGCCGAGTTAGCCACAATGACTCCTCAAAGCTGAGTCAGCGTGTCGTACGACGCCATGTCTTTTTCTTGTCCTCGGCCGTGTGAAGTTCCAGGTAGCTAATGCTTTGACCATCGAACCGAATGATGCACCGCTTTGCTCGCTAGTTACGGTGAATGAGGCTGGTCCAGTCAGGATTGCAAGCCCATGCTTTGCGGAATTATAGAGACTCTTATCGTCCATCACTCGATCTGCTGGAAGGCGGAGGAAGCGGTCAAGATTATTCAGGCCGGTGTCAAAGGCTTCACGTGGCTTGGTTGGTATGGGCCCAAGAAAAGCCTTGGCGATATGTTCAGGCGGAATCGGCTCGCTTCGAAGCTTATCGACGCGTTTGCTGAATTCGGCAGGGAGTCGTAGTCATGTGCACTCTAGTCAAGGACAGGGCGGCGTTTCGGCGTGGGCGAAGTACAAGCGAAGCGGAGCCTCCGAGGCGTGATGAAGCAACACCTCGGCCTCGGCGGTCAGAAATTCCTGGTGGTGGCGCTGGTCTTCGTCCTTCGGTTCGGATAATTCGACCTCGGCGATCAAGTCACCGTAAGTCACGCCGTTCGCCATCAGCTGGTCGAGCGCCTCAGGCTTGCCCGCTGCAAGCATCAAGAGATTGAGACGATAGGTGAAGTAGCGACACGGTTCGGCCGAGTAGAACTCTCGGTTAAGCTGCGGGAACTGCTCAACAGCCAAGTTTTCGTCTGGAGACGAGCCGGGAACCCGAGCCATTAAGAAAACCTCTTTCGCTATATCTTAATACTGTCTAGCCTTTACACTGATTTTTCAGTCCGCTCGAAGATCTCCATGTCCGTCTGCTTCTGCCAGTCCGGCAGGTCGTCCCAGTCAGCCACGTAGGCGGACTTCGGCTCGGGGATGTGCTTGTAGATCTGGCCAATCCAGCACAGCGAGACGAAGCGCCCCTTCTGCTCGCGGGTTAGTTTCGTGGCCGCGCCGGCCGTCACCTGGATAAAGACCGCCACCTGCTCGTAGACGGCGGCCGCACTCTGACGCTCCCAGTCGGGCGCCTCGTCCCACGGCGTGATGTAGCCGGGCTTCGGCTCGCCCGGGTAGTGCTTCGTGACGCCAGCAATCCAGGCTTCGCGGAAGACGCGGCCGTTCTCGTCAGACAACAGACTCCTAGGGCTACGCGGGGACGGCTTTGAGCCGGGCAATCTCTTGCTCAAGGTGACGGACGTGGCTGTCAGCTCGGAACGGTTCGAGCTGCGGACGGAGCACCGCCAGCTTACGGTCGACGTACCCGGCCGAGCCGGTCTGCCGGGCGGCGTCAAGCGCGGCGTTGCCATAGGTGACGAGCTGGTGGGTGTCGCGCCGCTGCACGCCAATCGTGGCGAGATCCGTCAGGACGCTGCCTCGGCGACGCGGGGAAATGTCCTGGTAGAGGGCATCCGTCAAAGTGGCTTCGGCCAGGTCCGGGCGGCCGAGCTCGACATAGCACGCCCCGCGCTCCTCAGCCAGGCGCGAGCCCTCGAATCGCAGCCAGCCGCTGGTATGTACCGGTCCATCCATAGCTGTGACTTCTTCCGCAGTGGCTAGCGACTGTTCGCATGACGCGAAGTCGCCAAGGCCGGCGTGGGTCTGGGCCTGCACTGCCGCTACCCAGTGGCGGGTGGACAGCTCCGGGTTCCCGCGGCGGGCGATGGAGGCGGCCCAGGTGGCCGGGGACGCATCGAATTCGATTGCCGCGACTGGCCGGGCGGGATGGTCTGGCCGCCCCGTGGTCGCGTTCGGGGAAGTCGTCGCGGTGGCAGACGGTGAGAATACAAACACGCCCGGCGAGCATTCGCTCGTCGGGCGTGGTGTGAAAGAAGACTATCTGGTCGGGATGACAGGATTTGAACCTGCGACCCTTCGCTCCCAAAGCGAATGCGCTACCAAGCTGCGCCACATCCCGGTCCCACCCCCAGGGGGGTGTGCGATCAGCCTAGCGGGTCACGCTAAGCTGACCTCGCACCCGGGTACCTCGGGGGCACGCGGGTGTAGCTCAATGGTAGAGCCCTAGTCTTCCAAACTAGCTACGCGGGTTCGATTCCCGTCACCCGCTCCAACGGCCGAGGCGGCGTCCGCCTCGAGCTTGGCGGCTATCACGTCCAGCAGTTTGTCCGTGTCCACAGGCTTGGTGATGTAGTCGTCCGCGCCGCTGGCCAGCGTCCTTGCCCGGTCCTCCGCGGTGGCCTTCGCGGTCACCGCGATCACCGGGAGGTCGGCGTTGGCCGCTTCCGCTCGGATGGCCGCGATCGTCGCGTTGCCGTCCAGTTCCGGCATCATCACGTCCATCAGGACCAGGGCCGTGTCCTCGTTGCGCTCCAGGGCGCGGATGCCGTCGACGCCCGTCTCGGCGTAGACGACCTCCAGGCCCGCCTGCTCCAGGACCGCGGCCAGGGCGAAGACGTTGCGCAGGTCGTCGTCGACGATCAGGACCTTTTCGCCCTGGAAGCGCTTCGGGGCGATGTCGGGGGCGGCCACCAGGACCGTGCTCGGGACCGGGGGCAGCCTGGGCGACGACAGCGCCGTCACGGCCGGGTCGACCAGGTTCGACGCCGCCACCGGGAGGTACAGGGTGAACGTCGAACCCTTGCCCGGCTCGCTGACCACGCGCAGCTCACCTCCGAGCAGCTCCGTGAGCTGCTGGCTGATGTTCAAGCCCAGGCCGGTGCCGCCGTACTTGCGGCTCGTGGTGCCGTCCGCCTGGCGGAACGCCTCGAAGATGACCGCCAGCTTCTCCTCGGGGATGCCGATGCCGGTGTCCTCGACGGCGAACGCGATGATGCCCGGCGCGTTCCGCAGCGCCTCCTGCTCGACCTCCGCCGGGTCGGCCGCGCGGATGTGCAGGCGGACGCTGCCCTCGTCGGTGAACTTAGCCGCGTTCGAGAGCAGGTTGCGCAGGATCTGCTGGAGGCGGTGCTCGTCGGTGTGGACGCTGCCCGGCACCGGCGGGTCGATGTGGACGGCGAACTCCAGGCCCTTGTCGGCCGTGAGCGGCCGGCACAGCGACTCGACGTAGTCCACCAGCTCCGGCAGCGTGATGTCCGACATCTGCATGTCGAGCCGGCCGGCCTCGACCTTGGCCAGGTCGAGGATGTCGTTGATCAGCTGCTGCAGGTCGGAGCCCGCCGCGTAGATCGTCCGGGCGAACTGGATCTGCTTCTCGGTGAGGTTGCCCTCGGGGTTCTCCGACAGCAGCTTCGCCAGGATCAACGCGCTGTTCAGCGGCGTCCGCAGCTCGTGCGACATGTTCGCCATGAACTCGGTCTTGTACTGCGACGCGACCGTCAGCTGCCCGGCGCGTTCCTCCAGCTCCTGGCGGGCCTGCTCGATCTCGCTGTTCTTGACCTCGATGTCGCGGTTCTGCTGGGCGAGCAGCGCGGCCTTCTCGGCCAGCTCGGTGTTGGACCGCCGCAGCTCGCCCTGCTGGGCCTGCAGCTGCTCGGACCGGGCCCGCAGCTCCTGCGCCAGCCGCTGCGACTCGGTGAGCAGCGCCTCGGTGCGGGAGTTCGACAGGATCGTGTTGACGTTGACGCCGATCGTGTGGCGCAGCTGCTCCAGCAGGTCCTGGTGGACGGTGCTGAACTCGTTGACCGAGGCCAGCTCCAGCACCCCGAGCACCTCGCCCTGGAACAGCACCGGCAGCACGATCAGGTTGACCGGCGACGCCGAGCCGAGCCCGGACGACACCAGCGCGTACTCCGGCGGCGCGTTGTGGACCAGGATCGTGCGGTGGTCGACGGCGGCCTGGCCGATCAGCGACTCGCCGATCGCGAACCGCAGGCCGGCGCGGGACTGGGCGAGACCGTAGGCGGCGATGCACTCCAGCACCGTGCCGTCGCGGTCGTCGTCGCGGGCCAGGAAGAACGCGCCCTGCTGGGCGCGCACCAGCGGCGCCAGCTCGGACAGGATGAGCGCGCCGACCGACGCGAGGTCGCGGTGCCCCTGCATCCGGCCGGACAGCTGGGCGAGGTTCGTCTTCAGCCAGTCCTGCTCGGTGTTGGTCCGCGTCGTCTCCTTGAGGTTCGCGATCATCTGGTTGATGTTGTCCTTGAGGTCGGCGACCTCCCCGGACGCGTCGACCGTGATGTGCCGGGTCAGGTCGCCCGCCGTCACCGCGGTGGCGACCTGCGCGATCGCGCGGACCTGCGTGGTCAGGTTCCCGGCCAGCTGGTTCACGCTCTCGGTGAGCCGCTGCCAGGTGCCGGACACGCCGTCGACCTCGGCCTGGCCGCCCAGCTGGCCCTCGGTGCCGACCTCGCGCGCCACGCGCGTGACCTCGGAGGCGAACGCCGAGAGCTGGTCGACCATCGTGTTCATGGTCGTCTTCAGCTCGAGGATCTCGCCGCGGGCGTCGACGTCGATCTTCTTCGTCAGGTCGCCCCGCGCGACGGCCGTGGTGACCTGTGAGATGTTCCGCACCTGGCTGGTCAGGTTGTGCGCCATGAAGTTGACGTTCTCGGTCAGGTCCTTCCAGGTCCCGGCCACGCCGGGGACCCGCGCCTGGCCGCCGAGGATGCCTTCGGTGCCGACCTCGCGCGAGACGCGCGTGACCTCGTCGGCGAACGCGCGGAGCGTCTCGACCATGCCGTTGAGCGTCTCGGCCAGCGCCGCGACCTCGCCCTGGGCGACGATCGAGATCTTCTTCGACAGGTCGCCGTTGGCCACGCCGGTCGCCACCGTGGCGATGCTGCGCACCTGGTCGGTCAGGTTGGTGGCCATGACGTTGACGTTGTCGGTGAGGTCCTTCCACGTGCCCGCGACGCCGCGGACCGTCGCCTGGCCGCCGAGCTTGCCTTCGGTGCCGACCTCGCGTGCGACGCGGGTGACCTCGTCCGCGAACGCGGACAGCTGGTCGACCATCGTGTTGAGCGTGGTCTTGAGTTCCAGGATCTCGCCGCGCGCGTCGACCGAGATCTTCTGCGTCAGGTCGCCCTTCGCGACGGCCGACGTCACCGTGGCGATGTTGCGGACCTGGTCGGTCAGGTTGTTCGCCATGAAGTTGACGTTGTCGGTGAGGTCCTTCCAGGTGCCGGCGACGCCGGGCACGGTGGCCTGGCCGCCGAGCTTGCCCTCGGTACCGACCTCGCGCGCGACGCGGGTGACTTCGTCCGCGAACGCCGAGAGCTGGTCGACCATCGTGTTGAGCGTGGTCTTGAGCTCCAGGATCTCGCCCCGGGCGTCGACCGCGATCTTCTGCGTCAGGTCGCCGCGCGCGACGGCCGTCGCGACCTGGGCGATGTTGCGGACCTGGGTGGTCAGGTTGTTCGCCATGAAGTTCACCGAGCCGGTGAGGTCGCGCCAGGTGCCGGCGACGCCGGGGACCTGCGCCTGCCCGCCCAGCTGACCCTCGGTGCCCACCTCGCGGGCCACCCGGGTGACTTCGTCGGCGAAGGCGGACAGCTGGTCCACCATGGTGTTCATGGTCGTCTTGAGCTCGAGGATCTCGCCCCGGGCGTCGACGGTGATCTTCTGCGTCAGGTCGCCCTTCGCCACGGCCGTGGTCACGTGGGAGATGTTGCGGACCTGGTCGGTCAGGTTGTCGGCCATGCCGTTGACCGAGTCGGTGAGGCTGCGCCACGTCCCGGCCGCGCCGGCCACCTCGGCCTGGCCGCCGAGCTTGCCCTCGCTGCCGACCTCGCGCGCGACGCGGGTGACCTCCCCGGCGAACGCCGAGAGCTGGTCGACCATCGTGTTGAGCGTGTTCTTCAGCTGCAGGATCTCGCCGCGGGCGTCGACGTCGATCTTCTTCGTCAGGTCGCCGGTGGCCACCGCCGTCGCCACCTGGGAGATCCCGCGGACCTGGTCGGTCAGGTTGTCGGCCATCAGGTTGACCGAGTCGGTGAGGTCGCGCCACGTGCCGGCGACGCCCGGCACCTGGGCCTGGCCGCCGAGCTTGCCGTCGGAGCCGACCTCGCGGGAGACGCGGGTGACCTCGTCGGCGAAGGAGGAGAGCTGGTCGACCATCGTGTTGATGGTGTTCTTGAGCTCAAGGATCTCGCCGCGGGCGTCGACGTTGATCTTCTGGGTCAGGTCGCCGCGCGCGACGGCCGTGGTGACCTGCGCGATGTTGCGGACCTGCTCGGTGAGGTTGTCGGCCATGAAGTTGACGGAGTCGGTGAGGTCGCGCCAGGTCCCGGACACGCCCGGCACGACCGCCTGGCCGCCGAGGCGGCCCTCACCCGCGATCTCGCGGGAGAGCCGCGTCACCTCGACGGCGAAGCGCGTCAGCTGCGCGATGAGGCCGTTGACCGTCTTCGCCAGGGTCGCGTACGCGCCCTGCAGCGGGCGGCCGTCGAGGGTGAGGGTCATCGGCTGGGAGAGGTCGCCGTCGGCGACGCCGCCGAGCACGCGCTCCAGCTCGATGGCCGGGCGCGTGAGGTCCTCGACGAGGCCGTTGACGGCGTCGACGGCGGTGTTCCAGCCGCCGGGGCCGACCTCGGTCTCGAGCCGTTCGAGCAGTCTGCCTTCCTGGCCGACCGCCGTGCGCACCCGCAGCAGCTCGCTCACGAGCCGCTGGTTGCGCTCGGCGATGTCGTTGAAGGCGACGGCGAGCTGCGCCGAGACGCCGTCGCCGTGCGGCACGAGCCGCCGCCGGAAGTTGCCGTCCCCGAGATCCCGCACCGCCACGAGCAGCCGCTCCAGCGCCGCCGCTTCGCCCTGGGATTCCGTTGTCATGTGTGCCGACCCTCTCCACCACGCATGCGCCAGCCATGGTCGTCGACCCAGCGTGCCATGATTCGCCCTACACTTCGAGCCAGTCCGCCCGCTCACGCGGTAGCCGTGCGATAGCAGTCCGGAGGCAGGAGGTCCGTGCATGGTGTCACGTCCGGCTCCGGCGTCGGCAGCCCTGCCGCCGATGGCCGGCGGTGACGCGCCGCCGGGGTTCGACGCCTTCGGCCGGGCCGTTCTCGAGGACGTGCGGGACGCCGTGTTCCTGCAGGACGCCGCGGGTGTGCTGCGCTGGGCGAACCCCGCCGCGCGGACGCTGACGGGCGACATCGAGCCGAAGCTGCACCCGGTCGCCGAGACCTCCGGGCACGTCGAAGTGACGGGCCACCGCCACCCCGCGCGCGTCCGGGCCCTGCCCGGCGGCTGGCACGCCTGGACGGTCGCCGGCCCCGAGGGGGAGAGCGTCTCCCCGCGGCGGCACGTGGGCGACTTCCTGGCCGGCGCCGGGCCCCGGCTGGCGGCCGCGCGCGGCCGCCACGGCACCGCCCGCGTGATCGCCGAGCTGGCCGCGGCCGCGCTCGCCGAGACCGTGTTCGTCCTGCTGCCCACCACCCGCGGCCGGTGGGAGTGGTGGAGCTGCGAGCCCCCGGCCGCGCACGGCCACGGCCGGATCCGGCGGGTGCCGCCCCAGGTCGCGCCGGTGCTGGCGGCGACGTTCGGCGCCACCGGGCGGCCGCAGCCGGTCCCGGTGCCCGCGGCCGAGGTCGCCACGCTGCCGTCGATCGTCGCGGACCGGTTCGCCGACCACACCGAGGTCACGGCCGTCTCGCTGGGCCCGAGCGCGAGCGCCGGGGTCACCGGCGCGCTGCTGCTGGGCCGCCGTGCGGACCCGGAGTTCGGCGGCGAGCAGGACCGCGCGGTCGTCGAGTTCGCCAAGGCGGCCGGCACGGCGCTGGCCAACGCGCAGCGCTACGCCCGGCAGGAGGAGGCGACGCGCGGCCTGGAGACCACACTGCGCCCGATCGACCCGCCGGAGCTGGCCGGCACCCGCTTCGAGACCTGGTACGAGCCGGCCGGCGGGGTGCTCGCGGTCGGCGGCGACTTCTACGACGTCCTCCCGCACGACGACGGCAGCGCGTTCCTGGTGCTCGGCGACATCTGCGGCAAGGGCGCCGAGGCCGCGGCGCTGACCGGGCGGGTCCGGCACGCGCTGACCGCGCTCGCCATGGTCGAGCGCGACGGCCGGACGTTGCTGCGGCTGCTCAACGAGCTGCTCATCGCCGGCGGCAGCAGCCGGTTCGCCACCCTCGTGCTCGGCACGGCCACCCCGACGGACGAGGGCGTCGACCTGACGCTGGCCTCCGGCGGGCACCCGGCGCCGCTGATCGTGCGCCACGCGGGCGGCGTCGAGGAGGTCACCGTCCCGGGCACGCTGGTCGGCATCTCGCCGCAGGCGCGGTTCGCCGAAGCGACGGTGCGGCTGGGCCCGGGCGACATGTGCCTGCTCTACACCGACGGCATCACCGAGGCCCGCAACCGGCACGACCCGTCGGAGCTGTTCGGCGACGACCGGCTGCGCGCGGTGCTGACGGCCGCGGCCGGGCAGCCGGCCCGTGAGGTCGTCCGGCAGCTGCGCCAGGCCGTGCGCGACTGGCTCGGCAGCTCCGCCCACGACGACATCGCCGTGCTGGCCGTGGAGTGCGCGGACTGATCGTCCGCTTGCCGGCCTGCCGCGTTCGCCGGCGCGTTTGCCGGCCGCCGGAGCGGGTAATTCCGATCCATGGCGAATGCACTTGAAGGCCGCCGGGTCGCGATCCTGGCCGCGGACGGCGTCGAACAGGTCGAGCTGGAGCAGCCGCGCCAGGCCGTGCTGGACGCGGGCGCGACCGTGCAGCTCGTGTCCGTGGACACCGGTGAGATCCAGGCGATGAACGGCGACATCGACAAGGGCGACACGTTCGCCGTCGACCGCAAGGTTTCCGACGTGGCGATCGGCGACTTCGACGCGCTGCTGCTGCCGGGCGGCACGATGAACCCCGACAACCTGCGGGTGAACCCCGAGGCGGTGAAGTTCGTGGGCGACTTCGTGCGCGCGGGCAAGCCGGTCGGCGTGATCTGCCACGGTCCGTGGACGCTCGTCGAGGCGGATGTCGTGCGTGGCCGCACCTTGACGTCGTACCCGAGCATCCGGACCGATCTGCGTAACGCGGGGGCCACCGTCGTCGACGAAGAAGTGGTCGTGGACAACGGCCTGGTCTCCAGCCGCAACCCGGACGACCTGCCGGCGTTCTGCGCCGCGGTCGTGCGGGAGTTCGCGGGCTGACGGCCGTCCTCTGTGGACATTCACCCGGCCGTGTCCTTAAGTCCCGCTTAAATATGTTGGCTTTCGGCGTTCCGGCGGAGGACGCTGAGGGGGTGGCCAGGACCGCCCGAGAGGAGGTGGACGCAATGACAGTGAACGCGAGGCGCTACGGCCGTTGGTGCCGTGAACACTTCGACGTGGTCGCCGCCGAGCGCGTTCCCGCGCCCCGGGCCGCCGACGCCGCCGAGGCCCTCCCGCAGCCGGAGTCGGCGCCGGTCGAGACCGTCGCCGAACAACCGCAGCAGAGCTGAGTCTCCCGCACGCGAAAGGGCCCCCGGATCACGATCCGGGGGCCCTTTCACTGCGCCGTTCGGGACGGCCGACGTTCCGGGCGCAAGAAAGAAGCCCTCTCCGGCGGACCGGGGAGGGCTTCTTCATGAGCAGCGAGCAGTCGGCAGCGAGCCGCGTGGTCAGCGGTAGCTGCGGCGGCGGTACCAGACCCGCCTCGGGCCGGGGGCGCCGATGCGGGTGATGACGTCGGTCAGCACCGCGCCGATGACCAGCCAGATGACCGCGGCCAGGCCGTCGTTGCAGAACACCCGGAACTTCTCGGAGTCCGGCGTGAAGAGGTCGCGCAGGCCCAGGGAGACGCCGGCCGACCATTCGGAGATGAGGTGCGCGAAGCCGTTCGCCGCGTTCGCCTCGCCGAAGACCAGCACGATGTGCACGGCGAGGACCAGTGCGAACACCGCGCACAGGAGGTGGATGAGCGCGTTGACCGTGCGCACGATCCGGAGGCGGACGGGGGTTCGCTCCACGACTTCTTCGGTGGCGGCGGGTTCGTACCGCGGATCGTAGGGCTGCTCCGGGGGAGGGGGATACGGCATCGTCGGCGCCGTCCTTTCGACAGTCCTCTGTGGACGGATCTGGGGCGTGCGGTGCCAGGAAGAGGTACCCGATGCCGGCGCAGGCAAACCCGGTGTTCCGTAAACTTCCGAAACATGGGGCGTGATAGGGTACTTTGCGGAAATCGAGGAGGGTCATGGCGCAGGAGGTCTACTCCGTCGAGCAGGTCGCGACGCAGCTCGGGCTGCACGTCCGGACCGTCCGGAACTACGTGCGGGACGGGCGGCTGAAGGCCGTCCGGATCGGCAAGCAGTACCGGATCACCGCGGCCGACCTCGCGGCCTTCACCGGGCTCCCGGCCGCCGCACCGGCGTCGGCCAAGAAGGCGGACCTCTCGGGCGTCGTCGAGATCGAGGACGTCGACCGGGCGACGGCGGACCGGATCGCCACCCTGGTCCACGCGTCGCTGCAGGGACCGCAGTCCCTGCGCGTCGAAACGATCTACGACAAGGAGAAGTCCGTCCTGAAGCTCATCGTGCTCGGCGACCTCGCGGCCGGCGCGGACCTGCTGCGGATGGTCGCGGGGTTCGTCGAAGGCCTGGGCTGAGCCGGGCGGCTGAACCTCGCCCCGGGTGGGCAACCCGGGCCGCCACGGCACGTCCAGGTGATCATGAGACTCCTCCGGCGTACGGCACTGACGCTGTCCGTCCTCACCGCCCTGGCCGTCCCCGCCTCGCCCGCTTCCGCGGAAACCGTTGTCCCGAAAGGGTTCCAGCCCGCGTCGACCAGCTGGACCGGCCCGGACACCGGCTACGTCCTCGGCTACTCGCCCTGCGCGAAGTCGTGGTGCCCGGCGCTGCTGGGCACGACCGACGCCGGGCGGCACTGGCGGCGCCTCGGCGCGCCCTCGATGCCGCTGCCGGACAACCACAACCACGTCGCGCTGACGTTCGTCACCGACCGCGTCGCCTACGTGAGCGACGGCGTGCACGTGCGGACGACGCGGGACGGCGGCGCGAGCTGGCACCCGGTCGGTCTCGTCGACGCGCGGGAACCCTTCTACGTCTCGAAGATCACCGAAACCGGCGGCCGCGTATTCGCCGTGCTCAGCACCTACGGCGAGGGCCGCGGCTCGACGCGGCTGTACTCGGCGGCCGCCGGCTCGCCGGTGCTGGTCCCGATGCCGGGCTTCGCGGTCACCGGGGACATCACCTACGGCGACGTCGCCGTCGGCGGCGGCCTGCAGGTCGCGCTCGGCGCGAACTACGGCGACGAGAAGTACTGGACCTCGCGTGACGGCGTCCGCTTCACCCCGGCCGCGCCGCCGTGCCCGACGGGGACGGTCGCGTCGCTCGCCGGTGTCCGGGACAAGCAGGTCGTGGCGTTGTGCAGCAGCAGTCCCGGCTCGCCCCAGCCGGGCTCGACGGAACGGAGCGTGCGGCACGCGGCGCGGCTGGGCGGGACGTTCAGCGGCACCGACGCGGCCCCGGTCGTCGGGATCACGCAGGGCTTCGGCGCGGCGTCACCGGCGTCCGCGACGATCGCGGCGGAGGGCGGCGGCGTCGGCTTCCTGCACCGCACGACGGACGGCGGGCGCACCTGGACGACGACCGTCCTCTCGGAACGCGGGCTCAGTCTGACCGATCTGGACTTCCCGGGCCGCGGCACCGGGGTGGTCGTCGACGGCCAGCCCGACGCGGCCGACGGCTCCGCTGTGTACCGGTCCACGGACGGCGGAACGTCGTGGCACGAACTCCTGTTCGGCTGATTGTGCCTGGCAGGCAAGGCCCTTGCGCGGTTCACTTGATGAACGCCATGTCGTAGTCTGAGCACTGTCCGTTGCCGGACACGGTGGCCGAGCCCGGGGCAGGGGCTCGTCCGCCGCTCGACGAGGGAGAGTCGATGACGCCTGGGGACCTGCGGTCCGGGGCCGAGGGGGGCGCAGCCGCCCTCGATTTCAGCAAGGCGAGCTTGGCCCGGCTGTCCGACGCGTTGCTCGGCGGGCACGACCACTACGAAGTCGACCGCGAAGCGATGCGGCGGCTCCTGGCGATCGCGCCCGGCGCGCGCACGATGGCGAAGGAACACCGCGACTGGCTGGTCCGCGCGGTGCGGTTCCTGGCCGGAAAGCGTGGCCTCGACCAGTTCCTGGACCTGGGCTCGGGCATGCCGACCGCGGAGAACACCCATCAGGTGGCCCAGAGATACAACCCCGACGCGCAGGTGGTGTACGTCGACATCGACCCGGTCGTGCAGGTGCACGGGCGCGCTTTGCTGGAGGAGAACTACCTCACCCACGTCACGGGCGCGGACCTGACGAAGCCGGCGGAAACCCTCGCCGACCCGGTCGTCCGGGAGCACCTGGACTTCTCCCGGCCGGTGGCGCTGATCCTGACGTCGATCGTGCACCACATCGACGACTACGACCGGGCGAAGAAGATCGTCTCGGAGTACGTCGCGGCGCTCGCGCCCGGGTCGTACCTGCTGCTCACGCACAATTTCGACCCGGAAGAGGACTCGCCGCGCCAGGAACTGGCGCGGTTGCTGGAGACCAGTTTCCAGGGCACCGGGCTGGGCAGCGTCCACCGGTCGCGGGAACAGATCGCGTCGTTCTTCGACGGCCTCGAACTGCTCCGGCCGGGATTGGTCTACCTGCACGAATGGTGGCCGGACGGCCCGCGCATCCACCCGTTGAGCGAATTGAACTTCCTGACGCTGGGCGGGGTCGCCCGCAAGCTGTGACCGAGCCCGGCACTTTCACGTGAAAGTGCCGGGCTCGGGGTGAAAAGATCAGGCGGCGTTGAAGGTGTCCGGGTCCGGACCGGTGCGCTCGTCGCGGTTCAGCGGCGTCAGCGACTCCACTTCCTCCTCCGTGAGGGTGAACTCGAACAGGTCAAAGTTTTCCTGGATCCGTGACGGAGTAACGGACTTCGGGATCACCACGTTGCCCAGCTGCAGGTGCCAGCGCAGCACGATCTGCGCGGGCGTGCGGCTGTGCTTGACCGCCAGTTCCGCGACGATCGGGTCGCCCAGCAGCGAGCCGCCCTTGGCGAGCGGGCTCCACGCTTCGGTCGCGATGCCGTGCTTCGCGTCGAACTCGCGGACCTCCCGCTGCTGCAGGTACGGGTGCAGCTCGACCTGGTTGAGCGCCGGGGCGACCTCGGCGTGCTCGAGCAGCCGCTCGAGGTGCGCGGGCTGGAAGTTGGACACGCCGATCGCGCGGACGCGGCCGTCGGCGTGGAGCTTCTCGAACGCCTTCCAGGTGTCGAGGTACTTGTCGCGCTCGGGCGTCGGCCAGTGGATCAGGTACAGGTCCAGCTGCTCCAGCCCGAGTTTCTCCATGCTGACGTCGAACGCCTCGAGCGTCGCGTCGTAACCCTGGGCGGAGTTCCACAGCTTGGTGGTGACGAACAGCTCGTCCCGGGCGACGCCGGACTCGGCGAGGGCCTGGCCGACGCCGGCCTCGTTGCCGTAGACGGCGGCGGTGTCGATGCTGCGGTATCCCGCTTCGAGCGCGGCCTGCACCGCGGCCTTGGTCTCGGCGTCCGGGACCTGGAAGACGCCGAAGCCGAGCTGCGGCATCCGGACGCCGTTGTTGAGTTCGATCACGGGCACGCTGGTCACGAAGGTTCCTTTCGGTGGGTGGTTCATCGGGCGGGTACCCGTTCCCCGGAGTCGAAACTAACCCGGGACTTGCGGTCGAGCAGGCCGGAGACGAGCGCCACGGCCAGGCCGGTCGCGGCGAGCAGGGCGCCGATCCAGCTGGGGGCGGTGTAGCCGAGGCCGGCCTCGATGGCCTGGCCGCCGAGCCACGCGCCGCCGGCGTTGCCGAGGTTGAACGCGGCGATGTTCGCCGCCGAGGCCAGCGCCGGGGCGCCTTCGGCCTTGGCCATGACGCGGGCCTGCAGCGGCGGCACGGTCGCGAAGCCGGCCGCGCCGAACAACACGATCGTGATGGCCGCCGGCACCTGCGCGTGGGCGGTGAACACGAACGCCGTGAGCACCAGGGCCAGCGCGGCGAGGATGACGTACAGGCTGGGCATCAGCTTGCGGTCCGCGGCCTTGCCGCCGAGCAGGTTGCCGGCGAACAGGCCGGCGCCGAAGAGCACGAGCAGCCAGGTGACGGCGCCGCTGGAGAAGCCGGCGACCTCGGTCATCATCGGCGCGATGTAGGTGAAGGACGCGAACACCCCGGCGAAGCCGAGGGCCGTCGTCACCAGCGCGAGCCACACCTGCGGACGCCGGAAGACGGCGAGCTCGCCGCGCAGGCCCGCGCCCGGGGCGGGCCGCTGGTGCGGCACGAGCGCCAGGATGCCGATCGCGCCGGCCACGCCCAGGGCGCTGACCACCCAGAACGTCGAGCGCCAGCCGAAGGCCTGGCCGAGCGCGGTGCCGGCGGGCACGCCGAGGACGTTCGCCACGGTCAGGCCGGTGAACATCAGCGCGATGGCGCCGGCCTGCTTGGCCGGGGCGACGAGCGAGGCGGCGACGACCGAGCCGACGCCGAAGAACGCGCCGTGCGCCAGGGCGGCGACCACCCGGCCGGTCATCAGCAGGCCGTAGCTCGGGGCCAGGGCCGAGAGCACGTTCCCCGCGATGAACAGGCCCATCAGCGCGACGAGCATGGTCTTGCGCGGCACCCGCGAGGCGAGCGCGGTGAGCACGGGAGCCCCGACGACGACGCCGAGCGCGTAGCCCGAGATGAGCAGGCCGGCGGAAGGGATCGAGACCCCGAGGTCGCCCGCGACCTCGGGCAGCAGGCCCATGATCACGAACTCCGTGGTGCCGATCCCGAAAGCGCTGATCGCCAGTGCAAGCAGAGCGGCGGGCATGGACTTCCTTCTTCCCCGGGTAGAGTGATCAGCAGCGTCAGCAACTACGAGCGTCCGAGATAGTTGCAGACGCCGTATATTGCACAAGCTTGATGGTGCAGCGTGCAACGGTGTGCGCGCAAGCCGGGGAGAGGTGAACCGTGTCACTGGACGACGACGCCGTCGAAGCGCGCGCGCAGGGCTGGCGGACGCTGGCCGCGCTGCACGCGCGGATCGAGGACCGGCTGCAGCGCGCCCTCGAACGCGACCACAAGCTTTCGGTGAGCGAGTACACGGTGCTCGACGTCCTCGGCCGGCAGGACGGCTTCCACCTCCGGATGAACCAGCTCGCCAACGCCGTGGTGCTCAGCCAGTCCGCGACGACGCGGCTGGTCACCCGGCTGGAGGACCGCGGGCTGCTGGCCCGCTACCTCTGCGCGGACGACCGCCGCGGGATCTACACCGAGGTGACGCCGGCCGGGCGCGCCCTGCTGACGGCGGCCCGTCCGACCCACGACACGGCGCTGGCCGAAGCTCTCGCCGAAGCCGAGGCGCTGCCGGAACTCGCGCCGCTCGTCGGCGCCCTCGGCACACTCACGTTCCCCGGCGCGCGCACCGCCTGAAACTTTCAGAAAGTTTCGTCGTCCGCCCGGCAATTGTGCAGGCCGAATGGCGGAGTCCGCGCGTGACTGCGCTTTTCGGTGGAACGTCCCGATCAGCGGGGCATTGCGAAACCGCTCCCGTTCGGCGGCGGGATTACGGCGGCCACACACCCGAACCCGTGCTCCATCCGTGGGACGGCATTCCCGCCCCGGTTCGATAGTTTCGCTGGTCAGCTCGGTTTTGCGGCTTTCGTCCGGCCCCGGGTGCCCGGTTACCTCGTTGACCCGTTCGTTCCGCCCGCCCTAATTTGTTGTCCCACCAGACGAACTCGGGCGGTGTCGGCGTGGACTCCTCCTTCTCGCTCAAACCGGTGCGCCCGGCCGACCAGGCCGCGGTCCGCCGGACGAACCTCGCGTTGGTGCTGCGGCACCTGCGGGACGCGGGATCCCGGTCCCGGGCGGGCATCGCCGCGGACACCGGGCTGAACAAAGCGACCGTGTCGAGCCTCGTTTCCGAGCTCGTCGGACGCGGATTGGCCCGTGAGGGCGAACGCGAACGAGCCGGTTCGGTGGGGCGCCCCGGCACGATCGTCGAACTCGACGGCCGCGGCGTCGGCGGCATCGGCGTCGAGATCAACGTCGACTACCTCACCGCCCTCGCGCTGGACCTGACCGGCACCGTCCTTTTCGAACAACGCGTCGCGCTCGACGTGCAAGCGCTTCCCGTCGAGAAGGTGCTCGACGCCGGCGCCGAGCTGACCGCGCGGGCGCTGCGGGAATGCCGCCGCCTCGGCGTCGTGCCGGCCGGCGTGACCGTCGGGATCCCGGCGCTGGTCGACGTCGCGAGCGGGACCGTCGCCTTCGCGCCGAACCTGCACTGGACCGACGTCCCGGTCGTCCGCGGCATCACCGAACGGCTGACCCGCCGGCTCGGGCCGCCGGCGTTCCCGATCCGCACGGCCAACGACGCGAACCTCGGCGCGCTCGGCGAATACGCGATGGGCAGCGTCGCCGGGACCGCCGATCTCGTGTACCTGACCGGCGAGATCGGCGTCGGCGGCGGCGTGATCTCCGGGGGCCGGCTGCTCGGCGGCGCCGAAGGGTTCTCCGGCGAGATCGGGCACATCCAGCTCGACCCGGCCGGGCGCGTCTGCGGCTGCGGGCGCCGCGGCTGCTGGGAGACGCTCGTCGGGCTGGCCGGGATGCTGCGGCTGGCGGCGTCGCCGAACGACCCGGTGCACGACCCGTCGCTCGACCTCGAACAGCGGCTCGACATGATCCGCCGCCGCGCGCAGCTGAAGGACAAGCGCACGCTCGACGCGCTCGCCCAGGTCGGCACCGGTCTCGGCGTCGGCGCGGCCGTGCTGATCAACGTCTTCAACCCGCGGGTGGTGCTGCTGGGCGGCTACTTCGCCCAGCTGGGGCCGTACCTGCTCGGCCCGATGATGACCGAGCTCGAGGCCCGCGTGATCGCGCCGGGCATCGGGGGCTGCCGCGTCGAGCTGTCCTGGCTCGGGTTCTCCGCGGCTTCGCGCGGCGGCGCGCACGTCGCGCTGCAAGCGGTGTTCGACGACCCGGCGCTGGTGCCGGTGCGCGCGGAAAGGGACAGCGGATGACGCTCGTGGAGATGACCGGGATCGGCAAGCAGTTCCCGGGTGTGCGCGCGCTCGACGACGTCGAGCTGAGCGTCGAAGCTGGCGAAGTCCATTGCCTGCTCGGGCAGAACGGCGCCGGGAAGTCGACGCTGATCAAGGTCCTCGCCGGCGCGCACCGGCCGGACACCGGCGAGATCCGGCTCGACGGGACGCCGGTGCGGCTGCCGAACCCGACCGCGGCGATCCGGCACGGCATCGCCACGCTGTACCAGGAGCTCGACCTCGTCGACGGGCTTTCCGTGGCGGAGAACGTCTTCCTCGGCCACGAGCAGGCCCGCGGCGGGTTCGTCCGCCGCACCACCATGCGGGCCGAGGCGCGCAAGCTGCTGGACCGCTTGGGGCACCAGGAAATCCGCGTCGAACGTGAGGTCGGCACGCTGTCGGCGGCGGGCAAGCAGATCGTCAGCCTCGCCCGCGCCCTCTCGCTCGACGCGCGGCTGATCGTGCTCGACGAGCCGTCCGCGGTGCTCGCCGCCGACGAGGTGGCCAACCTGTTCCGGGTGATCCGCGGGCTGACCACGCGCGGCGTCGCGGTGCTCTACATCTCCCACCGGCTGGCCGAGATCCGCGAGATCGGCGACCGGGTGAGCGTGCTCAAGGACGGCCGGACCGTCGCCGCCGGGCTGCCCGCGCGCACGACGCCGACCGGGGACCTGGTGGCCCGGATGACCGGCCGCCGCGTCGAGTTCCCGTTCCCGCCGCGCCCGGAACCCGGTGCGCACGACGGCAAACCCGAAGTCCTCGGCGTCACCGGCCTCACGCTGGAAGGCGCGTTCGACGACGTCACGTTCTCGGTGCGGGAAGGCGAGATCCTCGGGATCGCCGGGCTGGTCGGCTCGGGCCGCTCGGAGGTTCTCGAGACCGTCTACGGCGCGCGCAAGGCGACGGCGGGGGAGATCCGGCTGGCCGGGCAGCCGTTGAAGAACGGCGTCGGCGCGGCCGTGCGTGGCGGGCTCGGCCTGGCGCCGGAGGAACGCAAGAGCCAGGCGCTGCTGCTGCACGATTCCGTGGCGCGCAACGTCTCCCTGCCGTCGCTGCGGCGGTACGCGCGGTTCGGCTGGTTCAGCGGGAAGGCCGAGATCGACGCCGTGCGCGGGCACACCGAGGCGCTCGACCTGCGCCCGGCCGACGTCCGCCGGATCGTCGGCAAGCTCTCGGGCGGCAACCAGCAGAAGGCCGTCGTCGCGCGCTGGCTCCTGAAGGGCTGCCGGGTGCTGCTGCTCGACGAGCCGACCCGCGGCGTCGACGTCGGCGCGCGGGCCGAGCTGTACCGCGTGATCCGCGACCTCGCCGACTCCGGCGTCGCGATCCTGCTGGTTTCCAGCGAACTGCCGGAGGTGCTCGGGCTGGCCGACCGGGTGCTGGTGCTGCGCGAAGGCCAGGTCGTCACCGAAGCCGACGCACGCGAACTCGACGAGCGCCGCGTGCTGGATCTCATCCTGGAGGAGCGCGTCCATGACTGAACAAGCGTCGGAAGGGGCTGAGACAAGCGGGGCTCCGCCCCGAGCCGGGGGCTTCGCCACCCGGGCCCCCGAAGGACGGCCGGTGGCCCGGGCCGCACCCGAGCGGAGGAAAGTCAGCGAAATCCGCAACCTCGGCCTCGTCGGGGTGCTCGTGCTGCTGGCGGTGATCGGCGCGATCACCCAGCCCGGCCAGTTCCTGTCCACCGGCACGCTCGTGCTGCTGCTGACGCAGGCGTCGGTGATCGGCGTGATCACCGTCGGCATGACGTTCGTGATCATCGGCGGCGGCATCGACCTGTCGGTCGGCGCGGTGGTCGCGCTCGCGACGGTGTGGGCGACGACGAAGGCGACGCAGTCGTTCGGCATCGGCGGGATCGTGTTCTGCGCGGTCGCCGTGGGTCTCGGCGCCGGCCTGGTGACGGGACTGCTGATCGCCTACGGGAAGCTGGTCGCGTTCATCGCCACGCTGGCCATGCTCGCCTCGGCGCGCGGCCTGGCGATCCAGCTCTCCCAGGGCCGCACGCAGACCGTCACGCCGAAGAACCAGGCGCTGGTCGACCTCGGCTACCAGGACAGCTACGTGCTCGGGATCCCGCCGCTGGTGCTGATCTTCGCCGCGGTCGCCGTCCTCGGCTGGATCCTGCTCAACCGCACCACGTTCGGCCGCCGCACCTACGCGATCGGCGGCAACCTCGAAGCCGCGCGGCTGGCCGGCATCAACGTCCGGCTGCACACCTGCCTGCTGTACGTGCTTTCCGGGCTCTGCTGCGGCATCGCCAGCGTGATGCTGATCATCCTGACCAGTTCCGGCACCAGCGGGAACGGGAACCTGTACGAGCTCGACGCCATCGCCGCGGTGATCATCGGCGGCACCCTGCTCTCGGGCGGGCGCGGCACGCTCGCCGGGTCCGTCCTCGGCGTGCTCGTGTTCACCACGATCAGCGTCCTGTTCACCCTCAACAACCTGCCCACGGCGGTGCAGCAGCTCGCCAAGGGCGTGCTCATCGTGCTCGCCGTCCTCGTCCAGCGCCGGTATTCGACCGAGAGGAAATCCTCATGAACAACCCCCTCCGCAGACGCGCGTTCCTCGCCGGCGCGTCCGCTGTCGGCGTCGGCGCGCTCGCCGCGTGCACGAGCAACAGCGACGAGCCCGCCGCCGCGACCGTCACCCAGGGCGCGGCCGACACCCCGGG
Organism: Amycolatopsis sp. NBC_01286; assembly: GCF_035982555.1. Lineage (NCBI taxonomy): Bacteria > Bacillati > Actinomycetota > Actinomycetes > Pseudonocardiales > Pseudonocardiaceae > Amycolatopsis > Amycolatopsis sp. NBC_01286. The sequence continues at coordinate 4,910,715 of NZ_CP108428.1, forward strand.
CAAGAAGGTGACCGTCGGGTTCGCCGGGCCGCAGGCCGACCACGGCTGGCTCAACGCCATCACCGTCAACGCCCGCGCGGAGGCCTCGCGCCACCCGGACGTCGAACTGGTCGTCGCCGAGGGCTCGAACGACGCCGCCACCCAGTCCGCGCAGGTCGAGACGCTGATCAACCGCAAGGTCGACGTCCTGGTCGTGCTGCCGGCCGACGGCAAGCAGCTCACCCCGGCCGGGCGCAAGGCGATGGACGCCGGGATCCCGGTGATCAACCTCGACCGCATCTTCGACTCGCCGCAGAGCTACCGCACCTGGATCGGCGGCGACAACTACCGGATGGGCGTCAACGCGGGCAACTACATCGGGCAGAAGCTCGGCGGGAAGGGCACGGTCCTGGAGCTGGCCGGGATCGACACCCTGGAGCTGACGCGGCAGCGCTCGCAGGGCTTCGACGACGCGCTGGCCAACTTCCCCGGCATCCAGAAGATCGGCCGGGCCGCCGCGGAGTTCACCGTGCCGACCGGGCAGGCCCGGATGGCCGAGCTGCTGCAGGCGCACCCGAAGTTCGACGCGATCTGGAACCACGACGACGACCAGGGCGTCGGCGCGCTGCAGGCGGTGAAGCAGGTCGGCCGGTCGGACTTCCTGATGGTCGGCGGCGCCGGGTCGAAGGCGGCGATGGAGCAGATCAAGGCGGACTCGTCGGTGCTGAAGGCGACGGTCCTCTACCCGCCGACGATGGCCGCCTCGGCGGTCCGGCTGGCGCGGTTGCTCGGGCAGGCGAAGGGGCTGGGTGACCTGGCCGAACAGGAGGTGCCCGCGACCGTGACGCTGTTCTCGGCCGTCGTCACCAAGGAGAACGTGGACAAGTACCTGCCGGGGTCGTTCGAATGAGCGGCGGCACCATCGGCGTGGGCATGGTCGGCTACGCCTTCATGGGCGCGGCCCACTCGCAGGCGTGGCGGACCGTGCACCGGGCCTTCGACGTCCCGCGCGCGCCGCGGATGGCGGTGCTCTGCGGCCGGGACAGACCGGCCACGGAGGCGGCCGCGGCGAAGCTCGGCTGGGCGTCCGTCGAGACCGAGTGGAAACGCTTGATCGAATCCGGCGATGTAGATCTGGTGGACATCTGCACGCCCGGCGACACGCACGCGGAGATCGCGCTGGCCGCGCTCGCCGCGGGCAAGCACGTGCTGTGCGAGAAACCGCTGGCCAACACGGTCGCCGAAGCCGAGGCGATGGCCGCGGCGGCCGCCGAGGCGGCCACCCGCGGGGTGCGGTCCATGGTGGGCTTCAACTACCGGCGGGTGCCGGCCGTGGCGCTGGCGCGGCGGCTCGTCGCCGAGGGCCGGCTGGGCGAGATACGTCACGTTCGCGCCCAGTACCTCCAGGACTGGATCGTCGACCCGGAGTTCCCGCTCGTCTGGCGGCTGCGGAAGGACAAGGCCGGGTCCGGCGCGCTCGGGGACATCGGGGCGCACGCGATCGACCTCGCCCAGTTCGTCGCCGGCTCGCTCGTCACCGGCGTCAGCGGGCTGACCGAGACGTTCGTCGGCGAACGGCCACTGCCCGGATCGGCCGAGCGCGGCGCCGTCACGGTCGACGACACCGCGTTGTTCCTGGCGCGGTTCGCAGGCGGCGCCGTCGGCACCTTCGAGGCGACGCGGTTCGCGAGCGGCCGGAAGAACGCGCTGCGCCTGGAGATCAACGGTTCAGCGGGCAGCCTCGCGTTCGACTTCGAGGCGATGAACGAGCTGGCCTTCCACGACCACACCGAAGACCCGGAGCTCGGCGGCTTCCGCCGGATCCAGGTCACCGAGCCCGGTCACCCGTACGTCGGCGCTTGGTGGCCGCCGGGGCACGGGCTCGGCTACGAACACACGTTCACCCACGAGGTGCGTGATCTGCTCGTCGCGCTGGCCGCGGGCGAGGACCCTTCACCGTCCTTCGCGGACGGGCTGCAGGTGCAGCGGGTGCTCGCGGCGGTCGAGGAAAGCGCCGCGGCGCGCAGTGTCTGGACCCGCGTCGAAACCGGAGTGCCGGGCGCGGGCTGAAACAACAGGGAGGGAATCATGGGGAAGATCGGTGTCTGGCTGATCGGGGCCCGGGGATCGGTGGCCACCACGGCCATCGCCGGGGCCGCCGCGATGCGCGCGGGGCTGACCGCGCGCACGGGGTGCGTGACCGAGCTGCCGGACTTCGCCGGGGCGGATCTGCCCGGCTTGGGGGACCTGGTCTTCGGGGGCCACGACGTCGTCGACACGCCGCTGGTCAAGCGGGCCGAGCACCTGGTGGCGGCGGGCGTGCTGCCCGCGACGCTGCCGGGGCCGGTCACGGCCGACCTGGAGGCGGCCGAGGCGCGGCTGCGCCCGGCGCCGTCCGGCCACGGACGTGAGGCTGCCGACCGGATCGTCGCGGACCTGACGGCGTTCGGTGCGGGTCTGGACCACGTCGTCGTGCTCAACGTCTCCTCCACCGAACCGCCCTGTGCGCCGCACCCGGCGCACGCCTCCCTGGCCGCGCTGGAAGACGCGCTGGACGCGGGCCTGGACGTGGTGCCGCCCAGCGCGTTGTACGCCTACGCCGCGTTCCGCGCGGGGTGTGGCTTTGTCGACTTCACGCCGTCCACCGGCGCCCGGCTGCCCGCGCTGGACGAACTCGCCCGCACCGCCGGCCTGCCGTACGCGGGCCGCGACGGCAAGACCGGCGAGACGCTGCTGCGGTCGGTGCTCGCGCCGATGTTCGCCCAGCGCGCGCTGAACGTGCTGTCGTGGTCGGGCACCAACCTGCTCGGCGGCGGCGACGGCGCGACCCTCGCCGACCCCGGGGCGGCGTCGAGCAAGAACGCGTCCAAGCAGCAGGTGCTCTCGCAGAACCTCGGCCGCGACGTCGACGGCGAGGTGCACATCGACTACGTCCCCGCGCTCGGCGACTGGAAGACCGCGTGGGACCACGTGCTGTTCGAGGGTTTCCTCGGCGCCCGCATGACCCTGCAGCTCACCTGGCAGGGCTGCGACTCCGCGCTCGCCGCGCCGCTGGTGCTCGACCTCGCCCGGCTCACCGCCAAGGCGTGCCGCGACGGCGTCGCCGGGCCGGTGGCCGAGTTCGGGTTCTTCTTCAAGGATCCCGCCGGCGACGGCCCACACGACCTCGCGTCGCAGTACGCGGCCCTGCGTGAGTGGGCGAACCGGTGAAGGCGCTGATCGAGCTCGTCCGCGCGCCCGCCGCGCTGACCGTGCCCGGGGACGCCGTCGCCGGCGCGGCCGCGTCGGGCTGGCCCTTCGGCCGCCGGACGCTGGCGCTGACCGGCGCGTCCGTCTGCATCTACTGGGCGGGCATGGCGCTCAACGACTACGCCGACCGCGACCTCGACGCGGTGGAACGGCCCGAGCGGCCGATTCCGTCGGGTCGCATCACGCCGGGCACGGCCCTGGGGGTCGCGACCGGGCTGACCGCGGGTGGTCTCGGCATCGCGGCGGTCGCCGGGGGCAAGCGCGCGCTGCGCGTCGCGGTGCCGCTGGCCGCGACCGTGTGGGCGTACGACTTCGTGCTCAAGTCGACGCCGTTCGGGCCGGTCGCGATGGCCGCGGCCCGGACCCTGGACGTCCTGCTCGGGGCGGGTGGCGCCCGGGCGGCCCTGCCCGCCGCGCTGACGGTCGGCGCGCACACGATGGCCGTGACGACGCTGTCCCGGTCCGAAGTGGACGGTGCCACCCCCGCCCTGCCGGCCGCGACGCTGGTCGCGACGGCCGGGGTGCGCGTCGCCGCCGGGCGGGTCGGGCCGCTGGCTTCGGCGCTGCTCGGGACGTACGCGGTGACGACCGGGCGGGCGCAGTACGACGCCGTCCGCGACCCGAAGGCACCGGTGATCCGGCGCGCGGTCGGCGCCGGGATCCACGGGATGATCCCGCTGCAGGCCGGGCTCATCGCGCGGACCGGCGCGTGGCGCTCGGCGCTGGCCGTGGCCGCCGCGTTCCCGCTCGCGCGGGCGCTGAGCCGGAAGGTGTCACCGACATGAGGTTCGGGTACGGCACCAACGGCTTCGCCAACCACCGCCTCGGCGACGCGCTGCGCGTCCTGGCCGACCTCGGCTACGACGGCGTCGCGCTGACGCTCGACCACCAGCACCTCGACCCGTTCGGCCCGGACCTCGCCCGCCGCGTCACCGACGTTGCCGCGGACCTGGACCGGCTCGGGCTGGCCGTCGTGATCGAGACGGGTGCGCGGTTCCTGCTGGACCCGTGGCGCAAGCACTCGCCGACGTTCCTCGACCCGGACCGTTCCTTGCGCGTGGACTTCCTGTCCCGGGCCGTCGAGATCGCCGCGGACCTCGGGGCCGAGGCCGTCTCGTTCTGGAGCGGCAACAAGCCCGCCGATCTGTCCACTGAGGACGCTTGGGACCACCTGGTCGCGGGCTGCTCGGACGTCCTCAAGGCCGCCGACGAGCACGACGTCAAGCTCGGGTTCGAGCCGGAGCCGGGGATGCTCGTCGAAGACCTCGACGGCTACTTCGACCTCTCGAGCAGGCTCGGTGATCCGGCGCGGTTCGGGCTGACGCTGGACATCGGGCACTGCCGGTGCAACGAGACGGCGTCCGTGCCCGACTGCGTTCGCCGCGCCCTGCCGCGGCTGGTGAACGTCCAGATCGACGACATGCGCCGGGGCACCCACGAGCACCTCGAGTTCGGCCGGGGAGAGATCGACTTCCCGCCCGTGCTCGAAGCGCTGTCGCCGTACCCCGGGCTTGTCGCGGTGGAGCTGCCGCGTGACAGCCACGCGGCCCCGCGGATCGCCCGCGAGTCCCTGGAGTTCCTGCGCCGGGCGGTGACCGCGTGACCGCGTGGCTCGACGAAGCCTTGACGAAGGTCGCGTCCGACGCGACGGCGTTGCGCACGCTGTTCCCCGGCGTCGGCCGCCGGGTCGGCCGGGGGCCGTCGGACGTCCCGGGGTGGACGGTCGACGACGTCGCCCGGGTGGAGCTGCTCAAAGCGGCTCCCGGGGCCGCCGCCGAGATGCCCGATCTCTACCGCTACGGCGACGCCGCCGAGAAACGGGCCGTCCTGCGTGGACTGTCCGTTGTGGACATCGGCGACGCCGGGCTGGAGCTGGTCGCGGACGCGTTGCGCACCAACGACCCCCGGCTCGTCACCGCCGCGATGGGGGAGTACGGCGCCGCGCGCCTGGACGACTCCGCCTACCGCCACGGCGTGCTCAAGTGCGTCTTCATGGGCATCCCCCTGGCGGACATCGCCGGGCTGGACCGCCGGACCGACGAGGAGCTGCTGCGGATGATGCGGTCGTTCGCCGCCGAGCGCGCCGCGGCGGGCCGCGACGTGCCCGCCGACCTCCTCCCCCTGCTGACCGAACAGGACGTCTGATGCGCATCTTCGACCCGCACATCCACATGAGCTCCCGGACCACCGACGACTACGCGGCGATGCACGCCGCCGGCGTCCGCGCGCTCGTCGAGCCGGCGTTCTGGCTGGGCCAGCCGCGCACGAGCGTCGGCAGCTTCACCGACTACTTCGACGCGCTGGTCGGCTGGGAACCGTTCCGCGCGAGCCAGTTCGGCATCGCCCACCACTGCACGATCGCGCTGAACCCCAAGGAGGCCAACGACCCCCGCTGCGCGCCCGTGCTCGACCTGCTGCCGCGGTACCTGGAGAAGGACGGCGTGGTCGCGGTCGGCGAGATCGGCTACGACTCGATGACCGCCGAGGAGGACAAGGCGTTCGCCGCGCAGCTGGCCCTGGCGATCGACCACGAGCTGCCCGCGATGGTGCACACCCCGCACCGCGACAAGGCGGCCGGCACCGAGCGCAGCATCGCCGTCGTCCGCGAGTCGGGCATCGCGCCCGAGCGCGTGGTGCTCGACCACCTCAACGAGGTGACCGTCGCGATGGTCAAGGACTCCGGCTCCTGGATGGGGTTCTCGATCTACCCGGACACGAAGATGGACGAAGAGCGGATGGTCGCGATCCTCCGCGAGTACGGGACCGAGCGCGTGCTGGTGAACTCCGCCGCCGACTGGGGCAAGAGCGACCCGCTCAAGACCCGGCGCACCGGCGACGCGATGCTCGCCGCCGGATTCAGCGAGGACGACGTCGACCTCGTGCTGTGGCGTAACCCGGTCGAGTTCTACGGGCAGAGCGGGCGCCTTTCGCTGGAGGGCGAGGCGCCGGACGCCGAGTTCGCGGGCAGCTCGATCCTGCGAGGTGCGCGCAAGTGAGGTTCCGGCACCCCGACGGCACGCTCGTCCACCTCGCCTACTGCACCAACGTGCACCAGGCCGAGGACCTCGACGGCGTGCTCACCCAGCTGGCGCGCTTCGGCGAGCCGGTGCGGGAACGCCTGGGCGTGGACCGGCTCGGCCTCGGCCTGTGGCTGGCCCGCCCGGTGGCGACCGAGCTGGTCTCCAACCCGTCGGCGGTCGCGCGGCTGCGCAGTGAGCTGGCCACGCGCGGCCTCGAGGTCGTCACGCTCAACGGGTTCCCGTACCAGGGCTTCCACGACCCGGTCGTCAAGCACAAGGTGTACCGGCCGGACTGGTCGACGCCCGAGCGGACGCGGTACACCCTCGACCTCGCGCGGCTGCTGGGCGAGCTGCTGCCCGAGGACGCGGTCCGCGGCAGCGTCTCGACGCTGCCGCTGGGCTGGCGCACCGAGTGGACGTCCGATGGCGGTCAGCTCGAACTGCTGGCCGAGGGCCTGGCGAAGCAGGACCGTCCGGTGCGGGTGGCCTTCGAGCCGGAGCCCGGCTGCGTCATCGAGACGACGGCGCAGGCGGCGGCCCTGCTGTCCGAAGTGGACAAGGAGTGGCTGGGCGTCTGCCTCGACACGTGCCACCTCGCGGTCGGCTTCGAGGACCCGGCGGCCGCGCTGGGCCGGCTGGAGGCGGCCGGCCTCGACGTCGTCAAGCTCCAGGCGTCGGCTGCCCTCGAAGCCGCGAAACCGGCGGATCCGGCGACGCGGAAGGTACTGGAGTCCTTTGTGGAGCCCCGGTTCCTGCACCAGAGCAACGAAGGTGCCCCACCGGGCGCTGATGACCTCGATCTCGCGTTGGCCGGAGAACTGCCCGGTAAGGCGCCGTGGCGGGTGCACTTCCACGTGCCGCTGCACGCCGACCCGGCGCCGCCGCTGACGTCCACCCGGCCCGTGCTGGCCGGGACGCTGGCCGAGCTGTTCGGCGGCGCCACCGCGCGCACCGACCACATCGAGGTCGAGACCTACACCTGGCAGGTGCTCCCGGACGCACCCGCCGACGACGCCGGGCTCGTCGCGGGCATCACCGCCGAGCTGGACTGGACCCGGCGTTCCCTGATCGAACTGGGCTTGGAAGAGGTTCACTGATGAGTTTGCTGGTTCTCGACGTCGTGGGCCTGACGCCCCGGCTGCTCCCGCACATGCCGAACCTGCGCAAGATGGCCGAACCCGGCTTCACCGCGCAGCTCGACACCGTGTTCCCCGCCGTGACGTGCTCGGTGCAGTCCACGTTCCTCACCGGCCTGCAGCCGGCCGAGCACGGCATCGTCGGCAACGGCTGGTACTTCCGCGACCTCGGCGAGGTGTTCTTCTGGCGCCAGCACAACAACCTGGTCCAGGGCGACAAGTTCTGGGCCGCGGCTCGCCGCGCGCAGGCCGGGCACAAGGTCGCCAACGTGTGCTGGTGGTACGCGATGGGCATGCACGTCGACCTCACCGTGACCCCGCGGCCGATCTACCACGCCGACGGCAAGAAGTCCCCGGACGCCTACACCCACCCGCCGCAGCTGCACGACCGCCTGGTCGGCGCGCTCGGCGAGTTCCCGCTGTTCACCTACTGGGGCCCGACGGCCGCGATCACGTCGTCGAAGTGGATCATCGCCGCGGCGCAGAAGATCATGACCGAGGACCAGCCGGACACCACGCTGGTCTACCTCCCGCACCTGGACTACGACCTGCAGCGCTTCGGCCCGGACGCGCCCCAGGCCGCGGCGGCCGCGCGGGAGATCGACACCGCGCTGAAGCCGTTGCTGGACTTCGCGGCCGCGGGCGGGCACACCGTCGTCGCGTTGTCGGAGTACGGCATCACGAACGCGAGCCGGCCGGTGGACATCAACCGCGCGCTGCGCCGTGAGGGCCTGCTCAACGTGTACGTCCAGGCGGGCATGGAGTACCTCGACCCGTGGACGTCGCGGGCGTTCGCGGTGGCCGACCACCAGGTCGCGCACGTCTACGTCGCCGACCCGGCGGACATCCCGCGGGTGCGGGACCTCGTCGCCGGACTGTCCGGAGTGGACGTCGTGCTGGATCGTGCGGCGCAGGCGGGCATCGGGATCAACCACGAACGCGCCGGCGAGCTGGTCGCGATCGCCGAGCCGGACGCCTGGTTCACGTACTACTACTGGCTCAGCGACGACCGCGCGCCGGACTTCGCGAAGACCGTCGAGATCCACCGCAAGCCCGGTTACGACCCGGCCGAGCTGTTCTTCGATCCCGACGACCCGATGGTCAAGCTGAAGGCCGCGTCCGCGCTGGCGCGCAAGAAGCTCGGCCTGCGGTACTCGATGCAGGTCGTCCCGCTCGACCCCGCGCCGGTGCGCGGCAGCCACGGCCGGCTGCCCGACTCGGCCGAGGACGGGCCGGTGCTGCTGTGCTCGGACCCCGTGCTCGCGCGCGACAAGGTCCACGCCACCGAAGTCAAGGATCTGCTGCTCGCGGCTATCCGTACGGAGTAGGACTCATCAGGAGGTCAGACATGGCACGACCGTTGACGCTGTTCACCGGACAGTGGGCCGATCTTCCGTTCGAGGAGGTGTGCGAGCTGGCGAGCGGCTGGGGCTACGAAGGCCTCGAGATCGCCTGCTGGGGTGACCACTTCGAGGTGGACCGGGCGCTCGCCGAAGACGGCTACGTCCAGGCGAAGCTGGACACGCTGGCCAAGTACGACCTCAAGGTGTGGACCATCTCGAACCACCTGGTGGGCCAGGCCGTCTGCGACCACCCGATCGACGAGCGGCACGAAGCCATCCTGCCGGCGCGGATCTGGGGCGACGGCGAGGCCGAGGGCGTCCGGCAGCGGGCGGCGGAGGAGATGAAGGCCACCGCCCGCGCCGCGGCGAAGCTCGGGGTGTCCACTGTGGTCGGTTTCACCGGCTCGTCGATCTGGCACACGGTGGCGATGTTCCCGCCGGTACCGCCGTCGATGATCGAACGCGGGTACGCGGACTTCGCCACGCGGTGGAACCCGATCCTCGACGTCTTCGACGAGGTCGGCGTCCGGTTCGCCCACGAAGTGCACCCGAGCGAGATCGCCTACGACTACTGGAGCACCGTCCGGACGCTGGAGGCGATCGGGCACCGGGCGGCGTTCGGGCTGAACTTCGACCCGTCGCACTTCGTCTGGCAGGACCTCGACCCGGTCGGGTTCCTGTGGGACTTCAAGGACCGCATCTACCACGTCGACTGCAAGGAGGCGCGCAAGCAGCTCAACGGCCGCAACGGCCGGCTCGGCTCCCACCTCCCGTGGGCCGACCCCCGCCGCGGCTGGGACTTCGTCTCCACCGGCCACGGCGACGTCCCGTGGGAGGACGTCTTCCGCATGCTCAACGCCATCGGCTACGCCGGCCCCATCTCGATCGAGTGGGAGGACGCCGGCATGGACCGCCTGACCGGCGCGCCCGAGGCCCTGGAGTTCGTCCGCAAGCTCAACTTCACCCCGCCCACCGCGGCGTTCGACGCCGCGTTCTCCTCGAAGTAGCCGTGTCGGCGCGCGAATCACGCGTGTCGACCCCCTGATCACACGTGTCGTCCGTCCAGGCACGCGTGTCGTCCCTCGGAGTACGCGTGCCGGCCGGTCCGGCACGCGAGCCGACCCTCCGGGTACGCCGGCCGACCGTCCAGGTACGCCGGCCGACCCGCCGAGCACGCGCGCCGGGAGGACCGGCACGCGCCCGAGACTTCTGTGCACGGGTGGCCGCCAGCCCCGTCGGAAGGTGATCGAAACCGGCTTCGCGCCAATCCGGGGCGAAGCACGCTCAAATCCAGGAAGGAACCAGCATGTCTCCGTCCCCACCGAAGTGGGCGAGGCTGTTCGGCGCCGCGACACTGAGCGCCGGCCTCCTGCTCACCCTCGACACCCCGGCCCGCGCGGACATCCCCGCCGCGGACTACCAGCAGGTCGCCCTCGCCACCGGCGCGGCCGAGCTCGGCGAGGCGATGTCGCTCGCCGTGCTGCCCGACCGCTCGGTCGTGCACACCTCCCGCGACGGCACCGTCCGCGTCACCACCGCGGCCGGCGCGACGTCCGTCGCGGCCAAGCTGAACGTCTACACCCACGACGAGGAAGGCCTCCAGGGCGTCGCCGCCGACCCCGGCTTCGCCACCAACCGCTACGTCTGGCTCTACTTCTCGCCTCGACTGTCCACACCGGACGGTGACGCGCCGACCGACGGCACCGCCGCCGACTTCGCGCCGTTCAAGGGCGAGCTGCACCTGTCGAGGTTCGTCCTCAAGACGGACAACACCCTCGACCTGGCCAGTGAAAAGGTCGTCATGGCCGTGCAGAACGACCGCGGCCAGTGCTGTCACGTCGGGGGTGACATCGACTTCGACGCCGCCGGCAACCTCTACCTGACCACCGGCGACGACACGAACCCGTTCTCCTCCGACAGCTACTCGCCGATCGACGAGCGCACCACGCGCAACCCGCAGTTCGACGCGCAGCGCTCGGCAGGCAACACGAACGACCTGCGCGGCAAGCTCCTGCGGATCCACCCGCAGGCCGACGGGACGTACACGATCCCGTCGGGCAACCTGTTCGCGCCGGGCACCGCGAACACCCGGCCGGAGATCTACGGCATGGGCTTCCGCAACCCGTTCCGGATGAGTGTCGACAAGGCGACCGGCGTCGTCTACCTGGGCGACTACGGCCCGGACGCCGGTGTCACCGACGCCAACCGCGGGCCGCAGGGCCAGGTCGAGTTCGACCGGATCACCAGCGCGGGCAACTTCGGCTGGCCGTACTGCACCGGCTCGAACACGACGACCGAGTCGTACAACCACTACACCTTCCCGAGCGGGCCGTCCGGGGCGAAGTACGACTGCGCCGGCGGGCCGACGAACTCCTCGCCGCGCAACACCGGCGTCGCCAAGCTGCCGGTGCCGAAGGCCGCGTGGATCAGGTACGCGGGTGACGAAGGGTCGCCGCCGGAGTTCGGCAGCGGCTCGGAGTCGCCGATGGGCGGGCCGGTCTACCGGTACGACGCCGCTTCGACGTCCACGGTGAAGTTCCCGCAGTCCCTCGACGGCAAGTTCTTCGCCGGGGAGTACGGGCGCAAGTGGATCAAGGCGGTGACCGTCAACGCCGACGGCAGCCGCGGCACGATCGACAACTTCCCGTGGACCGGCACGCAGGTCATGGACATGGCCTTCGGCCCGGACGGCGCGCTGTACGTCCTCGACTACGGCACCGGCAGCGACAACCAGGCGCTGTACCGGGTCGAGTACCTCGCGGGCACCAACCGCAACCCGGTCGCGAAAGCCGCGGCCGACAAGACGTCGGGGCCGAACCCGCTCACCGTGAACTTTTCCTCCGCGGGCAGCAGCGATCCCGAAGGCGGCGCCCTGACCTACCGCTGGAACTTCGGCGACGGCCAGACGTCGACGGCGGCGAGCCCGGCGCACACCTACACCACCAACGGGACGTACTCACCGAGCCTCACGGTGACCGACCCGGCCGGCCTCACCGGCACCGCGAGCCTGGTCGTCACGGTCGGGAACACCGCGCCGACGGTGAACCTGACCACGCCGGCCGACGGGCAGCTGTTCTCCTTCGGCGACACCGTGCCGTTCCAGGTGACCGGCAGCGACCCGGAGGACGGGGCGCTGGACTGCTCGAAGGTCAAGGTGACCTACCTCCTGGGCCACGACAGCCACCAGCACCAGATCACGCAAGCGACCGGGTGCAGCGGCTCGATCGCCGTCCCGGTCGACGGTGAGCACGACGCCGCGGCGAACATCTTCGGCGTCTTCGACGCGCAGTACACCGACAACGGCGGCCTCGTCTCGCACAGCGTCCACAAGCTGCAACCGCGGCACCGCCAGGGCGAGCACTTCTCGGCGCAGTCCGGGATCCAGCTCGCCGACCACGGTTCGGCGGAGGGCGGTCGCACGGTCGGTTACACCGACAACGGCGACTGGATCTCCTTCGCGCCGTACGCGCTGGGCAACGCGACGTCCATCAGCGCGCACGTTTCCTCGGGCGGCCCCGGCGGCACGCTGGAGGTCCGCGCGGGTTCGCCGACCGGCACCCTGCTCGGCACGATGACCGTGGCGAACACCGGTGGCTGGGAGACGTTCCAGGACGTGACGACGGCCCTGGCCAACCGGCCGTCCGGGTCGACGTCGCTGTACCTCGTGTTCAAGGGCGTCACCGGGCAGGGCAACCTGTTCGACCTGGACTCGTTCACCTTCGCCACCGGCACGCAGGCGGGGTCGATCGAGGGCGAGTCGTTCACGTCCGGGTCCGGCGTCCAGGCCGCGGCGCACGCCGCGGCGAGCGGCGGGAACACCCTGGGCTACATCGACAACGGCGACTGGGCCGGGTACGCGTCGGTGAGCACGGCGGGCGCGCGGACGTTCACCGCGCGGGTGTCGTCGGCCGGCCCGGGCGGCACGATCGAGATCCGCTCGGGTTCGGCGACGGGGACACTGCTGGGCACGGTTTCGGTGCCTTCGACGGGGGACTGGGAGGTCTTCCAGAACGTCACGACGTCGGTGGCCAGCGGCTCCGGCCCGTTGTTCCTGGTGTTCCACGGCGGTTCCGGTTCCCTGTTCGACGTGGATTCGTTTAGCCTGAACAGTATGCCGACCCAGGTGGATCCCGCGTACAACGTGCTGGTGTTCTCGAAGACCGCCGGGTTCCGGCACGACTCGATCCCCGCGGGGATCCAGGCGATCCGCGAGCTGGGCACGGCCAACGGTTTCGGCGTCACGGCGACCGAGGACGCTTCCGTGTTCACGGCTTCCTCGCTCGCCGGGTACAAGGCGGTCGTGTTCCTCTCGACCACCGGTGACGTCCTGGACGCGACGCAGCAGGCGGCGTTCGAGTCCTATGTGAACGGTGGCGGCGGCTACCTCGGCATCCACGCCGCGGCCGACACCGAGTACGACTGGCCGTGGTACGGACAGCTCGTCGGGGCCTGGTTCAAGAGCCACCCGGCGATCCAGGCGGCGAACTTCGTCACCGAGGACCGCACGAACCCGGCGACCGCGCACCTGCCGGCCGTCTGGAACCGCACGGACGAGCTGTACAACTACCGCACGAACCCGCGCGGTCAGGTGCACGTCCTGCAGACGCTGGACGAGTCGAGCTACACGGGCGGCGAGATGGGCGCCGACCACCCGATCACGTGGTGCCACCCGCAGGGCAGCGGCCGGGCGTTCTACACCGGCCTGGGCCACACGATCGAGTCCTATTCGGACAGTGCGTTCCGCGCCGAGCTGGTCGGCGGGATCCGCTACGCCGCCGGTGTGGTCTCGGCGGACTGCGGTGTCCGCGCCGGGTCCACTGTGGAGGGTGAGTCGTTCACGTCGGGTTCGGGTGTGCAGGTCGCGTCGCACGCGCCGGCGAGCGGCGGCCAGACGCTGGGCTACATCGAGAACGGTGACTGGGCCGGGTTCGCTTCGGTGAGCACGGCCGGGATCACGCGGTTCAGCGCGGTCGTCTCGTCGGCGGGCGCCGGCGGCACGATCGAGATCCGCGCGGGTTCGGCGACCGGCGCCCTGCTGGGCACGGTCGCGGTCCCGAACACGGGCAGCTGGGAGACATTCCGGACGGTCACCACCACGGTGTCGTCCGGTTCGGGTCCGCTCCACCTGGTCTTCCGGGGCGGCGCGGGTTCCCTGTTCGACATCGACACCCTGACGGTGTCCTAGGAAAGTCCGTGAATGCCACATTGAGAGACATAGAGTCCCTCAATGTGGCATTCACGGACTTGGGGTCACGGGAGCCAGCCGCCGGTGAAGCCGAAGAACTGGCCCGTCACCGGGGTGGCCTTGCCCGAGGCGAGGAACGCGATCAGCGCGCCCATCTCCTCCTGCTGGCCGAGGCGCTGGAGCGGGACCTCCTTGGCGACGGTCGCGCGCAGCTCGGCGTCGGACTCCCAGAGGCCGGGCGGGAAGTAGGTCGGGTTCTCGAACCAGTTCGGGCCGATGGCGTTGAACTGGATGTTGTACTCGCCCAGCGCCTTGGCGGCCCCGGTCACCAGCGTGGTGGCCGCGGCGCGCGCCGCGCTGTAGAGCACCGCGGTGGCGAGCGGCCGGACGGCGGCCGCCGACGTCACCAGGATGATCCGGCCGGTCCGCGCTTCCTTCATCGCCGGGGTGGCGGCCTGGATCAGCTCGAACGGCCGGTACACCAGCTCCCGCATCAGGAACTCGAGGTCGCCGAGAGGTGCGCCGTCGAACGGCTTCCGGACGGCGGACGGCGGCACGTAGTCGTTGCTCAGCACGACGTCGACGCGGCCGTGCTCCCGCGCGGCGGCGAGGATCGCCTCGGGTTCCTGCTCGGCGATCGGCGTCAGCTCCGGGTTCTCGGCGACGAACTTGCCGCGTACTTCGGAGTCGGTGAACGTCTGGTCGTGGCAGACCACGGTGAACCCGTCGGCGGCGAGCGCCGTCGCGCCGGCGGGGCCCGCGTACTGCGTCACGTTGGTGACCAAGGCGACTGTCATGCGGTGATCGTAAGCAGCCACCCGGCCCCGCGGGTCCGCCGAACGGAGGTCCGTGAAGGCCTCCTTCCCGGCTATAAGAGCCGGGAAGGAGGCCTTCACGGCTTTCAGCGCACGCCGAGCAGGTGCTCCAGCGCCAGCTGGTTCAGGTGCGTGAAGTGGTAGCCGCGGACCGCGGCCGCCTCGACGTCGAAGTCGTCCTTCTGCAGGTCGTCCAGGGACTCGCCCGGGGCCAGCGTCGGGGTCGACAGCTCCGGGACGCGGGACGCCGCCAGGGCCTCCACGACCTCGGGGTCCGCGCGGAACTTGCGGGACTTCTCGCGAAGGATCAGGTACGTCCGCATGTTGGCCGCCGCCGAGACCCAGACGTCCTCGGTGTCCTCGGTGCGCAGCGGCTTGTAGTCGAAGTGGCGCGGGCCGTCGTAGCCGCCGTTCTCCAGCAGGTCGACGAGGAAGAACGCGCTCTTCACGTCGCCGTGGCCGAAGATCAGGTCCTGGTCGAACTTGGGGCCGTGCTGGCCGTTCAGGTCGATGTGGAACAGCTTGCCCTGCCACAGCGCCTGCGAGATGCCGTGC
Organism: Amycolatopsis sp. NBC_01286; assembly: GCF_035982555.1. Lineage (NCBI taxonomy): Bacteria > Bacillati > Actinomycetota > Actinomycetes > Pseudonocardiales > Pseudonocardiaceae > Amycolatopsis > Amycolatopsis sp. NBC_01286. The sequence continues at coordinate 4,925,997 of NZ_CP108428.1, forward strand.
ACGAAGTTGAGCCCGGCCATCTGCTCGTGCCCGACCTCCGGGTTGAGCCCGAACATCTCCGAGCGCTCCAGCTGCGAGATGAAGCCGAGCGCGTGCCCGATCGTCGGCAGCAGGATGTCGCCGCGCGGCTCGTTGGGCTTGGGCTCCAGCGCGAACCGCAGCGAATAGCCCTTCTCGACGACGTACTCCGCGAGCGCGTCGAGGCCCTCCTTGTAGCGGTCCAGCGCCGCGCGGACGTCCTTCGCGCCGTCGGACTCGGCGCCCTCGCGGCCACCCCAGACGACGTAGGTCTGCGCACCCAGCTCGGCCGCCAGGTCGATGTTGCGCCGCACCTTGCGCAGCGCGTAACGACGGACGTCGCGGTCGTTGCTGGTCAGGCCGCCGTCCTTGAACACCGGGTGGGTGAACAGGTTCGTCGTGGCCATCGGCACCTTGAGCCCGGTCTCGGCGAGCGCCTTGCGGAACCGCTCGATCGCCTTGTCGCGGTCGGGTTCGGTGGCCAGCAGGTCGTCGTCGTGGAACGTCACCCCGTAGGCGCCCAGCTCCGCCAGCCGGTGCACGCTCTCCACCGGGTCCAGCGCCGGCCGCGTGGCGACCCCGAACGGGTCGTTCGCCGGCCAGCCCACGGTCCAGAGGCCGAAGGTGAACTTGTCGGCCGCCTGGGGGGCGTAGTCGTCCATGACTGTCCCTTCATTTAGTTCACGTTGTAGACTAAATATGCGCCGCGGCGGTCCCGGGCGTCAAGAGCCCGGATAGAGTGCTCGGCAGGAGGGACACGATGACCCAGGCCGTGCGGCACGACTCGATGCGCGCCCGCAACCTCGAGGTCGTGCTGGGCGCGGTCAGCCGCGGCGGTCCGCTGACCAGGGCCGCCCTCGCCGAGCTGACCGGGCTCACGAAGTCCACGGTCTCGAAGCTCGTCGGCGACCTGGTGGACGCCGGTTTGCTGGCCGAGACCGGACCCGCCCGCGCGGGTGAGCGGGGCCGGCCGGGCGTGGACGTCGTGCTCAGCGGCGCCCGGATCGCCTCCCTCGGCCTGGAGATCAACGTCGACTACCTCGCCGTGCGTGTGCTCGATCTCACCGGCGCCGTCCGGTTCGCCGCCCGCCGCGACCGCGACAACCGCGGCTCCCGGCCCAAGAAGGTGCTGGCCGAGCTGCAGGCGCTCGCCGGGGAGGCGATCACCGAAGCGCGCCGCCTCGGGCTCGACCTCGCGGGCGCGGTGCTCGCGGTGTCCGGCCCGGTCGGCGCCGGCGTGCTGTTCAGCGCCCCCAACCTCGGCTGGCAGGACGTCCGCGCGGCCGACCTGCTGCGCCTGCCCGTCCCGGTCGAGCTGGACAACGAAGCGAACCTCGCCGCGCTCGGCGAGCTCTGGTACGGCGACGGCGAGCGCGACTTCCTCTACGTCTCCGGCGAGGTCGGCATCGGCGCGGGCCTGGTGGTGAACGGCGAGCTGTTCGCGGGATCCCGGGGGCTGGCCGGCGAGCTGGGCCACGTCGTCGTGACGCCGGGCGGCCCGGCTTGCCGCTGCGGCGGCAACGGCTGCCTGGAGACCTACGCCGGCCAGGAAGCGTTGCTGGCGGCCGGAAACACCCCGACGGTGGCCGCACTCCTGGCCGCTCTCGACCGCGGCGACGCGGTCGCCCTGGCCGCGTGCGACGCCGCCGGCCGCGCCCTCGGCGTCGCACTGACGTCGGCGGTGAACCTGCTCGACCTGGACCGCATCGTGCTGGGCGGCGTGTTCACGCAGCTGTACCCGTGGCTGGCCGAGCCGGTGGCCGAGGTCCTGGCCACCCGCCTCGGCGGCCTCCGCGGCGCACCACCGGTGCTCACGGCCTCACGCCTGGGCGGCGACGCCGCAACACTCGGTGCGGCGGGCCGGGTCGTGCACCGCGTGCTGGCCGACCCGGCGCCGTTCCTGGTGCGGGTTCAGGAAGCGTAAGCCTCCACTTCGGAGGCTTGGCCCGCGGGCCAGCCTGCTCGCCGACATCCGTTGGAGGCCGTCGCCGTCGCGTGCGGCGCTTCCGGGTCGGAGCTGCCGCCGGGTTTGATGAGGGCCATCGTCGTGCGAATCTCGTCGGTCGCCCTCTTCGGCCGCTCAGGGTGGCCCGGGTCGTGCACCGCGTGCTGGCCGACCTGGCGCCTTTCTTGGTGCAGGCTCAGGGGGCGTAGGCCTCCACTTCGGCCGGTTGGCCTGCGGGCCAGTCTGTTCGCCGACATCTGTTGGAGGTCGTCGCCGTCGCGGTGGTGCGCAGAGCCTGCGGATCGGAGCCGTCGCCGGGTTCGGTGATGGTCACCGTCGCGCGGAGGCACGGCGGGCCGGGTCGTGCACCGCGTGCTGGCCGACCCGGCGCCGTTCCTGGTGCGGGTTCAGGAGGCGTAAGCCTCCACTTCGGACGCTTGGCCCGCGGGCCAGCCGGTGTTGCCGGTGAAGGTGAGCTTCAAGTACCGCTGGGACGTCGGCGGGACGGTGATCGTCACGGAGTTGGCCTGAGCCGGATCGAAGACGTACCCGGCCGGGGCGCCGCCGTTCACCGCGATCGTCTGGGTCCGGGAACCCCACGACGGCGGCAGCTTCAGCACCACCCGCCCCACGGTGACGGCCGAGCCCAGGTCCACGGTCACCGTCTGCGGGAACGCGTTGTTCGTGCTTTCCCAGTAGCTCGAAGCGTTGCCGTCCACCGCGTTGCCCGGCGGGAACCCGCCCTGCGAACCAGTCGCCGAGACGGCCTTGCCGAACGCGAGGTTCGGCGAAGCCGGTGGGGGACCGCCGAGCTGCGCGGCCCAGTAGCGCGTCCGGTCCAGGTAAGCGGTTTCCGAGGCCGCGCCCGACGTCCCGTAGGCGCCCGCGAACGTCTCGTACGCCGACGACGGCGGCGACGACCGCGCCGGTTCGATGATCGAGCCCTCGTGCCATTCGTTGAACGACGTCACCGACACCCAGTCCGGATTTCCGCCCACCGCCGGGGAAAGCGCGTTCTGCCACTCGCGGTCGTACGTGGCGCCGTTGTCCCGCGCCAGCGTCGGGGTCGTGTTGCCCGGCACCGCGCGGTCGTCGTTGTACCCCGGCCCCACCGACGGTGCCCAGACCAGGCCGTTCGCCGCGCAGAACGCCCCGGCGTCGCGCCAGCCCGGCGCGGTCGCCCCGGCGATGGCGTCGTAGGTGTACATCCCGCCGAAGTGCGCGACCTTGCTCGTGTCCGTCGTCTGCGCCAGCACGATCGCCGACGAGCGCACCTGGTCCAGCGCCGTCCAGTCGGTGATCCGCAGGCTCTCGAAGACGTAGAACGCCGGCCGGTTGCCGTGCTCGGCGTCGCGGTAGAACGCCGGACTCGAGCCGTAGCGGCTGGTCAGATACCCGATGTCGGCGACAGTCGACGAAGCCGTCCGCCCGCTGTAGGGCTCGAGGTGCCAGGCGACCTTGATCCCGTGCCGTGCCGCGGCGGCCAGCACACCGGCGGCCAGACCGTCCTCATAGGACCCCTGGCCCCACCAGCTGTAGACGATCACCCCGGCGCCGGACTGCTCGATCCACCGCATGTGCTGCTCGACCGCGCCGGTGAAGTCACCGGAGTCGTACGGGCCGAGCGACGGGTAGAAGTTCGCGCCGATGTCGGCGGGCGGCGTGTGCCCGCCCTGGTCCCAGTGGCGGTACACGCCGCCGCTGTTGCCGTACCAGGGGTAGTAGAACAAGTGGGTCCGGGTGGAGAGCGCCGCGGCGTGCGCGGCTCCCGGCAAAGTGGCCGCCAGCAGGAGAAGTGCGGCGAACAGCGTCGAAATCCGTCGCATGGGGACCCTCTCGGGGGATTCGGGGTGTTCCAGACCATACGGACGCCACGCGAAATCCCGCAACACTTCCACCGACATACGCAAACTTGCGTCGGAAACCCACCCGGAACCACCCGGAACGCTGCTCGGAAAGCGAAAACCGCCCCGGGCGAACCCGGGGCGGTTTCCGTTCAGCGGGACGGAACTAGCTCACGGCGTTGATCTGCACCAGCGAGCTGCCGACCGTGACACCGGTGTCGGTCTGCACGGTCAGCTGACCGCGCAGGACGCGCCCGGGCGCCGGGGCGGCGGTGGCGGTGACCGTCGCCGGCACCGTCCACGTGCTGCCCGAGGCGTGCGCCGCGACCGGGTCGGTCAGGGCGACCGAACCGAACGCCGGGTTGGTGAACACGTCGACGTAGTCGTACTCGGTGGTGCCGGCCGGCACCGCGTAACCGTCGACCAGCGCGACCCAGGTGCCCGCCGCCGGGTTGGCGATGGTCACCGACTCCTCGGAGTCACCGTCCGCGCTCTGGCCCGCCACCACGCAGGTGCCGGTGGTGCAGTTGTACAGCACCAGATCCAGGTCGGCGCCCACGTCGGACGTCTTCCCGATCGTGGCCGTCAGCGACGTCGAGCCCGGCGTCACCGCGATCTGGTACTGCGCCTGCGCGCCTTCGGCGATCGTCGGCCGCGCCACCTTCGCGCTGCCCAGCGTGGCGCCGAGCAGGTGCCCGGTGAACGCGCCGAGGGTGTTCGTCACGGTGTAGGACCGCGCGATCGGCGTGTTCAGCGTGGCGGCCGCGATCGTGTCCGGGTTCGGCGTGATCGTCGTGCCGAGCACCGACGCGCTCAGCTTGAACGCCGCGTTGTCCACATCGGACGTCCGGCGCGCCTCGACGACGATCTCCCAGACCCCCGGCTGCGGGTTGGCGAACGTCCGGCTGGTCGGCGTGCCGCCGGGGCAGCCCGCACCCGCGTCGGGCAGGTAGCAGTACGTCGTGGACGTGCTCGCCTCGGCCGGCACGCCGGTCGGGTCGTAGCGCAGGAACCGCACCTGGCCCTTGCCCGGGGCACCGGCACCGGCGTCCAGGTCCACCTTCAGTGCGCTGGCGCCCTGGGGCACCTTCACGAAGTAGCTGGTCGCCTGGTTGCGGGCGATCTTGCCGGCGACGTCGACCTGGTAACCCTTGGCGGCGGTGAACTCCTGCGGCGCGAAGACCGTGTTGAGGGTCTGCACGTCGACGCCGATGGTCAGCGGGTTGTCCAGGTACAGCAGCGCCGAGTGCGCCCCGGCGTTCTTCGGGTTCACCTTGACCTGGAAGGTCACCGGCTTGTTCAGCGGCACCGCGACGGTGCCCGCCGAGGAGAACGTGCCGTCGTTGCCGACCCACCGCGCGAAGTAGAGCGCCGGGTTGGCCGAGCCCGACGTCCGCGTGAGCGTGTACGTGCGGGTGTAGGCCTTGCCGGTGGTCACGCCCTCGCGGTCGTGGATGCCGACGCCGGTGTTCGGCGTCGCCAGCAGGTTCGACTGCACCGTGTGGACCTCGACCGACGTCGCGACGGCGTCCGGCTTCGGGTTCAGCGACAGCGCGACGAACGCGGCCGGGACGTTGAACAGGCCCGCGCCCTGGGCGTAGGCGTCGATGCCCGGGACGAACCGGGCGGTCGACTTGATCGCCGAGCGCAGCTGCGCGACCGGCGGCCGCTGGCCGTTGTGCGTGGCCTTGTACGCGCTCACCAGCAGTGCGGCCGCGCCGGTCGCCTGCGGCGACGCCATCGACGTACCCTGCAGCATCGCGTAACCGGCGGGCAGGCTGTAGGTGCCGGCCACCGGGCCCGGCGCCTCCCAGCGCGGGGTGGTCGAGATCGCCGCGCCGGGCGCGACGATGTCCGGCTTGAAGCCGCCGTCTTCACGCGGGCCGCGCGAGGAGAACGGGTGCATCGACTCGGGCGCCTGGGTCTTCGAACCGTAGTCCGCGAGCCAGGTCTCCTTGGTGATGTACGAGCCGACCGAGATCGCGTCCGTGGCCACCGACGGGTCGCCGACGGTGTTCGCCCCGGCGCCGCTGTTGCCGGCCGAGATGAAGATCTGGACGTTGTACTCGGCGATCGTGCGGTTGTAGAGCTCCGCGCGGGCGTTGTTGCCGTCGTTGAGCGAGGGCAGGCCGCCGATCGAGATGTTGATGACGTCCGCGCCGTGGCTGGCCGCGTAGACGACGCCGTCGATCAGGCCGCTGGAGGTGCAGGCCGCGCCGGTGAGGCAGACCTTGACGGCCAGGACCTTCGCGCCCGGGGCCGCGCCGTCCATCTTGCCGCCGAACAGGTCGTTGCCGGTGGCGATGCCCGCGACGTGCGAGCCGTGCTCGGCGCCGGCGATGCCGATGCCGACGAAGCCCGGCTTGTCGGTCTGGACGACGAAGGCCATCCGCTCGGCGATGTCGGTCGCCGGGTTGTCGGTGCCGAAGAAGCCGACGTCGTAGTTGGTCTTGTAGTCGGTCATCGGCTTCTCGTCGGTGAAGTCACCGTTGCCGTTGAGGTCGACGCGGACCTGCTTGGTCGCCGGGTCGAGCAGCACGCCCCAGGAGTCGGCGCGGTCGCCGTCGCGGTTGATGTCACCGCCGGTCTCGCTGTCGGCGGCACCGAGGTCGCCCGCGGTCTCGCTGAACGAGCCGAACGTGTACGGGCCGCCGGTGGCCGGGGCCGTCCAGCTCTTGCCGTTCGCGGTGAACGTGCCGGTGTAGGTCTGGGTCGACTGCGCGACCCAGGTGCCGTCACCGGAGTTGGTGGCGTTGGCGTTGTACCAGTCGACGATCTTGCGCTCGCCGTGGCTGGTCTTCGCCAGCGCGGGGGTGTCGAGGTCGACGCCGGAGTCCAGCACCGCGACCGTGGTGTCCTTGCCGTCCCAGTTGGGCAGGACCTGGCCGAACTGCGCGGCGTAGGTGTCACCGGTCGGGAGGTAGGGGTTCACGCGCGGCGTGTTCTTCCCCGGCGCCGGCTGCGGCAGCGGGTTCACGGTGCCGTCGGGCTTCGGGTCGTCGCGCACGATGAGCCCGTCGACGTCGACGGCGCTGACCGACTTCAGCTTCGCGGCCTTGCCGGCGTTGCCGGTCGGGATGCTCACCTTGACGTAGTCGAGCTTGCTGTCGGTGGACTGGACGACCCCGCCGAGGGCCTTGAGCTCGTTGACGGCGGCGCCGGTCTGGCCCTTCTCGGCCGCGACCAGCAGGGTCACGTCGGGCTTGCCGGCCTTCTCGGCTTCGGCGACGAGCGTGCGGTCGTGCTCGTCGAGGGCCTTGCTGCCGTCGGCGGCCCCGGCGGTGAGCGGGGCCTGCTGGGCGGACGCCACCGGGACGGCGATGCCGAGGACGGAGGCGCCGAGAGCGGTGGCGAGGACGGTGATCCCGGCCCGCCGTCTCCAGCTGGATCTGAGCTGTGTCACTGCGTGAGCCCTTCGTGAAGAGATGCTTGCGAGCAGTACACATCGCGGGATGATCCGCAGCAATAAGACACTTAGCCCATTACCCGCAATTGGTTGCGGGCCGAATGGCCTAACGGGATCACCGGTTAGGAGGCAACCGGATGCGACGTCGCGGCGTGATGTGCCCACCTTGCTATATGTACGTATAGGGGGCTACATTCACGTGTAGCAAGCTGCGTCGAGAGATAGGCCGTTCCATGACCGAGAGTGGTCCCGCTTTCGAGGACCTCACCGCGCGCGCCCGCATCCGCGACGCCGCCATCAGGCTGTTCACCGAGCAAGGCGCCGAGAAGACGTCGATCCTCGACATCGCCCAGGCCGCGGGCGTTTCCGGTGGGCTGATCAGGCACCACTTCGGCTCGAAGGACGGCCTGCGCAAGGCGTGCGACACCCACGTCTTCGCCGAGCTGATGCGGTTCAAGGAGGAGGCGCTGGAGAAGGGGCACGCGAACCCGGGGTTCCTCCCGACGTTCGACGCCCGTCAGCTGCTCTACCGCCGTTATGTGGGCCGCGGCATGATCGACGGCTCCGACGCGGCAGCCGAGCAGTTCCGCGAGATCGTCGACGGTACCGAGCAGTACTTCGTCGACTCCGGGCTCGACGTCCCCGACCCGCGGGCCGCCGCGGCCGCGCTCACCGCCATGACCGGCGGGCTGATGATCCTGCAGGACCACATCGCGCGGGCGCTCGGCGAGGAGCCCGGCACCCCCGAGGCGATGCTCCGCATGATGGCCGCCGCCGGCCACATCTTCACCCATCCGCTCGCCACCCCCGAACTGCTCGAGAAGGCCCGCGAAGCGCTGGCCAAGAACTCCGGCGAACAACCACGGAAGGAATGACCATGGCCGAAGCGATCACCGCCGCCGGCCTCACCAAGGCGTTCGGCGCGGCGAAGGCCCTCGACGGGCTCGACCTGACCGTCCACACCGGCGAGGTGCACGGGTTCCTCGGACCCAACGGCGCCGGCAAGACCACCACGATCCGCGTGCTGCTGGGGCTGATGCGGGCCGACGGCGGCCGGGCCACCCTGCTCGGCGGCGACCCCTGGCGCGACGCCACCGAGCTGCACCGGCGCCTCGCGTACGTGCCCGGCGACGTCACGCTCTGGCCCAACCTCACCGGCGGCGAGGTCATCGACCTGCTGGGCCGGCTGCGCGGCGGGCTCGACGCCGGGCGCCGGGACGCGCTCGTCGAGCGCTTCGACCTCGACCCGCGCAAGAAGGGCCGGACGTACTCCAAGGGCAACCGGCAGAAGGTCGCGCTGGTCGCCGCGCTGGCGTCCGACGTCGAGCTGCTGGTGCTCGACGAGCCGACGTCCGGGCTCGACCCGCTCATGGAAGAGGTCTTCCGCCAGGTGATCGAGGAAGAGCGCGACCGCGGCGACCGGACCGTGCTGCTGTCCTCGCACATCCTCTCGGAGGTCGAGGCGCTGTGCGACCGCGTCACGATCATCCGGGCCGGCCGGACCGTCGAGTCCGGCACGCTCGACGAGCTGCGGCACCTGGGCCGGATCACCATCGACGCCTCGCTCGTGCGCGTCCCGGCGGAGCTGGCGTCGTTGCCCGGGATCCACGACCTGAGCACGTACGGCTCGCACGTCCACCTGTCGGTCGATCAGTCCGCTTTGGACGGTGTGATGCGGCACCTGGCCGACGCCGGGCTGCGCAACCTCGTGAGCCGGCCGCCGACGCTCGAGGAGCTGTTCCTGCGCCACTACCAGCACGACGAGCCGGTCGGAGCGGCGCGATGACCGGCACCTGGTCGCTGCTGCGGCTGGTGCTGCGCCGCGACCGGTTCCTGATGCCGCTGTGGATCGTCGTGCTGACGGTCGCGCCGCTGGGTTACCTGTCGTCGATCGAGGCCGCGTACCCGGACGCCGCGGCGCGGCAGTACTTCTACGACCTGAACGTCGGCAGCGCGACGTTCGCCGTCCGCAACGGCCCGTTGTACGGCCCTTCAGCCGGGGAGTTGCTGGCCTGGCAGTGCGGGTTCATCCCGGTCGTCGTCGGGCTGATCGCGCTGCTCACCGTCGTCCGGCACACCCGGACCGAGGAGGAAGCGGGACGCCGGGAGCTGACCGGCGCGACCGTCGTCGGCCGGCACGCGGGGCTCGTCGCCGCCGTGCTCGCCGCCTGCGGCGCGTGCCTCGTCTACGGCCTGCTGGTCGCGCTCGGCGTGTCCGCGCAAGGTGTCCCGGTGGCCGGAGCATTGGCGCTGGGGCTCGGCTTCACCATGACGGGCTGGGTGTTCGCCGCCGTCGGCGCGGTCGCCGCGCAGCTCACCTGGGGCGCGAGCGGCGCCCGGGGCATCGGGATCGGCCTGCTGGTGCTGGCGTTCCTGCTGCGTGCCGCCGGGGACAGCAGCGAGACGACCGGCGGGTCGGCGGGCTGGCTCGCTTGGCTGTCGCCGATCGGCTGGGCGCACCGGCTGCGCCCGTTCGCGGGGGAGCGGTGGTGGGTGCTGCTGCTGGGCGTGGTGTCCACGGGCCTGCTGGTGGTCGCCGCGGCCGCGCTGTCGGCCCGGCGGGACCTCGGCGCGGCGCTGCTGCCCGCGCGGCTCGGGCGTCCCGCGGCGAAGGCGTCGCTGCGCTCGCCGCTGGCACTGGCCTGGCGGCTGCAACGCGGGACGCTGCTGGTCTGGACGGTGTGCCTCGCGCTGGTCGGGCTGCTGATGGGCGGGGTCGCGCAGAACGTCTCGGACATGGTGCGGGACAACAAAGCCGTCGCCGACGTCTTCGCGCGGCTCGGCGGCGGGGGCGCGGTGATGGACGCCTACCTGGCCGGGACGATGACGTTGTTCGGCCTCGCGGCGGCGGGCTACGCGGTGCAGGCGACGCTGAAGCTGCGCGCCGAGGAGGCGGCCGGCCGGGCGGAACCGGTGCTGGCCACGGCCGTCGGCCGGCTCGGCTGGGCGGCGGCGCACCTGGTGTTCGCGCTGCTGGGGCCGGCGTTCGTGCTGGCGGTGACGGGGCTGGCGACCGGGCTGGCCTCCGGCGACGGCGCGCGGCTGATCCCCGCGGCCCTGGCGCAGCTGCCCGCGGTGTGGGTCCTGGCCGGGCTCGCGGCGGCGTTGACCGGCTTCCTGCCGCGCTTCGCGGCGGCGGCGTGGGGGCTGCTGGGCGCGTTCCTGCTGCTGTCGCTGGTCGGCTCGGCGTTGCGGTGGAACGACGTCGTGCTCGGCATCTCACCGTTCCAGCACCTGCCACGGCTGCCCGGCGGCACGTTCTCAGTGACCCCGTTGCTCTGGCTGGTGCTGATCGCCGCCGCGGCCGGCATCGCCGGCCTGGCCGCACTGCGCCGCCGCGACATGCCGGTGGGCTGAACGCCGTGAATGCCACATTGAGAGACCTAGCGTCCCTCGATGTGGCATTCACGGACTTCGGCGGCAACCGAGGGAGTCGAACCCTGCGCGGCTTGTGAAGGCGGCGCCCATGGACCGGCCCTGACCCTTCGGCGGGCGACGGCTGCCATCTCTTTCAACGGTAGCTAATACCCAGAAATTTCCCATCTCACGCTGTGCTTCACCCGGACGTGACCCGCCTGGCAAGGTAGGGCCATGGACGATCTTCTGCTGCGCCGCGTGCGCCCGGGACTCGGCGGCGAGCTCGCGGACGTGCGCGTGACCGACGGCCGCGTCGCCTCGATCACCGCGCCCGGGTCGGATGGTTTCGCGGCCCGGATCGTCGACGGCCACGGCGGCACGCTGCTGCCGGGCCTGGTCGACGCGCACGTCCACGTCGTGCAGTGGGCCACGTCCCGCCGCCGCATCCCGCTGGAAGCCGCGCGGTCGGCGGGGGAGACGGTCGAGCTGCTGCTGGCGCACCTGCTGGCGACGCCGTCGCAGCCGGCGGAACTGGTCGTGGGCGCGGGCTTCCGCGACGCGCTCTGGCCGGACAAGCCGCACAAGGAGCTGCTGCAGCGCGCGCTGCCCGGGCGCGCGGTGGCGTTGTTCAGCGCGGACCTGCACACGCTGTGGCTGAGCCCGGCGGCGCTGAAGCTGATCGGGCGCGAGCACCCGACGGGCGTGCTGCTGGAGAACGACTGCATGAGCTCGACGGCCGAGCTGCCCACGGCCGCCGTCGACGTCCAAGACCAGTGGGTGGCCGAAGCCGTGCGCGCGGCGGCCGCGCGCGGGGTGACCCAGATCGTCGACTACGAATACGCCGACACCGTCACGGACTGGCTGCGCCGGCTGGAACGCGGCACCCCGGCGGCGCGGGTCTCCTGCGTCATCGCCCGGTACCTGCTGGACCAGGCCATCGAGCGCGGCCACCGCACGGACGACGTCCTCCCGGACTCCGGCGGGCTCCTCACGGTCGGCCCGTTCAAGCTCTTCGTCGACGGCTCGCTCAACACCCGCACGGCCTACTGCCACGACCCGTACCCGGGCGGGGATTCGCTGGGGCTGCTGGAACTCCCGCCGGCCGAGCTGGTGCCGCTGATGCGCCGCGCGTCCGATCACGGCTTGCTCCCGGCGGTCCACGCGATCGGCGACCAGGCCAACAAGATCGCCCTGGACGCCTTCGAGGAGGTCGGCTGCCCGGGCCGGATCGAGCACGCCCAGCTGCTCTCGCCCGCGGACGTCCCGCGGTTCGCGGCCCTCGGCGTCGTCGCGGCGGTCCAGCCGGCCCACCAGCCGGACGACCGCGACGTCGCGGACCGCCACTGGACCGGCCGGACGGCACGCGCGTTCCCCTACCGCTCCCTGCTGGAAACGGGCGCCCGCCTGGAACTGGGCTCCGACGCGCCGGTCGCGCCGCTGGACCCGTGGGACGGCATCGCGTCGGCGATCTCCCGCACCGACGACGACCGCCCGCCGTGGCACCCGGAGCAGTCGATCCCGTTCGCGGACGCCCTGGCGGCGGCCTCGGGCGGCCGCCGCGGCGTCGCGGTGGGCGACGTCGCGGACCTGATGGTGACGGCGGCGGACCCGGCTTCCCTGTCACCGCAGGACCTTCGCCGCCTCCCGGTGACGGCGACGATCCTGGGCGGCCACGTCACCCACCAGTCCTGACGCGTGATGTGCAACCCATGGGTTGCGTAGCGAGTGGCTGTCGTGCAACTATCGAGTTGCACATCAACCGCTTCGAAAGGTGCTCGGACATGGACACGACCGCGCTGCGCAGTGCTTACGAGAAGTTGTTCGAAGCGGCGGCGACGCCGGGCCTCGGGGCCGCCGCCGACGGCGGCTGGAACGCCGACCAGGTCCTCGCCCACGTCCTCAGCGTCGACGCCGCCGTCGCCGCGGTCGCGCTGGGTGTGGTCGCGGGCTCGCGGCCCGCGTTCGACAACCGCGTCGCCCTCGACCCCGCGCACCTCGGCCGGATCATCGCCGGGCACGCCGGCCGGGCCGCACTCACCCGCCGCGTCCGGAGTCAGGCCGCCATCCTCTGCGACATCGCCGATTCCCTCGACGAGCAGGCGGCTTCGGTGCAGGTGCCGGCGTTCCTCGTGTCCGGCGACACGCTCGTGCTGGACCAGCCGATCCCGCTGGCGGCGCTCATCGACGGTCTCGCCGAGGACCACGTCCCGGTCCACACCCGGCAGATCCTCGCCCTGCGGTCGTAGTCCCTTGTGGACGGTCGTTCAGCCCGCGGCGAGGACGGCCTTGGCGATCTCGCCGGGGTGGATGCCGGGCACGGCGACCGGCGGCACGCCGAGGCGTCCGGCGAACGTTGCGCCGGGGTGCGGCAGCGCCGCGTAGCAGACGATCCCGGCGAGCCGGCCGGTCAGCCGCCCGGCCGCGCCGGTGATCGGGTAGCCGGCCCAGCTGCGCCCGACCAGGACCACGTCGGTCAGGTCGCGGGACCCGACCAGCCGCACGAGGTGGCCGGCGGCGTCGGCCAGGCGGTGGCCGCTGGGGTCGTCACCGTCGCCGAGGCCGGCTCTGGGACGACAAGCTCGGGCCGTTCCAGCGGTTGTCGCAGAGCTGGATCGAGAGCGCGCAGGCCGCGAGCGACTTCGACGCCGCCACCGCCGGCCAGGTCATCGTGCATGGCGGTGTCCGGGTGATCACCCAGCAGGCGGTGACCGGCGCGCCCGAGCGGGACGCGAACTGGCCGCCAACCAGTGGTTCGGAGCGTTCGCCGCCGCGGGTGAGCCTTCGCATATCCGGCAAAACCTCGCTCGTGGGTCTTGACCTGTCCGGTGGACAACGTCAAGGATTCACCCACAGTCTGACAACGTTGTCACAGGAGGAACCGGATGAGAGCGCGCAAGCGCGTCCTGGCCGTCACGCTCGCCGGCGTGACCGCCGTCGCCCTCGCGACCCCCGCGCAGGCGGCACCACACGGGCCGAAGTTCGCCGACGACCCGACCACCCTCGTCGACACCTCGATCGGCAACAACGGTGACGGCACCACCTTCCCGGGCGCGACGACGCCGTTCGGCATGGTCCAGCTCAGCCCGGACACCCAGCTCAAGAAGTACGCGTCCTACGACTACGCGCAGGACACCACCCTCGGCTTCAGCCACACCCACCTTTCCGGCGTCGGCTGCCAGACCATGGGCAACTTCCGCTTCATGCCGACCACCGGCGCCGTCACCAGCAGCGACCCCGCGCAGTACGGCGCGAAGTTCAGCCACGCCAACGAAACCCGGCAGCCGGGCTACTACGGCGTCAAGCTCGACAACGGCATCGGCGCCGAGCTGTCCGCGACCCAGCGGACCGGCCAGCACCGCTACACCTACCCGGCCGGGGCCACCAGCGAGAACGTCCTCATCGAGGTCGGCGAGAGCAACGGCTACACCTACGCCGGTGACGTCCACGTCGTCGGCGACGACACCGTCGAAGGCTGGCTGCAGGGCGGCAACTTCTGCTGGGAGACGCAAAAAGAGCGCTACAAGGTCTTCTTCAGCGCCAAGTTCGACCGCAAGTTCACCGGTTTCGGGACCTGGACCGACAACAAGCTCACGCCGAACCAGCGCGACGCGAGCCTCGGCAGCCAGCGCGCCGGTGCGTGGCTGAGCTTCGGCGCGGACAAGAACCAGGTCGGCGCGTCCGTCGGCGTCTCCTACACCTCGGTCGACGGCGCCCGGCTGAACCGGAAGACCGAGCAGCCCAAGTCGTTCGACAAGGCGCGCAAGACCGCGCACGACACCTGGGCGGACGAGCTGAACCGGATGCGCGTCGCCGGCGGGAGCACCGCCGACCAGCGCACCTACTACAGCGCGCTCTACCGCTCGCTGCTGCACCCGTCCGTCGGGTCCGATGTGGACGGTTCCTACCGCGGCTTCGACGACGCCGTGCACCGCGGCCGGGACACCTACTACCAGATGTTCTCGCTGTGGGACACCTACCGCTCGCAGAACCAGCTCGTCGCGCTGCTGCACCCGGACAAGGCCGCGGACATGACCAAGTCCGTCCTCAAGATCTACCAGGACGGCGGCTGGGTGCCGCGCTGGGCGCTGGCCGGCGGCGAGACGAACGTGATGAGCGGCGACCCGGTGACGCCGTGGGTGGTCGACAACTACCGCCGCGGCCTCCTCGACGACCGCACCGCGCGGCAGCTGTTCGACGCGTTGTGGCGCAACGCCACCGAAGTCCCGGCGGACCAGTCGATCTTCCGCGGCCGCGACGGCAACCCGAACTACGTCAAGAACGGCTGGATCGGCTACCAGGACGTCCCTGGGTACACCTTCGGTGACACCCGCCAGGCCGGCTCCGCGACGCTCGAGTACGCCCTCGCCGACTGCGCACTGTCCACAATGGCGTCCGGGCTGGGCTACCGCGACAAGGCCAAGACGCTGTCCGCGCGCTGCGGCAACTTCTCGAAGCTCTGGGACACCAGCGTCGAATCCCACGGCTTCACCGGCTTCCCGCGCACCCGCGCGGCGGACGGCACCGGCGTCGGCGACCCCGACCCGGCCCAGTCGACCGGGTTCCACGAGGGCACGCCGTGGCAGTACCAGTGGCTCGCCCAGCAGGACACCGCGAAGCTGTTCGGCCTGATGGGCGGCGCGGGGCAGGCCGAGAAGCGGCTCGACACGTTCTTCGACACGCCGCTGCTGCTCACCGACCCGGCGAAGGCCGCCAAGGACTCCTGGGTCCACGGCGCGTACGACTACCACAACAACTTCGCCTTCAACCCCAACAACGAACCCGACCTGCACGCGCCCTGGATGTACAGCTGGACGGGCGCGCCGTGGAAGACGTCGGCCGTCCTGCGCGCGGCGCGGACGCTCTTCACCGACACGCCGTACGGCATGCCGGGCAACGACGACCTCGGCACCATCTCGTCGTGGCTGGTCTTCGGCATGACGGGCGTCTTCGAGGCCCAGCCCGGTTCCGGGACGTACCTGCTCAGCACGCCGATGTTCGAGAAGGTCGAGATCCACCCGGACCACGGCCGCAAGCTGGAGATCGAGGCGCCCGGCGCGAGCGCGTCGAAACTCCAGTACACATCGGACGTCCACATCGGACACCGCGGCTACGACCGCAGCTGGATCTCGCACGAGGACCTGCTCCGCGCGGGCACGATCCGCTTCACCCTGAGCGACACCCCGACGGCGTGGGGCACAAAGTCCGCCCCGCCCGCGATGTGATCCAAAAGCCGTGAAGGCCTCCTTACCGGCCATAAGAGCCGGTAAGGAGGCCTTCACGGCTTTCAGGCGCGGCGCAGGGAGGGGAGCATCGCGGCGACGCCGAGTGCGGCCACGATCAGCGGGACCACCAGGGCGGCCTGCAGGCCGCTCAGGAGGTCGCCGCCGGTGGCGGTCACCGCCGACACCACGCCCAGCGCCACCGCCGGCCCGACCTGGAACGACGTGTTCACCAACCCGCCCGCCAAGCCTTGGTCCGCGGCCGGGACGCTGTCGGCCGCGGCCATCGTCAGCGGGCCGTAGGTGAGCGTGAAGGCCAGCCCGACCAGCAGGAACGCGGGCAGCATCAGCGTCACGTACCCGCTGGTGGCGTCCAGGAACCGCAGGAGCGCGTACGCCGCCACCGACGAGGTGAGCCCGGCCAGCGCGACGCGCCCCGAGCCGAACCGGCCGACCAGCGGCGCGGCGATCCGCGGCGCGAGCAGCGCCACGACCAAGCCGCTCGGCGCCACCGCGAGCCCGGTCTCCAGCGCTGACCAGCCGCGGAAGTCCTGCAGGTAGAGCGTGACGATGAACAGCGCGCTCACCCAGCCGCCCAGCAGCGACAGCGCCCCGACGGCGGCCCGCACCAGCGCGCCCGACCGCAGCACGCCCAGCCGGACCAGCGGCGCCGAAACCCGCCGTTCGATCACGGCGAACGCGGCCAGCAGCACCACGACCGCCGCCAGCGAACCGAGCGTGCGCACCGACGCCCAGCCCGCGTTCGGCGCCTCGACCAGCGTGAACACCAGGAGCAGCATCGCCGCCGTGATGGTCGCGGAGCCGGCGACGTCGAAGCCGCCGGTCCGGGCGGGACGCGGTGCGCGCTGCACCACGGCCAGCGCGCCGGCCAGGGTCGCGAGCGCGACGACCACCGGCGCGTGGAACACCCACCGCCAGCTGACCTCGGTGAGCAGCCCGCCCGCGACGAGCCCGAGCGAGAAGCCGGCCGCGCCGGTCGCGCTGTAGATCGAGAGCGCCTTGTTGCGGACCGGGCCCTCGGTGAAGCTTGTCGTGATGATCGAGAAGCCGGCCGGGGCACTGAACGCGGCGCTCACGCCGGTGACGAACCGTGCGGCGATGAGGAGCGGGCCGTCGGTGGCGAAGCCGCCGAGCGCGGTCGCGACGGCGAACACCGCCAGCGAGCCGATCAGCATCCGCCGGCGCCCGAGCAGGTCGGCGGCGCGCCCGCCGAGCAGCAGGAAACCGCCGAAGCCGAGGACGTAACCGCTGACCACCCACTGCAGCGAGGCGGTGGTCAAACCGAGCTCGGCGCCGATCGACGGCAGCGCGACGCCCTTCATCGAGACGTCGAGCGCGTCGAGGAACATCGCGCCGCAGAGGACGAGGAGCAGGCCGCGGGCGCGGGGCGTCATGCGGTCGTGGACCGCGGCCGGAGACGTGGAGACGGTCAAGGGAACCCCCAAGTGAGACGGACCGATCGGTCCGGGACCGAACGGTCCGAATCATGACGGCGGCGCGGACACGGTGTCAACCAGGGATTCCACGATGTGGACCATTCGGTCCGGTACGATGGGGCGCATGCCGCGCAAGCCCACGCCGGACGCCCGAGAGCGCATCCTCGAAACCGCCACCCGGCTGTTCAACCAGCAGGGGGTGCACGCGGTCGGGATGCAGCAGATCATCGACGAGTGCAGCTGCGGCAAGAACCTGCTCTACAGCCAGTTCGCGAGCAAGGACGAGCTGGTCGTGGCCTACCTGCGGCGCTGCAGCGGGGACTGGGAGCACATCGTCGCGGACGCGAAAGCGGCCGCCGACGGCCCGGAGGGACAGCTGGTCGAGCTGGTGCGCGAGGTCGGGATCCGCGTCAACGTCCCGGGCACGCGCGGCTGCCCGCTGCGCAACACCTTCGCCGAGTTCCCCGAGCGCGAGCACCCGGCGCACCAGGTGTCGCTGGACCACTTCGTGCGGGTCCGGACGCAGCTGCGGGAGCTGGCCCGCTCGACGCCGGCGGCCGAACCGGACCGCCTGGCCGACCGGGTCATGTTCATCATCGACGGCCTGTACACGAACGGCCCGATCTTCGGCGAAGAGGGAATGAAGACGGCGGTCGCGTTCGCGGAAGACGTGGTGCGCTCGGAAACGGCCGGCTGATCGGCCGACTGATCGAGTGACACCGGACGGACCGGACCGGCCGGACAGCCTGGCACGAAAGGCGTGAAAACCGCCCCCACGTGCGCGGATCCACCGTTCGTGCTGAGGTGGGGGCATGGCGGAAACCAAGCCGACGGCGACCGAGCGGTTCTTCCGGATCGCGATCGCGATCAAGGGCCTCGACGGCGCCCTGCAGGTCGTCGGGGCGCTGATCCTCGCGTTCATCCCGGCGTCGACCGTCAGCGGGTTCACCCACGCGGTGATCACCCGCGACCTGCTCGGCGACCCGTCGGGCACGCTCGCGCGGCACCTCGAATCGGCGACCGAGAACTTCCTGCACGGCGACACCAAGACGTTCGCCGTCGCCTACCTGCTGGCCCACGGCCTGATCAAGCTCGGCCTGGTCTGGGCGCTGGCGCGCAAGATCGTCCCCGCCTACCCGATCGCCGCGGTGATCCTCGCCGCGTTCGTCGTCTACGAGGTCTGGCGCGCGATCCACACCCACTCGATCGCGCTGCCGTTCTTCGCCGCCTTGGACGTCATCATCATCGTCTTGGTACTACGCGAATACCGGCAGCTGAAACGCGAACGCGCTAACTAGCCTCACGCGGCGACGGGAAATCGCACCGTAATGCTGTCGGCCTCCACTGCCTCGACGTAGAGCGCGGTCGCGTTGTCGGATCCGCCGTGGGCGATCGCGGCCTCGACGAGTTCCGCGGCCCCGTGCGCCGGATCCGCGAGGATGGCGCGGATCTCGGTCCCGGTGAGCGGTTTGTGGACGCCGTCACTGGTCAGCAGCAGCCCGCCGCCGGTCACCTCGGCCGTGCCGATCTCGTGCGGTTTCGTCGTGCGGACGCTGGTGGTGACCACGTGTTCCATCCGCGGCGTCACCGGCTGGCGGCGGGCGCGGAAGTACTCGGCGAGCGTGTGGTCGGTGGTCAGGCGGCGTAGCGCCGTGCCGTCCCAGGCGTACGCGCGGGCGTCGCCGACCCAGGCGATGCGGTAGCCGCCGGCGACCGGCACGGCGACGACGAGCACGGCGTCGCCGTAGCTGCGTTCCCGGACGGCCTGCTGTGCGGCGAGAACGGCCTCGACCGGTCCTTTGTGGACCGGAGTGCGCGCGGCGGCCGCGGCGGCGACGCGCGCGGCCTGGGCGGCGGCCGGGTCGTCCCCGACGCCGTCGGCGAGGGCGAAGACGATGCCGGGCGCGCCGGCCGCGGCGTAGGCACCGACGGCGTCGGCGTTGTGCGAACGGGGGCCCTGCGCACTCGCGGTGTGCCAGCGCGGGTAGCCCGGACGGGTGGTGATCATCGCGGCCTCCTCATCCCTCATCCCTCATCCTCTGACCTCCATGATCCGCGCCGTTCCTGTGGGCGGTCTGAGACTTTCCTGTGCCCGCGGTGTCAGTCCCGGTACGGTGGGAACGGGGTGGGGGGATGGAGTTCCGGATTCTGGGCCCGTTGGCGGTGTGCCGTGCCGACGGCCGCCCGGCCGTGCTCGGCGGCCGCAAGCCGCGGACGCTGCTGGCGGCGTTGCTGCTGGCCCGCGGCCGGGTGGTGCCCGACGAGCGGCTGATTTCCCTGGTGTGGGACGGCGTCCGGCCCTCGACGGTCGACGCGCAGCTGTGCACGTACGCGTCCCGGCTGCGGCGGGCGTTACCGGCCCGGCTCGTCCGCACGGGTGGCGGTTACCTGCTGGAGCCGAGCGGCACCCTCGACGCGCAGGAGTTCGAACGGCTCGCGTCGGCCGGTGCGGCGGCGTTCCGGGCGGGCTCGGCTTCCCGTGCGGCCGGGTTGTTCCGCGCCGCGCTGGACCTGTGGCGCGGTCCGGTCCTCGCCGACGTCGCCGAACCGCTCCGCGCGGGCTCGGCGGCGCGGTTCGAGGAACTCCGGCTGGCCGCGCTGGAAGGCCGTATCGAAGCCGACATCGCGGTGGGCGACCACTTGCGAGCCGTCCCCGACGCGACGGGGCTCGTCCTCGAACACCCGCTGCGCGAGCGCGCGCTCGCGTTGCTGATGGCCGCGCTGTGCGCGAGCGGGCGGTCGGCGGACGCGGTGGAGGTGTACCACCGGGGCCGGCGCGTCCTCGACGAAAAGCTGGGGATCACGCCGGGCCCGGCGTTGCGAGCGGCTTACGAGCGGGTGCTTCAGCCCAGTCCGGAGGGATAGGGCGAGGACTGGAAGTCACGATCGAGCTGCGCGGGCTCCCGCGGCAGCCAGTAGCGGGCGAAGGCGCGGACCTGCCCCGCGGGCAGCCCGGGGTTGACGTGCCGGTGGTCGGGTTTCGCGACGGACTGCAAGGCCCAGGCGAAGCCGAGCACGGGATCGATCCGCGTCCACCGCTGACGATCGATCCCGAGCAGCATCTGCGCGCGCTGGATCGCGTGCCAGAAGTGGTAGCTGGAGGGCGGGTTCCCGTCCATGGTGTGCACCTCGGACTCGACGGGTTCGCGTCGAGGATCGAAGAGAACCCCCTGCCCGAAGTCGGCGAACGCTCTGACGAGGCCCGCTTCGTCCCCGCGGTAGAAGCGGTCGAAGTTCCCGAGCTGCAGCTTCGACAGCGTCCGCAGCGGCGCTTCGACGGGCTTGACGAACTCGAGGTAGTTCTGCGGGTAGGAAGGCTCTTTGCTGAAGGCGAGCCACCTGCTGGCGATGCTTTCCTGGCCGAGGTACCCGAACAACGCGGTGTAGGCGGCACTGGTTTCCGGCGACGGGTGGTACAACGCGATTTCGTCGAGCTGGTACCAGACTTCGTTGGCCCGCCGATCACCCAGCATCCCGGGCACGGGCGGCAATACGTTCGTGTCTGCTTCCGCTGTCCCGCTCAGCAGGACGGACCCGGCCGTGGCAACGGCGGCCCCGGCGGTGATCTTGAGCAGGCTCCGGCGATCCATGTCTACCCCCTGTGGGCGACCCCCGCCGCCCTCGCCGCCACCGTACGGAGGGTTTCTATACTTTTTCTGTACGATCATTTCCGTGGATGACACCCGGGCGATCGAGAACCTGATCTACCGGTACGCGTCCCTGGTGGACGCAGGGGACTTCGCCGCCGTCGGCGAGCTGTTCGCATCGGGCGCGTTCGCCGGCAGCGGCGGCGTGGCCCGCGGCGCTCCGGAAGTCGCCGGAATGCTGCAGTCGACGGTGATCCGGTACGACGACGGAACTCCGCGCACGAAGCACGTGACAACGAACGTGTCGATCTCGCTCACCGGGGACACGGCTGAGTCGCGGGCGTATTTCACGGTGTTGCAGGCAGTGCCGGGCTTCCCACTGCAAACGATCGCGGCGGGCAGTTACCAGGACACGTTCACCCGCTCCGCGGGCGAGTGGCAGTTCACGGAACGCCGGGCCACGGTCGACCTGGTCGGCGACGTCAGCCACCACCTGCGTACAAAGAGGTCGTGAGTGGTAATGCGGGTTAGAACCCTGATTACCACTCACGACCCCTAGGCCGCGCTCACTTCTGCAGGTCGTAGACCGTGGAGCCGTCCACTGTCGTGGCTGTGAAGTTGGCCGTCACCCACTCGGTGATCTCGCTCGATCCGCCGCCCGGGCCGCCGCCGCGGCCGCCGTCGATGAAGTACTTCACCTCGCCCGCCGCGACGTACGCCTTGAACTCGGCCAGTGTCGGGGCCGGGTCCGAGCCGCTCCAGCCGCCGATGCCGATGACCGCCTTGCCGCTCGCCAGTTCCAGCGATGCCGCGCTCTGCGAACCCGTCGTCGCCGCCGCCCACTCGGTCGTCGTCGACGCCAGCAGCTTGCCGACCGCGCTGGACGCCGAGTCTTCGCCGCCGCCGAAGCCGCCCATCGCGCTCGACGTCGGGCCGGACGTCGGGATCGATCCGCTGTGGGCCACCGACGCCGTCTCGACGCCGTAGGCGACGGTCGAGACGCCCAGCGAAAGCACCACCGCCGCGGCCACCACCGCCACCACCCGGCGCACCGGCGGCACGCCCACCACCAGCACCGTGGCGGCCAGCACGCCGAGCACCGCGATGATCCAGCGCAGCGCCGGGAACCAGTCCGGCGTGCGGTCCAGCAGGATGAACGACCACACCGCCGTCGCCACGACCATGCCGGCCAGCACCGCCCGCGGCGCCAGGTTCACCCGGCCCTGCCACAGCGCGCGGCCCGAAATCGCGACCATCGCGGCGATCGCCGGCGCCAGCGCGACCGAGTAGTACGGGTGGACGATGCCGCTCATGTAGCTGAACACCAGCGCCGTCACGACCAGCCAGCCGCCCCACAGCACCAGCGCCAGGCGCGTCCGGTCGGTGCGCGGCGCGCGGCGGGTGAACCACAGGCCGGCGACCAGGCCGATCAACGCGGCCGGCAGCAGCCACGAGATCTCGACGCCGAAGCTGGCGCCGAACATCCGGAACAGCCCGGACGTCCCGCCGAAGCCGGTGTTGCCGCCCATGCCACCGCCGCCGCCGGGGCCGCCGCCTTCGCCACCGCCGAAGATGCGGGACAAACCGTTGTAGCCCAAGGCGAGTTCGAGCAGGCTGTCCCCTTCGGACCCGCCGATGTAGGGCCGGGACGCCGTCGGCCACAGGTCGACCAGCGCGATGAACCAGCCCGCCGAGACGACCAGCGTCACCACCGCGCCGCCCAGGTGCAGCAAGCGCTTGCCGAGCGACGTCGGCGCCGCGATCAGGTAGACCAGGCCGAACGCCGGCAGCACCAGGAACGCCTGCATCATCTTGGTCAGGAAGCCGAACCCGATCGCCGCACCGGCCAGCGCGAGCCAGCCGGGCGACGCCTTTTCCGTGGCGCGCACGACGAAGTAGGCGCCCGCGACCATCAGCAGCACGAGCAGCGCGTCCGGGTTGTTGAACCGGAACATCAGCGCCGCCACCGGCGTCACCGCGAGCAACGCGCCCGCCATCAGCCCGGCGATCGGGCCGGACGTCCGCTTCACCGCCAGGTAGAGGATGCCGACCGACGCGACACCCATCAGCGCCTGCGGTGCCAGCACGGTGAAGCTGGAGAAGCCGAAGATCCGCGCGAACGCCGTCCCGACCCACAGTGCGGCCGGCGGCTTGTCGACGGTCAGGACGTTGCCGGAGTCGAGCGAGCCGAACAGCCACGCCTTCCAGCTCTGCGTCCCGGACTGCACGGCGGCGGCGTAGAACGAGTTGCCGAAGCCGGACGCGGTCAGGTTCCAGAAGTAGAGCACCGCGGTCGCGGCCAGCAGCCCGAACACCGACGGGCGGACCCAGCGCGGGGGTGCGGGCGCCGCGGAGTCCTTGCGGTGGCGCGGTTCCTGCGTCACGGGGTCGGACAGGACGGCGGTCATCAGTACTCCTTCTGGGTGGCGCCCTGGCGGCGCGGGTTGAACACCCAGCCGCGCAGGAGCAGGAACCGGAGGACCGTGGCGGCGAGGTTCGCCAGCACGAGCACGGTGATCTCCAGGACCAGGCCGGGGGTGGTGGAGCCGTGGAGCAGGGCGAGCGCGCCGCTGGTCAGTGCCAGGCCGAGGCCGAACACGATCAGCCCTTCGAACTGGTGACGTCCCGCGCCACCGCGGCCCCGGATGCCGAACGTGAGCCGGCGGTTGAGCGCGGTGTTCGCGATCGCCGTCACCAGCAGCGCGGCGAAGTTCGCGGGCTGCGCGCCGACGGCCGTGCGCAGCAGCAGGAACAAGACGAGGTACGCGAGCGTGCTGCTGACGCCGATCGCGGCGAACCGCACGAGCTGCGTCACCAGCCGCGGCGGCACCCCGGGTGCCTCCACCCCGATCGGCTGCCGGCCGAGCTGCTCGCGCAGCCGGCTGATCGGGATCTCGCCGGTGAACGTCGCTTTCGTGACGCGGGCGATGCCCTTGAGGTCCGCGGTGGCCGTCTTGACGATGTTGACCGACGAGTCCGGGTCGTCGACCCAGTCGACGGGCACCTCGTGGATCCGCAGCCCGGCGCGTTGGGCGAGGACGAGCAGTTCGGTGTCGAAGAACCAGCCGGTGTCCTCGACGTGCGGCAGCAGTTCCCGGGCGACGTCGGCGCGGATGGCCTTGAACCCGCACTGCGCGTCGCTGAACTTCGCGGCGAGCGTCGAGCGGAGGATCAGGTTGTAACAACGGGAAATGAACTCGCGCTTCGGTCCCCGCACGACGCGCGCGCCCCGGGCGAGCCTGCTGCCGATGGCGAGATCGGAGTGCCCGGACAGCAGCGGCGCGACGAGCGGCGCCAGCGCGGCCAGGTCGGTCGAGAGATCGACGTCCATGTAGGCGAGGACAGCGGCGTCCGAGGCCCGCCAGACGGCGTTGAGCGCGCGGCCGCGGCCCTTCTCGTCCAGGTG
The DNA here is from genome assembly GCF_035982555.1 of Amycolatopsis sp. NBC_01286. Lineage (NCBI taxonomy): Bacteria > Bacillati > Actinomycetota > Actinomycetes > Pseudonocardiales > Pseudonocardiaceae > Amycolatopsis > Amycolatopsis sp. NBC_01286. The sequence goes on from NZ_CP108428.1 coordinate 4,950,236, forward strand.
GTGGACCTCGACCTCGGGGAACTCCCGGGCCAGCCGCTCCGCGACCGGCAGCGTCGCGTCGGTGCTCGCGTTGTCGGCGACGGTGATCCGGTACGGGTAGGAGACGTGTTCGGCCAGGTGCGCGTGCAGCCGGCGGATGCACGGTTCGAGGTCGGCCTCTTCGTTGTGGACCGGGATGACGACGTCGAGAACCGGCTGCGGGCCGGCCAGGTCGACCGGGACGGTCCCGGGCCGTGAAGCGGAGGCGGTGGCTGTCATGACGACCACAGTCGTGGGTCCCGCTTTGGTGACCGTGTGATCGCCCTGTGCGGTTGCTGTGCGCCGCCCCCGGACGGGTGGACGCCGGGGGCGGCGCGGCTCAGCTGTGCACGCGCAGCGGGACGATCTCCTGCGGGTTGCCGCGTTGCGCGGGCACCCACCGCGGCGGCGCCGTGCAGACGGCCACCGTCACCAGGCTCGCGAACCGCGGATGGCGGTCGACGTAGACCTCCGTCGCGAAGCACGCCGAAGCGATCAGCGCGCGAGCGTCACGGATCTGCCGGAACTCCAAGCCGGCCGGGCAGAACACGGTGACCAGGATTTCGCCGTCCCGCTCCCGCGTCCACAGGATCGCCGGCCGGCGGCCGTCCAGGGTGCAGACGCGGGCCCTGGCGGACGTGGCCCGGAGGCGGTGCTGCACGACGATCGCGCGCAGCCGGCCCCGCAGGTAGCGGCGGCCGGCGCGCCAGTAGAAGACCCAGTGGAACGCGCACGCCAGGGCCACCGCGAACCAGAGCGGGCCGAGCCACTGGAAGAGCACGACGAGCGAGTAGGGCAGCAGGGTGACCGCCGCGATCTCGTAGCGCCAGTGGTAGGCCCACAGGAACGGGTTGGGTCGTTTCACCGGGGTGAGCTGCCGGGCCAGCTCGGTGACGTGCTCGGGAGTGTGCTTGCGGGTCATGACCGTGCTCCTCTCCAGCCGTCGGCGACCGGGACCGCGGTCTCGGGTGCCGAGCGAATGACTCCGGTACCGGCGCAGGCCGGGCAGGCGGCGCCGTCGGTGGGGCTGAGCCCGTGGCCGCCGCAGGATCGGCAGGCGCTGACGGTGTCCCAGCGGGGATCGCGGTAGGTGCGGGTCCGGCCGTTCGCGGCGCGGTGCACCTGCCAGCCGCGGGCCTCGGCCCGGGCGTCCTCGTCGGCGGCGAAGAGCCATTCGCCGAGGACAGCGAGTACTCGATCGAACCGGCCACGCCGGCGGGACGTAGGTAGGTTGTGGTCTTCCATCGGGACACCCCCAAACTGCGCGCGAACTTCGGAGGGCAAGCCCGGCCGGCTCGGCGTAGGGGTTGCCCGCGGGCGGCTCGGGGAGGCCGCCGGACACTTTCCGCAGTGCCTCAGGTGCGCGGGGTCGCGACCGATCCGTGGCCGGGAGGGCCGCGAGCTGCGGATACAACCCGTTCGGGCGAGTCGCTCAGGGTTGGCAACCGCGAGGAGCCGCCGATGGGATAAGGTGCGCTCTGTGTCCACAAATTGTCACCTCCCTACGGTCGCCTACCTATGTAGGTAAGTCCAATGAACCGGACTTACCTACATGATAAGTCGACTGTGGCCCAGCCGATAGGTACTGATGTGGTAACGACGCCTGAACAGGTGGGCGACGAGCTGCGCCGGCTGCGCAAGGCCGCCCACGAAACCCAGGCGGACGTGGCCCGGATCGTCGGGGTGAGCCGGGCCAACCTGACGCAGTGGGAGACCGGGCGCTACCTCCCCTCGACGGACAACGCGCGGCTGCTCGACGATCACTTCCGGGCGGCGAACATGCTGTTCGACCTAGTGGAAGGCGCGAGGTCGCCCGCGTCGGCGGGGTCGGTCGTCACCACCGGTGGCTCGCTGCTCGAAGTCCTCCGGCGGGCGGGGCACAGCCTCGCCGGGCACGTGATCCGCGACGACGACGGCCAGGCGGTCGGCTGGCGGCACAACCTCCAGCAGCAGGGCGAGCAGACCACGCTCGCCACCGCCTACGGGATCTCCGCGATGATCGTGGTAGGCGAGCCCTACATCGGCCTACACAACGTCGTCGTGGATCTCTACGAGAAGCGGTCCGAATTCGGGTGGCAGGGGCGGTCGAGCGGTCGCCGGCCGGAGGTGACCGCCGCGGTGGTGGACGCCCTCTCCCAGGCGAGCACCCTGCTCTCCGCCGACGAAGGTCTGCACTACCTCGAACGCTCGCTGGACGGCTACAGCCGGACCCGGCCGTTCCTGCTGGCCACGGCGTTGCGTTCGGCGGTCCGGCTCCGGCCGGACGCGCCGTTGACCCGCAAGCTCGCCGACGACCTGCTCGCCACCCGTCTCGACTTCGACGGCCTGCTCCTGTGGGGCGAGAAGAAGGAGCCGCGGCTGGTGGCGCCGGAGCCGTCGGCCGCGCACACCGCGCGGGCCGTCGTGGCTCTTCGCGCTTTGCTGCGCGGCGGCGGGGAGCGTTCCGACGTCCGTGACGCCGTCGAGACGGCTACGCAGTGGCTCATCGAGCGGGCCCACCCGGACGACGGGGTCTCCGAGGAACTGGCGCTGCCCCAACCCGGCGGCCGCCAGCCGGTCCGGGTGAACATCAAGCACTTCACGGCCGCGTGGGTCCTTCAGGTGCTGGCCGAGGCGCCCCACGTGCCGACGGCCAGGCTGAGCCGCGCGCTCGGCTCCCTCTGGGAACGTCATGAGCCGAGCCTGGGCCTGTGGGCCTGGGGCAGCGGCGACCTGCCGATCTGGATGACGCTCGACGCCGTCACGGCCCTCCGCGCGGCCGCGCTCGCGTTCGCAGTACCTGCCCTTCTCCCCCCGAACGCCGCAGAATAGAGCGTCGCACGATGAGCACCACGTCACTGACGGCCCTCGACGATCACCGGTTTCCGCGCGGGCTCGCGGAAACCCTGGGTCGCGACGGCGCCGCGTTGTCCAATCTCGAAAAGGCGGCGTGGGAGATCCGCGTCGAGCCGCGGCCGTTCGTCAGCTGGCTGGCCGGGCTCCTGACGAACGACGCGAAGGTCGCCGAGATCGCCGGACGCTCGTACTGGCACCCCAACGGTTTCGCGAAGCTGGTCCTCCACACTTCGGCCGAGCCGGAGTTCCGGATCCGGCTGCACGTCTGGCCCGAGTCCGACGTCGTTTCGCCGGGGGAGTCGAACCCGCACAGCCACCGGTGGGAGTTCGCTTCCCACATCCTCGTGGGCACGGGCATGCACATGGTCGAGTTCACGGAGGTCGCCGACGGCGGCAAGCCGTTCCGGCGTTACCGCTACGGCGCCGATCCCGCGCACCCGGCCGCGCTCGTCACCGACGGCGAAGTGCGGTTGAAACGCCACAGATCCCCGCACGTCGTGCGCGGCGAGGTGTACTCGTGCGACACGGACGTGGTGCACACGGTGCGTCCGATCGACGCGGGACTGACCGCCACCGTCGTGATCCAGGGACCGCGCCGGACGCCGGCCACGGTGGTCTACTGCGAGCCGGGCGAGAGCGACGACCAGCCGAACGGCGTGCTGTCCGAAGCGGACTTCCGCCGGCTCGTGACGGCCGTACTAGCGGCTTTCAAGTCAGAGGCCGCATCATGATGCCGGTGCAGCTGGGATTCCGTGACAGAAAGCGCCGGTTGCCCGTCCGGCGCGCGCGTCGCGGGGTGCTGACCGACAAGGCCATCAAACGCGCCGTCTCGGCCGGGGAACTGACCGTGAAGCCGTTCGAGCCGGCGATGCTCCGGCCCGCCGCGCTCAGCCTGCGGCTCGGGTACGAGGCGTTCAGCCTCGCCACGACCGGTCCGGTCGACATCGCCGACCGGTCGACGTACCCGGAGCTGGTCCCCAAGGAGCTCGACGCGCAGGGCCGGCTGGCCGTCGAACCCGGCGAGGTCGTGCTCGCGCCGACGCTGGAGAAGATCGGTCTCTCCGAGAATCTCGTCGGGCTCGTCGACGGCACCAGCGACTACGCGCGGCTCGGCATCGGCGTCGTGCTGTGCGGTCAGGTCAGCCCCGGCTTCGGCCGCGGCAAGCTCGCCGTGATCACGCTGGAGATCGTCAACCACCTGCGTCACCCCGTCCTGTTGTACCCGGAGACCCGGATCTGCAACTTGATGCTGTTCGCCTCGACCGGCAGCGAGCAGCCCTACGACGTCATGCCGCACAACTACTCGAGCGACCACGCCGTCGCCGCGTCCCGATTGGCCGACCATGTCCGACGCAACTGAAGAGTGCCTGGGTGACCTCGGCGAACGGGGGATCCAGGAACGAGTCCTGCGACCGCGGTACGCCGGCACGGAGGGCTTCGGCGACGACAGCGCCCTGCTCGCCTCGGTGACGACGCCGAGCGAGCTCGTCGCGACCACCGACAGCTGCCCGACGCCCGTGGTCAACCTCCTCGGCGAGCCCGATCTCTACCACTCGGGCTGGCTGCTGGCCACGATCAACCTGTCGGACCTGGCCGCCGCCGGCGCCGAGCCGCTCGGGCTCGTCGTCAACTACACCCTGCCCAAGGGCACGACGGTGCGGGAGTTCGAGCGCCTGCTCGACGGCGTCGACGACTGCTGCGCCGCCCACGGCACCAAGGTCGCGGGCGGCGACATCCGGGACGGCGAAGTCGTCCAGCTGACGGCGACGGCCATCGGCCGGTGTAACCCGGGCAGCCGGCTGCGACGCTCCGGCGCCCGAGCCGGGGATCGCCTGCTGCTGGTCGGTTCGCCCGGTCACCTGTGGGCCGCGGCCCTGCTGAAGACGGGACAGGCGACGCTCCCGGCGGCCGAGGCCGCCGAGCTCTGGCGACGAGCGTGCGAGCCCATGGCCCAGCTGAAGGCCGGGCAGCTGCTGGCCACGACCGGCTTCGCGCAGGCGGCGATGGACGTCTCCGACGGCCTGTTCGCCACGGTCCGCACGCTCTGCGAGGCGAACGGCGTCGGCGCGGCCGTCAGTGCGGATTTCCGGCTGGACGACCTGGTGGCGAAGGTGGCCGCTCAGGCGAAACTGGACCCCTTCGACCTCGCCCAGACCTGGGGCGACTGGGGACTCGTCGTCGTGGTCCGCGAAGAGGACGCCAGGCTCGTCACGAAGACGCTGCGCGAAGAGGGCATCGCCGCTCAGGAGATCGGAACCCTGACGGCGGACGAGAAGCTGACGCTGGGGCCCGAGACCGCTGCCTGGCGCGGGATCGCGCAGGAGCGGTTCTCGGCCAGCTCGTGGCACGGCGGGGAGCCGGCCACGGTGATCACCGACATGTTCAAGGCGCGCTGACCCTCAGCTGTGCGCCCGCAACGGGACCACGTTGCTCGGCAGCACCGCGCGTCCCGGCTCGTGGTGGGCTTCGGTCGGGCTGATCGTCAGCGTCACCAGGCTCGCGAACCGCGGGTGCCGGTCGACGTACACCTCGGGGACGTCACAGGCCGCCGCGAGGATCCGGCGGTGCCGGTGGAGGTGCTCGAACGCCTCACGGCCGTAGAGCGAGACCACGATGTCGCCGGCGCGGGGGCGGGTCCACAGGATCGCCGGGCGGTGGCCGCCGGGCAGCCGCAGTGCCGGGAACGCCGCGCGCAGCCGGTGCTGCACCACCACCGCGCGGATCCGGGTCCGCACGTGCCGGCGTCGCAGCAGGGCCAGTGCCAGGACGGCCGCCAGCGTCCCCGACGCCCACGCCGGGCCGGCCCAGAGGCCGAACATCACCAGGCCGTAGGGGAGGAGCGTCACGGCGAGCAGCTCCCACCGCCAGTGGTACACGCGCATCGGGAACGGCGAATGTGCCTGCTGTGTCGTCATTTCCTTGCTCCTTCCGGTCGGTCGGCGACGGAGGAGGCCGCCGAGGTGGCGCACGAGACGTCCGGCGGCGATGACCAGCACGAGTGCCGTGACGATCACCGGCCCGGAGGTCATGTCGGAATCCGCGTCTTCGCGGCGGGCTCGGGCCGCAGGTCGCGGTCGCGGCCGAGCAGCCAGGTCCAGCGCCAGCCCGCCCAGATCGCGGCGACGGAGCCCAGCAGGATCAGCACGAAAGCCTGGCCCACCAGCCCGTCGAGCGGGGCCAGCCGGAGCAGGACGAGCAAGGCCCAGACCTGCGAAGCGGTGAAGGGGATGACGAGCCCGGCGGCGAAGACGCCCCGGCGCCAGCGGCTGCGCGGCGTGGTGGTGGGGTCCATCAAAAGCCCTCCTCTGCGGTGGATCCAGGAAACCTCCGGCTCGTCCCGGCTCGTGTGCCAGCTGACTCACAAGGCGGGATTCGTTCGCGAAACTCGACGTCCGCCCAGGCGGCGGAAGGTGACCGACCGCGCTGGACCAGTTATTCAGTGAAGTTCAGTAAAATCGACTGTAAGGTCTGGATTTGACTGTAGCAACGGAGGAGAATCGGACGTTACCGCTTCGCTGCACAGTAAAGCCCCGGCTGCTCATGCTTCGGTCCCGGCTGCGGCGGGTCGGCGGCAGGCGCTGGGCCATTCGTGGGTACAATTGTGCCCCTGCTCACGCCACTGAAATTTACTGAAGGGCGGCGGAGTCGTGTCCCCAGCCGAGTCGCGCCGTCCTGCGCTCGCCCGGCGCCTGCGCGCGCTGCGGGAAGAGCAGTGGCCCGAGCTGGGAATCACTCAGGCGCAGATCGCCCACGCGATCGGTGGGAGCAGGCCGCTCAGCATTTCGCTCATCTCCTCCTGGGAGAACGCCGAAAAGCCCATCGCCCCGCCGGTCCGGCGGCTGGACGCCTACGCCACGCTGTTCGCCACGCCGCGGTCGGTCAACGGCGAAACCGTGCGGGTGCTCCCACTCGACCAGCTGACGGACGAGGAGCGCGACCGGCACGACGAGCTGCTCGGGGAGCTGCTGTCGCTGCGCGACGGGCGTGACCGCGCGGCCGAACCGGTGCCCGACATCTGGAGCTTCCCGGAGAACGAGGACGTCACCATCGTCTGCGCCCAGCTGCCGACGGAGTACCGGCAGCACCTGACCTACGCCGACCCGGACAGCGCGGACTTCGTCTCGCTCTACACCTACGCCGACCCGGACGCCCTGATCGAGCTGTTCGGGCACATCCGGTCGGTCAACCCGCAGCACCAGGTCAGCTTCCACACCACGGCGGAGCTGACCCCCGACGACTACACGACCCACCTGGTCCTGCTCGGTGGCGTCGACTGGAACACCGTGACCCGCGACGTCATCGAACGCGTCGACCTCCCGGTGGAGCAGGTAGCCCGTGCCGACGAGGCACCGACCAGCGAACCTGGCGGCTTCCGAGTGCGACGAGATGGCGGGTCGGAGCTCTTCCCGCCCCAGTTGGACAGCGAAGGTCACCTGTTGGAAGACGTGGCACATTTCTACCGGGGGGTGAGCCCGTTCAACCGAAAGCGCACCGTAACCGTGTGCAACGGTATGTACGGTCGTGGCACCCTCGGCGCGGTTCGCGCCCTCACCGACGTCAAGTTCCGGGACCGGAACAGCGGTTTCGTGCGGGACCGGTTCGGCGGCGCGAAGTCGTTCAGCATCATCAGCCGGGTGCAGGTCGTCGCCGGCAAGGGCCTGACCCCGGACTGGACCGTGGCGGACAACCGGCTGCACGAGTGGCCGGAAGCCGCGTGACCGCGCGGCAACACCAGTCGCACCAAGACCTCCTGGTCCACGTCGATGCCGCGGCCGCGCCCCGGGCGGCGCTGGACGCGGTCATCGTGCCCAACGGCCGGACAGCTCCCTACCTGCGGCAAGCCATCGCGGCGGCCAAGGAGCGCGACGTCCTCCTGCTCGTGCTGAGCAGCATGCGCGGCGACGCTTCCAGCGCGGCTTTGGAGGCGAAACGGGCCGGCGTCCGGGTCGCGGCCATCGACATCGACGACGTGCCCCGCCGGGTCGTGCCCGAGTTCGCCACCGACAAGCTGCTCCGTCTCCACAAGTTCGATCGGCGGGTCGACACCAGCCGCAAGCGGAACCTCGGTCTGCTCATCGCGGTCCTCGCCGGGTGGCAGCGGATCCTCTTCCTCGACGACGACATCGTGCTGCCCGACCCCGCGGACGTCTCCGCGGCGGCCGGGCTGCTCGGCGAGCACGCGGTCGTCGGGCTGGCCAACTCCGGGATGCCGGACAACTCCGTGGTGTGCCACGCGCTTCGCGACATCGGGGCCGCGCAGAAGACGTTCATCGGCGGCGGCGCGCTCGTGGTCGGCGAACGGGCGTTCGGCTCGTTCTTCCCCAACATCTACAACGAGGACTGGTTCTTCCTGCTGGACGGCTTGCGGCTGCGGCCGTCGGCCGTCACCGGAACGGCGATCCAGCACCCCTACGACCCGTACCGGGACGCCCGCCGCGCCCGCGGTGAGGAGCTGGGCGACACCCTCGCCGAAGGGGTGTACGGCCTGCTGGACAACGGTCTCGGCCTCGCGGACGCCGACGAGAAGTACTGGCGTGAGTTCCTGCCGGACCGGCGGCGGATCATCAGCACGACCATCGAGCAGGTGCTGGCGTCGGCGATCGAGCCGGCGCAGAAGGCCCGGATGGTCGCCGCGCTGAAGGCCGCGATCGGGCGCAGCCACCTGATCACGCCGGAGCTGTGCGTGGCGTACTTGCGGGCCTGGCAAACGGATTGCGCGCGGTGGCGCAAGCACATCGGCCGGTACCCGCGCGGCATCGGCGTCGACGGCGCGCTCGCCGCCCTGCAGATCGGCCACCTGGTCCAGCCGGGCGTCGACGGGCGGATCAGTGCCGGGGTGAAACGCCGATCCGCGTCTCCGTTCTTGGCGCGGGCGTGACCGGCACGAGATCCTTGACCAGCACGTGACAGCGTTCCGGCTCGTACCGGACACCGCCGTCCGGGCGGGTCGTCCGCGCGAAGCAGACGACCTCGCCGTGGCCCCAGTCCTCGTAGCCGAGGCGGCGGTACAAGCGCGCCGCCGCCGGGTTGTCCGTGCGGACCGCCAGGGCCACCCGCTCGTGGCTGTGCTCCCGCAGGTGTCCCTCCACCGCGGCGACCAGCGTCCGGCCCACGCCCCGGTCGCGCAGCTCGTGGTGCACCTGCAGGTGGGTGAGCAGGGCGACGCCGGGCAGGTGACGGCGGATCGGGTACTCCTCGGCCTCCTCCAGCCACAGGTAGACCTCGCCCGCCGGGCGGTAGCGGAGCCAGGCCACGAACAGCATCCCGAGGCCTTTTCGCTGCCGGTCGAAGCGGTCGATGAGGAATTCGCGGTCACCGAGGGCTACGGCGAAGGGTTCCAGGTCCGCGGAGCGAGCCGGCCGTACGCAAGGCTCGGTCATCGGCTGGGACTCCTGTTCGCCCGGGGCACCACCAGTGTGCCGGAGGCACCGGCGCCCTGACCAGGTTGCCCGACGCGGCCGCGGCGTCACACCCTGCTTTCGTCGGGTTGCTCAGGCGGTCAGGTCGTAGACCGTCACTCCGTCCACAGTGGACGCCTGGTGGGTCGACGCCACCCAGTCGGCGATCTGCTGGGCCGCGTCCGAGCCGCTGCTGCCCTGCATCGTCATGCCTTCGCCGAGGAAGTAGTGGATCCGGCCGCTCGCCACGTACTGCTGGAACTGCTCGAGCGTCGGGTACGGGTCCGTGCCGTTGAAGCCGCCCACCGCCATCACCGGGGCGCCGCTCGCCAGCTGGTAGCCCGCGGCTGCGTTCGACAGCACCGTGGCCGCCGTCCAGGTGTACTTCGCGGTGTCCTGCTTCAGCAACGCCGTGAGCTGGGCGCCCGGTAGCGTCGTCGTCAGCAGGGAGCCCGGGCCGCCGCCGCGTCCACCGCCGCCGAAGCCGCCGGGAGCGCCGCCCGGGCCGCCGCCGAAACCGCCGCCGCGGCCGCCGAAGCCCGACGTGGGGCCGGCCGACGGGATCGCGCCGCTGTGTGTGGTCGCCGCCGTGGCCAGGGTGTACGCGCCCGTGCCGGCCAGCAGGACCACCAGGGCCAGGGCCGCGACCGAGGACGCCGCCCAGCGGGTCAGGTGGGCCGCGAAGAACAGGCCCACTGCCGCCAGGAGACCACCGACCAGGACCGTCGGGGCCAGCCAGGGCTGCCACGTCGAGCCGGACAGCAGCAAGTACGTCGTGACCGCCGTCAACGCGACGCCGCCGCTGAGCAGGCCCGACGCCGACGGCCGCGAGCGCAGACGCCACAGCTGCACCGCCGCCGTGCCGACCAGCGCGGCGATCGCCGGGGCCAGTGCCACGGTGTAGTACGGGTGGATGATGCCGCCCATGTAGCTGAACACCAGGGCCGTCACCAGGAACCAGCCGCCCCAGACGATCAGGGCCGCCCGCGAGCGGTCCGTGCGCGGTGCGCGGCGGGTGAACCACAGGCCCGCGCCCAGCGCCAGCAGCGCGGCGGGGATCAGCCAGGCGATGCCGCCCGCCATCTCGCTGCCGAACAACCGGGTCAGGCCGGTCGAGCCCCAGCCGCGGCCGGCACCGCCGCCGACGCTGCCCACCTCGTCGCCCGTGATGCGGCCGAAGCCGTTGTAGCCGAAGACCAGCTCCCACAGGGAGTTCGTCTGCGAGCCGCCGATGAACGGCCGGTCCGCCGCCGGCCACAACGCGACGACGACCAGGTACCAGCCCGCGGCGACGATCGTCGCGCCCAGTGCGCCCAGCAGGTGCAGCAGCCGCTTGCCGAGCGGCACCGGCGCGGCCACCAGGTACGCCACGGCGAACGCGGGCAGCACCAGGAACGCCTGCAGCATCTTCGCCAGGAACCCGAACCCGACCGCGACACCGGCCAGGGCCAGCCAGCCGGGGCCGGCCTTCTCGAGCGCGCGGACGACGCAGTACGCGGCCGCGACGAGCAGCAGCACGAGCAGCGCGTCCGGGTTGTTGAACCGGAACATCAGCGCCGCCGCCGGGGTCAGCGCCAGCACCAGCCCGGCGACCAGGCCCGCGGCCGGGCCGGACGTGCGTTTCACCGTCGCGTACAGCAGCCAGACCGAGCCGACGCCCATCAGCGCCTGCGGCACCAGCACGCTCCACGCGCTCACGCCGAACACCCGCGTCGAGAGCCCCAGCACCCACAGCGCGGCCGGGGTCTTGTCGACGGTGATCGCGTTCGCCGCGTCGCTCGAGCCGAAGAACAGCGCCTTCCAGCTCTGCGAACCCGCCTGCGCGGCCGCCGAGTAGAAGGCGTTGGCCCAGCCGGACGCGCCGAGGCCCCACAGGTAGAGCACCGCCGTCGCCAGCAGCAGCCCGGCCAGTGCGGGCCGTTGCCAAGCGGGACGTGCGGGTGCGGCGGGTTCGCGCGACGCGGCACCGGCTTCGTTTCGGGGGCTACGGGTGGCGGAGCCCCCGGCCCGGGGCGAAGCCCCGGATGTCACTGCGGTCATGAGATCAGCTTCCGGTGCCCAGCTGGGGCCGGGTTGTGCCGATGCTGTGCACGCGCTGTGCAGGAACGGCCACCGGGAGGCGCACCGCGAACTCCGTCCGGCCGGGGCGGCTGTGCACCTCGATCGAGCCGTGGTGGGCGACGACGACGGCGGACGCGATCGCCAGCCCGAGACCGGTGCTGCCGGCCTGGCGCGAGCGCGACGTGTCACCGCGGGCGAACCGGTCGAAGACGTCCGGGAGCAGGTCGGGGTTGATGCCGGGGCCGTCGTCGGTCACCGTCACGACGGCGCTGCCGTCGGCGGAGCGGGCGAGCGCGGTCGTCACCGTGGTGCCGGGCGGGGTGTGCGTGCGGGCGTTGGCCAGGAGGTTCGCCAGCACCTGGTGCAGGCGCTGGACGTCGCCGTGCACGAGCACCGGGTCGGGCGGCAGCGCGAGCTGCCACCGGTGGTCGCGCCCGGCGACCCGCGCGTCGCCGACGGTGTCCGCGACGAGCCGTGTGAGGTCGACTTCCCGCACGTCCAGGGGCCGGCCGGCGTCGAGCCGGGCGAGCAGCAGCAGGTCCTCGACGAGCGTCGTCATCCGGACGGCCTCGGACTGGATCCGGGTCATCGAGTGGGCGACGTCCGGCGGCACCAGCGAGCTGCCGCGGGCCGCCAGCTCGGCGTACCCGCGGATCGCGGCCAGCGGGGTGCGCAGCTCGTGGCTGGCGTCCGCGACGAACTGGCGGACGCGCAGTTCGCTGTCGTGGCGGGCTTCGAGGGCCTGCGCGACGTGCCCGAGCATCAGGTTCAGCGCCGAGCCGACCTGGCCGACCTCGGTCCGCGGGTCGGTTTCGGACTCCGGGACGCGGATGGACAGCGCCACCTGGCCGCGGTCCAGCGGCAGCTCGGTGACGCGCCCGGCGGTCGCCGCGACGCGCTCGAGCGGCCGCAGCGTGCGGCGGACCGCGAACGCGCCGAGGAACGCCGCGCCCAGCACGCCCGCGGCGGCGACGCCGAAGAGGATGAGCCCGACGGTGAGCAGGGTGTCGTTGACCGGCTTCATCGGCAGGCCGGTGACCACGACGTCGGCCGACCCGGTGACCGGCAGCGCCATCAGCCGGTACTCGCCGAGGTCGTCGAAGGAGACCGTGTGTGGCTTGCCGTCCGCGGGCACCGACAGCAGCACGCCCTGCTGGGCCGCGGACAGGTGCAGCCGGTCCCCGTGCTCGGAAATGCTGTCGTCGTGCACCAGCGACTGCCCGGAGAAGGTGCCGCTGACCGTGCCGACGTTCTGCCCGAGCGGGTGCTCGCCCGTGCCCTGGTCCTGGGGCGGCGGCTGGCCCGGCAGGCCGTTCTGCCGCCCGGCGTTGCTCGCGAAGACCTGCGAGCGGGTGGCCGCGGCCGTCAGCTGCTGGTCGACCTGGCGGGTGAGGAACACGTCGAGCGCGAACTCGCTGACGACCCCGACGATCAGGCACACCACGGTGAGCAGCACGACCATCGAGCCGGTCAGCTTCGTGCGCAGCGAAAGGCGCCCCGGCCGGCCGGACCGGTGGGGGCGGGGCGTGAGGGTACGCGCGGCCATGGCTTCAGCGTCCGCCGCGGCCGTGTGCGCGGCTTGTGTGCTGCCTGTGAGGCGGCTGTGCGGTGATCGGCCCGGCGCGGGATGTCCGGTTCCTCCGGTCACAGGAACGGCTGACGGTCAGCACAGTGCGCACACAGCGTGGGGCCGGACTGTGGGTTGCGGCAACGCATCCCGTGAAGGAGCAACAACCATGACCACACCGCAGGCCCCGCAGCAGACACCGTCCACTTCGGACCCGGCGTGGGGTGCCGCGCCCGCCGCCCCGGACGGCGGCTGGGGCGGTGCGCCCGGCCCCGCGCGCCCGGCTTGGTCCACCGGCAAGAAGGTCGCCGCGGGGGCCGTCGCGGCCGTGATCGTGGCCGGCGGGGGAGCGGCGATCTGGGCCGCTTCGTCGTCCGCCACGACCGACAGCGCGGCCGGCCCGGGTGGCATGCAAGGCGGCCCGGGTGGGACCCAGGGCGGCCCCGGCGGCGCGGGCGGGCTGGGTTCGGCACTGCACGGCGAGTACGTCGCTTCGGACGGGAACGGTGGCTACGTCACGAAGATCATGCAGACCGGCAAGGTGACGGCGCTGAGCGCGACGTCGCTGACCGCCCGGAGCGACGACGGCTTCTCGAAGACGTACACGATCACCTCGGCCCAGGCGACGGGCGTGGCGTCCGGCGACACGGTCACGGTGGTGGCCACGGAGTCGGGCACCGCGGCGACGGCGACGGCGGTGACCGAAGGTACCGCCGGCGCGGGACAACAGGGCCGGCAGGGCCAGGGACAACAGGGGCAGCCGCCCACGGGCTGACGCGCGTCCCGGGGGTCAGCGGTCGTAGTCGACCGCGACCTCCGGGGTCGTCGCGCGGGCGCGGCACGTCAGGATCCGGTCCACCGCGACGTCGTCCACCGTGAGGGCGTAGCGGACGTCCATGTCGACCTGGCCCTGCAGGAGCGTCGCCCGGCAGGTGCCGCACGCGCCGCCGGTGCACGAGTACGGCACTTCGAACCCGGCCCGCAACGCCGCGTCCAGCACCGTTTCCCCGGCCCGCGCGGCGATCCGCGTCGTCGTGGCGCCCAGCGTCACGGTCACCTCGGCCGGGAAGCCCGCCGGGTCGCGCAGGGGCGCCGCGCCGCGGAAGAGTTCGAAGTGGACGTCCTCCTCCGGGACGTCCGCGTCGGCGAGCGTCCGCCGCGCCAGGTCGGTCAGGCCGCGCGGGCCGCACAGGAACCACTCGTCGACCTTCGCCGGGTGGAGCCGGTTCTGCAGCAGCGCGCGCAGCCGCGTGCCGTCGAGGCGGCCGCGCTGGTACCGCTCGTGGGAGATGGCCAGCGCCTCGCCGACCGTGTCGAAGTGCCGGGCGGGCCGGTGCGTGTGCAGGTCCGGGTCGCGCTCGTCGGTGCGGTAGTGGACGACGTGCAGCCGGCCGCCGAACCCCTCCGCGAGCGTCGTCAGCTCCGCGGCGAAGAGCGTCGTCGCGCCGGAAGTGTTGACGTACAACAGGGTCGCCCGGCTGTGCGGCTCCGCCCGCAACGCGCTGACCACGATGGACAGCACCGGGGTGATGCCGCTGCCCGCAGCGAGCGCGACGTAGTGCGCGCTGCGCGCCGGGTCCGGGACGAGCGTGAAGCCGCCCGAAGGCGGGAGCACGTCGAGGAACTGCCCGGCCGTCAGCGCCGTGGTCGCGAAGCCGGAGAACGCGCCGCCCGGGCGTTTCTTCACCACGATCCGCAGGTCGCCCGAACCGGCCGGGGCGCAGATCGAGTACGTCCGCCGCACCGGCTGGCCGTCCAGCACCGCGCGCACGGCGACGTGCTGCCCGGGCGTGAAGCGGTACTCCGCGGCCAGGTCCGGCGGGACGTCGAAGGTCACGGCGACGGCGTCGGCGGTCAGCGGGCGCACGTCGGCGACGCGCAGCCGGTGGAACCGGCTCGGTCCCGGGGGCGGCGGCGCGGGCGCGGGGACGGCGTCGTCCGGCCCGCCGGTGAGCCCCGCCTCCGCCCGGTACTGCGCCGTCGTCAGGTCCCGGCCCCACACCGTGCTGATCGGGACGTCGCGGGCCAGGTAGGCCTCGCGGTTGTCGAGCCAGACCCGGCGGTACCGGTGGAACGGGACGGCCGGGTGCAGGTGGTGCACCAGGTGCAGGTTCTGCGCCAGCAGCACGGGCGTCAGCAGCCGGTCGAGGCCGACGCGCACGCGGGTGGTGCTGAACCGGCCGCGCGGTCCCGCGGCGGGCAGGCCGTGGTGCGGCAGCCAGCCGAACGCCCAGGCGAGCAGGCCGACACCGAGCCGTTGCGGCAGCAGGTAGACCAGCACCAGCTCCGGGCCGTGGCCGGCCGCGACCAGGGCGACCCCGGCGGACACGGCCACCGACAGCACCACCAGCGTCTCGGCCGGCTCGTGCGGCGGCCGGGCGCGCAGCCGCGAGACGTAGCAGCGCGCGTAGGAGACGTCGAGGGTCAGCCAGCGCAGCGGCAGCAGCCAGGCCGGGCCGCGTGACGTCCAGGCGTCCGGGTCGGCGCGGACCGACGCGTTCGTGTGGCGGTGGTGTTCACCGTGGACGTACCGCAGCGACGGGAACGACGCGTACGCCGCGACGAACAGGACGGCCAGCCGGCCGAGCGTTTCGTTGACCCAGGTGAGCTTCCCGGCCGAGTGGTGCGCCGATTCGTGCACCACGGTGTACATCGCGAAGGTGACGGCGGTGTTCAGCACCACGGTCACGACGGCCGGCACCAGCCCGGCCAGCAGCAGCCACGTCGAGGTCACCCAGACCGCGAGGGCGCCGGCGAACAGCAGCACCGCGGGCACCGAGACGGTGGGCAGCGGGAGCCGGGGAGCGGGGACCGCGCGAGGGGACGGCCGTCCGCGCGCGGGCTCCAGGGAGCCGCGCGCCGGAGTGTCGACGACGGACATCGCACGGTCTCCTCGGTCGAGAAGCTCCTGGTGAGGCGGGAGTCACCGTAGACAACGCGCCGGACTTTGTAAACGGCGCGGCACGCTTCGAAAAAAGGTGCCGGCCTGGGCACCGGAACCGCTGGCTAAGATCGGCCTGTGAACGCCGTCACCCGCACCGCGCCGGCCAGCACCCGGGAGCGGTTGCTGGCCGCGGCGGCCGAGCTCACCACCACCGGCGGCTGGGCCGGCGTCACCATGGGCAAGCTGGCCGCGCACGCCGGCGTCAGCCGCCAGACCGTCTACAACGAACTCGGGTCCAAGGCCGAGCTCGCCGAGGCGCTGATGGCGCGCGAGACCGACCGGTTCGTCGAGCACGTCACCAGGATCGTCGACGCGCACCCCGGCCGGGCGCTCGACGGCGTCACCGCCGCCTTCCGGGAGACCCTCGAGACCGCCCGCGGCAACCCCCTGGTCGCCCTCGCGCTCGGCGGCCGGCCCGGCGGCCGCGACGACTTCCTCCCGCTGCTGACCTCCCGGCCCGAGGCCGTGCTCGGCCGGGCCGTCGACGCCGTGGCGGAGCTGTTCTCGAGCCGCTACCCCGAGGCCCCGCTGACCGCTTCCGAGTGGCCGGTCGCGGTCGAGGCCTTCGTGCGGCTGCTGCTTTCCCACCTGGTGCAGCCCAGCGGCTCGGTCGAGCACGCGAGCGGCCAGACGCGCTGGGTGATCGGCCGCATGCTGGGCGCGTGACGCCGCAGGTGGCCCCCGCCCGGGCGGCGCGGGCCACTGGCCTAGACTCGGACGTCCCGGTCTGACAGGTGACCGGGGGCATTTCCGCAGGATTGTCCACCACAATCGTTACCGCTCGAGGAGAAGACCTTGAAGAGCACCGTCGAGCAGCTGAGCCCGACGCGAGTCAAGATCAATGTCGAGGTGCCGTTCGACGAGCTCAAGCCGAACTTCGACCGCGCCTACCGCAAGATCGCCCAGCAGGTGCGCATCCCGGGCTTCCGGCCCGGCAAGGCGCCCGCTCGCGTCCTGGAAAGCCGGATCGGGCGTGGCCCGGTGCTCGACGAGGTCGTCAACGAGGCCATCCCGGCGAAGTACATCGAGGCGGTCCGCGAGAACGAGGTCCGCACGCTCGGGAACCCGGAGTTCGACGTCACGAAGCTCGAGGACCGCGACGTCCTCGAGTTCACCGCCGAGGTGGACGTGCGCCCGGAGATCGAGCTGCCCGACCTCGAAGGCTTCGCGGTCACCGTCGACGACGTCGAGCTGACCGACGCGGAGGTCGACGAGCAGCTCGACGAGCTGCGCGCCCGCTTCGGCACGCTGACCGGCGTGGAGCGCCCGGCCGAGACCGGCGACTTCGTCTCGATCGATCTGGCCGCGACCGTCGAAGGCGAAGCCGTCGAGGAGGCCGCCACCAGCGGGCTTTCCTACGAGATCGGCTCCGGCCAGCTCGTGGACGGCATCGACGAGGCGATCGTCGGCGCGAACGCCGGCGAGACCCGGTCGTTCACCACCGAGCTCGTCGCCGGCGACCACGCCGGCAAGGCGGCCGAGGTGACCGTGACCGTCCAGTCGGTCAAGCAGCGCGAGCTGCCGGAGGCCGACGACGAGTTCGCCCAGATGGCCAGCGAGTTCGACACGATCGACGAGCTGAAGACCGACCTTCGCGAGCGGCTCGCCCGCGTCAAGAAGATGCAGCAGGGCGTCCAGGCGCGCGACAAGGTGCTCGACGAGCTCCTCGAGCGCACCGAGGTGCCGATCCCGGAGAAGGTGCTCGACGCCGAGATCGAGAACCGCAAGCACGACGCCATCCACCCGTTCGACCACGACGAGGCCCAGTTCGCCCAGGCCCTCGAGGCCGAAGGCCGCACGCTGGAGGAGTTCGACGCGGAGACCCGCACCGAGTCGGAGAAGGCCGTCCGCACGCAGCTGCTGCTGGACACCATCGCCGACAAGGAAGAGGTCTCGGTCAACGACGGCGAGCTGACCGAGCGGATCATCTACCAGGCCCAGCGCTTCGGGATCAGCCCGGACGAGTACGTCCAGCGCGCCCAGCAGTCCGGCCAGCTGACCGCGATCTACGCCGACGTCCGCCGCGGCAAGGCGCTCGCCTCCGTGGTCCGGAAGGCGACCGTCACCGACGGTTCGGGTGCCGAGGTCGACCTCGCCGAGCTGTTCGGTGGCGAGGAACCGGCCGCCGATGCCGCAACCGAGGAGACGCCGGCCACCGAAGAGGCGGCGAAGACTCCCGCGGAGTGAAGCTGTGAGCGAACTTGGGCGGTGTCAGGCATTCTGCACCGCCCAAGTTCGTTAGGGTCGGTTGCAAGATCTCAAGCATCTGAAACGACAGCGGCGGTCGTCAGCACGAGACCGCCGTCGGCGAAAAGGCAGGCAGACGTGACGCAGCACACGCCCGAGGCGCGGACCGGAACCGCAGGGCTCACCCTCACCGACTCGGTGTTCGAGCGGTTGCTCCAGGAGCGCATCGTCGTCCTCGGTTCCGAGGTGAACGACGAGATCGCCAACCGGATCACCGCGCAGCTGTTGCTGCTCGACGCGGACGACGCCGAGTCCGACATCCGCTTCTACATCAACTCGCCGGGTGGTTCGGTCACGGCCGGGTTCGCGATCTACGACACCATGCAGCTCATCCGCCCGGACGTCGCGACCTACGCGATGGGCATGGCGGCCTCGATGGGGCAGTTCCTGCTCTCCTCGGGCACGCCGGGCAAGCGGTACTCGCTGCCCCACGCGCGGATCCTGATGCACCAGCCGTCGGCGGGCGTCGGCGGTACGGCCTCGGACATCGCGATCCAGGCCGACCTGTTCAACAAGTGGAAGCGCGAACTGGCCCAGATCACCGCGGACCAGACCGGGCAGACGGTCGAGCAGATCATCGCGGACGGCGACCGCGACCGCTGGTTCACCGCGCAGGAGGCGAAGGACTACGGGTTCGTCGACCACGTCCTCACCCGCGACATCGCCCGTCCGGCCTCGAACTGAGCGCGAAGTACACACAGGAGAGTCGATCATGAGCAACTTCAGGCTCCCGGGTGACTTCCGGGCTCCGTCCGTTCCCCAGTCGCGGTACATCCTCCCGTCGTACGTCGAGCGCACCAGCTACGGCGTCAAGGAGTCGAACCCGTACAACAAGCTGTACGAGGAGCGCGTCATCTTCCTCGGCGTGCAGGTGGACGACGCGTCGGCCAACGACGTGATGGCCCAGCTGCTGCACCTCGAGCACGAGGACCCGGACCGCGACATCCTGATCTACATCAACTCGCCGGGTGGCTCGTTCACCTCGCTGATGGCGATCTACGACACGATGCAGTTCGTCCGCCCGGACATCCAGACCTACTGCCTCGGCCAGGCCGCCTCCGCGGCCGCGGTGCTGCTGGGGGCCGGTACCCCGGGCAAGCGCTACGCGCTGCCCAACTCGCGGGTGCTGATCCACCAGCCCGCCACCGAGGGCACCTACGGCCAGGTCTCCGACCTGGAGATCCAGGCGAACGAGATCCAGCGGGTGCGGCGGCAGATGGAGGTCATCCTCGGCAAGCACACCGGCAAGGACCCGGATCAGATCCGCAAGGACATCGAGCGGGACAAGATCCTCACCGCCGAAGAAGCCAAGTCGTACGGCATCATCGACGAAGTGCTGCCGTACCGTAAGGCGTCGGCTCTGTAGATCCGCCAGGCCGGTGTGTGTCAGGAAGACGACATACACCGGCACTCTGGTTTAGGGTCGTCCTTCTGACGTGCTCCCGGTGCCCGTGGGTGTTCCCGCCCACGGCATCGGACGGGTACCGTCAGTGGCAATGCGTGAGGCTCCGCCCGGTCGCTCGCGGCCGGGGGGTCGCACCGTCGCAACACACGTCAGGCGCGGACAACCGCGCCGGAGGGGACGAGGTCAACGGCCATGGCACGGATCGGTGACGGCGGAGACCTGCTGAAGTGTTCTTTCTGCGGGAAGAGCCAAAAGCAGGTGAAGAAGCTCATTGCCGGCCCCGGGGTCTACATCTGCGATGAGTGCATCGACCTCTGCAATGAGATCATCGAGGAGGAGCTGGCCGAGGCCGGCGACGTCAAACTCGACGAGCTGCCCAAGCCCGCCGACATCCACGAGTTCCTCGAGCAGTACATCATCGGCCAGAACGACGCCAAGCGGACCCTCGCGGTAGCGGTCTACAACCACTACAAGCGGATCCAGGCGGACGACAAGGCCGGCCCCAAGGACTCCAAGGAGGAGTCCGTCGAGCTCGCCAAGTCGAACATCCTGATGCTCGGCCCCACCGGGTGCGGCAAGACCTACCTCGCCCAGACCCTGGCGAAGATGCTGAACGTCCCGTTCGCGATCGCGGACGCCACGGCGCTCACCGAGGCCGGGTACGTCGGCGAGGACGTCGAGAACATCCTGCTCAAGCTCATCCAGGCGGCGGACTACGACGTCAAGCGGGCCGAGACCGGGATCATCTACATCGACGAGGTCGACAAGATCGCCCGCAAGTCGGAGAACCCCTCGATCACGCGGGACGTCTCCGGCGAGGGTGTGCAGCAGGCGCTGCTGAAGATCCTCGAAGGCACCACCGCCTCCGTCCCGCCGCAGGGCGGCCGGAAGCACCCGCACCAGGAGTTCATCCAGATCGACACGACGAACGTGCTGTTCATCGTGGCCGGTGCGTTCGCCGGGCTGGAGAAGATCATCAACGAGCGGGTCGGCAAGCGTGGCCTCGGCTTCGGCGCGGAGATCCGCACCAAGTCCGAGATCGAGGAGAGCGACGTCTTCTCGGACACCATGCCCGAGGACCTGATCAAGTTCGGGCTGATCCCGGAGTTCATCGGCCGGCTCCCGGTCGTGGCGACGGTCAGTCACCTGGACAAGGAATCGCTGGTCAGCATCCTCACCCAGCCGCGCAACGCCCTGGTGAAGCAGTACAAGAAGCTCTTCGAGATGGACAACGTCGAGCTCGAGTTCACCAAGACCGCGCTCGAAGCGATCGCCGACCAGGCGGTCCTGCGCGGGACCGGTGCCCGCGGGCTGCGCGCCATCATGGAAGAAGTGCTCCAGCCGGTGATGTACGACATCCCGAGCCGCGACGACGTGGCGAAGGTCGTCATCACCGAGCAGACCGTCCGGGAGAACGTGAACCCGACGATCGTCGCCCGGCAGCCGACTCGGCGCGCTCGCAGCGAGCGCGGCGAGAAGTCGGCCTGAGCCGGGCGTCTCCGGGCACCCGGCCCGGAGACCCGACAGGAAAGCTGAATGACTGCTGACTCTTTCCCGGGTACCGGGGGTACGGCCCCCGGCGGAGGCGTGCAGGCACCGCCTCCGCCGGAGCCGTCCCCGGTACCCGCCGGGGACGCTCCGGCCGGAAGGCCGCTCGGGTTCCGTGAGCTGAGCGAACGCGTGATCGCGTCCGCCTTCGAGCGGTACCGGTGGCTGAACCGCGTCCTGATGGGCGTGCTGGCCGTCTGCACCGGCACCTGCGTGGTGGCCGTCGTCGCCCGGCTGTCGCCGTTGCCCCTGATCCCGGTGCCGCTGTTCCTCGTCGCCGGCTACGGCCTCTGGCAGGCCCGCGGCGTCCGGGACCGGCGTCAGCTGTTCAGCTGGGTTCTCCTCTTCGGCCTCGCCACGATCGTGGGCTTCTGGCTCATCGCCGTCGTCGGCCGCTGGGTGGAGTGACCGGATTCCTCCGCCCGGTCCGTTTGAAGTTCACGGCGCCGGGGTAGCACCCTCCCGTGGTAGATGCCCTCAGCCCGTTTCGGCATCCGGCACTGTTCTACCGCGGTGACACTGAGTACTTGGACGGCGTCGTTCCGTTCCTCCTCGAAGGCCTCGACCGGGGCGAACCGGTCGCCGTCGCCGTTCCCGGCCGCAACCTCCTGCTCGCCGAGAAGGCCCTCGGCCCCCGTTCGGGCGAAGTCCGGCTGATCGACCTGCACCAAGCGGGCCGCAACCCGGGCGCGATCCTGCCGACGGTGCTGCTCGCCTTCGCGGGCGAGCACGTGGGCCCGGTGCGGATCGTGGTCGAGCCGATCTGGGCCGGCCGGACCGCCGCCGAGTACCCGGCGTGCGTGCTGCACGAAGCGCTCATCAACACGGCGTTCGCGGGGCGGGCCGTCGCGGTCCTCTGCCCGTACGACACGGCGGCGCTGGCCCCCGGCGTCCTGGCCGACGCCGGCCGCACCCACCCGGAGCTGTGGAAGCCGACGGGCCGGTCGGTCAGCCCGCACTACGACCCCGACCGCGTCCGCGCCGACCTCACGCGACCCCTCGAGTCCCCGGCGGCCGCCGTCGAGCGCGCGTTCGACGTGGGCCAGCTGGCGACGTTGCGCGGCTTCACGGAGATCTGGGCGGCCCGCCACGGCCTGCGCCGCCCGCGCCGGGACGATTTCGCGCTGGCGATCGCCGAGCTGACCACGAACAGCGTGCTCTACGGCGGCGGCACCGGCATCCTGCGGCTGTGGGCGGAGGACGAGCACGTCGTCGCGGAGGTCACCGACGACGGCACGATCACCGAGCCACTGGCCGGCCGCGTCCCACCCCCGGCCGCGACCCTCGGCGGGCGCGGGTTGCTGCTGGTCAACCGCCTGGCCGACCTGGTCCGCACGTACTGGGTCCCGGGCCGCACGACAACCCGGGTCCACTTCCGCTGCTGAAGGTCCCGGACGCTTTGGGTACGCGGGGTCAGGCGGTGGTGCGGGGGACGTGCTTGCCGAGGAAGCTGACCAGGCTGGGCACGACCGTCTTGTTGAACGTGTCCCCGTGCTTGCCGTGGGCCGTGTGGGCGACCGCCGGGTGGGCCGCGTCGACGTAGCGGCGGACGCCGGTGATGAACGAGTCCTCCGTGCCGCACCAGATGGCGTTCGGGACGCTCGCCGTCTCGGCGATGTGGCGCAGCGGGTCGAGGGACACCCAGTCCTCCATGCCCGTGAAGATGTGACGCTTCTCCATCTCCGGCCAGTTCGTGATGAGGGCCGGCGCCAGCGTGGCGACCGCCGCGGGCGGCTGGCGGCGCTCCACCCGGCGGCGGGTGTACAGCAGCGCGCCGAAGCCGCCCATCGAGACGCCCGTGCAGGCGAACGGCTGGCCGGTGTCACCCGCGAAGCCGCGTGCGCGGAGCCACTGGGGGACCTCTTCGAGCAGCATCGCCATCGGGTCGTCGTTCGGGTGGACCTGGTGCCAGTAGTTGTCGCCGCCGTCGACGGCCACGAACCCGTACGCCGGGACGGCCTTGCGCGCGACGTCGCTGGAGAGCTGCTTGAGCGTGCCGGTCGGGGCCGCGCTGCGGGCGTTGCCGTGCAGGCCGTGCAGCATCAGCGACATCGGCAGCCCGCGCGGCGGGGTCTTCGACGGCAGCAGGAACACCAGGTCGACCATCCGGCCGCGGGCCGCGGAGTAGACGCGCTCGACGCGCGTGCTGCCCAGCTGGGTCGTCGGGTTCGAGGACGCCACACCCAGCGCCCGCTGCAGGGCCTGGCTGAAGGGCAGCTTGCCGGTGGCGGTACCCGCGGCGAGACCGGCCACGGCCACCCCGGACGCCCCCGCGATCAGCACCGAACGGCGGCTCAGCCACCGCCGGGCATCCCGAACTGCCGCGCTCCCCAGCGTCGGCGGCGCCTCGACGCCCTCCCCGGCCCCGGCAACTTCCGCTCCGGGCCGCACACCACCCGCGGCCTGAGGCTCGGCCTCGGGCCGCTGCTCGTCGCCCCGGTCCCCGTCTTCCTCGTTCACCTGTCTCCGTCCCCCGCTTGCCACTTCCTAGGACGCCGCGCACCCGCTCCGCGTTCCCCCGCGTCCTGTCCTCCGCCGGGTTAGTCGTTCCCACCCTGCCCGGCGTTTCCGATCCGCGCGCGCCAAGCCGCTTTCGCGGCCTCGGACGAGCGTCCGGCCTGGTCCACAGTGTCCCCGAGCCCCACCGCGAGGGTGACGCCCAGGGGTATCAAGATGTGGTCTATACCCTGTTCGCCGGGCCCGAAGTGCCCGGACGCCTCCAATGTGACGAAACCGTGCAGTGCGCTCCACAACTGCGCCGCCGCCTGGTACTTGTCGGCCGGCCGGAACCGTCCGGCCTCGATGGCCCGTTCGGTCGCCCGGACGATGTGCTCGAACGCCTCCAGGCCCTCCTGCGCGGCTTCACGACCCTCCTCGGTGGTGAGGTCGGAGAGCGTCGCGCGCTTGCCGCCGGGCGCGCTCTGCCCGAACGTCACGGCGAACAGCTGCGGCTGCTCGGCGACGGCCTGCCGGTAGGTGCGGGCCAGGGAAAAGATGTCCGCCACCGGGTCGTCGGTCGCCGTGACCGCGCCCAGCCACGCGGACAGCCGCAGGAACCCCACCCGCGCCACCTCGTCGACCAGCGCCGCCATGCCCCCGAAGTGCGTGTAGACGGCCATCGTCGAGACGCCGACCTCCGCGGCCAGCTTGCGGGCCTGCAGCGCCTCGGGGCCGCCGTCATCGAGCAGCCGGATGGCGGCGTCGACGAGCCGGTCCTTGACTTCGGTCGCGCGCGGTTTCGGGCTCATGCTTGCCAGTATCCCATAACCCTGTTATAAATGAAGCTATAACCGAGTTATGGCACGTTCTGAGGGGTCAACCATGGGCACCAAGTTCCTCGAAGGCAACTTCGCCCCGGTCAGCCGGGAACACACGATCACCGAGCTGGCCGTCACGGGGTCGATCCCGGACTTCCTCGACGGCCGCTACCTGCGCAACGGCCCCAACCCGCTGTCCGAAGTGGACCCGGCGGCCTACCACTGGTTCATGGGCGACGGCATGGTCCACGGCGTCCGCCTGCGCGACGGCAAGGCCGAGTGGTACCGCAACCGCTGGGTGCGCAACCCGGCCGTCTCGGCGACGCTGGCCGGCGAGGATGCGAGCCGTTACTGCGGGCTGGACGCGCTCGGCGCCAACACCAACGTCATCGGGCACGCCGGCAAGACCCTCGCACTGGTCGAGGCGGGCGCGCCGATCTGGGAGCTGACCGACGAGCTCGACACCGCCGGCCGCTGCGACTTCGACGGCACGCTCCCGGGCGGCTACACCGCCCACCCGAAGCGCGACCCGCGCACCGGCGAGCTGCACGCCGTCTCGTACTTCTTCGGCATGGGCAACAAGGTCCAGTACTCCGTGATCGACGCCGCCGGCCGCGCCCGCCGCACGGTCGACGTCGAGGTCACCGGCTCGCCGATGATGCACGACTTCTCCCTGACCGAGCGGTACGTCGTGTTCTACGACCTGCCCGTGACGTTCAACGCCGAGATGGCCGTCGCCGCCAACGTGCCCAGCGCGCTGCGCACGCCCGCGAAGCTGGTGCTCTCGGCCATGGTCGGCAAGGTGCGCGTGCCGGACCCGGTCTCCGCGATGATGGCCCGCAAGATCGGCGCGAACGGCGGCCTGCCCTACCGCTGGGACCCGAAGTACCCGGCGCGGATCGGCGTCATGCCGCGTGAAGGCGGCAACGGCGACGTCCGCTGGTTCGACGTCGAGCCCTGCTACGTCTTCCACCCGCTCAACGCCTACGACGACGGCGACGACATCGTCCTGGAGGTCGTCCGCCACCCGCGGATGTTCGACCGCGAGCTGCACGGCCCGGACGAGGGCGGCCCGACGCTGGACCGCTGGACCGTCGACCTCGCCGCCGGGAAGGTCATCGAGGAGCGCCTCGACGACCGCGGCCAGGAGTTCCCGCGCGTGGACGAGCGGCTCGTCGGCCGCCGCCACCGCTACGGCTACGCGATCGCCACGGACGGCGGCGCGACCCCGGCCGGCTCGCTGTTCAAACACGACTTCCGGACCGGTTCGGCGCAGGAACGCGCGTTCGGCGGCGGACGTCAGCCCGGCGAGTTCGTGTTCGTCCCGTGCCACGACGACGCGGCCGAGGACGACGGCGTCCTGATCGGCTTCGTCTTCGACCCGGCGACGCAGCGCAGCGACCTGACCCTGCTCGACGCGGGGACGCTGGAGACGGTGGCCGCGGTCCACCTGCCGGACCGCGTGCCCCACGGCTTCCACGGCAACTGGGTGCCGGCCACGCCGTGAGGATCGCGCCGGCCGGTGTTCCTAGGTCAGGACCCGGTGGTCGCCGGTGTAGAGGTTCATCGACTCGCCGCGCAGGAAGCCGATGAGCGTCATGCCGTTCTCCTCGGCCAGTTCCACGGCCAGCGACGACGGCGCGGACACCGCGGCCAGCAAGCCGATCCCGGCCATCGCCGCTTTCTGCACCAGCTCGAAGGACACCCGCCCGGACACCAGCAGGCCGTGTCCGGGCGCGGGGATCCGGTCCGCCATGACGGCCCAGCCGAGCACCTTGTCGACCGCGTTGTGCCGGCCGACGTCCTCGCGGACGACGTCGATCCCGCCGTCCGGGGTGAACAGGGCCGCCGCGTGCAGCCCGCCGGTGCTGGCGAACACCTTCTGCTGCGCGCGCAACGCGTCCGGCAGCGTGGCGAGCGTCTCGCTCTTCACCGCGAAGGGGGCGTCGGCGGGGGAGAAGCGCGTCTTGAGCTTGACCGCGTCGAGCGCGGCCTTGCCGCAGACCCCGCACGAGGACGTCGTGTAGAAGTTGCGCTCGACGCCGACGTCCGGCGGTGGCACGCCGGCCGCCAGCGCGATGTCGAGGACGTTGTAGGTGTTGCGGCCCTGGTCGTCGACGCCGTCGCAGTAGCGGGCGACCGCGATGTCCTCGCGGCCGCCGATGACGCCTTCGGACAGCAGGAAGCCGTGGGCCAGTTCGACGTCGTGGCCCGGGGTGCGCATGGTCACCGACAGGGCGCGGCCGCCGACCCGCAGCTCGAGGGGTTCTTCGGCGGCCAGCGAGTCGGGACGCCGCCGGTCCCCGGTCGCGGTGATCCGCCGCACCGGCCGCCGCACGGTCACCCTGCCCATCGCTCGCACCCTTCGCCGCCGGAAAGTTTGACACTCGCATGGTGCAACACCGGGTATTTAGTAATACATTCCCTCCATCATCCCCACTCTACGGAGGGATCCGATGGCTCTCGGCTTCCTGGACCGTTCCCGGATCGTCGCACCCCCAGGCTGGACACGCTGGCTGGTGCCCCCGGCGGCCCTCTCGGTGCACCTGTCGATCGGGCAGGCCTACGCGTGGAGCGTCTTCAAGACCCCGCTCGAAAAGACGATGCACCTCACCGGCACGCAGAGTTCGCTGCCGTTCCAGCTCGGCATCGTCATGCTCGGGCTGTCCGCCGCGTTCGGCGGCACGCTCGTCGAGAAGAACGGCCCGCGCTGGGCCATGTTCGTCTCGATGTGCTGCTTCGCCACCGGATTCCTCGTCTCGGCACTCGGTGTCGCGACCGGGCAGTTCTGGCTCGTCGTCGTCGGATACGGCGCGATCGGCGGTGTCGGCCTCGGAATCGGCTACATCTCCCCGGTTTCGACGCTGATCAAGTGGTTCCCGGACCGGCCGGGCATGGCCACCGGCATCGCCATCATGGGCTTCGGCGGCGGTGCGCTGATCGCGTCGCCGTGGTCGTCGTCGATGATCGGCACCACGCCGACCACCGGCAGCATCGCGACGGCGTTCCTGATCCACGGTGTCGTCTACGCGGCGTTCATGTCGTTGGGCTGGCTCATCGTGCGGGTTCCGGCCGACGGCTGGAAGCCGGCGGGCTGGGAGCCGAAGACCGACCACGGCACGGCGATGATCTCCACCGCGAACGTCTCGGCGGCCAACGCCATCAAGACGCCGCAGTTCTGGCTGCTGTGGGTGGTGCTGTGCTTCAACGTCACCGCGGGCATCGGGATCCTGGAGAAGGCGTCCCCGATGATCGTGGACTTCTTCAAGGGCACCTCGACGCCGGTCGGCGCGGCCGCGGCGGCCGGGTTCGTCGCGCTGCTGTCGCTGTGCAACATGCTCGGCCGGTTCGTCTGGTCGTCCACATCGGACGCCATCGGGCGCAAGAACATCTACCGCACCTACCTCGGCGTCGGCGCGGTGCTCTACCTGGTGATCGCGCTGACGTCGAATTCGTCGAAGCTCGTGTTCATCCTGTGCGCCATGGTGATCCTGTCGTTCTACGGCGGCGGGTTCGCGACGATCCCGGCGTACCTGAAGGACCTCTTCGGCACCTACCAGGTCGGCGCGATCCACGGCCGGCTGCTCACGGCCTGGTCGGTGGCCGGCGTGCTCGGCCCGCTGATCGTCAACGCCATCGCCGACAGCGAGAAGTCGGCCGGCAAGTCCGGCCCGGACCTCTACGCGACGTCGTTCTACATCATGATCGGCCTGCTGGTGGTCGGCTTCGTGGCCAACGAACTGGTGCGGCCGGTGAAGGCGAAGTTCCACGAACCCGCCGCGGCGGGCGAGACCGCGAAGAGCGAGGCGTGATGAGCGAGCAGAAAACCGGGCCGAACCGCGTCCCGCTGATCGTGCTGGCCTGGGCGTGGGTCGTGCTGCCCTTCGCCTACGGCGTCTACGAGCTGTTCCTGAAACTGGTGCAGCTCTTCGGCTGACCGGCGTGCCCGGGACCACCGCGAGTGGTCCCGGGCACACTTTTGATGTCTTAATGTTGACATTAAGACATTATCGCTCCAGGCTGGTGCCAGCCGACCCTGTTGGAGGACCGCTGTGACCCGTCCCGCCTTCCACCTCGCCATCCCCGTCGACGACCTGGGCCGCGCCCGCGCCTTCTACGGCGGCGTGCTCGGCCTGAGCGAAGGCCGCTCCGCCGACAAGTGGGTCGACTGGGACTTCCGCGGCCACCAGGTCGTCACGCACGTCGTCGCCGGCGCGCGGGCCGAAGCCGGGCGCAACCCCGTCGACGGCCACGACGTCCCGGTGCCGCACTTCGGGCTCGTGCTGACCGTCGAAGACTTCCACGTCCTGGCCGAGCGGCTGCGTGACGCGGGCACCGAGTTCGTCATCGAGCCCTACCAGCGCTTCGCCGGCGAGCCGGGTGAGCAGTGGACGATGTTCCTGCACGACCCGGCCGGGAACGCCTTGGAGTTCAAGGCGTTCCGCGACGAGTCGCAGTTGTTCGCGCTGTGAGCGGACCCGGGAACGGCGTCCTCGTCACCGGGGCGTCCCGCGGCATCGGGCGCGCCGTGGCCAACGCCTTCGCGGCGAACGGCCACCGCGTCGCCGTCCACTACGGCACCCGGCGGGCGGACGCCGAGGCGACGCTCGCCGCCCTGCCCGGCGACGGGCACGTGCTCGTCACCGGTGACCTCGCCGACCCGGCCGCCGCCCAGCGGATCGCCGACACGGCCGAGGCCGGGCTCGGCGGCGTCGACATCCTGGTGAACAACGCCGGTGTCGCGCCGACGCCGGAGACCGCCCACCCCGTCACCGGGGTGTCCTACGCGGACTGGCAGCGGATCTGGCGGCACACGGTCGACGTCAACCTGCTGGGCGCGGCCAACCTCAGCTACTGCGTCGCCCGGCACCTGATGACCCGCGGGGTGCCCGGCCGGATCGTCAACGTCGGCTCGCGCGGCGCGTTCCGCGGCGAGCCCGACAACCCGGCGTACGGCGCGAGCAAGGCCGCCCTGCACGCGTTCGGCCAGTCCCTCGCGGTTTCGCTGGCGCCGCACGGGATCGCGGTGACGTCCGTGGCGCCCGGCTTCACGGCCACGGAGCGCCAGCTGGACCGCATCGACGACGCCTTGCGCGCGCAGAGCCCGTTCGGCCGGGTCGGGACGCCCGAGGAGGTCGCGGCGGCCGTGCTGTACCTGGCTTCCGCCGACGCGACCTGGGCGTCCGGCGCGATCCTCGACCTCAACGGCGCGTCCCACCTGCGCATGTGACGTGGCTCACCCGTGCAGCAGATCGGGCGGTGACGGCGTCAGGAGGGCGTGCATGCACTGGGGAAGGTCGTCGTCGCCGGGGTCGCCGTGGTCGTCTTCTGCGGCACGGCCTACGGCTACGCGAACCTGCGCTCGCTCGACGAGGTCACCCGCGACGACGTGATCGGCGCCGCGGCGAAACCGGGCGAGCAGCCGGCCGACGGCTCGCTGGACATCCTGCTGGTCGGCCGCGACTCGCGTGACGACCAGCAGGGCAACCCGATGCCGGCGGACCTGCTGCGCGAACTGCGCGTGGGCCCGAACGGCGACGACCTGACCGACACCCTGATCGTGCTGCGGATCCCGAACGGCACCAAGGAGGTCAAGGCGTTCTCGATCCCGCGGGACAGCTACGTCTCGATGCCGGGTGGCAAGGGGAAGATCAACGCCGCGTTCGGGCGCGCCAAGGCCGGGGAGGCGCGGAACCGCCGGGAGGCGGGGGAGACGGACAAGAAGAAGATCGACCAGGAGGCGCTGACCGCGGGCCGCCGCGCGACGCGGCAGGCGGTCGAGGACCTCACCGGCGTCACGATCGACCACTTCGCCGAAGTCAACCTGCTGAGCTTCTACGAGATCAGCAAGGCGGTCGGCGGCGTCGACGTCTGCCTGAAGGCGGACACGAAGGACAAGAACTCGGGGGCCGACTTCAAGGCGGGCCCGCAGCGGATCGCGGGCGCGGACGCGCTGGCCTTCGTCCGCCAGCGCGACTACGTCAAGGGCGGCGACCTGGGTCGCGCCCGGCGGCAGCAGGTCTTCCTGGCGGGGCTGGCGAAGCAGGTGCTGTCGTCGGGGACGCTGAGCGACCCGGGCAAGCTGTCGGACCTCATCGACGCGGTGAAGCGCTCGGTGGTCCTCGACGGTTCCTGGAACCTGCTCGACTTCGTGGCGCAGATGCGCGGGGTTTCCGGCGGTGGCATCCAGTTCGCGACGATCCCGACGGTCAACGTGGACTACCGGTACGACCCGGCCAACCCGCGCGCCACCGCGGTGCAGGTGGATCCGGCTCAGGTCAAGGCGTTCGCGGCGGGACTGATCGGCGCCGCGGCTCCGGCCGCACCCGCGCCGATCGTCGACGTGGCCAACGCGAGCGGACGCTCGGGCCTGGCCGCACGAGTCGGGGATGTTCTGCGGGACAAGGGATTCGCGCCGGGAACGGCGGGCAACACGGCCTCGCGCCGGACGTCGTTGGTCCGTTTCGGCCCGGACCTCGCGGACCGCGGTGCGGAGGTGGCGACGCTCCTGGGCGGCTTGACGACCCAGCAGGCGTCCTCGGTCCCGGCGGGCCACATCGAAGTGGTGCTGGGAACGGTGTACTCGGGCCCCGGAATAGCGGGCGGCGGCGGCGCCCCGGGCGGCGACGAACCGATCACATCGGGCGGCGTCGTCTGCGTGGACTGACCCGCGCTGGTCCTGCAAGCGGGCGGCCTTGGTCATGGCGGCGTTGCGGCGGTCGATCGTGACCTGCAAGGAGCTGGGCCACGCGATCGGCCTGAAGGAGATCGCGCTGCGCAACGAAGTGCCGCGCGTGCCGGCCGAATCCTGTTACGGCGCTGACGAGCCGCCGTTGACCGCGCTGATGGTCAACGCGCAGACCGGGGAACCGGGAGCCGGCCGGCGTGGCACCGGCAAGCCGTGACACGCCGACGTCCAACGGGTCTTCCGGTACTGGGCCGCGCGGGATTGACCAAAATACGCAGCCGTGCTGGTCATTTTCCCGAAACGCGTCGAAGTTGTTTTCTCCTGGCGGGGACCGGACCACAGTGGACCACCGGCGATGGTGGTCCTTGACGCTGCTGTCCTGGTGAGGCAGGGTTCATCAAACCGTGAAACCCCGGGTGCCGAACGGTTTCGGCGCCGCTCCACCGCAACTGATCACCGGATCGGCGATCATCAGGAAAACCGATTTCCACCGTTTTCGTCTCAGGAAAACCGAATGCGCAGAAGCTCCGTCCGCCAATGGTGGTGGACACTTCCGATGATCGCTTCAGCCGTTCTGCTCGCCGGCTGCCAGTCGATGTCCGGGACGGTGCACTACCCCGATGCCGTGGACGCCTGCAAGCTGCCCGGGCCGGACATCCTCAAGCAGCTCGCGCCCGGGACCGTCGAGATCCCGGCCGGCTCGATCAAGACCGTCGACACCAGGGTCGTGCCCGAAGACCGTTCCAGTGCCGGCAACGAGCTGACCAGCTGCAAGCGCCTGTTCGCCCGTGATCTCGGCGGCGGGAAGCCGAACCTGCAGGACTACCGGATCGTGACGATCGCCGTCGTGCGGTTCACCGCGTCCGACGCCGCCGAAGCGTCCGCCAAGGCCACCCAGCTGATGACCGACGCCCTCGGCGACCACTCGGGCGTGCGGCTCGCCACCGGCGTCGGCGACGAGGCCGGGTTCTCCGAGCAGTGGGCGGCCGTGCGCACCGGCAACGTCGTGCTCGGCCTGGCCATCGCCGACGGCGGGACCGAGGCCGCGCTGATCCCGCCGGCCACGCTCGACAACGTCCAGGCCATGGTCACCGACATGACCGGCACCCTGCGCCGGGACTACCAAGGCTGACGACCAAGGCCGACGGTCAGGGCTGCGGCTCCAGCCGCACCACGATCGCCTTGGACACCGGCGTGTTCGACTTGTCGGCCACCGAGCCGAGCGGCACGAGCGCGTTCGCCTCGGGGAAGTACGCCGCCGCGCAGCCGCGGGCCGTCGGGTAGGACACCACCCGGAACGCCGGGGCGCGGCGGTCGCCGTCGTGCCATTCCGACACGAGGTCGACCACCGCGGCGTCCGCCAGCCCCAGCGCGGCCAGGTCGTCCGGGTTGACGAGCACGACGCGGCGGGCGTTCTCGATGCCGCGGTAGCGGTCGGACAGGCCGTAGATCGTGGTGTTGTACTGGTCGTGGCTGCGCATCGTCTGCAGCAGCAGCCGCCCTTCGGGCACCTTCGGGTACTCCAGTCCGGACACCGTGAAGTTGGCCTTGCCGTTGGCCGTGCCGCTGAACTCGCGGGAGTCGCGCGGCGCGTTCGGCAGCACGAACCCGTCCGGCTCGCGGACGCGGCGGTTGTAGTCGTCGCAGCCGGTCACGACCCGCGCGATCCGGTCGCGGATCAGGTCGTAGTCGCCTTCGAACGTCCGCCACGGCACCGCGTGGCCCGCGCCGAGCAGCTTCTCCGCCAGCCGGCAGACGATCGCGACCTCGGACAGCAGGTGCTCGCTCGCCGGCTTCAGCCGCCCGTGGGAGGCGTGCACCTGCGACATCGAGTCCTCGACCGTGACGAACTGCTCGCCCGCGGCCTGGACGTCGCGCTCGGTGCGGCCGAGCGTCGGCAGGACCAGCGCCGTGCGGCCGTGCACGACGTGCGAGCGGTTCAGCTTCGTCGAGACGTGCACGGTCAGCGAGCACGACTGGAGCGCCTTCTCGGTCGCCTCCGTGTCCGGCGTCGCCGAGGCGAAGTTGCCGCCGACGGCGAAGAAGACCTTGCCGCGGCCGTCGCGCATCGCGTGGATCGAGTCGACGGTGTCGAGGCCGTGCTCGCGGGGGACGTCGATGCCGAATTCGCCGGCGAGGGCGTCCATGAAGGACTGCGGCATCTTCTCCCAGATGCCCATCGTCCGGTCGCCCTGGACGTTCGAGTGCCCGCGCACCGGGCACAGGCCCGCGCCGGGCTTGCCGATCATCCCGCGCATCAGCGCCAGGTTCGCGATCTCCGAGATCGTCGGGACGGCGTGCTTGTGCTGTGTCAGGCCCATCGCCCAGCAGTAGATCGTCCGCTCCGACGACGCGATCATCCGCGCGACGCGCTCGATCTGCTCCCGCGGCAGCCCGGTGGCCCGCTCGACCTCCGGCCAGTCGATGCGGTGCAGGTGCTTGGCGTAGTCGTCGAAGTACTCGGTCGAGTGCTGGACGAACTCCCAGTCGACGATCGTGCCCGGCGCCTGCTCGTCCCAGGTCAGCAGCAGGTGCCCGACGGCCTGGAACAGCGCCAGGTCGCCACCGAGGCGGATCTGGGCGAACTCGTCGGCCAGCGGCGTGCCTTTGCCGACGACGCCGCGGACGTTCTGCGGGTTCTTGAAGCGCATCAGCCCGGCTTCGGGCAGCGGGTTGACCGCGATGATCTTCGCGCCGTTGCCCTTGGCCTCCTCCAGCGCCGAGAGCATCCGCGGGTGGTTGGTGCCCGGGTTCTGCCCGACGACGACGATCAGGTCGGCCTTGTGGATGTCGGCCAGGCTCACCGAGCCCTTGCCGATGCCGGTGGTCGCCTGCAGCGCCGCGCCCGAGGACTCGTGGCACATGTTCGAGCAGTCGGGCAGGTTGTTGGTGCCGAACGAGCGCACCATCAGCTGGTAGAGGAACGCGGCTTCGTTGCTGGTCCGGCCCGAGGTGTAGAAGAACGCCTCGTTCGGGTCGGTCAGGGCCTTCAGCTCGCCCGCGACCAGCTCGAAGGCGTCGTCCCAGGAGATCGGTTCGTAGTGCGAAGCGCCTTCGCGCAGCACGAACGGTTCGGTGATCCGGCCCTGCTGGCCCAGCCAGTAGTCGGTCTTCCCGCGCAGTTCGGCGATCGGGTGCGCGGCGAAGAACTCCCGGCCGACCCGCCGTTTCGTCGCCTCCTCGGCGACGGCCTTCGCCCCGTTCTCACAGAACTCGGCCAGCTTGCGGTGTTCCCCGTCGACCTCGCGGGGCTCCGGCCACGCGCAGCCCGGGCAGTCGAAGCCCTGACGCTGGTTCAGCAGCCGCAGCGCCTTGACCGTCCGGCCGGTGCCCATCTGCTCGACGCTGCGCAGGAGTGACACGGCCACGCCGGGTATGCCGGCCGCCCAGCCCTTCGGCTTGTGCACTTCGAGCTGGTCCTCGTCCACGTCCTGTGCCGGCGCCTCACGGGTCATGTGTTCATGGTGCGCCCCGATGACCGTTCACGCGAGCAGGGGGTTCGTCACACCCGCGCGGCGCGCAGTCCGCGGTCGACGACGGTGACGACGAGCAGGGCGGCGCTGATGACGAGCAGCGCGATCGCCAGCCGGTGCAGCCCGGCCGAATCGGCGTGCGGGCCATAACAAAGCGCGATGAGCGTCGAGGCCACGATCGCGCCCAGGTACTGGGCCGTGCGGAACAGCCCGCTCGCCGTGCCCATCTGCTCGGCCGGGGCCTCCTGGTACAGCGTCGTCTGGTTCGCGACGCTGGTCAGACCCTGCGCCAGGCCGAACAGCGCGGCCAGGGCCAGCAGCGCGCCGATCCACGTGCCGTCGTGGACGACCAGCAGCAGCGCCGAGCCGCCGAGCAGCGCCACGGCGACCGTGACCAGCCGGGCCTTGATGCCGGTGCCGCGGCCGGAGAACGCGGCGGCGCACACCGCCGTGCCCGACATCGGGAGCAGCATCAGCCCGGCGGCCTCCGCGCTGAGGTGCCGCGCGGTCTCGAGCCACTGGACGTAGCCGAACATGATCGCGTAGATCGCCATGAAGCTCAGCGCCTGCCGCAGGTAGGTGCGCAGGATCGCGCCGTTGGCCGCGAGCATCCGCAGGTCCAGGAACGGGGCGGCGCGGCGCAGCTCGACCAGCGTGAACGCGATCGCGAAGGCGGCGACGACGGCGAGCAGCCACAGGTCCGCGCCGGGGTTCATCAGGAACAGCAGCAACGCCAGCAGCGTCGCGGAGAACAGCGCGATGCCCAGGACGTCGATCGGCGCCGCCGTGCGCGCGCCGCGGTCGTCCTTCGGCACCCACAGCAGGGCCAGCACCAGCGACAACCCGGCGAGCGGGATGTTCACGGCGAAGATCGCGGGCCAGCCGAACAGGCCGATGAGCAGCCCGCCGAGCGTCGGGCCGATGACCATCACCGTCTGCGCGGACATCGACAGCAGCGACAGCACCCGCGCGGGCACACCTTGGCCGCTCGCTTCGGCGTGGTGGCGCAGCACGGCCATCGCGGCCGGGAACCCGGCGCAGGTGCCCAGGCCCAGGACCACGCGCACGCCGGTCAGCCAGCCGACCGAGAGCGGGATCATGCCGGCGATCCCGGCGACGATCACCAGCACCGCCCCGCCGAGCAGCACCCGGCGGGCGCCGTAGCGGTCCACCAGCAGCCCGACCACCGGCTGCCCGACCGCGGTGGCCAGGTAGAGCGCGGAGATCAGCCAGGCCGTCTGGCCGGGGCCGGCGCCGAAGCTCCGCCCGATCGGCACGAGCGCGACGGCGATGAGCGTGGAGTTGATCGGGTTGAGCACCGCCCCGGCCACCAGCGGGGTGACCAGGCGGGCGCCGAACTTGGCGGGAGCGGTGAGGGTGGTCGTGAGGACTCCTTCGGGGTCAGTGCTGGGCGACGCGCTGCAGCAGCGGCAGGGCGCGCACGACGGTCTCGAGCTCGGCGGGGGACAGCTCGTCCACCAGCGCCTGGGCGAGCCATTCCTCGCGGTGCTGGAAGACGCCGCGCACGGTGTCGGTGCCGGCGTCGGACAGGCTGATCACCACGCGGCGCCGGTCGCCCGGGTCGGGGGTGCGGGCGAGGTAGCCCAGCTCGTCGAGGACGCCGAGGGTGGCGGCCATCGACTGCTGCCGCACGTGCTCGGCGGCGGCCAGCTCGCCCTGCGTGGCGGGGCCCCTGCGGTAGAGCCGGTTGAGCACGGCGGACTGCGACGGCGTCAGGATCCCGGCGTTGTCGACCTGGCGCAGCCGCCGGTGCAGCTGCCCGACGACCCCGCGGATCCAGCCGGCGTTCTCGGCGACGTGCGGTGGTACTTCACCCATACCCACAGCTTAGACTGCACAGTCCAGCCTGTGCATCTGGCTGTGACGCACTCCTCGGCGGGAGTGCGGGAGGGTCAGTCCTTGCAGCCGTGGACGTCGGGCATGGGGAGGCTCGGGTCGTAGGCGCCCGGCACGTCCTGGTCGTCGCCGGGCAGCCCGGGCTGGTCCGGGTTGGCGTAAGCGGGCGCGAGATAACCCTGCTTGAGCGCCTCGCAGCCGATCGAGTCGTAGAAGCTCCCCCCGCCGTCGCCGGGCCACAGGCCGCGGCTGCCCGCCGCGAAGTTCTTGCCCTGGCGGACGACGTAGCTCTCGTCCGACCGCACGAAACTCACGATCTCCCACGGGCCCTGCAGCCCGTCGGGGTGGACGTTGTCGAAGGCGTACGCGGTGACGTACTTGACGTCGACGACCAGCTCGCCCGGTTTCGCGCCGGCTTTCGCGGTCATCGAGCCGAACGTGCGCGGGCCCTGGTCGAGCAGGTGGTAGCCGTCGGCCAGCTCGGTGACGTAGGCCGAGAAGTCCGGCTTGGTCCCCAGCTCCTTCGCGATGGCGCCCTCGGCGTCCTTCGCGAACAGCGCCAGGTAGGCCGCGGTGTCGTGCCGGTCGAGCACGGCGGGGTCGAGCCGGGACGCCGTGATCGCCTGCTTCACCTTCGTGTAGGCGTCGCCGACCTGCGGTGCGGTGAACGACCCCAGCGCGGCCGGCGCGGGGACGGTGATCCCGTCGATGCCCTTGCGCCAGGCGTCCGCCGGGGTCCGCGCGTACGCGTGCTTCAGGTCCACCGGCGCGTACTGGGCGACCGAGGTCGGGTTGACCGTCGTCGGCACCGGCGTGTCCGGGGTGCCCGCTTCGCTCGCGGGCGTGCGCTGCCCGAGCGCCACGACCACCGCCGTCGTCACGGCCAGGATCAGCACGAACGCGATCAGGCCCCACCGGCGTCCCCGGCCCGGCGACGGCGCGTTCCGCCGGGCGCGCTTCTGCTGCTTGCGGAACTTCTTCCGGTCGCTCTTCGCCCCCAGCCAGGCGTCGGTCTGGGCGTGCTTGCGCCACTCCGGGTCCATCAGGTCCGGGTGCGTTTCGAGCAGGTTGTCCTCGTCCACGTGCTTCCC
Source organism: Amycolatopsis sp. NBC_01286 (assembly GCF_035982555.1). NCBI lineage: Bacteria > Bacillati > Actinomycetota > Actinomycetes > Pseudonocardiales > Pseudonocardiaceae > Amycolatopsis > Amycolatopsis sp. NBC_01286. The sequence continues at coordinate 4,987,625 of NZ_CP108428.1, forward strand.
CCACAGTCGATGACTGATCATCGACGGAAGCGCGGGTTCGTTACGCGGAAGTGTGCAGCGAGGCGCCGAAGAACAGGAACGGGTCCTCGTTGACGCCGACGCCCTGGACCTGGTGCACGACGACGGCCGCCGCGACCAGCGCGACGACCAGCAGCAGGGCGAGCAGCCCCGGCCACCGGCTGCTGCCGGGCCGCTCGGTGCCGCCGGTCCGGCGGTCGCGCTTGCGGCGTTTCCTCAGGTCCTTCTTGGCGCCCAGCCAGGCGTCCCGCTCGGCGTACTTCTGCCAGTCGGGGTTCATCAGGTCCGGGTGCGTCTCGAGGCGCCGGTCGTCCGGATCCTGCGGTTGCTGAGGCTGTGCCATCCCGAGTGCCTTCCCCCTGGGTGACCCGCCGTGACGGGTTCGTAGACTTGTCCATTGTGACCGAGAACGCTCCGCAGCAGACCACCGACCTTCCGGGTGCCTGGGACCCGGCCGCCGAGGAAGCACCGATGTACGACCGCTGGGTAGCGGCCGGGTACTTCACGGCCGACGCCTCGTCGGAGAAGCCGCCGTTCTCGATCGTACTGCCGCCGCCGAACGTGACCGGTTCCCTGCACATGGGCCACGCGCTCAACCACACCCTGATGGACGCGATGAGCCGTCGCCGTCGGATGCAGGGCTACGAGGTGCTGTGGCTGCCGGGCATGGACCACGCCGGCATCGCGACGCAGAACGTCGTCGAGCGCCAGCTCGCCGGTGAGGGCCTTTCGCGCCACGACCTGGGCCGCGAGAAGTTCGTCGAGCGCGTCTGGGAGTGGAAGGCCGAGTACGGCGGCCGGATCCTCGGCCAGATGAAGCGCCTCGGCGACGGCGTCGACTGGTCGCGCGAGCGCTTCACGATGGACGAGAACCTGTCGAAGGCCGTCCAGACCGTGTTCAAGAACTTCTTCGACGAGGGCCTGATCTACCGCGCCGAGCGGATCATCAACTGGTGCCCGCGCTGCCAGACCGCGCTGTCGGACATCGAGGTCGACCACAACGACGACGACGGCGAGCTCGTGTCGATCCGCTACGGCGACGGCGACGACGCGATCGTGGTGGCCACCACCCGTGCCGAGACGATGCTGGGCGACACCGCGGTCGCCGTCCACCCGGACGACGAGCGCTACGCGCACCTGGTCGGCACGACCGTCGAGCTGCCGCTCACCAGGCGCCGCATCCCGATCGTGGCCGACAAGCACGTCGACCCGGAGTTCGGCACCGGCGCGGTCAAGGTGACCCCGGCGCACGACCCGAACGACTTCGAGATCGGCCGCCGGCACGACCTGCCGATGCTCACGGTGATGAACGAGCGCGCCGAGATCACCGTGAAGGGCCCGTTCGAGGGGCTCGACCGCTTCGAGGCGCGGCCCGCGGTGGTCGCGGCGCTGCGCGAGCTCGGCCGGATCGTCGCGGAGAAGCGGCCGTACGTGCACGCCGTCGGGCACTGCTCGCGCTGCGACACGGTCGTCGAGCCGCGGCTGTCGCTGCAGTGGTGGGTCAAGGTCGAGGAGCTGGCCAAGCTGGCCGGCGACGCGGTCCGCGACGGCCGCACGAAGATCCACCCGCCGGAGCTGGGCAAGCGGTACTTCGACTGGGTCGACAACATGCACGACTGGACGATCTCGCGCCAGCTGTGGTGGGGCCACCGGATCCCGGTCTTCTACGGCCCGGACGGCGAAGTCGTCTGCGTCGGCCCGGACGAGCAGCCGCCGTCCGGCGAGGGCTGGACGCAGGACCCGGACGTCCTGGACACCTGGTTCTCCTCGGGCCTGTGGCCGATGTCGACGCTGGGCTGGCCCTCGTCGTCCGACGACCTGGCCAAGTTCTATCCGACCAGCGTGCTGTCGACCGGCTACGACATCCTGTTCTTCTGGGTCGTCCGGATGATGATGTTCGGCGTGCACCAGATGGACGGCCGTCCGCCGTTCGACCACGTCTACCTGCACGGCCTGATCCGTGACGCGCAGGGCAAGAAGATGTCCAAGTCGCGCGGCAACGTGATCGACCCGCTGGAGTGGATGGACGCCTACGGCGCCGACGCCACGAGGTTCACCCTGGCCCGCGGCGCCAACCCGGGCGCGGACATGGCGCTGGCCGACGAGTGGGCCGCGGGTTCCCGCAACTTCTGCACGAAGCTGTGGAACGCCACCAAGTTCGCGATGATGAACGGCGCGTCGGTCGCTGAGCCGCTGCCCGCTGCCGCTGACTTGACGGAGTCGGACCGCTGGATCCTCGGCCGCCTGGGCGCACTGGTGTCCGAAGTGGACGGCCTGTTCGAGGACTTCCAGTTCGCCAAGGTGGCGGGCGCGCTCTACCAGTTCACCTGGAACGAGCTGTGCGACTGGTACCTGGAGCTGGCGAAGGTCCAGCTGTATCAAGGGGACTCCTCCCGGGTGTCCGCCACCCGAGCGGTGCTGGGCCACGTCCTGGACACGGTGCTGCGCTTGCTGCACCCGTTCATCCCGTTCATCACCGAGAAGCTGTGGAAGGCGCTGACGGGCGGCGAGTCCCTGGTGGTCGCATCGTGGCCGGTCGCTTTCGCGGGCTACGCGGACCCGGTCGCCGACGCGCACATCGCCGACGTCCAGAAGCTGGTCACGGAGATCCGCCGTTTCCGGGCGGACCAGGGCCTCAAGCCGGGCCAGAAGGTCGCATCCCGCCTGGGCGGCTACGCGGGCGGCCACGAGGAGGCGGTCCGGTCGCTGGTGCGCCTGACCGAGCCGCCGGCCGACTTCGCGGCGAGCGCGTCACTGGAGGTCGCCTTGGCGGACGGCGTGGTCACGGTGGAGCTGGACCTCTCGGGCACGGTCGACGTCGAGGCCGAGCGCAAGCGCCTGCAGAAGGACCTCGCGGCGGCCCAGAAGGAACTGACCCAGACGGAGGCCAAGCTGGGCAACGAGGCGTTCATCGCCAAGGCCCCGGCCCCGGTGATCGACAAGATCAAGACCCGCAAGCAAACGGCGGCCACAGACATCGACCGCATCACGGCGCGCTTGGCATCGTTGCCGGCTTCCTGACACTCGGCGGCACTTTCACGTGAAAGTGCCGCCTCCCGGCCGACCCGAACGGGCGTTGTTCCCTTGTGGACAGCGCCCGTTTCGCGTTGCCGGAAAGGCCGGAACTGTCGTACCCCTCCGGTATGTTGGAAACGGGGCTGCTCAGCCGGTCTCCGGAACTGACGGCCCTTGTCGTGCGACGGCCGAGCGCAGCCGCCGGGCGTGAACTTGGTACCTGCCGCCGGGCAAGGCAGTGTCCTCCGGCGTCACCAGCGCGCTTCACAGCGGTTCGCCGCGCGCAGACACCTGCTCGAAATGCACCCACGTGATGCGCCTGGCGGCACTTTCACGTGAAAGTGCCGCCTCCCGGCCGACCCGAACGGGCGCTGTTCCCTTGTGGACAGCGCCCGTTCGCGTTGCCGGAGGAGGCCGGGACTGTCGTACCCCTCCGGTAGGTTGGAAACGGGGGCTGCTCAGCCCAGTTTCCCAAGATGACGGGCTTTGTCGTGCGACGGTCAAGCTGACCGAGCAGCGTGGTAGCACCGTTGCCGTTCCTCGTTCCACACTTGCTCGTCACCGGACTGGGCGTACTCGTCTCGCAGCCGCCGGGCGAGAACATAGAATCCACTGCTGGGCAAGCCGGTGTCCTTCGACACCACCAGCGCGCTCCAAAGCGGCTCGTCGCGATTCGCCGCGCGAGCGGACACCTGTTCGAGAAAGCGGCCCAGGTGGTGCGGCTGTACGCCGACGCGCCTGCCGAGCGGGACGTACTCGATCACGCCGCCTCCGGACGCGACGCCGTACAGAATGTCGGCGATGCGGTCCACGCGGTCCATCTCAAAGGTTTCCGGCATGTGGTGAAGTCGACCGCGGCGGTTCGGTTGTTACTCCGCTGCTCAGCCGGCTTCGGTCGCCCGGGCGGCTTCGATCAGCGCCACCAGTTCCGGCGTGACCCGGCGGTCCGACGGCGTTGCCAGGTACGTCGGCATTCGTGGTGACGGGTCGCGCAACGGGCGGAACGCCACCCCCGGCACCGGCAGCAGGTTCGCGTGCGCGCGGTAGAAGACCGTCCAGTGTGGACGGCCGAAGCCCAGCGTGCCCAAGGTGTCCTGCGCGGTCGTGAAATCCTTGCCCAGCAACGGCTCGAAACCCGCCTCGCGGCAGCAGGCGAGCACCAGGTCGTACAGCGGCTGGTTCCGCGAAGGCGGGCTCAGGCGTGCGGGGAGCGAAGCCAGTGAGGCGAAGGAAACGACGTCGCGAGAAGCCAGCGGGTGCGACGCGGGCAGTGCGACCATCACCTCGTCCGTCCACAGGGGAGTGAAGTCCAGCCCGGATCCCGGCCACGAGCCGCGGACGATCGTTGCGTCCAGCGAGCCGTCGCGGACGCGTTGCAGCCGTTGGGTCGTCGGGGCGTGGACCAGTTCCAACGCGGCCGACGGCGCGAGCCGGGCGAACGCGCTCAGCAGGACGTCCAAGCGGTCGCCGAGGCCCTCGCTCGTGCCCAGGCGGACCAGTGTGCCGGGCGCGCGGAACTCCGCGACCGAGTCCGCGGCCCGGTCCGCCGCCGCGAGCACCGCCCGCGCGTGCGGCAGGAACCGCCGGCCCGCCTCGGTCAGTGACACGCTCCGGGTCGTGCGGCTCAGCAGCGCGACGCCCAGCTCCCGCTCCAGCCGCCGGATCTGCTGGCTCACCGCGGGCTGGACGATGTGCAGCCGCTCGGCCGCGCGCCCGAAGTGCAGCTCCTCGGCGACCGCGACGAAGTACCGCACCTGCCGTAGCTCCACCGCCGCCCCCATTCATCAGCGTTCGTGATGAGTGTACGAGCGGAGTGCTCATCGGAAAACGCACGCCCGGGCGGTTGGCTCGAACCCGAGCGAAAGGAACCCGACATGCCCTCCCTGAACGTTCGCGGCACCCGCCTCCACTACGACGACGCCGGCCGCGGCCCCGCCCTGCTCCTGCTGCACGGCTGGGGGACCAGCGGCCGCGTCTGGCAGTCGTGCCTTCCCGACCTGGTGCGCGACCACCGCGTCGTCACCCTCGACTGGCGCGGGTGCGGCCGCTCGGACCAGCCGGCCGAGGGCAACACGATCGACGGCGTCACGGCCGACGTCGCCGCGGTGATCGAGGCGCTGGAACTGGAGAAGGCCGTCGTCGTCGGCTCGTCGTTCGGCGCGGTCTTCGGCACCGAGCTCGCGCTGGCCCGCCCCGAGCTCGTCGGCGGGGTCGTCGCGGTCGACGGCCCGGCCTACTGGCCGGCCGCGGCGATGCTGGAGAAGGTCCTCGACCTGCGCGAACGGATGCTCGACGACCGCATCGGCACCCTGGCGGAATGGGTGCCGAACTGGTTCGCCCCGGGCGTCTCGCCGCAGCTGGTCGACTGGACCGTGCGCCAGCTGGCCGACTCGAGCGTCTACCTCGACGACATGTTCACCGAGGTGACGCGCTACGACCCGCGGCCGCGGCTGCCACGGCTGTCCGTCCCGATCACCTACCTGCACGGCGAGCTCGACACCGAGATCCCCCTCGAAGTCCCGCGGGCGTGCGCGGCCCTGACGCCCGGCGCCCGGGTGCACGTCATCGCCGGCTGCGGGCACATCCCGCACCAGGAGAACCCCCGCGCGTTCACCGCGGCCCTGCGCGCGATCGTCCCGGTCGCCGCCTGAACCCGGAAGGAAAGCCATGCCCACGGTCCCCGTGACCCTCGCCGGCGGGAAAGCCGCCGTGCACTACGACGTCGACGGCCACGGCCCCGCGCTGCTCCTGCTCCACGGCACCGCCGCGTCCCGCGAGCAGTGGGGACCGCTGACGGCCCTCGCCCGCGACCGCTTCACCGTGCTCGCCCCGGACTTCTCCGGCTCGGGGCTGACCACCGACCACGGCGGGCCGATCGACGTCGCCGACCTGGCCGCCGAGGTGCTGGCGGTGCTGGACGACGCCGGGGTCGCGGCCGCGCACGTCGTCGGGCACTCGCTCGGCGCCGTGGTGGCCGCGCACCTGGCCGGCACCCACCCGGACCGGGTGCGCTCGGCCGTGCTGCACGCGGCCTGGCCGGTCACCGACGTCCGCCAGGACGCCGAGTTCCGCTACTGGCTCGAGCTGCTGGCCGACGGCCCGGCGGCGTTCGCCCGGATGCTGCCGCTGATGGCGTTCGGCCCGCGCTACTGGTCCACGGCGACCGCGGCGGGCAACGACCAGCTCGTCGCGGACCTGACGACGATGATCCAGCCAGGCACGGACCGCCAGACGGAAGCCGACCGCCACGTCGACCTGCGGCCGGTCCTCGGCGCCATCACCGCGCCGACGCTGGTGCTCGGCAGCGCCCACGACCGGATCGTCACGGCCGAGCAGCAGCGCGAGCTGGTCGCGGCGATCCCCGGCGCGCGCGCCGCCACGATCGACGCCGGCCACGGCGCCCCGGCCGAGCTGCCGGCCGAGTTCGCCCGGCTGGTCCTGGACTTCGTGGCCGCGACGGTCTCCGTCTGACCCAAAGCCGTGAGGGACACGGAGTCCCTGAGGGTGCCCCTCACGGCACGGGTCAGCGAGCCTGCTTCAGCACCACCGCGGCCATCCCGGCCATGCCCGCCTTCAGCGGGTGGTAGGCCGCCGCGACGAAGATGTTCTGGTCCTGGCCGTTGATCCACGCCGAGCCGCCGCGCGCGCAGGCGTCGTGCCCGCGGGACGGGCCGAACGTGTCCACGTAAGTGGCCTTGCCATCCGCGTCGACGGCGTCCGACAGGGCCTGGTTCAGCTCCTGCTCGACCTCGTTCAGCCAGGCGTAGTCGCCGTCGGCGAACGGCAGGACGTCCGGGCAGTAGCCGCTCGGCGGCGCGATCCGCGGGTAACCGACGACCAGGACCCGCGCGCCGGGCGAGCGCTCGTGGATGGCGGCGAGCACGGCCTCGACCCGCGGCACGGTGTTCCCGATGGCCGTCTTCACCGTGTTGACGCCGTTGGTCGTGAAGTGCTCTTCGCACGGGCTGCCGGTCGGATCGGCCTTCCGCAGGCCCGGGCACGTCCCGACGATGCCGCCGAAGACGCCGAAGTCGTTGCCGCCGATGCCGAGGGTGACCAGATCGGTGTCGATCCGCAGCGCGCCCAGCTGGGGCGGGTTGGTGCCGCTGAACGGCACGGACTGTGGCCGGGTCATGTTCGTGGTGTCGGCGCCGGCGCAGCTGACGTCGTCGAAGTCGCCGACGCCGAGCGTGTCCGCCAGCACCGACGGGTAGTTCGCCGTCGACCGGCCGCAGCCGAGCGGGTCGGTCCGCTGGGCCGGGATGAACGGCCCCGAGGTGTAGGAGTCGCCGAGCGCGACGTAGTGGTGGATGCGGGAAACCGGGAGTGCCGCCGACGCCGCGGTGGCGGACGCGGGAAGCAGGATGGCTGCCGAGACGACGGCGACGAGCAGCCGGGCGATGCGCATGAAGACCCCGTTCTGTTCTGCGGAACTCCCTCCACATCTAGCGAGCACGGGGTGGTGCGGGGGCGGACTTCACCCGCCCGTGGTGTCACAACGGGTGATCGTCTTCCGGCTCACGGTAAGTGATCAGCGTGCGCCAGAACAGCAGCGGCCGGACCGTGCTCCCGGGCAGCAGCCGGGCGGCGTCGCGCCGCACCTCGGCCACCGCCGGGAACCGGAACAGAGTGGGCGCCTGCGGCCCGTCGTCCCCGCCGCCGTTGAGCCGCTCGCCGGCGTGGACGACCAGCCGGGCCAGCCCGTTCGCCGGCACGGCCGCCAGCTCCCGCAACCAGTCGCGCGGGCCGCTCGGCCGGGCCGGCGTCAGCACCACGAGCACCCCGCCCGGCACCAGGGCGCGGCGCAGCTTGGTGACCGTCGCGAACGGCACGTGGTGCAGGGACGCGAGGCAGGAGATGTAGTCGTAGTGCTGCTCCGGCAAGTCGTCGGTGGTGATGTCCGCCTGCCGGTAGACGATCTTGCCCGGGCCCGGCGACCCGAGCCCCGACGCCGCCTCCACCATGGCCGCCGACACGTCGAGGGCCTCCACCGCCATCCCGGTCGCGGCCAGCCGCCGCGCGAACCGGCCGGTGCCGCAGCCGACGTCCAGCGCGATCCCCGGCCCCGGCGGCAGCTGGTCCAGCAGCAGCGGGTGGTAGTGGTCGTTGTGGTTGAACGGCATGCGTCGAGAGTGCCACCTGAGGCGCACGTAGACTCGCAAGGCAAGCCGAAAACCCCAGGCCGGAGGAGATTCAGTGCCGCAGGATGAGACAGGTCGCAGGCCGGACCTGTCGGATCTGGACAGCTTCGCGGGCGTCGACGAACTGGGCGCCCAGGGGTACGAGGACGACGACGACACCGACCCCGAACTGAACGCCCGGGACACCGCGTTCGACGCGGGCGGCGGCTCGCGCGGCGGGATCGGCGGCGTCGGCCAGCTGGGTGACAACCTCGCCACCGGCCCGGTGCCCGACATGATCACCGCCGAGGACGCCGAGCTGCACGAGCTCGACGACCAGGGCGCACCCGAGGCGTACGGCCACCCGGACGGCCCCGAGGCGCGGCGCGAGCTGATGGCCGTCGAGGCCGAGCTGAACCAGCGCTGGCCCGAGACGAAGATCGAGCCGTCGCTGACCCGCATCTCCGCCCTGGTCCAGCTGCTGGGCGAGCCCAACCGCGGCTACCCGGTGCTGCACGTGGCCGGCACCAACGGCAAGGGCTCCACGGCCCGGATGATCGACGCGCTGCTGACCCGGATGGGCCTGCGCGTCGGCCGCTACACCAGCCCGCACCTGCAGCTGGTCACCGAGCGGATCGCGCTGGACGGACACCCGATCTCCGCCGCGCGCTACGCCGAGCTGTGGCACGACCTGGCGCCGTACGTGGCCATGGTCGACGGCGCCGCCGCCGACGGCGTGGCGATGAGCAAGTTCGAGATCCTCACCGGGATGGCGTTCGCCGCCTTCGCCGACGCGCCCGTCGAGGCCGCCGTGATCGAGGCGGGCCTGGGCGGTGCCTGGGACGCCACGAACGTCGCGGACGCCGAGGTCGCCGTCATCACGCCGATCGGCCTCGACCACATCGAGTACCTCGGCCCCGACATCCTCGGCGCGGCCAGGGAGAAGGCCGGGATCATCAAGCCCGGGTCCGTCGCGGTGATCGCCGAGCAGGACCCCGAGGTGCAGAAGGTGCTGCTGGACCGCGCCGTCGAGGTGGACGCCTCGGTCGCGCGCGCCGGCAGCGAGTTCGGCGTGCTGGAGCGCGAGATCGCCGTCGGCGGGCAGATGCTGAAGCTGCAGGGCCTCGGCGGGGTCTACGACGAGATCTTCCTGCCGCTGCACGGCGCCCACCAGGCCCAGAACGCCGCGCTCGCGCTGGCCGCCGTCGAGGCGTTCTTCGGGGCGGGCAAGGACAAGCAGCTGGTCATGGAGGCCGTGCGCGAGGCGTTCGCGGAGGTCGAGAACCCGGGCCGGCTCGAACGCGTCCGCGCGGCGCCGACGGTGCTGCTCGACGCCGCGCACAACCCGCACGGCGCCCGCGCGCTGGCCGCGACCGTGGCCGAGGAGTTCGCGTTCCGCCGGCTGGTCGGCGTCGTCGGCGTGATGGCCGAGAAGGACGCCCGCGGCATCCTCGAAGCCCTGGAGCCGGTGCTGTCCGACGTCGTCGTCACGCGCAACTCGTCGCCGCGCTCGATGCCGCTGGAGGAGCTCAACGACCTGGCGATCTCGATCTTCGGCGAGGACCGGGTCGTCGCCGAGACCGACCTGGAAACCGCCGCCGAGACGGCGATCGCGCTGGTGGAGACCAGCGACGACCCCGAAGAGCCCCTCGCGGGCGGCGGCGTGCTGGTCACCGGCTCGGTCGTCACCGCGGGCGAGGCGCGCACGCTGTTCGGGAAGGAGCCGGCGTGAGTGAGACCCCGGAAACCCCGGAAACCCCGGAAACCCCGGAAACCGCACCGAAGCCGAAGGACCCGATGAAGGGGTTCCGCGGCGTGATGTCGGGGATGCTGATCCTGGAGGGCATCACCGTCGCCCTCGCGCTGCCGGTGGTGAACAAGCTCGGCGGCGGGATCAGCACCGGTACCGGCTGGACCGTGCTGGCCGTCGCGCTGCTGCACGTCGTGCTCTGCGGGTTCGTCAAGCGACCGTGGACGGTCCCGGTGCTCCTCGCGCTGCAGGTCGTGCTGATCGCGCTGGTGTTCTGGCTGCCCGCGATCGCCGTGCTGGGCGTGATCTTCCTGGCGGTCTGGCTGTGGCTGCTGTGGCTGCGCAAGGACGTCGCCCGCCGGATGGCGGCCGGCACCCTCGCGAGCCAGCAGCAGCCCCAGCCCTGACTCACCGCAGGACGACGACCCGCAGCGCGGGGGAGCGCAGGATGTCGGCTTCGCAGAAGCGGTCCTTCACCCACTGACCCCGGCTGTAGAGCTTCGTCTGGTCACTGAAGTACGGCGACTGCGGGTTCGCCGACTGCGAATAGGTCAGCAACGTCGAGGAGTCGGGGCACGCGTGCCCGCTGAACCCGACCACCTGGATGTAGCTCGACCCGTGCTGGATGTCGACGACCCCGCGCGACGGGTCCCACAGCGGCGTCATCACGTTGAGGATGCCGAGCTGGCCCGGTCCGCCGTGGATCGGGATCCGCTCGCCGTCACGGGTGACGGCCTGGCCGTCCCGCAGCGGTGCGTCCGGCGCGAGCCCCGCCTTGCGCAGGTCGGCCAGCGCGTCCCCGAACGCCTTCTGCACGCCGGCGTCCGCCGTGTTGAGCGTGTTCGGCGTGGTCAGCGGCGCCTTCGGGTCGAACGGCACCGCGAAGCGCGCCGCGCCGCCGAGCCGGACGGTGAACCGGTGGAACAGCAGCGAACCACGGCTGTCGAGCGAGTACGTGTGGTCCCAGTTCGCCAGGGTCGTGCACGCGGGCCCGACCGGCTGCGGGCCGGACGACGACGGCGCCTGCCCGCCGGGGAACGACGCGCACAGCTTCGCCAGGTCCGCCGCCGTCAGGTCGGCGAGCAGGCTGTGGTCGGCGAAGAGCAGCTGTTTCATCGAGTCCGTCGTGAACCCGCCCTTTTCGGCGCTCAGCAGCGCTTCCCGGGTCCGCGGTGAGCGTTCGGTGCCGATGTCGCCGGCGATCCGCGGGTAGCCGGTGATCGGGGTTTTCGCGTTCGCGAGCCACGCGCTGTCGTTCGTGTTCAGCTCGTAGTCCCGGCTCTGCTGCTGCGGCAGTCGTGACGGCGCGAAGATGCCCGGCTCCACCGCGCCTGGGTCGGAACCCCAGTTGCACGCCGACGTCGAACCGTCCAAGATGGACAGTCCTTCGGCCGGGAACGTCTGCTGCCCCAGCGGAGTGCTGCACGCCTTCGCCTGCTCGTCCGTGACGTGCGGGACGACCTGGACGTCGGAGTACAGCGCGTGGCCCGCCCGGTCGGTGGCGATCGTGTTGACCCACGGCACCCCCTGCGTGCGGCTCAGCGCGCGGGTGATGTCGGCCGTGCTGTGCGCCTGGTCGAGCTCGAACCAGGTGTTGAGGCCGCGCAGGTTGGTGGCGTTGGCGTCGCGCACCGCGTACGCCGACTTCGCCGTCCACGGCACCGGGATCCCGGCGACGTCCCCGATCACCGGCCCGTACCGCGTCGCCCAGAACGTCTGGCGGACCGGCTTCAGCGAGCCGTCGGCCTGGCGCACCTGGACCGAGACGTCGCGCGAGGTCATCTTCTCGGCCTGGCCGTCGACCAGGTAGGTCGTCGGGTCGCCCGGCTTCAGCGGGACTTCGAACAGGCCGAACGTGATCGGCGTGGACACCGTGTGCGTCCAGGCCGCGTCGGCGGTGTGCCCGATCTGGACGAACGGCATGCCGAGCAGGCTCGCGCCGGCCACGTCGAACCGGCCCGGGATGGTCAGCTGGCTCTGCCAGAACCGGCGCCCGGCCTGCCACGGGTAGTGCGGGTTGCCGAGCAGCACGCTGCCCTTGCCGGCCGCGGTGCTGTCGGCGCCGATCGCGATGCCGTTGCTGCCGAGCCCGCCCCCGCCGAGCGTCTCCCGCACGCGCGTCGCGAGCTGATCCGCGGTGCCGGTCCTGGTCGACGTCGCGCCGGTCGGTGGCGCGGTGAACAGGCCGTCGGTGATGGCGCCCTGCCCGCCGGTGATGGCGATGGCGTAGTAGTGCCGGTAGAAGTCCTGCTCGGTGATCGGCCGGACCCAGCCGGCGCCGCGGCAGGCCGGGTCGCTGATCCCGGAGCGGCCGGTGCGGGCGAGGTAGGCGTTGAAGCCCTTGACGTAGCCGGAGACGATGTCGCGGACCTCGGGCCGCGGTCCCAGCGGCGCGGGCTGCGCGACCAGCCGGTCGACGACGTGGGAGTCGTTGAGCTGCTGGAAGAACAGGTCGCTGTGCAGGTTGTTCCCGGCGTCGGACAGCGACGGGTAGCCCTCGCCGTCCGGGCCGAAGTACTTCGAGCGTTGCGCGCTCACCGTCAGGTAGATGTTCGCGAGCTCGCAGACGTTGTCGGTCGCCGCCGCGAAGCCGTAGCCGTAACCGAGCCCGGCGAAGTCCTTCGCGACGATGTGCGGGACGCCGTGTTCGGTGTAGCGGAGGACGGCTTTGCCGCTGTCCTGTCCCGCTTCCGCGATGCTTGTGCCCAGCGTGGTGACGGTGAGCGCCGCCGTCAGCACCGCCAGGGTTTTCCTGAATGGTCTCATCTGACCCCCTTGTCGTGATCGCCACGTTACCGACGGCGAGCCACCTCGGACATCGGGGAAACCCCCGGATCCGTTCACCCGCACGCCATCCGGCGTTGGCCGGGGCGGGGTTGGATCCGCGCATGACCGAACCGACCTGCCACTCCCGCCGCACGCTGTTCAAGGCCGGCCTGACCGGCGCGGCCGCCAGTCTCGTGCTGCCGTCGACCGCTTTCGCCGCGACGCCGCTCGTGCGCCGCGACCGGCCCGTGCTCACCCACGGCGTCCAGTCCGGCGACGTCACGCCCGGGTCCGCCGTCGTCTGGTCGCGCGCGGACCGCCCGGCGCGCCTGGTCGTCGAGATCGCGCGGGACCCGTCGTTCCGCCACGCCCGCCGGATCACCGGCCCCGCCGTCGGCCCGGACAGCGACGGCACCGGCCGGGTGCGCGTCGCCGGGCTGACGCCGGGGACGGAGTTCCACTACCGCGTCACGGCGGAGTCGCCGGACGGGCGCGCCACGAGTGAGCCGCTGACCGGCACGTTCGCCACGGCGCCGGTCGGGCGCAGCAGCGCCCGGATCCTGTGGTCGGGCGACGTCGTCGGCCAGAACTGGGGCATCAACCCGGACCTGGGCGGCATGACGATCTTTTCGGCGATGGCCGCCCGCCGCCCGGACCTGTTCCTGCACAGCGGCGACACGGTCTACTCCGACGGCCCGCTGACCGAGACGGTCACGCTGCCCGGCGGCCGCACATGGCGCAACGTCGTCACCGCGGAGAAGGCGAAGGTCGCCGAGACACTGGCGGAGTTCCGCGGCCAGCACGCGTACAACCGCCTCGACGAGCACTTCCGCCGCTTCGCCGCGCAGGTGCCGAGTTACGTCCAGTGGGATGATCATGAGGTCCTCAACAACTGGTACCCGGGCAAGATCCTCGACAACCCGGCGTACACCGAGAAGCGCGTCGACGTCCTCGCGCCGCGGGCCTACCAGGCGTTCCACGAGTGGCACCCGATCGACTCGCGCCAGGCCGTCGACGGCCGCGTCTACCGGAGCTTCCGGTACGGCTCGCGCGCCGAGATCTTCGTGCTGGACATGCGGACCTACCGCAACGCCAACACGGCCGACCAGACCAAGCCGGGTTACATCCTCGGCGACCGGCAGGCCCGCTGGCTGGCCGACGCGCTCGGCCGCAGCACGGCGACGTGGAAGATCGTCCAGGCGGACATGCCGCTGGGCCTGGTCGTCCCGGACGGCACCGCGATCGAGGCCGTGGCGAACAACCTGCCCGGCGCGCCCGGCGGCCGCGAGACGGAGCTGGCCTGGGTGCTGCGCGAGATCCAGCGCCGTCGCGTCCGCAACGTCGTCTGGCTGACGGCGGACGTCCACTACACGGCGGCACACCACTATTCGCCGGACCGCGCGGCGTTCCAGGACTTCGACCCGTTCTGGGAGTTCGTGTCCGGGCCGTTGAACGCGGGCGCGTTCGGCCCGAACACGCTCGATCCGACGTTCGGCCCGGAGGCGGTGTTCGTCCACGCCCCGCCGGTCGCGAACACCGCCCCGATCGACGGCTTCCAGCACTTCGGCGAGCTGAACATCGACGGCGCCAGCGGCGACCTGACGGTGGACCTGCGCGACGCCACGGGTGCGTCGCTGTGGTCGAAGAAGCTGCACCCGCAAGGCCGCTGAAGTGAGTCCAAAGCCGTGAAGGCCTCCTTCCCGGCCATAAGAGCCGGGAAGGAGGCCTTCACGGCTTTCAGGCCGGTTTGTGACGTCGACTACGAAGGGCCGGAAGACCGTCGGCTAGGCTCCGCGCACCGACACTTAACCGCAACAAGGAGAAACACCGTCGTGACTGAACGCACGCTGGTCCTGGTCAAGCCCGATGGCGTCGCGCGCGGCCTCGTCGGCGAGGTCATCTCGCGGATCGAGCGCAAGGGCCTCAAGCTCGTCGCCGTCGAACTGCGGACCGTCCCCCAGGCCCTGGCCGAGGAGCACTACGCCGAGCACAAGGAGCGTTCGTTCTTCGGCGAGCTGCTGGAGTTCATCACCTCGGGCCCGCTGGTCGCGCTCGCCGTCGAAGGCCCGCGCGCGATCCCGGCGTTCCGCCAGCTGGCCGGCGGCACCGACCCGGTCGAGAAGGCCACCCCGGGCACCATCCGCGGCGACTTCGCGCTGGAGACCCAGTACAACCTGGTCCACGGCTCGGACTCCGCGGAGTCGGCCGAGCGCGAGCTGAAGCTCTGGTTCCCCGACCTGTGATCGGCACCGGGGCCACCTCCGGGTGGCCCCGGCTCGACCCGGAGACCCGATGACGACGATGCCGTTCCCGGCCCGCGACTACCTCCCCGTGCTGCGGGAGCTGACCGACGGGTTCGCCGAAGTCCTGCGCACCGCCGACCCCGCCGCGGCCGTGCCGGACTGCGGCGGCTGGATGCTGCGCGACCTCGGCACGCACCTGGGCAACGTCCACCGCTGGGCCACCTCCGTCGTCATCTCCGGGGAATCGCAACGGCAGAGCTTCGACGATGGCCCGGGCGCCGACCTCGCGTCCTGGTACGCCGACAGCGCGAAGCAGCTCCTGGACGCGCTCGAAGCCGCCACCCCCGAGGACCGCTGCTGGCACTTCGCGGGCACGGAGAAGGTCAAGGCCTTCTGGTTCCGTCGCCAGGTCCACGAAACCGCCGTCCACCTGGCCGACGCGCACGCCGCCGCCGGCACCGCGGTCACGCTCGACCCGGCGGTCGCCGCGGACGGCGTCGACGAGGTCCTCACCGCCTGGCTCCCGCGCGTCTCGCGCTGGCACGCCCCACCGCCGCTGGCCGCACCGCTCGCGCTGCGCACCACCGACACCGGCGACGCCTGGACGCTGCACCCGGGTGAGCCGCCCGCACTCGGCCCGGCCACCGAACCCGCCGCGACCGCCGAGGCGACGGCGCAGAACCTCCTGCTGCACCTGTGGAAGCGCACCGCCCCCGCGCCGCGTCTCACCGGCGACACCGGGACCGCCGAACAGTTCCTCCAGGCGCCGTTCACGGCCTGACGCCGCAGCTGTTCTAGACCATTCAGGCGGCGTTCACCGCGAAGCCTTCCCGTGGCCGTGCCGCTGCGCTGTGCTGGTCCGGTTCACTCTAACTCGATACTGGGGTACCCGGTGAAGAAGTCACGCTTCGTGCTCTCCGGCGCGCTCTTGGCGCTGTTCACGTCCGGTCTCGTCGTCCCGGCCCACGCCGACCCGCTCGCGGCGCCGCTGGGGACGCCGCCGATCGAGGGCGCGCCCGCCGCGTCGTCGGCCCACGAGGGCCCGGCGACCGCCGCCGCCGCGGACCCCGACGACGGCCTCGTCACCGGCAGCGCGACCACCGAGGTCGCGCCCGGCCTGGACCTCACCCAGTTCGACCGGTACGACCCGGCGGGCTGGATCCGCGGCGACACCCTCGCCGTCGACCTGGGCAGCAAGGTGCTCCGGCCGACGTACCTCAGCCCGGGCACGGTTTCCGCGCGCACCCCGCTCTCGCAGCAGGTCGCGCGCGCCGGCGCGGTCGCCGGCGTGAACGGCGACTTCTTCGACATCAACGCCACCGGCGCGCCGATCGGCGTCGGCGTCGACCACGGGCAGCTGCAGACGGCGCCCGCGGCCGGCCATAACCTCACCGCGGCGATCACGGACGAAGGCAAGGCCCGGCTCGCTTCGGTTTTCCTCGAAGCGACGGTCACGCTGCCCGGCGGCGCCGTCAAGGCCACGAACTTCAACAGCCCGGTCCTGGACCGCGACGCGATCGGCGTCTACACGCCGTTGTGGGGCACGTCCGGCCGCGCGACGTCGGTGGCCGGCGCCACGCGGGTCCTCGAGGTGGAGCTGCGCGACGGCGTCGTCACCCAGGTGCGCACCGCACCGGCGGACGGCCCGATCGCGGCCGGCACGACCGTGCTCCTGGCCCGTGAGGCCGGGGCGGACGCGCTCGCCGCGCTGAAGCCGGGTGACGCGGTCGGCGTCACGTACGCGCCGCGCTCCGACGCCGGGAAGATCGCGGTCGCGGTGGGCGGCAACGAGGTCCTGCTGCGCGACGGCGTCGTGCAGCCCGTCGACAACGTGGCGATGCACCCACGGACCGCGGTCGGTTTCTCCGCAGACGGCACGAAGCTATGGCTGGCCACTGTGGACGGACGGCAGGCCGACAGCCGCGGCATGACCGAGCTGGAACTGGCGCGGCACATGAAGAGCCTCGGCGCCGACGACGCGATCAACCTCGACGGCGGCGGCTCGTCGACGCTGCTCGCGCGCACCGAAGGCGAGGCCGCGCCGAGCATCCGCAACGCGCCGTCCGACGGCGGGGAACGCCTGGTGCCCAACGGGATCGGCTTCGGCACGGTGCCCGGCAGCGGCCGGCTGACGGCGTTCGCGCCGGCGCCCGTGGTGGCGACGGCCGACGCGACCCGCGTCCTGACCGGCCTGACCCGGCACCTGGTCGCCGACGGTCACGACGAGACCGGCGCCGCGGTCGCCGCCGACCCGCGCTGGACGACGTCCGACCCCCGGCGGGCCTCCGTGACGCACGGGGTCGTGACCGGCCACGGTCCCGGCGGGGTCGACGTCGTCGCGAAGTCCGGCCGGGCGGCCGGGAAGACGGCGCTTTCGGTGCTGGGCAAGCCGGTCCGGCTCGGCACGAGCACCGAGCAGGTCGCGCTGTCGGCGGCCGGTGCGACCAGCACGTTCAAGGTGTACGGCTACGACGCCGACGGCTACGGCACCTGGCTGGAACCCGACGACGTCAAGCTCGATTACGACCACTCGGTCGTTCGCGTGACCCCGGCGGGCGACGGCTTCTCGGTGACGGCGCTGACCGCGTCCGGCGCGTCCGCGATCACCGCGACCGCCGCCGGCCTGACCACCCACCTGGCCGCGTCCGTGGGCACGGTCGCGCAGGTCGCGGCGCCGCTGGACGGCCCGGCGGGCTGGACCGCCACGGTGTTCCCGGCGGTCGTCGGCGCGGCGCTGTCCGCGGCACCGGGGCAGGACGGTGGCGCCGGTCTCGCGCTGGACTACCGGCTGACCGGCACGACCGCGACGCGCGCCGCGTACGTCACGCCTTCGGCGTCGCTGCCGGTACCGACGGGCACGCAGAAGATCGGCCTGTGGGTCGACGGTGACGGCAAGGGCGCCTGGCTGCGGGCCGAACTGCGCGACGCCGCGAACGTCGCGTCCATTGTGGACTTGGCGCTGAGCGTGGACTGGACGGGCTGGCGCTACGTCACCGCCGCGGTGCCGGCCGGACTGCCCGCCGGTCAGCGGCTGGCGCGGTTCTACGCCGTCGAAAACGTGCCGGACCAGCAGTACGAAGGTCATCTGGTGTTCGACGACCTGACGTTCGAGGTCGCACCGTCGGCGACGGTGCCCGCGGACCCGGCGCCGCACGACCCGGCGCTGGTCACCGACGGCACGCTCGCCGGCGGCCTGCGCGTCGCGGTCGTCAGCGACGCGCAGTTCACCGCCGACGACCCCACCGGCCCGCTGGTCGCCCAGGCGCGGCGGGCGCTGCGCGAAGCCGTCGCGGCGAAGCCGGACCTGGTGCTGCTCAACGGCGACTTCGTCGACCGCGGCACGCCGCCCGACTTCACGCTGGCGCGGCAGGTGATTTCCGAGGAGCTGGACGGCAAGGCGCCGTGGTACTACGTGCCGGGCAACCACGAAGCCGAGGGCGGCAACGGCCTCGCCAACTTCCAGGCCGTCTTCGGGGACACCCACCGCGTCGTCGACCTGCGCGGGATCCGGCTGGTGCTGCTGGACTCCTCGCGCGGCTCGCTGCGGGCCGGCGGGTTCGACCAGGTGCGGATGCTGCGCTCGGCCCTCGACTCGGCGGCCGCCGACCGCAACGTGCGCGGGGTCGTCGTCGCGATGCACCACCCGGTGAAGGACCCGAGCCCGACCGGGAACTCCCAGCTCGCGGACCCGAAGGAAGCGGCGCTGCTGACCGGCTGGCTGACCGGTTTCGAGCAGACGTCCGGCAAGCCCGCGGCCGCCGTCGCCTCGCACGCCGGCGTGTTCTCACTGTCCCGTGTGGACGGTGTGCCGTACCTGGTCAACGGCAACTCCGGCAAGGCGCCCGCGGCCGCACCGGGCGACGGCGGGTTCGTCGGCTGGACGCTGCTGCGCGTCGACCCGGCCGACCGCGCCCAGCCGGTGCGGTTCGAGACCCGCCCGAACGTCGACTCGCTGGTCGTCACGGGCCCCGCCGAGCTGTCCCGGGGTGCCCACGCCGACGTGCGCGCGACGCTGCGGCAAGGCACCCGCGACGTCCCGGTGTCGTACCCGGTCAGCGCGGACTGGACCGGCGCGTGGGGCACGCACATCGCTTCGGCCGGCTGGCCGCCCGCGCCGTGGGACGTCGCGTCGTTCGACCCGTCGACCGGGGTGCTGACGGCGCTGCGCCCGGGCGTCGCGCGGCTGTCGGTGACGGTCAACGGGGTGACGAAAACGCTGGTGTCGACCGTTCGCGGCTAAACCGTTCGGTTTTTGTCGGTGGCGGGTCCTAGGGTTCGGGTGTGGACCAAACGGAGGAGCGAGAGCCGGCGCTGGTGCAGGCCAAGGCACTGGTGAAGCGGTTCGGCGAGTTCGAGGCCGTGCGCGGGATCGACGTCGAGGTGCGGCGCGGGGAGGCGTTCGGCTTCCTCGGCCCCAACGGCGCCGGGAAGTCGTCGACCATGCGGATGATCGCGTGCGTGTCACCGCGGACCGACGGCGACCTGCGGGTCCTCGGTCTGGACCCGGACGCGGCCGGCCCGCGGATCCGCGCGCGCCTCGGCGTCGTGCCGCAGCTGGACAACCTGGACGTCGAGCTGACCGTCCGGGAGAACCTGATCGTGTACGCCCGGTACTTCGGGCTGTCGCGGGCGGTGGCTCGCCGCAAGGCCGAAGAGCTGCTGGAGTTCGCCCAGCTGACGGACCGGGCGGACGACAAGGTGGACCCGCTGTCGGGCGGCATGAAACGGCGTCTGACGATCGCGCGGTCGCTGGTCAACGACCCGGAACTGCTGCTGCTCGACGAACCGACGACCGGCCTCGACCCGCAGGCCCGGCACCTGCTGTGGGATCGCTTGTTCCGGCTCAAGGCCCAGGGCACCACGCTGATCGTGACCACGCACTACATGGACGAGGCGGAGCAGCTGTGCGACAGGCTGGTGGTGATGGACCACGGCCGCATCGCCGCGGAGGGCTCACCGGCCGAGCTGATCAGCCGCTACTCGACGCGCGAAGTCGTCGAGCTGCGGTTCGCGTCGGGGGAGCAGGAGTCGGCGGCCGCGCAGGTGGCGGACCTGGCGGAGCGGGTGGAGGTGCTCCCGGACCGGGTCCTGCTCTACAGCAACGACGGCGAAGACGCTTTGGAGCGCACCCACGCCCGGGGCGTCCGCCCGCTGTCGAGCCTGGTGCGCCGCAGTTCCCTGGAGGACGTGTTCCTCAGGCTGACCGGCCGAACGCTGGTGGACTGATGGACTCGGGTTCTCTTGGCGCACACGGCTGTCCCGCGCCCCTCCGCCCTCCCGGCGAGTCGGCCACTCCGGTCGGCGAGTCGGCCGTTCCAGTCGCGATGGTGGCCCTGGCCCGGCTGCCCCGGCCACGACTCCGCCGGGATCCGGCCGATGCCCCTCGCCGGAGGAACCCGCTGGGGCGTAGCTCCCACACCCCACGCGCGCACTCCTGCCGGGAGACCCGGCAAGCGCACCTCCGCCGGAAGAATCGGCCATGACCACCGTCGAATCCACCGGCCGGGTCGTCGGTCGGTGGCACGGGGCCTGGCTGCGCGTCGAAGGGCACTGGACCTGGTACCGCCGGCACTGGCTGTCCACTTTGTACTCCACCGGCCTGCAGCCGGTGCTGTTCCTCGCCGCGATGGGTCTCGGCTTCGGGTCGCAGGTGCGGCCCGGCACGGTCACCGGTGGCCTCTCCTACCTGCAGTACATCGCGCCCGCGCTGCTCGCCGCCGGTGCCGCGCAGCAGGCGATCGGCGAGTCGAGCTACCCCGTTCTCTCCGGGTTCAAGTGGCAGAAGGACTACTTGGCCGTCACCGCCACGCCGGTGTCGCCCGGCCAGGTGTTCGGCGGTCACCTGATCTGGTCGGCGCTGCGGCTGACCCTGGCCGGCGCGATCTACGCGTTCGTCGCGTTGTTCTTCGGCTCCTGGACCGGCCCCGGCGTCCTGCTGGTGATCCTGGCCGGCACCGTCACCGGCCTCGCCTGCACCACGCCGATGGCCGCGCTGGCGGCGAGCACCCACGACGAGGGCCAGCGCTTCGGGCTGATCTTCCGGTTCGTCGTGATGCCGATGACGTTGTTCTCCGGCACGTTCTTCCCGATCGCCCAGCTGCCCGCCGCGATCCGCTGGCTGGCCTGGATCTCGCCGCTGTGGCACGGCACCCAGCTGGCCCGCGGCGTGAGCGTCGGCGGGGTCGGCGGCTGGGCGATGCTCGGCCACTTCGCCGTGCTCGCGGCGTTGTTCGCGGCCGGGTGGGCGCTCGCGCACCGGGCCTTCTACAAGAGGCTGGTGGTCTGATGGTGAGCGTCCAGGCTCCGCCGGCCCGCGGCGGGCTGCTGCTGCGGATCCTCCCGCCCGGGCTCTACGCCGGCCGGGCGAGCGCGCTGATCGAGCGCGCGGCCATGGTCTACCGGAACAGCTGGCTGATCTTCCTGTCCGGCGCGATCGAGCCGTTCCTCTACCTGATGGCGTTCCAGCTGGGCTTCGGCAAGCTGGTCACCGAGGTCGCGGGCCCGGACGGGCGCCCGATGAGCTACGTCGCCTTCGTCGCCCCGGCGCTGCTGGCGATGTCGGCGATGAACGGCGCCGTCTTCGAGTCGACGTACAACCTGTTCTTCAAGCTGCGCTACGCGAAGCTGTACGACGCGATGCTGGCCACCCCGATCGGCCCGCTGGACGTCGCGCTCGGCGAGATCGGCTGGGCGGTCCTGCGCGGCGGCTTCTACGCGGTGGCGTTCCTCGGCATCGCGGCGGCGATGGGCCTGCTGACGTCGTGGTGGGCGCTGCTGATGGTCCCGGCGGCGCTGCTGGTGGGCCTGGCCTTCTCGGCGGTCGGCATGGCGCTGGTGACGTTCGTGAAGTCGACGGCCCAGTTCGACTACATCCAGCTGGTGCTGACCCCGATGTTCCTGTTCTCGACGACGTTCTTCCCGCTGTCGGTGTACCCGGAGCCGGTGCAGTGGGTGGTCCGCTGCTTCCCGCTCTACCACGCGATCGAGCTGATGCGCGGCCTCGCGACGGGCATCCTGTCGCCCGGCATGCTGGGCAACCTCGCCTACCTGCTGGTCCTCGGCGGCGTGGGCCTGTGGGCCTCGACCCGCCGCATCGCGAAACTCCTGCTGACGTGACGCGGCTCAGCGGGCCGGGTCCGGCCGCCCGGTCCGCGGCGCCACCGCCGCCATCGCGTCCACCATGCCGTGGCCGTAGAAGCCGTTGAACCCCTCGTACCCCGCGCAGTACGCGTCCTGGATCCCGTCGCCGGTCAGGTCGTAGTCGGCCGGGCACGCCATCGGCGTCGCCTGCTCGTCCAGCGACCGCCGCAGCTGCCGCGGCCCGGCGCCCGGGTGCTGGGACGCCAGCAGCGCGAGCACCCCGGCGACGTGCGGCGCCGCCATCGACGTCCCGCACAGCGGCGCGTACCCGCCCGGGACCGTCGAGAGCACGCACCGGCCCGTCTCGCCGCCGGGCGCGGTGACGTCGATCACGCCCAGCCCGTACGAGCTGTAGCCCGCCTTCACCCGGTCCGCTCCCACCGCCGACACCGCGACGACGTCCCGCAGCCCGGCCGGCAGGGCCTCGCACCCGGTGCCCGCGCCGGGCGCGCCCGACCGCGCGGACGGCGTCAGGCCGACGGCCTCGTTGGTCGCCGCCGCGACGTTCAGCGTGCCCGCCGTCGTGCTGTACTCCACCGCCCTGGCCAGCACCTCGTGCACGACGCCGCGGTCGTCGCCGCGGATGCACGACAGCGACCACGGGTTGACGAAGTAGCTGCTGTTCGTCAGCTGCATGTGCCGTGACGCCGCCCACATCAGCCCGCACACCGCGGCCTCGGGGTCGGCGTACCCGCGGTCGTCGATCACCTTCACCGAGGCGACGCGCACGCCGGGCGCCACGCCGGTGACGCCGTGGCCGTCGTCGGCCGCCGCGATGATGCCGGCCACGTGCGTGCCGTGCACCGACGTCGTCGGCGCCCACGCGCCGCGGTCCTGGTCGGGGGCGCCGGTGAGGCAGCCGGCGGAGTCGTCGCGGTCCAGCGCCGCGGTCAGGTCCGGGTGGGCCGGGTCGATCCCCGAGTCGAGCACGCCGACCACGACGTCGCGGCTACCCTCCGACACCCGGTGCGCCCAGCCCGCGTTGATCGCCTGCATGTCCCACTGCCGGGAGCTCAGGTCCGTGCCGGGCACCCGGGCCGGGTCGGTCGCGGCCAGCGCCGCCCGCGCGGGCTGGGGCTTGACCGGGTCGGTCGCGCGCTGCGCGGCCAGCCGCTCGCCCTGGGCGCTGAACGTCCGGTCGAGGCCGATCCGCGGCCCGAACCCCGGATCGCCGGACGTGGCCACGGCGACGGCGATCTGCGGGTAGTACACGGTCGTGGCGCCACAGGCGCCGGCAATCTGCGCGCGCGCGGCGGACTCGGCCGTGCCGCGGTCGAAGGTGACGACGTAACGCAGGGTCCGCCCGTGGGCGCAGGACGGCTCGTCGGCCGCCGCCGGACCGGCGGTGACGCATCCCGAAAGCACCAGCACGGTGCACACGGCCGCCCGCAGCGGCCGCGCCAGCAGGGACACTTGACCTCCCACCGGACGCCGGAACGCGGGTGCCGGCGCGCGTGCGCCCGGCCACCCCGAGCCGCACGCTAGCCACCCCGCGCCCGGCGGACAAGCTCTGCGGCCAAGTTCGCCCGGCCGGTGCCCCGCGGCACGCCCGGGCGGCCTGCGTGAGGTACCGAGTACACCGGTGCGGTCACCGGGTGTGGGATACTCGGGGAGGCCGCTGGGCCGCGGGGCGCACGTGAGAGGTGCTGCCTGCGGCATTGTGGCCCGGTGAAGTGCATGAACCAGCACCACGCGCGTCGCCGCCCGCAAGCCGGGTGGCTGGACGACGTGGCGGGCGGCCCGGGGGCCGCGAGGCTTGGGCAGGCACCCGCCGAGCAGACCTTTGACCGGGTTGCGCGCCATCGGGAGTCGGTGGTGCGGCGCCCGGTCGTCGGGCAAGGATTCCCGCCGCTGGTGACCACCACGGCGGAACGAACAGAAAGGGGCCCCTGCGCGGCCGCGTCCCTGCCGGGTTGAACCGGCAGACGCGCCCGGGGGCGGAGGAGACACATGTCGAACGCGGAAACACCCGCCGAGCACACCGGCGGGAATCCCGCCACACCCACGACCGGCCCGCTGGCCGACCTGCCCGCCCGGATCCGGGTGCACGCGCTGGCCAAGCTGCTCGAGTCGCACAGCCGGGACGTCCTCGCGAAGCTGGGCGAACTGGGCGAAAGCGTCCGCAGTGCGCAGTCGAGCGTGACCCGGGAAGTGGCCCTCAAGGTCGCCGAGGCGTTCTCCGGCGGCGACGTCGAGGTCGCGCCGGCTTCCGGTGGTGACGTCGAAGTGGCGCCCGCTTCCGGCGGCGACGTCGAGGTGGCCCCCACCTCGGGCGGTGACGTCGAGGTCGCGCCCACCGGGCGGACCCGGCGCAAGCCGGAACCCGAGCCGGCACCCGCCGAGACCGAGAAGCCGCGGCCGCGGCAGAAGAGCCGCGCGCACCTGCCGGTGTTCGCCGCGCCGTCGCCGGTTTTCCTGCCGCCGGAGCCCGCCGCGACCAAGCCGGCGCGCAAGCCGGCCGACCCGTTCGCGGAGCCGCCGGCTCCGGCCCCGGTGAAGCAGAAGCGCCAGCAGCCCGAGCCCGAGATCGTCGAGGAAGAAGAGGCCGAGGACACCACGCCGGCCATCGACGCCGACGACGACGGTGACGACGCCAACAGCCGCCGTCGCCGCCGCCGTGGCCGCCGCGGCCGTGGCCGGGGCAAGGGCGCCGACGGCAGCGACGACAACGAGGGCGACGACGCCCAGGCCGAAGAGGAGCAGCCGCCGCCCGCGCGCCGCCGCTCCCGCAACGGCAACACGGACGAAAAGCCCGCGAAGGACGAGTCGGACGTCGCGGAGGAGCCCGAGGGCGACGACGCCGACAACGACGGCGACAGTGACGGTGAAGGCGGCAGCAAGCGCCGTCGTCGCCGTCGCCGCCGCAAGGGCTCGGACGGCGACGACGCCGGGGACACCGGCACCGACGACCCGCCCAACACCGTCACCCACGTCCGCCAGGCCAAGGCCGAGCAGGCCGAACGCGCCGAGCGCGAGCGCCCGGCGGCACGCGACGAGGTGCGCAGCGTCCGCGGCTCGACCCGGCTCGAGGCCAAGCGCCAGCGCCGCCGTGACGGCCGCGAGGCCGGCCGCCGCCGCGCCCCGATCCTGTCCGAGGCCGAGTTCCTCGCCCGCCGCGAGGCGGTCGAGCGCACGATGGTCGTCCTCGAGAAGGGCGACTCCACGCAGATCGCCGTGCTCGAGGACGGCGTGCTGGTCGAGCACTTCGTGACGCAGTCGGGCTCCGGCTCGATCGTCGGCAACGTCTACCTCGGCCGCGTCCAGAACGTGCTGCCGAGCATGGAGGCCGCGTTCATCGACATCGGCCGCGGCCGCAACGCCGTGCTCTACGCCGGTGAGGTCGACTGGGACGCCGCCGGCCTGGAGGGCAAGGCCCGCAAGATCGAGCAGGCGCTGTCCACCGGCGACTCCGTGCTGGTCCAGGTGACCAAGGACCCGGTCGGGCACAAGGGCGCCCGGCTGACCACGCAGATCTCGCTGCCCGGCCGCTTCCTGGTGTACGTCCCCGCGGGCGGCGCCACCGGCATCTCCCGCAAGCTGCCGGAGAACGAGCGCCGCCGGCTCAAGGACATCCTCAAGCGGATCGTCCCGGAGGACGCGGGTGTGATCATCCGCACCGCTTCCGAGGGCATCGGCGAGGAGGAGCTCGGCCGCGACGTCGACCGCCTGAAGGCCCAGTGGGACATCATCAAGGAGAAGGCCGACGCCGGCTCCGGCCGCAAGGGCGGCGCGCCGACCATGCTCTACGAAGAGCCGGACCTGCTGGTCAAGGTCGTGCGTGACCTCTTCACCGAGGACTTCACCAAGCTGGAGATCCAGGGCAACCGGTCCTGGGACACCATCGACGACTACGTCCGGCACGTCGCGCCGGAGCTGGGCGAGCGCCTCAAGCGCTACACCGGCACCGGCGACGCCTTCGCCGACCACCGGATCGACGAGCAGATCACCAAGGCCCTCGACCGCAAGGTCTGGCTGCCCTCGGGCGGGTACCTGGTCATCGACCGCACCGAGGCGATGACGGTCATCGACGTCAACACCGGCAAGTTCACCGGCTCGGGCGGCAACCTCGAGGAGACGGTGACCCGCAACAACCTGGAGTCGGCGGAGGAGATCGTCCGCCAGCTGCGGCTGCGGGACATCGGCGGCATCATCGTGATCGACTTCATCGACATGGTGCTCGAGTCCAACCGCGAGCTGGTGCTGCGCCGCCTCACCGAGTGCCTCGGCCGCGACCGCACCCGCCACCAGGTCGCCGAGGTCACCTCGCTCGGCCTGGTGCAGATGACCCGCAAGAAGATCGGCACCGGGCTGCTCGAGGCGTTCTCGACGCCGTGCGAGCACTGCAAGGGCCGCGGCGTGGTCGTCTCGACCGAGCCGCAGCGCACGGCCGGCGGCATCGCCGCCCACTCTCCCAGCGGCAACGGGGGCAACGGCGGCAACGGTGGCGGGGGCAGCAACGGCGGCAGCGGTGGCGGGGAGAAGAGCTCCCGCCGGTCGCGCGGCCGTGGTGGCAAGGGCGAGGAAGCCGCCAAGGAGCAGGCCGAGGCCGCCAAGGCCGAGGTGCACGCCGTCCCGCCGCCGGAGAAGCGCGAGTCGATCGCGTCCGCGGTGGCGGCGATGGCCAACGCGTCCAAGGTCGCCAAGGAGCAGCCGCACGAGCACGGTGCCCTCAACGGCAACGGGCCCGTCCCGGAGGTGACCGACACGGCGGAGGCCGGTCAGGCCACCGAGACGCCGGCCGAGGCCGTGGTGGCCCCGGAGCCGGCGACCGAGGTCGCGGACGTCCCGGTGACCACCGAGGCGGACGAGACGCCGGCGCCGCTCGAGGAGCTGCCGGCCGTCGAGCGCTCGTCGGCGCCCGAGCCGGCGGAAGAGCCCGTCACAGAGTCTTCGGAGGCCGCTGAGCCGGTCGCCGAACCCGAGGTCAGCGTGCCCGAACCGGCTGTGCGCTCCACCCGGCGCCGTCCGCGCCGGGCGGCGTCACGCCCGGCCGGTCCGCCGGTGAAAGCCTCGGAGCAGAGCGCTAACTGAACACCAAGGGGACCCCGGTGGTAACGCACCGGGGCACCCCACGTAACCTGTAGTACGGCCTACCACCAGAGTAGGCCGCCTGCGTGAGAGCAGGACCGCCTTCCCGGAGGCGGGCCGATCGCGCGGGGCCCCCACCCATTGTCGAGTAATGCAGGAGACTTCCGTGTCGGCGTACGCGATCGTCAAGACCGGCGGCAAGCAGTACAAGGTTGCCGTCGGCGACGTGGTCGAGGTCGAGAAGCTCGAGGGCGAGCCGGGCACCGAGCACATTCTCCCCGCCGTGTTGTACGTAGACGGTGGCGATGTCACCACGGACGTGGACGCGCTGGCGAAGGTCTCGGTCACCGGCAAGGTCGTCGAGCAGACCAAGGGTCCGAAGATCCGGATCCACAAGTTCAAGAACAAGACGGGCTACCACAAGCGTCAGGGTCACCGGCAGAAGCTGACCCGCGTCGAGGTCACCGCCATCTCCATCTGAGGACTTTCCGGATCTTCGCAAGACTGAAAGAGGACTGAGCTATGGCTCACAAGAAGGGTGCGTCCAGCTCCCGCAACGGTCGTGACTCGAACGCGCAGCGCCTCGGCGTCAAGCGCTTCGGCGGCCAGGAAGTCAACGCCGGCGAGATCCTGATCCGCCAGCGGGGCACCAAGTTCCACCCCGGCGTGAACGTCGGCCGTGGCGGCGACGACACGCTGTTCGCGCTGGCCGCCGGCGCGGTCCAGTTCGGCGAGAAGCGTGGTCGCAAGACGATCAACATCGTCGTGCCAGTCGAGGCCTGAGTCTTCGGTTCTCGACGCTAGACCTCGAACGAGGGGTGGGACCGGAATATCCGGTGCCACCCCTCGTTTGTTTTGTGTATCCCCTGCTCGCGAATGAAAGAGGCAAGTGATGGCGTCCCGGTTCGTGGACCGCGCGGTGATCCACCTGACCGCCGGCGACGGTGGGAACGGCTGCGCCTCGGTGCACCGCGAGAAGTTCAAGCCCCTCGGCGGCCCGGACGGCGGCAACGGCGGCAACGGTGGTGACGTCCTGCTGGTCGTCGACCCGAACGTGCACACCCTGCTCGACTTCCACTTCCGCCCGCACGCCAAGGCGGGCAGCGGCAAGCTGGGCCAGGGCGGCGACCGCGCGGGCGCGGCGGGGGAGACCCTGGTGATGAAGGTGCCGTCCGGCACCGTCGTGTTCACCGAAGACGGCCAGATGGTCGCCGACCTCATCGGCCCGGGCACCACGTTCGTCGCGGCCCAGGGCGGCCGCGGTGGTCTCGGCAACCGCGCGCTGTCGTCGAAGGCGCGCAAGGCGCCCGGGTTCGCGCTGCTGGGCGAGCCGGGTGAAGCCCGCAACCTCGTGCTGGAGCTGCGTTCGGTCGCCGACGTCGGCCTGCTCGGCTTCCCGTCCGCCGGCAAGTCGTCGCTGATCTCGGTGCTGTCCGCGGCCAAGCCGAAGATCGCCGACTACCCGTTCACCACGCTCGTGCCGAACCTCGGCGTGATCACCGGTGGCGACACCGTCTTCACGATGGCCGACGTCCCCGGCCTGATCCCCGGCGCGTCCGAAGGCAAGGGCCTCGGGCTCGACTTCCTGCGCCACATCGAGCGCTGCGCGGTGCTGGTGCACGTCGTGGACTGCGCGACGCTGGAGCCCGGCCGCGACCCGGTGTCCGATGTGGACGCGCTGGAGCTGGAGCTCTCGAAGTACACGCCGGGCCTCGGCGGGAAGCTCGAAGAGCGCCCGCGTGTGGTCGTCCTCAACAAGATCGACGTCCCGGAGGCCGCCGAGCTCGCCGAGTTCGTCCGGCCGGAGTTCGAAGCCCGCGGTCTGCAGGTGTTCGAGATCTCCACGGCGTCGCGCAAGGGCCTGCGCGAGCTGACCTTCGCGCTCGCCAAGGTGGTCGAACAGTACCGCGAGATGCAGCCGGTGCTGGAGCCGGAGACGATCGTGCTGCGGCCCCTCGCCGTCAACGACGAAGGGTTCACCGTCGACGTCGATCCGGAAGAAGAGGGCGCCTTCATCGTGCGCGGCTCGCGCCCGGAGCGGTGGATCCGCCAGACGAGCTTCGGCAACGACGAAGCCGTCGGCTACCTCGCCGACCGCCTCAACCGCCTCGGCGTCGAGGACAAGCTGGCGAAGCTCGGCGCGCGCCCGGGCAGCCCGGTCACGATCGGCGACGTCCAGTTCGAGTGGCAGCCGTCGACGCCGAGCGTCGCGATGCACCTGTCCGGCCGCGGCACCGACGTCCGGCTCGAGAACCACGACCGGATCGGCGCGTCCGAGCGCAAGGAAGCCCGCCGGATCCGGCGTGACGGCCCGGACGAGCCGGAAGGCGCCGACGGGGACCTGGACGCGTGAGCGGCACGCGGGAGGCGATCGCCGCCGCCCGGCGGCTGGTGGTCAAGGTCGGTTCCTCGGCGCTGACCACCGCGGGCAGCGGCCTCGACGCGACCCGGCTCGACGCGCTGGTCGACGCGATCGCGCACCGGGTCGCCCGGGACACGCAGATCGTGCTGGTCTCTTCCGGTGCGATCGGCGCCGGCCTGGCGCCGCTTTCGCTGGGCAAGCGGCCGAAGGACCTCGCCACCCAGCAGGCGGCGGCGAGCGTCGGGCAGCTCGCCTTGGCGCACGCCTACGCCGAGTCGTTCGGGCGGTATTCACTCACGGTCGGGCAGGTGCTGCTCACCTCCGACGACGTCGTGCGCCGTTCGCACTACCGCAACGCGCAGCGGACGTTCTCGCGGCTGCTGGCGCTCGGCGCGGTCCCGGTGGTCAACGAGAACGACACGGTGGCCACCGAGGAGATCCGCTTCGGCGACAACGACCGGCTCGCCGCCCTGGTGGCGCACCTGATCGGCGCCGACGCCCTGATCCTGCTGTCCGATGTGGACGGTCTGTACGACGGCGACCCGCGCGAGGGCGCCACCCGCAAGCTCACCGAGGTGCTCTCGGAGTCCGATGTGGACGGTATCTCGGTCGGCATGTCCAGCTCCGGGCTGGGCACGGGCGGCATGGTGTCCAAACTGGCCGCGGCCCGCACCGCGGCGGGGGCGGGCATCCCGGTCCTGCTCGCGGCGGCGTCGGAGGCGTCCCCGGCCCTGACGACGGCGTCGCCGGGCACGGCGTTCGCGCCGGCGGACACCCGCCTGTCGGCCCGCCGCTTCTGGCTGGGCTACGCGGCGGACTCCACGGGCAAGCTCCGCATCGACGACGGCGCGGTGACGGCGGTGGTCCGCCGCCGCAGGTCCCTGCTGGCGGCCGGCATCATCGGCGTCGAGGGCGACTTCCAGGCCGGCGACGTCGTCGACCTGGTCGACACGAACGACCGCGCGGTCGCGCGCGGAGTGGTGGCGTTCGACGCGACCGAGCTGCCGGACCTGATCGGCCGCTCGACCCCCGAACTGCCGCCGGAGCAACGACGCGAGGTCGTCCACGCCGACGACCTCGTCCCGCTGCGCCGCTGAAAACCGCTGATCGGGGACCTGTCCCGGACGCCCCGTCCTAGGCTCCGCGCATGACCGGCCCCGCCGACATCCTCCGCACCGCCGCGCGGCGCCACCCCGACCGGACCGCGCTCGTCACCGCGACGCGCACGCTGACCTACCGCGAGCTGGACGCGGCCGCGGCGGCCGTGGCCGGCGGCCTGCGTGACCGCGGCATCGCGCCGGGCGACGTCGTGACGCTCTACGCGCCGAACCGCTGGGAGTGGCTGGCCGCCTACCACGGTGCGCTGCGGGCCGGCGCGGTCGTCAACCCGGCCAACGCCCTGCTCACCGCCGAAGAGCTCGGCTACGTCACCCAGGACTGCCGGGCCGCGGCCGTGATCACGACCAGCGCGCTGCGCGAGCGGGTCACCGGCGTCGCGCTCGTCGTGGACCTCGACAACGGCGCGGACGCCGTCCCGTTCGCGGACCTGCTCGAAGCGGCACCCCGGGAACCGGTCGATGTGGACGGTCCGTGCACCATCGCCTACACCTCCGGCACCACCGGCCATCCGAAGGGCGCGGTGCAGAGCCACTACGGCGTCCTGGTCAACTGCGCGCTCACCGCCACGATGCACGCCCGCCGCGAAGACGACGTCGTCGTCACCGCGTTGCCGCTCCCGCACGTCTACGGAAACGTCGCCGTGCACAGCACGTTCTGCGTCGGCGGGACGGTCGTGCTGCGCGAACGGTTCTCACCCGGAGACGTCTTCGCCGCGATCGAAGAGCACCGCGCGACCATCTTCGAAGGCGTGCCCGCGATGTACGCGATGCTGCTCGCCGACCCGGCGCTCGCGCGCGCGGACCTCTCGTCGCTGACCCGGAGCACGGTCGGCGGCCAGACGATCGCCGTCACGACCATGCGGGCCTGGCAGGAGCGCAGTGGCGCGCCGCTGCTGCAGGTCTGGGGGATGACCGAGCTGTCCGGGCACGCCACCACGCACAGCCCGCACGCGCCCGAGGTCCTCGGCTCCATCGGCGTCGCCTACCCCGGCGTGCAGATCCGCGTCGCCGACCTCGACGACCCGGCCCGCGACGCCCCGGACGGCGTCCGCGGCGAGCTGCTGGTGCGCGGGCCGGTCGTGATGCTCGGGTACCACGACCGGCCCGAAGCCACCGCCGAGACGATCGACGCGGACGGCTGGCTGCGCACCGGCGACCTCGGCTACCGCGACCCCACCGGCCACCTGTTCGTCGTCGACCGCAAGAAGGACCTGATCATCACCGGCGGCTACAACGTCTACCCGGCCGAGATCGAGCGGGTGCTCGCCGGGCACCCGGCCGTCGCGATGGTCGCCGCCGGGCCGGTGCCGGACGCCGTCAAGGGGGAGCTGGCCTGCGCGTACGTCGTCCTGCGCCCCGGCGAGACCGCCACGGCCGACGAGCTGATCGCGTTCACGACCCCGCACCTCGCCCCGTACAAGCGGCCGCGGCTGGTCCGGTTCGTCGACCGGCTGCCCGCGACGCCGTCGGGGAAGATCAAGCGGCGCGAGCTGGCCGGGCTGTGAGACCGCGCTCAGCCCCGGCCGGCCAGCTGCGCGCCGAGCTGGTCGAAGAAGACCCGCGTCCCGGCTTCCAGCGCCGCGAAGTGCTCGTCGGTCACCACGCCGGTCTGCCGGAACTCCTGGCGGGTGCCGCCGTCGACGTCCGTCAGCGTCACGGTCATCTCGGTGCGCATCGGCTCGTCCGGCGACGGCTCGTCGCTGAGCCCGAGCACCAGCCGTTCACCCGGGACGACGTCGACGTAGAACCCGGCGAACGGCATGGTGAAGTCGCCGGCTTCGGACGACTGCTTCGCGGCGAACCGGCCGCGCGGCTCGACCTCCATGACCAGGTCGTGGGTGCGGAAGCCGGGGCCGACCCACCAGCCCGCGAACCGCGCGGGGTCGGTCCACGCCGCCCACACCTCGTCGCGGGACACCGGGAAGGTGTCGGTGAGCACCAGCTCGTGCGGCGTTTCCACAGTTTCCATTTCGGACATCCGGACCACTCCTCGGGTTCTTCGGTGACTGGAGCCACCTTCGCCGGGCGGCCCATCCGGCCGCTATCGATCCGCTATGGACGACACTGGTGACGATGACCGAGCCCGTCACGCCGCCGCGACTCCGCCTGCTCGGACCCGCCGAGCTCGGGTCCCCGGCCACGCCCGTGGGCAGCCCGCGGGAGTCCGTCGTGCTCGCCGTCCTCGCGCTCGACGCCAACCGCGAGGTCGGGGCCGACCGGCTGGTCGACGCGCTCTGGGGCGAGCAGCCGCCGGCGACGGCCCGGTCGCAGGTCCAGATCTGCGTGTCCGCGCTGCGCCGCCGGCTGCGGGACGCCGGCGGGTTCGCGACGATCACCACCCGCGCGCCGGGCTACCGGCTCGACGTCGCCGCCGGAGACCTCGACCTGACGCGGTTCGCGGAGCTGGCCGTGCGGGCCCGGACGGACGACGACGCCTGCGAAGCGGCGCTTGCGTTGTGGCGCGGTCCCGCGTTCGCCGGCCTGGACAGCGAGGCACTGACCCGCGCGGCCACCCGGCTCGCGGAACGCCGGCTGGACCTGGTCGAGCAGCGCGTCCGGGCCCGGCTCGAGCGCGGCGACGACGTCCTGCCCGAGCTCACCGCCCTGGTCGACGAGCACCCGCTGCGGGAGAACCTGCACCTGCTGCTGATGCGGGCGCTGCACCGCGGCGGCCGCCGGGCCGACGCGCTGACCGCGTTCCGGCGGGCGCGGGACGTCCTGGTCGACGAGCTCGGCGTCGAACCGGGCCCGGAGCTGCGTGACCTGCAGGCCGCGATCCTGGCCGGGGAGCGGCCGGCCGTCCGGGACGTCGTCGCGCCGCCCGTGCCGCGTCAGCTGCCCGCGCCCGCCACCAACTTCACCGGCCGCGACGCCGCGTTGCGCGCCATCAGCGCACGGCTGTGCGGACCCGCCGACCCGCAGACGCCGTTCGCGGTCCGGGTCGTCGGGATCTCCGGCGCGGGCGGCGTGGGCAAGTCGGCGCTGGCGGTGCGGGCCGCGCACGAGCTCGCCGCGCAGTTCCCGGACGGGCAGCTCTACGCCGACCTGCACGACGACTCGGCCGAGGACAGCACGACCTGGTCGGCGCGGGTGCTCGGCAGTTTCCTGCGCGCCTTGGGCATGGCCGAGGAGCTGCTGCCCCGCGATCCGCGCGAACGCGCCGAGCTGTACCGCACGCGGCTGGCCGACCGGCGGGTCCTCGTCGTGCTCGACGGCGTCCGGCGGGAGGCGGACGTCCTGCCGCTGCTGCCCGGCTCGGCCGGCTGCGCGGTCCTCACGACGTCACGGGCGCGGCTCACCGGCCTGCCCGGCGCGGCCGGCGTCCAGCTCGACGTGCTCGAGGAGGACGTCGCGCTGCGGCTGCTCGCGACGTTCGTCGGCGACGAACGGCTGCGCGCCGAACCGGAGGCGGCCGAGGCGCTCGTCGCCGCGTGCGACCGGCTGCCGCTCGCGCTGAGCATCGCCGGGGCGAAGCTCGCGTCCCGCGACCACTGGGCGCTCGGCGACCTGCTGGACCGGCTGACCGACGAGAAACGGCGGCTGGACGAGCTGTCCTTCCGCGGGGTCCAGCTGCGGTCGACGATCGCGTTGTCCTACCACGGCTTGAGCGAGCCGGCCCGGTCCCTGTTCCGCCGGATGGCCACGCCGCAGCACCCCGACCTGCCGCACTGGGCGCCGGGT
Organism: Amycolatopsis sp. NBC_01286; assembly: GCF_035982555.1. Taxonomy (NCBI): domain Bacteria; kingdom Bacillati; phylum Actinomycetota; class Actinomycetes; order Pseudonocardiales; family Pseudonocardiaceae; genus Amycolatopsis; species Amycolatopsis sp. NBC_01286. Next base: position 5,021,866 of record NZ_CP108428.1, read on the forward strand.
GCGCTGCTGGACCTCCCGCACGTCACGGCCGAAGACGCGCTCGCGGAGCTGCTCGAAGCCAACCTGATCGCCGACGGCGCCCCGCCCTCGGCGTTGTCCCGGCGCTGGCGGTTCCACGACCTCGTGCGCGTCTTCGCGACCGAGCGCGCGTCGGCCGAGGACAGCGTCGCCGAGCACGCGGCGGCCCTGCGCCGCCTCGGCTCCGGCTGGCTCGGTCTCGCCGCACAGGCCCAGCGCCCCGAGTTCGGCGATCGCCTCGACCTGCGCGGAACCGCGCCCCGCCGGGAGCCGCCGCCCTCGGCGACGGCCGCCGTCCGCCGGGCGCCGTTGCAGTGGGTCGACGAAGAGCGCTTCGCGCTCGTCACGGCCGTGCGGGAAGCGGCGGCCGCGGAGTGGGACGACCTGTGCTGGGAGCTGGCCGTCACGGCCGCGGCGCTGTTCGAGATCCGCGGCTACTTCGACGACTGGCGGGAGGTCGCGCAGCTCGCGATCACGTCGGCGGACCGCGCCGGCGACCCGGTCGGTGCCGCCGCGGCCCGCTATTCGCTGGGCGCCCTGCTCGTCCACCAGGGCCGCCCCGGCGACGCCGCCCGGCACCTCGAACCCGCGCTGGCCGGGTTCCGCGCCGCCGGGATCGGCCACGGCGTCGGCGCGACGCTCCGGCAGCTCGCCACGGTCCGGCGGCTGAACGGCGACCTCGCCGCGGCCCGGGCCTGCGCCACCGAGGCGTTGCCGCTGCTGCGCGCGGCCGGCGACCGCAGCGGCGAAGCCCACGCGCGGTCCGAGCTCGCCCGCCTCGACCTCGACGCTCGCGCGCTCGGCGACGCCGCCGGCCAGGTGGCCGAGGCGCTGCGGCTCGCGCGCGACGCGGGCGCGTCGCGCACCGAAGCGCAGATCCGCTACCGCAGCGCCGACGTCGAACTGGCTGCCGGGCACGTGGCCGCCGCCGGGGTGGCGGTGGACCGGGTCCTGGAGATCGCTTCCGGTCTGGGGGACCGGATCGGCGTCGGGTACGCGTTGTTCGGCCAGGGCCGGGTCGCCGTCGCGGCGGGCGACGCCGTCACGGCCACCGCCCGGTTCACCGAGGCGGTCACCGTGGCCGGCGTGACGGGTGACCGGCACCTGCAGGCGCGGGCGCACCGGCGGCTCGGCGAGCTGGCCGGGGACGCCGTGACGGCCGCGGAGCACGCTCACCGGGCCGAGCTGCTCCTCGCCGACGTCGCGCAGCACGCGAGCGGCGGCCGATAGCGCGTCGATAGCCCACCGGAAGCGTCGCCGCCGAATCTCGGGGCCCAGCAACCGAACCCGGGAGACCCCGATGCGCAAGATCGTCAACTCGACCTACGTGACCCTCGACGGCGTCGTCTCCGAGCCGCACCTGTGGTCCCTGGACTACTTCGACGAGGCCGCCGGCGCGTTCGCGCTCGACCAGCTGCGCGCCAGCGACGCCCTGCTGATGGGCCGGGCCACCTACCACAGCTTCGCCGGAGCGTGGCCGGCCCGCAGCGGCGACGAGTTCAGCGACACCATGAACAAGATGGCCAAGTACGTCGCCTCGACCACCCTGACCTCGCCGGAGTGGAACAACACGACCGTGCTGACCGGCGACCTGCCCGACGCCGTGCGGGAGCTGAAGCAGGCGCCGGGCGCGGACATCCTGGTGTACGGCTACGGTCCCGTCGCCCGCACGCTCGTCACGCACGGGCTGCTCGACGAGCTGCGGCTGTGGATCCACCCGGTGCTGCGCGGCGCCGGCGAGCAGCTCTTCGGCGAGGGCGTCACCGGGCGGTTCGGCAAGGTCGAGACCCGCACGTTCGCGAGCGGCACGGTGGTCCTCGTCCTGTCCGAGCCCCGGAGCTGACGGCCGACGAACTGCCGGCGCCTACGTCCCGCTGATCCGGTCCGGCTTGATCGTCAGCAGCAGCCGCGTCTGGTCGCGCCCGCCCCACCACGGGTACGGGCCGCCGAGGTACCGCTGCGCCAGCTTCTCGATGTGCTCGACGGCGCCGTCTTCGGTCATCCCGACGACCTGGCCGCGGATCGCGTAGTAGCGCGACGTCCGCTCGCGGTCGGCGACGTTGAGCGCGACCCGAGGGTCACGCTCGATGTTGCGCTGCTTCTGGTGGCCCAGCACGGTGTTCACCAGGATGTGCGTGCCGTCGGTGTCCACCCAGGTCTGGGTGAGCTGCGGCGAGCCGTCCGGCATCGACGTCGCCAGGAAGCAGAGGCTGGGCTCGCGCAGCAGCGCGAGCAGGTCGCCGGGCAGTTCCACAGTGGTCTCCCGCTAGAGCTGGTCGGGCGCGTCGATGCCGAGCAGGGAAAGCCCGAGCGCGAGCGTGTGCGCCGTCAGCGTAGTCAACCGCAGCCGGGACGCGCGCAGCTCGGGGGTCGGCGCCTTCAGGACCGGACAATCGTCGTAGAACCGGGAAAACGCGACCGCGGTCTCGTAAAGGTACGTACAGAGCTTGTGCGGCGCGTACGCGCTTGTCGCCGCCTGAAGGGCTTCGCCGAAGCGCAGCAGCTTCAGCGCGAGCGCCCGTTCCGCCGGTTCGTCCAGCAGGATCCGCGTGCCCTCGGGCTCGCCGCCCGCCTTGCGCAGGATCGAGCGCGTCCGCGCGTGGGCGTACTGGAGGTACACCGAGGTGTTGCCCTCCTTGGCGAGCATGCGCTCCCAGGCGAAGACGTAGTCGCGCTCGCGGTCGCCGGAGAGGTCGGCGTACTTGACCGCGCCGATGCCCACCGCGCGGGCGACCTCGGCCTGCCCGGCCGCGTCGAGCTCACTGCGTTCGGCGACGACCACGGCGGCCTGCGTCACGGCTTCGGTGAGCAGGTCGACCAGCTTGATCGTCTCGCCGGCCCGCGTCCGCATGGTCTTGCCGTCCGCGCCCAGCACGGTGCCGAAGCCGACGTGCTCGGCGTGCCCGGTCAGCCAGCCCGCCGTGCGGCAGGCCGAGAACACCATCGCGAAGTGCTGCGCCTGCGGCGTCCCGACGACGTAGAGCAGGTCGGTGGCGCCGCGCACGGTCGTCCAGTACCGGACGGTGGCCAGGTCCGTGGCGGCGTAGCCGTAGCCGCCGTCGCGCTTGCGGACGATCAGCGGCAGCCGGTCGCCGTCCCGATTGCGGAACCCCTCCGGGAACACGCAGACGGCGCCGTCGCTGAGCTCGGTCAGCCCGGCCGCTTCGAGATCGTCGACGACCGCGGCGAGGTACGGGTTGTAGAAGCTCTCGCCGTAGATGTCCTTGTCCGTCAAGGAGATCCCGAGCAGCGCGTAGACCTCGTCGAAGTGCCGGGTCGACTCGTCGACGAGGGTCCGCCACACGGCGAGGGTGTCTTCGTCGCCGCTCTGCAGCAGCACGACGCGGGTGCGCGCCCGCGTCGCGAACGCTTCGTCGCTGTCGAACTTCCGGCGTGCTTCGCGGTAGAAGGCGTCGAGGTCGGCGATCGCGCGCTGCTCGGACGGGACGTCGAGCAGGTGCTCGATGAGCATGCCGAACGGCGTGCCCCAGTCGCCGAGGTGGTTGTGCGGCAGCACTTCGTGGCCCGCGAAGCGCAGCAGGCGCGCGAGGGCGTCGCCGATCACGGACGAGCGCAGGTGCCCGACGTGCATCTCCTTCGCGACGTTCGGGCTGCTGTAGTCGAGCGCGATCGTGCGCGGCTCAGCCGTCTTCGGCACGCCGAGCCGCGTGTCGCCGAGCACCGCGGCCGTGCGCGATTCCAGCCAATCCTTGCGCAGCACGAAGTTGAGGAAGCCCGGCCCGGCGATTTCGGGCGCGTCCGCGATCCCGTCCAGCTCCACGGCTTCGGCGATCAGCGTCGCGACCGCGCGCGGCGGCCGGCCGAGCTTCTTGCCGAGGCTCATCGCGAGGTTGGCCTGGTAGTCGACGCCGTCGCGCGGCGACGCCTGGATCAGCGCCTGCTCCGGCGTCAGGTCCACGTCCAGGGCCCGGCCGGCGGCGGCCACCACGCGGCGCGCCAGCTCCTCGGTAACGTCGGCGGTGTGCACGGTGTCCCTCCTTCGGCTCGGTCAGTGAAGCCCTCAACTGCTTGAGGGGGTCAGGGTGGCGAAGCCCCCGGCACGGGGCGGAGCCCCGGATGTCACAGCCTAGCGAGCGGCACCGGCCGGCGACGAAGGGATTACCCCAGCTCGCTGCCCTTCGTCTCCGGCAGCGTCAGGATCACGGCGAACGCGATCGCGGCACCGGCGGCGACGTACCAGAAGTAGAGCGTCGGCGAGATCGCGCCGAACACCGTGATGAGCAGGGGAGCGGTCCCGCCGAAGACGGCGACGGTCAGGTTGTACCAGGCGCCGATCCCCAGCCCGCGCAGCTCGGTGGGGAACAGCTCGCTCATGATCGCCGGCGCGATCGACGTCATCGCCGTGTACAGCCCGAGCCCGACGCAGAACACGACGAGCAGGCCGCCGACGTCCGGACCGATCAAAGTGGACAGTGGCACGATGACGACGGCGGTCGCCCCGGACCACACGAGCAGCTGCGGCTTCCGCCCGACCCGGTCCGCGAGCGCGCCCATCGGGTACTGCAGCGCGATGAACAGCACGGTGCCGACGGACAGCGCGAGGAACACGGCCCCGGCGTCGGCGTGCCGGTTCTTCACCGCGAACGACGTGAGCGCGCTGAAGAACGTGTAGTAGCAGAGCGTCGAGAGCATGGAGAACCCGACGAGCCGGCCGACGGCCTTCGGGTGGTGCGTCAGCGTGGTCAGCAGCGGCCGTTCGAGCTTCCGCGCCTTGGTCTTCGTCCGCTCGAACAGCTTGGTCTCGGCGAGGCTGCGGCGCAGCCACAGCCCGACCAGCCCGAAGACGCCGCCCAGCAGGAACGGCAGCCGCCAGCCCCAGGACGCGAGCTGCGCCTTGTCGAGCGTCCGCGACAGCACGAACCCGAGCACGGTCGCGACGAGCACCGCGGAGCCGGTCGAGATGTAGAAGAACGCCGAGTACCGGCCCCGCCGCGCCGCCGGCGCGATCTCGCCCAGGTAGGCCGACGCGTTCGACACCTCGCCGCCGAGCGAGAGCCCCTGCGCGATCCGGGCGAGCAGCAGCAGGAGCGGCGCGAGCCAGCCGACCTGCGCGAACGTCGGCAGCACGCCGATCGCGACCGAGCCGCCCGCCATGAGCACGATGGTGAGGATCATGGCGGGCTTGCGGCCGCGGGTGTCGGCGAAGCGCCCGAGCAGCACGCCGCCGAGCGGGCGGAAGAAGAACGCGAGCGCGTAGGTGGCGAACGTGTTGATCAGGGCGAGGGTGTCGTTGCCGGACGGGAAGAACGCGCCGGCGAAGTAGATGCTGAACGTCGCGTAGATCGTCCAGTCGAACCACTCCAGCGCGTTGCCCGCGCTCGCCGCGAACAGCTTGCGCACCGGCAGCCGGTGCTGAACCTGCACGGTCATGGCAGCCTCCACGTCCCCCGAAGGTGGAACGCGACTTTGCCATATTCGTCCGCGGTACGAAAGATCCCGACCGTCCGGTTCAGCCGGCGGAACCCGTCGTCTGCTCGACGGCCCAGCTCAGCGCCTTGTCGGCCACTTCCTCCCAGCCGTCCTGCCCGACGGTGTAGTGCGTCCGCCCCGGGAACTCGGCGTAGTCGGTGACCGACGGCGCCCGGTGGTAGCGCCGGACGTTCTCCTTGTTCAGCGACGGCGGCACGATGTGGTCCGCACCGCCGGCGATGAACAGCAGCGGCGCCTTCTTCGCGGCGAAGTCCACCTTGGTCGGCGACTGGGGGTTGAAGTTCGCGAAGGCGCCCTGGAACAGCACGCGGGCGGAGCCGGGGACGTGGTACCGGTCGTAGACCTCCTGCGACTGCTGCTCGGTCAGCGTGTTGGTGAAGGCGTAGCGGAACTGCTTCGGCGTGAGCGGCACGGCTTTGTTGCGGTTGAAGGGATTCCCGAGCACGGGCCGCGCCGACCGCAACGTCGACAGCGGCAGCCCCAGCACCCCCTTGACGGGCCCCGAGTCGATCGCGACGCCCGCCGCGCCCACCCCGCGGTTCAGCAGCAGCTGCGTGAAGGTGCCGCCGAAGGAGTGCCCCATGATGATCGGCGGCTCGTCGAGCCCGCGGATGATCCGCTCGTAGTGGTCGACGATCTCACCGATCCCCAGCCCCGCAAGCGGACTCGGATCCTTCCTGATGGCCTCGACCCCACCTTCCAGCCCCGGCCACGACGGCGCCAGCACCCGAAACCCGGCGGCCTCGTACCGCTCGACCCACCCCTCCCAGCTCAACGGCGTCATCCACAGCCCATGCACCAGAACCACAGTCCGAGCACCCACGACAACCTCCATCCGATACAGAACGTTCTGTCTCAACTGGCGCTCAGCCTGCCGCCCCTAGCTCCCACGGTCAACCAAAACAAGACAGATCGTTCTGTCACCTAATCACGCGACGCCCGACCCCGCAGCCCGACCCTCCAGGCACGCGACCCGACCGCCCAGGCACGCGACCCGACCGCCCAGGCACGCGACCCGACCCTCCAGGTACGCGAGTCGTCCCTTCAATCACACGTGATGCCCCTCTAATCACGCGCGATGCCTCCCCAATCACACGCGATGCCCGCCTGATCACGCGAGATCCGCGTGCAATCACGCGAGTCCCGCCCTTGATCACGCGACTTCCGGGCTCAATCACGCGAGTCCCGCCGCCAGTCACGCGAAATCGGGACTCAAGCACGCGCGTCGGCCCGCCCACCGAGGGCGCCGCCGCGGCAGAATCCGCCGGGCGGCCCGAGGTCAGGCCGTGCTGGCCAACGCGAACGGCAGCACCGCGGGTGCCCCGGCCCGCCGCAGCAGCCGGGTCGCCAGCGTCATCGTCCAGCCGGTGTCGATGACGTCGTCGACCAGCAGGATCGGTCCTGCGGGCAACGCCGCGGCCAGGTCGGCCGGCATGCTCAGCCGCCGCCACAGGTCGGCCAGCCGTTGCGCGCTGTTCGCCTGGCGCGGCGGCGGGCCGTCCGCGTCGAGCGCCCCGAGGAAGTCGAGCTTGCCGATGTCCGCCAGCCGTGTCGCCAGGCTGTAGACCAGCCGCGGCCGCGTCGACGACGGCACCGCGACCACCGCCACCGGCCGCTCCGACCACTGCCACCCGGCCAGCACCTGGACGCACGCCTTGAACACCGAGTCCGGCACGTCCGCGTCCTGCGCCGCCGGGCCGACGAGCTCCCGCAGCCGGTTGCCCCAGCCGACGTCCGTCAGCCGCCCGAGGACCTGCCCCGGTTCGGCCTGGTCGTCGGCGCCGATCCGGCCGGAGACCGGAACGTCCAAAGAGGACATCCCGGTGGGCCACTGCTTCCGCGGCGCGACCTCGACGCCCGGACGCTGCAGGCGTTCCCGCGTCGCGTTGACGACCTCGTCGGTCACCGACGTGTCCCAGTGCTGCCCGGTGCAGTTGTCGCACCGCCCGCACGGCGCCGCGTCCGGGTCGTCGAGCTGACGCCGCAGGTACTCCATCCGGCAGTCGCCGGTCGCCAGGTAACCGAGCATCGCTTCCTGCTCGCGGTCACGCGCTTCCGCGACGCGCTGGTAGCGGCTGCGGTCGTACTGCCAGTCTTCGCCCGTGCTCTCCCAGCCGCCCTTCACGCGCCGGACCGCGCCGTCGACGTCCAGCACCTTGAGCACCATTTCCAGGCGGGAGCGGGAAAGCTCCACCGACGGCTCGAGCGCGGCCGTCGAAAGTGGACGGTCGGCGTAGGCGAGCGAGTTCAGCACCTGCGTCACCCGCAGCTCGTCCGGGAACGCCAGCGACCCGAAGTACGCCCAGATCGCCCGGTCCTCCTCGCCGGGCAGCAGGACGACCTCCGCGCGCTCCACACCGCGCCCGGCGCGGCCGACCTGCTGGTAGTACGCGATCGGCGACGACGGCGCCCCGAGGTGCACGACGAACCCGAGGTCCGGCTTGTCGAACCCCATGCCCAGCGCGGACGTCGCGACCAGCGCTTTGACGCGGTTGCCGAGCAGGTCGTCCTCGGCCGCCTGCCGGTCGGCCGGGTCGGTCTTCCCGGTGTAGGCCGCCACGGGGTAGCCGCGGTCCTTCAGCAGGGAGGCGACGTCGTGCGCCGCCGCGACCGTCAGCGTGTAGATGATCCCGGACCCCGGCAGCTCGGCCAGGTGCTCCGCGAGCCACGCGAGCCGCGCCTGCGACGTCGGCAGCTGGCAGACCGACAGCCGCAGGCTTTCCCGGTCGAGGCTGCCGCGCAGCACCAGCGTGTCGCCGCCGCTGCCCATGCCCAGCTGCTCGGCGACGTCGGTGACGACGCGGTCGTTCGCCGTCGCGGTGGTCGCCAGCACCGGCACGCCGTCGGGCAGGTCGCCCAGCAGCGTGCGCAGCCGCCGGTAGTCCGGCCGGAAGTCGTGGCCCCAGTCGGAGATGCAGTGCGCTTCGTCGACCACCAGCAGGCCGGTGCTCGCGGTCAGCTTCGGCAGCACGTTGTCGCGGAAGTCCGGGTTGTTCAGCCGCTCGGGGCTGACCAGCAGGACGTCGATCTCGCCGGCCGCGACCGACGCCTGGACGTGCTCCCACTCCTGCGGGTTCGCGGAGTTCATCGTCGCCGCGTGGATCCCGGCCTTCGCCGCCGCCGAGATCTGGTTGCGCATCAGGGCCAGCAGCGGCGAGACGATCACCGTCGGCCCGCTGCCCTGTTCGCGCAGCAGGGCCGTGGCCAGGAAGTAGACCGCCGACTTGCCCCACCCGGTGCGTTGCACGACGAGCGCGCGACGCCGCTCCGCGACCAAGGCCTCGATGGCCGTCCACTGGTCTTCGCGCAGCTTCGCCGAGTCGCCGGCGAGCGCCCGGAGGAGGGTCTCGGCGCGGTCGCGGAGTGCTGGGGTGGTGCTGGTGGTGTCCACGTCCCCACGTCTACCCCATGGCACCGACGAACCGGGAATCGGCGGCGGCGCGAACGGACCGTTCGTGTCGAATACCGGCCGTAATGTGAGCTGAATCACACTTCCTGCACGGTTGGGCGAGGTGTGCTGCTGGACCGGACGGCCCACGGGTCCGGTGTATAGGCTCGGGTCCCATGTCACCACGGCGGATCGGGGTCATGGGCGGCACTTTCGACCCCGTGCACCACGGCCACCTCGTCGCGGCGAGCGAGGTCCAGTCCCGGTTCGGGCTCGACGAAGTGATCTTCGTGCCCACCGGGCAGCCCTGGCAGAAGACCGACCGCAAGGTCACCAAGGCCGAGGACCGCTACCTGATGACGGTCATCGCGACCGCGTCCAACCCGGTCTTCTCGGTCAGCCGCGTGGACATCGACCGCGCCGGCCAGACCTACACCGTCGACACCCTGCGCGACCTCCACGCCGAGTACCCCGACGACCAGCTCTACTTCATCACCGGCGCCGACGCGCTCGAGCAGATCCTCACCTGGCACAAGGCCGACGAGCTGTTCGACTTCGCGCACTTCATCGGCGTCACGCGGCCCGGCTACCGGCTCAACTCGCACCACCTGCCCAGCGGGAAGGTGAGTCTCGTCGAGGTCACCGCGATGGCGATTTCGTCGACCGGCTGCCGCGACCGCGTCGAGCGCGGGGAGCCGGTCTGGTACCTCGTTCCCGACGGCGTCGTCCGCTACATCACCAAGAAGGATCTCTACCGGAAGAGCGACTGAAGCACCGCTGGTCGCGGCGGGTACTCTTCTCGGGCGAACCCGATCCGGAAAAGGAGCACCGTGACAGCCACGTCCGAGGCACGAGAGCTGGCCGTAGCGGCCGCACACGCGGCGGCGGACAAGAAGGCCAGCGACGTCGTCGTGCTGGACGTGTCCGAGCAGCTCGTCATCACCGACGCCTTCGTCATCGCCTCCGCGCCCAACGAGCGCCTGGTCGGCGCGATCGTCGACAACGTCGAGGAGCAGCTGCGGGTGGCCGGGCACAAGCCGGTCCGCCGCGAAGGCGCCCGCGAGGGCCGCTGGGTCCTGCTCGACTACGTCGACGTCGTCGTGCACGTCCAGCACGTCGAGGAGCGCAGCTTCTACGGCCTCGAACGGCTGTGGAAGGACTGCCCGCGGATCGAGGTGGCCGGTCTCGAGGAGCCGCCCGCCGATGAGGACGCGGACGCCCGGTGAGCCCGCGGCGGCTGGTGCTCTGGCGTCACGGCGAGACGGACTACAACGCCGCCGGGCGGATGCAGGGTCACCTGGATTCGGCGCTGACCCCGGTCGGCTGGAACCAGGCTCGCTTCGCCGTCCCCGCGCTGGCCCGGTTCTCCCCGGACCTCGTGATCGCGTCCGACCTGCGTCGCGCGACCGACACGGCGACCGTGCTCACCGACGCCATCGGCGTCCCGCTGCGCATCGACAAGCGGCTGCGCGAGACGCACCTGGGCGAGTGGCAGGGGAAGACCGGCGCCGAGGTCGACGCCGAGTACCCCGGTGAACGCGCCCGCTGGCGCACCGACGCCACCTGGGCCCCGCCGGGCGGCGAGAACCGCCTCGACGTCGCCGAGCGCGCCGGCGAGGTCGTGTCCGATCTGCAGCAGGCCAACTCCGACGTCGGCGACACCGTGCTGCTGGCCGCGCACGGCGGGCTGATCATCGCCCTCACGGCGGGGCTGCTGAAGCTGCCGGTCGAGATCTGGCCGTCCCTCGGCGGGATCGCCAACTGCCACTGGGTCGAGCTCGGCCTGCGCGACGGCAAGTGGCGGCTGCACGCCTACAACGCGGGGATGACCGGCTAGCCGATGGCCCCACACCTGTTGGTGTTCGGCGATTCGCTGAGCTTTCACGGCCCCGAGGGGCCCTGCGCCGCGGACGAACCGCGGCTGTGGCCGAACATCGCGGCGGCGGCCCTCGGCGGCACCGCCGACCTGGTCGCCGGGATCGGCTGGACCGCCCGCGACGTCTGGTGGTCGCTCACCGGCGACCCGCGCGTCTGGGCCGACCTGCACCACGTCGACGCCGTCGTGCTGGCGATCGGGAGCATGGACACGCTGCCTTCGCCGTTGCCGACCTACTTGCGCGGCGGGCTGAAGTACCTGCGGCCCGATCCGGTGCGACGGGTGGCGCGCAAGGCTTATCTCGCCGCGCAGCCGCGGTTGTCGATCGCGTTCCGCGGCCGTCCGCGGGTGCTGCCGGTGAAGCTGACCGTGCAGTACCTCGACACCGCCGTGGAAGCGTTGCGCGTCCTGCGTCCCGAGCTGCCGATCTTCGGGATGCTGCCGTCGGTGCACCGGGCCGCGGCCTACGGCGGTGTGCACACCGCGCGGCCGGGCGCCGAGGCCGCGATGAGGGCCTGGGGCGAGCGTGCCGGCGTCCCGTTGCTGGACCTGAAAGAGGTCGTCGGCGAACACGTCCTGAGCGGCGCGGGCAACCTGGACGGCATGCACTGGGGCTGGGCCGGGCACGCCGCCGTGGGCGAGGCGATGTCCGTGTTGCTGGCCCCGGTGGCGGCCCCCGGCCACGTAGGCTGACGGCGTGTCGGTCGCCGTAGTCACGGATTCCACCGCCCACCTGCCGGAGGGGTTCGCCGAACGGCACGAGGTCCGGGTGGTGCCGCTGCACGTCCTGGTCGACGGCGTGGTGTCGCTCGACGGCGTGGAAACCGGCCCGGCGGCGGTCGCCGAGGCGATGAGCCAGCGCAAGATCGTCACTACGTCGCGGCCGACCCCGGCCGAGTTCGCGAAGGAGTTCCGCGCGGCGCTCGCCGACGGCGCGGACGCGATCGTCTCCATCCACCTTTCCCGCGAGCTGTCGGGCACCTGGGAAGCGGCGGTGCTGGCGGCCCAGGAGGTCGGGCCGGACCGGGTGCGCGTGGTCGACTCGCGCACGACCGCGATGGGCCTCGGGTTCGCCGCGCTGCACGCCGCGGACGCCGCCGCGGCCGGCGCGGATCCGAAGGCGGTCGAGGCGGCGGCGATGACCGCGGCCAAGTGCTCCTCGACGTTGTTCGTCGTGGAAACCCTGGAGTACCTGCGCCGCGGCGGCCGGATCGGCCCGGCGGCGGCGCTGCTCGGGACGGCGCTGGCGGTGAAGCCGGTGCTGCACATGTCCGACGGCCGGATCCTGCCGCTGGAGAAGGTCCGGACCATGAACCGGGCGATCGCGCGGCTGGTCGAACTGGCGGCCCGCGCGGCGGACGACGACGACGTCGAGCTCGCCGTCCACCACCTCGCGTCGCCGGACCGGGCGGTCGAGCTGGCCAACCGGCTGGAAGAAGCCGTGCCGCGGTCGGCGGGCTGCGTGGTCTCGGAGCTGGGCGCGGTGATCGGCGCGCACACCGGGCCCGGCGTGCTGGGCGTGGTCGTGCAGCGCACGGTGCCGGCCCGGCCGGACGCCTGACCCTCCAGCATCTCATCCGGGTACGACGAAAACCGCCGTTCCCGGGCCCGGCCGGCGGCATCCGTCCACAACACCCCAGTTGTCCACAGGACGCGGCGCCACCCCTGTCGCCCGCCTCCCCGCGGCCCCTAACGTCGATCGTGTGTTCGAGCAGCCCGCCCGGGATCCGGGCCTCCCCGTCAACGACCGGCTCGCCTGGCTGGCCGACCAGCTCTCGCCCGACGCGAGCACGGTCGGGCCCGGCGGCCGGTTGGTCCGGCGCTGGCTGCCGGGCGGAGCGACCGGCGCGGGCCGGCGCCGCTGGGCGTTCGCCGGTGTCTTCGTGGCCGTCGTGGTGCTCGTCCTCGGTTCGGTCGCGCTGCTGGGCGGCCGGCCGGCGCCCGAGCCACCGCCTCCGCTGCCCAGCGCGAAACCCGCGGCCGAGGCCCCGGCCGCACCCAAGGCCGGTCTCGTCGTCAGCGTGATCGGCCGTGTCCGGTCGCCCGGTCTGGTCACCGTCCCCCAGGGATCCCGCGTCGCCGACGTGCTGCGCGCCGCCGGGGGAACCGACCCCGGCGCGGACCTCAGCGCCGTGAACCTCGCCCGCAAGGTGACCGACGGCGAGCAGCTCGCGGTCGGGATCCCGGCGCCCATGGCACCGCCCGGTGCTCCCGAAGGCGGAGGCGGGAAGGTCGACCTCAACGCGGCGAGCCCGGACCAGCTGGACACCCTGCCCGGTGTCGGCGAAGTGACGGCCAAGCGGATCGTCCAGTGGCGCGCGGAGCACGGCGGCTTCACGAAAGTCGAGCAACTGCGCGACGTCGACGGCATCGGCCAAAGCAAGTTCGAGAAGCTCCGCGAGCAGGTGACGGTCGGATGAGCACGATTCCCGCGACCGACACCCGGCAGGACATGCGGTTGGTCCCGGCGGCGCTCGCGTGCTGGCTCGCCGCCCTGGCCGGGCTGCTGCTCGGCTGGTGGACGGCGGTCGCCGTCGGTCTCGCCGCGGCCGTGCTCGCCGGGGTGCTGCTCTGGCGGGCACGTGGCCGGCCCCGGGTGTTCGGCGCGGCGGCGGCGCTGCTGGTGCTCGGCCTGGTCGCCGCCGGTCCGATCGCCTGGCGGATCCACGACGCCGAGCAAGACGGCCTGCGTGCGGCCGCGGCCCAGGGGCTGCCCGCGACGCTCACAGTGGTCGTCGCGGAACGGCCGAAGCCGGTGCGGAGCGCGGGGTACGCCGATCGGCAGGCGGGCGCCCGATCCGTGGTCCTGTCCGCCGACGTGCGCACGGCGTCCGTCGACGGACAGTCGGTCGTCTCGTCCGGGCGGGTCCTGCTGCTTGCACCCGTCGCGGACTGGGCGGGCGTGCTGCCAGGGCAGGAAGTCCGGGTGGCGGGCCTGCTGATGCCACCGCGTGGCGCGGACCTGACCGTCGCGGTGCTGTCCGTGCGTGGCCCGCCGGGTGATCCGGGCCCGGCGCCGTGGTGGCAGAAGGCGGCGGCCGGACTGCGGGCTGGCCTGCACGACCTGAGCCAGATCCTGCCGGAGGAACCTGCGGGACTGTTGCCGGGCCTGGTCCTGGGCGACACGAGCGGGTTGTCCCCTCGGATCGAGCAGGAGTTCGTCACCGCGGGGCTAGCGCACCTGACAGCGGTGAGCGGGGGAAACCTCGCCGTGGCGTGCGGCGCGGTCCTGCTCCTGCTGCGAGTGCTTCGGCTGGGCCCGCGGTTGTCGGCCGTCGCGGCGGGCCTGTGCCTGGCCGGGTTCCTGGTCCTGGTCGGTCCGGAGCCGAGCGTGTTGCGCGCCGGAGTCATGGCGGCGGTCGCGTTGCTGGCCCTGGCACTGGGACGGCGGGGCTCGGCGCTGCCCGCGCTGGCCTTCGCGGTCTGCGTGCTGGTCGTGGCGGATCCGGCGATGGCCACGGACTTCGGGTTCGCGTTGTCGGTCTTCGCCACCGCCGGGCTCGTCCTGCTGGCTCCACGCTGGGCGGGGGTGCTGGTCCGCCGCGGCGTCCCGCCGGGCTTCGCCGAAGGACTGGCGATCCCGCTCGCCGCCTTCGTGGTGACGGCGCCGGTGCTGGCCGGGATGGCGGGCACGGTGAGCCTGGTGTCGGTGGTGACCAACGTCCTCGCCGCGCCCGTCGTCGCCCCGGCGACGGTGCTCGGGGTGCTGGCGACGGTCGTCGGGCCGTGGTGGCCGGGCGCTGGCACGTTCCTGGTGCACCTGGCCGGCCCGGAGGCCGAGTGGCTGATCTTCGTGGCGCGGCACGGCGCGCGAGCCCCGGGCGCGGTCGTTCCCTGGCCCGGCGGCTGGGCGGGCGCGCTGCTCGCGGCGGCCGTCCTCGCGGTGCTCGTGTTCGCCGTGCGGTACCGGCGGGTCCGGCTGCTCCTGGCGGTGCTGATCGTCGGCGCGTTGCTGGTGTTCGTGCCGGTGCGGGTGCTCGCGCCCGCGTGGCCGCCGCGGAACTGGGCGATGGTCGAGTGCGACGTCGGCCAGGGTGACGCGGTCGTGCTGGCGACGGCCGAGCCGGGGCGGGCCGTGGTGGTGGACACCGGGCCCGAGCCGGGGCCGGTTGACGAGTGCCTGCACCGGCTGTCGGTCGACCGGATCCCGTTGCTGGTGCTGAGCCACCTGCACGCCGACCACATCGGCGGGCTCGCGTCGGTCTTCGACGGCCGGTCGGTCGGCGGGATCGCCGTCGGGCCGGGGCGGACGCCGGAGTGGGCGTGGCGGCAGGTCGCCGCGGAGGCGTCCCGCCGGGGCGTGCCGTTGGTGGAACTGAGCCCGGGCGAGCGGGTCGACCTGCCCGGGCTGGCGCTCGACGTGCTCGGGCCGCGGTACGTGCCGTCGCGGTCGGCCGGCCAGCAGGACGGCACGACGATCAACAACAGCTCGGTCGTCCTGCGCGCGGAAACGGCCGCCGGGCGGGTGCTGATGACGGGTGACGTCGAACTGGCGGCCCAGTCGGACCTGCTGGCCGATGTCGGAGACCTGAAAGCGGAGGTGCTCAAGGTGCCCCACCACGGCTCGCGGTACTCGCTGCCGGCCTTCCTCGCCGCGGTGGCGCCGCGCGCGGCGCTCATCAGCGTCGGCGCGGGCAACACCTACGGCCACCCGAGCAAGTCCACAGTGGACACTCTGACGGCGCTGGGTGCCTTGGTGACCCGGACCGACGTCGACGGCGACACCGCTGTGGTCCCGGACCCGTCAGGCCCGGCGATAGCCCGCCGGGGCGAGCCACGCGGCCCGCCCCACCGCTGACTTCCGTTGCCCGGCAACGCGTTCCCGCCGGGGCGGGCGTGGCTCGCCCCGGCGGGGAGACGTCAGTAGCCGAGGGCCTTGTTCACGGCCGCGGCCGAAGCCGGCACGGTCGCCTTGGGGCCGACGTGGTTCTCGATGGCGTCGAGGGTCTTGAGGCCGTCGCCGGTGATGAGGAGCACCGTCTCGGCGTCCGGGTCCAGCTTGCCCGTCTCGATGAGCTTCTTCGCCGTGGCGACGGTGACCCCGCCGGCCGTCTCGGTGAAGATGCCCTCGGTGCGGGCCAGCAGCCGGATGCCTTCGACGACCTCTTCGTCGGTGACGTCCTCGATCGAGCCGCCGGTGCGGTTGACGATGTCGAGCACGTACGGGCCGTCGGCCGGGTTGCCGATCGCCAGCGAGCGGGCGATGGTGTCCGGCTTCACCGGCTGGACGACGTCCTGCCCGGCGCGGAACGCGGCCGAGACCGGCGAGCAGCCGGTGGCCTGGGCGCCGAACACCTTGTACGGGCTGGCGTCCACGAGGCCGAGCTGGCCCAGCTCGCGGAAACCCTTGTCCACCTTGGTGAGCTGTGAACCGGAGGCGATCGGCACGACGATCTGCGGCGGGATCCGCCAGCCGAGCTGCTCGGCGACCTCGAAGGCGAGTGTCTTCGAGCCCTCGGAGTAGTACGGGCGGACGTTGACGTTCACGAAGGCCCAGCTCGGATGCTCACCGGCCAGTTCGGTGGCGAGCCGGTTGACGTCGTCGTAGTTGCCGTCGACGGCGATCAGGTCGCCGTCGTACACCGCGGTGGTGAGGATCTTGGCGCGCTCGAGGGACTTGGGGATCAGCACGACCGACTTCCAGCCCGCGCGCGCCGCCGCGGCGGCGACGGCGTTGGCCAGGTTGCCGGTCGAGGGACAGGCGAGCACCTCGAAGCCGAACTCGCGGGCCGCGGCCAGCGCGACGGCGACCACGCGGTCCTTGAACGAGTGCGTCGGGTTGCCGGTGTCGTCCTTGACCCACAGGCGCTTGAGACCGAGCTCCTTGGCCAGGCGATCGGCGCGGATCAGCCGCGTCGAGCCGGGCTCGGTGTTCGGGATCTCTTCGATGTTGGACGGAACCGGGAGGAGCTTCTTGTAGCGCCAGATGTTCTTGGGGCCGGCCTCGATGTCTTCGCGGCGGACGCGGCCGAAGTCGTAGGCGACCTCGAGCGGCGAGAAGTCTTCGGCGGAGACGAACTCGGGGGCGAGCGGCTGCCGGTGGCCCTCTTCCTTCGACACCAGTTCGACGGCCGGTCCGAGATCCGGGGTCTTGGTGGTGGAGGTCGTGCCGAGGGTTGCGGTCATCGCGAGGTTCCTTCCTCATCTGCCCCGCCGAAGCGGGCCGGAATTGGCACCGTGGTCGTCAGCTATCCCGCGATCGCGGGATGACAGGCTGTACGCCGGTTGCCGGGGCTTCGTCGGGCCGTTCCCTCTGCCCCTCTGGATGAGCGGTATTCAGTTGTCGGAGCGCGCGAGAAAGCGCGCCGCCTCCAGGACACCGTACGACATGGCACTCGCGCCGTGCCATGGTGGCCGCTCGACATCACCGGAGCGGGCGCACGAAGCAGCAAGTGAGAAGATTCCCGGGTGACCGCGCAAGCCACCGCCCCGGCCCCGCTCCACCTGGTCCTGGGTGAGGAAGAACTGCTGATCGAGCGGGCCGTCCGCGAGACGCTGGCCGCGTCCCGCGCGATCGACGCGACGGCCGAGCTGACGCGGGCCCGGGTGTCCGATCTCACAGCTCCCGAGCTGGCCGAACTCGTCAGCCCGTCGCTGTTCAGCGAAGGCCGGGTGATCGTCCTCGAGTCGGCGCAGGACATCTCGCAGGAGCTGGCCGACGCCGTGACGTCGTACCTGAAGGACCCGGCGGCCGGGATCGTGCTCGTCGTCGTGCACACCGGCGGCGGGCGCAGCAAGGCGGGCAAGACGCTCCCGGCGGTGCTGAAGAAGGCCGGCGCCGAGGTGACGGAGTGCCCGAAGCTGACCAAGCCCGCCGAGCGGGAGCAGTTCGTGCGCCACGAGGTGCGCCGGGCGGGCGGCAAGATCGACCCGGCCGGGGTCGCGGCGCTCATCGACGCCGTGGGCTCCGACCTGCGGGAACTCTCCTCGGCCGCGATGCAGCTCGTCGCGGACGCCGGCGGGGTGGTCGACGCGGACGCGGTCCACCGCTACCACCGCGGCCGCGCCGACGTGACCGGGTTCGCGGTGGCGGAGAAGGCCGTGAGCGGCGACCGCGCGGCCGCACTGGAGTCGCTGCGCTGGGCGATGCAGCTCGGCGTCCCGTACGTCCTGGTCGCCGACGCGCTGGCCGACGCGGTCCGCACGATCGCCCGCGTCTCCGGCGCGGGCCGCGGCAACCCGAACCAGCTGGCCGGGGAGCTGGGCATGCCGCCGTGGAAGGTCCGCAAGGCCCAGGGCCAGTCCCGCGGCTGGAACCAGGACGGCCTCGCCACGGCGATGCGGGTGGTCGCCCGGCTGAACGCCGAGGTCAAGGGCGTCGCGGCGGACCCGGGTTACGCGCTGGAACGCGCGGTCCTGCAGGTGGCGGCGGCCAAGGGCGACCGCTGAACATGAAGAAAGCCCCGGCCGGGGCCGGGGCTTCTCCAGAGATCAGCTAGCTCAGAGCGAGTTGACGCGCTTCGCGAGCGCCGACTTCTTGTTGGCGGCCTGGTTGGCGTGGATGACGCCCTTCGAGACGGCCTTGTCCAGCTTCTGGGCGGCGTCGCGCTGCAGCTCGACGGCCTTGGCCTTGTCACCGGAGTCAGCGGCTTCGCGGACCTTGCGGATCGCGGTCTTCACCGAGGACCGGATCGCCTGGTTGCGCTGACGCGCCTTCTCGTTCGTGGTGATGCGCTTGATCTGCGACTTGATGTTGGCCATGAGGCGCTCCTGCTTTCACTCGGTGAGATTCGCCGCCGCGCTGGTGTGGCCCCGCTGAAGCGGGTTTCCTCCATGACGGAATGCCGCACGGCAACGAGCAGCAACTTTAACAGCCCGGCCCCGGCCCGCCGCGAGCGCGTCCGGCCGGGCGTGGATCACCGGGAGTACGGTGGACGGCGGTAGTGCCTAGGGTTCCGTCACCGGTCCGCCCCAGCCAGCAGGACAACCAGGATCCGGTGGGTCTGGTCCGAGCGGCACCGTCGGCGGGTCCGGAAGTCCCGCCGTTCATCTGACGGGGCAAAAGCCTGGAGGACCCGGTTTCGCGCGCGCGAAACCCGTAAGGGGTCCCTGTGAACACCACCGCACTGTCCTTCGTCGTCGTCGCGGCCGTCGTGCACGCCGCGTGGAACCTCGCCGCCAAGCGGGTCCGCTCCGGCGGCACCCAGTTCGTCTGGCTCTACTACACGGTTTCCGCCGTCGCCCTGCTGCCGGTGACGGTCGTGCTGGTGGCCGTCGAGCCGCAACGTCCACAGTGGAGCTGGCTGCTGGCCGCGGCGGGCACGTCGGTGCTGCACGTCGCCTACGGCATCGTCCTGCAGCGCGGCTACCGCGTCGGCGACCTCTCCGTCGTCTACCCCGTCGCGCGGGGCACCGGGCCGCTGCTTTCGGTGCTGGCCGCCGTCCTCGTCCTCGGCGAACGGCCCGGCTGGCTCGGCCTGCTCGGCGCGTTCCTGGTGATCACCGGGGTGCTCGTGATCAGCACCGGCCGCCGGGGCGCCGCCGCGGCCGACCCGGCCGCCGCCAAGGCCCGGCGCGCCGGGATCTTCTACGGCGTCCTGACCGGGGCCGTCATCGCCGGCTACACGCTCTGGGACGCGCACTCGGTGACCGGCATCGGCATGCCGCCGATCGTGTACCTCGGCCTCGGCACGCTCATCCAGAGCGCCATGCTCCTGCCGAGCGCGCGGGCGGGCCGGTCCGAGGTGACGCGGCTCTGGCGCGAGCAGCGGCGCGAGGTGCTGATCGTCGGGCTGCTGTCGCCCGTCGCCTACATCCTCGTGCTGTTCGCCCTGACGATGGCGCCGGTCAGCCTGGTGGCGCCCGCCCGGGAGCTGAGCATCGTGCTGGGCGGTCTCGCCGCGTGGCTGGTGCTGGGCGAGCGCGACGCCGTGCGGCGGCTCGCCGGGTCCGTGATCGTGCTGTCCGGCATCGTCGCGATTGCGGCGGCCTGAGGACCTCCGGTAGGGATGGTCGGATGGAAGTCCTGAAGAGCAGGCTGCTGATCCGCCCGCGCGACGCCGAGGCGTCGACCGCGTTCTACCGCGACACCCTCGGCCTGGCCGTGGAGCGTGAGTTCCCCGGTGGCACCGTGTTCTTCCTGGGGCACGGCTCCCTGGAGGTGTCCGGCTCGGGCGAGGCGGGCGCGTCGCCCGACCTGGTGCTCTGGGTGCAGGTCCGCGACCTGGCCGGCGAGCTGGCCGAGCTGAAGGCGAAGGGCCTGACGCCGGTGCGGGACGCCCAGCGCGAGCCCTGGGGCCTGGACGAGGCCTGGATCGCCGATCCGGACGGCACGCGCATCGTGCTGGTCGAGGTGCCGGAAGGACACCCGATCCGCACGGACACCCGCTAGGCGGGCTTGACGGCCCGCAGCTGCGCGGCGAGCGCGGTGAAGCCGGGCGGTTCCCAGGTCCACGTCTGCAGGTCGGCGAAGCCCGCTTCGGCGGCTTCGTCGGCCAGCACGTGCCTGCTCACGGGCAGCCACTTCTCGTGCGCGGACAGCAGCAGCCGGCCACCCGGGCGCAGGACGCGGAACAGCTCGGCGAAGCCGGCCGCGCGGTCGTCCCAGAGCATGACGTTGTTCACGGTGAGGACGACGTCGACGGACTCGCCGGGCTCGCCGGTGTGCGCCGCCGACCCCTCCCGGAGCTCGACCTGGTCGCCGCAGCGCTCGTGGCACAGGGCCAGCATCGCGGGGGAGGGGTCGACGCCGATCGTGCGCCCGGCCAGCTGTGCGGCGGCGTGGAGACCGACGCCGGGGCCGGGGCCGACGACCAGGACGGTCTCGTCCGGCTCGAGCTTCGCCAGGTCGACTACGCGGTGTTCGGTGGCGGAGTTGCCCCGGGCCATGAGCCGGCCGCCGAGGCGGCCGAGCAGGCCCGAAGGGTGACCGAAGACACGGTCGAGAACCCGGGCGAGGCCGTCCGGATCAGGCTGGGGAGGTGGTGCGGGCTGGTGCGATGTGCTCATACTTCGAGGGCACCACGGATCACGTGGGCTCGCATCGGGGATGACCCCCACTCGCACCCGGAGCGCCATGGGAGCATAGAGGTGGCCATCCCCGACTTTCCGAGGACTCATTCGAGTGACGACGTTCGCCGACACGACCTTCACGCCTCCGGAGCTCATCCGGAACTTCTGCATCATCGCGCACATCGACCACGGCAAGTCCACCCTGGCCGACCGCATGCTGCAGCTCACCGGCGTCGTGGAAGAGCGGGCCATGCGCGCGCAGTACCTCGACCGGATGGACATCGAGCGCGAGCGCGGGATCACGATCAAGGCCCAGAACGTCCGGCTGCCCTGGCAGGTCGACGGGCAGGACCACGTCCTGCACATGATCGACACCCCGGGCCACGTCGACTTCACCTACGAGGTCTCCCGGGCGCTGGAGGCGTGCGAAGGCGCGGTCCTGCTGGTCGACGCCGCGCAGGGGATCGAGGCCCAGACCCTGGCCAACCTCTACCTCGCGCTCGAGAACAACCTCCAGATCATCCCGGTGCTCAACAAGATCGACCTGCCCTCGGCCGACCCCGACAAGTACGCGGGTGAGCTGGCCCACATCATCGGCTGCGAGCCCGACGACGTGCTGCGGGTCTCGGCCAAGACCGGCATCGGCGTCGGCGCGCTGCTCGACGAGGTCGTGAAGATGGTCCCGGCGCCCCAGGGCGACGCGGACGCGCCGGCCCGCGCGATGATCTTCGACTCGGTGTACGACACCTACCGCGGCGTCGTCACCTACATCCGGGTGGTCGACGGCAAGATCACCCCGCGCGAGCGCATCAAGATGATGTCCACCGGCGCCACCCACGAGCTGCTGGAAGTCGGCATCATCTCGCCGGAACCCAAGCCCAGCAAGGGACTCGGCGTCGGCGAGGTCGGTTACCTGATCACCGGCGTGAAGGACGTCCGCCAGTCCAAGGTCGGCGACACCGTGACGTCCGAACGCCACGGCGCCAAGGACGCGCTGGCCGGGTACCGCGAGCCGAAGCCGATGGTCTACTCCGGACTGTATCCGGTGGACGGTTCGGACTACCCCGAGCTGCGCGAGGCCCTCGACAAGCTCCAGCTGAACGACGCCGCGCTCGACTACGAGCCGGAGACGTCGGTGGCGCTGGGCTTCGGCTTCCGCTGCGGCTTCCTCGGCCTGCTGCACCTGGAGATCACGCGTGACCGGCTCGAGCGCGAGTTCGGCCTCGACCTGATCTCCACGGCACCGAACGTCGTCTACGACGTGGTGCTCGACGACGGCAAGGAAATCCACGTCACCAACCCGTCGGACTGGCCGACCGGCAGCAAGATCGACAAGGTGCTGGAGCCGGTCAGCAAGGTCAGCGTCCTGGCGCCGTCGGAGTTCATCGGCACGATCATGGAGCTGTGCCAGAACAAGCGCGGTCAGCTGCTCGGCATGGACTACCTGTCCGAGGACCGGGTCGAGCTGCGGTACAACATGCCGCTGGGCGAGATCATCTTCGACTTCTTCGACACGCTGAAGTCGCGTACGCGCGGCTACGCGTCGCTGGACTACGAAGAGGCCGGCACGCAGGCGGCGGACCTGGTCAAGGTGGACATCCTGCTGCAGGGCGAGGGTGTGGACGCGTTCTCCGCGATCGTGCACAAGGACGACGCCTACAACTACGGCAACCGCATGGTGAACCGGCTGCGCGAGCTGATCCCGCGGCAGAACTTCGAGGTCCCCATCCAGGCGGCCATCGGCGCCCGGATCATCGCGCGCGAAACGATTCGCGCGATCCGCAAGGACGTTCTGGCCAAGTGCTACGGCGGTGACATCTCGCGTAAGCGCAAGCTGCTGGAGAAGCAGAAGGAAGGCAAGAAGCGGATGAAGACCGTCGGCCGGGTCGAGGTCCCGCAAGAGGCTTTCGTCGCCGCACTGTCCACTGAGGACTCCGGCAAGAGCAAGAAGTAAGTGTTCCGCTGATGTGACACCGGCGCCTGTATTCACGCTTCCGTGTGAATGCAGGCGCCGAACCCGTGTTCGACGCCGTTTCTGTCGGTGCCCTCTGGTGTGCTCTGGTGCGAAGAGCGAAAGGAGAGCACCATGACGGTCATGGCAGACATCGAGCATCCCGCCGATTCGGGCCCCCTGACGGTGCAGGACCTCGAGGGGATGCCGGATGACGGGCGAAGATACGAGCTCATCGACGGGGTGCTCATCGTGAGTCCCGCGCCTGGTCTCAGACATCAGACAATCGGGTATCGGCTCTACGGTGTGCTCGAGTCCGTGTGTCCAGCTGAGTTCTACGTCGTCGGAGCACCGTTCGCGGTGCACTCGGGCGACAAGATCGAACTGCAGCCGGACGTCCTGGTCGGCCGGGACGAGGACTTCACCGAGAAAGATCTCCCGGCACCCCCGGTGCTGGCCGTCGAGGTGCTGTCGCCCAGCACGGCGATCTACGACTGGAACCTCAAGAAAGCCATCTACGAGCGGCTCGGTACCGCCAGTTTCTGGGTGATCGACCCTACCGAGCCCGCGTTGACGGTGTTCGAGCTGGACGTGGACGGCAACTACGAGCAGGTGGCCAAGGCGGCGGGCGACGAGATCTTCGAGGCCGAGCGGCCGTTCCCGGTGCGGATCGTGCCGCGGGAGCTACTGGGCCGGCTCGGCTGAGCCCGGCTGTTCCTGGGCCTGGCGCACGTCGCGCAGCGCTTGGACCACGCCGGTGAACTCGGTCGGCCCGAGCTTGAGCCAGCGCCGGGTGCTCACCCGCTCGCCCTGCTGCGGGTGGTCGTAGCGCACCACCTGGGTCTGGATCCGCTCGTCGGCGGCGGTGACGATCCAGAGCGCGGTGTAGGACGTGTCGGCGCCGAGGTG
Organism: Amycolatopsis sp. NBC_01286; assembly: GCF_035982555.1. Taxonomy (NCBI): domain Bacteria; kingdom Bacillati; phylum Actinomycetota; class Actinomycetes; order Pseudonocardiales; family Pseudonocardiaceae; genus Amycolatopsis; species Amycolatopsis sp. NBC_01286. The sequence goes on from NZ_CP108428.1 coordinate 5,045,410, forward strand.
CTGCGCGGGCGCGGTCGTGACGTCGGCGACTTCGGACCACGGCAGCTCACGGACGGTCAGCAACCGCCGGAGGCGAAGACCGCTCGGACCGGCCTGGATCCCGGAGAGGGCGCTCAACGCCATCACAACGCCGGCGACGGCGATGAACACGAGGAGGAAGATGGCCTGAGGCACGTGACCGAGGGAGATCGACACCCCGGTCAGGGCGAGTCCGATGGCGCCGAGGACAACGGCGTTGCGCTTCGCGAGATGCCGGTGCGCCTCGGGAGGTGAGATGCGCTGCCATTCGCTCATGGCGGAAGTATGCCTGAGCGTCAGCGACGCCGGAGGCGGGGTTCGCCGCGGGTGTCGGCGTGCAGCCGGCGGTGGCGCAGTTCGCGGCGGAGCCGGTCGATCACGGCGTTGAACAGGGCCGGGTCGAGGATCGCGGTCTGGTCGAACTGCCGTCTTCGCGCCGGTGCCGGTTCGAGACGGCTGCGCGGCGCGAAGCACTGCACCGAGCTCTCGACGCCCTCGCCGGTGACCAGGTCGAGCCAGATCGCGTCGCGCAGGTAGCCGTCGCCGAAGCGGGCCGAGCGGCGGGCGGTGACGTCGGCGATCTCGGCCCACGGCACCAGCCGGGTGCTCATCGTGCCCGCGGGCAGGCGGATGCCCTCGTCGCCGAGGGTGAGGTCGCGCAGGCCGTCGAAGCCGCGCTTGAGCACGCGGGCGCGTGACGCCCGGAAGATCAGCACGGCGACGAGCACGGTCGCCGCGTAGGCGCCGGCGATCAGCCAGGCGGGCAGGCCGCGCACCAGCCCCAGGGCGAGGGCCGCGCCGAAGCCCGCGTCGATGACGGCGAGCAGGCCGATGAGGACCTTCGCCGGGATGGTGACGCGGGGCGGGGACTCGGACAACGGACGCTCCTGGGGCCGGACGGGCTCAGCGGTTGCCGATTATCCGGTCCGCCGTGACGAACACCGCAACCCGCCGCTCTTCGGCCATCACGCGGTCGTACTCGGCCCAGTCGTCGTGGGTGCCGGTGGCGGCGATGAAGACGTCGCGAAGCAGCTTCGGCAGCCCGGCTGCGTCGAACGCCGGGTCCGGGTCGTCGGGCCCGATCAGGTGCGTGGCGCCGGTGACGGAGTGCCAGTTCCAGCCACGCCGGAACGTCACGGTGGCGTGCCCGGCCAGCCGCAGCAGCGCGAGCTTGTGCGCCCGGCCGAGGGCGACGAACGCGACGCCGGGTGCCCCGGTCACCGGGTCCTCGTAGACCCCGGCGTTGACGACGGAGGAGTGGACGGTGCCGTCGGCGCGCGTCGTGGAGATGGTGGCGAGGCCGTTTTCCTGCAGCGACAGGGTGCGAACCTGCTCGAGATCAGCGCTCATGAACCAAGCTAACCCGGTCGCGGCGCCGGGTGTTCCGGTTTCACGGGGTGGAGTGCGGCCTTGACTGTCCGCACCGGCCGGGGAAGCCTCGTTCCATGCGGCTGGGCATCGCCCACCACTTCGGGTGGGCAGTGGCTGTCACGGCGTCGGCCGACCACCGGGTCGTGGACCGCCGGCGGATCGAGCTGGTCGAGCCCGGAGTGGCGGCAGCCCCGATCCACCACGACGGCAAACACCTCGACGACCCGGCCGCGGCGGCCCTCGTGGCGCTGGTCCGCGCGTCGGCGACCCGGGCGGCGTCGGCCGAACTGGACCGCCTCGCGGCCGCGCTGCCCGCACCGATCGTGTCGATGTCGCTGAGGGCATGGCCGCCGGATTTCCCCGAGGACATCGCGGTCCAGCGCCGCGTGCCGTACGAGGCCCGCGCCGACTCGGTCATGTACCGCCAGGTCCTGGCGGAACTGGCCCACGCCCGCGGCTGGCAGGTGCACCTCTACGAAGCCAAGGACGTAGAACGCCAGGCGGCGGCCATTCTCGGCCCACGGACCGACGAGGTACTCCATGGCCCCCGGGCGGCACTGGGCCCACCTTGGACGAAGGACCACCGAACGGCCTTGGCCGCAACGATCATGGCCGGCTGAAGTACACCTCAGCCGTGCGACATGCCGGGCGGGGGACTTCGCGCTCGGGTCGGGGTGGCTCAGCAGGGGCCGTTGTCGGTCCAGGCTCCCCACTGGCCGGTGGTTCCCGGCTCCTCGCCTTGTGTCCACCACTTCGCCGTCCACTTGTGGCCGTTGTGGGAGACCACGTTGCTGCCCGTGTACACCTGCGACGCGCTCCACGCCGGGTCCGTGCACGTGCCTGGAGTCGTTGTGCCGCCCGTGTCCCACGCCACCTGGGATGAGCGGTAGAAGTTGATCGACTGCGCTGTCCAGCGCGGGGCCTGGGCGCCCAAGCGGGTGCGGAACGTCGTCCAGTCGTGCGTCGACCACGGGGACCAGCCCAGCTCCGCGTGCGCTGCCAAACGGGGGAAGGCCAGGTAGTCGATGTCCGCCGGGGTGACCACCGTTTCCGCCCACAGCGGGGATTCCACTCCGCGGACCGCCGATTCGCCCACGCCCGACAGGTACGCGCCCGGGTTCCAGTTGTACGCGTCCTGGACCTCGATGTAGCCCGCCCACGACAGGCCGATCGGGCTCGAGCTGTTGTACTTCATGTCCAGGTACGCCTTGTTCGCCGGTGACAGGATCACCTTGCTGCCGCGGGAAACCGCCGTCGACACCCCCGCGTCCGAGGTGGAAGTTCCCCAGAACTGCGGGGTCGCGGAGGCGGGCAAGGAAGCCTTCGCGATGTCGTGCCAGCCGATCGCCGACTTGCCGGTGGCCGTCACCAATGGCATCACTTTGTTCACGAACGTCACGTAGTCCGCCGCCGACGTCGATGACGCCTCGTCGCCGCCGATGTGGAGGTACGGGCCCGGGGTCAGCGCCGCCAGCTCGCGCAGGACGTCCGCGATGAACGTGTACGTGATGTCCTTCGAGATGCACAGCGAGCTGTAGCCGACCGCCGTGTCCGTTCGCAGCGCCGGCGCGACGCCGTTGCAGTTCAGCTCCGCGTACGACGCCTGTGCCGCGTTCACGTGCCCCGGCATGTCGATCTCGGGGATGACCGTGATGTGCCGCGAGAGCGCGTAGTTCACGATGTCCGTGTACTGCGCCTTCGTGTAGTAACCGCCCGCGCCGCCGCCGACCTGGGTGCTGCCGCCGTACGTCGTCAGGCGTGGCCAGCTGTCGATCTGGATGCGCCAGCCCTGGTCGTCGGCGAGGTGCAGGTGCAGGTTGTTGATCTTGTACTGGGCCAGCTGGTCGATGTAACGCTTGACCGTCGCCACCGGGTGGAAGTGCCGGGCGACGTCGAGCATCGCGCCGCGGTAGCCGAACCGCGGGTAGTCCACGATCGTCGCTCCCGGCACGCTCCACGGCCCCGGCTGGGCCGACGTGCTCTCGACGCTGCCGGGCAGCATCTGCCGCAACGTCTGGACGCCGGCGAAGAGCCCGTCCGCCGTCTGGGCCCGCACGGTGACCGACGACGCCGTCGACACCAGCTGGTAGCCCTGCGTGCCGACCGAGGACGGCGCGCCGCTCAGCAGCAGTGCGATGCTGTCGGCCGGCACGGACGCCGGGGCGTCGGACACCGGCAGCGCGTAGCCGGTCGACGACCGCAGGACGCCGCCGAGGTAGGTGCCGACGTCCTTGGCCGGCGCCGAACCGGCCTCGGTGACGATCTTCGTCGTCGAGACCAGGGGGAAGCTGACGCCGGCCGCCGCGGTCACCGACACCGGCACCGGCACGATCGACTGCAGCGCGGGCGTGGCGGCCGACGCGGCCGGGGCGAGCTGGGCGGCCGTCGTGCTGGCGCCGAGCAGGGCCACTACGGCGAGTGCGCGGCCGAGGCGCCGCGTGCGGGCTGTCTTCACCGGTCCTCCTGGCGGGAAGGGCGCGACATCGCCGTCGCACCTGCCCGGATCGTCGCATTTCCCGGGTTCCTGGTCTAGACCAATCTGGGTGGTTTGCGCGGGACTACGCTCGGCAGCATGTTCGACGAGCTGACGTTCCCGGTGATCGCCGCGCCGATGGCCGGTGGTCCGACCACTCCCGAGCTGGTCGCCGCGGTCACCGAAGCCGGTGGCTTCGGCTTCCTCTCGGCCGGCATGCTCACGCCCGCGGCCCTGGCCGCGCAGATCGACCGGACCGCCGAGCTGACCGCCGGCGCGTTCGGCGTCAACCTCTTCGTCCCGCAGCCGGACAGCGGCGCCGACCTCACGGCCTACCGCGAACGGCTGCTCGCCGTCGCCCGCGAATACGACGTCGAGCTCGGCGAAGCGCAGTGGGACGACGACGCGTACCCGGCGAAGCTGGACGTCGTGCTCGAGAAGCGTGTCCCGGTGGTGTCGTTCACCTTCGGGACGCCGTCGCCGTCGGACGTCGTCCGGTTGCACGAGGCCGGCAGCAAGGTGCTCGTCACCGTCACCACGCCGGAAACCGCCGTCCGGGCGGCGAGCCTCGGCGCCGACGCGCTGGTCCTGCAGGGGTTCGAGGCGGGCGGGCACCGATCGCTGTTCACCGACGACGCCGATCAGCCCGGCGGTGGCGCGGAGTACGGCGTCCTCGCGCTGCTGCGGCTCGTCGCCGCCCGCGTGGACGTGCCGCTCGTCGCGGCCGGGGGCCTGGTGCACGGCGGTGACGTCGCGGCCGTGCTCGCCGCCGGTGCGGCGGCCGCCCAGCTGGGCACGGTCTTCCTGCGCGCCGACGAGGCCGGCACGTCCGAGGCGCACCGCAAGGCCCTGGTCGTCGCCGACCGCGAGACGGCGTTCACCCGCGCCTTCAGCGGACGGCCGGCGCGCGGGCTGGTCAACCGGTTCATGGACGAGCTGTCCGACGGCGCGCCCGCCGCGTACCCGCAGATCAACCGCATGGCCGGGCCGGTGCGCAAGGCGTCGGCGGCGGCCGGCGACCCGGAGGCCATCTCGCTGTGGGCGGGCCAGACCTACCCGCTCGGCTACGACGCCTCGGCGGCGGTGATCGTCGAGCGGCTGAAGGTCGAGGCGCGCGCGGCCGTCGCACGCCTCGACCGGATCCGCTAGTCCGTCTTCTCGACCTCGCCGCCCGTGCGGTTCATCAGGGAGTGCCGCTTGCTGTAGGCGAAGTAGATGACCATGCCGATCAGGAACCAGACGGCGAACCGCACCCAGGTCGCCGGCTGCAGGAACGTGATCAGCCAGATCGAGAACACGACGCCGACCGCGGGCACCACCGGCATGCCCGGCGTCTTGAACGTGCGCTTGAGGTCCGGCCGCTTGTAGTGCAGCACGATCACCGCGACGCAGACGACGACGAACGCGAGCAGGATGCCGATGTTCGTCAGCTCGGCGGCTTCACCGATCGGCAGCACGCCGGCGATGATCGCGGACGCGCCGCCGAGGATCCAGGTCATCCGGCTCGGCACCTGGGTCTTCGGGTGCGTCTTGCCGAACCACGGCGGGAGCAGGCCGTCGCGGCTCATCGAGTAGCCGACGCGGGTGGCGCCCATCAGGAACGTGAACAGCACGGTGAGGATGCCGATGATCGCGCCGATCGCGATCACGGTGGCCAGCCCGTCGAGGCCGACCGACTTGAACGCCGTCGAGAAGCCGCTCTTCGGGTCGATCTCGGTGTACTTCTGCATGCCGGTCAGCACCAGGCAGGCCAGCACGTACAGCACCATCGAGATGGCCAGCGAGTAGATGATCGCCTTCGGCATGTGCCGCTGCGCGTCCTTGGACTCCTCGGCCGCCGTCGACATCGCGTCGTAGCCGAACACCGCGAAGAACACCGTCGCGGCGCCGGTCACCGCGCCGCCGAAGCCGGCCGGGGCGAACGGCGTGTAGTTGCCGGTCTTGACGTAGAAGAAGCCCACCAGGATGACGACCAGCACGATCAGGACCTTGATCCCGACCATCACCGTCTCGAACCGGGCCGCGCTGCGGATGCCGCGGTTGAGCAGGTATGCGATCAGCAGGCACAGCAGCGCGGCGAACAGGTCGACCTTGTGGCCGGGCCCGGTGCCGGGCGCGCCCAGCATCCACGCGGGCAGGTCGAGCCCGAGCTGCCCGAGCAGGAAGCTGAAGTAGCCGGAGATGCCGATCGCCACCACCGACACGATCGCGGTGTACTCCAGCAGCAGGTCCCAGCCGATGAACCAGCCGACGACCTCGCCGAGCACCGCGTAGCCGTAGGTGTAGGCCGAGCCGGCCTTCGGGATCAGGCCGGCGAACTCGGCGTAGGAGAACGCGGCCGCCGCGCTGGCGACACCGGCGATGAGGAACGAGATGAGCACGGCCGGGCCGACGCCGGGGATGCCCGCGGCGTCGTCGCCGTGCGCGACGCTGCCGGCGAGGGCGAAGATCCCCGCGCCGATGATGCCGCCGATGCCGATGGCGGTCAGCTGCCACAAGCCCAGGGTGCGTTTCAGGCCCGCGGCTTCGGAGGTGTCGGGGATCTGGTCGATCGGCTTGCGCCGGAAGATGCCGGAGCTGCTGCCCAGGCCTCCTGGAGCGGACATCATCGTCTCCCGAACGTCGGTGAACGGCCCGGATCACGGACCCAACGGGGGAACCTACCGGCAACCCCGCCGGGCTACAGTGCGAGCGATCAGCCCGCCGCGGTGTCCTCGCTCACGCCGTCGGCGGCACTCGCCGCGGCGCGCTTCGCCTGCGTGGTCCGGACCGCGCTCGCGGCGAAGAACGTGAGCAGCTCGGCGATCTCCGCCGGGTCGTCCAGCTGCGGGCAGTGCCCCCAGTCCTCGCGGACCAGCAGCCTGCTGTGCGGCACCAGCGTGTGCAGCTGGCGCCCGGACGCGGCGGTGACGAGCTTGTCCTTGCCGCACGCGACGACCAGCAGCGGCACCGTGACGGAGTCGAGCCGGTAGGCGTCGGCCAGCTCGGCGACGAGCTGCCGGGCCTGTTCCAGGCGGCTCTTGGTCGCGCGGTAGTCGGGGAAGAGCGCGGTGAAGCGCTGCACCTGGGCGACGTCGGCCGCGTGCGCGTCGGCGTAGAGGAACCGCGGGACGAGCTGCTCGGCCACCTTGCGCACCAGGAAGCCCGGCACCGGGACGGGCAGCGACGAGTACAGCCGCAGCGGCAGCGGGTAGCGCGCCATCGTGCGGATCAGCCACGAGTCCACGAAGCCCGGTGCGGCGATCGAGACGACGCCGGAGAGCGGCAACCGGGCGTTCTGGGCGGCACGCAGGCTCATGGTGCCGCCGAGGGAGTTCCCGGCCAGCACGACCGACCCGAGCACGGCCTGCTCGCGGACGACGGCGGTGGTGAACGCGTCGAGCTGCGGCAGCATCGGGCCGGGCCGCAACGGCTGGGCGTCCCCGAACCCGGGGAGGTCGACGGCGATCGCCGGGATCCCGGCGGCCGCGAGCTGCTCCAGGGCGGGGCGCCAGGTGTCGGCGCTGTCGCAGTAACCGTGCAGCAGCACCAGCCTCGGCGCGGACGGCCGCACGTGCGGAGCGGCGGCCCGGCGGCGCAACGAGCGTCGCGCGGGGGACTGCTCCGGGTCCTGGACGGGATCGCCGACCTCGAGGACGCGGGTGCGGACTCCGGCGTAGCGCCGGAAGGAGACCCGGACGGGGTCCGGGTCGCTGCTGGGCCGGCCGCCCGGTTCAGCCGGAACGGGCCGCTTCGTCGCGGTCATGACTCCAGATTAGCTGGCCGGAGTGGAGTTCCGGTGGACCTTCGGTGCTAACGACCAGATCTCGATAAGAGTCCGTTGACAATTCACGAAGTAGCCGGTACAAGCGGTGACCTGGGCGGATCCACGGCGGATCCGCCCAGGTCACGGCGATCAGCGGGTGAAGACGATCTTCCCGGCGGTGTCGCCGTCCAGCATCGCCTGGAAGCCCTTGGCCGCATCGGCGAACGGAAGTTCCGCGCCGATCTGCGGCCGCACGCCGGTCAGATCGAGGTACGCGAGCAGATCCGCGAGCTCGTCACGGGTGCCCATGGTCGATCCGGAGACGCGCAGCTGCAGGAAGAAGACGCGCTGCAGCTCCGCGTTCGCGTCGGGGCCGCTGGTCGAGCCGGAGACGACGATGATCCCGCCCGGCTTGAGCGACTTCACCGAGTGCGACCAGGTCGCCTTGCCGACCGTCTCGAACACCGCGTCGACGCGCTCGGGCAGCCGCGCGCCGGACTCGAACGCCTGGTGCGCGCCGAGACTCGTGGCGAGCGCGCGCTTCTCCTCGGTGCGGCCGGTGACCCACACCCGGAACCCGGCCGCGCGGCCGAGCTGCACGAGCGCCGTCGCGACGCCGCCGGACGCGCCCTGCACGAGCATCGTCTGCCCCGGCCGGAGCCCGGACTTCACGAACAGCATCCGGTAGGCGGTCAGCCAGGCCGTGCCCATGGTGGCGGCCTCGGCGAAGTTCAGGCCGGCCGGCTTCGGGACGACGTTGCGCGCCGGCACGACGACCTGGTCGGCGAAGGTGCCCTGGTGCTTCTCGGTGAGCAGCGTGCGCTTCGGGTCGAGGGTGTCGTCACCCTGCCAGCCCGGCGCGTTGATCACCGAGTGGACGACGACCTCGGAGCCGTCGTCGAGGGTGCCGGCGCCGTCGCAGCCGAGGATCATCGGGAACTGGTCCGGCTTGATCCCGACGCCGCGCAGCGTCCAGAGGTCGTGCATGTTGAGGCTGGCCGCCTTGACGTGCACGCGGACCCAGCCGTCGGGCACGTCGGGTTCGGGGCGCTCGCCGACGACGAGCGAGTCCAAGGGGCTTTCGGCGTTGGGTTCTTGCGCGTAGACGGCGAACATGTCCAGAACGTACCGCCCCTGAAGCACGACGGCACAAGACCGCGCGTAGGCTCACACCGTGTTCAACGGGCTTGCCGACTGGTGGGACGGGGTCGAGCTGTGGCTCGCCCAGGCGTGGTTCCCCGTCCAGTTCGTGCTGGTGATGGTGGTCGTGGTGCCGCTGTGCCTGGCCGCCGCCTGGGTCCTCGACAAGGTCGTCGGCCTCTTCGCCAGACGACTCACCCCGGGGCGTGACGACGACCGCCCCGACCGCTCGGCATAGGCTCGCGAACCATGTTCAACCGAAGGCGGATCACCGCCGCGCTGATCGGCCTCCTCGTGCTGGTGCTGGGGGGCTGGCTGGTCAAGGACAACCTCGGCGGCTCGTCGAACTCCTCGACGGCGCCCACCACGAGCGCCGGTTCCGCCGCGCCCGCCCAGGGTGGCTCGGCGGTGCCGGGCACGGACTCGGGCCTGCCGGTCAAGGCGCTGTCCACGCTGCCGACGCAGGCCGCCGACACCTGGAAGCTGATCAAGGCGGGCGGCCCGTACCCCTACCCCCGCAACGACGACGTCGTGTTCGAGAACCGGGAGAAGCGCTTGCCCGGCAAGCAATCCGGCTACTACCACGAGTACACCGTGAAGACGCCGGGCAGTGCCGACCGCGGCGCGCGCCGGCTGATCTCCGGCCGGGCGCACGAGCTGTTCTACACCGGCGACCACTACTCGTCGTTCGTCGTCGTGGACCCGGCCCGATGACCGCCGCGGAGCAGGCGAAAGCCGCCGCGGAAGAGGCCTTCGGGCGGGGCGCGTACCCGCACCTGGTGAACGCGCGGGCCGCCGTCGACAAGGCCGGCACGCTGAGCGCGTTCGCCGAGGCACTGTCCTTTCCGGACTACTTCGGGCACAACCTCGACGCGCTCTACGACTGCCTGACCGACCTGTCGTGGCTGCCGCCGGGCGAGCACGTGCTCATCTGGCCGGGCTCGGAGGCCCTGCGCAAGGCCGAACCCAAGACCTACCTGGCGATCCGCAGCGTGCTCTCGGACGCGCAGCGCACGCTCGGGCCGAGCGGCCCGAGCGCCGGCTCGTGGCGGCTCACGGTCGTGCTGCCGGACGCCTGACAGCGCCTGACCGTGCCCGACTGTGCCTGACAGCGCGGTACCAGCGTCGTACCAGGGCCGGCTGCGAATACTTGCGCGTGACCGAATATCGCTCGATCGACTCGCTCGACGGCACCGCGATCAGCTACGCCCATCGCGGTGCCGGGCCGGGGCTCGTGATCGTCCCCGGCAACAACCGGATGGCGCACGACTACGACCGGCTGGCCGGCGAACTCGCCGATCGGTTCGCCGTCTCGGTGATCGACCGCCGGGGGCGCGGGGCCAGCGGTCCGCAGGGCCCGGACTACACCCTCGAGCGTGAGATCGAGGATCTTCGCGCTGTCCAGCGCGCCGAAGACGCGCACCTCGTCTTCGGCCACAGCTACGGCGGCCTGGTGGCCCTGCAGTCGGCGCGCGCGGACCGGTCCCTCGACCGGCTGGTGGTGTACGAGCCGGCGGTGTCGTTGAACGGCTCGTTCGACCTGTCGTTCCTGCCCGATTTCGAGCGGCTGCTCGCGGCCGGCCGGCGAACCCGGGCCATGGCCCTGTTCCTGCACCGGACCCGCCTGACTCCGCTGCCCGGCTCGACCCCGAGGGTCGTGTTCCTCGCGCTCGCCGCTCTCCTGGTGGGTGGCCGGAGCGGCGTCGAGATGCGGGATCTCATGCCCACGACGCCACCGGAGCTGACCGAGGTCGCGCGGTACGACTCCGACGGCGCGACGTACGCCGAGGTCACGGCGAGGACACTGCTGCTCGGCGGCACCAAGACCCCGGCCTACCTGCTCGGGGTGCTCGAGCCGCTGGGCCGCGTGATCCCGCGAGCGCGGGTCGAGCTGCTCGACGGGGCGGATCACAACGCCCCCGACGAGAGCGCCCCGCGGGCGGTGGCGGAGCACCTCGCCGCGTTCCTCGCCGGGTGACGGCTCGCGCCGCCGGCGTTCGGTGCGGTGGCCCGCACCGAACGCCGTACCGGCTAGTCCTGCGGGACCCAGTTCGGCTTGCGCTTCTGGGCGAAGGCCAGGATGCCCTCCTGGCCTTCCTCGCTCGCGAAGAACTTCGCCGAGAGGCCGAGCATGTCGTCGAAACCGTCCGACGGCGTCGCCGGGCGGGGCCGGCTCAGCAGCGCCTTCGTCGCGGCCAGCGCGTTCGGGCCGCCCTGGGCCAGTGCCTTGACGAACCGGGCGACCTCGCCGTCCAGCTCGGCGGCGGGGACGGCGGAGTTGAGCAGGCCGATCTCGACCGCGCGGCGCGCGTCGAACGTGTCGCCGGTGAGGAACAGCTCGTGCGCGGCGCGCGCGTTCAGGCGGGGGAGCACGGTCAGCGAGATGACCGCCGGGACGACGCCGATGCGCACCTCGGAGAAGGCGAACGTGGCTTCCGGCACGGCCACGGCGATGTCGCACGCGGCGACCATGCCGATGCCACCGGCCCGCGCGGGCCCGGCCAGCCGCGCGACAACCGGCTTCGGGCTGCTCCACAGCTGCTCGAGGATCTTCGGGAACTCGTTGACGCCCTGGGCGCCCGCGCCGGCGCCGCGGGCCTCCTTCAGGTCCATCCCCGCGCAGAACACCGGCCCGGTGTGGGTCAGCACGACCACGCGCACGGCGTCGTCCTCGGCGGCTTTCGCCAGCGAGTCCGAGAGTTCGCGGCGCAGCTGCGCCGAGAGCGCGTTGCGGTTGTGCGGGGAGTCCAAGGTGATCGTGGCGGTGCCGCCCACCACGTCGTAGTGCACCAGTTCGTCAGCCATGACCGACACCTTTACACACCCCGGGCGGTGCGGCCGGTGTGAGCCCGGGCACTTGCACGAAAATACGTGCACGAAAACTCGTGCAGGGCTACGGTGGCGGTATGCCCGAACCGCGGACCGCCGATCTCAAGGCGCTGAAGGCCCTCGCGAACCCGCTGCGCCAGCGGATCCTCGAACTGCTGACGGCCGGCGGCCCGGCGACGTCGACGACGCTCGCCCAGCAGCTCGGCGTCACCAGCGGCGGCACGAGCTACAACCTGCGGGTGCTGGCGGACAACGGTTTCGTGGCGGAGATCCCGGAGCGGGCGCACGGCCGGGAACGCTGGTGGCGCGCGGTCGAGCACGACATCCGCCTGCCACCGCCCGGCGACCAGGAGGACCCGGCGAAGGCCGCGATCGGCGAGCTGCACCGGCTCTGGCTCGCCGGGGACACCGAGCTGTACGAACGCTTCGAGCGGGAACGGCCGGAGCTGGGCGAGTGGGCCGACGCCGTGCCGTACTCACGCGGCGCGATCCGGGTCAACCTCGAGGAGCTCGCTGACTTCTTCGAGGCCTACCTCGCGCTCTTGCGGCGCTACCAGCGTCCGGACGATGAAACCCCGCCGGACGCGCGCCGGGTCGAGACGCGGCTGCTCGCGTTCCCCGCGCCCGCCGAGAAGGAGGCCGGCCTGGACTGACGAAGAAGGCCCTGGGTGCCGAGCGGCCACTCGGCACCCAGGAAACGGAAAACCGCTCACGATCTCCCGAAGCAAGGAGAACACTTCATGCTGCCCTGGGGCAAATCACGGCTCGCCGCCGTGGTCCTCCTGCTGGGCGCGGTCACGCCGTCGACGGCGTCCGCCCAGCCACCGAACGACCTCACCTTCACCGGCGCCGGCGGGATCCCGTTGCACGCCACGGTGTTCCACCCGGCCGGCCCGCCGAAGTCCGCGATCGTCCTGCAGGGCGGTTCGGACTGGCAGGTGCGTGACGACCTGCGTGTGCAGGTCGAGATGTTCACCCGCCTCGGCGTCACCACCCTGGTCTACGACCGCCGCACGGTCGGGTACTCGAAGACCAGCCGCGACTACGGCGTGCTGGCCGACGACCTCATCGCGGCCGTCGGCGCGCTGCGCACCCAGCCGGGGGTCGACCCGGCGGACGTCGGCGTCTGGGGCGTCAGCGAAGGCGGCTGGGTCGCGCCGCTGGCCGCCACGCGTTCGCCGGCCGTCTCCTACGTGATCACCGAGGGCTCGGCCGGGATGGGCGGCGGCCGCCAGACGTCGTGGTACTGGGGCAACGTGCTGCGCCACCAAGGGATCTCGGGTTCGCTGCTGCGGACGCTGCCGGTGCAGGGCACCCGCTTCGCCGTCGGCGCCGGGCTGTTCCCCGAGGCGTACTACGACCCGGTGCCGGTGCTCGAACGGCTGAAGCAGCCGATGCTGGCGTTGTGGGGCGACTTCGACGTCAGCCACGCGCCGGTGGAGAGCTCGCGGATCTTCGCCGACGCCCTGCGCGCGAATCCGGACCACACCATCAGGTTCGTCGCCGACGGCGGTCCCGACCTCTACGCGACCACCGACGCCGGGTTCGACCGGCTGCCGCGCGTCGTGCCCGGTTACCCCGCGGCCGTCGGGGCGTGGCTGGCCGACCGGCGCGGCGTGCACGTCGAGACGCCGTCGTTCACCCAGCGCCCGACCGAGGCGCTCGCACCGCTGGCGTGGTGGGAATCGGTGTGGGTGCAGGGAATCGTGCTGCTGGTGCTGCTCGCCGGGTTCGTGGTCGCGCTGGTCCGGCGCGCTCGCTGGCTGGGCGGGCTCGGGCTGGTGACCGTCGCCGGGTTCCTCGCCCTGCTCGGCTGGGCGCAGGCGTCGGGGATGAAGGACTTCGGGCCGGTGCTGTTCGGCCGGCCGCTGCCGTGGCTGGCCCTGCAGGCCTTGGCCGTCGCGACGGTGGTGGTGTTCGGCTTCACGGTGGCGAAACCGGCCGGCCGCCGGGTGCTCCCGGTGGCCGCCGGTGTCGTCTTCCTGCCGTGGGCTCTCTACTGGGGACTGCTGCTGCCCTGACTCAGGCCGGGCAGAGCCAGTCCGGGTCGCCTTCGCGGGCCTCGACGACGGCCGCGTCCGGGGCGGGGAAGTGCTGCTTCAGCGTGAACGCCTCGGGCGTCGGCCCGTGGACGCGCAGGTGCTTGATCTTCTCTTCGGCGTCGGCGGGTGTCGGCCGGTAGCCGGCCGGCACCCACCACAGCGCGGTCATCACGTCCTTCACCCGGTGGAACCACTCGCGGCGGCGCTTGAGGATCGCCAGGTGACCCGGGGAATACGTGAAGGCGGCCAAGGTCTCCACCGACGTCCAGGAGGACATGTTGATCAGGAGACCGGACGTGCCGCGCACGTCCCAGTCGAAAGCGCGGATCGAGATCGCGTTGTCGTCCTCGGTCTGCAGCCGCCAGACGAATCCGGGAGCGGCGTCGGCGAGGGCGTTGACGGACTCGAGCGCGTCGACGAAATCCTTGAAGGACGGGTCGTCGATCGGCGCTTTCATCCGGGCGATGTTGACTTCTGCGAGTTCGTACCCCATGAGGCCACCCTACGGATGGTTCGCCGTCCGCAGGGTGGCCTTTCACGCGGTGTCAGCCGATGGTCGTCGTGGTGAAGACCGGGCTGGGGTTGGGGAAGCAGGCGGTGGGCGCGGTGATGTCGCCGATGAACGTGCCCGCCACCGCCTTGAAGGTCAGGCCGGGGTCGCTGTAGCTGGTGCCCGACAGCTTCGTCTCGATGGTGCCGGACGCGCCCGCGGTCAGGTGCGCGGTGATGGTCGGCAGCTCGAAGGTGGCGCCACCGGCGATCGGGCCGGGGAAGCTCAGGGTCGCGACGCCGCCGGAGACGGCGATCGCCGGTGCGGTGGAACCGAGGCCGGAGCCGCCGGCGAGGTCGGCGCTGACGTAGGTGGAGTTCGCGGGGATCGGGAACTTCAGCGCGAAGGTGTTGATGTTCTTCACGGTGTTCCCGGCGACCTCGCCGGGCACCTCGTTCGGTGCCGGGTCGATGACGACGTCGAAGGCGGCACCGGGCGCGACGGTGGCGGGCGCGGTGACGTCGGCGTCCTGGTTCAGCGAGACCTGCTGCGGCCCGATGATCGGGGCGTCGGCCTGGCAGTCGAAGGCGATGGTGGTGGTGGCCGCCGAAGCCGGGGCGGCGAGGGCCAGCGGGAGGGCCGCGGCCGCGGTCAGAGCGGCCAGCCGGGAAAAGTGAAGCGCTTTCATCTGTATCCACCTACCTGCGGTTTTGGAGGGGAGGAACGAGAGCTGCGCAGCGCTTAGATAGTTACCGGCAAGTTAACTAGCCCGTCAAGGATTTACCGTTCCCAGGCACGGTGGGTAACAGAAATGTGAATAAGACTCGCCTTTTGGCGGTGGTGATCTTCGCGGGTGATCGTTCCGGCGCACTCAGCGTGGTCTAGGCGTACGCTCCGGCGCGCAGCAGCTCGGTGACGGCGGTGGCGTACCGGGCGATCACGACGTCCGCGACGCGCGGGTCGTCCGCCAGCGGCGCGGCGAGGAACGCGCCCGGGTCCGCTTCGCGGGCCAAGCGCGCGATCCGGTCCGGCAGCAGGCCCGGCGCCAGGAACCACGACGCCACGATCAGGTGCTTCGCGCCCCGGTCCCGCAGCCGCGCGGCGGCCGTGGGGATGTCCGGCTGGGTCGCCGAAGCGAACGCCTCGCTCACCGGAAGCCCGAGCCGCTCCTCCCAGCGCGCGGCCACCGCGGCGATGACGGCATTAGCGGAAGCGTTGGACGAGCCGACCGCGCTGAGCAGCACACCCGTGCCACGCCGTCGCGGCGCCGCGGAAAGCCGGTCGAGGGCAACCGCTTCCAGCGCCGGGTCCGCACCGAGCACGTCCGACACCTGGACGCGGAAACCGGGGCACTCGGCGGTCACCGACGACACCAGCGCCGGCAGGTCGACCCGGGCGTGGAACGCGCTGCCCAGCAGCAACGGCACCACGACCGCCGTCCGGTGCCCGGCCGCGTACAGCTCCCGCAGGACATCCGTGACCCGCGGCTCCGACAGGTCCAAAAAGGACTCGTGCACCGACAGTTCGGGCGCTCGCGTGCGCACGACGTCGACCAGGGCCCGCACGGTCGACGCCGAGCGGGGGTCACGGCTGCCGTGCGCGACGGCGACCAGGGGCGGGGTCACGAGAACCGCTCACCCACCAGCCCGGCGGCCAGGGTGTCGCCGTCCTTCGGGTCGATCACCAGGAACGCGCCGGTGCGCGGGCTGACGCCGTAGTCGTCGACGCTCAGCTCCTCGGCCAGCGTCAGGGTGACCAGGCCGATGTCGTTCAGCTCCAGTGAAGCCGGCCCGGCCACGCTGGCCAGCTTCTGCTCGTCGAACCGCGCGTGCAGCTCGCCGACCAGCGCCTGCACCGTGCGCGCGCCGTGCTTGACCAGCACCCGCGCGCCCGGCTTGAGCGGCTTCGACGACAGCCAGCACAGCGTGCCGGTGATCTCGTCGGTCACCTCCGGCGGCGAGTCCGCGGCCGCGATCAGGTCGCCGCGGGAGATGTCGATGTCGTCGGCCAGCAGCAGCGTCACCGACGTCCCGGAACCGGCTTCTTCGAGCGGGCCGTCGGCGGTGTCGATCCGCTCCACGCGACTGCGGATGCCTTGCGGCAGCACGACGATCTCGTCACCCGGGCGGACCGTGCCCGCGGCGATCTGACCCGCGTACCCGCGGTAGTCCGGGTACTCGGGCGTGCGCGGGCGGATGACGTACTGCACCGGGAACCGCAGCGCCGAGTCGTGCGGGTCGGGGGCGACCGGCACCTCTTCCAGGTGCTCCAGCAGGCTCGGGCCGGAGTACCACGGCGTCCGGTCCGAGCGCGACGCGACGTTGTCGCCCTCCAGCGCCGACACCGGGACCGCGAGCACCGAACCACGCTGGTAGCCCAGGGATTCGGCGTGCGTGGCGAACTCCTCGGCGATCACCGTGAACGTCGCTTCGTCGTAGCCGACGAGGTCGATCTTGTTCACCGCGAGCACCAGCTGGGGCACGCCGAGCAGCGCGAGCACGGCCGCGTGCCGCCGGGTCTGCTCGATGACGCCCTTGCGCGCGTCGACCAGCAGCACGGCCAGCTGCGCGGTGGACGCGCCGGTCACCGTGTTGCGCGTGTACTGCACGTGCCCCGGCGTGTCGGCCAGCACGAACGACCGCTTCGGCGTCGCGAAGTAGCGGTAGGCGACGTCGATGGTGATGCCCTGCTCGCGTTCCGAGCGCAGGCCGTCGACGAGCAGGGACAGGTCCGGTGTGGACAGTCCCTTGTCGACGGACGCGCGGGTGACGGCGTCCAGCTGGTCGGCCAGCACGGACTTCGTGTCGTAGAGCAGCCGGCCGACGAGCGTGGACTTCCCGTCGTCGACGCTCCCGGCCGTCGCGAGCCGTAGCAGGCTGGACATCAGAAGTACCCCTCACGCTTGCGGTCTTCCATGGCCGCCTCGGACATCCGGTCGTCGGCGCGGGTGGCGCCGCGCTCGGTGAGCCGCGAGGCGGACACCTCGGCGATGACCTCTTCGACGGTGCTCGCGGTGGACTCGATCGCGCCGGTGCAGGAGCCGTCGCCGACGGTCCGGTAGCGCACGGTCCGCTCACGGACCTCTTCGCCCGGCCGCGGCCCGCCCCACGGGCCTTCGGCGAGCCACATGCCGTCGCGCAGGTACACCTCGCGCTGGTGCGCGTAGTAGATCGACGGCAGCTCGACCTTCTCGCGGGCGATGTAGTTCCAGACGTCCGCTTCGGTCCAGTTGGACAGCGGGAAGACGCGGACCTGCTCGCCCGGGCGGTGCCGGCCGTTGTAGAGGTTCCACAGCTCGGGCCGCTGGCGACGCGGCTCCCACTGGCCGAAAGAGTTGCGGAGGCTGAAGATCCGCTCCTTAGCCCGGGCGCGCTCCTCGTCGCGGCGGCCGCCGCCGAACACGGCGTCGAACTTGTTCGCCGAGATGGTGTCGAGCAACGGCGTGGTCTGCAACGGGTTGCGCATGCCGTCGGCGCGTTCCTCCAGGCGCCCGTCGTCGATCCAGTCCTGGACCTTCGCGACGACCAGGCGCAGCCCGTGCTGCTCGACGACGCGGTCGCGGAACTCGATGACCTCGTCGAAGTTGTGCCCGGTGTCGACGTGCAGCAGCGGGAACGGCACCGGCGCCGGCCAGAACGCCTTGATCGCCAGGTGTAGCAGCAGCGTCGAGTCCTTGCCGCCGGAAAAGAGGATCACCGGGCGGTCGAACTCGCCGGCCACCTCCCGGAAGATGTGGATCGCTTCGGATTCGAGCGCGGCCAGGTTGTCCTGTGCCGCATCAACAGCGGTTGGGGGGTCCAGGGGGGCTCGTCCCCCGGCTGGGGTCTGGGGCTTGGCCCCAGAATTCACAGCGGGCTCCAGAGTCGTCATGCGTCCCTTTCCTCAACCGTGCAGTCCGCACTCGGTCTTCGACTGGCCCGCCCAGCGGCCGCTGCGGGCGTCCTGGCCCGGCTCGACCCTGGCCGTGCAGGGCGCGCAGCCGATCGAGAGGTAGCCGATCGAGACCAGCGGGTTCTCGAGGATCCCGTGCTCGGCGATGTAGCCGTTGAACTCGTCGTCGGTCCAGGCCGCGATCGGGTTGATCTTCACCAGGCCGTTGCGGTCGTCCCAGGTGACGATCGGGGTGTTCGCGCGGGTCGGCGCGTCGACCCGGCGGACGCCGGTGATCCACGCCGAGTAGTTGCCGAGGGTCTTCCGCAGCGGCACGACCTTGCGCAGGTTGCAGCACAGCGTCGGATCGCGGTCGTGCAGCTTCTCGCCGTATTCGGCGTCCTGCTCGGCGACGCTCTGCTCGGCCTGCGCGTTGACGATCTTGACGTTCGGGTAGACGGCCTGCACCGCGTCGCGGGTGCCGATCGTCTCGGCGAAGTGGTACCCGGTCTCCAGGAACAGAACGTCCACATCGGACTTCGCCTTCGTGGCGAGGTCGATCAGCACGGCGTCCTGCATGTTGGACGCGACGATGAAGTCGTCGCCGAACGTGTCGACGGTCCAGCGGATCGCCTCGTCCGCGGTCGCGTCCGCCAGCTCCTTCGAAGCGCGTTCGGCGAGGGTCTTGTAGTCGGCTGTGGCGGTCATCGGGACACCTCCGGGAGGGACAGTCCGAGGAACTTCACCGAGAAGACCCGGCGACAAGCGGAACACAGCCAGCCGCCGTTCTCTTCCGGGCGCAGGTCCTCGTCGCCGCAGTACGGGCAGTAGTACGGCGCTGCGCGTTCGGTGCTCGTCACTGCAAAACGCTCTCTTCGGCCCGCGCCGCCCACTGCGGGAACCGCTCGCCGGGTTTGCGCCCGGCGACGTAGGCGCGCACGACGCGTTCGACGTACCCGGTCAGCTCCGACGCGGTCACCTTGTGCCCGCGCAGCTTCCGGCCGAACCCGGCGTCGAGGCCGAGGCCGCCGCCGAGGTGCACCTGGAAGCCCTCGACCTGGTTGCCGTCGGCGTCGGTGACGATCTGGCCCTTGAGGCCGATGTCCGCGGTCTGGATCCGCGCGCAGGAGTTGGGGCAGCCGTTGAGGTGCACGCTGACCGGGGTGTCCAGCTCGGCCTGGATGTCCGCGAGGGACTTCTCCAGGTCCGTGACCAGCTGCTGCGCCCGGGCCTTCGTCTCGACGATGGCGAGCTTGCAGAACTCCAGCCCGGTGCAGGCCATCACCCCGCGCCGCCACGGCGACGGGTTGCTGTCGAGACCCAGCTCCACCAGCGCCGCCTGCAGCGCCGGGACCTGCGCCTCGGGGACGTCGAGCACGACGAGCTTCTGCTGCGGGGTGAGCCGGACCCGGTTCGACCCGGCCCGCTCGGCGGCTTCGGCGACGGCGACGAGCGTGTCACCGGAGACGCGCCCGGCGATCGGCGCCGCGCCGACGTAGAACTTGCCGTCGACCTGCGGGTGCACCCCGACGTGGTCGATCGGGGCCGCGGGGGTCTCCGGTGCCGGGCCGTCGATCAGCTCACGCTTGAGGTACTCGTCCTGCAGCACCTGGCGGAACTTCTCGGCACCCCAGTCCTTGACCAGGAACTTGATCCGGGCACGGGCGCGCAGCCGCCGGTAGCCGTAGTCGCGGAAGAGCGAGATGACGCCCTCCCAGACGTCCGGGATCTCGTCGCGCGGCACCCACGCGCCGAGGCGCTGCCCGATCATCGGGTTGGTGGACAGGCCGCCGCCGACCCAGAGGTCGAAGCCGGGGCCGTGCTCGGGGTGGTTCACGCCGACGAACGCGATGTCGTGGATCTCGTGCGCGACGTCGGACTGGCCGGAGATGGCGGTCTTGAACTTGCGCGGCAGGTTCGAGTAGGCCGGGTCGCCGATGTAGCGGCGCTTGATCTCCTCGATCGCCGGCGTGCCGTCGATGACCTCGTCCGCCGCGATGCCCGCGACGGGGGAGCCGAGGATGACGCGCGGGCTGTCGCCGCAGGCCTCCATCGTGGTCATGCCGGACTTCTCGAGCTTGTCCCAGATCGTCGGCACGTCTTCGATCCGGATCCAGTGGTACTGGATGTTCTGCCGGTCGGTGATGTCGGCGGTGCCGCGCGCGTGGGTCTGGGAGATCTCGCCGAGCACGGCGAGCTGCTCGGTGGTCAGCGCGCCGCCGTCGAGCCGGACGCGCAGCATGAAGTAGCGGTCGTCCAGCTCCTCCGGCTCCAGCGTCGCGGTGCGGCCGCCGTCGATGCCGGGCTTGCGCTGGGTGTAGAGGCCGAACCAGCGGAACCGGCCGCGCAGGTCGCCGGGGTCGATGGCGTCGAACCCGCGGTGGGCGTAGATGTTCTCGATCCGCGCGCGCACGTTGAGCGGGTTGTCGTCCTTCTTGGACCGCTCGTTCGGGTTCAGCGGCTCCCGGTAACCGAGCGCCCACTGCCCTTCGCCGCGCGTCTGCTTGACGCGCGCGGGGCGGGCGGGGGTATCACGCGTTGGCGAGGCCATGGGGGCGTCCTCCGAGAGGCTTTCGTGGCACCGGGGGACGCGAAAACACCTTCCCTCCGGCGCCGCTGTCCAGATTTCGTGGCAGTGGTGGCGACGCAGTCAGCGAACGGGCACGCAGAGGGCACTGGCGACCCGCAGGAGGTCGACGTGGCGGCGTGCCACGAGGAGAACACCGGCAGAAGTCACCCGCTCAGCGTGCCACGCGTCCACAATGTGGTCCAGGCCTGTCCGGATGGTGGGAGAAGGGTCACTAACCAGCGAGAATGCGCCGCCCGGCGGACCCGCGACCTGCGCCTGGGAGGCGCCGGGCCCGCCGCAGTCGGTGTCAACCGCTCGACGGCCGGGTCGGTCGGGGCCGGACAGCGCAGTGGCTCTCGTCCGGCTCGGCGCGGGCGGCGGCGCGGTGAGCGGTGTTGACCCGAACGGGCCCTCGGCTGGGGTCCGGCCGAGGCGGGGTGGACAATCGGAGGGTGCCTGACCTGCGTCCCGACCCCGCCACACCGATCGACCCGGCCCTGCCGGAAAGCGCGCTGAAGGGTCTCGGCAGCAGAGCGTTCGGCGTCTACGTGCACGTCCCGTTCTGCGCGACCCGCTGCGGCTACTGCGACTTCAACACCTACACCGCGGGCGAGCTGGACTCCGGCTCGTCCCCGCAGTCGTGGCTGGAAGGGCTGCGCCGGGAGCTGGAGCTGGCCGCGAAGGTGCTGGTCGTGCCGCCCGCCGCGGAGACGGTCTTCGTCGGGGGCGGCACGCCGTCGCTGCTCGGCGCCGACGGGCTGCGGTCGGTGCTCGACGCCGTCCGCGACGTCTTCGGCCTCGCGCCCGGCGCCGAGGTCACCACCGAGTCGAACCCGGAGTCGACGTCGCCGGAGTTCTTCGCCGGGATCCGCGAGGCCGGGTACACGCGGGTGTCGCTGGGCATGCAGTCCGCGGCCCGGCACGTGCTCAAGATCCTCGACCGCGTGCACACGCCCGGCCGGCCGGGGAAGGCCGCCGCGGAAGCGCGCGCGGCCGGGTTCGAGCACGTGAACCTGGACGTGATCTACGGCACGCCGGGCGAGCGCCGCGAAGACCTGCAGGCGACGCTGGAGGCCGTGCTGGCCGCCGGGGTCGACCACGTCTCGGCGTACGCGCTGATCGTCGAGGAGGGCACGGCGCTGGCCCGCCGCGTCCGCCGCGGTGAGCTGCCCGCCCCGGACGACGACGTGCTGGCCGCGGACTACGAGATGATCGACGCGACGCTGTCGGCGGCCGGCCTGAGCTGGTACGAGGTGTCGAACTGGGCGGCCACCGACGCCGCCCGCTGCCGCCACAACCTCGCCTACTGGCGCGGTGACGACTGGTGGGGCGCCGGGCCGGGCGCGCACAGCCACGTCGGCGGGGTGCGCTGGTGGAACGTCAAGCACCCGGCGCGCTACACGTCGCTGCTCGCCGCCGGCGACTCGCCCGCGGGCGGGCGCGAGGTGCTCACCGACGACGACCAGCACCTCGAACGGATCATGCTCGAGCTGCGCGTCGCCGAAGGACTGCCGCTGGACGTGCTGGACGAGCCGGGCCTGGCGGAGGCCCGCGCGGCGGCGGCCGAAGGGCTGCTCGATCCGTCCGCATTGGACTCCCGCGGCCGCGCGGTGCTGACCGACCGCGGCCGCCTGCTGGCCGACGGTGTCGTCCGCCGGCTTGCGGGATGAGGCCGTCCCGGGCATAAATCTCCGGCGCACGTCGTTACTTGCATCAAGCAACGACGTTCGAGGAGGGCCCATGGCGCGCGCGATCAGGTTCGGCGAGTACGGCGAAGCGGACGTCCTGCGGGTGGAAGACGTCCCGCGGCCCGCGCCCGGACCGGGCCAGGTGCTCGTCGAGGTCCGCGCCGCCGGGATCAACCCCGGGGAGAGCTCGATCAGACGCGGTCTGCTGCACGACCGCTGGCCGGCGACCTTCCCTTCGGGCCAGGGCAGCGACTTCGCGGGCGTCGTCGCCGAACTCGGCGAAGGCGTCGAGGAGATCGAGGTCGGCGACGAGGTCATCGGCTTCGTCGAGACCCGGTCCAGCCAGGCGGAGTTCGTCGTGGCGCCGGCGGAGAACCTGACGCCGCGCCCCGACGGCGTGTCCTGGGAAGCGGCCGGTTCGCTGTTCGTCGCCGGTGCCACCGCGTACGCCGCGGTGCGCGCGGTGTACCCGCGCGAAGGCGAGACGGTCGTCGTCTCGGGGGCCGCGGGCGGGGTCGGCTCGCTGGCCGTCCAGCTCGCGAAGCTGTCCGGAGCCACGGTGATCGGCCTCGCGAGCGAAGCGAACCACGCGTGGCTGCGCAAGCTCGACGTCGTCCCGGTCGCGTACGGCGAGGGCGTCGAAGACCGGATCAAGGCCGCGGCGCCGAACGGCGTCCAGGCGTTCGTCGACACCTACGGCTCCGGCTACGTCGACCTCGCGCTGCGCCTCGGCGTCTACGCGGGCCGGATCGACACGATCATCGACTTCGCCGCGGCCGAGAAGTACAACGTGAAGGCCGAGGGCAGCGCCGCCGCGTCGTCGGCGGACGTCCTGCGCGAGCTGGCGACGCTGATCGCCAAGGGCCTGCTGGAGGTGCCGATCGCGAGCGTGTACCCGCTCGACGAGGTGCAGCACGCCTACCTCGAGCTGGAGCAGCGCCACACGCGCGGCAAGATCGTCCTGGTCCCCTGACGCTCACGTGTTCCTGGCCGCGACCACCTTCACCCCGGCCAGGAACACGTCGAGCGCGAACTCCAGCCGCTCGGCCGCGGTCTCCTCGGTGAAGAACTCGCCCATGAGCAGCATGTTCGGGAACGCGTCCGCGGGCAGCGACCGCATGTAGGCCAGCATCTGCTTCCCCCGCTCGGAGACGTCGTCGGCGTCGATCTCGCCCCACGTCCAGCCGCTCGCCTCGTAGGCGTACGCCTTGGCGTAGAGCGAAAGCGCGTCGCCCGCGAAGCTCGCCTGCTTGAGGTCGAGCCCGCCCGCGCGCAGCAGCGCGAGCATCGCCTCGCCCTGGTGCAGTGAGCTGGGGTTGACCGGCACGGCGATGTTCCACGCCACCCGGGCGATGCCCGGGTGCGCGACCATCGCCCGGATCTGCGCCCCGACCAGCTCCTTCACCTGCTCGTCCCAGCGGGCCGGGTCGGGCTCCGGCAGCGGCAGGTCGCCCAGGACGGCGTCGAGCATCAGCTCCGCCAGCTCGTCCTTGTTCGACACGTGCGCGTAGAGCGACGCGGGTCCCGTCTCCAGCTCCTGCGCGACCCGGCGCATCGTCACCGCGTCGAAGCCCTCCTTCGCCAGGATCTCCAGCGCCGTCTTGACGACGAGCTCCTGCGAGAGCGCGGGTTTCGCGGCGCGGCGGCGCGGGGCGCGACGCCACGGCGGCGGGGGAACGGTCAACGAGCACCTCCAGGTCCTGTTCACGAACGTAACGAACACTGTACTTGACGCGAACGGCGTTCGTATGTAGAACGGTGTTCGTAACACGAACAGCGTTCGCGAAGGGGATCTCTCATGACCACGACCACCGCCGAAGCCGACGTCCGCGCCGTGCTCGACCGGCTCACGCAGGCCTGGAACGACGGCGACGCCACCGCGTACGGCCGGCTCTTCACCGAAGACGCGGACTACATCACCTTCTTCGGGCTGAACATGCCCGGCCGGGCCGCGATCGAGAGCGGGCACCGCGCGCTCTTCGAAGGGCCGTTGAAGGGCTCGAAGCTGACCGGGAACCTCGGCGCCGAGACCAAGGTGCGGTTCGTCCGGCCGGACGTCGCCATCGCCGTGGTGGGCGGCGGCTCCTCGCTCGCCGGCGGCGAGACCGCCGACGCCGGCCGCGAATCCACCGTCGGTTTCGCGCTGGTCCGGGAGGACGGCGAATGGCTGATCACGGCGTTCCAGAACACCCGCGTCTCGGATCCGCGCGGGTGAAAACGCTTGCGGAGGCGGCCGGGGTGGTTCCGCGGCCGCCGGACGAGGTGTTCGAACGGCTGCGCGGGTGGCTGACCGCGGGCGGTCACCCGATGCGCATGGACGTCGACGCGGACCGCGGTTTCGTCGCCGTGCAGGGCGGCTGGTGGTACCGCGGCGAGTACCGCGTGACCGCCGATCCGGCCGGGAGCCGGGTCGAGCACCGGGTGGTCAACGCCGCCGAATGGGGCCGGTGGGGCGTGCCGCCGGCCAACCGGTTCTTCCTGGGGTACCGCGAAAAGGTGGCTGCCGGATTCGCCGGGTTGCTGCGGGAGCTGTGCGGCCCGGAGTAGCCGGGGGCGCGATCCGGCGCGTAGGGTGACTTAGGTAAGCCTTAGTACCTGAGCGAGGAGTTGGCCGATGGCCGAAGCACCCCGGCGGTCCGGACGGCCCGCGGTGAAGCTGCGTGTGCTGCGCACCGAGCGGCTCACCCCGCACATGATCCGGATCGTCGCGGGCGGGGACGGCATCGCCGATTTCGCGCCCAACGCCTTCACGGACGCCTACGTGAAGGTCCTGTTCAAGGTGCCCGGGGTCGTGTACCCGGAGCCGTTCGACGTGCAGGAGATCCGGGCCACGCTCCCGCGCGAGCAGTGGCCGCGGATGCGGTCCTACACGGTCCGGGCGTTCGACCCGCAGGCCGGCGAGCTGGTCTTCGACTTCGTGCACCACGGTGACGAAGGCATCGCCGGCCCGTGGGCGGCCTCGGCGCAGCCGGGTGACGAGCTGCTGCTGTCCGGCCCGGGTGGCGCGTACGCGCCGGG
This sequence comes from Amycolatopsis sp. NBC_01286, assembly GCF_035982555.1. NCBI lineage: Bacteria > Bacillati > Actinomycetota > Actinomycetes > Pseudonocardiales > Pseudonocardiaceae > Amycolatopsis > Amycolatopsis sp. NBC_01286. Next base: position 5,070,663 of record NZ_CP108428.1, read on the forward strand.
CGCCGACGCCGGCTGGCACCTGCTGGCCGGCGACGAGAGCGCGCTGCCGGCCATCGCGGCGTCGCTCGAGGCGCTCCCGGCCGGCGTCCCGGCGCACGCCGTGATCCTGGTCGAGGACGCGAGTGAGGAGCAGGCGCTGGTCACGAAGGCGGACGCGCAGATCACCTGGCTGCACCGCGCGTCGGGTGGCGACGTCACCGCGGCGGTGAAGGCGCTGCCGTGGCGTGAGGGCGTCGTGCAGGCGTTCGTGCACGGTGAGGCGGGTTTCGTCCGCGACCTGCGCCGGTACCTGCTCGACGAGCGGGGCGTGCGGCGCGAGCTGCTGTCGATCTCCGGCTACTGGCGCGTCGGCAAGGACGACGAAGCCTGGCGCGAGGAGAAAGCGGCCGAGCGCGCGCGGGAGAAGTAACCTCGCTGCATGGGTGAGCTGAAGGTAGACGTCGACCCGGCCGAGGCCGGGTTCGACGCGGTGCGGCTGAAGCGGATCGACGACCACTTCGCCCGGTATGTCGACAATGGACGGTTGCCCGGCTGGCTCGCGGTGGTGAGCAGGCACGGCAAGGTCGTGCACGTCGGCAGCGGCGGCCATCGTGACGTCGAGGCCGGGCTGCCGGTCGAGCCGGACACGCTCTGGCGGATCTTCTCGATGACCAAGCCGATCACGTCGGTCGCCGCGATGATCCTCGCCGAAGAGGGTCTCCTGGAGCTGGACGACCCGATCTCGCAGTGGCTGCCGGAGTTCGCGTCGCCGCGGGTGTTCGTCAAGGGATCGGCGCTGAAGCCGCTGACCGAGCCCGCCACGGCCCCGATCCGGGTGTGGCACCTGCTGACGCACACGGCGGGCCTGACGTACGGCTTCCACCACGGCCACCCGGTGGACGCGATCTACCGCGCGGCCGGCTTCGAGTGGGGCACCCCGCCGGGCCTGGACCTAGCCGCGTGTTCCGAGCAGTGGGCGAAGCTGCCGCTGCTGTTCCAGCCGGGCGCGGAGTGGAACTACTCGATCGCGACGGACGTCCTCGGCCGCGTCGTCGAGGTGGTGTCGGGCCAGTCGCTGGACGAGTTCTTCGCCTCCCGCGTCTTCGGCCCGCTGGGCATGACGGACACGGGCTTCTTCACCACCGACACCGACCGCCTGGCGGCGATGTACCTGCCGGACCCTTCTTCCGGCGGGATCTTGCGGAACGACGCGTTCGGAGCACTGGGCACGTCCCGCCCCTCGTGCCTCTCCGGCGGCGGCGGCCTGGTGTCGTCGGCGACGGACTACTGGCGTTTCTCCGAAATGCTGCTGCGTGGCGGAGTTCTCGACGACGTCCGGTTGCTGTCCCCGCGGACGGTGTCGTTGATGTCGAGCAACCACCTGCCGGGCCACGTGGACCTGGAGGCGTACGGTCGCCCGTTGTTCGCGGAAATGCCGTTCGACGGGCACGGCTTCGGCCTCGGGTTCTCGGTGCTGGAGGACCCGGTGAAGGCCCGGACGATCTCGTCGGCCGGCGAGTTCGCCTGGGGCGGCGCGGCTTCGACCGCGTTCTGGGTGGACCCGGCCGCGGACATCACGGTGGGCTTCTACACACAGCTGCTGCCGTCGAGCACCTACCGGCTGCGGCCCCAGCTGCGGCAGCTGGTCTATCAAGCACTCGTGGACTGAGGTTCCTCGACGACGTCGGCGGCGATCGGGGGCGCGGCCACGTACCGCGCCACCGTTCGTCGCAGGTGGTCGGCGTGGGTGTAGATCTCCTCGACGCTCGTGATCGGGATCCGGGTCTCGGCCTTGTTCTCGTCGAAGACGCCGAGGTACTTCTTCGAGCGGTTGAACCACAGCCGGGCGATGGGCTTGCGGTTGTTGTCGTCCAGCAGCACGCCGAAGTAGGTCTTGGTGTCGCGGGCGGCGATCCTCGCGGCCGGCACCTCGCCGCAGACGATGGCGCGGACCACCCGGTAGCCCTCCAGCTCTTCCTCGGTGGTGACGAGGTCGTCCTCCCGGTCGAGGCTCTCGGCGACCGGCGGTTCGGGTTGCGGCGCGGTGTCGGTGCCGGCTCCGGTGGAGACGCTGACGTAGGCGTCGGGCCCGCCGAGGGCGTTCTTCAGCCGGTCGTTGACCTGCTCGTTCAGGAACTGGCGGGTCGCCTTGCTCACCAGCGGGCCGAACTGCTCGCGCACGCGCTGGGTGAACGCTCCTTCGTAGACCCGCGTCGTCAGGAACTTCACCCACTCGTCCTCCGGCTCCTTGAACTGCGCCGCGAGGATGCGCTTCAGCTGCCCGATGTACTTCAGCTCGCCGGCCGCGCTGATGACCGAGTCGAGGTCGAAGTCCTCCTTCGTGAGCTTCGCCAGTTCGGGCAGGAGGGTCTCGTCGATGTCCGAGAAGTCCATGACCAGGAACGGCTTGGCGTCCATCCGGTTCGGCGCGTCGAGGTCGGTGTAGAACTGGTAGACCTGCCCGTTCGTCAGCACGGCGATCCGCGCGTTCGTGACGGCGAAGTAGCGGAAGAGCTGCGACGCGTGCTCGATCTTGAGCGGGTCGTTGATCTTCTTCGCCTCGACGAGGACCTGCACCTGCCCGTTGTGCACGATCGCGTAGTCGATCTTCTCGCCCCGCTTGGTGCCCACGTCGGCGGTGAACTCGGGGATCACCTCGGCCGGGTTGAACACGTCGTAGCCGAGCACGGTGCTGATGAACGGCATCACGAAGGCGTTCTTGGTCGCCTCTTCGGTCTCGATGCCGTCCTTGTGCTTGCGGATCTTCAGGGCGAGTGCTTGCGCGCGCTCCGCGATGTCCATGCCGGTGCCGATCTCTGCGGGAACTGATCAAGCGCCAGAGTCGCCGCGGCCGTCCGGTCTGTTACAGGTCGTGAGTGAGAAACAGTGTTCTAACACTGTTTCCCACTCACGACCGGCGTCAGCCGAACGGGCCCTGGTCCGGGGCGCAGACCGCGCCTCGCGCCGGGACCGCGCCCGTCAGGAAGTAGGTGTCCAGCGACTTGTCGACACACGCGCTCTTGCCGCGGGAACCGTGGCCATACGTGTCCAGCGTCAGCAAGCGGGCGTTGGCCAGCAGCTTCTCCGTGCGCTGCGCGCCGTCGTACGGGGTTTCCAGGTCGCCCTGCTTGTTGGCCAGCAGGAGGATCGGGGCTGTCGGGCGGTTCCACGGGCCCGTGTAGCGGCCTAGGTCCGCGACGTCCCAGGTTGCGCACGGCAGCGTCTTGTAGACGTCGTACGGGCCGAAGCCGCGGCCGACTCGGTCGGCTGCGCGGGCGTATCCCGCCCAGACCGCCGGGTCACGTGGGTTCGCCGCGTCCGAGCACAGGGTTGCGCCGCCGCCCAGCATCGAATCGACGTCCGGGGGGCCGCCGGCGGACGCCGGGGCGAGCGACGATGGGTCTGCCAGCGCGGTGAGGAACGCCGCCAGCTGCGGGGCCGCCTGGGCGTCCGTCAAGTAATTGTGGATCTGGGCGATCGCGCTCTGGTACGTGACGGCGACCTGGCGACCGTTGGTGTCCGTCACCGTGATCGGGCCGGTCGCCAAGCGGTCGAGGATGGCGGGGTAGTCGAAGGTGCAGCGCGCGGCGCAGGCGTCCAAAAAGGACTGGAGCGCCCGCGGGCCGTCGACGTAGCCCGCCAGGCGGTAGCTCATCGGGCCCGCGCCGGTCGCCCAGCGCGACGGGTCGTCGACGGCGTCCAGGGCCAGCGTGCCGACGCGGCCGGGGAACAGGTTCGCGTACGTCTCGCCGATGTACGTGCCGTACGACTTCCCGTAGTAGCGCAGCTTCGGCTCGCCGAACGCGGCGCGCAGCCGGTCCAGGTCGCGGGCGATCGTGCCGGTGGACAGGTGGTTCGCCAGCGGCCCGGCGTTCTGCTCGCACAGGTCGGTCACGGTCCGGGTGTCCGCGATCTGCTGCTGCTCGGCGGCCGGCGTCAACGGGAACGTCCCGAGGGCGCGTTGCAGCACCTGGATCTGCGACGGGTCCGTGAAGCAGTGGATCTTCGCACTCGCCCCGACGCCGCGCGGGTCGATCCCGACGATGTCGTAGCGGGTGTGCAGGAAAGGCGTCAACGCCGGGGCGAACCGGCCGGACGAGCCGGGGCCGCCGGGGTTGTAGAAGATCGTGCCCAGCTTGTGGGCCTGGTCGGTGGCGGGCAGACGGCCGATCGCCACCGACACCGTCCCGGCCGAAGGGTCCTGATAGGACAGTGGGACGTCGAGGCGCCCGCAGTCGTACCCGCCCGGCGAGCCGGTGGGGCAGGTTTCCCAGACGATTCCGGCGGGGCTCGCCTCTGCCGCGGGCGCGAGTGCGCCCACCGCGAGCGTGGCGGCCCCCAGAGCCAGCGCAGCACGGAGTTTCGGAGATTTCATGGGCCCGATCGTCCCGCCGCCGGGACCGGGGGCGCGCTGGTGCGCACCCCCGGAACCGGGGTGGGGCAAGCCCTACGAACGCCGAAAGCCGTGAAGGCCTCCTTCGCGGCCATAAGAGCCGGTAAGGAGGCCTTCACGGCTTTCAGGCGGTCAGCTTCGGGATGATCTGCGACCCGTAGGACGCGAGGGTCGACTCGCGGTCGTCGTGCATCAGGTACAGCGAGAACTGGTCGACGCCCAGCTCCGCCAGCTCCTGCAGGCGGGAAACGTGCGCCGAAGGCGGGCCCAGCAGGCAGAAGCGGTCGACGATCTCGTCCGGGACGAACTCCGTCGACGGGTTGCCCGCCTTGCCGTGGTGGCTGTAGTCGTACCCCTCCCGCTCGCGGATGTAGTCGGTCAGCTCCTTCGGCACCGCACCCGACGAGCCGTAGCGCGCGACGAGATCGGCGACGTGGTTGCCGACCATCCCGCCGAACCAGCGCAGCTGCTCGCGCTGGTGCGCCAGGTCGTCGCCGACGTACGCCGGGGCCGCGACGCAGATCGTGATGCCGCCCGGGTCACGCCCGGCGGCGCGCGCCGCGTCCCGCACCGCGCCGATCGTCCAGCGCGCGATCGCCGGGTCCGCGCACTGCAGGATGAAGCCGTCGGCGTGCTCGCCGACCGTCTTCAGCGCCTTCGGCCCGTAGCCGGCCATCCACATTTCCAGCCGGCCGTTGCGGATCCACGGGATCTGCACGGTCGTGTCGTTCATCTCGACGGCCCGCCCTTCGGCGAGCTCCTTGACCACGTGCATGCAGTCGCGCACGGTGGCCAAAGTGGACGGTGGCTTCCCGACGACCCGGTGCGCGGAGTCGCCGCGGCCGATGCCGCAGACCGTCCGGTTGCCGTACATGTCGTTGAGCGTGGCGAACGTCGACGCCATCACCGACCAGTCGCGGGTGCCCGGGCTGGTCACCATCGGCCCGACCACCAGCGACGACGTCGCGGCCAGGATCGCCGAGTAGATGACGAACGGCTCCTGCCACAGCACGCAGGAGTCGAACGTCCAGCCGTAGCGGAACCCGGCGTCCTCGGCGTCCTTCATCAGCCGCACGACGTCCCGCGCGGGCGGGTCCGTCTGCAGCACGATCCCGAAGTCCATGGACCGCTCCTAGTTCAGGTACTGGTTCAGCGAGCGGGACAGGAACTTGCCGTGCGACGTCGACCCGGTGAACCCGTCCGGCGACACGACAACCCGCCCGCGGGACAGCACCGTGTGCACACGACCAGTCAGCTCGAACCCTTCGTACGCCGAGTAGTCGACGTTCATGTGGTGCGTCTCGGCCGACAGCGTCTGCGTCGCCGTCGGGTCGTAGACGACGATGTCGGCGTCCGAACCCGCGGCGATCACGCCCTTGCGCGGGTACAGCCCGAACATCCGCGCCGGCGTCGCCGAGCACGTCTCGACCCAGCGCCCGAGCGTCAGCTCACCCGCGACGACGCCCTGGTGCAGCAGGTCCATCCGGTGCTCGACGCCGGGCATGCCGTTCGGGATCGCCCGGAAGTCGCCGCGGCCCAGCTCCTTCTGATCCTTGAAGCAGAACGGGCAGTGGTCGGTCGACACCACGGACAGGTCGTTCGTCCGCAACCCGCGCCACAGGTCGGCCTGGTGCGACTTCTCCCGCAGCGGCGGCGAAGCGACGTACTTCGCGCCCTCGAAGTCCGGCTTCGCCAGGTCCTCGATGGACAGGTAGAGGTACTGCGGGCACGTCTCGGCGAAGACGTTCTGCCCCTCGTTGCGTGCTTCCGCCACAGCCGCAAGCGCTTGCGACGCCGAGAGGTGCACGATGTAGAGCGGCGAGCCGGTGACCTTCGCGAGCTGGATCGCCCGTGACGTCGCCTCGCCCTCCAGCTCCGGCGGCCGGGTCAGGCCGTGCTGCACCGGGTCGGTCTTCCCGGCGGCCACCGCCTGCGCGGCCAGCTGGTCGATCGCGATGCCGTTCTCGGCGTGCATCATGATCGTGGCGCCGATTTCACGCGCTTTCTGCATGGCCAGCAGGATTTCGCCGTCGGTCGAGTAGAACACGCCCGGGTAGGCCATGAACATCTTGAAGCTGCCGACCCCGGCGTCGACGCAGGCTTCCATCTCCTTCAGCGACTGGTCGTTGACGTCGGAGACGATCATGTGGAAGCCGTAGTCGATCGCGCAGTTGCCGTCGGCCTTGGTGTGCCACTTGTCCATCGTGGACAGCAGCGACGTGCCCTTGGCCTGCACGGCGAAGTCGATGATCGTCGTCGTGCCGCCCCAGGCCGCCGCCGTGGTGCCGGTGGCGAACGTGTCGACCGAGTGCGTGCCGCCGAACGGCATCTCCATGTGCGTGTGCGCGTCGATCCCGCCGGGCAGCACGTACTTGCCGGTGGCGTCGATCGTCTCGTCGCCGGACAGCGTGCCGGGCGCGCCGACGGCGGCGATGGTCTCGCCGTCGACCAGCACGTCCGCCGGCAGAGCGCCCGACGGCGAGACGACCTGACCGCCCTTGATGAGCGTGGTCATCAGGCCTCCGTGAGGGGGCCGTAGGTGTCCGGCCGGCGGTCGCGGTAGAACGCCCACAGGTCCCGGACCTCGTCGACCAGGGTCATGTCGAGGTCGCGGATGACGACCTCGTCGTCGGTGTCGGACGCGGCGTCGCCGATCAGCTGGCCGCGCGGGTCGGCGAAGTACGTCTGGCCGTAGAAGTCGTTCTCGCCCAGGGGTTCCACGCCGACGCGGTTGATCGCGCCGACGAAGTACTCGTTCGCCACCGCGGCCGCCGGCTGCTCCAGCTTCCACAGGTACTGCGACAGGCCGCGGCTGGTCGCCGACGGGTTGAACACGATCTTCGCGCCCGCCAGGCCCAGCGCGCGCCAGCCCTCCGGGAAGTGCCGCTCGTAGCAGATGTAGACGCCGATGCGGCCCACGGCGGTGTCGAACACCGGGTAGCCCAGGTTGCCGGGCCGGAAGTAGAACTTCTCCCAGAACCCCTTGACCTGCGGGATGTGGTTCTTGCGGTGCTTGCCGAGGTACGTGCCGTCGGCGTCGATCACCGCGGCGGTGTTGTAGTACACGCCGGGCTGCTCGACCTCGTACATCGGCACGATCAGCACCACGCCGTGGCGCTCGGCGACCTCCTGCATGAGCTTGGTCGTCGGCCCGTCCGGGATGCCCTCGGTGTAGGAGTAGAACTCGGTGTCCTGCACCTGGCAGAAGTAGGGGCCGTAGAACAGTTCCTGCAGGCAGACGACCTGGGCGCCCTGCGAGGCGGCGGAGGCGATGTGGTCCACCGCCGCCTTGATCATGGACTCCTTGTCACCCGTCCACCGCTGCTGGATCAATGCGGCTCGGACCACGCTCACTGGCTTCCTCCTTGTTCGATGATGCGGACAGGGCGGCGAAGACGACGAACGCCGAGACGAAGCCGACCACCCAGTTGTAGTCGTAAAGCGGCTTGAGGAACGGGATGAGCCCGCTGTCGGGGAACGGCCCGCCGTAGGCACCACCGACCGAAAGAACGGCTCCGACCAGCGTCGCGACCAGCGCGCGCCAGTTCCAGCCGCCGCTGAACCAATACACCCCATCGGGTGTGTAAAGGTCCTTCAGCTTGAGCTTCGTGCGGGCGATCACCCAGTACCCGGCCACCAGCACGCCGGCGACCGCGCCGAGCAGGCCGCCGTAGAAGCCGAGCCACGCGAAGATGTAGATGTTCGGGTCGGAGTAGAGGCGCCACGGCTGGATCAGGATGCCGATGACGCCGGTGATCCCGCCACCGATCGCGAAGGTGATCTTCTTCGGGAAGGCGTTGGAGAAGTCGTAGGACGGGCTGACGACGTTGGCCGCGAGGTTCGCCGAGATCGTCGCGAGCACCAGCGCGACCAGCGCGACGACGACCACGACCGGGCTGGTGAACTTGTCGGCCAGCTGCGCCGGGTCCCAGATGTCCTCGCCGTAGAGCACGTGCCCGCCCGACGTGGTCAGGATGGCGACGATCGCGATGAACGTCATCGTCGTCGGCAGGCCGAGGATCTGGCCGCGGACCTGCTTGCGCTGGCTGCCGCCGAAGCGCGTGAAGTCCGGCATGTTCAGCGAGAGCGTCGACCAGAACGCGATCATCGCCATCAGGGACGGCGCGAACACCTTCCAGAAGTCCGGGCCCCAGCCGAGCTTGCCGCCGTCGGCCAGGATCGGGCCGAGCCCGCCCGCCTTGACCAGCACGTAGCCGAGCATGATCAGGAAGCCGACCGACACCAGCGGCGCCGTCCAGTTCTCGAACCGGCGGACCGCGTCCATGCCGCGCCAGATGATCAGCATCTGGCCGATCCAGAAGACCACGAAGGACAGCCAGAGCGTCCAGTGCTGCCCGGCGATCTCCGGCGCGTCCCGCCACCACGAGCCGAGCAGGCGCCCGAGGATGACGTAGATGGCCTCGCCGCCGACCCAGGTCTGGATGCCGAACCAGCCGCACGCGATGAACGCCCGCAGCAGCGCGGCCAGGTTGGCGCCGCGCATGCCGTAGAAGGCGCGGGCGAACACCGGGAACGGGATGCCGTACTTCGTGCCGGCGTGGCTGTTGAGCAGCATCGGCGCCAGCACGACCAGGTTGCCGATGGTGATGGTGATGAGCGCCTGCACCCAGTTCATGCCGAGGGCGATCAGCGACGCGGCCAGTGCGTAGCTGGGGATGTTGTGAGCCATCCCCATCCAGAGCGCGAAGTAGTTGTAGGTGGTCCAGGTTCGCTTTTGGACGGGGACAGGGGCCAGTTCGTCGTTGAAGAACCGGCTGCCTTCGAGAGACCGGACGTCACCGGGTTCGAGCTCGACCCGGCCGTCCTCGTGCACGCGCTGGTCTGCGGGTGTCGGCGCCATTGCGGAATCTTCCGCGCCGGTGCGCGCGGGTGGCATTGGCAGACTGTTCACTCTTCGCCGCGTCGGAACGCAGACTGTCGATTGCGTTCACGTCGTGGCAATGCATGACGTACGTCACACATCACGCCGTAGTCCTCACGCAACCTCTTCGCAACACGCAGGCCCCGTGACCTGCCGGTTCACGTCTCCACAGGATCTCCACAGTTCGCGCCGACCGTCTCCACCTCCGGTGCTTAAAGTCGCCCCTATGGAACTGGGTGGACGGCGCGTGCTGGTCGTCGAGGACGACGTCACGATCGCCGCGTCGATCGCGGCCCGGCTGCGGGCCGAAGGGTTCACCGTGGACGTCGCCCACGACGGGCCGGCCGCCGTCGAGGCCGAAGCTTCGCTCGAGCCGGACCTGGTGGTGCTGGACGTGATGCTCCCGGGCTTCGACGGCCTGGAGGTCTGCCGCCGGATCCAGGGGCGGCGGCCGGTGCCGGTGCTCATGCTGACCGCGCGCGCCGACGAGACGGACATGCTGGTCGGGCTCGGCGTCGGCGCCGACGACTACCTCACGAAGCCGTTCTCGATGCGCGTCCTGACGGCCCGCGTGCACGCGCTGCTGCGCCGGGTCGAGCGGTCTTCGTCCGCGCACGGTGCGCGGATCGTGCTGGGCGACCTCGAGATCGACGTCGACCAGCGGCGCGTCGCCCGGGCCGGGGTGGCGGCGCAGCTGACGCCGATCGAGTTCGACCTGCTGGTGCACTTCGCCCGGCGGCCGCGGGTGGTGCAGCCGCGGGAACGGCTGCTCTCGGAGGTGTGGGCCTGGGACGTGCACGGCACGTCCGCGGGGACGCGGGCGGTGGACAGCCACATCAAGGCCCTCCGGCGGAAGCTCGGCGCGGACCTGATCCGCACGGTGCACGGCGTCGGCTACGCGCTGGAGGCGGGATCGTGAAGCGCGTCATCGTGACGGTGGCCGAGCTGCTGCCGCGGCCGCTCGACCGCGTCCGGTCGATCAAGCTGAAGCTGGCGATCCTGATGCTCGCGTCCGGCGGGGTCGCGTTCGCGTTCTTCAACTGGCAGATCGGCTGGCTGCCGCCGAAGACGACGATCACCGCGATGGTGCTGGCGTTGGTGCTCTCACAGGTGCTGGCGCACGGGATGACCCGGCCGCTGCGCGAGATGACGGCGGCCGCGCGGGAGATGGCGAAGGGCGACTACACGCGTCGCATCCGCGCCACCACCCGCGACGAGGTGGGCGAGCTGGCGCAGGCGTTCAGCCAGATGGCGGGCGACCTCGGCGACGCGGACCGGCAGCGCCGCGAGCTGGTGGCGAACGTGTCCCACGAGCTGCGGACGCCGATCACGGCGTTGAGCGGGGTGCTCGAGAACCTCGTCGACGGCGTCGAGGACCCGGACCCGGCGACGTTGAAGACGGCGTTGCAGCAGACCGAGCGGCTGGCGACGCTGGTCGACGAGCTGCTGGACCTGTCGCGGCTGGACGCGGGCGCGATCCCGCTGCACAAGACGTCGTTCCCGCTGGCCGCGTTGTTGTCGGACGTCGTCGGCGAGGCGGCTTTCGCGGGCCGCGGGGTGCGGTTCGAGGTGGCGGTGACGCCGCCGGAAGCGGTGGTGACGGCGGACCGCGGCCGGCTGTTCCAGGTGGTGGCGAACCTGCTGGAGAACGCGGCCCGCCACGGCCCCGCGGGCGGCGTGGTGCGGATCCTCGCGGAGACACGGGTGGGCGAGGTGCGCATCGACGTGTGCGACGAAGGCCCGGGCATCGCCCCGGCGGACCGCACGCGGGTCTTCGAGCGCTTCACGCGCGGCGAGCGCCCGACCGGCGGCGGCACGGGGCTGGGACTGGCGATCGCCCGGTGGGCGGTGGAGCTGCACGGCGGGTCGATCGGCGTGGTGGAGCCATCGGCGGGAACCGGCGGCCGGATCCGGGTGACCCTCCCGACGGCCTGAGTGCCGGGGGTCGTGAGTGAGAAACAGTGTTCTAACCCTGTTTCTCACTCACGAGAACGCGAGCACAGCGGCATCTGACATTTGCGAACGTGAACGCGAGTACGCGAGAAAGCAGGCGAAATGCCCAAGTCCAGTGTCGGCGGCGGCGGCGTGCCACGGGGGAAGCGCTCGGCCGGGCCTCGAGTGGCGGAGACGCCGGAGGGTTCGGCCGGTTCGGCCGCGCGGGTTGACGCGACCGCGGCGGGGAGGGGTGGCGCACGGCGGGGTGGTGCAGCGGCCGGTGGCGGGCCGGAACTTGGTGCGGCTGTGGGGCGCGAGCCAGAGATGGGCGGTGGGCCGGGGTCGGCTGCGGGAGCGGTGGGTGGCGTAGGCGCTGCGGGGAGTGGCGGTGCGCGGCCGGGTGCCGTTGCCGGTGGTGGGCGGGGATTTGGTGCTGCCGTGGGGCCGGAACCAGGGATGGGTGGTGGGGCGGGGGCGGGTGGTGGCGTCGCCGTGGCTGCGCCGCCGGTGTTGATGCGGCCCTTGCCGCCGCGCAAGTCTGCTGTGGTGCCACTGCCTCCGGCCGTGTTGCCGGCCGCCGGGGTGGCTGGGGTCGTTGCCGCGCTGGTGCTGCCTGTCTGGCGGCCCGGGATCGGGTGGCTGCTCAGCGGGATCGCCGTCGTCGGGGCCGTCGTCGTCGCCGATCGGCGGGCTCGGGACGGCCAAGACGGGACCTTCACCTGGCGCAACGCCGGGTGGGCCGCCCTCTCCCTCGCGTTGCTGAGCATGGGGGCGATCCGGGCGTCCGGGTGGCTGTTCGCCCTCTGCGTGCTGGGGGCCGTCGTCAGTGGATCGTTGGCGCTGGTGGGGAAGCGGACCGTCCACACCGTTCTCTACGACGTGCTCGCCGTTCCGCTCGAAGCGCTGCGCGCGGTTCCGTGGGCCGGGCGCGGACTCGGGAAGTTCACCGCCCGCCGCGACGGTGTGGCCCGGCGGATCGCGCTCGCCGTGCTGGCCGCCGCGGTGCTCGTCGCCGTCTTCGTGCCGCTGCTCGCCAGTGCCGACGCCGCCTTCGCCGCGCTTGTCCGCGCGATGATCCCCGACCTCAGCGTCGCGACCGTCGCGCGGTGGTGTCTCGTCTTCGTCGTCGCCGCGTCGGTCGTCGCCGGGTCCTGTTACTTCCTCGCCGCGCCACCGCCTCGGGCGACCGCCGACCGTCCATACCGGAGCAAGTACGGTCTGGAGTGGACAGTCCCGCTCTGCGTCCTCGTGCTGCTCTTCAGTGTCTTCGTCGCGGTCCGGCTGGTGGCGCTCTTCGGTGGCACCGAGTACGTCCTGCGCACCAGCGGCCTGACCGCGGCCGAATACGCCCGCGGCGGCTTCTGGCAGCTCTGCGCGGTGACGGTGCTGACGCTCGCCATCGTCGCCGCCGCGCTGCGCTGGGCGCCGGACGTCACCCGGGCCGACCGGCTCCGCCAGCGTGTCCTGCTCGGGGCGCTGAGCGGCCTCAGCCTGGTGCTCGTCGGGTCCGCGTTGAGTCGCATGTGGACCTATCAGGAGGCCTACGGCTTCACGGTGTTGCGGCTGCTGGTCGAAGTCTGCGAGCTGTGGTTCGGCGCGGTTTTCGTGCTGGTGATCGCTTCGCTGGTCAAGCTGCGCTCGACGTGGCTGCCCCGCGCGGCCATCGGCACCGCCGCCGCGGCGCTGCTGACGCTCGCCCTCCTCGATCCGGAACGGCTCATCGCCGACGCCAACCTCGACCGCGCCGCCGCCGGAAAGCCCCTGGACCACAGCTATCTCGAGGGGTTCTCGACGGACGTCGTCCCGGTCGTCTCGGCGCGGCTGCCCGAGCCGGTGCGCACCTGCGTGCTGCGGCGGATCCTCGCCGACGACACCCCGGACGGCTGGCCCGCCTGGAACCTCAGCCGCTCCACGGCGCGCGAGGTCACCCTCGGCCGGTGCGGCTGAACCGAACGGCGCGTTCGTGCGTGGTCCATGAGGTCGAGCGGGAGCCACCGGGCCGTCGTGGGGGCGGCCCGGCGGCTCCCGCGCGCGAAAACCGATGAAACCCGCTCAGAAGGCGAACACGTCGTCGGAGTCGCGGACGGCCTCGCAGCGGTTGGCGTAGGTCGTGCGGAACGACACCGGCTTGCCGCGCCAGGTGCCGACCACCGTGATGTCGACCGGGGCGTAGATCAGCGTGCACGCCTGGTGCCGGCCGCGGATGCGGGCGAAGTCGCCGTTCACGCCTTCGAGGACGTCGCACGCCTTCCCGCGCTTCGGGTGCGTGCCGCCGGTCGGGTCGCAGGTCAGCACGACCGAGCCGATCCGGTCGGCGGTGTCGTGGCTGGTCAGCTGCAACGTCGACGCCGGCGGCTGCGCGGGCGCGAGGCAGCTCAGGCTCATCAGGCAGGCAGCGAACGGGAAGAGGGCCATATCGGTCTCATCGGCAGGCCGAAGGTGATCACTGTGCTGCACGTCCGGGTGAGTCTTCTTCGCTCGGCCGGGTGAGGTCCACCGCCAGCAGCGCGACGTAGAGCGAGAGCATCGACTCCGGCTCCTCCAGCCGGACGCCGAGGACCTGCTCGATCCGGGCGAGCTGCTGGTAGTACGCCGTCCGCGAGGTGTGCGCGGCCGCGGCCGCCGCGGACTTGTTGCCGCCCTGCTCGCAGTAGTGCCGCAGCGCCTGCACGAGCCGGCTGCCGGACGCGGCGTCGCGGTGCAGCAACGGTCCCAGCTCACGGGTCGCGAACGCCGTCACCCGCTCGTCCCCGGCGAGCAGGTGCAGCAGGCCGCGCAGCCGGACGTCCGACAGCCGGTGCAGCACCCGCTCCTCACCCGCGCCCAGGGCGGCGGCCGCGACCTGCCCGGCTTCCAGCAGCGTCCGGCTCGCTTCGGCGGGCGAGAGCACCGTGGTGCCGACCGCGAGCACCCCCGGCGCGCTGCTGCGCGCCTCGTGGACGTCGGTGGCGAGCCGCTGCAACACGGCGTCGGCGTTCGCCTCCGGGGACAGCGCGATCAGCGCCCGCACCCCGATGTCGTCGGTCGCCACCAGCGCCGACACCTTCGCGCGGCGCGCGGCCAGCGCCGTCGCCTCGGCCAGCTCGCGCAGCACCGGCGGCGTCGACAACGCCGGCCGGCCGGTGCCGGTGAACCGCGGCCGCACCGCGAGCCCGACCAGCTGCCGCCCGGCCAGCGGCACGGCCAGCGCGGACGCCCGGGCCAGCAGCTCCGCCGACGGCGCGGGCGAGGCCAGCAGCTCGGCGAGCACCGCGCGGTGGGCCTGGCGCTCCAGTCCGTCGGAGTCCTTGGCGACCAGCCGGTGCACGGCGAGCGCGGACGCGGCGCGTTCGGCGACCACGCGGTGGCGGTGCGGCGGCTGGTCGGCGCACACGACGATCAGCCGCGCCCAGTCGTGGCCGCGCGCGCCGACGATCGTGACCAGCCAGCCCGCGTTCGCGTGGTAGCCGGTGCGCTCGCCGACCTGGACCACCCGGGACCGCGCGGGCCAGCCGGTGAGCAGCTCGGCCGGGTCGGTGCCGGCCGCGTCGTAGGCCAGCACCTCGTGCGAGAGCGTCTCCAGCACCACCGGCTGCTCGGTGAGCCGCGCGACCTCGCCCAGCACGACGCCGGGTTCGGCGCCCGCGACGGTCAGCGCGGTGAACGTCTCGTGCACCCGCTCGGCGGCGCGCAGCTCGGCGACCTGGGCGTCGACGATCTGGCCGTTGACGGCTTCGGTGACGCTCACGAACCGCGTCTCACGCGACAGCGTGACCAGCGGGAACCCGTGCGCGTCGGCGGCCTCGACCAGGGCCGCGGGCAGCTTGTCGCTCCAGTGCCGGACCAGCTCGATCACCACGCCGGCGGCGCCGACGCCGGCCAGGTCGGCGACGTAGCGGGCCAGCGACGGGCCGTCGTCGGGCAGCGCGACGCCGGTCGTCAGCACCAGCTCGCCGCCGCGCAGCAGGTGCGCGATGTCGGCGACCTCGGCGACGTGCGCCCAGCGCACGGGCGCGTCCAGCCCGGCGGCGCCCGCGACGACGTGCGGCCGGCCCTGACGCAGCACCGGCAGCGCGAGCACGTCGGCCACGGTCGGGTACACGGCACCTCGCTGGTGATGGTTGCGATGATCGGCAGGGGACAGACTGTACGGCCGGGGCGGCGAGTCCGTACACGTTGCCGATGGCGTCCGCGTGGCGCCCGCCCGGACACTCGCAGGGACGTCCCCGAGCGAAGGAGTGCCCGTCGTGACCGACCGCATCAGCCACTGGATCGACGGCAAGCCGTTCACCGGGACCCCGGCCCGCACCGGCGACGTCTTCGACCCCGCGACCGGCCAGGTCCGCGCGCAGGTCGACTTCGCCGGGCAGGCCGAGGTCGACCAGGCCGTGGCGGCGGCGACCGCGGCGCTGCCGGGCTGGCGCGGGACGTCGCTGGCCGGCCGGACGCGGGTGCTGTTCGCCTTCCGCGAGCTGCTCTCGGCGCGCAAGCACGAGCTGGCGAAGATCGTCACGAGCGAGCACGGCAAGGTCGAGTCCGACGCGGCCGGCGAGATCGCCCGCGCGATCGAGAACGTCGAGTACGCCTGCGGGGCCGCGCAGCTGCTCAAGGGCGGCTTCAGCGAGAACGCCTCCACCGGCGTCGACGTCTACTCGATCGCCCAGCCGCTCGGCGTCGTCGGCGTGATCTCGCCGTTCAACTTCCCGGCCATGGTGCCGCTGTGGTTCGTGCCGAACGCGCTCGCCTGCGGCAACACCGTCGTGCTCAAGCCCAGTGAGAAGGACCCTTCGGCGGCGGTGTTCCTCGCCGAGCTGTTCGCCGAGGCCGGGCTGCCCGCGGGCGTGCTCAACGTGCTGCACGGCGACAAGGTCGCGGTCGACGGCCTGCTGGAACACCGCGACGTCAAGGCGATCTCGTTCGTCGGGTCGACGCCGATCGCGCGGTACGTCTACGAGACCGGCACCCGCCACGGCAAGCGCGTCCAGGCCCTCGGCGGGGCGAAGAACCACATGATCGTGCTGCCGGACGCCGACCTCGACCTGGCCGCCGACGCCGCGGTGTCCGCCGGGTTCGGCTCGGCGGGGGAGCGCTGCATGGCCGTGTCGGTCGTGGTGGCCGTCGACCCGGTCGGCGACGAGCTGGTCGCGAAGATCGCCGAGCGGATCGGGAACCTGAAGGTCGGTGACGGGCGTGACCCGGAGTCCGAGATGGGCCCGCTGGTCACCCGCGCCCACCACGAGCGCGTCGAGTCCTATGTGGACGCCGGGGTCGGGGCGGGCGCGGCGCTGGTCGTCGACGGCCGCGGCGTCGAGGTGCCCGGCGACGGCTTCTGGCTCGGCCCGACGCTGTTCGACCACGTGCGCCCGGAGATGTCGATCTACACCGACGAGATCTTCGGCCCGGTGCTGTCGGTGGCGCGCGCGGCGTCCTACGACGAGGCCCTGGACCTGGTCAACGCCAACCCGTACGGCAACGGCACGGCCATCTTCACCGGCGACGGCGCGGCCGCGCGGCGGTTCCAGAACGAGGTCGAGGTCGGCATGGTCGGCGTCAACGTGCCGATCCCGGTGCCCGTCGGCTACTACTCCTTCGGCGGCTGGAAGGACTCGCTGTTCGGCGACAGCCACGCGTACGGGCCGGAGGGCTTCCACTTCTTCACGCGCACCAAGGTCGTCACCTCGCGCTGGCCCGACCGGTCGCACGCCGGGGTGAACCTCGGGTTCCCGCGCAATTCCTGACGTGATCCGGGATTGTCCGGGGGGCTCCACGGGTTGAGACCCGGTGGAGCACCCCGGACGACGATGGGACGAAAGATGAGTGCGAAGAACTCAGGCACCTTCACGATCGGTGGCGACCTGCCGGTGACCCGGCTGGGGTACGGCACGATGCAGCTCACCGGGCCTGGCGTCTGGGGTGACCCGAAGGACCCGGAGGAGGCCGTGCGCGTGCTGCGGCGCGCCGTCGAGCTGGGTGTCACGCTGATCGACACCGCCGACGTCTACGGCCCGTTCGTCGCCGACCTGCTGCTGAAGAAGGCCCTGCACCCGTACGCCGACGACCTGGTCATCGCGACCAAGGCCGGCTTCACCCGGCAGGGCCCGAACGAGTGGATCCCGGTCGGCCGGCCCGAGTACCTGCGCCAGCAGGTCGAGCTGAGCCTGCGCCACCTCGGCCTGGAGCGGATCGACCTGCTGCAGCTGCACCGGATCGACCCGAAGGTGCCGGTCGCCGAGCAGATCGGGGAGCTGAAGAAGCTGCAGGACGAGGGCAAGATCCGGCACATCGGCCTGTCCGAGGTCGGCGTCGCGGACCTGCAGGAGGCGCAGAAGACCGCGGAGATCGTGTCCGTGCAGAACATGTTCAACCTGGTCAAGCGCGACGCCGAGCCGCTGCTGGAGCACGCCACCGAGCACGGCATCGCGTTCATCCCGTGGTTCCCGCTGGCCACCGGCGCCCTCGCCGGCCCGGACAGCCCGCTGAGCACCCTGGCCAAGGAGCACGACGCCTCGCCGTCGCAGCTCGCGCTGGCCTGGCTGCTCAAGCGCTCGCCGGTGGTGCTGCCGATCCCGGGCACGTCCTCGGTCGCGCACGTCGAGGACAACATCGCGGCGGCGGACATCGAGCTGACCGACGCCGAGTTCGACGCCCTGTCCGAGGCGGCCGCCTAGCGCTCGGCTCCGGTCGTGAGTGTTCAGGGCGGTTAGAACCGCCCTGAACACTCACGACCAGCCGCGGCAGACCGCACGCCGGAACCGGTCGGCGGTTCCGGCGCCGCGTCAGGCGGGGAGCACGTTGATCAGCAGCTTGCTGCGCGGCGTGATCAGCACGGTGTTGACCCGGTCCGGCCGGATCCGCCCGCGGAGCTCGCGCTCCAGCGGGTAGGTCCGGCCGCCGGCGCGCAGGCTGAACGTCTCGACGCTCTTGAACCCGGCCGGGCTGTGGTGCAGGCCGATCGGGTACTCGTCGGTGAGGCGCGCGGTGTCGAAGTCGTGCGTCCAGCCGGTGACCGCGAGCAGCCGCCCGCCGAGGGCGTCGGCCAGCCGCCGCCAGCTGATGTAGGCGAACCAGGCGGTCAGCGCCAGGATCGGGACGACGGTGCCCAGCACCTCGCCCGCGGTGTCGGCCACCGTCGCGACGAGCACCGCGACCACCACCCCGGCGACCGCCACCACCGCGGCGGCCCAGAAGTTGAGGTCGAGCAGCTTCCCGCGCTGGGCGGGGTGGAGCTGCCCGTTGCGGTTGGCCAGCTCCACCTCGGCCTGCTCGATCACTCGCCCTCGCCCTCGGGGTGTTCCTTCTCGTAGGCCTCCGTGGCCTCGTGGTTCCGGTCGATCTGCTCGTTCTCCTGGCGGCGGCCCTCGGTCACGACGCCGACGGTGTCGGCCGTGCTCCAGTGCACCTTCTCGTTCGGGTCGAGCAGCTTGTGCTGGTTCAGCACGCTGCGGCCCTCCTCGGAGTACTTCTCGCCGGGACCTTCGAGCTTCTCGCGGCCGGGCACGTGCTCCTTGGCGGCGTCGCTCCACCCCTTGGCCGTCTCCTCGGCGGTCTTCGCCTCCTTGCCGGCCTGCTTCAGGTCGTTGGCCTTGCGCTCGATGCCCGCGGCCGTGTCGACGCTCTTGTCCACCAGCTTGTCGACGCCCTTGCCGACCTTCTTCAGCGCGTTCGCCGCGCCTTCGAGGGCCGCCTTCGACTTGCCGGCGCCCTTGGCGAGGCTCTCCAGCTTCTCGACGACCTTCGTGATGCGCGTGCTGATCTTCTCCGCGAGCACCCCGCCCTCGACGACGGAGTCGGCGATGAACGCCGCGATCGTGCCGCCGAAGGTGCACCACGACGCCGCGAGCGCGGCCAGCGCCTTGACGATCAGCTCGCCGACGAACGACGAGATCAGGTCGCGGATCAGCCCGCGCTCGGTGCCGACCAGCGCGGCGCCGACGTTCATCGCCGTCGACGCGCTGTCGGCGTGCGAAGCCGCTCCGCGCAGGACGCCGACGTAGCTCTCCGCCGTCCGCTGGTAGGCCTCCGCGGAGCCGCAGTCGCTGAACGACTGCCCGACCTTCGCCGCCTTCTGCTCGTACTGCTCGGCCGTCTCGGTGAGCTGCTTGGAGATGTTCGACCAGGTCACGGCCTTGGCGGTGACGGCTTCGGGCTTGCCGGCGAGCTTGTCGAGGCCGTCCTTGAGGAAGCTGATGTGCTCGATCAGCCAGCCGACACCCGCGCTGGCCAGCGTGCCGAGCGGGTCCATCGCCGCGCCGAGCAGGTCGAGGGCGTCGGTGCCGACGTCCATGGCGAGGTTGCCCCAGTCGCCGTTGCGCGCGTCGGTCAGCGTCGAGGCGGCGTCGCTGAAGATGCCGGCGCCGCCGGTCTGGGCGTTCACGTTGTCCAGCTCGCCCTTCGAGCCGTCACCCATCCCGCTCCAGAAGCCGCCGGCCGACTCGCTCGTCGCGACGAGGGGGTTCTCCTGCGTCTCGGTCATGCCGGCAGCTCCTTGCCGATGCCTTCGATGAGGCTCTTCGTGTGCTGCTCGTGCTCGCTGAACGCCGTGTGCGCGGTCTTCACCCGGTCCGCGACGTCGTGCCCGGCGTCGACGGCGGCCTGGAGGAGGCCCTCGGCCTGGTCGACCCACCCCTGGATCGGGACGGCGAAGACCTGCCCGACGATGCCGAACGCGTCGAAGTCGAGCGCCTGGGCGGTGCCCGCGGCGTCGAGCGCCTGCTGCACCCGGCCGGCGATCTCGCGGATCTCGTCCTCGTGGCCGCCGAGGACGTCGAAGTCGACCTTCATGGCCGTCATCACAGCCCCCGGCGCAGGATCGGGCCGCCGAAGTCCTCTTCGTCACCCGGCCGCGGCGGCGGTTTCCGGGGGAAATCCCGAGGTGATTCCTCTGCGGGCAATTCGGGCTCCGGAATCTGTTCCCGGAGGAATTTCATCGCGTCGCTGTCGGCGCCGATCACCGGCGCCATCACGCTCGTCAGCTGCTGGGCCGCCTGCACCTGGGCGCGCTTCGCGGTGGCCACGACGGCCGCGGCGAGGCGGGCGCGCGGCAGCTCGTCGGCGCGCGGCCCGAAGGTGAGTTCCTGCAGCGCACCGCTGGTGTTGACGGTCACCGTGACGGCGCCGTCGGCGCTCGTGGCCGTCGCCGAGATGTGCTGGAGCCGGACCTTGGCCTCCGCGGCGCGCCGGGCGATTTCGGGCATACCGGCCGAAGCGGGTTCAGTGGTGTTCACGGCGACCTCGAAAGTCGGGGGAGGGCATGCGGATCAGAGGCAGCAAACCCCGTTTCGGTTCCGCCGACAACCCGGAAAATCTTTCCGAGAACAACGCATGGGAATTCATTTATCCGTTCTTTACCCGGGGCGAGACGGGCGGTGTTGAGCGCGACCGGCTCAGGCTTCCGTAAACTCGGCATGAGCAGCGAGCGAAGTGGGTGAGGAACGGGTGGCCAACGCGGACGAACGCCGCTTCGACGTGCTGCGCGCGATCGTCGCCGACTACGTCTCCAACCAGGAGCCGGTCGGCTCGAAGACGATCGTCGAACGGCACAACCTGGGCGTGTCCAGCGCGACCGTGCGCAACGACATGGCCACCCTCGAAGAAGAGGGCTACATCACCCAGCCGCACACCAGCGCCGGGCGGATCCCGACCGACAAGGGCTACCGGCTCTTCGTCGACCGGCTGTCCGAGATCAAGCCGCTGAGCGCGGCCGAGCGCCGCGCGATCACGACGTTCCTCGACAGCGGCACGGACCTCGACGACGTCCTACGCCGCTCGGTCCGGCTGCTCGCGCAGCTGACCCGGCAGGTCGCCGTCGTCCAGTACCCGATGCTGACCAACGCCGCGGTGCGCCACCTCGAAGTGGTGCCGCTGACCCCGGCCCGGCTCATGCTGGTGCTGATCACCGACTCCGGCCGCGTCGACCAGCGGACCGTCGACCTCGGCGACGTCATCACCGAGGACGGCGTCGCGCGGTTGCGCACGGTGCTCAACGCCGCGATGGCCGGCCGGCGGCTCAACGAGGCCGCCGCGCGCGTCGCCGAGCTGCCCGACAAGTCGCCCGGCGAGCTGCGCGACGCGCTCATCCGCGTGTGCACGGTGCTGGTCGAGTCACTGGCCGAACACCCCGAAGAACGCCTGGTCCTGGGCGGTACGGCGAACCTCACCCGCAACGTCGCGGACTTCCCCGGCTCGCTGCGCCAGGTCCTCGAAGCGCTCGAGGAGCAGGTCGTCGTCCTCAAGCTCCTCGCCGCCACCCGCAACCCCGGTGCGATCACGGTGCGCATCGGTGAGGAAAATGAGGACGAGCAGATGCGCAGCACCTCGGTCGTCTCGATCGGATACGGCCAGGACATGGTGCTCGGCGGCATGGGGGTGGTCGGCCCGACCCGGATGGACTACCCCGGCACGATCGCCGCGGTGCGCGCGGTCGCCAACTACGTGGGTCAGATCCTGTCCGGCCGCTGAGCCGGGCAGAGCAGAAGGAGAAGCAGAGACGGTGGCGAGGGACTACTACGGCATCCTCGGGGTGGCGAAGAACGCGAGCGACCAGGACATCAAGCGCGCGTACCGGAAGCTGGCCCGAGAGCTGCACCCCGACGTCAACCCGTCGGAGGACGCGCAGCACAAGTTCGGCGAGGTGACGACCGCCTACGAGGTGCTGTCCGACCCGCAGAAGCGCAAGATCGTCGATCTCGGCGGCGACCCGATGGACGGCGGCGGCCGCGGCGGCGCGGGGGGCGGCGACCCGTTCGCCGGCTTCGGCGGCCTCGGCGACATCATGGACGCCTTCTTCGGCGCGGCCGGTGGCGGCGGAGGCGGTCGCGGGCGTGGCCCGCGCAGCCGCGTCCAGCCCGGTTCGGACGCCTTGATCCGGCTCGGCCTCAGCCTCGAGGACTGCGCGACCGGCGTGGACAAGGAGATCGCGGTCGACACGGCGATCGTCTGCGACCTCTGCCGCGGCGCGGGCACCACCGAGGGCACCGGCGTCAAGACCTGCGACACCTGCGGCGGCGCCGGCGAGGTCCAGTCCGTCCAGCGGTCCTTCCTCGGCCAGGTCGTCACGGCCCGCCCCTGCCCGGTCTGCCGCGGCTTCGGCGAGGTCATCTCCGACCCCTGCCGCCAGTGCGGCGGCGACGGCCGCATCCGCGCCCGCCGCAACGTCACCGCGAAGATTCCGCCGGGCGTCGGCGACGGCATGCGCATCCGGCTGTCCGGCCAGGGCGAGGTCGGCCCCGGCGGCGGCCCGGCAGGCGACCTGTACGTCGAGATCGACGAGACCCCGCACGAGGTCTTCGTCCGCCAGGGCCACGACCTGCACTGCAACTTCCGCATCCCGATGACCACGGCCGCGCTCGGCGCCACGGTGCCCATAGCGACCCTCGTCGACGGCGACTACGAGCTCGACGTCGAACCGGGCACCCAGCCCAACGCCGAGCTGGTCCTCACCGGCAAGGGCATGCCCCGGCTGCGGTCCTCGGGCCGCGTCGACGGCCGCGGCGACCTCCACGTCCACATCGACGTCGTCGTCCCGACCAAGCTCGACGAGGCCCAGCGCGAGCTGCTCATGGACCTCGCCACGCAGCGCGGTGAGGAAGTCCCGACCCTGGCGTCCAACGGCAACAAGCACGGCGGCCTGTTCTCCAAGCTGCGCGCCAAGAACCACCGCTGAGCTGCGCTGTGCCTGACACCACCCTGCCGGTCTTCCTCGCCGCTTCGGTGCCCGCGTCCGGGCGCACCGTGCTCGACGGCGAGGAAGCCCGGCACGCGGCGACCGTCCGCCGGCTGCGCGTGGGGGAGCGGCTGATCCTCTCCGACGGCGCCGGCGGCCTGGCCCGCTGCGTCGTCGACGCCGTGCAACCCGGCCGCGACGCGCAGCTGACCCTCACGATCGAAGAACGCTGGACCGAGGAACCACCCGCACTGCGCGTCGTGGTGGCACAGGCCCTCGCCAAGGGTGACCGCGGCGAACTCGCCGTCGAACTCGCCACCGAGGCCGGCGCCGACGCCATCGTCCCCTGGCGCGCCGCCCGCAGCGTCGCCAAGTGGGACGACGGCGGCCGCGGCGACAAGGCCCTCGCCCGCTGGCGCACCACCGCCCGCGCCGCCGCGAAGCAGGCCCGCCGCGCGCACGTCCCCGACGTCACCGAACCCGTCGGCACCCGCGAGCTCGCCGGCCTCGCCACGACGATGTCCCTGGTCATCGTCCTCGAGTCCGACGTCCCCGACCGCCTCACCGACCTGACGCTGCCCGACACCGGCGACATCCTCCTCGTCGTCGGCCCCGAGGGCGGCATCACCGACGACGAACTCCACACCCTCCGGGAAGCCGGCGCCTGGGCCGTCCGCCTCGGCACCACCGTCCTGCGCACCTCCACCGCCGCGGCCGTCGCCCTCGGCGCGCTGGGCGCCCTCACCACCCGGTGGCAGTGAAAAGATCACCCCCGAAAAAAAGGCTGGATTTTGCGCCCAGTTATGGCGCGATCACGCTCCGACCCGTTACTCTCGTTTACTAACGCGCCACACAGTGTTTCGGCGCGCTACTGGGAAAACACAGACCCCGCCGGGCACCTCCCCCCTCGGTCCGGCGGAGCCGCGGACGCGGTAGATCGACCCCCAGGATCTACCGCGCCGCGGCGTTTCCTCTCGCTTCGCTCGTTCCAACGCCGCTTCTGCGTTCGCGATGCCCTCTGGGGGTCAAACCCCCAGACCCCCAGCCGGGGCAAGCCCCGGACCCCCGCGGCTTTTGTGTTTCTCTCGTTCAAAAGGCGCGTTCCTTGCTCGGGCCTTCGGCCCTCGCCTCGTGTGGTCGGGTTGCTTGCTCGCTCGCTTCACTCGCATCGGCTCGTGTGGTCGGCTTGTGTGGGCGGCTTCCGGGGTTGGTCGCTAGGGTTCTTCCTATGAGTGAGGACGAGACGCTCTTCGAGCGGATCATTGCTGGTGAGATCCCTGCCGATGTTGTCTATGAGGACGAGACGACCTTTGCGTTCCGGGATATTCGGCCCCAGGCTCGGGTTCATGTGCTTGTGGTGCCCAAGAAGCGGTATCGGAACCTTGGGGAGCTTGCCGCTGCTGATCCGTCTCTCTTGGGTGAGGTGGTTGCTACTGCTCGTAAGGTTGCTGAGCTCGAGGGCATCCTCGGGAGTGGGTATCGGGTGGTTTTCAACACTGACTCGGATGCTGGGCAGACTGTGTTCCACGTGCATGCTCATGTGCTTGGTGGGGAGCCCTTGGGGTTCTTCGGGGCTCATGCGGGCTGATTAGCGGAAACCCGTCTGCGTTCTGTCGGTGGGTGCCAGTAGCATCGAGGGGTCAGTAGTCCCTCACCGAGAAAGCAGGGCCGAGGCCACGTGGCCGGAACCGCACCGGGTGGAGCCGCCCGACCCGACGTCCCCGGAGACGTCCCCAAGACCGACGACAGCGCTGCCACCCAGGCGGCCCAGTCCCGGTTCCCGATCCCCGACGCCGCCGCCCTCAGCCTGCTCGGCTCCCGCGACGAGAACCTGCGTGTCGCCGAGGAGCTCCTCGCCGCCGACGTGCACGTGCGCGGCAACGAGGTCACCCTGACCGGCACCCCCGCCGACGTCGCCTTCGCCGAACGCGTCTTCGCCGAACTCGTCACCCTCGCCACCGGCGGGCAGCAGGTCGGGCCGGACACCGTCCGCCGCACGATCGGGATGCTGAGCACCGGGGACGCGTCCCCGGCCGAGGTGCTCAGCCTCAACATCGTCTCCCGCCGCGGCAAGACCATCCGGCCCAAGACGCTCAACCAGAAGCGCTACGTCGACGCCATCGACAAGCACACCGTCGTCTTCGGCATCGGCCCGGCAGGCACCGGCAAGACCTACCTCGCCATGGCGAAGGCCGTCCAGGCCCTCCAGGCGAAGCACGTCACCCGCATCGTGCTCACCCGCCCGGCCGTCGAAGCCGGCGAGCGCCTCGGTTACCTGCCCGGCACCCTCAACGAGAAGATCGACCCCTACCTGCGGCCGCTCTACGACGCGCTGCACGACATGGTCGAGCCCGAGTCGATCCCGCGGCTCATGCAGGCGGGCACCATCGAGATCGCGCCGCTCGCCTACATGCGCGGCCGGACGTTGAACGACGCCTTCATCATCCTCGACGAGGCGCAGAACACCACGCCCGAGCAGATGAAGATGTTCCTCACCCGGCTCGGCCAGGGCTCGAAGATCGTCGTCACCGGTGACATCACCCAGGTCGACCTGCCCAACGGGCAGCGCAGCGGCCTCCGCGTCGTGCGCGACATCCTCGGCGGCGTCGAAGGCCTGCACTTCGCCGAACTGACCAGCCAGGACGTCGTCCGGCACAAGCTCGTCGGCGACATCGTCGACGCCTACGAGAAGTGGCAAGCCGTGCAGGACGCCCAGGACCAGCAGAGCAACGGCTGGAAGGGCACCCGGCGTTGAGCATCGAAATCGCCAACGAGTCCGGCGTCGACGTCGACGAGACGTCCATCGTCTCCGCGGCCCGCTACGCCCTCGACAAGATGGAGGTCAGCCCGCTCGCCGAGCTGTCCATCCTCCTGGTCACCCTCGAAGTCATGGAAGACCTCCACGAACGCTGGATGGACCTGCCCGGCCCCACCGACGTCATGGCCTTCCCGATGGACGAGCTCGACTCCTCCCGCCGCCCCGACGCGCCCGACGCGTCGCCGGCGCTGCTCGGGGACATCGTGCTCTGCCCGGCGTTCGCGAAGGACCAGGCCAAGACCGCGGGCCACCGCCTGATCGACGAGCTGCACCTGCTCACCGTGCACGGCTGCCTCCACCTCCTCGGCTACGACCACGCCGAACCCGCGGAGGAACGCGAGATGTTCGCCCTCCAGAAGCGCATCCTCGGCGAGTACCAGGACGCCGTCGCCGCCTTGGAGAAACGCAACGCCCAGCGCAACACCGACGACCGCGTCCTCGGCATCGCCGGACTCGACGCGGACGCCGAGCCGGCCGTGGACGCCGGGCCAGCCGCCGGGGAAACGTCCTAGGCGCCAGCCATGGTCCAGCTCCTCTTCGCGATCGCGCTCGTGCTCCTCGCGGGCGTGTTCGCGGCGGCCGACGCCGCCGTCAGCACCGTCTCGCAAGCCCGGGCCGACGGCCTCGCCCGGATGGGCGTGCCCGGCGCCGGGCACCTCGCCGCGGTCATCGCCGAGCGGCGCCGGCACATCAACCTGCTGCTCCTGCTGCGCCTCGGCTGCGAGCTCACGGCCACCGTGCTGGTCACCGTCTTCGTCGGCACGCGGCTGCGGCCGCTCGGCCTCGCCGTGCTGGTCACGGCGGTCGTCATGATCGTCGTGAGCTACGTCCTCATCGGCGTCGGCCCGCGCACCCTCGGCCGCCAGCACCCGTACCGCATCGGCCGCTACGTCGCCGGGCCCGTCCGCGTCCTCGGCTCGGTCCTCGGCCCGCTGTCCCGGCTGCTGATCCTCGTCGGCAACGCCATCACCCCCGGCCAGGGCTTCCGGGAAGGCCCGTTCAGCTCCGAGGTCGAGCTGCGCGAGCTCGTCGACCTCGCCCAGGAACGCGGCGTCGTCGAGGACTCCGAGCGCGAGATGATCCACTCGGTGTTCGAGCTCGGCGACACCGTCGCCCGCGAGGTCATGGTGCCGCGCACCGAGATCGTCTGGATCGAGCGCACCAAGACCATCCGCCAGGCCCTCGCACTGGCCCTGCGCACCGGCTTCACCCGGCTCCCGGTGATCGACGAGTCCGTCGACGACATCGTCGGCGTCGTCAACATCAAGGACCTCATGGCCGGGTACATGGACCCGGACGGCCCGAGCACCGTCGTCGACACGCTGATGAACGAGGCCGGCTTCGTCCCCGACTCCAAGCGGCTCGACGAGCTGCTCAAGGAGATGCAGCGCTCGCACAACCACATGGCCATCGCGGTCGACGAGTACGGCGGCACCGCGGGCCTGCTCACCATCGAGGACGTCCTCGAGGAGATCGTCGGCGAGATCACCGACGAGTCCGACGCCGACGAGCGCCCCGAGGTCGAAGAGCTCGACGACGGCGCGGTCCGCGTCTCGTCCCGGATGGGCATCGACGACCTCGGCGAGCTGTTCGGCATCGACCTCGAAGACCACGACGTGGAGACCGTGGGCGGGCTGCTCGCGGAACGACTGGGTAGGGTCCCGCTACCGGGGGCCGAAGCCGAGGTCGCCGGCCTCCGGCTGTTCGCCGAAGGCGGCAAGGATCGACGCGGCCGCATGCGCATCACCTCGGTGGTGGTGCACCCGGCCGACGCCGACGCGATGACCGACCCGGCCGACCGGACCACCCGGCGCCGCACGCGCCTGCCCCACCCCGACGAACGCGACAGGAGCGTCGAACATGCCTGACCTCGAGGCGGAGGACCAGAAGCTGGTCACCCTCGCCCGGTCCTCGCGCGCCCGGATCCAGGCCTCGGAAGGCGCGGCCGTCCGCGACACCGACGGCCGCACGTACACCGCGGGCACGGTCGACCAGCCGTCCTTCAAGCTCACCGCGCTGCAGGCCGCCGTGGCCGCCGCGCTCTCCAGCGGCGCCGAAGGCATCGAAGCCGCCGCCGTCGTCACCGGGGAGGGCCTGCTCAAAGAGGCGTCCCGGCACGCGATCCGCGACATCGCCAAGTACGCGCCGATCATCCTGGCCGACCCGGCAGGCGACGTCATCGAGGTGCTGAAGCGATGACCGAACACCGTTCCGGCTTCGCCTGCTTCGTCGGCCGGCCCAACGCGGGCAAGTCGACGCTGACCAACGCGCTCGTGGGCACCAAGGTCGCGATCACGTCGAGCAAGCCGCAGACCACCCGCCACGCGATCCGCGGCATCGTGCACCGCGAGGACGCCCAGCTAGTCCTCATCGACACCCCCGGCCTGCACCGCCCGCGCACGCTGCTCGGCCAGCGGCTCAACGACATCGTGCACACGACGTGGTCCGAAGTGGACGTCGTCGGCCTGTGCGTGCCGGCCAACGAGAAGATCGGGCCCGGCGACAAGTTCATCGCCGCCGAGCTGGAGAAGATCGCCAAGCGCACGCCGGTCATCGGCATCGTCACCAAGACCGACCTGGTCCAGCCGCAGCAGGTCGCCGAGCAGCTGCTGGCGCTGCAGAACGTGATGGACTTCGCCGAGCTGATCCCGGTGTCCGCTGTGGACGGCTTTCAGGTCGGCGCGCTCGCGGATCTGCTCGTCACGAGGCTTCCCGAGGGCCCGCAGCTCTACCCGGGCGGCGAGCTCACCGACGAGCCCGAGCAGACGCTGGTCGCCGAGCTCATCCGCGAGTCGGCGCTGGAAGGCGTCCGCGACGAGCTGCCGCACTCGATCGCCGTCACCGTCGAGGAGATGTTGCCCCGCGAAGGCCGCGACGACCTCATCGACGTGCACGCGTTCCTCTACGTGGAGCGGCCCAGCCAGAAGGGCATCATCCTCGGGCACAAGGGCGAGCGGCTGCGCGAGGTCGGCGCCACCGCCCGCAAGAACATCGAGGCGCTGCTCGGCTCGAAGGTCTACCTCGACCTGCACGTCAAGGTGGCCAAAGAGTGGCAGCGCGACCCCCGCCAGCTGCGCCGGCTCGGGTTCTGACGTGACCGAGCGCCCGCGCCCGCCCGCCGACTACAACCCTGGGCCCCCGCCGTCGAGCAACCTGGCCTGGGGCATCGTCGCCGCGATCCTCTGCCTGCCCTTCGGCATCGTCTCGATCTTCCAGGCGGCCAAGGTGGAGCGGCTCTGGGCCCAGGGCGAGCCGGACGCCGCCCGGGGCGCGGCCGGCGCCGCCCGGCGCTGGGCGATCATCGGCGGTGTCGTCGGGGTGGTGTTCTGGGTGGCCCTGGTCGTCGGTGGTGTGCTGCTGCTGGGAACGCTGCTCGACGACGCCGCGTCCCACTGACGACCGTCGGCAGCAGGAGGCGATACCGGTGACCCAGCCGTACCCGCAGCAACCCCCGTACGGCTGGCAGCCGAACTACGGGCCGCCCCCGGAGAACAACCTGGTCTGGGCGATCCTGTCGACGGTGATGTGCTGCCTGCCGTTGGGTATCGTCGCCATCGTGAAGGCGAACCAGGTCAACACCCTGTGGTTCCAGGGCTACCACGTCGAGGCGCGCCGGGCCGCCGACGAAGCCCGCAAGTGGGCGATGTGGTCGGCGATCGCCTTCGGTGCCCTGATCGGCCTCTACCTGCTGTTCGTCTTCGTGATGTTCGCGATCGCCGGCGTCTCGTTCTGGGGGCTGGCGTCGTGACGACCGTCTACACGGGATTCCCGGCCCAGGGGGCCAAGGCCCGGCTGCGTGCCTTGAGCGCGCCGATGGCCGTGGTGGGCGGGCTCGGCGCGTGCTGCGTGGCCGTCTGGCTCGGCGACCCCACCACCCCCGGCGGCTGGCTCCCGGTCTGCCCCACCAAGGCACTGCTCGGCATCGACTGCCCGGGCTGCGGCGGCATGCGGATGGCCTACAGCCTGATGCACGGCGACCTCCCCGCGGCCTTGCACTACAACGCCGTCTCGCTCGTCTTCGTGCTGCTCTTCGTCTGGAGCACCGTCGCCTGGGCGGTCGGGCGGCTGCGGGGCCGGTGGGTGAACAGCTGGCTGCACTGGCGCTGGACGCCACTCGCCGTCGGCGTCGTGTTCGTCGCCTGGTTCGCCATCCGCAACCTCCCGTTCGCGCCGTTCACCGGTTTGCGCGTCTGAATGACAACGGAGCGGAACCGGCGCGCCGTGTAACGCGTCGGACCTCCACGACGTTCACTCGGACAGCGGACGCCTGACACACGCGGGCGAACGCGAACCGAGTACGCTCCCGCGGACCGTGCCGTACATTCGGGCCGGTTCCGCATGAGGTGTGCGGTGGAGTGACCAGCGAGGGGGAGACCCACATGACCGATCCCTACGGTCAGCAGCCGTTCGGGCAACAGCCCGGCGGCCAGCAGCCGTTCGGACAGCCGCAGCCGGGACAGGCGCCGCCGCCCTACGGGCAGCAGGCGCCGTACGGTCAGCAGGCCCCGTTCGGGCAGCCCGCGCCGTTCGGCCAGCAGGGTGCTCCGTTCGGCCCGCCCCAGAACTACGCGCCCTGGGGGCTGCGTGCCGGCGCTCTGCTGATCGACATCGCCCCGTTGATCGTCATCGACCTGCTGGGGTTGATCGTGACGATCGCCGGCAGCTACACCCTCGGCTCCATGCTGTACCTGCTCGGCGCGCTCGCCGGCATCGGCTGGTCGGTCTACAACCGGTGGATGCAGCAGGGCACCACCGGCCAGTCGCTCGGCAAGCGGATCACGAAGATCAAGCTCGTCGGCGAGTCCACCGGGCAGCCGATCGGCGCCGGCATGGCGTTCCTGCGCGACCTCGCGCACTTCGTCGACGGCATCATCTGCTACGTCGGTTACCTGTGGCCGCTGTGGGACGACAAGAGCCAGACCCTCTCCGACAAGATCATCGGCACCGTCGTCATCAACGCCGACGACGCCGCGCCGCACGGCCAGCCCGGTGCGCAGCAGTTCGGCGGCGGTTACCCGCCGGCGGGGCAGCAGCCCGGCCAGTTCGGCCAGCCGCAGTCCGGTGGCTTCGGCCAGCCGCCGTCGGGTGGTTTCCCGCAGCAGCCGCAATCCGGCGGGTTCGACCAGCCGCAGTCCGGTGGTTTCCCGCAGCAGCCCGCCCAGGGTGGTGGCTTCGGCCAGCCGCCGCAGGCCGGCGGTTTCCCGCAGCAGCCCCAGTCCGGTGGCTTCGGCCAGCAGCAGGGCCAGCCGCTCGCGCCGCCCCCGGGCCAGGGTGCCTTCGACGAAGGCGCCGAGCGCACCCAGATGCTGCGTCCCGATTCGGGCGGCAGCGGCGCTTCGCCGTTCGACGAAGGTGCGGAGCGCACCCAGATGCTGCGTCCCGAGGCCCAGGGTGAGGCCGAGGCGACCCAGAAGATCCAGCCGGGCCAGTTCGGGCAGCAGCCGCCGCAGCAGCCCGGCCAGCCGCCGCAGCAGTAGCCGCGGCACCTGACTTCCGCACCACCGCCGGGATTGCCGGCGGAAGTTCACGAGTAATTGGGGTAGACGTTCATGACCAATCCCTACGGCCAGCAGCAGCCGCCTTACGGCCAGCAGCCGCAGTCCGGCGGTTTCCCGCAGCAGCCGGGTTACGGCCCGCCGTCCGGGGGCATGCCCGCTCCGTACGGCCAGCCCGCGCCATACGGCCAGCCGCCCTCCGGCGGTTTCGGCGCCCCGGGTTACGGCATGCCCGGTGGTGGCGACATCAACCAGATCAAGGACTACAAGGGCTGGGCGATCGGCTGCATCTTCCTCTGCTGGATCCTCGCGATCTTCGCGATCATGAAGTCCAACGAGGTCCAGACGTACAAGATGCAGGGCAACTACATGATGGCGGAGCAGGCGTCGAAGACGACCAAGACGCTCTGCCTCATCGCCTCCATCATCGGCGGTCTCGGTTGCGCGTTCGCGATCATCTGGATCATCGTCGCGGCCACCGCGGTGAGCACGTACTGCAGCGGCTACTACTGCTGAACCCGGGTCGGTCCACCCCGGCGTCGTCCGATAGTGGGACGATGTCGGGGTGGTGAACCTCTACCGCGACACCGGGGTGGTGTTGCGCACGCACAAGCTGGGTGAGGCCGACCGGATCATCACCCTGCTGACCCGGCGGCACGGCAAGGTCCGCGCCGTGGCGAAGGGCGTGCGGCGCACCTCGTCCCGCTTCGGGGCCCGGCTGGAGCCGTTCGGCCACGTGGACGTGCAGTTCTACACCGGCCGCACGCTCGACGTCATCACCCAGGTCGAGACCGTGGACGCGTTCGCGCTGCCGCTGGTCGCCGACTACCAGCGCTACACCGCGGCCAGCGCGATCGCCGAAACCGCGGACCGGCTCTCGGCCGAAGAGGGCGAGCCGGTGCTCAAGCTCTACCTCCTCGTCTGCGGCGCGCTGCGCTCGCTCGCCGCGGGGGAGCGCGACGCCTCCCTGGTGCTCGACGCGTTCTTCCTCCGCGCGATGTCCTACGCCGGCTGGGCGCCCGCGCTCACCGAGTGCGCCCGCTGCGGCCTGCCCGGTCCGCACGTCGCGTTCAGCGTCGCCGCCGGTGGCTCGATGTGCCAGGACTGCCGCGTGCCCGGTTCGGTGCACCCCGCGCCCGAGGTCCTGGACCTGCTCACCGCCCTGCTGCACGGCGAATGGCCGATGGCCGAGTCGACCCTGCCCGGCACCCGCCGTGACGCGAGTGGCCTGGTCGCGGCCCACCTGCAGTGGCACCTGGAGCGTCAGCTCCGGTCCCTTCCCCTGGTCGAGCGACGCGCGCGGGAGACCACGGTGACATCCGGGGCTTCGCCCCGGGCCGAGGGCTCCGCCACCCGGACCCCCGCAGGATAGGGAGTGCGCGGGCAGTAGGGTCGGGCCTGAATCGATTTCACCCATCCAGGGAGGCTCGCCGTGCTGCGCAGGGGACGCGAGAACAAGGCGTCGCGATCGGAGCTGCGGGTCCCGGAGCCGCACCCGACCGGTGCGGTGCCGCCGGAGATCCCGCGTGAGCTGGTCCCGAAGCACGTCGCGCTGGTCATGGACGGCAACGGCCGCTGGGCCAACCAGCGTGGCCTGCCGCGGATCGAAGGCCACAAGCGCGGCGAAGCGGTGATGATCGACGTCGCCGCCGGCGCGGTCGAAATCGGCGTCAAGTGGCTCTCGGTGTACGCGTTCTCCACGGAGAACTGGAAGCGCAGCCCTGAAGAGGTGCGGTTCCTGATGGGCTTCAACCGCGACACCATCCGCCGTCAGGTCGACTACCTCGGCTCGATCGGCGTCCGCATCCGCTGGGCCGGGCGCCGGCCCAAGCTGTGGGCGTCGGTGATCAAGGAACTGCAGGCGGCCGAAGAGAAGACCAAGCACAACACCGCGCTGAACATGACGATGTGCGTCAACTACGGCGGCCGCGCCGAGCTGGGCGACGCCATGCAGCGGATCGCGCGGGACGTCGCCGACGGCAAGCTGAGCCCGGACAAGGTCACCGAGAAGACCATCGGCAAGTACCTGTACCAGCCGGACATGCCCGACGTGGACCTGTTCCTGCGGCCCTCGGGCGAGCAGCGGACGTCGAACTTCCTCCTGTGGCAGTCGGCCTACGCCGAGATGGTCTACCAGGACACGCTCTTCCCGGACTTCGACCGGACCCACCTGTGGCGGGCCTGCCTGGAGTTCGCCAAGCGGGACCGCCGGTTCGGCGCTGCCGTCGACCAGGCTGCTGCCGATCAGGCGGCCGTCGATCAGGCTTCGGAGGCCACGTCGTGAGCTCGACCGAGGCGGCCGAGACCGCGGAACTGCTGACCAGCGCCAAGGGCGCCCTCGAGCGCTACCTCGAGGTGCACGTCGACGACGACGGCGCGCTGACGTTCTCCCACGGCGACGTCCCGTGCGTCATCCAGGCGACCCGCCTCGGCGAGGGCCTCACCGTGCTGACCCTGACCTGCGTGGTCGGCTGGGACCTGGCGGACGCCCCCGAGCTGTCGATCGCGGTCGCCGAGCGGGCCGGCCAGGGGCTGTTCGGCACCCTCGGCGTCGGGCACTCCGACAACGGCGTCGACGTCACGCTGCGGTACGCGTTCCCGGCCGTGGGCCTGGACGCCGCGGCGCTGGGGACGCTGCTGATGCTCGTGGTGTCGACGGCGTCGCAGCTGCGCACCGAACTGCCGGGGATCCTGCCCGCGCAGTAGTGATTTCGCCGCGAACGGCGTTTTCCGGTCCGAAACGGACTGTGTCCGGCCGTTCGCGGCCTGTGCGGATCACGCGATGTCCCGGTGTCCTGGCATCATCGCCGTCGTGGACACCCTTTCCGAAACTTCCACCGAGCCCGGCCGGCGTTCGCGCCGGTTCCGGGTCAGCTCGGTCGAAGTGCTGTGCGCGATCCTGCTGGTCGCGATCCTCGGCCAGGGCTGGCTGCAGCGGCTGTTCGACGTGCCCGCGCTGCGCACCGGCTCGACCGTGTTCGTCGCCGTCTGCGTGCAGGCGCTGCCGTTCCTCGTGCTGGGCGTGCTGATCAGCGGCGCGATCGCGGCGTTCGTGCCCGCGCGTGTGCTGGAGAAGGTGCTGCCGCGCCGCGCCGGTGCCGCGGTCGGCGTCGCCGGGCTCGCCGGGGTCGCGCTGCCGGGCTGCGAGTGCGCGTCGGTACCGGTGGCGCGGCGGCTGATGGGCCAGGGCGTGGCGCCGGCCGCGGCGCTGACGTTCCTGCTGGCCGCGCCGGCGGTGAACCCGGTGGTGCTGGTGGCCACCGCGGTCGCGTTCCCGGGCAAGCCGGAGATGGTGCTGGCAAGGTTCGTCGGCTCACTGGCCACGGCGATGGTGATGGGCTGGCTGTGGGCCCGCTGGGGCAAGCTCGAGTGGATCACCGAGCGCGCGTTGCGCCGGCTGCCGGACGTCGCGGGCGGGCAGCGGTGGCGCGTGTTCGCCGAGACGGCCCGCACGGACCTGGTCGAGGCCGGCGGGTTCCTGGTGCTGGGCGCGCTGATCTCGTCGGCGCTGAACGTGCTGGTCCCGGCGAAGTGGTTCGGGGTATTGGGAGATCAGCTCGTGCTGGGCATCGTGGTGATGGCCGTGCTCGCGGTGGTCCTGGCGTTGTGCAGTGAGGCGGACGCCTTCGTGGCGGCGTCCCTGACGGCGTTGCCGCTGTTGCCGAAGCTGGTGTTCCTGGTCGTCGGCCCGGCGGTCGACGTCAAGCTGTTCGCCTTGCAGGCGGGCACGTTCGGCCGGGCGTTCGCGGTGCGGTTCGCCCCGGTGACGTTCGTGGTGGCGGCCGCCTGCGCCGTGGTGACCGGACTGGTGGTGGGGCTGGCGTGAAACGGGAGACCCAGAACATCCTGCTGATCCTGCTCGGCGGCGCGCTGATCAAGATCGCCGTCAACGGCGACTACCTGCGCTACGTCAAACCGGCGCAGCAGCCGTGGATCATCGCCGGCGGGGCCGTCATGGTGCTGCTCGGCGCGGTCGCCGTCGTGCGGGACCTGCTGGCCGCGCGGGCGAAAGCGGCCGAGAAGGCCGAGCACGACCACGACCACGACCACGATGACGGCCATTCCCATTCGGCCCGGCCCGCCTGGCTGCTGCTGGTCCCCGTGCTGGCCGTCTTCCTCGTCGCGCCACCCGCGCTGGGCGCCGACTCGGTGATCCGCACCGAAGCGCGCGTCCCGGCGAGCGCGGCCGCGGCCAACGCGGCGGCCTTCCCGCCGCTGCCCGCGGGGAACGTCGTTGCGTTGTCGGTCAACGAGTTCGTCAGCCGCGCGGGGTGGGACAAGGCCGGCACCCTCGACGGCCGCACCGTCTCGCTGACCGGGTTCGTGGTGCACACCGAAGGCCGGACCCTGCTGGCCCGCTTGGTGATCAGCTGCTGCGCGGCGGACGCCTTCCCGGTGACGGTCCGCCTCACCGGCACCGACGCCGCCCGGTACGCGAGCGACGCGTGGATCGAGGTGACGGGCCAGGTCGTCCCCGGCACGGCGACCCAGGCCAACAGCTACACACCGGACTTCACCGCGGCCTCGGTCGCGACGGTCCCGACCCCGAAGGATCCCTATGAGTACTAGTTAGTGCTGCCCGCAGGTGCCGGTGATCTCCACGGTGTGGGAGATCTCCGAGAAGCCGTGCTCCGCCGCGATCTTCTCGGCCCAGCGCTCGACCGCCGGCCCCTCGACCTCCACCGTCCGGCCGCACAGGCGGCAGACCAGGTGATGGTGGTGGTGCGCCGAGCAGCGGCGGTAGATCGCCTCGCCCGAGTCGGTGCGCAGCACGTCGATCTCGCCGGCCTCCGACAGGGACTGCAGGGTGCGGTACACCGTCGTCAGGCCGATGCCGTCGCCGCGTTTGCGCAGCTCGTCGTGCAGGTCCTGGGCGGAGCGGAAGTCGTCGACGGCGCTCAGCAGCTCGACGACCGCGGCCCGCTGCTTGGTCGATCGGCGGCCGGGCACCGGAGCCTGGCCGCGTGGCGCGACGGGAGTCATCACTGCTTTCCTTCCTGCACGTGGGCGACGGCGTCGACGACGATGTGCGCCAGGTGGTCGTCGGCGAGCCGGTAGACCACCTCGCGGCCGCGCCGCTCGCCCTGCACCACCCCGGCGGTCTTCAGCACCCGCAGGTGCTGGCTGATCAGCGGCTGCGCGACGTCGAGGGCGTCCACCAGCTCGTGCACGCACCGGTCGGCCTCGCGCAGCTGCAGCACGATCGCGATCCGGACCGGCGCGGCCAGCGCCCGCAGCAGGTCGCCGGCGTCGGCCAGCACCCCGCTCGCCGGGTGCCGGGAAGGGGCCACCCGGTCCCGTTCGAGCTCGTGGGTGTGCGGTCCGGCCTCGTCCGCGACGCCACTCCCCGTCACCGTCGCCATCACTGCCTCCACGTCGTCGTCGCCGCCTGAGACCATGAATTCCGTAGTCATTTCCGATAACGGCCCGGCCCATCCTAGTGTTCCCCCGGACGGGCCCCGTCCGGTCACCGCGTCCTGAGGGGTACGGCAGGACGCATTACCCCGTTCGGGTGAGTTCGTGGGATATTGGCTCTTCGGCTTCGCATGTCGTGGCCGACGGTGCAAGGTTGTCGCGGAGCGTTGCGTCGCTTCTCGTACGACGACGCCCGCCCGAGCAGAACGCAGTGGGGAGACATGACCCGATTCGCAACGAAGGCAGCCGTCGTGACGGCCGTCCTGTTTCCGCTGGTCGGAGTGGGTGTGGCCGGGGCGCAGAGCCAGGCGGTCGACGAGAAGACCGGCCCGGTTTCGTTCGCGAACGTGGCGTCGGTCCGGATCGGTGGCGAGGGCCAGCACGGCGGCTCGCTGATCACCGAGACCCAGCGCTCGCCCCTGCTGCCCGGCCAGTCGAAGCTCGGCACCGACCGGGTCGCCGTGCCCAAGGACGACGGCGAGCGCGCGACGTTCGGCGGGCACTACGCGATCGACCTCGGCCGCTACAGCGGGTCGCAGGACCCGTACCCCGCGGGGATCGCGAGCCGGGACCACAACGTCGTCGCCGCGCTGCAGGCGAGCACCGTGCCCACCGCCGTCGCCGAGACCAACTACGCGCTGCGCGACACCTGGCAGGGCGGCGCCAAGCCGGTCGACGACACCGTGCTCGTGCTCGAAGGCGCCAAGACCGCGGTCGACTGCACCGCCCCGGCGAAGCTCACCGGCACCTCCTCGGTGGCCCGGCTGTGGGTGCGCCAGGCCGGCGGCGCGCTCGGCATCGTCCCGATGCCCGGCGGCAACGCCGGCCTGCAGCTGCAGAACCTGCGCCTGGGCCCGCCCGGCGACATCACGAACGCGAGCAAGGACACCACGCTCTCGGACCTCAAGCTCACCCGCGTCGCCGCGTTCGACCAGCTGATCCGCCAGGACGGCTGGCGCGGGGGCGACTTCACCGCCGTCGCCGGCTGGCGGGTCGAGATCACCACCCACGTCAAGGACGCGGCGGGGGCCGCGCTGCAGGACGTCCAGACGAACGTCGTGCTCGGCGGGGTCAGCTGCTCGGTTCCGAAGGGCTTCGTCGCGAAAGCCTCCGGCACCACCGGCGGCGGCACCAGCGCGACTCAGCCCGCGGTGCCGACGCAGGTTCCGGCCGGGTACCTCGGCGCGGCCGCGCCGGACACCGGCAGCGACCTCTCGCGCATCCCGCTCGGCATCGGCCTGCTCTTCGGCGGCGTGTTCTTCGGGAGTGTCGCCCTGCTGCTGGGCAGGCGGCGCAAGTCCGGGACGGACTAGGTGCTGCGCACCGGGCTGGCCGCCGTCTCGGGGGCGCTGGCCGTCGCCGCCTTCGCGGCCGGGGTCGTCGTGCTGACCTGGCTGCCGCCCGAGCCCACGTCGATCGCCGCGCCCGCGCCCGGCTCACTGCCGGGGGAGAACGCGGCCCCGGCCGTGCTGCCCGCCGACAGCTCGTCCACCGAGCAGCAGCGCCCGGGCACGGTCCGGCTGCCCGACGGCGCCACCGCCCGGCTGGTCCGCACCGAGCTCACCGACACCGGCGTGCTGCCGATCCCGCGCGGCCTCGGCGACGCCGCGTGGTGGGGCGCGAAGCTGGGCGCCGACCACGGTGCCGCGCTGCTGTCCGGGCACGTGAACTGGGAAGGCGACCGCGGCCCGTTCGACGAGCTGTGGCGGATGCGCGACGGCGAGGACGTCAGCGTCGTCGACGCTCGCGGCGGCCGCTGGGTCTACCGCGTCGACGACGTCGTCACGCTGCCCAAGGAGACGCTGCCCGCGCAGGCCGCCCGCTGGTTCGGCCAGGACGGCCCGCACCGGCTGGTGCTGGTGACCTGCGGTGGTGACTACGTCGGCGGCACCGAGGGCTACGACGAGAACCGCCTGGTGACCGCGACCCTGGTGACCCGCCCCACCGGCTGACCGAGTTCGATGCAACCTCCGCCGCCCGTCGCGGCATGTGTGTCTGTGCACTGCCCACGGAGCGAAGGAGCACAGGCACATGCAGGACCAGCACCCGGTGACGGCGGAGCGGAAGAAGGGCCCCGGCCGCTGGTGGATCGTCGGCGCGGCCGGCGCGTTCGTGATCGCGGCGATCGTCGCGTCCCTGCTCGTGTTCACCGGAAAGGATGAACCTGCCAGCGCGAACGGCGCCAACACGCCCGTTCCGACGGCACCCGCCACGGCCGCGCAGGGCACCCCGCCGGACACCGGACAGGCGCCGGCGCAGCTGTCGCTGCCCGGTGGCGGCGCCGCGAAGCTCGTCCAGGAGGACCTCGACGCGAACGGCGCGCTCAAGATCCCCGAAGGTCTCGACGAAGCCGCGTGGTGGGGCGCGAAGCTGGGTGCCGACCACGGCGTCGCACTGCTGTCCGGGCACGTGAACTGGAAGGGCAAGAAGGGGCCGTTCGACGAGCTGTGGCAGGTCAAGCAGGGGCAGGACGTCAAGCTGACCGACGCCGCCGGCGGCGCCTGGGTGTACCGGGTCGACGCGACCGAGACCATCCACAAGTCCGAGCTGGCCGGGCGGTCGGAGCAGCTGTTCTCCCCGGACGGCCCGCACAAGCTGCTCCTGGTGACCTGCGGCGGCGAGTACGTCGGCGGCACCGAGGGCTACGAGGACAACCGGGTGGTGACGGCGTCGCTGGTCTCCCGGCCCTGACGAGGCTCACCTGCGCGGAAACCCGGTGGGCCCGGCGGATACCCTTGACGTTCTAGTCCGATAACCGTCCCCGCATGCTTCCGGAGCGTGGAGTGCCCACGAACACCATCGATA
The DNA here is from genome assembly GCF_035982555.1 of Amycolatopsis sp. NBC_01286. NCBI lineage: Bacteria > Bacillati > Actinomycetota > Actinomycetes > Pseudonocardiales > Pseudonocardiaceae > Amycolatopsis > Amycolatopsis sp. NBC_01286. The sequence goes on from NZ_CP108428.1 coordinate 5,110,026, forward strand.
CCGTAGTCAGCCTGTGCAAGCGCCGTGGTTTCGTCTTCCCCAGCGGAGAGATCTACGGCGGTACCCGCTCGGCGTGGGACTACGGGCCGCTCGGGGTCGAGCTCAAGGACAACATCAAGCGCCAGTGGTGGAAGACCGTGGTCCAGAGCCGCGACGACGTCGTCGGCCTCGACTCCTCGGTGATCCTGCCGCGCCAGGTGTGGGAGGCGTCCGGGCACGTCAAGGTGTTCACCGACCCGCTGGTCGAGTGCCTCTCGTGCCACAAGCGCTTCCGCGCCGACCAGCTGGCCGAGGACTACACCGCGCGCAGCGGCAAGGAGACGTCGGAGGAAGACCTGTCCGACGTCCCGTGCCCGAACTGCGGCACGCGCGGCCAGTACACCGAGCCGCGGGCCTTCAACATGATGCTGAAGACCCACCTCGGCCCGGTCGAGACCGAAGAGGGCCTGCACTACCTCCGCCCGGAGACGGCGCAGGGCATCTTCGTCAACTTCCTCAACGTGCAGACGACGTCGCGGAAGAAGCCGCCGTTCGGCATCGGCCAGATCGGCAAGTCCTTCCGCAACGAGATCACGCCGGGCAACTTCATCTTCCGGACGCGCGAGTTCGAGCAGATGGAGATGGAGTTCTTCGTCGAGCCGGGCGAGGACGAGACCTGGCACCAGTACTGGATCGACCAGCGCACGGAGTGGTACAAGGACCTCGGCATCAAGCCCGAGAACCTGCGCCACTTCGAGCACCCGAAGGAAAAGCTCTCGCACTACGCGAAGCGCACGGTCGACATCGAGTACCGGTTCGCGTTCAACGCCGGGCAGGAGTGGGGCGAGCTCGAGGGCATCGCCAACCGCACCGACTTCGACCTGACCACGCACTCGAACCACTCGGGCGTGGACCTGTCGTTCTTCGACCAGGCGTCCGGCCAGCGCTACCGGCCGTTCGTGATCGAGCCCGCGGCGGGTGTCGGCCGCTCGATGATGGCGTTCCTGGTCGACGCCTACCACGAGGAAGAGGCCCCGACCGCCAAGGGCGGCGTCGAGAAGCGGATCGTGCTCAAGCTCGACCCGCGGCTCTCGCCGTTCAAGGTCGCGGTGCTGCCGCTGTCGCGCAACGCCGACCTGACCCCGAAGGCGAAGGACGTCGCCGCCCGGCTGCGCAAGCACTGGAACGTCGACTTCGACGACGCCCAGGCGATCGGCCGCCGCTACCGGCGCCAGGACGAGATCGGCACGCCGTACTGCGTGACGGTCGACTTCGACTCGCTCGAGGACCAGGCCGTGACCGTGCGCGAGCGCGACACCATGGCCCAGGAGCGCGTCGCGATCGACAAGCTGGAGTCCTACCTGGCCGGCCGCCTGATCGGCTGCTGACCCCCGCTTTTCCGAGAGGTCCGTGAAGGCCTCCTTACCGGCCATAAGAGCCGGTAAGGAGGCCTTCACGGCTTTCGGGGGACCGGCACCCCTGACACCTGTCACCCCCAGGTCGTGACGCACGGTCTGGGGACGGCGGCCCGCGGGGCGACAGCCTGGGGGCATGCGAGACACAGACATCCAGGCGGTGGCGGCGGGGGCCGCGATCCACCTCACCGGCCTGCGGAAGCACTACGGCGACGTCCACGCGGTCGACGGCGTCGACCTGACCATCGCCCCGGGCGAGGTCGTCGCCCTGCTCGGCCCCAACGGCGCGGGCAAGTCCACCACCGTCGACATGATCCTCGGCCTCAGCACACCGGACAGCGGTGAGGTGCGGGTCTTCGGCCGGAAGCCGATCGACGCCGTCCGCGCGGGCCTGATCGGCGCGATGCTGCAGGGTGGCGCGCTGATGGACGACCTGACCGTCGCCGAGACCGTCGGCATGGTCGCGGCACTGCACCGCAAGCCGATGCCGGTCGCCGAGGCGCTGCAGGCCGCCGGGGTGGAAGAGCTGGCCGGGCGCCGCGCGAACAAGCTTTCCGGTGGGCAGAAGCAGCGTGTGCGCTTCGCCGTCGCCCTGGTCAGCCACCCCGACCTGCTGATCCTCGACGAGCCGACCGCGGCCATGGACGTCGGCACGCGCCGGGAGTTCTGGCAGTCGATGTACTCGTTCACCGAGTCCGGCCGCACGGTCGTGTTCGCCACGCACTACCTCGAAGAGGCCGAGGAGTTCGCCGACCGGGTGGTGCTGATGCGGCGCGGCCGGATCGTCGCCGACGGTTCGGTCGCCGAGGTCCGCGCGCTGGCCGGGGGCCGCAGCCTGCGCGCCGCCGTGCCGGGCGCCACCGAAGCCGCGATCGCGGCCCTGCCCGGCGTCAAGGAGTTCGAGCTGCGCGGCGACCGCGTCGCCATCTCCACCGGCGACTCCGACGCGACGCTCTGGGCCCTGAAGGCCGCGGTGCCTTCGGTGTACGACATCGAGATCAGCGCCGTCGGCCTCGAAGGCGCCTTCCTTTCCCTGACCGCCGACGAAACCGCGGAGTCCGTCCGATGAACGCCACCTACCTGGTCACCGAGATCCGCCGGAACTTCCGGGCGCCGCGGTTCCTGATCTTCGTCGTCGCGTTCCCGGTGCTGATGTTCCTGTTGCAGGCCAACGTCTTCACCAAGTCCTCCGATCCGGACCACGTGCAGATCGCCGCCGTGATCATGATCAACATGATGACGTTCGGCGCGTTTGCCGCCGCGACGAACAGCGGCGCCCGGCTCGCACTCGAGCGGGCCGCGGGCTGGCAGCGGCAGCTGCGCCTGACCCCGCTGACCGGCACCGGCTACCTGGCCGGAAAGGGCATCTCCGGCCTGCTCGTCGGGCTGCCCGCGCTGATCCTCGTGCCGGTGCTCGCCGTGGCCGTCGAGGGTGTGCACCTCGACGCGGCCGGCTGGGTGCGCATCTTCGCCGGCGTCTGGCTCGGCACGATCCCGCTGGTGCTGCTCGGGCTGCTGCTCGGCCAGTTCGGCACGCCCGACTCGATGCAGCCGGTCAACATGATCGTCACGCTGGGCATGGGCTTCCTCGGCGGGCTGTGGATCCCGATCGAAAGCATGCCGGGCTGGATGCACGACGTCGCCCAGCTGATGCCGACGTACTGGGTGCTGCAGCTGGCGCGGCCCGCGGTGACCACCGACATGGTGGTGTCGTTCCCGCAGGCCGTGGGCGTGCTCGCGGGCTGGACGGTCGTGCTGGGAGCCCTGGTGATCAGGCGTTACCGTAAGGACAGCGCCCGGGTCTGAGGGCCGGGGACGGGAGAAGGAACGGCGATGGCGAACGACGACACGAACCGCCGGTTCGGGCTCAACACCCGGGAAGGGTGGTGGGACGACCCGCTGCCCGACCCGAAGAACCAGGGGCCGGACAGCGTGCGCTGGCCGATCATGGGCGCGGTCTTCCTGCTGCCGTTCCTCATCCCCATCACGAAGTCGCTCCTGGCCGAGACCGTCGTGACCGTGCCGCTCGTGCTCATCTGGATCCTGGTCTACGCCTACGCCGTCTGCTACCTGCTGTTCCCGTACTTCTTCCGCCAGGCGCGCCCGCTGAAGCTGGGCTTCGGGATCGTGATGGTCGCGCTGGGGCTCGGCGTGGTGGCGGCGGTCGAGGCGAGCCCGTTCATCCTGCTCTACGGCACGGCCGTGATGGTGTTCCTGGCCCCGGCAGCGTGGTCGGTGATCGTGGACGTCGTCGCGCTGCTGCTCGGGGCGCTGATCCTGCTGGTGAGCGGCCGGTTCCACGACGGCTACGGCGACCTGATCACCGTCGGCTCGGTGACGCTGGCGATGTTCTTCATGGCCAACCTCATCCGCGCCATCCGGCGCCTGGAGCTGGCCAACAAGGAGATCGCCACGCTCGCCGTGACCAACGAACGCCAGCGCGTCGCCCGCGACCTGCACGACCTGCTCGGGCACAGCCTGACCACGATCACCGTCAAGGCGGGGCTGGCCCGGCGGGTGCTGGAGAGCGCGGGCGACATCCCGCGCGCGGTCGAGGAGATCCGCGAGGTCGAGAGCCTCACCCGCAGCGCGCTGTCGGACGTCCGCGCGACCGTGTCGGAGTACCGCGAGGTGTCGCTCTCGGCGGAGCTGGTCGGCGCCCGCGCGGCGCTGCGGGCCGCCGAGATCGACGCCGACCTGCCGCACGCGGTCGACAACGTCCGGCCCGAGTTCCAGAACCCCTTCGGGTACGTGCTGCGCGAGGCCGTCACGAACGTGCTGCGGCACTCCGGGGCCAAGCAGGTGAAGGTGAAGCTGGGCGGCAACTGGCTGGAGATCGAGGACGACGGCACCGCCGCCGACGTCGTCCCGGGCAACGGCCTACGCGGGCTCACCGAGCGGCTCGCCGCGGTCGGGGGCACGGTGCGCGCATCGGTCCGGCCCGGGGGAGGATTGACGGTGCGAGCGGAGATCCCGCTGCCCGAACCGCGCGCGGCCGCTCCGGCCGTGCGCGCCGAACCCGCGGGAGGTCTCGCTTGATCCGGGTGCTGCTGGCCGACGACCAGGCCATGGTGCGCGGGGCCCTGGCCACCGTGCTGGGCCTCGAATCCGACATCGAGGTGGTCGGGCAGGTCGGCTCCGGCGACGAGGTGGTCGCCGCCGCGCGCGAGCTGAAGCCCGACGTCGCGCTGCTGGACGTGCAGATGCCGGGCAAGGACGGCCTGGAGGCGGCGGGCGACCTGCGGGCCGCGCTGCCGTCGTGCCGGGTGATCATCTGCACCACGTTCGGCAGGCCCGGCTACCTGGCCCGCGCGATGGCCGCGGGGGCCGCCGGGTTCGTCGTCAAGGACGCGCCGCCCGAGCAGCTCGTCGAGGCCGTCCGGCGAGTCCACAGTGGACTCCGGGTGGTGGACCCGGCGCTGGCGGCGGAGTCGCTCGCCACCGGCGCCAGCCCGCTCACCGGGCGCGAGCGGGACGTGCTGCGGGAGGCCAGGGACGGCAGCACGGTCGCCGACGTCGCCCGCGCGCTGCACCTGTCGGAGGGGACCGTCCGCAACCACCTGTCCGCCGCGATCGGCAAGACCGGCGCCCGGACCCGCGCCGAAGCGGTGCGCGTCGCCGAGGAGCGCGGCTGGCTGTGAGCGGCCGGTGACCTTCTGACAAGATGGGCGGGGTGGGTACCGCTGAACGCACCAAACCGTCGCACGCGAGCTGGGCGCGCCGGATCGCCTTCGGCACGGCCCTCATGCTGCTCGCCCTCGTCGGCGGCACGGCGTTCCGGATCTGGCAGGTCGCCCGCGAGAACGACCGCACGCAGGCCGACGTCATCGTGGTGCTGGGCGCGGCCCAGTACAACGGCAAGCCGTCGGACATCTACGCCGCGCGGCTGATCAAGGCGAAGCAGCTCTACGACGCGGGCGTCGCGAAGATGATCGTCACCGCGGGCGGCAAGAAGGCCGAGGACAACTTCACCGAGGCACGGGCCGGCCAGCTGTGGCTGACCCGCCGCGGTGTGCCGGCGGCGGCGACGCTGGCCGTCGGGGAGGGCAGCGACACGCTGCGCAGCCTGCGCGCGGTCGCCCAGCAGGTCGAGGCGCGCGACTGGCACACGGCGGTGCTGGTCAGCGACCCGTGGCACTCCTTCCGCGCCCGCACCATGGCCGACGACCTGGGCCTGGACGCCTGGACCGCGCCGACGCACAGCGGGCCGATCGTCCAGGAGCGCGTCACGCAGGTCCGCTACATCGTCCGTGAAACCGGCGCGCTGCTGTACTACCGCCTCACGAAGACCCCCGCCGACGACCTCTTCGCCACTTTCCTGGGCTGATTCGACGGCTGAGCGTTTTGTCGGCTCTCCCGCTTAAGCTGGGCGGGTGGACCACGGTTACAGCGAGCACGACACCGCCCGCCTCCGGCCGGAACCGGCGAAGGGCGCGGCGCTGGCCGGGGCGCGCGCGGACGGGCGCAGCGCGTTCTCCCGCGACCGCGCCCGCGTGCTGCACTCCGCGGCCCTGCGGCGGCTGGCCGGCAAGACCCAGGTGGTCGGCCCGGGGGAGGGCGCCGAGATCACCGGCGCGCCGCGCACCCGGCTGACGCACTCCCTGGAGGTCGCCCAGATCGGCCGCGGCATCGCCGAGGAGCTGGGGGCCGACCCGGACCTGGTGGACACCGCCGGGCTGGCGCACGACATCGGGCACCCGCCGTTCGGGCACAACGGCGAACGCGCGCTCGACGAGGTGGCCGCCGCGTGCGGCGGGTTCGAGGGCAACGCGCAGACGTTGCGCATCCTGACCCGGCTGGAACCGAAGCTGGTCGACGAGAACGGCGCCACGGCCGGGCTCAACCTGACCCGCGCGTGCCTCGACGCGACCACGAAGTACCCCTGGCCGCGCAAGCCCGGCCGGGGGAAGTACGGCGTCTACGCCGACGACGCCGCGGTCTTCACCTGGTTCCGCGACGGCGCGGCGGCGGCGGAAACGTGCCTGGAGGCCCAGATCATGGACTGGGCCGACGACGTCGCGTACTCGGTGCACGACGTCGAGGACGGCGTGCTCGCCGGCCGGATCCGGCTGCGGGTGCTGGCCTACTCGGACGAGCGCGCCGCCGTCGCCGAGGCCGCGGCCAAGCACTTCTCCGGCCAGTCGGTGTCCACTTTGGAGAGTGCGGCCGACGAACTGCTGGCGCTGCCGGTGGTCGCGGCCCTGGCCGAGGCGGCCCCGGACGGCTCACCCGGCGCGCAGGTAGCGCTGAAGCGGCTGACGAGCGAGCTGGTCGGCCGCTTCGCGACGGCCGCCGTCACCGGAACCCGAGCCCGCTTCGGCGAGGGCCCGCTGGGCCGCTACCGGGCCCGGCTGGCCGTGCCCGAGCAGGTCGCCGCCGAGGTGGCCCTGCTCAAGGCCCTGGCCCTGCGCTACGTGATGAGCGACCGACGACGGCTGGCGATGCAGGAAGGCCAGCGCGAGCTGCTGGGCGAACTGGTCCACGCCTTGGCGAGGCGCGCCCCGGAGTCACTGGACCCGCTGTTCCTCCCGGCGTGGAAGGCCGCAAAGGACGACGCGGGCCTGCTACGCGTGGTCGTCGACCAGGTGGCCTCCCTGACCGACGCCCAGGCCCACGCCTGGCACTCCTGGCACGTGACCCGCCACCACTAGCCCGGGTCCCGGCGTGCTGGAAGCGCCAACACCCGTGATTGAGGCGCCAACACGCGTGATTGAAGGGTCGACACGACGCGGGGGCCTGCTCCTCACCGTGTCGACCCTCGAATCACGCGTGTTGACCTCCCCATCACGCGTGTCGACCTCTGGATCACGCGTGTTGACCCCTCGATCACGCGGGCCGGCGCTTCCGGCGTGAGGTGGCCGCCGCCGGGTTCGTCACCCGGTGGGGGAGTTCCGCGTGGCCGCCCGGCTGGGTGAGGGGTTCCGGTAGTCTCGCCCGCATGGCCACGGACAGCCACCTCCGGTTCGCCCTTGCCGTCCATGGGGCCCTCGGCGCCGAGGGCGGGAACTCCTGTTTCTCGCCGTATTCGGTGGCCAGCGCGCTGACGCTGGCCGCGCTCGCCGCCCGGGGGGCCACCCGCGAGGAGCTGGTCGCCCTGCTCGGCGAGCCGGCCGCGCAGGCCGAGCTGCTGCGGGCGGCCACGCAGCTCGTCGAGGAGGGCCGGGGCGCCGAACCGCCCGAGATCGCCGTGGCCAACACGCTGTGGGCCGCCGACAGCCTCCCGCTCGAGGACGGCTTCAAGACCGAACTCGCCGGGTGGCCCGGGGCGAACGTCGAGAGCGCGCCGTTCGGGGAAGACCCCGAGCGTGCCCGCGCCCTGATCAACGAGGACGTCGGCCGCACCACGCACGGCCTCATCCCGCAGCTGCTGCCGCCGGGCTCGATCGACACCGGCATCGCGGCCGTGCTCGTCAACGCGCTGTACCTCAAGGCCGCCTGGAAGCTGCCGTTCCGCGAGGCCAACACCACCGACGCGCCGTTCCACGCGCCGTCCGGCACCCGGGACGTGCCGACGATGTGGCTCGGCGAGAACGTCGGCTACGCGCACACCGGCGGCTGGCAGGCGGTACAGCTGGTCGCGGCCGGTGGCCTGCAGGCCGTGGTGCTGCTGCCCGACGGCGACCTCGCCGAGGCGGAGGCGTCGCTCGACGAAGCGGCGCTCACCGGCCTGCTCGGCAAGATCCGCTCGACGCGTGTGGAGCTGGCGCTCCCCAAGGTCTCGCTCGACGTGCCCAGCTCGCTCACCGGCGTGCTGCACGGCCTGGGTGTGCAAACGATGTTCACCGACCGCGCCGACCTGAGCGGGCTCTCCCCGGACCCGCGGCTCGCGGTGTCCGAGGTGGTGCACCAGGCCGTGCTGCGGGTCGACGAACAGGGTTTCGAAGGGGCCGCGGCTACGGCGTTGACCATGCGCCTCACCTCGATGATCACGTCCGACCCGGTCGCCGTGACGGTGGACCGGCCGTTCCTGCTGCTGGTCCGGCACGCCGGCACCGGCGCGCTTTACTTCTTCGCCAGGGTGGTCGAGCCGTGAGCTTGAAGTCCGAAGCCGTCCCCGAGCTCGTCCCACCCGCTCCCGAAGCCCCACCCGAAGGCCCGAAACGCTGGCAGTGGCCGGACTCCGCCATCATGGGCGGGTTCCTGCTCTTCACGATCCTGCTCTACAACGGCCTGTGGTTCGACCTCAAGCGCGGCTACCTGTGGAACGGCGCGTCGGACCAGAGCCAGTGGGAGTGGTACTCGACGGTCGTCGCGAAGTCCGTCCTGCACTTCCAGAACCCGTTCACCACGGACCTGCAGAACTACCCGTACGGCGTGAACATGGCGGCGAACGCGGCGATGTTCGGCCTGAACATCCCGCTCGCCCCGATCACGCTGACCTTCGGCGCCACGCTGACCTGGGCGATCGTGCTGACCGCCGGGCTCGCCGGCACCGCGATCGGCTGGTACTGGGTGTTTTCCCGGCACCTGGTGCCCAACCGCACGGCCGCCGCGATCGGCGCCGCGTTCTGCGGGTTCGCCCCGCCGATGATCTCGCACGGCAACGCGCACCCGAACTTCGTCGTGCTGTTCGTGCTGCCGTTCATCGCGCTGAAGGCGTTCCAGATCGCGCGCAACGTTCGGCCGGTGCGCAACGGCGTCGTGCTCGGCCTGCTCGTCGCGTGGCAGATCCTGCTCGGCGAGGAGCCGCTGGCGATCTTCGGGCTCACGTTCCTGGTCTTCGTGATCGCCTACCTGGTCCCGCACCGCGCCGAGATCCGCGGCATGCTCGCGCCGCTGGTCAAGGGCGTCGGCATCGGTGCCGTCGTGGCGCTCCTGATCGCGGGTTTCCCGTTGTACTGGCAGTTCTTCGGGCCGCAGAGCTTCCATTCGCTGCTGCACGGCCCGGCGGGCAACGACACCGCGGCGTTCACCCGGTTCGCGACGCAGTCGATCGCCGGCTGGCCGGAGTCGGCCGCGGACGTCTCGATGAACCGCACCGAGGAGAACGCGTTCTTCGGCTGGCCGCTGATCGTGCTCGTGGTGGTGCTGACGATCTGGCTGTGGCGCGACGTCGTGGCGCGCGCGCTCGCGATCACCACGTACGTGCTGGCGTTCCTCTCGCTGGGCGTCGAGATCACGGTGGCGCACCAGGACACCGGCATCCCCGGGCTGTGGAAGTGGCTGGGGCAGCTGCCCTTGCTGGACTCGTTGCTCGAATCCCGGCTCGCGATGGGCTGCATTCCCGTGGTCGGCGGGCTGCTGGCGATCGCGACGCACCGCGTCTGGACGGCCGCGGCCGAGCAGCCCGAACCCCTGGACGGCAAGCAGCGCTTCCCCCTGCGCCTGGTCTGGGTCGGCGCGGTGGTGGCGGTGCTGCTCCCGATCGCGCCGACGGAGCTGGTGACGCACGAGCGCCCGCTGTCGCCGCCGTTCTTCGCCGACGGCATCTGGCGCCAGTACATCGCCCCCGGCGGCTCGCTCGTGCCGGTGCCGCTGCCGAGCACCGGCGAAGCGGAACCGTTGCACTGGCAGGTGGACGCGGGCCTCGGCTACCCGATGCCCGAGGGCTACTTCGTCGGCCCGACGTCCGCGGAGGACCGCAGCGGCCGGTACGGCGCCGTCCCGCTCCCGACGTCGGACCTGTTCGCCGAGGTCGAGCGCACGGGCCAGACGGCGGAGGTCACCGAAGCCGACCGCACCCAGGCCCTGGTGGACCTGCGCAAGTGGAACGCCGACGTGCTGGTGGTCGGCCCGCGGCAGAACCAGGAAGCGCTCAAGTCCACTGTGGAGCTGCTGCTGCGCAAGCCGGCGGAGTTCGTCGGCGGGGTCTGGGTCTGGGACGTCCGCGCGCTGACGGCGTAGGCCGACGGCGCCGGGCCGCACGAGCCAGGCCGCACGAGCCAGGCCGATGGCGTGACCGGCCACGGTGGGGCTGCCTCCGGAAGCCCCACCGGCGGCGGTCAGGCCTTCACGGCGTCGAGCAGGATCGTCGCGAGCTCCTTCGGTTGCGAGAACATCGGCCAGTGGCCCGTGTTCAGTTCCACGAGGTTCCACCGGTCGCTCTTGAGCAGCTCGACGACGTCCGGGCTCGGTGTGTCGCCGTCGAGCAGGCACTTGATGTAGGTCGCCGGCAGCTCGCCCAGCGGCCGGCTCAGGACGGCCGGTTCGGTGAGCGACGCGGCCGGGTGCGGGGTCGAGCCGCCGACGATGCGGGCGATCTCGGCGTCGGAAAGGCCTTGTCCCGCATAGTCTTCCGCGGTCAGGGGCGGCCAGAAGCCGCGTTCGGTGAGGGCGGCCACCTGGGCCTCGGACCAGACGGACGTGAACGACTCGCCATCGGTCGGCACGTTGGAGTCGACGAACACCGCGCGCGCCAGCCGGTCGCCGATCCGCTCGGCGGCCTGCCCGGCCGGGATGCCCGAGTAGCTGTGCCCCACCACCACGACCTCACGCAGGTCCGCGCCCTCGACGACGTCGACGATGTCCTGGACGTGGATCGCCTGCCCGGCGGGCACCGCGCTCTTCTCGGCGACGCCGGACAGCGTCACGGGGTGGGCGCCGTGCCCGGCCGCCGTGAGCTCCGGCACCACCTCGTTCCACGCCCACGAGCCGAGCCAAGCACCTGCTACTAGTACGAATTCAGCCATGCCCGGAAACCTAGCGGAGCCCACCGACAAAATCGGTAGAGTGCCCGCTCATGACCATCGTGGACGAGCAGGGCCGGGCCGAGCCGCCGGTCGACGCCGACGAAGCCGGGACCCTGCTGGGGTTCCTCGAGTACCACCGCGCGACGCTGGCGTGGAAGAGCGCAGGCTTGGACGAGGCGGGCCTGCGCGCGACCGTCGGCCCGTCCCCGCTGACCCTCGGCGGGATGCTCAAGCACCTGTCCTACGTGGAGGATCACTGGTTCTCCCGCATCCTGTTCGGCAACGAGCGGGCGGAACCGTGGAACTCGGTCGACTGGACGGCAAGCCCGGACTGGGACTGGGATTCCGCCGCGGAAGACACCCCGGAGCAGCTCCGCGAGATGTGGGAGTCGACGGTCGCCCGCTCGCGCGAGCTGGTCGCGAAGGCGATGGAGAACGGCGACCTCGCGCAGCCGGCCGTCCGCGGCTGGCCGGACGGCCGCAAGCCGAACCTGCGCTGGATCCTGGTCCACATGGTGGAGGAGTACAGCCGCCACAACGGCCACGCGGACCTCATCCGCGAGTCGGTGGACGGCAGCACCGGCGAATAGCTCAGTGGTTCCGGGTCACCGAATCCGAGTCGACGGGAGGCTCTCCTGAGCCGTCGGCACGGTGGGTGTCCGCCGCCGGTTCGACCCGGGTGAACGTCCGGGTTTCGGCGGGTGGAACGGTGAAACCACGAGGTGCGCCCAGCGCGGCACGCGCCCCCGCCGCGGGCGTGCCCAGGCGCAGCAGGCTCGAGTGGGCGGGGCCTGGTTCAGGTGGGCGTTCAGCAGGCCGCCGAGTGGGCTTCGCGGCGGAAGCGTTCGCGAGCCCCCTGATCGGCGGCGAGAGCACTTTTACGCCACGACCCGGTCGAGCCGGGAATCCCGTTGACCACGCGGAATCCGGTGGAGATCAAGTCACGAAGACACGAAGCAGCGCCGCTCAGTCGCGGGCGTGGGCGATCTGGAAGACGTTGCCGAACGGGTCGCGGATCATCGCCCGGCGGTCGCCGTACGGGGTGTTCGCCGGTTCCTCCAGGCTTGTCGCGCCGCAGTCGAGGGCGCGGCGGTACGTCGCGTCCGCGTCGGGCACGTACACGTACAAGAACGCGGGGAACAGCTCCCGCTCGCCCTCGGCCGAGACCAGGACGCGTGAGCCGCCGATGCGGAGGTCGGCGGGGCGGCCGCTCTCCAGCTCACCGGTCGCGCCGAACACCGTGCGCAGGAACGCGACGGCGGCGACGAGGTCGCGTACCACCATCCGCGGGGTCACCGTCTGGTAGTCCTGGCTCATACCGGCCCACCCAAGTCCGTTTCGTCACGGAACACAAGGGAGGCCGACCAGCTTCGCCAGGAACCGGTCGACCTGCTCGACCGCGGGTGACCACGGCAGGTCGGGCTCGTTGATCCGTTGCGCCAGCATGCCGTTGACGGCGGTGCGCAGGTCGATGGCGACCGTGACCGGGTCGTCCGCGGGGGCCAGGCCGGCGTCCATGCACGCCCGCACGCCGTCGACCGTGCGGGCGACCATGACCTCCTTGAACGGCATCCCGAGCCGTCGGTGGACCTTGCTCTCGTGCAGCACCTTGTAGAGCCCGGGGTGCTCGCGCGCCCACGCGGCCTGCGTCAGGATCCGCGCGCGCAACGCGGCCGCCGGGTCCGGCGCCGCCGCGTAGGCGTCGTCGCCGGTCCGCACCAGCTCCTCGTGGCAGCGCTGCATAGCGGCCAGCACCAGCGCGTCGCGGTCCGGGAAGTGCAGGTAGACCGACGTCGCCGCGATCGACACTTCGCGCGCGACGGCCCTCAGCGAGAGCGCCTCGTCGTCGGCCAGCTCGTCGAGCATCCCGACGGCGGCCGTGACGATCTCTTCGCGCAGCAGCTCGCCCTTGCCGCGGGCGTTGGGACGGCGGCGGGTCTCGGTCATGGTCGTCCCACTATAGCTGGACACCCATTGCGCTACAGGTGTAGCGTAATTCGCACTACAGCTGTAGCGCTACGATCGTTCATCAACTGAGGGAGCACGATCTTGACCACCGCTGCCGCACCCACGAGCCTCGAGCGGCTCGCCGCGCTCGACCCCGCCTTCGCGCAACTGGCCGGCGCCACCGCGAAGTTCGTCCGGGCGATCCCGGAGCTGACCGACCGCGAGAAGACCTTCCTGTGCGTCACGGCCGACGTCTGCCAGGGGAGCCTGGGCCTGGCGTTCACCGCGCACGTGCGGGCCGGCCTGGCCGCCGGAGTGTCCACTTCGGACATCCGGGAACTGCTGCGCTTCGTCTCCTACGACTGCGGTTACCCCGCCGCGACCGCGGGCGTCGAGCGGATCACCGAGCTCGAGACCGAGCTGGGCCTTCCGCATCCGGACGTCGAAACCCTGGCCGCCGAGCTGGTGTCGACCGGCCCGGACGCCGCGCCGAGCCCGCTCCCGGACGCGGTGCGCGCCCGGCTGAGCGAGCTGGACCCGCACTTCGCCGCGTACTTCGACCTGCAGTCACGGATGCGGACCGGGCACGGCCCCGGCACGCTCACCGAGCGGGAACGCGGCCTGGTCAGCATGAGCGTCGACGTCTGCTACCAGACGCTCGCCGACACGTTCCGCATCCACGTCGGCCGCGCGCAACGGGGCGGCGCGACGCCGGAAGACGTCCGCGCCGCGCTGCGGTTCCTGGCGCAGTTCGGCGTCACGAGGGCTTGGCACGCCTGGGAAGCGCTGAACGCGATGGGCTGACCGGCCGAGAGCAGGCCGGTGGCGTGGCTCACCCCGCCGGGTGTCACGTCCCCGGCCGCCGTCTCGTTCCTCTCCCGACCGAGACGAATGGAGACGGACATGCCCCGCATCGCCGCGAAGAAGACCACCGAAGCCGGCCCGCTGCTCAAGCTCTTCTACCGCGTCGCCGGCCGGAAGTACGGCGCCGTGCCCGAGCCGATGGCCGTCGCCGCGCACCACCCCGGGCTGCTGCGCGCGAACGCGGTGCACGAGCTGATGGTGCAACGCGCGTCGAAGAAGCTGCCGGCGAACGTGCGCGAGCTGGCCGTCTACCGCGTCGCCACCCGGATCGGCTGCTCGTGGTGCGTCGACTTCGGCACCATGCTGCAGAAGCACGACGGCCTGGACGTCGGACGCCTGAAGGGGATCGACGGCTACGCGACGTCGCCCGCGTTCAGCCACCGGGAGCGGCTCGCGATCGCCTACGCCGACGCGATGTCCGCCGAGCGGGTCACGGTGACCGACGAGCAGGTCGCCGAGCTGGTGCGCGAGTTCGGCCGTGACGGCGTCATCGAGCTGACCTACCAGATCGGCCTGGAGAACTCCCGCGCCCGGATGAACAGCGCGCTCGGCATCGTCGAGCAGGGCTTCACCTCGGGCGACGCCTGCCGGGTCCCGCTCCCGTAGGACCCCGGGAACCAGACCCCGGTGGGACGCGCCCGGGGTGCCCGCCGCGGGACCGTTCCGGCATGCACCTCGTCGCCAGTGAACGGATCAAGCTCTTCAGCATCGCCACGCCGTGGGCGTGCGGCCTCTTCGCGGTCGTCGCCCTGGTCGCGCCGGCCGTGCTCACCGCGCTCACGGCCACCGAATCCCGGTTGCCGCCCACGGTCGCGAGCACCCAGTTCGGCTTCCAGCTCGGCCTGGTCGCCGTCCTGGTGCTCGCGGCCCTCTCCGTGACGAGCGAGTACCAGTCCGGCACGATCCACGGCACCTTCCAGGGCGTCCCGAGCAGGTGGCCGGCGCTGGCCGCGAAGGCCGCGGTCGTCGCCGGGTACGCCTTCCTCCTCGGCGAAGCCGCCGCCTTCCTCGCCTGGCTGGTCGCGCGGATCCTCGCCCCGGACGCCGATCTGGCGCTCGACAGCGTCGCGGACTGGACGATCGTCGCCGGCACCGGTCCGGTGTTCGCGCTCGCTGCGGTCTGCGGGGTCGGCGTCGGCCTGCTCGTGCGCCACACCGCCGGCGCGGTCGCGCTGCTCGTCGGCTACCCGCTCATGGCGGAGAACGTCATCACGCTGATTCCGCGGGCCGGGCAGGCGATCCACCGGTGGCTGCCGCTGAACGCCGTCACGAAGTTCCTCAGCGGCTCCGGCGCGGCGAACGCCGGTCGCGACGGCGGCAACGCGGCGACCCTGTCCGACTCGCCGTTGAGCCCGGGCTGGGCGTTGGCCTACTTCGGTGCCTTCGCCGTGCTCGTGCTGGTGGCCGGGATCACGAAGGCGCGGCGCCGGGACGCGTGATCCGGGTCAGCTTGTCCGGGTTGACGACGTCGTAGATCGCCACGATCTTCCCATCGCGGACGCTCATGGCCTGGACGTGCTCGTCGAGCGCCAGGAAACCCTCGCGCTCGGGCAGCGGCGGCAGGTAGAACCCGAGGTCGCCGTTGACCAGCACCGGCGCGCCGCGGGTGACGCTCTCCGGGGCGTACTTGCGCATGAGCCCGACGAAGAACCGGGCGAGCTTGTCGGCGCCGACCATGAGCTGGCGCGTGGTGCGGCCCTTGCCGTCCGAGTCGCCGATCAGCACCGCGTCCGGGTGCAGCAGCTCGACGACCGCGCCGATGTCGCCGGCGAGCAGCGCGGTGACGAACTTCTCGAGGATTTTCGCCTGCTCGTCGAGCGGCGCGCGGGGCGCCGGGTCCGCGTCGGCCAGCGCGCGGCGGCCGCGGGAGCCGTGCTGGCGCGCGGCGTCCACCGAGCAGCCGAGGATGTCCGCGATCTCGGCGAAGGGCAGCGCAAACGCGTCGTGCAGCACGAACGCGACGCGCTGCTCCGGCGTCAGCTTGTCGAGCACGACCAGCGCGGCCATCCGCAGGCCGTCGTCGCGGACGGCGAGGTCGAGCGGGTCCTCGCTGACCGGCTGCCCGAACGGCGTCACGACCGGTTCCGGCAGCCACTGGCCGACGTAGCGCTCCCGCTGCGCCGCGGCCGACTTCAGCCGGTCGAGGCAGATCCGGCCGACGACCGTGGTCAGCCAGCCGCGCAGGTCGCGGATCGCGTCCTGCCCGGCGTCGTCGAGCCCGGCCAGCCGCAGCCACGACTCCTGGACGGCGTCCTCGGCGTCGGCGCGGGTGCCGGTGAGCCGGTAGGCCACCCCGATCAGGTGGCCGCGGTGCTCGGCGAACCGCGCGGCGAGGGTGTCCTGGGCGGTGGGCGTGGAGGCCATGCCCCGAGTGTGCCGCAACCGGCGGGGATAGAGTGGGCGGCGTGGCAGGACGGATTCGGGACAGCGACATCGCGGAGGTGCGCGAGCGGAGCCGGATCGACGAGGTCGTCGGGGAGTACGTGGCGCTGCGCCGCGCCGGTGGGGGCAGCCTGAAGGGCCTCTGCCCGTTCCACAACGAGAAGACCCCGTCGTTCAACGTCCGCCCGACGCACGGCACCTTCCACTGCTTCGGCTGTGGCGAGGGCGGCGACGTGATCAAGTTCGTCCAGAAGATCGACCTGATCACCTTCGTGGAGGCCGTCGAGCGGCTGGCCGACCGGGTCGGCATCCGGCTCACCTACGAGGGCGGCGGCGCGACGATCCAGCGCGACCGCGGCAGCCGCAGCCGGCTGATCGAGGCGCACCGCGCCGCGCAGGAGTTCTACGCCGAGCAGCTGGTCACCGACGAGGCGCGCACCGCACGGGACTTCCTGTCCGAGCGCGGGTTCGACGCCGCCGCGGCGAAGACGTTCGGCTGCGGGTACGCCCCCGGCGGCTGGGACAAGCTGACCAAGCACCTGCTCACGCGCGGGTTCGAGGTCAAGGAGCTGCTGACGGCGGGGTTGTCCAAGGAGGGCCAGCGGGGCCCGATGGACCGCTTCCACCGGCGGCTCGTCTGGCCGATCCGCGACGTCGGCAACGAGGTCGTCGGCTTCGGCGCGCGGCGGCTGTTCGACGACGACCGGATCTCGGCCAAGTACCTCAACACCGCCGAGTCGCCGATCTACAAGAAGTCCCAGGTCATGTTCGGCCTCGACCTGGCCAAGCGCGAGATCGCGAAGCGGCACCAGGTCGTCGTGGTCGAGGGCTACACGGACGTGATGGCGATGCACGCGGCGGGCGTCCCGACGGCCGTGGCGTCGTCGGGCACGGCGTTCGGCGAAGACCACATGAAGGTGCTTCGCCGGCTGATGATGGACGACGACGCCTTCCGCGGCGAAGTGATCTTCACCTTCGACGGTGACGAAGCGGGCCAGAAGGCGGCGCTGAAGGCGTTCGAAGGCGACCAGACGTTCGCCGGCCAGACCTACATCGCGGTCGCGCCGGACGGCATGGACCCGTGCGAGCTGCGCCTGGCCAAGGGCGACAGCGCGGTCAAGGACCTCGTCGCGCGCCGGATCCCGCTGTTCGAGTTCGCCATCCGCAGCACGCTGAAGAACTTCGACCTCGACTCGGTCGACGGCCAGGTCTCGGCGCTGCAGAAGACCGTGCCGATGATCGCGGCGATCAAGGACCGCGCCGCGCGTGACGGCTACGCGTCGAAGCTCGCCTGGTGGGTGGGCTGGCAGGACGTCGCCCAGGTCGTCAACCGCGTGCGCGGCAGCGCGGGCGCGACCGACAAGCGCGGTGGCGCGCCCTTGAAGCAGCCGGCCCGCGTCGGCGCTCCCGAGGTGAAGGCCCCGGAGTCCGACGTCGCCCGCCCCGCGCCGAAGGACCCGCGGTTCGCGATCCAGCGCGAGGCGCTGAAGGCCGCGCTGCAGCAGCCCGCGATCGCCGGGCCGGAGTACGACGCGCTGCCGCTGGAGGCGTTCACGCACCCGGTGTACATCGCGGTGCACGAGGCCGTGCTGAAGGCAGGCGGGGCCGGTTCGGGCCTCACCGGCCCGTCGCTGCTGGACGCGGCGGCCGCGCACTGCCCGGAGGGGACGGTCCGCCGGGTGCTCTCCGAGCTGGCCGTGGAACCGTTGCAGGCCAAGGACGAAGTCGACTCCCGCTACATCTCCTCGATCCTCGCCCGGCTGCAGGAAAGCCTCGTCGGGCGGCAGATCTCGGAGATCAAGGGGAAGCTGCAGCGGCTGTCGCCGGTCGAGGCGCCGGACGACTACCGCGCCCTCTTCGGCGACCTCGTCGCGCTGGAGCAGTACAAGAAGTCGCTGGGCGAGCAGGCGTCCGCCAGCTCGTGGAGCTGACGTGAGTTTCCTGCGCCGGTTGCTCGGCGACCGCACCCCCGACGGTTTCGCGGGTTCGCTGGACGCCGGCGAGGACGTCGTGGACAGCGCCCCGGTCGAGGGCGGCGGGCACCTGGTCGTCACGCCGCTCGGGCTGTGGATCCCGGACGGTGCCGGCGGCGCGCGCCGCGTCGGCTGGCACCTGATCGGCAAAGCGGCCTGGAAGGACGGCGTCTTCACGCTGACCGAGTCGGCCGAGTCCGGCACCGCCGGGTCGGCCGTCGTGCTGAGCGACCTCGCGCCCGTGCGGTTCAGCCTGCCGGAGCCGAGCCGGGTGCCGCACCACGTGCGGCTGCGCGTCGACGGCTCGGTGCGTTCGCGGCACCGCCAGGACATCGGCGACGGCGGCGCGTGGTTCGTCCAGCGCAAGGTCCCCGGCCGCGACGGCAGCGTCCTGCAGGTCCGGCCGGACCCGGGCACGGACGTCACGCTGGTGGCGGCCATCGCCGAGCAGGTCGCCGCGCAGCTGGCTACCGCCGTCGAATAGCAGTACGCTCGTACTCAGTACATGCGTACTGCTTGTTCGGGAGGCGCCTGTGTGGGATCCGGAGAAGTACCTCGACTACGCCGACCTGCGGGCCCGGCCGTTCTACGACCTGACGTCCCGGATCGGCGCGGTGTCACCCAGGCGGGTGGTCGATCTGGGCTGCGGCCCCGGAAACCTGACGGTCGACCTGGGCAAACGCTGGCCCGGTGCCGTGTTGGAGTGCAGCGACAGTTCACCCGAAATGGTGGCGGCCGCGCGTGCCCGCGGCCTGGACGCCGCGGTGCTCGACGTCAACGACTGGACACCGGCGCCGGACACCGACGTCGTCGTGTCGAACGCCGTCCTGCAGTGGGTGCCCGAGCATCGCGACCTGCTGCGCCGCTGGGCCGGGCAACTGCCGTCGGGCGCGTGGCTGGCGGTGCAGGTCCCGGGCAACTTCGATGCCCCGTCGCACGCGCTGACCCGCGAACTGGCGGCGTCCCCGACCTGGTCGTCACAGCTGGCCGACGTGGTCCTGCGCGAGGACGACGCGGTCTCGACCCCACTGGAGTACGCGAACCTCCTGGCCGATGCCGGCTGCGGCGTCGACGCCTGGGAGTCGACCTACGTCCAGCCGCTGCGCGGGTCGCGGGCGGTGCTGGAGTGGATCACCGGAACGGCGTTGCGCCCGATCCGCGCGGTGCTCCAGGATGAGGCGTGGGACCAGTTCCGCGCCGAACTGGCCCCCCGGCTAGACAAGGCGTACCCCACGCGCACCGACGGCACGACGTGGTTCGAGTTCCGCCGCGTGTTCGTCGTCGCGCAGGTCTAACGCCGGCGCCCCGCCTTTTCGCTGATCTTGGCCCGGGCGACCCCGGCGGCACCCTGGACCATCGGATGGTCGACGACCCGGCGGTAGGTGCGCACGAGCTGCTCGTACCGCCCCCGGCCTGCCTTGGCGCCCAGTACGTAGCCCAGGCCCGCACCCAGCAGGAACTTCTTCATCCGTGTCCACGCCTCTCGTCGATAGGTCGTCCGACTGTCCATTGTCCAGGAAAACCGGCCGCGGGGGGCGGTTGCGCTAAGTGGGGGGTGGTGCGAACCGGGTTGCGGGGATGGTCTAAAGTTCTTCTTGTCGGGCGAGAGCGCGGCACCGGAAAGAGCGACATTCCCCTGTAGCTCAACTGGCAGAGCATTCGGCTGTTAACCGGAGGGTTCTTGGTTCGAGTCCAAGCGGGGGAGCAAAAGCCCAGGCCAGAGGCCTGGGCTTCTTTGTGTCCGGAGTCAGAAGACGCCGACTCTCCAAGAACTGTCCACTTTGACGATCGTCCAACGGCAGCCCGTCGGCCGCTGACGCTGCGGCTGACGTGACCGTAGGACGGGCCAGCTCGTCACGAATCCGTAACCGTGCGTCGCATCGGCACGCTGGTCGCCCTCGGCGCGACAAGCTGAAGTGCTCCGGCGTGATGATCGGTGACCGCTGCAGTCGTCGGCGGCAGCGCAAAGTTGCGGTGCCCACTGGCGCGGCAGCTCGCCGCTGCCGGCAGCTACAGAGTCCAAGCCCTTGCGCCGGCAACGTACGAAGGGCGTCCGGCACCCTGGCTCATCGGGAACCGGCACGACGTCAATGCACCGCAGCGGGTCCGGGCTGTTCGTTGACGGACGGGTCCCGCGGTCAGAAGACCTTGATCGGCGCCGTTCTGAGGACACGATGGTCGTTCACGGCGCCTTGATTCAGGTGTACGCGTCACCGATGCCGGGTAGACGGGTGGGAGGGCTTTCAACCGCGAGGAGTGGTGACCGTGGGCCATTTCCCGCCCGCCATTGTCACTCTCTGCGCGTCGTCTGGTGGCCTGCTGCCTGGTGTCCCGGCCGGTGCCGAAGCGCGCCGGGTGGCCGCCGAGGTGTTCGCGGACATGTCGCCGGCCCGGTTGACCGACCTCCTCATCATGGTGGATGAGCTGGTGACGGACGCCGAACGGCACGGCAGCCGGTTGCGTGAGGTCCACTTGTGCCGGTTCGACATGCCGGCTGCAGCTCACATCGAGGTGGTTTGCACTCCGGCGGCCTCTCCGCCGCGGGTCGAGCCGGCCATCGCTGCTGCCGCACTGGGCCGCCTGATGGTCGAGGAACTGGCGGTGGCGTGGGGCGTGCAACGTGAGGGCGACGACTGGATGACTTGGGCCGAAGTTTGAGGCTCGGTCTTGCGTCAGGACACCGTGATCACCGGCAGCGCGACGCCGCAGACGACGCTCGCAGTCCGACTCACGCTGCCAGGGCCGCCGATCCGTTCGATCCGCAGCTGCGCCGAGTTCATCGAGATCCGGGATCGCTGGGACTGGAAGGCAGACGCCGAGGACGCGGTGACACCCTCCGTACTGGTCAGCGGGCCGCGGCTTCGGCAAGGTCCGGGTAGCCGGCGTGGCGTGACCAGCACTCGGTGGTGCCGCCGCGCGGAAGCAGGTCACGCAACCTCGATCGTCGCCAGTACCGTCCCTCCTGCTTTCTCATGGCTGCGTAAGCGATTGTCGTTCGCGCAGTGTGTGATGCCGACCTTGTAGACGCCGCGGTCCCCGAGGTGCGGGAAGTCGATCAAGTAGACGCGATGCGGTGCGTCCGGGTCCAGTTTGGACCCGTCGCAGCGCAAGCACGGTGGGCTCCCGCCGCCGACCGCGGTCCAAGACACGGCTCGCGGCGTCGAGCAGCGGGTGCACACCGCAGACAGCGGCAGCCCGGGATCCCCGGTGAACTCGCCGACGAGGTGGAGGCCCAGCGACTCCATTCGTGTTCGGATGGTCTCCTGCGTCGGCTTGAACCGCTTCGCGTTGCATTCGGCGCAGGGAAGCCAGGACAGGCGGATTCCTTCGGAGACGCCGAAGAGCGTGTCGGTCTGGGCGGCGCCACATTCCAGGCATTCGACGTTGAGCGGCTCGTTGCCGTCCTGGTCGCCGAGTGGATGCAGGGACCTCATTCCCGCCGCGGCGAGGAGCTGCTCTTGTCGTTCGACGGGCCAATCACCGACGAGGTTGGGGTACCCGAGCCGGCGGTTCTCCGCGCCGTGCTCGATCCACTTGCACATCTGGCAGACCCAGCCTCCTCGCCGGATCATCGCCAGCGAGACGTCGACGATCGCGCCGCAGGGTTTGTGCCGGGTGCGGAACCGCGCACGGGGTCCGTCTCCGAGCGCGATCGCTGTCGCGTCGCACTTCGCGATCAGGTCGGCCAGGCAGTGATCGCAAAAGCCGATGGCCCGCCTGATCCTGGGCCATCGGGACTCGTTCTCGCACGCCGGCGTCGAGCACGTCCCGTTCGAGCGCCGTGCCTATACGCTCGCGCTTGCGGGCCGAGGTCGTACTTCGCGCGTCTTGCCCACCCGGTTGAGGCCGTGCGGAGCCGCATCGAGAATGGCCGCTCCGGCACCGTCGTCGTGCCAGGCCACGCTCGCGCGGTCGACCTCGACGGCGAACAGGTGCTCGTCGGCGCCGCCGGGGCCCCGGCGGAGGCCGGTCACCTTCAGATGGGTCAGCGAGGGACCGGTGGCCCAGGTTTCCCGCACGGTGGCGAGCAGGTGGGCACCGAGCAGTTCGGCGTAGACGTTGTTGAGTTCGGTCTTGGTCCACGCCTTGCTCGACAAGCGCCCGGTGGGTGTGACGTGTGCCTTCTTGGCGGGCAGCACCTCGAACCCGGGGAGCAGGACGACCAGATCGGCGCTGTGCCGTTCCGCGTTGACGATCCGGACCGGGGCGGGGTTGTCCGCGAACGCCGCGTCCAGGGCGGCGCGCAGCACCTGAGGCCGTCCTTGCTGCAACGCTGCCCACCACGCGTCGGCCTGGGTCTGCTGGGTCCGGTGGTGCGCCTGAGCTCGTGCGGTGAACTCCGCGGCCAGCTGCGCGCCTCGGCGGTTCGAGACCTGACGCAGCTCCCGGCGCCGCGCGCGTTGCCAGGGCCGGGCGTCGTGCTTGACCTTCGCCCACTCCTGCTGCTGGAAGACCGCAGGATCGGCCGGGGTCGGGGGCGGGATGATCGGCCGTTGCGCCGGGCTGAAGCGTTCACGTTGGACGGCCATGAGCTCGGCGAGGTGATGGTGGGACGCGGCGCCTTCGGCGGCCCTCACATCGGTGGCGGTGACGGCGGGCGCAGCCGAACGAGTGCGCGTCGGTGCGGTGCGGGAACGAGTGCCGGTCGTCCGCCGGCCACGCTTTCGTGAGCCGGTGACGCTGTTGATGAGCAGGTTCTCGGCCGCGCCGAGGGGATTGGTGACGGTGTGGATCGCGCGGCTGACCTGCCG
The DNA here is from genome assembly GCF_035982555.1 of Amycolatopsis sp. NBC_01286. Lineage (NCBI taxonomy): Bacteria > Bacillati > Actinomycetota > Actinomycetes > Pseudonocardiales > Pseudonocardiaceae > Amycolatopsis > Amycolatopsis sp. NBC_01286. The sequence continues at coordinate 5,132,966 of NZ_CP108428.1, forward strand.
CACCGGTCGAGGTGTCACGGCGCGTTTCACCGTTCGAACGGAATGCGCCGCGCGCCGGACCGAGCGGGGAACGGTGCGACGCACCGCCTTGCGTGCCAGCCGCTTGCCGATGCCCATGAGCGCCGCCTCCTTCGAACACGATGACGCGAACGACCACGTCGTCGCCGCGGCGGCGCGTCCGTCCACGAGATGTCGCTTCATCCGAAGAAGTGTTGACAAAGCTGGGTCTGTCGATTCGGGCCACACTCGTTCGTATGACGGGTGAGCGGCGGGAACCGCCCGTCGAGAGGAGTGGTCATGACCCAGTTCTTGTTGTCTGTACACGGTGTCGACGGTGAAGTTCGTGAAGAGCCCACCGCGGAGCAGATGCATCGGTCGCAGCAGCTGCTCGGCGAGGTGGAGAAGGAACTCAAGGCGACTGGGGCGTGGCTGTTCAGTGCCCGGTTGAGCGATCCGGGTGCCGCGCGGGTGGTGCGGGAGTCCGGGGGAGAGGTGCTGACCACCGACGGCCCGTTCGCCGAAGGACGGGAGCACCTCGGCGGCTTTTACCTCATCGAGGCCGGGGACCTCGACGCTGCGCTGGGCTGGGCGGCCCGGGTGACCGCCGCGATCACGGTGCCGATCGAGGTTCGTCCGCTCGCGGGGTTCGAGGCGTAACGAGCGCCGACGGGAGCGGCCCGGCTGGTATGGGGCCGGATGGCCTCGGCCGGGCCGCCGAGAACGTGTGACGGCCGCTCAGCGGTCGTGGTCGGCTTGGCGCCACCAGGCCGTCGTGGCCGCGATGCCCGCAACGCCCACCAGCGAGACCAAGGTGAAGCCGAGTGCGCCGGGCGGGTCGCCGCCGGGACCGGCGAGCCGGGTGTACAGCGCGGGCACCGACCACGGGAAGTACCGCCCGTAGCCGAGCAAGGTGACGACCTGCGCGGAGAAGACCGCGGCGATCATCGCGGCGACACCGGCGAGGTAACCGCGGCCGGTGCTGGCGGCCAGCGCGAACGGCGTCACCAGCACTACGGTCAGGACCGTGGTGACCAGCAGTTCGGCCAGCCCGTGGAGGGCGATCGCGGGGGACCAGCCGGGCAGGCCGATGACGGCGCCGGCGAGCAGGCCGAGGGCGAACAGGTAGCAGGCCAGCAGCAGGGACCACACGGCGGCGACGGCGAATTTCGCGCCGACGATCGTGGTGCGCGCGGTGGGAAGGGCCAGCAGGTCCTTCACCGTGCCTTGGCTGAATTCGCGGCCGAACAGCCACACCACGATCAGGCCGAACAGGAGCGCGCCGCCCACCGCGACGGTCTGGGCGAGCAGCGCGAAGTACGCGGGCCAGTCGGCGGTGCCGCCGGTCAGCGCGGCCTTCGTGCCGAGCAGGCCCAGGGACCGGGCTCGCCGCAGGTCCTGGAGGATGAACATCACCAGGCCGCCGAACGCGGCGGCGATGGTGAACGCGCTCACGGTGACCCACGGCAGGCGGGATCGGCGCGCTTTCAGCAGTTCGGTTCCGATCGCGGCGGTTGTGGCGCTCATCGGGTGCCGACCAGGCGCAGGAAGCACGTCTCCAGGTCGTCCTGCTCGATCGCGAGACGTGTGGGCGGGCAGCCGGCGGCCACGAGCAGCGTCGCGATTTCGTCGGGATGCCCGATCGCGCGGTCACCGGTGAGCACCAGGCAGGTGCCGTGGCCCGGCTCGGCGGGGTGTCCGGCCGCCCGCAGCGCCGTCGACGCGGCGCCCAGGTCGCGCGCGCCGACGCTCAGCCGCGGCCGGGCCTGGGCCACGAGGTCGCCGGTGTCGCCCGCCCAGACGAGCCGGCCGTCGGCGAGCACCGAGATGCGGTCCGCGGTGCGGGCCACTTCGGTCAAGATATGGCTGGACAGCAGCACCGCGACGCCGTCGTGGGCGAGTTCGCTCAGCAGGGTACGGATCTCGGCGACCCCGGCCGGGTCGAGGCCGTTGGTGGGTTCATCCAGCACGAGCAACGCAGGCCGGTGGATCAGTGCCTTGGCGAGCCCGAGCCGTTGGGCGTTGCCGAGGGAGAGTGTCCGGGCGCGGACGTGCGCGTAAGTACCGAGGTCGAGCCGGGCGATCACGTCGGACACCGGTCCGGGGCCGGTCAGGCCGCGCAGCCGGGCGGCGACCAGGAGGTTTTCGGTGACGGTCAGCTCGGGGTAGGCCGCCGGGGTTTCCACGAGGTAGCCGACGCGGGCCCAGATCGCCCGTGCGCCTGGCCGGACCCGGGTGCCCAGGAGTGCCACCCGGCCGGCGGTGGGGCGGACCATGCCGAGCAGCATGCGGATCGTGGTCGTCTTCCCGGCGCCGTTGAGGCCGAGCAACGCGTGGATTTCGCCCGGTTCGACGGTGAGTGAAAGGTCTTCCACCGCGGTGACGTCGCCGTAGCGCTTGGTCAGGCCGTCGGCGTCGATGGCTGGGGTCATGGTGTGCTCTCCCGGGGTCGGCGGAATCACGCCGACCAGGCTTCCCGGCACACCGGCGTCGACGATACTCCCGGTTCGCGCGGCCCGGACCGCGGTCACCCGGACGTTCTACAGTGGACGTTCGGCGTTGTTCACCCGCGGCGGATCCGAGTTGCTCGCCGGTGGTCTTTGCGGCATCTTTACGCTCAGGTGTGCCGGGAAGTCTGGTCGGCCCTTCGCCCGGCGCGGGTGGAGGTCGCGGCTCGAGGACGGATTTTCATGGCGCTCGTACCGGTGAAGCGTCATCGCGAACCGTCCCGGACGGTCGTAAGCTGGGCAGATGCACGCCGTGGAGATGGCCGAGGAGTACCCGGTCGTCGATCAGGACTCCGACGCACTGGACGCGGCCCGGCTGCTGGCGGAACGCCGCCTGCCGGGCCTCGTCGTGACCGACGCCGCGGGCTGCCCGCGGTCGATCCTGCCCGCGTCCGAAGTGGTCCAGTTCCTGGTGCCCGGCTACGTCCGGGACGACCCGTCGCTGGCCGGGGTGCTCGACGAGTCGATGGCCGACCGGGTCGCGGGCAAGCTGAGCGGCAAGACGGTCCGCTCGCTGCTGCCGGACAAGCCGGCGGAGCTGGCGCGGGTGCAGGCCGACGACACGATGGTGGAGGTCGCGGCGATCATGGCCCGCCTGCGCTGCCCGCTGGTCGCGGTCATGGAGGAGAAGAAGCTGCTCGGCGTGATCTCGGCGTCACGGCTGCTGGAACTGGCGCTCGCGCACCACTGAACCCGGGAGCGGCGAGATGAGCACCGTGCTCGCCGTTGTGGTGTTCGTCGTCGCCTACGTCTTCATCGCCACCGAGAAGATCCCGAAGATGGTCGCCGCGCTGGCCGGCGCCGGCGTCGTGCTCGCCCTCGGGGTGACCGGCTCCGAGGACGCGTTCTACTCGCACGACACCGGGATCGACTGGGACGTCATCTTCCTGCTGCTCGGCATGATGATCATCGTCGGCGTGCTGCGCCGCACCGGCGTGTTCGAGTACATCGCGATCTGGGCGGCGAAGCGGGCCAAGGGCTCGCCGCTGCGGATCATGGTGCTGCTGGTGGTGATCACCGCGGTCGCGTCGGCGTTCCTGGACAACGTCACGACGGTGCTGCTGATCGCCCCGGTCACCCTGCTGGTCTGCGACCGCCTGGACATCAAGCCGACGCCGTTCCTGATCGCCGAGGTGCTGGCGTCGAACATCGGCGGGGCCGCAACGCTGATCGGCGACCCGCCCAACATCATCATCGGCAGCCGGGCCGGGCTGTCGTTCAACGACTTCCTGCTGAACCTGACGCCGATCGTGGCGATCGAGGTGGTCGCGTTCGCGCTGGCGCTGCGCTGGGTGTTCCGCGGCTCGTTCGACGTCGACCCGGCCCGGGTGGCCGACGTGATGCGGCTCAACGAACGCGAGGCGATCCGCGACCGCGGCCTGCTGATCAAGTGCGGCGTCGTGCTGCTGGCGGTGTTCACGGGCTTCGTCGGCCACTCGCTGTTCCACATCGAGCCCTCGGTGGTCGCGCTGCTGGGTGCCGGGGTGCTCGTGCTGATCTCCCGCACCGAGCCGTCGGCCTACCTCGCCGGGGTGGAGTGGGAGACGCTGCTGTTCTTCGCCGGGCTGTTCGTGATGATCGGTGCCCTGGTGAAGACCGGGGTGATCGGCGACCTGGCGAAGCTCGCCGCGGATGCCACCGGCGGCGACGCGCTGGTGGCGGTGATGCTGATCCTCGTCGTGTCCACGCTGCTGTCCGGCGTCATCGACAACATCCCTTACGTGGCCACGATGAGCCCGCTGGTGCTCGCGCTGACGCAGGACATCCCGGACCCCGGGCATGCCGACGCGCTGTGGTGGTCGCTGGCGCTGGGCGCGGACTTCGGCGGCAACATGACCGCGATCGGCGCCAGTGCCAACGTGGTGATGCTGGGGATCGCGGCGCGGTCGGGGAGCCCGATCTCGTTCTGGGAGTTCACCCGCAAGGGCGCGCAAGTCACGCTGCTGACGGTGCTGATCGCCGCGCCGTACCTGTGGCTGCGCTACTTCGTGTTCTCGTAAGACCGCCGGAAGTCCATTGTGGATGGACCAAGGCGAGAGCGACTCCTGTTTCCCGACACGGTCAGGGCCCCGGACAACGGGGTATCCGCAGCTGTCGACGGGTGCGCTCGCTGGGGCACGTAAGGCCAGGCTCACGACAGGAGAAGGCAATGTCCCTCATCGACGGGGGGTTTCTCGTCGGCTGCATCGGTTTCCACCGCGCACGGAGTCGTGATGCGGAACAGGCCGCACGATTGCGGCCCCGCGGTGTTCGGCCGGAACGTCCGACGCGCGCCGAAGCGAGCGGCCGGTGCGCGGTCGAGTTCGGTGACCCGGCCGGCCGGGACGAGCCGCAGGCCCCCGAGCAGTGCCGGGCGTGACGCGATCCGGGTCAGCGTCCCCGTGCCGATGGCCAGGCACCCCGGACGAGTGAACGTCCACAAGAGATCCTTGCGGGTTTATTACCGGGGAACGCCGACGACGTCGCTGGTGCCGCCACGGTCGTAGGGTCACCTGATGGCAGGTGACGGTTCGCTTGGCGCAGCCCCCTGCGCGGGCCGTGGCTGACGTCGGTGTTCGGCGCCGTTCTCCTGGCGGCGCTGCCTCGGTGGCCGCGCGGGCGGCGATCCGCTCGAGCGTCCGGCCGGTGATCGTGAGCCTGCCGCGTTCGTCCAGGTCCGCCGGCGCGGTCCGGGACGGGAGGCTCGGCAGGTTGCGGTGGTCACGGCGGCTCAGCCCCGGTCGCGGCCGGTCAGCTGGGACAGGTCGAGCTTGCCGTCCAGCACACGGCCGACGAGCAGGCCGAGCGCGGCGAGGATCAGCACGATCACGAAGGCGCCGAAGCCGCCGAACGCCGCGGCGAGACCGAGGGCCAGGCCGGTGAGCAGACCGAGGTGGGTGGCGGTCATGGTTGTTCTCCTTGCTGTGGCGATCGGCCCGGGCGGCTCAGGAAAGCGGTGGCGCGGACACGGCGTCCGGGCTCTCGAGCGTGACCTCGATGGCCGTGGGGGCGGCGAAGTCGCCGATCCGGACGTGCACCGGGCGGTCGACCGGCCCGACGGCGCCGCGGACGTCGAGGGAGATCCGGGTGACGGTGGCCGGGTAGCGGCCGGTGACGCCGACGGTGATCTCGTCGGGCCGGATCCGGACGCCGGGGATCCGGCGGCCGGGCAGCAGGGTGGCGATCTCGCCGAACCGGCCGCTGTGCAGGCCCGCCACGCTCGGGAGGGCCGTCACGGCGACGGCGATGCGGTCGGCGTCGATCTCGACGCCGGCGTTCACTGGACGCGGCCGGTGACGACCGTGGTGTCGTCCTCGTTGCCGTCACCGGGGATGTGCACGTCGGAGACGTTGATGTTGACCTCGACGACCTCCAGGCCGGTGGTCTGCTCGACCGCGGTGATGACGTTGCGGCGGACCGAGCGGGCGACGTCGGAGATGGAGACGCCGTACTCGACGAGGATCTGCAGGTCGACGGCGGCCTGGCGCTCGCCGACCTCGACCGACACACCTTGCGCGACCGAGGCCGAGGCGCCGGGGATGCGCTCGCGGATCGCGCTGAACGCCCGGGCAGCGCCGCCGCCGAGGGCGAACACCCCGGAGACCTCGCGGGTGGCCAGACCGGCGACCTTGGCCACGACGGTGTCGGCGATGGTGGTGACGCCCTGCTTCGACACCAGCGCTCCGGTGGCGGCCGGCTCGATCACGGTCGAGTTGGCGGGGGTCTTGGTGACGGCGGGGTTCGTCATGGCTGCTCCTCGGATCGAGTTTCGTTGCCTGGAGCGGAAGTTCGCGGGGTTCGCCGCACTTCCACGTCACTACGACCCGGGTCGTAGTGAATCGTCACGGCCCGATCGTGTGACCCCGGTCTCCTGCAGGAATCACCGACGCGGATCTGGCGGGGTCGCCCGGACCAGGCAAGCCCGATCGGTGGCCGGTTCCCGCCGTGGACGGACACTGCTGTCGGTTCTGCGGGTACACACCCGTGGCGTTTTGTCCCGGCCCAGACCCCGCCGCCGGCTGCGTTGAGCATCAAGGAAGGCCGAGGCGTGCATGCAAGCTGACCACAGGACGACGACGATTTCCGGGGCCTGATGGCCGTCTCGCGTGGGCGGCCGAGCGCCTGGCTGGACGGTCAGCTGCCGGCGGGTTCGTGCCAGGTCAGGTCGGCGCCGAGTGCTGTGGTGAGGCGGGTGATCGTCTGGCGGCTGGTCTGGTCGTTGGCGTGCTCGGGTAGCCAGGCGCAGGCGATGTAGGCGGCGGTGACGTCGGCTGTGGCGCAGGCGGCGGCGAGGCATTCCTTGATCTGGGCGAGGGAGGGTCCGGGGCCGGAGGGGAAGCGTGCGCCGGGTAGTTCGGCGCTGTTGATGACGTCGATGTCGAGGTGGAGGTAGACGGGGACCGGGCCGAGCCGGTCGAGAGCTGCGGTGATCGCGGCGGGGTCGGCGGGCACGCGGTGGACCTGGCTGGTGGTGAGGGCGTCGCGCTCGGCGGGGTCGAGGTCGCGGGCGTCGGCGAGCACGATGCCGGCGTCGGGGATGGGTTGCAGGCCGAGTGTGTCGTCGAACAGGCCGGGTGTGCGGCCGGTCAGCATGGCCAGTGCCATGCCGCCGACGTAGCCGCTGGTCGAGATGGCGGGGGTGTTGAAGTCGCCGTGGGCGTCGAGCCACAGCACGGCCAGGTCGGGGTGGCGGCGCTGCAGCGCCGCCACCGACGCGCGGGAGGTGGGGCAATCGCCGGAGAGCACCAAGGGCTTGGCGGCCTGTGTCACCGCGTCGAAGGCGGCTCGGTGTAGCAGGTTCATCCGGGCGGGGACGGGCCCGGTGGGGAGGGGCGGACGGACGACCTGAGTCGCGGTGGCGGGGATCGGGAAGGCCGGGATGTGCTCGTCGAGGTGCCAGGGCGTGACGATCAGGTCCCACGCGCCGTCGGTGCGGTGGTCAGCCACGAGGTGCCTCTTCTGCGTTCCGGTGGGTGAGCAGGTCGAGCAGCCGTCGCAGTTCGGCGGCGCCGGCGTGCAGGTGTGCGGTGAGTTCCGCTCTGGCTTGTCCGGGGCTGCCGTGCAGCGCTTCCAGTAGCCGCCGGTGGTCGTCGGTCGTGCGGCCGAGTTCACGGCGGGAGCGTTCGGCCAGTGCCAGGGCGAGGCGCTGTTCTTGCTGGAGCTGTTCGTGGATGCGGCGCAGCCGGGGGCTGCCGGTGGCCGCGACCAGGGTGGCGTGGAAGAGCCGGTCACCGTCGAGCGCGGCGGCCGTGTCGCCGCGGTCGAAGGCGCGTTCGATCTGATCGACCAGGTCGGCCAGGGTTTGGTAGATCTCCGGGTCGCGGTGCCCGGTGAGGGCGTCGGCCGCGGCCAGTTCCACGGCGGCGCGGGCGGCGTAGATGTCGGTGATGTCCGGCCCGGTGACGTCGGCGACGACGATGCCGCGGTTCATCTGGTAGCGGACGAGGCCTTCGCTTTCGAGGGTTCGCGCGGCTTCGCGGAGGGTGCTGCGGGAGACGCCGAGTTCGGTGGCGAGGGCGGCTTCGCGCAGGGGAGTGCCTGGCGGCAGCCGGCCGGAGAGGATGGCCTGCCGGACGGCTTCGGCGGCCTGCTCGGTGGTGCTCTGCCGCCGGATGCTCGCACCCAGGCCGGTGCTCGGATCCGCCACGGTCACCAGCCTCCCCGCGGGGCATCCTCGTACACCGACGCGATCGCCTCGGTCATGCTGACCGAAGGTCTGACGTCACCGCCGTCAAGGGTTCGCACCAGCCGACCTCCTCTTTTGACGCAGTCTGCCGCATAGGTTGTCAGATTGTCCGGCAATCCGGCAAGGCGCTGGTTCGCGGTTGGCGGATTCGCATCGGGCGGCCGATACTGCCCTCGCGGGCGTCCGGTTCGGCACGGCGATGTCCCGCGCGAGGGATGGCGCGGATCGGGTTGACCACGACCACCACACATCCGCTCATCCGATCCGTGCGGCCATCGGCTCCGAATCCCCGGGCGCGGGGCGACGACGGTGGGTGCGGATGACTGACGTGCGGGCGGACGACGGCGACACGGCGCGGTCGCTCGCGGCCAGCGTGCTGGGCGGGCTCGACGAGCTGACCGACGGCCTGGTCTCCGTGATCGGCGACCAGAACCCCGGCTACCGCCTGGTCGACGTCGTGCCGCGGGACGACCTGTGGCACTCGTGCCACGACAACCTCCGGCGCGTGCTCCAGCTCATCGGTCACGCCGGCGACGCCGAGGACTTCTACGACGCGGCCCGCGCCACCGGGCGTCGCCGCGCCGAGCAGCAGCTGCCGCTCGACGACGTGCTGCGCTCCTTCCGGCTCGGCGGGCGCCTGGTCTGGCAGGCCCTGACCGACCAGGCCCGGGCCACCGGAGAGGTGAACAACGAGGCCATGCTCGACCTCGCGACCCGGGTGTGGGAGGTCGTCGACGCGATCTCGGCCCAGGTCGCCCAGGCCTATCACGCCACTGAGCGCGGCATGGTCCGTGCGGACGAACAACGCCGCGCCTCCCTGTGGGAGGGCCTGCTGCAAGGGCGGGCTGCCGACACCGGGTTCGCCTACGAGGCCGCCCGCACCCTCCGCCTGCCGATCTCCGGGCGCTACGTGGTCGTCGCGGCGGCCGGACCCGGCGACGCCGATGCCGACTTCGCCGAACCCCTGGGAAGCGCGCTGGAGGATCTCGGGTCACCGTCGGCCTGGCAGTCGCGTGCCGACGTCCTCGTCGGCCTGGTGGCGCTACCCGGTCGCGACGTCGCCGGCGTGGTCGCGGCCGTCGGCTCGGTGCTGGCCGTACCGGCCGGGGTGTCCCTGGTCGTCGACGGCCTGGCCGCCGTGCACGCGGCCTACCGCCAGGCGGTACTGGCGATGCGGACCGTGCCACCGGGCCGGTCCGAGGTCGTCTGCCTCGCCGAACGGCTGCCCGAGGCGCTGCTGCTCAGCTCGCCCGAACTGACCGAGTCCCTGCAGCAGAACTGGCTGCGAGGCCTGCTCGACCTGGGCGGCGACGAACGCGAACTGCTCCTGGAGACCCTGTCGACCTGGGTGGGTACCGGCGGGTCGGCGACCCGCTCGGCGCAGATCCTGCACTGCCACCGCAACACGGTGCTCAACCGGATCCACCGGATCGAAGGGCTGATCGAGCAACGCCTGACCGGTGGCGACCTTTCCTTGGAGCTGGCTCTCGTGGTCCGCGCACTGCCGTTCCTCCCGCCACCGCGCGTGCCCTGACAAGCACCGGCTGTGCACCGTGCACAACGACGCTAGGCCAAACGTAGGCAGTCAGGGCATTCTTTTGGCGGCGTGATCTATGCAACACTCCGGCTCGGCGGCGTCCAGCCCCGCACTTCTCCGACACCGTCGTTCGAGAGGAACCAGCCGCTCATGGCCCACCACGTCCCCGCCGAGCAGCCACCCGAACCCGAACCGCGCACCCTCGGTCGCCGCCGCTTTCTCGGCTTCGTGCTCGCCGCGCCGACGCTCGCCGTCGCCGCGCAGATCGGCGTCGCCGAACTCGCGCCGGGCCAGGCCGAAGCGTCCATTCCGTCGCTGCCGCAGCCCGAGGACATCTTCGACCTCGGTGACCTGCAGAACGTCGCCGCCCTCCCGACCTCGGGCCTGATCACCGTCGGTGTCGGCACCGACGGGCGCGCGTCCTTCGCCGTCCCGCGGGCCGAGGTCGGACAAGGGATGACCACCGCGGTCGCGATGATGATCGCCGAAGAGCTCGACCTGCCACTGGACCGGATCGACGTCACCCTCGCCGACGCCCGGCCCGAGCTGCTGATGAACCAGCTCACCGGCGGCTCCAACTCGATGCGCAGCATCTACACCCCGGTCCGCACGGCCGCGGCGATCGCCCGGCAGCGGCTGCTCGCCGCAGCGGCCGCGCAGTGGGGCGTCCCGGTGTCGCAGCTGACCACGGCGGCCGGGACGGTCCGGCACTCCAGCGGCCGCCAGGCGAGCTACGGCTCCTTGTCGAAGGCCGCGGCGTCCGCGACGACGATCAGCGTGGTCGCCACCTTGAAGGCGCGCTCGGAGTTCAAGGTCCTCGGCACACCGCAGAACCGGCTCGACGCCCACGCCTCGGTCACCGGGACCAAGCAGTTCACCCTCGACATCGACGTCCCGAACGCGCTGCCGACCATGGTCGCCCGGCCGCCGACGATCAACGGCACGCCGCGGACGATCGCCAACGCCGCGCAGGTCAAGGCGATGCCCGGGATCACCGACGTCGTCGCGATCGCGCACGGCGTCGCGGTGCGCGGCCGGACCTTCGGTCAGTGCATCGACGCGATCCGCGCACTGAAGGTCACTTGGGGACCCGGCACGGTGGACGGCGAATCCGACGCGACCGTGTTCAAGAAGCTCAAGGCCGCGCAGCTGCCGATGGCCGTGCCCGGCCTGCTCGACCAGTACATCGACGCGGAGTTCACCTTCGCCGCCGCCAGCAACAGCCCGCTCGAGACCGGCGCCGCGATCGCCGACGTCCGGCCGGACCGCGCGGAGATCTGGTCGTGCCTGAAGGTGCCGATCGTCGCGCAGGAGGACATCGCCAAGCAGCTGGGGCTGCCCCTGGACGCGGTGAAGGTGCACGTGACCCAGGGCGGTGGCTCGTTCGGCCGGCACCTGTTCCACGACGCGGCCGCCGAAGCGGCGGAGGCGTCGCAGAAGATGGGCAAGCCGGTCAAGCTGATGTGGTCGCGCACCGACGACTTCCGCCAGGGCCGCATCCACCCGATGTGCGTGACGCGGGTGCGTGCGACGTACCTGCTGGGCAACGTGCTCAGCTTCGAGCAGCGGCACACCAGTGTGCAGACCGAGTTCAGCCACGGGCTGGGGGAGATGCTGACGGCGTTCGCGTCCCGGCTGCCGATCGCCGGGAACCTGAGCTTCGCCGAGTCGATCTTCCTGCTGAGCCAGTCCTCGCCCTACAACTTCGGCGTGACCACCCAGCTGCTCAACGAGATCCCGCTGAAGTTCAACACCGGCAGCATGCGCAACATCTACTCGCCGAACGTGGTGACCGCCGAGGAACTGGTCGTCGACCAGCTGGCGAAGAAGTTCGGCAAGGACCCCGTCGCGTTCCGTCGTGAGTTCCTCAAGGACGACCGGCTGCGCGCGGTCCTCGACAAGGCCGCGCAGGTCGGCAACTGGGGCCGCGCGATGCCGGCCGGTACGGCGCAGGGCATCGCGTTGCACGCCGAGTACCGCGGCGCGATCGCCGTGCTGGTGGAGATCGACTGCCGGCCCGAGACGGTCGACCGCGAGATCCCCGACGCGGTCACCGGGCCGCGGGTGACGAAGGCGCTCGTGGTCGTCGACCCGGGTTTCGCGATCAACCCGCGTGGCCTGGAAGCGCAGATGATCGGCGGCCTCAACGACGGCATCGCGATGTGCCTGACCTCGAGCGTGCACATCAAGGACGGCATCCCGCTGGAAGGCAGCTGGGACAACTACTTCTACACCCGGGAGTGGAACACCCCGCCCGAGACGCAGGTCGTCGTCATGCCGAACACCTCGGCCAATCCGAGCGGCGCCGGTGAGCTCGCGGTGGCGCCGTCGTTCGCCGCGGTGGCGTGCGCCTACGCCCGGGCCGTCGGCAAGATGCCGACCTCGTTCCCGGTCAACCACGGCACGCTCAGCTTCGAGCCGCTGCCGCTGCAGCCGTCCACCCCGCCCTCGCCCACCGACGGTCTCGACCACGCCTTCTAGGAGCCAGCCGTGCCTCAACACACCTTCAAGGTCAACGGACGGCAGGTCACCGTCGACGCCGACGACGACCTCCGGCTCCTCTGGGTCCTGCGCGACCTGCTCGGGATCACCGGCCCCAAGTACGGCTGCGGCCTCGACGTCTGCAAGGCCTGCACCAGCCACATCAACGGGAAAGCGTTCAACCCCTGCTCGGTGCGGGTCGCCGACATCAAGGACACGGACGAGATCACCACGATCGAAGGACTGCCCGCGACGGTCGGCAAGGACCTGCACCCCATGCAGGAGGCGTGGCTGCAAATGGACGTCGCCCAGTGCGGTTACTGCCAGCCGGGCCAGATCATGGCCGCCGTGGCGAAGGTCAAGCAGGCGACCGCCGCGGGGCACGCGATCACCGATGCCGACCTCGACGAGATCCGCAACATCTGCCGGTGCGGCACCTACGCCAGGATTCGGGAGGCGATCCAAGCGGGAGCCGAGAACATGTAGCCAAGCGGCGGAATCGGTCGGCGATGGGGTGCCACTCCGCGCACCTTCGACGCCGTCCAGGATTCGGTCCGGGAAGTTCTCGGCCTGAAGCGGGCGGCCTGTCGAGAACGACGGTCACCGCCGCCCCGGTCGAACCCGTGTCAGCGGGGCCGTTGCTTGTCGAGAGCCAGGACCAAGTCGATCCAGGCCCGCTCGGCACCCGTTGCTTCGGGTGCTCTGTCTTGGAGGGCGAGCCGGTCGGCGTGGTCGAGGTTCGTCGTGGCGGCCGCGTGCGGCAGGGTGGGCCGCCAGATCATCGCCGTGCCGTCGGCGTGGCCGGACACCGTCGTCGTGGGCGTCACCGCCAGAGCCTCCACGCGGCTGTGGGTGCGGACCGTCGCGGTGGCTGCCGTCGGTAGCTCGTACCAGGTCACCGTGCCGGCCAGGTTGCCCGTGACCGCCATGCTTTCCGTGATTCCGACGTGTACGACGCGTTCGTGCTGCGCGCCTCCGGCCTGTCCAACGCCGAGATCGCCGCCACGCTGCACCTCGCGGAGGCGACCGTGAAGTCCCACCTGGGGCGGATCCTGCACAAGCTCGAGCTCCGCGACCGGATCCAGGCCGTGATCTTCGCCTACGAAAGCCGCCTCATCCACCCGGCGTGACGTCCACGGGTCGGCGCGATCACCAGTGCGCCGGACTCATGCAGGCATGTGCCGATCTCGCTCCCGAAATCGTGGCTGAAGAGGCTTTGGCAATCATGATTCACCCGCCTTTCGCTGCCTTGCTGACAGCGCATGGCGGGAGATGTTGCGATACGTCCCGTAGGCGCACGCTCTACTGTGCGCGACGATCGGGAGATCACTGCGAGGGGTCGGCAGAGCTAACTGGTGGAGGGGTCATGGCAGAGGGCGACTCGGGAAACGATTCCTGTCCCGTGGCACAGGCTTATCCGTTCAGTCCTCCGCACGCGCTCGACCTCGATCCGACTTATGCGCGGCTTCGCGCGGCCGATCCGGTGGCCCGGGTTCGGCTGCCGTACGGGCGGGACGGCTGGCTGGTCACCAGGTACGCCGACACGCGGACCGTGCTGGCCGACAGCCGGTTCAGCAGGGAAGCCGTTGTGGGCGTGGACATTCCCCGGGTGCGGCCGGAGCTGACCGACCAGGCCGGGTCGTTGCTCTCCCTGGATCCGCCGGCGCACGGCCGGTTGCGGCGGCTGGTGGCCAACGCGTTCACCAAACGCCGGGTGGACACCCTGCGCCCGCGCATGGAGCGCGTGGTGAACGATTTGCTGGACAAAATGTGCGCGGCCGGGCGGCCCGCCGATTTCGTGCGGCACGTTTCGGTGCCGCTGGCCGTGACGACGATCAGCGAATTGTTCGGCATTCCCGAAGCGGGCCGGCCGCGATTTCACGCCGGGGCCGCGGCCGCGTTGTCGACGTCGGCGATGAGCCCGGAAGAGCGCCGCGCGCACCGTGCGGACCTGAACGACTACCTCGTCGAACTGGTCGGCCGACGCCGTCGTGAACCGGCCGACGATCTGCTCGGCACCCTGGTGGCGGCCCGCGACGAGCGCGACCGGCTGTCCGAAGCGGAACTGGTGCAGCTCGCCTGGGTCGTCCTCGTCGCGGGGTACGACGCGACGATCAACCAGATCGGCAACATGGTGTGGACGCTGCTGAGCGAGCCGGACCGCTGGACCGCGGTGGTGCGTGAACCCGACCGGCTGACCGCGCGGATAGAGGAACTGCTGCGCTTCATCCCGCTCGGTGTCGCCGCCGCCTTCCCGCGGATCGCCACCGAGGACGTGGAACTGAGCGGTGTCACGATCCCCGCGGGTGACGCGGTGCTGCTGCTGGTGCACGCGGCGAACCGGGACCCGGACGTCTTCGCCGATCCGGAGGTGCTCGACCTGGACGGCGAATCGGGCGCGCACCTCGCGTTCGGCCACGGGCCGCACCACTGCGTCGGGGCGCAGCTGGCCAGGATGGAACTCGAAGTACTGCTCAGCACGCTGGTGCGGCGGTTCGGCGGGCTCGAGCTCGCAGTCGCGGCCGACGACGTCCCGTGGCGCGCGGGCGGGATGTTCCGCGGTCCTCGCGAGCTGCTCGTGACCTGGTGATCCGCCGGGCGTTCGAGAGCGAGCCGGCTGTCACGGGCTGAGGACGTCCGTGACGCCGGCCGGCACCGTCCCGGCGAGCAGCGCGCCGAACGCCTTCGCGATCGCCTCCGGGCCCTGCTGCCGGCGGATGACGAGCCACGCGGTCGCCGACTCGAGGAACCGCTGCTCGGCCTCGTGATAGCGGGCGTAGAACCGGCTCTCGCCCTCGTCCGCCACCATCCGCTTCTCCGCCCACGGGGCGAAGAAGAACTGCGGCTTCGGGTCGGTCAACGCGGGTCCGTGCTGCTGCGAGTCCGGATGGGTGAAGCCGACCAGCGCGACGTGCCCCAGCGCGCCGGCGAACCGCTCGTGGACGTCGGTGATCACCCGGTGGGAGCCGGTCAGGTCGACCAGCACCGCCGGTGCGAGCACCGAGACCGCGGCCGGCTCGTCGTAGCGGGCCACCGAGCCGTAACAGCCGGTGCCGGCGGCGAAGCCGTGGTTGGCGGCGGAGGTGAGCCCGGCCGCCGGCAGGCCGGTGTCCCGGGCCAGCAGGTGGGCCAGCCCGATCGCGGTCCGGCTGGACGCGCTCGTGATCAGCGCCGACTTGATCCCGTCGGCCGCCAGCCCGGCGACGAACGCGGCGAGGGTGAACGACGCCGGGAAGATCGGCCGGAACACCGCCCGCTGGTCGTCCAGGTCGTCCGGTTCGGCGGCCGGCTGGAACGTCCGGTACCAGGCCGGCATGAACGCCCGGTCCGGATCGGCGTCCTCGAACCCGCGGGACGTCGGCAGCGCCTCGACCGTGTGGTGCGTCCCGATCGGCACGAAGCCGAAGTACCGGCCGCCGACCGGGATGGCGGGGTTGCGCGAGTCGATCACCCGCACGAACGCCCACACCGGCACCCGCCCGTACCCCGCCGGGGCCGGAAAAGCGTTCCAGTACGGCAATGTCTGGTCGCCGAGCCGGGCGTAGGTGACCACGTTCATGGTCAGCGCGAACTTCTCGACCTCGAGCCGCACGGCACCCGGCGCGAGCGCGGGGTGCGCCGCCGCCCGCGGGCCGGTGACCGTCAGGTCGGCCCGCCGCACCCACAGCTGCCAGTTGTCCACAGTGGACATCGACGCTCCCTGCCGGAGATCGTGCGCGTGACCGGGCGAGCGTCCGGCGCTCCAGCCCATCGTGGCCGCCGGGCGGTCCTGCTCACGTCTCGCGGGTTGCGGACCCGCCGGCCGCCGCGCCGGCCCGGGCAGGTCAGCTGTTGTCGCCCGTGCTGCGGAGGTGCTCCTTCACCTTGGCGATCGCGAAGCCCCAGCCCTGGTCCACCGTCGGCTTCGGCGGCACGGACATCTCCTCGGGGTTGGTCAGGACGTCCAGCAGGACCGGGCCTTCGGTGCTCAGCGCGCGCCGGACGGCCTCGGCCAGCTCGTCCGGGTCGGTGACCCGGATTCCCGTGATGCCCAGCGCGGTGGCGACGGCGGCGAAGTCCGGGTTGTCCAGCTCGGTGCCGAACTCGGGCAGCCCGGCCTGTTCCTGCTCGAGCTTCACCATGCCCAGGCGCCGGTTGTCGAAGACCACCAGCTTCACCGGGAGCCGGTAGGTGCGGATGGTCATCAGGTCGCCGAGCAGCATGCTGAGGCCGCCGTCGCCGCAGAACGCGACCACCTGGCGATCGCGGTCCCGCAGCTGGGCGCCGATCGCCTGCGGCATCGCGTTGGCCATCGACCCGAGGTTGTACGAGCCGAGCAGCCGGCGCGATCCGGTCATGTGGACGAACCGCGACAGCCACACCGTGGCCATCCCGGTGTCGGAGGTGAACACGGCGTCGGGCGCGGTGTTCTCGTCGATCAGCGCGGCCAGGGCCTCGGGGCGTATCTGGTGGTCCTGGTTGTCGAAGACCGAACGGACCTTCCCCACCAGGCTCTTGTCGTGGCCGGGGGCGGCCAGCCGCGCCTGCCCGGCGTGCCAGCGCTCGAAGTGCGCGCGGGTGTCGTCGAGGTGCTTCCGGGACGCCTGCGGCGACAGCCGCGGCAGCAACGCGGCCACGGTGGGGGCGACGTCGCCGACCAGGCCGAGCTCGACGGGGACGCGGCGGCCGATGTGCTCGGCGACGGCGTCCACCTGGATGACCTTCTTGCCGGTCGGGTACCAGGCCCGGTACGGGAAGTCGGTGCCCAGCAGCAGCAACAGGTCGGCGTCGTCCATCGCCTGCGCGGCGGCGGGGTTGCCGATCAGGCCGGTCTGCCCGACCTGGAACCGGTTGTCGTCCTCGAAGCCCTCCTTGGCCTTGAGGGTGAGGACCATCGGGGCACCGAGGCGGTCGGCCAGCGCCAGCACGTCGTCACGGCCTTGGCGGGCGCCGCGCCCGACCAGCAGGGTGACCTTCTCCGCCGCGTTGAGCAGCTGCGCGGCGGCGTCCAGCGCCGGGTCGTCGGGGCGGGTGCTGCGCTCGGCGAGGGAGAACCGCGGCTCGCGGTCCGCGTCGACCTTCTTGTCGCCGATGTCGCCGGGCACGGTGAGCACGGCGGGGCCGCCGCGGCTGACGGCCGTGCGGACGGCGATCTCCAGCAGGCCGGGGATCTGCTCGGCGGAGGTCACGGTGGCGCGGAAGACGGCGACGTCCTTGAACAGCAGGTCGTTGTCGACCTCCTGGAACATGTCGGTGCCGACGTCGGCGAGCGGGACCTGCCCGGCGATGGCGAGCACGGGCGCGTGGCTCTTCGCGGCGTCGTAGAGGCCGTTGAGCAGGTGCACCGACCCGGGGCCGACGGTGCCCATGCAGACGCCGATGGTGGCGCCGAGCTGGGCCTGCGCGCCGGCGGCGAACGCGGCCACCTCCTCGTGCCGGCAGCCGACCCACTCGATGCCGTCGGCCCGGCGGATCGCGTCGGTCAGCGGGTTGAGCGCGTCTCCGACGACGCCGAACACGTGGGTGACGTTCAGCTGGACGAGGCTGTCGATGACGACCTGGGCGACGGTGCGGGTCACGGAGCTCTCCTGGGGTGGGTCAGATGGTGAAGTGGTCGGGGTCGGCCGCGGCCCAGTCCTGCGCCCAGTCCCGCGGGGGTCCGGACAGCAGCTGCTCGGGCTCGAGCCAGTCGTAGAGTTCGGCGTAGGACCGCACCCGGTGGGGATCGACGCGCCGGCGCAGCATGTGCGGCCGCAGCTCGGCGGGGAACCGGACGCCCATCGACGCCATGATCTGCTGGGCGCCGGTCACGGTGGAGCGCTGGAACCGTTCCACGCGCAGGGATTTGTCGGCGACGTCCAGTGCGCGGGCGCGGCGGGCGTCCTGGGTGGTGACGCCGACCGGGCAGGTGTTCGTGTGGCAGAGCTGGGCTTGGATGCAGCCGACCGCGAACATCATCGCCCGCGCCGCGTTCGTGTAGTCGGCGCCCTGCAGGAGCCGCTTGACGATGTCGGCGCCGGTGGCGACCTTGCCGCTGGCGCCGATCTTGATCCGGTTGCGCAGCCCGGTGCCGACGAGTGCGTTGTGGACGGTGATGAGGCCTTCGGTCAGCGGCGTGCCGATGTGGTCGGCGAACTCCAGGGGCGCGGCGCCGGTGCCGCCCTCGGCGCCGTCGACGATGATGAAGTCGGGCGTGACGCCTTCGGCCAGCATGGCCTTGCAGACGGCGAGGAACTGGCGCCGCGAACCGACGCACAGCTTGAACCCGGTCGGCTTGCCGCCCGCGAGCTGCCGCATCTCGGCGACGAACCGGATCAGCTCGCGGGGCGTCGAGAACACCTTGTGGTAGGGCGGGGAGATGACGGTCTCGCCCTGGGGGACGTCGCGGACCCGCGCGATCTCGGCGTTCACCTTGCCGCCGGGCAGCACGCCGCCGATCCCGGGCTTGGCGCCCTGGGACAGCTTCAGGGACACGCACTTCACCGCGTCGCGGGCGGCCTTGTCGGCGAATTCCGTTCTGTCGAAATCACCGTCGGCGGTCCGGCAGCCGAAGTAGCCGGTGCCGATCTCCCAGACGAGGTCGCCGCCGTGGCGCAGGTGGTACTCCGAGAGGCCGCCTTCGCCGGTGTCGTGGGCGAACCCGCCGAGCGCGGCCCCTTTGTTGAGGGCCAGGATCGCGTTGGCGGACAGCGAACCGAAGCTCATCGCGGACACGTTGAGCAGGGCCATGTCGTACGGCTGGGTGCAGTCCGGACCGCCGATCCGGATCTTCGGCGGGTCGTCCGGCGTCGCGATCGGCGCCATCGAGTGCACCAGCGACTCGTAGCCGTCGGCGTAGACGTCGCGCTCGGTGCCGAACGGCGCTTCGGCGTCGGTGCCCTTCGCGCGCTGGTAGACGATGCTGCGGATGTCGCGGTCGTAGGGGCGGCCGTCGAAGTTGCGCTCGATGAAGTACTGCTGCAGCTCGGGCCGCAGTGCTTCGAGCAGGAAACGCAGGTGCCCGAGGACGGGGTAGTTCCGCAGCACCGAGTGCTTGCGCTGGAGGAGATCCCAGCACCCGAGTCCGGCGACGAGGAGCAGCGGCACGGCGAGGAACCACCACCACGCGCCGGCGGACAGCGCGAGCGCGGCGACGCCGAGGGAGATCAGCGACAACGCACCTACCGCAGCGAATCTGAGCACGGAACCGAAGCTATCCGGACGGCCGGTCGAGCGCAGGTCGAGCACGCCGATCAGGGCCGTTGCCTACGCCGATGGGGCATTCGTCCACCTCATCGAGACGCCGGTGGCTTCAGGTCCGGTCCGGCTGCCGGGCTCCGGCGAGACGGCCCCACAGCGCCGCGGCGGCGATCGAGACGGCCAGCAGCGTCACGCTGCCTGCGACGTCGAGGACGTAGTGGTTCCCCGTGGTGAGCACGACCGCCGTCATGAGCAGCGGGAACGACCACGACAGCGGCGCCAGGCGGGGATGCGTGCCCCGGAGCGCGGTCCACGCGGCGTAGGCGCACCACAACGCCCAGCCCACGTGCATGCTGGGCATGGCCGTGTAGTGGCTGGGGCTCGTCCAGCTTTCGCGGCCGGCCTGGCCCAGGATGTCGTACCCGGCCACGATGTCGACGGCCCCCGGCAGCGCGAACCGCGGCGGCGACATCGGCACCGCCCAGTAGACCGGCAGCACGAGGGCCGTCATCGCGACCATCGTCCGGCGGACCTTGCGGTAGACCTCGGCGTGCCGGACGAACACCCACAGCAGGGTGCCGGCGACCACCGCGTAGTACAGCCGGTACAGGTACACCGCGAGGTGCGCGAGGACGGGATGCCCGGCCAGCCAGCCGTTCGCGCCGCGCTCGACGTCGAGGTGCAGCGCGTGTTCCGCGGACTGGAGGGCCAGCGCGTGCGCGTCGGCGGCCGCGAGGTCCCGGCCCACAACGGCGTCGAAACGCGTGAAGAGCAGGAACCAGAGCAGCAGGAAGATCAGCTCGACGAGCACGCCGGGACGGCCACCGGTACCGCGGAGCAGGGTTCGCGTGAGCCGGCCGGGAGCGGCCGCCGCGTCGGCCGTCGGCGGGGGACGTCGGTGGTGGCCGTCCGGCGGCGGGTTCACGCGGTCACCCTAGCCGTCCGCGACCGCGGGAATCCGTCGGTTCCGGCGGGTTCTCCGGGGGGATGATGGTGGTGTGCGCGCGCCTTTCGAAGAGCTGCCGGACGTGGCCCGGGTCGTCCTGGTCATCAGCGTCGCGGCCTTCGCGGCGGGTGAGCTCGTCCAGGCGTTCCGCACGCGCGGCGGCGCGAAACTCGTCAACGTGCCCGCGGAGCTCGGCTTCCGGGTGTTGTTCCTCGGCGCGGTCCTGCTGTGGCCGATCGGGCGGGCGGTCGTCCCGGCCGCCGGTATCGGCGGCGGCGCGGGGCTGGTCACGGTCGGGCTCGTGCTCGGGTGGCTCGGCCTGCTCCTGCGCTGGTGGTCCTTCTACAGCCTGGGAAAGTACTTCACCGTGACGGTGCAGACGAGTGAAGACCAGCCCGTCGTGGACCGGGGTCCCTACCGGGTCCTGCGGCACCCGAGCTACACCGGCCTGCTGCTGATCTTCGCCGGCGGCGGCCTGATCGCGGGCAACTGGGTCAGCGCGGCGGGCCCGGTCGTGGTGCTGCTGATCGCCTTGATCCACCGCATCCGGATCGAGGAGCGCGCCCTCGGCGAGGCGCTGGGCAGCCGTTACCGGCAGTTCGCCGCCGACCGCGCCCGGCTCGTCCCTTATGTGTGGTGACCTCGCGGTCTGCGCGGTGTGCGGGCGCGCCGGAGGTTAGGCTGGCGCCCCGGCGAACCGGGGCCGGTCAGCGGCCGTCCGCGAGGAGCAGCCGCCGCCATGTCAGCCGACCGTGCCGAGGCCCGTACCCGTCATCCCCGCCACCAGCGCCGCGGGGAAGCCCGGCTGCCCGCCGCCGTCGCGACGCTCGTGGCCATCGCGCTTTACCTGGCCCTGCCGGAACAGCTGCTGGTCGCGCCCCGGTTCGTGGTGCCCGCGCTGGAGATCGCGCTGCTGGTGCCGCTGATCGCGATCAACCCGCGGCGCGTCACGCGGCAGACCCGGCTCTCCCGGGTGCTGTCGCTGGCGCTGGTCGCGGTCGTCGCGCTCAGCAACCTGGGCGCGCTGGGGTTGCTCATCCACGACCTGGTCGCCGGCGCGGCCGGCGACGGCAAGGCGTTGCTGCTGGGCGCGCTGCAGGTGTGGCTGACGAACGTGATCGCGTTCGGCCTGGCCTACTGGGAGCTGGACCGGGGCGGCCCGGTCAAGCGCACCCAGTCCGGCCGGGCCGACCTGCCGCCGGCCGACTTCCGGTTCTCGCAGGACGAGAACGCCGACACCGTCGAGGAGGTCGCCGAGGGCTCCAGCGTCAAGTCCGACTGGGTGCCGGCCCTGCTGGACTAC
This sequence comes from Amycolatopsis sp. NBC_01286, assembly GCF_035982555.1. NCBI lineage: Bacteria > Bacillati > Actinomycetota > Actinomycetes > Pseudonocardiales > Pseudonocardiaceae > Amycolatopsis > Amycolatopsis sp. NBC_01286. The sequence goes on from NZ_CP108428.1 coordinate 5,154,560, forward strand.
CTGTACGTGTCGGTGACCAACTCGACGGCGTTCAGCCCCACCGACACGATGCCGCTGTCCTCGCGGGCGAAGGTGCTGATGGCGGTGCAGAGCGTCGCGGCGCTGCTGACGTCGTTGCTGGTCATCGCCCGCGCGGTCAGCGTGCTCAAGTAAGCGCGTTGATGGCCCGTTGAGGATCCGTTGTGCCCGGCGTGAGGTGGATCGGTGATCGTGGAGGGCCGCCGGACACCTTGGAGTCACCATGCCGCGTCCTTACGCCAGCGGAGTCGTCGCCGCGCCCGTCGACCAGGTCTGGGCCCGGGTCCGCGCCTTCGGCGACCTGCCCGACTTCCTGGGGGCGATCGGGCACTGCGAGATCGTCGAGGGCGCCGAGGGGCAGGTCGGGGCCGTCCGGCGGCTGACCCTCGCGGCCGGCGGTGACCCCTTCGACGAACGGCTGCTCGTCCTGGACGACCCCGCTCGCACCCTCACCTACGCGTTCACCGGGGCGAACCCGTTCGGCGTGCGCCGCTACGTCTCGACGATCCGGGTCAGCCCGGTCACCGACACCGGCGAGTCCTTCGTGGAATGGTGGGCGGAGTACGACGCCGACGCGGGCCAGGAAGCGGAACTCGACCGCACCTTCGCCCAGGACGTCTACGGCGGCGGCATCGCCGGCCTGCGGCAACTGCTCACCTAGCTTTCACGGAAACAGGGCCCGGACCCGGGCGGGCTCGGGGTGCGGCGGTACGCCGACGCGAGCCAGCCGTCGAACTCGCGGGCCGCCCGCTCGACGTTGGCGCCCCGCGAGCCGAGGAGCAGTGGGGGCCGCTCGGGGCCGAGCAATTCCCGCAGCAGCGGCAGGTTCTCGCGGAAGGTCCGGAAGCGCGCGGTGTAGTCCCGGTCGAGGAGGGCGTAGTCGAGGTCGGTCGAGCCGGGGCTGACGCCGAGGGTCAGCCGGTCGCCGCAGAATCCCAAAACCGTTACCCACCAAGCGTTTCGCCCACTCGGCGAGCGCGATCGGTGGCCCCGGCGTCAGGTGCGCGAGCGTCGCGCCCACGCGCACGTCAGCGCGCCCGGTCCGCGGCGAACCGCGCGTACCAGCGCAGCGCGTCCGGATCGTCGACCGACGCGATGTTCGCCGCCTTCGCCAAGTCCTTGCCGCTCAACAGTTTCTTGATCGGGACCTCCAGCCGTTTGCCGCTCAGGGTGTGCGGCACGGCGGGCGCCTCGATGATCTCGTCCGGGACGTGCCGGGCGGTCAGCCGCGTCCGGAGCGTGGTGACGATCTTCCCCTTCAGCGCGTCGTCGAGCTCGTGGCCGGGTGCCGGTACGACGAACAGGCCCAGCCAGTACCCGTCGCCGGGCAGGTCGACCCCGATCACCAGGGTCTCGGCGATCTCCGGCAGGGCTTCGAGCACGTCGTAGAAGTCGCTGCTGCCGAGACGGACGCCCTGGCGGTTGAGCGTCGAGTCCGACCGGCCGTGGATCGACACGCTGCCGTCGGAATGCAGCGTCACCCAGTCGCCGTGGCGCCAGACGCCGGGCCAGGTGTCGAAGTAGGACTCGGTGTAGCGGACGTCGCCGGGGTCGTTCCACAACGACACCGGCATCGACGGCATCGGCTGGGTGAGCACCAGGTCGCCGACCGCGTCGAGGACCGGCTCGCCGTCGTCGTCCCAGGCCGCGCAGTCGACGCCGGCGAGCCGCCCGCCGATGCGGCCCACGCGGACGGGGTCGTACTCGCTGGCGCCGACGAACGAGCCGGAGATGTCGGTGCCGCCGCTGGTCGAGTCGATCCGCAAGTCGGGGCCGACGTGCTCCATGACCCAGTGGTAGCCCGACGAAGGCAGCGCCGAACCGCTGACCATGACGTGCCGCAGCCGGCTCAGGTCGTGGTCCCGCCGGGGTGAGACGCCGGTGTTCGCCGTCGCCGTGATCACCGCGGCGCCGAGCAGCACGACGTCCGCCCGGGTCCGGGCCGCGACCTCCCAGACCGCGCCCGCCGGGTGGTTGGGGCTGCCTTCGTACAGCGTGACGGCCGCGCCCTGGGTGAGCGCGCCGAGCTGCATGTTCCACAGCGCCCAGCCGGTCGAGGTGCAGGTGAACATCCGCTCGCCGGCGCGCAGCCCGCAGTACAGCCCGGACCACTTCAGCGCCTCCAGGGTGATGCCGCCGTGGCCGTGCACCAGGCCCTTGGGCAGCCCCGTGGTGCCGGAGGTGAACAGCACCCACAGTGGGTGGGAGAACTCGACCTGCTCGAACTCCGGCGGCGCGTCCTGGGCCAGCAGCTCGTCCCACGGCGTCGAACCGGCCGGGTGCGGCCGGTCGAAGACGTACGGGACGTGGACGACGTGCCGCAGCGCCGGCAGCTCCTCGCGCAGCCGCGCGACGACGTCGCCGCGGTCGATCTCCTTGCCGTTCCAGTGGTAGCCGTCCGCCGCGATGAGCACGGCGGGCTCGAGCTGCGCCAGGCGCCCGATGACGCCGTCGGCGCCGAAGTCGGGGGAGCAGCACGCCCACACCGCGCCGACCGCGGCGGTCGCGAGGCAGGCGATCACCGCGTGCTCGGTGTTGGGCAGGTAGGCGCCCACGCGGTCGCCGGGGCGCACACCGGCCCGGCGCAGCCAGCCGGCCGCGGCCGCCACCGACCGGCGCAGGGCACCGAAGGTGATCTCGCGTGCGGGCCCGCCGCCCTCCCGGACGCAGACCAGCGCGGTGCCGTCGTCGGCCCCGGCGCGCAGCGCGTGCTGCGCCCAGTTCAGCCGCGCCCCGGTGAACCAGCGGGTGTGCGGCATGGGGTCCGCGGTGCGCACGCGCGTCCACGGCGTGGCGAAGCCGACCTCGTAGTAGTCGACGATCGAGCGCCAGAACCGGTCCAGATCCTCGACCGACCAGGCCCACAACGCGTCGTGGCCGGGAAACGGCCGCCCTTCGCGTTTCTCCAGCCAGTCCAGGTACGCGCGCAGCGGGGAGTTCGCGATGCGGTCCGCCGTGGGGCTCCAGAGCACGTCCATAGGGGAAACATAGAGACCGTCCGCCGTACTCCGCGGTGCCGTTGACGGGGATTTGAGAATCGCGTGTGATCGAGTTGAGCCGGCCGGCGCACGCTCTCCCTTCGACGACGACGTCACGAGGAGGCCGGACGCATGAAGCTCGCTCTGTACCTGCCCAACTTCCGCGACGAGGCGACGCTCAAAGAGCTCGAAGACCTCACGGCGCTGGCCGAGGACCTCGACTTCGACTCCGTCTGGACGCTCGACCGGATCGTCGTCCCGGAGGCGTCCGACCGCGCGGAGCTGCAGTACCCGTTCGGCATGATGACCGACCTGCCCAACGCCTTGCCGGTCGTCTCACGCGGCAAGTGGTTCCAGGGCATGACGCTGATCCCGTGGCTCGCCGCGAAGACCACGAAGGTCCGGATCGGCATGAGCATCATCGACACGCCGTACCGCTCGCCCGGCGTGCTCGCGGCCGAGCTCGCCACCCAGGACCACCTGTCGGGCGGCCGGCTCAACGTCGGCATCGGCTCCGGCTGGATGCCCGAGGAGTTCGCCGCCGCCAGCGTCCCGCAGCTGTTCCCGCGCCGGCACGCCCACGTGCGCGAGACGATCGAGATCATGCAGGGCATCTGGGCCAACGACTTGTTCGAGTACCACGGCGAGTTCGCCGACTTTCCGCTGTCGGGCTTCGGGCACAAGCCGATCCAGCAGCCGCCGCCGATCTTCTTCTCCGGCCTCAAGGACCCGAAGCGCTCGGCCAAGCGCATCGCGAAGTACGGCCTGCAGGGCTGGATCGGCATCCAGGACACCCCGGAGGACATCAAGCGCTGGAAGGGCGAGATGGAACGCGAGCTGGGCGAGCTCGGCCGCGGCTTCCCCGGCGGGTTCGAGATGTGCAGCATGATCTGGTTCGTCATCACCGACGAGCCGATGGACCGGACCCCGGCGGGCAAGGGCACGAACCTGCTGGCCGGCAGCGCCCAGCAGATCGAGGACATCCTCAAGCGCTACAAGGAAGCCGGGATGACGATGCCGCTGCTGTGGCCGCCGTTCCGCGACGTGCCGACGTCGAAGACGCTCGATGACCTCAAGCGGCTGACCGAGGAGATCATGCCCAAGGTCGACGCGGCCTAACGCGGCAGCCGCACCTCGACCGTCGTCCCCTCACCGGCGACGCTGGCCACGGCGAGGCGGCCGCCCATCGCCTCGGTGAGCCCTTTCGCGAGCGGCAGCCCGAGGCCGACGCCCTGGTCGGTGTCGACGCCGAGCCGGTCGAACGGCGTGAACAGCCGCTCCAGGTGTTCCGGCGCGATGCCCCGGCCGCGGTCGGCGACGGTCACGACGACGGCGTCGGCCTCGGTGCGGGTCGTGATCGTGACCGTGCCGCCGGTCCGGTTGTAGCGGACGGCGTTGCCCGCGAGGTTGAGCAGGACCTGCTTGAGCCGCCGCTCGTCGCAGTGCGCGGTGGCCGGCCCGCTCTCGTCGCGGAGGTGGACGCCCTCGGCGCCGGCAAGCGGTTCCAGCAGGCTCAGCACCTCGGCGACGACCGCCGTGACGTCGATGTCCACCGGGTGCAGCGGCAGCGCGCGGGCCTCGATCCGGGCGACGTCGAGGACGTCGTCGACCATGGCCAGGATGTGCCCGGCGGCGCCGTTGATGTGCTCCAGTGCCGCGCGCCGGCGTTCCGGCGGCAGGTCGAGCGAGCCCAGCAGCTCGGTGAAGCCGGTGACGGCCTGCAGCGGTGTGCGCAGCTCGTGGCCGAGGGCGGCGACGAAGTCGGTCTTGGCCCGGCTGGCCTGCTCCGCGGCCCGGCGCGCCACCTCGGCCTCGCGCCGGCCGCGGCGTTCCCGCTCGGCCGCGCGGCGCTGGGTGACGTCGAGGACGTTCGCGATCAGCCGGACGGGCCGGCCGTCGGGCCCGGCGACCGGCGACACCGAGACGACGAGGTCCAGCGTGCGCCCGTCGGGGTGGCGCAGGGTCGCCTCGTACGGGGCGGCCGGTTCGCCCGCCGGGGTGAGCAGCTCGTCGAGGCGGGCGCCGAGCAGTTCGAACTCCGTGCGCCCGAGCAGGTCCCGCAGCGCCTCGTTGGTCCGGGTGACGGCACCGTCGGGCCCGGTGATGGCCATGCCGGTCACGTTGTCGTCGAACGCCCGGCGGAACCGCTCCTCGCTGTCGGCCAGCGCGCCGAAGAGCGTGTCGTGGTCGATGGCCACCGACGCCAGGTGGGTGAGCCGGTCGACGAGGTCGCGTTCGCGGGGCGCGGGCTGGTGGGTCCGCTCGTGGTAGACGGCGAAGGTGCCGACGACGCCGGCCCGGCCGCGGATCGGCGTCGACCAGCAGGACCGCAGCCGATGGGCGCCCGCGAGGTCGCGGAACCGCACCCAGCGCGGGTCGGTCGTGACGTCCTCGGCGATCACCGGCACGCCCAGGTAGGCCGCCGCGCCGCAGGACCCGGCATCCCGGCCGATGGGGAGGCCGTCGATGCCCTCCGAGTACGCCGCGGGCAGCGACGGCGCCGCGCCGTGGTGCAGCGTCGCCGACTCGAGGTCGAGCAGCAGGATCGAGCAGTGGCAGCCGGGCATCAGCCGTTCGAGGGTGGTCGCGACCTCGGTCAGCACCTCGGCCAGCGGCGCGCCGCCCGCGATGCGCTCCAGCACCCCGGACTGCGCCCGCAGCAACGCTTCGGTGTCGCCGACGGCGTCGCGGACGGCCGTCACGGCTCGAGCCGGTAGCCGACGCCGCGGACGGTCCGCACGAGCCGCGGCCCGAGCTTCTGGCGCAGGCGGTGGACGTGCTCGGTCACGGTCGCCTCGCTCTGCCACTCGGCGGCGCTGGCCCAGACGCGTTCGAGCAGCTGGGCGCGGGTGAAGACCTGCCGCGGGTGCCCGGCGAGGAAGGCGAGCAGGTCGAACTCCTTGGCCGTCATGGTGATCTCGCGGCCGTCGGAGAAGACCTCGCGCGCGGCGTGGTCGATCCGCAGCCCGGTCGCGGCCACCGGCGGCGCGGGCGCGACCCGCCGCAGCACCGAGCGCACGCGGGCGGCCAGCTCGCCGGGGGAGAAGGGTTTGACGAGGTAGTCGTCGGCGCCGAGGTCGAGCCCGACGATCCGGTCGGTCTCGCCGCTGCGGCCCGACAGCACGATCACCGGCAGCGCGGTGCCGCCGGCGGCGCGCTCGCCGTCGCGCAGCCGCCGCAGCACGTCCAGGCCGCCGACGCCGGGCAGCGCGAGGTCGAGGATGACGAGGTCCAGGTGTTCGCGTTCGATGGTCTCGAGGGCCCGCCGGCCGTCGGGGGCTTCGGCGACCCGGAACCCCTCGGCCTCCAGCTGCCACGTCACGACGGTCCGCACCCGCGGGTCGTCGTCGACGACCAGTACCAGCCGCCCGGGGGCCCCGCGTCTGCCGGGCAGCGTCGCACGGGCGTCCATCGCGGGCTCCTTCGCCGACGGCCGGCCGCCACGGCGCGGCCGTCGTCCATGGTGCCTCACCTGCGGCGCGGTGGCCAGGTCCGGCGGATGCGCGAGGTTCGGTCAGAGGCCGATGGTGTCCGCGAGGCCCGCGACGTGGTCGCGGAGGAACGCTTCCTTGTCGCTCACGGTGTCCGCCGCGTACTGGCCGAAGGCGTCGAACAGGATGGCGCCGGTGACCGCCGACCACAGGCCGTAGACGCGGGCGACGTTGCTCGCCGGCATGTCGAGGCCGTGCTGCTGGCGCAGGCGTTCCATGTCCGCGCGGACCGGCTGGCTGAGCGTCGCGTCCACCTTGCGCAGCTTGCCCGTTCGCCACGCGTCCTCGGCCAGCCGGCCGAGCGCGGCGACGACCCGGGTGCCCGGCCCCACCGTCTGCTCGCCGGGCGCCGGGTAGCCGAGCACCGGCGTGCCGTAGAGCAGGGCGAACCGGGACGGTTCGCGCACCGCCCAGGCCCGCGCGGCGAGCACCGCTGCCTCGAGCCGCTTCCGGTGCGACCGGCGTGACGCCGCTTCGATGGCGGCGTCGACCTCGTCGGCGAGCTCGTCGTAGGCGTCGATGATCAGCAGCGTGATGAGCGCTTCGCGGTCGCGGACGTAGCGGTAGAGCCCGGAGGGCACGACGCCGACGTCCCGGGCCACCCCCCGCAGCGAGAGATCGGCCGGGAGCAACGTTTTCAGGTGTTCCCGGCCGACGCGCACGACGTCGCGCATCATCTGTTCACGCGCCGACTGCCGCGGGGTCACCATGGGCCGACCTTAGTGTCCACGCCGGACGAGCCGCCACGACCGCCACCCGCGGCAGACGACGTAGGCGAAGATCGTGGACAGCGCGACCCAGGAGTCGGTGATCGACGACTGGCCGCCTTCGGTGGTGTGGATGATCGTGAGGGCGAGGATCGCCGCCGCCACCTTGTGGGCGATGACCATCTCCCAGATCGCCGGGGCCTGTCGCGGCCGCAACGCGAGCATCGTCCACATCGCCGTGAAGACGAGGTAGCCGAAGGTCCGCCAGCCTTCCACCATGAGGCGGTCGTCGGTCGTCGCCGCCATCAGGAACAGCCCGTGGACGAACACCGCGAAGGTGGTCACGGCGTTGAAGGCCATCAAGCCGCGGCCGGCGAGGTCCCAGCGGCGGGTGGGAACGCGGCCGGCGAACGTGGTGGAAGTGGTCGTGGTCATGGGGATCGTCCCTTCTCCGGAGAAAGCGAGAACACTGTTCTCGGTCTGGGATCAGAGTGCCGCCCGCGCGCGGCGAAGTCAAGAACAGTGTTCACAAAAGTGAGCACCGTTCTCGAATGGGCCACTGAGCCTGCGTAACCGGTCGCTTGCGGACAGACACCCTGCGGCAAATCCATGGTCGTGGCCGCGGATCGCGGCCACCATGGGGCGTCATGGCGTTCACCGAAGCACCTGATCCCGGCCACGCGCGCACGCTGGCCGAGCTCATCGCCCGGCTGCGGCTGCTCAAGACGTGGGCGGGCGACCCGTCGTACGCGCAGATCGCCGAGCGGGTGAACCGGCTCTGGACGGCGGCCGGGCGCCCGCCCGCCGAGCGCACCGCCCGCACCACCGTCGCCGACTGCTTCAAGACCGGCCGCGCCCGGCCCAACACCGACCTGGTGCTGGCCGTCGTCGAGGTGCTGCACCCGGACCCGGGGTACGTCGCCGGCTGGCAGGACATGCTGCGGGTCGTCCGCAGCCGCGCGGAGGCGGCGACCTTCGTGCAGGCCCAGCTCGGCCTGCCCGAGGCGATCCCGCACTTCACCGGACGCCGCGCGGAGCTCGCGCGGCTGTGCGCGGCGCTCGGCGACGCCGCGGGCGGGCAGGCGTCGGCGATCGCGGGCATGGCCGGGGTCGGCAAGACCGGGCTGGCCGTGCACGTCGGCCACGAACTGCTGCGCACCGGCCGGTGCGACGACGCGCTCTTCGTGAACCTGCGCGGGTTCCACCCCGACCTCGGCCGGCCGCCGGTGGACCCGGCCGCGGTGCTCGACTCCTTCCTGCGGCTGCTCGGCGTGCCCGGGCACGCCGTCCCCGCCGACCTGCCGGGCAAGGAGCGGGTCTACCGGGAGCGCTCGGCCGGGCGGCGGCTGCTGGTCGTGCTCGACAACGCCCACAGCGAGGACCAGGTCCGGCCCCTGCTGCCCGACGCGCGGGGCGGCCCGGTGCTCGTCACCAGCCGGCTGGCCCTGCCCGGGCTGGCCGGTGCGCAGGTCCGGCTGGACGTGCTGAGCCCGGACGAGGCGCTCGCCTACCTGCGGCGCACCGTCGGCGCGCAGCGGATCGACCAGGAACCCGGCGTGGCCCGGCGGATCACCGCCGAGCTCGGCCACCTGCCGCTCACGCTGACGCTGGCCGCGTTGCGGATGACCGCGCCGGCCCACCGGTCGTGGCTGCTGGCCGACCACCTGGAGCGGCTCGAGCAGCGGCGGGCGCACCTGCGCCTGGACGACGCCGTGGACGCGTCGATCAGCCTGTCCTACGACCACCTCGGCGAGCCGGAACAGCGGGCCCTGCGGCTGCTCGCCCTGCACCCGGGCGCGGACCTGGACGTCTACGGCATCGCCGCGCTCACCGGCACCGGCCTGGCCGAGGCGACCCGGACCGCCGACCGGCTCGCCGCCGCGAGCCTGGTGCGGCGCCGCGAGGCGGACCGGTTCGAGCTGCACGACCTCATCCGCGCGTTCGGGATGGCGCGGGCCGAGGACGAGGACGTCTCCGCCGGCCGCCGGGCCGCATTGGCGCGGCTGCTCGACTACTACGCGTTCGCCGCCGCCACGGCGATGGACCACTACGCGCCGCGCGTGCGCGACCACCGGCCGCACGTCCCCGACCCGGGCCTGCCGATCCCGCCGGTGGCCGACCGGGCGTCGGCGGCGGCGTGGCTGGAGGCCGAACGGGCCAACCTGGTCAGCGCCGGCCTCCACGGGGTGGCGTCGGGCCACGCGGGGCTGCTGTCGCGGATCCTGTTCCGGTACCTGCAGACCGGCGGCCACATCCGGGAGGCGCTGGCCCTGCACACGAGCGCGACGGAGTCGGCGGACCCGGTCGCCCGCGGGCACGCCCTGCTGAGCCTCGGGGCCACCCACAGCCAGGTCGGCCGCTACGAGGTGGCGACCCGGTTCGCCGAGCAGGCGCTGGACTGCTTCCGCGGCGCCGAAGACCGCTCCGGCGAGTGCCGCGCGCTCGGCACGCTGGGCGCGATCGCCTCCTGGAACGCCGATTTCGCGCGCTCGGCCGGGTTCCTGCAAGGGGCCTTGGCGCTGGCCCGCGAGATCGGCGCCCGGGCGGGCGAACGCACCGCGCTCACCAACCTCGGCTACGTCCACGGCCGGCTGGGCCGCTACGACGAGGCGCTGGAGAGCCACCTGAAGGCGCTCGCCATCGACCAGCAGACCGGCGACCTGAGCGACATGGGCCGCACCCTGCTCAACATCGGCGACACGCACCTGAGGTCCGGCCGGGGCGCGGAGGAGGCCTGCGGTTTCTTCCGCCGCGCGACGGCCATCGCCCAGCAGGCGGGCGACCGCGACCTGCACCTGGAAGCGCTGCTGTGCCTCGCGGACGTCTCCCTGGACCTCGGCCGCACCGGCCAGGCGAGGGCGTCGCACGAGTCCGCGCTGGCGATGGCGGTGGACCTGGGCATCCTGCACCAGGCCGCCCGCGCGCACCTGGGCCTGGCCCGGGCGTGGACCGCACTGGGCGACCCCCCACGAGCCCGCCAGCACTGGCTGGCGGCCCGCGACCACCACCGCGAGCTGGGCTTGCCAGAACCGGCGGAGATCCCGGAGCCCACAGCCCGGACGGTAACCACCGGCGGCTGACGCCCGCCCGCCACCCGCCGCGGCTCTGCCGACCGTTCGCAGCGGAGGTCACCGAGGTTGAGGGCGGCCGAGTTCCGCCCCCAATCACGCGAGTCACGCCCCCGATCACAAGACACGCGCCCAATCACGCGAGTCACGTGCTCGATCACGTGAGATGCGCGGCCAGACACTTGAAATGCGCGCGCAATCACGCGAGATGCGTTCCCACTCGCGCGAGACATGCGCCGGGGCAAGGTCGGTTCGCGTACCCGGAGGGTCGGCTTGCGTGCCCAGGGGGTCGGCTCGGGGGCTGAAGGGTCGGTTTGCGTACCCAGGGGGTCGGCTCGCGTGCCTGCGGGGTCGGTTCGCGTACCCGGAGGGTCGGCTCTCGCACCCATGGGTCGGCTCAGGGGCCAGAGTTGGCTGCCGGTGGGTGAGGTTTCGGGCCTTCTCCGCTGCTCGCGGGGTCGAGCGTCTGCGGTGACCGTGTCCGGCTGCGGTGGGTGTGGTGGTTGGTGACCGTCGGTGGGCAGGCTTCCCGGTCCGTGCCGGGGGTCGGTCGGCGTGCGACGGCGGCCGTGGGCGCTGCCGGTGGGGGAAGCGGTGAGGCTCGGCCGCAACGCGCCGGGCGGTCGGTGAACGGGGGCGTCCGGGTTCGTCCGGGATTGCTGCTCTGGTCGTCTGTGGCGGCGATGCTCGCGGCCGGTGCGGGATCGCGGACTGCGGCTCCGTGCCACGTCGGACACCCACCGTCGAAGGGAGACACCATGCGGCGCCTCGTTGACCGCGTGCTCGACCGGATCGTGCCCACTGCCCAGGCCTCCGCCTGTGCTGGCGGCTACTTCTGCAACAGCGCGGGCCACCCCGGGTACTGGTACCGGTTCTGTTGCCCGCAGACCGGCTGCGAATGGTCCAAGATCCGCAGCACCTGCTGAACCGGTCCCGAACGTACCGGGCGGTGTCCGCGCGAGCGGGCACCGCCCGTGGGAAAGGAGTGCCGTGGACTACCTCCGTGCGGCCTGCGCGACGCTGATCGCCGTGGTGTTCGCCGCCTCGTCGGTGTCGAAGCTCCGGGACTTCCGCGGGTTCGCGCGGTCGGTGCCCGCGCTGGTGCCGATGCCCGCGAACGCCGTGGTGCCGGTGTCGGTGGCCGTCGTGGGGGCCGAAGCGGGCGCCGCGGTGCTCGTGGTCGTGCCGGCCACCGCGACGGCCGGCTTCGTCCTCGCTTCGTTGCTGCTACTGGCTTTCGCCGCCTCCATCGGCACGGCGCTGCGTCGCGGGCGGCCCGCGTCGTGCCGCTGCTTCGGCACGGCCGACACCCCGGTCGGCCCGCGGCACCTGGCGCGCAACACCGTGCTGCTCTGCTTCGCCGTCCTCGGCGCCTTCGCGCCGGAGCACCTGCCACCCGTCGCCGGGGCCGCTCTCGCGGTCGCGGCGGGCGGGGTGGCGGCCGTCCTCGTCATCGCGATGGACGACATCGCCGTCGTGTTCGCAAGGAGTTCCTGATGCCCTTCGTCGTCGCCGCTCTGGTGCTGCTCGGCCTGCTGTGCCTGGTGAACCTGCTCCTGACCGTCGGGATCCTGCGCCGGATGCGGGCCCAGGCCGCGGCGGGGTCCGGGCCGCTCTTCGCGCTGCGCCCCGGTTCGGCCGTCGGCGAGTTCGCCGCCACGACGACCGACGGCGAGCCGCTCACCACCGCCACGCTGGACGGCACGGTGGCCTTCTTCTCCGCCGACTGCCCCGCCTGCCACGACACCCTGCCGGACTTCCTCGCCTACGCCCGGGAGCAGGGCCGCGACCGCGTCCTGGCCGTCGTCGGCGGGGACGACGCGGACACCGTGCGCGCGCTCGCCGAGGTCGCCCGGGTGGTGCCGGCGGACCTCGACGGCGGCCCGGTCGCCGCCGCGTTCCGCAACACCTGGACGCCCGCGCTGTACGTCGTGGCCGACGGGCGGGTGGTCGCGACCGCGGGCCGGGTGCCCGAGCTGACCGTCCCCGCCGGGCGGTGACGGTGCGCGAACCGGGCCGGCTGCGCGACGCGGCCGCGGCCGCCGCCGTGCTGCTGTGGCGGTCCGGCCCGGCGCGGCTGGCCGGGCTGCTGGTCATGACGGCGGCCGCGGCCACCGCGCCGATCGCCACCGCCTGGCTGACCAAGCTCGTCCTCGACCGGCTCGTCTCGCGCGCCGGCGCCGTCGGCGGCCTCGCCGTGGCGCTGGCGTGCGCCGGGCTCGCCGTCGCCGCGCTGCCCGTGGTCGTCCACTACGCCCGGGCGCAGATCGGCCGCGCGGCGAGCACCGTCGCCACCGACGGGCTGTTCGCCGCGCTGGGCCGTCAGGTCGGGTTGCGTACCTTCGAAAACCCCGCCTACCAGGACCGGTTGCGGCTGGCCCAGGAGAGCTGCGGCCGGATGCCGGAGATCGTCGACGGCGTCGGCGGCACGCTCAGCGGAACCCTTTCGCTGGCCGGGTTCCTCGGCTCGCTGTTCATCCTGAGCCCGGCGATGACCGGCGTCGTGCTGGCCGCCGCGATCCCCGCGCTGCTCGCCGAGCTCCTGCTCGCCCGGCGCCGCGCCGCGGTGGAATGGCGCGTCGAGCGGTTCGCCCGGCGCGAGTTCTTCTACAGCCAGCTGCTCACCGGGATCCCCGCCGCGACCGAGATCCGGCTCTTCGGCATCGGGGCGTTCCTGCGCGCCCGGCTGATGGACGAGCGCCGCAGCGCCAACGCCGCCCAGCGCCGGATGGACGAACGGGAGCTGCGGACCATGGGCGGCCTGACGGCGCTGAGCGCGGCGGTCGCCGGGGCGGGGCTCTGGTGGGCGATCACGTCGGCGCGCGACGGGTCGCTCAGCGCCGGCGACGTCTCGATGTTCGTGGCCGCCGTCGCCGGGGTGCAGGCCGCGCTGGGCACGCTCGCGTCGGCGATCGCCAACGGCCAGGCGCGGCTGCTGTCGTTCGCGCACTACGTCGCCGTGGTCCGCGCGGAACCCGATCTGCCGAGCGGTTCCGGTGACCCGGCACCCGCGTTGCGGCAGGGGATCGAGCTGCGCGACGTCTGGTTCCGCTACAGCGACGACCACCCGTGGGTGCTGCGCGGGGTGGACCTCACCCTCCCGCACGGCGCGGCGGTCGCGCTCGTCGGCCTCAACGGCGCGGGCAAGAGCACGCTCGTGAAGCTGTTGTGCCGCATGTACGACCCGACGCGCGGGCGGATCCTCTGGGACGGCGTCGACCTGCGCGACATCCCGCCCGCGTCGCTGCGCGAGCGGATCAGCGCGGTGTTCCAGGACCACATGAACTACGACATGACCGCGGCCGAGAACATCGGGCTCGGCGAGCCGGCCGCGATGAGCGACCGCGCCCGGCTGGTGGCCGCCGCGACGCGGGCGGGCGCGCACGACCGGATCGCCGCGCTGCCCCGCGGGTACGACACGCCGCTCACCCGGATCTTCGAGATCGGCACCGACACCGAGGACGCGTCCACCGGGGTGGTGCTCTCCGGCGGGCAGTGGCAGCGCCTGGCGCTGGCCCGCTCGCTCGTGCGGGAGGGCCGGGACCTGATGATCCTCGACGAGCCGAGCTCCGGGCTCGACCCGGAGGCCGAACACGAGGTGCACGCGCGCATCCGCGAGCACCGGCACGGCCGCACGAGCCTGCTCATCTCGCACCGGCTGAGCGCGGTGCGCGACGCCGACCGCATCGCGGTGCTCGAAGACGGCCGGGTCGGCGAGCTGGGCACGCACGAGAGCCTGCTCGCCGACGGCCGCGGGTACGCGCGCCTGTTCCGCCTGCAGGCCGACGGTTACCAGGCCGTGCCGTGAAAGCGCTGGTCTTGGCCGTGCTGCTGGCCGCGGGCGGTGCCGTCGCCGCCCGCCGGCTGCTGATCGTGACCACAGTGGACGGTGCGAGCATGGCCCCGGAACTGGCGTCCGGCGACCGGGTCCTGGTGCGCCGGACCCACCGTCCGCGGCGCGGCCGGGTGGCCCTGCTGCGCTACCCGCGGTTGCCGAGCGGCGCGCCGGTGGGCGAGCAGCTGCTGCTCAAGCGCGTGGTGGCGGTGGCGGGCGACCGCGTCCCGGCCGGCTGGGCCGACCCGGACGTCCACGGCCTCGGCGGCACGGTGGTGCCGCCCGGCTGCACCGTCGTCCTGGGCGACAACCGGCCGACCAGCTGGGACTCCCGGCACTACGGGTTCGTGCCGCGGGACCGGCTGGTCGGCGTGGTGGTGCGGCACGTCTTTTCTTGAGTGAGCCTCACTTCCCGCGTTCAGCTGGCGGCTCTGTCCGTGTCACCTGACGTTAAATGAGCACTGATTGACTTCACTCGTTCACGAACTTTCTCGCGACGAGGACAAATTGACCCAGTCAGTGCCCCCCGGCGGCGACCCGCTGGCCGCGTTCAACGCCGATCTCGAGGAACTCCAGGCCAAGGCCGCGGCGGCGCAGGAACGGCTCCAGGCCGCCGTCGCCTCCGTGCAGTCGCCGGACGGCGCGGTCTCGGTGACCGTCGGCCCGAGCGGGGTGCTGCAGGACCTCCGGTTCGGCCCGCGCGCGTACGAGCGTCCCCCGCAGGCCCTTTCCGGCCTGGTGATGCAGCTGATCGGCCGCGCGCAGCAGAAGGTCTCGGCCGAGGTCGCCGACGCGTTCAGTGGCATGGTGGGCGAGAACTCGGCCGCCCGCGAGCTGCTGACGGAGTTCCTGCCGTCGCCCGAACCGGACGAAGGCGCGCAACCGGACAACGGCTTCGCGGTGCCGCCGGAAGCCGGCGCCCGCCCGCAGAGGCCGGTCCCGCCGCCGCAGCGCCCGTCGCCGCCACCTCCGCCGCCACCGCCACCGCCACCGCCGCCGCCGCAGCCGCCGCAGCAAGGTCCGCCACGTCGTCGTCCCCGGTCCACGCCGGAAGAGGACGACGGCGAAAGCAATCCCTGGTAGTACGGAGGAGAACCAGTGGTTTCCGGAGCAGGTTTCTCGGTCGACCCGGCCGAGCTGCAGAAGTTCAGCCAGTTCCTGTCGGGCACCACGCAGCCGGCGGTGCAGGACGCCGCGAACCGGATGCAGGCGGCCAACGGGTTCGACAACGCCGCGTTCGGCATCCTGCTCGCGCAGGTGCTGGCCGTGCCCTCACGGATCACGATGGGCGTCATCACGGGCGAGATCTCCAAGCTCGTCGGTGACATCGGGAAGTCCGCCGACGACGTGAAGAAGGCCGCCGAAACGTACGCGACCCACGACGCGAACACGGCGCAGGGGCTGCGCACCTTCGAAACGGAGTTGGGCAAGTGACCGTTCCCATCACGGCATCGAACTCCACCACCGGGGCCGGCGTCTTCGACAGCTGGAAGCAGGTGGGCGACTCGATCGGCAAGGTCCAGACCGAACACGGCGGCGATCTCGCGGCCGTCAGCGTCGAGCTGGGCATCAACGTCATCAGCGCCGCGCTCGACACCGTCGCGTTCGTGATGGACCCGCTGGCGAAGCTGATCGCGGCGGGCCTGGGCTGGCTGATCGAGCACGTCTCGTTCCTGAAGTGGCCGCTGGACCAGGTCGCGGGCAACCCCGCGGAGGTCACGAAGATCGCCAACGAGCTGCACAAGATCGGTGAGTCGCTGCGCAACACCGGCACCGAGCTGGACGACACCCTCAAGGCCACGATCACGCAGTGGGAGGGCAAGGGCTACGACAGCTTCCTGAAGTCGATCGAGGACCGGAAGGGCTGGATCGCCGCCAACGCCAAGGCGTCCGACGTCGCCGGCTACATGGTCGAGACCACCGGGGCCCTGATCGGCGCCGTCCGCTCGCTGCTGCGCGACATCATCACGACGATCCTCGGCGACATCATCTCCACGATGCTGATCGCGCTCGCGCTGGCCATCCCCACCTTCGGCGCGTCGATCGCCGTCGGCGTGGGCAAGGTCGTCGCGCAGGTCTCGATCCAGGTGGCGGCGATGACGGCGAAGCTCGCCAAGGTCGTCGCCTACGCCGGGCGCACGCTGGCCCGGCTCACCGGGCTGTCGAAGCTGGTCAAGGGGAAGCCGGGCTCGTCCGGTGCGGGCCACGAGCTGAGCAACCTGCCGCCGCGTCCGGGTGGTGGCGTCCCGAACTTCTCGCGCCCGTTGCCCCCGCCGCCGGGCACCGCGGTCACGCACAACGGCCCGCCGGGAGGCGGCGCCACACCGAGCACCCGGCCGCCGGGTGACGGCACGACCCCCAACTTCTCGCGGCCGCTGCCCCCGCCGGGCACCGCGGTCACCCACGACGGCCCGCCCGGAGGCGGCGCCACGCCCAGCACCCGGCCCCCGGGCGACGGCACCACGCCGAACTTCTCGCGGCCCCTGCCGAAGCCCGCGGACCCGCCGCCCGCGCCCAAGCCGCCGTCGCCGAAGTCGAAGCTGAGCGACCAGGACATCTCGACGATCAAGAAGCACGAGGACTGGCTGAAGACCAAGTTCGGCGACAGCTACAGCAAGATGAAGTTCGTCGACGACTGGCTGAAGGAGAAGGCACCGGACTACTACCCGATGCTGAAGGCGCTGTCGGACGCCAAGAGCTCGAAGAACTTCGTGGGCTGGGCGGGCAAGGACATCGTCCAGGTCGACCGCGGCCTCACCGACATCCAGATGCAGGCGGAGGCCGCGTGGGCGGAGGAGGACAAGAAGGAACAACAGCCGAGCTAGGCGCCTGGGAACGCCGTCCACCGCTTTCGTGGTGGACGGCGTTTGCCGTGGTGGGTCAGATGGCGCGGGCGATGGCGATGTTGCCCGCCAGGCGCTCGCCCGCCTCGTAGATCATGTACTCGTGCCCCTGATAAGTGCCGAAGCTCGGCGCCGCGCTGCGGCCGTTGTCCGGGGATCCGCTCAGCGAATCGTGGAAGACGCCCAGGTGGTTGCGCTTCGAGAAGTCGTTGCCCACCTCCGTGATCATCAGGTTGCCACCGTGGGCGATGTCGGTGTTGTAGACGACGTACGTGCTGTTGTTGCGGTTCAGCAGGTGCGGGCCGCCGATGTCGTTCGCGCCGACGTCCGTGTGCTTCACCAGCGGCGTCTGCGAAAACGTCCAGTTCAGCGCGTCGGGTGACCAGCCCCAGCCGATGTCGCGGTGGTTGGTGGTGTTGTTGAGCATGAAGACCATGACGTAGCGGGCGTTCTTCGACGGCACGTCCTGGCGGAACACCCGCGCGTAGGACGTCTCGGTCGTGCCGGCGGGCTGCAGCCGGGTGGACAGGACCTCCTTCTCGTAGGTGAAGTGGATGCCGTCGGCCGAGCTGGCCAGGCGGGTCACGGTGTTCTCGCCGTGGAAGTACAGGTAGAGCCGGTTGACGTCGTCGTTCCACAGGGCGTGCGGCGAGGAGACGTGGCTGACCGAGTACTCGCCGGGCCACGAGTTCTTGATGATCGGGTTGCCCGCGTACTCGGTGAACTCCTGGTCGAGGGTGTTCGCGTAGGCCAGGCAGATCCCGCCCGGCGCGTCGTGCGGGGCGTAGTAGAGGTAGTACGCGGCGAGTGCGTTCGGGATGCGGCCCGCGGTGCCGCGGATGCACGGGAAGATCAGCTCGCCGGTCGGGTTGTACTTCAGCTTGCTCTTCACCAGCGCGAGCCGCTGGTAGCGGTAGTCGGGGAAACCGGCCGGCGCCGCGAGGGCGGACGCCGGCAGGACGGCGCCCGCGCCGAGTGCGGCGGCACCGGCCAGCAGGCCGCGTCGAGTGAGGGACATGGTGCCGCTCCTTCGCCTTCGAAGTGTTCGCGTCCGGCGACGGTGGCACGCGCCGAACGGCGAAGTCAATGGAGTAATACGTATTAGTACGGTCGGGACAGGTTCGCTGGAGTTTCGGGCAAAACCGTTGACGGGCCTTCGCGCGCGTCGCACGCTGGCAACTGAACCGAGTCAGTTGACCCGAGGTGAGGCGAACCGAGCGAGGTACCGATGAGCAGGGCGCGGCGGACGCCGAGGCAGGCCGACATCGCGCGCGTCGCCGGGGTTTCGCAGGCGACGGTCTCGGTGGTGCTCGGCGGGAACCGCACCGGCGTCCGGCTGTCCGAGCGCACCCGGCTGCGGGTGCTGGAAGCCGCCGAACGGCTGGGGTACGTGCCGGACCCGGTGGCGACGCGGCTGGCGTCGGCGCGCAACAACCTGCTCGGCGTCTACACCTTCACCCCGGCGTTCCCCATCGACGTCGCCGACTCGTACTACCCGATCCTGGCCGGCGTCGAGGCGGAGGCGGCCGAGCTCGGCCAGGACCTGATCATGTTCACCGCGTCGAGCGCGGTGCCCGACCACACGCGGATCCGCCGCACCCGGCTCGCCGACGGCTGCCTGTTCCTCGGCCGGCACGTCCCGGTGGCCGCGGTCGGCGACCTGATGGCGAGCGGCTTCCCGATCGTCTACATCGGACGCCGGACCGAGCTGGGCGGCACGATCCCTTACGTGGGCGCGGATTACGTGTCGGCCTCGGCCGAAGTGGTGACGCGGCTGGTCGGCGCGGGCCACCGGCGCCTGCGCTACCTGCGCGAGCCGGACGAGGCCCCGTCGTCGGACGACCGCGAGCGCGGCGTCCGCACCGCGGCGGCCGACGCGGGCGCGGCGCTGACGGTCGTCCGCACCGACGGCACGGACCTCGCCGCCGCGGACGTCACTACCTGGCTCGAAGACGGCGTGACGGCGCTGGTCGTCGAAGAGACCGACACCGGTGCGGTGTTCCACGCGACGTGGCGCGCCCTGCGCGAGGCCGGGGTTTCCGTCCCCGGCGACGTCTCCCTGGCGGTCCTCGGCCGCCCGCCCGGCGCGCCGCCGGGCCCCGAGATCAGCGGTTTCGAGGTACCGCGCCGCGAGATGGGCCGGGCGGCGGTGCGGCTGCTGGCGTCCCTGCTCGACCCGGCCGCGGCCGACCCGTCGGTCCACCGGCTGCTGACGTGCCCGCCGGTAGCCGGGGAGACGATCGCGCCGGTCAGCTGACGCGTAGCGCGTCGAGGTGCCCGGCGAGCTCCGCGTCGACGCCGGCCTGGTGGTCGGCGAGGAAGAAGTGCCCGCCCGGGAAGACGCGCAGCGTGAAGGCGCCCGAAGTGTGCTCGCGCCAGGCCTCGGCCTCGGGCCGCGTCGTCTTCGGGTCGTCCTCGCCGGTCAGCACGGCGATGGGGGCCGCGATCCGGCGGCCCGGCTCGCAGCGGTAGGTCTCGATCGCGGTGTAGTCGCCGCGGATCGCGGGCAGCGCCAGCTGCAGCAGCTCCTCGTGGCCGAACACCGCCGAGTCCGTGCCGTCGAGCAGCCGCAGCTCGGCGATCAGGCCTTGGTCGTCGCGCTCGTGGACGCGCTCGTCGCGGCGGGTCGAGGGTGCCCGCCGGCCCGACGCGACCACCACGGCCGGCGCGTGCGCACCGGCCCGCTCCAGCCGGTACGCGGTCTCGAACGCGAGCACCGCGCCCATGCTGTGCCCGAAGAACACCGTCGGCTTGGCGCTCAGCGCGGCGACCTCGTCGGCGAGCTGGTCGGCCAGCTTGCCGATGTCCTCGAAGCACGCCTCGTGCCGCCGGTCCTGGCGGCCCGGGTACTGCAGCGCCACGACGTCGGTGCCGGGGGAGAAGCGCGCGGAAACCGGGTGGAAGAAGCTCGCCGACCCGCCCGCGTACGGGAAGCACACCAGGCGGGCGGTGCTGCCGGTCGCGTCGTGGAACCGGCGGATCCACCCGGTCGTGGCGCCGTCGTCGATGCGCAAGTCGTCCGTCCTCCGCGGTCGGGATATCGTCGTCACGACCAGTCAAACACGTCGGTTCCGCCGGGTCCGCCGGTTTCGCCGGATGGGAGGCGAAGGTGGCCGCGACGACGTTCCTGTTCGTGCCCGGCGACCGGCCCGACCGCTTCGGCAAGGCCGTCGCGAGCGGCGCCGACGTCGTCGTCCTCGACCTCGAGGACGCGGTGGCCCCGGCGGACAAGGCCGACGCCCGCGCCGCCGTGTCCGCCTGGCTCGCCGGCGGCGGCCGGGCGATGGTGCGGATCAACGCCCCCGGCACGCCCTGGTTCGACGCCGACGCCGCCCTGGTGACCGCGCGCGGTGTCCCGGTCATGGTGCCGAAGGCCGAGACGCCCGAGGTGCTCGCCGGGCTCGGCGAGGTGGTCGCCCTGGTCGAGACGGCGATCGGCGTCGAACGCGCGGGTGAGCTGGCCGCCGTCGGATCGGTGACGCGGCTGGCGTTCGGCAGCGTCGACCTGGCCGCCGAGCTGGGCGTCGCGCCCGAGGACCCGGAGCCGTTCGCCTACGCGCGCTCGCGGCTGGTCGTGGCGTCGGCGGCGGCCGGGCTCGCGCCGCCGGTCGACGGCGTCACCACGGACCTGCACGACGAAGCGCGGCTCGCCGCCGACGTCCGCTACGCGCGGCGCATGGGCTTCGCGGGCAAGCTCTGCGTGCACCCGAAGCAGATCGCCCCGGTCCGCGCCGGGTTCGCCCCGACCGGCGACGAGGTAAACTGGGCCCGCCGGGTCGTCACCGCGGGCGAGTCGGTGTCTACTGTGGACGGCAAGATGGTCGACAAGCCGGTGCTGGCCCGGGCCCGCCGGATCCTCGGGGAGCGGTGATGGGCGGGAAGACGCGCCAGGCCGGGCTGCGCCAGCTGCGCTCGGGCGACGACGAGTTCTGCTATCAGCTGCACCGCGGTGCGCTCGGCGAGTACGTCGAGGCGATCTGGGGCTGGGACGAACCGGTCCAGCGTGCCTACCACGAGAAGACCTTCGACGCGGCCCGCACGCAGATCATCACCGTCGACGGGCAGGACGCCGGTGTGCTGGTCGTCGACGACACCGGGCCCGACGTCGTCCTCGGCCGGATCGAGCTCGAGCCGCACCACCAGGGCCGCGGCGTCGGCGCGCACGTCGTGGCGGCCCTGGTCGCCGAAGCGGCGTCGCGCGGCCGGGGCGTGGTGCTCGAGGTCCTCGACGTCAACCCGCGCGCCCGGGCGTTCTACGAGCGGCTCGGCTTCCGCGAGACCGGCCGGCCGCGGCCGCACAAGATCGCCATGCGCCATCACGGTTTCAGTGATGTGGTGGGCAGCCCGAGCACCTGAACGATCCGCTCGACGGCCTCGCCCACCCCCACGAAGTCCGCGCCCAGCGGCTCGACGACCAGCCGGCGGATCATGGCGACGTGCCCGGCGGCCGACGCGCCCAGGTGCGCGCGGCCCGCGTCGGTCAGGCTCGCGACGGTGAAGCGCCGGCCTTGACCGGTGCACACCGTCCGCGTCACCCAGCCCCGGTCCTCGAGCCGCGCGACCGCGTGCGAGATCCGCGGCAGCGACCCGTTGGCCATCTGCGCGACCTCGCTCATCCGCAGCGTCTGACCGGGGCAGGCCTCCAAGCGGGCCAGGATCATGTAGCCCAGCAGCGTGAGATCGGCGTCGCGCAGGAGCTGGCTCTCCAGCACTCCCGGCAGCGTCAGCAGCACCTTCACCAGGTTGATCCACGCGCGGTGCTGGACTTCGTCGAGCGGCTCCACCGCGTCCTCGGTCACCGCTTGACTTTAACACGCAACCCAACCTACCTTGGGTTGCACACGCAACCCAAGGAGAAGCGATGACCACCACCGCAGCCACCCCGACCTCGGCCGTCGCTCTCCGGTACGGCCTCGCCGCGCTGGCCGCCGCGGCGCTCAACACGGCCATCGGGCTCACGGCGTCCGCCCTCGACGACGGCGGCATCGGCATGGGCCTCGCCCCGGTCGCCTACCTGCCCGCGACGATCGTCGGGTTCGTGCTCGGCGTCGTGGGCTGGACCTTCCTCGCCCAGCGGTTCCCGCGGGCCCTGCGCGTCATCGTGCCGGGCGCGCTCGTGCTGACCTGGATCCCGGACGTCCTGCTGCTGACCGCGGGCGCGACGGCCGCCAACGTCGTCGGGCTGATGCTCATGCACCTGGTCGTCGCCACGGCGGTCGTCACCGTGGGCCTGCGCCGGCTCCGGGAAGCGGGCGGTGCGCCGCGCGGCTGAGCCCGCCGAGTCCGCGCTGGGACCGCCTGCCGGTTCAAGGGCAGGCGGTCCCGCGCCGGGCGGTCCCGCCCCGCTGGGGTACAGGGTGGGACACGCCGGTCAGGGTGCCCCCCGCGGCGTGGCTCCGGCGGACCCCCACGCCGTCGGAACCCCACCCGCGAGCGCACCGGTGCACCCCGTTGTAGCCGACCGGGCCGGGGACCGGTCCCCGGAACGCCGTCACCCGGCGATCCCGTGGGCCACCGCCAGCTGGCTGTCCTTGTGCCGCTGCTCGCGGGCCAGGTCGGCGGCGTGGTGCGGAACGAGTCCCTCCTGCACGACGCGCTCGAGGGCGACCCACGTCCGGACCCAGCCGGTGCGCTCCTTGCACCGCACGTCCCGGACGGCGACGGCGATCTCGTGCGCCGACGCCCGCCCCGCGCCGAACGCGGGATCCTCGATCGCGGCTTGCGGGTCGGCGTAACGGAACCCGGCCTCCGCCATGCACCGCGACCACGCCGCCGCGGCCGCGGTGACGGGCGGGGTGGTCCGGGTGATGTCGTAACTCCGTTGGCTCAGAGCGAAACCCACCGGTTCCTGGCCGGGTTTCCCGTCGGGTGCCAGGGCTCTGTCCGCCTCGCCCGCGCACCCGCCGGGCGGGACGTCACGTCCTTCGCGCGTGCCGGTGATCATCGCGACGACGTCCGGCGGTGGCGGCGGCCGGTCGGCGCCGTGCGGGGCGAAGACCGCCGGGTCGCGGTAGCCGTACGCCGCCGCTTCGGCCGCGTCGACGAGACCGTGCCGCCGTGGCTTGGCGGCGTCCCGCACAGGATCGACGGGCGGGAAGGTGAACGAGAGCCCGTGGGCGGCGAGGCAGCGTTCCATCAAGGTGTTGCGCGCCTTGATGACCTCCAGCTCCTCGACCGGCGTCAGCTGCGACCGGTCGAGCGGGAGGTCGAGGCCGTGCACCGTCGACAGGTCGCGGGGCACCTTCCCGAGCGCGACGGCGAGGTCGCCCGCACCGAAGTCGGACGGCGCGGCGGGCGCCGCCGAGCAACCGGCGACGATCGCCACCACCGCGGCGAAGGCGGCCAGACGGCTGAGTGTGGCCACGACGGGACCTCCGGTTCGCGACCGGGACCGCGCCGGTGTGGCGCGGTCCCGGCCGGTGCGGCTAGAACTGATCGCGGTTCGCACAGTCGGAGGACGCTCCGGCACTCCCCGGCCACCTGAAGCTCGCGTTCTGGTTCTTCATGGTGGCGTTGAAGTTTCCGGACGAGTACGGGGCGAACGACTGCGACGCGACACTGCCGTTGCAGCCGCTGTTGTAGTAGACCGTCGCCGTGTAGGACCAGTTGTTGGTCACCGACGCGGCGTGGTTCTTCACCTGGACGCCCAAGCCGTTGCTGGTGGTGCCGACCTTGTTGAACAGCTCGTCGCCGAGGTTGCCGTCCGAATAGAAGTAGTCGCCGTGAGCGCCGGCGTTGCCGCTGTTGAAGTAGAAGCAGAAATAGGCGCTCGGGCAGGCGGCGCTCGCCGCCGGGCTCACGGTCGCCGCCTGGGCGGCCGGGGCCGCGATGAGCCCGGCCGCGGCCAGGACGGCACCGATCGCGATTTTCCGCACCTTCGACATCATGGGTTCTCCCTCGTTTGTGGTCTTGCACCGCCTTCACGCCCGAACCGGACCCGGGTTGAGGCCGGACCGCGAAGAGAACCCGGGTGGAGCAACGTCAGGGGACCAGGACGATCCGGCCCGGTGCGTGTCCCTCCGCCAGCATCTGTTGGGCCGCCGCGGCTTCCTCCAGCGGGAACGTCCGCGCCACCCGCACCCGGAGCGTCCCCGCCTCCGCCAGGTCGGCGACCGTGCGCAGGTCGGCGGGGACGAGGCGGGCGAACACCGGCGTCACGCCCGGGACGTCGAACTCGGCGACCGACGCGACCCGCGTTCCGATGTCCGGGGTCGCCGTCAGGGTTCCGCGCCCGGCGGTGTCCAGGACGGCGTCGACACCCTCCGGGGTGAGGGCGTGGACGCGGCCGGCGAGACCGTCGCCGTAGCGGATCGGCTCCACGCCGAGGGAGCGCAGGTAGCCGTGGTTCGGCTCGGACGCCGTGCCGAGCACCCGGACGCCGCGGCTGACGGCGAGCTGCGCGGCCAGCGAGCCGACGCCGCCCGCGGCCGCGTGCACCAGCAACGTCTCGCCGGGCTTCGGCGCGAGCGTGTTGACGGCCTGCAACGCGGTCAGCCCGGCCAGGGGCAGCCCCGCCGCCTCGGCCCACGGGACGCCGCGGGGCTTGGGGACCAGCGTCCGGACGTCGGCGGCGACCAGCTCCGCGTAGGCGCCGTTGCGGTGCTCGACCTCGCCGCGGACGTAGCCGATCACCTCGTCGCCGGGCGCGAACTCGGGCGCCGCGGGCCCGGCGCGCTCGACCACCCCGGCGACGTCCCAGCCGGGCACGACCGGGAAGTAGGACGCGCGGAACCCGGCCAGCGCTCCTGATCGGACGCCGAGGTCGGCCGGGTTGAGCGCGGCGGCGCGCACCCGCACGAGCACGCCGTCGAGGTCGACCACGGGCTCGGGCAGCTCGGCGATCTCCAGCACCTCGGGACCGCCGTACCGGTGGTGGACAACGGCTTTCACGGCTGCACGACCCGCATCGGCAGGTCGCCCAGCGCGTGGTGCCGGACGATCTTCCACTCGCCGTCGAGCAGCCGCAAGTCGGTGTCGTAGTACCCCGACTCGACGGCCTGGATCGTGCGTTCGGGCGTGGTCCGGACCTCGAACACGACGAACTGGGCGTTGAGGTGGGCGGTGTCGCCGTCGACGGTGATCAGGTGGTCGGCGGTGACGTGGTGGCTGGACCCGCCTTCGGGGTGCGGGGCCATGAAGTTCTCGACGGCGTACCGGACGCCGGCGCCGCCGGTCAGCGGCTCGCCGACCGGCTCGTACCGGTCGGGGCCGGCCTTCTGGAAGATCCGGACGACGGCGTCGTCGGTGAACAGGGCGCCCTGGGCGGCGCCGTCGCGCCGGTCGGTGGCGCGGACGTAGCGGGCCAGGACTTCCTGGACCGCGCGTTCGTCGGACACGGGGGTGACCTTTCGTCGGTGGTGGCTGTGCTTCCAGCCAACCGCGACGTGACCGGCGGAACGATGCCGTCCGGGCCGCTGATCATTACCTTGGAGGTATGGATCGACTGGAGACCCGCGAGCTCGCCTACTTCGTGACGGTCGCCGAGGAGCTGCACTTCGGCCGCGCGGCCGAGCGGCTCGGGATCGCGGCCCCGCCGCTGTCGCGGGCGATCGCCCGGCTGGAACGGCGCCTGGGCGTGCGGTTGTTCGACCGGACGAGCCGCCGCGTGTCGCTCACCGACGCCGGCCGCGTCTTCCTGGCCGACAGCCGGTCGGCGCTGGCGGCGGTCGACCGGGCGGCCCGGCGCGCCCGGCGGGCGGGACGCTCGTCGCCGCTGACGGTCGCGGTGCGCTCGGGCACCGCCGCCGGCGTGCTGGCCGAGCTGGTCGAGGCGTTCGCCCGCGCGTACCCGGTGGAGCTGCTGTTCACCACCGACCAGGTCGGCGCGGTCCGCGGCGGCGCCGCCGACGTCGCCCTGCTCTGCGCGAGCAACGACCTCGCCGGGTTCGTCACGACGGACGTCGCCGAAGAGCTGCCGGTGGCCCTGGTCCCGGTGTCGCACCCGTTCGCCGGCCGGACGGCGGTCTCGATCGCCGACCTCCGCCGTGAGGACGCGTTCCGACAGGAGTGCCCGCAGCTGCCGCTCGACGAGATCGTGGACCGGGTCGCCGTCGGCCAGCTGCTGGCGGTCGTGGGCCACGGCGCCGTGAGCCGGGCCGGAGACACCGTGGTCGGCGTGCCGGTGGCGGACTGCCCGCCGACGCGGGTGGTGCTGGCTCGCCTGGCCGGGAACGTCAGCGCCGAGGTGAAGGCGTTCGAGCGCACGGCGAAGGACGTCGCGGCCCGCCGGCTCGCCATGGCGGCGATCGCGTAGCCGGGCCGCGCCCCCGGGAATCGGGGGCGCGGCCCGGGACACTCAGCAGCGCGGCAGCGCGGTCCGCAGCAGGTTCGGATCCTGCTGCGTGAGATAAGCCGCGCTCAGCACGTAGACCTCGTTGCCCCGCACCGCGATCGACGTCGGGTTCTGCAGTCCGTCGGCCGCGTCCAGCACCGTCGACGCGGTTCCGTCCGCGCCGATCCGGACGACCTTGTTCGGGCTGTCGAGCGCGGCGAGGATCTCGTCGCCGCGGCCGGTGAACGTGAAGTCGTCGATGCCCGCGAGACCGGTGGCCGTGATCCGCGGCGTGCCCGCCCGGCCGTCCGGCCGGATCGGGATGCGCTGCACCGTGCCGCGGTCGAGGTTGGTCACCCAGAGGGCGCCGTCGTGGAGCTTGGCGCCGTTCGCGCCGAGAAAGCCGTTCGGGGCCAGTTCGGCCGCGGCAGACCAGGATTTTGCCACTCCACCGGCGAAAGGCACCGTCCACACGGTACCGAGCACCGAGTCGGTGACGAAGAAGCGGTGCCCGTCGAACGCCAGGCCGTTGGGCAGCCCGTTCCCGGGCAGGGCCGCGATCCGCTGCGGGGTGCCGCCCGGGCGCAGCCGCCACAGGCCGGTCAGGTCGTCGGTGCCGGTCGCGTACAGGACGTACAGGGTCCCGTCGGGCGTCCGGACCAGGCCGGTCGTCAGCGGGAAACCCAGAGCGGGGGCGCCGCCGCCGGTCGCGGGCGCGGGCAGCGTCGCCAGGATCCGGGTCCGGCCCGCCCGGTCGACGCGGGCGACCTGCCGCCCGCCGGCGAAGGTGACGTCGGCGGCACCGTCGGGTTCCAGGGCGACGTTCTCCGGCTGCTGACCGGTGGCCAGGTCGAAGTGCACGACGTTCCGCGACGCGGCGAAGGCCGGAGTGGCGGTGGCGAGGGTCGCCAGCAGGGTGAGGGTCACGAGCGTTTTCTTCATGGTTCCTTCGTTTTCCGGCGCGTTCGAGGAACGCGCGGTGGGTGAAAACCGTGCGGTGCGGGGAAAGTGGACTCAGTGCCGGGCGGGCTCCCGGGCGGTGACGTCCCGGGCGAGCAGCTGCAACGCGTGCGCGGACGCCGAATCCGGTTCCGCCGTCGCGACCACGACCCGTTGCCCCTGCTCGGTGTGCAGGGTCTGCTGGGTGACCGTCATGGCGCCCACGATCGCGTGGTGCATCTCGTAGACGCCGACGTCGCAGGCACGGACGCGGTGGTCCGACCACAGCGCGGCGAACTCCGGGCTCTTCATGGAGAGCTCGCCGATCAGCGACGCCAGCAGCGGGTCGTCCGGGTGCTGCCCGGCCGCCAGCCGCAGGTTGCCGACGACGTCGCGGGCCTTCGCCGCCCAGCCGGGGTACAGCTCGCGGGTGTGCGCGTCGGTGAACACCAGCCGCGTCATGTTGGGGCGGGCGCCCTTCCGGTCCGGGTCGCCGTGGCCGAGGTGCCCGGCGTGCAGCGCGTGCCCGGTCCGGGTCCAGGCGAGGACGTCGCCGCGCCGCCCGAGCACGACGACCGGCACGTCCGCGAGCGCGGTCACCAGCTGGCGCGTCGCGGCGGTGAGCCGCTCGGGCGCCGGCCGGCGGCTCCCGGGCCGGCGGCGGGGGCCGGCCAGGTTGTGCAGGTGCCGGCGCTCGGCGTCGTCCAGCCCGAGCGCCCCGGCGATCGCGTCCAGCACCTCGGCGGAGGCGTTGAGCGAGGCGCCCTGCTCGAGCCGCGCGTAGTACGACGCGCTCACGCCGGCCAGCAGCGCGAGCTCCTCCCGGCGCAGGCCCGGCACCCGCCGCCGGTCCCCGTACCCGGCCAGCCCGACGTCCTCGGGCCGCAGCCGGGCGCGCCGGGTCTGCAGGAACTCACCGAGCTGCCGTCGTCCGTCCATGGCTCCAGTGTCGAGCTTCCGGCGAACCCGAGCCACACCCTGGCACGGGGACCCTTGTGCATCGCCCGGCGTTCAGGTATCCAATCAAGCGTCACATGTATGTCACTAGTTCATGTACGTGAACGGAGTCGCAGTGTCGCCACTCAGAAACCTTCGCCGTCTCGGTGTCCTGGCCGTGGTGACGGTGACCCTCGGCGGGTCGCTGTCCGGGATCGCCGCGGCCGCACCGGCCACGACCGCCGGGGTGTGCTCGCTACCCGGGATCGAACGGCTCTGCCCGCCCGAGACCGTCGTCCTCGACGGGAACCGCCTCCTGCTGAACAAGCTCGCCCTGCTGCTCGGGGACCGGACCGTCAAGACGTCGCTCGGGAACCTCGTCAAGCAGGCCGACGTCGCGGTCACGGCCGGGCCGTGGACCGTCGCCGACAAGGAGCGGGTACCACCCAGCGGTGACAAGCACGACTACCTGAGCCTCGCCCCGTACTGGTGGCCCAGCCAGCCGAAGACCGCGGCGAACCCGCTCGGCTGCCCGTACGTGCAGCGTGACGGCGTCCTCAACCCCGAGACGACGGCCGTGCCCGACAAGGCCGAGCGGCTCAAGGCGTTCAGCTCGATCTACCAGCTCTCGCTGGCCTGGTACTACACCGGCAAGGCCGACTACGCGCGCCGCGCGGCGCTCGACCTGCGCACCTGGTTCCTCGACGCCGCCACGAAGATGAACCCGAACCTGAACTTCGCGCAGGGCATCCCGTGCAAGAACGACGGGCGTGGGATCGGCATCATCGAGTTCTCCTACACCTTCACCCAGGTGCTCGACGCCGCCGCGATCCTCAGCACCGGCGCGCCGGGCTGGTCGAAGGCCGACGAAGGCGCGTTCAAGGGCTGGTCGAGCGAGTTCCTGACCTGGCTGCGGACCAGCCAGTACGGCCAGGACGAGGCCGCGGCCCAGAACAACCACGGCACGTTCATGGACATGCTCACGGCCGGGATCGCGCTCTACACCGGGCAGAGCGGCGTCACCAAGGACATCCTCGAGAAGGCCAAGGCGGGCCGGATCGACCACCAGATCGCCGCCGACGGCAGCCAGCCGGAGGAGATCGCGCGCACCCGCACGTTCCACTACTCGACGTTCAACCTGGTCGCGCTGACCCGGCTCGCGCAGATCGGCAGCCACGCCGGCGTCGACCTGTGGGGCTACCGGAACCCGCAGGGCGGCAGCATCACCAAGGCCGTCGACTTCCTGCTCCCGGCGGCCACCGGCGGCGCCGCGCAGTGGCACTACCCGGACCTGAACTTCACCCAGTACGCGGCCCTGGACAGCGTCCACGCCGCCGCGGACGCCGGTGACCGCCTGGCCCGGGCCGCGCTCCCGAAGGTCCCGGCGCCGCCGGGCGGTGACCTCTACCCGGTCCGGCCCGCGGCCGAGCAGCTCGACGACATCTCGACGACCGGCTGAGTCACCGGGAAAGCAGCTCGGTGATCGCCGCGGTGGGGACGAACTCCGCCGCCACCGCGGCGAGCGCCGGGTCGAGGGTGACGAACCGGTCGGCCTGCAGCTTCGCGACGGCCAGGTACTCGGCCATCCCGATATCGGGCCAGTCCAGCCGAGCGGCGATCTGCCACGCCGTCGAGCGCGACACGCGGTCGCCGAGCAGGCGGATCTTCAGGCCGGCCAGGCGCTCCAGCAGGACCAGGCCGTCGCGGTCCGTCCGCTCGCCCCGGCGGACGCTCTCGTAGAGGTGCGCCATCGCGTGCGACCGCAGCACGCTCGGGGCGACGAGCTTGTGCTCGGGGGCCACCACGACCTGGTCCTCGGCCAGGCGCAGCGCGGTCAGGGCGTCGATGCCGAAGCGCGTCACGAGGCCAGGGTAACCGGACAGGAATCGGACGGATCTCGCCACACGCGACTTCGGTCCGTTGACTTTCCTTGCTGCGAGCCGCTTCCCTGAGGTGCGGCGCCCCGTCGCGGGGTGCCCGGCTTCGGCTGGAGGAGCACACATGGCCCGCCTCGCCCGTCTGCTCGTGGTCCCGTTCCTGGTCCTCACCGCGCTGGTCGTCCCGGCGACCGCGGCGTCGGCGGTGACGACCGACGTCGCGGTCAACGGCGCCGCGGCGGGAAGAACCTTCGACGGCGTCGGGGCGATCAGCGGCGGCGGCGGGAACTCGCGGCTGCTCGTCGACTACCCGCCCGCTCAGCGCGCGCAGATCCTCGACTACCTCTTCAAGCCCGGCTACGGCGCCGCGGTGCAGCTGCTGAAGCTGGAGATCGGTGGCGACGCGAACTCCACCGACGGCGCCGAACCCAGCCACGAGCACGTGCGCGGCGAGGTGAACTGCGACGTCGGGTACGAGTTCTGGCTGGGGGAGCAGGCCGTCGCGCGCAACCCCGGGATCAAGCTGGTCGCGCTGCCTTGGGCCGCGCCGGGCTGGATCGGCGGCGGGAACTTCTGGTCGCAGGACATGATCGACTACGACCTCTCGTGGCTCGGCTGCGCGAAGCAGCACGGCCTGACCATCGGCTACCTCGGCGGCTGGAACGAGCGCGGGCACGACACGACCTGGTACAAGAACCTGCGCTCGGCCCTGGATTCCCACGGCTACGGCGCGGTGCAGATCGTCGGCGACGACACCGGCTGGAACACCGCCGACGACATGCTGGCCGACCCGGCGTTCGGCCGCGCGGTCGGCGTCGTCGGCTCGCACTACCCATGCGGCTACCTGTCCGACGCGACGTCGTGCGGGTCGTCGGCCAACGCCGTCGCGACCGGGAAACCCCTGTGGGCCAGCGAGTTCGGCTCGCAGGACGACAACGCGGGCGCCGTCCCGCTGATCCGCAGCATCACCCGCGGCTACCTCGATGGACAGCTGACGGGGTTCATGAACTGGCCGCTGCTCGCCGCGATCACCCCGAACCTGCCCTACAGCACGGTCGGGCTGGCGGTGGCCGGATCGCCGTGGTCGGGGTCCTACCAGCTCGGGAAGAGCCTCTGGGCCACCGCGCAGGTCACGCAGGTCACCCAGCCCGGCTGGAAGTTCCTCACCGGCGCGGCGAGCGGCTACCTCGGCGGCAACCGGGCGAACGGCAGCTACGTCAGCCTGAAGTCCGCTGCCGGCACGGACTACTCGACGATCTACGAGACGACCGGCGCCGCGGCCGCGCAGACGGTGAACGTCAAGGTCTCCGGCGGGCTCGGCACCGGGACGGTGCACGTGTGGTCGACCGACCTCGGCGGCACGGACTCCTTCGTGCGGCAGGCCGACGTCACGCCGCAGGGCGGGGCCTACGCGCTGACGTTGCAGCCCGGCCGGATCTACTCCGTGACCACGACGTCCGGCCAGGGCAAGGGCACCGCGGCCGGCCCGGCCGAGCACGCGCTGGCGCTGCCGTACTCGGACAACTTCGACGGCTACCCGAGCCGCACCGAGGCGAAGTACTTCGCCGACATGCAGGGCTCCTACGAAGCGCGCCCGTGCGCGGCGGGCCGGAGCGGCCAGTGCCTGCAGCAGGTCGCGCCGGTGAAGCCGATCGAGTGGCAGGACGACAGCGACGCCTACGGTCTCCTCGGCGACCCGGCCTGGCGGGACTACACCGTCAGCGTCGACGTCGACCTGCAGCAGGCCGGCACCGTCACGCTGCTCGGCCGGGCCAACACCCAGACGCGGCCGCAGAGCCGGCAGGCCGCCTACCAGCTGCGCCTGGACGACCGGGGCCGGTGGGCGATCGCGAAGAACAGCAGCGGCGGCGTCCTGACGACGCTCGCGTCCGGCACGGCCACCGCGCCCGGGCTGAACAGCTGGCACCGGCTCGGGCTGGGCTTCTCCGGCAACAGCGTCACCGCGACCCTCGACGGCGCCTCGCTCGGCGCCGTCACCGACACGTCGTTCACCGCGGGTCAGGTCGGCCTCGGCGTCGTCGGCTACCAGACCACGATGTTCGACAACCTGTCCGTCGTCGCCGCCCCGCCCGGGAACCTCGGCGGTGTCCTCAAAGGACGGGAGTCCGGGCTCTGCGCCGACGTCCCGGCGCTGAGCCAGGCCAACGGCACCGCGATCACGCTGTGGGACTGCAACGGCGGCGCGAACCAGCAGTGGACGGCGACGCCGTCCGGGCAGCTGACCGTCTACGGCGGCAAGTGCCTCGACGCGGCCGACAGCACCGCCGTCCGGATCCAGGACTGCGCGGGCACCCCCGCCCAGAGCTGGCGGCTCGACCCCGACGGCAGCGTCGTCAACACCGGCTCCGGCACCTGCCTGGACGCCGTCGCGCACGGGACGTCGCCGGGCACGGCGCTCACGACCTGGGCGTGCAACGGCGGGCTCAACCAGCGCTGGGACCGCGGTGCGAGCACCGGCGTCCTCAAGGGGCAGGCGTCGGGCCGCTGCGCCGACGTCCCCGCCGCGGACCAGACGAACGGCACCCGCCCGGCGCTGTGGGACTGCAACGGCGGCGGCAACCAGGCCTGGACGTCCACCACGACCGGCCGGCTGACCGTCTTCGACACGAAGTGCCTGGACGTCGTCGGCGGCGCGACCGCGGACGGCACGCCGGTGCAGATCTGGGACTGCACGGGCGTTCCCGGCCAGCAGTGGCGGGTCCGCTCCGACGGCACCGTGGTCGGTACCGGCTCGGGGAAGTGCCTGGACGTCGCGGGCGGCGCGACGAGCGCGAGCAGCCCGCTCGTCATCACGGCCTGCTCGGGCGCCGGCAGCCAGCGGTGGTCCCGTAGCTGAGTCTTGCCGAAAGTTGTCTGGACCAAAAACGGGACAACCTGTTGACAGTCGCCCGGGTCGGGGCTCAACCTGAAACCGGTTCACCGCCGGGCCCGGGCGGGTTCTCCCTGCTCTCAGTGATCTTCACGCGGATCCCGTGTTCAGCGAGGAGTTCGTCATGCCCGGTATCTGGATTTCCGCTGCCCTCACCGCCGCCGCGCTCGTGGCCCCGGCGGCGACGCCACCCCCGTCCGCGACGCCGTCGAGCGCGCTCGCCACCATCTGCAACAAGCTCTGCGACGCCGCCGATCCGGCGAGCTCGCCCGGCGATCGCCGGCCGGTGACGTCGACGCTGTTCTCGCGGACGATCGCCCTGCACTTCGACGACTCCGACGCGATGGGCTGGGCGTCGATCGAGAACGGCAGCCCGGGCGACGAGGTGTGGCTCGACCGCTCCTTCGACGGC
Source organism: Amycolatopsis sp. NBC_01286 (assembly GCF_035982555.1). Lineage (NCBI taxonomy): Bacteria > Bacillati > Actinomycetota > Actinomycetes > Pseudonocardiales > Pseudonocardiaceae > Amycolatopsis > Amycolatopsis sp. NBC_01286. Next base: position 5,187,825 of record NZ_CP108428.1, read on the forward strand.
GGCCGGTCGTGGGCGTCGGGCAGCAGGCTCGGGGCCACCGCCGTCCCCGCGAACAACCGCGGCTGGCGCACCCTGATGTACAACGTGGACGACTGGAACAACACCGGCGTCGGCGCGCTGCGGGCGTGCGGGAAGGCCGTGGACCGCGCGGACGTCGCCTGCACGACGTGGGCCCGGACCACCTGGAACGCCGGCGAGCGCCGGACGGCCGCGGCCACCGCGGAGATGATGTTCTACAACAACTCCACGGGGTTGTTCGACACCACCGGCTGGTGGAACTCGGCGAACGCGCTCACCGCGGTGATCCGCAACGTCCAGGTCACCGGGATGCCCAGCTACCGCAACGCCATCGCGCGCACCTACGACAAGAACATCAACGCCGCGCAGGGGCAGTTCCGCAACGAGTACATCGACGACACCGGCTGGTGGGGCCTCGCCTGGGTGCTGGCCTACGACGTCACCGGCGACAGCCGCTACCTGAACACCGCCCGCGCCGACGCCGATCACATGGCCGCGTACTGGGACGGCACGTGCGGCGGCGGGGTCTGGTGGAGCACGGCGAAGACGTACAAGAACGCGATCGCCAACTCCCTCTACATCCAGCTCAGCGCGGCCCTGCACAACCGGATCTCCGGCGACAGCACGTACCTGAACCGGGCGAAGAGCGGCTGGACGTGGTTCCAGGGCACCGGCATGGTGAACGGCTCGTCGCTGGTCAACGACGGCGTCGACCTCGGTTCCTGCCGCAACAACGGCAGCACGGTCTGGTCGTACAACCAGGGTGTGCTCATCAACGCGCTGACCGAGCTGAACCGGGCGACGGGCGACGCCGGGCTGCTCACGACCGCCCGCCGGCTGGGCGACGCCAACGTCACGTCGACGTCGCTCAACACGGCGGACGGCATCCTGCGCGACCCGTGCGAGAACGGCGACTGCGGCGGCGACGGCCCGTCCTTCAAGGGCGCCGACGCCCGCGGCCTGGCCGCCCTCAACGCGGCGCTGGGCGACCACCCGTACACGGCTTACCTGCGCCGCCAAGCGGATCGGGCGTACTCGGCCGACCGCAACCCCCTCGACCAGTACGGCCTGCGCTGGTACGGCCCACTGGACAAGCTCGACGCGGCCCGCCAGCAGAGCGCGCTGGACGTCCTCAACGCGGCGTCCTGAGTGGACGCTTCACGCGGCCCGGTAGGCGACACCGCTCGCGTTCGGCGAGGTGCCGGTGTAGAGCCCGGTCGGCGTGGTCGACGTCGACAGCGAGAACCAGGCGTAGCGCTCGACGAACGACAGGCCGTTGAGCATCGCCGTCGACCGGCTGACGAAGTCGGCCTGCTGGGCCGAAGACGGGTAGCGCGGCGTCGAACCGGAGAAGTCGATGAGGGCGTATTCGGTGACCCAGATCGGGCGGTGGTAACGGTTGTAGACCGCCTGGACGTAGGACTGCAGCTGCCCGGCGGCGGCCGTCGAGAAGTCGCCGCCGTACCAGTGCAGCGGGATGAAGTCGACGCGGTAGCCGCGCGCCGCCGCGCCGCTCATGAACCGGTCGAGCCAGCCGCCGGCGACGTCCCCGCCGTACGCCACGGCGGGGGCACTCAGCCGCAGCCCGGTGTTCTGCAGCTGCGGCCACAGGTTCAGCGCGGTGTCGACGGACATGGCCGCCTGCCCGGCCAGGTCCGGCTCGTTGAACGCGAGCAGCGTGCTGCCGTTCGCTTTCGCCTGCGCGAGCTGCGCCGCGGTGACGGAACCACTGCCCCAGATCATCGGGACGAACTCGGTCCCGGCGGGCGCGGTGATGCCCTGCTTGTCCGAGGCCCAGGTGTAGAACCACTTCGCGCCGACGTCGCTCAACGCCGTGGTCACGCCGGAGAAGGAAGCGGCGCTGACGCCTTTCTTGGCGTTGGCGGCGGTGGCCGGCGCGGCCAGGCCGCCGAGCGCGGCGACGACGACCGCCGCGGTGACGAGGATCTTCCTGAAGTTCACGGGTGCCTCCGGATCACGAGTGCACGAACGACCGGGTCATCGGGATCGTACCCAGACCGGCTGGGTGCCGCCCGCTGCGTTTCTCACGGAGGTTTCCCTTGCTGCGCCGTCTCTTCGTCGTCATCGCCCTGCTCGTGTCCGGCATCTTCCTGGTGCCCGCGGCGTCCGCCGCCGCGCTCGGTCCCGCCGTGCGGGTCATGCCGCTCGGTGACTCGATCACGTGGGGCGTGGGCAGTGCCACCACGTCGTCCTACCGCGCGCCGCTGTCGCGGTTGCTGGCCGGGCAGTCGCGGTATTCGGCGCGGTTCGTGGGGACGCAGGCGTCGGGCAGCCTGCCCGGCCCGGCCAACGAGGGGCACAGCGGTTACACGATCGACCAGCTGACGGCGGGGGTCGACGGCTGGCTCGCGTTCGACCGGCCGGACGTGGTGCTGCTGCACGTCGGGATCAACGACCTGGCCCGCGGCATCGACGTCGCCGGTGCGCCGCAACGGTTGCGGACGCTGGCCGACCGGATCTTCGCGGACCGGCCCGGGGTCGCTGTGCTGTTCCTGGGCCTGATCCCGACCACGCCGGGGCTGGAGAGCGCGACGGCGTCGTTCAACAGCAGTGTGAAGGCGATGCAGGGGAGTGAACAGCAGGCGGGGCACCGGTTCCGCTACGTCGACCCGCCGGCGTTGACGTCGGCGGAGATGGCGGACAACCTGCACCCGGACGACGCGGGTTACCAGCGGATGGCGCAGAGCCTGTACGGGCCGCTGGACCAGGCGTTCACGGACGGCTGGATCGCCACGCACCCCGCACTCGGCGCGGCCACCGAAGCCGGCGGCTCGGGCAAGGTCCGCTGGGCCGACTTCGACGGCGACGGCCGGGCGGACTACCTGACGGTGGCGTCGAACGGCGCGGTGTCAGCCATCCTGAACCGCGGCGGCGACGGCCGTGGCGGCTGGTCCGTCCTGGGCCAGGTGGCGACGGGCACGACCACGGACCCGACGCGGGCGAGGTTCGCGGACTTCGACGGCGACGGCCGCGCGGACTACCTGACGATCGCCGCGAACGGTGCGGTGACAGCGTTCCTGAACCGAGGCGGCGACGGCCGAGGCGGCTGGTTGGGCCTCGGCCAGGTGGCGACGGGCACGACCACGGACCCGGCCCAGGTCCGGTTCGCCGACCTGGACGGCGACGGCCGCGCGGACTACCTGACGATCGCCGCGAACGGTGCGGTGACAGCGTTCCTGAACCGAGGCGGCGACGGCCGAGGCGGCTGGCTGGGCCAGGGCCAAGTGGCCACCGGCACAACCACGGACCCGGCGCTGGTCCGCTTCGCCGACTTCGACGGCGACGGCGCGGCGGACTACGCGACACTGGCCACTTCGGGTGCGGTAACGCTGTACCTGAACCGAGGAGGCGACGGCCACGGCGGCTGGCTCCCGTACGGCCAGATCGCCACCGGCCTCACCACGACGGCAAGCCAGGTCGCCTTCGCCGACTCCACGGGCGGCGGCAACGCGGACTACGTCCTGGCCGACCCACCCACCAACGCGGCAACGATCTACGCCTGGCAAGGCGGCGACGGCCACGGAGGCTGGACGAACCTCGGAAAGGTGGCCGCCGGAGTCCCCATCGGCTGACGCTCAAACAGGAACCACCATGCTCGCCAAGGCGTCCGTGAGCCGCTGAAGGTGGGCCGGTGGGGACTCCAGCAGCGGTGAGCGCACGGCCGCGCTCGGGATGACGCCCAGCTCCGCCAGCGCGGCCTTCGCCATGATCGCGCCCTGGGATGTCCGCATGATGGCCTCCACCAACGGAAGCAGCGCTCCCTGGATCGCCCGCGCCGTCTCCAGGTCGCCGCGGCGGACCGCGTCGATCAGCGACGCGTTGCGGTCGGCGAACGCGTTGCCCACGACGCTCACCACCCCCGCCGCACCGGAAGCGAGGTACGGCAGGTTCAGCTCGTCGATGCCGCAGTAGTACGCCAGCGACGTCCGCGTCATCACCGTCATCGCCTCGAACAGGTCGCCCTTCGCGTCCTTCACCGCGCGGATGCGGGGGTGCTCGGCCAGCTCGAGCAGCGTCGGCAGCTCCAGCGCGACGCCGGTGCGCGCGGGGACGTCATAGAGCATCACCGGCAGCGACGTCGCGTCGGCGACCGCGGTGCAGTGGGCGACGATCCCGGCCTGCGTCGGCCGCGAGTAGTACGGGCAGACCAGCAGCAGCCCGTCCGCCCCGGCCGCCTCGGCTTCGCGGGCGCGGCGGACGCTCGTGGCCGTGTCGTAGGTGCCGATCCCGGCGATCACCCGGGCGCGACCGGCCGCCCGCGCGGCGACGTCGTGGACGAGCCGGGCCGGCTCGGCGTCGGTCAGGGTCGGCGACTCGCCGGTCGTCCCTCCGACGACCAAGCCGTCGCAGCCGGTGGCCAGCAGGTGGTCGACCAGGCCGGCGAGGCCGGCGTCACTGAGCGTGCCGTCCGGGTGCATCGGGGTCACCATGGCGACGAGGTTGGTGCCGAAGAGCGTCATGGGCCGAGCCTGCCGCGGCCCGACTACCCCGGTCCAGCGATGCTTTCTTGCCGATATTGCGTAGCGTGGCTTCATGGTTGACGTCGGAGCCCTGCGGGCGTTGCGGTCGGTGGCGGCACTCGGGACCCTCGCGCGCGCGGCCGACGAGCTGGGGTTCACGGCCTCGGCCGTGTCGCAGCAGCTCAAACGGCTCGAACGGCAGCTCGGCGTGCCCGTGCTCGCGCCGGCCGGCCGCGGGGTCGTGCTCACCCCGGCCGGGCAGGCGCTCGTCGACTCGGCGCCCGCCGTGTTCCAGGCCCTCGAACGCTGCGCCGAGGCCGCCCAGTCGGTCTCGGCCGGCGCGCCGCGCGGTGTGCTGCGCGTGGTGGCCTTCTCGACCGGCATCCGCGGCCTGCTCGCGCCGGCCTTGCGGCGGCTGTCCGAGAGAAACCCGCACCTGAGCGTCAGGATCACCGAACAGGACCCCGGCGAAGCCCTCCACAGCGTCGACGCCGGGACCGCCGACCTCGCCCTCGTCCACGACGCCGACGGCCTGCCCGCCCCGCTGCCGCCGTCCCTGACCCGGCGCCACCTGCACACCGACGTCGGCGACGTCGTCCTGAGCGGCACGCACCCGCTCGCGACCCTCGAAAGGCCGCTCGACGACGCCGACCTCGCCGGGCACGCGTGGGTGACCAGCCCGCCCGGCACGGTCTGCGACCAGTGGTTCCGGCGGCTCGTGCCCGGCGATCCCGATGTGCGGCACCTCGTCGACGATTTCGCCACGCAGCTGGCCCTGGTCGCCGCGGGCGATGTCCTCGCGCTGATTCCGCGGCTGGCCCGCCCGCCGCTGGGGGAGAACGTCGTCGCGCGGGCGCTGTGCCGGCCCCCGAAACGCGAGGTCCACGCGGCGTGGCGGCGCAGCGCCGACGCCAGCCCGGCGATCCGGGCGGTGCTCACCGAACTGTCCACAAGAGACAAGGACCGCGACCCGGCGTGCGCCCGGCCGCCGGGGCCGACATCATAGGGTGATGACCGGTTCCCCGCCCGAGGATCGCCCCGGGCCCGGCATCATCGGGCGCAGGCTCGTGCAGTTCTTCCTGGACGAGATGCTCGTCTTCGTGCCGATGCTGCTGCTCGCCGTGCTGGTGATCGTGCTGTTCCACCCGAGCGGCCTGGTGTCACTCCTGCCGTTCCTCAAGGTCGTCGTCTACACCATGCTGGCCCTGGACCTCGTCGGCCTGTGGTTCGTCATGACGTGGTGGCCCTACCGGCACGGCGGCCAGACGCCGGCGATGCGCTGGCTGCGGCTGCGCGTCGTCATGCTCGACGGCTCGCACCCGCCGTTGCGGCTGTTCCTGGTGCGCCAGGTGCTGATGCTCATCGACGGTTTCGCCTGGGGCCTCGCCGGAGTCGTCGTGATGCTGTGCACCCGCCGGCGTCAGCGGTTCGGCGACGTCGTGGCGCGCACGGTCGTCGTCCGGGTGCCCAAACGCAGCCCGGCGGACTCCGAGGAGTCAGTGGACGAGGCCGCTTTCCCAGGCCCAGATGGCTATCTCGGTGCGGTTGCGGGCCCCGAGCTTGCGCTTGGCCGCGCCGATGTGCGTCTTGACGGTGGGCAGCGAAACCACGAGTGAGCGGCAGATCTCGTCGTTCGTCGCGCCGCGGGCGACCGCGCGCACGACGTCGAGTTCGCGGGGTGTCAGCGGGCTTTCGGGCGCGACGGCCTGCCGCGGGTCGCGCCGCGCGTAGTGCGCCAGCAGCCGGGTCGTGATCGCCGGCGACACGAGCGCTTCGCCGTGGGCGGCCGCGTGCACCGCCTCGATGAGCAGGTTCGGCCCGGCGTCCTTGAGCAGGAAGCCGCAGGCGCCGGCGCGCAACGCCGCGTGGACGTTCTCGTCGAGGCCGAACGTCGTGACCATCACGACGTGCAGCGGGTCGGGCACGTCCGGGCCGGCCAGCAGTTCCGTCGCGCGCAGCCCGTCCACGCCGGGCATCCGGATGTCCATCAGCGTCACGTCCGGACGCAGCTCCCGGGCCGCGCGCACGGCTTGCTCGCCGTCGGCGGCCTCCCCGACGACCTCGATGTCCGGTTCGCCTTCGAGGATCAGCCGGAATCCCGCGCGGACCATCGCCTGGTCGTCGGCGATCAACACTCGCGTGGGCAACGGGTTCTCCTCCTCAGCCGGGGTCGAGCGGCAGCCGCGCCGCCACCCGCCAGCGCTGTCCGGCGGCCGGTCCGGCCTGCACCGTACCGCCCACCGCCGCCACCCGCTCGGCCATCCCGAGCAGGCCGTAACCGCCGCGGCGGGCGGGCCGCGCGGCGCCGTCGTTGACGACCTCGACGCGCAGCTCGCCGCGGGGTTCGTGGCGCACGAGCACCCGGACCTCGACGGCGTCGGGCGCGTGCCGGCGGACGTTGGTGAGCGATTCGGTGAGCAGCCGGTGCGTGGTCGTCACGACCTCGGGCGTGACCGGGAGGACCGCGAGGTCGTCGCTGACGTCGAGGTGGATGCGGGTGTCGTCGGGCACCGCGCGGTCGACGGCGGTGGCGAGGTCGGCGGGCGGGACGAAGAGGTCCTCGCCGTCGGTCCGCAGCGCGCCGACGAGCCGGCGCATCGCGGAAAGCGCCGCCGCACCGGCGGTTTCCAGCTCGGCGAACGTCTCGGTGTCGCCGCCACTGCGTTCGGCGACGCGGTGCGCGGCCTGGACGCGCACGACGATGCCGGTGATCTGGTGGGCGACGAGGTCGTGCAGCTCGCGCGCCAGCCGAAGTCGTTCGGTGGTGCGGATTTCGAGGACGTCGGCGCGGCTGCGGACCTCGGCGTCGCGCAGGATCAGCCCGACGGCCAGCGCGCCGCCCCAGAGCAGCGCGGCCCCGGCGGCGAAGAGCGCGGCCGGGGTTTCGGCGCCGTAGCGCAGGATCGGGGCGAGCGTGGTGGCGGCGCCGCCGAGGATCGCCAGCGCGGCCGCCGCCCGCGGGGCGAGCCGGTGGCAGCAGGCCCCGACCATCAGCGCGATGGCGAGGGCCTCGGCCGCGCTGGGCTGCGGCGGGAGCTGCCGGCCCGCCGTCGCCGCGATGACGGCGGCGATCGCCGTGCCCAGCAGGGAAAGCCCGGACACGGCGGCGGCCAGTGCGGCCGTGTGGTCGGGGAACCGCCGGCGCAGCACGGCCAGGAGCGCGACGACCGGGCCGAGCCCGGGCGCGAACTCCAGGGTGATCGTGGCGAGCTGACCCTGCACCGGTCCAGGCCGGACGGCGAGGGTCATGTCGAGCGCCACCAGCGCGCCGAGGACGACCGACTCGGCCACGAGCAGCCCGCGCCGGCCCGGCAGGAGGATCACGTGCTCGTTCCGGGAGTCATCTCCCGATCGTGCCTCACCCGAAGTCGGCGCGCTCCACCACGGCGACATCTCATCCCCAGGTACGAGACGCCCGGCGAATCTCGTACCGCCGGTTGATCGCGGCCGCGGCGAAGTTCGCCAGACTCGGGACGGAAGACGAGGCGAGACGGAGGGAATCCGATGCAGGAAACCGCGTTCGTACCCGGCCCGCGGCCCGTGAACGGGAAGATAGTCGGCTTACCGGGCTGGTACTTCCTGCTGGTCGGCCTGCTGGTGGCCAGCAACGACCTGACCCAGCAGTTCGCGGACCGCTATTCGTGGGTGTCGCTGCTGCCGCTGGTGCTGGTGGCGGTGCACGTCGTCCTGTGGTTCACGATGCTTTCCCGGCGCCGGCAGTACTTGCGGGCGGTGTGGCGCAGCAAGCAGGCGCTCGGCCTGGTCGCCGTGCTGTTCGCGGCGCGGCTGCTGCTCCAGCTGGGGCTGGCCGCGCTGACCGACCGCGTGGCGCCGTTGCACAGCTACACGCACCTGATCCTCGGGCTGACCATGCTGGTGCTGACCACCGCCGGGGCCTGGTTCGACCAGTGGCTCGTGCTGCGGGTGGTGAACAAGCAGCAGCACCCCGGCTTCTGAGCCAGATCCGGGCGTCGGATCCGGGCGTCAGATCTTGCGGAACCGCGCGTCGAAGAGCGCGAACACCCCGAAGGCGGCGATCCCCGCGGCGAGGACGAGCAGCAGTGGTTGCCCGTAGGGCTGCACGGCCAGCGTCTTCAACGCGGGGTCCAGGCCGGCCGCCTTCGCCGGGTCGTAGTTCACCGCGGCCAGCACGAACATCACGCCCACCGCGGCGTAGGCCACCGCGACGGCGCACCAGCCGATCTGGCCCAGGCGTTCGGTCGAGCGCCGGACCGTCCGGGGCGCCTTGCCGAACTCCAGCTCGCGCAGGAACGTCTTGCGGACGCCCCGGTGGACGAGGAAGGCCGCGACGCCGATCACCGCGATCCCGGCCGCGATCACCACGACCGCGCCCCACGGCTGGGCGAGCAGGCCGGCGACCAGGGACTTGCCCTGGCTCGGTGCGCCGAGGGCGGTCTTGCCGGCGCTGTAGGCGACGAGGCCGTACAGCACGACCTCGATCCCGCTGGTCACCCGGCGCAGCAGCCGGCGGCGGGGCGGGGCGTGCCGGTGGCCGGTGAGGACCTCGGTCACCTGCCAGAGCGCGAGCACCGTCGTGCCCACGGTGACCAGCCACAACAGCCAGACGCCGGCGCCGTCCGCTACGAGCTGGAGGGCACCGGCCTTGTCGGCCTTCTCGTTGTCGCCCAGCGCCACCTGGGCGGCCAGCCAGGCCACGACGAGGTGCACGATCGCGTAGCACGTGAGCCCGATCCGGGCGATCAGGGTGAAACCTTTGAAATCGGGCATCCGCCGATCCTTGTCCCCCGAGGCCGGATTGGCCAGGACCGTTTTTGTCGGTCCCCTTGCGTACGGTCTCGGTGATCGGTCGAGGACGGCCGATCACCGAGACCGGAGGCCCCCATGCCCTTCGCCGATGAACTGATCGGCACCCCCGCGGTGCGCGCGCTGATCGCGTCACTGCACGTCGCCGCCCCGAAGGCGCGGCTGACGAGGTTGCGCGCGGCGGAGGCCGCACTCGGGCCGCTGTCCCTGCGCGAACGCAGCGACCTCCTGCGGGACGCCCTGCTGGAAGACCTGCCGGGCGACTACGCATCCCTGGCGGCGGTGATGCGGACGGCGGCGGCAGAGGCCCCGACGTTCACCGGCTGGCTGATCTGGCCGGTGACCAGCGCAATCGCGGTCAAGGCGGTCTCCGACGGCGGCCCGAAGGCCTTCGACGACGCCCTCGCGCTGCTGGCGGAGCTGACCCCACGGCTGACGGCCGAGTTCGCGCTGCGCGTGCTGCTCAACCACGACCTGGACCGCGCGCTGGCCAAGATTTCCGGCTGGACGACGTCGGACAACCATGACGTGCGCCGGCTGGCGTCCGAAGGAACCCGCCCGATGCTGCCGTGGGCCGTCCGCGTACCGGCCATCCTCGCGTCGCCGAAGTCGACGCTGCCGATCCTGGACGCGCTCTACCAGGACGAGAGCGAGTACGTCCGCCGCTCGGTGGCCAACCACCTCAACGACCTGAGCCGCCGCGAGCCGGACCTGGTGGTCGAGACGGCGTCGGCGTGGCTCGCCGCCCCGGGCGCCGACCCGCCGGCCACCACCCGCCTGGTCCGGCACGCCCTGCGCACCCTGGTCAAGCAAGGCCACCCGGGTGCCCTGGCCCTGCTGGGCTTCACCCCGGCCCGAGTCGACGTGACGGGCCCGCTGCTGGTCTCGGACACGGTGCTGATCGGCGACGCCCTGGCGTTCACGGCCTCGATCCGCAACCTGGCCCCGGAACCGGCCCGCCTGGCGATCGACTACGTGGTCCACCACCGCAAGGCAAACGGCGGCTCCACGACCAAGACGTTCAAGCTGACCACCCAGGTGGTGCCCCCGGGCGAGACGTACGAGCTGACCCGCGAGCACTCGTTCAAGCTGATCACGACCCGCCGCTACCACCCGGGCCCGCACGCACTGGAACTGCAGATCAACGGAGTGAGAAGCGGCCGAGCAGACTTCAACCTCCTGGCCGAGTAGTGCCGGTCCGCTCGGGACGGGCGGCGAGGGTGCCCGTGAGCGGAAACCGTGCCGCGCCCAAGAATCGCCGCCTACCGCGCGGGCGCGGCGGCCGGAGTGCCCAGCGATCAGTGCTGCAGCACGATCTTCCCCCGTGCGTGGCGGCTTTCGCTGAGTTCGTGCGCGGCCGTGACCTCGGCGAGCGGGAACGTCGCGGCCACCGGGATCCGCAACCGGCCCTCCGCAGCGAGCGTGACCGCGACCGGAAGCCCGTGCAACGCCAAGGGATCCGCGCCCGGTGTGTCCGGGGCGCCGTGCGACATGTGCACCCCGTGAGCCGCCGCGCCGAAATCGGCGATGGTCACCACAGAAGCGGCGCCCGCAAGAGCCACGAGGTCCGGCAACGCGCCGCCCGCGCAGTCGAACACCGCGTCCACTCCGGACGGTGCCAGGGCCCGGACCCGCTCCACCAGCCCTGGGCCGTACGTCGTCGGCTCGGCGCCCAGTGCGCGCAGGAAGTCGTGGTTTGCCGCACTCGCCGTGCCGATGACCCGCGCGCCGCGGGCGGTCGCGAACTGGACGGCCACCGAGCCCGTGCCGCCCGCCGCGCCGTGGATCAGCACCGTCTGGCCGGCGCGGACCGCGAGCCGGTCCAGGACGCGGGTGGCCGTCTCGACCGCTCCCGCAGCGCCGCCCGCCTCCGCCCAGCTCCACGCCGGCGGCTTCGGGGCCCACGCCGCCAAGACCGCGAAGTCGGCGTTCGCCCCGCGCGTGGCCGCCGGCGCCATGCCGAACACCGGATCACCGAGCGAGACCCCAGAGACCCCAGAGACCCCAGAGACGCCGGCGCCGATCTCGTCGACCACCCCCGCGGCGTCGAACCCGGTGCGGAACGGGAACCGCACCGGCACGACGTCCCGCAGCTCGCCCGAGCGCAACCTGATCTCGCCCGGCGAGATCGCGGACGTCCTGACGGCGATGCGGATCTCACCCGCGCCGGCGTGTGGCGGCGGAACCTCGGAGACCTCCACCACGCTGGGCGGGCCGTACGCGGAAAACCGGACAGCTCTCATACGGGCGAACGTAACGGAGCACCCCGTCCGGTTGACTAAAGTGAGAGCGGTGACGGCCGAAGTGAGAGCGCCCCTGCGCTCCGACGCCCGCGACAACCGCGGGCGCATCCTGGTGATCGCCCGCGCGGCCTTCGCCGCCGAGGGCCTGGACGTGCCGATCCGCGAGATCGCCCGGCGCGCCGGGGTCGGCGTCGCCACCGTCTACCGGCACTTCCGCACCAAGGAAGCCCTGCTCGCGGAGGCCTTCGCCGAGCAGCTGGCCTCGTGCCGGGCGGTCGTCGAAGACGGCCTCGCGGCGGCCGACCCCTGGCGCGGGTTCTGCCTGGTCATCGAACGGCTCATGGAGGTCCACGCGCTCGACCGCGGCTTCGCCCGCGCGTTCACCTCGCAGCTGCCCGGCGTCACGCACTTCGCCGCCGACCGCGACCGGACCCTGCGCCTGCTGCTGAAGCTGGTCCGGCGGGCGAAGGAAGCCGGCGACCTGCGCGACGACTTCGTGCTGGAGGACGTCAGCCTCGCGCTGATGGCGAACGAGGGCATCCGCGCCGAGACGCCCGAGCTGCGGGTGGCGGCGTCCCGGCGGTTCGCGGCCCTGATGATCCAGTCGTTCCGGGCGGACCCCGTCCTGACGCCGTTGCCGCCCGCCGTCCGGCTGCCGTTGTCCCGGGTCGAGCTCAGCAGGGCCCGAAGTAGCGGCACTCGATCAGCGCCCTGAGGTCGAGCGCCGCGGCGCGCGGTTCGAGGTCGTCGAGCAACGGGCCGACGCCGCCGACGGAGACGACCCGCTCGGCCGTGTCGTGCTCGGCGCAGCCGCTCCCGTGGAGGTTGCCCGCCGGGAGGACGCAGAACACCTCCGCGCCGTCGTCGTCGTAGCTGAAGTAGGCCTGCAACGGGACCGGCGTGGCGTCGGCGACGTCGTTGCACCGCACGCCGCCGAAGCTGCCGGGGAACTCCCAGCCCGGGTCGTCGGCGGTGCGCTCGTCGGCGCGCCAGCCGCGCCCGGTGAGGAACTCGTGCACGCGCTGCCGGTCGGACGCGGTCTGGGCCATCGAGGGATCCCTTCGAACGAGGCGAGGAACCTCCAGTGTCTCGGGACCCCGTCCGCCACGAATGGGTGACCGGGGTCAGCGGCGGAGCGTGGTCTCCGCCGCCATCCGCGACAGCTTCTCGGGGTTGCGCACGGCGTAGACGCCGGTGACGAGACCGCCGTCGATCCGCAGCGCCAGCACGGTGTCGAGCTCGCCGTCGAGCGACATGACCAGCGCCGGGTGGCCGTTGACCTGCGCCGGGCGCAGCGTCGCCCGGCCCTCGACCCGGCCCAGCCCGCCGGCCAGCACCCGGCCGACGCGGTCGGCGCCGACCACCGGCCGCAGCACCGCCTGCTTGACCCCGCCGCCGTCGCCCACCAGCACGACGTCCGGGGCGAGGACGTCGAGCAGGCCCTGCAGGTCACCCGTCTCGATCGCCCGCTGGAACGCCTCGAGCGCGGTGCGGGCGGCGGCGCGCGAGACGTCGCCGCGCGGCCGCCGCGCCGTGACGTGCGAGCGGGCCCGGTGCGCGATCTGGCGCACGGCGGCCGCGGACTTGCCGACGGCGTCCGCGATCTCGTCGTAGGGCAGGTCGAAGACGTCACGCAGCACGAACACCGCCCGTTCGGTCGGTGCCAGCGTCTCCAGCACCAGCAGCATCGCCATCGAGACGCTGTCGGCCAGCTCGACGTCCTCGGCGACGTCGGGGGCGGTCAGCAGCGGTTCGGGCAGCCACGAGCCGACGTAGGACTCCTTGCGGCGGCCGAGCGTGCGCAGCCGCTGCAGCGCCTGGCGGGTGGTGATCCGGACCAGGTACGCCCGCTGCGCCTGCACGGTCGCCAGGTCGACGTCGACCCACTTGAGCCAGGTCTCCTGCAGGACGTCCTCCGCGTCGGCGGCCGAGCCGAGCATCTCGTAGGCCACGGTGAACAGCAGATTGCGGTGGGCGAGGAACACCTCGGTGGGGTCGTCCCCGGTCATGTGGTCCCCCTTCGCGTTCGGCTGCGTCCCCCATCAGATACCGGGCGACGCCGTTCTGTGACAGGGCGCCGCTGTGGCGTGGGTCACTGTCACAACGGCCGGGGGCACCGGCATCTGGTGGTCGTCAACGCACGATCACGAGATGAGGACACACACCATGGAAGCCCGATTCGACATGCTGGACAACGAGTTCGCGGCCAAGTTCGGCAAGCGGTTCGCCGGCGTCAGCCTGCTCATCGACCGGTCGCCGCTGCCGAAGGTCGTCCAGGAGCTGGTCAAGATCCGCGCCAGCCAGATCAACGGCTGCGGCTTCTGCACCGACATGCACACCAAGGACGCCACGGCCGACGGCGAGACCTCCGTCCGGCTCAACCTGGTCGCGGCCTGGCGCGAGGCCACCGTGTTCACCGACGCCGAGCGCGCCGCGCTGGCCCTGACCGAGGAGGGCACCCGGCTCGCCGACGCGCACGAGGGCGTGTCCGACGAGACGTGGGCCCGGGCGCGCAAGCACTTCGACGACGACCAGCTCGGCGCGCTCGTCTGCCTGGTCGGCCTGATCAACGCGGCCAACCGGATGAACGTGATCGCCCGCACCCCGGCGGGCTCCTACGAGGCCGGCATGTTCGCCGACTTCGTCCCGGAGGACTGAGCGCCGCGGCGGTGCCCGACAAGTCCACTGTGGACACCGCCGTGGCCGTCAGGCCGACGTCACCGGCCGGATCACCTCGTCGGCCAGCCACTTCGCGACGCCGTCCGGGTACGGCGACGCCACGCTCAGGACGAAGTGCCCGAAGCCCGCGTCCCGGGCTTCGCGGATCGCGTCCCGGGTGGTGCCGGGCTCGTCGTAGGACACCGGCAGGTGGATCGAGCGGGTGATGGCCGCCGGGTCGCGGCCGACCTCGCCGCAGTAGCGGTCCAGCAGCGCGCTGCGGCTCACGACGTCCGCGAGGTCGCCGCCGGGGATGTTCCACACGTCGGCGTGCTCGGCGACCACGCGCAGCGTCGCGGCCGCGCGCCCGCCGATGACGATCGGCGGGCGCGGCCGCTGGACCGGCTTCGGGCTGCCGAACGCCCCGGTCAGCCGATGGTGGACGCCGTCGAAGTCGAACGGCTCGTCCTCGGTCCACAGCCGCTTGATCAGCGTGCAGGCCTCGGCGAAGCTCGCCACGGCGTCCGCGGTCTCCAGGAAGGGCAGGCCGTGGGCCGCGTACTCGCGCCGGGCCAGGGGATGGCTGGGCCGCGAGCCGACGCCGATGCCGAAGTCGAGCCGGCCACCGGACACGACGTCGACCGTCGTGGCGATCTTGGCCAGCACGGCCGGCGGCCGGAAGCGGTTGCTGGTCACCAAAAGGCCCAGGCGCAGCCGGGACGTCTGCGCGGCCAGCGCCGAAAGCAGCGTCCAGCCCTCGAAGATCGGGCCGTCCGGGTCGCCGAAGATCGGCATGAGGTGGTCGAACAGCCAGGCGTGCTCGATCTCGGGGATCGCGTCCGCCTCGCGCCAGACGCGCAGGATTTCGGGGTAGGAAACCTGCGAAGGCGCGGTCATGATGCCGAATCGCGGAGCGGACATGTCAGCGGCGCCTCAGGGTCGGGTCGAGCAGGGCGGGCGGGGTGTCGAACTTCTCGTCGGGCGCCAGGTCGAGGCCCGGCGCGACGATCGCGTCGATCTCGTCGAGCACGTCGGCGGGCAGCACGGTGTCGGCGGCGGCGAGCTGCGAGTGCAGGTGCTCCAGCGTGCGGGGGCCGATGATCGCGCTGGTCACGGCGCGGTGCGCGGTGACGAACCCGAGCGCGAGCTGGATCAGCGTCAGCCCCGCCTCGTCGGCGACCTTCACCAGCCGCTCGACGGCGTCGAGCCGGGCCCGGTTGGCGGGCAGGGCGAGGTCGAAGCGCTGCGGCAGGACCCGCGACCGGCTGGTGGTGATCTCCCGGCCCTCGCGGACCGCGCCCGAGAGCCAGCCCGACGCGAGCGGGCTCCACGCCAGCACGCCGAGGCCGTACTCCTCGGTCACCGGCAGCACGTGGGTCTCGACCCCGCGCTGCAGGATCGAATAGCCGGGCTGCTCGGTGACGTAGCGGCTCAGGTGGTGCTCGCGGGCGGCCCACTGGGCCTGCACGATCCGGTACGCGGGGAAGGTCGACGAGCCGAAGTAGCGGATCTTGCCCGCGCGCTGCAGGTCGGTGAGCGCGGACAGCGTTTCCTCGTCGCCGGTGGCCGGGTCCCACCGGTGCATCTGGTAGAGGTCGACGTGGTCGACGCCGAGCCGGCGCAGGCTGTGGTCCAGCTCGGTGACCAGCCAGCGCCGGGAGCTGCCCCGGTGGTTGCGCTCCTCGCCGATCGGCATGGTCGCCTTGGTGGCGAGCACGAGGTCGTCGCGGCGCCCGGCGATGGCCTTGCCGACCATCACCTCCGACTCGCCGTCGCCGTACATGTCGGCGGTGTCGACGAGGTTGATCCCGCCCTCGAGCGCGGCGTCGACGATCGCGGTGGCCTCGTCCTGGGTGGTGCGCCCGATGGCACCGAAGTTCATCGCGCCGAGCGCGAGCGAGCTGACCTGCACACCGGTGCGGCCCATCGTGCGGTACTGCATGAGACTGGTCCTCCATGGCATCATGGATAAGCGGAACATTGCTCCACTAACGATACGGAGCAATGTTCCGTTTCGCAACCGACGAGAGGAACGGCGTGGTGGACGAGGGCGCCCAGGGGCCGGCTCCGGAGCAGGCACGGCCGAAGCGGGCCGACGCCCGGCGCAACCAGGAGACGCTGCTCGACGCGGCCGCGGCGGTCTTCGTCGCCTCCGGCGTGGACGCGCCGGTGCGCGACATCGCGGCCAAGGCCGGCGTCGGGATGGGCACGATCTACCGCCACTTCCCGACCCGCGCGGACCTGATCATCGCCGTCTACCGGCACCAGGTCGAAGCCTGCGCGGAGGCCGGCCCGGCCCTGCTCGCGGCCGCCGAAAGCCCACACGCCGCGCTGGCAGAGTGGATCGACCTGTTCGTCGGCTTCCTGGTGACCAAGCACGGCCTGGCGGGGGCGATGCAGTCCGACCAAGCCGGCTTCGAGACGCTGCACGCGTACTTCCTCGACCGGCTCGTGCCGGTGTGCACCGAGCTGCTCGACGCCGCGGTGGCGGCCGGCGAGGTCCGCGCCGACGTCGCGGCGCTGCAGCTCATGCGCGGCGTCGGGAACCTCTGCATCGGCGCGGACACCGACGCCGGTTACGACGCGCGCCGGCTGGTCGAGCTGCTCATCGCGGGGCTGCGGGTGCCGCGCTGAGGCGTCACTCGGCGACGAACGCGCGCTGCTCCTCGGTGATGTCGGCGAACATCCGCTTGAACCGCGCGTAGTCCTCGGCGCCGAGCCGCTGCGCGTGCCGCCGCTGCATGTCCGCCATGATCGCGTCCGCCGTGCGCATCTGGTCGAGCCCGCGCACGGTGGGGCGGATCAGCTTCGCGCGGCGGTCGCTCGGGTCGGGCCGGCGTTCGACGTAGCCGAGGGCTTCCAGCTCGTCGACGAGCGTGCCGACGATCTGCTTGTGCTGGCCGGACAGGCGCGACAGCTCGGTCGCGCGCACGCCGGCGGGGTCCAGGTAGGCGAGCACGGCGCCGTGGCGGGGGTTCAGGTCGCCGAAACCGCGCGCGGCCAGCGTGGTGAACAGCTCCCGCTGCACCGCGAACAGGAGCCGGCCCGCCAGGACGCCCAGATCGGGGTCCGTCGCGGTGCGCTCGGCTCGGGTGACCATCCGCCCACCCTACCGAGCGGGCATCGCGCGGCGCGAGCACCGCGGCCGGTTCCTCCACAGTGGACCATCGGTGCGCGGGAAACCCGAAACCGGTGTTGGCCGTCCGTCAAGCCGGCGGCGGCGCGTTCACCCGCTGTCGTCCGGCGTCATCCGACCAGGGAACGCAATCGGCCGCCCGGGTTGTTCCCGCCGTCGCGATCCGGTCCGCTCGCGGAGTCGGATAGGCCGATCAGGCCGCGGAACCGGACGTCTTCCGTTTACCGGAGTGAACGTTCTTGTGACCCCCGACAACGGGCCGCTAGCGTTGCTCATCGGGCCGAGGGAAATCGTCCGGCCCATTTATTTCCGGCGTGGGAAAAGAAGGAGCCGCCCGTGATTTCCACCGACCAGCCCGTGATCCGCAGCGCGTACCAGCAGTCGATCGCCGACTACTGGAACCGGGAAAAGGATCCGGTGAACCTCCGGCTGGGCGACGTCGACGGGCTCTACCACCACCACTACGGCATCGGCGAATACGACCCCGCGGTGCTGGAGGCACCCGAGGACGTCCGGGACGCCACGATCATCGCGGAAATGCACCGGCTGGAAACCGCGCAGGCCGAGGTGCTCCTCGACCACCTCGGCGCGATCGGCCCCGGCGACCGGCTGCTCGACGCCGGCTGCGGCCGCGGCGGCAGCAGCATCATGGCCAACCACCGCTTCGGCTGCCGGGTCGACGGCGTGTCCATTTCGGAGCAGCAGGTCGCGTTCGCCAACGAGCAGGCGGCCAAGCGCGGGGTCGCCGACCAGGTGCAGTACCACCTGCGCAACATGCTCGACACGGGCTTCGAAACCGGTGCCTTCAAGGGTATCTGGAACAACGAGAGCACGATGTACGTCGACCTGCACCAGCTCTTCGCCGAGCACGCCCGCCAGCTCGCGCCGGGCGGCCGGTACGTCACCATCACCGGGTGCTACAACGACGTGACCGGCGGCCGGTCGCGCGCGGTGAGCCAGATCGACCAGCACTACATCTGCAACATCCACGCCCGCGGTGACTACTTCAAGGCCCTGTCCGCCAACGGTTTCGTGCCCATCAACGTCGTCGACCTCACCGCGGCCACGATCCCGTACTGGGAGCTGCGCGCGCAGTCGTCGGTGGCCACCGGGATCGAGGACCCGTTCCTCACGGCCTACCGCGAAGGCAGCTTCCACTACCTGCTCATCGCCGCCGACCGGATCTGAGCGAGGGGATTCCCGATGACCGGCACCGTTCCCGAGTGTCCTCTGTGGACGCTGGACGACGCGCTCGCGTTCTCCGCGGGCCCGTCGGGGATCGGCACGTCCGCGGCCCGGATCTCGGCGCAGCTCGCCGACGACCCGGTGTACGTCGAGCGGCAGTGGGGTGACGGGACGGCGTCGCCGCTGTACGTCCCGGTGGTCGAACGCGTCGACGAGCCGCTGGCCGGGGAGGTCGACCGGCGGCTCGTCGCGTGGGCACTGGAGTGCGGGTTCACCGGGGCGGGGCTCGAGCAGATCGCCAAGGCGGGCTTCGGGCGCCTGGCGATGCTGGCCCACCCCGACAGCGCGGACCCGGACCTGCTGCTGATCGCCGCGCAGCTCAACGCCGTGTGGTGGGCCGCGGACGACTACTACGCCGACGACAGCGCGCTCGGCGCGTCCCCGACCGAGCTCCCGCCGCGGCTGGCGCTGGTGATGGCGGCGATGGACCCGGTCGCCCCGGCGGGCGAGTTCACCGACGCGCTCGACGAGGCCCTGCGGGCCGACCCGATCCTGGTCGGGCTGAACTCGGCGATCGGGCACCTGGGCCGGCACGCCACGCCGACGCAGGTGCAGCGCGTCTGCTACGCGACGTTCTCGATGTTCGTCAGCTGGGACGCGTACGCGGCCTGGCGCTACACGGCGAAGTACCCGCCGGCGTGGGAGTACCTCGCCGCGCGCCAGCACGACAGCTTCTACACGTCGATGACGCTCTGCGACCCGGTCGGCGGCTACGAGCTGCCCGCCGCGCACTACTACGACCCGCGCGTGCGCCGGGCGATGATGCGCGCCGGTACCGCCTGCGTGCTGGTGAACGACCTGTACTCGGTGGCGAAGGACGCCGCCGACGAGAACCCGGTGTGCAACATGGTCCTGCAGATCGCGGCCGACCGGGGCTGCTCGATCGAGGAGGCCACCGAGGCCACCGTGGAGCTGCACAACAAGCTCGTCCGCGAGTTCGAGGCGGGGCACCGGGAACTGCTCGCGGTGCCCGCGCCGGAACTGCACCGCTTCCTGAAGGGGGTGCGATCCTGGATGGGCGGCGGCTACGAGTGGCACGCCACCAACCCGCGCTACCGGACCTGAGGGCACCGAGCCTGCCGGGACCTGTTCGGGGGCAGGTCCCGGCGGCCCGGAAATCAGGCGCCGGCCGAGATCTCGACGACGAACCGTCCCGGCCGGCGAAGATCAGCCGGCCCGCCCGCCGACCGCGTTCAGCTGCGCGGTGACGGCCTGGTCGAGCACCGCGTCCAGCGGGTCGGTGCTCACCCCGGCCCACCCGGTCACGACGAGAGCTGCTCGTGCCAGGAGGTGAACGCCGCGACGAGGTCCTCGGGAGCGCCGGCCTCGCGCAGGCGGCCCGTCTCCTCCTCGACGTACTGGCGATACAGCGGCCGCAGGTGGGCCAGCAGCTCCGGCTCGGCCTCCGCGGGGTTGAGCGGCCGGCCCTCGCGGACCTGCCGGGCCAGGTGGACCAGCGGCGCCGCCGAGGCGTCGGGACGGCCGAGGTACCACGTGATCGCCTCGTCGTTGGTCGCCGCGCGGCCGGTCGCAGTCGTGCCCGTGTAACCGAAGCGGAGCGGGAAGAACACGGCCTTCGTGAACCACACCGGGTCGGCCAGCAGCCGCTTCGGGCGGGCGAACTCGCCGAGCACCTCGTCGGTCGCCAGGACGGCGACGGCGAACCGCGCGCTCTCCACCCGCAGCTGCTCGCTGTCCGGGCGGGCCACCTTCGCGGTGACCTCCTCGCCGAACAGGAGCGTGGCGTGCTCGGCCAGCTCGAGCCGGTCGATCGCCGGGAAGCGCCCGTCCTGCTCGCCGCGGCTCAGGGCCGGCAGCGAGCCCCAGAACACGGACAGCTTGCGGTGCAACGGACTGCGCTCCCGCAGCGATTCGCCGAGGGCCTCGAACGTCGCCGGGTCGTCGTCGTGGCGGTCGGCGAGGACGACGGCCAGGTCGATGTCGCTGACGGCGGGCGAGTAGCCGCCGTAGGACAGGCTGCCCAGGAGGTAGGCGGCGATCAGGCGCTCGCCGAAGGCTTCCTGGTACGTGCGCGCGGCTTCGACGGCGACGGCGCGGGCCGCCGTGGCCGGATCGGTCGTGGTCATGCCGCGACGGTATCGCGCAGCGCGCGCTCCGCGATGCGGTTCGAGACGACGACGATGACCTGCCACGCCCGGTCCAGCACGGTCACGAGCGCCTCGACCGTCCAGTCGCTGCGCTGCCGCAACACTTCGTAGCCCATTTCGAGGTGTTCGACGTCGGCCTCGTCGTGCAGCTCGAAGTACTCGTCGTCGGGGAACGCCCGGGTGCCCGCCTGGCTGAACACGAGGCTCCCGGCTTCGAGCGCGAGGTGCGCGAGGACGGCGCGCTGGACACCGGGCAGCACCGCGAACTGGTCGACGAACCACGACGCGCCCGCCTCGATGACCGGGTCCCAGACCAGCTCCCGGTCGTCCGCGCGGCTGCGGGCCAGGATCTTGTCGTGCCCGATCTCCTCCTCCTGGTGCTCCAGGGCGAGCGCCCGCAGCTGCGGGTCGGACTCGAAGGTGACGCGTGCGCTGATCATCCGCTGGAAGGCGTTCGACCACGGCTGCAGGTAGGTGAGCACGGCCTTCTTGGTCTCGTCCGACGTGGTCTCGTCGGTCAGCAGCCGGATCAGGTCCGACGACTCGTACTCGCGCTGCCGCTCCTGGTTGTAGGCGGCGACGCGCTCGACGTCCTGCTGGGTCATGATCGGCTCCTTCCGGTGGTGCTGCGGGCCCTCTGGGTGATCGTCCTTCCGGCGGGAACTACCCGAGCTCGACAGTCGCGAGCGTCTGGTCGTAGACGGGGAACCGGAAGTACGTCGTGATGTCGCCGCGCCGGCCCGCGGCGCGGTGGCTGACCAGCTCGAGCAGGCCGCGGCTCTCCTCGAGCGGCCCGGGGGCCAGCGCGGCGGCGAGCGCGCGGAACCGGCCGGGGTCGACGCCTTCGCCGCGCAGCAGCGCGGCCGTGCGGTCCACGGCTTCGGCGTCGCCGGCGGCGAGCGAGGGGAGGCGGAGGTAGGTGGTGGCCTCGGCGGCCCGGTCCAGTCCGGGCCGGAACGCCAGGCAGCTCAACGCGGCTTCGCCGGCGCTTTCCGCGCCGCCGGCCAACGTCCGGTAGGCGGTGAGAGCGCTTTCGGCGTCGTGACGGACCGCCGCGGCCGCGACGCGGTTCAGCTCGGCGACATCGGCGCCGTGGTTGCGGTAGTAGATCTTCACCCGCGCGTCGGCGCCGTCGGCGACGTCCACGGCGAAGAACTCGATCTCCCGCTCGCCGTCGGCGCTCTCCACCCGGCGGCGCGCGTCGTCCCACGCGGTGGTCAGGCCGAGCCGGTCCATGGCCTCGCCGACCGCCGCGTAACGGTGGGCCGGCGGCCACTCGTACAGGCCGAAGTAGGACTTGTGGACGACCCGCGCCGGCGGCCGCCAGGCGAGCGAGTGCCACAGCGGCGCCGTCGACGGCCGGCCGGCAAGGGTCGTGAAGAGCTCGTGGATCCGTCCCCAGTACCGCGTTTCCCCCGTGTCCACAGGAGAATCCGCGTCCTCCTCGCCGAGGGTGTCGAACAGCACGCGCAGTTCCGGGTGGTCCCCGGACCAGTTCACCGACAGCTCGGCCGGGAACCCGTCTCCGGCCACGTAGGACGGCTGGGCGGGCTTCAGGCCGATCGCGTCGCCGCTCCACGAAGGAAGCAACCCGCGCAGCATCCGGGTGGTCCGGACGGCCTGCTCGACCGGGACCTCGAGCGCGTCGCACGCCGTCGCCCAGAGACCACCCAGGAAATCTCCGAACAGCCGTCCCCGTGCGGGGTAGTTTTCCCTTATATATTCGGGAAACCACGGCAATCGACTGGTCACGACCGGATGCTATCAGTTGAGTGCACCCTCAACTAAAAAGCTCTACCCGGGTGGTCCAACCAATTGCGCCATGTGGGTTTGCCGGCGTTCCCCCTGGCCACGCAGGGAAACGGCACTGTCTCGACCGGACAGGATCAAGACATCAGACCGTTGCCGGTATCACGGTCATCGCGTGCTTGACCAGACGAATGAGGGCCAGTTTGCTGGAATCCCGGTCACGTGCGTCACACATGACGATGGGCACCCGGTCGGGAATGACCAACGCTTCCCGGATTTCGTCCGGGGTGTACCGCGGCGCGTTGTCGAAACAGTTGACCGCGACGACGAACGGGATCTTCCGGCGTTCGAAGAAGTCGATGGCGGCGAAGCTGGTCTCCAGGCGCCGGGTGTCGATGAGCACGATGGTGCCGATCGCGCCGCGCGCCAGGTCGTCCCACATGAACCAGAAGCGGGCCTGCCCCGGCGTGCCGAACAGGTACAGCACGTGCCGCGGCGAGATCGTGATGCGGCCGAAGTCGAGCGCGACCGTCGTGGTTTTCTTGCGCTCCACGCCGGACAGGTCGTCGACGCCCGCGCCGGCCTCGGTCAGCACCTCTTCGGTCGTCAGCGGCGGGATCTCGCTCACCGAGCCGACCATCGTCGTCTTCCCCGCGCCGAACCCGCCGGCGATGATGATCTTGACGGGGGTGGGGACCATGTCCACGCCGGAGCCGTCAGTACTTGATGAGGCCATCGAGAACCGCCTGGAGAGTTTCGAGGTCCGGCGCCTTGGCCGGATTGTGGGTGGGGGACCGCGTGATGACGAGGCCGCGCTCGATCAGGTCGCCGCACAGCACCCGGACGACCCCCAGCGGGATCTTCACGTACACCGCGATCTCGGCGATGGACACCGGGTTGCGGCACAGCTGCACGATCGCCAGGTGCTCCGGACCCAGCCCCGGTGGCTCCTGCTCCGAGCGCAGGGTCATCACCTGGGTGGACAGGTCGAGCCGCGCGCTCTCGCCCGGCGTCCGGCCGCTGGTGATCGTGTAGGGCCGCACCAGCGGCCCCGCGGCCTCGTCGTACCAGCCCTCGTCCCCGCTCATGTGGCCTCCCGTAGTACGCGTGCGGCGTCGCGCGGCGCGGAAGCCAAGTAGTCCCCGACGCGCTTGACCAACCGGTTCATCTCGTAGGCGATCATCTCGACGTCGACGCTGTCCGCCGCCAGCACGGCCAGGCACGCGCCCAGGCCGGCCGCGGAGACGAACAGGTAACCCCGCTCCATCTCGATCATGTTCTGCAGCACCGGCCCCCGGTTGAACTGCTTGCTCACGCCCTTGGCGAGGCTCTGCAGGCTGGAGGCGATGGCGGACAGCTGGTCCGAGTCGTCCTTGCTCATGCCGGCCGACTTGCCGATCAGCAACCCGTCGGCGGACAGCACGATGGCGTTCTGCGCGCCGACGACGCGGCTCACGACGTCGTCGAGCAGCCAGTTGAGATCGGGCTTCGCGTTCCCGTACTCGTTCATGCTCCAGAGACCTTGACTTTCCTGTGACGACTTTCCTGTGTGGACGTTCGGGTATGCGGTGCGGGTCAGGAGTCTTCGGCGCCGTCGCGGCCTCGCCGGGTGCCCTTGTGGAAGGCCGCGAGCGTGCGCGCGGTGCCTTCACCGGGAGCCACGTCGGGTGTGACGTCCTCCTCCGGCTCGTTCTCCAGCTGGGCGACGAGGTTCTGCTGCGGCTCGCGCCGCGGCAGCCGCGGCCGGTCGTCGCCCCGCTCCTTCGGCGGCTCCGCCGGGCGGGCGGCGAGCCGCTCCTCCAGCGCGGCCGGCGCGGTGGCCGGCGGCTGCGGGTCGAGCGGGGCGCGCACCGGGTACGGCCGCGGCTTGACGTCCCGCTTCATCGGGATCTGCCCGGTGAAGAAGCTGGGCATGTCCATCGACCGGAGCGCGCTTTCCCGCTCCTGCGGCGCGGGTCCGCCCACCGGCGCGAGGATCGCGGTGTCCTCCGGGGCGACGAACTCGGCCTCGGCCTGGCCCGGGAGCTGCTCACCGGCCAGGTGCTGGGTCGGGACGAGCACGGTGGCGCGGAGGCCGCCGTAGCGCGACGGGTCGAAGGTGACGGTCATGCCGAGCTTGGCCGCCAGCCGCGCGACCACGAACAGGCCGAGGCTGGAGTCGGCCCGCAGCGCCATCGCGTCGAACTCGGGCGCTTCGGCCATCATCGCGTTGGCCCACTGACGAACCCCTTCCTTCATGCCCAGACCCTGGTCCGAGACGTCGACCACGACGCCGCGGGCGACCAGGCGGCTGGTCACCTCGACCGGGGAACCGGGCGGGGAGAACGTCGTCGCGTTGTCGACCAGCTCGGCGATCAGGTGGATCGTGTCGGCCACCGCGGTGCCGGCGACGGCGACGTCGGCGACCTGCTCGACCTGGACCCGCGCGTACTGCTCGGTTTCCGACACCGCCGCGCGCAGCACCTCCATCAGCGCCACCGGCTTGCGCCAGCGGCGGCCCGGCTGCTTGCCGCCGAGGATGATCAGGTTCTCCGTGGTGCGCCGCGCCCGCGCGGCGAGGTGGTCGAGCTGGAACAGCGAGGCCAGCTGCGTCGAGTTCTCTTCCCGGGCCTCCATCTCGTCCAGGATCTGCAGCTGCTGGTGGACCAGGACCTGGTTGCGGTGGGCGATGCCGAGGAACACGTTGTGCACGCCGCTGCGGGCCTTCGCCTCGCTCGCCGCCGCGTTGACGGCGGTCAGCTGGGCGACGTTGAACGCCTCGGCCACCTGCCCGATCTCGTCCCGGCCGTGGTCGAGCTGCGGGAGCTCTTCGTTCAGGTCGACGGACTCGCCGTTCTTGAGCCGGTCCACGATGTTCGGCAGCCGGTTGCGGGCGAGGTCGAGGGAGTCGTTGCGCAGCCGCGCGAGGCGCGTCATCAGCGCGCGGTCGACGAGCGAACGGGACACCCGGATCGCGACGATGATCGCCGCGAGCGAGGCGAGCAGGGCCACCACACTGCCGACGATCGCGTTGCGCAGCTGGGAGTCACCGGAGTCGATCGCCGCCGCGGAGACCTTGTCGGCCTGGTCGATGGCCATGTCGTTGAGGCCCTGGGCGACCTGGCTCGTGGCGCTCTGCCAGTCGGCCCCGCCGACCGGCGGGCCGTCGCGATCACTGGCGGACCACGGGCCGTGCTTGACGATCGCGTCCTCGGCGCCGGCCAGCTGCTTCCAGGCCACGCCGGTGGTCAGCGTCTGGTACTTGGTGCGGACGGCGGGGTCGAGGAACGGCGCGACCTGCGCCAGCTGCGTCTTGTAGTACCCGGACAGCTGGGTGAACTGGACGAAGTCGTCGGGGGCGAACGTCCCGGACGCGAGCGCCGTCGAGACCAGCGACGTCTCCCGCGACATCATGTCACCGGCGCGGAAGACCGACGTCGCGGTGATGCCGCCGTACGCGGCCGCGGCGTCCGGCACCACGCGGGCCTGGGTGTCGAACAGGTTCGACGCCGTGTCCAGCACCCCGTTGTAGTAGGTGTTGACCTGGCTGCGGTCGATGCTGCGGAAGCCGATCTGCGAGCGCAGCACCGGCAGCTGGTCGAACTGGTTCTTGAGCGCGTTGACCTTGGTCGCGATCTCGTCGGGCGCGCTGGAGATGGTGGCGGCGAACGCGTTCTGCAGCGCGCCGAGCTTCTCGTCGGTCGCCTTCTGCTGCGTCTGCAGCCGGGTCTGGCCCACACCCGGGTCGTCCAGGTACTGCAGGGCGACCTGGCGCTCCTGCTGGAACGCGGCCAGCGCGGTGGCGGCGGGGATCGACACTTCGCGCACCGAAGCCGCGACCAGGCGGACGTAAAGGCCGTTCACGAAGAAGTACGAAGACAGCGCGGTCCATAGCACCAGGAGCGTCACACTCGGAATGAGGACGGTCCTGGTGAGCCTTTTGCGGATCGACTTGTCGTACGGCTTGTCGGACTCGTCTTTGTCGGCTTTGCTCTTCACGGGGGTTCACGAACTCCTGAGTGACGGTCGGCGATAGGTGGGGACCCGGTCGAGGAAGCAGACACGACGAAGGGACATTGTGGCCGCCGTCACTCGTCTTCGCCTCACCCTCCGTGTTGCCGCAGTATCGATCAGGGTCCGTTTTTTACCACGAACCACTGACGCGCGGCGGAGCTGACCCGGCCCGCGGACCGTTGTCCGGCGTCGCGCGAACACCGTTTACCGTCTGCGGCGGGGAGGTTACCGCCATTTGCGCGGGTACCGGGGCCGGGCGCCAATTCGCACTACCGTGTATTGGGCCGAACGGGTGAAAGTGAATTCGTCCGCAGTTGCCTTCCCGGTAACGGGAAGAACGGGCAGGGGCACTGCCCCGGTGCGCGCTACCGCCGTTCGGGTTCTTCGACGATTTCACCGGGATCGGCGTCCGCGCCGGCGGTCAGCCCGCGGGCGAAGGTGCGAACTTGATCACGCAGCGCGTCCGGCGTCTCGATCACGAAAGGGCGGTCCAGGGACGCGAGCACCGACGGGACCCAGTCCAGCCGCTCGGCCCGCAGCCGGACCCGCACCCAGCCCGGTTCGCCCGCGATCGCCGTCACGGCGGCGATTCCCGCCGGGAGCCGCGGCCGCACCTGCTCGGCCGTCGCGCGCACCCGCACCGAGACTTCGTGCCGGTGCGGCACTTCCGCGAGCCTCGACAGGACGTGCGCACCGGGGTCGAAGCCGTCGGGCACGGCGAAGGACCCGGCGGCGGGTGTGGCGGCGGCGATCCGGTCGAGCCGGAACGTGCGCACCTCACCGCTGGCGGAGTCCTCGCCGGTGACGTACCAGCGCCCGGAGTGCGCGACGATCCCGTACGGGTGCACGGTGCGCTCGCTGGCCCGCCCGTCCCAAGCGGTGTAGGAGACGGCGACGGGCCGGCGATCCCGCGCGGCTTCGGCGAGCGTCAGCAGCACGGCCGTCTCGGGACTGGCCGCGGGCCGCGCGGGGGAGGTGAAGTCGAGGGTCCCGAGCAACGCGTCGAGCTTCCGCCCGAGGGCCTCGGGCAGCACCCGCCGCACCTTGGCGGCAGCGCTCTCCGTCGCAACGCCGGAGGCTGTGACCAGCCCGGCCCGCTGCCCGGCGACGAGCCCGAGAAGGACGGCAAGCGCTTCCTCATCGGTGAGCATCAACGGCGGCATCCGAAACCCGGGCGCCAGCCGGTAGCCGCCGTACCGCCCGCGAACGGTGCGAACGGGGACGTCGAGGTCGATCAGATGCGCGGCATAGCGGCGGACGGTGCGCTCGTCGACACCAAGCCGCCCGGCAAGATCGGCGACGGTGCGGGTCCCGCCGCCCTGCAGGATTTCCAGCAGGGCGAGCACCCGGGCGGTCGGTCGCGTCACACGGGGAAGTCTGCCACGGATACCGGACAGCCTCTGCCCGGTATCCGTCGGCTGGGTCCGCTGGATCGTCGCCGGCGCGCGAGGATCGGGGTCGGCATGTCAGGACAGCCACGGCTCCCGCGCCGCGGATGATCGTCGCCGAATCCCCAGGACGGGTCAGGGGTCCCGGTCCGCTTCCTCCTGATCGGCCCGGCGGACCGGCAGTGGCCGCCGTGGTTCGCGGACTCCGGCTGGGTCGCCGCCGCCGGTGATCCAGACCGTGACGGTGCCCCAGCGCGTCAACCGCGTCCCGGCCGCGGGTACCTGCGCGACGACGCGGCCGTTCAGGAGTGGATGGGGGCTGTCGGGATCGGGACCCTGCACGAAGAGCCCCGCGTCATGCCCGGAAAGCCAGGCGTCGAGCGCTTGCCTGCCCCGGAAGTTCGGCACGATGACCGGTTCGTCCAACTGTGCTCACCCGAGTCCAAAATACCGGCTCGCGCGGGCCCGCGGAATCCGTCGACCGGGTGCACCGCGCCTGACCTGGCCTGATCCGCCATTCGATTGACATCAACCCACCTATTGTCAATCACGCTGTACATCCACTATCGTTTTGTAAACCCAGCCAACGGAGGAGGGTGTGATGAGCGAAGTGACCGGGACCGTGCCCGCCGGGTCGACCGAGGTGTGGCGCGATCGCAAGCGGTACCTGTGGCTGATCGGGCTGGTGGTGCCGTCGCTGGCGTTCCTCGCCATCGGGTTGCACGCCGCCACCGGCTGGGGGGTCTGGTTCTGGATCGGGCCGATCGTGATCCTCGTCGTCGTGCCGCTCATCGACCTGCTCGCCGGGCTCGACCGCGGCAACCCGCCCGACGACGTGCTCGAACGGCTGGAGAAAGACCGCTACTACCGCTGGATCACCTTCGCTTTCCTGCCCATCCAGTACGTCGGCTTCGTGGCGGCGTTCTGGCTCGTCGCCCGCGGTGACCTGTCCATTGTGGACAAGGTCGGCCTGGCCGTCTCGATCGGCTGCATCGGCGGGATCGGCATCAACACCGCGCACGAGCTGGGCCACAAGAAGGAGAGCCACGAGCGCTGGCTGTCGAAGATCGCGCTGGCGCAAAGCTTCTACGGCCACTTCTACATCGAGCACAACCGCGGCCACCACGTCCGGGTCGCGACGCCGGAGGACCCGGCCAGCAGCCGCGTCGGCGAAAGCTTCTACCGCTTCTGGCCGCGCACGGTCTTCGGCTCGCTGAAGTCCGCGTGGCGGCTGGAGCGCAAGCGCTACGCCCGGCGCGACAAGCACCCGTTCCGGATCGGCAACGACGTCCTCAACGCGTGGCTGATGTCGGCCGTGCTGTGGGCCGCGATGATCGTCTGGCTGGGCGTCGGCATCCTGCCCTACCTGGTGATCCAGGCCGTGGTCGGCTTCTCGCTGCTCGAAGTCGTCAACTACATGGAGCACTACGGCATGCTGCGCCAGCGGGTCGGCGTGCCCGGCCGCCGCCGGTACGAGCGCGTGGATCCCAGCCACAGCTGGAACTCCAACAACATCGCCACCAACGTCCTGCTCTACCACCTGCAGCGCCACAGCGACCACCACGCCAACCCGACGCGCCGCTACCAGACCCTGCGCGACTTCGCGGAGTCGCCGGTGCTGCCCACCGGGTACGCCGGGATGATCGTGCTGGCGCTCGTCCCGCCGGTCTGGCGCCGCGTGATGGACCCGCGCGTGCTCGCCCACTTCGACGGCGACCTCTCCCGCGCCAACCTGCGGCCGGGCAAGCGGGACAAGATCCTCGCGCGGTACGGCACCCGCGTCACCGCGGTTCACCAGGCCCAGGACACCCACGGCGACGCCACCGAAGGCGGCATGTGCCCCGGCTGCGGCTACGTCTACGACGAGCGGCGCGGCGACCCGCGCGAGGGGTTCCCGGCCGGCACGCCGTGGTCCGCGATCCCGGACTCCTGGTGCTGCCCCGACTGCGGCGTGCGCGAGAAGGTCGACTTCGTCGCGCCGGGCCGGGTGGGCGCGTGATGCGGATCGAAGCGGACCGCGGCAAGTGCGACGGCATCGGCATGTGCGAGGCGATGGCGCCTGGCTTCTTCGAGGTAGGCGACGACGGCACGGTCGTGGTCCTCGACGAGCGCCCCGGCGAGGACCACCGCGAGGACGTCGCCGCCGCCGTCGGCTCCTGTCCCGTGCTGGCGCTGAAACTGACATGACGTCCGTCGTCGCGGGCGCGGCGCCGGCCTTCGCGGGCGCGGCCTAGAATGACGATCATGAGCGGGGCACTGGCGCCGCCCGAGGGTGGTCAGCACCGGCGGCCGATCATCATCGCGGCGATCGAGCTGACGGCGCGGGCCGGCTGGTCAGCGGTCACGATGGCCCGGCTGGCCGAGCTGGTGGGCGTCAGCCGCCAGACCGTCTACAACGAGATCGGCTCCAAGACCGCCCTGGCCGAGGCCATGGTGGCGCACGAGCTCGACCGCTTCCTCTCGGTCGTCTCGGCGGCGTTCGAGCGCCACCCCGCCGACCTCGTCGAAGCGATGTACGACGCCGTCCGCGCGGTCCTGGAGCTGGCCGACGACAACATCCTGCTGCGCGCGATCGCCTCGGCGACGCACGGCACGGACACCGAGCTGCTCCCGCTGCTGACCACGCAGGCGGGGATGCTCCTCACCGGGGCGAAGACCATGCTGGTCGAGCGGGTGCTGTCCTACCGCCCGGAGCTGACGCCGGAGCAGGTCACGGTGGTGATCGACGTCGTCGTGCGTACCGTCCTCAGCCACGTCATGCAGCCGTCGGACACCCCGGCCCGCACCGCGGACGCCCTGGCCTGGGTGGCCGCGCGCGTCCTCGGCGTCGAGGCGGCGACCCCGCCCCTGCGCCACGCCTGACGGACGCCTCGTCACCGGAGGCCGCGGCGGTCCGCCCATGCGGCGATCTCGGTGGCGATCTCCTTCGGCAGGTCCTCGTGGGCGTGGTGCCCGGCTTCGCCGCACGCGACGACGTCCAGCGCCGCGATGTGCTCCGCGCACCACCGCGCCATCGCCTCGCCGATCAGCAGGGTCGGCGAGCCCGTGAACGTCAGCAGCAGCTTGGGGACGCCGGTGCTGCCCGCCAGCCACTCGTCGTAGGCCTCGATGCGCGTGACGAGCCCGGCCGGGTCGCCGCCGAGCGGCAGCTGGCGGGCCCAGGCGAGGACCGGGCGACGGCTCTCGGGCGTCGGAAACGGCGCCAGGTAGGCGTCGAGATCGACGACCGGCGTGCGCACCCCGCCGGTGAACGCCTGCCGGATGAACAGGTCCTGCTCCAGCACCAGCTCTTCGCCGACGCCCGGCGTGCGGATCTTCCGCGACCGCTCGGCCGCTTGCGGCGAGAGGTCTTCCCAGGCCATCGGCTTGACGATCGTCTCGAAGAACGCCAGCCCGCGGACGCGGCCCGGGTGGCGCGCGGCGAAGTCGAACGCGAGCGCGCCGCCCCAGTCGTGCCCGACGAGGACGACGTCGTCCAGGCCGAGCGCGTCGAACCAGGCGTCGAGGTAGCGGGCGTGGTCGGCGAAGGCGTACGGGACGTCGGGCTTGCCCGAGCGGCCCATGCCGATCAGGTCGGGGGCGAGCAGCCGCCCGGCGCCGACGTGCGGGAGGACGTGGCGCCAGCCGTGCGAAGAACCGGGGTTGCCGTGCAGGAAGACGATCGGGGCACCGCTACCGGACTCTTCGTGGTGCAGGACCGAGTCGAGGACGGGGGTTTCGGGCATGGCCGTTCCTTCAGGAGGGATCCAGTGGGGTGTCGATCAGGAGGGTGAGCTCGCGGACCAGCACGTCCGTGCGGTCGCCGTCGCGGCCGCCGAGCGGGGCGAGGAGCCGGTCGAGCAGGGCGCTGACCGTGCTGATCGCCGGCCGCACGATCTCGCGGCCGTGGCCGGTGAGGGTCAGCCGGACGGTCCGGGTGTCGGCGGGGTCGCGGGTGCGGGCGATGAGCCCGTCGGCGTCGAGGGCGCGGGCCAGCTTCGAGACGTAGAGCGCCTCGAGCCCGGTCTGGTCGGCCAGCTCGCGCTGGCTCGGCGGCCGACCCGTGCGCTCCAGGCCGTACAGCGACGCCATCAGCACGTACTGGGCGTGCGTCAGCCCCAGCGGTGCCAGCGCGCGGTCGACGGCCACGCGCCACTTCATGGACAGCCGCCAGACGAGGTAACCCGGCGTCGCGCCGTTCGATGTGCTGCTCACGGTCGATACAGTACATGGCTACTAAATACATGGCTACTATTTTGGCCGAGTCAGCCCCGGGGGAGGCGCGGGTGCGGTCAGGCGGCCAGTTCGCGGATCCGGGCCATCGCCCGCCGGACTTCGGCGAAGCCGGTGGTCAGCGGGCTGAGCCCGAGGCGGATGCCGTCGGGCCGGCGGAAGTCGATGATGACGCCGTGCTCGATGAGCAGCGCCGAGAGCCGTTCGGCGTCCGGGTGGCGGAGGGTGACGTGCCCGCCGCGCCGGTCGTCGTCGCGGGGCGAGGCGATGGTGAACCCGAGCGGCACGAGCCAGTCGTCGGCGAGGTCGAGCACCCACCGGCCCAGCTCGGCGGCCTTGGCGCGCACGCGCGTGATCCCGGCTTCGGCCAGTAGCGCGACGCCTTCCCGGACGCCGATCATGCCCAGCACCGGCGGGGTGCCGGACAGCGCGCGGCGGATGCCCGGCGCCGGCTCGTAGTGCGCCGCCATGGCGAAGGTGTCGGCCGCGCCGATCCAGCCGGTGATCGGCTGGCCGAAGGCGTCCTGGTGCCGGGCGGCGACGTAGAGGAACGCGGGCGCGCCGGGTCCGGCGTTGAGGAACTTGTACGTGCAGCCGACCGCGAAGTCGGCGCCCGCGGCGTCCAGCTCGACCGGGAGGCACCCGACGCTGTGGCAGAGGTCCCAGACGACGAGCGCGCCGTGCTCGTGCGCCAGCCGGGTGATCCCGGCCAGGTCGGCGATCGCCGCGGAGCGGTAGTCCACATGGGACAGCACGACCGCCGCGGTGCGCGGGCCGACGACGGCCGCGACCTGCTCGGCGCCGAAGCCGGCCCACGGGTCGGCGTCGATCCACCGCACGGTCAGGCCCAGCTCGGCGGCGATGCTCTCGACGAGGAACCGGTCGGTGGGGAAGTTCGCGGTGTCCGTGACGAGCTCGTCACGGCCCGGCCGCAGCGCGACGGCGGCCCGGATCGTCTTGTAGAGGCACACGGACGTCGAATCGGCGACGATCGCCTGCCCGGGCGCGGCGCCGAGCGCGACCCGGCCCAGCTCGTCCCCGATTTCTTCAGGCAGCGTGAGCCAGCGCTCGCCCCACGACCGGATGAGCCGCGAACCCCACTCCTGGACGACGACTTCCTGCAGCCGCTCCGCCGTGGCGAGCAGGGGACGGCCGAGCGAGTTCCCGTCGAGGTAGGCGACGACGCCGGGGTCCGAGATCGGCACGAACCGGGCCCGGAACGCGGCCAGCTCGTCGGCGGCGTCCAGTGCCTCGGCGCGCTCGAGGGAGGTGTCGGCGGCGGTCAGTTCCCCTGCTCCTTGCCGTTTTCCTTGACGCGCTCGGCCTCCTTGCGCACCTCGGCCTGGGTGGCGCGCTCGTGCTCCAGCCACGCGGGGCTTTCCGTCTTCAGCGCGTCGATCTGCTCCGTGGTGAGCGCGTCGGTGACACCGCCGCGCGCGAGGCCGCCGATGGACACGCCCAGCTTCGCCGCGACGACCTGCCGCGGGTGCGGGCCGGTGCGGCGCAGCTCGCGCAGCCACTCCGGCGGGTCGGTCTGCAGCGCGTTCAGCTCGTCGCGCGAGACGACGCCCTCCTGGAACTCCGGGGGCGTGGCTTCGAGGTACACACCCAGTTTCTTCGCCGCTGTCGCGGGCTTCATCGTCTGGGTGGTCTTGTGCGACGTCATGCCGTCCAGGGTAGCCAGCGCCCGACCGGTAACCTGACCCGGTGACCGGCCCGGACGTTCCCGCCTCCTTCCGGCTCGCGTACGTCCCGGGAGCGACACCCGCCAAGTGGGTGCGGACCTGGGCCGAGCGGGTCCCCGAAGTGCCGCTGCAGCTGGTGCCCGTCGCCGCGGCGGACGCCACCGCCCTCGTGCGCGAGCACGGCGCCGACGCGGCCCTGCTGCGCTCGCCGCTGGACCGCGACGGCCTGCACGCGATCCCGCTCTACACCGAGACGACGGTCGTTCTCGTCCCCAAGGACCACGTGGTCGCGGCGGCCGACGAAGTGTCCACAGCGGACTTGGCGGACGACGTCGTGCTGCACCCCCTCGATGACACGATCGAGTGGGATTCGCTCCCGGGTCGCCCGGCCGTGGACCGCCCGGAAACGACGGCGGACGCGATCGAACTGGTGGCAGCGGGCGTCGGGGTGCTGGTCGTCCCGCAGTCGCTCGCGCGGCTGCACCACCGCCGCGACCTCACCTACCGGCCGGTGGCGGACGCGCCGCAGTCGAGCGTGGCGCTGTCGTGGCTCGAAGACGAGACGAGCGACCTGATGGAGCAGTTCATCGGCATCGTCCGCGGCCGCACGGTCAACAGCACGCGCGGCCGCTCAGCCGCACCGGCACCGGCACCGGCTCCCGCCGAGCGGAAGCCGCCGGCCCGCAAGCCCGCCGGCGGGAAGTCCGCGGGCGGGAAGCCGGGAGCCGGTCGACGCGGTGGCGGAGTGGCGAAGCGCGGCAAGCCGCGTCGCCGGTCCTAGCGTCTAGTTCGTCTCGCAGACGCAGTTGCCGTTCACGCGGTCCTGGAGGTCGGGGTCGTCGAACCAGTGGCCGTCCTCGCCGAGGTAGCGGAACTGGAGCACGGTGCCCGGCACCACCTCGACCGACGTCGAGCGGCGGCCGTTCGAGCGCGGCAGCAGGTGGTGGCGGCCGGGGGTCCAGTCGTTGAACGACCCCACCACGCTCACCCGCCCCGGCGGCGCGCCGATCGGCAGGCTGAAGGTGACGCGCTTGGCGCCGGCGGGACTCTTGCTGATCTTGATCACTCGTCGGTGGCCCTTTCACGGGACGGTCAGGAGGGCGTGCTCGACGTTGAGCGCGCTCATGATCGCACACCTGTGACGATTCGGTCACGAAGAGTGCTCAAAAGGGGGACGACGCCGCTCAACGGTGCGCCACCGACCGGGTGGACTCGCCGCGATCCATGATCATCTTGCTGTCTTTCGCGGCTTCCGGTGCAAAACTGGCTGCCGTGACCATCACCGTTGATCGTCTCGTCAAGGACCCGTGTGCCTGGCTCAGCGCCGCGACTCGCGAGCTCGCCGACGCGCCACCGGCCGACACGCGAGCGGTGCTCCTGACGGTGTGGGACGGGCTGGCCGCCGCGCGGCTGGCCGGCCTGCACGCCGCCACGGCGTCGCCCGGCTGGCAGGTGCGGCAGCGCTGCGCCGAAGCGGTCGAGTTCGACCTCGCCGTGCAGCTGGCCCGGGACTGCACCGTCGCACCCGGCCTGGCCGTCCCGGCCCGGCTGCCCGGAGCCGCGGTCGCCTGGACGACGGAGCGGGCCGACGCCGCCGTCGCGACGATCATCCGCTTCTGCCGCACGGCCGAGCGCGTCCTGCGCCGGGCCGGCGAGCTGCGCCCGGTGTGGGAGGACAGCCTCCTCGGCCCGGTCGCGCTGACCCGCTGGCTGGGCGACTGCTGGGTGGGCCGGCACACGTGCTGCCCGCTGCGGCTCCCGGCACCGCCGCCACCGTGGTGGCGCTGAGACGTCGAGGCGTGTCCGTCAGGGGAAGGCGGGACCGGCGGGAGCCGGCGCCGGCGAGAGGAGCATCGGGTGAGACTGGCCGACGCGACCCGGTCGTCCCTGCGTGAGCTGCTGATAGCTGAACTGGCCGCCGCCGGCACCCGGGCCCGCGACGCGGGTTGCCCACCCGAGGTCCTGGCCGAACTGCTCGACGTCCGCTCAGGATCGCTGACCGAGGACAGCCGGAGCCGGGATCGTGAGTGACGGCGTTCCGGGTCTGCCGTGGCTTGTCGTGAGTGGTGAGGGCGGTTCTAACCCGACTTACCACTCACGACCGGCGCTGGGGAGGTCGGCGAGGGTGGCGGGCAGCCGGGTTCGAATCGTGAGTGGCGGCGTTCCGGGTCTGCCGCGGCTTGTCGTGAGTGGCAAAGAGGGTTCTAACCCTCATTACCACTCACGACCGGGGCTGGAGTGGTCAGCGGTCGAGGACGGCCAGGGCCGTGGCGACGATCCGTGCAAGGCGCGCGTCGTCGGCGAGGGCGGTGGACAGCCAGTCGTCGCGGGTGGAACCGTTGTGCGGCAAGCGGTCCAGCGTGGCCGGGGCGGCCGTGCCGAACACCACCCGCACGACCGCCGTGATCGCGACCGCCGGGTCCTGGCCGCGGGCGAGGCGGGCCTCGATCGCCCGCAGCGCCTGCTCGGCGAGGCCGGTGAGCCGGGCGTCGTCGACCTCGTGCGGGCGCACCAGCTCCAGTGCGGTGAGCTCGGACGAGCTGTCCGCCGGCATCGGCGCGACCGGGGCGCGCTTGTGGCCGAGCGGCCGCTCGACGTGCTCGGCGTACCACTTCGGCCGGGTCCGCATGGCCGCCAGCACGGTCCGCACCTCGCGGTCGAGCGTCTCGCGGTGGTCCTGGCCGGCCGGCGGCTCCCCGGTGACCTCGGCGCGGCGCGCGGCCCAGCCGGCCAGCGGCCACAGCTCGCCGCCCGCGGTCGTCGGCACGCCGGCCCAGAGCAGGATCCGCACGGCCAGCTCGCCCAGCCACGGGTCGCCGCCGAGGGCGTCGCCCAGCCAGGCCGGGAGCCGGGGTCGTTGCAGGGCCCCGATTTCGCCGCGCCGGCGCCGGTGCGCGTCGACCGTCGCCGGGCTGAGCCGGGTGGCCAGCCAGCCCTCCAGGTTCTGGATCGGGTCCGTCGCGCGCCGCAACGCGTGCTCCACCACGGCTTCGACGTCGTCGTGGAAGCCGTCGAGGCAGTCCGGCCGCATCCATTCGAGCCCGCGGAGGCAGTCCGGGTGCCGGCGCTGCAGTTCCAGCGGCTTCGTGATCCGCGCGAACACCAGCGGCCAGGTCACGGTGTAGACGGCTCCGCGCAGCCGGGCGAGGTCGCGGGGCGGCGCGGCCGAAGCCGACCGGGCCAGCCGCCCGGCGCGCGCCAGCTCGCGGACCCCGGCGACGTCGGCCGGGCGGATCGGGTGCGTGGTGCCGGGCAAGCGTTCCTCCAGATGCCTCGCGCGAATACGCCGACAGGGCAAATGGTCGGCCCCTCGGGGGAGGGGAAAAGGTCGGCGCCAGGCCGAGTTCCGGGCCGACTGGCCAGCAACTGGCCACCGGGTGAATCACCTGATCGGTGGAGCGAATACGTCCGATCGCGCGGAAGTCCGCGTGCCACAATCGGTTTCCGATGGCACACGACGGCGGGTTGAGCCGCGAACTGACCACGCTGCGGCGGGGCTGGGGCCTGGAGACCGAGGGCCTGCTCAGCCGGGTCGGCCCGCTGATCTCCGGCTGGTGCGAGCTGCACCGCGCGAAGAACGACCGGGAGGCGCGGCGCGTCCTGCGGGCCGCGATCGAGTCCGCGATCGAGGAGTTCCCCCTGGAAGACCGCCTCGCGGTCACCATCGCGCTGTGCATCGAGCCGGGCGCGCAGCACTCGCTGCTCAGCGACCGGGTCGCGGTCCTGATGGAGCGGCTGCAGGTCGCCGAGCGCACCGCCCGCCGGCGGATCGACCGGGCCTGCGCCCGGCTGGCCGCCGAGATCGAGGCGAGCACGCACCCCGAGCGCGGGGAGCAGGACCCGGACAAGGGCTGGTTCGTCAAGCGGCTCACCGCCGTCGTCCGGCTGGACACCCCGGTGCCGACGCTGATCGAGGAACGCCTGATCGTCGCGACCCGCGACGGCCTGAGCCGCATCTCCGCGCAGTTCACGGTGCCCCGCGTCGAGGACGGCACCGACGCCGAGCGCGACGTGACCGCCGACGCCCAGTTCGGCGTCCGCCTCGGCGAGCCGATCCGCCAGGGCCAGCGGCACTTTCGTTGGCTGCTCGACCTGCCGAGGCCCCTCGGCGCCGGCGAGGACCACACGTATTCGCTGGAGTACCAGGTGCGTGACGGCCGTCCGATCCGCCCGTCGTACGCGTTCGTGCCGCTGGTGACGTGCGAGTCGTTCACGGTCCGGGTCCGCTTCGACCCGGACCACCTGCCCCGCGCGGTCTGGCGCCTGGACAAGGTGCCGACCTCGGTCCTGTCCGACCCGCCGCAGCCGGGCGAGTCCTTGCCGCTCGACGGCACGGCCGAGGTGGTGCAGGACTTCGCGGCGCCCCAGCTGGGTTACGCGTACGGCGTCCAGTGGCTGGCGGACGCGTAACGGGCCGCGGACCGGCGACGACCCTGGGTGCGTCGTTCACCAGGGGAGGCCCAGCATGGGAAACAGAGCACGGATCGCTTTCGCGGCACTGGCCGGCGCTTCGGCGGTGACGGCGGGCGCGGTGGTCTTCGCGGGCGCGTCCGCGGCCGTCGGCCCGGCGCCCGCGCCGATCGTCCAGGCGGCGCAGGCCACCTGCGTCACCGACGGCAACGGTTTCTGCACGGTCACCCACGGCCTCGGCAAGGTGCCGGAGGCGGTCGTGGTTTCGCCGAACACGCCGAGCGCGTTCAACGCGTTCACGCTCAACACGGTGCTGGGCTCGTACACGGCGACGACGTTCCAGGTGCGCGCGATGTTCACTCAGACGACGCCGAAGACGTTCGGCCAGATCTGGTTCACCTACGCGGCTTACGGCGCTGCGGCGACGACACCGACCACGACGCCGAAGACGACCACTCCGCCACCGGAGACGACGACGCCGGTTACGACGACAACGCCTCCGCCCACTACCACCACTTCTCCGCGAACCGATCCGCCGACGGATACCACCACTCCGGCGGGCGGTGGCGGCTGAACCGGGTCGCGGAATCCGCGGCGAAACCCTTGCCCGGCAACGGCTTCAGCGCGGCCAGGGTGACGGTTTGTCCCGCAGCTCGTCGGCGAAGATGGCGTCCACCCGTGAACCCGCCCGGGACAGCACCCGGGCGGCCGTGCGGATCCCGTAGCCCAGCGCGAACAGGAGCAGGAGTGCCAGGCCGATGGCCGCGGAGTTCGCCACGAGCGCCTCCCGGTACTGGTGCGCGAGGTAGCCGAGGCCGGCGCCGGCGGTCACGGCGTCGAGCAACGCCAGCCGGAACAGCTGTGCCGGTGCGGCTCGCAGTGCGGTGGTCATCGTTCACCTCCCGCCGGGCCGTTCGGCGGCAACGTCCTTGCAACTTAGACGAGCGTGCTCCGGTCGGCAGCCACGACAACCTGTTTGGCCTACCGGGTGGGCCCGGATGGCCGCTGTGATAACTTGAAACGAACTGGGTCTTCTTTGCATTTGTGAATCCCCGAGCCGCCTGCGCGCACCGGGGTCAGGGGGCGGTAGCTCAGTTGGTTAGAGCAGGGGACTCATAATCCCTTGGCCGCGGGTTCGAGCCCCGCCCGCCCCACTCGGTCGTGGGCGAGGTCCGCTCGCGCGGCACACTCGCCGTCCCGCGGATTCCCGCCGGCGTGCACCCATCGTGCATCGATTTCCGTTGCGCTCTCGGCATTTCCCGCCGGAACCCCGGGCCCGGCCGGAACACACTCGGCCAGACCCGGGCACCCGTCAGCGACGCGCCGACGCCGAAACCGCGGTGATGGCCGCCTCGTCCCGGGAGCCGGCCACGGCCGCGTGGGGCAAGGGATTCCCGTCGTTGACGCACCCGGGCACGTCCGCCACCGACGAGCAGTTGCGCGGCCGGTTGCCCGTCACCGTGGCGCCGTCGGCCAGCGTCACCCGGGCGTCCAGCGTGTAGACGCCGCCGGCGTCGGCGGCCAGCGGCGAGTAGCCCGCCCCCGGTTCGCCCGCGGTGTTGTCCGTGACGCTCCCGCCGTCGAAGGTGAGTGCGTCGTAGAACAGGCCGAGCCCGCCGCCGTTGCCGCCGTAACCCGCCCAGCCGACGTATCCGCCCGCGCCCGGGACGCCCGCGTCGCCGCCGCGGCCCGCGTGGTTTCCGCTCAGCTCGGTCGTCGTGACGACCGGGTTCAGGTGCTCACCCTGGCGGGTGGACACGAACAGTCCGCCACCCGAGCCGCCGCTGCCCCCGGCTCCGGAACCGGTGCCCGGGCCACCCGTTCCGCCCGGGCCGCCCACCCCGGCGGTGTTGCCCGTGACGGTGCTGCCGGTGATCCGCAGGACCGTGCCGACGGAGGTGTAGAGGCCGCCGCCGAACCCGCCCGAGCCGCCGTCGCCGCCGGTGGCCGTCCCGGTCGCGTCGCCGCCCCGGCCGCCGTCGCCGGTGGTGTTGCCGGTGATCTCGCTGCCGGTGATGGTCAGGGGAGCGGTCGTGCTCCCGATGTAGGAGGAGATCCCGCCGCCGAAGCCGGCCAGTCCGCCGCGGCCGGGCGAGGCGCCGTCGACGCCGCGCCCGCCCGAGCCGGACGTGTTGCCGGTGACCGTGCTGCCGGTGATGCTCAGCGGCCCCCAGTTCTCGATGGCGCCCCGCTTTCGCCCGGGTTCCCGCGCCCGTCGCTGCCGGCGCCGACGCCGTCGGGCGCGTGGCCGCCGGTGAGCGTGACGTCGATGAGGGTCAGGTCGCCCCAGTTGGCGATGAGCCGGAACTGCGGCGCGCCGGTGGCCCGGCGGATCGTCGCGTGGTTGCCCTGGACGGTGAGCTTCCCGCGGACGGACGGCAGCCCCGCCGCCCAGGCGGTGTCCGCCACGGCGGTGAGCGCGTAGTCGCAGCCCGGTGCCAGCGACAGCGTGTCCGCGTCGGGGGTGGTGCTCGCCGCGGCGACCGCCTGGACCAGCGCGGCCGCGTCGCAGGGAACGGCGGTTTCGGCGGCCTGCGCCGGCGGTGCGACCAGGGCGAGCGCGCCGAGCGCGGTCACCACGGTGGCTCTTCTTCGGAGTTTCGTGCCTGTCATCGGAGTCCCCTCGTCGCCGGATGCGCGCGAGGGAGCCGGGCAGCACGAAGAAGCCCCCGGATCGTGCCTCCCCCGCACGACGAACATCAACAGTAGGGCTCGCGGTGATCCTGTGTCACCGGGTTTCCGCTGAGCGGGACCGTCCACAGTGGAGCGTCAGGCGACCCGGCACCAGACGGTGCTGATCCGCCCCGCGTGGCTCAGCTCGATCGGGTCGAGCCGCACCTGCGTGCCGCCCGGGTGCTCGAACAGCCGGACGCCGTCGCCGAGCAGGACCGGCACCACGTGCACCAGCACCTCGTCGAGCAACCCGGCGTCCAGGCACCGCCGGGCCAGCGTCGGGCCGAGCAGCGCGATGTAACCGTCACCGGCGGCCTTCGACGCCGTCGCGACGGCGGCCCCGAGGTCCTCGACAAAGGTGAAGCCCGGCTGGGCCGTCGCCGGGTCGTCGCGCGTGAGCACGAACTTCGGGCCCTGCCAGCGGCCGCCGTAGACCTCGCCCTCGGCCGACGTCGCCGGGGCGTAGGTGCGGTGGCCCAGCAGGACCGCCCCGATCTCGCCGAGCAGCCGCTCGACGACCGGGTTCGGCCCGGTGGCCTGCCCCGCGAGCCAGGACATGTCGTCGGCGGGCCCGGCGACGAAGCCGTCGAGGGACATCGTGATGTGGTAGAGCAGCTTGGCCATGGACGTGCCTTTCGGTGGAGGTTCACCTCTACTGACCGGCGCGGTCCGGAAAACTCATCGCTCAGGCGGCGACGAGCTCCTCGGCGTCCGAAGCGTCCCGGGCGTAGCGGCGCGCCATCGTCGCGCAGACGATCAGCTGCAGCTGGTGGAACAGCATCAGCGGCAGCACGATCAGCCCGACCTGCGCGTGCCCGAACAGCACCGTCGCCATCGGCAGGCCGCTCGCCAGGCTCTTCTTCGACCCGCAGAAGACGATGGTGATCCGGTCGGCGCGGGCGAACCCGAGCACCTTCGCGCCCCACCCGGTCGCCGTCAGCACCGCCGCGAGCACGACGACGCAGACCGCCGCGAGCACCAGCAGGTGACCGGCGTCGAGGCGGTGCCAGATGCCCTCGGTCATGCCCGCGCTGAACGCCGTGTAGACGACCAGCAGGATCGAGCCGCGGTCGAACAGCTTCAGCGGCGCGGAGTTCCGCGTGATCCAGTCGCCGATCCAGCGCCGCGCCAGCTGCCCGGCGACGAACGGCGCGAGCAGCTGCAGCACGATCCCGAGCACGGCCGAGCCGTCGACGCCCGCGCCGTCCCCGGACAGCAGCAGCGCCACCAGGATCGGCGTCAGCACGATGCCGGCCAGGTTGGACAGCGACGCGCTGCAGATCGCGGCCGCGACGTTGCCCCGCGCGATCGAGGTGAACGCGATCGAGGACTGCACCGTCGAGGGCAGCACGGCCAGGAACAGCACGCCGGCGGCGAGCTGCCCGGGCAGCACCGACGACGGCAGCAGCGTGACGGCCAGGCCGAGCAGCGGGAACAGCACGAACGTCGAGGCGAGCACGACCGAGTGCAGCCGCCAGTGCCGCAGGCCTTCGAGGGCCTCCTGCGTGGACAGCCGGGCGCCGTAGAGGAAGAACAGCAGCCCGACGGCGACCGTCGTGGCGGTGCTGAACCCACTGGCCACGGCGCCCGAAGCGGGCAGCAGCGTGGCGACGCCGACGGTGGCGAGGATGGCGACGATGAACGGGTCGAGACGCAAGCGGGACATGGATCTCCTTCCACGACCATTCTCGGACGCGCGCCGCTCATTGTGAACCCCGATGACCGGACTGACTGTTATCGCCGATCGCGATAGAGTGGGCCGGTGCTGGACCCACGGCTGTGCCGGTCGTTCCTCGCCGTCGCCGAGACGCGCAGCTTCACGGCGGCCGCGCGCCGGCTCGGCGTCGGCCAGCCGACGGTCAGCCAGCACGTCCGCCGGCTCGAGAAGGACGCCGGCGGGCTGCTGTTCGCCCGCGACACCCACACGGTCGAGCTCACCGCGCGCGGGCAGGCGATGGTGGGGTTCGCGCAGACCATCGTGGACACCGAAGAGCGCGCGCAGCGGCACTTCCGCGGCGCCGGGCTGCGCGGACGCGTCCGGTTCGGGGTGTCCGAGGACTTCGCGCTCGGCGAGCTGCCGGAGATCCTGCACCGGCTGCGCCGCAGTCACCCGCTGGTCGACGTCGAGCTGACCGTCGAGCTCTCGGACGTCCTGGCGCAGCGGCTGCGGGCCGGGCAGCTGGACCTGGTCCTCGGGAAACGCCGTCCGGGCGCGCACCACGGCCGGCTGCTGTGGCGCGAACCGCTCGTGTGGATCGGCTCGGCCGCGACGGTGCTGGAGCCGGGCCAGCCGGTGCCGCTGGTGCAGTACCCGATGCCGTCGATCACCCGGCAGCTCGCCGTGGAGTGCCTCGAACGCGCCGGCCTGGAGTGGCGGGCGGCGTGCCAGACCTCGAGCCTCACCGGCCTGCGGGCCGCGGCGGCGGCCGGGCTCGGCGTCACCCTGCACGCGCGCAGCCTCGTCCCGGCCGACCTCGTCGAGCTCGACGGCCTGCCCGAGCCCGGCGACATCGAGTTCATGCTGCTGGCGCGGGAGTCGATGGAGGAACCCGCCGCCGCGCTCGCCGAGTTCGTCCTCGACCGGGTCGGACCCAGGAAACCCGACTGATCACGCTTCGTCGCCGTTCAGCAGCCGCCGCAGCCGGGCCAGTGCCCGGTGCTGGGCGACGCGGACCGCGCCCGGCGTCGAGCCGACCGCGCCCGCCGTCTCCTCCGCGGACAGCCCCACGACCACCCGCAGCACGACGATCTCGCGCTGCTTCTCGGGCAGGATCTCCATCAGCCGGGTGAGCCGCTCGTTGAGCTCGAACTGCAGGGCCCGCTGCTCCGGGCCGGCGGTGTCGGCGACGCCGTCGGGCACCTCGG
Source organism: Amycolatopsis sp. NBC_01286 (assembly GCF_035982555.1). Classification (NCBI taxonomy): domain Bacteria; kingdom Bacillati; phylum Actinomycetota; class Actinomycetes; order Pseudonocardiales; family Pseudonocardiaceae; genus Amycolatopsis; species Amycolatopsis sp. NBC_01286. The sequence goes on from NZ_CP108428.1 coordinate 5,231,474, forward strand.
CCACCGGGTCGGTCCGGTTGCGGGCCGCGGCGCGGTGCGCGTCGGCGACCTTGTGCTGGGCGATGCCGTAGACGAAGGCCAGGAACGGGCGGCCCTGGTCGCGGTAGGACGGCAGCGCGGTGAGCACGGCGAGGCAGACCTCCTGGGCGACGTCGTCGGCCGAGGCGAAGGTCCGCTCGGTGCGCCCGACGCGGGCCCGGCAGTAGCGCACCACCAGCGGCCGGATCGTGGCGAGCAGCCGCGCGGTCGCGGCGTCGTCGCCGGCGATCGCGGCGGCGACCGGTTCGTCGTGCCGGCGCCAGTGGTCCGGGAAGTCCCCGGCGGGTTGCGCCGCGGCGATCTCCCGCACGAGCGCGCGGCCGCGCACCCGCAGCAGGGTGCCCTCCACGTCGAGGCCGACGCGCAGCGAGTCGTGCAGCGCGGCGTTGGACTCCCGCAGCTGCTCGGTGATCGCGCGATCCCCGTACTCGGTTGCCGGCATTTCAGCTCACCTTCCCCTGTCCCGCTGATCGTCGGGTGGTGCGGCCCGGTGACGCCGGAGGCGTTCCCGTACGTGGCGGAGGTTGGACCGGACGGTCGCCGGGTCGACCCGGAGCGCCTGCGCGATCTCCGCCGGGGTGAACCCGTCGAGCGACCACGCGAGGACCGTCCGCTGCCGGCCGGGGAGCGTCGCGAGCAGCTCGATGAGGTCGCCGTGCTGCTCCACCAGAGCGGCCAGCTTCTCGTCGTCCCGCGGGTCGGCGACCGGTGCCCAGTCGACGCGCGCTTCCCCCGGCGCGTCGAGCAGCCGGCCGGCGACGCGGCGGACCCAGGCCCGCGGGTCCTCGATGGTCGGCCACGCCTCCAGCGCGTGCAGCATCGCCTCGGCGGCGACGTCACGCGCGGTTTCGACCTCGAACCCGGCCTTGCACAGGAACGCCACGAGTGGCGGGAAATCGGCGCGGAAGAACGCGTCGAACTCGTCTCGACCGCACACGGCCGCCTCACCACCCCTCGCCTCCACAGGAACAAGTGCGGTGAGGTGACCGCTACGTGTAACGATTCGGCCACGACTCCTCGGTAGGAGTAATGCGGTACGCCGTCCGGGTCACGCAAAGTGATGGGTTGGCCCGACGATCTTGGGTACCCGGGCGGGATGAGCCACGGAGAGCGAAGCCGACAGCAACTGGCCACGCGTCCCGGTTCGCGCCGGAGACGCACCCGCGAACGGTGACTTCCGGTCACCGGCCGGCGACCGCGCGTCCCGGTGCGCGGTCCGCCGCGGCCGAGCCGGGAATCCTTGCCGGACCGGCAAACCCGGCGCCGGCGACCAGGTCCGCGCGTGGTCGCGCAAGGGGACGCGCCGAGACCGATGCCGTCGATCGGGTGACGTGATCGACATCGAGATCCCCGGAAGAAAGGCGTACTCTCACGTGTTGCAGTCTTGGTTGCCCGGAGGGTGAGCCGGGGACCGACGCCAAAACCCCTTGACCCAGGCGGATACGCTTGCGCGCCCGCGGCGGTCAAGTCGGTTGACGCGTCACGACAATGGGAAACAAGCAGAGCTAGGGAGGTGAACGAAGGAAATGGAAGCCACGATGACGGGCTGGGCGGAACTCGCGGCCTGCAAGGACGAGGACCCGGAACTGTTCTTCCCGATCTCCGAGGTCGGTCCGGGCGCCCGGCAGACGTCCCACGCGAAGGCGGTGTGCGGTCGCTGCCCGGTACGCGCCGAGTGCCTCGGCTACGCGCTGGACAACGGCCTGGACCACGGCGTCTTCGGCGGCACCACCGCGGTCGAACGCCGCCGGCTGGTGCGCACGGCGCCCCAGCGGGACCGAGTGGCGTGACCGCCGCCCGGTGACCTCTTCCCGGCGGCCTGGAGCGAAACACCGAAACCGGAGAACGAATTCCGGGCGTGTGTGTGCCCGGGTGGGTGACCCTTGTGGAATCACCCACCCGGGCATTTCCATTGCCTGATGTGGGTGACGCATTCTTCGAGTGTTATCGGCCGCGTTTCCGAGTACTTTCCGCATCCCGCGAGTCCCGTCCTCACTCACGCGAGTCACGTCTTCACTCACGTGAGTCACGGCGTCGATCACGCGGGTCACGGCTTCGATCACGCCGGACCCGCGTACGTGCTCAGTGCGGCGGGGGCGTGCCGTCCGCGGGCCAGACGTCCGGCAGGCCCCACGGCTCCGCCGACGGCGGCTCGAACGCCGCCATCGCCGCCACCAGGCCGCGTTCGATCGTCAGGAGCGTCACGCCGAACCAGCGGTAGCCGTCCTCGCCCGGGCGTCGCAGGTAGGTGGCCACCGCGGGCTGGCGGTTGGCGCGGATCGGCAGCATCCGGAACCGGCCAATGCACGTCGGCGCCGCCGGGTCCATGCTGAGCGACAGCGCCCGGACGATCGCGGCGCGCGAGGCGAACCACAGCGGGTACGGCGGCATGACGGCCTGGGCGTCCTCGTGCAGCAGCTTCGCCACGGCGCTCGGGTCGCCCTGCTCGTACGCGGCGATGAACCGCTTGAGCAGCGCGGCTTCCGCCGCCGTCGGATCACCCGCGGTCCACTCGGAACGGCGCGCGGGCAGCCGCTCACGCAGCGTCGTGCGGGCCCGCTGCAGCGCGCTGTTCGCCGACGCGACGCTCGTCTCCAGCAGCGACGCCGTCTCCTTCGCCGACCAGCCGAGCACGTCGCGCAGCACGAGCACCGCCCGCTGCCGCGGCGGCAGGTACTGCACGGCGGCGAGGTAGGCCAGCTCGATCGTCTCCCGCTCGACCACGACGGCGTCCGGTGTCTCGAGGTCGAGCAGCCGGTCCGGACAGGGCTCGAGCCACGGCTGGTCGACGGCGGCGAGCGGCCCGTCCGGCTCCCCGGACGGCCCCAGTTGGTCGGGCAGCACCCGCCGCGGCTGCCGGGCGAGCGCGTCGAGACAGGCGTTCGTCGCGATCCGGTAGAGCCAGGTGCGCACGCTCGCGCGCCCCTCGAACCCGTCGCGGCCCTTCCACGCCCGCAGGAAGGTCTCCTGCGTCAGGTCTTCGGCATCCCCGAGCGAGCCGAGCATCCGGTAGCAGTGCACCTGGATCTCCCGCCGGTGCCGCTCGACGACGCGCTCGAAGTCCCCGCTCATCCCCGGCACGCTAGCGCACCGCAGGTCAGAGACCGAGGATTCGCGCCGCCGAGCTAAACCGCTGCGGTCTCCTCGTCCGCCAGCCGTTCCAGGCCGCTCTGGGTCTTGAGGGGCAGGTGCTTGAGGAACGCCACCGCGACGACCACCAGCAGCGCGATCGGTGCCGCGATCAGGAACAGGTCGCTGGTCGCCGTGCCGTAGGCCTCGCGGATCACCTTGGCCACCGGCTCCGGCAGCGTGGCCAGGTTCGGCACCGTCTCCGAACTGCCGCCGCCCGGCAGCGGGCCGAGGCCCGCGGTGATCAGCGCGGTCACCCGGTCGGCCAGCACCGCGCCCAGCGCGCTCACCCCGATCGAGCCGCCCAGGCTGCGGAAGAACGACAGCGTGGACGTCGCCGAGCCGAGGTCGTGCGCGGGGACGTCGTTCTGGGCCACCAGCACCAGGTTCTGCATCAGCATGCCGACGCCGGTGCCGAGAACCAGCATGAACAGGCTGAGCACGACCACGCTCGTGTGCGCGTCGATCGTGCCGAGCAGCCCGAGCCCGGCCGTCAGCAGGATCGCGCCGATGACCAGGTGCGCCTTCCACTTGCCGGTCCGGCTGATCAGCTGGCCCGACACCGTCGAGGAGATCAGCAGGCCGAAGATCATCGGCAGGCTCATCAGCCCGGCCACCGTCGGCGACTTGCCCAGCGCCAGCTGGAAGTACTGCGACAGGAACACCGTGCCGCCGAACATCGCGACGCCGACCAGGAAGCTGGCCACCGTGGTCAGGGTGATCGTGCGGTTGCGGAACAGGCCCAGCGGCAGGATCGGCTCGCGCACCCGCGACTCGACGAACACCGCCAGCGCCAGCACGACCAGGCCGGTGGTCACCAGCACGGCGGTCGGCCAGGAGCCCCAGGCGAACTGGTGCCCGGCCAGCGACGACCAGACCAGCAGCGTCGACACCCCGGCCATGATCAGGAACGCGCCGAGGTAGTCGACCTTGACGTCCCGGCGGATCGTCGGCAGCTTCAACGTCCGCTGCAGCAACAGGATCGCGGCGACGGCGAACGGGACGCCGAGGAAGAAGCACCAGCGCCAGCCGAGCCACGACGTGTCGACCATGACGCCGCCGATCAGCGGGCCGGCGACGGTGCCGACGGCGAAGACGCCGCCGAAGATCCCGGAGAACTTGCCCAGCTCGCGCGGGGAGACGATGGCCGCCATGATCACCTGCGCGAGCGCGGTGAGCCCGCCGCCGCCGATGCCCTGGGCGACGCGGCTGGCGATCAGCACCTCGATGTTGCCGGCGAACCCGGCCACGAGCGAGCCGACCACGAACAGCGCCAGCGAGGCCTGGATCAGCAGCTTCTTGTTGTAGAGGTCGGAAAGCTTGCCCCACAACGGAACCGTGGCCGTCATCGCCAGCAGCTCGGTGGTGACCACCCACGTGTAGGACGACTGCGAGCCGCCCAGCTCGCTGACGATCCGCGGCAGCGCGTTGGCCACCACGGTCGAGGCGAGGATGGCCACGAAGATGCCCATCATCAGCCCGGACATGGCTTCGAGCACCTGTCTGCGGTTCATCGGGCCGGACGTCGTCGTCTGCGGCGGGTCGGCGGTCGTGGACACGGGTGTCCCCCCTGGGTGTCGGACGCGGACCGGGTCAGCGGGTCCGCTGCGGGTCGGGCAGGCCGGCGGCGATGCTCGCCACGGCCTCGTCGAACAGGGCCGAGACGGTCTCTTCGCCGCCTCGTTCGCGCCACCGCAGCATCGCGGCGTTCATCGCGCCACCGACCACGGCCAGCAGCAGCGAGGGGTACAGGTCGCCCGGGTCGCAGCCGGCACGCCGGGCGATCGCCGCGGTCAGCGGCTCGGCCTGCTGGGCGTTCATCGTCACGGCCCGGTGGAACAGGGCCGGGTTCTGCTTCACCGCGGTCATCCGCGCCAGCCACTCCCGCGGGTTCGCCCCGACGTCGGCGACCTCCTCGCGCATGACGGTGACCAGTGCGTCCAAAGTGGACACTTCGGCCGGCTGGGCGAGGAACCGCCCGATGGCGCGTTCGGTGCGTTCGAGGTGGTCCGGGTAGGCGATCACGACGGCGTCCTCTTTGGACGCGAAGTAGTTGAAGAAGGTGCGGACCGAGACGCCGGCCGTCGCGGCGATGTCCTCCACCGTGACCGCGTCGAGGCCGCGCTCGGCGACGAGCTCGACGGCGGCGACGGCCAGCGCGCGGTGCGTCTCGTACTTCTTGCGCTCACGCAGGCCGGGTGGTGGGGGCACGTCGACCACGTTAGCGGAACTTGCACGTCATGCAAAGTTGCATTTCGTGCACCGACCTGCCTCCGCAGGCGGCGGCCGCGGCTGGGAGACTGCCGGGGTGAGCGGAACGGTGCTGGTGCTCGGCGGACGCAGTGAGATCGGGCTGGCCGTGGCGAAACGCCTGGTCAGCGGGGACACGCGACGGTTCGTCCTGGCCGCGCGGCCGGGCGCGGACCTCGCCGGGGAGGTCGCCGCGCTGCGTGAAGCCGGCGCCGAAACCGTCGAAACCGCGGACTTCGACGCCGACGACCTCGCCGCGCACGGCGCATTCCTGGAGAAGGTCGCCGCCGACCACGGGCCGCTGGACGTCGTCGTGCTCGCCTTCGGCATCCTCGGCGACCAGGAGCGGGCCGAGTCCGACGCCGCCCACGCCGCCGCGATCGTCCACACCGACTACGTCGCGCAGGTCGGCGTCCTGACCCACGCCGCGAACCTCCTGCGCGCGCAGGGCCGCGGCCGGCTCGTCGTGTTCTCCTCGGTGGCCGGGGTGCGGGTGCGCCGCGCGAACTACGTCTACGGCTCGGCGAAGGCCGGTCTCGACGGCTTCGCGAGCGGCCTCGCCGACGCGCTGCACGGCTCCGGCGTCCACCTGCTGCTGGTCCGCCCGGGCTTCGTGATCGGGCGGATGACCGAGGGCATGGCGCCGGCGCCGTTCTCGAGCACGCCGGACCAGGTCGCCGACGCGACCGTCGCCGCGCTGCGCCGCGGCCGCGGGGTCGTCTGGGTGCCCGGCGTACTCCGTCCGGTCTTCTTCGCGATGCGCTTGCTGCCGCGCGCGATCTGGCGCCGGATGCCGCGGTGACCCGCTAGCCGGGACGCGTGTGTCGGGCGCCACAGCCCATTCCCGTGCGCGCTCCGGCACGGTGCGTCGCGAAATCGGCCGATGGGCCCGGTTTTGCTCGGCCGTTCGGGCAGCGTCACAAGCTTTCAACAAGTTTCTCAGGTAATTCCCAGCTAACGCGGTGATCCTCGAACACAGGGGGTTCCATCGAGGGAAGCAAGGGGAAACTTGTCGTGCTGTTGTCGTCCCGGGGGCGCCGCATCGGCGGCCGAGTCGCGCTCGGCGTCGTGTCGACGCTGGTGCTCGCGGCCACCGGGTACGCGTGGTCGCAGCTGAGCAAGCTGGACGACGGCATCGTCACGGCGAACGTCATCCCACCCGCCGCGCAGATCGACGGTGACACTGTCGCAAATGGCGAACCGCTGAAGATCGCCCAGAACATCCTGCTCGTCGGGATCGACGCCCGCACCGACGCCTACGGCAACCCGTTGCCGCAGAGCGTTCTCGACGCTCTGCACGCGGGCAGCGGCGACGACGGCGGGGACACCACGGACACGATGATCGTGGTGCACATCCCGGCCGGCGGCGCCGCGGCGACCGCGATCTCGATCCCGCGTGACTCCTATGTGGACATCGCGGGCGGCTACGGCAAGCACAAGATCAACTCGGCCTACAGCCGCGGCAAGAACGCCGCGATGTCCGGGTTGCGCGCCCAGGGCCTCTCGGGCGCGCAGCTGGAGGTGGCGGCGAACGAGGCCGGCGCGAAGACCGCGATCCAGACCGTCGAGAAGTTCACCGGCCTGACCGTCAACCACTACGCGTCGATCAACCTCGCCGGGTTCGACGCGCTGTCGCAGGCCGTCGGCGGCGTCGAGGTCTGCCTCAAGGCGCCGGTGCACGACACCTACTCCGGCGCGGACTTCCCGGCCGGGCCGCAGACGCTGTCCGGCGCCCAGGCGCTCGCGTTCGTCCGGCAGCGCCACGGGCTGCTCAACGGCGACCTCGACCGGATCGCGCGGCAGCAGGCGTTCCTGTCCGCGATGGCGAAGACCGTCCTCAACGCCGGCACGTTCACCAGCCCGTCGAAGCTGAACGCGCTGGTCAGCGCGGTGCAGGGCTCGGTCGTCCTGGACAAGGGGTGGGACGTCCTGAGCTTCGCGCAGCAGCTGCGGGGGATGACGTCGGGCGCGATCGGCTTCGCCACGATCCCGGTGCAGAGCCTCTCGCTGGCGACGCCGTCCGACGGCGACGCGGTGAAGGTCGACCCGGGCCAGGTCCAGCAGTTCGTCCGCACGGCGATCAGCACGCCGGCGGTGCAGGCGTCCGGTGACGAGGTGGCGGGCGGCGTCAAGCCGGTGGCCGCGACCGGCACGTCGACGCCGGACCCGGGCAAGACGCCGGACACCTCGGGCACCACGAAGCAGCCGGCGACCTCGACGGCCGCCGGCTGCGTGAACTGAGCGATCAGACGAACGCGGACTGCCCGGTGATCGCCTTGCCGACGATCAGGGTGTTCATCTCGCGCGTGCCCTCGAAGGAGTAGATCGCCTCGGCGTCGGCGAAGAAGCGTGCGACGTCGTAGCCGAGCACGATCCCGTTGCCGCCGAAGATCTCGCGGCTCCAGGCGACGACCTCGCGCATCCGCGACGTCACGAACGCCTTGGCCAGCGACGAGTGCTCGTCCTTGAAGATCCCGGCGTCCTGCAGGCGGGCGAGCTGCACGAGCATGCCCCACGACGCGGTGATGTTCCCGAGGCTCTTCACGAGCAGGTCCTGCACCAGCTGGAAGCGGGCGATCGGCCGGCCGAACTGCTGCCGCTCCTGCGCGTAGGCGAGCGCGGCTTCGTAGGCGCCGATCGCCACGCCGAGCGCCTGCCACGCGACGCCGCCGCGGGTGGCGCGCAGGATCTCCGCGACGTCGCGGAAGGAGTTGATGCCCTGCAGGCGGTTCGCCTCCGGCACGCGGACGTCGGTCAGGGTGATCTCGGCGTTCTCGACGATCCGGAACGCGATCTTGCCCTCGATCTTCTCCGCCACGAAGCCCGGCATGTCCTTCTCGACGACAAACCCCTTGACGTGGTTGTCGTCGACGTCGCGCGCCCACACGACGATGTAGTCGGCGAAGGTCGCGTTGCCGATCCACTTCTTGGCGCCGTTGAGGATCCAGGCGTCGCCGTCCCGCTTGGCCGTGGTGCGCATGCCGCCCGCGACGTCGGAACCGCCGAGCGGCTCGGTCATCGCGAACGCGCCGATCTTGTCCATCGCGGCCATCTCGGGGAGCCAGCGGTCACGCTGCTCCTGGCTGCCGCCGCTGTAGATCGAGTACATCGCGAGTCCGTTGTGGACACCGAAGAACGTCGCGATCGACGCGTCCGTGCGGCTCATCTCCATCGCCATCATGCCGGTGAGCAGGTGGCTGACCGCGGGCTTGTGCGTGCCGTACCCCTCGTAGGGCAGGCCCGCGAGACCGCTCTCGCGGAACATCCCGATCAGCTCCTTCGGGAAGGTGCCCTTCTCCCAGTTCTCGTTCACCAGCGGCTTGACGTCGTTCCGCATGAACTCGCGCGCACTCACGAGCAGCTTGCGCTCGTCGTCCGGCAGCAGCGCCTCGAAGTCGTAGAAATCAGCGGTCAGCTTGTCCTTGAGCGGTTCCATGTCAGTTCTCCTCCACTGCGTGCAAAACGGCGAGCTGCTTGCGGTCGCGCGTCTCGGCGAGTTCCGAGTACGTGGAGGAGCCGTAAGCCTTTTCGACGGCTTCGATCAGCCGTTCCTGCTCTTCGGGACTCTGGCTGGGATTGCCCAGCCCGGCCCACATCTGCTTCATCGACTTGCCGATGTGCTCGGACATGTGCCGGTAGCCACCGGGGCCGCCGCCCAGGTGCGAGCCGAGGAACGGCCCGACCGTGGCCCAGCGGATGCCGAGCGAATTCGTGATCACCTTGTCGAGGTCCTCCGGCGTCACGACGCCCTGCTCGACGAGGTAGATCGCCTCGCGGCTCAGCGCGTTCTGCAGCCGGTTGCCGACGAAGCCGGGCATTTCCTGGTGTTCCACGACCGGCGTCCGGCCGAGGAAGGTGTAGAAGTCGACGGCCTGCTGCACGGATTCGTCGCTGGTGCGCTCGCCCGGGACGACCTCGACCAGCGGGAGCAGGTGCGGCGGGTTGAACGGGTGTCCGATGAGGACCCTGGACGCGTCTCCCAGGTCGCCGGTGAACGCCGTCGAGGGGATGGCGCTCGACGAGCTCAGCAGCAACGCGTGCTGCGGGGCCTCCTTCACGAGCGTCGCGAACAGGTCCTTTTTGAACTCGACGTTCTCAGGTCCGTTCTCCTGCACGACATCCGCGTCCTTCACGGCTTCGGCGACGTCGGCGGCGATGTGCACCCGGCTCGCCAGTTCGCCGGCGGTCGTGCCCAGGTGCGGGGCGAACGTCTCGAGTGCGTCGGTGATGGCGTCGGCGAGGTCCGGTCGCGGGTCGCTGACGCGGACGGTCAGGCCGTGGTGGGCGAACAGCGCCGTCCAGGACAGGCCGATGGTGCCGGCGCCGATGATTGCCGCGTTCTTCATGATTGGGCTCCCTTGAGGTAGTCGAAGACCGGCTTGACCGGAGCGAGCGTCAGGTCGGTGAGGATGTGGCTGGCGGACACGACCTCCAGCACGGGCAGGTCGGCGAGCGGGGCCAGGACGTGCTGGAACAGCTGCAGCCGCGCGGGGCCGGTGTGGGCCTGCTTGACCACGACGTCGGTGATCTCGGTGCGGACCAGCTCCTGCACGCGCGGCGTGCCGTCGTAGTCCGGGATGGTCTTGAGCATGAACGTCGGGACGGTGATCTGCTTCTCCGCTTCGCGGACGTCCAGCTCGTGGTGCTTGTAGCCCATGGTCGCGGTCGCCACCCGGAGCGTCCCGTAGTCCAGCGTGCCCACCAGGACGCCGTTGTCGACATACAGACTCGGGCTGCCGACCGTCTTCGGGTACGCGCTCACCTCGCGCCCGGACGCCGTCGCCGGGAAGTTGTCGAGGTACATCGCGTGCAGGTACTCGCCGCGCTCGCCGTCGAAGCTGACCTCGATCGCCTGGCCGGACTCGGTGTACGGGCCGTAGCCGGAGACGTCGCCCATCTTCATGACCTCGAAGCGCACCAACGGTTCTTCGACCTGAAGCGGCTCCGGCACGACGGCGCGCAGGGCGCCGGCGTCGGTCCGGTAGACGATGTTCAGGTACTCGCGATTGGTGAACCTCGGGACCACGGGCGCGAACGCCGGGGCGGTCAGGGGAGTCGTCACGTGCTTGCGGACTTCGTCGATCTTCATGTCACTCACCGGTCCACTTCGGAGCGCGGCGCTCGGCGAAGGCGGTCATGCCCTCGCGGACGTCGGCGGACTGCATCAGTTTCTTGATTTCTTCGCCCTGCACGGCCGCGGGATCCGCGGCTCGCACGATCTTCTTGACGGCGGCGAGCGCCAGCGGCGCGTTCTCCGCCAGCTTCTCGGCCAGCTGCAGCGCGACGGCGGCGGCGTCGCCGCTCGGGGTGACGCGATTGACCAGGCCCAGCTCGCCGGCGCGGCGGCCGGTGACGGGCTCGCCGGTGAGCAGGAACTCCATCGCCAGGTGGTGCGGGATCCGCTTCGGCAGCCGGATCACGCCGCCACCGGCGGCGATCAGGCCACGCTTCACTTCAGGGAGGCCGAACTTGGCGTCTTCGGCGGCGACGATCAGGTCGCAGCCCAGGGCCAGTTCGAACCCGCCGCCCATGGCGAACCCTTCGACGGCGGCGATCAGCGGCTTGGTCAGCTCGGCCTCGGTGAGACCGCCGAACCCGCGTCCCGGGATCTCCGGCGACTCGCCCTTCAACGCGGCCTTGAGGTCCATGCCGGCGCTGAAGGTGTTCTCGGCGCCGGTGAGGACGCCCGCCCGCAGCGCCGGGTCGGCTTCCAGCTCGTCCAGCGCGGCGGCCAGCCCGGCGGCGACGGCGGCGTTGACCGCGTTGCGGGCCTGCGGCCGGTCGATCGTGATCAGCAGGGTGCTGCCGATCCGCTCGGTGCGTACTTCGGTGTTGCTCATGACTTCACACTCCCTTGACGCCACTTTCGCCGTGAAAGTGTTCCGGAGTTACGGCCTCCGGATCACTTTCGCCGGGAAAGTGCGAGTGGTTCAGACCAGTTCCGCGAGGACTTCGGCGGTGTCCTGGCCGGCCAGCGGGGCCAGGCGGCGGATCGAGCCGGGCGTCGCGGAGAACTTCACCGGGATGCCGACCGTGCGGATGGTGCCCTCGCTCGGGTGCTCGACGGCGTCGAGCAGGTGGCCGTCGCGGACGTACGGGTCCTCGTGCGCCCGGTCCAGCTCCAGCACCGGCGCCATCGGGATGCTGTGCTTCGCGCAGACCTCGGCCCACTCCTCGGTGGTCAGCGCCGGGGCGCACGCGGCGATCTGCTGGGTCAGCCACTCGTTGTCGGCGCGGTCGATGGCCTCGCCGTTGACACGCGGGTCCGCGGCCAGCTCCGGGCGGCCCGCCGCGGCGAAGAAGTCGCGGAAGTTCTTGGGGTTGTAGGGGATCACGCAGGCGAGGCCGTCCTTGGTGGGGACCGCGGCGTGACCCTTCGTCATCGACAGCGCGAAGCCGGTGGGACCCTCGGCCGGCTCGTAGGTGTGCCCGGCGAGGTGCTCGACCAGGTTGAAGGCGAGCAGCGTGTCCGTCATCGGGATCTCGATCTGCTGGCCCTGGCCGGTCCTGTCGCGGTGGACCAGCGCGGCGAGCACGCTGTAGGCGATGGTCAGCGACGACACCTTGTCGCCGATGATCGTCGGCAGGTAGACGGGCTTGCCCAGAGCGCGGTTCGCGACGTCGACCAGGCCGGAGGAGGCCTGCACGGTCTCGTCGTAGGCGGCGTTGCCGGCCTGCGCGGAGTCGCCGCGGAAGCCCTGCGCGTGGGCGTAGACCAGGCGGGGGTTGCGTTCGGCGACGTCGGCGTAGTTCAGCCCGAGGCGGGCCAGCGCGCCGGGGCGCATGTTGGTGATCAGGATGTCGGCCGTGTCGATCAGCTTCAGCGCCTGCTCGCGCTCGGCGTCGTCCTTCAGGTCGAGGGCCACGCTGCGCTTGTTGCGGTTGACGTTCAGGTTCAGCGGGGTCATGCCCGGCGTGGTGCGGTACTGGCCCACCCGCACGGTGTCCGCGGGGGACTCGATCTTGATCACGTCGGCGCCCAGGTCACCGAGGATCTGGGCCGCGTACGGGCCCATGACCACGGTCGAGAGGTCGATCACGCGCACGCCGTCCAGCGGGCCGGCGGCGGTCGGGGTGATGTCCGTCATCATTCGTCCTTTCGCGCCTTGCTTCGTTGCTCTACTTACGAAGCTAGGCGCGATGACGATGAAAGGGAATGATCATGATGCGCACAATGGTGTGACCGCGGCGGTCATACCATTGTGGTTTAGGTGGCGATCGGTTCCTTGAAGACGTCTTTCGCGGCTTCGACGAGTTCCCGCAGGTCGCCGTCGGCGCGGTCGCGGCGCCAGAGCAGGCCGGTGTCCAGCTGGGGCCGGAAGTCGGTGAACGGCAGCACGATGACGTTGTCGAGGCGGTAACCGTGCATCGGGCTCCGGTCGTCCAGCATGGAAATGGAAAAGGCTTCGCCGCTGGAAATGATTTCGGACGTTCCGCCGTAACCGGTGTTGGTCAGGCGAATGCGGTTCTTGACGCCCAATTCACTCAACTGGTGGTCGAGCTGGTCGAAATACGCGGGCGTGATGTCCCCGGGTGAGGCGACGTACGGGAATTCGGCCAGCTCGGCCAGCGTCACCGAGTCCCGCCCGGCGAACATGTCGGCCGGGACGACCGCGCCGAGCCGCTCCGACATCACCGGCAGCTGCTCCAGGGCCGGATCGGTGACCGGCAGCCGGGCGAGGGTGAGCGCTAGCTTCCCGTCGTGCACGCCCTGCACGAGGTCGGCGGTGGTGCCGGGCCAGCGCTTGACCTCGTAGCGCGCCTTGACCAGCTCGGCGAGGGCGTTGACGCGGTCCCGCAGGTCCGGGTGCACCCCGGCGGGCATGCCGAGGAAGATGGTGCTGCGCTGCGGCCGCGTTGCCTCCTTCAGTTTCCAGGGAATCGCGCCGACCTGCTCGAGGACGTCCCGCGCGAGCGGCAGCAGGGCGGTCCCGGCGGCGGTGAGCGTGACGTGGTGGGTGCTGCGGTCGAACAGCTGCTGGCCCAGTTCGTGTTCGAGGTCCTTGATCCGCTGGCTCAACGGGGACGCGGCCATGTGCAGCTTCCGAGCCGCGGCCGAGAAGTTCAGCTCCTCGGCGACCGCGACGAAGTAGCGCAGGTGCAGCATCTCCATCCCCAGACCCTAACGACCCACGCCGTCACCCCTCCCATCACGTGCCACGCCCCCAACCACACGAGATCCCCCTCCAATCACGCGAGTCACGCGCCCAATCACGCGAGATACGTCTTCAATCACGCGAGTCACGCGTCGGATCACGCGAACCGACCCTCCAGGCACGCGAGCCGACCGTCTAGGTACGCGAGCCGACCCTCTGGGTACGCGAACCGACTGTCCAGGTACGCGAGTTCGCCGTCCCGGTACGCGTTCAGTCGGCCGACGCGCCGCGGCGGACCAGGGCGAGCAGCCGGGCGGGCTCACCGCCGGAGAGGGCGATGCCGGTCGCGAGCAGGAGGAGGTCCAGCTCGGTGACGTCGGGGGTGACGGCGCCGGCGGCCCGGGCGCGGCCGAGCAGGGCGGCGGCGGTCGTGTTCATCGCGGCGTGCCAGCCGGCGAACAGGCTCTCGTGCTCGCCCGCGGGATCGGCAAGCGACAGCGCGAGGGCGCGCTTCGTCCGGACGTGCTCGACGAACAGCCCGAGCCACGCGAAGAGCGCTTCGCCGGGGTCGTCCGCGTCGAGGTCCGCGCGGCTTCGCAGCTCCGCGACTTCGTCGGCGTACACCGCGACGACCAGTTCACGCCGGTTCGGGAAGTGCCGGTACATCGTCGCGTTGCCGACGCCGGCGCGGCGGGCGACGCGGTCGAGCGGCGCGTCCGGCCCGTCCTCGGCGAAGACGTCCTTCGCGGCGGCGAGCAGCAGCGCCTGGTTGTCCCGCGCGTCCGACCTGCGGGCCCGTGCCGTCATGCTGCTCCCTTGCCAAGTGGGGATATCCCCGGTTAGCGTAGCCGAACCCTAACCGGGGAAGTCCCCATTTAAGGAGTGTCCATGGACGCCGCCGAAGTCCACCGCCGGCTGATCGCGTTGACGCCGTTCACGGCCGAGAGCGTCGCCGAAGGCCTGCACTACATCGACCCGGACGTGGTCGACCACCGCGGCGGCGCGGGCGGTGACCACCACGGCATCGACGCCTGGCGCGCGAAGTGGGAAGCCATGCTGGACGGCGAGTTCTTCGCCGACTTCCGCGACGTCGGCGTGCGGGTCGAGCGCAACGTCGCCGACGGCGAGTTCTCGGTGAACCGCTACACGAGCACGGGAACGCAGCTATCGACCGGCCGCAGTTACGCCGTGACCAGCATGGACATGATCCGCGTCCGCGACGGCCGGGTCGTCGAGCACTGGGCCGTCATGGACGTGACCGACCGCGCGGCCCAGCTGGCACCACCATCCTGACGCGACGCCGCGTGCTTGGACACGCATCTCGCGTGATCGAGCGCGTGACTCACGTGATTGAAGGCGGATCTCGCGTGATTGGAGAGGCATCACGTGTGATCGGGAGGTCGACTCTCGTGATTGGGGAGGGTTGACACGGCAGGTTACGGGCGTGAACGGGAGCCTTGGCTGCCGACGGTGCTGGGGAGAGTGATCGTGAACGCGGCGCCGCTCAAACGACGCCGACGAGGCGGGTCAGGTGTGGCGTGAGCCGGAGATTTCGAGGTCGTCTCGACCCGTCTTCGTGAACTCCGTGACCGACACGCGCAGGTTAGCCAAGGCGTCATCGTAGGCCGCGGAAAAACGTTGGTCGACGGTACCTTGGTGGCCGGGTTTGCTCGACCTCCGGATGGTCACGGTCAGATCGGTGAGCTCGGTCGCTGCGCGAAGTACGGGTGTCGCGGCCGCCTCGGTGGATTCGGGGGCGAAGAAAGCGATCTGGTGTCCCAATCCACCGAGGCGATCAAGGCGTCGTCGTCCGGCTTCTTGGGTGTCCTCCCAGAGGGGTGCGGCGACGATCTCGTAGGCAGCGGCAATGAAGTCCGGGTAGATCTTTTCCTTGTGCTCCCGGAAAAGCCTGCGTTGCTCAAGCCGCCGTTCAGTCCGTTTCGGGAGGGTCGTGGCCAGTGCCGCGGTGAGCGCTGTGAGCAATCCGGTGGCCAGTGCGAACAAGCCACTTCCCCACCAGGGTGCCGTCGAGTTCATGAAGCCATGGTATCCGGCTCGACCCTGGTGGTACGCGAAAAGGAAGCGCCCGGGATTCGTCCGCCGGGCGCTGTCACTACGGCCTAGCACCACCACCAAAGGGGGAACAAGAACCCGTGAGCCTCGGGATCCGGGCGCAGGCGGGTGCATGTGGGGTGCGGGGAGTCGAACACAGTCGTTCCTCTGGCTTTCCTCATGGAAGTGGTGCGGTCGGAAGTGCCTTTGGCGCTTGCCCGACGACACTCGGGATTGCTGAAGATTATGGCTCGTTGCGGAGATAAGCAAGCCCCTTGCGGTGGAGGTCTCGCCCGAAGGCGGAGCCCCTAAAGATTCAAGGCGGCCTCTACCAGTACTTAAAGCTGTCCGTTAGAGGGAGGCGACAGAGAGGATTGGGTGACTATCACCCGTTAAGGTGGTCCTTTGTCGCGGAGTGTCGCGTGGGTGCGGGCAGGGACACCGTGTCTTTGTCGGCAGTTCGTGCCTCGGGAATTTCCGGCTCCGGGCCGGCCACGGCCAGCGCGTGCTCGACCTGCTCGGCTTTGGCGTGGCGCCGACGGTTGCGATACAGCTGCACGGCGCGTCTCCAGGCCGCGCGTGCTTCGCCGAGGTCGCCTCGTGATGCCAGCACGTGACCCAACGTCGTGAGCGCACGGGCTTCGGCAGTCGCAGTGTGGGCGCGGAAGGCGAGTGCCAGGCCGTCTCGCGCGAAAGCGAACGCTTCGTCGTGTCGATCCTGGGCCGAGGCCAAGTGCGCGCGCACCGTGTAGAGCTTCATCGTGGCGACCAGGTCGCGGACGGCGGTGGACAGCTGGAAGGCCTGGCGGCAGTGCTTTTCCGCGGTGGCGAACTCACCCAGCCGCCGGTACTGGTCGGTGAGTTCCGTGAGCGTGGCGAGCAGTCCGGCGTCGTCGCCGATGATCGTGCGCAGGTGCTGGGCGCGATGGAAGTGGTGCAGCGCGCGGTGTCCCTGGTCGAATTCCACGAGGGACTTGCCGAGTTCGTGGCTGGCGGTGGCCTGCCGTTCGGCGTCTCCCGCGGTCCGGGCTTCGTGGAGGCAATGTTCGTAGAGCCGGACGGCTTCGGGGAGGCGCCCGGCGTGGCGGCTGTACCTGGCCATGTTGAGCCGCACCGTCAGGGTGCCGATCGGTATCACGTGGACGGTCGCGAGGTGGAGGGCCTGTTCGAGGTAGACCTCGCCCACGTCGTCGTACCCGGCCAGCAGGCTGACGTAGCCGAGGTCGTTCAGGCTCGCCGCCTCCGCCATGTGATCACCGAGAGCAGCGGCCGAACGCGCGGCCTGGACGAGTCCCGCGATGATGTCGTCGTAGAACCCGAACCGGTTGAGGATCGCCCCGGTGACGTGGGGTAGCCGCCAGGCGTAGCCGTGGAGCCCGTGGTCCGCTGAATACGTCACCATCGCGTTCAAGTTCGCGCGTTCCCGCAGACACCACCGCATCGCGCCGACCGGATCGGTGAACCGGGTCGGCGCGCAACCTTGCTCGACCTCCGGCATCGGGGCCATGCCGCGGTGCGGGTAGACCATCCGGTGGGCGTTGTGCGCGGTGTGCAGGTAGTACGAGGCCATCCGGCTGCGGGCCGCGTCGGCCTCCGGGCCGCTGTTGACCAGCGTCCGGGCGAAGTGGTGGAACAGATCGTGGATGCGGTACCGGTCGCCGTCGTTCGGCTGCTGCACCAGGTGCGCCGAAACGAGGATGTCCAGCGCACGC
Source organism: Amycolatopsis sp. NBC_01286 (assembly GCF_035982555.1). Classification (NCBI taxonomy): domain Bacteria; kingdom Bacillati; phylum Actinomycetota; class Actinomycetes; order Pseudonocardiales; family Pseudonocardiaceae; genus Amycolatopsis; species Amycolatopsis sp. NBC_01286. The sequence continues at coordinate 5,248,752 of NZ_CP108428.1, forward strand.
CGTCCCGCGGCCACCTCGACGCCGCCTGCAGCGGCCAGCACCTCGGCGCCCACCTCGGGCCCGGGGTGCAGGCCGAACAGACGGAACGTGTCCTGCGCCGCCGGATCGAGTCCTTGGTACGACCACGAGAAGGCCGAAAGCAGGTTGCCGTCGTCGCCGTCGCCGTCATCGCCGATCGTCAGCAAGAGAGCGGGATCCCTCAGCTGGTCGACGAGGGTTCGGAGCCGGCTTCCGGCCCGGACGGTGGCTCGTTCCGCGACGATCGTCAGTGCGAGCGGCATTCCGCCGCACAACGTGGCGAGATTCGCCAGTGCCTCGGGTTCGCGGTCCAGCCGGTTGCCCAGTCTCCGGTCGAGCAACTCGACGGCGGCCTCCGGGGCCAGCGGCGCCAGCGTGATGACCGGACTGTGGTGCTGCCGGGCAAGCCGGGTGAGACGCTGCCGGGACGTGATGATCACCGCGCAGTCCGACAGGACACGCAGCAGCGTCTCGATGTGTTCGGTGTCCCGGGCGTTGTCCAGCACCACCAGCATCGGGTGGTCGCTCAGCAGGCCGCGTAACCGTTTGGCACGCCCGGCCGCACCGACGATGTGGTCGACCGGGTAGCCCGAGGCCGACAGGAGGTTGTCGACGACGTCGGCCGATTCGACTCGCAGCCCCGGTCCGACCCCGTGCAGGTCCACAAGCACGACCCCACCGGGGAAGCGGTCGGCCGTGCGGTGCGCCCATCGGACGGCTGTGCTCGTCTTGCCGACCCCTGGAGGCCCGGTCAGCGTGACGACGGCCGGGGTGAACGGCCCGGGCCTGGGGACGATCGCGGCGTCGAGGCTGGCCAGCACGTCGTCCCGGCCGGTGAAGTGGCCGATGTCGCGGGGGATTTCCCGCAACGGTGCCGACGCGATGCCGGGCGGCGGGGCCAGGTCGGGTCCGTCGTCGTCCGTCGGCCCGGCGAGGCGTTCGGGCGTGCGGAGGTGTTCGTTGAGGGCGCGGAGATCGTCGGCGGCCTGGACGTCGTGGTCTTGCCGGAACGTCCGGTACATTTCGCGGAAGTACTCGTCCCGCGCGCGGTAGCGCCCGATCGCGGTGAGCGCCTGGAGTCGCAGTTTCGCGAACCAGAGCTCCGTCGAGTACGCGTGCCCGAGCTGGTCCAGCAGTCCCAGCGCCTCCGCGGGATGCCCGGCCGTGAGCAATTCGGCGAGCAGGAAGGTGCTGGCCGGAATCCAGTCGTTGTCCGTCACCGAAACGCGCCAGTTTTCGGCGGCCGCCGACGTGATGCCCGCGAGCGGCTCATCGTTCCACAGGGCCAGTGCGTTCCGCGCGGCTTCGGAGGCAGCTTGGTGGTTCCCCTGGTCGCTGAGCCCGTGCGCGTAGCGCATCATCCGCTGGAAGACGTGGTAGTCGATGAGATCGGGGTCGACGTCCAGCCGGTAGCCACCGTTGTCCGCGACCAGGGTCGCGGGCGCGACGGCGCCTTCCAGCGCCTGCCGGATCCTGGCCGCGCACTTGTAAAGTGCGCCCTTCGGCGACCGGGGGTGTTCTTCGTCGTCGTTCCACGCCCAGTCGACCAGGGACTCGATCGAGACACGCTTGCCGGGCTGGGTCAGCAGCGCCGCCGTGATGTTGCGCTCGCGCCGATGAGACCATTTCACGGTCAGGTTCCCGTGCATTCGCATCGTTGTCTGCCCGAGAATTCCGAACGCGATCTCCATTCTGCTTCCCCTCCCGTCGAAGCGCCCCACCTTCGCTTCGTCGTTGTCGATTTTGGCACTCTCGCAGCGATAAATCCACGTCAGAGACGCCGAAACACGCTTTCGCGGGACGCAGGTGATCCTTTGTCAGCATTTTGTCCACTAGCTGGAAGTTGCTTGCCGGACGACCATTGCACGATTGCTCCCGAGGGTGCCGAATACGGGAGGGAGCACGAAGATGGATCAATGGATTCGCGGGCCGATAGGGGTGGGTGCGCACTTGCGGGTCACCCGCCCCGGCTGCCGGACGGCGTTGGTGGTGGTGCCGACGATGGCCGCGGGCACGCGGTTGCTCGACCTGGTGCCGCTGCTCGAGACCGACCATCGGGTGCAGATCCTGTTCACGGTTCCGCACGACACCGACAGCTGGTACGGCGTCGAAGAGTTCGTGCGGGCACAGCACGGCCTGGTGCTGCCCTGGCACCAGGCGATCCAGCACCGGTTCGACCTCGTGCTGACCGCGAGCCACCGGCACCTGGCAGAACTGCGCGGGCCGATCCTCCTCGTCAGCCACGGGGCCGGCGCGCTGAAGTCGTACCGGTTCAGCCGGAAAGCCGGCGCCACGGCGGCGCCGGCCACCGGTCTCGACCGGGAGTTGCTCACCTACCGCGGCCGGATCCTGCCGTCGGTCCTCGCACTCGGCACCGAGGCCGAGCGCGACGCCGTCCGCGACCTCTGTCCGGAAGTCCTGTCCCGCGCCGACGTCACCGGGGACATCTGCCTCGACAGGATGCGCGCCAGCGCGTTCCGCCGGCAGCAGTACCGCGACCGCCTCGGCGTCGGATCCGACCAGCACCTGGTCACGATCAGTTCCACCTGGTCGACGGATTCGGTGTTCGGGCAACTGCCCAAGCTGGGACGATCGGTCTGCGACGCGCTCGCATCGAACCGTTATGCGGTCGCGGCAGTGTTGCACCCCCTCGTCTGGACGGTGCACGGGAAGCGGCAGGTGGCAGCCTGGTTCTCCTCGTGCGTTCGCGCCGGGTTGCTCCTGATCCCACCCGATGCCGGTTGGCAGGCAACGATGATCGCGTCCGACTGGGTGATCGGGGACCACGGGTCCACGACTGCGTACGCTGCCGCGATCGGGTGCCCGGTCACGGTCGCCGCGCACCCGGGAGACGCGCTCCGAGAGGGCAGCTTGGGCGATCTGGTGCGGCGAGGGGCCCCGGGGTTGCGGCACGATCAGCCGCTCGTCGACCAAGTGGGACGCGCCGTCGAGGCGCGGGACCAGGTGGCGGCGGCGGTGTCCGCGGCCATCACCTCTCGGCCGGATGCCGCGGCCGCGGCACTGCGGAAGGCGATGTACCGGCTGATGGAGCTTTCCGAGCCGCGTGAACCGGCTGAGCCGGCGGTGCTGCCGGCTCCGGTGCCCTGGCAGTCGGGGGCGTGACCGGCTGGGTGGTGGCGCCCGGACCGCCGGCCGTCGCTTGTCGCCAGGGCGTGCCGGGTGTGCTGCGGGTGCGGCTCGGCCGTCATCGGAAGGCCTGGGCTGATGTGCTCGTCGTGGTGGACGACTGTGCGTCGCGATCCTGGTTCGCCTGCGCAGACGTGGTGCTGTGCCGGGACGCCGCTTCGGCCGAGCCCGCAGGGAAGCGGGTCACGGCCGCACTGCGCGCCTCCCCAGGAGCGGAAGCGGCGGTGTCCGCGTTTCCCGGTGGCTGTGCCCTCGGCCTGCCTGATGCCGGCGTGCGCTGGTTCGCCAACCGCGCTGTGCCCGGTGACTGGGTCGACAAGCTGCGTTCACTCGCCGTCGTTGGCGGTGGCTTGTGGATCCCGCGTCCGGGCGTAGAGCTCACGAGCCCGGGCGAGGTGGTTGCGTGCCTCCTCATCACGACCATGGCGACCCTCGATCCGGCCGAGCGAGGCCAGGATTTCGGCCGTGTAGTAAGGAGAGTCGAGGCGTTCGACGACCGCTAACGCTGCCGACAGCATCTCGATCGCCGTTCCCGGGCGGCCGTCGCGTTCCCGGATGTCGGCGAGTGCCATGACGGCGCGGGCGTGCTGGTTGGCGTCCCCGAGTTCGTCCATCAGGCTCGCGGACGCCTCCAGCTCGATGCTTGCTTCGCCGGTCTGGCCCAGCTCGGACAGCACTTCGCCGCAGCGTCGCCGGCCCAACGCCACGCCGCGGCGATTGCCCAGCTGCTCGTGCAGTGCCACTGACTGCCGGTAGAACCCGAGTGCGCCCGGCAGGTCACCTTGTCCTCGGGTGGCCCGTCCGAGCTGCGACAGCGCCGTCGCGCGCGTCTGGCCGTCTCCTTCCTGCTCGCTCAGCCGCAGGGCAGTCATGTTCTGGGAGACGGCCTCGTCGTACCGGTGGAGTTTCGCGTAGGCGAACGCCAGCTGGGATCTGAGCCGGGCTTCGACCAGTGGTTTCGCGCATCGCCGTGCCGCGGCCACGCCCGCGGTGTTCATCGAAAGCCAGGGTTCGTAGTCACGGTGGTGGAGGAAGAAGCCCCAAGAGGCCTCGCAGAACTTCCACGTCTCCTCGTCCCACTGGTTCCGGTCCGCCTCGGCGAAGGCCGCGCGGAGTGTGGACAGCTCGCGGCGCCACCACGCGAGTGCCGAAGCCCGATTACCGAAAGTCGGCGAGCCCGCGGTGTCCGGCTGCGCGAACCTTTGCCGGTGCGGGTGGATCACAGTGTCGGCCAGCTGGGCCCGGGCGAGGTACCAGCGCACGAAACCCCGGGCAATCGCTCGCCGATCGGAGGAACTGTCCTCCCGCTCGGCCCGGCTCCGGGCGTCCCGCCGAAGCAGTTCATGCTGGGTGACCCGGTCAGCGTCGGCGTCGGCGAGCAGGTTCGAACCGACCAGGGCCTCGACGTCGTCTTCGATCCGTTCGAGCGGGAAGCCGAGTACGTCGGCCAGGGTCTCGAGCGCGACCTCAGGCCCGGGGTGCAGCCCGCACACGCGGTACAGCCGTGCGGCGCCGCCGGGCAACTCGGCATACGACGCGTCGAAGACCGCCTGGACGTCGCGGACGTCTTCCGGGACCGCGTCAGCCGTTTCCAGGTGCCGGACGTAGCTGTTCGCTTCGCGCTCGAGACGACGGAGCGGCCGGGCCCGAAGTCGCGCGGCCACTACACCCAGCGCCAGGGGCAAGCCACCGCAGGCCGCGATGATCAGGTCGGCCGCGGCGGGCTCGGCCGACAGCCTCTCCCGGCCGATCGTCTCGCGCAACAGTTCCGCGGACGCGTCCGGTTCCAAGGGCTCGACCGTGATCAGCGTGGCGTCGTCGATCCCGAGGCCGGCCAACCGGCGCCGGCTGGTCACCACCACCAGCACCGACGATGTGGCCGGGAGGAGGGCGCGCACTTGAGCCGCCGACACGGCGTCGTCGAGCAGGATCGCAAGGTGCCGTTCGGCGGTGAATGCGCGGAACATCGCCGACCGGCGGCCCGGCCCCGTCGGGACCTCGGCCGCCGGCAGGCCCAGGGACGTGAGGAAGCCGTGCAGGGCATCCTCGGGGGTGACCGGGCTGCCGTCCGCTTCACTGAGGTTGGCGTACAGCAGACCGTCGGGGAAGCCGGCGCGGCGCAGGTGCAGCCAGTGCGTCGCCACTGCGGTTTTTCCGACCCCGCCCATGCCGTCGAGCACGACGAGCGGACGAGAAACGTCGCGGTGGTCCCAGAGCTCGTCCAGCTTGGTCAAGGTGACATCGCGGCCGACCAGGCGCCCGGTTGCGGCCGGTAGCTGGAACGGTGGCCCCGCGCCTGGTCCTTCTCTTTCCGGTGTGCGTGACCGTTCTACCTGCTCGTCCATCCGAGATCTCCCCCGCAAGTCCCGAACTTCTCTGTTTACTCGCCGATCGGGCATACTTTTGGTGGAATTCGGAGTTTCCACTCGAAAGCACGAAAAGTTCCCGTGCACCTGCACGGGAGGTGAATAACCGGCGAGTGACCCACGGCACAATCAGGTCAAGGGTCGGGTTTGGCGCGAGTCGAGGGCCGCAACTGCACACCGTGACCGAGCAGGAGCTCGCGGACTCGTTTGTAATACAAATCGTAGGTCCGGGCCAGCACCATAATGCTGGCTCCCGCGTGGTACTCGTCCGCCAGCTGATCCAGGGGAATCGGGCAAGGCTTCGGGGCGGGTCTGCGCCGCAGCTCGGCGCCCGCGTTGCGCAGTTTCCGCCGCATCCACGTGTAGCTCAGACCTTCCTGCTCGGCGAGCTCTTCGATGGAGGCCCCGAGTTCGTAGGCGCGAGCCAAACTCCGGTCCCGCTCACCGGGATCCGCGGCTTCCCGGTCGCCGCGTTGCTTTCGTTCCTCCGTCAAGTTCCGTACTCCCGTCACAGTGATTGTGCATGGAGATTCGGTCGCTGAGCGCTGTCGAAGTGGGCACCCACCGAGTTTCTCTGTCGCTGGGATTGAACATAAAGTTACGCGCTTGGCGCGGATGGGTGGTCACGAACACAGGATCGCCGAGCTATTCGCTAGATCCGTTGGGTGTTCGACCGTGCCCGAGTTCGACGGAGAGTGAGCACCAACCGAGTGCGTGGGTGCCGCTTGCCCAGTGAATTCACGAGTCGTTCGGTCGCACTGCGCTGAACTGCCCGGGCTGGATTCGCATCCGGGCGAATCGTGGCCGAACCCCGGTGACCGGGCCCCGGCTTGCGGAAATCAGGGGCGGGGGAGCGGCACGGTGGCGGACGTCGCCGCCAGGGGGAGGGTGATGGTGAACGCGGCGCCGCCTTCGGGGGCCGGGCCCGCGGTCAGGTCTCCGCCCATGCGGGTGACCAGGGCGTGGACCAAGGCCAGGCCGATGCCCGAGCCGACCGGGCGACGGTCGCGGTAGCGGGCGTTCAGGACCCCGCGCTCGAACGCCACCGGGTAGTCCTCCGGGGCCAAGCCCGGGCCGCCGTCGCGGACCGAAAGCTGGGCGTTGGGGCCGGACAAAGACAGGAAGAAGACCATGGGGGCGCCTGAGGGGGTGACTCGCAGGGCGTTCTCCGCCAAGCCGTCGACGACCTGGTGCAGCCGGCGGGCGTCGGCCCGCACCGGGACCGGGGACGAAGGCGCCGTAACGGACAGCTGCACGTTTTCGCGGGCGCACCGCAGCTGCCAGACCTCGGCGCAGTCGCGCAGCAGCGCGCCCAGGTCCAGGGTTGTGACGTCCAGCCTGAACTCGTCGGCGCCCAGCCGGGCCAGCTCCAGCAGGTCCGTGACCAGGCGTTCCAGCCGCGCGGCCTCGCGCTGGATCGTCTGCCCGGCGCGCTGGGCGTCGTCGCCCGACGCGACGCCGTCCGCGATCGCCTCGGCGAAGCCCGTCACCGCCGTCAACGGCGTCCGCAGCTCGTGCGACACCGACAGCAGGAAGTCCCGCTGCCGCGCCTCGCTGTGGGCGAGCGCGTCGGCCAGCGAGTTCAGCGAACCCGCCACCTCCGCGACCTCCCGCGGTCCCTCCACCGGCACCCGGACGTCCCGCCGGCCGGCCCGCAGCGACCCCGCGGCCGCGGCCGCCCGGCGCAGCGGACGGCCCAGCAACCGCCCGGACACGAACCCGGCCGCGGCCGCCACCAGCAGCCCGATCCCCAGCGCGAACGCGATGTTCCGCACTAGCGCGCGCTGCGTCGTCTCCGCGTTGCGCGCCGGCAGGACCAGCGCGAACGCCGCCCCGCGCGTCCCGACCGCCCGCGTCTCCACCAGGTACTGCGCGCCCGCGACCAGCACCCGCTCCGAGTGCGCGGCGCCGAGTCCCGCCTTCGCCGCCGCCTGCACCGACACGGCGTCCCCGACGGCCTGGCCGCCCGCGCGCCGCACCACGACCGAGATGCCCTGGCCGCGGACGACGTCGGCGACCTTGCCGACGCCGAGCCGGTTGCCGATGCCGCTTTCGTCGAGCTGCGACGCGACGACGTCGGCCTGCGCGGACAGCGACGACTGCAGCACGTTGTCCGCCGTGGTCCGGATCAGCCGCGCCGCCACGAACCCGGCCACGATCACCGCGATCCCGGCGACGGCGAGGCAGACGAGCGTGATCCGCCCGGCGAGCGTCCCGCGGTACCTCACGCCGGGTCCGCCGCGTAGCCGATGCCGCGGACCGTCCTGATCGGACTGGCCGCGCCGAGTTTCGCCCGCAGCTGCGCGACGTGGACGTCGACCGTGCGCGTGCCCGCCGCGGCGGCGTAGCCCCAGACGGCGCTGAGCAGCTGGTCGCGCGAAAGCACCTGCCCCGGGTGCCGGAGCAGGTGCGTGAGCAGGTCGAACTCCGTGGACGTCAGGGAAATCTCCGTCTCGCCGGCCCAGGCGCGGCGGCTCGTGAGGTCGACGCGCGCCGCGCCGACGGTGAACGCCGACGGGGCCGGCGCCGCGCCGGACGCGCGTCGCAGCACGGTCCGGACCCGGGCGGCCAGCTCGCGCGGGCTGAACGGCTTGGTCAGGTAGTCGTCGGCGCCGATCTCCAGGCCCAGCAAGCGATCCAGCTCGTCGTCGCGGGCGGTGACGAACAGCACCGGCGTCCAGTCCCCGGCCGCGCGCAGCGTCTTGCAGATCTCGATACCGTCCATTCCGGACAGTCCGATGTCGAGCACGATCGCCACCGGCTTGAGCCGCCGGACGGCGTCGAGCGCGCGGCCGCCGTCCGCCTCGACGTGCACGCCGAAGCCGTCCCGCTTGAGGTAGAGCGCCGCCAGCTCGGCGATCGCGGCCTCGTCCTCGACCACGAGGACGAGGCCGCGCCCCGGTGACCCCATTGCTGCTCCCGTCTCCGCCGTCGCCCCCGGGGAGACGCTAGCCGGTCAGGGGGAGCCGTCGTCGTTCATGTCGGACTCGACGCCGTTGAGCGTCGACTCGATGCCGCTCAGCTCGGACGACGCCGGGGAAGTCCCGGAGCCGGGCGAGCCCATCAGGTTGTCGCGGCAGGCCGAGCAGCCGAGCGTGATGAGCGCGGCCGCCCCGACCGCGGCCGCGATCCTCGCCGCCCTCACTTGGTCGGCGCCGGGGCGGCCGGCTTGCAGTGGGCGGACGCGAAGGCGTCGAGCTTCTGCTTCGCGGTGGTCAGCTCGCCGACCTTGCCCTGCCGCTTGGTGGCGCGCTCGTCGAGCTTGGTGGCGCGGTCGTTGTGCCCCGCCGTGCGCTGGTCCTGGGCGCGGGCCTTGAGGTTGGCGACCGAGCCGGCGACCTCGGCGCCGCCGTTGATCCGCTTCTCCAGGTTGTCGGCCCGCTTCTGCAGCTTCGGCACCCAGTCGCCGCAGACCTGCTGCGACTCCTCGGGGCTGAGTGTGATCGGCGCGACCGGCGCCGGGGACGTCGTCTGGGCCGAGGCCAGCGGCGCCAGCGCCAGCAGGCAGGCCGCGCTCCCGGCGCCCGCCAGTGCCAGCCGCCGCGTCCAGATGGGTCCTCGCATGGTGTCTCCCTCAGGAAGGTTTCCGGGTACGAGGAGAACTCTGGCGGGCCGGTGTTCGGGCGGCGTGCGCCTGATGTTCGGGCTGTGTAAGGCCCACGGTGATCGACGTCCGCGCGAGGTCGAACGTCAGGGTGTCGCCCAGCACCGGCAGCGCCGGGTCGAACAGCTGCCCGTCGGTGCCGCCGAGCAGCAGCCCGAGCCGGTGCCCGGCCGGGACGACGTGGTCGAGGCTGCTCAGCGTGAACGTCATCGGGTACGCCCGCCCCGGCACGAGCGGCTCGCCGTGGCGCAGCGACGCGTGGTGCCCGAGGTCGGCCCAGCCCGCGGCGACGATCTGGTGGTCGGCGTGCACCAGGTCGGTGGCGGTGTCCAGGAAGCACGCGCTGTCACCGGGCCGGCTCACGCCCCAGCACGACCGGGTGGTCAGGGTCTTGATCCCGCTGCCGTAGTTCGCGGTGTTCCGCACGTCGGCCGGGCCGTAGTCGACGAGCGCGACGCCGAGCCGGGCGGCGGGCTTGTCCGACGACGCGGTGATCGTCACCGACGGCGTCCCGGCGAGCCGTACCGCCGAGGTCAGGGGAGCGCCGGTGAACCGCGCGGCCGACGTCCCGGCCGCCCACTGCTCGCGGCCGACCGCCGGGTCGTCGACGACCGTGGCCGTGCCGGAACCACGCCGGCCGAGCGTGCCGTCGGCCGCCGGCCGGAACGTCGTGGCGGCGGTCGCGGGCGGCCAGGCCCGGACGTCCGTCCACCGGTCCGGCGTGGTTTCCAGGTGCACGGCGGGCTCGTGCTCGACGCCGTTGCGGACGCCCCGCAGCCAGCGGTCGAACCAGCGGCCCAGCGTGTCCACCCACCGCGCCCGCTGCAGGTCGAACGGGTCGACGTGACCGGCCTGGCTCAGCCACGCCCTGCGCGGCACCCCCGCCCGGCCGAGCGCGGCCCAGTAGGCGGCGAACTGGTCCGGGCCCACGACGCTGTCCCCGAACCCCTGCGCGATGAGCACGCTCGCGCGCACCCGCCCGGCGCGCGGGACGTAGTTCACGCTCTGCCAATAGGCGTTGTAGTCACCGTTCGTGCCCATGCGCGCCTTGACGTCCGCCTCGAACGGCTGACACAACCGCGCCGCGCGGTCGTTGTAGGTGAAGGCCGACCCGGTGTTGTCCGGCGTCGCCAAGGGCGCGCCGTTCGCGACGAGCTGGGCGTAGTTGTCGGCGACGCCTTCGATCGGCACGATCGTCTTCAGCCCGGGGATCCCGGAGGCGGCCATGCCGATCGCGGTGGCGCCGTCCTGGGACTTGCCGATCGCGCCGACGTCCCCGGTGGCCCAGTCCGCCGTCACCGGGCGGCCGCCGTCGGGCGCGTCGAAGGCCTTCGCCCGGCCGTTGAGCCAGTTCACGACGGCGTTGCCGTCGGCGACGTCGTCGAAGCAGCCGGACGAGCGGTTCGTGCCGCCGACGTCGGCCAGCACCACCGCGTACCCGCGCGGCACGAAGTAGTTGTCGAGAAACAGCGGGAACTGCTCGGGGGTGCCGTCCGGCGCAAACGTTTTCTTCTGGGACTCGTTGCCGCGGCCGCAGCACGCGAAGTACGGGCTGACGTCGAGGATCACCGGGACGCGCTCGCGCCCGGCGGGCCGGACGACGTCGGCGGCGACGCGGTCGGGCCTGCCGTCGTGGTCGAGGTCGGCGCCGGTTTCGACCCACGCCGTCGCGCGGACCGGGCCGGTTTCGGCCGCCGCCGCGGGCGCGAGGACCGCCGTCGTGACCAGCGCGAGCAGGAACCCCAGTGTCAGCCGCATGGCGCCAGTATCACTTCTGGTACGCCGCCAGGAAAAGCTCCATCGCGGCGTCGACGGCCTCGCGGTCGCCGGTCGTGACGAGGTCCAGCAGCAGGCCGCGGGTGACGGCGAGGCCGAGCCGGGCGTGCGCCGGCCGGTCGGCCTCGGGGACGCCGTAGTGCGCGAGCAGGGCCTCGATGGGGCCGAGCCAGTCGTCGACGACGCCGTCCAGGAACTCGGTCGTGCCCGGGGTGCCGCCGAGGGCCTGGCCGTAGAGCTGGAAGAAGAGCTTCTCGTTGGCGCGCAGGTCCTCGTCGGTCAGCCGCCGCCAGAACTCGCGGCCCTCGCCGACGTCGGCCAGCGCCGTGCGCTGCCGGGCCTCGACCTCGCGCGCGACCGCCGTGAGCAGGCCTTCCTTCGAGCCGAAGTGGTAGATGAGCATGCGGTGGCTGGTGCCGAGGCCGGCGGCGAGGGCGCGCAGGCTCTTGCTCGCGCCGCCGTGGTGGGCGATGTGGTCGATCGCCGCGTCCAGCAGCTTGGCGCGCGGGCTTGTGTCGATCATGTACCAGATGGTACACGTACCGAATGGTACAGAGCATTTCCGTCCGCGGCCGGACGTCCGCGTCGGCCGGCACCGTCTACGCCCTCCTCCGCGACGGCGCGAGCTGGCCGACGTGGTCGCCGCTGGAGTCGTTCGAGCTGGTCAGCGAGGGGGAGGGTGAGCCGGAAGGGCTCGGCGCGGTCCGGCTGTTCCGCACCGGCCGCACCCGGTCGTACGAGCGGATCGTCGCGCTGGAGCCCGGCCGCCGGTTCGGTTACGCGCTGGAGCACGGCCTGCCGCTGCGGGACTACGTCGCCTACGTCGACCTTTCGCCGGTCGACGGCGGCACCGAGGTCCACTGGCATTCGACGTTCACCGCGAAGATCCCCGGCACCGGCTGGTTCTACCGGCAGATCCTGGGAGTGTTCATCAAGCGGGTGGTCGCCGGGCTGGTCGCCGCGACCGAAGCACGCGTCGCCCCATAAAGTGGGCACATGTCAGCGCCACGACGGGGATCGACCGGCCGCACCCAGGAGGAGCGCAGCGCGGCGATGCGCGTCCGGCTGCTCGACGCGACGATCGACTGCCTGGTCGAGTACGGCTACGCGGGCACGACGACCACCCGCGTCGCCGATCGCGCCGGCGTCACGCGCGGCGCGCAGGTGCACCACTTCCCGACGAAGGCCGACCTGGTCACCTCGGCGATCCGGCACCTGGCGGCGAAACGCACCGAGGTCGCGATGGCCGAACTGGACCGGCTGCGCGCGTCCACCGACCCGGTCGGCGACGCGCTGCAGCTGATGTGGGAGATGCACCAGGGGCCGGTGTTCTCGGCGACGGTGGAGCTGTGGGTCGCGTCGCGGACCGACGCCGAGCTGCGCCGCCAGATGGCCGTGGTCGAGCCGATCGCGACGTCCAGCCTGGTCGAGTTCGGCAAGGCCCTGCTGCCGGAGCACGCGGGGCACCACGAGTTCCTGCACGCGGTGTACACCGCGATGGACGTCGTCCGCGGCATCCTCATCGCCAGCTGGGCCACCCGCGACCAGGGCGAGCTGGACGCGCGCTGGGAACGCGGGCGCCGCCACCTGCGGATCCTCTTCGCCACGTTGATGGCTCCCACCGCCTGAATCGCGTGTTACTCTCTTTGGGAAAGTGAGGAGACGCGCTGTGCACCCGGACCCGTACGACCGCGACTGCCCGACCCGCCAGCTGCTCGACCGCATCGGCGACCAGTGGACGGTCCTCATCGTCGGCGCGCTCACCGACGGCCCGCTGCGGTTCACCGAGATCGCCCGCCGCGTGGACGGGATCTCGCAGAAGGTCCTGACGCAGACCCTGCGCAGCCTGGTCCGCGACGGCATCCTCACCCGCACGGCGTACGCGGTCATCCCGCCGAAGGTCGAGTACGAGCTGACGTCGCTGGGGCGCAACCTTTCCGAGCCGCTGGAGATGCTGGACCGGTGGGCCCGCCGGCACATGACGTCGGTCCAGGACGCCCGCGACGCCTACGACGCGGAGCACACACCCGCGTCCGCGTGACGCTGGACAGCTCAAGGACAATTCCCGGCGGGGATACCGCCTGGCCCGCGGCCCCGGTGACACTGTGGAGGACGGCTCCACGGCTCCGGGGAGGGAATCCATGGCGTCCGCTTTTGCCGTGCTCAACGAAACCCTGCCGCCGCCGGGGCCGGAACTCGTCGGGATCACCGCGCTGGTGGCCGCCGCGGTCGTGGTGACGGCGTTCGCGGTGCCCGCCGACGGCCGGCGGAGTGTCTTCTACCGGGCCAACTTCCTCGGCACGCTCTTCCACGAAGGCGGCCACGCGCTGGTGAGCATCCTGACCGGCGGCGGCGTCCTCCGTGTCGCCATCGACAGCCCGGAATCCGGCGGTACCTGGAGCCGGGAGCCGTCGGCGCTCGCCGCGATCCTGACCATCGCCGCCGGCTACGCGATGCCGCCGCTGGCCGGGCTGGGCGCGGCGGCCCTGCTGCACCGCGGGCTCGTCCCCGCCGTGCTCACCCTGACCCTGGCCGCGATGGTGTTCCTCCTGCTGTTCACCCGGGACGTGCTCACCTTCGTGGTGGTCGTCGCGGTCGGGGCGATCGTGTTCGGCGCGTTGCGCTGGGCGCCGCCCTGGCTGAAGAACGGCGTCGCGTACGCCGAAGCGTGGCTGTTGCTGACCAGTGAGATCGGCGGGCTGCGCGCGATCGTCTCCAACCGGTTCCAGGACGGCTTCGGCGGTCAAGAGGACGACGCCGCCATGCTGGCCCGGAGCACGGGGATCCCCGGGTTCGTGTGGATCGCCGCGTGGTTCGCCCTCATCACCTGGGCGGTGTGGCGCGCGGTCCCGTTGCTGTGGCCCTAGCGGGCGACCAGACCCGCTTCGTGCGCCAGCAATCCCGCCTGGGTCCGGTTCGTGCAGTCCAGCTTCACGAGCATCCGCGACACGTAGCTCTTCACCGTCGCCTCGGCGAGGTGCAGCCGGGTCGCGATGTCCGCATTGGACAGTCCTTCGCCCAAGCACGCCAGGACATCCCGCTCCCGGTCCGTGAGACCGGACGTCCGGCGGCGGGCGTCGTCGCCGCGTTCGCGGCTGTCCGACGACAGCGCCACCAGGCGGCGGGCCGCCGACGGTGAGAGCACCGTGTGGCCGTCCGCCGCGACGCGGACCAGGCCGATCAGGTCCTCCGGCGGCGTCGACTTGACCAGGAAGCCCGCCGCACCCGCGCGCAGCGCGCGGATCACGTACGTGTCCGCGTCGAACGTCGTCAGCGCGACCACCGCCGGCGGGTCGGGGAGCGCCGCGATCCGGGCGATCGCCGTCAGGCCGTCGACGCCCGGCATCCGCAGGTCCATCAGCACGACCCGCGGCCGGTGCCGGACCACGGCCTCGACGGCTTCGGCGCCGTCGGCCGCCTGGGCCACGACGTCGATGTCGTCGGCCGAGCCGAGGATCGTGCGCAGGTGCGCGCACACCATCGGCTCGTCATCGACCACGAGCACCGGGATCACTCTGCGTGCCTTCCGCCGTCGGGACGTAAGCGGGCAGTATCGCACCGACCCGGAACCCGCCGCCGCGCACCGGGCCCGCGTCGAACCGCCCGCCGACGAGCTCGACGCGCTGCCGCAGCCCGGCCAGCCCGGCCCCGGAGCCGCTGGCCGCCAGCGCCGGATCGGGCCGCTGCCCGGCCGCGGTGCTGGCGACCGAGACGTCGAGGCCGCCCGGGTGGTAGCGCAGCGACACCGTCACCGACGCGCCCGGCGCGTGCTTGCGGACGTTCGTCAGCGCCTCCTGCACCAGCCGGTACGCGGTCCGCGCGACGGTCGGCGACACCTGCGCCGGGTCGCCGTCCACCGCGAACGCCGTCTCGATGCCGACCGAGCGGGACTCCGCGACCAGCTGGGCCGGATCGCCGGGCTGCTCCTGGTTGAGCGTCCGTGGGCTCAGCTCGGAGCCGTTGCGCAGGACGCCGACGAGGTCGCGCAGCTCGTCCAGCGCGAAGACGCCTTCGCGGCGGATGTCCTCGGCCGCCGCCCGCACCGGCTCCTCGTGCGACGTCACGCCGAGCGCCCCCGCGTGCAGCACCATCAGGCTGAGCCGGTGCGTGACGACGTCGTGCATCTCGCCCGCCAGCCGCCGCCGTTCCTCCGCGCGGGCCTGCTCGGCGAGCAGGTGCTGCTCGCGCTCGGCGCGTTCGGCGCGGTCCCGCAGCGACCGCAGCAGCTGGCGCCGCGCCTCGCCGTAGAGCCCGAGCATCGCCGGCAGCGTGGTGCTGAGCAGGGCGAACGGCGTGGTGCTCCAGCTCGGCACCCACGGCCGCGCGGCGATCAGCGTGAGGATCCCGGCCAGCCAGAGCACGGTCCGCCGGTCCAGCAACCGCGGCAGCTGCGACAGCAGGACCGGGCTGATGGTCGGCACCGTCGTCAGGGCGAGCTGGCGCACCGGCACGAGCAGGCCGGGGGTGAACAGGTCGGACGCCAGCATCAGGCCCGCCGCCGCGACGACGAACCAGGCGACCTGCCGCGGGAACCGGAACACCAGCACCAGGGAGAAGTCGCAGACCAGCTGCAGCACCAGCCCGGCGGCCGGGCCGAGCGGCCCGGTCGTGACCTCGCCCAGCGCGTAGAGCAGGACGTTCAGGCCCGCGAACGCGAACGCCGCCACGAACAGCCAGAAGACGTCGGCGCGGCTCGGCCACCACGGCCGCCTGGTGCTGGTCACGCGGCCACGGTAACCGCTCGCGCGGGCCGCCGCGCCGGATGCGCAACCAAAGTTGCGCACCGGTCCGCGGACCGCAACTTTCGTCGCCGCGACCACCTTCCTTGCCTCGTTTCGCCCGCGTCCCCGATCCGGTGGAGTGGGCGGACCACAGCGAGGGAGGCAACCGTGGTGACTGTCCTAACGCGACAGACGACGAGCGTGGTGTTCGCCCGCGGCCCGGTGCTGGCGATCGCCGGCCTCGCCGGGCTCGCGCTGCTGCTGACCAGCGGGCGCTACGCCGGCGGGTTCGACGAGCTCTACTTCCTGGTGGCCGGTCGAAATCACCTGAGCTGGGGGTATTTCGACCAGCCGCCGCTCATCCCGGCGCTGGCCGCGGCGATGGACTGGCTCGCGCCGGATTCGCTCGTCGTGCTGCGGCTGCCGATGACGCTGGCCGCGGCCGCCGGGGTGGTCGTCACGGCGCTGATCGCGCGGGAGTTCGGCGGCGGGCGCGGCGCGCAGGCGATGGCGGCCGCCTGCTACGCGACGTCCGGCATCGTGATCGTCAGCCACTGGATCGGGACCTACGTGCTGGACCCGTTCCTGTGGACGGTCGTGGCCTGGCTGCTGGTCCGCTGGACCCGCACCCGCCGCGACGGCCTGCTCGTCTGGGCCGGCGTCGTCACGGCGGTGTCGCTGGAGACGAAGTTCCTGATCCCGGCCCTGTGGGCGGCGGTGCTGCTCGCCGCGCTGGTGGTCGGGCCGCGGGACCTGCTCCGGCGCCCGAAGCTCTGGCTGGGCGCGGCGATCGCCGCCGTGGTCACGGTGCCGACGCTGATCTGGCAGGCGACCCACGGCTGGCCCTACACCCACATGAGTGACGTCGTCGCCGCGGAGTTCCCGGGCTACGGCCCGTGGGTGCGCGACGGGCTGCTCGGCGCCGGGATCGGCGTCGGCGTGGTGGCCCTGCTCTACGGCGTCTGGCGGCTGCTGCGGTCGGCGGAGCTGCGGCCGTACCGGTACCTCGGCGTCGCCCTGGTCCTCGTGGCGCTGGCCGTGGTCGCGACGCAGGGGCGGTCCTACTACCTGATGGGCTGCTACGCCGTTCCGTTCGCGGCCGCCGCGACCGAGCTGACCCGGCGGAACCTGGTGCGGTGGTGGAAGGTGGTGGCGTGGCCGGTGTTCGTGCTCTCGGCCGTCGTCACGCTGGTCGCGCTGCCGGTGTGGCCGGCCTCGGCGCGGACGTCGGTCGGGCCGTTCTCGCTCGGCAGCTCGTTCGCGCAGGGGGAGCTGCCGCAGCAGGAGCTGGCGAAGCTGATCGGGCAGACGTACGCCGCGCTGCCGCCGGCGACCCGGGCCCGGACGGCGGTGTACGCCGAGATCTACCCGTTCGCGGCGGTGACCGAGTTCTACGGGGCGCCGTACGGCATCCGCACCGTCTACAGTGGACACCGGGCGTACTGGTACTTCGGGCCGCCGCCGGAGTCGGCCGACGCGGTGCTGTTCGCCGGGTTCGACCCGGGGCTGCTGCGGCCCTGCTTCGCGCACGAGACCCAGGTGGTCGACGGGCTGCTGTGGCTCTACGACGGCCGGAACGCGCCGTGGTCGCGGATCTGGCCCCAGCTGAAACGGCAGTGAGAGGAAATGATGAGCACTTTGTCCTTGCCCGCCCAGGCTTACCTGCTCGCGTGCGACACCGGCCGCGACCGGCTGCCACGCCGGCAGGGGGTCGCGCTGCTGGTGCGCGCGGCGGCGTTGACGGACCTGGTCCTGCGCGGGCTGGTCGTCGACGGCGACGGGCGACCCGTGGTCACCGGCGCGGCCGGCACCGGCCACCTCGTGCTCGACGACCTGCTGGGCGACCTCGCCGCGGACCCGCACCGCAAGTGGCGCGGCTGGGTCCGCCGCGACGCCCGGGCCACGCTCCAGTCCCTGGAGGCCCAGCTCGACGCGGCGGGCACGATCACGCTGAAGACGTCGCACGTGCTGGGGTTGTTCCCGCGCCGCCGCCCGGTGGTCCGCGACCGCGCGGAAGCGGCCCGGCTGCACGAGGTAGTGGCGGCCGCCCTGCGGGGCCGCGAACCGGCGTCGCGGGTCGACCCGGGCGCGGCGGCGCTGACGTCCCTGGCCGCGGCGGTGGAACTGCGCACGGTCGTCTCACGCCGCGACGCCCGGCACCACAAGGCCCGGCTCGCGGAGCTGGAGGAGCGCGCGGGAGCGGCGGTCCCCGCACTGCGCAAGGTGGTCCGGGAACTGAAGGCGGCCCGCGCCGCGGCGATCTCGGCGGCCGCCTCGTCCGGCAGCAGCGGCTGACGCCGTGTCGACCCCCTGATCACGCGTGTCGACCCGGCAATCACGCGAGTCGACCTCCCAGTCACGCGAGTCGACCTCCCAGTCACGCGTGTCGGCCGTTCGATCGCTCGAGGGGTGTGATCGGGGGGTCGACTCGCGTGATTCGGGAGCCGACTCGCGTGATCGGAGCGTCGACTCGCGTGATCAGGGGGTCGACACGCGTGATTGGAGGGTCGACACGGCTTCGGCGGCGGCCGAAGTGTTCCGGACCTAGGTTCGGGGCATGGACGAATTCCGTGCGCTGCACGTCCCCGGTACCCCGCTCCTGCTGCCGAACGCCTGGGAGTTCGGCGTCGGCGCCCACCTCGTCGCGCAGGGGTTCCGCGCGCTCGGGACGACCAGCCTCGGCGTGTCCGCGGCGGCGGGGGAGCCGGACGGCGCGCCGTCGACGCGGGACACGACCGTCGCGCTGGCCGCCCGGCTGGCCCGGCTCGACGCGCTGGTCAGCGTCGACATCGCCGACGGCTTCAGCGCGGACCCGGCCGCCGTCGCCGACCTGGCCGAGGAGCTCGCCGCAGCGGGCGCGGTCGGCGTCAACCTCGAGGACGGCCGCGCCGACGGCTCGCTCGCCCCGGTCGACGTCCAGGCCGCCCTGGTCGCGGCCGTGAAGGAGCGGGCGCCGCGGCTGTTCGTCAACGCCCGCACCGACACCCACTGGGCGGGCGACCGCTCGGTGGCCGACGCCGAGACGCGGGCGCGGGCGTACGTCGCGGCGGGCGCGGACGGCGTCTTCGTGCCCGGGCTCGCCGCGCCGGCCGACGTCGAGCGGCTCGTCGCCGTCGGGGTCCCGCTCAACCTGCTGTTCCTGCCCGGCAAGGTCACCCTGGCCGGGCTGGCGGAGCTGGGCGTCGCGCGGGTCAGCCTGGGCTCGCTGCCCTACCGGATGGCGCTGGCCGCGGCGGCCGAGACGGCGCTCGCGGTGCGCGACGGCCGTGATCTTCCCCTCACCCCGCCGTCCTACGCCGACGTCACCGCGTTCCTGTGAGTTCCGGATCTGCTTGGCTCGGGGACATGCACGCCTTCGGAGCCGACTTCGCCGTCCCGTCCGGGTACCTGAACACGCCGAGCATGGGCATCCCGCCCGCGCCGGTCGCCGCGGCCGTGGCCGGGTCGGTCGAGAACTGGCGGACCGGGGCGAGCCGGCCGGCGGACTTCGACGAGGCCGTCGCGCGGTCGCGGGCCGGGTTCGCCCGGCTGCTCGGGGTCGACGCCGGGCGCGTCGCGATCGGCGCGTCGGCGTCGCAGCTGATCGCCAACGTCGCCGCCGCGCTGCCCGCCGGCACCCGCGTGCTCGCCGCCGAGGGCGACTTCACCAGCGTGACCTTCCCGTTCGCGGCGAACCCGGGCGTCACCGTCACCGAGGTGCCGCTCGACGACCTCGCCGCGCGGGTCGAGGGGCACGACGTCGTCGCGGTGAGCGTCGTCCAGTCCGCCGACGGCCGGATCGCCGACCTCGCCGCGCTGCGGGCCGCGGCCGAGGCCGCCGGGGCGGCGGTGCTGCTCGACGCGACCCAGGCCGCGGGCTGGCTGCCACTGGACGTCGCCTGGGCCGACTGGGTGGTCGCGGCGGGCTACAAGTGGCTGCTCGCGCCGCGTGGCTGCGCGTGGCTGGCGGTGCGCCCGGACGCCCAGGACCGCACCCGCGCGGTCGCGGCCGGCTGGTACGCGGGGGAGGACCCGTGGGCCACCGTCTACGGCCTCCCGCTGCGGCTGGCCGGCGACGCCCGCGCGTTCGACCTGTCACCCGTCTGGCTGGCCCAGGTGGGTGCGGCCGCCGCGCTGGAGTACCTCGGCGGGCTCGACCTCGCGCAGGTCGCGGCGCACGACATCGGCCTGGCCGACACGCTGCTGGAGAAGCTCGGCCGGCCGCCGCGGGGGAGTGCGATCGTGTCGCTCGAGGCCGACCCCGGACGGGTGGCCGCGGCCGGGATCGTCTCCGGGTTGCGCAACGGCAAGGTGCGGGTCGGCTTCCACCTCTACAACACCGCTGACGACGTCGAACGCGTCTTACACGCATTCGAGTGAACAGCTCAGCGGGCGTGAACTACCGTATGGCGTCGTGGTTGGTGCGCATTTCACCCCAGGCCCGTCCGACACGGCCCCGCTGGGCGCGGTTCCCCCGCAGCCCCGCCCGCCCGTGCCCGGCCCACCGAAGCGTGACACCCGGACCCTGGCACTCAGGGGCGCCGGGCTGGTCGCGATCGCCGTGATCTCCGGGCTGCTCTGGTTCCTGATCCGGCACGACTCGACGCCGGACGAGCCGACGGCGCAGCCGCCGGCCCACAGCACCGGGAAGTACACGTTCACGCCGGTCGCCGGGCCGGTGCGCTCCACCGACTGCGTCGCGAAGTCCTACGGCAAGACCAAGGACTTCTTCCAGGACAGCCCGTGCCAGTCGCTGGTCCGCGCGCTGTACACGACGGAGTCGGGCGGCGCGAAGGCCCTGGTGTCGGTGGTGCTGGTGGGGCTGCCGGACTCGACGAAGGCGAAGGCGCTGAAGGCGCTGACCGAGCAGGACGGCACCGGCAACGTCACCGACCTGGTCCGGGACAAGACGTTCGCCGGCGCCGGCACCCCGAGTGTGAGCGGCGCCGACGCGGCGTACGCGTCCCGCGTCGAGGGCACGAACGTGACGATCGTGCTGGGCGACTTCTACGACAAGCACCAGGACAAGGCGCTGATCGACAAGATCGCCGAGGACGCGCTGCGCCTATCGGCCGACTTCGGCTGAGCCCCGTTCGAAAGCCGTGAAGGCCTCCTTACCGGCCATAAGAGCCGGTAAGGAGGCCTTCACGGCTTTACCGGGTCAGCTCGCCTGGCCGGGCATGGCCACCGCCACCGGCTTCTCGCCGGCCTCGGAACGCCACGGCGTCCCGCGCCGCGAAGCCGCCACCAGCGCGTGCAGCGCCGTCTTGCGCAGGCCGACGTCGTCGGTGTGGTTCACCACGGCCAGCCACGCCGACGCGCAGTCGGCCTCCGCCGTCGCGACGACCAGCGCGGCCGACGCCGTGTCGGTCACCGGCTTCTTCGGGTTGTACGCGGCCTCCGGCGCGACCGGGGTCGCCCCGGCGCCGGCGAGCATCGTCTGCAGCAGGTCGCGGCGCAGCGCGTGTTCCGCGACGCCGCCCTTCTCCGCCTCGCCGAAGTCGGCCGGGAGGAACGCGCCGACCAGGCCGTAGACCCAGACCGCGGCGTGCTCGGCGGCGAGCGCCTGCTGCAGCGGGTCGACGGCTTCGGCGGGGACGCCGCCGGGCGGGGCGGCCGCGGCGGGGGCGTCCTCGCCCGGGCCCAGCGCCGGGGTGATGCGCTGCAGCGCCGCGCAGCCCGCGGCGATCGCCGCGACCATCCCGGCGCGGTAGCGCGGCAGGCCGCCGACGAGGTCCTCGGCCTGCTTGCGCGCGGTGGCCAGCCCCTCCTTCAGGTCGCTCAGCGCCGCCGCGGCCGGCGGCGTCGCCGAGGACGACGGTTTCGGCCGGTTCAGGCGGTCCACTTCGGACTTCAGGGCGGCCGCGTGCGCCGCGCGCGCGTCGGCGAGCTGGCCGGCGGCGTCGGCGTCCTTGCCCTTGGCCAGGGCACGCGCCGCCGCGGCGTCCGCGTCGGCGGCGGCCAGGAGCGGCTGCAGCGGGTCGGGGCTTTCGTCGTAGCCGGGCCCGCAGGCGGCCAGCGGCACGGCCAAAGCGGCCACCGCCCCGAAGCGGAGGGCGGCACGGCGGGTCAGCTCGGTCGGTCTTCCGGTCACGTCGGCCCATCCTGCCAGGCCCCGGGGCGGGCCCGCCGCTCGCGCGTGGTGACAAGGCGACCGGATAAGCTGGTCCACCACCGACCCGTTCCCCAACCCCCACCCCGACCGAGGAGAGCCCCACGTGCCAGGAGAACTCGCCAGCCGGCTTCAGCCGATAGTGGCCGAAGCCGTCACCGCCGCGGGTTTCGACCTCGACTCGTTCGAGGTCCAGCAGGCCGGCCGGCGGCAGCTGGTCAAGGTCGTCGTCGACTCCGACGACGGCATCGGGCTGGACGAGGTCGCCGAGGTCAGCCGCAAGGTGGCGGCGGCGCTCGACGAGAACGAGCACGTGCTCGCGAGCGCGTACACGCTGGAGGTCACCTCACCGGGCATCGAGCGCCCGCTGACCCAGCAGCGGCACTGGCGGCGCGCGCGGTTCCGCTTGGTCAAGGTCACCCCGGTCGAAGGTGACTCCTTCGTGGGCCGGGTCGGTCACGCGGGCGCGGACGCCGCCCGCCTCCTCGCCGACGGCGAGCTCCGCGACGTCCGCTACGCCCAGGTGGCGAAGGCGGTCGTCGAGATCGAGTTCAAGCAGCCGCCCGCCGAGGATCTGAAACTGCTCGACGACGACGCGTCCGGCCTGACCGGCGCCGGTCAGGCCGAGACCGAGAAAACGGAGAAGGGGTCGAAGTGAACGTCGACATCGCCGCACTGAGGGCGATCGAACGGGACAAGGACATCCCCTTCGAAACGGTGATCGAGGCCATCGAGACGGCCTTGCTCACCGCGTACAAGCACACCGAAGGGCACCAGCCGCACGCCCGCATCGACATCGACCACAAGTCCGGCCTGGTGCGCGTGCTCGCGCGCACGCTGACCCACGACGGCGAGACCGACGAGGAGTGGGACGACACCCCCGAGGGGTTCGGCCGGATCGCCGCCACCACCGCGCGCCAGGTCATCCTGCAGCGGCTGCGTGACGCCGAGCACGAGAAGACCTTCGGCGAGTTCTCCACCAAGGAGGGCGAGATCGTCGCCGGCGTCATCCAGCGCGACGCCCGCGCCAACGCGCGCGGCATGGTCGTGGTCCAGGTGGGTGACACCGAGGGCGTGCTGCCGTCGGCGGAGCAGGTGGCCGGGGAGTCCTACGAGCACGGCAGCCGGATCAAGGCGTACGTGGTCACCGTCGCGCGCGGCAACCGCGGCCCGCAGATCACGCTCTCGCGCTCGCACCCCAACCTCGTGCGCAAGCTGTTCGCGCTGGAGGTCCCGGAGATCGCCGACGGGACGGTCGAGATCGCCGCCGTGGCGCGCGAGCCGGGACACCGCACGAAGATCGCGGTGAAGTCCACCGTGGCGGGCGTGAACGCCAAGGGCGCCTGCATCGGCCCGGTCGGCGCGCGCGTGCGCAACGTGATGAGCGAGCTGGCCGGCGAGAAGATCGACATCATCGACTACTCGGAGGACCCGGCCCGGTTCGTGGGGAATGCCCTGTCCCCGGCGAAGGTTGTTTCCGTACGGGTCATGGACGAGCGGGGCAAGACCGCCCGCGTCGTGGTGCCGGACTTCCAGCTGTCGCTGGCGATCGGCAAGGAGGGCCAGAACGCCCGCCTCGCCGCCCGTCTGACCGGCTGGCGGATCGACATCCGCAGCGATGCCGCGCCGGTGGACGACGAGGGTGATCAAGACCACGCCGGTCCGTCGCGGCCCGCCGCGACAACCGGTTCGGCTGAGTGAAGGTCGAAGCGGTAGACTCCGGAGTGGTTCGAAGCCCGCGGCGGGTAGCCGAGCGCCAGCCCCACCGAGAATCCCCGGTGCGGACTTGTGTCGGTTGCAAGCGGCGGGCCTTGATCGGTGAGCTGCTGCGCGTGGTCGCGGTGGCCGGACGGGTGGTCGTCGACGGACGTCGTCGGCTCCCGGGTCGGGGGGCGTGGTTGCACCCCGACGCGGACTGTCTGGCCAAAGCCGAACGGCGGCGGGCTTTCCCGAGGGCCTTGCGGGCCCCGGGAGCGCTCGACGTCCGGGAGGTCCGCGGGTACGTCGAGCACGCCACGCATCACGAAGCCGGGACGTCCCCGGCTCCGCGAGGAACGAAGGAAGCAGGTCGACCCGTCATGAGTCAGCCGTGAAGCTGAAGCCATGAACGCGAGACAATAAGGACGAGGTCAGCGGGTTCCCCGCCTGGCCTCCCCTAGATGAGGAGAGCTGTGCCAGGCAAGGCCCGCGTACACGAGCTCGCTAAGGAGCTCGGCATCACCAGCAAGGACGTGCTCGCCAAGTTGAAGGAACAGGGCGAATTCGTCAAATCCGCGTCGTCCACGGTCGAGGCGCCCGTCGCCCGCCGGTTGCGCGACGCGTATGCGCCCAAGGGCGCCAAGAAGCCCGGCCCGACCCCCGGTCCGTCGGCGCGCCCGGGACCCCCGGCCGCCAAGCCGGGCGCTCCCGCGCCGAAGCCCGCGACGCCCGCTCCCCAGCAGCAGGCACCCGTCGTGCAGGCCGCCCCCGCGGCGGCCCCGCAGCAGCAGGCCCCGGCCTCGAAGCCGGCCGCCGCACCGGGCAACCGCCCGGCCGGTCCCGGCCCCCGGCCCGGCCCGCGTCAGCAGCCGGCCACGCCCGCTCCGGTGGAGCAGGTCCCGGCCGCGAAGGCCGAAGCGCCGGCCGCACCCCCCAAGCAGGAGACCCCGGCCGCGCCCGCTCCGCAGGGCAACACCGGTTCGGTCGTCCCGCCGAAGCCGCAGGGCCCCAAGCCCGGCGGTCCCAAGCCCGGTCCGCGCACCCCGCGGGTCGGCAACAACCCGTTCGGTGTCGGTTCCGGCGCCCCGCCGCGCCCGCAGGGTCCGCGTCCCGGTGGCGGCGGCCAGGGCGGCGACACCCGCCCGCCGCGTCCCGGTGGGACCGGTGGCGGCGGTGACCGTCCGGCTCCGCGTCCCGGTGGCGGCGCCGGTGGCAACCGGCCGAGCCCGGGCAACATGCCCCCGCGGCCGAACCCCGGCATGATGCCGGGCCGCACGCAGCGCCCGGCCGGTCCCGGTGGCGGCGCTCGCGGTGGTCCCGGTGGCGGTGCCCGTGGCGGCCCCGGCGGCGGCGCTCGTGGCGGTCCCGGTGGCGGCGGCGGCGGTTTCCGCGGCGGCCCCGGTGGCGGCGGCGGTGCCGGTGGCGGCTTCCGTCCCGGTGGCGGCGGCGGTGGCGGCGGTGGTTTCCGTCCCGGTGGCGGCGGCCCCGGTGCCGGTGCCCCGGCCGGTGGCGGCGGCGGTTTCCGCGGTGGCGGCGGCCGTGGTGGCCCCGGTGGCCGTGGCGGCACGGCGGGTGCCTTCGGGCGTCCGGGTGGTCCCTCGCGCAAGGGTCGCAAGTCGAAGCGGCAGAAGCGCCAGGAGTACATGGACAACATGCAGGCGCCCAGCGTCGGCGGCGTCCGCTTGCCCAAGGGGCAGGGCGAGACGATCCGGCTGCCGCGTGGCGCTTCGCTGACCGACTTCGCCGAGAAGATCGACGCCAACCCGGCTTCGCTGGTGCAGGTGCTCTTCCACCTCGGCGAGATGGTCACCGCGACGCAGTCCGTGTCGGACGACATCCTCGAGCTGCTCGGCGGCGAAATGAACTACCACGTTCAGGTCGTCAGCCCCGAGGAGGAGGACCGCGAGCTGCTGGAGACCTTCGACATCACCTACGGCGACGACGCGGGTGGCGAAGAGGATCTGCAGGTCAGGCCGCCGGTCGTGACCATCATGGGTCACGTCGACCACGGTAAGACCCGGCTGCTCGACACGATCCGGAAGACGAAGGTCCGCGAGAGCGAGGCCGGCGGCATCACGCAGCACATCGGTGCGTACCAGATCGAGACCGAGCTCGAAGGCAACCCGCGCCTGATCACCTTCATCGACACCCCGGGCCACGAGGCGTTCACCGCCATGCGTGCCCGTGGTGCCAACTCGACCGACATCGCGGTGATCGTGGTGGCGGCCGACGACGGTGTGATGCCGCAGACGGTCGAGGCGATCAACCACGCGCAGGCCGCCAAGGCCCCGATCGTGGTCGCGATCAACAAGATCGACAAGGAAGGCGCGAACCCGGACAAGATCCGGCAGCAGCTGACCGAGTACAACCTCGTGGCCGAGGAGTACGGCGGCGACACGATGTTCGTCGAGATCTCCGCGCGGCAGAACATCAACATCGACGGTCTGCTCGAGGCGATCCTGCTGACCGCCGACGCCGCTCTGGACCTCCGGGCCAACCCGGACATGGAGGCCCAGGGTGTCGCGATCGAGGCGCACCTCGACCGCGGCCGCGGCCCGGTGGCCACCGTCCTGGTCCAGCGCGGCACGCTGCGCGTCGGTGACTCGGTCGTGGCGGGTGACGCCTACGGCCGCGTCCGCCGGATGGTCGACGAGCACAACGTCGACGTCACCGAGGCGCTGCCGTCGCGTCCCGTCCAGGTCATCGGGTTCACCTCGGTGCCTGGTGCGGGCGACACCTTCCTGGTGGTCGACGAGGACCGCGTCGCCCGGCAGATCGCCGAGCGCCGCTCCGCTCGTACGCGCAACGCGCTCAACGCGTCGCGCCGCAAGCGGGTCAGCCTCGAGGACCTCGACTCCGCCTTGAAGGAGACGAACAGCCTCAACCTGATCATCAAGGGTGACAACTCGGGTACCGTCGAGGCCCTCGAGGCATCGCTGCTGCAGCTGGACGTCGGCGACGACGTCGAGCTGAACGTGGTGCACCGCGGTGTCGGTGGCGTGACCGAGTCGGACATCGACCTGGCGACCGCGTCCGACGCGATCGTCCTCGGGTTCAACGTCCGCGCCCAGGGCAAGGCGACCGAGCGGGCCACCCGCGAGGGCGTCGACGTCCGGTACTACACGGTCATCTACCAGGCGATCGACGAGATCGAGCAGGCCCTCAAGGGCATGCTCAAGCCCGAGTACGAAGAGGTCGAGCTGGGCCGCGCGGAGGTTCGCGAGGTCTTCAAGTCCTCCAAGATCGGCACGATCGCGGGTTGCCTGGTCATGTCCGGCGAGATCCGGCGCAACGCGCGCGCCCGGCTGCTGCGCGACGGCACTGTCGTCGCGGAGAACCTGCCGGTCAGCTCGCTGCGGCGGTTCAAGGACGACGTGGTCGAGGTCCGCGAGGGCTACGAGTGCGGTCTGACGCTCGGTTCGTACGGCGACCTCAAGGTCGGCGACTCGATCGAGACGTACGAGCAGCGCGAGAAGCCGCGGGCGTAAGGCGTCCGGTCCCGGGGGTGCGGTTTCGGCCGCACCCCCGGGGCTTTCGCTTCCCATCCCTACGACACCACCACCATTGCCTATGTACGTCGGAGCTCTTGAGCTCGACATCCTGCTCGGCGACGTCCATTCGCTGAAGCAGAAGCGATCCGTGGTCCGGCCGGTGCTGGCCGAGGTGCGCAAGCGCTTCGCCGTGTCGGTGGCCGAAGCCGGTCACACCGACCTGCACCGGCGGACCCTCATCGGGGTGGCCGTGGTCGCCGAAGGTGGCGAGCACGTCCGTGACGTGCTCGACTCGTGCGAGCGCTACGTGGCGAGCAGGCCGGAGTTCGAACTGCTCTCCGCCCACCGCCGGCTGCTCGGCCCAGACGACTGATTTTCTCGAGGAGAAAGACATGGCTGATCCTGCTCGGGCCCGCAAGCTCGCCAAGCGGATCTCGCAGATCGTGGCGTCCGCGATCGAGCACGAGGTCAAGGACTCCCGGCTGGACTACGTGACCGTCACGGACACGAAGGTCACCGGCGACCTGCACGACGCCACGGTGTACTACACGGTGCTCGGCGAAAAGCTGGACATCCCGCCGGACTTCGCCGGTGCCGCCGCCGCGCTCGAATCGGCGCGCGGCATGCTCCGCACGATGGTCGGGCAGGGCACCGGGGTGCGCTACACCCCGACCCTGACGTTCGTGGCCGACACGATCCCCGAAGAGTCGAAGCGCATCGAGGCCCTGCTCGAAAAGGCCCGTGAGGCCGACGCGGAGGTCGCCCGGCGGTCGGCGGGAGCCCAGCACGCGGGCGAACCCGACCCGTACAAGGCCCCCCGCGAAACCGAGGACGAGGACGAAGACGAGCCGGCGGCGGAGGAGAGCCGGGGCTGACCCGGTGCTCTCCCGTCGCGGCCTGCTCGCCGGCAGCGCACTCGCGCTGCTGGCGGGCTGCTCGTCGGCCCCCTCCGGCCCGCCGCCCGGCCCGCCCGCGACGTCACCCCCGACCGGCCCGACGCCACTGAGCGCGCCCGTCACCGTGCAGCGGATGCACTCCGCGGCCCGCGGCACCGACGTCGAGCTGGTCCTGATCACCCCCGACGGCGTCCCGGCCTCGGGCCTGCCGGTGTGCCTGGCCCTGCACGGCCGTGGCGCCCGCGCCCGGACGTTCCTCGACCTCGGCGTCCCCGAGGCGCTCACCAAGGCCGTGCACGCGGGTGTCCCGCCGTTCGCGATCGCCGCCCCCGACGGTGACCACTACTGGGTGAACGTCGGGAAGAACGACGACCCGCAGCGGATGCTGTCCGACGAAATTCCCGTTTGGCTCACCCAGCGTGGCCTCAAGGCGCCCGCGGCGGTGTTCGGCATCTCGATGGGCGGCTTCGGCGCCCTCCGCTTCGCCCGCGCCCACCCGGACCTGAAGGCGACGGCCGTGGCGAGCGCGGCCCTGTTCGTCAGCTGGCCGGACGCCCGTGCCCGCAAGGTCTTCGCCGACGAGGCCGGCTGGCGCGCGGAGGAACCGCTGCTGCACCCGGCCGACATCCGGGGCGCGAACCTGGGTGTGTGGTGCGGCGAGTCCGACCCGTTCCTGGGCGCCGACCGCAAGCTGGTGAACGCGGTCTCGCCGGCCGTGGCGCGGTTTTCGCCGGGTAAGCACGAAGACGCCTACTGGCGCGGTGTCCTGCCCGACGTGCTGGAGTTCGCCGGGCGGCGGATCACCCCAGCTGGCTGATGCGGACCATGTTGCCCGCCGGGTCGCGGAACGCGCAGTCGCGGACGCCGTAGGGCTGGTCCATCGGCTCCTGGACGACGTCGGCGCCGCTCGCCTGGACCTGGTCGAACGTGCCCGCCAGGTCCGAGGACGCGAGCACGATCGACGCGTAGCTGCCCTTGGCCATCAGCTCGGCGATCGTGCGGCGCTCGTCGTCGGTCAGGCCCGGGTCGGCGGCCGGCGGGTGCAGCACGATCGACGTGTGCGGCTGGTCGGCCGGGCCGACCGTGATCCAGCGCATGTCCCCGTACCCCACGTCGTTGCGCACCTCGAAACCGAGCGCGTCGCGGTAGAACGCGAGCGACTTCTCCGGGTCTTCGGCGGGGAGAAACGTGTGCTGGATGATGAGGTTCATGCTGCTCACGATAGGTGCGAGCGGGTGGGCGTCGCTTCTCGATTCCTGATCGGCCGCATGACCTGCTTGGCCAGGCAGGTGGGGATGCCCTCGCCGTCACCGGCCGCCAGGCGCTTGTAGGCGCTCGGCGAGATGCCGACCAGCTCGGAGAACCGCGTGCTGAACGTCCCGAGCGACGAGCAGCCGACCGCGAAGCAGACCTCCGTCACCGACAGGTCGCCCCGCCGCAGCAGGGTCATGGCCCGCTCGATGCGCCGGGTCATCAGGTAGCTGTAGGGCGACTCGCCGAAGGCGGCGCGGAACTCCCGGCTCAGGTGGCCCGCCGAGAGGTGGACGCCGCGCGCCAGTGCCTCGACGTCCAGCGGCTGCGCGTAGTCCCGGTCGATCCGGTCGCGGACGCGGCGCAGCAGCACGAGTTCGCGCAGGCGCGCGTCCGATTTGCCGGTCACGCAGTCAGCATGCCCGCTCGATCACGTCACCGCAAAGGCGGCCGCCGAGCGAACAGGATCGCTTGCGGAACGTCATCATCGGGGTCCAGCAGCCACTCCGCCTCGATCTCGAACCCCGCGTCGCGAACGAGCGCGCCCACTCGTTCCGGGCGCCGGCGGTGAACGTGGACCTTCATCGGGTGGCCGCCGTAGCCCTGGGTCTTCAGCGTGGCCGAGTCGCCGACGTGGTAGCCGATCACCAGCCGGCCACCCGGGCGCAGCACCCGGTGGAAGTGGCCCAGCACGCCGGGAACCGCGTCGTCCGGGACGTGGATCAGCGACCAGAACGCCAGCACCCCCGCGACGGAGGCGTCCGGGCGGGGCAGGTCCGTCATCGAGCCCACCTCGAACCCGACGCCCGCGTAGGCCTCGCGGGCCAGCTCGATCATCGACGGCGAGAGGTCGACGCCGGACGCGTCGACGCCGAGGGAAGCCAGGTGGGCGGTGAAGTGCCCCGGGCCGCAGCCGACGTCCACGACCGGGCCGTCGGCCCGCTCGGCGAACAGCGCGAGCGCCGCCCGCAGGTACGGCTGGGTCGTGACGGCGTCGCGCACGATGCCGGCGTAGCTCGACGCCACCGTGTCGTACGACGTGCGGGTGTCCGCGAGCCAGCCGGTCACGGCAGCGGGTGGGCGGCCGGGGCCCGCAGGCCGTCGAGGACCAGGGCGAGCCCGCGCCGCCAGTCCGGGGTCGCCGTCGCCGCCGCGAACACCACGGCGAGGTCCACGGTGCGGAAGTCCGGCCGCAGCGCGCCGGCGTCCTGCGCCCGCTTGACGATCCGGTCCATCCGGGAACCGTTGGCGCGCTTGGCTTTTTCGAGACCCGAGGTCGGGTCGAACGTCCGCGAGCACACCTCGGTGAAGCCGCGGTCGGTCACCTGCATCCGCACCGAGCGCTCGAGGTAGAGCACGAAGCCGTCCCACGGGTCCGCGCACGCGAGGGCTTCGTCGCTGATCGCCTGTGCTTCCTCCAGCGTCGGCAGGAACGCGGCTTCGACGAGGTCGGCGCGGGTCGGGAAGCGGTTGTAGAGCGTGCCGATCGCGACCTCGGCGCGGCGGGCGATCTCGTCGAGTGGGGCGTCGACGCCCTTGGCGCCGAACACCGCCCGCGCGGCCGCCACCAGCGCCTCGCGGTTGCGCCGGGCGTCCGCGCGCAAGGGGCGCTGCTCCACCGTCACGGTTGGTGAGTGTAGCCGCCGGCGCCGCTTCCCGATCGGAACCTCGCACAGCCCACGCCCGGGGGCCACCGGGAGCACAATGGGGTGAGCGGGCTCGGTCCGCGCCGAGGCGGGCAGACGAGGGAGGTCGGTACATGCACTCCGATCTGACCCCGTCGGGCCGCACCGGGGTCCTCCTCGTCGGCACCCGCGGGCCGCACGGTCCCGGGGAGGTGCTGATCCGGATCCGGGGCGGGCTGGAAACCTTCCTGGCCTGGTCCGACACGGCGCTGCCGAAGGGGACGACCGTGCTGGTCGTCGAAACCCGCGGCCGGCGCACGGTCGACGTCGTGGCGTGGGACGTCCCGGAAAGCTCCGCGGAACCCGCGCCGGAAACCACTTCCTAGTGTTCGTCTAAGGACAGTCGATGTTCGGTTATCGCGTGCCGGCCCCCAACGAGGCGATGCTCATTTCGGGCGGCAAGAGCAGCAAGGGCGCGTCGCCGTTCCGGGTCGTCACCGGCCACGGCGCTTTTGTCATGCCGGTGTTCCGGAAAGTCCGGTTCCTGACGCTTTCGATGTGTGAAGCCGAAGTGACCGAAGTGTGCGTGACGAAACAGGCCATCGCCCTGACCGTGCGGGCGGTGATCGCGTTCAAGGTCGGCAACGACACCGAAAGCATCGTCAACGCCGGCCAGCGGTTCCTCTCCGACCAGGACCAGATGTCCGTGCTGACCGGCCGCATCTTCTCCGGCCACCTGCGCTCGATCATCGGGTCGATGACGGTCGAGGAGATCATCACCGAGCGGCAGAAACTGGCCACCGAGGTGCTGGACGGCTCGGCGGTGGAAATGGCGAAGATCGGCCTTTCCGTCGACGCGCTGCAGATCCAGTCGATCGACGACATGAAGCTCGGCTACATCGCCGCGATGGCCGCGCCGCACAACGCCGCCATCCAGCGGGACGCCCAGATCGCCCAGGCCGTGGCGAACAAGAGGGCGGCGGAGGCCGAGCAGGAGTCGCAGCGGACCCAGGCGGCGTACGTCCGGCAGACGTCGATCGTGCAGGCGCAGTACCGCGCCGAGGTCGAGGCAGCTCAGGCCGAAGCGGCCCAGGCCGGGCCGCTCGCCCAGGCGAAGGCGCAGCAGGAGGTCATCGACGCGCGGACCGTGCTGGCCGAGCGCGAGGCCGAGCTGCGTCAGCAGCAGCTGGTGGCCGAGGTCATCAAGCCGGCCGACGCGGAGGCCGAGCGGATCCGCATCCTGGCCGTGGCCGACGCCGAGAAGATGCGCGTGCAGGCGGAAGCGGCGGCGTCGAACAACCGCGTCGCGCTCGACCGGATGCTCATCGACCAGCTGCCGCTGATCGTCAAGGAGGCCGGGCGCGGCCTGGCCGGCGCGAACGTCAACATCCTCAACGGCGCCGACGGCCTGGGCGAGATGGCCGCGGGCCTGGTCGGCCAGGGACTGTCCATCCTGGACTCGGTGAAGCGCGGGCTGAGCGCCTCGCCGGCCCCCGCGCCCGCGGCTTCCCCGGAGAGCAACGGAAAAGCCATCACCGCGAAGCCGGGCGAAGTGACCCAGTCCTGAACCATTCCTGACCGGTGCCGCGGGCCCGAGCGGCGACGGGCCCGCGGCACCCGGGTCACTTGCGGGGCAGCCCCTGCGGGTTGATCTCCGACGCCGGCAGCCCTTCCGACGTCAGGTTCCAGCGCTTGAGGACCTCGGCGTACCGGCCGTTCTTGATCACCGTGTCCAGTGCCTGCTGCAGGGCGTTCACGAGGCCGTTGCCCTTCTTGGTCATCGCCGCGATGTCGGCCTCGATCGTGCCGCCGCCGGACACCGAGCCGACGATCTTCGTCTTGCCCTCGACGGCGACGTGGTAGGCCGAGGTCGGGTTGGGCCCGACGTAGGCGTCGATCCGGCCCGACTGCAGCGCCAGGTAGTAGTCCGAGGTCGCCTGGTAGTACTGGAACTTCACCGGGGCCAGCCCGGCGGACTTGTTCTGCTGGTCCCAGCGCAGCAGGATCTGCTCCTGGTTCGTTCCGGCACCGACCCCGATGGTGAGCCCGGCGATGTCCTTCGCCTCCCGCACCGTGGTGTTCTTGTCGCCCCGCACCTCGAAGGCGATGGTGTCCTTGCGGTAGGTCGCGAAGTCGTACTTGTCCTTGCGCTCCTCGGTCACGGTGATGTTCGAGAACCCGCTGTCGTACTGGCCGTTGTCGACGGAGAGGAACAGGTTCTCCCACGACGTCGCCTGCAGGTCGAGCTTCAGCCCGAGGACGTCGGCGACGAGCGACGCGACGTCCGGCTCGACGCCGATGACCGTCTTGTCGTCGTCCGCGCGGAACGACAGCGGCGGCGTGCCGTTGCCGGTGGTGCCGACGACCAGCGTGCCGCGGGCCCGGATCGCCGCCGGGACGAGCGCGGCGATCGCGTCCACCTTGTCGGCGTGGACGCGGTTCTGGTTCGCGGTGATGTTGACGCCGCCGGGCTGGGCCGCCGGTTCCGTGGCCGCTTCGGGACTGCCGCACGCGGTGAGCGCGAAGGCCGACGCGAGCAGGAGGACGCGCAGTTTCATCGTTTTCATCAAAGGACTTTCTCCACGAAGGCCCGGGTGCGGGCGTGCTGGGGGTGGTCGAGGACGGCTTCGGGCGAGCCCTGTTCGACGACGCGGCCGGCGTCGAGGAACACGACGGTGTCGGCGACTTCGCGGGCGAAGCCCAGTTCGTGGGTGACGACGACCATCGTCGTCCCCGCTTTCGCGAGGTCCCGGATGACCGCGAGGACCTCGCCGACGAGCTCGGGGTCCAGCGCCGACGTCGGCTCGTCGAACAGCAGGACGTCCGGTTCGAGGGCCAGCGCCCGCGCGATCGCGACGCGCTGCTGCTGGCCGCCGGAGAGCCGGCGCGGGTACTGGCCCGCCTTGTCGGCGAGGCCGACCCGGTCCAGCAGCTCCCGGGCGCGGACCTCGGCCTCGCCGCGCGGCCGGCGTTGCGCCGAGATCGGCGCCTCGACGACGTTCTCCAGCACGGTCAGGTGGCCGAACAGGTTGAAGTTCTGGAAGACGAACCCGATCCGGGTGCGCTGCTTGAGGATCTCGCGTTCCTTGAGCTCGTGGAGCCGGTCGCCGGCCCGGCGGTAGCCCATGAGCTCGCCGCCGACGCTGATGAACCCGCGGTCGGCCCGCTCCAGGTGGTTGATCAGCCGCAGCAGCGTCGACTTGCCGGATCCCGACGGTCCCAACAGGACGGTCACTTCGCCTTGGCGCACCTGGAGATCGACGCCGTCGAGCACGGTCAGCGGGCCGAAACTCTTGTGCACGCCCCGGACGTCCACCATGAACTCCGCGCTCATGCCCGCCCCCAGACCGCGCGCAGGCGCTGCAGCGGGGTCGGCGGCAACGTGCGGAGCGCCCCGCGGGCGTAGTAGCGCTCGACGTAGAACTGGGCGACCGAGAGCACCGACGTCAGCGCCAGGTACCAGAAGGTGGCCACCAGCAGCAGCGGGATGACCCGGCCGCTGCGGGTGTAGATGACCTGGACCTGGTAGAACAGCTCCGGCAACGCCATCACGTAGACCTGCGAGGTGGCCTTCAGCAGGCCGACGATCTCGTTGGCGGCGGTCGGCACGATCGTGCGCATCGCCTGCGGCAGCACGATCCGGCGGAACTGCCGTCCGGCCGGGATGCCGAGCGCCGCGGCGGCCTCACGCTGGCCGGCGTCCACCGAGAGGAACCCGGCGCGGACGATCTCCGAGGCGTACGCGCCCTGGTGCAGCGCGAGCCCGAGACCGGCGGCGAGGAACGGCGGGATGAGGCTCATCGTGCCGACCGAGACGAACGACGGCCCGAACGGGACGCCGAAGGAGATCTCGTTGTAGAGGATCGCGAGGTTGTACCAGAACAGCAGCTGGAGAATGAGCGGGACGGACCGGAAGATCCACGTGTAGGTCCAGGCGACCGCGCGCAGCAGCGGATTCCGGGAAATGCGCATGAGCGCGAGCACGGTGCCGAGCAGGAATCCGGCGACCACGCCGAACGCCGTCAGTTCCAGGGTGAGCAGCACGGCGTCGAGCACCGATTTCTGGAACAGGTACTTCGAGAAGGTCGGCCAGTCGAACGCCGTGTTGGTCACCAGCGCGTGGCCCGCCATCGCGACCAGCACCGCGACGATCGCGGCGGCCACCCAGGTCAGCGGGTGCCGCGCGGGCACGATCTTCAGCGACTCCTCCGGCGCCGTCAAAGGTGCGGGCCGGGTGCCGACGTCGCTGGTCACCGCGATCCCACGGGCGCGGGAAGCGCTTTCGAGAACCGCAGCCGGGTGACCGGCACGGCGTCGACGTCGAAGTGCGGCGTGTACCCGGTGGCCAGGTAGAGCGCCCGGGCCTCGGGCTGGCTCGGGCCGGTGGTCAGGTGGATCCGGCGGTACCCGCGGAGCGCGATCTCGGCCTCCAGCTCGGCGACGACGCGGCGGCCGAGCCCGTGGCCGCGGTGCGCGCGGTCCGTCCAGATCCGCTTGAGCTCGGCGGTGTCGTCGTCGTAGCGCTGGAACGCCCCGCCCGCGACGGCGCGCTGGTCGTGGAGCAGCACCAGCAATCCGCCATTCGGCGGCGCGAAATGCTCCGCCGGGTATTCCCGCAGTTCGAAATGGACGTCGGCGAGCACGCGGTGGTAACGCGTCGAATATTCACGGGCCAGGTCGGCGAGCAACGGCCGGACCCGCGGATCTGACTGGGCGACCCAGACGGATTCGGGCATGACGACACCTGTTCGGGGAAAGAACGAGGAGGAAAAGCGCCTGCCCAAACGCGGGGGCGCTTTCCGTTGACGTCGTCGACTTTAGGAACCCGGGCCGAGCCGGGTCAACGAGCCGCCGCCCGGTTCCAGATCCTGGACGGCGGCTTTCAGGAAGCGGGCTTGGCGGCTACGACGAGGTCGCGCAGGATGGCTTGGTCCACCCGGTGGGCGAACTCTTCGTAGGGCCCGCCTTCGCGGACGTCGAGGCCGCGCGGGATCGCCGCGCCGTAGTGGGTCTGCGTCCTGGACTCAGATCGTGGATTCGCCGCGACGACGAGGTCGCGGGATCGCTTGGTCCACTCGGTGGGCGAGCTGCTCGCACGGGCCGCCTTCGCGGAGGCGGAGGCCGGTCTCCCCGCGGGATCTGGGCCGGCTCTTCGTGCGCGTCCCCCGGGACCGCCGCCGCGTCCCGCCGCGGTGAGTCGACGACGTCCCGGAGTCAGGAAGCGGGCTTGGCGGCTACGACGAGGTCGCGCAGGATGGCTTGGTCCACCCGGTGGGCGAACTCTTCGTACGGCCCGCCTTCGCGGACGTCGAGGCCGGCCTTCTCCAGGATCGCGACCAGCTCTTCGCGCGGCAGGACGGTGGTGTTCCACGAGATGCCGAGCGCGCCGCCGGGCTTGAGGACCCGCGTCCACACCGGGATCGCCGCGGCCAGCAGGTCGCGCGGGCTGCGCTGCAGGCCCGCGTCGCGGTGGCTGCCGTGCTGGACGCCGTACGGGGCGTCCGTGACGATCACGTCGGCGGAGTTCGCGCGCAGGACCTCGTCCGTCGTCAGCGTGTCCGCGTTGAAGTACGCGAGCTTGCGGGTGTCGCCCGCCTTGTAGTCCTCTTTGGTGAACGCGTACTCGATGTCGAGACGGCGCCCGAGCCGGGCCTTGTTGCGGCGCAGCACGCCCGACTCGGCGGTGTGCTTCACGCGCTTGTTCCGTAGCCACGTCTTGATGAACGCCTCGTACGCCTCGAAGTCCTTGGCGTCGACGTCCAGGCCGGTGGCGTGCAGGCCGTACATGATCGCGTGGTTGAGCGTGGTGCCGCGGCCGCACAGCGGGTCGAGGAGGTAGCGCGGCCTGTCCGAGGCGGGGTCCGCGGTGGCCAGCAGCGTGATGTTCAGCAGCAGCTTCGTGAACGACTCGTTGGTCTTGCCCGCGTACTTCTGGATGGTCAGCAGGTCGGAGTCGGCCTTCGCGAGCGGCGTCACCTTCACCGGGCGCAGCACGTCGCCGTCCAGCTCGAACAGCGCGTACAGCGACGACAGGTTCGACAGCAGCGCGAGGTCGCGCTCGCCGAGCGGCGCGGAGCTGGTGAAGCGGACGTAGCCGACGCCGCCGAGCTCGACGTCCTCGATGCCGGACAGCCCGGCCGCCAGGGCCGTGCCGAACACCGCCAGCTCGGCGCGCAGCAGCGCGGGGGAGGAGGCGGCGTAGACCCGGTTGGCGGACGGGTGGACCAGGATCACGTACTCGGACATCCCGCAGAGCGTAGCGTGACGCACCGTGACCTCCACTTTGGCGCAGGACATCGAGGCCGCGGCCGCACTGCTCGCGACGGCCACCGACGTGACGGTGCTCGGGCACGTCCGCCCCGACGCGGACGCGCTGGGCAGCGCGCTCGCCCTCGGCCGGGCCCTGCTCCAGCGCGGCGCCCGGGTGCGCGTCTCCTTCGGCGAGCCCGACGAGGCCCCCGAGACGCTCCGCTGGCTCGACGAGGACGGCCTGCTCACCCACCCGGACGACCTGCCCCCGACCGAGGCGCTGCTGGTCTGCGTCGACACGCCGGTGCCGCAGCGGCTGGGCCGGCTCGCCGGGCGCGTCGGGGCGGCCGGGCAGGTGCTGGTGATCGACCACCACGCGACCAACACGTTCTACGGCACCCACCACGTCGTCGACGAGAGCGCCGAGGCCAGCGCGACCCTGGTGTTCCGGGTCCTGGACGCGCTGGGCGTCGAGCCGGACGAGCCGATCGCGCGCGGGCTCTACGCCGGGATCGTCACCGACACCAGCGGGTTCCGCCGGGCGAGCCCGGAGACGCACCGGATGGCGGCGCGGCTGCTGGCGGCGGGCGTCGACCCGGAGGCCGTGGTGCGGCGGATCGTCGACGAGCGGCCGTTCGCCTGGCTGCCGATGCTGTCCTCGGTGCTGGCGGCCGCCGAGCTCGAGCCGGAAGCCGCGCAGGGCAAGGGTTTCGTGCACACGATCGTCGGCGTCGACGCCGCGAGCACGGTGCGGGCCGAGGAGGTCGAGTCGGTCATCGACGTCGTCCGCTCGGTGCGCGAGGCCGCCGTCGCGGCGGTGCTCAAGCAGGACCCGGCCGACCCGCGGCAGTGGCAGATCTCGTTGCGCTCCATCGGGATCGACGTCTCCGCGGTGGCCGCGGAGTTCGGTGGCGGCGGGCACCGGCAGGCCGCGGGGTGCACGATCGCGGGTCCCGCCGAAGACGTCCTGGCCGGCCTGCGCGCCGCGCTGGAGCGGGCGCCGCTGCTCTAGCCGCCCGGTTCCCGCCGGCCGGAAACTGTCGGTGCCGGCGGTTAGAGTCCGGTTCGTGGTGAACGTGGCGGAGAACGAGCGGGTCCCGGCGAAGCGGGTCCTGGGGCTGGCCGTGCCGGCGCTGGGCGTGCTGGCCGCCGAGCCGCTGTACGTGCTGGTCGACACGGCGGTCGTCGGCCACCTCGACGCGCTGTCGCTGGCCGGGCTCGCGCTCGGCGGCGTCGTGCTGTCCCAGGTGTCGAGCCAGCTGACGTTCCTGTCGTACGGCACGACCTCGCGCACCGCCCGCCTGCACGGGGCCGGCCGCCGGGCCGACGCCGTTCGCGAAGGCGTCCAGGCGACGTGGCTGGCGCTGTTCGTCGGGCTCGTCGTGCTGGTCGCCGGGCAGCTGCTGGCCTGGCCGATCGCGCGGGTGCTCTCGGGCAGCGACGAGATCACGAGCGCGGCCGTGTCGTGGCTGCGGATCGCGTTGTTCGGGGCGCCGCTGATCCTGGTCACCATGGCCGGCAACGGCTGGATGCGCGGGGTGCAGGACGCCGTCCGGCCGCTGCGGTACGTGCTGGCGGGCAACGGGATCTCGGCCGTGCTGTGCCCGGTGCTCGTCTACGGGGCCGGGCTCGGCCTGGAGGGCTCGGCGATCGCGAACGTCGTCGCGCAGGTGATCTCCGCGTCGCTGTTCTTCGCCGCGCTGGTGAAGGAGAAGGCCGGGCTGCGGCCCGACTTCCGGGTGATGCGCGCCCAGCTGAGCCTCGGCCGCGACCTGGTGCTGCGCAGCCTCGGGTTCCAGCTGTGCTTCGTCTCGGCGGCGGCCGTCGCGGCCCGGACGTCGACCGAGGCGGTCGGCGCGCACCAGGTGGTGCTGCAGCTGTGGGTGTTCCTCTCGCTGATCCTGGACTCGGTCGCGATCGCGGCGCAGTCCCTGGTCGGGGCCGCCCTCGGCGCGGGCTCGGCCCGGCAGGCGCGCGGCGTCGCCGCGCAGATCACGCGCTACGGGCTGCTGATGGGGTGCGTCCTGGGCGTGCTGTTCGCGGCCCTGTCGTGGGTGCTGCCGCGCGCGTTCACGGCCGACCCGGGCGTGCTGGCCGAGGTCCCGCACGCGTGGTGGTTCTTCGTGGCGCTGCAACCGATTGCGGGCGTGGTGTTCGCCCTGGACGGCGTGCTGCTGGGCGCGGGCGACGCGGCGTTCCTCCGCAACGCGACGCTCGGCAGCGCGGCCCTGGGCTTCCTCCCGCTGATCTGGGCGTCCCTCGGCTTCGGCTGGGGCCTCACCGGCATCTGGACCGGGCTCTCGCTCTTCATGGTCCTGCGCCTGGTGGCGGTGCTGGTCCGCTGGCGCTCGGGCACCTGGGCGGTGACCGGCGCGATCCGCCCGGCGTGATACCCGCCGAGCGGGTGTGACGCCCGTGACCTGTGGTGAACGCCACCGGGGTAACGGCTAGGTTTCGCCGTTGCTCAGGCGCTACAAGTAGTGGGGACGGCAGTGCGGGCGTCCCGTACCGAAGCCCCTAGTCACTGGAGGTCCCCGTGCCGCCCGCCACCGGCCGCGCCACCGCCCGGTCCTGGCTCATCTGGTCCGCCGCCGTCACCGTCTACCTGCTCGCGGTGTTCCACCGCACCTCCTTCGGCGTCGCCGGGCTGCAGGCGGCCGAGCGCTTCGGCGTCGGCGCGGCCGCGCTCGGCACGTTCACCGTGCTGCAAGTCGGCGTCTACGCCGCGATGCAGATCCCGACCGGCGTCCTGGTCGACCGCTACGGCCCGCGCCGCGTGCTCACCGTCGCCGTGCTGATCCTCGGGGCCGGCCAGATCCTGCTCGGCGTCGCGCACTCCTACGGCCTCGGCC
The DNA here is from genome assembly GCF_035982555.1 of Amycolatopsis sp. NBC_01286. NCBI lineage: Bacteria > Bacillati > Actinomycetota > Actinomycetes > Pseudonocardiales > Pseudonocardiaceae > Amycolatopsis > Amycolatopsis sp. NBC_01286. The sequence continues at coordinate 5,288,537 of NZ_CP108428.1, forward strand.
TGCTCGCCCGCGGTGTGCTGGGCCTCGGCGACGCGCTCACCTTCGTCAGCGTGCTGCGCCTGGTCGCGGCCCACTTCCCGGGCCGCCAGTACGCGCTGCTGACGTCGTTCACCGCGGCCGTCGGCTACATCGGCAACCTCGCGGCCACCGTCCCGCTGTCCCTCGTCCTCGACAGCGCCGGCTGGACGCCCACCTTCCTCGCGGTCGGCGCGCTGACCGTGCTCTACACCCTGGTCGTGACGCTGCGGGTGCGCGACGTCCCGGCCGGCGTCGAGGTGCCGGTCCGCGAAGCCGTCCGCCCGCGCGAGCTCGGCCACCAGGTCGCCGAGGCGTGGCGGACGCCGGGGACACGCCTGGGGTTCTGGGTGCACTTCAGCACGATGTTCGCGCCGAACGCGCTGACGCTGCTGTGGGGCGTGCCGTGGCTGGTGCAGGGCCAGGGGCAGTCGAAGGCCGCCGCGAGCGCGCTGCTCACGGTGTTCGTCTTCGGCTCGATGGCCGGCGGCCCGCTGCTCGGCGGCCTGATCGGCCGCCGCCCGGAGCTGCGGATGCCGCTGGTCGGCGGCTACATCGGCGGCGCCGCGGTGCTGTGGGCGGTGCTGCTGAGCTGGCCCGGTCAGGTCCCGGTGGGGCTGCTGGTGCCCGCGTTCGCCTTCCTCGCGCTCGGCGGCCCGGCGTCGATGATCGGCTTCGCGCTGGCCCGCGACTACAACCCGCTCAGCCGCGTCGGCACGGCGACCGGCGTGGTCAACGTCGGCGGCTTCGTGGCGACGACGATCGCCGCGCTCGCGGTCGGCGTGCTGCTGCAGTGGACCGGCGGGAACTTCCGGTGGTCGCTGCTGGCGATCGTGGTGCTCCTGGCGGTCGGGACGTCCCGGATGCTCGTGTGGTGGCGCCGCACCCGCACCCACCTGTTCCTCGCCGCGGCCCGCGGCGAGGAGATCCCGGTCCGGATCACCCGCCGCCGTTGGGACGCCGCCCTACCGGAGACGCCGATCGTGGCCGCTTGACCGGCCCGGCGGCACCTCGGCCTGCATGAGGTGCCGGGCCACGGCGAACCCGCGCCGCTCGTAGGCCGGCACGGCGCGCTTCGACGAGTGCACGGTGACGCGCTCGAGCCCGAGATCCGCGGCCAGGCGCAGGATCGCGTTGATGAGCAGGCCGCCGAGACCGCCGTCGCGCGCCTCCGGCGAGACGTACACGCTCTGCACGTCGCCGGCGGCCCGGGTGAACGCCGTCGGCGTCGGCACGCGCGCGGTGATCGCCAGGAACGCCATCCCGATCACCTGGTCCTCGCGCACCACGACCAGGCACCGGTGGCTGGCCGTGTGGTCCCGCGCCCAGGCGGCGAACTCCCGCACGAACCCGGCGCGCGCGGCGCCGGGCAGGCCGTCCCGCTCGGCGACCCACCGCCACCGCAGCCCGGCGACGGCTTCGAACTCGGCGGCCCTCGCGGGCCGGACTTCGATCTTCGCCACGCCCCTCATCCTGGCCCTGTGCCGCGCCGCCGCTCAAGCACCCGGCTGCCCTACCGGGGACGCCGATCGCGCCGCCCGAACGCACCCGATCGGCCGACGATCAGCGGCCGCTAGGGTTTGCCGCGTGTCGAGCCCCAAACCGCCCCGCCGTCCCGCCCCGCCGCCCGGTCTCCTGATCGTCGACAAGCCCGCCGGGATGACGTCGCACGACGTCGTCGCCCGCGCCCGCCGGATCATGGGCACCCGCAAGGTCGGGCACGCCGGCACGCTCGACCCGATGGCGACCGGCGTGCTGGTGCTCGGCATCGAGCGCGCCACCAAGCTGCTCGGCCACCTGGCGCTCGACCGCAAGACCTACCTCGCGACGCTGTCGCTGGGCAGCAGCACCACGACCGACGACGCCGAGGGCGAGATCCTCACCACCGCGGAGACCGGCGGCGTCACCGACGCGGCGATCGCCGCCGGGATCGCGAAGCTCACCGGCCCCATCCAGCAGGTGCCCAGCGCGGTCAGCGCCGTCAAGATCGACGGCAAGCGCGCCTACGCCCGGGTCCGCGCGGGGGAGGAGGTCGTCATCCCGCCGCGCCCGGTCACGATCTACCGCTTCGACGTACTGGGCATCCGCCACGAGGACGACCACGTCGAGGTCGACGCCGTCGTCGAGTGCTCGTCGGGCACCTACGTCCGCGCGCTGGCCCGCGACCTGGGCGCCGACCTCGGCGTCGGCGGTCACCTGATGGCGCTGCGGCGCACCACGGTCGGCCCGTTCTCGCTCGCGAAGGCGCGCACGCTGGACCAGCTGGAAGAGGCGCCCGAGCTGAGCCTGGACCTCGACGCCGCCGTCGCCGCCGCCTTCCCGCGGCGCGACCTCGACGCCGTGACGGCCAAGGCGGTCCGCCACGGCCAGCGCATCCCGGCGGCCGGGGTCGAGGGCACCTACGGCCTCTTCGGCCCCGACGGCAAGGTGCTGGCGCTGGCCGCCGACGAAGAAGGCGTGTCCCGAGCAGTGGTCGTGTTGCTGCCCGCCTAGGGTGGTCCGAGAAGACGGGAGTGTGACGTGCTGCGGTGGCGTGGGCTGGGGGACCTTCCCGGCGGCTGGGGACGGTGCGTGGTCACCATCGGCGTGTTCGACGGCGTGCACCGCGGGCACCAGGAGCTGATCAACCGGACCGTGGCCGCGGCCGCGGAGCGCGACGTGCCGAGCGTGGTGCTGACGTTCGACCCGCACCCGTCGGAGGTGCTGCGCCCGGGGAGCCACCCGGCGCAGCTGACCACGTTGCGGCGCAAGGCGGAGCTCGTCGAAGGCCTCGGCGTCGACGTTTTCTGCGTGCTGCCGTTCACCTTGGAGCTGTCCCGGCTGCAGCCGGAGGAGTTCGTGCACGAGGTGCTGGTCGACCGGCTGCACGCGGCCGCGGTGATCGTCGGCGACAACTTCACCTTCGGGGCCAAGGCCGCCGGCACCGTCGAGCTGCTGCGCACCCTCGGCCGCCGCTTCGGCTTCGCCGCCTACGGCGCGGAACTGCAGGGCAAGGAACTGTCCGAAGAGGACCAGTCGGCCATCACGTTCTCGAGCACGTACGTCCGCTCCTGCATCGACGCCGGGGACGTCGTGGCCGCCGCCGAGGCGCTCGGCCGCCCGCACCGGCTCGAAGGCATCGTCGTGCGCGGTGACGGCCGGGGCCACGAGCTCGGCTACCCGACGGCGAACCTGTCGACCCCGCGGTTCGCCGCCGTCCCGGCCGACGGCGTCTACAGCGCCTGGTTCACCCGCTCGGCGGACCCGTCGCGCCGGCTGCGCGCCGCGGTCTCGGTGGGCACCAACCCGACGTTCTCCGGGCGCGAGCGGACCGTCGAGGCGTTCGTCCTCGACGTCGACGAGGACTTCTACGGCCAGCACGTCGCGATCGACTTCGGCACCCGGCTGCGCGACCAGGTGCGGTTCGCGGACTCGGCCGGGCTGGTCGCCCAGATCGACGAGGACGTCGTCGAGACCAGAAAGGCCCTCCCGGACGCGGGGTAGCGCCTCGACCGGGGCGAAAAGGGGGATTTCGCGTTCACGGACGTGATCGTGATGGCAAGATGCTCACGGACAGTGTGCGTGCAGACTGAGCGGGCGAAGAAGCGGTTTAGGGGAGCGGAACTGGTGGAGGACCACAAGATCGTCCAGCGGAACATCGCGCTGCAGCGCGAGTGGTACGGGGAGCCCCTGGGCGACCGCGTGCGCCGGCTCGTCGTCGCCTTCGACGTTTCGCAGGCGTTCCTGGCCGAGGTCCTCGGCATCAGCGCCCCCATGCTCAGCCAGGTGATGAGCGGGCGGCGCGCGAAGATCGGCAACCCGGTCGTGCTGGCCAGGATGATCATGCTCGAACGCAAGATCCTGGTCCCCGAGGTCGCCGCCGGCAACCGCGACGCGATGCTGGCCGCGATGGAGGACGTCCGCGACTCGCGGCCCACCGTCGGGCGCGACAACATCCCGGTGGTCAACGAGGACCAGGCCGTCCTGGCCTACCTGCGCGACCTGGCCGAGGACGAGGACCTGGGCGAGGCCGCCAAGCGGCTCGACGACGACTTCCCGGCGATCGCCGACCTGCTCCGCCGGGCCGGTCACGGCGGCTGATGCCGGCCCTGTTCAGCGCCCTGCTCCCGCCCGGCGACGTCGTCGACGCGGTCGCCGGGGCCCTGGGCGACCCAGGTGACGGCCTGGCCTGGGAGCCACCGGAGAGGTGGCACGTCACGCTCGCCTACTACGGCCGGGACGACGCCGGCACCCGGGGAGCGTGGCTCGCGGACCGGCTGGCCGGCCGCCGCGCCGTCGACGTCCGGCTGGAAAAGGCCGCGACGTTCCCCGGGGTGCTGTGGTTGACTGTCGCCGGATCGGAGCTGACGCCGCTCGCGCACGCCGCGGGCGCCGACGCCGAGGCGAGGCCGTACCGGGCCCACCTGACGCTGGCGCGGTTCCCCCGGGAAGAACCCGGGCTCGCCGAGCGTTGGACAGCTCGGCTGGCCGGTTTCACGAGCCGGAACTGGCAGGCCACGCGCGTGGCGCTGATGACCAGCGAGCGCGAACCGGGCGGAACCCGCTACCGGGTGGCCCGCGAGTTCGAGCTGAACAGCGCCTGAAGGCCCTGCTCAGAGTGACACGTGGCCAGAATGGTAACGTCAATGATCGGGTCCGGCTGCAGTCCGTGGCGGCCGTGACCGACTTCCCGGCGTTCATTCCGCGACCGGGGCCGCACGGCACTGATCATCTCGAGGAGTTATACAAGTGGCGCTGTCCACCGAAGAGAAGAAGTCGATCCTGGCCGAGTACGGCGTGCACGACTCGGACACGGGATCCCCCGAAGCCCAGGTCGCGCTGCTGACCAAGCGGATCGTCGGCCTCACCGAGCACCTCAAGGCTCACAAGCACGACCACCACTCGCGTCGCGGGCTCCTGCTGCTGGTCGGCCGTCGCCGCCGGCTGCTGAACTACGTGATGAAGGTGGACATCGAGCGTTACCGTGCGCTGATCCAGCGCCTCGGCCTGCGCCGATAGCTTGAACCCGAAGGGGAGTGGCCGCCGGTCGCTCCCCTTCGGTTTAAGAGAACAACGGCGCGAGCGCGCACGGGGAACCGTCCGCCGGTCCTCGGTAGTGGTTCCCGGGAAGAGTCCCGGGGACTTCGATCGAAGACCGGCATCACTCCTCGAGCGTCCTTGAGCGAAACGGGTCCCAGGGTGGGAGACTCGCGTCGTACGAAGGAACTAAAGAGGAGAAACACCCTATGACCGACTCCACCGGAGTCACCGTGCACGAAGCAGAAGCCGTGATCGACAACGGCCGTTTCGGCACCCGCACCGTCCGCTTCGAGACGGGCCGCCTGGCCAAGCAGGCCGCCGGCGCCGTCGTCGCGTACCTCGACGAAGAGACCATGCTGCTCTCGGCGACGACCGCGTCGAAGCACCCGAAGGACCACTTCGACTTCTTCCCCCTGACGGTGGACGTCGAGGAGCGCATGTACGCGGCCGGCCGCATCCCCGGCGCGTTCTTCCGCCGTGAGGGCCGCCCCTCGACCGACGCGATCCTGACCTGCCGCCTGATCGACCGGCCGCTGCGGCCGTCGTTCACCGACGGTCTCCGCAACGAGATCCAGGTCGTCATCACCGTCCAGAGCCTGAACCCGGACGACCCGTACGACGTGCTGGCCATCAACGCCGCGTCGGCGTCGACCCAGATCGCCGGCCTGCCGTTCTCGGGCCCGGTCGGCGGCGTGCGCGTCGCCCTGATCGAGGACCAGTGGGTCGCGTTCCCGACCTGGTCGCAGCTCGCGAAGGCCACGTTCAACATGGTCGTCGCCGGCCGCATCGTAGGTGACGACGTCGCGATCATGATGGTCGAGGCCGAGGGCACCGAGAACACGCTCGACCTGATCGCCGACGGCGGCAAGGCGCCGGACGAGGTCTCGGTCGCGCAGGGTCTCGAAGCGTCCAAGCCGTTCATCAAGGTGCTGTGCGAAGCCCAGCAGAAGCTGGCCGACGTGGCCGCCAAGCCGACCGGCGAGTTCCCGGTCTTCCTGGCCTACGAGCAGGACGCCTTCGACGCCGTCGCCGCGATCGCGACCGACGACCTGGCGAACGCGCTGCAGATCGCCGGCAAGCAGGACCGCGACGCCGCGACCGACCAGGTCAAGGCTGCCGTGCTGGAGAAGGTCGGCATCAACGAGGGCGAAGCCTTCGAGGGCCGCGAGAAGGAGATCGGCGCCGCGTTCAAGGCGCTGTCCAAGAAGGTCATGCGCAAGCGCGTCCTCACGGACAAGATCCGCATGGACGGCCGCGGCCTGACCGACATCCGGTCGCTCTCGGCCGAGGTCGCCGTGATCCCGCGGGCCCACGGTTCGGCACTCTTCGAGCGTGGAGAAACGCAGATCCTGGGCGTCACCACGCTGAACATGCTTCGCCTGGAGCAGCAGATCGACTCGCTGTCCCCGGAGACGCACAAGCGCTACATGCACCACTACAACTTCCCGCCGTTCTCCACCGGCGAGACCGGCCGCGTCGGTTCGCCGAAGCGGCGCGAGATCGGCCACGGCATGCTCGCCGAGCGCGCCCTGGTCCCGGTGCTGCCGAAGCGCGACGAGTTCCCGTACGCGATCCGCCAGGTCTCCGAGGCGCTGGGCTCCAACGGCTCGACCTCGATGGGCTCGGTCTGCGCGTCCACCATGGGCCTGTACAACGCCGGTGTGCCGCTGAAGGCGCCGGTCGCGGGCATCGCGATGGGCCTCATCTCCGACGAGGTCGACGGCGAGACGCGCTACGTCGCGCTGACCGACATCCTCGGGGCCGAGGACGCCATGGGCGACATGGACTTCAAGGTCGCCGGCACCAAGGACATCATCACCGCCCTGCAGCTGGACACCAAGCTCGACGGCATCCCCTCCGAGGTGCTCGCCGCCGCGCTGAAGCAGGCGAAGGACGCCCGTCTCACCATCCTGGAGGTCATCGCCGAGGCGATCGACGGCCCGGACGAGATGAGCCCGTACTCGCCGCGCGTCACCAGCGTGAAGATCCCGGTGGACAAGATCGGCGAGGTCATCGGCCCGAAGGGCAAGATGATCAACTCGATCACCGAGCAGACCGGTGCCGACATCTCCATCGAGGACGACGGCACGATCTACGTGGGCGCGGCCGACGGCCCGTCGGCGGAGGCGGCGATCGACCTGATCAACGCCATCGCCAACCCGCAGCTGCCCAAGGTCGGGGAGCGCTTCCTCGGCACCGTGGTGAAGACGGCCGCGTTCGGCGCGTTCGTCTCGCTGCTGCCGGGCAAGGACGGCCTGGTGCACATCTCCAAGCTGGGCAACGGCAAGCGGATCGCCAAGGTCGAGGACGTTGTCAACGTGGGCGACAAGCTCCGCGTCGAGATCGCCGACATCGACAACCGCGGCAAGATCAGCCTGATCGTCGTCCAGGAGGAGGAGGCCCCGGCCGCCACTCCCGCCGCCGACGCCGACGCCGAGAAGGCCGACGCCTAAGCAGAACCAGTCAGCGTGAAGGCCTCCTGATCCGCTCGGTGCGGGTCGTGAGTGGTTAGGGCGGTTAGAACCGCCCTAACCACTCACGACCGTCGGCGGCAGGGGGCCTTCACGGCATCGTGAGTAAGGAACCCATGGCACGGCAGGTTTCCGGGCACGAGCAGCCCGTCGGCACCACCCGCACGCTGGAGTCCACTCCGGACGGTGCGGTCGTCAAGCGCAGCGTTCTGCCCGGTGGCCTGCGCGTGATCACCGAGCACGTGCCGGCGTCCCGCTCGGCGACGGTCGGGCTGTGGGTCGGCATCGGCTCGCGCGACGAGCCGGTCGCCGTCGCCGGAGCCGCGCACTACCTCGAACACCTGCTGTTCAAGGGAACCGCGCACCGCGACGCCAAGCAGATCGCCGAGGAGATCGACGCGGTCGGCGGCGAGTTCAACGCCTTCACCGCGAAGGAGCACACCTGCTACTACGCGCAGGTGCTCGACGCGGACCTGCCGCTGGCCGTGGACCTGGTCACCGACGTCGTGTTCGACGCGCTCTGCACCGATCGCGACATGGACATGGAACGCAGCGTCGTCCTCGAAGAGATCTCGATGCGCGACGACGACCCGGAAGACCTGCTGCACGAGACGTTCGTCAGCGCGATCCTCGGCGACCACGTGCTCGGCCGCCCGGTGCTCGGCACCGAGAAGTCGATCATCGAGATGTCGCCGGCCGCGTTGCGCGGGTTCTACAAGCGCCGCTACACGCTGCCGCGGATGGTGCTGGCGGTGGCCGGGAACGTCGAGCACAACCAGGTGCTTCGCCTGGTGCGCAAGGCTCTTCGCGACCGGTTGGCGGGCGAGGCCACGCCGGTCGCGCCGCGCGAGGGCCGGGCACGGATCAAGACCGTGCCGAAGCTGGCCCTGCACACCGACGACACCGAGCAGGCGCACGTCATGCTCGGCCTGCGGTCGCTGTCGCGTCACGACGAACGCCGGTTCGCCTTGTCGGTGCTCAACGCGGCGCTCGGCGGCGGCATGAGCTCGCGGCTGTTCCAGGAGATCCGCGAACAGCGTGGCCTGGCCTACCAGGTGTACTCGTCGGTCGCGAGCTACTCCGACACCGGTCACATGTCCGTCTACGCGGGCTGCCAGCCGGAGAAGCTCGGCGACGTCGCGGGCGTGATCCGCGAGGTCCTCGACAAGGTCGGCGTAGACGGCCTGACCGACGCCGAGGTGGCCCGCGCCAAGGGCCAGCTGCGCGGCGGGATCGTGCTGGGCCTGGAGGACACGTCGTCGCGGATGTCGCGGATCGGCAAGAACGAGCTCAACTACGCCCACTACCTGGGCGTCGACGACACGATCGCGCGCATCGACGCCGTCACCACCGACGAGGTGTGTGCCCTCGCTCGCACTTTGTTCGCACGGCCGGGCGGGGTCACGGCGGCGGCGGTCGTCGGGCCGTACGCTCACGCCGACGACCTGCCCGATGACTTGCACGAGGTGATCGCTTCATGACCATCAACGTCGGTGTGCTCGGCGCGCGCGGCCGGATGGGCGCGACGGTGGTGAAGGCCGTCGAAGGCGCCGAAGACATGAAGGTCGTCGCCGCTTTGGACGACGGCGATGACTTCGCGGCGCTGGCCGAGGCCCAGGTCGTCGTCGACTTCACCCACCCCGACGCCGTGATGGACAACCTGAAGTACCTGGTGGCGCACGACATCCACGCGGTTGTCGGCACCACCGGCTTCAGCGAGGAGCGGCTCGCGTCGCTGCGCGCGCTGCTCGAACCGAAGCCGTCGCTGGGTGTGCTGATCGCGCCGAACTTCGCGCTGGGCGCGGTGCTGGCGATGCGCTTCGCGGCGCAGGCGGCGAAGTTCTACGCCTCGGCCGAGATCATCGAGCTGCACCACAACCGCAAGGCCGACGCGCCCTCGGGCACCGCCGCGCACACCGCCCGGATGATCGCCGCGGCGCGCGCGGAGGCCGGCGTGACGCCGGGCCCGGACGCGACGACGTCCGAACTGGACGGTGCCCGCGGCGCCACGGTCGAGGACGTCCGCGTCCACTCGGTCCGGCTGCCCGGGCTCGTCGCGCACGAGGAGATCCTGTTCGGCGGCGAGGGGGAGACCCTGACCATCCGCCACGACTCCCTGGACCGGACGTCGTTCATGCCGGGCGTGCTGCTCGGCGTGCGCACGGTGCTCACGCGCCCCGGCCTGACGGTCGGCCTGGAGAACGTGCTCGACCTGTGAAGGCGCGCAACGTCGCGCTGCTGATGACGGCGGCGCTGGTCGTCTACCTGGTCCTGCTCGCGGACCGGGCGTTCGCGCTGTTCGCGTCCGGCACCGGTCTGGGCATCGCGCTCGGGATCGGCGTGCTGCTGCTGCCGATCCTGGGTGTCTGGATCGTCGTGGTGACCTGGCGCAACGGCCTGCAGATCCAGCGGCTGTCCCGCCGGCTGGACAGCGAGGGCGAGCTCCCGGACGTCTCCGACCTGCCCCGCCGCCCGTCGGGCCGCGTCGACCGCGACGCGGCCGACGCCTGGTTCGACCAGCGCCGCGCCGAGGTCCAGGCGGACCAGGAGAACTGGCGCGCCTGGTACAAGCTCGCGTACGCCTACGACATCGCGGGCGACCGCCGCCGGGCCCGCGAGACGATGAAGAAGGCCCTGGAACTGGAAGCCGCCGACCACTGAGGCCAGCAGGTCGGCGTCAGTGGTGCATCCAGCCCGCGAACACGGCGGGTGCGGCGGCGATCAGGCTGAAGCGGATCCAGCGTCCGGTCAGGCCGGCCGTCAGGAACGTCGCCAGGCGCATCCGGACCAGCCCCGCCAGGACGCTCGTCGCCATGAACGGCGGCAGGCCGACCAGGGAGCTCACGCCGTACGTCCCGGCCATCCAGTGCGGGTGGCGGTGGCAGCGCTCGCGCAGCGCGTCGACCCGCGCGCGAATCTTCTTCGTCCGCAGCTCCCAGCGCACCTTGCGCGCCGTCATCGGGCGCTCGCGGTGCAGCCGGTCGTGCAGGGGTTTCGGCAGCTTGATGGTGCCGCGCGCGGCCAGGTAGTAGAGCGTCTTCCCGGCGATCTGGCCCACCGCGACGGCCGCGCCGAGCCACAGCCAGTGCAGGCCCGGGTGGCTCGCGCACAGCCCGATCAGGAACACCTCGGCGTTGATCAGCGGCACGAGGGCCGAACCGAACGCGACGCCCAGCGTCAGCAGGATCCAGCTCATCGTGTCACCTCCTGATTTGCTCCCGGTCTTCCAAGTTATCAGTTCGAAATCTCCGCGCACTGGGGTTGGCCCTACTCTTCGGCCGGTGGTCCGCACCAGAAGATCACCTGCCGGACCGTTTCCGGCCACCTCCCGCTGGAACGCTGACGGCGTGGCCGCCGAACAACCTCGTACGCCCGCTGACCGATTCGGCGCCCTGTGCCGGACCGTCGTGCGGTTTCTCCCCTGGGGTCTGTCGCGGATCGTGGCGCCGACGTTTCTCGGCTTCTGCCTGATCAACGGCTTCACCTTCGGCCTCGACCTGGGCCTGCTGACCGTTTTCCACGGGCTGCTGGGCTGGCCGGTGTGGCTCGGCATCACGCTGGCGTACGGCTGCGCGTTCGCGGTGAGCTTCGTGCTGAACCGGACGTTCAACTTCCATTCCCACGCGGCCGTCGGAATCCAGCTCGTGCTTTACACCGGGGCGATCGCCGTCAATTACGCGGTGTTCCTGCTGGGTGTGGGCGCGGGACTGAGCGCGCTCGGCGTCGAATACCACCTCGCGCGGGTGCTGGCGGGCGCCGGCGAGGGCGTCTTCATGTACGCCGTGATGCGGTGGGTGCTCTTCCGGGACTCAGACGAGGGACAGCTCGAGGGTTCCGGTGAGCCGGACCTCACGCAGCATGCGCTCGCCGGTGTCGAGGGTGCGGACCGTGCCGTCGGGGTTCCAGCCGGCCCGGCGGTAGAAGCCGAGGGAGGCGTGGTCTCCTTGGCCGACCCAGGCGATGCCGCGCACGGCGCCGTCGGCCCGCAGCCCCGCCGCGGCGGTCCCGAGTAGCCGCCCGGCGTGCCCGCGCCGTCCCCAGCGCGGCTCGACGAGCAGGTTGGCGATCAGCCCGGTGACGTCGGCGTCCGCGGGCAGGGACCCGTCGGCCGCGGCGACCTCGACGTCCGGGGCCAGGCCGGCGACGCAGAACCCGACGGTGAACTCGCCTTCGGTGGCGACGTAGACCTGGCTGTTCGGGTAGTCGATGGCCTCGGTCCAGGTGCCGACCAGGTCGGCGCCGTCCAGCTCGGCCAGGGCCTGCTTGCCCAGGAGGTCTTCGTAGGCGGCGTGCCAGGTCTCGCGCTGGATGCGGGCGATCTCCGCGGCGTCGGACAGGTCGGCGGGGCGGACGGCGGCGTCGCTCATGGACCCGAATCTATCGGGTCGCCGAAAACTGTCGGTGGTGGCTGGCACGATGACGTCATCATGCAGACGATCAGTGTCGCGACGGCCCGGAAGACGTTCCTGGCCGCGCAGGGCTTCGCCGACCCGCGTCCCTCCGGTGTGCCGTCGCGGCGGCACCTGAAACGCGTGCTTTCGCGCGTCCAGCTGCTGCAGCTGGATTCGGTGAACGTCGCGGTCCGGGCGCACTACATGCCGGTGTTCTCGCGCCTGGGTTCCTACGACCCCGCGCTGCTGGACAGCGCGGCGTGGTCGCACTCGGCGAAGCAGCCGCGGCTGCTGGTGGAGACGTGGGCGCACGAGGCGAGCCTGCTGCCGGTCGAGGACTGGCCGCTGATCCGGTCGGGCGCGAAGCGGGACGGCTGGTGGAAGCACTACGGGCCGCTCATCGAGAAGTCGCCGGGCCTGGTCGACGAGATCCTGTCGGTGGTCAAGGAGCTGGGCCCGATCGGCGCGGGCGGCATCGAGCGCCAGGTGGAGGCGGACGCGCAGCGCCGCGGCCCGGGGTCGTGGTGGGAGCGCTCGGAGGTCAAGCGCGTCTGCGAGTACCTCTTCGGCGTCGGCCAGCTGACCACGGGCACGCGCCGGTCGTTCGAGCGGCTGTACGACCTGACGGAGCGGGTGGTCCCACCGGAGATCCTGGCCGTCTCGGTGTCGGCCGACGAAGGGGCGCGCGGCCTGATCGAGCGTTCGGCGCGCGCGTTGGGCGTCGCGACGGAGACGGACCTGCGCGACTACTACCGCCTCGGCCCGGCCCCGGCACGCCAGGCGGTGGCGGAGCTGGTCGAGTCCGGCGTGCTGGAGCCGGTGGCGGTCCGGGGCTGGAAGGCCCCGGCGTATCGCCACTTCGAGGCGCGGACCCCCCGCGCGGTCACCGGCCGCGCGCTGCTGTGCCCGTTCGACCCGCTGATCTGGGAGCGCGCCCGCACGGAGCGGCTGTTCGGGTTCCGCTACCGCATCGAGATCTACGTCCCGGAGCCGAAGCGGGTGTACGGGTACTACGTGTTCCCCTTCCTGCTGGACGGCGAGCTGGCGGCGAGGGTGGACCTGAAGTCCGACCGCGCGACGGGCGTCCTGCGCGTCCAGGGCGCCTTCGCCGAGGAGGGCGCGGACCTGGCGCGGCTGCTCCCGGAGCTGGCGGCGGAACTGAGGCACATGGCGGAGTGGCTGGGCCTGTCGGGAGTGACGGTGGGCGCCCGAGGAGACCTGGCCCCGGCACTGACGAAGCTGGTGCGCTGATGCCGGCCGGCCGGCCTGTCCCGGTCCGGACCGGCCGGGGTGGTGGGCGAGCCCGGCGGCTGATCGGGATCCGGGGGGCGCCGAGGGCGCGGCGGTCTTAGTGGCCGATTCGCTCGGCCTGGCGGTGGGCGGGGGTTGTGGTGGCGCGCGGCTGGAGCTGCGTGGGCTTCAGTGGAGATGGATTCGTCCGGCCAGCGGCGCGGGTTCGAAGCTTGAGCTGGGTGAGCTGGGTGAGCTGGGTGAGCTGGGTGAGCGGGGTTGCGGTGGCGTGCGATCCGCGCGGCCGGAGCAGTGTGAGCCATGATCCTGCTGCGCAGCATCGAAGCCGGCCGCTGTGGTGAGCGAGCTGCACCGGCTGGAGGTCGCGGGGTTCCTCGCCTAGTACCCGCGCGTCTGCGCCGATTCCGTCGCGAAGTCGTCCGCCAGCCGCGCGATCGTCGCGCGACCCTCCACAAGGGACACCCAGTCCCACGGCAGCACGTCGTCGCCGTGCCATGCGCCGAGCAGGTTTCCGCAGATCGACCCCGTCGAGTCGCTGTCGCCGGAGTGCGTGACGGCCAGCCGGAGCCGGGCGCGGAACGTCGTCTCCGGGTGCGCGTCCGGCACGCTCACCGGTGCCAGCGCCGCGTAGACGGCGATCGCCAGCGCCTCTTCGGCCACCCAGCCACCGCCGAGGGACTCAACCTTCTCGGGCGAGGGATCGCCCGAGAAGGCCAGATCCAATGCCTGACGCAACGCGGCCAGCGTCTCCTCGTGCGCCGGGTAGCGCGCGAGCAGCCGCATCGACCGCAGCACCGCCGCTTCCAGGGACTCGCCTTCGAGCAGGTACGCGATCATCGCCGCGAACGCGCCCGCCGCGTGGTAGCCGGTCGGGTGGCCGTGGGTGATCCGCGCGCAGTTCGCCGCGACGACGTAGGCGTGCCGCGCGCCGCCTGCGAACCCGAACGGCGCCGAGCGCATCACCGTGCCGCAGCCCTTCGAGTCCGGGTTCACCGGACCCGGCCGGCCGTCCGGTTCGGCGTAGGTGTCCGGGGTGTAGGCCGCGCGAAGGCCGGAGAGGCACGCCGAACCCGGCGCCCGCCGCGCGTAGAGCCACGGCTCCAGCCGCAGCTGCCCGGCCCGGTGCCGCCGGCCTTCCGCGGGCGGCGGCACCGGGTGCTCCTGCGTGTCGAGCCAGCGCAGGTACGCGTCGTGGACCAGCTGCGCCATCGCGCCGCCGATGCCCTTCGCCTGCGCGCGGACCCAGCCGCGGTGAAAGCCTTCGAGGCTGAACAGCGTCATCTGCGTGTCGTCGGTGATCTCCGCGACGCCCTCGGCGTTCGCCACTAGGCCGACCGGCCGCCGGATCGCCGCGAGGTCCTGGAACTCGACCGGGTTGCCCAGCGCGTCACCGATCGCGCCGCCCAGCAGGCACCCGCGCAGCCGCGCCCGGTACACCGCGCGCTCGGTCTCCACCGTCGTCATGCCGCCATCCTGGCACCCGGACGTGAAGAACGGGCCGTTCCCGGTACCCCCACCGGGAACGGCCCGTCACCCCCTCATTCAGCCGGCCGCGCGCGTCACCACGGCGTTGCCGGAGCCCGTGCGGGCGCGGACCTTCAGCGTCACGCCGCCCGCGGGGGCGGCGCCGGCGACGTCCAGCTCGCTGGAGACGCGGCCGCCGCTGGAGGTCAGGTCGACCTCGGCGGTCGTGCCGCCGCGGATGCCGATGCGGACCTCGCCGGAGCCGGTGATCAGGTCGAGCGTGCCGGCGCCGGCGTCGGCCACCGAGAGGTCGCCGCTGCCGGTGCGGGCCATCACCTCGCCGGTCACCGCGCCCAGCCAGACGTCGCCCGTGCCGGTCGCCAGGGTCGCCGAGCCGGCCAGCGACGTCGCCTCGACGTTGCCGCTGCCGCTGCGCAGCTGCAGGCCGCCGAGTGTCGGGCCGAGCTTGATGGCGCCGCTGCCGGTGCGCACGGTCGCCGCGCCGTCGGCCCGGTCGAGCTTCACCTCGCCGGAGCCGGTCAGCACGTCGACGCGCCCGGCCGAGCCGGCGACGGTGACGTCCGCCGCGCCCGCCCGCACCTCGACGTGCGAACCCGCCGGCGCGTGCACGGTCACCGACAGCGCGACGTTGCGCAGCTGCCACGCCTTCGGCGCCTGGACGACCAGGCGGTTGCCCAGCTTCTCGATCCGGCTCTGCTTGACCGCTTCGGCGGGGGAGGCCGTCGGGTCGACGCCCAGCTGGTCGCCGAAGCGCTCGCCGACCCAGGACAGTAGGTTGTTGACGCCCTCCACCCACGGCTGCTGCTCGCCCTGGTCGTGCCGCAGCTCGACGCGGGCGCCGGACTCGCGGTCCAGCACCAGTTCCACGCGCCCGATCGTGACGGCGACGTCCAGCTCGAGCGGCCCGCCGGCCTCGAACTCCTGGACGCGCGTCAGGCCGTCGGCCGTGGTCTCGTCGGTGCGGGCCTCTTCGGCGTGGGTTTCTTCAGTGGAAGCCTGCTCGGTGGAAGTCTCGTCGGTCGGAACCTCCGAGGCGGGCGGTGTCTCGTTCGGTGTCGTCTGCTCTTCGCTCATGGTCGTTTCCCCTCAGCCCTCGACCCAGCCGTGCAGGCGGGAGCCGCTCTGGTCGCTCTTGGAGTGGTGCTTGCGCCCGCCGCCCAGCCCGCCCAGGCCGCTGCCGCCCAGCCCGCCGTGGCCCAGCGCGCCCTGGACCGCCTGGGAGACAAAGGTGTTCAGCGAGACGCCCTGCGCCTGCGCGGCCCGCTCGGCCTGGCCCTTGATCTGGTCGACCAGCCGCAGCGTGATGCGGGTGATGTCACCGGTGTCGATCGGTGGTGGTGGTGTGGTGTCACGTGGTGTCGCCCGTGGTGCCGGTTCCTCCGCGGCGCCGGTGACGACCACGCGGACGTCCCGGCCGTCGAGCCGGACGTCGACGACTTGGCCGGGTAGGCTGGCGGTGACCTCGGCGGCGAGGTCCGCGAGCGCGTTCATCAGTGTCAGGCGGACCGCCGGTTCGAGCGCGGCCGACAGCAGGGCGGCCGCACGCCGGGTGTGCTCATCCCCGGCGGAGGCCGTGTTCGCGAGGTCTTCGCGGAGGTTGGCGATGTACGGCGTCAGGTCCATGACACCACTATGACGTCACTTCTGACATCGGTCAAGGCGATGGCGGTGTCAAGGCTGGTGTCATGTGTCGCCCGGGAGTGGCCGCCCTCACGCGGTTAGGCTGCGCTGGAGTCGTGGAGTCGGGCCGGGAGAAGGAGTGCGGACGTGGCCGAAACCGTGTCACCCAAGGTGCAGCTGATCGCGAAGACGGAGTTCTTCCCGCCTGAGGACGTGCCGTGGTCGACCGACGCGGACGGCGGCCAGGCGCTCGCCGAGTTCGCCGGGCGCGCCTGCTACCAGTCGTGGAAGAAGCCCAACCCGGTCACCGCGACCAACGCCGGCTACATCGAGCACATCATCGACGTCGGCCACCTTTCGGTGCTGGAGCACGGTTCCGTCAGCTTCTACATCAGCGGCATCTCGCGATCGCTGACCCACGAGCTGATCCGCCACCGCCACTTCTCGTACTCGCAGCTCTCGCAGCGATACGTGCCCGAGCGCAACGCGGCCTTCGTCGAGCCCGAGGTGATCGCGAACGACCCGGCGCTGCACGAGAAGTTCCTCGCCGCGGCCCAGGCGAGCGTCGACGCCTACACCGAGCTGCTCGCCGGGCTCGAGGAGAAGTTCGCCGACGTGCCGAGCGCGACCCTGCGCCGCAAGCAGGCCCGCCAAGCCGCGCGCGCCGTGCTGCCGAACGCGACCGAGACCCGCATCGTCGTCACCGGGAACTACCGCGCGTGGCGCCACTTCGTCGCGATGCGCGCCACCGAGCACGCCGACGTCGAGATCCGCGAGCTGGCCGTGGAGTGCCTGCGGCAGCTGCAGAAGGCCGCGGCGAACATCTTCGCGGACTTCACCATCTCGACGCTGCCCGACGGCACCGAGATCGCCACGAGCCCGAAGGTCCTCGAAGGCTGATGAAACGCCTCGCTATCGACGTCCGGCCCGGCGAGTACGCCGTCGTCCGGCTGCCCGCGGACGCCCCGGTGCCGGCGGAGCTGCTCGCTCCCGGCGAACCCGCGTTCGTCTCGGTGACCCGGACGCCCGAAGAACTGTCGGTGATCTGCCCGGCCGGGCGCGAACCGGCCGGCAGCTCGGCCGCGGAGGACGGCTGGCGGCTGCTGTCGGTCCGCGGCCCGCTCGAGTTCACCCTCACCGGCATCATCGCCGCGCTGGCCTCGGAGCTGGCCGCGGCCGGTGTCGCGCTGTTCTCGATGTCCACGTTCGACACCGACCACATCCTGGTCCGCGCGACCGAGCTCGACCACGCCGTCAAGGCGCTGCGCGAGTCCGGCCACGAGGTCGCCCACCCCTGACTCGTTGTCCGTGAAGGCCTCCTTACCGGCTCTTAAGGCCGGTAAGGAGGCCTTCACGGCTTTTCGGGGTACCCGGGGGTGACCGAGGTGGGAGCGATCACCCTTGTCAGGCAAAGTTCGGCATGCCTAAACTTCGGTTTTGGGTCCCCGACATCCGGTTCGAGAGGCAGGCGCCATGGCTGTGACCGAGGCCGCCCGGCCGAAACTGGTGTCGCGCCTGCGCACGGGCTCGGCCCTGCTCGGCCCGGCGTTCGTCGCGGCGATCGCCTACGTCGACCCGGGGAACGTCGCGGCCAACATCAGCGCCGGCGCCCGCTACGGCTACCTGCTGGTCTGGGTGATCGTCGTCGCGAACCTGATGGCCGTGCTCGTCCAGTACCTGTCCGCGAAGCTCGGCCTGGTCAGCGGGATGTCCCTGCCGGAGGCCCTGCGCGCCCGGCTGTCCCGTCCGGCCCGGATCGGGTACTGGCTGCAGGCCGAGGTCGTCGCCATCGCCACCGACCTGGCCGAGGTCGTCGGCGGCGCCATCGCGCTCAACCTGCTGTTCGACCTGCCGCTCGTCGTGGGCGGCCTGATCACCGGCGCGGTGTCGCTGACGCTGCTGGCCGTGCAGGACCGCGGCGGCCAGCGGACGTTCGAGCGCGTCGTCACCGGCCTGCTGCTGGTCATCGCGATCGGCTTCCTGGCCAGCCTGTTCGTCGAGCCGCCGTCGGCGTCGGGCACGCTCGGCGGGCTGGTCCCGCGCTTCGAGGGCTCCGGCAGCGTGCTGATCGCCGCCGCGATGCTCGGCGCGACGGTCATGCCGCACGCCGTCTACCTGCACTCCGGCCTGGTCCGCGACCGCCACGGCCGGGCGGACGCCGGCAGCCGCCGGCGGCTGCTGCGCGCCACCCGCGCCGACGTCGGCCTGGCGATGCTCCTGGCCGGCGCGGTCAACCTCGGCATGCTCCTGCTCGCGGCCACGAACCTGCAGGGCCAGGAGGGGGTCGACAGCATCGAGGGCGCGCACGGCGCCGTCGCCCACGCCCTCGGTCCCGGCATCGCGCTGATGTTCGCGATCGGCCTGCTCGCATCCGGCCTCGCGTCGACGTCCGTCGGGGCCTACGCGGGCGCGATGATCATGCAGGGCCTGCTCCACAAGCGGGTTCCGCTGGTCCTGCGCCGCCTGGTCACGCTCACCCCGGCTATCGTGGTGCTCGCGCTCGGTGCCGACCCGAGCGCGGCGCTGGTCGTCTCGCAGGTGGTGCTGTCGTTCGGGATCCCGTTCGCACTGGTACCGCTGATCCGCCTGACGGCCGACCGCGAGCTGATGGGCGCGGACGCCAACCATCGCCTGACAACGGTGGCGGCGTCGCTGATCGCGGCGGTCATCATCGCGTTGAACCTGGTGTTGATCTACTTGACCTTCACCGGCTGACACCCCACGAGCAGGGAGGCCGCGACCATGGCCTGGATCTTCGCCCTCAACGCCGAATGCGGGGGGCGTGAGACCCACGCCCGGGATCTCGCGCGCCACTTCGAGGGCTGGCCTTCGCGCATCTTCACCGCCAACGGCGGCTGGTGGTGCGGAGTGGCGCCCGAGGGGGTGGGCGAGCGCGGCGTCGAGTCCGACGAGGACGCGACGGCCGTCACCGCGGCCGGGCGCCGGCTCTACTGGCAGCTCCGGACCGCGCCACCGGTCTACCGCTACGCCCTCGCCGGTCCGAAGACGGACGAGCTGCGCAGCTACGACCAGCTCATGGCCCAGGACCTGACGCTCGTGCCCGGTCTCGTGGTCAGCGAGGACATCTGGTTCGCGGCCGGGCGGCGGTCCGACTTCAGCGACTTCGCCCCGGGCTACCGCTGGATCCCGTACCGCGGCGAAAGGTACGCCCCGGCTCGCTGAGTCACGAATTGCGCGGAACCCGAGGCGCTCCGCGGCGGTCCGACTAGCATCTGCGCGACCGCCGCCTGAAGGAGCACCGTGACCGACGAACAGACCCGTCCGTACCCGCCGCGGGCGCCCGCCACGCCTGGTCAGCGGGTTGTCGCGGGCCGTTACGTCCTGCTCGGCGAGCTCGGGCGGGGCGGCATGGGCGTCGTGTGGCGGGCCCAGGACCAGGTGATCGGCCGCCAGGTGGCGGTCAAGGAGCTGCGGCTGCCCGACGCCGAGTCCGCCGCCGTCTTCTCCGAGCGCGCCCTGCGCGAGGTGCGCACCGGCGGGCGGCTCAACGACCCGTCGATCGTCACGGTCTACGACGTCGTCACCGACGGCGGCACCACGTTCATCGTGATGGAGCTCGTCGAGGCGCCGTCGCTGGCCGACCTCGTGCGCCAGCGCGGCCCGATGCACGCGGCGCAGGCCGCGCAGCTGGGGGAGCGGGTGCTCACCGCGTTGCAGGCCGCGCACAAGGCCGGGATCGTGCACCGCGACGTCAAGCCGGCGAACATCCTGGTCGCGCCGGACGGCCGGGTGAAGCTGACGGACTTCGGCATCGCCCACGCCATCGACGACCCGCGCCTGACCACCAGCGGGATGATCGTCGGCTCGCCCGCGTTCATGGCGCCGGAGCGCGTCGAAGGCCGCGAGGCCATGCCCGAGTCCGACCTGTGGTCGCTCGGCGCGACGCTGTTCTACGCCGTCGAGGGCACGATGCCGTTCGAGCGGGCGACCACGGCGGCGACGCTGCACGCGATCATGACCGAGATCCCGTACCTGACCCGCGGCCACGGCCCGATCGCCGCGGTGATCCTCGGGTTGCTGGTCGCCAAGCCGGAGGCCCGGCTGACCACGGCCCAGGCCCAGAACCTGCTGGCCACGGCCCAGGGCGCGCGGCCGACCCCGCCGGGCGGCACGGCGATGCTGCAGGGCGGCCCGCCGACCCGGATGGCGCCGCAGCCGCCGAAGAAGAACCTGCGCGGGCTGTGGATCGCGCTCGCCGCGGTGCTCGTGGTGGCCGCCCTGGTCGGCGGGTTCTTCGCCGGCAAGGCCTTCGAGAAGCCCGCGGTCGACGCGCAGAAGCAGCCGACGATGACCTACGGCATCGGCGGCCAGATCCGCGCGGCCATCGGCAGCTACTACCGGTGCTTCAACGCCCCGGTGCAGGACGGCGCGATCATCAGCGAGGACGACAACAAGTCCGAGTGCGACAAGAGCCACTCGCTGGAGGTCTACGAGATCGGCGGCCTGCTGTCGGTCGAGAACTGGAACACCGAGGACGTCGCGGTGGCCGCCTACCCCGGCCTGGACGCGGTGAAAGCGAGCGCCGAAGCCGCCTGCGCGACGGCGTTCCGCTCCTCGATCGTGCCGGAGGCCAAGCGCACCGGCCTCACCTACCGCGCGCTCGTGCCCACCGCGGCCGAGTGGACGGGCACGCCGGTGAAGGGCGAGGAGCCCAGCCGCGACTTCTACTGCGTCCTCACCAAGGCCGACGGCGGCCCGATCACCGCGCCGATCGTGACCAAGGTCAAGTAGAAGTTCCGGGACGAACGGCCGGACCCCGGAAATCCTCCGCACTTTCCCGCACCCGACCAGGTCGGCGCGGTTTTCGTCGGGGGGAGGAGGTACCGTCTCAGCATGTCCAACCCACCAACCGCCGCGCCCGGACGGCCGTTCGGGCGCGTGCTCACCGCGATGGCCACCCCCTTCGACGCCGACGGCGCGCTGGACCTGAAGCGGGCGCAGGAGCTGGCCGAGCACCTCGTGGAGCTGGGCAACGACGGCCTCGTCATCAACGGCACCACCGGCGAGAGCCCGACCACGACCGACGCGGAGAAGCAGGAGCTCGTCCGCGCCGTGGTCGAGGCCGTCGGCGACCGCGCGACCGTCGTGGCCGGCGCGGGCACCAACAACACCGCGCACAGCATCGAGCAGGCCAAGCTGGCCGAAGCGGCGGGCGCGCACGGGCTGCTGGTCGTCACCCCGTACTACTCGCGCCCCAGCCAGGCCGGGCTGTACGCGCACTTCACCACCGTCGCCGACAGCACCGGCCTGCCGGTGATGCTCTACGACATCCCGCCGCGCTCGGTCGTCCCGATCGAGGTCGACACGCTGCTGCGGCTGGCCGAGCACTCGCGGATCGTCGCGGTCAAGGACGCCAAGGGCGACCTGATCGCCGGCTCCGAGGTCATCGCCAACACGCACCTCGCCTACTACTCGGGCGACGACGGGCTGAACCTGCCCTGGATCTCCGTCGGCGGCACCGGCGTGGTGAGTGTGATCGGTCACGTCGTCGCGGGCCGGATCCGCGCGATGATCGACGCCTACGAGAACGGCGACACGTCCACCGCGCGCACCAACCACCGCGGCATGCTGCCGGTGCTGCGCGCGATGTCGCGGGTCGGCGGGGTCGCGTTCAGCAAGGCCGCGCTGAAGCTGCGGGGCTTCGACATCGGCGAGCCGCGGCTCCCGATCGTGGCCGCCACCGCCGAGCAAACCGCCCTGATCGCCGCCGATCTGGCCCAGGGCGGCGTGCCGCTGGGCGACACGGCGGCCCAGGACTGGCATGGTGAGCGGGTGGCACAAGCAGACTCGAGGGCCGCCTACGTGGCGCCGACCTCGCACACCAGCGTTGGGACCCTGCCTCGGTGAGCTCACTTCCCCCAGGTCCAGGCCCCACCAACGCCCCGCCCGAACTGCCAGCCGGGGCCCTGCGCGTTGTCGCGCTGGGCGGTATCGGCGAGGTCGGGCGCAACATGACCGTCTTCGAGTTCGCCGGCCGGCTGCTCATCGTCGACTGCGGGGTGCTCTTCCCCGAAGACGACCAGCCCGGCGTCGACTTGATCCTGCCCGACTTCCGCGCGATCGAGGACCGCCTCGACGACATCGAAGGACTGGTGCTCACCCACGGGCACGAGGACCACATCGGTGCCGTCCCGTTCCTCCTGCGCCTGCGGCCGGACCTGCCGATCTACGGCTCGAGGTTCACCAACGCCCTGCTCGCGGCCAAGGCCAAGGAGCACCGGCAGCGGCCGAAGCTGATCGAGGTCCGCGAGGGGGAGCGCCGCGACGTCGGCGTGTTCAACCTCGAGTTCTTCGCGGTGAACCACTCGATCCCGGACGCGCTGGCCGTCGCCATCCGCACCCCGGCGGGCGTCGTCCTGCACACCGGTGACATCAAGCTCGACCAGCTCCCGCTCGACGGCCGCCTCACCGACCTGGCCGGTTTCTCCCGGCTCGGCGACGAGGGCGTCGACCTGTTCTGCGTCGACTCGACCAACGCCGAGGTCCCCGGGTTCGTGATGCCCGAGCGCGACATCGGCCCGGTCCTCGACGACGTCGTCCGCCGCGTCGGCCAGCGGGTCATCGTGGCCTGCTTCGCCAGCCACGTGCACCGCGTCCAGCAGGTGCTCGACGCCGCGCAGCGGCACGGCCGCCGGATCGCGTTCGTCGGCCGGTCGATGGTCCGCAACATGGGCATCGCCGCCGACCTCGGCCTGCTCAACGTGCCGGACGGCCTGCTGGTCGACCTCGACCAGGCGAGCGGCCTGCCGGAGAGCAAGGTCCTGTTCGTCTCCACCGGGTCCCAGGGCGAGCCGCTCTCGGCGCTGTCGCGGATGGCGCGCGGCGAGCACCGGCAGATCTCGATCCGCGCGGGCGACACCGTCGTGCTGGCCAGCTCGATGATCCCGGGCAACGAGACCGCGGTGTTCGGCGTGGTCAACGGCCTGACCCGGCTCGGCGCGAACGTCGTGCACCAGGGCAACGCCAAGGTGCACGTCTCCGGCCACGCGTCGGCGGGCGAGCTGCTGTACCTGTACAACGCGGTCCGGCCGAGCAACGTCATGCCGGTCCACGGCGAGTGGAAGCACCTGAAGGCCAACGCCGAGCTGGCGATCCGCACCGGCGTCGCGGCGGACAACGTGGTGATCGCCGAAGACGGCGTGGTCGTCGACCTGGTCGACGGCAAGGCCTCCCGCACCGGCCGCGTCGAGGTCGGGCACGTCTACGTCGACGGCCTCTCGGTCGGCGACGTCGGCGAGTCGACCCTGTCCGACCGGCTGGTGCTGGGTGAGGGCGGGTTCATCTCGATCAGCGTCGCGATCGAATCCGCCACCGGCCGCCCGGTCAGCGCCCCGACGGTGTCCGGCCGCGGCTTCTCCGACGACCCGAAGGCGCTCGCCGCCGTCGTGCCGCTGGTGGAGATGGAGCTGGCGCGCACGGAGGCCGAGGGCATCACCGACACGCACCGCATCGCCCAGGCGGTCCGCCGCGTGGTCGGCCGCTGGGTGGCCGACACCTACCGCCGCCGCCCGATGATCGTCCCGACGGTCATCCCGGTCTAGACCCTTCGAAAGTACGCAGAACGCCTTCGCCTCCTCCGGGAGTGCGAAGGCGTTCTGCGTTTCTTAGCCCGTCCGGACCACGTGCGGCCAGTGGACTGCGGACTAGCCTTGAGTCTCACCCGCCTCGGGAAGAGAGGCCGCGCCGATGGGACGTCATTCGCCGGACGGGCGACGACGCCGCTTGCTCGTGCCCGCCCTGGCGACCGGGCTCGTGGTCGTCCTCGGTGCCGCGGCCTGGGTGACCGTCTCGGTGGTGCGATCCGCGCCGGCCTGCGAGCACCCGGCGAAGGTCCTGGTCACCGCGTCCCCGGACATCGCGCCCGCGCTGTCGCTGGTCGTCCAGGGCCTCGACCTCGGCTGCGACTCCATCGAGGTCCAGACCCGTGAGGCGACGCTGGCCGCCGAACGGCTCGCGATGTCCGACGGCACCCCGCGACCGCAGGTCTGGGTGCCCGACTCCACCCTCGCGCTGCGCCGCGCCCACCAGCTCGGCGCCGCCGACGTCCCCGAGACCGGCGCGTCGGTGGCCAGCTCACCGGTGGTGCTGGCGGTCGCGGAAGCGGCGGCGAAGGGCCTCGGCTGGCCGTCGCGCACCTTGAGCTGGGCCGACGTCCTCGCGCCGGACGCGGCGGGGATCGTCACCGGCATGCCCGACCCGGCGCGCGACGCCGTCGGCGCGGCGGCCCTGTTCGGGATCCGGGCCACCGTGCGGTCGAACCCCGACGCCGCGGCGGCCTATGTCGCACAGCTGCGGCGGTTCTCGACGAACACGCTCGGCGAGGGGAACGACCTCATCGCGCGGCTGCCGGGGTCGAGCGACGGCGCCGGCACGGGCTCGGTGACGGCGTTCCCGGTGTCGGAGAACTCCTTGCTGCGCCACAACGTCGAGGACGCGGCGTCGCCGCTGGTCGCCGTCTACTCGGCCGCGGTGCCCACGCTGGACTACCCGTTCGCCGAGCTGGGCGGGATCACGCCGGAGCAGCGCCCGATCGTCGACAAGCTGCGCGAGGCGATGCTCAACGGCTCGGGCGGCGACGCCATCGCGAAGACGGGCCTGCGCGCCGCGGGCGGCCAGGCGCTGCGCGAGCACGCGGACGACCCGCGCGTGTCGCCGACGGGCTTCCGGACGCTCGGCATGCCGGACGCCGTCGACGTCGACTACCTGCTCAACCAGTGGGCCGGCATCAACCTGAGCGCGCGGGTGCAGGTGCTGCTCGACGTCTCCGGTTCGATGAACGCGCAGGTGCCGGGCACCGGGCTGAACCGGATGCAGCTGACCACCGAGGCCACGGCGAAGGCGTTGCACCTGTTCAAGCCGACGACCCAGCTGCGGATGCTGGAGTTCTCGACCCGCTTGGACGGCGACAAGGACTACCGCGAGATCCTGCCGATGGCGCCGGTCGCCCAGCACCTGGCCAGCGGCGCGCTCTACAAGCTGAACCAGCTGAAGGCCACCGTCGACGGCGGGACGGGCCTCTACGACAGCGTGCTGGAGACCTACCGCACCGCGCGTCGCGAGTGGGAGCCCGGCCGGCTGAACCTGGTGATCGTCGTGACGGACGGCCGCAACGAGGACCCGAAGGGCATCAACCGCGCGGACCTGCTGACGGAGCTGGGAAAACTGCAGGACGCGCGACGCCCGATCCCGCTGATCGGCGTCGGCGTCGGCCCGGACGCGGACAAGACGGAGCTGGACGACATCACGAAAGCCACGGGCGGCAGCGCGTTCGTGGCCACCGACCCGACGAAGATCACGGAAGTGTTCTTCGGAGCCTTGAGCCGCATAGCCGGCGGCGGCTGACCCTCCACAGTGGACGCTGTCAGGCCGTGAGGATCTCCGAGTTGCGTTGCACGACGTAGGCGCCGGCCAGCAGGATCGCCGCGCCGAGCAGCTGCGGCCAGGCGAGCTCCTCGCCGAGCAGCAGCCACGCCGCGACCGTCGTGATCACCGGTTCGACCAGCCCGAGCACGCTCGCCACCGACGCCGGCAGGTGCCGCAGCGACGAGATGCCGAAGACGTAGGCGAGCACCGTCGCCACCAGGACCAGCAGGGTCAGCAGCAGCCACACGGGCGGGTGCCAGGCCCCGAACTCGACGTCGACGTCGAGCAGGCGCACCGGCCACGTCCACGGCGGCGCGACGACGCACACCGCGACCGCGCCGAGCACCATGCCCCAGGTGACCAGGCCCAGCGGGTCGATGTCGGCCACCGCGCGCTCGCCGAGCAGGAAGTACCCGGCCGAGCAGAGGGCCGCGCCGACGCCGGCGAGCAGGCCGGTGACGTCCAGCGTCACGCCCTGCCAGACCTGCGCGACCATCGCGAGCCCGGCCATCGCGAGGGCGATGCCGCCCCAGACGGCCCGTGGCAGCCGGTGGCGCCGCACGAACCGGACCCACAGCGCGATGAGCACCGGCGAGACGAACTCCAGCAGGATCGCGATGCCGACCGGGATCCGGCCGGCGGCGACGAAGTACAGCAGCTGCACACCGGCCACGCCGAGCAGGCCGTACCCGAGCAGCACCGGGAGGTGCTCCCGGCGCACCTTCAGCTTCCGCGGCGCGAACAGCGCCACGCCGGCGAGCAGCACGACCCCGGCGAGCGTGATCCGCGCAGCCGCGACCTGTTCGGGGGTGACGCCGGCGGACATCGCCGACTTGCCCAGCGTGCCCGACGTGCTGAAGAACAGCGCGGCGAGCAGGACGAGCGTGGTGCCGCGGGCACGGGAGGTGACCCGCGGCGGCGCGACGACGGGCAGTTCGGTGGTCACCCTCGCGACTCTAGGGGCCGCGGGCGTCACCACCAAAAGAGTTTTCCCGGTTACTCCGGCTGCTTGAGGCCGGTCGCGACGTGCGTCGTGATCGTGGCCAGCCGCCGCCCCTGGAGGCGCAGCGCGCCCAGCGCCAGGTCGTCCGGCGAAGCCGACTTGCGCGAGACGAACGAGCCGCCGTACGGGTTGCCGGACTCCTTCAGGTGCGGGTCGGTGTAACCGAGCGGCACGACGATCGCGCCCCAGTGGTAGAAGACGTTGTTGATCGCCAGCAGCGTGGACTCCAGGCCACCGTGCGCGGTCGACGCCGTGGTGAACGACGTCGCGACCTTGTCCGCGAGCTTTCCCTGCGCCCACAGGCCACCCGTGCTGTCCAAATAGGACTTGAGCTGGGCGGCCGGGCCGCCGAAGCGGGTCGGGCTGCCCACCGCGAGGCCGTCGGCCCACATGAGGTCGTCGAGCGTGGCGAGGTCATGGTGCGGGCCGGAGTCGACCCAGGCCTGCCAGCGGGGGTTGGTGGCGATCGCGGCCGGCGGCACCGTCTCCGGCACGGTCCGCACCCGCACCTCGGCCCCGGTCTCCTTCGCCCCCGCGGCGAGGGACTCGGCGAGGGCGGCGGTGTTCCCGGTCGCGCTGTAGTAGACGACGAGTATCCGTGTGCTCACGTCCGCCGACTCTAGGGGCTGATGGTCACGTGTCCCAGAATCCGGACTGCGGCTACGGGGTTACAGGGGCTTCCACGGGCTGACGGTGTCGGTCGGCCGCGTCGGGTCGTGGAAGCGCGGCCGGTCGAGTTCGCCGGTGCGCAACGGGATCAGGCCGTCGGTGATCGCCTGCATGATCTTCGCGTGCGCCCGCACCCCGGCGCCGGGCCGTTCCGGCTCGACGTCCGCCAGGTCGACGGGGTCGCCGAAGTGCACCCGGAACTTCGGCCGGCGCAGCGGCGCGCTGAGCCCGGAGCGGGCCAGCGGGAGCAGGTCGGCCGGGCCGTTGACGGTCTCGGTGCCCCAGTAGACCGCCTCGTGCGCGCCCCACTGGCTGATCGGGATCACCGGGACACCCGCGGCCAGCGCCAGACGGGCGGCGCCGGTCTTGCCGCGCTCCGGCCACAGGCCCGGGTCGTGGCTGATCCGCCCTTCGGGGTAGACGATGATCGGCTCGCGGGTGGTCTTCATCGCCTCGACGGCCTCGGCGAACTGCCCGACGGCGGTGCCGGCGTGCTTGCGGTCCACGCGCAGGTGCCCGCTGACCCGCAGCGCCGGCCCGATGACGGGCGCGTCCAGGATGCCGCCGGCCAGCATGAAGCGCGGGTTGATCCCGATCCGCTTGCACGCGGCCATCAGGACGAAGGCATCGAACACACCGATGTGGTTGGCGGCCATCAGCAACGGCCGCCCCCGAAGCTGCGCCGGAACCCGGCCGGACACGGTCAGCCGCCCGACGAGGTTCACCAGCCCGCGGTCGATGTTCAGCATGGTCCGCCAGATGGCCGGGGCACGGCGGGACGAGTCGTCGGTGCGCAGCGCGAACATGCGCAGAGCATGGCAGACGCCGGATTTCACCCGGATGGCTGCTCGGCTGGGTCACGAACGGCCCGTTGGTGACGTTCTTGACGCGGATCGGCCGGTCGGGCCGGCCGGTCGGGTGGGGCGAAGGGTCCGTTGGCGACGGTTCGGGCGCGAACGGGCCGTTCGTGCGGTTGCGCTCGCGGGTTGTGCGGCGCGAACGGCCCTTTCGCGACTCAGTCGGCCAGGCGGATGCGCGAATGGTCCGTTCGCGCAGGTCGGGAGGTGCGTGCGGCACGAACGGCCCTTTCGCGACTCAGTCGGCCAGGCGGATGCGCGAATGGTCCGTTCGCGCAGGTCGGGAGGTGCGTGCGGCACGAACGGCCCTTTCGCGACTCAGTCGGCCAGGCGGATGCGCGAATGGTCCGTTCGCGCAGGTCAGGAGGTGCGTGCGGCACGAACGGCCCTTTCACACCGGTTGAGGCCGGAGGCGAGCGGCGCGAATGGCCCTTTCGTGCTGCCTCGGCCTGCTGAAGTGCGGCACGAGCGGTCCGTTCGCACCGCCGAGGCCCTGACCTGCGTCACCAACGGTCCATTCGTGACGCGGGGCGCGTGTTGCGAGCGGACCGTTCGCGCCCAACTGGTCACGAACGGTCCGTTCGTGACGGTTAAGCGCGGGTGTCGTCGCGACCGGCCCGTTCGCGCGCTTCGCACCCCTGGTCAAGGGTGCGAAAGGGCCGTTCCCAGCGCCGCAGCCCGGCGGATGTAGAGCACGAAAGGGCCGTTTGCGCCGTCCAACCTCGGAAACCGGGCGCGAAAGGAGCCGTTCGCGCGCCCAACCCCAGACACCCCGCACGAAAAGGGCCGTTCGCGCCGCCCCGATCCCGGAAACCCGCCACGAAAGGACCGCTCGCGCGCACCCAACCCCGAAACCCCGCCCCACCGGCCCGACAACACCGCCACCGACCCATCCCACTCACCCGAATGGCCCCACCGCGCCCGACCGTGAGGCAGAAGTTCACGATGCGCTGAGAGTGGCGCATGTGACGAAACGGCGTCGGCGGTTACCGTTGGAGCATGGCTGGGTCGGCGACGAGGAAGCGAAGTACGGGAAGCGGCGCGAAGGGAGCAGCGGCGCGCAAGCCCCGTACTCCGGCGAAGCCGAGTTCCGGCGCCACCCGGAGCACCCGGACCTCCCGGAAGCCGGCCGCTCGCAAGCCGGCTCCTCGGCGGAAGACTCCCGGTGTCTTCGGCAAGGGTGTCCGGGGGACCTGGAACCTGCTGGCCCGGGGCATCGGGACGCTGGCCCGCACCGTCGGGCGCACCCGGGAACTCGAGGCCGAGCACCGCCGTGACGGGCTCGCGCTCGGGCTGATCGCGCTCGCCATCATCGCCGCCGTGGGCGTCTGGTGGCGGGCCGCCGGGCCGATCGGTGCGGGTGTGGAGATCGCGACCCGGACCGTGCTGGGGGCCGGGGCCGTGACACTGCCGCTGGTGCTCGTGGTCATCGCCGTCGCCCTGATGCGGTCCGAACCGCATCCGGAGACGCGGCCGCGGATGGTCGTCGGGACCATTATGGTCGTGCTGTCCGTGCTCGGGATGCTGCACATCTTCACCGCGCTCCCGGACACCAACGACGGCCGGATGTACGCCGGCGGCATCGTCGGTTCCTTCTCCGGCGGGCTGCTGACCATGGGCGTCACCACCTGGGTCGCCGTGCCGCTGCTGATCCTCGCCCTCGTCTTCGGCATCCTCGTGTTCACCGGCACGCCCGTGCGCGAGATCCCGCACCGCCTGCGCAACTGGGGCCTCGACGAAGAAGACCTCGCCGAGGGCGACGAGGGCTCCATCTTCGCGACCGACGAAGACGACGTCACCGAGGCCGATCCGAAGGCCGCGCGGCTGCGCAAGCCGTCCCGCCGCCGTCAGGCCGCCGACGCGAACCCCGAGCAGCTCGACATCGAGGCCGCCCTCGCCGAGATGCCGACGCCGATCAAGCCGCCGAAGGCGCTGCCCAAACCGCCGGCGGCGGAGGTGCCCGAAAAGAAGCCGAAGAAGGCCCCCGAGCCCGCGATGGCCGTCACCCGGACCGTGGAAGGCGACTACAAGCTGCCGCCGCCGGACCTGCTGAAGCTCGGCGACGCGCCGAAGTCCCGCAGCAAGGCCAACGACGCCATGATCGAGGCGATCACCGGCGTCCTGGAGCAGTTCAGCATCGACGCGCAGGTCACCGGCTTCACCCGCGGCCCGACGGTCACCCGGTACGAGGTCGAGCTCGGCCCGGGCGTCAAGGTCGAGAAGATCACCGCGCTGACCAAGAACATCGCCTACGCCGTGGCCACCGACAACGTCCGGCTGCTGGCGCCGATCCCCGGCAAGTCTGCGGTCGGCATCGAGGTGCCGAACTCCGACCGCGAGATGGTCCGCCTGGGTGACGTCCTGCGCGCGCCGACCACGGTCAAGGACAACCACCCGATGGTGATCGGCCTCGGCAAGGACATCGAGGGCCACTTCGTCACCGCGAACCTCACGAAGATGCCCCACCTGCTGGTCGCCGGCTCCACCGGTTCCGGTAAGTCGAGCTTCGTCAACTCGATGCTCGTCTCGCTGCTCGCGCGGGCGACGCCCGACGAGTGCCGGATGATCCTGATCGACCCGAAGATGGTCGAGCTGACGCCCTACGAGGGCATCCCGCACCTGATCACGCCCATCATCACCCAGCCGAAGAAGGCCGCCGCCGCGCTGGCCTGGCTGGTGGAGGAGATGGAGCAGCGCTACCAGGACATGCAGGTCAACAAGGTCCGCCACATCGACGACTACAACAAGAAGGTGAAGTCCGGCGAGATCACGGCGCCGCCCGGGTCCGAGCGCGAGTACCGGCCGTACCCGTACATCATGGCGATCGTCGACGAGCTCGCCGACCTGATGATGACCGCCCCGCGTGACGTCGAGGACGCCATCGTCCGGATCACGCAGAAGGCGCGCGCGGCCGGGATCCACCTGGTCCTGGCCACGCAGCGGCCGTCGGTCGACGTCGTCACCGGCCTGATCAAGACCAACGTGCCGTCGCGGCTCGCGTTCGCGACGTCGTCGCTGACGGACTCGCGGGTCATCCTCGACCAGCCGGGCGCGGAGAAGCTGATCGGCATGGGCGACGCGCTCTACCTGCCGATGGGCGCCGGCAAGCCGGTCCGCATCCAGGGCGCGTTCGTCGGGGACGAAGAGATCTCCGCGGTCGTCAACTACGCCAAGGAGCAGGCGCAGCCGGACTACCAGGACGGCGTCACCGCGCAGAAGGCCGGTGAGAAGAAGGAGATCGACGCCGACATCGGCGACGACCTCGACGTGCTGATCCAGGCGACCGAGCTGATCGTCACCTCGCAGTTCGGCTCGACGTCGATGCTGCAGCGCAAGCTGCGGGTCGGGTTCGCCAAGGCCGGCCGCCTGATGGACCTGCTGGAGAGCCGCGGCGTGGTCGGCCCGTCGGAGGGCTCGAAGGCCCGCGACGTGCTGATCAAGCCGGAGGAGCTGGAGTCGGTCCTGTTCATGATCCGCGGCGGCGACCCGGTGCCGGCCGACCCGGACGACGAGTGATGCAACCCGCGGCCGGGCCCGTTCCGTCCTGAGCACGTGGACACACAGCGATTCGCAGCCGGACTGTTCGCTTTCGCCGTCGTCGCGGTGAGCGCCGGGAGCTCGGTCGCCTCCGGGCAGGCCGTACCCGCGTCCACGCCGGCGGCGTCGGCTCCCTCGACCGTCGGGACCGCGCTCGGCCAGGACGTCACCCTGCGGCTCGGCCAGGAGGCCGCCGTGCAGGGGCGCGACCTGACCGTGCGGTACACCCGCCTGGTCTCGGACTCCCGGTGCCGCCCCGGCATGCAGTGCTTCTGGCAGGGCGAGGCCTCGGTGGCCTTCCTGCTGAGCGAGCCCGGCCGCGGCGAGAGCACCACGGCCGAGCTGCACACCGGCCCGCGCACGGGCCCGCAGGCGACGAGCTTCGCCGCGAGCCGCGTCGAGCTGGTGTCGGTCAGCCAGGACGCCGGGGAGGCGACGGTCCGGATCAGCTGAGCGGCGTGCCCCAGTGGTCCAGGTAGGCGACCTCGGCCAGCGGGACGCGCGCGGCCGGCTTGAAGTCCGGGACCGTCGTGTACGCCACCGGCAGCAGGCCGACCTGGGTGAAGCCGGCCGGGACGCCGAGGATCTCGGCGGCCGCCGCCTCGCGGGACAGGTGGTAGGTCGTGAGCGTCGAGCCGAGGCCGCGGGAGCGCAGGGCCAGCTGGAAGTTCCAGACCGCTGGGAAGATGCCGCCGTAGAAGGCCGCGTCCGTCGCGTTCTCGCCGCTCGGACGGCCCTTGAGGCACGGGATGACGAACACCGGCACGCGCTCGATGACGTCGATGAGGTGCTGCCCGGACGCCAGCGCCCGCCGGGTGGCGGCGTCGCCCGCCTCGCGGTCCGCCAGGTAGGCCGCGCCGACCTCGCGGAACAGCCCGCCGAGCCGGTCCTTCACCCGCTGGTCGCGCACCACGAGCCAGCGCCACGCCTGGGCGTTGCCCGGGGTCGGTGCCTGCAGCGCGAGGTTCAGGCACTCCTCGAGGACCGCCGCCTCGACCGGGCGATCGAGGTCGAGCTTGCGGCGGACGGCGCGGGTGGTGCTGAGCAGGTGATCGATCTCCATGCCCCCATCCTGGCCCGGACCGCGACAGTCCGGGCCAGGAAGGCGGTCAGACCACCGGCTCAGCCGCCGAACTTGCGGACGGCCTG
Organism: Amycolatopsis sp. NBC_01286; assembly: GCF_035982555.1. Classification (NCBI taxonomy): domain Bacteria; kingdom Bacillati; phylum Actinomycetota; class Actinomycetes; order Pseudonocardiales; family Pseudonocardiaceae; genus Amycolatopsis; species Amycolatopsis sp. NBC_01286. The sequence goes on from NZ_CP108428.1 coordinate 5,321,388, forward strand.
GTAGTACGTCCAGGCCGCGCCCTTGCACACCACGTTCGACCCGCAGACGCTCTTCAGGTCGCTGTAGAGGTTGTCGTCGATCTTCAGGCGGTTCGCCGAGGTGAACCGGCCCTGCTTCTTGTAGTTGCGGTACCCGAAGTCGTGCCGGTGGCAGCCCGGCAGGAACTGGAAGCCGAACGGGGTGTCCGGCGACCACGAGCAGCCGTCGGACGACCAGTCGAGCTGGCCGTTGTAGGGCTTCTGCGCCCGGGTGGACTCGAAGCCGGACAGCGAGGTGTGGAAGAGGTACTGGTCGGTGACCGTCGGGATGTCGACGGCCGCGGCGGTGCCGGTGCCCAGCAGGGCCCCCAAGCCGACAGTCACGGCCACCGTCATGGTGGCCCCCAGGTTCCGGAGTGTCGTGCGCATCGTGTGCGTTCCCTTGCTGATCAAGTGGACGATTTGCCCGATCAGCTTCGAGTGCGCTTTGTCCCGCCGTCACCGCCCGAAAGGAGGATGTTCGGTGAATTTCCCTCAGAGCTGGAGCAACATGCGTGAATTGCCCAGGGTGTTGGGCTTGACATACGGCAGGTCGAGGAATTCGGCGACGCCGGTGTCGTGCGAGCGCCGCATCTCCTCGTAGACCTCGTGCGACACCGGGGTGCCGTCGATCTCCACGAAACCGTGGCCGGCGAAGAAGCCGGTCTCGAAGGTCAGCACGAACAGCCGCCGGAGACCGAGCTCACGGGCCTCGTCGACGAGCCGGGCGACCAGCAGCCGCCCGACACCCTGGCCGCGGGCGGCCTTGTCGACCACCACGGTGCGCAGCTCGGCGATGTCCTCCCAGAGGACGTGGAGCGCGGCCGCGCCGAGGACCTCGCCCGCCGCTTCGGCGATCCAGAACTCCTGGACGGCCTCGTAGAGGGTGACCAGGTCCTTCTCCAGCAGCACGCGGCCCGCGTCCGCGTCGACCAGGGCCTTGATCTTGCGGATGTCGGCGATCCGGGCACGGCGGACGGTCGGGCGGGGCGAGTCGGACGGCACGAGCGTCAACTCAACCACACGGCCCTGGAGGCGGGATGACACGACCGGGCTACGCCGTCGTCGGACCGGCGAGGACCGGCGGCTACCCTGAACGTCGTGCCTTCTCCCACCACGGAACCTGCCGCCACCCGACGCGTCTCCCTGCTGACCCTGGGCTGCGCCCGCAACGAGGTCGACTCGGAGGAGCTGGCGGGCCGGCTGGCGGCCGGCGGCTGGGAGCTGGCGGCCGATCCCGAGGACTCCGACGTCGTGGTGGTCAACACCTGCGGCTTCGTCGAGTCGGCCAAGAAGGACTCCGTCGACACGCTGCTGGCGGCCTCGGACACGGGCAAGAAGGTCGTCGCCGTCGGCTGCATGGCCGAGCGCTACGGCCACGAGCTGGCCGACAGCCTGCCCGAGGCGGACGCCGTCCTCGGCTTCGACCACTACGCCGACCTTTCCGACCGCCTGGACGACGTCGTCGCCGGCCGCAAGGTCGCCTCGCACACGCCGGGCGACCGCCGCAAGCTGCTGCCGATCAGCCCGGTCCAGCGGCCCGCCGCGGCCGAGAACGTCGAGGTCCCGGGCCACGCGCAGCACGGCTGGGGCCCGCGGGTGCTGCGCACGCGCCTCGACGACTCCCCGGTGGCCGCGCTGAAGATCGCCTCCGGCTGCGACCGGCGCTGCTCGTTCTGCGCGATCCCGTCCTTCCGCGGCTCCTTCGTGTCCCGCCAGCCGGACGAGATCGTCGCCGAAGCCATGTGGCTGGCCGAGCACGGCGTCAAGGAACTGTTCCTGGTCAGCGAGAACTCGACGTCCTACGGCAAGGACTTCGGCCGTGACGGCGCCACCGCGCTGGAGCGGCTGCTGCCGCGGCTGGCGGAGATCGACGGCATCGAGCGCGTCCGCGTCTCCTACCTGCAGCCGGCCGAGACGCGCCCGCAGCTGGTGAAGGCCATCGCGACCACGCCGGGTGTCGCCGAGTACTTCGACCTGTCGTTCCAGCACTCCAGCGAGCAGGTGCTGCGCCGGATGCGCCGGTTCGGCTCGACCGACTCCTTCCTCGCGCTGACCGAGCAGATCCGCGAGTACGCGCCCGAAGCGGGCATCCGCACCAACGTGATCGTCGGGTTCCCCGGCGAGACCGAGCACGACCTGGCCGAGCTGGAGCGCTTCCTCACCGGCGCCCGGCTCGACGCGGTCGGCGTCTTCGGCTACTCCGACGAGGACGGCACCGAGGCCGAGGGCTTCGAGGGCAAGCTCGACCCCCAGGTGGTCACCGAGCGCGTCACGCGGATCTCGGCGCTGGTCGAGGAGCTGACCTCGCAGCGCGCGGAGGACCGGATCGGCACCTTCGTCGACGTCCTGGTCGAGCTGGACGACGACGGCGAGCTGACCGGCCGCGCCGCGCACCAGGCCCCCGAGGTCGACGGCGAGTGCGTCATCCTCGACGCCCCGGAGAAGACCCAGGTGGGTGATTTCCTCCGGTGCGAGGTAGTCGACTCGGCGGGTGTCGACCTGATCGTGCGCGCGGCACCGGACGCCGACCGGTGAGTGCGCTCCCGAGCGACGCCGCGGACGAGGGCCTGGTCCCGCCGACCGCGGAGACGACGGCGCAGGTCCCGGAGGCGACCCCGGTCCCGACCCTGAACCTCGCGAACCTCCTGACGCTCTCCCGGCTGGTGCTGGTGCCGCTGTTCATCGCGGCGCTGTTCACCGGCGACGGCGTCGACACCACCTGGCGCGCGATCGCGACCGGGCTGTTCGCCGTCGCCTCCGCGACCGACCAGCTCGACGGCTGGGTGGCTCGCAAGTACGGCCTGATCACCGACTTCGGCAAGATCGCCGACCCGATCGCGGACAAGGCGCTCACCGGCGCCGCCCTGGTCGGGCTGAGCATCCTCGGCATGCTCGGCTGGTGGGTCACGATCGTGATCGCCGCCCGCGAGATCGGCGTCACGCTGCTGCGCTTCTGGGTGATCCGCCACGGCGTGATCCCGGCCAGCCGCGGCGGCAAGGCCAAGACGATGGCCCAGATCGCCGCGATCACGGCGTACCTGCTGCCGCTGCCCGCCGGCGCCGACCCGGTGCGCTGGGCGCTGATGGGCCTGGCGCTGGTGCTGACCGTGGTCACCGGCGTCGACTACCTGGTCCGGGCGGTGCGCCTGCGCGCGGCCGGGCGCCGGGTCACCGGTAACTGAGCGTGGACGAGAAGGCCCTGGTCGCGGCGCTGCGGGCCCGGGGCGAGACGGTCGCGGCCGCCGAGTCGCTGACCGCCGGGCTGGTCTGCGCCACCCTGGCCCGGGTGCCGGGGGCGAGCGCGGTCCTGCGCGGCGGCCTGGTCGTCTACGCCACCGAACTGAAGACGCGGCTGGCCGGGGTGGACGCCGAGCTGCTCGCCGAGCACGGCGCGGTGTACCCCGAGGTCGCGGCGCAGCTGGCCGAGGGCGCCCGCGAGCGCTGCGGCGCCACCTGGGGGCTCGGGCTCACCGGCGTGGCCGGCCCGGCCGCCCAGGACGGCGTCGCGCCGGGCACCGTGCACATCGGGCTCGCCGGGCCACCGCGTGTTTCGGAGGCTGGGGTGGCGGAGCCCCCGGACCGAGGCGGAGCCTCGTTTGTCACAGTCCGTACCCTGGCCTTGAGCGGTGACCGGGACTTGATCAGGACCTCGTCGGTCCGCGCCGCGTTTGCCCTGCTCGGGGAACATCTGGCGTGAATCGGGCGTTCGCCCTTGGCGTACGGGCACCCAAATCCTGCGCCCGGGGCGCCGCTCTGGGTAACGTAGGGGGTACTTGTACGGAAGGGAGGCGCGTGATGACCGTGCTGTTGCGTGAGGCGATCGGTGATCGGCTCCGTCATGCCCGCACCAACCAGCGTCGTACGCTGCGCGACATCTCCCGCGCCGCCAGGGTCAGCCTCGGCTACCTCTCCGAGGTGGAACGCGGTCAGAAGGAGGCGTCGAGCGAGCTGCTCGCGTCCATCTGCCAGGCCCTGGACCTTCCGCTCGGCGAACTGCTGCACCACGTGGCAGCGGACGTTTCGGCCCTCGACAACGTCGAGGTCGCGCCGGTCGACGAGCGGATCGTGGACGGCGCGCCCCGGGAGAAGGTGCCCGACCGCGGTGCGAAGGCCTCGGCGGCCGGGATCGAAGGCGGCCGCCTGATGTCCGAGCTGATCGGCAACGACCTCGCGGACCTGCGGGTTTCGCCGGCGCCGCGGATGAACACCACCCTGCGCACGACGATCGGGCAGCCGAAGCTGGCCTCCACGATCGCCGCTTAGTCACGAATCGGACACGACGACGGCCCCGGGCAACGCGCCCGGGGCCGTTCGCGTGGGATACCCGTGGGATACCGGGGTGATCAGGGGGTGAACCCTGAAATCCCCCGGGGTCGCCTGGAATGGACGTGGCCGACCTGACACGATGGAACCCAACGCCGGGGTCGGTGCGTTGCATGTGCAGGGGAGCGACGCCCCACCACCCCGAGTACTCAAGGCCCGTGGGACGCAAGAAGGCAGGCGGAGGAGATGGCCAACCCGTTCGTGAAGTTCTGGAAGTACATGATGGCGGCGTTCTCGTCGAAGATCGACGAGCACGCCGACCCGAAGGTACAGATCCAGCAGGCCATCGAGGAGGCGCAGCGCAACCACCAGGCGCTGACGCAGCAGGCCGCCTCCGTGATCGGCAACCAGCGTCAGCTGGAGATGAAGCTCAACCGGCAGCTCAGCGACGTCGAGAAGCTGCAGGCCTCGACCCGCCAGGCCCTCGTCCTCGCGGACGAGGCCCGGGGCAAGGGTGACGAGCAGAAGGCGACCGAGTTCGAGACCGCCGCGGAGAGCTTCGCGACGCAGCTCGTCACGGCCGAGCAGAACATCGAGGACCTCAAGACGCTGCACGACCAGTCGCTGCAGGCGGCGGCCCAGGCCAAGAAGGCCGTGGAGCGCAACTCGCAGATGCTGCAGCAGAAGCTGGCCGAGCGCACCAAGCTGCTCTCGCAGCTGGAGCAGGCGAAGATGCAGGAGCAGGTCTCCGCTTCGCTGAACCAGATGAGCCAGCTGGCCGCGCCGGGCAACACGCCGTCGCTGGAAGAGGTCCGCGACAAGATCGAGAAGCGCTACACCACGGCGCTGGGTCAAGCGGAACTCGCTCAGAACTCGGTCCAGGGCCGCATGATGGAGGTCCAGGCCTCCACCACGCAGTTCGCCGGGCAGTCGCGGCTCGAGCAGATCCGCGCGTCGATGCGCGGCGACTCGGTCGCCCAGGTGACCGACGGCGGCGCGGCGGCGGCCCAGAAGCCGGCCGCCAGCTCGGCCGACATCCAGCGTGAGATCCAGGCGCGCGTGCAGGCGGAGCAGGGCAAGAACCCGGCTTGACGCCGGAGCCGGAGCCGAACCAGGGGGCGGGCATGGGACAGCAAGGCAGAGGCCGGGACTTCAGCGAGTTCGGCGCCAAGCTCGACAAGCACATCGAGAAGCTGCCCGAATACGCCCAGCGCGCCCAGGAGAAGCTCCAGAAGGTCCAGAGGTACTTCCCGCCGGCCGATCAGGCCGGCGGGAAGCCCGGGACCGCCCGGCCGTCCTACCAGCGGCCGAACCCGTTGCAGCGGCCGCGGACGTCCGGATCGCGGATGCCGGACCTGTCGTCGTTGGCGTCCGTGGCGAACCAGGTCCCGGCCTTCGCCGAGGCCCGGACCAAGTGGAACCGGTGGAACGACCCCGCCGCGAAGCTGGAACGCCGCAAGCGGCGGACGTCTCGCGCGCTCACACTGTGGATCCTGCTGACGATCCTGTGCGGCGTCCTCGCCGTGGCCGCGGGCGTGGGCTGGATCAGCGCCACCGGCGCCGCGATGATGCCGCAGGCGATCATGGCCTTCGCCGGTGCCGTCGTGTTCGGCACCTTCGGCGTCCGGTCCGGGCTCAAGCTCCGCGGCCTCAACCGCGTCCAGCTGCCGGCCACCCCGGCCGGTCCGCCCCCGCTGCCGCCCGCCGGGTCGGTGGCGCGCGAGCCGATGGAACGGCTGGCCGAGGGCGAGGCGTCGCTGTTCGAGCTGCTGCGCCAGCTGTCGGTGCCGACCTCGGTGGGCACCGCGCCGGTGTCCGAAGTGTCCGTCGCGGACGCCCGCCAGACGGCCGACGAAGCCGCGGCCGCCCTGCGCGGCCTGGCGGCCCGCATCCAGGCGATCGAGCGCGGCCGCAACGCCGCCCCCGCCCGCGAGCGCGCGGCGCTCGACGCGGCGGTCGCCAAGCTCCGCGAGCAGCTCGACGACGGCCTCGAAGGCTACGGCGGCCTGGTCGCCGCGGCCGGCCACACGGTCGCCGCCGCGGGCGACGGCCTGATCACGTCCAAACAGGCCCTCACCGACGCCACGGACCGCCTGGCCGGCCTGGCCATGGCCCTCCGCGAACTCTCCTGACACCCCAAGCCCCGCAACCCACGTGATCCGCCGCGAACCCACGTGACCAGACCCGTAACCAGCGTGACTGGGCCCGGAACTCGCGTGATCCAGCCCGGAACTCGCGTGACCAGGCCCGTGACTCGCGAGTTCCGGCCCCAATCACGCGAGTTCCGGGCCTAAACACGCGAGTCCCGTCTCCAATCACGCGAGACCCGGGTTGCAGCACGCGAGCCGACCTTCCAGGTACGCGAGCCGACTGTCTGGGGACGCGAGTCGACCCTCCAGGTCGCGTGTCGACCGTCCACACACGCGAGTCGACTGTCCAATCACGCGTGTTGACCCTCCCGTCACACGTGACGGCCCGCCGATCACGCGAAACGGCCCGCGCTGGGCCGTTCAGGTGCCCCGCTCTGCCATCCGGGTGCCGTCGTCCGGCTGCGGACCCGTCCGGTCACGCGGCGTGCGTGATCGTGCGTTTCACCCCGGCGTCGCCGCCTGTTCACCCCTTGGTCCCGAAACACGCGCGTAATCGGAAACCGGTAGCGACGGAAACGTGCACGACCTAACGTTTCTGTCATGCAAGCAGTGGTGGCACCCGACGGAAGGCCCGCCGTGCTCTGAGGTTCGCCGGCGCCGACCGTACACAGTGGACTTTCTCGCTTTCCGCCGAGGGAAGGACGCCCCGTGAACACGCTCCCGCCGGAACCGGACCCCGTCCCGACCACCCCACCCAGCGCGACCCAGCGCGTCATCGCGGCCTTCGAGCGCGTCTCCGAGGTCGATCGCCCCGAACTCTGGACCACCCTGCGCGCCATCGAGGACGTCCTCGTCGACGCGAAGGCGGTCGACGAACGGGTGAAGGCGGGTGAAGTCCTGCCCTTGGCGGGCACCGTCATCGCCGTCAAGGACGTGATCGACGTCGCCGGGCAGCCCACCACCGCGGGGTGCCCGTCGTTCGCCCGGGTCCCGGAAACCTCCGCCACCGTCGTCGCCCGGCTCACCGCGGCCGGCGCGGTCGTGCTCGGCAAGACCAACCTGGACCAGTTCGGCTACGGCCTCACCGGCACCCGCAGCCCGTACGGCGCGGTGACCGCGGCGTGGGACCGGACGAAGGTCGCCGGCGGCTCCAGCTGCGGCTCGGCCGTCGCCGTCGCGCTCGGCATCGTCGACCTGGCGCTGGGCACCGACACCGCGGGCTCCGGCCGGATCCCGGCCGCGCTGAACGCCGTCGTCGGGCTGAAGCCGACGCTCGGCCTGCTCCCGATGACCGGCGTCCTGCCGACGTCGCGCTCCTACGACAGCGTCTCGGTGTTCGCGACCGGCCTGGCCGCCGGCCGCCACGCGCTCGCCCTGATGACCGGCCCGGACGGCGTCGATCCCGGCACGCGCCCTTGGCCCGCCGACGTCCGCCTCGGCGCCGGCGACCACCCGCGGATCGCGATCCCGGACAAGGCCGGCCTGGCCCCGCTGAGCGCCGCGGCCCGGCTCGCGTTCGAGGACACCGTGACGCGGCTGGCCGTGACGGGCGCGATCATCGCACCGATCGCCTTCGACGCCTTCCGCGAAGCCGGCGAACTGGTCTACACCGGCTCGCTCGACGCCGAGAGCTACGCCGTGATCGGGGAGTTCCTCGGCAAGGACCCGGCCGACTCCGACCCGACGGTCGCCACCCTGATCCACGCGGCCGGCGGCCACACCGCGCACGCGTTCGCCGCCGACAAACACCGGCTCGCCGAGCTGAAAGTCCGGGCCGCGCAGGCGCTCGACGGGTTCGACGCGCTCCTCGTGCCGACCGTGCCGGACCACCCGGACCTCGCCGAAGCGCTGGCCGACCCGATCGGCGTGAGCCACCGCCTGGCCACCTACAGCTCGTTCGTGAACGTGCTCGACCTGGCCGCGGTCACCGTCCCGGTGCTGCCGGGCGACCGCCGCCCGTTCGGCGTCACCTTCGTGACGCGCGCGTTCGAGGACCAGATCGCCCTCGACCTCGCCACCGTCTGCACGGACGAGCCGATGACGCACTACCCGGAGCCCGGCGAGGACCTCGTCGTGTTCGGCGCGCACCTGCGCGGCCAGCCGCTCAACTCCCGGCTCACCGAGCTCGGCGCCCGGTTCACCGGCCCGGTCCGGACCGCCGAGCGGTACCGGATGGTGTTGCTGGCCACCGAACCGCCGCAGCCGGGCGTGCTCGAAGACGTCGACGGCAGTGGCCTGGACGGCGAGCGCTGGCGGCTGTCCCCGGCCGCGCTGGGCCGGTTCGCTGCCACGCTGCCGGAGCCGTTCGTGCTGGCCCGCGTCGAGCTGGAGGACGGGTCCCGCGTCCTGGCCGTCCGGTGCGAAAAGGACGCGACGACGGCGGCACCGGGCCTGGAACGCTACGAGTCCTGGCGCGGCTACGTGCGCTTCACGTCTACCGCCGGGCCGCGAGGCCACGGCTGACGCGGCGCACCAGACCCGGCCCGTGCAGCGCGAACCCGGTGTAGAGCTGCACGAGTGACGCGCCGGCGTCCACCAGCCGGACGGCGTCGTCCGGGCCGAGGATGCCGCCGACGCCGATGATCGGCAGGCTCCCGCCGGTGTGGTCGTGCACGAAGCGCACGACCTCGGCCGCGCGGGTGGTCAGCGGCCGGCCGGACAGCCCTCCCGCCTGTCCGGCCAGGCCGCTCTCCGCGGCCGCGATGCCGTCGCGGGACAGGGTCGTGTTGGTGGCGATGATCCCGGCGACGCCGTGCTCGAGGCTGACCTCGAGCAGCTCGGCCAGCGCGTCATCGGTCAGATCGGGGGCGACCTTCACCAGCACCGGCGTCGGCGCGGCGCCACCGGCCAGTTCGACGGACGTCGCCCGCAGCTCGCCGAGCAGCTCGGCCAGCGCCGCGCGGTCCTGCAGCTGACGCAGCCCCGGCGTGTTCGGCGAGCTGACGTTGATCGCGAAGTAGTCGGCGTACGGGTGCAGCGCGCGCAGCGAGAACCGGTAGTCCTCGACGGCGTCTTCGAGCGGCGTGACCTTCGACTTCCCGATGCTGATCCCGAGCGGCACGCCCGGTTTGCCCTCCCGGGCGAGCTTCGCCGCGAGCGCCTCGGCGCCGTCGTTGTTGAAGCCCATGCGGTTGATGACCGCGTCGGTCTCGGGGAGGGTGAACAGCCGCGGCTTCGGGTTGCCCGGCTGCGCCAGCCGCGTCACGGTGCCGACCTCGACGAAGCCGAAGCCGAGCCCGGCCCACGCGGGCAGCGCGCGGCCGTTCTTGTCCATCCCGGCGGCGAGGCCGACGCGGTTCGGGAAGCGCAGGCCCAGCACCGCCACCGGGTCGTCGACGCGGCTGACGCGGCTCAGCACCGAGGTGGCCTTGCCGAGGCGGGAGAGGACGCCGATCGTGCGCTCGTGCACCAGCTCGGGGTCGTGGTAGGACAGCCGGTACAGCGCCGGGCGGACGATCTTGTCGAAGAACACGCCCTCATGCTGCCAAATCGCCCGGAGCGCGCGACCGGAGCGTCACCTCGACGTGAACGAGCCCACTACTCGCGGTCCTTCCACTCGTTCTCGAGCATCGCGAAGACGAGCTCGTCGGTCCACTCGCCCTTGACGATCTCGTTCTCCCGCAGCCGCGCTTCCTCGCGCATGCCGAGGCGCTGCATGAGCGCGGCGGAGGCGGTGTTGCGACCGTCGCAGCGGCCGATGATCCGGTGCAGCCCCAGGTCTTCGAAGCCCAGGCGCAGCAGCTCGGTGGCGGCTTCGGCGGCCAGGCCCTTGCCGTGGTGGTCGGGGTGGAAGACGAACCCGATCTCGCCCTGGCGGTGCTCGCTGCTGAGCCACTCGAGGTTCAGGTCGCCGATCAGCTGCCCGGTCTCGGCCAGCTCGACCGCGACGGCCAGGAACTGCCCCTCGTTCGTCAACGTCGAGCTGTGCACCCGTTTCGCGAGCGCGGCGGCCGATTCGGCGCGGCTGCGCGGGCCCCAGTACAGGTAGCGGGCGACGTCGGAGCGGGACTGGAAGGAGTTCAGCGCGTCGAGGTCGTCGGGCGTGAACGGGCGCAGGAGCAGGCGTTCCGTGGTGATCGGGTAGTCGGGCCTGAGCATGGTTCCAGGCTAGCGACGGTTGACCCGTTCGGGGGACAGAACGGCGAAACCGGATCGGCGAAGACGGAGGTCGGATCGCCGGGCGGTCATCGACCGCCGATCGGCGGGATGACCTGCGCAAATGAGCGGTATTGGGGGTACCCCCAGGGGGTCTCTCGAACGCCGTCAAACGCTCGAGCCCGGGCCGGACCGGTGCCCGGGAACCCTGGGGGCCCGGTGACTGCCTGGTATTCGCTATCAGGCAAACACGGGAAGCAGGCGATGAGCCGAAGGTGGCTCCGTTGTATCGCTGCTCAAAGTCCCATCTCGTGCCATCCGCTAGCGGACAGTCACCTCACGAGTCCTGTTGGAATACAACTTAGGACCACCTCCTCTCTCGTGTACCGCCACGCTAAACGAAGTTCCCGCGACCCGGCAACGTCATTTGCCGGATCTCACTTTTCAGGAGAGCTTTCCGCACGTCACCGAGGAAGGACGCGTCGCGGAGCGCGAACACGAGGGTCTCCGCGCCGGCCTTGGTGCCCAGCGCGTGGACGGCTCAGGGAGCGAGGTCGCCGCGTTCGGTGCCGGTCCCGTGGAGCGGGGCTTGAACGACGTCACGGGGTCGGCTCAGCGCGCGGGAGCGGGGCCGGACTGGCACTTCGGGCAGAACCACGTCGGCCGCTGCCGGACGTCGTGGCCCTGCGTGCGCACCAAGGTGGGGCCGCCGCACCGGAAGCAGCCCTGGCGGGTGCGCTCGTAGACCCAGTTCTTCCGGTTGCGGTCGAGGTGGCCGGTGGTGCTCTGGTCGAACCGCCCGGAGACGGCGTTGGCCAGCAGCAGCTTCCGGCCGAGCGCGACCGTCCGCGCGGCGTCCACTTCGGACACCGGCGTCCACGGCGTCACGCCGAGCAGGAAGCACATCTCGCACTTGTACAGGTTCCCGACGCCCGCCATCACGCGCTGGTCGAGCAGCGCCAGCCCCAGCTCGCGGGCCGGCTCGGCGGCCAGCGCGGCCGTCGCCCGGGCCGCGTGCTCGTCCGTCCACTGTGGATCGAGCAGGTCCGGGCCGAGGTGGGCGACGAGGTCGCGTTCCTTCGCCGCGGGCACGAGCTTGAGGTCGTGGACGCGGAACCCGATCACCTGGACGTCGGCCGCCGTCAGGACTACGCGGGCGTGGTGCCCGGGCCGGCGCCACTTCGCGCCGGCCGCGTAGACGTCCCACATGCCGTCCATCATCAGGTGCGAGTGCAGGGTCAGGTCGCCGGAGAAGCGCGTGAACAGGTGCTTGCCGACCGTGCCGACGCCGAGCACGTCCCGCCCGGCGAGGTCCACAGTGGCCAGTTGCGGCACGCGGAACTGGCCGCGCAGCAACGTCTTCCCGGCCAGCGCGCGGTCGAAGCGCTTCCCGACGAGGTAGACGGTGTCACCTTCGGGCACGGCTCACCCCGCGGATTCGGACACCTCGGCCGGGGCCGCCTCGGTCTCCGGCGCCGGACCTTCGGGCCAGTCGGGACCCTCGGGCTCCTCGCCGTGGACGCGGTGGCGCCCGGCGCGGTTGGAGCGCAGGATCTTCGCCAGCACCATGTTGAACGTCAGCGCGATCTCCTGCGCGCCGGGGGAGTGCCACTCGTGGATCGGGCTGCACGCGCCCTGGGCCTGCTGCACGGCCAGCCGGTCGGTGATCGCCGTCGGCATCACCAGCGGGCCGAAGTTCTCGCGCAGCTCGGCGATCCGGAACTGGTGCTCGTAGGAGCGCACGCGCAGCTTGTTGACCAGCACGCCGATCGGGCGCAGGTCCGGGTTGAGCTCCTTGCGGATGTTCTCGATCGCTTCCAGGGCCCGGCGGGCGCCGGCGACGGCGTACATCGTCGGCTCGGTGACGATCAGCGCGCTGTCCGCGGCGACCAGCGCCGACTTCGTCAGCCGGCCCAGCGACGGCGGGCAGTCGAGGATCACCAGCTCGTACGGCGTCTCGCGCAGGGGCTCGCGGTGCAGCTCGTCGAGCGCGCGGGAGAAGTTCGCCAGCCGGTCGCTGTCGGCGTCCGGGTCGTTGAGCAGCTCCAGCTCCTCGGTGCCGACGAGAACGTCGACGTCCTCACTCCACACGCTCGGCGCGATCGCGCGCTCGAGTGTCGCGCGGGTGGGGTCCTCGAGCACGTCGGCGAGGGTGGCGTCGGTGTAGGGCGGGTCGAGCGAGGTCGTGGCGTTGCCCTGCGGGTCCAGGTCGACCACCAGGGTCCGCGTGCCCCTACGCAGGGCGGCGGAGGCCACACCGAGGGCGACCGTCGTCTTGCCGACGCCCCCCTTGAGGCTGAGTACGGCGACCGTGTGCACGAAGCCCAGCCTACGGGTGGTGGCCAGCGGGGCCACCGGGCCAGGCGTCGTGACTCCGGTTCACCCGAAGGGACCAGCCGGGAGAAAAGCCGGACCGGGCACTACTCTGTGCGACATGAAGACGGACACCGTGGCCGCCCGGGGTTCGGGCGCCGTTCGCCGGGTGCTCGAGGCCGAGATCGAGGCCGCCCGCGCCCGGGGCGCCGAGCACCCCGGCGTCGTCGACGTGGGCGGCGGCAGTGGCGGCTGGGCGGTGCCGTTCGCGGCGGCCGGTTGCCAGGTGACCGTCGTGGAGCCGAGCCCCAACGCGCTCGCGACGCTGAAGCGCCGGGCCGAGGAGGAAGGCGTCTCCGATCGCATCACGGTGATCGCCGACGACGCCGACGCGCTGGGCCGCCACATCCCGGCCGGCTCGGCCGACCTCGTGCTGGCGCACGGCCTCCTGGAGATCGTCGACGACCCGGCCGCGGTGCTGGCCGCCCTCGCGGCGGCGGTCGCCCCGGGCGGAGCGGTGTCGGTCCTGGTGGCCAACCGCCACGCGGCGGTGCTGCACCGGGCCCTGGCGGGCCGGGTGGCGGCGGCGCAGCAGCTGCTGACGAGCGTCGACGGCATCGCCCCGGGCGACACGGTCCTGCGCCGCTTCGACGGCGACGGCCTCAAGGCCCAGCTGGAGGCGGCGGGCCTCGAGGTGACCCTGCTGCAGGGCGACCGGGTGATCGCGGACCTGGTCCCGGGCGGCGTCCGCGACGAGGACCTGGCGGCGTTCGAGCAGGCGGCGGCCTCGTCCCCGGCACTGCGGAACATCGCGGGCCGCCTGCACGCGCTGGCGCGCCACCCGGGCTGACGCCCTGGGGCGCGGGTTTCGGCCGGCGTGCCCGGGTCACACCGTGGTGCCCGCCGCGCCCGCCCGGAACTGTCGGTGGTGGGCGGTAGCGTCCCCCTCGTGGGGCGAAACGCTGAACTTCCCGGCGGCATGGGCCGGTTCCGGGTCCGGCCGGGGGAACCGCTGCCGGACGACGCCGGCTGCGGAATGCTGCATGTCGACATGGATGCTTTCTTCGTGTCCGTCGAGCTGCGGACGCGGCCCGAGCTGGCCAGCAGGCCCGTCGTCGTGTCCGGGGGTGGGCCGCGGGCCGTCGTGGCCGCCGCGAACTACCCGGCGCGCAAGTTCGGCGTGCGCTCGGCGATGCCGTTCTCGACCGCGAAACGCCTCTGCCCGCACCTGATCAACATCCCGCCGACCGCGGGCCTCTACGGCGAGGTCTCCCGCGGCGTGATGGGCATCTTCCGCGACCTCACCCCGCTCGTCGAACCGCTCAGCCTCGACGAGGCCTTCCTCGACGTCAGCGGCGCGCTACGCCGCCTCGGTGCGACGCCGGCCCAGCTCGGCGCGCGGATCCGCGACCGCGTCGCGGCCGAACACGGCATCACCTGCTCGGTCGGCGTCGCGAACGTCAAGTTCGTCGCGAAGCTCGCTTCGGGCATGGCGAAGCCGGACGGCATGGTCGTCGTGCCGGCCGCGGAGACCCTCGCGTTCCTGCACCCGCTGCCCGTCTCGGCGCTGTGGGGCGTCGGCGCCCGCACCGAGGAGCACCTGCGGCGGCTCGGCCTGGACACCATCGCCGACGTCGCCGCGTTCCCGCCCGACCGGCTGCGCAAGTCGCTCGGCGTCGCGGCCGGCGAGCACCTCTACCGGCTGGCCCGCGGCATCGACGAGCGCGAGGTCGTCACCGAGTCGCCGGACAAGTCGATCGGCGCCGAGCACACCTTCGACGTCGACCGGCACGACCGCGCCGAGGTCGGCCTCGAGCTGCTGCGACTGGCCGAGCGGGTCGGCGCCACGCTGCGCGGGCGGGAGGTGCGCGGCCGGACGGTCTCGATCAAGGTGCGGTTCGCGGACTTCCGGACCATCACCCGGGCCCGCACGCTCGTCTCGGCCACCGACGTCGCCCGCGAGATCCACGCCGTCGCCGTGGCGTTGCTCACGGAGCACGCGCCGACCGGCGCCGTGCGGCTGATCGGCGTCCGGGTCGAAGGGCTCGAAACCGGCGAAGCGGGCGAGCAGCTCGTGTTCGATTCACCGGCGCCGCGGTGGCGGGACGCCGAGGTCGCGGCCGACGTCGCCCGCTCGAAGTTCGGCTCCGCGGCCATCCGGCCGGCCTCACTCCTGGCGCCGCGGGAGCCCTGAACCGGTCACGATCGGCGATCGTGACGGTCCGTCAGCCCCCTTCGGCCCGGATTTACCCCAATTCGATCCCTTCTGGATGCGGGATCGGGTAGTCGTCCGGGCGCGGGCCTCGTATCCTGGACAGTGCCACCCCGCCTGGGGTTGGCTGTTGGGTCCAGAACGTTGCGCGGCCCGGCGCCCGCGACAGCTGTGCCGGAGGAGGAAAGATGCCACTCTCCGAGCATGAGCAGCGGCTGCTCGATCAGATCGAGCGCGAGCTCTATGCCGAGGACCCCAAGTTCGCATCCACGGTGCGTGGCACCCGGTTGCGTCGCCCCGCTCGCCGACGGCGTATTCAGGGCATCGCCCTGTTCGTAGTGGGCGTGGCCCTGCTGGTGCTGGGCGTGGTGGTGCCGCAGTTCCGGGTGGCCGACATCCCGCTGATCAGCGTGCTCGGGTTCCTCGTGATGTTCTTCGGGGTCATGTTGGCCGTCACATCGATCCGGCACGGCGCCGAATCGGACGGCAAGGGCGGTGGACCGGGCTCACGAGGCGGCAAGCAGCAAGGCCGCCGCAGCTCGTTCACCCAGCGGATGGAGGAGCGCTTCCGCCAGCGCTTCGAAGAGCAGTAGCGCCGCAAGACCACGAGATCCGCGTCCCGCCCGCCCGGTGGGACGCGGATCTTCTTGTGTGCTCAGCTACGTTTGAGGACCGGTTCGCCGCCGCGGTGACCGTCGGTGACCCCCCGGACGGGTGAGCCCCGCGTGCCCCGCTCCGCGACCCGCGTGACCAGCCCCGGATCCCGTGTGAGCAGAACCGGATCCCGCGTGATCAGGGGCGAAACTCACGTGATTCCCGGCGGATCTCGCGTGCTGCCTGGAACGGTCAGTCGCGGTTGCGGAAGATCGAGCGCGGGAAGAGGCGGCCCTTCCAGGACAGCGGGGCGTTGCGGTGCAGGCTCCGGCGCAGGTGGTCGAACGCCGAGGGCAGCGTCGGGTCGCTTTCGCCGTCCTGGCCGTACCAGGAGCGTTCCACGACCCCGATGACCGTGCGCAGGCCTTCGCGGCCTTCGTCGTCGAGGTGGTGCTTCTTCGCCAGCTTCTGCCCGGCCACCCGGACCGTGTCGCCCGGCGGGATGGGCAGCCCGCGGTCGGCGCACTCGGCGCGCAGTTCCGACCACGCCGCGTCCGCCGCGCCCGGCCGTTGCCCGACGATCTCCTGCAGCCGTCGCCGCCGGCCGACGTCGCGGGCCGCCGACGGGCCGAGCAACGCGGCCAGCAGCAGCACCACGATCAAGCCGAACCACCACGACAGCAGCGACGAGAGCACGCCCAGCACGGCCACCCACAGCACCGTGGTGATCAGCGGCATCCAGTTCGTCAGCACCGCCCCGAGCCCGGTCCGGGCCGGCGCGCTCTCCGGCGTGACCCCCGGCCGTCTCCGGTAGAGGATTCCGCCGACGACCACCAGCAGGGTCGCCAGGATCGCGAAGCCGGCCAGCACGTACACCAGGATCCACGCCCAGGCGGGCGTGCCGTCGTCGGTCTGCTGGGTGTCCTGGGCCTGTGCGTTCGGCCCGGTGTCGCGGGGCACGCCGGTCGGCGCGGCGCTCGACTGCACCGTGCTCGGCGCGACCTGCGTGTCGTCCGGCTGGTCGCCGTTCTCGCCGCCGGCCTGCAGGTACGACGGGGTGATGCCGCGGCCGTCGGACAGCGGGGTCGGGTCGAACGTGACCCAGCCCTTGTCGCCGAAGTACACCTCGACCCACGCGTGCGCGTCCTGGGTGGTGATCGACAGGTAGTCGTTGACCGGGACGCCCGGGGTGAAGCCGATCGCCACCCGCGACGGGATGTTCGCCACCCGCAGCATCACGGCCATCGCCGAGGCGAACTGCTCGCAGAAGCCCCGCTTGCCCTTGAGGATGAAGTCGGCGAGGGCGTCGGCGTCGTTGGCCGGCGCGGTCTGCGTGTCGTAGACGAAGCCGTTCTGCGCGGTGAAGTACTGCCAGATCGCGCTGGCCCGGTCGAAGTCGTTGGACTTGCCCGCGATCAGCTGGTCGGTCTTCGCGCGGACGCGGTCGTCGACCCGCTCGAGCTGGGTGTAGCGCGGCGGGAGGTCGTCGACCTTGTCGGTGACGCGCAGCTCCTGCGCCGTCGGCTCCTTCAGCGACGCGTATTCGGTGTAGGACGGCGGCACCTCGCTGCGGGTGGTGAACACCGTGCCGCTGACCTGGTCGTAGAGGTAGCCGCTGCCCGCGCCGTCGATCGCGCGCGGCGCGCCGTAGACCGGCAGCCAGTTGTCGCGCCAGCTCGTCGGCTCGACGTCGACCCGCCGGGCCGGGCCGGCGCCGTCGTCGCCCGGGGCGGGCGGCAGCTGCGGCGTGATCGGGATGCCCTGCTGCGACCGGCCGTCGTCGTGGATGCCCCAGCCCTTGTTGGGGTAGTAGGTGTCGAGCGTCATCGCGCGCAGCAGCCGCCGGTCGGTGCCGAGGCCGCGGACCTTGAACAGCTCCCGGTTCGCGCCCTGGTCGAGCATGCCGCGCAGCTCGGTGAACGGCTGGATGCCGAACCCGCCGGCGCCCGCGCCCGGGCCGTCGCCGCCGTTGCCGAACGGGATCCGCCCGACCGTGCCGACCCAGGTGATCGCCCCGCCGAAGAGGCCGAGCACGACCGCCGCGGCCACGACCGCGACCGGTGCCGACAGCACACCCGGCTTGCCGCTGCGCCCGGGGGCGTCGCGGGTGCGCCAGCGCTGGTGCCGGTGGTTGCCGTCGACGGCGAGCAGGCCGGCGAACGCGGCCCCGCCGAGCAGGAACGTCCACCAGGGCAGCATGTCCTCGGACAGCGCGGCCGGCACGGCGTAGACGCAGAGCAGCACGAGCCCGGTCGCGGCGGGCGCCGCGGCGGCCACCGTCAGCGTGTCGACCAGGACGGCGACCAGGCCGATCAGGATCGTGATGAGGCAGAGGATCGGCTGGCTGCCCTCGACCGGCGGCAGCCCGACGCGGATCTGCTCGGCCGCAGCCGAGAGCGTGTTCCCGAGCTCGGTGAAGGCGTCCGGGCCCGGCACGACCAGCAGGATGCCGTGCGTGGTGAAGGCGCCGGTGATGAGGAAGAGCAGGACCAGCAGCTGGCCGAGACCGACCAGCACGGTCGGCACCTGCAGCGAGCGCAGCGCGAGCCCGGTGGCGCCGATCAGCAGGACGGCGACGAACAGGTAGCCGAACCAGGCCAGGCCGGCCACGACGCTGGTCACCGACGTCGCCGCGCACAGCGTCGCGATCGCGGCGCAGGCCGGGGCGAGCAGGCTGGCGCGCCAGGCGGAGAGCGGGTGCTGGGAGGACGGACGCCGGGGCGGGGTGGCCGACGGGCGCGGCGGGGCGGCGGTGCTCATCGGTTCCCGCCGATCAGGGTGCCGCGGCGGGCGCCGGCCTGGCAGAGCTCGGCCCACACCTGCGGCATCGGCGAGCCGGGGCCGGCGATCACCACGCCCCAGCCGGCGGCGCGCAGCAGCGCGGCCGAGTCCTCGGTGGCGGCGGCCCGCTGCTCGGGCGCGCTCACCCCGGCCGACCACGTGGGCGTGTCGAGCAGGACGGCGAGGCTGCGGATGCCGCGCGGGCGGAACTGGGTCAGCTCGTGGACGGCCTCGGTGCTGACGGTGCCGAGCACGGCGATCAGCTCCTGGCCGTCGGCCGGGTCGCGGGCCAGCGTGATGTCGCGCTGGTGCGCCGGCTGCAGCGCGGCGAGCGCGTCGAGCACGATGTGGTCGTAGTGGTCGCCGCCGTCGCCGGGGGTGTCGGCCAGCGTGACGCCGTGCTCGCTGACCAGCCGGACGCGGTGCCCGGCGCGGCGCAGGTGCAGCGCGGCCGACGCGGTGAACGACACCGCCCACTCCAGGCTGGCGGCGGGACCGGAGCCGTGGTGCGCGGCGGCGCGGTTGTCGAGCAGCACCGTGGTGCCGCCGCGCCAGGGCCGTTCCTCGACGCGGACCATGATCTCGTCGCGGCGGGCGGTCGAGCGCCAGTGCACCTTCCGCAGGTCGTCGCCCTGGCGGTACTGCCGGACGATGACGTCGGCCTCGCCCTGCCCGGCGTGCAGCCGGACGGTGCCGTCGTCGCCGACGCCGATGCCCGCGCCGCTCGGCAGCCCCCACAGCGCGACGACGCGGGGGACGACGACCAGCCGCGAGTGCCCGATCAGCTCGCGTTCGAACTCGCACAGCCCGAACGGGTCGGTGATCGTCGCGCGCAGCGGCCCGACCTGCTGGATCCCGCGCAGCACCGGCTGCAGCGGGTAGCGCAGCGCGACGCGCCTGTCGTGCGGGAGCCGTTCGACGACGAACCGCGGCCGCGAGCCCAGCGCGTACGGCACGCCGTCCTCGAGCAGGATCTCGCCGGCCGGCAGCCGCCCGCTGCGCCACAGCTCCAGCTGCACCTCGCCGTTCGCGCCGACCGCGACGCGCTGGGGGTGCAGCGCCCGGGTGGCGCCGATCCGCAGCCGCGTCGCCGAGATGAACACGGCGACCAGCAGCGGCAGGGCCACCACGAAGACGGCGACCCGCAGCAGGTCGCGTTCGTTGAGGACGAACGAGCACACCGCGGCCGCGAGCCCCGCGGCCAGCAGGCATCGGCCGCGGGTGGTCAGGCCGGACAGGGCACGCAGCATGCGGTTCTCTTCACCTTCGCCGAAGGGACTACTGGCGCGGGCCGGAGCCCTGGGGCACCGGGACGCGGTGCAGGACCGCCCGCACGACGTCGGTCGCCGAGCGGCGGGCCGCGTGGGCCTCGGTGGTGAGCATGAGGCGGTGCGCCAGCACGGGGACCGCGACGGTGTGCAGGTCGTCCGGGACGACGTAGTCGCGGCCCGACAGCGCCGCCTGGGCGCGCGCCGCGCGGACCAGGTGCAGCGTCGCGCGCGGGGACGCGCCGAGCCGGATCTCCGGCAGCTGCCGCGTCGTGGCGACGAGGTCGACCGCGTAGCGGCGGACCTCGGGGGCCAGGTGCACGCCGCGGACCGTCTCGATCAGCCGGTGCACGGTCTCGCCGTCGGAGACCGGCTGGAGGTCCTCGATCGGGTTGTGCCCGGCGTGCTCGTCGACCATGGCCAGCTCGGCCTGCTGGTCGGGGTAGCCGATGGAGACCCGCGCGGTGAAGCGGTCGCGCTGGGCTTCGGGCAGCGCGTACGTGCCTTCCATCTCGATCGGGTTCTGCGTCGCGATCACCATGAACGGCTCTTCGAGCTTGTAGGTCGAGGTGTCGACGGTGACCTGGTGCTCTTCCATGCACTCCAGCAGCGCCGACTGCGTCTTCGGCGAGGCGCGGTTGATCTCGTCGCCCACCACGATGTTCGCGAACACCGGGCCGGGGCGGAAGTCGAACTCGCCGGACTGGCGGTTGTAGATGGAGACGCCGGTGACGTCGCTCGGCAGCAGGTCCGGGGTGAACTGGATGCGGCTGACCGTGCAGTCGATGGACCGGGCCAGCGCCTTGGCCAGCGACGTCTTCCCGACGCCGGGCACGTCCTCGACCAGCAGGTGGCCCTCGGCGAGCAGGGTGACCAGTGCGATCCGGATGACGTCGGGTTTGCCGACCAGCACCCGTTCGACGTTGGCGGCGATCTTCCGGGCGGCCTCGTGCAGTTCGTCCAGCGACACTCTGCCCGGCCGGGCGTTCACCCGGCCGTTGCCCGAGGCGTCCGCCGGATAAGGCGGTCGCCCGGATGCCTGCTCGCCCGATCCGGGCGTCGCAGACTGGATTCTCGACGTCACTCGACCTCCTGGTGGCGCATGGCTGGGCGCGGAGTGCGCACCAGCCGGGCCGGTCGGCCCCCTGGCTGCTGTCCGCGCAGCGACCAGCCTTCCATCCAGTGTGTCAAACCCGGGCGAACCGAGGGGCGGAACCCCGCGAAGCCGCCGGCCGGACAGTCGCGATGGCGGTCGATGACACTGCGCAAGCAGGGACGATACTCCGATCGGGTGCAGTGTCACCCGATTCCGGGTGCTCCTGCTGACGCCCTGCACTGTCGTACGCTCTTCTTGTCAGAGGTCGCCCGACTGTTTCCGCTTTCGGAGAGGCGTAACCGCTTATGAGCGAGGTGCGAACGCAGCCGCCGTTCGACGTCCGCGGGTTCGCGGTCGCGCCGGAACTGGCGACCGACGCCTACGCGAAGCTCGGCCAGCTGCAGGACGTCGTCGGCGAGATGGTGCGCGAGGCCAAGGTGCTCGGCCGCAGCGTTCCGCTGGGCGGCGGGTACGCCGGGGAGATCGGCAAGTTCATGGCCGAGTACGGCATCGGCGGGCAGGGCTCGGCCGTGCAGCAGCTGACCGCGTTCGGCAAGGAGCTCGAGACGCTCAAGCACCGGATCGGCCAGGCGCTGGCGAAGTACCAGCACGCCGACGAGACGGCGGCCGACGGCGTGGACTGCACGGGTGGCTGACAGCGTGCACAAGAAGTATCTGTGGGCCCCGGCCGTCCTGCTGCTCGCCGCTTGCGGGCAGCAACCCGCGCTGCCGGCCGTCGCGGGCGGCGCCTCCACCGTGGCGCCGTCGACGTCGCGGCCCCCGGCCGAGCCCGGCACGCTGGCCGCGCTCGACCCCTGCACGCTGCTCTCGCCGCAGGACCGCTCCAGCGCCGGGGTGAGCGTGCTCGGCAAGCCGAAGGACATCGCCGGCGCGCGGGCGTGCGACTGGACGGTGCCCGCGAGCTTCGGCGTCACCGTGACCCTCGACGAGCGCAACGGCCTGGCCGACCTCGCCGTCGCGAAGAAGACGGCCACCAGGACCACGGTCGGAGCCCACCCGGCGCTGCGCGTCTCGGACAAGAAGGCCGCCGACGGCACCTGCGCCGTGCTGCTCGGGGTGGGGGACTCCGGCAGCGTCCAGGTCGACGTCAGCAACTCCGGCTTCACCGACACCACGCTCGCGTGCCGCCGCGCGGGCACGGTGGCCGGGCTGGTCGAACCCAAGCTGCCCTGACCCGACGACCGGAAGGTGTGCCGTGCCCGACGCCGAACCCCCCGTCCCCGCCGCGCGGTACGAGTCCTACAGCCACGAGGCGATGGCCGCCGAGGTCGAGCGGGACAACGACCCGGTCGCCGCGGGCGAGGTGGGTGCCCGCTGGGACGGGCTCGCGAAGCGGCTGCACGAGTCGACCGCCGACCTGGCCGCGCTGATCGCCGGCACGCACGAGACCTGGCAGGGACCGGGCGGTGACGCGGCGCGCGCCTCGCTCGGCCGGGCCGCGCAGTGGCTGTCGCACTCCGCCGCCGTGTCGGCGTCGGTCGGCACCGCGGTCGGCGCGCAGGCGGACGCGGCCGCGCGGGCCCGGGCCGACATGCCGCCGCCGGTGACCTACGACCCGGCGGCGATGATCCGCGACGCCGCCGGCGCCGGCAACATCCTCGTGCTGGCCGGGCTGGCCGACGAGATGGAGGCGCGCCGCGCCGAGGCGGAAGCCGCGCGGCAGAAGGCGATCGACGTCCTCCGGACCCGGGACACGGCCCTGCACGGGCACGTCCCGGCCGAGACGTTCGCGGCCCCGCCGGCGCTGGGGCAGGCTTGATCCGCGTCTCCGCGTCGGCGTTCGACATCCTCTGGACGGACCTCGGCCACGACCGGCCGCCGGAGCCGCTCGGCGTGCGCAGCGTCGGCGGCACCGACGAGGAGCGCGAAGGAGTCCGCAAGGCGGTGTACGAGAACCTCGCCGGGCGCGGGCTCTACGACGGGACCCGGCTGGAACCCGCGCTGGCGCACCGGCTAGAGCTGCTCGCGGCGGGGGAGGTGTTCGTCGCCTGCGAGGCACTGGCCGACATGACGGCGGCGGTGCCGTTCCGCGCGGTGGCGGCGGTCCGCGGCCGCCGCGGCGTGCTGGCGACCCAGCCGGAGCAGACGATCAGCCTGGACGGCATCCGCGAAAGCGAGCTGTGCACGGCGATCGTCGACGTCCTGCCGGAGCTGACGGCGGGCCCGGGCTACGGCGTCAGCCTCGCCGCGGCCGCGCTCGCCTCCGGCGTCGAAGACCCGGTGTTCGCCGAGCGCGGCGCACGCTCGGCGGCGTCGTCGGCCCAGCTGCGGGAGGTGCTGGCGATCCAGGCCCGCCCGGTGTACGCGGCGGGCCAGTTCAGCGTGAGCCGCCGGGCCGCGTCGGGCCGGGTCGAGCGCACGGGCGGCTTGACGTGGTTCGACACCGACGTCGGCGCCTACTGCGCGACGAAGACCGCGGGCCGCGGCGGCCAGGAGTGGGTGACCGTCACCCCGGTCGACAGCGCCCGCCTCGCGTCCCGCGTCGCCGCTCTGGTCACCCCCGAAGCCTGAGCCGGGTGCCCGAAGGGGCACGAACCGTGGCCGGACGGGCAGTCCCGGTGACCAAGCCCGGGACCCGCGTGATCGACGGCGGAAGTCACGTGATCGGGGCCGTGACTCGCGTGATCGAGGGCGGAACTCGCGAGTTACGGGTCCCGTCACGCGAATGGCGGCTGTGGTCACGCGAGTTACGGGTTCCGTCACGTCGGTGTGCTGGTCACCCGGGTTCCCCGCTTCTCGCCACCCGCGTCCCCACCGGACCCCACCCGGATCCCCACCGCACCCCACCGGAGTCCCCACCCGGCCCCACGGCGGGTGGTACTGGTTCTTTCGCGGCCGTTATGCGGACGTTTCGGGGGCAGCTGAGGTTGCTTTGGTCCACCACCGCGGGGGATCTTGGCCACGGTGCCCCACCGCACCCCCCACTCACCCCCACCTTGCTGACCAGCGCAAACGGGAGACACGACGGAGTGAGACGCGGTTTTGTCGCGTTGACTGTGGTGAAAAGTGGGGTACGGTGGTGGCCAGTGGGGCGGAAGGGAAGCCCCGGAGCCGCAGCCAGTGGTCCGCCACCGGATGCGGTAGGGAGGTGGAGGCCGTGTTCCTCGGCACCCACACCCCGAAGCTGGACGACAAAGGGCGGCTCGCGCTGCCCGCGAAGTTCCGCGACGCCTTGGCCGGCGGGCTGATGCTCACGAAGGGGCAGGACCACTGTCTCTTCGTCTTCCCCCGTGCCGAGTTCGAGCAGATGGCGCGCAAGGTCGCCGAGGCCCCGTTCACGAACGAGGCCGTCCGGGCCTACCAGCGTTACCTGTTCGCCGGGACGGACGAGCAACGCCCTGACGGGCAGGGGCGCATCAGCATCGCGCCCGAGCTCCGCCGCTACGCGGGGCTCAGCAAGGAATGCGTGGTGATCGGGGCGATCACCAGGCTGGAGATCTGGGACGCCGAAGCGTGGCAGGGGTACCTGGAGGAACACGAAGACAGCTACGCGAAGGCTCGAGAGGAAGTACTGCCGGGCGTCTTCTAGGCGCGTGGTCGCGGTGCACCCACGTCGTCGGGGGACGGGGGTACGCCACCGCCCGCGCACCGTGGAGACGCCCACCCGGATGCCGTGAGGCCTCTGTCCGCTCAATGGCCCTGGTGCACCTTCCCCGGTACCAGGTCAGCAGCGGGCGGACAGGGACCTGACGGCATCCGCTGCATTTCCCCCCGAGTCGCCCACGGAAAACGGGCACCGAGAAAGGGGGAGGGGACATGACGGCACCCGAGCACGTCCCGGTGCTGCTCGACCGCATCGTCGAGCTGTTCGCTCCCGTGTTCGCCGACCGCGACGCGATCCTCGTGGACGCGACCGTCGGGCTCGGCGGGCACTCCGACGCCATCCTCGAAGCCTTCCCGCGCCTGCGCCTGGTCGCTCTCGACCGGGACCCGGCCGCGCTGGAGAAGTCCGCCGAACGCCTGGCCCGCCACGGCGACCGCGTCGACTTCGTGCACACGATCTACGACGAGCTGCCCGAGGCACTGGCCGGGCTGGGACTGTCCCGTGTGGACGGCATCCTGTTCGACCTCGGCGTCTCCTCGATGCAGCTGGACCGCGCCGAGCGCGGGTTCGCCTACTCGAAGGACGCGCCGCTCGACATGCGGATGGACCCGACGACCGGGTTCACCGCCGCCGACGTCCTCAACACCTACGCCCCCGGCGAGCTGATCCGGATCCTGCGCGACTACGGCGAGGAACGGTTCGCGCAGCGGATCGTCCGGTCGGTCGTGAACGCCCGCGAGAAGGAGCCGTTCACGATGAGCGGGCGCCTGGTCGAGCTGCTCTACGACGCCGTCCCGGCGGCGAGCAGGCGGACCGGCGGGCACCCGGCCAAGCGGACGTTCCAGGCGCTGCGGATCGAGGTCAACGGCGAGCTCGAAGTGCTGCGCCGGGCCATGCCCGCCGCGTTGCGCGCGCTCGCCGTCGGCGGCCGGATCGTCGTCGAGTCCTACCAGTCACTGGAAGACCGGCTGGTCAAGCAGGCACTGGCCGAGCTCGCGAAGTCCCGCACGCCGGAAGGACTTCCCGTGGAGCTGCCGGGGCACGGACCGGAGCTGAAGCTCCTGACCCGAGGGGCCGAAAAGGCCGGCGAAGAGGAGACCGAACACAACCCGCGCGCCGCTTCGGTGCGGTTGCGGGCCGCCGAGAGGATCGGAGAGCCGCGATGACCGCTCCCACGAAGCGCCGGGCCGGCGGGCCCGCGACGCGCAAGCGTGACAGTAGTGTCGCGCGCGGGACCACCGTCGAGGTGGAAACCGAGCCGAAGACCGACGAGCCGGGCCAGGCCGCGCCCCGGCGCGCGTCGCGCGGGCGGACGTCCGCGGCCGAGCGCGCCTACGCCCGCCGCGCCCAGCGCGCCGACCTGCTGAAGGAGCGCGAGCCCCGCACCGCGCCGAAGGCGAAGCCGGCGGAGCGCCGGGAGGACGTGCCCAAGCCCAAGCTGAAGCTGCGGCTGCCGAAGTCGCGGGCGTCGTTCGTGCTGCTCATGATGGCGCTGCTGGCCGCCGGCGTGGCGACCACGCTGTGGCTGACCACGCAGGCGATCGCCGACTCCTACCGCCTCGAGCAGCTGCGCACCACCAACTCGAACCTGGCGGAGACGAAGGAGCAGTTGCAGCGCGACGTCGCCAAGGCCGAGTCGCCCGCGTCGCTGGCCCCCGCCGCCCAGCAGCTGGGCATGGTGCCCGGTGGCGACCCGGCGCGGATCCTCGTCGGGCCCGACGGGAAGACGTCGCTGGTCGGCGAGCCCAAGAAGGCCAAGGCGGACACCCCGGCGGTGCCGGCCGCGCCGCCGGCCGCCCCCGCCGCGGGCACGCAGTCGCAGCAGGGCGCGCCGATCGAGGGTGACCAGCCCGCGGTGCCCGCCGAAGACCAGCCGGCGCCGCCGCCGGCCCAGCCCGGGGGTCAGTGATGGCCGCGAGCCGGGGCGGCCAGGCCCGGGCGCGCAACGCGGGCAGCGCGCGGCGGACCTACGCCGCCGGGACCCGGAGCGCGGCCGCGAGCCGGGGCAACGGCGGCCACCGCAGCCGGTTCTCCGCGGTGCGCCTCATCCTGGTCGCCGTGCTCGTCGTCGCGGGCGCGAAACTGGTGCAGGTGCAGTGGTTCGAGGCCGGCGAGCTGTCGCTGGCCGCGGAGAAGCAGCGCACCCAGACCATCGACATCCCGGCCCAGCGCGGGTCCATTGTGGACCGCAACGGCGCCAAGCTGGCGTTCAGCGTCGAGGTCCGCACGCTGTCGGTGAACCTCAAGGCGTTCCACAAGAGCATGGACGACCTGGCCGTGAAGACCCCTGGCACGAAGAAGACGTTCGACACCGAGACCGCCGCGGCCGCGAAGTACATCGCCGCGAAGGTGCCGAGCCAGCTCACCGAGCAGCAGCTGCTGGACCTGTTCCACAAGCAGGCGTCCTTCACCTACCTGGAGAACAACGTCGAGCCGTCGGTCGCCGCCGACATCGTCAAGCAGTTCCCCTGGATCGGCGTCGAGAAGCGCGCGCTGCGCGAGTACCCGGGCGGCAGCCTCGCCTCCAACATCGTCGGCGCCGCGAACTGGCGCTCCGACGACCCGGTCGTCTCCAAGCACAACCTGCACGGCCTGGTCGGGCTGGAGCTGGTCCGCGACAACGACCTGGCGGGCACGCCGGGGCGGATGCTGGTCAACACCAAGAACGGCAGCGACAACGTCGTCATCCCGGGTACCGAGCGCGACCTGCAGGCCGCCGTCCCGGGGTCGGACCTCGAGCTGACCATCGACTCCGACCTGCAGTACGAGGTGCAGCGGCAGCTGACGGACTACGTCCAGCAGTCGCACGCCAAGGGCGGGCAGGCCGTGGTCATGGACGCGAAGACCGGTGAGGTCTACGCGCTGGCCAACGACAAGTCGTTCGACCCCAACGACCAGTCGACGTGGACGACCGACGACCTGGCCAACCCCGCGGTCACCACGCCGTTCGAACCCGGCTCGGTGAACAAGATCGTCACCGCCACCGGGGCGATCGAGTACGGCGTCGCGACGCCGGAGTCGACCACCGCGGTGCCCGGCGCGCTGCAGATCGCCGACAAGACGGTGCACGACGCCTGGACCCACGGCACGCAGAACTTCACCACCGCCGGGATCTTCGCCAAGTCGTCCAACATCGGGACGCTGCTGCTGGCGCAGAAGATCGGCCCGGACCGCTACTCGGACCTGCTCAAGAAGTTCGGGCTCGGCCAGCGCACCGGCGTCGGCCTGCCCGGCGAGAGCGCGGGTGTGGTGCCGGCGCAGAGCCAGTGGTCGGCGACCACGTTCGGCAACCTGCCGATCGGGCAGGGCCTGTCGATGACCGTGCTGCAGATGGCCGGGATGTACCAGGCGATCGCGAACGACGGCCTGCGCGTCGAACCGCGGATCGTCAAGGCGAAGGTGAACCCGGACGGCACCACGGTGCCCGAGCCGGCGCCGAAGTCGGTGCAGGTGGTTCCCGCGCCGACGGCGAAGACGGTGCGCGACATGATGCGCGCGGTCGCGCAGAACGGCAAGGGCCTGCAGAAGGGCACCGCGCCGACGGCGGCGGTCGAGGGGTACCAGATCTCCGGCAAGACCGGCACCGGCCAGCAGGTCGACCCGCGGACGAAGGCCTACAGCGACCACCTCTACAACATCACCTTCGCCGGCATCCTGCCCGCCGACCACCCGCGGTTCGTCGTCGGCATCCGGCTGGACGCGCCGGACACCACGCTGCCGGTGGGCCACTCCGCCGCGCCGCTGTTCCACACCATCGCCTCGTACCTGACGCAGCGGTTCCAGATCCCGCTGTCCGACGGCCCGGCGCCGGAGGTCCCGCTCATCGAACCGTGAGCACAGTCCGTGAAAGCCCCCTCACCGCGGTGAGGGGGCTTTTCCGTGCTCACCGTCCACATCGGCCCCGCGCGTGCGGGAAACTGTTGCGCCGCAAGAGGGTCTGCCGGCGCGTCTAGCACATGTGCCGGGCGCGCACGCAATCGCCGTACCGCGTGAGGGCCCCCGAACCGGCCGCCGGTAGCCTCTTGGCCGTGTCCGTGTCCTCGTCCAGTTCCCCGGTGCCGGAAAGCCCGGTGAAAGCGGTCCCCGCACCGCCGCGCCCGGCGCGCATCGTCCCGGTCCCGCTGGCGACGCTGCTCGCCAGGGCGGACGCCCGCCTGATCGCCGA
Source organism: Amycolatopsis sp. NBC_01286 (assembly GCF_035982555.1). Taxonomy (NCBI): domain Bacteria; kingdom Bacillati; phylum Actinomycetota; class Actinomycetes; order Pseudonocardiales; family Pseudonocardiaceae; genus Amycolatopsis; species Amycolatopsis sp. NBC_01286. The sequence continues at coordinate 5,349,851 of NZ_CP108428.1, forward strand.
CTCGCCCGACGCCGCCGACCTCACCGTCACCGGCACCACGCTGCGGGCCCAGCACGTGCTGCCCGGCGACCTGTTCGCCGCGCTGCCCGGCGCCCGCGCGCACGGCGCCGACTTCAGCGACCAGGCCGTCGCCGCCGGGGCCGTCGCGGTCCTCACCGACGCCGCGGGCGCCGAGCGGCCCGCGCTGCGCGACGCCGGCGTCCCGATCCTCGTGCACGCCGACCCGCGCGCCGCCCTCGGCGAGATCGCCGCCTGGATCTACGGCGAGCCGTCGCTGCGGCTGTCCGTGCTCGGCGTCACCGGCACCTCCGGCAAGACCACGACGTCCTACCTGGTCGACGCCGGGCTCGAGGCCGCCGGGCTGACCACCGGCATGATCGGCACGGTCGAGACCCGGATCGCCGGCGAACGCCTGGTCAGCGGGTTCACCACGCCGGAGGCCCCGGACCTGCAGGCGCTGCTCGCGGTGATGCTGGAGCGCGGCGTGACGCACGTGGCGATGGAGGTCTCCAGCCACGCGCTCGCGCTCGGCCGCGCCAACGGCACCCGGTTCACCGTCGGCGCGTTCACCAACCTCTCCCAGGACCACCTGGACTTCCACAAGGACATGCAGGAGTACTTCGCCGCGAAGGCGCTGCTGTTCGACGGCCGCTCGACCACGGAGGTCGTCGTGGTCGACAGCGCGTGGGGGCAGGCCCTGCTCACGCCGCAGACGGTCACCGTGACCACGGATCCCGGCACCGACGCCGCGTGGAAGGCCACCGACCTCGAAGCCACCCCGCACGGCGAGCAGACGTTCACCCTGCACGGCCCGGACGGCGTCAGCGCGCCCGCCCGGATCCCGCTGCCGGGCGAGTTCAACGTCGCCAACGCCGTGCTCGCCGCCGCGATCCTGAGCACCGCCGGGGTGAGCCTGGAGCACATCGTCGCCGGGCTCGCCCGGGTGCAGGTGCCGGGCCGGATGGAGCGCGTCCACGTCGGCCAGGAGTTCACCGCCGTCGTCGACTACGCCCACAAGCCGGCCGCGGTCGCGCAGGGCCTGGACGCGCTGCGCGCCCGCACCGACGGCCGGATCATCACCGTGCTCGGCTGCGGCGGCGACCGGGACACCGCGAAGCGCCCGATGATGGGCGAGGCGGCGGCCCGCCGCAGCGACGTCCTGATCGTCACCGACGACAACCCGCGCTCCGAGGACCCCGCGGCCATCCGCGCGGCGATGCTGGCCGGCGCCCGCGGGGTCGGCCCGGCCGAGGGCGGCGAGATCGCCGAGATCGGCGACCGCCGCGAGGCCATCGCGCGCGCCGTCGCGCTCGCCGGCCCGGGCGACATCGTTTTCCTCGCCGGCAAGGGGCACGAGACCGGCCAGGAGGCCGGCGGCGTCGTGCACCCGTTCTCCGACCGCGACGAGCTGGCCGCGGCCATCCGCAACAAACTCGAGGTGAGTGTGTGATCGTGCTCAGCCTGGCCGAGATCGCCGACGTCGTCGGCGGCCGGCTGCACCGCGCCGACCCGGGCGCCCAGGTGACCGGCAGCGTGGAGTTCGACACCCGGAAGCTCGTCCCCGGCGGCCTGTTCGTCGCCCTGCCGGGGGAGAAGGTCGACGGCCACGACTTCGCGGCGAAGGCCGTCGAGTCCGGTGCCGTCGCCGTGCTGGCCGCCCGGGAGGTCGACGCGCCCGCGATCGTCGTGCCTCCATTGGGGGCGGGGGAGGCCCACGAGCGGTCGGTCGCGCTGACCGGCGACCAGGACGGCTCCGGCGCGGCGGTGCTGGGCGCGCTCGCGAAGCTCGCTCGCCACGTCGTGCAGCGCCTGGCCGAAGGGAACCTGACCGTCGTCGGCGTCACCGGCTCGTCGGGCAAGACGTCCACCAAGGACGTCATCGCGCAGCTGCTCGAGCCGCTCGGCCCGACGGTCGCGCCGCCCGGGTCGTTCAACAACGAGCTGGGCCACCCCTGGACCGCCCTGCGGGCCGACGCGAGCACCCGGCACCTGGTGCTGGAGCTGTCCGCGCGCGGGCCGGGGCACATCGCCCACCTCGCCGAGATCGCCCCGCCGAAGATCGGCGTGGTGCTCAACGTCGGCTCCGCGCACGTCGGCGAGTTCGGCTCCCGCGAAGGCATCGCGAAGACCAAGGGCGAGCTGGTCGAGGCGCTGCCCGAAGACGGCGTCGCGGTCCTCAACCTGGACGACCCGCTGGTCGCGGCCATGGCGAGCCGGACGAAGGCCCGCGTGGTGTTCGTCGGCGAGACCGCGTCCGCCCACATCCGCGCGGAGCGCATCACCCTCGACGACGAGGCCCGCGCGTCCTTCCGGCTGGTCACCCCGGCCGGCGACGCCGACGTCACGCTGCCGCTGCACGGCGAGCACCACGTCGGCAACGCGCTGTCCGCCGCGGCCGTCGCCCTCGAACTGGGCGCGACCCCGGCGGCGATCGCCGCCGGGCTGTCGTCGCTCGAACGGCGGTCCGCGCGGCGCATGGAGGTCGTCACCCGCGCCGACGGCGTCACGGTCCTCAACGACTCCTTCAACGCCAACCCCGAGTCGATGCGGGCCGGCCTGAAGGCCCTGGCGGCGATGACGCGCGAGAGCGGCCGCCGGTCCTGGGCCGTGCTCGGCGTGATGGGCGAGCTCGGCGCGGACACGATCCCCGCGCACGACGAGATCGGCCGGCTCGTCGTGCGGCTCAACATCGCCAAGCTCGTCGTGATCGGCCCGGAGGCGGCGGCCATGCACCAGGGGGCCACCCAGGAGGGCTCCTGGGGCGAGGAAGCGAAGCTGGTACCCGACGTCGAGGCCGCCGCCGCCCTGCTGCATGATCAGCTCCGTCCCGGGGACGTGGTGCTGGTCAAGGCCTCCAAAGCCGCCGGTCTCTGGCGGGTGGCCGAAGCTCTGCTCGACCCCGGGAACTCCCCCCAAGACAACCGAGAACGCTCGAACGGTGGTGACGCGTGATCAGCATCCTGATCGCGGCCGCTGCGGGCCTGCTGGTCTCCATCCTGCTCACGCCCTACCTGATCCGGGTCTTCTCCCGGCAGGGCTTCGGCCAGGAGATCCGCGAGGAAGGCCCCCAGGGACACAAGTCCAAGCGCGGTACCCCGACCATGGGCGGTGTCGCGATCATCATCGCGATGGTCGTCGGGTACTTCGCCGCGCACCTGATCAACTGGATGTTCAACGCCCGCAGCGGCGCGCCGACGGTCTCCGGGCTGCTCGTGCTGATGCTCGCGGTCGGCCTGGGCGTCGTCGGGTTCCTCGACGACTTCATCAAGATCCGCAAGCAGCGCAACCTCGGGCTGAACAAGACCGCGAAGCTGGTCGGCCAGCTCGTGGTCACCATCGCCTTCGCGGTCCTGGCCCTGAACTTCCCGAACGAGCAGGGCATCACGCCGGCGTCGGAGAGCCTCTCCTACGCTCGTGACCTCGCGCTGATCACCTTCCCGTCGGTGATCTTCGTGATCTTCTGCTACATCGTGATCTCCGGCTGGTCGAACGCGGTGAACTTCACCGACGGCCTCGACGGCCTGGCCGGCGGCGCGGCGGCGATGGTGCTGGCCACCTACGTGGTCATCTCGTTCTGGCAGGAGCGGCTTTCCTGCGCGAACGGCCCGGCGGCCGCCTGTTACGACGTCCGAGATCCACTCGACCTGGCGGTGGTCGCCGCGGCGGCGGCCGGCGCGTGCGTCGGGTTCCTCTGGTGGAACGCAGCCCCGGCGAAGATCTTCATGGGCGACACCGGCTCGCTGGCCCTCGGCGGCCTGGTCGCCGGGCTGTCGATGACCACCCGCACCGAGCTGCTCGCCATCGTCATCGGCGGCCTGTTCATGGTCGAGATGATCTCGGTGGTCGCGCAGATCGCGGTGTTCCGGACCACCCGGCGAAGACTGTTCCGGATGGCGCCCTTCCACCACCACTTCGAACTGGCCGGGTGGGCCGAAACCACGGTGATCATCCGGTTCTGGCTGTTGTCGGCGATCTGCTGCATGTTCGGCCTCGGCCTGTTCTACAGCGAGCAGCTCGGAGGCTGACGTGGAGATCGACGGTCGTCACGTCCTGGTCGCCGGTGCCGGTGTGACCGGCAAGTCGATCGTTCCCGTGCTGGTCGAGCTGGGCGCGCGCGTCACCGTCACGGACGGCAACGCCGAGCGCCTGGCCGAGCTGGACGGCCTGGGCGCCGAGCTGGTGCCCGGGCTGACCGAGCCGCCGTCCGACGTCGTCCTCGTCGTCACCAGCCCCGGCTGGCGCCCGACGTCGCCGCTGCTGGTGGCCGCGGCCGAGGCGGGCGTCGAGGTGATCGGCGACGTCGAGCTGGCCTGGCGGGTCGGGCAGCTGCGCGAGCACCCGCCGTCGTGGCTGGTCATCACCGGCACCAACGGCAAGACGACCACCGCGGGCATGCTCGAGTCGATCCTGCGGGCCGCCGGCGCCCACGCCGTGGCGTGCGGGAACATCGGCTACGCGGCGCTCGACGCCGTCCAGGCCGGGTACACCGTGCTGGCCGTGGAGCTGTCGAGCTTCCAGCTGCACTGGTCTTCGACACTGGCGCCGGACGCCGCCGTCGTGCTGAACCTCGCCGAGGACCACATCGACTGGCACGGCTCGATGGACGACTACGGCGCCGCCAAGGGCCGCGCGTACGCCAACGCCAAGGTCGTGGTGCACAACGCCGACGACGAGTGGTCGAAGCGGATCGCCGACGAGCACGCGCCCGAGAGCGCCCGCCGCGTCGCGTTCCGGCTGGACACGCCGTTCGCCGGCGAGCTCGGCCTGGTCGAGGACCTGCTGGTCGACCGCGCCTTCACCGCCGACCCGGCGGTCAGCGCCGAGGAGCTGGCCACGATCGCCGACGTCCGCCCGGCCGGCCCGCACAACGTCTCGAACGCGCTGGCCGCGGCCGCGCTGGCCCGCGCCCACGGCGTCACGCCCGACGCCGTGCTGAAGGGCCTGCGCGACTACCAGCCGGCGCCGCACCGGGCCGTCGAGGTCGCCGAGGTCGCCGGCATCCGGTACGTCAACGACTCGAAGGCGACCAACCCGCACGCGGCCGCCGGGTCGCTGCGCGCGCACGAGAGCATCGTGTGGATCGCCGGCGGCCAGCTCAAGGGCGCCTCGGTGGACGAACTGGTGAGCAGCATCGCAGGCCGCCTGCGCGGAGTTGTGCTACTCGGGGTGGATTCACCCGTGATCGCCGCCGCGGTTGCGCGACACGCGCCGGATGTCCCGGTGAACAGCCTCCATCCGGGTGACCATGAACCCATGACTGCGGCGGTGAGTGCGGCCAGCGCGATGGCCCGGCCAGGTGACGTGGTGCTGCTCGCACCCGCCGCGGCGTCGTTGGACATGTTCCGCAACTACGGTGAGCGCGGCGACGCGTTCGCCGCCGCGGTGCGCGTCCTCCACGACGACGCAGCGGGGGCGCCGAGTGACGGCAGTTGAGCAGGCCAAGAAGCGGCAGCCACCGCCGAAGCGGCCGCGCCGGGAGCGCAAGGAGAGCGGCTTCGTCGTCTTCCGGACCGCGCTGACCGCGTGGCTTTCGCGCCCGCTGGCGTCCTTCCACCTCGTGCTCGCCCTCACCGGCGTGCTCACCGTGATCGGCATCGTCATGGTGCTCTCGGCGTCGTCGGTCGGCTCGTACGACCCGAAGACCGGCAGCGGCGTGTACGCGCTGTTCACCAAGCACCTGGTCTTCGTCGCGCTCGGCGGCGTCGTGTTCTGGGTGGGCATGCGGGTCAAGCTCGAGCGGATCCGGCGGATGTCGGCCACCGCCACGGTCGTCTGCCTCGGCCTGCTGGTCCTGGTCCTGACCCCGCTGGGCTCGACCGTGAACGGCTCGCAGGGCTGGTTCCGGATCGGCGACTTCACCTTCCAGCCGGTCGAGGCCGCGAAGGTCGCGCTCGCGTTCTGGGGCGCGCACATCCTGGTGATCAAGTACAACGTGATCCACCAGTGGCGGCACCTGCTGGTGCCCGTGGTGCCGATCGCGCTGCTGATGTTCGCCCTGGTCATGCTGCAGCCCGACTTGGGCGGCACGGTCACCCTCGCCGTGGTGCTGCTGGCCCTGCTCTGGTTCGCCGGTGCGCCGAAACGGCTGTTCGGCGTCATCCTCGCGGGCGGCCTGGCCGGCGTCCTCGTGCTCGCGCTGATCGCGCCCTACCGCCTCGCGCGCGTCATGTCGTTCCTCTCGCCGGACCCCGACACCAGCGCCGCCGGCTTCCAGGCCAACCAGGCCAAGCTCGCGCTCGCCGACGGCGGGTTCCTCGGCAAGGGGCTCGGCCAGGGCGCGTCCAACTGGGGCTACCTGCCGAACGTGCAGAACGACTTCATCTTCGCCCTGATCGGCGAGGAGCTCGGGCTGGTCGGCTGCGTCGTCGTGCTCGCCCTGTTCGGCGGGGTCGCCGTCGTGGGCCTGCGGATCGCCACCCGCAACATCGACCCGTGGATCCGGATCGTCTCCGGCACGCTCACCGTGTTCCTCGTGGCGCAGGCCGGCATCAACATCGGCTACGTCGTCGGCCTGCTGCCCGTCACCGGCGTCACGCTGCCGCTGATCTCCTACGGCGGCACCTCGCTGGTGATCACCATGCTCATCATGGGCGTGCTCGCGAACGCCGCCCGGCACGAACCGGAGGCGGTGGCCGCGCTGCGGACACAGGGGCCGGGTAAATTCGGACGTCTGCTGCGGCTGCCCGCGCCCGACCCGTACCGTCCGCCCGCCACGCGCAAGGGGGCGGCGCGCGCCGGGGCGAAGGCGGCCAGGCCCGCGCCCCGTGCGGCGCGGCCCGCCCCGGCGCAGGAACGGCGCAAGTCGGTCCGCGAGCCGGTGCGCCGCAGCGCGGCACGGACGAGCACGGCCACGTCTCGCGCGGCCGCGCGGACAACAGCGAGCCGTGGTACCCGGAGTACCGCGAACCGGAGAGGTCATTGGTGAGTAAGCCCGTCAAGGGAACCGAGCGAGCCGCCGCGGGCAGGGCGCCCGTGGTCGTGGTCGCCGGTGGTGGCACCGCAGGACACATCGAACCCGCCCTCGCCCTGGCCGACGCCGTCATGCGGCTGCGCCCGGACGCGACGGTCGTCGCGCTCGGCACCGAGCGCGGCCTGGAGAACAAGCTCGTCCCGGCCCGCGGGTACACCCTCGAGCTGATCCCGCCGGTCCCGCTGCCCCGCAAGCCCACGCCGGAGCTGCTGCGGCTGCCCCTGAAGGTCCGCGACTCGGTGCGCAGGACCCGTGAGGTCCTGGAGCGGGTCGGCGCGGACGTCGTCGTCGGCTTCGGCGGGTACGTCGCCCTTCCGGCCTACCTGGCCGCGCGCGGGCGCACCCCGATCGTCGTGCACGAGGCCAACCAGTCGCCGGGCCTGGCCAACAAGGTCGGCGCCCGGTTCGCCGCGCGCGTCGCGGTCGCCGTCCCCGGCACGCCGCTGCCCAAGGCCGAGGTCGTCGGGATCCCGCTGCGGCGGTCGATCACCTCCCTCGACCGCGCCGCGCTGCGCGCCGAGGCCCGCGAGTACTTCGGGCTGGACCCGGACGCGCCGACGCTGCTGGTGTTCGGCGGCTCGCAGGGCGCGCAGTCGATCAACAGTGCGGTGTCCGGCGCGGCGAAGGAGCTGGCCGACGCCGGCATCGGCGTGCTGCACGCGCACGGCCCGAAGAACACCCTGGTCGTGCAGGAGTTCCCGGGGAAGCCGGCGTACGTGCCGGTGCCCTACCTGGAGCGGATGGACCTGGCCTACGCGGCGGCCGACGTCGCCGTGTGCCGCTCGGGCGCGATGACTGTCGCCGAGGTGACGGCGGTCGGGCTGCCGGCGGTGTTCGTCCCGCTGCCGCACGGCAACGGCGAGCAGGCGACCAACGCCCGCCCCGCCGTCACGGCCGGCGCGGCGCTGATGGTCGAGGACGCCGACCTCACCGCGGCGAAGATCGCCGAGCTGGTCGTCCCGCTGGCCGTCGACGCCGACCGGGTCGCCAAGATGGGCGCCGCCGCGGTCGGCATGGGCCACCGCGAGGCCGACGAGCTGCTCGCCAAGATCGTCCTGGAGGCCGCAGGTGCCTGAGCTCCCCGAAGAACTGCGTCGCGCGCACCTGATCGGGATCGGCGGTGCCGGCATGTCCGGGATCGCGCGGATCCTGCTGGCCCGCGGGGCTTTCGTGTCCGGTTCGGACGCCAAGGAGTCGCGCGCGCTGCTGTCGCTGCGGGCCCAGGGCGCCGAGCTGTTCATCGGCCAGGCCGCGTCGAACCTCGACGAGCTGGCCGAACGGCCGTCCGCGGTCGTCGTCTCGACGGCGATCAAGGAGACCAACCCCGAGCTGGCCGCGGCCCGCGCCGCCGGCATCCCGGTGCTGCACCGGGCGCAGGCGCTGGCCGGTCTGATGGAAGGCCACCGCGTCGCCTGCATCGCGGGCACGCACGGCAAGACGTCGACGACGTCGATGCTCACCGTGGCGCTGCAGCACTGCCGGCTCGACCCGTCGTTCGCCATCGGCGGCGACCTCAACGAGTCCGGCGCCAACGCCCACCACGGCGAGGGCGGCGTCTTCGTCGCCGAGGCCGACGAGAGCGACGGCTCGTTCCTGACCTACTCGCCGTCGGTCGCGGTCGTGACCAACGTCGAGCCGGACCACCTGGACCACCACGGCACCGCCGAGGCCTACACCAAGGTGTTCACCGAGTTCGTCGGCCGGATCGTGCCGGGCGGGCTGCTGATCGTCTGCGGTGACGACCCCGCGGCCGACGAGCTGGGCGACCAGGCCGCGGAGCTGGGCGTCCGCGTCCGGCGCTACGGCCGCACGGTCACCGGTGAGGGCGACGCCCGCATCCTCGACTACACGCCGGCCCCGGACGGCGGCGTCGTCCGCCTGGACCTGGACGGCTCGGAGCTGTCCGTCCGGGTCGCGGTGCCGGGGGAGCACATGGCGCTCAACGCGATCGCCGCGCTGCTGGCCGGGCTCGAGCTGGGCGCCCCCGCGGCCGAACTGGCCGACGGGCTCGCCGCGTTCGGCGGCGTGCGCCGCCGGTTCGAGTTCAAGGGCCGCTCCGGCGACGTCCGCGTCTACGACGACTACGCCCACCACCCGACCGAGGTGGCCGCGCAGCTGCGCGCGGTGCGGACCGCGGCCGGGACCGGCCGGGTGGTCGTCGTGTTCCAGCCGCACCTGTACTCGCGGACAAAGCTGTTCTCGGCGGAGTTCGCTTCGGCTTTGTCCCTGGCGGACGAAGTGGTCGTGCTGGACGTCTACGGCGCGCGCGAAGAGCCGGAGCCGGGCGTCAACGGCGCGCTGATCGCGGACGCGGTGACGGTGCCGGTGCACTACGAGCCCGCCTTCGACGTCGCGGCCGAACTGGTCGCCGGGCTGGTGAAGGGCCACGACCTCGTCGTCACCATGGGCGCCGGCGACGTCACGCAGCTGGGCCCGGAGATCCTCGCCGAGCTGGACAAGCGCTGACGCCATGAGTTCGACCAGCCAGCGCCGCCGTCCGTCCGAAGAGGACGAGCGGGATCGCGCTGCCCTGGCCCGGGAGCGGCGCGGCCGGCGGTCCGAAGAGGAACGCCGCCGGACCCGCGCCGCCTCCACGCGGCCGCAGGCCCGGGCCCGCGCCACCCGCCCGAACCGGCGCGTCGAGATCCGGCGCCGCTGGGTCGCGCTGCTGAGCGTGCTGACGTTGGTCGCGCTGGTCTACCTGCTGTTCTTCAGCTCGATGCTCGGCGCGAAGGACGTCTCGGTGACGGGCTCGCGCACGGTGACGGCCGACCAGATCCGCGCGATGGCGGCGGTCCCGCTCGACAAGCCCCTGCTGCGGCTGAGCACCGACGAGATCCGCGACCGGGTGGCGGGCATGCCGGGCATCGCCACGGTCGAGGTGTCGCGCTCGTGGCCGAACACGGTCGACATCACGGTGACCGAGCGCACGGCGATCGCGTTCTTCGACAGCGGCCCGGGCGGCGACGGCGTCCACCTGGTCGACGGCGGCGGAGTCGTCTTCAAGACTGTCCCGGCCCGCCCGGCGGGCCTGCCGGAACTGAAGCTGCCCAAGGTCTCGGCGGACGACCCGGTGACCCGGGCGGTGACGGCGGTCCTGGGCGTGATCCCGGAGCAGCTGCTGAAGCAGGTGACAACGGCGACGGCCAAGACCCCGGCGAGCGTGGAGTTCACGCTGTCGAGCGGCAAGATCGTCCGCTGGGGGACCGCGGAGCAGACGGACCGCAAGGCCAAGGTCCTGGCGGCGCTGCTCACCCAAGAGGGCAAGGTCTACGACGTCGCGGCCCCCGAGCTGCCGACGATCACGTCCTGATTTCCGTGTCCCTGCACCGATTTGAGGTAGCGGATCGGCGGTTCGAGCGTGCCTGTATAGTTTGTCACTTGTGATTTGCGCCCCTAACGGGGAGCGCCCAGAAGCACTGCCCAACACTTGCGCTGACTTAGCCGTCAGCGCCGAGCGGCACCCGGCCTGCTGCTCGTCTTGGGGCGTCTGCTCACGTGAATCGCAGCAACTACATACAACTCGAACCAGCGACACCGGCACCGGGGCCGGTGTGTGTCGTCGTGGAGTTGTCTTGCTGTTGCTGGTGGTGCCTCTGTGCACCCTCGTCGCCTTCATCGCCGTGCTCGGCCTCGCGGCTTTCATCGTGCACAAGACCGGAGACGCCAAAGGGCTCCGCGACCTCGCGATCCTGGTTCGCGCCGTGCGTCCGTCGTGGCCGTTCAAGTGGCCCCGTCGGCATTGACGTCCTCTCGCTGATCCAGACAACTCGTGTGCGCCGAATTTCCGTATGTCGTACGATCTCGTACGGCATACGAGAACGAGGAGGGCATCATGACGATCCTGGTGACCGGCGCGACCGGCAGCGTCGGGCGGCTGGTCGTGGACGAAGTGGTGGCGGCCGGTGCAGACGTGCGCGCGTTGACCGTCGATCCCGCGCGGGCCGACCTCCCGAAGGAGGCCGAGGTGGTCGTCGGCTCCTTGGCCAGGCCGGACGAGCTGCCGCTGAAGGGCGTCGACGCCGTGTACCTGGCTCCGATGGCGCGGACCGTGCGGCGGTTCTGCGAGCTGGCGGCCGGCGCGGGTATCGAGCGGGTCGTCGCGTTGTCCGGCAGCAGCATCGGCGATGGGCACGCAGCCTCCAGCGGCAACGCCTACGCCGCCGTCGAAGCGGCGGTCGAGCAGGCCGGGTTCGCGCGAACCTTCCTGCGGCCCGGGTCCTTCATGAACAACACCCTCGACTGGGCCGGCATGGTGCGCGGGAGCGAGGTCGCCATGGCTTACGGCGACTCGACGCAGACGCCGATCGACCTCGGTGACATCGCCGCGGTCGCCGCGCGCGTCCTCACCACCGACGGGCACGTCGGCGCCACCTATGTCCTCAGTGGACCCGAGGCGATCAGCCTGCGCCGGCAGGTCGCGACGCTCGAAGCCGTGCTGGGCAGGGAGGTTCGGTTCCGCGAGCTGACTCCCGGCGAGCAACGCGCGCGGTGGCTCGGCTTCGGCGTCCCGGAAGAGGTCGCCGACTGGCTGCTGACCGGTTTCGAAGCGACCACGCGCACCCCAGAGGTGCCGACCGGCGTCGTCGAAGAACTGCTGGGGCGCCCGGGAACGACCTACGCCGAGTGGGTCGCCGCGCGCCGGGCGCACTTCGCCTGACGGAACCCGCTCAGATCCAGCCGCGTTCCTTGGCCAGCAACGCGGTCTGGAACCGGTTGGCCGCACCGAGTTTGGCCATCACGTCCGCGACGTGCTTGCGGAACGTCCGCACCGACACGCCCATCTCGCGCGCGCCGAGCTCGTCCTTGTCCGCTTGGCAGAGGATCGCCAGCACCTGCTTCTCGGTGGTGCTCAGGCCGGCGCGCGCGGTCGGGTCGGCGGCACCCACCGGCGTCGCCTGCCGCCAGACGCGTTCGAACAGGCTCACCATGGTCGCCACCTGCCCCGGCTGGGATACGACGACGGCGCCGCGCTTGCTGTCCTCGGCGTCGATCGGGGCGACGAAGACCGTGCGGTCGAACAGGATCAGCCGTTCGAGCCGGCCGCCTTCGGCCGTGCGGACCTCGGCGCCGTGCGCGCACAGGTCGAGCAGGTACGACCGGGTCCGCTCGTCGTCGAGGATCTCGGCCCGCACCACCGTGCGCATCCGGACGCCGCGGCGCAGGCAGCGCAGGTCGAGCGGCCGCGCGGCCGAGATCGTCTCGGGGCTCCACGGCCCGCTCGGCTGCAGGCCCATGATTTCCCTGCGGGCGAAGAAGGCCAGCTCGTCGAGCTTCTCCCGGACGCGGTCGAGACCCTGGACGTGCTGGACGTCCGGCCGGGTCCCGCGGGGCGCGGCGGCGGTGAAGTCCTCGCACAGCGGGCCGATCCGGCTCCGGCACGCGTCGAGCCGGCCGACCTGGTCCCGCAGCCGGGCGATCTCGAGCGAGATCAGGTTCTCCAGGGCGATCGCCGGGTCGAGCCCCTCGAACGTCTGCGCGTCGACCTGCCGGACCAGCCCGAGCCGGACGAGCTCGCGGACGATCCCGGCGGTTTCCGCGCGGTCGAGGTGCAGGGCTTCGGCGAGACCGGCGGCGGTCATCGTCTTGTCCCGCAGGCAATGGCGGTACGCGCGCTCGGCGGTGGCGTCGAGCCCGAGGTCCGCGAGGGTCATGGATCGCTCCCCTGGGTAGCAGCCCAAGGGCGTACGGTAGCAGTTTCGCGATACCCGGACAGCGGCCATGCGCTGACAAGAACGGGGGAAATTCGCCGGGCTGCGGTGACTTTGCGTCAGCGCCGGGTGCGGGTCATCCCGGCGAGGGCGAGCAGTGGCAGCACCCCGGCGAACACGGCGACCGCCGTCCAGCCGCCGAGGTGGTAGGCGATCGAGCCGGCCTGCGAACCGATGGCGCCGCCGACGAAGAACGTCGCCAGGTAGATGCTGTTGATGCGGGCGCGGGCCGACGGGTCGAGCTGGTAGATCGTGTGCTGGCCGACGACCAGGGTGGCCTGCACCGCCGCGTCGATCGCGATCGCGGCGATGGCCAGCAGGATGACGCTGTGCGCGCCGAGCCCGGCGACCGCGAACGCGGCCGCGCACACGATGAACGCGGTCGTGGTGAGCCGGGCGCCGTGCCCGTGGTCGGCCCAGCGCCCGGCGAGCGGGGCGATCAGCGCGCCACCGGCGCCGGCCAAGGCGAACAGGCCGACGCCCAGCTGGGAGTAGTTGAACGGCGGGGCGGTCAGCACGAACGCGATCGTCGTCCAGAAGGCGCTGAACGCGCCGTACATCGCCGACTGGAAGAGCGCGCGGTGGCGCAGCGCGGGGTGTTTCCGCACCATCGCCAGGGTCGAGCGGATCAGCTGCCCGTAGCCGACGTCGGTCTTGGGCGCCCGCTTCGGCAGGCTGAACCGCAGCACGACGGCGAGCACGGCCATCGCCACGGCGGAGATGAGGAACACCACGCGCCAGCTGGTGACCTCCGCGAGCAGGCTGGCGATCACGCGCGAGAGCAGGATGCCGAACACGAGCCCGCTCACCACGCGTCCGACGATCCGCCCGCGGATGGCGTCGGGGGCCAGGTCGGCGGCGAACGGGATGAGGATCTGCACGACCACCGACGTCGCCCCGACGAGCAGGGAAGCCAGCAGCAGCACGGCGAACCCGGGCGCGAAGCCGGTGCCGACGAGCCCCGCGCAGGTGACGGCGAGCAGGCTCGAGACGAGCGTGCGGTTCTCCAGCCGGTCGCCGAGCGGGACGAGCAGGAGCATGCCCGCGGCGTACCCGATCTGCGTCGCGGTGACGATCCCGCCGGCGGCGGCCTCGCCGACCCCGAAGGTGTGCCGCAGCTCGGCGAGCAGCGGCTGGGCGTAGTAGAGGTTGGCGACCGTCAGTCCACAGGAGACGGCCAGCAACAGCACCAGCCAGCCGGGCGGTGCTTCCTGCTGCGGCTTCGTCTCGGTCATCGTCACCCCTCGGGAACCGGTTTGATCGGTTCCCGGACGGTACCAGTCAAACCGGTTCCCGAGGTATGGTGACGTGCATGACAGAGCGGTTCCGGTCGGGCGCGGGCAGGGTGTGCCTCGATTTCGTGCGCACGCTGCGGTATCGCGGCACGTCCGATGCTACGGAGGAGCTGCCGGACGGTGCTTCCTGGCGTGCGTGGATCGAGGAGTTCGGCAAGTTCGGAGAGGCCGTCGTGCCGGAGGAGTCGGTCCGCGACGCCCGGGTGCTGCGCGAGGCGATCCACGAGCTGGTCTCGGACGGCGCCGCATCGTGCCGTCCGGCGATCCGCCAGCGCCTGAACCGCTTCGCGGCGGCGCCGGTCCCGGCGCCGGCGCTGACCCCGTCGGGCGAACTCCGTTGGCGCGCCGGGGATCCCGCGTCGGCGATGTTCTCGGTGCTGGCCCGCGACGCCCTGGACCTGGTGACCTCCCCGGCGTTCGACCGGCTCCGCCACTGCGCGGGCGCGCGCTGCGGGGCGCTGTTCCTGGACACGTCGAGGCCGGGAACGCGCCGGTGGTGCTCGATGGACGTCTGCGGGAACCAGGCGAAGAAGTCGACTTATCGAGCCAAAGCCGCCCACTGACGGCGAACGGCCGCCCCGCCGCGCGACAGTTGCCTTCGCCCGCAACGCAGGCCCGCTGTGGTTCAGCTCTCGGGGAGACCAGTCTCGACCGGCGAGGGTGCCGGGACGGATCCGACCAGGCCGTCGTCGGCTGCCTGGTGTCGATGCCGTCAGCCCGGGCTTCGGCGAGCCTGGCGTCGTCGTGGTTGTCCAGATCGCGGGAAGCTCGTCTGAAGAGGCGCACAGCCGCCCACTGACGGCGAACGGCCGCCCCGCCGGAGCGGGACGGCCGTTCACAACGCCTCAGACGAGTGCCGCGTCCAGGGTGATCGTCGTGCCCGCGAGGGCCTTCGACACCGGGCACGTCTTCTCCGCCGTCTCCGCGTACTCCGCGAACTTCTCCGCGCTCACGCCGGGCAGCGCCGCGCGCAGGGTGATCGCGATGCCGCTGATCTCGAAGCCGCCGCCGGCGGCCGGGCCGAGGGTGACCTCCGCGCTGACGTCGATCGAGTCCGCCGTCAGCTTCTCGGCCTCCAGTACGCCCGACAGGTTCATCGCGAGGCACGACGAGTGCGCCGCGGCGATGAGCTCTTCGGGGCTCGTCTGGCCGTCCGGGTTGCCCGCGCGGGTCGGGAACGAGACGGAGAACGTGCCGGCGTTGGACGAGTCCAGCGTGACCTCGCCCTTCCCCTTCTGCAGTCCGCCGGTCCAGTGGGTGGTCGCGTCACGGCTGGGCATGGGTGCCTCCAGGTGGGTACGCGGCGGCCGACTCCGTCAGCCGCCGCAGGGTTTCGATCAGCTGTCGCCGCTCGGTGTCGTCGAGGCCCAGTGCGCAGCCGATGGCCGGGGGGACGCCGGTGGCGCGCTCGCGCATCGACCGGCCCTCCTCGGTCAGGCCGACCACCACGGTGCGTTCGTCGGCGGGCCGCCGCGTCCGCGTCACCAGTCCGTTGGCCTCGAGTCGTTTGAGCAGCGGGGAAAGCGTGCCGTAGTCCAGGTGCAGCCGTTCGCCGATCTCCTTGACCGGCCGGTCGCCGGACTCCCACAGCACCAGCAGCACCAGGTACTGCGGGTACGTGAGGCCCAGCTCGCCGAGCAGGGGACGGTACGTGTCCGTCACGGCCCGGGACGCCGCGTACAGCGCGAAGCAGGCTTGCTCGTCCAACGAGAACTCATCCGGCACGCCCGCAAACCTAGTCCACGATTACATCGTGCGCAAGGTATTCGGCCCGCGAAAAGTGTCGGACCCTTCTGGCAGAGTCCCGGCCATGACCGAACGACCGGACCGCCCGAAGATCCCGCTCACCGGCGGCGAGCGGGAGATCCTCACCAGCCTGCTCGACTACCACCGCGCCACCGTCGCCTGGAAGAGCGGCGGACTGAGCCTCGAGCAGGCCCGGCGGGTCCACCTGCCGAGCGAGCTGACGACCGTCGCCGGGCTGCTCGCGCACCTCACGCTCAACGAGTGGTACTGGTTCGCCGTGGTCGTCGACGGCGAACCCGACACCTGGGAGGAGAAGCTGGAGCAGGACCCGGACGCGGAGTTCCGGGTCGCGCCCGAAGCGACGGTGGAGCAGCTGCTCGCCGACTACGAAACCCAGTGCGTCCGCAGCCGCGAGATCGTCGCGAAGCACGACCTCGCGGACCAGGTGACCTACAAGGACGAGACGTTCAACGTCCGGTGGGTCGTCGCGCACATGATCGAGGAGACGGCCCGGCACGTCGGCCACCTCGACGTGCTGCGCGAGCTGACCGACGGCCTCACGGGGGAGTGACGCGCTTGGGAGGCAGGGGGAAGAACCCGCTGGTGCGCTCGACGTAGTGCGCGTACGCCGGGCGCGTACGGGCCATTCCCTTCTCCAGCAACGGTTTCCCCGTACCGCGGGCCAGGGTGTAGGTCATCGCGATCGGCGAGAGGATCGTCAGCGCGCCCGGCCA
The DNA here is from genome assembly GCF_035982555.1 of Amycolatopsis sp. NBC_01286. Classification (NCBI taxonomy): domain Bacteria; kingdom Bacillati; phylum Actinomycetota; class Actinomycetes; order Pseudonocardiales; family Pseudonocardiaceae; genus Amycolatopsis; species Amycolatopsis sp. NBC_01286. The sequence continues at coordinate 5,366,307 of NZ_CP108428.1, forward strand.
CGTCGAGCACGCGAGGAGATAGAGGCCCCACCAGACGCACGCGTCGCCGAAGTAGTTCGGGTGCCGCGTGTAGCGCCAGAGCCCGGTGTCGAGCACCTTGCCCTTGTTGCCGGGGTCGGCCTTGAAGCGGCGCAGCTGGTCGTCGCCGACCGTCTCGAAGCCGAACCCGACCAGCCACACGGCGACGCCGAGCCAGCCCAGCACGCCGATGCCCGTGCCGTACTGCGCGAACTGCACCGGCAACGACACGAAGTACAGCACCACGGCCTGCACCAGGTACACACGCACGAACATCTTCGCCGGCGAAGCGTGCTTGGCCATCCGCACGTACCGCGGGTCCTCCGGCAGCTTGTGGTTGCGCAGGTGCAGGTGCGCCGACAGGCGCACGCCCCACACGACGGTCAGCGCCGTCACCACCAGCCGCAGCGGCAGCGGCCCGTCGCCGAACGGGAACGCGGCCAGCACGACGATCGCGAAGCCGAGCCCCCAGAACGTGTCGATCGTGTCGTAGCGCTTGCGCGCCCGCGCGATCCCGAAGGTCACCACCACCGCCACGACCGTGACGCCGGCGGTGACCAGCAACGTGCCGCCCAGGGGCATCAGTTCCACTCCCGGGTCGCCGGCATGCCGCTGACGCCGTTGACGTCCGGTCGCACGCTCAGGATCTGGTCCACACCCATCCGGTTCTCCTCGAACGCCAGCGCCCCGCCCACCAGGTACAGGCGCCACACCCGCGCGCCGGACTCCCCGATGAGCGCGACGACGTCGGCCCAGTTCTCCTCCAGGGTGTCGGCCCAGGCCCGTACCGTCCAGACGTAGTGCTCGCGCATCGCGTGGACGTCACGCACCTCGAGCCCGGCGGTTTCGAGGTGTTCGACGGTCCGGCCGACCGGGCGCATGGTCATGTCGGGCGCGATGTAGCGCTCGATGAACGCGCCGCCGCCGGGGGCGACGTTGCCGCGGGACATCTGCTGGATCAGCACGCGCCCGCCGGGCTTGACCATCTTGTGCAGCGTCGCGGCGTAGGCCGGGTAGTTGACCTCCCCGACGTGCTCGCCCATCTCGATCGACGCCACCGCGTCGAACGGCGCGTCCGGCAGTTCGCGGTAGTCCTGGCGCCGGACCTCGACGCGGTCCTCGAGGTCGTGCTGGGCGAGGCGGCCGCGGATGTGCTGCAGCTGCTCGGCCGAGAGCGTGATGCCGACGGCGTGCACGCCGTGGTGCTTGGCCGCGTGGACCAGCAGCGAGCCCCAGCCGCAGCCGACGTCGAGCAGCCGCATGCCCGGGCTCAGGCCCAGCTTGCGGCAGATCATCTCCAGCTTGTCGGACTGCGCCTCCGCCAGGCCGTAGCCCGGCTCGTCGGAGGTGAAGTACGCGCTGGAGTAGGCCATCGAGTCGTCCAGCAGCAGCTGGTAGAAGGCGTTGCCCAGGTCGTAGTGGTGGGCGATGGCGGACTTGTCGCGCAGCAGGCTGTGCAGCTTCCCGGACAGCCGGGCCTCCTCGGCGGGCGGCTTCGGGGGCAGGCCGATGACGCCGAGCGCACCGGCGAGCTTGGCGGCCTCCGCCCACTCGCGCGGGCCCAGCTTCACCCGCTTGAGCTCACCCGCGCGGGTGAGGGACCAGATGCGGCGGAAGCCGTCGGCGAGATCGCCTTCGACGTCGAGGTCACCGGTGACGTAGGCGCGGGCGAGACCCAGCTCACCCGGCGCGAAGAGCAGGTGGCGGAGGGCGCGGCGGTTGCGCAGTACCACGGTGGGCGCGTCCACTGGTCCGGCGCGGGTTCCGTCCCACGTCCGGAGGCCGATGGGGAGCTGCCCGCCGAGGAGCTTTTCGGCGAACGAGGCGAGGCGGTGCGCGGTGCTGTTCGGCATGTCCGGGATTCGCTCCCTGCTGCGCGGTGGATTGGTGCCGCGCTCATCCAATCCACATCGGCGGCGGCGGCGAAGTACCGGTGTGGAGATCACGGGAGAACGCATCGCCGTCATCGGCAGCGGGGTGGCCGGACTGACTGCCGCCTACCTGCTGCAACGCAAGTACGAGGTCCTGCTGTTCGAGGCCGACGACCGGCTGGGCGGGCACGCGCACACCCACGACGTGCCCAGCGCCCACGGCGGCACCATCGGCGTGGACTCCGGGTTCATCGTCCACAACGAGCGCACCTACCCGACGCTGCTGCGGCTGTTCGGCGAGCTCGGCGTGCAGACGCGCGACACCGAGATGTCGATGAGCATCCGCTGCGACGGCTGCGGCCTGCAGTACGCCGGCGCGAAGGGGCTGCCGGGGCTGTTCGCCCAGCGCGGCAACGTCGTCCGCCCGCGCTACGTGCGCATGCTCGCCGAGGTGAAGCGGTTCCACCGCCACGCGAAGCGGCTGCTGGAGGCGAAGGACGCCGGTGATGTGACGCTCGGCGCCTTCCTCGCCATCGGCGGCTACTCCCGCTACTTCGTCGACCACTTCATGCTGCCGGTGGTCTCGACGGTCTGGTCCGCCGACCGCAGCGACACCCTGCGGTACCCGGCGCGCTACCTGTTCGAGTTCCTCCGCAACCACGGCATGCTGAGCGTCAAGAACTCGCCCGCCTGGCGGACGGTCGTCGGCGGCTCCCGCGAATACGTCGAACGCGCGGCCAAGCAGCTCACCGCCGTGCACCTGTCGACGCCGGTGCGGTCGGTGCTGCGGACCGCGGGCGGCGGCGTCGAGATCCGCGACGACGCCGACACCCCGCACCGCGTCGACCGGGTCGTCATCGCCACGCACGCGGATCAGGCGCTTTCCTTGCTGGCCAACCCGTCCGACGCCGAACGCGACGTGCTCGGCGCGTTCCGCTACTCGGAGAACGAGGCCTGGCTGCACACCGACACCAGCGTGCTGCCGTCGCTGGCCGACGCCCGCGCGGGCTGGAACTACCGGGCCCCCGAGTGCGGCGCGCCGACCGGCGCGGTTCAGGTCAGCTACGACATGAACCGCCTGATGCAGCTGGACGAGCCGACCGGGTACGTCGTCACGCTCAACCCGGGCGAGGGCACGGGCCGGACCGGGCTGGTCGCCAAGATGCGTTACGAGCACCCGGTCTACACGCCGGAAGCCGTTGCGGCGCAACGGCGGCTGCCCGAGCTGAACGACGGCGTGATCGCCTACGCCGGTGCCTACCACGGCTGGGGCTTCCACGAAGACGGCTGCGCCTCCGGGGCGCGGGCCGCCGAAACCCTGGGAGTCACCTGGTGACGACCGCGCTCTACGACGCCACCGTCGCGCACGTGCGCCGGATCGACCCGCCGCACGCCTTCGCGCACCGCGTGTACCTGTGGCTGGTCGACCTCGACGCGCCGCCGCGGTTGCCGTGGTGGGCGCGCCCGTTCGCCGGTTTCGACCGCCGCGACCACTTCGTGGCCGGCGACGACCGGGGGATCCGGGAGAAGCTCGACGGGTGGCTCGCGGAGCGCGGGGTGGACCTGCGCGGCGGCAAGGTCGTGATGCTGGCCGCCGCGCGCGTGCTCGGGTACGTGTTCAACCCGATCAGCGTCTACTGGTGCCACGGTCCCGACGGCACGCTCGAGTGCGTCGTCGCCGAGGTGCACAACACCTACGGCGGCCGGCACGCCTACCTGCTGCACCCGGACGAGGCCGGGCTCGCGCGCGCGGAGAAGGAGTTCTACGTCTCGCCGTTCCAGGAGATGGACGGCGAGTACCGGATGCGCCTGCCCCACCCGGAAGCGTTGCTCGACCTCACGGTGGCGTTGCGCCGCGGGGGCACCACACCACTGGTCGCTACGCTTCGGGGAGTTCGCCGCCCGGCGAGCCCGCGGTGGCTGGCCCGGCTGGTCCTGGCCCGGCCCCTGCTGCCGCAGCGGGTGTCCGCGCTGATCCGTCGCCACGGGATCGCCCTGTGGCTGCGGAAGGCGCCGGTCATCCCGCGCACCCCGCAGAACGCCGGAGGACAGCTGCATGGATGAGGCGGCTCGCCAGCGCCACATGGCCCCCGTGCCCGCGGACGAACCCGAGGGGCAGACCGGCCCCAGCGCCGAGGAGCTGATGGTGCGCGTCGCCAAGGGCGACGAGCGGGCGTTCGAGCTGCTCTACGACCAGTTCTCCGGGCCGATCTTCGGGCTCGTCCGCCGGATCGTGCGTGACTCCGCGCAGTCCGAAGAGGTCGCGCAGGAGGTGCTCGTCGAGCTCTGGCGCACCGCGACGCGCTACTCGCCCGAGAAGGGCTCCGCGCTGAACTGGGCGATGACGCTGGCGCACCGCCGCGCCGTCGACCGCGTCCGCTCGGCGCGCGCCAGCACCGAGCGCGAGCAGAAGGCGACCTTCGAAGCCGCCCGCGGCCGCCCGTTCGACGAGGTGGCCGAATCCGTCACCGCGAGCCTGGAACGCTCCCAGGTCCGCCGGTGCCTGTCCTTCCTCACCGACCTGCAGCGCGAGTCCGTGCTGCTGGCCTACTACCAGGGCTACACCTATCGCGAGGTGGCCGAAGTGCTGTCGACGCCGCAAGGAACGATCAAGACGCGGTTGCGGGACGGCCTGATCCGCCTGCGGGACTGTTTGGGGGTGACCGCGTGAGCACACCGGAGATGCACACGCTGGCGGGGGCGTTCGCGCTCGACGCCGTGTCGGACATCGAGCGCGCGGAGTTCTCACGCCACCTCGAGCAGTGCGAGTCGTGCGCGCAGGAGGTCGCCGAGCTGCGCGCGACCGCGGCCCGCCTCGGCGCGGCGATGGCCGAGGAGCCGCCGCCGGAGTTCAAGGACCGCGTCATGGTGGCCATGCACGCGACCCGCCAGCTGCCGCCGCGCACCCGGCCCGGCTCGCCCGAGCGGCACCGCCGGTCGGGGCGCGCCCCGCGCTGGGCCGTGCTCACGGCGGCCGCCGCGGCCGTCGTCGGGCTCGCCGCGGGCGGGGTGTTCGGCGGGATCGCGCTGACCCAGCAGCAGGAGCTGCAGACCGCGCAGACCCAGCTCGACCAGGCGAAGGCGCAGTACGCGCCGGTGGCGGCGCTGCTCTCGGCGCCGGACGCGAAGACCGGGCACGGCACGTCGCCCCTCGGCGGCGGTGCCACGGTGATCGCGTCGCGCTCGCTCAACCGCGTGATGGTGATGGACGCCGGCCTGCCCGCGCCCACCGAAGGGCACGTCTACCAGGCCTGGCTGATGGCGGGCACGACCCCGCCGCGCCCGGCCGGGCTGATCACCGGCGCCGAGGACGGCTCCCTGGTGGTCGCGGACGGCATCGGCGGCGCCGAGCAGGTCGGGCTGAGCGTCGAGCAGACCGGGGGATCGACGACCGGGGCACCGTCGTCGACCATCGCGCTGGTCATGCCGATGCCGGCCTGATCCGCGCCTGATCCGGGGCTGATCTGCGGTTTGATCCGGGGCTGTTCCGGGCCTGTTCGCGGGCCATAGCAGACCGGGCGCGGGGGCCACTTCCGGCTCCTCGCTCTTGCGCGCACGAACGTGTTGTGGCAAAACACCTTTGCGACACACGGCGTGCCTACTGGATTAGAGCCTGCCTGGTGCCTACCGTCCTGCCTAACGTCGGCGGTTGACATAACTCTCAATCTGGGGTTTAGGTTGAGAGTTGATCACCGGCCGGCGGGCTGTACGGGCACAACGATCAGGAAGGCGGACTTCGATGACGCCCCCGCACAACTACCTTGCGGTGATCAAGGTGGTCGGCATCGGCGGTGGCGGCGTGAACGCCGTGAACCGCATGATCGAGGTCGGCCTCAAGGGTGTCGAGTTCATCGCGGTGAACACCGACGCCCAAGCACTGCTCATGTCCGACGCCGACGTCAAGCTGGACATCGGCCGCGAGCTGACCCGTGGCCTCGGCGCGGGCGCCGCCCCCGAGGTCGGCCAGAAGGCCGCCGAAGACCACCGTGAAGAGATCGAAGAGGTCATCAAGGGCGCCGACATGGTGTTCGTGACGGCCGGCGAAGGCGGTGGCACCGGTACCGGTGGCGCCCCGGTCGTGGCGCAGATCGCCCGCAAGCTGGGCGCGCTGACCATCGGCGTCGTGACGCGCCCGTTCACCTTCGAGGGCAAGCGCCGCGGCAAGCAGGCCGAAGACGGCATCCAGTCGCTGCGCAACGAGTGCGACACCCTCATCGTGATCCCGAACGACCGGCTGCTGCAGCTCGGCGACATCGGCGTCTCGCTGATGGACGCGTTCCGCTCCGCGGACGAGGTGCTGCTCTCCGGCGTCCAGGGCATCACCGACCTGATCACCACCCCGGGCCTGATCAACCTCGACTTCGCCGACGTCAAGAGCGTCATGTCCGGCGCGGGCTCCGCCCTGATGGGTATAGGGAGCGCACGCGGTGAAGGCAGAGCCATCCAGGCCGCGGAGAAGGCGATCAACTCGCCCCTCCTCGAAGCCTCCATGGATGGTGCGCACGGCGCACTGCTTTCGATCGCGGGTGGTTCGGATCTGGGCCTGTTCGAAATCAACGAAGCGGCGTCACTGGTGCAGGAGTCCGCGCACCCGGACGCGAACATCATCTTCGGCACGATCATCGACGACTCGCTCGGCGACGAGGTGCGCGTCACGGTGATCGCGGCCGGCTTCGACGCCGGCGCGCCGACCCACAAGAAGCTCGACCCGTCGACCTTCGGCTCCGGCTCGCGCCAGGGCGCGGGCACGGCGTCGGCCTCGGCCGGGCAGGTCTCGAACCAGCAGGGGCCGCCTTCGGGGGCCACCCCGGTGCCGTCCGCCTCGGGTTCGGGCTACCCGGTCGCGCCGCCGCGGTCGCACACGCCGCTGCCGTCGGCCGGCGGCCAGAACACCGGCGGGCTCCCGCAGCCCGGCGGCGGTTCGCGCGGCTACTCGCCGATGGGCTCCAACGCGACCCAGGGCAGCCTGCCCGGGCGCGCCATGCCGGTGCACGACGACCCGTCGGACGACGAGGTCGACGTGCCGCCGTTCATGCGGCGCTAGAAACTGTGGTCCGTGAAGGCCTCCTTACCGGCTCTAAAGGCCGGGAAGGAGGCCTTCACGGCGTTTGGGAGGATGGCACCATGCGGGTTCGGCGAGTGGTCACGACCAGGGCGGGCGGCGCGTCACGGCCGCCGTACGACACGTTCAACCTGGGGGACCACGTCGGCGACGACGACGGTGACGTCTACGCGAACCGCAAGCGGCTCGCGGCCGAGCTGGGCCTGGCCGAGGACAAGCTGGCCTGGATGGAGCAGGTCCACGGCCGGACGGCGACCACTGTGGACGGCTCGGAGACCGCGGCCGCCGAGGCGACCGACGCGCTGGTGACCGCGACGCCGGGCGTCGCGCTGGTGGTGCTCGTCGCCGACTGCGTCCCGATCCTGCTGGCCGACGCCGAGGCCGGGGTGGTCGCGGCGGTGCACGCGGGCCGCGTCGGCACCCGCGTCGGCGTCGTCCCGGCCGCCGTGGCGGCGATGCGCGAAGTGGGCGCCGAGCCGCAGCGGATCGAAGCGCTGCTGGGCCCGGCGATCTGCGGCGACTGCTACGAGGTGCCGGCCGCGATGGCCGCCGACGTCGAGAAGCACGTCCCCGGCACCGCCTGCAAGACCCGCAAGGGCACGCCCGGTCTCGACCTGCGTGCCGGGCTCTGGCAGCAGCTCGCCGGCCTGGGCGTCGGCAAGATCGGCGTCGACCCGCGGTGCACGAACGAGGACAAGACACTCTTCAGCTACCGGCGCGACGGGACGACCGGGCGGCTCGCGGGCATCACCTGGATCGAGGCATGACCGACCGCAAGGCCGAGCTGGCCGCGAACCTGGCCGAGGTCGAGGCGCGGATCGCGGCCGCGTGCCGCGCCGCCGGGCGGGCCCGCGACGAGGTCCGGCTGATCGCCGTGACCAAGACCTTCCCGGCGTCGGACGCCGCGCTGCTCGCCGACCTCGGTGTCACCCACGTCGGCGAGAACCGCGACCAGGAGGCCGGGCCGAAGGCGGCCGAGGTCGCCGAACTGCGCCCCGGGTCCGCGCTGCGGTGGCACATGGTCGGCCGGCTGCAGCGGAACAAGGCCCGGTCCGTGGTGGAGTGGGCGCACGAAGTGCAGTCGGTCGACTCGGCCCGGCTCGCCGACGCGCTCGCCAAGGCCGTGCACACCGCGCGTTACGCCGGTAAACGTGACGAACCGCTCGACGTCCTGATCCAGGCGAGCCTCGACGACGACACCGAGCGCGGCGGCTGCCCGCTCGGCGAGCTCGCGGCACTCGCCGAGCACGTAACTCACACGGGTGAACTGCGGTTTCGTGGCCTGATGGCCGTCGCGCCGCTCGGCGCCGATCCCGGGGAAGCCTTCGAGAAGCTCGCCCGCGCGGCGGAAAGCCTCCGAAAAGATCACCCGAATGCCGCAGAAGTCTCCGCCGGGATGAGCCATGATCTCGAGCAGGCGATCACGCACGGCTCAACCTGTGTGCGTGTCGGAACCGCACTGCTCGGCGGGCGCGGTTTAGCCTCGCCGTAGGGAGCTCGTGTGCCGGTCACGTTTAGTGGTCGTCCATACGGGGCACTGACGGCGTGGAGAAGCGTTGGTGCGGGAGCGGCTAGGGCTAGGGAGAGGCATGAGCGCGCTGCAGAAGCTGAAGGCCTACTTCGGGATGGTGCCCGCTGACGACGACGGTTACGACGTCGAAGAAGATTATCGACGCGGCTACGCGGACGACGAGTACGACTCCTACGAGGAGCCTGCTCCTCGGTCGCGCTCACGGTACCGCGACAGCGAGGACACGTACGACGAGCCCGTCAGCCGAGCCCGTTCACGCTCCGTGCCCGGGTCGGAGCCCGCGGTCCACGGCGCGCTCGCCATGGACCGGCAGCCGGAGCCCGTGGCGCGCCTGCGACCGGTCACCGAGCCGGTCGTGCGCCAGCCGGTGCGTGACCCCTTGAGCCGGATCACGACGCTGCACCCGACCAGCTACGCGGAAGCGCGCGCCATCGGCGAGCACTACCGCGAGGGCATCCCGGTGATCATGAACCTCACCGAGATGGACAACGCGGACGCCAAGCGGCTCGTGGACTTCGCCGCCGGGCTCGCTTTCGCGCTGCGCGGGTCGATGGACAAGGTCACCAACAAGGTGTTCCTTCTCTCACCGCCCGATGTGGACGTGACCGCGGAGGACCGTCGGCGGATTGCCGAGGGCGGATTGTTTCTGCGCGGCTGAAGTCGCGCGGACCGCTGAGCGCAAGCAAACGTGATTTTGTCGACCCGATGCCGCGTCGACCCCCTCAACTGCGTCTTCGACGAGGACGCCCGGTTAGAGTAGGTACGTGGAAGCTGTGTGGCTGGTCGTCTGGTACGTGCTGTTCGCGTTTTGGCTGTTGCTGACGGCACGTATCGTGGTCGAACTCGTCCGCACCTTTGCACGGGAGTGGCACCCGGCCGGAGGGGTTGCGGTGACGCTCGAGACCATCTACACAGTGACGGACCCGCCGGTTCGCCTGTTCAGGCGAATCATCCCGATGGTGCGGATCGGCGGCGTCGGACTGGACTTATCGATTATGGTTCTGCTGTTGGTTGTGTTCTTCGCGATGCAACTGGCGACTCCAAGTTGATCGGGGAGACTTGGGTGGACCCTGCAGGCCATGGAGTGCGTGAGGTGATCTGATGTCGTTGACCCCCGCTGACGTGCATAACGTCGCGTTCAGCAAGCCGCCCATCGGCAAGAGGGGCTACAACGAGGACGAGGTGGACGCGTTCCTCGACTTGGTGGAGACCGAGCTGGCCCGCTTGATCGAGGACAACAACGAGCTGCGCCAGCAGATGGAGCAGCTCGACGCCGAGCTCGAATCGACTCGTAGCGAGCTCGACAGCGCGAAGTCCGCACAGCCCCCGATGCGGGAAGAGCCGTCCCGGCGTCTCGCGCCGGTGCCGCCGCCGGCGTCCGCGATGGAGCAGACCCAGGCCCACTCGATGGTGGCCGACAGCGGCGAGCCCAACGTGCAGGCGGCCAAGGTCCTCGGGCTCGCCCAGGAGATGGCCGACCGGCTGACCGCCGAGGCGAAGACCGAGTCCGACGGGATGCTGGCCGAGGCCCGCACCAAGTCCGAGCAGCTGCTCTCGGACGCCCGGGCGAAGTCCGACTCGATGGTCAACGAGGCGCGCACGCGCGTCGACACGATGCTGAACGACGCGCGGACCCGTGCGGAGACGTTGGAGCGCCAGGCGCGCGACAAGGCCACCACGCTGGAACGCGAGTCGCAGCGCAAGTACACCGAGACGATGAACAGCCTGAACTCCGAGAAGGGCGGGCTGGGCAAGAAGATCGAAGAGCTGCGCACCATCGAGCGGGAGTACCGCACGAGGTTGCGCGGGTTCCTCGAGTCCCAGCTGCGCGAGCTCGACGACCGCGGCTCCGCCGCACCGGCCTCGGCCTCCTCGAACTCCGGGCAGTCGTCCGGATCGTCGAGTGGCGGCCAGGGCTACTCGTTCGGCCCCCGGGCCGAAGCGGGCTGATTTCTCCGGGCACACCCCGCCGGCGCCGGCAGTTCTGCGGCGCCGGCGGGGTTCTGCCACGGTCAGGAGTCGATCCGGTACCGCACGTGGGCGGGTCGTGGACCGAACCCGGCCCGTTCATGCTGTAATTCACCGTGCTCTACATCGTGCTGGTACTGGTACTGGCGGCTCTGGGGTTGCTCGTCTCCGCGCTCATCACGGCTTCTTCGCTGTGGGCGTGGGTTTCCATCGGCCTCTCGGTGCTCGCCGGGGTGATCCTCGTCGTCGACTGGCTGCGCCGTCGCCGGCGATCCGCGACGCCCGCCGCCTCGCCTGCTTCCGTCGTCGAGCCTTCGGAGCAGGCGGAACCGGCGTCCGACGCGAAGCCGAGCCTGTTCAAGGAGCCGGAGAAACCGGTCGAAGAGGACCAAACCGTCCTCATTCCCGCCGCCGGTGAGCTGGGGGATCCGGCCGACACGCCCGAACCCGACGTCACCGAAGAACCTGCCGCCGAGACTTCCGAGTCTCCTGAGGCACCCGCTGCCGCTACGACTGCGTCCGCGGCTTCCGTGGCGGAAAAACAACCGGACGACGCCGAACCCGGTGAGGAATCGACGTCGGACGCGGACATCGCGCTGCTGGCCGACCTCGAGGACGAGGTCGTCGTCGTCGACGAGCACCCCCGTTACCACGTCCGGGGCTGCACCTGGGTCGGCGCCCGCGACACCATTCCCATCGGCATCGGCGAAGCCCGGCAGCTGGGCTTCACCCCGTGTGCTCGCTGTGCCCCGGACGCGACGCTGGTGGCCGCGCACCGCTGACCACGCCGAGGCAGGTTTCGAGCAGCGCCCGCTCGCCCGCTGGCGTCAAGCGCAGCGCGCGGTGCGTCCGGGGCCCGCGGGTCACCCACCCCGCGTCCACGAACCGCGTCGCGACGGCGGCGGCCCGGGAACCCAGCGTGTACGGGTGTTCCCGCAGGGGAGCCGAATCCGGTCGCCCGCGCGACGGCGCGTGGTCCGCTCACCGTCCACGGTGGCCAGTGCGCCCCGGGCCGGCAGCGCCGAGGTGACGGCGACCCCGAGCCGGCCCGCGAGGTGGTCGTAGCACGTCCTCGCCGTGCGCAGGGCCTCCGCGCCGACGTCACCGGCTGGGCCGGGGAGAACCGGGCGAGTGCCTCCAGCAGCTCGGCGGGTTCCGGGCCGGCCTGACCGCCCGCTTCGGTCCGCGCCCGCTGATGCTGTCGGGGTTGGCCCTGGGCGCGCTCGGGATGCTGAACCTGTTACTGGTGCGGCAAAACAGCCCGAACGGCGACTTTCGTGACGGGCCTGCACACGGCGGGCGTGATCGCGGCGGCCTTGTGGCCGACGGCAATCCTCGTGACACTGGCCGGCGTGCGAACCCGGGAGGCTGTGTCCTAGTCCGGCAGTTCTGCCAGCAGCGCTTCGACGTCCCTTCGCTTGCGGCTCGCGTGCTCCGGCAGCAGTGCCAGCGTCGCGGTCAGCTTTTCCCTGGCCTCGGCGAACTTTCCGAGTTCGCATAGCAACTGTCCACACAGGAACTCCGCCACGACGACCATCGGGGTCGCGTCGATCGCGCGCAGCTCGGCCACCGCCGTGGTTGCCCGGGTGTACGCCGCCGCCGGGTGGCCCAGCTCCGACAACGCTCGGGCGCCGTCGAACGTGGTCATCGCGCGTTCCCGCGCCGCGTCCGGGTCTGCGGGGTCCGGCTCGGCCGCGTCTGCTGCGGCCAGCGCCGTCAGCGTCCGGTCGGTGTCGCCGCTCTGGAGCCAGGACAGCAGCGCTCGACGCAGCGTGCGGAGTTCGGATGACTTCAGGCCTGCTTGCTCGAAGTGCCCCGCCGCTCGGGTGTACTCGGCCGCTGCCTCGGCGTTGCGGTTCAGCTCGGCGAGGACGTCCGCCAGCGCCTCTCTCGCCTCGCCCGCGACGGCCGGCGCGGCGACGGCGAAGTACTCGGCCGCCGCACCGAACAACGCCCAAGCCTGCTCCGGGCGGCCGAGAGCGCGATACGCGTGGCCCAGCAGCATCCGGCCGTTCGCCTGGTGCCGCTCGGCTCCGGCCCGCGCCAGTACCGGCTCCGCGTCGGTGACGGCCGCAGCCGCGTGCTCCGGGCGGTCGACGTCCAGGTACACCCGTGCGAGGTCGATGCGGGTGGCGGCCGCGTCGACCGGTTTGCCCGCCGCGGTGAAGTCCGTGATCGCCGAGTGGAACGCCGCGACCGCGTCTTCCGGGCGGTCCAGCCGCCGGGCCAGCCTCCCTCGGAGCCGGCTGACCTGGGCCTGGATGCCCAGGTCCGTGCCGGCGTCGATGCCGGTGGTGGCGGTGAACGCACCCTTGACGTCGCCTTGGCTCCGGCGGAATCGCGCGGTCAGCAGCTGGGCGTGCGCCGTGCGCTCCGGGGACCCGGCTTCGGTGTAGCGCGCCGCGGCCTCCGTGGCCAGCTCGATCGCCCGCGGAAGGTCGCCCAGGTTGGCGGACAGGACCGCCTGGCGGGCCAGCCACAGCCCGGCCAGCTCGGGTCTGCCGGTCGCGCGGATGGGGGTCTCGGCGCGGTCGAGGACCTCCCGGACGCTCGGGAAGTCCTGCCGCGCGAAGTGTGCGGTGGCCAGCCGCAGCAAGGCGAAGCTGTGTCCTTCGGCGTCGCCGAGCGCCGCCACCCGGTCGGCGGCGGCTTCGAGCGCGGTCTCGGCGGCCGCCGGCGCGAGCAGCAGGAGCCGGGCGCCCCGTGCCGACTCGGCCAGCACGGCGTTGCCCGCCTCCTCGGCCGTCGCGGCGGCCCGCTCCAGGTCTCGCGACGCGGCAGCGGGGTCGTCGCGGTTCGCCGCCGCCATCAGCCGCAACGCCAGCAGCTCGCCGGTGGGCTCGGGACACAGCTCGTCGAACCGGGCCCAGATCGCGTCGGTGGCCCGGCCCAGCAAGGACTCCCGCGCGGCGAGGTCGACCAGCTCCGCGCCGGACAAAACCATGAAACGTCCCCCGTGTTTCCCCCGCTGCACGCCGAAAGCGGCGCCCGGCGATGCTAACGGCGACGCGTCCGCGAAGGCGCCTCCATTTCCGGCGATGCCCCTCGTGACAACCCGGTTGCGCGGAGCGGTTAACCTGGTATCAGCACAGCGTCGATCCGGCCATCACCGGGGAGCTTCCGGAAGAACCGAGCCTCACCGCTCGCAGTAGAACCGGACGGGTGCGGCCCGTGACAGCCGTGGAACGAGCGGCCCGGCAGCCTTCATCGCCAGGCAAGCGGGGTGGTACCGCGGAACGCCGGAAGGCGTCTCGTCCCCGTGTGGGTGACCGGGAGCCGGTCGTCCGTACGAGAGTGACGAACCGAGGAGCACCCGGATGTACCCCCAGGCCAAGCTCGGCGACAGCGCCGGAGTGCCGTCGCAGCCGTCCTTCCCCGAGCTGGAGACCCACGTCCTCGCCTACTGGGAGAGCGACCGGACCTTCCAGGCGAGCATCGACGCGCGCCCCGCCGGCGAGCACGGTGACAACGAGTACGTCTTCTACGACGGCCCGCCGTTCGCCAACGGCCTGCCGCACTACGGCCACCTGCTCACCGGGTACGTCAAGGACCTGGTGCCGCGCTACCAGACGATGAAGGGCCGCAAGGTCGAGCGCCGCTTCGGCTGGGACACCCACGGCCTGCCCGCCGAGCTCGAGGCGATGCGCCAGCTCGGCATCACCGAGACGTCCGAGATCGAAGAGATGGGCATCGCGAAGTTCAACGAGGCTTCGCGCGAGTCCGTGCTGCGCTACACCGGCGAGTGGCGCGACTACGTCACCCGCCAGGCGCGCTGGGTCGACTTCGACAACGACTACAAGACGCTCGACGTCACCTACATGGAGTCGGTGCTGTGGGCGTTCAAACGCCTGTGGGACAAGGGACTCGTCTACGAGGGCTACCGCGTCCTGCCCTACTGCTGGCGCGACGCGACGCCGCTGTCCAACCACGAGCTGGGCATGGACGCCGACGTCTACCGCAACCGCCAGGACCCGGCCGTCACGGTCGGGTTCCGGATGGAAGGCAACGACAACGAGCTGGACGGCACCTACCTGCTGATCTGGACGACCACGCCGTGGACGCTGCCGTCGAACCTCGCCACCGCGGTGCACCCCGAGGTGCAGTACGTCGTGGTCGAGAGCGAGAACTTCCCCGGCAAGCGGTTCCTGCTCGCCGAAGCGCGCGTCGCCGCGTACGCGCGTGAGCTCGGTGAGGAGCCGGCGGTCGTCGCGCGCTACACCGGCGCGCAGCTGCTCGGGAACCGTTACGCACCCCCGTTCCCGTACTTCACCGGCACCGAGAACGCGCACTGCGTGCTGGCGGCCGACTACGTCACCACCGACGACGGCACCGGCGTCGTGCACATCGCGCCCGCCTACGGTGAAGAGGACAAGGCCGTCACCGACGCCGCCGGGATCCCGCCGGTCACGCCGGTCGACGCGCACGGCAAGTTCGACGACACCGTGCCCGACTACGCCGGGCAGCAGGTGTTCGACGCCAACCCGAACATCGTCCGCGACCTCAAGAACGGCACGGGTTCGGCCGGGCAGCAGGGTTCCGTGCTGCTGCGCCACGAGACCTACGACCACTCCTACCCGCACTGCTGGCGCTGCCGGAACCCGCTGATCTACCGCGCGGTGTCGTCGTGGTTCGTCGCGGTGACGCAGTTCAAGGACCGGATGGTCGAGCTCAACCAGCAGATCACCTGGTACCCGGAGAACGTCAAGGACGGTCAGTTCGGCAAGTGGCTGGAGAACGCGCGCGACTGGTCGGTCTCGCGCAACCGCTACTGGGGCACGCCGATCCCGGTGTGGCAGTCGGACGACCCGGAGTACCCGCGCACCGACGTCTACGGCTCGCTCGACGAGCTGGAGGCCGACTTCGGCGTGCGGCTGGACAACCTGCACCGGCCCTACATCGACGAGCTGACCCGGCCGAACCCGGACGACCCGACGGGCGCGTCCACCATGCGCCGCGTCCCGGACGTCCTGGACGTCTGGTTCGACTCGGGCTCGATGCCCTACGCCCAGGTGCACTACCCGTTCGAGAACGCCGAGTGGTTCGAGCACCACTACCCGAGCGACTTCATCGTCGAGTACATCGGCCAGACCCGCGGCTGGTTCTACCTGCTGCACGTGCTGGCCACGGCGTTGTTCGACCGGCCGGCGTTCCGCACCTGCGTCTCGCACGGCATCGTGCTGGGCTCCGACGGCGCGAAGATGTCCAAGTCGTTGCGCAACTACCCGGACGTCAACGAGGTCTTCGAGCGCGACGGCTCCGACGCCATGCGCTGGTACCTGATGGCGAGCCCGATCCTGCGCGGCGGCAACCTGGTCGTCACCGACAAGGGCATCCGCGACGCCGTCCGCCAGGCCGTGCTGCCGCTGTGGAACTCGTACTACTTCCTCGCGCTGTACGCGAACGCCGAGGGCGTGGAAGGCAAGTGGCGCACCGATTCCCCGCACGTCCTCGACCGGTACGTGCTGGCGAAGACGCACGAGCTGGTCACCGACGTCGAGTCCGCGATGGACCACTACGACGTCGCGGGCGCGTGCCAGACGGTCCGGGACTTCCTGGAGACCCTGACCAACTGGTACGTCCGGCGCTCCCGCGACCGCTTCTGGGCGGGCGATCAGGACGCGATCGACACGCTGCACACGGTCCTGGAGGTGACGTCGCGGGTCGCGGCGCCGCTGCTGCCGCTGACCACCGAGGTGGTCTGGCGCGGGCTCACCGGCGGCCGCTCGGTGCACCTGACCGACTGGCCGAACGCGCTCGACCTGCCCGCGGACGCGGCGCTGGTGACGGCGATGGACCGGGTCCGGCAGGTGGCGTCGTCGGCGCTGTCGCTGCGCAAGAGCAACAAGCTGCGCGTGCGGCTGCCGCTGTCGTCGCTGGTCGTGGCGGCCGACGACGCCGAGTCGCTGGGCGCCTTCGCCGACATCCTGCGCGACGAGGTGAACGTCAAGGCGGTCGAGCTGACCGCCGACGTCGCCGCGCACGGCGGGTTCGAGGTCGCGGTGAACGCGCGCGCCGCCGGGCCGCGGCTGGGCAAGGACGTCCAGACCGTGATCAAGGCGGTCAAGGCGGGGGACTGGTCGCTGCAGGGCGGCAAGGTCGTCGCGGCCGGGATCGAGCTGCAGGAAGGCGAGTTCGATCGCCGGCTGGTCGCCAAGGGCGGCGGCGCGGCGGCCGAGCTGCCCGGCGGCTCGGGGCTGGTGCTGATCGACACCGAGGTGACGCCGGACCTGGCGGCCGAAGGCCTGGTCCGCGACCTGATCCGGGTCGTGCAGCAGGCCCGCCGCGACGCCGGCCTCGACGTCGCCGACCGGATCGCGCTGACCATCGACGCGCCCGACGACGTCGTCGAAGCGGCGACGCGGCACGAGAAGTTCCTGGCCTCGGAGACGCTGGCGACGTCGGTGACCTACGCGGCGGTGGATGGCGGCTTCGCCGGGACGGTCGGTGACGGTACGAAGGTGACTGTCTCGGTCGCCAAGGCTTGAACCCGTCGTGAGTGGTAATGAGGGTTAGAACCCTCATTACCACTCACGAGGCCGGTCACGAATCGGTCGCTTTCTCACCCGAAAGGGCCGGGAATCGGCAAGCTGGGCCCTTGTGCGCGCGGGAGGCGCGCACTGGGGAGGGGTACGCGAGAAATGAGTCCTGGCAGAAAACGCGGCATTCTCATCGGCGGCGCGCTGGCGGTGGTCGCGGTCGTGGTGGCGGCGTTCTTCCTCTTGAACAGCGGGAGTGCGCCCGAAGCGGCCGCCGGCCCGGGTGAGACGGCCGTCGCAAGCCCCGGCGCGCTCGACCCGAACTCGGCGATCACCGAGTACCTGCAGGATTTCGCCGAGAACAACCCGGACGCCGCGGCCCGGCTGACCGACGACAACACGGCGGCGGCGGTGGCGCTGCGGGACGCGCGCAACACGCTCCAGCCGTCGGCGCTGTCCGCGAAGCTGACCGTGCTGCAGCCGACCCCGGCCGGGGCGAAGCAGACGAGCGGGACCTACCACCTGGCCTGGACGCTGAAGGATCGTCAGGTCTGGTCCTACGACGTGCCGTTCACACTGGCCCAGGCCGGCGGCAAGTGGCTCGTGCACTGGGCGCCGACGCTGCTGCACCCGAAGCTCGAAGCGGGCCAGCGGCTGGCGATCAGCACGGCCGTCCAGGACAGCACCGCCGTCGCCGACCGCGACGGCAAGCCGCTGATCATCAGCGGGGCCGGCGGCCTGCGCCCGGCCGACGGCAACCCGGCGCCGCTGCTGCGGTCCGCGTTGCTCGGCCAGGCCACGGCCGCGGCGGGCACCGGGTTCGCGGTCGTCCGCACCGACACCAGCGGCAAGAACCTGGAGACGCTCTTCGGGAAGGCGTCGGACGAGGGCGCGAAGCCGCTGACGTCGAGCCTGAGCGTGGGCGCGCAGCAGTCCGCGCAAGCCGCGGTCGACGGCTACTCCGGGTCCGCGATGCTCGTTGCGCTCGACACCGGCTCGGGCGACATCCTCGCCGTCGCGCAGAACGCGGCCGCCGGCCTCTCGCCGAAGGCCCTGAACGGGCTGTACGAGCCCGGATCGTCGTTCAAGATCGCCACTTCGGTCGCGGCGATCCAGCAGAGCGGCCTCAACGCGGCTTCGCCGGTCGACTGCCCCGGCGTCGCAACGATCGGCACGCGCACGGTCAAGAACGAGGGCTTCGAGCTGGGCGCGACGAACCTGCAGACGGCGTTCGCGCGCTCCTGCAACACCACGTTCGGTCAGCTCTCGCTGAACCTGCCCGCGGACGGGCTCGTGAAGGCGGCGAACGAGCTGGGCCTCAACGCCGACTACGAGATCCCGGGCCTCAAGACCGAGCTCGGCAAGGTCGAGCCCGCGGCGAGCAAGGACGAGCAGGTCGAGGACGGGTTCGGCCAGGGCCGGATCCAGGCCAGCGCGCTCGGCGGCGCGATGATGGCCGCGACGGTCGCCGGCGGCAAGTCGATCACCCCGAAGCTGTGGCACGACCTCGACACCGTCGTCGTCAAGGGCTACTCGCCGCCGCCCGCGGCCGTGCTGGGCGAGGTCCGGAAGATGATGCGCGCGGTCGTCACCAGCGGTACCGGCAAGGCGGCGGCGGGCGCCGGGAGCGTGTTCGGCAAGACCGGCACCGCCCAGTTCGGCGACGGGCAGCAGGCCACCGGCTGGTTCGTCGGCTACCGCGGGAACGTCGCCTTCGCCGTCGTCCTGGAGAACTCGAACGACTCGGGACCGGCCGTGCAGCTGGCCGCGAAGTTCCTCAAGGGCGTCTGACGCTTCGGCGGCCACCGAAGCCGGCGGGTCGTACCGTGGGGACATGGAGACGATCGCGTTGGCGGAGGTGGCCGCGGTGCTCGCCGACCCGAGCCGCGCCACCATGTGCCTCGTCCTGCTGGACGGGCGGGCGTGGACGGTCGGCGAGCTGGCCAAGGCGGCCGGGATCGCGCTGTCGACGGCGAGTGAGCACGTCACCCGGCTGGTCGACGCCGGGTTCGTCGCCCGCGTGAAGCAGGGGCGGGCCAGTTACGTCCGGATCGCCGACCCGCGTGTCGCCGAGCTGATCGAGCACCTGGCCCAGCACGCCGAGCACCGGCCGGTGACCGGGCTCAAGTCGTCGGTGCGGGTACGCCGGCTCGGGTTCGCGCGCACCTGTTACGACCACCTGGCCGGCCAGGTCGGCGTCGCGCTGCGTGACGGCATGCTCGCGGCCGGGCTGGTCAGCACCGACGCCGGGCTGACGCTGACCGGCCGGGGCCAGGAGGTGCTCGACGAGCTGGGCGTGCCGGTGCCGGACGGGCGGCGCGCCCTGCTGCGCGACTGTCTGGATTGGACGGAGCGCCGCGATCACCTCGCCGGGTCGCTGCCCGCGGCGTTGCTCGGCAAGGCCGTCGACGCCGGCTGGGTCGCCGCCGAAGGCCACCGCGCGGTCAAGGTGCTGCCCGCGGCGGAGAAGCCGTTCGCCGCGCTCGGCGTCGATCTGGCGTTGCTCCGGCCTTAACACACCGGTTGTCCGACTCGTCCCAGTGGTACACGAAGGAGTTAACCCGGCCGCTTCACTATTCTGAGGGCCCCACAGCACTCGGGAGGGAGGCGGCATGGACCAGCTTCCCGTGCTGCTCGGCGTCGGCGGTGTCGTCCTGCTCGCCTCCGTGCTCGCCGTGCGCGTCTCGATCCGGCTCGGCCTGCCCTCGCTGCTGCTGTACCTCGGCATCGGCGTCGTGCTGGGGGAAGCCGGTTTCGGCATCCGCTTCGACAACCCCGGCCTGACCCAGTCGCTCGGCCTCGCCGCGCTCGTCATGATCCTCGCCGAAGGCGGGCTGACGACCCGGTGGTCGGCGGTGAAACCCTCGCTGGGCATCGGAATCGTACTGTCCACAGTGGCCGTCGTGGTCAGCATCGCGGTGACCGGCGCGGCCCTGCACTGGCTGCTGGGCCTCGACTGGCGGCTCGCGCTGCTGTGGGGCGCGGTGCTCTCGTCGACCGACGCCGCGGCGGTCTTCTCGGTGCTGCGCACGGCCGGGATCGGCAAGCGCCTGGTGGGCGCGCTGGAGCTGGAGTCCGGCATCAACGACGCGCCGGCCTACATCGCCGTCGTGGTGCTGGCCGAGGGCACCACTGTGGACTGGACGCTGCCGTTCCTGGCGGTCTACGAGCTGGCGGCGGGCCTGGCGATCGGGCTGGCGTTCGGCTGGCTCGGCGGCATCGCGCTGCGGCGCGCCGCGCTCCCGGCGACCGGCCTGTACCCGCTGGCCACTGTCGCGGTGTGCGTCGTGGCGTACTCGTCCGGGCAGCTGCTGCACGCGTCGGGCCTGCTCGCCACGTACGTCGCGGCGCTGGTCCTGGGCAACTCGCGGCTGCCGCACCGCTCCGACACGCTGTCGTTCGCCGAAGGCCTGGGCTGGCTGGCGCAGATCGGGCTGTTCGTGCTGCTCGGGCTGTTCGCGTCGCCGAGCCGGCTGCTCGAGACGCTGGTGCCGGGCCTGGTCGCGGGCGCCGTCGTGCTGCTGCTGGCCCGGCCGATCTCGGTGGTGCTCTCGATGCTGCCGTTCCGGCTGCCGTGGCGGGAACAGGCGTTCCTGTCGTGGGCCGGCCTGCGCGGCGCGGTGCCGATCGTGCTGGCGATGATCCCCCTGTCAGAGGGCCTGCCGGGCGCCCAGCGCCTGGTCGACGCGGTGTTCGTGCTGGTCATCGTCCTGACGCTGCTCCAGGGCGCGACCCTCGGCCCGCTCGCGCGCTGGCTGGGGCTGTCGAAGAAGTCCGAGGCGTACGAGATCGACGTCGACTCCGCACCACTGGACGAGCTGGGCGCCGAGCTGCTGCAGGTCCGCATCCAGCCGGGCTCGAAGCTGCACGGCGTCTACCTCTCGGAGCTGCGCTTGCCGGTGGGCGCGACGGTGAGCCTGGTCGTGCGCGCGGGCTCGGGCTTCACACCGCAGAAGACGAGCCGCCTGCAGGAGCACGACCAGCTCCTGGTGGTCACGACAGCCACGGCCCGCGACGACGCCGAGCGCCGGCTGCGCGCGGTGGACCGCGCCGGCCGCCTGGCCCGCTGGCGCGGCGAGTCGGGCATCTGACGCGGTTCGCGGTTTGCCGGCTGGTGCCCGCTCGGTCTCGCGGCGGTGTCGTCCGCTGGGGCGGCTGGTGATCGAGTCGGGCCGCTGGGTCGCGGGGGTCGTGGCTGATCGGATGCTCGGTCTCGCCGGTGTGTCTTCCGCGTCGGCTTGCTTGAGATAAGTGGGGCCGGTTGCCTGCTCGGCCGCCGTGCCGTCCGCTGGGCTTGCTTGAGGCGAGTGGGGTCGATCGGCGGGTGGCCCGCTTGGTTGCCATGCCGCCTGCGTCGGCTTTGAGGTGAGCGGGGCCGAGCGCAAGTTGCCTGCTTGGCCACTGTGCGGTCCGCTGGGGTCGCCGGCGCTGCGAGTCGAGCCGCTGGCTCGTTCGCGGGTTGGGCGGAACCGTGTCCGCTCGGTTCGGCCTCGCCGCCGGGCCGCCCGCGTCGGTTTGCTTGAGGTGGGCGGCGTCGATCGCGGGTTGCCCGCTTGGCCACCGTGCCGTCTGCTGCGCTCGGCGGTCGCGAGCCCGGCCGGCCGCGAGTTGTCCACATCCACTCCAGTTGTCCACAGATTTCCGGCACTCACGTTTTTGCAGGTCAGCGGCGGTAGACTGGACAGGGGACGCCCCCCAGGGAGTGGTGGGGGGCTGCGTTCGGGGCGGCCCGTTGTCCGGTGCCTGTCCGCTCTTCGCGTCGACCTGGTGATCTTTTCCCGTGAGGGTGAGTGATCCTCACAAAAACCTCACCTGATCTTCCCTGCGTTCCCTCTTTTGGCTTACTCTGCGCTCCATTCATTACCTCGAATGGGTGAACGTAGAGTCGAAGGAGTACGCCGGGTGACGAAGCGATACGTGCGTGGGGCCGGGCTGGTCGCGGCGATCGTCCTGGGTGTGGGGCTCGCCGCCGCTCCCGGCGCGGCCGCTGAGGTGGGGCCCTTTCCGGTGCTGGCGCTGCCGTTCAAGGCCGGCCAGCAGGTGTACTCCGCCGGCATCCACTCCGACGATGGCAGCACCGGCGTCGAGAACGCCCTCGACCTCAGCCCGGCCGACAAGACCGTGCGGGCGCCGCTGGCCGGGACCGTGCACCTGCAGCACTGCGCGGGCGGCGACTGGGTGACCATCGACCACGCCGGCGGCTGGCGGACCGGGTACTACCACATGGAAGGCATCAAGGTCACCGACGGTGAGCAGGTCGAGGCCGGCGACGTGCTCGGCTCGACCGGCAACGCCCTGCCGTGTGGTGGCAGCAGCACCGGGGCCCACGTGCACTTCACACTGTGGACACTGCCGGACGCGGCCGACTGGGACGGTCTCGCCTACAGCCAGGTCTCGACCACCGTCGCGGCGGCGCACGGCGAGCCGATCGACGGGAAGACGTTGGGCGGCTGGCTGTTCACGGCGGGCGCGGACCAGTACGCCGGCACCGCGACGCACCTCTCGGACCATGCCGTGACGCAGCTCCCGGGCCGTTTCCGCGCGAAGATCTGACGCTTCTCCATTCCTGCTCGACTTGTGGTCGGTGTCTCAGAATGTGCTGTGGGGGCTGGTCGTCACGCCGATTCTCGGTTACCTTTTGAATCAGGTCATGAGTGCCAGCGTCAAGCCCCGGCTTGCTGGCCGGCAACCCTCCTACCGCGGTGGGGTGCCCCGGGTGAGGACCGGGCCGGTCGCGCCGTGCGACCGGCAAGCGCGGGCCCCTCGCCGGGGCCCCCCGGAACGCCGAGGAGGCTAACGATGACTCTCGCCATCGACCGCACCAGCACACAGACCCAGGAAACCCTTGCGTCCCAAGGTATTCCCACGGTCGCTGGTGCCTCGCTGCGAGTTCCGCTCGTCACCGGCGGAGACATCGGCTACGCCAATCTCGACCACGCGGCCAGCGCGCCCTGTCTCGACGCCGTCCGCGTGGCCGTCGACGAGTTCCTGCCCTGGTACGCCAGCGTCCACCGCGGCGCGGGCTTCGCCTCGCAGGTCTCCACCAAGCTCTACGAGCGCACCCGCGCCACGCTGCGCAGCTTCGTCGGCGCGCGCCGGACCGACACGGTCGTGTTCACCCGCAACACCACCGACTCCTTCAACCTGCTCGCCCGCAGCCTCCCGCCGCGCACCGCGGTGATCGTGTTCGACACCGAGCACCACGCCGCGCTGCTGCCGTGGCAGGGGCCGAACGTCCGGCGCCTGCCGACCCCGCGCACCCGGCTCGCGGCGGTGTCCGCTGTGGACGAAGCCCTCGCGGAATCCCCGCAGGGGCCGCGTTTGGTGGTCCTCACCGGAGCGTCCAATGTGACCGGTGAGCTGCTTCCGGTGGCGGAGATCGCCGCGGTGGCCCGCCGGCACGGCGCCCGCATCGCCCTCGACGCCGCCCAGCTCGCGCCGCACCGCAGGATCGCCATGCAGGACCTGGACGTCGACTACGTCGCCCTCTCCGGCCACAAGCTGTACGCGCCCTTCGGCGCGGGCGCGCTGATCGGCCGCGCCGACTGGCTGCGCGCCGCCCGGCCCTACCTCGCCGGCGGCGGCGCGACCAAGCTCGTCACCGAGGACGCCGTCGTCTGGAACACCGGCCCGGAGCGGCACGAAGCCGGTTCACCCAACACCGTCGGCGTGTACGCGCTCGGCGTCGCCTGCGAAACCCTGAGCCGGAACTGGGCCGCCGTCGAAGCGCACGAGCAGGCCCTGCTCGTCCGGCTGCGCAGGGGCCTCGAGGGCATCCCGGGCTGCTCCGAGCTGCGGCTGTTCGACGCGCCGGTCGACCGCGTCGGCACGGTCAGTTTCGTCGTCGCCGGCTTCGATCCCGGCTGGCTCGCGGCGGTTCTCTCGGCGGAGTACGGCATCGGCGTCCGCGACGGCGCCTTCTGCGCCCACATCGCGGCCAAGCGTCTGATCGGCGTCACCGGCGGCGAAGGGCAGCAGGCGGTGCGCGTCAGCCTCGGCCTGGGCAGCACCGAGGAGCACGTGGATCGCGTGCTGCTGGCCCTGCGCCAGATCGTCGCCCGCGGCGCGCGCTGGGGGTACACGAAGGCGGGCGGCCGCTGGGCCCCGGTCGGCGACCCGCGGGAGCTGCCGCCGTTCTGCTGAGCGTTAACCTGGGCGGATGGGGCGGCAGTGGATTCCGTTGGCGTTGCTGGGTTTCGCGGAACTGGTCCTGGTGACGGCCGAACTGTTCCACCGGTCGGCCGTCACCGCGGAACTGACGGCGCGGTTGCCACCGGCGACCGCCGGCTACGTGGGCCTGTTCGGCTTGACGATCGACGGTTACGGCACCAAGGCCCGGTTCCTCAGCCTCGATGACACCGTCGTGGCCTACACCGGCGGCGCCGGTCCGGCGTGGCAGTACGCGCTCATCGCGGCGTTCCTCGCCGTCGTGATCTCGTACGCCGTGGCGGGCGGGCTGCGCGCGAGGACGGTGGTGATGTCGATCGTCGGCGTCGTGCTCGCCGTCCCGGTGCTGGACCTGCTGCTGTTCAGCCGGTTCGGTCTCGACGCGGCCACCCGCGGCCCCCTCCTGGCGACGCTCGGGCTCGCGCTGGTCGCCTGGTACGAACGCAGTCCGCTGGTGCTCGCGGTGGCCGTGGCCGCCGGTGCGGTGGCGGTGGTGATCGCGGACCTGCCGGGCGCGCTGATCTCCGCGACCGTGCTCGTGGCCGGGGCGTTCGCCGCTACCCTGCCCCGATGGGGGAGGGACGGCGTGTCTGGTTCCCGCTGGCCGCGCCGGGGTTCGCCCAGCTCGTGATGGCGGTCGTCGCGCCGGTGCCGGCGGCGTACGAGCGCAGCTGGTTCCTGGTGGCCGTGGCCTTGGTGTTCGCGCTGGTCAGCCTGGTGTTCTCGACGCCGGTGACCGGGGCGCCGAGCGCGGCGGGCGTGCTGTTCGCCGCCGCGTTCGCGGTCCTCCCGCGGCGTCCCCGCGACACTGCCGCCGGGGCACCCTGACCAGGCGTGGACAATGGACCGGTGAGCACCGAGTCCAGCGCTGGAGAACCCGACACCGACGCCGCCGCCGAGGCGGTGCCCGAGCCCGTCCAGGAGACGCCGGAAACCCCGGCGGCGACGGCGGCGACGCTGCCGAAGCGCCGGGTGGGCTGGGTGTTCGCCGTCGCGGTGGTGCTCTGGGCGATCGACCTGATCACGAAGAACCTGGTCACCGCCAACCTGGAGGGCAAGGAGCCGGTCCGGATCCTCGGCGGCCTGATCTACCTGCAGGTGATCCGCAACCCGGGTGCCGCGTTCTCGATGGCCACCGGCATGACGTGGGTGCTGGCGCTGGTCGCGCTCGCCGTCGTCATCGCGATCATCTGGATCTCGCGGCGGCTGCGCTCGATCGGCTGGGCGATCGGCCTCGGCCTGGTGCTGGCCGGCGCGCTGGGCAACCTCACCGACCGGATCTTCCGCGCACCCGGCGGGCTGCAGGGCCACGTCGTCGACTTCATCTCGGCGTTCGCCCCGAACGGCAAGGGCTTCGCGATCTTCAACATCGCCGACTCGGCGATCTGCGTCGGCGGTGCGCTGATCGTGCTGCTGTCCCTGCTGGGCAAGGACTACGACGGCACGTCGACCAAAGACAAGGCCAAAGACAAGAAGCAGGCCGAACCGGCCGCGGAAACCAAGCAGGAGGACCAGGCGTGAGCTCGCGGATGCTCCCGGTGCCCGACGGGCTCGACGGGATGCGGGTCGACGCCGGCCTCGCCAAGATGCTCGGGCTGTCCCGCACGGTCGTCGCCGAGCTGGCCGAGTCCGGCGACGTGCTGCTCGACGGCCACCCGGCGGGCAAGTCGGACCGGCTGGCCGCGGGCGGGCTGCTGGAGGTCACGCTGCCCGAGCCGGCGAACCCGGTGGAGATCGTCGCCGCGCCGGTCGAAGGCATGCAGATCCTGCACGACGACGACGACATCGTGGTGATCTCGAAGCCGGTCGGCGTCGCCGTGCACCCGAGCCCGGGCTGGACCGGCCCGACGGTGGTCGGCGGCCTCGCCGCGGCGGGCCTGCGCATCGCGACGTCCGGCGCGGCCGAGCGCCAGGGCGTCGTGCACCGGCTCGACGCGGGCACGACCGGCGTGATGGTGGTGGCCAAGAGCGAGCACGCGTACACCGTGCTGAAGCGCGCGTTCAAGGAACGCACGGTCGACAAGGGCTACCACGCGATCGTCCAGGGCCACCCGGACCCGACGCGCGGCACCATCGACGCCCCGATCGACCGCCACCCCCGCCACGACTACAAGTTCGCGGTGGTCCAGGGCGGCCGCCCGAGCGTGACGCACTACGAGGTCGTCGAGGCGTTCCGCGCGGCGTCCCTGGCGCACATCAAGCTCGAAACCGGGCGCACGCACCAGATCCGCGTGCACTTCTCGGCGTTGAAGCACCCGTGCGTCGGCGACCTGACCTACGGCGCGGACCCGGTGCTGGCCCGCAAGCTGGGGCTGAACCGCCAGTGGCTGCACGCCAAGACGCTCGGCTTCGCCCACCCGTCGGACGGCCGCTGGGTCCAGTTCGAGTCGGAGTACCCGGACGACTTGGCGAACGCCCTCAAGATCCTGCAGGACGAGAGCTACTAGTCCTCGATCGACCAGATCACGGTGCGCTCGTCCGGTTCCGGCCGGGGGCTCCAGCGGACCGAAACCACCCGGGTCGTGTCCGGTAGGACGTACACCGTGTGGCCGCCGAGGGTTTCGCCCGGTTTGACGCCGATCTTGTGCGGCGGCCGCGAGGTCAGCGAGACCGGGGCCTTGCCGATCGTCTTGCCGTCGACGGTGAGCAGCTCGAGGTAGTTGTCCGGCAGGGACGCGAACGGGATCGCGCCGCGGTTGGTGATCTCCGTGTGCACGACCACCGAGCGCTCGCCCTCCTCCAGGCGGTAGCCGGCCGCGCCGAACAGGAAGTCCGCCGGGTCCTGGACCTCGAGCAGCTGCACCGTCAGCTGCTCGCCCTCCAGGCCCTGGGTCTCCATGACCTCGCCGAGCCGGCCCTTCTTGCCGCCGGGCGCGCCGGCCGGGCGCGCGGGCTCGTCGCCGCGGGCCCACGACGCCGTCTGCGGCACGCCCCACGTGCTCACCACGGGGTCGGGCCGCGCCGGGGGCGGCGGAGGAGCGAACTGCTGCTGTGGCGGCCGGGGCGGCGGGCCGGGGTAGCGCCCGGACGGCGTGCCCTGGACGTTGTACGGCCCTGAGGGCGCGCCTTGAACGTTGTACGGCCCTGAGGGCGCGCCTTGAACGTTGTACGGCCCAGAGGGTGCGCCTTGGACGTTGTACGGCCCCGAGGGCACCCCTTGGACGTTCGGCGGTGGCATCGGCACCGGCTGCGACGGCGGGGCCTGGGCCGGGAACTGCTGCGAGCCCGGTGGCCGGTTCGCCCACGACGGCGGCGACCCCGCGATGGCCGCGCGCAGCCCGTTCGGGTCGCTTTCGACGCCGACGAGCAGGGGCAGCCCGCTGCCGGACAGCGCGACCAGCCGGTAGGCGACTTCGCGGGGATCCATGCCGACCTTGGCCGCGAGCTCGTGCACGGCCGCCTTGCCCAGCTCGGCGAGCGCGGCGAGCAGGCGGGTATCCACGGGATCGGTCACAGCCACTCGGTGCACGCTACCGCCTCGCCCGTCCGGTCGCGTCGAAGGCCGTCCGCCCCCGGGCGGCGAGCGCGCGTTCCTGTCGGTGATCTCCGTTAGGGTCGCGAACGAGCACACCATCGACGCTGGGGGTCCTGCCCATGACCGCGGTCACCGAACTCGCCGACGAGTTCGTCGAAGCCCTGTACGCCGCCGATCCGCTGATGCCCGCGCTGCTGGGCACGCGCCCGGCGGAGCCCGGGCTGCCGGACGTCACGGCCGCCGCCGAACGGGCCCACCGCACCCAGCTCGCGGAGTTCGCCGAGCGTGCCCGCGCGCTGGACCCGGCCGGGCTGTCGGCCGAAGACCGCGTCACCCGTGAGGTCCTGATCACGTCGGCGGAAGACCGGATCGCGGCGATCGACTCCCGGATGGCCGAATTCACCGTGACTGACATGTTCACCGGCCCGGCGGCGATGCTGCTCACCGCGCTGCCGATGACGTCCGTGACCGCGGGGGCGGCGGCCGATGCCCAGCTGGGGCGGCTCGCCGCGGTGCCGGAGTTCCTGCGTCAGGCCGCGCAGCGGCACACCGAAGGCCTCGCCGACGGCCTGACGCCGGTGGCCCGCCTGGTCGAGTCCGCCGTCGCGCACGTGGACCGCTACCTCGCCGACCCGGCCGCCGACCCGCTGCGCCGCCAGCCCGCGCCGGACGACGAGTTCGCGCGCCGGCGTGACGAGCTGCTCGCCGACGTCGTCCGCCCGGCCTTCGCCGGGTACCGCGAGTTCCTGGTCACCGAGGTGGCGCCGCACGGCCGCCCGGACGACCGGCCCGGCGTGTCGTGGCTGCCGCGCGGCGAGGAGATCTACGCGCGCCAAGCCCGGCTCCACACCACCACCGACCGTGCCCCGGCCGAGCTGCACCAGACCGGCCTGGACATCATCGCCGCGCTCGCCGTCGAGTACCGCGAGCTGGGCGCCAAGGTGTTCGGCACCGGCGACCTCGCCGAGATCTTCGAGCGCCTGCGCACCGACCCCGCGTTGCGCTGGACCAGCGGCGAAGAGCTGCTGGAGACGGCCCGCGCGGCCATCACCCGGGCCGATGCCGAGGCACCGAAGTGGTTCGGCCGGATCCCGCCGCAGCCTTGGACGGTCGAGGCGGTCCCGGAGGACGCCGCGCCCGGCGCGCCCATGGCGTACTACATCCACCCGGCGACCGACGGCTCCCGGCCGGGCATCTACTTCGCGAACACCTACGAGGCCACCGAGCGGCTCCGGCACACGGCGGAGACGACGGCGTTCCACGAAGCCGTGCCCGGCCACCACTTCCAGCTCAGCACCGCGCTCGGCCTGACCGACCTGCCGCTGCTGCGCCGCATCGGCGACTTCACGGCCTACACCGAGGGCTGGGGTCTGTACGCCGAGCGGCTCGCCGACGAGATGGGCCTCTACTCCGACGACGTCGCCCGGCTCGGCATGCTCGCCGGCGACTCGATGCGCGCGGGCCGGCTGGTCGTCGACACCGGCCTGCACGCGCTGGGCTGGAGCCGGCAGCAGGCCGTCGGCTACCTGGTCGAGCACACGCCGATGGCGCGCGTCGAGATCGAGGCCGAGGTCGACCGCTACATCGCGTGGCCGGGCCAGGCCCTGGCGTACATGGTGGGGCGGCTGGAGATCCAGGGCATCCGCGCGGCCGCCGAGCGGCGGCTGGGCACCCGGTTCGACATCCGCGCGTTCCACGACGTCGTGCTGGCCGGCGGCGCGCTGCCGCTGTCGGTGCTCGCGTCGGTCGTCGACGAGTGGGTGGCCGGGCACGGCGACACCGTCGGCGCCCTGGCGGACGAGTTCGTCGCGCTGATGTTCGAGCACGACCCGCTGGCCCCGTCGGTGCTCGGCCTGCCCGGTGACCACGACCGGCTCGCCGACCAGACCCGGGCAGGCCAGGAGCGCTTCCGCGCGGCCTACACCGCGCTCGCCGCGCGGGCCCGGGCCCTGCCGGCCGGGGAGCTGACGCCGGAAGAGGCCGTGACGCGCGAGGTCATCGTCGCCTCCGCCGAGGTCGAGGCCGATCGGCTCGCCTCGCGGATGACCGACATCGCGGTCAGCACCGGCTTCACCTCGCCCGCGCTCGGCCTGCTCATGCAGCTGCCCTTCTACAAGCTGGACGACGAGAAGAAGGCGCGCGGTTACCTCGCCCGGCTCGCCGCGATCGAGCCGTTCCTCGCGGAGCTGACCGAGCGGCAGCGCGAAAGCCTCGCCGACGGCATGGTACCGCCGGCCCACCTCGCCCGGGTCGGCGTCGAGTACATCGACCGCTACCTCGGTTCGCCGGACGGCGACCCGTTGAAGGCGGACACGGCCGCGGCGGTCGACGGCTTCGCGGCCGAGCGCGACCGGTTGCTCGCCGAGGTCGTCCACCCGGCGTACGCGCGCTACCGCGACTTCCTGCGCACCGAGGTCGAACCGGCCGGGCGGCCCGAGACGGCGCCGGGCATCGGCCACGTCCCGGGCGGCGCCGAGCGGTACGCCGCGATGATCCGCGCGGAGACGACGACCGAGCGCACCGCGCAGGACCTGCACGACACCGGCCTCGCGCTGATCGAGCAGCTCGCCGGGGAGTACCGCGAACTCGGCGGGAAGGTGTTCGGCACCACCGACCTCGCCGGGATCTTCGAGCGGCTGCGCACCGACCCGGCCCTGCGCTGGCGCGACGGCGACGAGCTGCTCGCCGGCGCCCGCGACGCCATCGCCCGCGCGGAAGCCGTGGCCCCGCAGTGGTTCTCGCGCGTCCCGGCGGAGAAGTGCGAGGTCGCGCCGGTCCCCGAGGCGGACGCGGCGAGCGGCACGATCGCCTACTACCTGCAGCCGTCGCTCGACGGGTCCCGCCCGGGCACGTACTACGCGAACACGTACGAGGCGGACAAGCGCCCGCGGTTCACCAGCGAGGCGATCGCGTTCCACGAAGCCGTGCCGGGGCACCACTTCCAGCTCAGCCTGGCGCAGGAACTGCGGGAGCTGCCGCTGCTGCGGCGGATCGGCATGTTCAACGCCTACGCCGAGGGCTGGGGGCTCTACACCGAGCGGCTCGCGGACGAGATGGGGCTGTACTCCGACGACGTCTCGCGCTTCGGCATGCTGACCCAGGACTCGATGCGCGCGGGCCGGCTGGTCGTCGACACCGGCCTGCACGCGCTGGGCTGGAGCCGGCAGCGGGCGATCGACTTCCTCGTCGAGCACACGCCGATGGCCCAGCTCGAGATCGAAGCCGAGGTCGACCGCTACACGGCGTGGCCGGGGCAGGCGCTCGGCTACATGGTCGGACGGCTGGAGATCCAGCGGCTGCGCGCGGAGGCCGAGCAGGCGCTGGGCGAGCGGTTCGACATCCGCGGGTTCCACGAAGTCGTGCTGGGCCACGGGATGCTGCCGCTGACGGCCCTCGCCAAGGTCGTCGCGGACTGGGTGGCGGGCAGCGCCGGGGACACCCCGGACAGCCTCGCCGACGAGCTGGTCGCGGTGAACTTCGAACGGCAGCCGGTCTTCCCGTCGGTGTTCGGCCTGCCCGGCGACCACGACAAGCTGGCCGACCAGAGCGCCGAGGCCGAGGCCCGCTTCCGGGCCCGGTACGCGGACATCGCCGCGCGGGCCGAGGCACTCGACGTCACGGGGCTGCCGGCCGCCACGCGGATCACCCGGGAAGTAGTGGTCTCGCAGGCGAAGACCGAGATCGACGTGATCGACTCCCGCCGGTCCGACGTCGCGGTCAGCGACGGGCTCGCCGCGCCCGCCCTGGAACTGCTGCTCTACCTGCCGCAGACGGTGCTGGACAACGAGCCGAAGGTGCGCGGCTACCTCAGCCGGCTCGCCGGCATCGGGGACTACCTCGACGCGCTGATCACGCGCCAGCGCGCCGCCGTCGCCGAGGGCTTCGTGCCGCCGGAGTTCCTGGTGCGCATCGGGATCGGCTACGTCGAGCGGTATCTCGGCGCCCCGGAGAAGGACCCGCTGAAGGTGACCCCGCCGTACGCGCTCGACGGCTTCGAGGCCGAGCGCGACCGGCTGCTCGCCGAGGTCGTCCGCCCGGCCTACGAGCGCTACCGCGCGTTCCTGGCCGACGAGGTCACGCCCGCGGCCCGGCCCGAGACGTCCGCGGGCATCGGGCAGCTGCCCGGCGGGGCCGAGCGCTACGCGGCGCTGATCCGCGCGGAGACGACGACCGAGCGCACGGCGCAGGACCTGCACGACACCGGCCTGGCGCTGATCGAGCGGCTCACGGGGGAGTACCGCGAGCTGGGCGGGAAGCTGTTCGGCACCACGGACCTAGCGGGGATCTTCGACCGGATCCGGACCGATCCCGCGCTGCGCTGGCGCGACGGCGAGGAGCTGCTGGAATCCGCGCGCACGGCCATCACGCGCGCGGAAGCCGTGGCGCCGCAATGGTTCTCGCGGGTCCCGGCGCAGCAGTGCGGGGTCGCGCCGGTGCCCGAGGCGGAGGCGACGAGCGGCACGATCGCGTACTACCTGGAGCCTTCGCTCGACGGGACCCGGCCGGGCGTCTACTACGCCAACACCCACGAGGCCGAGAAGCGCCCGCGGTTCACCAGCGAGGCGATCGCGTTCCACGAAGCCGTGCCGGGGCACCACTTCCAGCTGTGCCTCGCCCAGGAGCTCACCGGGCTGCCGCTGCTGCGGATCATCGCGCACGTCAACGCGTACGCCGAGGGCTGGGGCCTGTACGCCGAGCGGCTCGCGGACGAGATGGGCCTCTACTCCGACGACGTCTCGCGGCTGGGCATGCTGACGCAGGACTCGATGCGGGCGGGCCGGCTGGTC
Source organism: Amycolatopsis sp. NBC_01286 (assembly GCF_035982555.1). Lineage (NCBI taxonomy): Bacteria > Bacillati > Actinomycetota > Actinomycetes > Pseudonocardiales > Pseudonocardiaceae > Amycolatopsis > Amycolatopsis sp. NBC_01286. The sequence goes on from NZ_CP108428.1 coordinate 5,398,662, forward strand.
GTCGACACCGGCCTGCACGCGCTGGGCTGGAGCCGGCAGCAGGCCGTCGACTACCTCGTCGAGCACACGCCGATGGCTCAGCTCGAGATCGAGGCGGAGATCGACCGCTACGCCGCGAACCCGGGCCAGGCGCTCGGGTACATGGTCGGGCGGCTGGAGATCCAGCGGCTGCGGGCCGAGGCCGAGCAGGCGCTGGGCGAGGCGTTCGACATCCGCGAGTTCCACGACGTCGTGCTCGGCAACGGGACGCTCCCGCTCCCGGTGCTCGCCACCGCCGTCGCCGATTGGGTGGCCGCGCGCGCCGCCCGGGACGAGGAGTGACCGTGACCTGGCTCGAACTCGCCGACGACACGCCGTTCGGCCTGGACAACCTGCCCTACGGCGTGTTCTCCGTGGGCGGGGCACCCGAGCGCCGGATCGGCGTGCCGGTCGGCGACCGGGTGCTCGACCTGACCGCCGCGGCGGCGGAGACGGCGGCGTCGTTCGCGCCGCTGCTGACGTCCGGGGTGCTGAACCCGTTGCTGGCCGCCGGGCCGGCGACGTGGCGGGAGGTGCGCGAGAGCGTCCGGGAGTGGCTGACCGAGCCGCGGTACGCCGATCAGCTGCGGCCGCACCTGGTGCCGCTGACCGAGGTGACCACGCACCTGGCGATCGAGGTCGCGGACTACGTCGACTTCTACTCCAGCGAGCACCACGCGCTCAACGCGGGCAAGATCTTCCGGCCCGACGCGGTGGAGCTGCCGCCGAACTGGAAGCACCTGCCGATCGGCTACCACGGCCGGGCCGGCACGGTGGTCGCGTCGGGCACCCCGGTCGTCCGCCCGAACGGCCAGCGCAAGCCGCGCAACGCGGACGCGCCGGCGTTCGGGCCGTCGCAGCGGCTGGACATCGAGGCGGAGGTGGGCTTCGTCGTCGGCGTCCCGTCCACCCTGGGCACTCCGGTGTCCACAGAGGACTTCGCGGCGCACGTGTTCGGCGTCTGCCTGGTCAACGACTGGTCGGCCCGCGACCTGCAGGCGTGGGAGTACCAGCCGCTGGGCCCGTTCCTGGCCAAGTCGTTCGCGACGTCGGTGTCGCCGTGGATCGTCCCGCTCGACGCGCTGGAGCACGCCCGCGTCGGCGGCCCGCCGCAGGACCCGGAGCCGTTCGAGTACCTGCGCACCAGCGAGAAGTGGGGCCTGGACCTGGCGATGGAGGTCCGGCTCAACGGCCACCTGGTGTCGAGCCCGCCGTTCGCCACGCAGTACTGGACCGCGGCGCAGCAGCTGGCGCACCTGACGGTCAACGGCGCGAGCCTGCGCACGGGCGACCTGTACGCGTCGGGCACGGTGACGGGCCCGGAGCCGCACCAGCGGGGCTCGCTGCTGGAACTGTCCTGGGGCGGCCGCGAACCGTTCGAGCTGCCCGACGGCACCACCCGCACCTTCCTGGAGGACGGCGACGAAGTCGCGATCACCGCAACGGCCCCCGGCCCGAACGGCACCCGCATCGGCTTCGGCGAAGTCCGCGGCACCGTAGTCCCCACCTGACCCCGGACCCGTCACCCGCGTGTCCGAACCCGGAACTCGCGTGATCAGAGACGTGACTCGCGTGATCGAACCCGGAACTCGCGAGTCACGGGCCTGATCACGCGAGTTCCGGCCAGGATCACGCGAGATCCGGGCTGGCTCACGAGTTGCGGGCGAGAGCACGGGAGGTTCGGCCCGGGCCGTGAGGATTCACCCGCAGTGGTGTCCGGACTGCGGGGGACACCTGTGGATGAGAGGGTCGGCGCGTGCAACGTGGAGCGGTGAAGGCCGTCGTGAGCAGGCCGTTCCGGCGGGCCGGGGCGACCCTGGCGCGGTACCGGGAACGCGACGGTGACCACTACGCCGCCGCGATGACCTTCTTCAGCCTGCTGGCCCTGGTGCCGCTGATCATGGTGGCCGTCTCGGTGGCCGGGTTCGTGCTGGCCGGCGACCGGCTGCTGGCCGCCGAGCTGGACCGGGTCATCGCCGCCTCGCTGCCGCCCGAGCTCGGCGGGCAGGTCACGAACGTCGTGCACACCGTCGTCGGCGAACGCGGGCGGATCGGCATCCTCGCGCTGGCCGTCGCGGTCTACTCGGGCTGGAGCTGGATCAGCAACGTCCGCGACGCCGTCACCGCGATGCTCGGCCAGGAACGCACCCCGCGGCCGCTGCTGCGCGGCATCGCCGCCGACGTCGTGGCGCTCGCCGGCGTCGGGATCGCGATGGCCGTCTCCTTCGGGCTCGCGTCGCTCACCGGCGCAGCCGGCGCGTGGGTGCTCGACCTGATCGGCTTGACCGGCGGTTTCGCGCACGTCGTGCTCGTCGCGGGCTCGCTCCTGCTCGGGCTGGCGGCGAACTGGCTGGTCATCGCCTGGTGCCTGGCCCGGCTGCCGCGTCGGGCGCTGCCGCTGCGCTCGACGCTGCGCCCGGCCGGGGCCGCCGCCGTCGGGCTCGGCGCGATCCAGCAGGCCGGCGGCCTCTACCTGCACCTGCTCGGGCGCTCCCCGGCCGTCGCGACGTTCGGCACGCTCGTCGGCGTCCTGCTGTTCGGCTACTTGATCGTGCGCTGGCTGCTGATGGTCACGGTGTGGATCACCGTCCGGGACGACCCGCCGGCCGGCACGCTAGGCGCTGACGTCCGGTACGCCGGCACGACGCTCGGGGCTGGCGCCTCGGCGGAGCTGGTGGTCCGCACGCTGACCGGCCGGTAACATCCGCACTAAGCGCTTGCTCACCACAGGAGGACGTCCATGAAGATCGGGACCGCGGTCAGCTACTCCGGAGGCTTCGCCGACAGCGTCGCCGACGTCGTCGAACTGGAGAAGGCCGGCCTCGACATCGTCTTCGTGCCGGAGGCGTACTCCTTCGACGCCGTCAGCCAGCTCGGCTACCTCGCCGCGAAGACCGAGCGCGTGCAGCTCGCGTCCGGGATCTTCCAGATCTACACGCGCACGCCGACCCTGACCGCGATGACCGCCGCCGGGCTCGACTTCGTCTCCGACGGCCGCTTCGTCCTCGGCCTCGGCGCGTCCGGCCCGCAGGTCATCGAGGGCTTCCACGGCGTGAAGTACGACGCACCGCTGGGCCGCACCCGCGAGATCGTCGAGGTCTGCCGCCAGGTGTGGCGCCGCGAGCGCGTCGTCCACGAGGGCAAGCACTACACGATCCCGTTGCCGCCCGAGCAGGGCTCCGGCCTCGGCAAGCCGCTCAAGCTGATCAACCACCCGGTGCGCGAGCGGATCCCGGTGCTGCTGGCCTCGATCGGGCCGAAGAACGTCGCGCTCACGGCCGAGATCGCCGAGGGCTGGCAGCCGATCTTCTTCCACCCGGAGAAGGCCGCCGACGTCTGGGGCGCGTCCCTGGCCGAGGGCCAGGCGAAGCGCGACCCGGCACTGGGCGAGCTGGACACCTACGTCACGGTCGCGCTGGCGATCGGCGACGACGTCGAGGCGCTGCTGGACCACGTGCGCCCGGTGGTGGCCCTCTACGTCGGCGGGATGGGCGCGCGCGGCAAGAACTTCTACAACGACCTCGCCTGCCGCTACGGCTACGAGGCCGAGGCGAAGCTGATCCAGGACCTCTACCTCGACGGCAAGAAGGCGGAGGCCGCGGCCGCGGTCCCGCTGGAGCTGCTGCGCGCGATCTCCCTGGTCGGCCCGGCGGGCTACGTGAAGGAGCGGCTGGCCGCGTTCGCCGAGGCGGGCGCGACGACGGTGATCGTCAACCCGCTGCAGCCGGGCCGCGAGGGCCGGGTGGCGGCGGTGTCGCAGCTGCGCGAGCTGATCGGCTGACCCCGCGCGCTCAGCTGGGCACGGCGTAGACGGCGACGCGCTGGCTGGTGACGCCGGCGCTGTCGAACGTCCCGTCGCTGGTGATCAGGCGCAGCTCGGGCCCAGCGCCCTCCGGGGCGATGAGCGTGCTGTCCGGCTCGTCGGGCGGGAAGACCTCCGTGTGGCGGACGGCGAAGCTGGTGTCGTGGCCGGTTTCGTCGCGCACCACGATCTCCGCGCCGGGCATCAGGGTGCCGAGGCCGGCGAACGCGCCGTTCGCGTAGCCGAAGCCGGAGTGCCCGGACAGCACCGCGACGCCCGGGCTGCCCGGCGCCGGGCCGTCGGCGAACCAGCCGACGCCGTACGCCGTGCCGGGCTGCTCGCGGCGGCCGCCGGCGGCCCGGCCGAGGTCGACGATGTGGTCGAGCGTCTGGTGGAGGTCGGGGATCCGCAGCCCGGCCGGCGGGGCGCCGGACGGCACCGCGGCGGGGCGGCCCGGGTCCGGGGCGCCGGCGGGCAGCGAGGTGTCCGGGGTGAGCACGAAGGTCACGCCGACGAGGACGCCGACGAGCCCGGCCACCACGGCGAGCACCACGCCGACGGGCCGCACGAGCTCGGATCGCCGCTCGGGCCGTTCGCTCACGTTCGCCTGCTCCACACCTGTTCGATGTCTCAACAGTCGCGATCCGCTGAGTGGCGTTACCGAATCGTGTCCAGTGGTGTCGAGGTTCACTCGATTGGGTTATCTGCCTGTGATCTGCGCGTCAGAAAGGCCCGTTGAGAGCGGCAAAATGCGTCAATGTCCGGCACCGTGAGGGGAGATCCGCCAAAATAACTGGTTTCGACCGGTCGGACTGGGGATATTCACCAGGCGGAAGTGAGGTGCGCCGAGCTGTGCGGAAAATCGAAGAGCCGGAAGCGGGCACAGTGGGCGTGCTGGACGTCGGATCGTTCAGCGCCCGGCTGGTGGTGGTGCCGGTCGCCGGCGCGTCCCTCGCGCCGGTGCTCAACCACCAGACGCGCCTGCGCCTGGACCGCGAGCTCGACGCCCGCGGCCGGCTGACCGCCCGCGGCATCGCCTCGGTGACCGCCGCCGTCGCGGCCGGCATGACCACCGCCTACCGCCACGGTGTCAGCAGTGTGTACCCACTGGCGACGTCGTCCATTCGCGACGCGGTCAACTCCGCCGACGTCGTCCGGCACGTCGCCGGCGAGACCGGCGTCGAGCTGCAGTTCCTGTCCGGCCGCCGCGAGGCCGAGCTGGCCTACCTGGCCGCGCGCCGCTGGTACGGCCCGAAGGCCGGGCCGCTGCTGATCCTCGACATCGGCGGCGGCACGGTGGAGCTCGCGGCGGGCTGCGGCGAGCAGGCCACGTTCGCGAAGTCGCTGCCGATGGGCGCGCGCTCCCTGACCCGCGACTGGCTGCCGACCGAGCGCGTCTCGGGCAAGCAGGTGAAGGCGTTGCGCGCGTACGCGCTGGACCAGGCCACCGCCGTGCTGGGGGCCGCGGACATCGCGGGCCACCGCACGGTCGGCTGTTCGAAGGTCCTGCAGCAGCTCGGGCGGCTCGCGGGCGCCCGGCCGGGCAAGTCCCGCGACCTGCGGCTCGACGACCTGCGCGCCTGGATCCCCCGGCTGGCCGCGATGCCGACGTCGAAGCGGGCCGAGCTGCCGGGCATCTCCCGCAACCGCGCCCACCAAGCCCTGGCGGGCGCGATCGTGGCCGAGGCCCTGCTGAGCGTCGCCGGTGGCCAGGTGACGATCTGCCCCTGGTCCACGCGTGACGGCCTGCTGCTGTCCCTGCGCGACGACGCCGCCAAGGGCCACCGCCGCGGTGGCCGCCGCGGCCGGGTGCAGGTCGCCTGAATCCCGCCGTCCCCTGGTCGTGGCCGGGAAAACCGGGTATCCCGGAAGGTATGAGCCAAACGCAGCGGTCCCACGGCAAGGACGACGAAGACGACGAGCTCCTCAAGCTGCCCACCGCCGGGCAGCTGACGCACGACGTGCCCACCACGCCGGACCCGGACGTCAAGCCGGCCGGCACCGAGGAGATCCCGGACCCGCCCGGCCGGGACGCGGTGAGTGACCTCCCGCAGTGACCGGTCGCCGGAGTCCGTGAATGCCACATCCAGGGACGAGTGGTCCCTCGATGTGGCATTCACGGACTTTCGAGGTCAGCGGCCTTCGGCGGTGATCGGGTTGGACGGCTCCTCGAACTGACGCAGCTTCGACGTGTCGCGCCGCATCGGGGCGCGGCCCGGCGGCTGGTGCGGCGGGTCGCCCGCGTCGATCTTCGGGATCGCGAGCCGCTGGGGTTCGACGGTGACCGTGACGCGCTCGCCGTGGTGCAGCACCTGCAGCGGCTCGCCCGCCAGCACGTGGTAGGTGGCCTGGTCGGGATCGATCTCGACCTGGAACCGCGTGCCGCGGAACATCAGCCGGAAGGTGATCCGGTCCAGCTGCGGCGGCAGCCGCGGCGCGAACGCCAGCGCGCCGCCGTGGTCGCGCAGCCCGCCGAACCCGGCCACCGCGCCCTGCCACGCCCCGGCCAGCGACGCCATGTGCAGGCCGTTGCGGACGTTGTTGTGCACGTCGTGCAGGTCGGTCAGCGCGGCCTCGGCGAGGTAGTCGTAGGCCAGCTCCAGGTGACCCACCTCGGCCGCCACCACGGCCTGCGTGCCCGCCGACAGCGAGGAGTCCCGCACGGTGCGGGCCTCGTAGTAGGCGAAGTTGCGCGCCTTCTCCTCCATGCTGAACGAGTCCCCGCACATGTGCAGCGCCAGCACCAGGTCCGCCTGCTTCACGACCTGCTTGCGGTAGAGGTCGAAGTACGGGAAGTGCAGCAGCAGCGGGTAGTGCGCCATGTCGGTGCCCTCGTAGTCCCACTCGTCGTGGTCGAGGAACCCCTCCGACTGCGGGTGCACGCCGAGCTCCTGGTCGTAGGGCAGGTACATCGCCGCGGCGGCGGCACGCCACGTGTCGAGCTCGACGGTGTCGACCTCGAAGTGCGCCGCGATGTCGGGGTGCCGCTCGCACGACGCCGCGGCCGCCAGCAGGTTCCGGCGCGCCATCAGGTTCGTGTAGACGTTGTTGTCCGCCACCGCCGAGTACTCGTCCGGCCCGGTGACGCCGTCGATGCGGAACGCGCCGTGCCGGTCGTGGTGGCCCAGCGACGCCCACAGCCGCGCGGTTTCCAGCAGCAGCTCGACGCCGTAGTCGCGCTCGAACTCCTCGTCGCCGGTCGCGTTGAGGTAGCGCAGCACGGCGTCGGCGATGTCCGCGCTGACGTGGAACGCCGCCGTGCCGGCCGGCCAGTAGGCCGAGCACTCGGCGCCGTTGATCGAGCGCCACGGGAACGCCGCGCCGCGCAGGCCCAGCTGGTGCGCGCGTTCCCTGGCTTTGTCCATTGTGGAGTGCCGCCAGCGCAGCGCGTCGCGGGCCGCGTCCGGCATCGTGTAGGTGAGCACCGGCAGCACGAACGACTCGGTGTCCCAGAACGCGTGGCCGTCGTAACCCGGGCCGGTGAGGCCCTTGCCCGCGACCGCGCGGCTTTCCCCGCGGGCACCGGCCTGCAGCAGGTGGAACAGCGCGAACCGGACGGCCTGCTGCAGCTCGGGATCGCCGTCGATCTCGATGTCCGAGGTGGCCCAGAACTCGTCGAGGAACTCGCGCTGCTCGGTGAGCAGGCCCTTCCAGGTGGTCTGCCGGGCTCCGGCCAGCGCGGCCTCGACCTGCGAGCGCAGCGCCGGTACCGAGCGCTGCGCCGACCAGCCGTAGGCGAGGAACTTCGTGATCCGCAGCCGCCCGCCCTTGGGGACGTCGACCGCGACGGTGAGCCGCGCGAGGTCCTCTTCGGAGTGGATCCGGGCGCGGATCCCGTCGTCCACCTCGATCTTGTGGTCCATCGCCGCGGCCATCCGCAGCCCGGACCGGCGGGTCTGGTGCACCAGCACCGCGTTGTAGTCGGTGGCGCGGTGGAACTCGCCCACCAGCGGCGACTCCAGCGCCGCGGCCACCCGCGGGTCCCGGGTGTCGGACTCGATCGGCTCGTTGGCCAGCAGGTCGGACTGCACGACCAGCTGCAGGTCCTCGTCGAGCGGCTCGACCTCGTAGCGGATCGCGGCGATCGCGCGCTGGGTGAACGACACCATCCGCTCGGTGCGCACGCGGACCCGGCGCCCGGTGGGCGAGGACCACTCGGTGGTCCGGGTCAGCGTGCCTCGGCGGAAGTCGAGCACCCGGTCGTGCGCGGTCGCCGCGCCGTAGCGCATGTCGAGCGGCTCGTCCTCGACCAGCAGCCGGATGATCTTGCCGTCGGTCACGTTGACGACGGTCTGGCCCTCTTCGGGGTAGCCGTAGCCCGCCTCGGCGTACGGGAGCCCGTGCTCCTCGTAGAAGCCGTTGAGGTAGGTGCCGGGCAGGCCGCGCGGCTCGGCTTCCTCGAGCGTGCCGCGCAGCCCGATGTGGCCGTTCGACACCGCGAAGGCCGATTCGGTGCGCTGCAGGGCGTCGACGTCCATGCCGCGCCACCGCAGTTCCCACGGCGAGCACTCGTACCCGCGTGGTTCGTCGCTCATTCAGTCCTCCAGCAGTTCGGCGAGGTCGTCGACGACGACGTCGGCGCCGTGCGCGCGCAGTTCTTCGGCCTGGTCGGCCCGGTTGACGCCGACGACGTACCCGAACCCGCCCGCCTTGCCGGCCTGGACGCCGGACTGGGCGTCCTCGAACACGGCGGCGTGTCCGGGCTCGACCCCGAGGGCTTCGGCGCCGGCCAGGAACGAGTCCGGCGCGGGCTTGCCCTTGAGGTGCTGCTCCCGGATGGTGAGGCCGTCGACGCGGGCTTCGATGTACTTGCTCAGGTCACCCGCGTCGAGCACCTTGGCGCCGTTCGCCGACGACGTCACGACGGCGATCCGGAGCCCGGCGGCCTTGACCGCTTCGAGGTAGCGGATCGAGCCGGGGTAGGGGCTCACGCCGCGTTCGTCGATGATCTTCAGCACCAGCTCGTTCTTGCGGTTGCCCACGCCGTTGACGGTCGGGGCGTCGACCGCGTCGTCCGGATCGCCTTCCGGCAGCTCGATCCCGCGCGACTTCAGGAATTCCCGCACCCCGTCGGCGCGGGGGCGGCCGTCCACATAGGTCGCGTAGTCCTTGTCCGTGAACTCCTGGAACCCGGCGCCGTCGCGGGCGCGCAGATATTCGTCGAATGTCCGTTTCCAGGCCTCACGGTGGAGAACCGCAGTTCCGGTCAGCACCCCGTCGAGGTCGAAAAGGCACGCGGTGATGGTTTCCGGCAATCCCGTCATGCCCGCACGCTACCGGTCATCGCCGGGGTTCGCGGGCTCTTCGGGGTGCGGTCGCACCCGATGGATGAGTTCGTGCACGGTGGCGTCGGCGAGCCGGTAGCGCACGACCCGGCCGGTGCGCTGCGTGGTGACCAGCCCGTGCGCCCGCAGCAGCCGCAGGGCCTGCGAAACCGCGGTGTCCGTCATGCCCGTCACCGCGGCCAGGTCGGTGACGCTGATCTCCCGCGCGTAGTGGATCGAGACGAGCAGCGCGAGCCGCGAGGGGTCGGCGACGACGGAGAAGCGCTGGGCCCACTCGGCGATGACGGCGCGGTCGCCGAGCCCGTCGGCCGCCGCGGCCACCCGCTCCGGGTCGATCAGCTTGCGGCCGGGGTCGGTGCTCACCCCCGGATGATTCCACCTGGGGTCCGGGCGGACCACCGGTGGCCTGGGTCACGCGCCGCTTGACGCTGCCGGGGGTTCGGACGACGCTGTCGGATTAAGACGCTTGTCATAGTCCGCTCGCCCGAGGAGTCCAGATGACCGATGTCGCCGCCGAGGCCGGGACCAGCTCGAAGACCATCACCTGGCAGGACCCGCTGCCGACCGCCCGGCTCGGCCGCACGATGACCGGCTTCGAGTACCTGACGGCCATCGCCGAGGGCCGCATCCCCGGCCCGCCGATCGCCGCGCACTTCGGGCTGCGCTGGGAAAGCATCGGCCACGGCGAGGTCGTCGCGGTCCTGGAGCCGGACGAGTCGATGTACAACCCGATCGGCATGGTCCACGGCGGCGTCGCGGCGACGATGCTGGACTCGGTGGTCGGCTGCGCCGTGCACTCGACGCTGCCGGCGGGCGTCGGCTACTCGTCGGTGGAGCTCAAGGTCAGCTACCTGCGCGCGATCCACGCGGGCCGCGGCGAGATCCGCGCGACCGGCCGCGTCGTGAAGGAGGGCTCGCGGATCGCCTTCGCCGAGGGCGAGATCCGCGACGCCGAGGGCAAGCTGCTCGCCACGGCGTCGGGGACCTGCGTCATCACGCGCTAGCGGGCTTCCTTGACGTCCCAGTGCTCCACGAGCAGGCCGTTTTCGACACGCAGGATGTCGACGACGGCGTAGCTGCTCCCGGGCAGCCGGACGCGCAGGTGCACCGCGACGAGGTCGTCCTCGGCGACGACGTGCTCGATCGTCGTGGTCCCGCCCATCAGCGGCGAGTTCGCCACGGCTTCGGCGAACGCGTCACGGCCGGAGGGGAGGCCGGGGCTGTGGGTGACGAAATCGGGGTGCAGCACGGCTTTCGCGGCGTCGATGTCCTTGTGCACGAACAGGTTCTCGAGGCAGGCAACGACGATTTCGCGGGTTTCGCTCATGGCGTTCATGGTCGGCTTTCCGCGGGCGGCCGTCGATTACGCCGGAGGTAATCACCTCGGCGGTCGGCCGCGCTGCCGCGCGGACTTCGCGTCGACTGCCCAGGTGCCCCTCACGGCTCGATAGTCAGGCCGCGCCCACACGGCGGTCGAAGACCAGGCCTTCGGCCGCCCGCAGGCCCACGCTGATGGCGCCCGTCAGGACCGCGTCTTCGCCCAGCTCGCCCTGGACCACCTTCGGCACCAGCGGCGTGAACGCGCGCAGGGCGCGGTCGATCGGCTCCAGCAGGAGGTCGGCCGCCGTGCCCATGCCGCCGCCCAGGACGATCAGTTCCGGGTCGATCACCGCCGCCACCGAGGCCACCGTGTACGCCAGGCGATCCGCTTCCGTCTCCACCGCGCGGCGGGCGAGCTCGTCGCCTTCGCGGGCCAGGCGGAACACCTCGCGGGCCGATTTCGCGGTGCCCAGGCCGAGTTCGCGCGCGCCGCGCACGACCGACTGGGCCGCCGTCGCCTCTTCGAGGTGGCCGCGGGTGGGCGGCAGGCCCGGGGAGTCGGCCGCGCGGGTCCGGCCGTACGGGAGGTAGCCGATCTCGCCCGCCGCGCCGGTGGCGCCGCGGAACACCCGGCCGTCGACCATGATGCCCATGCCGACGCCGGTGCCGATCGTGATGCAGCCGAACACCGCCACACCCCGCGCGGCGCCGCTTTCGCCTTCGCCGACGGCGGTGAGGTTCGCGTCGTTTTCCACCACCAGGCCCGGGCCCAACGCGGCCTCGAGGTCGTCGATCAGCCCGGCCCGGCCCCAGCCCGGCAGGTTCGGCGCGTGCCGGAAGCAGCGCTTGTCCGGGTCGGCGACGCCGGGGGAGCCGACGACGCGGACAACGATGTCGGCCGCCGTCAGGCCCGCCTCGGCGACGGCGTCGGCCGCGATCCGGCCGACCGTGGCGACCAGCGTCGCGCCGGAGCGCGCGGAGTTGCGTTCGTCGCGGCGCGCCACGAGCGTCCGGCCGAGGTCCGACACGGCGACGCGGATGTGCTCGCGGCCGATGTCGACGCCCAGCACGTACCCCGCGGTCGGGTCGGCTTCGTACAGCACGGCGGACCGTCCGGTGCCGGTGGAGGTGTGCCCGGTCGGGCGCGCCAGCCCGGCCGCCTCGAGCGCGAGCAGCGCCTGGCTGACCGTCGGCTTCGAGAGCCCGGTGTCCTTCGCGACCTGCGGCCGCGTCGCCGGGCCGCTGCGCCGCAGCAGGTCCAGCACCGCGCGCTGGTTGATCTTCCGCATCCCGGCGGGGGTGCCGACCGTGGGGATTTCTACGCCGGCCACCGGTGCCCGCCTCCTGTTGTCCTCGTGCTCACTGCCAACCTAACCGCCGCGCCGCCGCCGGGGACGGGAATTCCGCCGGAAGGCCGTCCGTTGAGCCGACCATGAGCACTCCGGTACGCGGGCGGGTCCGCGTGGCACAAGGCGCGAAGCGGGTACGGGTGTTCCTCGGCGGGCAGAACGTCGCGGACACGGTGCACCCCCTCCTGGTGTGGGAAGTTCCGTACTACCCCACGTACTACTTCCCACGCGCGGACGTGGAGAGCGGCCTCCTCACCCCCTCCGGGCGGACGTCGCACTCGCCCAGCCGGGGAGAAGGTGTTCTGTCGACGATAAAGGTTGCCGGGTCCGAGGCGGTGGACGGCGCGCTGGAGTACCCGGATTCGCCCATCGAGGAGCTGCGCGACCACGTGCGGTTCGACTTCGCCGCGTTCGACTGGTTCGAGGAGGACGAGCAGATCTTCACCCACCCCCGCGATCCCGGGGTGCGCGTCGACATCCTGCCCAGCTCCCGGCACGTCCGGATCGAGGTCGACGGCGTGACCGTGGCGGACACCGTCCGCGCGCACCTGCTGTTCGAGACCAACCTGCCGACCCGGTACTACCTGCCGCGCGTGGACGTCCGGATGGATCTGCTCGAGAAGACCGGAACCGTGACGCACTGCCCGTACAAGGGGGCGACGGAGTACTTCTCGGTGACCGGGCACGAGGACCTCGCCTGGAGCTACCCGACGCCGTTGCCGGAGAGCACCCGCGTCGCCGGGCTGGTCGCGTTCCTCGACGAGAAGGTCGACGTCTACGTGGACGACGTCCTGCAGGAGCGGCCCAAGACCAAGTTCGCCTGACCGCTCACGCGTCCGGCAGCCAGTTCCCGTGGAACCCCGCGGGCACCCGCTGCGGCAGGCGGACGACGGCGACCGGCGCGCCCGCGACGTCCCCGGCGTCGAAGACCACGAGGTCACTGCGGTCTTCGGCGGCGTCGTAGACGTAGGTGAGCAGCCAGCCGTCGCCGTCCGCGGCCGGGACGAACACGGCCTCGCCGGGGGTGCGCCCGGGCGCGAAGACGTGCTGCTCGACGCCGCCGGTGTGCAGGTCGTGGCGCCGCAGGAAGCTCTGCTCGCCGTCGCGGCCGCCCTGCGTGACGTGCCCGAACCGGACGTCGGAGCCGGCGAACCGGTCGTCGATGCGGGGGAACTCGGCGGGCCGCTCGTCGAGTCGTTCCTCCGTGACGCGGCCGGTCGCCGGGTCGAGCGTCCAGCGCCACAGCACGCCGCGCGCCGGGTCGTGCCCCGCCCACCACAGGTGGTCGTAGCGGACGACGTGCACCACGATCCGGCCGTCGGCAGTGTCGTGCGCGTTGAGCGTGTGGAAGACGTAGCACGGCTCGACGTCGAACCAGCGGACGCCGCCGGCCGGGTCGTCGCGGCGCAGCACGCCGAGGCGCGCGCCGTAGCCGGCGTCCCAGCGGTAGGGCATGCCCTGGCCGACCGACGCCGGGTCGAACACCACCGGCAGGTCGTAGAACACGGCGTGCGACGCGGTGAGCGCGAAGTCGTGCATCATCGTCAGGCCCGGCACGTCGATCGGCTGCTTGACCACGAGCGTCCCGCTCGCGTCGGCCCGGTAGTAGCTCACGTGCGGCGCGGTGATGCTGCCGTAGCCGAAGAAGTGCAGTTCCCCGGTGGTGGGGCAGATCTTCGGGTGCGCGGTCATCGAGTCGGCCAGTTCGCCGCCGAAGTCGTACGCGCCCACGGTGTCCAGCTCGGTCGTGATCTCGTACGGCAGCGACGACTCGACGAGCGCGAGTGTCCGGCCCGCGTGGTTGACGACGTGCGTGTTGGCCGTGCTGGTGCGCAGGTTCCGGGAGCCGTCGGCGTTGTAGAGCACGGCGTCGTCGTCGCCGAAGCTCTCGGTGCGCACCCAGCGGTTGCGGTACCAGGCGGCGCGGCCGTGCTCGAGGCGGACGCCGTGGAGCATGCCGTCGCCGGTGAACCAGTGCTTGCTGCCGGTGCGCGGGTTGGGGCCGTTGCGCAGGTACCAGCCGGTCAGCTCGGGCGGCAGCGCGCCGGTCACCGGCAGGTCGAACGCGGTCAGCTCGTCGTGGACGGGCGCGTACGCCCCGGTGAGGTGGAAGTCGGTCGTGGTCATCGGGTCACGCGGCTTTCTGCGCGCGGGCGCGGACGATGCGCGGGTAGCGAACGGTGAAGGCGACGGGGACGGCGAAGCCGAGGACCTTGAGCACGATCAGCGCCGCCGTCGCGTGCGGGGCGTAGTGCAGCAGCGCGATCCCGGCGAGGCCGGTGACGGTGAAGCTCACGGCCCACACGAGCGTGATGATCAGGTTGACGCGCTTGAAGCCCGGGTTGTCCCACAGCTCCGGCGGCGTCATCGTCTTGGCGATGCCGAGGGTGAACGGGCGGCGCAGGAGGATCGAACCCCAGGCGGTGAGCGCCAGCCAGGCGTCGGTGAGCGCGCCGGTGTAGGTCTTCAGCGGCGACGCCGGGAAGCTGAACGCGACGACGGTGAGCAGCGCGAAGAAGGCGAGCGCGCTCAGCTCGATGATCAGCGTGGCCGCCTTGCGGCCTTCGCGGCGGGCCACGGCGAGCAGGACGGCGGCCAGGACGAGCCCGGTGAGGGCCGACCAGCGCCAGTCGAACTGGGTCGCGACGACCGCGAAGGCGATCCACGGGATGAAGCTCTTGAGGTAGTTCACGGCCGGTCTCCCCACGACGTTCCAACTATGACATGTCGAAGCTAGAGGGTCATCATTGGACATGTCAAGAGTGGAAGGTAAGATGAGGACATGAGCCTTCGACACGCGGTGCTCGGCATGCTGGACGAGGCGCCGGCCAGTGGTTACGACCTGCTGAAACGCTTCGAGCAGGCGATGTCCAACGTGTGGGCGGCGACGCAGAGCCAGCTGTACGGCGAACTCGGCAAGCTCGAGAAGGCCGGCCTCATCCGGGTCCTCGCCGAGGGCCCGCGCGGGCGCAAGGAGTACGAGATCACCGAGGACGGCCGCGTCGAGCTGCGGCACTGGCTGGTCGAGGTGAAACCCAACCGGTCCCCGCGCAACGAGGTCCTGCTGCGCGTCTACTTCCTGGGCTCGGTGTCGCCGGAGAAGGCGAAGGAGTTCATCGAGTACATGGGCGAGAACAGCCGTCAGCGCGAAGAACGCCTCACGGAGCTGGAAGCGTCGATCGACTGGGGTGACGACCACGAGGCCCAGTACGGCCGCCTGGTCCTGGAGTGGGGCAAGCGCTTCTCGGCGATGAGCCGCGAGTGGTCCGAATGGGCCGTCAAGCAGATCGAGTGACCTGCGTATAACGCCCTGCACGGCACTGCTTGGCCGGGTCGGCTCCGACGTCGGCTGGACCGGCCGGCGCACTCGTTGCGCCGTCCGGCACTGTGGCGGCGCACACATTCGGCGGCTTCCGCTGTCATCTCGTCACAGAGATGGCCTGACACGACTACGCCGCGTTGACGCCCACCGAGGTCTGGCACCGGTTCGTCGAGCTGACCGCGCGCGGCTCGTCGCAGGACCTGGCCGGGCTCGTCGCCGCGACGACGGCGATCTGGGCCCTCATCGACGACCTCGCCGAAGCGCTCACGACGTCCTACCGGGACACGACGGCGGAAGTGCTGGTGGCGCACCAGAACCGGCGCTCGGCGCTCGTCGAGGCGCTGTTCGCCGGCGGCTCCGCGACCGAGGGCACGCTGTGGGACATCGCCCGCGTGCTCGACCTCTCGCTCGACGGCACGTTCGTGGTGGTCGCCGCGGAGACCCCGCGGCTGGGCCACGAACCCCTGCCGCAGATCGAGCAGCGGCTGCGCGAACGGCACCACGCGTCGGCCTGGCGGCTCAGCCCGGACCTGCAGGTCGGCGTCGTGTCCCTGCGCGACCCGAGCGCGTCGAAGGCGATCGTGGAGCTGGTCCGCGAGCACCCGGTGGGCCGCGTCGGGATGAGCCCGGTGTTCACCGGCCTCGCCCACACCGCCCGCGCGCTGCACCTCGCGCGGGTGGCGCTGTCGAGCCTGGCGCCGGGCACGCCGTCGCTGGTGCAGTTCACCGAGTCGCCGCTGGCCGGGCTGGTGGCCAGCTCGCCGGAGGCGTCGGTGCAGCTGGCCCACCACGTGCTGCAGCCGATCCTCGACCTGCCGGGCGACGACCGGAACGTGCTGCTGCTGACGCTGCGCGCCTGGTTCGACTGCCAGGGCTCGACGAAGCTGACGTCGGAGCGGATGTTCTGCCACCCCAACACGATCCGCCACCGCCTGCGCCGCGTCACCGACGAGCTGGGCCGCTCCCTGACGGACCCGGCGGACATCGCCGAGCTGGGCGCGGCACTGCGGGCGCTGAACCTCTTCCCGGAAGCGACCCACCTCCCCGCGCCGCGCTGAGCCGAAAGCCGTGAAGGCCTCCTTCCCGGCGCTAAGAGCCGGTAAGGAGTCCTTCACGGCTTTCAGGCCGCTCCCTGGCGAACGTCGGCGCCCGCTAGACGCTTTGACGCGAGCGCCACTTTCCCTAGGAAAGATACGACACCTCACGTGGGCTTTACATCGCCGTGTTGCCCGGAGGGCTCACGACGCCAGCAGCTCGCGCGTGCGGGCCTGGTCCGCCGCCGAGCCGAAGGGCATCACCAGCAGCTCCGTCGCGCCCGCGTCTTCGAGGGATTTCACCTGGCGCCGCACGGTTTCCTCGTCGCCGATGATCGCGCTGTCCGACGCCTTCGCGTAGCCATCGCGGTCCAGGACCGCGCGGTACGCCGGGACGCTCGCGGCGGCGCCGTAGGTCTCCTCGACCCAGGCGCGCCGTTCGTCCACTTCGGACGTGACGCAGATCAGCTGCCCGGAGACCACGCGCGACGCGGTCCCCAGCGCCGGCACCACGAACTCGCCGATGGCCCGCGGGCCGGCCCAGGTCGTGATCACGCCGTCGGCCAGTTCGCCGGCCAGCCGCGTCGACTTCGGGCTCACCGAGCCCACCAGCACCGCGGGCCGCCCGGCGCCGGGGGCGTTCACGCCGCCCGCCGCGGTGAGCGTCTCGCCGTGGACGTCCGCCTTTTCCCCGCGCAGCACCGGGTTCAGCGCCTGGAGGTACTCGCGCAGGTGGCGGATCGGGCGGTCGTAGGAGTAGCCGAACTCGTGCTCGACGATGTACCGGTGGCTCAGCCCGACCCCGAGGTGGACCGGCACTCCGGTGGCGGCCTGCACGGTCAGCGCCTGCGCGGCCATGGTGATCGGGTGCCGCGGGTAGGTCGGCACGACGCAGGTGCCCAGCTCGATCCCGGGCGCGGCAGCGCCGAGCGCGGGCAGCGCGGTGAGGGCGTCCCAGCCGCCGCGTTGCGCCAGCCACAGGGTCTGGTAGCCGAGCTTCGCCGCTTCGCGTGCTTGCGCGGTCATGGCGTCGAAGCCGACGCCGAGTTCGTCGATCAGGATTCCGGTGCGCATGTGTTCTCCCAGTGTGTTCAGTACGCGCGTTCGAGCCGTTTCCGGTCGAGCGCGACGGATTCGGTGAAGAGCGCGATGGCCCGCGGCGCGACCGCGCGCAGCTGCGTCGTCGAGACGGCCACGGGTTCGAAGGCGTGGGCGACGGTGTCGGCGATCAGCGCGGGCTCCGCCGGGGGAACGCCGACGAGGAAGCCGTGCAGTACCGCGCGGTAGGCGACGGCGAGCTCGCGGGCCGGCCGGTCGGTGCGGAGCAGGTCGTTGTCCGCCAGCAGTTCGAGGTACTCGACGAACGCCTCGTCGTGGCGCGGGTCGAGCTTGTCGTGCAGCTTCGGCAGGAGCTTGCCGAGGGTTTCGGTGTCGTCGGCGTACCCGGCGCGCAGCAGCGGACGGGCCAGCACGTTCGTGTACTGGACCTCGGTCAGTGTGGCGAGCCGCGCGGCGAGCGGGTCGGCTTCGAGCGCCCGCACCAGGTCTTCGATGCTGCGGACGGACTCTCGCAGCAGGACGGCGAGGAACAGCTCCTCGCGGTTCTTCCAGTGCAGGTAGACGGTCCCCTTGCCGACGCCCGCGCGCTCGGCGACGTCCTCGATCGTGGTGCGCCGGTAGCCGGCGCGCAGCAGCAGCTCGGCGGCGGCGTCGAGGATCCGCTCGGCCCGTTCGGCGCGGTCTTCGGCAGGAGGCATGAGGCCATCATATGACCGAATGCGAAATCTGGTCAAACGTCAGGCCGGGAAAACGGCGAGGCGCGCAGCACCCCGCCGTCCCGGTCGGTGGTCGTCAGCCGTCCGACGACCGCTTCCAGAGGTTGATGTCCGCGTCGGTCGCGTGGCCGTCGATCTCGGTCAGCTCCTCGGAGCTGAAGTCGAGGTTGCCGAGCGCGTCGACGTTGTCCTCCAGCTGCTTGACGCTGCTCGCGCCGATCAGCACCGACGTCACGCGGGCGTCGCGCAGCGCCCAGGCCAGCGCGAGCTGGGCCAGCGACTGCCCGCGGCGCCCGGCGATCCCGTTGAGCGCGCGGACGCGGCCCAGCCGGTCGTCGTCGAGGGTGTCCGGGTCGAGCGACTTGCCCTGCGCCGCCCGGGAGTCCGCCGGGACGCCGGTCAGGTACTTGTCCGTCAGCAGACCCTGCGCCAGCGGGGAGAACGCGATGCAGCCCGCGCCCGCGTCCGCCAGCGTGTCGAGCAGGTGGTCCTCCTCGATCCAGCGGTTCAGCATCGAGTACGACGGCTGGTGGATCAGCAGCGGCGTGCCGAGCTCCCGCAGCAGCCGCGCCGCTTCGGCCGTCCGCTCCGAGCTGTACGACGAGATCCCGACGTAAAGCGCTTTCCCGGCGCGGACGGCGCTGTCGAGCGCGCCGACCGTCTCCTCCAGCGGCGTCTCGGGGTCGAACCGGTGCGAGTAGAAGATGTCGACGTAGTCGAGGCCCATGCGGCCGAGCGACTGGTCCAAGGAGGACAGCAGGTACTTGCGGGAGCCCCACTCGCCGTAGGGCCCGGGCCACATGTCGTAGCCGGCCTTGGTGGAGATCACCAGCTCGTCGCGGTAGGGCTTGAAGTCGGTGGCCAGCAGCCGCCCGAAGTTCTCCTCGGCCGAGCCGAAGGGCGGGCCGTAGTTGTTGGCCAGGTCGAAGTGCGTGATGCCGAGGTCGAAGGCGCGGCGGGTGATGTCGCGCTGGGTCTGCAGGGGCTTGTCGTGGCCGAAGTTGTGCCACAGCCCGAGCGAGATCGCGGGCAGCTTCAGCCCGGACCGCCCGCAGCGCCGGTAGGGGATCGAGTCGTATCGGCCGGAAGCCGCAACATAGGTCACGCGGCCGATGCTAACCGTCCGGGACGCGCTCGCCAGTCCGGTAGAGTCCGGGGTGAGCGAGCGCTTAGGAGGCCATCGGTGGGCACCGGATTCTTCACCTCCGTCGACGACGTGTCGGCGAAACTGGCCGAGGCCGGCTACCTGGCGTCGACGGCGGTGGCGACCACGGTGTTCCTCGCCGACCGGCTCGGCAAGCCGTTGCTGGTCGAAGGCCCCGCCGGCGTCGGCAAGACCGAGCTGGCCAAGGCCGTCGCCCAGGTCAGCGGCTCGCGGCTGGTGCGCCTGCAGTGCTACGAGGGCATCGACGAGGCCCGCGCGCTGTACGAGTGGAACCACGCGAAGCAGCTGCTGCGGATCACCGCCGGCCGCGACGAGACGTGGGAGGACGCCCGCACCGACATCTTCGGCGAGGAGTTCCTGCTGCGCCGCCCGCTGCTCACGGCGATCTCGTCGGACGAGCCGACCGTGCTGCTCATCGACGAGACCGACAAGGCCGACATGGAGGTCGAGGGCCTGCTGCTGGAGGTGCTCGGCGACTTCCAGGTGACCGTGCCGGAGCTGGGTACGATCACCGCCACGCGCGCGCCGTTCGCCGTGCTGACGTCCAACGCGACGCGCGAGCTGTCCGAGGCGCTGCGCCGCCGCTGCCTGTTCCTGCACATCGACTTCCCGGACGAGGACCTGGAGCGCGAGATCGTCCGGCTCAAGGTGCCCGGCATCGACGACGCGCTGGCGGATTCCGTCGTCCGGGTGATCGCCGCGCTGCGCGCGATGGACCTGCGGAAGCTGCCGTCGGTCGCCGAGACCATCGACTGGGCGCGCACGCTGCTCGCGCTGGGGGCGACGACGCTGAGCGAGCAGGTGGTGCGGGAGAGCCTCGGCGTCGTGCTCAAGCACCAGGACGACATCACCAAGGCCGGCGCCGGGCTGCAGCTCGAACAGGTCCTGGACGCGTCGTGACCGGCGGCGTGCCGGAGCGGCTCGCGTCGTTCGTCAAGGCGCTGCGGGTGCAGGGCATCCCGGCGGGCCCGGCCGAGACGGTCGACGCCGCCGCGGCGCTGGAGGTCCTCGGGTTCGACGACCGCGAGCTGGTCCGCGAGGGCCTGGCCGCGGCCCTGGTCCGCCGCGGCGGACAGCGCGCGGTGTTCGACGCCGCGTTCGACCTGTACTTTCCCGCCGGGATCGGCACGCCCGAACGGGCCCGGTCGGACACGACCCTCGAAGAACTGCGGGAGCAGCTCGCGGCGGCGTTGACCGCCGGCGACGAGCAGGCCCTGGCGCAGCTGGCCGGGCTCGCCGTCGACATGCTGGGCCAGTACGGCTCGTCGTCCGGCCCCGGTGGCGGCTTCTCGGCCCACCAGACCCTGGACCGGCTGCAGCCGCAGACGCTCATCGCGCGCGTGCTCGCGGCGATGCGCGGCGGCGGGGCGCGCGGCGAGTTCACCGACCGGCTCGACCGCGACGAGATCCGCCGTCGCGTCGAGGGCTTCCGCGGCCAGGTCCGCACCGAGGCCCGCCGCCGCGCGGCCGAGGTCCGCGGCCGCGAGCGCGTCGCCAAGCACGCCATCGCGCCCGCGGCGGACCGCGTCGACTTCCTCATCGCCAGCCGCAGCCAGCTCGCCGAGCTGCGGCGCACGATCCAGCCGTTGTCCCGCAAGCTGGCGACCCGCCTCGCGGCCCGCCGCAAGCGCACCACGCGCGGGCAGATCGACCTGCGCCGCACGCTGCGCCGCTCGCTCTCGACCGGCGGCGTGCCGCTGCGCCCGGCGTACCGCCACCGGCGGCCCGGCCGGCCGGAAATCGTGCTGCTGTGCGACCTTTCCGGTTCGGTGGCGGGGTTCGCGAACTTCACCATGCTGCTCGTGCAGGCGCTGCGCGACCAGTTCAGCAAGATCCGCGTGTTCGCGTTCGTCGACAGCGCGGACGAGGTCACGCACCTGGTCACCACCGGCGTCGCCGACCCGGAGAAGCTCGGCGCGCGCATGCTCGCCGAAGCCGCGCTGGTGCGCTGGGACGGCCACAGCGACTACGGCGGCTCGCTCGCGCAGTTCACGGCGAACTGGCTCGACGCGGTCGGCCCGCGGACGTCGGTGCTCATCCTCGGCGACGCCCGCACCAACGGCGGCGACCCGAACCTCGACGCCGTCCGCGCGATCAAGTCGCGCGCCCGCCACGTCTACTGGCTGAACCCCGAGCGGCGATCGCTGTGGTCGACGGGCGACTCGGCGGCACTGGAGTACGCCGACGTCGTGGAGATGCACGAATGCCGCACGGTGCACCAGCTCTCGACGCTGGTCACCCGCCTGCTGCCGGTGTGAGCCACGCGTCGATGCCGCGCAGCATCCCGGCTTTCGTCGTCTCGGGTGCGAACGACGCGTGCACGCTCGCCCGGGCGAAGTCGGCCATCGCGGCGTCGTCGTAGCCGAACGCCTGTTGGACGCGGGCGTATTCGCCGGCCAGCCGCGCGCCGGTGACCGACGGGACGTCGGTGTTCAGGGTGACCCGCAGGCCCGCGTCGAGCAGCCGGGGGAGCGGGTGCTCGGGCAGCGACGGCACCAGGCCGAGCGTGACGTTCGACGACGGGCAGACCTCGAGGGCGAGCCCGCGGTCGCGGACCTCCGCGGTCAGCTCGACGTCGTCGAGGACGCGGATGCCGTGGCCGAGGCGTTCGGTCCGGCCGATTTCGAGGGCCTCGCGGATGCTGTCCGGCCCGGCGTCCTCGCCGGTGTGGTGCAGCAGGTGGATCCCGGCCGCGCGGGCCTTCTCGAAGAGGGGCGCGAACGGCCGGAGCGAGTGGTTCTCCTCGCCGGCCATGCCGATCGCGAACACGTCGTCGTACCTCAGGGCGAGTGCGAGGGTGCGCTCGGCGCGGTCGACCGACCGGCGACGGGAGTGGTCCAGCAGCAGCCGCCACTCGATGGCGCCGCCGTCGCGGAGTCCTTTGAGGACGGACGCGAGCGGCATCTCCATGTCGCCGAGGCGTTCCCCGTGGGCGGCGGCGGTGAAGGTGATCTCGGCGTAGCGCGTGCCCTGCGCGGCTTCGTCCGCGCAGTACTCGCGGGCGATCCGCTCGAAGTCCTCGGGCCGTCGCAGGCACGACCGGATGAGCGTGTTGTAGTCGGCGAAGGCGCGAAAGCCGTCGAAGACGGGCTGCTCGGCCGGGACGTCGACGCCGTTGGCCGCACCGAGCTCGCGGAGCGTGCCCGGCCGGATCGTGCTCTCCAGGTGGACGTGCAGGTGGGCCTTCGGCAGGGCGGCCAGGTCGCGCATGATCGCGAGCGTAGGGGGCCGGGGCCGGGATCCGCGCGCGAATTTCCGGCCGAGACGCAACTCGTGGGTTGCGCCTGACGCCGTCTCGTGCAACTCTGTGGTTGCACGGGAACCGACTCAAGGGGATGAAGATGAACCAGGACCAGGTCGAGCAGGAGATCGTGATCGACGCGCCGGTCGAGCGGGTGTGGGCGGTGCTCACCGAGCCGGAGCACGTCGGCCGGTGGTTCGGCGACGGCACGCCGGCGCCGGTGGACCTGCGGCCGGGCGGGATCATCCGGCTCGACCACGGCGACCACGGCACGTTCCCGACCAAGATCGTCGCCCTGGACCCGCCGCGCTCGCTGTCGTACCGCTGGGCCAGCGGGTTCCCGGGCGTGGTCGCCGACGAGGACAACTCGACGCTGGTCGAGTTCACGCTGTCGGCGGAGGGCGGCGGCACGCGGCTGAAGGTGGTCGAGAGCGGCTTCACCACCCGGGCGCCGTCGCCATCGCCGTCGCCGGACGACACCCGCGAGAGCCACGAGCAGGGCTGGACGGCGGTGATCGCCAAGCTCGGGGAGCTGTCCGAGAAACTGGCGGTATGACGACGGAGCCCATCGCGGCCGAAGAGGTCTTCGCGGCCCTGGCCGACCCGACCCGGCGCCGCCTGCTGGAGCTGCTGTCCGGACGCGGCGACGCGACGGCGACGGAGCTGGCGGCGGACCTCCCCGTCACCCGCCAGGCCGTGGTCAAGCACCTCGCGGTGCTGGATCAGGCCGGCCTGGTGACGGGCCGCCGCGACGGCCGCGAGCGCCGCTACCAGGTCCGGCCGGCCGGGCTGGCGGCCACCGCACACTGGATGAACGAGGTGGCCGCCCGGTGGTCGTCCCGCCTGTCGGCGATCAAGCGGCTGGCGGAGCAGGCCGAGCAAGACTGACGCCGCCCGCCCGGCCCGTAACTCGCGTGATCGGGCCCGTCACCCGCGTGATTGGGCCCGTGATTCGCGTGATTGGGGCCGGAACTCGCGAGTCACGGCTTCGATCACGCGAGTTACGGCCTCGATCACGCCGGTTCCGGCCTCGGGCACGCGAGATCGGGGTGCGGGGAGACCGGGTGGTCCGGCGGGCCGGAGGTTTGGCGGAGGTCACACGGGGAACCTCTGGGGGGTTCGTCCGCGTTGTCAGGATGACCGTTACCGATGAGGGAGGACCACCGTGGCTTTCATGCGCAAGCTCACCGTGCTGGCCGGAGCCGCCGGCGCCGCCCGCGCCTACGCCAAGAAGAACCCCGAGAAGGTGAACCAGGCCGTCGGCAAGGCCGCCAAGTTCGCCGACGACAAGACCAAGGGCAAGTACCACCAGCAGATCGCCGGCGTCGTCCGCAAGGTCAGCACGGTGACCGGGCCGGACGGGCGGCCGGGGCCGGCCGCCCGCTAGACCCGGGTCACTCGGCGGACAGGGTTTCGAGCACGCCTTCGCCGTACTTGGCGAGCTTGTTCTCACCGACTCCGCTGACCGTGCCCAGGTCCGCCAGCGACGACGGCCGCTGCGTGGCGATCTGGCGCAGGGTCGCGTCGTGGAAGATGACGTAGGCGGGTACGCCCTGCTCCTTCGCGACGCCGGCCCGCCAGGCCCGCAGCCGTTCGAACAGCGGGGCCGCTTCCGCGGGCATGTCCACCGCGGGGGCGGCTTTCCTGCTGCCGCCACGCGCTTTCGGCGGGGCGGACCGCTCGGGCTCGCGGCGCAGCATGACCTCACGGTCGCCGCCCAGCACCTCGGCGCTCGCCTCGGTGAGCACCAGCGAGCCGTAGTCACCCTCGACGGCGAGCCAGCCCTGGGCGAGCAGCTGCCGCACGACCGCGCGCCACTCCGGTTCGCGCAGCTCGGTGCCGATGCCGAACGTCTTCAGCGTGTCGTGCTGGAACTGCGTGACCTTCGGCGTGGACTTGCCGAGCAGGATGTCGATGACCTGCCCGGCGCCGAACTTCTGACGGCGTTCGTTGCGCAGCCGCACGATCGTGGACAGCAGCTTCTGCGCGGGGATCGTGCCGTCGAACTTCTCCGGCGGGTTCAGGCACGTGTCGCAGTTGCCGCAGGGCTCGGCCTTCTGCCCGAAGTAGTCGAGGATCTGCACGCGGCGGCATTCGACCGTCTCGCACAGCGCCAGCATCGCGTTGAGGTGCGCGCCGAGCCGGCGCCGGTGCGCGTCGTCGCCCTCGGACGTGTCGATCATCTTGCGCTGCTGCACCACGTCCTGCAGCCCGTAGGCGAGCCAGGCCGTCGACGGCAGCCCGTCGCGGCCCGCGCGGCCGGTCTCCTGGTAGTAGCCCTCCACGGACTTGGGCAGGTCGAGGTGCGCGACGAACCGGACGTCCGGTTTGTCGATGCCCATCCCGAACGCGATCGTGGCGACCACGATCAGCCCGTCTTCCCGCAGGAAGCGCGACTGGTGCTTCGCGCGGATACGCGAGTCCAGCCCCGCGTGGTACGGCACGGCCGGGATCCCGTTCTGCACCAGGAACTCCGCGGTCTTCTCCACCGAGTTCCGGGACAGGCAGTAGACGATCCCGGCGTCACCCTGGTGCTCGGTGCGCAGCAGCTCCAGCAGCTGCCGCTGCGGCGAGTTCTTGCCGACGATCCGGTACTGGATGTTCGGCCGGTCGAAGCTCGCGACGAAGTGGCGGGCCTCGTCGAGGTTCAGCCGGGCCGCGATCTCCTTGTGCGTGGCCGCGGTGGCGGTCGCGGTGAGCGCGATCCGCGGCACGTCCGGCCAGCGCTCGTGCAGCGCCGAGAGCTGCAGGTAGTCGGGCCGGAAGTCGTGGCCCCACTGGGCGACGCAGTGCGCTTCGTCGATCGCGAACAGCGAGATCTTGCCGCGGTCGAGCAACCGCACGGTGGCTTCCACCGAAAGCCGTTCCGGCGCAAGGTAGAGCAGGTCGAGCTCACCGGACAGGAACGCCGACTCGACCTCCTGGCGGGCCGCGTAGTCCTGGGTGGAGTTGAGGAAACCCGCCCGGACGCCGGCGTTGCGCAGCGCGTCGACCTGGTCCTGCATCAGCGCGATCAGCGGCGAGACCACCACGCCCACGCCCGGCCGCACCAGCGCCGGGATCTGGTAGCACAGCGACTTCCCGCCGCCGGTGGGCATCAGCACGAGCGCGTCGCCGCCGGCGATCACGTGCTCGACGATCGCCGCTTGTTCGCCGCGGAAGCTGTCGTAGCCGAACACCCGGCGCAGGGTGTCGAGGGCTTCGGAGTCCGTTCCGGCTTCGAGGTGGGTCTCGGTGGCTGCCACCCGGCCGAGTCTAGAGCCGGGGTACGACAACTTCCGTGCGCCCTCTCCGGCGTGCCGGAACAGGCGCTCAGGCGGGCCGTCCCCGCGGAAGCCGCGTGATCCGCGACCGGACCCGTCCCCGTCACGGCCGGGTGACACACTGGAGCCGATGGACGAGTACTTCCCGGTGACCGACCTGGCCGCGCACTTCGGCGGCGAGTGGCGGCTGGACCGCGAGATCCGCACCGCCGATGGCGAGCCCGCGGGCGAGGTCACCGGCACCGCCACCTTCACCGAAGAGAGCGGCGTGCTCGTCTACCGCGAAGCCGGCGAAATGCGGCTCAACGGCTACACCGGCCCGGTGACGCGCACGCTGCACTACCGGCCCACCGCGCCCGGCCGGGCCGACGTCCACTTCGACCACGGTGGCTTCTTCCACGAGCTCGACCTGCGTGAGGGGCACTGGCGGACCGACCACCCCTGCCGCGACGACCTGTACCGCGGCAGCTACCGCGTGCTCGACGCCGGCCGCTGGCGCCAGGAGTGGGCGGTCCGCGGGCCGGCCAAGGACCACGTGATCGTCACCCGGTTCAGCCGGCCGCCGGGCTGAGCAGGTCGGCCAGGTCGATCCGGCGCAGGAACTCGCTCCGGATCCGGTCGCCGACCTCGGCGACCAGCCAGCCGCCGTCGTCGGCCGGGTCGATGTGCGTCCGGAACGGCCGCTGCCCCTTGGGGAGGTCCACGACGCGCGCGAGCTCTTCGGCGACGGTCGCGACGTCGGCGCCGGCCGGGGTGATCTCGGCCAGCTTCGCCGCGACGTGGTCGGTCAGGCCCGCGTAGCGCTCTTCGTAGGCGGCCGCGACGTCCGTGTCGGCCGGGTGCCCGGAGTTCGGGAAGTGGTTGGTGCCCGAGGTGAACGCGCCGGGCACGATGATCGCGGTGTCGACGCCGAAGCGGGCCACCTCGGCGGCGTAGGAGACGGCGAGGCTGTCCATCGCCGCCTTCGCCGCGAAGTACGGCGCGAGGTAGGGCGGGGTGCCGCCGCGGACACTGCTGCTCGACACCCACACCAGCAGCCCGTCGCGCTGCGCGCGCAGGTGGGGGAGGGCGGCGCGGTTGACGCGCTGGGTGCCGATCGCGTTGGTGTCGTACAGCTGCGCGAGCTGCTCGGCGGTGAACGCCTCGGCCGGGCCGAGCACCATGTGCCCGGCGTTGTGCACCACGACGTCCAGCCGGCCGTGCTCGGCGACGATCGACGCGATCGCGGCGTCGGCCGACTCCTGGCTGGAGACGTCCAGCTCGACCGAACGCAGGTCCGTCTCGTGGTCGCGGGCGAACGCGGCGGCGGCGTCGACCTGCGGCGCGTTGCGGCCGCCGGTGTCGCGCATGCCCGCGTAGACGGTGTGGCCGGCGCGGGCCAGCGCCCGGGCGGAGAGGGCGCCGATCCCGCTGGAGGCGCCCGTGATGACGATGATCATGGCTCTTTTCCTTTCCGGGTAAGGGTTTCTCAGACGATCCCGCCGTTGGCGCGCAGCACCTGGCCGTTGACCCAGCGGGCCGGCCCGGCGAGGAACGCGACGACCTCGGCGATGTCCCCGGGCTGCCCGAGCCGCTCGAGCGGCGGCTGCTTGGCCATCCGGTCGATGGTCTCCTGGTCCTTGCCGTCCAGGAACAGGGCGGTCGCGGTCGGACCGGGGGCGACGGTGTTCACGGTGATGTCGCGCCCGCGCAGCTCGCGCGCCAGGATCATGGTGATCGCCTCGACCGCGCCCTTGGTGGCGTTGTAAATGCCGTAGCCGGGCAGGTTCAGCCCGAGCACGGACGTCGAGGTCAGGACGACCGCGCCGCCGTCGCGCACCCGCTTCGCGGCCTGCTGGGCCACGGCGAACGTGCCGCGGATGTTGGTGCGGTGCACCCGGTCCAGTACGTCGAAGTCGGTGTCCGCGATCGGCGTCGGCGCGGTCATCACGCCGGCCAGGTGGGCGACGACGTCGACGCCGCCGTAAGTGCGCTCCGCGGTGTCGAACAGTTCCGCGACCGCGTCGAGGTCGGCGACGTCGGCCTTGACCGCGATCGCCCGGCCGCCGCGTTCGGTGATGGCCGCGACGGCGGCGTCGGCCTCGGTCCGGTTGCCCGCGTAGTTGACGACGACGGCCATACCGTCGGCGGCCAGGCGTTCGGCGACCTGGCGGCCGATGCCGCGGGAGCCGCCGGTGACGATCGCGACGCGGGGTTCGGTGGTGCTCATCGGTGCCTTCTTCCTCTCGGGTGGCGCTGGTAGCGCCGCTTCCGTCTTGCTGTTATCGACGATAGCACTCGAACGTTAACGACGCTAGTCGCCTGTTGTTATCGTCGTTACACCGTGAGCGCCTTCCCGGGGGCGTGGGCATCCGGCGGTACCGGCATCCGCCGGACGGCCGAATCGGAAGTCCGGGCGCGCCAACGAGTTTCGGAGCCGGTGGGGCGGGAACCCTTGGCATATCGGGGAGCTCGACATCCTTTAAGGAGTTTTGTGCGATGCCCACATGGCTGATCGTCGTGATCGTCGTCGTGGCCGTCGCGGTGCTCGGCGCCGTGATCTGGCTGGTGACGCAGGAGATGCAGCGGAAACGCCTGCAGCAGCGGTTCGGTCCGGAGTACGACCGGACGGTCGAGGAGAAGGACAGCCCGCGGGCCGCGCAGCGTGAACTGGCCGAGCGGGAGCGCCGCCACAAGGAGCTCGACATCCGCCCCCTGTCGGCGTCGGCGCGCGAGCGCTACACCCGGGAATGGGCGCAGGCCCAGGAAAACTTCGTCGACCACCCGGCCGCCGCGGTGGCCGAGGCCGACCGCGTCCTGGTCTCGCTGATGTCCGACCGCGGGTACCCGACCGAAGGCTACGAGCAGCAGCTGGCCGACCTGTCGGTCCGGCACGCCAAGACCCTCGAGCACTACCGCGCCGCCCACGCGACGCAGCACGAGCGCAGCGGCGCGTCCACTGAGGACCTCCGCGACGCGATGGTGCACTACCGCACCGTGTTCGAGGACCTGCTGACCGACGGCTCCGATGGTTCGGACAACTCGGACGCCGCGGCCGACGACCACCACGAGCGCCGCAACGGCCACGACCACAACGGTCACGACCACAGCGAGCGCGAGCACGACCGCACCGCCCAGGACGGTACCGCTGTCGCGGCGGACCGCACTGCCGGCGCGCCGGACCGCACCGAGCACGACCCCAGCGAAAAAGTACGAGACCGCGACGGCGTACAGCCCGAGCGGGAAGCGTCCGCACAGCCGCGGACCGAGTGGAACGGAGGACGCTGACCATGACCGATCACCTCACCCGGCACAGCGCCGAACAGGACGACGACTTCGCCCGCGAGGGTGACGTGCGCGAGACCGGCGCCGGCGGGCTCGCCGAGCACGGCGGGACGGACTTCCGCGAACCGGTCGCCGAAGACCACGGGGACGACCAGGCCCTGAGCACCGCCGACCTGGCGTCGGCGACGGGCCGGCACGACACCGCCACGGACACCACGGCAGACACCGGCACCGACACGGCCGCGGGCACCGCTGCCGGCACCACTGCCGACACATCGGACACTCGCGCCGACTCGGCGCGGCCGTCGGCCGATGACGGCGCCGACCAGCAGCCGTTGATCGACGAGGAGAAGGTCACGGGCTTCCGCGACCGCTGGCAGGGCGTCCAGACCGGCTTCGTCGACGACCCGCAGAAGGCGGTCCGCGAGGCCGACGAGCTGGTCGCGGGCGTCATCAGCGCGCTGGCCACGACGTTCGCCGAGCACAAGAGCGAGCTGGAAGGCCAGTGGCAGCACGGCGAGCCGGCCACCGAGGACCTGCGTCTCGCGCTGCGGCGCTACCGCTCGTTCTTCGACCAGCTGCTGCCCCGCTAGCCACCACCGGTGCCGGCGTGCATGATCGACGCACGCCGGCACACCGGTGTCCGCGAACGGGGAGGGCAAGCCGATGAACGTGGCCGATCTGCTCACAGACGGCTTCAGCAGGGTCCAGGGCTCCGTGCACGCGGCGGTGGAAGGTCTCACCGCCGAGCAGCTCGGGGCCCGCCTCGACGCAGAGGCCAACTCGATCGCCTGGCTGGTCTGGCACCTGACCCGCGTCCAGGACGACCACGTCGCCGGCGTGGCCGGGACCGAGCAGGTGTGGACGAGCCAGGACTGGCTGACCCGGTTCGGCCTCCCGTTCCCGGCGGGCGACACCGGCTACGGGCACCGCCCGGCCGACGTCGAAGCGGTCCGGGTCGAGGCCGAGCTGCTCACCGGGTACTACGACGCGGTGCACGAGCAGACCCTCAAGTACGTCCAGGGGCTCGACGGCCAGGCCCTCGACCGGGTCGTCGACGAGGCCTGGGACCCGCCGGTCACCCTCGGCGTGCGGCTGGTGAGCGTCGTCGACGACGACATCCAGCACGCCGGGCAGGCCCAGTTCGTCCGCGGCGTCCTCGAACGCCGCTAGTCAGTCCTCGTAGCCGTCGCCGCGGTGGTCCGGGAGCCGTTGCGGCCCCGGACCGGCGGCGCCGAGCCGGTCGCCCGGGTTGGCGAGCCGGCACTTCGACAGCGACATGCAGCCACAGCCGATGCAGTCGCCCAGCTGGTCACGCAGCTGGGCCAGCTGCCGAATCCGCGCGTCCAGGTCCTCCTGCCAGCAGCGGGAGATCCGCGCCCAGTCGGCGCGCGTGGGGGTGCGATCGTCGGGCAGCAGCGCGAGCACCTCGCGGATCGCCGACAGCGGCATCCCGACCCGTTGCGACATCCGGACGAACGTCACCCGCCGCAGCGTGTCGCGGCAGTAACGCCGCTGGTTGCCGGCCGTGCGCCGGCTGCGGATCAGCCCCTCGTCCTCATAGAAGCGCAGGGCCGACGCGGGCACCCCGCTGCGTCGCGACAGTTCGCCGACGGTGAGGTCGGGCAGCCTCCGGGCTGTGGCGTTCACCATGCTCCCAGCCAACCACAGCCGCGCGCTTGACTTCAAGCGAGCTTGAAGTCTCATCCTGACCCGGACGGCAACAACGCCGCTGTGTCAAGGAGGAAGCGTGTCCGAAGTTCCGGTACGGGTCGCCGTGATCGTGGGAAGTGTCCGGGAAGGACGGTTCGGCCCGGTGGTCGCGGACTGGCTGGCCGCCGTCGCGGGCGAGCACGGCGGGTTCGACGTCGACGTGATCGACCTCGCCGAACCGGACCTGCCGCTGGCGATGCCGGCGTTCGGGAGCACGCCGTCGCCCGCGGTGCTCGCCGAGACCGCCAAGGTGACGCCGCGGCTGGCGGCCGCGGACGCGTTCGTCGTGGTCACCCCGGAGTACAACCACAGCTACCCGGCGTCGCTCAAGAACGTCATCGACTGGCACCGCACCGAGTGGATGGCGAAGCCGGTCGCGTTCGTCTCCTACGGCGGCATGTCCGGTGGCCTGCGTGCGGTCGAGCACCTGCGCGCGGTCTTCGCCGAGCTGCACGCGGTGACCATCCGCGAGACGGTCAGCTTCCACGGCGCGCACACCCGGTTCGGCGCCGACGGCGTCCCGACGGACGACAGCGCGGGTGTCGCGGCGAAGGCGCTGCTGGACCAGCTGCAGTGGTGGGCGCGCTCGCTGTCCGAGGCCCGCGCGGCCCGGCCCTACCCCGGCTGACGCCGGGACCGGGGTCGCTCAGAACGCCTGGCAGGTCTGCGACGGGAGCTGGAAGTCGGAGCCGGCGAGGGTGATGGCGCCGTCGGCCACGTAGCCGCCGTCGGCGACCAGGGCGGCGACCGCGGTGCAGACCAGCTGGTTGACCGCGATCTGCGTGAGCCGCTTCAGCGGGAACGAGAAGGTGATCGTCGTGGGTGAGCCGGAGCTCAGCGTGATCGGGCCGGTTTCGGCCGGGAGCATCGTCGCGTAGCCGTCGGCCGTCTCGGCGTAGGACGGGCCGCCCAGCAACGTCGCCAACGCTTCGGAGACGCCGACCGCGTCACCGGTCGACCGGGTCACCGGCGTCACCCGCCCGTCGAGGACGAAGTACAGCGTCAGGTCGGTGCCGAGCCCGTTCGTCGCCGGGTTCCGCAGCGTCGGCGCGGGTCCGGCGGGGACGACCGGCGTCGGCTTGACGCCGCACGCGCTCACCAGGAGCAACGCTGCCAGGACGAGGAGCTTCTTCACCACGCCTCCCGGGGCAGGCGCAGCTCGAACCGGGCACCGGTGCCGGTGTTGACCGCGACGATGTCGCCGCCGTGCAGGCGGGCGTTCTCGCGCGCGATGGACAGCCCCAGCCCGCTGCCCTCGGATCGGGCCCGGGCCGTGTCGGCCTTGGTGAAGCGGTCGAACACGCGGGGGAGCACCGCCTCCGGGATGCCCGGCCCGTGGTCGGTGACGGTGAGCACGATGTCACCGCCCGCCGCCCGCACGGACACCTCGACCGGCGGCGCGCCGTGCCGCAGCGCGTTGCCGACCAGGTTCGCCACGACGATGTCGAGCCGTCGCCGGTCGAGCCGCGCCGTGATGCCGGGCGGCAGGTCGGCGACCACGTCGGCACCGGGTTCCCAGCCCCGCGCGGCGAGGCTGTCGGTGACCGCGGCGGCGACGTCCAGGTCTTCCCGCCGCAGCTCCGCGCGTCCGGCGTCGAACCGGGAGATCTCGATCAGGTCCTGCACCAGCCGGGTCAGCCGCCGGGTCTCGGCCGACACCAGCCGCGCCGCGACCGCCGTGTCCGGTGGCAGCTGGTCGGCGTCCTCGTCGAGGACGTCGGTGACCGCGTTCATCGCCGCCAGCGGGGTGCGCAGCTCGTGCGAGACGTCGGCGACGAACCGGCGCGCCTCGGACTCCATCGTGCGCAGCGTGCCGACCGTGCGCTCCAGTTCCGCCGCGGTGTTGTTGAACGTCGTGACCAGCTGCGCCAGCTCGTCGGACCCCTTCACCCGCAGTCGGACGTCCAGCTTGCCCCGGCCGAGCTGGCTCGCCGCGGTGTTCAGCGCCCGCACGGGCCGCAGCACTTGGCGCGCGGCCAGCAGCGCCAGCACCACCGCGAACGGGAGCGCCAGCGCCGAGGTCTGCCAGGCCGTGCGGGCCAGCTCGTCGATCGCGGCCTGCTGCTGGACCAGCGACACCATCGTGTAGACCTCGATGCCGCTGGTCCGGCCGCTCGTCCCGGTCTGCACCGGCACGCCGACGAAGAACTGGGGGAAGCCCCCGGTGTCGACCCGCTGGAACTGGATGTTCGTGCTGACGGACACGGCATGGCGCAGGTCGGCGGGCACGCTGTCCACGCTGATGCCCGAACCCGAGCGCAGGCCGTGGTAGACGACGACGGCGTTGCTGGACTTGAGCGCCGTGCCGAACGCGTCGAGGCTCGCCTGGGTCGGCGGCAGGGACACGGTCGGCAGGTACGCGACGATCTGGTCGCGCAGCTTCAGCATCGTCTGGTCCTGGAAGCCGCCGAGGATGGCGTTGCGGGCGGAGACGTAGCTGGCGCCCGCCGCGGCGGTGGCGCCGATGATCATGATCACCGCGAACGCCGCGACCAGCCGGGGTCTCAGCCCGGCGAGCCACGACCGGATCCGCGAGGTCACGAACGGCCGAACCGGTAGCCGAAGCCGCGGACGGTCTGCACGTACTCCGGCCTCGCGGGCACGTCCTCGATCTTCGCGCGCAGCCGCTGCACGCAGGCGTCGACCAGCCGGGAGTCGCCGAGGTAGTCGTGGTCCCACACCGACGAGAGGATCTGCTGGCGGCTGTACACCTGCCCGGGGGTGCGCGAGAGCTCCAGCAGCAGCTTGAGCTCGGTCGGCGTCAGCGAAACCGGGGTGCCCCGCTTCGTCACCTCGAGCCCGGCCCGGTCGATCACCAGGTCGCCGTGCCGTTCCTCGGGAGCGGGCTGTTCGGTGGGCCGTTCGCTGACCGCGCGGCGCAGCACGGCGCGGATCCGCGCGTCCAGCACCCGCGGTTCGACCGGCTTGGCCACGTAGTCGTCCGCGCCCGCTTCCAGCCCGGCGACGATGTCGAAGTCGTCACTGCGCGCGGTCAGCATGACGATCGGGATCGGCCCCGACGCCCGCATCCGGCGGCAGGTCTCGAAGCCGTCCATGCCGGGCAGCATCAGGTCGAGCACGACGATGTCGGGTCTGCGGAGCACGAGCAATTCGATGCCGGCCTCGCCCGACTCCGCGGTGTGCACCACGTGTCCCTGCCGGCGCAGGGCCAGTTCCAGTCCCTCCCGCACCGCCGCGTCGTCCTCTACCACCAGTACCTCGGCCACGGCGCCATTATTCGGAAAACCGCACGTCGTGGCGACTCAGGGCGATCTTGTAGCAAAACCATGACATCGTGCTGACGGGATCTCGAAATGCCGGCTCCAGACTCGGGGACATGGCAGTGATTCTTTTCGAGGCACCCCCCACCGCCCGCCCCGCGCGGCACGCCCTGGTGACCCAGGCCGCGTCCCGGACCGCGGTGCTCCTCGCGGGCACGGCCGGGTTCGCCCTCGCCTTCGTCGCGGCCTACCTGCTCTTCGTCCGCACCGAGGCCGGGCGCAGCGTCGAGAACGGCGTCGTCCGCAGCGCCCAGTCGGCGGGCTCCACCGTGCGCTGGGCCCAGCCGCTGGCGGACCTGGACCTGGTGGTCGTGCTCGGCGGCGTCGCGGTGCTCCTCGTGGTGATCTCCCTGCTGCGGCGCCGGTTCGCGCTCGGCGTGACGGCCCTGATCCTGCTCGCGGCCCCGCTGGTGGTGGCGCAGCTGCTCAAGCTGTACGTCCTGGACCGCCCCAGCACCGGCGACCGGCTGGGCGTGGCCGCCCACAACAGCTTCCCCAGCGGGCACGTCAGCGCGGCGATGGCCGTGCTGCTGGCGCTCGCGATCGTCCTGCCCCGCCGCTTCCGCCTGCAGGTCCTGGTGGCCGGCGGGATCGGCGTCGCCTGGGTCGCGGCCGCGGCCGTGGCGCTGGGCTGGCACCGGTTGAGCGACACCGTCGGCGGCTGCCTCCTGGTCGCCGCGGTCACCTGCGCCGGGGCGGCGGTGGTGTCCGCCCGCCGCCCCGACGGTGACCGCGTGCCGCTGATCCCGGTGTTCTGCGGCCTGCTGGCCCCGCCGGCGTTGGTGCTGGCCGGCTTCGCGGTGCTGGCCACGGCGACGTCCGGCGCGGCCCAGTTCGTCGCCGCGATGGTGCTGGCCGCGCTGTCCGCGATGGCGGTCGTGCTGCTGCTCACGGGCCCGCTGCGCCGCGTCGCGTTCGACCCGGCCGAGAGCCGGATCCGGCGGCTCCGGCGCCGTTGACCCGACGCCGTTGACCCAACGCCGCTGATCCGGCGGCCAGCGGCCGCCGGCCGGAGCCGGTGCCGCTGATCCGGCGGCCGGTTCCAGCGGCCGGTGCCGGTGCCCGGCTTCTCCGGCGAGCGGGCGTCCGGCGTGCGTGCGGGCGGGCTGTCCGGCGGGCGTGCTGTCCGGTCGGGCGAGGGAGGACCGGATGTCCAAGGATCCCGGCCGGTTTCGCCCGGCTGCGGCCGAGGTTGCTGCCGCGATTGCGGGCGTCACGCGTGATTCGTGGGGCATCGCGCGTGATCGGGGAGTCATCGCGCGTGATTGGCGGGGCATCACGTGTGTCTGGAGGGGCGTCGCGCGTGATTGGCGGGTCGACTCGCGTGATTCGGGGGTCGACTCGCGTGATTGGGGGGTCGACACGGTGCGTTCGGTGGCGGGCCAGTTTTGGGGGATTGGCCCGCGACAGGCGTTCTCGCGGGGCTTAGCGTCGGGGACATGCACCCGAGGCTGGCCCATGACCTTAACGCTCTGCCCGATCTTCTTGACGCCACGCGGAAACTGGCCGGGGAGGCGCTTGCCGGGCTGGATGGGCGGGCCGCGGCTGTGCCGCCTGGGGTGATGGCCCGGGCTCCGCTGCCGGTCGAGGGGGTCGGAGGACTTAGGGCGTTGGACGAGTTCGCGCAGCGGTGGGAACCCGGGTTCGCCGCCAGTGCCGGGCCTCGTTACCTCGGGTTCGTGACCGGTGGGGCGACGCCGGCGTCGCTCGCTGGGGACTGGCTCACCTCCGCCTACGACCAGAACTCCGCCAGCGGCATGGACTCCTCGGCGCAGGACCTGGAACGCGAGACCGTCGGCTGGCTCGCCGAGCTGTTCGGGCTCGGCGCGGAGTTCTCCGGAGCTTTCGTCACCGGGGCCACGATGTCCACCGTGACCGGGCTCGCCATCGCGCGTGAATGGCTCGGTGAGCGGGCCGGCGTGTCCGTCACCGACGACGGCGCCGCCGCGCTCGGTCCGGTCACCGTGCTGTCCGGCTCGCCGCACTCGAGCATCCCGAAAGCGTTGTCGTTCCTCGGGATGGGCCGGTCCGCGCTGCGGAAGGTGCCGGTGCTGCCGGGGCGTGAAGCCGTCGACGTCGCGAAGCTCGACGAGTTGCTCGAAGCGCTCGACGGCCCGGCCGTCGTCGTCGCCAACGCGGGCACGGTGAACACCGTCGACTTCGACGACCTGCGCGCCATCGCCGCGCTCAAGCAGCGCCACGACTTCTGGCTGCACGTCGACGCCGCGTTCGGCGGGTTCGCCGCCCTGGCCCCGGAGCACGCCGCGCTGACCGCGGGCCTCGACCAGGCCGACTCCGTGGTCGTCGACCTGCACAAGTGGCTCAACGTGCCCTACGACTCGGCCGTCCAGTTCACCCGCCGCCGCGACCTGCAGCTGCGGGTGTTCAGCAACAACGCCGCCTACCTCGGCGAGATCGGCGAGACCCCGGACTTCCTGCACCTGACGCCGGAGAACTCCCGGCGGCTGCGCGCGCTGCCCGCCTGGTTCTCGCTCGTGGCCTACGGCCGGGACGGGCACCGCGAGATCGTCGAGCGCTGTGTCGCGCTGGCCCGGGACCTCGGGCAGCGCCTCGACGGCTCGCCGCACTGGCGGCTGCTCGCACCGGTGCGGCTCAACGTCGTCTGCTTCACCGCGGCCGGGGACGTGACCCAGGCGCGGATCGACGCCCTCGTCGACGGGATCGCCGCGGAGGGCACCACGTTCCTGACCCCGACGGTCCACGACGGCCGCCCGGCGCTGCGGGCCGCGTTCAGCAACTGGCGGACGACCGCGGCCGACGTCGAGCGGGTCTTCGCCGCGCTGGAACGGGTGGTCGCCGGCTAGCTCCGGTCCGACTTCGGCATCAGGTACTTCCACGGTGACGCGCCGGTGCCCAGCTCGCACGGCACGTGCACCAGCGCCGGGCGGCCCGAGGCGAACGCCTTGTCCAGGGCGCCGCGCAGGTCGTCCGGGGTGCGGGCGGTGAGGCCGAGCGCACCGAACGTCTCGGCCAGCCGGGCGAAGTCCGGGTTGCGCAGCCGCCCGCCCAGGGCCCGGCCCTCGAACAGCCGCTCCTGGTCGAGGTGGACGTTGCCGTAGTAGCCGTTGTCGAACACCACGGCCACCACGTTCAGCCCGTATTGGACGGCCGTGGCCAGCTCCTGCGCGGCGAACATGAAGCCGCCGTCGCCGGCCACCGACACCACCGGCCGGCCGGGGAACGCGGCCTGCACGCCCAGCGCCGTCGGGTAGCCGAAGCCGAGCGTGCCCTGGTGGCCGCAGGTGACGAAGGTGCGCGGGGTGTAGACCTCGAACCCGAAGTAGGACGCGAACCCGACCTGGCAGATCTCCTCGACGAAGAAGCCGTCGCGGGGCAGCACGTCCCGGATCGCGCGCAGGTACTCCAGTTCCGGGCCGACGTCGGAGAAACGCTCGGCAACGTTCGCCTTCAGCTCGGTGAACTCCGCGGTGCGGTCCGTCCGTTGTGGACCGACGGCGGCATCCAGCGCCGCCGCGGCGTCACCCGCGTCGGCGACGATCGCGACGTCCGCCTCCAGCCGGGTCGCCTGCCGCGGGTCGATGTCGAGCAGGATCGTCTTCAGCCCCGCGGGTTTCTCCGGCCAGCGGAACCAGGACAGCTCCATCCGCGAGCCGATGCCGATCACGACGTCGGTCCCGGGCCACCGCTCGAACCCGGACACGCAGGTGAAGCCGAGCGGGTGGTTGTCGTCGACGATCCCGCGGCCGCCGCGGAACGGCACCACCGGCGCCTGCAGCCGCTCGGCCAGCGCCCGGACGGCGGCGGCCGCGTGCCGGGCGCCGCCGCCCACCATGATCATCGGATTCTTGGCGCCGGCCAGGAGTTCCGCGGCCGCCGCGATCGCGTCCGGGTCGACGATCGGGCGGGGCAGCGGCAGCGGTCCGGCCGGCTCGGCGGGGGCGCGCAGGCCCAGCACGTCCCACGGGACGGCCAGCGAGACCGGCCGCGGCCGCCCGCCTGCGGCCTCCCGGAACGCCGTCGCCAGCGCGTCCGGGACCTCGGCCGGGTGCTCGACCAGCGCCGACCACTTGGTGATCGTCCGCAGGGTGGCGAGCTGGTCGGGCATCTCGTGCAGGTGCCCGAGCCCGCGGCCGAGGTAGGCGCGCGGGATCTCGCTCGTCAGGCACAGCACCGGCGCGCTGGCCCCGTGCGCCGAGAGCATGGCGGCCGAGGCGTTGAGGACGCCGGGCCCCGGCACCACCGTGTAGACGCCGGTCCGGCCCGTCGCCTGCGCGTACCCGAACGCCATGTAGGCCACGGTCTGCTCGTGCCGCGCGCCGATCACCCGGATGCCGCCGGTGCGGGCCAGGCTGTCGAACAGGTCGTAGGTCTGCACGCCGGGCAGCCCGAACACGGTGTCGACGCCGTGGGCGCGCAGCCCGCCGACGATCAGGTCGGCCGCGGTGGGGGAAGGCGGGGACATCGGCATCGGCACGGCCTCCTGGGCGTCGTCCGTCGGCGGGACCATATATGGTTTCCTACATGATCAGCGCCTCCTCGGGAAGACCGGCGGTCACCAAGTCCCAGCTGGCCTACGAGACGATCAAGGCCAGGATCGTCGACGGCCGCTACGGGCCCGGGTACCGGCTGGTGCTCGACCAGATCGGCCGCGAGCTGGCCGTCAGCGCGGTGCCCGTGCGCGAGGCCCTGCGCCGGCTCGAGGCCGAGGAGCTGATCGAGTTCGAGCGGAACGTCGGGGCCCGGGTGATCGCCATCGACCCCACCGCCTACCAGCACGCCATGCAGACGGTGGCGATCGTCGAAGGCGCGGCCACCGGGCTCGCCGCGCCGCTGCTCACACCGAAGACGCTCGCGCGGGCCCGCGCCCTCAACGACCGGATGCGCCGCAGCCTCGCCGAGTTCGACCCGCTCGCGTTCACCGCGCTGAACGCGGAGTTCCACGAGGTGCTCTTCAGCGCCTGCCCGAACCCCAACCTGGTCGACCTGGTGCAGCGCTGCTGGACCCGGCTCGCCGCGGTCCGCGACAGCACGTTCGCCTCCGTGCCGGGGCGGGCGCCGCGCTCGGTGGCGGAGCACGACCGGCTGCTCGACCTGATCGAGGGCGGGAGCGACCCGGCGGAGGTCGAGCAGTACGCGCGGGAGCATCGGCTGGCGACGCTGGCGGCCTACCAGGCCCGGGAGCGCTGAGCCCGTTCGCCCGGGGCCCCGGTCCGGCTGGCGGAGGCCGGTGAGTCAGCGAGCCGGGTTGCGGCGGGGCTTGATACGGACCGCCGGCAACTCCGGGGCCGGCAGCCGTTGCGGGGTGCCGGTGTAGCCGGTGACGCTGCCGAACTGATCGGACTCCGCTTGCCACGCCTCGCGGAAGTCCGCGATCTCCTCGTGCGTCCGGCCGACGAAGTTCCACCACATCAGGATCTCTTCGTCGAACGGTGTCCCGCCGAGCACCAGGAAGCGCGCGGGCGTGGACCCGTTGTTGCTCAACGTCAGGCGGCGCAGGCCGGTGCCGACGTATCCCAGCTCCGCCGCGCGGACGGCGGTGCCGGCGACGGTCACCGCGCCGGAGTCCACGAGGACACCGTGCTCGAAGTCCGGGTCGACCCCGAGGGACATGTGGGCGTCCGGGTGCAGCACCAGTTCCGCGCCCAGCAACGGGGTGAACGTCGGGATCGGCGACGTGCGCCCGGCCAGCGATCCGAGGAACACCCGGATCTCCGCGCCCTCGATCCGGTTCACCGACGGCACGTAGTGGTGGAAGCCGCGGGCCGTGTGCCGGTGCCGCTCGGGCAGCGCCACCCAGAGCTGGACGCCGTGCAACGTCTTCGTGGCCGGGGTCGAGACCTCCGAGTGGCAGATGCCGTGGCCGCCGGTCATCAGGTTGAGCTCGCCGGGCCGGACCATTGCGTGCGTGCCGAGGCTGTCGCGGTGTTCGACTTCGCCCGCGAACAGCCAGCTCACCGTCTGCAGGCCGGTGTGCGGGTGCGGCGCGACGTCCATGGCGACGTCTTCCGGGCCGTAGTGATCGGCGAAGCACCACGCGCCGATCAGCGAGCGGGACCGCTGGGGGAGCGTCCGCCGCACGCGCATCGCCCGCGGGCCGCCCAGCGGTACTTCGCGCGGGGTGAGGACTTCCACGGCTGGGCGCAGCGGATCGGCCGCCTCGGGCCGGTCGCCGCAGGCGAGCTCGGCGGGGTCGGCCTCGATGTTGCTCATGCCGCCACCGTACTTGCGTTCTGGAGTTGTCAAACACCTCGGCCGCTCAGGCGGCGGGCCGCTGCTCTCCGGTGACGATCGCCTGGCCGGCGGGCGTCAGCACCGCCGGCACGAGCTCGCCCGGCCGCCCGGTGCAGGTCGCGCTGATCAGCCCCAGGTGGGCCAGCGCGTGCGCGGCGAACTGGTCGCCGCACGACAGGCCGTCGATGAAGAGGTCGGGTTCGCTGCTGCACGACACCAGGCCCCTCCCGGCCCCGACGGCCCGCAGCATCGCCAGCATGCGGTGGTTCACCAAGGGGTGCACCGTCGTCCGTGGCTTTCCGTCCCCGTCCATCCCGGCCCCTCCCGCTCGTGGTTCGGCATCGTCCTACTCATGCGTCGAACCAGATGACGGGACTTCGACATCACATCCGGTACCGGCCCGGCCAGAGCGTGTGCCTCATCGTCGCTCCGGCCGGTCCAGCCGGGCTCGACTTCCCGTCGACAGTCATTCGGAAGGGAGTCGGGAGCGGATGGGTACGGCCGGGCTCAGAAGGGCGGTTCCCCCACCCCGGCGGCCACCGGTTCCGGCATCCAGGCGCCGCCTCCCACGCCGTCGCCGACCCGGACGGCCTTGGTCACCTTCGCCGTGGCGTACCGCAGCGACGGGCCGATCTCGTCGACGTCCAGTTCCAGCACGGTGCGCTTCTCGCCCTCCTTCGTGTCGTACGACCGCTGTCTCAGCCGGCCGTGGACGACCACGCGTGCGCCGCGCCCGAGCGACTCCGCGACGTTCTCCGCGTACTGCCGCCACACGCTGCAGCGCAGGAACATCGCGTCACCGTCGCGCCATTGGCCGGACTCGCGGTCCAGCGTGCGCGGCGTGGACGCGACCGTGAAGTTCGCGACCGCGGCGCCGGCCGGGGTGAACCGCAGCTCGGGGTCCGTCGTCAGGTTGCCGACCACCGTGACCAGCGTTTCGCCTGCCATCGGGTCCTCCTTCTCCTCGGGTGCGGGGTGCACCGCTCTCGCCGACGAGCAGAGCACGGGGGACCGACAATTCCGGGCGGAGGCGACGAGTCGCCGTCCCCCGGCCGAGGTGGTTGCATGCCGCCATGCCGACGGCGTTTCAGAAGGAGCTCGTCACACTGGCCCACCGGCTCGCGGACCTGTGCGGGCTGGTCGCGGGCACGCTCGAAGTGGCCACGCGCGCCCTGCTCGAAAGTGACCCCACGCTGGGCGGACGCGTGCGGGAACAGGCCGCGGCGGTGACCGCGCTGGGGGCCGCCTGCGAGGACCAGGCGTGCGCGCTGCTGGCCCTGCACGCCCCGCGCGAGGAGGACGTCAAGGCGGTCGTGGCCGCGGTGCACACGGCCGCGGATCTCACTCGGATGGGTGGTCTCGCGGGCGAGGTCGCGGACCGGGTGCGGCGGGTGCCGGTGGACGCGCGGCCCGCGTTCACGCGGCTGGCCGCGCACGCGGTCGCCGCCGCGCGGGACCTGCAGAAGATCCTCACCGGAGCGGACGCCGGGCTCGCCGAAGCCGTCGAAGGCACCGAAGCGGCCGAGCGGGAGCTGCGCGAGTGGGCCGGGTCGCCGGAGCGGCCGCACGGCGCGGTCGACGTCGTGCTGCTCGCCGCGGCCCACGTCCGGTTCGCCGGGACGGCCGCCCGGATCGCCCGCCGGGCCGGCGGGTTCGCGCGGCTCCCGGCGGTCAGTGCCTAGTGCTCAGCGGCCCTGCTGCGGGAACTCGCCCTGCTGGGGGTTCGGGCCCGGCTGCTGGAAGCCCTGCGGCTGCGACGGGTGCGGCGGCTGGAACCCCTGCTGCGGGAACCCCTGGGACGGGTGCTGCGGGTAGGGCTGCGACGCCTGCTGCTGCGCCTGCTCCTCCTGCGCCTGCAGCCGGACGGCGTCCTCCTTCGGGATCCGGTTCTCGATCCCGCAGAACGTGCACTGCGCCGTGTACTTGACGTGGATCGGGAACAGCGGGATGAAGAAGAGGGTGAACTTCGTGACCGACTTGCGGACGGCGTGCGAGGCGGGGTTGCCGCAGCGGCCGCAGAGGAACGTCGTCATCGCCAGCACGAAGATCCTCGTGCGGTAGCCCCAGATCAGCATCGTCTTCTCTCCTGTCGGTCCTGCGTTCGCCGGGAGCCTGGCACACCGGCGCGCCGGGCCGTGGAGGTTTCGCCAAACCGGCCGGACGGGTTCCCGGCAAAGCGGACATACGCGTACCCGGAGGGTCGGTTCGCGTACCCCGGGAGTCGGTTCGCGTACCTGGAGGGTCGGCTCGGGGCGCCGGGACTAGATTCACGATCATGCCGAGCGACTTCAGCCTCAAAGCGATGAACGCCGTCCACCGCGGTCTGATCAAGATCAGCGGCGGGCGGCTGGGATGGAACGTCTCCATGCCCGTCCTGGAGCTGACCACCGTGGGCCGCAAGAGCGGGCAGCCGCGGTCGGTCATGCTGACCTCGCCGCACCAGGAGGGTGACGCGCTGGTCGTCGTCGCCTCGCGCGGGGGCGACGACACGCACCCCGCGTGGTTCCTGAACCTGCGCGACAACCCGGACGTCGAGGT
The DNA here is from genome assembly GCF_035982555.1 of Amycolatopsis sp. NBC_01286. Lineage (NCBI taxonomy): Bacteria > Bacillati > Actinomycetota > Actinomycetes > Pseudonocardiales > Pseudonocardiaceae > Amycolatopsis > Amycolatopsis sp. NBC_01286. The sequence goes on from NZ_CP108428.1 coordinate 5,441,245, forward strand.
GTCGGTCAAGGGCGCGCCGCGGCGGCCGATGCTCGCCCGGGTCGCCGACGGCGAGGAGCGGGCCCGGCTGTGGCCGAAGATCACCGCCGAGTTCAAGAACTACGCGGGCTACCAGACGAAGACCGAGCGGGAGATCCCGCTCGTGTTCCTCGAACCGAAGTAGGTCACGACCGGGCCGTCAGGTACGCCGGGTCCGGCCCGGGGATCTGCTGGTCCGGCACCCCGGCCAGCAGCTGGCTCATGGCGTGGAAGTACGGCGGCGCGGCGACCGTGCCGCCGAACGCGCCGTGCCCGCAGTTGCCCAGGTGCACGGGCGTGCCCGGGCAGATCTCCCGCGGGTGCGAACCGTCGGCGAACACCATGGACGACACCGCGTAATCGTCGACGCCGCCGACGAACGCGACCGACTCGCTCTGCTGGGTCGTGCCCGTCTTGCCGATGTCCGGGCGCGTCCAGCCCGCCGCGTGCGCGGCCTGGGCCGAGGTACCGCTCGTGGTGTCCTTGCTCAGGCCCGCTTCGAGCGTGTTCGCGACGCCGGCCGGGATGACCTGTTCGCACGCCTGCTGCGGCACGGACACGGCGTTGCCGTTCCGGTCGGTGACCGACAGGATCGGGTTCGGCGGGCACCAGACGCCGCCGCTCATCAGCGTCGCCGAGACGTTGGCCATCTCCAGCGGGCTGACCGGGCTGTTGCCGAGGGTGAACGAGAGCAGGTTCTGGAAGTACTTCGACTGCGGTTCGTTGTACTGCGGGTTCGACGACTTCGGGTCGGGCACCGCACCCGCGTCGTTCGTCGCGAGGGTGCTGCGCAGCCCCAGCTTCTGCGCCATGTCGAGCACGGCGGGCATCCCGACCTCGTTCTCGAGCCCGACGAACGCGACGTTCGGCGACGTCGCGAGACCGTCGGCGAGGGTGATCGGGTCGGCGTAGTGGCCGTCGTTGTGGACGGTGTAGCAGGCGGTGTGGCTGTCGGCGTTGGGAGGCGTGAAGCACTGGCTGTCCGGGTTCGGCAGTGGCGTGTCCAGGCCCGCCTTGCCGGTGACCATCGCCGCGGCCGAGGTGAAGATCTTGAACGACGAGCCCGCGCCGAACTCGTTGCTCGCGTCGGCCACGATGTCGGTGGACGTCTCGCCCTTCGCGGGGTCGGTGCCGAAGTTCCGGTTGGCGACCATGGCGAGCACCTGGTGCCCGTTCTGGCCCGGCTGGACGACGGCGAAGGTGTTGGCCACGCCGTCCTGGGTCGTCGGCACGTTCGCGTCGACGGCGTCCTTCGCCACCTGCGAGACGCGCGGGTCCAGCGTGGTCTTGATCGTGTAGCCACCGGTCGCGAGCTGGTCCGGCGTGAAGCCGGCGTGCGCGAGGTAGGTCTCGGCGTAGGTGCAGAAGAACCCCGCGTCCGGCGCCGCGCCCATGCACGTGCCGGACGGCGTGACCGGTCCGCCGGGCAGGAGCCCGAGCGGGGCATCCTTGGCCGTCACGGCGTAGGCCGCGGGCAGCGAGCCGTTGGTGACCATGTCGTCGATCACCGTGTTGCGGCGCTGGGTCGCTTTGTCCGGGTGCGAGTACGGGTTGTAGATGCTCGGGTTGTTCACCATTCCGGCGAGCAACGCGGCCTGCGGCACGGTCAGTTTGTCCGCCGTCGTCCCGAAGTACGCTTTCGCCGCCGCGCCGACGCCGTATACGGTTCCGCTGAATTCGACCACGTTGAGGTAACTGGCCAGAATGTCGTCCTTGCTCATCGTGTCGTTGAGCTGGACGGCCATTTTCGCCTCGCGCAGCTTGCGGGCGAGCGAGTCCTCGCGGTCGGCCTGCTGGGCCGCCGGGTCGGTCCGGTCGACGACGTTCACGAGGTAGTTCTTGACGTACTGCTGGGTGATCGTCGACGCGCCCTGCAGCGACCCGCCGGCGCTGTCGTTGACCGCCGCCCGTGCCATGCCCTGCAGGTCGACGCCGCCTTCGGTGTAGAAACGGCGGTCCTCGACGCCGATGATCGCGGCCTTCATGGTCGTCGCGATCCCGGCCGCGGTCACCGGCAGCCGGTACTGCGAGTACAGCGTCGCGATCGGGGCGCCGTCGCGGTCGGTCACCGTCGTCGTCAACGGCGGATCGGCCGCCGCGAGCTGCGCGGAAATGGCGTCGACGGAATCGCTGACCTCATTCGACAGCAGGCCGGCGCCGATGGCGGCGGGCGCCACCGTGCCGGCCGCCAGAATTCCGGCGAGCACACAAAAACCGACAAAGGGGACCACGCCCCGGCCACGATTCACGGAATCGAGATTAGCCATTTCCGGATAAGGCCTCCGTTCGGTGAGACATGTGCCTCACCGGGCCAACCTGCCGAGCAGGGCCGAAGCGACCGAAATCGCCACGATCGTTGCCACGATCAGCACCGCGAAGTCGAGCCCGAGGTGGGCCGGGGTGCCGATGAGCAGCCCGCGCAGGGCGTCGACCTGGTAGCTCAGCGGGTTGACGTGGCTGAGCACCTTGAGCCAGCCCGGCATCAGGTCCACCGGGTAGAGCGCGTTCGACCCGAAGAACAGCGGCATCGTGATCGCCTGCCCGATGCCCATCAGCCGTTCGCGCGACAGCACGACTCCGGCGATGACGATGGACAGGCAGCAGAAGAACGCCGAGCCGAGCACCAGCACGACGGCCATCGCGAGCAGCTTCAGCGGGTTCACGGTCAGCCCGACGCCCAGGATCGCGGCGAGGATCAGCACCATCAACGCCTGGACGAGCGCGCGGACCCCGGCCGCGAACGCCTTCCCGGCGACGAGGGCCGCGCGCGGGGTCGGCGTCACCAGGAGCTTGGCGAGCACGCCCGCGTCGCGTTCCCAGATGATCTGGATGCCGTAGAAGATCGAGATGAACAACGCCGACTGCGCGAGGATGCCGGGCGCCAGGTAGTCGAGGTAGGGCGTCGAGCCGGTCGGGATGGCCTTGAGCCGGGTGAACGTCTCGCCGAAGATCAGCAGCCACAGCGCGGGCTGGATCGCGCGGGTGAGCAGTTCGGTCTGGTCGCGGCGCAGCTTCTGCAGCTCCACCAGGCACATCGCGCCGACGCGCGCGGCCAGGATGCGCAGCTGGCGCAGCGGGCCGGGGTCAGCCGAGACGGCGGGCGGTGCGGCGAGTGGCACGGACACTGCGGATCCCTCCTTCTTCACTCGCGAGCCGGTCGCCGGTGACCGCGCGGAAGACGTCGTCCAAAGTGGACTCGGGGCCGAGGTCGGCCTCGAGCTCGGCCGGGGTGCCCAGCGCGCGGATCTTGCCGGTGTGCATCAGCGCGACGCGGTCGCAGTACTGCTCGGCCTCGTCCATGTAGTGCGTGGTGACGAGCACGGTCATCCCGGTCTCGGCGCGGATCTGCGCGATCCGCTCCCACACCGCCGAGCGGGCGACCGGGTCGAGCCCGATCGTCGGCTCGTCGAGGATGAGCAGTCGCGGGGAGCTGACCAGGGCCTGGGCCAGTTCGAGGCGGCGGATCATGCCGCCGGAGTAGCCCTTGGCCGTGCGGTCGGCGTCGCCGGTCAGGCCGACCAGGTCGAGCGCGCGCCCGACCTCCTCGGCGCGCCGGGCGCGGGGGACGTCGAAGAGCCGGGCGAAGAGGGCGACGTTCTCGCGGCCGGTCAGCGCGCCGTCGGCGGACAGCTGCTGCGGGACGTAGCCGATCAGCCGCCGCACGGCCATCTTCCGGCGGGCGACGTCGAGGCCGCACACCGTGATCCGGCCGGGCCCGGTGGGCAGCAGCGTGGTGATCATCCGCAGCGTGGTGGTCTTGCCGGCGCCGTTCGGGCCGAGCAGGCCGAACACCTCGCCGGGGTGGATCTCCAGGTCGACGCCGTCCACCGCGCGGGTCGCGCCGAAGGAGTGGGTGAGGTCGGTGCACCGCACCGCGGGTTCGGTCACGGCCGCTCCTTCAGGATGCCCATGAGTTTTTCCAGTGCCGGCAAGGCTTGTTCGATCACGGCTTTGTCCTCTTCGGACAGTTCGGTGAGGGCGGCGGCGACCAGGCCGGTCCGGGCGCGGCGCCAGGCGGCCATCCGGTCGGTGGCCGCGGCGGTGAGCTCCAGCCGGGTCGCGCGCCGGTCGAGGGGGTCGGGTTCGCGGTGCAGCAGCCCGGCTTCGACGAGCTGGTTGACCAGGGTGCTGACCGAGTTGGCCGCCAGGTGCAGCTCGCGCGCGGCCGCCGCGACGCCGACGCCGGGGTGGTCGGCGACCACGCGCAGCACCTCGACCTGCGCGCCGGGCAGGGGAAAGCCGGGGACGTCGGCCCGGACCCGGCGGCGCACCACCCGGCGGATGCCCTGGACGGTGCCCAGGAGCCGTTCGGCGAGTTCGGTCATGCGCCCAAAGTAGCTCTGACTCAGAACTATTAGCAATGCTAAATGTCTGGTTGGCGAGAAAGCGGGGGGAAGGTCCGGATCAGCGGGGGAGGCGGGCGGCCTCGGCGAGGGCCAGGTCGAGCAGGCCGGGGAACCGCGCGTCGAACTCCTCGCGCCGCAGCGCGTTCAGCCGTTGCGTGCCGCTGTCCCACTGCTTCAGCAGGCCGGCCGCGCGGAGGATCTTGAAGTGCCGCGACGCCGCGGGCTTGCTGACCGGCGGCATGATCGCGCCGCACGACTGGCCGGGTGCGCGGGCGAGCGCGGCGATCATGGTCAGCCGGTGCGGGTCGCGCAAGGCCTCGAGGGCCACGCCGAACGAGACGTCCTCGAGCGCCGGGTGCTCGAGCGGGGTCGCGGTGCGGCTGGCCATGGACCGAGTATCCCTCGTGGTTGCGGGTTCGCGGGATCGTGTGCCATGGTCGATGTTAGTCGATTGGTTAACATGAAGGAGTGCTCGCGTGCTCGTCTACCGTCCCGGTCCGGCCGGCAGCCTGGTCCAGCTGGAGGAACCCGTGCCCGAGCCGCAGCGCGGTGAGGTGCTGGTCCGGGTCCGGGCGACGTCGCTGAACTACCGCGACCTGCTCATCTTGAACGGCGACCACTTCACCACCGGGCCCGGGAACCTGATCCCGGTGTCCGACGCCGCCGGCGAGATCGCCGCGGTCGGCGAGGGTGTCACGCGCTTCGCGGTCGGCGACCGGGTGATCAACACCTTCCACGCGAACTGGATCGGCGGCCGCCTCCCGGCCGCGGAAACCCTGCGGGGGTACGGGAACGCCCAGGACGGCTGGCTCGCGGAGCACCGCGCCGTCTCCGAAAACGCGCTCGTCGCGCTGCCGGAGCCGCTCACCTACGAGCAGGGTGCGACGCTGCCGTGCGCCGCGGTCACGGCCTGGACGGCGCTCCACGGCGGCACGCCGCTGGGGCCGGAAGACGTCGTGCTCACCCTCGGCACCGGCGGTGTCTCGCTGTTCGCGCTGCAGCTGGCGAAGGCGCACGGCGCGCGCGTGATCGCGACGACGTCGAGCGCCGAGAAGGCGGCCAAGCTGACCGAACTCGGGGCGGACACGGTGATCGACTACACCGGGACGCCCGAGTGGGGCCGGGCCGTGCTCGACGCGACCGGCGGCCGCGGCGCGGACCGGATCGTCGAGGTGGGCGGGCCCGGCACGTTCGCGCAGTCGCTCGTCGCGGCCGGGACGCACCACGCCGAGATCGCGCTCGTCGGCTTCGTCGGCGCGGGCGGGGCGCCGATCGGCTTCACGGACCTGTTCCGCAGCGGCGCGACCGTCCGGAAGACCTGGGTCGGCAGCCGCGAGGACACCGAGGACCTCGTGCGGCGGCTCGCCGTCCGCCCGATCGGACCGGTCATCGACAGCGTTCACCCGTTCGGGGACGCCGACGCAGCGTTCCGGCACTTCGCGGGCCGGGGGAACTTCGGGAAGGTCGTCATCACGACCCCGTGAAAGGGGTACCGCTGATCGGCTGAACCACTGTGACGTCGACCGTTCGGCGGCACCCCGGCGCCGTTCGCCGCGTGATCGGCCGGTTCCGGACCGGAATCGCCGGGGCGGGGAGCATGCTGTCCTTTCCGACCCCGCGACCCCGCACCTGACGTCCACTGTGGACATTGCCAGCGTGCCCGGCCCGGCGTCATCTCGACCGGAGAATGGACACCCCGCCCGTGACCCTGCTGGACAGCAAACTCGTCCGCTGCTGGACTTCCCGCCCGAACCTGCAGTCCCTCTACAGCCTCGCCGCGGCCGCTCCGCGGGTGCGCGGCGCGCTCGGCCTGATCCCGACCGGCGGCGGCACGCTGAGCTTCAAGGTGGACGGCGATGCGCTGGACCGCACCGAGGCCGAGCTGCTCGCCGCGACGTCGGCCAAGCTGCCGGTGCACCCGCTGGTGACCCAGGACCTCTACGGCCGCTCGACGGTCCGCTGCTGGCGCCGCAACCGCGACCTGCGCGTGCTGACCGGTGACCTGGTGGACGTCGCCGACCGGCTGGCGCGGGCCGGCTACGGCGGCGCGCTGCGCTTCGCGAGCGTCGAGTTCGCCGACCCGGACGGCCGCCGGGACGGCCGGCTGCAGCTGGTGTACCTGTTCGGGCGCGGCACTTTCCACGCCGCGGCGGCGCCCGGGACGGGCACCCTGGACCGCGCGCTGGAGCTGCGCGCCCGCGCCGCGCTGCACGGCTCGCTCCCGTTGGAACCGCACGCGCACCGCCGCTTCGTCGTCTGAAAATTTCGCGTTTGGCGTGGTCACGGGCTTCTGCGAGGATGCTGCATCTTCCGACCGAAGGAGAGCGCCATGGCTTCCCGACTGAACCCGTACCTGAGCTTCGAGGACAACGCCCGCCAGGCCATGGAGTTCTACGAGACGGTGTTCGGGGGCAAGCTCACCGTGCACACGTTCGGGTCATTCGGCGCCCCTGACGGGCCGGAGGCCGAGAAGGTCATGCACGCGCAGCTGGACACCGACGGCGGTTACACGCTGATGGCGTCCGACACCCCCGAAGGGATGGAATACCACCCGGGTACGAACATCACGGTCAGCCTCAGCGGGGACGACGCCGACGACCTGCGGACCTACTGGGACAAGCTGAGCGCGGGCGGCACCGTGACGGTTCCGTTCGAAAAGCAGGCGTGGGCCGACGAATTCGGTTGCTGCATCGACAAGTTCTGCATCCCGTGGATGGTGAACATCGGGCACTAGCCCGATCCGGGGCGTTGCAGCCGGCGCCGTCGTCGGTGACGATGGAGGACCGGCGTGCCCGAGACCGCGCCGGGGCCGAAGGAGGCCCGATGGCGGGTTCCCCCTGGACGTGCGCGCAGTGCGGCGCGGTCAACGACGCCGCCGCGCAGCGGTGCGGCACCTGCGCGAGCCTGGCCCCCGGCCGGGCCCGCGCGCGGGCGCTGTGGGTGCTGCTCACCCTGATGGTGGTCGCCGCCGTCGCGGTGACCGGCGTCCTGCTGTTCGCCGGGCGCCCGAAGCCCTCGCCGGCCGCGTCCGGGCCGTTCCCGCAGTACACGACACCCGCGGTGCCGACGACCAAGACGGTCGTCACGACCGCGAACGGCGTCACCCCGCCCGCTCCACCCGCGCTGTCCTCGACGTCGGCCCCGCCGTCGACGTCGTCCACCCCGGCCGGGAAGCCGTGCCCGGGTGACGCCGCCCGCTACCTGCCCGGCGGCGCGGGCACGGCGCTGCTCGTGGGGGAGACGGTCAAGTCCGTCGTCACGGTCTGCAAGACCCCCGACGGCCGGATCTTCTACGACGGCCAGGCCCGCGGGCAGGGGGCGTCGGACGACACCCACATCACGCTGCCGGCCCAGCCCTCGGGCGACGGCTTCGTCGCGGTGAACGGCCAGTACAGCTACCAGGTCGGCGGCGGCAGGCTCGTGGTGTCGGACGGCGGTCAGGTGCTCTCGGACGACGAGCTGACCACGGTCGGCTGAGCGCGCGCTCACGATGTGGGAGCGGCGGCGCGCGGCGGGGCTTTCGACGCATCCTGGCGGGTGATCACCCCGAGCCGGAACCCCCGAGGTAGCGCATGTCTTCTCCGCTGGACAACCCGACCTGGACGTCGCTGGCCGGGCCGCACGCCCGCTTCGCCGAGCGGCAGGGGCGCGTGCTGCGGTACCCGGAAGACGTCGCGCCCTTCCTGGGGCTGCCCGACGACCCCGGTGAGCAGGACTGGCGCGACGTCGCGACGCTGGGCGGGCCCGGCGCGACCGTGGTCGTCGCCTCCACCTTCGCCCGGCCGCCGGCCGGGTGGGAGGTGATCGAGGCGCTCCCGGGGGTGCAGCTCGTCGACGAGGGGGTCGCGGCCGCCGAAGACCCGGAAGCCGTGCGGCTGGGGCCCGCGGACGTGCCGGAGATGCTCGACCTCGTCGCGCGGACGCAGCCCGGGCCGTTCCGGAAGCGGACCGTCGAGCTCGGCACCTACCTCGGGATCCGGCGTGAGGGCGCGCTCGTGGCGATGGCCGGGGAGCGGCTGCACCCGCCCGGCTACACCGAGATCAGCGCCGTCTGCACCGACCCGGCGTTCCGCGGGCAGGGCCTGGGGACGCGGCTCGTGCACGCGGTCGCGTTCGGCATCCGCGAGCGCGGAGAGACGCCGATGATGCACGCGGCCGCGCGCAACACCTCGGCGATCCGGCTCTACCGGTCGCTCGGGTTCGTCCTGCGGCACCGGCCGGACTTCGTCGCGGTGCGGGTGCCGGCCTGAGTCAGGCGCCGGTCGACGAGCCGGGCCGGACGATCATCAGCACGGTGACCGCGGCCCAGAGCAGGTTGAACACCCCGGTCGTCATGCCCAGCCGGCTCACGGTGCCCGGCGTGGGTGCGGCCAGCTGACGCCGCTGGCCGGGCAGCACCACGAACGCCAGCACGGCGGCCGCGACGGCCGTCAGCCCGATGGACACGATCAGCCACGGGTCGCCCATGACGTGCATGGTGCCCGCGACGCCGAAGCCGAACACCGGCACGGCGATGGCGACGTAGGCGTAGACGCGGCAGATCCGGTGCAGCACGGTCACCGTGGTGAGATCGCCACCGGCGGCGACGCGGCGCACGGCCGCGGGGAACATGCTGGCCGCGACGGCGACCGGGCCGACGGCCAGGATCGCCGCCAGGACGTGCACCGAGAGCAGGAACTTCGACACGGAACTCCTCAGTCGTGCGGGGACGAGCCGAAGTTATCGGCCCGCCCGCGACACCGGGAGTGGCTGGAAGGCCAGATAGCGCCGGGATCTGGCCAACGCCCGCCGGGTCAGCCGTCGAGGTCGGCCAGGCCCGCGTAGACGTCCGGCCGCCGGCGTCGCAGCCAGACCGCCAGGGCCAGGCCGGCGACCAGGGCCACCGCCAGCAGCCACGGCAGCAGGGCGATCGCGGGCGCGTCGGAGCCGGCGAGGGTGGGGAAGTTGAGGATCGCCAGGGTCGTCACGGCGATCAGGCCGAGGCCGCCGAGCGCGGGCGCCACCGCCGTGCGCCAGAGGCGGGGGTCGCGCCGGCGGCGGAAGAACGCGACCACGGCGATCCCGGCCATGGCCTGCAGCGTGATGATGCCCAGCGTGCCGATGCCGGTCATGCTGGCGGTGAGGTCGGCCAGCGGGTCCAGCCCGGCCAGGGCGTAGGCCGCCGCGATCGCCGTGGCGACGAGGATCTGCGTGCCGCTGGCCACGTACGGCGCGCCGTTCCCGGGGTTCGTCCGGCCGAGGACGGCGGGCAGCACACGGGCGCGGCCGAGCGCGAACAGGTACCGCGTCGCGGAGTTGTGCAGCGCCAGCAGCGCGGCGAACAGGCTGACGACCAGCAGCAGCATCATCACGTCGGTGAGGACCGGGCCCAGGTAGGTGCCGCTGATGGCGAACACGAGGTCACCCGCCGAGAGGTGGTCCCGCGCGGCCGCCCCGGCCTGCTCGACGCCGGTCGCGCTGACGACCGCCCACGTCGTGACCGCGGCGAAGACGCCGATCAGCACGATCGCGGTGTAGGTCGCGCGGGAGATCGTCCGGTGCGGGTCGCGGGCCTCCTCGCTGAACAGGCCGGTCGCCTCGAACCCGACGAAAGCGTTGAAGGCGAACAGGAAGGCGATCCCGGCCGAGCCGGAGAACACCACGCCGGGGTGGAAGGCGTGGACGTCCAGGCCGGTCCGGACGGCGATCGCGACGTCGAGCACGAGCAGGATCGACACCTCGAGCACCAGCGACACCCCGAGCACCTTCGCGCTGACGTCGACCCCGCGCCGCCCGAGCGCGAACACCGCGACGGCCGACACGAGGCTCCACAGCGGCCACGGCGTGTGCCACCCGAAGACCTGCTCGACGACGTTGGCCGTGAAGAACCCGCTCGTGCCGACCGCGCCGGCCACGAAGCAGTTGTAGCCCAGGAGCGCGACGAGCGCCGCGACCAGCCCGAGCGGGCGGCCCAGCCCGCGCGTGACGTAGCCGTAGAACCCGCCCGCGCCGACGACGACCTTGCTCATCTGGGCGTAGCCGACGCCGAAGAGCACCAGGATCACCGCGGCGAGCAGGAACGCGCCGGGCATGCCGCCGCCGTCGCCGAGGGCGATCCCGAGCGAGGCCACGACGATGATGCCGGTGAGCGGGGCGACCGCGGCCAGCACGAGGAACACCACCCCCGGCGTGCCGAGGGCGTCCCGGCGCAGGGCGCCCGCTTCCGATCCGGCCATGGACGTCTCCTCCGCTGCGGCACCGATGCCCCGGCATCGTGCGCCGCGCGGCGGCCCGCGGTCTTGCCCGGCAGCGCAAGGCCGTTGTCGCGGGACGCCTAGCTGGGCACCCACAGGGTGACGCGGGTGCCGCGGCCCGGTTGCGAGTCGACCGTGCCGCGGCCGCCGACCTCGGCCAGCCGCGCCATGATGGACTGGGTGATGCCGAAGCCGGGCGGGCGGTCCTGGACGTCGAAGCCCTGGCCCTGGTCCCGCGCGACCACGGCGATCCCGCCGTCGCGTTCCTCCACGCGCAGCACGACCTGCTTGGTCCCGGAGTGCTTCACGGTGTTGCGCAACGCTTCCCGGACCGCCTCGCACATCGCGGTCCGGCGGTCCTGCGAGAGCTGGTCGTCGTCGGCGAAGTCCGCGGCGACGAGCTGGGTGCGCAGGCCGTCGCGGGCCATCTCGGTCGCGACGTCGGCGAGCTCGACGGCGAAGCCGCGCGACGAACCGGACTGGACGGGCTCGGTGATCTTCCGGCGCAGCTCGGCCGCCTCGGCCTTGGCGACCGAGCGCAGCTCCTTGAGCCGGGCGACGGCCTGCGCGTCGTCCCCGGGGGCCGAGATCGCCAGCGCTTCGAGGGTCTGCAGGACGCTGTCGTGCATGATGCGCCGGGTCCGGTGGCGCTCGGCCTCGCGCCCGCGGCGCAGCCCGATGTCGAGTGCGAACCGGGTGCCGACGCCGAGCAGGATGAGGATGCCCGCGCCGAGCACGATGGCGACCGCGAGCGCGATCATGCAGCCGACCGACCGGGTCAGCACGAGCGGGTCGTCCAGCGGGAGGCCGCCGGCCAGGGTGAGCGCCGAGCGGAGCGGCAGGGCCGCGGCGAACAGCCAGAGCGCCGTCGGGATGCCGGAGGTGCCCGCCCACATCGCGACCGCGCCGACCAGCCACGTCCAGGTGACGTCGACGGCGAACGGCTGCACCGCGGCCGGGGCACTCACCGCGACGGCGAAGTTGAGCGCCACGCCGATCGCCAGGTCCAGCGCGAGGGCGCGGCCGGTGACGCGGCCCCGCAGGCCGCCGGCCCGCAGCACCCACACCACGGCGGCGGTGTTGACGACGACGGCGAACACCGTGGCCGAGAGCACCGGGCCCAGCCCGAGGGAGCCGTTGGCGGCGGTGTACCCGATGAACACCTTGATGAACGTCGCGATCCGGTAGGCCAGCGGTACGACGACCCAGTAGCGCGAGGCCCGCGCGAGCGTCGCGGCGCCGACCGCGGCGAGGTCGGCCCCGTCGGCGTCCGGGTCCGCCGTCTCCACGGGCGTGCCGTTGCGCAGCAGCGTGCGGACGTACGCGCGCGGCGGCGCGCCAAAGCCCGCCTCGGGCATCGATGTCCCCATTCATCCGGCCGTCCGGGCGGCCTGAGCCTGACAGCGCGGCCAGGGCACAGTCAACCGTCCGGCTGACAAGTCTGCCCTGGTGGACCAAAGCCCGCCGTACGAGCGGGCGGCCGGGACGTGATCAGTAGGTGGCGCCCGCGTGGAATGTGGTGTCCTCGCCGGTGTAGGCCAGCCAGCCCGGCGAGCCGGTGGTGGCGAAGCGGTACCAGGCGCCGTTCAGGTCGTGGGCCAGCTGCCGCGGCGCGTGCTCGCCGAGGAGGCCGCGCGGCCCGGACAGCACGTCGAGCGCGTCGAAGACGAACGGCAGCTCCAGGCCGTGGCACGCGCCCAGCCGGCCGTCCATCAGCGGGGAGCGCCACTCGAACTCGTAGCGGTAGGTGCGCCCGGCGTGGTTCTCGGCCAGGTCCCGCACCGAGTCGCGGAAGACCAGGTCGGTCAGCGCGTCGACGAGCACCTCGCCCGCCACGCGGTCGCCGCCGAGGCCGTAGCGCTGCAGGACACCGGCCGGGTCGGGGTGCGACACGGCCAGCGACGCGACGGCCTGGTCGTCGGTGACGGCTTCGAGCACGCCGGTCGGCACCAGGTAGAGCCGCATCTCCTCGCGGCAGCTGCCGACGATCAGGTCGACGCCGGCCCCAGCGCCCGCCTTGATCGCCTTGCCCGGGTGCTGCGGCAGCACGTCGTCGCCGACCATCGGCAGGAACGGGCTGATCCCGTAACCGCGGTCGTAACCCAGGGCGTCGCGCAGGTCGGGCGCGCCACCCGGGCGCAGCACCGCGTCCTGGGCGTCGAGCAGCTGCTCGGTCGACACCTTGCGGAACGCCTCGGCGGTCGCCTCGACGCGCAGCTCGTCGGCGACGACGCGGGCGAGCCGCCGCGCCTCGACGACGCCGCGCACCATGTCGGGGTGTCCACTTTGGACGATGGCCCGGCGGAACAGCCCGGTCGCGAGCGGCGAGGCGAGCAGGCACGCGACGCTCACCGCGCCGGCGGACTCGCCGGCCAGGGTGACGTTGTCGGGGTCGCCGCCGAACGCCGCGATGTTCTCCCGCACCCACCGCAGCGCCGCCAGCTGATCGCGCAGGCCCAGGTTCGTCACGCCGCCGTCCAGCGGCAGGAACCCGTCGACGCCGAGCCGGTACTGCACGGTCACCAGGATCGCACCGGCCCGCGCGAACGCCGTGCCGTCGTAGACCGAGGCCGAGCCGGTGCCGCCGATGAACGCGCCGCCGTGCACGAACACGAGCACCGGCAGCCCGGCCGCGCCCGGGTCCGGCGTCCAGACGTCGACCGTCAGGTACTCCGGTCCCGGCCGCCAGCCGGGACCGACGATCGGGCCGAGGTCGAGGCCCGGGAAGTCGCGGTGGCGCTGCGGGGCGGTCGGCCCCGGTCTGCGCGCGTCGCGCACGTCCTCCCACGGCGGTGCCGGCACGGCCTCGGCGAACCGCAGCTCGCCCTCGGGCGCGGCGGCGTACGGCACGCCGCGGAACCGGGCGACGCCGGCGGCGGTGAGCTCCCCGCGGACCGCGCCGGACGTGGTGGGGACGACGGGCTCGGTCATGCGGGGGTCCCTTCGTGGAAAACCTTGCCGGGGTTGAGGATCTGGTGCGGGTCCAGCGCCCGTTTGACCGCGCGGTGCAGCTCGAGCACCGCCGGGCCGAGCTCGCGCGTCAGGCCGGATTGCTTGAGCAGGCCGACGCCGTGCTCCCCGGTGACCGTGCCGCCGAGGTCGAGCGCGTCGGCGATGATGTCGTCGAACGCGGCCTGGGCGTTCTTGCGCGCGGTCTCGTCGCCGGGCGGGGTCACCAGCAGCGGGTGCAGGTTGCCGTCGCCGATGTGCGCGATGTTGGCGATCACGACGTCGTGGCGCAGCGCGGCCCGGTCGATCCGCGCGAGCATCTCGGGCACGGCCCGCGTCGGCACGCAGACGTCCTCGGTGAGCACCGGCCCGAGCCGTTCCAGCGCCGGGTAGGCCAGGCGCCGGGCGTCGAACAGCGCGTCCGCCTCGGCCTGGTCGGTCGACTGGGCGGCCCACGTCGCGCCGGCCTGTTCGAAGCATTCGAGCAGCACGGCGGCTTCGTGCTCGCCCTGCGCGCCGGGTGCGTCGGTGCGCCCGAGCAGCACGACGTTCGCGTCGGTGCTCAGGCCCATGTTCTTCCACGCGTCGACCGCGGCGAGGCAGTGCCGGTCGACGAGTTCGAGCGCCGAGGGCAGCACGCCGCGGGCCGCGACCGCCGCGGCGGCTTCCCCGGCCGCGACCGTCGTGTCGAAGTAGCCGGCCACCGTGCGCTCGGCGGCCCGCGCCGGGCGCAGCCGCACGGTGACCTCGGTGATGACGCCCAAGGTGCCTTCGGAGCCGACCATCAGCCCGGTCAGGTCGTAGCCCGCCACGCCCTTCGCGGTGCGGCGGCCGAGCCGGACGAGCTCGCCGGTGCCGGTCACGACCTGCATCGCCAGGACGTAGTCGCGGGTGACGCCGTACTTGACGCAGCAGACGCCGCCGGCGTTGGTCGCCACGTTGCCGCCGATCGTCGACCACGGCGAGCTCGCCGGGTCCGGCGGGTACCAGAGCCCGCGCTCGGCGCAGGCGGCGCGCAGGTCGTCGTTGACCACGCCGGGCTCGACGACCGCGAGCCGTTCCTGCTCGTCGATCTCCTTGATGGCGCGCAGCCGGTCGGTCACCAGCACCACACAGCCTTCGACGGCGTTCGCGCCGCCGGACAGCCCGGTGCCGGCGCCGCGGGTGACCAGCGGCGCGCCGTGCCGGATGCACTGGCGCACCACGGTCTGGACCTCTTCGGCGGTGTGCGGCCGGACCACGACGACGGGCAGCGCGCAGGGCGCCCATTCGGCCTCGTCGTGGGCGAAGCTGCGCAGCACGTCCGGGTCGCGGACCAGGCGGTCGGCCGGCAGGGCGGCGGCCAGGTCGTCGATCAGCATTCTCGGGGGACTCCTCGGTGTCGCCCGTCAGCCTAGGACTGTGGAGGGGCCGCGTCATGGGCGAATCGGCCCGTGATCGTCGCGGAAGGGTAACGGCGGGGCCGGCTGCCTCGGAGAGGTGAGTCCTGGTGCGCAACTCAGCAGATGGACGTGACTTTCCGGCACCGCTCGGTGACACCACGCGAGGTCGCCGGACCCGGCTGCGGTGTGTCCTTTGTGGACACACTCGCTGCCGTACCGCGGAAACGACGACGGCCGCTCCCGGACGACGTCGAGCGTGTCATCGGGGAGCGGCCGCCGGGATCGCTACTTCGACTGGGCCTCCGCCAGCAGGTCCTCGATGGTGATCGGGATGTGGCGGACCCGGACGCCGGTGGCGTTGTACACGGCGTTGGCGACGGCGGCGGCCATCCCGACCGTGCCGATCTCGCCGAGCCCCTTGGCGCCCACGGCGTTGTGCAGCGTGTCCGGGTACTCGACGAAGTGGACGTCGACCTCCGGGATGTCCGCGTTCACCGGGAGCAGGTAGCTCGCGAAGTCGCCGTTGGCGAGCCGGCCGTTCGCCTCGACCTCCAGGCCCTCGTGCAGCGCGGCCGACACGCCCCAGATCATCCCGCCCATGAGCTGGCTGCGGGCCGCCCGCGCGTTGATGATCCGGCCCGTGTCGAAGACGCCGAGCATCCGCGACACCCGCACCTCGCGCGTCCACTTGTGCACGCGGACCTCGCAGAACTGCGCGCCGAAGGAGCTGAAGGAGTGCTTCGTCAGCTCCTCGCCGGGAGCCGACGAACCCGTCACCTCGAGCGACGTCCGGCCGACGGCGCGCAGCAGTTCGCCGAACGTCATCGACTTCCCGTCGGCCAGCACGCGGCCGTCGGCGTAGGTGACCTCGGCGCCCGCGAACGGCGCGCCCGGGTCGGCCGCCAGCGCCACCAGCTCGTCGATGGCCTTGGTCGCGGCGATCATGATGGCCGTGCCGACGCTCGCCGTCGCGGTCGAGCCGCCGGAGAGCCCACCCGGCGGCAGCGACGAGTCACCGAGCTTGGGCACGATCTTCTCCGGCGCGATGTCCAGCGATTCGCCGCCCACCAGGGAAAGCACGGTCAGCAGGCCGGTGCCGGGGTCCGCGCCGCTCGTCGCGACGACGGCGGTGTCGTCGGCCTGCAGGGTGATCCCGACGGTCGTCGGGAACCGCAGGGCCGGGAACATCGCGGTGGCCGTACCGAGGCCGACCTCCCAGTCGCCGTCGGTGTGCCCGTGCGGCTTGCGGTGCTCCCAGCCGAACCGCTGCGCGCCGATCTGGAAGCACTCGTCGAGGTGCTTGCTCGACCACTGCAGGTCGTGCCCGGGCGGCGCGGTCGAGTTGTTGCGCATGCGCAGCTCGATCGGGTCCATGTCCAGCGCGACGGCCAGCTCGTCGATCGCGCTCTCCAGCGCGAACGACCCGGGTGCCTCGCCGGGGGCCCGCATGAACGTCGTCGGCGGGATGTTCAGCGGCACCACCTTCTGGCTGATGTGCAGGTTGCGGGTGGCGTACCACTCGCGGGACGTGCCGTGCGACGTCGGCTCGACGAACGCGCGGTGGATGTCGGTGCTGCACCAGGAGTCGTGGCGCAGGGCGACGAGCGTGCCGTCGCGTTCGGCGCCGAGCGTCATCTTCTGGACCGTCGCCGCGCGACCCGCGGTCGCGGTGAACACCTGCTCGCGGGTGAGCGCGGCCTTCACCGGCCGGTCGAGCGCCCGGGCCGCGGCGGCGGCCAGGAACGCCGGCGCCGAGGTGCGGCCCTTGCCGCCGAACGCGCCGCCGACGTACGGGTTCAGCGCGTGCACGGCCGCGACGTCCAGCTGCAGCGCGCTCGCCAGTTCCTGGGCCTGCAGGTGCGCGCCCTGGTTTCCGCTGTAGACGGTCAGCTCGCCGTCGTCCCAGACCGCGACGGCCGAGTGCGGCTCCATCGCGGCGTGGTTCTGGGTCGCCGTGTGGTAGGTCGCTTCGACGATCACCGGGCTCCCCGCCAGCGCGTCGTCGAAGGATTCGACGCCGTCTTCGAGGACCTCGAACGTCGACGGGGTGCCGTCCCGGCCCGGCGGGGCGTCCTCCGCCGCGGCGAGGCCGTCTTCCAGCGACGTCAGCGCCGGCTTGGCGCGGTAGGTGACCTCGACGAGCATCGCCGCGTCGCGGGCCTGCTCGAAGGTCTCCGCCACGACGAAGCCGATCGCCTGGCCGTAGTAGGCGACTTCCTTGTCCTGCATGGGCACCCACGTCTCGCCGAACAGCGGCGAGACCGGGGTGCGCAGCTCCAGCGGGTCGAACGGGGAGTACACGCCGAGCACGCCGGGCGCGCTCTTCGCCGCCGTGACGTCCATGGCTTCGAGCTCGGCGTGGGCGACCGTGCTGAGCACGACGTAGCCGTAGACCATGCCGGGCACGTTGTGGTCGGCGCCGTACTTGGCCCGGCCGGTGACCTTCACCGGCGCGTCGAGACGGGCGGCGGTCATCGGGCGGTCCCCTCGGTCAGCTCGAGCAGGGCGCGGATCAGGGTCCGCTTCAGCAGCGGCACCTTGAAAGCGTTTTCGGACAGCGGCCGGGCGCCGTCGGCCGCGCCGGACACGGCGGCCTCGAAGGTGGCCTGCGTGGCGGGCTTGCCGCGCAGCGCGTCCTCGACGGCGGGCAGCCGCCACGGCACCGTGCCGACACCGCCCGCGGCGATCCGGGCGTCGGCGATGACGCCGTCCCGGACGTCCAGCGCGACGGCGGCGGAGCACAGCGCGAACTCGTAGGACTGCCGGTCGCGCACCTTGACGTAGGTGGAGTTCGCCGCCCAGGCCAGCTCGGGGACGACGACCTCGGTGATCAGCTCGCCGGTGCGCAGGTCGTTCTCCACCTCGGGCGTGTCGCCCGGCAGCCGGTAGAACTCGGCCAGCTTCACCGTGCGGGTGCCGTCCGGGCCGGCCAGCCGCAGCTCGGCGTCGAGCGCGACCAGGGCGACGGCGACGTCACTCGCGTGCGTCGCCGCGCAGGAGTCGCTGCTGCCGAGGATCGCGTGCATCCGGTTGGCGCCTTCGAGCGCCGGGCAGCCGCTGCCGGGCACCCGCTTGTTGCACGGCGTGGCGACGTCGCGGAAGTACGAGCAGCGCGTGCGCTGCAGCAGGTTCCCGCCGATGCTGGCCATGTTCCGGAGCTGCTGCGACGCGCTCAGCAGCAGCGCGCGGGAGATCGCCGGGTACACCCCGGGGTGCGCGGCGATATCGCTCATCCGCTCGAGCGCGCCGAAGCGCAGCCCATCGGCGGTGTCGATGCCGCGCAGCGGGACGTTGTTGATGTCGAGGACGTGGCGCGGGGTGAGGACGTTCAGCTTCATCAGGTCGACGAGCGTCGTGCCGCCGGCGAGGAAGGTGCCGGGCGTGGCGAGGGCGTCGTCGAGGGTGGTGGGCGCGGTCAGCTCAAAGGGACGCATCGACCCGCCTCGCCTGCTGGACCGCCGCGACGATGTTCGGGTAGGCCGCGCACCGGCAGAGGTTGCCGGACATGAACTCGCGCACGTCGGTGACGTCCTGCTCGACGGCCGCGACCGCCGACATGATCTGGCCGGAGGTGCAGAACCCGCACTGCAGCGCGTCCTGGTCCACGAAGGCCCGCTGCACCGGGTGCAGGTCGTCCCCTGTGGACAGTCCTTCGACGGTGGTCACCGGCTGCTGCACGGTGGCGGCGAGAGTGAGGCACGAGAGCACGGGCCGGCCGCCGACGTGCACGGTGCAGGCGCCGCACTGGCCCCGGTCGCAGCCCTTCTTCGGGCCGGTGACGTCGAGGCGCTCGCGCAGCGCGTCGAGCAGGGTCACGCCGGGATCGACGTCCAGGTGCTCGGTACTGCCATTGACTTCGAGTGAGATGTCCACTGGTCTCTTTCCGCGGATCGTCCGGGTGGGGAGCTGGCGGCGTGGTGGGAGCGTGGTGTACCGGATACTCATCCGCTTCACCTTTTCGCGAGGTTAGCGGATTACAATCCGGCTCGCAACGAACCCGAAAGCTGGAGTTGCTCCAGGCCGGGGCGGCGCTGCACTAGATTACCGGCGAACGGATCCACCACCGGGAGGGACGATGACGAGCGGCGCGGCAGGCTCTACGGGTTCCGTCAGCCCCCGGCGCGCCGACACCCGGCGCAACCACGAGCGCATCCTCGTCGCGGCCGGCGAGTCGCTCGCCGCGACGGGCGAGGTCTCGTTCAACGCGATCGCGAAGCACGCCGAAGTCGGCGTCGGCACGGTGTACCGGCACTTCCCGACGCCGGAGGCGCTGATCCTGGCGGTCTACGAACGCGAGGTGCGGCACCTGGTCGACGTCGTCCCGGTGCTGCTGGAGAAGTACGCGCCGGCGGAGGCGTTCCGCGTCTGGGCGACAGACCACCTGGCGCACTACATGATGACGAAACGCGGGCTGGCGGACGCCCTGCGCGCGGCGACGGCGTCACGCGGCGAACTGCCGGCGAGCGCGTACGAAGCGATGGTCGGCGCGGTCTCGACGCTGCTGGCGGCGACCACCGAGGCGGGCGTGGTCCGCGCGGACCTGGATCCGGTGACGGTGCTGCGGGGGCTCGGCGGGCTGCTGCACCTCGACCCGAACGGCCAGTGGCGGCGGGACGCGGCGGCCCTGGCGGATCTGCTGTGGCGCGGAATGGCCGCGCCCGGCGCGGCGGCCTGCGACTGAAATCCACCGGCATTCACCCGCGGTGAGCTGGGAAATGACAACGCCTGTCCGGCTGGCGTTTCCTGAAACAGCCGAGCTCGGAAACGACCGAGCCGGAATCAGGCGGCCGGCCGGAAGGATATCCACCGGCGGCGAGTGAGCAGTGTCCTCGCCGCCGGTGGATCGGCCTTCGTGATCGCTCCCCAGAGATCGGCCGGCACGGCACTACTTCTTCGCGGCGGCGACCTTCTTGCGCGGCGCCCGCTTGCGCGCCGGCGCCGGGGCGGCGGCCTGCAGCTGCGCCTCGTCGTAGGCGTTGACGATCTCCGAGGACAGGCGGCCCCGCTCGGAGACGTCGTAGCCGTTCTCGTTGGCCCAGGCGCGGATCGCGCGCGAGCGTTCGCGGTCGGCCGAGCTCGCCGCCGTCGACTGGCCGGTCGCGACGCGCACCTTGCGGCCACCGGTCTTGCGGCCCGCCGCGATGAACCGGGAGAGCTCCTCGCGCAGCGCGGCGGCGTTCTCGTCGGAAAGGTCGATCTCGTAGCTGACGCCGTCGAGGCCGAACGGAACGGTGTGGCTGGCCGGGCTGCCGTCGATGTCGTCCAGCATTTCGACGAGGACCTTCTGGGCCATGGGGCTGCTCCTTGAACGTTGGTGTCCGTAGTGCGACTGTGACCGAACGCACGATAAATGCCCGATCCACTGTGGAGCGTAGCAGTCGACATACCGACGCGTACGTCGTCGATCGAATGAGCTAATCAAGTGTCGATATAATTCGCTCTTTGTCTCGGGGAAACGACGGGGACGGCCGGATGCCGTCGTTTCGGTACGTCGAACTCGAGCGAGCGCACATCGGTCCTTTGTGGACCACCGGGCCGTCGTGGTCCGGAATCGCCGACGCCGGGGAGAGCGCGGCGGCTTTCCGCTGATGACGTTGCGGTGAACGGAGAGTGAACAGCCCAACCCGGCGCGTAGGACCGGGCGTGCGCGGGCGTCCGGCGACACGCCGCTGTGAGCTGTTGCGCTGAACGGGTGACACCGCCGCGGGCCCGGGAGTGCGGTACGGTCGGCCGGCAGCGGTTCAACCGGCAGCCGTCGCACCCCGAGACCCACGACCCCGTCAGGGGCCGGTGTGGGACTGGACTGGTGCACGAGCGGTTTGGCCTCACGGTTCCCCCAGGAGGCTTCGCCTATGACCATGATTCCGCTGCCCCGGCCCAGAGACCCCGCAGGTCAAGCGGCCATCGCGAGTTTCGACGTGCTCATCACCGCCGACGCCGCCGTGCTCTCGGCCACCGGCGAGCTCGACATCAGCGTCACCGATCACCTCGCCGGCCTCATCGAGCGGGAGCTCGCCTTCCGGCCGCGCGCCCTGGTCGTCGACGCCTCGGCCGTCACGTTCTGCGCCGCCCGGGCGCTGACCGTCCTGCTCAACTCCGCCGCCGACGCCCACGCGGCCGGCGTGCCCTTCGCCGTCGTCACCCGCAGCCGCGCGGTGCTGCGCCCCCTCAGCGTGCTCGGGCTGGAACGCGTCCTGCCGCTGCACGCCGACCTTTCCGAGGCCCTGGCCTGGCTGACGCTGCTGCCGGACCTCACGACCGGCTAGCTCGGCCCGCTCGCTGCTTCGAACTGACTAACTCGCCCGCGGGCAGGGCTCTTCCGTCTCCGCGCAGCGCAGGCGGCCCCATACGAGCTTGCCGTCGTCGTGGTGGCTCACGCCCCACGCGAGGCACAGCTGGTCGACGACCCGCAGGCCGCGCCCGCCGTCCCGGCCGGGGACCCGCAACCGCGGTTCCCCGGTGCCGACGTCGGCGACGGCGACGGTCACCTCGCACGGCCCGCAGGTGCAGCGCAGCCGCAGTTCGACCGGCCCGCCCGCGTGCAGGTAGGCGTTGTCCAGCAGTTCTCCGACGATCAACAGCGCGTCCAGCCGATGCAGGTCCCCGAGCGCGGTCATCCGCGACTCGGCCCACATCCGGGCATCGGCGAGACCTGACGGGTCGGTGCCGGCCACGTCCAGGGTCTGCCAGCCTGGCTGGTCCGCCGTGGTCCAGTTCACAGGCACGATGTGACTCCTCCCGAGGGCGCGCACCCGGGGGTGCGACGTCCTCTACCGAGGAGGGTTACCCGGGCCGGCGGCGGTTACCCGCGAATCGGCACATCGGGTTCCGCCCGGGTGACGGCGGACGGGCGGGTCCGCGGGCCGAACACGGCCAGGACCACCGCGCCGACCAGCCAGGTCCCGGCGATGAAGAAGAACACGCTCCGATAGCCGCTGCCGGTGTAGAGCGCGGCCACGATCAGGGGACCCGCCGCGTTCGACAGCCGCCCGAGCCCGTAGGAGACGCCGGTGCCCAGCGACCGGCTCCGCGTGTCGAACAGCTCGGGGGAGTAGGCGTAGCCGAGGGCGGTGTAGCCGCGTTCGAACAGGTTCACCAGGAACCCGAAGACCACGATCAGGACCGGGTTGAACGTCAGCCCGTAGAGCAGGCCGCACAGCGCGATGACCGTGCCGAAGGCGACCAGGCACCACTTGCGTTCGAACCGGTCGGTGACCAGGGCGGCCAGGTACGACCCGAGCGGCGCGCCGACGGTCGTCAGCGCCACGTAGAAGACCGACTTCTCGACGCTGAAGCCCTCCTGGGCCAGCAGCGTGGGCGCCCAGCTCGAGTAGCCGAAGAAGCCGATCGTCTGCGTCACCCACACGACGGTCAGCAGCAAGGTGGGGTACAGGTACTTCTTCTGCAACAGCAAGCGCAGCGGCGCCTTCGTCACCGGCGCTTCTTCGACGGGCGGCTCGGGCTCGGGCAACGGCCCCTGCTCCGCCTCGACCTGCTCTTCGATCTCCCGCAGGATCCGGTCCGCCTCGGCGTGGTCGCCGCGGCTCTCGTGCCAGCGCGGTGACTCCTTGAGGCGCCGGGTGAAGAAGACGAGCAGCACGCCGAGCGCGCCCCACAGGTAGACCAGCCGCCACGACCAGTCGTTGATCGGCACCACCGCGCTGGCGATCAGGTTGGTGACGGGGGTGCCGCAGATGCCGATCACGATCGCGTAGGCCTGGTACTTGCCGCGGCTGGCGGCCGGGTACAGCTCGTTGACGTAGATGACGGCGACGACGGTCATCGCCGAAAGCCCGGCCGAGGTCAGGACGCGGAACACGCCGAGGGAAACGACGTCCCACGAGAAGACGGCGGCGAAGGAGAAGACGCCGAACCACAAGGTCGTCCACAGCAACGCGCGTTTGCGGCCCCACCGGTCGGCGAGGCCGCTCGCGATGACCGCGCCGAAGAACATCCCGACGAACGACAACGACGTGACGTAGGCGACCTGGTCGACCGTCACGCCCCACAGCTTGATCAGTTTGGGCGCGGTGGTGGCGAAGCTGTTGATGTCCGCGAACTCGAAGAAGTAGGCGAACGAGACGGCCAGCAGGGTGATCTTGTGGAACCGGGAGATCGGCAGGCGGTTCAGCCGGTTCAGGGAGTTCGCTTGCTGCATGGGAGTTCCTGTCGCTCAGGCGTCAGTCATTGCCGGGCCAGTACAGGTGCGCCGGGTTGGCCACGAGCAGCTTCCGCTGCTGTTCGGCCGTGACCGCCACTTGCGGCACGTAGTCGACCAGCAGGCCGTCGTCCGGCATGTGGCCCAAGAGGTTGGGGTGCGGCCAGTCGCTGCCCCACAGCACGCGGTCGGGGAACTCCGCCACGACGCGCCGGCCGAACGGGACGACGTCGCGGTAGGCGTGCCGCTCGCCGCCGAGGGCGGGCGGCCCGGTCACGGTCAGGCGCTCGGGGCAGCTGACCTTGACCCAGACGTCGTTGCGCTCGACGAACCGCAGGAAACGGCCGAACTCCCGCCCGCCGACCGGCTGCGTGACGTCCGGCCGCCCCAGGTGGTCCACGACGAGCGGGGTGGGCAGCGAGCCGAAGAACCCTGCCAGCTCGGGCAGGTCGACGCTCTCGAAGTAGAGGACGATGTGCCAGCCGAGCGGCGCGATCTTCTGCGCGATGGTGGCCAGCGCTTCGTGCGGGGCGGCGTCGACCAGGCGCTTCACGAAGTTGAAGCGCACGCCCCGCACCCCCGCGGCGTCGAGTTCACGCAGTTCGCGGTCGCCGACGTCCGGCCGGACGGTCGCGATCCCGCGCGCCCGGCCGCCCGCCGCGCGGACGGCGTCGACCATGGCGGAGTTGTCCGCGCCGTGGCAGGTGGCCTGGACGATCACGTTGCGCGTGACGCCGAGGTGGTCGCGCAGGGCGAAGAGGTCGTCCTTGCCGCCGTCGCACGGGGTGTACTTGCGTTCCGGCGCGAAGGGGAACTCGGCCTGCGGGCCGAAGACGTGGCAGTGCGCGTCGACGGTGCCGGGCGGCAGCCGGAACTCCGGCTTCGACGGGTGGGCGTACCAGTCGAGCCAGCCGGGGGTTTTCGGTTCGGTCATGGGGCTTCCTCACCGGCCTTGGCGCGTCAGCAGGGCGTCGAGGCGGGGGTAGACGGCGCGGGCGTTGTGCTCCCGGATCGCGGCCAGGTCCTTTTCGGACAGTTTCGCGGCCTCGACGTAGCGCCGGGTGTCGTCGAAGTGGTGGCCGGTTGACGGGTCGACGTCGCGCACGGCGCCGATCATCTCCGAGGCGAACAGGATGTTCTTCGCCGGGATGACGTCGAACAGCAGGTCCGAACCGGGCTGGTGGTAGACGCAGGTGTCGAAGAAGACGTTGCCCAGCAGGTGTTCTTCGAGCGGCGGCTTGCCCAGCGCCAGCGCCAGGCCGCGGAACCGGCCCCAGTGGTAGGGCACCGCGCCGCCGCCGTGCGGGATGACCAGCCGCAGCGTGGGGAAGTCCGCGAACAGGTCACCCTGGAGCAGCTGCATGAACGCCGTCGTGTCGGCGTTCAGGTAGTGCGCGCCGGTGGTGTGGAAGGCCGGGTTCACGCTCGTGCTGACGTGGACCATCGCCGGGACGTCGTACTCCACCATCTTTTCGTAGACGGGGTACCACGACCGGTCGGTGAGCGGCGGCGCCGTCCAGTGGCCGCCGGAGGGATCGGGGTTGAGGTTCAGCGCGACGGCGCCGTACTCCTCGACGCACCGCGTCAGCTCCGGGACGCAGGTGGCCGGGTCGGCGCCGGGGGACTGCGGGAGCATCGCGGCCGGCGCGAACCGCCCGGGGTAGAGCGTGCTGACGCGGTAGCAGAGCTCGTTGCAGAGCGCCGCCCACGCCGACGACGTCGCGAAGTCCCCGACGTGGTGGGCCATGAAGGACGCGCGGGGCGAGAAGATCGTCAGGTCGATGCCGCGTTCGTCCATCAGCCGCAGCTGGTTCGGCTCGATCGTCGCCCGCAGTTCGTCGTCGCTGATCCGCAGGTCGGCGCGGTCCGGCGCGGGCCCGCCGGCCAGGGCGGCGACCTGCCGCTCGCGCCAGGCGGCCAGTGCCGGCGGCGCGGTGGTGTAGTGCCCGTGGCAGTCGATGAGCATGACTCGCACCCTAATCGTCGATGAAATTGTTGACAATATCTACGACGAAAAGTTCTACGGGAAGCGACCAGGGGTGGGGTTCAGTCGAGGTCGAGCAGGGGAGCGGCCATGCGGTCGACGTACGCGCCGAGCGCCTCGCGGTCGGCGGCGGTCAGGGCCTTCGTGCCCACTTTGCCGCGCAGCACGGCGATCCCGGTGATCACCGCGGCCAGCAGTTCCGCGCGCAGCTCGCGGTCCGGGCCGCTCAGGCGCGGGGCCAGTTGCTCGCCGAACGCGCGCTCGATCCGCTCACGCACCACGGCCCGGATCATGTCGTCGTTCGCCGCCGTCACCAGGCCCGAGAGGTCGCCGGGATGCTGGGCGCCGACGTTCAGGGCGCGCTCCAGCAGGGCGCGGGGGAGATCCTTCAGCGGGGCGTCCGCCGTCACGGTGTCGGCCGTGTCCCAGCCGCGGCCCGCGGCCTCGGCGAACAGCTTTTCCTTCGAGCCGAAGTAGCGGTAGACCAGCGCCTGGTTCACCCCGGCCAGCGCGGCGACGTCCCGGGTGCTCGTGCCCTCGACGCCGTGCTCGCTCAGCAGTGTCCGAGCGGCGGTCAGCAGTGCTTCCCGGGTGGCGGCCGCGTCGCGGCGGCGTGCGCGGGGTGCCGCGGTGTCCATCGCCGATCTCCGTTCGTCGGGGTTTTCGCAGTGTAGACCAGCGCAAACGCGCTGTGAGCGTGATCACCGCGGGGTTAAGTAGTCACTCGTTGACTTGACTTCCGGCACCTGGTTACCGTGTAAGTCGTCAGTTGACTACAAAGTCATCGCATGGAGGTCCCTCGTGTCCGACACCCTCACCGCCCCGGCACCCGCGCGGCCCGCCCGGCGCGCGGAGTCGCATCCGACGGCGGTGCTGCTGGTGCTGGCGCTGTCGACGTTCGCGATCGTCGTCATGCAGAGCATGGTCATGCCGATCCTGTCCGGCCTCGCGCAGTCGCTGGACGTCTCGATGGCCGACGTCTCCTGGGTCGTGACCGTCAACATGCTCTCCGCGGCGGTGTTCACGCCGCTGCTCGGCTCGCTCGGCGACAAGCTGGGCCGCAAGCGCGTCCTGATGGCGACGCTCGCGCTGACCACGCTCGGCTCGGTGCTGGTGGCCGTCTCGACGTCGGTGGGTGTCGTGCTGGCCGGCCGCGCCCTGCAGGGCATGGGCTTCGCGGCGATGCCGCTCGCCATCGGGATCGTCCGGTCGATCTTCCCGCCGGAGCGCGTGCCCTCGAGCATCGCGCTGCTGAGCGCGCTCACCGGCATCGGCGCGGGCGCGGGCCTGCTCGTGTCCGGGCTGCTGGTGCAGGCGGGCGTGTCGGCGCAGGGCATGTTCTGGATCTCGGCGGCGGTCACCGCGCTCGGCCTGCTCGGCACCGCCGCGCTGATCCGGCTGCCGGAGACGGCCGGCAAGTTCTACGTCGACGTCTTCGGCCTGCTGACGCTCGCCGGCGGCCTGGTCTGCCTGGTGCTCGGCATCAACCGCGGCCCGGCGTGGGGCTGGGGCTCGGCCACCGTGCTCGGCCTGTTCGCCGGTGCCGTCGTGCTGCTGGTCGCGTGGGTGGTCGTCGAGCGGCGCGTGCGCGAACCGCTGGTCGACATCGCGATGATGCGCACGCCGGTCGTGCTGGGCACCAACATCGCCACGTTCCTCACCGGCGCCGGCATGTACGGCGCGTTCATCCTGGTGATCCAGTTCGTCCAGACGCCGGGGCGGTTCGGGTACGGCTTCGGGTCCGACGCGCTCGGCGCGGGCCTGACGCTGCTGCCGATGACCGCGGGCACGCTGCTCGCCGCCGGCGCGGTGTCGGTGCTGATCCGCCGCGTCGGCCCGAAGTGGCCGATGGTGATCGGCACGGTCGTCGCCACCGCGACGTTCGCCTTCCTGCTCGTCTTCCACACCGAGCACTGGCACTTCTACGTCGCGACCGGCCTGCTCGGCCTCGGGCTGGGGCTGGCGTTCGGCGCGATCCCGACGTTGCTCAACAGCGGCGTCACCCCCGCGCAGACGAGCGTCGCCAACAGCGTCAACCAGACGCTGCGCTCGATCGGCGGCTCCATCGGCACGGCGGTGGCGTCGGCGATCCTGGCCGCGACCCTGCTGCCGGGCCTCCCCCTGCCCACGGTCGGCGCGTACACCACCGCGTTCACCGTGTCCGGCGCGATCTGCGTCCTCGCGGTCGTCGCCGCTGTGTTCGTCCCGTACCGGCACCGTGCCGTCAACACCGCCGAGGAGTCGTCATGACGAGGGCCTATCCCTTCAGCGAGCCGGAAAAGCTGGACATCGAGCCGCTGTTCGAGCAGCTGCGCACCGAAGAGCCGCTGAGCCGCGTCACCATGCCCTACGGCGAACCGGCCTGGCTGGCGACGCGCTACGAGGACGTCAAGGTGGTGCTGGGCGACCCGCGCTTCAGTCGCGCGGCGGCGACCGGACGCGACGAGCCGAGGCTGCGCACCTGCCGCCGCCGGGCAACATCCTCAGCCTCGACCCGCCGGACCACAGCCGGCTGCGGCGCCTGGTGATGAAGGCGTTCACCATGCGCCGGATCGACGCGCTGCGGACGCGGGCGCAGGAGATCGCCG
Source organism: Amycolatopsis sp. NBC_01286 (assembly GCF_035982555.1). Classification (NCBI taxonomy): domain Bacteria; kingdom Bacillati; phylum Actinomycetota; class Actinomycetes; order Pseudonocardiales; family Pseudonocardiaceae; genus Amycolatopsis; species Amycolatopsis sp. NBC_01286. Next base: position 5,468,903 of record NZ_CP108428.1, read on the forward strand.
ACGGGCTCGTCGACACGATGCTCGCCCAGGGCCCGCCCGCCGATCTGGTCGAGGCCTTCGCGTTGCCGTTCCCGGTGACGGTGATCTGCGAGCTGCTGGGCGTCCCGTTCGAAGACCGCGGCGACTTCCGCGTCTGGTCGGACGCGTTCCTCTCGACGACGAAGTTCACGCCGGACGAAGTCCTCGACGCGATGACGAAGATGAACGAATACATGGCGGGCCTGATCGCGCAGCGCCGGGAGACGCCGCACGACGACCTGCTCGGCGCGCTGGTCGTGGCCCGCGACGAAGACGACCGGCTCTCGGAGGAGGAGCTGCTGTCGCTGGCGCAGACGCTGCTGGTGGCCGGCCACGAGACGACCGCGTCCCAGATCCCGAACTTCGTGTACGCGCTGCTCACGCACCCGGGTCAGCTGGCGTTGCTGCGCGCGGACCTGAGCCTGGTGCCGAAGGCGGTCGAGGAGCTGATGCGGTTCGTCCCGCTCGGCACCGGCGCGGGCATCGCGCGCTACGCGACGGAAGACGTCGAACTGGGCGGCGTGACCGTCCGGGCGGGGGAGCCGGTGCTGCCCGCGCTGGCGTCCGCCAACCGCGACGGTTCGGTGTACTCGGACCCGGAGGTGCTGGACCTGCTGCGCGGGGAGGCGACGCACATCGGCTTCGGCCACGGCGCCCACCACTGCCTGGGTGCGCCGCTGGCCCGGATGGAACTGCAGGTCGCGCTGGACACGCTGCTGCGGCGGCTGCCGGAGCTGCGGCTGGCCGACGGCGAGGCCGGCATCGGCTGGAAGCTGGGTCTGTCGACGCGCGGGCCGCTGCAGCTGCCGCTGGCCTGGGGCTGAGCGACCCCGTCCCGCACCCGGCACGCGCCGGGTGCGGGACCGGGCTCAGCGCACCCGCGTGAGCGGGATGCGGTGGAACACGATGGTTTCGTAGGGCCCGGCCGTGCCGGTCTCGTAGAGCAGCCCGGCGGTGAGCGGGTCGGCCTGCACGAGGTCGGAGTACGCCGCGGGCCCGGTGGTCAGCGTCCGGCCCGGGGTCCAGGTGCGCCCGCGGTCGGTGCTCAGCCGCAGCTGCATCACCGTGCGCGTCGCGGGGTCGGAAGGGCCGGAATACAGCAGCAGCCACGGGATCGTCGTCTGCAGCACGCTGCCCTCGACCTTCGTCCCGGACAGCGACGGCTGCGCCCGGTACGGCCGCACGAGCGTCTTGCCGCCGTCCACGCTGTAGCCGTCGACCCGGTGCTCGGCCGCGGAACCCTGGTTGCGGCTGGAGAAGTAGAGCGTGCCGTCGGGCAGCTCGGTCGCCGACGTCTCGTTCGCGGCGACGACGCCGTCGGTGCGGTCGTCGGTGAAGCCGATGTGCCAGGTGCGGCCGTCGTCGTCGCTGTAGAGGTCGTGGCCGCCGTAGTACTTCGCCTCGGTGCCGACGTCGGTCGAGCCGGCCGGCGGCGAGCTGGAGTGGTTGGCGGGCACGACGATCCGGCCCGCGTGCGGGCCGTGCCGCAGCAGCGTGGCGTGCCCGGGACCGGTGGCGTACCACCGCCAGCCGGGCCGTTTCGTGTCCGCGGTGATGTCGCGCGCGGTGCTCCAGGTGCGGCCGTTGTCGCCGCTGCGCTGGACGAACACCCGGCGGGTGTCCTGCTCGGACGCCGCGCCGGTCATGATCTGCTTCTCCGACACGAGTCCGTTGTGGACGGTCAGGAGGACGAGGTCGCCGTTGCGCGCCAGTACCGGCGTCGGGTTGCCCGCGGTGGCGTCGCCGTTGGTCGTCACCACGGAGAGCGGGCCCCAGGTGCAGCCGCCGTCGCGCGACGAACGGGACACCGTCTGGATGGCGCCCGAGTCGCCGGCCGAGTCGCGCCGGCCTTCGGCGAACGCCACCAGCGACCCGTTCGCGGCGCGCACCACCGCGGGGATCCGGAAGGTGTCGTAGCCCTCGGTGCCGGAGGTGAACGGCACCGAGGACGCGCATCGTCGGTCGGCGGCCGCGGCCGCCGGGGTGAAGGGCAGCCAGATCACGGCCGCGGCCAGCAGGATCGCGCCCACTCTGCGTTTCGATGACACCGGTTCCGCCTCCTCGCTGAGGGGTGAGGTGGTAGGACATGGGATGTCCGACGTCCTATGACCGACAACCTAGGGAGGCGGTGCGCGGTTCGTCAAGGACTACGCTGAGCCCGAGCGCGCACGAGGAGGACCGTGGACCACCGGAAGCACTTCGCCGACATCCACCGGCGTCCGCAGCTGTACGGATTGGACGGCAGTTACCACGACTACTGCACGTACCTGCTCGGTGTGGACGCGGGCAACGACGGCGGGCTGCTGACCGGCTTCAAGGAGTCGCTCGTGCCCCGGGTCGGCACCGGCGACAACCTGACCTGGACGTCGCTGGTGCTGTACCTGGCCTTCCCCGGCCGCACGTCGGGGTGGCACGACGAAGCGGCGGGTGACGGCCGTCAGGTCGCGGTCGACCTGCTCTTCACGCTGCTGGACGAATTCCTCGAGACGCGATCCCGGGCGCGCGGCACCGCCGCGATCTTCGCCGGGTACCTGGCCTGGCGCGAAGCCCAGCCGTGGGCGCGCCCCGCGTCACTCGGCCAGGTCGTCCCAGCGGACCAGGATCGCGGCGGCGAGCAGGCCGGCCACGACGATCTTCCCGGTGATCAGCAGCGCGCTCGCGCCGGTCACCTGCCCGAGGTCCAGTAGCACCCCGGCGAGGGCCGCCCCGGCGAAGACCTTCGCGCCCCAGCGCCGCCGGAAGCCGACGGCGACCACGCCGGCCAGCTGCACCGCGGAGGCGAGCAACGCCAGCACGAGCCACGGCGACGTCTCGGCACCGTGGTCGATTTCGCCGGCCAGGACGGTGATCTGAAGGACCAGGACCACGGCCGTGCCCAGCCCGAAGAGGACCAGCATCACCGGCAGGAAGACCCGCCCGGCGGTGCCGCCGGTGGCGGGTTCGGGCACACGACGACGAGGCACGGCGAGCCTTCCGCTCCAGCGATCCGGAACCTCCCACCGTGCCGGAAACCGGCGCCGTTGACCATCGGGCATTCGCCGTAGCCGCGGTGCCGGGCGGTCGTACCGCCCGGCACCGGTGGTCACGACGCGCTGCAGAGGGTGCCGTTCAGGGTGAACGCCGTCGGCAGGATGTTCGGGCCGCCGTAGTCGGCCGTGAAGCCCGGGTCGACGCTCGCACCCGGGGCCAGTGCCGTGGCCGACGTGACCGTCACCGTGGTGCCGGCCTGGGTCCAGGTGCCGTTCCAGCCGCCGGTGAGGTGCTGCCGCGCGGTCGGCCAGGTGAAGGTCAACGTCCAGTTCGGCGCCGGTTCGGTGCCCGTGTTGGTGAGGTGGACGCCGCCGACGAAGCCGCTCGACCAGTCGGTGACGTCGGACATCGTGGCCGCGCACGTGCTCCGCGCCGGCGCCCCCGTGGTGAACGTCAGCGACGGCGACGCCCAGGAGACGTTGCCCGCGGTGTCCCGCGCCAGCACGTTGACCGTGTACCGGCTGCCCGGGACGAGGTTGCCGACGGTGAACGACGTGCCCGCGGTCTCGCCCCACGCCTCGCTGGTCGTGCCGAGGGTCCGGTAGACCTCGTACTTCGCGACCGGGTGGCCGCCGGGCGCGGCCGCGGGCCAGGTGAGCGTCGCCGAACGGTCGGTGATCTGGCCGGCCGCCACCGGACCAGGTGCGGCCGGTGCTCCGGTGACCGCGGCCGCCGGGTGCAGCACCAGCGCGGTCAGCGAGTACGGCGGCAGCGTCCGGCTCGTGCTGCTGCCGCCGGCGCTCTCCGCGATCGACGTCGCGCCGTTGGTGAAGGTGTACACCTTCGACGCGCTGGCGGCGGGGGCGTAACCGGCGTAATCGACGGCGACCGTGTGGGCGGTGCCGGGATCCTTGTTGACCAGCAGCACCGAAAGATCGCCGTCGGGCCGGCGGGCGGCGTGCGCGGTGACCAGCGGCTCGCTCGTCCCCGCGCGGATCAGCTGGTCGCCGGGGCGGGCGAAGAGGCTCAGCATCTTCAGGCCGTAGTAGGGCGCGAACGGCGTGTTCAGCGGGGGCTCGCAGACGTCGCCCAAGCACGTCGCGCTGGAGAGCATCCCCATGTCCCCGTAGTCGGTCTGTCCCTCCACTGTGGACACCTGGGACGCGCCGTTGTGCGTGTCCCACCAGTCGACGGTGAACACGCCGTTCTCCAGCATCGTGCTGTACGTCTCGGCGGCGAACAGCGCGCCGGGCTGAGTGTCCATGCCGACCGAGGTGTTGGTCTCGGTGAGTGCGACGCCGATCCGCCCGGGGTTCGCGCCCGCGTACTGCGCGATCTCGCGCCGGACGACGTACATCATGTCGTCCACCTGCTCGGGCTTGGCGAGCGCTTCCGCCGCCGTAGCGCCGCCCGGGTACCAGTGCAGGACGACGAAGTCGACATGGGGACCGGCGATCGACAGCACGGTCTGGTTCCAGTCGGCGGTGTCGCCGTCGCCGACGATGCCGTCGGGCCAGTTCGCCGGGGTCGTCAGCACCGCGCCGATCTTGACCGACGGGTCGACGGCCTTCATGGCTTCGGCGTAGGCGACGACGCCGTCGGCGTAGGCCGTGGGGCTCTTGTCGGCGTGGTTGTCGGCTTCCCAGTTCGCGCCGTAGTGGCCGTTGCCGTACAGCTCGTTGCCGATCTCCCAGTAGCGCGCGCCGTAGCCCTTGGTGACGTTGGCGTACCGGACCCAGTCCGCCGCTTCCTGCGGGGTGCCGGTGCCGTAGTTGGCGATGATGATCGGCTGGGCCCCGGTGCGCCGCGCGCCGCCCATGAAGGTGTCGAAGTCGGTGCCGGGTGCGACGTAGCCGCCCGGCGCGGTGTTGTCCTTCCAGTGGTAGATGTCGCCGTAGGAACCGCCGGGGTAACGCAGCACGCGCACGCCGGCGTCGCCGAGCAGGCCGGCCACGGTGTCGGTGCCCAGCTGGCTGTCCCAGACGGCGTGGTTGGCCCCGAGCGCGGTGTCCGCCACGGTGGCCAGGCCGGCCCGCGCGTTCACCGTGACGGTGACGTCCGGCTCGGCCGCGGTGGCGGGGGCGGCCCCGGCCAGGCCCGCGGCGAGCAGGACCGCCGCGGCCGTGACGGCGCGGCGAAGTGGTCGAGCTGTCATGAAGAGTCCATCCCTCACTCGTCCGGATCGAACAGAATGCAAGATGGCTGAGAGCGCTCCCAGAGAGCGAACCACCGGTGCTGCCGGAAGTCAACGCCGGGGCGGCCGGTTCAGCGGGTCGCCGCGTGCTCGCGCGACGCGGCGCGGACCAGACCCGCAGTGGTGCGGGTTCGGCCGTGCAGGCCGAGGACCGGGCGGTGGCGGGCGGTTCAGCGGGCGCTGGTCCGCGCGACGCGACGCGGCGTGGACGGGGCCGGCGGCGGTGCGGGTCGGCCGGATTGGGGGCACGGATCGTGGTGGGGGCGAGGACCCGGCGGTGCAACGGATGTCGGCCGCGGCGTGGACCGGTGGGCGGCGGTGCGGATCGGCCGTGCGGCGGTCGCGCGAGCGAGGTCGGTGTGGCAGGTGGGGCGAGAACCCGGGTGGTTCAGCGGGTCGCGGCGTGCTCGCGCGACGCGGCGCGCACCAGGCCGGCGACGGCGCGGGAGCGGCTGTGCGGCGGCCAAGCGATCACCGTCGTCACGGCGGGCGCGTCGACGACCGGCACGGCGGCGAGGTCCGCGCGCAGGTGGGTGCGGCACGACTCGGCGAGGATCACCGTGGTCCGCCCGAGCGCGATCAGCTGGTAGAGCTGCGTCAGGTTCCGCACCTCGGCGCCCGGCCCGTCCGGATAACCGCCGTCGGGACGCGGCCAGCGGGCCATCGGCAGGTCGGGCAGCGCGGCGACGTCGGCGGTCCGGACGTGCGACCGGCCGGCGAGCGGGTGCCCGGCCGGCAGGATCACGACCTGCCCCTCGGTGCCCAGCTCCTCGGTGTCGAACCCGGCCGTCGAGTCGTAGGGCCAGTGCATCAGCGCGACGTCGGCCTGCCCGTCGCGCAGCAGCCGTTCCTGCTCGCGGGCCTCGCACAGCAGCACGTCGACGTCGGCGGCGTCCGGCTCGGCGGCGTACGCGGCGAGCAGTTCCTTCAGCAGGTCACCGGAAACGCCGGCCTTGGTGACGAGGACCAGGCCGGTCCGGCCGGTCGCGGCCCGCCGGGTGCGCCGCTCGGCCGCGGCCAAGGCGCCGAGGACGGCGCGGCCCTCGGCCAGCAGCACGGATCCGGCGTCGGTGAGCGTGACCGAGCGGCTGGTGCGCTCGAACAGCGTGACGCCGAGCCGCCGTTCGAGAAGGCCGATCGCGCGCGACAGCGGGGGCTGGGCCATGCCCAGGCGCTCGGCCGCGCGGCCGAAGTGCAGTTCCTCGGCGACGGCGACGAAGTACTGCAGCTCGCGCGTCTCCATGGCCTCACGCTACATCGATACCGGCCGGGTATCGATCGCCGACGCGGATGGTGTTGGTGCCCGGCCGCGGCGCGACCAAGCTCGAGGCCATGAGTGAGAAGACGATCGCGCTGGTCACCGGCGCCAACAAGGGAATCGGGTACGAGATCGCGGCCGGCCTGGGCGCGCTCGGCTGGAGCGTCGGCGTCGGCGCCCGCGACGAACAGCGGCGCGAGACCGCCGTGGCGAAGCTGCGCGCGGGGGGCGCCGACGCGTTCGGCGTGCCCCTCGACGTGACCGGCGACGCGAGCGTGACCGCCGCGGCCGCGCTGCTCGACGAGCGCTTCGGCCGCCTCGACGTCCTGGTCAACAACGCCGCCGTCGTCGGCGGTTTCCCGCAGGAGCCCACGAAAGTCGGCCTCGACACCGTGCGCGCGGCCGTCGAGACCAACGTGTACGGCGTGATCCGGGTGATCAACACGATGCTGCCGCTGCTGCGCCGCTCGGCGTCGCCGCGGATCGTCAACCTGTCCAGCGAAACCGGCTCGCTGACCCGGCAGTCCGCGCCGGACGCCGACTTCGGGTTCCTGTCCGCCGCGTACATGCCGTCGAAGACGTTCCTCAACGCCGTCGTCGTCCAGTACGCCAAGGAACTGCGCGACACGAACATCCTGATCAACAACGCCTGCCCGGGTTACGTCGCGACGGACCTGAACGGCTTCCGCGGCGTACGCACCCCGGAACAGGGCGCGGCCACGGCGATCCGCCTGGCGACCCTGCCGGCCGACGGCCCGACGGGCGGCTTCTTCGACGACGACGGCGTGGTGCCCTGGTAGCGAACGGGTGCAGCCCGACATCGGGTCAGGTGCGGTACGGGCCGTGGTTCCCGAGGTCCGGCCTGACCTGCGGGCCGGCGGCGTCCGGGTCGCTCCCGGGGAAGCGGGTCCGCGCGCGAGCGTCCTGCCTCCGGCGGACCAGCGCCGAGAGGGTCGCCGCGTGCGCGACGGCCAGCAGGAGCAGGAACACGCCGATCCGGCCGACGAGCGCGGGCGCCGAGCCCGACCACCCGGGGCCGATCACCGAGAGCAGGGCCAGCAGGCCCAGCGCGACGAGGTGGAAGACCGTCACCACCATCGACGCCGTCGGCCCGCCGCTGCCGCCGTCCGGGCCGCGCAGGTAGCGCCGGCCGTCGCGGTGGAGGACCTGGCCGTCCGCCACCACGAAGATCAGCCCGATGATCAGGAACCCCAGCAGATCGTTGCCGGCCATGGCCGCCTCCTCGTTTCGGGTGGGGTACCCGCGCACCGCGCCGCGACGGGCCCCGGCCGGGTCGTTCACCGCATCGAGCGAGCACACCAGATGCGGGCGACCGGGACCGGGTCCGTGGTGCGCCACCGGTCTGGTTCCGCCGGATCACCGCGGGATACAGTGCGCGCGGTTGAGAACGCAGCCACCGGTGGCCCTGCCTGTGCGGGCGCCGTTACGCCTGATCCGGTGGCCTGTGTGCGGGCGGCTTGGTGAGGCCTCATTCGAGAGAGGCTCGATGTCGTGACCGCTCCTTCGGTCGGCTCCACCCGCGTCACGGTGCCCCCGCTTTCGCTGCCGCCCGCGGTCAACCGGCTCTCGGTGCTGCTGGTCGAGGACGACGACGGCGACGCGCTGCTGGTCGAGGAGATGCTCGCCGACGTCCCGGTCGAGGCCGAGCGGATCACGCTGCTGCGGGTGGCGACGCTGGCGGCCGCGCTGCCGCACGTCGGGGGCGTCGACTGCGTGCTGCTGGACCTGCAGCTGCCCGACGCGTCCGGCCTGACCGCCCTCACGACGTTGCGCCGGCACAGCCCGGGCAGCGCCATCGTGGTGCTGACCGGGCAGAACGACACCGCCACCGGCGTGGCCGCCGTCGCCGCCGGCGCCCAGGACTACCTCGGCAAGGACCAGGTCGACGGCCCGCTGCTGATGCGCGCCATGCGCTACGCCTGGGAACGGCGGCGAGCCGAGGGCGCCGAACAGCGGCTCCTGGAGCAGCAGCTGCTGGCGGGGGAGAACGCGCGGCTCGAACGCGGCCTGCTGCCCACCCCGCTGCTCGCCGACGACGGCCTCGGCCTGGCGGTCCGCTACCGCCCGGGCCGCGACGGCGCGTTGCTGGGCGGCGACTTCTACGACACGGTCGAGCTCGCCGACGGCACCGTCGAGGTGATCATCGGGGACGTCTGCGGGCACGGCCCGGACGAAGCCGCGCTGGGCGTGGCCCTGCGGATCGCGTGGCGGGCCCTCGTGCTGGCCGGGCTGCCGGCCACCGAGGTGCTGGCCACGGTCGACCGGGTCCTGGTGAACGAGCGGATCGAGCCGCTGTTCGCCACGGCGTGCATGGTCACCGTGGCCCCGGACCGGACGTCCGCGCGGATGGTGCTGGCCGGGCACCCGCCGCCGTTGCTGCTGGGCGGGGCCGGCCCGGCGGAGTTCCTGTCCTCCGACGGCCTGGGCCCGCCGCTGGGCCTCCCGCTGAAGCGGCCCCGGCGCCGGACCGAGGTCGCGCTGGCGCCGGGCTGGTCCCTGCTGCTCTACACCGACGGCATCTTCGAGGGCCGGTCCGGCGGCGGCGATCGCCTCGGCCGCACCCGGATGGCCGCGCTGGCCGGTGAGCTCCTCACCGGGCCGGGTGACGCCGGTGCGGCGCTGGACGCCCTGATCGGCCGCGTCCAGCAGCTGAACGACGGCCCGGTGGACGACGACATCGCGCTGGTCCTGCTCACCCAGCGGCCCGACGGCGGCGCCCGATGACGCGGGAGCGCGCGTCCTGGCCGCTGCGGCGCTGGGCCGGGGTGCTGGCGCTCGTCGAGGCCGTGCTGCTCGTCGGCGCCCTCGCGGGCGGCGCGATCGCGCTGAGCAGCCTCAATGACGCCCGGAGCCGGCTGCTCGACGTGGTGGGGCCGCAGCTGCTGCAGGCCAAGGCCCTCTCGACGGCGCTGGTCGACCAGGAGACCGGGATCCGCGGTTACCTGCTGACCCGGCAGCAGGAGTTCCTCGAGCCGTACCGGGCCGGGCTCGCCGACCAGGACCGGGCGGTGGCGGAGCTGCGCCGGCTGGGCGCGACCCCGGACACCATGGCGGGCCGTGACCTCGCCGCGGTCCTGACCGGCGCCGACGCGTGGCGCGGTGCGGCCCTCGCCCAGGCGGCGCCGGGCGGGCCCGCGCCGACGTCGGGGCAGGTCGAACAGGACAAGAAGCTCTTCGACGCGCTGCGCGGCCGCCTGACCGAGCAGGACGCGCACCTCGACGCCGCCCGGATGGACGCCCGCGCGGACCTCGCGGCCGCGACGAACCTGCTGACCTGGATCCTCGTCACCATCGCCGTGGTGATCGCGGCGGCGTTCGTCCTGCTGTTCGCGGGCCTGCGCCGGGCCGTGGTCGGGCCGATCCAGCAGCTGGCCGCCACGGTGCGCGACACGGCCGCGCGGGACCTGCACCGGCCGGTGGCGGCGACCGGGCCCCGGGAGGTGCGCCAGCTCGGCGCCGACGTCGACACCATGCGCCGGCGCATCCTCGAAGAGGTGGCCGAGCTGGAGCGGGCCCACACGCTGCTGGAGGCCCGGACGCACGCCCTGGAACGGTCGAACTCCGACCTGGAGCAGTTCGCCTACGTCGCCTCGCACGACCTCCAGGAGCCGCTGCGGAAGGTGACGAGCTTCTGCCAGCTGCTGGAGAAGCGCTACCACGACAAGCTCGACGAGCGCGGCGAGCAGTACATCGGGTTCGCCGTCGACGGCGCCAAGCGGATGCAGGTGCTGATCAACGACCTGCTGGCGTTCTCCCGCGTCGGCCGCCGCGGTGGCGAGCCGGTGGCGGTCGAGACGGCGGCGCTGGTGGCCACGGCCACGGCGAACCTCGAGAGCGTGCTCGCCGACGCCGGCGCGCGGGTGAGCGTCGCCGACGGCCTGCCGCCGGTGCGGGGTGAGCAGTCGCTGCTGACCGCGGTGTTCCAGAACCTGATCGGCAACGCCGTGAAGTTCCGCGGCGAACAGCCGCCCGAGATCACCGTCGGCGCCGAGCGCGACGGCGCGGACTGGGTGTTTTCCGTGACGGACAACGGGATCGGGATCGACCCGCAGTACGCCGAGCGGATCTTCGTGATCTTCCAGCGGCTGCACGGCCGCGGCGACTACCCGGGCACCGGGATCGGCCTGGCGATGTGCCGCAAGATCGTCGAGCACCACGGCGGCCGCATCTGGCTGGACACCGAAGTCGCCGAAGGCACCTGCTTCCGCTTCACCCTCCCCGCACCCGTGGCCCCGGAACTCGCCGGTGCCGTCGACGAAGAACAGGACGCGGCATGACCCAGCCCCCGGAACCGATCGACGTCCTGCTCGTGGAGGACGACCCCGGCGACGTCCTGATGACGCGGGAAGCGTTCGAGCACTACAAGATCCGCAACACCCTGTCGGTCGTCTCCGACGGCGAGCAGGCGCTGCAGTTCCTCCGGCGCGAGCCGCCCTACGAGGACGCGCCGCGGCCCGGCCTGATCCTGCTCGACCTCAACCTGCCCCGGCGGGACGGCCGTGAGGTGCTCGCCGAGGTCAAGGCCAGCCCGGAGCTGCGGAGCATCCCGGTCGTCGTGCTGACGACGTCCGAGGCCGAAGAGGACATCGCGCGCAGCTACGACCTGCACGCCAACGCCTACGTCACCAAGCCCGTCGACTTCGACAGCTTCGTCGAGGCCGTCCGCCAGATCGACAGCTTCTTCGTCACGGTGGTCAAGCTTCCGCACTGAGCCGGTCTTCGAGCACGCCCGCGAGGGCCGCGGCGATGAGCGCGACGGCCCGGTCCTCGTCGTCGGCCAGCCGCCGCAGGACGTCCTTCGCGAGCGCCGGCGGCATCTCGGCGAAGGCCTGGGTCAGCCGGATCCGCACCGCGGAGTCCGCGGTGGGCGCGGCCAGCTCGGCGGTCAGCGCGCTCATGATCCGGTCCGCGTGGCCGGCGTCCCGCGACAGCGCTCCGAGGAGCTCGGCCGCCTCGACGTCGTTCGTGCCCTCGACCACCATCGTGACGAGCGCCGGCACGGCCGCGGTCTCGCCGCGCGTGGCCGACGCCAGCGCGGCGTGCCGGCGCACGGCCGGGTCCGGGTCGCCGAGGGCCGCCGTGAGCAACGCGGTCGCCTCGGCGCCGGCGAACCCGGCGATCGCCCGGACCGCGCGCCGCCGGACGTCGACGTCCGCCGAGGTCATGCCGGGCGCCAGGCTCGCGACGCCGTCGCCGCCCGCCCGCGCGAGCGCCCACCGCAGGGCGCCGGCGACGTTCGGGTCGGCCTCGGCCAGGACCGCGCCGGCCAGCAGGTCGGTGGGCAGCGGCACGTCGTCGGCCGGGGCCAGGACGGCCTGCTGCCGGCGCGCGGCACTGGCCGAGTCGAGCCCGCGCAGGAGCTCGATGATGCCCAGGACGTCCGGCCAGCCCTCGGGCGCCGAAGCGTCGACCGCCCGGAGGCGGTCGAGCAGCTCCCGCTCCCGCCGCAGCCGGTCTTCGGTCCGCCGGATGAGGTCGCCGACCAGCGTGGCCGGCGCGAAGGCGGGATCCTCCAGGGCCCGGCCGATCTGGCGCAGCGACAACCCCAGTGACCGCAGGCTTTCCACGTGGAAGATCCGGCGGATGTCCCGGGCCGCGTATTCGCGGTAGCCGCCGACGGTGCGGCCGGTGGGGCGCACCAGCCCGAGGGTGTCGTAGTGCCGGAGCATCCGGCTGCTCACCCCCGAGCGGCGCGCCACCTCGCCGATCAGCACGACGTCCCGCCCGAGTGCTCCGGGCCGAGCGCGACGATCCGCTTCGCCTCGTCGACGCCCGGGTCGAACGCGGCGTCCGGGTCGCGCAGCAGCCGTTCCGTGGCGCGGGCGTGCGCCCGCACCGCCGGGTCGGCACTGGCCAGGCCCGGCCGCAGCGCCGGCTCGACGCCGTCGCCGAGCGCGACGAGCGCCCGGCTGAGGCTCAGCCGCACGGTCCGGTCGCCGCGACCGAGCTGCGTGACCAGCTCCGCGGCCAGCGCGTCCCGTTCGCCGTCCGGGACGAGGACGACGGCGGCGCGCCAGGCGCTGCGTGCGACCTCGTCGTCGGCGTCGCGCAGCAGCGCCGGCGTGATCGCGGGCCACGTCGCGCGGTCGCCGATCTTGGACAGCGTGTGCAGCGCCTGGCTGCGGGCTTGGGCGCGCCCGGACCGGAGCTCCCCGAGCAGCCTGGGCACGGTGACGTCCGCCGGGAGGCGGGTCAGGGCCCAGGTGAGCATGTCGCGCACGAAGAAGTCCGGCTCGATCGCCGACCGCGCCACGAGCGTGTCGGCGAAGCCGGGCTCGGCGCGCGTGCCGGCCTCCAGGGCCGCTTGCAGCCGCGTCGACGAGTTCCCGGCGCCCAGCGCGTCGAACAGGGTCGGGTTCACGGTGATCACCTCCTGCGCCCAGTGAAGACCTTGTCACGGTGTCAAGGTCAAGGCGCTTGCCAGTTCTTTGACAGGTGTCTATAAAGTGCGGGTGAGCATCGACAGCCGCGACCCGCGGGCCGCCCGGTCACGGGCGGCGTTGTACGCGGCGGCCGTGCGGCTGGTGTCCGGCCGCGGCAGCGCGAGCGTCCCGGTGACCGACCTCGCCGAAGCCGCCGGCGTCAGCCGTCAGCTCGTCTACCTGCACTTCGCCGACCGGGACGGGCTGCTGGTCGCCGCGGCGCTCGACCTCGCGCGGCGCGAGCTGCTGCCCGCCAGGGAGTCCGGGCGCGCCGCGGTGCTCGCCACGGCCCGGCACTTCGCCGCGCACCGCGCGTTCTACCGCGCCCTGCTCACCGGCCCGTGCGCGTTCGCGCTGACCACCGCATTGGGTGAGCTGCTCGCGCCGGTCAACCGCCACGCCGTCCGGGCGCTCTTCGGCGACCGCGTGCCGGCCGGGACGGTCGACGACCTCGCCGTGTTCCTCACCGGGGGCGCCGGCGCGGTGATCAACGCCTGGCTGCTCGGCGCGGAGGAAACGCTCGATCCCGAGGACCTGGCCGACCGCCTCGGCCGCATCCTGCACACCCTCGGCGGACCTTCGGAAGAGGACGCATGACTCATCCCGAGCTCACGATGGAACTGGTGGCCAGGCTGGAGGTGCTGATCGCCGAGCCGATCGACGCCGGGGTGACGCCGGCCGGGCACCGGCGCGTCATCCCGATCACCGGCGGCCGCGTCGACGGCCCGCGCGTCACCGGCGAGGTGCTCGGCATCGGCGCGGACTGGAGCGTCGTGCGGGGTGACGGCGTCGCCGCCGTCACGGCGAAGTACCTGATCCGCACCGACGACGGCGTCGTGCTCACCGTGACCAACACCGGCGCGTTCACCGCGCCGGGGATCGTCACGAGCCCGCGCATCGAAGCGCCCGAAGGTCCGTATGCCTGGCTCAACGACGCCGTTCTCGTCGGCACGCTCGTCCCGCTGCTGGACGGCGCGCGGCCGCGCGGGGTTTCGCTGCAGTTCCACCAGGTCCGTGTGAAGTGAGGTCGCCCGTGTCGATCCTGTCGATCCTGTCTAAGCCGTTCGTCGCCGACGGGGTGGCCCGCCTGCTGGGGGCCGCCGCCGCGCGCGCGATCAAACCGCGTCCGCTGTTCCCCGAGATTCCGGGCCGCACCGGCGAAATCACGATCCCGACCCGGCACGGCCCGATGGCCGCCACCTTCTACCGCCCGCCGGGAGACGCCCGCGGCGTCTACGTCAACGCCCACGGCGGCGGGTTCGTGATCGGCGCCCCGATCGGCGACGACCCGCTGTGCCGGTACCTCGCCGAGCACGCCGGGGTGTTCGTGGTCAACGTCGACTACGCGCTCGCGCCGGCCCGGCGGTTCCCCGTGCCGTGCGAACAGGTCCACGACGCGCTGACGTGGGCGGCCGCACCCGAGCGCGAGTGGGCCGGCGCGCGGTTGTGCGTCGGCGGCCAGAGCGCCGGCGGCTCGCTCGCGGCCGCGGCGTCCCGGCTCGCGCTGCGCGCCGGCGGTCCGGCGATCGCGTTGCAGGTGCTGCACTACCCGCCGCTGGACCTCGTCACCCCGGCCGCGGCCAAGCCCGCGCCGCGGGGCGCGGTGATCCGGCCGTGGATGGGGGAGGTCTTCGACACCGCCTACATCCCCGACGCCGCCCGCCGCACCGACCCGCTGGCGTCACCGGCGTGGGCCGGCGGCGGTGCCGTGCCGGCGGGCCTCGCACCCGCGCTCGTGCTCACCTGCGAGCACGACCGGCTGCGCGCCGAAGCCGTCGCCTACGCGGCCAAGCTCGCGGAAGCCGGCGCGCTGGTGGAGCACTACGACATCCGCGGCGTCGACCACGGGTACGACCTCATGGGCGGCGACCCCGAGCTGGTCCGGCGGGTCTACGCGTTCCTCGCCCTGCACGTCGAACGCGCGGTGACGGCCTGAGCGGCGTCCTCAGGGGACCACCAATCTTGAGGAGCGTCACCGGCACTTCGAGTTCTTCGGCGCTCGAACGGATCTGGTCGCGCAGCTCGGTAAGGTCCGGGCGAGCAGCCGCTGGCCGAGGTCGTCGACCGCCTGCTGGGGCCGTGTCCAGCTGCGCTGAGCACCGGCCGCCCGCGCGGTGTCGAATGGCGGCGTGTGTGTTCGTGGTGGAGGTGAGAGGCCGGCACCGGACCGGTCCCCGCGCACCGCTCGTGAGGAGAACGCCATGACCGCCACGTACACGTTCGACGTCTTTTCCACCCTCGACGGCTTCGGCTCGCACCACGGCGACTGGGGTGGCTACTGGGGCAAGCAGGGCCCGGAGCTGCTCGCCCGCCGCCACGCCTTGTACGAGGAGAAGCAGCGGATGGTCTTCGGCGCCGACACGTTCCGGGAGCACGTGGCGATGCTGGCCGCGAGCCCCGCGGAGGTCTCCGATCCGTGGGTCACGAGGATGCGGAACCTCCCGGCGACAGTCCTGTCGAGCACCCTGCGAGAGCCCCTGGACTGGCCGGACGCGACGGTGGTGACCGGCGACGCGGTCGACGTCGTCACCCGGCTCAAGGAGGAGTCCGACGTCCCGTTGCGATCCCACGGGAGCCTGTCGCTGAACCGCGCCCTGCTGGCCGCCGGCCTGGTGGACCGCGTCCAGGTGACGCTTTTCCCGGTCATCAGCGGCCGGACGGGACAGGCCCCGATCTTCCACGGCGCGGCCGACTCCGATCTGGAACTGCTGGAGACCCGGACCCTGGACGGCCGCACGCAGGAGCTGGTCTACCGGCCCACGGTGCACGCCGCCTCACGGTGATGGTCCGGTTCGCGAGTAATCGCCGGTCGTCCGGGTAACCCCGGGAGGAGACGCAGTCGTCGGCTCCCCATCGCTCGGCAAAGGACCTCATGGACGACCCGGACCATTCCACTCGTGAATACCGCTTCGAGGCCGGTGCCGTACCCGACCTGGCGGCCATGCGGGGGTGGTTGCGACGCGTGCTGGCCGGCGCCTCGCCCGACGGTGTCCAGGACGTCCTGCTGCTGGCGACCGAGCTGGTCACCAACGCGCTGGATCACGCCCACGGCGTGCAGGCGCTGCGCGTCCGGTACCGGGCTCGCCGGTCCCCGGTCCGGCTGGAGGTCGACGACTCGCGGCCGGACCTCGGGCTCCGGCTCGGTGGGTCGTCGCCGGACGACACGCGGGGGCGGGGGCTCCTGCTCGTCGACGCGGTCAGCCGCCGGTGGGGCGTCGTCACGCACGGCACCGCCGGCAAGACGGTGTGGGCCGACGTCGTCGCCGGCTGAGCCGCGCGCTCCGGGCGTCACGGGCAGGTGATGACCTGGCCGGCGTAGGTCAGGCCGGCGCCGAACCCGAACAGCAGCACCGGTGCGCCGGCCGGGATTTCCCGTCGTTCGAGGAGTTTCGAGAGGGCGAGGGGGATGCTGGCGGCGGAGGTGTTGCCGGAGTCGGCGACGTCGGTCGCGACGACCGCGTCCCGGGCGCCGATGTCGCGGGCGAGGGCGGCGATGATGCGCGTGTTGGCCTGGTGGGTGACGATGCCGCCGAGGTCGCCCGGATCGATCCCGGCCCGGGCGCAGGCTTTCCGGGCGATCGGCGCGAGTGCGGTCGTCGCCCAGCGGTAGACCGCCGCGCCCTCCTGGCGGAAGGTCGCCGGCAGGCTGTGCGGGCCGGGTGAGCCGAGGGTGATGCTCTGGCCTTTGGCCGGGTTCGAGCCCCAGACGACCGGCCCGATCCCGCCGATCCTGTCGATCCCGTCGGCCGCTTCGACGATCGCGGCGCCGGCTCCGTCGCCGAAGATGACGCAGGTGGAGCGGTCGGTCCAGTCGAGGAAATCGCTCATCTTGTCGACGCCGACCACGATCGCGCGCTGACTCGCTCCCGCGCGGATGGCGTGGTCGGCGGCCGCCAGGGCGTAGGAGAAGCCGGAGCACGCGGCGTTGAGGTCGAACACGCCGGGCTCGGCGATCCCGAGCCGCTCGGCGACCTGGGCGGCGACGCTCGGCATCCGGTCGAAGGTGGTGCAGGTCGCGACGATCACCAGGTCGACGTCGGCGGCGGTCCGCCCGGCTCGGCGCAGCGCGTCGCCCGCCGCGGCGGTGGCCATGTCGGCGACCGACTCGCCGGGGGCGGCCAGGTGCCGGGTGCGGACGCCGACGCGTTCGGTGATCCAGGCGTCGGAGGTGCCCAGGGCGGCACTCAGCTCGTCGTTGGTCACAACACGGACGGGTTGGTAGTGCCCGAAGGACACGGCTCTGGTGCCGGAGTGGGGGGTGGTCACGAGGTGGTTCGTGACGGCGAGCGGACCGGTTTGCGTTTCCCGGCTGGGAATCAGGTGGCTTCCATGTCCACACCGGACACTTTGGCCGTAAGAGGCACAACCGGCTCGGCCGGAGCCTGCGCCGGAGTTTGCGCCGGATCCAGGACGAACCGGGTCAACGCGGCGCGGGGATCCATGCCCCGCAGCTGGTTCAGCTCCCGCAAGGGTTTGCGCAGCTGCTCGAACTCGGGCCCGACCTCGTCGGTGATCTGCTGCTGCATCGCGCCGAGGGCGTTCTTGCCCTTCACCACGGCTTTGCGGACGGTGGTGAGCGCGCCCGGCAGCCGTTCGGGGCCGATGATGAACAGCGCGGCCACGAGCAGGACGAGCAGGTGCTCGGCGCTGAGTCCGAACATCGTGATCTCCTTTCCGGACAGGACGCGGTGGGTGCCGGATTCCCCGACGGAACCCGGCACCCGCCGCGGCCGGTGCTCAGTTGGCGGCGCTGGTGTTCACTTCGCCGTTGACGCCCTTGGGGAAGAATCCGCCGGAGGTGGCGGCCTTGTTCGTCAGGTAGACGATGTTGAGGACCTGGCCGGGTGAGCGGCTGTAGGCGATGCCGTTGGCGTCGGTGGGGACGATGTTGGCGTTGCCGTGGCTGTCGATGACGCCCTGGTCGTCGTCGGTGGGCCCGTCGAGGCTGTCCCGCGCGTTGGACAGCTTCACGCTGGCTTCCCGGAGGTCACGGCCGAGCAGGCCGAGCCCGAGGATGCCTTCGCTGTGCTGGTAGAGGGCGCTGCGGATGTTGGCCGCGTGGTAGGCCTCGACGGCGAGGATCCCCGCCGCGGCTTCGAGGTAGGTCTTGTTGGTGATCAAGGGCGCGGCGCCCTTGTAGGCCGTGACGCCGACGTCTTCGAACAGGAACGCGGCGAGCAGGAAGTTCTCCTCGCACGCGAAGGCGTCGAAGCTGCGGCCGGGCTTGACCAGACCGGCCGCCTGGGCCGCGGCGGTGAAGCTGGACTGCAGGTCGATCGCGGGGCGGCTGACGGCGGCGGAGCCGAGCGCGGAACGCAGGAACTGGACGTGCGCCTTCTCGTCGCCGGCGATCTCCTGCGCGTACTGCTTGGCGGCCTTGGTCTTGAACTTCACCGCGCGGCCGCCGGTGACGCCGCCGCGGGTGCCGGTGCCGGTGGTCATCGCGTCGGCGAGGCCCTTGCCGGTGACGGCGTGCAGGTAGAACTCGGCTTCGAGGTACTCGAGGTTGAGGGCGAAGTTGAGCACCGCCCCGTCGCTCACCCCGCTCGCCGCGGCCGCTGCGGCGGCGGCCGGTCGTGCGGTGGCCGCGGACGCGGTCCCGGCGGTGAGACCGCCGAGCGCACCGGCGCCGACGACGCCGAGGCCGGTCATGCCGGCGGCCTTGAGGAAGCGGCGGCGGTCCTGGTCGTTCTCCGCGCTCCGGTTGATCATCGAAGCGGCGTAACGCTTGCCAAACACGGACGAACTCCTCCCCGCCCGCGCAGGGCGGGCGTAACCCACCGTCGGATTCCCGGCGCTGGGCGGATCCTTCGTGGACCTTCCCCTTTCGGGGCCGCGCCGATCGCGGATTGGTGTGGATCGCCGGATCGGGTGATCGTCTTCCACCGAGGTGTCGGATCGGGAAGACCGGGTACACCACCGGCAATTCGGGCGATACCGTGACAGCGGGAGGAAACGACGTGACGACCGGAGTCTTCGCTGTCCCCGCCGGGCTCGACGCCGCCCGGCCGGTCGCTCTGGTGTACCGGGTGGCCCGCCGGACGGGTGCGTCCCGCCGGGCCGCGCGCCGGCTGTGCGTGCGGCTGCTGCCCGTGGTGCCGGGCGAACCCGTCGCGGACGTGGCTTCCGCGCGCAGGATCCGGGTGCTGGTGGTCCGGGCGCTGCGGACCGAGCTGGCGCCGCGGTGCGACGCGGCGCTGCTGGAGGCGGCCGTCGCCGACGCCGTCCTGCTGGACGAAGTGGCGTTGTTGCCGCCGCGTCAGCGGTTCGTGGTCCGGGAGATGGCGCTCGAACGTCGCTCGCTGGCCGAGGTCGCCGCGACGACCGGCTGGACCCGGGCGCAGGTGATGCGCCTGCTCAACGCGGGTCTGTCGTCGATCACCACGCGTGTCCACATCGGTCACCTGCCCCGGCAGGCGAGCACGACCTAGCGGACTCCGTGCCTGCCCGACGGCACGAGGCCCTCCGGCGTACCGGAAGGCCTCGTGCGGTGACCTAAAAGGTCAGTGGGGCAGGTGGAAGTCGTTGCCGGAGCCGATGGACAGGTGGCTCAGGTCGGCGCCGATGGAGCCGCTCAGCGCGCCGTCGCCGATGTTGCCGACGACGTCGTGGACGTCGGAGACGCCGGAGAGGTTGCTGTGCGAGGCGATGTCGCCGACGTGGCTGGTGACGTCGCCCAGGTGGGTGGTGACGTCGCCGAGGGTGCCGTTGTGCGAGACGTCGCCCAGGTGCGCGGTCGCCTGGTTCACGACGTCGCCGACGGTGTGCTCCAGGCCGGTGTTCGCGCCCAGCGAGCCGGTGAGGTCGCCGATCGTCGAGCCGACGCCCTGCGCGCCGTCGACGGCCGAGGTGAGGCCGGAGATGTTCTGCAGGCCCGAGGTGAGGTTGCCGCCGTCGAGGGCGCCGGTGACGTCGCCGCCGGCCACGTGCCCGGTGACGTCGCCGACCGCGCCGGTCACGGTGGTGACCGGGTCGAGCTGGCCGCCACCGACGTGGTCGATGCTGCCGGCGAGGTCGCCCGCGGCGGAGAACGGGTCGGTGATGTTCTGGGTGAGGGCGGTCATCCCGCTCACCGCGCCGAGCACGTTGTTCTCGGAGGTGGTGTCGCCGAGGGCGAGGTTCTGCGTGAGGGCCTTGAGCTGCTCGATCGCGCCGGCCTGGCCGGTGATGGAGCCGAGGTCGAGGCCGTTCTCGCCACCCAGGTTGCCGACGGGCGCGAAGTCGAGCACGAGCGGGAGGATGTCGTGCAGGTCGGCGCCGGAGATGTCGCCGAGGCCCGCGTCGTTCAGCGTCTGCTGCGGGTCCTGGCCGAAGGAGCCGCGGGCGGACGGGTCGTTGAGCAGGTTGAGCGTGAATTCGTACAGCGACTGCGCGGGGTTCATCGACCAGGCTCTCTGTGGGGGACAGGTGACGTCGCCGATCACGGGGATCATCGACCGCACCGACGCTAAGGCCGGGCCGGTGGCGGCCACATCAGGTCTGACGCCTAGTCACGATCTTGACCACCCCTGAGGGGGATGCCTCAGCCGTTAGGGGATCGGGCCCCGGTGTGGTCTGGGTCTCGTCCGCGAACCCGGGGTCGAACCGCCCATCTGCGCGCCCCCGCTGGCCCGAACCTCTTGCGGTGACCAGAACGGGTCGCCGGGTTCGGAGGTGCGACCGTCGTGAAGGAGCTGCTGCCCACGCAGTTGCGTGACCTGCTGACCGGGATCGCCACCCGTCCGGCGGACCCGGTCCGGGTGATCCTGTCCGGTCCGCCCGGCCACGGGAAGTCGACGATGCTGAGCGCGATCGGCCGGCACTACCGCGACGCCGGCGTCGCGGTGATCGGCCGGGACACGCTCGCCGAGCATCCGGTTCCGCCCGGCGCGGCGATCCTGCTCGACGACGCCGACACCCTCGACGGCGCGGCCCGCGCCACCCTCGTCGGCTTGGCCGGGGCGACGGACCGGCTGGTGCTCACGCACACGCCCGGCGCGTCGGGCGCCCTCGCCGCGGAGCTGATCCTCCCCGGCACCCGCCACATCCGGCTCACCGCGTGGACCGCCGACGACATCGCCCGGTTCGCCCAGGAGACGCTCGGCCGGTCCCTCACGCGCGATCAGGCCGCGTCGGCTCAGCGGGCCACGGCGGGACTGCCCCGGCTGGTGACGCACTGGCTGCGGCTGTCCGGCGCGGGGGAGCTCATCGACGAGCTGCGCTCGGAGCTGGACCTGCTCGGCGAACCGGGCCGGACCTACCTCGTCGTGGCCGGCGCCGGGAGCGGCCGTGACCTCGAGCTGCTCGCGGCGGCGCTGGACCTGGACCGCGACGACGTCTCCGCGGTCGTCACCCGGGTCCGCGCCGCCGGGCTCCTGGCGGCCGGCGACAGCGTGCCCCCGCTCGTCGTGCGCGCCCTGCGCGAGCACGTCGGCGTGGACCGCCAGCTCACTGTGCTGGTCCGGATGCTCGACGTCCTGCTGGCCGCCGGGCAGCCGGTGCTGCCGGTCGCCCGCGAACTGCTGCGCCTGGGGGCCGCGGGCGAGGTCGTGCGGGCCGGGCTCGAGGCCGCGGCCGCCGAGGCGCTCGCCGGCGATCCGGCGCTCGCGGCCGACCTCTACGCCGCCGCGGCTCGCGGCGGCAGCTCACGGACGCGGCTGGCCCACGGCTGGGCCAGCGCGTCCGTCCGCGCGGGACGGCTCGACACGGCACTGGCCCTCGGCGACGAGCTCCTGAACTCCGCCATGCCCGAAGACCGGACGCGCGGTGCGCTGGTCGCGGGGACGGTCATCGCCCGCCGCGGCGACCTGGCCCGCGGCGCCGAGCTGCTGCGCTGGTCGGGGGAGCCGGGCGCGAGACGGCTGGCCGATCTGGCCGGCATCGCTCTCGGCGAGGCGAGACCCGGCGAACCGGAGGCCGCCGGGCCGCTCCCGGCCTACGGGCACGTCGCCGGGCAGCTGCTGGACGGGATCCGGGAGTCGGTGTCCGGCCGTCCCGAAGCCGCGCTGGCGACACTGCTGGCCGCGGCCGACTCCGCGGCGGCCGGCGGCACCGGTCACCTCCTGCCGGACTCCCCGGCCGCGCTGGCCGCCCTGGTGGCGGTGCACGCCGCCGAGTTCGACCTCGCCCACGGCGTCCTCACCCGCGCCGCGGGCGGCGACCGGCACACGCTCCTGCTCGGCTGGACCGCGATGCTCCGCGGCGACCTGGCCGCCGCCGGAACCCACCGCGCGGCCGTGCGCGGCCCGCTGGCTCCACGCGACGAACTCTTCCTCCACGCCCTCGAACTCGGGCTGGCGCGGCGCAGCGACACCCCGGACGCGGTCCGCGCGCGCTGGCCCGCGGCCTACGAGGCGATGATGCGCCAGCCGGTCGACCTGTTCACGCTGCTGCCGCTGGGCGAGCTGCTCGTCGCGGCGGCGCGGGTCGAGGAGAGCTTCCGCGTCGCGTCCCACCGCGCTCGAGCCGTCGCGCTGCTGGAGCGGCTCGGCTCGCCTGCTCTGTGGTCGGCGTGGCTGAACTGGTCGATGTTCCACGCCGCGGTCGTCACCGGGGACCGCGAGACCGCCCGCGAGACCCTGCGCCCCTTCGCCTCGGCGACCGGACGGCTGGGGCCGGCTCTGGCCGCGGCCGGTGACACGTGGCTCGCCGTGCTGGGCGGCACCGTGGACGGCGACGCCGTGCTGGCCGCCGCGGAGCAGTTGCACCGCGCCGGGCTCCGGTGGGACGCCGCGAGGCTCGCCGGGCAGGCGGCGATCCGCGCGACCGACCGCACCGCGATGGTGACGTTGTTGCGTGCGGCCAAGAGATTCTCGGCCGGGGGCACCGCCACGCCGGCCACGACGGACACGGCGGCCGCGACCACGCTGACCCCGCGCGAGCGCGACATCGGCCGGCTGGTCGTCGAGGGCCACACCTACCGCGAGATCGGGGAACAGCTCCACATCTCGGGCAAGACCGTCGAGCATCACATGGCCCGCATCCGCGGCAAGCTCGGGGTGACCGGCCGGCGCACGATCGCGACGGTGCTGCGCGGCATGCTGGGCGAGACGGTCTGACCGCTGGCCAGGTAGGGCCGGTCGCCGCCACGGCCCTGGAGTGATCCGGCGGTGGCGACGACCGGCGGAACGCCGCCGCTTCGGCGTTCCCCGGCGGCGGACTCGTGCAATCCGCCGTCAGGCTTTCGGGCGCGCTTGTCCAGCGCGCACAACGCGACCGCCGCAGCTCCGGTCGGCACCGGGCTGCGGCGGTCGTCGTCACCGGGCCACCCGCAAGGGAGGTAGTGGCGGCCCGGAAGTGCTTACTGCTTGTTGGTGCCGGGGGTGAGGACCTTGTCGATGACGAAGACGGTGGCGTTCTTGGTGGGGATGTTGCCACAGAGGATCTTCGCGCCGTTGACGGTCATGTTGTCGCCGGTGCCTTCGATCTTCAGCGGGCCACCGGCTGCGTTGAGCGAGTCGAGGGTGCCGGCGGCGGCGAGGCCCTTGGCGTCGTAGCGCTTGCCGACGACGTGGTACTGCAGGATCGGCGACAGCTCGGCCGGCTTGCCCGCCAGCTCGTTGAACTTCGCGTCACCCAACGCCGCGAAAGCCGGGTCGGCCGGGGCGAACACCGTGATGGCGGGGGCGCTGTTGAGGGTGTCGACCAGGTTGGTGGCCTTGACCGCGGCGACCAGCTTGGTCAGCAGCGGGTTCGTCGACGCGGCCGACGCGACCGGCTGCGGGCCCATCGAGTCCAGCGAACCCGGCGCGGAACCCTGCGGCAGCTGGGAGCAGGCGGGGCCGAAGACGTCGGCGTTGGTGGTCATGCCGTCGGCGGCGGCGGCCGCGCTGGTCGTGGGGGCGGCCATCGAGGACGACGGGGCCGGGGCGCTGGAGCTGCCCGACGACGCGGTGTCGCTGCTGCCACACGCGGTCAGGGCCAGGGCGGCAGCCGCGGCGATGCCGATGCCGGCGACACGAAGCTTGGTCACAAAGATCACTCCTATTGAGCGGCTGAAGCAGTCCACTGTGGACTACCTGGTGCCGGTGGTCCGGCCCGACCGCCGGAACGTTTCGGCGGTTCGTCGTGCTGGGATTCGCGGCCGCCGCGCCGGCGGACGGGTCCGGTCGCACGATTTACCCGATCAGGTGAACGGACGTGCTTCTGGAACGCCCGCCGCCGAGACCACGGCGTCCGGTGTGGACCGTGCTCGCCGGAATCTCCGCTCGTCACCCACAGGCGTGGTCCACGCTCCGGCGCCCGTCTTCCGCCCGCGGCGGCGGCGAACGACCGGTGATCCCGCCGGGATCGGGTCCGTTGTTCGTTCGAGGAGAAGGAGTTCCACCGTGAGCACACTCCGCCGTCGCGTCCTGGCGACCGCCGCACTGCCGGCCGCGGCACTCGGCTTCCTGCTGATCGCCCCGGGAGCGGCGTCCGCCTCCACCACGACTCCGCAGGTGACGGCCGCGGTCGCCGATCACCACCACCACGACCACGGCCTGAACCTGAGCATCCTGCTCGGCCTGCGGATCACCGACGGCCACCACGGTCACGGCGGCCACGACGGTGGCTGCGACGACGGCCTGCTCGGCGGCGGTGGCCTGCTCGACCTCGGCTGAGCTGTTCCTCGTACCCCGGAACGGGCGGGGCACCGGATACCTCCGGTGCCCCGCCCGTTTTGTCGTCGGCCGAAACGCGTTACCGGGGAAGGCTGCAGCGGCAGCCGCCGCTCGCGTGGCAGATCATGCCCTCGGTCTCCGGGATCCGGCTGTAGCGGGTGCCGTCGTCGAACTCGACCTCGATGATGTCGAGCGGGTCGACGTCGCGGACGGTGCCGCGGGTGGCCCGGCGCGCGCCCGTCGCGGGATCGGGTGCGCTGAACACGACGACCCGGTCGCCGCGGTGGAAGTGGTTCCACTCCCAGCCGTTGAGGTCGTACCACGTGCCGGTGAACGCGCGCGAGACCATCGACACCGGCAGGTCGAGCGTCATCGCCACCCGGATCATCGCCTCCGGCGGAATCAGCTCGGCGGGCCGTTCGCCCGGCCGGAGCCAGTCGCCCAGGGAGGGCAGGCCGGCCGACGCCGCGATCGAGCGCGGCGACCGGCCGGGTTGGTGGCGGTCCAGCAGCACCGCGACCCGCGTCCGTTCCATCTCCGCCTCCTCCCCGCCGGGATCCAGTATTCCGCACTTGCGGGTCGAAGAGATCTTTCGAACCGATAACGCGGCAAAAAGTACCCACCTGGAGCCGCTGCTGCCGCGAATGACCGACGCAGGCCCTCGGACGACGGGCCGGGGACTTCGGAGGAGTGCGGCGATGTGGACCTTGATCCTGATCGGTTTGCTCGGCGGGTTGATCACGGGGGTGTCGCCGTGCATCCTGCCGGTGCTGCCGGTCGTGTTCTTCGCCGGTGGAGCCAAGAAGACGGCCGACGGTGAGCCACCGCCGGAGCAGGACGGGGGCGTCGCCCTGGCCACCAGGAAGCAGCAGCGGGCCCACAACCGGCGGCCCTACGCGGTGATCGGCGGGCTCGTGCTGAGCTTCACCGTCTTCACCCTGCTCGGCTCGTTGCTGATCAAGGCGCTGAACCTGCCGGACGACATCCTGCGGATCGTCGGCCTGGTCGTGTTGTCGGTCGTGGGCCTGAGCCTGCTGATCCCGCCGTTGGAACGCTTGCTGGAGAAGCCGTTCTCGAAGCTGCCGCAGCGGAAGGTCAACCCCAACGGCGGCGGTTTCGGTCTCGGGCTGGGGCTCGGGCTGCTGTACGTCCCGTGCGCCGGGCCGGTCCTGACGGCGATCACGATCGCCGCGGCCAACGGGAAGATCGGCGTCGAGACGGTCGCGTTGACCGTGTCCTTCGCGATCGGTGCGACGGCGCCGTTGCTGGTGTTCGCGTTGGCGGGGGCCAAGATTTCGGAGCGGGTGAAGTTCTTCCGCAAGAACAACGGCAAGGTCCGCGCGATCGGCGGCGTCGTGATGCTGCTGCTCGCGGTGGCACTGTACTTCGACCTGCCGTCGCTGCTGCAGACCAAGCTGCCGAACTACACGGGTGCGTTGCAGGAGAAGGTGGAGGGCAGCGACGCGATCAGCAAGCTGCGGCTGTCGACCCTCGGTGACGCGAGCAACCAGGCGCTGGACAAGTGCGCGAACAACGACCAGGGCCAGCTGCGCGACTGCGGGCCGACGCCGGAGTTCGAGAACATCGACGCCTGGATCAACAGCTCGCCGCAGACGATGGCCGGGCTCAAGGGCAAGGTCGTGCTGGTCGACTTCTGGACGTACTCCTGCATCAACTGCCAGCGCAGCATCCCGCACATCAAGGACCTCTACTCCCGTTACCAGGCCGACGGCCTCGAGGTCGTCGGCGTGCACACGCCGGAGTTCGCGTTCGAGCACGACAAGGGCAACGTCGAGGCCGCGACGAAGAAGTTCGGCATCACCTACCCGGTGGCGATCGACAACGAGACGAGCACGTTCAACAACTTCCGCAACCAGTACTGGCCGGCCCGCTACCTGATCGACGCCACCGGGCAGGTCCGGTACTTCAAGCTCGGTGAAGGCGACTACGACCAGACGGAGAACCTGGTCCGGCAGCTGCTGCAGCAGGCCAAGCCGGGTGTGGCGCTGCCGGCGCCGGGGGACCTGCCCGACACCCGGCCGACGGACGAGCGCACGACCCGCGAGACGTACCTCAGCCGCGGCGAGCTGCCGAAGACCTACGCCCCGGGCGGAACCCCGCTGGCGCTGGAGAAGGAAGCGACGTACGCGTTCCCGCCGGCGGTGCCGGACGGCAAGGTCGCCTTCGCCGGCAACTGGACGATCGACTACGAGAAGTCCACGGCGGGCGCGGGCGCGGAGGTCCGGCTCGGGTACACGGCCAGGAGCACGAACCTGGTGCTGGCGGGCGAGGGCACGGTGACGATCGCGAACGGCGACGGCCCGTCTCGCACGATCAAGGTGTCCGGGACGCCGAACCTGTACCGCTTGACGCAGACGCCGGACCTGCACACCGGCCAGCTGACGTTGACGCTCAGCCCAGGTCTGCAGGCGTACTCGTTCACCTTCGACTGAGCACGCGAGGACCACGGAAATGCTTGAGGGACAAGAAGAGACGCAGGACCTGATCATCGTCGGGTCGGGTCTTTGAGGAGAAGCCATGTTGGAAGTCACTGACGCCAGTTTCGCCACCGACGTCCTCCAGAGCGAGAAGCCCGTTCTGGTCGACTTCTGGGCGACCTGGTGCGGGCCGTGCAAGAAGCTCACGCCGGTGCTCGAAGAGATCGCGGCCGAACAGAGCGACGTGACGTTCGTGAAGCTCAACGTCGACGACAACCCGGACACCGCCCGCGACTACCAGGTGATGTCGTTGCCGACACTCATCCTGTTCCAGGGCGGCAAGCCGGTGAAGCAGATCGTAGGCGCGAAGAAGAAGGCCGCACTGCTGTCGGACATCGCCGGCGCCCTGTAGCCGAGCCCGTCATCCGCCGGGCTCCGCTACTCCGAATGGGTGCGAGTGGATCACTGCCGTCAACCGGTCCCGCCGGCCGCGTGTGTAGGTGGTGATCCGAGTCCGGAGTACCCGCGTGCGGGTACGTCCTGGCTCCCGACGAGGGAGGCACACGAAGTGATCACCATCGCGAAGCTCATGACGGTGGCCGCGTTGATCGGCTCCGCGGCACTGGCGGGGGCGGGCACGGCATCGGCGGGCACGGAAGCCGGTCCCGTCTGTCCCGCCCGGTCCGGCGGGATCGGCGCCACGTACTCGACGGTCACGTGCACGAGCGGCCCCGGGACCACGTACGCGTCCTACATCGAATGCACCGACGGGCGGGCCTACTCCGGCCCGTTCGTGCGGTACTCGCCGGCGCTGTGGTCCGAGCGGGACTGTCCGACGGGGTACAAGGTCACCCTCTGGGGCGTGTTGACCCACTAGCAGCGGCAGGCCTCGACCAAGACGGCGAGCGCGAGCACGGTGTCAGGTGCCGATCGCCAGCAGGACGACATCGTCCTCGTGGCCGCCCGGTTCCACCATGTGCGCCAGTGCGGCGTCGGCCACGGCCTCCGGTGCCTGGCCGGCCAGCCGGGCGAGCAGTGTGCGGAGGCGGTCGATCGCCTGGTCGAGGTCTTCGCCGCGGCGTTCGATGAGGCCGTCGGTGTAGAGGAAGACCAGGTCGCCCGGCTCCAGGGTCCGTCGCTGGTCCGTGCGATTGCGGGTCCGGAAGCCCAGGTGGCTGAAGAGCGCGTCGTGCTCGGTGAGCAGCTCTGTGCGGCCGTCGGCGTGGACCAGGATCGGGGGTGGGTGGCCCGCGTTGGTGCTCGTCAGCTCCCAGCGGCCGGTGCCGTCCGGGCTCAGGTGCGCGTGCAGCAGCGTGCCGCTCGCGGGGATGTCCAGCCCGGTCAGGGCGGCCTCCAGGGCTTCGACGGTCGCGGCCGGGCCGGCGTCGGGCAGGTTCCACGCGGTCTGGCGCATCATGCTGCGGACCTGCCCCATCAGCGTGGACGCGTGGACGTCGTGGCCGGTGATGTCGCCGACCGTCACGGCCAGGGCCGGCGCGCCGGGGAGCGGGACGGCGTCGTACCAGTCGCCGCCGACGGCTTCGTCGACCTCGGAGGGCCGGTAGCGGGCCGCGAGCCGCAGGCCGGGCACCGACGGCAGGTCCGTGAGCATGGCTTCCTGCAGCTCGCGGGCCACGCTGATCCGCCGCTCGAGCTGGCGGACGCGCTCGAGCGCCTGGGCGGTGTAGGTGGCCAGGGTGGTGATCACGGCGCGCTCGGCGCTGTCGAGCGTGTGCGGCCGGTCCCAGCCGAGGGTGAGGACGCCGAGGACGTCCCGGTCACCGACGAGCGGCGCGCAGGCCGTCGCGTGCAGGCGCAGGTCGCGGTAGAGCCGCCCGACGGCGTCGGGGAACTCCGCGTCGATCGCGGCCGGGTCCTCGTAGCACAGCAGCCGTCGTTCGCGGAACGCCTTCGCCGTGGCCAGGGCGGCGTCGGCCCGGAAGACGCCGAACTCGGTGTCGGCGAGGGCCGGACGGCCCGGCTCGGGCACCCGGCGCAGCATCCCGCCGGGCTCGGCGACGACCAGCCCGATGTAGGTCGGCCGGTGCTCGGCGGAGACGAACCAGCTGATCTCGTGGCGGATCTGCTCCAGCGTCCGGCTCCCGGCCAGCCCCTGTGCGGCGCTGAGCAGGATCTCGTTGCGGGCGTGGGCGCGGTCGAGCTGGGTGGCCAGCTCGTCCCGGCGGTCGCGGTCGCGCTTGCTCTGCCGGGTGGCCAGGCGCAGGCGGATCTCGGTGGCGCACATCGTCGCCAGGTCCGTCAGCGTGGCGATCTCGTCGCCGGTCCAGGTCCGCGGCCGGGTGTCGATCGCGCACAGCGAGCCGAGCACGTGGCCGTCGGTGTCGGTCAGCGGGATGCCCGCGTAGGCGACGACGCCGAGGTCGGGGATGGCCAGGTTGTCGCTGGTCAGCGCCACGGTGCGGGCATCGGTGAGCACGAGCGGTTCCCCGGTGATCACGACGTGCCGGCAGAACGAGTGGCTGAGCGGGGTGTGGCGGGCGGTGGCCCACGGCTCGGGGAGCCCCTGCATGCCGGGGAAGACCTGGCGGTCCGGCTCGACCAGGGACACCAGCGCCACCGGGACCCGCAGCTGCACCCGGACCATGGCGGCGAACCGGTCCATCGCGCTGTCCGCGCGGGCCGAGAGCCCGCTGTCGTGCAACGCGCCCGTCCGCCCGGGGTCGCAGAGGACCAGGTCGGGTCTGCCGTCCGGCACCGGGCTCGCCTCCCCGTCTCCGGTCGGTCCGGAGCACCAGGACAGCGTAAGTGGTGGGCCCGGGCGGACCGGGCGAGCGGGGCACCGGATCGCGGTACCCCGCTCGCCCGCCTCGCTGTGGCGACGGGTCCGGTCAGGCCAGCGGGAGCCGCGCCACGGCGGCGGTGGTCGGCTGCGGCGAGCCCGCCGCGGGCTCCGTGGTGATGGCGACCCGGTCGGTGTCGCCCGGCAGGACCGTGCCGAGCGTCCCGTCGCCCGCCGGCAGCAGGCCGGCGGACTGCGGACCGCGCGGGCCGATCAGCCAGACCTGGTAGGCGTGCCCGGCGTCGAGCGCGGGCAGCCCCGACGCGGTCACGACGACCCGGCCGAGTGACCGCGAGAGCGTCGCGGTGGCCGCGCCGGCCCGGACGGTGACCGCGTCCGAGGCGTTCTGGACCTGGGCGGAGCCGGCGACCGGAACCGGTGTGGTGCCAGTCTGCGACAGGCCGATGCCGACGCCGCCGACCAGGATCGCGGCGGCGGCCGCGATCGACGCGGTGACGATCGTGGCGAGCTTGCGCCACGTCCGTCGCGCGGCGGCGGGTGCCACCCGGGGCGGGAGCTGCCGGGTCTCGGCGACCGCGGTGAGCACCCGGCTGCGCAGGCCGTTGCCGGGGACGGCGGTCATCGCGGCACCGAGGCGCGCGGCGGTCTCCCGGAGCTCGCGGACTTCCGCGGCACAAGTCCCGCACTCGGCCAGGTGGCGGTCGAAGGCGGCGCGTTCGAGGTCGGTGACGGCGTCGAGGACGTACGCACCGGTGAGGGTGTGGGCTTCGGCGGTGGTCATCGGGTCGCTCCCAACGCGTCCCGCAGGCGGATCATGCCGTCGCGCATGCGGGTTTTGACGGTGCCGATCGCGACGCCGAGCTTTTCGGCGACCTCCCGGCAGGTGAGTCCGTGGAAATAGGCGAGCAGGATCGACTCCCGCTGCAGATCGGTGAGCACGCCCAGCGCTTGCCGAACCAGGTCACGGTCCACAGTGGACATCGTCGACTCGGCGACGTCGTCGTACGGGCGTCGCATGTCCAGCAGGTCGGATCGTTCCTGCCGGTTGCGGGCGGACTGCTCGGAGCGGACCCGGTCGATGGCCCGGCGGTGGGCGATCGTCAGCGCCCACGTGCTGACCTTCGCCCGCGCGGAGTCGAACTGGGCGGCCTTGCGCCAGATTTCGAGCAGCACCTCCTGGGTGACCTCTTCGGACTGCGCGCGGCTGCGCAGGACCTGCATCACGGTGCCGAAGATCGGGCTCACGAGCTGGTCGTAGAGCAGCGCGAAAGCCTGCTCGTCGCCCAGCGCGGATCGCCGGAGGAGCTCTTCGGGGGTGGCGGGCGCGTTGTCCGGGTGGGTGCCGGTGGGTCGATGGAGGAGGGTTACGGTGGTGGCGCGTGCGGCGGCGGCCATGAAAATCCTTCCCGGCCGGAGCCGAGCCTGTGACGCAGTGGATCACTGCGAGCGGCCTGTCTTCAGATGTTCGAGGTCGACCCCGGTGCGTATTGGTCGTTGTTTCAGCTGAGCTGCGGGCGCACCTTTCGGGTGATCGTGGGTGTCGGGAAGGTCACGGCACCAATACGCTGGGCGGGTCAGAGCCGAACGCTGGGTATGACCGCAACGGAACTGGCTCGCCCCGAGACACCCGCACCACCGGGGAAGACGCGGCTGCGGTTTTTCGCGGCCGCTTTCACCGGCGTCCTCGCCCTGGCCGCCGCGCTGGCGGTCGGGCACCTGGTCGCGGGGTTCATCAGCATCAACGCCTCGCCCTACCTGGCGGTGGGCAACGGCGCCATCGACCTCACGCCGATCGAGCTGAAGGACTTCGCCGTCCGCACGTTCGGCACTTACGACAAGCTCGTGCTGCTGGGCAGCATGGCCGTGGTCATGCTGGGGGTTGCGGCGCTCGCGGGTGTCCTTTCGCGACGGTCGCCGGTGCCGGGCACCGTGCTCATCGCCGTGTTCGGCCTGGTCGGCGCGTTCGCCGTCTACCAGCGCCCGGACCTGAGCGCGGTCGCGCTGCTGGCCCCGGTCGCCAGCCTGATCGCCGGCGTCGCGGTTTTCCTTCTCTTGCACCGGATCGCGCCGCGCGTGTGGCGCGACCCGGAGACGGACGAGAAGACCGGCACGTCCCGGCGGCGGTTCCTGATCGGCGGCGCGGGTGTCGTCGTGGGTGCCGGCGCGGCCGGTCTCGGCGGGCAGCTGATCAGCTCGTCCCGTGACGCCACCGCGTCCCGTGAGGCGGTCGGCAAGCTCGTCCCGGCGCGGACGGCGCCGATGATCCCGGCGGACGCCGACTTCGCCAAGCTGGGCACGCCGCCGTTCCTGACGCCGAACGACAAGTTCTACCGCGTGGACACGGCGTTGTCCGTGCCGCAGGTGCGGACCGAGGACTGGAGCCTGCGGCTGCACGGCATGGTCGGCCGCGAAATCCGTTACAGCTACAACGACATCCGCAACCGGCCGCTGGTCGAGCGCACCGTCACCATGACGTGCGTGTCCAACGAGGTCGGCGGGGACTACGTGTCGACGTCGAACTTCATCGGCGTCGACCTGGCCGACCTGTTGCAGGAAGCCGGCGTGGAACCCGGCGCCGAGCAGCTGTTCTGCACCAGCGTCGACGGCTGGACGTCGGGCACGCCGGTCGCGGCGGCCCAGGACCGCGGCCGCGGCGCGATGCTCGCCATCGGGATGAACGGCGAGCCGCTCCCGCTGGAACACGGTTTCCCCGCGCGGCTCGTCACACCCGGCCTGTTCGGCTACGTGTCGGCGACGAAGTGGGTCGTGGACATCGAGGTCACGACGTGGGCCGCGCGTCAGGCCTACTGGCTCAAGCGCGGCTGGAGCAAGGAAGCGCCGATCAAGACGGAGTCACGGTTCGACTCGCACCGCGGGTTCGCCAGCGTCCCCAAGGGAAAGACGCGCGTCGCGGGGGTCGCCTGGGCGCAGCACACCGGGATCGAGAAGGTCGAGGTGCGCGTGGACCAGGGCCCGTGGCAGCAGACCACGCTGTCGCAGGAGGTCAACCTCAACACCTGGCGGATGTGGTGGACCGAGGTCGACCTGCCCGCCGGGGTGCACCAGGTGTTCTGCCGCGCCACCGACAAGTCCGGCTACACGCAGACCGACATGCGCGCGGGCACCGTTCCCGACGGCGCGACCGGCTGGCACAACGTCACGTTCACGGCCGCCTGAGAAAAACTTCCCCGAAACCAATCCGGTTCCCCGGGGGTTCCGAATCACCAGCAACAAGACGGAAACCGCTGAAGTTCCGTTTCCACCGCGTAATCCTCTGGAGTGAATTCATGAGCAAGCTTCGTATTGCCGGAATCGGTCTCACCGCGGCTGCCGCCCTGGCCCTGACCGCGTGCAGCGGCAGCGACACCGCGTCGTCGGGCAGCTCCAGCGCCCCGGCCCCGTCGTCCTCGATGGCCGCCCCCACGACCAGCGCGGCCGCCGCCGCCGACGGCATGACCACCAACGCCGACGTCTTCGGCCCCGCCTGCTCCCAGCTGCCGCAGGGTTCCGCGCCGGGTTCGCTGGACTCGATGGGCCCGCAGCCGGTCGCGTCGGCCGCGTCGACGAACCCGCTGCTGACCAAGCTGGTCGCCGCGGTCAAGGCCACCAACCTGGTCGACACCCTCAACAGCGCCCCCGCCATCACGGTGTTCGCCCCGGCCGACCCGGCTTTCGCGGCGTTGGGTGACGCGAAGTTCAACGAGCTGGCGGGCAAGCCGGCCGAGCTGTCGCCGATCCTGCAGTACCACGTCGTCGGCAAGCGTTACGACGCCAAGGGCCTCGCGTCCGCCGGCACCCTCGACTCGCTCAACGCCGCCGGTGGGCCGCTGAAGATCGAGGGCACCGGGGACAACATGACCGTCAACGGCGCGAAGATCCTCTGTGGCAACATCCCCACCAAGAACGCCACCGTCTTCGTCATCGACAAGGTGCTGACCCCCGGCACCAACAAGTAAGCTTCTTCGTCCGGTCGTCGCCGTAGCCGAATCTCCATGGCTACGGCGACGACCGGTTTTCCGCGTTCGGCGGCAGCACCGGGGAAGCGGGCGGGCTCCACTTCTCTTCGATGCGGCCGAAGTGCCAGACGGCGAGGGCGGCCAGCCAGGTGACGACGAAGAGCCCGACGATCAGGAAGCCGATGTGGTCGAGGTCCACGTGGGCGACGACGGCGACCGGACCGGTGATGCCCAGCTTGTCCACGAGCAGGGACAGCAGCTCGATCGTGCCGACGATCAGGGCGACCGCCACCGAGAGTGCCGTGATCACGAGGTTGTAGAAGATCTTGCGGACGGGCCGCGCGAACGCCCAGGCGTAGGCGAAGTTCATGAAGCACCCGTCGATCGCGTCGAACAGGGTCATGCCGGCCGCGAACAGCACCGGCAGCACCAGGATCGCGTACCAGGGCAGCGAAAACGCGGCCGCGCCCGCGGCGAGCACCAGCAGGCCGATCTCGGTGGCCGTGTCGAAGCCGAGTCCGAAGAGGACACCCACGGGGTAGCTGTGCCACGGCTTGCGCACCGCTTTGGTGACGCCGCCGAGGATCCGGTTCAGGAACCCCCTCTTGTCCAGCTGCTGCTCCAGCTCCGCCTCGTCGAAGTCGCCGCGTCGCATGCTCCGGAAGACGCGGAGGATCCCGCCCAGCACCACGAGGTTCAGGATCGCGATCACGTACAGGAACACCCCGGAGACCGACGTGCCGATCAGGCCGGTCGTCCGGTGCAGGGCGGATCCGTCGTCGCCCACCTGGCCGGCGAGCGCGCGAACCCCGAGTGAAAGCAGCAGGCACAGCAGGAAAACGACGGTCGAATGGCCGAGGGAAAACCAGAAACCGACCGACAACGGCCGTTTTCCGTCGGCGATCAGTTTGCGGGTGGTGTTGTCGATCGCGGCGATGTGGTCGGCGTCGAACGCGTGCCGCATGCCGAGCGTGAACGCCGTGACCCCCAGCCCCAGGCCGAACACCCCGGACGTCCCGAGTGCGTAGTGGCGTGGTGCGACGACCAGGCCGAGCACGCCCCAGCCGGCGAGGTTGAGCGCCAGGATGACCGCGGCCATGCCCGCGATCGACGCGCGGTCGCGGCGGGACAGGGCGCGCCGGATGGTGGTGTTCTTCGGGATCGCGCTCATCGCCGCCTCGAGTTCGGGGGACTTCGGGGGACACGGTGGAGCAGGGAATATCGGTGACACTAGACAGATGAACAGGTCGAAAGCAACGGCCGGAATGTTCACCTGTTCGGGAGTGAACCGGACCACACACGGCTCCGAATGGGATCGTGCTTGCCCGGAAAAACGGGCCCGGAGGCTGTTTCCGCATCGGGCGGGAACGACCCGGAACGGCACCGGCGACGGTGCCGTCGGTGAAAGGTCTGCTGCATGCCAGTACTGCTCCCGTCCCGCCGGACCCGGCGTGTGGGCCTCTCCCTGCTCGCGGTGGGGAGTGTGGTGCTCACGAGCGCGCTGATCGGCCTGGGCACCGATCTCGCCGCCGCGTCGAGCCACCGCGAGGCGCCGCTCATCGCCGGGGACCCGCCGGTCGACAACACCGACGTCTACGCCTTCGTCAGCCCGGACAAGCCGGACGCCGTCACGCTGGTCGCCAACTGGTACCCGTTCGAGGAACCCAACGGCGGCCCGAACTTCTACCCCTGGGCCACCGACGCCCACTACGACATCAACATCGACAGCGACGGCGACGCCAAGCCGGACCTGACCTACCGGTGGACGTTCAAGACCGACGACCGCCGCGGCAAGTCGACGTTCCTCTACGACAACGGCCCGGTCACCTCGCTCGACGACCCGAACCTGTTGTTCCGTCAGAGCTACGACCTCGACGTCATCGACAAGTACGGCCGCTCGAAGAACGTCGTGCACGCCGGCAAGACCGCGCCGTCGAACACCGGTGCGGCGTCGATGCCGAACTACGGCGCACTGCGCGATCAGGCCGTGACGAACCTGCCCGGCGGCGGCAAGAGCTTCGCCGGGCAGGCCGACGACGCCTTCTTCCTCGACCTGCGCGTCTTCGACCTGCTCTACGGCGGCAACCTGTCCGAGGTCGGCCAGGACACCCTGCGCGGTTACAACGTCAACACCATCGCCCTGCAGGTGCCGAAGTCCGCGCTCGCGTTGAACGGCAACGCGGCCCGCAACCCGGTGATCGGCGTGTGGAGCGACACCGAACGGCAGTCGCTGAGCATCAAGACGCCGGGCAAGAACACCCAGGCCGGCCCGTACGTCCAGGTCTCGCGCCTGGGCAACCCGCTGGTCAACGAGGTCGTCGTGCCCGCCGGGCTCAAGGACAAGTTCAACGCGCTCACCCCGGACCAGGACCACAACGTCCCGGAGCTGGTCGACCGCGTGACCTCGCCCGAGGTGCCCAAGCTGATCCAGGCCATCTACGGGCTCCCGGCCCCCGCGACCCCGCGCAACGACCTGGCCGAGATCTTCCTGACCGGCGTCACCACCAAGGCCGGTGGCCCGATCAAGGCGGACCTCAACTCGCAGCTGAACAACGCCGACGTCAACGCCAAGAAGTTCACGCCGTCGGAGATGCTGCGGCTCAACACCGCGGTGCCGGTCGCGGCGAACCCGAACCGGCTCGGCGTCCTCGCCGGTGACCTGCAGGGCTTCCCGAACGGCCGCCGGCTCACCGACGACGTCGTCGACATCGAGGTCCAGGCGCTCGAAGGGGCCGCGCAGACCGGCGTCATCGTCCCGGCACTGGCGACCGGGGACAAGGTGAACGCCAACGACGTGCCGTTCGGGAGCGCCTTCCCGTACGTCGCGCTGCCGCACAACTCCGCGGTGAACGCGGGCGGTGGCGGCGGAGGCGGGGCCGTCGGTGGAGGTGCCACGTCCGGAGGAGCCGCCGGTCCCGCTGCCGGCACCCCGTTCCCGGTCAAGCCCGCGCTCGGCGGCCTGGCCGCCGCGGTGCTGCTGGGGTCCGGCGTGTGGTTGCTGCGCCGCCGTCCCGGTACCGCGGTCGAATAAGTCCACCGACGCCGGTGGCGGGTGCCCGGCACCCGCCACCGGCGTCCGGCCGTGAGGTCCCCGAATGTCCGAACGCTCCACCCGGTCACGCCGGATCCTCGCCGTCGCCGTCCTGGTCGCCGGCGCGGTGGTGCTCGTCGCCAGCGTGTCGGCCGGTCAGTCCACGCCCGCCGCGGGACCGGCGCCGGTTCCCGTCGCGCAGGACACGCTCGCCCACAGCATCGGCGTCGCCCAGGACAAGCTGCGCCGGACACCGCAGGACCCGCTCACCTGGGCCCAGCTGGGCAGCGCCTACGTCGAGCAGGCCCGGATCACCGCCGACCCCGCCTACTACCCGAAAGCCCAGGGTGCGCTGGAGAAGTCCCTGCGGCAGCAGCCCGACGGCAACGGCCCGGCGCTGATCGGGATGGGCGCGCTCGCCAACGCCCGCCACGATTTCGCCGCCGGCAAGACCTGGGGTGAACGCGCGGAAGCCGCGTTGCCCGACACCGCCGAGTCCTACGGCGTGCTCGCCGACGCGCTGACCCAGCTCGGCGACGCCGGCGCGGCCACCGACGCGATCCAGCGGATGCTCGACCACAAGCCCGGCGTGTCCTCCTTCACCCGCGCCTCCTACGACCTCGAGCTGCACGGCCGGGTCGACGACGCCCGGGCGGCCCTGCAACGCGCGGTCGCCGACGCCACCAGCCCCAGCGACGTCGCCTTCTGCCGCTACTACCTCGGCGAACTCGCGTTCAACTCCGGCGACCTCGACGCCGCCGCGGCCGAGTACGACCAGGGGCTGGCCGTCGACGCGCGGAACGTCTCGCTGCTGGAGGGCCAGGCCAAGGTCGCCGCCGCGCGCGGCCGGGTCGACGACGCTCTTGCGGGCTACCGCGACATCGTCGCCCGGGTGCCGCTGCCGCAGTACCTGCAGGAGTACACCGACCTGCTCGTCGCGGCCGGCCGCGGGCCCGAGGCCGAGCAGCAGTTCGCGGTGCTCGACAGCCAGCAGCGGCTCTTCGCCGCGGCCGGGGTCACCGACGACCTCACCGCGTCCGCCGTCGCCGCGAGCCGCGGCGACAACGCCGGCGCGCTGGCGCACGCGCAGGCCGAATGGGGGCGCCGGCAGAACGTGCTCGTCGCCGACGCCCTCGGCTGGGCCCTGCACCTCAACGGCCGCGACGCCGAGGCGTCGACCTACCTCGACCGCGCCGCCTCGCTCGGCGGGCGCACCGCGACGTTCGCGTACCACCGGGGCATGACGCTCACGGCGCTGGGCCGCAACGCCGACGCCGTCGCCGCGCTGTCGGACGCGCTCGGCACCAACCCGTACTTCTCCCCGCTCGGCGCCCCGGACGCGCGCCGGACGCTCGACCGGCTCAAGGCGGCGCGATGAAACGGCTCGTGGCCGTCCTGTTCGGGCTGCTGGCGCTCGCACTCCTCACCGCGCCGGCCGCGGCCGCGCACCCGCTCGGGAACTTCACCGTCAACCACTACGACGGGCTGACGCTGCACCCGGGCACGCTCGACCTGCTGTCCGTTGTGGACAGTGCGGAGATCCCGACGGTCCAGGACAAGCCGGCCGTGGACACCGACCACGACGGCGTGGTCAGCGCCGCGGAGGCCGCCGCCAGGGCCGCCGTCGACTGCGCGGCCCTGCTGTCGGCCACGCCCGTCGCGGTCGACGGCCGGCTCGTGTCGCTGACGCTGAACTCCAGCACCCTGGAGTTCCCGCCGGGCCAGGCCGGGCTCGCGACGAGCAGGCTCACCTGCGCGATGTCCGCGCCCGCTCGGCTGGACCGGGCCGCGACGCTGACGATCCGCGACGGCTTCCGCACCGACCGGATCGGCTGGCGCGAGATGACAGCCGTCGGCGACGGCGTCCGCCTCCCGGCCGACGGGCTGCCGACGTCCAGCGTCAGCAACGAATTGCGCGCCTACCCCGACGACCTGCTGGCCGACCCGCTCGACGTCCGCGAGGCCACCCTGCGCGTCGAACCCGGGGCCGGCGGGGGTGCCGCCGCCGACGTCGCCCCGCACCTCGGGCCGCTGGACGCGGTGGTCGGCACGGTCACCCGGACGTTCACCGACCTGGTCGGCACCGACGACCTGACCCCGGCGGTGGGCGCCCTCGCCGTGCTGCTGTCGCTGCTCCTCGGCGCGTCGCACGCGGCCCTGCCCGGGCACGGCAAGACGCTGATCGCCGCCTACCTGGCCGGGAAACGCGGGTCGACGCGGGACGCGCTGGTCGTCGGCGCGACGGTGACGGTGACCCACACCGCCGGGGTGCTGCTGCTGGGGCTGGTCATCAGCGGGTCGAGCGCGCTCGCGGGGGAGAGCGTGCTGAGCTGGCTCGGGGTGGCGAGCGGGCTGCTGGTGACGGGCATCGGCGCCTGGCTGCTGGTGACGGCGCTGCGCAACCACGCGAAGCAGGTGCAGGAGGAACCGGTCCTGGTCGGTGCCGTCGCCGGAGCGGGAACGCCCGGCCACGGACATGGGCACGGTCACGGACATGGACATGGTCATGGCCACGGCCACGGCCACGGTCATGGGCAGGGCTTCGGGCGCGGGGGACTGATCGGGATGGGGGTCGCCGGGGGACTGGTCCCGAGCCCGTCGGCGCTCGTCGTCCTGCTGGGCGCGGTCGCGCTCGGCCGGACGTGGTTCGGCGTCCTGCTGGTCTTCGGTTACGGGTTCGGCATGGCGGCCACGCTGACCGCCGTCGGCCTGATCCTGGTCCGGCTGCGCGACCGCCTGGAGACGATGCGCCGCATGGACCGGCTGCGCGCCCGGGCCGCCCGGTTGTCCGGCTGGATGCCGGTGCTCACCGCGACACTGGTGCTGGTGGTCGGGCTCGGCCTGGCCGTCCGCGCCGCGACGGGAAACGGATGACGATGCGCGCGATCGCCGCACTGGCCTGCTTGCTCCTGCTCGCCGGGTGTTCGGCCGCCCCGCCCGATCCGGGGCCGGTGTTCGACAACGAGGGCAACCAGCCGGTCGGCTGCATGAAGCACCAGCCGGCCGGTCCGGGCGCCCGCTACCGCGATCCGGCGCAGGTCCGGACCGACGAAACCCTGCCCCTGCTTCGGTATTACACCGCCAACGGGCGGAAGCCCTACTGCGACCGCGCGGCGCCGTCCGACGCCGACCGGGCGTGGGCGGGGGTGTACGTCACCCTGGGTGCCGACCGCGCGAACGTCGCGGGCATCCTGGGCTGACGGCGCTCAACGCGGGATCAGCTCCCGGAGCTTGGCCGCGGCCAGCCGGACGCGCGACTTCACGGTGTTGACCGGAATCCCCAGTGCCGCGGCGATTTCCCGGTAGGCCATCCCGTCGATGTAGGCCCGCGTGAGCAGGATCTGCTGCTCCTTCGGCAGTTTCGCCAGCGCGTCCCGGAGCCGGCGGACCTCGGCCCCGGTGAGCGCCTGTTCGCTGGGATCGGGCTCGGTCGGGATCAACGCCTGGCGGGCGACCAGGTTGTCGCGCTCGCGTGCCGCCTGTGCCGCGCGCACCCGGTCGACGGCCCGCCGCCGCGCGATCATCGTGACCCAGCGGGCGCCGGTGCCCTGCGTGACGTCGAAACGGGCCGCCGTCGCCCAGAGTTCGAGGAACGTCTCCTGGGTGACCTCTTCGGACTGTGCGTGGTCCTGCACCACGCTGTACACGATGTGGAAGACCAGACCGAAGAATTCCCGGTACAACCGGTCGAAGGCGGAACGGTCTCCGCACGCCACCCGCTCGAGCAGTTCTTCCATGGCCGCGATTCCTGTCTCGGCAGTCTGAACGACAGAACGTGAACTCGTTTCGAGCAGCGGGGGCCGGGCTGCCTGTCCATGAAGCGTTCGAGGCATTGGCGCGTCGAGCTTGGTCCGAGCCGGCGGCGCGCGACGCGTGGACGGACCGGTGCTGCGGCTACTGGGCCATCAGAGTGATCCTCGCGAGGATCGGGTCAGGGGATTTCTCACCCTGATCTGCGTTTCGCCGCAGGTGGTGGGGGATGAGCCCGGAGATTCCGCGCGCTCGGGAGGCCGGCCGGGTCGCCTTGCCGGGTGAACCCGATCGGGTGGGCCTCCGAACCATGGTGGTCGGTGGACACCGATCCGAGATCCGGCCGAGGCGGTCCGACCCGGGGTGCGCGGCAGCCGGTGAGGTTGCCGCCGCCCTCGGGTGATCGCCGGTTTCGCTGACTTTCTTCTTTGCTCCGGCCGGATCTCACCAACGAGCCTGCTCGGCTTCGAGCCGGACGCAGCGCGCAGAGAGCGTGGTGTCGAATGCGATCTTTCAGGAACGACAGGGTTTTCGGCGGTAAGCCGGTGCTGGGTATCGCCACCGAGACCGACCGCCGGGCCTTCCTCCGGATGGCGGGTCTGGTCGGGGTCGGCGCGACGCTGGTCGCGGGCGGCCTGGGGTCGGTGGTGACCTCGGCGATCGCCGCGCCGGCCGCCGGCGACGCGGGCGATCTCGAGATCCTCAACTACGCGTTGACACTCGAGTACCTGGAGTCGGACTTCTACACCACGGGGCTGGCGAAGAAACTCGTCAGCGGCCGTGAGCTCGAGCTGATCACCGAGATCGCCGACCACGAGAGCGCGCACGTCACGGCGGTCACGGCGTTGATCAAGCAGCTCGGCGGCACCCCGGTCGCCAAGCCGGCGATCAAGTACCCGGACGAGACGTTCAAGGACAAGGCGGGTTTCCTGAAAGCGGCGTCCACCTTCGAAGAGGTCGGCGTGACGGCGTACCACGGTCAGGTCGGGCTGATCAAGAGCGGTGACGTGCTGGGCGCGGCCGCGTCCATCGCCGGTGTGGAGTCGCGGCACGCGGCCGTGCTGGCCTCGCTCATGGGCGGCGCGCCGTTCCCCGCGCCCATCGAGAAGCAGCGGACGAAGGACGAAGTCCTCGCCATCGTCAAGCCGTTCCTCTCCTGACTTCCCGACCTCGTAAGGAAAGCACTCATGAACAGGCGTGATCTCATCCACGGGCAGGCCACCGACGTCTCGCCCCGGCTGGCACTCGGCGCGCTCGGCAACCGCTGGGCGCTGGCCCAGGCCGGCGACTTCGGCAGCGACCTCGACGTCCTCAACTACGCGTTGACGCTGGAGTACCTGGAATCGGCGTTCTACGTCCAGGGCAACCAGGCCGTCGCCCTTTCCGGGGCGGAAGCCGACTACCTCAAGCAGATCCAGTCCGACGAGGAGTCGCACGTCACGACCCTGACCGCGACGATCAAGAAGCTGGGCGGGACCCCGGTCGAAGCGCCGATGGTGAACTTCGGGGCCGCGTTCGACAACCGCATGAGCTTCCTGACGGCCAGCCACACCTTCGAGAACGTCGGCGTCGGCGCGTACCTCGGTGCGGCGGGCTTCGTCAAGGACAAGACCATCCTGCAGGCCGCGGCGGGCATCTTCGGTGTCGAAGCCCGGCACGCGGCGATCGTCGGGAACCTGCTCGGCCTGCCCGCGAAGGGCGGGGTCTTCATGGGCAACACCGAAACGCCGAAGGACAAGGCCACCGTGCTCGCCGCCGTCGCGCCGTTCCTGGTCGCCGCGCCGACCGTGCCGAAGGGCGCCCCGGCGATGGGGGCGGGCGGAGCGAGCGACGACCAGACCGGCGCCGCCCTCACGGCCACCGGAGCGGTCCTGGTCGCCGGCGCGGCGGCGGTCGCCGTGAGCCGCCACCGCCGTCCCGGCGACGACGAAGAAACCCGTGGCTGACCAGCTTCCCGAGCCCGGCGGGCGTCAATCCGACGCCCGCCGGCGCCGCCGCGCGCTCCTGCCGGCGCTGGCGGTGGTGCTGGCCCTGACCGGCGGCGGCCTGGTCTGGGCCGGCGTCACCCACAAACCCGGCCAGGCCCCCATCGCCGCGGCCGGCAGCGTCCCCGCACCGACCACGACGACCCCGCCGCCCACCACCGGCCGCCCGGCCCCCCGCCCGACGGTGCCGTTGCCCCGGTCGACACCGGTCTCGATCCAGGTGCCCAGCATCGGCGTGGACAGTTCGCTGCTGTCGCTGGGCCTCAACCCCGACCGGACCGTCGAGTCACCCAAGGACTTCAGCAGGGCCGGCTGGTACGACTACGGCCCGACGCCGGGCGAGGCGGGCGCCTCGGTCATCCTGGGCCACATCGACTCCTACCGCGGCCCGGCCGTGTTCTACCGGCTGTCCAAGCTCACGCCGGGGGCCCAGATCAACGTCCGCCGCAGCGACGGCAAAACGGCAACGTTCACGGTCGACGCGCTGAGGCAGTACCCGAAGAGCCGATTCCCGGCCGAGGACGTCTACGGAGCCGTCGAGTACGCGGGTCTACGCCTCGTCACCTGCGGCGGCGAATTCGACCGAGCGGCGCGCAGCTACCTGGACAACATCGTCGCCTACGCACACCTCACGGGCACGAGCTGAGCAGCCCGACGCGAATCGGTACCCGAGGTCGTTCGTCCACACAGGACCGTGACGGATGCCTCGGTGCTGGTGTCACGCCTGGACCAGCCGGATGCCACGGGCGTAACGTGCGCGGAATGGGCGTCGAACCTCGTGGCCGCCCGGCACCCCGGCTCCGCGCCGTCGGCCGGCAGTGACCGGCTCGTTCTGGTGGGACCTGCTGATCGGCGTCGCCATCGCGCTCGTGCTGGCCTGGCTCGCGCTGATCGTCGCGCTCGTCGTCGTCCGGCCGCGGGGCGGTCTCCTGCGCGAGGCGCTGCGGCTGCTGCCCGACGTGCTGCGGCTCATCCGGCGCCTGGCCGCGGACCCCGCCCTGCCCCGCGGCGTCCGGATCCGGCTCGGCCTCCTGCTGGTCTACCTCGCCATGCCGATCGACCTGATCCCCGACTTCATCCCGGTGCTCGGCCACGCCGACGACGCCATCATCGTCACGGCCGTCCTCCGCGGCGTCGTCCGCCGCGCGGGGCTCGACGCCGTGCGCGCCCACTGGCCCGGCACCGACGCCGGCTTCGCCGCGGCGGCCCGCCTGGCCGGAATCCGCACCCCGGCGAACTGAGCGGCCCGGTGCGGTCCGCTCGTGCGGGGACGGTCGCCGTTCGTCCGTGATCCGGTACCGGTCGTTCGCGATCGGTTGCCAGGTCCGGCGCGGGGCGATGAAGGTTGCGGGAGAAAGCCGAGCTCGGGAGGGACATGTTCGTTCACTGTCTCGGAGTCGCGGCGGGCGGCGGATATCCGCAGTGGAACTGCGCGTGCGCCGGCTGCCGGAAGGCCCGTGCCAAGCCCGAAGCCGCGACGACCCACGCCGGGATCGCCGTCTCCGGAACCGGTGAGCGGTGGTTCCTGCTGAACGCGACCCCGGACGTCCACCACCAGATCGCGGCGGATCCCGCGCTGCACCCGGGCCCGGACGTCCGCGAGACACCGGTGGCCGGGGTGCTCTTGACGGACGCGGAGTTCGATCACACGATCGGCCTGCTGGTGCTGCGGGAGGGGCCGACGC
Source organism: Amycolatopsis sp. NBC_01286 (assembly GCF_035982555.1). Classification (NCBI taxonomy): domain Bacteria; kingdom Bacillati; phylum Actinomycetota; class Actinomycetes; order Pseudonocardiales; family Pseudonocardiaceae; genus Amycolatopsis; species Amycolatopsis sp. NBC_01286. The sequence goes on from NZ_CP108428.1 coordinate 5,512,971, forward strand.
TGACGGTCTACGGGACGTCCCCCGTGCTCGAAGCGCTGACCTCGTCCTTCCCGGTCCGGGACCTGCTCAGCGACTACGCGGACCTCTCCTGGTCCCGGCTCGACACCGGCCTGCCCCTGGACCTGGACGACCGGTTGCGCGTGACGGCCTTCCCGACCGGGTCCAAGCCACCTCGCTATGTCGGGCGTCCGTGCGCCTCGGCCGAGTGGGAGGTGGGGTTCCGCCTGGAAGACCGGGTGACGGGCGGAACCGTGGTGTACGCGCCGACGCTGCCCCGGTGGGACGCGGCGTTCGCCGAGCAGGTGGCGTCGGCCGACTGCGTCTTCCTGGACGGCACGTTCTGGACGGACGACGAAATGTCCGGCCAGGGCGCGGGAAACCGGACCGGGCGCTCGATGGGGCACCTGCCCGTCGGTGGCGCCGACGGCTCCGCTCGCGCGCTGGCCGCGCTGCCGGCGAAGCGGAAGATCTACACGCACATCAACAACACGAACCCGATCCTCGACGAAGAGTCCCCGGAGCGACGCCGGCTGACGGACCTGGGCATCGAGGTCGGTCGAGCCGGCCTGGAGGTGGAAGTGTGAACGCCTGGTCCTCGGAAGCGACGGAGGAGTTCGAAGCGCGGCTGCGGTCGATCGGGGAGAAGCGGTACCACCACCTGCACCCGTTCAACGAACGCATGCACGCGGGCTCGCTGACCGAAGAGGAGTTTCGGGGGTGGGTGCGGAACCGCTTCTACTACCAGGTGAACCTGCCGGTGAAGGACGCGTTCATCCTGACCAAGCTCCCCGGCCGGGACGACCGGCGCCGGTGGATCCGGCGCATCATCGACCACGACGGGCGCACGGGGGACGAGGGCGGCCTCGAGAAGTGGGTGCGCCTGGGCGAAGCCGTCGGGTTGACCCGCGAGCAGCTGTTCGACGACGACACGGTGCTGCCCGGCGTGCGCTTCGCCGTGGACGCCTACGTGGACTTCTGCCGCCGGCGGCCGTGGCTGGAGTCCGTGGCGTCGGCGCTGACCGAGCTGTTCGCGCCGGACCTGCTCAGCCGCCGGATCACCGACGTCGAGCATCATTACCCGTGGATCGCGCCGGAAGGCCTGGACTACTTCCGGGCCCGGCTCACCCAGCAGCCGAAGGACATCGCGCACCTGCTCGAACTGGTGCTCAACCACGCGAAGTCCCGGGAGCAGCAGGACGCCTGCGCGCGGGCGCTGGAGTTCAAGTGCGACGTCCTCTGGAGCCTGCTCGACGCCGTGCAGCTCGCGTACGGCAAGCGTTCGTGATGGATGTCGACGACCTGACGGCCACGCCCCGGCTGGCCACCAAAGCGGTGCTCAAGCACGACAGCGTGCGGGACGTGGAGCTGCTCCTGCTGCCCGAGAGGGTGGTGCTCCTGAACAAGTCCGGGGCGGCGATCCTGGGACTCTGCGACGGCAGCCGGACCGTGCGGCAGCTGGTCGAGCGGCTCGAGCACGACTTCGAGGCGACCGATCTCACCAGCGACGTCATGGCGTTCCTCCAGGACGCCAGCGGCCGCGGCTGGGTGGTGGTCAAGTGACCGCACCGCCGCCCTACGGCCTGCTGGCCGAGGTCACCCACCGGTGCCCGCTGCACTGCGTCTACTGCTCGAACCCCCTGGCGCTGCTCGAACGGCAGGACGAGCTCGGCACCGAGCACTGGCTGCGGGTGCTCGGCGAAGCGGCCGGGCTCGGCGTCCTGCAGGTCCACTTTTCGGGCGGGGAACCCCTCGTCCGCGGCGATCTGGAGACGCTGGTCGCCGAGTGCCGCCGCCTCGGCCTGTACACGAACCTGATCACCAGCGGCCTCGGGCTCACCGAGCGCCGCGCGGGATCGCTCGTCGCGGCGGGGCTCAACAGCGCCCAGCTGAGCATCCAGGGTGACGCCGCCGAGGCGACGGACCTGATCGCGGCGAGCAAGCGCTTCGACAAGAAGGAGGCGGCCGCGCGGATCATCCGCGACGCCGGGCTGCCGCTGAACATGAACGTCGTCCTGCACCGGCTGAACCTGGACCGGCTGGACGCGATCATCGACGTCTGCGTGAAGTGGGGCGCCGAACGGCTGGAGCTCGCCAACGCCCAGTACTACGGCTGGGCGCTGCGCAACCGCGAACCGCTGATGCCGAGCAAGGCCCAGCTGGACGAGGCGGTCGGCGTCTACGCCCGCCGGAAGGCCGAGCTGGCGGAGCAGCTGGAACTGCTCTGGATCCTCCCGGACTACTACGAGACCTACCCCAAGCCGTGCATGGGCGGCTGGGCGCGGACGGCACTGACCGTCGCCCCGGACGGCGTCGTCTACCCCTGCCCGGTGGCCGCCGGGATCACGACGATGGAGTTCGCTTCGGTGCGCGACCACGACCTCGCGTGGATCTGGGCGAAGTCGCCCGCTTTCGAAGCGTTCCGGGGCACGGACTGGATGCCCGACCCGTGCCGGAGCTGCCCGCGCAAGGAGCTGGACTTCGGCGGCTGCCGGTGCCAGGCCTTCGCGTTGACCGGCGACGCGGGACGCACCGACCCGGTGTGCCGGCACTCGCCGGACCACCACCTGGTGCAGGACGCCCTGCTCCGGGCCAACCAGAAGGATCCCGGCGGGCGGCTCGTCCACCGCAGGCCGACGGTTCCGGCGCGCGAGCGGTAGTCCCATTCGTGGGCCGCGGAGCGCCGTTCGGCACCGGTTGCCGACCGCTGGTCCAAGATCGGTTGTAGCGCCTCCACCGGATCCCAGATGCTCTTCGATGTCCGCGAAAGAGGAGGAAAAACATGCAGTGGGAAACTCCGGAGTACACGATCGTCGAGGTGTGCGCTGAGGTCACCGGCTACTTCTACCGGGGCTGACAGCAGAGTCCCCGCGTCGGCGTGAGGCCCCGGCTCCCGGGGCCTTGCGCCACCCTGATCACTCTCACGAGGTGGTTCGAGTGACGCTTGAATTCCTTCCGCTGATCGCCCTCGCCTTCGGTCTCAGCCTCGACAACTTCCGCTCGTCGATCGCCATCGGCACCATCCCGTTCGGCTGGCGGCGCGCTCTGCAGGTGGCCCTCGTCTTCGGCGTGTGGGACGCGGTGGGGCCGCTGCTGGGCGGATTCCTCGGTCACTTCCTGGGCGACTTCCTCGGTGACTGGGCCGAGTACATCGGGGCGACCGCGCTCGGGTTGTACGGGGTGTACTTCATCGTCGGGGCGATCCGGCACCCGGAGCCGGAGGACATGGACCACCCCTGGGTGACGCTCTTCGGGATGCCGCTTTCGCTGAGCATCGACAACTTCATCGCCGGCACCAGCCTGGGCATCGCCGGGTTCTCCCTGGTGGTCCCGATGCTGGCTTTCGGCGGCATGACCGTGATCATGTCGTTCGCCGGCCTGTACGTGGGGCGGCTGGCCGCCAAGGTCGTCCGGGTCCGATCCGACCTGTTCAGCGGGATCGCGCTGCTCGGCGCGGCGATCCTGCTGCCACTGGCCTTCGGCTGAACCGTGGGTGACACCGGATGCCCGAGAACCCCGACACCCACGTCTACCGCACCTACGACGAGGTCCTGGGCACGACCCGGGCGGCCCGGCGGCGGAACCCACCGGTGGCGAGCGGCGACGCCAACGACTGGTGGCCGCACCGGGTCGACCTGACGGCCCTGCGCCGGCGCCCGCCCGCGGACTTCGGCTACGCCGCGGAATTCGCGACCGTGGACCTCGGCGAACTGGCACGGGACGTCGACGAGGTGCTGACGACGTCCCAGGACTGGTGGCCCGCCGAATTCGGGCACTACGGCCCCCTCGTGCTGCGCATGGCCTGGCACGCCGCGGGGACCTACCGCGTCAGCGACGGCCGAGGCGGCGCCGCTGCCGGCATGCAACGCTTCGCCCCGTTGAACAGCTGGCCGGACAACCGGAACCTGGACAAGGCACGCCGGTTGCTGTGGCCGGTCAAGAAGAAGTACGGCCGCCGGATCTCCTGGGCGGACCTGATGGTCTTCGCCGGCAACCGGGCACTGGAGTCCATGGGCTTCAAGACTTTCGGGTTCGGCGGTGGCCGCACCGAGGTGTGGGAGCCCGACGAGACGTACTGGGGTCCGGAACGCAAGTGGCTGGCCGAAGAGCGCTACAGCGGCCTGCGCGAGCTCGACGAGCCCCTGGCCGCCACCGAGATGGGGCTGATCTACGTCGATCCGCAGGGCCCGGCCACCAACCCGGACCCGCGGCTCGCGGCCCGCGACATCCGGGAGACCTTCCAGCGGATGGGGCTGGGCGACGAGGAAACGGTGGCGCTCATCGCGGGCGGGCACACCTTCGGCAAGACCCACGGCCCGGCGGAGCCGAACGCGGTCTGCGGGCCCGAACCCGAGGCCGCGCCGCTCACCGCGCAGGGCCTGGGCTGGACCGGCCGGCACGGCAGCGGCATCGCGGCGGACACGGTCACCAGCGGGCTGGAGGGGATGTGGACGCGCACACCCGCCCGGTGGGACCACACGTTCTTCGAGACGCTCTTCGCGTACAAGTGGGACGTCGAGCTCAGCCCGGCGGGCCTGTGGCAGTGGATCCCGGCCGACGGCCAGGGCGAGGGCACCGTGCCGGACCCCTTCGACCCGGACGTGAAACACCACCCGGTCATGCTCACCACCGATCTCTCGTTGCAGGAGGACCCGGTCTACGCGGCGATTTCGCGGCGGTTCCTGGAGCACCCGGAACAGTTCGAGGACGCGTTCGCGCGGGCCTGGTTCAAGCTGACCCACCTCGACATGGGCCCGCGCCGGCGGTACCTGGGGGCGCTCGTCCCGGCCGAACCGCTGATCTGGCAGGACCCGGTGCCGGCCGTGGACCACGAGCTCGTGGACGCCGGCGACGTCGCAGTCCTCAAGCGCGAGATCCTCGGCTCCGGCCTGACCACCACCCAGCTCGTGGCGACGGCGTGGGCGTCGGCTTCGACGTACCGCGACAGCGACAAGCGCGGCGGCGCGAACGGCGCGCGGATCCGGCTCGAACCGCAGCGCGGCTGGCCGGTCAACGAACCCGGGCAGCTGAACGTCGTCCTGCCTGTACTGGAAGGGATTCAGGAGCGGTTCAACGCCGCCCAGCCGGGGGACAAACGGATCTCGATGGCCGACCTGATCGTGCTCGGCGGGTGCGCCGCGGTGGAGCACGCCGCCGCGGCCGGTGGCCACGACGCCGGCGTCCCGTTCCGGCCCGGGCGCACCGACGCGACCCAGGAGTGGACCGACGTCGAGTCGTTCGGCGCGTTGCAACCCTGGGCGGACGGCTTCCGGAACCACCTGCGCGACGGCTTCCGGCTGCCACCGGAGCACTTGCTGGTCGACCGGGCGAACCTGCTGACCTTGAGCGCGCCCGAGATGACGGTGCTGCTCGGCGGGCTGCGGGTGCTCGGAGTCACCCACCGGCGTTCTCCGGTGGGCGTGCTGACTTCGGCGCCGGGGTCGTTGACGAACGACTTCTTCGTCAACCTGCTGGACATGGCGACGGTGTGGGCGCCGAAACGGGACGGGGCCGACTGGAGCGCGATCTACGAGGGCCGCGACCGGGACACCGGCGAGGTGAAGTGGACCGCGAGCCGGGTCGACCTCCTCTTCGGTTCGCACTCCGAGCTGAGAGCGCTTTCGGAGGTGTACGCGAGCGACGACGCGGGCGGGAAGTTCGTCCGGGACTTCGCCGCGGCGTGGGTGAAGGTCATGGAACTCGACCGGTTCGACCTGCGGTGAACGGTACCTCTCGGCGGCCGAACGGTGGGCCCCGGCTGTTCTGTGGCAACGGATATCGTGCGGACGTGCCCGGCGGTAGAGTCCGAACGCGTTGCAGGACAACAGAAGTCCGAAGCACCTGTAGGAGGTGAGGTCCGATGACGACTGCCCAGGAACGAGAAGACCTCCTGGTCGAACTCCGCGGACAGAACAAGGCGACCATCGGTGCCGTGCTCGGGTCCGGCACGATCGCCAAGGCGACCGAGCGTGCCGACGGGACGATGGAAGCGACCATCCGGATCCGGGAGGACGCCATGGCGTGGGAACCGGGGGTGCTGATCATGCCGCACTCCGGCGTCCTCGAGCTGACGATCATCAACGACGACAAGAACACCCACGCCTGCTTGCTGCCCAGCAACGGGGACAAGCAGTTCATCGGCCTGCTGAACCACTCGAAGGGCAGCGCGACCCTCGAACTGGACGGTCCCGGCTGCTACTGGTACGGCTCGCCGGCCGGCAACGACGAGGGCCGGGGCCTGACCGCCGCCATCGTCGTGACCGGCGAAGTGCCGCCGGAGGCCAAGCTCGACCGACCCGCCCAGCCGCGGCCGTAGAAAGGCAGGAACCACCATGACGATCGAATACCTCGACGCCGGCAAGGCGATCGACCACGGCAAGCTGTCCAACCTGCCGCACCGCGCGCCGGACGTGACGCGCGGCCTCGGCTACGAGCGCATCCTCCAGGCGCGCAGCGAATCACACAACTGGATCACCTACTACGGCGACTACGACGGCAAGCGGCACAGCCTGCTCGAGGAGATCGACGCCGGGAACGTCAAGGACCTGAAGGTCGCCTGGATCTTCCAGGCGGGGGCGAGCGGAATGATCGCCTCGACGTCGACCTACGCGTTCGAGGCCTGCCCGCTGGTCGTCGACGGCGTCATGTTCGTCACCGGCTGGGACGGCTGGCTCTGGGCGCTCGACGCGAAGAGCGGCGAACAGCTGTGGCGCTACAAGCACGCGATCCCGATCGACGTGACCCTGTGCTGCGCCAACGTCAACCGCGGCTGCGCGGTGGCGAGCGGCAAGGTCTACATGGTGACCCAGAACGCCCAGCTGGTCGCGCTCGACGCCACCACCGGGCGGAAGATCTGGCAGAAGCCCATCGGTGACGTGCGGGCCGGCGAGAGCGCCACGATCGCCCCGCTGGTCATCAAGGACACCCTCATCACCGGGTCCTCCGGCGGCGAGTACGGCGTCCGCGGCCACATCGACTGCTGGGACCTCGAGACCGGCGAGCGGCGCTGGCGCACCTACACCGTGCCGAAGCCGGGTGAGCCCGGCTCGGAGACCTGGCCCGCCGACGGCGAGGCCTGGCAGCGCGGCGGCGCGAACCACTGGGTCACCGGAAGCTTCGACCCGGAGCTGAACCTCTACTACGCGGGCACCGGGAACCCGGCTCCCGACTTCGACGGCGAGGTCCGTGAGGGGGACAACCTCTACACCGACAGCGTGGTCGCGCTGGACGTCGACACGGGTGAGATCAAGTGGCACTACCAGTTCACCCCGCACGACCTGTGGGACTACGACTCCACGATGGAGATGACCCTGTTCGAGCGGGACGGCAAGAAGCTGCTGGCCCACTTCGACAAGAACGGGTACATGTTCGTCCTCGACCGCACCAACGGCGAGCTGCAGCACGTCACGCCGTTCGTCGACCGGATCGACTGGGGGGTCATCACCCGCGACGGCAAGGTGACCGCGCGGAAGTACCCGGACAAGGAAGGCGAGCCCTGCCACTTCTTCCCCGGCCCCGCCGGCGCGAAGGAGTGGACGCACGCGTCGTACAACCCGGACCACGACCTGTTCTACGTCCCGGTGGCCGACGTGGGCGCCACCGCCACCCGGCGGCGTCGCGAGTTCAAGGAGGGCATGCCCTACTGGGGCGCCGCCGTCGAGGTCGACATCGACGACATGGCCGGCTCGGTCAGCGCGTTCGACTCCCACGGTGAAGAGAAGTGGCGTCACCGGCTCGACAGCATGCCGATGGCCGCGTCGACCCTCAGCACCGCGGGGAACGTCGTGTTCGCCGGCACGCCCGCGGGCGATTTCCTGGCGCTGCACGCGGAAACGGGGGAGAAGCTCTGGAGCTTCCAGTGCGGCTGCGGTCACCACAGCAGCCCGAGCACCTACAGCGTCGAGGGCAAGCAGTACATCGCGGTGCCGGTCGGCTGGGGTGGCTGGCTCGAGGGCATCGTCCCCGGCATGTCCGGTCAGGGACACGGTGCCGCGTTGATCGTCTTCGCCCTGTGACGGGAAACCACCGCTGACGTGGCCGGGCCATCGCCACGGCGACGGCCCGGCCACGGGACCGAGGTGATGTGATGGACCAGCCGTCGATACCCGGAGGTGTGCGGTTGCCGTGCCTGTACTGCGGCGAGCGCTACGGGCCCGGCGACGTCGCGCGGCACACCGAGCCGGTGCGCTGCGGGCGCTGCATCACGTGCGTCGACAAGCCCGCGTGCTTCGACTGCCGCCTGATGTACTGCGTCTGTGACGTGCACCGGTACCGCGGCTGACGAGCGCCGGTCAGATCTCCAGCGCCCGGCGCACGGTCGGGGCGTTCCGCCGGGAAACCGGCACCATGGTCTGGGCGTCGTCGTCCATGACCAGGAACAGCTCGCCCTTGTGCCGGCGCTCGACCTCCCGGATCCGGCTGAGGTTCACCACGTACTGGCGGTGCACCCGGAGGAACCCGGAATCGGTCAGCTCGGCTTCGAGCCGGTCGAGGCCCGGCGAGGCGGAGCGCAGCAGTCCCTGGTCGGTGGACAGCCAGACGTCGTTGCCGTCCGACTGGGCGAAGGAGACTTCGGGCAGCCACAGCAGGACCATCCGGTTCTCGCGGGTCGCGACCATCCGGTGCGGCTGCACGTGCGGCGGCACGTCCTCCTTCGCCCGGGGCAACGGATCCCCTTCGGCCACGCCGAACGAAACGACGTTGCCGACCAGGTGCCCGGACAGGAAGACCGGCTGGAAGCTGATCGACGTCGGTTCGCTGGCCAGCCGGGTGGCGATCTGCGTCGAACCGGCCCAGTCGGGATTGCGCACCGCCTGCGCGGCGGCGTACTTGGCGGCCCGGATGAACTCCGGCAGCTCCGGTTTCCACCGCACCGCGGGATCGGGCGCCGGTGTGGAGCCCGGGATGCCGAGGAGCACGCCCGCCGTGTCGTCGGCGAGCACGACCCGGCCCGCGGCGTCCACGGCCGCGAGCGCCGCGCTCGAGCCCGACCTGACGTGGCCGAAGGCGGCCATCAGCTCGGCGCCGTCGTCCTTGGCGCGCCGGCGCAGGATGCGCTGGGTCATCGTGGCGGCGTTGCTGAGCCAGGCTCCCACCGTGCCGGGCAGGTCGCCGCGCCAGCACGAGATGTTGAGCACCGCGACCGGTTCCCGGGTCACCACGTCCCGGATCGCCACCCCGGCGCAGGTCCAGTCGTGGAACGCCCGGCACCAGTGCTCGGCGCCGCGGATCAGCACCGGGGCGTAGGACATGAGCGCGGTACCCATGCCGTTCGTCCCGGTGGCGCCCTCGGACCAGCAGAACCACCGGGCCAGGTTGGCTTCGGCGGCGACGTCCTGCGTGGCCTGGTCACCCCATTGGGCCAGCACCCGGCCGGTGCCGTCGGTGATGGTCACGATGCCGCCGAGGGTGCCGACCTCGTGGGCCAGCGAGGCGGCGCGGAAGCCGAGCTCGGCGAACACGACGTCGTGCTCCAGTGCGTGGCCGACCTCCGCGACGGCCGCCGGGGCCTCGGTCAGGCCCGGGTCGACCCGGTACTGGTCCCGGCACCGGTGCCAGGAAATCGCTATCTCGGGCCGCACCCCGCTGAGGTCGTCCCCGCCCCGCGCGAACCGTTCCCACGCCTGGAACACCGACGCGCCACCACGGCTGCGGGAGCTCGGGTCGAGCTGGCGTACCTGTGCCATGCGGAGACCGCCTTTGGTCTGTCGGGCCCGGGCGCGGCGATTGGCCTTCGTAGCAAGCTAAACCGGGCATCGGAGCGAGGGCAAGCCGCGCGTGATGACTGCGGGCGAACGTCCCACGAACGGTGGTGCGGCGATGACGGGCGGCGGCCATTCACCCACCGGCGGTCGGGACGGCGGTTGGCCACCAGCCGGGCATATGCTCGGAGCCTGCCCGGAATTCTTCGTCAGCCCACCCGTCCGGCCGGGTAGTTCTACAGCGAAGTGGCCGAACGGCGTGGACAAGTCGTGAGACCTTTCGCCCGGCGACAAGGAGGTCGCGATGACCGGGAGAGTGCCGCCACTGGTGATCGCACCGAGCCGGCCCGGGTCCGCCGGCTCCCTGATGGCCACCTCGTCGGCGAAGGAAGTGGCCCGCGCGTGGGAGGACTTCGCCGGGGGCGAAAACATCGAAACGGGCGTCCGGCCCGAGATCCTCGCCTCGTGGTACCGGTGCCGGGATCGCTACGACGTGGACCGCGCGCTGGACGTCGCGCCGGAGGCCCGGGGCGACGAGGGCCGGCGGAGCGACACCGGCGTGATCTTCACCGCGCTCGGCGGCCTCGGTGCGCTGGCCGGCCGGGAAGTGGAGCGTGACGGCGCCGTCGTCACCGTGACGGACGGGGACGGGCGCGTCCTCGGCGCCTGGGGCGACCCCACCGCGCAGCGGCGCGCCGAACTGCACAACCTCGCGCCGTGGTCGTCGTGGTCGGAGGAGTGCACCGGCACGAACGGGATGGGGACGTCGCTCGAGGTGTCCGGTCCGGTGACCGTGACGGGGCCGGAACACTGGTGCGAAGCGTTCCACCAGTGGGCGTGCGCGGGCACCTCCATCCGCGACGTGGTGACCGGCGCGCCGGTCGCGTCGATCAACATCTCGCGGTGGAACGCGTCGCTGTCCGAGCGCGTGCCGCCGTGGCTGACGCAAGCGGCCGCGTTCGTGGAACAGGAGATCTACCGGCGCGCCATCTACGAAGCCGACAAGGTCGTCGCCGAGTTCACCAGGAAGTGCGCGCACGCCGGTGGTTCGTTCCTGGCGGTGGATCGCGGGGGAAACGTGCTCGCCGCGAACGCATCGGCCGTCGCGATGCTCGGGCTGACCGGCGAAGCCCGCATCGTCACGGGGGTGACCGAACCGGCGCGGCGGTGGACCCCGGACATCACGGGACTGCCGGAAGTGCTGCGGTGGGCGAAGGACCGGGCGCGGGGAAGCGCCGAGTGGAGCGGCCACGCCCGGCTGCCGGTGCGTCCCGGTGAAGAGCCCACGCCGGTGACCATGCGGTCCGTCGTCGACGCGAACCACGTGGTGGGCATGCTGTGCGCGTTCGGGGTGCAGGAGGGGGAGGCCTACGAGGGGGCGCCGACGACGTCGTCGGACCGCTGCCCCGGTGCGTCATCGGGATGCGCAACGACCGGCTGGTCCTGCTGGCCCCGTCGGAGATCCGCTACGCCGAGGCCCAGCGGAACATCGTCTGGCTGGTCACGGAACGGGGCCGGATCCAGGCCGCGACCCGCGGCCTGGACAACGTCGAGCGGTCCCTGACGTCCTACGGATTCCGCCGGGCGCACCGCCGTTTCCTGGTGAACCTGCGCCGGGTGGCGGAAGTGGAGCGGGGCATCAAGGGAGAGCTGTTCCTGATCATGGACTCCCGGACCCACGAGCTGGTCCCCGTTTCCCGGCGCCACGCCCCGGACCTGCGGCGCATGCTGGGAGTGTGACCAGCGGGAAAGCGCTTCCAGTACCACGAGACGACGAGGTGCCGTCCCCATGGCCGCTAGAGGATGGTTCCAGCGGGAGCACAACGCGGATGCCCCGGAGCTGCCCGAACTCCGGCGCCTGACCGCACGCGAGTGGCTGCGCGGACGCCTGACGGACCACGGGCGTGCGAAAGCCGCCTGCAACGCACTGTGCGAGCACGACGAGAAGACGGCGCCGTGCTGGATCTGTTCCGTGCGGTACTGGTGAACCCCCGGCCCACGGCACGGGAGACAGCGCTTCCACCGCCGGTGCCGGCGAGTTCCGTGTGCTCGGTGGCCACCAGGCCTGCGCCCGGAAGACTTATCTGTACTCCGGTCGGGGTCGAGTTGTCGCCAGAACATGACCTGCTTCCCGCCGCAGTCGGCGATGGCTCGTTGGGGAGCACGTTCAGCCCGATCAGCTCCTCGCGGATCCGCTCCGCCCACGCCGTGTGGCCGGCCTTCTCGAGCCGCTCCACCGCGTCGCCGAAGAGGAGGTCGGCCCAGCCCGTCTGCTGGTGGAACGCGTAGAGGTGCCCCCGCGCGCGTTCGATCGTCTCGAGGGCCTCGGTCACCTTGCCCACGGCACGAGTCGTGCTGCCACCCTGCTCGCTTTCTGCCCGGCGTGGCGGTGGGTGCCAAGGCACGGTGGATGAGTAAACCGGCCGAAAACGGGAAGACCCAACCATGGCTCACGACTTCAAGAAGGGCGATCGGGTCCGCTGGGACGCGGGCAACGAGAGTTCGACGGACGCCCCGCAGTTCCTGGTCCGGAGCGAGAAGACCGGGCGCACCGCCGTCCACCGGCCGGACGCTGTCCACCCGGCCTGACCACGCGACATCGTCGAGAGAGCGGAGCGGACATGAGTGCCGAAGACAACCAGATCGTCACCGATATCGCGAAGAAGGTCGGTACGGCGATGATCACCACCCATCAGGCCGACGGCAAGCTGGTGAGCAGGCCGATGACCGGTCAGCGGGTGGAGTTCGACGGGTCGGCGTGGTTCTTTGTCGCGAGAAGCGCCGACATGGTGGCCGAGGTCGCTCGCGACAGCCGGGTCAACGTCGGTTACGCCGGTTCCGGTTCGTGGCTGTCGCTCAGCGGTGCCGCGTCTGTGGTGGACGACGTCGCCCGGAAGAAGGCGCTGTGGAACGAGTTCGTCGAGGCGTGGTTCCCGGGTGGTCCGGAGGACGCGGACGTCGTGCTGCTCAAGGTGGACGCGCAGTCGGCGGAGTACTGGACGACCCCCGGCGGCAAACCGCGGGCGTTGTTCGAGATGGCCAAGGCGCGGGTCACCGGGTCGGCTCCTGACCCCGGCAGCAACGAAACCGTCGATCTGTAGGATTCAAGCGAGGAAAGCCGTGACCTGCTCTGACGGGCTGGTCACGGCTTGAGTTCCTCGGTGGTCAGGGGTGCAGGACGACCTTCGTCCAGCCGTCCTCGCGCTTGTCGAAGTGCTCGTACCCTTCGGCGGCCTGGTCGAGGCTGAGCTCGTGCGACACCAGGAATCCCGGCGTGGCGATGCCTTCGGTGATCAGGTCCCGCAGCTGCGCGTTGTACTGCTTGGTGTTGCACTGGCCGGTACCCATGGACTGGCCCTTGAAGAAGAACGTGCCGTAGTCGAACGCCAGCTTGCCCTGCTTGGCCAGCTCACCCTCGGCGCCCGGGTCCTGCGGCACGTAGACGCCGACGACGCCGATGCCACCGGTCGGCTTCACGGCGGCGACCAGCTCGTTGAGCACGATCTCCGGCTGCTCGACGCCGTCGGCGCCGTGGGCCTGGTAGCCGACCGCGTCGACGCCGCGGTCCGCGCCGCCGTCGGTGAGGTCGGTGAGCTGCTCGACGGCGTCGCCGGCGGAGCGGTCGACGGGGATCGCGCCGAGCTGCTCGGCGAGCTTGAGCCGGTCGGGCTGCTGGTCGACGACGAAGACGCGGGACGCACCCTTGATCTTGGCGGCGTGCGCGGCCATGAGCCCGACGGGCCCGGCACCGTAGACGACGATGGTCTCGCCGGGCTGCATCTTGGCGAGTTCGACGCCGTGCCAGCCGGTCGGGAAGATGTCCGAGAGCATCGTGTAGTCGAGTTCGTGGTCGGTGCCCTCGGGCAGCACGAGCGCGTTGAAGTCGGCCCACGGGACGCGCAGGTATTCGGCCTGGCCGCCGTTGTAGGGGCCCATGCTGGCGTAGCCGTACGCAGCGCCCGCGGAACCGGGGTTGGCGCGCAGGCAGAAGCCGGTCAGGCCCTTGAAGCAGTTGCCGCAGGTCCCGCACGCGATGTTGAACGGCAGCGAGACGCGGTCGCCGACCTTGATCCGCTCGACGGCATCGCCGACGGACTCGACGACGCCCATGTTCTCGTGGCCGAGGACCTTGCCTTCTTCGACGTCGGTGCGGCCTTCGTACATGTGCAGGTCCGAGCCGCAGATGTTGGTCGTGGTGATCCGGACGATCGCGTCCTTGGGGTCCTCGATCCGCGCGTCCGCGACGTCCTTGACGGTGACGTCGTACGGTCCTTGGTACACCAATGCCCTCATGGGAGGCCCTCTTTCCCGATCTTGGTCGTACCCCCGGATTCCCGGGACGCCCGATCGGAAACCTCGCGGGGCTTCGGGAAGCCGGGTACCGCGCCACCCTGCGCCGGCGTTCCGAGGCAGCAGACAAGGAGTCCCGCGGCGGCGACCCGCAAGCCGAGGCGAGCACGTGACTGCGTCTGCTCGGCCGCCCTCCAGGCGAGCTGGGCTCCTCTTGCCGTGGCGTAGGCCATGGCCCAGGGCCTCGCCCGCCGTGCTCTCGCGCAGCCGGACGTGTCGATTTCGGAGCTGCGGCAAGCCTTGACCTGCTCGGATTAGAACAAATGATCGACATCACGATGTCCTATATGGACGCCTCGCCGACTCTCTGCGGTGCGGCGCAACGAAGTTCGTGGTCACCAGGTTTGGAGATTCAGCCGTTCTGGTAATACTCTGTGCGACGTCGGCCAGTACGGGCCTGACGAGTTCCACTTTGGAGGACTGGAATGACGAACAAGGCCCAGCTGATCGAGGCTCTGTCGGAGCGCTTGGGTGACGACAAGAAGGTGGCTGCGCAGGCTGTCGACGGTCTGGTGGACATCATCATCCGGACGGTCAACAAGGGCGAGAAGGTGAACATCACCGGCTTCGGCGTGTTCGAGAAGCGCGCTCGCGCCGCTCGCACCGCGCGCAACCCGCGCACCGGTCAGGCCGTGAAGGTCAAGAAGACCAACGTGCCCGCGTTCCGCGCCGGCACCACCTTCAAGGACGTCATCTCCGGCACGAAGAAGCTCGCCAAGGCCGCGCCGGTGAAGCGCGCCACGGCGGCGTCCACGACGACTCGCGCGTCCGTGGCGAAGGCGTCGGCCCCGGCGAAGGCCACCAGCACGCGGGCCACCACGCCCCGCGCGGCCGCGGCCAAGCCGGCCACCGCCCGCGCGACGGCCACCCGCACGCGCGCCACCACGGCGAAGCCGGCCGCCAAGGCCACCGCCGCCAAGGCCACCGCGACCAAGGCGGCGACCGCCACCAAGGCCGCCCCGAAGACCGCGGCCGCCAAGGCCGCCCCGGCCAAGGCCACCGCCGCCAAGGCCACCACCACCCGGGCCAAGGCAGCGGCCAAGCCGGCCGCCACCAAGACCGCGGCGGCGAAGAAGCCCGCCGCAGCCAAGGCCCCGGCCAAGCGCACGTCGGCCGCCAAGAAGTAGGTTCGCTGATTTCGAATGCCGGAAGGGCCCCGCACACCTCGTGCGGGGCCCTTTCGCATGTCCGGGATCGTGAGTCCGAACCACCATCTACGACGGATGCAGTGTGCGCTTCAGGGCGATGGTCACGACGGTCCGTCGTACGGCGCCGGCTCTGCTCCCTCGGTGTAGCCCAGATCGAGCAACCTGGTCCGGAGAGCGACGAAGTTCTCATCGGGCCGACGCCTGCTCAGGTTTCTCAGGGCGTTGAGCGCGACCCGGGCGTTGTGGTGCTGTTTCCATCGTTCGCCGTTCCTGGTCGGGAAGTCCGGTGACGTAGGCCCACCGGCCGGCGGCTGCAGCCCGAAGGCGCTTGTAGTCGGCGACCGGGTCGCCCCCGCCGAGTCTCGCGCCTACCTGGGCCGCAAGCTGGCCGGTCAGGCCCACCTGGCCGATGAGGTCGCCGAACTGGCCGGCGAGCTCGGGCACCTGCCACTGGCGTTGGCCCAAGCCGCGGTGTACCTCCTCGACCGCCAGATTCCCTGCTCGGAGTACCGCCGCAGGTTCGCGCGGCGAAAGCTGGAAGCGGTCCTGCCCGACCGCCACAGCTTGCCCGGCGACCACCAGGCGACGGTGGCGGCGACCTGATGACCTGGCACGTTCGCCTTGGCGGAATCGCCTTGGCGATGCAGCAGTGGGAGCCGTTCCGGTGGAGGCACACGACGACCGCGATCTACCAATCGGCCGATGCGCGAAAGTCGATGTCGTCGTTCCTGGCGGCGTTGTCGGAGCTCCGTTTGGTTGGAAACCCGGAGCCGCGCGCTGCCGCCGAGGAGATCACAGCCATCTTGGGTGAGCTGTTCACGGTCCTGCCGACGTCGAAGAAACCAGCGGAACGAGAACTGCAGATCGAAGTCACGGCGCAGTGGATGCTTCGACTGGGTGAGGCACAGAAAGAATTCGTCCTGGCCGCGCGCCGTGACCTCGGGTTCGCGAAGAAGTTGCGTAGGCACTGGTGGGAGCTGTGGCGTCCGAGAACCGTCGAAGGCTGGCCAGGTGGCTGGCCTGGACCGACCGTGACTCTGCTGGAGCAGAACAAGCCTGGCACCGATGGCTCCAGCTCAACGACGATCGAGGGTGGCGCTAGCTGATATCGCGTCGCTCCTCGCCGAGTTCAAGTCGCAAATGCGAGTCGCTGACTCTGGCGAGGCAGAGCATGTATTCGAAAGTGCAATATTCGTCGCAAGCGACCGCGCTGCCGAATCCTCACTTCAGCAGCGGCTGTTGCGCTCAGTGTCCGTTATTGGCGCCGGCCGGTCCGCGAGCGGGCCGCCTTCGCGAAGCAGGTATCCGAGCTGCTCGAGCGGCTCGGGCACGAGGCTGTACCAACTCCACGTGCCGCGGCGCTCCCGCGTGAGGACGCCGGCGGTGACGAGAACCCGCAGGTGGTGGCTCAGTGACGGTTGCGGCATGTTGAAGTCCTCGGCGAGGTCGCAGAAGCACGCCTCCCCGCCCGGTGAGTGCCGGATGAGGGAAACGAGCCGAATTCGGACCGGGTCGGACAGAGCCTTGAACAGCTTCGCGGCCGCCTCGGCCTCGGTGTCGGTGACGACAGCCGCGGGCTCGGCCAGCAGGAGGGTCACCGCGACCGGCTTGGACCGGACGTGACCGTTGTGCGCGGCCATGGCTCCTCCTCAGCGGCTGGGTGATCTCGATCGTACCTCAGCTGGATTGACAAGAGTCGATCCAAGCGTCTTCAATTGCATCGGCAGACTTCGATCCAGGCCGGTTCGCTCGAGGAGAGCCATGACGCACGCCACGGACGGCCTGCCCACACGCGAGGTCGGGCTGCAGCTGGACCGCATCGCCGACGAGCTCGCCGACCGCTTCCACGGCGTCTTCGGCCGTGAAACCGTCGAGCTGTTCGTCCGCGAGACCTACGACCTGCTCGCCGAGAACGCGACAGTTACCGTCCACCTGCCCGCCCTGACTGCCCGGTTCGCCCGCGAGCGACTGGTCGACCTCGGCCGGGCCGAGGGGCTGACGCAGGTGACCGTGCCGCAGGTGCTCTTCCTCTGCGTTCACAACGTCGGCCGCTCCCAGATGGCCGCCGCCCTGCTCGACCACCACGCCTTCGGCCGGGTCAGCGTGCGTTCGGCCGGCTCCCAGCCCAAGGGCGAGATCCCGGAGATCATCACCGCGGTACTGCGGGAGCTGCACGTTCCGCTGGAGGCTGCTTACCCGAAGCCGCTGACCGACGAGGTGCTGCGCGCCTCCGACGTGGTGATCACGATGGGCTGCGGCGACGCCTGCCCGATCTACCCGGGCAAACGCTACCTCGACTGGGACATCCCCGACCCCGACGGCGAACCGCTGCACAGGGTCCGCCGGATCCGTGACGAGATCGACCGCCGGGTTCGCGGCCTGCTCGATGAGCTCGGTACCCCACTCTGAAAGGACCGTTCATGTCCCGCACTCCCGAGGTGCTGTTCGTCTGCGTGCACAACGCCGGCCGCTCCCAGATGGCCGCCGCGCTGCTGCAGCACTACGCGCTCGGCCGGATCGCCGTGCGCTCGGCCGGCTCCGAACCGGCCGACAAGGTCAACCCCGCCGCCGCCGAGGCGCTCGCCGAGTGGGGCCTGGACATCGCCGCCGAGGTTCCGACCAAGCTGTCGACCGAGGACGTCGAGGCCTCCGACGTCGTGATCACCATGGGCTGCGGCGACACCTGCCCGATCTTCCCCGGCAAGCGGTATCTGGACTGGCCCCTCGACGACCCGGCCGGCCAGGGCGTGGACGCCGTCCGCCCGATCCGCGACGAGATCGACCGCCGCGTCCGCGGCCTGCTCGCCGAACTCCTCGACGCCTGACCACCCCACAACGACCTCTGGAGGCACGGTCCGTGACCGAGACCGCCGACAAGACCGCCACCCCGGCCGACGCCGACGTCCTGCACCGACTGTCCTTCCTCGACCGGTTCCTGCCGGTGTGGATCATCGCCGCGATGGCTGTCGGGCTGTTGCTCGGCAGCGTGATCCCCGGTCTGCAGGGCGTGCTGGAGGCCGTGAAGATCGGGCAGGTGTCGCTGCCGATCGCGCTCGGCCTGCTGCTGATGATGTATCCGGTGCTGGCGAAGGTCCGCTACGACAAGCTCGACACCGTCACCCGCGACAAGCGCACGATGGTCCTCTCGCTGGTGCTGAACTGGGTCCTCGGCCCGGCGCTGATGTTCGCGCTCGCCTGGCTGCTGCTGCCAGACCTGCCCGAGTACCGCACGGGTCTGATCATCGTCGGCCTGGCCCGCTGCATCGCCATGGTGATCATCTGGAACGACCTCGCCTGCGGCGACCGCGAAGCCGCCGCCGTCCTGGTCGCGCTGAACTCGGTGTTCCAGGTGATCATGTTCGGCGTCCTCGGCTGGTTCTACCTGGACCTGCTGCCCGGCTGGCTCGGCCTCGACACGACCAGCGTCAGCTTCTCACCCTGGGGGATCGCCCTGTCCGTCGTCATCTTCCTCGGCATCCCGCTCGCCGCGGGCTACCTGTCGCGGCGGATCGGCGAGCGCAGCAAGGGCCGTGAATGGTACGAGGGCAAGTTCCTGCCCAAGATCAGCCCGATCGCGCTCTACGGGCTGCTGTTCACGATCATCGTGCTGTTCGCACTCCAGGGCGAGACCATCACCTCGCGGCCGCTGGACGTCGCCCGGATCGCGCTGCCGCTGCTGGCCTACTTCGCGATCATGTGGGGCGGCGGCTACCTGCTCGGCAAGGCCTCCGGCCTGTCCTACGCGCGCACGACGACGCTGGCGTTCACCGCCGCGGGCAACAACTTCGAGCTCGCGATCGCCGTCGCCATCGGCGTGTTCGGCGTGACCTCCGGCCAAGCCCTCGCCGGGGTGGTCGGGCCGCTGATCGAGGTGCCCGTGCTGGTCGGACTGGTGTACGTGAGCCTGTGGCTGCGCAAACGCTGGGTCGAGAAGACCCCGCAACCGAAGTGACTCCTCGACGCAGGTAGTGGTCATCGGCGGCGGCCAAGCCGGCCTCGCCGCGGGCTACTACCTGTGCCGCACCGGGCTCGAATTCGTCATCCTCGACGCCCAGGCCACGCCGGGCGGCGCCTGGCAGCACGACTGGGACTCCCTGCGCCTGTTCTCCCCGGCCCAGTTCAGCTCACTGCCTGGCTGGCCGATGCCGCCCTACCCCGACGAGTGGTACCCGCCGGCGACGCACGTCGTCGACTACCTCGCCGCCTACGAGAAGCACCACGACCTCCCGATCCGCCGCGCGGAGACGGTGACCGCGGTATCCCGTCGAGATGGTGGCCTGCGGGTCGCGACCGACTCGGGCGCCTGGTCGGCGAGCGCGGTCATCAGCGCCACCGGCGCCTGGTGGCGCCCGTTCCTGCCGCTCGTGCCGGGCAGTTTCGCCGGCCGCCGGCTGCACGCCGTCGACGACCGGAACGTGGACGAGTTCACCGGGCAACGCGTGGTGGTCGTGGGCGGCGGCAACTCCGGCGCGTAGATCGCCGCCGACCTCACCACCACGGCCGAGGTCACCTGGGTTACCGGCGCGCGCCGCGGTACCTGCCCGACGAAGTCGACGGGCACGCCCTGTTCGACGCGGCCACCCGGCGCCGCCGAGCCCTCGACCGCGGCGAAGCCGACACTGGCGGTGTCGCCGCGCTGGGTGACATCGTCGCGCTGCCGCCGGTCCGGCGGGCCCGCGACGCCGGCCTGCTCGCCGCGCGACCGATGTTGATCAGCTTCGACGAGCACGGTCCCGTGTGGAGCGACGGCACCCGGCTGCACGCGGACGCGGTCATCTGGTGTACCGGATTCCGCCCGGCACTGTCCCACCTCGCCCCGCTGCGGCTACGCAACGCAGGCGGCCGGATCGCCACCGACGGGACGCGCACGGTCGACGAGTCTCGGCTGCACCTGCTCGGTTACGGCGACTGGACCGGCCCGGCCTCGGCCACGCTCATCGGCGTCGGCCTGACCGCCCGAGCCGCCGTCGCCGACATCGCGAACCTCGTGAAAACCGACTCCTGACGAGAAGGGCACAGCCATGACCCGAGTTCTGGTGATCGGAGGCAGCGACGCCGGGATCAGCGCGGGCCTGCGCGTCCACGAACTCGCCCCGGACGTGCGGCCGCTGCTGGTGGTCGCCGACGAATACCCGAACGTAGCGGGCGCCGTTCTCGCGGGCGAACGCGCGCAGCCGGACGTACTCGTCGTTGTCGGCCAGGGAGTTCAGTGTGCACAGCAGTCCTGCAGGAGGCCGGCCGCGGCGAGCTTGCGGACGTTGGCGACGGTCATGTCGAACGAGTCGCGGTCGCCGCGGAACAGGCCGTGGGAGTCGGCGGCGAACCCGTCGAGCGAGACGTTGACATGGACACCGGCGGTGGTCAGCTGGCGGATGAGCTTTTCGTCGAGCTCGGTCGCGTTCGTGCAGATGCCGACGTCGATCCCGGCGTTGCGGAAAGCGTGCACGATGCCGAGGAAGTCCGGATGGATGGTCGGTTCGCCGCCGGTCAACGTCACTCGCCGCACCCGGGCGTCGGCCAGGCGAGGCACGACCTTCTTGACGACCTCGGTGAGATCTTCTGGTACACCACGCTGCACAGCCTCCGGGATACGAGGATCGGCGGGGAGCTGCGCCGGTTCCACAGTGGAATCCTGGTGCTCGGGTACGTGGTGATCGTGGTGTTGATCCTGCAGGAGTTCTGGAGCTACTGGCGCACGCTGCTCTGACGGTTCGAGCTCCGGGAGCGACGTCCCCGGGGCTCGATTCGGTGGGCATCACGGTTCGTGCCGGCGAATGAGAAGACGTGATCGGTGACGGTCGCGGCCTGGTCGTCCGGCCCGGCCGCACGGCGGCAGCCGCAGCACGCAGGATCGCGGCGCGGTCCAGGGTGAACGGTGCAGCCGGGCGTGGAGCGTCCGTTCCGGCAGGCTGACCTCGCGGACAGTCGTCCGCACCAGCTGTCATCGTCACGCATCGACGTCGCGCGGGCTTGGGAGCTGATGGGCGGCCCGACGACCGGTTTGCAACAGGGCTCCCACCGTCCGCACGGCGCGTCGAACAGTCGCTTCCGGTTCACGCGCGCACCTCGTGACCGGCTGGACGACGCACGCGTCGCCGGACGACACTGGCGCGATGGCGACAGTGTACAAGAACCCCAGTGGCGAGCGCGCGGTGCGGCAGTGGTGTTCGCAAGCGCTGGTGCGAGCGGACTTCCCGCTCACAACCACGATCGTGACCACCAGTGCCGGCCGGGTCGCGCTCACCGCGGCGGGATCCGGTGCGCCGCGGGTCGTCCTTGTTCCGGGCACCGGGTTCAACGCCTCGGCGGCCCTGCCGTGGTTGCGGGCCTTGTCCGGCCGCTGGACGACCACAGTCGTGGATCTGCCGGGGCAGCCTGGGCTCAGCGACCCGTACCGGCCCCGAGGGGCCCGGCTTTCCTGGTATGGCCGGGTGCTGGACGAGATCCTGGCGGTGATGGACGTCGACGGTGCTGTGCTGGTGGGAAACTCCCTGGGCGCGGCGGTCGTTCTCGCTGCCGGCTCGCCCCGGATCGCGGCGCGGGCGCTGGTGTCGCCCGCCGGCTTCATCCGGCTCGGCGTGGACCCGGCGCTCGCACTGGCTTCGGCCAGGTGGCTGCTGAGGCCCACGGCCGGAAACACCCGCCGCATGCTTCGGCTGTTCGTCGGTCCCGGCGAGGAACCGCCGCGGACCGAGGTCGAGTGGATGGCTCTGATGGCGGCGTGTTGCCGTACCACGCTGGCCCCGCCACCGCTGCCGGCCGAGCTGCTCGCCCGTCGCGCCGAACTGCCTTGCGTCGTCGGTGTGGGGGAGCACGACCGGTTCCTGCCACCGCGTCGGCTCGCTCCGGCGGTGCGCCGGACCATGGGGCTCGACCTCCGGGTCTTTCCCGGCGCCGGCCACCTGACCACCCCGGCGCATCTCGACAGGGTGGTGGCCTTGGTCGCGGAAGTCGCCGAGCCGCTCGTCCGCTGAGCTGAACAGAAGCTTTCCGTCCTCAGCGGACGGTCAGGGGAACCGCGCCATCGCGAGGGACCGACACGGCGTGGCACAGGACGAATTCCTGTCCCGTCCGCCGGTGGCGAGCGTCAAAGACACAACGCCCAGTACGTCGTCAGGCGGCTGCTGGTGGTCCGGTTCCGCTACCAGTTCAGCGCCGCGGTCATCGCCTTGTCGACGATGGGTGACAGGGTCGTCATGAAGCTCGCGGTGACGTGGTTGTCGTCCATGTACACCAGGACGTTCCCGACCACCGGCCGGCAGAGCGCGCGGCCGCAGAAGTAGTCGCTGAAGTCGAGGAACGACACGTTCGACGGGACGTCCGCCAGCTTCTCGTACGGCGGCGACGGCGCCAGCAGCTGCGCGCGGGACACACCGCAGTCCGGGGACTTGATCCCCTTGGCTTCGACGCACGCAGGCGGGGAGAACCCGAGTCGCGGGTTGTCGCGCACCGCCACCACGGGGATGCCGGCCTGGCCGAGGTTCTTCCACTGGTCGACGAAGCCCTGTGGGGTCTGCTCGGTCAGGCCTGGCCGGACGTCGCGGGTGGACAACGTGAACACGGCGTCCGGCCGCATCGCGACGATCTCCCGCTGGGCGGCGGCGTTCCAGGCGAGGCAGCCGGGATCGCCGGGCATCGCGTCGGCGGTCGTGGAGAACGGACAGGCGCCCTTGAGCATGAACGTGATCTGGTAGTTGTGCTGCTGCGCCAAGGGTTTCAGTGCGGCGAGGTACTGCTGGATGTGCGAGTCGCCGACCGCGACGATCCGTTTCGCCGGGGTGCCGGTCGTCCTGCTCGTGCACATTTCGAGTTCGGCGTCGAGGCGGGATTTCACGCAGTC
This sequence comes from Amycolatopsis sp. NBC_01286, assembly GCF_035982555.1. NCBI lineage: Bacteria > Bacillati > Actinomycetota > Actinomycetes > Pseudonocardiales > Pseudonocardiaceae > Amycolatopsis > Amycolatopsis sp. NBC_01286. The sequence continues at coordinate 5,536,007 of NZ_CP108428.1, forward strand.
GGCATCCGCGATGCCGCCCCAGTCGTTCGGGACGGCGATCATCGGGGGCACCACGGTGGCGCTGGGCGCGGCCCGCTTCGGCTCCGGTGCGCGGGCGAGGGCGCCTGGGTGCTCGTCGTCGTCCAGGGCGATGGTGAAGTCGGCCTTCTTCGTGCTGACGACCTGCCAGGTGCCGGCGATCAGCAGCACCGGCAGCAGCGCGGCGACCCCGAACCGGTAAGCACCCCAGGGGGTCCGGGTGCCGATGGCCGAGGCGCGAACGGGGGATTCGACGAAGTGGTACGTCAGCGCGGCGAGGCCGACGGAGACGGCGATGACGAACGCGCCGCCGAGCAGTCCGACCTCCTCGCGGTGGCGGGCGACCAGGTAGAACAGCAGCACCGGCCAGTGCCACAGGTACAGCGAGTAGCTCAGGTTGCCCAGGTATTCGAACGGCCGTGACGCCAGGATCCGGTCGGCGCCGGCGCGGCTGCCGGTCGCCCCGGCCAGGATGACCAGCGCGGCGGCCACCGTCGGCCAGAGCGCGGCGTAGCCCGGGAAGACGCTGCCGACGTCGAGCACGATTCCGCAGACGACCAGCCCGGCCACGCCGAGCCAGCCCGCCAGGACCCGCGACCACCGCGGCAGGACGATCGCGTCGATCCCGAGGGCGAGGAGACCGCCCAGGGCGAACTCCCACACCCGGGTCAGCGAGTGGAAGTACGCCAGCGGCTGGTTCGCGGTCGTCAGGTGTACCGAGTACGCCAAGGACACCGCGAACAGCGCGGCCAGCGTCCCGGCCAACGTCGCGCGCAGGGACCGCCGGAGCCGGACGGCGGCGAAGGCCACGACGGCGACCAGCAGCGGCCAGACGACGTAGAACTGCCCCTGGATGGACAGGGACCAGTAGTGCTGGACGACGCTCGCGGTGTTGTGCTGCGCGAAGTAGTCGACCGAGTCTGCGGCCAGCCGCCAGTTCTCGACGTAGAGCGCGGAGGCGAACACCTCCTTGATCGTCTGGAACCACCGGTCCTGCGGCAGCAGCAGGATGCTCAGGCCGACCACCGCGAGCAGCACGGTCAGGGCAGCCGGGAACAGCCGCTTGATCATCCGGCCCCACATCGGCCGGAACTCGATCCGGCCGCGGCCCGCCGCGCGGAACAGCTGCCCGGTGATGAGGAACCCGGAGATGAGGAAGAAGACGTCGACGCCGCCGGAGATCCGGCCCAGCCACACGTGGTAGACGACGACCAGCACGGCCGCCAGGGCCCGCAGCCCCTGCAGCTCCGGACGGTATTTGCGCACCTGCGCCGACGCGGCGGCCGAACCCGCTTCAGCGTCGATGACGGCGTCGTCGGCCGGGCGTGGTCGCATCGTCGTACCTCGGGATGAGCGGGGGTGGGGTGGGGCGATCCGATCACACCTTCCTGTGAGAACGCGTCGGAGAGCTGTGCGCCAGCTGTGAATCGGCCATCGCGGACGAATGGGAGGTCGGTGACGACTGGGCCACTTTGGCGTTCCCGTCGAGGTCAGGGCCACCCACGACGTTCGACGCGGGTATCCGGCGGCAGGGAGCCGGGTGACGGCCGCCACACCACGGTGGGAGGCGTCCCCCGGTTTGCCCCGGCCGCCTCTTTGCGGCATCTTTACGCGCAGGAGTGCCGGGAAGTCTGGTCGGCCGGTCCGCGCCCATCCCGGGCGGTGGGCTGATTCACCGACCGGAGGAGTTCGATGGCACTGATCCTCGCCTTCGGCGTCGTGCTGTTGATCAGCGTGTCGCTGTCCGGCGTCGCCGCTCGCACGATCCTGTCCACGGCTTTGCTGTTTTTGCTGGCCGGAGCGCTGATCGGGCAGGGCGGTCTGGGGCTGGTCGAGATCGGGCCGCGGGATCCGCTGGTGACCGTGCTGGCCGACATCGCGTTGTTCACCGTCTTGTTCACCGACGGCCAGCGCGCGAGCCTGCCCGCGCTGCGGGAGGGCTGGCGGCTGTCCGGCCGGGCCCTCGGGCTGGGTATGCCGCTGACCATGATCGGCGTCGCCGTGCCGGCGCACTTCCTGGTCGGCCTGGACTGGCCGACCGCGTTGCTGGTCGGCGCGATCCTGTCGCCGACGGACCCGGTGTTCGCCGCGGCGATCGTCGGCCGTGACGACGTGCCGCTGCGGTTGCGGCGGCTGCTGAACGTCGAGTCCGGGCTCAACGACGGCTTGGCGCTGCCGTTCGTGCTGATCTTCTTGGCCACCGCCGCGCACACCGAGTCGGATCTCGGCACGGTCGCGATCGAACTCGTGCTCGGGCTGGTGCTGGGCGTCGCGGTGCCGGCGCTGGTGTGTCTCGCGTGGCGGTTGAAGGTGCTGACTGCCGAGCCGCGGCTGCAGGCGCTGGGGCCGCTCGCGATCGCGGTGATGCTCTACGCGGGCTGCCACCTGACGCACGCGAACCCGTACTTGGCCGCGTTCGCCGCGGGCTCCACACTCGCGACGCTGGACAAGGTCGCCGCCGAGCACTTCGAGCCGCTTGGCGACCTGCTGTCCGAGATCACGAAGTTCGCCGCACTGCTGGTGTTCGGCGCGCTGATCACGCCGGACCGGCTGTCGCACCTGAGCGTCGGGGCGTGGGTAGTCGCGGTGCTGTCGATCGTGCTGGTCCGGCCGGCCGCGGTGCTGCTGTCGCTGCTGCGCACCCCGATGTCGGGACGGGAACGCTCGACCGCGGCGTGGTTCGGGCCGAAGGGGTTCGCGTCGGTGGTCTACGGGCTGCTGGCCCTGCAGTCCGGGATTCCGGACAGTGAGCTGGTGTTCGACCTGGTCGCGGTGACGATCGCGCTGTCGATCGTGCTGCACTCCTCGACCGACGTCCCCATCGCGAAGATGTTGCGGGTCGAGCCACCGGACAACCTGCCCACCGGGCGTGCGGCCCGGGACGAGGACCGTCAAGAAACCGACAGGAGAAGCCCATGAACCCCGGCGCCCCCGCCTGGGACGTCGTACGCTGGCCCGATGCACGCCCTCGAGATGGCCGAGGAATACCCGGTCGTGGAGCTGGACTCCGACGCCCTGGACGCCGCGCGGCTGCTGGCCGAGCGGCGGCTGCCCGGCCTCGTGGTGACCGACAAGACGGGCTGCCCGCAGTCGGTGCTGCCGGCCTCGGAGGTGGTGCAGTTCCTCGTCCCGAATTACGTGCGCGACGACCCGTCGCTGGCCGGGGTGCTCGACGAGTCGATGGCCGATCGGGTGGCCGACAAGCTGAGTGGCAAGACCGTGCGTTCGTTGCTGCCGGAGAAGGCCACGGAACTGCCCCGGGTGAACGCGGACGACACCCTCGTCGAGGTCGCGGCGATGATGGCCCGGCTGCGGTGCCCCCTGGTCGCGGTCATGGAGGACCGAACCCTGATGGGCGTGATCTCCGCGTCCCGGCTGCTGGAGCTGGCGCTGACGCCGCGCTGATCACCGCGGGGGTGGCGACATGAGCGCCGCGATCGCCGTCACCGTGTTCGTGGTCGCCTACCTCTTCATCGCGACCGAGAAGATCCCGAAGATGGCCGCGGCCCTCGGCGGTGCCGGGGTGGTGCTCGCGCTGGGCGTCAGCGGGTCCGACGACGCGTTCTTCTCCGAGGACACCGGCGTCGACTGGAACGTCGTCTTCCTGCTGCTCGGCATGATGATCATCGTCGGGATCCTGCGCCGGACCGGGGTCTTCGAATTCGTCGCCATCTGGGCGGCCAAGCGGGCCAAGGGGTCGCCGCTGCGGGTGATGATCCTCCTCTGCCTGATCACCGCGGTGGCTTCGGCGTTCCTGGACAACGTCACCACCGTCCTGCTGATCGCCCCGGTGACGCTGCTGGTCTGCGACCGCCTCGACATCAAGCCGGTCCCGTTCCTCATCGCCGAGGTGCTCGCGTCCAACATCGGTGGCACGGCGACGCTGATCGGTGACCCGCCCAACATCATCATCGGCAGCCGGGCCGGGCTGTCGTTCAACGACTTCCTGGTCAACCTGACCCCGATCGTGGCGATCGAGCTCGTCGTGTTCGTCCTGGTGCTGCCTCGCCTGTTCCGGGGCTCGTTCACCGTCGACCCGGCCCGGGTGGCCGACGTGATGGCGTTGAACGAGCGCGAGGCGATCCAGAAACCCAAGCTACTGCTCAAATGCGGCATCGTGCTGCTCGCGGTGTTCGCCGGGTTCGTGCTGCACTCGGTGATCCACATCGAGCCGTCGATCGTGGCATTGCTCGGCGCCGGCATCCTGGTGCTGATCTCTGGAACCGAGCCGGAGCAGTACCTCGCCGGTGTCGAATGGGAAACGCTGCTGTTCTTCGCCGGCCTGTTCATCATGATCGGTGCCCTGGTCAAGACCGGGGTCATCGGGACGCTCGCCGGGCTCGCGGCCGACGCCACCGGCGGCAACGCCCTGCTGGCCGTGATGTTGATCCTGGTGGTCTCGGCGGTGCTGTCCGGTGTCATCGACAACATCCCGTACGTGGCGACGATGAGCCCGCTCGTTCTGGCTCTCACCAACGACATTCCGGACCCGTCGCATTCCGAAGCACTGTGGTGGTCGCTGGCGCTCGGTGCCGACTTCGGCGGCAACATGACGGCGGTCGGCGCCAGCGCCAACGTCGTCATGCTCGGCATCGCCGCCCGGTCCGGTTCGCCGATCTCGTTCTGGGAGTTCACGAGGAAGGGAGCGGTTGTCACCGTGATCACCGTGCTGGTGGCCGCGCCTTATCTGTGGTTGCGCTACTTCGTCTTCGCGTGAGCGCGGAGATACACTGACCGAATCTCGGTTGCCGGAGGTTTCGTCATGGATCACCTCGTCGTCGCGGTGGGTCTCATCGCGGTGTTCGCATTGGCTGTGCTGGCCATTCGCCTCGCGCAGCGGCGGCAGAAGTAGCCAAGACCCGGCGGATCGCAAGGTGACTGTTCAGGTGCCCGGCCGTCCGGCTGCGGAAGGCCGGGCATCGACCGGCGCGGACAGTGGCCGCTCCGCCGGGCAACGCCCCAAGACCGTACTCGCCCGTTGAGCGAAGGTGCCGACCGGATCCGTGCGGGCGTCCGACGGTCGAGGTCGTTGCCAGGGACCTGCGATCCCGGCGCGGAGTGTTCCGCCGGTGTCGGCAGCGAGACGGAGATCCTGTTTCGCGCGATGAGGAGGAACGGTGACGTTGTGGTTGCCCGCGCGTTCGGTCGTCGCCGGGTTCGACGGTTCCGAGCAGTCGTGTCGTGCCGTCGGCTGGGCCGCGGCGCAGGCCGATCGGTGTCACGGTGTGCTGGTGGTCGCCCGGGGCGATCGACTGGGGTTGGCCCGCGGGGCGCTTCCCCGAGACCGCGATCGCTTCGCTCAGTGGCGGCGCCGACCGGCTCCGTGAGAGTGCGAAGGTCCGGCTCGAGGAGATCGTGGCCGACCTGCGGGATACCCACCCGGAACTCGATGTCCGGGACGTGCTGCTCGGAGAGCAGCCGGCTCGCGCCTTGTCCGGCTTCGTGACGAAGGTCGATGCCGCGATGCTCGTGATCGGCCCGCCGGGGGAAAACCTTTTGTCGCGCATGGTGTTCGGCTCCACCGCGACCGAGCTCACCCGGGTACCGGCCCGGCCGGTGGTGGTCGTGCGCGGTTCGCAGGATCCTTCGGTGAGCCGTGGCCCGGTGATCGTGGGGCTCGACAGGGCTTCCGGCAACGGCGCGGTCCTGGAGTTCGCGTTGGAGTTCGCGTTGGAGTTCGCGCAGCGCCATACGGCGCCGGTGCACGTCGTACACGCGTTGGGGGACCGAGGTTTCGGGCACTTGCGACGACGGGCCGCCGACCGGGAGGCGATCATGGCCGAGCTGACGGAGTGGTCGGGGGCCTACCCGGACGTCCCGTTCGAGCACGTGGTCGTCGAGGACCGGCCGGAACGCGCGCTTCTCGCGTGCGCGTCGCGAGCGGCCTTGCTGGTCGTCGGCAGCCGTTCCCGCAGCTCCTTGCGCAGACCTTTGTCCCGCTCGGTGCGCCGAGTGGTGCTGCACCGCGCGGCGTGCTCCGTGAGCGTCGTGGGTACGGCCGGCTGAGGAACAGCCTGGGTCACTCTTCCGCGTCGGCCGCGATGTTGCGGATGCCACGGGGACGTCCGGAACGCACCCACAGCCAGTACAGCGCGGCGGCGATCAGCAGGGCGGCGGCGATGGACACGATCGGGTCTCCCCGGGTGAGGTTGACCGCGAGGGTGAATCCGACCGCGAGCGCACCGGCGAAGTTGATCACGAGGAAGGTGATCCGCCGCTCCCGCCAGGAGAACCGGGCCATCGCGAGCAGCCCGGCGAGGAAGCTGACGAACACCGACGCGGCGTAGAACAGGACGAGCTCCTGGTCCCGGCCCCCCGCGGCCGCCGTGACGAGCGCGGCGGCGGCCATGAAGACCACCACGCCCCAGTACGGCGTGTGGTGGTGGTTGGTCCGGCCCAGCCACCCCGGCAGGATCCCGGTGCTCGTGCCGTCGGCGTGCCGGCGTCGCGCGAGGGCCTTGAACAGCCCCGGCCCGGCCTGGAAGGACGAACTCGCCGCCGACAGCAACAGCAGCGCGGTGGTGAGCTGGAACGCCGCGAACACGGGAGTGGTCGTCGCGGCCCGCGCGAGTTCGGCGATCTGGGTGGTGTCCTGGTGCGGGACGCCGATGCCGAGGCGGACGGCCTGGGCGGTCAGGCCGAGCGTGATCGTGCCGACCACGCCCAGGGTCAGCCACAGGGTGACCCGGCCGAACCGGCGCCGCCCGGGGTCGTCGAGCTGGCCCAGCTGCGCGATCGCCGAGGAGGGGGCCTCGATCCCGGTGGCCAGCGCCATCGCCACCGGGAAGGCCAGGGCCACGGCGACCAGCGGTGAATGGCCGGGATCCGGGGCCGGCCCGGTCGCGGGTGCCGCGTCGGCGAAGAAGGCGGAGATCAGCACGACGACGGCGAGCGCGATGAACCCGACCGTCATGACGGCGAACACGGTGCGGCCCAGGTGCCCGAACCACGTCCCGCCGGCGACACCCACCACGAGTACCACCGCGATGATGACGCGCCAGGGCGCGAGCGCCGGGAAGAAGGCGATCACCGCGGAGGCGCCGGCGGCCGAGCTGATCGCGATGGTCAGCACGAAGTCGACGATCAGGGCGCCGATCGGCACGAAGGCCGTGCCTTCGCCGAAGGCTTCCCCGGTGGCCGCGGCGGCGCCCCCACCCTGGGGGTAGCGGGCGACGAGCTGGCTGTAGTTGACGATCACCAGGACGACGATCGCGACCACCAGGGCCATCGTCGGCAACAGCAGGGCGAGGTCGCCGTGGAGCGCGCGGAGCGCGGCTTCGATGGCGTAGGCGACCGAGGACACCGGGTCGGCCATCACGGCGAACGCGAACGCGAACAGCAACGCGCCTCGGCTGTGCGCCCCAGGGGCACGCCGGCCCTTCAACTGCGTCAACTCGGGGAATCCTCTGCGTCAAGCCGGGCCGGCGGTTCTTTACGGACTTTCAACGCTGCAGGCATGCCCACCCTGGCCGGTCACCAACCGGATCCGGTCGGCCCCGCGCGCATCTTTGCGCCATCTTTACGCGTAGGAGCGCCGGGAAGCCCGGTCGGTCCTGCGCCGTCCGGCGTGATCAGAGGGTGCCGGTGATCGCCTGCAGCCCGAGACTGCTGGTGGCGACCGCGATCCACAGCAGCGCGCCGAGCAGCAACGGCCGCGGTCCGGTTCGCACTCACCGCCGACTTCTCCGCCCGCGGCTACCGGCTCGTCCTTCAGGCCGGCGCGGAACGGTCGGTGTCCGCGATTTCCTGAGTTTCGCCGAGGGCGGGCTGTGTTGCTTGCCGTGACAGCACTCTCTTGCGGCGGCGTGCGTCCCCGGCGAGGGAGTGTCCACAAGAGATCCTTGCGGCTTTCTTACCGGTGAACGCCGACCACGTCCCGGGTGCCGGGGCGGCGTTAGTGTCGCCTGATGGCAGGTGACGGTTCGCTACACGAACGAAAGCCGGAGGACACGCACACAGTTCCCATCGGCGAGGAGCCGCGCTACGGCTTTCCCCGCAAGCTGTGGCGGGCCGTGGAACGGCGTCGCCCACCAGGGCTCGGTGCCACCAAAGCCTGGCGCAGTCCCCTGCGCGGGCCGTGGCTGACGTCGGTGTTCGGTGCTGTTCTCCTGGCCGCGCTGCCGCTGGTGATCATCACCGGCCTGCTGGACTTCATCGCCTACGGTCCCCAGTTCGGCCAAGCCTTCCCCGGCAACGTCGGCTGGCTGCACCTGCCGTACTTCGACTGGCCGACCCGCCCGTCCTGGCTGTTCCGGCTCACCCAGGGCCTGCACGTCGGCCTGGGTCTCGTCGTGATCCCGGTCGTCGTCGCCAAGCTGTGGTCGGTGGTGCCGAAGCTGTTCAGCTGGCCGCCTGCGCGGTCGATCGCGGAGATCGTCGAGCGCTTGTCGTTGCTGCTGCTGGTCGGCGGCATCCTGTTCGAGATCGCCACCGGGGTGCTGAACATCCAGTACGACTACCTGTTCGGGTTCAGCTTCTATACCGCGCACTACTACGGCGCCTGGGTGTTCACCGCCGCCTTCGTGGTGCACGTGACGCTCAAGCTGCCCAAGATGGTGCGCGCGCTGCGGTCGCGTTCCCTGCGCGCGGAGCTGCGGACGTCGCGGGCGGACACGCGGCCCGAGCCGCCCGACGAGAGCGGCTTGGTCGCCACCGCGCCGCGCAAGCCGACGCTGAGCCGGCGGGGCGCGCTCGGTCTCGTGGCGGGCGGGTCGGCGTTCGTCGCGGTCCTGACCGCAGGCCAGACGGTCGGCGGGTTCACCCGCTGGGCCGCGTTCCTGCTGCCGCGTGGCCGCTCCTACGGCAGCGGCCCCACCGACTTCCAGATCAACCGCACGGCGAAAGCCGCGGCCATCACCGTCGCGCAGACCGGGCCGGGGTGGCGCCTGTCGCTGCTGGGCGGGCCACGGCCCGTCCAGGTCGACCGGGCCTCGCTGGCCGCCTTGCCCCAGCGCACCGCGGAACTTCCGCTTGCGTGCGTCGAGGGCTGGTCCAGTACCCAGACCTGGTCCGGGGTGCCGCTGCGGGACCTGGCCGCCCTCGCCGGCGTCCCTGCGCCGGTGACGGCCGTGGTCCGCTCGGTCGAGCGGTTCGGCGCGTTCAACCGGGCCACCCTGCAGGGCAACCAGGTCCTCGACCCTGACGCGCTGCTCGCGCTGCGGGTCAACGGCGCTGATCTGAGCCCTGACCACGGCTTCCCGGCCCGCATCATCGTGCCCGCGCTCCCGGGCGTCCACTGCACGAAATGGGTCGGCTCGATCGAATTCCGGGCGGTGTGACGTGCGCGCGATGACCAGAGCGGCCAAGGCGTTCTACGGTGCGAGCCCGTGGCACCTGGTCGCCCTGCTCGGCTGTTTCGCGGTCGCGGGCTACGCCGTCACCAGGGTTCTCGACGACCCGCTGGCCCTGGTCATGCTCGCGTGGTTCGTGGGCGCGGTGATCGGGCACGACCTGATCCTGTTCCCCGTCTACGCTCTCGCCGACCTGTCGCTGGCGGGTGTGCTGCGGGCAGGGAAGGCGCCGGCGCGGGTGCCGCCGGTGAACCACATCCGGATCCCGGTGCTCGCCACGGCGCTCACGTTCGTCCTGTTCTTCCCCGGCATCATCCGCCAGGGCAGCGAAACCTACGCCGCGGCCACCGGCCTGACGCAGGAGCCGTTCCTCGCCCGGTGGCTGGTGCTGGTCGGCGTCATGTTCGCGACCAGCGGGCTCGTGTACGCAATCCGGGTCCGCGTCGCCCACGCACCGGACCGTCGCAGCCTCGCCCTGGCCCGCGACCGCGTCCGGGACGGCGAACGTGTGCTTGTCGTGTCCGCGGTACCCGGGTCGGAGCCGGACGCCGTCGGCACGGCCGACGCGCTCTACTACCGCGACGTCGACGGCCACTGGGCCCGGGCCGGCTGGGAGGAACTGTCCACTGTGTACGAAGAAGCGGTCCGGAACCTGCTGGTCGTCGAAGGTTTCCCCGGTGGGGAGATCGGACGTGTGACGCTGGAGCCGGCCGAGACGTCGCGGCTGGCCGATCTGGCGCGGACGCAGATCGCCGCCAGCCTGATCAGTACGCAGGCCGTGGACCTGACGGGCGACGTCCGAGCCCTGATCAGCGCGTCCCGGCGCGCGGCTGACGGCCATCTGGTGTGGCACGTCCAGCTGAACGGGCCAGATGCTCCCACCGAGCACCGGGATGCCCTGGTCGACGACGCGATCACCCGGATGGCGACCGATCTGGGGCTGGCCGAGCCCCGAACCACCAGCGGACACCCTGAGCACGACGGAGGAGGCGACCGCGCGTGACCACGATCGCCCTGGTCACCGGCGGCGTCGCCGGCGTCGGGATGGGTTACGTGCTGCAACGCGCTCAGCTGTGTTTCCGCGCCACGTTCTCCGGCGTTCTCGAGAGACGGTTCCTGCTGGGTCGCGGCTGGCTCCTGGGTGTGGCGATCAGCTCCGTGGGCCTGTCGGTGCTGTTCCTGACCCCGCTCGGCGACGGCCTGAACCGGGGCCTCCCGTTCGCGCCGGTCGCCGATGTGGTGGGTGGTGTGGTGATCGGCGTCGGGATGGCCGTGGCCGGGACGTGCGTCTCGGGGCTGTTCTTCAAGCTCGGGTCGGGCATGCTCGGCTGCCTCGCCGGGCTCGGCGGCTGGGCGGCCGGTGAGCTCGCCGCCCGGCAGGTGGTGCTTCCCGGGCCGACTGTCCTGCCGGTGGGAGCCGGAGCCACGTTCCCCGCCTTGCTCGGCGTCCCTCGGCTGGCGTTCGCGGTCGTGTTCCTGGCGGTCGTGGGTGTGGTCCTGTGGCGGTGGCGCGCCGCGGAGCGTCCGCGGCCGGGGCAGTGGGACTGGCCGGTCGCCGGTGTGGCGCTCGGCGCGGTGACGATCGCGGGCTGGGTGCTGGCCGGTGTCGGTGGCGCGGGTTTCGGTCCCAGCACGGTCGGTGCGGTGGCCGGTTTTGCCGCCGGTGCGCCGAACTGGTGGCTGACGGCGTTCCTGCTGGGCATCGTCGTGGGCGCCGCGGTCGCCGCGCGGGTCAGCGGGGAGTTCCACGTCCGTGGGGAACGTCCTGTCCGCTACGTCCGGCTGGTCGCCGGCGGTTTCCTGCTCGGTGCGGGTGGCTGGGTCGCCGGTGGCTGCAACCTGGGTCACGGGCTCTCGGGCGTGGCGCAGCTCAACGTGGCGTCGTGGGTCGTCGTGGCCGCCATCCTCGGCGGGATCGCGCTCGCGCGAGGTGTGCGGGCCGTGGTCGTCCGCTCGGCGAGCCGGACCTGACAGGCCGCGGCCGGCTCACCCGGGCGTGCCCGTAGCCGCCCGTTCCTCGGCGTCGGCCAGGGCCTGGGCCGCGGTGACCAGCCCGAGATGGCTGAAGGCCTGCGGGAAATTGCCGAGCAGGTCGCCGGTCTCGCCGTCGACCTGCTCGGCGAACAGCCCGAGCTCGGTCGCGCACTGGGTGGCGCGGTCGAGGACGGCGCGGGCCCGGTCGGTCCGGCCGGTGACGGCCAGCGCGTGGGCCAGCCAGAACGTGCACAGCACGAAGGTGCCTTCGGCGCCGCCGATCCCGTCGTGCCCGCGGTAGCGGTAGAGCAGGCCGGACCGGTCGGTCAGCTCGCGCTCCACGACGTCGATCGTGGCGAGCAGCCGGGCGTCATCGGGGGCGAGGAACCCGGTCGTGGCCAGCAGCAGCGCGGAGGCGTCGAGGGCGCCGGAGCCGAAGAACTGGGTGAACGCGCCGACCTCGTCGTTCCAGCCCTTGGTGAGGATCTCTTCCCGGATCTCGCCGCGGACGGCCGACCACGCGGCCACGGTGTCCTCGTCCAGGTGCAGGAGTTCGCGCATCGCCAGGCCCCGATCGAGCGCGACCCAGCACATGAGCTTGCTGTGCAGATAGGGTCGCGCCGGGCCGCGGATCTCCCAGATGCCCTGGTCGTCGTCGGTCCAGCTGGCGGCTGCGGTCCGCACGGCGGCCACGAGGAAGCCGCGGGTCGCCGCGTCCAGGTCGCCCAGCTGTTCGCGCAGGGTGTGCGCCGCGTCCAGCAGGGCCCCGTAGACGTCGAGCTGCCGTTGGCGCCAGGCGTCGTTGCCGACCCGCACCGGACTGCTGCCCCGCCAGCCGGACAGGTGGGGCAGCTCGCGCTCGGACAGGTCGAGCTCGCCGCCGATGCCGAACATGATCTGCAGGTCCAGCCCGCGGTCGAGCTGGGTGGACGCGGCCGTCGCCAGGAAGTCGAAGAACCGGCCGGCTTCGTGCGGGCAGGCGGCGATCCACAAGCCCTGCAACGTCATGCTCGCGTCGCGCACCCACGTGTAGCGGTAGTCCCAGGTGCGGCCGGTGCCGATCCCTTCGGGAAGGCTGGTCGTCGGCGCGGCCACCAGCGCTCCCGTCCGCGCGTGGGTCAGGCCCTGCAGGACGACGCCGCTGCGGTGCACCAGTTCGCGGTGCGGACCGTCGTAGCGCTGGTGCAGGTCCGACCAGCTCCGCCAGGCCGACTCGGTGGCGGCGAGAGCTCGGCGCACCTCGCGGGCACTCCACGGCGCCGGCTCCGGATCCCAGGCGCCGGCTTGCGTCAGAGCGAACGCCAGGTCTTCGCCTTCGTTCAGCGTGAACGTCGCCGTCGCGGTGGGCGTCACGCAGTCCATGGGCAGCCGGGTGCTCAGTACGGTCACCGTCGCGCCGCCGTGGGCGACGACGCCGTGTGACGTGGTGGCGAGCCGGGGGTGGATCAGCCCGAACTCCGGGCGTGGGGCGAACTCGATCCGCACCCGGACCGTTCCGCGGACGCAGCGGGCGAGCCTGAGCAGGACCCCGGGCGAGTCGTGCCCGAGCTGGTGCCCGTGGGCGTGTTTGCCCAGCGCCAGCGCGTCGGTCACGACCAGGGTTCCCCCGGGCGTCTCCCAGGTCGTGTCGAGCACGAGCCCGGACGGCCGGTAGGCCCACCGGGTCGCCGAGCCGCCGGCGGCCGGTGCGATCAGGAAGTGTCCCGCGGTGTCGTCGAGCAGCCGCGCGAGCACCGGTGCGCTGTCGAACCGCGGGAGGCACAGCCAGTCCACCGACCCGCCGCTGGTGACCAGTGCGGCCGTGCCGCAGTCGGACAGCAGCGCGTGCTCGCGCAAGGGTGTGTCGCTCATTCCGGACCTTCCCGGTTACGGCCGCGTGCCGACACTCAATTCCGCGACCGTTCATGAATGGAGTTCGTTCCCGCGGCGGTGCGGGGTCGCATCGCCGGAAATCATCATCGATCACCCTATCGGCAGCGCCGCCCCGAAAACGTTTCCGCGGGCTCGCCGTCATCACGGCGTAAGAGTTTGCGGCACCGGAGCTTCATCGTCGGTGCAAGGCGTCCAGCACGGTGTCCAGCAGCCCGGCCGGCAGCGACTCCGGCGCGCCCGGCCGGACGGCGTGCCGGCGCTCGGTGAGGGCGATGGTGGCGCGCAGCTGGGCAAGGTAGGCCGCGCAGTTCTCGCACAGCGCGAGGTGCTCGCGCACCCGGCGATGCTGTCGCGGGCTCAGCGCTTCGTCGAGGTAGGCGGTGAGCAGGCCCACGAGCCGGCGGCAGGTCACGGCGTCGGCGCGGTTCACGAGATCGTCCCTTCGGTTTCCGCGGCCAGGTGCCCTTCGATCGCGGCGCGCACGGTGGATCGCGCCCGGTGCAGGAGGACGCGCTGGTGGTTGGCGGTGATCGCGAGCAGGTCGCACACCTCGTCGGCGTCGCAGCCCAGCACGTCCCGCGCGGTGATCACCTGCTGCTGACGGCGGGGCAGCGTGGCGATCGCCGAGTCGATCACGGCTCGCAGGTCGGCCGCCTGCAGCCGCTCGCCGGGGAGCAGATCCCACCGCGGGAGCGGGCAGATCCAGCCACGAGCGCTCCCGGCGGTCCGTGCCGGGTGGAACCGGGCCGGGTCGACGGACGGCGCGTGATCTTCGCGCCACACCTCGGTGAACGGCAACGCCCGGCGTTCCCGTTTCCCGGCGTGCCACGCCGTGCGCACCAGGATGTGGAACACCCAGGTGCGCAGGCTCGACCGGCCTTCGAACCGGTCGAGCCCGGTGAGCACCGCCAGCCAGGTGTCCTGCACCACCTCCTCGGCCACTTGGCGGCTGGGGACGTGGGTGACGGCCAGCCGCAGCATCGCGGGGGTCCACCGTCGCACCAATTCGGTGAAGGCGAGTTCATCACCAGAGCGCAATCGCCGAATCAGCAACCGTTCTTCGTCGACCTGTTCCACTACCACAGGGAGGCCAACGCGGCCGGGACCCGGATTGGTGGACGCCGGGCCGGGCGGTTATTTCCCGGTAAGAGTTCTTACGGCCGCAGCCGGACGGGCCCGCCGGCTGTAATGCCACGCGAAGCGGGGCCACTAGGGAGGCGCAACGGATCGTTTTCTCTTATCCGGAGGTCATGATGAAGAAGATCCCTTTGCCCGGAAACCGCCGGCGGGTGCTCGCCGCGGCACTGCTGACGGCCGCCGCGACCGGGCTGACCGTGACCGGCGGGGCCGAGGCGAGCGGCGGGCCGGGAGGCGGCGGATCGGACGGCTTCACCACCGACATCGTCAGCGCGATCGCCGTGAACCCCGGCAACGAGACCGTGACGCTGCCGCTGCTGCAGGGCAGCCACAACGGACAGCCGGTGTACTACGTCGTCACCGACGACTCGAACCAGGCCGACGCCGCCGCCCGCGGCGTCGACTACGCACCCAAGCTGGCGCACGCACTCGGTACGGCGGCAGTGCAGACCGTCTCCGTCGCGAACGGCGTGGTGCAGTTCCCGGGGATCGTCGACTTCGCCCCCACCAGAGCCGTCACACCCGGGCCGGCCGGCAACGAGTTCGCCGGCGGCAGCTACACCCCCGGCGCAAACGGGGACGGTACCTACAGTCCGCTGATCACCACCGGCAACGGCACCGTCCTCAACGCCAGCCAGATCGCCGACGCCAGCGGCGTGCACGACTCGGTGATGTCCATCGACTACGCCCGCCACCAGGTCACCTTGCGGTCGTTCTTCGGCTTCTGGAACGGCCACCGCACGCTCTACCTGCACCTCGACGCCTCATCGCCGGTCGTCGCCGCGGCCGAAGGATCCACCTACGCCCCGAACCTCGACGCGGCACCCGCCCCGGGCTCCAACGACCCGGACACCTCGGCGCGTTCGGCGATCATCCCGGTCGTCAACGGCGCGGTCGGCACCGGCGACCCGAACCGGCAGGGCCTGAACTCCGCGCTGCGCGGCGAAGGCGACCCGGACAACATCAACCAGGAGATCCCCGGCCAGGGCAACGGCCGCTACAGCCCGGTCTGGGACGTCACTCCGCTGAACTGGACCCAGGCCGCCATCGACTCCGGCCGGCGTGTCCTGCTGACCAGCGCGAGCCAGGTCGCGGGCGCGTTCGCGCACGGCTGGATCACCAGCGCCGGCACCGGTCCGGCCAACGCCGGGCTCAACGGACTGCGGTCCGGCCCGTTCATCTCCAACTGTCCCATCGTCGCCGTCGCCTGACGCGCCGAGCCCTGCGAACCCAGGAGCACGAAATGCGTGAACCCTTGTCCCGGCTGGTCCGCACAGCCGCGTTGGTGTCGCTGGTCGGCGGCGGGATCGTCCTGTCGGCCGGCCCGGCGTCGGCCCTCGAACCGTCCGAGAGCGAAGTCCTGCCCAGCGCCATCTCCTTCGACGGCCACGCTGGCCTGCCGCCGTCCACCGCGCAGACCGTCACGTTGCCGCTGCACGTCGGCACCGGCCCGGACGGCCGGCTCGTCTACTACATCGTCACCGAAACCTCCAGCGCGGCCGACGCGGTCGACCGCGGCGTCAACTTCTCCCCGAAACTGGCCAACGCCCTGGGCACGCCGGCCGTCCAGTCCACCGGTACCGATCGTCTCGGCCGGGTGCGGTTCAGCGGCACCGTCGACTTCAGCCCCACCCGCGCCGTCACGCCCGGAGCCGCGCCGACCTACTTCCCGCCCACGTCGGCCACACCGGGAGCCGTCGGCGACCCCGGCTACAGTCCACTCACGACGGACGGCGACGGCGTCGTGGTCAACATGCCCCAGGTCGCCAACTCCTCGGGCCAGAACGACAGCGTGGTATCCATCAACAAGGTCACGCTCCGGGTGACCCTGAGCCTCTTCGGCGGCTTCTACGACGACCACCCGGTCCTCTACATCCGCACCGAAGCGTCGGATCCTCTCCTCGCCGCCATCGAGTCGAGCACCTACGCACCCAACCTGAACGCCGCGCCGGGACTGGCGAGCGACGACCCCGCCACCTCGGCGCGGGAGGCGATCGTCCCGATCGTCAACGGTCCCACCGGGATTGGCAACCCGCAACGGCAGGGCCTGAACTCCGCGCTGGCCGGCGAAGGCGCGCCCCTCAACATCATCCAGGAGGACCCGGCCCCGCCCGGCGACGACTCGAGCCCGTTCTACAGCCCGGTCTGGGACGTCACCCCCGGCGTGTGGACCGACGCCGCGATCACCTCGGGCGCACGCACCCAGCTGCGCAGCATCACCGAGGCCGAGCAGCAGGCCCACGACGGGAACCTGATCAGCTTCGGCAACGGCCCCCGCAACGACCACGTCGATCTCAACGCCGCACAGTTCGTTTCGTTGTGTCCCGTCATGGCGGTCCTGCCGATTCCAGGCATCTGACGTCCGAATCCTTGCCCATCCCTGCTCTCTATGGAGGTTTCCGATGACTCAGCCCACACAACCGGACCGGACAGCGAAACCGCGTCGCGCGGAGGGCGCTGACCGCGGCCACCGCCCTCGCGGCCGCGGCCGGCTTCAGCGTTCTCGCGGCAGGCCCGGCGTCAGCACTGGGCGGTGAGACGTTCGGCTGCCAGATCCCTCCCGGCCCGGCCGGCTCCTACAGCTCGAACTGCCACAATAGTGCCAAATGGCACCACGGCGGGTTGCCGGATCGAAACCTGTCCGGTGACGACTTCATCCCCGTGTCCGTGACCCTGACCCAGGGCTCGGCAGCCGAGACCCTGACCGCATACGCCACGATCATTCCCGTGTGCGGCAAAGTGTACTGCTGAGCAGAAGAAGATTCCGCTGCGGACGGAACAACTGTGATGGCGGGTCGCGGCCCGCCATCACAGGGTCGCACGATGGGACGGGCCGGCTACCAGTTCGTCAGGATCAGGTGGTTGACCAGCAGCGCAGTGACTGCTTGAGCGGCGAGCCACCATCGGCGAGAAACCGGTGGGCAGGGCTGTCGCGGGGAGCAGTCACACCCCGAACGGCAGCCAGATCCGTTCCGCTTCGGCCTTGTACAGCCCCGAGACGTCGGCGAACACGACCACCACGACGGCGGCGAGCACGATCAGGACCAGCTGGTCGTTCAGCAGGGCGCGCTTCGGTCCCGTGTGGACGGTGACCGCGGCGGTGCGGCGGATCCCGGCGACGACGGCCGGACCGCACGCGATCAGGAAGGCCGCGACGTCCGCCCACACCCAGTACGAGTACGGCCGCAGATGGGCGATGCCCTGCTAGTAGCGCTCGACCACGAGGTGGTACCCGTCGAGTCACC
This sequence comes from Amycolatopsis sp. NBC_01286, assembly GCF_035982555.1. Taxonomy (NCBI): domain Bacteria; kingdom Bacillati; phylum Actinomycetota; class Actinomycetes; order Pseudonocardiales; family Pseudonocardiaceae; genus Amycolatopsis; species Amycolatopsis sp. NBC_01286. Next base: position 5,553,543 of record NZ_CP108428.1, read on the forward strand.
AGAAGCCGGCGAAGGCGAAGACCGCGACCACGAGCAGCGCGGCCGGAACAACTACCGCGGCCACTTGCCAGCGCCTGCCCGAGACCAACACGGCGAGTGCCACGAGCCCGAGCAACACCAGCCCGTAGGACAAGAAGACGCCGAATCCGAGCAGCAGCACCCCGCACGCTGCGGCAGGCGCCGCGTGCCGCCTGCCGTTCGCGAACCCGGCCGCCGCGAGAGCCAGGAGCGCGATGCCGGTCGCGGTGACCCCGGCGAAGAGGCCGTCCGCCGACGCGCCGATCCACACCGCGCCGGGCGTCAGCACGGCCCGCGGATTCTCCTCGCTCATCGTGGAGAACCTAAGGTCGCCGGCGGCGCATCCGTCCGAGACTGATCCATTCCGTCACGAGACGGTAAGAACTATGTCATTCGCGGTGGCCTAGAGTGCGTACGCGAATACCCGACTTTCCCGCACGCGAAAATGCCGATTATCCGGATGCACGGAATACCCATTTGTGCCCAGGTGCAAGCTGCGGTCGCAGCGGCATCGAATGACGACTATGACCAGGATGTGGACGTGACAATGCCGGATGTGGTGCTGCTGGTCCTCGCGAAAGCGCCGTGCCCTGGACGGGTGAAGACCAGGTTGTGCCCGCCGGCGACGCCCCGGCAGGCCGTGCGGATCGCGGCGGCCTCCCTCCTCGACGCGCTGGAGGCCGTGCAGGCTGCCGAAAGCGCGCAGCCGGTCGTGGCGATCACCGGTGACTTCGCGGACGGCGAGTCCGCCGACGAGCTGCAGTCCGCAGCGAACGGTCTGCCGCTGATCCGGCAGCGAGGCGAAACCTCGGTGCTGGTCGACCGGTGTCGTCGCACATTGCTCGGACCCGATGTGGACGCTCTGCTGGGGCGCGCCCTGGATGGCGGGTGGTGGATCCTGGGCCTGCACGATCCGGTCGCGGCCACGGCGGTCGAACCGGTACCGATGTCGCAAGTGGACACCGGAACGCGGACGCGGAAGGCGTTGCAAGACAGCGGCCTTCGTATTTCCGACGCGCCGATTCTGTCCGATGTGGACACGATCGCCGACGCGTTCGCCGTGGCCGATCCCGTGCCGGCGTCAAGGTTCGCCGCGGCCGTGCGGGAGGTGTCGTGAACACGCCGGTGCGCCAGGCCGGCTGCACGCACGAGGAGTCCTTCGATCCCGCCTTGCGCGGTGATAAGACGTTCTTGGAGCTGGACGACGGCAGGACAGTGCGGCTGAGTGCTGGACGCTGGTCGCGTTCGGCCTGTCGTGGTGACCGTTGGCTGCTCGATCGGTGCTGGGGCACCACTGTGGACCTCGGCTGCGGGCCGGGCCGGCTCGTCGCCGCTCTGGTCGAACGCGGCCTCCCAGTACTCGGCGTGGACGTTTCGGCGCTCGCGGTCCGGCACACTCGCGATCGCGGAGCGCCCGTGGTGCAGGCCGATCTGTTCACCACACTGCCCAGGGAAGGCGAATGGGCCACGGCCTTGCTGGCCGATGGCAACCTCGGCATCGGAGGTGACCCACTGCGGCTCCTTCGCCGGGCGCGGACGCTGGTCCGTGCCGGTGGGCAAGTCCTGGTTGAACCAACCGCGTCCTGGAGCGGGCACTGGCAAGGCCAGGCGCGTCTGGGCGATCACGACGGTTCGCCCGGCGGCTGGTTCCCGTGGTCAGTGCTCGGCCTCGACGCGCTGGGATCGCTCGCCGCTCCCGCCGGCCTGCGGCTGGTGGAAACCCACCGTGGCCGCCGGCGGCAGTTCGCTCGATTCGTGCGCACCGCCGAAGAGCCACGACCGTCCTGACGGATCGGGCGATCTTACGGCGCGCTTACCGAACGCTGCGGCGGCCGCTCGGTGCCGCTCGGGTGCCTAACGTGGGCTTTCTTCGTAGGAAAGAGGTTTCGGTGCGTCTCGTTCCGTGGTGCCTGGCTGTCGTCCTCCTCGCCGGCTGCTCGAGTCCGGTCGCGGACAAGCCCGCCGAGCTGCCGCCCGCGGCCGAGCCCGCCGCCGCTCCCGGGGTGGCCCGGCCCCCGGCCGGCCAGGTGCTGCCGATCGGCGCGTCCCCCGAAGGTGTCGTGGCCGACGCGCGCACCCACTTGGTCGCGGTCGGTGTCCGCGAGCCGAACGCGCTCGCCCTCGTCGACGCGCGGACCGGGCAGGTGGTGAAACGGGTGCCGCTGCCCGGCTGGCTGCGGCACCTGCAGCTGGCCGGGCCCGGTGGGCCGGTGCTGGTGCCCGACGAGACGTCGAACTCGCTGCTGACCATCGCCCTGCCCGGTGGTGAGGTGACCACGACCGTGGTGACCGGGGTGGTCCCGCACGACGCCACCCGGGCCGCCAACGGCTCGTACTTCGTGGCCAATGAGCTGGGCAAGAGCGTCGTCGTCGTCCGCGACGGGCACGTCGTGCACACCTTTTCCGACGTCACCCAGCCCGCCGGGCTCGCCGCGGTCGGCGACCTCGTCGGGCTGGTCGACGTCCGGCAGAACGACCTCACCGTCTACGACGCGGGGGCGTTGCGGCAGGTCGGGCGCGTGCCCGCCGGGGCGGGGCCCACGCACGTGCTCGCCGACAAGCGCGGGCACCTCGCCGTGGCCGACACCCGCGGCAACGCCGTCCTGCTCTACCGGCTCACGCCGCGGCTCGAGCAGATCGGGAAGCTGGCGCTGCCGGGGACGCCGTACGGGATCGCCTACGACCCGGTGCGCGACCGGATGTGGGTGACGCTGACCGCGCGCAACGAGGTGGTCGGCATCGACCTCTCCTCCGGTACGCCGACGGAGGTCGTGCGGCTGCCGACGGTCCGGCAGCCGAACACGGTCGGTGTGGATTCGTCGACGGGGCGGCTGTTCGTCACCGGCACGGCCGACGGCGTCCTCGAGCTGATCGACCCACGCTGACGGCCGCCTTTACCGAACCCGAACACAACACTGATCGGGCTCTGTGGTCGCGGCCCTAGCGTGCAGGCATGTCTTACCGTGCTCGTCTGCTTCTGACCTTTGCGCTGGTCGTGGCGCTGGCCTCGACCGCCGCGGCCTGCACCACCGACAGTTCTCGGCCCGCCGTCGTTTCCGGGGCGGCGGGCAGCAGGCCGAACATCGTCCTCGTGCTCACCGACGACCTGTCGATGAACCTGCTGCAATATCTGCCGCACGTGCAGGACATGGCCCGCAATGGCACCAGTTTCGCCAACTACACGGTCACTGATTCGCTGTGCTGCCCGTCGCGGTCGTCGCTGTTCACCGGGATGCTGCCGCACGACACCGGCGTGTTCACCAACGGCGGCATAGACGGCGGCTACGGAGCGTTCCACGGCCGCGGCGACGACAAGTCGACTTATGCGACGACGTTGCAGCAGGCCGGGTACCGCACCGCGATGATGGGTAAGTACCTCAACGGCTACGACCCCAAGACCAACGGGGTGCCGCCGGGCTGGAACGAGTGGGACGTCGCCGGCAACGGTTACGGCGAGTTCAACTACGACCTCAACGAAAACGGAACGATCAAGCACTACGGCAAGGCGCCCGAGGACTACCTGGTCGACGTGATGGCGGGCAAAGCCGCGCAGTTCGTCACCGATACGGCTGCCGCGCACACGCCGTTCGCGATCGAGCTCGCCACGTTCGCCCCGCACGGCCCTTACACGCCGGCGCCGCGCGACGCCGACGCCTTTCCCGGCCTCACCGCGCCGCGCGGGCCGGCGTTCGACACCCTGCCGTCGTCGGCGCCGCCGTGGCTCGCGTCCCGCACACCGTTGACGGACAAGGAAAAGAAGGCCATCGACAAGGCGTTCCGCAAGCGCGCGCAGGCCGTGCAGTCGGTGGACAAGATGATCGGCACGGTCCAGGACGCGCTGGACAAGGCCGGCGTGCGCGGCAGCACGGACATCGTGTTCACCTCGGACAACGGCTATCACATGGGGGAGTACCGGCTGACCCCCGGCAAGCAGACGGCGTTCGACACCGACGTGCACGTGCCGCTGGTGGTCGCCGGACCCGGTATCCCCGCCGGCGTCACGGTGAACCAGCCCGTGGAGAACATCGACCTGCGGCCGACGTTCGAGGCACTGGCCGGTGCTCCGACGCCGGCGCAGGTGGACGGCGAGAGCTTGGTGCCGCTGCTGACCGGGGCGACGCCGGGGGCGTGGCGCACGGTCGGGCTGGTCGAGCACCACGGTCCGGACTTCGACAAGACCGACCCGGACAAGCCGAAGAAGAACAGCGGCAACCCGAGTACCTACGAGGCGATCCGCAGCGCCACCTACACCTACGTCGAATACACCGACGGCACCAAGGAGTACTACGATCGCGGCACGGATTCGCAGGAACTGCACAACACCGCGGCCCAGCTGCCGCCGGACACGGCGAAGCAGCTGCACGACACGCTGCAAGCCATGATCTCCTGCCACGGAGCCACTGCCTGCCGGCACTGATCGAGTAACAGGCTCCGGGCATGTCGCAGCCGAAGGGCTCCAGCGTGACGGCTTCGGCCTCGGGCTCCGATGGTGGTGAGCTCTGGGTCTGGACGGTCCGCAGCGATTTCATGAGCGGTGAGCGGCGAGGATTCAGTGTCCTGCTAGGGCCGGCACGGCCGGATGCGGCCAGCCCTGCAGGCCGAACCGCTCGTCGCGACGGTAGAGTTCCACGCCGGCGTGGGTGTACGGCACGGTGTTCTCGGGGAGCGAGTCCTTCGGGAACCAGGCGATTTGTGAGCACTTGTGCGGCTCGGCGTTGCGCGGCTCTCCTCGCCAGCGCCGAGCGCGAAAGAAGAAACCGACCCGAGCCTGACCTTCGGGGTTGCGGTAGTGGACGGTGGTGACCATCTCGAGGTCGTCGCGATCCAGTTCGACGTCGATTTCTTCGCGGGCTTCGCGGATGATGGCCGCGACCATGTCCTCGTCGGCTTCCAGCTTGCCGGACGGCAGGTTCCATTGGCCGTCGGCGTATCCGGTGCCCTCGCGCCGGGCGAGCAGGACTTGCTCGTCACGATCCAGAATCCCGAAGGACGAGCGCAGCGAGATCAACAAGCTGGCCGCGCCGACGCCTGCCCAGCCGACGCCCGAACCAGAGGCAGCAAGCAACGTCGTCGCGTTTCGGTCGCGCCGGAAGCCTGCCTAGCTGCCGCTGTCCCGCGACGAAACGCCCGACCCCACCGAGTTTAGACCGGGGTCGGGCGTTCTCGCGTCTACGGGCCGTCTAGGACGGCGGAGCAAGCCGCTTCGCGCGCTCCGTCAGCGACGCCTGTCGCTCTTGCTCAGCGCGCTTTTCCTGGTCCTCGGCCGTCTTTTGCGCCTGCCGCTCAGGAATGATGGTCTCGATGTAGATCTGGTTGGCGCGCTCGACGATTGCGTCTACCTCGGCAACGGCACCCTCAAGATCATCATCAGACTCGATGTTGAACCAGACTGTTGGATCCGAGATCGTGCCTGGGTGTCCGGCGCGCTTCACATTCAATCGCACATCGATCGATCGGCGGATGCCTTGCTGTGCCTTGTCTGCCCGATTGAACGACTGAATCCAGTCGCTATCTGGCCACGCGCTGAGCGTAAAGCTCACCTGCGCCGAGCCATTGGCGCCTCTGGCGTGTGGCTCTGGGTGCGCCGATCGTTTGATCGGCTCGAACTCGTCAGTCACAGCTTCATCGACTCCTCACACTCCCTGCCCTCCCCGCCGGGCTCATCGTCGCACGCCTGTTCGAGGTCAGCCAGTGGACCCGCCGACGCTGGCTTATGCGGCATCGCCTTCGGCCTTAAAGAGTGCGGACGAGAGCCGGTAGAGTTGAGGGCTCGCGTTCGAGTCCTTCTCCACGACACCCTGGGCGATCAACGCTTTAAGCGTCAGGTGCACATTGGGCTGTTCGCGATTCATGTTGCGCGCCAACACGCCCATGTTCGTCCACTCCGGGTAGTACGAAGCCATGTGCTCAACAAGCGTTGCTTGTGTTGGCCCGAGGGACGGGTGGAGAGCGCGAGCGCGGATGACAGCTTCTTCGGGGGTGGTCGTCGGTGCCCCTGACCCCTTATCTTGGCTTAGAGCTACAGCACGCTGACGGAACACGGCGCTAGCCGCGTCAAGCGCATCGGCGCAGGTCTTGAGGAACAAAACGTCCGGAGTCATGACATCTCCCTTGCTTGACTATGAACCCCAATATATGGCCCTATAGCGACTTTCGTCAAGCATGGAACCGGCCCGGACACTTCAACCGATCGGGGGTCGGCGGAAGGTTCCGGGCCGGACGACACAACGTGCGGGACGCTGTGCCGGGCTAGTTCGGCCGAAGTGGCCGGATGCTGACCGGGGTGCGGCCATCGAGCGGGATGCGGCAAGCCGGGGGCGCGGGGATGAGGTTCCGGGGCTCCGCAGGCGAACCGGGGCGCGGCAGGGATAACACGGCGCGCAGGACCCACGCGGCCGACTTGTCGTCGCCGTACACCCACGTCACGCACTCCGGTGCGAGCACGTCCGTCCGGTAGTCGGCGGGAGTGCGGTAGGCGACGGCGGACTGTTCGTCCCGGATGATCGCGACGTCGGCGCAGTCCTGCCACGCGAAGTGTGCCGCCATCCACTCCGGCCGCAGACTGTCCCGCCCGCCAAGGTGCAAGATCCACCGCTCCTGCCGGAGCTTCTCCAGCCAGTAGTCGACTTCGCCCTTCATCGCTCTGCGCTCGCAAGTTCGATCACGCAGAGCAGTCAACCGTCAACCCGGCGTGGCAGGGTTTGCAGAGTGCTAACCCTGTCCGCTCGCTAGGCGCTGGGCGCCATCCCGAACCGGTGCCGGAGGCTCCCCAGTTCCCATGCCTTGCGTCGTGCGCGGCCCTCCAGAGTCTCCAGCAGGGCGCGCGCTACGGGGTCGTGCCGGATGCGTTGGGGAGCGATCCGGTCCGCTGTGTCGAGATGGCGGAGAGCCGCGTTATCTCGGTCGCCTTCGGCCTGCGCATAGGCACGGGCGAAGTCGAAGTGCAAGGCCGCGCGGCGGTCGGCGGTGTCCAGCCCGTCGAGGTGGCCGGGAATCTGTTCGAGGTCTTCGGCCGCCTGCGGACCGCGCTCCAATTCGACGGCGACCGAAAGAGACCAGGCGCGCACGTTCGCCGGACCAAAGCTGAACCATAATTGGTTCTGTTCGCCAGTTCGATCGGCCAGTTCGCTTGCCATTTCGAGGTGGCTTAAGGCTTCGTCGGAGCGCTGATCTTTCGCGGCCATCTGGGCGGAGGAGAGGTGCAGCATTCCGGCTGCCTGGGCGCTGGAGGTCTCCGGGGCGGACGGGTCCGCGTACTCCTCGATCCCATCCAGCCCGCCTGCCGCTACTTGCTGGGCGCGTCGCCGTGCGCCGAGACGGCTTAGGGCGCTGGTGCTCGTCATGGCGGCGAAGGCGCGTAGCGCTGGATCTTCGGCCCGGCTGGCGGCATCCTCCGCACGTCGGGCCGCGAGCACGGCCAAGTCAAGGTTGCCTAAGTTCCGAGCGACGCCGGACGCGACGAAGCACGCTTCGGCGAGCGCAGCCAGCGCCTTTCGGCGTGAATCGGATTCACCAGTGACGGATGCTATATGTAGCTCAACGAGGAGTTCGCCCAGCTCATGGCCGGCCATGGAATACAAATTGTTGGCGGTGTATTCGTTGGCTTTCGCGGCTAGCTCGGCCAATTCGTGAACCGGGCGCGCGGGCAAGTCGGGAACGTCGTCAAGTGTCGCGTCATACAACGCCACAGAGATAGCGGGCAGCGTGGCCAGCGCGTCGGCGCTGTCCCGGTCCGCCGGTAGATAAGGCTGGCCAGTGAGGTCTGATACCGAGCAACCGAGAGCGTCGGCAAGGTTCTCCAGCAACCCCCGGCGCTCGAAATGCCGCTTGCCGGTTTCGAGTTGAGAGAGGTACGGCTTGCTGATCCCGGCGAACCCGGCCGCTACGTCCAGCGACAGGCCGCGCCTACGCCGGATCATCCGAACCCGCTGGCCGATCTCTGACGGCAGCGGAGCGGGCTTCTTCGGTGCCATGTCGGCCGCCTTTCCGCGTGTGGGCGTCGCCACTAACGGTACCTATGCGACTGGGCACGTGCGGAATACGGAGGCGCTGGCCTGACGGCTGCCTCACCCCCGAATCCGACCGGTTCGGGGGCGGTTCGGGGATTCGATCTTCAGAGTGACCAGAGTGGACCTTTGAGACCGGGTCTGACCAGGCGTTTTGCGAGTGCCCCCGGTGAGATTCGAACTCACACTGGACGGGTTTTGAATCCGTTGCCTCTGCCAGTTGGGCTACGGGGGCTTGGCATGGTGACTCTACGGGATCACCGCACGCGGGGCGTGGTCGGGGGCGGGGTGTCGCGCTGGCCACTACGTGGTGAACGCCATCTCTTCAACTGGATCGTTCCCGGTAGGCTTCAGGCTTCGCGGAACGCCGCGAAACCGAACGTTCCGCCGAGTCTTCAGGAGGACCCCGGTGACCGATCAGGCTACCGAGGCCAACGGTGCCGCCACCGTGCCGCAGCGTCGGGTGCTCGTTGCGGAGGACGAGGCGCTCATCCGGCTGGACCTCGTCGAAATGCTGCGTGAAGAGGGTTACGAGGTCGTCGGTGAGGCAGGGGATGGCGAACAGGCCATCGCGCTGGCCACCGATCTCAAGCCCGACCTCGTGATCCTCGACGTCAAGATGCCCAAGCTCGACGGCATCGAGGCCGCGTCGAAGATCACCGGCGATCGGATCGCGCCCGTCGTGATCCTGACCGCCTTCAGCCAGCGTGACCTCGTCGAACGGGCGCGGGACGCGGGCACCATGGCCTACCTCGTCAAGCCGTTCGCGAAGCGTGACCTCGTGCCGGCCATCGAGCTCGCCGTCAGCCGGTTCTCCGAGCTGCAGGCCCTCGAAGCGGAGGTCGCCGGCCTCACCGACCGGCTCGAGACGCGGAAGGTCATCGACCGCGCCAAGGGCCTGCTGATGAGCCGGCAGGGCTTGACCGAGCCGGATGCCTTCCGGTGGATCCAGCGCACCGCGATGGACCGCCGGACCACGATGAAGGCCGTCGCCGAGGCGGTCGTGGAGAGCATCGGGACCTAGAAACGACGGCGGCCGGCAGGCAGAATCACGTGAGTGAAACTCCGCCTGCCGGCCTTCGCCGTCCTGGGACTGGTGCTGGTGCTGGGACTGACGGCGGGCTGCACCGCCGCCGAACCGAGCGCCCCCGCGCCGACGACCTACGAGCTGCCGCCGCGTCAGGTGCGGCCCGACGAGACCGCGCTCAAAGTGCCGCCCGCGAAGAACGGCGACACCGAGTTCGACCTGATCGGCTTCGCCGCGGGGCTGCCCAGCATCACCGGCAGCCACACCGAGATGCCCGCCAAGGGCCAGTACGTGCGGCTGCGGCTCGTCGTGACCAACACCGGCACCTCGAGCGTCCTGTTCGACACGATGCGCCAGCTGCTCGTCGACGACCAGGGCACCACCCACCCGCCGGACGAGCAGGCCATGCTGATCAAGCGCCAGCCCGCCCAGTTCGACCTCGGGCACAGCGTGCGCGTCGAGTTCGACCTCTACTGGGACATCCCGAAGGACCGGAAGCCGGTGAGCGTCAGGGCCTTCGGCGGCCCCACCATCACCGACATGAAGAACGTCAACGGCACTGAGATCAAGCTATGAGAAAGGGCCCGGTCGCGAAGACCGGGCCCTTCTCGGAACAGCTGTCAGACGCCGAGGTCGCCACCGAGGTAGGCGGCCCGCACCTTCGGGTCGTTCAGCAGGTCGGCCCCGCGGGCGCTCTGGACCACACGGCCCGTCTCGAGCACGTACGCGCGGTCCGACAGCTTCAGCGCCTGCTGGGCGTTCTGCTCGACCAGCAGCACCGTGGTGCCGCGCTTGTTGATCTCGCGGATGATGTCGAAGATCTGCGCGATCAGCATCGGCGCCAGGCCCATCGACGGCTCGTCGAGCAGCAGCACCTTGGGCTTCGTCATCAGCGCGCGGCCGATGGCGATCATCTGCTGCTCGCCGCCCGACATCGTGCCGCCGAACTGCGTCTTGCGCTCGTTGAGCCGGGGGAACAGCTCGTAGACCTCGTCGAGGTCGCCCTGGAGCTCGTCCTTGCGGGTGTAGGCACCCATCAGGAGGTTCTCCTGCACCGTCATGCCGGGGAACACGCCCCGGCCTTCCGGCGACTGGCCGATCCCGAGCAGCACGCGCTTGTGCCCCGGGGTCTTCGAGATGTCCTGGCCGTTGAACACGATCCGGCCGCTGGTCAGCGGACGGAGGCCGGAGATCGTCTTGAGCGTCGTGGTCTTGCCGGCGCCGTTGGCGCCGATGAGGGAGACGATCTCACCCTCGTCGACCTGGATGCTCATGCCCTTGAGGGCGGCGATCTTCCCGTAGTGGACGTTGATGTCCTCGACCTCAAGAAGCATCTTCGGACACCCCCAGATACGCCTCGATCACCTTCTGGTTGTTCTGCACCTCGTGCGGCAGCCCTTCTGCGATCTTCTGGCCGAAGTCCAGCACGGCCAGCCGGTCGCTGATGTGCATGACCAGGCCCATGTCGTGCTCGATCAGCAGCACGGTGCGGCCGTCGTCGCGGATCTTGCGGATCAGCTCCTGCAGGGCGATCTTCTCCGCCGGGTTCATCCCCGCGGCCGGTTCGTCGAGCAGCAGCAGCTTCGGGTCGGTCGCGAGCGCCCGCGCGATCTCCAGCCGGCGCTGGTCGCCGTAGGAGAGGTTCTTCGCGACGTGGTGCTCGACCCGGCCGATGCCGACGAAGTCGAGCAGCTCACGCGCCCGGTCCCGGCCGTGCTTCTCTTCCTTGCGGTGCGTCGGCAGGCCGAGCACCGCGCCGATCGCGCCCGTCTTGTGGTGCGCGTCCGCGCCCACCATGACGTTCTCCAGCGCCGACATGTTGTGGAACAGCCGGATGTTCTGGAACGTCCGGGCGACGCCGCGCTTGGCGACCTTGAACCGCTTCATGCCGTCGATGCGATCGCCGTCGAAGCGGACCTCGCCCTCGGTCGGCGAGTAGACGCCGGTGACCACGTTGAACACCGTGGTCTTGCCGGCGCCGTTCGGGCCGATGAGGGCGAAGATCTCGCCCTCGTTGATGCTGATGTTGACCTCGCGCAGGGCGGTGACGCCGCCGAACCGCATGGTCACGTTGTCGAACTGGAGCAAGGGGCTCACTTGGTCACCTCCGCCGAGGCCTCGGAGTCGGGGCCGGCCACTTCGGCACCCATCGCGCCCATGCCGCCGGTTCCTTCCCGTAGTTCGGCCTTCCGCTGCCGGGACGGCAGGATGCCTTCCGGCCGCAGCGCCATCATCAGCACCAGCACGGCGCCGAAGACGAAGATGCGGTAGTCGGCGAAGTCCCGGAACCGCTCGGGCAGCCACGCGACGACGAACGCGCCGAGGATGACGCCCGGCAGGTTGCCCGCCCCGCCCAGCACGACCGCGGCCAGGATGGTCGCGGACAGGATGAACGGGAAGTTGTTCGGCTCGACGAAGACCGCCTTGCTCGCGTAGATCGTGCCGGCGAAGCCACCGATCATGGCGCCGATGGCGAAGGCGAGCAGCTTAAACTTGAACGTCGGCACGCCCATCAGCTCGGCCGCGTCCTCGTCCTCGCGGATCGCCGCCCACGCCCGCCCGACGCGGCTCTTGTTGAGCCGGATCGAGAAGACGACGACGAGCACGATCGCGAACAGCATCAGGTAGTAGTACGGCGCCGGGTCGAGGAAGAACTCCATGCCGAACAGCGGCTCCGGGTGCGGGACGTTCGTGATGCCGCGCGCGCCGCCGATGGCGTCGGTGTTGTTCGCGGTGATCCGGACGATCTCGCCGAAGCCCAGGGTGACGATGGCCAGGTAGTCACCCCGTAGCCGTAGTGTCGGGGCGCCGAGGATGACGCCGGACACCGAGGCCAGGAAGATGCCGAGCACCACCGTGGGCCAGAACGACCAGCCGTACTTCGTGCCGATCGCCGCCCACGTGTAGGCGCCGATCGCGAAGAACGCGACGTACCCGAGGTCCAGCATGCCGGCGTGGCCGACCACGATGTTGAGGCCGACCGCCAGCAGGATGTACGTCCCGATCGGGAAGATCAGGACAGTCGTCCAGTCCGAGTCCGGGGACATGAACGAGCCGATCCACGGCGCGGGCAGGATCAGCGCGAACACGATCACCAGCAGGTAGACGCCGTAGCGCTGCCACTGGGGCGCGTCGGCCCACCAGTCCCGGGTGCCGTCGATCGGGTGGAACCCCCGGCGGGCCGGCGATTCGTTTCCGTCTACCACTTCGTCGCCTTTCATACGCGTGCCCGCTGCAGCGATTCACCGAGAATGCCGGTGGGCCGGAACATGAGCACGAGCACCAGGATCACGAAAGCGGTGACGTCCTTCCAGGCCGAGCCCAGGAAGATGGAGCTCCAGTTCTCGACCAGGCCCAGCACGATCCCGCCCAGCAGGGCGCCGCGCAGGTTGCCGATACCGCCGAGCACGGCGGCGGTGAACGCCTTGATGCCGAGCAGGAACCCGATGCGGTAGTCGGTGTTCTCGTATTCCATGACGAACAGGGCGGCGGCGACGCCGGCCATGGCCCCGCCGAGCAGGAAGGTGATGCGGACGATCCGGTCGATGCTCACGCCCATCAGGACGGCGGCCTCGGGGTCCTGCGCGGTGGCGCGGATACCGCGGCCGATCCGGGTGCGGCGCACCAGCTGGTCGAGCACGACCATCACGATGACCGCGCCGATGATGACGAAGACGTGGTCGGTGCGCACGACGCCGTTGCCGATGCGGAACAGTTCCTCGTGCGGGATGAACCGGGGCGCGGACTGCTGCACGCGGCCGGACTTGCCGAAGACGTCCGGGATGACGATGAGCGCGAACAGCTCCTGCAGGAACAGCGACGCACCGATGGCCGAGATCAGGGCGGCGAGCCGGGTCGCGCCCTTCTTGCGCAGCGGCCGGTAGGCGACCTGCTCCAGCACGATCGCCGAACCGCCCGACACGAGCGCCGAGACGACGATGAGCAGGACCAGGATGCCGATCATCGAGAAGATCGTGAACGGCGCCGCCGGCGCGATCGTGATGAGGATGAACAGGGACGTCATCGTCCCGATCATGAAGATTTCGGAGTGCGCGAAGTTGATCAGCCGCAGCACGCCGTAGACCATCGTGTAGCCCAGGGCGATGAGCGCGTAGATGGAGCCGGCTACCAGGCCGCCGATGGTGCTGCCCAGAAACTGGCTCTGCAGATCTTGGAACATGACGTAGTTGCCTTACCTGACGGGGCGAGGATGGTCGCCACATTGGCGGAGAGCGGGGGTGCTGTGGCCGACCACAGCGCCCCCGCTCCCGTTAGGTGTTTCTACTGCTCCGTCAGCCGGTGATCTTGGCTTCGGTCGAGGCGCCGAGGTTCTTGATGACCCCGCCCACGACCTGGTACACGTAGATCGCGTTGGTCTGCGGCTCGCCGTTGTCCTTGAACTTGATCTGCTTCGACGCGCCCTTGAAGTCCTCGGTCTTCAGGAAGTCGTTGATCTTCTCGCCGGTGGTGTTGCCCGCCTTGACCGCGTTGATGATGGCGGTCGCGGCGTCGTAGCCCTCGGTCGCGTAGATCGCCGGGTCGACGTTGAACTTCGCCTTGTACTTGGTGGCGAAGTCGTTGCCCGGGGCACCCGCGTCGGGGATGTTGCAGGGGCAGCCGACGACGGCGCCTTCGGCGGCCGCGGCACCCGCGCCCGAGACCAGCTGCGGGTCGAGCGAACCGTCACCGGTGGCGAAGACGGCCTTCACGCCGCCGTCGCGGAGCTGCTTGAGCAGCCGGCCGGCCTGGGCGTAGTAACCGCCGTAGGTGATGACGTCCGGGTTGGCCGCCTTGACCTTCTGGACGGTCGAGGAGTAGTCCGACGCGTCCTTGGCGAACTTGTCGCGCTCGGTCGTGATGCCCTTGTCCTTGAAGGTCTTCTCGAACGCGTCGGCCAGGCCGACGCTGTACTCCTGGTCGTCCGAGAGGACGTACGCGTTCTTCGGCGACTTCGCCGTGATGAGGAAGTTCGCGATACCGGGGCCCTGGTCGTTGTCGTTCGCGACGACGCGGTGCCAGTACTTCCAGCCGTTCGCGGCGAGACCCGGGTTGGTCGCCGACGGCGACACGCTCGGGACCTTGCCCTGCTCGAGGACGCCGCCGACGGCCTTCGACTCACCGGAGAAGGCCGGGCCGATCAGCGCGGTGATCTTGTCCGTGCCGATCGCGGTCTGCACCAGCGAGGTGGCCTGCTCCGGCTTGCCCTGGCTGTCGTAGTTCTTCAGCTCGAGCTTCACCGAAGGATTCGTGGCGTTGTACTCGTCGATCGCGAGCTTGGCGCCGTTGTTGGGCGGGATCACGATCCCGGAGTTCTCCCCGGTCAGGTCGCCCATGAACCCGATCTTCAGCGTGCTGCCGTCACCGCTGCCCGACGAGCTGCTGCCGCCGGCACAGCCCGCCAGCGCAAGCGACGTCGCCGCCGCGAGGGCGAGGACCCGTCCAAAACGCACTCCTGACACCGACTACCTCCCATGACCAACCACCGCCGGTAGGCGTTGCCCCCGACACAGGGGCTAGGTTAGGGCAGGAAGATATCCCTCTCGCCCGTCATGTGCACAGGCGGCCTCACTACTCTGTGTCCACATCGTGACGATCGCAACCGACACGAATTGCACGAAAAGCCGAACAACGTTTCGCTTCAAGGTCGTGCTGGTCACGCAGAGAAGTCAACTATCCACGTCCACCGGACGAATGGATGACGGCCGTGTTTCCGCCGTATGTCGTCGCCCATTTCCCGGGCCGGTGCGTGGCCGGTTTCCCGGGCGAGATCCGCCGTGGCCCCGCGCGGGCCGGGCGCCGTCGCCGGGGTGCACCTTACGTCCGGTTCGCCCGGCCCGGCGCACCGCCCCCGCCGCAGGTCTGCCCGAAAGGCTTCCCGCCCGGGAACTCCTGTCACAACCACCGGTTGTCGTCGACGCCGGAAAGGCTGTTGGACCCACGCGGGCGTCCCGCGGTTCGCTGGGCGCAGACCAGCGGAACAAGGGAGAACAGATGCGGATCGCGGAGCTCGAAGTCGTCGAAGGGGTCGCGGCGGGGGTGCCGTTCGTGGCGTTGCCGCCGGCGGACCCGGCCGCGCCGGCGGCGCTGCTGGCCGGCTGGCACCTGATGGAGCCGCCCGCGAGCGAGCGCGCGCTGGCGGCGGCGCTGCCGATGGCGGGACTGCAGGCCTGGCGGGTGTACTTCGGGCTCCCGCTCACCGGCGCGCGGCTGCCCGAAGGCGGGCCTGCCGAGCTCTTCCGGCTGGCGAGCGAGGACGCCGTCCTCAACGTCTTCGAGCCGGTGACCGACCAGGCCGCGGGGGAGTTCCCGGCGGCGCTCGCCGCACTGCGCGACCGGCTGCCGGGCGCGGACGGCCCGCTGGGCGTCTTCGGCGGCTCGGCCGGCTCGCTGGTGGCGCTGGAGGTGCTCGCCCGGGGAGACGCCGACGTCGCCGCCGGCGCGATCGTGAGCCCGGTCGCCCAGCTGGCGCCGGTCATCGGGCGCAACGAGCGGCTCTACGACGTCAGCTACCCGTGGAGCGCGCGGTCCCACGCGGTCGCGGCGCACCACGACTACGTCAGGCGGGCCGCCGAGCTCTCGGCGCCGCTGCTGATCGTGGCCGGGTCGGCCGACGACATCGCGGTCCGCGAGCCCGCCGCGGCCCTGCGGGACCGGCTCGGCGACCGGGCCGAGCTGGTGACGATCGAGGGGATGGGGCACGAGTTCGCCGAAGCGCCGGGGCTCGA
Organism: Amycolatopsis sp. NBC_01286; assembly: GCF_035982555.1. Taxonomy (NCBI): domain Bacteria; kingdom Bacillati; phylum Actinomycetota; class Actinomycetes; order Pseudonocardiales; family Pseudonocardiaceae; genus Amycolatopsis; species Amycolatopsis sp. NBC_01286. Next base: position 5,569,319 of record NZ_CP108428.1, read on the forward strand.
CGCCGCGCCGCAGACCGCGGACGCGGCCCGGGTCGACGCCGCGTTCAGCGCGTGGTTCGGTCCGCGGTTGCGACGCTGAGGTCGCCTTCCGGCAGCCAGGCGCGGTCGGGGTCGTAGGCGCACCAGTCCTCTTCGCGGCCGGTGCGCCAGGCCAGCGTCAGCAGCCGCCGCAGCGCCGGGCGCGCCTTCCCGCGCCGCCAGACCAGCGACCACGGGAACAGCGGCGACGGCTCGAACGGCAGCACCTTCAGGTCGAGGTCGGGCGCCAGCTCCATGTCCGCCCCGGCGAGGGTGACGCGCCGCTTGCCGTAGCGCGTCTGCTCGAGGGTGTGCCGCAGGTCGTAGCTGACGCCGGAGTCGTCGATCGGCACGCCGAACGTGCCGCACAGCTCGGCCACGTACGACTGCCATTCGGCGGCCCCGCCGTGCCCCGGCAGCCAGATCCCGTCGGCGCGCAGCTCGTCGAGGGGCAGCACGTCCAGCACGGCCAGCGGGTGTTCCGGGGCGAGCAGCGCGACCAGCGGCTCCAGCCGGATCGGCCGGTGCTCCAGCTCGTCCGGCAGCGGCTTGCCGAACCCGGTGACCCGGCCGACCGCGACGTCCAGCTCCCCGGACAGCAGCGGTTCGACGGCGTGCGCGAACCCGCCGCCGGCGATCCGGTCGATCCGCAGCGCCGGGTCGCGCTCGGCGAGCCGGCGCAGCAGGAACATCGGGGCGAGCCGGAAGTCGACGACGTCCAGGCGCAGCGGCCGGTCGTCGGCGCCCATCGCGGCGACCGCGGCGTCGGCCACCCGCAGCAGCTCGAGCGCGTGCGGGAGGAACCGCTCGCCGTCGGCGGTCAGCTCGACCGACCGGTTGGTGCGCAGGAACAGCGGCACCGCCAGGGCGTCTTCGAGCTTCCGGATCCGCTTCGACAGCGCCTGCTGCGTGAGGAACAGCGCCTGCGCGGCGCGGCCGAAGTGCCGCAGCTCCGCGGTGACGGTGAACGCCCGCACCTGGGCGATGTCGAGGTCCACGGCTCAGGAGCCCGGCGGGCGGTCCCGGACGACGCAGGTGAGCCGGGCGGTGCAGGTGCGGCGGCCCTCGTCGTCGGTCAGGACGATCTCGGTGGTGATGGTGCCGCGGCCGACGTGCAGCGGCGTCGCCACCCCGGTGACCTTGCCCGAGCGGACGGCCCGGTGGTGGGTGCAGGACAGCTCGAGCCCCATCGCGGCGCGGCCGGGGCCGGCGTTCAGCGCGGCGACCGTGGAGCCCAGCGCCTCGGCGAGCACGGCGTTGGCGCCGCCGTGCAGCAGGCCGTACGGCTGGAGGTTGCCCTCGACCGGGATCGTGCCGACCACGCGCTCGGGCGTCACCTCGATGAGCTGCATCCCGACCTTGTCGTTCAGCTGCTGGTCGGCCGCCGCCGGGTCGATGCCCGCCAACCGGTCCACGTCGATGGGGGCGGGTCGTTCCGTCACTCAATGCTCCTGTTCCTATGCGACACGTAAGGGTCGTCGCCAACATGGCGATGATGCCTTGTTCCAAAGAGTGTCGTACCCCCAGCCTAGACTCGGGCACGTGAGCCCGAGTGAGAAGACGACCGTTGCCAACGCCACAGGAACCACTGCAGTCGCGGAGCGGCCGAAGCTGCTGCTGATCGACGGCCATTCGATGGCCTACCGCGCGTTCTTCGCGCTGCCCGCCGAGAACTTCAGGACCAAGACCGGGCAGGTCACGAACGCGGTCTTCGGGTTCACGTCGATGCTCATCAACCTCCTGCGCGACGAAGCGCCGACCCACCTCGCGGTGGCGTTCGACCTCTCGCGCAAGACGTTCCGGTCGGAGACCTTCGCCGACTACAAGGCGAACCGCAGCGCGACGCCGGACGAGTTCCGCGGCCAGGTCGACCTGGTCCGTGAGGTCCTGGACGTGCTCGGCATCCCTTCGCTGACGAAGGAGAACTACGAAGCCGACGACATCATCGCCACGCTCACGACGCAGGCCACGGCCGAGGACTTCGACGTCCTCATCTGTACCGGCGACCGCGACGCGCTGCAGCTGGTCACCGAGCACGTCACCGTGCTCTACCCGAAGCGCGGCGTCTCGGAGATGACCCGGTTCACCCCGGAGGCCGTCGAGGAGAAGTACGGGCTCACCCCGCGGCAGTACCCGGACTTCGCGGCGCTGCGCGGCGACCCCTCCGACAACCTGCCGAACATCCCCGGCGTCGGCGAGAAGACCGCGGCCAAGTGGATCAAGCAGTTCGGCTCGCTCGACGACCTGATCGACCGGGTGGACGAAGTAAAAGGCAAAGCGGGGGAGGCCCTCAGGGCGAACCTCAGCTCGGTGCAGCTGAACCGCCAGCTGACCGAGCTGATCCGCGACGTCGAGCTGGAGATCGGCCCGGGCGGGCTGGAGCTGCGCCCGTGGGACCGCGAGGCCGTGCACGCGCTGTTCGACGAGCTGGAGTTCCGCGTGCTGCGGGACCGGCTGTTCGCGACCCTGCAGAGCGCCGAACCCGAGGCCGACGAAGGGTTCGAGGTCTCGGGTGACGCGCTGGCCCCCGGCGCGCTGGCGGCCTGGCTCACCGCGCACGCGGGCCCGGCCGAGCCGGTGGCGCTGTCCTTCCGCACCATGGGCACCTCGGTCCGCTCCGACCTGCGCGCGGTCGCCTTCGCGACGGCCGACGGCGAAGGCGCCTACGTCGACGTCACGGCGATGGACCAGGCCGACGACGCGGCGCTCGCCGCCTGGTTCGCCGACCCGAAGATCCGCAAGACGGGCCACGACCTCAAGGTCGCGCTGCACGCGATCCACGCCCGCGGCTGGGCGCTCGCCGGGCTCGCGATGGACACCGCGCTGGCTGCGTACCTGGTGCGGCCGGGGCAGCGCACGTTCGACCTGGACGACCTCGCGCTGCGCTACCTGCACCGCGAGCTGCGCTCGGAGACCGACGGCGGCGACGGGCAGCTGTCGCTGCTCGACGGCGGCGCCGAAGGCTTGGAGCAGAAGGAGATCCAGGAGGAGCTCGTCAAGGCGCGGGCCGTCTTCGAGCTGGCCGGCGCGCTCGACAAGGAGCTCGACGAGATCGGCGGCGCGAAGCTGCTGGCCGAGCTGGAGCTGCCGCTGCTGGAGGTGATCACCGCGCTGGAGGTCGCCGGGGTCGCCGTCGACCTGGAGCAGCTGACCACGCTCGAGGCGCACTACCTGAGCCGCGTCACGCAGGCCGCCGAAGCCGCGTACGAGGTCATCGGCAAGCAGATCAACCTCGGTTCGCCGAAGCAGCTGCAGGTCGTGCTGTTCGACGAGCTCGGCATGCCGAAGACCAAGCGCACCAAGACCGGCTATACGACCGACGCCGAGGCGCTGCAGGGGCTGTTCGAGAAGACCGAGCACCCGTTCCTGCAGCACATGCTGGAGCACCGGGACGCGACGAAGCTGCGCACGACGGTCGAGGGGCTCATCAAGTCCGTCGCCGACGACGGCCGCATCCACACCACGCTGCTGCAGACGATCGCGGCCACCGGGCGGCTGTCGTCGACCGAACCGAACCTGCAGAACATCCCGGTCCGCACCGAGGAAGGCCGCCGCATCCGCGACGCGTTCGTCGTCGGCGCGGGGTACAGCGAGCTGATGACCGCGGACTACAGCCAGATCGAGATGCGGATCATGGCGCACCTCTCGCAGGACGCCGGCCTCATCGAGGCCTTCAACAGCGGCGAGGACCTGCACACGTTCGTCGCGTCGCGGGCGTTCTCGCTGCCGCCGGAGGAGATCACGCCGGAGCTGCGCTACCGCGTCAAGGCGATGTCGTACGGCCTCGCGTACGGGCTGTCGGCCTACGGGCTTTCGGCGCAGCTGCGGATCTCGACCGACGACGCCAAGTCCCAGATGGAGGCGTACTTCGACCGCTTCGGCGGCGTGCGCGACTACCTCCACTCGGTCGTCGGCATCGCGGCGAAGAACGGCTACACCGAGACGGTCTTCGGCCGCCGCCGCTACCTGCCGGACCTCAACAGCGACAACCGCCAGCGCCGCGAGATGGCCGAGCGGATGGCGCTCAACGCCCCGATCCAGGGCAGCGCGGCCGACATCATCAAGGTCGCGATGCTCAACGTCCACCGCGAGCTGGTCAAGGCGAAGCTCGAGAGCCGGATCCTGCTGCAGGTGCACGACGAGCTCGTGCTCGAGGTCGCCGAGGGCGAGCGCGAGGAGCTGGAGAAGCTCGTGCGCCACGGCATGGGTTCGGCCTACGAGCTCGCGGTGCCACTGGAGGTTTCGGTCGGCTACGGCCGGTCCTGGAACGACGCCGCGCACTGACGTTCCCCGGCGAACCCCGCACCGTCCGGTGCGGGGTTCGTCCACGTCCGGGTGACGTCGCCTACGCTGCGTCGCCGTTGGAATCACCGGGTCGTGGGGCGGGACTACTCGGCCGGACGGCGCCGCGCGCCGGTCCGCCGGACGAAGCTGGGTGGCCCGAACGGCCCACCGGGCCCGGCCGAAAGGACCACCATGGCCACCGATTTCCAGCGTCGCAAGATCTCCGGCGTCTTCGGCGCGATGGACGCCGACGCCGACGGCTACCTCACCGAGTCCGATTTCCGGGCGCTCACCACGAGATGGCTCGACCTGCGCGGCACCGACGACAGCACGGCCGAAGGGCAGAAGCTCGCCGCCATCATGATGGGCTGGTGGGGCACGCTGCTCGCGGCGTCGGACCGGGACCGCGACGGCAAGGTCACCCTCGACGAGGTCCTCGACGTCGTCGACGACCTGCCCAAGACACCCGCCGCGGTCACCGGCACCGCCGACGCGATGTTCGAAGCCGTCGACGAAAACGGCGACGGCGCCATCTCCGCGGCCGAGTACCGGCAGCTGATCGAAGCCTGGAACGGCACCGAAACCCCGACCGACGAGGTCTTCGCCCACCTCGACCTCGACGGTGACGGCCGGCTCTCCCGCGAGGAGTTCACCGGGCACTGGCTGGAGTTCTGGGCGGGCGACAACCCCGCCGCCCCGGGCAGCTGGGTTTTCGGCCGCGTGTGATCCGCTCACCGGGACGCCGCTGCGCCGAATGGCGGATGCCGTCCGGCGCAGGTGTTACTGCTGGGTAGCGGGTCCCGCGCCGACGCGAGCCGATCACGGCGTAGGGTCCGCCGAATGGGGTTCGAGCGTGAGCGACGACGCTGGCGGGTCCGGCTGCACGACGAACTCGGCCGGCTGTGCGGCGCGGGCACGGTACTCGACGAGTACCACGTCCTCACCAGCGCGCACGTCGTCGAGACCGCCGGCGGCGCGCGATCCGCGTTGAGCGTCGACTTCGTCGGCCTGGCCGAGGCGTTGCCCGGCACGGCCACCGTCGTCGAAGGGTGCTGGGTGCCCTCCGACGGCGGTGGCCGTGGCGACCTCGCCCTGCTGCGCCTCGAACGTCCCGAGTCCCGCGTGTTCCGCGCGCCGCTGCACCGGATGCCGCTCGGGGAGCACCAGCTCGTGCGCGCCTTCGGTTTCCCGCCCGGCTCGGTCGGCCGCTGGACCCACGCCCGCCTCGGCGGCGCCGAACACCCCGGCGGCCCGGGCGGCGAATGGATCCGGTTGCTGCGCACGGCCGAGGCCGAGTCGCTCGGCCCCGGGTTCGGCGGCACCGCGGTGCTCGACGAAGCGACCGGGCACGTCGTCGGCATGGTCGTCGGCAAGGACACCGGGACCTGGATGATCCCCGTCGAGACCATGCTCGGGCACCTGCCGCAGCTGAGCATCTGGACCTCCGGCGGCCCCGCCGTCGACGCCAGTTTTTCCCGCCCCGTCGGCGAAACCGTCGACGTCTCCTTCGTGCAGCGCGTCGTCGACTGGTTCGCCAAGGCCGAGCCCGGCACCGTCTGGGTCGTCGACACCGGCGAGGCCGGCTCGCCGGTCGCGGCGGCGCTGCGCTTCGGCATCGTGCTGGCCGACCGCGAACGCTCGCTCGGCGTCCCCGGGCTGCCGCCGGCGCTCGGCCAGATGCCCCCGGCCGGCAGCGTCGACCTCGCGGTGGACGCGACCGGCCGCACCGCCGACGCCGTCCGCCACCGCATCGAAGAACGGCTCATCGGCGGCGTCGCCGGCCGCACGCTCGTCGTCGACGCGATCGACGACTCCGCCGAACCGGACCGGCTCGTCGGCGAGGTGCTCGGCCCGCTCGCCGGCCGCGCGGCCGAGCTCGGCATCCGCCTGCTGCTGGGCTTCCGCGAGGAGTCCTCGCCCGGCGTGGCGGCGGTGCGGGCGAGCACGGAGCGGGCCCGCCCGGCGACCGACGACCTCGCCGGCCGCCTGGACGTCCTCACCCAGGCCGTCGAGGAGCTCGCCGAGATCGAGGCCTACCAGCTGCGGGTGGCGACGCGCTTCACCGGCGTCGCGATGCTGCCCGCGCGAGCCCACCGGCTGCGCGGCACGCTCAAGCAGCTCCGCTCGGCCGAGGTCGACGGCGACGCCGAGTGGGTCGAGCGCCACATCGACGGCCACGAGCACGCGGTCGCCCCGGCGGTCGAGGACGGTCGCCGCCAGCGCGCGGTTCTCGACGGCCTGGTCGCCCGCCGCGAGGAACTGCGCGCCCGCCTGGCCGGCGACAACGAACTGGCCCGCGAACACGGCGTCGCGACCGACCCGGAACTGGAGCAGGTCTACGTCCCGGCGAAGCGCCTGCTGATCGACGGCCCCTGCGAACTCACGGCGGCGGCCACCGCGGTCGACACGTACGCGGCCGCGGTCCGCGCCCGCATCGAAGACCGCTGACCGCCCGCTTTCCGCTCGGCGCAAGGAAAAGCCGTGAAGGCCTCCTTACCGGCTCTTACGGCCGGTAAGGAGGCCTTCACGGCTTTCGGGCGCCGTCGGGGCGGCAGAACCGTCGGTGCCGGACGGTAAAGTGGAAGACGGGGGGCGCGCCCCGCGGCCGGCGATGAAAGCGCCGGCTACTTGCGGCCCAGGCCGCGGATCAGCACCATCACCGCGTCCCGGACCTCCGCCCGTGTCCGCTCCGGGCCGAACACCTGCCAGTCCAGCGCGACCACCAGCATCGTGCCGAACAGCCCGGCCGCCGCCGTCGGGATCTGGACTCCCTCCGGCAGCCTCCCGGCTTCCTCCAAGCGGGAGAGCTGGCTCTTCACGATCGAGATGATTTCCTCGCGCAGCAAGGAAAGCGTGCCGTGCCACTGGCCGGGTGTGCGCCACAGCTCGCTCACCAGGATCTGCGAAAATCCCGGATACCGGGCGATGAACTCCAGCGTCACGTCGACCTGCGCCTCGATCACGTCGAGCGGGTCCGCATCCGAAACCGCGTCGCGCAGCCGTCCGGCCAGCGTGTCGACGCCGTAGCGCAGGAGGCCGTCGACCAGACCGTCCTTCGAACCGAAGTTGTAGTAGACGGTGCCCTTCGCGACGCCCGCCTCGGCGGCGATGTCGTCGACGGTGAGGCCCACCAGGCCCCGGCTCTTCGCGAGCCGCAGTGTGGCCTCGAAGAGCTTTTGCTTGGTCCCGCCGCTCACAGGCTCAGCTCGGGCTTGAGCGCCGACACCGTCCAGACCCGGCGTTTGCGCGCGGCCAGCGTGGACACCAGGATCCCGCCGGCCAGGTAGGCCAGCAGCACGCCGATGTCGCCGAGGATCTGCACGGTGGCGCCACTGTAGAACAGGTGCCGGAAGCCGTCGATCGCGTACCCCATCGGCAGCACGACGTGCAGCGGGTACAAGGCGTCCGGGATGGTCTGCCACGGGAACGTGCCGCCCGCGCTGACCAGTTGCAGCACCAGCAGCACCAGGCCGAGGAACTTGCCGACCGCGCCGAAGAACGCGTTGAGCGCGTGCACCACCGAGGTGAACGTCAGCGACACCAGCACCGCGAACCCGATCGCGCCCAGCGGGTGCGCGATGTGGATGCCGACCAGCCACGTCACCGCGCCGAACAGGACGATCACCTGCGCGATGCCGAGCAGCGCCGAGGACAGCCAGCCGCCCACGGCGACCCGGAACGGTGACGCGCCCGCGGTCAGCGCGCGTGTCGAGAGCGGGCGCAGGATCAGGAACAGCACGAACGCGCCGATCCAGGTGGCCAGCGAGATGAAGAACGGCGCCAGGCCCGCGCCGTACGTCCCGGCCGACGCCTCGCCGTTGGCGTTGACCGCCACCGGGTCCGCGATGGTGTTGGCCGTCGCCGCGCGGGTCGGGTCGTCCGGGTTCGGGATCTCCTTGAGCCCGGCCGAAAGCCCGTCACGCAGCTTCACCGCGCCGTCGGCGAGCTGGTTCGTGCCGGTGACCGCGGTCTTCTCGCCGTCGTTGAGCTTGGCGGCGCCGTCCTTGAGCTGGTTCGCGCCGTCGGACGCCTGCGCGATGCCGTTCGCCAGCTGCGGCGACGCGGCGGCGAGCTTGGCCGCGCCGTCGGACACCTGCTTGGCGCCGTCGGCCAGCTTCGCGAGATCCCCGTTGGCCTGCTGGATCTTGCTGTTGGCCTGGTCGACGGGGGAGCGCAGCTGATCGGCCTTGGCGAGGATCGCCGTGACCTGCTCCTCCGGCACCCCGGCGTTGCGGAGATCGGTCTGCAGCTGCGTGCGGTAGCTGTCGAGCTTGCCCTGGATGTCGGACGACGCGGTCGCGGCGACGGACGCGGCGTCGGCGACCTTCTGGTCCCCGGCGGCCACCTGCGAGGCGCCGTCGGCGAGTTTCTGCGTCTGGGACGGCAGATCCGCGGTGCTGCTCTTGAGCGTGCCGAGGCCGGTGGCGAGCGTCGAGGAGCCGTCGGCGAGCTGGGCCGCGCCGCTCGCGAGCTGCTGCTGGCCGGACTTCAGCTGCGAAGCGCCGTCCGCGAGCTGCGACGCGCCGGTCGACGCTTCCTGGATCTTCCCGTAGATCGTGGAGAAGCCGACCAGGAACCGGTCCGCGGCCTCGCTGCCGACCTTCTCCGCGATCGTCTTGCGCACCTGCTCGGCGACCTGCTTCGCGATCGTCCCGGACAGGTAGTTGTTGGCGTCGTTGGTGGTCAGCGTGATCGTCGCCTGCTGCGGCTGGAAGTTGCCCACCGACAGCAGCGCGGCGGAGAACCCGCTCGGGATGCCGATCGCGAAGGAGTACTTGTCGTCGCGGACGCCGTCGCGGGCGTCCTGCTCCGACACCTCGTGCCACTGGAAGGTGCCGGACTTGACCAGCTCGTCGGTCACCTCACGGCCGACGTTGCGCTGCTGCCCGGTGGAGTCCTGCGCGCCCATGTCGCTGGTGAAGACGGCGGCGGGCAGCTTGTCCAGCCGGCCGTACGGGTCGTAGTTCGCGTAGAGGTAGAAGGACGCGTAGAGCAGCGGCACCAGCACGAGCGCGACCAGCGCCAGCTTGGGCATCGTGCCGGTGGACAGCCGCCGCAGTTCGTTGCGGGCGATCCGGAAGGCGTTCATTCGGAGACTCCGTCAGTGCTCACAGGGAGCTCTTCGGTGGGCTGGGGGAGTTCGGGAAGGCAGTGCTGCGGCTCCGGCTGCTCGGCCGAGCCGATGCGCGCGGGGGTGAAGGGCAGCGCGGACGCCGGCGTCGTGGCGGTCAGCACGACCACGGCGAGGCCGCGTCCGGCCTGCTCGCGGGCCAGTCCGGCCCAGCTGTCGACGTCGCTGGTGTGCCGGTCGGGGGTGTCGAGCACGAGGACGCGCACGCCCTTGCGCGCCGCGGCCAGCTCGGTGAGCAGCCGGGTGCGCAGGGCGGGGGTGAGGTTCTCGAACCGGGTGCCGGCGTAGGGCGCCGCGTCGTGCTCGGTGAGCCAGCGGGCGACGTCCTCCTTGCCCGCCGGGCGGTGGGCCAGGGCCAGCTCCTCGCCGACGACCACGCGCAGGGGCAGCGCGTCGTCCGGCTCGCTGACCTCGGGCGCGTCGACGACCGCGACGAGCGCGGGCAGACCGGCGTCCGAGCCGTCGACCGTGACCGTGCCGGTGCTCGGCTTGAGCCGCCCGGCCAGCGCCAGGCCGAACGCGGTGACGCCGACGCCGGGTTCGCCGTGCACGATCGCCAGGTCGCCCTCGCCGACGGTCAGCGAGGTGGGCGGTAACAAGGTGCCGTGGTGCCCTTCGAGGGACACCCGATCGGCTCGGACCTGCACGGGGACTCCAGCGTGGAAGACTTTTGAACTGACCGGTCAGTTCAAAAGCTAGCCCTCGCCGGGGTGTGGAGCAAGATCACCGGACGCACGTCACACCAGTGGGTGACTCACCGCAGCGCGGCCGCCGGCCGCACCTCCCACGTCGTCCACAGTGGACGATAGCCCTGCCGGTGCCAGAACACCGAGGCCAGCGGGTTGGTCGGGTTGTAGTAGAGGTACGTGCCGGTCGCGCCGCCCGCGTGCAGCTCCCGGTGGACGCGGGCCATCAGCGCCCGGCCGACGCCGCCGCCCCGCTCGCCGGGCGCGGTCACGACGTTGTTCACGTAACCCCAGCGCCCCGGCGGTAGCAGCTCGGCCGCCGCGCCGCCGGGGGTCGCCTCGACCCACGCGCAGTGCGCCATCGCGCGCACCTCGCCGTCGTCCTCGGCCAGCCAGACCAGCGGTTCTTCGGCGTCGAGGGCCTCGCGCAGGGCGGGCGCCAGCAGGCCGGCGGTGTTCGCGCGGCGGGGCGCGGCGACCAGGCCGGTGTAGTCGAACGTCGCTGTCGCCAGCTCCAGCGCCACGGCGAAGTCGGCGGGCCCGGCCCGGCGGACGGTCGCCGCGGGGTCCGGCGCGGCCGGGGGAGCGGTCCGCACGCCCAGCGCGCCGAGCGGGACCAGGCCGTGGTCGAGGAAGGCGCGGATCGCCTCGGCGTCCCGGCTGGGCCAGACGACCACGCACGCCGAGTCGGCGCCGGTCGCCTCGCTCTCGAGGTGCCCCTTCAGCGCGCGCAGGAGCAGGTCGGCGCCCTCGGTGCCGGTGTCGCCCAGGTAGGGGAACAGCTGCCAGGTGTCGGCGGCCGACCACAGCGTCGCCGCGTCGCCGGGGCCCAGCCGGTGCCGCTGCAGCACGCCGGTGACCTGGGTGCCGTCCGCCGTCGCCGCGTCCAGCCGCAGGCCCTCGGCGGGCGGCGCGGCGGGCGGCAGCAGCGCGTCGACGGCCGCGAAGCGTGCCTTGTGGGCAACGAGCAGCGGCTCGGCGATGTCCATGGTTCCCCTCTGGTCGTCGGTCAGGACCAGGCCGGTCGCCGGATCCACATCGTCCACAGTGGACGATAACCCTGCCGGTGCCAGAACACCGGGGAGAGCGGGTTCGCCGGGTGGTAGAAGAGAAAGGTACCGCGCACCTCGTACGAGAGCAGGGTGCGATGGGCCGCCGCCATCAGCGCCCGGCCGACGCCGCCGTCGCGCGCCGCGGGCGCCACCGACAGCGTGTCGACGTAGCCCCAGAGCCCCGGGAGCAGCCGGCCGTGGATGCTGTCGCCCGGCGCCGGCGAGGTCAGGGCGCAGGCGGCCATCCCGGCCGGCACGCCCTCGTCCTCGGCCAGCCAGGCCAGGCCGCTGAACCGCTGCGCCCGGACGACCTCCGCGCGCAGCCGGGCCCGCGCGTCCGGCCGCGGCACGGCGGTGCCGACCAGCGACGTGTACCGCCACTCGGCCAGCCGCAGCTCGGTGAGCGCCTCGACGTCGCCGCTGCCGGCCCGCCGGACGCGCACCCGCGCCGGGCCCGGGTCCGGCGGCGGCTCGACGGGCCGGACGGCCAGGCAGGTCATCGGCGCGAAGCCGTGCGCCAGCAGGACGGCGGACGCCTCGTCGTCCCGGCTCGGCCAGGTCAGCATGCAGCCCGAGTCCGGCCCGCTGCCCGACCCGCGCAGCCGCTCGCGCCACGCGCCCAGCAGCGCCGCGAGACCCGCCGCGCCGGTCTCGCCCGGCACCGCGGTCAGCTCGTGGATCTCCGCCGGACCCCACAGCGCGGGCCACGACGCCGGCGCGTGCACGGCGTGCGTCAGCAGGCCGCCCGCCTTCCGGCCGCCCACGGTCACCAGCAGCGGCTCGCTCGTCATGGGCGGGGCCGCGATCGGCGGCAGCTGCGGGTCGAGCGCGGCGAACCGCGCGTTCTGCTGGTCTTCGAGGGACGTCACGAGCGGTGCGTGCGGAAGATCGCGGTGCCCGGGAACAGCCGGCCGCGCAGCGGGCTCCACTGGCCCCACGGCCGCGTGTGCCCCGCCGGCCACTCCGGCTCGACCAGGTCGGTGAGGGTGAACCCGGCGGAGGCCAGCGCGCGCACGTAGTCGCCGAGCGTGTGGTGGTACTCGACGTAGGTGGCGGTGCCGTCGTCGTCGACCTCGACGTAGGGCGTGCGGTCGAAGTACGGCTGGGTGACGGTGAGCCCCTGCGGGCCCGGGTCGTCCGGGAAGATCCACCGCATCGGGTGCGTCACCGAGAACACCCACGGCGCGCCGGGCCGCAGCACCCGGTGGACCTCGGCGAACACCGCGTCCACCGACGCCACGAACGGGATCGCGCCGAACGCGGAGCAGGCCGCGTCGAAGCTGCCGGAGGCGAGCGGCAGGTACTCGGCGTTGGCCTGCACGAGCGGCACGGCGACGCCGGTGCGCGCGTTGCCGGCCTGGGCGTGGCGCAGCATGCCGGCGGAGAGATCGGTCGCGACGGCGTCGGCGCCCTGGGCGCGCAGCCAGCGCGCGCACGCTGCCTGGCCGCAGCCGACCTCCAGCACGCGCTTGCCGCGGACGTCGCCGAGCAGCCGCGCCTCGTCTTCCCGCACGCCCTCCGGGCACCAGACGAAGTCGGCGTCGCCGAGGAACCCGCCGTGCTCGGCCTGGTAGTCGTCGGCGTCGGCGTCCCACCAGGCGAGGTTCGCGGCCGCGGCCTCCGGCCCGCCGACCTCGCGGTAGGCGACGGCGGTCGTGCCCAGCCGGTGCTCGGCGGCGTCGTGGCGCCCCGGCGCGGCGGGCTCGTTCGGTGGCATGATGGTGTCTCCGGTCCCGGCCGCCGGCGGCTGCCCTGCTGCCTGCTCCACCCGCGTCCTCCAGCCTGCGATTTGCCTTCGCGAGGACCTTAGCGATCGCCGGGGGACCCTGATTGTGCCGCCTAGCGACTGCCGCGTAGGATCAGTGTTAGCGCAGTGGGTTCGCGCTGCCTTCCGCTCAGCTTCGTCTCGGGCTCGGGTCGCGCACCGTTTGCGGGTCATGCCGCGGTCGTTCACTGGTGGACGTTTGCTCGCAGGGTCGTCGCATGCTCCCAACAGCCCATCGCGCCGACAACTGCCAACCCTCGATTCCCATCCACCGGAGCAACCCGCCTAATGACCATCGACACCGTCACCGCCCCGACCGCCCCGAACGCGGCCCCTCAGGTCGCCATCAACGACATCGGGTCGGAGGAAGACTTTCTTGCGGCTATCGACAAGACGATCAAGTACTTCAACGATGGCGACATCGTCGAAGGCACCATCGTCAAGGTCGACCGCGACGAGGTCCTGCTCGACATCGGCTACAAGACCGAGGGCGTCATCCCCTCGCGTGAGCTCTCCATCAAGCACGATGTCGACCCGGCTGAGGTTGTCACCGTCGGCGATGAGGTCGAAGCCCTGGTCCTCCAGAAGGAGGACAAGGAAGGCCGTCTGATCCTGTCCAAGAAGCGCGCGCAGTACGAGCGCGCCTGGGGCACGATCGAGGAGCTCAAGGAGAAGGACGAGCCCGTCAAGGGCACCGTCATCGAGGTCGTCAAGGGCGGCCTCATCCTGGACATCGGCCTGCGCGGCTTCCTGCCCGCGTCGCTGGTCGAGATGCGCCGCGTCCGCGACCTGCAGCCCTACGTGGGCCGCGAGCTCGAGGCGAAGATCATCGAGCTGGACAAGAACCGCAACAACGTGGTCCTGTCCCGCCGCGCCTACCTCGAGCAGACCCAGTCCGAGGTGCGCAGCGAGTTCCTCAACGCGCTCGCCAAGGGCCAGGTCCGCAAGGGCGTCGTGTCGTCCATCGTCAACTTCGGTGCCTTCGTGGACCTGGGTGGCGTCGACGGCCTGGTGCACGTTTCCGAGCTGTCCTGGAAGCACATCGACCACCCGTCCGAGGTCGTCGAGGTCGGCCAGGAGGTCACGGTCGAGGTCCTGGACGTCGACATGGACCGCGAGCGCGTCTCGCTGTCGCTGAAGGCGACCCAGGAAGACCCGTGGCGCCAGTTCGCCCGCACCCACGCGATCGGTCAGATCGTGCCGGGCAAGGTCACGAAGCTGGTTCCGTTCGGTGCGTTCGTGCGCGTCGAAGAGGGCATCGAGGGCTTGGTCCACATCTCCGAGCTGGCCGAGCGCCACGTGGAGATCCCGGAGCAGGTCGTCCAGGTCAACGGCGACGTCATGGTCAAGGTCATCGACATCGACCTCGAGCGCCGTCGCATCTCGCTGTCGCTGAAGCAGGCGAACGAGGGTGTCACGCCGGACACCGAGTTCGACCCGACCCAGTACGGCATGGCCGCCGAGTACGACCCCGAGGGCAACTACATCTACCCCGAGGGCTTCGACCCGGACACGCAGGAGTGGCAGGAAGGCTTCGACAAGCAGCGTGAGGAGTGGGAGCGTCAGTACGCCGAGGCCCACACTCGTTACGAGGCCCACATGAAGCAGGTCGTGAAGGCCGTCGAGGCCGACGCGGAAGCCGCCGCCGACGCGGCGACCGGCATCGAGGGTGGCGCGGAAAGCTACACCTCGGGTTCGGCCCCGGCCGACACGAAGAGCAGCGGTGGCACCCTCGCCTCCGACGAGCAGCTCGCGGCTCTCCGCGAGAAGCTCTCCGGCGGTGCGTGAGCACTAGCTCTCTGAGCTGAAACCCCAGCGAACCCCGGTCCGGAAACGGCCCGGGGTTCGCTGCGTTCCGGGCCTGACCCGGGGTTCCGCGAGTCACGCCCCGGATCACGCGAGTCACGGCCCCAATCACGCGGGTGACGGCCCGAGTACGCGAGTCCCGGCTCTGATCACGCGGGTCGCGACCTGAGTCACGCGGGTCCCGGTCCTGATCACGCGAGTTCCGGCTCCGATCACGCGGGTCGCGGGTCCGGACACACGAGCCGTCCGCCGGTTCGAGCAGTCTCGTGCCATCCGCTGGACCGGGACCCGTCAGCCGGCTCGCCGGCCGCGGTCGTGACGTCAGTGGTTGCGCAGGCCCAAGCCGGTCGTCATCGCTGTGACGCCGCGGCGGTAGACCTCCGCGTTCGCCTCGTCCGTCGGCGGGATGAACCACTCCGGCAGCGCCGTCCGGGAGGCGAGCATCAGCTCCGCGCCGACCAGGCCGTGCATCGCCGTCCACAGGTGGTACGCCGCCGTTCGGGCGTCGACGGCCGGGGGGCTGATCCGCTGGACCCGGTCGATGAACAGGCCGAACGTCGTGCGCACCACGGCCGAGCGCAACGCCGGGTCGGGGTCGAACCCCGGGATCGGGCGCTCGAACATCAACGCGTAGCGCGCGGGGCTTTCGCGGGCGAAACGCCGGTACGCCATCGCCAGGTCGAGCAGGTCCGCGAAGCCGTCGGGACCCTCCGGCGGCAGCGCCTCCAGCATCTCGCGCAGCGAGTCGAACGTGCGCTCGTACAGGGCGTCGAGCAGGCCGTCGCGGCCGCCGAAGCGGGCGTACACCGAGATCGTCGACGCGCCGGCGGCCTCGGCCACGCCGCGCACCGTGAGGGCCGTGACGCCGCGGTCGAACAGCACCGACAGCGCCGCGTCGAGGTAGCGCTCGCGGTGTCCCTGTTCGACGGGGCGCATCGAGACGTGCCTGGTGGCCACGGCGCACCCCCTTCGCAGCAGCCGCGCACGACGGCGTTCGGGTTACTCACCCGCAGCAAAAGATACGATATCCGCAGCGTCTTGGGAATGCGCCGGATGTCCGGATGTGCGGCATTCCCGTCCGATGGGCACCGGTCGGGCCGCGGCGAACCCTGGCAGCGTCGGAAGCACCGACGAAAGGGCTTCCGATGACAGACACCATCACCGTCCCCGACACCGCGCTGGCCCGCGAAGCCGCCGAGCTCGTACGCGACACCGCCGGCCCGCTCCTGTACGACCACTCCTCGCGCGTCTACCTGTTCGGCGCGCTGCAGGGCCGGCGCCGCGACCTCGCCTTCGACGCCGAACTGCTCTACGTCGCGGCCCTGTTCCACGACCTCGGCCTGGTCGAGCGCCACCGCACCGATCGCCGCTTCGAGCTCGACGGCGCCGACGAAGCCCGGCGCTTCCTGCTCGGCCACGGCGTCGACGCGGAACGGGCCCGGATCGCCTGGACGGCCATCGCGCTGCACACCACCCCCGGCATCCCCGAGCACATGGAACCGGAGATCGCGCTGGTCACCGCGGGGGTCGAGTACGACGTCCTCGGCATCGGCTACCACGACCTGCCCGCGCGGGACCGTGCCGCGATCGTCGCCGCGCACCCGCGGCCGGACTTCAAGCGCCGCATCCTCGCCGCGTTCACCGACGGCATCCGTGACCGGCCCGACACGGCGTTCGGGAACGTCAAAGCCGATGTGCTGGCCCGGTTCGTGCCAGGCTTCGAGCGGCAGGACTTCGTCACCACGATCTTGGACTCACCCTGGGAGGACTGAACCGGATGGAGCACCCCGAGCCCGGCACCGTCGTCGTCACCGCGACCGGCGACGGCACCTACACGCAGCAGGTCAGCACGGCGGGGCACACGCTGCTGGTCGACGAGCCGGTGTCCGTCGGCGGGGCCGACGCCGGCCCGAACCCGTACGAGCTGCTGCTCGCGTCGCTGGGGTCGTGCACCGCGATCACGCTGCGGATGTACGCCGACCGCAAGGGCATCCCGCTGGCCGCCGCGACGATCCGGCTGCGGCACGAGCGGATCCACGCCGAGGACTGCGAGAAGTGCGAGACCGAGCACGGGATGCTCAGCCGCATCACCCGCGAGATCGAGCTGGCCGGCGACCTCGACGACGACCAGCGCGCCAAGCTCATGCTGATCGCCGACAAGTGCCCGGTGCACCGGACGCTGTCGTCGGAGATCGTGATCGAGACGCGCGAAACGGGCCGCTGAGCAGAGCCTGTCAGGCGGCCTGCGCCGTGACCGGCCGCACGGTGGCGACGCCGACGGCGGGGACCCAGATGCGTTCGAGCGCGGCCGCGCGGGCCTTGCGGCGGAGCCCGGCGAAGCTGTGCTTCGCCGGGACCAGCAGGGTGCTCAGCCACGTCCGCCGGTAATCCTCCAGGGCCGTCGCCACGGAGTGGTGAACCAGGCAGTGCACCAGCCCCGGCGAGCCGAGCCGGTGCCTCCCGACGTGCTTGCTGTCCGCCATCGTTCCTCCGTGTGGGCGACCCTCGTCGCGGCGCACGGTACGCATCTGCACCGATGAAGGTGAGCAAGAAACGCGGCGTGTCCACATTTCGGTTGAGTCACGCGTCACGATCGGCTTGCGGATCACCCGTCCGTGTGTTTCGTGTTAAGCGGGCCGGACATCGCCCTTCACGCACAGGGTGCCGAACGGGATCCACGTGCTGTCCACCGCGCAGAGCGCGCGCTGCGGCGTGTGCCGGCAGGTCACCTGCACCCGGCGGACGCCGGACACGCACTGCGTCACCGCGACGCCGGCCGGCGGCGTGGCGGCCGCGACGTCCGGCACGGTCAACGCGAGCCCGCCCGCGCACAGCACGGCCGCCGCCGGCCTGCCGATGTCCGTCATCCTCATGAGCCCTCCCTCGATGACGCGAGCCGGAAGACCCGCTGCCGGGGGCGTCGGAAAACGATTACCCGCGTTACGGGCGACCGTGGCGTGTCACGCGAATGGCGCAGACCGCCGCCGAAGTCCGCGGGCGGCCGCCGGGGGAGCTTGGCTAGGGTGATCGGCATGTTGCGTGTGGGGTTGACGGGTGGGATCGGGGCCGGCAAGTCGACCGTGGCGAACCGGCTCGCCGAACACGGCGCCGTGCTGGTGGACTCCGACAAGATCGCCCGCGAGGTGGTCGAGCCCGGCACCGAGGGGCTCGCCCGGCTCGTCGAGGAGTTCGGCCCGGAGATCCTGGCCGCCGACGGTTCGCTCGACCGGCCGGTGCTCGCCGCCAAGGCGTTCGCCGACGACGAGTCGCGCCGCCGGCTCAACGCGATCGTGCACCCGCTGGTCGGGGCCCGCACCGGTGAGCTGATGGCCGCCGCCGCGCCGGACGCGATCGTCGTGCACGACATCCCGCTGCTGGTCGAGGGCGGGCTCGCGACGGCGTACCACCTGGTCGTCGTGGTCGACGCGCCCGTCGAGGTGCGGGTCCGGCGGCTGGTGTCGGCCCGCGGGATGGCCGAGCCCGACGCCCGCGCGCGGATCCGGGCGCAGGCGAGCGACGAGCAGCGCCGCGCCGTCGCCGACGTCTGGCTGGACAACGGCGGTGCCGAGGACGCGGTGCTCGCCGACGTCGACGCGCTCTGGGCGGACCGGCTGGTGCCGTTCGAGGCGAACGTCCGGCTGCGCCGGCCGCGGCCCCCGGTGTCGCCGAAGATCGCCGGGTACGACCTCACCTGGCCGCAGCAGGCCGAGCGGGTGCTCGCCCGCGTCCGCGCCGCGAGCGGCGAGCTGGCCCGGCGCGCCGACCACATCGGCTCCACCGCCGTGCCGGACCTGCCGGCCAAGGACGTCCTCGACCTGCAGCTGACGGTGTCCACTTTGGACGACGCCGACAAGCTCGCCGAGCTGCTCGCCGACGCCGGTTTCCCGCGCCTGGCCGGGGAGTGGGTCGACGACGCCCAGGACGGCGACGGCACCTGGCCGAAGCGGCTGCACGTCGGCGCCGACCCGAAACGGCCGGTGAACCTGCACGTCCGGTCCGTCGAGACACCCGCGTGGCGCCTCGCGCTGTTGTTCCGCGACTTCGTGCGCGCGCACCCGGACGAGCGTGACGACTACCGCGACGTGAAGCTGCGGCTGGCCGACGCGCACGCCGCCGACGGCAACGTCGCGGCCTACGCCGACGAGAAGCAGGACTGGGTCAACGGCGCGTTCGTCCGGGCGGAGAAGTGGGCCGAGACGACCGGCTGGACGCCCTAGGACCCGAGCAGCCCGCGTTCGAACGCGACGGCGACGGCGGCCGCGCGGTCCTTCACCCCGAGCTTCGCGTAGACGTGGATCAGGTGCGTCTTGACCGTCGCCTCGCTGATGAACAGCTTCTTCGCCGTCTCCTTGTTCGACGAGCCGCGCGCGACCAGCGTCAGCACCTCGAGCTCGCGCTGCGACAACGGTTCCCGCGCGGGCCGGCGCATCCGCCCCATCAGCCGGCCGGCGACGGCGGGGGAGAGCACGGCCTGTCCGCGGGCCGCCGCCCGGACCGCGCGGAACAGCTCCTCGCGCGGCGCGTCCTTGAGCAGGTAGCCGGTCGCGCCCGCCTCGATCGCCGGCAGGACGTCCGAGTCGGTGTCGTACGTCGTGAGCACCAGGATCCGCGCCGGGTTCCCGAGCCGCGCGAGCTCGCTGATCGCCGTGACGCCGTCGGTGCCCGGCATCCGCAGGTCCATCAGCACGACGGCGGGCCGCAGCCGCTCGGCCAGGGTGACGGCTTCGGCGCCGTCGGCCGCCTCGCCGAGCACCTCGAAACCCTCTTCGCCGTGGGCGGGTTCCGCGGACAGGATGCCGCGCAGGCCGTCCCGGACGATCGGGTGGTCGTCGGCGATCAGCACGGTGATCGTCATGCGGGAGCCTCCGGGAGCAGCGGGACGGCGGGCAGGGCGACGGAGATCGCGGTCCCGGCGCCGGGCTCGGACTCGACGTGGAGCGTACCGGCGAGCCGCCGCACCCGGCGGCGCATGCCCGGCAGCCCGAACCCGCCGTCCCCGGTCGCGGGCTCGAAGCCGGCGCCGTCGTCCCGGACGTCCAAGGTCACTTCGCCGTCCATGTACGACAGGGTGAGACCGACCCGGCCCGCCGCCGCGTGCTTGTCCACATTGGACAGGGCTTCCTGGGTGATCCGCAGGATCGTCGCCTCGATCTCCGGGTGCAGCCGCCGCGGGTCGCCGGTGGTGGTGCACGTCGCGGGCACGCCGGTCCGCTCGCTCCACCGCGCCGTGACGTCGGCCAGCGCGTCGGGAAGCGTTGCGCCGTCGAGGGGTTCGGGGTGCAGCGCGCGCACCGAGCGCCGCGCGGCGGTGAGGTTCTCGCGGGCGAGCGCGGTCGCCGAGTCCAGGTGCCGCTGCCACTCCGCCGGCTGCTCCTTGGCGAGCGCGGCGGCTTCCAGCTGCGTGATGATGCCGGTGAAACCCTGCGCCAGGGTGTCGTGGATCTCCTGGGCGAGCCGCTGTCGTTCGTCGAGCATCCCGGCTTCCCGGGCCTGGCTGAGCAGCTGCCGTTGCAGTCCTTCGTTCTCCGCGTGCGCGGCGGCCAGCTCGTCCAGGGTGCGGCGGCGCTGCTCGTTCTGCCGGGCAACGGCCGTCGACAGTCCACCGCGACCTTCTCGCCGTACCGCTTGTGGAGGTGCTCGACCTGGATGACCGGCGGCGGGGGCCGGCGAATCGTCGGGACGGCCGGGATCGGGTCCTCCACCGGAGGACCCGGCATCCACCGGATGGTGGACCCGGTGGCCCTTAGGGGTGCCGCCGCCAGGTCAGCGTGACGTCCTTCGTGGCGAGCCAGGCGGCGAGGTCGTAGCCGTGCGAGGCCAGGCCCTCGATCGCCGCGTAGGTGGTCTCCAGCGCGGCCTCGGCCTCGTCGGCCGTGACGAGGCCCGCGGTGCGGGCTTCCAGCAGCTCGTCGGTGTCGATGGTGCGCAGGGAGAGCTTGTCCTTCAGCACGATGTCGACGTAGAGGTCGGTGGCGACCCAGCGGGGGCCGTCGCGGTTCACGCGGACGACGTCCAGGTAGAAGTCCTGGTCGCGTTCGTGGCCGGGGGAGAACCAGAAGTCGGTGACGCGCAGGCCGAGCTCCGGCAGCAGCCACGACTCGAGGTAATGGAACTGGGCACGGCCCGGCGCCGGGCGGGCCAGGTACAGGCCGAACGGTTCCTCGCGGAACTCCTCGACCTCCCGGCTGATGCCCTTCGGGTCGATGTTCGTGCGCGCGGCCGGGTCGAAGATTTCGACCTTGGGCGGGTGCAGTCCCGTCATGGCCCCATCCTGCCCGCAACCGAGCGGAACCCGGTCACGAATCGCGAACGGCGGCGGTGCGAGCCACACGTTCGGGCTAAGGTGCGCCGACGACCGGGGGAACCGAGGGGACTGGGGATGTTCGGGATCATCAGGCCGTGCCGGCACCGGCTGTCCGGGTCGTTGCACGCGGACTGGGTCGCGCACCTGTGCGGGCTCTGCCTCACGCTGCGCGACGAGCACGGCCAGCTCGCGCGCGTCGTCACCAACTACGACGGGCTGATCATCTCGGTCCTCGTCGAGGCCCAGACGCCGCGCGCGGACGGCCGGCGCGACGCGGGTCCGTGCCCGCTGCGCGGCATGCGCTCGGCGTCGGTGGCCCGCGGCGAAGGCGCCCAGCTGGCCGCGGCGGTGTCGCTGGTGCTGGCCGCGGCGAAGGTCGGCGACCACGTCGAGGACCGCGACGGCGCGTTCGGCAGGCGCCCGGTGGCCGCGGCCGCCCGCCGCGTCGCGTCCCGCTGGGCGAAGCAGGGCAGCCGCACGGGCGGCCGCGTCGGGTTCGACACGACGGTGCTGACCGAGGCCGTCGACCGCCAGGGCGAGCTGGAGCGGGCGATGCGCCCGGGCGACTCGGCGCTGCTGGCGACCGAGCCCGCGGAACTGGCCACGTCGGCGGCGTTCGCCCGCACGGCGGAGCTGGCCGGACGGCCGGGCAACGTGGCGCCCCTGGCCGAGGCGGGCCGCCTGTTCGGCCGCGCGGCACACCTGCTGGACGCGGTCGAGGACCAGGCGGCGGACGCGGCGGCAGGCGCGTGGAACCCGTTGCCGGCCACGGGAACGGACCTCGTGGAGGCCCGCCGGCTGTGCGACGACGCGGTGCTGGGTGTGGAGCTGGCGCTGCGGGAGGCGGAGTTCGCCCAACCGGCGCTGGTGCACGCACTGCTGGTGCACGAGCTGAGGCAAGCGGTCCGCCGCGCCTTCGGCCACGGCTCGGCCCACGACCACGACCACGACCACGGCTTCCGGCAGCCCGCGGACGGTGGCGATTCGTCCGGTCCCGGCGGGCGGGGCCTGCTGCTCGCCGACGGCCACGACCTTTGGTCGGGCGGTGCCACCGGGCAGCAACCGCCGCCGGGCTGGATCGGGCCGGGGCCTCGTCCTCAGCAGCATCCGCACCAGCCGCCGGGGCAGCAGCCGCCGCCTGGAGGTCCGCAGTGGGGCGGTGGTCCGAGCGGTCCCGGCCGGCCGGGAAACCCGGGTGGCCCGGGCTGGTCCGGAAACCCAGGCGGCCCAGGTGGTCCTGCCGTGCCCGGCGGTCCCTGGGGTCCGGGCGGACCCAACGGCCCAGGCGGTCCTGGAGGTCCCGGCGGACCCAATGGCCCAGGCGGACCCGGTGGTCCAGGAGGCCCCGGCGGCCCGGGTGGCCCTGGCGGTCCCGGCGGGCCGGACGGGCCCGACGGCCCGGAACCCGAGCCCCTCGGCGGCAAGGGCGGCGGCCTCTGGGTCCCGAAGTTCGTCGTGCCCCCGAAGAAGCGCAACTTCTTCTTCGGCTGCGCCGTAGCCTCCTACATGTGCTGTACCTGCCAGTTCTGCTGCCGCGATCCCTATCCCGGTCCGTGGAGCGGGAAACCGTCGGCGACCGGCGGCTGCGACTGCGATTGTGACTGCTGCGACTGCTGTTCCTGTTGTGACTGCAACTGCTGAGGGGAACCGTGATGACCGAGCCGATGGACCAGCTGCACGACCGCGGCCGCGCCACCTTCGCGGGGCTGGTCGAAGGCGGCGAAGCCCGGCTCGACGCCCTCTTCGCCACCGTCCCGGCGCTTGGTGAGCTGGCCGTCGGCACGGTCTACGGTCACCTCCACGAGCGCCCGGCCCTCGACGCCCGCACGCGCGAAGCCGCCACCCTCGCCGCGATCGTCGCGGCGGGGATGGTCGGGCCGCCGCTGAGCGTGCACCTCCGCACCGGCCTGGCGTCCGGCCTGTCGCCGGCCGAGGTGGGCGAGATCGTGGTCCAGACGGCCGCGTTCGCCGGCTTCCCCCGCGCGGTTTCCGCGGCCGACCAGCTGAACCGGCTCTTCGAAGGCCACGGCCTGCCGATCCCGCCGCCGGCGTCGGCCCGCGAGGTCGTCCTGGGGTACCTGGAAGCGCCGGGCGCCGAGGTCGCCGAGGTACTCGCGGAGTTCCCGCGCACCGAGGTCCAGGCGACCGGCCCCGACGGGGTGCTGGTCTCGTGCTTCGGCCCCGGGCCCGCGCCGGGCGCTGTCGTGCACTGCGTGGTGGCCGGCGGCGAAGTGGCCTTCGCGACGGTGTTCCGACCCCGCTGACCAGGGCCGACGGAAATTGTCGGTGCCGAGGCTTACTCTGGTCGACGTGGCTTTCGCAACCGAACACCCCGTGCTGGCGCAGTCCGACTTCCGGCCCGTCTCGGAGATCCCCCGGGAAGGCGGCCGGTTCGAGGTCGTCAGCGACTACCAGCCCGCCGGTGACCAGCCGGCGGCCATCGACGAGCTCGAACGGCGCGTCAACGCCGGCGAGAAGGACGTCGTGCTCCTGGGCGCCACCGGTACCGGCAAGTCGGCGACGACAGCTTGGCTGATCGAGCGCGTGCAACGGCCGGCACTGGTGATGGCGCCGAACAAGACCCTCGCCGCGCAGCTGGCGAACGAGCTGCGCGAGCTGTTCCCGCACAACGCGGTCGAGTACTTCGTCAGCTACTACGACTACTACCAGCCCGAGGCGTACATCGCGCAGACGGACACCTACATCGAGAAGGACTCGTCGATCAACGACGACGTCGAGCGGCTGCGGCACTCGGCGACGATGAACCTGCTGTCCCGGCGTGACGTCATCGTGGTCGCGAGTGTGTCCTGCATCTACGGCCTGGGCACGCCGCAGTCCTACCTCGACCGGTCCTCGAAGCTGAAGATCGGCGAGCGGCTCGACCGGGACGTCTTCCTGCGCGCGCTGGTCGACGTGCAGTACACGCGCAACGACATCGCGTTCGCGCGCGGCACGTTCCGCGCGCGCGGCGACACGGTCGAGATCATCCCGGCGTACGAGGAGCTGGCGATCCGCGTCGAGTTCTTCGGCGACGAGATCGAGAAGCTGTACTACCTGCACCCGCTGACCGGCGACATCGTCAAGGAGGTCGACGAGGTCCGGATCTTCCCGGCGACGCACTACGTCGCCGGCCCGGAACGCATGGAGAAGGCGATCAAGAGCATCGAGCAGGAGCTCGAGGATCGCCTGGCGGAGCTGGAGAAGCAGGGCAAGCTGCTGGAAGCGCAGCGGCTGCGGATGCGCACGTCCTACGACATCGAGATGATGCGGCAGGTCGGGTTCTGCTCCGGCATCGAGAACTACTCGCGGCACATCGACGGCCGCGGCGCGGGCACCGCGCCGGCGACGCTGATCGACTACTTCCCGGAAGACTTCCTGCTGGTCATCGACGAGTCGCACCAGACCGTCCCGCAGATCGGCGGGATGTACGAGGGCGACATGTCCCGCAAGCGCAACCTGGTCGAATACGGCTTCCGGCTGCCGAGCGCCGTCGACAACCGGCCGCTGACCTGGGAGGAGTTCTCCGACCGGATCGGGCAGACGGTGTACCTGTCGGCGACGCCGGGGCCGTTCGAGATGGGCCAAGCGGGCGGCGAGTTCGTCGAGCAGGTGATCCGGCCGACCGGCCTGGTCGACCCGAAGGTGGTCGTGAAGCCCACCGAGGGCCAGATCGACGACCTGGTGCACGAGATCCGGGAGCGCGCGGAGAAGGACGAGCGCGTC
This sequence comes from Amycolatopsis sp. NBC_01286, assembly GCF_035982555.1. Taxonomy (NCBI): domain Bacteria; kingdom Bacillati; phylum Actinomycetota; class Actinomycetes; order Pseudonocardiales; family Pseudonocardiaceae; genus Amycolatopsis; species Amycolatopsis sp. NBC_01286. Next base: position 5,594,088 of record NZ_CP108428.1, read on the forward strand.
CTGGTCACCACGCTGACGAAGAAGATGTCCGAGGACCTCACGGACTACCTGCTGGAGCTGGGCATCCGGGTGCGGTACCTGCACTCCGAGGTGGACACGCTGCGCCGGGTGGAGCTGCTGCGGCAGCTGCGGGCGGGCGACTTCGACGTGCTGGTCGGCATCAACCTGCTGCGCGAGGGCCTCGACCTGCCGGAGGTGTCGCTGGTGGCGATCCTCGACGCGGACAAGGAAGGCTTCCTGCGCAGCGGGACGTCGCTGATCCAGACGATCGGCCGCGCGGCGCGCAACGTGTCGGGCGAAGTGCACATGTACGCCGACAAGATCACCGACTCCATGCGGCACGCGATCGACGAGACCGACCGCCGCCGCGAGAAGCAGGTCGCCTACAACGTGGAGCGCGGGGTCGACCCGCAGCCGCTGCGGAAGAAGATCGCCGACATCCTCGACCGGGTCTACAGCGAGGCGGAGGACACCGAGCAGGTCTCGGTCGGCGGCTCGGGCCGCAACTCCTCGCGCGGCAAGAAGCCGGAACAGGGCGACCGGGTGCGCAGCTCCGGGATGCTGGTGGACAAGGACGTCTCGGCGATGCCGCGGGCCCAGCTCGCGGACCTGATCCAGCAGATGACCGACCAGATGATGCAGGCGGCCCGTGACCTGCAGTTCGAGCTGGCGGCCCGCCTGCGCGACGAGGTCCAGGACCTGAAGAAGGAGCTGCGCGGAATGGACGCGGCCGGCATCAAGTAGCCGGACACGACACCAGCGGGTGGCGGTTGTCGCCGGGGCCGAACAGTGCTCGCCCGATCGAGTATTACACCCCGGTTGGTACGCTTCCACCATGGCGATGAACATCAAGGACCCGGAGGCCGAGCGCTTGGCCGCCGAGGTCGCCGCACTGACGGGTGACACCAAGACCGGTGCCGTCCGCGAAGCCCTGCGCCTGCGCCGTGACCAGCTCATGGCGCGGGACAACACCGAACTGCGGCTGAAGCGGATGCGGCGAGTACTGGAAGAGGAGATCTGGCCGTTGATCCCGCCTGAGGAGCTCGGGAAGCCGATCCCGAAGGACGAGTGGGAAGAGATTCTCGGGTTCGGGCCGGGTGGCGTGTGATCATCGACAGCTCGGCCATTGTGGCGATCCTGCGCCAGGAACCGGACCACGAACGACTCGAGGAGCGCCTCGCGGAGGCGGACTCGGCCAGGATCGGCGCGCCCACTCTCGTCGAGGTCGGCATCGTGCTCACCACGAGGCTCGGCGCGCGGGGCCAGCTGGTGCTCGCCAGGTTCCTCCAGGACAACCACATCGCGACCGCACCTTTCACCGATGAACACGCGGAGGTGGCGATCGAAGCGTTCAAGCAGTACGGGAAGGGACACCACCCGGCCAAGCTGAACATGGGCGACTGCTACAGCTATGCCACCGCCAAGATCGCCCGGGAACCGTTGCTCTGCATCGGCGATGACTTCCCGCAGACCGATCTCGAGCTGGTGAAGCTCGGGTCGTGAACATCGAAGCCGTGGTCGCGTACTGCCTGGGGTTGCCGGGTGCCGAGGAGACCTATCCGTTCGGTGACCACGTGCTCGTCGCGAAGGTCGGCGGCAAGGGGTTCGCCTTCATCGGCCAGGAGGAGCCCGGCAGTGTCGCCGTCAAGTGCGGGGCCACCCGGGAAGAAGCGGCCGAACTGCGTGAGCGCCATCCCGACGCCGTGACCGTGATGGACTACCTCGGCCGGTACGGCTGGAACCGCGTCCGGCTCGGCGCCGGGGTGTCCGACGCCGAGCTGGAAGAACTCCTCGACGCCTCCTACGAGGCCATCGTGAAGAAACTGCCCCGCGCCAAGCGGCCCTGAACTCAGTCCGGCACCGGCGCGTTCTCGTCCGCCTGCAGCATCCCGAAGATGTTGCCCTCGGTGTCCTTGCAGTACGCCAGCCACCCGACACCCGGGACGGGCTGCTTCGCGAGCGCCAGCGTCCCGCCCGCCCGCGCCACTTCGCCGAGGGTGTGGTCGACGTCGGCGACGTCGATCGTGTTGACGAAACCGTGTACCGGCCCCGAATCCGCGGGCGGCGGGCCCTGCCGCGGCACCAGGCCGCCGTCGATGCCCTCGCCGTCGCCGGTGGAGATCATCCAGTACGGGACCTCGCCCCAGCGTTCGAACTTCCAGCCGAACACCGCGGTGTAGAACGCCACCGCGCGCTCGGGGTCGGCCGCGTGGATCTCGAAGTGGATCGGACGAGGCATGCTCGCCTCCTCAGGCCGGGTCGGCAGGTGACGGGAGACTACGCCTGTCGCCCCGGTTTCGGGAGGTCAGAGCCGTGGGTGCCCCGACAGGGTGAGATCGGCGTCGAACTCCGGGAAGCCGGCCGGCGCGCTCCGGGCGCTCAAGGCCGACGCGGCCGGGGGCAGCCCGGCCCAGCGTCGGACCGTCGCGGTCGCCGCGGCGGCGTCGGCGGCGGGCAGCTGGGCGATCCTCGAGCCGTGGTTGCCGCCCGGGACGTAGTAGCGGTACGAGTCCCGGCTGCCGAAGCCGAGCTCGAACGGCTCGGCGCCCCACGGGTCGTTCGAGCCGTAGACGAACAACAGTCGCGTGCCGCGCGACTTCACCCAGAAGTCGACGTCCGGCATGGCCAGGTAGTCGAACCGGGGCAGGCGGACCGAGCTCGGCACGAACGTCTTCGGCTGGTCGGCGCCCGGGTAACGCAGCAGGTCGCGCAGGTAGCTGTCGTACGCCTCGGGCGCGCCCAGCTGGACCGCGGCCTGGTAGTAGTACGGGATGTAGGGCGAGAGGTCCTGGTCGGAGTAGGTGTTGAGGCTCTCCACCCGCTCGTACCAGGCGTAGACGTCGGCCGCGGGCGCGCCGGGCTTCGGCACCGTCGCGCAGTCCGCCTGCGTCTGGTACTGCCAGAACGCGAAGTACGAGTCGATCACCGAGATCTCGAGGGACTTGTCGGCCGAGCCGACGATCGAGAACGTCAGCCCGCGCTTCGCCGCGTCCACCGCGGCGATCGCGCCGAGCTCGTCACGCCGTTTCAGCGCGTCGCGCTGGATGGCCTTGAGCGCGTCGCGGCAGCCGGGGTCGTTGCCGACGCGCGAGAGGAACTTGTTGTAGACGTCGATCGGGTCGATGACGTCGTTGGGCGCGACGTACGGGACCGTCCCGTCGACGTCGTCGGGGAAGAAGCGCCGGAAGTACGTCGCGGTCATGCCGCCCTTGCTGCCGCCGGTGGCCAGCCACTTGCCCGGGTAGATCGCCTTGAACGCCTGCACGGCGCTGTGCTCGTCCGCGGCGGCCTGCCAGATCGTCAGCTGCTGCGCCCAGTTCTCCGGCTGCGGCCGTGACGGCGTGAAGTAGCGGTACTCCATCGAAAGCTGGTTGCCGTTGACGATCTGCGTCGGCTCCGACCGGTTCGGCGCGGTGCTGACGTTGTAGCCGCTGGTGAAGGCGACCGTCGGGGCGGCGAAGTCGCGGTGCAGCAAGGTGAACCGCTGCTGGAACGTGCCCGCACCCGGGTGGCGGTGGTCGGCGGGCTGGGTGAAGGTCAGCTCGAAGAACCGGAACCCCGCCGGCGCCGGGTCCTCCTTGACGATCGTCAGGCCGGGGATCCCCCGCAGGGCCGCTTCGATGTCGGTCGCCGCGCCGGCCGACGGCGCGAGGCCCGTCAGCGCGGCCAGTGCCAGCACGGCCGCCGAACAGGCGGTGAACAGTCTGCGCATGAAGCACCTTCCCCGGCTTCGGACCACTGCGTGGGACCCTCACAGAACCGGCCGGGGTGGGCAATCGGCTGACCGGGCGCACCCTTCGCCGGAAACCGACTTTCGGCGGGTACCGCGGCTCCCGGGTGGCGTCCTCGCTGCTGCGCAGTCGCGCGCATTGTGCAAGTTGTCCGGGTGATCGGCGCCACGTTACCGTCCGGATCCAGAAGGCACCGGCATCGAGCGAGGGGTCCGCCATGAAGGTTTCCGACTGCCCGACCACCCAGGTCGAGGTCCGCATCGAGGCGTCGCCGGCCGAGGTCTGGCACTGGCTGCTGGACGTCGACCTGCCGGCCCGCTTCTCCACCGAGTTCCAGGGCGGCGGCTGGCTCGAAGGCAGCGCGCCCGGCCTCGGCGCCCAGTTCCGCGGCCGCAACTCCCACCCCGTCGCGGGGGAGTGGGAGACGGTCTCGACCATCACCGGCTTCGAGCCCGGCCGGTTGTTCGCGTGGGCCGTGATGGACGTGGCCGACCCGGCCGCGTCGTGGAAGTTCCAGCTGGTCCCGGACGGCGAGGGCACCATCCTGCGCCAGTGGGCGCAGATCGGCCCGGGCCCGTCCAACCTGACGACCATCATCGGCTCGATGCCGGAGCACGAAGAAGAGATCGTCGCGATGCGCCTGGGCGAGCTGCACGACAACATGCAGCGGACGGTCGAAGGCATCAAGTCCCTCGCCGAGTCCGGCGTCCGCGCGGTTTAGGCGCGGCCGGAGCAAGTCACGCTCGCGGTCTTCGCGCCCAGGCGGCCCCTGACGGCACGGGCGGCCCGCCCGAGTACAACCCCGGTACGAGGGCGACCCGCCCGCACCGTCAGGAACCACCTGGATCACGAAGCCCATCGAGCAGACTCACTCCGGCCGCGCCTGGCCGCCCAGCACCTTGTCCACATAGGACTTGACGGCGCCGAGCGCCTCGGGCGCCCGCCACATCCGCTCGATCCGCGGGTCGTCGGCGTGGCGGTACTCCGCGATCCGCTCGTGGTAGGGCTGCCGGATCTGGGCCTTGGTGTGCGCGAACGGCTCGGCGGGCAGGTCGCCGAGCCGGGCCGCGATGGCGACGGCCCGCTCGAGGACCTCCTCCGGCGGCGCGAGTTCGTCGGCCAGGCCGCGGGTGAGCGCGTCCTCGCCGCCGACGGTCGCGCCCGAGTAGGTCAGCGACGGCAGCGGTGTCGTGCCGTACGCGCAGCGGAGGATCTCCAGCGCGGCGAGCGGGAACGGCAGCCCGACGAGCAGTTCGGTGACGCCGATCCGGCCGGGCCCGGTGGTGAGCACGCGGTGGTCGCACGCCGCGGCGAGGACCGCGCCGCCGGCGATCGCGTGGCCGTTGAGCGCCGCGACGACCGGACGCGGGAAGCCGAACACCGCCAGCAGCGCGTCCGACAGCAGCGGCAGGAACTCGGACACGTACGCGGCGCCGCCGTCGCTGATCCGCCGGAGGTCGGCGCCGGCGGAGAAGATGCCGCCGGTGCCCGTCAGCACCACCGCGCGGGCTGCGCCGGCTTCCTCCAGCCGCAGCACGAGTTCCCGGCACGAATCGGTGTCGAGGGTGTTGCCCTTGCCGTGGTCGATCCGGAGCACGGCGACGTCGGACTGGCTCTCCAGGGTGATCGGCACGGCCCGACCGTACCGCGCCGGGACGACCCCGGCCGAGCGGAAACCGCCCGGCCGGGCCGCCTCAGCTGGTGATGTCCTTCGTGGCGAACCGGCGGCCCGCGTAGAGGAAGAACACCGCGCCGTAGATCGTCGCCGACAGCAGGCCGCCGGCCAGGTTCGTCCAGTCGACGTCGGTGGAGATCAGGTCCATCCAGGAGAACCCGTAGTGCGTCGGCAGGTAGTTGCGCAGGCCTTCCAGCGCCGTGATCTGGTCGAGGATCTGCGACAGGATCGCCACCAGCACGGCGCCGCCGACCGCGCCGAGCGGGGCGTCGGTCGTTACGCTCAGCGCGAGCGCGAGCCCGGCCACCCAGGCCAGCTGCAGGATGATGTACACAGTGGACAGAGCGATGGCGAGCAGGCTGTCGCCGAAGGACACCGCGTCGCCGGTCGGGCTGATCGCGTCGCCCGCGCCGTACCAGATGACGCCGACCCCGAGCGAGACCAGCGGCAGCAGGATCAGCGCCGCCGCCGACAGCAGCCCGGACACGATCGCCTTCTGGCGCAGCACCCGGTGCCGCGGCACCGGGATCGCCAGCAGGTACTTCAGGCTCGACCAGGACGCCTCGCTCGCGATGGTGTCGCCGAAGAACAGCGCGACGATCATCGGCAGCAGGAACGTGCCCGACACGAACAGCGCCAGCACCACGAAGTTCGGCGCGCTGGCCGTGGCCAGGTCGACGAACCCGCCGCTGCGCCGGTTCGGGTTCGACTGCCCCGCCTCGAACGCGATCACCAGGATGAACGGCAGGATCGCGACGAACCCGAGCAGCAATTGCGTCCGCCGCCGCTTGAGCTGACGCCGGAGTTCGACGCCGAGCCCGAGCGTCCGCCGCGCGGAGTAGCCCGCGACGGCGCCGTCCGGCCCGACCCCGGCGTGTTCGCTCGAGGCGAGGTCGCTCAGCTCGTCCAGCGCGTGCGGGTCCGTGTGGACCCCTGAGTTCGAGCTGTTCACGACTGGTCTCCCACCAGTTGCAGGAACGCGTCTTCCAGCCGGCGCCGCGGCCCGGCCTGCTCCACGGCGACCCCGGCGCGGACCAGGGCCGCGACCGCTTCGGCCCGCGGCAGCCCGTCGAGGTCGGCGTGCACGAGATCGCCTTCGACGTCGACCGTGCTGACCCCGGCGATCGCCTTCAGCGCCGCGGCGGCCGCGGCCGGGTCGTCGACCCGGAACGTCGCCTCGCCGCCGGCCGCGGCCAGCTCGCCGACCTCACCCGAGGCGACCAGCGCGCCGCGGTGCATGACCACGACGTGCGTGCAGGTCTGCTCGACCTCGGCCAGCAGGTGGCTGGACACCACCACGGTGCGCCCGGTCGCGGCGTAGCGCTGCAGCACCTCGCGCATCTGGTGGATCTGGGGCGGGTCGAGCCCGTTGGTCGGCTCGTCGAGCACCATCAGCTCCGGCAGGCCGAGCATCGCCTGGGCGATCGCCAGCCGCTGCCGCATGCCCTGGCTGTAGGTCCGCACCCGGCGGTCGACGGCGGTGCCGAGCCCGGCGATCTCCAGCGCCTCGCCGAAGTGCGCCTTCTCCGCCGGCCGCCCGGTGCTCGCCCAGTACAGCCGGAGGTTCTCGCGGCCGGACAGGTGCGGCAGGAAGCCGGACCCCTCGACGAACGAGCCGATGCGCGAGAGCACCGGCGCGCCGGCGGTGATCTTGTGGCCGAACACCCGGATGCTGCCTTCGGTCGGCGTGATCAGGCCCATCAGCATCCGCAGCGTGGTGGTCTTGCCCGCGCCGTTCGGCCCGAGCAGGCCCAGCACCTGGCCCGGCTCGACGCGGAACGACAGGTCGTTCACGGCGACGAACCCGCCCGCGTACGTCTTGCGCAGGCCCTCGATGACCAGCGGCGTGGTGGCCAGTTCCGGGTCGACGTCGGTCGCCCGGCGCCGGCGCAGGGCCGCGAACAGCACCGCGGCGAGGGCGATCGCCAGGGTGACGGCGATGCCGACGATCTGCCCGACCGGGGCCGGGGTGCCGACCGACGTCCCGGGCACGACCGGCAGGGCCAGCGCGGCGCCGCCGCCGGCGAGCGCGACGCGGAACACCGCGGGCGCGGCCGGGGCGGCGAACGCCTGGTCGGTGGTACCGACGACCAGCCGCAGCGAGTGCCCGCCCTCGATCGGCCGGACGATGCCCGGCAGCGTCACGGTGACCTCGACCGGGTTGCCGTTGGCGGGCAGCCCGCTCACCCGGAACGGGGCGATCGCGTTGGCCGGCAGCACCCGCGAGCCGTCCTGGCCGACGTCGTAGAGCTTCGCGAACAGCACGGCTTCCGGCTGCGGTTGCGCCGGGTCCGCGGCGACCTGCAGCCGCACGGTGGCGGCGCCGCTGACGACGACCTGCCCGTCGACCGGCGCGGTGGTGAACTGCGCGGCCTGGCCGGGCGGGTCGTTGCTGAACAGCGCGCCGAGCCGCGACGTGCTGCTCGCGAGGCCGTTGAGCCCGGGGATCCCGCTCACCGCCGCGGGGTTCGCCCCGGCCGGGCGCACGACCGGCTGGACCGGGCCGGACATCGGCAGCAGCCGCCGCTCGGTGGCCGGGCCGGTCAGGCCGGGGTAGGCGGCGGCGTTGACCGTGCGCACCGACGGCGTTCCGTTGGCGCGCAACGTGCCCTGGACGTCGTAGCTGAACCCGGTGCCTGGGTCGCCGCCGGTGACGGCGGTCCAGAGGAAGTCGCCGATCTTCCCGCGCAGCTGCGGCCCGGGCTTGCCACCGTCGTGGCCGCCGGTGTACCAGACGGTCTTGACCTTGCCGCCCGCCGCGGTGATCTGCCGGGCGGTCGCGTCGGCCTGGTCGAGGCCGAACAGGGTGTCGCTCTCGCCCTGCACCAGCATCGTCGGCACGGTGATCCTGCTCGTCACGGACACCGGGGAGACGCGGCGCAGCAGATCGAGGCTCGCCTGGCTCGACGCGCCGGTGGTGCCCAGCTCGGTGTAGGCCTTGCAGACGGCGGCGGTGAACCGGCCGCACGGGTCGGCCGACCCGGCGCGGGGCCCGCCCCCGCCCGAAGGCGCGGCCGGGACGGCGGCAGCGGCGCCGGCCGCGCCGGTAGACCCGGTGTCGGTCGCCTGCCCGGCTTCGGGCGCGTCGGCGGACGGCGCACCGCTCGAGGCGGGGCCGGAGCCGGCGGAGAAGAAGATGCCGGCCCAGCTCTTCTTGAACACGCCGTCGGTCGCGAACGCCCCGGCGGCCGGGGTGCCCGCCGCCGGTGCCTTCGGGGCGGCCGCGTTCGGGACGAGGGCCTGCCCGAGGTCGTTGTAGGTGATCACCGGCGCGATCGCGTCGACGCGCTTGTCCGTGCCGGCCAGCAGCAGCGACAGCGCGCCGCCGTAGGACGCGCCGGTGACGGCGATCTTCGGGTCGCCGCTGCTGTCCGTGGTCACCTGGTGCTGCGCGACGAGCCGGTCGATCAGCCGGCTCGCGTCGGCGACTTCGCCGTCCGGGTCGTTCAGCCCGATCTTGCCGGTGCTCTTGCCGAACCCGCGCGCGGACCACGTCATCACGACGAAGCCCTTCCGGGCGAGTTCGCGGGCGTCGTCGGCGACGCTGGTCTTGTCGCCGCCGAAGCCGTGCGCGAGCAGCACCGCGGGCGCGGGCACGGTGGCGGGCAGGTAGGTGGTCGTGTCGATCTTGACCTGGTCGGCCGAACCCGGCGCGGCGGGCATGTCGATCAGCGCGTCCTGGGTGGGCACCGCGGGCGGGGCCGTGTCGCGCGTCGCCCAGAGGACGGTCGCGGCGGCCAGGACCACCACGACGGCGCCGAGCGCGGTGAGGCGGCCGCGGCGGGAGCGCGGGAGCGGGAGTCGGGGCACGGGGTGACCGTATGTGAAGTTTCCTGAGAGTGCCCTCCGCAACTCACGTCGATCACACGCTGATCACACGCTCGGGACCACCTGGTGGACCGAAGTGACCGGAATTACAGGACCAACCTGGTGACGTGCGCGATTCCGGCTGGCGCTCGGGCGGGGAGAACCGGCAAACTGGACGCGCTGTGAGGGGAGTATTCCTTCGCGGCGGTGTCGTCAGCACGGTGGCCATGCGCCCCCGGCACCGTCGGCCGGTGTTCGCACCGGCGGAAGAGACCTCCGGTTAGTTGCTCATGCGCGCTATCCGGAGGTTCTGGTTCCATGACTGTCCCCCTGTGGCTGTGGATCGCCACGATCGGTGGCCTGCTCGCGCTCATCGCGCTCGACCTGGTCATCGTCGATCACAAGCCGCACGCGGTCACCACGGGTGAAGCCGCGCGCTGGGTGGTCTTCTACGTGTCCTGCGCGGTGCTCTTCGGCGCCGGCGTGTGGTTCTTCGCCGGGCACGACCCGGGTGTCGAGTTCTTCACCGGGTACATCACCGAGTACTCGCTGAGCGTCGACAACCTGTTCATCTTCATGATCATCATGGCGTCGTTCAAGGTGCCCGCCATCCACCAGCACCGCGTGCTGCTGGTCGGGATCCTGCTGGCGCTGGCGATGCGCAGTGTGTTCATCGCCGTCGGCGCGGCGTTGATCGAGCAGTTCGTCTGGGTGTTCTTCCTCTTCGGCGCGATCCTGGTCTGGACCGCGATCAGCATGCTGCGCGGCAAGGGCGAGGACGAGGAGTACCACGAGAACGCCGTGACCCGGCAGGTCCGCAAGATCGCCCCGGTCACCGACGACTACCACGACCACAAGTACACCGTGAAGATCAACGGCAAGCGGATGATCACGCCGATGCTGCTGGTGATCGTGGCCATCGGCTCCGCGGACCTGCTGTTCGCCGTCGACTCGATCCCGGCGATCTTCGGCATCACGCAGGAGGCGTTCCTCGTCTTCACCGCCAACGCGTTCGCGCTGATGGGCCTGCGGCAGCTGTACTTCCTGCTCGGCGGCCTGGTGACGAAGCTCGTCTACCTGACCTACGGCCTCGCGGTGATCCTCGCGTTCATCGGCGCGAAGCTGTTCCTGCACGCGCTGCACGAGTACCACGTGGTGCCGGACTGGCTGGACATCAACAACTGGATCTCCCTCGGCGTGATCATCGTCGTCCTCACCGTCACGACGGTGGCGAGCCTCGCGAAGGCGCGGCGCGACGAGCGCAAACAGGTGACCGCGTGACGACCGACGAAAGTCGTTCGCACCGCTAAGGGATTCGGGTACCGTCGGACGGGTGCGCCCTGCCGACATCGAAAGCCTCGTCGTCCCCGGCCGTCCCGCCCTGCGCGGAGACCTGCTGCTGACCGCCGTCCAGAACCCCGACCTGAAGACGAACGCCGCGCACAGCGCGCTGCGGCGCGTGTCGTTCGACGGCGGCGAGGCCGCGTGGACGCACGGTCCGCGTGACTCTGCGCCGTCGATCTCCCCGGACGGGCGCTGGGTGGCGTTCCTGCGCGCCGGGGAGGGCGAGGGGGCCGACGGGCGCCCGCAGCTGCACCTGATGCCCGCCGACGGCGGTGACGCGCGGCGCCTCACGTCACTGCACCTCGGCGCCGGCGAGCCGGTGTGGGCCCCGGACTCGCGGCGCGTCGCCTTCGTCGCGCGGGTGCCCGAGGCCGGGCGCTACGGAACCGAAGACGCCGACGGCGAGACGCCGGAGCCGGCGGCCGAGGCCCCGCGCCGGATCACGCGCATGGACTACCGGATCGACGACATCGGCTTCCTCCGCGACCGCGTGCAGCGCCTGTTCGCCGTCGACGCCGTGGCGGCCTTCGAAGCGGGCGACGAGCCGGCCCTGGAACCGCTGACCTCCGGCGAGTTCGAACCGGCCCAGCCGGTGTGGACACCGGACGGCAGCCGGATCGTCTTCACCGCGGCGCCGGACTGGGACGCGGCCGAGAGCGACGTGCGCGACATCTGCGCGATCTCCGCCGAGGGCGGCGAACCCGAGGTCCTCGTGCGCGGCGAGGGGTACTCGGAGCGTCCGGTGTTCGGCCCCGGCGGCACGTTGTTCTACTTCGGACAGTCCTTCGAGGACCACCGCGAAGCCGCGGCGACGGGGCTTTACGCCGCGACACCGGCGTTCGGCGCCGGACCGGTGGAGGCCCGCCGGCTCACCGACATCGAGACGGTCGACTGCGAGGCGTCCGCCGGGCCGCCGGTACCGCGCGACGGCGACGTGCTCGTGGCCGTCCGCAACCGCGGCGCGGTGGAGCTGCGCGCGGTCCCGCTCGACGCCGTCGACGCGCCGCTGGCGGACCTGACCGTGGTCTACGCGGACCGCTCCGTGGTCCGGTCGTTCACTGTGGACGGTCCGGTGATCGCGGCGGTCGTCGCCACCCTGGAGACCTCGGGTGACCTCGTGGTACTCGGCGCGGTCGCCCCGCGGGTGCTGACCGACTACTCGAAGCCGTTGCGGGACAAGGGACTCCGCCCGGTCCTCGAGCTGGAGACCACCGCGCCGGACGGTTACCCGGTGCACGGCTGGCTGGTGCTGCCCGAAGGCGAGGGCCCGCACCCGGTGCTGCGCGTGGTGCACGGCGGCCCGTTCGCCCAGCAGGACTGGGCGGTGTTCGACGAGGCGCAGGTGTTCGCGTCCGCCGGGTACGCGGTGGTGCTCGGCAACCCGCGTGGTTCGGCGGGCTACGGCCAGCAGCACGGCCACGCGATCACCCACGCCTTCGGCACGGTCGACGCCGACGACGTCCTGGCCCTGCTCGACAAGGCGCTGGAGCGCCCGGACCTGGACGCCTCGCGCGTCGGGATCATGGGCGGCTCGTACGGCGGGTTCATGACGAGCTGGCTGGCGTCCCACCACGGCGAGCGGTTCCGCGCCGCGTGGAGCGAGCGCGCGGTCAACGCGTGGGACTCGATGGCCGGCAGCTCCGACATCGGCTACACGTTCGTCGACTCCTACATCGGTGCCGACCCCGAGGTGCAGCGCGACCGCAGCCCGCTCAGCTACGCGGACAAGATCCGCATCCCGTTCGCGGTGGTGCACTCCGAGGAGGACTGGCGCTGCCCGCTGGAGCAGGCGCAGCGGATGTTCGTCGCGCTGCGGCGCGCCGGCGCGGACGCGGAGTTCCTGCTGTTCCCCGGCGAAGGCCACGAGCTGTCCCGCTCCGGCCGGCCGCGTCACCGCGTCCAGCGGTTCGAGGCGATCCTCGAGTGGTGGGCGCGGCACCTGTAATCGCACCGGTCTTGTCCCGGCCCCGGCCGCCTGCGAATCTTCGTACCCATGACGCTGCCCGAGGTGGACTTCGAGCTGGAGACCTGGCGCATGGTGCTGTTCCGCAAGGGACCCCGCGCCGACGAGATCTCCGAGGAGATGGCTCGTGAACTGCGGGCCCGCCACCTCGCGGCCGCCCGGCAGCAGCAGGCGGCCGGGTCGCTGCGGCTCGCGGGCGCGATCCCGGAGCCGTCGGCCGCGCTGCCGGTGACCGGGGTGGCGTTCTTCCGGACGTCGGAGGCGGAGACGCGCGCGATCCTCGACGCCGACCCGGCCGAGCAGGCCGGGCTGATCGCGTCGGAGATCGTCGGGTTCGTCTGCCCGCGGGGCACGCTCGGCTGAGCGGGCCCGGCGCTCAGTTCAGCAGCGTGTAGTTCAGCTCTTCGCAGACGCGCCCCAGCGGGACGTCCAGGCCCGGGTGGTCGAGCGGCAGCAGGACGTCCGGCGCGATCGGCAGCGCCGCGCCCGCCGGCGGGTCCCACAGGCAGATCGCGGGATCGCCGGAGTCCATCGAGGAGCGGTACCAGAGGCCGTCGAGGTCGCTGAAGGCCGCGCGGATCGCCCGGGCCCAGGCCTGCGTCAGCTTCTTCGGCCCGCTCGAGATCTCCTGCGACGCGCCGACGCGGGTCGGCCACAGGCCGGTCAGGTCGAGCAGGCGCAGCGTGCGGGTCGGGCGGACCACGACCAGCCGGGGGCCGCGGGTGCGGCGGTCGACCGTCGAGCTGGTCTGGTAGACCTCGGCGATCGACGTGCGCACGGTGAGGCCGAAGTAGAGCACCCCGTTGGCGGGGTCGGTGACCGGCGCGCCGCCGCGGCCGGGCGACTGCTGGTCGAACCGGCCGTGCGGGAGCGGGCCGGTGTAGCGGAACGAGTTCCACTGCTGGGGGTGGTTGCCGTGCGCCGTGAAGATCCGCACCAGCCTGGTCGCGGGCTGGACCGTCACCACGTCACTGGCGCGATTCAGCTGCCGGACCAGGACGGATCGGGCGGGCGGCAGCGGTAGCCGGGCCATGGGTCGGGGGTGGTCCGTCCTTGTCGGTGATCTTGCTCGGGGAGGTCCAGCCTAGAACGGCGAGCCGAGCGTGGCGATGAGGCGCGCGACGTGCTCCGGGTCACCACCCGAGAGGAGCCACTGGCGCGGGGTCGCCGGGTGGTCGTTGATCACCAGATCGGGTTGGGGAGTGCTCATGAACGCGGCGACGACGAGCGCGGGCTGGTCCTCGGGCAGGGCCTTGAGCACGACCTCGAGACCGGGTAGCACCCCCGAGCCGGCGAACTGCCACGCCGGGAGCCGCCAGCCGCTGTCCTTCCAGCCGGTCAGCCGGCCTTCCTTGAGACGGTGCCGGATGCGGCTGTCGTCGACCCCGAGGGTCTTCGCCGCTTCGTTGACACTCAGGGCGCCTTCGGCGAGCACGGCGTGGGCGGCGACGGTGCGCGCCCGGAAGTCCGGTTCCTCTTCCCGCCGCGGCGAGAGATCCAGGCCGACATCGGTGAGCGCGGCGCGCTGATCGGCCGAGAAGTAGTGCGAGGGATCGGGATTCGGTGGGGAAAGCCTGCGCGCGGCGTCTTCGACGAGCGTGAGGAACTCGTTCGCGTCGACCTTCAGACCCGCCTTGGCGAGGATGTTCTCCAGCGCTACAGACATGCCGCTCAGGTTAACCCGAAACAGCGCGGCTGTGCGGGTTCGTGCGGGTTCGTGCCCTATCTGTGGGCGAATTCACCAGAGATCGACACTTTACGCACATCATCCAACACGTTGAGTAGGCAACTTCCGCAAAGTCTGCCCGCATCGGGCGAGGTTGTCCAGTCGCCCATGCGCTTGACACCCCGCCTCCGCCGACTTAGGTTCCGTGTGAGTAAACGATTTCCGCTCCGTGCTCACAGGATCCGGCGAGTTGGCGCCGGTCATGGGGGACACAGGGGGTGGGGCGTGCCTGGGGGGCCTGGCACGAGCCGGCCCCCCAGGCACGTCTGTCCCCGGTCCAGCTTCACGCCAGTTCACGCCGAAACGCCCGCCACCCTGAGCCCCCGGCTACGCGACCCGACGCTCCAGGCACGCGAGCCGACTGTCTGGGTACGCGAGCCGACTTTCCAGGTACGCGACCCGACCGTGTGGGTGCGCGAGCCGACCTCCAGAGTGCACGGGTCGACCGTCTGGTTGCGTGAGCCGACCGCTGAGCGCGCGAGCCGATCCGCCGGGTGGCGGCGTCAGGTGTGCGAGGCGGTCTTTCGGATGCGAGTTGTGCGCGTCAGCGGCGGGAGCTCTTCCGCTCGATCAAGCGTGCTTCCAGCGTGGTCGTCGTCGTGTCGCGGGTGCTGTCCGAGATCCGGGCCAGCAGCAGCTGTGCCGCTACCCGGCCTACCTCGTACGCCGGTTGGGCGACCACCGTTAGGGGTGGGTCGATCAGGGTTGTCCACGGGGCGTCGTCGAACGAGACGATGCCGATGTCGCGGCCCGAACGCAGGCCGCGGGACGACAGGGCCTCCAGGACCCCGATCGCCATCGTGCTGTTCGCGACCAGGAGCGCGTCCGGCGGGGATGGCTCGTCCAGCAGCTCCAGCGCCGCCAAGCGGGCGCCTTCCGCGCGGTACTCCGCCCGCCGGAACACGGCGTTCTCCTCGCCGACGACGTCGGCGTAGCCCGCCAGGCGGTCGTCGGCCGTGCGGACGCCCGCGGGGCCGGTCAGACAACCGATGCGGTCGTAGCCGCCCGCCAGCAGGTGCCGGGTCGCCTCCGCCGCCGCGTGGCGCGTGTCGACCAGCACCTGGTCGCCCGCCGCTTCCGGCAGCGGCCGGTCGACCGCCACCAGCGGCGTGCCCTGGCGGTGCAGGCCCTCGACGTTCGTCGACCGGCCGGTGGGGGACAGCACCACCCCGGCGACCCGCTCCTGCAGCGCGACCTCGATGTAGCGCCGCTCCTTGTCCTCGTTCTCGTCGGAGTTGCAGAGCACCACCGAGTACCCGGACCGCTGCGCGAGGTCCTCGACACCGCGCGCGATCGCCGTGAAGAACGGGTTCTCGACGTCGGAGATGATCAGCGCGAGCACCGCCGTCTCCTGACGGCGCAGGTTCCGGGCCAGCCCGTTGGGGTGATAGCCCAGCTCGGTGGCGGCTTCCTGCACCCGCGCGGCCAGCGTCGGGTCCACTGTGGACTTGCCGTTGAGCGCGCGCGACACGGTCGCCGTGGAGACGCCGGCCCTCGCCGCGACGTCACTGATGGTGGCCACACGCCCTCCCGATCGAAGCCCTGGTCACACTTCGAGGGGGAGGATAGCGCTCCCGGTGGTCGTTCACCGTCCGCTCACCGATCCGGGCCGGACACCCCGCGCCGTTAGGCCGAACGGACCTCGTCCACAGTGGACCGCCCGGCGAAGTAGGCGCGCGGGGTCAGGCCGGTCAGGGCCCGGACGTCCCGGCTGAGGTGGGCCTGGTCGGCGTACCCCGCGGCGGCGGCCAGCGCGGCCAGCCCCGGCGCCCGCATCGCCAGCGAGACCGCGCGCTGGAACCGGCTCACCCGCAGGTAGGTGGCCGGCCCGTAGCCGATCGCCTGGACGAAGCGCCGCCGCAGCCGGCGTTCGGCGACGCCGACCTGACCGGCGGCCTCCGCGACCCGGGTGGCTCCGGCGTCCAGCCGGGCGACCAGCGCCGCCACCGCGGGGTCGGGCGGTGGAACGTCCGGCAACCGGGTGGCGATCGCGGCCGTCGGGGAGAGGGCGCCCGAGAGCAGCTGTTCGGTCAGCAGCTCGCCCTCGTGGCCCCACAGCTCGCGCAGGGGGACGCGGTGGTCGCGCAGCTCGTCGGCGGCCACGCCGAGCACCGCCGCCGCGCGACCCGGGGTGAACCGCACGCCGTGCATGACCTCGCCGGGCACGGTCACCGACGACCAGGCCCGGGTGTCCGGGCCCGCGACGAACACCCCGCTCGCGCCGACGACCAGGTCCAGGCAGCCGTCGGGCACGATCCGCTTCGGCGCCGAGGCGGCCGACCGCCACACGCAGCGGGCGACGCCCCGCAGCGGCGGGGGTGGCGCGACCTCTTCGTACATACTCCGATCATGCACCTGGGGTCCGACAATTTCGCGCCGCCCATCGACTCGCTGGCCTGGATCCACGTCCGCGACCGGCGGCTGTTGTCGGTCCGCACCACCGGAAAGACGAAGTTCTACCTGCCCGGCGGCAAGCGTGAGCCGGGCGAAGGCGACGTCGCGGGGTTGTGCCGCGAGATCCGCGAGGAGCTCGGGATCACGCTCGACCCGCTCAGCTTCCGGTTCTTCGCCGCGCTGGAGGAGCAGGCCGACGGGTTCGCCGACGGCCGCCTGGTGCGGATGACCTGCTACACGGCCGCGCACGAGGGCGAGCCGGCGCCGTCGCGGGAGATCGCGGAGGCGGCCTGGCTGAGCACGGCGGACGCGCCGGTGTGCCCGCCCGCCGGTCAGCGGGTGCTGCGGATGCTCGCTGAAGCCGGGCTGGTGGATTGACGACACGGCTCTCGGCTGCAGGTCGAGGGTGCCGTGGGTCGTTTGTGTGTCCGCCGGCGGGTGCTGCGGATGTTCGCCGGAGCCGGGTTGGTGGGTTGATCGCGCGGCTCTCGGCTGCAGGTCGGCGATGCCGTGGTCGTTTCGTGTGCCCGTCCGCGCGCCGGGTGTTGTGGATGCAGACCCAGGGCCGGGCTGGTAGATCGACCACGCGGCTCACGGTTCCAGGTCTACGACGCCGCGGCCGCTTGGCATGTCGAATGGCACCGATGCCTGGTCGTGGACTATCAGCCAGTCTTCCTCGATCTTGCGGAAGCCGAACGTCGCCCGGACCCACATTCCGTTCGTCGCCGTTCCGTCGCCCAGGGTGCCGCTGAGTCGGCCGAAGCAGTGGCCGAACGCCACTTCGTCACCCACCGTGAGTGTCAGGTCGCGTACTTCGTACGCCACCTCTGCGAAGAACGTGAACGCTCTCGCCCAGTTCTTCAGCTTCGCCTCGACCCCGACGTGTTGCAGCGGTGGCTCGACGTCGAACGACACGACGTCCGCCGCGTAGATCCGCCTCAGCGCGTCGAGATCCTTGGCGTGGATCCCCTCGACGATCTTGCCGACCTGCTGCCGGATCGCGTCGTGTGCCGTTGCCGTCATCGTCGTCCCCTTCGGTTGTGGACCTTCACTGATAACGACGACGCAGCCCGTGGGAATGTGAGGTCCACGGCACACCCGATTGGGTGAAAGTTGGACTTCTTGCCGACCAGGCGTTAACGCGGAGTTAGGTCACGGCGAGATGTAGACGACGTACTCGACGGAAGTGCGCTCGACGAGAGAAGACCTCTCCATGAGTGTTCCCATCGTGACCCAGCCCGTGAAGCCTGCGAAGCACGCGAAGCCCGCCGAGCGGGACCGCGGCCGCTGCCGGCCCGTGGGCAACGTCGTCGTCGTTCTCGGGGTGCTCGCCCTGGCCTTCGTGGTGACGTCGTACGTGGTGCCGCGGTCCGGCGGCGGCCCGGTGCGGGACGAGCCCGTCGCCGCTCCCGTCGCGCCGGCCGCGGTCCGCACCGTGACCCACTCCGTCGTCTACGAGCTGCTCGGCGCGAACGGCGCCCGCAACGTCACCTACTCGGCCGCGGGGTCGACGCTGGCTCAGCAGACCGAGGTCGCCACGCCGTGGTCGACCACCTTCACCCGCGTCGGCCCGGCCGATCGCACCGAGTTCTACAGCATCGCCGCCCAGAACCCCGGCCCCGGCGAGCTGCGCTGCCGGATCGTCGTCGACGGCGTCGTGCTCGCCGACAAGGCCGTGAGCGCGCCGGGACGCCAGTTCAGCTGCGCCGTCTGAAGGCCGCGTAAGGCAGGATCGGCGGTGTGATCACCTTCGGGCCCGCCCTGGTGGCGGTGCTGGTCCTGCTCACCGCGGCCGGGGCCGCCATCGTCCGCTGGGGTGAGCTGGGCCAGGGGCGGGCGGTGCTGATCGCCGCCGTCCGCGCGGTCGCCCAGCTGGCCCTCGTGTCGCTGGTGATCACCGCGATCCTGCGCTCGAACCCGCTGACCGGCCTGTTCGTGCTGCTCATGTTCGGCATCGCGGCGGCGACGTCCGCGCGCCGCGCCGGCGGCTGGGCGAACCTCCCTTGGACGGCCCTCGCGATCGCGGCCGGCGTCGCGCCCGTGCTCGCCCTGGTCCTCGGCGCCGGGGTCGTCCCGCTGCGGCCGATCGCCGTCGTGCCGATCGCCGGCATCGTCATCGGCGGCGCGATGACGGCGACGTCGCAGGCCGCCCGCCGGGCCCTCGATGAACTCGAGGCCCGCCACGGCGAGTACGAAGCCGCCCTCGCCCTCGGCTTCATGCCCCGCCCGGCCGCCCTGGAGATCTGCCGCCCGTCGGCCGGGCACGCGTTGATCCCGGCCCTGGACCAGACGCGCACGGTCGGCCTGGTGACGCTGCCCGGCGCGTACGTCGGTGTCCTGCTCGGCGGCGCGGGCCCGATTCAGGCGGGCACGACGCAGGTGCTCGTCCTGATCGGGCTGCTGGCCGCGGAGGCCGTGGCGATCCTGGTGACCGTGCAGTGCGTCGCGGCGGGGAAGCTCAGCCGAGCGGGTTAGCGAGGTGCGCGGTGTCGTTGAAGCGCCGCACGATCCAGTTGTCGCCGTGCAGCACCAGGTGCGAGATCGAGCCGTTGTCCGCGCCGAGGTAGGCGAACCGCTCGACCGAGCGGCCGGCCTGGGCGAACACCTCGCCGATCACGCCGCCGTGGGTGAAGACCGCGACGCGCTGGTCGGGGTGGGCGGCGGCGATGCGGGTGAGCGCGTCGCGCAGCCGGGCGCCGAACGCCTCGTCGGACTCCGCGCCGGGGATGACGTCCCAGCGCTGCTCGGCCCACAGCCGGTCGACGATCGGGTGGCCGTCGGTCGTGTACTTCCGGAAGAGGCCGTTCTCCCAGTCGCCGAGGTGGATCTCGCGCAGCTCCGGCTCGACGACCGGGGTGAGCCCCAGCTTCTCGGCCAGCGGCGCGGCGGTCTGCACCGTGCGGCGCAGCGTCGTCACGTAGATCGCGTCGATGCGCTCACCGGCCAGCCGGTCGCCGACGCGCCGGGCGTGGTCGCGGCCCTCCGGCGCGAGGTCCGGGTCGGCCTGGCCGTCGACCAGGTCGAACGGGGCGCTGGCCCGGGCCGGCGCGGATTCGCCGTGCCGGACCAGGAAGATCTCGGTGGCGCCGGACGGCGGGGTGAACCGGTGCTGCCGGTACTCGATCTCCTGCTCGGGCGTGCTCATGGCCCCGACCCTAGCCGAGCTGTTTGTCCACGAAACACCATCGCCACGTCTCGCCCGGCTCGAAGCTGCGCATCACGGGGTGCCGGCTCTCGTGGAAGTGGCGGGTCGCGTGGCGGCGCGGCGAGGAGTCGCAGCACGCGACGTTGCCGCACTTGAGGCACATCCGCAGGTGCACCCAGGTCGTCCCCTCCTCGACGCAGGCCGCGCAGGTGTCCGGCGAGCTGGGGTCCTTGTCGACCCACTCGTGGGCCAGGTGCTTGCACGAGCCGGCCGTCGCGGCCGGGGTGCGCAGCTCGCGGCCCTCGACCTCGGGTTCCTCCTCGGCGCGGTCGAGCATGGACTCCTCGATGTCGAGGCGCTCCAGGACCTTCCGCAGGACGTCGTCGTCGGCGCTGCCGGCGGCACGGGCCTTCAGGAACTGGTCGCGTTCGACCTCGAGGAGCTGGATCCGCAGCCGGCGGTAGGCGTCACTGGGCGTCTCGGCCAGCACGCTCTGCCGGCCCAGCTGCTCCCACGCCGAGTCGGACCGGTTCTGCAGCCGGTCGCGGATGCGCTGGATGATCTCGGGCGGGTCGTCGGGCTGCTGGATCTCCTCGAGCTTCAGCAGGGCCGCGGTGGTCATGTCGTGCAGCACGGACGCCTCCTGCAGCGCGTCCTCCGCCGGGTCCGGCCGGGGCAGGCGCAGCCGCCGGATCAGCGGCGGCAGCGTCATGCCCTGCACGGCGAGCGTGCCGGCCACGACGACGAACGCCGCGAGCACCAGCACGGCCCGCTGCGGGGTGTCGGCGGGCAGCACGAACGCGGCGGCGAGCGTCACGACCCCGCGCATGCCCGCCCAGGAGATCACCGCCGAGTAGCGCCACGGCCAGATCTTCGCCTGCTGCCGCTTCGGGATGAGCCGCCGTTCCAGCCGTTTCACGGTGCCGATCCCGAGCATCCACAGCATCCGCGTGGCGATCGTCGCGCCGAGCACCGCGACGCAGATCCAGGTCAGCAACCCGAGCGACAACCCGGTTTCGCTGACCTCGGACAGGATCCGCCGCAGCTGCAGGCCGATCAGCAGGAAGACCATGTTCTCCAGCAGGAACGCGATGGTCTGCCAGTTCAGCCTGCTGGCCAGGCGCGCCGAGCCGGAGAGGATCTTCGGGGCCTTGTGCCCGAGGATCAGCCCGGCGACGACCACCGCGAGCACCCCGGACCCGTGGATCGCCTCGGCCGGGATGTAGGCGATGAACGGCACCGCGAACGACAGCGCGGTGTCGAGCACCGCTTCGTTCATCCGCGCGCGGATGAACGCGGCCACGAACCCGATGACCAGCCCGACCACGATCCCGCCGATGGCCGCGCGCAGGAAGTCGGCGCCGACCTGCCAGATGCTGACCGAGCCGGCCAGCGCGGCGATGGCCGTGCGCAGCGCGACCAGCGCGGCCGCGTCGTTGAACAGGCTCTCGCCCTCCAGCAGCCGGATCAGCTTGCGGGGCATGCCGACGCGGCGGGCGACGACGCTGGCGGCGACCGCGTCCGGCGGCGCGACGATCGCCCCGAGCGCGATCGCGCCGGCCAGCGGCAGGTCGGGGACCACGGCCCAGGCGACCAGCCCGACGCCGAAGGCGGTGAACACGACCAGCCCGACCGACATCAGCCCGATCGCGCCGCGGTTCTTCCGGAAGTCCACGAGGGACGTCTGGATGGCCGCCGAGTACAGCAGCGGCGGGAGCAGGCCGAGGAGCACGACCTCGGGGTCCAGGTGGTACTCGGGCACGCCCGGCACGTAGGACGCGCCGACGCCGACGACGATCAGGCACAGGGGTGCGGACCAGTCCAGCCGCCGCGCGAGCGCGCTGACGACGAGGACGGTCACGACCAGGGCCACTATCTCTGCCGCGATGTGCACGGGGTAATCATCACCCGGACCGCCGTGGCGGTGTGCCGCGCGGGTCGGTTCTGGTTGAATCCTCCCTGGCTCAGCGAGTGGACGCCGCCGGCTCCTGAAGCCCTGCTTGATCCGTTTCGTCCGATCATGGAGGGTTTTGATGGCGGTTTCGCAAGCACGACGTCTGCTGCGGCTCGGCCTGGTGGCCGCGCTGACGGCCGCGGCACTGGCCGGCGGGGTGGCCACCGCCTCGGCCGCGCCCGTCCCGTTCACCAGCGTCGTCCCGGCGCCCGCGAGCGCCGTCCCGGCGAGCGGGGTGAGCTACACACTCGGTTCCGGCGTCGCGATCTCCGCCGACGTCGCCGCGATCGGGGACCAGCTCGCGACGACCCTGCGCCGGTCGACCGGCTACGCGATCCCGGTGCACACGCCGCCGTCGGGCACCGACGGCGTCCGGCTGCTGCTCTCGGGCGCGCCGGATTCGGTCGGTGACCAGGGCTACCAGCTCGACGTCACGGCGTCGGGCGTGGTCGTGCGGGCCCGGCAGGCCGCGGGTCTGTTCGCCGGCGTCCAGACGCTGCTGCAGCTGCTCCCGCCCGCCGCGCAGGGCAGCACCGTGACGGCCGGGCCGTGGGTGCTGGCCGGCGGCCGGATCACCGACCAGCCGCGGTTCGGCTACCGCGGCGCGATGCTCGACGTCGCCCGGCACTTCTTCTCCGTCGCGCAGGTCGAGCGGTACGTCGACCAGCTCGCCCGCTACAAGGTGAACACCTTGCACCTGCACCTGGCCGACGACCAGGGCTGGCGGATCGTGATCAACGGCTGGGAGCGGCTGGCGACCTACGGCGGCAGCACCCAGACCGGCGGTGGGCCGGGCGGCTACTACACGCAGGCCGACTACGCCGCGATCGTCGCCTACGCGCAGGCGCGGTACATCACGGTCGTGCCGGAGATCGACATGCCGGGCCACATGAACGCCGCGCTGGCCTCCTACGCCGAGCTGAACTGCGACGGCAAGGCACGCCCGCTCTACACCGGCACCGACGTCGGGTTCAGCTCGCTGTGCACGTCGAAGGAGATCACGTACACGTTCCTCGACGCCGTCATCGGCCAGCTGGCCGCGCTTACCCCGGGGAAGTACCTGCACATCGGCGGGGACGAGGCGCAGTCGACGAAACCGGCCGACTACAAGACGTTCATGAACCGCGTCCAGCAGATCACGGCGTCACACGGCAAGAGTGCGCTGGCCTGGCACGACGTCGTCAACGCGACCCCGGCGGCCGGCACGGTCGCGCAGTTCTGGGACACCACCACGAGCAACAGCGCGGTGGCGACGGCGGCCAGGAACGGGACGAAGCTCGTGCTGTCCCCGGCGAACCACGCCTACCTCGACATGAAGTACACGTCGAGCTCGCCGATCGGGCAGGACTGGGCCGGGCTCGTCGAGGTCAAGAAGGCCTACGACTGGAACCCCGGCGCGTACCTGTCCGGCGTCGCCGAGTCCGCCGTCACGGGCGTCGAAGCTCCACTGTGGACGGAGACGGTCACGACGAGCGCGGACGTCGAGTACCTGGCCTTCCCGCGGCTCGCGGCGATCGCCGAGCTCGGCTGGTCGCCGCAGGGCACGCACGACTGGACGGCGTTCTCGAAGCGGCTCGCCGCTCAGGGACCACTCTGGAAACTGCTGGGGCTCAAGTACTACAAGTCCCCGCAGGTGCCCTGGCCGGCCGGTTCCTAGCCGCGGCGGCGCAGGCGGAAGTACAGGCCGAGCACTCCGAGCAGGGCCGCCGCGCCGCCCGCCCAGGCCAGCCCGGCGCCCCACACCGGGCCGAGTGAAACGCCCTCGTCGTAGTGCGGGCGGGCGGCGGCCGGCACGGTCGCGGCGAACTCGTCGACGCGCTGCTGGATGCGGGCCCGGTCGACCGTCGAGAGCGAGTCGGCGCCCAGGTCCTTCGCGAGCGTTTCGACGGCTTGGTTCTGGGCTTCGCTGAACCCGGGGTAGCGCACCGAGGAGCCGCCGCGCGGCATACACGCCAGCACCAGGCCGTCGTACTCGTCGAAGTGCGCTTCGCCGGCACCGCACTCGGCGCCGGGCCGCGAGAAGTCGGCGAGGTACGCGGTGTCGGCGGCGTGCTGTTCCGCGATGCCCGTCACGACCGCGGCCGCGCCGAACGCGGTGAGGGCGAGGAGCAGGACGACCGACAGGACGCGGATCACCATGCGGGCATTGTCCGCCTAGGCTGGCTTCGTGACGATGGCAGAGATCGCGGGCGGCGCGGTGCGCGGCTCCGCGCGGGACGGGGTCAGGACGTTCCTCGGCGTGCCGTACGCCGAGCCGCCGGTGGGGGCGCTGCGGTTCCGCGCACCGCGGCCGGCGCCGCCCTGGTCCGACGTCCGCGACGCGACCCGGTGGGCCCCGCGGGCGCCGCAGCCCGAGCTGACCGGGCGGGGCTTCACCGGCGACGAGGACTGCCTCTACGTCAACGTCTACGCGCCGGCGGAGCCCGGCCCGTACCCGGTGCTGGTGTGGATCCACGGCGGTGGCGGCGTGATGGGCGCGCCGCACCAGTTCGACGGGTCGGCGCTGGCCCGTCGTGGGGTGGTCGTCGTGACCGTCGCCTACCGGCTCGGCGTCCTCGGCATGCTGCACCTGCCCGGCGTCGCCGACGCGAACCTTTCGCTGCGCGACCAGGTCGCCGCGCTGGAATGGGTGCGCGACAACGTCTCCGCGTTCGGCGGCGACCCGGCGCGGGTGACGCTGGCCGGGCAGTCCAACGGCGGCCGCACGGTCGGGACGCTGCTGGCCGTGCCCGCCACGCGCGGCCTGGTCCGGCGGGCGATCGTGCAGAGCGGCACCGGCGTCGGCGCGGTGGTGCACACCGCGGCCGAGGGCGCGGCGATCGCGTCGGCGGTCCTGAAGGAGCTGGACGTCTCGGCTGCGGAGCTGGCGGCGTTGCCGGTGACGCGGATTCTCCAGGCGCAGCAACGGGTCTCGGCCGCGTCGGGCACCAAGGTCACCTACCGCGTGGTCGTCGACGGCGACCTGCTGCCTTCGCGCCCGCTCGACGGCGTCCGCGAAGTCCCGCTGCTCATCGGGACGACGGCCGACGAGGAAGACCTGTTCAGCTGGCTGCAGTCGGGCGGCGCGAAGCTCCTCGGCGCCGGCTCGACGATGCTGGGGCCCGCCGAGATCGACAAGGCCGTCGCGGCGTACACCGAGCTGCTCGACTGGCCGGACGAGCAGGTCCGCAACCGGGCGCTGACGGCGGGGGACTGGTGGATCCCGGCGATCCGGTTCGCCGAGAAGCAGCGCGACGCCTGGATGTACCGCCTCGACTGGCGGATCGCGCCCCGCGGCCGCGGCCTGGGCGCGCCGCACGGCCTGGACCTGCCGTTGGTGTTCGACGACATCGGCAACAGGAACTGGCGTTTCCTCTTCGCCGGCCGCCCCCGCCCCACCGAGCGCCTGCAGGCACTGGCGACGGAGATGTCGAGCGCTTGGGTCCGCTTCATCACCACGGGCGACCCGGGCTGGCCGCGCTACACGCCGTCCGAGCGCATCACGCGCCTCTTCGACGACGTCAGCACCACGGTCTCCGACCCGGACCGCGCCCAGCGCCTGCTCTGGGACACCTTGTAAAGCCGTGAAGGACTCCTTACCGGCGCTAAGAGCCGGTAAGGAGTCCTTCACGGACTTGGGCTAGACGGTGATCTTGTCGACGTTCGGGCCGCCGTTGGCGGTCGTCGCGGTCGTCTTGATCTTGTTCGGCCCGGCGGTCAGCGTCACGTGGACTGTGACCGTCTGCCAGGTGTCCCAGTTCCCGGTGCCGCCGAAGGCCAGCGCGGACGCCACCTTCGTGCCGTTCACCGAGACGTCCATCGGGCGGTTCACCGTGGTGCCGTTGGCGTACCGCAGGACGACGTCGGCGGGGCCGGCGGCGGCCGCGTCGACGGAGAACTCCACCGCGCTGCCGGTCGCGTTGTCGTAGTTGACGAACCCGCTGCCGGTGAACCCGGCGTGGTTCGACTCCGCGACACCGCTGGTGATCGTGGCGTCCTCGGCCTGGTAGTCAGCCGGGGTGCCGGGGGTGCCCGGATCGGTGGTGCCGTTCGCGGGGACCGTCTTCGTGCCGGTGTTCCAGCCCGCGACCCGCACGGACGGCGTCGCGCCCTTGAGGTCCGCGGTCCGGTACGTCGCGGTGAGCGTGGCCGACTCGCCGGGCCAGAGGCTGACCTGGTTGTCGGTCCACGTCACCGGCAGCACCGGTGCGCCCGCCGCGCCGAGGACGTGCGCGTCGACGAAGAACGCCGGCAGCTTGCCGGTGGAGCTGTTCTTCAGCGTCACCTTGGTGGTCGTGGTGCCGTCGGAGTTCGCCGCCGAGTTCGCGGTGGTGTCGACCGCGACCTGGCCCAGGCTGTTCAGCCCGGTCAGGTCGGCGTACGACGTCGTCGGCGTGTAGTACCAGTCGCTGTTGTCCCAGTCGAGCGTGTCGGTCTTGGTGGACAGCCAGTAGACGTTGCGGCTGACCTCCTTGCCCGCCGGGTCGGTCAGGACGAGCTTCGCCAGGTACGTCGTCGACAGGCCGCTCACCGCGGGGATGGTCAGCGCGGTGGTCTTGGCGCCGTCACCGCCGACCGAGAGACCGGTCTTGGACTGGGTGAACTTCTCCGTCCCGTCGAGGTTGTACAGCTTGACCGACGCGGTCAGGTTCGCCGCCGCGTCGTGGTTGTGGTTGACCACCACGACGGACTTGTTGTCGTAGGAGTACTGGATGTGCAGCGGCTCGTTCGCCTTTTTGGCCCCGAAGTACGAGCCGTTCTGGTCGAGGTAGGCGTCGAACAGCTGCCAGTGCAGCGACGTCCAGCCGCTGTTGAGCATCCAGTAGATGATCCCGGTCGACGGGTTCGAACTGTCGCTGAAGTTGCGCGAGTGCGACTCGAACTCGGCGCGGACGTTCTCGTACTGCGCCAGCTGCGCCTTGCGGACGAAGTCGTCCAGGCTCGCCGGCTTGCCGTAGCGGCCGGTCAGCGCGTCGCCGTAGAGCTTCAGGTTGGCGAACGTCGAGGACGACGACCGGTGGTACTGCGCGGTCGACGGGCTCTTCCACAACGTGTCCAGCTCGCTCGACGACATCATCCGCTTGAGCGTGTCCATCGTCGGGATGTCCGGCCCGGCGCTGGTTTCGGAGTTGAAGCCGAACGCCCCGCCGAGGTCGGTGTGCGCCTTGTCGTACCAGTAGTTCGGCGGGACGTAGTCGTACGGCCCGTTCATCTTCATGCCGGACGCGCCGAGCTGCGGCGACGACTTCGCCGACGCGGCCGGGACGATCGGGGTGGCCCAGTCCGCGGCCTTCAGCGCGTCGAGGTAGTTCTTCTCGATCGTCGCGTCGGGGGCGAAGTCGCTGCCGATCAGGAACGAGATGACGCTCGGGTGATCGCGCAGCCGCTCGGCCTCCGCGGTCATCGACGCCTTGGCGATCGGGTAGTCGGCGGCGGTCCAGGGGTCACCCTTCTCGCTGCCGTTGACCTGGCCCTCCCACTTGTCGCAGCACTCCCAGCCGGGCAGCGTCAGCACGCCCATCCGGTCGGCGAGGTCGAAGAACTCGTCCGGCTCGATGTGCCCTTCCAGGCGCACGGTGTTGAGCCCGAGGTCCTTGACGTAGGCCAGCTTGTCCGCCGCGTACTGCGCGTTCCAGCGCAGGAACAGGTCCGGCGAGTAGCCGCCGCCCTTGATCAGCAGCGGGCGCCCGTTGATCGTGTACGCCCGGCCGCCGGCGGAGTTGACCGTCGACTTCACCTCGCGCACGCCGAAGCTCTCGTGGGAGGTGTCCGACGCCGCGCCGCCGACGTTCGCGCTGAGGTCGAGGTCGTAGAGCGGCTGCCCGCCCATCCCGGCCGGCCACCACACATGCGGGTTGTCGATCCCGGCGACCGGGAAGGTGACGGTCTTCTTTTCCTTGGCCGCCAGGGAAACCGTCTGGCTGATCGCCTTGCCGGCGACCGTGCCGGACACGGTCGCCGAGACCGCGGCCGCCGAGTCGTTGCGGACGTCGGCCTTGACCGTGAGGTCGGCGTGGGTCGTCCCGGTCAGCTTCGTCACGACGTGGCCGCCGCGCAGCGCGACCGGCCCGCTGCGGCGGACCAGGACGTCGCGCACGATGCCCATGTTCTGGTCCGGCGGGGTCTGCGCCCAGTCGATCCAGCCCATCGACAGGTCCTTGTCCGGGTCGTTCGGGTAGACCTTGAACGCGACGCTGTTCGTGCCGGCCTTCACCTGCGCGGTGATGTCCAGGTCCTGCCGCGTGTAGGCGCCGTTGACCTGCGCTTTGTCCGCGATCTTCGTCCCGTTGACCCAGACGTCGGCCTTCGACAGCACGCCGCTGAAGTCGAGGTAGGTGCGCTGGGTGGTGTCGGTGACGGTGAGGTCGGTGCGGTACCACCACGGGACCTTGAAGTCCGCGGCCGGCACGTTCTTCATGTTCGTCGAGTAGAACGGGTCGGCGTACTTGCCGTTGGCCAGCAGCCCGGCGTAGACCGTCGAGCGCGGGCCGACCGGGTACCATCCGGCGGTGTTGAAGCCGGGCTTCGACACCGCCGAGTCGTCGCTGACCTGGGCCGAGGTCTGGATCAGGAAACCGGGGACCGCGGTGGCCGGGCCGGCCGCGGCGACGGTGGCTTTCGCCGCCACCTGCCCGCTGGCCGCCGGAACGGCCGCCCCGCCCAGCGCGACGGCCAGCGTGACCGCCGCCAGCAGCCGTAAGGTTGTTCTTTGCCGATGACTCACTAGCTGCGCCTCCTAGGCACCACGGCGGCGAGGGACGGTGACCATCGTTAGGTAACTTTCCTAACAATTGCGGACGATAGTAGCGGTCCGGTCACTCCGGGAACAGGGGTGTTCGTCCGGTTGGTCAGCTCCGCGCCGCGTGCCACGCGGCCGCCGCGCGCAGGGCCAGCAGGAGCGGCAGCGAGCCGTCTTCCCAGATCCGCCGCGGGAGTGCCTCGCTCAGCGGAACACCGCCGGCCAGCGCGGCGCCGACCACCGCGAGATCGACGTCGAAGAGCGTCAACCCGGCGCTGTAGAGCCGTTCGCCGCTGACCGGCCGGCGTCCGGCGACGTCCGCGCTGTCGACGTCCAGCTCGGTCAGCCCGAAGAACTCCGGCTTCGCCCCGCGTTCCATCCAGCGCGCGAAGCCGACGAGCCGGGTCTCGCGGAGGTCTTCGGGCTTGAGGCCGCTTTCCTCGCACAGCTCGCGTTCCATGCCCGCGCGGACGGCGTCGTGCAGCAGCGGCCTGGGCTCGCCGGCCGGCGTCCGCAGGTCACGGGGTTCGAGCGAGCCGCTGCCCGAGGGCGCCAGCAGCAGCCCGCTCGCGGCGTTGAGCGACGACTGCCGGACGGTGACGAGCTTGCCGTCGGTGGTGAAGGCGACCGTGGAGACGCCGACCAGGTCCGTCAGCGCGCTGCTGCTCAACGTCCGCAGCGCGCCCGCGGAGTCGGTGAGCTCGGCCTTGCGCAGGTCGTACTCCTCGCCGGTCTCGCCGCGGGTGATGCGCAGCGTGCCGAGCTCGTTCGAGCAGACGGCGTCGAAGAACCGCGCGCGGTGCAGCCGGATCGGCGCGGGCCGCGAGCCGGCGGCGGGCAGCGGATCGCCGTGCATGCCGACGACCGGGCCGTTGAAGAGCAACCGCCCCCGGGCGCGCAGCGGAAGCACGTGCGGCGCGGTCGCCTTCAGCGCGGGCGGCAGCCGGTAGGGCTCCTCCGCGACGGTGATCGTGTGCTGCCCCGCCCAGAGGTCCCGGTCGATCGCGGCGCTGACCAGCGCGGTCCCGCGCGCGGGCACGGCGAGGTACTCCGACGGCGGATAGGCGGCGGGCGGCGGCAGGTCATCGATGGGGAAGGGTGCGGCGATCGCGGTGAACTCGAACCCGGCCCAGCGGCGGCGCAGCAGCCGGACGTCCCGGGTGAAGGTGGTGACGCCGAGCGCGAGCGCGACGACCGACAGCACGACGCCGACGGCACTGGGCAGAATGGTGACGACGCCGAGCAGCACCCCGAGCCCGGACGCGGCGAGCGGCCATTCCCGGGCGCCGATGAAGCCGAAGTAGTCCGCCTTCGCCCGCGCGCGGCGCGTCAGTTTTCCCATCGCCGCACTGTTTTAGCACGACGGGGTGCTGCGCGGGACGGGTTTCGGCGACTGCCGTCGATCCGGTCCGCTCGGCTTCAGGCTGCCGTGGCTTGCTTCAGCTGGCCGGGCGCGTCGCCCAGCGTGCGCGGCGCTCGGCGGCAGGCTTCCGGTCGCCTGCTCGACGCGGCCGCGTCAGGCTTCCGCGTCGAGGTAGACCCAGTGGCCGTCGTCGCGGCGGAAGCGGCTGTTCTCCTCCAGGAAGCCGTCGCGGCCGCGGTGGCGGTAGTGCGCGCGGAACTCGACGGTGCCCTCGTTGTGCAGCAGGCCGCCGCCGGTGCGGGCGAGGATCTCCAGCCGCGTCCACTCCTGGCCGGCGTCGAGCGCCAGCTTCCGCGGCCGGGTGTCCGGGTGCCAGGTGCGCAGCAGGTAACCGGCGTCCCCGACGGCGAAGGCGCTGAACCGCGACCGCATCAGCAGCTCGGCGGTCGGCGCCGCCAGGCCACCGTCGTGGAACCGGCCACAGCAGGCGGCGTAGGACCCGGTGAGGCCACACGGGCAGGAAGCGGGAGACATCCCGGAATTGTGCCACGGCGCGCCGAGCGGGCGGCAGCCGTCCTTTGTGGACTAACCCGCGTTGACCGGCTTGCCGCTTTCCCGCGCCTCCTGGGCGCCGCGCACCGCGAGGCGGTCCGCGCGCTCGTTGCCCGGCAGGCCCGCGTGGCCCTTCACCCAGAGCCACTCCACCTCGTGCTCGCGGACCGCTTCGTCCAGGCGCTGCCACAGGTCCGCGTTCTTGACCGGCTCGCGCGCCGCCGTCTTCCAGCCGTTGCTCTTCCACCTCGGGAGCCACTGCGTGATGCCGTTGCGCACGTACGTGCTGTCGGTGAACACGCGGACCTGCGATGGCCGCTTCAGGCTCTCCAGCGCGCGGATCGGCGCCGTGAGCTCCATGCGGTTGTTCGTCGTCGGGGTGGCTTCGCCGCCGTACAGCTCGCGCTCGTGCCGCCCGTACGTCAGCACCGCGCCCCAGCCGCCGGGTCCCGGGTTTCCGCTGCACGCGCCGTCGGTGTAGATCTCCACGGCCTGTCCGTCCTCGCCTGCCACGGCGGCGACCCTACCGGTCGTCTTGCCCTCGCCCCGGGCCACCACGCCGGGTTACGGTGGAGATCCGGAACGGAGTGGGAGGCGCTCCGATGAACGGGCACGACGCGAGTGACACGACCGACGGCGCGCTGCTGGGGTACCTCACCGACGCCGATCGCGAGTACCTGCTCGCCCAGGGCGTCCGCCGCCGCTTCCGGTCGGACGACGTCGTGCTCATGGAAGGCGACCCGTCCGACCACGTCCACGTGCTGGTCTCGGGCTGGGTGCGCATCTCCACGATCGTCGAGGACGGCCGCGAGGTGCTCTTCGGGCTGCGCGGCCCCGGCGAGGTGCTGGGCGAGCTGGCGGCGATCAACGGCTGGCCGCGCACGGTGTCGTGCCGCGCCATCGAACCGTGCCACGTCGTCCAGCTGACCGGCGACCGGTTCCTCGCCGCGCTGCGGGCCCGGCCCGAGATCGCCATCGCGACGATCAAGACCGTCGCGGTCCGGCTGCGCGCCGCCGAGGCCGCCCGCGTCGACTCGGCGGCGTACGACGTGAGCCGTCGCGTGGCGGTCCACCTGGTGCGGCTGGCCGACGAGCACGGCCGTACCGTGGCCGACGGTATCCTCATCGAGGCGGGATTTTCGCAGGAGGACATGGCGGGGCAGGTCGGCGCCGCCCGCCGGACCGTCGCGCGGGCGCTGGCCGTCCTTCGGGAGCGGGGCGTCGTGGAGACCGGCCGCCGCCGCATCCTCATCCGCCGGATGCGCGTCCTGCGCGCGCTGGCCCGTTCTGAGCCGAACGGCACACAACGCCCGTGACAACGGGCCTCTGAGAACCGCCAGCCTCGCGCGATTCTGGGATCGGCCGGAAAAGAAAGAGATGCCACCGGCCGGATTCCGTTTTTGAGCGAGGCTCGGGGGAGTGCTTGTCGTGAACGTCTACTGCAAAATCCGGACCCTGGTGAAATCCGTTTCCGCCGCGTTCGCCGCCGGCGTCGTAGCGGGTTTGCTGGTGGCCTCCGGAACCGCGGCGGAACCGGCGGCACCGATCCCCACCTCGTCCTGGGTGCAGCGATGAGGAGGTGTGTGATGGAGAGCCACTCGATCTGGGCGCTGATCTTCGGCGCGAACTGACGCACCCGCGGTGCGGCCCGGTCGGCCGGCTCGTGGGGGGTCGACCGGCCGGGCTATTCGCACGTGCGCAACTGTCCGCTATTTGTCATGCCGCCGCGGAACTGCCGCTGGTAAGGTGACGAGCCGTTCTGCGACTCTCTTTCTGCCGCAGTGAGAAGGAGGGCCGGGTGACGGCGGAGAACTCCTTCCCGTTCGTGCGCGAGCTGAACGAACTGCGCCGCGGCCGCGGTCTGGACGCCACCGATCTGCACCAGCGGATCGGGCCGTGCCTGCGCGAAGCGTGCCGGATCGCCGAGGCCGACTCGCCCGCCGCCGCGCGCCACAAGCTCGTCCTGCGGCTCACCGAGCTCTGCGGCCGGCTGCCCGCGGACCTGCGGCTGGCCGCGCTGGCGGCGCTCGGCCTGCACGAGGAGGCGGCCGGGGAGTTCCTGGACCGGCGGATCTCGTGGCTGGCCGGCATGCTCGACCGGGACCCGCGCACCGCGCGCCGGCGCATCGACCTCGCCTTCCGCCGGCTCGACGAGCTGCTCGGCGAACCCAGCCAGGGCCGGGACCTGCATCCGCTGGCCGGCTGGTACGTCGAGTCGATGAAGGTGATGCTCCGCTTCGACCGCGAACTCCCGGACCTGCAGGAGGAACGCCGGATCGTCGCGGAGGTCGACGAGCTCGACGAGCTGGTCCTGTCCTTCAGCGTGCCGGCCGTGCCCGGCACCGACCCGGTGCCCGACATCACCGCAGACGTGCTCTTCGGCGGCGAGATCGTCGAGGCCAAGCAGGTTTCGGCGAGTCACGCGCAGTTCGTCATGCGGCTGCCCAGCCCGCTGCGGCTGGGCCAGCGCCACGAGTACGGCATCCGGTTCACGCCGCAGCGGACGTCGTTGCGGCCGTACTACGCCCTCACCCCGTTGCGCCGCTGCGAGGAGTTCTCGGTCCGCGTCCGCTTCGACCGCGCCGATCCGCCGGCCCGGGTGTGGCGGCTCAACGGCGTGCCGGGGCGGGTGGTCGACGACGGCGTCGACTCGGGGGACGCGCTGACCGTCAACCGGGTCGGCGAGGTGGGGCTGGAGTTCCACGAGCTGCACCAGGGGCTGAGCTACGGCCTGCAGTGGTCGTTCGACCCCCGGGGTGACTGAGCCGGACTGAATGAGCCGGGAGGAATGAGGAGGCCGTGCGCACCGTCCCGCTGGCCGCGACCGTCGTCCGGATCGGGATCGTCGCCCCGAGCCGCGGCCGCACCGCGCGTTCGGTGCACCTCGCCGTCACCCTCGACGCGGTGCTGGACGAGGTGTTCGAGCGCGTCCCGGTGCCGTACCGCACCCCGAGCTGGTACCGGCGCCCGGAAGGGGACAACACGACGCTGGTCATCCCGCCGGCGGTGCCGCCGCGGTGGGTCGCGACCGGGCTGGTCGAGCTGGTGGCCGAGGCGCTGGGACGCCGCAACCGGCACCTCAACGAGTTCGGCCGGCTGCGCCTGCGGCTGGCGGTCGCCCACGGCGACGTCGTGCTGCGCCCGCCCTACTTCGGCGGCGCCGCGGTCGCGTTGTCGTCCTGGCTGTGCGACTCGGACGAGCTGAAGGCGGCGATGACCGCGGCCCCGGAGGCGGACCAGGTGCTGATCGTGTCCGACCGGCTCTACGACGAGGTCGCCGGTGAGGGCGAGCACGACCTGGACCCGGCGGTGTTCCGGCGGGTCGTCGTCCGGGCCGGCGGCGGGCGGGAGATCGGCTGGCTGCACGCCCGTCCGGATGCTGGGACGCGGAATAGTGGGGCGGGGGACGGGTTGCCTCCTGTGTAGCCGACGGGAAGGGGCCCCAGCGATGAGCACGTTCACGCAGGAGTGGCAGGACTGGAAGACCGGGCGCGAGTCGGACCTCGCCGCACCGCACGGCTGGCTGGCGCTGGTGTCGCTGGACTGGCTGACCGACGCCCCGCGCGAGTACCCGGGCATCCCCGGCCGCTGGTGGCAGGACGCCGACGCGGCGTACGTCGACCCGGCCGGCGCCTCGCTCGAGCACGACGGCACCCCGATCACGGACGTCCGGCGCTTCGAGCTGGTCAACAGCGGCGCGGGCACGCGCGTGCTGGCCGGCGACGTCGAGATCGAGGTGGCTCGCCGCTCGGGGTACCTGATCCGGGTGCACGACCCGAAGGCCGAGGTGCTGCGCGCCTTCCACGGCGTCCCGGCGTACGAGCCGTCGCCGTCGTGGGTGCTGTCCGGCCGCTTCGAGCCGTTCGACGCGCCCCGGCCGACCACGGTGGGTGCGGTGGTCGAGGGCCTGAGCCACGTCTACACCGCGCCGGGCCTGGTCCACTTCGAGCACGACGGCGCGTCGCACACGCTGACCGCGTTCAACGGCAAGGAAGGCGGCTTCAGCATCCTGTTCACGGACGGGACGAGCGGCGTCACGACGTACGCGGCCAACCGGTCGCTGCCGGTCGGCGCGCCGGCCGCGGACGGCACGGTGACGCTGGACTTCAACCGCGCGGTCAACCTGCCGTGCGCGTTCACGGACTTCGCGACGTGCCCCCTGCCCCCGGCGGGCAACCACCTGGCCTTCGCGGTGGAGGCGGGGGAGAAGACCCCGTACGAGCGCTGACGGGGTCTGCCCCACGTTTCAGCTGGCGACGTCGATCACGACGCGGTTGGGCGCGGTGAGCGTGAAGACGTTCACCGTCGTCCGCGACCGCACGCCGAGCCCGACGGTCAGCTGGGCTTCGAAGTCCCCGGTGACGGCGACGGCCATGACGTTGCGCAGGTTCCACGTCCGGAACTTCTGCGGCCCGGTGTAGGTGGGCACGCCGTTGTCGTCGTGCGCGGCGGCGAACGGCACGGTGACGTTGACGAAGTACTGCCCGGTGAGCCACACGACGTCCCCGGTCGGGTCGGCGGTGAGCTCGTCGAACAGCTGGTAGCCGGCGCTGGGCGCGCCGCCGGCGGTGAGGTCGAGCACGATCCGGTCGAACCCGGGGTTGGCCCCGGTCCGGATGGCGGTCAGGGTGGGAACGCTGGACACGGCGGCGTTCGCGGGCGCCGCGGCCGCGGTCACCGCGGCGGCGAGCAACATGGTGACGGCGACGAGGGCGCGTCTGACGGGTCTGGACATGGGTGGGCCTCCTGGCGGGTGCGAACCGGTGGAAGCCCCAGCGCTGGGGTCATGCGGGGGACGCCCGGTTCGTCCGGGGAGTTGCCCGGTGTCCGGGATCGGCGGCCCAAGCGTTACCCCGGCTGCTCCGAACGTGTCGTGAGCGGGAAACAGTGCTCTGACGCTGTTTCCCGCTCACGACCGTGTTCGGCACGTCACCAGCCGCGTTCGCGCCATTCGGCCAGCTTCGGGCGCTCGGCGCCCAGCGTCGAGTCGTCGCCGTGGCCCGGGTAGAACCACGTGTCGTCCGGCAGCTCGTCGAAGATCCGGGACGACACGTCGTCCACCAGTGTCGAGAAGTCCTCCGGGGACGTCGTCCGGCCCACGCCGCCTGGGAAGAGCGAGTCTCCGGTGAACAGGTGCGGGTGGCCCGCGGGATCCCGGTACAGCAGGGCGATCGAGCCCGGTGTGTGGCCGCGCAGGTGGATCACCGAAAGGGTGACCTTGCCCACCGTGAGCGTGTCTCCGTGCTCCACCAGGAAGTCCGGCGGGACCGGCAACGGCTCGGCGTCCAGCGGGTGCGCCGCGGTGTTCGAGCCGTTCGCTCCCGCCACCGCGCCCAGGGCCTGCCAGTGGTCCTGGTGCTGGTGGGTCGTGACGACCGTGCGCAGGGCCGGGCGGTCCGGGCCGTGGCCGATCAGGTCGGAGATGCGCTCGGGGTCGCTCGCCGCGTCGATGAGCAGGGCTTCGTTGTCTGCCCGGCACACCAGCAGATACGCGTTGTTGTCCATCGGGCCGACGGACAGCTTGGTGATGGTCAGCGCGTCCAGGGTCCGCCGGGAGGCGTCGCCGCCCGGGTCGACGTGCCCGGTGTAGGTCTCCACGATGTTCACCCCGCCCACGGTAGTCGGGGCACCGCAAGCGGTTCCACCCGCACAAGCGTGCGCTCACCTCGCCACGTAGGCTCGCCGGAGCCCCGCAAGCCGACCCCCGCGCCGACCCGTGCCGACCCAGGGAAGACCGTGCCGACGACTCCGACGCCGACCCCGGTGCGAGGCGTACGCCGGATCAGCTGGGACCTCCTGCGCGTCTTCGCCGTCCTCGCGGTGATCCTCGGACATGTCACCCACCAGGGTGCACTCTTGCACCCGGAGCTCACGGGGTACCCCGTGCGGGTGACCGCGCAGTTCGGGGCGGCGATCCTCCTGGTGATCTCCGCGTTCTTCGTGTGCGCGAGCCTTCGCAAAGGCAATCCGGGCCGGTGGCTGTGGAACCGGGTCGCGCGGCTCGTGCCCGCCTACCTGGTCGCGGTGCTCGTCACCTACCTGGTGACGCGGTACGCCGCCATCCGGTTCAGCGGGCTGCCGTTCCCGCCGGGCCTGACCGGCTTCCTCTTCGGCGTGCCGCAGGGCCTGCCGACGGACCCCTCGCCCTGGTACATCCCGACCTGGGCCGACCTGCTCGCCAACCTGGGCATGGTCCCCGAATGGGGTTACCGTTTCGAGTGGTTTTACTACCTTGACGGCTCCTATTGGACACTCCCCGTGCAGCTCGCGGCCTTCGCTTGCGCGGCGCTGCTGTGGCCGCGGGCGTGGCGGACACACCGGGTGACCGTCGGCCTGCTGTGGGCGCTGATCCTGGTGCCGCTGGTGATCCGGTTCGCGATCGTCCCGCCGTCGCTGGAGCCCTCCACGCACCAGAAGGTCATCGACTCCGTCTTCTACGGCCTGGGCCTGCACCGCGCGCACGTCTTCGCCATCGGCGCCGCCCTCTGGCTGTGGTCGAAGGAGCGGCTCGCCCACTGGCACGTCGCGCTGTTCGTGCTCGCCACCTGCGTGGCGCAGGACCTGCAGGTGTTCCCGTTCCACCGCGAACTGCCGCAGGACGCCCAGCGCTGGCCGTCCACGATCGGGTTCGCCGTGCTGCTCGCAGGCGTCTGCTTCGCCGCGCGCGGACCGGACTGGCGCTTCCCCGGGCTGCGCCGGATCGCCCCGGCCGTCACCTGGCTCGCGGGCATCTCGTATGGTCTTTATCTGGTGCACCAGGAACTGGGTTACATCCTGGCGCGCGCCCTGATCAACCTCGGCGTCCCCGGCTGGCTGCGGCTCCCCGCGGTCGTGGCCGCCGCCGTGCTGGCGGGCTGGGCGATCACCGCGGGCGTCGAACGGCCGGTCCACCGGTGGCTCACCGCTCGCCGGGATCGCCATCGCAAGCCGGAAGAACCGCAGGTCACGGACTCGGAGCCGGTTTTTGTCGGTGGTGGCTCGTAGCATGGAGGCCGCCGCTCGTGCAGTCTCCGACCGAGCCGGCAACCAGCTGAGAATGACACTGAAGGGACCCTGGCGTGGCTGATCGCCTCGTTGTTCGCGGCGCCCGCGAGCACAACCTCCGCGGCGTGGATCTCGACCTGCCCCGCGACAGCCTGATCGTGTTCACGGGTCTGTCCGGCTCCGGGAAGTCGAGCCTCGCCTTCGACACCATCTTCGCCGAGGGGCAGCGCCGGTACGTCGAGTCGCTGTCCGCGTACGCCCGCCAGTTCCTGGGGCAGATGGACAAGCCGGACGTCGACTTCATCGAGGGCCTCTCGCCCGCGGTGTCGATCGACCAGAAGTCCACCTCGCGCAACCCGCGCTCGACCGTGGGCACGATCACCGAGGTCTACGACTACCTCCGGCTGCTCTACGCCCGCGCCGGCAAGGCCCACTGCCCCAAGTGCGGCGAGCCGATCAGCAAGCAGACCCCGCAGCAGATCGTCGACCAGGTGCTGGAGATGGACGAGGGCGTCCGCTTCCAGGTGCTCGCCCCGGTCGTGCGCGGCCGCAAGGGCGAGTACGTCGACCTGTTCGAGAACCTGCAGCAGCAGGGGTACGCGCGCGTGGTCGTCGACGGCACGGTGCACCCGCTCACCGACCCGCCGAAGCTGAAGAAGCAGGAGAAGCACCAGATCGGCGTGGTGATCGACCGGCTGAGCGTGAAGTCGAGCTCGCGCCAGCGGCTCACCGACTCGGTCGAGACGGCGCTGCGGCTGGCCGACGGGCTGATCGAGCTCGAGTTCGTCGACCTGCCGGAGAACGACCCGCACCGCATCCGCGGCTTCTCCGAGAACCTGGCCTGCCCGAACGGCCACCCGCTGGCCATCGAGGACCTCGAGCCCCGCTCGTTCTCCTTCAACTCGCCCTACGGCGCGTGCCCGGTGTGCACCGGCATCGGCATCCGCAAGGAGGTCGACCCGGAGCTGGTGGTGCCGGACGACGAGCTGTCGCTGGCCGAGGGCGCGATCGCGCCGTGGGCGGGCGGGCAGAGCGCGGACTACTTCGTCCGGCTGCTCGAGTCGCTGTCGGAGACCATCGGGTTCCGGATGGACACGGCGTGGCGCAAGCTGCCCGCGCGCGCCCAGAAGGCGGTGCTGCACGGCGTCGACGAGCAGGTGCACGTCCGCTACAAGAACCGCTACGGCCGCCAGCGGTCGTACTACGCCAGCTTCGAGGGCGTCATCCCGTTCCTCGAGCGGCGCCAGGAGCAGACCGAGTCCGAGTACATGCGCGAGCGGTACGAGGGCTACATGCGCGAGGTGCCGTGCCCGACCTGCCAGGGCACCCGGCTCAAGCCGGAGATCCTCGCCGTCACGCTGCAGCACAAGACCCGCGGTGACATGTCGATCGCCGAGGTCTGCGGGCTCTCCATCGCCGAGGCGTCGCAGTTCCTCGACGAGCTGGAGCTCGGCCAGCGCGAGTCGATGATCGCCGGGGCCGTGCTCAAGGAGATCCAGGCCCGCCTGCGGTTCCTGCTCGACGTCGGCCTCACGTACCTCTCGCTCGACCGCGCGTCGGGCACGCTGTCGGGCGGCGAGGCGCAGCGCATCCGGCTCGCCACGCAGATCGGCTCCGGCCTGGTCGGCGTGCTGTACGTGCTGGACGAGCCGTCGATCGGCCTGCACCAGCGCGACAACCACCGGCTGATCGAGACGCTGACCCGGCTGCGCAACCTGGGCAACACGCTGATCGTCGTCGAGCACGACGAGGACACCATCCGCTCCAGCGACTGGGTGGTCGACATCGGCCCGGGCGCCGGCGAGCACGGCGGCCACATCGTCCACAGTGGACCGTACAAGAAGCTGCTGAAGAGCAAGGAGTCGCTCACCGGGCAGTACCTGTCCGGGCGCCGCAGGATCGAG
Organism: Amycolatopsis sp. NBC_01286; assembly: GCF_035982555.1. Lineage (NCBI taxonomy): Bacteria > Bacillati > Actinomycetota > Actinomycetes > Pseudonocardiales > Pseudonocardiaceae > Amycolatopsis > Amycolatopsis sp. NBC_01286. The sequence goes on from NZ_CP108428.1 coordinate 5,633,348, forward strand.
GTCCCGGCGATCCGGCGGCCGATCGACAAGAAGCGGCAGCTGACCGTCATCGGCGCGCGCGAGCACAACCTGCGCGGGCTGGACGTCTCGTTCCCGCTCGGCTGCCTCGTCTCGGTCACCGGCGTCTCCGGTTCGGGCAAGTCGACGCTGGTGAACGACATCCTGGCGACGGTGCTGGCGAACAAGCTCAACGGCGCCCGCCAGGTGCCGGGCCGCCACACCCGGATCAACGGCCTGGCCCAGGTCGACAAGCTGGTGCGCGTCGACCAGTCGCCGATCGGGCGGACCCCGCGGTCCAACCCGGCCACCTACACCGGCGTCTGGGACCACGTCCGCAAACTGTTCTCGGCGACCACCGAGGCGAAGGTGCGCGGCTACCAGCAGGGCCGGTTCTCGTTCAACGTCAAGGGCGGCCGCTGCGAGGCGTGCGCCGGCGACGGCACGATCAAGATCGAGATGAACTTCCTGCCGGACGTCTACGTCCCGTGCGAGGTCTGCAAGGGCGCGCGGTACAACCGCGAGACCCTCGAGGTGCACTACAAGGGCAAGACCGTCTCGGACGTGCTCGACATGCCGATCGAAGAGGCGGCGGAGTTCTTCGAGCCGATCAAGGCGATCCACCGGCACCTGCAGACCCTGGTCGACGTCGGCCTCGGCTACGTCCGGCTCGGCCAGCCGGCGCCGACGCTGTCCGGTGGTGAGGCGCAGCGCGTGAAGCTGGCGAGCGAGCTGCAGAAGCGCTCGACCGGCAAGACGGTCTACATCCTCGACGAGCCGACCACCGGCCTGCACTTCGAGGACATCAACAAGCTCATCGGCGTGATCAACGGCTTGGTCGACAAGGGCAACTCGGTGATCGTGATCGAGCACAACCTCGACGTGATCAAGACGTCCGACTGGATCATCGACATGGGCCCGGAGGGCGGCAACGGCGGTGGCACGGTGATCGCCGAGGGCACGCCCGAGCACGTGGCCGGGGTCGAGACCAGCTACACCGGCGAGTTCCTGCGCCACGTCCTCACGGCCGAGTAGGCCGGGTAGCGCGTCACCGCTCCTTGCCGGTGGTCTCGTGGACCACCGGCGAGAGCGGCCCGTAGTGCAGCGTCCGGAGCCGGTAGGCCGAGCCCTGTTCACCCGGGAGGGTGGACAGGGCGCACGTCGTCGTGTCCGGATCCGTCACCTCGATCGGTGAGAAGCCCGGCTCGCCCGGGCGGCGGATCTCGAGCAGGAACCCGGCCTCGTCGGCCGAGCGGTCGGCCCAGGTGAACGTCACCGTGTCGCCGTCCGCCACCGCGTGCAGCGCCGTCGCGTCCGTGGCCGCCGGCGCGCCCGCGGTCGTCTCGGCCGACACCGGGCCCGTGAACGGCTGCTCCCGGTAGTAGAACGGCGTCTCCGGGATCAGGTCCGGGTGGTGGTAGCTCGTCGCGTGCGGCGGCAGGAACTGCAGTGTCGTCCACGGCCCGGCCGGGTCGTTCGCGTACTCCACGCGGTGCCCGGCGGCGTCGTCGTCCGGCCACGACAGCACCACGTCGGTGGGGGACGTCAACGTCGCGGTGAACGGCGGTGGCGGGGCCGGGGACGGCGTCGCGGCGCAGCCCGCGGCCAGCAGTGCCACCAGGACGAGGGGTTTCGCGGACACGGCGGCTCCCGGGACGACGGGGGCGGCGGCGGAACGGTGATCAGCTTAGGAACCCGCCCGCACGGCGACAAGACCGTGCCGGTCACCGGTACCCACCAATCCACCCGCGAACCGGCACCGAACCGCGCGAACTCCCGCTGAACCGTTTCCCGCGGGCGTCCGTGTCTGAGGTGTCGAGGTCCGCCGCACGGCGGTGCCGCCCTCACCGAGGAGAGAACGTGATGAACCGCATCCGGACGGCCGTCGTCTGCGCTGCCGCTTTCGCCGTCGTCGCACCGTTGTCGGCCTGTGGCGACATGGCGTCGGGGGCCCAGGGTCCGGAACACGGCCAGCCCGGCCACGTGATGCTGGCCGCCGCGACGGTACCGGGAATCGGGGCGGTCGTCACGGACGCCTCCGACAAGACGCTGTACCGGTTCGACAAGGACATGTCGCAGCCGCCGACGTCCACCTGCGACGGTGAGTGCGCGGCCACCTGGCCGCCGGTGCTCGCCGGGGAGGCCGCGCCGATGCTCAAGGGCATCCAGGACACCCAGGTGGGCACGCTGGCCCGCAAGGACGGCAGCAAGCAGCTCACGCTGAACGGCTGGCCGCTGTACGAGTTCTCGGGCGACAAGGCACCGGAGCAGGCGAACGGCCAGGGCGTCAACGGCACCTGGTTCGCCGTCGCCCCGGACGGCAGCAAGATCACCGCCCCGGCCGCGGCCGGCGGCTCCGGCTACTGATACCGACGGTTTCCGGGCAGAACGAGGAAGGACGGGCAGCCGATGAACACCATGGTCGCGCTGCGCTCGACCCACGCACCGCCGGTGGCGCTGCGGGTTGCAGTACTGTCCTCGCCGACTCAGAACACCGTCGGGAGGACGAGGGTGGCGATCGGAGGCAGGCGGCCGAAGAAGGCCAAAGGCGAAGACCTGATTCGGCAGCTTTACGCCGAACACGGGCGGAGCCTGCTGGCCTACGCGACGAGGCTGACCGGTGATCGTGCGGCAGCCGAGGACGTGGTCCAGGAGACGCTGGTACGGGCGTGGAAACACGCAGACGACCTGCAGAACGACGGGAAGGGCTCGGTGCGCGGCTGGTTGCTGACCGTCGCGCGCAACCTGGTCACCGACCGGGCGCGAGCCCGGGCGGCACGGCCACAGGAAGTGGCCGAACCGGCCGAAGGCGTGCCCACGCCGTCCGTCGAGCGCGATCACGCCCAGGGCGTGGTCGACTCGATGACGGTGCTCGGTGCGATGGACGGGTTGTCCAACGAACATCGAGAGGTCCTGGTGGAGATCTACTACCGGGGACGGACGGTGGCCGAAGCGGCGAGAACACTGGGCGTCGCACCGGGTACCGTGAAATCAAGGTCGTACTACGCACTCAGGGCTCTCAGAGCCTCGATGATCTCGGGAAGCGGAACGGAGGTGGCGCGGTGAACGCGGTGGACGAAAGTCATACACAGCTCGGCGCGTACGCCCTCGGGGCGCTCGACCCGGCGGAGGCGGCCGACTTCGAACGACGGCACCTGCAAACCTGCGCCCAGTGCAGGTTCGACCTGAACGAGCTCGTGGCGTTGCGCGAGTCGCTCGACGAGGTGCCGCCCGAGGCGTTCCTCGACGGGCCGCCCGAAGGTGGGGAGCTGCTGCTGCAGAAGACCCTCCGGCGGGTGCGCGAAGAGGAGACGGCGGCGCCGGCGCGGACCGCGTCGCGGCCGGCGTCCCGGCGGGGCCTGGCCCTGGTCGCGGCGGCGGTGCTGGTCGTGGCCGCACTCGGCGGTGGGATCCTGGTCGGGCGGCAGACGTCCGACTCGAGCATCGCGGCGCCGGCGTTCCCCCCGGACACCCCGGCGGGGACGAAGAGCGTCGAAGGGCGGGATCCGACGACCGGCGTGCAGCTGGCCGCGTCGGTGGCGCCCTTCGCGGGCTGGGTCAAGGTCAACGTCGCCGTCAAGGGCGTCAAGGCCGGGGAACAGTGCCTGCTGCAGGTCGTGACCAAGGAAGGCCAAGCGGTCACCGCCGGCAGCTGGAAGGTGTCCGAGAAGTGGGAGAGCCAGGGCTTTTCGCTCGACGGGTCCGCGCTGGTCGCGCCCGACGACGTGAAGTCGGTCGACATCGTCACGGTGGACGGCCGGAAGCTGGTCTCGGCCCAGGTGTGAGGTCGTGACGGGCGCGCGCTACCGGTTCAGCAGCTCCTGGCTGCTGCCCGGTACCGCGCCCGAGCGGGTGTTCGGCGCGGTCACCGACCTCGCCGGCTACCCGCGGTGGTGGTCGGACGTCCGCACGGTGCGCCGGGTGGACGACGACACCGCCGAACTGGTCTGCCGTTCGCGGCTCCCGTTCCGGCTGGTCGTCCGGATGCACCGCGACCACCAGGACGAGCGGGCGGGCCTGATGCGGGTCAGGCTCAGCGGAGACCTCGAAGGGGTGCTGGCCGGCACCGTCCGCGCGACGGGCGCGGGGACGCTGCTGGAGATCACCCAGGACGTCCACGCGCGCAAGGCGTTGCTGCGGCGGTTCGACACGGTGGCCCGGCCACTCTTCCGCGTGAACCACGCGCTGATGATGCGCCGGGGTCACCGGGGTTTGAGCACCTACCTCGCGTGAGCGGGGCGGCGACCCGGCCGGGAGAACCCGGGTCGTCGCCCCGATAACGCGCCCCGATCACGCGGAACCGGCGACGCACACCTCCGGCTCGGTGGCGCTCCGGTGTGGACGGCGGGCCAGTACCGCCGCCCCGAGCGCGATCGCCGCGACCAGGAACCCCGCGCTCGTGCCGTAGGCCAGCCGGAAGCCCGACGCCAGCGCCTCGCGGTGGTCCACCGCACCCAGGCTCGCTGTGCGGGACGCGGCCACCGTGGCCAGCACCGCGGTGCCGATCGCCGCCCCCACTTGCTGCGTGGTGTTGATCAGCCCGGACGCCACTCCCGAATCCTCCGGCGCGGCACCCGACATCGCCAGGCCCATCAACGCGGGGATCGCCACGCCGGCGCCGAGGCCCATCACCAGCAACGGCGGCAGGACGTCGGTGAAGTAGTCACCCCGCACCGAAACCCGGGTGAGCAGCAGCAGGCCGGCGATCACCAGGCCCAGACCGGACAGCAGCACCGTGCGCGGCCCGAACCGCTCCGCGAGCCGGCCCGCGAAGCCGAGCGACGCGATGGCGATCACGACCGGCACCGGCAGGAACGCGACGCCGGTGCGCAGCGCGTCGAGGCCGAGCACCTGCTGCAGGTACAGCGCGGTGACGAACTGGAAGCCGAGCATCCCGGCGACCATCAGGACCATCACCAGGTTGGCGCCGGTGACCGCGCGGCTGCGGAACAGCCGCAACGGCAGCAGCGGCGTGCGCGCCTTCGCCTGCCGCACCACGAATCCGGCGAGCAGGACGACGGCGGCACCCAGGGCGATCCGGTTGTAGCCCGTGATCCCGTAGACGCCGAGCATCACGGCGGCGGTGACCAGGACGGCGCCGAGCGCGTCCAGGCCCGCCCGTAGGCCGGTGCCGCGGTCCGCTTCGACCACCTGGACGGCCAGCACCAGTGCGACGGCGCCGATCGGCAGGTTGACGTAGAACGTCCAGTGCCAGCTCAGCGCCTGGGTCAGCGCGCCGCCCGCGATGAGCCCGATCGACGCGCCCGCGGCCTGCGTGAAGCTGTAGACGCCGATCGCCTTCGCCCGGGCCCGCGTCTCCGGGTACATCGTGACGATCATCCCGAGCACCACGGCCGACGCCAGCGCGCCGCCGACGCCCTGTACGAACCGCGACACGACCAGGACGGTCGGATTCCCGGCGAGGCCGGCGGCCAGCGACGCCGCCGTGAACAGGCCCAGGCCGCCGAGGAAGACCCGGCGGCGGCCGAGCAGGTCGCCGAGCCGGCCGGAGCAGGAGCAGGCCGCCGAAGGCGACCAGGTAGGCGGTGACGACCCAGGCGAGCCCGGCGGCGGTGAAGCCGAGGTCGGCCTGGATCGCGGGCAGCGCCACCGCGACGATGCTGCTGTCTAGCACGACCATCAGCGACGCGGCGCACAGCACCGCCAAGGCGAGGCCGCGGGATCGGGTGGGACGGTTCTCGGCCATGGCAGGCCCCTCCAGTCGAGCGTTTCCCCTGGTCGTCTCCAGGGCACTTCTTGTAACAGTGCCCATCATGTGTGACCATGGGGACGCCGTGAAGGAGGCACTTCCATGTCCCAGGGGAACATCGGTGTACCTGTCCAGGCAGCGGAGGTGGACCCGGCGAAACTCGAGGCCTGCACGCTGCTCGAGGTCATCAACCGGGTCAGCGGGAAGTGGCCGATCGGCATCCTGCTGGAGGCCATGCGCGGCCCGGTGCGGTTCACCGAGCTGGAGCGCGCGGTCGAGGGCATCAGCCGCCGGATGCTGACGCTGACCCTGCGCAACCTGGAGCGTGACGGCCTGCTGGTGCGCACGGTCTACCCGACGGTCCCGCCGCGCGTGGAGTACGAGGCCACGCCGATGGCGAAGGAGCTGTACCAGTCCCTGAGCGGCCTGCTCGGCTGGGCGGAGCGGCACCGCGAGTCGATCGCCGCCGCCCGCGTCGTCTACGACGGCCACGCCGCCTGCTGAGACGCCGGAGGCGGCACTTTCACGTGAAAGTGCCGCCCTGAAGACGTGGAAACGGGCCGCGGTGCGAAGTCGGGGAACTCGCACCGCGGCCCGCGTGGCTCGTGCTCAGCGGGGGCGTGAGCACGAACGTGGTGGGTTACTTCGCGGGTTGCTTGGCCGCGTCGTCCAGGTCGTCGGTGCCGGCCGCGTGGCTGTGGTCGTCGAGCATGGTCGCCTCGTCGAAGGGTTCCTGCCCGGCGAAGACCCGCTCGGCCTTCTCCCGGTCGAACTCCTTCGTCCAGTTTCCGATGAGGACGGTCGCGACGGCGTTGCCGGCGAAGTTCGTCAGCGCGCGGGCCTCCGACATGAACCGGTCGATGCCGAGGATGAAGCCGACGCCGTTGACCAGTTCCGGCCGGTGCGACTGCAGGCCGGACGCCAGCGTCGCGATGCCCGAGCCACTGACGCCCGCAGCGCCCTTCGACGCGATGATCATGAACGCCAGCAGGCCGATCTGCGAACCGATCGAGAGCGGCTCGTCCTGCGCGGCGGCGATGAACAGCGTCGCCATGGTCAGGTAGATCGCCGTGCCGTCCAGGTTGAACGAGTAGCCCGTCGGGACCGTGATGCCGACGACCGACTTGCTGACGCCGACGTGCTCCATCTTCGCGATCAGCCGCGGCAGCGCCGACTCCGAGGACGACGTCGAGAGGATCAGCAGGAACTCGCGGCCGAGGTAGCGCAGCAGGTTCCAGATGAACACCCGGGCGCCGAGCCACAGCACGATCCCGAGGATCACGAACACGAAGATCAGGCAGGTGGCGTAGAAGCCGATCATGATCACGGCGAGGCTCTTCAACGCGGCCCAGCCGGTCGCGCCGACCACCGCGGCGATGGCGCCGAACGCGCCGATCGGGGCGGCCCACATGATCATGGACAGGACACGGAAGACCAGCCGCTGGATGTGCTCGATGCCGCGCAGGATCGGGGCGCCCTTGGGGCCCAGCTTCTGCAGCGCGAACCCGACGAACAGCGCGACCAGCAGGGCCTGCAGGACTTCGCCGTCGGTGAAGGCGGAGACGAAGGTCTTCGGGATGATGCCGAGCAGGAAGTCGACCGGGCCTTCGGCGCCGGTGGCGGACTTCTGGACGCTCTTCACATCGGCCGGGTTGAGGTGCAGGCCGGTGCCCGGGTGCAGGATGTTGCCGACGACCAGGCCGATCGCCAGGGCGAAGGTCGACATGATGATGAAGTAGAACAGCGCCATCAGACCGACTTTGCCGACCTTGGCCGCCTTCGCGACCGAGCCGACGCCGATGACGATGGTGCAGAAGATGATCGGCGTGATCATCATCTTGATCAGGTTGACGAAGCCGTCACCGAGGGGCTTGAGGCCCTTGGCGAAGCCGGGGAAGAGGAAACCCACCAGGATCCCGAGGGCCACCGCGACGATCACGGCCAGGTACAGGTAGTGGGTCTTGTCCCGCTTGCGCGGGGTCTCCTCGGTTGTCGGTGGGGTCGGCACCGTTGCCTCCAGCTCAGGGGTGTTCCAGGTTGCGGCACACTGTAGGCGCACCGAGGTGACCCGGCTCACTTGTGTTCATTGAGTTCGCGCGATGATCGCACCGTCCCGTTCGGACACCCGGGCCCCGGTGTGCTGGTATGAGGAGGTGTCCCCGACGTCGTCCCGCTGGAGCCTGGCGCGCCAGCTGCTCGTGCTGCAGCTGGTGGTGCTCTGCGTGCTCGCGGGCGCCGGGATCACGTTCGCCTACCTCGACGCGTCGCGGGCGACCGACCAGAACGCCAAGGACCAGGTGCGCGCCGTCGCCTCGACGGTGGCCGACGCGCCGTCCGTCATCGCCGCGGTGGACGCGCCGGACCCGAGCGCCACGCTGCAGCCGTTCGCGGTGCGCGTGCAGGCCGACACCGGCGTCGACTTCATCACGATCATGAGCCCGGCCGGGATCCGCTTCACCCACCCGAATCCGGCCCTGATCGGGCAGCACTACATCGGGAACATCGCGCTGGCGCAGCGCGGGCAGCCGCTCACCGAGACCTACACCGGCTCCCTCGGCCCGTCGATCCGCACGGTCGTCCCGGTGTTCGGCGCGGGTCAGCGGGTGATCGCGCTGGTCGCCGTCGGGATCACCGTCGCGGCGATCTCGGCCGAGCTGCGCGAACGGCTCTGGCCGCTGTTCGGCGTCGCGGGTTCGGTGCTGCTGGTGGGCGCGTTCGGCGGCTGGCTGATCAGCGCCCGGCTCCGCCGTCAGACGCGCGGGATCGCACCGGACGAGCTGAGCAACCTGTTCGAGTACCACGAAGCCGTGCTGCATTCGGTCCGCGAAGGGGTGCTGCTGGTCGGCCGCGACGGGAAGGTCGGGCTCTGCAACGACGGCGCGCGTGTCCTGCTCGGACTCGACGCCGACCCGGTCGGCCGGGAACTGGGCGCGCTGGGCCTGCCCGCCGAGCTGGTGACGGCGTTCGGTTCGGCCGAGACCCGCGCCGAGGAACTGCACCTGACCGACGCGCGCGTGCTGCTGGTCAGCACGACCGCCGTCCGCGCGGGCGGCCGGGCGCAGGGCACCGTCGTGGTCCTGCGCGACCACACCGAACTGCAGTCGCTGACCGGGGAGCTGACCACCGCCCGCGGTCTCGCGGAAGCGTTGCGGTCGCAGGCGCACGAGGCCGCGAACCGGCTGCACACCGTGGTTTCCCTGGTGGAGATCGGCAAACCCGAGCAGGCCGTCGAGTTCGCGACGGCCGAGCTCGCGCTCGCCCAGGAACTGACCGACCGCGTCGTCGGCGCCGTCGCCGAACCGGTGCTCGCCGCGCTGCTGCTGGGGAAGGCGGCCGAGGCGAGCGAACGCGGAGTGGAGCTGACGATCACGCCGGACACGATGATCGACGACGCGACCCACGGCGTCGCCGCGCGCGACCTCGTCACCATCCTCGGCAACCTGATCGACAACGGCATCGACGCCGCGGTGCACGGCGGCGGCCGGCCGGCGGTCGTCGTCACCGCCCGGTCCGACGCCGACGAGCTGCTGCTGCGCGTCGCCGACACCGGCCCGGGGGTCCCCGACGACGCCGACGTCTTCCGCCGCGGCTGGTCGACGAAGGCCGGGGAAGGACACGGCCTCGGGCTCGCGCTCGTCGGGCAGGCGGTGCGCCGCTACGGCGGTACGGTCGACGTCGGGCGGGACGGCGGCGCGGTGTTCACCGTGCGCCTGCCGCGGCAGGAGGCCGGCCGGTGATCCGGGTGCTGGTGGTGGAGGACGAACCGGTGGCCGCCGAGGCGCACCGCGTGTACGTCGAACGGCTCGCGGGGTTCTCCGTGGCGGGCGTGGTCCACTCCGGTGGCGACGCGTTGCGGTTCTGCGAACGCGAGCCGGTCGACCTGGTGCTGCTGGACTTCTACCTGCCGGACACCCACGGCCTGGCGGTCTGCCGCTCGCTGCGCGCGGCCGGGCTGCCGATCGACGTCATCGCCGTGACGTCGGCGCGCGACCTCGCGCTGGTGAAGGCCGCGGTGTCGGTCGGTGTCGTGCAGTACCTCCTCAAGCCGTTCACCTTCGCCACCCTGCGCGAAAAACTGGAGCGCTACGCCGAATTCCGGGACGCCTCCGGCGAGGTGTCCGGCCAGGCCGAGATCGACCGCGCCCTGGGCACGCTGCGCACGACCGAGCAACCGCCGCTGCCGAAGGGCATGAGCGTCCAGACGCTGGAAGCGATCACCGACGCGCTGGGCGGGGCGGCGGACGGCCTGTCGGCGGGCGCGGCGGCGGCCGCGATCGGCGCGTCCCGCGTCACGGCCCGCCGGTACCTGGAGTACTTGGCGGACAACGGAATGGCCCACCGCGAGCCGCACTACGGCCAGGTCGGCCGGCCCGAGGTCTGGTACCGCCTGACCGGCGCGTGACGGCGTCACGGCACCGGCGCGTCACGGCTCCAGGCGGCCGGTCAGCTGCTCGCTCCAGGCCCGGATGGCCGCGGCCTGGCCGGGGGTGAGCGTGTCGAGGAAGTAGCGGCGGATGTTGCCGGCGTGCCCGGCGACGGCGTCCCGTGCGGCGCGGTCGCCTTCGGCGGTCAGCCCGACCCGCGTGCGGCGGCCGCCGGTCCCGGACTCCGTGCGTGCCACGAAACCGCGGTTCTCCATCCGGGTCAGCTGGTGCGAGACGCGGCTCTTCTCCCAGTCGAGGGACGCGCAGAGTTCGCTGACGCGCAGTTCGTGGCCGGGTGCGCGCTGCAGGGTCAGCAGCACGCTGAACTCGGCCTTCGAAATGCCGGAGTCGCGTTGCAGGCCACGGTCGAGCTCCCGGGTGAGCAGGCGCTGAGCCTGCGTCCAGGAGTGCCAGAACTCCCACTCGTCGGGGGTCAGCTCCGGAGTCTCCGTCATGGCGCGAAGCGTACCCGAGAGTTGACGTGTCAACTGGAGTCGACCTACAGTTGATGTGTCAACTGAGCAAAGGGGAATCATGGGAACTCTGGTGCGCGGCGGCACGGTCATCAGCGTCGACCCGGCGATCGGCGACCTGCCGCGCGGGGACGTGCTCGTCGAGGACGGCCGGATCAGCGCCGTCGCCGAGCGGGTCGACGCGCCGGGCGCGGACGTGCTCGACGCGACCGGCATGCTGGTGCTGCCCGGTTTTGTCGACACCCACCGGCACACCTGGCAGGCGGTGTTCCGCGGGCTCGCCGCCGACTGGACGTTCGCCCGGTACGGCCCGGCGATGCACGGCTTGCTGCGGCCGCTCTACCGGCCCGAGGACGTGCTCGTCGGCACGCTGCTCGGCCGGCTCGAGGCGCTGCACTCGGGCGTCACCACGGTGCTGGACTGGTGCCACTGCACCGACACCCCGGCCCACGGCGACGCGGCGCTCGACGCCCTTCGCCAGGCGCCCGGGCGGAGCGTTTTCTGTTACGGCGCGGGCATCGCCACCGACGGTCCGGTCGCCGCCGAACTCGCCCGGATGCGCGACCGGTGCCCCGACGACGACGGGCTCGTGACGATGGCGGCCGGCCTGCGCGGCCCGCAGCGGACCACCATCGAGACCACGGCCGCCGACGTCGCCGCGGCCCGCGACCTCGGGCTGCGGGTCAGCGTCCACGCGCACGTCCGCGCCGGGGCGACGACGGGCCGCCGGCCGATCGCGGCGATGGGGGAGCACGGGCTGCTCGACGACCGGACGACGATCGTGCACGGCAACGGCCTGGACGACGACGAGCTGGCGATGCTGGCCGACGCGGGCTCCTCGGTGTCGATCAGCCCCGACGTCGAGCTGAAGATGGGCCTCGGCTGGCCGGAAACCGGCCGCGTGCTCGCCGCGGGCATCCGCCCGACGCTGTCGGTCGACAACTGCCCCACGGCCGGCGGCGACATGTTCTCGGCCATGCGCACCGCGCTCGGCGTGCAGCGCGGCCTCGACACCGCGCACGGCCGGCCGCCGTCACTGACCAGCCGTGACGTGCTGGAGTTCGCCACCGTCGACGGCGCCCGCGCCCTCGGGCTCGGCGACCGGACCGGCAGCATCACCCCGGGCAAGCAGGCCGACCTCGTGCTGCTGCGCGCCGACGACCTGACGCTCTTCCCGGTCAACCACCCGGCGGGCGCGATCCTGTCCGCCGGACATCCGGGGCTCGTCGACACCGTGCTCGTCGCCGGCGAAGTCGTCAAACGCGGCGGCGCGCTGGTCGGCGTCGACCTCGAGGAGCTGCGAGAACGCGCGTTGCGCTCCCGCGCCCGGATCGCCGCGGCCGCCGGCATTCCCCTCGACGGATCGTGGCTTCCCGTATAACGCCCTATACCGTGGTCCGACTTCCGGGGGTTCCGGTGGGGAAAGCATTGCGGTACAACGGGAACCTGCCGATGAAGGGGAAAGCCGCATGCGGAACTGGGCCGGTCTCGTCGCTGCGGTGCTGCTGCTGGTAGCGGGGGTCGCTACCCCGGCGTACGCCGGGGAACCCGCGGGCACCGTCACCGACGTCCAGGTGACCGGGCCGGTCGCGCAGCGGTTCAACCTCGTCGTCCTCGGCGACGGCTACACCGCGGCCGAGCAGCCGAAGTTCCAGGCCGACGTCGCACGGCACATGAACACGCTCTGGTCGCTCGAGCCGTTCAAGTCCTACCGCAGCTACTTCAACGTCTACGCCGTGTCGATCGCCTCGCCCGAGTCCGGTGTGGACTGTGACCCCGGGCTGGACGCGCCGCGGCGGAACACGCCGTTGAACATGGGGTTCTGGGGCGGTTGTGACGCCGGGAGCGTGCAGCGGCTGCTGACCGTCGACGACGCGGCCGCCCAGCGCTACGCCGACCTCGTGCCCGGCACGACCAAGGCCAACCGGCAGATCCTCGCGCTGGGCAACAGCACCACCTACGGCGGCGCGGGCGGCACCTACGCGACGGCGTCGGGCGGCAACGCGCTGTCGGCGCTCATCTCGCCGCACGAACTGGGCCACTCGCTCGGCGGCCTCGACGACGAGTACGACTACTACGCGCGCGGTGTCCCGGGCGGGGCGTACGAAGGCGGCGAGCCGGCGTCGATCCACCACACCACGCTGACCGAGCAGCAGCTGCGTGAGCAGCACGCGAAGTGGTACCGCTGGCTCGGCGAGCCCAGCGAGTCCGGCGGCACGATCGGGCGTTACGAAGGCGGGCTCTACACCCAGACCGGCGTGTGGCGGCCCAGTGCGCACTCGATGATGAAGACCCTCGGTTACGCCTACGACCAGGTCGGCCGCGAGCGGATGACGCAGCGGATCTCCGCGAAGGTGCCGCTGCTGGGCGACGGCACCCCGGCCGGGACGATCGGCGCCGACCGCGTCGTGTGGATCCGGACCATGCACCCGGTCGGTCACCGCCTCGACGTCACCTGGACCCTCGACGGCCGTCCGGTGCGTGGCTCCGACGCGCTCGATCTGCGGCAGGTTCGCGTTTCGCCGGGCAAGCACACGCTGACGGCGAAGGTGACCGACCCGACGCCGTTCGTCCGGGACCCGGCGGCCCGGCCGACGGCGACGCGCACGTGGACTGTCGACACGACGGTGACCACCGCGCCGTCCGGCGGCCCCGCGGTCGTCGGGTCGACGCCGACGTCGCAGCCGGTCGGCGGGCACGACGTCGTCTACGTCGAAACGGGTGAGCCGACCGGCTCGATCCCGTCCGTGCGCTGGAAGCTCGACGGTCGTCCGGTCGCGAGCGGCCCCGACTTCGCCCTCGGCGAGTCCCGCGGCGCGCACACCCTCACCGCGACCACCGGCGGCACGACCCTGACCTGGGCGGTGGACGCGTCCGGCCCGACGACGACGGCCGAGCTGCCGGCGGGCGAGGACCACGTCTTCCACGGCTCGTTCACGATGCGCCTGACGGCGTCCGACGGTATGCCGGAGTTCCGCGTGGACGGCGACGGCTGGCACAAGTACTACGGCTGGCCGACGGACCCGGACGCGCCGTTCCTGTTCACCCCGCGGGGAACGGAGATCGACGGCCTGGCGTACGGCAACCTCGGCCCGGGCGGGCTGACGGTGTCGCCGTTCGCGCCCCGCACCCCGGGCTACGGCCGTCACCGCATCGAGTACCGCTCGACCGACGCGGCAGGCAACGTCGGCCCGACGAAGTCGTTCACGGTCACGCTGCTGCCGTGACGCGCGTGCGTAAACCCGTTGGCGATCCAAGGCGGCCACTGCTACCGTCCCGGCAGCCGTGCCAGAGAACGAGGAGGTGGTACCCGTGACCGCAGTTACGACATGGGTGCTCCCCTCCAGGGTCACGGCCGGGCGATAGGTCGCCTGAGGAGCGCCGTTCAGCGCACTCCCGAAAGGCACGACCATGCACTTCACCTCAGAACAACGCCTCGACGACGGCGTCCTCGAGCGCGAGTTCACCCTCGGCGAGATCCCCGGCATCCTGTGGACGCCCGAAACCACGGCCGCGCCGACTCCGCTGATCCTGCTCGGCCACCCCGGCGGCCTGCGCAGGATGTACCCCCGGCTGGCGGCCCGGGCCCGGGCCGCCGTGGCGGCAGGCTACGCCGCGGCCACCATCGAGCTGCCCGGCAGCGGTGACCGGCCCCGGTTCGCCGCCGTCGACGAGGCCCGCGCCGACCTGCAGCGGGCGCTGGGGGCCGGTGAGCCGGTCACCGGCGACATCGTCGACCGGCTGATCCTCCCGCTGGTCGAGCGGGCGGTCCCGGAATGGCGGACCACCCTGGACGCCCTGCTCGCCCAGCCCGGGATCGGCGGGCCGGTCGGGTTCTCGGGCGGGGTGCTCGCGATCGCCATCCGGCTGGCGGTGGTCGAGCCGCGCATCGTGGCCGCGGGGCTGTTCGCCGGGAGTTACGTGCCGCGCAGCATGGTCGAGGAGGCCCGGCAGGTCACCATCCCGCTGCTGGTCCTGCTGCAGTGGGACGACGAAGGCAACGACCGGCAGCTCGCCCTGGACGTGTTCGACGCCTTCGGTTCGAAGGAGAAGACGTTGCACGCCAACATGGGCGGACACACCGGCATTCCGGCGTTCGAGGGCGACGACGGGAACCGGTTCTTCGGCCGGCACCTGAGGTAAGGCGGCGGTTCAGCGTGGCCGGCCCGGCACTCCCGGCCGGGTCTGCCACGGCTGTGGCCCGTCGAGCGGCCGGTACTCGACGCCGAGTGCGTCCAGCCGCGGCAGGTGGTGGTCCCGCAGCCGCGGCAGGAACTCGGCGCAGTCGCGCGGCCCGCTGCTCCACGCCACCTCGGCGAACGCCGACAGCCGTGGGAAAGCCATGTAGTCGACCCGCCGGACGCTGTCGAGGTGCTCGCTCCACACCTGCGCCTGCACGCCCCGCAAGCGCGGTCCGCTCAACGCCGGTTCGTAGGCGTAGACGTCCTCCAGCGTGTGCACCATGCCGACCGGGATCGGCTCGTCCGGGTGCGCGGACTGGCGGTGGTCCAGGTACACGTGCTGCTCGGGGCACATGACGACGTCGTGCCCGGCCGCGGCGGCCTGCTGTCCCGCGGTCTCGTTCTGCCAGGAGCCGATCACCATCGGGGGCAGGCCGCCGATGTCGAGGACCTCGTCCCAGCCCATCGGTGTCCGGCCGCGGGCCACCAGGTGCTCGGCCAGCAGCCGGACGAACTTGCGGTGCTCGTCGGTCGCGCCCGGCGTCTCGTCGCCGCCCAGCGCGATCACCGGGGACGGGAAGATCTCCAGCAGGTGGTCGAACACCGTGCGGAAGAAGTCCAAAGTGGACTCGGACGGATCGAGCAGTGAAGTGCTGATGCCCCAAGCGGTCCAGATCTCGTAGGACGCCTCGGTGCCCAGCTCCGGGTACGCCGCCAGCGCCGCACGGGCGTGGCCGGGGATGTCGATCTCCGGGACCACGGTGATCGCCCGTTCGGCGGCGTAAGCCACGATCTCCCGCAGGTCGTCGCCGGTGTAGAAACCGCCGTGCGGCCGGCCGTCCTGCGCACCCCCGCTGCCCGCCATCGACGACGGCCGCCAGCCGCCCACCGACGTCAGCTTGGGGAAGCCGGGGACCTCGAAGCGCCAGCCCTGGTCGTCGGTCAGGTGCAGGTTCAGCACGTTCAGCTTGTGTGCGGCCAGCAGGTCGACGAACCGCAGCACCTCGGCCTTGGTGCGGAAGTGCCGGGCGACGTCGAGCAGGCAGCCGCGCCAGCCGAAGCGCGGGTGGTCCTCGACCACCCCGCACGGGATCGAGAGTTCCCGGCCGAGCGAAGCCGCGCGGAACGCGTCCGGTCCCACGAGCTGGCGCAACGTCTGCCGCCCGTAGACCTCCCCGGCCGCGTCACCGCAGGACAACACGACGCCGTCCGGCGAGATCTCCAGCCGGTAGCCCTCGGCGGGCAGGTCCGCGGGCCGCACCTCGACCGGCGCGGGCCACGGGCACGAACCCGCGGCGGGCGTCACCGAAACCGGGCGGGGGAGCAAGGTGGCAAAAGACATGTCAGCCCTTCACGGCGCCGGCCATGCCGGACACCAGCCGTCGTTGGACGAGGACGAAGAACACCAGCACCGGCACGGTCATCAGCGTCGAGGACGCCATCACCGCGCCCCAGTCGGTGTCCTCCGGCTTGAAAAACACCAGGATCGCCTGCGGCAGCGTCTGGTTCTCGGTCTTGGAGATGATGAACGTCTTGGCGAAGAGGAAGTCGTTCCACGCGTGGATGAACGCCAGCACGCTCACCGCGACCAGCCCGGGCGCGACCAGCGGGAACAGGATCTGCCAGGTGAACCGCATCCGGGACGCGCCGTCGAGCTTGGCCGCCTCCTCCAGCTCCACCGGCACCGCCGCGACGAACCCGCGCAGCATCCAGATCGCGAACGGCAGGCTGAAGGCCAGGTGGACCAGCACCAGCGAACCCAGCTCGTTGAGCCCGAACGCCGGGGCCACGCCGCCGATCTGGCGCATCAGGAAGAACAACGGGATGGTCAGCGCCTCCACCGGCACCATCTGCGCGACCAGGATCATCACCAGCAGCACGGTCCGGCCCTTGAACGAGAACCGCGTCAGCGCGACGGCCGAGAGGAACGACAGCAGCAGCGACAGCACCACGACGACCAGGGCCACCACCAGGCTGTTCAGGAAGAACCGCCCGAAGCCGGACACCGTGAGCACGCGCTGGAAGCTGTCGAACGACGGGCTGAACGTCCACGGTTTCGGGTTCGCCGACTGGATCTCGCCCGGTGGCTTGAACGCCGAGAGCAGCATCCAGTACAGCGGGAACGCGACGATCCCGGCGATCACGACCGTGACGATCTCGGCGATCAGCCGGCCCGGACGGCGGACGCGGCGGACGCGCCGGCTCGTGATCACAGCCATGCCGCGCTCCGGCGCTGCGAGCGGACGTAGAGCCCGGTGACGGACAGCAGCAACAGCGTCATGACGACTCCGATCGCCGAGCCGAGGCCGTATTCCTGCCCGGCGAAGGCCTGTTGGTAGGCGTAGACGTTGAGGACCAGGTTGCGCCCGGCCACGCCACCGCCGTTGGTCATCACGTAGATCTGGGTGAACACCTTGAAGTCCCAGATGATCGACTGGACGGTCGCGATCACCAGCAGCGGCCGCACCATCGGCAGGACGATCGCCCACGTCGAGCGCCAGGCCGACGCGCCGTCGAGCGACGCGGCCTCCAGGACCTCGTCCGGGATGCCCTTGATCCCGGCGTACATCGTCACCATGACGAACGGGAACGAGCACCAGACGACCTCGGCGGCGACCAGGCCGAACGCACCGATCGTGCCGAACGTCCAGGAGTGGTGCTCGAACGGCAGCCCGATCCCCGAGAGCACCTCGTTGACCAGCCCGAAGTCGGTGTCGAAGAGGAACAGCCAGACGTAGGAGCCGGCCATCGCCGGGGTCGACCACGCGCCGAGCGCGGCGAGGAACAGCAGCATCCGGGGGAGCGCGCGCACCCGGCTCGCCAGGACGGCGAGCCCGGTGCCGACCAGCAGGCTGCCGAGCACGCAGGCCGCGGCGAACCCGACCGTGTTGCCGAGCACCGTCCAGAACTGCACCTGCGAGAGCAGGTCGGCGTAGTTCGCGAAGCCGAGGAACACCAACGGCGCGTTGCCCGCGGCCTGCGGCTGGCCGTAGTCGTAGAACGAGATCAGGACCAGCTCGTAGATCGGGTACGCGAGCAGCGCGGCGAGCAGGATGCCCGCGGGCAGCAGGTACAGGATCGCGGCCCGGCCGTCCCGCCGCCGCCGTCGCGGCGCCTTGGTGGGCGCCGCGACAACCGGACGGGTTTGCTGGGCGACCACTACCCGAAGGCCTTGTCCATCGCGGCGGCGGCGTCGGTCAGCGCGGCGGCCGGGTCCTTGCCGCCGGTGGCGATCTGCTGCACGGCGGTCGGCAGCACGTTCTGGCTGTCGATCTTGGACCACGCCGGCGTCGCCGGGACGAACTTCGTACCCGCCTTGAGGGTGTCGACGAACGGCTTGAGGAACGGGTCGTTCGCGGCGAGCTTCTGCTGCACCGAGCTCAGCGTCGGCAGGTTGCCCATCGCCGTGTACATCTTCTCCTGGTACTTCGCGCCGCCGAGCAGCTCGATGAACTCCAGGGCCAGGCCGCGGTGCTTGCTCGCGTTGAACACGCCCAGCAGGTTGCCGCCGGCGAACGCCGGGGCGACGCTGCCCGCCGTGGTGCCCGGGATCGGCACGACGGCGTACTTGCCCTTCACCGCGCCCTGGTCGACGGCCTTGCGGTTGAAGTCGCCGCCGACGGTCATCCCGGCCTTGCCACCCGCGAACGCCGTGACGCTCTGCGTGCCGGTCAGGTTCGCGCACTGCGCGGGCGGGCAGATGTCGTCCTTGAGCAGGTCCGCGTACTGGGTGACGCCGGACTTGGCCTGCTCACCGGTGACCGTCGACTTCCACTTGCCGTCGCTCTCCTGCGCCAGCTCACCGCCGTTGGCCCAGAGGAACGGCAGCATCGCGTAGGTGTACTTGCCGCCGACGGAGATGCCGTAGAGGTCCGGCTTCGCCGCGCGGACCCTGCGGGCGTCGTCGGTGAGCTCGGCGAGCGTCGTCGGCGGCTTGAGGCCCAGCTCGGTGAAGACGTCGGTGCGGTAGTACAACGCGCGGACGCCGGTGTACCAGGGCAGGCCGTAGGTCTTGCCGCCGGACTTCGCCGTGTCCACGACGGTCGGGATGAGGTCCTTGCCCTCGCTCCACGACGCGAGGTCGCCGGTCAGGTCGGCGAGCGCGCCGGTGGCGGCGTAGTTGGAGACGTCGGTGTTGCCGAACTCGGCGACGTCCGGCGCGTTGGCCGGGTCGTTGAAGGCGCCGGAGAACTTGTCGGCGCGGCCTTCGACCGGCACCCACTGGACGTCGACCTCGACGCCTTGGTGCGCGGCCTTGAACTCGGCGATCGCGTCCTTGACCGCCGCTTCCTTCGGCGCGCGGCTGGCTTCGTCGAACAGCCAGACCCGGACGGTGCCGGTCTTGTCGTCCGCGCCGGCGCCCGCGGGCGCGGACTGGGTGGGGGCGCAGCCGGCCAGCAACGCGAGGCCGGCGACGACGGGCAGGGTGCGGCGCAGTCTCATGGGGTCCCTCCAGTGGGAGGTCGTGAGTGCGTAACAGTGTTAGAACACTGTTACGCACTCACGACCGGTGCTCAGACGAAGTAAGTGGAGTTGACGCTGCCGACGGCCAGGCTGCCGGCGACCGCGCCGGGCAGGCCGGTGGCCGGGTCGCGCGGCAGCCAGGTGACGGTGCCGGAGCGCTGGTTCGCGACGTAGAACCAGGCCTCGGCGGGATCGAGGGACACGTGCCGCGGCCAGTTGCCGCCACTGGACACAGTGGACACCAGCTTGAGCGTGGCACCGCCGCCGGAGACGGCGAACGTGGCCAGGGTGTTGGGCCCGCGCACGGTGGCGTAGACGAACTTCCCGTCGCGCGAAACGACGATCTCGCCCGGGTACAGGTCGCCGGTGCTGCCCGCCGGCACGGCCGGGACGACCGACAGCGCCTTGAGCGTGCCTGCCGCGGCGTCCCAGCTCGCCACCGTGATCTCGGGCCGCAGCTCCTGCACGATGTAGGCGAACTTCCCGGTGGGGTCGAACGCCAGGTGCCGCGGCCCGGCGCCGGTGGGCAGCTTCAGCTGCTGGTGCTGCGAAAGCTTCCCGGTGGCGACGTCGAGCGAGTAGACGTACACCGAGTCCGCGCCGAGGTCGACCGAGAGCACCCAGCGCCCGCTCGGGTCGTTGACGACCTGGTGCGCGTTCGGCGCGCGGTCGGATCCCTGGTGCTGGGCCAGATCCGTGGCCGCGCCGAGCTTCCCGCCCGTCAGGATCGGCAGCACGACGACGCTGCCGGTGCCGTAGTTGGCCGCCAGCACGTACTTCCCGCTCGAGTGCACGCTCAGGTGCGTCGGCGCGCTGCCCTTCGTCGAAACCTTGTTGAGCAGCTTCGGGTTCGTGATGTCGGTGATGTTCAGCGCCGAGACGAACCCGTTCGGGTCGCCCTCGTTGGTGACGTACAGCGTCTTGCCGTCGGCGCTGCGGCCGAACCAGGACGTGTCGCTGATCCCCGGCACCGTGCGGACCTGGGTCAGCGCGGCGCCGGAACGGCTCGTGACGTCCAGGCCGTGGCCGTCGGCCCCGCTGGTGTAACTGCCGACGTACACAGTGGCTCCAGCGGTGCAGACCTGCGCGGCGGCGGACGCGAACTGCGCGCCCAGGACGGTGGCGGCGCCGGCGGCACCGGCCGCGCCGAGGAACGTGCGACGGGAAAGCTCGGCCATCGTGGTGTCTCCCAAGGGTATCGGTGACGGCGAACGTGGCGGCGTATCGGTCCAGTGTAGTGGAAATTCCGCTGTGGTCTAGACCACGAGCATGGCCAGTGCGGCGACCGCGAAGCCCGACACCGAAAGCACGGTCTCCAGCGCGGTCCACGTCTTCAGCGTCTCCGGCACGGTCATCCCGAAGTAGCGCGAGACGATCCAGAACCCGCCGTCGTTGACGTGCGAGGCGATGATCGACCCGGCCGAGATGGCCACGACGATGAGCGCCAGCTGCGCCTGGGAGTAGTGCAGCTCGGCGACGGTCGGCGCGACGATGCCACTGGTGGTCACGATGGCCACCGTCGCGGATCCCTGGGCGATCCGCATGCCGCAGCTGATCACGTACGAGGCGAGGATCACCGGCAGGCCGGCGTCCCCCAGCGACTTGGCGACGGCGGTGCCGATGCCGGTGGCCGAGAGCACCGCGCCGAAGAACGCGCCCGCGCCGACGACCAGCAGGATCATCGCGACCGGCCGCAGCGCCGCGGCGGACAGCTCACCGAGCTGCTTGCCGTTGATCCCGCGCCGGTGCCCGAGCAGCCACGACGCCAGCAGCACCGCGATGGTCAGCGCGACGGCGGGCGTTCCGATGAACGCGGCCACCCCGGCCAGCGTCGAGCCCTTGGGCAGCCAGATGCTGCCGAACGTGCCCGCCAGGATCAGCACCAGCGGCACCGCGATGATGCCGCCGACCAGGCCGAGCGACGGCGGGTTCTCGTGCTCGTCGTCGGCGCCGCCCAGGTCCGCGAACTCCTCGGGGATCTTGATGTCGATCTTCTTGCCGATCCACGTCGAGTACAGGATGCCGCCGACGAACCACGCCGGGATGCCGCAGATGGCCCCCATCAGGATGATCCAGCCGAGGTCGACGTGCAGCAGCCCGGCGGCCGCGACCGGCCCGGGGTGCGGCGGCAGGAACGCGTGCGTGATCGACAGGCCGGCCAGCAGCGGCAGGGCGTAGAGCACCAGCGAGCGGCCGCCCTGCTTGGCGGCGGCGTAGACGAGCGGCGCGAGCACGAAGATGCCGATGTCGAAGAACACCGGGATGCCGAAGATCAGGCCCGAGACGCCCATCGCCAGCGGCGCGCGCTTCTCGCCGAACGCCCGCAGCAGCGACGACGTCAGCACGCGGGCGCCGCCGGACTTCTCCAGGATCGACCCGAGCAGGGTGCCGAGCCCGATGATCGCGGTGATGTGCCCGAGGATGCTGCCGAACCCCTTCTCCAGCAAGGAGTCCGACGTCTTCTGCGCGGTGCCGACCAGGGTGCCGACGGGCAGGCCGGCGGCCAGCGCGGTGAGCAGGCTGACCACGATCAGGGCGATGAACGGCTCGACCTTGACCTTGATGATCAGCAGCAACAGCAGGGCGATCGAGACGGCGGCGAGGGTGAGGAGCCCGCCCGTGGTGTGTTGCAGCCAGTGGATCATCGGGTTCTCCCGGGATTGCGCAGGGACGCACCGGCGAGGGCGCCGGTGGGACGGCCGTCGTCGAGGGCGGCGACGCCGTTGACGAACACGTGCGTGATGCCCGCGGCGGCCTGCCGCGGGTCGTCGAAGGTCGCGGTGTCGGTGACCGCGTCCGGGTCGAACAGCACCAGGTCCGCGGCGTAACCGGCGCGGACGAGCCCGCGGTCGGTCAGCCGCAGCCGCCGCGCGGCCCGCCCGGTGAGGTGGGCGACGCACTCGGCGAGGTCCAGCACGCCCAGTTCACGGACGTACCGGGCCAGGTAACGGGGGAACGTGCCCCAGGCCCGCGGGTGCGGGCGGGCGCCGACGAGCAGGCCGTCGCTGCCGCCGGTGTGCGTCCGGTGGCGCATGATCGCCTGGACGTTCTCCTCGTGCCCGACGTGCATCAGGCAGGACGTGCCGAGGCGCTCGTCGAGCAGCGTGTCGAAGTACAGTGCCGCCGGTTCGCTGCCCGCGGCGCGCGCCGAACCGGCGACACTGTGCCCCACCAGGTGGGCGTTGTGGTCGTTGCGGACGCCGTTGATCTCGATGGCGTCCCAGTCGATCGGGACGCCGTGCGCGCCGTCCGAACCGGACTCCTCGATCTCGGCCCGGATCCGCTCCCGGGTGTCCACATCGGACAGCCGGGCCAGGGTGGCGTCGAGCCCGCCTTCGGTGGCCCAGCTGGGCAACAGTGCGGACAGGTAGGTCGCGCCCGGCAGGTACGGGTAGGTGTCGAGGGTGACGTCGCAGCCGTCGTCGAGCGCCTCGTCCAGCAGCTTCAGCAGGTCGGGCGCCTTGCCCTTGTTCACCGAGAAGTTCATCGTCGCGTGGGCCAGGTGCAGCGGGCAGCCCGACCGCCGGGAGACGTCGATCATCTCGGCGAACGCATCGAGGGCGCCCTTGCCGTAGCTGCGGTGGTGCGGGCTGTAGAAGCCGCCACCCTCGCCGACCACGCGGCACAGCTCGACCAGCTCGCCGGTGTCCGCGTACATCCCCGGCGTGTAGGTGAGGCCCGACGACATCCCCATCGCGCCCTCGGCCAGGCCGGTCGCGACGAGCTCCTTCATCCGGGTCAGCTCGGCGTCGGTGGCCGGCCGGTCGTCCCAGCCGACGGCGAGCATCCGTACGGTGCCCTGCGGCACGAGGTACGCGGCGTTGACCGCGATGCCCTGGTCCAGGCGGTCGAGGTACTCGCCGACCGAGCGCCAGTTCCAGTCGAAGCCCGCCGGGTCGTCGTTCCAGCCCGCGAGCTGCTGGCGCAGCGCCGCGAGGACGACGTCGTCGACCGGCGCGTAGGACAGCCCGTCCTGGCCCAGCACCTCGGTGGTGACGCCCTGGGTGATCTTGGCCGGGTGGTCCGGGTTGGCCAGCAGCTGCAGGTCGGAGTGCGAATGCATGTCGATGAACCCGGGCGCGAGCACCAGGCCGTCGGCGTCGATGTTCCGGTTCCCGGCCAGCGAGCCGGCTTCCGCGACGCTCGCGATCCGGCCGCCGGTGATGCCGACGTCGTGGCGCGTGAGCGCGTCCCCGGTGCCGTCGGCGACCAGCGCGCCGCGGAAGACGACGTCCATCAGAACCACGTCCGGACGAGGTCGACGACGGTTTCGCCGTCGGCCGCCGTCACCGGCAGGAGCGGCCACTTGTCGAACACCGTGCACGGGTGCGAGAGGCCGAGCCCGATCCAGTCGCCGACCTCGACCGGCGACCCCGCCGGCAGCGTGAGGAAGGCGTGCTGGTCGTTCATCTTCGCGATGACGTGGCCTTCGAGCGGCTCCGCGGGGCCGCGCGGGGTGCGGCGCAGCTGCGGTTCCGGCATGCCTTCGTCGAAGGACGCGTCCCGCTTGCCGATGGTCAGCAGCGCCAGGGTGTCCGACGGCTTCGACGTCACCTGCGCCCAGGCGTGCAGCGCGGGCCGGAACGACGCGACGCCGTCGATGCGCGGGTGCTCGCCGAGCGGGGAGATCTCGCGGTAGAAGCCGTCGTCGTGGGTGATGTAGGCGCCGCTGCGCAGCACCGGGAGCACGTCGAGACCGGCCGGCCACGGCTTGGTGAGCTCGTTCGCGACCTGGTCGAAGTAGGCGCTGCCGCCGGCGGTGACGATGATCTGGCCGTCGAGGAGTCTCTTGTCCGCGAAGGTGATCGCGAGCTCGCGCAGACCGTCCACGTAGGAGCTGATCTTGGCGAGCGCGGCGTCGTCGGTGTCGTGCGAGAGCGCGCCCTCGTAACCGCCGGTGCCGCGCAGCCGCAGCGCCGGGCTGGCGTGCACGGCTTCCGCGACGGCCAGCGCGGTCGCCGTGTCGCGGACGCCGGTGCGGCCGCCGTCGGCGCCCAGCTCGAGCAGGACGTCCACCGGCCGGCTCGAACCTTCGAGCGCCTCGGTCATCAGCTCGACGCCGCGGACCGAGTCGACCCAGCAGATGAACTCGAACGAGGGATCGGCGGCCAGCTCGGCGGCCAGCCAGCGCAGGCCGCTCGGGTCGAGCAGCTGGTTGGCCAGCAGGATCCGCGAGACGCCGAACGCGCGGTAGATGCGCAGGTGCCCGGCGTTGGCGCAGGTGATGCCCCAGGCGCCGTGCTCGATCTGGCGGGCGAACAGCTGCGGGGCCATCGTGGTCTTGCCGTGCGGGGCGAGGACGACGCCGCGGGCGGCGCACCAGGCGGCCATCGTCCGCAGGTTGTGCTCGAGTGCTTCGTCGTCGAGCACGACGAAGGGCGCGAAGAACCCGTCGGTGAACAGGTTGAGCCGCCGGTCCGCGGCTTCGCCCAGCGTGAGCCCGGTCAGGGCGGGCGCGGCCGAGCGGAACCGCCAGTCGACGCGCTCCTGGCGGAGGGCGTCGAGCGCGGCGGTGTCGATCGAGCAAGGGGCGGGTGTGTTCATCGGCGGCGACCTCGGTTGCGTATGTTGCAACGACTGTTGCGCATTTTGAGTGCCATAGGTGTAGCATCCGGGTCGCCACAGGTCAACGGGGTGAAGGACAGGGGAGACGGAAAGTGACAAGCGGGCCCGAAGTGCTCTGTGTCGGCGAGACGATGGCGCTGTTCGTGCCCGCCGAACCCGGCCCGCCGGACGAGGTGCGCCAGTGGACGCGCACCATCGGCGGCGCCGAGTCGAACGTGGCCTGTCACCTGCCCGCCCTCGGCGTCCCGAGCGGCTGGGTGAGCGCGGTCGGCGACGACCCGTTCGGCCACGCGATGCTGCGCGAGATCGCGGCGGCCGGCGTCGACGTCAGCGCGTGTTCGGTGGACCCCGTGCGCCCGACCGGGCTCTACGTCAAGGAAAGCGGCGCCGGCGGCAGCCCCGTGCGCTACTACCGCGCCGGCTCCGCGGCGTCCGGCATGGGCCCTTCGCTGCTGGATCGCCTGAACCTCGACGGCGTCCGCGTGCTGCACCTGTCCGGCATCACCCCGGCGCTGTCCGACAGCTGCCTCGCGCTGGTGCGCGCGCTGCTGGACGCGCCCCGCGGCGACCGGCTCGTCTCCTTCGACGTCAACCTGCGGCCCGCGCTGTGGGCCGGCCGCGACCCCCGCTTGCTCGCCGAACTGGCCGGGCAGGCCGACATCGTCCTGACCGGCGACGACGAGGCCCAGCACGTGTGGGGGACCGGCGACCCGGTTTCGCTGCGGGCCCTCCTGCCGGGCCCGCGCACGCTGGTCGTCAAGCACGGCGAACGCGGAGCGACCCTCGTCGAAGGCGAGCCGCTGTTCGCGCCCGCGTTGCGCGTCGACGTCGTCGAGCCGGTCGGCGCCGGGGACGCGTTCGCCGCGGGCTTCCTGGCCGCGACCCTGCGCGGCGCCGCGCCCCTCGAACGGCTCCGGCGCGGGCACCTGCAGGCCGCCGCCACCCTGCTCACCCACGACGACGTCGGCGTACCGCTGCCACGCACGGTCGTGGATACCCTGCTGAACGCGGACCCGGACGAGTGGCGTTCGGCCAGGCTGACGGGAGAGGGGGTTCTCGCTTGAGTCAAAGCCTGGACCGCGCGCTGACGCTGCTGAGCTCGATCGCGCAGGACGCGCGCACCCTCGACGATCTCGCCGAGGAGATCGGCGTCCACAAGTCGACGGTGCTGCGCCTGCTGCGCACCCTGGAGCAGCACCACTTCGTCCGCCGCGAAGGCACCCGCTACTACCGGCTCGGCAGCGCGATGTTCGACCTCGCGAACCAAGCCCTCGACTCGATCGACGTCCGGCGCAGCGCCCAGCCCGCGCTGGCCGCGCTCAACGCCCGCACCGGGCACACCGTGCACCTGGCCAGCTACGACGACGGCGAAGTCGTCTACATCGACAAGTACGAGGGCCGCCACTCGGTGCGGATGTACTCCCGCGTCGGCAAGCGCGCGCCGCTGCACTGCACGGCCGTCGGGAAGGTCCTGGTCGCCGCGATGCCCCAGGCGCGTCGGGAAGAGATCGCCCGGTCCATGGAGTACCCGGTGCTGACGCCGAACACGATCACCACGCCCGAGGACTACCTCGCGGAGCTGGATCGGGTCGCGCAGCTCGGGTACGCCGTCGACAACGCCGAGCACGAGGACTTCATCCACTGCGTCGCGGCGCCGGTGCGAGGCGCGGACGGCGAGGTCCTGGCCGCCGCGTCGATGTCGGTGCCGAAGGTGCTGCTCGACTACGAAGGCCTGCTCGCGCTGGTCCCGGACCTGCGCGCCGCGACGAACGAAGCTTCCGTCCACAGTGGATGGACGGGGAACGGAAAGGGGCACTGATGAGCAAGACGGCAGTTTCCACCGAGAACGCGCCGAAGCCGCCGGCGAAGTTCTCGCAGGCCGTCCGCAAGGGAAACCTGCTGCAGGTCGCGGGCCAGGTGGCCTTCGACCCGGCCACGAACGAGATCGTCGGCGACGACGTCGCGGGCCAGACCCGCCAGACGTTCAAGAACATCGAAGCCGTGCTCAAGGAGGCGGGCTCGAGCCTCGCCGACGCGATCATGGTGCGCGTCTACCTCACCGACACCGCGCACTTCGCGCCGTTCAACGAGGTCTACAACGAGCTGATCGGCGAGGGCCCGCACGCCGCCCGCACGACGGTGTATGTCGGCCTCCCGGGCGAGCTGCTCGTCGAGATCGACGTGCTCTGCGTGCTGGACTGAGCTTCTCCGGGGCCGGTTCGCCCGGCCCCGGGACGCTCAGCCCAGGACGCTCGTATAGCCGTTGATCGCGGGCTGCCCGCCGAGGTGGGCGTAGAGGACGTTCGAGCCGCGTTCTATCTCACCCCGGCCGATCAGGTCGATGAGTCCCGCCATGGACTTGCCCTCGTACACCGGGTCGGTGATCATCCCCTCCAGCCGGGCGCACGTCTCGATCGCGTCCACAGTGGACTCGTCGGGGATGCCGTAGATCCCGGCGTGGTAGCGGTCGTCCAGCTCGACGTCCGCGATCTCGCCCGCGCCGATCAGCTCCGCGGTGGCGCGCGCGATCCGCGTGACCTGCTCGCGGGTCTCGTCCGGCTTGGCGGAGGCGTCGATGCCCAGGATGCGCCGGGGTTTGCCTAGTGCGGTCCCGGCGACCATCCCGCCCTGGGTGCTCCCGGTGACCGAGCAGACGATCACGGTATCGAAGAAGACACCCAGTTCTTCTTCCTGCGCTTCGAGTTCGACGATCCAGTTCGCGAAGCCGAGCCCGCCGAGCCGGTGGTCCGACGCACCGGCCGGGATCGCGTACGGCTTCCCGCCGTCGGCCTCGATCTCGGCGACGGCGTCCTCCCACGCCTGCTTGAACCCGATGCCGAAACCGGCGTCGACCAGCCGGACGTCCGCGCCGAGGATCCGCGAGAGCTGGATGTTGCCGACCTTGTCGTAGAGCGGATCGTGCCAGTCGACCCAGCTTTCCTGCACCAGCAAGGCCTTCAGCCCGGCACGCGCCGCGGCGGCCGCGACCTGCCGGGTGTGGTTGGACTGGACGCCGCCGATCGAGACGAGCGTGTCGGCGCCTTCTTTCAGGGCGTCCGCGACGAGGTACTCCAGCTTGCGGGTCTTGTTGCCGCCGTACGCGAGCCCGGAGTTGACGTCTTCGCGCTTGGCCCAGACCTGCGCGCCGCCGAGGTGGGCCGTGAGCCGCTCCAGGGGGTGCACCGGCGAGGGCCCGAAGAGCAGCGGGAAGCGCGGGAAGTCGGCGAGGGTCATCGGTCCTCCAGCAGGTCGGTCCAGATGGTCGAGATCACGGAGACGGCGGTGTCGGTGTCACGCTTCTCGAGGGCGTCGATGAGCCGCGTGTGGCGTTCCACCGAGTTCCAGGCGAGCGCCGAGCTGAACCGCGCGTGTTCGAGCCGGCGCAGCAGCGGCGTGTAGCGGTCGAGAGTGGCGGCCACGGCGGCGTTCCCGGCCAGCCGCACGGGAACATCGTGCAGCTCGTCGTCGGCCTTGACGGCGGCGGCGACGTCACCGGCTTCGATCGCCGCGGCAAAGCGATCGTTGGCCGCCCGCATCGCCGCGACGTCATCCGGGCGGACCTTCGCCACGGCCTGCCGGACGGCGAACTCGTGCAGCAGCCGGACGATCTCCCGGGCGTCGAGGACATCGGGGGACATCACCTCGGAAACGCGGGTGTAGCTCTGGGGCTTGGAGTCGACGAGCCCGTCGTCGGCCAGCCGCAGCAGGGCCTGGCGGATAGGGGCTCTCGACAGGCCGAGCTGGTCGGCCAGATCGGCGTCCCGCAGCGCGGCACCGGGCGGCAGCGAACCGTCGACGATCGCGTGGCGGATGCGGTCGTACGCCTCGTCCCGCAGCAATGGGCGACTGACCTTCGAGAGACTCACATCTAACATGTTAGATGTCACAGGCTCGTCCGGCAACTATTTCGAGCCCGAAGCCGTCCCCTACCGGGTGCCGGGTGCCGGGTGCCGGGTGCCGGGTGCCGGGTGCCGGGTGCCGGGTGCCGGGTGCCGGGTGCCGGCGCGGCGCTAGTGCTGGTGCTGGTGCTGGATGCGTGCGGGGTACTGGTGCCGGTGCTGGGTGCGTGCGGTGCGGGGTGCTGGTGTGGTGCTGGTGCACCGCTGGTGCGGGTCGCGGTCGGCGAGCCAGACCCAGCGGGACACCGGAGCATCGCGGTGCACTTCCGCTGCGATGTCTCCATCCGCCCGTGACGTCTTCAGTCACCCGCGGTGTCCCCCGGCCGCCCGCCATGCCTCCAGCCGTCCGTGATGCCACGGGGTGGCGGACGCTTGTCCACAGGAACCCCGTGATGTGGACAACCGAGCCCAGACCGCCGCCTTTTCCGGGTCCTGTCGGGCACCCCCGATAAACTGGACTTGGGGACGCCCCCCGGAGAGGGCGGGGGCTGTTCTTAGGTGGGGCCGCCGGGAAGTGCGGTCAGTAAACGGGGCCGGTGTACTTCTCGCCCGGGCCCTGACCGGGGGCGTCCGGGACGGCCGAGGCCTCGCGGAAGGCCTTCTGGAGCGACTGAAGACCGTCGCGCAACGGGCCGGCGTGCAGGCCGAGGTACTCGGCGGACGCGGTGATGAGCCCGGCGAGCGCGGTGATCAGGCGGCGCGCCTCGTCGAGGTCGCGGTGCGGCGAGTTGTCCGGGTCGGCGTCGGCGAGGCCGAGGCGTTCGGCCCCGGCCGACAGCAGCATGACGGCTGCGCGGCTGATCACCTCCACGCTGGGGATGTCCTCCAGGTGGCGGGCTTCGGGGGAATACGGGGGCGGTGCGGAGGGTTGATCTGACACGTCTGGTACTCTTCCACCTGCGACCAGCTCCCGAGCGATCGGGGGCGGCAAGTGGAGCCCCGCTCCCACCCGCGTCACCGCTCAGGTGTCCGGGTCCGGTCTCGCCCGGACTGCAAGTCCAGGGTGAAGTACCCGGCTTAGCGGCCGGATGCGATCGGAAACAGAGTGGGCCCCGCACACCGAAATGGTGTCGGGGCCTTCGCTATGTGGGCACCAGGTCGAAACGAGAACAGGAAACATTCCTCGGACCAAGGAGGCCCCATCAGCTCCGAGACACGCATCAACGACCGAATCCGGGTGCCGGAGGTCCGACTCGTCGGACCCGCCGGTGAACAGGTCGGCATCGTCCGGATCGAAGATGCGCTGCGCCTGGCGCAAGAGAACGATCTCGACCTCGTCGAGGTCGCGCCGCAGGCCCGCCCGCCGGTGTGCAAGCTCATGGACTTCGGCAAGTTCAAGTACGAGAGCGCGCAGAAGGCCCGCGAGTCGCGTCGCAACCAGCAGCTGACCGTCATCAAGGAACAGAAGCTGCGCCCCAAGATCGATCAGCACGACTACGAGACCAAGAAGGGTCACGTGTCGCGCTTCCTGGCGGCGGGCAACAAGGTCAAGGTCACGATCATGTTCCGCGGTCGCGAGCAGTCCCGGCCGGAGCTCGGCTACCGGCTGCTGCAGAAGCTCGCCGAAGACGTCACGGAGCTCGGCTTCGTCGAGTCGTCGGCCAAGCAGGACGGTCGCAACATGATCATGGTGCTGGCCCCGCACAAGAACGTGAAGCCGAAGGCCAAGGTCGAGCCGGTTCCCGAATCGGTCCCCGAGGCGTAAGGCGCCGACCAGCACATGTCAGCGGCTCACCGGAGTCTCCGGTGAGCCGCCGCACGAAAGAGGACTGAAATGCCGAAGATGAAGACCCACAGCGGCACGTCCAAGCGCGTCCGCGTCACGGGCACGGGCAAGCTGCGCCGTCAGAAGGCCGGCCGCCGGCACCTGATGGAGAAGAAGTCCAACCGCCTCACGCGCCGGCTCGAGGGCACCACCGAGATCGCCAAGCCCGACACCGGTCGCGTCAAGCGCCTCCTCGGCCGCTGACCACCGACTTGCTCTAACCACCCGGGGCGCCCCTTCGCCCCCTGAGATCGACAGGATGGACCCGTGGCACGCGTCAAGCGGGCGGTCAACGCCCAGAAGAAGCGTCGCGCAACTCTCGAACTGGCCAGCGGCTACCGCGGCCAGCGTTCGCGGCTGTACCGCAAGGCCAAGGAGCAGACGCTTCACTCGCTCAACTACGCCTACCGGGACCGTCGTGCCCGCAAGGGTGACTTCCGTCGCCTGTGGGTCACCCGCATCAACGCGGCCGCCCGCGAGAACGGCGTGACCTACAACCGGTTCATCCAGGGCATCAAGGCCGCGGGTGTCGAGGTCGACCGCAAGATCCTCGCGGACCTCGCCGTCAACGACGCCGTCGCCTTCACCGCGCTGGCCGAGCTCGCCAAGGCCAACGTGAACACCGAAGCGAAGTCGGCCTGACCGGCAGCTTTCCCCGACCCGGGGTGGGTCCGTTCACCGAACGGACCCCCCGGGTCGTTGCTGCGCGCAAGCTGACCCGGCGCGCGGACCGGGACAAGACCGGCCGGTTCCTGGCCGAAGGCGCCAACGCCGTCGAAGCCGCCTTGGCGGACGGAACGGTGCACGAGCTGTTCGTGACGTCGCGCGCGGCCGCCCAGCACGCGAACCTGGTCGACGCCGCCCGCGCGGCCGGCGTCCCGGTCTCGCCGATCACCGACCGCGCCGCGGACGGCCTGTCGGAAACCGTGACGCCCCAAGGCATCGTGGCGGTCTGCGCCCTGCTCGACCGTCCACTCGAGACGGCCGTGACCCCGGGCGCCCGGCTGGTGGTCGTGCTGGTGGACATCGCCGACCCGGGCAACGCGGGCACGGTGATCCGCGTGGCGGACGCGGCGGGCGCCGACGCCGTCGTCCTGGCGGGCGACACGGTCGACCCCCACAACGGCAAGTGCGTCCGAGCGGCCGCAGGCAGCCTGTTCCACCTCCCGATCACCCGCGTCCGCGACGTCTCGGCCGCGCTGAAGGCCTGTTCGGCGGCGGGCCTGCGCACGTACGCAGCCCACGGCTACGCCGACGCCGAACTCGATCGGGTGGACCTGACCGAGCCGACGGCCTGGGTGTTCGGCAACGAAGCCCACGGCCTTTCGGAAGCGGTCCTGGGAGAGACGGATCTGGCGGTCCGCATCCCGCTGTACGGCAAGGCGGAGAGCCTCAACCTGGCCACAGCGGCGGCGGTCTGCGTGTACACGAGCGCGATGGCGGCCCGCCGCTGAGGCGTGGCCCATCGCCCGCTCAGCCGAGACCACCGCCCGTCCCACCACGGCCTCGTTTTGTGGCGCCGCGGCGGCCGACCCCACTGCCCGTCCCACCACGGCCTCCTTTCGTGGTGCCGCGGCGGCCGAACCCGCCGCCCGTCCCACCGTGGCCCCCTTCGCGGCGTCCCGGCGGTCGATCGTGCCGGTGTCCGCCTACCGGACACGCGCCGCGCGCAGACCAGTGGTTTCACCCCGCGCGACCGGATTCCCGGCGGCCCAGCCTGGTCATCGTTCAGTCCTGTCAGGCCCTTACCCGGGCGTGCGCCGGCGCGGGGCGAGGGCGACCAAGGGCGCCCTGACCCGATCCCATAGACTTTTCTTGCCTTTGACCTCTCGTGCGCCGCGTTGTCCGGCGGAGCACGAACGACCAGTCCCAGCGGACGCCGAGGAGTTATGTCCGGAGCCAAGGAGAAGGAAGCCCAGGGCGGCGCGGTTCTCGCCCCCGAGACGCTGCAGGAGGCGGTCAAGGCCGCCGAAGCGGCGTTCGCCGCCGCGACCGGGCTCGATGCGCTGGCCGAGGTCAAGCCCGCGCATCTCGGTGACCACTCGCCGCTGTTGCTGGCGCGCCGCGAGATCGGCGCCCTGCCCAAGCAGGAGAAGGCCGAGGCCGGCAAGCGCGTCAACGAGGCCCGCCAGGCCGTCCAGTCGGCCTTCGACACCCGCCGCGCCGAGCTCCAGGTGGAGCGCGACGAGCGCGTGCTGCGCGAAGAAGCCGTCGATGTCACCCTTCCGTGGGACCGCGTGCCGCGCGGTGCCCGGCACCCGATCAGCACCGTCTCCGAGCGCGTCTCCGACGCGTTCATCGCGATGGGCTACGAGGTCGCCGAAGGCCCGGAGCTCGAAGCCGAGTGGTTCAACTTCGACGCGTTGAACTTCGGCAAGGACCACCCCGCGCGCCAGCTGCAGGACACGTTCTACGTCGGCGAAGAGGATTCCGGCCTGGTGCTGCGCACGCACACCTCGCCCGTCCAGGCCCGCACCCTGCTGCACCGCGACCTGCCCGTGTACGTCGTGTGCCCCGGCCGGACGTACCGCACCGACGAGCTCGACTCGACCCACACCCCGGTGTTCACCCAGGTCGAGGGCCTCGCGGTGGACAAGGGCATCACCATGGCGCACCTCAAGGGCACGCTGGACGCCTTCGCCCGCGCGATGTTCGGTGAGAACTCCAAGACCCGGCTGCGCCCGCACTTCTTCCCGTTCACCGAGCCGTCCGCCGAGGTGGACGTCTGGTTCGAGGAGAAGAAGGGCGGCCCCGGCTGGGTCGAGTGGGGCGGCTGCGGCATGGTCAACCCGAACGTCCTGCGCGCCTGCGGCGTCGACCCCGAGGTGTACTCAGGCTTCGCCTTCGGCATGGGCATCGAGCGCACCCTGCAGTTCCGCAACGGGATCCCGGACATGCGCGACATGGTGGAAGGCGACGTCCGCTTCACCCTTCCCTTCGGAACGGAGGCGTAGTGCGAGTCCCAGTCAGCTGGCTGACCGAACACCTCGACGTGGGCGAGGAGATCACGCCGCAGGACCTGGCCGACGCGTTCGTCCGGATCGGGATCGAGGTCGACGACCTCCGCGAGCTCGGACCGGTGACCGGCCCGCTGGTCGTCGGCCGCGTGGCCGAGATCGAGGAACTGACCGAGTTCAAGAAGCCGGTGCGCTTCTGCCGCGTCGACGTCGGCGAGGTCGCCGAGGACGACGACGAGCCCGAAGACGACGACGAAGACGAAGACGAGGACGACGAAGAGTCGGGCGAGTTCGACGAGGGCCCGCACGGCATCAGGACCCGCGGCATCATCTGCGGCGCGCGCAACTTCACCGAGGGCGACCTGGTCGTCGTCGCGCTGCCCGGTGCGGTGCTGCCGGGCGACTTCGCCATCGCCTCCCGCAAGACCTACGGCCGCATCAGCGACGGCATGATCTGCTCGGCGCGCGAGCTCGGCCTCGGCGAGGACCACACCGGCATCCTGGTGCTGCCGCCGGGCACCGCGAGCCCGGGCGACGACGCCCAGGAGCTGCTCGCCCTGAACGACACGGTGATCGAGCTCGCGCCGACCCCGGACCGCGGTTACGCGCTGTCGGTCCGCGGCTTGGCGCGCGAGCTGTCGAACGCCCTCGACGTGCCCTTCGGCGACCCGGCGCTGCTGGAGGTCCCGGCGGCCGAGGGTGACGCCTGGCCGGTCCGCGTCGAGGACCCCGAGGGCTGCCCGCGGTTCGTGCTGCGCCGGGTCACCGGCCTGGACTCGACCGCGCCGACCCCGTGGTGGATGCGGCGGCGGCTGATGCTGGCCGGCATCCGCTCCATCTCCCTGGCCGTCGACGTCACCAACTACGTGATGCTCGAGCTCGGGCACCCGCTGCACGCGTTCGCCACCAAGGCCATCCAGGGCGATCTGGTGGTGCGCAAGGCGAAGCCGGGCGAGAAGCTGACCACCCTGGACGACATCGAGCGCACGCTCGACCCGGACGACGTGGTGATCGCCGACGACAGCGGCGTCATCTCGCTGGCCGGCACCATGGGTGGCGCGAGCACCGAGATCACGCCGGAGAGCACGGACGTGCTGCTCGAGGCGGCGCACTGGAACCCGGCGTCGATCAGCCGCACGGCCCGGCGCCACAAGCTGTTCTCCGAAGCGGCCAAGCGGTTCGAGCGGTTCACCGACCCGCAGCTGTGCGGGCCGGCGGTCGAGCTGGCCGCCCGGCTGCTGCGGCAGTACGGCGACGCCGCCATCCGGCCCGGCCGCACCGACGAGGGCACGGTCGAGCCCAACCCGCCGGTCCGGATGCCGATCAACCTGCCCGACAAGGTCGCGGGCGTGAGCTACCAGCGCGGCGTGACCGTGCGGCGGCTCAGCCAGATCGGCTGCAAGGTCACGGTCAGCACGGGCGACGACGGCACCGGCCTCGTCACCGCGATCCCGCCGAGCTGGCGCGGCGACCTGCGCCAGCCCGCCGACCTCGTCGAAGAGGTGCTGCGGCTCGAGGGCTACGACAGCATCCCGTCGACGCTGCCCGCCGCCCCGGCAGGCCGCGGCCTGACCGACGGCCAGCGGCGCGTCCGCAGTGTCGCGCGGGCGCTGGCCGAGGCCGGGTACGTCGAGGTGCGCCCGTTCCCGTTCGTCGGCGACGCGGTGTGGGACGCTTTCGGGCTCCCGGCGGACGACGTCCGCCGCAACGCCGTCGTGGTGCGCAACCCGCTGGAGGCCGAGCGCAACAAGCTGGCCACCACGCTGCTGCCGGGGCTGCTGGACACGCTGCAGCGCAACGTGTCGCGCGGGATGAAGGACGTGGCGCTGTTCCACGTCGGCCAGGTCGTGCTGCCCGCGCCGAACCCGCTGAAGGTCCCGGTGCTCGGCGTCGACCGCCGCCCGACCGACGAGGAACTGGCCGTTCTCGAAGAGGCTGTGCCGAAGCAGCCGCTGCACGTCGCCGTCGTGCTCGCCGGCCAGCGCCACCGCGCCGGCTGGTGGGGCGGGGGCGAGCAGGCGAGCTGGGCCGACGCGGTGCAGGCCGCCCGGACGATCGCCGAGGCCGCCGGGGTCGAGCTGACCACGCAGGCCACCGACCTGCCGCCGTGGCACCCGGGCCGCTGCGCCCAGCTGCGGGTCGGCGACTGGCCGGTCGGTCTCGCGGGCGAGCTGCACCCCAAGGTCGTCGAGGCGCTCGGCCTGCCGCCGCGCACCGTGGCGATGGAGCTCGACCTCGACGCGATCCCGCTGCCGGACTCCCGGCCGGCGCCGAGCGTGTCCGGCTACCCGCCGGTGTTGCTCGACGTCGCGCTGGTCGCGGCCGCGGACGTCCCGTCGGGTGACCTGGCCGCGGTGCTGCGCACCGGGGCGGGCGAGCTGCTCGAGGACATCACGCTGTTCGACGTCTACGCCGGCGAGCAGGTCGGCGAAGGCAAGCGATCGCTGGCCTACAAGCTGCGTTTCCGCGCCCCGGACCGGACGCTGACCGTCGACGAGGCGACCAAGGCCCGCGACGCCGCGGTCGCCGCGGCGGGCGAACGGTTCGAAGCGATCCTGCGCTGACGCACGACGCTCTCGAGGAGGGGCCGGGAAACCGGCCCCTCTTTCGCGTCCGGCCCCGCACACCAGCCCGACCATCCACACCAGAACGCAGACGACCCACCAGGTACGCGACCCGACCCTCCAGGTACGTGAGCCGACCGTCCGGGCACACCGGTTGGCCGTAGGTGTCGCGGTGCCGGGCACCCTTTCGAAGCCGAACGTCACCCGATGTGCTTGAGCGCCTCCCGGCGCGACAGCCCCGACAGGCCGGGGTGATCGTCCACGAAGGACCGCACCCAGTCCGGTGACGTCTTCGCGTAGTCGCGCAGCGCCCAGCCGATTCCCTTGCGCAGGAAGAACTCCGGCTCGGCGATCGCGGGTTCGATCGCCCGGGTCAGCAGATCGGTGTCGGTGTCCTCCTTCGCGCCGACCTGGCAGATGATCGCCGTGCGCCGCCGCCAGAGGTCGTCGTCGGCCGCCCAGCGCAGCATGATCGGCGTGATCTCGCCGCGGGCGGAACGCAGGATCGGGCCCACCCGCCGGATCGCCAGTTCGTCGACGTGGTCCCACCACGCCCCCGTGACGATCATTTCCTCGTACATCGGGATCAGCCCGGGATCCTGCCACGACCGGTAGGCGCGATAGCCGGAAAGATCGACCGCCGCGTACCGCTCCTCCCGGAATTCCGCGTCCCGCCACAACGCCAGGATCGTCGCCGAATATGTCACTCGATCGGGCAATATGTGGTCGGCGAGCACCCGCTTGAGAAGCACGCTCCGCTCCGGTTTGGCCACCCCGCGATACGGCATGGCCGACTTCATGTACGCCCGCATCTGGGGTGCCTTCACCGGATCGCCCAGCTCGGCCAGCCCGGCGCGGACGGCTTTGACCAGCCGTTCGTCCGCGGTCATCCGTCCTCCCGTCGTCCCCGGTCGCCCGGAGCGTACCGGCGGCCACCGACGGTTCCGGGTGCTCGCCGATCGGGGGAGGACCCGACGAAAGGCGGATGGCGGAAGTCGTGGCGGTCAGCGAGATTGTGCAGGGTTGCCGGTAGTTTCGGCGAAATCCGGCGAACTCTGTCGAATGCGGACGAAAAGGACGACTGTGAAAAGAATCGTTGCCGCTGTCGCCGCCGTGGGGCTCGCGGCCGGGCTGCTGGCCGCCGCACCCGCCGCGTCGGCGGACCCCGGGGTGCAGTTCAGCCCCGCGCCGATCGCCTGGGGGCCCTGCGACTCGGCGAGCCTCAAGGCGGCGGGCGCCGAGTGCGGCTTCCTCGAAGTGCCGATGGACTATGCGAAGCCGGGCGGGGCGAAGGTCTCCGTCGCGGTGTCGCGGATCAAGCACAAGACCGCGCAGTCCCAAGGGATCATGCTGGTGAACCCGGGCGGCCCCGGCGGGTCCGGCCTCGGGCTCTCGGTGCTCGGCAAGTACGTGCCGAACCACGCGGGGGACAACTACGACTGGATCGGCTTCGACCCGCGGGGCGTCGGCTCCAGCAAGCCCGCGATCAGCTGTGACGGCAACTACTTCAGCTACGACCGGCCGGCGTACGTGCCGACCTCGCCGAAGCTGGAGAAGACCTGGCTCGACCGCTCGAAGGGCTACGCGCAGGCGTGCCGCAAGAACGGCGCGATCCTCGACCACCTGAAGACGACCGACGTCGCGCAGGACATGGACAGCCTGCGCAAGGCGCTGGGCGAGAAGCAGATCAACTACTACGGCTTCTCCTACGGCACCTACCTCGGCCAGGTGTACAGCACGATGTACCCGAAGAACGTCCGCCGGATGGTGCTCGACGGCAACGTCGACCCGCGGAAGGTCTGGTACCAGGCCAACCTCGACCAGGACGTCGCGTTCGACAAGAACATCAAGATCTACTTCGACTGGCTGGCGTCCTACGACAGCGTCTACCACCTGGGCAAGACCGGTTCCGCGGTGGAGAAGCTCTGGTACGACACCCAGCGCAAGCTCGCCAGGAACCCGGCGGGCGGGGTGATCGGCGGTGACGAGTGGACCGACGTCTTCCTGCAGGCCGGCTACTACGTCTTCGGCTGGGTCGACATGGCCAGGGCGTTCGACGGTTTCGTCCACAAGGGTGACTGGCAGACGCTGAAGGCGCTCTACGACGACTCGAACCCGCCCGGCGACGACAACGGTTTCGCCGTCTACCTGGGTGTGCAGTGCACCGACACCCAGTGGCCGACCAACTGGAACAAGTGGCGGGTCGACAACTGGCTGACCTACGCCAAGGCCCCGTTCGAGACCTGGGGCAACGCCTGGTTCAACGCGCCCTGCGTGTTCTGGCCGGCGAAGGCGGGCAAGCCCGTCGACATCAACGGCAGCAAGGTCGCCGGGGCGCTCCTCATCAGCGAGGAGCTCGACGCCGCGACGCCGTACGCCGGCAGCCTCGAGGTCCGCAAGCGGTTCCCGAACTCGAGCCTGATCAGCGCGCCGGGCGGCACCACGCACGCCGGTTCGCTGTCCGGAGTGTCCTGTGTGGACGACAAGATCGCCGACTACCTGGCGAACGGAACGCTGCCGGCGCGCCGGCCCGGCAACCACTCCGACGTCCAGTGCAGCCCGGTTCCGCCGCCGTTGCCCGACGGCGCCGCCGCGCAGAAGTCGGACAACACCGCGAAGGCGGCCCAGGAGAAGCAGCGCACCTTGGCTCAGCTGCTGCACTTCTGAGCGGAATCGACGTGGGTCAGTGCCCCGGTCCGGCTCGTCCGGACCGGGGCACCGTCTTGTCCGCAGGTGTCGCATCGTGGCCTCCCGGTGACGTGGTGTGGTCGACGAGGACGCTAGGGGAGGGGTCCGACAATTTCGGAGCGGAGTCGGCCGTGAGCAGCGCGTGGCCGAAAATTGTCGGGGGTGCGCGCT
The DNA here is from genome assembly GCF_035982555.1 of Amycolatopsis sp. NBC_01286. Taxonomy (NCBI): domain Bacteria; kingdom Bacillati; phylum Actinomycetota; class Actinomycetes; order Pseudonocardiales; family Pseudonocardiaceae; genus Amycolatopsis; species Amycolatopsis sp. NBC_01286. Next base: position 5,672,206 of record NZ_CP108428.1, read on the forward strand.
AGCTTCACGGCATGTCGATCATCGAAGAGCGCCGGACCGAGATCCGGGCACAGGAGATCATCTACCAGATCGCGGTCGCCACCAGGACGGACGAAGACCGCGCCGAACCGAACACCAGGGTGATGATCACCCTGGAAGCCGGCGGTCCCGAGGGCGAACCGGTCGCCGAGGGCAGCCTCGACCTGGACGTCGCCGTGGCGGCCACGGTGGCCGACCTGGTCGCCGACGGCCTGCTGTCCGCGACGACCGGCGCCGGCCGGTCGTCGCGGCGAAGATCCGCGGCCCGGGCCGCCCAGCAAGGCCGCCCGTGGAACGACGAGATGGACGCGGAGCTGGAGAGCCGGTGGCTGGCCGGCGAGAGCGTCACGGAGATCGCGGCGTACTTCGAGCGCACCCCCGGTGGCATCCGCTCCCGGCTGCCGCGCGTGGGCTGCGACCCGGAGAACCCGGGCTGCTACCTCCCCGTGCCGCCGAGCCGGCGCGTGGACCTGGACGGGGGTGAACCGGGCTGAGCACGGTGGCGGGCCGGTCCACTCCGGCCTGGCCCGCCACCGCGGCCGTCCCGTTTTCCTTCACCCACCGGAGTTGTCCTGATGAGTTTCGATCTCGCCGTGTGGCACCAGCCCACGGCCGCCGAAGAAGCGGCCCGCAAGTACGCCGCGCTGACGTCCCCCGAACCGGTGGTGATCCCGCTGCACCCCCGGGCCGTCGCGTACCACCGGGAGCTGACGGCCCGCTACCCGGAACTGACCGACGTGCCGGTCGAGGACCTCGGCAGCTGCCCGTGGTCGTGCGCCTTGACCGTCGCCGGTGACGGCGTGGTCATGTCGCTGAGCTGGTCCGCTCCCGACGCCGTCGTGTCGTACGTCCAGGAGCTGGCCGGGCGGCACGGGATGGTCCTCTACGACCCGCAGGACGCCACCGTGTACCCGCCCTCGGGCGGTGCGGAGTGAGTTCCGTGCCGGGGAACCCGGACCACCGTGGATCAGCCACTCGCGCCCGCGCCCGCCAGCGCGCGGGCTGCGAGGACCTCCAGGCGGGCCACCAGTTCCGGCGGCTCCTCGACCGTGAACGCGCAGCCCAGCCCGAGCAGGCGGAACGCGAGCCAGTCCAGGGTGTCCCCGTGGCTGTGCCAGCGGCAGCCACCGTCCGGCAGCGGCGTCAGCTCGCCGACCGCCGTGCCCAGGCGCGGGGTGATCTCGTCGGCCGTCGCGGCCAGCGTGGCCACCGCCCGATAGGTGGGCACGAGGTCGTAGAGCCGTTCGAGGACGTAGGCCGCCAGGTCCGTCGCGGGTGGCCGGCGCGGGGCGATGCGCCCGCCGGTCGCCTCGGCGTCGTGGACCCGGTCGACGCGGAAGACCCGCCAGTCGTCCCGGTCGAGGTCGAAGGCGACCAGGTACCAGCGCCGTCCGGTGGCGACCAGCCGGAGCGGCTCGGCCCGGCGACGGGACTCGGTCCCGTCGCCCGAGTGGTAGCGGAACCGGACCGTCTCGTTGTTGGTGATCGCGCCGGCGAACACGGTCAGCTGCGCTGGGTCGACGACGGGGCCGGTGGCCGGCACCGCGACGGTCGCCGTGCCGATCGTGCCCACCCGGCGGCGCAACCGCGCGGGCAGGATCTGCTCGAGTTTGGCCAGCGCACGGACGGACGCTTCCTCGATGCCGTCGACAGCCTGGCCCGCGGCCGTCCGCAGGCCGACGGCGATCGCGACGGCTTCGTCGTCGTCGAGCACGAGGGGCGGCATCGCGGTGCCGGCGATCAGCCGGTAGCCACCGGTGACCCCGCGGCTGGCTTCGACCGGGTAGCCGAGTTCGCGCAGCCGCTCGACGTCACGGCGGATCGTGCGCGGGCTGACCCCGAGCCGGTCGGCGAGTTCGCTGCCCGGCCACTCCCGTGGGGTCTGGAGCAGCGAGAGCAGTCCGAGCAGCCGCGCCGGGGTGTCCGTCATCGGCACAGCATCCCAAGCGCCGCGGCACGGCGTCCGCGCGGTGGCGGGCACCACTTCCCGGTATTCCTGTTTGTTTAGCCTTGCAAGGGCGTGCATAATCATGCGTATGACGGTGAACATCGCGGTGGCCGGAGCCAGCGGGTATGCGGGTGGCGAACTCCTGCGCCTGCTGCTGACCCATCCCGAGGTCGAGATCGGCACGCTCACGGCGGCCAGCAGCGCCGGCACGAAGCTCGGCGTCCACCAGCCACACCTGGTTCCGCTGGCCGACCGCGTCCTGGCGGAGACCACGCCGGAGACCCTGGCCGGCCACGACGTCGTGTTCCTGGCCCTGCCCCACGGGCACTCCGCGGCGATCGCCGCGCAGCTCGGCCCGGACGTCCTGGTCGTCGACCTCGGCGCCGACCACCGGCTGGCCGACGCGGCCGACTGGCAGCGCTGGTACGGCGGTGACCACGCCGGCCAATGGCCGTACGGCCTCCCCGAACTGCCGGGCGCGCGGGAGAAGCTCGCCGGTACGAAGCGCATCGCCGTGCCGGGTTGCTTCCCGACCGGCGGCTCGCTCGCCCTCGCGCCCGCCCTGGGCGCTCGCCTGATCGAGCCCGACGTGACGGTCGTCGCAGTCACCGGCACCTCCGGCGCGGGCAAGAGCCTGAAGCCGAACCTGCTCGGCTCCGAGGTGATGGGCTCGGCCAGCGCGTACGGCGTCGGCGGCGCCCACCGCCACACCCCGGAGTTCGCGCAGAACCTCGCCGCCGTCGCGGGTGAGCGGGTCACCGTGTCCTTCACCCCGGTGCTCGCGCCGATGCCGCGCGGCATCCTCACCACGGCGAGCGCCCCGCTGAAGGCGGGCATCGACGCGGCCGCCGTCCGCGAAGCCTACGAAAAGGCCTACGACGCCGAGCCGTTTGTCCAGCTCCTGCCCGAAGGCGCTTGGCCGACCACCTCCGCGACGCTGGGCTCGAACAACGTCCAGCTCCAGGTCACGGTCGACAGCGACGCGCGGCGCCTGGTCGTTGTCGCCGCGATCGACAACCTGACCAAGGGCACCGCGGGCGGTGCCGTCCAGTCGATGAACCTGGCCCTCGGCCTCCCCGAAACCACCGGCCTTTCCACCGTAGGAGTGGCACCGTGACCGTCACCGGCCCCCAGGGCTTCCGCGCAGCAGGCGTCGCCGCCGGGATCAAGGCGTCCGGCGCCCTCGACTTCACGTTGGTCGTCAACGACGGCCCGCTCGACGTCGCCGCCGGCGTGTTCACCCGCAACGTGATCAAGGCCGCGCCCGTGCTGTGGTCGCAGGAGGTGCTCAAGCAGCAGCGGCTCAAGGCCGTCGTCCTCAACTCCGGCGGCGCCAACGCGGCCACCGGGCCCGGCGGTTTCCAGGACACCCACGCCACGGCCGAGAAGGTCGCCGAGGTGCTCGGCGCCGGCGCGATCGAGGTGGCCGTCTGCTCCACCGGCCTGATCGGTGAACGCCTGCCGATGGACGCCGTGCTGGCCGGGGTCGACACCGCCGCGAAGGCCCTCGACACGAGCGATCAGGCGAGCCTGAACGCCGCCACCGGCGTGATGACCACGGACACGAAACCGAAGCAGGCCTTCGCGAAGCACGACTCCGGCTGGAGCGTCGGCGGGTTCGCCAAGGGCGCGGGCATGCTCGCCCCGAACCTCGCCACCATGCTCTCGGTCCTCACCACCGACGCCGTGGCGGACAAGGAAACCCTCGACCGCGCCCTGCGCGCGGCCACCCACGTCACGTTCGACCGCCTCGACGTCGACGGCGGCACGTCCACGAACGACACGGTGCTGGTCCTGGCCTCCGGCGCGAGCGGCGTCGAACCGACCGAGGCCGAGCTGACCGAGCTGCTCACCGCGGTCAGCCACGACCTGGTGCTCCAGCTGCGCGCCGACTCCGAGGGCGCGACGAAGGACGTCGACATCACCGTGAAGGGCGCGGAGTCGGAGGCCGACGCAATCGCCGTCGCCCGCACGATCGCCGAGGACAACCTGGTCAAGACGGCGCTCTTCGGCTCCGACCCGAACTGGGGCCGGATCGCCATGGCGCTCGGGCGCGTCCCGGCCCGCATCGACCCGGAGACCGTGTCGATCGCGGTCAACGGCGTCACCCTGTTCGCGAAGGGGATGCCGGCCGCCGACCGGTCCGAGGCCGACCTCACCGGCCGGGCCATCGAGATCGTCGTCGACCTGGGCGTCGGGTCGGCCGGTTCGACGGTCTACACCACCGATCTTTCGCACGGTTACGTCGAAGAGAACAGCGCGTACTCCTCATGACCGGCTCGGAGGCTCTGATTTCCGCGGACGAGAGACTGGCGACGGCGGCCGAGAAGGCCGGGGTGCTCATCGAGGCGCTGCCCTGGCTGCAGCGGTTCCACGGCGCCACCGTGGTGGTGAAGTACGGCGGCAACGCCATGATCGACGACACCCTGAAGGCGGCCTTCGCCGAGGACATGGTGTTCCTCCGGCTGGCCGGCCTGCGCCCGGTCGTCGTGCACGGTGGTGGTCCGCAGATCACCGCGATGCTCAACCGGCTCGGCGTGCCCGGCGAGTTCAAGGGCGGGCTGCGCGTCACCACGCCGGAGACGATGGACATCGTCCGGATGGTGCTCACCGGCCAGGTCAGCCGCGAGCTCGTCGGGCTGATCAACGCCCACGGGCCGTACGCGGTCGGCATCTCCGGCGAGGACGCCCGGCTGTTCACCGCCGAGCGCAAACAGGCCACTGTGGACGGTGAACAAGTCGACATCGGCCTGGTCGGCGAGGTCGCCGAGGTCAACCCGGACGCCGTGCTCGACATCGTCAACGCCGGGCGCATCCCGGTGGTGTCCACCGTCGCCCCGGACGTCGACGGCGTGGTGCACAACGTCAACGCCGACACCGCCGCCGGAGCGCTGGCGGCCGCGCTGGGCGCCGAAAAGCTCGTGGTGCTCACCGACGTCGAAGGCCTGTACGCGGACTGGCCGGACCGCTCGTCGCTGATCGACCGCATCCGCGTCGACCACCTCGAGCCGATGCTTCCCGGCCTGGCCAGCGGCATGATCCCGAAGATGGAGGCGTGCGTGCGCGCCATCCGCGGCGGGGTGCGCCGGGCCCACGTGATCGACGGCCGCCTCGCCCATTCGGTGCTGCTGGAGGTCTTCACCTCCCGCGGCGTCGGCACCATGGTCTTCCCCGAAACGGAGCTCCCGTGACCGACCTCAAGTCCAATGTGGATGGCCAGCAGCACTGGAAGTCCGCGCTGATGGACAACTACGGCACCCCCGCGCTGACCCTCGTCCGCGGCGAGGGCGCGAAGGTGTGGGACGCCGACGGCACCGAGTACGTCGACCTGGTCGGCGGCATCGCCGTCAACGCGCTCGGCCACGCGCACCCGGCGATCGTCGCCGCGGTCACCGAGCAGGTCTCGCGGCTCGGCCACACGTCGAACCTGTACGTCAACCCGGTCGCCGTCGAGCTCGCCGAAGCGCTGCTCGACGTCGCCGGCCTCGCAGGCCACGGCAAGGTGCTGTTCGTCAACTCCGGGGCCGAGGCGAACGAAGCCGCGCTGAAGATCAGCCGGCTGACCGGGCGCACCATGGTGATCGCGGCCGAGGGCGCGTTCCACGGCCGGACCATGGGGGCGCTGACCCTCACCGGGCAGCCCGGCAAGCGCGACCCGTTCAAGCCGCTGGTGCCCGGCGTGGAGCACGTGCCGTTCGGGGACGTCGCGGCGCTCAAGGCGGCCGTCGACACCGACACCGCGGCCGTGTTCCTGGAGCCGGTGCTCGGCGAAGCCGGCGTGATCCCGGCGCCGGACGGCTACCTGCAGGCCGCGCGCGAGATCACCAAGGCCACCGGCACGTTGCTGGTGCTCGACGAGGTGCAGACCGGCCTCGGCCGGCTCGGCACCTGGTTCGGCTACCAGCAGGCCGGCATCGTGCCGGACGTGATCACCCTGGCCAAGGGCCTCGGCGGCGGCCTGCCGCTCGGCGCGGTGATCGGCGTCGGCGCGGCGGCCGACCTGCTCAAGCCCGGCCAGCACGGCACCACGTTCGGCGGCAACCCCGTCTGCTGCGCGGCGGGCCTGGCCGTGCTCCGGACCATCGCCGACGACAACCTCCTCGACCACGTCTCCGCGCTGGGCAAGGACATCGCGGCGGGCGTCGAAGCGCTTGACCACCCGCTCGTCGCCGGGGTGCGCGGCGCCGGCCTGCTGCTGGGGATCTCGCTGCGCCGGCCCGTCTCGGGAGCGGTGGCCAAGGCCGTCCAGGACGCCGGCTACCTGGTCAACCCGATCGCGCCCGACACCGTACGGCTCGCGCCGCCGCTCGTGCTGGACAGCGACCAGGCCGACGGCTTCCTCGCCGCGCTCCCGAGCGCGCTCGACGCCGCGGCCACCGAATCGAAGGACTCCGACTGATGCCCCGCCACTTCCTCCGCGACGACGACGTCAGTCCCGCCGAGCAGAAAGCCATCCTCGACCTCGCCGACGCGCTGAAGGCCGACCCGCTCGGCAACCGCACGCTGGCCGGGAAGTCCGTCACGGCGATCTTCGAGAAGAACTCGACCCGCACCCGGTTCTCGTTCGAGGTGGGCATCAGCCAGCTCGGCGGGCACCCGGTGATCGTCGACGGCCGGTCGATGCAGCTGGGCCGGGAAGAGACGATCGAGGACACCTCGCGCGTGCTGTCGCGGTACGTCGACGCGATCGTCTGGCGGACCTTCGCGCAGAAGCGCATCGAAGCGATGGCCTCGGCCGCGTCGATCCCGGTCGTCAACGCGCTGACCGACGAGTTTCACCCGTGCCAGGTGCTCACCGACCTGATGACGATCCGGGAGCGCAAGGGTGAGCTCGCCGGGCTCACCCTCGTCTACCTCGGTGACGGCGCCAACAACATGGCGCACTCGCTGCTGCTCGGCGGCGTCACCGCCGGGATGCACGTCCGGGTGGTCTCGCCGCTCGGTTTCCAGCCCGACCAGCAGGTCATCCTCGACGCCAAGACGCGCGGTGAGGACACCGGCGGCACGGCGACGGCGTTCACCGACCCGTACGAAGCGGTGGCCGGCGCCGACGTGCTCGTCACCGACACCTGGACGTCGATGGGGCAGGAGAACGACGGCCTCGACCGGATCGGCCCGTTCCGCGCCCTCCAGGTCAACACCGAGCTACTGAAGAAGGCGGCGGAAGACGCGATCGTGCTCCACTGCCTGCCGGCGCACCGCGGCTGGGAGATCACCGACGAGGTGATCGACGGCCCGGCCAGCGCGGTGTGGGACGAGGCCGAGAACCGGCTGCACGTCCAGAAGGCGCTGCTGGTCTGGCTCTTCGAAGAGAGCCGACCGGAAAAGAGCCGACGATGACCAGCAGCCGGGTGGGGCGGCAGGCCAGGATCACCGAGCTGGTGTCGTCCACGACCATCCGCAGCCAGACCGAGCTCGCGAAGCTGCTGGCCGCGGAGGGCATCGACGTCACCCAGGCGACGCTGTCGCGCGACCTCGACGAGCTGGGCGCGGTCAAGCTGCGCGGCCCGGACTCCGGCGCGCCGGTCTACGTGATCCCCGAGGACGGCAGCCCGGTCCGCGGGGTCCAGGGCGGCACGTCACGCCTGTCCCGGCTGCTGGCCGAGCTGATGGTCTCGGCCGACTCGTCGGGCAACCTGATGGTCCTGCGGACCCCGCCGGGCGCGGCGCAGTTCCTGGCCAGCGCCATCGACCGCGCGGCGCTGGAGGAGGTCGTCGGCTCGATCGCGGGCGACGACACCGTCGCCGTCATCGCCCGGGAACCCTTGTCGGGCAAGGAACTCGCCGAACGCTTCGCCGCGCTGGCCCAGCGCTCGGTCACAGAACACGGAGACGAGACAACGCCATGATCGTGCTCGCCGGTACCGGTGGGGAGGTCGCCCCGGCCGCCGCGAAGCTCGCCGAGGAGACCGGAGCCGAGGTCGTGACGCTCGTCGTCGACCTCGGCGGCCACCCGCCGGCCGGCGGCTCGAACCACGACACGGCCGCCTTCGCGGACGACCACTGCCTCCCGGCTATCCAGGCCAACGCGCTCGTCACCGGGCTGGCCTGGCCCGCGGTCGTCCGCCGGCTGGCCGACGCGGCCCGGCGGTGCGGCGCCACGACCGTCGCGCACGGGTACACCGGACGCGGCGCGCACCGGTTCGCGGCCGGGCTGGCCGCGGTGGCCCCGGATCTCCGGGTGCTCGCGGTGCCCGGCGCGCCCCCGGCCGAGCGAACCCTCTGGGGGTACGTGGTCGAACCCGGCGACCGGTGGCGGTTCCCCGCCGAGGGGGAGTTCCTCGCCCCGGAGGAGGTCACCGTGACCTTCGACGCCGGGGTCCCGGTGGCGGTCGACGGCGAGACGGTCTCGGTCGCCGAAGCCCTCCGGAGGCTGAACCGCCGGGCGGCGGCGCAGGGCGTCGGGAAACACCGGACCGAAGCCGGCCGGACGTTCGCGGCCCCGGGCGCACTCGTGCTGGTCACGGCGCACCGCGCGCTCGAAAGCGCCACCCTCGAGCCGGACCTGGCCCGGTTCAAGCGGCAGGTCGACCGCGAATGGGCCACCCTGGTCCGCGACGGCCAGTGGTTCTCACCGCTGAAGCACGCGCTGGACAGCTTCGTCGTCGAAGCGCAGGAAGCGGTCTCGGGCGACGCACGGCTGTTGCTGCACGACGGCCGCGTCACCGCGCTCGAACCGCGTGACGCCCGGCCCGCGGCGGAGTACGTCGCGCGGCCCGGCAGGATCACCGCACAAGCTTGACCCACCGATCGAACCAGATACAGGAGAAGCGAGAACAGTGAGCGGGAACGAGCAGCCGGTGCAGCTGTGGGGCGGCCGGTTCGCCAGCGGTCCGGCGGAGGCCATGGCGGCGCTGAGCGCGTCGACGCACTTCGACTGGCGCCTGGCGCCCTACGACATCGCCGGCTCCCGCGCGCACGCCCGGGTGCTGAGCAAGGCGGGCCTGCTCACCGGCGACGAGCTGACCGGCATGCTGACCGCGCTCGACACCCTCGCCCAGGACGTCGCTTCGGGGGCGTTCACCCCGACGATCGCCGACGAGGACGTGCACACCGCACTCGAGCGCGGGCTGCTGGAGCGGGCGGGCACCGAGCTCGGCGGCAAGCTGCGCGCCGGCCGGTCGCGCAACGACCAGGTGGCGACCCTCTTCCGGATGTGGCTGCGGGACGCCGCCCGCCGCGTCGTCGCCGGCACGCTCGACATCGTCGACGCGCTGGTGTCGCAGGCCAAGCGGCACCCGGACGCGATCCTGCCCGGCCGCACGCACCTGCAGCACGCCCAGCCCGTGCTGCTCGCGCACCACCTGCTGGCCCACGGCCAGGCGCTGCTGCGCGACGTCTCGCGGCTGCAGGACTGGGACGCCCGCACGGCCGAGTCGCCGTACGGCTCGGGCGCGCTGGCCGGCTCGTCGCTGGGGCTCGACCCGGAGGCGGTCGCCGAGGAGCTCGGCTTCGCGACCAGCGTGGAGAACTCCATCGACGGCACCGCCTCGCGCGACTTCGTCGCCGAGTTCGCCTTCGCCGTCTCGATGCTGGCGATCAACCTGTCCCGGATCGCCGAAGAGGTGATCATCTGGAACACCGCCGAGTTCGGCTACGTGACGCTGGACGACGCCTGGGCCACCGGCAGCTCGATCATGCCGCAGAAGAAGAACCCGGACGTCGCCGAGCTGACCCGCGGCAAGGCGGGCCGGCTCATCGGCAACCTCACCGGCCTGCTGGCGACGCTGAAGGCCCAGCCACTGGCCTACAACCGGGACCTGCAGGAGGACAAGGAGCCGGTGTTCGACTCGGTCGAGCAGCTCGAGCTCCTGTTCCCGGCCATCGCCGGCATGCTCGCCACGCTGACCTTCCACACCGATCGCCTCGCCGAGCTGGCCCCGGCCGGGTTCACGCTGGCCACCGACATCGCGGAGTGGCTGGTGCGCCAGGGCGTCCCGTTCCGTGTCGCGCACGAAGCGGCGGGTGAAAGCGTCCGGGTCGCCGAGTCGCGCGGCGTCGGCCTGGACGAGCTCACCGACGAGGAGTTCGAGAAGATCAACCCGGCCCTGACGCCCGCGGTGCGCGAGGTCCTGACCGTCGAAGGCTCGGTGAAGTCCCGCGACGCGCGGGGCGGCACGGCGCCGGTGCGGGTGGCCGAGCAGCGCGCGCGGCTCGAAGAGCGGGTCACCGCCGCCCGCCACTGGCTGAACTGAGCCGGCGAGCCGGGCCGACACCACTGTCGGTCCGGCTCGATAGGCTGGTCGTCGCACGACTTCCCGAAGGAGGGGACGCTTGAGCGGCGAAGCAGGCCGGTTGTTCACTCGCGCCGAACTGGCGCTGGACCCGGTCGACCTGGCACAGCTGCTGCTCGGCTCCGTGCTGGAGGCGACCGGGCCCGACGGCACCGTCGGCGTCCGGCTGGTCGAGGTCGAGGCCTACCGCGGCGAAGACGATCCGGCGTCGCACTGCTACCGCGGCCGGACCCCGCGCAACGCGGTCATGTGGGGGCCGGCCGGTCACCTGTACGTGTACTTCGTCTACGGGATGCACTTCTGCGCGAACGTCGTCGGCACCCACGAGGACATGCCGGGAGCCGTGCTGGTGCGGGCCGGCGAGGTCGTCTCGGGTCTCGACGTCGTGCGCAAGCGGCGCCCGAACGCCCGGGGGACCGGGGAACTGGCCAAGGGCCCGGCCATCCTCACCTCGGTGCTGCGCATCGACCGCGAGCAGAACGGCGTCGACCTCACCGACCCGGCGTCGCCGGTGCGGCTGCACGTCGGCGAGCGGGTGCCGGCCGAACGGATCCGGGTCGGGCCGCGCGTCGGCGTCGCGACGGCGATCGACACGCCGTGGCGGTTCTGGGACGGCGCGTCCCCGGCCGTGTCCACCTACCGCCGCGGCGGGAAGCGCCGGGTCCGACCCGCCAGTTAGTCGGTTGACCTGGTGCGGGAGGATCTACAGGCGTGAGCGAACACATCCTCGACGAGCTGTCCTGGCGCGGCCTCATCGCGCAGTCCACCGACATCGACGCCCTCCGGCGCGAGCTCGACCAGGGTCCTGTGACGCTCTATTGCGGTTTCGACCCGACCGCGCCCAGCCTGCACGCCGGCAACCTCGTCCCGCTGCTCATGCTCAAGCGGTTCCAGCGCGCCGGGCACCGGCCGATCGTGCTGGCCGGCGGCGCGACCGGGATGGTCGGCGACCCGCGCGACACCGGTGAGCGCACGCTGAACACCCTCGACGTCGTCGCGGAGTGGGCCGGGCGCATCCGCGGTCAGCTGGAGCGGTTCGTCGACTTCGACGACAGCCCGATCGGCGCGGTCGTCGAGAACAACCTCAACTGGACCGGCCAGCAGAACGTCCTGGAGTTCCTGCGCGACGCCGGGAAGCACTTCTCGGTCAACGTCATGCTCAACCGGGAGACGGTCAAGCGCCGGCTCGAGAGCGACGGCATGTCGTACACCGAGTTCAGCTACCTGCTGCTGCAGTCGCAGGACTACCAGCAGCTGTACCGCCAGTACGACTGCAAGCTGCAGGTCGGCGGCTCCGACCAGTGGGGCAACCTCGTCGGCGGGGTCGACCTGATCCGCCGCACCGAGGGGGCGAGCGTGCACGCGCTCACCGCGCCGCTGGTCACCGACGCCGAGGGCCGCAAGTTCGGCAAGTCCACCGGCGGCGGCAAGCTGTGGCTCGATCCGGAGATGACCTCGCCGTACGCCTGGTACCAGTACTTCGTCAACGTGGGTGACGCCGACGTGGTCCGCTACCTGCGGATGTTCACCTTCCTCGACCAGGAGGAGATCGCCGCGCTGGCCGAGGACACCGAACAACGTCCCCACCTGCGCTCGGCGCAGAAGCGGCTGGCCGAGGAGTTCACCACTCTCGTGCACGGGGAGAACCAGACCCGGCAGGTGATCAACGCCAGCCAGGCGCTGTTCGGCCGCGGCGAGCTGGCCGACCTCGACGAACGGACCCTCGACGCCGCCATGGCCGAGGTCCCGAACGGCAAGGTCGACCCGTCCGGCGAGGCGACGATCGTCGACCTGCTGCTCGCCGGGGGACTGGTGGACAGCAAGGGCGCCGCGCGCCGCACGGTGAAAGAGGGCGGCGCGTACGTGAACAACGTGAAGATCGGTGACGAGGAGTGGAAGCCCGCTTCGGACGACGCGCTCCACGGCAAGTGGCTCGTCGTCCGCCGGGGCCGGCGCAACGTCGCCGGCGTCGCGCTCGGCGGCTGATCGGCTCCGGGGCCTGGAACAGGGCCTTGACCTGCGGGAACGCGGTTAAGGTACCCCCCTGTTTCGGGCCCCGGAAGGCCATGTAAAGTTCTCCAAGTCGCCAGGGAAACCGAGCGGCGGGGACACGAACCAAGCTCTCGCAGAAGCGATTGAGTGGGTGTCCCACCAAATAGCTTGAAACAATCGCCGAGGTTGAGCCCGCCGATAACGTGGGTGATGCCGGAGTGTGTTGCTTGAGAACTCAACAGTGTGCTAGTGAACTAAGCCAGTAGAGCTTATATATAACCTCGTATGAGGTTCCTTTGAGAATGATTGAGTACATAGTCTCGATCAAACTATTCATTGTTGGAGAGTTTGATCCTGGCTCAGGACGAACGCTGGCGGCGTGCTTAACACATGCAAGTCGAACGATGAAGCCTTCGGGTGGATTAGTGGCGAACGGGTGAGTAACACGTGGGTAATCTGCCCTGCACTCTGGGATAAGCCTTGGAAACGAGGTCTAATACCGGATATCACAACGCTTCGCATGGAGTGTTGTTGAAAGTTCTGGCGGTGCAGGATGAACCCGCGGCCTATCAGCTTGTTGGTGGGGTAGTGGCCTACCAAGGCGACGACGGGTAGCCGGCCTGAGAGGGTGACCGGCCACACTGGGACTGAGACACGGCCCAGACTCCTACGGGAGGCAGCAGTGGGGAATATTGCACAATGGGCGAAAGCCTGATGCAGCGACGCCGCGTGAGGGATGACGGCCTTCGGGTTGTAAACCTCTTTCGCCAGGGACGAAGCGCAAGTGACGGTACCTGGATAAGAAGCACCGGCTAACTACGTGCCAGCAGCCGCGGTAATACGTAGGGTGCAAGCGTTGTCCGGATTTATTGGGCGTAAAGAGCTCGTAGGCGGTTTGTCGCGTCGGCTGTGAAATCTGGAGGCTTAACCTTCAGCGTGCAGTCGATACGGGCAGACTTGAGTTCGGTAGGGGAGACTGGAATTCCTGGTGTAGCGGTGAAATGCGCAGATATCAGGAGGAACACCGGTGGCGAAGGCGGGTCTCTGGGCCGATACTGACGCTGAGGAGCGAAAGCGTGGGGAGCGAACAGGATTAGATACCCTGGTAGTCCACGCTGTAAACGGTGGGTGCTAGGTGTGGGCGACATTCCACGTTGTCCGTGCCGTAGCTAACGCATTAAGCACCCCGCCTGGGGAGTACGGCCGCAAGGCTAAAACTCAAAGGAATTGACGGGGGCCCGCACAAGCGGCGGAGCATGTGGATTAATTCGATGCAACGCGAAGAACCTTACCTGGGCTTGACATGCGCCAGACATCCCCAGAGATGGGGCTTCCCTTGTGGTTGGTGTACAGGTGGTGCATGGCTGTCGTCAGCTCGTGTCGTGAGATGTTGGGTTAAGTCCCGCAACGAGCGCAACCCTTATCCTACGTTGCCAGCGCGTTATGGCGGGGACTCGTGGGAGACTGCCGGGGTCAACTCGGAGGAAGGTGGGGATGACGTCAAGTCATCATGCCCCTTATGTCCAGGGCTTCACACATGCTACAATGGCTGGTACAGAGGGCTGCGATACCGCGAGGTGGAGCGAATCCCTTAAAGCCGGTCTCAGTTCGGATCGCAGTCTGCAACTCGACTGCGTGAAGTCGGAGTCGCTAGTAATCGCAGATCAGCAACGCTGCGGTGAATACGTTCCCGGGCCTTGTACACACCGCCCGTCACGTCATGAAAGTCGGTAACACCCGAAGCCCATGGCCCAACCCCTCGGGGAGGGAGTGGTCGAAGGTGGGACTGGCGATTGGGACGAAGTCGTAACAAGGTAGCCGTACCGGAAGGTGCGGCTGGATCACCTCCTTTCTAAGGAGCACAACACATCCACGTTCCCGGGATACCCGGACCAAGAGCGTGGGGTGGGCACGGTTTAACACTCGAATGCAGTGTTGCCGGGCTTGCTCAAGGAATTGTGGAACTACTGGTTATGGTCACCTTTGGTTGGCAATGCCTCCTCTAGTACTGAGCATCTTCGGATGGTCGTGGAACGGGTAGCCGGCGCCTCGGAGGGTGATTGTTTGCTATGCACACTGTTGGGTCCTGAGGCAACACGCCTTAGGGCTTACACAGCCTGGGAATGTGGTTTGTTTCTGGTGTGGTGTTTGAGAACTGTAGAGTGGATGCGAGCATCTTTGTGGTCAAGTTGTTAAGGGCACATGGTGGATGTCTTGGCTTCAGGAGCCGATGAAGGACGTAGGAGGCTGCGATAAGCCTCGGGGAGCTGTCAACCGAGCTGTGATCCGAGGATTTCCGAATGGGGAAACCCAGCACCAGTGATGTGGTGTTACCCGCACTTGAATATATAGGGTGTGTGGAGGGAACGCGGGGAAGTGAAACATCTCAGTACCCGTAGGAAGAGAAAACAACCGTGATTCCGTGAGTAGTGGCGAGCGAAAGCGGAAGAGGCTAAACCGATTGCATGTGATACCTGTCAGGGGTTGTGTAGTCGGTGTTGTGGGACCCGCCTTGAAGGAACTGACATTTCTTCGGAATTGACGCATGGGTTAGTGGAACGCCTTGGGATGGGCGGCCGGAGTGGGTGAGAGCCCCGTACGCGAAAACTTGTGTTGTTGTTCTTGGTGGTGTTCCCGAGTAGCAGCGAGCTCGTGGAATTTGCTGTGAATCTGCCGGGACCACCCGGTAAGCCTAAATACTTCCTGAAGACCGATAGCGGACTAGTACCGTGAGGGAAAGATGAAAAGTACCCCGGGAGGGGAGTGAAAGAGTACCTGAAACCGTGTGCCTACAAGCCGTCAGAGCTGTAATGGTGATGGCGTGCCTTTTGAAGAATGAGCCTGCGAGTTAGTGCTGCGTGGCGAGGTTAACCCGTGTGGGGTAGCCGTAGCGAAAGCGAGTCTGAATAGGGCGAATGAGTCGCGTGGTCTAGACCCGAAGCGGAGTGATCTACCCATGGCCAGGGTGAAGCGACGGTAAGACGTCGTGGAGGCCCGAACCCACTTAGGTTGAAAACTGAGGGGATGAGCTGTGGGTAGGGGTGAAAGGCCAATCAAACTCCGTGATAGCTGGTTCTCCCCGAAATGCATTTAGGTGCAGCGTCGCATGTTTCACCACGGGGGTAGAGCTACTGGATGGTCTAGGGGCCTTACCGGGTTACCGAAATCAACCAAACTCCGAATACCGTGGTGTGAGAGTGCGGCAGTGAGACGGCGGGGGATAAGCTTCGTCGTCGAGAGGGAAACAGCCCAGAACACCAGCTAAGGCCCCTAAGTGTGTGCTCAGTGGGAAAGGATGTGGGATTGCCCAGACAACCAGGAGGTTGGCTTAGAAGCAGCCACCCTTGAAAGAGTGCGTAATAGCTCACTGGTCAAGTGGTCCTGCGCCGACAATGTAGCGGGGCTTAAGCACACCGCCGAAGCTGTGTCATTGACACAATAGATCCACTTGGGCTCTTGAAGTCCTTGTGTAGTCGTGTTGATGGGTAGGGGAGCGTCCTGCACCCAGGGAAGCCGTGGCGGAAGCTAGCGGTGGAGGGTGTGGGAGTGAGAATGCAGGCATGAGTAGCGAATGCAGAGTGAGAAACTCTGCCGCCGGATGACCAAGGGTTCCTGGGCCAGGCTAATCCGCCCAGGGTAAGTCGGGACCTAAGGCGAGGCCGACAGGCGTAGTCGATGGACAACGGGTTGATATTCCCGTACCCGAGCATGTGCGCCCATGACGAGGCGTTTGATACTAACCACCCAAAGCGTGCCGGTGATGCCTTCGGGCGGAGTTGGCATTGTGGAGCGTGGGACCTGATTTCGTAGTAGTCAAGCGATGGGGTGACGCAGGAAGGTAGCTCCGCCAGGCGATGGTTGTCCTGGTGTAAGCGTGTAGGAGAAAGCATAGGCAAATCCGTGCTTTATATACTCTGAGACGTGATGCGTAGCCGTTTGAGGTGAAGTAGAGTGATCCTATGCTGCCGAGAAAAGCCTCTAGTGAGTGCATGCACGGCCCGTACCCCAAACCAACACAGGTGGTCAGGTAGAGAATACTAAGGCGATCGGGTGAACTGTGGTTAAGGAACTCGGCAAAATGCCCCCGTAACTTCGGGAGAAGGGGGGCCAAACATCCTGAAGTCCTTTACGGACTAGGGGTGGGTGGCCGCAGAGACCAGCGGAAAGCGACTGTTTACTAAAAACACAGGTCCATGCGAAGTCGCAAGACGATGTATATGGACTGACGCCTGCCCGGTGCTGGAACGTTAAGAGGACCGGTTAATCCCTTCGGGGGTGAAGCTGAGAATTTAAGCGCCAGTAAACGGCGGTGGTAACTATAACCATCCTAAGGTAGCGAAATTCCTTGTCGGGTAAGTTCCGACCTGCACGAATGGCGTAACGACTTTCCGGCTGTCTCAACCACAGGCCCGGCGAAATTGCACTACGAGTAAAGATGCTCGTTACGCGCGGCAGGACGGAAAGACCCCGGGACCTTTACTATAGTTTGGTATTGGTTTTCGGTTCGGCTTGTGTAGGATAGGTGGGAGACTGTGAAGCGGTGACGCTAGTTACTGTGGAGTCATTGTTGAAATACCACTCTGGTCGAATTGGGAATCTGAACCTCGGGCCATGATCTGGTTCAGGGACAGTGCCTGATGGGTAGTTTAACTGGGGCGGTTGCCTCCTAAAGAGTAACGGAGGCGCCCAAAGGTTCCCTCAGCCTGGTTGGCAATCAGGTGTTGAGTGCAAGTGCACAAGGGAGCTTGACTGTGAGACAGACATGTCGAGCAGGGACGAAAGTCGGGACTAGTGATCCGGCACCACCTGGTGGAAGGGGTGTCGCTCAACGGATAAAAGGTACCCCGGGGATAACAGGCTGATCTTGCCCAAGAGTCCATATCGACGGCATGGTTTGGCACCTCGATGTCGGCTCGTCGCATCCTGGGGCCGGAGTAGGTCCCAAGGGTTGGGCTGTTCGCCCATTAAAGCGGCACGCGAGCTGGGTTTAGAACGTCGTGAGACAGTTCGGTCCCTATCCGCCGCGCGCGTAGGATACTTGAGGAAGGCTGTCCCTAGTACGAGAGGACCGGGACGGACGAACCTCTGGTGTGCCAGTTGTCCCGCCAGGGGCATGGCTGGTTGGCCACGTTCGGAAGGGATAACCGCTGAAGGCATCTAAGCGGGAAGCCTGTTCCAAGATGAGGTATCCCACCCTTTGTGGGTTAAGGCCCCCAATAGACCATTGGGTTGATAGGCCAGATATGGAAGCACAGTAATGTGTTGTCGAGTTGACTGGTACTAATAGGCCGAGGACTTGTCTACGAAGGTGTTACGCATCCACTCTACGGTTCTGAAACACCACACGGCCCTCGTGTTTTTGGGGGGTGTGGGTGTTTGATAGTGTTTCGGTGGTTTTAGCGTCAGGGAAACGCCCGGTCCCATTCCGAACCCGGAAGCTAAGCTTGACAGCGCCGATGGTACTGCAACCGAAGGGTTGTGGGAGAGTAGGACACCGCCGAACTTACCTTCCGTACGGCCCGTTAGGATAGCCAGTTGGCTGCCCTAGCGGGCCGTACGTGTATGTCCAGACCAAGATTTTCCACGGCAGGAGGCCAGGTGTCCGAGTTCGGTCGACGAGACTCAAGCGATGATGGGTCCGGCCGGTCGGCTCGCCGGGACGAAGGCTCCCGGAGCCGGTCGGACGCACCCCGGGGGAACCCCCAGCGCGGTGCCCGGCAGGACCGAGGCGGCCGCGACGGTGGTTACCAGGGCCGGCCTCGCCGTGACGACCAGGGCGTCCGGGGTGGCGGCAAGCCGTCCCGCGGCGCCGACGGTCCCCGCGACCGCGATCAGCGCGGCGGATACGCAGGTCAGAGCCGTGACAGCGGCCGCGCGTCCAGTTCCAGCTCCAGTGATCGCGGTGGTTACCGCGACTCCGGCGACTCGCGTGACCGGGGAAGCCGGCCCAGCGGCGGCGGCACCCGGTTCTCCGGCGGGCCCGCTCGCTCGGGTGGCGGTGGCGGCCGCTACGAGGACCGTGGCGGCAACCGCTCCGGCGGGCGCTACGAAGGCTCGGGCAACCGGTCGGGCGGCGGCTCCGACGACCGCGGCGGCCGGCCGAGTGGCGGCCGTCCGCAGGGCAAGTCGTCCTTCGGCGACCGCAAGCCGCGCTGGGAAGATCGCAGCAGCGGCTCCGACCGCGGTCCCCGCGCCGGCGGCTTCAAGTCGGACGACCGCGGCAGCTCGAGCCGCCGCGACGACGACCGTGGTCCCCGCACTGGTGGGTACCGTTCGGACGACCGTGGCAGTTCGGCTCGTCGTGATGACGACCGTGGTTCCCGTTCCGGTGGTTTCCGGTCGGATGACCGCGGCAATTCGAGTCGTCGTGATGACGACCGCGGGCCGCGCACGGGTGGATTCCGTTCGGATGACCGTGGCAGTTCGGCTCGTCGTGACGATGACCGTGGTTCCCGTTCCGGTGGTTTCCGGTCGGACAACCGCAGCAGCTCAAGTCGTCGTGATGACGACCGTGGTTCGCGTACCGGTGGATTCCGGTCGGACGATCGCGGCAAGAGCAGTTACCCCCGCCGGGATGACGACCGTGGGCCCCGCGCCGGTGCTCCACGTTCGGATGACCGCGGTAAGGGCAGCTACGAGCGTCGCGACGACTCCCGTGGTGACCGTTCCGGCAGCTTCGACCGGAGCAAGAGCAGCTCCCCGCGTCGTGACGACGATCGTGGCCGTGGTGGCTACGACAAGGGTGCTCGCTCCAGCGGTCCCCGTTCCGATGACCGCGGCTCGGCGCGTACCGGCGGGTTCCGCTCGGACGACCGCAAGAGCAGCTACCCGCGTCGCGATGACGACCGTGGGGCCCCTCGCTCGGACGACAGCGGCAAGAGCAGCTACGAGCGTCGCGACGACTCGCGCGGTGATCGTGGCAGCTACCAGCGTCGCGATGACGACCGCAAGCCCGGGACCTCCCGGGAGTCCGGCAGCTACCAGCGCCGTGACGACGACCGCAAGCCCGGCGGCTACCAGGGGCGTGACGAGAACCGTCGGACCGGTGGCTACCAGGGCCGCGACGACAGCCGTGATCCGCGTGACTCCGGCGGCCGGGACGACCGCTCCGGCGGGGGTTCCCGCGACACCGGGAAGCCGTTCGACAACACCCGCGACGACAAGCGTCCGGCTCGCGACCACGGCGACCGCAAGGAACGTCCCGTGCGGCGGGAGTTCGAGCGCAAGGACAGCGTCCACCGCAACCCGCGGCCCGGCGTTCACACCCCGCTCGACGACGAGGCCTTGGCGAAGGAGTTCCTGGAAGCACCGGAGCTGCCCGAAGGCGTCGAGTTCTCCGACCTCGACGAGGAAGCCCGCCGCGAGCTGCGGACGCTGCCGAAGGCGCTGGCCGAGACCGTCGGGAAGCACCTCGTCGCGGCCGGCGGCCTGATGGACAGCGACCCCGAGGCCGCGCTCGAGCACGCCAAGTACGCCAAGGCCAAGGCCTCGCGTGTGCCGATCGTGCGGGAGGCGCTCGGCCTGGTCGCCTACAACTCCGGCAACTGGGCGGAGGCGCTGTCGGAACTGCGCGCCGTCCGGCGGATGACCCGCAGCGACGACCACATCGCGATCATCGCCGACGCCGAACGCGCGCTGGGCCGGCCCGAGCGGGCTCTGGACCTCGCGAAGGAAGCCGACACGACGAAGCTGGCGAAGGCCACGCAGATCGAGCTGGCGATCGTCGCGGCCGGAGCGCGCCGGGACCTCGGGCAGATCAACGCCGCGGTCGTTTCCCTGCAGGGCGCGGACCTCAAGGCCGAGAAGCGCGACCCGTGGAGCGCGCGGCTCTTCTACGCCTACGCCGACAACCTGGTCGCGGCGGAGCGCAAGGACGAGGCCATCCGCTGGTTCCTCAACGCGGCCGAAGCCGACGCGGACGACGAGACCGACGCGGCCGAGCGCGCCGCGGACCTCTCGAACGAAGGGCTCGAGCCGGCCAAGGCGCCCGAATCGGCCAAGGCGGCCAAGACCACCGAGGCGCCCAAGGTGACCGAGCCGGCGAAGACCGCTGACGCGGCCGGGACCGACGAGCCCACCAAGGCGGCGAAGGCGACCGAGTCGACGAAGGTGACTGAGGCGGCTAAGACCGCTGAGGTAACCGAATCGGTCGACGCGGCCGAGCCGGCCAAGGCCACCCAGGCGGACGAGCCCGCGAAGGCAACTGAGGCGGCCAAGGCAGCTCAGGCGAACGAGTCAGCGAAGGTGACCGAGGTGGCCGAGACAACCGAATCGGCCAAGGCGGACGAGTCAGCCGAGGCCACCGGTTCGGCCAAGATCGCCGACGCGACCGACCCGGCCAAGGTTGAAGCCGCCGACCCGGCGGAGGCCGACAAGCCCGCCAAGGCTGAGGCCGACAAGCCTGCCCCAGCTGAAGGCGACGAGCCTGGTGCCACCGTCGAGTCGGATGACTGACTCCCTGCTGGCGGCCTATGACGCCGTCCTGTTCGATCTTGACGGCACCGTCTACCACGGCACCCAGGTGATCCCGGGGGCCCCGGAGACGGTCAAGGCCGCCCGGGATCACGGGACGCCGGTGCGGTTCGTCACGAACAACGCGTCCAAGGCTCCGGCCGAGGTCGTCGAGCACCTTGTCGGCCTCGGCATGCCCGCCGAGGTCGGTGAGGTGCACACCAGCGCTCAAGCCGGCGCCGTGTTGCTTCGTGAACGGCTCGCGCCGGGCGCTGAGGTGCTCGTCGTGGGCACCGAGGCGCTCGCCGCCGAGGTTGCCCAGGCCGGGTTGAAGGCCGTCCGGGAGAACGGCGAGAGCGTCCAGGCCGTCGTGCAAGGGCACTCGCCCGACAACACCTGGGCCGCGCTCGCCGAGGCGTGCCTGGCCATCCGGGCGGGTGCGCTGTGGGTGGCCTGCAACGTCGACGCGACGCTGCCCAGTGAGCGGGGCCTGCTGCCGGGCAACGGCTCGATGGTCGCCGCGCTGCGCACGGCCACCGACGTCGCACCGGTGGTCGCCGGGAAGCCGGAGCCGCTGCTGTTCGAGACCGCGGCGAAGTCGGCCGGGGCGGAGCATCCGCTCGTCGTCGGGGACCGGCTCGACACCGACATCGCCGGTGCGGTCGCCGCGGGTGTCGACTCGCTCGTCGTGCTCTCCGGCGTCGCGACGCCGAAGCAGCTGGTCGAGGCCGTCCCGGCCGAGCGCGGCACCTACCTCGCGGCGGATCTCACCGCGCTCACGTCCACTCTCGAAGAACTGAAGATCGGGCCCCGGCCCGGCTGGTCGGTCGACGCCGGGGACGTCCTCACTGTCGACGGCGAGGGTGACGACCTGGACCTGCTCCGGGCGCTCTGCCACGCGGCGTGGGAGTCCGGCGAGACGACGGTCCAGGCCGACGGTGACGCCGCGAAGGCCGCGCTGGCGCGGCTCGGACTGGCCTGACTGATACCGTTCTTGACGTGCAGGATCACCCGTACCCCGTCCCGGGACCGCCGCCCGGCGCGTTCTCCGAGCAGACCGACCCGCGGGCCGGCATCGCCGAGGCCGTCGCCGGTCTGGACGACCTGGACGCGCTTCCGCTCACCGAGCACGTCGAGCGCTTCGACGCCGTGCACACCGAGCTGACCGTGGCCCTGTCCAGCATCGACAAGGTCTGACCAGGTGCCCAAGCGGGCCCGCCTCGACGCGGAACTGGTTCGGCGCGGCCTCGCCCGCTCACGCGAGCAGGCCTCGGCCCTGATCACCGGCGGCAAGGTCACCGTGCGCGGGATGGTCGCGTCGAAGCCCGCCACCGGCGTGGAGACCGGCGCGCCCATCGTCGTGAAGGACGAAGACGACCCCGGCTGGGCTTCGCGCGGTGCGCACAAGCTGCTCGGCGCGCTCGAGGCGTTCGGCCCGTTCGGGCTGGACGTCGAAGGCAAGCGCTGCCTCGACGCGGGCGCGTCCACCGGCGGGTTCACCGACGTGCTGCTGCGCGGCGGCGCCGCGACCGTGATCGCCGCCGACGTCGGCCGCGGTCTGCTCGACTGGCGGATCCGCACCGATGAGCGGGTCGTGGTGCTGGACCGCACCAACGTCCGCAACCTCACGCCGGACGATCTTGGCGGCCAAGTCGATCTCGTGGTCGGCGATCTCTCGTTCATCTCGCTCAAGCTCGTGCTGCCCGCGCTCGTCGAGTGCGTGCGCGAGGGCGCCGATCTGGTGCCGATGGTGAAGCCCCAGTTCGAAGTGGGCAAGGACCGGCTGGGTAGCGGTGGTGTCGTGCGCGACCCCGAGCTGCGTGCCGAATCGGTGCTGAACGTGCTCGACGAAGCCGCGAAACTGGGCCTCTCGCTGCGCGGGGTGACCGCCAGCCCGCTGCCCGGGCCGTCAGGGAACGTCGAGTATTTCGTGTGGCTCAGGAAAGAACACGTGGCCGAGTCCACTGTGGACGCGGTAGACAGGTCTGAGGCCGAGCGGCTCGTCCGAACCGCCGTCGAGGAAGGGCCCGCATGACCACCGAACGTGAAGTTCTCCTCATGGTGCACCCCGACCGGGAAGCCACCGGCGAGGCCGCGCGCGAGGTTTCCGCGCGCTTCGCCAAGGCCGGGATCCGGATCCGGGTGATCGAGGACGACGTCTGCGCGCTGATCAATCCGGACGAGCACGGCGTCGGCGCGTCCTGCACCGTCGTCGACCCGGACGACAACCCCGCCGCGGGGGTCGAGCTGGTGTTCGTGCTCGGCGGTGACGGCACGCTGCTGCGCGCGGCCGAGATCGCCCGCCCGGCCGGGGTGCCGGTGCTGGGTGTGAACCTGGGCCGTGTCGGGTTCCTCGCCGAGGCCGACTCGGACGCGCTGGCCGACACCGTGCAGCGCGTCGTCGACGGCGACTACCAGGTCGAAGAGCGGATGACGATCGACGTCACGGTCACCCACGGCGGCACCGAGCTGAGCCGGACCTGGGCGCTGAACGAGGCCAGCGTCGAGAAGAGCACACGCGAGCGGGTGCTCGACGCGCTGATCGAGGTCGACGGGCGGCCGGTTTCGGCGTTCGGCTGCGACGGTGTGCTGTGCGCCACACCGACCGGTTCGACGGCGTACGCGTTTTCGGCCGGCGGGCCGATCATCTGGCCGGACGTGCAGGCGCTGCTGGTGGTGCCGAGCAACGCGCACGCGATGTTCTCCCGGCCGCTGGTCGTCTCACGCGACTCGGTGATCACCGTCGGGATCGACCCGGACGGCTCGTCCGCGGTCCTGACCTGCGACGGCACCCGCAGCCACGACTTGCCGCCGGGTGCCCGGGTGCGGGTCACGTGCGGCGGCACGCCGGTGCGGCTGGTCCGGTTGTGGGACGGCCCGTTCACCGATCGCCTGGTGCAGAAGTTCGCCTTGCCGGTGAAGAGCTGGCGCGAGCGGCACGCCCGCCCGAACGAGTAAGGGCGCGAACGGCCCGTTCGGCGCTTTATTCGAACATATCGGCGACTCGCCGGGCCGCCGGGTGCGCGGAGTGTCGGTGGGGGCCGCTACGGTAGGCGGCGTGCTGGCCGAGATGCGCATCCAGGGCCTCGGAGTCATCGAGGACGCCCTGCTGGAACTGCACGCGGGCTTCACCGTCGTCACCGGTGAGACGGGTGCCGGGAAGACCATGGTCGTCACCGGGCTCCACCTGCTCTCCGGGGGCCGGGCCGAGGTCTCGAAGGTACGAACGGGGATGCTCAAGGCGTTCGTGGAAGGACGGTTCACCTATTCGGGCGTCGAAGGCGCCGAACGGATCGTCACCGACTCCGGTGCCGACGTGGACGAGGACGGCAGCGTCATTGCGCTGCGCGCCATCGCCGTCGACGGCCGGTCCCGGGCCCACCTGGGCGGCCGGTCGGTGCCGGTCGGCGTGCTCGCGGAGCTGTCCGAACAGCTGATCGCGGTGCACGGGCAGAACGACCAGCTGCGGCTGCTGCGCCCGGCCGAGCAGCGCGCGGTGATCGACCGGTTCGCCGGCGACGCCGTCACCAAGCCGCTGCGCGCCTACCAGGAGATCCGCTCCGAGTGGCTGGCGGTGATCGCCGAGCTGACCGAGCGCTCCACCCGCTCCCGCGAGATGGCCCAGCAGGCGGACCTGCTCAAGCACGGGCTCACCGAGATCGACGCGGTCGAGCCGACCCCGGGCGAGGACGTCGACCTCACCGCGCAGATCAAGCGGCTCGCGGCGGTCGACGAGCTGCGGGCGACCGCGACCGAGGCGCACATCGCCGTCTCCGGCTCGGCCGAAGGCGACCCGGACGCCCCCGGCGCCATGGGCCTGGTCTCCGAGGCGCTGCGGCGGTTGTCGACGTCGGAAGACGGCGTGCTGCGCGAGCTGGCGCCGCGGCTGGAAGAGGCGTCGGTGCTGCTGGCCGACGTCGGGGCCGAGCTCGGCGGGTACGTCGAGACGCTCGACGCCGACCCGGCGCTGCTGGAGAAGGTGCTGGCCCGCCAAGGCGACCTCAAGCGGCTGACCCGCAAGTACGCGGCGGACGTCGACGGCGTGCTCGCCTGGGCCGAGGACGCCCGGCGCCGCCTGGAGACCATGGACACCTCGGAAGAGGCGCTGGCCGAGCTGGCGATGCGGCGCGACCAGCTCGCGGTGCAGCTGGCCACCCACGCCGTCGAGGTGTCGGCGGCGCGGGAGAAGTCCGCCGCCGAGCTGGCGGCGGAGATCACCCGGGAGCTGTCCGGCCTGGCGATGGGCCAGGCCGCGATCGAGGTGACGGTCGAGCAGCGCCCGGCCGAGCACGGCGACACCCACGCGCTGGCCATCGACGGCCACGCGGTGCACGCGGGCGCCGACGGCATCGACGACGTCGAGCTGCTGCTGCGGGCCCACGACGGCGCGCCGCCGCTGCCGGTGCACAAGGCCGCCTCGGGCGGTGAGCTGTCCCGGGTGATGCTGGCGATCGAGGTCGTCCTCGCGCACGCCGACACGGTGCAGACGCTGGTGTTCGACGAGGTCGACGCCGGCGTCGGCGGCCGCGCGGCGATCGAGATCGGCCGCCGGCTGGCGCGGCTCGCGCGGACCCACCAGGTCCTGGTGGTCACGCACCTGCCGCAGGTGGCCGCGTTCGCCGACCAGCACCTGGTGGTGGACAAGGGGCACACCGGCGGGGTGACGCGCAGCGGGATCAAGAACCTGAGCCAGGGCGACCGCGTCAGCGAGCTGGCCCGGATGCTCGCCGGCATGGACAACGAAACGGGCCGCGCGCACGCCGAGGAACTCCTGGCGACGGCCGAGAAGGACAAGACCGAGTTCGAGCCGAAACGCAAGCGGGCCAAGAAGAAGTAGTACGCGTCAGCCGTCCAGGTCCGCGTTGACGGCGCGGAACACGTCTGCGAGCACGCGGGCCTGCTCACGGCTCACGTGCTTGGCGAAGTGGCGTTCGACGCCCCGGACGTGCGTGGGCCACGCCTCCTCCAGCGCCGCCAAGCCCGCCGGTGTCAGGACCACCAGGGTGGCCCGGCGGTTGCCCGCGTCCACCTCGCGCCGCGCGTAACCGTCGCGCTCGAGGCCGTCGACCAACCGGGTCAGCCCGCTCGCGCTGTGCACCAGGGCGTCGGCCAGGTCCTTCATGTGGAGCCGCTGTTCCGGCGCCTCCGAGAGCTGGACCAGCGCGTCGTAGGTGCGGTGCGACATCCCGTGCGCGGCGCGCAGGTCCGCGTCCAGCACCCGCAGCAGCAGGGCCGACGAGCGCAGGAAGCCGCGCCACGCCGCGTCGTGTTCTCGGGACAGGCTCACCCCGGGAATAGTACTCGTGCGAACAGTTGTTGTGCGGACTGTTCGCTTGCGAAGAAAGGACGCCCGATGCGCGCAGTGGTACTCCGGGAACCCGGCCCGGTCGAGAACCTCGAACTGAAGGACATCCCGCTGCCCGAGGCGAAACCGGGCTGGGTCCGGATCGCCGTCAAGGCGTTCGGGCTCAACCGTTCCGAGCTGCACACCCGCCTCGGCCTGGCCGACGGCGTCACGTTCCCGCGGGTGCCCGGCATCGAGGCCGTCGGCGTCGTCGACGCCGCGCCGGACGGCGGTTTCGAGGTCGGGCAGCAGGTCGCCACGATGATGGGCGGGATGGGCCGCACCTTCGACGGCGGTTATGCCGAGTACACGCTCGTCCCGCGCGAGCAGGTCGTGCCGTTCCGCTCGGACCTGCCGTGGGAGGTGCTCGGCCAGGTCCCGGAGACGCTGCAGACCGCGTACGGCTCCCTCACCACCGGCCTCGACCTGCGGGAAGGCCAGACGCTGCTGATCCGCGGCGGGACGTCCGCGCTCGGCTTCGCCACCGCGACGCTCGCCCGCGACCTCGGCGCCACCGTCTTCGCCACGACCCGGCAGCGGGATCGCCTGGACACCCTGGCCGCGCACGGCGTCGAGCACCCGCTCCTGGACGACGGCGACGTCGCCGCGCAGGTCCGGGCGATCGTCCCGGACGGCGTCGACGCCGCTCTCGAGCTCGTCGGGACGCCGACCCTGCCGGACACCCTCGCGGCCGTCCGCGTGCACGGCACGGTGTGCTTCACGGGCATGCTCTCGAACCAGTGGACAATCAAGAATTTCTATCCGATCGGATACCTTCCCGCCGGTGTGCGCTTGACCGCTTATGGTGGTGAGGCGGACGATCTGCCCGCATCGGTTCTCCAGCGGTACCTCGACCGGATCGCCGCCGGCGGCGTCAGCCTCGGCCCGGCCCGGGTCTACCCGATGGAGGCGATCCGGCAGGCGCACGACGACCTGGAGCACAACCGGACGGCGGGCAAGCTCGTCGTGCTGACCGGCTAAGTGGAGGGAGCCGCCCCTTGGTCCTGCCGCCACCCGCCGACGTCGAAGCGCAGCTGGCCGCCGCCCGCCGGGAGGGCGACCTCGACACCTACCTCGGCCTGCTCGCCGGGGAGGAACTGTTCGTCCCCATCCGGCGGGCCGACGCCGAGAGCATCCTCGAGGACCGCGCCGAGACCTTCCCGAACGTCTACCACGAGACCGGCGGTGACGAGTTCCTGCAGGTCTTCACCCGCGGCGCGCTGCCCGACCTCGGGCCGGACGTCGTCGTGATGAGCGGGGCGCTCGATTGGGCGGTCGACGGCGTCGGGCGCCACGAGCGGGTCGTGTTCAACCGCGGCACCCGGGGCGAGTGGCGGCTGCCGGGCGCGACGCTGCAGCCGTGGCTGGACGCCCACCTCGACGACGTCACGCCGCTGGAAGAGCAGGTCGAACGGCTGATCACCGCGCCGTACGGGCACCTCGAAGGGCCGATCGCGCACGCGCTCGCCTGCGGGGCGCACCTGGCCGTGCTGAACGCGGCGCCGTGGAACCTGCTCGACGCGCGCTACCACGACTACGTGGCCGAGGTCCGCGGCCTGCGCGACTGGTGGGGCGTGGCCGACCCACCGGCCTGGCGCGCCACGATCGGCGACCTCATCGGCGACGGCTACGCGCTCACGCCCGGCAACCTGGTGCTGATGCTGCGCCTGCGGTTCGCCGCCGAGTCCGGGCTGCGCGACGGCGAGTTCGACCCGCTGACCTGGGCGCAGCTGGTGGGCCGGTGGTGCGCGGAGAACGACGCCGATGACCAGGCCGACGAGCTGCGCGACACCGTGCGCCGGGTGTCGCGCTACGAGCAGCGCTTCCGCGCCGACGGCCTGCTCGACGCCGGGGGCTTCGTCACGACGGCGTTGTCCTGGGACGTCGGGCGCGCGGTCAACATCGCGCGCTGGGGGCTGGCCGCCGGGTACTGCGACGCGCTCACCGCCGAGCTGATGGTCCTGGAGGCCGGCTCGCTCGCGCGTCGCTACCACCAGTCATGGGCCGACCTGTCGGCGGGCTATCTCATGGGGCGGGTGCTGCACAGCCGGGACGACGAGTTCGGCGAGTGGTACCCCGCCGCCGTGCGGGTCCACCACCAGCTCCTTCAGGACCCGGGCAGCCCCTGGGTGAACCTCGATTTCGGGTCTCTTTCGGAGGAGTCCGACGCCTGATCGAGAACTTGGGCGCGGCGTGGCTCACCACAACGAGTCACCTCTGCTACGGCGTGGCGTGCGCAGTCCCACGAGCAAATTTGTCACCATCGGCCACATGAAGCTCACCGGGCTGCTCACGCGGAACTCCGAACCCCTGCCGGGCATCACCGGGGTCGCCAGGGTCGACCGCCGCACCCGGGAGCTGCTGCGCCGGATCAGTCCGGGTGACATCGTCGTGCTCGACCAGCTGGACCTCGACCGCGCGACGGCCGACGCGCTCGTCGACGCCGAGGTCGCCGGCGTGGTCAACGCGTCGCCCTCGATCTCCGGCCGGTTCCCCAACCTGGGCCCCGAGATCCTCATCGCCGCCGGCGTCCCGCTGGTCGACTCGGTCGGCGGGGAGCTGCTGCGCTCGATCAAGGACGGCACGAAGCTGCGGCTGCTCGACGGCGTCGTGTACGTCGGCGAGCGCCAGGTCGCCTCCGGCATCGAGCAGACCGCCGACAGCGTCGCGGACCAGATGATCGAGGCCAAGGCCGGGATGTCGACGCAGCTGGAGGCGTTCTCGGCCAACACCATCGAGTTCCTGCGCCGCGAGCGCACCCTGATCCTCGACGGCGTCGGCGTGCCGGAGCTGAAGGTGCAGCTGCGGGACCGGCACGTGCTGGTCGTCGCGGGCGGCAACGGGCACGCCGAGGACCTCAAGAAGCTCAAGAAGTACATCGCCGAGCACCGGCCGGTGCTGATCGGTGTCGACGCCGGCGCCGACACCCTGCGGGCGCAGGGGCACCTGCCGGACGTCATGGTCGGCGACCCGACCGGGATCGGCACCGCCACGCTGCGCAGCGGCGGCGAGGTCGTGGTGCCCGCCCAGCCGGACGGGCACGCCCCCGGCGTCGAGCGGATCCAGGACCTCGGCATCGGCGCGGTGACGTTCCCCGCGTCCGGCAACGCCGAAGACCTCGCGCTGCTGCTGGCCGACGCGCACGGCGCGACCCTCGTGGTCACGGTCGGTTTCCAGGCCACCCTGCGCGAGTTCCTCGACCACGGCCGGTCCGGCTCCAACCCGTCGACGTTCCTCACGCGCCTGAAGCTCGGCACGAAGCTCGTCGACGGGAAAGCGGTGGCGACGCTGCACCGCAGCCGGGTCTCGATCGGCGCGGTCGTCCTGCTCGTGCTCGCCGCGGTCGTGGTCGTCGCCGCGGCCCTGCTGGTGTCCGACGTGGGCTCGGTCTACCTGGACTGGCTCCGGCACACCTGGAATTCGCTCGCTGCCTGGGTCAAGGGATTGTTCACGTGATTTCGCTTCGCTACCACGTAGTTTCCATCGCCGCCTGCTTCCTGGCTCTCGCCGTCGGCGTCGTGCTCGGTTCGACGGCGCTGAACGGCTCGCTGCTTTCGGGGCTGGCGGGGGAGAAGAAGGACCTGGGCAGCCAGGTCTCCGACCTCGAAGCCCAGCGCAACGCGCTCACCGCCCGGCTCGCCGACGCGGACGCGTTCGCCGGCGCCATGGGGCCGAAGGTCGTCGCCGGGGTGCTGGACAAGCGCACGGTGGTCCTCGTGACCACCGAAGACGCGCGCCCGGCCGACCGGGACGCGCTCAAGCAGCTGATCGGCCAGTCCGGCGCGACCGTGACCGGCGAGGTGCAGCTGACGGCCGCGTTCGCCGATCCCGAGAAGGCCGACCAGCTCCGCGACGTCGTCACGCGGCTGCAGCCGGCCGGGTCGAAGTTCCCGACCGCGGGTGACTCCGGCACGCTCGCCGGCGCGCTGCTCGGCTCGGTGTTGTTGCTGGACAAGGCGTCCGCCAAGCCGCAGTCCTCGGGTGAGGAGCTGGCCGCCGCCCTGGGCGGGCTCACCGACGGCGGGTTCGTCAAGGCGGGTCAGGACGTCAAGCCGGCGCAGCTGGCCGTGGTGCTCACCGGCGCGCAGGCGACCGGCGACGGCGCGGGCGACCGGGCGGCCACCATCGCGCGGTTCACCACCCAGCTCGACCGCACCGGTGCGGGCACCGTGCTCGCGGGGGACGCCGGGTCGGCCGAAGGCACCGGCGCGCTCGGCGTCGTCCGCGCGGACACCTCGGCGACGTCGATCCTGTCCACTGTGGACAACGTAGACACCTCCGCCGGCCGGGTGAGCACCGTGCTGGCGTTGAAGGAACAGCTCGACGGCGCGGCCGGCCGGTACGGCATCGCGGGCAACGCCCAGGCTCCCGCACCGGGCGTCACCAGCCCCACCGGCAACTGACGTCGTGAGTGGTAATGAGGGTTAGAACCCTCATTACCACTCACGACAAGCCGCGGCAGACTGCTCAGCTGGCCAGCCAGAGTGCCGGGACGTTCGGCGGTTCCCAGCCCACCAACGAGGTGTGGGCCTGGCGGCACGTGTACGTGACGCCGTTGTAGGTCACCTTCGCGCCCGTGGCGTACGCCGTGTTCGGCGCCCACGCGGGGACCGACGGCGGCGTGGTGGGCGTGGTCGTCGGCGGGGTGGTGGGTGTCGTGGGCGTGGTCGGGGTGGTGGGGGTCGTCGGGGTGGTGGGTGTGGTCGGGGTCGTCGGCGTGGTGGTCGGCGGCGGCGTCGAGCAGTTCGGCGTCGACGCGGCCAGGCCGTTGACCACGGCGTGGAAGAGCGTCGAACCCGGGTCCAGGTCGTAGAGTGAGAACATCATCGCGCCGCCGAGGCCGGTGCAGTGGATGTAGTCGGTGCGGGCCTTGATCGACTGCGCGGACGAGCCGCCGAAGAAGTTCGTGCCGTCGTAGAACCAGGCCGACTGCGTGACCGGGTCCCAGAAGGTGTCGGCCGGGTTGTCGACGATGCCGGAGAGTTCTTTGTACATCGCCACACCCGGCACGTTGCCGCTCAGCGTGTGTCCTGCCGACGGACCCGAAGCCGACTGGTACAGGCCGTGGTTCGAGCCGGCCGGCACGCCGGTCCAGCCGCGGTAGTAGAACGGGATGCCCAGCGTCAGCTTGCTCGCGGGGAACCCGCCCGCGATGCCGTACGCGCTGTTGCCGTGCAGGTAGTCCTTGATCACCGAGTCGGTCGTGTACTTCTCCGTGCCCGGTGGGATGGTGCCCGACGGGTCACTCGGCGAGGAGTACAGCGGGTCCTGGAAGTTCGTCGGCCCGGTGGCGTCCCACGCGCCGTGCATGTCGTAGGTCATCGCGTTGCCGAAGTCCAGGTACTGCCCGATCTTGTCGGTCTGGATCTTCGCGATCTTGTCCTGCCCGCCCGGCAACGCGGCCGAGAGCGCGTAGTGCTTGCCGCCCAAGGCGTCCAGCTCGGTGCGGAACTCCGCCAGCAGCGCGGTGTAGTTCGCGGTGTCGGCGGCGCTGTAGTGGTTGCCGACGTGCCCGGTCGGGGAACCCGGGTACTCCCAGTCGATGTCCACGCCGTCGAAGATGCCCGCCGCGGTGCCCGGGCCGCCGTAACCGCCGGAGGCCGGGATGTTGCCCTTGATGAACATGTCCAGGCACGAGCTGACGAACTTCTTGCGCGACGCGTCGGTCGCGGCGGCGTCGGAGAAGTACTTCGAGTACGTCCAGCCGCCGATCGACAGCAGCACCTTGAGGTTCGGGTGCCGGGCCTTGAGCTCCTGCAGCTGGTGGAAGTTGCCGACGATCGGCTGGTTGAAGGTGTCGGCGGTGCCGTCGACGCTGATGTCGGAGCCGAAGGACTTCTGGTAGTCGGCGAACTGGTCCTCGCCGCCGTCACCGGCGTTCGGGTCGGTCTCGCCGCCCGGGTCGGGCGTGGTCGCCTTCGACGCCTCGAAGCAGGTGTGGTTCGTGGGATCGATGTTCTCGAAGTCGTAGAGCAGGTAGTCGAGGTTGCCGGCGATCGCGTCGACGTTCTTCAGGTAGTAGGCGTTCTGGTAGATGCTCCACTGGTCGAAGTAGGCGATCCGGACCC
This sequence comes from Amycolatopsis sp. NBC_01286, assembly GCF_035982555.1. Lineage (NCBI taxonomy): Bacteria > Bacillati > Actinomycetota > Actinomycetes > Pseudonocardiales > Pseudonocardiaceae > Amycolatopsis > Amycolatopsis sp. NBC_01286. The sequence goes on from NZ_CP108428.1 coordinate 5,704,261, forward strand.
CGCCGGAAGTGGCGGCGGCCGCGGGTGGCGCGGCCGGGCCGGCGACCGTGAGCGCGCCCACGACCAGGGCGGCCACGGCGGCGGCGAACATCGCCAATCTTCGGGAAACCCTCTGCATGCTGTCTCCTCGCGCAGGCGGACGGCCCCCTCCCGGGCCGCGTCGGCGCGAGAGGGGGCGGTACGCGATGGTTTTCACGAACAGGTGCCGGCCCGTTCATGAATGTGCGCGTGCGCACACCGAGTGTCAATACTTTGGACTAGACCAATCTCGGGAGCCGTGCGCTATGGGGTCTGGTGTCCGGATTTCCCAGCGTTGGTAGGGGTTGTCGGCAGGGGTTACTTGAGCGGCGGGTCGAGCGGGAAGCACGACACGCGCACGGACCACGTGTCACCGCCGGCGGGCAGCGGCATCTTCTTCAGCGCCGCGGCCGCCTGGCCGTCGTGCGCTTCCTCGGCCGCGGCGTGGAAGATGTCCGCCGCGATCGACTGGTCGAACACGCCGATCTGCTGGTGCGGCCAGCCCGCCGCGCCCTGCAGCGCGCCGGGGATCAGCTGGTCGACGACCTTGCGCAGGGTCGCGCCGTTGGGCGCGGTGTACTTCCAGACGTCGACGCCGAGGTTCTTGCCGAGCTCGGCCATCCGGCCCCACGCCGTGAGGTTGAAGTTGACGTAGTGCCACGACATCGTCCGCGACAGCTCGAGCGGCTGGCTGCCGTCGGCCGCGAACTGCACGGGGAACCGGTTCTTCTCCGCGTCCAGCACGATCTTCTTCGCCGTGTCCCGCTGGCCCAAGTACGCGGCGATCGTCGCGTTCTGCATGTCGAGGAACGTGCCGTGGTTGTTCGTGGCGGCCAGTTCCAGCTTCGCCTGCGGGCTCGTCTGCATCCAGTCCAGGTACTGCGACAGCCACGCCTTGACGCCGGAGCGGTCCTTGCCCGTCCAGCCCGGCGCGCCCGTGTCGAGCAGCGCGAAGACGTCGAGCACCTGGCTGAACGACTGCGTCGAGTCGATGATCCCGGTCCCGCTGATCGTGTTCTTGCACGGGATGATCTGCGAGTACGTCATGTTCGGGTTCATCTTGGTGGCCGGGTCGAGGAACCACGTCCGGATGTCCAGCGCCGCCCGCTTCGCGTACTTCGCGTCGCCGGTGTAGTACCAGGCGAGCGAGAGGTAGTACATCGCGTCCCACGCCACCATCCGGTAGGTGTGGTCGGTGATCGCGTCGGCCTCCGGGTTGCGCTGGCCGTCCTTGTTGACGTACGGGCAACCCTGCGGGTTCTCCGGCGTCTTCTCACTCGCCCACCAGTAGGGCGCCTGGCTCAGGTAGTCGTGCTTGTCGCCGCTCGGCGGCGCGGCCGGCTTGTCGACGACCGACCACGGGCCGGCCGTCAGTGCTGTGTTCGCCTTGCCCAGCACCACCTTCAGCGCGTCGCGCTGCGCCCGCGTGGCGTGGCCGTGCTTCAGCGCCGACTGGATGTCCGCGAGCTTCTTGCCGTCGGTGACGACGGTGTGCGGCGCCTGCCCGGCCGTCGCCGTCCCGCTGAGCGGGACCAGGGCCAGGCACGCGGCCAGCACCGTCGCCCCGAGAACGTGTAGCTGCCTTCGCACCTTGGACCGCCCTTTCGGGGACGCCAGGATCCCCACTCGTCACCGGGCGGCGGTACGGCAGTGGCGACGGCGATTCTGGCTCCCCGTGGCGGCGGCTGTCAAACAGCCGGCCAGGTGCGCTTCTTGTCCAGCGGCCGGGCGTAGGACCCGGCCCGGCTGGTCTTGAGGCCCAGCGCGACGAGCGACTCGGCGAGCCGGACGGCGGCGGCGACGCCGTCGATGACCGGGATGTCCAGCATCGTCGCGATCCGCCGGTCCAGCCCCGTCATCCCGGCGCAGCCGAGCACCAGGACCTCCGCTCCGGCGTCGCGCGCCCGGCGCCCGGCGGTCAGCAACGCCGACTCCGTGCGGCGTTCGTCCGTCAGCTCCAGCACGCCGAGGCCGGCACCGGTGACCGTCACGCAGTTCTGGGCGACGCCGGCGGAGTGCAGGCTGTCCTCGATCAGCCCGCACGTCCGGTCCAAAGTGGTCACGACGCCGTAGCGGCGGCCCAGCAGGCAGGCCAGGTGCGCCGCGGCCTCGGTGATGTCGACGACCGGGACGTCCAGCAGCTCGCGGGCCCCCTCGCGGCCGTGCTCGCCGAACCCGGCGAGCACGACCGCGTCGAACGGTTCTTCCAGGCCCCGCAGCAGATCGAGGACGGCGGCCGCCGAGAGGAAGCTGTCCAGCCAGCCCTCGGCCGACTCCGGGCCCCACTTCGGTGTCCGGGCGAGGATCTCGGTGCCCGGGCTCGCCGCGGCGCGGGCGCCGGCGCCGATCTCCTTCGTCATCGCCTCGGTGGTGTTGCAGTTGGTGACGACGATCCTCATCGCTGGTTCCGCGAGACCGCGAAGTACAGCAGCGCGGCCGTCGCCGTGCCGATGAACCACGAGTACGGCGCGGCCGGGGCGAAGTACGGCACCAGCGCGATCACCGCGGCGAGCGCGGCGGTCGGGAAGAACGCCACCAGGGCCCGCGGGTTCACCCGCGGGTAGAGGCCGCCGTCGACGAACAGCTGCGCGACGTCGACCTTGCCGCGGCGGATCAGGTAGTAGTCGACGATCATGATCCCGAACAGCGGCCCGAGGAACGCGCCGAGCCCGCCGAGGAAGTAGTTGACCACCGCGGGCGAGGAGTACAGCTTCCACGGCAGCACGCACAGCGCGGCGACCGCGCTGATCATCCCGCCGATGGTGAACGTGATCCGCTTCGGCCAGATGTTGGCCAGGTCGTAGGCGGGGGAGACGAAGTTCGCGACGATGTTGACGCCCATGGTGGCGATCGCGAAGGTCAGCGCGCCGATGATCAGCACCGGCGTGTTGTGCACCTTGGACAGCAGCTCGGCCGGGTCGGTGATGGCCTCGCCGAACACCTGCATGCTGCCCGCGGTGACGACGACCGACAGCAGCGCGAACGCCGTCGAGTTGATCGGCAGGCCCCAGAAGTTGCCGCGCCGCACGGTCTTCTGGTCCGGTGCGTTGCGGGAGAAGTCGCAGAAGTTGAGCATCAGCGTGCCGTAGGTGGCCAGGATCAGCCCGGCCGCGCCGAACCACTGCCGGATCTGCTCGCCGGTGGACAGCTGCTTGGGGCTGCTGGTGAACGAGATGTTCCAGTGGGCGGCGGCGAGGATCCACACGGCCAGCGCGATCATCACGACCCAGATCGCCGGGCCGCACCAGTCCTGGAACTTGCGGATCGACTCCATGCCGCGGGTCAGGATCAGCGCCTGGGCCGCCCAGAGCGCGACGAAACAGATCCAGCCGAGCGCGTGCAGGCCGAGGAAACCGTGTTCGGTCAACGGTTTCAGGCCCGGGTCGATGGCGAGCACGAGCAGTGTGATGGCCACGCTGGCGAGGTAGGTCTGGATGCCGTACCAGAAGATCGCGATGATCGCGCGGATCAGCGCGGGCAGGTTGGCCCCGAACGTGCCGAAGCTCAGCCGCGCGACGACCGGGAACGGCACGCCGGTGCGCTGGCCGAACCGGCCCATCAGGTTCATCCCGACGTAGATGATCACGAACCCGAACAGCAGGGCGGTGAACACCTGCCAGGCCGACAGGCCGAGCACGAACAGCCCGGCCGCGAAGGTGTAGTTGCCCAGGTTGTGCACGTCGGACATCCACAGCGCGAAGATGTCGTAGACCTTCCACCGGCGCTCTTGGGCGGGGGCGAGGTCTTCGTTCCAGAGCCGGGGGTCCGGCGGGGCGGGCGTCTCTTGTCCGGATTCGGTGAGCGGGGCGGCGGTCATGCGTGTGCCTCCGGTCGACGTACGGGGACGGAGATTTGGGATACCAAAAATTGGTATCCCAAATATCACCCCGGGGTCTTCGGCAGTCAACCCTCCCGTCGATAAACTCGTGTTACGTCCGGTTACGGAGATGTTGAGCGAGGGGAGCCCGGTGACGTCGGCGAGTGAACGGCAGCCCCTCGCGGCCACCCGGCAGCGGGTGCGCGAGGAGCTGCGGGAGCGGATCCTCACCGGGCGGCTGCGCCCGGGCGACCGGCTGGTCGAGCGCGAGCTGGCCGAGGACCTGGGTGTGTCCCGGGTGCCGGTCCGGGAGGCCATCCGCAGCCTGGAGGCCGAGGGGTTCCTCGTCGTCCAGTCACCGCGCCGGGTCGTCGTCCGGCAGCTGGCCCGGGTCGACGTCGAGGAGCTGTTCGACGTCCGGGAGGCCCTGGAGGGTCTCGCCGCCGGGCTCGCGGCGTCCCGGGCGGGCGCGGCCGAGCTGAAGCGGCTCGAGCGCGTCCTGGCCGACGCCGCCCGCGCGACGGCCCGCGGCGACGCGGCCCGGATCACCGTCCTCAACTCGCGCTTCCACGACGAGATCGTCGCCATCGCGGGCAACGCGCTGCTGACCACGATGCTGCAGCCCCTGGAGGGCCGGCTGCGCTGGCTCACGAGCCAGAACGAGCACTGGGCCGACCTGCTCGACGAGCACCGGCGTCTCCACGACGCCATCGCCTCGGGCGACGCGGACCGCGCGCACGCCGAAGCGGCCGAGCACGTGCGCGTCAACCGGACAGTGACGCTGAGGTCCCTTTTCGGGGACGACGAGCCGGGTGAGCGGCCGGCCGGGTGACTCCGGAGGTCACTCAAAGTGCCGGAAAGCTCACCCATTAACATGATCGTCGGCTCCCCGCTCCCTGAGCCGACGTGGCATATCCGACAGCGCGCGGGAGCTGGTCCAACAGGCGGCTCCCAGTGGGTACATGGGAAATTCACAGAATGGGCGGCAAACCTGACACCGTGATCAACGCCGAATCTGGTGCCGTGAAGGTGGCACGATGACGACCGCCCAGGCCACGCTCGAGGCCCCCGCCCGCGGCACGAGACCGGGCGGCAAAGCGCCCTACCTCCACCAGATCGACCTGTTCCGGTTGATCACCTTCGCCTGCGTGATCCTGATCCACGTGGTCGGCGCGACGAACTTCGCGCAGGACGTCGGGGCGAATGCCGTCGAGACCCCGCTGCACTTCACGCGTGAGGCGTTCTTCGCGCTGACCGGGTTCGTGCTGGTGTTCCAGAACCGCGGCCGCGAGCTGACGGCGGGTGATTTCTGGCGCCGCCGGCTGCCGCTGGTCGCGACGCCCTACCTCGCGTGGACCATGTTCTTCTGGGCGTATTCGCTGGTCACCGGCGGGCAGCAGCCCGGCTCGCTCGAGGCGTCGATGCGGCTGCTGCTGACCGACCTCGTCACCGGCGGCGCCTGGTACCACCTGTACTTCCTGCTCGTGACGATGCAGGTCTACCTGCTGTTCCCGTTCCTGATGAAGCTCCTGCGGGCCACTGCGGGCAAGCACCGGTGGCTGCTGCTGGGCAGCGGGCTGGTGCAGGTCGGCGTGGTCGCGTTCATGACCTACCAGCCGCTGGGCGTGAGCTACGAGACGATCACGCACCTGTACGCCACGATCCTGCCGTACCAGTTCTACACGCTCTTCGGCGCCGTGATCGCGATGCACTTCGAGACGGTGCACGCCTGGGTCGGCCGGCACCGGCTGCTGCTCGGCGGCGCGCTGGTGGCGGTGCTGGCCGGCACCGAGTGGTACTACCTCCGGACCGTCCACAGTGGAACGTTCCCGCAGGTGGCCAGCGACCCGTTCCAGCCGTACCTGATCCCGTGGTTCCTCACGGTCATCGCGGCGATCTACGCGTTCACCACGTGGTGGGCCGCGCGCCGCCGGGAGGGCGGCAAGGGTGCCCGGCTGGTCTCCTGGGCGGCGAACCGGTCGTTCAGCATCTTCCTGGTCCACCCGCTCGCGCTGGCCCTGCTCGGCCCGGTCATCCCGCACGTGGCGGAGCGCTTCGGCGCGCCGTGGCTCAGCGCGGTCATCTACGTCGCCACGATCGCGCTGACGATCGTCATCGTCGAGGTGCTGCGCCGGCTGCCGGGCAGCCGCGCGCTGACCGGGCGCCCCCGGCTGCGCTTGGCGAAGGTCGCCGCCTGACGCGTGGTCAGGGGCACAAAACGCCGTTCGGGCATGTCGCAGCATGCGGATCCGCGGCCTTCGGATATGCTGGCGGCCCGTGGGACTTCAGTCGCGGGCTACCAAGTACGTATTTGTCACCGGAGGCGTCGCCTCCTCTCTGGGTAAGGGACTCACGGCCTCGAGCCTGGGGCAACTCCTTACCGCGCGCGGGCTTCGCGTCACGATGCAGAAGCTCGATCCGTACCTCAACGTCGACCCCGGGACGATGAACCCGTTCCAGCACGGTGAGGTGTTCGTCACCGACGACGGCGCCGAGACCGACCTCGACATCGGGCACTACGAGCGCTTCCTCGACCGCTCCCTCGACGGCAAGGCCAACGTCACGACCGGCCAGGTCTACTCCGAGGTGATCGCCAAGGAACGCCGCGGCGAGTACCTCGGCGACACGGTGCAGGTCATTCCGCACATCACCGACGAGATCAAGTCCCGGATCACCGCGGCCGCCGAGCCCGACGAGGCCGGGAACGCCCCGGACGTCGTCATCACCGAGGTCGGCGGCACGGTCGGCGACATCGAGTCGCTGCCGTTCCTGGAGGCGTGCCGCCAGGTCCGCCACGACGTCGGCCGCGACCAGTGCTTCTTCCTGCACGTCTCGCTGGTGCCGTACCTGGCGCCGTCGGGCGAGCTCAAGACGAAGCCGACCCAGCACTCGGTTGCCGCGCTGCGCAACATCGGCATCCAGCCCGACGCGCTGGTCTGCCGGGCCGACCGGGAGATCCCCGAGGACCTCAAGCGCAAGATCGGCCTGATGTGCGACGTCGACAACGAGGCCGTCGTCGCCTGCCCGGACGCGCGGTCGATCTACGACATCCCGAAGGTGCTGCACCGCGAGGCGCTCGACGCCTACGTGGTGCGCCGCCTCGGGCTGCCGTTCCGCGACGTCGACTGGACGGTGTGGGGCGACCTGCTCGACCGGGTGCACAACCCGAGCGAGACGGTGAAGATCGCGGTCGTCGGCAAGTACATCGACCTGCCGGACGCCTACCTCTCGGTCACCGAGGCGCTGCGCGCGGGCGGGTTCGCGCACCGGGCCAAGGTCGAGATCGTCTGGGTCGCCTCCGACGACGCGCAGACCGCGTCCGGTGCGGCGTCCGTGCTGTCCGATGTGGACGGTGTGCTGATCCCGGGCGGGTTCGGCATCCGCGGCATCGAGGGCAAGGTCGGCGCGATCGAGTACGCCCGCACCCGCGGCGTGCCGCTGCTCGGCCTGTGCCTCGGCCTGCAGTGCATGGTCATCGAGGGCGCCCGGCACCTGGCCGGCATCACCGACGCCGGGTCGTCGGAGTTCGACGAGAACACCGAGCACCCGGTGATCTCGACGATGGCCGACCAGCGCGACGTCGTCGCGGGCGAACGCGACATGGGCGGCACCATGCGGCTCGGCGCGTACCCGGCGAAGCTCAAGCCGGGCTCGCAGGTCGCGAAGGCGTACGGCACCACCGAGGTGTCCGAGCGCCACCGGCACCGCTACGAGGTGAACAACGCCTACCGCAAGCAGCTCACCGACGCCGGCCTGGTGTTCTCCGGCACGTCGCCGGACGACCGCCTGGTCGAGTTCGTCGAGCTGCCCGCCGACAAGCACCCGTTCTTCGTCGGCACCCAGGCGCACCCCGAGCTGAAGAGCCGCCCGACCCGGCCGCACCCGCTGTTCAGCGCGTTCGTCAAGGCCGTGGTGGACCGCAAGGTCGCCGAGCGGCTGCCGGTCGAGCTGCCCGAAGCCCCCGTGGCCGCCCGGTGACCGCGCCGGGAGAGCACGAGTTCACCGTCGCCGCCAGCCGCGACGTCCACATCGGACGCGTCGTCGGCCTGCGGATCGACCAGGTGGTGATGCCGGGTGGCAACACCGCGGCCCGCGAGGTCATCGAGCACCTGGGCGCGGTCGCGATCGTCGCGCTGGACGAGGACCAGCAGGTCACGTTCGTGCACCAGTACCGGCACCCGATGGGGCACCGGCTGTGGGAGCTGCCCGCCGGCCTGATCGATCACCTCGGCGAGGACCCGGTCGGCACGGCGAAGCGGGAGCTCGTCGAGGAGGTCGGGCTGGCCGCCGCCGACTGGGCGACCCTGGTCGACGTCGCGGCGTCACCCGGCTTCACCGACGAGGTGGTGCGGATCTTCCTGGCCCGCGGACTGTCCGATGTGGAGCGTGACGTGCTCGGGGACGAGGAGGCCGACCTGGTCGTCCGCAAGTTCCCGCTGGCCGAGGCGGTCCGGATGGCCTTGGCGGGCGAGCTGGTGAACGGCGCCACGGTGTCGGGGGTGCTGGCCGCGCAGGCGGTGGTCACCGGCGGCGCGGAACCCCGCCCGGCCGACGCGCCGTGGCGCGACCGCCCGACGGCATTCGCCAAGCGACGCGAAGCCTGAGCTGTCCGCTGCGCCCCGGCCTCAGGGGCGCAGCGGGCGGCCTTCGGCGTCCAGGCCGCCGTTGGCCAGCAGCATGACGCCGTCGACGATCGGCCAGAGCACGCCGATCCCGGTCAGCAGGACCACGAGGAGCTGGAGCAGGCCCAGCCCGATCTGCCCGGTGTAGAACCGGCCGACGCCGAACGGCAGCACGATCTGGAGCACCCCGGCCACGGTCTTGGACCGGTAGGACGTCGGCATCGGCATCGGCATCGGCATCGGCGGCGCGTACGGCATCGGGACCGGCATGGAAGACGGCATCGGGGGCGGCCCGTACATCGGCAGCTGCATCGTCGGCTGCGTGTACATCGGCAGCTGCGGCGGCGCGAGGAACCCCGGGTGCGGCTGCGGCAGGTCGCGGAACAGCGGCCGTAACGCGCCCAGGGTCACGGCGGCGTAGGCGTCGGTCACCCGCGCCTCGTACTCGTCGGGGGTGATGCGGCCCATGCCGAAGTGGTCGGCGAGCAGTCTCGCCGCCTCTTCCCGCTCGGCCGTGCCGATGCGGAGCTCGTCGGACTCCATGAAATCCAAGGTAACCGCGCGAAGCTGAGAACGGGGTTTCTCCCGGGTCACGGTGCCCGCACGGCCTAAGGTGACCGGCGTGGCCTCCAGCCCGCACCGCACGGCCGACGTGATCGCCGCCTACCTCGACCACCTGGTCGTCGAACGCGGGACCGCGCGCAACACCCTCGACAGCTACGCCCGTGACCTGCGCCGCTACGCCGCGCACCTCGACGGCTCCGGCGTCGCGGAGATCGCCGACATCACGGCCGCCCACGTCACCTCGTTCGGCGCCGCGCTGCGCGAAGGCGACGCCGAGCACCAGCCGCTGGCCGCGTCGTCGGCCGCCCGGGCGCTGGTCGCCGTGCGGGGCCTGCACAAGTTCGCGCACGCCGAGGGCGTCACCGAGCACAACCCGGCCCGCGAGGTCCGGCCGCCGACGCCGGCGAAACGGCTGCCCAAGGCCCTGCCGGTCGACGACGTGCTGCGGCTGCTGGAGACCCCGGCGCCGGACGGCGAACGCGCGCTGCGCGACCGGGCGCTGCTGGAGCTGCTCTACTCGACCGGCGCCCGGATCTCCGAGGCCGTCGGCCTCGACCTGGACGACGTCGACGACGACGAACGCACCGTCCTGCTCGACGGCAAGGGCGGCAAGCAGCGGCTGGTGCCGGTCGGCCGGCCCGCGATCGCCGCGCTGCACGCCTACACCGTCCGCGCGCGGCCCGTGCTCGCCGCGCACGGCCGCGGCACCGCGGCGATGTTCCTCAACGTCCGCGGCAGCAGGCTTTCGCGGCAGAGCGCGTGGCAGGTCCTCAAGGACACCGCCGAGCGCGCCGGGATCGCCGCCGCCGTCTCGCCGCACACGCTGCGCCACTCCTTCGCCACGCATCTGCTCGAAGGCGGCGCGGACGTCCGCGTCGTGCAGGAACTGCTCGGCCACGCGTCGGTGACCACGACGCAGGTGTACACGCTGGTCACGGTCAACACGCTGCGCGAGGTCTACGCGACGGCGCACCCCCGGGCGTTGGGCTAGCCGGCCCAACGGCGGCGCCACAGCCCTCCTAACCTGGACCGACGGCCGACTGACATTGCCCCCTCGGGTCCGGCGCGTTGCTTTGCCGGGGCTCCGAGTCCGCGCATAGGCTGCCCCGGACGCCACGGACAAGGAGCCTTCTCGCCATGTCGACACCGAACCAGCCGGCCGTACCGGCCGCGTCCGCCGGGTCGGCCGCGGCGAACCTCCAGCACGTCACCATCGCCACCCCCGCCCACCACGACGGTGACGAATCGAGAGAGCGCAACGGGCGGAAGGTGAAGCTCGAGGGCATCGGGCCGACCGGCCGCCCGATCCGCGAGATCCCCGAGCCGCCGCCGCTGGAGCGCCACGGCCCGGCGAAGATCATGGCGATGTGCAACCAGAAGGGCGGCGTCGGCAAGACGACGTCGACCATCAACCTGGGTGCCGCGCTCGCCGAGTACGGCCGCAAGGTGCTGCTCGTCGACTTCGACCCGCAGGGCGCGCTCGCCGTCGGTCTCGGCATCCAGCCGCACGAACTGGACCACACGGTCTACAACGCCATCATGGAGCGGGCCGTCAGCGCCACCGACGTGCTGCTGAAAACCCGCGTCGACGGCGTTGACCTGCTGCCGAGCAACATCGACCTCTCCGCGGCGGAGGTCCAGCTCGTCGCTGAGGTAGGGCGCGAACACACGTTGTTACGGGTCCTTCGTCCGGTCATGAACGACTACGACTATGTTCTTGTCGACTGCCAGCCCTCGCTCGGCCTGCTCACGGTGAACGCGCTGACCGCCGCGGACGGCGTGATCATCCCGTTGGAGTGCGAGTTCTTCAGTCTGCGAGGTGTAGCGCTCCTGATCGACACGATCGAGAAGGTGCAGGAACGCCTCAACCCCAAACTGGACATAGTCGGGATTCTCGCCACCATGTACGACCCGAGAACCCTGCACTCGAAGGAGGTCATGGCTCGCGTGGTGGAGGCATTCGGCGAGATCGTGTTCGACACGGTCATCAACCGCACGGTGCGGTTCCCCGAGACGACGGTCGCGGGTGAGCCGATCACGACCTGGGCCCCCAAGTCGGCCGGCGCGGCGGCGTACCGCCAGCTGGCTCGCGAGGTGATCGGTCGGTGAGCAGGCGCGCTTCCCTGCCCGGAGCGTCGGAACTCTTCCGCATCACCTCCAGCCCCGCTCTCGACCTGCCGCCCCAGACGTCGCCCGCGCCCGCCGAACCCGTCGAGAACGGCAACGGCAAGGCGGGCCACGGCCGCACGGAGCAGCTCGCCCGCAGCGGCGACGCCCCGCACGGCTCCGGCCGGACCAAGCACGACGCGAAGATCACCGTCTACGTCTCCGGTGACGAGCTGGTCGCGATGGAGCAGGCCCGGCTGACGCTGCGGGCCAAGCACGAGCTGGTCGTCGACCGCGGCCGGCTGGTCCGCGAGGCCGTCGCGGTGCTGCTGGCCGACTTCGACGCGAACGGCGAGGACTCGGTGCTGGTGCAGCGGTTGCGGGTGGTCGGCTCAGACGGCGGCGAAACCGAGGGCTGATGGACACCCCGGCATCGGCCGAAACGCCGCCGGAGCCGGTCGGAGAGGCCCCTGAGGAACCGACCCCCGACGACCCGGCCCCGGACGAGCAACCGCACGAACACCAGACGGTGCACGGCGGCATGGTCCCCGAAGGCCTGGCCAACGAGGAACTGAGCACGTCGAAGTTCAAGGTGCGGCTGGCCAACTTCGAGGGGCCGTTCGACCTGCTGCTGCAGCTGATCTCGCAGCACCAGCTCGACGTCACCGAGGTGGCGCTGCACCGGGTCACCGACGACTTCATCGCCTACACCCGGGCGCTGGGCACGGACTGGAACCTCGACGAGACGACCGAGTTCCTGGTCATCGCGGCGACCCTGCTCGACCTCAAGGCCGCGCGGCTGCTGCCGTCGGCCGAGGTGGAGAACGAGGACGACCTCGCCCTGCTCGAGGCCCGTGACCTGCTGTTCGCCCGGATCCTGCAGTACCGCGCGTACAAGCAGGTGGCGGCGTTGTTCGGCGAGCTGGAACAGGGCGCGCTGCGGCGGTACCCGCGGTCGGTGGCGCTGGAGGAGCGGTTCGTCGGGCTGCTGCCCGAGGTGATGCTGGGCGTGACGCCGGCGAAGTTCGCCGACATCGCCGTCACGGTGTTCAAGCCGAAACCGCCGCCGACGGTGTCGATCGCCCACATCCACATGGGACGCGTGTCGGTGCGCGAGCACGCGGCGCTGCTGCGGGTGATGCTGGCCGAACGCGGCCAGGCGACGTTCAGTGAGCTGGTCGACGACTGCGAACACACGGTCGAGATCGTGGCGCGGTTCCTGGCCCTGCTGGAGCTCTACCGCGAGGCGACGGTGCAGTTCGAGCAGTCGGAGGCGCTGGCCGAGCTGCACGTGCGCTGGACCGGCGGATCGCAGGAAGAAGCCTCCGTGGCGGCCGAGCAGGATCTCGCTGCCGACGCCGCCGGAGACGAGGAGGAGTACGGGTGAGCCCCGAAGACAACGACCGGGTCCGCGACGACGACGTGGCGGCCGAGATCGCGGCGCCGGAGCCGCCGGCGAGTGAAGAACCCGCCGAGGCCGCGGCGGAGCTGGCCCTGGACGAGGCCCTGTCCGGCGAGCCGGTGACCGAGGACGGCGACCCGGTGGAGCCGCTCGTGGAGCCGGCCGCCGCTGAAGAGACCGCTGCCGACGAGCCCGCGGTCGCGGAGGCGGTGGTCGAGGAAGTCGCCGCCGAGGAGCCTCCTGCCGACGAGGTCGCGCCGAACCAGGCCGCGGCCGATGCCGTCGCGCCCGCGCAAGCCGCCGCCGAGCCTGCTGAACCCGCGGCCGTCGACGATCCCGCGTCGGATCTCGTCGCCGCCGGGGATGCCGACTCGCTGCCCGACATCACTTCCGACGAGGCTCTCGAAGCCGCGCTCGAGGCGCTGCTGCTGGTCGTCGACTCGCCCGCGAGCGAGGAATCCCTGGCCGACACCCTGCAGCAACCCAAGGCCCGGATCATCGTCGCGCTGCGCACCATGGCCCAGAAGTTCACCGACCGGACCAGCGGGATCGACCTGCGGCGCGTCGGCGAAGGGTGGCGGTTCTACACTAGAGACGTCTATGCCCCGTTCGTGGAGAAGCTCCTGCTGGACGGCCAGCGGTCGAAGCTGACCCGGGCCGCGCTGGAGAGCCTCGCCGTGATCGCGTACCGGCAACCGGTGACCCGTTCCAGGGTCGCCGCGGTGCGCGGCGTGAACGTGGACGGTGTCATCCGGACGTTGCTCGCGCGCGGCCTCATCGGCGAGATGGGGACCGACCCCGAGACGACCGGGACGCTGTACGTGACGACCGAGCTGTTCCTGGAGCGACTGGGGCTGTCGTCACTGAACGACCTGCCGGCCATCGCTCCGTTGCTACCCGAAGTGGACACCATCGATGACTTCCAGTGAACACCCCGACGGCATCCGGCTGCAGAAGGTGCTGTCGCAAGCCGGGGTCGCCTCCCGGCGCGCGGCGGAGGACCTGATCGCCGCCGGCCGGGTCGAGGTGAACGGCGAGGTCGTCACCGAGCAGGGGCGCCGCGTCGACCCGGACGTAGCGGTCATCCACGTCGACGGCACCCGCGTGAACCTGCGCGACGACCTGATCTACCTGGCGCTGAACAAGCCCAAGGGCGTCCACTCGACGATGTCGGACGACCGCGGCCGCCCCTGCGTCGGCGAGTACCTGATGGGCCGGTACGAGGAGACGCCCGGCGTCGTGCACGTCGGCCGGCTCGACGAGAACACCGAGGGCCTGCTGCTGCTGACCAACGACGGTGACCTCGGCCACCGGCTGATGCACCCGTCCTACCAGGTGCTCAAGACCTACCTGGCCGAGGTCGACGGCCTGGTGCCGCGCGGGCTCGGCAAGGAGCTGCGCAACGGCTGGGAGCTGCCGGACGGCCTGGTGAAGGTCGACCAGTTCCGCGTCAAGGACATGCACTCCGGCAAGTCCCTGGTCGAGCTGGTGATCCACGAGGGCCGCAAGCACATCGTGCGGCGGCTGCTCAAGGACGCCGGGCACCCGGTGCTCAAGCTGGTCCGCACCGCGATCGGCGACGTCCAGCTCGGCAACCAGCGCGTCGGCTCGATCCGGCGGCTGACGAAGGGCGAGGTCGGCGCGCTCTACCGCAACGTCGAGCTCTGACCCGGCTTTCGGGCCCGGCTGTCACCGCACGGCGCTGACGAACCCGCCGGCGGTCTGATCGTCGGAGGCCGGGCGGCCGTAGTCCTCGGCCAGCTCGGCGCGGGTGTGCGTGGTCGGCCGCCAGCCGTGGTCGCGCAGCCACTCCGGCGCGCGGCCGCCCAGCCCGCCGAGCCACAGGCGCGTGACGCGCTCGCCGGTCGGGGTCGCCCGCGCCCGGGCCAGCAGCCCGTCCGCGGTGTCGGTGGGCCGGTGCTCGAACGACACCCGGCTGCCTGGCGCCGACAGCTCGCTCACCGTGGTGAGCAGCTTGCCGGCGTCTTCGGCGGACAGGTAGACGAGCAGGCCCTCGGCCAGCCACGCGGTCGGGACGCCGGGGTCGAACCCGGCGTCCCTCAGCGCGCTCGCCCAGTCTTCGCGCAGGTCCGCCGGGACGACGACCCGCTCGCACGACGGTTGCGCGCCCTGCCCGGTCAGCACCTGGTCCTTGAAGGCCAGCACCTCCGGCAGGTCCAGCTCGAAGAGCCGGACCCCCGGCGGCCACGCCAGCCGGAACGCGCGTGCGTCCAGCCCGGCCGCGAGCAGCACCACCTGGGCACACCCGGCGTCGAGCAGGTAGTCGTCGTAGAACCGCGTGCGGATCGCCACCTGGGCGGCGAAGAGCGGGCCGAGGCCGTCCCGCGTCCCGTCGCCGGGCTCGGGCAGCACCGAGCGGCCCGCCTCGTAGAACGCGGTGGCGTACGGGTCGTCGAACAGCCGGTCCGGACGGCGGCTTTCCAGGGCGCGTAACGCGGCGACGCCGACGGCCGTGCGGCCTACCGCGGGCAGGGACTCCGTCATGACGCCAAGCTACGCCCGACTTTCCGCCGTGGCGGGAACGATCTCCGGCTCGTAGCGTGACGCGCATGCGATCCGGTCTGGTGTGCGGAATCCTCGCGGTGGTCCTGTTCGGCGCGCTCGCCCCGGCCGTGGCCGCGGCGCCCCGGGCGAGCGAACCCACCTACGACTACACGAAGGCGATCCGGGAGACCGTCTGGGTCGACATCGGCCGCGACGGCGACGGCGACGGCAAGCCCGACCGGGTCGCCGCCGACATCGTGCGCCCGGCCGAGCCCGCGGCGCAGGGCACCAAGGTGCCGGTGATCATGGACGCCAGCCCGTACTACTCCTGCTGCGGGCGCGGCAACGAGAGTGAGCTGAAGAGCTACGACAGCGCCGGGAAGCCGGTGAAGTTCCCGCTGTTCTACGACAACTACTTCGTGCCGCGCGGGTACGCGGCGGTGCTCGTCGACCTGGCCGGGACGAACCGGTCGGCCGGCTGCGCGGACGTCGGCGGCCCGTCCGACGTCGACTCGGCGCGCAAGGTGGTCGACTGGCTGAACGGCCGCGCCACCGGGTACAGCGCGAAGACCGGCGGCAGCGCCGTGACGGCGGGCTGGAGCACCGGGAACGTCGGCATGATCGGCAAGTCCTACGACGGCACGATCGCCAACGGCGTCGCCGCGACCGGGGTCGCCGGGCTGAAGACGATCGTGCCGATCTCGGCGATCAGCTCCTGGTACGACTACTACCGCTCCGACGGCGCGTCGTTCGGCTCGAACCCGGCCGGGCTGGCGCAGACCGTCGAGTCGGCCAACAGCGGGCAGAACTGCTCGGCGCAGAACCAGGCCCTGAGCACGGGAGCGACCGCGAACGGCGACTACGGGCCGCTCTGGGCCGCACGGGACTACGTCACCCAGGCGCGCAACGTCCACGCCAGCGTGTTGCTTTCGCACGGCGTCAACGACCTCAACGTCAAGACGATCAACTTCGGGCAGTGGTGGGACGCGCTGGCCGCCAACCACGTCGAGCGCAAGATCTGGCTCGCGCAGACCGGGCACGTCGACCCGTTCGACTACCGCCGTGCCGACTGGGTCGACCTGCTGCACCGCTGGTTCGACCACTACCTGCTCGGGATCGACAACGGCGTCCAGAACGGCCCGATGGCCAGCGTCGAGCGGCAGCCGGACCAGTGGGTGGACCAGACGGCGTACCCCGCCGCGAACGCCGTGGCGACGGCGTTGCGCCCGCAGGCGGGCGGCAAGCTCGGCACCGCGGCGGCGCCGGGTACGGCGTCGTTCACCGACAACCCGAACGTGGGCGAGGACACCTGGGTGACGAACCCGGGCAGCGCGGCGCTGACGTACTCGACCGGGACGCTGACGTCGGCCCTGCAGGTGTCCGGGACGTCTTCGCTGACGGTCACGGCGACGCCGAGCACGTCGTCGGCGCGGGTTTCGGCGGTGCTCGTGGACCTCGGCGCGGCGACCATCCGCAACTTCGCGGGCAGCGGCGAGGGCATCAAGACGGCGACGACGGAGAACTGCTGGGGCTCGTCGACGGCGGGTGACGACGGTTGTTACCGCGTGACCTCCGCGGACGTGAAGAAGGTGAACTACACGATCCTCAGCCGCGGCTGGGCGGACCTCGCGAACTACGCTTCCCTGACGCAGGAACGGGTCCTGACCCCGGGGACGGCGTACACGATGACGTTCCGCCTGGCCTCGACGGACCACATCGTGCCGAAGGGCCACGCGCTGGCCCTGATCATCGGCGGCACGGACGGCAGCTTCATCCGCGGCCCGGCCCAGCCCGGCCGGCTCACCCTGGACCTGGGGAAGACGTCGATCTCGGTCCCGCTGGCCGGAGTCCTCCCGGCAGCCTCGACCCACCCGACCCCCGATGGCGGCGCGTTCGTACCGTCGGCAGGCCGGGCGGAGCTGGGCTGAAAGCCGTGAAGGCCTCCTTCCCGGCCATAAGAGCCGGTAAGGAGGCCTTCACGGCTTTGCGCCGACGCTAGCTCGCTTCGGCGGGAGCGGTGCGCGTGGCCGACTTTCGTTGCAGCGCCCGGGCTATCGGCTCGACGACGCGGGCGGCCGTCGGGCCCAGGATGGCCATCAGCAGGACGTACGCCGTCGCCAGTGCGGCCAGTTCGCCGTCCACCGCGCCCGCTGTCACCGCCAGGCCCGCGATGACGATCGAGAACTCGCCCCGGGCCACCAGCGACGCCCCGGCTCTGGCGCGGCCCATCTTCCCGATGCCCTGGCGGCGCGCGGCCCACCAGCCGGTGGCGACCTTCGTCAGCGTCGTGACCACCGCGAGCACCACGGCCCAGCCGAGCACCGGCGGGATCGACGCCGGGTTCGTGTTGAGGCCGAACACCACGAAGAACACCGCGGCGAACAGGTCCCGCAGCGGCTCGAGCATGTGCGTCGCGTTCTCGGCCGTCGAGCCGGAGATCGCGATGCCGAGCAGGAACGCGCCGACCGCGGCCGACACCTGCATGGCCGACGCGATGCCCGCGACCAGCAGCGCGGCGCCGAGCACCTTGAGCAGGAACACCTCGCGGTCCGGGCTGTCGACCGCCGCCGAGACGTACCGGCCGAACTTGAGCGCGATCACCAGGACCACGGTGATCACCAGCAGCGAGATCCCGACGGCCTCCATGCCGCCGAGCAGCGAGACGCCGCCCAGCACCGCGGTGAGGATCGGCAGGTAGAGCGCCATCACCAGGTCCTCGAACACGAGGATCGACAGCACCACCGGCGTCTCGCGGTTGCCGAGCCTGCCGAGGTCGCCGAGGACCTTGGCGATGATCCCGGACGACGAGATGTACGTGACGCCCGCCATCACCATCGCGCCGACCGGGCCCCAGCCCAGCAGCAGCGCCACGGCCGCGCCGGGGGCGGCGTTGAGGACGATGTCGACCAGCCCGGCCGTCCACGAGCGGCGCAGCCCGGTGAACAGCTCGGCCGCGGAGTACTCCAGGCCGAGCAGCAGGAGCAGCAGCACGACGCCGATTTCGCTGGCCAGGTGCGTGAAGCCGCCGATGTCGGTCAGCGGGATCAGCCCGCCGGAGCCGAAGCAGAGGCCGCCGAGCAGGTAGAGCGGGATGGGGGAGAGGCCGATCTTCCCGGCCAAGCGCCCGAGCACGCCCAGCACGAAGAAGACCGCCCCCAGTTCGATCAGGGACAGCGCGGTGTGGTCCATCGTGCGCTCAGCCGTACTTCAGGATCTTGACGGCGGCCTCGAGGCCCTCGCTCGTGCCCACCGTCACCAGCAGGTCGCCGCCGGTGAGGGTGAAGTCCGGCGTCGGCGACGGGTGCACCTGGCCGGCGCGGGCCACCGCGACCACCGAAACCCCGGTGCGGGTGCGCATCGCCGTGTCGCCGAGCGTGCGGCCGTCGAACGGGCCGGACGGCTTGATCGGCAGCTGCCGGGTGCTGATCCCGGGCAGGTCCCGGTGCTCCTCGGTCAGCTGCGCGACGAGCTGGGGCGCGCCGAGCAGGTTGGCCAGCGCGCCCGCTTCGTCGGCGCTCAGCGGGATCGAGGCGACGCAGGTGTCGGGATCGTCGGTCTTGGAGACGATCAGCTCGAGGTGTCCGTCCCGCTGGGTGACGACGCCGATGCGGCGGCCGGTACGGGTGGCGAAGTCCTTGCGGACCCCGATGCCGGGCAGGGGGGTTACTTCGACGTTCACCCAACCACCGTAACCCACGTGTCCGATTCGCGACTTTCAGCCGAGAAGGAGCAGGCCCGCCGCGATGACCATCACGAGGGCGGTCAGGCCGTGGACGCTGTACGCGATGGCCTTCTTCCCGCCGTGGCGCAGCACGATCAGCATGTCGAAGACGGGCCAGACGGCCGCGACGAGGATGACCCAGCCGAGTGCGTGCGGGTCGCCGTAGATCATCAGGGCCAGCGGGATCAGCCCGGCCCCGATGTCACGGCCGCCCTTGACGTTGAGGAAGCTTTCGGCGTTTTCGGGGACCTCGGTGAACCCGAAGCCCGCGGCGATCTTGGCCGGCGCGAAGAGGTAGTTCAGGCCGACGTAGATGATGCCGAGCGAGACGATCGCCACGAGGACGTAACCGGCGATGAGCATGGTGTTTCCCTCCAGTCAGCTAGCGGCGCTAGCAATACTAGCAACGCTAACTTAGCGACGCTAGATTGTCTAGCAGTGCTAGTATCGCCGTCATGACCCAGCGACAACGGCGAGTGCGCGACCGGTCCGAGCGCGGGCAGCGGATCGTCTCCGCGGCCCGGGAGCTGGCCGAGGCGGAGGGCTGGGACGCCGTCACCACCCGGCGGCTCGCGGCGCTGATCGAGTACAGCCAGCCGGTGCTCTACAGCCACTTCCCGGGCGGCAAGGACGCGATCATGGCGGCGGCCGCGCTGGAGGGCTTCACCGAGCTGGCCGCGGTGCTGGCCGCCGCCCGCGAAGGCGGTGTCGCCGGGGTCGCGGGCGCGTACGTCGCCTTCGCCGACGCCAAGCCCGCGCTCTACGACGCGATGTTCACGCTGGCCTCGGACCTGCCCTTCGCGCGGGACGACACGCCGCCCGTGCTCCAGGAGGCCTTCGCGGGCCTGTACGCGGTGGTCGAGCCGGTGGCCGGCAGCCAGCAGCCGGGCACGCTGACCGAGGTGTTCTGGGGCGCGCTCCACGGGCTCATCACGCTGGACCGCGGCCACCGGCTCTCCCCGGAGAACCACGCGGAGCGGCTGGCCGTGGTGGTCGCCCGCTTCGGCGCGCCCGGAACCTGACGCCGTAATGCCGTGAGGGGCACCTTCAGGGACTTATAAGCCATGAGGGTGCCATTCACGGCATTCACGGCTTCGCGCTCGGCGGCGGCGCGGGGCGGCCGGGCCGGGGCTCGCGTACCCGGACGGTCGGCTCGCGTACCTGGAGGGTCGGCTTGCGTGCCCAGACGGTCGGCTCGCGTGCTTGGAGGGTCGGCTCGTGTGTCTGGAGGGTCGACACGGTCGAGGCGCTCGCTCAGGGGCGGGTCCCGCCCCGAAGCCGATGCCGTGAAGGTGCCCTTCACGGCGTTGCGCTCGGAGGCCTAGGCGTCCCGACTGATCCCGTTCGCACCGCGCCCGGCAGAATGGGGTACGGCCCGAACGAGACGAGAACGCGAGGAGAGTGCCGGTGACGGGAGCCCTACGTGGTGTGGTCGCGCTGGACGGCCCGTCGGGGACCGGGAAGACCACCGTCGCGCGCAAGCTCGCCCAGCGCCTCGGCGCGGGCTACCTCGACACCGGCGCGATGTACCGGATGGTCACCCTCGCCGTGCTGCGCGCCGGGGTCGACCCGGCTGACGCCGACGCCGTCGCCGACCTGGCCGGCCGCGCCGACTTCGCCATCGGCACCAGCCCCGACCGGCCCGAGATCCGGCTGGCCGGCAGCGACGTCGCCGCCGACATCCGCGGCCCCGAGGTCACCAAGGCCGTCTCGCCCGTCTCGGCCGTGCCGCACGTGCGCGAGCTGCTCGTGGCGCGGCAGCGGCGGATCATCGGCGAGGTGCTGGACACCGTCGGCGGGATCGTCGTCGAAGGCCGCGACATCGGCACCGTCGTCGCGCCGGACTCGCCGCTCAAGGTCTACCTGACCGCCTCGGCCGACGTCCGCGCGTCGCGGCGCAGCACCCAGGACTCCGCGGCCGGGCGCAAGTCGTCGGTCGCCGACGCCCTGGCGAGCGTCGAGCGCCGCGACCACCTCGACTCGACCCGCGTGACGTCGCCGCTGCGCGCGGCCGAGGACGCCGTCCCGGTCGACACGTCCGAGCTGTCCATCGACCAGGTGATCGTCGCGCTCAGCGAGCTCGCCAGCCACCGCGGCCTGCTGGTGGGGTGCAACGCCGAGGTCGCGCGATGAAAGCTGGGTCCTCTGGGGCCGAGCCCCAGGCCCCGGCCGGGGGGCAAGCCCCCCTGGACCCCCCGAAAAGATCGGCGGCCGGACTGCCCGAGGGCTCCGTCGGCTGGCTCCACGAGGCCGGCCGGATCTTCGGCCGGTACCATTTGCGATCGGCCTTCCGCATCCGTGTGCACGGCCGTGACCGCATGCCCGCCCGCGGGCCGGTGCTGGTGATCGCCAACCACAGTTCGATGATCGAGCCGCAGCTGATCTTCGGAATGCTGCCGCGGCGTTCGGCGTTCCTGGTCAAGGCCGAGCTGTTCAAGGGCGTGGCCGGCCGGTTCCTCGTGGCCATCGGGCAGATCCCGGTCAAGCGCGGCGCGATCGACCGGAAACCGCTGCTGACCGCGGTCGGCGTGCTCAAGGACGGCGGGGTCGTCGGGATCTTCCCGGAGGGCACCCGCGGTGCCGGGGACGTCGGCGCGGCCGAACGCGGCGCGGCGTGGCTGGTCCGGGCGTCGGACGCGGTCGTGCTGCCGGTGGCGACGCGCGGGACGCTCAAACCGGCGGACGGCAAGCGGCGCTGGCGCCCGCGCGTGGACATCCTCGTGGGGGAGCCGTTCACGCCGAAGGTCGGACCCGGGAAGACCGGGCTCGACCAGGGCACCGAGGAGCTGCGCGGCGAGCTCGCGGCGCTCGTGAAGACTTTGGACGATTGGCGTACCGAAAACGGTTTCGTTACGCCATAAGGGAAATTGGGTAGTGATGGCTGAGTTTGATTCCGCCTCCGCGGGAGAGAGTACGTCGGCGGCGATCGACGGCGTCGGCGAGATCGACGGCACCTGGTCCGACGAGACCGAGTTCGCCAGGCTCGACGCGCAGATCGAGGCGGCGGAAGCGGCCGAGGAGGCCGCGCTCGCGCAACCGGTGCTCGCCGTGGTCGGGCGGCCGAACGTGGGCAAGTCCACGCTGGTCAACCGCATCATCGGCCGCCGCGAAGCCGTGGTGCAGGACGTGCCGGGCGTCACCCGCGACCGCGTCGCCTACGACGCCTACTGGGGTGGGCGCAAGTTCACCCTGGTCGACACGGGCGGCTGGGAGCCGGACGCGACCGGGCTGCAGGCCTCCGTCGCCGCGCAGGCCGAGCTGGCCATGCAGACGGCCGACGCGATCCTGCTGGTGATCGACGCCTCGGTCGGGGCCACGGCCACCGACGAAGCCGCCTCCAAGGTGCTGCGCCGCTCGAAGAAGCCGGTGCTGCTGGTGGCGAACAAGGTCGACGACGACCGGCTGCTCGCGGACACCGCGTCGCTGTGGTCGCTCGGCCTCGGCGAGCCGCACCCGGTCAGCGCACTGCACGGCCGCAGCTCCGGCGACCTGCTCGACGCCATCCTCAAGACCCTGCCCGAGGCGCCGCGCGAAGGCGTCGCGGCGACGTCGGGCCCGCGGCGTGTCGCGCTGGTCGGGAAGCCGAACGTGGGCAAGTCGAGCCTGCTGAACAAGATCTCCGGCGAAGAGCGCTCGGTCGTCGACTCGGTGGCCGGCACCACGGTCGACCCGGTCGACTCGCTGGTCGAGCTGGACGGCGAGACCTGGCGGTTCATCGACACCGCGGGCCTGCGCAAGCGCGTCAACTTCGCCGCGGGCGCCGAGTACTACGCCTCGCTGCGCACCAAGACCGCGATCGACGCGGCCGAGGTCGCGGTCGTGCTGCTGGACGCGGCCGAGCCGATCTCGGAGCAGGACCTGCGGGTGCTGACCATGGTCGTCGAGGCCGGGCGCGCGTGCGTGCTGGTGTTCAACAAGTGGGACCTGGTCGACGAGGACCGCCGCCACGCCATGATCCGCGAGCTGGAGCGCGGCCTGGTCCGCGTCCCGTGGGCCGAGAAGGTCAACGTCTCGGCGCTGACCGGGCGGTCGGTGCGCAAGATCGCGCCGGCGCTGCGGACCGCGCTGAAGTCGTGGGACCAGCGGGTGCCGACCGGCCAGCTCAACGCGTGGCTGTCCGACCTGATCGCGGCCACCCCGCCGCCGGTCCGGTCCGGCAAGCAGCCGAAGGTGCTGTTCGCGACGCAGGCCGGCATCCGGCCGCCGACGCTGGTGCTGTTCACCACCGGCTTCCTCGAGGCGGGTTACCGCCGGTTCATCGAGCGGCGGTTCCGCGAGCAGTTCGGCTTCGAAGGCAGCCCCGTCCGGGTGAATGTGCGCATCCGCGAAAAGAAGGCCCGGCCGAAGGCCGGCGGAAAAGCGGCCAGGCCCGCCAAATCCCGGTGATTTCCTGACCCGTTCCGGCGAACCCGCGGGCCCGGACGGACGACTCGCGTGTCTCGACGGACGACACGTGTGCCTGGATGGACGACACGGCGCCCGGACGAATCTTCGGCCGGGCGCCGGGTCGACCGGCCGATCACGCGTGTGACCTGCTTCGCACCCGGGTTCGTCCGGGGCGTGAGGTCCGACACTCCGCCGTGACCCAGGAGATATCTTTCCTTGATCCGCGGGTATGGTTGAGGGTCGTTGCGGGCGCCTCATTCCGGAGTGCAAGCCCGATAGAGGCTCGCGGAAGGTGAGTGATGGGCTTGCGCGCCCATAGTTCGTTGCTGCACGTCTTCGTCACGCTCGGGGTGTCCGGGCGATGACCGTCACCGCAGAACCTGGTGCACCGGCCGAATCTTCGTCGGAAATCACCGCGCCGCTGCCGTGCGTCGCCGAGGTGACGCACGCGCCGTCGACCGCTCCGGTCGCCGACCGCGCCCTCTTCTGGTCCGGGCTCGGCGCGAGCGAGCGCACGCTGCTCGACGTCCTCGCCGCCACGGCCGAGCGCCACCCCAACGCCGCCGCGATCGACGACGGCACCACCACCCTGACCTACCGCCGGCTCCTCGAAGAGATCGACGTCTACGGCCGCCGCCTGCGCGGGTACGGCGTCGGCGTCGGGGACCGCGTCGGCGTCCGGATCTCCTCCGGCACCGCCGAGCTGTACGTCGCGATCCTCGCCACCCTGTCCGTCGGCGCCGCCTACGTGCCGGTCGACGCGGACGACCCGGACGAGCGCGCCGAGCTGGTCTTCGAGGAGGCCCAGGTCGCGGCGGTCGCCACCGACGGCAAGATCAACGTCCACAGCACGCCCGGCGGGCGCGAGGGTGTCCCCGGCCCGGCCGACGACGCCTGGATCATCTTCACCTCCGGCTCCACCGGCAAGCCCAAGGGCGTCGCGGTCTCGCACGCCTCCGCCGCCGCGTTCGTCGACGCCGAGGCCGAGCTGTTCCTCACCGAGGAGCCGATCGGCCCGGGCGACCGCGTGCTGGCCGGGTTGAGCGTCGCCTTCGACGCCTCCTGCGAAGAGATGTGGCTGGCCTGGCGCCACGGCGCCTGCCTGGTGCCGGCGCCGCGCGCGCTGGTCCGCACCGGCGTCGACCTCGGCCCGTGGCTGGTCGCGCAGAGCATCACCGTCGTCTCCACCGTGCCGACGCTGGCCGCGCTGTGGCCCGCCGACGCCCTCGAAGACGTCCGCCTGCTCATCTTCGGCGGCGAAGCGTGCCCGCCGGAGCTGGCCGAGCGCGTCGCCGTCGAAGGCCGCGAAGTCTGGAACACCTACGGCCCCACCGAAGCCACCGTCGTCGCCTGCGCCGCGCAGCTGACCGGCGAGGCCCCGGTCCGGATCGGCCTGCCGCTGTCGGGCTGGCAGCTGGCCGTGGTCAACGACGACGGGCAGCCGGTCGCCATGGGCGAGACCGGTGAGCTCGTCATCGGGGGTGTCGGCCTGGCCCGCTACCTCGACGCCGAGAAGGACGCCGAGAAGTTCGCGGCCCTGCCGTCGCTGGGCTGGCAGCGCGCCTACCGCTCGGGCGACATGGTCCGAGCCGAGCGCGAGGGCCTGCTGTTCCTCGGCCGGCTCGACGAGCAGGTCAAGCTCGGCGGCCGCCGCATCGAGCTGGGCGAGGTCGACGCCGCGCTGCAGGCCCTGCCGGGTGTGCAGGGCGCGGCCGCCGCGATCCGCCGCACCAAGGCCGGCAACCAGGTCCTCGTGGGGTACGTCGTCCCGGCGCCCGGCGTGCCTTTCCGGCAGGACGAAGCCGCGACCCGGCTGCGCGAGCACCTGCCCGCCGCGCTGGTGCCGCTGCTCGCCGTCGTCGAAGACCTGCCCACCCGCACGTCCGGCAAGGTCGACCGCAACGCCCTCCCGTGGCCGCTGTCCACAGTGGACGCCGCCGGGCTGTCCCCGACGCAGGCGTGGCTCGCCGAAGGCTGGGCCGAGATCCTCGGCGTGTCGGTCGACGACCCGAAGGCCGACTTCTTCACCCACGGCGGCGGCAGCCTGACCGCCGCCCAGGTCGTCGCGCGTATCCGCACCCGCCACCCGCAGGTGTCGGTCGCCGACATCTACTCCTACCCGAAGCTGGGCGCACTGGCCGCGATGCTGGACGCGCTGAGCGGCCAGGCCACCGAACGCCGGGACATCGCGCCGACGAAGCGCCGTGCCGGGGTGATCCAGACGCTGCTGATGGTCCCGCTGATGGGGCTCGCCGGCCTGCGCTGGGCGACGCTCGCCGCCGCGCTGTCGAACGTGCTGTCGCTGCTCGGCTTCGCCTGGGCGCCGACGCTGAACTGGGCGTGGCTCGTGCTGGCCTGGGCCGTGCTGTTCAGCCCGGCCGGGCGCATCGCGATCGCCGCGGGCGGCGCGCGCGTGCTGCTCTCCGGCGTGCGGCCCGGCACCTACCCGCGCGGGGGCAGCGTCCACTTGCGCCTGTGGACGGCCGAGAAGCTCGCCGAGTTCAGCGGCGCGGACAGCGTCGCCGGCGCGTCCTGGATGACGACCTACGCCAAGGCCCTCGGCGCGCGCATCGCCAAGGACGTCGACCTGCACTCGCCGCCGCCGGTCACCGGGTTCCTCAAGCTGGGTCGCGGTGCCGCCGTCGAGCCCGAGGTCGACCTGTCCGGCCACTGGGTCGACGGCGACCGCGTGCACATCGGCAAGGTGCGCATCGGCGCGGAGGCCCGGATCGGCGCGCGCAGCACGCTGTTCCCCGGCGTCCGCATCGGCAAGGGCGCGGAGATCGCGGCCGGGTCGACCGTCCGCGGCGCGGTGAAGGCCGGCCAGCACTGGGCCGGCTCGCCCGCCGCGCCCGTCGGCAAGGACGGCAAGGACGCGAAGGACGCGCTGAAGTGGCCGTCGAGCCGCCCGCCGCGGTCGCACTTCTGGGCCGCGGTCTACGGCGTGACCTCGGTGCTGCTCGGCTTCCTGCCGGGCCTGGCCGCGCTCGCGGGCGTGGCGGTGCTGGGTCACGCGATCGCCGGCGCCCCGACGCTCCTGGCCGCGTTCACCCAGGCGCTGATCTTCGTGCCGGTCGCGACCGCCGCGTACTTCCTGACGTACATGCTGTTCGTGCTCGCCGGCGTCCGGGCGCTGAGCATCGGCATGGTCGAGGGCTACCACCCGGTCCACGGCCGCGTCGCGTGGCAGGTCTGGGCCACCGAGCGGCTGATGAGCATGGCCCGCGAAGGCCTGTTCCCGTTGTACGCCAGCCTGTTCACGCCGGTGTGGCTGCGGCTGCTCGGCGCCAAGGTCGGCCGCAACGTCGAGGCGTCGACGGTGCTCGCGCTGCCGAAGATGACCCAGGTCGACAGCGGCGCGTTCCTGGCCGACGACACCATGGTCGCCACCTACGAGCTCGGCCACGGCTGGCTGCACGTCGCCCCGGCCCGGATCGGCAAGCAGGCCTTCCTCGGCAACTCGGGGATGACCGCGCCCGGCCGTTCGGTGCCGAAGCGCGGGCTCGTGGGTGTGCTGTCCTCGACGCCGTTGCGGGCGAAGAAGGGCTCGTCGTACCTCGGCATGCCGCCGCTGCCGGTGCGCCGCGCGATCGGCGACGCCGACACGAGCCGCACCTACACCCCGGCGCTGCACCTCAAGGCGGCCCGGGCGCTGGTCGAGCTGTGCCGGATCATCCCGGTCATGTGCGGGGTCGCGCTGAGCGTCACCGTCGCGTTCGGCCTGCTGCAGGCCGCGTCGGTGTTCGGGTTCGGCGTCGCCGTGCTGCTCGCGGGGCCCGCCCTGCTGGCCGCCGGGATCGTCGCGGCGCTGACCGCGACCGTCATGAAGTGGCTGCTGGTCGGGAAGTTCCGCGAAGTCGACCACCCGCTGTGGAGCTCCTTCGTCTGGCGCAACGAGCTCGCCGACACCTTCGTCGAGACGCTGGCCGTGCCCTGGCTGATCGGGTCCCTCGGCGGCACGCCGCTGCTGGCGGCCTGGCTGCGCACGATGGGCGTCAAGATCGGCCGCGGCGTGTGGCTGGAGACGTACTGGCTGCCCGAGGCCGACCTCGTCGAGCTCGGCGACGGCGCGACCATCAACCGCGGCTGCGTCGTGCAGACGCACCTGTTCCACGACCGGATCATGAGCATGTCGCGGGTGACCCTCGACGAGGGCGCGACGCTCGGCCCGCACGGCATCGTGCTGCCGGGCGCGAGCATCGGCGCGCGCACCACGGTCGGCCCCGGGTCCCTGGTGACTCGCGGCGACGAGGTGCCGCCCGACTCCCGCTGGCTCGGCAACCCGATCTCCGCCTGGACGGGCAAGTAGGTCACGAAGTCACCACCCGGCTCGCACGGAATCACCCCTCCGTGCGAGCCTGGTTCGAAGTACGCGCGAGGAAAGGTCCGGCACGGGTGATCTCGAAGGCTTCCGCTCCCGCACCCGGCGCGGACACCTCCGGCGACTCCTACCTCCCCGCGCACGGCAACGGCGGTTACCGGGTCCGGCACTACGACCTGACCCTCGACTACAAGGTCGCGCCGAACCGGCTGTCGGCGTCGGCGGTGATCACCGCCGAGGCGACGCAGGCGCTTTCCCGCGTCAGCCTCGACTTCGGCGAGTTCCGGATCACCCGCGTGCTGGTCGACGGCAAGCCCGCGAAGTACCTCAAGCGCGTGCGGAAGCTGCACGTCAAGCCGCAGAAGGCGATCGCCGCGGGCAGCGAGTTCACCGTGGAGGTCTTCTACGTCGGCAACCCGCGCCCGGTGGGGAGCCGCTGGGGTGACGTCGGCTGGGACGAGCTGACCGACGGCGCGCTCGTGGCGAGCCAGCCGGTCGGCGCGCCGTCGTGGTTCCCCTGCAACGACCACCCGTCCGACAAGGCGACCTACCGAGTGAGCGTGACGACGTCGTCGCCGTACCTGGTCGCGGTCACCGGCGAGCTGGTCGACCGCTACACCTCGGCCAGCACGACGAAGTGGGTCTTCGAACGCCACGAGCCGACGGCGACCTACCTGATGAGCGTGCAGATCGGCCGCTACGACGACGTCGACCTGAGCGGCGGCGGCTGGTTCGCGCGCGTGGGCGCGGCCGCGCGCCGGCTGAGCATCGACATCGGACGCGCGAGCGGGCAGGTGGAGGCGGTCCACGAGACCGTGCCGCAGCGCGCCGCCGTGCCGCCGCGGCTGCGCCGGCCGTTCGAGCACGACTTCGGCAGGCAGGGCCGGATGATGGAGGTCCTGCAGCGGCTGTTCGGCCCGTACCCGTTCGGCGAGTACCAGATCGTCGTGACCGACGACGATCTCGACGACCCGATCGAGGCGCAGGGCATGTCGATCTTCGGCGCCAACCACGTCGACGGCCGCCGCACGTACGAGCGGCTCGTCGTGCACGAGCTGGCGCACCAGTGGTTCGGCAACAGCCTGACCGTGGCCGATTGGCGCCACATCTGGCTGAACGAGGGCTTCGCGACCTACGCCGAGTGGCTCTGGTCGGAGGAGTCCGGCGGCGAGTCGGCCCAGTCGCTGGCCCGCACGTGGCACACCCGGATGAAGGCCAAGCCGGCCGACGTCCGGGTCGCCGACCCCGGCGTGGCGCGGATGTTCGACGAGCGCGTCTACAAGCGCGGCGCGCTGACACTGCACGCGCTGCGGGCGGAGATCGGCGACCCGGCGTTCTTCGCGGTGCTGAAGGCGTGGACGACCGAACACCGCCACGGGCTCGTCACGACCGCCGCGTTCATCGCGACGGCGGAGGAGTACGCGGGCCGCTCGCTGGGGACGTTCTTCACGCGCTGGCTGGACACCCCGGCGCTGCCGCCGCTGCCCTAGCCGTCGATGCGGTCGAACGCTTCCGGCCGGGGGAGTTCCCTTGGCCGTTCTCACCCGGACGGGTGGTCTTCCCGGCAGAATGGGCCTTCGACGAGGGGAGCGCTGATGAGCGAGCCGGGGCCGCCCTACGGGTATCCGCAGTGGCAACCGCCGGCGCCGCCGAAGAAGACGTCGCCGGCGGCCGTCGTGCTGATCACCGGCTCGGTCGTCGTGGTCGTCGTAATGGTGCTCGCGTTCCTGGCCTGGGGGTATCCCGGGTTCCTGCGGAAGCCGGAGGGCAACGCCGACGGCGTGTGGTTCCCGACGTCGCCGTCTTCGTCGCAGCCGCCGGCCACGCTCGCTTCGCCGAGTGCCTCGGCTCCGCTGCCCGGCGGCCGTGCTCCGCTGCCGAAACGGCCGCGGCCGCTCGCCGACCCGATCACCTGCGCGTTCACCCCCGCTCCCGGCTCGCCCGCGCCGAAACCGGCCACGCCGCCGCCGGACGGCCCGGTGCCGTCGTCGGGCACCGTCGCGGTGCGGCTCGCGACCAGCGCGGGCGCCATCGGGCTGACGCTGGACCGCGCGCTGGCGCCGTGCACCGTGGTGAACTTCCTGAGCCTGGCGAAGCAGGGGTTCTACGACGGCACGTCGTGCCACCGGCTCTCGGTGGTGGACGGGCTGCAGATGCTCCAGTGCGGCGACCCGGCCGGTGACGGCACCGGCGGCCCGGGTTACACGATCAAGGACGAGACGTTCCCCGAGCTGACCTACGGCCGCGGCATCCTCGCGATGGCCAAGACGTCCGAACCCGACTCGGGCGGCTCCCAGATCTTCCTGGTCTTCGGCGACACGCAGATCCCGCCGGAGTACACGGTGTTCGGCAGCATCGACGACGCCGGCCTGGCGGTCCTCGACAAGGTGGCCGCCGCCGGCGTCGACACGTCCAAGCCCGGC
This sequence comes from Amycolatopsis sp. NBC_01286, assembly GCF_035982555.1. Taxonomy (NCBI): domain Bacteria; kingdom Bacillati; phylum Actinomycetota; class Actinomycetes; order Pseudonocardiales; family Pseudonocardiaceae; genus Amycolatopsis; species Amycolatopsis sp. NBC_01286. The sequence continues at coordinate 5,734,146 of NZ_CP108428.1, forward strand.
ATCGGCGACGGCAGTGGCCCCCCGAAGACCCCGGTCACCTTCACCGCCATCACCACCCCGTGAGGGAAGCGCCGACACGCGTGATCGAGGAGCCGACACGCGTGATTGAAGGGTCGACACGGCGTGTGAGGCCGGATGCTGCGCGTGTCGACTCTTCAATCACGTGAGTTGACCCGGCAATCACGCGAGTTGACCTTCTGATCACGGGCGGTCCAGCAGGTCTCGGAGGGCGGCCAGGAGGGTGGGGACGGCCGTGGGGGACGACGTGTGGCTGCGCCAGGCGATGTAGCCGTCCGGGCGGACCAGCAGGCAGCCGTCCTCGGCGATGCCGCTGAGGCGGGACCAGTCGCCGTAGGCGTCGCGGACCTCCGGGTCGCCGACGCGCACCGTCCGCAGGTCGAGGCCCAGCTCCGCGCCCACCTTGGCCGCGGCGTCGCCCCACGCGGTGCCGGTCAGGCCGGTCAGCACCGTCCAGCGGCCGCCGCCGACGACGTCCAAAGTGGACACCCGGCGGCCGTGCGGGCCGACCAGCCACGCGTGCGGCAGCTTCGCGCCCGGTTCGGTGCTGGGCCGGTGGAACAGCTCGGGATCACGCTCGGACGCCACCGGAGCGACGCCGTCGGGCAGCACCGCGCCGGAGACGTAACGCTGGTCCATCTCGACGCCGTGGGCGTTGAACTCGTAGTGCTTCAGCTCGATCGCCTTCTCCAGCTCACGCCGTTTCGACGCGCCCTCGGGCGTCGGCGCGAGGCAGGTTTCGAGGCCCGCCGTGATGCCGTCGGAGTCGGTGTCGCCGGCGATGCCGAGCGCGGCGAAGATCGGCCCGAACTGGTCGCGGCTGAGGTTCGCCCGGTCGACGATCTGCTTGCCGACCGGCGCGCGCTCGGCGGTGTAGCTGTCCAGCAGGCCTTCGCCCGCTTCGCCGCGCACGACCATCGCGAGCTTCCACGCCAGGTTGTACGCGTCCTGGATGGACGTGTTCGACCCGAGCCCGTTGGACGGCGGGTGCCGGTGCACCGCGTCCCCGGCGCAGAACACCCGGCCGGTGCGGTACTCCGTCGCGTAGTTGTGGTTGACCGTCCACAGCGACGTCGAGGTGATCTCGACGTCGAGGTCCGGGTCGCCGACGAGGTCGCGCACCAGCCGCGTCGCCTCTTCGACGTCGACCTCCGGCGGCGCCTGCTCGATGTCGTAACCCCAGGTGAGCAGCCACTCGTTCCACGGCCGCACCATCCGGACCAGGCCCATCCCGATCCCGCCGAGGTGCGCGCCCGGCCGCATCACCCAGTACAGCACGCTCGGCCGGTGGGCCACGTACGGCGCGAGGTCCGCGGTGAACGTGATGTTCATGCTGCCCGCTTTGCCGGTCTGCCCGGCGATCGGCAGGCCGGCCAGCTCGGCGACGCGGCTGCGCGCGCCGTCCGCGCCGATCAAGTACTTGGCGCGCAACGAGAACTCGTCGCCGCGCACGCGATCGCGGAAGCGGACCGTGACGCCGTCCGCGTCCTGAGTGAAGTCGAGGAACTCGGTGTCCAGCCGCAGTTTCGCGCCGCGCGCGGCGGCTTCGCTCGCCAGGATCGGCTCAAGGTAGGTCTGCGGCAGGTCGATCATGTGGCACGGGCTCGCGGCGCCGTACTCGGCGGCCGACCCGGCGCCGGTGCCCCAGCTGGCGATCCGGCCGATCTCCGGCCCGGTCAGCGACGTGCAGAGCACGGTGTCGCCCATCAGGTCCGGCGGCGTCCCGACGGCGAGGGCCTTGTCCTCGACGCCGAGGTCGCGGAAGACCTCCATGGTCCGCTGGTTGGTGATGTGCGCCCGGGGCGTGTTGGCCATCCAGCCGTACTTGGTGGCGAGCACCGTGGGGACGCCGTAGGTGGCGAGCAGTAGCGCCGCCGAACCCCCGGCGGGGCCGCTGCCGATCACTATGACGTCGGTGTCGTAGCTCATCTCGTGCTCCCGGGCTGGATGCGGAAAGTGAAGTCGAGCCGGCGCCAGAGCCCGGGCTCGCGGCCGTCCGGGGCGGGCCCGGACTGCTCGGTGAAGTCGACGATCAGGCCGTCCTTGACGCCGAACACGGTGTCGGAGTCCAGGTACTCGCCGCCGCGGACGAACAGCTGCGTGATCAGCGTCCGGAACCCGGGCTTGGCGATCATGAAGTGCACGTGCGGGGCCCGGTACGGGTGGCGGCCGACGACGTCGAGCATCTGCCCGACCGGCCCGTCGGCGGGGATGGGGTACGCGCTCGGCACGATGGTCCAGAACCGCAGCCGGCCGTCGGCGTCGGTGCGGAAGCGGGCGCGCAGCACGGGTCCGTCGAGATCGGGCAGCTGGACGTCGTAGAAACCGTCCTCATTGGACTGCCAGACGTCGACGACCGCCTCGGGAACCGGGGTGCCGTGGGTGTCGGTGATCCGGACGTCCGTCCACAGTGGAGTTCCGGGCAGTCCCGCCGCGAGGTCGGCGCCCTGCGGCGTCTCCGGCGGGCCCTCGACGTAGAACGGGCCCAGCACGGCCGACGGCGTGGTGTCCGGCGTGCGCGAGTTGGTCAGGACGTCGACGACGCTGGACACGCCGAGCGTGTCCGACAGCAGGATGAACTCCTGGCGCGTGTCGCCGGAGATCTGCCCGGTGCGGGTCAGGAACCCGATCGCGTACTCCCACTCCTCCTGCGTGAGGTCGGTGCGGATCGCGTAGCCGTGCAGCGTTTCGACGAGGTCGGTGAGCAGCTCGCGGACGCGGTCCGGCGCGCCCGCGAAGCTCTCGACGACCTGCTTCGTGAGCGCCGCGAGCACCGGGGGAGCCGTCGTGAGGGCGCCCTTCAGGGCCTGGCGCAGCAGGTCCGCCTCGGGCTCGTCGGCGATATCGGCTTCGGTGAGCCCGAGTTCGGCCAGCGAGTGCGGGATCGGCAGGGACGCGGTCAGCTCGAAGACGTCGTTCGCGTCGTCGAGGCCCAGGTGCGCCATGACGTGCGGGAGCAGGACGGCGTGGGTTTCGGCGTGCGGCAGCCCGAACTTGCCGCCGAGGTGGTGGCACAGCTTGTGGTGCAGGCCCATCGACACGCTGTCCAGGCACGAGCCCGCCAGCCACGCGCCGCGCAGGGCGGCGGTCCGCGCGTCCACATCGGACGGATCGGCCACGATCCGCGGCAGGGCGTCCGTTAGCAGCCGGATGGCCTCGCCGGCCAGCAGGTCCGTCATCGGGTTGGCGTCCGGGGCGTAGCGCGCCTCGACGGCGTGGGCGAGCGCGTTGATCCCGCTGGCGGCCGAGGTGGCCACCGGCAGGGAGAGCGTCAGGCCGACGTCGTAGAGCACGACCTCCGGCCGCACCTTCGGGGACCGCTGGGTGGTCTTGTGGCCGTCGGCGGTCTCGCCGAGGACGCTCGTCAGCTCCGAGCCCGCGTACGTCGTGGGCACGATCAGCTGCGGCAGGTCGGTGCGCAGGGCGATCGCCTTGGCCAGCCCGGTGGCCGAGCCGCCGCCGACCGCCACGACGCCGTCGACGCCGTGGTCGGCGACGACCTTCAGCGCGCGCTCGGTGACGTCGACCGGGGTGTGCATCGCCGCGTCCTCGAAGCGCGCGGCCAGCCGGGGGCCGAGCGCGGCGGCGGCGCGGTCGCCGTAGCGCGGGCCGGCGACGAGCAGGACGCGCCCGAGTCCCAGGCGGCCGGCTTCCGCGCCGACGTCGTCGAGGGAGCCGAAGACCACCCGCACGGGGTTCGCGGCGTAGCTGAACGAGGTCATGCGAGGGAGTATCCGGCCTGGTCGGGGCCCGGTCCTGCACGTTCGTGCTGCGTCGAGGCACGAAACGCGCGTCTCGGCGTCTCAGCTCGCCCGGCGCAGGGCGGCCGGCGTGGTGCCGAGCTGGGCGCGCAGCACGCGCGTGAGGTGCTCCTGGTGCGAGAAGCCGCAGCGGACGGCGATCTCGGCGATCGGTTCGGTGCCGGTGCGCAGCAGCAGCCCGGCCTGCTCGACGCGCAGCCGCAGCAGGAACCGGTGCGGCGGCAGGCCGGTGCGGGCCTTGAACTGCCGCGAGAACTGGCTGACGCTCAGCCCGGCGAGCGCGGCCAGGTCGGCCAGCGGCGCCGGCTCGGCCAGCTGGTCCGCCATCCGGTCGCGCACCCGCGCGAACTGCCGGTCGGACAGGCCGCGGGCCGGCTCGGGGAGCAGGACGCGCCCGGCGTGGTGGTGGCGGACGAGCTGCGCGGCGACGAGCGCGCCGAGCTGGTCGGCGTAGGTCCGCGCGCTCGGCTCCCAGTCGCGGACGACGCCGTCGAGGCTCAGCACGAGCTGTTCGAGCAGCGGATCGCTGCCGAACTCCTCGGCGAGCCGCACGGGCGCGTTGCCGCCGGCCGCTTCCTGGACGGCGTCGTCGGCGACGTAGACGTGCACGGTGTCGAGCTCCCCGCCCAGCTCGACGGACAGGTCGACGTGCGACGGCTGCAGGAACAGCCCGCCGGCGGGCATCCGCCGGCTCTGCTCGTGGGGCGTCCCGACGCCGCGCCGGACCGTCACGGGCCCGCCGAGGTGCAGGATCAGCTGGTGGCTGCGGGCCGGTCCGAACGCGGCGCGATACGGGCGTTCCCGCTGCTTGGAGAGGTAGACGCGGTCCCAGCCGAGGCCGGCGCTGGTGCGTTCCGGGCGGACCCAGGGCAGCGCGAGGATGCCGTTGGTGTCGGTCAGCCCGAGTTCGCCCACGCCTGCCTCCTCGACGTCGAGGCCGACCCCGATCGTACCCGCGCGAAGGGCCGGCTCACGTCCTCAAACAGTCGCCTCGCGTACCCAGCCAGTCGGCCCGCGTACCCAGGCAGTCGGCTCACGAACCGACCCTCCAGGTACGTGAGCCGACTCTGCAGGTACGCGAGCCGACCGTCTGGGTCAGCCTGGGCTGGCGCGGCCGTGGCGCCAGTAGCCGAGGAACGCGATGCCGGACTTCGGCCAGCCGCGGTCGCGCACCAGGTGGCGGCGCACCCCGGTGGCGAGCGCGGTCTCCCCGGCGACCCAGGCGTAGGCGCGGCCGGGCGGCAGGTCGGCGTCGCGGACCGCCTGCAGCGCGAGCGCGCCCGGGCGGCCGGGCCGGAGCCGCGGCAGCCAGTGCACCCGGACCCCGGCCGGGGCCTCGACCTCCCGGATGTCCGACTGCGCCGGCACCTCCAGGAAGACCTCCGCGACCAGGTCGGCGGGCGCGCCCTCGAGGATCGCCAGGACCGCGGGCAGCGCGCTCTCGTCCGCGGCGAGCAGCTGCCAGGCCACCCCGGCCGGCGGTAGGTAGCTGACGCCGAGGTCGAAGACCCCGGCCGGGTCGCCCGAGCGGGCGCGACGGGCCCACTCGGCGGCCGGGGCGTCGCCGTCGTGCAGGGCGAACTCGATGTCGATCTCGCCGGGGCGGGACCGCCGGATCGTGTAGTTGCGGACCCACGGGCGGCGGCTCTTCGGCATCAGCAGCACCTCGGCCATCCAGCCCTCGTGGTCCCGGGTCGGCATCCGCAGCCCGTCCTGCCCGGCGCGCGGGAAGAACAGCCGGACGGCCTGGTCGTCGCCCGCCGGCTCGAACTCAGCCAGCTCCGGGCCGCCGAGGGTGAGGGTCCGGAACGCCGGGCTCGGCGCTGTGTTCGCCAGGACTTCGAGGGTGATCATCTTCCGCGTCTTCGCGCGGCGGACCTTCGGGATCATCAGACGTCCAGCACGAGCCGAGGCGAGAGCGCTCGGGAGACGCACGCGTACATCCGGCCGGGCGGCGCGCCGATGTCGTCGCGGTGCTCGGGCTCGCCGTCGACGACCGCCAGCTCGCAGCTGCCGCAGACGCCTTCGCGGCAGCCGGATGGCACCGGGCGCCCGGCGTGGGTCAGCGCGTCGAGCAGGGACTCGTCCGGCGGGACCTGGATCGTCTGCCCGGAGCGGGCGCAGACGACCTCGAACGCCGTGTCGGGCCCGAACACGCGGCGGGTGGGCTGGAAGCGTTCGGCGTGCACGCGCGGGAACACGGCCTCGGCCGCGGCGAGCATCGACGCCGGGCCGCAGCAGTAGACCTCCGCGCGTGGGCTGAACGCCGCGAAGTCCGGCCGGCCGCGTTCGGTGGTGGGGAACAGCCGGACGCGGTCGCCGTACTCGGCAAGGAGTTCCGAAGCGAAGGGCATGGTCGCGAGCGATCGGCCCGCGTACACGAGCGTCGCCGAGGCCCCGGCCGCGACGGCGGCCCGCAGCATCGGCACCATCGGCGTGATGCCGATCCCGCCGGCCAGGAACAGGTACTCGGGTGCCGGTTCCAGCGGGAAGTGGTTGCGCGGCAACGAGACTTCGAGCGTCCGGCCGGGGCGCAGGTACCGGTGGACGTACTCCGAGCCGCCGCGGCTGAGCGGGTCGTGGCGGACCGCGATCCGGTAGCTCGTGAGGTCGCCCGGGTCACCGCACAGCGAGTACTGCCGGGTCAGCCAGTTGGGCAGCGCGAGGTCGACGTGCGCGCCCGGCTCCCACGGCGTCAGCGGTCCTTCGTCTCCGTGCAGGACAAGGGAAACGACGTCGTCGGCGAGCCGCTCGACGCGGTCGAGGATGGTCTTCTGCATGGGTCAGTACAGCTTCCGGTAGCCGGCTTCGAGCATGGCCTCGAACTGCGCCGGGTCGACGTCCACGCCGAGCTGGTCGGACACGATCTCGCCGGCCGACGGCAGTTCTTCGGCCAGGGCCTGGCTCGCGGGGTCCCAGAGGCGGGAGCGGATCAGCGCGCGGCCGCAGTGGAAGAACACCTGCTCGACCTCGACGACGATCGCCAGGTCCGGCTCCTTCGCCTCGGTCCGCATCCGGGCGAGCACGTCGGGGTCGTCGGTGACGTACGCGCGGCCGTTGACGCGCACGGTTTCCCGCACGCCGGGGACGAAGAACAGCAGGCCGACGCCGTCGTTCTCGGCGATGTTGCGGAAGGAGTCGGCGATCTTGTTGCCGGCGCGGTCGGGCATGGCGAGCGTGCGCTCGTCGAGGACCTTCACGAAGCCGGGGTAGTCGCCGCGGGGCGAGCAGTCGGCGCGGCCCGCGGCGTCGGCGGTGGCGAGGGTGAGGAACGGGGAGTGCGCGATGAAGCGGCGGACGTGCCGGTCGACGTGGCCGAGGATCTTGGCCTCGATCATCGCCTCGGGTTCGCCAAGCCGCGCCCGCACCTCGGCCATGGAGACTCGGCGCAGCATGTTTGTGCTGGTCATGACACAATTATGAGCAATCATTCGGATCTGGCGCTACTCGCTTTTGGGGAGCGCGACAGGAGGAGCCGTGCCGTCGGACCCGCGCCGCATCCAGCCACGTAAACAGCCCCGCCAGGTCCGCGCCGAGCTCACCCGGGAGCGGATCCTCACCGCGGCTGCTCACGTTTTCGCCGAGCACGGCTACGCCGCAGGCACCACCAACCGCATCGCCGAGCGGGCCCGGATCTCCATCGGCTCGCTCTACCAGTACTTCCCGAACAAGGACGCGATCCTGGCCGAACTGCTGATCCGGCACCTGGATTCCGGGGAGGAGTCGACCGGCTGGCAGCAGCGCCACGAGCTGACCGGCTCGCTCGACGAGATCGTCCGCGCCCTGGTGCACCTCGTGATCGAGCACCACCTCGACGACCCGCAGCTGCTGCGCCTGCTGCTGGAGCAGGCGCCCCGTTCGCAGGAGCTGCTGGAGAAGGTGGGCCGGTACGAGCAGGCCCGGATCGCCTTCGCCCGTGACCTGTTCGACCGGCACCCGGAAGTCGGGGTCACCGACACCGCGACGGCCGCGAAGCTGGTCGTGACGACGTTGGAGCTGGTCGTGCACCAGCTCGTCGCGTCCCGGGAGCCGGTGGACCTCGACCGGCTGGAGAACGAGCTGGTCGGCATGCTCACCCGCTACCTCAGGGGCTAGCTCCTGAACAGCGTCCAAGACTTTCGTCCTCCTCCGCGCGGGGGAGGGCACGCGGCCTGACGTAATGCTCGTCGGTGGCCGGAAGTTTCACAGGTGCACGCGGGGAGTGCGTGCACGTCCTCAGCAAGGCCGGGGGGCCTGAGGGCGGACGGGGAGTGGTGCCGGGCCCGCGCAGGGGCGGGCCCGGCAGCGCCCAGGCGCTGCCGGAGTGAGTCTGCTCGATGGGCTTCGTGATCCTGGCGGTGCGGGCGGGTCGCCCTCGTACCGGGGGTTGTACTCGGGTGAGCCGCCCGTGCCGTCAGGGGCCGCCTGGGCGCGAAGACCGCGAGCTTGACTTGCTCCGGCAGTGCCTAGCTGTCGCGGGCGGCGAGGGCGGCTTGGGTCCGGCTGGTGACGCCGAGCTTGGCCAGGACGTTGCCGACGTGCGCCTTCACCGTGCGCTCGGCCAGCCGCAGCCGGGCCGCGATGTCGCGATTGGACAGTCCTTCGCCCAGCAGTTCCAGCACGTCGCGCTCGCGCGGGGTCAGCGTGCCGCCCGCGGTCAGCGCCGCCGCGGCCGCCGCGCGGGCGGCGGTTACGGCCTGGCCGGGCTGGCGGAACAGGCCGCGGCGGACGGCGGCGAGCTGAGCCACGGGCCGCACGAGGGTGAATGGGTCGTCAGCGTCGTGCTGCCGGCAGCTGCGACACGGTCACGAACCGGAAGCCGCGCTGCTTGAGCCCGTCGAGGATCGGCCCGAGCGCCTGGCGCGTCGGCTCGCGGGACGCGTACATCGCGTGCAGCAGCACGATCGAGCCGGGCCGCACCTGGGCGAGCGTGGTGTCGCGGATGGTCGCGGCGTCCAGGGTGCCCGCGGAGCGCGGCTTCCGGGGCCCCGAGCGTGCGACGCCAAAGCCGTGAAGGCCTCCTTACCGGCCATAAGAGCCGGGAAGGAGGCCTTCACGGACAACGGCTCAGAGCGGGTTGAACTCGCCCAGCGGGGCGGTGCAGAAGGGGCCGCCGACGAACTCGGCCGCCGCGCCCGTGGGGGCGGGGCGGGACGCCAGCTGCTCCGCGTAGACCTCGGCGTCGTCCAGGGACTTGTAGCCCAGCGCCTCGGCTTCGGCCAGCGAGTAGATCCGGCGCGTGTTGTCCGAGACGCCCCAGATCAGCCGGTAGCCCGGCGACGGCGCGGCGAGGCAGGCCTCGAACAGCCGCGCGCCGTCGTCGGGGGAGAGCCACGTCGTGAGGCCGCGCGGGCCCAGCGGCAACGGCGTCTCGAAGCACGAGCCGATGCGGATCACGATGACGTCCATCCCGAACCGCGAGTGGTACAGGCTGCCGAGCGCCTCGATCACGGCCTTGCTGACGCCGTAGTAGGTGTCCGGGCGCGGCGAGGAGTCCGCGGGCAGGTCGTCGTCGTTGCGCCGGAAGCCGACGGCGTGGTTGCTCGACGCCAGGAGCACGCGCTTGACCCCGGCTTCGCGAGCGGCCTCCAGCACCGTGTGGGTGCCGTCGATGTTGACGTCGAGGGTGGCGGCCCACGAGTTCTCGCGGCTGTGGCCACCGAGGTGGATCAACGCGTCGACGCCCTCGCACGCCGCGGCCATCGCCGCCGCGTCGGTGACCGATGCCGTCACGACCTCCTCGGCGGCGTCCGACGCCGTCTGCGGGGCCACGTCGAGCAGGCGCAGCACCCGGCCGGGGCGCCGCAGGCGGGGGCGCATCAGGGTGCCGACGACACCCGCCGACCCGGTGATGAGCACACGCTGGTCCGTCAATGGACTTCCTTCCGTAAGGGCGGCGGTCAGCGGATTCCGGCCCGGCGCAGCTGCTGCCCGAGCTCGGCGGTGGTCTCCGCCAGCAACTCGCCGACGCGCTGGGCGTCGGCGTCGGTCACCTGGGAGATGGGCATCGAGCAGCTGATCGCGTCCGTGCCCGGGATCCGGTAGGGGATCACCGCGGCGACGCACCGGACGCCCAGCGTGCCCTCCTCGATCTCGGCGGCGTACCCGCGTTCGCGGGTCGCGGCGCACTCGGCGTGCAGCGCCTCTAGCGAGGTGATGGTGTTCGGGGTCAGCGGGATCAGCGTCGACGGCAGCAGCGCCTCGATCTCTTCGTGCGTCAGCTCGGCCAGCAGGGCCTTGCCCAGCGCGGTCGCGTGCGTGGGCAGCGTGCGCCCGACGCGTGAGACGAGGTGCGTGGAGCGCTGCGACTCCCGCGTCTCCAGGTAGACGACCTCGGTGGCGTTGCGGCGCGCGAAGTGCGCGGTGAAGCCGGTCTTCTCCCGGATCCGTTCCAGGGCCTCGGTGGCGAACGGGACGACGGCGTCGCGGTCGAGGTAGGCCGTGCCGCAGATCAGCGCGCGGACGCCGAGCCGGTAGCGGGCGGTGTTCGCGTCCGCCTCCAGCCAGCCGGCTTCCAGGAGCGTGCGCAGCAGGCCGTGCAGCGACGAGCGCGGGAACCCCGTGCGCGCGTGCAGGTCGGAGAGCGAGAGCCAGACGTCGTTCGCCGCGAAAGTTTCGATCAGATCGACCGCCCGGCGCGCGGATTTCACCCCTGACGACTCGGCGGGCGCACCGTCGGTCGCCGCCGGGTTGGCCACCTTTTGCGGCATTTTCGCGCCTCCGTCCGGCCGTTGACTTGTGACTCCGGCCATATTAGCGTCCCGAACAGCGTTCTTATGGATGAACATAATCACTATAACAGATCCCGTTCATGGATGTGAATATGCTCGTTCATGTGCCGGCGGAGACGCTCGAGTACAACGGAGGCAGGGGAAGCCCGGTGCGGCACCGCAAAGCAGCGCCGGGTACGACCGTGCCCACCTGACCCGGCCACCATCCGGCCGAAACCGACAAAAGGACGAGAGAGCAGAAACTGATGGCACAGACCGAGATCGCGCTGGACGGCCTGCTGGCGTTCCCCCTCACCCCGTTCACCGAGGACCTCGAGGTCAACCTCGACGCGCTCGCGGAGAACGTGGAGAGCCACATCGCGGCCGGCGCCGGTGCGCTGTTCGTCGCGTGCGGCACCGGCGAGTTCAGCTCGCTCTCGCCCGCCGAGCACGCCGCGGTGCTCGCCAAGTCCCGTGAGGTGGCCGCCGGCCGCGTGCCGGTCTGGGTGGGGGCCGGCGGTGGTGCCGCGGCGGCGCGGGCCGGTGTCGCGGCGGCCGAGGCCGGCGGCGCGGACGGCGTCTTGCTGCTGCCGCCGTACCTGGTCTCCGGGCCGCAGGCGGGCTTGGTCGACTTCGTCCGCTACGCCGTCGGCGACACGTCCGTGCCGGTGATCGTCTACCACCGCGGCACCGGCGTGTTCACCGCGCCGGCCGCGGCGTCGCTGCTCGACATCCCCTCGGTCGTGGGCCTCAAGGACGGCTACGGCGACGTCGAGGTGATGACCCGGATCGTCACCACGATCCGCTCGCTCGACACCGACCGCGCGCGGGACTTCCTGTTCTTCAACGGGTTGCCGACCGCGGAGATGTCCGCCAAGGCGTACGCCGCGATCGGTGTCGCCCGCTACTCCTCGGCCGTGCACTGCTTCGCGCCGGAGATCGCCCACCGCTTCCACCGCGCGCTCGCCGAGGGCGACAACGCGACGATGGACACCCTGCTGGCCGGGTTCTACCTGCCGCTGGTGGCGCTGCGCGACGAGTCGCCCGGCTTCGCCGTGTCGCTGGTCAAGGCCGCCGCCCGGCTGCGCGGCGACAAGGTCGGCTCGGTCCGGCCGCCGCTGGTCGAGCCGACGCCCGAGCAGATCGACCGGCTGCAGAAGGTCGTGGAGGACGGCTTCACGACGTTGAAGGCGCTGAGCTGATGAAGATCCTCGATGTGGTGCTGACCCCGGTCGCGTTCGCCGACCCGCCGCTGCTCAACGTCATGGGCGTGCACGAGCCGTTCGCGCTGCGCGGCATCGTCCAGGTCAAGTGCGAAGACGGGATCGTCGGGCTCGGGGAGTCCTACGGGGACGAAGCGTTCCTCGGTGAGGTGCGCAAGGTGCTGCCGCGGCTGCGCGGCCACGACGTCTTCGACCTGCCCGGCCTGCAGCGGCTCGTCGCGCAGGCGCTGTCGGGCACCGTGCTGACCGACGCGCACGGGCTGATCGGCGGGTTCTCCATCCGCAAGACCGTCGCCAGCGTGTACTCGCTGTTCGAGGTCGCCTGCCTGGACGCGCAGGGGCAGCTGCTCGGCCGCCCGGTGAGCGACCTGCTCGGCGGCAAGGCGCGCGACGCCGTCGAGTTCTCCGCGTACCTGTTCTATAAGTACGGCCGGCACGTCGACGGCCGCGAGGACACCTGGGGCGAGATCACCACGCCGGAAACCCTGGTCGGCTCGGCGAAGCGGATGATCGACGAGTACGGCTTCCGCTCGATCAAGCTCAAGGGCGGCGTCTACGAGCCCGCCCAGGAGGTCGACGGGATCCGCGCGCTGGCCGAGGCGTTTCCCGGGCACCCGCTGCGGATCGACCCGAACGCCGCGTGGACGCCGGAGACCGGCATCCGCGTCGCCGCCGAGCTGGACGGCGTCCTGGAGTACCTCGAAGACCCGACGCCGGGCATCGAGGGCATGGCGCGGGTCGCTTCGGAAGCTTCGATGCCCTTGGCCACCAACATGTGCGTGGTGAACTTCGGCGACGTCGAGCCCGGCTTCCGGGCGCGCGCCATCGGTGTTCTCCTGTCGGACCACCACTTCTGGGGCGGCCTGCGCGCCACCCAGTCGTTGTCGGTGACGTGCGAGAGCTTCGGCGTCGGCCTGTCGATGCACTCCAACAGCCACCTCGGGATCAGCCTGGCCGCGATGGTGCACGTCGCCGCGGCGACCCCGCACCTGACCTACGCCTGCGACACGCACTGGCCGTGGAAGGTCGAGGACGTCATCGAGCCGGGCGTGCTGGCGTTCCGCGAGGGCGCCGTCGCGGTGCCGGCGACCCCGGGGCTGGGCGTCACGCTCGACGAGGACGCGCTGGCGAAGCTGCACGAGAACTATGTCCGATGTGGACAGACCAAACGGGACGATGTGACCTACATGCGCAAGTACGTCGAGGGTTTCGAGCCGAACACGGCGAGGTGGTGACCCGGTGAAGGTGACCGGATACGCCTACCCGTGGGACGTCCTGGAGGACGGCTTCCTCGACCGTGCGCGCGGCCTCGGCGTCGACGAGGTGGCCGTGGCGCTGTCGTACCACAGCACCCGCGCGGCGACGCCCTGGTCGGCGTCGCGCACGGCCGTCGTGGCGCGGCACGCGGCGTTCCACCGGCCGGTGCGCCCGGACGCGTGGGGCTCGCTGCGTCCGTCCACTCCGGACTGGGTGTCCTCCGAGGACAGTGGCGGCGACGCCGTCCGGCTGCTCAACGAGGCCGGGATCCCGGCCGCCGCGTGGATCGTGCTGACGCACAGCTCGCAGCTCGGGTACGCGCACCCGGACGTCGCCGTGCGCAACTGCTTCGGCGAGGTCTACCCGTGGGCGCTGTGCCCGTCGCAGCCCGCGGTGCGCGAGTACGCCGCGGCGATGACCGCGGAAGCCGTCGCCGGGCTCGAGCTGTCGTCGGTGGTCCTCGAGGCGTGCGGCCCGCTCGGCGCGGTGCACCAGCACCAGCACGAGAAGACCGACGGCGTCTGGGCGCCTGCGGTGGCCAGGCTGCTGTCGATCTGCTGCTGCGACGCGTGCGCTTCTTCGTGGGACGTCGATGCGGACACCGTCCGGGCCCAGCTCGTCGAGGAGGTGCGGCGGCTCGTCGCCACCGGGGACCTCGGTGTCACGGCCGACGCTTTGCCTGATTCGCTTCGTCAGGATCTTCTGTTTACAAGACAGAAGGCCACCGACCTGCTGCGGGCCGCCGTGCTGGCCACGCTCCCGGCGGGCACCCGGATCGTGCTGCACGGCGCGCTCGACCCCTGGGTCACCGGCGCGCTGCCCGGCCTCACGCCGGGCGCGATCGACGACGCCGATTCCGTCGTACTCTTCGGCTGGGCGCCCGCGACGGGGGCCGACGCCGTCGCCGCGGCCAGGGAGGCCCTGCCGGAGCGGGTGGCGATCGGCAGCTACATCACCGCCGTGGCGGCCGCCCCCGTGCCCGACATCGCCGCCTACGTCGGCGAGCTCGCCAAGGCGGGCGCGGCCGAGCTGCACCTGTACCACCTCGGACTGGCCGGTCCGGGCCGCTGGCGCGACCTGGACACCGCCACCGCCGCCGCCCACGAGAACTGAGGAGCTGTTCCCGAAATGAGCCAGGCCACCGACGCCGCCACGCTCGAGAAGATCCTGGCGGCCGCCGCCGAAGCCGCCCGTCCGGCCGCCGAGGCCACCCCGGCCGAGCGCGGCCGCTGGCTGACCGCGGCCGCCGACGCGCTCGACGCCGCGGCCGGCGAACTGGTCCCGCTGGCCCACGCCGAGACGCACCTGCCCGCCACCCCGCGGCTGGCCGGCGAGCTGAAGCGCACGACGTTCCAGCTGCGGCTGTTCGCCGAGTCCCTCACCGACGGCGCGTACCTCGGTGCCACCGTCGACCACGCCGACGCCGGCTGGCCGATGGGCCCGCGCCCGGACATCCGGCGCGTCAAGACCGCGATCGGCCCGGTGCTGGTGTTCGCGGCCAGCAACTTCCCGTTCGCGTTCAGCGTCGCCGGCGGCGACACCGCGTCCGCGCTGGCCGCGGGCTGCCCGGTGATCCTCAAGGCGCACCCGGGTCACCCGGAGCTGTCCGCGCAGACCGGCCTGATCGTGCGCGAAGCGCTGCTCGAGGCGGGCGCCCCCGCCGGCCTGTTCAACGTCATCTTCGGCCAGGACGAGGGCGTCACCGCGCTGAAGGACCCGCGGATCGCGGCGGCGTCGTTCACCGGGTCGATCCCGGGCGGGCGGGCGCTGTTCGACATCGCCAACGCGCGGCCGCGGCCGATCCCGTTCTACGGCGAGCTGGGCAGCGTGAACCCGGTCGTCGTCACCGAGGGCGCGATCGCCGCCCGCGGCGAGGCCGTCGCGAAGGGTTACGCGGGGTCGTTCACCCTGGGCGCCGGCCAGTTCTGCACCAAGCCGGGCCTGCTGTTCCTGCCGGAGGAGCACGGCTTGACCGAGACGCTGCGCTCGGCGTTGGAAGGCGCGGCGCCCCAGCCGATGCTCAACGACCGCATCGCGAGCGGGTACGCCTCGACGCTCGCGAAGCTTCGCGAGGTCCCGGGGGTCGACGTCGTGTCGGCGTCGCCGTCCGAGGCGCCCGCGTTCACCCCGACGCTGCTCGCCACCACCGGCAAGCAGTTCCTCGAGGGCGGCGAGGCCGTGCACCAGGAGTGCTTCGGGCCGGCGTCGCTGATCGTCACCTACGCCGACCAGGCCGAGCTGCTGCGCCTGCTCGACGTCATCGAACCGGGGCTCACCGCCACGATCCACGGCGAGGAGTCCGACGCGGACTGGATCCGGCCGGTGCTGCCGGCCCTGGCCCGCATCGCCGGGCGGCTGCTGTGGAACGACTGGCCCACCGGCGTCACGGTGAGCTGGGCCCAGCAGCACGGCGGCCCGTACCCGGCCACGACCGCCCCGACCACGACGTCCGTCGGCACCGCCGCGATCGAGCGTTTCCTGCGCCCGATCGCGTGGCAGGGCTTCCCGGACGCGCTGCTGCCCGAACCCCTGCAGGAGGCCAACCCCTGGCAGCTGCCCCGACGCACCGACGGAACCCGCTGACCCCGTAACGCGGCACTTTCACGTGAAAGTGCCCACCTGGCCCCGGCACTTTCACGTGAAAGTGCCGGGGGCGCTCCACCCACGCCGCCGCACGACCGCATTTCCGTTCCCCATCCCCGCAAGCCAAGGATGTCTTGATCCTGGGAGGCATTGTCATGCCCGTGAACCGGAGAAACGCCCTGCGCGGCGGCGCCCTGGCGGCCGCTTCCACCGTGTTCCTCACCCGTCCGGCGTTCGCCTCGGCCGCTACCCCGGTGGCCGCGGCGAGTGGCGTTCCCGCCGCGACCGCGCCGATCGTCGCGGCCTACCGGCAGCTGCAGAGCGGCATCAACCGGCCCTCGCCCGAGCGCACCGCGGCGCTGGCCAATCTGAGCCGCGTCGCGAAGGCGTACCACGACAGCCTGTCCGTGGCGGGCGGTGGCGCTCCACTGTGGACGGACCTGCCGCTCGGCCCCGGCAGCGACTACACGACGTCGATGTACGCGCGGCTGCGCGCCATCGCCGTCGACTGGGGCACCCCGGGCGGCGCGCTGTCCGGCGACCCGGCTGTGCTCGCCCGGATCAAGGCGGCGCTGGAGCTGATCTACGCGAGCCAGTACAACCCGAATGTCGGCGAGATCGGCAACTGGTACACCTACGAGATCGGCGTCCCGTACTACGTCCTGCACACGCTGTCGGTGGTCGCCGACCAGCTGACCGCCGACGAGCTGGCCCGCTACGTCAGCCCGATCAAGCGGTTCGTGGGCAACCCGAACGTCCGCGCGAACAACACGGCGCTCGTCGAGACCGGCGCCAACCGCGCGGACAAGGGCCTGATCTCGATCGTCGCCGGCGCGCTGATCGGTGACACGGCGTGGATCAAGACCGGCATCGACGCGCTCACCGACGTCACGGGCGGGGGCGCGGCGAGCGTCGTCGCGCGGCTGGACCGCGCGGCGGGCGACGGCTTCCACGTCGACGGCTCGTTCATCCAGCACGACACCATCCCGTACCCCGGGCACTACGGCATCGTGCTGCTCACCGCGCTGGCCGGCGCCATCCACGTCACGCAGGGCACCGAGTACGCGCTCCCGCAGCCGTTGAAGGACAAGATCTACGCGCTGGTCGCGGACGCGTTCGCGCCGTTCGTCTACGCCGGCGCGCTGGTGGAGCCGGTGCGCGGGCGGATGCTGTCGCGCCAGGGGGAGACCGGGCACGACATCGGCCACCAGCTGACGGTCGCGACGCTGGTGCTGGCCCGCACCGCGTCGGGCAAGACCAAGACCGACCTCAACGCCCTCGCGGCGAAGTGGATCACCGAGGGCACGTACGCGCCGTTCCTCAAGATCCCGGACCCCGAGCGGTTCGCGCCGGGACCCGACCTCGTGGCGACGCCGGGCATCGAGTTCGCGCAGGACATGCTGGCGGCCCACGCCCGCCCGGCGCGGACGACGGCCACGCACCGGATCTTCGGTCAGCAGGACCGGATGGTGCACGTCACCGAGGACTGGACGGCGTCGCTGGGCGTCAGCTCGACGCGGATCTCCCGCTACGAGTCCATCAACGGCCAGAACCTCAAGGGCTACCACGTCGGCGACGGCGTGCTCTACACGTTCGTGCCGAACGCGAAGGGGCACTACACCGACGCGTACTGGCCGACGGTCGACCCGCTGCTGCTGCCGGGCACGACCGAGAACGCCGGCCCGGTCGACCCGGCGTTCGGCAACGTGCCGGTGGGCCCGAACCCGCACACCGGCGGCGTCCGCTGGGACGACAAGCACGGCGCCTACGCGTTCGACTTCAAGTCCTGGGACGGTTCCCTGACCGGCAAGAAGTCCTGGTTCTTCACACCGTCCGGGATCGTCTGCCTGGGTGCCGGGATCACCAGCACGTCGGCGGCCGCGGTGCGCACGACGATCGAGAACCGCAACCTCGGCGAGGGCGGGCGCGGGACGTTGACCGCGGACTTCCGGCGCGTCGCGACCGACCTCGGGAAGGCCTCCGCGCTGCGGCGGCCGAAGTGGGTGCACCTGGAGAACGTCAGCGGGTACGTGCTGCTCGACGACGCTTCCGTGACGGCGTTGCGGGAGGACCGCACCGGCGCGTGGCGCGACATCGACACCGGCGCCAACACCAAGGGCACGACGACGCCGAACACCCGCCGGTACCAGAAACTGGTGCTGGAGCACGGGATCAAGCCGGTGAACGCGACGTACGCGTACGCGGTGCTGCCCGGCGCGTCGGTCCTCGGCACGGTCGCCGCGGCCGGGGTGGTTTCGGGGTGGCAGGTGCGGGCCAACACCGCGACGGTCCAGGCGGTCCAGGTCGGCGACACCCTGCTGGCGAACTTCTTCGCGGCGGGTTCGGTCGGCGACGTCCGCGTCTCCGGGCCGGCGTCCGTGGCGATCGGGCGGTGCGGCTGGGGCAGGCAGCTCGCGGTGTCGGACCCGACGCAGACGCAGGACAGCGTCACGGTGACGGTGCGCGGGAAGTCCGTGGTGGTGCCGCTGAAGGGCAGCTTCGGCGCGACGAAGGTCGTGCCGCTGCCGTGACATGCGGGGCTTCGCCCCGGCCGGGGGCTCCGCCACCCGGACCCCCGAAAGCTGATGTAGGTCTCCCCGCCGGGCCGGTGTCCCGACCCGGCCCGGCGGGGTCCGCACCTCGGTTACGCTGGAATTCATGACCAGCGCGGAGCACGTGGACGTCCTGATCGTGGGCGCCGGCCTGTCCGGCGTCGGCGCGGCTTGCCGGCTCCAGGAACGGTTGCCGGGCAAGAGTTACGCCGTGCTCGAAGCGCGTGACACGATCGGCGGAACCTGGGACCTGTTCCGGTACCCGGGCATCCGCTCCGATTCGGACATGTTCACCCTCGGTTACCCGTTCCGGCCGTGGAAGGACGCGAAGGCGATCGCCGACGGGCCGTCGATCCTGAGCTACGTCCGCGAGACCGCGGCCGCGTACGGCATCGAACAGCACATCCGGTTCGGCCACCGGGTGGTGGGCGCTTCGTGGTCTTCCGACGAAGCCCGGTGGACCGTGTCGACCGCGCACGGCGCCACGTTCACCTGCCGGTTCCTGTACCTGTGCAGTGGTTACTACGACTACGCGGGCGGGCACGTCGTCGACTTCCCGGGCCGCGACGAGTTCGCGGGCGAGATCGTGCACCCGCAGCACTGGCCGGCCGAGCTGGACTACGACGGCAAGCAGGTCGTGGTGATCGGCAGCGGCGCGACGGCGGTGACGCTCGTCCCGGCGATGGCCCCGCGCGCGGCGCGCGTCACCATGCTGCAGCGGTCGCCGTCGTACATCGTGGCGCGCCCGGGGCGGGACGCGCTCGCCGACCGGATCCGCGCGCTGCTGCCGGAGAACCTCGCGCACCGGGTGGTGCGCGGCAAGAACGTCGTGATGGGCACGTTCTTCTTCCAGCTGATGCGGCGGCTGCCGGACTGGGCGTCGCGGACACTGCGCGACAGGGTGGCGGCGCAGCTGCCGGCGTCGATCCCGGTGGACCCGCACTTCGTGCCCGGCTACGCGCCGTGGGACCAGCGGCTGTGCCTGGTGCCGGACGCGGACCTGTTCCAGGCGCTGCGTTCGGGCAAGGCGGACATCGTGACCGACCGGATCGCGCGGTTCACTCCCGGCGGCGTGCTCTTGGACTCCGGCCGCGAGTTGCCCGCGGACGTCATCGTGACGGCGACCGGGCTCCGGCTGGTGGCGTTCGGCGGGATCACGCTGACCGTCGACGGCCGCGAGATCGAGCCGGGCGAGCAGCGGGCGTACAAGGGCATGATGTTCGGCGGCATCCCGAACCTGGCGTGGTGCGTGGGTTACACGAACAACTCGTGGACGCTGCGCGCGGACCTGACGTCCCAGTACGTCTGCCGCCTGCTGGAACACCTGGACCGCCGCGGGTTCGTGTCATGCACCCCGGACACGGCGGCGGCCTCGGGCGCGGGCCGCCCGCGCCCGATCGTCGACCTGGCGTCCGGGTACGTCAAAAGGGCCGCCGCCGACCTGCCGAAGCAGGGCGGCCGACGGCCCTGGATGATGCGCCAGAACTACCTGCTGGACTTCGCGGACATGCGTTTCAACCGCCTGGACGACGGCGTGATGCGCTTCGGCCGCGCGGACTCCCCGGCGCGCGCTTCCCGCTGAGGCCTTGCGGTTCGGGCAGCGGAGGCACTCCGGCAGACGGTTTTCGTGCTCACCTCGGCGACCCAGCCCAGGGCGCTACAGCCGAAGTGACGGCAGCAGACCGGGCCCCGGAACGTGTGGTTCCGAGGCCCGGTCGATGCGTTGCGTAACCCGCGGGTCAGCCCTGGCGGCCCTTGGCGCGCGGGTTGTCCTTGTTGATCACGAACACGCGCGTGCCGCGGCGGATCACCTGGGCTCCCGGCTGGCGGGCGAGCGAACGAAGCGAACTGCGAACCTTCATGGTGAGCCGTCCCTTCCTGGTCGGCGGTGCGGGCCCCGAATGCGTCCCACGGTGGCTTCAACAGCGGCCGGGGTGGGTTTAATCCCGCAACTCAGCTGTTCTCGCGGGACACCCAGGCCTGCAGGTCGTCGCCTCGGACGGCCGCGGCCATCAGTTCCGGGAACTGGTCCGGGGTGCAGGCGAACGCCGGGACGCCCAGCTCGGCCAGGGCCGCCGCGTTCTCGTGGTCGTACGACGGCGCGCCCGAGTCCGACAGGGCCAGCAGCGTCACCACCTGGACCCCCGAGCCGACCAGCTCGGCGACGCGCTGCAGCAGCTCGTCCTCGTCGCCGCCCTCGTAGAGGTCGCTGATCAGCACCAGCAGCGTCTGCTCGGGGCGCCCGACCAGGCCCTGGCAGTAGGCGATCGCGCGGTTGATGTCGGTGCCGCCGCCCAGCTGGGTGCCGAACAGCACGTCGACCGGGTCGGCGAGGTGCTCGGTGAGGTCCGCGACCTCGGTGTCGAACGCGACGAACGACGTCTTCAGCGCGCGCATCGACGCCAGCACCGCGCCGAACAGCCCGGAGTACACCACCGACTCCGCCATCGAGCCCGACTGGTCGACGGCCAGGATCACGTCACGCTGCACCGCCTGCTGCCGCCGGCCGAAGCCGATCAGCTTCTCCGGCACGATCGTGCGCAGCTCGGGAGAGTAGTGCTTGAGGTTCGCGTGGATCGTGCGCGCCCAGTTGATGTCGCCCGGACGCGGCCGGTGCGTGCGCGACGCCTTGTCGAGCGCGCCCTTGATCGCCGCGCGAGTGCGGTCGGCGAGCCGCCGCTCCAGCTCTTCGACGACCTTGCGGACGACCTCGCGCGCGGTCTCCTTGGTCTCCTCGGGCAGCACGCTGTTGAGCGAAAGCAGGGTGCCGACCAGGTGGACGTCCGGTTCGACCGCCGAGAGCAGCTCCTTCTCCAGTAGCATCCGGGTCAGCCCGAGCCGGTCGACGGCGTCGCGCTGCATCACCTGCACGACGGTGCTGGGGAAGTAGCGCCGGACGTCACCGAGCCAGCGCGCGACGCGCGGCGCCGACGCCCCGAGGTTCGCGCTCCGCGGCCCGCCGGCGGCGTCCTCGTCCGGCTTGTCGTAGAGGGCCGCCAGGGCCTTGTCCACCCCACTGTCCTCTTCGGACAGCTGGGCGTCGGCCAGGCCCGAGCCTTCGGCGCCTTCGCCGCCCAGCACCAGCCGCCAGCGGCGCAACCGGTCCGTGTCCACGCTCATGCTCCCACCCCCAGCAATGTCGCCATGACGGGCAGCACCCGCTCGGCCCGTTCCTCGTCCAGTTCGTCTGCCGTCGGCACGACGACCCGTGCGGCGCCGGTGAGCCCGGCCGCCCGCTGTCCGATCGCCCGCTTCTCGGGACTGCTGAACGCCCCGAAAGTCCGCCGCAGCAACGGAAGCACCTCGGTGAAGACGTCGGCCGGGATCGCCGCGAGCCAGGCGTCGATCACTCGCAGCAGGCCCTCGTCGTGCACCAGCAGCAGCGCCCCGCCGTCGAAGAAGCCTTCGACGTAGGCCGCGCCCGCCGACGGCGTGACGCCCGGCGTGAGCGCCCGGCCGAGCCGCAGCTCGATGTCGAGCGCGCCGAGCAGCCCGGCGTCGTGCAGGATCCGGGACAGCCGCCCGGACAGCAGCGGCGGCAGCGCCGGGCGTTCGGCCAGCCGGGCCAGCGCGGCCAGCCAGCGGTCCTTCGCCTCGTCGCCCAGCAACGCGGTCGCGTCGTGGACGCCGTCGATCAGCTTGCAGAACCGGGCCGCGGCGTCGTCGTCGATCCCGTGGGTCGCCGGCGGGAGCCCGGCGCAGACCCGCTCCAGCATCCGCAGGGCGACCGCGCGCAGCGCGCCGGTGTCGGTGCCGCGGACGTCGCCGTAGCGGGTCGCCCGGGCCAGCGCCGGCAGCGCGGACATCAGCCGCGCGACGTCCGAGTCGGCCGCGGCCCGCGCGTCCAGCGCCGCGAGCGCGTCGGGCAGCGCGTCGGCCAGGTCGGCGAGCAGGCAGTTCTCGACGGCGGTGGTGACCTCGTCGAGCGGCGGGGTGCCTTCGACGGTGTCGCGGACGGCAGACGCCGCCGCCGACGGCACGGTGGTGCCGTGCACGGCCGCCGCGACGAGGTCGACCTCGAACGACGGTTCCCAGCACAGCGCCCAGGTCTCCCGGAACGTGCCGCGGTTCCGCCGCGCCGACGCCTCCCGGCTGCCCCACTCGATGCCGAGCACGCGCAGCCGGTGCAGCAGCCGCGAGCGGTCCAGCCCGCCCGGGGTCCGCAGGTCGAGGTCGAGCTCCTTGACGATCGGGTCCTTCTTCAGCCGCAGGCGTTTCGCGGTCGCGGTCAGGTCCGCGGCCAGCGGCGGCTGCGGCACGCGGTCCGGCACCTCGCCGAGGCGTTCGCCGACCACGAGGCGCCGGGTGACCAGCCCGACCTGCACGTCGTCCCCGCCGCACAGCACCGACCGGGTGGCTTCGGTGACCTCCGCCAGCCCCGCCGACGACCGGCCGCGCAGCGCGGCCAGCGCCTCGGCCAGCCGGACCGCCTCGATGACGTGCGCGGTCGAGACCGGCAGGTCCTCTTCGCGCAGCACGGCCGCGACGCCCGTCAGCCAGCGCGTCGTGACGTCCTCGGCCGTGGTGAAGAGGTGGTGGTACCAGCCCGGTGACAGGACGCCCGCGCCGTAGCCGCTGGCCGTGGCGAGGCGCCCGTGCGTCCACGGCACCCAGGTGCACGCGACCTTCCGCTTCGGGAGTCCTTTGAGGACGGCCGCGTCGTGCGACGCCGGCGGCAGCGGGTCGGCCAGCGCGGGCACGTGCCACGCCCCGCACACGACGGCGATGTTCTCGAAGCCGTCCTTGCGCGTGCGGCGCAGCACCGAGCGCATGTGGGCCTCGCGCCGCGCTTCGTTGCCCTGCGGCGGCTCTTCGTCTTCGCGCAGCGCGGTCATCGCCTCGGCGATCACCTCGAACGGCGACGCGTCGTCCCGCCGTGACTCGACGACGTCGTCCCACCAGCGTTCGGGGTCGTCGTAGCCACCCGCGGCCGCCAGCCCGGCGAGCGGATCACCGTGGGGCGCGCCGAGGTCGTCCGGCCCGGCGGCGAACGTGTTCGCGGCCGGCAGGTCGCAGAACCGCACCGGGACGCCGGCTTCGCGGGCGTACGCAAGCGCTTGCCACTCGGGACTGAAGACCGCGAACGGCCAGAACGCCGCGCGCGAGACGTCGTCGGTCGCGTACGCCAGCAGCGCCACCGGGGGCGCCATCGCCGGGTCCTCGGTCAGTTCGACGAGCGCGTCGGCCTCCGGCGGCCCCTCGATCAGGACGACGTCCGGTGCGAGCTCCGCCAGCCGCGCCGCCACGGCCCGGGCCGAACCCGGGCCGTGGTGGCGGATGCCGAGCAGGTGCGTAGTGGTCACGAAATCTCCTGGCCGGCCCGGTAGAAGTCGGCCCAGCCGTCGCGCTCGCGGACGACCGTCTCCAGGTACTCCAGCCAGATCGCGCGGTCGGCGACCGGGTCCTTGACCACCGCGCCGTGGATGCCGGCCGCGACGTCGTGCGGGCGCAGGACGCCGTCGCCGAAGTGGGCCGCCAGGGCCAGGCCGCCGGTGAGCACGCTGATCGCCTCGGCGGTGGACAGCGTGCCGGACGGCGACTTCACCGCCGTGCGGCCGTCTTCGGTGCGGCCCGAGCGCAGCTCGCGGAACACCGTGACGACCCGGCGGATCTCGGCCAGCTCGGCGGCCTCCGCGGGCAGCTGCAGCGACGTGCCCAGCTCCCGGACCCGGCGGCTGACGATCTCGACCTCCGCCTCCGCGCTGTCCGGCAGCGGCAGGACCACGGTGTTGAACCGCCGCCGCAGCGCGCTCGACAGCTCGTTGACGCCCTTGTCGCGGTTGTTCGCCGTCGCGATCATGTTGAACCCGGGCCGCGCCTGCACCTCGTCACCCAGCTCCGGGATCGGGAGCGTCTTCTCGGACAGGATGGTGATCAGCGTGTCCTGGACGTCGGCCGGGATGCGCGTCAGCTCCTCGAGCCGGGCCAGCTTGCCGTCGCGCATCGCCCGCACCACCGGGCTTTCGACGAGGGCGGCCGCGCTCGGGCCCTCGGCGATCAGCCGGGCGTAGTTCCAGCCGTAGCGGATCGACTCTTCGGACGTGCCCGCCGTGCCCTGCACCAGCAGCGTCGAGTCGCCGCTGATCGCGGCGCACAGGTGCTCGGACACCCACGTCTTCGCCGTGCCGGGCACGCCGAGCAGCAGCAGCGCGCGGTCGGTGGCCAGGGTGGCGACGGCGACCTCGATCAGCCGCCGCGGGCCGACGTACTTGGGCGTGATCACGGTGCCGTCCGGCAGCGTGCCGCCGAGCAGGTACTCGACGACGGCCCACGGGGACAGCAGCCAGTTCGGCGGCTTGGCCCGCTCGTCGGCGGCGGCCAGGGCGGCGAGTTCGGCGGCGTGGTCCTGTTCGGCGTGCGGCCGGAGGACGGTGGCGGGGGCGGTCATGCGAGCTCCTCGTACATTTCGCGGCGGAAGTTCAACGTTTCGGTGAGCGCCCGGCGCCACGGCCCGGCGTCCATGGTCAGCCGGGTGGTGGCCAGCGGGTGGCGCAGGCAGCCGGGCGGGACCGCGCGGGCGATCACGACGGCGGCGTGCGAGACCAGGCGGTGGTCGTCCTGGCGGGCGATCCAGTCGAGCAGCGCGGTGCCGAGCTCGGCGGTCCACGGCCGGGGCAGCTCGTGCACCAGCCGGGCGAACGACTCGGTGGGCAGCCGCCCGACCAGGTGCGCGATGGTGGTGGCCTGGCTCGCCGGGCTCAGCACGCCGAGCAGCGGCGGGGTGGTGCGCCCGCCGGGGTCGGCGCCGATCAGGGCGTGCGCCCAGGTTTCGTCGCCCTGGCGCAAGGCCGCGGACGCCCAGGCGTCACGCAGGACGCCGGGCGGGCAGCCCTCGACGGTCATCCGCACCACCTCGGCCGGTGGCCCGAACTCCGTCCAGAACGACAGCGGCGCGGCGGCGATCAGCGTGCGCAGCCGGACGGTGCCCTCTTCCCGGCCGCGTTCGGTCCGGGGCAGCGAGATCTCGAGGATCCGGCCCCGGCGGCGGACGAGCGGGCGCAGCCGTTCGGCCATCCGGTGCCCGTGGCGCGTGTCCGGCAACCGGCCGAGCAGATCCGCGGCCTTCTCGCGGACGGCGGCCGCGCGGTCGGTGAGGGCGGCTTCGAGGAAGTCCTCGTCGGCGTCCCGGACGTGCCCGGCGAGCACCCCGAGGAAGTCGGCGCGGACGTCGCCGGGCTCGCTCTTCCACGACGTCGTCAGCGCCTCGCGGGCCGTGTCCGGATCGTCGGTCAGCCGCGCGGCCAGCCAGCGGCGGCGCTGGGCGAGGCTGCCGTACTGCCAGACGTCGCCGGACTCCTCGGCGGGCGCGGCGAGAAAGGCCCAGTCGGGGTTGCGCTGCCCGAGCCACGCACCGAGGGACCCGGCGACCGCGACGAGCGGCCCCCGCAGCCCGGTCTTGGTCCGCGCGGCTTCGGCCAGCAGGGGCAGGAACTCCGGCGGGACGCGGTAGGGCGTCCCGGCCAGGATGCCGAGCCACTCCTGGAGCAGGTCGGGGTGGCTCGCGGCCAGCAGCCGGGCGAGCCGTTCCCGCGCGAGAGCGGGCACGAACGGCCGCTCGTCGGGCGCGGCGGCGGGCAGCGGCTTGACGTCCCCGAGCACCCGCCGCCCGGCCCGCCGGTAGGTGGTCAGCACCGCGGCGGCGGCCAGGAGCTGTTCCGCGGGCTCGTCGCGTTCGGTGGCGAGCTCCCGGACCGCGGCGGGCTGGGTGCTCAGGTCGAGCGGGCGCCGGCGGGTGCCGAGGAGCGCGGTGCCGACGAGGTCGTCCCAGGCTTTCACGAGCGCACCTCCTTGGTCTGCGGGTGGGGGTTCGGTGGACCGGCGAGCGATCCCGGCACGGGTACGTATCGGGTCGGCTCGCGTGTTCGGGAAGCCGACACGTGTGTTGGAAGGGTCGGCACGCGTGATCGGAAGGTCGACTCGCGTGATCGGAAGGTCGACTCGCGTGATGGGGGAGTCGACACGCGTGATCGAAGGGTCGACTCGCGTGATTGGAGGGTCGACACGTGTGTCTGGAGGGTCGGTTCGCGTACCCAGGGGGTCGACTCGCGTGCCTGGAGGGTCGGCTCGCGTACCCAGGGGGTCGACTCGCGTGATTGGTGGGACGACACGCGTGATTGGTGGGACGACACGGGTGTCTGGAGGGGCGGCGCGGGGCTGGTTTGGGTCATAGCCGCACCGCTCGGTTCTCGTGCCAGCACGTCAGCGGGCGCAGGCCCGCTTGGCTCCATTCCGCCGCCACCGTCAGCGGGCCGCCCGCCGACAGCGCCAGCAGTGACCACGGGAACGCGTACGGCACCAGGGGGAGCGCCGTTCCGTCCTTTTCGGACAGACACCAGCCGCCGGCGTGTTCGGCCGGGGTCACCTCCGACAGCAGGACCGGCCAGCGTTCCAGCCACGGGTCCGCCGCCATCGCCCGGGCGTACGCCGCCAGCGCGCCGTCGATCGAGCCGCCCTCGGCCGACGGGGCCGGCAGCGGAATTCCCTTCTCCGCCACCAAGGCGCGCAGCGGCGCGGCACCCGGGTAGAACGCCAGCTCCGCCGCCAGCACGTGCCCGGGCGGCAGCGACGCGTCGAGCGGACGGCCCGGCGGCGCGAACGAGAGCACCAGCGCGTCGCGCCCCGTGAGCCGGCCGCGCAGCCAGGTGCGCCGGGTCAGCAGGCGGTCGTTCTCCTCGTCGGCCGCGCCGGTGATCAGCCACTCGTCCGAGACGCGCTCGCCGCTCTCCAGGACCCGCGCCGTCTCGACCGAGAACCCGAGCCGCGTCCGCACCGTTTCCGCCAGCTCCGGCGGCAGTCCGCTCAGCCGGCCCGCGGCGTCCGCGAGCAGGAACAACAGTGACAGCTCGGCCAGCAGCGCGTCCGGCCAGTCGCGGCGGCCGACGATCCCGGCCGCCCGCCGCAGGCCGCCGGCCAGGCCCGACGCCTGCGCGTCGACCATCCGGGCGGCGACCGTGCGCAGCTCCTCGGCACCGTTGCGGTCGAAGCCCGCGAACCCCGCGCCGACCCGGTCGGTCAGCCAGACCTTCAGCTCCGCGACACCGCCTTCGACGCGCGCCGCGCGACCTTCGGCCCGCTTCGCCGCGGCCTCTTCGTCCTTGGGGCCCGCGGCTTCCGCGCGTTGCTCCGCCTTCCGCGCCCGGTCCGCCCGCTCGGCGAGCCACGTGCTCACCCACTCCGGCGGCGCCTCCGCGGCGACCTGCCCGGCGGCCCACATCAGCAGCAGCCCGACCGCGTGCTTGCACGGGAACTTGCGGCTGGGGCAGGAACACCGGAACGCGGGCTCGGCCAATTCGACGCACGTCTGGTACGGCTTCTTGCCGCTGCCTTGGCAGAAGCCCCAGACCGCGTCCTCGTTCACGCCCGCGCCGGACCACTTCGCCGGTGTCGCGAGCGCCCGCCCGGCCTTCTCCGAAGCGGGATCCGGGGCGAGCCCGGCCACGCGTTCCGCGGTCCACGGCACCGCCGTCACCACCTGTCCCCCCACTGGTTTCCTTTGCTGTCCGGTCGGTTTCCCCGGGCGGGAGGCCCGGGGTGGCTTACCCGACGAAGCATGCCAGTACCCACCGACAATTTCCGTGAGCGCAGGTCAGTCCGGGTTCGGCGGGGTCGCGATCTATGCTGGGCCGCCCCGGAGGTGAGTGTGGACGCGCGGCAGCTCGAGTACTTCCTCGCCGTGGTCGACCACGGCGGGATGAGCCGGGCCGCGCACGCCCTCTACATCGCGCAACCCTCGCTCTCCCAAGCCGTCCGGGTCCTCGAACGCGACCTCGGCATCCGCCTGTTCGACCGCGTCGGCCGGCGGCTCGTGCTGACCCAGGCCGGGCACGCCCTGGTCGAACCCGCCCGGCAGATCGTCCGCGGGCTCGACGCCGCGCGGGCCGCCGTCGACTCGGTCGGCGGGCTCGAGGCGGGGCGGGTCGAGATCGCCGCCATGCCGTCGCAGGCGGTCGAGCCGCTCAGCGGGATGATCCGGCGGTTCACCGCGCGCCACCCCGGGCTGACGGTGGCCGTGCGCTCGGCGTTCACCCCGGACGACGTCCTCGGCATGGTCCGCGGCGGCGTCACCGAACTCGGCCTCGCCGCCGGTCCCGAGCCGCTCGAAGCCGCCGGGCTCACGGTCATCCCGTGCGGCCGGCAGCGGTTCGTGCTGGTCACCGGGCCGGACGCGCCCTTCCCGGAGGGCGAGCCGGTGCGGCGCGAGCAGCTCGACGGCCGGCGGCTCATCGTGGGCCAGCCGGGCACCGGCATGCGGCGGCTGGTCGACGACATCCGGGCGAGCGGCGTCGACGTCGTGCCGGTGGTGGAGACCGAGCACCGCGAGGCCATCCTGCCGCTGGTGCTGGGCGGGGTCGGGATGGCCGTGCTGGCCGACTCGTGGACGTCGCTCGCGGAGCGGGCCGGGGCGCGGGTGTTCGCGCTGGATCCGCCCGCCCACCTGCACGTCGCGCTGGTCGGCCGGGCGGCGCTGACGCCGACGGCGGCCGCGTTCGTGGCCGCGATCGATAGGCCGGGCCTATCGGACGGACCGTGATCCGGTCTTGGACGCGGGCCACCGCCGCCTGCTGACATCGAGGGCATGACCTCCCACCGCATCGCCCTCATCCCCGGCGACGGCATCGGCCGCGAAGTGACCCCGGCGGCCTGCGCCGTGCTCGACGCCGCCGGTGCACGGCACGGCGTCGCCTTCCGCTACGACGAGTTCGACTGGTCCTGCGAGCGCTACCTCGCCGAGGGCGCCATGATGCCCGCGGACGGCCTCGACCGCGTCCGCCAGCACGACGCGCTCTTCCTCGGCGCCGTCGGCGCGCCCGGCGTGCCCGACCACATTTCCCTGTGGGGCCTGCTCATCCCGCTGCGCCGCGGCTTCCGGCAGTACGTCAACCTCCGCCCGATCCGGGTGTTCGACGGCCTCGACAGCCCGGTCCGTGGCGCTCGCGACGTCGACTTCGTCGTGGTCCGGGAGAACGTCGAGGGCGAGTACAGCGAGATCGGCGGCCGCCTCAACCGCGGCCGGCCCGACGAGCTCGCCGTGCAGGAGGCCGTCTTCACCCGCCCCGGCGTCACGCGGGTCGTCGACTACGCCCTCGACCTCGCGCAACGTCGCCGCGGGAAGCTGACGTCGGCGACGAAGTCCAACGGCATCGTGCACACCATGCCGTTCTGGGACGAGATCGTCGCCGAGCGCGCCGCCACGCGGCCCGAGGTCGACGTCGAGTCCGAGCACATCGACGCCCTCGCCGCGAAGTTCGTGCTCGACCCGGGCCGCTTCGACGTCGTCGTCGCGTCCAACCTCTTCGGCGACATCCTCAGCGACCTCGCGGCGGCCGTCGCGGGCGGGATCGGCCTCGCCCCGGCCGCCAACCTCAACCCCGAGCGCGACTTCCCGTCGATGTTCGAGCCGGTGCACGGCTCCGCGCCGGACATCGCCGGGCGCGGGATCGCGAACCCGATCGGCGCGATCTGGACGGCCGCGCTGCTGCTGGAGCACCTCGGCCACGCCGAAGCCGCCGCCGACGTCGAACGTGCGCTCGCCGCGGTGCTGGCGAAGACTCGGCTGCGCACGCCCGACCTGGGCGGCACCGCGACGACGGTGAGCTTCACCCGCGCGGTGCTCGACGAGCTGGGAGGAGCCCGATGAGCGTCCCGCTGCCGTTCCGGTACCGCACGGTCGACGCGGGTGTCCCGATCCGCTGCGCGATCGGCGGCGAGGGCCCGCCGGTCCTGCTGCTGCACGGCTACCCGCAGACGCACGTGATCTGGCACGCCGTCGCGCCGCTGCTCGCGGAGCGTTTCACGGTCGTGGCGACCGACCTGCGCGGTTACGGCGACAGCGGCAAACCCGCTCCCACCAACGGAGACGCGGAGTACTCGAAGCGGGCCATGGCAAGAGACCAGGTGGCCGTGATGGCCGAACTCGGCTTCGACCGCTTCGCCGTCGCCGGGCACGACCGCGGTGGTCGCGTCGCGCACCGGCTGGCCCTCGACCGGCCGGACGCCGTGCGCGCGCTGGCCGTGCTCGACATCGTGCCGACGCGGCACGCGTTCGCCTGCGCCGACCGGGACTTCGCGACCGGCTACTGGCACTGGTTCTTCCTCACCGCGGGCCACGGCATCCCGGAGCGGATGATCGGCGCCGACCCGGAGTTCTGGATCCGCGCCCGGATGACGTCGCGGCACGCGGGCGGCACGCCGTTCGACCCCGCCGCGATGGCCGAGTACGTGCGGTGTTTCGACGAGGCGTCGATCGCCGCGTCCTGCGCGGACTACCGGGCCGCCGCGACCGTCGACCTGGAGCACGACGAGGCCGACGCCGGCCGTCGCCTCCAGGTCCCCGTCCGGGCGCTGTGGGGCGAGCGCAGCTTCGTCGGCCGTAGCTATGACGTCCTCGACGTCTGGCGCGGGTACGCCGGAGACGTCACCGGCCGGGCCCTGCCGTCGGATCACTACCTGCCCGAGGAGGCCCCGGCCGAGGTCGCGGCCGAACTGGCGGAGTTCTTCGGTTGACTCCGCGCGGTGTTCCAGCACTAGAACTGAGGCGGCGATCGCCGAACTGCGCCCGGTGCACCCGCCGGTGCTGGCCGGCCTCGCGAACAGCCCCGTCGTCCCGCCCGAACGGCTCGCCGTCGCGCTGGCCAGGCGCGCGGAAGCCGTCGCCGCGCGGCACCCGGGAAGCTCAGGACCGTGCTGCGGCAGCCGGTGTCTCAGTAGTCCGTGGTGGCCGGCCAGGTGTCGTCGTGCAGCAGGCGCTTGAGGATCTTGCCCGTCGCGTTGCGCGGCAGGTCCGGCACGAAGTAGACGTCACGCGGCACGGCGAAGCGGGCCAGGCGGTGGTGGATGTACTGCCGGATGTCCTCCGCGTGCAGGGAAGCGCCGCGCCGCGGGACGACGTAGGCGGCCAGCCGCTGGCCCCACTCCGCGTCGGCCACGCCGACCACCGCCGCGTCGTGCACGCCGGGCAGCGCGACCAGGGCTTCTTCGACCGGGCGCGGGAAGACGTTCTCGCCGCCGGAGACGATCATCTCGTCGGCCCGGCCGGTGACGAACAGCCGGCCCGCCGCGTCGAGGTAGCCGACGTCGCCGGTGGCCATCAGGTCCGCCGCCCGCGCCGGGTCCGTGCCGGAGGTGTAGCCGTCGAACAGCATGTCGTTGCCGACGAAGATCTGGCCCTCGCCGCCGGGCGGCACCGGTTTGCGGTCCTCGTCGAGGATCGCGACGCTCGTGCCGAGCGGGCAGCGGCCCGCGGTGGTCGGGGCGGCGCGCAGGTCGGCGGGGTCGGCGATGCTCGCCCAGGAGACCTCGGTCGAGCCGTAGAAGTTGTAGAGGACGTCGCCGAAGGTGTCCATGAAGGACGTCACGAACGCCCCGGACATCGCCGACCCGCTGCTCGCGACGATCCGCAGCGACGACAGGTCGTAGCGCGCGCGGACGCGTTCGGGCAGGTCCATGATGCGCTGCAGCATGATCGGCACGACGAACAGCGCGTCGCACCGCTGCTCGGCGATCGTCCGCAGGGTCTCTTCGGCGTCGAACTTGCGGACCAGCGCGAGCGGTGACCGCAGGGCCATCCCGATCTGCATCGCGGCCAGGCCCCAGCTGTGGAACAGCGGCGCCGCCACGAGGATCCGGTCGCCCGAGCGCAGCGGGATCCGGTCGAGGATCGACGCGGCCGCACCCATGCCCTTCGGGGTCGGGCGGCGCGCGCCCTTCGGCGTCCCGGTGGTGCCGGAGGTGAGCACGATCAGCCGGCCCGGGCGCTCCACGGGCTTGGGGCGGTCGGCGGGGGCGGCCTGGATCAGCTCGTCGACGGTCGGGTAGCCGGTCTCGGAGTCCGGCCAGGTGCTGATGCGCGCGAAGTCGCCGGGGACGTTCGCGATGGTCTGGGCGAACTCGTCGTCGGCCAGCACGGCGGCCGGGCGGTGCTCGGCCAGCACGTCCTTGACCGACGACGCGGAGAGGCCGGTGTTCAGCAGGATGACGTCGGCGCCGAGCTTGCTGGCCGCGACGAACGACTCGACCATCGCGGAGTGGTTGCGGCACATGAGCGCGATCCGGTCGCGCTCGTTGACGCCGAGCTCGGAGAGCGCGTTGGTGAGCCGGTCGCTGCGTTCCTGGACCTGGCCGAAGGTGCGGACGTTGCGCTCGTCGTGCAGCGCGGGCTGGTCGACGGCGCGGGCCGCGGCGGCCTGGTAGCCGCCCGCGACGGTCGCGCCCCACTGCGCCACGGAGTTGAGCTGGCGCGCCAGCTTGTCCGGCCGGCCGGGGCTGAGCACCCCGGCGCGCACCAGGATGCCGGTGGTGCGGATCTTGGTGGCCTTGACGCCTTCGCGGTCGGCGTCCGGGTCGGCCCGACCGGACAGGTGCAGGTCGAGGCGCCGCGCGACGACGCGGATGTCCTTCTTGATGGACGACACCAGCTCCATGTGCGCCGGCTGCAGCATCATCCGGACGAACAGCTCGGTCTTCCCGCCGGCCAGGGGTCTCAGCTCCAGGGACACCCACGTGCCGTCGTCGGGGACTCCGCACCACACGACGTGCTCGCCCGGCCGGTACACGACGGCCTGGATCTGCGTCTCCAGCATCGGGCGGCGCTCGGGGACGATCCGGATCAGGCCCTTGGGACCCCGGCCGCGCGAGGCCGGTTCCTGGACCTCGCACCAGCTGATCTCCGGAACGAACCGGGAATACCACTCCGGCGATCCGACGATCTGCCACGCCACCTCCGGCGGATGCCCGACCACGGCACTCGCCTCGATCACATCGTCACGCATCGTCTGCCCTCACCGAAGTCACCGAACACACGTTCAGGTCACGGAGGCGTTACGGTAGCAGCAAACGGGTGAGCACGGATACTCCGAACGGCATGATACCGGAGAGTAACGGACACTCTTGGTGGGTGTTTGCACTGTCCACAGTGTACCGATGAACGGTGTTTACCGAGTCTGGCAGGACAAAGCGCACGCTCAGTAGAAGCCCTAAAAGATCTTCACCCGGTCAGTGGCGGTAACGAGCGACCAGTTCGGATCCGAGGCGAGCCAGCTCCGCACGTACGGATTCCGGACCTTCGACCTCGATCAGCGCACCCCAGCCGGCCAGCTCCTGGGCGATCATGATCGGCGCCGGCGCGGCGACCCGGACGCGCACGCGGTCGCCCGGCAGCTCGCCGATCAGCTCGCAGTGCCGGCCGAACCGGTCGCGCAGCACCCGGAGGTACCGCCGGTCGAGCACGACGTCCGCAGTGAGCGGGGAGCGGCGTTTTTCGACTTCTTCGACGACTTCTTCCCACACCCGCGCCAGTTCGAGGTCCGACGGCCGGTCCGCGACGGCGTCGATGGGCTCGGCCGCGGTGATCCGGTCGACGCGGAACGTGCGGCGGCCCTTGTCGGTACCGGCGACGAGGTACCAGACGTCGTCCTTGTTGACGAGGCCCCACGGGTCGACGAGCCGCTCCGACGTCTCGCGCCCCGCGTAGGTCAGGCGGACCTTGCGACGCGCGATGACGGCGTCCCGCAGCGCCTCGACCATTGGCGGCCGGGCCTTCGGCCGCTCGCCCCAGCCCGCCTGGTCGACGACCACCGCGTCCGCCGCGGCCTCGGCGTCCGCGCGGAACGTGCCGGGCAGCGCGCCCATCAGCTTGCGCAGCGCCGACTTCACCTCCGGCGCGATCGCGGCCGCGGGGCCGGCCAGGAGGAACAGCGCCTGCGCCTCACGGGAGGTGAGGCCGGACAGGTCGGTCCGCGCGCCGCCGACGAGCTGCCAGCCTCCGCCCCGGCCGGGCTGCGGGTAGACGGGCACCCCGGCGGCCGAGAGCGCTTCGAGGTCACGGCGGGCGGTCGCGACGGAGACCTCCAGCTCCGCGGCCAGCTCGCCCGCGGTGACGCGGCCGCGGGTCTGCATCAGCAGGAGGGTGGCCACGAGGCGGTCGGCGCGCATGGGAGCAGTCTCGCAAACAAAGTGCTCACTCGGTGCGCACTTTCATCCCGCATGCTGTCCCCACACCGAAGGAAGAAGGAGCAGACATGCTGCGAGGAATGGCCACCGTCTCGTACTTCGCCGACGACCACGCGGCCGCGCAGGCCTGGTACACGGAGTTCCTGGGCATCGAGCCCTACTTCCACCGCCCCGGCTACGCCGAGTTCCGCCTCGGCGACTACCAGCACGAACTCGGCCTCATCGACCGCAAGTACGCACCGGCGGGCGCGGACACACCGGGCGGCGAGATCGTCTACTGGCACGTCGACGACCTCGAGGCGACGGTCGCCCGGCTCCACGAGCTGGGCGCGAAGGAGTACGAGCCGATCACCGAGCGCGGCCCGGGCTTCGTGACGGCCTCGGTCGTCGACCCGTTCGGCAACGTCCTCGGCGTCATGACCAACGTGCACTACCTGTCCGTGCTGACGGGGCGTTCATAGCTGCGGCGACCACTGGATCTTCCCGGGTTGTGGGTTCCGCGCACATGGCTCGTCGCCGGTGGCGCGCTTACCGTTCCCGTCCATGACCAGCGATCTGGACGGGCGCACCGCCCTCGTCACCGGCGGGGCCGGCGGTATCGGCCTGGCCTGCGTCCGCGCCCTCGCCGCGGCCGGGGCCAAGGTGCACGTCGTCGACGTCGACGCGGAGAACGCCGAGGCCGCGGCCACCGAGGTCGGGGGGTGGGCGCACGCCGTCGACCTCACCGACGCCGGGGCCATCGACGCGCTCCCGGCCGAGGTCGACATCCTGGTCAACAACGCCGGGATCCAGCACGTCGCGCCGCTCGAAGACTTCCCGCCCGCGCAGTTCGCGCGGATCCAGGCGCTGATGGTCACCGCACCCTTCCTGCTCATCCGGCGGAGCCTCCCGTCGATGTACGCGCGGGGCTGGGGGCGGATCGTCAACATGTCGAGCGTCCACGGGCTTCGCGCCTCCGCCTACAAAGCCGCGTACGTCACCGCGAAGCACGGGCTCGAAGGGCTTTCCAAGGTCGCCGCGCTGGAGGGCGCGGAACACGGCGTCACCAGCAACTGCGTCAACCCCGGCTACGTCCGCACCCCGCTCGTCGACGGGCAGATCGACGCGCAGGCCGCCGAGCACGACATCCCGCGTGAGGACGTCGTCGCCGAGGTCCTCCTCAAGCGCGCCGCGATCAAGAAGCTCATCGAACCCGGGGACGTCGCTTCCCTGGTGACGTGGCTGTGCTCGCCGCACGCCGGCCACGTCACCGGGGCCTCCATCCCGCTCGACGGCGGCTGGACCGCCGCCTAGAACCCGTCCCGCCACAAGGAAGTGGAGCCCGTTTTGGACGCCGAATCGCACGCCGCAGTGAGCCAGCCCCCGCGGTCGGCGATCGCCAAGATCGTCGGCGCGAGCCTGATCGGCACCACCATCGAGTGGTACGACTTCTTCCTCTACACCTCCGCCGCCGCGCTGGTGTTCAACAAGGTGTTCTTCCCGACGGCGAACCCGCTCACCGGCACGCTGCTGGCGTTCCTCACCTACGCCGTCGGGTTCCTCGCGCGGCCGATCGGCGGGCTCGTCTTCGGCCACTACGGCGACCGGCTCGGCCGGAAGAAGCTCCTGATCTTCAGCCTGGTCCTGATGGGCGGCTCGACCTGCCTGATGGGCGTGCTGCCGACCTACGCCACCGCGGGCGTCGCCGCGCCGGTCCTGCTCACGCTGCTGCGCCTGGTCCAGGGCTTCGCGCTCGGCGGCGAATGGGGTGGCGCGGTGCTGATCGTCTCCGAGCACGGGGACGCGAAGCGCCGCGGGTTCTGGGCGTCGTGGCCGCAGTGCGGCGCGCCCGGCGGCAACCTGCTCGCCACCGGCGTGCTGGCGATCCTGTCCGCCACGCAGTCCGACGCGACGTTCCTGGCCTGGGGCTGGCGGGTCCCGTTCCTGCTTTCCGGGGTGCTGCTGGTGATCGGCCTGTGGATCCGGCTGGCCGTCTCGGAGTCGCCGGTGTTCCTGGCCGCCCAGCGCCGCGCCGAGGAACGGCCCGGGAAGCACGTCCCCGTCGTCGAGGTCTTCCGCGACAGCTGGCGCCAGGTGCTCGTCACGATCGGCGCGCGGATGGCCGAGAACGTCTCCTACTACGTGCTGACGGCGTTCATCCTGGTGTACGTCACGACCGGGCTGCACCTGGCGAAGGGCCTCGGCCTGAGCGCGGTGCTGATCGGCTCGGCCGTGCACTTCGTGACGATCCCGTTGTGGGGCGCGCTCTCGGACCGCGTCGGCCGGCGTCCGGTGTACTTGTTCGGCGCGATCGGCATGGCCTTGTGGGGCTTCGCGTTCTTCGCGCTGCTGGACACGAAGTCGGCCGCCGTGATCGTGCTGGCGACGACCGTCGGGCTGGCGCTGCACGGCGCGATGTACGGGCCGCAGGCCGCCTTCTTCGCCGAGCAGTTCCCGACCCGCGTCCGCTACACCGGCCTTTCCGTCGGCGGGCAGCTGTCGTCGATCGCGGCCGGGGCCGTCGCGCCGCTGATCGCCGTGGCGCTGTTCCAGAGCTGGGGCAGCACGATTCCGGTGTCGCTGTACGTCGCCGCGATGTGCCTGATCACGGTCGTCGCGCTGCTCGCTTCCCGCGAGACCCGCGGCGAATCCCTGCACGACGACGACGTCCAAGCGGAGACGGCGACCGTTTCGCCCTAGCATGACCGCCGTGACCGCACCCTCGGACGCGCTGCGCCGGCTGCTCGACCTGCTCGCCTCCGGGGCGAGCACCGAGCAGCTGGCGCACGTCGTCGTGGCCGCGCGCGCCGAGGGCGCCCTCGGCGCCGCCGACCTGACCGCGCTGGCCAACGCGGGCGAGCTGGCCCTGCGGATCCGCGAGACGCTGGCCGAGCACCGGCGGCGCGAGGCGCAGCTGGTCGCGTTGTTCGACACCGCGAGCGAGCTGGCCGGACTGTCCGAACCGGACACCGTGCTGCGCTCGATCGTCCGCCGCGCGCGGGCGCTGCTCGGCGTCGACGTCTCGTATCTCAGCCTCAACAACGAGGCCGAGGGCAAGACCTACATCCGGGTCAGCGACGGCTCGGTGTCGGCGGAGTTCCAGCAGATCGTGCTCGGCATGGGCGAGGGCCTCGGCGGGCTCGTCGCGCAGACCGCGCGGCCGTACTCGACGGCGGACTACTTCACCGACGAACGCTTCCGGCACACCCGTCACATCGACTCCGGCGTCAAGGACGAAGGCCTGACCGCGATCCTCGGCGTCCCGCTGGCCATCGGCTCGAAGGTGCTCGGCGTGCTCTTCGCGTCCGACCGCAGTGCGCGCGAGTTCTCCGCGGACGAAGTGGCGCTGCTGTCGTCGCTGGCCGACCACGCGGCGATCGCCCTGGACAGCGCGAACCTCCTCGACCAGACGCGCCGCGCCGTCGCGGAGCTCAACGAGGCCAACGCGACGATCCGCGCGCACAACGAGGCGATGGAACGTGCCGAAGACGCGCACGACCGCCTCACCGACCTGGTGCTGCGCGGCGGCGACCTGCCGGACGTCGCGGCGGCGGTCGCCGGGGTGCTGCGCGGCGCCCTCACGGTGTTCGACACCGAAGGCGCCGTCCTGGCGCACTCGGCGGACCCGGCGCGCCACGACCCGGCCGCGCTCGCCGCGTCGCGGGCGGCGGGCCGGGCCGTGCCCACGGTGTCCGATGCGGACTCCTGGGTCTGCTCGGTGCAGGCCGGGCCGGAGCTGCTCGGCAGCCTGGTGCTGACCGGCCGGGCGGACCTCGCCGACCCGGACCGGCGGCTGTTCGAACGCGCCGGCGTCGTGACGGCGTTGCTGCTCATGCTGCGGCGGTCGGTGGTCCGGGCCGAGGACGAGGTCCGCGGCGAGCTGCTGACCGACCTGCTCACCGCGCCCGGCCGAAACCCGCGCGCGCTGCTCGCCCGCGGCCGACGGCTCGGCATCGACCTCGCCGTGCCGCACGCGGTGCTGGTCGTGCACGCCGACGACGTCTCCCGGCGACGGCTCGCGAGCGCCGCCGTCCGGCACGCGACGCTGGTCGGCGTGCACGCGGAGGAGGTCGTCCTGCTGGGCACCGGCGATCCGGGCGAGCTGGCCCGCCGCGTCGCCGCCGACCTCGGCGCGGTGACCGGGCGCCCGGTCACCGTCGGCGCGGCCGGTCCCGGCGCGGGGCCCGAAGCCCTGGCCGCGGCCCACGCCGAAGCGGCGCGGTGCGTGCGGGCGCTGCTCGCGCTCGGCCGC
This sequence comes from Amycolatopsis sp. NBC_01286, assembly GCF_035982555.1. Lineage (NCBI taxonomy): Bacteria > Bacillati > Actinomycetota > Actinomycetes > Pseudonocardiales > Pseudonocardiaceae > Amycolatopsis > Amycolatopsis sp. NBC_01286. The sequence continues at coordinate 5,772,408 of NZ_CP108428.1, forward strand.
GCCGGCGAGGGCGCGGACATGGCCGGCCTCGGCTTCCTCGGCCAGCTGCTCGGCGACCAGGCCGACCTCGGCGCGTTCGTCCGCGCGACGCTCGGCCCGGTCCTCGGCTACGACGAGCGCCGGGGCACCGAGCTGGTCGCGACGCTGCGCGCGTACTTCGCGAGCGGTTCGCAACTGGCGCGGACGAAGGACGTGCTGCACGTCCACGTCAACACCGTCGTGCAGCGGCTGGAACGGATCGCGTCACTGCTGGGGGAGGACTGGCAGGCGCCGGACCGGGCCCTGGAGATCCAGCTGGCGCTGCGCCTGCACCGCCTCGGTTGAACGACCCACACCGGGCCGCGCTCCCGGCGGATACCCTGCTCCTCCCATGAGGATCCGCGCCCTGCCCGAACTCGCCGTCGCCGCCGCGGCGACGGTCGCGGGCCTGTGGGGCTACTTCGCGTTCTTCCTCGACGGCGACGTCGACAGCCATGGCACCGGTGTGGCGATCCTGCTGGGTGCCTACGCCGTCAACGGCCTGCTCCAGGTGTCGCTGGCCGTGTACGTCCGCGCGGACCTTTCACCGCGCGGGAAACTGGTGTGCGACATCGACTCCTGGTCGTCGCGGGACGGCGGGCCCACCGGCTGGCGGGCGGCGGTCGCGTGGTTCGGCCCGGTGGCGGCCGGGCTCGTGGTGATGCTCGTGGCCACTCCGGCGTCGACGCCCTCGCTCGACGAGGACTTCGGCATCCACACGTCGATCGTGCTGCTGACCCTGCTCGGCTCGGCGGCCGTGCTGCTGGGCGCCTTGGTGTGGCCGTTCGCGGTCCTGCCGCTGACGGCGACGGCCGGCGTGCTCCTGCCGGGACCGGCGTGGCCGTCGCGGGTGGAGATCCTCACCCGCTCGTGGCTGCTGCCCGTGACGGTCGGCTTCGGCACGGTCATGACCTTCGGGGGTGACATCAACGGCTCGGACCTCGGGTACTGGCTTGTCGACGACTTCGGCCTGCCGGTCACCCCCGCCGCGTTCCTGGCGGTGCTCTCGGTCGCCGCGATCGTCGCGCTGATCGTCGGCCATCAGCGGGCTAGGGCACGGCGAGCACGATCTTGCCCCGCCGCGGCCCGGCCACCGCGTGCGCCGCGGCCGCTTCGGCCAGCGGGAACACCGCCTGCACCGGCACGCGGAAGCGTCCCTCCTCGAACAGCGCGGCAGCCCGCGCGAGACCGTGCCGCCCGTCCGGCTGACCGCCGAGCGCGCCGACCGAAACGCGGACGCCGTGCTCGGGGCCGCTGAAGTCGGCGAGCGTGACCACCTTCGACGGCGTTCCGGTCAGCTCGATCAGCTCCGGTAGTGACCCCTTCCCGGCGACGTCGAGAGCCGCGTCGACCGGCCCGGTGACGCGTTCGCGCAGGCCGGGGCCGTAGTCGACGGGCTCGGCACCCAGCTCGGCGAGGAAGTCGCGGTTCTCCGGGGCGCCGGTGCCGAGCACCCGCGCGCCGCGGGCCAGGGCCAGGCCGACGGCGAGGCTGCCGACCCCGCCGGTCGCGCCGTCGATCAGCAGCGTCGAACCCGGGCCGACGGCCAGGAGGTCGAGCGCGCGGGTCGCCGTCTCGACGCCGGACGCGGCGCCACCGGCCTGCTCCCACGGCATCGACGGCGGTTTCGGCGCCCAGAACGCGAGGACCGCGAACTCGGCGCTCGCCCCGCCGAGGCGGGCGACGTCGACCGCGCCGAACACCTCGTCGCCGATCCCGGGACCTTCGTCGACGACGCCCGCCGCGTCCACGCCGGGGATGTGCGGCAAGGTGATGGGCGAGCGCGACCTCCCGGCGCGGATCGCCAGGTCGACGGGCGACACCCCGGCCGCCCGCACGCGGATCCGGACCTCGCCCGGGCCGGCGTGCGGCTCCGGCAGCGCACCGACGGACAGGACCCCGGGCGGGCCGAACCGCTCGAAGAAAGCTGCGAACACGATCACTCCTCGTCTCGGGACGTCTGCGCCTACGGTAGGAGTGAGCAGGGGTGACGAGCGGGAAGTGAGAGCCGTGCGGGACGAACCGACTCGGATGCGCCGGGTGGACGCCGAACACAACCGGCGTCACCTGGTGACGGTCGCGCACGCGGCGTTCGCGCGGGACGGCGCGGATCTGCCGGTGCGCGAGATCGCCCGGCGCGCGGGGCTGGCCCCGGCGACGGTCCACCGGCACTTCCCGTCCCGCGACGACCTCCTCGCCGCCGTGCTCGCCGGCCAGGTCGAGCGGTGCGGGCAGCAGCTGCGGGCCGCGCTCGCCGACCCGGACAGCCGCCGCGCGCTGACCCGGACGTTCCACCGCTTCGGTGAGTGGCAGGTCCAGGAGCGCGGGCTGGTCGAGGCGCTGGGCGGCCCGGCGTTCGCCGACCGCCGCCGCGAGCACGCCGAGGCGTTCGGCCGGCTGGTCGAGCGGGCCCGCGCCGAAGGCGTGCTGCGCCCCCGCGTCTCGGTCGACGACGCGCGCGTCGCGCTGATGGCGATCACGTCGGCGCGGACGACGTCGGTGGCCCGGCAGCTGACCGGGGTGCTGCTGACGGGCCTGCTCGCCGGCTAGCTCCCGGGGACCTGTCGGTGCCCTTCGGTAGCGTGGAAAACGGGGGCTGCTCAACCCGGTGGTTCCGGAAAGCCGGTGCGTCGGCCTAGCCCTCGGTGAGAACGCCCGCCTCGGAAGTCCGTTGGTACAGAACGAAACGGCCGTCGCGGACCTTGCTGACGAGACCCGCGCGGTGCAGGGCGCTGAGGTGGTAGGACACCGTGCCCGGGGTGTAGCCGATCCGGGTGGCGAGCTCCGCGGTCGACCGGGCGGTCTCGAGGTCCGCCAGCAGTGCCGCGCGGGCGACGCCCACCACCCGCGCGATCGTGGCCGGTTTGCGGTCGCGGCCGGCGCCGACCCGGTGGGCCGGGTAGTAGAGCACGACCTGCCCGGGCACGTCGACCTGGATGACGGCGCCGGGCCAGCCGAGAACGCTGGGAGCGAGGACCAGATCCCGGCCCGCGACGTCGATTTCGCCCTCCCACCGCGCGTCGAAGGTGATCGCGTCGCCCGTCCAGCCGATGTCGGGGTGCAGGGTGGCGAGCACCCGGCCGACGCCGTGGCCGACGAGGGTCTGCGCGCGGTGGGCGATGTCCTGGTCGATGATCGAGCGCAGCTCGGGCCAGCCCTCGGACAGGGCGTCGCGCCAGAACCGGGCCAGCCCCGCGGCGAGGCGGTGCTGCATCCGCCCCGACTCCGCGATCCGGCGGATCGCGGTGGGGAGCGGCCGGCTCCAGTGGGCCCGGGTGCCGTCGAGGATCTGGAACTCGAGGTCGTCCTGCGCCGTCGCCTCGATCCGGGCGAGCTGCTCGTCGAGCAGCTCGCGCGGCCCGGTGCCCGCGCCCGGCTGCGGCGTGAGCAGGTCGGGGGTGTAGCCGTCACCGCCCCGCGGCAGCAGCTCCGCGAGCAGGGCGACGTCCGGGTGGGCGAGCGACGCGCGGGCGAGCGGCCCGGGATCCCCGAAGACCGCGTGCCGTCCCGAGCCGGCGACGAGCTTCAGCCACGCCACTGACTCCGACGCCGGTGACGGCGACAGGCGGGTCCGGGACACCGTCTCGGCGTCGACCCGCAGCGTGAACACCGGGTCGACGGTAGCAGCGGGCGCGGCGGATTTGAACCGGCTCGAATGCTTTCCGGTTCCGCGCTCCCGCCGGGTTGGGTGATGGGGGTGTGGCGAATCCTCTGGCCGGTGCTCGCGCTGCTTCCCGTGACGCCGGTTCCCCCGACGCCCCCGTGCGGGCCGTCGCTGACCTGGCAGCCGGTCGCGGTCCGCCGGATCGGCGCGCCCTGCCGTCCCACGCCGCAGGGGTGTATCCGGCGGATCGAGGTGACGACGGTGGTCTTCGTGGTGTCCGGTTTCGGCCACCCCGTTCCCCCGGCCGGCCCTGGCGCGTCCCCGGTGACCCGGGCGACGATGGCCGTCCGCGATCAGCGATCCGAGGGGGATTCGTGAACGAGTTCAGACACGCGCTCACATCGGCGTTCGGCACCGGACCGGCCGCTGTTCCCGGCCTGACGGTCGACCGGCTCGACGGCCGGCGCACAGCCGAGCCGGGGGCGGTGAGGATGTGCGTCGCGTGCTTCGGAGACACCTCGGTCAGTCCCTGCAAGGATGAGCTGCCGCCGATCTCACGGTGACCGATCCGCCCGGTCCGCTGGTCGGGTTCAAGCGTCACCTGAGCGTCACCGTGGTGCCCGGCGACGCGGTGTACGTGGTGTCCGAGGACGACGCCACGGCGTTGCGCGGGCCGCACCTGGAGTCGCTGGTCCCGTTGCTCGACGGCACCCGGGACTTCGCGGCGCTGCGCCGCGCGCTGCCCGGCGACGTCCCCGCCGACGAGGCGGCCGGGGTCCTGGATGACCTCGCCGAAGCGGGGCTGGTCGCCCTGCGGCAGCCCGGCACGGACCCGGCTTACTGGGACGCGGCGGGCGCCGCCGGTGGCCAAGGCGGCCGGATCGCGTTGCGGGGAGCGGACCCCGACTCCGCGGCCGCGGCCGCCTTGCGGGCGGCCGGGCTCGAGATCGACGGGGCCGCGGACCTGTCCGTGGTGCTGTGCGACGACTACCTCGCCGCTCATCTGTCCGATGTGGACGCCGAGCACCGCGCGCTGGGCCGGCCGTGGCTGCCGGCCAAGACCGTCGGCGCGCGGCTGTGGATCGGCCCGTTCTTCACGCCGAGGGACGGTCCGTGCTGGCACTGCCTCGCCACGCGGTTGTGGGGCAACCGTCCCGCCGAGGCGCACGTGCGCGACACGCTGGGGCTGGCCGGTCCGCTGCCGCGGCCGGCGGTGGCGTTCGCCCCGCTCACCGCGGTCGCGCTCAACCTGGTGGCGCTGGAGGCGGCCAAGTGGCTCGCCGGGCTGCGGTACCCGGGCCAGCGGACGCTGTGGACGTTCGACAGCCGCGATCTGACCGGCGAACGGCACGCCGTGCGCGCCCGGCCGCAGTGCCGCTCCTGCGGCCGGCCGGACCTGGTGCGGGAGCGGACGCGCCGGCCCGTGCGGCTGGAGTCCCGGCCCAAGGCCCACCTCGCCGGGGGCGGGCACCGGTCCCGGCCGCCGGAAGAGGTCCTCGCCGCCTACCGGCACCTGGTCAGCCCGGTGACCGGCGTCGTCAAGGAGCTTCGCCGTGACACGCGGGGCCCGGCCCTGTTCGCCTCGTACCTCGCCGGCCCCAACGTCGCGCTGGGCCGCCGCGGCGCCAAGGGGCTCCGCACAGCGCTGCGGAGTGAGAACGGCGGCAAGGGCGTCACCCCGATCGAAGCCGAGGTGGGCGCGCTGTGCGAGGCCCTCGAACGCCACAGCGGCCACCACGACGGTGACGAGGAACGGGTGCGGGGCAGCTTCCGCGCGCTCGGCGCCGCGGCCGTGCACCCCGGCACCTGCCTGCTGTTCCACGAACGCCAGATCGACGGCGACCCGTTCGACGAGGACGCCGTCCTCGACTGGACGCCGGTGTGGTCGCTGACCCGCGGCGAGCACCGGTTGTTCCCGGCCGCGCTGCTGTACTTCGGCGTGCCCGCCGGCCCGGTGTTCGCCGACTCCAACGGCAACGCCGCCGGCAGCAGCCTGGAGGACGCGACGCTGCAGGGGATGCTGGAGGTCGTGGAACGCGACGCCGTCGCGCTGTGGTGGTACAACCGCACGCGGCAGCCCGGGGTCGACCTGGCCGCGTTCGGCGATCCCTGGCTCGCCGAGCTGCGGGCGGCCTACGCCGGCCTGGGGCGCGAGCTGTGGGTGCTGGACGTGACGTCCGACCTGGGTGTGCCGGTGATGGCCGCGGTCTCCCGGCGCACCGGCGGGCCACTCGAGGAGATCGCGTTCGGCTTCGGCGCGCACCTCGATCCGGCCGTCGCGCTGCGGCGCGCGCTCACCGAGCTGAACCAGCTGCTGCCCGCGTTCCCCGACGGCTCGCGCTGGTCGCGGGAGGCTGCGGTGGCGAACCAGCCGTACCTGGTGCCCGATCCGGCGAGCGCCGCGCTCGGCCCCGGCGACTACGGCTACACCTACACGCCCGACCTGCTGGCGGACGTGCGATCACTGCAGGACCGGCTGGAACGCGCCGGGCTGGAGGTGTTCCTGCTCGACCAGACGCGCCCGGACATCGGCCTGCCCGTGGTCAAGGTGATCGTCCCCGGCATGCGTGGCTTCCGGCCCCGGTTCGCGCCCGGCCGGCTCTACGACGTCCCCGTGCGGCTCGGCCGGGTGACCGAGCCCACGGCGTACGACGACCTCAACCCGATGCCGATCTTCCTCTAACACTGCCCGTCGGCGAGGACCCAGTAGCCCGACGACGTCTCGCGCAGCGCGTGGACCGTGAACGTGTTCCACAGGCCCATCGCCTGGTTGGAGCCGTTCGAGTAGGTCTGGCCGCTGCTCTGGTGCGCGCGGCCCGCCTGGGTGTGGGCGTAGTTGCTGGCCGACACGCAGGCACCCGACGGCGGCGGGGTGGTGGTCGTGGTCGGCGTTGTCGTCGTCGGCGGGGGAGTGGTCCCGGATCCCTTGTCCAGCCCGAAGAACACGCCCGTGTAGTAGCTGGAGCAGATCCCGGCGAGGAAGTACGCGCCGGTGCTGCCGCACTGCGTCGTGCCGGTGCCGGGGTCGACCGCGGTGCCGTGGCCCATGCCCGCGATCGAGTACAGCTGGACCTTGTCGCCGTAGGCCGTCAACGTCGTGCCGCCCGGCAGGGACTGGGTGCTCGTCGGCGTCTGGGAGAGGCCGTGCACCGCGGTCCACTGGTCGCGCAGCTCGGTGCCGTTGACCGGGTAGACCGTGTAGTCGCCGGTGCCCTGCCAGATCGCGACGCGCGGCCACGGCCCGCCGTAGCCCGGGTACTGCGCCGTGACGCGCGAGGCCCACTGCGCCGGCGTCAGGTTCTGGTTGTTCTGCTGGCAGTTCGTGGCCTGCGTGACGCTGGTGGCGCACTGCGCGGGCAGCCCGGCGTTGATGCCGCCGCCGGCGAAGACGTCCGGGTAGGCGGCCAGGAGGTCGGCCGTCATGCCGCCACCGGCCGACAAGCCCGTGACGAACACGCGGGAGCGGTCCGAGCCGTGGTCGCCGATCGCCTTGTCCACCATGGACTTGACGGACGCGGCCTCGCCGTTGCCCCGGGTGTCGTCCGCGGTGCCGAACCAGTTGAAGCACTTCAGCGAGTTGTTCGCGGTGGACTGCTGCGGGAACACCACCTCGAAGCGCCACCGGTCGGCCAGCGCGGGCCAGCCGGAGTGGGCGTAGTAGTCCGCCGCGCTCTGCGTGCAGCCGTGCAGCGCCACGACGACCGGGCGCCCGGTTTCGAGGGCGCTGGGGGTGTAGGTGTACATCGCCAGCGCGCCCGGGTTGGCGCCGAACGACGAGATCTGGACGAGGGAGGCCGCGGGCGGGTCGGCGGACGCCACCCCGACGGTGGTGAGCACGGCGGCGGTGATCGCGGCGAGCCCGGCGAAAGCGAGTTTGCGCATGGGGATTCCTTCTCGGCGTTGAGAGGGTTTCCGACGACGTTAGGTCGGCCGCGACGGCCTGACCATGTGGCCGCGCACCACATCGGCGCGGGGATTCATGGTGGCGGCCCGGGTGGTTCCCGGCGTCCGGGCACGCTTGGGTTCGGTTCACCCGAGACCGGAGGTGGACCGTGCGCGGTTGGCTTGCTGTGGTGCTGGTTTCCGTTCTGGCGACGGCGGTGCCCGCACCGGCGTCCGCCACGAGTGCGCGGGTCTTCGTGCCCGGCGCCGAAAAGCAGGTCGCCGTCCACTTGGCCGACCTGACGACGACCGGCACGCTCGCGTCCGGTCACACCGTCGAGGCGGACTGGGCCGGGCTGACGTCGGCGGGCCTGCCGGTGCCCGGCCGGGTGCCCGGCGTCCAGGTCGACGGCTACTTCCCGGACACGTCGGCGACGAACACCAACCACGGCTGGAACCACGACGCGCAGTTCGTGCTGCGCCTGCCGGACCGCTGGAACGGCGGCCTGGTGGTGTCCGGCTCGCCCGGGACGCGGCGGCAGTACGCGAACGACCGCGCGATCGGCGACCAGGTGCTGGCCGAGGGCTACGCGTTCGCCGCGACCGACAAGGGCAACACCGGCGCCGCGTTCTACGACGACGGCGTCCGGCCCGGGGACGCGCTGGCCGAGTGGAACACGCGCGTCACCCAGCTGACCCTGGCCGCGAAGGCGGCCGCGCTGCTGCACTACGGCCGGCCGCCGGCGCGGACACTGGCCGCCGGGCTGTCGAACGGCGGCTACCTGGTGCGGTGGCAGCTGGAGAACCGGGCGTGGCTCTACGACGGCGGCGTCGACTGGGAGGGGACGCTCTGGCGCGCCGACGGGCCGAACCTGTTCACGTTCCTGCCGCCCGCGATGCGTGCTTATCCCGCCTACGCGGCGGGTTCCGCGGCCGCCCACCAGTCCATTCTGGACGCCGGGTTCGCGCCCGGGTCGGAGTTCCTGTGGGACTACCACTACCGCGTCTACTGGGACCTGACCCAGCGGATCTACCGGGAAGAGGTCGACCCGTCGTTCGACGGCGCGCTCGCGGCGGGCGTCCCGTTCTGCGCGAGCGGGACGCCGTCGTGCGACGCGGACTACGCGTACGCGGCCCGGCCCGCGCCGGTGGCCCGCGCGGTGGAGCGGATCTCCCTGACCGGCCGGATCGGCAAGCCGCTGCTCACCCTGCACGGCACCCTGGACACGCTGCTGCCGATCACCCGCGACTCGGACGCCTACGACCGGCTGATCACCGACGCGGGCCTTGGCGCACTCCACCGCTACTACCGGATCGACGGCGGCAACCACGTCGACGGCCTGGTCGACCAGTTCCCCGCGTTGCTGCGGCCGCTGGGCCCGTGCTTCCGGACGGCGTTCGACGCGCTGGCCGGCTGGCTGCGCGGGGTGCGCCCGCCGGCGTCGGCGACGATCGCCCGGCCCGCCGGAGCGACCCCGGCGGACCTGGCCCGCGCCTGCTCGCTCGGCTGACGATCGCCGACAGCCCCACAGTCCGTGAATGCCACATCGAGGGACATAGTGTCCCTCGATGTGGCATTCACGGACGTGAACGAGAGCCCGGCCTGTCCCTCCGCCGGGTGATCTCGGACTCCGGCGGCTGCGGTGCCGCCGGCCGGCGGCGGTGCGGAATTTGCATTCCGGGTAGCCCGCCGCGACGCCGTGCGCCTGCCATGGGAAAGAAAAGTGAACCGGATCGGACTCGTGCGCGTACTACCTGGTGAGGGGCTTGGTCCAGCCATCGCAAAATCGCTCTGACCAGCCGTTTCACCGCCCGGACGGGCGACCCCGTTCGGCCGCTTGCGGGACCGTTGTACGTCGTTCATGATAGGCATCGGGGTCCGCGAACAATCGATTACGTCGAATATCCAGGTGCCGCGCATGCTTCGGAAGAACCGTCCGTCCGGAAGTGAACCTCATGCTGCTACCCGTCGCCGGGGCCGCCTGATGGCCGCGGATCTGCCCGGCCTCGCGATCGTCGCCGGGCTGCTGCTGCCGGTGCTCGCCGCCGCGGCCTGGGCGATCGTGCTCGAACGCCGTCCGCACCCCGGCCCGGCCGAGCCGGAACCCGAACCCGACTGGACCGTGGCCGGCATCCAGGCCCGCCTCCGGTTCGAGCAGGCCGCCCGCCGGTTCGCCGAGGCGGGCACGATCGCGCTCCCGACCCTGCCGATCCCCGAGCAGCTCGGCCGCGACTCCTCACCCGACCGCCTCCCGTGGCGGCTGCCCCGCACGATCCCGCCACCCCGCCCGTCGTCGGGAGCCTTCTCGGCCTCGGCCGCCATCCCGGTCTCGCGGTTCGCGTTCGCACCCCCGGACAACGACCTGATGCGCCGCATCCTGGACGGCCTCCGCAAGATGGACTGACCCCGGCTCGATGTCCTGAAGGGCACCCTCAGGGACTGCACGTCCCTGAGGGTGCCCTTCAGGACATTCGAACCCCAGCCGAGCGCCGCGGCGGGCCCGGAAGGCGGCGCCGTGCTGCGTCACCGCCGCCGCCGTAGGGTGACCGGGTGGTCACCGGCGGCAGCTTCCTGGACGGACCCGAGCGGCCGTCGCGCGGGGTGGGGTTCGTGGCGGCCTGCTGGGTGCTGGTCCTCGCCGGGTTGCTGTTCGCGCTCCTGTTCGGCGCCGCCGGGGCCATGAGCGGTGACTCGTGCCGCCCGGACGCGGTGACCTTCGTCTGCAGTCCTTCCGGGCAGGGTGTCCTCTTCTGGTTTCCCCTCGCCGGGTGGCTCGTCTCGATCGTGGCCGCCTGGGCGACGGTCGTGAAGCTCGACCGGACGCCTTGGCTGGGCCTCGCCGTCGGTGTGGTGCTCTACGCGGTCGTCATCGGTGTCGAATGGCTGGTCGTCACGGGCTGAGGGCGGCGGGGGAGTCCGCGTCCGGGATCAGCAGCCGGGCCGTACCCGTGCCGTCCGCCGGGACCGACCACACGTCCGAGTGGCCCGGGCCGCGGGGGATGCCGTACCCGATCGTGTGGTTGTCCAGCCAGGCCGGCTGGTCGTCCACGCTGCGGGTCTCCGCCAGCGGCGTCACCGCCGAACGGGTCAGGTCCAGGACCGACAGGCGCCAGCCCTTCGCCGGGTCGGCGTCGATCGCGGACTTGAACGCCACCCGCGTGCCGTCCGGGGAGAGTGACGGGCACTCGACGTTCTCGCGCAGCGTGCGGATCGTGTGCGCCGCGAAGTCGCCCGTGACCAGGTAGCGGTGGCCGGCCGTGGACATCGTCGCGTAGAAGTGGCGGTCGTCGCGGGTGAACGTCACGCCCCAGAAGTTGAGGTCGGCGGCCTGGTACGGCCGGCCGTCGAGCGTCACCGCGTAGTCCTCCAGCGTGCCCGCCAGGTCGCCGGTCGCCGTGTCGAGGATGCCGGCGCGCGTCGAGAACATCCCGCCGTTGTACGAGTCGCCCGTGACGAACACCGTCCACGCCAGCATCCGGCCGCTCGCCGACACCCGCGCCCGGTTCGGCAGCCCGACCAGCGGGATCTCCCGCTGGGACGCGAGCCGCGCGTCGAGGACCACCAGCTGGTAGGTGGTCAGGTCGCCGTCCGGGCGCAGGCAGAGCCCGGTGCCGCCGGCCGCGTACACCCGGGCGCACGACAGCGGCGACACCGTCCGCGCGCCGCCGGGGTCGGTGGCCGCCACGGTGGCGACGTGCCCGCGGTCGGCGTCCGCGGTGCTCCGGAACAGCAGCCGCGGCCCGGGCGCGAGGCTGACCGCACCGGTCGCCGTGACGTCGTGGTTGCGCGCGCTCGCGAACCCGACGTACGCGACGGCCACCCCGGCCAGCACGAGCACCCCGGCGAGGGCGATCAGGATCCGCGCCTTCACGCAGGCCTCCGCGGGGACAGGACCACGAACGTGACGCCGATCGCGACCACCGCCGCGCCGGCCGCGACGCCGATCGCGAGCTCGGCGCCCCAGAACTGCCAGGCCAGTCCGAAAAGGACGGACGAGGCGAAGTACGCAAGCGCTTGCGCCGTCTGCACCAGCGAAATCCCGGTCGTGCGCAACGCTTCCGGCAGCAGCGGCCCGGCCAGCGCCATGAGCACGCCGTCGGTCGCCGCGTAGAACGCGCCGTACAACGCCAGGGCCAGCGCGAACAGCGGCCAGCCGGACACCGGCCCGGCCAGCAGCAGGTAGACGACGGCCAGCGCGCCGTACCCGCCGAGCACCACCGGCAGCCGCCCGATCCGGTCGGCAAGCGCGCCCAGCGGCGCCGCGAGCAGCAGGTAGCTGAGGTTCGTGCCGACCGCGAGCAGCGGGAACCAGCCGGTCGCGACGTCCTCCTTGTGCTGCAGCAGCAGGTAGACGAAGCCGTCGCCGACGGTCGCCAGCCCGAGCACGCACGCCGCGACCAGCAGCCGCCGGACGCCGCGGCCGCGCAGGAGCCCCAGCGCCGCGCGGGGTGACACCGCGGCGGCCGTCCGCGGGGTCCGGCGGTCGCGCACGAACAGCACCAGCAGCAGCACGCCGATCGCCGCGATGCAGAAGCTGACGACGAACACCGCGTCGAACGCCTCGGGGTTGGTGGCCCCGACCGCCGCGAGGACGCCGAGCGCGACCAGCGGCCCGGCGAACGCGCCCACGCTGTCCATCGCGCGGTGCGCGCCGAACGCCCGGCCGAGCAGCGGTTCGGGCGCCGACAACGTGATCAGCGCGTCGCGGGGCGCCGTCCGCAGGCCCTTGCCGGTGCGGTCCAGGGTGATCACGGCGCCGATCGCCGTCGCCGACGCCCCGGCCGCGAGCAGGCCGAGCTTCATCACCGCGGACAGCGCGTAACCCACGCCGGCCACGGCCTTGCGCCGTCGCACCCGGTCCGCGACGTAGCCGCCGACGAGCCGCAGCAACGCCGTCGCGCCGGTGTAGAGGCCGTCGAAGAGGCCGTACGCCGCCGGGCTCAGGTGTAGGCCGAGCACCAGGTAGACCGGCAGGATCGCGGTGACCATCTCCGAGGAGACGTCGGTGACGAGGCTGACGGCGCCGAGCGCGAAGACGTTCGCACCCACCGCCGAGAGCGTGCGCCGCGACCCCGTCGCGGCGTGCTCGCGGCGGCCGATGGTGGAGAGGTACACGCGGTTACTGCCAGACGTCGAGGATCGGCGACTTGCTCGCGGCGCCGCCGATGCCGGGCAGGCCGTAGGACGCCTCGATCGTGCGCAGCACCGTGTAGTGGTTGATCGATTCGCTGTAGCTGCCGACCTTGACGTGCGCGCCGGTGAACGAGGTGAAGATCTGGTTGACCGACGTGCCGCTGTCCTCGTCGAAGGTGGTGATCAGCAGGCTGTTGTGCGTCTTGGCCCACTGCGCGTACGCGTCGAGGTTGTTCTTCAGCCAGGTGTCGCCGGTGCCGACGGCGCAGTCGTGCATGTCGCTGCACATGTTCGGCGTCACGAAGGCGACCGTCGGCAGCTGGGTGAAATCGGCGGGGAAGCTCGTGTAGCGCACGTTGCTCGCCGCCGGGACGTTGCTGAAGTCCACCCAGCTGTTGTGCTTGCGCATGTAGGTGCCGCTGGAGCAGCCGGTGTAGCCGTCCGAGGGCATCGACTCGGAGTAGCCCTTGAACGTCTTCCCGGCGCCGATCAGCTGCTGGCCCAGGTTGTCCTTGGCCCCCAGGTTGGCCGGGCAGCTGTCGCTGGTGACACCCTGCGTCGCGCCGGAGAACAGCGCGACGTAGTTGGGCTGGCTCGGGTGCGTGATCGCGAACGAGTTCGTGAACTTCGCGCTCTGCGACGCGAGGGTGTTGAAGTAGGGCGCGCTGGAACTGCCGTTGATCGACGAGTACTTCTTGTTCTCGAACATCACCAGGACGACGTGGTCGAACGCGGGCACGCTCGCGGCCGTCGGCTCGACGGCGGGGTCGGCCGCCCGGGTGACGACGGCCGCCGTGACGGCGCCGGTCGTGACGAGGGCGGCCGCGGCGAACACGGCGAAGATCCGCTTGCGGATCATGGGTCCTCCAGCGCTGGAGCGGCCGGCCCGGCCGCGGGCTTCGTGGTGGGAGCGCCTCATGGTGCCGAGAGCAGGGAGCCGGTGCGTGCCGTGCTGCGGTCCAGCGCGTGAACACCGGGAAACCACCGTCGGACAAGAGAAAGAGTGGGTGAATGCCTGTCCGGCGTCAACCTCCTTTGGTAGTGCGGATCAGGGAGTAGGGATCTGACAGGTTGTACCCAGGAGGCTCACAGGAGCGGCGCCGAAACTCGTTCCCATGGACCCCGAAACGTCAGCCAGGACCGCCCGCCGCGAGCACGGCCGCCGCAAGGCCGCGCTGGCCACCGCGGCTGCCGCCGTGCTCGGCGCGGCCGCCGTCGGCGCGATCGGCTTCGGCCTGTCGTCGGCGAACGCCGCCGACGACACCACCACGCAGACCACGACCAGCACCGACAACACGACCTCGCAGGACCAGCTGCAGTCCTCCGACAGCGGCGTCGGCTCCGGTTCGGGCAGCAGCGCGCACACCGGCTCGGGTGCGTCGTGACCCCGGCCGCCACGGCGTTCCGCGCGCTCGGCACCACCGCCGAGGTGCTCGTCACCGACCCGGCGCAGCTCGAAACGGCCGTCGAACTCCTGCGTGACGAACTCGACGCGGTCGACGCGGCCTGCAGCCGGTTCCGCGCCGACTCCGAGATCTCCCGGCTGTACGACGTCGCCGGCCGGCAGGTCCGGGTCGGCCCGCTGCTCACCGAAGCCCTCGCCGCCGCCCTGCGCGCGGCCCGGCTCACCGGCGGGCTGGTCGACCCGACCGTCGGCACGGCCGTGCGGGCGCTGGGCTACGACCGCGACTTCGCCGCCGTCACCGACGGGCCGCTCGGTGCGGCGGCGCCCGCGCCCGGCTGGCACCGGGTGCTGTTCGACCCGGTGCGCGCGCTGGTCGTGCTGCCCCGGGGCGTCCACCTCGACCTCGGCGCGACGGCGAAAGCCCTGGCCGCCGACCGCGCGGCCCGCCGGATCCACACCGCCACCGGCTGCGGGACGCTGGTGAACCTCGGCGGCGACCTCCGCGTCGCGGGCCCGGCGCCCGCGGGCGGCTGGCAGGTCGCGATCGGCGACGACCACGCCGGCGCCGTCACCTGGCCGGCCACGACCGTCGCGCTGTCCGACGGCGGGCTCGCGACGTCCGGGACCACCCGGCGACGCTGGCGGCGTGGCGGCCGCACGGTCCACCACATCGTCGACCCGCGCACCGGCGACGTGCCGAAACCGCGCTGGCGCACGGTTTCCGTCGCGGCGAAGTCCACTGTGGACGCCAACACCGCGAGCACGGCGGCGGTAGTCCTCGGTGACGCGGCCCCGTCGTGGCTCGCCGAGCGCGGCCTGCCCGCGCGGCTCGTCGGCGTGGGCGGCGATGTCGTCACGACCCCGGGCTGGCCGCGCGAGACCGAGCTGCGGGAGGCGTCGTGAGCTCCGCCGTCTGGTACTTCAGCCGCGCGACCGGGCTCGTGTCGCTGGTGCTCTTCACCGCCGTCGTCGTCCTCGGCGCGCTCGGCGCCGGCCGGTTCGCGACGCGGGAGTGGCCGCGGTTCACCGTCGCCGCGGTCCACCGGAACCTGGCCTTGACCAGCCTCGTGTTCCTCGTCGCGCACATCGCGTCGGCCATTCTCGACGGGTACGTCTCGCTGAGCTGGCTCGACGTCGTGCTCCCGTTCGGCTCGGCCTACCAGCCGTTCTGGGTCGGCCTCGGCGCCGTCGCGATCGACCTGCTGCTCGCGATCGTCGTCACCAGCCTGGTGCGCACCCGCATCCCGGCGAAGGCGTGGAAAGCCGTGCACTGGCTGGCCTACCTCTGCTGGCCGGTCGCGCTGACGCACGGCATCGGCATGGCCGAGAGCGACGCCGCGCACGGCTGGCTGATCGCGCTCGACGTCCTGTGCGTGCTCGCCGTGCTCGGCGGGATCGCCTTCCGCGCCGGCACCCGGCACGCCGACACCGAAACCCGCAAGCTCTCCCCGCTCGGAGGCACCCGATGAACACCCTGACTCCGCACCGGCTGGACCTGGCCGGCCACCGGCGTCACCACGGCGTCGTGCCGTGGATCGCCTACCACGGCGACGACGGCCGCGACCGGCTGATCGACGCTGTCGCGGCGGCGGACCTGCGCGGCCGCGGCGGTGGCGGTTTCCCGACGGCGGTCAAGCTGCGCGCGGCCCGGGCCCAGCGCTCGATCGTCGTCGCGAATGGCTGCGAAGGCGACCCGTTGAGCCGGAAGGACGCCGCGTTGCTCGCGCTGTCCCCGCACCTCGTGCTGGACGGCCTGCAGCTCGCCGCGCACGCGATCGGCGCGACCGAAACGATCTTGTGCGTGCACGCCGGCAGCCCGGTGCTCGGGAGCATCGCCACGGCGCTCGCCGAGCGCGACGACCGCGTGCCGGTGCGCGTCGCGGAGATCCCGCGCCGGTACGTCGCCAGCGAGGAGTCGGCGCTGGTCCACTACCTGACCTCCGGCGACGCGCGGCCGCTCGGCAAACACCCGCGGCCCGCCGAGCGCGGGGTGCGCGGCCGGCCGACGCTGGTGGACAACGTCGACACCCTGGCGCAGCTCGCGCTCGTCGTCCTGCTCGGCCCGCACCACTACCGCGCGGCGCGGACGGACCTGGTCACGGTGACCGGCGCGGTCCGCAGCCCCGGTGTCATCCCGGTCCGGGCGGGTGCTGCCTTGTCGGAGGTGCTCGCGGCGGCCGGCGGCGAGACCGAGCCGGTCCAGGCGGTGCTCGTCGGCGGGTACGGCGGGACCTGGACGGCCGATCTGCGCGGCGCCTTGTCCGGGATCGCGGCGGTGCACGTCCTGCCGGCGTCGGCCTGCGGTCTCGACTACACGGCGAAGGTCCTGGCGTTCCTCGCGGCGGAGTCGGCGCGGCAGTGCGGGCCGTGCATGTTCGGCCTCCCGGCGATCGCGGCGGACTTCGCCGAGCTGCTCCGCGGCGGCGACGCGACCGGACGCCTGGCGCGTCGCATCCCGTTGCTGACCGGCCGCGGCGCGTGCGCCCACCCGGACGGCGCGGCCCGCCTCGCGGCATCGGCGTTGCGGACGTTCGAGGCCGACGTCGCGGCGCACCTGGCCGGCGGCCGCTGCCGGGTCCCGGCGGGTGTGGCGTGAAGCTCTCGGTGGATCCGATCGGCTGCCGCGCCCACGGGCTGTGCGCGGACCTGCTCCCGGAACGGATCCGGCTCGACGAATGGGGTTACCCGGTGCTGGCCGCGGGCCCGGTCCCGCCGGCGCTGGTGGCGGACGCCCGCCGCGCCGCCGCGGCGTGCCCGGTGCTGGCCATGCGGCTGCGGAAGTGACGCGGTAAATCGCTCGTGAGGCGGCCTGCCGCTCGTTAACCTCGGGAACCATGAACGAGGAACTCGTCGATCGCGGCCTGGACGGCGTGTGGGCCCCGCCCGACACCGCGCTGTGCCGGGCGTCCTGGCGTGCGTCGCGGGCGCCGGCGCCCCGGCGGTTCCGCAGCACGGCGCGGTGTTCGTCCTTTTCGGACAGACACGCGACGCGCGGGACGTCGTCGCGGCGCGGGGGTTCCTCCTGGCCACCCGCAGTGCGCCACCGGTGGGGCAGTCCCCGTGCGCGCTGGTGCTACGGCCCGGGGCGGCGCGGGTGATCCGCGAGGCCCGCGCGCAAGACTGGCCGGCGATCTGGCCGATCGTCCACGACATCTGCACCGAGCAGGAGACGTTCCCCTACGACCCGGCCATGAGCGAGGCCGACGCCCGGCGGATGTGGCTGGTGGCCGCGCCCGGCCGGGTGGTCGTCGCGACCGAGGGGGAGCGCGTGACCGGGACCGCGAACATGTACGCCAACCGGCCCGGGCCCGGCAGCCACATCGCCTCCGGCAGCCTGATGGTCGCCGCGGGGGCACGGGGCACCGGGGTGGGCCGGGCCCTCGCCACGGACCTGGTCGGCTGGGCCCGGCGCACCGGGTTCGCGGCGATCCAGTTCAACGCCGTCGTCGACGTGAACACCGCCGCGATCCGGCTCTACGAGAGCCTCGGGTTCGTCACCCTCGGCACGGCACCCGGCGCGTTCCGCCACCCGGAGCGGGGCGACGTCGGCCTGCGCGTCATGTGGCTGGACCTGCGCTGACCGGCTTGCCGAACATCGCGCAGGTCACGGCGTTCTGCAGCGCCCGCTGGGCTTCGGCCAGCGCCGGATCGGCGTCGAACTCGTAGAGGAATTCCGTCGGGACGAGGATCGTCGCGGTGCGGCGGCCGGTGCTGTCGGTGATGGTGCTGCTGGAGTAACCGGTGATCCCGCCGTCGTGGCCCCAGAAGGTGCCGCACGGGGTGGTGGCGGTCAGTATCCCCAGCCCGTAGCCGGGGCCGACGACCGTGCGCATTTCGGCCAGTTGTGCCGCGGGCAGCAGCTTTCCGGACATCAACGCGGTGTAGAAGCGCGCCCAGTCCGGCGCGCTGCTCACGATCGCTCCGGCCGAGGCGCCCCAGCCCGGGTCGTTGCCGGAGACGTCCACGTGCCCGGCCCGGGGCGTCCCGGCGACGTCGGTGAACTCCGCGGGCACCGCCGGTGGCATGTGGGCGGCGTCCGGTTCGTAGCCGTGCGCGTGCCGGCCGCGCCAGGAGCCGTCGGCGGGCAGGTAGGTGTGCGCCAGGTGCAGCGGCCGGGCGATCCGGTCGCGCACGAGGTCGGCGAGGCTCGTGCCGGTGACGCGTTCCAGGATCACGCCGATGGCCGCGTAGTTCGTGTTGCTGTAGGACCAGTCCGTGCCCGGCGCGAACAGCGGTGGGTGCCCGGCCCCGACGGCGAACAGCTCGGCGGCGGTCCACCGATGGGGATCCTTGCCGAGGATCGCGCCCCGGAGAGCGGGGTCTTCGGCGTAGTCGGACAGGCCGCTGGTGTGGTTCAGCAGCATGCGCAGCGTGACGCCGGATGCCGTGCCCGGCAACCACTTCCCGGCGGGATCACTCAGCGCGAGCCGGTGTTCGGCCACGAGCTGCAGGGTGATGGTGGCCATGACGGTCTTGGTGTTCGACCCCATCCGGAACTCGTCCCCGCCCTCGAGCCGGTGCGCCCAGGGCGCGTGCTCGGCGATCTCGACGGGCCGCCCGCGCCCGTCGTCCACCCGCACGATCACCCCCGGCGCGCCGGCGGCCACCAGGTTCCGGGCGAGTTGTTCCAGCTGCGTGCTCGCGGCGGCTTGGGTCGCGGTCGTCAGGCCGGCCGTCGCGATCACGGCCGCGACTAAGGCTGTTCGTCTCATCCTCACGAAAGCGACGCTAACGAGGGCCGCAGCCGCGATCCATGAGGCCAGCAGGCGTCCGGACCCCCGGGTTTTCCGGAACCGCTAGTCGAAAGCCGGGCCGGACCGGGTGACGACGTGCTTGCGGACCCGGTCCTCCTTGATCTCCGCCGGGAACGTCGGCGGCGGGGCGATCGCGCGCCAGGCGTCCAGGATCTCCGGCGTCTCCCAGTGCTCGAAGATGTTCACCCGGGCCGGGTCGAGCGGGTCGGGGGAGATCGAGACGTCGAGGCAGCCCGGGTACCGCCGCGCCGCCTCGACGACGACCCGGAGCCCGGCGACGACCCGGTCCCGGTCGGTGGGCTCGACGAACACCGGGCCGGCGACGATCACAGTCATGGTGAAGTCCTTTCCTGTGGTGGATACTGCCCCGACGAACGGCCGCCCGCAGGACAGACACCTCAGGCCGACGCGACGGGAGCCGTCGTCAGCAGGCGCTGGGCCGCGACGCTCGCGCCGTCCACCCGGACCCGGCCCGCGAACTCCCGCGCCCGGGCCGCTACCTGCGGCGCCAGCGCCGTCCCGAGGGCCGCGGCCAGCGACTCCGCCGTCAGCGCGCCCGGTGCGTGCGCCGCGCCGATACCCAGGTCGCGGACCCGGTCGGCGAAGGAGAACTGGTCGTACATCCGCGGTGCGACGACCTGCGCCGCCCCCGCGCGGGCCGCCGTCGTCGTGGTGCCCGCGCCGCCGTGGTGGACGGCCGCCGCGACGCGCGGGAACAACGCCTGCTGGTTGATCTCGCCGATGCCCAGGCAGTCCGGCGCCGCGTCCGCCACCGCCAGGTCGGCCCAGCCGCGGGCGATGATCGCCCGGCGGCCGTGCGCGCGGGCCGCGGCCAGCATCGCTTCCGCGAGGCCCGCTTCCGCGCTCATGCTGCCGAAGCCGAAGTACACCGGCGGCTCGCCCGCGTCCAGGAACTCCCGTACTTCCTCCGGCAACGGCCGCGAGTCGGGGTGGATCCAGGCACCCGTCTGGACGACGCCCGCCGGGCCGGGCCAGGGAGCCAGTGCGGCGTCGGCCGCGAGCCACGGCCGGTCGGTGAACACGTGGCTCTGCAGCTCGTCGACCGGCGCGAGCCCGGACGCCACGCGGTGCGCGTTCAGCGTCGGCCCGAACGTCGCGTTCAGGTGCCGGGCGTCCTCGGCCCACCGGGCGCGCGGCGTGTCCGCCGACCGCCACGGCATCGGCGGCGGCGAATGCCGCTCCGACGGCAGCGTGATGGGGCAGAAGCTCGCGTAGACGTAGGCGACACCCAGCCGCTCGGCGATCGAGCGGGCGGCGAGCTGTAAGGCGCCGGCGGCCACGATCACGTCACAGCCCTCGGCCGCCTCCGCGACCGTGACGAACTGGGCGGCGACCGTCTCTTCGGCCAGTCTTCGCAGGTCACCGGCCGCCGGACGGCCCCTCCCGCGCAGCTCGGGCCCGATCGGGGTGACGGCGAACCCGAGCCCGGAGAGCCAGTCGCGGAAGTCGGGCGGCACGCACAGGCGGACGTCCTGGCCGAGCGCCCGGAGCTCCGAAGCCAGCGCCAGGACCGGCTGGACCTCGCCCCGCGAACCGATCGTGGACAGCAAGACACGCATGTGGGAATCCCCTCGGGTGGAAGTGAGCCCGAAGTGTGGACCCGCACCGGGGCCTTGCCGCAAGTCCCCCTCTCGGCTATACCTTGGAAGGGGAAGCGGGGATCCCCGCCGCGCGCTTGTCCACAGTGGACAGAACGATCGTCACCCCAGCGTGAAGGGGTCGCGGGTGCCGCCGGACAGCTCGATCCACACGGCCTTGTCGGTCAGGTACTCGTCGATCGCGTGGACGCCGTTCTCCCGGCCCAGCCCCGAATCCTTGACCCCGCCGAACGGCACGGACGGCGCCACCACGCGGTAGGCGTTCACCCACACGGTGCCGGCCTTGAGCTTCGCGGCGACGCGGTGGGCGCGGTGCACGTCCTTCGTCCACACCGCGCCGGCGAGGCCGTAGGGCGTGTCGTTGGCCAGGCGGATCGCCTCGGCCTCGTCAGTGAACGCACACGCGGCCAGCACCGGCCCGAACACCTCCTCGCGGAAGATCGTCGACTCCGGCGTGACGCCGGTGAGCACGGTCGGCTGGACGAACAGCCCGCCCAGCCCGGGGTCGGGCACGCCGCCGCAGGCGACGGTCGCGCCCTCGGCCGTCGCGGTTTCCAGGTAGTGCAGCACCTTCGCGTACTGCGGCGCGTTCGCGACCGGGCCCATCTCGGTGGCGGGCTCGGCCGGGTCGCCCAGCTTGATGGCCGACGCGCGCTCGGCGATCAGGCGGATCAGCTCGTCGTGGACGTCGGCGTGCACGATCAGCCGCGAGCCGGCCATGCACGTCTGGCCGGTGGCGGCGAACACGCCGGCGATGACGCCGTTCGCGGCCGCGGCGAGGTCGGCGTCGGGGAACACCACCTGCGGCGACTTGCCGCCCAGCTCCAGCGTGACCTGGTTCAGGTTCGCCGCGGCCGCCACCGCGACGGCCCGGCCGGTGGCGGTCGAGCCGGTGAACGCGACCTTGTCGACGCCCGGGTGCCCGGCGAGCGCCGCGCCCGTCTCGCGCGACAGGCCGGTGACGACGTTGACGACGCCGGGCGGGAACCCGGCCTCGGTGATCAGCTCGGCCAGCCCGAGCGTCGAGACGGGGGCGTGCTCGGACGGCTTCACGACCACCGTGCACCCCGCGGCCAGCGCGGGCGCGAGCTTCCAGGTGAGCAGCAGCAACGGTGAGTTCCACGGCGTGATGGCCGCGACCACCCCGACCGGCTCGCGGCGGGTGTAGACGAGGTAGTCCGGGTTCGGCGCCGGGATCTGACGGCCTTCGATCTTGTCGGCCAGGCCCGCGTAGTAGTGGTACCAGCCGCCAAGGCCGGTCAGCTGGCCGAGCATCTCGCGGTGGAGCTTGCCGGAGTCGTTCACCTCGAGCCGGGCGAGCCGCTCGGCGTGCTCGCCGATGAGGTCGCCGAGCCGGTGCAGCAACGCGGCCCGCGCGAACCCCGTCATCGCGCCCCACTCGCCGTCGAGCGCCGCCCGGGCCGCCGCGACGGCGTCGTCGACGTCCTCAGGCCCGCCGTCCGGCACGACCGCCCACGGCTGCCCGGTGTAGGGGTTCTGCGACTCGAAGGTGCGCCCGGAGCGGGCGCCGACGGCCTTGCCGTCGATCACCAGGGAGAAGGTCGGTAACTGTGCGCTCATGGGCCCCGTCCTCGTCGACGTCGTGGCGTGCGCTTCCAGCCTGCACCCGGCGGGGTGCCTGACGTAACCTTGGGGGAGGAAACCCGTACCAGGTGGGCAGACCCGGTCGGCAGGAGGCCAGGATGGCACTTCACAGCGTGTTACTGGACGACGAAGTCATCCTCTCGATCGACGGCGCGTTCGACGTCGTCCTCGCTCCCGGGTACCTCCGCGCGGTCGAAGCGGCCTTCGCCGCCGACGCCCGCCGCATGGTCGTCGACCTCGCGCTGACGACGGCGGTCGACGCCGTCGCCGCGGCGGCCCTGACGGAGACGGTGGCCGCCTGCGCGTCCCGCGGCACCCACCTCGTGCTCGCGATGCCCGCCGGTGTCGAAGCCGAGGTCACCGACCCGGCGCAGATCAAACCGCTCCTGAACGGTTTCGAACCCTGGCAGGACGCGGGTTAGCGAATCCGAAGATCGTTTCCCGAAGCACTGGGAAACGATCAAGAAGCCACGGTTTCGACGTTTTCGATCCCGGTTTCAGGAGTCGCCGGTGTGGTCAATTCCTCGGCGAAGATCGCATCGATCTTCCGGCTCGCGGTGCGCAGTTTCGTGACGCTCGCGACGAGCAGCAGC
Organism: Amycolatopsis sp. NBC_01286; assembly: GCF_035982555.1. NCBI lineage: Bacteria > Bacillati > Actinomycetota > Actinomycetes > Pseudonocardiales > Pseudonocardiaceae > Amycolatopsis > Amycolatopsis sp. NBC_01286. The sequence goes on from NZ_CP108428.1 coordinate 5,795,022, forward strand.
AGGACCGCGATCGGCACCACGAGCAGGACCGGTGGCCGGCCGGCGCCGACGACCACGCCGGCGGAGATCAAGGCCAGGGCCAGGAAAGCCGACCGGGCGACAACCCGCGGCCACGTGGCGCGGGGCTTGGCGTGCCGTCCGCGCGGTGCTCCGAGTACGGGGCGCGCAAGGGCAGCGTGGACACTCATCCCAACCTCCGGAAAGTCGTGGAACCGGCCGGGACGGGGGATTCCCGGCGGATGGTGCCGACTCGAAACGCGGGGACTTGGCGCGGCCGACACGCTCGATCAGTCGTGCCGCGAGGCGCCCGGGTTACAAGCCGTTATTGCTTCGAGTCCGAATTCGGAAAAGAGAATTCCGACGTTGTCCATGACTATTCCACGGCCATTCCCGGCGGTAGGGCCGTTGGGCCCTGCTTCACTCGCCGGAGGCCCCGGTTCACGAATCGGTGCCCGGACCCGGGCCCTTGCCCTTCCCCTTGTTGCCGCCGGGCGGCTTCGCGCTCTTCCCGGACTTGCCCTGCTGCTTCCCGGCCTTCTGCGGCTGGACCGGGCTCTGGTGCGTCACGGCGGCCGGCTCCAGGTCCGCCGACTCGGTCACGGCCGGCGCGGCCACCTGCTGCGGTGACGTCGACGGCGCGGCCGGCGGGTGCACCGCCTCGGTGACACCCGGTGCCGGTGACTGGGTGGACGAGCCGGCGCCTTCGGGCGCGGCCAGCAGCACCGCGGCGACCGTGGCGGCGGCCGCGGTGGTCAGGGCGGCGGCGAAGACGGCCCGGAAGTGCCGCGCCGGACGTCCGGCCGGCGCGGCGGTGGGCAGCGTCGCCGACGGGGTGCTCAGCGATCCCAGCACCTCGGCGGCGGTGGGCCGGTCCGCGGGCTCGCGCTGGGTCATCCGCCGGAGGGTGTGCGCCAGCGACGGCGGCAGGTCCGCCGGGATCCGGGGCGCCCGCGTCAGCCGCGCCATGGCCGCTTCGACCATCGTGCCCTGGTACTCGCGTTCCCCGGTGACGCACTCGAGCAGGATCAGGCCGAGCGCGTAGACGTCGGCGGGCGGTCCGGCGGGCTGGCCGGCGACCTGCTCGGGCGCGAGGTAGGCGGCGGTCCCCGGGATGACACCGGTGCCGGTGATGTGGGTGGTGTCGAGCGCGTGCGCGATGCCGAAGTCGCCGATCAGCGGGCCGTTCGCGCTCAGGAACACGTTGGCCGGCTTGAGATCGCGGTGGACGACCCGCAGCCCGTGCACGTGGGCCAGGCCTTCGGCGAGCCCGGCGGCCAGCGCCGTCACCTCGGCCACGGTCATCGCGCCGCCGAGCAGCCGTTCGGCGAGGTTCTCGCCCTCGACGAGCTGCATCACCAGGAAGGTCCGGCCGTGCTCGGTGCCGCTGTCGTGCAGCGCCACCACGCCGGGGTGGGCGATGCTGCCCTGGATGCTCATCTCGCGCAGCCGGCGGCGCTGGTCCTGCGCCACCGCGCCGCGGTCGTAGATCTTGACGGCGACCGGGCGGTCGAGGTGCAGGTCGTAGCCGCGGTAGACGCGGGCCGTGCCACCGCTGCCGATCAGCCGGCCGATCTCGTAGCGCCCGCCGAGCGTGGTGGGCGGCAGTTCGTCCCCCAGCGCCGGTCGCGGCATGACGGAAAACTCACCGAGTGCGTAGTGCGCACACGTGGGTTCGTCCGCCTCGCTCATCGCCCGGGCACCCCGTCCTGCCGCTTGGTCGGCCACCCCCGCGATGTACCCCGATCCCGTGATCCGGAAACCTGCGAAGATCGCGGGCGGGGTACGCGCGTTCAGCGGCGATCGAAGGCGTCGACCCCGGTGAGCTGCGCCGACAGCGTCCACAGCCGCTCGGCCTGTCCGGGGTCGACGGCGTAGCGGCGCACACCCGAGGCGGCGAGTCCTTCGGCGTCCTCAGGGGACAGTTCGGCGACGTCACAGTCCTCGAGGTACAGTCCGCCGAGCCCGGCCAGCTGCGGTGACGTCGCGGCCCAGACGGTCGTCGCCGCGCCCTGCTCCGGCGTCTTGAACTCGACGAGCATGGTGCCCGCCTCGTCCATCCAGCCGCGCTCGACCATCTCGGCGCGCGACAGGTGCCGCTGCAGCGGCGTCATGATGCCGCCCGGGTGCAGCGCGAAGGCGTGGACGTCCTTCTCCGCGGCGAGCTTGTCGAGCTGGACGGCGAAGAGCACGTTGGCCGTCTTCGCCTGGCCGTAGGCGGCCCACTTCTCGTAGCCCTCGGTGAACATGACGTCGTCCCAGCGCATCGGCGAGTTGTGGTGGCCGCGGGAGGACAGCGCGACCACGCGGGCGCCTTCGGCGACGGCCGGCCACAGCCGGTTGACCAGCGCGAAGTGGCCGAGGTGGTTGGTGGCGAACTGGGCCTCCCAGCCCGGCCCGACGCGGGTCTCGGGGCACGCCATGATGCCGGCGTTGGTGATGAGCAGGTCGATCCGCCGCCCGGAGGCGAGGAAGCGGTCGGCGAACGCGCGGACGCTGTCGAGGTCACCCAGGTCCAGCTCGTCGACCTCGACGTCGTCCAGGCCTTCGAGGGCCTGCTCGGCGGTCTCGCGGCGGCGGGCCGGGACGACGACGTGGGCGCCGGCGCCGGTGAGCGCGCGGGTCGCCGCCAGGCCGATGCCGGAGTAACCGCCGGTGACGACGGCGAGCTTCCCGGTGAGGTCGATGCCCGCGACGGCTTCCGCGGCGGTGGTGCCGGCGCCGAAGCCCGATCCGAGCTTGTGCTGTGCGGTGGTCATGGCCTCGACGCTAAGACCTGGAGCGCACTCCAGCGCAAGTCGCGCGTCCCGGGCCGAAAGAGGGGACAATCGACCGCGAGAGGCCCAGCGACGCGAGGAAGGCCGTGATGTCCGACTACTACGGGAACACACCCCAGGACGTCCGCCCGGGGATCGACGCACGCCGGCTGTGGGCCGGTGGCGTGGCGACAGCGGTGGTCGCGGCCCTGGTCGCGGTGGTCGGGCTGCTGATCGCCCGCGGCATCTTCGAGGTCGAAGTGCTGGCCCCAAAAGGGGAAGGCGTCTGGGGCAACGCCAGCACCACGACGTACGCAGTGGTGGCCGCCGCGGTGGCGTTGCTGGCGACCGGGCTGATGCACCTGCTGAGCGTGGCGACGCCGGCGCCGTCCCAGTTCTTCGGCTGGATCATGGTGCTGGTCACGTTGATCGCGGTGGTGCTGCCGCTGACGCTGAGCGTCGCCCCGAGCGCGAAGATCGCGACGGCGGCGATCAACCTGGTGATCGGCCTGGTGATCGCGGCGATCGTGAGCAGCATGGCGGCGAGCGCGCGCACCCTGCACCGGCGCCGCTCGACGGCCCCGCCGGCCCAGGCCGCGCCGCCGGCGGCGCAGCAGCCGCCGCCGACCCGGCAGTGGAACCAGCAGCAGGAGCCGCCGACGACCCGCTACTACGACCGCTGAGCATGGGGCAGCGCAAGACGAACCGCCGCGTGATCGAGCAGTTCCGCGCGGGCGAGGAGGTGGACGGCATGCACCGCGAACGACTCGTGCTCCTGACGACGACGGGCCGCAACTCGGGCAAGCCGCGCACCGTCCCGATGATGTTCCACCGGGACGGTGACCGGCTGCTCGTGGTGGCGTCGAACGTCGGCGCCGCGAAGGACCCCGACTGGTACCAGAACCTGACGGCCGACTCCCGGGTGAAGGTGGAGGTCGACGGCCGCGCGTTCGAGGCCGAAGCCCTGCCCCTGCTGGGCGCGGACTACGTGCGCACGTGGACGGAACTGGAGAAGCACTACCCCTTCCTGGTCGACCACCGGGAGAAGGCGAAGCGGTCGATCCCGATCGTGGAACTGTCCGAAGAGGACTGACGCGCTAGGCCGTCCGGTAGCGCAGCAGCGCGGCGGCCCCGTTCTGCTCGGCCGAGGTCAGCCGGAGGTCACCCGGTGCGGTGAACCACGTGCGGCCGGAGCCGAGCACGAGCGGGAACACGAGCAGGCGGTACTCGTCGACGAGCCCGTGCCCGGCCAGGGTGTGCACGACACTCGTGCTGCCGATGACGATGACGTCGCGCTCTTCGCGCAGCCGCCGGACCTCGTCGAGGAGGTCCCCGGTGAGCAACGCGGAGTTGGCCCAGGCGCCGACGTCGGTGAGCGTGCGCGAGACGACCCGCTTGGGGATCTTGTTCATCCGCGTCGAGAAGCCGTCGGTCCGAGCGGGCCACAGCTTCGAGAACAGCTCCCACGTGCCGCGGCCCAGCAGCAGCGTGCCGGTGTCGAGCAGCGGGCCGAGCTTGAACTTGTCCCCGGCGACGGCTTCCGGGCCGTGCCGGAACGCCCAGCCGCCGCCGGCGGTGCCGCCGGAGCCGTCCGGGTCCTCGACGACCCCGTCGAGGGTGGTGAACTGGATGACGATGACGTCGTTCATGGTGGTCCCTTCGCGAGCGGTGCGGTCGTGGGTACATACCGGCGCCGGCGGCGGAACTCATCGCGATCCGGGCACAATCTCCGGCGTGGACGCGAGCGAGGACTTCGAGCCGTTCCGGCGTGAGCTGGTGGTGCACTGCTACCGGCTGCTCGGCTCGCTGCACGACGCCGAGGACCTGGCCCAGGAGACGCTCCTGCGCGCGTGGAAGGCCCGGGAGCGCTACGACGAACGGCGCGCGTCCGTGCGCACCTGGCTCTACCGCATCGCGACGAACGTCTGCCTGACCGCGCTCGAGGGCCGGGCCCGCCGGCCGCTGCCGTCCGGGCTCGGCGCCGCGAGCACCGATCCGGGCGCCCCGCTGACGCCGGACTTCGAGGTGCCCTGGCTGCAGCCGCTCCCGGGCCGCTACACGGAGGATCCGCAGGCCCGCGCCGGGGTACGGCTCGCGTTCGTCGCCGCCACGCAGCTGCTCCCGCCCCGCCAGCGGGCGGTCCTCGTGCTGCGGGACGTCCTGCAGTTCAGCGCCGCCGAGGTGGCCACGCAGCTGGACACGTCGGCGGCCGCGGTCAACAGCTCCCTGCAGCGGGCGCGGGCCGCCCTCGCCGCGGCCACGCCCCGGGACCACGAGGTGCGCGAGCCCGGCGACCGGGAGGTCCGGGAGACGGTCGAGCGCTACGTCCGCGCGTTCGAGGCCGCCGACGTCCCGGCCCTGGTCACGCTGCTGGCCGAGGACGCCGTGCTCGAGATGCCGCCGGTCCCGCTCTGGTACGCCGGGCGCGCGGACTACGGCCGGTTCATGGCGCGGGTGTTCGCGATGCGCCCCGGCGGCTGGCGGGCGGTCCCGCTCACGGCGAACGGGCAGCCCGCGCTCGCCGCGTACTGCCCGGACGACGCCGGCGGCCACCGCCTGCACACCCTGCAGGTGCTGACGGTGACGCCGGCCGGGATCGCGCACAACGTCGTGTTCCAGGACCCGCGGGCGTTCGCGGCCTTCGGCCTCGCCGCGTCCGTCCCTTGAGGACTACTTGCTCGCCACCTTGCGGTACCGCGCCGTCGCCAGGGGCGCGAAGACCGCGATGATCGCCACGCAGCACAGGATCGAGTACAGCGCCGCGTGCTCCGCCGGCCAGCCCGTCGGCGGGACGCCGAAGCGGTTGCCGAACAGGGCGCGCGTCGCGTTGATCACCGCGGTGAACGGGTTCCAGTCGGCGATCGCCCGCAGGAACGGCGGCATCTTGTCCGTCGGCACGAACGCCGACGACACGAAGCTCAGCGGGAACATCCAGATCAGCCCCGCGCTCTGCGCCACCTCGACGCTGCGCGCGGTGAGGCCGATCAGCGCGCCGACCCACGACAGCGCCCACGCGAACATCAGCATCACCAGGTAGCCGAGCACGGCGTCGAGGAAGCTGCCGCGGATCCGCCAGCCGACGATCAGCCCGCACAACGACATCACGACCAGCGCCACCACGCTGACGACGAGGTCCGACGTCGTGCGGCCGAGGACCACCGCGATCCGGGACATCGGCAGCGAGCGGAACCGGTCGATGATGCCCTTCTGCAGGTCGTTGGCGAAGCCGATGACGGTGAACGCCGAGTTGAACGCCACCGTCTGGGCGAAGATCCCGGCGATGAGGAACTCGCGGTAGGCCCCGCCGCCCGCGTCGCCGCCGATCGCGTTGCCGAAGACGTAGGCGAACAGCAGCACGAACATGATCGGCTGCAGCGTCGCGGCCATCAGCCAGTCCGGGTTGCGCCGGACGTTCATCAGGTTGCGCCAGGTGATGACGCCGCCGTCGGAGATGCCTTTCGTGAGCGCGTTCACTTCGCGGCCTCCTCTTCGGCGCCGTGCCCGGTCAGGGACAGGAAGACGTCGTCAAGCGTCGGCCGGTGCAGGCCGACGTCCTGGACCGTGACGCCGAGGCCGTCGAGCTGCCGCAGCGCCTCGATGAGCGCCTTGGGCCCGGTGTCGACGAGGATCTCGGCGCGGCGCGTGTGCTCGTCGCCGGACGGCTCGCCGGTGCCGACCGCGCGCAGGACGTCGAGGGTGGCCGGCAGGTCCGCGGCCGCGGCGACGACCAGCTCCAGGCGTTCGCCGCCGATCTGCGCCTTGAGCTCGTCGGCGGTGCCGCGGGCGATCACCCTGCCGTGGTCGATGACGACGATCGAGTCGGCCAGCTGGTCGGCCTCTTCGAGGTACTGGGTGGTCAGCAGCACGGTGGTGCCGTCGGCGACGAGCTCCTTGATCACCGCCCAGGTGTCGAGGCGCCCGCCGGGGTCGAGGCCGGTGGTGGGCTCGTCGAGGACGACGACCGCCGGCTCGGCGACCAGCGCGCCGGCCAGGTCGAGCCGCCGGCGCATGCCGCCGGAGTACCCCTTCGCCGGCCGGTCGGCGGCCTCGGCGAGCTGGAACCGCGCCAGCAGCTCCCGGGCGCGGGCCCGGGCCGCGGGTTTGCGACGGCCGTAGAGCCGCCCGACCATGTAGAGGTTCTCGAAGCCGGTGAGGTTCTCGTCGACGGCCGCGTACTGCCCGGACAGCCCGATCCGCTGCCGCACGGCGTCCGGTTCGGCCAGGACGTCGTGCCCGGCCACCCACGCCTCGCCCGAGTCGGGACGCAGCAGCGTGGTCAGGATCCGGACGGTGGTGGTCTTGCCGGCGCCGTTCGGCCCGAGCAGGCCGAGCACCCGCCCGGCCGGGATCTCGAGGTCGACGCCGTCGAGCGCGCGGGTCGAACCGTAGGTCTTCACGAGCCCGCGTACCCGGACGGCGATGTCCGGCTCCGGCGGTGACAGGGCCGGCATGGCGGCTCTCCTTCCGACGACACACCGCCAAGCTAGGGCACGTTGTCCCGGTTTTCCTCCGGGATTCTCCCGGAGACGCGTCAGTTCGCCGAGAGCGTCACGGCGAACTCCGGCGGCGTCCGCAGCGACTGGAACACCACGCAGTACCGCTCGGTGAGCTTCTTGAGCGTCGCGAGCTGGCCGGCGTCGGCGTCGGTGTCCAGGGCGAACGACAGCCGGATCGCGCGGAAGCCGACCGGCGCGTCCTTCGCGACGGCGAGCGTGCCGCGGAAGTCGAGGTCGCCTTCGGCGCGGACGCGCCCGCCCCGGACGTCGAGGCCCAGCGACGTCGCGACCGCGCGCAGCGTCACCCCGGCGCACGCGACGAGCGCTTCGAGGAGCATGTCGCCGGAGCAGGCGAGCGTGCCGTCGCCGCCGGTGGCCGGGTGCAGCCCGGCCTCCACGACCGCGCGGCCCGTCTCGACCTTGCAGGAGATGCCGAGGCCGTCGAGTTCGGCGTCCGCGTGCAGGGTGACGAGCGCGCTTTCCGGCGCGTCGCGGTACTTGTCCTTCAGCGGGGCCTGGGTCGCGCGCAGCTCTTCGGTGTCCATGGGCCCGATTGTGCCCGCTCGCCAAGGAAAAGCGAAAAGGCGGGGAGCCCGGATTTCCCGGTCTCCCCGCCTTTTCAGTGCGGATTCAGCTGGTTCAGCTCAGCGTCACCGCGGCGTCGTCGATCACGAACGACGTCTGCAGCGAGCTGTCCTCGGTACCCGTGAACTTCAGCGCGAGGGTCCCGCCGGCGGCCGACGAGACGTCGACCGTCTTGAGGACGTACCCGGAGGCCTTGTTCAGGTTGGAGTAGCTGCCCAGGGTGGTGCTGCCGTTGGTGACGGTCAGCTTGTCGTAGGCGGTGGTGGTGGTCGTCTCCGCCGAGTCGATGTGCAGGTAGAACGTCAGGCTGGCGTGGCACCCGGCCGGGATGCTCACCGACTGCGCGAGCGTGTCGGTGTGCGTGGTGCCGTACCCGTTCAGCCAGGCGTTGTACGTGCCACCGTGAGTCGGCTGCTGCGAACCGTTCTGCCCGATGACACCACTGGTCTGCGTCCAGCTGGTGGCGCCGGACTCGAAGCCGCCGTTGGCCAGCTTCTGGCCGGAGCAGCCCGTGGTGGTGCCGACGGTCCAGGAGAACGACGCCGTGCCGGTCTTGTTGGCCGCGTCCTTCGCCGTCACCGTGACGTTCGAGGTGCCCGCGGTGGTCGCGGTGCCCGAGATCGTGCCGGTGGAGGCGTTGATCGACAGGCCGGCCGGGAGGCCGGTGGCGGTCCAGGTGTACGGCGAGGTGCCACCGCTGGCGGACAGCGGCAGGTTGACCGAACCACCGGTGGTGGTGGACTGGTTGCCCGGGTTCGAGACGGTCACGGTGCCGGTCGCGGAGCACGTCGGGTCACCCGACTGCGCCGGCACGGAGATCGCGTCCCACGCCGCCTTGACGGTGTTGAACTCGGTGCAGCTGCCCGGGAAGAGGTTCTTCGCCGCGGTCAGCGTCCAGGTGCGGTACTTCAGGTACGAGCTGCCCGTGGTCTTCAGCAGCATCGCGTTGTAGAAGATCTTCACCGCGTTCTGCACACCGATGCCGGTGATGCTGGTGCTGTTGCACGTGGTGCTGGTCGGCTGCCCGTTGGTCGGGTTGGTGCCTTCGGCCAGCAGGTAGAACCAGTGGTTGCCGGGGCCGGCCGACGCGTGGACCTCACCGTTGGGGACGGAGCTGTCGTAGCAGTTCTTGTCGCCCAGCGCCGACGGGTTGTACATGTTGCGGATCGGGCCGGAGCCGACCAGGTTGACCGACTCGCCGACGAGGAAGTCCGGGACGTCGCCGCCCGCGGGCTCGTTGGCGAACCACTCGGTCGAAGCGCCGAAGACGTCCGCGACGAACTCCTGGGTGCCCGAACCGGAAATGCCGCCCGGGGTGTGGTCGTCGACGCCGTGGCCGTGCTCGTGCGCGACGACGTCGATCGAACCGATCCACTGGTTGTTCGTGTTGTGGCCGATCTGGACCTGGGTGCCGTCGTAGTAGGCGTTCTCGTCGTTCAGGCCGACGCGGATCGGCCAGCCGCCGCCGCTGCCGTCGAAGCCGTTGCGGCCCAGCCACTGCGAGAGCATCTTGTTCTCGGTCTGGGCGGCGAAGAGCGCGTCGACGCAGCCGGTCTCGCGGCTGGTGGCGTTGCCGTTGCCCCAGGCGTCGTCCGGACCGCTGAAGGTGGTGTTGTTGGCCGCGTCCTGGCAGGACGTGTTGGTGATGGCCGGGTCCTTCAGGGAGTACGTGCTGCCCGAGTGCGTGGTGTCGAGGTGCACCGGGTTCGGCTTGTTGTACGCGCTGGTGCCGTCACCGTTCATGACGTGTTCCTGCGTGTGCAGCACCTTGCCGGTGGCGGCGTCGACGACGACGTCGAGCCGGCTCGGCCCTTCGGCGTTGCGGCCGACGACCGTGCTCTGCCACGCCAGCGCCGGCGAGCCGAGCGCGAAGACGACCTGCTGCGCGGGGCTCACGCTGTCCACGGAGGCCAGCTGCTGCCGGGCGGTGGCCTCGGCCGCGGCCTTGCTCACCTTGCCCGAGGTCGTGGCGAGGTTGATGGTCTGGTCCTGCGCGACGGAGGTGCCGAGCACCTGGCCCGTCGAGTTGGTCGTGACGACGAAGTCGCCGCCGACGACCGGCAGACCCTTGTAGCTGCGCTCGTAGGGGATGTACTGCAGCCCGTTGGTGGAGGAGATCGCTTTCTGGGCCAGGAAAACGTCGTCCGAGCTGGCGTGCAGCGCGGTGGGCCTGCTCGCCACGAGGCCGGCGGCCGCGGTGGCGGCTTGGGCCTGGGCGCTCGGGGCGGCGTTCGGGGTCGCGTTCGGGGCGGGTTGCGCCTGTGCGGTACCGGTGATGCAGAGGGCGCCGATGAGCACGCCGGTTGCTGCCAAGACGACAGGACGTCTCAGTTCCATCGAGGAATCTCCTCCGGGCAGGGTGAACCAGGCCCGGGTTCGAGGCGGGCCCAGATCAGGGGAACGAGAGGTGGTGCTGTGGAACGGAAATCAGAATCCGGTGCTGAGGCCTCGTGAACAAGCGACTAACGTACGGTCTTATTGACATATGGCAATACTTCCCAAAACCGACATTTAACACCTTTGGGATTCTGTCGGGTGATCGTCCACTGAGGACTTCCGGTTGCTCACCGCCGTTCGGGTGATCTTTGCCGCGGCGGGAAAAAGAAGGGCCCCCTCGCCGCGGACGGCGAAGGGGCCCTTCTTGGTACGAGTGTGTCAGGCGGTCGTGGCGCGCTTCGGGAGCTTCCAGCCCGGGCGCACGAAGTGGCACGTGTACCCGTTGGGGATGCGCTGGAGGTAGTCCTGGTGCTCCGGCTCGGCCTCCCAGAAATCGCCCACCGGGGCGAGTTCGGTGACGACCTTGCCGGGCCACAGCCCGGACGCGTCGACGTCGGCGATCGTGTCCTCGGCGACCCGCTTCTGCTCGTCGTTCTCGAAGTAGATCGCCGAGCGGTAGCTCACGCCGATGTCGTTGCCCTGGCGGTTCTTCGTGGTCGGGTCGTGCACCTGGAAGAAGAACTCGAGCAGGTCGCGGAACGTGGTCTGCGCGGGGTCGTAGACCACCTCGATGGCCTCGGCGTGCGTGCCGTGGTTGCGGTAGGTGGCGTGCTGGACCTCACCGCCGCTGTAGCCGACCCGGGTCGACAGCACCCCGGGCAGCCGGCGGAACAGCTCCTGCATTCCCCAGAAGCAGCCACCGGCCAGGATGGCCTTCTCGGTTGACGTGGTCACGGCGTCACTCCTTCTCCTCGTGCGGTGCTACCACCGGTACAACTTCTGTGGTCAGCCGATGATTCCACGCGGGGATTACGGAAGCCTGACGTCACCCGGCCTGGAGCTTCGCGAGGGTGAGCACGTCGCCGCCGATGCCCCAGCCGCCGTCGGTGACCTCCTCGACCAGCACCATCGTGGTCGCCCGGGCGCGGTCGCCGTAGATCTCGGCGTAGAGCTCGGTGGTGCGGGTGACGATCTGCTCCTTTTGTGCGGGGGTGAGTGTGCCGGCGGGGACCTTGAAGTTGGCGAACGGCATGTCGGTGTCCTTCGTTATCGTCGCTTACGTGATGACGTAACCGACGTTAACACCTCGGCCGGATCGACGCTACCGTCTGCTTGATAACGACGATACCGGCTGGTAGCGTCGTTGTCGTGGACTTGCGAACGCGGATTCTGGAGGCGGCCGCCGACCTGCTGTCGCGGTCGGCCGAGGCCGACTTCTCGACGCGCGCGGTCTGCGAGGCCGCCGGGGTCGGCGCGCCGGCGCTGTACCGGCAGTTCGGCGACAAAGAGGGCCTGATGGCCGCCGTCGTCGACCACGGGTTCGAGAAGTACCTCGCCGGCAAGCGGGCCGCGCGGCCGTCCGACGACCCGGTGCGCGACCTGCGCGACGGCTGGGAGAACCACGTCGCGTTCGCCGTCGGGAACCCGAACTACTACCGGCTGATGTACTCCGGCCTCTCGACGCCGCCCAACGCCGCGGCCGAGGCGCACGGCCTCCTGCTCGAGGTGCTCGAACGCTGCGCGGCCGCCGGGCGGCTCGCGGTGGCGCCGGCGGTCGCCGCGCAGATGGTGATGGCGGCCAACGCCGGCGTCGCGCTCTCGATGATCACCCGGCCGGCCCTGTACCCGGACACCGGGTTCTCGGTGCGGGTCCGGGAGAGCGTGCTCGCGGGAATCCTGGCCGGCGAACCGGCGGAACCGGCCGGGGGAGTGGCCGCCACGGCGACCACGCTCGGCGCCCAGCTGCGCAAGGACGCCCCGGCGGCCCTGTCCGCGGCCGAGGTGACGCTGCTGCAGGAGTGGCTGGACCGCCTGGCCGAGTGATCCACAATGGACACTCGGCTGGACATTCGAGCGGACACCCGGCCGCCTGGCGGCAGGTGATGCGCCATCCGGGTTGTCTTCGCCGCGTTCCGGGTTTGACGCGGCAACGCCGCGCACGGCGATGCGACCATGGCCCCGGGGCCGGTCTCCGGACCTGCCTGGGGAGGAGGCGCGATGCCGGACATCGCCCCGGAACGCACCAGCGGCGTCCTGGTCGTCGAAGTGCGCGGGGAGCTCGACATCGCGACGGTCGTCCGCTGGACGACAGTGATCGAAGCCGCGATCTGCGAGCTGCCGGGCCCCCACCTGCTGGTCGTCGACCTCGCCGAGCTGGGCTTCCTGTCCGCCCGCGGCGCGGCGGGCCTGCTGGAGGCGTTCGACCTCTGCCGCGACCGGGGCATCGACGGCTGCCTGATCGTCCCCCCGGGCACGGCGGTCAGCCGGGTGGTGCGGTTGTCCGGGCTCGACCGCCGGGTCCCGGTGTACCCGGATCGCCTGGCCGCGATCGCGGCGTCCCAGCCGGTGGAGATGCGCTGGCTGCACGCCCACGCACGCTGACGTCCCGTCCGCGCCCCGCGCTCCCGCGCGGCTGCCGTTCACGCTGCCGCTCGGCCGCCGCTCACGCTGCCGCTCGCGCTGTCGCGAAGTCCGTGAATGTCGCATCGAGGGACATCACGTCCGTGAATGTGGCATTCACGGACCTGGGCCCGCGCGACGTCAGGCCGGCTCGCGCACCAGCTCCGCCGCCGCCTCGGTGAACGCCCGCACCCGGGCCGTCGTCGCGTCGGCTCGCCAGACCAGGCTCCACTCCAGCCGCGGCGCGTCGCCGAACGGGACGTACGCGAGGTCGGGCCGCGGGTAGTACCGCCGGATGTGGGCGCCCACCGGCAGGACGCCCTCGCCCGCGCCCGCCGACGTCAGCAGCTCCTGCAGGCCCGCGGCCGGCCGGGTCACGGCGTGCGGCGCGTGCTCGTCGAGCCACGGGTCCGGCAGCGCGCAGCGCAGCACCGTCACCCGCGCCAGGTCCGCGGCCGGCACCGACTCCCGCCGGGCGAACGGGTGGCCCGCGGCCACCGCGAGGAAGCGCAGCTCCCGCACCAGCACCGGGCCGGTGACCAGGCCCGGGCCGTCGAGCGGGAGGCCGGCCAGCACGACGTCGACCTCGCCGTCCCGCAGCCACGGCAGCACCTCGGCGGGCCGGACCTCCCGGAACTCGACCCGGCAGCCCGGCTGCCGCCGCCGGAACAGCTCGGCCACCCCGGCCAGCAGCTGCCCGCCCGCCGCGTCGCCGAACGCGACGCGCAGCGTGCCCGTCACCCCGCGCCCGGCCTCGATCGCCTTCCCGAACGCCGCCTCGACCGCCGACCACGCGGGCCCGAGGTCGGCCAGCAGCCGCCGCCCGGCCGGCGTCAGCTCGACCCGGCGGCTGGTCCGCGCGAACAACGGCACGCCGACGTGCCGTTCGAGCTTCCGGATCGTCTGGCTGACCTGCGCGGTCGACACGTGCAGCCGCTCGGCCGTGCGACCGAAGTGCAGCTCCTCGGCGAGCGTCAGGAACGACTCCACCTCACGCCGCTCCGGCGCACCGTTAACCACCACTTCACGATCGTGGCACAGAAGCGCGTTGATCACCCTCGCGAGCAGGACGAGCCTGGAGCGCGTGACCACTTCGCTCCAGGAACTCCACGACCGCGTCGAGATCATCGACGCGCTGTACCGCTTCGGCCTCGGCCAGGACCTCGAGGACCGGGCGCTGTTCGCGTCGTCGTTCGCGGCCGACGCCGAGGTCGACTTCCGGCCGGCGGCCGCGCGGTGGGGCGCGGCGCCGCCGGTGATGACCGGCCGGGACGCCATCGTCGACACGATCCTCGCGCTGTTCGCCGGGCGCGTCGACACGACCCACCAGGTCACGAACCCGCGCGTCATGATCGACGGCGACACCGCGCACCTGACCGCGCTCGTCGAGGCGCAGCACCTGCTGAGCCCCGACCACGACGTCCACGCGCTGCTGAAGAACCGCTACGACGCCGACCTGGTGCGGGACGGCGACCGCTGGGTGCTGCGCCGCGTCGTCATCGAAAACGCTTGGTACACCGGCGATCCCGCCGCGATCTTCGGCTGAGCCGGGCTACTCGCCGCGCATCGAGCGGCGGATGGCGGCCAGCCTTTCCTTGGCCGCCTGGTCGCGGTCGGCGATCTGCTTGTCCAGGGCCTCGGTCGTGTTCTCGGTCCCCAGCCCGGCCACCTCCTCCGCGCCGAGCGAAGTCGTGTACCGGTTCTCGATCTTGTCCCGCACGAAGTCGAAGCTCGGGACGCCGCCCTCGCTGTAGTCCGGGTCCGGCAGTGGTAGCGCCGGCGACGGCACCGCGAGGGCGGCGGTCGGGGTTTCGTCGACGATCTCGCCGTCCACCACGTTCGGGTCGTCCACGGGCTTGTCGTTCATCGTCGCTCCTCGCCACTGCCGGTCTGCCACCGACCTTAGCGCCGGAGCGGTCAGTCCCGCCGGTGCTTCGCCGGTGGCGCCGCCAGCGTCGCGCGGACCGCCCGTTCGACGAGGATCGGCACGAAGACGTGGATGCGGGCGTCGCCGAACCGCGCGCGTTCGCGCTCGACCAGGTCGTGGACGGACTCCCGGCCGTAGTCGCGGGCCAGCCGGTCCTCGACCACCGACAGCTGCAGGTCCAGCTGCTCGGAAGCGATGGTGTCCAGCGTGGGTGTGCTCATGAAGGGCCTCCCTGCGTCGCGTGAGGGGGAAGTACCCGGCGAGACGACCACGGGGTGAACTGAAGATGAACGACAGGGGCGCGTCCGGCAGTGGGTAATTCGGCCGTGTGCGGTCGCGGCCGGGTGGTGAATTCTCGACGCGGTAAGTCGCTTGCCGGAGGGAGCAGACCATGAGTGCCGGGGCGTACCACGCCGAGACGACGGAGATGGGGACGGTCGTCAAGGCGGTCGAAGACGTCGGGTCGTCGTTCCTGTCGACCACGCGGGACCTCGAAGGGCTCGTGCTGAACGCCCTGTCGTTCGCCGGGATCGGCAGCGGCGTCGCCGCCGCGAACTCGGCGCTGCACTCGCAGCTCGGCAGCGCGTTGCAGAAGTTCCTCAGCCTGATCGGGAACGTCAACCAGAACGTCCAGACGGCCGCGAACGGCTACAACGCCGCGGACGCCGACGTCGCCCAGGGCTACGGCGGCGGCACGCAGCAGGCCGCGGCCGGCGGTGGCGCCGCGGCGGCGGCCGCGCCGATACCGCAGCTCGACCCGCGTGTCGTCGACTCGATCATGGCGTCCGAGGGCGCCACGGGGGAGCAGGGCGGCGTGCCCGAGGCCTACGGCTTCCGGCAGAACATGCACAACGGCTACGACCAGATCATCGCGGCGCGCGAGCAGTACGGCCAGGGCAGCGCCGAGGAACGCGCCGTCGTCAGCGACCTGATGAGCGCGAACGCCCGCGCGGCGGGCGCGCTCAACTTCACCGACGCCGGCACGCAGGCCGCGATCATGTCCGGCGCCCACATGCGCGGCGCCGGCGGCGTCCGCGCGATCATCAACCACATGGGCGGCGACGACATCGTGCGCAGCTCGAACACGATCAGCGACGCGGCGGTCCAGCACGTCCAGGGCCTCTCGGCGCAGGACTTCCAGCAGCAGTTCCACGACGCGCGCATCGAGTACGACCGCCAGATCTACGGCGGCACGACCACCCACCAGGGCGGGCACACGGCGAACTGGTGGGACCGCTACGGAAACGGGCTGACCCAGCGCTACGACCGCGAGCAGAACGAGTTCCTCGGGTTGTCCCAGCCGCAGAACTGAACCGTTCCAATGATCTTCGGGGTGATTCGAAGATCGGGAAACGGGGCACTTCACCTCCTGTAGCCGAACGACAGCGGGAGGCACACGATGATCCGGAGGATGACCGCGGTACTGGGCGGGATCGCCGCCATGGCGGGCGTGGTGACGCTCGCCGGGACGGCGGAGGCGGCTTCAACGCCGTGCAGTGCCGAAGCGAAAGCCTGCGTCCAACGCAGTACGAACACGGCGTGGTTGACGGACGGCGCCGGGAACGTCACGCACGGCGGGGTCCCGATCACGGTCGGGCTCGCGAAGTACCCGACTCCGCTCGGGACGTTCCACGTGCAGTACAAGGACATCGACCACTACAGCAAGCAGTTCAACGGGCCGATGCCGTATTCGGTGTTCTTCACGAACACCGGGGTCGCGTTCCACCAGGGCAGCCTGAAGGTGAAGTCCCACGGCTGCGTGCACCTTTCGCACGCGGACGCGGTGACCTTCTACAACTCGCTGCACCCGGGTGACGTGGTCCAGGTCGTGGCCTGAGCTATCCGTCCCCGGAATCGTCCACTGTGGAGCAGTCCACCGAGGACGGCGCCGAAGACCAAGTGGTCCAGCACCTGCGGAACGCGGGGAAGCGTGCGCACCGCCGGGTAGGCCCTCGCGACGATCCCGAGATCGAGCGCCGCGATGGCCAGCCCGGCCACGGCACCGCGGGTGACGCCGAGCTCCTGGCGGCGGAAGGCGAAGCTCAGCACGACGGTCCAGAGGGAAGAGATCCCGATGTGCGCGACCAGCCCGGCGGCGACGCCGGGCCGGTCGCGCCGTCCGGGCAGCAAAGTCCCGGCCGCACGCGTCGCGGCGAGGACGTCACCACGCGTCAGCAAGGCATGAGCGGTGGACGGAACCCCGCTCACCACAGCGGCGATCACCCCAGCGCGAATCATGTGGCCAGGTAACCGGCCAGCCGAATCCGCAGCCCGCGAACGTAGGGAAGCGCGATCGTGAACGCGGCCGCGGGGTGATACCCGGGCAGCCGGTCGCCGTGCGTACAAGGCCCGGCGAAGTAGACGAAGGCGTCTTCGTCGTCGTAGCGCCCGGGAGACCAGCGCGTCGCATCCCCGGCCCGTCGATCCGGGCACTCGGCCCGCGCGACCCAGTAAGCGCCGAGTTTCATCACCTTGGCCAGCTGAACGGCGAACCCACCGAGATCGGTCTCCGGCAGCCCGAGCCCCCGCCCGCTCCACACCCGGGGCGTGCGGTAGTCGTCACCCACAAGGTGGCCGAAGGTGACCGAGCCGCCCACGCACAGCCGCGTCCAGCGAGCGGATTCCGCTGCCCCAGCGGAAACCCCACGCCGCCCGCCGACGATCTCCAGCGTCATGAGGGAACGATAGTCGATCAACCCGTGATCGACACCGCCGTGAGGGTCGAGCCGACTGCGCCGCCCGGTCTAGTGACACCCGTTCAGAGCCGGATGGGCTTCTTGTTCATGAACTCCTCGATGCCCAGCGGTCCCAGCTCCCGGCCGATGCCCGAGCGCTTGATGCCGCCGAACGGGAGGTCCGCCTCCGAACCGCCCGACTTGTTCAGGTAGACCATGCCCGCCTCGATGCCGCGGGCTACCCGCGTGGCCCGGGTGCGGTCGGTGCCGAAGACGCTCGCGCCCAGGCCGAACGGCGTGTCGTTCGCCAGGGCGATCGCCTCCTCCTCGGTCTCCGCGCGGAACACCAGGACCACCGGGCCGAAGATCTCCTCGTGGTAGGCGGCCATCTCCGGCGTCACGTCGGTGAGGACCGTGGCCTCCAGGTAGGCGCCCGGGCCGGGGACTCGGTGGCCGCCCGCGCGCAGGGTCGCGCCTTCGCGGATCGCCGTCTGGACCTGGGCGGCGACCTCGTCCGCCGCCGCTGTCGAGGCCAGCGGGGGCAGTGTCGTCGCCGGGTCCGCCGGGTCGCCCGGGACGTAGTACTCCGCGACGCGCTTGGCCAGCCGGTCGACGAACTCGTCGTAGAGCTCGCCCAGCACGATCATCCGCTTGGGCGCGTTGCACGACTGGCCGCAGTTGCGCATCCGGGCGGTCGCGGTGACCTTCACCGTCTCGTCCAGGTCGTCGGTGTCCAGCACGATCAGCGGGTCGGACCCGCCGAGCTCGAGGACGCACTTCTTGAGGTTCCGCCCGGCCTCGGCCGCGACGGAGATCCCGGCCTGCTCGCTGCCCGTCAGCGAGACGCCCTGGATGCGCGGGTCCGCGAGCATCCACGGGACCTGACGGCTGGACGCGAAGACGTTCACGTACGCGTCTTCGGGCACGCCGGCGTCCAGCAGCACCCGCTCGATCGCGGCGGCCGAGCGCGGGCAGATCGACGCGTGCTTGAGCAGGATCGTGTTGCCCAGCACCAGGTTCGGCGCGACGAACCGGGCGACCTGGTAACACGGGAAGTTCCACGGCATGACGCCGAGCAGCGCGCCGATCGGCTCCTTGGTGAGCACGGCCTCGCCGCCGCGGATCGGGAGCGGCTCGTCGGCGAGCAGGTCCGGGCCGCGCTCGCCGTAGTACCGGAAGATGTCGACGACGATGCCGATCTCCCCGCGGCCCTCGTTGATCCGCTTCCCCATTTCGAGCGTCATGATCGCGGCCAGCTCGCCGGCGCGTTCGGCGAACAGGTCCGCGGCCCGCAGCACGATCGCGGCCCGCTCGGCGACCGGCCGGCGCCGCCAGGCCCGGTAGCCGCCGTGCACCCGGCCGATCGCGGCGCGGACCTCGTCGTCGGTCGCGTTCGGGATCTCTTCGACCAGCTCACCCGTCGCGGGATCAGTGACTGAGTACATGAGAGCGACGGCCTCCAGCTTCGACGGCAACGCGGTCGAGCCTGAGTATAGCCTACTGAATACTGTATACACTAGCCGTCAGTGGTTGGGTGAGCTGCGAGGTTCTAACTGATGCCGAGGCGGCCTTCGCCCGAAGTCGTGGTGGCTTCCGTCGGCTATGTCGTCTTGATCAGCCCGGGCAGCGCGGTGACGACGCGCCCGAGGTCGCCCTTCTGGTAGCTCGACCAGGCACCTTCCACCAGTTGACGAACAGGCTGCGGGTCGAGGTACTCGGGCGACATGGCCGAGGAGAACAGCGTCCGCGACAGGCGGCGAGGAGCCATCAGCGCGTCTCGGATCGCCGGGACGTCGTCGTGCTTGTCCTGCTCCTCCATCAGCACGGGTTCGCCGAGCAGGTCACCCAGTGTTACCCGCAGCGCTCGCGCGAGGTCGGCCAGCACGTCCAGGCGGCGGATGTCCCGCTCACCGCGCTCGATCTTGCTCAACCAGTCCTCTGTACGGCCCACCAGGTCAGCAAGCACCGCCTGTGACAGTCCACGCCGCCGCCGGTAGAACGCAATCCGCTCACCGATGCTGAGTTGGTCACCCGCACCACGCATGGTTAGAGATTACAGGTCAAGCGTCTTGCGTTCGAACCGAGTTCGCCAGTGTCGACGCCCTTCCTGTGTCGGCGGACATGTTCCGACATTTGTGCGTGTAAGGCATATGGCGACAGGTGTTAAATTTCTATAAGCCCTTCTCGCTCAAGAACAAGACGAACTTCTTCGAACTTGGCGGAGATATTCCCGCGCGGAAACCGAATTTGGCCTAGGCCGTTGATATTTGAAAACTCCTCGCAGCCCTCTTCGAGCATAACAATAGCACGCGAGAACCCCAAGCGACCTTGGAATAATCCAACCTCGTGTACGACGTTCATGCGAGCGGTAACGGTACCATCCTCGCGCTCATCCTCGGCGGTAAGTACTAAAAATGCAATCTTTGCACTGTCCAACATTCCGATCAAGCGTTGAATATTAGTTACTCCGGCGACTGGAACGCGATTGAATTCGTCATACGGCAACCTTAGGCGTTCATTAATGAAGTCTTTCAGCTCGCGCCAAAGCGGAGAGCGCCCGTGTCCGATAAACACGTTGGTCCCCATGTTTTCGCCAGTAAGTGAGCCACCTTCGGCTCTGCGTGCGATGTGTCGACTCGCGGCAACGAGAACTGACTTAAGTTCGCGGCACTTATCGAACGAGCCAGCTATGGCGAGCATTTCGGCAAGTACTTCTTGGTGTGGGGCCACTCGGAGGCCGCCGTCAATGGCAACGGAGTCACGAGACATGACCGTCCCGCGGGGTAGCCAAGCGTATGAAATTTGAGCCTTTGAAGGTATTCCGAGGTTCTCTACTCGTTGCTCGATTTGAGCAACGTATGTGTCTGGAATGTATTCTTGATAGGTCTTCAGTATTGAAAGGGCATCCTGCTTGGATGTCTCAAATTCTGCTACGGCTTGCCGTGATAAAGCTTTTGCGTCGGAGTAGTCTGCCTCTCCGGCAAGTTCGCGAATTCTGATCTGCACGGTCTTGCTGTCGTATTCTTTCCAGTTGTCGCTAGACCTATGCATTGCGCCGACGAAACCCCACTCGCGACTGAAGTGGTCACCTGGGGCTATGGGAGAAAAGTTCTGATAGTAGACGTTTGCGTGATAGCCGAGCGGCGACCCTGACCACGTCTCGGCAACGGTTTCTGCCGCGTCCTTCATTCGGAGGGCTGGCTGCATGATTCTGCTATTGTCGTCGACCTCGGCATACTTGTCGAGTCGTGTAGCTACCTCGATCAATTGTTCGTTGAAAGACTTTGGCATTAGTCGTGACTCCTATTGTCTGCCGAACTTGGCTCTATGGGATCAAGACGCGCCGCCAGTGGCGGCGCGCACGTCACCACCCGTGCGGCGGGCTCGCCCTCATGCGACACGGACGGCCTGCCGCTCCGCTTCGGCCGCCGGTCGCCGGGCGGCCCGCCGGAGGGCCGGCCGCGTACGCGCGCCGCCGGGAGCCGGTTGATCCACTCGTCCCCATACGGCCAGAGACGCCGTCGAGTCGATCAGTGTTACGCCGTTCAGCGCCACGATCGGGTGAACCGCTCCCTCGTCGGCGATCTTTTAACACCGGCCGACCGCCATCAAGGGCGCCTGCGGCGTCGCTGCGCGATGGACGCAAGCGCCCACCCTTGACACCGGCCCTCCGGCGCTAACGGCGGCGGGGACGAGGAAGACGGGGAGGTCTGCCACCAGGCCAGACAGGCACAGGGGCAGCGAGGAGCCAGGCCGTCTACAGGCCGTCAGACGTCCAGACAGGGCCGGACGCGACCGGACCCAACGCAAAAGAGCAGGTCAGAGGCAGTGCGCCCAGGAACGCCCCCAGGCCCATTGACCGCCTGGATAGTTCATGAACAAGAGACCCATCTGGCTCTGAGCGGCACACGAACGTGCCGGTTTTGTCGGACCCCGCGGGCATGATGGCCCGCGTGATCGGAACCTGGCACGGCCTCGTCCTCGACTGTCCTGACCCGGCCGCCCTCGCGGCCTTCTACCAGGAGCTGCTCGGCATGGTTCGCGTGCAGGACGGCGCGGACTTCGTCGTCATCGGTGACGCTCCGGACCGGCCGGGGGTCGCCTTCGCGCGGGTGCCCGGGTCGCGCGCTCCCGCTTGGCCCGACGGGGATCCGCCGCAGCAGATGCACTTCGACGTGCGCGTCGAGGACCTCGACGTCGCCCAGGAGCAGGTGCTGGCGCTCGGGGCGACGCCGCTGAAGGGTGGCGAGCGGTTCCGGGTCTTCGCCGACCCGGCCGGGCACCCGTTCTGCCTCGTCGCCTGGTGATCGCGGTAGAGGGCGGGGAACGGGGCCAAGTCTCACCGTTCCCCGCCCCATCCGGGTTGCTACGGGATGATGCCTCGCGACGCCAGCGCGTCCGCCAGGCGCTCGCGCAGTTCGTGCGCCGTGGCCTGGACGTCGATTTCCGCCGGGGGTGAGAGCACCTTCGAGATCACCGTCGACAGGTTCTGGTACGCCGGGGTGAGGGGGCGGACCGCCGCGTCCGTCAGCGCCGCCTGGATGTCGCCCTTCATCGGGTACTGGTCGGCCATCGTCGGGTTTTCCTTCGGGTCACCCGGTTTCGCCGCGTCGAGCGGGGCCGTGTCGCGGTAGATCGACGCCAGGCTCGGCGGGATGCCGTCGACCAGGGCCTGGTACTTCTGGCTCGACGCGTTGCGCAGGCACAGCGCCGCTTCGAACGCTTCCGGCTTGTGCTGCGAGTACGTGCTCACGGCCAGGTTGAAGCCGCCGATGGTGACCCGGCTGGGTTGTCCGGCGACGACCGACGGGTAGCGCGTCCACTTGAAGTGGCTCAGCTCCTGCGGCTTTTCCTTGGCGTAGGAGGCGTACACGAACGGCCAGTTCAGCTCGGTCGCCGCCTGGCCGCGCTGGAACGCCTGGCGGATCTCGTCTTCCTTCTGGTTCGTCAGCGACGGATCGGTGATCCCCGCGGTGGTCAGCTTCTTGAGCAGCTCGAGAGCCTTCACCGCGCCGTCGTCCATCACCACGGACTTGCCGTCGTCGGACAGGATGTGCCCGCCCGCCGACGCCACCAGCGTGTTGTAGAAGACGACCAGGCCTTCGTACTGCGCGCCGGTGAACACGACCTGGTACGGCTTCCCGGCCGCCTTCAGCTGCTGGGCCTGGTCCATCAGCTGGTCGAACGTCCTGGGCGGCGACGGCGTGATCCGGTCGTCGTACCAGAGCAGCTGCACGTTGGTGTTCTTCGTGGCGCCGTAGAGCTTTCCGTTCCACTTGGCCGTCGCCAGCGGGCCGGGCAGCACGTCCCGGGTGGCGGCCGCGGCGTCGGCGCCGGTCCACTCCTGCGCCCAGCCCGCCTCGGCGAACTCGGGCACCCAGGTGACGTCGAGGCCGAGCACGTCCAGCGACGTGTCGCCCGCGGCGAGCCGGCGCACCATCTGCTCGCGCTGGCCGTCCGCGCCGCGCGGCAGCTTGTTGTAGACGATCTTGTAGCGGCCGCCGGCTTCCTGCGTGCACTTGTCGACCACCGTCTGGAGGTGGTCCTCCGGCGAGATGTAGAGGTTGATCGTGAGTCCCGCGGCCCCCGAGCACGCGGCGAGCACGCTGCTCGCCAGGAGCGCGGCGCCCACGACGGGAAGGATCTGGCGCATGTCGGCCTCCTTGCCGGACAGCCCACGCTGATTGCAAGCGCTTGCAGCGATGATTATCCTCGATCGAGGTGGGTGTCAATCCGCCAACCGTGAAGGACTGCAAGCGCTTGCAAGACCCGGGGTAGGGAAATGCCGGACAAGCTCGACGACGTCGCCCGGCTCGCCGGGGTCTCGGCGGCGACCGTCTCGCGGGCCTTGCGCGGCGTGCCGGGGGTCGCCGAGCGCACGCGGACGCGGGTGCTGGCCGCCGCCGCGGAGCTCGGCTACGCGATCTCGCCCGCCGCGTCGAGCCTGGCCACCGGACGCACCGGCACGGTCGGCGTGATCGTGCCCTACGTCGACCGCTGGTACTTCGCGCGTCTCATCGCCGGCGTCGAACGCGTGCTGCGCGAGGCCGGGATCAGCTTGCTGCTCTACAACCTGGGTGACGACACGGGCCGCGCCCGGTTCTTCGCCGGTCTCCCGCTGCGCCGGCGCGTCGACGCGGTGCTCGTGCTGTCGCTCCCGCTCTCGGTGATCGAACGCGAGCTGCTGCTGGGCCTCGACGTCCCGCTCGTCACGATCGGCACCGAAGAGCCCGGCGCGGACTCCGTCGGGATCGACGACCACGGCGCCGCGGTGACCGCGATGCGCCACCTCGTCCAGCTGGGCCACCGCGAAATCGCGTTCATCGGCGAGGACGCCCCGGTGCCGCTCGGGTTCACGACGCCGTTGCGCCGGCTGGCGGCCTACCGCGAGATCTCCCACGCGGTGTGCCGCGAAGACGGCCGTGCGCCGGACGCCGCGTTCGAGACCGGCGGCGGGTTCACCGTCGCCGGCGGGGAACGGGCGATGGGCACCCTGCTGGGCTTGCCTCGCCGGCCGACCGCGGTGTTCGCCGCGTCGGACGAGATGGCCTTCGGCGCGTTGCGGGCGCTGCGCCGGACCGGGCTGCGGGTGCCGGACGACGTCTCGGTGCTCGGGTTCGACGACCACGACCTGGCCGAGCTGCTCGACCTGAGCACCGTCGCCCAGCCGGTGGCCGAGCTCGGTGCGCGTGCGGGCGAGCGGATCCTGGCGCGATTGTCCGATGGAAAAATCCTGACATCTCCGGCGATCTTGCGGACAAGACTAGTCCTTCGGGGCAGTACCGCCCCGCCGACGGCTCGTTGACCTGCGCTTTTTCCGGCGTTGCTCTGTTCGGTCGATTGCGGCCGAGGCGATCAGCGGGTCAAATAATCGCCGACAAGGATTAATCGCAGTGAGGAGCTGGCTGTGCAGTGGGGGTCCGTGCTCGAAGATGGCGGGGCGGGCATGGTCCGTCCGTACTTCCGCACCCATGGCCGGACGCGGCCGACACGGGATCTTCCCGTCGAGACACTGGTCTCGACCACCCCGCGGGGGCGGGCCGTGGTGCGGGGGAGCTCGCGGGAGGAATCGGAGATCTGCGCGCTGCTCCGGACGTCCCAGTCGGTCGCCGAAGTCGCGGCGCTGCGCCGGATTCCGCTGGGGGTGGCGCGGGTTCTGCTGTCGGACCTCGCCGATCGTGGCCTGGTGGCCGTGCACACCGTCCGGATGACCGCGGGCAACCGGCCGAGCCTGGATCTGATGCACCGCATCCTCCAGGGCCTCAGCGCGTTGTGAACTCCCGGATCAGCCGGGCGAACTCGGCCGGTTGGTCCAAGGGCAGCAGCGTGTAGCTGTCGGCCACTTCGACGAGCTTTCCCTTGGGCAGCAACGCCGCCAGCCGTTTCCCGTGCTCCGGCGGCATCACGCGGTCCTCGCTCGCCCAGACGACGAGCACCGGCCGGTCGAACGCCGGCAGCCG
Source organism: Amycolatopsis sp. NBC_01286 (assembly GCF_035982555.1). Taxonomy (NCBI): domain Bacteria; kingdom Bacillati; phylum Actinomycetota; class Actinomycetes; order Pseudonocardiales; family Pseudonocardiaceae; genus Amycolatopsis; species Amycolatopsis sp. NBC_01286. The sequence goes on from NZ_CP108428.1 coordinate 5,819,754, forward strand.
CTCGGTGGGCTCCCGCAGGAAGCCCGGGTCGGCGCCCGCGGCGCGCAGCATGCGGACGGTGTCACGGCGGATTCCCGCGTCCGTCAGGATCGGCCGGACCCAGCCCGCCGTGGTCGCGTCGCCGCGCTTGGTGAGCCACCCGAACGCGATCGGCAGCCGCCGCACCGCGCGCAGGCGCATCTGCTGCATGAACAGCCCGAACAGCCGCGGCGAGAGCTTGCCGGACGTCACGACCGTCTTGCCGGTGAGGCCCGGCGGGAAGTTGTCGAACGCCTCGCACGAACCGAGCACCACGCGGCTCACGCGCGCCACGCCGTCCGCCATCAGCAGCTGGACCAGCGCGCCGCCGGTGTCGACGCCGACCAGCGTGACGTCCCGCAGGTCCAGCCGCGCGAGGAATTCGCCCAGCAGGCGGGCGATCCCGGGCAGCGACAGGTCCGCGTCCGCGCGCACCGGGTGCCGGTGCGCGCCGAGCGGCAACGTCGGGACGACGCACCGGTGGTCGGCGGCGAGGTCCGCGACCGGGCCGTCCCACAGCGAGCCGTCCATCAGCAGGCCGTGGACCAGGACGACGACCGGGCCCGGCCCGCCGCTGTCGGTGTACTCGACGGTTCCCGCGGACAGTTCGACCTGCATGACGGCCTCCCGGTGACGTCCCCCTGCGCAGAAGTGAACCACGTGGTTCGCAAACTGTCGAGGAACTCAGGAAGCCGCTTCCTCCCGCTCGACCGCGCGCAGCAGCGCCTGGAACCCGGCTTCGGCGCCCGAGCCGTCGTCGCTGGTCAGCAGGTCCACCAGGAACCCGCGCAGGGTCGCCAGGATCATCTCCGCGACCTCGAGTTTCCGCTGGTCGGGCCAGTGCGACGGGCAGAACGACACCAGCGCCGGCAGGTACTGCTGCGACGCGCCCCGGCCGAGGGCGGCGTAGCGGCCCGGGTCGTACATCGCCAGGCCCATCGCCTGGTCGAGCACCCGCCGCAGCCGCGACTCCTCGTCGCGGAGGCTGTGCCACGCGGCCCGGACGCGGGCGCTGAGCGTGGCCGGCTCGGCCGTGATCGCCGCCAGCGCGTTGCCGATCCGGCGGTCCCGCAGGGTGACGACCGCCTGGCGGAGCAGGTCTTCGGCGCCGTCGAAGTGGTAGAGCAGCACCTTGTGCGTCGTCCCGGCCGCCCGCGCGGCACGCCGGAGCGAGAAGTCCACGAGGCCGTTCTCGGCGACGTCGTCGGTCACCTTGTCGAGCAGTTCCCGGCGCCGGGCCTCCCCGCGCGGCGAGCCGGCCGACCGGCGGTAGCCCGCCCGGGCCGGTTCGTCCCCGGTAGCGTTGTCCACGGGAGACAGCTTGGCATGCTGCCCCGGAGGGGATTCGCGATGCACGTGCTGGTGACCGGGGGCAATGCCGGCATCGGGTACTTCGCCGCCGAGCAGCTCGCCTCGGCGGGCGCGGAGGTGACCATCGGCAGCCGCGACGCGGCGAAGGCCGAGGCGGCGGCCGCCTCGATCCGCTCGCACGTCTCGGGCGCGAAGATCCGCCACGTCCGGCTCGACCTGGCCGATCTCGCGTCGCTCGAACCGGTCGTGAACGCCGTCGGCGCGCTCGACGCCCTCGTCTGCAACGCCGGGGTGATGCTCGACGAGCCGCCGCGGCGCGAGACGGCCGACGGCCACGAAATGATGTTCGGCACCAACCACCTCGGCCACTTCGCCCTCGTGGCGCGGCTGCTGCCGAACCTCGCGCCGGACGGCCGGATCGTCACCACCGGCAGCTTCGCGGCGAAGTCGTCGAGCCTCGACTTCGCCGACCTCCAAAGCGAACGCGACTACCACCCGAAGCGCGCGTACGAGCGGTCCAAGCTGGCCCAGATGCTGTTCGCGCTGGAGCTCGACCGGCGGCTGCGGGCCGCGGGTTCGAAGCGGCTCAGCGTCGTCGCGCACCCGGGTGGCGCGCTCGACTCGCTGACGCCGTCGCGGCCGCCGGTGCACGTCCGCACCGCCGGGCAGTGGCTGCGCGGGCTGCCGGCCCGCGCGCTGCTGCAGGGCAAGGACGCCGGCGCGCGCCCCGCCGTCCGCGCGGTGCTCGGCCCGGACGTCGCGGGCGGGCAGCTGTGGGGCCCGCGGACGTTCGGCCTGCGCGGCCGCCCCCGGCTCGAACCCCGCTGGGCGAACCTGACCGAAGATCCTTCAGCGGCGCGGTTGTGGGCGGAAAGCGTCACGCTGACCGGGCTGGACCCGCTGGGCTGACCGTGCGATCTGCACAGCGCTGACGGCCCGGCTGTGCACATCGCACGGTGACGTCTCCGGGAGGGCTGCTTACGGTGCGAGGAACCGTTCCCCAGCCCGGAGAAGGAGGTCGGCGTGGCCTCAACAGTCGGTGTCGACGACTATGCCCTGACCAGAGTGCCGGACCACGCCCGGTACTCGTGGTGGTCGGTCGCGGTCCAGCGGTTCGGCCAGGTGTCCGCCCTGTCCCAGTTCCTGCTCGGAGCCACCGTCGGCTTCGGGATGGGCTTCTGGCAGGCGGTCCTGGCCTTCACCCTCGGGTCGGTCATCCTCGAGCTCATCACCATCCTCGTCGGCGTCATCGGCGTCCGCGAGGGCCTGACGACGTCCATGATCGCCCGCTGGACCGGTTTCGGCCGCGGCGGTTCGGCGCTCATCGGGCTCGCCATCGGGATCAGCCTCATCGGCTGGTTCGGCATCCAGTCCGCGGTCTCCGCGCAGGGGCTCGTCGCGCTCATCGGCGGCCTGCCGGAGTGGGGCTGGGCGCTCGTGTTCGGCCTGCTCGTCACCGCGATCGTGGTGCGCGGCTTCCACTCCATGGCCTGGACGGCGTACGTGACCGTCCCGGCGTTCCTGATCCTGGTCGGCTGGTCGGTCGTCTCGGAGCTGACCCGCCACGACCTCGGCGCGCTCGTCTCCTCGGCCCCGCCCGGGCCGTCGCTGAGCCTGTTGCAGGGCACGACCCTGGTGGCGGGCGGCTTCATCGTCGGCGCCGTCATCACCCCGGACATGACCCGCTTCAACCGGTCCACTTCGGACGTCGTCAAGCAGACGCTCGTCGGGATCACCCTCGGCGAGTACGTGATCGGCCTGTCCGGCGTGCTGCTCGCGCACGCCATCGGCACGGCCGGGATCACCACGATCGTGACGTCGTCGGTCGGCTGGGTCGGGCTGCTGATCGTCATCGCGGGCACGATGAAGATCAACGACTGGAACCTGTACTCCTCCGGCCTCGGCGTCGTGAACTTCATCGGCACGGTGTCCGGTCGCAAGGCCCACCGCGGGCTCGTCACGGCGGTGCTCGGCCTGGCCGGCAGCGTGCTCGCCGCGGCCGGGATCCTGGCGAAGTTCACCGACTTCCTCACCGTGCTGGGCGTTGCGTTCCCGCCGATCGCCGGGATCATGGTCGCCGAGTACTTCGTGGTCAAGAAGTGGCGCGGGGACCTGGAAAGCGCCCGCGCCCGCGGCACCGTGCCCGACGACGCGCCGCTGTGGGTGCCCGCGACGCTCGTCGTCTGGGTCGCCGCGGCGCTCTTCGGGGAGTTCGTCGAATGGGGCCTGCCGAGCATCAACTCGCTCGTCGTGGCCTTCGTCCTGTACGTCGTCGCGGGGAAGCTCGGCCTGGTACGGGGGGTCGGCAGCAGCCGGACCGCCGAGGCCGCTCCCGCCGTCCAGACAGCCTAAGGAGAATCCCTGTGCGCATCGGCATCGACGTCGGCGGCACCAACACGGACGCCGTCCTGCTCGACGGCCGGCAGGTGCTCGCCTCGGTCAAGACCAGCACGACCGCGGACGTCACCTCGGGCATCGTCGCCGCGATCGACGGCCTGCAGCGGCAACGCGCCTTCGACCCGGCGGCGGTGCGGGCGGTGATGATCGGCACGACGCACTTCATCAACGCCCTGGTGGAGGCGCACCGGCTCGCGCCGACCGCGGCCGTGCGGCTCAGCCTGCCGGCCGGCGCGTCGCTGCCGCCGATGGTCGACTGGCCGCAGCGGCTCGTCGACGCCGTGTCGGGGCGCAGCTACCTGGTCCACGGCGGACACGAGTTCGACGGCCGCCACATCGCGGAGCTCGACGAGAGCGAGCTGCGCAAGGCCGCCGACGACATGGGGGCGGCCAGGGTGCGCAGCGTCGCGATCACCTCGGTCTTCTCCCCGGTCAACGCCGAGTTCGAGACGCGCGCGGCGGAGATCATCAGCGCGCAGCTGCCGGACGTCGCGATCTCGCTGTCCCACGAGATCGGCCGGATCGGTTTGCTGGAAAGGGAAAACGCGACGGTGATCAACGCGGCGCTGCGCGAGCTGGCCGCCCACATCGTCGACGGTTTGGCCGCGTCGGTCACCGGTGCGGGCATCACCGCGCCGCTGTACCTGAGCCAGAACGACGGCACGCTGATGGACGTCGACTTCGCCCGCCGCTACCCGGTGGCGACGTTCGCGTCGGGGCCGACGAACTCGATGCGCGGCGCCGCCGTGCTGTCCGGTTTGGACACCTGCGCGGTGGTCGACGTCGGCGGCACGACGTCGGACGTCGGTGTCCTGCGGCAAGGCTTTCCGCGGGAGGCGACGACGGACGTCAGCGTCGCCGGGATCCGGACCAACTTCCGGATGCCGGACGTCCTGTCGATCGGGCTCGGCGGCGGCAGCCGGGTGCGCGGGAACGTCACAGTCGGCCCGGACTCGGTCGGCTACGAGCTGACGTCGAAGGCCCTGGTCTTCGGCGGCGACACGCTCACCGCGACCGACATCGCGGTCGCCGCGGGCCGCGCGGACATCGGGGACGCGTCGCTGGTCGCGCACCTGGACCGCGCGCTGGTGCGTTCCGCGCTGGAGAAGATCGCCGCCGAGGTGTCCGATGTGGTCGAACGGATGCGGACGTCCGCCGAGCCGTTGCCGGTGGTCGCGGTCGGCGGCGGCTCGGTGCTGCTGCCGGCCGAGCTGGCCGGGTGCGGCGAGGTGCACCGGCCGGAGAACTACGCCGTGGCCAACGCCATCGGCGCGGCCATCGCGCAGATCGGCGGTGAGGTCGACCGCGTCTACGTGATCGAGCCCGGCCGCCGCGAGTCCGTTGTGGACGAAGCCAAGCAGGAGGCGATCGACCGAGCGGTCGCCGCGGGCGCGTCGCCGGCGTCGGTCGGCATCGTCGACTTCGACGAAGTGCCCATCCCGTACCTGCCCGGCAACGCCACGCGCATCCGCGTCAAGGCCGTCGGCGACCTGCAGCTGGGGGCGTGATGCGCGAGATCACTCTCACCGATCTGGCCGACATCGCGCGCGGCGCGGCGATCCTCGGCACCGGCGGCGGGGGAGACCCCTATATCGGCCGGCTGCTGGCCACCGCGGCGATCCGGGCCGACGGCCCGGTGCCGCTGGTTCCCCTGGCCGACCTGGACGACGACGCCGTCGTGCTGCCGGTGGCGATGATGGGCGCGCCGACCGTGATGGTCGAGAAACTGCCGTCGGCCGAGCAGGTCGGCCTCGCCGCGCGGACGCTCGCCGGGTACCTCGGCAAGGAGCTGACGCACATCGCGTGCGCCGAGGCGGGCGGCGTCAACTCGCTGATCCCGGTCGTCGCGGCCGCGCAGCTGGGCCTGCCGCTGGTCGACGCCGACGGCATGGGCCGCGCGTTCCCGGAGCTGCAGATGGTACTTCCCACACTGTATGGAATCCGTGCGACGCCGATGTCCATTGCCGACGAAAAGGGCAACCGTGGAATATTGGATACCGTCGACAATCACTGGGCCGAGCGGCTGGCCCGGTCGGCGACCATCGACATGGGCTGCTCGGCGATGATCAGCAACTACGCCATGTCCGGCGCGCAGGCCCGGGAGGCCCTCGTGCCCGGGACGCTCAGCCTGTGCGCCGAACTGGGGGCGCTGGTGCGCGCGGCTCGGGAGGCGCACGTGGATCCTGTATCCCGGGTCGTCGACCGGCTCGGTGGCCGGCGGCTGTTCAGCGGCAAGGTCGTCGACGTCGCCCGCCGGACGGTCACCGGCTTCGCCCGCGGCGAGGCCCGGCTGTCCGGAATGGACGGTGACACCGGCGCGGAACTGGTGCTGCGGTTCCAGAACGAGCACCTGGTCGCCGAGCGCGACGGCGTCGTCGAGGCCTCGGTGCCCGACCTGATCTGCACGCTGGAACGCGAGTCCGGCGAGGCCGTGACGACCGAAGGCCTGCGGTACGGCCAGCGCGTCACGGTCATCGCCGCGCCCGCCGACCCGCGCTGGCACACCCCGGAGGGCCTCGCGCTGGCCGGGCCGCGGTACTTCGGCTACGACATCGACCCGATCGGGGTGGCCGGGTGAGCTGGACCCTGACCGAGGAGGACCTGCCCGACCTCGCCCGCGGTGCTGCCGTGCTCGGCACCGGCGGGGGCGGCGACCCGTACGTCGGGCGGCTGCTGGTGCGCGAGGCGATCCGCGCGCACGGGCCGGTCACCGTCCTCGACCCGTCCGAAGTGGACGACGACGCCCTGGTCATCCCGACCGCGCAGATGGGCGCGCCGACCGTGGTGCACGAGAAGCTGCCCAGCGGCGGCGAGCCCGTGCTGGCGTTGCGGACGCTGGAGAAGCACCTCGGCCGGCGCGCCGACGCGACCATGCCGATCGAGTGCGGCGGGATCAACTCGATGATCCCGCTGCTCGTCGGCGCACGGCTCGGACTGCCCGTGGTCGACGCCGACGGCATGGGCCGCGCGTTCCCCGAGCTGCAGATGGAGACGTTCGGCGTCTACGGCGTCCAGGGATCGCCGATGGCCATCGGCGGCGAGCGCGGCGAGACGGCGGTGATCGACACCGGCCCCGACAACCGGCGGATGGAGTGGCTGGCGCGCGGCGTGACCGTCCGGCTCGGCGGTGTCGCGCACATCGCCGAGTACGCGATGAGCGGCGCCGACGTCAAGCGGACGGCCGTGCCCCGGACGTTGTCGCTGGCGTTGACCGTGGGCCGGACGATCCGGGAAGCGCGTGACCGCAACGAAGACCCGGTGTCGCGGCTGGCCACCGCGCTGGTCGAGACGCCGTACCAGGACCTGCGTGTGCTGTTCCGCGGCAAGGTGTCCGATGTGGAGCGTCGGACCGAGGAAGGCTTCGCGCGGGGACGCGCGGCAGCGGTGTCGTTCGACGGCGCGCACAAGCTGGAGATCCTGTTCCAGAACGAGAACCTCCTGGCCACCGTGGACGGTGAGGTGCGGTGCGTGGTGCCGGACCTGATCTGCGTGCTGGAGGCGTCGACGGCCGAGCCGATCACCACCGAGACCCTGCGGTACGGCCAGCGCGTCACGGTGGTCGGCATCTCGACCCCGCCGCTGATGCGCACGCCCGAGGCCCTGGACACGTTCGGCCCGGGCGCGTTCGGGCTGCCCTACCCCTTCACCCCCGTCGAGGAGATCGCGTGAGCACGCTGGAAGACCGGACCGTCGTCATCATCGGCGGCGGCTCGGGCATCGGCTTGGAGGTCGCCCGGCGAGCGGCTCTCGACGGGGCCAAGGTGCACCTCGGCGGGCGCACGCCGGGGAAACTGGCCGACGCGGCGTCGGCGATCGGGGCCACCTGGCAGGCCGTCGACAGCACCGACCAGGACTCGCTGGCCGCGTTCTTCGGCGCACTCGACCGCGTGGACCACCTGTTCACGCCCGGCGCGTCCTATGTGGTCGGACCGCTGCGCGAGCTGAGCGACGCGGACGCGGCGAGCCCGTTCGAGACGAAGTTCTGGGGCCAGTACCACGCCGTCAAGCACGCGGCGCCTCGGCTGGCCCCCGACGGGTCGATCGTGCTGATGTCGGGTGCGGCGAGCGTCCGGCCATCGGGCGCGGCGCCCGCGTACGTCGCCTGCAACGCGGCGATCGAAGGCCTCGGGCGCGGGCTGGCGGTGGAGCTGGCACCGGTCCGGGTGAACGTCGTCGCCCCGGGCACGATCGACGGCAACCTCTGGGCCGGACGGCCGGCGGCGGTGCGGGAGGCGAGCTTCGCGCAGTACTCGCGCGACACGCTGCTGCACCGCGTCGGCCGCGAGTCCGAAGTGGCCGACGCGGTGCTGTACCTGTTCGGCAACAGCTACACGACCGGGTCGACGCTGTATCCCGACGGTGGCTACGCGCTGCGTTGACCTCGGCTAATGTGGTCGTCCATGCGCATCACGGCCGGTGACGTGCCCGCCCTCGAACGCGGCGCCGCCCTGCTCGGGTCCGGCGGTGGCGGCGACACCGCCACCGCCGCCGTGCTGCTGCGGCGGCAACTCGAGCGCGGGCACGAGCCGCTCGTGCGGCCGGTGGCCGACCTGCCGCCGGCGGCCCGCGTGGTCCCGGTCGGCGTGGTCGGCGCGACGGCGGCGTTCACCGAGAAACTGCCGGGCGGCGACGAGTTCGCGTCCGCGGTGGCGGCGGTCGAACGCTGGACCGGCGAGCGCGCCGACGCGGTGATGTCGATCGAGATCGGCGGCCTCAACGGCTTGATGCCGCTGGTGGTGGCCGGCGAGCTGGGGTTGTCCTACGTGGACGCCGACCTGTCCGGCCGCGGCCTGCCCCGGCTGGACCAGCTGGCGGTCGCCGCGACCGGCCGCGGCATCGCCCCCGCGGCGCTGGCCGAACCGGGCGGCCAGGTCATGCTGCTGGCAGCCGGCTCGGACGCGATGGTCGAGCGCGGCGCCCGGGCGTTCGTAGCCAGTTCGGGCGGCTGGGCGGCATTCGCACTGGCCCCCGTCCCGGCCGGCGAGCTGGCCGCGTGCTCGGTACCGGGCACGACGAGCGCCGCACTGGCGCTGGGCCGCCGGGTGCTGGCGCTGGGGGAGAGCCCGCCCCGCGCCGCCTTGGCCGCCGCCCTGCGCGGCTCGGTCCTGGCCCGCGGCCGGGTCCTGGAGGTAGCGCGGCACGTCGGCCGGAGCAGTCCCGGGTTCGGCCGCGGCAGCGTCACACTGGCCGACCACGACGACGGCTCGCTGCTGAGGCTGGAGATGGAGAACGAGTACCTGCTGGCCCTGCGCGACGGCGCCCCGGTGGCGTCCACCCCGGACGTCCTGTCGGTACTGGACCACCGAACGGGCATCCCGGTGACGTGCGACGCGATCCGAACCGGAGTGGAGGTAGACGTGGTGAGGCTGGCGGCAGCCCCCTTCTGGACCGACCCACGAAGGCTGCCGGTACTGCAACCACGGGCATACGGCATCGACTGCGACCCGGTGGATGTCGGATGAGCCCGCGGCGGGTGCCGGTGTCGCCGGGCTGTGCTGGCTTGCGGCGGCCGGGCGGGTGTGGGATTGGTCGCGGTGTGGTGAGCCGTCGGCGGGTGTCGGCGTCGCCGAGCCGGACCGGCCAGCAGCAGTGGCAGCCGTGTGGGTGCCAAGCGAAGGCGAGCCGATGAGTTTGCGGCGGGTGCTCGCCTCGCCCGGCTGGGCGGAGCACGTCCGGCTGGTCGCCGGGGCCGCCGGTCTTGACCGTCCACTCGCGACGGTTCAGGCCACTTTGGACGCTTCCCACGATCCGGTGCCCGACGAGCTGGTCGTCGTCGTGCGGCCGGTTGCCGGGACCGATTGGCAGATCGATGCCCTGCTGCGGCGGTGTGCCGATGCCGGGGCCACCGGGGTGCTGCTGCCGGGCGTCGAACCGCTCGCCGCGTCGCGGTTGCTGGCCGATCGGCTGGCCGTGCCGCTGCTGAACACCCGTGCGTCGCCGCTGGATCTGGTCGTCGAGGCGCGGTTGCTGCTCGCGGCGCCGGAGCTGGCGCGGGCCGACCTCGTCCTGGCTACGCACCGCGCGCTCGGGGACCGGCCGCGGGCGCCCGAGGAGGTCGTCGCGGTGTTGCGGCGGCTGTTGCGGTCGCCGGTCGCGGTGCTCGACGACCGCGGCGTGCCTCTGGCCGGCGAACTCAGCGAAGCCGGGCGTGTCCGGCTCGGCGAACCCGTACCGCAGCGGATCGCCCTCGACGACGGCGTGCTGCTCGCGCACCCCGCGCTGGCCGTGTGGCTGGCCGTCGAGCTGCGGGGCACCGAGGCCGCCCGCGCGGACGTCGTCCCGCCCGCCCTCGCCGTCGCGGCCGGGGCGGTGCAGCGCTGGCTGCTCGCCAACCGCCTCGAACTGGAACGCGACGCGCGTTCGCGCACGGCGTTGCTCGGCGACCTGCTGCGCCTCGACACCGAACCGGGCGCGGACCTGCGCCGCCGCGTCGCCGACGCGGGCTGGCGGCTCGGCGGCTGGCACGTCGGGCTGCACATCGGCGTCCCCGCGGCGGTCGACACCGTCGCGCGCACGCAGGAGGTCGTGCGGGCGCTGCGGGCGGAGGACGTCGAGGCGGTGGTGGTCGAGCACGGCGACGGCTGGACCGGCTGGGTCACCTTCGACCAGGAGCCGACGGCGGAGCGGGTGCGCTCCCTGGCGAGCCGCCTGCAGGCCGCGCACCGGGCGTTGCGGCTGGGCGCGCACATGGGCGTCGGGCGGCCGCACCCGCGTCCGGACGGCCTGGCCGCGACGGTCGCCGAGGCGAGCGACGCCGCGCGCCTGGCTGCGACCCGCCCCGAGACGGGCCACTTCCTGCACGTCGACCAGCTCGGCATGGCCCAGCTGCTGCTCGAATGGACCCGCACGGACACGTTCGAACCCGCGGCCCGCGCACTGGTCGCGCCGCTGCGCGAGGTGCCGGGGGACCTGGTGCGGACGCTGGCGTCCTATTTGGACGCGGAGTCGTCGATCGCGGAGACGGCGACCGTGCTCGGCGTGCACCGCAACACGGTGGCGGCGCGGATCGCGCGGATCGAGCAGCTGCTGGGCGTCGACCTGTCCCGGCCCGACGAACGGCTGGCGCTGCACCTGGCGTCGCGAGCGGTCATCCTGTCCGACCCGTGACCGGCGGGGTGCGCCGGTCACGGGTGGGGATCAGTCGTCGTCTCCGCCGCCGGTGACGTTCCCGATGCTGGCGGGCACGCCCTTGATCATGTCGACGACGGTCTTGCCGGCCAGGCCCGACTTGCCGAACCACGGGTCGGTCATGACCTTGATCGCCGACTCGAACTTCTCGGCGGCGGCCGGGCTGTTGAAGAGCTTGCCCAGCTCGTGCACGGAGAGGTTGCTGATCTTGTCGAACTTCTGCATGATCTCCGGCGTCACACCGTCCACTTTGGACAGCTTGTCCTTGATGACGTCGGTCATCTGGTCGGTGAACGGCTTGTGCGGCTTGGGCTCCGGCGCCGGAGTGGCCGGCGGGCTGCCGGCGTCGTCCGGCTTCGGCGGCGCGGGCTCCGGCTTGGGCGGCGCCGGTTCGGGCTTCGGTTCCGGAGTGGCCGAAGACGGCTTGGGGTCGGGCTCGGGCTTGGGTTCCGGCTTCGGCGGCGCCGGTTCCGGGGTCGCCGAGGACGACGGCGCGGGCTCCGGCTTCGGCTCGGGCGTGGGTTCGGGCTTCGGCTCGGGTTTCGGTTCCGGCTTGGGCTCGGGCGTGGCCGAGGACGGCTTGGGTTCCGGTTCGGGCTTCGGTTCCGGCTTGGGTTCGGGCTTCGGCTCCGGGGTCGCCGAGGAGGACGGCGCCGGCTCGGGCTTCGGCTCGGGCGTGGGTTCCGGCTTGGGTTCCGGTGTGGCCGACGACGGTTTGGGTTCCGGCTCGGGAGTAGCGGACGACGGCTTGGGCTCAGGCTCGGGAGTCGCCGACGACGGCTTGGGCTCGGGAGTCGCCGAGGACGACGGTGCGGGCTCCGGCTTGGGCTCGGGCTTCGGTTCCGGCTTGGGGTCGGGTTTCGGCTCGGGCTTGGGTTCCGGCGTGGCCGAAGACGGCTTCGGTTCCGGGGTCGCGTCCGGCTTCGGCAGCGGCGTCGCGGGCGGCTTCGGGGTGGGTGTCGGCGTGAGGCTGCTCGTCGGGGGCTTCGCGCCGGCCAGCTCGTCGCCCGCCTTGCCCATCTTCGCCAGCGACGCCACCAGGTCGCCCAGCTTCTTGGCCAGCTCGATCAGCTTCGTGCCGATCTTTCCCAGTGCCGTGGCCACCGTGCCGATCGTCGTGCCGACGAACAGCGCGATCGACGCGCCGAACGTCACCGGGGCCAGCGCCGCCGCGATCAGGGCGCCCTTGATGATCGTCGCCAGGAGCATCGCGATCAGGTCGCGGAAGATGCCGCGGAACGCGCCGACGATGCCGCCGGCGATCTTCATGTTCTTGCCGGCCTGGTCCAGGTACCAGCCCAGGGAGCCGAGCTGCTCGGTGACCGCGTCCATGTCCTTCTTGAACGCGTCGGCCGCCTTGCCGGACCAGTCCTTCATCAGCGTTTCGATCGCCGTCTGGTGGTCCTGCGACCACTGTTCCAGCTTCTTCTTCTCGGCCGTGAGCGCCTCGCTGGCCGCCGCGATGCCGATCGGGTCGCCCATCAGGATGTCCAGCGGCCACCGCAGGATCGTGATGTGCTCGATGAGCCAGCCGATCCCGGCGGTCAGCAGGCTGCCGATCGGGTCCAGCACGAGACCGATGGTCTCCAGCGCCATGCCCGCCGAACCGATGCCGATCGCGACCTTGTCGTTGTCCTTGACGGCCTTGTCCAGGCCCACCGCCGCCTCGAAGAACCCGGCGCCGGCCGACGCGTTGTCACTGTTGAAGAGCTCGCCGCCGTGGAGGCTGACGTCCTTGCTCTTGTAGTCGTCGGCCACTATTCGAACCTCACGATCGAGTCGACGGCGTCCTGTTCACCGGACTTGTACCGCTTCGCGGCCTCGGTGACCTTGTCCGCGAACTCGCCGATGGTCTTCGCGTAGTCCCCGAACTGGTGGTGTGCCTTGTCGGTCCACGTGCTCGCGCCCGCGGCTATCAGCTGGCACGCCGGGTTGATGCCGAACATGCCGGGGTCGCAGGTCATGCCGCCGACCAGGTCCCCGGTGCTCTTGAGGTTGCTCTCCAGTTCGTCGAGGTGCTGGGCGAACTTCGCCAGCGGCTCGGAGTCGACCCGGAACCCGCCGCCGCTCACCAGGGGTTCGATTCGTCGTCGAAGGTGTCGTCGCCCGCGGGACGGCGACGCGGAGCAGGCCCGGCGGCCGGCGGTGGGCCGACCGGCCGCGGTGGTGGTGGCGGCGGGGTCGCGGCCGGCGGCGGGGTCCGCTCGGGCTCGGCGTTGTCCGGCGCCGCGAAGTCGCCGTCCGGCGGTGGGTCCGGCGGCAGGAAGGACCGGACCATGTCGGTGGACTCGCTGTCGCCGTTGATGGTCGCGAAGGAGTCGGCGACGCTGCGGGCGGTCTGGCGCTGCGCGTCGCGGACCGCGCCCATGATCGCCGCGGTCAGCCGGGCCGGGCCCATCTCGCAGGCCCGGAAGCCGAGCTCGAGGTTCGTCAGGGCGCCGTTGGGGGCGAGGGTCACGGTGACGGCCCCGTCGCGGGTGCGCACGGTGGCCCCGGCGGCCGAAAGCGCTTCACTCAGCGCCGCCGCCTTCGCCTGCATGTCCCGGACCTGCCGGTCCAGCAGGAGTTGGAAGTCTTCACCTGGCCCCAGGTTCGGTTGCACGAATTCGACTCCTCGCCATCCGGGGAGGCCGTCTACCAGCGACGACCTGAATTCGGGCAGATTAGCGCACACCGGACGTTCACTCACTGGTAGTCGGGGGTGTGCCTGCTTTTCTCCTCGTTCTTGCCCGGTTGTGCCTCACTCGGTCGGGTTGACCCGGATCGCGGTCCGGGTTGCACGATCGAGGGCATGACCGAACTCGACCACTACCGGCCCCTGGGCCGCTCCGGGCTGCGGGTCTCGCCGCTCGCCCTGGGCGCGATGACCTTCGGCACCGGCGCCCTCTGCGCCGACGACGACACCGCCCGCAAGATCTTCCGCACCTACGTCGACGGCGGCGGGAACTTCGTCGACACGGCGGACAACTACGGCGACGGCCGCAGCGAGGTGCTCGTCGGCGAGTTCCTGCGCGACACCGCACGCGACGACATCGTGCTCGCCACCAAGTACTCCGGGCCCAAGTTCGCCGGCGGCGGCCCGGTGTCGAATCCCCGGCACCGCAGCAATGGGCGCAAGAACATGGTCGCTTCGCTCGAGGCGTCGCTGCGCCGGCTCGGCGTCGACCACGTCGATCTGTACTGGCTGCACGTCTGGGACGGCTCCACTCCGGCCGAAGAGGTGATGGCCGCGTTCGACGATCTGGTGCGGGCCGGGAAGATCCGCGCCGCCGGGCTCAGCGACGTCCCGGCCTGGTACGCGACGAAGGCGGCCATGCTCGGCGGCCCGCCGGTGACGGCGCTGCAGCTGGCCTACTCCCTGATCGAGCGCGCGATCGAGGCCGAATACGTGCCGCTGGCCCAGGAGTTCGGCATCGCGATCCAGCCGTGGGGCGCGATCGGCGGCGGCTTCCTCAGCGGCAAGTACACCCGCGACGGCGAGGGCACCGGCCGCCTCGAAGGCGCCGACGTCCCCGAGCCGCGATGGGCGATCCTCGGCGCCGTCCGCGAGATCGCCACCGAGGTGGACGCGACCCCGGCGCAGGTGGCCCTGCACTGGGTGACGCGCCGCCTCGCGATGCCGGCACCGCTGATCGGCGCCAGGTCGCCGGAGCAGCTGACCGAGAGCCTGGGTGCGCTGACCCTCGACCTGACCGACACCCAGGTGGACCGGCTGACGGAGATGAGTGCGACGCCATTGCCGTTCCCGCACGGCATCCTGGCGCAGCTCAACGCGGGCCTGCCGCGCTAGCCGCCGTCCGGCCGGTCGCGCTTCTCGTCGCTGTGGTGGCCGGGTTGCGGGCCACGCACGAAGGCCGCACAGCGACGGGAATGGCCGACACGGCGCGCGGTATGGGCCAACACGATGCCCAGGCTGGGCAACGCGGCGCCGGGACCGGCCAACATGGCGCCCAGGCTGGCCAACATCGGCGTCCGGAATGGCCGACACAGCGCCCGGACCGGCCAATCCGGCGCCCGGACCGGTCAACACGGCGACCGGAATGGCCAACGCTCGACGCGAGGGCAGCTGAACGCGGGCCTGCCGCGCTAACCGTCGCCGCCGTGGCCTCCGTGGTGGTCGTCGGCGACCGACTCCGCGTGGGGTTCGCCGCCGACGCAGGTCACGATCGTCACGTTCTCCGTGCCGCCGTTCTTGAACTTGATCGACGCCGAGGCGGCCGGGCCGCGGGAGACGTCGTCGGTGCGGAAGCCCGGGTCCGGGCTCCACGACCGCAGTGTCACCTGACCGCCCGCGCACTCGGCGACGAGGCTGCCACCCGGGACAGTCAGGCCACGCGGTGCCGGGGCGCTCGAAGACGAAGGAGCGGCGGCGGTGGTCGTGGGCACCACCGCCGAAGAGGTGGCCGGCGCGGCCGCGAGCGCGCGGGTGACGTCGTCCTGGGACAGGGGCTGGTTCTGCGGGCCGAGGATGCCCGCGCCGACGACGTCCAGGGCGAAGGTGGCGACCGCGGCCGTGGCCCCGGCGGCCAGCAGCCACCCCACCGCGATCAGCACCCCACGTCGTCCCATGTCGTCCACTGTGCCACCCCGAAGGGTTAAGGCACTCCTAACGCGGTCCTACGGTTCGCCACGATCCGGTCGACACGGCCTCGCCGGTATACCGTCCTGCGCATGGCCACGGTGTTGATCGTCGAGGACGACCCGACCATCCGCACAGCGGTGCTCCGCGCGCTGACCGACCGCGGGCACACGGTGACGTCCGCCGCGAACGCGATGACCGGGCTGCAGGCGGCGGTGACCGACCGCCCCGACGTCGTCCTGCTCGACCTCGGGCTGCCCGATCTCGACGGCCGCGAGGTGCTGCGCATGGTGCGGGCGGTCAGCGCGGTGCCGATCATCGTCGTCACCGCGCGCGGCGCGGAGGACGAGATCGTCCGGCTGCTCGACGCCGGCGCCGACGATTACGTCGTGAAACCGTTCGGTGGCGCGCAACTCGACGCCCGGATCCGCGCGGTGCTGCGGCGCAGCGAGCCGGAGGAGACGACGGCCCCGGTCGTCGTCGGCGGGATCTCGGTCGACGCGCGGACGCGGGAGGCGTCGCTCGACGGCGTCCCGCTCGACCTCACGCCGCGCGAGTTCGACCTGCTGCACTACCTCGCCGCCCGGGCCGGAACGGTGGTGAGCAAGCGCGAACTGCTCGCCGACGTCTGGAAACTGCCCTACGCGGGCGCGGACAAGACCGTCGACGTCCACCTTTCGTGGCTGCGGCGCAAGCTCGGCGAAACCGCGCAGGAGCCGCGGTACCTGCACACCGTGCGCCGCGTCGGCGTCCGGCTCGCAGAACCGGGGGCCGGGTCGTGAGGAAACGGCTCGCGCTGCTGGTGGCCGTCACGATGAGCCTGGTGCTCGTCGCTTTCCTGATGCCGCTGGCGATCCTGCTGCAGTCGGTCACCGCCGACCGCGCGGTCACCGCCGCCACGGCGAAGGCGCAGTCGCTCACCTCGCTGGTGGCGACGGCCGACGCGCGCACGCTGCAGCCGGCGATCGACCAGCTCAACACGACCGCGGGCCACCCGGTGACGGTGTTCCTGCCCGACGGCACGGTGCTCGGCGCGCCCGCCGCGCGCACGCCCGGCGTCCAGTTGGCGGCGGTGCAGGGCAGCCTGACGGTCGAGGACGCGGACGGGCGGGAGATCCTGGTCGCCGTCCAGGGGCTGCCGCGGGGGACGGCGGTGGTGCGGGCCTACGTCGACCGGGCGGAGCTGACCCGCGGGCTGGGGTCGGCGTGGCTGGTGCTGGCGGGGCTGGGGGTGTTGCTGCTGGCGCTCGGGGTGTTCGTCGCCGACCGGCTGGCCCGCGCGGTCGTGCGGCCGGTCCACGAGCTCGCCGAGGTGTCCCGCCGGCTCGCCGACGGCGACCTCGACGCGCGGGCGCGCTCCGGCGGGCCCGCGGAGGTGCGGTCGGTGACCTTGGCCTTGAACTCCCTCGCCGCCCGGATCCGGGAGCTGGTCCGGCAGGAACGGGAGGCCGTGGCCGATATTTCGCACCGCCTGCGGACTCCGCTGACCGTGCTGCGGCTGGACGCCGAGTCGCTGCGCGACCCCGAAGAGGCCGAGCGGATCACCGGCCACGCGGAGAGCCTGGAGCGCCAGGTCACCGCCCTCATCGAGCAGGCACGCCACCGCGATTCGGCGCCGGTTTCGTGCGATGCGGCGGAGGTCGTCGTCGAGCGGGCGGCGTTCTGGTCGGTGCTGGCCCAGGACCAGGACCGCGAGGTGCACTTGTACCTCGACCCGGGACCGCTGCCGGTCGCGGTCGGCGCGACGGAGCTCGCCGCGTGCCTGGACGCGTTGCTGGGCAACGTCTTCGCGCACACGCCCGAAGGAACGACGTACACGATCAGCCTCTATCCGAAGCCGGACGGCGCGCGGCTGGAGGTCGAGGACCAGGGTCCGGGGTTCGACGAGGTTCCCCTGCGCGGCCGGAGCGGCGCCGGGTCCACCGGGCTGGGGCTGGACATCGCCCGCCAGACGGCCCGCTCGTCCGGCGGGGAGTTCTACGTGCACCGGGTCCCGCCGCACGGCGCGCGGATCGTCCTCGATCTCCGAAGTCCTTAGGAGTTCTTTAAGCTGCCGGAAGCGCGCTGCTATCACTGATCGCGGGATGCTCGGTTTCGTAGTCAGAGAAAGAAAAAGGAGCAGCGATGCGCAAGGTACTGGTGTTCGCGGTAGCGGGAGCGGCCCTCACGATCGGCGGGACGACGGCGGCACTGGCGTCGTCGTCGCACCCGGGTACGGACGACGGCGTCCGGCCGGCCACGGTCTCGACGACGTCGGGAACGTCCACGCACAGCGGGGTTTCAGGGACGGCCACGGTGCCGGAGCCATCGGCGACCTCGGTGCCGGGCGCGACGTCCGTCCCGAGCACGTACCCGTCGGCGGACCGGCACGGCGGCCGCACGACCGAGCCAGGTGACGACCGCGGCCGGTCCACTGTGGAGCCGGGTGATGACCACGGTCGGGGTGTGGAGCCGGGTGATGACCACGGTGGGCGCGGTGCGGAACCGGGTGACGACCACGGTGGCCGGGGTGGCGAGCCGGGTGACGACCACGGTGGTCACCACGAGGCGGGCGACGACCACGGGGGCCGCCGGTGACCCTGGGAAAGCCGTGAGGGGCACCTTCATGGCGTTATGAGCCGTGAGGGTGCCCCTCGTGACACGTGCTGCCGCACGGTCCGCGGCGCGTCGTGCGCGTGGTGTCAGGCCGTGGGCGCGCCCGCGGTCACCGGGCCGACGGTCAGGTTGTGCGCTTCGGCGGAGTCGTCCAGCGCGCCCTGGTTCCAGGGCAGGGTGATGGCCGGGTCGAAGGTGTCGCCGCGCGGGGTGGTCATCGCCGGCGCGGTCACCGTGACGCTCGTGGGCGACACCTGGTTCTCCGGGGCTTCGATGCCGGTCCAGTGCAGCAGCATCGACGCGGGCGCGCCGTCGGCGACGGTGACCGCCGGGGCGTCCGCGGCGGCCGGGTCGGGGGTCACGGTGACGCCGTCGGCGCCGGTCAGGGTGACCGGGAGCGCGCCCGGGAGGGTGCACGATTCGCCGGGCTTCGCGGTGAAGACCAGCGAGGCGTAGCGCTGGCCCGCGCCGGGGTCGCCGGCGACCAGCGTCGTGTCGACCTGGCCGGAGGCGCAGTTGAAGTCGGTCGGCATCGCGGAGGCGGCCCCCGCCCCGGCGACGACAGCGGACGCGGCGGCGCCGGTCACGGCGAGAACGGTCACGGTGCGGCGGATGCTCGGACGAGTGGTCATGAGCTGTACCCCTTCCGGTGTCGGGCGGTTCCGGTGAGTGGTTCACCGAACTCCGCGCTCACTAAGAAAGATGCCCACGACCCGTCCGGGTTGGCTCCAAAGTGGGGTTGCCCGCAGAAAAGCAACCCTGGGTGATCTTGAACGTCTGACTAAACGTGATCCCGTGCGCAACGGCGCTGGGCTGTTCACGTGCCCGGGCCTGCGGGACCCAGCGAGACGCTGGCGTCGGCGAGACCACACCCACGAATCTCACCCGGCGAGACACGGCGGTCGCCGCGATGGCGCGCACCACGGCGACGGCACGGGTCGGCTCGGCACCAGCCGGTCCGGCTTCGGCGGGCGTGGCCCGGCCCTGTCGGCGGCATTGGCCAGGCGCGATCCGGCCCTGTCGGTGGCGCTGACGGGCGCGGTCCAGCCCCATCGGTGACATTTTCGGGCGTGGCCCGGCCCCGCCGTTGGCACTGGTGAGCGCGGCGTCGGCCTCGCCGGTGTCGGGCGTAGCTCGGCCCTGTCGGTCGCACTGGTGAGAGTGACCCGGCCTCGCCAGCGGCGCTGGCGAGGCAGCTCAGCCCCGTCGGCGGTGCTGGCGGGCACGGTCTAGCCTCGTCGGTGACGTTGGTGAGCGTGGCCCGGCTTCGCCGGTGACATTTGCGGGCGTGGCCCGGCCTCGTCGGTGGCGCTGGTGAGTGTGGTCCGGCCCCGCCGGTGGCGCTGGCGGGCGCTTCGCCCGGTGGACAGGCCCTCGCGCGCTTGTACGGCAGGCAGATTCCCGTCCACGCCAACGGACGGGGATCGCCGAAACAGCCGGTCCGGACCCGGCCGGTCAGCCCACCGGCACGCCGCGCACCGTGACCGGGCCTCGGGTCGGGTCCAGTTCGGCCGCCTGGTCGACTCCTGCCGGGGTCAAGACGTCCAGGGCCTTCGGTGCCGTGGCCGAGTCGGCGGTGCACACCGGGGCCGTGCCGCCCGTCGCGCACAGGCCGAACGTGTACTGGCCCGCCGTCGGGGTGAACGGCCTCGCCTGGTCGGGGGAGTTGCCGTCCTGGCCGGTGAGGACCGCCGCGAACGTCCAGCCCGCTCCCGGTGTTCCGAACGCCGACTTCGCCACGCTGACCGTGATGTAGCGCGTCGCCTGGGAGGCCTGGACCGAGGGCGTCGCCAGCGCGGCGCCCGAAGCGTCGACCAGTGACGGGCCGGCGAAGCCTTGGACTTCCAGGCGACGGCTCCAGGCGTCGGACGGCGCGATCGTGTACGCCCGGCTCGGGAACGGGGCCGCGGTCGACGTGGTCGTCGCGGCCGGGTCGTGGGCGTAGACCGTCAGCAGCTGGGCGCCCAGCGGTGACCCGAACGTCGGCGTGAGGTCGCGGACCTGGGCGCGGAACACCAGGTTGGTGCCCGAGTCGATGACCTGGAACCGCTGCAGGTCGAACGCGCCCGCGTGGAAGTCCGTCGCGGTCGGGTAGGTGTACGTCCCCGGGCCGTTGTCGTCACCGTCCGGGTCGGTCTGGTCCAGCAGGACCGTGCCCGTGACGAAGTCCGAGCTGATCGTCCGCTGCGCGTAGCCCGTGCCGGCACCCGTGGCCGTTGCGGTGACGACGTTCGCACCCAGCGGGGTCGGCACCGTCGCGGCGAAGGTTCCCGCCGCCGAAGCCCGTACCGAGAGCACCGTGGTCGTCCCGGCGTCGGTGGCCGAGACGGCGAGGTCGACCTGGCTGCCCGCGGGTGCGGTGCCGGTCACCGCGGCCGTCGCGGTCGAGACCGACGCCGGTGCGTCCAGGGTGACCGTCAACGCCGCGGGCGGGGCGTGGGTGACGTACCGGGCGCGGACGTCGGCGGGCTGCTCGGGCAGCTTGCCGTCCGCGACGGCCCGGGCCAGGCGCACCGACTGGGACTGCGCCCAGCTCAGCGGGGCGACCGAGCCGACCGACTGGCCCGGCGTGAACCCGATGGACGCCGTCCGCGGGTCGGTGCCGTACGGCGACGCCGGGACCGCCGGGTTCTCCCAGATCTGCTCGGGGATCAGGCCGGTCCCGCCGGTCTGGGCGCGCATCGCGCGCAGCAACGCGGCCGCGCCCGCGCGGTCGCCGGTCTGGACGGCCTGCTCGCCGCGTTCGCCCGCGAGCACCGGCCAGAGGTGCCCGGACCCGGTGTTGGTCGTCGGCCACGGCGTGCCGGTCGGGGCGCAGTTCGTCGGGTCGGGCTCGTAGCAGTCGCCGTAGCCGTCCTCGCTGCCCGGCGCCGACGTGCCGTAGCGGTACCAGCCCGGCCCGGCCGGGGTGTCCCGCTTGATCACGCGGTCGACGACGGCCAGCGACGCGGTGATGTCGGGGTCGGTCGCCGGCAGCACGCCGAGGCGGGTCAGCTCGAGAAACCCGGCGTCGACGACCGCGCGCTGGTCGGCGTCCACCGAGCCGTTGCCCAGGTTGTAGAAGTACTCCGAGTTCGGGTCGCCGTTCTTGGTCAGCCGCAGGAAGTAGCGGCCGCCGTACGGGCCGTTCGACGTCACGGTCCAGCCCTTGATGCTGCGCTGGAACTGGTCGGCGGTGGCCCGGTAGACGCGGGCGCGCGCCGGGTCGCCGTTGTGGTCGGCGATCACGCCGGCCGCGACGAGCCCGGCGATCTCGGCGGCGATCGTCGAGGGGGAGTAGCCGCCCTGCTCTTCCCAGCGCTCGGAGCCGAACGACGGCCCGTGCGCGACGACGAAGTCGGCGGCCGCGCGGATGTGGCCGGTGTAGAGCGTCCGGTCGCGGTCGAGCCCGGCCTGCAGCGCCATCAGGATCGGGTACGCGCTTTCGTCGAGCTGGTCACCGCCGGAGTCGGGGGCCTTCTTGCCGTTGAGCAGGGAGTTGCGCGGGAACCGGCCGTCCGGCTGCTGCTGGCGGGAGAACAGCCAGCGCACGCTCGCCCGCGCCGTGTCGCGATCGCCCGCCGCGAGCAGGCCGGAGAAGCTTTCGTAGAGGTCGCGGGCGAAGATCTCGCGGTAGGAGCCGAAGTACACGGGCTTGCCGCCGGGCGCGTCGCCCGCGGACACCGCTTGGCCCCACGGGCTGCCGAGCGACGCCACCACCGCGCCCGGGAACGTCTTGTCCTCGCTGGCCTTCAGGACGTTGGCCGACTGGTAGTAAGCGTCGGAATCCTTGCCGCGCAACGGGGTCAGCCCGTTGTCGTAGTTCTGCCAGCCGCGCGCGTAGTCGCGGTAGCTCTGGTCGAACGGCGTGCGCAGGCTCGCCCCGGCCGTCGCGACGGCCGCCCGCGCGTCCGTGCCGAAGCCCAGCGCCAGCACGGCGGGGCGGCGCGGGGCCAGGTCCAGCTGCGCGGTCTGCACGACGTTGCCGTTCACGGCCGTCGACGTCGGGTCGGTGAGCCGGTGGGCGCGGTCCAGCTGGGCCAGTCCGTCACCGGCGGTGCCGGCGAAACCACTGCTGGTGCTCAAGAACCTGCGGTCCGCGCGCAGGGCGGCGGCCAGCGGCGTGCCGTAGTCGCGGGCCGGCGCGCTCGAGGCGGTGTTCGTGTCGGCGCTGACCAGCGCGGTCGTCGCCGCGTCGACCGTGGCGGTGTCCCCGCCGCCGTTGGCCTCCCCACCACCGCCGTTGCCGTTGACGCTCGCGTCGAACCGCACGTAGACCTTCAGGTCCCGGCCGGAGTCGCGCAGCGGCTCGAGGCGGGTCCGGATGAGCACGCCGGTGCGCGCCGGGTCGGCCAGGTACTCGGTGACCAGCCGGTACTTGCCGCTGCGCGGGGTCGAGGTCACCTCGCAGGCCATCCCGCCCGCGCTGGTCCGGACCGTGTAGGTCATGTCGCGCGCCTGCAGGTCGGTGAAGCTGCGCCCGTCGGTGACGGCGAACTGCAGCGTCTCGACGTTCGTGTTGTCGATCACCGGCGCGTAGACGTCGGAGAGCACGCCGTTCGCGACGGTGAACCACGCCTTGCTGGTCGTGTTCCGCGCGGTGCCCAGGCAGTCCTTGCGGGCCAGGCCGAAGTGCGAGACGGCGCCCGGACCGGGATCGGTGGCCGCCGAGGCGGCGGGCACGGGCAGGAAGGTGGCGGCGGCCAGCACCGCGCAGAGCACCACGGACGACGTCGACCGAGTCATCCGCACATCGGATCACGCCCGTTCGCGCCGCACCAGGGCCGAACGGCCGCCCGGTCGCGGTGACCGTTGGTTGAGAACCCGCACGGGTGGGTAGCAAACCCACAGTCCCCCGAGGAGGTGAATATGGAAGAGCACGGATCGGATGGATGGAACTACCGCGGCACGATCACCCCGCGCACGTTGCCGGGTCTGCGCCGCCATCTCATGTCGTGGCTGCGCAGAAGAGCCGGCGACGAGGTGGGCCGTCAGGCCGACGAGATCGTCCTGGCCTGCTGGGAGGCGATGGCCAACGTGCTGGACCACGCCTACGGGGGCCGGCCCGGCGAGATCGACGTCCGGGCGCGGATCGACGACCGGGTCCTGATCGTCACGATCGCCGACCGGGGCAGCTGGCAGGCCCTGGAGGAGCAGGCCGGCCGCGGCCGCGGGCTGCGGCTGATCCAGGCGCTGGTCGACGGGCTCGACCTGCGCTCGACCGACGACGGCACGGTCATGACGCTGACCTGGCCGTTCCCGGTCCGCCGCAGCGCCTGAGCGGCAGAGGACCGGACGCCGTCAGCCCGGCGTCGCGCCGTCGGACAGCTCGGCGACGAACCGGGCCGCGATGTCCCGCAGCTTCACGTTGGTGCGCTGGGACTCCGTGATGAGGCGCTTCATGGCTTCGTCGGCGGAGATCCGGTGCACGGCCATCAGGATGCCCTTGGCCTGCTCGATCACCGCCCGCGATCTCATCGCGGCCTCGAGCTCGGTGGCCCGCTGCCGGGCTTGGTGGTAGCGCCGCGTGGTGCGCAGGCCGAACGTGACGATCGTGGTGTAGAGCTTCAGCAGCTGGGAGTCGGTCTCGGCGAACCCGTGGTCGCCGAAGCCGAAGAGGTTCAGCGCGCCGCCGAGGTGCTCGTCGACCCGCAGTGGCGCGGCGAGGTAGCTGCCGACGCCGACGCTCCCGGCGTACTCGGTGAACTCCGGCCACACCCGCCCGGCCGTGGCGAGCGGCACCCGGACGATCTCGCCGGACGCCGCCGCCTGCAGGCAGGGGCCCTCACCGGCCGCGTACTGGACGTGGTCGATGTCGACGGCGCGGTCGTCGGTGGCGGCCGCGGTCGTCGGCTCGCCGTCGCGGATCGCGGTGATGCTGGCCATGTCGGCGCCCGGGATGGCCCGGATGGCCTCCGCGCAGACGGCCTGAAGGATCTCTTCGGCGGATTCGGTCTCCAGAGCACCCGTGAGATCCGCCATGGCGGCGGTCAGCTCGTCGAGGTCCTCGGCGGGGATCGGCGCACCGGTCACTGCTCAACTCCGTCCGGGCCGCTGCGGTCAGGTCTCGAACCGCTGCTGCTTCAACGGAACGGCGAAACCCTACCCGCGCCGGTCGCGCCCTCCGCAACTCTGGGCCCGGTACGGCGGTGGCACCGGCCCGGAGCTCACTGCTGAACACCGTGGGTTGGCTGCCGGGACGCCACCTGGTGACCGCCGGCAGTGCCACCCACCCATCCAGCCGTCACTGCCCCACGCGTACCCCAGCGGGCCTGATCCCAACCGGGCTCAGCGGATCGTGACCTCGGCGACCCTGGTGAGCCCCGACACCCGCAGCACCCGGCCGAGCAGCCGCGGGGCCACCAGCCGCAGGTCGTGGGAGCCGGCCCGGTCGAACAGCACCGCGACGCCGGCGCTGTCGAGGTAGGTCACGCCGGTGAGGTCGACCGTGACGGTGCCGCCAGCCGCCAGCTCGCGATCGAGCGCCGAGCCGAACTCGGCGGCGTTGCTCATGTCGATCTCGCCGGTCACGGTGAGTGTCCGGTCTCCCGCGTCATCGGGACCGGGGACCAGGGTGAGTGCCGTCGTCACGAACCGATTCTCCATTCCAAGGTGACGGTGGTGCCCTCCGGGTCGTGGCGGACGGTGACCGCGTCGGCCAGCGCCTTCATCATCGGCATGCCGCGCCCGCGCAGCACGTGGTTGTCGGGCGGCGGCTGCTTCCAGTGGCCGCGGTCGGTGATCGTCACGACCAGCCGGGCGCCGCTGAGGCTCGCGGACAGGTGCGGGTTCGCGCCGTCGCCGTCCACGTAGGCGTGTTCGACCGCGTTCGCGCAGGCCTCGCCCGCGGCGACCAGCACGTCCTGCGCGAGGTCTGGGTCGAGCTCCGCGGTGGCCAGCCACGCCCGCAGCCAGTGCCGGGTCGCGGCGAGGCTGTCCGGGTGTGCCGCGAACTCCATCGTCAGCGGCGGCACGGTCCGGCGGTAGAGCAGCAGGGCGACGTCGTCCTCGTAACCGTCGGCCGGGCGCAGCGAGGTCATCAGCGTGCTCGCCAGGTCGGTCAGCTCGGCGTCGTGCGCGCTGTGGGCGACGCCGTTCGCGCGGTCGATGCCGTCGTCGAGCGACTCGCGGCGGCGTTCGACGAGCCCGTCGGTGTAGAGCATGAGCAGCGAGCCGATGGGGACGACCGCCGTGGCTTCGGGCCGGGCTCCGGGGACGCGGACCGCGAGCGGGACGCTGCCGCCCGCGTCGAGGGACTCGGCCGTGCCGTCCGGGTGGATCAGGGTCGCGGGCGGGTGCCCGGCGCTGCTGTAGGTGAGGGTGCCGGTGGCGGGGTCGAGGACACCGCAGAACACGGTGGTGCACAAGGCATCCGGCACCTGGGCGGCGAAGCGGTCCAGCGCCGTCAAGGTGTGCGACGGGCTGCTGGCCTCGAGCAGCAACGCCCGGCAGGCGCTGCGCAGCTGGCCCATCACGGCCGCCGCGGGCAGGCCCCGGCCGACGCAGTCGCCGACCACGATGCCGATGCGGTCGTCGTCGAGGGTGATCACGTCGTACCAGTCGCCGCCGACCTCCAGGGGCGGCGTCGCCGGCTCGTAGCGCACCGCGAACCCCTCGGGAAGCCGGGCGGGGCCGAGGATCGAGCGTTGCAGCGCGAGGGCGACCTCGCGCTGCCGGTCGTCGCGGTGCGCGCGGCGCAGGGCGTGCGCGAGGGTGCCGGCCAGCAACGCCAGCAGCGTCTGGTCCTCGGTGCCGAGCGGCCGCCCGGCCGCGGGCTCCACCCAGAGCGTCAGCTGCCCGTCGGGGTGGTCGAGGGTGGTGCCGGCGGCCGCGCCCGCCGTCGCCGCGTGCAACGCGGGCAGCGAGCGGATGCGGTCGAGCGTCGTGCGCACGGAGGAGTCGAGGTCGGCCCACCGGCGGTCGCCGGGGTCGGTGGAGGTGAGCCCCGGTTCGCCGATCCGCGGCCAGGTGACGGCGAGCACGCGGTCGGCCCGCCACAGGTCGCGCAGCAGGTCCACGGCGGCGCCGAGCACGGCCGGGACGCCGCTTTCCCCGGTGAGGCGCTGGTTCATCGCCGCGAGCGCGGCTTCCCGCTGCACGGCGTAGCGCTCGGCGGTGACGTCGCGGATCGTGCCGACGAGGCGGCGCCGGCCTTCGTCGTCGTTCAGCTCGTTGTACGCGGTCGCGGCCCAGACCCGGTGGCCGTCGCGGTGCCGCATCGGCAGCACGAAACTGCCGGTGGGCTCGGCCTTGGCCCGGGCGAGGGCGTCGAGCACCAGCCGGTGCCCTTCGGGATCGGTGTCCGCGGCGGGCAGCCAGGGGAACGGCTGGGCGTAGGGCAGCCCGTCCGCGCCGTAACCCAGCAGCTCGGTGAACGCGGCGTTGATCTCCACGATCCGCCCGTCCGCGTCGCCGACGAAGAAGCCCTCCTGCAGCGAGTCGATCATCGCCGCGCGCCAGCGCGTGTGCTGCGTCCGCAGCCGGGCCAGCCGGATCGTGGTGCGCACCCGGGCGAGCAGTTCCCGCGCGGAGAACGGCTTCACGAGGTAGTCGTCGGCGCCGGCGGCCAGCCCGTCGACCGCGGCCTCCTGCCCGGCCCGCGCCGAGAGCAGGAGCACCGGGACGGCGGCCGTGCGCGGGTCGCCGCGCAGTTCCGCCAGCAGGGCCAGCCCGTCCAGCCGCGGCATCATCACGTCGCTGATGATCAGGTCCGGCGGGTCGGCGGCCGCGGCGGCGAACGCCTCGACGCCGTCGCGCACCGACGTCACGGCGTACTCGTCGCGCAGCAGCCGGGCGAGGTACTCGCGCATGTCGGTGTTGTCGTCGGCGACCAGCACCCGCGCCCCGGTGAGCCCGGACGGGACGACCTCGGCCGCCGGGCCGTCGTCCGGTCCCGGCAGCCAGCGCAGGGTTTCCGCCACGAACGGCTCGACGGCCTCCGCGGCGATCCCGCCGTGCGCCGGCCCGGTGGCGACCTGCTCGGCGGGCAGGTGCCCGGTGCCCAGCGGCAGCCGGATGCGGAACGTCGTGCCGGCGCCGGGCGTGCTGTCCGCGGTGATGGCGCCGCCGTGGATGCCGACCAGCTCGCGCACCAGGGCCAGGCCGATCCCGCTGCCCTCGTTCGACCGCGCCCGCGCCGAGGGAATGCGGTGGAACCGCTCGAACAGCCGGGGCATCTCGTCGGTGGCGATGCCGATGCCCGTGTCGCTCACCCGCACCTCGGCGTGCTCGCCGTCGCGCCCGGCCGACACCCGGACCGTGCCGTCGAAGGTGTACTTGACCGCGTTGGACAGCAGGTTGAGGACGACCTTCTCCCACATCCCGCGGTCGACGTGCACCGGTTCGCCGACGGGCTCGCAGTCGACCTCGAACGCCAGCCCGGCCCGCTCGACGGCGGCGCGGAACACGCTCGCCAGCTCCGCGGTGAACTCCGCGAGGTCGACCGGCTCGAAGCGCGCCTGCATCCGGCCCGCCTCGATCCGGGAGAAGTCGAGCAGGTTGTTCACCAGCCGCCCGAGGCGCACGGCGTTGCGGTGGATGACGTCGATCTCTTCGCGCACCGCTTCGCCGGCGCCGGCAAGCGTCTCCCGCAGTTCGGCCGCCGGCCCCAGGATCAGGGTGAGCGGCGTGCGGAACTCGTGGCTGACGTTGGAGAAGAACGTCGTCTTCGCGACGTCCAGCGCGGCCAGCTCCTCGGCGCGCTCCTGCTGCACCTGGAAGGCGACGGCGCCGTTGACCAGCGCCGTGGTCTGCTGGGCGACCAGCCCGAGGAACGTCCGGTAGTTCTCGTCGACGGCGTGCCCGCCGCTCGCCGCGAGCACGATCACCCCGGTGGCCGGGGTGTCCGCGGCGCCGGGCAGCGGCAGCACCACCGCCTCGGCGGGCGCGGTGGACCAGCCGCCCGCCGGCAGCTCGCCGAACTTCCCGGTCAGCCCGGACACGACACGCGGGACGCCGTCGGCGAGGACTTCCGCCAGCGGCCAGCCCTCCGGGTCCCCGGAGCCGCCGGGCGTCACGGCGGCGAGCGTGAGGTCATCGGTGCCCGGGCGGCGGACGTGGATCGCGGCGTAGGGGACGTCGGCCCCGGCGCGGCCCAGCACGTCGGTCACCAGCTCGCAGGCTTCCGTGACGGTGCGGGCGATCCCGGCTCGCGCGCCCAGCTCGCGCAGCGCGGCGAGCCGGCGCTCGCCGATCACGCGCTCGGTGCTGTCCGTGCAGGCGGTGAACACGGCCTGCACCGCGCCGTTGTCGTCGTGCAGCGGGCTGTAGGAGTACGTCCAGTACGTCTCTTCCCAGTAGCCGTGCCGGTTGACCGGCAGCAGCATGTCCTCGGACCAGGTCGCCTCGCCGGTCTCCATCACCCCGGCCAGCATCGGCCCGATGATGTGCCAGATCTCGGACCAGACCCGCTCACCCGGCTTGTCGAGCGCCGGGTGCTTGGTGCCGAGCAGCGGCAGGTAGGCGTCGTTGTAGAGGAACCGCAGGTCCGGTCCCCACCAGACGATCATCGGGAAGCGGGAGGTCAGGCAGATCCGCACCGCCGTCGTCAGGCTCGGCGGCCAGCCCTCCGGCGGGCCCAGCGGCGAGGACGCCCAGTCGAACTCCCGCATCCGCGTCGCCATCCGGCTGGTCCCGGGGATGACGGCACCGGGGCCGGACTCGTCAGCGGCGGTCATCTCTCTCCCGGGTCTGGGCTCCGCAGAAGCCTACCGGGGTGCCGGGGGCCGCGCTGATCCGTGCGGGCTCAGCTCGCCGGGTCGGTCCGCCAGGTCATCGTGATCGTCGTGCCGTCCTCGCGGTGGACCTGGGCGCACTGGTCGGTGAGGCTGTCGATGAGCAGCAACCCGCGGCCGCGCAACCCGTTGGTGGGCACCGGCGTGCGCCAGTCGCCGTAGTCCGTGACGGTGACGGTCAGCCCGCCCGCGAACGCCTCGGCCCGGACGTCGACGTAGCCGGCTTCCTGGTCGCGGTAGGCGTGTTCGGCGGAGTTGGCCATCGCTTCGTAGCCGGCGAGGACGACGTCCTCCGCGCGTTCGGTGCCCAGGCCGAGCGCGCGCACCCAGCCGGCCAGTGCTTCGCGCAGCTCCGGCAGCCGGTCGGCGAGTGCGACCGTGCGGCGCTGGAACAAGGTCGGGGAGGGAGGTGCGCCCGGGGGGACGGGTTCCGTCATGGGCGGTCCTCTCCGCGGTGACGCACGTGGATCAGCGCGATGTCGTCGTCGTGGCGCCCGTGCGTGAGCTCGTCGACGAGGGTGTCCCACGCCGCTTCGAGGTCGGTCGCGGCCAGCAGGCCCGGGATCCCGGCCAGCAGCCACTCGATGCCCAGGGTGAGGTCGCGGGTGCGGCTCTCGACCAGGCCGTCGGTGTAGAGCACCAGGTCGGTGCCCGGCGGGAACGTGGTGGTGTCTTCGGGGAACGCCGAGCCGACGCCCAGCGGCTGCGCCATCGCCTCGCCGAGCTGCTCCACCGGGGCACCGGGCCGGATCAGGATCGCCGGCAGGTGCCCGGCGTTCGCGAAGCTCAGCGTGCCGTCCGGGTGGAGGACCGCGTAGAAGCACGTGACGAAGCTCCCGCCGAACAGCCTGGCGGTCAGCTCGGAGACGTTGCGCAGCACTTCCGACGGCGTCAGCTCCAGCTGCGCGTAACAGCGGATCGCCGTCCGGACCTGGCCCATCACGGTCGCGGCGGTGACGCCGTGGCCGACGACGTCGCCGATCACGAACGCGGTCGCGCCGGAGGGGAGCCGGATCACGTCGAACCAGTCGCCGCCGATCTTCGTCCCGGTGGCCGCGGGCAGGTACCGGGTGAGGACGTCGAGGCCGGGCAGGTCCGGGACGACCGGCAGCATGCTGCGGGACAATTCGGTGACGAGGGTGCGCTCGCGCTCGTAGAGGCGGGCGTTGTCCAGCGCGATGGCCGTGTAGCCGGCGATGCCCTCGGCGAGGTACTCGTGCCGCTCGGTGAACCGGGCGGAGCCGGGGTGGCCGAAGAAGAACCCGCCCAGCACCTCGCCGGTGGTCGGGCTGATCGCCGAGACCGCCAGGTAGCTGCGCACGGGCAGGTGTCCCTCGGGCATCCCGTGGTGGGGCGCGTTCTGCCCGAACCGCGGGTCCGCGGTGATGTCGGGGCTGCGGACGGTGCCGGTGCCGTCGAAGGTCGGGCCGAACACCGCGGTGTTGCGCGGCATCGGGAACCGCTCGAACGCCGCCCGCGGCACGCCCGAGAGCGTGTAGAGGGTGTACGACTCGCCGACATCGTTGACGAGGTTGTAGAAGAACGCGCCGAAGTCCGCGCCGGTCGCCTTCGTGGCGGCGTCGGTCGCGTCCTGCACGATCCGGCCGAGGTCCAGCTGGGCGGTCAGCCGCCGGCCGACCGAGTGCAGCGCGTCGATCACCGCGGCGTCGCCCTGCAGCCGCGCCACCGTGTCCGCGAGGTCCGCGGTGGCGGCCCGCACCGCGGCGGCGACGGCCTCGGTCACGGCCGGTTCGTCCGCCCCCTCGACGAAGGCCCGGCGCACGGCGTCGAGGACTGCGTCGACGGGGGGCGGGGACATCAGGGACTCAGTGCGTCGGTGAGCGACGGGAAGATGGCGAGCTCGTCGGTCAGCCGCGTCAGCTGCAGCGGGCGCAGCGTGATCCGGCCGTTCGCCACCACGCGCAGCGGGGCGGAGCCGGAGTCGCCGCGGTGGGCCCGCACGAGCTCGGCCATCCCGGCCGAGGCCAGGAAGGTGACGTCGGTCAGGTCGATGACCAGCACCGCCGGTTGCTGCCGGGAAGCGCGGTCGGCGAACTGCCGCAGCTTCGGCGCGAGAGCGAGGTCGAGGGCACCGCTCACCCGGAGCACCGCCGCGCCGTCGCGGTGCTCCAGGACGACGGTGCCCGCGGCACCCACGTCCGGTTCGGCCATGGTCACCATCCTGCCCGTTCGCGCGCGCGAGGCAAACCCGTGGGTGCTGAAACGGCACAGCCGCGGTGCGGCGGGCATGATTGGTCACGGTTGAGCAGACAGCCTTCGTGATCAAGCGCGCCCGCCGGACGTCCCGGCGGCGCCGCCGAGGGCGGGAGAGACACATGACCGAGAACACCCACACTGAAGGCTCCCCGGCTGCTGTGCCATTCGGCGAGTTCAGGATCGCCCGAATGGAGCAGGACGGCGCGGTGGTGCTCGAGGTCGCCGGGGACGTCGACACGACGACGGCGCCCGCGCTGGTCCAGGCGGCGGACGAAGCGCTCGCCGCGGTACCGAGACTGCTCGTGGTGGACCTGAGCCGCGTCGAGTTCCTGGCTTCGCCGGGGCTGACCGCGCTGCTGATGATCCACCGCAACTCCGCGGCGGGCACCACCGTGCGGATCGTCGCGACCGGCCGCGCCACCCTGCGCCCGATCCAGCTGACCGGCCTCGAGGACAGCCTTTCGCTGTTCCCGACCCGGGAGGCGGCGCTGACGGCTTCCTGAGCCGCCTCAGGCGTGGCGGTGGACCACGAGCAGGGCGACGTCGTCCTGCGCCGGCCGGGAGCCGATCATCGCCGCCATCAGCTGCGCGCACACGCGCTCGGGCTCCCCGGCCCGCACGGTGGCCGCGAGGTCGGTCATGCCGGCGTCCACCGCCCGGTCCCGGCGCTCGACGAGCCCGTCGGTGTAGAACACCAGCACCCCGCCCGGCGGCAGGGCGACGACCGTGGTCCGCCGGTCGGGGTGCCCGATGGTCAGGCCGATCGGCGGGTCCGGCGGCGCCGTGACGAGCTCGCCCGGCTCGCCCGGGCGCGCCAGCACCGGCGGCAGGTGCCCGGCCAGCGACAGCGTCAGCGTCTCCCGCGGCGGATCGATGATCCCGTAGGCGACGGTGGCCATAGCGCCGTGCTCGAAGTGGTTGGCCTTGCGGTCGAGCTTGCCGAGCGTCTCGGCCGGGTCGTCGCAGTCGAGGGCGTAGGCGCGCAGGGCGCTGCGCAGCCGGCCCATGATCACGGCCGCCTCGAGCCCGTGCCCGGAGACGTCGCCCATCACGACGCCGAGCCGGTCGCCCGGCAGCGGGAACAGGTCGTACCAGTCGCCGCCGAGCCCGGCCTCCGCGCCGGGCACGTACCGGGCGGCGAAGCCGAGACCGGGCAGTTCGGGCAGCCGGTCCGGCAGCAGGCTGCGCTGCAGGGCCATCGTGGCGGTGCGGTTCTCCTCGAGGGCCTCCACCTGGATCGCCATGGCGAGGCGGTCGGCGAGCAGCTGCAGGGTGCCGACCTCGGCCTCGGAGAACCCGCGCGGCCGCACGGATCCGACGTGCAGGACGCCGACCAGCTCGCTGCCGGTGATCATCGGCACGCCGAGCATGGCGTGCAGGCCGCGTTCCCACAGCAGGGAGTTCACGACGGTGGTCTCGTCGACGTGGTCGAGGGCGACGGGCGTGCGGTCCTGGGCCACCCGCCCGGCGAACCCGGTGCCGACCGGCACGCGCACGCCCTGGTGGACCTCTTCCTCGATGCCCGCGGCCGCGATCGCCACGAGCTGCTGCCCGCCCGGCTGGTAGCGCAGCACGGTCGCGGTGTCGACCTTCAGCACCTCGCGGACGCGGTCCAGGGTCGCGGTGAGCAGCTCGGTCAGGCCGAGGTGGCCGGCGGGGGCACCGATGATCGTCTCCAGCAGCTGCAGCCGGTCCTGGGCGTCGAGGCTCCGCGACATGGACCGACCCTAGCCGGACGTTGTTGGCGCGCCTAACCATCCCGGGTTTCGCGGGTGGGTCGCCGGGGGTACCAGCCGCGCGTGAAAGTCGACCTGGAATGGGTGGGTGTGCTGCGGCACGGCGAGAGCACCGGGAACGTCGCCCGGGAGGTGGCGGAGACGGCGGGCGCCGACGTGATCGACCTCGCCGAGCGCGACGCCGACGTGCCCCTGACCGGGCCGGGACGGGACCAGGCCGCGGCGGCGGGGGAGCTGCTCGCCGGGCACCGGCCGGACGTCGTGGTCACGTCGACCTACCGCCGCGCCTGGGACACCGCCAAGCTGGCCGCGCCGGCCGGAGTGGCGATCGTGCCCGACGAGCGGCTGCGCGATCGCGAGCTCGGCGTCCTGGATCTGCTGACCTCACACGGCGTCCGCGAGCGCTGGCCCGACGAGGCCCGGCGCAAGCGGCGGCTCGGCCGGTTCTACTACCGGCCCCCGGGCGGCGAGTCCTGGGCGGACGTCGTGCTGCGGGTGCGCTCCCTGCTCGCCGAGCTGAGCGCCGAGCGGCCGGGCGCGCGGGTCCTGCTGAGCGCGCACGAGATGACGGTGTTCGCCCTCCGGTACCTGCTGGAGGGCCTGCCGGAACCGGACCTCATGCGCGCGGCCGCCGCCACGGCGGTCCCCAACGGCTCGCTGACGACCTGGGAACGCGACCGCGACGGCGGCTTCACGATGGTGCTGGCGCAGCGGACTTAGCGCTGGGCGGTGGGCCGGACCACGAGCTCGTTGACGTCGACGCCGTCCGGCTGCCCGATGGCGTACGAGATCGCGCCGGCGATGGCGTCCGGCGGCATCGCGTGCGCGCGGTAGGCGACCATCGCCTCCTTCGCGCCCGGCTCGGTGATCGTGTCGGCCAGCTCGGACTCCACGACGCCCGGCGAGATCGTCGTGACGCGCAGGCTCGGGTCGGACTCCAGCCGCAGGCCTTCGGTGATCGCGCGCGCCGCGTACTTCGTGGCGCAGTACACCGCCGCCGTCGGCACCACCTCGTACGCGCCCGTCGAGGCGATCGTCACGAAGTGGCCGCCGCCTTGCCGCTCGAAGTGGGGCAGCGTCGCGGCGATCCCGTTGAGCAGGCCGCGGACGTTGACGTCGAGCATCCGGTCCCACTCCTCGACGTGCCGGGAATCCAAGCGGGACAACGGCATCACGCCGGCGTTGGCGACGAACACGTCGATCCGGCCGTGGTCGCGCACGGCCGCGTCGGCGAACGCGGCGACGTCGGCGCGGTCGGTGACGTCCAGGCCGTGCACGTCGGCGCGCCCGCCCGCCGCCCGGATCTCCGCGGCGAGGGCGTCGAGGCGGTCCTTCCGCCGGGCCCCGAGCACGACGTGGTGGCCTTCGGCGGCCAGCCGCACGGCGGTGGCGTGGCCGATGCCGCTGCTGGCCCCGGTGATGAGGACGATCTTCACTGACGTTCCTTTCCAGGGTTTCGGGCAGCACAAAATAGACTGTCCAATGTGGAATACGCTTAGCGGTTGACGTTCTCCGGCGCGCTTTCGGCGGTCAGGCTGCCCAGCAACGACAACGCCGCCTCCGACGGGCTGCTCGGCTCCGCTTGGTAGACGACCAGCTGCTGCCCGGGCGCGCTGTTCACCGTCAGCGCCTCGTAGCTCAGCGTCAGGTCGCCGACCAGCCGGTGGTGGAACCGCTTGGTCTCGTGGGTCTTCTGCCGGATGTCGTGGCGCGCCCACAGCCTGCGGAACGCCTCGCTCTTGACCGACAGCTCGCCGACCGTCTCGATCAGCAGCGGGTCGTCGGGGTCGATCCCGGCGGCCGCGCGCAGACCGCCGACCGTGTTGGCCGCCACGCGCTCCCAGTCCGGGTAGAACGAGCGGGCGTCCGGGTCGAGGAACACCAGCCGGACCAGGTCGCCGCTGTGGGTGTGGCCGTCGAACAACGCCCGGCCCAGCGTGTTGTGCGCCAGCACGGTGAGGCACCGGCCGAGGACCACCGCGGGGGTCGCCGGCCAGCCCGCCATCAGGCGGACCAGGTTCGGGCTGACCTGCTCACGCCGCCGGGCGCGCCGACGGGCCGCCGGGCGGGCCAGCCGTTGGAGGTGGGCGGTGGCGTCGTCGTCGAGCACCAGGGCGCTGGCCAGCGCGTCGAGCACCTGCTCCGACGGGTGCCGTTCGCGGCCCTGTTCCAGCCGGACGTAGTAGTCGGTGCTGACGCCGGCCAGCAGCGCGACCTCTTCCCGGCGCAGGCCCGCGACGCGCCGCCCGCGGCCGCCGGGCATGCCCAGCTCCTCCGGACTGACCTGCGCACGGCGGGCCCGGAGGAACTCCCCGAGTACGTTTCCATCCATGCCCCCGCCGCCACCCTCAACGGAGGAGCTTCGCTCCGCTGGCTTCTCTTCAGCCACGAACCGAGGCTAACCCGGATCAGGCGGGGGTGAGTGGCCGCGCCGCACCCACCCTCAGGTGAGGCGGATCGACGGCCCGTCGACGAGGCCGTCGTCCGTCGTCCGCTGCATCGTCGCCCACGCGGTGCGCCCGTCGACGTCCAGCGTCATCACGGCGTTGCCGAAGTGCGGCCCCGAAACGCAGTCCCACGTCAGGTCCGTGGGCTGGACGCCGGAGCGGCGCGCGAGCCACCCCATCAGCCCGGTCAGCCGCCGGGACCAGCCGAGCCGGAACACCCGGTTCATGTACCACGGCACGGTGTTGTGCATCGGCGAGCAGGTGAGCTGGTGCACCGGCGCGGCCGGTGCACGCGGGAACCGGGCCCGCGCGACGTAGGCGTGGTGGACGTCGCCGGAGAGCACGTTGACCGAGGCCGCGCCGTCGTCGGCGACCCGGGCGATGAGCTTCGCCAGCCGGTCGAACGACTCGCGGAACGCCGGCCAGTGCTCGAGGTCGGCGAACTGCCGGAACCACTCGGCGGCCTTGCCGCGCACGCCCGGCCGGGTGCACGCGCGTTCGTTGATCGACTGCGCGAAGGACAGCGCGGTCGGCAGCAGCCACGGCAGTGACGTGCCGATCAGCAGGTGGTCGACGTCGCCGCCGGCCTGCTCCTCGATCCAGTGGAACTCGTCCTCGCCGATCATCGACCGCACGCCGCCTTCGAGGATGCGCCCGGCCCGCGAGTCGATCACGAGCAGCCGGACCGGGCCGAAGTCGCGCCGGTAGGACCAGCGCGTGCCCTTGGCGCCGTCGGCCTCCCGGTCGGCGCGGTCGGCGAACTCGCGCAGCAGCTCCGCGTTGTCCGTGCCGGACGTGCCGACCTGCTGGAAGAGCTTGTCGCCGGCGAGCTCCTCCGGACCGAGGTTGCCCAGGTGCTGGTAGATCCAGTACGACACCAGCGCGCCGCGGATGCGCTCGGGCCACCACGACGTGGCGGCCATCTCCGCCCGCCAGGCCTGCGAGGTGTTCCAGTCGTCGCGGACGTCGTGGTCGTCGAAGATCATCGACGTCGGCAGCGTGGAGAGCAGCCAGCGCACGGCCGGGTCGGACCAGGCCTCGGAGTAGAGGTGGCAGTACTCCTCGAAGTCGGCCACCTCGGAGCCGGGTGGCTGCGAGGTGTCACGACGGCTCGCGAGCCACTTCTGCGTGTCGTCGGTGGTTTCGTCGGCGTAGACCTGGTCGCCGAGCAGCACCAGCGACTCCGGCCACTCCTCCTCGGCGAGCTTGGCCATCCGGCGGGCGTACGCGGCGAGCGCGTCCTGCCCGAGGGCGTCCTGCTCGCGCGGCTTGCGGCAGGAGCCGAACACCAGCCGGAACCGGGAGTCCTCGGGGGAGAGCGTGCGGATCCGGCTCGGCGGCAGGTCACCGCCGGGTTCGGGCCAGACGACGTCGCCGTCGAGCCGGACCTCGTAGGGCGTGCTCTTCGCCGGTTCGAGGCCGGTGAGCACGACCAGCGCGTAGTGGTGGCCGGAGACCTCGAAGGTCCGGGCGGTCGCGTCGCCGGCGCCGACCTCGCACGGGCCGTCCGTCTCGACCCAGATCGTCGCCGACGTGGCGTCGACGTGCCGGAGGAGCGGGCCCAGCAGCAGCGCGGTCATCCGGCGATCCTCCCAGAACCGCGTCGTCCCGGCCGTCCGGCACGCAGTGGGTGGTGCGAAAGCCCCCGAAACATACCGATAGTCGTTGACCGGTTCCGGGGTGCGACGAACGATCGAGAGCGCTGCGCGCCCTGCCCCGGAAAGGAATCCCGAGTGAGAAGACTGCTCACTGTGCTGCTGGCCGCCGTCGTGCCGGTGGTCGCCGCGGTCGTGCTGCTCGCCGCGCAGCCCGCGTCCGCGGCGTCGCTGACCCGCGTGACCGGTTTCGGCACCAACCCCAGCAACCTGAACATGTACACCTACGTCCCGGACCGGGTGGCGGCCAAGCCGGCGCTGCTGGTCGCGATCCACTACTGCACCGGCTCGGCTTCGGCGGTCTTCAACGGCTACGCCCGCGACTACGTCACCGCGGCCGACCAGTACGGGTACGTCATCGTGTTCCCGGAGGCCACCCGCAGCGGCGCCTGCTTCGACGTCTCCTCACCGCAGGCGCTGACCCGCGGCGGCGGCAGCGACCCGGTCGGCATCCTCTCGATGGTCGACTACGCGAAGCAGCACTACAACGTCGACCCTTCCCGGGTCTACGTCACCGGGTTCTCCTCGGGCGCGATGATGACGAACGTGCTCGCCGCGGAGTACCCGGACGTGTTCGCCGCCGGGTCGGCGTTCATGGGCGTGCCCGCCGGCTGCTTCGGCACCACCGACGGGTCGAGCTGGAACTCCCAGTGCGCGAACGGCCAGCTGACGAAGACCGCGCAGCAGTGGGGTGACCAGGCCCGGCAGATGAGCGGCGGGCGCAGCGGCCCGTACCCGCGGATGCAGCTGTGGCACGGCACCGCCGACGACACCCTGCGCTACCCGAACTTCGGCGAAGAGGTCAAGCAGTGGACCAACCTCGCCGGGGTGAGCCAGACGGCGTCGGTGACCGACCAGCCGCAGTCCGGCTGGACCCGTGCCCGCTACGGCGGCACCGGCGTCCAGGCGCCGGTCGAGGCGATCAGCGTCCAGGGCGCCGGGCACGTGCTGCCGCAGAGCGGCATGGTGGGCTACGCGATCGCGTACCTCGGCCTGAACAGCGGCGGCACGGCCACGACCACGCCGACCACCCCGACCACTCCCACCACGACGACGTCGCCCCCGCCGGCGACGGGCACGACGCTCGGCGGCGCGGCGGCGCGGACCGGCCGGTACTTCGGCACGGCCGTCTCGGCGAGCCGGCTCTCGGACAGCGTGTACACCGGCATCCTGAGCCGTGAGTTCAGCATGATCACGCCCGAGAACGAGATGAAGATCGACGCGACCGAGCCGAACCAGGGCCAGTTCTCCTACGGCAACGCCGACCGGATCGTGGCCCAGGCCAGGTCCCAGGGCGCCCAGGTCCGCGGGCACACGCTGGCCTGGTACGGGCAGCAGCCCGGCTGGATGCAGGGCATGGAGGGCTCGTCGCTGCGCTCGGCGATGCTCAACCACGTCACCCAGGTCGCGACGCACTACCGCGGCCAGCTCTACTCGTGGGACGTGGTGAACGAGGCGTTCGCCGACGGCGGTTCCGGCGCCCGCCGCGACTCCAACCTGCAGCGCACCGGCAACGACTGGATCGAGGCGGCGTTCCGCGCCGCCCGGGCGGCCGACCCCGGCGCGAAGCTCTGCTACAACGACTACAACACCGACGACTGGAGCCAGGCGAAGACCCAGGCCGTGTACCGCATGGTGCAGGACTTCAAGTCCCGCGGCGTGCCGATCGACTGCGTCGGCTTCCAGTCGCACTTCAACAGCGCCAGCCCGGTGCCGTCGAACTACCAGACCACGCTGCAGAACTTCGCCGACCTCGGCGTGGACGTGCAGATCACCGAGCTGGACATCGAGGGGTCGGGCACCACGCAGGCGAACAGCTTCCGCACGGTCCCGAACGCCTGCCTCGCGGTGGCGCGCTGCAACGGCCTGACCGTGTGGGGCATCCGGGACACCGACTCCTGGCGCGCGTCGGCCACCCCGCTGCTGTTCGACGGCAGCGGGAACAAGAAGGCCGCCTACACCGCGGTCCTCGACGCGCTGAACGGCGGCACCACGACCACGCCGCCCACCACGACCACCCCGCCGCCGACGACCACGACCCCGCCGCCGTCGGGCGGGTGCACCGGGACCTACGCGAAGACAGCGGAGTGGAACGTCGGCTTCAACGGCCAGATCTCGGTGACGGGCTCGAACAACTGGGTGCTCACGATCACCTTCCACGCACCCCAGAAGGTCATCGGCAGCTGGAACTACACCGGCACCTGGGACAGCACCGGGTACGTGCTGACCGCGAAACCCAACGGCAGCGGCAACGTCATCGGGTTCACCGTCGAGCACGGCGGGAACCTGACGGCGCCCACCGTGACCTGCGGGACGTCCTGACGGGTCAGAACAACCGGCCGACCTCGTCCGCGGGCGGCTCCTCCAGGCTCAGGAGGAACCGCTTGCGGGCCAGGCCGCCGGCGTACCCGGTCAGGCTCCCGCTCGTGCCGACCACCCGGTGGCACGGCACGATGACGCTGATCGGGTTCCAGCCGTTGGCGTTGCCGACGGCCTGCGCGGCACCCGGGTCGCCCAGTGCGGCGGCCAGCTGCCCGTAGGTGCGGGTCTCGCCGAACGGGATCTTCGTCAGCAGGTCCCAGACCTGCTTCTCGAACGCGGAACCACGCGGCGCGAGCTCGAGGTCGAACTCGCGCCGCGTGCCCGCGAAGTACTCGCCCAGCTGTGCTTCCACGACCTCGAAGCCGGTCTCGGTGCGCTCCCCGAGGTCGGTCATCCGGGGCGTGCGCAGGTGGCCGTCGAAGTAGAGGCCGAGCAGCGCACCGGCCGCGTCACCGACGAGGGTCAGTGGCCCGATGGGGGAGTCGATGACGGTGTGCCGGACGCTCATGGCGCCAGCTTATCGGCTCAGGAATCGCTGACCTTGACCGACAGCGAGTCGACGCTCATCTCGGCGCCCGGCGTGATGTCCGCACTCGGGGAGGTGCAGCCGCAGACCTTGTTCGGGTAGGAGCCGCCGATCGCGACGTCGAAGATGACGAAGAAGCCGTGGTCGACCGCGGCCTTCCAGGTCGCGTCGGACACCTGGTTCTGCTTCACCGAGTAGGTCTGGTTGCCGTCGAGGTAGAACCGCAGTTCTTCCGCGGCGGCGTCGCGGCGGTCCACCACGACCGAGTAGGAGTGGTAGCCCTCCTGGCAGCCCGGGCAGTCCTGCAGGTCGCTCGTGATGCCGTCCGGGTCGTGGCACTCGCCCTGCCACTGTCCACAGTGGAAGGTGGTGGAGTGCTTGCTGAGCGCGTTGACGTCCTCCATGATGTCGAGCTCGCCGATGCTCGGCCAGTTCGTCGCGCCGACCGGCCGCGCGTCGCCGCCCATCGCCCAGAACGCCGGCCAGTAGCCGAGCCCGCTGGCGGGGGACGGCTGCTTGAGCGACGCGCTGATCTCCAGCTGCCCACCGGCCGGGGCGGCGAAGTCGGTCCGCTGCGTCTCGATCCGGCCGGAGGTCCAGTTGCCCGCGGCGTCACGCAGCGGCTTGATGGCGAGGTGGCCGGCGCCGTCGTGGTAGACGTTGTCGGTCGAGTCCGTCGCCGTCTCGAGCTCGCCGGTGCCCCAGGCCGCCGCGCCGCCCGGGTAGCCGGTTCCCCTGTCGTAGAGCCAGTCCTGGGTGTTCAGGCCGGTACCGGCCGCGCCGTCGAAGTCGTCCTGGAACACGGTGGTCCAGGTCTCCGCGGCGGACGTCGTCGCGGGGGCGAGGAAGGGCAGTGACAACGTTGCCATCACGGCGGTCAGTCGCAGGAAACGCTTGCTGGGCTGCATGGGGTCCGCTTTCTCTGTGATGAAGCCGGAAAGGGGGTGCGTCCACCTGCGAGGCCGTCCACTGTCACCGACCGTTCGCGGGGAAGTCAAGGCCCCTGCCCGGAATTACCCGCGACCCGGTACCCGGGGGCAGTGCCCGGCCAGGATTGTTTGAAAATTCTCCGTGCGGGGCATCGCGCGCGCCGGGTGCGAACGGTGGTCTAGACCTACCTTGGAGGGGTTGTCAGGCCCGGCCAGCGGCGTTCATAGTTTGTTGGCGTCCACAACGAATCTGCGAGCGCGGCCTGTGTCTCCATTGTGGAGCACGCCGCGTGTTCTGGTAATCCTCAAAGTGGAGGAATCATGATCTCGCGCCGCTCGTTCCTGAGCCTTTCGGCAGCCACGCTCGCCACCGCCACCGTGCTGCCCCTGGCCCGCACCGCCTACGCCGCGACGCCGTCGACCTTCGGTCTCAAGCTGGTGAACAACTCCGGCTCCGGCACCGTGTACGCCTACGTCACCGGCACGACCCCGGACGGCCGGCTGGTCCTGCTGCGCGCCGACGGCTCGCCGTACTACCCGGACTCGCCCGGCGCCGCGCACACGCCGTTGCCCGAGGACTGCGCCATCCCGGTCGGATCCGGCGCCCAGGTCTCCGTGCCGAAGATGGGCGGCGCGCGGATCTACGTCGTCACCGACGCGAAGCTGGACTTCTTCCTCGACCCGGGGCCGGCCCTGGTGCACCCGAGCTTCCTGAACACCGCCGATCCCAACTACGAGAAGAACTGGTCGTTCAGCGAGTTCACGTTCAACGACGAGCAGCTGTTCGCCAACATCAGCTACGTCGACTTCGTCGGGATGCCGATGGGGCTGTCGCTCACGACGTCCGGCTCGGGCACGAAAACCGTCAACGGCCTGCCGTCGGGGTCGCTGGACGCGATCTCGTCGGAGCTGACGGCGCTGGGCGGCAACTGGCCGGGGCTGGTGCAGACCGGCGGCGGCGGGAACCTGCGCGCGCTGTCGCCGCACCACCACGCCGACCAGTTCGGCGGGTACCTCGACGGCTACATCGACCAGGTCTGGCAGAAGTACGAGGGCACCGACCTCGTGGTGGACTCGCAGAACCCGGGCCTGGGCACGTTCACCGGCCGCGTCACGGGCGGCCAGCTGGTGCTCGGGGCCGAGTCCTTCGCCAAGCCGGCCACCGCGGACGTCTGGAGCTGCGACAGCGGCCCGTTCGCCATCGCGGCCGGCGCGAGCGACGCGCGCAAGAGCATCATCCCGCGCCTGGCGGCGGCCCTGAACCGGACGACGTTGCTGGACAACGCGAACCAGCCGACGGCGGAGGACCCGGCGAAGTTCTACCTGGGCGACGTCACCAACCACTACGCCCGCATCGTCCACTCGAAACTGCCCGACAACCGGGGCTACGCGTTCCCGTACGACGACGTCAGCCCGGGCCCGGACTTCAGCGGCGCGGTGTTCGCCGGCGACCCGGACGTGCTGACGATCACGGTCGGGGCGACCCATGGCTGAGCCCGTTCAAAAACTGTCGGTGGTGGCGGTTAGCCTCATGGCATGAACACGGACGACGCGACGGTCCCGGCGGACCAGCTCACCAAGGGCCAGTGGTTCTGGCACGAGCCCGCCCCGGGGCTGCCCGCGTGGCAGCTACAGGTGACTTCGGCGGACATCCTGGAGGATTCCGTCGAGATCTTCACCACGGACGAGGAGCGCGAACTGGTGTCGTACCCGCGCAACCGCCTCGTGCGGCTGGCCAGCGCGGCCTGAGGTTCCCTGAAACGCGGTGGGCCTGCTCCGGCTCACCGCGTTTCTCGGCTTTCGAGCCCGCTCATTCGCATTCGATGAGCGATGCCGGAGTGACTGACGGTATTCGGCTGGTGGTCGCCCGTTGCTTCGTCAGCCGTGACGTTCTTTCATCTTGCTCGATTCCCGAATCGGTCGCCTTCGCGGCCTCATTCGACCCACGCGGGTCAGGCCGCACCCGCGTGCCGCAAGGCGGCCGGGCGCCAGGTCATCCGGACCGTCGTGCCCTGCTCGCCGGTGTCGATGTCGTACTGGTCGGTCACCTTGTCGATCAGCAGCAAGCCCCGGCCGCCCGAGGTGCGCAGGCCCGCGGTGCGGGGTCGGCTCGCGCGGGTCGCCGGGATGCCGCAGCCGGTGTCGGTGACCGTCACGGTCACGGCGTCGCCCACTCGCGCGGCCTGCAGGCGCGCCCAGCCGTGCTTGACCGGGTAGGCGTGGGCCGCGACGTTCGCCAGCGCCTCGTAGGTGGCCAGCGTGATGTCGTGCGTGCTCTCCGGGTCCAGGGGGAGGGCGGCCAGCCAGCGGATGAGCTTGCGGCGCAGGTCGGCGACGTCGTTGGGCAGCGCCGGCGCGAGTTCTTCGAAGGTCGAGCCGACCACGGTCCCGGACCCCGCGGGGAGGCGGTCGGAGGACGTGGACCCGGGTGGGCCGTCGTCGGCGGTTTCGCCGGTGTCGACGTCCGGTTCCGGGGTGTGTCGGTGCACGGTGTGCTCCCATCCGTCGGCCACGGTTCGGCGGGCTTCCCTGGAGTCCTACCCACCGCCACCGGTTCTCACGCATTGTGCTTCGGGGAAAGTCGGGCTACAGTGAAGGTGCTCCTCGCGGACGTCGGCCTTCAGGCCGCCCGGAGGAAGCTCTCGGATCCAGGCCAGCTCGGCCTCTTTCCTTTCCTTTCACGGTCCGCCGCCGTCCGCGCGCCGGCCGTTCCCCGCATTCAGGAGAAAACCATGCCTTTCCACGGAATCCTTGACGTACAAGGAAAATCCGCCTTCGTCCGCGCCGGCTACCGGCGCGCCGACGGCGACGTCACCATCCCGCTTTCCGTCGTCCGCAAGCACAAGCTGCGCACGGGCGACGAAATCACCGGCACCGCCGAGGAAATCATCAGCGTCGACGGCGTCAACCCGGCCACGCGCCGCCCGCACTTCGACGACCTCGTCCCGGTGCACCCCGACGAGCGCCTGCTGCTCGAAACCACCCCGGCACGGGTGCTGACCCGCGTCATCGACCTCGTCACCCCGATCGGCAAGGGCCAGCGCGCGCTGGTCGTCTCGCCGCCGAAGGCGGGGAAAACCACGGTGCTGAGCGAAATCGCGCACGGCATCGCCACCAACCACCCGGAGTGCAAGCTCATGGTGCTGCTCGCCGACGAGCGCCCGGAGGAGGTCACCGAGCTGCGCCGCACCGTGCGCGGGGAGGTGATCGCGTCCACATTCGACCGCCCGCCGACCGAGCACGTAGCGATCGCGGAACTGGCGGTCGAGCGCGCCAAGCGCTTGGTGGAGCGCGGCGAGGACGTCGTGCTCCTGCTCGACTCCCTGACCCGCCTGGGCCGCGCGTACAACCTGTCGGCCCGCCCTTCGGGCCGCACCCTCTCCGGAGGCGTCGACGCGGCGGCCCTGCAGCCGATGAAGCGCATCCTGGGCGCCGCAAGGAACCTCGAGGGCGGCGGTTCCCTCACGATCATCGCGACCGCGCTGGTGGAAACCGGTTCACTGGCCGACACGGTGTTCTTCGAGGAGCTGAAGAGCACGGGCAACGCCGAGCTGAAGCTGGACCGCCGCACGGCGGAACGCCGAGTCTTCCCGGCGGTAGACCTGGCCGCATCCGGCACCCGCCGCGAGGAACTGCTGGTAACACCGGAGGAATTGGCCGCAATGCGCGACGTCCGCCGAGCACTGCAGGGCCCGCACGCGGTGGAGCAACTGCTGGACCAGCTACGCAAGACAGGCTCGAACGCCGAGTTCCTGCTGCGCGTGACCGGCGCGGCCGCACTGCCCCAGGCCGCCTGAGTCCGCTCAGCCACAGTGCCGTTCGGCTGCAGTGCCCGCGCAGCTGCTGCGCGCCCTGCTCAGCCGGGCCAGTT
Organism: Amycolatopsis sp. NBC_01286; assembly: GCF_035982555.1. Classification (NCBI taxonomy): domain Bacteria; kingdom Bacillati; phylum Actinomycetota; class Actinomycetes; order Pseudonocardiales; family Pseudonocardiaceae; genus Amycolatopsis; species Amycolatopsis sp. NBC_01286. Next base: position 5,864,197 of record NZ_CP108428.1, read on the forward strand.
CGGTTCGTGCCGCTATAGCCAGCCCGGCCGGATATCCGGCCGGTCGTTGAACTCGCTGCCGAGTGCCGACCGAGCCAATCGCTGGCCGGCTCAAGCGCTCGCGCCGCCCGATCGGGCCAGTTCGGCCCGCCACCGAGTGTCAGCCGACCCAAAGCGCCAGCCGACCCAGCTCTGGCCAGCCCAAGCGCTCGTCCGCCAGCCGCCAGCCGCCGGGTACCGGTCAGCCGCCGCAGCCAGGTGCCGCTTCGGCCGCCGTCGCACCTCAGCCGATGCCTGTCTGCGCAACCGCCGCGGACACGCTCAAGACCCGCAGCCGCCGCCGGTCCACGCAGCCGCCCCGACCACGCTCAAGCGCCGCGGCCGGTGGTCTGCTGCAGCTCGTCGATGCGCCTCGATGCCTCGGCCTTCGTCAGGTCCTCCGGCACCTCCTGCCCCGCCTCCTGGGCGAGCGTCTGCAGGTAGGACTTCTGCGGCCCGGTCATCGGCTCGTCGCCGGTGGTCCAGTCGCTCGGGTCCTTCTCCGGGTTGGGTTCCGGCTGTTCGGTCATCACCACTCCATTCGAACGTCTGTTCGCCTGAGTCCGACTGTAACCCAGAGCCCCGACAATTTCCGTGCACGTCCCCGCGGAGGAGTTTCCCCGCGAATCCCGTCCGGAAACGCGAAATCCGTCCACCGCGGTGTGAAGACCACTGTGGACGGATTCGCGAAACGTCAGGCCGTCGGGCGGGTCGCTCCGGCGTACTCGCTCATCAGCGGGGAGATCTTGACCACGTCACCACTGGTGGGGGCGTGGACCATCTTTCCGTCGCCGATGTACATCCCGATGTGCGATACCGGGGAGTAGTAGGCGACCAGGTCGCCCGGCTGCAGCTGGTCGCGCGACACCGACGTGCCGAAGCCCGCCTGCGCCGCCGAGTTGCGCGGCAGGGTGATGCCGGCCTGCTTGTAGGCCCACTGCATCAGGCCCGAGCAGTCGAACGTGCTCGGTCCGGTCGCGCCCCAGACGTAGGCGCTGCCGAGCTTGCTCAGCGCCGCGTTGACCGCGGTCTGGGCGGCCCCGGTCGCCGCCTTGACGGTGGGGGCCTTGCCGCCGGTGTCCTTCTGCGCGGCCTTGTCGGCCGTGCTGAGGGTCTTGCTCTGCGCCTCGATCTGGTCGATCTGGGTCTGCAGGTTCTTCTTCTTGCCCTCGATGTCCGAGGTCAGCTTGGCCGCCGCGTCGCGCGCGTCGGTCGCCTTCTTCGCGGCGTCTGTCGCCGTCTTCTCGGCGGTCTTGGCCTTCTCGGCCGCGCCGCTGAGGTTGTCCATCGCGGAGTTCTTGTCGGTCGCGATGACCTCGAGGGCCGACGAGCGGTCCAGGAAGTCCTGCGTCGACGTGCCGGCCAGCAGTGCGGACAGCTTGTTGAGCTGGACGCCGCTGGTGAACGACGCGTTGGCGAACTTGTCCACCTGGGACTGGTACTTCTGCTTCGCGTCGGCGGCCTCGGCGCCCGCGGTCTTCGCCGCGTCGACGTCGGTGGTGGCCTTGTCGAGCTCACCCTGCTTGGTGGTGAGGTCGGCCTGGGCCTTGAGCAGGTCTTCGTTGAGCTTCTCGGCCTGCGCCGCGAGGTCGCGGTACTTGGCCAGGGCCTCCGACCCGGTGGGCGGAGCCTGAAGGGCGGGGATCGGGGCGGCGGTGGCCGCGGGGTCCGCGACGGTGATCACTGCGATCACCGCGGCGGCCGCGAGGGCACCTGACACCACGCGCTTGACGGGATGCGAATGCACGGTCGCGCGGGTCTCCTTTGCTGTTCGGCCGCCGGTCGGGACCGGGGCGGCGAGTCGGGGGCCTCGTCCGCACTGCCCCGTCACGGTGCGCGCTCTCCCGCAACAGGTGAGCCACGCGGTGTGGGGGTCCGGTACCCGGCAGGGGGGTATCGGCGGCGATCTCGCGTAGCCACCTGTCGGCGGCGCGGGGCCGCGAGATCTCGAACAGGTTACGAAAAGAACACGGGGGAGTCCAGGGGGTTCGCGTCGGAACTCTCCGTGACGGCCGGAATCATCGCTGGACCAGGTGCGCTGCGAAAACTTGTGTCCGGTCTGACAGGCCGTGACGGCATTGCTTACCCTACCCCCCTAGGGTATATCTGAGGCATGAGCACCACCTCAGCGAAGCTTTCCGCCTACAGCGCGGCGCTCGTCCTGGTCGCCGGGGGAGCCTGGGCGCTCGGGACCGCCGCCGGTCCCTTCCCCCAGGCCGAGGCCCACGGCGACACCCACGGCGACACTCACAGCGAAGCCGTCGTCGACCTGCCCGGCGGCCTGGCGTCGGCCCAGGACGGCTACGCCCTGACGCCTGCCACCACGACGCTCACGCCGGGCGCGGCCACCCGCTTCACGTTCCGCATCACCGGCCCTGACGGCGCGCCCGTGACCGCGTTCGACGTCGAGCACGAGAAACGGCTCCACTTCATCGTCGTCCGCCGGGACACCGCCGGTTACCAGCACCTGCACCCCGACCTGGGCGCCGACGGCACGTGGACCGTGCCGCTCACCGTCGCCGATGCGGGCAGCTACCGCGCCTTCGCCGACTTCACGCCTTCGGGTGCGAAGCCGCTGACGCTCGGCGTAGACCTCGTCGCGCCGGGGGTGTTCCAGCCGGTCGAGCTTCCGGAGACGCGCGTCGCGGACGTCGACGGCTACCACGTCCGGCTCGATGGCGACCTCGTCGCCGGGCGGGCGTCCCGGCTGACGGCGACCGTCACCGAGGACGGCCGTCAGGCCACCGACCTGCAGCCCTACCTGGGCGCGGCCGGCCACCTCGTCGCGCTGCGCGGCGGCGACCTGGCGTACCTGCACGTCCACCCGGCCGGGCCCGGGCTCACCTTTGTGGCCGAGGTGCCGTCGGCCGGCACCTACCGGCTGTTCCTGGACTTCCGCCACGGCGACGTCGTCCGCACCGCCGCGTTCACCGTCACCACCGGAAAGGGGGCACCGCGATGACCGTCGACCTCGCGATCACCGGCATGACCTGCGCGTCCTGCGCGATGCGGATCGAGCGCAAGCTCAACAAGCTGGACGGCGTCACGGCGACCGTCAACTACGCCACGGCGAAGGCGAAAGTCGCCTACTCCGGCGACGTCGAGCCGAAAGACCTGGTGGCGCAAGTCGAAGCGGCGGGCTACCGCGCGAAACTGCCCGCCGACGAGCCACCGGCAGCCGACGAAGACGACGGCACGCGGACCTTGCGGCAACGGCTCGTCGTCTCGGCCGTGCTCGCGGTGCCGGTGATCCTGCTGGCGATGGTGCCCGCGTGGCAGTTCACCTACTGGCAGTGGATTTCGCTCGCCCTCGCCGCGCCCGTGCTGGTGTGGGGCGCGTGGCCGTTCCACCGCGCCGCGTTCGCCAACCTGCGCCACGGCGCCGCCACGATGGACACGCTCATCTCGCTCGGCACCCTGGCCGCCTTCGGCTGGTCGCTGTACGCGCTGCTGTTCGGCACCGCGGGCGCCCCCGGCCTGCGGCACCCGTTCGAGCTCACCGTCGAGCGGATGTCCGGCGACGGCGCGATCTACCTGGAGGTCGCCGCCGGCGTCACGACGTTCATCCTGGCCGGGCGCTACTTCGAGGCCCGCGCCAAGCGACGCGCCGGTGCCGCGCTGCGGGCGCTGCTCGACCTCGGCGCCAAGGACGTCGCGGTCCTGCGCGACGGCCGTGAGCTGCGGATCCCGGTCGGCGAGCTGGCCGTCGGCGACCGGTTCGTGGTGCGGCCGGGGGAGAAGGTGGCCACCGACGGCGTCGTCGAGGACGGCGGGTCCGCGATCGACGCGAGCCTGCTGACCGGCGAGAGCGTGCCGGTCGAGGTCGGGCCGGGCGACGCCATGGCGGGCGCGACGGTCAACGTCGGCGGCCGGCTCGTCGTCCGGGCCACGAAGGTCGGCGCCGACACGCAGCTGGCGCGGACCGCGCGGCTCGTGGAGGCGGCGCAGACCGGGAAAGCGCAGGTCCAGCGGCTCGCGGACCGCGTCTCGGCGGTGTTCGTCCCGATCGTCATCGCGCTGGCCGTGGCGACACTCGCCTTCTGGCTCGGCGCGGGCGGGACGCCGTCGGCCGCGTTCACCGCCGCGGTCGCGGTGCTGATCATCGCCTGCCCGTGCGCGCTGGGCCTGGCCACGCCGACGGCGCTGCTGGTCGGCACCGGCCGCGGCGCCCAGCTCGGGATCCTGATCAAGGGCCCGGAGGTGCTGGAGTCGACCCGGCGCGTCGACACCGTCGTGCTGGACAAGACCGGCACGGTGACGACCGGCCGGATGGCGCTGGTCGAGGGCGACGGCGAGGTGCTGCGGCTCGCGGGGGCCGTCGAGGCCGCGTCCGAGCACCCGGTGGCCCGCGCGATCGCGGCCGCCGCCCGGGAGCGCTTCGGCGTGCTGCCCGCGGTGTCGGAGTTCCGGAGCACGCCCGGGCTGGGCGTGACCGGCGTGGTCGAGGGCCGCGCGGTGCGCGTCGGGCGGGCGGACGCCGCCGGGGCCGAGCTGACCACGGTCGCCGTGACCTGGGACGGCGAGGTCCGCGGCACGCTGGCCGTGGCCGACACCGTCAAGCCGACGTCGGCCGAGGCGGTCCGGCGGCTGCGCGGGCTCGGGCTGACGCCGATCCTGCTGACCGGCGACAGCGCCGTCGTCGCCCACGCGGTGGCCGCGGAGGTCGGGATCGAGCGCGTGATCGCCGAGGTGCTGCCGCACGACAAGGCCGCCGTCGTCGAGCGGCTCCAGGCGGAAGGGCACGTGGTCGCCATGGCCGGCGACGGCGTCAACGACGCGGCCGCGCTCGCCCAGGCCGACCTGGGGCTGGCCATGGGCACCGGCACCGACGTCGCGATCGAGGCGGCCGACCTGACGCTCGTGCGCGGTGACCTGCGCGCGGCGGCCGACGCGATCCGGCTGGCGCGCCGGACGCTGCGAACGATCAAGGGCAACCTGTTCTGGGCGTTCGCCTACAACGTCGCCGCGCTGCCGCTCGCCGCCGCGGGCCTGCTCAACCCGATGATCGCCGGCGCGGCGATGGCCGTCAGCTCGGTCTTCGTCGTCATGAACAGCCTGCGTCTGCGCCGTTTTGACTAAGCACGGCCGAGCCAGCACGGATGGGTGATTGGAGCCCGTTTGTACGTCCCTTGTATCCGTTCGCGTGATCCTGATGGCGGCAGGGATTCCGACGAGTGGAGGACAGGGATGTTCACGAAGGCCGCCGTGTTGACGGCACTCATCGCCGCGACGCTCGCTGTGGCGGCGCCGGCCCAGGCCGCGCCCGCGGTCGCAGCCGCGCTGCCCACGGCGAACATGGAGGCCGTGCTCAAGGCGGCCCAGATCGACCCGCGCCGCGCCGACGACACCCAGACGCCGGGTGCGCACGCCAGTGTCCTGCTGGTCGAGCAGGCGTTGCAGGCGAAGGGGCTGCTGGACAGCAAGTACGTCGACGGCTACTTCGGCACGACGACGATCACGGCGTACTCGCAGTACCAGAAGTCGTTGGGCTACACCGGGATCGACGCTTCGGGCCTGCCCGGCAAGACGTCGCTGGAGAAGCTGGGCGCGAGCCGCTACACCGTGACGAGCGCGGTTTCCGCGGGCAGCCGCGTGGCCTACCGCGGGGTCACGATCAACACCCGCACCAAGGCGATGCTGCTGGCGGCGGAGAAGATCGCAGGCTTCACCGTCAGCCTGACCCAGGGTTCCTACAACCCGGGCGGGGTCGACGCTTCGGCCGGGACGCACGACGGCGGCGGCGCGATGGACATCTCGGTGTCCGGCATGTCGGCGGCGACCCGCACGACCCTGCTGAAGGCGCTGCGCAACGTCGGGTTCGCGGCCTGGTACCGCACGCCGGACCAGGGTTTCGCCTACCACATCCACGCGATGGCGATCTCCGACCCGGACCTCTCGTCGGGCGCGCAGCACCAGACGGGCGACTACTACCTGGGCAAGAACGGCCTGGCCGGCCGCGGCGCCGACGACGGCCCCTCGGTCACGAAGGTCACCTGGGAGGAGTACCAGCGCGGCTGACGCTGCGCTTGAAGGCCGTGAAGGCCCCCTTACCGGCCATAAGAGCCGGTAAGGGGGCCTTCACGGCGTTCGTGGTGGCACGGCCGGGCGCGGCGGTGGTTTGATCGGGTCAACGACACAAGCGGGGGTTGATCCGATGGCTGAGAAGGCGTTCCGGTTCGGTGTGGTCGCGGCGGCCCAGGAGGGCGGCGCGAAGTGGCGGGAGACCGCGCGCCGGGCCGAAGAGCTGGGGTACTCGACCCTGCTCTCGCCGGACAACCTGAACCTGCCGACCCCGACGGCGTCGCTCGCGACGGCCGCCGCGGTCACGACGACGCTGCGGGTGGGCTCGTTCGTGCTGGCCAGCCCGCTGCGCACGGCACGCGCGGCCGCCTGGGAAGCGCACAGCCTCACGGCGATGACCGACGGCCGGTTCGAGCTGGGCCTCGGCACCGGCCTGGCGTCGATGCGCCAGCAGGCCGAGGAGCTGGGCCTGCCCTACGGCACCGGCCAGGATCGGCTCGACTCGATCTCCGAGACGATCGACCACGTCCGCCGCCTCGACGGTGACGCGCACACGCCGGTGATGCTCGCCGCGGGCGGTCCCAAGGCCCGCCGGCTCGCCGCGGCGAAGGCCGACATCGTCACCCTCGCCGGGGGCGTGCTGACCACCCGCGACGAGTTCGCGTCGCACGTCGAGGAGATCCGGACCGCGGCCGACGGCCGTGACATCGAGCTGGCCATGAACATCTTCGTCGTCGGTGAGGTCGTCCCGCCGTGGATCCGCGGGTTCATCGGCGTCGACGCCGCGACGCTCATCGAGCACGACTCGCTCACCATGCTGCGCGGCAGCGTCGACGACATGGCGGGCGAGCTGGAACGCCGTCGCGACGAGCTCGGCGTCTCCTACGTCAGCGTCAACAGCGCCTTCATCGAGGAGTTCGCGCCGCTGGTGGCGCTGCTGACGGGGAAGTGAGCGTCGCGGGGTCGGTGTTGCCGCCGCAGAGCAGGACGGCGACGCGCTCGCCGGGCGTGGGCACGTAGGCGCCGCTGAGCAACGCGGCGTAGGCCGTGGCCCCGCCCGCTTCGACGGCGAGGCGGTAGCGGTCCCACAGCGTCGTCCGGGCTTCGGCGATCGCGGCGTCCTCGACCAGCACCGACCCCGCGCCCGTGCGGGTGGCGACCGCGAAGGCGATGTCCCCGAGCCGGGACGCGCCGAGTGAGTCGGCGGCCAGGCCGGACACCGCGACCTGGACCGGTTCACCGGCTTCGAGAGCCGCGTGGAGCGTCGGGATCGTGCGCGGCTCGACGCCGACCACGCGCGCCCGGCCCTCGACCGCCGCGGCGATGCCGGCCAGGAGCCCGCCGCCGCCGACCGCGACCAGGATCGTGTCGAGCTCGTCCACCTGCTCCAGCAGTTCCAGCCCGGCCGTGCCCTGGCCGGCGCAGATCTCGGGCTGGTCGTAGGCGTGGCAGAACAACGCGCCGCTGTCGGCCGCGTGCTTCACCGCCGCGTCGTAGGCGTCGGCGTACTTGTCGCCGACGAGCTCGACGGCCGCGCCGAGCGCGTGCAGCTTCGCCACCTTGACCTCGGGCGCGGTGGCCGGGACGAAAACCCTTGCGGGGACACCGAATTCGCGGGCCGCGTGGGCGACGGCGAGGCCCGCGTTGCCGCCCGACGCGGCGACCACCCCGGCCGCCGCGATGTCACCGGCCGCCAAGATCCGGTTGAACGCGCCGCGGGCCTTGAACGACCCGGTGTGCTGCAGGTGTTCCAGCTTGAACCACATACCGTCGGCCGCGAAGACCGGCGTCCGGCGGACCCGGCCGTGGATCCTCGTGGCGGCGCGTTCGACGTCCGAAGTGCTGATCATGACTTCAGCATGCGCGCGCCCGGCCGTAAGCACCAGCGACGTCTCCTATGCTCGCATTAGCAACGCTTACGGCTGGAGGCTCCCGTGCTCGACGCCCACCGCCTGGCCCTGCTCGCCGAGGTCGCGCACGCCGGGTCCATCGCCGGTGCGGCACAACGGCTTTCCTTCACGCCGTCCGCCGTCTCGCAGCAGCTGGCCAAGCTCGAACGCGACGTCGGCGCCCCTTTGGTGCACCGCAACCCGCGCGGCGTCACGCTCACCGCCGTCGGCGAAGCTCTGCTCACCCACGCCGAAACGATCGTCGGGGAGCTGCGGACCGCCGAGCGGACCGTGCGGGCGCTGCTCGGCGAGGAGCCGGCGCAGCTGACCGTCGGCACGTTCGCCAGCGCGGGCGCGACGCTCGTCCCGGCCGCGCTCGCGGGCTTCCGCGAGGCCCACCCGGCGGTCGCGCTGCGGCTGCTGGACCTGGAGCCGCCCGACGGCTACGGCCTGGTCAGCTCGCGCGAGCTGGATCTCCTGATCACCCACCACTATCCCGGCGCGGTCCTGCCCGACCCGCGTGGGCTCGAACGCTCGTTGCTGCGCTCGGAACGGTTCCGCCTGATCCTCCCGGTGGGCCACGCGAAAGCGGCCGTCCGCCGCCTCACCCTGCGCGGGCTCGCGGGGGAGGACTGGATCTCGGGCAGCCCCGGCGTGCCCAACCGGGTGTGCCTCGAGCAGCTCGCCGACGCCGCGGGGGTGCGGCTGCGCGTCGCCCACGAAAGCCGTGACTACCAGGTGATCCTGGCGCTGGTCGAGGCCGGGCTGGGGATCGCGTTCGTCCCGGAGAGCGTGCTGGAACGCGCCGGCGGCGCCCGGATCGAGGTCCGGGACGCGGCCGACGCCCGCCCGGCCCGCGACGTCTTCCTGGTGCACCACAAGCGCCCGGGCCGGCTGGTGACGGAGATGGCGGACCGGCTCCGGGCGTGACTCAGCGGCGTCGAAGCCTCGGGTTCTCGATCGCCGGCGCCGCCGCCTGGTAGTTGTCGTGCCGGTTGACCTCGGTGCCGGGCGGGACGATCTCGTCGATCCGGTCGAGCACGTCACCGGGCAGCGGGCCTTGGGCGGCCAGCAGGTCGTCGAGCTGCTCCGGTGTGCGCGGGCCGATCAGCACCGACGTCACGGCCGGGTGGCTCAGCACGAACCGCACCGCGAGGTGCGCCAGCGGCAGGCCCGCGTCGCCGGCGAGCTTCCGGAGCCGCTCGACGGTTTCGGCCCGCGCGCGGTTCTCCGGGACGGCCGGGTCGAACACCTCGGGAGCCATCCCGGCGCGGTGGCTGCGTGCCAGGTCGCGGTCGGTCAGCCAGCCGCTGGACAGCGGCCCGTAGGTCAGGACGCCCATGCCGTGGCGCTGGGCCGTCGGCAGGACGTCGTTCTCGATGATCCGGGTGAGCATCGAGTACCGCGGCTGCTCGGTGCGGAACCGGTGGTGCCCGCCGCGCCGCGCGGCCCACTGCGCCTCGACCATCAGCTCGGCCGGGAACGTCGAGGACCCGATCACGCGCACCTTGCCCGCGCGGACGAGATCGGACAGCGCGCCCAGCGTCTCGTCGATGTCGGTCAGGTGGTCGGGGCGGTGCTGCTGGTAGAGGTCGATGTGGTCGGTGCCGAGCCGCGTCAGGCTGGCTTCGACGGCCCGCTTGATCCACCGCGGCGAGGCACCGGCCTGGTTGGCGTCGGGACCCATCGGCATCGAGAACTTCGTCGCGAGCACGACGTCGTCACGGCGGCCCTTGAGCGCCTCGCCGACGATCACCTCCGACTCGCCGTGGGAGTAGACGTCGGCGGTGTCGACGAAGTTGATTCCGGCGTCGAGCGCCGCGTGGATCATCCGCACCGATTCGGCGCGGTCGGTGTTGCCCATCGCGCCCAGCATCATCGCGCCGAAGGCGAAGCGGCTGACGGAGATGCCCGTGCCGCCCAGGATTTCGCGTTCCATCTCGGGTCTTCCTTCTCGGGAGCTGGTTCTGCTTCCAGCTAACCGCCGGCTCCGGCCGTTCGACGTCGCGAGAGGGGCATGGCTCGACCGGGGGTCCAGCAGACCCCCGCACGCGCGCGGCGCCCGATCTAGGCTGGCGGGATGAGCGAGGACAACCCGGAACTGCGGGACTTCCTGCGCGCCCGCCGGGCCCGGGTGACGCCCGCCGACGCCGGGCTCCCGCCGGAACCCGGTGTGCGGCGCGTGCCCGGGCTGCGGCGGGAGGAGGTCGCGCGGCTGGCCGGGGTGAGCGTCGACTACTACGTCCGGCTCGAACGCGGCCGGAACCTGAACGTCTCGGAGTCGGTGCTCGACGCGATCGCGCGAGCCCTGCAGCTGGACGAAACCGAGCGGCGGCACCTGGTCGCGCTGGCCAAGCCGAGCCGCCGCCGGCCGCGGACCCCGGCACCCCAGCGCGTCCGCCCCGGGCTGCTGCGGATCCTGGAGACCCTGACCGACGTCCCGGCGATGGTCACCGGCCGGCGCCTGGACGTGCTGGCCGCCAACCGCCTGGCGAAGGCGCTCTACCGCGACTTCGACGCGCTGCCGCCGCGCGAGCGCAACATGGCGCGGTTCGTCTTCCTCGACCCGCTGGCCCGCGAGCTGTACGCGGATTGGGAGTCGTCGGCGCGCAGCGTGGTGGCGACGCTGCACCTGTACGCGGGCCGCAACCCCCACGACCCGGCCCTGGCCGAGCTGATCGGCGAGCTGTCGGTGCGAGACCAGGATTTCCGCGTCTGGTGGGCGGACCACGACGTCTACCAGCGCACCCACGGCACGAAGCACTACCGGCACCCGGTGGTGGGGGACCTGATCCTGGGCTACGAAGCGTTGGCCCCGACGGGCGACCAGGACCAGGTGCTGGGAGTCCACACGGTGGAGCCGGGCTCCCCTTCGGAGGCGACGCTGAGGCTGCTGGCCAGCTGGACGGCGGAACCGGCAACGCCTTGACCGTCAGCCGAGCGGGCGCCAGCACCCGGTGAACAACGCCATCTCGACGCGGTCCGGTTCGCCGCCGTACTCGGTACGGCCGGCTTGCTCGGCGGCCCAGAGCAGGTAGTCCCGCCAGGTGCCGGTCGACCACCCATAACTGAACCGCCGGGCGGCACCCGCCTCGGGCGGCAGCCGTGCCGCCACGACACTGTCGAGGATCAGCGGCTGGGGACCGCCGTGGCCGCGGCGATAGCCCGCGAAGTAGAGGATCTTGGTGAAGAACGCCGGGCCGAGGCCCTTGAGTTTCGCCGTGGTCCGCAACTGCTCGTAGCAGTCGAGCAAGGTCGCGAGAGGGACGAGTTCGGCGCGCAGGCCGGCCAGGGCGGTGTCGAGGTGATCGGCGGCCTGCTCGTGGCGAAGGATCTTGTTCGTTCGATGCGGGCCATAGCCGCGAATCCCGTAGCCCCAAGCCAGCACGCCGGCCGCGAACTGCACGCTCGTCACCTCCCCCGATCGCCAGCGCCGGGCGAGGGCGAACACGTCGGCGCGCCACACCTGCCCGCTGAGGGCGAACTCGTCAGGCCAAGCACCGGCCGGGAGCCGGGCAGCCCATCGGGAGGGGTCGACCGTGATCGTTTCCGGTTCGCCAGGCAGTGCGAGGTTCGACATGTGCATGAGGTCGCTCGCCGCGGCGGCACTGTTTCGACAGGGCAGGGCGCCTTGAGCGTCAGCCGACCGGGCGGAGGGCGGTGGTGAAGCGGGCCGAGGCCTCGCCCAACGCGTCCAGGCAGGCCCGGACCGCGCCGTGGTCCTCCTCGCCCGCTCGGCAGATCGCGTAGATCGTGCGGGTCAGGGCCGGGCGGGTCGTCAGGATGCGGACGCCTTCCGGGAGCCGCTCGCGGGCCAGGCGGGGGACCAGGGCCGCGCCGAGGTTGCCCGCCACCAGGGCCAGCTGGGTCGGGTAGCTGCCCACCGTGCAGCTGATCCGCGGGTCCAGCCCCTGCTTGCGCAGGACCTGGACCAGCCAGTCGTGGCAGCCGGAGCCGGCGCTCCAGCCGATCCACGGCAGGTCGTCCACTTCGGACAGATCCACGGCCTTGCGGTGCGCCAGGCGGTGACCGGCCGGCAGGGCGAGGTCCGCGACGTCGGAGAACAACGCGATCCTCGTCGTCTCCGGCGGGAGGACCGTCGGGCGGTCCGCCCAGCTCTCCAGCACCGCGACGTCGAGGTCGCCGGCCAGGACGCGGGGCATCGTCTGCTCGGCCTCGCCCTCGTGCAGCGTCACCTCCAGCCGCGGGTGCTGCACGGCCAGCGTCGCCAGCGCGGGCGGCAGCAGCGCGTGCACGGTCGTCGGGATCGCGCCGACCCGCAGCGGCCCGATGACGTCCTCGCGCAGCAGCTCCAGGTCGGTTTTCGCCTCGGCGACCTGCGCGAGGATCCGCTCGGCGTGCCCGGCCAGCACCTGGCCCGCCTTCGTCAGCCGGACGCCGCGGCCGCGGGACTCCAGCAGCGGCTGCCCGGCCTCCCGTTCCAGCTTCGCCAGCTGCTGGGAGACACCCGACGGCGTGACGTGCAGGGAGGCGGCCGCCGCGGCGACCGAGCCCTGGGTGGCGAGGGCGTGCAGCGCCCGCATCCGCTCGAGTCCGAACACGGTAGTGATGCTACCGGATTCCGCGCAGAAACATTCGCTTGTTCTTGACAGTCGAGACGCCCACGCTGGAGGGGTGACCACGACCGCGCCCCGCCCCGTCAAGACGACCTTCACCCAGCGCGTCGACCCCCGCCTGCTCGCGGCGCTCGGCAGCTTCTGCATCGCGCTGTCGTCGGTCTTCATCAAGGTCTCGCACACCAGCGGCGCCACCAGCGCGTTCTGGCGGTGCCTGCTCTCGCTGCCGGTGCTGTTCGCGCTGGCCTGGTGGGAGCGGCGCAAGGCGGGCCCCGAGACCCGCCGCCGGGTGCTCTTCCCGCTGCTGGCCGGGGCCGGGCTCGGCCTGGACTTCGTGCTCTGGGGCGAGGCGATCCCGCGCGTCGGCGCCGGCATCGCGACGGTCCTGCTCGCGGTGCAGGTCGTGATCGTGCCCGTGCTGGCGTTCGCGTTCCTCGCCGAACGGCCGTCGAAGCGGTTCCTGGTGGCCGCGCCGGTCCTGCTCGGCGGGGTCGTGCTGGCCGGCGGCTTCGCCGGGACCGGCGCGTTCGGCCCCGACCCGGTCACCGGCGCCGTCGCGGCGCTGATCGCCGGCGCCGGGTACGCCGCCTACCTGTTCCTGATCCGGCTCAGCGGCGCCAGGGGGACGCAGTCGCACTCGCTTCTCCTGGCGACGCTCTCCGCCTGCGCCGTCGCCTTGGTGCTCGGGCTCCCGTCCGGCACGCTCGACTTCGCGCCGGGCTGGCCCTCGTTCGGGTGGCTGATCGCGCTCGCGCTCGTCGGCCAGCTCACCGGCTGGCTGCTGATCTCGGCCGCGCTGCCGCGGATGTCGGCCACCTCCGGGGCGACGCTCATGCTGCTCCAGCCGGTCGGCGCGGTGCTGCTGAGCATCGGGCTGCTCGGCGAGTCGCCCGGTGTGCTCCAGCTGGTCGGCTGCGCGGCCGTGCTCGGCGCCGTCTGCTTCGCGGGCACCGCGCGACCTGCGGGCCGGCGCCGTCGCGACTAGCGTCACCGGCATGCGAGTGCTGGTAGCGGGAGCGTCGGGGTTCGTCGGCAGCCGGTTGTGCCCGGCACTCGACGAAGCCGGGCACACCGTGCTCGCGATGACCCGCAGACCCGAGGACTACCGCGGCACCGGCGAACCCGTCCGCGGCGACGTCGCCGACGTCGGTTCCCTGCGCGACGCGCTCAAGGGCGCCGACGCCGCGTACTACCTGGTCCACTCGCTCGACAGCTCGGACTTCAAGCGCCGCGACTCCGAGGCGGCGCGCGCCTTCGCCCGGGCCGCGGCGGACGCCGGGATCGGCCGGATCGTCTACCTCGGCGGGCTCGGGGACGACGACGGCACGCTCTCGGAGCACCTCGCCAGCCGCCGCGAGGTCGAAGAGCTGCTGGGCGAGACCGGCGTGCCGGTCACCGTGCTGCGCGCCGGGATCGTGATCGGGCACGGCGGCACGTCGTGGGAGCTGACCCGCCAGCTCGTCGAGCACCTGCCGGCGATGATCACCCCGCGCTGGGTCGGCACCCGCACCCAGCCGATCGCGATCGACGACGTCGTCCGCTACCTCGTCGGCGTGCTCGACCACGCCGACGCCGCGGGCCGCGCGTTCGACATCGGCGGCCCGGACGTCCTGGCCTACCGGGAAATGCTGCAGCGCGTCGCGGCGATCGAAGGACGGCCGCTGGTGATCGTGCCCGTCCCGCTGCTCTCGCCGCGGCTCTCGTCGTACTGGCTCTCCCTGGTCACCGACATCGACGTGCAGACCGGGCGCTCGCTGATCGACTCGATGACCAACGAGGTCGTCGTCCGCGACGACAGCATCCGCAAGATCGTCGAGTTCGAGCCGATGGGCTACGACGACGCCGTGCTCCAGGCCCTCGGCGAGCGCGCGAAGAGCCGGCGGGCCGGATGAAACGACGGTTCCTGACCGCCGTGACCGCCGCCGGGACCGGACTGCTCGGCGCGTCCCTGTCCAGCCCGCCCGGGTCACTCCGCTTCTACGGCCTCACCGCGGGCGTCGCCACGACCTGGCTGGCGGGCGCGCGTGCGGCCGGGCCGGTGCGCCGGGGCCGCCGCGACGTCGTGCAACCGGTGCTGGCCGGCGCGGGCGCGTTCGGCGTGTTCTACGGCTGCGCGCTGGTGTCGCGGCACATCCCGCCGCTGCGCCGCGCGATCGCCGGCGTGCTCGACTACGCCCACCGCGGTTCGACGACGTCGGTGGTGGCGACGACGCTCCTGACCGGCGCGGCCGAAGAGGTCTTCTTCCGCGGCGCGCTCTACGACGCCGCGGGCGCGCGCCGCTCGACCGCGATCTACGTGCTGTCCACGTGCGCGACCCGCAACCCCGCGCTCGTGCTGGCGTCCGCGGTGATGGGGTCGCTGTTCGCGTGGCAGCGCCACCGCGGCGACGGCGTCCAGGCGCCGGTGCTGACGCACGTGGTCTGGTCCGCGCTGATGCTCGCGGTCATGCCGCGGCTGTTCGGCTCCCCGTCGGAGATTGTCCGGAACGAGCCAGAAGTTGTCTGAACCCTTCTGACCGGGCGCCGGATTTCCTATCCTGGAAAGAACTCCGGCGCGTGGAGAGGGATGTCGATGCGGACATTGCTCGTGCTCCTGCTCGTCCTCGGTTCCCTGTCACCCCTGTCATCGCGGCCCGCCGCGGCGGCGACGGCGGTGTGCGTGACCTCCTGCGACACGCTCGATCCATCGCGAGCCGCGCGAGAGAGCTTTCCCTTGTCCGACAAGGTGATCAACGGCCGCGTCGTGCGGCTGCACGCGTCCGACCCCGACGGCATGGCCTGGGCGAGCATCGACAACGGCGTCGCCAACGACGCCGTCTGGCTCGACCGCTCCTGGGACGGCGGCGTGAGCTGGGAAGGCCTGCTGGGCAAGGCGAGCGTCCCCGGCGGGTGGACCGGCACCCGCACGCTGATGTACAACCTCACCGACCCGGCGCACCACCGCCGTGGCCTTGTCCGGGCCTGCGGGGACGCGCAGGGCGTCGCCTGCACCGCGTGGATCTACCCGGACGTCTGCGACGCCGCGTGCGACCGGGCCGCCCCGGGCGCCGGGGACGCCCAGCCGGTCGCGCCGACGACTCTGTTCGGCCGCACGATCCGGCTCCACTTCGACGGCCGCGGCATGGCGTGGGCCGGCATCGACGCGGGCGGCGCCGGCGACGAGGTCTGGCTCGACCGGTCCTGGGACGCGGGCGCGAGCTGGCCGGACGGCTCGTCGCTGGGCCGCGTCAGCGTCGCCGCGGGCGCGACCGGTACCCGCACCACGGCGTTCGCCACGCGGGACCCGCGCGGCCGGCTGTACGGCGGTGCCGTGCGCGCGTGCGGCCGGGAAGCGACGCACGCCTCGGGCAGCTGCACGGCCTGGGCGCGCCCGGCGACGACCCGGGCCGCCGGCGCGGTGGACGCGCTGATGTGGTCCTACGAGCCCTACACCGCGTGGTGGCCGTCGAGCTGGTGGAACTCGGCGGTCGCGGTGACGGCCGTCGCGGACGCGGGCGGCTTCGACGCCGCCATGGCGCGCACCTTCGACGTCAACAAGGCCGCTTTCCCCGCCGGTGGAAGGAGTTCCGACCCGATCGAGGGCGACTTCGTCAGCCGCGCGATCGACGACAGCGCGTGGTGGGGCCTGGCCTGGATCGCTGTCTACGACCGCACGCACGACGCGCGTTACCTGACCGAAGCGACGACGATCGCCAACTACGTCAACGGGTTCTGGGACACCGGAAGCTGCGGTGGCGGGGTGTGGTGGAACCGCGAGCGGACGTACAAGAACGCCGTCACGAGCGGGTTGTACCTGCGGCTGACCGCGTCCCTGCACACGCGGCTCGCCGGCGACACCGTGTGGGGCCAGCGCGCCCGGACCGCGGGCGACTGGTACCTGAACAGCGGCCTGATCAACGCTTCCGGCTTGGTGAACGACGGCCTGACGTCCTCGTGCGCGAACAACGGCCAGACCGTCTGGACGTACAACCAGGGTCTCGGCATCGGCGGGCTGGTCGAACTCTGGCGCGCCACCGGCGTCACGTCCTATTTGGACGCCGCGAAGAGGCTGGCGGACGCGGCGATGTCCCGGCTCACCTCGGGCGGCGTGCTCGTCGAGTCCTGCGACGCCGCGAACTCCTGTGACGACAACCAAAAGCAGTTCAAGGGCATCTTCATGCGCTACTTCGGCGACCTGGCGAAGGCCACGGGCTCGGCGACCTACCGGGCCTTCGCGCAGAAGCAGGCCGACACGCTGTGGGCGAGCGATCGAGACTCGCTCGACCGGATCGGCGAGCGCTGGAGCGGGGCCACGCCGAACGCGACCGACTGGCGGACCCAGGCGTCCGGGCTCGAAGCGGTGCTTGCGGCGGGGTAGACCGGGCCGGACGCAGCGGGTGGGAAGCCACGCAGCGGCCCGGCCCGGCTCAGCAGTGGCCGAGGTCGGCCCACTGCGCGGTGAGGCCGGGCTCGGAGCCCTGCGTCCACCAGTTCGCCTGCCAGAGGTGGCTGTTGTGCTTGACCCGCTGCCCGCCGAGGTAGACGGTGCCCCAGTCCCACTCCGCCGCGCTGGAGCAGTTCGCGGGCTGGGTCGGCGTGGTCGGGGTCGTCGGTGTGGTGGGTGTCGTCGGGGTGGTCGTCGGCGGCGGGCTGGTCGGCGTGGTGCAGTTGCCGGAGCCGACCGTGTCGACGTGCGCGGTGCCCGCGCCGCGGTAGGTCGAAGCCTGCGCGACCGCGGCGGCGGGCGTGACGACCTGGTTGCCCGCGTAGTAGGTCCAGTCCACCTGCTCGGAGTAGGTGCTGGTGCCGCTCGTGTGGCCGGCCGTGTCGATGAACCACATGTTGTAGTTGATCGACATCGGCGTGCGCGGGTAGACCGGATCGCCCTGGGCGTCGGTGGTGTGGTCCGCGGTGAGGACGCCGTCGAGGTAGTACTTCACGTGCCCGCCGGAGACCTGCGTGACGATGTCGTGCCAGCCGTCGAAGCTGCGGTTCTGCGCGGTGGAGGTGCGCAGGCCGTCCCAGGACGGGCTGTTCCAGTAGGTGTACCAGGACGTCTGGTAGTTCGCGGTCGAGCCGCCCCAGCCGCCGTTGGGCAGGTACTCGGAGAAGTCGAGCTCGCTGTAGAGCGGGTCGCGGTCGTACCGCAGCGGCGAGATCGTGAAGTACGTTTCGTTGACGTGGTCGCCGTCCGTGCCGCTGGTCGGCGCGTCGGTGAACTTCACGCGGCTGGCGTAGGTGCCGTCCAGGAACCGCAGCTGGTTCTGGTACATCTCGGCGTGGGTCGTGCCGTTCGCGCTGCCGTCGGTGGACGCGTTGAGCTGCGCCACCTTTTCCCCGTTCACCGTGGGGAAACTGATGTTGCTCGTCAGCCAGCGCGCGCCGGGCACGCCCGGGCTGCCGACGTCGTTGCGGGTGGTCCAGCCGGCCGCGCCGAACGCGGAGTCGGTGGGGGAGGCGTAGTGGAAGTCGTCGAACAGGACGCCGCAGGCGGCCGCGGCTGTGGCTGGGGCGGCGGCCGGGCTGGCATCCGCGCCGTGGGCGAGCACGAGCGCGGCCGCTGTGGCCGTCGCGGCGGCGAGCGCGGCGGCGGCCTTGGCCGGTTTCCGGGGGGACATGGTGGTGTCTCTCCTCTCGGGGAGGTACCTCGAAGAGCGGACAGATTGGTCTAGACGAATTAGCCTCAGTAGAGTGCGTCTTACCATTGGTAAAGTCAAGGAGTTACCAGTGGTAAGTTTCTGATCCGGGGCCGGGACGCCACAATGACTCCCGTGCGGATCTCCCTCGCGGCGCTGGCCGTCCTCGTCACCGTCGCCGGGTGCTCGGCCCAGGTGTCCGGAAGCGCGGCGCCCTCGGGCGACGGCTTCATCGTCAAGGACGGCACGCTGCTGCACTTCCGGCCGGTCCTGACCGAGCTGCCGCCGTCACCGACGCCCGCACCGACGGGCTCGGCGCCGGACCGGCAGAGTGCCGACCCCGCCGCGCAACAGGCCGCCGCGGCCGCACTCGACTGCGCCCCGGGCAGCCCGGACCCGTTGGCCGGCCGGGACGACCCGGCGCGGCCGCTGGTCAGCTGCGACCGCGCGAAGGGCACGAAGTACGTGCTCGGCCCGGCGTTCCTGAGCGGCGCCGACGTCGGCTGGGTGGCCGCCCGCCTCGACCCGCAGTCGGGTCACCCGGTCATCGGCCTCCGGTTCACCGCGGCCGGCACCCGGACCTGGGCGGAGTGGACCGGCGGGAACGTCGGCAAGCAGGTCGCGATGGTGCTGCGGAGCCGCGTGCTCACCGCGCCGGCCGTCCAGTCCGCCATCACCGGCGGCGAAACGCAGATCTCCGGGGAGTTCACCCTGCCCGAGGCGCGGCAGCTGGCCCGCGACATCGCGGGCGATTAGCAGGGGCGGGTCGCGGCTTCCGTGCAGGCTTCCATGTTCGTCGTGTTCGTGACCTGCTGCAGCAGCGTGTAGAGCGTCTCGCGCTGCTCTTCGTCGAGGCCGCTGAACACCTCGTCCTCGACCGCGGCGAGCGCGAACTCCGCGCGGGCCAACAGTTTCGCGCCGACGTCGGTCAGCTCGACGATGTGCCGGCGGCGGTCGACGGGGGAGCGGCGGCGCTCGATCAGGTTCTCCGTCTCGAGGTCGTTGAGCAGCCCGACGACGTTCGTGCCGTCCATCTCGAGGATCTTCGCCAGGTCCTGCTGCGAGCTGCCGCCTTGGTCGCGCAGCACCGTCAGGGCGATCAGGTGCCGCGGGCGCAGCCCGAGCGGGGCCAGCACCGACTCGCTGCGCAGCCGCAGCCGGCGCGCGAGGTGGTCGAGCAGCGCGCCGCAGCGGTGGGGCGGCTGGTTGACGACCGGCAGCGAAGTCATCTGCCCAGTATATGGCCGGCCCGATGATCGGTGTGCTATTAATGATTTGTCTAACACCAACGATCTATGGACGGCGAACGACATGGCGCATCTCCTGCACATCGACTCGAGCATCACCGGCGAGGCTTCGGTGAGCCGCAGGCTCAGCGCGCGGGCCGCGGCCGCGTGGCGGGCCGCCCACCCCGACGGCACGGTGACCTACCGCGACCTGGGGGAAAACCCGGTGCCGCACATCGACGCGGCGGGCGGGACGGCCGGCCGGGTGCCGCCGGAGCACCACACGCCCGCGCAGGCGGCGGCGTGGGCGCTGACGCGGGAGATCGTCGGCGAGGTGCAGGTGGCCGACACCGTGCTGCTGGGCCTGCCGCTGTACAACTTCGGCCCGCCGAGCAGCGTCAAGGCGTGGGTCGACCACCTCATCGCCCCCGGGCTCTCGACCGACGCCGTGACGATGGCCGGCCTGCTCGGCGGCCGGGAGTTCATCGTGCTGGCCAGCCGCGGCGGCGGTTACGGCGCGGGCACGCCCCGCGCGGGCTGGGACCACGCCGAGGCGTGGCTGCCGCACGGCCTCGCGCCGACCGGCCTGGAGCCGCGGTTCATCACCGCCGAGCTGACGCTGTCGTACGTGAAGCCGGCGATGGCGGAGCTCATCCCGCTGGCCGACGCCAGCCTCGCGACGGCCGAGCGCACCATCGACGAGCTGTGGGCGACCGCGCGCGTCTGACGTGACCGGTCCTCCTCACCGGCGTCGGGGGCCGGTGAGGAGGACTCGTTTCAGGACTGCGCGGCGGCGGGCCCCAGGTCGAGGAGCTGCTCGAAGAAGCCGCCGATCTCGCGGTCGCGGTCGACGAGGTGGACCTCCAGGATCCAGTGCGACGCCTGGCCGCCGCGGTCCGGCCGGCGCATCGGCTGGTCGCTGCCGGGCGCGATGTAGGACGCGATCCTGGCGCCGTCGATCGTCTCGTGCGGGAACTGGCCGACGAGGTGCCCGGCGATCTCGCCGCCGAACTCCCAGCCCGCTTCGTGCGCCAGCTGGACCATGTGCGCGTACAGCTGCTCGCCGGTGATGTCCGGCAGCGCGTCGAAGTACGCCCGCCCGGCGTCGAACACCTTCGGCAGCGCGTCACGCAGCGCGTGCTTGACCGGGTCGTCGCCCAGCACGAACGTGCGGCCGAAGTCGGCTTCCCAGTCCTCGAAGATCGGGCCGAAGTCGGCGAAGGCGATGTCGTCCTCGCCGAGCACGCGATCCGGCGGGTTCTCGCGGTAGGGCCGCAGCGTGTTGACGCCGGCGCGGACGATCCGCTTGTGCCAGTAGCGGCGGATGCCGAGCAGGTCCCCGGCCAGGTCGCGGATCGCGTCGCTCGCGTCGGTTTCGCGGACGCCCGGCGCGAGGATCCCGCGCTCCTCGACCGCGGCGAACAGCTCGACCGCCTTCGCCTGCGCGTCCAGCAGCCGCTCGGCCCGCAGCGCTTCGTCCTCGACCACGTCACCCATGGGCCGACGGTAGCAAGTCACACCGGATTCGCGGGTGCTCCCCAGCGCGTCCCGCCGTGACGCAGCTGCGGTGATCCGGCCCGCCCCGCTGCCGCACCACTCGATCGTGCCGGGCCGCTTCCGGCGGCGTGACCTGCGGAAAGGCCGTAGCCTGACGCCGTTCACCAGCCCTGTAACCCGTTAGGACGGCCATGCGTCTCTCCACCCGCAACCAGCTCACCGGCACCGTTTCGGCCATCAAGCCCGGCGCCGTGATGTCCGTCGTGACCGTCGAGCTCGACGGCGGCCAGCAGGTCGTCGCGTCCATCACGAAGGACGCCACCGAGGAGCTGGAGCTGGCGCCGGGCAAGCCGGTGACCGTGCTCGTGAAGTCCACGGAGGTCATGCTCGGCGTCGAGTGACGTCCTCCTTACGGGTGGTTCCCGGACGGGTGGCATGATGCGTGACTCGAACAGTGGCACCCGGGCCGAGGAAGGTCAGGTTTGAGCGCGCACACCTCCCAGATGGACGACCTCCGGCTGGTCGCGCAGCCCAGCGCGCTGCCGGTCAGCGAGCTGTTCGTCCGCCTGATTCTCAGCGACTGGTCCTTGAAGCCGATGTTGGAGCAGGTCACGGCCACGGCGAGACGCCTGGTCGAGGCGGTCATCGACGCCGGCGACCCCAAGGCACCCGCCTTCGTCACCCTGCGGCTGCGGCTGACCGCCGAGGTCCTGCTGGTGGAGGTGGACGACACCCTGCCCCACCTGCCGCCACCCCAGGCCGCACCCGGCGAGCGCGTCGGCGTCGACCCGGCACCCGGCGGCGGCCGCACCACCTGGTGCGAGCTGCCGCTGCCCGGCGGGATGACCGCGAAGCAGGTGCGCCTGCCGCGCCGGGGCGATCGCCGGACGCTGGTCGACGAGCCGGTCTCCGGTGACCCGGTGACGGCGGACCCGCAGGTCCTCGAACGGCTGCTCAGCCGATTGAGCGGCTGGTCCGGCGAGGGCTGAGCACCGGCGTTCCCGCCGGGACGGTCGGCGGCGGAACTGGTGATACTGGACCGGTGAAAGCCCGTCCCGTCCTCGTCGTGCTCTACGACGGCGTCCGCCTCCTCGACGTCTCCGGTCCGCTGGAGGTGTTCGCCGAGGCCAACGAGCACGGCGGGCGGTACGAGCTGCGGACGGCGTCGCCCGGCGGCGCCGATGTCCGCGCCAACACCGGCACGCGCCTCGGTGCCGACCTCGACCTGGCGGCGGCCGACCCGCGCGGGGCGACGGTGCTGGTGCCCGGCGGCCCCGAGTGGGTCCGCACGATCGCCGACACCGAGCTGGTGGCCCAGATCCGCCGGCTCGCCGACGGCGCGAGCCGGACGGCGTCGGTGTGCGCGGGCGCGTTCGCGCTGGCCGCGGCGGGCGTCCTGGACGGCAGGCGCGCGACGACGCACTGGGACCTGACCGGCCAGCTGGCCCGCCGCTTCCCGCTGGTCCGCGTCGACGCGGACGCGATCTTCGTCAAGGACGGCCCGGTGATCACCTCGGCCGGCGTCACCTCGGGCATCGACCTGACGCTGGCGCTGGTCGAGGAGGACCTCGGCCCGGAGATCGCCCGGCTGGTGGCCAAGCACCTCGTGGTGTTCCTGCAGCGGCCGGGCGGGCAGTCGCAGTTCAGCGTCCGGCTGGAGACGGGCCGCCCGCGCAACGAGGTGCTGCGGGGCCTGCTGGACGCCGTCGCGGCGGACCCGTCGGCCCCGCACACGCTCGGCGACATGGCGGCCCACGCGGGCGTCAGCGTCCGGCACCTGACCCGGCTGTTCCGCGAGGAGCTGGGACGGACACCGGCCCGGTTCGTCGAGCAGATCCGCCTGGAGTTCGCCCAGCAGCAGCTGGAGAGCACCGTGGACCCGCTGGAGGTGGTGGCCCGCCGGTCGGGCTTCGGCTCGGTGGAGACGTTGCGGCGGGCCTTCGCGCGTGGCCTGGGCGTGACGCCGAGCGACTACCGGTCCCGGTTCCGGACCACGGGCATTTCCTGAACGTTCCGGCCGTCGTGTCCGTGCTTTCCGGTAGGGGGCATCGACGTGAGGAGGCCGGCCGTCGTGCGGATCGTGATCGCCGAGGACGACGCACTGCTGCGGGAAGGGCTCGTGCTGCTGTTGCGCAGCGCCGGGTTCGTCGTCGCCGCGGCCGTCGACCACCCCGACGACCTGCTCACCGCCGTGGGGGACGTGGCACCCGACCTGGCCGTCGTCGATGTCCGGCTGCCGCCCACCTTCACCGACGAAGGCCTGCGCGCCGCGTTGGAGGCGCGTCGCCGGGCGCCGGGGCTGGCGATCCTCGCGCTGTCGGCGTTCGTCGAGGACGGCTACGCGGGCGACCTGCTCGCCGCGGGCGGCGGCGGGGCGGGTTACCTGCTCAAGGAGCGCGTCGGGAAGGCCGACGAGTTCCTGGACGCCCTCCGCCGGGTGGCGGCCGGCGGGACGGTGCTGGACCGCGACGTCGTCGCCCTGCAACTGGACCGGCGCCGCCCCGGCGACCCGGTCACCACGCTCACGGCGCGCGAACGCGAGGTCGTCGCGCTGCTCGCCGAAGGCCATTCGGTCCCGGCGATCGGCCGCCTGCTCGGCATCGGCACGGACGCCGCGCGCCGCCACGCCGGAGACGTCAGCACGAAGCTGCGCGTCCCCGACGAGGCCCAGGCGATGCTCAGCTACCTGCGTGCGTGAGCGCCAGCACCTCGGCCTGCTTCTCCCGGTACCGCACCACATTCGCCAGCTTGACGTCCTCGTAGCCGCGCACCAGGTCCGGTAGCTCGGCCAGCGCCAGGACCTGCGCGAGGTCGACGTCCTCGGCCCGGAACGCGCGCAGCACGACGCCGCGGTACTCCTCGACCAGCTCGCGCTCGACCCGGCGGACCTCGGCGCGGCCGAACGGGTCGAACTTCGTCCCGCGCAGCCGCCGCAGCGCGTGCAGCAGCCGGAACGCCGGGCGGAACCACGGGCCGAGGCTGATCTTGCGCTTCATGCCGAGCGCGCGCAGGACCGGCGGGTGCAGCCGGAACGCGTACCGCGTGCCCGCGCCGAACTGGGCTTCGAGGTCCGCCGTGAACGCCGGGTCGAGCGAGAGCCGCGCGACCTCGTACTCGTCCTTGTAGGCCATCAGCTTGTACAGGTGCTTCGCCACGGCCTCGGTGACCGCCGTCGGCCCGTCTTCCAGGACCCGCACCTGCTCGACGTACTCCGCGTACGTCCGGGCGTACGCCGCGTCCTGGTAGGCGACCAGGTCGGGGATCCGGATGTCGAGCAGCCGGGCCAGTTCCGACCCGGGCTCGGCGTGCACCAGTGAACGCACGGCCGGCGCGGCGGGTTTCGGCGTCGCGGCGGGCGCGGGGGCGACCGCGGCGGCCAGCGCGTCCGGGTCGGCGACGAGCTGCCGGCCACGGCGGAAGGCCTGCAGGTTCGCGGCCACCGCGGTGCCGTTCAGCTCGATCGCGCGCTCGAGCGCCGCGGCGGGCAGCCCGATCACGCCGGTCTGGAAAGCCGCGCCGAGCTGCAGGACGTTCGCGAACTGGTCGTCGTCGAACAACGTCTCGGCCAGACCGCGCGCGTCGAGCGACACGGTGCGCGCCGCCGCGGCTTCCAGCGGGGCGAGGACGCTGCCGGGGCTGGGGAACGCCACCGTCGTGTCGACGACCATCCGGCCGGTCGGCACCTCGGTGGTCGACACGACCGCCGTCGTCCGGCCCGGATCGGCCACGCCCAGGTTCGTCGCGTCCGCGCCGACGAGCGCGTCGCACGCCAGGTAGAGGTCGCACTCCGCGGTCGCGAGCTTCGCGGCCTGGGCGACCGGCTCGGCCGTCACCTTCAGGTCGGACACCACGGCGCCGCCCTTCTGCGCCAGCCCGGTCTGGTCCAGCGTGCGGACGTGCCGGCCGTCGAGCACCGCGGCCGTCGCGAGGATCTGCGTCACGGTCACGACGCCGGTGCCGCCGATGCCGGTGATCCGCACGGTGAAGTCCGGCGACCCCGGCGAGGCGGGCGCGGGGACGGCGTCGGCGGTCAGCTCGCCCAGCTTGCGGTGCTGCTTGCGGCCGGTCGGCACGACGGTGACGAACGACGGGCAGTCCCCGGCCAGGCAGGAGTAGTCGACGTTGCACGACGACTGGTGGATCGTGGTCTTGCGGCCGAACTCGGTGGCCACCGGCTGTACCGACAGGCAGTTCGACTTGGTGCCGCAGTCGCCGCAGCCTTCGCAGACGCGCTCGTTGATCACCACGCGGGTCGCGGGCGTCTCCTGCTTGCCCCGCCGGCGTTTCCGCCGCTTCTCGGCCGCGCACTCCTGCTCGTGGATCAGCACGGTGACACCGCGGACGGCGGCCAGTTCCTCTTGTGTGCGCAGGATTTCGGTGCGGTCGCGGACCTCGACACCGGCGGGCAGCTTGCGGCGACGCAGGGCCCCGGGCGCGTCACTGGTGATCACGACCTGCTTCGCGCCCTCGACGAGCAGCAGCTCGGCGACCTTCTCCACCGGCAGCGCGCCGACGGCGTCCTGCCCGCCGGTCATCGCGACGGCCGAGTTGTAGAGCAGCTTGTAGGTGATGTTGACACCGGCCGCGACCGCCGCGCGCACGGCGAGGCTGCCGGAGTGGGTGAACGTGCCGTCGCCGATGTTCTGCACGAAGTGGTCGGCCTCGACGAAGGGCGCCATGCCGATCCACTGGGTGCCTTCGCCGCCCATCTGCGTCACGCCGAGGACGGTGCCGACCTGGTCGGGCTCCATGAACAGGGCCATCGTGTGGCAGCCGATGCCGCCGCCGACGAGCGTGCCCTCCGGGACCTTCGTGGACGAGTTGTGCGGGCAGCCGGAGCAGAAGTACGGCGTCCTCGCCAGCAGCGGCACGGAGATGCGCTCGCGCCGCCGGCGGCCGCGCCAGGCCTCGACCGACGGGATCTCGTGGTGCGCGGCGAGCCGCCGGGCCAAGCCGGTCGCGACGACGTCCGGGTCCAGCTCGCCCAGCTCGGTGAACAACGTGCGGCCGTCGGCGTCCTTCTTGCCGTGCACGGCGGGCGTACCGGACGTGCCGTAGAGGACTTCCTTGAGCGCGGCCTCGATGAACGACCGCTTCTCCTCGACGACGACGATCTCGTCGAGCCCGTCGGCGAACTCGCGGACGATCGACGGCTCCAGCGGGTGGATCGCGCCCAGCTTGAGGACGCGGATGCCGTGCCGGTGCAAGGCTTCCTCGTCCAGGCCGAGGATGCGCAGGGCCTGCTGGACGTCCAGGTAGGACTTCCCGGCCGAGACGATGCCGATCCGGTCGGCCGGACCGCGCGTGGTGATCCGGTTGAGACCGCTCAGGCGCAGGTACTCCATCGCCAGCGGCAGCCGCACGGTGAAGAGGCTGCGTTCCAGCGCGGCGAGGCTCGCGCCGAGCAGTTTCGACGTCGGCGCGTGCCGGTACGCCGTGGGTCCCAGGTCCGGCGCCGTCCACTGTGGACCGACCTGGGCGGTGCCGGACGCGTCGGCGACGTTCGTGACGACCTTCAGCGACGACCACAGCCCGCTGGCCCGGGACAGCTCGACCGCGTGCATCCCGAAGTCGAGGACGTCCTGCGAGTCGGCCGGGTACAGGATCGGGATGGCCAGGTCGGCCAGCGTGAGCTCGGACGCGCAGGGGATCGTCGAGGACTTGGCGTTCGGGTCGTCGCCGACCAGCGCGACCGCGCCGCCGCGGGGGTCGGTGCCGGCCAGGTTGGCGTGGCGCAGGGCATCGGACGCCCGGTCGAGACCCGGTGCCTTGCCGTACCAGTACCCGGTGACGCCGCGCTGCCCGCCGGCGCCCGCGACGAGCTGGCTGCCCATCACCGACGTCGCGGCCAGCTCTTCGTTGAGCCCGGGCCGGTGCACGACGGCGTGCTTCTCCAGCAGCGTCGCGCGGCGGCCCAGCTCGAGGTCGTACCCGGCCAGCGGCGAGCCTTCGTAACCGGAGACGAACACCGCGGGGTCGCCACCGTGGGCGCGGTCGTGGCGGACGCGGTCGAACAGCAGCCGCACCAGGGCCTGCACCCCGGTGAGGTGCACGGTTCCCGCCTCCCGCAGGTAGCGGTCCTCCAGCGTGAACGACTCCACGGCGCGGCTCCCTTCGCCCTCGCGCGGCTGTGCTCGGGCGCACAGTGCGATGCGGGCCACGGCACACGGTATCGGCCCCGGACGCAACAGCCGACGCGGGATCATCGCCTCTCACGCAAACTTCGGCGGTCATGATCGACGATTGGCCCGGTTTTTTGCGCGGAGTTACGCTCGCCCGCATGACCGAAGAGCTACTCGACGCCACCGACCACGAGATCCTCGGCCTGCTGCGCGAGGACGCCCGGCGCACGCTGTCGGACATCGCCGGCCGGGTCACTTTGTCGACGGCGGCGGTCAAGCGGCGGATCGACCGCCTCCGCGAGACAGGCGTGATCACGGGCTTCACCGTCCAGGTCGACCACGCGAAGCTGGGCTGGGGCATCGAGGCGTTCACCGAGCTGCGGTTCGTCGGCAACACGAAGGTCGCCGAGATCCTCCGCACGACCACGCGGATGCCGGAGGCCCAGGCGGTGTTCACGATCGCGGGCGACCCGGACGCCCTCGTGTGGCTGCGTGTCCGTGACATGGCTCACCTCCAGAAGACGATCGACGAGATCCGCCGCCACCACCAGATCACCGGCACCAAGACGCTGATCGCCCTGGAGTCCTGGTCGCGTGGGCACTAGCGTCACGCTCTCCCGGCGCCCGGACTAGCCGCGGCGACCTAACCCGCCGGTTTCGCCGCGGTAGACGGAAGGCGAGCCGCCTGGTCCGCAACCTCGCGGGTCGCGAGACCTGGTCGCTCGGCGACCGTCCAGGCAACCCTCGCCGCCTAGTGGCGCTGTACCGGCCTGCCGTTCGATCGCGACGGCTCGGTGCCGGCCCCGGAGCGCTCGCACCCGGGCAGACACCTAATCGCCCAGCAGCACGCCCGAGTCGCGCTCCCGTTGCAGGAAGAACTCCGGCCATTCGAGCGCGCCCGGCGGTGCCTCCAGCGCGGTCGCCCGGCGGCGCATCTCGGTCAGGAAGTCCGTGTCCAGCACCGTCCGGGCCGAGATCGGTTCGCGCAGCAGCGTGCCGGCCGGGCCTTCGTACAGGTAGGCGTCGACGCCGGGAAAGCCCTTCGTGCCCGGCGGGAAGTCGCGGTCCAACGGGAAGTACGACGCGTCCAGCTGTCCCAGCCACGAGTTCTTCAGCGTGGTTAGCGACGGCCACGAGCCCAGGCGTGGTTCGAGCCGCGCGTTGTCCTTCAGGAAGCCGCGGTGGTCCGCGACGACGAACGCGCTGCCCGGGTACTCCTGCTCCAGGCGGCCGACCGCGCTGCCCGTGTTGTGCGTCAGGTGCCCGAGTCCGAACAGCAGCAACGCTTTCCGGTGTTTCTGCAGCACCTGCGTCTTCAGTACGGACACGATCGCCGGGTCGCGCTCCTCGAACGGCGTGAAGTCCGCCGGGTGGTGGATCCTGCTCCAGTCGACCGGTGGATCGCAGGCCAGCACCCGGATCCGGCGGCTCGCCGGCAGTGTCGTGTTGACCTGCCGGACCAGCGGGAACAGTTGTTCGTAGAACGTCGAGAACCCGCAGCTGGGCTGGGTGGTGTTGCGCCACACCGGCCGGACGTCGGCGATCGGGACGTCGGCGCCGGCGATGTAGGCGTCGAGAACCGTTTGGTACAGCGAGTTCCCGCACTCCACGGCGATGTCGTTCACCTTGCCGGGCAAACGTGGGTCGCGGACCAGGTCGAGCAGGAAGCTCCCGACGTCCGGGCTGGACTTGGCGACGAGCGCGTGGTCGTCGAACGCGGCCAGCAACGCGCCCGCGGCGTCCGGCGACGACCGCGAGTGATCGGCCGTGGCCGGTGCGGCCGGCGTGACCACCAGGCCCATGGCCGCGAGCACGGCCAGAAAGATTCGCATGAACGGCTCCTCGGAGCGGTAAAGTTCCCCCACTGTCTTACGTCTGTAAGACAATTCGGCCAGCATCCAGCCGCGCCCGAGCCGTTGTCAAGGGCGTCCCACGATCGTGTCAGTGCCGGAAGGCCTCCGCGAGCCACCACGAACCGCCGTCGTCGGCGATCTTCGCGTCGATGACCAGGGGCGCGTCGCGCGGTCCGGCGAGCCAGTCCTTCACCGCGAAGAGGTCCTCGGCCGACCGCACGGTGACGCCGGCGCAGCCGAAGCCGCGGCCGATGGCGGCGATGTCGGAGTCGGGGAACCGGACCGTGGACATGTCGGCGTCGCCGAAGTGGTGGATCTCCGCGCCGTACGCGGCGTCGTTGTAGACGATCACGACCAGCGGCAGGCGCAGCCGGACCGCGGTGTCCAGCTCGGACAGTGCCATGTGGAACCCGCCGTCGCCGGTGCCCAGCACCGGCAGCCGGTCCGGGCGGGCGAGCGCGGCGCCGATCGCCGTGCCGAGACCCAGGCCGACGCTCTGGAACGCCTGGGTGAAGCAGAACCCCAGCTCGTCGGGGACCGAGAGGTACGCGCTCGGGTAGCCCATGAAGTTGCCCGAGTCGATCGAGACGATCCGCTCGGCGGGCAGCAGGTCGTCCAGCAGCCTGCTGAGCGTCCGCGGGTCGATCCGGCCGCCGCGGGACAGGTCGTCGTGCTCGACGTCGTTCCAGCGCCCGGCCGTCGCGATCCGGCGGGCGACGTCTTCGGTCCGGTAGCCCACCGCCTTGTGGTCACCGAGCTCACTCAGGACGTCTTCGGCGGTGCAGCCGGCGTCGCCGACGACGCCGAGGTCGATCGGCCGGTGCGCGCCGAGCGCGCCCTGCTCGAGGTCGACCTGGGCCAGCGTCGCGTACGGGCTGAGCAGCTTCCCGTCGCGGGTGGTCCACGTGTTCAGCGCGCAACCCCACCCGACGACGAGGTCGGCGCCGGCGATCAGCTCCGCGGCCACCGGCGAGGCGAACCCGCCCGAGATGCCCAGCGTGAACTCGTCGTCGTGGAAGAGCCCGTGCGCGACAGCCGACGTCGCCAGGAGCGCTCCGGCGCGCGAAGCCAGCTCCCGCAACGGTTCCCGGCTCCCGCGGGCGCCGCGCCCGGCGATGAACACCGGCCGTTCGGCGGCGATCAGGAGGTCCGCCAGGTCGGCCGCCGCGCCGATGTCGGGGCGCATCGGGGCCGGTCCGGGGACCAGTGGAAGCACGTCCGGCAGGTCCGGCGCGGGCTGCGCCTGGACGTCGAGCGGCAGGTTCAGCACGACCGTCCGGCGCTCCTGCCGGGCGGTCCGGAAGGCCCGGACGGTGTCCGCGACCGCGCTCGCGGCGGAGTGCACCCGCTCGGGCACCGCGCCGGCCGCGGTGGCCAGCCCGTCCTGGTCGATGCGGAAGTTCGACAGCACCGACGAGCCCGCGGAGTCGGCGGTCACCACGAGCATCGGCGTCCGGCTCTTGGCCGCCTCGGTGATCCCCGTGACGGCGTTGGTCAGCCCGCAGCCCTGGTGCAGCGACAGCACCGAGACCTTCCCGCTGATCCGCGCGTAGGCGTCGGCCATGCTCGCCGCGCCGCCTTCGTGGCGGGCCGCGACGAACCGGACGCCGCCCGCGCGCAATGCGTTGGTGACCTCGAAGTTGCCGCTGCCCACCACGCCGAACGCGGTGCCGGCGCCGAGGCCGGCCAGGGTGCGGCCGACGAGCTCGGCGACGTTCACCGCTCCACCAGGGCCAGCACGCGCGCCGGGCTGCCGGACCCGCCGACGATCGGCAGCGGCGAGACGATCAGCAGCACGCCGGTCGGCGGCAGGGACGCGAGGTTCTGCAGCTGCGTCAGGCCGTGCTTCCCGGCGCCGAGCAGCAGCTCGTGGCACGGGAACATCGGCTCGAGCCCGGGCGCCTAGCCCGCGTCGGTGCCGACGGTCTCCACCCCGAACCCGGTGATCGGGGCTTCCTCGGCGAGCCACCGCGCGCACTCCGCGGAGACGCCGGGGGTGTGCGAACCGGTCTCGTCGGCGTTGAGGAACTCGTCCTGGTCGCCGCCGCGCGCGTCCCAGCCGGTGCGGTAGAGCAGCCAGCCGCCGGCCGGCAGCGGCCCGTGCTCGGCCGTCCACGCGGTCACGTCGTCCACCGAAAGGAGGAAGTCCGGGTCCGCGGCCGCCCGTGCCGAGAAGTCGAGCACGACCGCGGGCGCGACGAGCGTCTTCAGCGGCACCTGCGAGACGTCGTGGCCGTCCTTTCCGGACACCCAGTGCACCGGCGCGTCGAGGTGGGTGCCGGTGTGCTCGCCCGTGTGGATGTCGTTCCAGTACCACCGCGGGCCGCGCTCGTCGTAGCGGCTGATCTCCTCGAGGCGGAACGGGATGGTGTTGGCGAAGGGCTCGGGCAGCCGGAGGATCGGGGTGCTCGAGCTCAGCGGCGCGGTGAGGTCGACGATGTCGACCGCCCCCGAGGTGATCGCCTGGCCCAGTCCGTCCAACAACGACATGCCTGCCTCCCGGGTGCGGGTGAACGTCTCGTCCGAGACCCTATGCCGGGAGCCCGGTCCTTGACAGGGCTCGATTCCGGGTGTTGTCTTAATGTCGTAGGACAGTAGGAGGGCGTGGGGTGATCGAGTTCGTCCTGGACGGCCGCTCGCGGGTCGCCACGTACATGCAGCTCGTCCTGCAGGTGAAACAGGCGCTGCGCGTCGGCCTGCTGCGTGACGGCGACCAGCTGCCGAAGGTGCGTGAAGTGGCCCAGGCGCTGGCGATCAACCCGAACACGGTGCTCAAGGCCTACCGCGAGCTGGTGCTGGAGGGGCTCGCGGAGGGCAAGCCGGGGGTGGGCACGTTCGTCACCGGCACCCTCGCCGGGCCGTCACTCGGCTACCAGGCGCGGCTGCGCGAGGAGCTGGTGGCGTGGCTGGAGCGCGCGGGAGAGGCGGGGATGTCGGGTGACGACATCAGCGCGCTGATCGACACGACGATGCGCGGCACCACGCCGCCGTTCGACCAATGGAAGCTGTAGTGACCCCGAGGGGAGTCCGACGATGGAGCTGGCGGTGGAGGCCAGGGCGCTGGGCAAGCGCTACGGGCGCAGCTGGGCGCTGCAGGACTGCGCGCTGACGCTGCCCGCCGGGCGGATCGCCGCGCTGGTCGGCCCGAACGGCGCGGGCAAGTCCACGCTGCTGCACCTGGCCGTCGGGCTGCTGAAGCCCGACGCGGGGGAGGTGCGCGTCTTCGGCCGCGACCCGCGTGACGGGCCCGCGGTGCTCGCCGACATCGGGTTCGTCGCGCAGGACACCCCGGTGTACCGGGACTTCACCGCGGCGGAGCTGATCACCATGGGCGGCAAGCTGAACCGCCGCCGGTGGGACGCCGCGCTGGCCCGCGAGCGGCTCGCCGCGCTCGGCATCCCGCCGGGCAAAGCCGTCGGCAAGCTTTCGGGCGGGCAGCGGGCGCAGGTCGCGCTGGCGCTCGCCCTGGCCAAGCGGCCGCGGCTGCTGCTGCTCGACGAGCCCATCGCGAGCCTCGATCCGTTGGCGCGCCGCGAGTTCATGCAGACGCTGATGGGTGCGGTGGCCGAGAGCGAGACCACGGTGCTGCTGTCCTCGCACCTGCTGGCCGACCTCGAACGCAGCTGCGACTACCTGGTCGTCCTGCAGTCCTCCCGCGTCCAGCTGACCGGCGCGGTCGACGAGCTGCTCGACGCGCACCGCACGCTCACCGGCCCGCGCGCCGGCAGCGAGTCCATCGCCGGGGTCGCGGAAGTCGTCCGCGCGAGCCACACGGACCGCCAGTCGACACTGCTCGTCCGCCGGGGTGCCGGTTCGATCGATCCACTGTGGACGGAACACGAAGTGACCCTGGAGGACCTGGTGCTCGGCCACCTCGCCGCGGCCGAGCCCCGCGTCGCCCCGGAAGCCTGGGGGGTGCCGGCATGATCTGGCTGACCTGGCGCCAGTACCGCAGGCAGGCGTGGTTCACCCTCGCCGTGCTCGGGGCGCTCGCCGCGATCGTCATCCCCACCGGCCTGGCGATGCACGCGAAGTACGAGGATTCGGGCCTGGCCGCCTGCCGGGCCGCATTGGGCCAGGCGTCGATGATCACGCAGACGGCGTCGGTGGCGAACTGCGAAAGCCTCGCCCACCAGTTCCAGCAGCAGTTCGGCGGCATGGTGTTCGTCGCCGTCCTGTTCGTGATCCTGCCGGTGCTGGTCGGCGTGTTCTTCGGCGCGCCGCTCATCGCGCGTGAGGTCGAGCAGGGCACGCACCGTCTGGTGTGGACGCAGGGCGTGAGCCGGCTGCACTGGGCGCTGGTCAAGTTCGGGCTGATCGGCTCGATCACGGCGGTGCTGGCCGTCGGGTACGCGCTGGGCGTGTCGTGGTGGTTCGAGCCGCTGGTGAGCGCGACCGGCCGGCTGGGCTACTTCGCCTTCGACGTCCAAGGCGTCGTCCCGGTCGTGTACACGCTGTTCGCCCTCGCGCTCGGGATCTTCGCCGGGACGTACTGGACGAAAGTGCTGCCCGCCATGGGCATCTCGCTCGTCGGTTACGCGGTGGTCCGCGTCGCGATCGAGGTCTTCGCCCGCCCGCGGTACCTGCCGGCGCAGACCCTCACGTTCGCCCCGGACAGCGGACAGACCCCGAACACCGCGGCCGGCGACTGGGTGATGGACCAGGGCGTGCGCAACGCGGCGGGCGACATGGTCCTGCCCAACTCGCAGATCGGCCCGTGCGGCCCCGAAGGCTGCGGCACCGGCGGTGCCGGCGGC
Organism: Amycolatopsis sp. NBC_01286; assembly: GCF_035982555.1. NCBI lineage: Bacteria > Bacillati > Actinomycetota > Actinomycetes > Pseudonocardiales > Pseudonocardiaceae > Amycolatopsis > Amycolatopsis sp. NBC_01286. The sequence goes on from NZ_CP108428.1 coordinate 5,897,772, forward strand.
CCGGGTGCCTACAACTGGCTGGAATACCAACCGGGGGACCGGTTCTGGACGTTCCAAGGCATCGAAACGGGCATCTTCGCGGTGTTGACGGCGGCGCTGGTGTACTTCGCGATCCGCCGGGTCCGCGTGCTCGCCTGACCCACGCCGGGCTCAGGATTTCCGGCCCCAGAACGCGCGGACCACTTCGGCGAAGGCGCGCAGCCCCTCCGGGCCGCGTTTCTTCGCGATGTACACGCACACCGGCAGCGCCGCGACGAAGCACACCGCGAGGCAGAGCACGACGTAGAGAGGCGCCGCCACCCACGAGCTGACACTCACCTTGACCTCGCTCATCGCACCGCCCGTCCCGGTACCGGCGGTGCTCGTCGAAGTCGGTTCAGCTGGGGTGTTCGGTGCTGCGGAGGGCAGTCCGGGTCTGCCCGGTCGCCATCGGCCACCGTGATACCCGCCCGGCTTGCGCCGAGCCACGCACACAGTCGTCGCGACCCGGTGCGTTCCGGACCCTCCGGTCGGATCTTAACCGGGATCTGACCGCGGGTACACGACCGAATCCGGGCCGTACGCCGGCGCCTCCGACGAACGGCGGATTTACAACGTTGTATACAGCGGGTAAGACTATTTTTACAACGTTGTAACGACCGCGGAGGCTGATACCCGTGTCGCTGAGCCGCAGGCAGTTCGTCGCCGGAGCCGTCGCCGCCGGTCTGTTCGCGAGTACGCGGGACGCCGGGGCCGCCCTTCCCGGCGGCCGCACCGTCGCCCCCGCGGCCGGCGGGCTGTACACGCCGAACGCGGCTCCGCTCAAGCCCACCGCGTTTCTCAAGCTCCCGTCCGGCGCGGTCACCGCGCGCGGCTGGCTCGCCGGGCAGCTGCGCCTGCAGCTCGACGGCCTGTGCGGGCACTACGCCGAGACGTCGCACTTCCTCGACTTCGCCACCAGCGGCTGGGTCCACCCGGAGCGCACCGGCTGGGAGGAGGTGCCGTATTGGCTGCGCGGCTACGTCGACCTCGCCGCGGTCACCGGCGACGCCACCGCGAAAGCCACCGCCGGCAAGTGGATCGACGCGATCCTCGCCACCCAGCAGTCCGACGGCTTCTTCGGCCCGACGGCGCTGCGCACGGCGCTCAACAACGGCCCCGACTTCTGGCCGTACCTGCCGCTGCTGCAGGCCCTGCGCTCGTGGCAGGAGTACACCGGCGACGCGCGCGTCGTCCCGTTCCTGACGCGCTTCCTGCGGTACATGAACGCGCAGGGGCCGGGCGCGTTCAACTCCAGCTGGGTGTCCGTCCGCTGGGGTGACGGGCTCGACAGCGTGTTCTGGCTGTTCAACCGCACCGGCGACACCTTCCTGCTCGACCTCGCCGACAAGATCCACACCTACGGCGCCAACTGGGTCGGCAACCTGCCGAGCCTGCACAACGTCAACGTCGCCCAGGGGTTCCGCGAGCCCGCGCAGTACGCGCTGCGCACCGGCTCGGCGTCGCTCACCCAGGCCACCTACCAGGACTACACCACGGTCATGGCCGCGTACGGCCAGTTCGCCGGCGGCGGGTTCGCGGGCGACGAGAACGCGCGTCCCGGCTTCGGCGACCCGCGGCAGGGCTTCGAGACCTGCGGGATCGTCGAGTTCATGGCCAGTCACCAGTTGCTCACCCGGCTGACCGGCGACCCGGTGTGGGCCGACCGCTGCGAGGACCTCGCGTTCAACTCCCTGCCCGCCGCGCTCGACCCGGCCGGGCGCGCGGTGCACTACATCACCAGCGCGAACGGCGTCGACCTCGACAACGTCCCCAAGAGCGAAGGCCAGTTCCAGAACGGCTTCGCGATGCAGGCCTACCTGCCCGGCGTCGACCAGTACCGCTGCTGCCCGCACAACTACGGCATGGGCTGGCCGTACTTCACCGAGGAACTCTGGCTGGCCACCCCGGACAACGGCCTCGCGGCGGCGATGTACTCCGCCAGCAGCGTCACGGCGAAAGTCGCCGACGGCACGGCGGTGACCATCACCGAGGACACCACGTACCCGTTCTCCGAGCAGGTCACCTTCACCGTCCGAACGCCGCGGAACCTGGCTTTCCCGCTGTACTTCCGGATTCCCGCGTGGTGCGCGGCGCCACGGCTGGTCGTCGCGGGCGCGTCGGTCGCGGTGACCGCCGGGCCGTCGTTCGCGAAGGTCTCGCGCACCTGGGCGGACGGCGACGTCGTCACGCTGACGCTGCCGCAGCGCACGACCGTGCGGACCTGGAGCGCGAACCACGACTCGCGGTCGGTCGACCACGGCCCGCTGACGTACTCGCTGAAGATCGGCGAGAGCTACCAGTCGCTCGGCGGGTCCGCACAGTTCCCGCAGTACGCCGTGCACGCGACGACGCCGTGGAACTACGGCCTGGCCGTCGACGCGGCGCTGACCTTCTCCGCGGCCGGGGGAACGTTGCCCGCCAACCCGTTCACCCCGGACGCCGTCCCGGTGAAGATCACCGCGTCGGCGCGGAAGATCGCCGAATGGACCGTGGACGACCAGCACGTCGTCACGCCGTTGCAGGCGTCACCGGCGAAGAGCGACGCGCCGGTCGAGACGATCACGCTGATCCCGATGGGCGCGGCGCGGCTGCGCGTCACGTCGTTCCCGACGGCGGCGCCGGACGGGCATCCGTGGCTGCCCGGCGGCGGGGGAGCGGCCATCCGGATCGTGAACCGCAACTCCGGCAAGGTCTTGGGCGTCGACCAGATGTCCACAGCGGACAGTGCGCGGGTGGTGCAGTTCGCCGACAACGGGACCGACGACCACCTCTGGCACCTCGTCGCGAACGGCGACGGCTGGTACCGGATCCGCAACCATCACTCGGGCAAGGTCCTCGGCGTCGACCAGATGTCCACCGTGGACAGTGCGAAGGTGGTGCAGTTCGCCGACAACGGGACCGCGGACCACCTCTGGCAGCTGGTCGACAACGGCGACGGCTGGTGGCGGGTGAAGAACCGCAACTCCGGCAAGGTCCTCGGCGTCGACCTGATGTCGACGGCGGACAGCGCCCAGGTGGTCCAGTTCGCCGACAACGGGACCGCGGACCACCTCTGGCAGCTGCGTTAGCGAGCCTGTCGTGAGTGGTGGTGCGGGTTCTAACCCGCATTACCACTCACGACCACGGCTAGCGCTTGACCCCGACGATCCCGGCCACGCACTTCGCGGAGCCGCTGAGCGGCGTGAGCCGGGGGCCGTCGGGCCACCACTCGTCGCAGACCGCCAGGCCCGGCTCCGACGTCGCGTTGGGCTGCAGGAACTCCAGGCCCGGCAGCATCGCCTCGATCTCGGTGCGGGTGCGGAACCGGCCGGCGCCGAGGGGGCCCTGGGTCAGGATGTCCTCGATGCGTTTGGCGATCGCGGTCAGCTCCGGCACCTCGGGGTCGAAGAAGTGCGACAGCACCACGTACGAACCCGGCGCGAGCGCGTCGATGTACTCGCCCATGACGTCGGCGGCGCCGTCGCCCTCGAAGTGGTGCATCGTGCCGACGTGCAGCAGCGCGACCGGCTCGGTGAAGTCGATGTGACGCAGCACCTCGTCGTTGCCCAGGACCGCTTCCGGCTTGAAGATGTCCGCCTCGACCATGTGCGTGAAGTCGTTCTCGGCGAGCAGCGCGCGGCCGTGCGCCAGGACCACTGGGTCGTTGTCGATGTAGACGACGTTCGTGTCCTTGTCGATGCGCTGGACGATCTGGTGCGTGTTCTCCGCGGTCGGCAGCCCGGACCCGCAGTCGACGAACTGCCGGATCTTGGTCTGGCTCGCCAGCATCCGCAGCGCGCGGTTGTGGAAGCCGCGGTTGCCGCGGGCGATGTCCACCGCTTCCGGGACCGCCTGGCGGATCTTCTCCATCACCACGCGGTCGACTTCGTAGAAGTTGTGACCACCGAGGAACCCGTCGTAGATCCGCGCGATGCTCGGCCGCTCGGGATCCACCCCCACCGGCTTCTGGCTGGGGGAACTCACGGACGGGACGTCGGACATGGCGACCTCGCAGGACATCGGCGGGCGGCGTGGGCCACCCAGCGTAGTAGGTCGCGTCCCCGCGGTAAACGCGAGGTCAGCCGCTCGGGCGAAGCCGCTGGTCCGGAATGTCGTCCCGGTGGTCGTCCCGGCGTCCGGCGCGGTCCCGGCGCAACCGCGCCAAGTGCTGCTCGATCCGCCGGTCGAGATCGCGCGCGGCCTCGGACAGTTCCGTCAGGTCGCGACGGGACCCCGGGTGGCCGAGCGCCCCCGTGTCCACTTCGTCCCCTGTCCTGTCCACTGACGGCACCTCCAGCGTCGGTCCGGCCCCTTCCCGTGCTGCGTTACTGCCCCATCCGGAGCACCCCAAAACCCCCGCGGCCGGTGAGCCGGGGCACGCACGAAGACGTCCGGGAAAACCGCGGATCTGTCCGGTCGAGTCACCGGGAAAGCCCTGGTGCGAATTTTGACCAGGTGGTAGAAATCTTGTGGAGCCGTGGCGGGCGTCCGCCACCGTGATCTCAGGAGCTGGGGATGAGCCTGCTTTCCGTGCAGCTGTATTCGGTCCGCGACGCGTTCGCGGCCGATCCCGCCGACACCCTGCGGCGTCTCGCCGCGATCGGCTTCACGCAGGTGGAGCCGTACGGCGTCGTCGAGAACGTCGAGGCGCTGCGGGCCGGGCTGCCGGCCAACGGCCTGACCGCGCCGACCGCCCACGCCCGGCTGATCGGCGCCGACCAGGCCGCCGTGTTCGCCGCGGCGGCCGAGCTGGGCATCGGCCTGGTGATCGACCCGCTGGTCAAGCCCGAGCAGTGGCAGGACCCGGCCGACATCGCCGCGACCGCCGACGCGCTCAACGCCGCCGCGAAGGTGGCGGCCGAGCACGGCGTCGGAGTCGGCTACCACAACCACTGGTGGGAGCTGGAGTCCCGGATCGACGGCCGCGCCGCGTTCGAGGTGTTCGCCGACCAGCTCGACCCGGCCGTCGCGCTGGAGGTCGACACCTACTGGGCCACCGCGGGCGGCGAGAACGCGGCCGCCCTGCTGGGCCGGCTCGGCGACCGCGTCAAGGCGATCCACGTCAAGGACGGCGGCCTCGCCACCGACGCCTCCGGCCAGCTTCCCGCCGGTCAGGGCCAAGTGCCGATCGCCGAGGTGCTCGCCGCCGCGCCGACCGCCCTTCGCGTGGTCGAGTTCGACGCCTTCGACGGCGACCTCTTCGAAGCCATCGCCGCCAGCCACGCCTTCCTGACCGGCGCCGGGCAGTGACCGGCGGGCCGGTCGGCGTCGGGTTCGTCGGTGCCGGCGTCATCAGCGGCACCTACCTCGAGAACCTGACGAGCTTCCCGGACGTCCGCGTCCTGCGCGTCGCCGACCTCGACACCGAGCGCGCGGCGGCGCGGGCGGCCGAGCACGGCGTCCCGCGGTCGGGCACCGTGGCCGAGCTGCTCGACGACCCCGACGTCGAGCTGGTGGTCAACCTGACCACTCCGGCTTCGCACGTCGACGTCGGCCTCGCCGCGCTCGAGGCGGGCAAGCACGTCTGGGCGGAGAAGCCGCTCGCGCTCGACCGCCAGACCGGCCGCAAGCTGCTGGACCGCGCGCGGGAGAAGGGCCTTCGCGTGGCCAGCGCGCCCGACACCGTGCTCGGCGCCGGGCTGCAGACCGCGCGGCGCGCGATCGACGAAGGCCGGATCGGGCAGCCGAACACCGCGCTCGCGCTGTTCCAGGTGCCCGGGCCGGAGAGCTGGCACCCCGCGCCGGAGTTCCTGTTCCAGGCCGGTGGCGGGCCGCTGCTGGACATGGGCCCGTACTACCTGACGACGCTGGTGCACCTGCTCGGCCCGATCCGCCGGGTCACCGGCGCCGGCGGCCGGGCGCGCGACACCCGCGTCATCGGGTCCGGGCCGCGCGCCGGGACGGAGTTCCCGGTGACGGTGCCGACCACGGTCACGGCCCTGGTCGAGTTCGCCTCGGGCGGGTCCGCCCAGCTCGTGCTGAGCTTCGACTCGGCGTTGAAGCGCACCGGCTTCGTCGAGCTGACCGGCACGCTCGGCACCGCCGTGCTCCCGGACCCCAACCGGTTCGACGGCGCGACCGCGTTGCACCTGTTCGGTCAGGACGAGCCCGAAGAGCTGGAACCGAAGGGGCACCAGGCTTCGCGCGGCACCGGCACGCTGGAGCTGGCGCGGGCGATCCGCGCCGGGGTGCCCGAACGCGCGTCCGGCGAGCTGGCCTACCACGTGCTCGACGCGATGCTGGCCATCGACGAGTCGCTGACTCGCGGGCAGCCCGTGGAGGTGGACAGCGTGGTCGCTGTGCCGCCCGCGTTGCCGGCGGCGTGGGACCCGTACGAGAAGACGCTCTAAAGCGGGACGGCGAGCAGGTTCTGCAGGGCGAACCGCAGTGAGCCGACCAGGTCCACGTCACCGGGCACGGTCAGCCACTGCACCTGCAGGCCGTCCATCAGGGCGATGAAGGTCAGCGCCGCCACCCGGGGGTCGACGCCGTCGCGCAGCTGGCCGCGCGCGGCGAGGACCTCGAACGACTCGCGCACGCCCGCGCGCGCGGCCCGGTAGTGCTCCACGAAGTAGTCGTGCGCCGGGTGGTCCGGGGCCACGGCTTCGGCGGCGAGCCGCGAGTAGAGGTCGACGATGCCGGGGTGGCGGACGTTGTGCTCGGCCAGCGCGACGAAGTGGCGCAGGACGTCGAGCCCGGGCGGGACGCGCAGCTGCTCGCGGTCGGAGTCGTCGGCGTCACGCCGTTCGAGGACGGCGGCGAGCAGCGCTTCCTTGGTCGGGAAGTAGTACAGGAGGCCGGCGTGGGTGATACCGACGCGTTTGGCGATCTCCCGCAGCGACGAGCTGTGGTAGCCGAGCTCGCCGTACGCCGCGGCCGCCGCCGTGATGATGTCCTCGCGGCGGATCCGGCCCTTCAGGTAGCCCCCGGTCACGGGGCTGCGGTGGTCTCGGCGACGTGCACGTCCCCATCATGCCGCAGCGGGATTTCGCACAAGTCGCGTGATCGGTCGAACAAATCAGTTGTGCGAATGCGCGGTTCTTGCGAGCATCGCGGAGTGAAGAGCGCGGAGCGGCAACGGGTCATCGTCGAGCGGCTGCGCGGCACCGAGCAGGTCGGCGTCGGCGAGCTGGCCGAGGTGACCGGCGCGTCGGAGATGACCGTGCGCCGGGACCTGGACCACCTCGCCGCCCGCGGCGTGCTGCGGCGGGTGCACGGCGGGGCTGTCCCGGCGTCACCGTCCGGTATGGAGCCGCCGTTCGCGGCCCGCGCCACGGCGTCCACCGAGGCGAAGCGGGCCATCGCGGCCGCGGCGGCGGAGCTGATCGCCGACGGCGAGACCGTCGTCCTCGACAGTGGCACGACGGCGCTGGAGCTGGCGCGGTTGCTGCGCGACCGGTCGGTCACCGTGATGCCGCTGTCGCTGCACGCCGTTCGTGAACTCGCCGACGCCCCGCACGTGCGGCTGCTGCTGCCCGGCGGCGAACCGCGGCCGGGGGAGCAGGCGCTGGTCGGGCCGCTGACGCTCGCTTCGCTGCGGGCGCTGCGGTTCGACGTCGCCGTGCTGAGTCCGTGCGCGTTCGACCTCGACGCCGGGCTGACCGCGTTCGACCTCGCCGACGCCGAGGTCAAGCAGCAGGCCCTGGCGGTGTCGGCGCGGTCGATCGTGCTCGCCGACAGCGCGAAGTGGGATCGCGCCGCGCTCGCCCACGTGTGCCCCGCCGACCGGGCGGATGTCCTGATCACCGACCCGGGTGCCCCCGCGGACCAGCGTGCGGCGCTGGCCGAGCGGGGCGTGCTCGTGCACGTCGCTGTCCCCTTGCCAGACTCGCTGGAGAACCGATGACGACCGTTTCCGCCCGTCCGCGCGCCGCCCGTGTCGCGACGTGGATGTTCTTCGCCCTCAACGGGTTCGGCATGGGGATGTGGGTGGTGCACATCCCGAACGTCGAGCGCGCCACCGGCATCTCGCACAGCACGCTGGGCGCGTTGCTGCTGGTGCTCGGCGGCGCGGCGTTCGCCGGCATGCAGGTCTCCGGGCCGCTGGTCGACCGCCTCGGGCACCGCAAGCTGGTCCCGGCGGCCGGGGTGTTCCTCGGCCTCGCGCTGTGCGCGCCGGGCTTCGCGAACTCGTGGTGGACGCTGGGGCTCTCGCTGATCCTGTTCGGCTTCGGCAACGGCGCGATCGACGTCGGGATGAACTCGCACGCGGTCGTCGTGGAACGCGCGTACCCGCGTCCGATCATGGCCTCGTTCCACGCGATGTGGTCCATCGGCGGCGCGCTGGCCGCGGTGATCGGCGCCGCGACGCTCGGCGCGGGCGTCCCGACCGGCGTCACGCTCACCGGCACCGGCCTGGTGTGCATCGTGCTTTCCCTGGTGGCGGCCCGGTTCCTGATCGAGCCGGCCGACGCGCCCGCCGACGTCGCCCAGGCGTCTCCGGCGCCGACGTCCGCCCGCCGGACCCCGGGCCGCCTGATCTGGCTGCTGGGCGCGCTGGCCCTGGCGCTGATGCTCTCGGAGGGCGTGGCGAACGACTGGGCCGCGCTGCACATGGAGAAGGTGCTGGGCACCTCGGCTTCGACGGCGGCGCTGGCGTACGGCGCGTTCGCGGTGGCCATGACGACGGGCCGCTTCCTGACCGACCGCGTCGCGGCCTGGGCGGGCCCGGCGGCGATCGTCCGCTACGGCGCGGCGATGGCGGCCGTGGGCCTCTCGGTGGCCGCCGCGGCGCCGTGGGTCCCGCTGTCCCTGGTCGGCTGGGCGGTGTTCGGCCTGGGCCTCTCGGGCGGCGTACCGCAGCTGTTCTCGGCGGCGGGCAACCTGGACACGCGCAACTCGGGCGCGTTGATGGCCCGGGTGGTCGGCTTGGGTTACGTGGGCCTGCTGGCCGGCCCGGCGTTGATCGGCGGCCTGACGCGGTGGATGCCGCTGAACGTCACGTTCGCGGTCCCGGTGGTGCTGTGCGTCCTGGCGGCGTTGTTCGCGGGCGTGCTGACCCCGAAGCCGGAACCCGTGGAGCAGCCCGTGGCGTGACCTCGGTCAGTGGTGGTGGGCCAGTCCCTCGTGGGCCTGCTCGGCGCCGGTCGCCGGTTCGGTGTGGACGACGACCGCCGTCAGGCGGGCGACCGCGTGCAGCAGCCGGTGCTCGACGTCGTGGGCGATGCGGTGGGCCTGCGCGACCGTCAGCGTCGTCGCGACCGTGACCGCGAGCTCGGCGCGCAGGTGGTGCCCGATCCAGCGCATCCGCAGCGGGCCGGCGCCGAGCACCCCCGGGACGTCGCGGGCGGTGGCTTCGGCCAGCTCGACCGTTGCCGGGTCGACCGCGTCCAGCAGCCGCCGGAAGACCTCCTTCGCCGCGTCGCGCAGGACGAACAGGATCGCGACCGTGATGCCGAGCCCGACGATCGGGTCCGCCGCCGGGAACCCGAGCGCGACGCCGGCCGCGCCGAGCACCACGGCCAGGGACGTGAAGCCGTCGGTGCGCGCGTGCAGGCCGTCGGCGACCAGGGCGGCCGAGCCGATCTCGCGCCCGACGGTGATCCGGTACCGCGCCACCAGCTCGTTCCCGGCGAACCCGACCACCCCGGCGGCCGCGACCACCCACAGGTGGCCGACCGGGCGCGGGTCGAGCAGCCGCAGCACGGACTCGTACCCGGCGATCACCGCCGACGCCGCGACGACCAGCACCACGACCAGCCCGGCGAGGTCCTCCGCGCGGCCGAGGCCGTAGGTGTAGCGGCGCGTCGCCGCCCGCCGGCCGAGCAGGAACGCGATGCCGAGCGGGACGGCGGTCAGCGCGTCGGCGAAGTTGTGGATGGTGTCACCCAGCAGCGCCACCGACCCGGTGACGACCACGAGCACGAGCTGCGCGACGGCGGTGACGAACAGCGCGGCGAACGACCGGACGAGCGCCCGCATCCCGCGCCGGCTGGTCTCGAGGGCCTGGTCGACGCGGTCGGCGCTGTCGTGGCTGTGCGGTCGCCACCGCGAGTGGCGGTGCCCGTGTCCCGTCATGGCCGTCACCTTACCTGCGTAGGCGCGCATATACGCAAGTAGTAGGGTAACGAAGTGCCCGACTTCGACATGCCCACCGACGAGCAGGTCCACCTGGCGGCGGAGTCGTTCCGCCTGCTGGCCGACCCGACCCGTATCAAGGTCCTGTGGGCGCTGCTGCAGGGCGAGTCGTCGGTGGCCGGCCTGGCCGACCTGGCCGGCGCGGCGCCGACTGCGGTCAGCCAGCACTTGGCGAAACTCCGGCTGGCGGGCTTGGTGAAGGGCCGCCGCGAAGGCACGTTCGTCTACTACTCGGCGGCCGACAACCACGTCCGCGGCCTGCTGGCCCAGGCGTTGCACCACGCCGACCACCTGGACCGCGACCTGCCCCCGGGCGCGCACGCCCAGCCGCACCACCCGCGAGCGGACTCCGGCGGCGCCTAGCTCAGCGGCGCGGCCAGCCGGGCCACCAGGTCCTCGGCGATCTCCCGCGCCGTCCGGCGCAGCTCGTCGGCCGGGAACGCCGCCACGGTCCCCATCCGGATCCGGCCGGGGCTGCGCACGCTGCGGGTGGCGACGGTGGTCGTCGCGGCGACGGGATCCAGCCCGATCGCCGGCGCGAGGGCGTCCGGCAGCGGAAGGCCGATGGCCAGCAACGCGGTCAGCCGGGCGGCGACCCGCAGCGCCAGCGCCTCCCGGTCGAAGCTCTCTTCCGGCAAGGGGAACCAGCACGTCCGCTGGCCGCTGCTCAGCACCGCGAGCCCGGACTCCCCGGCCGTCGAAAACGCCCACGCGCCGTCCTCGGACGAGCCGGCGTGCACGGGCTGCTCTCCGACGAAGCCCGACTCCGCGAGTTCGCCGCGGGTCCGCTCGAGGTCCGGCGTCGCGTGGTGCGTCCCCGGAGCGGCCGGGACCAGGTGGACTTCGACGAGCGGACCGCGCGGCCGGTACTGCCGCGGGAGGATCGCCGATCGCCAGACGACCGGGAGTTCTTCGAGGGAAAGCGATTGTCCGGTCACGCCGCGGAACGATAGCAACGATCTCAGGCGATCGGCTCCTGCAGTTCGGTCACCCAGCCCGCCGGATCCTCCGGACAGTCGAGGTACAGCTCCCGCTGCGCGCCCGCCGAGCGGTGGCCGTGCGCCTCGATCCACCGCACGACCGCCTGCCAGCTCGGCAGCACGCCGTCGATCGCGCCGCGGTGGACCAGCGTCGCCGCGCGTGCCGCCGGGAGGTCCGCGACGCTCAAGCCGGCCAGGTCACCCGGGCCGACCGACGCCGGGATCGCCGCGTGGACCACGACTTCGTCCTCCGCGCGCTGCTCGTAGTAGCACGTCAGACGCCCGGCCGGCGTCACGTCGGCGGTCGGCAGCCGCCGGCCCAGCTCCGCGCACAGCGGGCGGACCACCGGCCCGATCGCCTCCGGCGCGAACCCGGCCGCGACGCCGGTCAGCTCCACCACCCGCACGGCCGGCAGGTCCTTGACCACGACGTCGTACGCCGGCGCGCGGCCCTCGTCCTCGATCGTCCGCAGCCGGGCCTCGACCTGCGCCAGCTTCGCCGCGCTCGCCGCCACCGCCGTCTCCAGCTCCGCGCGCCGCAGGTCCAGCATCCCGCGCACCCGCTCGACCGGCACCTCCTCGGCCAGCAGCGTCCGCACCTGCTCGAGGGTGAACCCGAGGTCCTTCAGTGCGACGATCCGGTTGAGCCGGGCCAGCTGCCCCGCGGTGTAGCTGCGGTAGCCGGTCGCCGGGTCGACGCGGGCCGGGCGCAGCAGCCCGAGCGCGTCGTAGTGGCGCAGCATCCGGACCGACACCCGGCCGTGGCGGGCGAAGTCCCCGATCGAGAACATCCGCCGATCATTCCCCAGGCGGGACGAACCCGCCCGCGACGGCCGCGGCGAGCTCGGCGAACGTGATCGCCGTGTCGTCCTCGTGCGCCGGGCCGACCACCTGCAGCCCGGCCGGGAGTGTGCCCCCGGCCGGGGCGGACACCGCGGGCAGGCCGGGCAGCGACGCCTGCGCGATCCAGAACACCTGGTCGTCGTAGCGGTCCTGCTCGCCGTCGTGGGTAAAGGCCGTCGTGAAGACCGTGGGGCACAGGAAGACGTCGACGTCCCGGAAGTACCGGCCCCACGCCGCCGCCGAAGCGTGCCGCCGCCGTTCCTGCTCGACGACGCCCGCGACGTCGCCTTCGCGCATCGCGAAGAACAGCTCCACCTGGAACCCGAACGACTCCGCCTGGGCGGCCGGGTCGACGCCGTCCGGCCAGCCTTCGGTGACCCGGACGCCGGCGCGGGCGAGCGCGTCGACGACGTCCGAAAGCGCGTCTCCGACCTCGGCGGTCACCGGGCAGCGCGGGTCGTCGAGGACGACGCCGGCGCGGAAGTCCGACAGCCGAGTGCGGCGCGGTGGCGCGAGCCGCCACGAGTACGCGTGTGCCTCGGCGCCGTCCGGCCCGCCGGTGACGCCGAGGGCGAGCCGCAGGTCGGCGGCCGAGCGGGCGAGCGGCCCGGCCGCCGACGGGAAGTCCCGGCCGGGCTCCGCGGGCGGGCCGGGTGGCTGGAACCCGCGCAGCGGCACGGTTCCGGCGGTCGGCTTGAGGCCGTAGACGCCGCAGTAGGCCGCCGGGATCCGGATCGAGCCCGCCAGGTCGGAGCCGTACTCCAGATAGGACAGTCCCGCGGCGACCGCGGCCGCGGCGCCCCCGGACGAGCCACCCGGCGTGCGCGCCGGGTCGCGGGGGTTGAGCGTGCGGCCGTACACCGGGTTCACCGTCCGCCCGAAGTCGGCGAGCATGCGGTGCACATTGGACTTGCCGACGACGATCGCGCCCGCGGCCCGCAGCCGTTCGACGACGGCCGCGTCGTGGTCCGCGACGTGCTCCGCGAACGCCGGCTCACCCCAGGTCGTGTGCATGCCTTCGACGGCGAAGGCGTCCTTGACGGTCATCGGAACGCCGTGCAGTGGCCCGAGATCGGCACCGCGCGCGACGGCCCGGTCCGCGTCCTCGGCGGCTCCGAGCGCGGCGTCACGGTGGGTTTCGACGACGGCGTTGAGCTGGGAATCCTCGATGCGGTCGAGGAGTTCTTCGGTCAGGTCACGAGCCGAGAGCGCGCCGCGGCGGATCCCGGCGGCGGCTTCGGTGGCGGTCCGGAAGGTCATGGCCGAGGAGTACGGCCTGACACGGTGTCAGGGTCAAGCGCGGTTCCCGGATGCGCGTCTTGGGTAACCAAGAGTCACAGCCGGCCGACCCACGGACGGCGGAGGGAGATCGATGCCGATCGCAGCGGAGCGCCTGACCGCACCCCCGGCACCACCCGAGCCGATCCCGGCGGACCCGGTCGGGCCGAGCCCCGACCCCGCACCGCCGGGCCCGGATCCGGTGGCACCGAGCCCCGGCCCGGAGCTGCCGACGCCCGAGCCCGGCAGCGTGCCCGTGCCGGATCCCGTCCCGCCCGAGCCGGCACCGGGTCCCGACCCGACCTGAGTTACGGCTTTCGGATGATATGAGTTTCGTACGAGTTGGTGTACGCTCGAGGCATGGCAACAGCACAGAACTACCGGCGGATGGTGAACGCCGGGAACAAGCTCGTCGTCGGGCTCCAGCGGCTCGGCATCGCGTTCGGCCCGATGCAGCTGCTCACGGTCGCGGGGCGCCGCAGTGGCGTCCCGCGCACCTTCCCGATCGCCGTCATCCCGCAGGACGGCGAGCGCTACATCATCCAGGCGTACCCGAAGGCCGCCTGGGTGGCGAACGTGCGCGCCGCGGCCAGCGTCACGCTGACCCGCGGCCGCCGTTCGGCCACCGCCCGGCTGGTCGAGGTGCCGGTGGAGGAGCGGCGCCCGATCCTGCGCAAGCTGGTGGAGACCAGCCCGCCGAGCGTCGGCAACCGTTACGTGACAACGGGTCTGGCCGAAGCGTCCAACCCGGACGCGGTCGCCGACGCGGCGGGCCGGATCGCGGTGTTCCGTGTCGAACCCGTTTAGGAGCCGCCTCCGCCGCGTGCTGCCGGCGGCCTGGCGAAGACGTCGTGCCGCGGCGCTCGACCGGTGCCGAAAGATCGTCGTGCGCGGCCCGTCGGTCCGCCGAAGACCCGAGCCGGAGCGGGGTCGCCTGGGCACCCGTCTCGCCGCGAGGCGTGAGGTGCTGGGCGCCGTGCGCAGCCGGCCGCTCGAGCCGGATCGCTCAGGAATCCGTTCCGCAGCGGGCCGCCAGCTGGTCGACGCCGGGCCCGGAAAGCTCGTCGAGCACCGCACTCCGCCCGGTCATGGCCAGCACCAACGCGAGCATCGGCCCGGTCACCTCGGGCCCGCTCCCGGTGGACCAGCCCGCGTCGGTCGCCCGCAGCGTCAGCCCGGTGACCCGCTTCTTCGCGCCGATCAGCAGGTTGGACCGCCGGTAGAACTCGGCGACCTGCACGAGCGTCGCGATCGGGAACGCGCGCTCGAGCCCCAGCGGGCGGCGGATGTCGGTGCCGTGCACCACGATCTCGCCGAGCCACGAGTCCGCCGGTCCCGGCGGCCCGGTGGTGTCGTTCGCGTGCTCGCGCAGCTGTGCGAGCGTGGCTTCCGGGCCGGCCTCCGTCTCGCGGGCGAGGTTCTTCGCGGCCATCGCCTCGAACCGGAACCCGGAACCGGCCAGCCGCGCGAAGAACGTGACGGGCGTCAGCTTCGCGGTCGCGACCACGTGGCCGAGTACCTCGTGGACTGTCCACCCGCGACACAGCGACGGCGTCGACCACGCCGCGGTGGGCAGGTTCGCGAGATCGTCGGCGAGCGCGGCGCGTTCCCGGTGGATCTCCGGCCAGGAACTGGCGTCCGCCATGGGGGCCTCCCGGGTGTCCTTCCGGGATGTCCCGGTGCCCGCAGGTCGCCGGAGCGCCCGGAAGTGTTACAACGCCGTAGCCGCGTCGTCGAACACCAGCAGCAGCTGTTCGGCCGCGGTGCGGGCCGCGTTGCCCGGGCGGATCGTGCGCTCGCCGTCCGGCTGCGGCGCCGGCGCCCCGGACATCAGCTCCACCAGCGCGACGGCGAGTTCGCGGACCTTGACGTTGAACTCCTGGCTCGCCCGCCGCAGCGTCGCCCAGGCCTCGTCGGGGCTGCAGCGGCGCAGCGCGATGACGATGCCCTTCGCCTCCTCCAGCGCGGCCCGCGACTGCAGCAGGTCCAGCATCTGCTCGGTCTGGTCCGGCCAGGCCGACTCGGCGAGGACGAGCGCCATCGCCGTGAGCTTTTCGTAGCGCCGCAACACCGTCACGGTCTCTTCGGTGGCGGGGCGGTCGAGCGTGGCCGACAGCACCAGCCCGCCGTCGGCGTCCCAGGCGGCGGGCAGCGCGGCGACCCCGCGGGTGCGCAGCCAGTCCGCCGCGAACTCGGGGTAGTGCTCGGTCATGCCGCTGATGGTGAGCGCGGGCCACCGCTCGTCGGCGAAGACGTCGGCGGCGACCACCGGCACGCCCGTGCGGCAAGCGAGCGGCACCGGGCCGCCGAACCGCTCCAGCTGGGCTCGGACGCACGCGGCCGAGAGCCCCCGGGCAGCGGCCACGCGCAACGGGCCGTCGCCGTGCTGGACGGTCACGGCCGCGCCGAGCGCGCCCGGTACCTCGGCCGCGATGCGGTCGAGCAGCTCCTGCAGCAGTGCGGTCAGCGGCGCCTGGTCGTCGGCCACGGGTCTTCCGGTCACCTCGAAACCTTTCTCGACGTCTTGCTCGAAACTCTGGCGTCGACACGCACGGCGGTTTTAGCATGTCGTCGTTAAGACGACAAGATACCCGTCGTCGAAAGGACGACCATGGACGAGACCGCCGGCGTTCTGGGCCGGATCCACGAAGCGGTCGCCGCCGCGCGCGCGGGCACCGCGGACCAGGACCAGCTGGTCACCGCGCTGAGCGGCCTCCGGCTGCTGCGGGACGAGCTGGCCGGCTGGGAGCCGGAGCTGATCACGGCGGCGCGAGCGGCCGGCGCCAGCTGGGTGACCCTCGCGCCCGCGCTGGGCGTCGCCAGCAGACAGGCCGCGGAACGGCGTTACCTGCGGCTGCAGCCGTCGAGCACGGGGGAGCGGACCGGCGAGGCCCGCGTCGACGCCGAGCGCGACCGGCGGGCGGGAGACCGGGCCGTCGCGGACTGGGCGCGGCGCAACGCCGCCGTGCTGCGCCAGCTCGCCGGCCGCGTGAGCGCGCTCGACGGCCTGGCCCCGGCCGCGCAGGCGAGCGCCGATCGTCTCGGCGCCGCACTGGGCGACGACGACCCGGCGAACCTCCTGCCGCCGCTGGCCGCGGCCCGCCCGCACCTGACCGGCGACCTGGGTACCCGGGTGGGTGAAATCTCCGCCGAAGCGGCCCGGTTGCGCCGTGCCGCGGCCGGCAACCGCCGCTCCCGGGACTGAGCCGCCGTCCGCGTGGGTACCAGGCGGGTATGGCACAAGAAGCGGAACACAACCCCGACGAGCGCACCGCGGGCCGGGCCGAGCTGCTGCCCGAGGAAAAGGCCGTCGAGAGCGCCGATCCCGAAGCCCAGGCCCGCGAAGTGCTGCGCGACTCCGACCGCCGGAGCGCGGACCCCGAGCCGACGATGACCCGGCGTCCGGAGGAGACGATCTGAGCGATCAGTCCCCGTCCGAGTCGCGGCTTTCCCGCTCGTCCTCGGTCCGGTCGTCCATCGGGTTGCCGCTGGAGTCGTCTTCGTTCGTCTCGTGGTGGGGTTGAGTCATCGCATCTCCTCGTCCGGGTGGCCGATCTTCGGCGGCTACCCGGACGCGAAGCGGATCAATCCCGTGATCAGCCCGCGTCGCAGGCCGCGCCGTTGAGCGTGAACGCGCCGGGCGCCGGGTTGCCGCCGCGGATCGAGCCGTTGAAGCCCGTGGTCACGGTCGCGCCGGGCGCGAGGGTGGTGTTCCAGTCGGCGGCGTTCACCGTGACGCGTCCGCCGCGCTGGTCGTAGTCGCCGTCCCAGCCGTGCGTGACCCGCTGCCCGCCGGCGAACGTCCAGCTCAGCGTCCACGGCGAGAGCGTTTTCGCACCCTTGTTGGTGATCGCGACGGCCGCGGTGAAGCCGTCGTCCCACTGGTCCTGCACGGTGAACCGCACCGAGCAGGGCGCCGGGGGAGCGGCCGCGCTCGACGACGCCGGGGGCGGCGGGGCCGACACCGAACTCGACGGCGCGGTCTGCCGGCCCACCATGACGGTCGGGATCGGTGTCGGGCTCGGCGGCGGTGGCGTGCTCGTGGCCGGCTTCGGGGTGGTCGCGGGCAGCAGCGGCACCTGCGGAGGCGACGCCTCCCGGCCGGGCGAGCTGGTGGTCACGGCGATCACGACGAGACTGCCGACGACGGCGACCAGCCCGCAGATCGCGCTGACCCACCGGATCCGCGCCCCGGCCCGCTGCTGCGCGGCGGCGGCTTCCCGGGCCCGCTGCTCGATCCGGTCCACGTGCTCCGCGGGCGACAACCCGTCGGGCAGCGGCACCCGCGGCGGCAGAGAACAGCCGGTCAAGGGCCGCGCCGTGGCGCCGGTCTCCTTCAAGAGCTCGGCGACGGAGATCTCGTCGTCCCGCTCGGCGCGGCGCGCCATCCAGCACCTCCCGTCTCGTGCCCGGCGAATCCTAGGAATCCGCGCAGGTCTTGTAAACCGCGTGCACGCGGCGTGCACAAGCCGCCAACATCGCCGCGGTTACCTGGGTTCACGACCGGACGTCCCGGTCACCGAAACCCGGGAGAACCATGACCGAGCAGAAGATCATCGCCGTCGTCGGCGCCACCGGCCAGCAGGGCGGCGGCGTCGCCCGCGCCATCCTCGACGACCCCGCCGGCCGCTTCGCCCTCCGCGCGATCACCCGCCGCCCCGACTCCGACGCCGCGCTGGCGCTCGCCGCGCGTGGCGCCGAGGTCGTGGTCGCGGACCTCGACGACGAAGCGAGCCTGACGACGGCGCTGCAGGGCACGTACGGCGCCTACTTCGTCAGCGCGTTCTGGGAGTACAACGACGTCGAGCGCGAGCAGAAGCAGGCCCGCGCGATGGCCGCGGCCGCCAAGTCCGCGGGCCTGCAGCACGTCATCTGGTCGACGCTGCCCGACACCCGGCTGCACCTGCGCCTCGACGACGACCGCGTCCCGACGCTGAACGAGCGCTACAAGGTCCCGCACTTCGACGGCAAGGCCGAGGCCGACGCGTTCTTCGTCGAAGCGGGCGTCCCGACCACGTTCCTGTCCACGACGTTCTACTTCGAGTCCTTCCTAGACTTCTTCCGCCCGGTCCGCGACGACGACGGCGTCCTCGCCCTGCACCTGCCGATGGGCGACCGCAAGCTGCCCGCGATCGCGGCCGAGGACATCGGCCGAACGGCGTTCGGCGTCTTCGAACGCGGCCCCGAGCTCGTCGGCCGCACGATCAGCATCTCCGGCGAGAACCTGACCGGCGAGCAGTACGCGGCGGCGTTCGCCAAGGAGCTCGGCGAGGACGTCGCCTACCGCCCGGTCAGCGTCGAAGCCGTGCGCGCCCAGGGGTTCCCGGGCGCCGACGACCTGGCCAACATGTTCTTCTACTACGCCGAGTACGAGAGCGTCTTCGCCGGCGCGCGCGACCCCGGCGCCGTGCGCGAGCTGAACCCGCGGCTGCAGGACTTCGGCACCTGGCTCGCCGCCCACCACGACGCGTTCAAGGGGCTGTGATGCCTTTAGGGATGCACTTCGGCATCTTTGGGGTCGGCGACATCGCGACCGACCCCGTCACCGGCGTGACACCGACCGAGCACGAGCGGATCCGGCGGATGGTCGAGACGGCCGTCCGCGCCGAAGAGGCCGGCCTCGACGTCTACGCGACGGGGGAGCACCACAACCCGCCGTTCGTGCCGTCGTCACCGACCACGCTGCTGGGGTTCGTCGCGGCGCGCACCAGCCGGATCGTGCTGTCGACGTCCACGACGCTGATCACCACGAACGACCCGGTGAAGATCGCCGAGGACTACGCGATGCTGCAGCACCTCGCGGACGGCCGGCTGGACCTCATGCTCGGGCGCGGCAACACCGGCCCGGTGTACCCGTGGTTCGGCAAGGACATCCGCGACGGCATCGCACTGGCCGTGGAGAACTACGCGCTGCTGCGGCGGCTGTGGCGCGAAGAAGCCGTGGACTGGTCCGGCAAGTTCCGGTCTCCGCTGCAGGGCTTCACCTCGACCCCACGTCCGCTGGACGGCGTCCCGCCGTTCGTCTGGCACGGGTCGATCCGCAGCCCCCAGATCGCGGAGCAGGCGGCCTTCTACGGTGACGGGTTCTTCGCCAACAACATCTTCTGGCCGGTCGAGCACACCCGGCGGATGATCGCGCTCTACCGCGAGCGCTTCGAGCACCACGGCCACGGCCCCGCGGACACGGCGATCGTCGGCCTCGGCGGCCAGACGTTCATCCGGCGCCGCTCCCAGGACGCGATCGCCGAGTTCCGCCCGTACTTCGACCACTCGCCGATCTACGGCCACGGCCCCTCGCTCGAGGAGACGATGGACCAGACACCCCTGGTCGTGGGCAGCCCGGAGCAGGTGATCGACCGGACCATGCGCTTCCGCGAGGACTTCGGCGACTACCAGCGCCAGCTGTTCAACGTCGACGGCATGGGCCTCCCGCACGAGACGGCGCTGGAGCAGATCGACCTGCTGGGCGCCGAGGTCGTCCCGGTGCTGCGGAAGGAGTTCGCGCGAGGACGACCGGCGCACGTCCCGGACGCGCCGACGCACCGGTCGCTCGCCGCTGTGGAATAGCGACCCGCCGCCCGCGGTTGCGCTGAGCGTGACCGAATCAGTGCGGTTCGAGGTGCTGGGCCCGGTACGGGCGTGGCGTGGCGACGTCGAGCTGGAGCTGGGCCCGCCCCAGCAACGGGCGGCGCTGGCGGTCCTGCTCCTGCAGGACGGCACGTCACTCTCACCCGCCCAGCTGGTCGAGGCGCTCTGGGGCGGCGCAGAACCGAGGGCGGCGACCGGCATGGTCCGCTCGTACATCTCCCGCCTGCGCCACGCCCTGGAGCCGGACACCCCGATCAAGTCGATCGGCGGCGGCTACGCGATCATCGCGCCGACGTTGGACCTGACGGAGTTCCAGCACCTGCTGACAACCGGCGACGCCGCCTCCCTCCGAGCCGCACTAGACCTGTGGCACGGCGCCCCGCTGTCGGGCGTCAACGGCTTCGAGGCGGAACGCGTCCGCCTGGAGCAGCTGCGCCTGAAGGCGATCGAAGACCTAGCGGCAGCCGACATCGAGGCGGGCCACCACGCAGGCGCCATCAGCGCCCTGACCGAGCTGATCACCGAGCAGCCCATGCGAGAACGCCCCCGCGAGCTGCAGATGCTGGCCCTCTACCGCTCCGGCCGACAAGCCGAGGCCTTGGACGTCTTCGCCCACATCCAGCGCCGGCTCGAGGACGAATTGGGCCTCTACCCAGGCCCGGAACTACGCGAAATGCAGCGCAGAATCCTGTCCTCGGACCCGACCCTGGCCGCCACCATCACCCGCCCCACGCAACTACCTCCGCAGCTGTCAGAGTTCGTAGGCCGCGAGGACATGCTGACCGCGCTGGCCGACACCCTGCGGACAACCGGCCCAGGCGTCCCGGTAGTGGGCGTCGAAGGCCTGGCCGGAATCGGCAAGACCACCCTGGCGATCCAGCTGGGCCACAAGATCACAACGTCCTTCCCCGACGGCCAGCTGTTCACGGACCTGTCGGTCTCACCGGACCCGCTGTCCGAGCTGCTGCGAGGCATCGGCGTCACGGACCTGCCACCGTCGTCAAGCGAGCGAGCGGCATTGTGGCGCACCCGCACCACAGGCCGCCGCGTACTCATCGTCTTGGACGACGCCCAGGCAGCGGAGCAGATCCGCCCCCTGCTCCCGGGCACCGGAGGCCCGGCGGTGATGATCACGGCCCGCCAGCGCCTGTACGGCCTGCCCCACGCCCACTGGCAGAAACTACAAGGCCTGGACCCCACGGCATCGCTGCAGTTGCTGAGCCGCTTGATAGGCCCCCGAACCGACCACGACCGCGCCGCGACCGAAGAACTGGTCGCCCGAACAGCGGGCCTACCTCAGGTCCTGCAGGCGGTGGGAGCCCGAGTGTCATCCCGCCCGGAGTGGACGATGCCCCAGGCCTTGAGCCGCCTGGGCCGCCCGGCGCCAGACTCCCCGGTGACACCCCCGGAGTGCAGGGCAATAGAGAAGCCCTACGAGTCGGCAATGGCCCAGCTGACCCCGGCCCAGTCCCGAGCGTTCCGAGCGCTGTCCCACCTGGCAATGCCGGTAGTCCCACTCTCCGCAGCCGCTGAAACCCTGAACCTCGAGCTACCAGCGGCAGCGGCGATCCTGGAGTCCCTGGTGGATGCGCACCTACTGGACCCAGCCGGCCCAGACGCCTACCGCTACCAGGAGCCCCTACGCGAGTTCGCCCGAAGCCGAGCAGGCCAAGAGGACTGGATCGATACAGTGGCGAGCCAAAACGCATGATCATCCCAACCCCAGGTGCCGAGCAGATCCGGACCCCCCTGAACGCCCCCACAAGGCGGCCGGGTACTCTTTTCTCCAGCAGGTCCGAGTGGCGGAATGGCAGACGCGCTAGCTTGAGGTGCTAGTGCCCTTAACGGGCGTGGGGGTTCAAGTCCCCCCTCGGACACACGCACTATCTACAACCGGGCTGGTCGTCGCATAGACGGCCAGCTCTTTTGGTTCGTAGCGTAGCTCTAGGTTCAACGCGCGGTACAGGCGGCTCAGGCCGGCCGTGGTTCCATCGGCCAGCGTTCCGCAGACGTCGCCGAGCTGATCAATCCTCGCGTAGACCTCAGCTGTCGACACGCTCGTGCCTGCCGGAAGACTCTCGATCTGTGCTTTCGCGGTGGCTCGTTCGGCCTGTGCCTGGTTGATCGGGTCGACGAGTGCTTCGGGCTCCACTCCGGCCGCGATGGCGGCCTGATACCGCTGAAGCCTTGCCTCCGCGTCCGCCAGCCTGTTTCTCACCGCGTCCAACGCACCACCGCCGGCCTGATTGCCGTCCGACCCGAGTAGCGCGGCCGCCGTCCGGTCCCGGTTGTCCGGGTGGAACAGCTCGTGAAGCCATCCGCTGAGCGCCTCGACGACCACGCCTTCGCGCAGATTGACCGTCTTCGGGTGATCCTCCAGTTTCAGGGAGCCGGGCGCCATGGTCCGCGAGGTGCAGCGGTAGTAGGCGCCCTTCCGGATCGTGGCGCCTTGCATCTTCCGGCCGCAGATTCCACATCGGACCAGTCCGCGCAGGAGGTAGGACCGCGCGGTCTTCCGGGCGCCTCGCTCGGCCTTGCGTGCTGTCTTCAATCCGCCCGCTGACTTCGACCGGCGCAAAAGCTGTACCTGCGTGAAGGTCTCCACGGACACGATCGCCGGATGCGCCTGCTCGCGCGACCGTACGATCCGGTCCGGCGTCGCGCGCTTGAACCGCACCACGTGGCCCGCGGCGACGTCTTCCGGGTCGAGCAACGTCTCCTGTTTCGTCCAACGCCCGAAGATCGCGTAGCCGGTGTATCGCGGGTTGTCCAGGATCGCCCGCACCGAACTGCCTTGCCAGCCGTCCGCGAGCCGGTGCCGGTTCTGGTCCGGCCGGTGCGCGGAGGGACAGGGAATGCCGTCCCGGTTGAGCAGGTTGGCGATCGCGCGATCGCCGTTTCCGTCCAGGTACTCGGCGAAGATCCGGCGGACCACGTCCGCCGTCGGCTCGTCGAGCGCCAGCACCCGCAGCTTGAACCCTTCTGCAGCTTTCCGCGGGTTCGCTCATCCCGCCGAGCACGCTCATCAGCATCTTGTGCGACGGGTTCCGCGCGTCGTACTTGCCGCCCAGTTCTGGGACCCACAGATCCACGCCGTACGCCGCGAACTTCGGCGCGATAAGCGAGAACTGATTGCCAAACCAACAACGCGTGCCTTCGCCAACGACGATCGCGTCCCATCCGCGGTGCGGATTCTTCAACTCGGCGAGCAACCGCGCGCCCTCGGTCCGCCGTTCCCACGGGACGGACCTTGACTGCCCGACGTCGAAGAACTCCGCCACGATCTGCCCACCGAGCGGCTCGACGAACTTTCGCGCGTTCCCGAACTGCCAGCCGCGGGACGTCTCCGGGTCCTGGTTGTCCTCGGTCGAACATCGGCCGTAGCCCGCCAGGTTCCCGATTCCGTCGTCCGCCACGTCGGCGACCTCAAAGCCCAGGATGTCGTCCAGCGTCGCCCACGGGTCGCTGATGATTTCAGCTGTCACGGTTCACCTCCTCCACCGGCGCGTCCGGCACTGGCACCTCAGTAACCTCGATCAGAACGGCCAGCAATGCGCGCGCGACGGCAGGCGTCAGCTCAGGCAATCCCGCAGGTAGGATAACCCGGACCTGCGGCTCTTCGGAACGAGCAGCGCTCATGGCTCGCCGTCCTTGTCTGCCGCCTCCGTGCCAGTGGTAGTGCGGTCGACGGCGCTCCTGATTTCAGCCGTCAGGTATCCGCGTACCTGCCGAATCTCGCCATCCTCGCTGGTCACCCGGTCGCGCGTCGGCCGGCATCCCAGGTCGGTCATCTCCTGCGAGAACGCCTTCCGGTCGATCTCCAGGGCGTCAAGTAGTTCGGCCGTCGGCACGAATTCCCGGCCGTCCGGGCCCAGGTCATCGCCCAGGTACTCGACAAGCGAGGCGAGCAACTGGGGCAGCTGAACCGAGTCAACAGGATGACTTGCACCGATTGCCTTGACGGCCGCAGCGTGGTCGAGCACCGGTGTCGCGTCCTGCCCGGCCGCGTGCCCGGTCAAGGTCCCGGCCGCCTCGCGCAGGGCCCGGCCCTGCTCGCAGATGGTCCTCCAGTCCTCGTTCGGCATGTAGTAGGTCCGGACCGTCATCGCCAGCACGTCGGCCCCGGCCGCCGTGTCGCCGTCCGGCCGCAGGATGCCCACGCCCTTGTGCGAGGGCAGCAGCCGGGACGAGTCGAACCCACGCGTGTTCATCTGCTCGCCGAGCACGATGTTCGAGTCGCGCCAGTCCATCACTCGCAGGGCGAACCGCGACCCGAGCACCGCCCGCAGCCCGGACGGGATGGTCTTCGAGTCCGGCCGCTGCGTGGCGAGCACGAGCACGATCCCGGCGGCTGGTCCCTTCTTCGCCAGCCATGTCAGCAGCTCGCCGACGTACTCACCCGCAGGAAGCTTCTTTCCTTGAACGTCAACGGGTGTGCGGTCTTCCAAGGGAATTTGGACCTCATCGATGAAGATCGCCGTAATCGGCATGTCCAGCGCCTTGTCGCGGGACATCTCCGGCGTGACCTTCGACTCCGGGCACGTCAGGTCGTCCAGGTCGCGCATCCGCCGGAACCGCGTCTGAACTTCGCCTACCAGCTCGATCAGCCAGTCCACGAGCGCCAGGACGTGTTCGGGCTCGTCGCCGGACATGAAGCGGTGAGCCACCAGGCCGGCCGCGTCCCAGTCCTTCCCGGCTTTGAAGTCCGCGACGTACAGCCGCACCCACGCGTCCAGGATGAGTCCAGCCGCCGCGAGCCGGGCGGCAAAGGTCTTGCCCTGTCGCGGAATCGCACCCACAAGCAGCGACGTCCACACCAGCGGAAGGTCGATCCGCCGGTCCCGGGCGTCCCGTCCGAACGGGATCGGCCGCCAAGCGTCCCATTGCGTCACGCCGAGCAGCGGCGTCCGCAACGGTGGCGAGCTGTACGGGTCCTCGTCGGCAACCCACATCGACACCCGCCCGGCGTGCCCGCCATTGCCCCGGACGCGCTCCACGATGAGCTGCACCTCATCGACGGCAAGTGCCGACGCGAGCGCGTCCCGGTTCTTGACCACGTCGGCCGCCTTGCGGGTGGCAGGGAGATCGACGGTGACGACCCAGCCGTCTCCGACGCGCGTCGCACGTTCGACGAGCCGCAAGGTCTCGTCCTTGCCAATCAGCTTTGCGTCGCGGAACGCGTCCACCAGGACCTGCGGGTCCATCGTCCACGTCAACGTCCGCGGTCCGGCGAGCGCTGGCTTGCGGCCAGGACTGCCGTCCTTCCTGCGCCCAAGGATCGCGAGCGCCACTGAGGCAGCAGCTCCACCGAGCCACAAAGGATCGGCTCCGTACACGAGATCGACGATGGCAACTGCCACAGCCGTGACGACCACGACGGCACCGGTGACCTTCCACCGGAACAACGTCAGCGCCCGAATCTCGGTGAACTTGTCGGCAAGCTTCTCGGACTCCTCGGCGGCCGTGATCGCGCTCTCCGAGATGGGCCAGCCATGCTCTCCGAAATGGGCCAGCTGAGGAGTGCAGCGTAACCGGTGTCAGCGGCGGAGCGGGATCACTCCGCCGGGTGCCGCGACGGGCATCTGCGGCCGGGCCGCTTCGGGCGTGGTGAGCAGCGCGACGATGGTGACCGGGCCGCCGCAGTGCGGGCAGTCCCGCTGGGCCGCGATGTGCGGCAGCGGCGCCGCAGGCGCCGGCGGGGTCGCCGCCGGAGGCGGTGTCCCGAAGGGACTGGCAGTAGCCGAGGCGGGTGTGGTGCGCTCGACCTCCCGGCGGGCGGCCGCAGTGCGTTTGCACTGGCGCGAGCAGTAGAGCCGGGTCTTGGCCTGCCGGCCGGTCGCGACGAACGCTTCCCAGCAGATCGGGCAGGTCTTGCGGGTCGCGTTGTAGTCCGGGTCGCTCGGGTCAGGAGACATGCGCGTTCACCGCCTTCCGCAACTTGTCCGATGTGGACTGATGCGAGCGGAGCCGATAAGACGGGCCGTCGATGCCAACGACGGTCGCCCGGTGCAGCAACCGGTCCAGCATCGCCGCTGCGACTGTCGCGTCCCCGAAAGCCGTTGCCCAGTCGGCGATCCCGACGTTCGTTGTCAAGATCGTGGATGACTTGAGGTAACGCTGGTTGATCACCTGGAACAACGCCGAGGCCCCGTCGCCGGGCAACGGGAGATAGCCGAGCTCGTCGATCACGAGCAGTTTCGGTCCGGCGAAGAACCGCATGCAGGTCTGCCAACGCCCTTCGACCGCGGCCTTGTGACAGCGGGCGGCGAGGTCGGCCGCGGTGGTGAAGTAGACCCGGTTGCCCGCCTCGGCCGTCCCGCGCGCGAGCGCGGTGGCGAGCATCGTCTTGCCGACCCCGGGCGGCCCGACGAACAACACGTTCGAGGCGTCGTCGAGAAACCGCAACGTCGCCAGGTCGCGGATGAGTTTCTCGTCGACGCCGGGCTGGGCGGCGAAGTCGAAATCCGCCAAGGTCCAGGGATCGGGCAGGCAGGCGAACCGCAACCGCCCAGCCAGACGGCGTTCTTCGGTGGCGTTGACCTCGATCTCCAGCAGCCGCTCCAGCGCCGCAGTCATCGACAGGTTCTCCGCGCGCGCCTGGTCGAGGACGCGGGGCAGGGCTTCGGCGGCGTTGTCCAGCTTCAGGTAGGAGAAGTGCGAACGGAGTTGCTGATAACGGCGGGCCTCGCTCATCTGTGGCCCTAAACGGTTTCCGGACAAGAGATCAGTCCTCCTCGGACTCATAGGTGGGTGCACTGCCCAGCTTCGCCGCAGTGGCGGCGTAGGTGGCCAGATCGATCACGACGTGAGCCGCGGGCCCCGTCGCGGGCAGGCCGCGCAGCTTGGCTGCTTCGGCCAACGCCGCCGCCGACGGCGGCCGGCGCGTCTTGTGGGTGCAGGGCCGATCGGTGCTGAACGCGCCCATCGCCGCATGTTCGAGCGCGATCACATGCCCGTCGTCGCGGACAACCCGCCCGGCCCCGTCCGGGGCGCGGTGGTGGACCGCGACCGTCGCGCCGCCCTCGGTGACGATCCGCAGCACGTCCGCGCCGAGCCGATGGCGGACCTGAACTTGCGCGCCGCCCAGCCCGGGCGGGACGGAGTAGGAGTTGCCGCGGAAGGCGACCAGCGCCTGCGGCGTGACGGTCCGGGGCAGGTCGAACTCGGCCGGGAACGCGACCAGCGGCGGGGCGTGCAGCCGCTCGGCCGCGGCCAGGCCGGCGACGGTGGTGCGTTCGCCGTCGAGGACCCGGCGGCGGCTGTCGAGCTTGGCCGCGAGCCGGTCCAGCCCGGCCTGGGCCTCGACGGGCGTGACGTCGTCGCCGAGGGTGCGCCACCAGCGCTGCGCGGCGGAGTGGTTGGCCTTCTCGACCACGCCCTTGCGGTTCCCGCGCCGCGGCGGGCACGTCACCGACCGGACCCCGTAGTGCTTCGCGACCTGCGCGAACGCGGGTGTGATGCGGCCGGAGGCGGGGTGGCAGACAGTGGCCATCCGGTCGAAGCGCCAGACCTGGGTCACCCCGCCCAGGCGCCGGACGACCTGGTCGAGGGCCTCGATCAGGTGCGGGAAGTCCTCGGCGTCGGCCAGGACTCCGCGCCACTTGCTCGAGTGCGCGAGCGCGCCGACCAGCAGATGTGCCTGCTTCCCGGCGCCCCAGCCCGGCGGTGGGTCCGGCAGCTCGAGCCAGTCCCACTGGGTTTCCTCACCCGGCGGGTGGGCGATGATCGCGACGTCACGGCCGCGGGAAACCTGACAAGGCTCGCAATGCGGGCGCAGCTGATAGCGGCGCAGCGCCCGGGTGAACGTCGAATAGCCGCCCTGGTAGCCGAGCTCGGTGACCTCGTCCAGCAGCGTCGCCGCCCACAGATGCGGGTCGTCGGCCAGCCGGGCACGGCAATAGGCCACGAACGGCTCGAACGGGTCCGGCCCCGCCGACCGGCGCTTGCCCGGCACCACCTCACCGGCCAGATAGCGGCGGATCGTCTTGCGGTCACGCCCGAGATGTCGGGCGATCGCCGAGACTGACCAGCCTTGAGCACGCAGCGCCTGCGCCTCCACGTCTTCCTCCAGAGTGAGCATCCACGCCTCCGGCAACGGTCACGGTGATCAACACCGAAACCGTCACCCGAAGGCCGCTGACCAGCGCAAACGGCGCGCCGACAGGACACCCCAACTGGGGAATTTCAGAGAGCAGGACTGGCCCTATTCAGAGAGCACCATCAGCCGTCCGGTAGTCCCGGATAGTCACCCAACCGCGCCACCACCGCGCGCCGACCACGACACCGCGCACCACGGCACCGAGGAACCGCAACGGCGACAGGACCAGCCACATCACGGCATCCTTAAGTGCCTGCCTCGCCTGCGGCTTGCTCTTCAGCCACAACGGCACGCGCGGCGAGTGCAGCCACCACAACACGAAGCGATTCCTCTTCGGTGCGCGCGGACGCGGCTGCGGCAACGTGTCGTCGACCAGTTCGCCGTCGAGCACGGGATCGGCCTTGACCGGCAACGAGTCAGTCATGGGCCACCTCCGCCCGCAGCGCCCGCGCCAACCGGGGCGACAGGCCACGCGAGCACCCGGTAGCTCGCCGCACCCACGCCGGCGTGATCTCGACGTCCGGCGTCCACATCTCCCGAGCGATGGCGAGGTAGTCGGCGAACAGCACGCGTCGCCCGCCGGTCTCCTGCTGAACGGGACGCCGTTCAGCGGCCACCAGTACGGCGTCGGTCAGCTTGTCCCGCAGGTCGGTGATCGCCTCGACAGCGACGAACACGACGAGCGGCGGCACTGAGTGAAGCACGATCGAGGCGGCCTCCCCGGCAGCAAACGACGTCCAGGTGTTCATGACGTACGTGGCCGCGAGCGTGAACCACTTCGCCCGCCGCACCCACGCGCCCGTCTTGACCTGGTACCGCGCGGTGACCTGCTCCGCCCTCAGGATCGCCAGCAGGACGAGCGAGACGGTCGGGTCCAGCACCCACGCCGCCAGCCACGGCAGCGACCCCGGCCGGGTGCCGGCCGACGCGAAGCCCTGGACGTTGGTCATCGTGAAGGCCAGTCCGAGGACGATCCCGGACCAGCACATCCAGTCGACTTGCCGCCGGACGCGCTCGATCCGCAGGGCGACGACGTCCGGATCGGTCTGGTAGGCGCGCACCTCCGCCGCTTCGGCCGCGTCCTGTGCGAGCCGTTGCGCTCGGTTCATCGCCGACCACCCCGCTTCGAGGTGTCGACCGTGGTCACGGTCATGGCGCGAGTCAGCGCATACGACGCGAACAGCGCTGGCAACCCGAGCACGGCGAACAGCAGCCACGGGCTACCCGGGTGAGCGATCACCACCCACTGAACGGCGACGATCAGCCCGGCGTTGAACAGCACGCGCCCGGCCAGCGACACGAGCCGCGCCCCGCTCCGAGCGGCTTCGGCGGCGGCCTTCGCCCGACGAGCACCGGCCCGCCAGACCCAGAACAGGACGATCAGCACGCCGACACCGGCGAGGATCTGCGTGGGCGTCACGGTGAGTCCGTTCATCGCGCACCCCGCTCGAAGCGTTCGCCGCGACGCAGCCAGTGCGGGTGTAGCGCGCGCCGGTCATCGTCGGTCATCGCGCCCCAGACGCCGACCGTGTCGACGCCGGCCGTCCGAAGCTCCAGTTCAAGGCACTCGTCCTGGACCGGGCAGCCGCCGCACAACAGCTTGGCGAACTCCCGGTCATCGCGAGCGTCCGGCGGACCGGCCTCCGACGGCGTCATGCAGGCTCCATCGCTGGTCACGACGTCGCGCAGGACATCAGTAGATATCCACCGCAGGCGATCCAGCCGCCATGCGATGCCGATCAGCCAGAGGTCGTCGGCTTCCATGCCGCACCTCCGTCCTGAAGGGCCCTGGTCAGCTCGGCGGACGACACGCGCAGCCCGGAGCGGCAGAGGGTGGCGCGGAGCATGCCGGTCCGGATCGCCCGGCTGACGGTGTTGCGGGAGACGCCGAGAATCCACGCGGACTCGGGAATGGTGTGAAAGGTCTTTTTGGCGTTCATGAGAGAACCAATCTGATGATTTCAAGACTATGTTGTTGATTTCAGCTCTTCGTTGGACGTGTTCGTCCGACGCGCCGCAGGCAATGCGCTATGCGGCGCGGAGAAAGCTCGACGAACCGCTAATCTCGGCGCTGAGGCGGAGCGCGGAGGAATACGTGACGGAGGACTGGGCGGCAGTCGCCAAGGCGATCAACATGCGCGTGAACGAACTCGGCTGGCGACAACGGGAGCTGGCCGAACGATCGCACGTGTCGCAGGCGATCGTGCGCGAGCTCCAGCACCACACGGTGGAGCGCCGTCGAAGCGCGCGGACGCTCGAAGCGCTGTCCACGACCCTGGGCTGGCACCCGCAACATCTGCTGGCCGTGCTGCAGAATCGCACGCCGCCGCACCCGGACGAGCCGGCCGACGACGGCCATGAACTGTGGTCCCGGCTGGACGCACTTGAACAGCGACTGGCCGAGATCACCGACCGGCTGGAGGACGTCCAAACGAGCCTTGCGACCGTGGTCGAGCACGTGAAGCCGAAGCGTTAGCGACTGGGTGAGCGAGGTGTTTTCCATGCCTCTAATTCAAGGCCGGAACGGCGTCGCAACCCATGCACAAGCACCGCAGCATCACTGCACAACCACCGCAGATCAGCGACATTCGGGAGCGCAATGAGTCCGGCCGGGGGATGGACGGGGCGAACAGCGGTCGCATTGCAGTCGGCATTGCGGCTCAGTCAAGAGCGGTTCGCCGAACACCTCGGAATCAGCGCGCGCACGGTCGCGTCCTGGCACAAGAAACCGGATCTCCGGCCGCAGTCGGAGATGCAACAGGTCCTGGACACCGCCCATGAACGGGCGTCGGAGGCCGAGCGCGCCCGCTTCGCCGAGCTGATCGGCGAGGGGGCGGCCGTCGACACGACGGAGGCCGACCAGCGACTCGCCGCAGACCCCCACATCGGCGCGGCTCTCGAATGGCTCGACCGGCACGCCCACTGGACGCCCGGCACCGCGCGCCGCGCCGTCGCCGAGCGAGTCGCGAGCGTCAACGTCCAAGACCTGCACGACCGCGGCACGCGACGCGGTTGGGTCAGCCAGCGCGACGTCGCGGCCGCGCTCGCCACCTACTACGGCAACCGGCTCGACGACCACGGCCTGTACACCGCGCGGTGCGGCGAGCTGGCCATGAACACCAGCGTCCTGACCTGCGGAGATTGGCTGGACCTGGACTGCGAACTGCGCCCGCCGCACGACCGGTTCCGCGTTCCGAGCGCGCAGCCTGAAGCCGACTTGGACCTGGACGACCACGCCGCCGGCCGCGCTGTTCAGCGGCTCGCCGAGACGCTGTCCATGAACACCCGGCTGACGGACAGCCCGATCTATCGGTTGACGAGCACGGACATCCGTGAACACCAACTCGGCGGGACGTTCGACATGTCCCAGTTCGTGCACTACGCGTTGACGGTCGACCTGCTCGAAGGCGAACTGGTGGACGCCGTGGCCACCGACTCGAACGCCATGCCGCTCCGAGACCGCTACTTGCCGGATCTCCGGTCGGTGCTCGACGTCGGCGACCGCCTGTGTGCAGGTGGCGTGCTCGCGCTCACCGCGATCGCCCGGCCTGCCGACCCGTACCGCGGCGAGGCGGACTATCTGCTGTTGGTCCAGGAGCGGTCCGGTCACGTACTCAACGCGGCGCGTCGGCTCGCGGTGATCCCGAAGGGCTTCCACCAGCCCCTCACCGACGTCCGCCGGGACGCTCAGGTCGGCATGACGCTCCGCCGTGAGATGGAGGAGGAGTTGTTCGGTCGCCCAGACATCGACAACACCCTGGGCGACATGCTGGCAGCCGACCCGCTGCACCCGACCAAGCTCACCGAGCCGATGAGCTGGCTCATGGCGGAGCCCGGCCGCCTGCGGATGGAGTGCACCGGGTTCGGCCTGAACCTCGTGAGCGGGAACTACGAGTTCGCCAGCCTGATCGTCATCGACGACGAAGAATTCTGGGCACGCTACGGGGGAGTGGCCGAAGCAAACTGGGAATCCGCGACTCTTCGTCAGTATTCGACTACCGACGCGGAACTCGTCACCGAGTTGCTGGGTGATGTAGCGTGAAGCAACGAAGGATTGTTCGCCATGGCGCAAGGACTCAGACGCCTTGCGCAAATCGGCGGAGAGCGTGTGAAACTGCCCGAGATCGAATGGGAGATCAGCCAGTGAGCGACGGTTGGACCGTCGGCAACGCCAACGAGGACACGGCCGGTACGCGTGGCTGGCTGGTCGGGCACTTCATCGACCCGTCGCAAGGTGTTCGCGCCTCCAAAGATGTGGAAGTCAAGTGGGCCAACCACCCTGCGGGTGACAAGCGTCCTGAGTGGACGTCTGACGACCAACGGACCACGCTGGTGATGCTCGTCTCCGGGGAATTCCGCGTCGAAGTCACCGGCGGCGGCAAGATCATGAATCGGCAGGGCGATTACGTGATGTGGGGTCCAGGAGTCGACCATTCCTGGGAAGCATTGGCGGATTCGGTGGTCCTCACCGTCCGCTGGCCATCAGCAATCTAATTCAATGGCGGGAATTCGCACTCGACCTCCGCCTGTCTTGGCTAGCCGACGCAAGCCCTGGAGAAAAGCGAACAACCCCTCATTGCTCCAGGTTTCGTCGCCGATCAGCTCGCTGATCAAGTCGCCGTCGAGCGTCGAGTACTGCCGTAGCCCGGCCGCCTCCCAGTTCGCTTCGACGTCGCCACCGAACCGCGGCCAGAACTCCTCATCCTCGATCACGACCAGGCTGGCGAACTCATAGTTCCCGCTGACCAGGTTGAACCCGAACCCCGTGCACTCCATCCGCAGCCGGCCGGGCCGCTCGGTCAGCCACCGCATCGGAGCAGACAGCCTGCTCGGATGCATCGGATCGGCGGCTCGCTGCGTTCCGATCGTCCGGTCGACGTCGACCCGCCCGAACAGCTCTTCTTCCAGTTCGCGCCGCAGCGTGGCACCGATCCGCGCGTCGGCACGGTGGTTGGCAAGCGGTGCGTGGAAGCTCTTCGGGATCACGGCCAGCCTGCGCGCGGTGTTCAGCACGTGTCCCGACCGCTCCTGGATCAACAGGAGGTAGTCCGCCTCACCGCGATACGGATCGGCCGACCGGGCGATCGCCGTCAAGGCGAGAACTCCACCGGCGCAAAGCCGTCCCTGAAGGTCGAGCACAGCAGGAAGATCGGGCAGGTACCGGTCGCGGAGTGGCATCCGGTCGCGACCGGATGCCAGGCTCTCATGTAGCTCGCGTTCGAGAAGGTCAACGCTCAGCGCGTACTCGACGAACGGCACCACGCTGACTTTGCCGCCGACCGTCCCTGGCCGAATCTGCACGTCCGTGAGCCGGTAGAGCGGTACGTCGGCGATACGGACGTCGTGGGTCGCGGCTTCAGCCAGCCGGCGAACCGCGGCGGCTGCGTCGACCTGCTCGCGCGACGCCTCGCCGTCGGCCGACAACGCCAGCTGGTCGCCTTCAAACGTCAAGGGGCAAGCCAAATCCAGCCACTCCGGCCGCGTCAGGACGCTTGTCGCTATCCGAACCGGGCCGCACCGCGCCGCGTAGTGCCCGTGGCCGGGAATCGAATCGCCGTAGTAGCTCGCCAGGACCTCAGCCACGAGACTTCGACGGGCCGCAGCTCCACCATGCGACCTCGTCGGCGCGGCCGCTGCGACTCGCGTGCGCGTCGTCCCCGGGGGCCACCCGACGTGCCGATCCAGCCAGCCGAACGCAGGTTCGAGGCTCGACCGGAGCATCGGTGCTTCCTGGGACAGGCGCAGGCCGATCAACTCGCGCAGCTCGTCGGCGGAGCGGCCGAGCACCTTGGCCAGCTTCGGCCACTGGTAGGGCAGGGGCGCGTACTCGCCGGCTTCCCACCGGATGACCGTTGATCGGTCGACACACATCACTTCGGCGAGCTTCTCCTCAGTCAGCCCGGCCGCCTTGCGAGCTGAAACAAGCTCCTCGCGCCGACGAACGCTGACCACCGGACCACCTCGCTTTGCTGACAGTGATCACAGACTAG
Organism: Amycolatopsis sp. NBC_01286; assembly: GCF_035982555.1. NCBI lineage: Bacteria > Bacillati > Actinomycetota > Actinomycetes > Pseudonocardiales > Pseudonocardiaceae > Amycolatopsis > Amycolatopsis sp. NBC_01286. The sequence continues at coordinate 5,931,626 of NZ_CP108428.1, forward strand.
CAGGCATATCGCCTGCTAGATCCTATGGCTGCCACATCTCCGCGCCGAAACACCGACGTTTGTGCTCTGGGCTCGGGTGGGTCCTCCGGATTGGATGATTTCGATACATCCGGCGACCAGGGGAGCGAACGTGACCAGCGGCGAACGCGGCTCGCGGCCTTCTCGCTTGTACGTGACCTGGCACCGCAGCGTGGCCGACAACTTGGACCACGCCGTCACCGACGAAGACCTTGCCGACGGCATCGCACTCCAGACTGGCCGCTACTACTCGCTGTGCGGCCGCGAAGTGCTGTTCGACTCCTGCCTGGTGCCTCCGGGCCGTCGGTGCAGCGCGTGCAACGTGCTGGTCCGGCTTCGCTCGACCCCGCCGGCGCCCGAACGCACGTGCAAGCGGAAGCCGCCGCGCTGGCGTCGGCTCTTCGGCCGCCTCCAGACTCCGGCCGCCCTGCCGCCGCGCCCGCCTCAACGCGTGCGGCTCATTCCCGAGCAGGGCGGCCGGACCACCACGTCGGCGGGAACGGGCGGCGCCCCGACTGCGCCCGTTCCCGCCGATCACCATGCCCGGCGGTGCGCCCGATGACGGGTCGCCTGGTCATCGCGCGCCCGTTACCCGGCACGGTTGGCGAGTCTCGCCGCGTCGTCCACGTGTTCCCGATCCCGGCGGAGGAGACCACGCCGGAGCGCCTGACCGCGTACTGCGGTGAGGCGTTCGGTCCTGGCGAACTCGAGTTGCTGGAACGCCCGGCCGGGATGCCCTGTGTGACCTGCCTCCGGCGTTCGCCCGGGCCTGGCACCGCCGAACTGCCGGCGGGGGAGCGATGACGCCTGGCGGACGCCCCGAAGTGCCTGCCTCTCAACGGACCTTGACCCCCTGTTGCTCCTGCCAGTCCGGCTGTTCGTCGCGTGCCTGTTGGCCGACATGCGCTGGTGCGAAGACGTCGCCGTTCGGGATGCGTTGAGCCTTAGCAGGCAGAGCTTCGCGCAGCACGCCGAGAGTCTGCGCGCGGCCGGATACCTGGAGATCCGGACCGAAGGACGTCGGATCAAACTCCGTCTCACTGCTCTCGGACTTCATCGGCTGACCGAACACGTGACTGCGCTCCAGGCGGTCATGTGGACGGCCGCCGAACTCGTCGTCGCACAGCGCGCCGACCTTCGGCCACCGATGCGTTCCGAGTCGTGAGCATCGCGGTAGCCGTTGTGATCACGTGACGCGCCTCCCTCATGCGACCGTGAAAGTCACGCCCCAGGCCAGTTCATACCCGCGACATGCGGAATCCAAGGTGGGGAGCGGTCTCTTTCGCTGCAATGATCCACCTGCGGCCGGCATGAGCAGCTAGAGTCGAGCCGTCCGGCCCCCAGCTCAGGGTCGGACGGCTCCTCGCTATGTTGCTGCAACCACTCGACGCGATGGCTCTCGATGAGTCGGATCGGGCGGAGCGCCAGGATTGTCCGTCAAAACGGTCACGCCCACCACGGCGTGCGGACACGGGAGCAACCTGTGACATTGCGCCGCTTGATCGGCGCCAACGTGGGAGCTTCGCTCAGCGCCGTGCCTCCGTGGTGCGGATGCCGCCGTTGAGGAGTAGTCCGACGAGCGCATCGTGCCGAGTGCGCCACGGTCCGCCGGGGACCGTGAGCGACGTGGTCGCTGTTCTTGCTACCCAGCGGCCTCGCCTGTCTCGTGCGAGGTAGCCGAGCAAGATCGAGTCACCGGCCAGTGTGCGATAGTTGCCCGAAGTCTCGAACTCTGCGCCGCGCTCGATCCGAACTGTTTCCACATCGATTACGTCTTCGCGTGTCACTGGGCGCACTCCCGATGCAGCAGGTTCCGTGACGGAATCCGTGACAGGCTTCTGCTCGTCGACTTGCGTCGGCGGGCGGTCGGCGATCGTGCGAGGTGCAGGGCTGACGTCGGTTGTGCGACCGGCGTTGGCCAGCTCAGCCGCGACGGCCAGCTCGGCGAGTGCGGCACTCGGATTGGCGCCGGAGATCGCGGCGCGACGTGCGGCGGCCACAGCGCGTCCGGCTCGGTCGAGCAAGCTCAGTAGATCGGCGCGGCCGGGACCGGCGGCAAGCCGGGCACGGCGGGCGCGCTGGCGGCACGTGGAGTCATGGTACGTCGCCGGACGTCCGCGTCCGCTTGGCTGAGGCAACGGCCTACCGCAACCTGCGCACACTGGACGGTCCATGCCTTCTCCGATCTTCCGTGACATATTTCGTGACATCAACGTAGCGAGCATAGCGCAGTGTCACGAAAAATGTCACGGAAGCAGCTGTCACAAGCCGTAGACTGAGCCGTCATGCCGTCACATCGGCTGTGACAGCTAGATCAGCCGTTGACCTGCGATAAGACTGTGCGTGACGGCTGTGACGGGTTCCCGAAGGCCCGTCACGGCCGTCACAGATCGGCGCTTCGCTCACGTGTCGAGTGCTGACGTGCAGCGGACTACTCGGAGGTTCGGACCGATGTTGGACCTGCGGCTCGCTAGCGACCGGCGCGACGTGCACAACACCTTCCGGTAGTCACCAGGTAACGAGACCTGACGATGTTGCGACTCTGCACCCATGAGCGAACAGAACCCTCTCGGACGCATCGTTCTGCATGGCCAGGAGCGTCTCACCGTGCTGAGTTACGACGCGAGCGCCGACACCTACCTATGCCGAGATGAGGCTACAGGCGAGGAAAAGCCTGTCCATGAAGAAGATATTGACGACTTCGGCGAGTGGACCGAGCGCGTGTGAAGTGGCATTGGCTCCACCTCGGCGACGTTCCCACCCTGGCTCGCCGCTGTCGCGGCGAGTGGTGCTCTTGTCGGCACGCTGCGCAGCTTCTGCGTAGCCAGCTTCGCGAGCAACTGCGTTCAACCGCGACCAGGCAAAAGTGCTTGAGCTACAGGGTAGCCAACTTCGTGCCGCAACCGATCCGCAGTGTGAGGACCTCCTGCTCGGGGCGCTTGGGACAGCGGGCCGGGGCTCGGCGTCAGCGGTGAACTCAGTCAGGCAAGCACAGCCGGCAACGTTGTCGGCCACAGCCACGAAGTGAACGTTAAGTTCTCGGTCGTTGCCACCACACGAACGACTCAACAGAGTGGAGGCGCGGTCACAGGGGTTGAGCTTCTCGTCGTACCGGTCTGCCGTAGCGTAGCCCAGTCGGGTGTATCAGCAGTGTGCTGACGACAAAGTATGGCAACCTGTAACAGCTCGTGCCCTCGTTGTCGATACTACTGTCAGTACCTGCACGTTCGCATCATGGCAAGGATGGCGAGTGACCGGAGTTGCAAGATCTTCCCATGAGGGACTGGCTCACGAGCGGTCGACGGCTGGAGCTGCCACCTCTGTGCTTTCTGAACCATCCAATGGTCAATGCATGATGAGGTTAGGTTTTGTCATCGGGAGTGTTGTTAAGTGACCGGGGATGCTAGGTATGGTCGCGGAGACCCAATCCCGCACACTGCTCGCCAGCATGACCTTGAGAGGTATAAGGCTAGCTTTGGTTCTAAGACCGCACACGGAAGAGAACTGCTAGACTATTTGTCTAGATCTGATTGCGGTGTGTGGAGGTGTGAGCAAGACCAAGTCGACCGTCGCCGCTGGTGGCTCAACATCACGCTGCCGCCAAAAGTCGCTGAGATGTTTGACGCCCACCTGGAAATCCAACTTGTCTATGTCGAGTACGTCGAGGTTGAGCCGCGTCTCCTGGAGTTGATTCAACGTAGGATTGCGTCTAACGGGCGCGTTGATCATGGTCTTTTTATGATCGCAAGCCTTGACAAGGATGTGGACCGACTTCTTCGGCGACGCCGAGGGGAGTTTGCTGCGATCGATCTACCCCTCGGTCAGCTTGGCAGCACAGCTCCAGACGTTCGCCAGAGAATGTCTGCAGTTCTGACGACTGTCGATCACTATGACATGACTACTCCGATTCATGACCCCGGCGGATTCTTTGGTCGCATTCAAGAGTTGCAGCAGATTGCGTCCGCAATTGATCGCGGACAGTCCGTGGGTGTATTTGGCTTGCGAAAAACCGGCAAGACTTCCCTGTTAAATTTGATTGCTGGCCGGAGGCGAAGTGCTGGCCGCCCGGTTGTTTGGGTCGACATCAGCGGTCTGGCGGATGCGGACGACTTTCGCGTTCGAATGTTGGAGAGGGCATGGGAGTGTCTAGCGGAGTTGGGAGGTGAGCGCGACCTTCCTAGGCTGCGGACTCTCAATCGGGCTGGAGAATTGAAAGTCTCCTTGGCTTTGATGCGAGTTCATTGGCTGCGGGACTTGGAAGCTCTTTCGAAAACCTCGGGAACGCGACTTGAGGTGTTTATTGACGAGATTGATCAGCTATACCCAGATCGCTCATTTCTCGGTTCTGCTGCGAACGAATTGCTGATTGCCCTTACCCAGCTTCGAGGAATGATTCAGAGTGTCGGTACCGATGAAGGGATGGTGTTGATTTGCGCTGGAGTTGATCCAGCGTTATTTGAGCGTCCGCTGTTGAGGTCGGGTGCGGATAACTTGCTTTACAAGCTCGTGAGACTAATGTTCTTGGCGCCTCTGACTCGTGAAGAGATGCAAGATATGGTCCGGGATCTCGGCCGTCGTATGGGTGTGAGAGTTCGTGATCATCAAGTCATCGACTTTCTTTATTCAGAGTATGGCGGTCATGCGTTACTGACGCGTAAGGCATGTTCACTCGCGTCCAAAAAGAGGGCGCGTGATGAAGTGCCGTGGCATATGACGCTATTGTCAGTCCAGTCCGCGGCGGAGGAAAAAGGAGAGGGATCTCCCTTTCAACAAGCCGGTGAGATTCTCGAATCATTTGATGAGTGGTTTGCGGAAGAGGCGGGGCTGCTGCGTGAGCTCTGGTCGCGTGACGCAGAGGAGAGAGAACTTGGCCGACTCCTCTATGAAGAAGATCATCGGCGAATCGCTCATGCCGGTCCGTATGGGCTGGTTGTAGCCGATACCACGACTCCGCGAATCCGGGCCATCGAGCGAGCTGTCCGTGCAGCGGAAGACTGAGTGGCTGCCAAGTGAGCTGCAATGGATCGAAGACATTGTAGGCCGCGTTCTGTCGGGAGAAATCTTACTCGTACGATCGCTGCCTCGTTGGGGGCTGACGAATGTCTGCGCTTCTGTTGATCGTGAACTAGGAGCGAGTGCAGTTTCGGTAGGTGGTCGCACGATCGGCGAAACTGCACAGCGAGCAATTAGGGAAGCCATCGACAAAGACGTGTCCGCTAAGGTTGACGAGCAGGGTTACGCTCAGCTGATCTTTGATGACTACGGCTACGCAATTCGGCACTCACAAGGTGGTGCGCTGCATTCGATGCTATATCGACTTCTTGTGGACAGTGCTCAAGCGCGAGATATTGGAGCGCTTCTCGTGGCGCGAGCAGGTGACATGCTTGATTTGAACTTCGCTGGAAGTCCACTTTTGGGTCGGACGGAATCCGTGCCCTTGCCGCTGCTTGCAGAAATTGACGCAACTACCCTCGGCGTCGACCTTGATGACTTGCGGAGGATGGCTGGCGAATCGACGTGGTTGGCACGTCGATTTATGGGGCGCACGGTCCGCGAGGGTAGAATAAATGCTGTCGAGCATCTAAATGCCGATCGCCGTCGCATCGTTGATGCTCTTCCAGTTGACGCCGTTGAGGTCCTACTTGGTGCAAGACAATTTGATGGTGTTGGTGTCTTAGGTCAGGAAGCTCTCCTCTGTCTTGGTGCAGTTGAAGATGGTTCTAAGTATCGACTCGCGAGTCTTGTGGCTGAGTCGAACCTGCTTGATGAAATCCGGCTGCAAAGTCCTGGATGGCCGCGGGCTCGGGCTGCATCACTGCGACGGTTCGCGGACCTTCTTGCAGGCGTCGAAGACGCGATCTGGGTGGATCGATATGCGCTTAGTCGCCTCGACTTGGCTCGACAATTTCTGAACGGCCTACGCCGGCATACTTCGGCTCGATTACGAATTTTAGTAAGTCGAGATCGAGACCGTTCTTCCTTTGCTCAGGAGATCGTGACCGAGCTAGGAGGGATTTCGAAACTGGAGGTTCGTTTTATGAACCGCAGCGATCGTCATCGCCTACATGATCGTCACTTGGTCTTGCCAACTTTGAAATCTGGATTCGTATTGCCGACTGCCGGAGTTATTTTTGGACAAGATGATCCGGGGTCGGCTGTGTCTGTTGCAATGCCCAATCTTGCAATCAACTATTCGGAATACTGGCGCCGCGCCGATCGTGTCCTCCCTTAGGTTGGCACTTTGCTGTAATTATTCCACGAACAGTGCTCTGCATAGAGCTCATCTTAAGTCTTTTGCAGAATTAACTCGGAATTCCAGTCGAGAATGTGGATTGCCAAGGGCGCTTCCAGTGTGTATCGATGCCTTGAGCTGGAAGTAGCAGTAAACTACGTCTCCTGGTTGCAGAGCTTGATATCACTCTGTTTTTCGGAGATGATGGGAAGTATGACGTTTGGCAGTAGAATTCAAGCCTACTTCCGGCACGACCGAGTCGACCTTGCCCATATAAAAAATAGCTTGTGGAACACTGATGTTGATGCGGCGAGTTATCAACAAGGTGGGGAGAAGTATCAGGAGGCTATACTTGAGCAATATAAGATATATACCGAGAACGCCGATCGAGCTAGCGCTAGACGCAGTCTAACTAATACTTTTTTTCTATTAGCAAATACCGGTATTCTCACCTTTGCAACGTCTTTCAACGGCTCAACCCCGGGTCATCCGATTTGGGGCGCCTACCTTCTCCTTGTCCTACTGCTTGTGCAGTGTGCAACATGGTATTGGATTCTGCGCTCATATCGGCAGCTCATGTCTGCAAAATTTCGCGTGATCGCAGCACTTGAAGAGCGTTTACCTGCTTCGCCCTACTGGCGGGCTGAATGGACCGCGCTGGGGTCGGGTAAAAACAAAGCTCGATATTGGCCGCTTACAAAAGTTGAGCAAGGTGTCCCATTGCTGTTCGGGGTAGCGTATCTATCTCTCCTAGTCGCGGAGGTGCTGTTTTAGTATCCGGGCGCCCAACAACTATTCACTATCAGTATAGTCTTCTTCGAAGTGGCCAAGCTGTTCGCGTATGCAGCCTGCGAAATTTGAGTCGGTGTCTTCTTCGTCGAGAAGCCGAGTCGGCGTGCCATCTTCGAATTCGGCCACGCCGCCGGCTATGAATTCTTGGCGAAACGCGCGCATCTCTGCGTACTCTGAATTGTTGGGAAGATAGGTTAGTTTTTCATTGAACAGCGGAAGTTCCGTCCTGAATATTTCAGTGAACTGTTTCCAAAACCTGCCGTCAATTTTGATTTTACTGTTTCCAGGCTTCAGGCCTAAGCCTACGACGTACAGATCCAACCCGATGTGGTCGACTGCGTAATACTCGCATCGGCCGGAAAAATTCACGGTTTTTAGAGTCTTTAAGACGGCATCGGCGACATCTGCGCCGTAGATACCAATCGCGTCATTAGGGACATCCATCGCCAATGCGTATCCGAGCTGATCCAGCGTCAAGGGGGTAGAAATTCGCAATCGGTAGCGGAGCATCCTGCGAAGATGGCTGAGATCATTGTATACGTTGTGGCGATAGTGTGAGTAATTGAATGCAGGACGGGCGCCCCTTCGTCGAATCAAAATCAAGGAGCTGTGATGTCGTTTGATTCCGTGACAATACCCCAACTCGTACGCGACGTTGTTGGAGTCTCCGGTGGTGTCAATGACGACACAATCAGCTTCGCTTAATAGGCGTAGTACTTCATCGACAACAGCGCCAGAAGACTCTACCTCATCGCCTCGTACAACCTGATAACCGGCTTCCTTCAGTACATCGCGCACTGCGGAGTATGTCCGGTCATTCCATGCGTCTTTTTCAAATCGCATCGCTACAAAGGCTAGTGGAGGGTTGCTCGGCATGTTCTCTCTCAGTGGAGCAGCGGCGGGCGCAGGACAAGTTCTAGCTTACACCCAGCTGCTAGGCCGTGTGCACTGTCCTGTGTCGATATGTTGCACACCTTGATGTTTTCGCCGCATGATGTGGCATCGCGGTCGATGAATTTGCTTTTGTAAACTTGACAACTTTGTGTACCTCTGTATGTGGGACTGAGTATTGAAAAACTCTGATTCATTGCGTTTGTCATGGGTTGAACCGGGTCGTCGCTGACCACTGCGTCGTGAGCTGGTCAACACTCACACGGTCAGCTCCTCGAAGGATGTTGCGCTCGGAGTATGAACGACTTGCGCATTGATCTTGGCTGTGCAGCGGACTTCGTGGAGGGCGGCAATGGGGCCAACCGCTGAATCGCCTCAAGTGACTTCAGCGGAGGCGGCGTTGGGACCGAGGTCCTTGGTCGCGTGAGTCCTTCAGTTCAGCGGCGAAGAGTTCGACGCCGTGTCGCCGCTTGCGCGGCGTCAAGCATGGATGCAACAAAGATAGTTGCTAAGTTGCGCAGAGTGACTTGACTGTAACTAGCTGCCCAACCATGACAGAGCATCGTCTGGCGGCGCTGGCTCAACGTCGGTCAACCACGGATAGCGTTGCGGTTAGCGAGGAAGATCGTCTCGGACACTCAATCACCCCGTGAGGCGCGGGTGGCTTCGGGTTCGACTCGCGGGAACCTGCAGGTCAAGCGGGGAGTTGCAGGCGTGTAGATAGTGAGCAAGATCGTCCTCGGACACAGTATTACCCCACGGATCGCGAAACGCGATCTTGAAGCTGGGCCGATCGTAGCTCAGTCCGAATCGATCTCCTGCAGTCGCCATCCGGCGTTGTCGCAGACGATGAACTGTCCCGAGCCTCGTAGCGCTGTTGCGACGCGGCTGCTTCGTGTCCGAGCTGACTCCAGCGTGGTGTGGCCGTCGCCGTCTTGAACGCCGAGCCGGATTCTCCACCATCCCGGTGATCTCATCGAGGCCGCAGCGGGCATCGGACTCACCATCGTCAGCTCGGCCGGAGAAGGATTCGGCATTGTGCTCGACGCGACCGGTGTCGGCGCTGTCGCGGGTGTTCCGGTCAACGCCGTCTCTGCGGCGGGCATGGCTGTCGGCGCTGGCCTGGCGGGCACAGGGCCTCGCCAAGATGGCGGTGAATGCCGCAGGTGAGGATCATGTAGAGCCGTTCAGGACCGGCCGCGGGGGCGACGGAGACGGCGCGACAAGCGGTTCGAGCGGCGGCGGGAAGCCGGTCGGACAGCATGAGCTGTCGCCGAGTCAGCAGGCCAACCTCGGCCGCTACGAGAAGAAGCTTCCGGCAGGAGCGGAGACCACGAAGATCACCCAGCTCGAAGACGGGGCGATCCAGTTCGAAAGTCGAGTTCCCGGCCGGGTGCCCGGCTCGTCGGCCACCTACACGAAGGTGGTCGCCGAGTGCGGCTCGACGGTCGGGTACACGAAAACAACTAGACTGCTCGATGGCTCCATTGCCCACATCAAGGACAAGATGCCGAGATGAACGAGCACGCCTCGCCCGAGGAACAGCGAGTGGACGCGCTCCGCGACCTGGTGCAATGCCGGAGGCCCGTCCGAGATGCGGTCGCCGTTCTCGCTGGGTACAAGTGGGACAGCGACGTCGAACTGGTCAACCTGACTCGTGCTGACGCAACACGCGTGCTTCGGGGCTACCTGTCCGGCGCGCTGACCGCTGAGGAGGCACAGCGTTGGGCGGAAGCGCTCGAGGTGCGTGACGATGTCGGCCGCGAGCAGGGCTTCGAAGACGAGTTGACCGAGTTCGTCTTCGAGATGGCAACCCCGGAGGTTGTCGGCGCTCTCACGTCGCAGCGAGCGCAGCAGTGGCTCAATGCCTTTGGCGGGAATGGTGCAGAAGGCTGCCGCAGTTGAATCTGTCGAGGGGGCCGGGCCGTACTGTCGCTGTGCCCATGGGACGCGGCGTGAGGTGTCGGCGTCGAAGTAGGTGGCGACGATCTGGCCGTGACCGGTGATGAGGTTGTCGGCCATGTCGCGCTGCCAGCCCTGTGACGACACGCGGTCTTGATGACGGACGGTCGAGGTGCGGCCGTAGAAGACGAACCGCAACCCGTTGCTGACTTGCGTTGGGGGAGAGGTGCGAGTGGATTTGCCCGTGGTCATCCACTGTGCGAGCAGGTCGGTCGTGCCGGCGGCGGGGTCGGCCGCTTGAGGCGGGGGTGAGTGGGGTGGGGTCACGATGGACGGATGTCGCGGCCGCCCGGTCATGACGGCGGCCTTCGAGTCGTTCATCCGATCAGCGCAGTCAGGACCTGCCGACTTCTGTATAACGTCCTATGCAGCGACACTCCGCGTCGTTGTGGTATTTCCGCAACCGGTCCGTCGTCGCTGTCTTGTCGAATATGCAAAGAGCGATGGGTGAACTGTTATACCTCGGCGTAGTCGGACGCGGCATTAATCAACGGGTCGCGAAATGTGATCTCGGGATCCGGCTAGTTCTTGATCGGCTTGAGTCGACCATTTCTCAACGTCGTTCGACGGGTGGGTGGACGATGAACCTGCCGTGAAGCGCGGACGATCGTCGTTTGGCCAGAGTTCGCTGGAGGGTGAGGTTGCCGATCAGGACTTCGTGGTGCTGCAGGTGACCGTGGTCAAGGCGTCTTTGCCGCTGGCGCCGCGGGTCGGTATTGCGTCCTTGGTGTCGATGATGTTGGCGTTCGAGTCGACGATGGTGCAGCTGGCGCCGCTCGGCAGGGTCGACTGGACGGTGAGTGTGAGCGAGCCGGCTCGGATCTTCTCGGAGTTGCCGCCGTTGGTGAGGTCGAGCGTGCCGTCGCTGTTGTCGGAGACCCAGGTTGCGCTGATGTTGCCGGTAACGGCGACATGGTAATCAGCCGGTGGCGGGTCGTTGGGACGGGTGACGAGCAGGATGGTGCTGACGGCGACGACGAGGACGGCTGCTGCGATAGCTGCGTATCGCATGGCGCGGTTTCGGTGGGGCGCCCCCGCCGCGGTCTGCGGCCGCTGGGTGTCGTTCTTCGTCATGGCGAGTGGCTCCTTTGGTCCTGGCGGGCATCGCCGTGACGACGTGTGGTGTTACGGAACCCCGGGTCACTGTATGTCTGCAGCTGTGGGGCGTTCGCCTGATCGGCTCAGGACTACGCGGGCATTCCGCGATGGTCGAGGCAACCCGTTGAGTATGAGCGTCGTCTTGATCACCCGAGAGGGTGATCTTCCGGCGGGTTGACAAGTCTCTCGCCGATTTGTTGTTAGGCATTTGCATACATGGCGTCGTGACTGTGAACTTCACGTCTACGCTGCCGAGGGGTTTCGTGTGCGTGGTCATGTCGTGAGCTGTCGTGGCAGCTGCGCCGGGATTTGGATCGTGTGGTGTAGACCTTCGACTCACGTGGTGACCTGCATGGACATGCTGGCTGATCGGACGGCTGTCCGGCGGGGATCGCGACTGTGGACTGGATCTTTCGGTGGCGACGGCGCAGGTGATCGCGCGTGGATTGAGAGGGTCGGGACGGTCCTCTCGTGAGCCAATTGACGGCGACACGCTTCGGCAAGTTGATCACGTATGTCTTATTTGCACCTTCTTGCTGAGATCGTTCTGTAACTCGTCGATTCGACCTCCGGTTGCGACTGCCCTGAACGGCCTATTTCGGATCTTCGCCAGGTTTGGCATCGTGGTCGCGGGTTCGTCGGGGGCCCAGCTCTGTGCTGGTTGCTTTTGACGAGGGGGATCTCGTGTGTTTTTCTGGTGCGCGTTGGCGCGCTCTTTTGCTCTGCGCTGCTATCGGTGTCGGAACCGTGGTGACGGTCACACCCGTTCACGCCGAAACACCTGTGGTAGTCCCGAATGTGGCTCCGGACGAGGTCACGGCCGCGTCTTATGCGCGTGAGGGTGACAAGCAGGTCGAGGTGTCTTCGGAGACCACCGAGACGTCGCAGACGCTGGCCAACCCGGATGGCTCGTGGACGATGACGCAGTACGTCCACCCGGTCCGGGTGAAGCAGGGCGCGACGTGGGCACCGGTCGACACGACCCTGGTGCACCGGGCGGACGGCTCGGTCGGGCCGAAAGCGATCACCGTCGACGTCAAGCTCAACCCCGGCGGTGCTGGTTCGGCGTCGCAGCCCATCGTGCAGGCGGGTCAGGACAACAAGGAAGTCGGCCTGAAGTGGACCGTTGACCTGCCGTCACCGGCGCTGAACGGCGACACGGCCGTCTACGCCGAAGTACTGCCTGGCGTGGATCTGACCGTGAAGGCGGTCGCTGAGGGCTTCACGGAGAATCTGGTCATCAAGACGCCGGAGGCGGCGAAGAACCCGAAGCTGCGGGAGATCCCGTTCGGGCTCCACACCCGCAACACCACCGTCTCGGTCGCCGAAGGCGAAGGCCGTGGCACTCCGGCCCAGGCCGGCCCGACCGACGGGCTGGAGGTCAAGGACACGTCCGGGCAGGTCGTCTTCTCCGGTGACGCGTCGCGGATGTGGGACTCCACCGGTGATGGTTCGCAGGCCGAGCAGCAGCTCGGTGAGGGCGGTGGCCGGCGTGAGGCGATGATGGACGTCGCTCTCACGCCGAGCACGGTGACGATCACCCCGGACCAGGCGTTCCTGAGTGACCCGGCGACCCGGTACCCGGTGTCGCTGGACCCGGACAGCTGGTGCGACTCGTGCGGCATCCAGTCACATGTGGTGGTCCAGTCCGGCTTTCCGGGTGCGCACAACTGGAACGCGTCGACCGGGGACTTGTCGAACCTCAAGGCCGGCTACCAGAACTACGACAGTGCGGGGACGTCGCGGTCCTACATTCAGATGAACAGTGCTCGGCTGGGTGGGACGGTGGTGCACAGTGCTTCGCTCAACACCACGATCCAGCACAGCTACAGCTGTTCGCCGAAGGCGACCGGGTTGTGGCTGTCGAACCCGGCGGATCCGAACACGACGTGGGGTGCGCAGCCGGGCTGGGTGTATCAGGTGTCGACGATGAACGTCGCGAACTGTCACGACGCTGCGGGTGTGGCGGGGCAGTTCGACGCCACTCGGGCGGCGAGGGACGCGGCCGCGAACTACTGGCAGAACACGTGGTTCGCGCTCGCGGCCGCCAACGAAGGCGACGGGATAGCGGCCTGGCGGCGGTTCGACCTGAACCCGTACTTCCAGGTGAACTACGACTCCTACCCGAACCCGCCGGCGAGCTTGTCGATGCAGAACGGTCAGTTGCCGTGCACCTCGGGTCCGAATCGGCCGTGGGTGTACACGAAGACCCCGCAGATCGCGGGCCGGGTTTCCGATCCGGACGGCGGCACCGTCTACGGCAAGTTCGCGGTCGCGTACGGCGCGCTCGGTCACAACGTCTACACCCACGACAACGGAGCGAACCTCGTTCCGGTGGGGACGGCGGGCCCGAATCAGCAGGCGACCGCGCAGCTGGCCGCGGTCCCGGCGGGGTGGATCAACGAGGACGGGATCTACAACTGGTCGATGCAGGCTTACGACGGTGAGCTCTGGTCGAACTGGGTCGGCAACTGTGAGTTCACTGTGGACAGCAAGGTTCCGTTGTCGCCGAACGTCGCGATGGCGTCGTCGACGGACCCGAAGGTGCAGGGTGACGCGGCCGACTTCAGTGTGTGGACTTACATGGCCACCGACGGCCTCTACGACGTCGACCACTTCATCTACACCACCGACGGTTCCGAGCCGCAACCTCAGGGCTCACCCGTCACGCCGGCGGTGCAGGGCACCGACGCCAACGGCAAGATGGTCGCCACCGCGAGCTTGAAGACGATCGCGGTCAACGGCAATCAGAACCTGATCAAGGTCAAGTCGGTCAACAAGGCCGGGATGCCCAGCCCGAACGCGATCTGCCTGGTCATCCCGAACTCCAACCCCGCGCTGGACGGCCCGTCCTGCTCCTACCACGTCCAGCCGCTTACCCCGAGCAAGAACCTGGTCGCCGCGTGGAGCGCGGACGAGCCGTCGGGAACATCCCTCGCCGACACTGCGGCCAGCACGCCGGGCAACACGGGACTCGCCGCGCACCCGGCGACGTTGTCCGGTGGCGCGACCCGGCAGCCGGGCTACAACCACGGCAACAGCTGGACCCACCCCGACACCAGCGGCTACAGCGAAGGCGTCAAAGGCGCAATCGGCCTCGACGGCACCAGCGGCTACGCCCAGACCGCGGATCGTGTCCTCGACCCGTCGAAGTCCTTCACCGTAGCCGCGTGGGCGAAGCTGACCGACACGACCCGTTCGCAGACCGTCATCGCGCAGGTCGGCACCCAGGCAAGTCCGTTCGTGCTGCAATACAACAAGGACAGCAACGCCTGGGCCCTTCGCGTGACCGCAGCTGACCAGGCGGCACCCAGTGAGGTCAAGGTCCTGTCGAGCAGCCCGCCCAAGGTAGGTGTCTGGACGCATCTCGTCGCGGCCTACGACGCGTCCACCAACGTGGCCACGTTGTACGTCGACGGCGCGAAACAGCAGACGGCCGTGGTGCACCCGTGGGCCGCGACAGGGGCCCTCGTCATTGGAGCCGGGAAGAACGCCGGCGCCCGCGCCGACTACCTCCGTGGCTCGATCGACGACGTCCAAGCCTGGCAACGAACGTTGTCCTCGGCGGAGGCACACGACTTGGCGAATACGTCGGCGCCGCTGGCCGCGTACGGCCTGGCCGAAGGCTGCGGCCCCGAGATCACCTCGGCGACCTCGCGGGTGCCGTCGTTGCAGGCCGCCTGGTCGCTGGGGGAGACCAGCGGCGACCTGGCCAAGGACGGCACCCAGCACGGCAACGACTTCACCCTGGCTGGTGGCCACACGTGGGTGCCCGGGCGCAGCGGCGGCGGTCTTCAACTGGACGGGACCACCGGCTACGGCACCACGACATGGCCCGTGATCGACACCGCCTCCTCGTTCACCGTGTCCGCGTGGGTCAATCCCGCTGACCTGAACGCGAACTACAGCGTGCTCGCCCAGGCCGGCGCGAACACCTCAGCGTTCGTGCTGCGCTACGACAAGGGCTTGAACCGGTGGGCCTTCGGCATGACTCCGTCTGACAGCGCCGGGGCCACGACCAGTTGGGCGGTCGGCACGACCACCCCGCAGACGAGTACCTGGACGTTGCTCACCGGCACGTTCGACCAGTCGGTGATGCGGCTGAGCCTGTTCGTCAACGGACGGCACCAAGCCGACTCGCCGGTGGCGCAGGCGTGGACAGCGAACGGCGGTCTGTTCCTCGGGGCCGAGCGGGGCGGCCAGAACTTCTTCAAGGGGATCCTCGACCAGGCCCGGGTGTGGGATCGCGTTCTCACCGACGACCAGATCGCTGCGATGCAGCCGTCCGGCTACTACGACTCGATCGGGCAGAGCGAAGGTACGCCCTCAGGTGGCGTCTCACTGGGTATGGAGACCGACACCGGGAGTAGTCCGCTGGCGTGCGCGGCACAGTTCACCGTCAACGGCGGCGAAGTCGCGACCACCAAGCCCGCCACCTTGCGGACCGACAAGTCGTTCACGGTCGAGGCCTGGGTCAAACACACCTGGACCACGTCGGACGCGTCCGTCAACGGTCCGGTCGATCCGTCGCCTCGCGCCGTCGTCAGCACCACCGACACCCAGTTCTCGCCACTGCTGCTCGGCTACCGGCCGTGGGCCGACACATCGGGCAAGCAGCACGCCAAGTGGAGCTTCCTGCTGTCGCCGTCCGCGACCGGCAACGACAGCCGGATCGTGCTGAGTGATGCCGACGCCGTGGACAACACCTGGACGCACCTGGTCGCCAACTACGACGTCGCCACCGGCTTCATGGCGCTCTACGTCAACGGAGCGAAGCAGAACTTCTACGTCAACACACCCGACGGCGGCGGGGTCGTGGCTCGGGACTCCAGCGGCGGTCTCGTCCTCGGCCACGGCGTGTGGACGGGACAGCGCAGCGACACCTGGTACGGCGGCCTGGCCGGGGTGCGTGTCTATGCGGGACTGCGGGATTCGGCTGGTGTTCAGCGGGACAGGGGCCTCGATGACCCCGGCAAGCTCTTCGGCATCACTCACTAGCTCACGTTCGGTTTCGGCGCATCGCGCCGCCTTTCAGCAGGGGATAGGTCAGCAATGACTGGCAGAGGTGGACTTTTCCGGATGGATCGCAGCAGGCGGTTCCTCGCGTTCGGTATCGCTGTCGTGCTGTTCAGCTCAGGGCAGTCCGTCGCCGAGGCGGCAGGGGCCGGTGGCTGGCATGGGCTGGGTTGGGATCGTCCGCCGTTGCAGCAAACGCAATCGATCAAGGGCGTCGATGGCGGTCTCCGCACCCCGTCAGCCTCGTCGGAGGGCCGGTTCAGCCCGGCCCCGGTGACGTGGCCGGCTGCGGCGACCGCCGAGGTCGACCTGCCGACCGACGCCGCGGCGAAGGTGCTCGCTGGACAGTCGGTGGCCGTGGCGCGCTCCCAGGCGCAAGCAGGCAAGGCCGATGCCCGGCACGCTGCGGGCAAGGTCCGCATCAGCACCCTGGACCAAGTCACGGCGGCCAAGGCCGGGATCAAGGGTGTGCTCGTCAAGGCCGAGCCTGTTGGCGGCGACACCAGCGGCCCGGTGACGATCGACGTCGACTACCGCTCGTTCGGTGACGCTTACGGCGGCGACTTCGGCGGCCGCCTGCACCTAGTGCAGTACCCGTCCTGCCTGCTGACCACGCCCGACAAGCCCGAGTGCCACGTCGGCACCCCGCTGAAGTCCGACAACAACACCAAGACCCAGCACGTCACCGCCGACGTCACCCTGCCGGGAGCACCGGCCGTCGACCGGCAGAAGGCTGCCGCGCCGGCGACGACGTCGATGCTGGTCGCCGCGCAATCCGACACCAAAAGCGGTGGCGGCGACTTCACCGCCACGGACCTCAAGCCTGCCGGTGCCTGGACCGCAGGTACTTCTTCAGCGGACTTCTCCTACTCGTACCCGATCAGCACACCCTCGGCCGTCGGCGGCACCGGCCCGGCAGTGAGCCTGAACTACTCCTCGAGCGCGGTGGACGGCCTCACCTCGGCCACCAACAACCAGGCTTCGGGTATCGGTGACGGCTGGAACCTGTCGGGCAGCGGCTTCATCGAACGCCGCTACAAGGGCTGTGGCCAGGACCTGGGCGGCAATAACAATCAGACCAAGACCGGCGACCTGTGCTGGTACAACGACAACGCCACCATCTCCTTCTCCGGCGCCAACGGCGACCTCATCCTCGACAAGGCCACGGGTAAGTGGCACCCGAAGGACGACGACGGCACCCGCGTCGAACGCCTCACCGGCGGCGCCAACGGCGACAAGTTCGGCGAGTACTGGAAGGTCACCACGCCCGACGGTGTGCAGTACTTCTTCGGCCTGAACCACCTGCCCGGCTGGGCATCCGGCAAGGCGGAAACCCAGTCGACCTGGACCGTTCCGGTGTTCGGCAACAACACCGACGAGCCGTGCAACGCCACGACCTACGCCGCGTCCTGGTGCAACCGCGCCTGGCGGTGGAACCTCGACTACGTCGTCGACCCCCGCGGCAACGCCATCTCCTACTACTACCAGCCCGAAACCAACTACTACGGCCTCAACCGCAACGCCTCCACGGCCAACAACCCCGGCACCTCCTACACCCGTGGCGGTTACCTGCAGAAGGTCGAGTACGGCTTCAACACCAAGGTCGCCGACACGTTCAGCCACGCGCCGGCTCAGATCCTGTTCGACACCGCCGAGCGGTGCTTCCCGAGTGGGACGATCACCTGTGATCCGGGACAGCTGAACTCCGGAACCGCGACGTCCTGGCCTGATGTGCCGTCGGAGACGATCTGTGCTCAGGGCGCCGTCTGCACCTACGGTTCACCGAGTTTCTTCTCCCGCAAGCGCTACACCAAGATCACGACTCAGGTGAGCGACGGTGGCACCGGCTGGAAGCCGGTCCGGGAGTGGGCGCTCGGTCAGTCCTTTCCGCCTACCAAAGACGGGGAAAAGACGGCGCTGTGGCTGGACTCGATCACCGAGACCGGGAAGATCGCGAGCCCGAACACCGTCGGCAGCTCGGTGACGTTGCCGCCGACGACGTTCCACGCGAAGGCGATGGCCAACCGGGTCAACGCCAACACCCAGTACACAGCGCTGACTCGGGAACGTATCGACGCCATCACCAACCCCCAGGGCGGGCTCACCTCCGTCACCTATGCCGATCCCGAGTGCGTGACCGGTGTCAAGATGCCCGATCCGAACAGCCTGAAAGACAACAGGCTTTCCTGTTACCCGGTCTACTGGACCCCGCCGGGCGCCAACGATCCTGTCCTGGACTACTTCAACAAGTTCCAGGTCAAACTGGTCGAGGAAGACGCGAAGACCACGGGCCAGGAACAGCACACGGTCACCAGTTACGGCTATCTCGGCGGTGCGGCCTGGCACTACGACGACGACCCGTTCACCGACCCGAAGTACCGCACCTGGTCGCAGTGGCGCGGCTACGGCGACGTGAAGACCACCGTCGGTCTCGGACCGGCGGCAGGTGACCCGTCCGGTCCTCCGGTGGTCACCGAGACGTACTACCTCCGCGGCATGGAGGGCGCGACGGTGACCAGTGACAACTGGCACGAGTCGATCGTCGACCGCAAGGAGGTCGCCGGCTTCGTGCGAGAGACCGTCACCTACCGCGACGGCGCCGTCATCGGCGGGACGCTGAACGAGCCGTGGGTGTCCGGCGCCACCGGCACCGACGCCTACGGCCGGACATCGGCCTACGTCGACACCGACACCAGCCGCACCCGTACCTGGCTCGACACCAGCAAGTCCTGGCGGACCTCCCGCACCCACACCGTCTACGGGAAGTACGGTCTCGCCGCCAGCGTCCAGACCGAAGGGGACATCAGCGACCCGAAGCAGACCAGCTGTACCCTGACGCAGTACCTGGAGAACACCACTGCGTGGCTGGTGAGCTTCCCGAGCCAAGCGCAGAAGGTCTCGGGTATCTGCGACGGTACGACGAACCCGCCCGGGCCGGGCAACATCATCAGCGACAACCGCAGCTACTACGACACGCAGGCGTTCGGTGCCGCGCCCACGAGCGGCAACGTCACCCAGGTCGACACCCTCGAAGACTGGCCCGCCGGCGGTGCCGAGAAGCTGACCAAGCCGGCCACGACCACGGTGTACGACAAGTACGGCCGCGCGACGAGCTCGACCGACGCACTGGGCCTGACCACCACGACCGCCTACACGCCGTCGTCAGGTGGCCCGCTCACCCAGGTCGACACCACCTCCCCGCCGGTCACCGCGGCTCCCAACGCGCCCAAGTTCACCTCCACCAAGTACCTCGACCCGGTCTCCGGCATCTCGATCGCCGGCAAGGACGGCAGCGGCCTGCGTACCGACGCGACCCAGGACGCGCTCGGCCGGATCATCTCCGTCTGGAAACCCGGCCACAGCAAGGCACAGAACGCGCCGGCGGACGCCATTTTCACCTACAGCGTGAGAAACAGTGGCGGGGTCAGCAACGTCGCAGCGCAGACGCTGCTCGCCAGCGGCCAGTACGCCACCTCCTACACGCTCTACGACGGTCTCGGCCGTACCATCCAGACCCAGGCACCTCGCACCGACGACGGGGCCGGCCGGATCATCACCGACACCTACTTCGACTCTCAAGGCCGGGCGTACAAAACTCACAACCCCTACTGGAACAGCACCTCAGGGCCCTCGGCGACGCTCTACGTCACCAACGACGCCTCGGTCCCGAACACCACCCTGACCACCTTCGACAGCGCCGGCGCCGCGCGAGCCAGCGCGTACCGCCAGAACGACGTCGAACAGTGGCGCACCACGACGATCCCGGACGGCGACCGCACCACCACGATCCCGCCGGGCGGCGGCACCGCGACGACCACGATCACGAACGGTCTCGGTCAGGCCACTCAGCTCCTGCAGTACAAGGATCCGGCGAAGTACACCACTGGATCTCCGGCCGACACCACGACCTACACCTACACCCGCAGCGGCCAGCAGGCCACGGTCACCGACACCACCGGCAAGAACGTCTGGTCCTTCGAGTACGACCTGAAGGGCCGGAAGATCTCGGCGAAGGACCCGGACACCGCCACGACGACGTTCACCTACGACGTCGGCGACCGCCTGCTGACCACCACCGACGCCCGCAAGCGGCTCATCAGCTACACCTACGACAACCTCGGCCGCAAGACCGCCGAGTACGACGGGGCCGCCGTCATCGGCGCCAAGCTCGCCGACTGGACGTACGACACCCTGCTTCCCGGGCAGCCGACAAGCTCCACCCGCTACATCGGTACCAAGGCATACACCAAGGAAACCACCGGCTACGACACCGCCGGCCGTTCCACCGGCAGCAAGGTCACCATCCCGGCCGGCGACCAGGGTATCTCCGGTAGTTACAGCTTCGGTACCACCTACGACCCGAATTCCGGTGCAGTCAGGCAGGTCAGCAGTCCTGGCGCGGGAGGGTTGCCGCTCGAGCAGCTGTCCTTCGACTATTACGGCCGAGGTGCGGTGAAAGCCCTGACCTCCAGCACCGGGTCGCAGATGGTGTCCAACACCAGCTACAACCCGTTCGGGCAGGTTTTGCGCACCGACTTCAACGATGCCGCCAGCCCCTACCAGGTATCAGTCAGCAATACCTACGAGAACGGCACCAACCGGCTCGCTACGGTCCAGGCCCAGCGCTCGACGTCCTCCGACTTCTGGATCGCCAACCGCGTCTACACCTACAACCCGGTCGGCAACATCACGAAGATCGCCGACACCCCGCCGGGTCTGCTGGCGGACACCCAGTGCTTCCGTCAGGACTACCTGCAGCGGCTGACCGAGGCCTGGACCCCCTCCTCCGGTGACTGCGCCACCCCACCCACCACGGCGGGCATCGATGGCGCGGCTCCGTACTGGACGTCCTGGACCTTCGACGACACAGGCAACCGCAAGACCCAGGTCCAGCACACTACTGCCGGAGCCATCACCACCAGTTCGACCTATCCGGAAGCCGGACAACCGCGGCCGCACGCCGTCCAGGCCGCCACAACGAACGGTCCGAACGGGACGACGCAGACCAACTACGGCTACACCGACACCGGCAGCACGGAGACGCGCGGCCCGACCGGCTCCGCGCAGACCTTCACCTACGACGCCGAGGGTCACGTCGCGACCGCGAAGGAAGCCAACGGCGGCACGAGCAGCTACCTCTACGACGCCGACGGCAACCTGCTCATCACCAAGGATCCATCGGGTACGACGCTGTCGATCGGTGACATCGAACTGTTCGTCCCTACAGGTGGGATCTTCGCCTCCGGGACCCGGTTCTACGGTTACAACGGCCAGGTCATCGCTACCCGTACACGCTCGGGCGGTGTGAGCTGGAAGCTGGCTGATCATCACGGAACGTCGTATGCCACGGTTGACGCGGCCAATCTTACGGTGAGCAAGCGCTGGCAGGACCCGTACGGCACCACCCGCGGCACCCCGCCGTCGACCTGGCCGGACAAGCACGGCTTCCTGGGCGGGTACCAGAACACGACGGGCGTGACGCACATCGGTGCCCGCGACTACGACCCGCTGACCGGGCGGTTCATGACCGCGGACCCGGTGCTCGACACGAGCAATCCGCAGGCGTTGAACGCCTACAGCTACGGCAATAACAGCCCGGTCTCGTTCAGTGATCCCACGGGCATGGTGTTGCAGATCGACGGCCGCCCCGCCTACATCGGCTCTGCTGCGATCAGCTCGATGAGCCCGGCAGGTAAGGATCGGGCCAACAGGTACAACGCTGCGGTTGGGCGTAACTGGATCATCGCGAGTATCAAGGCGCCCGCTTATCCGGCGTGGGTTGGTAAGGACACGCATCTGGTGTCGCCGAAGGTGCGGCGCGGGATCTGGGAGACCAAGTTTGCCAACTGGTCGTTGCAGCCGCCGGAGCAGCGACCACCGGACTTTGACCAGTTCGAGGCGGCGTTCTGTTTCGAGAATCCGGACGTTCGGGCTTGTGATCATTCACCGCCGAGTCTCGAAGAGACGGCCGAGGTGGTCGCGCTGCTTATCCCATGGGGTGCCGTGTTCCGAGTGGGTGGTGAGGTCGCTGGGGGGTTTATCGCAGCCCTCGAAGGTTCGGTTTCGGCCGGCGGCGCCGTTGCTGGTGGAGTCGGGATCAATGCTTTGGCAGATCTCGGCGGCGCGGCCACAGCGGCGAAGATCGCGGCCGGAGCAGCTCGCGGCGAGGGTGCGGCGGCCTCCTGTATGAACAGCTTTACTAGTGACACGCCGGTGCTGATGGCTGACGGGACCCGAAAGCCGATCGCCGAGGTCAAAGTCGGTGACGAAGTCCGGAACGCCGAACCCGATGACACCTTCACTGAGCATCATGTCGTGACCGCGTTGCACGTCACTGACGAAGATCATGACTTCGTCGATGTCGAGGTCGGCACGCCGGACGGGCCGCGGACTGTCGTCACGACGGCGCATCACCCCTTCTGGAACTCGACAACTCACGCCTGGACCGACGCCAGCGACCTCAAGATTGACGACCAACTGACTACTCCGGGCGGAGGTCGGGTCGCTGTCCGAGCGGTACATCTCTTTATTGCCGATAACCGTACCTACAACCTCACCGTAAACACTGTCCATACGTACTACGTATTCGCTGGTGATGCTCCAGTTTTGGTGCACAACTGTGGTCCGAGCGTGCCGTGGGTTACCGGAAAGCTTCCAGTTGTGGAAGAGTCGGCACTTGGCGATACATTGGCGAATATCGATGCTGGCACTGTTCCGGGCGGTGCAACGGCAAGAAGGTGGGGCATTCAGTTTAGGAACCGAGATGGCGACCTGCCGGGCGCTCAAGGAGATGCTTCACCATATCGAGAGTATCGCGTGTCGCCTCCGTCTGGTGTTAGGGGTGCTGGCCCGCTGCGGGTCGTCCGAAACTCGGACACTGGTGCAACGTACTACACGTGGACGCACTATGGTGATAGTGGCGATCCTGCCTTCGTAAGGATTAGGTGATAATTGTGGAGATTTCCCCGGGCATAATCGCTCTTCCGGAAAAAGAGGTGCGCGCTCTTTATCGGGAGTTTCGAAGCGGCGGCTACCGTGTGTACCTCCTGGAGACTGGATTTAACGCTGATCGTGAAGCTTTTTTTTCCGCTGTTCAGAAAACTCTTCCACTCGATCCGCCTCTTGTTTCGTCGCGAAGCTGGGAAGCGCTGAGTGACTCGTTATGGGAGGGGTTGGTCGCATTAGCTGAGTCAAAAGTAGTGATCGCTTGGCCTGACGCGCATCGGATGATGTCTGTTTCTCCTTATGATTATGAAATAGCAGTTTCGGTTATGGGTGACGTGATCAGTTCTCTTTGCGGGCCCCGTTCTTCGGGCAATCCGGTAACTCTTGCTATATACACTGCGTTAGGCAAGGAATCGTCTTAGGACTTGAGGATGTGCGGCTGGCGGTGATGTCGCCGCGGATGGTCCAGATCGACCTGCAGGACCAGAGTGTGCTGGCCCTGCAGGAAGACCTGGCGGAGAAGATCAGCACGACCGGTGCGTCCGGCGTGGTCATCGCCATCTCGGCGGACGAGATCGTCGACTGGTTCATCGGCCGGATGTTCGCGACCACGATGCGGGCAGTCACAACGGCGACTAGCTTGAGTTTTAACGTCTGAGTGGTCGACGGAGACCCTGCCGATCATGAGTGAAGCCCCTGGTCGATCATTCCTTCTTGCGACAGACGGAAGATCGAACCAAGGGCTTCAATTGATCAGTGTGCATCACGCCGGTGACGCCGGCGCGGCCGGGGAGCTCTCCGCGCTCCGGCAAGAGTTCCACCGATGCCTGACCCGGCGGGCGGATGCGTTGTTCGAGCTGACCGAGGCGGTGTTGTGCGCGGACGGCCCGGTGCGGTCGGTCGCAGAGTTGTCGCTGGCCGGTGAGCACCGTCGTGGCCACGGCAGCGGCTATGCCGCGCTGGCGCGCGGACGCGTCGACATCGATCGGTTACGCACCGCTTTGAGCAGGGTCTCGCTGCCTCGCGCCGCGGACGGCCGGCTGGTCCTGGCGGTGGACGTGACCTGCTGGCTGCGTCCCGAAGCCCACACCTGCCCGCAGCGGATCTTGTGTCACACCTACGGCCGCGGGAAGGATCAGCACATGATGGTGCCGGGCTGGCCTTACTCCGTGATCGTGGCGCTCGAGTCCGGGCGTTGATCTCGTCGACGTCGAACGGCGACGGCGATGTCTTTGTGGCCGGGGCGGGGCGGTGCGCCGGCTGCACTTCAGCCAGGGATGTTCCGGGGGAGAGGGTGTAGCTGTTGCGCTAAAAGATCTTGTCGTTTGGCGGTCGATGTCTGCGGTCAGCCTGTCATACGAGGACGGCAGGGCAACGAGCCGCAATGACTCTGAGCTACAATCCGTACATGATCTCGCCGAAAACGGGAGATATCCCACGTGTGGGGGTTCAAGTCCCCCCTCGGACACCGGGTTCGTGTCCCTAGGGACACGAACCTTGGCAGCCGGCTGAGGCGTAGTCACTTCCCGCGATGTCGGTGCTCTCTGGTATGCCTTGAGCATGTTGTCCATGGGGGACCGTCGCCGAACTGGCTGATCAACAGAGTCCGGGTAGCCGCGACGTCTGCATGCTCAAGTGGGAGGGAGGCCAAGTTCGCCTCGAGCCCCGAGGGGCTGGCCGTGATGCTCGGCGCGGAGGGTCCTGAGTTCCCTGCCGAATCGCAGGTGCGGCGATGTAGCTGACCAGTGCCCAGGGCCGTCCTCTTTGGCGCGCCAGCAGCCGCGACCGGCGCGCTCGACGTTCTCCTTGAAGCAACCGTTCGCTGCGGCGCGACTTTCTTATTGTTCTGGAGGGGGTAAAAGCGGTTCGACGCCCTTGACAATTCGACCATCGGGCGTGCGTGTCCAAATAACACCGTTGGCGTCTCGTAAGACGGTGTGCACCTGAACACTCTCTACCAATCTGTTGCTGCGAATAAAAATTGAATTTGAGACTTCTGTTCCTGGTGGACTCTTGCGAAAGTCCCCGAACTCCTCATCGAGCATGGAGTTGATCTGCGAGGTGATCCACTCGCTTGCCGGCTTGAAGATGACCACTCGTGCGGTTGGCCCAATATTGCCCATTGCGAACCATCGGCCCACGCGTCCGTCGTCAATGGTGATTGTAGCCACGACGCCATAAACTGGCTGGGCGCTGCTGTTGCTAAGCGCAACACTTAGAGCGTGTCTCACTTGGATCTTAGTCGAGGTGCGGGCAAGATCATGGCGTGATGGACGAGTTGTCGCGGCGACTGGTGCCCGACGAGTTGTGGGCGCTGGTCGAGCCGCTCATTCCACCGGGCAAGACGCGTCCACAAGGTGGTGGAATGTCACGAGTGGATGATCGGGCGGTGTTCACCGCGATCGTGTTTGTGCTGACCAGCGGATGCGCCTGGCGTCATCTGCCGCCCAGCTTCGAGGTCACCGTACCGACAGCGCATCGCCGGTTCACCGAGTGGACCGAGGCCGGGCTGTGGCGGCAGCTGCACCAGGCGGTGCTGGACGAACTGGGCGGCAAGGGCATGATCGACTGGTCGCGTGCAGTCCTGGACGGAGCATCCGTCAGGGCAAAAAGGGGGGCGGACTGACCGGCCCGAGCCCGGTCGACCGCGGCAAACCCGGTTCGAAGATCCACGCTCTGTCCGACCGGGCCGGCCTGCCCTTGATCGTCGGTGTCTCCGCGGCCAACACCCACGACAGCCACGCGCTCAAGCCCTTGGTCAACGCGCTGCCGGCGATCCGGTCCCGACGTGGACCCCGGCGCCGGAAGCCGGTCAAGCTGCACGCGGACAAGGCCTACGACATTCCCGCGCTGCGCGGATGGCTCCGACGGCGCGGGATCATCCCCCCCCCATCGCCCGCAAAGGCATCGAATCCGGCGACAAGCTCGGCAAGCACCGGTGGGTCATCGAACGGACGATCGCCTGGTTGACCGGATACCGGCGCCTGACCGTGCGCTACGAACGCAAACCCAGCCACTTCCTGGCCTTCCTCACCCTCGGTGCCGCTATCACCTGCTACAAGAAACTCGCCAAATGAGACACCCTCTTAGCACTAGTCCGTCCGGGCCGCCATGTTGGACCCAAATTCCAAATTTTGCCACCTGTTCCTGCTCTTGCAGGGCGCTGGAGTAGATTCGTTGCTCCTTGGCGGCGTTGTCTGATTTCTCCCAGCTGACCACGGCAATCAATACTGCCACGACGGCGGCTGCTATCGAACCCAGTCCGCCGACCCATTGTCCCCAGGCTGCCCACCAGTCGGCTTGCTTGTTCTGGATTATGCCCCATATTGTGATTGTCGTTATTGAGGCGGCAGCTATGGCGATCGCGCTAGTAATCTTAATTACAGGTTTCATGTAGTCTGAGTCGGTCGACGCGTCGCTTATGTTTCATTCACCAAGCGGGCGGGATGATGTCGTGGCCAGTTCGATAGTCGACCTTGCATCCACGGATTGAACACGGCGTCGAGTACCTGATGGATGAACTCTAGAGCCTGGGCCAGCCGCTCTGTCCAGGTGGTGTCGCTAACAACCTCATATTGCGCGGCGAGCAGCAGTTGGGCCGAGTCATCGGAGCGTCAAAGCGCTCATGTCGCTTGCGAGGGTCGGCCGAGTGTAGTGTTCGAGGCGCTGCCGTCTGAAGTCGCTAGTCGCCGCCATGTGCCCATCACCTCTCCGCCGCATTAGCAGGCGAGCGGAACTCCGCGCCGCCTTGGGGAGAAGAACACGGAAATCGGCGGGAAAGCCTCAGGTCTTGCTGGGCACGTAGCCGACTATTGCGGACATGTGCGACCTCATCAACTTGCATCCTCGGCTTCAACGATGTCGTCCCAATATTGCTGGGCCTCCGGGCGCCAGTCGACGTGTTTGTGATGGAACAGTTCCGCCGCCTTCGTCCCGCTCCACTTCGCCGGCAGCAGCTCGGCGGGCAGCTGCGGGTCGAGGAACGGGAACCGCCGCCATTCGTGCACCAGTTCCGTCTGCGCGCGTAGCACGGCCCGGCCGCCGCTGGGGTGCAGGCCGGTGAATCGGTCGATGAAGTCCTCGTAGCGGTCCTTCAGCTCGGTCAGGTCCCAGGACCGGGCGACCATGGTCTCCTGCTCGCCGATCTCGCCGTAGGCCGAGGTGAACGACATCGCCTGGGCTTCGAGGCCGAGTTCGGCGACGATCTGCTGGGCCTCGCGCTGGCGGGTCAGGTCCGGGCTGACCCACACGCCGGCCACCGGTGACCCGAAGCCGGCCCAGGTCAGCCGCGTGCGGAGGCGGTGTCTCAGGTCGCGCTTGGCCTCCGGCACGGACACGATGAGCATCAGCCATTGCCCGTTCCAGGGGCGTTCTTCGCGGCCGAACGCGTAGATCCGGTCGGCGCCTTCGGTCAGCAGGCGGCGCCCCGGCGGGGTGAGCGACCAGCGGACGCGGCGTCCGACGCGCTCGGAGACGACCCAGCCCTCGGCGGCCGAGCGGGCCAGCGCCTGCCGCGCCGACTTCTCCTCGATGTCGAGGATGCCGAGCACCTCGACCAGCATGGACGTCCAGACCGGCGTGTCCCGCGGGAGCGCGTACTCGCCGAGCACGGTCATCAGCAGGGACCGCGCGCTGGCATGGCTGACTTTGCGACGTCGGCTCACCGTGGGCCGTGGCGCGGACGACCGGCCCTCCCTTGGCTCCGGCCTCGGGTCGACCGTGGCCTGAGGGCGAGGACGAGGCCGTCGTAAGATCTCGCCGGCGTGTTCGACCGAGATGTACTCCTGGCCGAACAGACTGGGCTGGGGGTACGCCTGCCTGGCCTCTGTGCGTTGCCGTGTGCGTATTGTTCCCTCGCCATGCCCTTCCTCTTTATCCTCGCCAAACACCCATTGCCGACAAAGCATGAGTTCGTGGTGTAACACTCGAGTAGTTCCGTGTCCGTCGCCGAGCATGGCGTTGGCGCGTACGTACGCTGCTTCGAGCGATTTCAGCGCGGCCTCGGGTTCCACCTCTTCGCTTCCTGCCCTGGCGAGCTCGAAGCCCGCTGTCGTCACGTTCACTAATGCCGCGAGGCTCTGGCTATGCTTTTCGCCAAGTGCGGCTGTTAAGGTGTCAGACGCAGTACGCATATTTCGGAAGGCCGCACGCACGCCCTCTCGGGCCTGCGTCCATCGGGCCACTTCGAACTCAGCCGCTGCAAGGTTGGCGCTGGCTATTAAGGACTGCGGATGTCCGGATCCTAATTTTTCCTGCAGTTTCAATGTCGCTTCATGCAACGCGGAATGAGTATCTATGATCGCGGAAACGAGCTTCAATGATCGGGCCAACTTGAAGGCTGCGGCCGCGTAATTCCATCGAATAGTCAATGTCTGCAAATGATCCATGCCTAACGCGGCTGAGATCCGTTGAACGGTGAGTTCGAGGCCATCCAGAATCTCTTTAGCTTCGCCCATTTGGCTGGCTGCGAGTGCGACCTGGAACTCGTTTGTCTCGACCGCGGCGGTAGCCACCAGGGTAGTGGGAGTGCTCGCGCCCGACCGAGAGACATATCGCGATACAGCCTGCCGTTGGTGGGCAACTGCCCCTATGCTCGCTGCTGGGTCAGAATCCGACTTCGCCAACGCGGCACGAACGGATGCCATGAGAACGTTAGCGGCGCCGTTCGCTTGGTTGTCGATTGGGGTGAGCCAGCGCCGCGCGCTGCGAAGGTCGCCGTCGCACACGCCGAGCATTGCGAGATTCGCTCGGCACAACAAGGCCCAGCGTGAGCCGACCTGGCCTGCGTCGATGTAGGCATCTTCTAGGATCGAACGCGCGGATTCGAAATCTCCCCCGACAGCTGTGAGTACACCCTCCTGCAGTCGAAGCCGGATGCCGTTCTCCGACCGCGGGTCGACAACTGTAATTGCGGCCGAGATTATACGAAATGCTACGTCACGAGGCAGACGAGACGTGGTCGCCATGAGCTGGTCGAGATGTCGCTCGACCAGTGAGGCTGTCATTGGCGTAGAAACCACGGCGCTTTCGCGTTCATGGCTCCAGCCGCGCTCCGAGAGTGCGTCGAGGGCAGGCCAGGTTTCGGTCATTGCAGCACCCGCTTAACTGTCGAATCGACGACGCTGCGAGCGATGTCAACTTGGATCATCTGCACTTCTGTTGGCGACATGAGCCCGCGCGCCATCCAGTCCATCGCCTGCTCCAGCACTGCTGTGTGCGCGGCAAGCACTTCCTCTACGTCCACCAGGCTCACCGAAGGAGTCGGGGTCTTCGTGGCCTTATCAAAGTAGCCTGCGAACTGTTCCAGCGCCGCGTGCATCGTCACAGCAAACAGGACGTTAGTCGCTCGTTGGCCGTCGTAGCGGTCGAAGTACTGCTCCTGCAAGACGCCGACAAGAGCCGGATGGTCGCCAGGCTTCTCGACCGCACTGCCCGAGTAGCCGGAGAAGCTCCCCAAGTCGAGTTCCGATCTTAGTTGCAACGCGTCTAGTATCCCGCCACCAACACATTCGAATTGCGTATTGGGCTCGTCCACTACGCCGTTAAGGTGCGGATCCGAAGGGTTGGGTCGGTACGGGGTGCGCCACAGATCGCCGGGCGCACATCGGTCCGCCGGTGGTGGTGACAGTGGGAGGTCTCCGTCAACTCGTCGGATCAACGCGAGATCTACGGCCTGCTTGCGCTCGCAGACTTCGCCACGCGCCTTCGCGCCATCCTCTTGAATCATCACCACCGCTCGCTGGTCCGGCTGTAGCCGTTGCAGGCAGTGCTCGGCAGTCAGTAGAAACCTGCGGGTAATGTGGAAACCTGCACCGAGATGCATGCCATCCTCGGTGTGCAGGTCGACCCAGTAGCCTTTGGCCATGATGGCCCCTCAGGTGCGCTCGATGGTCATGGTCACCTCGAGCGACGCCTCGGCTGAGGCCTTGGTGATAATGACGCCAGCCTCGGCCGACAGAGTGATCCCGAATGTCGCTTCGACGCTGGTCACTTGCCAGCCGTCCTTTTGATCCGCGGATGCCATGGACCCTCGCACGATGTCGGCAGCGCTCGCGATACCTGCCTCAATCTCGCTGCGGCGCTCCTCAAGCAGAGAGGATGTCCGCTCTGCTGTCGAGATCTGCCGGCCACCTCGGCGATCGAAGTTGACGGTCTCGATCCGTACTTTCGGCGTAGCGGGCTTAGTCATCGAGGTCCTTTCAAGTTTCGGCCATCGACATGCTATAGATAGCCGGGCTGGAATATTCAGCAAAGCGTACGCAACCTGCCGACGATCGGTAGTTTCACCCGCCAAGACCAGCGCATGCTACTCGCGGTTGCAGCTCTGCGTTGGCTTCGTTGGCTTCTGCCGGACTCCGACGTGACGTTGCACGCCGACGTGACCGGGTGGCCGAAGCAGAGAACCTACAGGGAACGCGTGCGGTCCGGGACCGCCTCGAGCGTCGCGCTGACCGCGGCTGGGTAGCTGCGCCGATCACCCCCGCGAGGCATAAGCGCCGCTTCTTCCGGGAGGCCGTCATCGGACAGTTCAAAGATCCAACTGTGGACGTGTGGCGTTCGGCTGATGCGCGCTGTAGTTGTTCCTCGCGGCCCACTTGCGGTGACGGAAATAGGAGCGGTGGCGGCGGTTGGTAGCTGAGGCGCACCGTCTGGAGATCGAGGCTGGTCGATTGCACGATCTTCGGCGATCGGCGGGGGAGTGGTATGGCCTGCTGGGACCAAGCCGTCCCATTCCACCAGCGCACGCCAGTCCCATCTGGATGCCATCCTGAAGGTAGCGCTGTCGCCGTGTCCACGGTGCCTCCGGTCGTATTCCGAGCGACGAAGCTTGACTCAAAGTCGGCATCACTCAAGCGCGTGTTACACGCCCGTGGCCGTCGTCGTTCGGTAGCTGTGGCTCCGGTGGTGTGATCCGTGCCAACGGACGAAGAGCCCCGGCAGATCAGCGCTGTCTTTGCACATCGTGCCGCTGAAGTGATCGATGTTTGGCAGATCGGAGGTGCAGGTTCAGGGCTTTCGGGACTCCGGCCCTGGTCGTTGAGCGAGGCGCGGTCTCGACTGGCAACGGATGCGTACTGCCGCGCACGCGGAGCTTTCGACAGGGTCTCGCCAGCTGCGTGAAGCACGCAACTCGGTCTGTGACTCAACGCCACCTTCCTATGACAGAGAGGAGTGGCGGTGGACGCCGTAGCTGTGGCGCTATTCGGTGCGAGCATTGGCCTCGCGAGTATCTTGGTGGCTTTGGTTGTTACCTCTTACCAGGCTAAGCGAGCAACAAGTCGTGACGTGAGGCGTGAAGCCTGCAGTTGTGGCTTCGCCTGCCTGGCGAAGATTCTGCGTTGCGAGACCGAGGATGACCACAAGAAGAAGTCGAGTCCGTCGTCGCCGATGTTACGTTCGAACACTCGTCGTCCTGCCGAGACTCTCACGAGACTAGGTCCGTTATGGCGGAGTCCGTAGCCCAGTTATCGGACACTCAATTACCCCATGAGGCGCGGGGTGGCTTCGGGTCCAACTCGTCAGAACCTGCAGGTCAAGCTGGAAGTTGCAGGCGTGTAGATAGTGAGCAAGATCGTCCTCGGACACAAAAATACGGGATATCTCCCGCACCACAGAGTAACAGGCCCGCCACGGCGGGTCTTTCTGGCGTTCAGCCCCAGACCGTCTCGGCTACGCTGATCTTGACCGTGCCCTCCCCGCGCGACCGCTGTCGGGGAGGTGCGTCATGACAGGCATCCAGCCGCTCACCCTCCCGCCCCGAACCGGCGTGCAAGAACCCGCTCCCGCACCGGCTGGAATCCTCGTTCCGCTGCCGGTACCTGCGCTTCCTGACCTGGCCACCGACGGGCAGCGGCGATTCTCCACCGCCCTGCTGGACGCCTCCGGCCGGATCCAGGACCGCGGCATCGTCACCGCCCTGGACTGGAAACCGGGGGACCGGCTGCTGATCACCCAGATCCGCTCGTCGGCAGTGATCTGCCGCCGCGGCGACGGCATCTTCCGGATGACCACCAAACCGTATGTCGTGCTGCCCGCCCCGGTCCGCCACGGCTGCCGCGTCCTCGCCGGCAGCCGTGTCCTGCTCGTGGCCGACCTGACCCAGGACGTCCTGGTCGTGCACCCCGAACACGTGGTGCACACGATGCTGCGCAACTTCCACACCACCCTTGCCGCTAGGGAGGCGGACCAATGACCGACACCACCACCACCACCACCACGAACCCAGCCGACCTTGAAGCCGCACGCTTGCTGCTCTCACGCCTGGGCGTCAACCCCGCCGACCTCCTCCACGAGCCGGCTGAGCACGGCGACGGCAAGCCCGTCCCGACAATCAACGAATGGATACCCATCGTCGCCGGGCTCGTCTCGCCCAGCACCGCCGCCTCCTACGGCTCCTACTGGAACAAGGCCGAAGCCGCCTGGGACGGGCGCCGGATGGACACCATCACCGCCAGTGAGATCAAAACCCAGGCCGAGATCGTGCGCCGCACCGCCCGGGTCCGGCGCAACTCCC
The DNA here is from genome assembly GCF_035982555.1 of Amycolatopsis sp. NBC_01286. Lineage (NCBI taxonomy): Bacteria > Bacillati > Actinomycetota > Actinomycetes > Pseudonocardiales > Pseudonocardiaceae > Amycolatopsis > Amycolatopsis sp. NBC_01286. The sequence continues at coordinate 5,964,094 of NZ_CP108428.1, forward strand.
GCGGCGGCCGCAACGCGGCCGAGAATTTCATTGCCGCTGTCCGCTGCCTCTACAAGCACCTGGTCAACGACCAGCGCATCGACGACCGCAACAACCCGGCCATCCGCGTCACCAAACCGCGCCGCAACCCCTCCACCCGCCGCGGCCTGGCCAACGCCCGGCTCGTCGAACTGTCCGACGTCGTCGCCAGCACCGGCAACGACCCAGAACTCGACGCGCTCATCTGCCGCCTGCACGTCGAGACAGCCGGCCGCCGTGGCGGCGCCCTGGCCCTGCGGCCCCGCGACCTCGACAAAAAGCAGTGCCTGGTCCTGCTGCGGGAGAAGGGCGAAACCGAACGCTGGCAGCCCGTCTCACCCACACTGATGCGCCACCTCCGCGCGCACGCCGAAGAACGAGGCGACGGCGACCGGAACGGACAGCTGCTGCGCTACGCAGACGGCCGGCCGATCACTGAACGCCGCTACGACTACATCTTCAACCGCGTCCAGAACGAACTCGACTGGGTCAAGGCCATGGGCGTCACCGCCCACTGGCTCCGCCACACCACCCTGACCTGGGTCGAACGTCGCTTCGGCATCGGTGTGGCACGCGCCTACGCCGGACACGCCGATAGCGGCAGCGACCTGACCACCACCACCTACGTCAAAGGCGACATCACCGAAGTGGCCAACGCCCTGTCGGCCCTAACCGGGGAACCACATCCGCTCGTACCCGCCTGACCAGTCTGCGGGGTGTTCGCGCCGCCGTCGTGTCGCGCGGACACCCCGCAGGAGCGGCCGTATGGCTCCTTGTGATCAGGGAAGCGAACCGGGCTTGGTCTGAAGGGTGGCGTGGAAGGCGAGGACCATGTCGTAGAGGCGGCGCTGCGGGTAAATGACCAGCAACTTGTGCTCGAGCAGCGCGGCGAGGAAGACCTGGTCACCGGCGCGGATACGGCAACGAGAACGGATCTTCGTAGGCAATATGAGATTCAGCTTCGCTGGTACCCGCCGTCCAGCGGTCGAGTCTGTGGTGACTACGACCAAGCCCGAACGTACGTCGTAGCGAATCGGAATCCCCGCAGACCAGCCGAGCAGCGTGACGGCTGCCTTCGACGCAACGGCACCTGAGCCGTCCTCCACCCGCACAAGGGCAAAACCCGCCGCCGAGGTATCAACCAGTGGCTCTAGCGGAGGGACGGGAAGCACCGTAACCATAGAGCCCGCCCTGGATAGCGGTGGGATCGCGAGCGTCTCGACGATGCGGTCAGCTGGCTGTACGACACGAGGGACGGACGGGAGATCGCCCGGAGTCCTGATAGCGCGAGTGCTGCTTGTTGCCGCTTCCTCGCGGGCGCTCGACGGTGTTGACACGTAGCCTCCACGTGCGTTGACGTGGGAGGGCGTCGGTCATCTAAGTGGATTACTAGTGCCAGAATGCCGCGCGATGGGCCTGACTGACAACTCTGCACCAGAGCCTCAGCTCAACGCGACAACTCGAGTTGCTGATTGCAAGGGGGGACGGTTCAGTTCGGCCTCTATTGGCTGCGTGTGTCGACGGCTGGTCGAGTGCGTCAGCTTCTCAGGAGCGTTCGAGCAGAGTGTGAGGCGAACACGCCTCGGGCATCTGAGGGAGCACCCGGGCTCGAGCAACGATCTTCAGATACCGCCGGAATCTCAACCCGCTGGTTAAGAGACAGCGATACTGCGTGTCGGATGGTGTCGAGTGATGCCGAACAAGACCTTTTCGGCTGGGCGCCGACCATCTCTCGTGTCGGACTATACCGCGTTCTGTCGAAGTGTGGGAGACCTCTCGGGCACTTCTCGGGCTCGTCCGTGCCGGATTCTGTCAAAGTGTTCGTGCAGGTCGATCGTGGTTTGTGTTGCGAACGGCGGCGCTGGAGGGTTGCTGTGTTGAGCCCGAGCGAGGGACGCGATCCGGTGCTGTCGGCGGTGACACTGATCGTGGGGATCATCGTGGCTCTGACCTTCCTGTTCGGTTTCGGGAACGTGTTCACGTTGGCTCTTCGGCTGGGGGTTCCGGTCTGGGTCGCACCGCTGGTGGCGCCTGCGGTGGATCTGTCGGTGGTCGGGCTTCTGATCGCTATCCGGTCCCCGTCGCTGCGGGGTGCTCCGGCGGAGGTGATTCGGCCGGCTCGGCGGTTGTTGTTGGCGTCGAGTGTGGTGGCGTTGAACGTTGCTGAGCCGTTGATCATGGGCGAGGTGGGGAAGGCGTTGTTCGGTCCTCCTGCAGGCGCTGGCCTCCATCTCAGCCACCGGGCTTCCGACTGTCGTTGCCCACACCGCCGACTCGGACAGCACTTCGGCGGAGCAGGCAGAAGCTGTGAACGTGGACGCTGAGTTGATGGAGCAGGCGAGGTATGAGGATCAGCGGCATCGTGAGCTGTATCAGCGTCCGGTCTCCGCGGAGAGTCTCCGGAAGGCGTTGGGAGTAGGCGCAGAGCGGTCGCGCGCCTTGGTGAAGCTGGTGTGTGCAGAGCGTAGTATCTCAACGTAGCCGAGTATGTTACTCAGAGTGGTAGCCGTTGGTGTTCTGATGACGCTGTCCTGGCAGCGTCATCAGAACGCGGCGTCGACGTGATCGGCAAGATCTTCTCGTAGTCTCCTGGGCCCGGCTGTGTCGGCGAACGACCGGTCAGCGGCATGAGAGTGCGTTCGGTTAGTCGGTGCGAAGTGCGGGCAGGTTGCCGGTTTACCCGGCGTGGGCCTTCCCGGCGTGGTCACTATGGTGAGCGAAGGAAAGCCCCACCCGAGGTAATGACTGACGGCTTGCGAGCGCCGCTCGGGGCTCGATCACGTCGAGTTCGGTCAGGTGAGTCTGGCGAGCTCGCGTCGCCGGGCCGCCCACTCCGATGATGTCCATTCGGCTGGCATCTCGGCCAGGCAGTCGCGGGCGGTTCGGCCCGCTGCGGTGTCGTCACCCAAAGCATAGAGGACAAAAGCGCGTTGGCCGAGGAAGAACGGCGGGGTGTACCAGTAGCCGGACGGCGGCAGCTCCTCGGCGGGCGGCAGCTGGTCGACCATACCGTCGGCTTCGGCGAGCAGCCGCAGCGCCTCGGGGTGATCGCCGATCCGGGCGAGGATCTCGGCGCGCTGGAAGGTCTCGTACGTCCGGAGGCCGGGGTCGACACGGGTGTCCCGGCGAGCCGCGGCCGACAACGCTTCAGCCGTGCGGAATTCGCGCCGCCGGAGGGCGCGGTAGGCCGAGAATGACAAAGCCGTGGAAAGCCGCTGCGGGTCGTCGGCCTCCATCGCGAGATGCGCCGCACGTTCGAAGTGCCGGCCGGCGTGCTGCCACTGGCGGCCGGGGACGGCCAGCCAGCCTCGGTACTGTTCTAGCTCGGACAGCAGCCCGACCGTCTCGGACCGGACGGCCGGACGCGCTTCGGCGGCGAACCGCCCGACGAGCCGGCGTTGGCCATCGACCAAGGGGATAACGTGCGTGGCGCCGATCTTGTCCTCGAGTCGGCGGATGTCGGCCAGGACACGCGAGAGTGTCTCCAGTGCGGCGTGGTCCAACGAGCGTGGGTGCTTCAGCAGAACCTCGACCCGCTGCGCGTCGCCCGGGAGCAGACGGTGACCGGCCACGTCGTCCCGGAGTACCCACAGCGGCGAACCGTACAGCGCCTCGACGGGAACGCGGAGCGCTGTGGCGTAGGCGGCCACGTGCCGCGGCTCGACCGGCTGGTCGCCGGCCTCGATCTGCTGGAGGTACGCCTCACTCCAGCGGGTCCGCCGTGCCATGGACGGGAGACTCACCAGGACTGCTTCCCGCGCCGACCGCATCCGGTCGCCCAGCTCGCTCATCACCCTCCCGCGTGTCACCGCAACGATGAGATTACTCAGGATGGCGGCGTTCAGCAGCTGCATGACCGCCGCTGAACACGTCCGATCGAGCGCGGACGATGCACGAGCCGTCGGTCGGCGCCCCCGCCGGCACGGTCGCCGACGGCGGGAGCCGGGCGACGCGAGTATCGGCGCGCCGCCCGGCCTGGTCCGATCTAGCAGGCGCCGACGCCGGTCTGGTTCTCGACCAGCGACGAGTGGGTGTAGCCCGTTCCGCCCGGCGAGGCGATCCGGAACCACCGGGCAGACGCGTAGTCGGACTGCGGCGGGGCCACGTACTGCCCGTCGATCCAGCAGAGCATGGTGACCGCGGTTCCGTTGCCCAGGTAGGCGATCGCGCCGCATCCGGTGCTCGCGCAGGTGCGGACGTTGGCACCGCCGGAGTTGGAACCGATGTAGCTGGGACCGTAGGCGGCGGTCGCCGAAGCGCTCCCGGCGCCGGCGATGGCCGCCAGCCCCAGCGCAGCGGCCACGATCCCCACCTTGGCCGGTCCGTACAAGGCGTCACGAATCGAGCTCATGAATGACCTTCTTCCGTTCGCGGATTTCCGATGATGTCGAATGCGCTGCCGACACCGGTAATCCTGCTGCGCCGACCGGACCGCGGAAAAGGCAGGTTCGCGGCCGGATAACTGCCACTTCGTGGCCACTCAGCCGTGGAACGTGCCGATCGGCAGCAGCTGGGCCCAATCCCCGAGCGGCCGGTCGAAGTACTCCGGCTCGCTCATCAGTTCCCCCACGACCTGGCGCAGTGCCGCGCTCGCACCGATTCGGCCGTCCCCGAGCCTGCTGATGACTTCGTGGGCGAAATCGTCGGCTACCGGGCTGTCTCCGAACTCCCCCACCGAGGCCAGCACCTCGCTCGAACCCTTGGCCAGTGCCAGCGTGGCGACGCTGATCGGATCGGTCATCGCGGTACCCGGAACGCCGGCACCCCAGCAGGTGATCAGGTAGAGCCGCTGCGGCGGGGCCGCGCGGAACACGTCCACCGGCAGGAGCCAGTCATCGACATCGAGTTCGAGGTAGTGGCCGAGCCCCGGAGCCAGCCGCCCGTGGCATACAATGATTGCGGTGTGCGTGCCGGAACCGAGCCGCGTTTTCGCCTCGCTCGCGCTCGCGACTTTCGCCAGGTCCCATCGGCGGTCCTCGAGCAGGCGCTCGAACCGGTGATAGGTGATCAGGGAGCTGTGCCAGAACATCGCCGGCGAATCGGGCGAGGCTGCGGCCCCGCGGTTGCGCACCACTCGCTGCAGCCCCAGCGAAGGGCACACGACGAACTCCGTCAGCTCTCCGAGCACGGTGCCGCCCAGCGGAATCGCGCCCCACGGGACGAGCCACAACTCACCGACGGGCAGGAGCAGCAGCCGCTGTCCCGGCTCGGCAACGAGGCACTGTCGGAGCTCTTCGGTTAGGAGTTCCGACAAAGCCTCGACATCGTTGGGGGCGAGTTCGGCTCGTCGCCGGCTCGCTCCCTGCAGCAGCTCCAGCAACGAGATGCACGGCTGCGGCAACCGGGTCCGGCCGAGCTTCGCTGCACCGGTCACCGAACGCCACAACCAGTAGATCGCCGTCCCGTCATCGGGATCGGGCAAGACCTGGAGAACATGACACCCGGGCGGCAATGCGGTGAGCAGTTCGTCGCCGTCCTGCGGAAGCGGGTAGAGCGCGGACAGGAGCTCGTCGAGCGCGGCCTCGGCAGGGTCGACGAGACCGGATTTGAGGGCCAACGCCCCGAGCATCCGGGTCAGGCGTTCCTGCTTGCCAACGTCTGCGGGTAGCTGCATCCCGCCGGTTCCCGGCTCGCGGCCGAGGGAAAGCCAGCGTTGGTCGGCACGGACCAGCGTGTTCTGAAGGAAATCGGTCTCATCGGCGTCGGCAGCTTCGGCGTCGGCGAGCGCCAGCCCGACCAGCCGCCGCCCGGCGAGGCTGTCGGCCACGACTGCGAAATCGCCCACCGCCCCGGCGGCGACCGTCTCGTACAGTGCTTTCGCATAAATCGACCGGAATCGGACCCGGTATTCGTGCTGTGCCGCCGGGCTCGTGTGGGCCGCCCGGTACTGCTCGATGACGAACACCGCCGAAACCCGGTCTCGCAGCGCCGCTTCGTACTTGCCGAGGTGCTTCCGGGTGACCGCGAGCCTGTCCAGTGCCGTGCAGACGCCGAGCAGGTCAGGCAGGTCGCGATAGGCATGGACCGCTTCGGCGAAGAGTTGCTCGGCCTGCGGCAGATCTCCGCGCGCCTGTGCCACTCGTCCCAGGTTCTGGATCGCGTGCGCTGCCGCTCGCGGCAGCCGGTGTGCCAGAGCGACCGTGCGGCTCTCCTGGTACATCGACTCGGCGCCATCGTGGTCGTCGGCCTGCAGCATGATGTCGCCGAGGCCGGCCAGGCAGTTGGCGGCACCGACGGCGTCACCGTCGTCGGTGAAGATCCGTGTCGCGGTCACGAACCATTCGCGCGCCTGGTGGAGATCGCCTTTGCCGCGGTGCAGGAGCGCACCGAGCCGTTCCGCGGCATGGGCCTGCCCGGTCGTGGTCCGGATCTTCGCGAAGGTGTCGAACGCCTGCCGGTATCCGGCGATGGCGTCATCGATCCGGTCTTCCCTTTCCGCGCACTCGGCGAGCCCCAGCTGGCAGTTGCCGAGGTAGACCGGGTCCTCCAGCGCTTCGGCGAGCCGGAGCGCGTCGGTGAACCGGTCGGTCGCCGCTGCGACTGAATGGTGGTTGAGGGTGAGGTGGCCGAGGGCGGTCAAGGCACGGAGCTCGCCGAACCGGTAGCCGGCGGGGCGGGAATGGTTGATCGCGGTCTGGTAGGCCGCGACTGCTTCAGAAGTCAGTTCGTTGGCACGCGACACGTCGCCGATGCCGATGCACGCGTTGGCTGCGGCCACGGGCCAGTCTCCGTGGTCGGCGAGCACTCGCCGGAACTCGGCTTCTGCTGCAGGGAACTCGCCACGGCGAACGGCGTCGTCACCTCGGGTTTCAGCGGTGATGGCGTCGTTCCAGGCCGTCGTCGTGACGTGACTGATCGGTGTTCCGGTGTGGGCTGCGTCGATAAGGTGGCGGAGCCGGCTGCGCAACGCGATCGGCCCGGGTGGTGGTTCGTGTTCCAAGGCGGCGCGCGACGCGCTCGTCCCGGAGTTCCACTCGGCGAACAGGCGGCCGGCCAGGCGGTGTTCGGTGATGTCACCGCGGTACCCGTCACCGCCGGTCATCGATCCGCGTCCCGCGTCGACATCCCACCGAGCAGAAGGCCCCGGAGCCGGGGGACTTCGTCCGGCCGGGACGTGGTGGACGCCGCCGTGGTGGGCGAGGGACGGTGCCCGGGGAAGGGGTTGGAGAACTCCACCGGTGGTTTCTGGCTCATCGCCACGCCTTCGATTTCAAGGTACCGCGCGGTGAGCCGGCCGGCGAGCTGCACGAACCACCACCGGAGTTCGGGATCCAGGTTTTCGTGGGTGGTGCTGCGGAGTGCGGCCGCGAGAAGGGCCAATGTGAACTCGACGCGCCATTCGTGTTCGAACCCTCTCCGCGTCGCTTCGGCGGTCATCACCCCGGGAACCCCGCGGATCAGATCGAGTACCGGTTTGTCCTGCCGCTCCGGGACTTCGCCGTCGAAGTTCGCCACGTCGTCGAGGAGGAACTCCTGATAAGTCGGGCCGAGTCCCGGCCAGAGTAGCGCGAGCCCCGACGTCAGGAGGGCCGCGAGGTCACGCGAACGAGGTCCTGCGGACTGGTAGGTCGACAGGTCGATCAGGCGGTAGCGCTCGGGGCGGGTTCCGCGGTCGTCTGTGGGCACGAGGAGGTTGCCCAGGTGCAGATCACCGTGGCTGTACCCGGTGTGAACCGTAATCTCGCACGCCCCGAGAGGGTGCTCACCGAGCAGGAGCAGGGGATCCGGGAGAACCCGCTCCCGGACCGCCTCGCCGGTCACTCGGAGCGGACGTCCGTTCAGATCGCCCCATCCCGTCGACGCGGCCCAGCGGCCGAGCGAGCCGAGCGTTCCACCACCGGACAAATGGCCCACTTCGCGGCGCAGGAATTCACGCACGGTGCTTTTCCGAGTCACAAAGGGTGCTGTGTTCCACTTGTTCGTGAGACCGTCGGACGCCGCGATGCACGTCGCCACCGCGGCCTTGTGCTGAGCTGCCGACGACAGGTCTGCGACGGGACGAACCCGGGAACTTCCACCCGCCAGGCTCTGGAAGTACCCGATGCGACCGCCGTCGAGCTCGATCACGCCGTGTTCGAGCTCGACCAAGTGGTTGGCCCTGAATTCCTCGGGCGCCTCCATCAGGGCTTTCTCGTGTGTTTCCCGTTCGGACCGGGCGTGCTCACCCGCCACTTTCAGCGCAAGGCTGAAGTCGCCGTTGTCGGGGTCACGGACGATCAGCGACGTGACGAAAGCGTCAGTGAATCCTCTCGCCGTCCACCCGTTGGCGGGAAGGATGATCTCCATGCCGTTCGAGCGGGCCCAGCGCGTCAGGCCTGCGGCAACCTCGGAGCCCACCACCTTCGATAGCTCCTTGTCTGGGGTGGGATCACTCACGCGCGCTCCTCGGCCGTAGGATCTTCGAGCTGCACCGGCGAGACCACAGTGTGTCACGCAACCGGTGCCAGTTCGTGAGGGGAGTCGCTGATGCCGGAGCACGCTTCCGGGGGAACCCGGATCCAGCTGTACTCCTTCGACGGGACCGCCGGCGCCGGTGGCCGTCGGACCCGCGAAGCGTGGGTAGAGTTCGGCAAGGCCGGCGTGGAACGGCTCGGTCCGGTCGACCTCGCCCGGTTCGTCCACGAGGTCGGGCGGGAGCGCTGGGAGTTCTCTCTGCTGACGTTCGCCTTCGACCTTCAGCCGCAAGAGAACAGCGGTTACCGGAAGGTCAGTGTGGGTATCACTTTCTGTAATGATCAGGTAATGGCTCGGTACCTGGCGCCGTCGCCGCAGACCGACATGCTGGGTTTCGACGGGATCGCCGACGCCCGCGGCGTCGGCCGCTCGGTGGTCGCCTGGGACCTCGCTTCGCGTGAGGACGACGACCGGGGGATCCCGCCGTCCAGTCACAGCCTGCTCTGCCTGGTCCACCGGCCGCCGTTGCTTGCGGACGTGGACGTCCGGCTCGAGGTCGGCGCGGTCGTGAGGCGGCGATCAAAATTCGGCAAGGGTGACCGTACGGCGACTGCCGAGCCCGCGCGCTTCCGACTGTCCTTCGAGACCGGCGACTTCGACCGCCTCCCGGGATAAGCATTGCCCCGGCCGGCAATCTTGGGGTATCCAGGAGTTCGGGATGCGGCCGGGGAGGGGCGGATGGATTCGCGCGACGGTCGCTTTCCGCAGCAGAACGTCCGGTTCGGGGCGGCCCTGCGTGAGCTTAGGCTTGAACGCGGCCTGTCTCTGGAAGCGCTGGCCCGGGTCGCCCACTACAGTAAGAGCCAGCTGAGCAAGGTGGAGAACAGCCGGGCCCAGCCCACGGCCCAGCTCGCCCGGGCCTGTGACGACGCGCTTCGCTCCGGCACCCTGCTGAGTGACTTGGTGTTGGTCGAGCCGCCCTCGGCTCCGACGTCAGCTCCCGCCCGTGTCTCGGGCCTGCCCCGCGATACACCGCACTTCACGGGGCGCACTGAGGAGCTCGCGCATCTGATTAGCCTGCTCGCCCCCGGGCGGCGACGAGCCGGTGCCGCCCGGTTCTGTGTACTTCACGGGATGCCGGGTGTCGGCAAGACGACTCTGGCGGTGCGGGCCGCGAACGAGCTTCTGGTCGACTTTCCCGGCGGATGTGTGTTCATCGACCTACACGGCCACACGTCCGACATGCCGGCCGCAACCCCGGACGAGGCGATCGATCGCTGCCTCCGGCGGCTGGGGATCGCCGCGGAGGCCATTTCGTGGCATCGGGACGATCGGGCGGCGCTCCTGCGGGACCGGGTCGGTCAGCAGGGCGTCCTGCTGGTTCTCGACAACGTGGCCAACCACGCCCAGATCGCCTCGCTGCTGCCCGGCAGCGGCCACTGCGCGGTACTGATCACCAGTCGCAACCGGATCGCGGCGCTCGACGATGTGCCTCACGTCCAGCTCGCCCCGCTGCCGACCGATGCGGCGACCGAGTTGTTCCGTGTAGTCAGCGACATCCGCGACCCCGGACCCGCGCTCGGCGAGCTGATCGAGCGCACGGTCGGCATCTGCGGGCGGCTACCGCTGACTGTGAGGATCACCGCGGCCCGGTGCCGCGATCAAGACGTTGCTGCTGCTAGAACCTTGCTTGCCTCGTTGGGCGGGGAGGATCTCTTGAACGACTTGGACGACGGTGAGCGGGAGGTGACTCGACTCTTCGCCGCCTCTGTGCGCGCACTGCCGGTCGCGCAGCAGGAGGTCTTCCTGAGTCTCGCCGCGCACCCAGGAGTCGATTTCGACGTCTTCGCCGCCTCGGCCATGGTGGTGCAGCGTCCGGGCGAAGTGCTCCGCGCGCTGGAGGCGCTCACTGACGCGAACCTGATCCTGCGCGGCCGCGACGGACGCTTCGAGTTCCACCACCTCGTCCGCGCTTACGGTGCGCGGCGGGCGTCGCCCGAGCTCAAGCGCGAAAAGATCCGGAGACTGGCGGAATACTCGCTCCACGTGGCCCAGGTTGCCGACCGCCTGATCGCGCCGCACCGTTATCACCCGACGCCCGCCGAAGTGGTGGCCTTGCCTGGCTGGGCGCCTCCCGCGACAAGGGAGGATGCGGTGACATGGATGAGCCGGGAGTTCGACACCCTTGTCACTCTCAGCGTGAGCACTTACCGGCTGGGCTTCGATCACCTATGCACCATGCTCTCGCACGCACTGCAGGGCTTCGCGTTCCTCACGAAGATGTGGGACGGATGGATCACTGCGCAGACCGCCGGACTCGCTGCTGCCCGCAGGACTGGCGACCGCATCGCAGAAGCCTACCTGCTCAACGGCCTCGGACTCGCCCACATCGACAAAGGGGACAGCGGAGAGGCCTCAAGGTGCTTCCACACCTCACTAGCTATGTTCACCGAGCTCGACGACGAGCGCGGGCTGTGCAACACGCTCAGCAACCTGGCTTGGGTGCATCACGAAGCCGACGATTTCGCACGGGCGCTCGTTGCGCACCAGCGGGCCCTGCGGTTCCACGAACGGCTCGGTGCCGAGGTGGCCGCCGCGATCACTTTGCGGGGCATCGCGATCGCAGAAGCCGGTCTCGGCCGATTCGCCGGTGCCATCGACCACCTGTGCCGCGCGCTGCTCACCTTCGACCGGTTCCAGTTGCCGCTCGATCTCGCGATGGCCCTCAACTGCCTCGGTGACACCTACCGGCACGCGAACGCCCTCGCGGACGCGGCCGACGCATATCGAGCGGCGCGGGAGTCCGGTCGGCTGGGTGGCAGCCGGTTCGAACAGGCGCGTGCCCTCGCCGGGCTGGCGTCGGTGCTTCCTCGCCAGAGCGAGGCTGACCGTTGCCTGGCTGAGGCCCAGGCGTTCTACGGCGAGCTCGGACTGCCGTTTTCGGGGGTCCAGCTCCACCTCGGACCCTAAGCCGACTTGATCGCGTTGTCGAGGTCGTCCCGTGCTGGGTAGTCGTTGCCGGGGAAGCAGATGCGCATCGCGAGCCGCATATCGCCGAAACACCGCGTGACAGTGTGGTCGTCAGCGTTCCAGAACTGCGGGACTTCCGTCGAGAGGTCTCGCTCGGCCCCTCGGCGCAGTTCCAGCCACACGGTGACGGTTGCTTCGAGGTCCGGGGACGACGTCCGTTGGGCGGCGCCGACGCGCGGTCGGTGCCGTGGGTGCTGTGCCACTTCCGCCGCGCGCTCGATGCTCTGGTCCACCCGGCGCCGGACGGTTCGGACTTCGCGGCACAACCGGGCCGCTGCCCATTCCAGCCGCTGCTGGTAGAAGGGAAGCCGGACGTCAGGTTCCAACCCGAACGCGGCGATGAAGCACAATCCCAGATCAGTGGGCAGTTGGCCGGCCAGCGCGTCCAGGAACCCGGTCAGCTTGTCGCGCACGTCCGGCTCGTCGTCGGAGTCGGAGACCGAGCACACCCGGCGCAGCTCCGGCCCGAGGCGCCGGCCGATGCGGTCCGAGTGCACCCCTCGTCCGCGTCGTAGCACCTTGAGTTCTTGTGTCAGCATCGTCCGATGCACTTCTCCGCCCATTTCGCCGACGGTACTTGCGCTACACCGCTGGACAAGGGCGTTTCCTCGAAGAGGAAAGTTTCCGAAACGGCTGCCAGACTGCGTCTCGGCGGCCCAACCAGGGTTGTCGCGATCTGCTCGGCGGATCGCCTGGATTCGGCGGCCGGAGGACGTACAGCCGCGCCAGCCCCGGGCCCGCGCCAGCACGGTCAGGGACGTGGTCTTCCGAGCTCGCGGGCCCGGTCAAGACGACGAGTTTCCTGGTCTTGACCGGGTCGCGGAGCTAGGCGAACGACTTCGTCGGCCAAAACATGTAGATCTTTCTCGCCTGAGTGAGTGACGTGGGGCGGCTTGACTTGACAGACTGGCGTCACTCTCGCATCTTCCGAACAGATGTTCGATGAGATTGGTCGGGTTCGCTCGCGTGTGGTGCGCGGGTGTCTCCGGTGGGGCTCGTGGTGCTGGAGGTGAGCGGCGATGGCGGAAGCGCTTGCGGCTGACCGCGATCGTCGGCATCCGCACGGCCTTGCAGCTCCGGCAGCCCAAACTAGATCCGACAGGGCTGCCGAGGTGCTTCCAGTGCTGTCTACCGTGGCTGGTCTGCTGCCCGGCGGCAGGTACTCGGCGGCCATCTGGATGTGGTCGAGGACTGCGGTTCGGCAGGCTGAGCAGCAGGTGATCGTGACGATCTCGATCGGGCTGTTGCCCAGCCGTAGTTCGATGCATCCGGTCAGCGCGCTGGCCGCAGGTGTGTGCCGGTGCGCGGCGAGAACGAGCCCGTGTTCCGGTGCGGTGTCGGGCGGTGATGTCGAGGTGGGCCCGTTCGGCAAGGCGGCGTTGGTGCGGTTCGCGGGCTTCGATGAGGCGGCAGGTTTCGCAGTGGGTGCCGTGCAGTCGCGCTGCTGGTCCGGCTGCGGTCTGCGCAGCGCCGTGAAGGTGGGGGAGCTGCTGACGGGTGGGTGTTCGCGCGGGAGAACGGCAGTCACTGGAGCTCGAGCTATGTGTCGCACACGTTCCGACGGCTGATCGAGAAGGCTGATCTGCCACCGGTGCGGTTCCACGACCTACGCCACGGTGCGGCGACGCTGTCCCTGGCCGCGGGCAATGATCTGAAGACCGTGCAGGCTCTGTTGGGCCACGCCAGCATCGTCCTGACCGCGGACACGTACACCAGCGTGCTCCCGTCGCTGGCTCAGGCTTGTGCGGAGGCAACCGCGAGCTTGGTTCGCCGCGCGGGCTACGACCGGGGACGGAATATCTGCAGGTCAGGGTCTATGTCTCCCCGGCAAGGGCGACGTCGAGCCGGCGGACACGGTCTGCGCTTCATCCGTGCCAGCGGGACTCTGGGTGGGGACCCGCAGCGGCCCCAGCGCGGACCCACAGATCAACAAAGCCCACCGACAGCGACCCTGAGCGCAGTATCTCAACGTGGCACGAGGTATTACTCATAGTAGTTATTGGTGTTCTGATGACGCTGCCCTGACAGCGTCATCAAAACGCGGTCGACGTGATCGGGAAGGTCTTCTCGCGGTCTCCTGGGGCCAGCCGTGTCGGAGAACGACCGGTCAGCCGCATGACAGGACGTCAGCCGGGCCCGCCGAAGGAGTGCATCTCCGGTGACGCGCGCAGGTCCCGGCCGACGTCAAAACGGCGCAGGCGGTGGTGCAAGATTGGGGGCATGGTGTCCTCGCCGGGGTGGCTCAGCCGCTACCAAAGCGGGCAGCGAGAACAGGTTTGGCATGAGTTGCGCCAGCTCGGCAGCCGGGTCCGGGAGCCGGAGTTGGCCCAGGAGGCGCAGCTGGTCTGCGACGAGATGGCTCGACGCGCTCGGCACAACATCGAAATCATCGTCGCCCGGCTGTCCGACGACGGTTACCGCTTCCACACCAACGACGAAGCCCAGGCTCCGGTGCCGGCTCACATACCGCCGACCCCGGCGGCGGATGCCTATGCGGACTGGTTGCAGCAGTGGTTCGGCACCGTGCCGATGACCCTGTTGTCCTGGGTGCGGATCGTCGGGGACGTCTGGCTCGTGGGCACACACCCGCAGTGGCTCACCTCGGCGGCCGCTGATCCACTGGTGATCGAGGTGGAGGGTTCTCGCTATCCCGGCGACTCGTCGATGCGCGAGTACGTCGACGAGGAGTGGATCGCGTGGCTGGAGCGCCGGACGGACGACCCCGACACGGCCGGCCTGTTCGAATTGCCCCTCGCACCGGACCGGCTCCATAAGGACAACACCAGCGGTGGCTCGCCTTACGGCATCGTCCTGCCCGACAGCTGCGTCGACGGGATGTTCGTCTGGGAGACGCCGATGCCGTTCGTCTCCTATCTGAACTGGGTCTTCAGCAACGGGGGATTCCCGTGGCCGTCGGCCGCAGAGGCTCAGTGGGACGTGAGGTCCCGCCTCGTCAGAGACCTGTTACCGCTGTAGTCGAGCGCTTTCCGCAAGAACTCGACCAGGCTCTCGGCCTGGACAAAGACACCCGCTCCTCGGCATGAGCGGATGTCGAAACTCGACGACGATGCTGCGAGTGTCCTGGCTGTACAACCCGAAGCGCCGGCTGCCGCTGCTGTCATCGTTCGGTGTAGTACCAGCGTGGCCGCGCGGGTAGTTGAGCGATGAGCCGGCCGGGATCCGGTGGCGTCGGCTCCACGGCGGTGCATGCCCTGACCGCGAGCCGGTTAGGGCAGGTTTCCCAGCGGCGATTTCTCCCGCGGTCCACTCAGGTCACCGAGCACCCGGGGTTCGCGACTTGTGGGTTGTTGTCAGGTGCCAACGATTCCGGGCCGGTCACTGCTCGCAGCCAAGATCGCTGATGAACTCCGTCAGCAGAGCGGCGAACTGCCGCGGCGCCTCCTGGTGCGGAGCGTGGCCGGCCCCGGGGATCAGCTGAACCTCGTCACGCCACAGTCCGGGGATGATCAGCTGTTGTAAGTAGTCCAGGCTCACCAGCTGCTCGTCGGCGCCTTGCAGGATGGCCAGCGGCTGACGGAGCTCCGAGACGATCGCGATCTCATCTGCGAACCGGCCCGCACCGGCGCTGGCCCCGAGCCCGGCGCGAGCTGCACCGTCGGTGGCCAGGATGTCGGAGACGAATTCACTGATGTCGAGCGGCGAACCGGGCGCGGTGAAACTCTCGGCGGCCAGCCTCGCTTCTGATTCGCTGACCTGCGCGCTGAAGAGGGCGGCCATCGCCGGGTGCGGCAGGAAAGCCTCCGCCATCTGCGCGGGCGATGCGACCGGGGGCGCGCCGAAGATGACGAAGCCGCCGACGTCGGGCAGTTCGGGCGCGGCCTCCATCGCGATCTGCCCGCCCAGGCTCCAGCCGACGACGATCGCGTCCGATACGCCGAGCTCCTGCACGAAGGCGGTGAGCACGGCGGCGTAGCCCGGTAGCGAGTAGTCGGCCTGGTCCCTCGCTGGCTCGGACTGACCGTGTCCGGGCAGGTCCAGTGCGACGCAACGGAACCGCCTGCCGAAGTCGCCCCGCATCACCGGGAGCCAAGTCCTGGCCGAAGACGAGTTGCCGTGGACGAAGATCACCGCGGGTTCGCCTTGGCCACTGCGATCGGGCGAGCTCTCCAGGCACGTGATCCGTTGTCCATCGATCTTCACGCTCGACTGCTTCACTCGATGCCTTTCGGTTCCGCTGATCGTTCTACCAGCCATGTGCAGGGCCTGGTTTGCGGCTTGATATCCCGCAAGGCCCTGAACCTAGAGAGGGAAGACGAAGGCGGCAAGTGCGTCCCGGTCAACTATCGATTTACCGGCATGCAATCGGCGCTCGCCGACGATTCGCGCTACAGCAGGGAACGTGTGTCGGATCGGCTGATGTTCTCGGCAGGACCCTCACCGTCCTCGCGGCCTCCGGTCAGACTGGTAGGCGCTGTCATCGGCATGATGGCGGGTAGAGGGTCCGCAACTCATTGCCACGCCACAAAGGTCGACCTACCTGTCGCCACACCCGGTACTGCCGGCCGGTTCGACGCCGTAGCATTCGGAAGGTCCGGATGTCAGCCGGCCGGGATGGGCCGGGTTTCGACGAGCTTGGTGTTGTAGTGGGCACCGTTCACGACGGTGGTCTCGATCAGTGCCTCGAAGTGCTTCATTCTCCTGAGTCTGCGGAGGAACTTCCGTTCGCCGAGCTTCTCCGCCGCGGCCTCGGTGCCGTGTTCGAAGCAGCCGGCGATGATGACCAGTTCCGACGTGTCCGGGGCGAGGGGATTCGGCGTCCGGATGATCAAGGCGTGGTCGCTGAACGGGTAGCCTGACTCGTCGTACTGCGGCCTCAGTGACCGACCGGACCTCAGGTCGTGGACCACGGCTGCCTCGTGCTCTGGATCTTCGGCGAAGTCGTAGGAGATCGTTCCGCGCAGCTTCGCCATCATCGTTCGCGTCACGGCATTCGCCACCGGGCCGCCGATCAGGACGAGATCCGAACTCAGCTCACGCGGCGACAGCTGCTTCGACTCGACGATCTTCCCGGCGAAGCCCAGCCTGCGGAGCTGCGCTTCGATCTCCACGAGGGCTCCGATGTCGCCCATGCCCACCACTCCGGCGTTGGCCCACCGCCGATGCGATCCGAAGTCATGCGCTCCCAACACGATGAGTGGGCGACGGTCGCCCAGCGCCCGCCAGAACCTGCGCGCGCGAACCAGCTTGAAGCGTCGTCTCGCATTCGTCGCCGACCAGACCAGCACGCCGCCGATGGCCGCCGCGATCAGATTGCTGGAGATGTCGGGAAAGGCTTGGACCAGCCAGGCGCCGACGCTTCCGACCGCCAGGCTCATACACGGCTACCCCTCGTCAATACGGTTCTCTCTCAGTCGCGAGCAGCCTACCTCCTGTTATCGCCTGATCGTCCGCGTTCCGCGCCTCCGGCCCGCGGGCGGCTCCACCGTCCGCGACGACTCACTGCGCGCTCGTCGGCATGTCAGTGCGTCGGCGGCAGCAGGCTGCGTCCCCGTTGTCGGTGTCGGACCTCGCGCGATCAGTGTTCGTGGTGTCCGTATGCGGGTTGAGTCGTGGGAAGCGTTGAACGCAGTGGTCGTGCGAGTGCCTGGGTGACAGGTGCGGACAGCCCCAGCGTCGGCATCGATTGCAGTTCCGCCTCGAAACCGAGGTCGACCTCGGCGCAGCCGCAATCCAGGTACTCCTCCGCGGTGAAGCATCGGCTGGCCAGGTCCGACTCGAAGTCCGGGGGCGCGAGCCCGGCAAGGAGGCGGGTCATCGGCGCGGTGACCACGGTCGGCCGGGCACGGACGTCGTCGGCCATCAATCGGGCAAGGAGAATCGTTGACTCGTCGCAGTTGGGAACCAGGATCTCGTGCCGCTCGCACGCTGCGGCCACCAGTGGTTCGGTGTCCCACCCGTTCGCCTGCCGGCTCAGGCCGGCGAGTTCGGCGATCGCGGGATTTTCAGCGCCTTCCAGCAGCAGGCTGACCGCGACATCCGGCCAGTCGCCCGGCCGCAGGCAACCGCGGGATTCGGCCGTCCTCGCCACCAGAAGCGCTGTCCGCACTGACGCATCGTCCACCTATCGACTCTAACGTCCACTCGTCGGCACGTGCGGACAGTCAACCGAACCCTCGCCTCGCGGCATAAGCGGACGTCAGCCGACCGGGTCGAGCCGCCGAGCTGGGGACATCGTGAACGGTGGCGTGACCAGGGCTTTTAACGTATCGGGTGGCTAGGCGCTCTTATAAGTCATCGATGGATCGACGAGGCGAAGGACGGCCACGCGGATATGGATGACTACGGCATTGTTCCCATGGTCGGCGTTGCAGAGCCGGCACGGCTGGTCGGATGGGTGGCGCTGGTGGAGGCACTCGCCCAGCTCGACAACGTGGCCGCGTTCTGCGGCACGTGCGTCGTGAGCGGGGTGATGGCGGCCGCGGCGTTGCGTGCCGCGGGTTACCGCCTGAAGGTGAGGCTGGTGTCCGTCGGGACGCGCGAGCCACCGCCGAAGGGTTTCGTCCACGCGTGCGGCCAGGGTGGCTGGTCACCCTGGGAGGGTTCCGGTGCACGATGAGGAGCAATCCACCACCGGCAACTCCGCCACGGACAGGAAAGTGTTTAACCCAGGCGGCTTTGACGACTTCTTCCGTACCGAATACCGGAAGCTGGTGAAGGCGTTGATGGTCATGGAAGGGGCTTCCCCAGCCGACGCCGACGACTGTGTCGCTCACGCGATGGAGAAGCTCTTCGAGCGTTGGCACCTCCCCGTTTCCGACCCCGGCCGGGTACGCCATCCCCGGGCTTACGCGATGAAAACAGCACGGCGCCGACTCAAGAACGAGCGGCACCGCCTGCAGCCCGTCGCGCTCGACGAGGACGGGTCAGTGCTGCCGGCCGACGGGTCGGCGCTGACGGCCCTGGAAGATCGTCAGTTCGTCGCCAACACACTCGAGTGCCTGCCGCCGGCGCAGCAGCAGGTGATGTATTTGATCACCGAAGGTTACACGCCGACGGAGATTTCCGAGGTTCTGCACAAGAAACCCAACAACGTCCGCCAGATCATCCACCTGGTCAAGAAGCGGCTGCGCCGGCAGTTGGAACCCCCGGTGATCGGCTCGCCCCAGACAGAAGAGGAGCGGTAGTGGCCAGCGATGATGACCGCACTGCGGCTGAGACCCTGCGGGAACGGCTGATCCTCATCAGCGAGATCGTCGAGGAGTACATCACCGACGACGGCTTGGAGGTCAGGCTACGAGCGCTCAAGGACAGGTCCGGAGACCACGTCTCCGGGGGACCTGCCCGGTTGATCGGCCGCCGTGCGCTGCTGGATGACCTGCTGGCGCTGACGCGCGGATCACGGCAAGAGCCCGCGGTGCTCACCGGCCCGGGGGGCGCGGGCAAGACGACGGTGGCCGCGGCCTTGGCCGAGCACGTCCGGGCCCGGGGCGGCCGGGTGTGGTGGGTTTCGGCTCTCGATCCGGTCGCCCTGTCGCAGGGCCTGACGACGGTGGCGCGGCAGATGGGCGCGGCCCCGCACGACGTCGAGGCGATCGCCCGGGGCACGGTCGACGCCGCCGACCGCTTCTGGAGGCTGCTCGACCGCGTATCTCCCGGGTGGCTGCTGGTGTTCGACGAGGCTGATGATCCCCGGGCGCTGGCGACCGGAACTTCGCCGGCCGGAATCCAGGATCTGACGGGCTGGGTGCGCTCGTCTGCGCACGGCCGGGCGCTGGTGACCAGCCGGGAGACCGATCCGCGAATGTGGGGAGCGGCAAGGATCCTGACCATCGGCGCACTGGACGAGAGCGACGCCGCCCGGATACTGCGCGAACTGGCGCCGGCGGCGGGCGATGAAGACCAGGCCAGGGCGCTGGCGCGCCGCCTGGACGGCCACCCGCTGAGCCTGCATCTGGCGGGCAGCCACCTGCGTTCGCAAGCCACCCGGCGAGCCACCTTCGCCGCATACGAACTGGCGGTCGGTAGGACCGTCGAATCCGACCGGCTGGAACGTCCCGCCGCAGCAGCCATGGGGGCACTGACGGGCCGTGCCGTGGAACTCTCCCTGGACGAGCTGGCACAGCGCGGAGTCCCGCAGGCTCGACCAGTGCTGCAGCTGGTCAGCTGCTACGCCTCCACCGCGATCCCCGAGGGCCTCCTCGACGCCGGCTTCCTGTCCGGTCCGCCGGACTCGCGTGGCACCACTCCACCAATCCGGCACCTGGACGAAGCGTTGCGGGGCCTGCGGGAGGTCGGCCTGATCCACGACGGCTCCCCGGGCGGCATCGTCGTGCACCCCGTCGTCGGAGCGGCCGGCCGAGCCAGCCTGGACGGACCGGAACCGCGCCCGGGCGGGATCCGGCACACCGCGGTCGCCCTCCTCGCCGCCGATGTCGCCGGCCTGCCCCCGGACCAGCCGGCGGCCTGGCCGGAGTATGCATTGCTGGGACCCCATCTGCTGAGCCTTCTGGAGACCACCGCGCAGCAGGTGGACCGGGACCATCTCGTCCAGCTTCTGGAAACCGCCGCTCGCATGGCCTGGGCGTTCAACCTCAGCGGAGCCGGCCGAGCGGGGAGAGCTCTGTGCGAGCGCGCCCTGGCACACACCGCTGAGCTGGGGAACGGGCATCTCACGGTGCTTCGCCTGCGCCACATGTTGGCGTGGGCGGTCGCGGACCAGGGCGATCTGGCCGGAGCGGAAAACTTGTACCGGGACGTCCTCCGGAACCGGCTGCGGCAGCTCGGCCCCAAGCACCCGGACGTCCTCAGGTGCCGGCATGAACTCGCCTGGATCGCCGGTTGCGGCAAGGAATGGGCCAAGGCCGAGAAGGGCTATCGGGCGGTCCTCCGCGACAGCGCCGGCGTTCTGGACACCGACGACCCCGACATCCTGATAACTCGCCATGAGCTCGGCTGGGCGATCGCGAACCAGGGGCGGCTCGACGAGGCCCGCGCAGTCCTCCGCGCAGTCCTCGAAGACCGTCTGCGAGTGCTCGGCCCCTCGCACCAGCGAACCCTGGGAACCCGGCACGAACTCGCCTGGATCCTCGCCAGGGAAGGCAGGTGGGCGCAAGCCGAGACCGGCTACCGCGATCTTCTCGACCTGCGTGCGCAGCTCCTCGGTGCAGACCACCCCGAGACGCTCGTCATCCGGCACGAACTCGCCTGGATCGCGGCCCACCGCGGCCGGACAGCGGAAGCGGAGGCCGGTTACCGGGACGTCCTGGACCGCCGTCGCCGGGTGCTGGGCGAGGACCACCCCGAGACACGAGCGACCGTGGTGGCGCTGGAGGAGCTCCGGCACGGCCGGATCGTCGACGCCCGCCACTCCGTCTGAGCACCGACCACCACCGGCCTATTCGAGGAGATCCGCGATGATTCCGACCGAACACCTCGGCAAGGCGATTGACGAACTGGCGCCGCGAAATCGTCCGATCATGCTGCACGCCTCGTTGCGCTCCTTCGGAGCGCCCATCGAGGGTGGCGTGGACACCCTGCTGGACGCGTTTCTGGCCGGCAACCGCACCGTACTGGTGCCGACCTTCACCGAACCGCAGTTCGGGGTACACCCGCCGGCCGGCCTGCGGCCGCTGCGCAACGGCATCGACTACTCCGCACTCCCCGCGGTGCCCACGATTCCGGAAGGCACGCCTTACACCACCGACTGCGGGCTCATCAACCCGGGATTGGGTGTGCTCCCAGCGGCCGTGATCAGCCGCACCGGCGCTGTGCGCGGCACGCATCCGCTCAACTCGTTCGCCGCTCTCGGCCCCCTGGCCGGCGAGTTGATCTCGGCGCAGAGCCCCTCCGACGTGTACGGCCCTTTGCGCGAACTGGCCGTTCACGAGGGGGTGATCATCCTGGCCGGGGTGGGAATCAACCGGATGACAGCGATTCACCTGGCCGAACATCAGGCGGGGCGTCGCCTGTTCCTGCGCTGGGCTCGAGACCTCCACCATCAGGTGTCCATGGTCGAGGTCGGATCCTGCTCCGAAGGGTTCCCGCGCCTGGGGTCGATCTTGCGTCCCCACGTCCGTACCGCGGTCGTCGGCGGATCGCGGTGGCAGGCCTTTCCCGCGCGGCAAACCATCGCAGCCGCCGCGGCGGCCATCAGGGCGGACCAGAGCATCACCCGTTGCGCCGAGGGCGACTGCCTGCTGTGCCGCGACTCGATCGCCGGAGGCCCCATGACGACGTAGGCGACAGAGTTCGGAGCGGCGGTGTCGATCGAGCCAGTGGGTTGCGCAGAGGCAGATATCCGACTGCCGAACCCGCGCTTCGCGGACTCCGCGGCGCCGGCCGGCAGCGCGGTGCTGCCCACGATGTCCAAGGGGTAGTGGTGCCCGCGGTGAGCACGTCCGCCGTCAGAGCAGCGGGAACAGCCACGACAGCAGTGGGAGGCGTGCCCGCAGCGCGTACGCGCACCACTGAGACCAGCCGACGGCACCTGCTCGGTAGACGCCGGAATGAGACCACCATCGCGACCGTCGTCCGGCTGAGTACGCAGGCGACCGCCGCATGGTGCAGGTACACCGCTGGCTGACCGAGGACCGGACTCCCCGCCAGCCAGGCGTGCGCACTACGCCCGATGTCGACGTGCGCCGCGTGTTCGGTGGACTGCAGGGCCAGCGCACGGGCGTTGGCGGCCTTGTCCACGGCGGCGTCGAGACAGGGCACGGTGTGGCTGGACCCCGTACGGGGCTGAGCACCCGGCACGCTTGCCACGCGGTGAACGCCGCCTTCACCTGGTGCCGGCTGATGCTCGACACCCTCGCCGACGAGAACGAAAGTGCTCGCACCGCAGGGGACGAGCACACGTCGATTTCGACCGGGCCGACCTCACTGTCGACCACGAACCCACCGTCGCGTCCTCGACCTCTGCTACGGGTTGGCGTGCCGGCCGGCCGACGCAGCCGATCGCCAGGGTGAGATGGGCGCCGGTCGGACAGTCCCCGGTGGCTTCGGCGGCCGCGGCCCTGGGCGGCGAGACCGACCGGGTGCCAGGCTCATCGGGTTCGGTGGTTTCGTACTACGGGAGCTGCCACGACCGTGCGAGCCGGCAGCCGCCCGAGCTGGTCCACCTCACCCGCGGCCACACCTGTCGCACTTCGGTCAGGCGGCCGCCGCCGGGCTCGAAAACCCGCGGCGATCCGAGCCTCGGCTTCGGGCAGGCCGCGACGGTGTGATCGTCCGTGGTCCCGGCTGTCAGTTGCCCCGACCTCGTGGGTCTGGCGAAGCGGGTTCGCTCGGCTGCAGTCAACGAAAGCTGGGGGACGTCGGGGCCCGCGCCTGTCAATGTCCGGGGCCGCGCGGGGTCGGCGTGGCGCTGAACTGGCCCTGCCAGCTGGCCTGCGCGCCGGAATCGCCGATGCGGTAGACGTCGTAGAACGCCGCTCCCGCGGCCACGACCGCCAGGACCGAGAGCGCCACGGTTACCGCGGTCGACGCCGGAGCCAGGAACGTGCGGCGACGTGTGGCGACCGCGGTCGAGCCGGTGCCGGACGCAGTCGAACTCGTGTCGGCCGCCTGCGACGCGAGGCTTTCGCGGCGTCGCCACCACACCAGCAGGGCGAGGACGGCGACGGGAATCGCGACCCAGAGGGCGGTGTCGCCGAGTTCGGTGTGGGCGCGCACGGCCGGGGTCGAGGTGACTCGACGTTCGAGCCATTCGCCGGCGTCGGTGGTGATCGGCACGAGAACCACGACGAGGGCGGCCAGGATCGCGTTCGGCCCGGCCAGTTTGGCGCGGGCGGCGGGCCAGAGGGCGCTGAGCACCAGCAGCAGCGCGGCCAGCGGGAGCAGGACGACGATGGCGTGCACGAGCAGGACGTGGGCGGGCAGGCCGTTGACGGTGGTCATGGTGTCCTTTGTGGAGTGCGAGTGGCGGAAGCTCGGGCGGGTCGGGCTCACGGGGCGCGGGCGAGGGCCGCGACTTCGTAGCCGGGCGCGAGCGCGGTGACCCAGCGGGCGACGTTGCCGCCGCGGGCGAACGCCGCGGTGGCGAAGACGTCAGCCCACAGCAGGGTCGGGCCGGTGACCGTCACCGACAACAGGTTGCTGGTGTGACGGCCGGTGTGCGGGTCGACGATGTGGTCGCCGCGGGCGGCCGTACCGGACGTCGCGAGGCCGCCGGTGCGCAGGTCGAGGACGGCGAGAAAGGCGGCCGGGTCGCCGGGATCTTCGACGCCGACCCGCCAGGCCGGGGCGCGGGTGGTGTGGACGCGGGCGGTGATGTCGCCGCCGGCGTTGAGGTAGTGGTCGTAGCCGCGCAGCCGGTCCAGGTGGGCGGCGGCGTTCTCGACGGCCCAGCCTTTCACGAGCCCGGAGGGGTCGAAGCCGCCGGGCAGCCGCCACGGGTCGAAGTAGCCGTCGGTGCGTTCGCGAGCTTCTTCGCACAGCGCAAAGACTTCGGTGACCCACGGGTGCCACTGGTCGCGGGGCAGTTCGTCGCGGCGGATCGCGGTGACCTGGCTGTCGGGCCGGTAGGTGCTGAACAGTTCGTCGGCCGTGCGCAGGTGCCCGAACACCGCGGCGACGGCCGGTTCGATCGCGGGGTCGGTGTCGACGCGGTGGCCGCGCAGGTGGAGGCTGACCTGGGTGCCCATGACGGCCCGGGTCCAGGACCGGCGTGGCCGGGGCGCGGTGCTCACCCGTGGGCCGCGTCGATCGCGGACTGCAGGGACTGCTGGTAGCCCTCGGAGGTGTAGGTGGCGCCGCTGACGGTGTCGATCTGCGCGCTCTGGGCCTGGAGTGTCTCCTGGTTCAGTTCCGGGACGGCGGCGGAGTTGATCCGGACGTCGCGGCCGCTTTCCTGGGGGTATTCGACGGCCTGGGCGTCGGTGATCTTGCCGCCGGCCACGGTGATCTGCACCTGGACCGGCCCGTAGCGGGTGTCCGCGGCGCCGCCGGTGAACGTGCCGCCGCCGGTCGAACCTGGTGTGGCGGGGCTCGTGGTGCGGGCCGGCTGGGTGCCGAGGGGGCGGCCGGCGGCGACCGGGGTCGAATCGGTGCTGGCGCGGTAGCTGAACAGCAGCACCACGACCGAGACGGTCGCGGCGAAGGTGATGGCGATCCTGCGCATCGGAAGTCCTTTCCTACCAGCCGAATCGTTCGGAGTGGACGCGGTCGGCGGGGACGCCGGCGCGGCGTGCCGTGTCGATCACTGCTTCGGTCCAGGCGTCCGGTCCGCAGACGTAGACGTCGTGCTCGGCGATGTCGGGGACCAGGTGCCGCAGCACCTGCTCGTCGGGGACGGGGGCGTAGTTCGCCGGGAGCCACGACGCGCGGTCGCGGGAGCGGCGGCCGAGCAGGTAGTGGATCCGGAGCCCGCGGCGCGCGGCGAGCTCGTCCAGTTCGCGGCGGAACAACAGGTCGGCGTGCCGCCCGGCCCGGTGGAACAGCACGGCTTCCCCGGGCAGGTAGGGCAGTTCGGCGAGCAGCGCGCGCAGTGGCGTGATCCCGATACCGGAAGCGAACATCGCCACCTTGGGTCCTTTTCGGACGGTCCCGGTGAGCCGGCCGTAAGGCCCTTCGAACAGGGCGCGGGTGCCCGGCCGCAGCCGGGCCAGCCTGCGGCTGCCCGGGCCGAGGTCCTTGGCCGTGATCCGGAGCCGGTTGCCGTGGGTGTCCGGGACGGCCGAGAGGGAGAACGGCTTGCCGCGCGTCCAGCCCGGGCCGGACCGGAACCGCCAGACGAAGAACTGCCCCGCTTCGACGGGAAGCCGGTCGAGCCGGCGGCCGTGCAGGTACACCGAGACGACGCCGGGAGCCTCCCGCACGACCTGCTCGACGACGAGGTGGTGGCGCGCGTTGAGCCACACCGGCAGCCCGAGCCGGAACACCAGCACCGCGCCCGCGGCGGCCGCGTACGCGGTCCACCAGAACGCCGTCGCGACGGGGGAGGCGGTGAAGTCGGCGCCGGTCCACAGCTGGTGCGGCAGCGCGAGGCCGGCGCCGAGGTAGGCGTAGAGGTGCAGCAGGTGCCAGGACTCGTACCGCAGCCGCCGCCGGGCCGCGCGCACCGACGTCACCGCGACCATGACCAGCGCGAGTGTCCCCGCGGTGGCCAGGAGCATGCCGGCGTAGGTGGTCACGAGCGTCCAAATCTCGCCGAGCAGGCCGGAGCGGTCGGTGGCGGCGTAGCCGAGGCTGATCAGCACGATGTGCGCGGCCAGCAGCGTGATCGAGGTGAACCCGGTCAGCCGGTGGCGGCGGGCCAGCTCGTCCTGGCCGTAGCTGCGTTCCACCCAGGGGATCCGCGCCATCAGCAGCAGTTGCAGCAGCAGGAGATCCGCCGACACCAACCCGGTCAGGCGCCCGGCCGAGGTGAAGAAGTCCGAGGTGAGGTCCTGCAGGCCGCGGCCCGACACCCACAGCGCGACCACGAACAGGACGCTCGACCAGGTGGCCAGGCCCGCGGCGTCCCGCCACCACGCGCGGACCGGACGCCGGAGCGTGCTGCCGGGTGGTGCGAGGGTGGTCATCGGGCGCTCCTGGATGTGGTGATCCTCGGGGACCACCTTTCCGGCGCGCGGTTAGCCGTCGACGTGACGAGGGTGAGAATCCGGTAAGAGAAGCTCGGCGCCGACGGTGAACCCGACCACGGCCCCGCCGCCGGGCCGTGGCTCGGCGAACACGCCGCCGTCGTGGGCCAGCGCGATTTCGCGGACGATCGCCAGCCCCAGACCGGAGCCGGGCAGGCCGCGGGCACCGTCGGCCCGGTGGAACCGGTCGAACACCCGCGCCGCGTCCTCGTCACCGATGCCCGGGCCGCGGTCGAGGACCTGCACCCGGCCGTCGCGCACCACGACGTCGATCGCTCCTTCGGGTGCGAACTTCACGGCGTTCTCCAGCAGGTTCGACACGGCGCGTTCGAGTGCCTTCGCTTGCCCGGTGAGCGCGGTGGCGTCGGTCTCGACGGTGATGGCGCGGCCCGAGCGGTGCCGGACACGCCCGGCGGCGCGCTCGACGATCTCGCCCAGCTCGACCGGCGCGGGCTCCTCGGTCTCGTAGCGCCGGGTCGCCAGTTCGACCAGCTCGTCGATCAGGTGGGTCAGTTCACGGGCTTCGCCGTCGACGTCGTCGAGCAGCCGGGCCCGGTCGCCGGGGGCGAGCTCGGCGAAGCGCCGCAGGACGCTGGCGTTGGTGCGCAGGCTGGTCAGCGGCGTGCGTAGCTCGTGGGCGGCGTCTTGGACGAGGCGTTCCTGGTCGGCGCGGGCGTCGGCGAGACGGCCGAGCATCCGGTCGAACGACGTCGCGAGCCGCCCGACCTCGTCGCGTCCGCCGGCCGGGACGGCGACGTCGGCGAGGCGGCCGTCGCTGACCTGCTCGGTGGCCTGGGTGAGCCGGACCAGGCGGCGGGTGATCTGGCGGGCGAGCAGCCAGCCGGCCAGTGCCGCCGCGGCGAGGACGAGGGCGCTGACGGCGGTGATGCGCGCGGCCAGGCCGTGGAGCACGTTGCGGGATTCGTCGACGTCGATGCCGAGCTGGAGCGCCCCGCGGCCGCCGCCGAGGGCCACGGTGATGACCCGGTAGTCGTCCGGCGGGACGGTGAAGTCCTGGTAGCGGCGGTCACCGAAGGAGCCGGTCGCGGCGAGGGCCCGGTCTTCGTCGCCAACCGCGAGGCGGACGGGGCGGCCGCCGACGGGCCGGATTGTGCCGTCCGGGGCGATCGCCTGGGCGACCATGGGCTGGGCTTCGTCGTGGTCGTCGTCATCGGGCCCGCGGGTGACCGGGCTGGGCGCGAGCACCTGCGTCGCTCCGGCGGCGACTTCGGCCGACGTCGTCAGCAGGGAGCGGTCGAGTTCGGCGCTGATCCGCTGCGACGCGGCCTGGTAGCTGAAGACGCCGACCAGGATCGCCGCCGCGGCCCCGACGCCGGCGAAGGCGATCGCGAGCTTGCTGCGCAGGTTCATGCCGGGCGCACCGAATAGCCGACGCCGCGGACGGTGTGGATCAGTTCGGTCGCGCCGGCCTGGTCGAGCTTGCGGCGCAGGTAGCCGATGTAGACGGCGAGGTTCTTGGATTCCGAGCCGAATTCGTAGCCCCAGATCCGCTGGTAGATCGTGGTGCGGTCGAGCACGATCCCGGCGTTGCGCACCAGCAGCTCGAGGAGGTCGAACTCGGTTTTGGACAGGGTGATCTCGGTGCTGCGCCACCAGACGCGCCGGGCGGCGGGGTCGACGGCGAGTTCGCCGAGGCGCAGGGTCCGCAGGGGTGCGGTCCCGGCGTCGGCGGTGGTGCGGCGCAGCAGCGCGCGGAGGCGGGCGAGGAGTTCGTCGAGTTCGAAGGGTTTGGGCAGGTAGTCGTCGGCGCCGGCGTCGAGTCCGGCGACCCGGTCGGCGGTTTCGACGCGGGCGGTGAGCATGAGGATCGGTGTCCGGTCGCTTTCGGCGCGCAGGACGCGGCAGACGCCGAGGCCGTCGACGCCGGGCATCATGACGTCGAGGATCAGCACGTCGAAGTCGTCTTTCCGCGCGGTGGCCAGCGCGGAGACGCCGTCGGTGACCTCGGTGACGTGGTAGCCCTCGAGGTCGAGGGCGCGCACGAGGGACTCCCGGATGGCGCGGTCGTCGTCGGCGAGCAGGACACGGTGCGGCATGGCGCCATCATGCCTGCGTCCGCCGATCGCGTCCTGATGGGTTTTCGGATGGTGAGCTGCACGTCAGCGGATGGCAAAGCCGGCGAATCCGGTGTGCGAACGGCTGGGGATCACTGGCGCGTCGTCAAGTTGCGGCGTCCAGGCTGATGTCGTCCCACCGCAATTCTCCCTGGCATGTTTCGCCTATACCCGAGTTGTGGTTGACCGTGACATCGATGGTGATCCGACCTTCGAAGTCAGCGGCTCTCAGATGTACCACTACTTCCCCGACAAGAACGACCTCCTCCAGGCGGTCATCGTCTACCAGGCCGACTCCATCGTCAGTCGCAACAGGCGCGCGCTCAGCGGCTCGCACGGAGTCGAAGCCTGGCGGAACATGGTGATCAGCGCCGCGAGGATCCCTTCGTGCCGATGGGGAGCTGCAGTCCGACATCGACCCGGACGACCTCGCCATCACTCTGCTCGCCACGCTCGAAGGCGGACTTCTGCTCGCCCAGGTACTCGGGAACAGTCGCCCCTTCGAAACTGCGATCGATACCCTCCTCGCCCTTGCCATCCAGACTTGAGCCCGTACCCGGCCGGCGCCCAGCTTCGAGCCCGACGAGTAGCCCCGAGTACCACCGTGACCTACGCACCTTGCGAGATCCATGCCAGTACGACTCGCGACCGAACAGACCTGTCCTTCGGCGCCGGGCAGGGATGCTTTCGCGATTGTGTGAAGCCCAGCGAGGTGTGGCTGTCGTCCGGCACCTCGCGGCATAGCCGGACGAACTCAAGTTTTCGTGCACTGGCGACGTCTTTTGGATCAGCAGCGTGCGCCACTCGTGACGGTTGCGAAACCCACCGCCCGTGTGGTGGGCGTGAAGGCGCTGCCAGGCTGGGGAATCGATGCCTGCGAACGGCGTTCTGACCGTGCGGCCGACCGGCGGGCGTGCTCGCGCGGGTTGCCCGTCAGTCTCGTCTTCACTGCCCTCTTTTCGCGATTCCCTGTGAGAAGATGATCCACAGGGGAGTCGAAGTCTCGGGTTTTGCGCAGAACCGGCGTGCGAGAATCCGGGTACGTTCGGCCGGGTACGAGGAGTGCGGGCTGAGGGGAGCGACCTCTTCCTCACACCGGAGCCGGTGTCGCGGCGATGGGATTCGCGAGCGGGCGCACCACATGCCCGTCCGCGGTCGCTCGGGTGACCGGATGGGAGAAGGTGGCTGCGTGGCGACAGGTGTCGACTTCTGATGGGCGGCTCGCCTTCGCGCCAGGAGCCGGATCTGCGCATCAACGTCCTGGGCTCGCTGGAGTGCTGGTCCGGCACGCGCCGGATCCACCTCGGCGGGGCCGTCCAGGAGCGCGTGATGGTCGCCCTGCTGCTCGAGTCCGGGCAGGTGCTCAGCATCTCCCAGCTGGTCGATTCCGTCTGGGACGACGACCCGCCCGCCACCGCGACGCACCAGGTGCGCAAGGCCGTCGCCCGGCTGCGCCAGGTCATCCCGGCCGGCGGCGAGGTCATCGTGACCGAGGGCCCGGGCTACCGCGCGGTCCTGCCCGCGGAGCAGGTCGACCTGAACGTCTTCCTGAACCTGCTGGAGAAGGCCCGGCGGGCGTCGTCGGACCGCAACTGGGACGAAGCCGCCACGCACCTGCAGGGCGCGCTCGCGCTGCGGCGCGGGTCCGTGCTCGCCGGCAGCGGCGGGCCCGCGATCAAGGCCGCGGACGTCGCGCTGCAGGAACGGTACCTGGACGCCGTCGAGCAGCTGACCGACCTGCGCCTCTCGCGCGGTGAGTCCCGGGAGCTGGTCAGCGAGCTGCGGGAGCACGTCGCGGCCCACCCGCTGCGGGAGAAGCTGCGGGCTCAGCTGATGCTTGCTCTGTACCGCTCGGGCCGGCAGGCGGACGCGCTGGAGGAGTACCGGAAGGTCGGCGCGCTGCTGTCGGAGGAGCTGGGGATCTACCCGGGCAGCGACCTGTCGGACCTGTACGAACGCCTGCTGCGCAACGATCCCGCCCTCGTACCACCCCGGGAAGCGCCCGAGCCCGCGCGGGCCGCGGAGCCGCCGGCCGCCACCGTCGCCCGGACACTGCCGTACGACCTCGCGGACTTCACCGGCCGCAAGCCCGAGCTGGACGGCCTGCTGAGCCGGCTCGACGCGCCCGCCGACCGCGGGCCTCGGATCCTCGCGATCGACGGGATGGGCGGCGTCGGGAAGACGTCACTGGCCGTGCGCGCCGCGCACCTGCTCGCCGAGCGTTATCCGGACGGGCAGCTGTACGTCAACCTCCGCGGGTACACCTCCGGCGGGCAGCCGCTGTCGCCCCGCGCCGCCGCGGAGGCGCTGCTGGGCATGCTCGGCGTGGAGGCCGACCAGCTGCCCGAGGACGCCGACGCCCGGGCCATGCTCTGGCGCACGATGACCGCCGAGAGCCGGCTGATCGTCCTGCTGGACAACGCTTTCGACGTCGCCCAGGTCTGGCCGCTGCTGCCGCTCGGCCCCGACTCGCTGGTGCTCGTCACGAGCCGGACGCGGCTGATCGACCTGGACGGCGCGCACTGGCTCTCGCTCGGGACGATGACCACCGAGGACGGCGTCGCGATGGCCGCCCGGGTGCTGGGCACCCGGCGTGTGGAGGCCGAGGCCGAAGCGGTGGCCGAGCTCGTCGCCCTGTGCGGGCACCTGCCGCTGGCGATGCGGATCGCGCTGAGCCGCCTCGGCAACCGCCCGCGGTGGCCGATCGGCTACCTCGTGGACCGGATGAGCGACGAGTCGCGCCGCCTGGACGAGCTCAAGTCCGGTGAACGCGGGGTCGACCTGACACTGCGGATCTCCTACGAAGGGCTCGGGCCGCGCCACCGCACCGCGTTCCGCATGCTGGGGGTGCACCCTGGGCGTGACATCGATGTCTTTTCCTCGGCGGCGCTGCTGGGCCTGTCCCCGCACACGGCGGAGGCCGTGCTGGAGGTGCTGCTGGACGCGCACATGCTGCAGCAGCACGAGATCGGCTACTACACGTTCCACGACCTGGTGCGCAGCTTCGTCAACCAGCTCAACCAGACCGAGTGCGCGGGAGACGACGCCGGTCACGTCGCGGCCGGCTACGAGCGGCTGCTCGACTACTTCGTCGACGTCACCGATCATGTCTGCGACCTGCTGTTCCCCGGCCGCGCGCGGTTGCCGGCCGGGCCAGGGGAAAGCGATCCCGCGCTGCCCCACCTGCCGACCCGTGAGGCGGCGCGCAAGTGGCTCGACCGGGAGCAGTCGACCCTGCAGGAGGCCGTCGCGCTCGCGCACGCCCACGGGTTCGACCGGCACGTCGCCCGGCTCGCCCGCAACGTCGTCTTCCAGCTGGACGCGGACGGGCTGTTCGCGGAGTTCGTCGAGATGGCGCAGGTTTCGGTGGTCTCGTCGCGCCGGCTCGGCGACGCCGAACTGCTGCGCCTGAGCCTGTCGAACTCCGCGGTGGCGCACTGGAAGCTCGGCAAGTTCGCCGAAGGGATCGACGCGGCGTCGGAGGCGCTGGCCATCGCGTCGGACCTGGGCGACCGGCGTGGCGTCGCGAAGGACACCGGCATGCTCGGCCTGCTGCTGTGCACCTGCGGCCGGTACGACGAGGCGCTCCCGCTGCTGGAGGAGTCCATCCGGATCAAGCGGGAGCTCGGCGCCGGCCGGGCCGAGGCGGAGTCGCTGGTCAACCTCAGTTCCCTCTACGAACAGTGGGGCCGTTACGCCGAAGCGGTCGACACGGCGAAGCGGGCCCTGGCGCTGAACCGCGAGCTCGGCGCCCGGGAGAACGAGCTCGTCGCGCTCATCGACCTGTCACTGGCCCACCTCGGGACGGGCGCGGTCGAGGAGGCCGACGAGCAGCTGCGGGTCGCTCGCGAGCTGGGGGAGGACTTCGGCGCGCCCGGCGACGTCGCGCTGGTGTACGCGCTGTCGGCGCTGACCGGGCACCGGCTCGGCCGGATCGAGGAGGCCCGGCGGTTCGTCGACCTCGGGCTGGCGCACCACAAAGCGCACTGGACGCCGATCCGGCGGGTCGTCATCGACAACCTGATCGGCCGCCTGCGCCGGCTCGAAGGCGACTACGCCGAGGCGCTCGTGCTGCACGAGCGTGCCCACGCGCTGGCCGCCGGCATCGGCTACCGGATCGAAGAGGCCCGCGCGCTGGTCGGCCTGTCCGACGTCCACGCCGCGCGAGGCGCCGCGGACCAGGCCCGGGACTGCCTCGAGCGGGCCGCCGAGATCTTCCGGACCGCCGGGGTCCCGCCCAGAGCCCGCTCCTGAGGCCGGCGCGCGCCGGCGGGAACGAATCGGTAACCGGCGCGGGCAGTGTGGCAGGAGCTACATCCATGTCACGAGGTGTCGTGGCCGCGGGACGACGTCGGCGGACCGCAGGTCACCGAAGTGCGGGGAGTCGCGATGAGACGGCGGTGGGTGGACGGCCGGGCCGGTGCTGCGGGCCCTGACGAGGACGTGGGCCCATGAGCCCGGCCGCGCGGTTGCTGCTGTGCTTCCCGTCGCTCGCGTTCGCGCGGAAGGCCGTGCGCAGCGGTCTCGACCTCCGGCTTGTCGTCGACGCCGGTCAGCGCGCCCTGTTCGCTCCCTTCGCCGCCGACCGGCTGACGCTGGTGGACGCGCGGGACGAGACCGCCGTGGCCGGCGCCGTCGCCCAGGTCGTCCTGCGGTGCGGCATCACCCACGTGCTGGACGGCGAGGGGTTCCCGGCCACCCGCGTGTGCCCCGAGTTCGCCGAGGCCCCGCACGTCCTGGCCGACGACCGGCGGCTGGAAGAGGTGCTCGCGCCCAGCCGGCACCCGATGGTGCGGACCCGGGTGGTCGCCACCGCGGGCGCCGTGCCCGGGGTGGTCGCGGAGATCGGCCTGCCCGCGGTGCTCCGCTCGGGCGACGACGAGACCGTCGTGCGGTCCGGGGCGGCGCTGGCCGAGTGGGCGCGTCGCCACGAGCACCGCTCCGGGCCGTTCGCCGCGGGGGAGTTCGTGCCCGGCCCCGAGGTCGTGGTGACGACGTTGACGCACGACGGGATGCACCGCGTCGTGGGCGTCACCGCGCAGCGGGCCGTGGCGCACGGCGTGCGGTACCTCTTCCCGGCGACGGTCGGCGAAGCCGAGGCGAGGGAGGTCCGGGCCACCGTCACGGCGATGCTGGACCTGGTGGGCTACGAGTTCGGGCCCGCCGAGACGTCGGTCGTGCTGTCCGGGCGCGGTCCGCGGATCGTGCGCGCGCGCCCGGGCTTCGGGTCCCGCGGGATCGCCCGGCTGATCGAGGTGACGACCGGGTTCGACGTGCAGACCGAGCTGTGCCGCGCGCTGGCCGGGGTGCCGGTCCGCCCGCCGGCGCCGAGGTGGTTCGCGGGCGCGGAGTTCCCCCGCCCGCCGAGCACCGGAGTGCGCGTGCTGGCCGAGGGGGCGACGCCCGAGATCGTCGAAGAGCGTCTCGACGCTGCCCGCCGCCGGACACTGACCTGCGGCGATACCGCGGTTCCCGCCCGCTATGTCCGGAATACCGGGGCGGGGGAGGTGAGCGGTATCGAGGACGGACGGAATCGGGAACCGGAGCTGTGATCGTCATTCTTGTCGATGGCTCGTGAACGGCTTGTGGATGACAAGAGGGAGTGGTGACCATGCGGAACGGATCGGATGACGCGACGTCGGGGGACATCAAGGCGCGGGGGGCGCGGACGGCTTTCGTGGTGCTCGCCGTCGTCGCGGCGGGTTTCGGCGTGAGCCAGGCGGTTCCGGGAGGTGCGCCCGTCGCGGCTGGTGTGCACTCCGGGGCCCACGCGCCGGCCGGTAGCGGTTCCGGCGAGGGCCCGAACCACTAAATCCCGGTGGCCGCGCGCACGGTGTAGAACCGGTCGAGCGCGAAACAATTCCGAATTTCCCAATTTCCTAATTACCGGTGCAGGTGAGCTGTGTCCGGTGCGGGTGTTTCTTCCGGCCGAGGAGAACGACGGTGGACGACCAAGTGACCGCGATTCGGTGCTCGCGAACGGGTGCAGTCCCGAGGGGTCGGGAAAGCGTTTTCCCGGGGGCCCGCCGATGACGACGATCGACGAACCCACGACACCCCCGGCCGCCGTTCGCGACCTGCGCGCCCTCGTCGGCGAGCTGAACACCGCTCGGCGGCGCGCCGAGGACGGCCCGTCCCCGGACGCGACCCGCATCCAGCGCGCCAAGGGCAAGCTGACCGTGCGGGACCGGCTGGCGCTGCTGTTCGACGCCGGTTCGTTCCACGAGATCGAGCGCTTCCGGCACCACCGCTCGTCCGGGTTCGGGCTCGAGCACCGCCGTCCCGCGACCGACGGCGTCGTCACCGGCTGGGGGACGGTCTTCGGCCGCACGGTCTTCGCCTACGCCCACGACTTCCGGATCTTCGGCGGCTCGCTGGGGGAGGCGCACGCGGCGAAGATCCAGAAGCTGATGGACATGGCCGGTGCGGCGGGCGCCCCGCTGGTCTCGTTGTCCGACGGCGCCGGCGCCCGCATCCAGGAAGGCGTCACGGCGCTGGCCGGGTACGGCGGGATCTTCGAGCGCAACGTCCGGTTCTCCGGGGTGATCCCGCAGATCAGCGTGATGCTCGGCCCGTGCGCCGGCGGCGCGACCTACTCGCCGGCGTTGACGGACTTCGTGTTCATGGTGCGCGGCATCGCGCAGATGTACATCACCGGCCCGGACGTCGTCCGCTCGGTGACCGGCGAGGAGATCACCCACGAGCAGCTCGGCGGGGCCGCGGTGCACGCGACCGTGTCCGGCGCGAGCGGGTTCGTCCACGACACCGAGGAAGAGTGCCTCGAAGACGTCCGGTACCTGATCTCGCTGCTGCCGGCCAACAACCGCGAGCTGGCCCCGTCGGTCGAGCCCTCCGACGCGCCGGACCGGCGCTGTGAGCGGCTGCTGGACCTGGTGCCCGCCGACGTCGCACAGGCCTACGACATGCGCGCGGTCGTCGAAGAGGTCGTGGACGACGGCGAGCTGTTCGAGGTGCACGCGTCCTGGGCGCGCAACGTCATCTGCGGGCTGGCCCGGCTGGACGGGCACGTGGTCGGCGTCGTCGCCAACCAGCCCGCCGTGCTGGCCGGCGTGCTGGACATCCCGGCGTCGGAGAAGGCCGCGCGGTTCGTGCAGATGTGCGACGCCTTCAGCATCCCGCTCGTCACCCTGGTCGACGTCCCGGGGTTCCTGCCCGGCAGCGACCAGGAGCACGGCGGCATCATCCGGCACGGCGCGAAGCTGCTCTACGCCTACTGCAACGCCTCGGTGCCCCGCGTCCAGGTCGTCCTGCGCAAGGCGTACGGCGGGGCCTACATCGTGATGGACTCCCGCTCGATCGGCTGTGACCTGTCCTTCGCCTGGCCCACCAACGAAATCGCGGTGATGGGCGCCGAGGGCGCGGCGAACGTGGTGTTCCGCAAGGAGATCAACGCGGCGCTGGACCCGGACGCGGTGCGGGCGAAGCTGATCGAGGAGTACCGGACGAACCTGATGCACGGCTACTACGCGGCCGAGCGCGGGCTCGTCGACGACGTGATCGACCCGGCCGACACCCGGCGGATCCTGATCGACGCGCTGGGGACGCTGCGCTCGAAACACGCGCAGCTGCCGCAGCGCAAGCACGGGAACCCGCCGACATGACCCCGCCGGTGGTGATCACGCGGGGCGCGCCCGACGACGCGGAACTGGCGGCGCTGCTCGCGGTGATCACGTCTTTGCGCCGGGAACCGCCCCCGTTCCCGGCTCGGGCCGCCGCGGCCTGGGGACCCGACGACCGCGTCTACCGGCCGCCGGGCATGTGGAGCTCGGGACGAGCACCCCGCCGCCCCGTTCAGCGCCGGTAGCCCGGCCGAGGAGACCGAGGAGATTCCCATGCTGGAACTCAGCTTGCTCGGACCCCTGCGCGTGGAAAGCCCGCGCGGGGAGGTCCGCACGACGTCCACCAAGATCAGGCAGGTCCTCGCCTTGCTGGCGCTCGAGAGCCCGAGCGCCGTCGGCATCGACCGCATCATCCACGAGCTCTGGCCGCAGCGGCCGCCGAAGTCGGCCGTGGGGACCATCCAGACCTACGTCTACCACCTGCGCAAGCAGCTGGCCGAGCACGTCGGCTGCGGCACCAAGGTCCTCGCCACCGTCACCAACGGCTACCTGCTGTCGGTCGACCCGGACGCCATCGACGCCCGCCGCTTCGAGCAGGTCGTGCGGGAGGGCCGCGTGGTGCTGGACGCCGGCCACGCCGCCGAAGCCTCCCGCAAGATGGAGGAGGCCCTCGCGATGTGGCACGGCGCCGCGCTCGCCGACGTGCGCCAGGGTCCGTCGCTGGACGCCGAGGCCGTCCGGCTGGAGGGCCTGCGCGAAGCCGCGCTGGAGCTGCGCGTCCAGGCCGACCTCGAGCAGGAGCACCTGCCCGAGGTGATCCCGGAGCTGCAGGCCCTGATCCGCCGCTACCCGCTGCGCGAGCGCTTCCACCACCAGCTCGTCTCCGCGCTCAACCGGGCCGGCCGCCGCGCCGACGCGCTCAGCGCGTACCGGCACACCTGCCGCGTGCTGAACGAGGAGCTCGGCCTCGACCCGTCGGACGAGCTGCGCCGGCTGCACCAGATCGTGCTGACCGGCCAGACCCGCACCCCCGCGCTGGAGGGCCGATGACCACCGCGACCGTCGACACCGCGAGCGTCGACCACGTCCTGAGCACCACCCGCGCGGTCCGCCGCAAGCTCGACCTCGACCGCCCGGTCGAGCCGCACGTGCTGGCGACCTGCCTGCGGCTGAGCACCTACGCGCCGTCGCCGGGCAACCAGCAGTCCTGGCGCTGGCTGGTCGTCCGGGACGCCGGCCGGCGCGCGCGGCTGGGCGGGCTGTTCCGCGACGTCGGCCGCGAGTACCTGGCCGGGGTCCGCGCCCAGCTCGGCGCGGCGGCCGCGGTGCCGGCCGTGCGCCGGATGGTCGGCTCGGTGCAGCACCTGATCGACGTGATCGACCGCGTCCCGGTGTTCGTCGTGCCGTGCGTGCAGGGGCCGCGGCCGTCGGGGCACGTCGAGGCGACGTCGTTCTACGGCGGCATCTACCCCGCGGTGTGGAGCTTCCAGCTCGCGCTGCGATCACGCGGCCTCGGCACCGTGCTGACGACTTTGCACCTGCGGCGCGAAGCCGAAGCCGCGGAGATCCTCGGCCTGCCGGCGGACGTCGCCCAGGTCGGCCTGCTGCCCGTCGCGTACACGACCACGACGGACTTCCGGCGCCCGGCCCGTCAGCCCCTGGAGTCGGTCGCGTTCCTCGACACCTGGGGAAACCCGCTGTCCTGAAGAGATCCGGAGGAGTCATGCCGGTCGCCCACCGCACGAGCGTCGCGCTCTTCCCCGGCCAGGGAACCCAGGCCAAGGGGATGGGAGCGGGCCTGTTCGACCGCTACCCCGAGCACGTCGCCCTCGCCGGTGACGTCCTCGGTTACGACATCACCCGGCTGTGCCTCGAAGACCCCGACGGCCGCCTCGACGACACCCGCTACACCCAGCCCGCGCTCTACGTCGTCAACGCTCTGTCCTATTGGGACGGTCTCGACCGCGGCGAGCCGGCGGCCGACGTCCTGCTCGGGCACAGCCTCGGCGAGTACAACGCGCTGCTCGCCGCGGGCGCGTTCGACTTCGAGACGGGCCTGAAGCTCGTCGCCCAGCGGGCGGCGCTGATGGCCACCGAACGCGACGGCGCGATGCTGGCCGTCGTCGGGCCGTCCGAAGCGGAACTCGCCGAGGTGCTCGCCGAGCAAGAACTGTCCACGTTGGACGTGGCGAATCGCAACACCCCGGCGCAGAACGTCCTGTCCGGACCGGCGGCCGACATCGACCGGGCGCGCGAAACGCTTTCGGGGAGGGGCATCCGGGTCGCCGCGCTGCGGGTCTCGGCCGCCTTCCACTCGCGGTACATGCGCGCCGCGCGGGACGAGTTCGCCGCCTTCCTGCGCGGGTTCCGGTTCGCGCCGCTGGCCGGGACCGTGATCGCCAACGTGACCGCGCGCCCGTACCGCGACGGCGACATCGCCCGGACGCTCGGCGACCAGATCGCCGGGACCGTGCGCTGGGCCGACAGCGTCCGCGCGGTGCTGCGCCGGCGCCCGGCGGCGAACTTCCGCGAAATCGGCGGGGAAGGAGTGCTGACCCGGATGGTCCGGCAGATCGACACACCCCTGGCGGCGCCGGAGAAACCGCGCCGCGTGTTCACCGTGGCCTACGCCGGGGGCGACGAAAACGCCTACCGCGCCCTGGCCGAGCACACCCGCGACCTGGACGTCGTGGCGCTCGAACGGCCGGGCCGCGGCCGGCGGGTGGCGCAGCCGCTGCTGGCCGACGCCGACGCCGTCGTCGCCGACCTGATGGACCAGCTGCGGGACCACGTCGGCGAGCCGTACGCGATCTACGGCCACAGCCTCGGCGCGCGGCTGGCGTTCCGGCTCTGCCGCCGGCTGCGGGCCGAAGGCCTGCCCGCGCCGGTGCGGCTCGTCGTCTCCGGCGAGTGCGGGCCTGCCGTGCCGAGCCGCGAGCGGGACACCTGGCGCCTCACCGGCGACGCGTTCTGGGCGCACCTCGACCAGCTGGGCGGCGTCCCGGCGCAGCTGCGGCAGTTCGAGGACCTGATGGCGCACTACGAGCGCGTGCTGCGCGCGGACTTCACCGTCCTCGGCCGGTACGTCCACGACGACGAGCCGCCGCTGGACGTGCCGATCACCGTGGTCACCGGCGACCGCGAGCCGTTCAGCGACGCCGAGATCAGCGCGTGGCAGCGCGAAACCACCGAGCCGCTGGAGCGCCACCGGCTGCCCGGCGACCACTTCTTCATCCGCGAGCACTGGGCCGGACTGGCCGGACTGATCGAGGGAGCACCCCATGCCTGACGCGACGTTGACCGCCGAGCTGCAGAGCTACCTGGAGGACGAGGCGCTGTTCCGGTTCGGCGACGAGATCACCGGGGACACCGATCTCTTCAAGGCCGGGGTGCTCGACTCGTTCGGCTACATCTCGCTGATGAACCACGTCCACGAGCGCTACGGCGTCGAACTGGGCGAGGACATGCTCGACTCGGTGCTCGTGTCGCTGCGCGCGATCGTCGAGTTCGTCGAGGCGAGCGCCGTCCCGAGCGCGGACGGCCGGTAACCGGCATGTGCGGAATCGCCGGCGTCTACGGCAGTGGGCGTCCGCCCGGGGACGACCGGGACCTGATCGCGGGCCTGCTGCGTCAGATCGAGCACCGCGGCCCGGACGAGGCCGGCTGCTACCTCGACGACAAGCTCGTGATGGGCACGGTCCGGCTCAGCATCATCGACCTCGCGAGCGGCTCCCAGCCCGTCGGCAGCGCCGACGGCCGCTGGTGGCTCTGCTACAACGGCGAGCTCTACAACTACCGCGAGCTCCGTCGCGAGCTGCAGCGGCTCGGCGCGCGGTTCCGCACCGACTCCGACACCGAGGTCGTGCTGCAGGCCTGGCTCACGTGGGGCCGCGACTGCCTGTCGCGCTTCAACGGCGCCTTCGCGTTCGCCGTCTACGACTCCCTGGCCGACGAGCTCACGCTGGTCCGCGACCGGTACGGCAAGCGCCCGCTGTTCGTGGCGCGTCACGACGGCGCGTGGCTGTTCGCCTCCGAGATGAAGGCCTTCCTGGCCTACCCCGGCTTCCGGTTCTCCTTCGACCCCGAGCACCTGGCGTCGATCTTCGCCACCTGGACGCCGCTGCCCGCGCAGAGCGGCTACCGCGACATCGAGCAGGTGCCGATGGGGGAGTACCTGTGCCTGCGCGGCGACGACGTCGAACGCGGCCGCTGGGCCACCCTCGATCTGGAGCCCGGCCCGGCGCCGGAGTCGGAAGACGACGCGATCGAGCGGGTCCGCGCCGAGCTGGCGGCCGCCGTCGACGTCCGGCTGCGCAGCGACGTCGAGGTCGGCGTCTACGTCTCGGGCGGGCTCGACTCCTCGATCATCGCGCACCTCGCCGCGAGCCGGCAGGCCGCGCCGCTGCGCACGTTCTCCCTGGAGTTCGAGGACGCCGTCGTCGACGAGTCCGCCGAGCAGGCCGCGGTCACCGGCGAGCTGGGCACCCGCCACCACGCCGTGCGCGTCCGCGACCAGGACGTCGTCCAGGCGTTCCCGGCCGCGGTGAAGCACGCCGAGGTGCCCGCGTTCCGCACCGCGTTCGTCCCGATGTACCTGCTCGCCGAGCAGGTGAAGGCGGCCGGGATCAAGGTGGTGCTCAGCGGCGAGGGCGCGGACGAGGCGTTCCTCGGCTACGGCATCTTCAAGGACGCGCTGCTGCTGGATGCGTGGCACGACCTCGACGAGCGGACCCGGCTCGACCGGATCGCGCGGATCTACCCGTACCTGCCGCACTTTTCCGGCGAAGGCGCGCCGAAGCGGATGCTGGGCCTGTACCGGCAGTTCACGGAGGAACACCTGCCCGGGCTGTTCTCGCACCAGATGCGCTTCCAGAACGGCCGCTTCGCCGCCCGGCTGCTGCGTGACGCGGGCGCGCCGTTCGACGCGGCCCAGCGGCTGGTCGCCGACGAGCCGGGCTACGCGGATCTCGGCGCGGTGCAGAAGGCGCAGTGGCTGGAGTTCCGCACGCTGCTGGCCGGTTACCTGCTCTCCACCCAGGGCGACCGGATGACGCTCGGGCACGGCGTCGAGAACCGCTGCCCGTTCCTCGACCCGGCGGTCGTGCGGCTGGCCGCGTCGGTCAACCACCGCTTCGGCGACCCGTTCGACGAGAAGTACCTCCTCAAGCGCGCCTACGCCGACGTGCTGCCGGAACGGGTCGTCGCCAAGGGCAAGTTCCCCTACCGCGCCACGGACAGCGCCGCCTTCGTGCGCGCGTGGCCGGACTACCGCGACACCCTGACCGACCAGGCCACGCTCGACGCGATCGGCGTCCTCGACACGCGGTTCGCCCGCGCGCTCGTCGACCGGGTCTTCGACGGCCCCGCCGAACGCATCGGCACCAAGGAGAACCAGGCGTTCACCCTGCTGGCGTCGCTGTTCTGGCTGCACCACTGGTTCGTCCGCGGGCAGGCCCTGGATCGCGGGCCGCTGCGCGCCGGACTGCGCGTGGTCGACCGCCGTACCAGCGTTCTGCCGGCCTGACCGGCACGGAAGACGAGGATTCCCATGGCACACAGTTCCGTTGGTTCCCACGACATCGCCGTCGTCGGCCAGGCGTTGCGGCTGCCGGGCGCCCGCACGAGCGACGAGTTCTGGGCGAACCTCGCGGAAGGGCGCTCGCTGATCAGCGAGGTGCCCGAGCAGCGCTGGCGCGCCGCCGACCACGCGGGCGACCCGCGCCGCGACGGCGACAAGACCAGCAGCGTCTGGGGCGGGTTCATCACCGACGCCGAGTGCTTCGACGCCGACTTCTTCCAGGTGTCCCCGCGCGAGGCCCGGCTGATGGACCCCCAGCAGCGGATGGCGCTGGAGCTGAGCTGGCACGCCGTCGAGGACGCCGGCTACCGCGCCGACCGGCTCGCCGGCTCGCGCACCGGCGTCTTCATGGGCGTGTGCCACTGGGACTACGCCGAGCTGATCGAGCAGGAGCTCGACACGATCGACGCGTACTACCCGACCGGCGCGGCGTACGCGGTGATCGCCAACCGCGTCTCGCACCACTTCGACTTCCGCGGCCCGAGCGTCGTCAACGACACCGCCTGCGCGAGCTCCCTGGTGTCGGTGCAGCAGGCGGTGCAGGCGCTGACGTCGGGCGACTGCGACCAGGCGCTCGCCGGCGGCGTCAACCTGATCTGGTCGCCGCGGCACTTCATCGCGTTCAGCAAGGCGGGCATGCTCTCCCCGGCCGGCCGCGCCAAGGCGTTCGACGCCGGCGCGAACGGCTACGTGCGCGGTGAGGGCGGCGGCGTCCTGCTGCTGAAGCGCGCCGAGGACGCGCTTCGCGACGGCGACGCCGTGCACGCGATCATCAAGGGCGTCGGCACCAACCACGGCGGCCGGACCAGCTCGCTGACGGTGACCAACCCGGACGCGCAGGCGCGGCTGATCGCCGACACCTACCGCCGTGCCGGGATCGAGCCGGCGTCGGTGAGCTACGTCGAGGCGCACGGCACGGGCACGCCCGTCGGTGATCCGATCGAGGTACGCGGCCTGAAGAAAGCGTTTGCGGAACTGGGCGACACGAGTTCCGGCCAGCACTGCGGCATCGGCTCGGTCAAGACGAACATCGGGCACCTCGAAGGCGCCGCGGGCGTCGCCGGGATCCTCAAGGTGATCGCCGCGATGCGGCACCGGGCCCTGCCCGCGACGGTCGGCTTCGAACGGCTGAACCCGCTGATCACGCTGACGGGCAGCCCGTTCCGCGTCGTCGACGAGCTGTCGGAGTGGACGGCGCCCGACGGCTCGCCGTTGCGGGCCGGGGTCAGTTCGTTCGGCTTCGCCGGGACGAACGCCCACGCGCTGCTGGAGTCGCCGTCCCCGGTCGAGCCGTCCGGACCGTCCGAAGAGGACGAATGGCTGCCGGTGTCGGCGATGGACGACGAGCGGCTGCGCGAGACGTGCGCCGGACTCGCGGTGTGGGCCCGGACCCGGCTGGCGTCGGGTGACGTCATAGCGGTCGCCGACATCGCCCACACCCTCCGGCACGGCCGGGTGCCGATGCCCGCGCGTGTGGTGTTCCGCGCCCGCGACCTCGATACCTGGGCGGGGCAGCTGGAGAGCGTCGCGGCGGGTTCGTCGCCGGACGACTGCGTGGCCGGTGGTTCGGCCGCCGAGCTGACCGGCGGCCTCGACGAGGCCGACGTGACCGAGCTGGCGGCCGCCTGGCTCGCCCAGGGCCGCTTGGAGAAGTTCGCCCGCGCCTGGGCGCACGGCCTGCCGGTCGACTGGTCGGCGTGGCCCGCGACCGGCCGCCGGGTGCACCTGCCGGGCTACGCCTTCGCGCGCACGCCGTTCTGGTTCCGCCCGCTGGAAGCGGGTCACCCGTCGCTGGGCGAAGGCGTCGAGGAGGACGGCGGGTGGACGTACCCGCTGACGTTCCACGCCGGGCAGGACGTCATCCGCGACCACGTGGTCAACGGGGTTCCGGTCGTGCCGGGCGTGGCCGTCCTCGGGCTGGTCCTGGCCGCTTCGCCGGTCGAGGTCCCCAGCGTGCGCAACGTGGGCTGGATCCGTCCGCTGACGGTGCCGGGTCCTCGCCTGGACGTCCGGCTGCGGCTGGTGCCCGCCGGCGACGGCTTCGACTTCGCGGTGCTCGACGAGGCGGGGGAGCGGTACGTCTCCGGCCGCCTCGTCCCGGGGACCCCCGGCGGCTCTGCTGCCGGTGACCTGGCCGCCCGGTTCCCCGCGGACCTGGCCGTCGACGGCGGTTACTCGGCGTTGCGCGCGAGCGGCGTCGAGCACGGCCCGGCACTGCGCGGCCTCGAGTCGGTGTCCCGTGGTGCCGATGGCGTTCTGGCCCGGATCCGGGTACCGGCCCAGGCGGCGCCGGGCTGGCTGCTGCACCCCGTGGTGCTGGACAGCGCCCTGCAGGCGGTCCTGGCGCTGGGGTCTTCGGACTGGCGCACCCCGGCGGCGGCCAGCGTGCCGTTCGCGCTGACGGAGCTGACGCTGCTCGGCCCGGTCGGCCGCGTCACGCAAGCGGTCCTGCGCGGCACGGAGTCCAAAG
This sequence comes from Amycolatopsis sp. NBC_01286, assembly GCF_035982555.1. Taxonomy (NCBI): domain Bacteria; kingdom Bacillati; phylum Actinomycetota; class Actinomycetes; order Pseudonocardiales; family Pseudonocardiaceae; genus Amycolatopsis; species Amycolatopsis sp. NBC_01286. The sequence continues at coordinate 6,007,782 of NZ_CP108428.1, forward strand.
TGGACGTCGACTTGTACGGCGAGGACGGCGTGTTGTGCGCCCGCCTCCGCGGCTACACGCCCCGCTCCCTGGCCGCCTCGACGGCCCCCGCCGCTCCGGCTCATTCGGTCGCTCCGGCCGCCGAAAGCGACCTCATCGAGGTGCGCCAGGCGTGGCACCCCGCGCAGGCGGTCGAGACCGGCCGGACAGGACCGCTCGTAGTGCTCAGCGCACTGCTCGCCGACAGCCCCGAAACGGCGCAGCGCCTGGACGCGGAGATCCTCCCGCTGACCGGTGCCACGTCGTCCCGCACCGGCGCGCTAGTCGCCGCCGAGGCCGCGCAAGCCGCGTTCGACTCCTGCTACCAGCACCTCCGCGACCTCTTGGACCGGCCCGGCAGCGCCACCCGGACCGTGCTCGTCGTCGCGCCCGGCTCGCCCGATGATCCCGTGTACGCCCCGCTCGGCGCGGTCCTGAAGTCGCTGCACAAGGAGAACCCCGCCGTTCGCGGCAAGCTCGTGCTCGTCGACGGGCCCGCCGATGACGCGCGGTTCGAAACGATCGTCCGCACCGAAGCCGCCACCTCCGACATCGAGGTCGCTTACGACCGCGCCGGCCGGCGGCTGGTGCGGGAAACCGTCGAACTGGCCGCCACCGACGGCGAATCGCTGCTGCGCGAGCAAGGCGTCTACTGGATCACCGGCGGCGCGGGCGGCGTCGGGACACTGCTCGCCGATCACCTGCGCGAACGCTACAACGCGACCGTCGTGCTCAGCGGCCGCCGCGCGCGGCCCGAACTGCCCGGCTACCACCAGGTCGACGTCACCGACGCCGCCGACGTGCGCCGGGCCGCCGCGGCGATCAACGACCGGCACGGCCGGATCGACGGCGTCTTCCACGCCGCCGGCGTCCTCGCCGACGGCTACCTCGTCGCCACGCCACTCGAAGCCACCGCGCCGGTGCTCGCGCCCAAGCTCGCCGGGACCGCGCACCTCGACGCCGTCTGCCGCGAGCACGGTGCCGGCTTCCTGGCCCTCTTCGGCTCGGTCGCCGGCGCCTTCGGCAGCGCGGCCCAGACGGCCTACGGCGCGGCGAACGCCTTCCTCGACGCCTTCGCCGCCCGAGCCGACGGCTACGCGGTCCGCGTCGTCGACTGGCCGTTGTGGGCCGAGGGCGGCATGAGCGTCGACAAAGCGACCGAGGCGTACCTGCGGAAGACGACCGGCACCGTCCCGCTGCCGACCGCCGCCGGGCTGGCCGCGCTGGACCGCGCGCTGCAGGTCGACGCCCCGCCGCAGCGCGCCGTCCTCCACGGTGAAGCCGGCAAGCTCCGCCGGTACGCGGGCCTGACCCGCGAAAAGCCCGTCACCAAGCGGGCGACGACGTCGAAGGTGGACGACCGCACCCTGACCGCGAAGACCGAGGACCACCTCCGCCGGCTCTTCGCCGAGCTGACCGGCCGCGAACCGGACCACATCCGGGCCGATCAGAAGCTGGAGCGCTACGGCATCGACTCGCTCATCGTCGTCGACGTCACCAGCCGCCTCGAAGACGACTTCGGCTCGCTGCCCAAGACGCTCTTCTTCGAGTACGTCGACCTCCGCGGCGTCGCCGGCTACCTGATCAGCGAGCACCGCGACCGCCTCCAGGAGATGTTCGGCACCCCGGAGACCTCGGAGACGGAGACCCCGGTGGTCGTCGAAACGTCCGAGGCACCGGCGCCCGCGCGCATCATCGAACGACCCCGCGAAGACACCCACGACATCGCGGTGATCGGCATGGCCGGCCGTTACCCGGGCGCCGACACCCTGGCCGAGTTCTGGGACCTGCTCAGCGAAGGACGGCACAGCTTCGAACCCGTCCCGGCCGACCGCTGGCGCCACAGCGACCTCTACTTCGACGAGCGCGACGTCCCCGGCAAGACCGTCGTGAAGGCCGGGACGTTCCTGCGGGACATCGACGCCTTCGACCCCCGCTACTTCTCGATCTCCCAGCGGCAAGCCGAACTGCTGTCCCCGGAAGTCCGGCTGCTGCTGCAGTCGGGCGTCACCGCACTGGAGGACGCCGGCTACTCCCGCGAGACGATCCAGCGCCGCTACGAGGGTGACGTCGGCGTGCTCGTCGGCTCGATGAACAACAGCTACTCGCTCTACGGCTTCGAAAACCTGCTCACCCGGGGCACCACCACCAGCGGCAGCGAGCTCGGCGTCTTCGCCAACATGCTCTCCTACTTCTACGGCTTCACCGGCCCGTCGATGTTCCTCGACACGATGTGCGCGTCGTCGTCGACCTGCGTGCACCAGGCCGTGCGGATGCTGCGCGCGGGCGACTGCCGGATGGCCGTCGTCGGCGGCGTCAACCTGATGCTGCACCCCTACGACCTGATCGCGACGTCGCAGGCGCACTTCACCAGCAAGTCCGCCGACCTCCTGCGCAGCTACGGCATCGGCACCGACGGCACCGTCCTCGGCGAAGGCGTCGGGATGGTCGTCCTCAAGCCGCTCTCGGCCGCGGTCACCGACGGCGACCACGTCTACGGCGTCATCCGCGGCAGCGGCATGACCAACGCGGGCGTGCGCAACGGCTTCACCGTGCCCAGCCCGGCCCAGCAGGGCCGCGCGATCGAGAAGGCCCTGGACGACGCGGGCGTCGACGCCCGCACGATCAGCTACCTCGAAGGCCACGGCTCGGCGACGTCGCTGGGCGACCCGATCGAGATCCGCGGCGCGACGAGCGCGTTCCGCCGCGACACCGCCGATCGCGGGTTCTGCGCGCTGGGCTCGGTCAAGTCGAACGTCGCGCACCTGCTGTCCGGCTCGGGGATCGCCGGTCTGACGAAGGTGCTGCTGCAGCTGAAGCACCGCACGATCGTCGAGTCGCTGCACTCGGAGACGCTCAGCCCGGCGATCGACTTCGCCGACACGCCGTTCGTCGTCCAGCGTGAGCGCGCGGAGTGGCCGCGTCCGGTCCTGAACGGACAGCCGGTGCCGCGCCGCGCGGGCGTCACGTCGATCGGCGCCGGCGGCGCGAACGTGCACCTCGTCGTCGAGGAGCACGACGGCGTGGCCACGGTGCCGGACACGGGCCGGCCGCGGCTGCTGGTGTTCTCCGCGACCACCCCGCAGGCCTTGGGGCGGGTGCTCCGCGACGTGCACGCCTACGTCCGCGCCGAGCGCCCCGGCCTGGACGCGCTCGCGTTCACCCTGCAGACGGGCAAGAACGAGCTGCCGTGCCGCCTCGCGTTCGTCGTCGAGGACGCCGAGGACGCGGAGACCCGCCTCGCCGAACTGTCCGAAGTGGACTGGAGCGGCACCGCGCCGGCGGGCGTCCGGTTCACCCCCAGCACGATGGGCGTGTCCGAGACCCCGGACCCGGACGTCGTGACGCGCGCGCTCGCCGACGCCGACCTGCCGGTGCTGGCCGAAGCCTGGGCCGCCGGCGCGGACGTCGACTGGGACGTCCTCTGGCCCGCGCGTCCGGCCAAGCTGTCGCTGCCCGCGTACCCGTTCGACAAGGTGCGCTGCTGGTACCCGGCCTTCGACGACGCGCCGAGCGTGCTGAACCCGCTCGCCTTCGCGCGGCGGGAACACCCGTGGGTCGGGGTGAACCGATCCGACCTGAGCGGTATCCGCTACCGGCTCGCGCTGCGCGGCGACGAACTCCTCGACTACACGTACTCGGTCCGGCGCGACCGCCGGTACGCCACCGTCGCGCTGCTGGACGGCGTGCTCGCCTTCGCCGAGGTGGCCGGTCTCGACGGCGAGTGGGCCGTCCGTGACGCACACTGGGGCGAGCTGCCCGCGCCGTCGGCCGAAGAGCAGCTCGACTGGCGGCTGGGCACCGGACACCGCGTGGAACTCCGCACTTCGGCCGGGGCGCCGGTGTTCGGCGCCGACCTCGTCCCCGCCCCGGAACCCGAGGACGAGGCCCCGGTGACCGCGCCTCTTTCGCTTGACCAGGACGCCTTCTACGCGCGGCTCGCCGAACTCGGTGTCGATCCCCGGCCGTACGCGAAGGCGGTCGAGGGGGTCGCCGAGATCGACGGCCGGCTGCTGGTGCGCGTCGCCGAGCCCGCGACCTGCCAGGACCCGGGGAAGCGGCGGGTCCGCGTCCCGGCCTGGGTGTTCGCCGGGCTCGTCCAGGGCGTGCAGCACCTGTCCGCCGACGCCGACGTCACCATCCGGCGCCTCGGCTCGCTGACCGGCCGGAACCTCGACCGCACCCGCGCGGTGCTGCTGGAGCGCACCGGGGACGCCGTCTTCGACGTCCGCCTGCTCGACGAGGACGGCCACGTACTGGGCCGCCTCACCGGCGCCGACTTCGGCACCGGCGCGGACGCCCCGGCCGCCGGCCGGCCGGGCCTGACCGGCACGGTCCGGCAGACCGTCGCCGAGCTGCTCAAGGCGGACCCGGCCGACATCGACCTCGACACGCACTTCCCGGCGTTCGGCTTCGAGTCGATCACGCTCGCCGCTCTGGCCACGGAGCTGGGCGGCCGGCTCGGGATCGACCTGCGCCCGTCGGTGTTCTTCGAGTTCCCCAACATCCGCGGTCTCGTCGAGGCGCTGGCCGAGCAGGTCGAGGAGCCGGCGGTGTTCACGGCCGCCGCGCCCGCCACGACGACGCCCGCCCCGGCTGCCCCGCCCGCCCCAGCCGCCTCGCCGGTCGCGGCCGAGCCCGGCGATGCCGTGGCGATCATCGGGATCGCGGGACGTTTCCCCGGCGCCGACGACCCCGACACCTTCTGGGAGCGGCTGCGCGCAGGTACCGACCTGGTCTCGCACTACCCGGGTGACCGCTTCGACGACCGCTACGCCGAAGTCGTCGCCAACGCGGACTTCCCGAAGTTCGCCGGCCTCCTCGACGGCGTCGACCGGTTCGACGCGGACTTCTTCGCCGTCTCACGGCTGGAAGCCGAGCTGATGGACCCGCAGCAGCGCCTCGCACTGGAAACCGTCTGGACCGCTCTCGAAGACGGCGGCTACCCGCCGGTCCGGCTGCCAGGCGACACCGGCGTCTTCCTCGGCGTCTCCGGCCACGACTACCACCACCTGCTCAACGCCGGCGGCGTCGCGCCCGAGGGTTACACCGCCACCGGCAACTCGCACGCCGTGCTCGCCAACCGCGTCTCGTTCCTGCTCGACGTCCACGGCCCGAGCGAGCCGATCGACACCGCCTGCTCCAGCTCGCTCGTCGCCGTGCACCGCGCGGTGGAGAGCCTGCGGTCCGGACGCTGCGGGATGGCCATCGCGGGGGGCGTGAACCTCCTGCTGAGCGTGGACACGTTCGCCGCGACGCAGACCGCCGGGATGCTCAGCCCCGACGGCCGCTGCAAGACCTTCTCGGCCGGGGCCGACGGTTACGTCCGTTCGGAAGGCGCCGCGGCTGTCCTGCTGAAGCCGCTGTCCGCCGCACTGCGCGACGGCGACGTCGTCCACGGCGTGCTCCTCGGCAGCGCGGAGAACCACGGCGGCCGTGCCGCGTCGCTCACGGCGCCGAACGCCGCCGCGCAGGCCGCGGTCGTCCAGGCGGCGATGCGGGGCGTCGACCCCGACAGCGTCGGTTACGTCGAGGCGCACGGCACCGGCACCGCGCTGGGCGACCCCGTCGAGGTCGACGCCCTCACCCGGGCCTACCGGAACCTCGGGGCCTCGCCCGGCCGGACCCGCGCCCTGGGCTCGGTGAAGGCGAACATGGGCCACGCGGAAGCGGCGGCCGGCCTGGCGGGCCTGCTGAAGGTGCTTCAGCAGATGCGGCACCGCGAGCTGCTGCCCGTGCTGCACTGCGCCGAGCTGAACCCGCACCTCGCGCCCGAGGGCTTCGAGGTGGTGCGCGAGCTGCGCCGCTGGGAACCGGTGACCGACGGCGCCGGGCAGGAACTGCCGCTGCGCGCCGGGGTCAGCAGCTTCGGCTTCGGCGGCGTCAACGCGCACGTCGTCGTGGAGGAACCGCCTTCGCGCCCGCAGCCGGCTCCCGAGTCCGGTCCCCAGGCGATCGTGGTGTCCGCCCGGGACGCCGACCGGTTGCGGGAACGCGTGGTTGCCCTGCGCGATTTCGTGGTCAGCCACGACCCCTCCCTGGCGGACCTGGCCTTCACGCTGCAGGTGGGCCGGGAGGAGATGGAACACCGGCTGGGCTTCGCCGCCTCGAGCGTCGAAGAGGTCGTCGCCGGGTTCGACGCGTTCCTCGCCGGACGGCCCGGGCCGCACACCGGCACCCTGCGCCGGGCGCGTGGGGCCGCGGTGCGCCGGGACCGCACGGCGGACCCGGAGGTGACGGGCGCCGACCTCGACCGCGTCACCGCGTTGTGGTGCGAAGGCCGGACGGTCGTCTGGGAGGACCTGCACCCGGCCGGACGCCGGATCCTGCGACTGCCGACCTACCCGTTCGCGCGTGAGCGCTACTGGGTGCCCGAGGCGGCCGCGCCGCCCGTCGCCTTCGACGTCGACGCGCGCGCCGCGTTGCTGGAAGCCGTGCTGGCCGACCAGGAGAGCCCCGATGTGCTCGATACCCCGCGTCTCGTGACGGGAGCGACCTCATGACCCTGCGCGTGCCCACCTGGCGCCGCGAACCGGCCGGCCCGACCACGCTGCCCGCCGGCGTGCGACGGCTCGTCATGACGTGCGACCTGCCCGGTCGGCTGCCGGGTGTGTCGTTCGCCGCCGTGGAGACCGGCGGTGACGACGCCGGGACCGCGTACGAGCGGGCGTCGATCCGGCTGTTCGGCGAGCTGAAACGGCTGCTGTCCACAGGGGACGGACGACCGTGCGTCGTCCAGGTCGCCTGCCGCGCGGGGTCGGTGTTCCCGGGCCTGATCGGGCTGCTGCGCACCGCCGCCCAGGAGGAGCCGGCGCTGCGGGTGCAGCTGGTCGAGTTCAGCGGCGAGCCGGCGGACCTCGATGCCGCGCTTTCCGGCCCGGGGGAGCACGTGCGGTTCACCGCCGAGGGCCGCTTCGTCGCGGACTGGGAGTCCGTCGCGCCGGGTACCGGACGCGCCTGGAAGCCCGGTGGGGTCTACCTGATGACCGGCGGCGCGGGCGGCATCGGCCGGCTGCTCGCCGCGGACCTCCCGCCGGACGCCACGCTGGTCCGATGTGGACGGTCGCCGGCCGGGCCGGGGGAGTACCGCGAGGTGGACGTCACGGACGCGGCCGCGGTGCGCGCGCTGGTCCAGGAGGTCGTGCGGACGTACGGGCGGCTCGACGGCGTCCTCCACGCGGCGGGCGTGCTGCGTGACGGCTACTTGATCCAAGGCTCCTACCAGGACTTCCAGGCGGTGCTGGCGCCGAAGGTCGCGGGCCTGGTCGCCCTGGACGAGGCGACACGCGACCTGCCGCTGGACTTCTTCGCGGCGTTCTCCGCGGCGGCCGGGACGCTCGGCAACGCGGGCCAGGCCGGCTACGCGGCGGCCAACGGCTTCCTCGACGCCTACCTCGCGCAGCGCAGCGGGCCCGGCGTCGGCGTCTCGCTGGGCTGGCCGCTGTGGCGCGACGGCGGAATGCGCGTGCCGCAGGAGGAACTGCCCGAGCTGGCCGAACGCTTCGGCCCACCGCTGGAGACCGGGGCCGCGCTCACCGCCCTGCACGGAGCGCTCGCGCTCGGTGCCGCCCACGTCGTGATCACCGGGGAAGGGAACCACATGACCGGCCAGGACGACCTCCGAGCCCGCGTCCTCACGCGGCTGAAGGACCTGATCGCCGAGACGATGCGCCTCGACGCGACCCGCCTGGACGCCGAAGCGCCACTGGACGGCTACGGCATCGACTCCCTCACGGTGACCCGGTTGAACCGCCGCTTCACCGAGTGGTTCGGCGCGCTGCCGAAGACGCTGCTGTACCAGTACCCGACCCTCGCGGCGCTGGCCGGCCACCTGGCGGAGCGCCACCCGGAGGGCTGCACCCGCTGGCTCGACGACGCCCCCGCGCCCACCGCCCCCGCCGCCGCCGCCGCCCCCGCCCCCGCGCCCACCGCCGCCGCGCCCACCGCCCCGGCGAGCGAGACCGGCGAACGGGTTCCGGCGGGTGCCCTGCCGCGGCTTGTCGTGAGTGGTAATGCGGGTTCTAACCCTCATTACCACTCACGACCGGCCGCCGGCGAACCCATCGCCGTCATCGGGATCAGCGGCCGTTATCCGGACGCCCCCACGCTCGACGCCTTCTGGCAGAACCTCCGCGCGGGCCGCGACAGCGTCCGCGAGATCGAGCGCTGGCCCCTCGACGGCTTCTTCCAGCCCGACCAGCAGCGCGCCGTCGAAGAGGGCGCCAGCTACAGCAAGTGGGGCGGCTTCCTCGACGGCTTCGCCCGCTTCGACGCGGCCTTCTTCGGCATCGCCCCGCGCGACGCCGCCGACATCGACCCCCAGGAACGGCTCTTCCTCGAAACCGTCTGGTCCGCGCTCGAAGACGCCGCCTACACCCGGGAGCGGCTCGCCGACCAGCACCAGGGCCGCGTCGGCGTCTTCGCCGGCGTCACCAAGACCGGCTTCGACCGCAACCACCCGCCCGCCGTGAGCGGGCCCCGCCGCGCACCGCGGACGTCGTTCGCCTCCCTCGCCAACCGCGTCTCCTACCTGCTGGACCTGCGCGGCCCGAGCCTGCCCGTCGACACGATGTGCTCGGCCTCGCTCACCGCGATCCACCAGGCCTGCGAGCAGCTGCGCCACGGCGCGTGCGAGCTCGCCATCGCCGGCGGCGTGAACCTGTACCTGCACCCGTCGACCTACGTCGAGCTGTCCCGCGCGCGGATGCTCGCCGCCGACGGCCGCTGCCGCAGCTTCGGCGACGGCGGCGAGGGCTTCGTCCCCGGCGAGGGCGTCGGCGCGGTCCTGCTCAAGCCCCTGGCCGCGGCCGAAGCGGACGGCGACCCGATCCACGCCGTCATCGTCGGCTCGGCCGTCAACCACGGCGGCCGCACCAACGGCTACACCGTCCCGAACCCGCGTGCGCAGGCCGCCGTGGTCCGCGAGGCCCTCGACAACGCCGGGCTGACGTCGGCCGACGTCGGCTACGTCGAGGCCCACGGCACCGGCACCCGCCTCGGCGACCCCGTCGAGGTCGACGGCCTGACCCAGGCTTTCGCGGACACCCCGGCGGACTGCGCGCTCGGCTCGGTCAAGTCCAACATCGGCCACCTGGAGGCGGCGGCCGGCATCGCCGGGCTGACCAAGGTGGTGCTGCAGCTGGAACACGGCGAGCTGGCGCCCACCCTGCACGCCGAGCGGACCAACCCGGACATCGACTTCGCCGCGACGCCGTTCACGCTGACCCGCGAAGGCGGCGCCTGGCCCTCGACCGGCCGCCGCGTCGCCGGGATCTCCTCGTTCGGCGCGGGTGGCGCGAACGCGCACGTGCTCGTCGCCGAGTACCAGCGCGCCGCGACGCCGACGCCGCCGCGCCACCCGGTGCTGCTCCCGCTGTCCGCGCGGACCGACGCCGACCTGCGCGCCCGCGCCGCCGCCCTGGCCGCCTGGCTCGACACGCGGGAGACGCCGGATCTCGCCGCCATCGCGGCGACGCTCCAGACCGGCCGCGAGGCCATGGACGAGCGTCTCTGCTTCGTGGCGCGCAGCGCGGCGGAGTGGCGCGAGCAGCTGGGCGCGTACCTGTCCGAGGTCGCCGACGGACCGTGGTGGCGCGGAAAGGTCCAGGCGAGCAAGGAAACCCTGGCCGCGCTGACCCGCAAGCCCGAGGTGCGCGCGCTCGTCGGGAAGTGGGTCGCCGACGGCGCCTGGGGCGAGCTGGCCGCGTTCTGGACCAAGGGCACGCCCCTCGACTGGTCCGAAGTGGACGGTTCGTCGACCCGGGTGCACCTGCCCGGCTACCCCTTCGCCGGGCCGGAGTTCTGGTTCGAGCCCACCGAGGTGGCGACTCCGCGCGAGGAGCACGCCGACGCGCAAGACGTCCTGCTGGCCGAACTCGCGGACATCCTGCAGATGCCGGCGGCCGACATCGAGCGGCACCGGCCCTTCGCCGACTACGGCCTCGACTCGATCCTCGGCGTCAGCCTCGTGCACCGGCTCAACGAGGCCCTCGGCACCGACCTCGACACCACGGACCTGTTCGACCACGGCACGGCCGACCGTCTCGGCGCGTTCCTGGCCGGCGCCCGGCCCGTGTCCAAGCCCGCCGCCTCCGCGAAGGCCGACGACGCGATCGCCATCGTCGGCCTGGCCGCGCGCTACGGCGACGCGGAAACGCCCGAGGCGCTGTGGGCGCACCTCACCGCGGGCTCCGACCTCGTCGAGCCCGTCACGCGCTGGCCCCTGGCCGGCGACGTCGCCTGCCGCACCGGCAGCTTCCTGCGCGACATCGACCACTTCGACCCGGCCTTCTTCGGCATCTCCGGCGTCGAGGCGACGGCGATGGACCCGCAGCAGCGGATCTTCCTCGAACAGTGCTGGAACGCCCTCGAAGACGCCGGCTACACGGGGGAGCGACGGCTCGGCGGCCGCACCGGCGTGTACGTCGGGTGCTACGCCGGGGACTACGGCGAGCACCTCGACCGGACGGCCCCGGCGCAGGCGCTGTGGGGCACGATGGGCTCGGTCGTCGCGTCGCGGATCGCGTACCTGCTCGACTTCACCGGCCCGGCGCTCACCGTCGACACGTCGTGCTCCAGCTCGCTCGTCGCGCTGGACCTGGCCTGCCGTGACCTGAAGGCGGGCACGGCCGACGTCGCGATCGCCGGCGGCGTGTTCGTGCAGACGACACCGCGGCTGTACGGGTCGGCGACGCGCGCCGGCATGCTCTCGCCGTCGGGCCGCTGCCGCAGCTTCGACGTCGGTGCCGACGGGTTCGTCCCGGGCGAAGGCGCGGGCGCGCTCGTGCTCAAGCGGCTGGCCGACGCCGAACGCGACGGCGACCACATCCACGCGATCGTGCGCGCGTCGGGCGTCAACCAGGACGGCACGACCAACGGCATCACCGCTCCGAGCGCGGCCTCCCAGGAACGGCTGCTGCGTGAAGTCCACGCGGGTCTCGACGGTGTCCAGCTCGTCGAGGCGCACGGCACCGGCACCCAGCTGGGCGACCCGATCGAGTTCCGCGCGCTGTCCCGCGTGTTCGCCGACGCGTCGCCGGGCAGCATCGCGCTCGGCTCGATCAAGACGAACATCGGGCACACCCAGTTCGCCGCGGGCGTCGCCGGTGTGGTGAAAGCGGTGCTGTCCCTGCGCCACCGGACGATCCCGGCGTCCCTGCACTTCGACGCGGCCAACGCGCGGATTCCCTTGACGGGCAGCGCTTTCACGATCCCGACCGCTACGGCGTCGTGGCCTGCGCCTGCGCACGGCCCGCGACGGGCGGCGGTCAGTTCCTTCGGCGCGAGCGGCACCAACGCCCACGTCGTGCTCGAGGAGTACCCGCGGACGCCGTCCGCCGACGTGCCGGGGGAGCAGGCGTTCCTGCTGTCCGCGCGCTCGCCGGAGGCTCTCCGATCGGTGGCCGAACGGCTCGTCGCGCACCTGGAGCGTGAGACGGGCCTGGCCGCGGCGGAGCTGGCGTACAGCCTCGCCGCCGGCCGTGCCGTCCTGCCGCACCGGCTCGCGGTCGTCGCCGACGGGACCGCGGCGCTCGCGGACCGCCTGCGCGCGTGGCTGTCCGGCACGGCCACCGACGTGCTCACCGGCGAGGTCCCCGCCGACGCCCAGCCGGACGCGGTGAGCCCGTCGACGGCCCGCGACCTGGCGGGAGCCTTCGTCCGCGGGGCGATCGCCCAGGTCGCCGAGGCCTTCCCGGCAGCCGCGCGCCGCGTGGTCCCGGCGCCGACGTACCCGTACGAGCGTCAGAGCTACTGGCCGGCGGCCGTTCCGTCCGAGGGTCTGCCGCGGCTTGTCGTGAGTGGTAATGCGGGTTCTAACCCTCATTACCACTCACGACCCCCAGCGGACCTCACGTCCTCCGCGTACCGGGTCCGGCTCACCGGGGAGGAGTTCTTCCTCGCCGACCACCACGTCAACGGCCAGGCCGTCCTGCCCGCAGTCCTCTCCCTGGAGTTCGCGCGGCGCGCCGTGACCCCGGGCACCGCGTTCGCCCCGGCCGGCCTGCGTGATCTCGTCTGGAGCGCGCCCTTCCCGGTGGACGCCACCGGCGCCGACCTGACCGTCGAGCGCGAAGGTGCCGCCTTCCGCATCCGGCGTGACGCGACCGACGTCCACGCCCAGGGCCGGTACACCGAGCCGGAAACCGCTGACACCGTGCCGCTCGACGCGGTGCGCGAGCGGTGCACCGCCCGGTCGCTCACCGCGGCGCAGTGCCGCGCGGCGCTCGACGCCGTCGGCATCCGCCACGGCGCCCGGCTGCGGGCCCTGGACCGGCTCGCCATCGGCGACGGCGAGGTACTGGCCAAGCTCGTCGTGCCCACCGCCGCCCGCGGCGCGGACCTCGCCGTGCACCCGGCGCTGCTCGACAGCGCTGTGCAGGCGGTCGTCGGCTTGTTCGGCGACCCGGCCGGTGCGCTGGCCGAACGCGACGGCCGGCCCGCGCTGCCGTTCGCGGTCGACGCCGTCGACATCCTGACGCCCACCGCCGAGACGATGTGGGCGCACGTCCGCCGCGCCACCGACAGCACCGAAGTGACCACAGTGGACATCGACGTCTGCGACGACGCCGGCCGCGTCGCGGTCCGCCTGCGAGGGCTGGCCTTCCGCCGCGTCGCCGAGACATCGTCGCCGCGCACGGCGCTGCTCGCCCCGGTGTGGGACGCGGTGTCCGATGCCGGAGAGCCCGCGGCCGGCTCCCGCCCGGTCCTCGCCGGCGGCGACGCGGCCGAGCGGGCGGCGTTCCTGGCCGCGTTCCCCGGCGCCACCCTGCTCGACGGAGAACTCCCCGCTGACGTCGACCACGTCTTCTGGCTGCCGTCCGGCGACGGCGTCCTGAGCGTCTTCCGGCTGGTCAAGGCCCTCCTCGACGGCGGTGCGGACGGCCGCGAGATCGGCTTCACCGCGGTCACCCGGCAGGCGTGCCGGGTGCCGGGCGACCGGACCCTCGACGCCGTGCACGCCGGCGTGCACGGCCTGCTCGGGTCCGTCGCGAAGGAGTACCCGCACTGGCAGGTGCGGATCGTCGACGTCGCCGCGGACGAGCCGGTGCCGTGGGACGCGGTGGCGAACCCGCCAGCCGGCCCGTACGGCGTCGTCGCCGCCCGGCGGCACGGCGAGTGGTTCCGGCCGCGGCTCCTGGAGGTCGCCGACACGCCGTCCGACACGCCGTCGGCACCCGGCGGGGTCGTCGTCGCGATCGGCGGCGCGGGCGGCATCGGCACCGTGTGGACCGAGCACCTGCTGCGCCGCCACGGCACCCAGGTCGTCTGGGTCGGCCGCCGTCCGCTCGACGCGGAGATCGCCGCGAACCAGGAACGGCTCGCCGCGTTCGGGCCGAAGCCGGACTACGTCCGCGCCGACGCGTCCGATGTGGACGATCTGCGCCGGGCCCGCGCGACGATCGTCGAGCGGCACGGGCCAGTGCACGCGGTGCTGCACACCGCGATCGTGCTGGGCGACCAGAGCGTGGCGCGGATGACCGAGGAGCGCTTCCGCACGACCTACGCGGCCAAGGCGGACATCGCCGTCAACCTGGCCGAGGTCTTCGCGGACCAGCCCCTGGAGTTCGTCGCGTTCTTCTCGTCGATGCAGGCGTTCTTCACCGCGCCCGGCCAGGCCAACTACGCGGCGGGCTGCACGTTCGCCGACGCGTACGCCGACCAGCTCGGCGAGCGGCTCGGCTGCCCGGTGAAGGTGATGAACTGGGGTTACTGGGGTGGCGTCGGCATCGTCGCCGAAGACGGCTACCGGCAGCGGATGGCGCGCCTCGGCCTCGGCTCGATCGAGCCGGCGGAGGGCATGGCCGCGTTCGACCGCCTGCTGACCTCGCCGTTCGACCGGCTGGCGCTGCTGAAGGCCGCCGACGCCCGCAGCATCGCCGCGTTCTACGAGGACAGCGCCCTGAGGGCGTTGCCCGCCGGGTCTTCCGCCCCGGTCGCCGACCTGCTCGCGGCGCGACCCGACCGGAGTGCCGACATCGAGCGCGTGCGTGTCGCCGCCGACGGGCACGGGCGGTCGATGGAGGCCGCGCTCGTCCGGCTCACCTGGGCGCTCCTGCGCGAGCTGGGCCTGTTCGCCCGCCCGGGCACGGCCGCCGAGCTGCTCGCGGCCGGCGGGATCGAGCCGCGGTACGAACGCTGGCTGTCGCACACCCTCGACGTCTTCGTCCGCACCGGCCTGCTGCGCTCGGCCGACGGCCGCTACGAAGCCGTTGCCCCGTCGCCGGTGGACCTCGCCGAGGCGTGGCGCCGCTGGGACGCCGACCGGGCGCCGTGGCTGGCGAGCGAGGGCAAGCGTCCGCAGGCGGTGCTGGTCGACACGACCGTGCGCGCCCTGCCCGACATCCTGACCGGCCGCCGTCCCGCGACCGACGTCATGTTCCCGAAGTCCTCCCTCGAACTGGTCGAGGCCGTCTACCGGAACAACCCGGTGGCGGACTACTTCAACGACGTCCTCGCGGACACGCTGGTCGAGCACGTCCGCGCCCGGGTGGCGGCGGATCCCGCGGCGCGGCTGCGGATCCTGGAGATCGGCGCGGGTACCGGCGGCACGAGCGCGGTCCTGTTCCGGCGGCTGGCGCCGTGGCGGGACAACATCGAAACGTATTGCTACACCGACCTTTCCAAGGCGTTCCTGCTGCACGCGCGCCGGGCTTACGGCGACATCGCGCCGTACCTGGACCCGCGGATCGTCGACATCGAGAAGCCCTTGGACGAGGGGTTCGGCGGCTTCGACGTCGCGGTCGCGACGAACGTGCTGCACGCGACGCGCAACATCCGCGCCACGCTGACCAACACGAAGGCCGCCTTGCGCGCGAACGGCGTCCTGCTGCTGAACGAGCTGAGCGACAACGTGTTCTTCAGCCACCTCACGTTCGGCCTGCTGGACGGCTGGTGGCGCTACGACGACCCGGCGCTGCGCATCTCCGGCTCGCCCGGCCTGACCCCGCGCGACTGGGTGCGGGCCCTGACGGAGACGGGCTTCCGGCCGGCGTTCATCGCCGCGGAAGGTGCCGACGACCTGGGCCAGCAGGTGTTCGTGGCCGAGAGCGACGGTGTGGTCCGGCAGCCGGTCCCGGCTGGTGGGCCCGCCTTCTCGCAGGTCGCCGACGAACCCGTCCCGGTCGCCGTCACGCCTGCTCCTGCTCCCGCTCCTGTCACGGCGAGCCCGGATCGGGAGACCGACCTGCTGGAGCGGGCGCGTGACCACTTCCGTGCGCTCGTCGCGGACGTGCTGCAGCTGCCGGTCGCCTCGGTGCGCGCCGACGTGACGTTCGACCGGTACGGCATCGACTCGATCCTCGTGGTCCAGCTGACCGAAGCGGTGCGCAAGGACCTCGACAACGTCGGCAGCACGCTGTTCTTCGAGGTCCGCACGATCGACGGGCTCGCTCGCCACTTCGCCGAGACCCAGCCGGAGGCGCTCGCCGCGCTGGTCGGCTTCGCCGCGGCGCAGGAGCCCGAGGTGCCGGAAGCCGCCGTCACGCGGGTCGTGGAATCCGCGCCCGCTCCGGCCGTCGAATCCGTGCCCCCGGCCCGTGCGGACGAAGAGATCCCCATCGCCATCATCGGGATGGCCGGGCGCTACCCGGGCGCGCGGGACCTCACCGAGTTCTGGACCAACCTCCTTGCCGGCACCGACTCCGTCACCGAGATCCCCGGCGACCGCTGGGACCACGACCGCTACTACGACCCGCGCCGCGGCGCCCCCGGCAAGACCTACGCCAAGTGGGGCGGCTTCCTCGACGGCGTCGACGAGTTCGACCCCTTGTTCTTCGGCATCTCGCCGGGCGCCGCGTCCACAATGGACCCTCAGGAACGGCTGTTCCTCGAGTCCGCCTACGAAACGCTGCAGGACGCCGGGCACACGCGTGACTCGCTGCGGGCCGCCGCTCGGGCGCGTGTCGGCGAAGACGCGGGTGACGTCGGGGTGTTCGCCGGGGCGATGTACACCGAGTACCAGCTCTACGGCGCCGAACAAGCGGTGCGCGGGGAACCGGTCGTGGTGCCGGGGAGTCTCGCGTCGATCGCGAACCGCGTCTCGTACTTCTTCGACGCGAGCGGCCCGAGCATCGCCGTCGACACCATGTGCGCCTCCGCGCTGTCCGCGATCCACCTCGCCTGCGCCGCGCTGCGGCGCGGGGAGTGCGGTGCGGCGCTGGCCGGCGGCGTCAACCTGTCGCTGCACCCGAGCAAGTACCTGATGATCGGGCAGACCCAGTTCGCCGCGAGCGACGGCCGGTGCCGCAGCTTCGGCGAAGGCGGCGACGGCTATGTGCCCGGCGAGGGCGTCGGCACCGTGCTGCTGCGCCCGCTCGCCGACGCGGAGGCCGACGGCGACCGCATCCTCGGCGTCATCCGGGGCAGCGCCGTCAACCACGGCGGCCACACCCACGGCTTCACCGTGCCGAACCCGCGAGCGCAGGGCGCGGTGATCCGGCAGGTCTACCGGAAGTCCGGGGTGGACCCGCGGCGCGTCGGCTACGTCGAGGCGCACGGCACCGGCACGCCGCTCGGCGACCCGATCGAGATCGCCGGCCTGACGTCGGCGTTCGGCGAGTTCACCGACGCCCGGCAGTTCTGCGCGCTCGGCTCGGTCAAGTCGAACATCGGCCACCTGGAAGCGGCGGCCGGGATCGCCGGGCTGAGCAAGGTGCTGCTGCAGATGCGGCACGGCACGTTCGCGCCGTCGCTGCACGCCGGGCAGGTCAACCCGGAGATCGACTTCAGCGCCACGCCGTTCGTGCTGCAGCGCGACGCCGCGCCGTGGCCCCGCGACGGCGGTGTGCCGCGTGCCGGGGTGGTCTCGGCGTTCGGCGCCGGCGGCGCCAACGCCCACCTGCTCGTGGAGGAGTACATCGTGCCCGAACGCGCGCAAGAACCGGCCGCGGCGCAGGCCGTGGTGCTGTCGGCGCTGGACGAGGACCGGCTGCGCGAGTCCGCGGCCCGCCTGCGCGACGACCTGAGCACACGGACCGACGCCGACCTGGCCGGCATCGCCTACACCCTCCAGGTCGGCCGCGAGCCGATGCCGGCCCGCTTCGCCACGGTGGCCGGCTCGACCGAGGCACTGGCGGCCGCACTCGACGCCTACGTCCGCGGTGCGGAGCTGCCCCCGGACACGTTCGCGGGCACGGGGCTGTCGGGCACGCTGGCGGCACTGGCCGCGGACGACGACTTCCAGGAGACCCTGGTCCGCTGGGGCGCGCGCGGCAAGCTGGCCCCGCTCGCCGAGGCCTGGGCAAGCGGCGTCGAGGTGGACTGGTCCCGCCTGCACACCGGCGGCCCGCGCCCGCGCCGGGTGGGCTTGCCGGCGTACCCGTTCGCCCGGGAGCGGTACTGGTACACGGATGTGGTGCCGGGGAGCCAGAAGCGCGCCGGCGCCGCGCCCGGTGGCTCGACGACGGTTGCGGCATCGGCCGGGTCCGCGAGTTCCGCGAAGCAGACTGAGCCCGGTGCCCCCGCGGCGGTTGCGACCCAAGCCGCGTTTCCCTCGCCTGTCGCAGCTGAGGTGCCGGTTCTGCCTGCGGCCACGGCGCCGGCAAGGCCGACCGCGCCTGCGGTGACCTCGGTTCCCGCGGTGCGCGAAGCTACCGCACCCGTGCCCGCCGCTGCGGCACCTGTCTCCGGTGCCGACCTTCCCGCCGGGGACCTCACCGTCTGCCCGGTCTGGGAGCCGCACCGGCCCGCCGAGGTCTCCTCCGGCGGCGCCGTGCTCGCGATCGGGCTGTCCGCCGCCGACGTCGAGGCGATCCGGGCCGCCGGGACCGAAGTGCTCACCGAGGACGACGGCGTGATCGGCCGGGTCGTCGTGGAGGTCCCGACCCGGACCCGCACCACCGCGGCCGAGCGCGTCGAAGAACACCGTACGGCGACCCGGCAGCTGTTCCGCGTCCTCAACCAGCTGCAAGCCCGCCACGGTGACCGCGACTTCGAGCTGACCCTCGTCACCCACGACGCCTTCACCCGGGACCCGGCCCAGGCCGGCCTGCACGGGCTCGTCGGCGGGCTCGCCAAGGAGCAGCCGCGGTGGCGCGTCAGGGCCGTCGACCTCGCGGCGGGCGAGCCGTTCCCGGCGGCGGAGGTGTTCGGGCTGCCCGCCGACCGCCGCGCCCATCCCTTCCGGCGCACCGGTGGCCAGTGGCTGCGTCGCCGGCTCGTGCCGGTCGAGCAGGCCGCCACGACCGCCGCGTTCCGCCGCGGCGGGGTATACGTCCTCACCGGTGGCGCCGGGGACCTCGGCGTCGTGCTCAGCGAGTATCTCGCCCGCACCTACGACGCCCGGCCCGTCTGGGTCGGCCGCCGTCCCGAGGACGACGGGATCCGCGCTCGCCGCCAGGGGAGCAACGCGGAGTACCTGCAGGCCGACGTCGCCGATCCGGCCGAGCTGCGCGACGTCCGTGCCGAAGTCCTCCGTCGCCACGGCCGGATCGACGGCGTCGTCCACCTGGCCATGACGTTCAGCCACACCCCGCTGGCGCAGCTGAGCGAGCCGGCTCTCGAAGCGACGCTCAAGTCCAAAGTGGACCCGTGCGTGCACTTCGCCGACGTCTTCGCCGGGGACGACCTCGACTTCGTGCTGCTGGTGTCGTCGCTGGTCAGCTTCATCCGCAACGCCGAGCAGGCGCACTACGCCGCGGCCTGCGCCTACGTGGACGCGGCCGCCGACGGCCTGCGCGACGCCCTCGGCTGCCGCGTGAAGACCGTCAACTGGGGCTACTGGGGCAACGTCACCGACGACCTCCTCGACGGCATGGCCGCCCTCGGCCTCGCCCCGATCGAGCCCGCGGCCGCGATGGCCGCCGTCGAGGGGCTGCTCGCCGGGCCGCTCGACCAGATCGGGTTCCTGCGGCTCGGCCGGCCGCTGCCGGTCGAAGGGGTGCTCACCGGCGAGACCGCCGTGGTGCGGCTCCCGGCGGCAGCGACGCCGGCCGAACCGATCACGCCGGAGCTGCCCGCCGCGCTCGCCACCTACCAGGCCGGCCCGGTGCCCGCCGAGATCGACGCCGCCCTGGCCCGCTGGGTCGCCGCCGAGCTGCGGGAGGCCGGGCTCACCGGCGCCGGCGAGCGGTTCGCCGCCTGGCTGCCGCCGATGCTGCGGGTGCTCACCGGCCACGGCCTGATCGACGCCGGCCAGTGGATCCCGGGACCGGACGCCGCGACCTGCCGCGCCGCGTGGCAGCGTGACGCGGAACGCTGGGCCGCGGCCAACCCCGACCTGCGCACGCCCCTCGACCTGCTCGGCCGGACCGTCCCCGCCCTGCCCGCCGTGCTGCGCGGCGACGTCCTCGCCACCGACGTCCTCTTCCCCAACGGCTCCTTCGCGCTGGTCGAGGGCGTCTACCGGGACAACCGCGTCGCCGATCACTTCAACGCCGTGCTGGCCGAACACGTCGCCGGCTTCCTGCGGGCGCGCCTCGCCGCCGAGCCCGGCGCGCGGCTGCGCGTCCTCGAGGTCGGCGCGGGCACCGGCGGCACCACACGGGTGGTCCTCGACCGGCTCACCCGTGCCGGGCTGCCGCTCGCCGAGTACTGCTTCACCGACGTCTCGCGCGCGTTCCTGCACCGCGCCGAAGACGCCTTCGACCACGACTTCCTGACCTACCAGGTCTTCGACGTCGCCGAGCCGCCGCACGGGCAGGGCCTCGACACCGGCGAGTTCGACGTCGTCATCGCGGCCAACGTCCTGCACACCACCGCCGACGTCCGCGCGACGCTGCGCAGCGTGAAGGCCCTGCTGCGCGGCAACGGGCTGCTGGCGCTCAACGAGATCAGCGGCTTCTACCTCGTCAACCACCTGACGTTCGGCCTGCTCGACGGCTGGTGGACGCACACCGACGCCGAGCTGCGCGTGCCCGGCAGCCCGGCGCTGTCCCCGGCCGGCTGGGCCGCGGTGCTGGCGCAGGAGGGCTTCACCGGCGTCACGAACCCGGCGTCCGACGCCGAGCCGCTCGGGCAGCAGATCGTCGTCGCCCACAGCGACGGCGTCGCCCGCGGGCCGCGCGTGATCGAGGCACCTGCGCCGACGGAAGAACCGGCGCCCGTAGGGGAAACCACGTCGATCGCCGCCGTGGTCCTCGAGAAGCTCGCCGACGCGCTGCGGATGGCCGAGAGCGCGATCGACCCGGCGCGGGCGTTCGCCGACTACGGCCTCGACTCGATCGTCGGCGCGGGTTTCGTCCAGCAGCTCAACGAGTCCCTCGGCCTCGACCTGCTCACCACGGTGATCTTCGACCACCGCAGTGTCGAGCTGCTCGCCGCGCACATCGCCGAAACCCACCAGCCGACCGTGCCCGCCGCGGCACCGGAACCGGAAGCGCCGGAGACAGACCCGATCGCCATCGTCGGCATCAGCGGCCGGTTCGCGCAGTCACCCGACCTCGACGCGCTCTGGCAGCACCTCGCCGACGGCGACGACCTGGTCGGTCCGATCGAACGCTGGGACGTCTCCGGTCCCGAGTGGACGGACGTCGCCTGCCGGGAAGGCAGCTTCCTCGACGGCATCGACGAGTTCGACGCCCGCTTCTTCAAGATGTCCGGCCGCGAGGCCGCCTACACCGATCCCCAGCAACGCCTGTTCCTGGAAGAGGCGTGGACGGCGCTGGAGAACGCCGGGTACGTCGGCACCGCGCTCGACGACAAGCGCGCGGGCGTCTACGTCGGCTGCACCGGCGGCGACTACACCGCCTGGTTCGACGAGCGGCCGCCCGCGCAGGCGGCCTGGGGCAACGCGCCCTCGATCGTGCCCGCCCGGGTCGCCTACCACCTGAACCTGCGCGGGCCCGCGATCGCCGTCGACACGGCCTGCTCCAGCTCGATGGTCGCGATCCACCTCGCCTGCCAGGGGCTGTGGAGCGGCGAGACGGACCTCGCCGTCGCCGGTGGTGTCGCCGTGCAGACCACGCCGAAGACCTACCTGACGGCCGGCCGCGCGGGGATGCTGTCCCCGACGGGCCGCTGCCACACCTTCGACGCGGCCGCAGACGGGTTCGTCCCCGGTGAGGGCGTCGGCGTCGTCGTGCTCCGGCGGCTCTCCGACGCGCTCGCCGACGGCGACCACGTCCACGCCGTCATCCGCGGCTCCGGCATCAACCAGGACGGCGCGACCAACGGGATCACCGCCCCCAGCGCGGCGTCGCAGGAACGGCTCATCCGCGAGGTCCACGAGCGCTTCGGCGTCGACCCGGCCGAGATCGGCCTGGTCGAGGCGCACGGCACCGGCACCAAACTGGGTGACCCGATCGAGACCGCGGCGCTGGTCCGCGCGTTCGGCACCGCCGAAGGTTCGCGTGGCTGCGCCCTCGGCACGGTGAAGACGAACATCGGCCACACCATGTCCGCGGCGGGCGTCGCGGGGCTGCTCAAGATCGTCCTCGCCATGCGGCACCGGACGCTCCCGCCGTCGTTGCACCACGACGAGACCAACCCGGCGATCCGCCTCGGCGACAGCCCGTTCCACGTCACCACCGAGCTGACGCCGTGGGAGCCGAACGGCCGGGGCAAGCTGGTCGCCGCGACGAGTTCGTTCGGCTTCAGCGGCACCAACGCGCACCTCGTCGTCGAAGAGCCGCCCGCGATCGCGCCGCGCGACGACGACGGCCGCGAGCGGCTGTTCCTGCTGTCCGCGCCCCGCCCCGAAGCGCTTCGGCAACTGGTCGAGGGCCTGGCCGGGCACCTGACCGCGCACCCGGACGCGGTGCTCGCCGACGTCGGCTACACCCTCGCGCACGGCCGGGCCCACTTCGCCCAGCGCGTCGCCTTCGCGGCTTCCGATCGTGAGAATCTGTTGCGGCAGCTGGAGAACTGGCTGGCCGACGGGACGGTCCCCGCGGCCGCCGAGCTGGAGCAGATCCGGGCGCGGTGGAGCGAAGGCGGGAAGCTCGACGCCGAGTTCACGGGCCGCCGGACGCCGTTGCCGACCTACCCGTTCCAGCGCCGCGCGGCCTGGGTCGGCGGGGTGACCCCGGAGAGCGCCTTGCCCGCCGGACCGACGGCCCACGAGCCGATCGCCGTCGTCGGGCTGGCGGCGCGGTTCGCCGACAGCCCGGACGCCGAGAGCCTGTGGGCCCACCTCGCCGCCGGTGACGACCTGGTCGGCGACGTCACCCGCTGGGACCTCGCCGGGAAGCTGGGCCCGAAGGCGGGCCGCCAGTACGGCAGCTTCCTCGACGACCCGGCCCGCTTCGACGCGCTGTTCTTCAGCGTCTCCGGCACCGAGGCGGTGCACACCGATCCGCAGCAGCGCGTCTTCCTCGAAGAGTGCTGGCACGCACTGGAAGACGCCGGGTACGCGGGGGAGCGGCTCACCGACCGCGCGTGCGGCGTCTACGTCGGCGCCTACCCGGGCGACTACCACCAGCTGATCGGCGGCGAGAAGCCCCCGCAGACCATGTGGGGCAACATGGCCTCGGTCATCGCGTCGCGGATCTCCTACCTGCTCGACCTGTCCGGGCCCGCGATCGCCGTCGACTCGGCGTGCTCCAGCTCGCTCGTCGCCATCCACCTGGCGTGCGACAGCCTGCGGCTCGGCACGGTGTCGATGGCCCTGGCCGGCGGCGTGTTCGTCCAGGCGACGCCGCGGCTCTACGAGTACTCGTCCACCGCGAAGATGCTGTCGCCGACCGGGCGGTGCCGCACCTTCGACGCGGCCGCCGACGGCATGGTGCCCGGCGAGGGCGCCGGGGTCCTGGTGCTCAAGCGGCTGTCCGACGCGGTCCGCGACGGCGACCACGTCTACGGCGTCATCAGCGCCTCCGGCGTCAACCAGGACGGCGCCACCAACGGCATCACCGCGCCGAGTGCCCAGGCCCAGGAGGACCTGGTCCGCCAGGTCCACCGCGACGCGGGCGTGCGCCCGGGCGGCGTCCAGCTGATCGAGGCCCACGGCACCGGCACCCCGCTCGGCGACCCGATCGAGTTCGGCGCCCTCGCCGAGGCGTTCACCGGCGCGCCCGCGGGTGGGTGCGCGCTCGGGTCGATCAAGACGAACGTCGGGCACACGCAGTTCACCGCGGGCGTCGCCGGCACGATCAAGGCACTGCTCGCGCTGCACCACCGACAGGTGCCGCCGTCACTGCACTTCGACCGGGCCAACCCGGCGATTCCCCTGGCGGACAGCGCCTTCTACGTGCCTACCGCGGTGCGCGAGTGGCCGTCGCCGGAGTCCGGGCCGCGCCGTGCGGGCGTGAGCTCGTTCGGCGCCAGCGGGACCAACGCGCACCTCGTCGTCGAGGATGCGTCGGGGTCCGATGTGCCGCACGCGGCGCGGGACGAATGGCTGGTCGTGCTGTCCGCTCAGGACGAGACGGCGTTGCGCAGTCACGTCGAGCGCGTGCTCGCCCACGCCGAATCGCACGACGTCGACCTCGGCGACGCCGCTTACACCCTCGCTGTCGGCCGCCGTCCGGAGAACCTGCGGTGGGCCTGCGTCGCGCCGGACCGGGCCGCGTGGCTCGACGCCATGCGGGCCTGGCTGCGCGACGGCCGGGCGGACTCGGTCGTCACCGGTTCGGTGCCCGACGAGCTGCCCGAAATGTCCTCAGTGGACGGTCTGACGCTGACCGAGGTGGCCGCGCGGTACGTACGGGGCGAGATCCCGTCGTTGGGCGGGTTGTTCGGTGACGGGTTCCGGGTGGTGCCGCTGCCCGGCTACCCGTTCGGCGGGGAGCGGTACTGGATCGGCGCGCCGCCGGCCACGACTGTCCACAAGGGATCCGAAGGCTACGTCGTCGAGCTGACCGGGCGCGAGTTCTTCCTGGACCACCACCGGGTGTCCGGGACGCCGGTGCTGCCGGGCGTCGCGTACCTGGAGCTGGCGCGGGCCGCCGCGGAGGCCGAAGGGTTCGGCCGGACCGGGGTGACGGTGCGCAACGTCGTCTGGACGCGCCCGGCGCGGATCACGGGCCCGACGACCGCCGTGGTCGCGCTGGACGAGCAGGACGGCGGTTTCGCCTACCGGATCACGACGACCACCGGCGGCGAGACGCAGACGCACGGCCAGGGGCGCGTCGAGCCGACCGTCGCGGCGCCGCCGCCGAAGGTGGACATCGCCGCGCTGCGGGCGAAGTGCACCCGCCGCACGCTCGATCGCGGCGCTTGCTACGCCCTGTACGAGGGCACGGAGATGGGCCTCGGCCCGGCGATGCGCGGCATCGAGCAGCTGGAGATCGGCGACGGCCTGATCGTCGCCCGCCTCCGCCGTCCCGCCGCGGCCGGCGACGGCTTCACCGTCCACCCGGCGATGCTCGACTCCGCGTTGCAGTCGACGCTCGGCCTCGCCCTGGCGGAGGGCGCGGACGAGGTGTCGGCCGCGCTGCCGTTCGCGCTGACGGAGGTCCGCGTGCACGCCGCGACGCCGATGGCGGGCTGGGCGGTGATCCGCCCGTCGGCCAACGACCGCCCGGGCACCGTCCGGCGGCTGGACATCGACCTGTGCGACGAGACGGGCGAGGTCTGCGTGCGGCTGCTCGGCTTCACGTTCCGCGAGCTGCCCGCGCCGGAGAAGCAGGAGCCCGCACCCGCCGATGACCAGGTGACCCCGGCCGGACCCACCGCCGAGGCGGGCGAGCTGGTGCTGGCCCGCCCCACCTGGCACCCGGCCGCACCCGTCGCCGGCGCGCCGCGGTTCGTCCGGCACGAGGTGCTGCTCGCCGGGCTCGACCCGGTCGACCTCACCGACCTCGACGCCACCTGCACCGCCCTGCCCGGCGGCCCCGACCTCGCCGCCGCGTTCACCCGGCGGGCCGAGCAGCTGCTCACGCACCTCCAGGACGCCGTCGTCGCGAGCCGGGAGGGGCGGGTGCTGCTGCAGGTCGTCGTGCCGGCGGGGTCACCCGATCTCGCACTGGCCGGGCTGCTGCGGACCGCCCGCTACGAGCACCCGAAGCTGGTCACCCAGCTCGTGGTCGCCGGGCCGGACGGGCTCGCCGACCGCCTGCGCCGGGAAGCCCGGGCCGACGACGTCGTCATCCGCGAGGTGGCCGGACGGCGTGAGGTCCCGCAGTGGACACCGCTCGCCGACGCCCCCGCGGTGCGGCCCTGGCGCGACGGCGGCGTCTACCTGATCACGGGCGGCGCCGGTGGGCTCGGGCGAGTGTTCGCCCAGGAGATCGCCGCCGGTGTGGCCGACCCCACGATCATCCTTTGTGGACGTTCGGCGCACGGGCCCGGGAACTACCGGCAGCTGGACGTCACGGACCGGGCCGCCGTCGAGCGGTGCGTCCAGGACGTCGTCGCCGAACACGGGTGCCTCGACGGTGTCCTGCACAGCGCCGGCGTGCTGCGGGACGGCTACCTCGTCAAGAAGGACGTCGCCGACCTGCGGGCCGTCCTCGCCGCGAAGGTCGCGGGGTTCGTCAACCTCGACGAGGCCACCGCCGGGCTGGACCTCGACTTCTTCATCGGCTTCTCGTCGCTGTCGGCGTCGGGGAACCCGGGCCAGGCCGACTACGCCGCGGCCAACGCCTTCCTCGACGAGTACGCGGCTCTTCGCGAGAAGCGCGTCGCCGCGGGGGAGCGGCACGGGCGGACGCTCAGCGTCGGCTGGCCGCTGTGGGCCGACGGCGGGATGCGCGTCGACGCCGCGACCGAGCGGTCCATGCGGGACACCGTCGGCATCCTGCCGATGCCCGCCGCGGCCGGCGTCGAAGCCCTGCACCGGGCCTACGGCAGCGGCGAACCCCACGTCCTCGTGACGTACGGCGACCGGGCGCGGATCGGGGAAACCCTGCTGCGCCCCGAAACGGAGGTGACCACCATGCCCGACAGCCTGGTGACGCTGCTGGCCGACCGCGTGTCGCGCCTGCTCGACGTCCCCGCCGACGAGATCGAGGGCGGGGTCGACCTGAGCGAGTACGGCTTCGACTCGATCTCCCTCGTCGACTACGTCGGTCTGCTCAACGACGAGTTCGGCCTGACCCTCGTCCCGACGCTGCTCATCGAGTACCCGACCCTCGACGGCCTGGCCGGGTACCTGGCGGACTATCACGGTGACGTCTTCGACGCGACCCCGGCGCCGGAACCGACGCCCGAACCTGCGCCCGAACCGGAGCCCGTGCCCGCGCCGGAAGAGCGGCCGGACCTGCTCGCCGAGCTGACGGAACTGACGGCGAACGTCCTCCGCCTGCCGGTGGGACGGATCGAGGGCGGCCGCGAGCTGAGCAAGTACGGCGTCGACTCCCTGTCGCTCACCGAGCTGATCTCGGAGATCAACGCGCGGTACGGCCTGGCGCTCGACCCGACGCTGCTGTTCGAGTACCCGACGCTCAACGGCCTGGTCGGCTACCTCCGGGAGCACCACGCGGACCGGGTCGCGCCCAGGTCCGAACCGAAGCCCGAGCCGGTCGTCGAGGCACCCGCAGCCCCGAAGACCGAGCCGCGGGAAGGCCCCGAACCGATCGCCGTGATCGGCATGAGCGGCCGGTTCCCGAAGGCCGGCGACATCGCCGAGTTCTGGCGCAACCTCGCCGAAGGCCGGGACTGCATCGGCGAAATCCCCGCCGACCGCTGGGACTGGCGGGAGTGCTTCGGCGACCCGATCACCGAACCCAACACCAGCAACGTGAAGTTCGGCGGGTTCATGGACGGCGTCGGTGACTTCGACCCGCTGTTCTTCGACATCTCGCCGCGCGAGGCCGAGCTGATGGACCCGCAGCAGCGGCTGATGCTGCTCTACGCCTGGAAGGCCCTCGAAGACGCCGGGTACGCGGCCGAATCCGTCGAAGGCAGTGACATGGCCATCGTCGTCGGCACCGCCAGCACCGGTTACCCGACGATGGTCGCGAAGTACTCGCCGGTCGTCGAACCGTACGACGCCACCGGCGCCGCGCCCTGCCTCGGGCCGAACCGGATGAGCTACTTCCTCGGCGTCCACGGCCCGAGCGAGCCCGTTGACACCGCCTGCTCCAGCGCGCTCATCGCCACCCACCGCGCGGTCGGCGCGCTGCAGGACGGCACGTCCGACATGGCCATCGTCGGCGGCGTCAACACCGTCCTCAGCAAGGATCTGCACATCAGCATGAGCAAGGCCGGCATGCTCGCCGAGGACGGCCGGAGCAAGACGTTCTCCGCCGACGCCAACGGGTACGCCCGCGGCGAGGGCGTCGGGATGCTGGTCCTGAAGCGGCTTTCGGCGGCCGAGCGGGACGGCGACCACGTCTACGGCCTGATCCGCGGCACCGCCGAAAACCACGGCGGCCGCGCGAACTCGCTGACCGCGCCGAACCCGAAGGCGCAGGCGGCGGTCATCCGCACGGCCCACCGCAAGGCCGGCGTCGACCCGCGCACCGTCGGCTACATCGAGGCGCACGGCACCGGCACCAAACTCGGCGATCCCGTCGAGATCAACGGCCTGAAAGAGGCCTTCCGCGACCTCTACGACGGCGCGGACGTCGCGGGCGCGCACTGCGGCATCGGCTCGGTGAAGACCAACATCGGGCACCTCGAGGTCGCCGCCGGTGTCGCGGGCATGATCAAGGTGCTGCTGCAGATGAAGCACCGCACCCTGGTGCGGAGCCTGCACTGCGACACCGTGAACCCGTACGTCAAGCTCGACGGGACGCCGTTCTACCTGGTCCGCGAGCAGCAGCCGTGGCCGGCGCCGGTCGACGACGCCGGGGCCGAGCTGCCGCGACGCGCCGGGGTCAGCTCCTTCGCCTTCGGCGGTGCCAACGCGCACATCGTGCTCGAGGAGTACGTCCCGGCGCCCGTGGACCAGACGCCCGCGGAGCCGCTGCCGATCGTCCTGTCGGCGACCCACCCCGAGGTGTTGCGCACCCTGGCGGAGAACTGGGTCAAGGCCTTGAGGGACGGCACCTACACCGACGCCGACCTGACGTCCATCGCCTACACCTCCCAGGTCGGGCGCACGCCGCACGCCGAGCGGCTCGGCTGCGTCGCGGCCACCGTCGACGACCTCGCGACCGGGCTGGAGTCCTGGCTGCGCGGCGAACCGGACGGCTCGATCGTCACCGGCCGCGTCACCCGCGACGACGTCCCGGCGGCACCCGAGGGCACCGACGCGACGGTCGCGACGAGGGCCTGGGTGCGCGGCGCCGACGTCGACTGGAGCCGGTGGCACCCGGACACGCCGCGGCGGATCCCGCTGCCGACCTACCCGTTCCGGCTGAAGCGCTACTGGCTCGACACGAGCACCCCGGTGGGGGCGGGCACCCCGAAGCTGCACCCGCTCGTGCACACCAACACCTCGGACCTGACCGGCCCGCGCTACACCACCCGCCTGACCGGTCGTGAGTTCTTCCTCGCCGGCCACAAGGTCCGCGGTGTCCCGGTGCTGCCGGGCGCGGCCTACCTGGAGATGGCCCGGGCCGCGGCGGACCTGGCGGGCGGCGACCGGCCGGTCGTCAGCGCGACCTGGGACCGGCCGCTGCCGGTCGAGCGCGCCACGGATGTCCACATCGGACTGTCGGCCGACGGCGGTGCCCTGTCCTACCGCGTCTTCACCACCGGCCCGGACGGCGAGCCCGTCGTCCACGGCCACGGGGAGCTGACCGCGGCGGACGGCAAAACACCGGAGGGGCACGACATCCCGGCGCTGCTCGAAGAAACCGACGGCCGGGTGCTTGACGCGGACGAGTGCTACGCGCGGTTCGAGCGGCTCGACCTCGGGTACGGTCCCGCGCTGCGGACGATCGAGCGGCTGCACAGCGGCTCGCGGCTCGCGGTGGCGCGGCTCCGGCTGCCCGCCGAGGCCGGCGCGGAGACGTTCGTGCTGCACCCGAGCCTGCTCGACGCGGCGTTCCAGGCCACCTTGGGCCTGTTCGCCGCCGACGGCGCCGAAGCGGTACCCGCCACACTGCCGCGGTCGGTCGACGCGGTCCGCGTGCTGCGGCCGCTGCCCGCCTCGGCGTGGGCGGTCGTCCGGTTCAGCGAGGGCGGGGCGGTGCCCGGCGAATACGTCCTCGACGTCGACCTGTGCGACGACGACGGCGAGATCTGCGCCCGCCTGCGCGGCTTCCGCGTCCGGTCCCTCGATCCCGAGCCGGTCGATCCCGGCGACGAGTTCCTGGGCCGGCTGATCGAGGCGGCCGGTGACGGCGCGATCAGCCTGGCCGACTTCGAACGGAGCCTGACGTGAAAGCGGTGATCTTCCCCGGCCAGGGCGCCCAGGTGAAGGGCATGGGCCGCGAGCTGTTCGACGCCTACCCGGAGCAGGCCGACCAGGCCTCGGACCTGCTCGGCTACTCGATCCGCGAGCTGTGCCTCGACGATCCCCGGCGCGAGCTGAACCGCACGGAGTTCACCCAGCCCGCGCTGTTCGTGGTCGGCGCGCTGGCCCACCGGCAGTGGCGCGAGCGGCATCCCGAAGCGCCCGCGTTCTACGCCGGGCACAGCCTCGGCGAGTACTGCGCGCTGCACGCCGCCGGCGCGTTCGACTTCGCGACGGGCCTGCGGCTCGTCCGGCGCCGGGGCGAGCTGATGGCCCGGGCCGAGGGCGGCGGCATGATCGCCGTCACCGGCCTCGACCGCGACCAGGTCACGGCGCTGGTGCGCGAAGGCGAGTTCTGCACCCTGTCGGTGGCGAACGACAACTCGCCCCAGCAGTGCGTTGTCTCGGGCGACGCCGAGTCGATCGACGAGCTGGGCGCGTTCCTGCAGGACCGGGGCGTCCGCTGGGTCCGGCTGCGCGTGTCCGGCGGCTTCCACTCCGCGCTGATGCGGCCGGCCCAGCAGGAGTTCCGGCGCTTCCTCGACGCCTTCGACCTCGGCACGCCCGACGTGCCGGTGATCGCCAACGCCACGGCGCGGCCCTACTCGGCCGGCACCACCGCCGGGGTGCTCACCGACCAGATCGTGCAGCCGGTGCGCTGGACCGAAACCGTGCGGCACCTGCTCGACGCGGGCGTCACGGACTTCGTCGAGCTGGGCGGCACGGTGCTGACCAAGCTCGTCGAGCAGACGCGGGCCGCGTCCCGGGCGCCGGTGCTCCGGCCCCAGGACCTCGGCAGCGCCGCTTTCCGTGAGCGACACGGCCTTCGCTTCGCCTACGTCGCCGGCGGGATGTACCGCGGGATCGCGTCACCGGAACTGGTCATCCGGCTGGGCCGCGCGGGGATGCTCGGCTTCCTCGGCACCGGCGGCAGTGAGCCGGCCGAGATCGAGCGTGGGATCAAGGAGATCCAGGCCGCCCTGGCCGAGGACCAGCCCTACGGCGTCAACTTCATCGCGAACCACGACGATCCCGCCGCCGAGGAGGGCGTGGTCGACGTCCTGCTGCGGCACGGCGTCCGGCTGGTCGAGGCGTCGGCGTTCATCCAGATGACGCCCGCGCTCGTGCGTTACCGCGTCACG
This sequence comes from Amycolatopsis sp. NBC_01286, assembly GCF_035982555.1. Taxonomy (NCBI): domain Bacteria; kingdom Bacillati; phylum Actinomycetota; class Actinomycetes; order Pseudonocardiales; family Pseudonocardiaceae; genus Amycolatopsis; species Amycolatopsis sp. NBC_01286. The sequence continues at coordinate 6,038,106 of NZ_CP108428.1, forward strand.
GGCCTGCGCCGCGGGCCCGGCGGCGAGCCGGTGTGCGAGCACCGCGTGCTGGCGAAGGTGTCCCGTCCCGAGGTCGCGGCCGCTTTCTTGGCGCCGCCGCCGGCCGCGGTCCTGGACCGGCTTCGCAAGGACGGCGTGATCACCGCCGAGCAGGCCGAGCTGGCCCGGCGCGTGCCGATGAGCCACGACGTCACCGTCGAGGCCGACTCCGGCGGGCACACCGACGGCGGCATCCCGACGGTGCTGCTGCCCTCGCTGCTCGAACTGCGCCGCCGCGCGCAGGCCGAGCACGGCTACGCCGAGCCGGTCTGCATGGGCCTGGCCGGCGGGATCGGCACGCCCGCCGCCGTCGCGGCCGCGTTCGTGCTCGGCGCCGACTACGTCCTCACCGGCTCGGTCAACCAGTGCACCGCCGAGGCCGCGACCAGCGACGTCGTCAAGGACATGCTGCAGGACATCGACGTGCAGGACACCGACTACGCGCCGGCCGGTGACATGTTCGAGCTCGGCAGCCGGGTCCAGGTGCTGCGCAAGGGCGTGTTCTTCCCGTCGCGGGGCAACAAGCTCCACGCGCTCTACAGCCACCACGACGGCATCGACGACCTGCCCGCGAAGACCCGGGCGCAGCTGGAGCGCACCTACTTCCGCAAGCCCCTGGACGACGTCTGGGCCGACGTCGTGGCGCACCTGCGCGCGAGCGGCCGCGCGGAGCTGGTGGAGCGCGCCGAAAAGCAGCCGAAGCAGAAGATGGCGCTGATCTTCCGGCGCTACTTCGGTTACAGCGCGCGGATCGCGCTGGAAGGCCGCCGCGAAGACAAGGCCAACTACCAGGTCCACACCGGACCGGCCCTGGGTTCCTTCAACCAGTGGGTGAAGGGCACCCCGCACGAGTCCTGGCGGAACCGGCACGTCGACGAGATCGGCCTGCTGCTTCTGGACGGCGCCGCCCAGCACCTCGCGGCGTTCTCACGAGTAGCGAAAGGACAGACGACATGATCACGGAGTTCGACACCTGGGGCGTCCACGAACAGCAGTTCTGGCTGCGCGGCACCACCGCGGACCAGCCGGTCGCCTTCGACGCCGCAAGCGGCATGTGGAACGTCTACGGCCACGCCGAGGCGTCGAAGGTGCTGAGCAACCCGAAGCTGTTCTCCTCCAACATGATGCGGCTGATGGCCGCGGAGATCGGCGCCGACATCGAGGAGGCGTCGGCCGGGGAGCTGCTCTACCTCGACCCGCCGCGCCACACCCGGCTGCGCCGGCTCGTCAACCATGCCTTCACCCCCAAGGTCCTCGCCGACCTCGAACCGCGGATCGCGGGCCTGACCCACGACCTGCTCGACGAGGCGAAGGTGACCGACCGGCTGGAGCTGGTCAGCGCGCTGGCCTACCCGCTGCCGGTCATCGTGATCGCCGAGCTGCTCGGCATCCCGGCGAGCGACCGTGACCTGTTCCGCCGCTGGGCCGAGTCGCTGATCCCGTCGACGTCCACCGAGGACGTCTCGATCGTCGGCCGGTTCGAGGGCCAGGAAGAGGTCACCGAGACGACCCTGCAGCAACGCAAGGAGTTCGGCGAGTACCTGGCCGAGCACATCGAGGACCGCCGCAAGCACCCGCGCGAGGACCTGCTCAGCGGGCTGGTGCACGCCGAGGTCGAGGGGGAGCAGCTCAGCGACAAGGAGATCGCGACGCTGGCCGATGTCCTGCTGCTGGCCGGGCACGTGACCACGACGATGTTGCTCGGCAACACGATCCTCTGCCTGGACGCGCACCCGGACGAGTTCGCCCGCGTCCGCGCGGACCGCTCGCGCCTGCCCGACGTGATGGAGGAGTCGCTGCGCTACCTCCCGCCGTTCGCCGTGACGTCGCGGGCGACCACGGCCGAGGCCGAGGTCGGCGGCGTGACGATCCCGGCCGACCAGCTCGTGATGGTCTGGCTCGGCGCCGCCAACCGCGACCCGCTGGTCTTCGACGACCCCACGGAGTTCCGCCCGGGCCGCGACCCCAACCCGCACCTGACGTTCTCGCGCGGCATCCACTACTGCATCGGCGCCGGCCTGGCCCGGCTCGAGGGCCGGATCGCGCTGGACATCCTGTTCGACCGGTTCCCGAAGATCACCACGATCCCCGACGAGCCGCCGCGGTTCATCCGCAGCTCGCAGATGCTCAACGCCTTCACGCTGCCCCTCGCCGTCTCGTCGTGACCGGCGATTTGTCCGGATTACCGCCAGGGGCACGTCCGCGGGACCGGAGCGGGAACGGCATTCGTGACCATCGATAGCGCGACGAACGCGAACGGAGCCTGACATGAGCCACCGCGTCGGTTCGGTGACCGAGCTGTACGAGCTGGTCAGCCGGGGAGAGATCGACAAGGCCGAGGCGATGCGCCTGGCCAAGCAGCTGAAGACGGCCAAGCGTGCCGAGCCCGCCGAGCCTGCCGGGCAGCCGGCCGGGATCGACCGGGACGTGCTGCGGGACCGGGTCTGCGACGTGCTCGCGGACAAGGTCCGGCAGCTGCTGAAGGTGAGCGCCGACGACCTGGACATCGACGTCGAGCTGAGCGAGTACGGCCTCGACTCGGTCGTCATCAGCCACCTCGTGAGCATGGTCAACGACGCGCTGGGCCTCGACCTCAAGCCCACGGTGGTGTTCGAGCACCCCACCCTGCGCGCGCTGGCCGGCCACATCGCCGTCGACCACGAGACGGGTCTCGCGGACCGCCTCGGAGTGCGTCCCGCGGCTGTTGTGCAGGCGCCCAAGGCGGTCGCGCCGCCCCGCCCGGTCCCGGTCGAACGGCCGCGTACCGGGGACCCGGTCGCGATCATCGGGATGAGCGGCCGCTTCCCGCAGGCCGACGACCTCGACGCGTTCTGGCGCAACCTCTCCGAGGGGCGCGACTGCGTCAGCGAGGTGCCGGCCGACCGCTGGGACTGGCGCGAGCTGTACGGCGACCCGTTCGACGAGGCCGGCCGCACCACCGTCAAGTGGGGCGGGTTCATCGACGGCGTCGCCGACTTCGACCCCGAGTTCTTCGGCATCGCGCCCCGCGAAGCGGCGCTGATGGACCCCCAGCACCGGCTGCTGATGCTGCACACGTGGAAGGCCCTGGAGGACGCCGGGTACGCGGCGGACGCCCTGGCCGGCACCGATCTCGGCATCATCGTGGGCACCGCGACCACCGGCTACCACCGCCTGATCGACGCGCACGCCCGTGGCGGCGACGGCGTCGCGGCCACCGCCACGGTGCCGTCCATCGGCCCGAACCGGATGAGCTTCTTCCTCGACGTCCACGGCCCGAGCGAGCCGGTCGAGACGGCCTGCTCCAGTTCCCTGGTCGCGCTGCACCGCGCGGTGTCCGCCCTGGACCGGGAGGAGTGCTCGCTCGCCGTCGCGGGCGGCGTCAACACCGTGCTCGTCCCGGACGGCCACATCAGCTTCGGCCGCGCCGGCATGCTCAGCGAGGACGGCCGGAGCAAGACGTTCTCCGCCGACGCGGACGGCTACGCCCGCGGCGAGGGCGTCGGCATGCTGGTGCTGAAAAAGCTCTCGGCGGCCGAGCGCGACGGCGACCACATCCACGGCGTCATCCGCGCGACGGCCGTCAACCACGGCGGCCGGGCGAACTCTCTGACCGCGCCGAACCCCAGGGCCCAGGCGTCGGTGATCTGCGACGCCCACCGCCGCGCCGGCATCGACCCGCGCACGATCGGCTACATCGAGGCGCACGGCACGGGCACGAAGCTCGGCGACCCCGTCGAGGTCAACGGCCTCAAGGACGCCTTCCGTGAGCTCTACGACGGCGCCGACGTCACCGGCGCCCACTGCGGGATCGGCTCGGTCAAGACCAACATCGGGCACACCGAGCTGTCCGCCGGGGTCGCCGGCGTGCTCAAGGTGCTGCTGCAGCTGCGTCACCGCACGCTGGTCGAGAGCCTGCACTGCGACACCGTGAACCCGTACGTCGAGCTGGCCGGCAGCCCGTTCTTCCTGGTGCGCGAACGGCAGTCCTGGGCCGCGCCGGTCGACGCCGACGGCGCCGAGCTGCCGCGCCGGGCCGGCGTCAGCTCGTTCGGCTTCGGCGGCGCGAACGCGCACGTCGTGCTGGAGGAGTACCGCCCGCCCGCGCCGGCCGGTGCGGCGGCGGGACCGTTCGCCATCGTGCTGTCGGCCCGCGAACCCGAGACGCTGGTGACCCGCGCGCGGCAGCTGCTCGCCTGGGCCGACGGCCGCGGCGACGACGACCTGGCGAGCGTGGCCTACACGCTGCAGGTCGGCCGGGTAGCGATGCCGGAGCGGCTGGCGTTCACCGTCGAGACGCTCGACGACCTGCGCGACGCGCTGCGGGCGTTCGTCGCCGGGGAGCCGCGCGGCGACCTGCATCGCGGCCGGCCGCAGCCGAACGCCGCGTGGCGCGTGCTCGCCGGCGACGAGGACATCGCCGCCGCGATGGACACCTGGGTCGCCAAGGGCAAGCTGCCGCGCCTGCTGGAACTGTGGGCCGCCGGGTTCGACTTCGACTGGCGGCGCCTGCACGGCGACACCCCGCCGCGTCGCCTCCCGCTGCCGACGTACCCGTTCAACCTGCGCCGCTTCTGGATCGCCGACCGCGCCGACCGCGCCGTCCGAGCCCCCCGAGCCCCCCGAGCCGCCCGCAACCCCGCCCCGCCACGCGAGCGTGTCCTGGACGGCAGCGAGTACTACCTGCGTGACCACTGCCTGCGTGGCGTCCCGGTGCTGCCCGCCGTCGCCTACCTGGAACTGGCGCGCGACGCGCTCGGCGCCGAGACCGGTGTCCGGATCAGCGACGTCCGCTGGCTGCGGCCGATCGAGGTCACCGAGCCGCGCCGCGTCGAGGTGCGGCTCGACCCGGCGGATCACGCCGGGCGCCGCGCGTTCGAGGTGCACGTCGACGGCGATGCGGCGGTCTACGCCCAAGGCACCGGCGAGATCGCCGCCCTGATCCCGGAAACCCTTGCGGTGGAACAACTCCGTGACGGCTGCACGCGCAGCTTGGACGCGGCCGGGTTCTACCGGACCTACGAGCGCATCGGGATGGACTACGGCCCCGCGCTGCGCGCCGTCCGTTCTCTGCACTACGACGACGGCATCGCGGTGGCCCGGCTGAGCCTGCCGCGCGAGGCCGAGTCGCCGCTCGTGCTCAACCCCAGCCTGCTCGACGGCGCGCTCCAGGCCGTCCTGGGCGTCTGGCTGGGCGAGGACGACGGCACGGCGGCCCAGCTCGCGCTGCCGTTCGCCGTGCGGGAGGTCCAGGTGCACGCCCCGACCCCCGCGGACGGCTGGGTCGTCATCCGCAGCCACCCCGACGACCGCGGCGGCGACGTCCGCCGGCTGGACGTCGACGTGTGCGACGCCGACGGCCGCGTCTGTGTCCGCTTGCTGGGCTTCAGCACGCGAACCCTGCCGCCGGCCGCGAACACGGAAACCCGCCTGATGACGCCGGTGTGGGACGCGGTCGCCGTCGACCCGGCCCCGCTCTGGCCCGCCGCCGATGCCCGCGTCGCCCTCGTCGGCGGGACGCCGGACGACCAGGCCGAGTTCCGCCGCCGCTACCCGGACACCACCGTGCTGGACGCCGGCGATTCACCCGCGGGGTTCGACCACGTCGTGCTGCTGGCGCCCGAGGTCCGGACGGCGTTCCGGCTGCTCAAGGCGGCCACCGGCGAGATCGGCTGGACCGTCGTCACCCGGCAGGCCCGCCTGCTGCCCGGCGACACCCGCGTCGACCCGGACGCCGCCGGCCTGCACGGCCTCTTCGGGTCGCTGGCCCAGGAGTACCCGCACTGGCCCGTCCGCGTCGTGGACGTCCCCGCCGGCGCCCCCGTGCCCTGGGACGACGTCCTGACCCTGCCGCCGGAGCCGCAGGGCGCGCTGCTGGCACGGCGCGACGGCGAGTGGTACCGGCAGCGCCTGCTGGAGCTGGCGGCGCCCGTCCCGGCCGGGCCCGCGCACGCGAACCTGCAGCCCGACGACGTCGTCGTGGCCATCGGCGGCGCCGGCGGCATCGGCACCGTCTGGACCGAGCACCTGCTGCGCCGCCACAAGGTGCGCGTCGTGTGGATCGGCCGGCGCCCCTTGGACGCCGGCATCGAAGCCCGCCGCAGCGCACTCGCGGCCCACGGTCCCAAACCGGACTACATCCAGGCCGACGCCACCGACCCGGCGGCGTTGCGCCGGGCCCGCGACGAGATCGTCCGCCGCCACGGCCCGGTCCGCGGCGTGCTGCACTCCGCCATCGTGCTCGGCGACCAGAGCCTGGCCCGGATGGACGAAGAGCGCTTCGCCGCCACCTACGCGGCCAAGGCCGACGTCGCCGTCACCATCGCCGACGTCTTCGCCGGCGAGCCCCTCGACTTCGTAGTGTTCTTCTCGTCGCTGCAGTCCTTCCTCACCTCGCCCGGTCAGGCCAACTACGCCGCCGGCTGCACCTTCGCCGACGCCTACGCCGAGCACCTCGGCACCCGGCTCGACTGCCCGGTGAAGGTCGTCAACTGGGGTTACTGGGGCGGGGTCGGCGTGGTCGCCGACGACGCCCACCGCGAGCGGATGGCCCGATCCGGCGTGGCGTCGATCGAACCGGCCGAAGGCATGGCCACCTACGACACGCTCATGGGTTCCCGGCACTCGCAGCTGGCGTTGCTGAAGGCGACCTACACGCTCGACGACGACGTGGTCGAGCAGCTCGAACCCCGGACCCCGGCCCTGATCGCGTCCCTGCGTGACGGCCGTCCGGACCGCACCGACGAGGTCGCCCGGCTCCGCGAGAAGATCGACGGCCACAACGAGAAACTGGACGCCGCCCTGGTGCCGGTCCTGTGGACCGTGCTGCGCTCCCTCGGCCTGTTCGAGGACGGCCGCGCGGCCACCGCCGGGGAATGGCGGACCCGCGGTGGGATCACCGACGAGTACGACCGCTGGTTCCGGCACACCCTCGACGTCCTGACCGGCACCGGCCACCTGCGCCACGACGACGGCCGCTACTCGGCCGATCCGGCCGCGCAGACCGATATCGCCGAGTGGGACCGGCACCGCGACGGCTGGCTGGCCGAGGCGTCCACCCGGGCCCAGACGACGCTCGTCGACACCGCACTGGGCGCGCTGGCCGACATCCTCACCGGCCGCCGCCCGGCCACCGACGTGCTGTTCCCGGCGTCGTCGATGGACCTCGTCGAGGGCGTCTACAAGGCCAACCCGGTCGCCGACTACTTCAACGAGGTCCTGGCCGACACGCTCGTCGGGTACGTGCGCCGCCGTGTCGCCGACGATCCCGGGACGAAGCTGCGCGTCCTGGAGATCGGCGCGGGCACCGGGGGCACCACCGAAACCGTCTTCCGGCACCTGAAGCCGTGGGCCGACCACATCGAGACCTACTGCTACACCGACATCTCCAAGGCCTTCCTGCTGCACGCCCGGCGTGAGTTCGCCGCGCCCTTCCTCGACACGCAGCTGTTCGACGTCGAGGCGCCCCTGGCGGGACAGCCGATCCCGGCCGGCGGCTTCGACGTCGCCATCGCCACCAACGTCCTGCACGCCACCCGCGACATCCGGACCACGCTGCGGAACACCAAGGCGACCTTGCGCGCCCACGGGATCCTGCTGCTCAACGAGCTGAGCGGCGGCAGCCTGTTCAGCCACCTCACCTTCGGCCTCCTCGACGGCTGGTGGCGCTACGACGACCCCGCGCCGCGCGTGCCCGGCACACCCACGCTGGCCCCGGCCACCTGGCAGCGGCTGCTGACCGAAACGGGCTTCCGCGGCGCGTTCCCCGCCGCCGACGGGGCCGACGACCTCGGCCAGCAGGTGATCGTCGCCGAGAGCGACGGCGCCGTCCGTCAACCGCGGCAGGACACCCCGCCCACGGCCAAGTCCACTGTGGACAAAGCCGGGGAGAACGGGGCCGGCCGCGTCGCCGAGCTGATGGCCGAAGTGCTGGAGATCGACGCCGGACAGCTCGACCCGGACGTGCCCCTGCGGCGCTACGGCTTCGACTCGATCTTCATGGCCCAGTTCCTGTCCTCGGTGAAGAAGCACCTCGACGACACGATGACCCTGGACGTCATCGCCGAATGCGAAACGCTCAACGACATCATCGGCCGCGTCGGCACGTCGGCGAAGCCCGCCGAGACGACGGACGCCCCCGAGCTGATCCGGATGAACCGCGGCGGCGAAGGCCGGCCGGTCTTCTGGATCCACCACGGCAACGGGGGAGTGGAGTCCTACCGGCCGCTGGCCGAGCACAGCGGCCGGCCGTTCTACGGCATCCAGCCGAAGGGCTGGCTCGGCGACGGCGAGATCCTCAGCGGCCAGGTGCCGATGGCCGAGCACTACGCGGCCCTCATCCGCGCGGTGCAACCGGACGGGCCCTACGACGTCGGCGGGTTCTCCCTGGGCGGCCTGCTGGCCTACGAGGTCGTCCGGCAGCTCCAGCTGCAGGGCGCCGAAGTGAACACCCTCGTCATGCTCGACACCCTGGACGCCGCCGCGACCAACCGCGTCAACGCGATCATGCAGGGCGGCCGGGCCGAGCCGGACGTGATCGCCAAGGTCTGCGCGTTCCGCGCGGTCAACCTGGTGCTCGGCAGCAACCGCCTGGACGCGAACGACGGATCCACCCCGATCCTGCACCGGGACGAGGTGGATCCCGGCCTGGACTACCCGGAGTTCCTCGGCTCGCTGCTCAAGGCCGCGCTGGCCGCCGGGATCACCAAGACCGAGGCGCAACTGCGCACCCAGGTCACCCAGCTGGCGCGCTTCTTCGAGGTGCTGCACACCGGCGACCACGTCGTCGACCCGCTCCCGCGGCGGGACGCGGTGCGCTGCTACTACGTCCGCAACCGCGGTGGCCGCTTCTTCGGCGACTTCGAGGAGTACATGGTGCTCTTCGCCAACCCGGACCTGCCCGGCCTGGACGGCGTCGAGTACTGGCGCGAGTGGGAGGAGCGGATCGACGACTTCTTCGTCACCGAGGTCGCCACCACCGACCACACCGACGTGATGACGGCGCCCGAGTCGCTGGAGAAGGTGCTGCGGCTGTGCGACACCCTCTACGGAAAGGAAGCCTGACGTGCTCACCGAATTCGACGAGTGGGGGGTCGACGAGCGCCAGTACTGGCTGCGCGGCATCGAACCCGAAAAGGCCGTCGCCTACGACGCCGAGACGCGGATGTGGCACGTCTACGGCCACCCCGAGAACGTGCAGCTGCTGAGCAAGCCGAAGGTGTTCTCCTCGAACCTGCAGCGGGTGATGGGCGCCGAGATCGGCGGCGACAACCCGGAGGAGACCTACGACGAGCTGCTGTACATGGACCCGCCGGACCACACCCGGCTGCGCAAGCTCGTCAGCCACGCGTTCACGGCCAAGGTCGTCGCCGACCTGGAGTCGAAGATCGCGGCCCTGACGAACGAACTGCTCGACGAGGTGAAGTCGTCGGACCGGCTCGAGCTGGTCGGCGAGCTGGCCTACCCGCTGCCGGTCACCGTGATCTGCGAGCTGCTCGGCATCCCGGCCGGCGACCGCGACCTGTTCCGCAAGCAGGCCGAGTCGCTGATGCCGTCCACTTCGGACGACGTCCAGCTGGTCGGCCGCTTCGAAGGCCAGGAAGAGGTCACGAAGACGGTCATCCAGCGGCACCGGGAGTTCGCCGAGTACCTGCAGCAGTTCATCGACGACCGGCGGAAGAAGCCCCGCGAAGACCTGCTGAGCGGGCTCGTGCACGCCGAGGTCGACGGGGAACGCCTGACCGGCAAGGAAGTCGCGAGCCTCGTCGACACGCTGCTGCTCGCCGGGCACCTCAACACCACGATGATGCTCAGCAACACCATCCTGTGCCTGGACGCGCACCCGGAGGAGTTCCGGCGCACCCGCGAGGACCGCTCCCGGCTGCCGGGCGTGGTCGAGGAGTCGCTGCGCTACCTGCCGCCGTTCTCGGTGACCTCCCGGGTGACCGCGGCCGAGACGGAGCTCGGCGGCGAGACGATCCCGGCCGACCAGCTGGTGATGGTGTGGATGGCCACGGCCAACCGCGACCCCCGTGTGTTCGACGCGCCGGCGGAGTTCCGCCCGGAGCGCCACCCCAACCCGCACCTGACGTTCTCGCGCGGCATCCACTTCTGCGTGGGCGCCGGGCTGGGCCGGCTGGAGGGGCGCGTCGCGCTGAACACCCTGCTGGACCGCTTCCCGCACCTCGCCACGATTCCCGATGAGCCGCCGCGGTTCATCCGCACCGACCAGATGTTCAACGCGCACACGCTGCCGCTCGCCGTCTCGACCTGAGCGGCCCCTTCGACGGGAGGAGTCACGCAACTTCCGAGAACTTCCAGTCACTGCTCGTGTATCCGACCGCACCCCACGTCAAGGAGAGCTTCATGACCACCGAGTCGCTGCCCAAGCCCGAAGAAGTCGGCACCTTCTACGACGCGACCAACGACCTGATGACCCAGTTCCTGGGTGGCAGCACGCACTACGGCTACTGGACCGGCCCGGACGACACCAGCACGTTCGAGCAGGCGGCGGACCGGCTCACCGACATCCTGACCGGCAAGCTCGGCGCGACGGCGGGGGACCGCATCCTCGACGTCGGCTGCGGCCAGGGCAACCCGGGCGTGCGCACGGCGATCCGCACCGGCGCGGACCTGACCGGCATCTCGATCAGCGCCCGGGACGTCGAGGTGTCGAACGCCCGCGCCGCGCGTGAGGGCGTCGCCGACCGGGTGCGCTTCCAGCGTGCCGACGCCATGGAGCTGCCCTTCGAGGACGATTCCTTCGACCACGTCTTCGCGCTCGAGTCGATCGTCTGCGTGCCGGACCGCGTCCAGGCGCTCAAGCAGATCGCGCGGGTGATCAAGCCGGGCGGATTCGTCGCGCTCACCGACTTCAGCGACCGGGACGCCGCGGCCAACGCGCAGAAGAAGAAGGACCTGGAAGAGGTCGGCGAGTCGTGGCACACCGCGCCGCTGGTCACCGAGGCGGACTACGAGACGTTCGCAGCCGCGGCCGGCCTGGAGGTCGTCGAGGTCACCGACATCACCCTCAACACCAAGTACACCGAGGAGCGGTTCTACGGGCCGCTGCGCGAGTACGCCGAGAACAACGACGTGCCGCCGGAGATCACGCAGGTGCTGGAGATCGCGCCCAGCCCGGAAGAGCTGAAGGCGATGAGCGACGGCGCCCCCTCGGTCGGCGTGCTCCTGATCGTCCTGCGCAACCCCGCCTAGGACGCTGTCCGGCTGGAGGCCGGTTTCCGGCCTCCAGCCGGTCCCGCGGCCAGACCACAGAAAGGAAGGCACATGTCCGAAGACCGCGCCGCCCGCGCTGTCGCCGACACCCAGGAGGTGTCCGCGCCGCCGGCCCCGGACCCCCGGCGCTGGGTGCTGCTGGCCGTGGTGGTCACCGCGCAGCTGCTGGTGGTGCTGGACGCCACGGTGATCAACATCGCGCTGCCGTCCGCGCAGAACGCGCTGCACATCTCCGACGCGGACCGGCAGTGGGTCATCACCGCGTACACCCTCACCTTCGGCGGGCTGCTGCTGCTCGGCGGGCGCGTCGCGGACTACGCGGGCCGCAAGCGCGTGTTCCTGATCGGCCTGGCCGGTTTCGCCGTGGCGTCCGCGCTGAGCGGCGCGGCCACGACCGGCTGGATGCTGTTCGTCGGCCGCGGGCTGCAGGGGGTGTTCGGCGCGCTGCTGGCTCCCGCCGCGCTGTCCCTGATCACGGTCACCTTCACCGAAATGGGGGAGCGGGCCAAGGCGTTCGGCATCTTCGGCGCGGTCAGCGGCGCCGGTGCCGCGGTCGGCGCGCTCGTCGGCGGCGTGCTCACCGAGTACGCCAGCTGGCGCTGGTGCCTGTTCTTCAACATCCCGGTGGTGGCGATCGCGTTCGCCTTCGCGGTGCCGAACATGCGGGAGAGCAAGATCGAGGGCCGCGCGCGGTACGACGTCGCGGGCGCGCTGCTGGGCACGGTCGGCCTGATCGCGCTGGTCTACGGCTTCACCACGGCGGCCGGTGAAGGCTGGGGCTCCGGCCTGACGCTCGGCCTGATCGCGTTCGCGCTGGTGCTGCTGGCCGCGTTCGTCGTCGTCGAGGCGAAGGTGCGCGCCCCGCTGCTGCCACTGCGGGTCGTGCTCGACCGCGACCGCGGCACCGCCTACCTGACGTCGGTCCTGCTCGGCGTCGGCAGCATGGGCATGTTCCTGTTCATGATGTACTACGTCCAGCAGACGCTGGGGTATTCGGCGCTGCAGGCCGGGATCGTCTTCCTGCCGTTCCCGATCTGCGTGGTCCTGACCGCGACCTACACCGCGAAACTCCTGCCACGGTTCGGGGCGCGGGCGTTGATGACGCTGGGCGCGGCGCTGGCCGCGGTGGCCGTGCTGGCGCTGACCCTGCTGGAGCCGGACTCGTCGTACTTCGGCCTGATCCTGCCGGTGCTGGTCGTGATGAGCGTCGGCATGGGGCTGGTGTACACGCCGATGAACAACGTCGCGCTGAGCGGGATCGACTACGCCGACGCGGGTGTCGCGAGCGCGCTGGTGAACACGTCGCAGCAGATCGGCGGTTCGCTGGGCACGGCCCTGCTCAACACGATCTTCACGACGTCGGTCGCGTCCTACCTCGCCACCACACCGGGCGACGCGGTGGAGGCCACGATGCACGGTTACCACGTGGCGTTCGCGGTCAGCGCGGTGCTGCTGGTGGCGAGCGCGGTGCTGGTCTGCGCGTTCGTCCGGGCGCTGCCGAAGACGCCGCGCGCCGCCGCCTGAGCCCGACCCGCCGGTGACGGTCCACAGTGGACTGTCACCGGCGGGTTCGGCCGGCCGAACCCGCTGCCGCGCTGACCGCGGCGTTCCGCTCATCGAGTACTGAGCGACGTCCGGCATTTCTCCGGAGGGAGCCGTCCGCGGAACGCAGGCCGGCGTCAGTGCTCGTTACCCTCGGCGCCGCCGGAATCGGGCACTGGGTCGATGCCCTCGTCATCGGAGCACGCGATGGGGTGAAATCGCAGTCTCCGTCGCACTGTTCAGAGGGTAACGGTGCCAGACCATCACGACGGTGTTGTCTTCTGGAACTCGTTCAGCGACAGCAAGCATCTGTGCATTCTCCACTCGTCACAGACCGACCACCCGAACCAATGGCAGGGTCGAACGGTTCAACCGCGCCCTGTTCGACGAATGGGCCTTCACCCGCCCCTACCTCAGCGAGGCCCAACGGCGAGCCGCGTTGCCCGACCGGCTCCGCCACCACAACCGTCGCCCCGGACACACCGCGATCGGCGACCCACCCCTCCCGCGTTCCCGACCTCCCCGGACATCACATCGAGCGGGCTCGCTCGAACGTCGTGACCATGATCCCCTCGCCCACCGTGAGCGCGTCGATGAGCCGCCAGCGCGACATGTCGCTGGTCCGTTCGATCAGCCGCCGCCCGGTGCCGAGGACGACGGGGAACATCATGAGGTGCAGCTCATCGACGAGGTCGTGCTCCACCAGGTCCTGGACGAGCTGGATGCTGCCCGGCACCTGGATCTCGCCGTCGAACCGCTCCTTGAGCGTCGTGACCTCGGCGATCACGTCACCCGCCAGCACCGTGGTGTTGTTCCACGCCGGATCCGTGAGCGTGCTCGACACGACGTACTTGGGCATGCTGTTGTACTTGTCGCCCAGCTCGTCGTCGACGTGCGGCCAAGCCCCGGCGAACGACTCGTAGGTGCGACGCCCGATCAGCAGCGCGTCGGCGCCCAGCGCCTCCTCGACCTTGAAGCGCTCACCGTCGTCCCCCCGGTCGAAGGCGAACGTCCAGTCCTTGTGCACGAAGCCCTCACCGGCCGGGGCCTCGACGACCCCGTCCAGCGAGACGAACTCCGTGACGACGATCTTCCCCATCCCGATTCCCTCCCACGCTGCTAATGTTCAGTGGTCCTGGACGAACTGCCGGATCGCCGGGGCGAGCACGTCGGCAGCAGCCGTGTGGTTCTCTCCCGGCACGACCTGTAGCGTCGCCTTCGGCAGCACCTCCGCGGCCGCCCGCGCACCCGTGATCAGGAACGGGAACGTGCCATTGCCGTGCACGACCATGGTGGGCACGGCGATCTCCGCCCACCGGTCGGTCGGCAGTGGCCGGCCCTGCATCACATCGCACACGACCCGCCCGTCGTAGGCGATGGTCGGCGCGACCGCCTCCAGGACGGGCCAGTACTCGCTCTGGCGCATGTCGGCGACGAACTCGGGAGGCATGCCGACCGCTGCGGTCATGAACAACTCGACCGCGTCGCCTGGCCGCCCGGCGGCGCAGGCCGCCTCCAGCTGCTCGACGTAGTCGGTTGGCAGGGGCGAGCGGGCGTCGTCGACCACGAACGGCGGCTCGAACGCGACGAGGTGGGTGACCGGCAGCCCGGCCGCGACAGCGTCCATGCACAGGATCGAGCCGGACGACCAGCCGAAGAGCACTGCGGTTCCGCCGGCCTCCGCGATGATCGCGGCGAGGTCGTCGATCTCGCGCTCGACGGCGTAGGGCAGCGTGTCGGTGCTACGTCCCCGGCCGCGCCGATCGTAGGTGTACACGCGGAAGGTCTCGCTCAACGCCTCGGCAAGCGAGACGGTATCCGGGCTGACCGCCGGGTAGGCCGTAGCGCCGTCCACGAGGATCACCGGCCGGCCACTGCCCCGGACCTCGAAGTGGATTGTCGTGCCGTCCTTGCTTTGCACTGTTCCCATGGCTCTTCTCCGTGTTCGCAGGTTCGACCAGAACAAGACCGTACAGTACCCAAGCGGGAACGAGACTGTCTAGTACACTGTGGGCAGCCGGGAGGAGGACCATGGATCAACTGGCACCGGGCGCCGGGATCGACAGCGAACTCGAGACGAGCCTGGAGGAGGGCCGCACGGCCCGTAAGCGACGCGCGATCCTCGCCGAAGCGGCGGGGGTGTTCCTGCAGCATGGCTACCTGGGCGCGAGCATGGACGAGGTGGCCGCGCGGGCACGGGTCTCCAAGCAGACGGTCTACAGGCAGTTCGCCGACAAGGAGCACCTGTTCGCAGAAGTCATCCTCGGCAGCAACGCGCAGCTCGGCGCCCGCCTCGCCACGCTCTACGGAGCGCTGGACGAGGCGACGGATGCCGCGACGGCGCTGCGCGATCTCGCGCGCCGGTTCGCCGCCGACATCTGCGAACCCCAGGTGATCCAGCTCCGCCGGCTCGTTCTGGCCGAGGCCGACCGGTTCCCCGCCATCTCCGGCAAGTGGTTCGAGCACGGCTTCCAGCGCTCGCTGGTGCTGCTCGGCGAGGCGCTGTCCCGGATGGCCGACCGCGGTCTGCTGCGCGAGCTCGCCGACCCGACCCTCGCCGCGTACCACTTCGCCGGCCTTGTCATGTACAAGCCGATGAACCAGCTGATGTTCGCCGGCACCGAGGCCCGCCCGGACGACGGTGAGTTGACGAGGATCGCCGACCGGGCGGCGGAGGTGTTCTTCACGGCCTACGGCCTTGCTTGAGCTGATCGACCAGGCGCAGGACGTTTCCTGAGTCGTTCAGCCACGACTGTGCGATGGCTTCGAGGAATTCCATGGCGAGCTCGGGGAAACGGTGGACCACCGCGACCCGAGGTGTGGCAGCGCTGCAATCCGTCGTGAAATCGTCCATCGACGAATCACGACGATGGAACTGCCGTTCCGGATTCTCGACCCGGGCACCACAGACGCGCTGAAGCGCGTCTGCGCCGAGCCGCCCCCGGCGGCCCCGGCCCCTCCGGTGGGCGCCGGGACGCCGCCGACGTGGTGGCCCAGCCCGCGAGCCGCGCGGCCCCGTACCGCTCCGGCTGACTCGCGCTCGCACCGTGAAGCCCTCGGTGAGCGTGAAGGAGGCCATCGTCCGCGCCGGCGGGGCAGCTTCGTGCCGTATGCCGGGCCGATCCACTTCGGGTGGCGCAAGCGGCACTTCCGTCCGCAACCATTCCTCTTCCGCGCCGCCGGACAGAAGCAAGACGGTTCCTGGAAGGAGAATTGTTGTCCGAGTTCATTTCCATTGATATCGACGAGCTGGCGATCGCCGAAATCGAGACCGCCGAAGACGTCATCGATGCGTCCATCGAGTCGGTGGCCAGCGCCGCCGCGGCGCCAGGATCGACGTCGAGGTCCGGCTGGGCCTGGTGGAGCGCGTCGATGGTCTCGTCGATCCGGTGTGGGCGAAGCAGGTGCTGAGCCAGTCTGGTGCTACGTGGGGTCATGCGTGACAGCAGCCGGAGCCGTCCGGGGGTGGTGGCGGTGCGACACCAGTGCGTGTGACATGAGCTGCTGGGCAGCACGCCCGGAAACCTGCTCGTGTTTCGCCGTCGGCACGGTGGTTGTTCTGCGGCGACGCGTTCGAGAGCCCGGCGCCTTCGGCGCGGCCGGCCCGCTGGGTGCGCTCGGCGACATCCCGAAGCCGCGGGATTCGACGATCGGGCTCGGCTGCACTCAAGATTCTTCCACTGGAAGAATCTTGGGTGTAGGTTCCCGGAGATGAGCGGACAACCTCCCGGTTCGCAGGCCGGAGCGGGTCTCGATCCCGGAACCGGGCAGCCTGGGCAGACGGCGTTGCGGCTGGTGTGGTCCACCCCGCTGTACCTCCGGTCGACGGTGGCGTTGTTCCTGTCCGGCCTGGGGTTTTCCGCCGCGGCCCCGCAGATCGCGTCGTTCCTGGTCGGCGAGCTGCACGCGTCGCTGACGGTGGCGGGGTTGTACTACCTGACCAACCTCACCGCGCCGGTGGCGGGCTACCTGGTGGGCGCCCGCTCCGACCGGACCGGTTCGCGGCTGGGGCTGTTCAGGCTGTGCGCGGTCGTCGGGTTCGCCGGCTGGACCGCGATCGCCCTCGCGCCTCGGCTGTGGGTCCCGTTCGTGGTGAGCGCGGTCGTGCTCGGCTTCGCCGGGGCCGCGACGTCACAGCTGTTCGCGGCCATCCACGATCAAGCGACGCTGCGCCCGAGACCGGCCAACGACGGGGTCGTGGCGATCGTGCGGATGGCGCTCACGGCGGGCTGGGTGGTCGGGCCGGTGGCGGGGTCGTTCCTGGCGGCCGTCGCCGGTTCCCGCGTGATGCTGTTGGCGACCGCTGTCGCGACCCTGGCTCAGCTGGTGCCGTTGGGCGCGCTGCGCGATCCGGGTCCGGCCGGCCCCGCCTCGGCGTCGTCCCGGGCGCACCGGCCCGGCGTCCGCGTGATGCTGCCGCTGCTCGCGTTCACGGCGCTCTACATCTGCGTCTACGCCGGCGAGTCGGTCAAGTACGCCTTCCTGCCGATCTACATGAACGACCGGCTGCGGTTCAGCCCGGCGCTCAGCGGCGCGATCATCGGCATCCAGCCCTTGGTGGAGCTGGTCCTCATGCCGATCGCGGTGGTCGTCGCACGCCGGACGGGCGAGGTCCGCCTGATGGTGCTGGCCGCCGGGTTCGGGGTGAGCGCGAACCTCTGCTTCGCGCTGACCGGCACCGCGGCCGGGTTGTTCGCCGGGCAGATCCTGATGGGTGGGGTCTGGGGGGTGTTCGCGACCTTGGGCATCATCGTCGCGCAGCGGCTGCTGCCGCAGGCGGTGGCCACCGCCTCGGCGATCTTCCTGAGTTCCACCGCGCTCAGCTCCGCGCTGGGCGGTCTGGCCGGCGGGCTGGGTGCGACCTGGATCGGGCTACCGCTGGTGTTCCTGGTCCCCGCCGGCTTCGGGCTGGCCGCCGTGCTCGGTCTCGCCGTCATGACGCGGGCGCGCTGACCCCAGTACGAGCCGTTCCAGCAGGCTCAGCACGCGGTGCACGTCGACCGCTTCCGGGTCGAGCAGCCATTGCACCTGCAGCCCGTCGGACGCGGCCACCAGCAGGGCCGCCGCGTCGTCGGCGTCCACATCGGAGCCGGTGCTCTGTCCTTCGCGCACCATCTCGGCCAGCTGCGCGCGCACGCGCCGGAACCGTTGCCAGACGAAGTCCCGCACGGCCGGGTGGCGGTCGGGTTGCAGGGCGTCGGTGGTCAGCGTCGCGTACAGCTCGACCAGGCCCGGGACCTCGCGGTTGCGCAACGCGCTGCGTTTCATCACCGCGGTCGCCGAGTCGCCGTCCTGGCTCGGCAGTGCTTTGCCGTCTTCCTCGTCGTCGGCGGCTTCGTGTGCCTGGTAGACGGCGATCAGCAGGTCATCCCGCGACGGGAAGTAGTACCGCAGCGCGGCGTGGGAAACCCCGATCGACTCCCCGATCGAGCGTAGCGAGGTGTCCACGCCGTGCTGGGCGAACAGCTCGATCGCTTTCGCGAGGACCTGCTCGCGCCGTTCTTCGGCTTTGCGATAGGTCCGTGCTCGCCCAGGGTGGTCTCCGGCACCGTCCTCGTCGCGCATGACCGGATGGTAGTTCCAGGTCCCGCGCCCTTCTACGTGGCCGGTACTCCTCGACGCGGGCAGCAGGCAGAGCTTCGCCTCCTACGCCGCCCGCAGGGGAAGGCGTTCGCGGGTGAACGCCGGGCTCCAGCGCCATCGACCGGGACGGCCCTCGCCGGTCATCCGAGCGGCGAGGGCCGTGCCCGGCCTGGTCGCTCAGATGACCGCCAGCGCCTCGATCTCCGCACGGAACTTCGGGTTGATCAGCGCGCCCACCTGGAACAGCGAGGAGGCAGGCGGGTTGTCCGTATCGACGAACTGGTCGCGAACGGTGCGGTAGACGGCAGCGTCGGCGATATCGGTGAGGAACACGGTCAGCTTGACCACGTCCTTCATTTCCGCGCCCGCGGCAACGAGCGCGTTGGAGACATTGGTGAACACCTGCCGCAACTGCGCCTCGACGTCCTCGCCCACGAACTCACCGGCGGCGTTCAGCGGCACCTGTCCGGACACGATGACCTGACGTCCGGAGAACGCAACGGCGTGACTGAGCCCCGGCAGCGCGGGCAGACCCGCCGGTTGCGCGAAGTACAGGCGCTTGCGGCCGCTGCGGTGCACCCGCACGTCGTGCGGGGCCCAGCATTGCCGAAAGAATTCACTCGGTGTGCTGAGCTCGCCGATCAGGTCGCTCAATGCCTTGTCGTGCGGATTGCGGCTGGCCTCGCGGCGCAGTGTTGCGGCGGTTTCCCGCGCGGCGCTCTCCCAGTCGAGGAAACGTCGCCGGAGTCCGGGTGGAGAAAGACGAAGCGGTCAGATTGACCGGTCTGCGCGGGTCCGCGAGCGCCGGAGCGAACAGGATACGGGCCAGGCGGTTCATCGCGACGACGTCGTAGCGTCCACGCTGTCCGAGGTGCCGGAAAGGTTGCCGCGTTCCAGCCGGACGTAGTACGCGACCGAAATGCCGGAGAGCATCGCGACCTCTTCGCGACGCAGCCCCTTCACCCGCCGGTTGCCGCCGTATGCGGGCAGGCCTGCCTGGCCGGGGGTGATGCGCGCGCGCCGGCTTTCGAGGAATCAGTGCTTGTCGCGGACGCCGTCGCCCGAGCCGAGGCGGTGATCTCATCCTTTGTGGACGGTCAAAAAGGCCCTCGCGACCTGGGCGGCTGCCGGTCAACCGTCCTCCGTGGTGCGTTTGACCCGGTGGGAACGAACACGTGCGCGGGTCGCGCAGCGAGGGCTGCAGTAGCGCTGGCGAATGTCCCCGCGGTCCGGGAACACTTTGCTGCACCCGTGCTCGACGCAGGTGAGAAACCGCGAGGCCGGTTGCGCCAGGTCCACGGTGGGGCCGCAGAGTCATGCGCTTTCACAGCCAGAGCTGTAATGAATGCGATCAATCTCGTTGCCTGCGCAGGGATGAGACGAGGCTGGAGACGCTGTGGTCGGTGACTCCGGCTCGCAGGTCGAGCCATTGCCGGCCGCGCAGTGCGACTGGTACGCCGGTGGCCGGGTCTGCGCCAGACAGGATGACAGGGACGACGGGGGAAGTGTTGCCGGCGAGCCGGCCCGTGCAGGTGCAAGACATCGATGACCTTCGTCCCAAGTGAATCCCATGCGGAGGTGGCGCGGCTGTTGAGCAGGTTCGCAGCCCAGTGGAGTGCGTGCGGACCACGTCCGGTTCGAGTCCGCGGCGGTGGGCTCCGACGACGTTGCCGGACCAGAGGATGAGCGCGGCCGGCGTCAGGCCGATGGTCCACTGCCGACCGTCCACGCGCGAATGGGGATTCGTGGTGGAGCCGTGAGGCTCAGGAAATGCCGCGGAAGAAGGTGCGGATGTCGTCCGCGAGCAGCTCCGGCTCCTCCATCGCGGGGAAGTGACCTCCCTCGGTGAACTCGCTCCAGTGGCCGATCGCTTTCCACGGGTCCATCGCGCGGCGCACGAGAGGGTGGGTGTCGAACACGGCCCATCCGGACGGCACACCGGAGGCCATGACCAAGTCGAGTCCGGAGTGCTCGGACTCGTAGTAGAACTGCGCGCTCGACGCGCCGCTGCGGGTGAACCAGTACAGGCTGATGTTCGTGAGGAGCTGGTCGCGGTCGACCGACTCGTCCGGCGTCCGGTAGACGCCGCCGGTCCTGGTCTTGAACTTCTCGGCGATCCACGCGAGCTGGGCGACCGGCGAGTCGGTGAGCGCCGCCCCGATCGTGTCGGGACGGTGGTCCTGCATCAGGAGGTACCCGTGATCGGCCGCGTCCTCGGTGCGCACTGCCTCGATCTGGGCGATCTCGTCATCGGACAGGCCCTCGGGGAAGGGGAACTTGACGCCGAGCAACCCGAGCAGCCGGGGGTCGCAGCCGAT
Source organism: Amycolatopsis sp. NBC_01286 (assembly GCF_035982555.1). NCBI lineage: Bacteria > Bacillati > Actinomycetota > Actinomycetes > Pseudonocardiales > Pseudonocardiaceae > Amycolatopsis > Amycolatopsis sp. NBC_01286. The sequence continues at coordinate 6,058,802 of NZ_CP108428.1, forward strand.
GTGCGTGCCGATGACACGCTCCGGGTGGATCGCCGCGAGGCGGCCGGTGGTGCCCGCACCGACGTCGGTGCCGTGGGCCGCGAACCTCTCGTAGCCGAGACGCGTCATGATCTCGGCGTAGGCGTCCGTCGTGCGCGCCAGCTCCCAGCCGGTCCCGGCCAGCGGGGTGGAAAACCCGAAGCCGGGCAGCGACGGGATGACGACATGGAACTCGCCGGTCAGCAGCGGGATGAGTCGCAGGTAGTCGACGAACGATCCCGGCCAGCCGTGGTTCAGGACCAGCGGGGTGGCCCGCGGGTTCGCCGATCGAACGTGGACGACGTGGAACGTCTGGCCGTCGACAACCGTCGTGAACTGTTCGAGCTCGTTGAGCTTCTCCTCCTGCGCACGCCAGTCGAATCCGTCGCACCAGTACTCGGCGAGCTCCTTCAGGTACACCAGCGGGATGCCACGGCTGAAGTCGGTGCGATCGTCCCGGCCCGGCGTGGGGATCGGCCAGCGGGTGTGTGCCAGCCGGGTGCGCAGGTCGTCGACGCCCGTCTGCGGGATGTCGATGCGGAACGGCGTGAGCGTGTTGTTCTCGGTCATGACATCGACGTTCGCAGACAATGCGGCAGGTTGGCTTCCGCTATTGCTGACATGATCGAGAACATGTTGGAGACCTCGGCGCGTCTGCTCGAACTGCTGTCGTTGCTCCAGCTCAAGCGTGACTGGACGAGCACCGAGCTCGCCGGCCGGCTCGACGTGAGCACCCGGACCGTGCGCGCCGACATCGGCAAGCTGCGGTCGCTCGGGTATCCCGTGGACGCGCGCCGCGGCGTCGCGGGCGGGTACCGGCTGGCCGCCGGGACGGCGATGCCCCCGCTGCTGCTCGACGACGATGAGGCCGTCGCCGTCGCGGTCGGATTGAGTGCGGTCGCGGCCCAGAGGCTGGGAGTCGAAGAGACATCGCTCACCGCGCTCGCGAAGCTGGAGCAGGTGCTGCCCTCGCGTCTGCGACGGCGGGTGGAGGCGGTACGCGAGGCGACGAGCGTTGTTCCCGGGGCTGGGCCGCCGCTCGATCTCTCGGTTCTCGGCGCGGTCGCCGCCGCGATCCGCGGCCGCGAACGGCTCCGGTTCGGGTACACGAAGCGTGGGGGCGACCAAGAGGCGCGCCACACCGAACCGCAACGGCTGGTGAACTGGGAAACGCTCTGGTATCTGCTCGCGTGGGATCTCGACCGTGACGACTGGCGGGTCTTCCGGGTCGACCGCATGGTTCCGCACGCACCGACGGGTGCGCGGTTCCGGCCGCGCGTGATCCCGCAGGACAATGTCGTCGAGTTCGTCGTCGGACGCATCAGCAAGGGAGCCTGGAAGTACCGCGCCCGCGTACTGATGCGTGCTCCCGCCGCCGAGATCGCTGCGAAGATCCACATCCCGGTCGACATCGAGGTGGTCGACGAGTCCACGTGCCAGGTCGAGGTGGGTTCCGACGACCCGGACCGGCTCGCGTTGTGGATGACACAGCTCGACGTCGACATCGAGGTGATCGACGGGGACGAGCTCGCGGTGGCGTTCGATCGCCTCGCGACGAGGTTGCTCCGCGCGGCGGGCGACGGACCCCGCGATAGTTCTCGGTGATCGATTCCTTGCCGGCGCCCGGCGCCCACTCGTCCGGATCGACCGCCGGCGGGCAGCCGGCCTCAGCGATGATCTCGTCCGTCGGCCTCGTAGCTGACCGACGTTCTGGTCTCCGTGATCGGCGACCAGAACCCCGGCTACAACCTCCGGCGTGTTGTCCAGCTCATCGCCCATGTCGGCGACGCCGAGGACTTCTACGACGCGGCCCGCGGGACGGGACGACGTCGCGTCGAGCCGCAGCTGCCGCTCGATCGTCGACGCGATCTCGGATGCTCTGGTACTCGGCGATGCGCTTGCCGAACTGCTTGCGCTCCTTGACGTACGCCACCGCGTGGTCGAGTGCGCGCGGTCCGGGCGCGTCAGTGCAGCTCGTTCGCCGTGAGGAGGCGGATCTCGGCGCGTAGCCAGGTGGCGGGATCGGCCGGCGCGGTGCTCCACGCCCGGACCGCCTCGGCGCAGCGGGCCAGGCCCGTGCGGGTCAGGGCGGCGGTGATCGGGGTGGCCCTGGCCGGGAACGTGGGCGGCAGGCGGTTCAGGCCGCGGTGCGCGGCTTCGGCGAGCAGGGCCAGCGCGCCCTCGATCGCGGCGGCCGGTGGGGGTGGCCGGACGGGACCCGCGGCCGGAGGGACGCTGCCGGTCGCGGGCGCCAGGTCGGGCACCACCACCCCGGCCGCGGTGCGCACGGCGAAGGGCTCGACGACCAGCCCGCCGCCCGCTCGCCGGATGGCGCCGGACACCTCGAGCGGGTCGCCTGCCAATGCCTCGGCCAGTGCGTCGAGGGCGCCGGGTGCGGTCGCGCGGTGGGTGAGGCTGACCGTGGCCTCCGCGCCGCCGGGGTCCACGACGACCGCGTCCAGGCGCTGGGCGCCCGCGAGGTAGCGGACCTGCCGCACCCGGGCTATCGGCACCACCCGGACCAGCTCGGCCGCGACCCGCGGCCGGACCACCCTCGGTGGCAGGCCGGTCAGCTGGGCCAGCGCCTCGGTGACCGGCGGACGCAGCGCGGGCGGCAGCCCGGCCCACGACTCGCCCACCGGGCTGACGGTGGTGCGGGCCAGCCGGCCCGCCCCGAACCGCACCACCCGGCCCGCGCTGCGCACCGCCGCCTCGCTGACCACGTTGCCCGCGGCGAGCGCCGCCAGCGTCGTGCCCGCGAGCCGGCGGGACCGCATCGGCCCCGTGCCCGCCGGCCAGCGGTGCCGCACCACCAGCACCGTCTCCGTGCCGGGATGGGCGAGGAACACCTCAGCGGTGTCGGCATCGTCTTCGTGGTCCACGCGGCAGCCCAGCGCCACCAGGCGCACCTGCCGCAGCGGGGTCTCCGCGGGCTCGTCGGTGCCCAGCACCCGCGCGGGTGCTCGCGCACCGGAGTGGTGGCGGGCGTGCAGTTCCGCGATCAGTTCCGCGACCCGCACCGGTTCGTGCCGGGCGGACCGTGTGCCGTAGGCGGTCAGCTGCTCGACCAGCTCCGCCAGCGCCGCGGCGGGCCAGCGCAGGTTCGCCCGCTCGCACGCGGCGTGCTCGCGGCGCAGCGCGGCGACCAGAACCTCGTCGGCCGGCACGACCCCGGTGCGCAGCAGCTCGCCGGCGGCCGCCGCGACCGCGGCCATCGCGCCGGTCGCCGCCCCGGCCGCGGGCCGGTCCACCCGGCCGGCGAGCTCGACGGTCACGTCGGGATCCGCGGGTGCCAGCACGTCCGCCTGCCGGAACGCCCAGACGGCGACCACGACGAGGACGTCCCTGGCTTCCGCGCGGGCGTCACAGTCGACGAAACCCAGCTCGCCGGGTACCAGGAAGCGCACCGTGGCCGCCGGGGTCTCCACCGTCATGGCCGGCCTGCGCACCCGCGCGGTGAGCCCGCCGCCCACCGCGCGCCGGGCCGCGGTGAGGGTGCGGGCCCCGAAGCGGGCGGTCAGCTCCTCGTCGGTCACCGCCCCCGGCCACCCCGCCGGGACCTCTCCGGCCGGTGCCGCCGCCGGGGCGGCGTGATCGCGCTGGTAGGCGAGCACGGCGCCGAGGCGGTGCCGGCACATCCCCGGCGCGCCGCACGTGCAGCTCGCCGCGTCCAGCCCCCGGCCGGGCGGCAGCACCACCCGCGTGCCGTCGGCGAACACCGCCTCGACCGTGCCGTCCCCGGCCGACGTGACCGGCGGGACGCCGTCGAGGTCCCGGGTCGCGCGTTTGACCAGGCCCCGGTTCGCGAGGGCGGCGAGCGCGTCGGTGGTCAGCGCGAGCAGGTCCGCCCTCACCGGCCGATCCTGTCCGCCACGAACTCGGCGAGGTGGCCCGGGGTCATCGCACCCACGTGCGCCCCCACGTCGGCGAGCCGCCGGCCGAGTGCCCGGTCGTAGTCGGGGTTCGCGGTCTCGTCGAGGGCGGCGAGGCACAGCACGTGCGTGCCCTGCCCGACCAGTCCGTGCACGGTGCGCACCAGCGACCCCTCGTCCCCGCCTTCGTAGAAGTCGGACACGATCGCGACGATCGCCCGCCTCGGCGCGTCCACCAGGCCGGCGCCGTAGCGGACCGCGCGCGCGATATCCGTGCCGCCACCGAGCTGCACCTTCATCAGCAGCTCCACCGGGTCGGTGACCTCCGAGGTCAGGTCGACGACGTTCGTGTCGAACGCGACGAGGTGGGTGCGCAGGCCGGGCACGCCCCACAGGCAGGCGGCGGTCACCGCGGAGTGGATCACCGAGCCCACCATCGAGCCGGACTGGTCCACCAGCAGCACCAGCTGCCACGGCTGGGTGTGCCGCCGCCCGCGCGAGGTGAACCGCGGCTTCTCGATCAGCAGGCGCTTCGAATCGGGCTGGTAGTGCGCGAGGTTGGCCCGCACGGTGCCCCGGAAGTCGAAGTCGCGGGCCTGCCGGAAGTTGCTCGGCCGGCGCAGCCGCGTGCCGGTCAGGCCGTGCTTCACCTCGGTCGCGAGCCGTGCCACCAGCTCGCGGACCACCTCCGCGACGATGCGCCGCGCCAGCGCGAGCACCTCCGGGTTCATCAGGTGCTTGGTTCGCAGCACGGCCCGCAGCAGCGCCGGGTTCGGCTCGACCCGGGCCAGCACCTCCGGGTCGGTGACGATCTCGTGGATGTCGTAGCGCTCGACCGCGTCGCGCTCCAGCCGCTCGACGGTCTCCTGGGGGAACAGGCGGTGCACGTCGTCGAGCCAGTCGACCGCCGTGAGGTTCGAGTTCCCGCTCCCGCCGTCGCGCACCCCGCGCTCGGCGAGGTCCGGATCGCGGCCGTACAGCCACGACAGCGCGGCGTCCATGGCCGCGGTCTCGCCCTCGAGCCCGGTCATGCCCGCCGCCGGTGCGCCGAGCACCAGCCGCCAGCGCTCCAGGTCGCTGCTCGGTCCGTCGTTCACAGGTCCGCCAATCCCGCCCGCGTGAGCATCTCGTCGATCGCCTCCTCGATGGCCGCGCCCTCGGCCACCAGTACCGGGTCGGCCCGCACCCGCAACAGCCCGCGCCCCGACCCCTCGCCGCCGTGCCGCGCGACGAGCGCGGTCGCGAACCGCTCCCGTTCGGCGGGCGGGAAGAACTCGAACGCCTGCCGCAGCGCGGGCAGCGCGATCAGGAAGTCGTGGGCGGTCAACGTGCTCACGACTTCGTCGAGCACCGCGGTGAGCCCGCCGTCGTCGAGCACCTCCTCCCGCGCCACCGCGAACAGGCCGGCGAGCCAGTCGCCGAGCACCGCGGGTGCCCGGGGCACGGCGTCGCTCGGCACCACCGCCGCGCCCAGCGCCCAGCACAGGCCGAGCCCGGCGCCGCGCAGGTCCGGCGGCACGTCCCGGCTCGCGACGAGCCGGCCGCCGACGCCGATCGCGATGTCCGCGTCGAGGCCGAGCGCGGCGCCGCCGTCGCGGACCGCGTCCCGGACCGCCGCGAGCGCCCGCAACCGGGCCGGCTCGGCGGGGACGTCCCCGCCGCGGATGCCCTCGGCCAGCCACAGCGCCTGCGTGGCCGCGGTGGTGACCACCGTGCCCAGCAACGCGCTGCCCGCGGTGCCGAGCAGCCGGTCGTGGCGCCACAGCCCGAGCGCCACCCGCAGCGCGGCACCGAGCGGCCCCAGTTCCCGCGCCGCTGCCACCCCGGCCGCGACCCGGGTGGTCAGGTCACCGGCGAGGTCGGCGAGGCCGCACAGGGCGGCGTCGTACAGCAGCCCCGCGAGCGAACCCACCTCGTTGCGCCGGTCGACCCGGCCGGCGAGCGTGGCGGTGGCGGCGTCGGCCGGGGTGCCGCCCCGGGCCGCCGCCTCGATCAGCGCGGACTCGCGCCGGTCGGAGGCGGTGAGCTGCCAGCCTTCGGCGGCCGTCGCGTCCCGGCCCGCCGACGGGCCCGACTTCCGTTCCACACCGGGGACGCCGAGCACGCGCAGCCGGTGCAGGGCGCGGCTGCGCCGCAGGTCGGTCGCGTCGGTGAGGTCCAGCCGGACGTCCCGGGTGCCGTCGAGCCCGAGCGCGGCCAGCTCCGCGGCGACCGCGCCGACCAGCGGCGGCGCCGGGGTGTCCGGGTGCAGGCGGCCGGTGCGGTCGCCGGTGAGCGCGGCGACCATCTCCACGACCACCGGGTGCGCGCCGGGCGACAGCGGGCCGCGGGCCGACCACGGCAGCGGCTGGTCCAGCGCGTCCGACACGAGCGCGCTCACCAGGCCGTCCAGCACGTCGGTGCGGGCCGGGTGCGGGTGCCCGCGCAGCGCCGCGAGCCCCTCGCCCAGCGCCTTCGCCGAGATCAGGTCGGCGGTGGACACCGGTTGCCTGCGGGCCCGCAGCCGCGTCACCACGTCGGCCACCAGCCCGGTCGCGGCCTCCTGCGGCCCGGCCTCCCAGAGCCGCTGGTAGTAGCCGGGGGAGGGCATGCCGGAGGCGTAGCCGGTGAACGCGTCGAGCCTGCGGTTCGAGTACGGCACCAGGTAGCTGCCGGCCTCCGTGCCCGCCGGCACGTCCGTGACCGGCGGCCAGTCCGGGTTCGCGGTGGTGCCGCCGGCGTCCGCGAGCCTGGCCACCAGCGCCGGGCGGTGGAACCCGCCGACCACCACCACGACCGGCCCCTCGTCCCGCGCGGCCGCCGCGGCGACCCACCGCGCCATGTACTCCTCGCGTGCGGTGTCCTCCGCCCCCGCGTCCGCCTCGCCGCGAACGAGGTCGAAGTACGCGGCGAGGCGTTCCGCCAGCCCCTCGTGCGGGTGCGCCTCGACCAGGTGGTCCCACAGCACGTCGACGTTGTCCACCGACAGCGCGCGGCACAGCCGTTCCGTGGCGTCGGTGTAGCGGCGTTCCGCGTCGGCGTAGACGTTTTCCGTGTCGGTCGCCCGCCAGCCGGGCAGGTCGATGAACCGCACCTGCGCGCCCACGGCCCGGCCCTCGGTGAGCGCGATCCACTCGGGGGAGTAGTCGCAGAACGGGGCCCACGACAGCCGGGTGCGGGCGGCGTCGCGCACGTAACTGAAGATCGCGAGCGGCGGGGTGTGCCCGAGCAGCAGCTCACCGATGCGGCCGGTGAAGTCGGCCGGTCCTTCGACCAGCACGTGCGCGGGCCGGTGCGCGGCGATCGTCTCGCGCACCAGCCGCGCGCACGCCGGGCTGTGGTGGCGGACCCCGATGACGTGAACGGCGCCCCCGTGTACCGGTGCCGCCATCAGCCCGGCAGCCGCAGCCGGGCGCCGTGCAGCTCCGCCCACGCGGGCGAGCCCTTGCGCCGCGCGGCGTCGTGCTCGAGGTAGCGGCGCAGCTTCGCGAGGTCGTCCGGGCTGTCCTTCGCGGCCGTCCCGGCCAGGCACTCGACGACGTCCTCGCCGGTCCCCGCCTCGCCGCGCAGGTACCAGCCGCGCAGGCCGACGGCGTGCGCGACCGACACCGCCTCCGCCGTGCTGAGCACCGTGGACAGCCGTTCCCCGCCACCACCTCCGGTGCCCGCGCGCAACTCCCGGAACGTGGTGACCAGCACCTCGAGGACGTCGCGACGCTGCGCCACCGGCACCCCGGAACGGCGCAGCAGCTCCGCCGACTCGGTCGCCACCAGCGCCAGTTCGGTGTCCAGGTCGGGGATCGGGAACACGGTCTCGAAGTTGAACCGGCGCTTGAGCGCCGCGCTCATCTCGTTGACCCCGCGGTCGCGGGTGTTGGCGGTGGCGATCACGTTGAACCCGTCGGTGGCGAACACCATCGCGTCCCGCCCGGTCAGCTCGGGGACCGCCAGGACCCGGTCGGACAGCGGGGAGAGCAGCGAGTCCTGCACCTCCAGCGGGCAGCGGGTGATCTCCTCGAACCGGACGACCTTGCCCTCGGCCATGCCGCGCAGCAGCGGCGCGGGGACCAGCGACCGCGTCGACGGGCCCTCCGCGACGAGCATCGCGTAGTTCCACGAATAGCGGATCTGGTCCTCGGTGGTGGCCGCGCCGCCCTGGATGGTCAGAGTCGACACGCCGCTCACCGCGGTCGCGATCAGCTCCGACAGCAACGACTTGGCGGTGCCGGGCTCGCCGACCAGCAGCAGCCCGCGGCTGGTGGCGAGGGTGACCAGGGCCCGGTCCACGAGGGACGGGTCGCCGACGAACTTCTTGCGCACCCCCAGCTTCGCGTCGCCGACGACGAACCGGCGGGCCGCGTCGAGGCTGAGGGCCCACCCCGGCGGACGGGGCGCGGTGTCCTGCTCGCGCAGGCGGACCAGCTCGTCGGCGAACCGGACCTCCGCGGGCGGGCGCTGCAGGTCCTGCCCGGCGGTCACGGGGCGCCCACCAGTTCGGTCAGGTCGGCCAGCAGCTCACTCGCCGACACCGCGTCGAGCGTGCCGAGCGGCGTGTCCTCCCGGCCCCACCAGCCGTCGTGATCGGGCGACAGGAACACGCGCCGGATCTCCTGGTTCTCGCCGAGCATGGTGGGCTCGCCCGCGACGATGCCCTCCTCCAGCTCGAGCACCCCGAACCAGCCGCCCGCGAGCGGTTTGACCACACCGGCCTCCACTCCGCCGTCCTGCGGCGCGGTGCGTTCCCAGCCGTGCTTGGTGAGACCGAGGACCCGGCCCACGCTCACCGAAACCTTGCCGAACCGCGCCAGGGTGAGCGCGGTGCGTTCCTCGTCGGTCAGCGCGAGAACCTGCCGGCCGAGTTGCGGGAACGGTTGCAGGATCTCGTAGTCGGCGAACACCTCCGACCACGCGGTGAGCGCGTCCCCGAGGTGCAGCGGGTGGGCGACGCCGACGGTGGTGCCCGCGGCCGGGGTGCAGGTCTCGTCGTCGGCGTCGGCGAGCGTGCGGTCCTCGGCCAGCCGGAACGCGCCGGCCAGAGAGTCCTGCTCGTCGTAGACGCCCCACACCAGTCTGCGCACGACGTGCCGGAGCAGCGGGTGCCCGGAGAAGTAGCGCGCGAAGTCCTCGTGGCTCCACCGGCGTCCCGCGACCATGGCCCGCTCCAGCCGCGTGATCTGGTCGCTCGCCAGGGTGCGGACGTCCTTCTTCAGCGCGGAGAACCGCTGGTAGGCGGCGGTTGCGAGGTCCGGGTCGTCCTTCGCGCCGGGCTTGGGCAGCGACTTGCGGCGGGTGCCGTCCTCGTCGGAGACGGTCGGGCGCAGCGCCTCGTCGAAGCCGACGACGAACCGGCGCGGGCCGTAGTCGAGGACCATCGTGCCGTCCTCCGCGAGCCCGAGGTCGGGCACCAGCCGGTCGGCGAGCTGCTCGGCGGTGAGCCCGAGCTTGGCCGCCACCAGTTCGATCTTCTCCCCGGCGCGCTGCTTGAGCCCGGAGAACTTGACCTTCTGCGCGATGCCGTTGAGGTGCATCAGCGCGACGTCGGTGCCGATCTCGGCCAGCACGTCCAGCCCGGTGACGGCGCGGGCGTGCCCGCCCTCGCCCGGCCAGGCACGGATGACGGGCGACAGCCGCCGCACGGTCTCGTCGTCGCCGACGGCGGCCAGCGCGGTCAGCGCCCAGCCGTCCTTGGCCGGCAGGCCCGCCTTGCGCCACGCTTCGAACACCGCCCACCCGAATTCGGCGAGCGAGCCCGGGTCGCACACCTCGGCAACCTGCGCGATACCGCCGTACGGCTCGTCGGGGGTCCCGAGCACGAACATGGTCAGCAGGTCGGCGGTCGACGCCTTGGGCAGCGCGACGTCGGCACCCCGCAGCCGGATCTGCGGCAGCGCGGCGGGATCGGCCCACGCGCCGGGCGCCGGCATCTTCTTCGGCAACAGCTCCAGCGGGTCGGCGGCGAGGACGCGCGCCACCCCGTCGCCCGCCTCGGCACCGGCCAGCCGGCCGGCCTCGGCGACGACGGTGCCGGTGCCCTCGTGCGCGGCGAGCGTGCGGAGCATGGCCTCCGCCGCGTCCCGCGCCTTGCCCGCGCGGCCGAGCGCGGCGGGCACCAGGTAGGGCAAGGTCGCCAGGCCGTGCCGCAGGAGCCACGCCCGCACCACCGGCCGGGCCGGCTTGCGGCGGGCCATCGCCGTGGCCATGATCGCGGCGACCTCGGTGTCCAGGACGGGCAGCAGCGCCTTCAAGTCGTCTTGCCCGTTGTTCATGGCGGCCACGGTGACGACCACCGGGACCGCGGCGGTCCCGAACCGGGCCAGCAGAGCCGGACCCCACACATCGAGGTTGTAGAGCCGCTTCGGCTGCCAGGCCGTGAGCACGGGCAGTGCCAGTTCCTCCGGCGCGTGCAGCAGTATCGAGGGCAGCATCCAGTCGCTGCCGCGGTGCTTCTCCAGCTCCTCTGCCCAATCGGTGCCGGGACGGGTGTGGCGGCCGGAGGAGTCGCGCGTCCCCCGCGCGAGAACCTGAGCCCGTTCCCCGTCTTCCCACACGACACGCGTCGGCGCGGCCACGGCCAGGTCGGTCAGCACCACCGGCGGCGCAGTGTCGCGCGGACGGGTCCAGGGCGGACTGACCAGCACCGGCGGCAGCAGCTCGGCCGGCGCGTCGGGCAGCCGGACGACACCTTCCTGGGTGGCCGACGCGGCCTGCCTCGCCGCTTCCGGCAGCGTCGGCACGACGTCGGTGAGCAGCTCGGGGCGCGCCATCAGGTGGGCCCGCAGCAGCTCGGCGGCCACCTCGCCGCTCTTGCCGCCCTCGGCGGCCGCCTCGGCCAGCAGCCGGGTGGCGCGAACCGGGTAGCGCAGCACGGCCTCCTGCAGCGCGGCACGGAACGGTGCCTTCGCCGCGTGGGCGACCAGCCCGCGGAACGCGTCGTCGGTCGGCATCGCGACGATCGCCGCGAGCAGGCGCTTGAGCATGTCGTTGTCGGCTTTCGCGGTCCACCGCACGAGTACCGGCGCGGCGGCGGGGCCGATCGTGCGCACGATCGTCGGCAGCGTCCTGGACTGACGGTGCAGGCCGTAGGCGTCGCCGAGCCCTTCTAGCTGCTCGACGCTGTGCACGGCGCACAGGTACATCCACCCCGCGAGGTGCCCGTGGTCGTCGACCTCGGCGGGCAGCTCGTCCACCCACGCCCGCTCGGTGGGCGCCAGGAACGCCGCGACCAGCCGGGTGCCGGGGCTCTTCCGGAAGCCGCCGAGCACCTCGACGACTCGCGCGTACTCGGCGTCGTCCGCCGCCGCGACCGCCGCGCGGACCTCCCCGAGCACCTCGGGGCCCGCCCAGCGCCACGGCAGGTGCTCGCCCTCGGCCAGGTGCCGCACCGCGTTCGCTGCCTGCCGGCCGCCGAGGCCTTGAGGGGTGAGGGTGGCCAGCCGCATCGCCGCTTCGGCCGCGAACAACAGCCCGTGCTCGGCGAGCCAGTACGGCCCGAACCGGCCGAGGTCGTCCCGGTCGTAGTAGGTCACGGAGGCGCTGAGGACGGTGAGCACCGCCGCGGCGCCCAGCGGGTCCGCGGTACCGCCGAGGTGCGCACGCGCGGCGGCGGCGACCGGCTCGTCGGTGTCCGGTGCGTCGAGCACTTCGTCGATCTCGTGCCGGTACGCGGCCAGCAGCTTGCCGGCCGCCGCGTGCGCGTCGGGGGAGGGGCGGTACCGGGGCTTGCCCAGGTCCCGGCGGGCGTAGGCCATCCGCACCACGCCCGCCGGTGGGTCGAAGGTGTCTTCGTCGACCACGGTCACCGCGGTCTTCGCGACGGGCGTGCTTTGGACGGCCGGCTCCTGGACGGACGGTGCCTCGGTGGCCACCGCGCCCGTGTCGGTGTAGCCCTTCTTGACCTTCTCGTCGACCTGTTTGGCGAGGAACGCGGCCGCGTCGGGGGCCGAGCCGAACCCCTTGCGCTTGGACTGCCCGCCGGTCCCGATCCGCCCCCACGTCACGACCACGTCGGTGCCCTGCACCACCCCCTCCCAGAACTTCGCCGAGCCACCGCCGATGTACTCAAGACGCCGCACGTTCCACTCTTCCCTGCCGTACTTCTCCGACCGTGTGCCCAAGCTAGCCGGACCCACCGACAGTCCGGAGTGGATCGCGCGGATCGGGGTCCGCGAAGGTGCTTGGTGAAGATCACGACGGGGGCGTTCCGACGGTGGCCGCCAAGACGTTCGACCAGCGCCGGCCGTCGGCCGGACGCTCGCGGAGATCAACGTGAATCCCGCACAGGGGGCTGATCACTGACCCGAGACGACCGGCCCGACGGCAGCAAGGGTGGAACCGTTGGCACCGCCCGACAGTTCCTGAAGTCGTACGGCGGCGGGGAAGCGTTCCATGCTCGTTACATCTTGATGAGGACCTTCAGGCTCTTGCGGTCGGCCATGTCCTGGTAGGCGGCCGGAACACCGTCGAGGATGTCGGGCATCAGTTCCTCGATGTAGGTTCGGGGCCGCCGGCCAAGCGGAGGTCGTGACGGAAGAGGCCGCCGAAGCCGATCGGGGCTTCCTCGTACTGCGGGACGCCGACGCGGCTGATGATGCCTCCGCGACGGACGATGCCGATGGCCTGTTCGTAGGTGAGCATGTGGCCGACCGCGTCCAGTACGACGTGTGTGCCGTGTCCTCCCGTCAGTTCGCGGACGGGCCTCGCTGCCTTCGGCGCCGCAGGAGGAGACGACGTCGGTGGCGCCGAACTGTGCGGGCTCGGTGGCGTCCCATCAGGACGATCTGTTCGGCGCGGGGCTGGGGAGGTGGGCTGGACCGGGTCCCCGGGCATCACGACTCGGTGCGGATGCCGAGGGAGGCTTCGCGGAGGCTGGACAGGCTGCAGTGGCCGTTGGCCAAGTCGGCGACCCAGTACGTCCAGCTGTTGGGTGACGCGCCGCTTGCAGCGGCGGCGGCATCTGCGAGCGTGTCGTAAGTCCGGCCGCCGAAGCCGATGCCTCCGTCTCCGATCACCGATGCGGTGATCTCGGCGTTACCTGCGGCAACGAGTGTGGTGCCCTCCGGCAAGAAGTCCCCGTCGACGAGGTCCGCGCGACGGGTCGGCCGGCGGCTTCTTGTCGCCCGCGCGCAACGCCGCCAGCGCCGCGGCGCTCGACAGCGGCGGTGCGGCCGGTTTCTTTCGCGGCGGCCGCTCCTTCACCGCCGCCGGTGCGGTGGGAGAGGCCGCGTCCACCGCCAGCGCGGGAAGCTTCGCGCGAACCCTCGGTGGCGGCGGCATGGGACAGCTCTGCTCCCGCGACGGGAACCTGGACAGCGTCGCAGCCGGCCATCACCAGGACGTCGCGGAAACGTCCCCCTGCGGCAGAGAACGCGGAACCTGCGGTCTACCCGGAGCAGTGGAACAGATCCAGGTCGTTCGGCCGCTCGTCGCTGCATTGCCCGCTCATCCCCGTGATCGGCCGGCCTACACGGACGACATGCGGACCATCACCTACGGACAGGTCGCCGATCGCAGCGCGGAGTACGCCGCCGGGCTCGACGTGGCGCGGGGGGTGCACGCCTCGGAGGAGGAGCGGACATCGGCGTCGAGTTCCGCGAAGAGCTGCTTGAACGGGCTCGGCCTGCACAGCTGACGCCAGAACGGCCTTGGCGGCCGGGGGGCGTAACGCTGTTCGCATGAGCAAATAGCTCCGTGTCGTTTCGGCAGGTCCGGGCTTACGTTCGGGCGGTGACCAACGAACTGACCATTCCGCTCCTGCCCTGTCCTTCCATCGATGAGATCGCGTCGTTCTACGAGATGCTCGGCTTCGAGATCACCTATCGGCAGACGCGGCCGAACCCGCACGTCGCGGTGCGGCGGGAGGACATCAATCTGCACTTTTTCGGGATGGACGGCTACGACCCGGCGCAGTCGTACAGCACGTGCCTGGTCATCGTGGCCGACACGGGCGAGCTGTTCGAGGCCTTCGCGGCGGGGATGCGTTCCGTGCACGGGAAACTGCTCGTCTCCGGCATCCCGCGGATGACCCGGCCGCGGCTGCGCAACGACCGGTACACCGGCTTCACCGTCGTCGATCCGGGCGGTAACTGGATCCGGATCAATAAGGCCGCCCAGGAACCCGAGGCGCGGACCAAGCTCGCCAAAGCCTTGGAGAACGCCGCGAGGCAGGCGGATGCGTGCGGCGACGAAGGCCAGGGGCTGAAGATCCTGGAAGGCGCGTTGAAGCGGGCGACCGGCGATGAACCGGAGTTTCAGGCGGTGCGGGAGTTCCGCGACGAGCTCGTCGAACGGATCAAGGGGTCCGAGCCGCGTCCAGGCGTTTGAGCGCGGCCGTGACCACCTCGGGATCGGGCGGAGGTGTCGGGTGAGCCCCGCCATCCACGCGTTTGTGCGCTACTACGGGAGGATCGTCGACTGCCCGTGCGGCGTGGCTGACGACGATCGTGGACGGCACAGCAACTCGGCGCGGCCGCCACAGAGGCCCTGCTGGTCGTCGTCGCCACGTGCGGCCTTGGTCTCCTGCTCTTGTGTCCTGCCGGAGGAATGGAATCGGAGACCACTCTGCGGACGCCATCGACGCCCGTCAGGAGGACGCGATGCTTGGACGACCCGGACCTCCCCGGGACATCGTGACTATTTTGAATCTGCCCGCCGGCTCGACCCGTCGGCTTGCGTTGCAGATGGGCCTGGACGTCGAGGATGCCGGGATCGGCTTCGTTCTTCACCGCGTCAGATCCGACGCGGCAGACAAGGAGTAGAACCCCGAAGCCCAGACGTTCACGGAAGCTGCAGGCCAGCCGCGAACTTCAGTGTGGGGTCATGGGTCGGCTCGGTCCTCGGAAACACGCATTATTCACCGGCAAAGAGACCGTCACATCGACGACCTTTCGTGGTCGAACCGCAGGTCAAGCCGCAGCTCTTGGTAGAGCTGAGCCAGCTTACCTGGCTCGCTGTCGGCGAGAGCGGCCCGATGTCACCGAGCGAGTCGACCATCGTGTAGACCCCGGCATCCGTGAGTCCGGCTGGCTTGCCTGCCGTCGCTAGCTCGGCTTGAGCTACCGCGCGGTCAGCCTGTGCCTCGTTGAGCTATCAACGAGCGCCGCCGGGTCGACTCTTGCGGCGATGGCGTCCTGGAACGCCCGGAGCTTGGCTTCCGCGTCATCTAGTTGCTTCCGGGCAGTTCCGTCGCCCGCGGCCTGCTGCGTCGGCTGAGCTTGGACCAGTTGACTGGCGGTTCGGCCGATGTTCC
Organism: Amycolatopsis sp. NBC_01286; assembly: GCF_035982555.1. Lineage (NCBI taxonomy): Bacteria > Bacillati > Actinomycetota > Actinomycetes > Pseudonocardiales > Pseudonocardiaceae > Amycolatopsis > Amycolatopsis sp. NBC_01286. The sequence goes on from NZ_CP108428.1 coordinate 6,073,916, forward strand.
CGCGGTCGAACAGTTCACCGATCCGCCGGTTCACTGCGTCCTTAGCAGTACTTCCCGGAGGTAGATCGTGGGCGGGTGCGTGAGCAGGGCTGGTGAACCGGCGGTCAATGTCCGTGCCGGACAGCAACAGTACATGCCGCGCTTGCGCGGTCTGCCTTCCATCTTGCGTTTCCAGCTATTTCAGCCGTCTGGTGCAAAGTCAGGACTGTCGTGTGCAGGTCCTCCTGCGTGGGCTTCGAGGCGGCGACCTACTGGAGTGATCGCGTGGCTGCTCCAGGGTCCGCACCTTTAGATGTAGTTTAGGCAATACGGGTCGACGTCGAAACCACGTCGACGGCGCCGCCCTCATCTCCGTCATGATTGAACGGAGTCTGTTGATTCTCTGTCGCGATAGGATACATTTCAACAAATGTGTCTATCGATATCGGAAATCAAACTAATTCCGGGGGGGGGGTGTCGATCGAGGCTGTGGTCAGAACTTCTGAATGTGGACAGAAAGTGGACATCTTTAGGTCAATTATCAGGTCCTTCGAGTTGAATCTCACGAAATGATCTCGGATGGATCGAACATCAGTGCCTACGTGTCAATGATCGATTCTCTTACGTATGCTCGTCGGTCAGTGGATCGCGAGCGGGAAAGACGGAGATGCAGATGAGTGAAGACGAGCTGGCTCGTACGGTGGTGGCCGTGCTGTCGCACTACCTCACGCGGAAGTCGGCAGAGGGGCCCGCCACGTACAACGGTCCGTTGGAGGATCTCCTCAGCCGGGTGCAGGTCCGATTTTCTGATCCGTTCCTCGCCGAGGTCTTCGAACGGTTCGTCGAGCGACCTTCGGGGACTGTCGAGTCGGAGACGCTGCGACTCCATGTTCGCGACGTGGTCACGCGGGACGCTAATTTCGCTCGTGAACTGACGTCAGCTCTCGCCGGCCGGAAGGTGAGCAAGTTGCGGAGCCCAAGACGGCGGACCCGTTTGGTTCTGGCGGGGGTCACCGTCATATTGCTGCTGGTGGGGACCTTCGTCGTCGGCCGTGTGACCACGTCGCGACCGGCGCAGGTCGCGGCCGCGCCCACAACGATCACCGTCGAACCGCCGACGAGCCCGCCGTCGGACGTAAGTACCACGGCCTCGCCGATATCGACCACGGAGTCCGCCACCGACTCGGCGGCCCCTGCCGTCCCCGGAGACGGTGCCAGCGTACCCAAGGGGTCACCTGTCTTCCTGCTCGACCTGCCGCGCCCCGGCGACGAATGGAACTTCTCGCGAGGGGATCACGACGTGCAGCTGACGCCGTACCCGAACTCACTGTGGAACACGTTGGCGACGTGCAACAGTAGTTCCTACAGTCGTGAACAGCAGTTCCGCCTGAAGAACTTCACCCGACTGGAGGTGAAGGCGGTGGGAACGGACTCGACCTCCTCGCCCGAGCTCGAGGTGAAGTTCGAGGTCTTCGTCAATGACGACGCGGTGAACGCCGTACAGACCGTGGTGGTGAATCCGGGACAAGCGAAGCCGCTGTCGGTCGAACTCCCCGCTGGCGTCTTCGCGGTGAAGCTCAGGACGTCGTTCACCACCGCCCCCGGAAAACCCTGCAGGAGCGGTAACGCGGTTTGGGGATCGCCGTACGTCGTCGCGTCCGGAAGCTGACCTGCGAAGGAGCAGAGGGATAACCTATGGCCGAGATCTTCATCAACTTCCGCAACGGCGACGCGCAGGACACCGCTGTGCTGATCGATCAGAAGCTGTGCCGGGTGTTCGGCGAGGACAACGTCTTCCGCTCGAGCCGGGCGATCCCCAAGGGGGTCGTCTTCGATCCGGCGCTGATTCAGGCCGCGTCGAACTGTTCGGTCTTCCTGGCGGTGATCGGGCCGCATTGGTTCGACCGGAACAAGGAAGGCGGACGGCGGATCGATGCGCCTGCCGACTGGGTGCGCACCGAGATCGAGTTGGCGATCGCGAGCGGGAGGCCCGTCATCCCCGTGCTGGTCGGCGACCGCAAGATGCCCGAGGCCGCCGAGCTCCCCGCGTCGATCGCGGACCTGACCCGCCGCCAGTATCTCCGGATACACCACCGCTCGGCGGAATACGACTTGAAGCACCTCGTCGACTCGATCCGGGACCACCTCGGGACGTCGAACGGCATCCCAAACCCCGGAGTACCGGACTCGGTGCGGCTGACCAGTCTCACGCCCACCAGTCGCTCGTCCGACGTGCGGATTGGTCCGGTCAGTATCGATAACCGTCTTTTCAGTGACAGTGTGATCCACCGCTGCACTGACTTCGCGCAGAGCCCGCGAGGCTCGATCAGCTTCAACCTGGGCAGGAGCTACCGCCGGTTCGAATCCACCGTCGGTGTCCTCGACGACGCGACCGACGCGAGCCAAAAGGGGGTCTTCCGGGTCTTCCTGGACGGAATTCTGCGGGATGAAAAGACCGTCCGGCTCGGGCAGTCACGAGTGTTCAGGGTGAATGTCACGGACGTGCTGCGCGTGGAGCTGCAGTCTTACCGGCCCGGCATGATCGAAAGCCCGTTGCTGGCCGGCGCGCGGATGGCGGGCGGTCTCTCCAACTACCTGCCGGAGCTAGGCTGGGGCAATCCCGAGGTGCATTCCTGACGACCAGCGCCAGCGGCGACGCAAAGGAGGTCTTCGGACTTCCGGATGAGGCGTAGCCACGCGGGGATCGAGAGGGGAGCTAATTGCGGTCCTGGAAGGGGCGTGCGACTCGACCGGGCCCCTGTTCGGCGAAGGGAAAATGAATCACTGGTTCTCCAAAAGCATCGATCAAGGCTGCTTCCGTTCGCGGGACCATCGGGTGAGACCTCGCCGTACAGCCTTCGCTACTCGGTGCTCTTGGCCGTGTATCCGCTCCACTGTCGGTAGCAGGGCGGTGAGCATCTCCCAGGCGCGGTGTGGCTCCCCGGCTTCGCCGACGGATGCGGCAAGGTCGATTCGTATGACGAGGGTCTCCGGGTGGTCGAGGCCTATACGTGGTTCAAGGATGTTCAAGATGTGCATGAGCTGTTCGCGAGCCGCTATCGGGTCTCCGGCCTCTCGTGTCCGGCGAGCGAGACTGGCAAGCAAGCCTATCGTCTCGGTGTGGTCCGGGCCGTAGATTCGCTGGAACACTGGAAGCAAGGCGCGGCTGCTATCGCGGGCGAACACGACGTCTCCGGCTTCGCCGGCCCACCAGATATGATTTGCTCGAACGACCAGGGTAGACGGATGGTCTGGTCCGCATACCTTCTCTTGTGTCAAAAGGAGTGAAGCGTATGCGTCACGGGCACCGGCGGCATCGCCGGCTATACCGAGCCACCAGGCGAAGCCCGATCGTGCGATCAAGGTGTCGAGTTGGTCGGGACCGGAAATGCGTTCACGGAGGGCCACCAGCTCCGCATAGCGGTCGCGGGCATCCGCCGCATCACCTCCCTCTCCTATCCACCAGGCGTGGTTCGCCTTCATGCTCAACGTGATCGGATCCGTCGGGCCGTAGATCACTTCGCGGACCGGCACCAGCTGCGCGTAGCTGTCACGTGCGGCCATGGCATTACCTGTTTCTCCCCGCAGCCACGCGCACACGGACTCGATGTGCATAGTCCGCTTGTGCCTCGCGCCGAGTCGATCTCGAGAGGTGCGGAGGATGGACTCCGCTTCTGTGAGAGCGGCCAGGTGCCACCCGCTCTCGGCCAGATATTGCACTGCACGGTCGGCGCACTTCACTATCTGGGCCAGGAGAGAACTGGCGATCGCCGGCCCGGATATGCTGGCGTGCAAGTGTAGTGCGTGGGGTGCCAAGGCTCGCCACGTCGGCCAATTTGCCGGGTCTTCGATTTCCTCAGGGCCGAAATGGCTGATGAGGTGCACGGCCAAGACCAGGTAGTCCAAGTGCTGGCCGGACGCTGAAAGATGCAGCCGGCTGGTGTCGCGGACGAGCGGGTGGATCCGCAAGGACAGGGAGCTCGGCGAAACAGGTCCTGATTCTCCGAGATCGAGCAGGCCGAGGCCGCTCAAGGCATGCAGTAACCCTCGGAGTGCGGCTGCGTCGATCCCTGGGAACAGTGGTGAAGACGCCATCATGGCAGAATCGAGGAGTTGGTAGGGAATCGGCGCGTCGGCGAGCAATGACATCATCGGCAGTAACGTCCGGGCTTGTGGTTGCCCTCGGTCCTGCAGGAGGTCGAGGGAGAGCTCCCATGTCCTGTCGACGAGCCTGCGTGCCTCCGCCGTCGTCAGCGTGCCGGTTCGACGCTCGAAGACGGACGGAAGCCCGCGGGATTCCAGACCTGCCAGATATGCGGCGAACGTAGTGATGGCACCCGGAAGCCGCAGCTGGTTGGCGTCGGCCAGGTAGCGGCCGGCTAGACCGAGTGCCAGTGCATGGCCTCCGAGTCGCCGGGCGAGGTCGGCGGCTTCCTGAGGAGTACCGGAATGCCGTGCGTGGTCAAGGAGAACCTGTGCGCCATCGGCTGTGGACAACATTTCTACACGGTGGAAACGGCACCACAGGTCGACACCAGTCCGTGCTCCCCAGGTCGAGTGGAGGCCGTCACGAGTGGTTACCAGAATGGCACCGTATCGTGCGCGGACCGGTCTGATCCAGCCCCGACCGGCGGCGACCGGGTCTTCGTCGGAACCGAGAATGCGGGAGTCGTCGGCGTTGTCGACGACGAGCAGCCATCGCTCCTTTCGTTCGCTCAACAGACGCCAGAGCAAATCCGGCGCGCTGCCCATGCCGGTCCAGGCCCGATCGATCTCCGAGTCGGTGGCGCCGAGCCGGGCCGCCAACTCACGCAAACCGGCTTGCAAACTCGTCTCCGTCGCAGCGGATACCCACCACACCCGGACACCGGACTTCTGCAGCTCACCGGCCACGAGCAGGGCGACCGTCGTCTTTCCCGCGCCCCCCATACCGTGTAGCACCCGGACACGAGGAGCTCGCCGAGCTCGCCGCCCGTAGAGGGCACAGAGATCCTTGACGAGTGCGGAACGTCCGAACAAGTGCTCGCCGAGCAGCCCCTCCGGCGGAGCCAAAGAGGTCATGCCCGGCGGACGTCGAGCATCGTGTTCACCAGGGACAGACAGGTGCAGGGCCTGACGCGCACCGCTATCGAGCCGTAGCTGCCGCCACGACAGGGCGATTCCGCCGACCGAGACCAGGAGACTCACCGCGGTGAGCAGAACACCGGCCGACCCCGAGAAGGCACTCTGCCGATCCGGTGGCTGCGCTGTATAGGCCAGGAAGAATCTGTTGCCGGCAGGCAACAGCCAGACGATGGCGGCGACCGTACCCGTCAACCCGGCGCCGCCCACCACCCACCAACGCCATCGGGACGACACTTTCGTCTGCCTCGGCAGTCTCATCGGCAGACACGCTCGTATGCCGCAAGCACGCGTTCTCTGACACCGCGCTGCACGGGGTGGTTTCGGTACCAGCGCTGGCACAGCCGATTGATCGTGGCGGTCGGTCTCGGTAGCGGCCGGTCGGCCTCGACGAGCAAGACGACCCGATCACCCGCGCGGTCGTTGACTGCGTCGTGTTCGAAGGAGTCGTCGAAGACGAAAGCCTGACCGGCGGACCACGGCACGTCGAGGCCGTGCTGTGGAAAGCGCAACGCGCAGGCTTCATCACCGGCCGGAACCGTGAGCGCCAAGTGGGCGCGGAGCACTCCCCAATTGTTCCCGACGTGCGGCGCGATCCGCGAACCGGCAGCGAGCACTGCGAAGTCGGCAGCACGCAGGCCGGGAATCCGGGCCAGGGTTGCCTGCGTCGTGGGCGTGGAACGCAGATACGGATACGGACCGGTCCGATCGACCAGGGGCACCAGCCGCCAGCTTCCCGTCACGCCGACCGAGAGCGGATTCATGGCCTTCGTGTCGATGGCTGCGAATCGATCGAATAACCGCCGCGCCTCCGACTTGATGGCCATCGCCTCGGACTCGAGCGCGGCGAGCCACGGGAAGTCCTCGGGAGCCGGCAGCGGCCAAGTCGACCGGTGCCGCCTGCCGAGCATCTCAACCATGCTCAACAGCCTTTCCAGAATTACGTAACTCGGATCGGGCATAGCGGCGCTCCTCGGCAATGCGTACGCTCTCTGCGTAAAACAGATTCGCGGTTTTCCATCGACCCACATCGACGCGATGTCCGCGTTCGGTCAGCTCCTTGCCGACGAGGTCGAATACGAATGCGGAGCGGCGAACGATCTCCCTCGCACGGAAGCGGGCTGAACCTTTCGCTCCGTTGTTGCCTTCGTGGCTGCGGTAGTCCGAGCAAACCTCGTCGATGGCGATCGTGATGCCGTACAGCGGGGAAAGACCCAGCAAGTAGGTGTCGGGACTGATCCGGAACGGCTCTTCGGGCATCGGCAAGACCGTGCTCAGAAAGTCGGTATGCCACGCGTTCGCAGAGGTCGCGAGGTTCGGCCCACGGTCGAACCCGTATTCGACGAGCTCCGGGAGCCGGTCGCCTCGTGGCAGGTCGGTATCGGGTACCTCGATCCCGAGCGGTGTTCCCTGCTCGTTCACCAGCCGCATGCGCCAGTGCACCTTCGCCGCCCCGGTGACCCCGGAAACTGCCTCCTCGACCGCTTCGACGGCGTGCGGAGAGAGCCGATCGTCACCGTCGAGAAAGATGACCCACTCGCCGGTCGTGACGGCTGCAGCGGTGTTCCACGCGGCGGCTTGACCGCCGTTGGCGCGGGCAATCGATACCAATGAGTCGCCGTATGCGCGGATGAGCTGCCAACTGTCGTCTGTCGAGCCGTCGTCGACGACGACCACCTCTGCCGGCGGCCGTGTCTGCCGCAGCGCCGAACCGATGGCGTCGGCGATGAATGCTCGCTGGTTGTAGCTCGTCACCACGATGCTGATCACGAGCTCAGCCGGAGTCGGGTGAGCAACAGGCGTCGACAGGCTGTTCACACCGGCCGATGAACGGGACGTGGGGCGACACCGGTGTGGTCAAGCCGGTCACCGAGCCCGGAGATGTCGCGACGCGCTGCGGCGGGCGAGCCAGTCCGAGGGGTACAAGAGCTTCTCGTAGTACATCCAGTCCGTCCTGTGGTCCGGGGCGACGGTGAGCCATGAGTCCTCCTCGACGAGGACGCCCTCGCCGAGGAGAAACGCCAGCTCCGCGCCGAACAGGTCCCGCACAGTGACGTCGACGTCCTGCTCGATCGCCGCGAGGTCGACGGTCCACTCCCTGAACAGCTCGTTGACCAGCGCGGCGGCGACCCGGGATGGCAGGTCACAGTCCTGCACCTCCACCAGCCGCCCCGCCAAGTCGAAGCCCTCGCGCGACTTGTGGGCGCAGTACACGAATCGGTGGTCGCGCTGGAACGACCGGGCTCCGCTGCCGATTCCGGCGAGAGAGTTGCCGAGCTGCGGGCGGAATCGTGTCTCGTAGTAGTTGCGCTCGCTGCGGCGTACGGATGTCGAGGGATCGATGAGCCGGACGTGCTCCCCGTCGGCGCGGCCTTCGACTTCCCACCCGTGCCGTGTGGCCAGGTCCGCCAAGCGCGCCACCCGTGCGGCGCAGGTAGCGACATACCGGTCGATCCCGCCGCGGCTGCGTACTTCCGAGCCGCGAGCCGGCCGATAGCGATATACCGAGATCGTGGTGCATTCGCTGGTGAGCGCCTGTGCCACCGAGTCTTGAACGGACTCGTCGGTTTCCTCGGCCAGACCCACCATCAGGTCGATGTTGATTTCGGTCGCGCCGGCGTTGCGGCAGTACCGGATCAGCGCGCGGGCCTCGTCGGCGGGCGTGAACGTCCTTCCCGCGGCCTTCACCACGGCGTGGACGAACGACTGGACGCCGAAACTGACCCGGTGGTATCCACCCGCCACGATCGCCCGCGCCTTGTCCTCGGACATCGTTCCCGGTGACATCTCGAATGTGCGCTGAGCTCCGGGTTCGAACACGAACACGTCATTCACAGCGGTGAGCAGCCGCTCGATCTGTGCTGCAGTGAGCACGGTCGGCGTGCCGCCGCCGATGTAGCTTCCGGCGACCGGACGACCGGCGGTGGAGTCGATCTTCCGCAGAAGAGCTTCTATCCCGGCGACACAGGCTTCGGCTTTGCTGCCTGCCCTGTCGGCCAGTCCGTAGAAGTACATGCAGAAGTTGCAGTGTTCGACGCACAAGGGGATTCCGAGGTAGAGGCTCAATGGGCGTCCGGAGTCATCGTCTCGCAGGAGAACGAGTGCCTCCTCGTAAGGAAGCATCGTCTTCGCCGAAGCGAAGTAGGCCGGCGGCGTGTGCAGGTTCAGCGACTTCGTCAGCTCACGCAGGTCGCCGAGCCGGTGAGCCATCACGTGGTCGTGTGCGCTCATCGGGCACCAGCCGAGAAGTCGAGGAAGAACGGGACGCGCGGAGCGAAGCCGTCCACGCGGCACTGTTCGATCCAGACGACGTCGTCGCTGTTGAAGATCACGACGAGATCATCGCGGATCTCGACCCGCGATCCTGCCTGAAGTGCTTCGAACAGCCTTCTGTTGGGCTTGTTCGATGGCATGAGGGCGACCGCCTCGTACTGGATGGATGACGGTCGGCAAGTGCCGTCGAAACTGAACGTCTCCCATTCGTTCAAGACGAGACAGGGCCTGGCGGTGAGGTTATCGACGTAGTCAGCGAGTTCGACGGAGTGCCGCCGCACCGCCGCACGTGTCTCCCTCGCAAGCGTGATGGAGGCTGCGCAGTCGTATCTGCAGGGGAGGTGAGCCGTCCACGTGAGGCCGGTGAACCGTGGGGTCGAGTTGCAGAGTGCGGAGGGCGCCTGCGTGGATCGCCACGCTTGGTAGGGCATGTTGTTGACCGACCAGTTGTTGTGCCGGGCGAAAGCCTCCGTGCAACACGAGGGATAGCCCAGTCCCTCGCCGAACCAGTAGTGGTCGATCCACGGCTTGCTCGAGGCACGCCCACCGCTGACCAACGGGTACCAGCCTGACCACCGGGTGCGATCCACCGCCTGGCGGTCCCGTCCGACGAACACGTGGACAGAGGCGTTGGGGACATCCTCCGCCACGGTGTGGGCCGCGGCCCGCGTAGTCGTCAGCGTCTCCTTGCCGATCACGTCGGCGAGGGAGTCGTCGCCTGAGAAGCCGGCAAACTGCGCGTTGGCGGTCACGTAGAGCCCGCGGTTCCGGCACATATCGACGTATTCGTCCAGCTGGGACCGGGTCACCCAGTCGTCCATCGAGGGTTTGACCCCGGTCATGACCGCGACGAAGTTGACCGGTTGTCCGTGCTCCGGCCGGAGGGCGGTGTAGCCGCGCAGCTCGTCGCTCTGGTCCATTGCGGACAGCACGGGCGGGGCGATGTCACCGAGGATCGAGATCACGTCTCACCCATTCCACGAGACCGAGCACGAACCGGCAGGCGTGTGGCATTTCGTCGTACCGGGAGAAGGACGGTAGGAGCTGGGACAGCGGCGCCGGGTCCGGCTCGCATGCCTCCGCTCTCGCGATCACGTCGGCGGTGTGGAACAGCCACGTCTCGCCCGGGACGGGGTCGCCTAGGTGCCGGACGGCGAAGGTCAGGTCTCGCCACAGGTCGACATCGTGGGGATGACGGACCACGAGGTCTGCGTAGATTGTCGCGGCGGAGAGCATGTCGCGCTCGGTGTAGGCGACGTGGCCCTCGAGCAACCTGCGCACATCGCCGTCCGGCGCCGCCTCGATCCGGCTGACGGCCGACCTGTACCGCTCTGGACTTCGAACGCGCAGCAGGCTCAGGTGGTCGATGCTCGGATCGGTACGTTGCTTGGAGTCGGCGAGGCTGTTGACCGGAATCCCCTGCGGGCAGCCGAGTTCGGTCAGTGTTTCCCGCAGTTCCGCGGTCGCACCTGGCAGCCACTGCGTTCGGGTCACGTCCGTCCGCGCCCGGCCTCCGGCCGCGACCCAGCGCTGTTTCCAGCTCGTGTCCGGCATCGATGGCCGCGCCGTCAACGGGTTCGCCGTCGCGCGGGCCGTCACCGTGCTGCCGGTGGGCGTGACCGAGCTGATGTCGTCGGGTGATTCCGAGCCGAGGTGCACCGTCACCGTTCCGGGCGGCAGGTCGACCTCGACGACCGGCGGATCGGTCGTGACAGTCGCGCGAACCCGCACGGTGACGCCGGCGTACGAACGGGGGAGAGCCAGCCACACGCCGGTGCCGGGCAGTGCCACGACGCCGTTCGCATCCGCCCGCACGTTCGTGGTCCGGCCCGCCGCCGCGGGGCTCAGGCAGTGGATGGCGGCGGTGAACGCGCCCGCCTGAGCGCAGGTGGCGCGGAGATCGCCGTCGGGGAGCAGCTTGTCCGCGTGACGGTCGAGCAGCCGGATCAACCGGCTCAGCCACCCGCTGAACCGGTGGTCGACCAGCACCGGCCCGGCCGCCGCGCCTGCGGCCGCCACGACCGCACAGAGCTCCGCGATCTCGGCTCGCCCGGCGAGACGGCGCCGGACCCATTCGAGCCTGATCAAGTTCATACCGCGCGTCGCGTTGCCAGGTTCGACGGTGGGGTCGACGGCCGTCATGCGGGTACCGCCACGCCGTTCTGGAGCGGGAGAACCGCCTGGGCCAGCTCGCCGAGCTCGGCAGTCCAGCTGTCCGGCCGGTCGGCGGGCACCAGGACGAACTTCGACGCACCCGCGTCGACGTACTCGCGAATCCGCTCGGCGATCATCGCCGACCCGGTCGGCAACCCTTGAGCAGGTGACAGGTCTGGCCGACGCCACGAGAGGAATTCCGCCGTCCGCTGAGAAGGCTCGCGCAGGGTGTAAAGCAACAGCACGCCGTAGTGGTCCTCCTCGATCTCTCGGCCGGCCTCGCTCGCTGCGGTCCGGACCTCGGCGATGCCTCGCGCGACTTCGGCCGGCGTCGCGAAGCTGGCGAGCCACCCGTCAGCCAGGCGCCCGACGCGCCGGAGTTCCGACCGGACCCGGCCGCCGAGCCACACCGGCGGGCACCGCCGTGGCCGCAGAGGCAGGCCGACGCCGTCAAGCCGGAACCGTGTGCCGGAGTGGGCGACCGACTCTTCGGACCAGAGTCGCCGCATCACGTGCACGGCTTCGTCCAGCCACGGCCCACGGTCTTCACGGGTCACGTTGAAGGATTGCTGTTCGTCGGGGTGCACCGTGCCCAGGCCGAGGATGGGCAGGAACCGGCCGCCACTGAGCAGGTCCAGCGTGGCGATGGCCTTCGCCAGGACAGCGGGCGACCGGCCGGGCGCGACCAGGACGCTGGTGCCCAGCTTGATCCGCTCGGTCACGCCTGCGGCGAAGGCCAAGCCCGCGAGCGGATCGAGCGCCGGGCTGGCGATCACCTCGGACAACCACAGGGAGTCGAATCCGGAGTCTTCCACGCCGCGGCACACCGAGACGAAGTCGTGGCTGTCGTCGATCACGTGCTGGACGCCGAGGCCGTAGCCGATCCGGACCTTCGAACCCGCCGTCATGTCAGCACCTCGTGGAGTTCGGCCCCGTTGAAGACCCGGCTGCCGTGATGCCGACCGGCCAGGAACGATGGGATGATCGTGCGGAACAACGTCTCGTGAATCGCCATGTAGCCGTGGCAGTTCGGGTCTGGCAGCGGCACCGAGTGTTCGGTCCCTTGCCCGGCGAGGGTGCAGCCGCCTCCGCAGCTGCCGAGCCAGCTGCACCCTTCACATGTCGGCGGCGGGTGCCGAAGGTCCGCCGGAAGCAAGTCGCGAAGCTCCACCCGGCCGATTTGCGGCTTCTTCGTGATCTGCACTAGTGGCAGCTCGTTTCCGGCGTCCGCCACGAAACGTGGGCAGGCGTGCAAGCTCCCGTCGGAGCTTGCCACGTGCAGCGATTTCCCCGAGCCGCAGTACCGGCTCGTGCAGGAGTCGCGCCAGCCGCCGCGGTCGCCGAGGAGCCTGAGAAGGAACTTGTGCGCGGACTGCTCGATCAACTCCGAACCGCTGGTGTCGGCGCCGGAGACGAGGTCTGCCATGAACGCGTCGAAGTCGACAGGGGACAGGCCTTCGGCATCCCAGGCCGCGGCGGCTTCGCCTTGGGAGAGCACGGGTTTGACCAGGTAGCTGTCGGGGTGGTGCGCGGTGATTTCGGCGAGTATGTCGCGGCTGCGGCCCACCGCCCGCTGGGTGACCGTCGCGATGAGGTGGACGCGCACATCGCGGTCACGGCACCGGCCGATCGCGGCCACGGCTTTGTCGTACGAGCCCTCGCCGCTGCGGAACCGGCGGGCACCGTCGTGGATGTCGCGCGGGCCGTCGAGGCTGATGCCCACCGAGACGCCGTGGAGTGCGAGGAAGTCCGCGAGTTCGTCGTCCAGCGTGGTCCCGTTGGTCTGGATGGAAGCTCGCAGAACCTTGCCACGGGCTGCCGCCTCGTCCTCGGCCCAGGGGAGCAGGGCGCGGAATTGGCGCTCGGCGGCGGCGATCTCACCGAAGTCCACCAGCACCGAGGACCAGGGCTGATCGAGAGCGGCGCGAATGGTGGCCCGCGCGTGCGCCAAGTCCATCGATCGGTCCCTCGTCGGCGTCGCGTGCCCGAGGTAGCAGTAGGAGCAGACCAGATTGCAACCGGAGTTCAGCAACAGGACGATGGTGTAGTAGTCACGGGTTTCGGCCACCGCTGCCGCGTGGGCTGCCTCGTCGTACGTCGACGCGCCGTCAACGGTGATCAGCGCAGATTTCCAGGCGACGTCCAGGAGCGGCTCGAGAGGACCGGCGTCCTCCACTCGGGCCACCCTTTCGAGAGCGGTCCGTTCCCGGCCCTCGAAGACAGCCCACCCGCCCGTTCTCGGGCTGATCGCGAGCTCGCCGTACGGGAGATGGTGCCAGTTGAGTTTGTCCATGGCCAGCACACCCGTCCGCGGCAGCGGCCGGGAAACGGGACGGATCGGATCACCTGGTTCGATCCAGCGCATCGCTCAGCCTTCCCGGACGTGGAACGCGGAATCCAGTCGCACACCGGTGCAGAGCAGGATCAGCTTGCAGCCGGAGCACTCCGCGCGGAGCAGGTCGCCGGCCCTCTCCGCGACGGTGTGCCAGTCCTGCCGGTCCACAACGTCCTGCAGGGTGCCGACCGGGCGGTCCCGCAGAGGTGGGCAGGTGAACACTTCCCCGTCCGGTCCTACGCACGTCTGCTGGGCGTGCGGGAACCGAGGAGTCGGTAGATCGGGCGCCGTCTCCGGCCATTCGTCGGACAGGACCGGACCCATCACGCCGATGCTCAGTCCGTATCGCCGCTCGAGTCCGGGACTCCGGCTGATCAGGTCTCGCCAGACTGCCTCGTCGAGACGGCGCTCCTGGATCTGGGTGGCACGTCCGAGCGCCGCGATGGGGAAGACGGTCCAGCTGGACGCCCCCAGTTCCTTGGCGAGGGCCGCGCATTCGTCGAACTCGTGCACGTTCCCGCGGTGGAAGACCGTGTGTACGCCCGTGGTCCGCCCGCCCGCTTCGCGGAGGCGGTCCAGCGAACGCAGGGTCCGACGGAATGTTCCACGTCCGCGCATCCAGTCGTGCGTCGCGGCGGTGCAGCCATCCAGGCTGACGTGAACACCGAAGCCGGGGAACCGGCGCTGGGCATCGGCGATCTTCGCCGGTATCGCGCCGCGGAAGATCAGACCGTTGGTGACGAGGGTCGTCTGTTCGACCCCGCGCTCGAGGGCCCGGATCGCCACGTCGACCGCCTCCGGGCGCAGCAACGCCTCCCCGCCCGAGAGCACAAGACTGCGGAGTCCGCCGGCGGCGAGGACATCGACGAACGCCAGCCAGTCGGCGATGTCCACTTCGTGGTCGGCAGGGGAGTCCTCCGCCGGCACCGCGCAGTGCCGGCACCGCAGGTTGCACCGTTCCGTGAGCAGGATCTGCACCTGGCCGGGGCGGAACCGCTCCGGCGCGGACGTCGCCATCACGCCACTCCGGCTGCCTGGCCGCCACCGCCGGGCACGTAGTCCGGTGGCAACATGCCGGCGAGGTCCGCCACTCGGGCGTCGAGAGCCCAGCCCGGCCCGAGGTGCGCCATCAGCGCATCCAGATCGAGGCCGAGGTACTGCGCCGGACCGTCCACGAGGATCGCTCGTTTCTCCTGAGGGCTCAGGTCGGCACGCTCCCGGACGATGACGACCGGGTCGGGCCACGCACCGTCCATGTGGGGCCAGTCGCTGCCGAACAGGATGTGGTCGGCGCCGACGAGCTCAGCCGAGTGAGCCAGGCCGAGATCGGCCGGCTCGCCCGACACATAGAGCTGGTCGCGGAACTGTTGGATCGGGCTGCGTTCCAGTTTCCGGGACATCAGCGCGAACTTGTCGTAGGTCTCTTCCATGCGGCCGAGCCAATGCGGAAGCCAGCCGACGTCACCCTCGAAGATCCCCATCCGCAGCGTCGGGAACCGCTCGAGCACACCGCCGTCGATGATGTGCAGCACGGCCAGCTGGGCCTGGAACGGCTGGCCCATCTGCCACTGCGTGCGGTTGGCGAACACCCAGCCCATCCCGAGAGCGTTGGCCGCCGGGTTGACCACGTGCACCGTCGCCGGCATGTTCACATCCACGAGCCGCTGGTACAGCACGTCCAACTCGGGATGCCCGAGGTTGCGGCAGAGACTCGCGCGCCGCGGGTCGGCGAACGGCACCACGCCCGGACCAGACCGAGGCAGCGGTGACAGCATGACTGTGGAGCAGCCGAGTTCGAGACAGCGTTCCAGCTCGGTCATGGCGCGGTCGACGGAAGTCAGCGGCAGCACGGCTCCCCAGCGCAGCCGGATCGGGTCCGTCGCGCAGAACCGGGCCATCCAACTGTTGTAAGTCTCGGCGTACGCCCAGCGGAACTCGATGTCCTCGACGTCATCGAGACCGAGCGTGCACGACGGAAACAGGACGCTGACAGCGATCCCTTGCTCGTCCATGAGATCGAGCCGGGCGGCGGGATCCCGCACACCGGCATGCACCTCAGCGTCGAGGTTGACGTCGAGCCGTCCTTCGGTGCTGCCCGAACCCGGTGTGCACAAGGCGCCGATCGTCCACTCCAGGTCCAGCTCACGTCCGTGGTGGAACAAGGTTTCGTTGCCTTCGTCGTCGGTGGCCCGCTGCCGGGCGAATTCACGGAACTGCTCGGGCAGCTCCTCCGCCCACAACTCGAACGGCTCGACCACGTGGCAGTCGGTGTCGATGACGGGCAGCTGGTCGGGGCGAGGCTCGCTCATGTCAGTACCGTCTTCCTGTCGGAGGTGTCCTGCAGCCAGCGCGCCACGGACTCGGGTGAGGGAGCGCTCCCCGAGGAGCGCAAGTGTTCGTGCACCGCGACCAACAGCTCGGGGCGGCACAGCAGCTGGGCGGCGGTCTGTTCGTCGCCGGAGCGCCGGAGCGCGAGTGCCAGGCCGATCCACGCCGACGCGCCGGACGACTCCTCGATCTGCTCGCGGTACCCGGAGACAGCCAGGCCGAGATCGCCTCGCACGAAGCTCAGGTCGGCCGGGGTCGCGCCGGGCACTCTCGCGGCGACCGACCCGGGCTGTGCGACCAGCCTCTCGAACTCGTCCGGCGCGGTCATCCGCAGGTGCCACAGCTGGAGGCGCGGGGCATCGGTGTGCGCCTCAGAGGTGCCGCTGAGCAAACCGGACTCCGGTAGCGGACTTGGCGCATCACCGGCGACCCAGGCCGCCGCAAGGGCCACGACGTCCGCCGAGGCCGGTGTCAGGTTGCGCAACCGCCAGCGAGCCCCGTGTTCGATCGCCGTTTCGCGGGCCTGCACTTCGAGGCCGGCCGGGATCTGCTCGTCGTGCCAGCCCGCGAGCGTAGCGCCCATCCCGCTGACGAAGTGCACGCCCGCGGGAGTCAGGCCATCCGATCCGAGCAGCTCGGCGCAGGCGTTCTCGGTCTGGGTCCGCCACCGGGCGAATTCGAAGTCGGGCAGCGCGTTGCGCCCGCGGGTCGTGGCGCGGTGCCGGTGCACTCGCCAGAAATCGGTCACGCCGAGGAAGGCGTAGGTGCCCTGGAGCAGCCCAGGAAGCGGCCTCGGGTCGTCCCGCCAGGGCGCGTAGTACCGGGTCGACGGATCCGGGTCGGTCAGCTCGACGAGGTCCAGCAGCGCGCTCAGCTTGGCGTGTTGAAACTCATGGACCAGAGTGTTCGCGAAGTCCGGGGCGTCGCCGGGGAGGGACAGGGCGATCGACCCGAAGGCGTCGGTCGAGGTCGCGCTGATACTGCGATGAGGGCCGCTAGCGCGCTGGGGCACCAGGGAGCGCAGGCCGGCCGCGATCGCGACGGCGTAGGTCGGGTGGTCCTCGGATAGCAGCGCCCACGCCTCGCCGAACAACTCGGCCCAACGACCGGCTTCACGTTCGGTGAGCCGGCCGGTGACGGCGGAATAGTTGTGTCCGCGGAAGGGATCGACGTCGTCGAGGTCGACTGAGATGGTCCGGCAGCCCGCGGTGGCGCTCAGCCGTCGCACTGGCGTCCACCCGTGGTCGGCTTCGCCATCCGGGTGCACGACGACCGCGAGTCCTGCGGACTGGACGCGGGCACAGGCGCCATCCGAGACAACGACGGTGTCAGTGCCGTGCGCGGCCGCTGCCCCCAAGGTGGGCAGCGCGACTCGGCCCCCGCGGACGTGCACCGCGATGCGGAACGGCAGGCCCGCGCGGATGGCCGCCGCCGCCGCGACGTTGGCCGCGTACGCGAGGTCGAGGCGGAGCCGGTAGTCCGGTGGAGCAGGATCGTGCAGCTGCTGCAGGCAGCGGCACAGCCAGCCGCCGACGTGCGGATGGAGCAGCACGTCCCGGATCACTGCGGGTGCGGCGAGCTGGATTTCGGTCATCAGTTCGTACGCGGTGCGGAAGCCGGCGGTGTTCACCAGGCTCGGCACGGCTTCGGAGGCGACGTGATCGATCGCGCGCAGCATCAGCAGGTGCTTGCTGAGCTGGCCCGCTCGCAGCGCGGCGATCGTCTCCGCGTCGCCCCGGCCGGAAGCCAGGAGGTCGAAGTCGGCCGCGGACAGCTGATGGATGGCGGTCATCGCGCGCCCGCCCCAACCCGGGCGAGGTCCGCCGCCACGCGGCCGTGCACGTGATCGATCAGACGGAGCAGGTCTGGGCAGTACACCGAGGGGTTGAGGAAACCGGACCCGGCTTGGTACCGGTGTGGATAGAGTCCGCCGCCGCAGACGTCTAGCACGCGGCAGGAGCGGCAGATGTCCGACAATCCGTCGACCCCGATCTGGCGAGCCGCGACGCTGGGGTTCTCCAGCGCCACGTCGAAGTCGTGGTCGAAGACGTTGAGGCCGGTCTTGGCCGCCCCGTCGAACGCGGCCTTCAGGGAATCGACCTGTTCCAGTGATCCATCCGTCTCGACCACGATCAGGTTGACCGGGGTGAGCCCGATCGACTCCAGAGAGCTCCGGCCCCCGAGGACCAGGTTGATGAGCTCTTCGAAGAAGCGGATACCAGTTTCCCGGCGGGGCGCGAGGTACCACCGGTCGAAGATCGGGATCAGCCAGTCGGCGTAAGGCGTGCTCGCAGGGTCCGCGACGCGGTGCGGGGGGCGCGCAGTCCAGTTGCCGTGCGGCAGCAGGAAATCCAGGGACGGTGGCTCCAGTGCGAGCAGATCCTCGTAGGTCCCGACGGGGTCGTTGGCGATGTCGATCGTCGCCAGCAGTCCGGTGAACAACGGCCGGTACTTGGGTGTGGCCAGCAGTTCGAGAGCGTCGGCGACCTGGTCGTAGGTACTCCGGCCATTGCGGTACCGGCGGTGGCGGTCGTTGGTCGCCCGGCCGCCGTCCAGGCTGACACCCACCCGAATCCGGCAGTCGAGGAGCAGGTCTAGGTAGTCCTCGTCGAGGAGGACGGCATTGGTCTGCACTCCGAGGCTGTGGACGGTGTCCGGGCCCAGCGCCCGGTCGAACGTGCTGGTGAGCTTGCGGAAGAACTCCCGGCCGGCCAGCAGCGGCTCGCCACCGTGCAGGATGATCCGTACCTCGTCGAGCTCATGAGTGGTCGCGTGCCGGGCGATCCGTTCTGCCGCGCGCTCGACCACCCGGTCCGACATCACGGTCGGCTGTGCTTGCCAGCTCTGGTCGGCCATCTCGTAGACGTAGCAGTAATCGCACGCGATGTTGCAGCGGGAATTGACCTTGAGGAGGAACTGGCGAAACGGCACCGGTGTCCATCCAGAGGTGCGCAGCGCGGATACGTCGAGCAGATCTGCCGGCCACTCCGCGGGAGCTGTGCGGGCGTGTCCGGCGGGCACGGTTGGTGACACTAGTTGCACCTCTCGAACGATTCGAAACCGATGGCGGGTGCGATGGATACGCGCCCGCCATCGGATTGATCACCAGGGGCTCGAACTGTGCTGGTTGAAGGCACCGAATGCGGCGATGGGATCTCTCGCGTCATCCGCCTCACGCTGGAACCGGCGGAGCGAGTGGGCGAGGACTGAGTCGTCCAAGTCCCTCAACGAGTCGAGCGTGACGCTGCTGACATCGACGAGGCCGCTTCCTTGCGAAGTCTTCGGCTGGGTCATTGTTCACCTCCCTTCGATATGGATACCGCCGGTGATGTCGCCAGCGGTGATCGCCCACCGAATCTGGTCGAACCGCTGATCGCCGTCACCGATCGCGGACCGTGCGACCCCCTCGGATCTGAAGCCGACGGCTTCGAGCATTCGCTGCGATGGCACATTTTCCGGATCTACCAGTGCTTCGATCCGGCGCATACCGAGTTTGGACATCGCGTGCCGGACGAGTAGACGCAATGCCTCTGCGAGGTAGCCGTGGCCGCTGTGGCGCACGCCGACGGCACAACCACATTCGCAGGTTCGCCATACGCCCATGGCGAACCTGCTCAGGTTCATTACTCCGATGAATTTGCCCGATGATTTGAGACCGACCAAGAAAAGGATCGTGCCTTCCGGGCCGGTATCCGTGAAGTAGTTCTCTAGGTCCGAAGCTGTATGTGGATAACTGACCCAAGGGTGATGGAAATCGACGCTTTCTGTAAGAAGTATCGAGATTTCTGGAATATCACCCTTGGTTAATTGGGAAATAAACACGCGTCGACCTTCTGCAAGGACGGCAGAAGGTTTGCTGGGAGTGGAAAATTGGACCAATTTTCACCTCTCTCGAACTATGGCGGCGCGCTCTGGTAGTATAAATGTATGGCATGTACATGTCAGGGTGGGCCTGAGATTGGGCAACTATTGTCAAGTTTCTGTCCTATTCGATGGGTGGCAGCAATATCGACTTGGTGATCACGGTCGGCGGACTTCTGGGGATCTCGCGCAGGGACTTCCGCGCGGTCGGCGAAGGTAGCCTCAAGGCCTGTATCAAAGTCGGTCAGAGTCATTCGTTGATCGCGTCGATGTGGACTGTGGTAGCGGACAGCGAGCTTGTCTTACGGCGTATCTACTGCCTGACGCTGTCCGTAAGCCTCGGGGTCGAAGGCCAAGGGGCCCGTCGCCCCCTTGGCTTTGCGGTGCGCGTCCTGGTCGGACTTGCTCGGGATCGTCACCTCGATCCCGCGACGGAGCAGGTGAGCCAGGTTATCTTCGAGGTGTAGGCCTTGTCCGGCAGCACCCGGTCAAGACGGGCGTACGGGATCCCGCCACCGCTCAGCCGAGGTGCCGGGATCCCGTCCAGGACGGGAACGGCCTGGGGGTGTCCCTATGTGGTTGTCAAGCCGCGGCGGGGGCGAGGGCTGGTTCGGGGTGGGCTGTAGTGGGTGCCGTTGCGGAGCATGGCGTAGAGGACGTCGCAGCGGCGGCGGGCTAGGCAGATGAGCGCGGCGTTGTGCTTCTTGCCCTCGGCCCGTTTGCGGTCGTAGTAGGTCCTGCTGGTCGGGTCGTGCAGTGCCGCGAACGCGGCGAGGAAGAACGCCCGTTTCAGCTTCCGGTTGCCGGTCCGGGTCGGGTGCTCGCCTCTGATCGAGGATCCGGAGCTGCGGGTGACCGGAGCGATGCCGGCGTAGGCCGCGAGGTGCCCGGAGCTGGCGAAGTTCGAGGCGTCGCCGACTTCGAGGAGGATGCGGGCTGCGGTCCTGACTCCGATGCCGGGCATCGAAGTCAGGACCCCGGCAAGAGGGTGCGCATCAAGTATCCCCTCAACCTGCTCAGCGACGGCTTTGCGTTGCTGGAGAACGGATTTGAGACTATCCGCCAGCCGCGGCAGGACTGTGTCGGCGGCTGCGGTGCCCGGGACCGTGACGGTCTGCTCGCCGAGCGCGGTCATGATCGCCTCGACCAGCTTGTCGCCCATGCGGGGCGCGTGGACTTTCGCGATCGCGGTCAGTTTGCGTCGGCTGGCCTTGGCGATGCCGGCCGGTCCGCCGCAGCGGGAGAGGATCTCCAGCACCGCCGGATGGCTGATCCGCGGACCGATGGCGCGTTCGAGGGCGGGGTGGATGCCGGTGAGCAGACCGCGGATCCGGTTGGCAATGCGGGTGGCTTCGCCGGCCAGGTCGTCATCGAACCCGACCAGCACGTCCAGTTCGGCCAACGCCTCGTCGCCGACATCGACCGGCCGCAGCGTGTGCGGCAGCGAGCGGGCGGCGTCGCCGATGACGAACGCGTCCCGGGCGTCGGTCTTGGCCCGGCCGGGATAGAGGTCGGCGATGCGGCGCATCGCCAGTCGGGGCAGTTAGGCGACCTGATGCCCGGCTGCGCGGGCGACCGTGACGGGCAGCGCTCCGATCGTGGCGGGTTGGTCGACTACGACCAGCAGTGGTCCGTGGTGGGAGAGTTTGTCGAACAGCGCCCGCAGTTTCCGGTTCGGTGTTGGGCAGCGGCCCGTCATGCAGACGCTTGCCCGCCGGGTCCAGGCCGACCGCGTGATGGGCTTCCTTGCCGACATCCAGGCCGAGGAACACCCAAAACTGCTGCTCATCCACCAGCCGTTCGTTCGTCGCGTCGTGGTCACCGGGTTGGGCATCGATGGCCGGCACCCACGTTACGACGAGACCTACCTGGTGGTGGCCGTGTCCCTATCAGCGGTCCCTCGATGCCACCAGACCCGGTGACACCACCCCCCGGATCATGGGTTCGACTGGGGGCGTTAGTCATGCCAGGCCTGGTGACCTTAACTCCCTGGTCGGGAGCCACGAAAAGGTAACGGGGGGAGTCACCACGGTCGACGACGGCGTCTGTCCGTGCTCGCAGCTCAGATGCGCCTTCGTGGTCAACCGAATACGCGACCAGCCCGACGCGTGCGCACCCATCATCGGAGCCTGTCGATCAGCTGGCGCTAATTCTGCAACGACTGTCGGCCCGGACGGAACAGCGCGGGCGGTAGCGGCTGAAGTGCTGCCCACTGTTCGTTGGTCACCTCGGACCATCCCCAGATCCCCGGTAGACCTGCGTGATCCTCTCTGGGCGGCGCGAGTTCAGGTGTTTCTCGACGTCGTCGAGTTAGTCGAGCATCGCGTACACCTCCGCCACGTCGACTGCTTGCGCGTCCGGTAAGTGCTTTGGCTCCTCCATGGCGGCTTGTGCGCGTTTCATCGGCTCGACGAAGTTGACGGGGTCTACGCCCGCCTCGATGGCCGCGAGGTGTCGCCGCTGCTTCGCCTCGGCGTCTTTCATCCGCTTCTCAGCGGCGGCCGTCTACCCGGCCGTCCTGCGACCCGGTGAGCAGCTGCTGTTCTCCCACCCGGTCACGACCTTGGCCTGGTTGTTCTGGTCCAAGCCGACGCTGGCAACGCCGACCCCCACGACCTACGGGCTGGAGTACGGGAAGCTCGCGGTGAGCTGGCCGACAGGGCCGGAGTTGTTGCCGGCGTCGCCGGTGGAGACGGTGACGGTCTGGATCGCGGCCTGCAGCGCCATGCTGTTGAACCGGTCCCGAGCTGCCTGCGGGAGTGAGCGTTCGCCGTCGGCGCTGGCTTACCTATCAGTAGGCGCTGCTGATCCGGGAGGACATCGGTGATGCCGAGAGGCGCGCCGACGTTGGAGAAGATCGGCACGTTGCCGCACGACACGGGCAACCCCGCGCAGGGAACGCGGTACTGGGAGGCGGCCCTGGTGGTGTTCGACGAGCGGCCCACCCGAAGGCGGCCGAGGTGCGTGCCCGGCCGATACTGACGGGCCGCTTTAGCGGTTTCCCGGCCTGGCCACCAGGAGTTTCAGCGTGGGCTGAATCGTTCGCCCGCACGATGACCCGGCTGCGACGATTCCGCTCGCAAGAGCCGAGGCCGTGACGCTCGCGGCTTCGGCTCACTCACGCGCGGATGGCGCGACCCCAGGGAGCTCAACGTGCGACTACGTCGGTTGGCGTGCGCGGCGACGATCACCGCGCTGGTGGCGTCGATGGCCACGATCCTGGTCCTGGACGGCGGGAGTCCGCCGCCACCGGCACCGGTCACCCAGGCGCCCGACCAGGCTTCGGCGAAGCTGGCGGCGTTCCGGCAGGGCACCCGGGTCGAGGTGCTCGACCAGCGGACCCCGACCCGGGCGGTCTTCGCGAATCCCGCGGGTGGGATGACGGCCGAGCTCACGGCCGTTCCCACCCGGGTGCGCCGGGGCGACTCCTGGGTGCCGGTCGACGTGACGATGCAGCGCCGGGCCGACGGCACCGTCGGCCCGACAGCCGCGGTGGGCGAGCTGACCCTGTCCGGTGGCGGCCCGGCGGGTGCGCTGCTGACCCTGCGGCGCGACGGGCACTTCCTGGAGCTGACCTGGCCGGGCCCGCTCCCCGCGCCGCGGCTCTCGGCGGCCACGGCGACCTATCCCGAGGTCCTGCCGGGGGTGGACCTCGTGCTGATCGCCGGCCCGAACGGCTACCAGCAGCAGCTGGTGGTCAAGACCGCCGAAGCGGCGAAGAACCCCGCGCTCGCGTCGATCCGGCTGGCGGTGCGCACCGACGGCCTGACCCTGACGGTCGACGGCGCCGGCTCGGTGCACGCGGCCGCCGCGGGTGGTGGTGACGTCTTCGCCGCGCCGCCGTCGACCATGTGGGACGCGAAGGGCCGGACCGCGAAGGTCGCGGTGTCCACAGCGGACGGCGCGCTCACCCTGTCCCCGGACCGGGCGGCGCTCACCGGTGCCGGCGTCGCCTACCCGGTGACGATCGACCCGAACATGGTGACGTTCGACAAGAACGCGTGGGCCACCGTGCTGTCCGGCAAGAGTTACCAGTCCTACTGGTGGACGAGCGGGTCGCCGCCGTGGGCCCAGGTCGGCCAGTGCTACGAAGACGGCTGGTGCGAGGGGATCGGCGAGGCGCAGACCTACTTCCAGTACGACACCGGGTTCCTGGCCGGCAAGACGATCACCCAGGCGAGCCTCGACACCACGGTCGTCTTCAGCCCCAACTGCTCCGGCCGGACCCACCGGCTGCACCTGGCCGACGGGCAGATCAGCCCGGAGACGACCTGGAACGTCCGGCCGGGCAGCCGGTGGTACCGGGAGTTCACCGCGCCCGGCGTGTACAACCCGGGCGGCTGCGGTGACTTCAAGACGGTGGGCGTCGACGTCGCCGACATGATCGACACCGGCGGCGTCACGACCTTCTTCCTGACGGCCGCGGACTCCGGCGACCAGATCGCCTGGCGCAAGTACGACCCGGGGGCGACCAAGGTCGTGGTGACGTACAACCAGGTACCCGACGCGCCGTCCGACCTGGCCACCGACCCGCCGCTGCCCGCGCCGTGCAAGTGGTGCGGCGGCGCGCGCTACCTGGCCGGCGACGACCTCCGGCTGATCGCCCGGCTGTCGGACCCCGACCAGGACCTGGTCGAGCCGCAGTGGGACATCTGGCGTGACGGCGTCCTGGAACGCCGTCTGGGCAACGGTTTCCAGAGCTCCGGGGCCTTCCACGACACGGTCGTCGACCTGAAGGGACTGCGGGACGGCACCGGCGTCGACTGGGTGGTGCGGGGCAGTGACGGCAAGGCGTCCGGCCCGGAAACGCACGGGACCGGGGCGTTCTACGTCGACCGCGTGGGGTTCACCGACCAGCAGGTACCGAACGTCTCGGCCGTGCTCTACCAGCCGGACAACCGCTGGCACGGCGGGACCGGGGTGCCGGACACCTTCACCTTCACCGCCAACAACGTCGGCGACGTCGACCACTACCTCTACGGCTGGCAGGATCCGCCGGCCACGCCGGTGGACGCCCAGTCGCTCGGCGGCCCGGCCAGTGTCCGGCTGACGCCGCCCGGCGACGGGCCCCGCGAGCTGTTCGTGCAGAGCGTCGACCGCGGCGGGCACCGCAGCAAGTCCCAGGTGCACCGCTTCTACGTCCGGCCGGGCAACGGCCCGCTGGCCCAGTGGTCCTTCGAAGGCAACGCGAAGGACAGCGCGCACCTCGGCGACCACCACGGCACGCTGGCCGGTGCCGCGACCTACACCTCGGGCGGGGCCGCGGGTTCGGCGGTGCACCTCGACGGCGTGGCCGCGCAGGTGTCGGCGCCGAACGCGGTCCGCACCGACACGAGCTTCTCGGTGGCCACCTGGCTGAAGCTCGACCAGCTCCCCGCGGCCGGCACCGGCTTCACCGCGGTGTCCCAGGACGGCGGCCGGCTCAGCGGGTTCTTGCTCGGCTACCGCGACGAAGGCGGCGGCAAGTGGGAGTTCACGCTGCCCGCCGCGGACACCGCGCAACGCCCGGCGGGGGAGAGCGTCCGCGCGAACGTGGCGGCGTCCGTGGGCACGTGGACCCACGTGGCCGCCACCTACGACTCCCAGGCCAAGCAGATCCGCCTGTACGTCAACGGGGTGCTCGCCGGGACACAGGCCCGGACGAGCGGGTTCAACGCGACCGGGCCGCTGGCGATCGGCCGCGGCAAGTGGGCCGGCGCCCCGGCCGACTTCTGGCCGGGCTCGGTCGACGAAACGCAGCTCTACGACCGGGTGCTGAGCGCCCCCGAGATCGCGGCCCAGGTGGGGGCCAGCGGAGTGCAGGTCGCGCACTGGAAGTTCGAGGAACGCGGCGGCAGCACGGCCGTCAACGCGGTCGAGGGCGCGCCCGACGGCGTCCTGGACAACGGCGCGGCATTCGTCGCGAACGGTGCCGTGGGCGGCGGGATCAAGCTCGACGGCGTCGACGACTCGGTGTCGGCCGCGGGCCCGGTCGTGCGCACGGACCAGAGTTTCTCGGTGGCCGTGCAGGTGAAGCTCGACCGGGCGGACGCGGGCACCTACACCGTGCTCAGTCAGGACGGCGAGCGGATCTGCGGGTTCTGCCTGCAGTACCAGGGAAACCGGTGGCAGTTCATCTTCCCGGGGTCCGACGCGGACAGCCCGGCCGAGTACTTCTGGGTGGCCGGGGCGTCGCAGCCGAAGGCCGGTGAGTGGACGGCTCTCGTCGGCACCTACGACGCGTCGACCCGCAAGATCCGGTTGTACGTGGACGGCGCCCTCGCCGGGGAGTCGACCCGTACGACGGCGTGGCAGGCGCTGCGGTCGTTCCGGATCGGCCGGGCGATGATCCGGGCCGAGCAGCGGCAGGCGTTCCCCGGCACCCTCGACGAGGTCCGGGTGTACAACCGGGCGATCGGCGAGGACGAGGTGCGCGGGATCGTCAGCCGCGACAACGTGACGGCGGGCACCTGGCGGCTGGACGGGACCGCCGTGGACGCGAACGGGAAGCTTGCCGGTGTCCTCAACGGCGGCCCGGACTGGTCGGCGGGACAGACCAACTCGCCGGACCCGGCCGACCTCGCGGTGCAGCTGAACGGGACCGGGGCGCACATCAGCACGCCCACCGCCGTGCACACCGACCAGAGCTTCTCGGTCGCGGCGTGGGCCCGGGCCGACAAGACCGGTGCGCCCGCGACGATCCTGTCGCAGGACGGCACGAAGGTCAGCGGCTTCGCGCTGCAGGCGACCGCCGACCGCTGGGCGTTCACCGCGATGCCCTCGGACGGCACCGCGGCGGGCGACCAGGCCCTCGGCGGCACCGTCCAAGCCGGGGTGTGGACGCACCTGGCCGGCGTCTACAGCAAGGACCGCAAGCAGCTCGACCTGTACGTCAACGGGGTGCTCGCGGGCTCGGCGGCGCACACGACCGCGTTCGACGCCACCGGCGGGTTCCAGATCGGCCGGGGCAAGCGCGCCGGGGCGACCGCCGACTTCTTCGCGGGCGCGGTCGACGACGTGTCGGTCTACAGCCGCGCGTTGTTCGCCGGTGAGGTCGCCACCATGGCGGGGCAGGACCTGAGCCTCGGCCACAACTGGACGATGGACGAAGGCAGCGGCACGACGACCGGGGACGCCGTCGGCCCCCGGCAGGCGACGCTGCGCAACGGCGCCACGTTCACCGCGGGCCGGATCGGCAACGCCGTCAAGCTCGACGGCGTCGACGACGTGGTGACCACCACCGGGGTGGACGTCCGGACCGACGGCAGCTTCACGGTGTCGGCCTGGGTGAACCTCGAAGGCACCACCTGCGACTTCGCCACCGAGACCAGCTGTTTCACCAGCGCGGTGTCGCTGGACGCCGGAGACGGCAAGCCGTTCAGCAAGTTCCGGCTGGGCTACGTCGAAGACACCGCCGGGCACGACGGCAACTGGACGTTCGAGATGCCCGAACGCGACGGCACCGTCACCAAGGCGGCGGTCGCGGCCGAGCCGGGGGAGCTGTGCCGGCCCGGGGAGCAGTGCAAGTGGGTGCACCTGACCGGCGTCTACGACGTCGGGGCCCGCGCGATCTGGGTGTACGTCAACGGGAACCGCAAGGACGACGGCACCCTGCTCACCAGCTGGCCGGGCACCGGCGGCCTGCAGATCGGCGGCGGCAAGGCGATCGGCGAGCAGCCCAAGTCGTGGCGTGGTGGCGTGGACGACGTCCGGATCTACAGCGGCGCGCTGACCGCCGACCGGGTGTCGGCGCTGGTGCGGTCCTACCCGTTGCCCGGCGGCCCGGCCACGCTGCCGGTCGCCGACGCGGGGGCGTGGAAGTTCGACGAGAACACCGGCACCACCGTGGCCGACTCCAGCGGCCGGGCCAAGACCGCGACGCTGAAGGGCGGCGCCGGGTGGTTCGCCGGCCGGATCGACAGCACCGGGTGGTTCGACGGCACGAGCGGGTACGCCGAGACCGCCGGCCCGGTCGTGGACACCAAGGGCAGCTTCTCCGTCGCCGGCTGGGCGTTCCTCACCGACGGCGCCCGCAACGCGACCGTGCTGGGGCAGGACGCGAACCAAGTGAGCGCGTTCCAGGTGCGCTACGACGCGGCGACGAAGAGGTGGGCCGCCGTCGTCGCCCTCGCCGACCAGGCGAACGCGGGCTCCGTCGTGCTCGTCTCCAGCGAGCAGGCGCAGCTCAACGACTGGGCGCACCTGGCGCTCGTCTACGACGTCCGGCTCGCGCAGCTGCGGCTCTACGTCAACGGGGCGCTGTCCGCCGTCCAGGTGGGAGTCACCGTCCAGGACGCCACCGGCAAGTTCGCGGTCGGCCGGGCCCGGGTGAACGGCACCACCGCGGACTACTTCCCGCGGGGCGTCGACGACGTGCGCGCCTACGGCCGGGCCCTGACGGACGGCGAGGTCCGCCGGGTCCACGACGAGGCCCCGGCGGCCGTCCACGGCTTCTGGCGGTTCGACGACGGCACCGCGCGGGACTACTCGTGGCGGCAGAACCCGACGACGCTGTCGAGCGCCGGAACGTCGTTCGCCCCCGGCGTCTTCGGCAAGGCGCTCGAGCTGGACGGGGTCGGCGGGGCCGCCAGGTCCACGAACGTCGGAGTCCCCATGCGGGACAGCTTCACGGTCTCGGCCTGGGCCAAGCTGACGCGCACCGACAAGGTGGCGACCGTGCTCGCGCAGGACGGCGTCCGCCGCAGCGGGTTCGCCCTGCAGTACCGGCCCGAGGTCGACCGGTGGATGTTCGGCGCCGCCACCAGCGACACGGACACCGCACCGCTGGTCTACGCCAACTCCCTGCAGCCGCCGACGGTCGGCGCGTGGACGCACCTGAGCGGCGTCTACGACTACGCCGCCCGCCAGCTGCGGCTCTACGTCAACGGCCAGCTCGTCGGGACGAAGGACAACGTGCTGCTGTGGGTCGCGGGCGGCGGGCTCACCATCGGCCGCGGCCGGGACAAGGGCGCGACGACGGAGTACTTCCCCGGCCTGATCGACGAGGTCACGACGGACAAGGGCGTTCGCCCGGCCGACAGCATCCGGCTGGCCGGGACCTTCCAGCCGCCCTCCGGCGGGCAGCT
Organism: Amycolatopsis sp. NBC_01286; assembly: GCF_035982555.1. Classification (NCBI taxonomy): domain Bacteria; kingdom Bacillati; phylum Actinomycetota; class Actinomycetes; order Pseudonocardiales; family Pseudonocardiaceae; genus Amycolatopsis; species Amycolatopsis sp. NBC_01286. The sequence goes on from NZ_CP108428.1 coordinate 6,102,032, forward strand.
GGGCCGGTTCGTGAACGACGCCGGTGAGCGCTACACCGCCAGGTCCGCCACCGGGTCGGACGCGCCGTTCGCCGGCGCGCCGGCGGGCTTCCGGTTCGACCGCCCGCTCGGGGTGGCGCTCGGCGGCCCCGGAGCGGACACCGTGCCGCTCTACACCTGCCGGGGCCCGGCCGGGCCGTTCACCTCGGCCGAGCCGGGGTGCGAAGGACAGCCGAAGATCGGCACCCTCGGCTGGGCCTACGCCACCCCGCCGGCCGACGTGGCGACGGTGCCGCTGCGGCGCTGCCTGGACGGGGCCGCCCGGTTCGACTCCACCGACGTCGCCTGCGAGGGGCGCGCCACGGACCGGGTGCTCGGCCACGTCGCCGCCTACACGCCGCTGACCCGGTACTTCCACGACCTGTCGGGCCAGCACTACACCAGCAGTCTCGGTGCTCCGCCGGGCTTCCGCTACGGCCGCTCCCTCGGACTGCTGGCGACGACCGACCAGCCGGGCACCGAGCCCCTGCTGTCCTGCACGGACACCGCGGGCCAGTTCGTGACGCAGGACCCGGGCTGCGAGGGCAAGGGGACCGGCGTCCCGGTGGGCCGCGTCTTCACCCAGCCGCCGCCGGGACTGGCCGGCAGGCCGCTCTACAAGTGCGCGGTGGCCGGCGGGATCCGCTTCACGTCCGTCGTCGCGAACTGCGAAGGCCAGACCGTGCTGGGACAGCTCGGGTACGCGCTGACCACGCTGCCCGGCCCGTCGGCACCCTGACCGCCACCCGACCGAACCCAAAGGGGAACTCTGTGCGCAGGACCTGGTTACGTCGCGGGCTCACCCGCGGTCTGGCGGCGGTGCTGTTGGTGACACTGGCGCCGGCCGCCGGCGTGCCCGGGGTGGCCGCGGCCGCGGGCGGGGGCCCGTCGGTCGAGCTGCCCGGCACGGCCTCCACGCCGGTGACCGCGGACGCCGTCGGGACCCGGCCCACGGATCAGGCGACCGCGGACGCGTTGCTCGGCAACCAGCCCGCCAAGCCCGCACAGGAGGGCGCGGGGACACCGACGGCCACCTCGCTGGCGCCGTCGGCCACCTGGGAGGTCGCCCCGCACACCGGGGACTTCAGCTGGTCCTACCCGCTTCGGGTGCCGCCGGCGCCGGGCGGGCTGGCGCCGTCGCTCGCGCTGTCGTACCAGTCGTCCACTGTGGACGGCCGGACGAGCGCGACCAACAACCAGCCGTCCTGGGTCGGTGAGGGCTGGGACCTCTCCCCGGGGTTCGTCGAGCGGTCCTACGGCGGCTGCGCCGACGACACCGAGGGCGACGTCAAGCCGCCCGCGGTCGGTGACCTCTGCTGGCGCAGCGACAACGCCACGGCCGCCTACAGCGGTGGCGGCGGGATGCTCATCCGCGACGACGACACCGGCGACTGGCGCACCAGAAGCGACGACGGCTCCCGCGTCGAACGCCTCGACGGCGCCGGGAACTCCGACGACAACGGCGAGTTCTGGAAGATCACCGCGCTGGACGGCACGCAGTACTTCTTCGGTTCGCAGCCGGACGCCAAGTCCACCTGGACCGTCCCGGTGTTCGGCGACGACGCGGGCGAGCCCTGCCACGGCGGATCGTTCGCCACGTCGCAGTGCGCGCAGGCGTGGCGCTGGAACCTGGACAAGATCGTCGACCGCAACGGCAACGTGGTGCGGTACTTCTACGAACCGGAGGCCAACTCCTACGGCCTGAACGGCAAGGACACCGCGGTGTCCTACATCCGCGGCGGCACGCTGGCGCGCGTCGACTACGGCCTGCGGGAGGACTCCGCCGTCGCGCCGAGCGGCCGGGTCGTGTTCGCCACGGCCGACCGCTGCGTCCCCGGCAGCACCTGTTCCCGCGACGACAAGAACAACTGGCCGGACGTGTTCTGGGACGGCGAGTGCGCCACCCCGACCTGCAAGGACCAGCACGCGCCGTCGTTCTACTCGACCAAGCGCCTGTCCACGATCACCACCCAGGTCCTCGGCGGCACCGTGCCCGTCGACGTGGACCGCTGGACACTCGACCAGCAGTACCCCGACCCGGGTGACGGCGAGAAGGCCGTGCTGTGGCTCAAGGCGATCACGCACACCGGACTGGTCGGTGGCCAGAGCACCCTGCCCCCGGTCACCTTCGAGGGCACCAAGTTCGCCAACCGCGTCGACACGATCGACGACGGCATCTCCCCGCTGGTCCGCTACCGGCTCACCGGTGTCGTCTCCGAGGCCGGCGGGGTGACCTCGGTGACCTACAGCCCGGAATGCGCGGCGGGCGGGCCCCTGCCGGACAAGGAACATCCGGAGACGAACACGTTGCGCTGCTTCCCGGTGCGCTGGGCCAAGCGCAACTACGAGGAGCGTACGGACTTCTTCCACAAGTACGTGGTCACCGAGGTGACGCAGTCCGACCGGCTCTCCAGCAGCACCCAGCAGTCCACCCGGTACGAGTACCTCGACGGCGCGGCCTGGCACTGGGACACCTCCGAATTCGGCAAGGAGGACAAGAAGACCTGGAACGAGTTCCGCGGCTTCGGCCGGGTCAGGACCCGGTCCGGCTCGCCGAGCGACCCGGCCGGCCCGGTGAGCATGACCGAGCAGCGGTTCTACCGCGGCATGGACGGCGATCGGAAACCGGGCGGCGGTACCCGGGGGGCCAAGGTGAAGGACTCGGAGGGCGTCGAGCGCGACGACAAGGACTGGCTGCGCGGCTTCGGTTTCGAGGCCTCGAGCTTCGAGCGGGCGGTGCCGTCGGACCAGCCCGATCCGCCGAGGCTGACCAAGACGATCACCGACCCGGACTGGAAGGGCCCGACCGCGACCCGCGGTGAGTACCAGGCCTACATCGTCTTCGCCGGCACCCAGCGGCTCTTCACCGCACTCGCCTCCGGCGGCACGCTCACCACGAAAACCGTGACCACGTACGACGACCACGGCCTGCCGCTGAAGTCCGCCGACCTCGGTGACGTGACCAGGACCGACGACGACCAGTGCACCACCACCGAGTACGAGCGCAAGCCGGCCAAGTGGCTGATGAACCTGCCGTCCCGGGTGCAGGTCGATGCCGTCGGCTGTGGACAGACCGCGCAGTACCCGCGGGACGCCGTCTCGGACGTCGTCACCACCTACGACGGCAACGGCAACGCGACGTCGGTCAAGACCGCCAAGGAGCGCCCGGCCACCGGCCCCGTTTACGTCACGACCACGAACGAATACGACCTGCACGGCCGCGTGATCGCGGCCACGGATGGCCTGGGCGACACGACGAAGACCGCCTACACACCCGCCGTGGGCGGCCCGGTCACGCAGGTCGCGTCCACCAGCCCCGGCATCGCCGCCGCACCGGCCGGGCTGGTGACCACCAAGGCACTTCACCCGGCCTGGGGCCTCCCGGCCCTGGTCACCGACCCCAACCTCCGCAAGACCGAGACCACCTACGACCCACTCGGCCGTCAGGCCGGGGTCTGGTTGCCCCAGCGGGCCAGGGCCGGCAACCCGAAGCCCAGCTACGCCTTCACCTACCAGATCCGCAACGACGCGCTGAGCGCGGTGACCACGACCAAGATCGGGCCGAAGGGCAACGAGATCAGCGGCGTCGCACTGCTCGACGGGTTGCTGCGGCCACGGCAGGCGCAGGCGCCGGCCCAGGGCGGCGGCCGGTTGCTGACCGACACCCGGTACGACTCGCAGGGCCGGGTCTGGAAGACGACCCAGCCGTACTTCCAGGACGGCCCGGTGGACACGACCCTGTGGATCGCCGCCGACGCCGCGGTGCCTGGCCTGACCCGCACCGAGTACGACGGCATCGGCCGCACCGTGGCGTCGATCTACTACGGCGGAGCCACCGAACGCCGGCGCACGACGAAGAAGTACGGCGGCGACCGGGTCGACACGGTTCCCCCGGCCGGCGGAACCGCCACGACGTCGATCAACGACGCCCGCGGCCGCACGATCGAACTGCGGCACTACACCACGCCCGCGCCGTCCGCCTCCTACGAGACGACGCGCTACACCTATCACCCGTCCGGGCCGCTGGCCACCCTCACCAGTCCCGCCGGTGCCGTCTGGCGGTACACCTACGACCTGCTCGGCCGTCAGGTCCGCGCCGAAGACCCGGACGTCGGGGCCACGACGAAGACCTACGACGACGCCGACCAGCTCACCACGACCCGGGACGCCCTGGGTGTCACGATCGCGCACGCGTACGACAGTCTCGGCCGGGAGACCGGCACGTTCCTCGACCGGATCGGCGGAGCGAAGCTCACCGAGATGACGTACGACACCGTCAAACTGGGCAAGGGCCGGATCGCGTCGGCCACGCGATGGGCCGGCGGCCGGGCCTACCGCAACGATGTGCTCGGCTACCACCCGTCGTACCAGCCCACCGGCACCTCGGTGACCATCCCGGCGGAGGAAGGACTGCTCGCGGGCACCTACAACAGCTACGTGGGTTACAACCCGGACGGCAGTGTGTCCAGCGAGACCTATCCGGCCGTGCGGGACCTGCCTTCCGAGACCGCCACGTACTCCTACAACGACCTCGGCCTGCCGAGCACGAGCACGGGCGAGGCCGGCGGGGCCACCGTCGAGCACGTCAGCGCGACCAGCTACACCCGGTACGGCGAGGTGCAACGGATGCAGCTGGGCTCGGGCACCGGCCACGTCTGGCTGTCGTCCTACTACGACAGCAACACCCGCAGGCTCACCAGGTCCATTGTGGACGCAGAGGTGCCGTCGCCGATGCAGTCCGACGTCCGGTACACCTACAGCCCGGCCGGATCCATCACCTCGGTCGCCGACAAGTCCGCGGCGGCCGACATCCAGTGCTTCCGCCAGGACCAGCTCCAACGACTCACCGAGGCGTGGACGCCCACGGCGCAGACCTGGTCGGAAACCGCGGGCTGTCAGGGCGAGCCGTCCGTCGCCGGCCTCAGCGGCCCGGCACCGTACTGGCACTCCTACAGCTACGACGCGGCCGGCGACCGGCGTGCGGAGGTCCAGCACACGGCGTCGGGCACCACCACCCGCGACTACACCTACGAGACGCCGGGCCACGCCCACGCGCTCAGTTCCGTGGCCACCCGCGGACCGGGCGTCGCCGGGGTCGAGCAGTTCGGCTACGACGCGGTCGGGAACACGAAGAGCCGCAAGACCGCCGGCGCGGAGACGACGATGACGTGGGACGAGGAAGGCCACCTGGCCGCCTCCACCGCCGCCGACGGCAAGCAGACGTCGTTCGGCTACGACGCCGGTGACGGCCGGCTCATCCGGCGCGACCCCGACGCGACCACCCTCTACCTGGGCAACCAGGAGGTGCGGGTGAACCGCAGCGGCGGCAACCCGATCGTGACGCGGTACTACACGTTCGGCGGCAAGACCATCGCGACGCGCGTGGACACGGGCCCGCTGACCTGGCTGGCCGCGGACCACCAGGGCACCGGGCAGATCGCGATCGACTCGGGCCAGAACGTCACCCGCCGCCGTCAGCTGCCGTTCGGCGGCCCGCGCGGTACGTCGTCGGCGTGGCCCGGAGATCGCGGATTCGTCGGTGGCACCACCGATGCGAGCACCGGGCTGACCCATCTCGGCGCCCGCGAGTACGACCCGTCGACCGGCCGTTTCGCCTCGGTCGACCCGGTGCTGGCCATGGCCGACCCGCAGCAGATGAACGGCTACGCCTACGGCGGCAACAGTCCGGTCACCTACAGCGACCCGAGCGGGCTGACCCGGACCATGTGCCCGGACGGCGAGTGCGCCGGTGGCGGCTGGGCCCCCAACACGAGCCCGGCCAGCACCTACAACCCGCCGGTGAGCTGGATCCCGCCGTCGATCGCCGCCCCGGCCAACCCCGGCCTGACACTGCCCAAGAACAAGCTGTTCATCGGGCCGATCGCCAAGGACAAGGGTCCCCGGCCGACGATCGGCTGCACCCCGGGCAAGGCGTGCGGCGTGATCCCGAGCTGGCAGCTCACACCCGACTCGTGCAAGAGCAAGGGCGGCTTGTTCGACACGTCCGGCATCAGCGCGGCGTGCGGAGCCGACAAGGCCGTGCAGGCCGAGGCCAAGAAGGCGGCGACGCCTCCCGGGCACGGCCCCGACATCAACCTGATCGAGGAGTTCTTCCGTCCCATCCGCGAGGCGTACGAGTGGAAGGAGGAGATGAAGGAGAAGTTCTTCGACCACTTCACGATCGCCGACTGCCTCAGTGCGGGCATCGCTGCCGGCGGGTATTTCGCCGGTGAGGTGTGCCACGGAATCGACAAGTACGGCGATGGCATCTCGGCGTCCGGAAAGATGGGATTCTCGCCGTCCGTGGGCACCAGAGCCACTTACGGCTTCAAGATCGCCGAAGGGACGATCGAGGACCTCGGCGGTTCGGGCTGGGGCTTCAGCATTCCGCTCGGAGTGGGGAGCATAGATTTCGGCCGGGGTGACTCCGGGAAGTGGTGGGGTGGCGTGGGGGTAGGCCCGTCCGCGATGCCGTTGTTCGGCAAAGATCCAGGTGGGTGGGAAATGGACGGGAGTCTCGAGTACGCCAAGTCGTGGCGGCTCAGCGACAGCCGCAAGCCCAAGTAACACCTCGGCTCGAGCACGACGAGCGGGGACCGGGCCACGTGCCCGGTCCCCGCCGGTCAGTCGAGGCCTTCGATGATGCGGAAGTCGCGCTCGACGCCGTCGGCGAGTGCGGTCAGCGCCTCCTGGTAGGCCGCGCTCGCGCGGGCGGCGACGGCCTGGTCGAAGCTGTCGAACTCGATCAGGATGGTGCGCTGGACGATTCCGGCTTCGTGGGCGACGACCCGGCCGTCGCGGGCGAGCACCCGCCCGCCCGCGGCCCTGACGGCCGGGCCGGCCAGCTTGTTGTAGGCAGCCAGCTTCTCGGGGTCCGAAATGGAACGGTAGACGCTGACCCAGTAGCCCTTGGGCATGGAACCTCCAGTGTCGGGATGAAATGCATCTGACTTACGGCGTTGTCTCGGACGAGCGCCGGCGGGCGAGGGCGAGGCCGGCCAGCGTCGTGATCATCATGGCGCCGACGCCGACCAGCGCCGCGGTGGTGTAGGCGCTGTCGTCGGGGAAGAGGCGGTCCGTGGCGGTGCCCGCGGCGAGGATCAGGCCGCCGATGGCGCTGCCCAGGGAGTACCCGACGCTGCGGACGACGTAGTTGAAGCTCATGGCGCTCGACGTCTCGCTCTGGGGGGTGACGGCCAGGATGACGCCGGGCATGGCGGCCGAGAAGCTGCCGACGCCGAAGCCCAGCACGCCCATGGCCGCGAGCAGTTCGGCCAGGTTGGATCGGGCGGTGGCGAACAGGACGAACCCGCCGCCGACGATGGCGGCGCTGACGGCCAGGAGCAGAGGGCCGTCGATCCGCTTCCGGACCCGCGGCGTGAGCTTGCCGGCGACGAACCCCAGCACGGAGAACGGGATGAGGACCAGCCCCGCCACGAAGGTGGTCAGCCCGAAGCCGTAACCGGCGCTGTGCGGCGTCTGCGCGTAGCGGGTGATGAGCGTGAGCAGGAGGTACATGCCGCTGCCGCCGACGAACATGGCGATGTTCGCCCCGGCGACCGCCGGGTGCCGCACCGCCCGGACGTCGATCAGGGGCGTCTTGGTTCGCAGTTCGGAGACGGCCCAGACGCCGAGCAGGAGCACGGCGGCGACGGCAAGGATCACGGCCACGGCGAGGTGCCGGCTCCACAGGCTCCGCTCGCCGGCCAGGAACAGGACGAGGAACAGCCCGCCCGCCAGGACGAGCGCACCGGCCACGTTCACGCGAGCGGAGCGGCCTGCGGGAGCCGCGGGCATGGAGCGCCACGCGGTCACGAAGGCGATGGCGGTGACGAGCAGGCCGAGGCCGTAGGCGGCCCGCAGTCCGCCGAACTCGGCGAGCAGCGCGGCCAGGGGGTAGCCGACGCCGGCGCCGATGATGGAGACCACGGAGATCAGGGCGATCGTGGGCGCGCTGCGCTCTTCGGGAAGGTGGTCGCGGGCCACGCCCATCATCAACGCCGTGAGACCGAGGCCGGCGCCTTGGGCCGCTCGGCCCACGAGCAGCCAGGCGAACGGCAGCGGCAGCACGGTGAGCGCGCTGCCGGCGACGACGATCGCCAGCGTGGCGAGAATCGTGGCCCGCCGGTGCGGCCCGGCTCCGAGCCGGCCGAGGACGGGTGTGGCGACGGCGCCGCTGAGCAGGGCGATGGTCAGCGTCCACTGCGCGCTGTCGAGGGAGACGTGGAACGTGGTCGCCACGCTGGTGATGAGCGGCGTCCCGAGGCTGGCGACCGCCGCCACGACCAGGGCGATGAACATCAGGGCGGGGACCAGCAGACGTGCCTCGGAACGTATCGTCTCGGCCTCGGTCACCGGTCCGCCCCTTCGCGGGCGTGGCTTTCGAGCTCCGCCAGGTGCCGCAGCGCCGGAAGGGCAGCGGCCAGGGCCTCGACCTCGTCACCGGTGAGTTCGCCGATCAACCGCGCGTACGCGTCGACGCCCGCCTGGCGGCGCGTCCGGACGTACGACGCGCCGGCCTCGGTCAGGCACACCAGCGTGACCCGCTTGTCGGACGGATCGCCCTTCCGTTCGACCAGCCCGGCTTCCTCCATCACCCGGACCAGGACGGTCATCGCGGGCTGGGTGACGCCCTCGGCCACCGCCAGATCGGTGATCCGCCGCGGGCCGGTCTTGTCCAGGGTGGCCAAGGTGGCGGCGGACGTCAGGCTCATGTCGCGGGGAAGACGTCTCACGGCCCTGGTGGCCAGCCCGTAGAGGGCGGACCCGATGGCATCGGAAGCGCCGCGCGCGGCGTCTCGGCGACTCATGCCCTAAGCATAGCAGCTTTATATTAACTCTTTATGCATCCCCTGATCGGGGTTCGTCGATGCTTAACTCCGGTGGTGCCTGCAGGTCGTGGGCGCGGAACAGGACGGCGTGCTCGACGCCCATGGCCTTGCCGCTCATCGCGGTGAACTTCGGGATGAAGTCCTTCGGGGCCGGGTGGTCCGGGAGCGCGGCCAGGTACGCGGCGTGCGCTTCGAGCGAGGCGATGCCGCGGCGCAGCGGCTCACCCGTGACCTCGACGCCGTGGGTCGCGAAACCGGCCAGCCCGGGAAGGATCAACCAGCGCACCGAGTGCGGTTCGAGATCCTCGTCGTCGACCTGCTCCGGGAAGACCCACCGGTTGCCCGCGTCGCGCACCGCGTCGAGCGTCGCGAGTCCGGCCGCGCGGTGGTCGGCCTGGTCGAAGCCGAAGGGCGTCTCGATCTCGTAGCCGGTGCCGAGGACGACGTCGGGCTTGAACCGGCGGATCTCCCGGCAGATGTCCCGGCGCAGGTCGAGGCCGTAGACGAGCACGCCGTCCGGGTGTTCGAGGATGGTCAGGTGAGTGACGCCGACGGCGGCGCAGGCGGCCTGCTGCTCGGCGACACGCAGGCGTGCGGTCTCTTCGGGAGGGTTCGGCATGCCGGCTTCGCCGCGGGTGAGCAGGAGGTAGCCGACCTCGATGCCGCGCGCGGTCCAGCGAGCGACGGCCGCGGACGCGCCGTACTCCATGTCGTCAGGGTGCGCGACGACGCAGAGCACGCGGTGGAAGGACTCCTCGGGAAGCGCAGGCACTGTCATGGCGCCAACCTTCCACACCTCGGAACCGGCCGCCGGTTCTTTCGGAGGTGCCGATGAACGGCTGCCACGGGCGACTGGGAGCTCCACCTCGACAACTGGCTCCCCGACGACGCGGCCGCACGCTGGGAAAGGACCTGACCGCTCAGGCGTGCTCCGGGACAGCCGAGCATTGGCAGGCCACCTTCGACCGCTACCTGACGGCGCTGGTCCGCGTCTGCCTCCGAGCGCGAGAGACGCTTCGCGAGAAGGGCGTCACCCGCAGTGACTTCGTGGTGCTGCTCCTCGACGAGGAACAGCACGACACGGTGATCAGGCGCGTCCTGACCGCCGGCGAGGTGCGCCGTCACTTCCCGGCCTGCACGCGCGGTCGGTCGCGCTGGCCGGCGTCGCCGCACTCCCACCCCCCGAACGCGCCGCGTACCTGGCTCCTCTGCTGGGAAACTCCGAGGGCGACGTCCGGTCCGAAGGCGCCGAATCGGCTCTGCGTGACCTCGGTCCCGCAGCCTTCCCGGGCCTGCGATGTCGCTGTCCCGCCTCGGTCGCCTCGACCTCGTTCTCGACCGGGCCGAAAGCCTCCCCTCGGAAGTGGTGGTCAGTGCCGTCGTCGCGCCGCCGCGGGATTGCCACCCCTTGGCGGATTTCATCGAGCGGCGCCCGGCGTACCTGCCTGCGCTGGGCCAGTATTTCGCGCCTTGTAACGGCTTTTGCGATATATAGCAGCGCACGAGGTGGGCACCGCGATGACCGGCTTGAATTCGCCACACCTCATCATCCGCCGGCACGCCGTGGCCGCTCTCGGTCGGCGACGGCTCGGCAAGGACGTCGGCCGACGGGTGTTGCCACTGCTCTGCCGCACGATTCGCCAAGATCCGGATGCCGTCGTACGTCGCCTGGCGATTCTGTCGCTGCTGGCGTGGCGGATCGATTCCCGCCACCTGTAACCAGACATCAGGTCGAATGCGTCGATGTGGCCGGCCCGAAGTCGCTGAGATAGATCCGCCACGTGTCGACGTCGGCGTGCTCGGCGGCGACCGGCGAATGGCCGGGCAGCTCCCGCCAGAGGTAGGGCACCGGGAACGACTGACATCCATCGGCAGAACGCGAGCGGCGGGGCCTTGATCGACTGTCGACGGATTGTCGACGGATTGTCGACGGCCGATGCGACGGTGTTCGAGCCAAGAGGGCTGGGAGAGATTCGGGGAGGCTCGTCCGGGGATTGGGGTGACGCGTCGCGACCCGGATCGGCGTGCGGGGCCGCGGTCGTCGATCGGCCGCGCCACGGGGCCTGCGAGATCCGTCAGTGGCAACCGCTGTGAGCGGTCTTGGCGCTTTTACTGATGAAACAGGGGGCAGTCAATGGGGAGACCATTTCTGCCGGCACCGGCGGAGCTTGCCCGCGATGTGCTGGACGAGCACGGCTACGTAGTTCTGCGGGATGTCGGCGGACAGGATTCCGCGGCCGAGGTGCTGGGGCGGATCGGCGAGCTCATTCCGCAGTACAGCGGTTCGCCCACCCACGAAGTCACCTATCGGGCGGGTAACGACGGGCGCTCGTATTCACAGAGTGCGAACACCATTCTGGCGCACACGGAGGCGCCCGGGTGGGACCCGAGTCCTGCCTACCTGGCGCTGTACTGCCACCGGCAGGCTCGCTGCGGTGGTGGCCACACGGACCTGCTCGATGTGGAGACGCTGCTGCCCATGCTCACCGAGGAGGAAGCGGCCCTGCTGGTCGAGCCCGAACTCGTGTTCCCGGCGGCGGACGGGAGGCGGCTGCGCACCACGATGCTCGGCTCGGCGGCCGGCGGCCGGCGGCTGCTGAGGTTCAGCTTCAACCTGCTGACCGCGGGCGACTACGATCCGCCTCTTGCCGCGGCTCCCGTCGAGGGCGAGCTGCCGCTGGGGCCGGCCGGGCGGGCGCTGGCCCATCGGGTCAGTGACCTTTTCGCGGAATTCCGGACTCGCATTCTCATTCCGAACGATGGTTTGCTCGTCTGGGACAACCAGCGAATGCTGCACGCGCGGTCGAGTTATCAGGACAAGCGGCGCCATCTGACCCGGTTCTGGGTCTCGGACCGGAGGGTGGCGTGATGGAAGAAAACCTCCTGCACATTCCGGGGCTGCCGTCGTTCGACCCGGAAAACAACGTCGAAAGCGCCGTCATAGGTCGCCTCGCCGGCAATTGGCGGCGCCGGGCGACGGTGAAGCGGGACGAGCCGGACCTCGACGACTTGTTCGACGTCGGCCGCCCGGACTACCCGGAGCACCTCGTCCCCTTCCACGACCATCCGACCTGGCTGGGGCTTCCCGACCATGTCCGTTCGCGTCTGCTGAGCTGGGCGTGGATCGCCTACAACCGGCACACGGTGCTGGCCGAGCAGCGGGTGGCGAACCCGGCTTTCGCGCTGGTGATGGAGGGTGAGTTCCCGGGCCTCGGTGGTCCGACCATGGAGATCGCGCTCGCTCAGGCGATGGTGGACGAGCAGTACCACACCCTGATGCACATCGGTGCCAGTGCGGTGACCCGGCGAAAGCGGCAAGCCGCGCTGCCCGACGCCTGGCTTCCGGACTCGCACACCGCCGTCGTGCACCAGGCGTTGCGCGATCGAGCCGAAGAACGGTGGCAGCGCAGTCTGACGACACTGGCCTTCGCCACGGTCTCGGAGATCTCGATCAACGCCTACCTGGACCTGCTGGCCGCGGACCCGGACATCCAGGTCGTCAACTCCACGACGGCGACACTGCACAATCGGGACGAGTACTGCCACGCCTCGATTTCCGACGAACTCGGAAAAGTCATCTACGAGGTGCTCGACCCGGATCGCAAGCGGTTCTTCCTGGACATGCTGGTCGCGGGATTGGAGGCGTTCGTGGCTACCGACTACTCCACGTGGGAACGCATCCTAGAGATCGAGCAAGTCCCCGGCCGGCAACGAATGATAGCGGAGACCAGGGCCGACACCTCCCGTGCTCGGCTGGTGCGCGACTACACCGGCCTGCATTCGCTGATGTCCGAAATGGACGTACTCGGCCAGGTCGACTTCGACTGGGGCAAAGCGGAAGTGAACAAGTGATGGCCACTCCGGTCGTCGAGGCCGTGGCGCTGCGCACGGTCTCCGGGCGCCGGCTGCGTGAGCTGGTGCTCGATCGCACCCGTGACGCCGGACTCGCCCACGAGGTCGACGTCGTCTCACAGGTGTTGCCGTTCAAGGTCAGCTCGTACGTCGTCGACCAGCTCATCGACTGGGACCGCGCACCGTCGGACGGGATGTACCGACTGGTCTTCCCGCACCGGGACATGCTCGAGGCGGCGGATTTCGCAGCCGTCGAGTCGGCGATGCGCACGGAGAGCCGGGCGGGTCTGCGGGCCGTGGCCGACAGCGTCCGGGACCGGCTCAACCCGCACCCTGGCGATCAGATCACCCTGAACGTGCCCGGTGAAGACGGTCAGAGCTGGGGGCTCCAGCACAAGTACCGCGAGACGCTGCTGGTCTTTCCGCGCCACGGGCAGACGTGCCACAGCTACTGTGGCTACTGCTTCCGATGGGCCCAGTTCGTCGACCGGCCGGACCTGCGCCAGGCGGTTTCCGGGCCGGAGGTGATGACCGACTACCTGCGCGGGCATCCGGAGATCGTCGACGTGCTGCTGACCGGCGGAGATCCGCTCGTGATGCGCACCGAGCTGATTCGTCAGTACCTGGAGCCGTTGCTGCGGCCGGAACACGACCACGTACAGACGGTTCGCATCGGTACCAAGGCGATTTCGTTCTGGCCGCACCGTTTGCTGGCCGGCGGGGACGCCGATGAGCTGTTGCGGCTGCTCGAACGGATGGTGCTGGCGGGGAAGCACGTGGCGTTGATGCTGCACCTGTCGCACCCGGCGGAGCTGTCGACCGATGCGGCGCGCGATGCCCTGCGCAGGTTGTCCGCCACCGGGGCGGTGCTGCGCTCGCAGGCCCCGGTTGTCCGGCACGTCAACGACGACGCGCACACGTGGGCACAGCTGTGGCAAAGCCAGGTCCGCCACGGTGTGGTGCCCTACTACATGTTCGTCGAGCGGGATACCGGCGCGAGACGGTACTTCGGGTTGCCGATCGCCCGCGCCCTCGAAACGTACCAGGGTGCGGTGCGGGCGCTGTCCGGTCTGGGCCGCACCGCCCGCGGCCCGGTGATGTCGACGTCCCCGGGCAAGGTCGCCGTGGACGGGATCACGCAGTTGCACGAAGGACCCGCCTTCGCACTGCGATTCCTTCAGGCACGTGACCCGGACCTGGTCGGCCGTCCCTTTCACGCGGTGTTCGACCCCCGTGCGCAATGGTGGGACGAACTGACCCCCTATGCGACGCAGGACGCCGAGTTCTTCGCCGGTGGCATCCGATGAGGCTGCGGACGCACTTGGTGCGCATGGTGGACAAGGACGTGTGGCGGTGTGCGCGGGAGGAGATTCCGGCGCACCAGGCCGTACTGGTGGAACTGTCCGCCGACGGGTGCTCCGGCTGGGGCGAGGCATCGGTGTTCATGACGGCCGACTACAACTCCACCGCCGAAGTACTTCTTCGACGGATGAAGGATGTGCGGCCGCTGTTGCGCGACGCGGACCCGACGGCGCCGGCGCAGACCTGGGACCGGCTGCGGCCGATCCTGGCGGACTGTCCGTTCGCCCTGGGGGCGTTGGACATCGCCGGGCACGACCTGGCCGCCCGCCTGTCCGGTGCGCCGCTGTACGACCACCTGGGGTTGCCCGACCCGACGGGGAGATCCTCGAGCTACAGCATCGGTCTCGACACCGTCACGGCGATGGTCGACAAGCTCCGCCGCGTTCCGGGGTGGCGGCTGTACAAGGTGAAACTGGCACGGGCCGGCGACATCGACGTGTTGCGAGCACTGCGTGAGTACACCGATGCGCCGTTCTGGGTGGACGGCAATGCGTGCTGGCGGCCCGAGGAGCTGTTCGACGTCCTCGACCTCCTGCCGGAGCTGGGCGTGGTGGCGCTGGAACAACCCTTCGGCACGAACGAGGTCGCTGCCCACCGCCGGTTGCGGGCCGCTGGCGTCCTGCCCGTCTTCGCCGACGAGTCGGTGACCACCCCGGACCAGGTCGCGTCGGCCGTCGGGGTCTTCGACGGCGTGAACATCAAGGTCCTCAAAGCCGGTGGCATCACCCCGGCCCTGGAGATGGTGCGCCTCTGCCGGGAGTCGGGTCTCGGCAGCATGCTCGGCTGCCTGCCCGAGTCCTCGGCGGGCGCCAGTGCGGCCGCGCACCTGGCCGGGCTGACCGACCACGTGGACTTGGACACCATCGCGCTCTTGGCCACCGACACCGGTCATGGCGCGCTGCTGGACGACGCCGGCCGTATCCGCCTGGCATCCGGCCCGGGTACCGGATTTGTCCCGGACTGGGAATCCCCGGCCCACATCGAACCGGCAGGGAGCCTGCTTTGACCACGATCGACGCCCGCCGGTGGCACGATCCGGCCGAGATCACGCAGGTGGCCACCACTGCCCTCGCGGCGCACGGCGTCGCCGAGGCGCGCGAGGTGGCCGAGGTACTCGTCGAGACCTCGTTGCTGGGCGTGCACACCCATGGCGTCCGGCTGCTGGGCTCCTATTTGGACGAACTCCGGCGTTCGGTGGCCACCGCGACACCCGAAATCGTCATCGTCAAGGACACCGGACCGGTGGTGCAGGTCGACGCCGGCGACGCGCTCGGCGTCGTCGCCGCGCTGCACGGCGCCCGGCTCGCGGTGCAGCGGGCCAAGACGCACGGTATCGGGCTGATCGGCGTCCGTCGTTCCAACCACTTCGGCGCGGCCGGCTGCTACGCGCGCCGGATCGCCGCGCACGGCCTGGTCGGATTGGTGACCACTTCGGCGGCGGCGCGGGTCGCGCCGTTCAACGGCGTCGATCCGTTGCTGGGCACCAACCCGGTCGCCCTGGCCTACGGTGACCGGTTCTGCTTGGACATGGCGACCAGTCAGGTGTGCTTCGGCGAGATCAAGGAACGCGGCCGTGCGGACCGGGCGCTGGAACCGGGCTGGGCCGTGGACGTCGACGGCGTCGGCACCCTCGACGCCTCGCGGGCACGCGGACTCGCACCGCTGGGCGGCTACAAAGGCCAAGGGCTGGGGATGGCCGTCACCTTGCTGACCGCGGTGCTGGTCGGGGGTCCCTTGGACTTCGAAATGGCCCACGTCGGCACGGCGCGGCACGGCCGCGGTGTGGCCCACCTGCTCCTGGCGATCGACCCGGAGGTGCTCGGCGGTGCCGAAGCCGCCACGGCGGCGCTGGCCCGGTTGCTGGACGCCACGCAGGGCAGCCGCGCCGCCGATCCGGCGCGGCCCGTGCTCGTTCCCGGCGATCCGCAGCACCGGAACCGGGAGCGCCAGCTGGCGCAGGGCATCGAGCTCGACGCGGCGACCATCGCCTTGCTTGACACACTGGAACGGGACCCGCGATGATCCTCGTCCTGCTCAGCCCGCGTCAGCGCGGTCTTGATCTCACCGATGTCGCCGGCTGCGCCGTTGTGACGGGCGGGCCGGTGCCTTCCGGCGCGGGATCGGTCACGGTGGTCGGCGATTACACCACCGAGGCCGTGGTCGCGGCCGGACTGGAAGTCGCGCGTCGGAATCCGATCAGCCGGGTGGTGTCCTTCGCCGAGGCCGACGTGCTGGCCGCGGCGCGACTGCGTGACCTGCTCGACCTGCCCGGGCAACGAGGACCGAGTGCGGCGGCGTACCGGGACAAGGCGCTGATGCGCGAGCACCTGGCCGACGCCGGCCTGCCAGGGCCGCACTGGCAGCGCGTGGAGACCGCCGCGGAGGTCCGCGGCTTCGCCTCTCGATTCGCCCTTCCTCTCGTGGTGAAGCCGCGGTCGTCCTCCGGCAGTGTCGGGGTTCGGGTGCTGCACACCGAGTCCGATCTCGCCGGGTTGCCGGCGACACTGCCCGATCATCTGGCCGAGCAGTTCGTACCCGGCGACGTCGTTCACGTGGACGGCCTGGTGGTGGACGGGCGCAGGGTGTTCGCCCTCCCGGCCGCCTACACCGAACTGGGATGTCTGGCGCACTTGCAGGACAGTGGCAGCGGAAGCCATCTGCTGGCCGGCGACCACCCGTGGCGCGCCGCCCTGCGCGAGGAGCTGTGGCAGGTGGTCGACGCCTTGCCGTCGGCCGGAAGTCTCCTTCTGCACGCGGAGTTCTTCGTCGCCGAGGGCCGGCGACCGGTGCTCTGCGAGATCGCCTCGCGGTTGCCCGGCCACCCGATCCCGCCGATGCTCGACCGAGCCCTGAACTGCGATCTGCGCCGCACGTGGCTGCGGGTGGCCGCCGGGCTGCCCGTCGACGTGGACGCGATCAGCCGGGCGGCGCAAGCCGCGTTGCCGGTGGCGAACTACGGGCTGCCACCCCGGCGTGGCCGGCTGGTCGAGCTGCCGTCGGGCCCGCCCGAAGGCACCGAGGACTGGCTGCACGACCTGGATGTGCTCGCCCGCCCGGGGCAGTTCTGGGACGAGGCGGACTACGAGAGCCGCAAGTCCGGGGACTTCGTGCTCAGCTGGACGGTGACGGCGCCGGACGAACGGAAGCTGTGCGACCGCCTTCGGCTGTCGGCCGATCTCTTGCAGGCCAGGACAGTCTGGCGGGCCGAGCGGAGCGAGGCGGCGTGCGACCGGTGAAGTGGATCCTTGCCGAACCATCCGAAGTGGACAGTGAGACGTGGGTCGATCCGTTCGGCCGCACGCCGGTGTGGTCGTCGGCCGGGTTCCGCCGGGTGGCCGGGCAGCTGCCCCTGCACGAGGTGCTGAACCTGGTCGCCATCCGTGCCGGCCGCCCGGTGCTCTCGGCTCCGTTGCTGCGCTCGCCGGAGCCGGGCGGGCTGCGGTTCTACGACGTGCCGGCGATGATCGGTGACGAACGTGCCTTCGGTGATCACGATCGGCTGGCCGCCGATCTCGCCGATCGCTTCCGAGCGCTGGACCTGGAAGCCGCCCGGACGAAGGCCTACCCGAGCGTCGCACTGGGCACGTACGGCGCCCACCACGGGGTGGTGGTGGATCCGGCACTCGGTCCGGACGAGCGGATCGAGGTGTGCCGCGGGTTGCCCGGTGCGGTGGCCGACGCCGCGGCGGAGCTGGGGTGCGCCAGTCACGGCCTGCTGTACCTGACGGACGAGTTCCTCGACCGGCTCCGGCCGGCGCTCTCCCCGCAGCACCAGATCGCGGTGCTGGGCGCGGAAAGCGTGCTGGAGTGCGAAGGAACCGGCTGGGAGGACTACGTCGCCTCGCTGTCGTCCCGGCGACGCGGCCGGGTACTGAAGGAGCGCCGTGACTACCTCGCCGGCCCGGACCGCAGCCACATCGCCACCGGGCCGGACGCCATCGGGTCCGACCTGGTGGACCTGCGGTGCAATCTGCGCACCCGTTACGGCTTGCCCGCCGAGCGAGAGCGCACCGTCCTGGAGTTCGAGGCGCTGGCCCGGTGGTGCGGACCGGAGCTGGTGGTGATCAGGTCGCTGCGGCAGGACGAGCCGGTCGGCTTCGTGATCTGCCTGCGCCGCGACGAGACGCTCTACGCGAGAACGGCGGGCTTCGACTACGACCGGCTCGGGCCGAAGGACTTCTGCTACTTCAACGTCGTCTACTACGACGCTCTGGAATGGGGTCTTCCTCGCGGCGTACGGCGGTTCGAGCTGGGCTTGGCCGGCTATCCGGCCAAACGCACGCGGGGCTGCCACTTCGAGCGCCGGCACGGCGTGTTCCGGCTGCCGGACGACGAGTCGTTGCGCTCCGCGCTCGCGCTGCAGGACCGGGGCGAGCGGGCGCGGTTGACGCACGAGTGCGGAATTTGAGAGGGAGGCACCGATGAACGTGACCGACGGCCCGGTGTGGCTGGACGGCCGGCTCGTGGACAGCGGCGACGCCGTTGTGCACCTGATGAATCCCTCGACGCACTACGGGTGGGGGGCGTACGAAGGGATCAGGTTCTACCCCGGCCGTTCCGGGCCGCTGGTGTTCCGCCTGCGTGAGCACGTGAACCGGCTGTTCACGTCGGCGCAAGCCCTCGGCATGCGGATTCCGTTCACCGGCCGCGAGATCGTGGCCGCCTGCGCCGAGCTGGTCGAGCGTTCCGGACTGTCATCGGGCTACTTGCGGCCGCTGGTCTTCCTGCGACCGGGCGTCATGTCCGTCGCGGCCCAGCTGGACCAGGTTCAGGTGGCGATCGGCTGCTGGGAGTGGGCCGGGTACTTGCCGGAGGCCGGCGGCGGTATCCGGGTGCGCGTCAGCGGCTGGGTTCGCAGCGGCCCGGCCCAGCTGCCACCGAGCGTGAAGTCCACGGGGGGCTACCTGAACCCGTCGCTCGCCCGGCTCGAGGCGGTGCGCGGCGGCGACCACGAGGCGATTCTGCTCAACCAGGCCGGCCGGGTGGCCGAGGCGTCGGCGGCGAACGTGTTCGCGGTCGTCGACGGTACGCTCGTCACGCCGCCCGCCGAGGAGGGCATTCTGCCCGGCATCACGCGCGACGCGGTGCTGACGCTGGCGGACGACCTCGGCATACCCACCAGAGAGCGGCCGCTCGCCCGCATCGAGCTGCGCACCGCGGCGGAGGTGCTGCTGGCCGGTACGGCCATGGAAGTGGTCGCGGTGACGCGTCTGGACGGAATGCCGGTCGGCGACGAGCGGCCCGGGCCGGTGTTCGGTGCCCTGCGAAGCGCGTTCGACCGGGCGATCTCGGGTCGGCTGCCGGCCCACCGGGACTGGGTGACCGCTCCGGCCGATGTCCTCGAAGCCGCACCCGGTGCGCCGTGATCACCCGCCGGTTGTACGACAGCTACGCGCCGCGTACGCGCGCCGGACGGCTGCTGGCCTGCGCGGCCGCCGGGGACTCGACGGGCAGCGGGCTGTTCCTGGCGCTCGCGCCGGTCTTCGTCGTCACGTACCTGGGCGTCGACCCGGTGCGAATCGGTGTGGTGCTGGGTGCGGCGAACCTGCTCGGGCTGGCGTCCCCGGTGCTCGCCGGCGCCCTGGCCGACCGATTCGGCGCCGACCGCGTCTGGTCGGTGCTGCTGCTGGCGAGAGCGATCGGCTACAGCGGGTTCGTGTTCGTGTCGTCCTTTTCCGCCTACGCGGTGCTGACCTGCGCGGTGTGCGTGCTGGATCGGGCGGCCCCGGCGGTCCAGCAGGCGTTCGTGGTGCAGGTCGAGGCGGCCGACGAACGCACCAGATCGATGGCGGTCCTGCGGACCGTGCGCAATGCCGGGATGAGCCTCGGGCTGCTGGGCTCCGGGGTGCTGATCGCGATGGGCGCGGAGTGGTCGTTCCGGCTCGGGTTCGCGGTGAACGCCTTGTCGTACGTCGGTTTGCTCGTCGTGGTGCGGGTACTGGGGAGGGATCTCCCGCGGCCCGCGCCGTCAGCCGGGCCGAGGCAACGGTCCAAGGTGGACGGTCGATACGTGCTGATGTCCATCGGCAATGCCGTGCTCTCACTCCATGATTCGGTGCTGTTCACGCTGATCCCCCTCTGGCTGGTGACCAGGACGCAGGCGCCGCCCGCGCTGATCGGCCCGTTGCTGGCGTCGAACACGGTGCTGACGGTGCTGCTGCAAGTGCCGCTGTCGCGGTGGTGCGCGGGCCCGGCCGCGGCTCGCCGCACGGTGGTTCGTGCCCTCGCCCCGCTCGCCGGTTCGTGCCTGTTGTTCCTGGCCGCCGAGCCGGCGTGCCCGGCGGGCGCGATCGGGCTGGCCGTCGCCGCGGTCATGGTGCTGACCGTGGGGGAGAACATGCACTCCGCCGCGGCGTTCGAACTGTCCCATCGGCTGGCGCCCGACCGTGCCATGGGTGCCTACCTGGGTGTTTTCAACGTCGGCAACGCGGCGCAGTTGTCGTTCGGGCCGCCCTTCATGACGGCCGTGGTGCTACGCGGTCCGTTGGGGTGGGCGAGCTTGGCCGTGGCGTTCGCGGTAGGTGGCGTGCTGATGGTGGCCGGTGGCAGAAGCCGAGCCCTGGTGAAGAGGTAGGTGAGGACGTGGCGGATTCCGAACACGTACTGGTGGTCGGCGGCGGGCTGGAAATCCCCCGGCTGCTGCGGGAGCACCGGCCGGGCACGAGGACGTCCGTGCTGTGCCAGCTGCCCCTGTTGCCGAAGCTTCAGCAGCCCGGTGCGCACGAGCGGGTGCTGGCTCTGGGCGCGCGCTGTTCGGCCCGTGAGTGGGTCGAAGCGGCCCAGCTGGTCGACAAAGCCGATCCGATCACCAGAGTCGTGACGTTCGGGGAACGTGACCAGGACATGGCGGCCGCGGTCGGTGTCGCGCTCGGACTGCCCGGGCACGACCCGGCCACCGTGGCCGCCGTGCACAACAAGGACCGGATGCGCCGCACGCTGAGGTCGGCCGGTGTCGAATACGTCCTGGCCCGCGTCGTGAACAGCAGTGAGGAACTGCGGGGCTGGCTCGTGGACCACCCGGGTTCGTGGGTGGTGAAACCGCTCGACGGCTCCGGCAGTGCCGGTGTCGGCGTGATCACCGATCCGGACCGGTCGGCCGCGGCCTATCGGCGCTGTGTCGGTTCGACGCACACCGGCCGGAGTGGCTCCGCGAGCGTGCTCGTGGAGGAGTTCCTCCACGGGGTCCAGATCAGCGTCGAATCCTTCTCCGAGCACGGGGAGCACCTCGTGGTGGCGGTGACCCGGAAATTCTCGGATCCCGCCACCCTGGTGGAGCTCGGCCACGTGCTGCCGGCGGATCTGCCCGAGGCCGTGCTCGCCGCGGCCGCCGACCACACGCGCCGGGTTCTCACCGCGCTGGGGGTGCGGGACGGACCGTGTCACACGGAACTGGTGCTCACCGAGGTGGGCCCCCGCACCATCGAGACCCACCTGCGGCTCGCCGGCGATGAGATCCCTTACCTGGTGCGCGATGCGACCGGCGTGGACCTGGTCGACCTGGCGGTCCGGCACACCTTCGGCGAACCGGTGCTGCCGGACGCGCGCCGGCGGCTGAGCGAGCCCCACGGGCCGGTACAGGCCATCTGGTTCGGTACCGCCCCGTGCACCGGGACCCTGACGCGCGTGGACGGTCTCGACGAGGCTCGGGCGAACGGTTCGCACGTCCAGCTGGCCGTGGCGGTCGGCGACGAAGTACGTCGTCTCAGTGACTCGGCCTCCCGGCCGCTCTGGGCCCGGGCCGACGGCCCGGATGCCGAGGCTGCCGTGCGCAGGGCACGTGAGGCCGTCGCCCGTTGCGCGCTGGTGGTGTCCGTGTCCGCGGGTCTTGCCGACGACGTCGGGGCCGGCACCTGATTCGAGCCTTGCCGGTGGTAGCGCCCGGCCGAGAAGAACGGAGATGCGATGAAGCTCGTCTTGGCGGCCGTCGCGATGCTCGTGACAGGGCTGATTCCACCGGCATCGGTCGCGGTGGCGGTAGCACCCGCGACGCCGCGGGTGCTGTTCGACCACCCCTGTGAAGACCATCCGGACTACGAGTGCGGCACGATCTCGGTGCCGATGGACTACGACCGGCCGTCGGGCGCCCGGCTGACCGTCAAAGTGTCGAAACTGAAGGCGACGGGGCCGGCGGCCCAACGGCAGGGCGTCCTGGTCTACAACCCCGGCGGGCCCGGCAGCAGTGGCCTGTACCGGGCGGCGATCCTCCCGGACTCGGTGCGGCGGGTCTACGACTACATCGGCTTCGATCCGCGTGGTGTCGGCGGCAGCAGTCCGATCAGCTGCGTGGACGGGCCGGCGTTCTTCGCCCAGCCCGTTTCCGACCCCGACCCCGGCGGCCCGGCGGACAAAGCGCGTGCTGCCGCCCGTGCGCGGCAGTACGCGACCGGCTGCGCCCGGCGATCGGGGGCCGAGCTGCCGCACCTGACGACGACCGACACCGCCCGCGACATCGACGAGATCCGCAAAGCACTGGGAGAGCAGCGGATTTCCTACTACGGATCCTCCTACGGCACCTATCTCGGCCTGGTCTACGGGCAGCTGTTCCCCGGCCGGGTGCGCCGCATGGTCCTCGACAGCGTGGCCGACGCCGACCCGGACGACGTCTGGTACCGCGGCAACCTGGATCAGGACGTGGCGTTGCAGGCCAGAGCGGAGCAGTGGTTCGACTGGATCGCGCGCCACGACGACGTCTTCCACCTCGGCGTCACCCGGCAGGCGGTCGAGGTCGCGGGCGGGAAGGCCCGCGCCCGGCTCGCCCACGCGGCGATCGGCGTGCTCGGTCCGGGCGAGCTGGACGCCGTGATCCTCAACTCCGCCTACTTCGACACCAATTGGGTGAGCAACGCCCGCGCGCTGAGCGACTACGCGACCAGGTCCGATCCGGCCGCGCTGGTGGAGCTGGCCCGGCTGGCCGAGCCGACGTCCGCTGCGGCCGAGAACGCCACCGCGGCCTACACCGCGATCAGCTGCAACGAGGGCGTGTGGCCGCGGGACTGGACCCGCTGGGATCGCGACAGCACGGCTTACGCGGCCAAAGCGCCGCTCGAGACCTGGGCGAACACGTGGTCCGGCCTGCCCTGCGCGTACTGGCCCGTGCCGAACAGACAGCCCATGGCCATCGACGGCCGCGGGCTGCCACCCGTGTTGATGCTGCAGGCCACAATGGACGGTGCCACGCCGTTCGAAGGCGCCGTCCGTACGCACGACATGGTGCCGTCCTCCCGGATGATCATCGAGAGCGGCGGCGGCTCGCACGGCCTGTACAACCGTCCGCAGGTTCGCAACGCCTGCGTCGACGGCTACGCGACCGACTACCTGCTGACCGCGGCGATGCCCGCCGCGGACGTCGTGTGCCCAGCCCATCCAGAGCCCACGCCCTGACGGCCGACTTCAGTGAGATATGGACAACTCAGGTGAACAAGTCGAACGAAAGAACGAGACTGATCTCCCAGACACGCGCCGGCGAGGACGCCGATGGCTGGCACCGCGCGGTGCTCGATGATGTCGAGTCCCGCCTGGCCGATCCGGAGTTTCCGTGTGTGTTCTCCAGGAACGCCTTCAAAAAACGCTTGGTGAAATTCATCTTCGTCGAACACCGCGGGAGAAGGGAAATCCGGCGCTTGGGGGAGGGTCTGCGGGACTACGTGGAGCTGTCCCGGGCGTGGGACGGCAGGTTGGACACCGCGTACCCCTTGGTCGTGGCGTTCTCGCGCGAGGCCGTCGCCGCGCGGACCGTCGACGACTACCACACCTTCGGCTGGAAGATCCTTCAAGAACTGCACGAGATCGATCCCGCGCCCTGGCCGGACGACATCGGCCGAGATCCGCGTTCCGGTGCCTGGTCCATGTGCTTCGACGGAATGCCGCTCTTCTGCAACATGAGCAGTCCTGCGCACCGGGTCCGTCGAAGCCGCAATCTCGGCGGGCACTTCATCCTCGTCATCAACCCGCGAGAACGGTTCGACGTCTTCGCCGGTGACACGCCGAGCGGCCGCAAGGTCCGCTCGAACATCCGCGACCGAATCGGCCGTTACGACGGTATCCCGCATTCCTGGCAGCTGGGTTCCTATGGGGCCGGCGCACTCGAATGGTGTCAGTACGGTCTCGTGGAAGACAACATCGAGAGAGTGGACAAGTGCCCCTTCGAGTTTGGCGGAGGTGCTCGTCCGGCGGATGTGATCAAGAAATCAGAGGGGGATCTGTCCATGATCGAGATCATTGTGTCCCAGGGGCGGATAGGCGACCGTGCGCCGGGGATGCTGGAGGGCGCGGAGCGCACCGCGCACGCGCTGGAGCAGCGCTACGACGCCAAAGGGCAGTACGTCGGCCGGCCCGGCGCTCCGGTGGACGACGACTGGAGCGTCAGCCTGCCCGCCGCCGGGGAAACCCTCACCGCGCTGGGACAGGCGGTGTCGGCGAGCATCACGGCCGACCACCGCACGGTGATGGTCGCCAACACCTGCGCGGCCAGCCTCGCCAGCTTGCCCGTGGTGGCGCGAGAACACCCGGACTGCCTCGTGTTGTGGATCGACGCGCACGGGGACTTCAACACCCCGGAGACCACCGGGTCGGGTTACCTCGGCGGTATGGCGCTGTCGGGTGCGTGCGGCTTGTGGGACAGCGGGCACGGCGCCGGGCTCGACCCCCGTCAGGTCATCCTCATCGGAGCACGTGACATCGATGCGGCCGAGCGCGTGCTGCTGGACGAGGCCGGCGTCCGGATCATCCCGCCGGCGGAAGCCACCGCGCGACGGGTGGCGCAGGCCGTCAACGGATCACGGGTATGGGTGCACATCGACTGGGACGTGCTCGAACCGGGCTACGTCCCGGCCGACTACCAGGTGCCGGACGGGCTGCTGCCGAACCAGATCCGGGCGATACTCGAGTCCATCCCCGCGTCCGACGTCCTGGGTATCGAACTGGCCGAGTTCACCGCCACACCTGGCGAGGGCACCGACGGCGGTGCGGTCGACTCCATCATGGACATGGTCGCGCCCGTCTTCGAGACCGTTGCGGATCGATGAAACCGGGGCGGCGTCACGGCCGGGAGGCGAGTCGGGTGACAACGTCCCCCCTGTGGCAGTTCACCAAGATGCATGGTTGCGGCAACGACTTCGTCGTGCTTGATCTGCGGGACACGGCGTCGCCTTCGCCCGACCTCTGCCGGGCGTTGGCGGACCGCCACCGAGGCGTCGGGTGTGACCTGATCCTCGGGGTGAGACCACCACGCAGCGCGCAGGCGGTTGCGTCCTTCGAGATCTGGACCGCGGACGGCTCGCGCTCGATGCAGTGCGGCAACGGCGCGCGCTGTGTCGCCGCCTGGCTGCTTCGCGCCGGTCTGGCGCGAGGGCCCCGGTTCGCGCTCGACAGCCCGAGCGGCACGCACTCGGTGGAGGTACTGGGAGACAGTGCCTTCAGCATCGGCTTGGGCGTGCCGCGGTTCTCCCCCGAGCAGATCCCGCTGTTCGGTTTCGAGAGCCAGGAAGACCTCTACGAGACGGCGTTGGAAGACGGGACACTCGTCCGCTTCGCCGCCGTGTCCACCGGCAACCCGCACGTCGTGATCGAGGTCGACGACATCGACGCCGCGCCGGTGTCGCGGATCGGTCCGGCCGTGCGGGCCTCGTCGATCTTCCCGCCCACCGTCAACGTGGGTTTCACCCAGGTCGTGTCGCGTGACCGGATCAGGCTGCGCGTCCACGAGTACGGCGCGGGCGAGACCCTCGCCTGCGGCAGCGGGGCGTGCGCCGCGGCGGCTGTGCTGATGCGTCGGGGACGCGTCGACCGCAGCGTCACGGTCTCCGTGCCCGGCGGCGAACTCCAGATCAGCTGGCCGGACGACGGCGAGCGGATAGTCCTGGCCGGTCCGGCCACAACCGTCTACGAAGGAAAGTTTCGTCATGCCTCTTTACAACAGCATTCTTGACGTAGTCGGCCGCACGCCCATCGTACGGCTGAACCGGCTCGCGCCCGAGCACGTCACGGTGTACGTCAAGGTGGAGTCGTTCAACCCCGGTGGCTCGGTCAAGGACCGCCTGGCCCTCGCCGTGGTCCTCGACGCCGAGGCCAGAGGACAACTCAAGCCGGGCGACACGATCGTGGAGTGCACTTCCGGCAACGTCGGCATCGCGCTGGCGATGGTGGCTGCGGCGCGTGGCTACCGGTTCGTGGCGGTGATGGGGGACACCTATTCGGTGGAGCGACGCAAGCTCATCCGCGCCTACGGCGGCAAGGTCATCTTGTTCCCCGGCGACCTCGGCAGCCTGGGCGGCAACCGCATCGCGGACGAGCTGGCCGGGAAACACGGGTGGTTCCGGGCCCGCCAGTTCGAGAACCCCGCGAACCCCGCGTACCACCGGGAGACCACGGCCGCGGAGATCCTCGGTGACTTCGCCGGGAAGCGGCTGGACTACTTCGTCACCGGTTTCGGCACCAGCGGCACCGTCACCGGAGTCGGCCAGATGCTCAAGCTCGCTCGTCCCGAAGTGCGCATCGTGGTGCTCGAACCGGCCAAAGCGGCGCTGCTGGCCGGTCAGGCGTGGAACCTGCACCAGCTGCAGGGGTTGGCCCCGAACTTCGAACCCGGTGTCCTGGACCGCAGTGTGATCGACGAACTCGTGACCGTCGACGACGAGCGAGCCCGGGACACCGCGCGGCGCCTCGCCGCCGAAGAGGGGATCTTCGCGGGCATGTCCGCGGGCGCCACCGTCGCGACGGCGCTGAGTGTGGCGCAGAACGCGCCGGCGGGCTCGGTGCTGCTCGCGATGCTGCCGGACACCGGCGAACGCTATCTGTCCGGTTTCTGGTTCGAAGGGATATCCGAGGGTTCGGACGACGAATGGCTGGCCGCCCTCGATCGCTGATTCCCGACCAATCCGCCCTTGAGGTTCCACCGACCCGACCGGATCTGAGCTATGAGGGAATTCATTCCGCCCGCGACGCGCTTCGTCCGCGTGCCGGACGGCTTCAGGATGAAACGCGGTGGCGTGCTGCACGGCGCGCGTATCGCCTACGAGACCTTCGGGCGCCTCAACGCGGAACGGGACAACGCCGTGCTGATCCTCACGGGTCTCTCGCCCGACGCGCACGCCGCGTCCCAGCCGGATGATCCCGGCCCCGGCTGGTGGGAGGCGATGCTGGGGCCGGGCAAACCGATCGACACCGATCACTGGTACGTGATCTGCGTGAACTCGCTGGGCAGTTGCAAGGGCTCCACCGGGCCGTCCTCGCCCGACCCGGCCACGGGCGAGCCCTATCGGCTGGACTTCCCCGCACTGTCCATCGAGGACATCGCCGACGCCGCGGCTTTCACCGCGCGTGCGCTGGGTTTCGAGCGGCTGGCGTGCGTCATCGGTGCCTCGATGGGCGGGATGAGCGCACTGGCCCTGCTGGCACGTCACCCGGACCTGGCTCGCAGCCACGTCAACATCTCCGGAGCGGTGCACTCCCTGCCGTTCTCGATCGCGATCCGTTCCCTGCAACGCGAGGCGATCAGGTCCGATCCACAGTGGAACCGCGGTCGTTATGCGGCGGAGTGCTATCCCGAGCGCGGCATGATCACCGCCCGGAAGATCGGAATGACCACCTACCGATCGGCCCAGGAGTGGGACTGCCGCTTCGGCCGTGCGAAGCCGGACCCGGCCACCGGGGTGGATCACCACTCGTTCGGCCCGGAGTTCACCGTGGAGGTGTACCTGGAGCACCACGCGCGCCGGTTCGTGCACCGGTTCGATCCCAACAGCTACCTCTACCTCAGCCGCAGCATGGACTGGTTCGACCTCGGCGAGCCGTGCGGCGGCGACACCGCCGAGGCGCTGTCCCGGCTGCGCGTCGAGAAGGCTCTGGTGATGGGCGCGCAGACCGACATCCTGTTCCCGTTGCGGCAACAGCGGCAGATCGCCGACGGCCTGCGCGCCGGTGGGGCCGAGGTGGAGTTCCTGTCGCTGGAGTCCGACAAGGGGCACGACGCGTTCCTCGTGGACATCGACCGCGTCGGACCGCCCGTGGCGAAGTTCCTGTCCACCCTTTGACCACCGGTCCAGTTCCTGGGCCTTCGTGACATTTCCTTCGAGACATTGCCGGAACGACGAGAGAGCGAGACCGATTTGACAACCCCGTCGAAGATAGCCTTGGTCACCGGTGCCAACCGCGGCATCGGGCTCGAGATCACGCGCCAGCTCGCCGGCAAGGGCGTCCGGGTGGTGCTCAGCGGTCGCGACCGCACGGCAGTCACGGAGGCTGCGGCGGGCCTGCGCAGTACCGGTCTGGACGTCGAAGGCCTCCAGCTCGACGTGACGGACTCGCGGAGCATCGCCACCGCCGCCGCGGAGCTGGACACCCGATACGGCCGGCTCGACATCCTGGTCAACAACGCGGCCGTCCGGATCGAGGAGTACGGCAAGCAGCCGTCGGAGCAGTCGCTGCCCGAATGGCGCGAAACGTTCGACACCAACGTGTTCGGCCTGGTCGAGGTGACCCTCGCGTTCTTGCCGATGATCCGCAGGTCGCCGGCGGGACGGATCGTCAACGTCTCGAGCCTGCTCGCTTCCCTCACCCTGCACAGCGATCCCGGCTCCTACACCTACAGCCCCACCTTCAAGTCGCTGCCGGCCTACAGCGCCACCAAGGGCGCGGTGAACTCGTGGACCGTGCACCTGGCCTACGAGCTGCGCGACACACCGATCAAGGTCAACTCGGCGCACCCCGGCTACACCAGGACCGGCATGAACGAGGGGGCGGGTGACCTCGAACCCCCGGCCGGTGCCGCCACCAGCGTCAGCCTGGCGTTGCTGGACGACCACGGTCCCACGGGCAGTTATGTGCACGCGGGCGAGGTTCTGCCGTGGTGACCTATCCGCGGGCCGCGAGCCCGGCTTCCCCGTCCCGCACCTCGAGCATGGGATTCGCGTCATGACCACCGTCGCCCTCGTGACCGACACCGTCAACCTCGCCATCGACTACGACATGCCACTCCTGCGGGAGGCCTGCACCACGATCGGGCTCACCACGGAGATATGCCAGTGGGAGGACGAGGAGGTCGACTGGTCCCGCTTCGACGCCGTTCTGCTGCGCTCGCCGTGGAACTACGTCGACCGGCTCTCCGAGTTCCTGGCCTGGTGTGAACGCGTCGACGCCTCGACGCTCCTGCTCAATCCACTGGCGGTCGCCCGGTGGGCGCTCGACAAGTCCTACCTGGCCGACCTCGCCGCCCTCGGCGTCCCCATCGTCCCGAGCAGGTTCGCCGGACCGAGCGAAGATCCCGCGTCCGTCGTGCGCGATTTCCTGGCCGAACACCCGGAGGCCACCGAGATCGTGGTCAAACCCGTTGTCGGGGCGTACTCGAGGGAGGTCCAGCGATTCACCCGGTCGATGGAGACCAAAGCCGCCGGCCACATGTCGCGGCTGTGCGAGGAAGGGGGGCAGGTCCTGCTGCAACCCTACTTCGGCTCGGTCGACAGCAACGGAGAAACCGACCTCGTCTACTTCGACAGGCGGTACAGCCACGCCATCCGCAAGAGCGCGATGCTGATGCCGGACGGAACGGTGAACGTGCCGACGCTCGAATTCCGCAAGGCGCGCGTCGCCGACGAGAGCGAACGCGTGGTTGCGTCGGCCGCACTCGATGCCGCCGCGTCGCACCTGGGACTCGACCGGCCCCTGCTCTACGGCCGCGTCGACCTGATACGCGATGACAACGGCAAGCCGGTGGTACTGGAGCTGGACATTTGCGAACCGTCGCTGAACCTGCCCTTCGGTGAGGGCAGCGCCCTGCGGTTCGCCGAGGTCCTGGCCGAACGCGTCGGTGGCTCTTCGTCGCGAGGCGTCAGATGACAAGGCGTCGAGGACAGGAGCAGCGCATGCGCGTTCTTGCTTTCCTGGACGGGACCGTGGCCGAACCCGACGATCCGTGCGTCCGGGCCACCGACCTGGGGCTGCTGCGCGGCGACGGGGTGTTCGAGACGGTGCTGGTCGAGAACGGGGAGCCGAGGGAGCTGGGGCTCCACCTGGACCGGCTGGTCCGGTCGGCGTGGATGCTCGACCTGCCGGAACCGAGCGAGACGGACTGGAAGCGCGCCGCCCGGCAGGTCATCGACAACTGGCGCGGCGACGGCGAATTCGCGATGAAGCTGATCTACACGAGGGGATCGGATGCCGGGCATGGCTCGGCGCCGACCGCCTTCGCGCTCGGTCTGGAGATCACTCCGAAGATGATGAGCGAGCGGAGCGAAGGTATCGCCGCGGTGACCCTGGAGCGCGGCATCGAGCCGGGGCTGGCCGTGCGCGCGCCGTGGCTGCTGCTGGGCGCGAAGACGCTGTCGTACGCGGTGAACATGGCCGCGTTGCGCGAGGCGGACCGGCGCGGGGCGTCGGATGTGATCTTCACCGCCACCGACGGTTCGGTGCTCGAAGGCCCGACCGTGTCCGTGGTGATGGTGCGCGGCCGGACCCTCTACACCCCGCCCCCCATTCTCGGCATCCTGCCCGGGACCACGCAGGCCGCGGTCTACCGTGGGGCCGAGCGCGCCGGGTTCACCGCCAAGATCGAGATGCTGTCCGTGGACGACCTGTACGCGGGCGACGGCGTTTTCGTCGCCTCTTCGGTGCGCAAGCTGACCAGGGTGCACACGCTCGACGGCAAGGTGCTGCCCGACGCGAGCGAACTCCACCGTGAGCTGAGCGCGGCCTACGAAGCCGGCTACGCCTGAGCTCGCCGTTCACCCCGGCTTCGGGCAACCCCGATAGGACGTCTCAGCACGAGGAGGCTCTGAGTTCATGACCGTCCCTGCCCGGACAGCACTCTCGCCACGGGCGACGCTGCTGCGCCCTGGATTGATCTTGGCCGGCGTTCTCCTGATCGCCACGAACCTGCGGGCGGCGATCACCAGCCTCGGTCCGGTTCTGGGCATCGTCCAAGACGACCAGGGACTCTCGTCGGTGGCCGCGTCGGTGCTGGTCAGCGTGCCCCTGATCGCGTTCGCCACGTTCTCGCCGATCGCCCCGAAGGTAGCCGCCAAGGTCGGACTGGAACACGCGCTCGGCGCCGCGCTGCTCCTGCTCGCCGTCGGCATCGTGCTGCGCTCCACGCCGCCCCAGCCCCTGCTGTGGGCCGGTACCGCGCTGCTCGGCGTCGCGATCGCGACGGTGAACGTGCTGTTGCCCGCACTCGTCAAACGCGACTTCCCGGCCCGCATCGGACCGGTCACCGGCGTCTACACCGCGGCCCAGTCCGGCGTCGCCGCGATCGCCGCCGGAATCGCGGTCCCGCTCGCGGGTCAGCAATCCGGTGGATGGCGCCTCTCGCTCGGTGTCTGGGCCGGGCTCGCGGTCCTGGCGCTCGGCGTCTTCGCCCCTCGGCTGCGCCGGTTCACCCGAATCGTCACGCCGTCGGCCGGCCCCGGCGCGAGCGGGACGCGCTCCCCGTGGAGGAGTGCGCTCGCGTGGCAGGTCACGCTCTTCATGGGCCTGCAGTCACTGGCGTTCTACGTCCTGTTGACGTGGCTGCCCTCCATCGAGCGAGTCGTCGGCATCAGCTCGGCGGCCGCGGGCTTCCACCAGCTCCTGTTCAACCTGTCCGGGCTGCTCGGCAGTCTGCTCTGTTCCGCGCTCGTCCACCGGCTTCCCGACCAGCGCCCGATCGCCATCGGGGGGTCGCTGCTCCTGATGGGGGCCCTGACCGGGCTTCTGCTCGCGCCGGGAATCGCCGTGATCTGGGCCGTCATCGCCGGCTTCTCCATCGGCATCACCCTGACCCTGGCACTGTCCCTGTTCGGGCTGCGGACACGGCACTACGCCGAAGCCGGGGCGCTGTCGGGCATGGCCCAGGCCGCCGGCTACACCCTCGCCGCACTCGGCCCGATCGCCATCGGCGCCGTCCACGACGCCACCGCGTCATGGACCCCGGCACTCGCCATTCTGGTCGCGCTCGTGGTGGTCCAGACGGTGTTCGGTGCCCTTGCCTCCCGCCCGAAAACGCTTTGACCCACCTCGATGAGCCCCAGACGTCTTGGACGGCACTCCGCAGCAGGTGCCGACCACAAGACGCGAAGCGGTCAGGAGTTCAGTTCTTCGAGGAAGGCGGCGACTTCGGTGGCGAGCCGCTCCGGGCGTTCCCGTGTGACGAAATGGCCCTCGTCCTCGAAGAGCACCGCCTTGGCCCAGGGCACGCTGCGTGCGGCCCGCAACGTGGACTCGGGGGAGATGACGCCGTCGCGCATGCCGGCGAGGATCAGCACGGGAACGTCGACGGTCCGCAGGATCGCGGCGATGGTCTCCTCCCGGATCGCCGCCCGTTCCGGGGTGTCCGTCGCACCGCCGAGGATGCGGAACTGCCGCTCGATGACGGCGGGTCGCGCCGGTTCTCCACCATCGCGCGGCGGCCCGGCGAGGAGGACCTGCTCGGTACCGACATGCCCGCGTCCAGCGCCATCACGCAGGAGCTGCTGGCTTGGAAGCCCACCCACCCCGGCCTGATCGAGGACATCGGGCAGGGCCACTACTTCACGTGATCACCTGCGACAGCAGGTGTTCGGCGATTCACCGGTGAGGTGGTCCCGGCAGCCGCGCGACCAGCCGGGCGCCCGTCGCGCTGTCCGCCGCGTGCAGTGAGCCTCCGTGACGGGCCGCGATGTCGCGGGCGAGGGTGAGGCCGAGGCCTGAGCCGCCGGCGTCGCGGGCGCGGGCGTCGTCCAGCCGGGCGAAGCGCTCGAAGACGCGCTCTCGGTCCTCGGGCGGGATGCCGGGGCCGTCGTCGAGCACCTCCAGGACGACTTGGTGCGTCATGGCGGGCCTCAGAAGTGGTAGACGTCGACGACGTGGTGGATGTAGTCGTTCTTCAGCACCACGGTCTTGCGGCGGATCAGCGGCGCCGGGCCGGAGAAGTCGAGGGTGTAGAACGACGTCCCGTAGTACGGGTCGACCGTCTTGTAGCGGAAGTACATGGTGTGCCAGTTGAACCGGACGTCCACGAGGTCGCCGCGGCGTTCGATCAGCTCGACGTTGGTGATGTTGTGGCTGGTCCGCGGCTCCGGGATGGACGTCGCGCTGGAGCGTTCGGTGCGGATGCGGAACACCCGGTCCTCCAGGCCGCCCTTGTCCGGGTAGTAGATCAGCGAGACCGACGTCTGCGGGTCCTCGGTGAGCAGGTCGTCGTCACCCCAGGACGGCATCCAGTAGACGACGTCGTCGGCGTAGCACTCCAGCCACTTCTCGAACTCGCGGTCGTCGAGGTAGCGGGCCTCGCGGTAGAGGAACTGCTCGACGTCCCGCTGGGTGATCGTGGTTTCGGCGGTGGTCATCGGGTTTCCCCTCGCTCGGCGGCGATCGCGGCCTGCATGGTTTCCCGCCAGTAGCCGTGCTGGACGGGGTAGAGGCCCTCGTCCTCGTTCTTCTTGCCGGCGGAGATGACGCCCTTCATGTCCAGGGCCTCGGCGACTTCGTCCGGTCCGGTCAGCCAGTGCTGGGCGCCGCGGCTCATGTCGTTCCAGGGTGCGGCGGTGGCGCGGAAGGTGAGCTGGCAGGACCGGAACTCCTCCAGGTCGTCCGGGGTGGCCATGCCGGAGGCGTTGAAGAAGTCCTCGTACTGCCGGATCCGCCACGCCCGCGCGTCGGCGCTCTCGCCCTTCGGCGCGATGCAGTAGATGGTGACCTCGGTCTTGTCCGGCGCGATCGGCCGGAAGTGCCGGATCTGCGTGGAGAACTGGTCCATCAGGTACACGTTCGGGTACAGGCAGAGGTTGCGGGAGCCGCGGACCATGAACTCGCCCTTGGCGTCGCCGAACTTCTCCTTCAGCTCGGCCATCCGGCTCCACAGTGGACGGTCCTGGGGGTTGCCCGCCCACGTCCACAGGCACAGGTGCCCGTTCGGGTAGGACCAGT
Organism: Amycolatopsis sp. NBC_01286; assembly: GCF_035982555.1. NCBI lineage: Bacteria > Bacillati > Actinomycetota > Actinomycetes > Pseudonocardiales > Pseudonocardiaceae > Amycolatopsis > Amycolatopsis sp. NBC_01286. The sequence continues at coordinate 6,135,970 of NZ_CP108428.1, forward strand.
AACCGCCGCCGGACTTGCCCCAGCTGCCCGCGTCCAGGGTCTTGGTGCTGTTCTTGGACTCGCCGGTGGCGCGGCGGGCGGTGGTGGCGGCGTAGTTCCAGAGGGTGGCGGTGACGTGGTAGCCGTCGGCGCCGTTCTCCGCCTGGACCTTCCAGTTGCCGTCGTAGGTGTAGCTCGACGCGCCGCGCAGCACTTCCAGGCCGTCCGGTGACTGGTCGACGAGCATGTCGATCACCTTGGTCGTGTCGCCGAGGTGTTCGGCCAGCGTCGTGACGTCCGGGTTGAGGCTGCCGAACAGGAAGCCGCGGTAGGACTCGAACCGCGCGACCCTGGTCATGTCGTGGGAGCCGTCGGTGTCGAACGAGTCCGGGTAGCCGGCGCCGTCGGGGTCCTTGACCTTGAGCAGCTTGCCGTCGTTGCGGAAGGTCCAGCCGTGGAACGGGCAGGTGAGCGTGGTGCGGTTGTCGGTCTTGCGGCGGCAGATCATCGCGCCGCGGTGGGCGCAGGCGTTGATCAGGCAGTGCAGCTCGCCGTGCTTGTCCCGGGTGATGACGACCGGCTGGCGGCCGATGTGGGTGGTGAAGTAGTCGCCGGGATTGGGCAGCTGGCTCTCGTGGGCGAGGTAGATCCAGTTGCCCTCGAAGATGTGCTTCAGCTCGAGTTCGAAGATCTCCTCGTCGGTGAAGATCCGCCGGTTGGCGCGGTAGACGCCCGCCTCGGGGTCCTCGACCACGGCGTCGTCGACGACGGCGGATGCGTGCTGCAGCAGCTCGGTCATGGGTCCTCCAGCGGCGCGGATCGGCCTCCGGCGACCGGTGCCGCCGTGGCATGACTTCGAACCATGACAGGCCGTGCCGCCGGTCACACCAGGCAAAACCCCAGTGCTGACTCAGGGTGTCATTGATAGATAGTGTTTATCAATCACGCGATATCAAGTCTTTGTCTTCGATGAGTGCGCTCCCTACGGTGGAGTGATCGGCGACGGAGGCACAGGAGGAGGTCCGCCATGGAACTACGGCACCTGCGCTACTTCACCGTCGTCGCCGAGACGTGCCACTTCGGCCGGGCGGCCGAACTGCTGCACGTCGCCCAGCCGGCCCTGTCGCACACCATCCGGCAGCTGGAGGACGAACTGGGCGTCACCCTCCTGGCCCGCACGACCCGGCAGGTCACCGTGACGCCGGCCGGCGAGTTCTTCCTCGCCGAGGCCCAGCGGGTGCTCGCGGCGGTCGGCAACGGCGTCCGCGGGGTCCGGCGCATCGGCGAGGGCAAGCTCGGCCTGGTCCGGGTCGGGTTCACCGGGACGGCCGCCTTCTCCCACCTCCCGCACCTGGCCCGGGCGCTCACGCAGCGCGTCCCGCAGGTGGAGCTGGAGGTCCGCGCCGACCTCCTCACCGCCGAGCAGTGCGAACACCTGCGGTCCGGCACCCTGGGCATCGGGGTGCTGCGGCCGCCGGTCACCGGGGCCGACATCGACTTCCGGGTGATCGAGGTCGAACCGCTGATCCTCGCCGTGCCCGCCGACCACCGGCTGGCCGTCGAGCCCGTCGTCGCGGTGGCGGACCTGCGTGCCGAGCCGTTCGTCACCTACACCGGGCGCAACTCGGTCGTGCACGAGGCCGTCCGGCGCAGCTGCCGGGACGCCGGGTTCACCCCGCGCGAGCAGCACGAAGCCCCCGGCACCGCGACGCTGCTCGCCCTGGTCGCCGGTGGCCTCGGCGTCGGGGTCGTGCCCGCTTCCGCGCGATCGCTCCCGCTGGCCGGTGTCGTGTTCCGCGACCTCGCCGGCGCGGCGACCGTCGAGCTGGCCCTGGCCTGGCACCGCGAGACCCGTTCCCCGCTCGTCAGCACCGTCCTCGCGGCCCTCGAGGACGTCTTCCCGTCCGCACGACCACCCGCTGAGGTCACCTGATGAAGATCACCCGGGTCGAGGCGATCCCGTTCGCCATCCCGTACCGCAAGCCGCTGCGGTTCGCCTCCGGCGAGGTGCACGCCGCCGAGCACGTCCTCGTGCGGGTGCACACCGACGACGGCGTCACCGGGATCGCCGAAGCACCGCCGCGGCCGTTCACCTACGGCGAGACGCAGGCCGGCGTCGTCGCCGTGATCGAGACGATCTTCGCGCCGCAGCTGGTCGGGCTGAGCCTGCTCGACCGCGAGGTCGCCCACGCCCGGCTCGGCCGCACCGTCGGCAACCCGGCCGCCAAGTCCGCGGTCGACATGGCGATGTGGGACGCGCTCGGGCGCACCCTCGACGTCTCGGTGACGGAGCTGCTCGGCGGCTACACCGACCGCATGCGCGTGTCGCACATGCTCGGGTTCGACGAGCCCGCCGCGATGGTCGCCGAGGCACAGCGGATGCGCGACACCCACGGCATCACCACCTTCAAGGTCAAGGTCGGCCGCCACCCGGTGGCCCTCGACACCGCCGTGGTGCGCGCCCTGCGTGAGGCCTTCGGCGACGGCGTCGACCTCTACGTCGACGGCAACCGCGGCTGGACGGCCGCCGAATCCGCCCGCGCCATGCGGGAGATGGCCGACCTCGGGCTGTTGTTCGCCGAAGAGCTCTGCCCCGCCGACGACGTCCTCGGCCGGCGGTGGCTGGTGCGGCAGCTCGACGTGCCGTTCATCGCCGACGAATCCGCCGTCACGCCCGCCGACGTCACCCGCGAGGTCCTCGGCGGCTCGGCCACCGCGATCAGCATCAAGACCGCGCGCACCGGCTTCACCCGTTCGCAGCGCACCCACCACCTCGCCGAGGGCCTCGGCCTCGAAGTCGTGATGGGCAACCAGATCGACGGCCAGCTCGGCTCCCTGTGCACGGTCGCGTTCGGCGCCGCTTACCCGCTGACGTCCCGGCGGCCCGGCGAGCTGTCCAACTTCCTCGACATGAGCGACGACCTGCTCACCGAACAGCTGTGCATCACCGACGGCGAACTCACCGTCCGCCCCGGCGCGGGTCTCGGGGCCGACGTCGATCCCGGAAAGCTCCGGCGTTATCGCCAGGACTGCTGACCCACCACGAATCAAGGAGGATTCATGACCGCCATCCACGAGACCGCCACGGCCGCCGGTTCGGGTTCCCACGCGACGGAACGGTTCAAGTCCGACAAGCTCGCCGGCGTCGCCGGGACACCGAAGGAGCGCGTCAGCCTGCTGGCCCGCGAGGTGCTCGAAGCCGTCCACGGCACCATCCGCCGCCACAAGGTGACCTACGCCGAGTACAACGCGCTCAAGTCGTGGCTCATCAGCGTCGGCGAGACCGGCGAGTGGCCGCTGTTCCTGGACGTGTGGGTCGAGCACGTCGTCGAAGACGTCGCCACCGAACACCGCGAAGGCAACAAGGGCACCATCGAAGGCCCGTACTACGTCCCGGACGCGCCCGAGCAGGGCGCCCGCGGGGCCGTCCCGATGCGCGCGGACGAGCCGGGCACGCCACTGACCTGGACCGGGCAGGTGACCTCGACCGACGGCGCGGTGCTGGCCGGCGCGAAGGTCGAGCTGTGGCACGCCGACGCGGACGGCTTCTACTCCCAGTTCGCCCCCGGCATCCCGGAGTGGAACCTGCGCGCGGCGTTCACCGCCGACGCCGACGGCAAGTTCGAGATCCGCACGGTCCGCCCGGCGCCGTACCAGATCCCCACCGACGGCGCGTGCGGCAACCTCATCTCCGCGGCGGGCTGGCACCCGTGGCGCCCGGCGCACCTGCACGTCAAGGTGTCGGCGCCGGGTCACGAACTGCTGACCGCCCAGCTCTACTTCCCGGGCGACGACCACAACGACGACGACATCGCCTCGGCGGTCAAGCCCGAGCTGATGCTGTCACCGCGCCCGGCCGCCGACGGCGAAACCATCGAGTACGGCTTCGTCCTGGACCCCGAGCGGTCCTGACCCGTCCCCTGTCCGTCCACTGTGGAGAGACCGATGCTCTATCACGTTCGCATGGACGTACGCCTTCCACCGGACCTGGACCCGGCGGAACGCACCGCCGTGCTGGCGCGCGAAAAGGAGTACAGCCAGCGGCTGCAGCGCGCGGGGAAGTGGCCACAGCTGTGGCGGATCGCGGGCGAGTACGCCAACTTCTCGATCCTCGACGTCACCGACCACGACGAGCTGCACACCCTGCTGTCCGGGCTGCCGCTGTTCCCGTACATGGACATCGAGGTCACCCCGCTGGCCAGGCACCCGTCGAAGATCGACAACGGGCCGGCCTGAACACAGCGGCCTTAGGGCTGCAGGGCAGCAGCACGGGCTAGGGCGACCACGCACCTCAGGCGTCTCGGATCGGGAACGCCCGGAGCGTGTCAGCCGCGGACGCGCTGGCGCAGGAAGAGCGCGGCTCGGTCGAGCGCTTCGCCGGCCTCGTCGAGCAGGCCGGTGAACGACTGGAACACGTGCGGGACCTTCGCGGTGATGTCGAGGATGACGTCGACTTCTGCGTCGGACGCGCGCAGGGCGAGCCGGCGGGCGTCGTCGAGGAGCATCTCGTTCGTGCCGACCTGTACCAGGATGGGCGGCAGACCGGTCAGGTCGGCGGTCACGGCCGGGCTGAGCAGCGGGTCGCGACGGTCCTGGTCCGCGACGTAGAAGCTGCTCATGCGGTCGAGACTCGCGCGGTCGAGCAGGGGATCCGCAGCCGCTTTGGTCACGATGCTTTCGCCGGTCCGGGTCGCGTCGAGGCCTGGTGAGAACGCGACGATCGCGGCCGGCATGGGGAGTCCGGCGTCGCGCGCAGCGAGTGCGCCCGTGATCGTCAGTCCGCCGCCGGCGGAGTCGCCGGCGAAGGCGATCGATCCGGGTGCGTGGCCTCGGTCGAGGAGTTCGCGGTAGGCCGTGACCACGTCCTGGACGTCCGCCGGGAACGGGTGCTCCGGCGCCAGCCGGTAGTCCAGGGAGAGGGCGGGGATCGCGGTTCTGACGACCAGGCCCGCGGTGAGGCCGAGCGCCGTGCGGGGCGAGCCGACGACGTGCGACCCGCCGTGCAGGTAGAGCAGGGTCCCGGAGCCGGGCGTGGTGTCCGGGCTGATGTGCAGCGCGGGGCGTCCGCCCAATGACGTCTCGCGCGTGTGGATGCCCTCCGGCACCGGCAGCGGGTCCATCAGCCTCACGAAGCTTTCGCGGAGCTCGGCGACGGACTGCTCGGCCCCGACACCGGCGCCGCGGAGCTGCGCGTCCAGGCGTTCACGCTGATCTGTGGACATCGTCCTGCCTTCCACTCCGGAGTTCCTGCCAGTACAGTATATGCCATGGCAGATAGTGCAGCGGCAGATCTGGTGGCCCTCGACACACTGTTCACCGACCTCGTCCGTGTGGAGACGCGGCTCTACAACGCGGTCACCGACCGCGTGAAGGCGGAGGCCGGTGTCGCGGGCGGGTACTTCGAGCTGCTGCGTCATGTCCGCGACCACCCGGACGCCCGCGTCGCGGATCTCGCCGCCGCCTTCGCGATCGGTGTCGGAACGACCAGCAAGATCGTCGACCGCCTGGAGAAGCAGGGCTGGCTGGAGCGTCGCCCGAATCCGGCCAACCGCCGCTCGTCCCTGCTCGCGCTGACCCCCGCGGGCGAATCGGTCGTGTCCCGGGCGGAGCCTGTCTGGCGGGCAGCGATCCGGGAAATCCTCGGCGAGGCCGTCACCGCTGATGAGCTGACAGCGCTTTCAGCAGCCCTCCACGCCGTGCGCTCGAACCTGGAACGACGTCAGCTGGGGCTCCCGGCCGGATGAGGTGGCACGGTTTCGACGTCCGCCGGGCCGGCGTCGAAGACCAGTGAGAGCAACGGAACGCTGGCGCGGCTACGCCTGCGGGTGCAGGACGATCCGTCCGAAGGGGCGGGTCTCGGCGAGCGCGTGATAGGCGGCTTGCACCGCGGCGAGCGGGTAGGCGGCGGCGATGGGCACGGCCAGTTCCCCCGAGGCGGCGAGATCGGCGAGATTCCGCAGACCTGAACTGCCACCGGCGTTGACCGTGCCGAGGGCTTTGACCCCTTTTTCCTTGGCGGCCTGGTAATCGACCACGGTGTTGATGCGCTGCCGGGACACCCCGAGCGCGAGAGCGAGGTCGACGTACCCTGACCCGAACGCGTCGATGAAGGCGTCGATCGGACGACCCTCGGCCGCCTTGTGGATCTGCTCGGTCACGTCGGCGCCGTAGGACACCGGGCGCACACCGAGTTCCCGCAGCCGATCCGCGTTGCCCGGCCCCGCGATGCCGATCACCGTCGCACCATTTCGCCGGGCAAGTTGCGCGGCCGTGAGGCCGACCCCGCCGGACGCGCCGGCTATGACGACGACGTCGCCCTCGCGGGGCTCGACGGCCTGGACGGCGGCCAGGCCGGCCATCGGTGTGACGTAAAGGGAACCGGCCACGTCCCACGAGAGCACGGCCGGTTTCGGGACCAGCTGCTCGACGGGGACGGCGGCGAATTCGGCGTGCGCCGACCAGTCCTGCGACCAGCCGAGCACCTCGTCGCCGATCTTGACGTCGTGCACGTCCGCGCCGACGGCGGTGACCGTGCCGGCCAGGTCGCGGATCGGTACGTAGGTCGCTCCGCGCAGCGCGGACAGGGTGCCGGGGTTGATGCACGACGCTTGGATCCGCACCACCGCATGACCCGGGGTGGCTTCGGGGACGGGAACCTCGTCGATCCACAACTGCTCGATGCCGTCGAATCGATCGTAACGGACGATGCGCATGGCCGGTCCTTTCGGGACGTCGGAGGTGCCGTTCACCGGCGCCGGATGAGCGGCAGCAGGATGTCGTCGACGAGGTGGTCGAGGAAGACGCCGTCGCAAGGTCTTCCGGCCACGACGAGCCGGTGGACGATGATGGCGGAGGCGATCTCCGCGAACAGTTCCGCCGCCCGCGGGGCCAGTTCTTCGCCGTGTTCGAGCGCGCCGCGGAAGGACTCTCCGGCCATCGCGGCCTCGTCGCGGTGCAGGATGCGCCGCATCCCCGCGGCCAGGTCCGGATCGCTGCGCATCCCGGCGAAGAGCGCGCCGAGCAGGCCGACTTCCTGTTCGGCGATCTCGCTCGCGAGCCAGGTCACCATGGCGGCCAAGCCGTCGCGAAGGTTGTCCGAGCTGACCTCGGGCGGTGTGGCGCCCGCCCGGTGCTCGACGGCTGCGACCACCAGCGCCGCCTTGTTCGGGTAGCGGCGGTAGATCGTCGCCTTGGAGACCCCGGCTTCGGCCGCGACCGCTTCGATCGACATCTGCTCGTACCCGGAGGCGGTCAGCATCCGCAGCGTCGCGTCGAGGATCGCCACGTCACGGCCGGCGTCACGCGGCCTGCCTCGGACCGGTGGGGGGTTCACCGGGCTGTCGCCTCCTGACTTTCAATACGGTACCGGTTCGTATTGAAAATCTACGGGCGAAGCTCGATCCTGTCAAACCGGACAGCCTGAATGCGAGCCGAGTCGGACGGTCGCGAGAAGCGAAGGTCTACAGCTTCTTGAGCCGCTTCCGGTTGGCTGTCAGGACTTCGTCCGACAGGTCCGGCGCGGCGTCGGCGATGGCGCGGGAGAGGGTCAGCGCGCCGACCATCTGGCTGAACAGCGCCACGGCGCGCTCGCGGGCCTCGGCGGGGGTGAGTTCGGTGCCGGACTGGCGGGCGCGTTCGAGCAGCATCTCGGTGATGGCGGCGAAGTAGCCGTCGAGCCCGCGCCGGTACTCGGCCTGGGCGGCGGCGCCGTGGCGGCCGGCGTCGGTGACGAGGGCGGCCGAGGCGCAGCCGGCCTCGGGGTGGTCGCGGTGCTCGGCGCTGACGTACCCGTCGACCATGTCGTGCAGGGCCGCGCGCGCCGAGCGGGGATGGGCGTCGCGGATGGCGTCGAGCGCTTCGAGTGAGTCGGTGAAGCCCTGGTGGAGGACTTCGAGGGCGAGGTCGTCCTTCGAGGTGAAGTGGTTGTAGAACCCGCCGTGCGTCATGCCGGCTGACTTCATCAGTTCCTCGATGCCGATGCCGTCGATGCCGCGCAGCCGGAACCCCTCGCCGGCCGCGTTGACGATCTTCTCGCGGTTGAGCTGCTTCTGCTCCTGCGTGATGCGAGGCACGTCGACCACCTTCCCCGGCGGCCACACCGCCTCTTCCGATGATACTCATCATCAAATCGAGCGTCCACAGCGAAGCCTGGCTTGACAATTAATGATGACGATGGCAATCATAGTTATTGATGGCGGACGTCATCAAAGTCTGGAAGGGGTGGTCATGAACTTCGGCACCATCGGGGCCGGGACGGTCGCGCAGGCCATCGCCGGTCACCTCGTGGCGGCCGGCCACAAAGTGACCCTCGGCAACAGCCGCGGCCCGGACACGCTGCTCGACGTCGTGACCCGGCTGGGCCCGCTCGCGAGCGCGGGCACGGCCGCCGAGGCGGCCGCCGCCGACATGGTCTTCCTCACGGTGATGTGGCCGCAGGTCGGCGACGCGCTGGCCGGGCTGCCCGCGTGGGACGGCCGCATCCTGGTCGACACCACCAACACCTTCGCCGACGTCGAGGTCGGGACGGCAAGCGAGTTCGTCGCGGACCGGGCGCCGGGCGCGCGCGTGGTCAAGGCGTTCAACACCCTCTACGCGCCGTACATCGCCGCCGGTCCCCGGCACGCGGAAGGGCGGCAGCTGCTGTTCTACGCCGGTGACGACGAGGCCGCCAAAGCGGACTTCCGCGAAGTCGCCGACGGACTCGGCTTCGCCCCGGTCGACGCCGGATCGCTGCGCGAGGGTGGCCGGCTGATGCAGATCGGCGGCCCGCTCTCGGCACTGCACGCGTTGAAGCAGGACTGAAGCCGTGAAGGCACTGGCCTACGAGAAAGCGCACGCACTCGACGCGTTCGCCATCAACCTGGTCGAGGTCGCCGAACCCCGGCTACGCGACGGCGACCTGCTGGTCGAGGTCCACGCGATCGGCGTCAACCCGGGTGAAGCCGCGATCCGGCAGACGCGCAGCGCCGAGCCCGGCGGCCGGGTCATCCTCGGCTGGGAGTTTGCCGGGGTCGTCGTCGCGGCCGGGCCCAAGGCCACCGGGTTCGCGGTCGGGGACCGGGTGCTGGGCGCCGGCGACATCACCCGCGACGGCAGCTGGGCCGAGCGCGTCGCGGTCGACCACCGGGTGGTCGCCCGGATCCCGGACGGGCTCGCGTTCACCGACGCCGCGTCGCTGCCCATCGGCGTCCTCACGGCCTGGGAATCGCTGTTCCGCGACCAGGACGCGCTGCCCGCCGGTGTCGGCCGGGTGCTCGTCATCGGCGGGGCCGGCGGCGTCGGGTCGATGGCCACGCAACTGCTCAAGGCCACGACACCGGCGTTCGTGATCGGTACGGCTTCGCGGCCCGAGTCGCAGGCGTGGGCGACGGCGATGGGCGCCGACCTGGTCGTCGACCACCGCGGCGACCTGGCCGGACAGCTCCGCGCGGCGGGGATCGACCACGTCGACCTGGTGTTCTCGACCTCGGGCACCAGCGGTCACCTCGAGGCGATCGCCGAGGTGCTGCGGCCCTTCGGCCACCTGGCCGCCATCGACTTGACCGGCCCCTTCGACCTGGGGGCCTTCACGGGCAAGTCCTTGTCGCTGCACAGCGAGATGGTGTTCAGCAAGATCGTGGCCGACGGCGACGTCGCCAGTCAGGGCCGGATCCTCGCCCGGGCGGCGGCCGACGTCGTGGCGGGCCGGCTGCGTCCGATCGTCACCACCACGCTCGAGGGCCTGACCGCCGACAACATGAAGACGGCGCACACGCTCGCCGAGAGCGGCCGGACCGTCGGGAAGACCGTGATCCAGATCGCCGGCTGACGCGTGAAAACCACCCTCGATGAAAGGAAGTCCCTGACGTGACCAAGGATCTGCTCGACGGTGAGTACGTCCCCAGCACCAACCCGATGACCCGCGACCAGGTCGAGCTTTACGAGCGCACCGACGGCCGCGAAGGCGCGACGATGGAAGGCGGCCCGGTGGTCGTGGTGACCATGCGCGGCGCCCGTTCGGGCAAGCTGCGCAAGGTCGCGCTGATGCGCATCGAGCGTGACGGCGTCTACGCCGTCGGCGCGTCGGCCGGCGGCCAGGCCCGCAACCCGAGCTGGTTCCACAACCTCGTCACGCACCCGACGGTCCAGCTGCAGGACGGTCCCGACCGCCGGCTGATGACCGCCCGGGTGGCCGAAGGCGCGGAGCGGGAGAGCTGGCTGACCTACGTCGACGAGCTTTACCCGTTCTTCGCCGGCCATCGCACCCGAGCCGTCGAGGCCGGCAACCGCGAGGTCCCGCTGATCCTGCTGGAACCCACCGAGAGCTGACCCGGACACCGGCATCAGCCGGACCTGACGTGCGTTGCGGTGAGGTCCCGGATCGTGACCACGCTCGGGTGCCAGGGCCGGGTGGCCGGGCCGGTGAGCACAAGCCGGCGTTCCAGGTGGGGCCGGAGCGGAATGTGGGTGAGGGTGCCGGAGAGCATACTCGCGGCCAGGGACGGCAGGATCGCGACGCCGAGGCCGGCCTCCACCATGGACAGCAACGTCATCAGCTCGCGGATGCGCCGGGCGGGCCGGTAGGGCAGGCCCGCCAGCGCGTGCAGGCGCTCGATCGGGGGTCCGAACCCGGATGTCGTGACCAGCAACGGGTCTTCCAGCAGTTCGGCCAGCTCGACGGCCTCCTCGCCGGCCAGCGGGTGGTCGCTGCGGACCACGGCTTCGTAGGCGTCGGTCGCCACGTGCAGCGCGCCGCGGGGGAGCGGGTCCGGGTCGATGAGGAACGCCGCGTCGACGGTCCCGCTTTCCAGCCACTGGCCGATCTCGTCGTCGACGGCCTCGAAGACGGTGACTTCGAGGTGCGGCAGGTGGTCGTGCCACAGCCGCAGCAGCTCCGGGAGCAGCCCGCGGGCGACGGTCGGGGGCACGGACAGGCTGATCGACGCGGCCGCGGCGGCGCTGGTGTGCGCCGCGGCGGCCGCGTCGAAGGCCCGGGCCGCGGACAGCGTGGCGCGCGCGTGCGGGAGCAGCACTTCACCCAGCGGGGTGGGCCGCACCGGGGTGGCTCGCCGGACCAGCTCGCCGCGCACCGCCGCTTCGAGCGACGCGAGCGAGTGCGACACCGACGACTGGCTCAGGCCCAGCGCGGCGGCGGCCGCGCCGAAGCCCTCGTGGTCGGCGACGGCCACGAACACGGCCAGCTGGCGCAGGGTCACACTCATCGAGTCCACCGATCGAGAGATGAACGTCATCGATTTGCTTCATCTTAGGCTCGTGGAGATGCTGGAAGTGCGCCCCGCCCCGGCTTTGAGGAGACCCCGTGGTGAACCAGCTCAAGACCGACGTCGAGCACGTCCTGGACAACCCGGTGTACTCGGCCCTGTCCGGCCCGGCGCAGGCGGAACTCGCCGAGCGGCGCGGACGCGTCCTGCGCTACCGGACGGACGTGTCGCCCTTCCTCGGCCTCCCGGCCGACGCGACCGAGCGGGACTGGGCCGACGCCGCCCGCCTCGTGGGTCACGGCTCGGCCGCGTACGTCCACCATTCCGGGCCGGTGCCCGCGACCTGGACCGTCGCCGACCGGTTCGACGTCGTGCAGTTGACCGCGCCGCCGGCGTTGACGGGCGCCCCGGACGCCCGGGCGGTCCGTCTCGGCGCGGCGGACGTCCCGGAGATGCTGGACCTCGCCGGCCGCACGAAGCCGGGTCCGTTCCTGCCGCGGACCATCGAAATGGGAACATACTTGGGAATCCGCCGCGACGGCGTGCTCGCCGCGATGGCGGGGGAGCGCATGCGGCCCGCCGGCTGGGTGGAGATCAGTGCCGTGTGCACGGCTCCGGACCATCGGGGCCAGGGGCTGGGCAGCAGCCTCGTGCGGGCGCTGATCGCCGGTATCGCCGGCCGGGAAGAGCGGGCCTTCCTGCACGTGGCGGCCACCAACACGAACGCGATCAGGTTGTACGAGACGCTGGGGTTCGCGGTCCGGCGCGAACTCTTCATGACGGTCCTGCGCCCGAGGTAGCGGCCGCGCCGCCGCAAGCGTCCGTGTCGTCAGGCTGATGCCGTGACCACGCGGCCGAGGTCCCAGGCCGACGTCACCGTCCGCGGCGCCGCCGGATCATCTCGGAGCGGGCAGTGCGTCCTCATGGTTCAGCGGGTCCCAGGGCGGTGGTCGCGACGAAGCCGTCGGGACGAGGCTCCTTCAGCTCGATGAACACCGAGTGCGTCGGGGTGTCACCCACGTTCTCGCCTGAATGTTCCTGTTCGTCGAGCCAGCGGACGGCGCCTGCCGGCAGATCGACGCCGACTTCCCGGCCGCCGGCGTGGATCCGGCGCCGGAACGGGCTGAGGGTGACCATCACGCTGTCCGGGTGCCGGTGTGGTGCGGTCCGGTCGCCTGGCCCGTCGAGGTACTCGAGCACCCGGACGCGTTCGTTTTCGAAGGCGACTCGATACAGCTCGGGGTTCGTTTCCATGGGGTCGTCGGCCATGACTGCCTCCTTGTGGCACTGGAGTACCATGATGGCATGGCGGGACCATATGAGTCCACCGGCCGCCGGCGGCAGAAGGGCCGGACCCGGGCCGCGCTGGTGGCGGCCGCGCACGAGTTGCTCGCGGCGGGGGAGTCGCCGGCCGTCGAGGACGCTGCCGCGATCGCGGGTATCTCGCGGACCACGGCGTACCGCTACTTCCCGAACCAGCGCGCTCTGTTGCTCGCCGCTTATCCGGAAATCGAGGACGGCGTCGGGTTGCTGCCGGTCGACGCGCCGGCTGACGCGGACGCGCGCCTGGAGCTGGTCATGCGGTCGTTCCTGGATTTCGTGGTGCGCTGGGAGCCGCAACTTCGGGCGCAGCTGCGGTTGTCCTTGGAGCCGGGGGCGACGCAGCCGGTCTTGCGTGGCGGCCGGGCGATCCGCTGGATCGAGGAGGCGCTGGCGCCGCTGGCCGAGACCCATCCGCACGTCGACATCCGCGAAACCGCCGTCGCGATCCGATCCGCGACCGGCATCGAGTCGCTGGTGTGGCTCACCGACATCGGCGGGCTCGACCGCGCACGCGCCGCCGAGGTGCTGGCCGGTTCCGCGCGGGCGATCCTTCGAGCGGCCCTCGAGCCCACGGACTGAACGGCGTGACGTCCTCGGCGCTGCCTGGGGAGCGTTGCTACGGCCCGCGTTCGTGAGCTGCTGTGTCGACGAGCTGTCGACCGATTGTCGACCGCCTGCTTGATAGTGCCGACGTATGAATGAGCTGAAAGCAGCGTCGAGAAATGGTCCGGCCACCGCCGGAATGCGAAACACGCACCGGTCCGGCCGCCTGCTCGTCCGGGATGAGCCGCCAGCGGGCCCCGCAGCCGGGATGGGCGACCTGCTCCGCGCGGCCCGTGCCGGGGATTCCGCGGCATGGGAAGAGATCGTGCGCAGTTACGGCGGCCTCCTGTGGGCCACCGCGCGTTCCTTCCGGCTGCAACCCGCCGACGCCGGCGACGCGGTGCAACTGACCTGGCTGAGGTTGATCGAGAACTGCGTCCGCATCGACAACCCCGAACGCCTGGGCGGCTGGCTGAAGACCACGGCACACCGGGAATGCCTGCGGATCTCCCGCCGGGACACCCACCTGGCGCACGGCGCCGAAGGAGCAGGCGATTCCGCCGATCCGGCCGACGACCTGGAAGAGCGGGTGATCGACGCCGTCACCGCTCAGGAGATCCGCGCGCTCGTGAAGGAACTGCCGCCGCGCTGGCGGACCTTGCTCCACGCGTTGTACACCGACGCCCCGCGGACGTACTCGGAAATCACCGACACCCTCGGCATCCCCATCGGCAGCATCGGCCCGACGCGCACGCGTGCCCTCAAGCAGCTCCGGTGCATGATCGAGGAACGCGGGCTCGACCTGGCCACCGTCTCCTAATGGACGATGCTCCGGTCGTCCGCGGGCCGGCTCGCTTCCCGTTCGAGCTTGAGCCGACGCAGCAGCGGCCCGGTCATGACCGTCGTCACCAGCGTCATCACCACGAACGCCGCGAACAGGTCCGGGCCGATGATGCCCAGTGACAACCCCGCGGAGACCATCACGAGCTCCGTCAGGCCCCGGCAGTTGACCATGACGCCGAGGCCCGCGGACTCCCGCCAGCTCAGCCTGGTCAGCCGGGCGACCAGCGTCGTCGCCCCCAGCTTGCCGGCGACGGCCACGACGATCAGCAGCCCGCACATCAGGAAGTCCCGTGGGCTCCGCAAGAACGTGAGCTGCAGGCTGAAGCCGATCACCGCGAAGAACAGCGGAAGAACGAACGTGACTCCGCGTTCGACGGTGCGGCCGAGGTGCTGTGCGGTGACGTTGTCGCGCGGCATGGCCAGGCCGACCAGGAACGCCCCGAAGATCACGTGAACGCCGATCCAGTCGGTGATGTAGGCACCGGACACGGCGCAGAGCAGGACGACTGACGTCGAGCATCGGCGCAACGCTGTGTTCGTCCCGGCCAGCGCCAGTAAGTGCCGCAGAGCCGGGCGAACCACGAGCAAGGTCGCCGCCGCGAAGGCGATGAGCAGCCCGGCGGTCGGGATGGCGGTGGCCGCCGAATCACCGCGGGCCATCGCGACCACGACCACCAGCAGGCACCACGAGACGGCGTCGCCCGAACCCGCGGTCGCGAGGCCGAGCGTGCCGATCCTCGTCTTGATCAGATCGCGTTCGGCGAGGATCCGGACGAGTACGGGGAACGCCGTGACACTCAGCGAGGTGCCGATGAACAACACGAACGGCAGGAGGCCCACCCCGGCCGGGCGGTACGCCCCGGCCAGCCCGGCGCCGAGCAGCAGCCCGCAGACGAGCGGCACGCCCACCATGCCGATCCCCAGCGTGGCCACCTGGCGACCCGACCCGCGCAGCAGCCCTACGGGAAGATCGGCGCCGAGCAGGAACACGAAGCAGATGATCGCCAGCTGGGCGACCAGGCCGAGGTGCGGTATCAAGTCCGCCGGGAACAACGCGCGCTGCACCTCCGGCGCGATCTGGCCGAGCAGCGCGGGGCCGAGGAAGATCCCCGCCGCCATCTCGCCGATGACACGGGGCTGACGGCCGCGGGCCGCGACCCAGCCACCCAGGCGCCCGGCCACGACGATCACCGCGATCGCGACCAGGAAACCGACGACGCGGAACCAGCCGCCGTCCCCGAGCTTTCCGAGTTTCCCGATCTCGGGAACGGCGTGCGTCATGCCGACGGTGATCAGCGTCGAGATCACGGCGACGGCCGCGAGAGTACGGCGGGATTCGGGTGCCTTCATGGCTTGTTCGGCTCCTGGGTGGGTGAACGCGTGTGTGTCCACCGATCGCCGATCCGGCTGAGCGGCCACGGTGCGGTGACACCGGCCGGTCAACCGGATCGGCCGGCGGCTACTTCAACGACCGGTAGTCCTGCCCGGCGAAGATCGGGCTGTCGGAAAGGCGCGCGCCACTTTCGTCGGCGACCTCCAGGTGGAAGGCCGTCGGCCCGGCGTAGGAGAAGTGCTTTCTGGGCACCTCCAGGTCGTGCGCCCGGTTCTTGTCGTAGGTGCTGTCATCGCAGAAGAAGCGCATGACGAACGCCATCCGGGTGTCGAGCGGGCCGTCTTCCAGCAGGACACTCCGGTGGATGACGTCCTTGTCGAAGATCAGCGCGTCGCCGATCTCGAAGTCGTCTTCCACCGAGAAGTAGTCCAGAAGCCGCTTCATCGCCGGATCGTTCAGCGGGCCGTCCCGGAGCTGGACGAACTCCTCGAGCGTGATGTCGTCCTTGGCGTCGACGTGCTCCTTCAGCAGGCGGAACGACGCGGGATCCACGGCGGAGTACATGAAGTCGCCGGAGATCACGTTCTTGGGGACGTAGGCCATCCCGCCCCGCTGGCCGCTCGGGTCGATCGGCGCCAGCGGCGCCCAGATGGTGCAGCCGTAGTCGTCCGCGTGCTGGTAGCCGAAGCTCTGCGTGCCGATGTGCCAGGGGAAACCCTTGTCCTTCAGCTTCCGCAACTCGAACGAGAGCGCCTGCGCGAAGAACATGCCGCGCCCGGTCAGGCGGTTCATCGCGGCCCTGAAGGTTTCGTCGGTCAGCAGGGAGACGAGCTGCTCGTCCCCGTCGTACATGTCGAACGCCAGCCTGTTGAACCCGCTCTGGTACTTGTCGGTCGGGCGCGCCAGGATGTTTCCCATGGTGTGCCGCAGGTAATCCGTGAAGTCTTCGCCGTAGAACCCCCTCAACACGGTGAAGCCCCGGTCCCTGAATTCCCGGACCTGGTTCTCGTCCAGCTGAAATCGGTTGTCGAGCACTCTGCGTCTCCCATCGCGAGGCCTGTCCAACGCACTCATCACCATCAAGAGGATTTCGGCCGCCTCACCTGATACACGGCGCCGTGTATCAGCGGAGGCACCCGGCGTCCTCTTCAAGAGCGGCGACGGGATTCGGTCCGGCCATCGAGGGGAGACGGGACGTATGAGCATCTTGATCCTGCACACGGCGAACGCCAGCCGGCGCCGGCATCTCGGCCGTGCGGCGGAATACGCGAAGCGGCACGGTGAACGGCTGATCCTGATCGTGGAGAACCCCACGTGGGAGCGGGAGTTCGCCGACCGGGTGGTCGCCGCCGACACGTCGGACATCGCGAAGACCGTTGCCGCCGCACGTGCGCTCGTCGAAGACGAACCGGAACCGGTCCGCGGCGTGGTGACGTTCGTGGAGCACAGCGTGCCGGCCGCGGCCGCGGTGGCCGCGGACCTCGGGTTGCCGTTCATCGGCGAGCGAACCGCGCGGGTCGCGCGGGACAAGTACGCGATGCGCCAGGCGTTCGCGGCCGGGGACGTGCCCCAGCCGGCGTTCGGTCTGGCCGGCACCGTCGACGAAGCCGTCGCGACGGCCCGGCGCATCGGCTTCCCGCTGGTCATGAAGCCGTTGATCGGTGGCGGGAGCATGTACGTGCGCCGGGTCGACGACCTCGTGGAACTGGCCGAACACTTCGAACCGATCAGACGGGGTGCGTGGGACGCCTTCCGTTACGACCCGCTCCACGAGTCCGCGCTGGCGCGGTACCGGGGCTCGATCATGCTGGAGGCGTACCTGCCCGGCAGCGAGGTGAGCGTCGAATCCCTCGTCGTCGGCGGCGAAACGCACGTGGTGGCCATCCACGACAAGCCGCTTCCGATGAACGGGCCGTACTTCGAAGAGGTTTACTACACCACGCCGAGCCGGCTTCCGGCCGAGGTCCAGGCCCGGATCCGGGAGATCACCGCCGCCGCGCACCGGGCCGTGGGCATCCGCACGGGCGCCACGCACACCGAATTCCGCATCCGGGACGGCGCGGACCCGATGATCCTGGAGACCGCCGCCCGGCTGGGCGGCGGCCCGGTCTACCAGTCGCTGTTGTCGAGCACCGGGGTGGACATGGTGGCGGGCCTGCTGGACCTGGCGTTGGGCAGACAGCCCGATCTCACCTCGAAACCGGAGCCGGAACCGACCGGCTTCTACCTGTTCTTCGCGGAGAAGGCCGGGCGGATCAAGAACATCCACGGTGTGGAGCAGGTGAACGCCGATCCGGACGTGCGGGAGCTCACCTTGTACCGCGCCGTCGGCGACGACGTCGAAGTCCCGCCGGACGCCGGGCAGGCCCACGGGCACGTCGTCTTCACCGCGGACACCGTGTCCGGCCTCGGCGATGTGTTCGACCGGCTCGTCAAGACCTTGCGGCTCGAGATCGGATAACCCCCTGACCTCGGACGGCCCCGGCGATCCCGTGGGCCGTCCGAGCCCGCGTCCGGAAGGGCGGTCCACGCGCGTGCGTTCGACGAAGCGCTTCATCGGCGTCACCAGGATCGCGACCAGCCTGGGGTACTACCTCACGATCCCGTTGCTGGGCGTGGTCGCGCTCCGGGCGGGCGCGATGAGCCCGATCGAGGTGGGCACGCTGGTGGCCGTGCACGCGGTCTTCCGGCGCGGCCTCGCCCTGCCGGTCGGCGTGCTCTGCGACCGGCGTGGCGCCGAGCGCGTACTGGTGCTCGGGCTGGTGGCGGAGGCCGCCGGCTACGCGCTGCTGGCGTCGTCGATCACCTTCCCGATCTGGCTCGCGGCCCTGGTCATCGACGGCGCCGGCGGGGCCGCGTACAACTCCGCCGGCCGCGTCGTGCTGGCGCGGGTGGCCAAGGACGACGGCAGCAGCGCGCGGTCCTTCGCCGGCTTCTACGTCGCGACGCAGGTCGGCGCGCTGGCCGGACCCCTCGCCGGCGCTTTGGTCAGCGCCGGCGGGGCACCTCGCCTGGTACTCGTGTTGTCCGCGGTCGTCTACCTCGGCGCGGCGGCCGGAGCCCTTCTCCGATACCGCAAAGTGGAACGAACCCCGCCCGCCCGCCGTCAGGGCAGCTTGCGGACGGCGTTCGCCGAACCACTGCGCCACAAGCTTTTCGTGGGGCACTGCGTGCTGACGGTCCCGATGTGGTTCGGTGTTTCCCTGTTCGTCTCGGCGGTGCCGCTGGAGGCCGAACACCGCGGGCTGCAGTACGTCGACGTGGGGTTGATCAACTCGATGAACGCTCTGGTGGTCGTCGCGCTCGGCCACGCGGCGGGCCGGCTGACCGAAGGCTGGGCGATGTCCCGGCGGTGGGTCCTGCTCGGCGGCGGGTCCCTGGTGATGGCGGCCGGCTGCCTGCTCTGCCTGCCGGCGGGCACACCCTGGTTCTACGCCGGGATGCTGGTGGTCACGGTGGGCGAGCTCGCCTTGATCGTGGCGGCCGACGTCGTCGCGTCCGAGCTGGCTCCGAACGGGGCGACCGGCGTTTACCTGGGCTACACGACCATGTCCTGGGGCCTCGGCGCGGTACTGGCGGGCCTGCTGTCCGGCTTCCTGCTGGACGGCTCGAGCACCGGCCGCCTCTGGTTCTGGCCCGCCGCGGCGGCGTTGCTGCTGGCCGGCGCGACGGGGCTCGTCACCGTCGGCCGCCGGCAGGCCCGGCGTCCGACGGTGATCGCCGCCACGGCTTGAGTGAGCGGATCGCGCCGAGGACTGCTGGAGGGCCGCGGGTCGGGCTTCGTTGATGAGAGTGAGCCGCTGTCCGCCTCCTGTGGGAGGAGGTTGGCGCCGTAGTCGTTGACGTCTCACCTCTCGGCGAAGCCGACGCGCCGTGCCAGACGACTTACCGGGACAGGATCAGCGAGGTCACAGACCACCTGACGCGCACCAGTACGCTGCTCCGCGCACTCGAAGACGACCTGGCTACCTGGACGGGCATTGCTCGAACTGGCCCAGGCGGACGCTGACCGATACGAGAAGCCGGCGTCGCTCAACGAATACTGCTTCCTCCTTCAGACCCGCGGCTTCGAGCCGCGTGGTCGGTCATCCACACCACGCTCGGCGTGCCGGGGGCGTTTAGCCGCGGCCTGCGCCACTACCCGGATGGTCGAATCGCTGCTGCTTCGGGGTGCGGGGCGGTGACCACGCACCTCACCGTCGACCCAGCCGCGGGGCTTGACGCCCGTTGGCTAATTGCATTAGCTTGACGGCGAACAGCATTAGCCAACGTTGCGGAGAACGTCATGACCGAGTACCTGGACATCGCCGGCAACACCCTCGCCTACGACGTGACCGGGCAGGGACCTCTCGTCGTTCTGGCGCACGGCATCGGCGACAGCCGGCACTCCTACCGCTTCCTCGCCCCGGCCCTGGCCGCGCAGGGGTACCGGGTCGCCAACGTCGACGTCCGTGGTTGTGGGGACTCCAGCGTCGGCTGGGACGGGTACAGCCGGACCGACATCGCCGGGGACCTGGTCGCCGTCGTGCGTCAGCTTGGTGGTCCGGCCGTGATCATCGGCCAGTCGATCAGCGGTGGCGCCGCCACCATCGCGGCCGCGACCGCGCCCGATCTCATCGCCGGCGTCATCGAACTGGCGCCGTTCACCCGCGCGCAGTCGTTCGACCTCGGCGGACTGGTGCGGGTGAAGCGGTTCCGGGCCGGCTACACGCAGATGGCGCAGGTCATGCTGCGCGGAAGGCTGGAGAGCTGGCTGAAGTACCTCGACGTGGCGCTGCCGGTCAAGCCCGCCGACTGGGACAGCGAGTCGGCCCGTATCGCGGCGAAGCTGCGTGAGCCGGGCCGGATGAAGGTGCTGCAGGCCATGTGCAAGACCAGCCCGGCCGACGCCGGTGCGCAGCTGGCCAACGTCACGTGCCCGGTCCTGATCATCGAGGGCAGCGTCGACCCCGACTGGGCCGACCCCCGCGCCGAGGGCGAGAAGATCGTCGCCGACCTGCCGCGCGGTCTCGGTGAACTGGCGGTCGTCGAGGGTGCCGGGCACTACCTGCACGTCCAGACGCCCGATCAGGTCGTCGCACTGGCCCAGCCGTTCCTGGACAAGACGCTGACCCGTGCCTAGGGCGGGGCTCACCCCGGCCTCGGTCACCGAAGCCGGGGCCGCGCTGGCCGACGAGGTCGGGTTCGCCCAGCTCAGCATGGGCCTGCTGGCCGAGCGGCTCGGGGTCCGGACTTCCTCGCTCTACAAGCACGTCGCCGGCCAGGCCGACCTCGTCCACCGCATCGCGGTCCAAGCCGGGCACGAGCTCGCCGACGCCATCCGCGACGCGATCCAGGGCCGGGCGGGCAGTGACGCCTTCACCGCCGGCGCCCAGGCGATGCGGACGTACGTGAAGCAGCACCCCGGCCGGTACGCGGCGGGCAACGCCGCCCGCTCGACCGGGCCCGACGACCCGCTCGTCGCGGTGGTCGACCGGGTGCTCGCCTCGTGGGCGGCGATGGTGCGCGGGTACGGGATCGGCTCCGGTCAGGAGATCCACGTCCTGCGGATGGTGCGCACCATGCTGCACGGGTTCGCGACGCTGGAAGCGGCCAACGGGTTCCAGATCGACGTGGGTGTCGACGACAGTTTCACCTGGATGGTCGACTTCATCGACCACGGTTTGCGGTCCCTGGACGGGGCCTGATTCGCTGATCCTTCGTGAGGAGTTGCCAGGTCCGTGAACACCGCCGACGAAGCCGAGGACACCCGGACCGAGCGGCACGCGAGCTGGGCCGAGCTGTTCTTCGACCTGGTGGTCGTGGCCGGCGTGGCGGCCCTGGCCCACGTGCTCGGGTCCGAACCGGACGCCGCGGCGCTCGGTCTCTACACACTGTTGTTCCTGGCCTTCTGGCTGTCGTGGACGACTTTCATGTTGTACAGCAACGTCGCGGCCGGGAAGACCCGCGTGATCCGGCTGATGATCGGGATGTTCGGCCTCGGGGTGATGGTCGCGTCCGTGCCGGGCGTGGCGCATTCGGTGCTCGGCCACGACGGCGACGCCCACCCGACGACCGTGTTCGCGATCGCCTACATCGCCACACGCGTCTACGGGTCCCGGTCGTGGCGCCGGGGCGAAGTGCTGCTGGACTTCCCGGTCGTGCAGTACTCGGCCGGGCTGCTGCCGTGGATCGCGTCGATCTGGGTCGACGGGCGGTGGACGCTCGTGCTCTGGGCGGTGGGGATCGCTCTCGATCTGCTGCTGATCCTGGCCGTGTCCGGCGACAAGCTCCTCAAGCAAGCCCAGACAGCACTCACCACGCGAGCCGGTTCCCGGCATGGCGCGCGCCCCGAGGGGAAACTGCCAGTGATCCACGGGGTGTCGGTCGATCCGGCGCACTTCTCCGAGCGGCTCGGGCTCTTCATGATCATCGTGCTCGGTGAATCGGTGGTGCAGGTCATCGGCGCCGCGGCCGAGGCACACTACGACGTCGGCGTACTGGCCACCGGACTCGCGTCGTTCGTGTTGCTGGCCGGGATGTTCGGCTTGTCCGTCGTCTTCGGCTACGCCGGCTTGCCGCACCTGCGGGCCGGCCGGATCCCCGCCCGTGCGGCGCTCGGCCTGCACTGCCTGGTCACCGGCGTCGTCGCCACCGTGGCGGTGTCGCTCTCGTCGGTGATGAAGCACGGGTCCGATCCGTTGCCCGGGCAGGGACGCTGGTTGCTGTGCGGCGCGGTCGCGACTTACTTCGCCCTCGGCGTGGTCACCGGTGTGGCCAGCCACAGCTCCGACATGCAGCGGACGATCTCGCGGATCATCACGGGCATCGTGGTCCCGCTCCTGCTCGGCCTGCTCGCCCACGGTATCGGCGGCCGGACGTTGGTGGCCTGCATGGCCTTGGTGGTGCTCGCCCACCTCTGGTTCGAACGGCGCATGGCACCGGCCGAGGGCGGTGCCTGACAAGCAGAATCTAGGCAAGTTCCGGTGCTTCCGCCGGTAGCGTGCTCGGTGCTCGCCGCCCGGTTCGTTCGATGGGAGTGACCTTGACCGCCCTTTTCGCGGCCCCCCGGAAGGTCAGGGACACGGCGCCCTTCGCGCGGACGCCCGTGTTCGTCGTCGCGGGGCTGCTCGGGCTCCTGCTGATCGCCGTGGCGGGACGGTACGGCTACTTCGGGGACGAGCTCTACTTCCTCGCCGCCGGACGGCATCTGGCGTGGGGGTACGCCGATCAGCCGCCGCTCGTGCCGCTGCTGGCCCGGGCGATGGAGGCGATCGCGCCGGACTCGGTGTTCGTCCTGCGACTGCCGGCGATGGTCGTGATGGTCGTGTCCGTGGTGCTCACGGCGCTGATCGCCCGGGAGATGGGTGGCGGCCGCCGGGCGCAGGTGCTGGGCGCGGCGACGTTCGCGGTGTCCACGCAGTTCGTGGCGAGCGGCCACTACCTGGCGACGTCCACCTTCGATCCGTTCCTGTGGACGCTGCTGGTGTGGCTGCTCGTGCGCTGGGTCCGCACTCGCGCCGACGGCCTGCTGGTGTGGTCGGGCGTCGTCACCGCCATCGCGCTGAACACCAAGCTGCTGATCGGCGCGTTCTGGCTGGTCGCCGTGATCGCCGTGCTGGCGTGCGGTCCGCGCGAGCTGCTGCGGCGGCCCGCCCTGTGGCTCGGCGGGCTCATCGCGGCGGCCGCGGTCGTGCCGACGCTGGTCTGGCAGGCCACGCACGGCTGGCCCCAGCTGGCGATGAGCACGGCGATCTCGCAGGAGGTCGCGGCGATGCCGGGTGGCCGGGCGATGATCCTGCCCGTCATGCTCGCCCTGACCGGGCTCCCGGTCGCGGCGCTGCTCCTCGGGTACGGCGGCTGGCGGCTGCTGCGCGCACCCGAGCTGCGGGAATACCGGTTCCTCGGCTGGACGACGGCCGGGCTCACCGTGCTGTTCGTCGTCGTCGCCGGGCGGCAGTACTACGTCGCGGGCCTCTACGGCGTGTGCTGGGCGGCCGCGGCGGTCGAGCTCGAGCGCGGGCGGGCGGCGCGCTGGTGGCGGTGGGCCGCCACCTGGCCGGTGTACCTGCTCACGGTCGTGATCATGCTGCCGACGGCGTTGCCGATCTGGCCGCAATCGTGGCTGCGGGACCACCCGCGGCTGCCGAAGTCGGTGTTCTCCGCCGAGGAGGTCGGCTGGCCGGAGGTGACGGCGTCGATCGCGAAGACCTACCACGCCCTGCCGGACCCGGCCCACACGGCGATCGTGACGCGGATGTACTGGCAGGCCAGTGCCGTCGACCACTACGGCCCGGCGCTCGGCCTGCCCGAGCCGGCGAGCCCGAACCGCGGCTACCACTCACTCGTGACGCCGCCGGATTCGGCGACGAGCGTGCTCTACGCCGGCCCGGATCCGCTGGCGCTGCAAGGGCATTTCGCGAACGTCCGGCGCGTCGGCACGGTCGACGAGGGGCTCGGGATCGCGAACACGAGCCAGGGCCTGCCGTTGTGGCTGGCCACCGGCCGGGCCGAGAGCTGGGCGGCGTTGTGGCCGAAGCTGCGGGACTTCCACGTCTGATACCCGGGAAATCCCCAGTGTCACCGGTGTTAGCGTGCCGCCCGTCCGGGCACCGGCGAAAGGGGTCAGGTGGATACCACCGCGTCCTACCCGTTCAACCACGGCGACGGCTTGGCGCTCGACGACGCCTACGCCGAGGCGCGGGAGCGGCCGGGGCTGACCCGGGTGCGGCTGCCCTTCGGCGAACCCGGCTGGCTCGTCACCCGCTACGCCGACGCGCGCCAGGTGCTGGGGGACCGGCGGTTCTCGACGCAGCTCGGCACGCAGCACGACTGGCCGCGCGTGATCCCGATGCGTGCCGAGATGGGCATCCTCGGCCTGGACGCGCCCGACCACCCGCGGCTGCGGCGGCTCGTGGCGAAGGCCTTCACCGCCGCCCGCGTCGAACAGCTGCGGCCGTGGGTGCGGACCCTCGCGCGTGAGCTGCTTTCCGGCCTCAAGGAGCAGGGTGGCACCGCGGACCTCGTGGATCAGTTCGCGTTGCCGTTCTCCGTGCAGGTGATCTGCGAGCTGCTCGGTGTGCCCCCGCGGGACCGGCCGAAGTTCCGCGTCTGGACCGACTGGGTGTTCTCGACGACGCCGATCAGCCCCGAAGAGTTCATGGCCAACCACGCGGCCTTCCGCGGCTACATGGCGTCCCTCGTCGAGGCGCGCCGGGAAGAGCCGCGCGACGACCTGATCTCCGCCCTGATCCGCGCCCAGGACGACGAGGACCGGATCAGCGCGGACGAGCTGGTCGACCTCGGCAACTCGCTGCTGCTGGCCGGGCACGAGACGACCGCCGCGCAGGTCGGCAACTTCGTCGACGTCCTGCTGCACACCCCCGGCGGCTGGCAGCGGCTGCTCGACGACCCGGACCTGGTGCCGTCCGCGGTCGAGGAGCTGACCCGGTTCGTGCCGCTGATGTCCGGTTCGGTCTTCCCGCGGTACGCGGCCGAGGACATCGAGGTCGGCGGCACGCTCGTCCCGGCGGGCGAAGGGGTGCTGGTGTCGCTGGGGTCGGCCGACCGGGACCCCGCGCGGTTCGGCGAGCCCGACACGCTCGACCTCGGCCGCGAGCAGAACCCGCACCTCGGTTACAGCCACGGCGCGCACCACTGCTTCGGCGCAGCGCTGGCCCGCGTCGAACTGCAGGAGGCGTTGCGCGCGCTGCTGGACCTGATGCCCGCGTTGCGGGTCACGGGGGAGATCGCCTGGAAGCCTCAGGTCGCCGTGCGCGGTGTGAGCAAGTACGTCGTGGGTTGGTGATTCTCTAGGGATTCCCCCACCTCGTTCACGGTTAGCTCGCGGGGTCGGATCGCCGCATCGACGCCGGGAGCAGCATGACGCCCACGCACCGCCCTGCCGCACGCCCGGAACCCGTTGCGGTGGTGGGGATGGCGTGCCGGTTCCCCGGGGCCGACGGCCCGGCGGAGTACTGGGACCTGCTGCGTGACGGCGTGTCCGCGGTCGGGCCCGCACCCGGCGGCCGGCCGGACACCGGCCCGGCCGGCTACCTGCGCGACGTCGACCGCTTCGACGCCGCGCTGTTCGGGGTGTCGCCGCGCGAGGCACGCGAGATGGACCCGCAGCAGCGGCTGGTGCTGGAGCTGGCCTGGGCCGCGCTGGAGGACGCCCGGACCGCGCCGGATTCCCTGCGGGGCAGCGAAACCGGTGTGTTCGTCGGGGTGACCGCGGACGACTACGCGGCGCTGGCCCGCCGGTCCGGCGCGCGGATCGGGCACCACACGATGACCGGGGTGAACCGGGCCATCCTCGCCAACCGCGTCTCCTACGTCCTCGGCCTGTCGGGGCCGAGCATGTCGGTGGACACCGGGCAGTCGTCCGGCCTGGTCGCGGTGCACCTGGCCGGCGCCGCGCTGCGCTCCGGCGAGGCGGACCTGGCGCTGGCCGGCGGGGTCCAGCTGAACCTGGCCGAGGAGAGCACGGCCGCGCTCGCCGAGCTGGGCGCGCTGTCCCCGGACGGCGCCTGCTTCACCTTCGACGAACGCGCGAACGGCATCGTCCGCGGCGAGGGCGGCGGCATCGTCGTGCTGAAGACGCTCTCGCGCGCGTTGGCCGACGGCGATCGCGTGTACTGCGTCATCGAGGGCAGCGCGGTCAACAACGACGGCCCGAGCGCGGGGCTGACCGTCCCGAGCGCCGAGGCCCAGGAACGCGTGCTGCGGTCGGCGTGCCGCCGCGCGGCGGTGGACCCGGCCGACGTCCAGTACGTCGAGCTGCACGGCACCGGCACGGCGGTGGGGGACCCGATCGAGGCCGCCGCGCTGGGCGCGGTCTACGGCGCTGCGCGGACGTCGCCGCTGTGGGTCGGCTCCGCGAAGACCAACCTCGGGCACCTCGAAGGCGCGGCGGGCGTCGCCGGGCTGCTCAAGGCCGTGCTGGCCGTGACGCACCGGGTCGTGCCGCCGAACCTCAACTTCGACCGGCCCAACCCGGCCATCCGGTTCGACGAGTGGCGGCTGCGGGTGGCGCGCGGGCTCGAGCCGTGGCCGGACGCCGAGCGCGCGCGGGCGGCGGTGTCGTCGTTCGGCATGGGCGGCACCAACTGCCACGTCGTGCTGGCCGAAGGCCCGGCGGCCCCGGCGGGCGGTGCGCCGCAGGACGGCCCGGTCGCGTGGGTGCTGTCCGGCCAGGGTGACGCCGCGCTGGCCGCGCAAGCGGGGCGGCTCGCCGAGCACGCCGAAGGCACCCGCCACGACGTCGGCTGGTCCCTGGCCACGACCCGCGCGGCGCTCCCGTCGCGCGCGGTGCTGGTCGGCTCGTCCTCGGCCGAGCTGCTCGGCGGCGCGCGAGCGCTGGCCGGCGGCGGCATCGCGCCCGGGCTGGTCCGCGGCGGCGCCGACCCCGGGATCACGGCGGGCGCGCGCGGCGGCGCGGTGTTCGTGTTCCCCGGCCAGGGTTCCCAGTGGGCCGGGATGGCCGACGAGCTGCTGGCGACGTCGCCGGTGTTCGCCGAGTCGCTGCGTGCCTGCGCGGACGCGCTCGCGCCGCACGTGGACTTTTCGCTGCTGGACGTGCTGAGCGAGGGTGAGGACTCGCCCAGCATGGCGCGGACCGAGGTCAACCAGCCGGTGCTGTGGGCGGTGATGGTCTCGCTGGCCGCGTTGTGGCGCTCGCTGGGCGTCGAACCGGCGGCGGTCGTCGGGCACTCGCAGGGTGAGATCGCCGCCGCGTGCGTCTCCGGCGCGTTGACGTTGGAAGAGGGCGCGCGAGTCATCGCGGTGCGGGCGCAGGTCGCGGCGCGCGAGGTGCCCGCGGGCACCGGCATGGTGTCGGTGCGGCTGCCCGCGGACGTCGTCCGGGAGCGCCTCGGCCGCTGGGACGGCCGGCTGTCGGTGTCGGTCGTCAACGGGCCCGCGTGGGTCCTGGTCGCTGGCGACGACGAAGCGCTGGGCGAGCTGGTCGAGGACTGGGAAGAAGAGGCGCGCGTCCGGCGGATCGCCGCGGACTACGCGTCGCACTCGCCGTGGGTGGCGCCGATGGAGGCCGGGCTGCGCTCCGGCCTGACCGGTCTGCGCCCCGGCCCGGCCGCCGTCCCGTTCTACTCCACGGTGACGGCGGGACCGGTCGACGGCGACGCCCTCGACGCCGGGTACTGGTACCGCAACCTGCGCGAGACCGTCGACTTCCACGGCGCGACGAGCGCGCTGCTCGCCGCGGGCTTCACGGCGTTCGTCGAGGTCAGCCCGCACCCGATGCTGCTGGGCAGCGTGCGCGAGGCGATCGCCGCTTCGGGCGGCGGCGCGGTCGCTACCGGCACGCTGCGCCGCGGCGAAGGCGGGCTGACGCAGGCCCTGACGTCGCTGGCCGAACTGCACGTCCGCGGCGTCCCGGTCGACTGGTCCCGGCACTTCCCGGGCGCGGCCCGGGTGGACCTGCCGACGTACGCCTTCCAGCGCGAGCGGTTCTGGCTCGGCGACACCGGCCCGGTGGCCGCGCCCGCGGCGGGGCCGGTGGACCTGCACGCGCTGGTGCGCCAAGAGACCGCCGTCGTCCTGGGCGCGCACGACGTCGCGCAGGTGGAACCGTCCGCGTCGTTCAGCGAGCTGGGGTTCGACTCGGCGATGGTGGTGGAACTGGCCGGGCGCCTCGGTTCCGTCACCGCCGCGGCGGTGTTCGACCACCCGACACCCGCGCGGCTCGCGGATTTCCTGGCCGCCGAAGTCGAAACTGACCCCGCCGGACCCGAGCCTGCGCCGGATGTTTCCGGTGACGACCCGATCGCCATCGTCGGCATCGGCTGCCGCTTCCCCGGCGGCATCGACTCGCCGGAGACGTTCTGGTCGGTGCTGGCCGACGGCGCCGACGCGATCTCGCCCATGCCCGCCGACCGCGGCTGGAGCGCCGACGTGCTGGCCACCGCCCGCGGCGGCGGTTTCCTGCACGACGCGGGCGACTTCGACGCCGCGTTCTTCCGGATCTCCCCGCGCGAAGCGCTGGCCATGGAACCCCAGCAGCGGCTGCTGCTGGAGACCACGTGGGAAGCCCTGGAACGCGCGGCGATCGACCCGACGTCGCTGCGCGAGAGCGCCACCGGCGTGTTCCTCGGCGCGATGGCCCAGGACTACGGCGTCCGGCTGCACGAGAACACCGGCCGCGGCGAGGGGTACGCGCTGACCGGGACGTCGACGAGCGTGCTGTCCGGCCGGATCGCGTACCTGCTCGGCACCCGCGGCCCGGCGCTCACGGTGGACACCGCGTGCTCGTCGTCGCTGGTCGCGATGCACCTGGCGGCGCAGGCCCTGCGCAGCGGGGAGTGCACCCTGGCCGTGGCGGGTGGCGCGACGGTGATGGCGAACCCGGGGGTGTTCGCGGAGTTCGCGCGGCACGGCGGCCTCTCCCCGGACGGCCGGTGCCGCTCCTTCGCCGACGACGCCGACGGCACGGGCTGGGCCGAGGGCGTCGGCGTCCTGGTCCTGCAACGGCTTTCCGACGCGCGTCGCGAGGGGCGGCCGGTGCTGGCGGTGCTGCGCGGCAGCGCGGTCAACTCCGACGGCGCGTCCAACGGCCTGACCGCCCCGAGCGGCGCGGCGCAGCGCGCGGTGATCCGGCAGGCCCTCGCCGCCGGCGGGCTGTCCCCGGCGGACGTCGACGCGGTGGAGGCGCACGGCACCGGCACGCCGCTGGGCGATCCGATCGAGGCCGAGGCCGTGCTGGCGACCTACGGCCGGGACCGCGGTGGCCGCGCGCCGGTGTGGCTGGGGTCGCTGAAGTCCAACCTCGGGCACACCCAGGCCGCGGCGGGCGTGGCCGGGGTGATCAAGATGATCCTCGCCATGCGGCACGGTGTGCTGCCGCGGACGCTGCACGCGAGCGTCCCGTCGACCCGCGTGGACTGGACGTCCGGCGCGGTGCGGCTGCTCACCGAGGAGGCGCCGTGGCCGGGGGAGGGCCGGCCGCGCCGGGCCGCCGTCTCGGCGTTCGGCATCTCCGGCACCAACGCGCACGTCGTCCTCGAACAGGCACCGCCGGTCGAGACGCCGGTGCCGGAGCCGACGGGGCTGCCGGTGCCCCTGGTCGTGTCGGCGCGGTCGCCCGAGGCGTTGAGCGAGCAGCTGTCCCGGCTGGAGTCCGTTGTGGACGTCGATCCGGGTTCGCTCGCGGTGTCGTTGCTGCGCACCCGCACGACGTGGGAGCACCGCGCTGTCGTGCTCGGTGCTGGGGTCGAGCGAGGGGTCGCGGGTCCGTCGGGGGACATCGCCATCGTGTTCACCGGCCAGGGCGCCCAGCGCGTCGGGATGGGCCGCGAGCTGTACGCGGCCTTCCCGGTGTACGCGGCGGCCTTCGACGAAGTCTGCGCCGAACTGGACCGGCACGGTACCGGGACGCCCGTCGCGGAGGTCGTGTTCGGGTCCGAAGAACTGCACGAGACGAGGTACGCGCAGGCCGGGCTGTTCGCGCTCGAGGTCGCGCTGGTCCGGCTCCTCGCGTCGTTCGGTGTCCGGCCGTCGGTGGTCGCCGGGCACTCGGTCGGCGAGCTGACCGCCGCGTACGTCGCGGGTGTCTTCTCGCTGCCGGACGCGGCCCGGCTGGTGGCCGCGCGGGGCCGGTTGATGCAGGCGTTGCCGTCCGGCGGGGCGATGGTCGCGGTGGCGGCGTCCGAAGTGGACGTCCACAGTGTACTCGGCGACGGCGTCTGGCTGGCGGCGGTGAACGGGCCCGCGTCGGTGGTGCTGTCGGGTGCCGCGGAGCCGGTGGCGGCGGCCGCGGCGAAGCTCGCGGAGCGGGGCCACAAGACGACGCCCCTGACCGTCAGCCACGCGTTCCACAGTGGACTGATGGAGCCGATGCTCGCCGACTTCGCGGCCGTCGCGGCCGTGATCGACTACCGCACGCCGACGCTGCCCATCGTGACCGGCGCGGACGGCGACCCGGCGTCGGCGGACTACTGGGTCGAGCAGATCCGCCGTCCGGTGCGGTTCGGCGACGCCCTCGCCGAGCTGGGCGCGCGCGGGGTGTCGGTGGTGGTCGAAGCCGGCCCGGACGGCGTGCTGACCGCGATGGCCCAGACCGTTCTCGACGGCGGGCCGGTCGCGGTCGTGCCGCTGCGCCGGGACCGGCCCGAGCCGGAGACGCTCCTGACGGCGCTCGCGCGGCTGTTCGTGCACGGCGTCGACGTCGACTGGACGCCGGTGCTGCCCGAGCGGGCGGCGCTGGTGCCGTTGCCGACGACCGCGTTCCGCCGTGAGCGGTACTGGCAGGAGTCGCCGCCCGCGGCCGCCGACGTCGCGGCCGTCGGCCAGACGCCCGTCGACCACCCCGTGCTGGGCGCGCTGGTGACCGACCCGGAGACCGGCCGGGCGGTGCTGACCGGCCGGTACCCGGCGACGCTCCCGGTGCGGCGGGTGGCCGGGACGGCGGTCGTCCCGGCGGCGGCGCTGCTCGAACTCGCGTTGTGGGCCGGACACCGGATCGGCGCGCCGGTGGTGCGCCGGCTGGCGGCCGGGACGCCGTTGACGCTGCCCGAGACGGGCGGCGTCCCGGTGCGGGTCGTCGTCGGCGCGGAGGCGGACGGCGAACGCGCGATCACGGTGCACGCCGAGCAGCACGGCACCTGGACCCGCCACGCGAGCGGGGTGCTGGCGGTGGCCGCCCCAGGCCCGGAGCCGGCGGGCTACGCCGTCGACCCGGACCTGCTGGAAGCCGCGCTGCTCGCCGTCTCCGCGTCGGACGACGCGCTGGCGTGGACCGGGGTGACGCGGCACGCGGCGGCTTCCGGCCCGCTGGAGGCCCAGCTCGTCCCGGCCGCCGACGGCGAGTTCTCCCTGTCCGTGACGGACGCGGACGGCGTGGTGGCGCTGTCCGCGGAGTCGGTGACGCTCGGGCCGGTCGAGCTGCCCGTCACCGTCGCGAGCTGCTTCCACGCGCTGGAGTGGCGCGAAGTGACGGCCGAGCCGGGCCCGGTGTCGCACCGGGTCGTCCACGACGTCGACGACCTCGCGGCCGCTGACCGGCCGTCGTGGCTGGTGCTGCCGATCGACGCGACCGGCGCCGATCCCGCCCGGGCCCACGCCGTGGTCAGCCAGGTATTGGCTCTGCTGCAGGCTTTCCTCGCTGAACCGTCCCGAGTGGACACCCGGTTGCTGGTCCGCGTCGGCGACGAGCCCGTCGCGGCAG
Source organism: Amycolatopsis sp. NBC_01286 (assembly GCF_035982555.1). Classification (NCBI taxonomy): domain Bacteria; kingdom Bacillati; phylum Actinomycetota; class Actinomycetes; order Pseudonocardiales; family Pseudonocardiaceae; genus Amycolatopsis; species Amycolatopsis sp. NBC_01286. Next base: position 6,167,351 of record NZ_CP108428.1, read on the forward strand.
CCGTCGGTGGTCTGGTGCGCGCGGCGCAGGCCGAGCACCCGGGCCGCATCGTGCTCGCCCACAGCGACCTCGCCCCGGCGGACCTCCTCGAAGCCGTCGGCGCGCTCGACGAGCCCGAGGTCGCCGTGCGCGACGGGCGCGTCCGGGTACCGCGGCTGACCCGGGTCACGCCCCCGGAACCGGTGCGGTGGGATCCCGCGGGCACCGTACTGATCACCGGCGGCACCGGGGTGCTCGGCTCGCTGGTCGCGCGGCACGTCGTGGCGGAACGGGGCGTCCGGAGTGTGGTGCTCGCCTCGCGTCGCGGCCCGGACGCCGAGGGGGCGGCGGACCTGGCCGCCGAACTGCGGGCCCACGGCGCCCGCGTCGACGTCGTCGCCTGCGACGTCGCCGACCGCGACCAGGTCCGGGCCCTGCTCGACGGCATCCCCGATCTCACCGCCGTCGTGCACACGGCCGGGGTGCTGGCCGACGGCGTCCTCGCCGCGCAGGACGGGACGCGGCTGGCCGAGGTGTTCCGGCCCAAGGTCGACGCCGCCGTGCACCTCGACGAGCTGACCCGCGGCCACGACCTGGCCGCGTTCGTGCTGTTCTCCTCGGTGTCGGGGGTGTTCGGCGGCGCCGGCCAGGCGAACTACGCCGCGGCGAACGCGTTCCTCGACGCCCTCGCCGTCCGCCGCCGCGCGGCCGGACGGTCCGCGGTCTCGCTGGCCTGGGGCCCGTGGGCCGGTGACGACGGCATGGCCGCGCGCCTCGGCGCGGCCGACACGGCCCGCCTGGCCCGCGCCGGCCTCCGGCCGCTCGACCCGGCCCTGGGCATGGCGCTGCTGGACGCCGCGCTCGCGGACGAGCGTCCGGTGCTCGTCCCGGTCTCGCTGAAGCTCGGCGACCAGATCGCGCCGGTCCTGCGCGAACTCGCCGGCCCCTCGGCGCGCGGGCGCGACACCGATCTCGCGGCCCGGCTGGCCGGCCTCGACGACGCCGCCGGGCTGGCGCTGCTGACCGAGCTGGTCCGGGCCGAAGCGGCCACCGTGCTGGGTGGCGGGCCGGGTGTCGGCGCGCTGCAGGCGTTCCGGGACGCGGGGTTCGACTCCCTGATGGGTGTGGAACTGCGCAACCGCATCGCCGCCCGCACCGGCCTGGCCTTGCCCGCGACGGTGGTGTTCGACCACCCCAGCCCGGCCGCCCTCGCCGAGCAGCTGCACGCGGACCTGCTCGGCCGTGCCGCGCCCGCCGTGGCCGCCACAGGTCCGGCGGACGACGACGATCCGGTGGTGATCGTCGGGATGGGCGTCCGGCTCCCGGGCGGGGTCACCACGCCGGAAGCGTTGTGGGACCTCGTTTCCGGCGAGGTCGACGCGATCTCGGAGTTCCCGGCCGACCGCGGCTGGGACGTCGAAGCGCTCTACGACCCGGACCCCGACGCCGCGGGCAAGTCCTACACCCGGCACGGCGGCTTCCTGGACGACGCCGCGTTGTTCGATCCGGCGTTCTTCGGGATCTCGCCGCGTGAAGCCCTGGCCATGGACCCGCAGCAGCGGCTGCTGCTCCAGACGTCGTGGGAGGCCCTGGAGCGCGCGGGCATCGCGCCGACGTCCCTGCGCGGGCAGAACGCCGGGGTGTTCTTCGGGGCCTCGACGCAGCCGTACGGGGTCAGCGCGCGCGACGCCTCCGGCGAGACCGAGGGTTACGTCATGACCGGGTCCTCCGCCAGCGTCCTGTCCGGCCGGGTGTCCTATGTGCTCGGTGCGCGCGGTCCGGCCGTCACGGTCGACACCGCGTGCTCGTCGTCCCTGGTCGCCCTGCACCTGGCCGCGCAGTCGCTGCGGTCGGGGGAGTGCTCGCTCGCGCTGGCGGGCGGGGCGACCGTGCTGGCCACCCCGGACATCTTCGTCGAGTTCTCCCGGCTGCGCGGCCTCGCCGCGGACGGCCGGTGCCGGTCGTTCGCCGACGACGCCCAGGGCACCGGCTGGGCCGAAGGCGTCGGCGTCCTCGTGCTGCAGCGCCGGTCCGACGCCCTGCGCGACGGGCGTGAGGTGCTGGCCGTCGTGCGCGGCACGGCGGTCAACCAGGACGGCGCGTCCAACGGGCTCACCGCGCCGAACGGACCGTCGCAGCAAGCGGTGATCCGGCAGGCACTCGCGAACGCGGGGCTACGTCCGTCCGATGTGGACGCCGTGGAAGCCCACGGGACGGCGACGACGCTGGGCGATCCGATCGAGGCACAAGCGCTTCTCGCGACGTACGGCCAGGACCGCTCGGAACCGCTGTGGCTGGGGTCGTTGAAGTCCAACATCGGGCACACCCAGGCTGCCGCCGGGGTGGCGGGCGTGCTGAAGATGGTCCTGGCCATGCGGCACGGCGTGCTGCCGCGGACGTTGCACGTCGACGCGCCGACGTCCGAAGTGGACTGGACGGCGGGTGCGGTCCGGCTGCTCACCGAGGCCCGGCCGTGGGAGGTGGCCGACCGGCCGCGGCGGGCCGGGGTGTCGTCGTTCGGGGTGTCCGGGACCAACGCGCACGTCGTGCTGGAACAGGGACCCGCGCCGGTGCGCCCGGAGCCGTCCGCGGGGTTGGTGCCGCTCGTCGTCACCGGCCGGTCCGCGGCGGGCCTGGCCGACCAGGCCGCCCGCCTGGCCGAGTCGCTGCCTGCCGATGTCGGCGCGGCCGGACGTTCCCTGTTGTACTCGCGGGCCCACTGGGAGCACCGCGCCGTGGTGCTGGCCGCGGATCACGAGCAGGCCGTGGCCGGACTGCGTGCGGTGGCGGCCGGGTCCGCGTCGCCCGACGTGCTGCGCGGGACGGCGGACCCCGGACCCGTCGTGTGGGTCTTCCCCGGCCAGGGCGCGCAGTGGGCCGGTATGGGCCGGGAACTGTGGGCGTCGAACCCGGTGTTCGCCGCCCGGATGGCCGAGTGCGAGGCAGCCCTCGCGTCCCATGTGGACTGGTCGCTGTCCGAAGTGGTCCGTGGCGCCGGCGCGCTCGACGCGGTGGACGTCGTGCAGCCCGTGTCGTTCGCGGTGATGGTGTCGCTCGCCGCGGTGTGGGCGTCCCTGGGCCTGCGGCCGGACGCTGTCGTCGGGCACTCGCAGGGCGAGATCGCCGCGGCCTGCGTCGCCGGCGCGCTGTCACTGGCCGACGCGGCCAGGGTCGTCTCGGTGCGCAGCCGGATCATCGCGCGGCGGCTGGCCGGCCACGGCGGGATGCTGTCCGTCGCACTGGGCGAGGAGGAGATCCGGCTTGCCGAGGGCGTCGAGATCGCGGCGGTGAACTCACCCGACGCGGTCGTGCTGGGCGGCGATCCCGCGGCGCTGGACGAACTGGCCGAGACCTACCGGGCGCAGGACGTCCGGGTGCGGCGGGTGCCGGTGGACTACGCGTCGCACACCGCGCACGTGGCCCGCGCCGAGGCCGAGCTGACCGCCGAACTGTCCGATGTGGACAGCGTGGCACCCGTGATCCCGTGGTACTCCACAGTGGACAGCGCGTGGACGACCGGTCCGCTGTCGCCGGACTACTGGTACCGCAACCTGCGTGGCACCGTCCGGTTCGCCGACGCCACGCGCGCGCTCGCCGACGCGGGCCACCGCGTGTTCGTCGAGACGAGCTCGCACCCGGTGCTGACGACGAGCGTGCAGGAGACCGTCGCGGACGCCGTCGTGTGCGGCACGCTGCGGCGGGACGAACCCGAGCAGGACCGGTTGCTGCGGTCGGCGGCGGAGCTGTTCGCGCACGGCGTTCCCTTGGACCCGGCGGCGTTGCTGGCGCCCGGGCCGGGCGCCGCGGTGCCGACCACGGCGTTCCAGGAGCAGCGCTACTGGCTGACGGCCGAGCGGGGCCCGGACCTGGAGCGGGTGGGGCACCCGCTGCTGACGGCCGCCCTGGACGATCCGGTGACCGGTGGCGTCGCGCTGACCGGACGCGTCTCGCTGCGGACGCACCCGTGGCTGGCGGACCACGCTGTGTCGGGTGTCGTGGTGGTGCCCGGGACGACGTTCGTGGAGCTGGCGGTGCGGGCCGGTGACCGGCTCGGGGTGCCGGTGGTGCGGGAACTGGTCGTCGAAGCGCCGATGGTGCTGCCGGAGACGGCGTCGGCCGAGCTGCGGGTGACCGTCGGCGCGGCGGACGGCGACACGCGGCCGGTCACCGTGCACTCCCGGGGCGGCGACGGCACCTGGACCTGCCACGCGACGGGCGTCCTGACGGCGGCTTCGACCTCGGCAGCCGCGGCGACCGAGTGGCCGCCCGCGGACGCCGAAGCCGTGGACGTCACGGCGTTCTACGACCGGCTCGCGGAGCACGGTTACGGCTACGGCCCGGTGTTCCGCGGCCTGACCGCGGCGTGGCGCCGGGGTCCTGTGGTGTTCGCGGAGGTCGCGCTGCCCGACGGCACGGACGTGGCGGGCTACACGCTGCACCCGGCCCTGATGGACGCGGCGCTGCACGCGGCGATGCTGGACACGACCGAGGTGCGGCTGCCGTTCTCGTGGTCGCGGGTGGCGATCCACGCGACGGGAGCGACGGCGGCCCGCGTCACGCTGAGCCCGGCCGAAGGCGGCGTGGCGGCCGAGCTGACGGACGCGACGGGCACGCCGCTGCTGTCCCTGGGCGCCCTGACGACCCGGCCGGTCACCCCGGGCCAGCTGACGACGTCGGCGAGCGACGCGTTGTTCGCGCTCGCGTGGACGGAGCTGTCCCTGGACGCGGGGGAACCCGGTGCGGTGCGGGTTCTCGAGGGCGACGAGCCGTGGCTCGGCCTGGGCGACGCGGAAGCTCAGTGGGTTGTCCTGCCGGTCGACCCCGATCCCGCCGAAGCCGAGACCCGGCGCGTCCGGACCACCGTCGACCGCGTGCTGCGTGTGCTGCAAGCCGTCCTGGCCGGCGCGGACCAGGCCGCGCGCCTCGCCGTCGTCACCTCCGGGGCCGTCGCGGCCGAGCCGGGGGAGAGCGCCGATCCGGTGGCCGCCGCCGTCTGGGGCCTGGTGCGGGCCGCCCAGGCCGAGCACCCCGGCCGCTTCCTGCTCGTCGACCAGGCCGGCGAGGCCCCCGGCCACGGCGTGCTCGCCGCGCTCGCGGCCCGCGACGAAACCCAGTGCGCCCTGCGCGGACCGCGTGTTCTCGTCCCGCGGCTCGAGCGGGCCGCCGCCGGGACGAACACCTTCCCGGCCGACGGCACCGCGCTCGTCACCGGCGGCACCGGACTGCTCGGCTCGCTCGTCGCGCGCCGGCTCGTCACCGGCCACGGCGTCCGCCGCCTCGTCCTGGCGTCCCGGCGCGGTCTCGGCGACGACCTCGCCGCCGAACTGCGGGAGCTCGGCGCCGACGTCCGCGTCGAGGCCTGCGACGTCGGGGACCGCGACCAGGTCCAGGCCCTGCTCGACGGCATCCCCGATCTCACCGCCGTCGTCCACGCCGCCGGGGTGCTCGACGACGCCGTCGTCACCGCCCTCGACGGCGGCCGCCTCGAGCTCGTCTTCCGGCCCAAGACCGACGCCGCCGTCCACCTCGACGAACTGACCCGCGACCGCGACCTCGCCGCCTTCGTGCTGTTTTCCTCCGCCGCCGGTGTCCTGGGCAACGCCGGTCAAGCGAACTACGCCGCCGCCAACGCCTTCCTCGACGGTCTCGCCACCCGCCGCCGGGCCGCCGGCCGGCCCGCCGTTTCGCTCGCCTGGGGACTCTGGACCGAAGCCAGTGGCATGACCGCCGGCCTCCGGAACCGCGAAGGCCTCGGCACCGCGCAGGGCCTGGACCTGTTCGACCGCGCGCTGACCTCGGACCGGCCGGTGCTCGTCCCGATCGCCCTCGACCTGCCCGCGCTCCGGCGCCTGCCGGCCGTGCCGCCGCTGCTGCGCGGCCTCGCCGGGCCGGTCCGCCCGCAGGCACGCGCCGCCCGCGACGGCGGGTTCGCCGACCGGCTCGCCCGGCTGGCTCCCGCCGCCCGCCGCGCCGCGCTCGACGACCTCGTCTGCGCCGGGGCCTCGGCCGTGCTCGGCGGCCTCGACGTCGCGCCGGGCCGGGCGTTCCGCGACGCCGGGTTCGACTCGCTCACCGCCGTCGACCTGCGCAACCGGCTGGCCGCCACGACCGGGCTCACCCTGCCCGCGACGCTCGTCTTCGACCACCCGAACCCGGCCGCGCTCGCCGCCCACCTGCACGGAGAGCTGTTCGGGTCGGCACCGGCCGCCGCCGAGACCACTGTCGCGTCGGCCGAGCCGATCGCGATCGTCGGGATGGGCCTGCGGCTCCCCGGCGGCGTCGACAGCCCCGAAGCGCTCTGGGACCTGGTGCACGACGGCGTCGACGCGGTGGCGGGCTTCCCGGCCGACCGCGGCTGGGACCTCGCCGCGCTCTACGACCCCGACCCGGACGCCGCGGGCACGTCCTACACGCGCTCCGGCGGGTTCCTGCACGACGCGGGCGTGTTCGACGCCGGGTTCTTCGGCATCTCGCCCCGCGAAGCCCTCGCCATGGATCCGCAGCAGCGGCTGCTCCTGGAGACTTCGTGGGAGGCCGTCGAACGCGCGGGCATCGCCCCGACGTCCCTGCGCGGACAGCGTGTCGGCGTCTTCACCGGCCTGATGTACCACGACTACGGCGTCGGTGCCCCCGCCGACCCGGAGCTGGAAGGCCTGCGGGGCACGGGATCGGCGGGCAGCGTCGCCGCCGGCCGGGTGTCCTACGTGCTCGGTCTGCAGGGGCCCGCCGTCACGGTGGACACCGCGTGCTCGTCGTCGCTGGTCGCGATCCACCTCGCGGCGCAGGCCCTGCGCGCGGGCGAGTGCTCGATGGCGCTGGCCGGCGGCGCGACCGTGCTGTCCAGCCCCGAGGTCTTCGTCGAGTTCTCCCGGCAGCGCGGCCTGGCCGCGGACGGCCGGTGCAAGTCCTTTTCGGACGACGCCGACGGCACCGGCTGGGCCGAAGGCGTCGGTGTGCTCGTGCTGCAACGGCTGTCCGACGCCGTCCGCGACGGCCGGGAGATCCTCGCCGTCGTCAAGGGCAGCGCGGTCAACCAGGACGGCGCCTCCAACGGCCTCACCGCCCCGAACGGCCCGGCCCAGCAGGCGGTGATCCGGCAGGCCCTCGCCGCCGCGGCCCTCGAACCGTCCGAAGTGGACGCCGTCGAGGCGCACGGCACCGGGACGGTCCTGGGTGACCCGATCGAGGCGCAGGCGGTGCTCGCGACCTACGGCCAGGACCGGGAAACCCCGTTGTGGCTGGGTTCGCTGAAGTCCAACATCGGCCACGCGCAGGCCGCGGCCGGCGTCGCGGGCGTGGTGAAGATGGTGCTGGCCCTGCGCCACGGCGTCCTGCCGAAGACTCTGCATGCCGGCACGCCGTCGTCCAAAGTGGACTGGAGTGCCGGGGCCGTCCGGTTGCTCACCGAGCCCGCCGAGTGGCCCGCCGGTGACCGGCCGCGCCGCGCGGCCGTGTCGTCCTTCGGCGTCAGCGGCACCAACGCCCACCTCGTCCTGGAGCAGGGCCCCGCGCGCGAACCGGCCGAGCCCGCGCCGGTGACCGGTCCGCTGCCGCTGGTCGTGACCGCGCGCTCGGCGGCCGGGCTCGCGGCTCAAGCGGCCCGGCTCGCCGGAGAAATTGACGACCTCGCCGGGACGGCGAACGCGCTGGTGCGGACCCGGGCGATCTGGGAGCACCGCGCCGTCGTCGCGGCGAGCGACCGGGAGACGGCGATCGCGGGTCTCACCGCGCTGGCCGCGGGGACCTCCGCGTCCGGCGTGGTCACCGGCGTCGCCGACCCGGCCGGGCCGGGCAAGCTCGTCTGGGTCTTCCCCGGCCAGGGCGCGCAGTGGGCCGGGATGGGCCGCGAGCTGTGGCGCACCGAACCGGTGTTCGCGGCACGGATGGCGGAGTGCGAAGCGGCCCTCGCGCCGTGGGTGGACTGGTCGCTCGCCGACGTCGTGCACGGCGCCGCCGCGCTGGACGCCGTCGACGTCGTGCAGCCGGTGTCGTTCGCGGTGATGGTGTCGCTGGCGGCGTGGTGGGAGTCGGCGGGGCTGCGGCCCGACGCCGTGCTCGGCCACTCGCAGGGCGAGATCGCCGCCGCCTGCGTCGCGGGCGCCCTGACCCTGGCCGACGCCGCGCGCGTGGTCGCGGTGCGCAGCCGCGCGATCGCCACCGGCCTCGCCGGCTCGGGCGGGATGCTGTCGGTCGGTGTCGGCGCGGACCGCGCCCGGGCCGACCTCGCCCGGTGGCCCGGCGTCGAAACCGCCGCCGTCAACTCGCCGCACGCCGTCGTCCTCGCCGGCGAGAGTGCCGCGCTCGACGACGCCGAGGCGTTCTACCGTGAGCAGGACGTGCAGGTGCGCCGGATCCCGGTGGACTACGCCTCGCACACCGCGCGGGTCGAGGCGATCGAGGCCGAGCTGACCACCGCGCTGGCCGACGTGCGCACCGCGGCGCCGTCGGTGCCGTGGTTCTCCACAGTGGACCAGAACTGGGTGGAGACGCTCGACCCCGGCTACTGGTACCGCAACCTCCGCGCGACGGTCGGCTTCGCCGACGCGATCCGCACGCTGACCGGCGACGGCCACCGCGTGTTCCTCGAAACGAGTTCGCACCCGGTCTTGACCACGAGCATCCAGGCCACTGTGGACGATCCGGCGGTGCTCGTGTGCGGCAGCCTGCGCCGCGACCAGCCCGAACGGGACCGGCTGCTGCGGACCGCGGCCGAGCTGTTCACCCGCGGCGTCGACGTCGGCTGGACGGCGTTCCTGCCGGAAGCCGAGCCGGTCGCGCTGCCGACCACGGCGTTCCTGGGCGAGCACTACTGGCTGCGGGCCGGACCGGCCACCACGGATCCCGCCGGCGTCGGGCAGGAGGCCGTCGACCACCCCGTGCTGGGCGCGGCCGTCGAGGGCGCCGCGTCCGGCGGGATCGTTTTCACCGGCCGGATCTCCCGCGAGACGCAGCCGTGGCTGAGCGACCACGCCGTGTCCGGGACCGTCCTGGTGCCGGGCGCGGCACTGGTCGAGCTCGCCATCCGCGCCGGGGACCGGGCGGGCACGCCCGTGCTGCGGGAACTCGTCGTCGAGACGCCTCTGGTCCTGCCCGAGACCGGGGCCGTCCCGGTGCAGGTCGTGGTGGGCGCACCCGACGGCGACGGCCGGCCCGTGAGCCTCTACTCCCGTGTGGACGGTGGCTGGGTCCGGCACGCCGAAGGCCTCCTCGCCGCCGACGATCCGACGAAGTCCACTGTGGACTTGTCGACCTGGCCGCCGCCGGGCGCGGTGGAAACCGACCTCGCCGGGTTCTACGACGTCCTGGCCGCCCGCGGGTACGAGTACGGCCCGGCGTTCCGGGGCGTCACCCGCGTGTGGCGGCGCGACGAGGACCTGTTCGCCGAGGTCACACTGCCCGGCAGCGTCGACGCGACGGGCTTCACCATCCACCCGGCGCTGGTCGACGCCGCCCTGCATCCGCTGATCCCGGCCGCGGGCGACGGCGTCGAGCTGCCGTTCGCGTGGACCGGCGTCACGCTGCACGCGACGGGTGCGACCGCGGCCCGGGTGCGCCTGCACCCGGCGCCCGGCGGCACCGCGGTCGAGCTGGCCGACGAGACCGGCGCGCCCGTCCTGTCGGTCGCCGCGCTGGCGACCCGACCCGTCCGCCCGGATCAGCTCGCCGCGGCGGGAACCGGCGGGGAGGCACTGTTCGCCGTCGAGTGGACCGAGCTGCCGCCGGGCACCGACGTCGACCTGAGCGACGCCGAAGTCCTGCACGTGGACACGGGCGACCTCCACGCCGTCGTTGCCGGAGTGCTGCGCCGGGTCCAGGAGTTCGTCGCCGGGCCGGGGACGCGGCTTGTGGTGCACACCCGCCACGCCGTGTCGACCGGTCATCCCGAGCCCAACGACCCGGTGGCCGCCGCCGTGTGGGGACTCGTGCGGTCCGCGCAGACCGAACACCCGGACCGGCTCCTGCTCGTCGACGGCGAGCTGCCCGGCGGTCTCCCGGCGGCACTGGCCGCCCGCGGCGAAGACCAGTGCGCCGTCCGCGACGGGCGTGTCCTCGTCCCGCGGCTCGTCCGGCCCGGTCAAGACGGACTGTCCCTTCCGGACGGTGCCGCGCCGTGGATCCTGCGGTCCGGCGACACGTTCGACGACCTCACGCTGGAACCGTCCGAAGCAGACCCGCTGGAGCCGGGCCAGGTCCGGGTGGCGGTCCGCGCGGCCGGGATCAACTTCCGTGACGTGCTCGCCGGGCTCGGCGTGCGGCTGGGCCTCCAGAGCGTCGCCGGCGAGGGCGCCGGGGTGGTCGTCGAGGTCGGTCCCGATGTCACCGGGTTCGCGGTCGGCGACCGGGTCCTCGGGCTGGTCACCCGCGCGTTCCAGCAGGTCGTGGCGGCGGACGCGCGCACGCTGGCGCCGATGCCGGACGGCTGGTCGTTCGAGCAGGCGGCGTCGATCCCGGTCGCGTTCCTGACGGCGTTCTACGGTCTCGCCGACCTCGCGGGCCTCTGCCCGGGCGAGAAGGTGCTGGTGCACGCGGCCGCGGGTGGCGTCGGCATGGCCGCGGTCCAGCTGGCGCGGCACCTCGGCGCCGAGGTCTACGCGACGGCGAGCCCCGGCAAGCACGGCGTACTCCGGGAGCTGGGCATCCCGGACGACCACATCGCGAACTCGCGGACCCTGGAGTTCGCGGAGACGTTCGGCCCGGTCGACGTCGTGCTGAACTCTCTGGCCGGGGAGTTCGTCGACGCGTCGCTGGGCTTGCTGGCCGAGGGCGGCCGGTTCCTCGAGATGGGCAAGACCGACATCCGCACCGGTGTCCCGGGCTACCAGGCCTACGACCTGCACGAAGCCGGTCCGGACCGCATCGGCGAGCTGCTCCGCGAAGTCCTCGGCCTGTTCGCGTCCGGGGTGCTGCGGCCGATCCCGGTCACGCCGTGGGACGTCCGGCAGGCGCCGGCGGCGTTCCGCTTCATGGCCCAGGGCAGGCACATCGGCAAGAACGTCCTCACCACACCGCGCTCGCTCGACCCGGCGGGCACGGTGCTGATCACCGGCGGCACCGGCCGGCTGGGCGCGCTGGTGGCGCGGCACCTCGTCGCCGGCCACGGCGTCCGAGACCTGCTGCTGGTGTCCCGGCGCGGCCCGGACGCCGACGGCGCGGCCGAACTGGCCGGCGAGCTGCGGGCGGCCGGCGCGCGGGCGCGGATCGTGGCCTGCGACGTCGGCGACCGGGAGCAGCTGCGCGCGCTGCTCGACGGCGTTGCGCTGACCGCGGTCGTCCACGCGGCCGGCGCCCTGGCCGACAGCGTCCTCGCCGCCCAGGACGAGGCCGGGCTGGCCACGGTGTTCCGGCCCAAGGCCGACGCCGCCGCCCACCTCGACGAGCTGACCCGCGGCCACGACCTGGCCGCGTTCGTGCTGTTCTCCTCGGCCGCGGGTGTGCTCGGCGGCGCCGGGCAGGCCGGCTACTCGGCGGCCAACGCGTTCCTCGACGGCCTCGCCGCGAGTCGGCGGGCCGCCGGCCGGCCCGCCGTGTCGCTGGCCTGGGGCCTGTGGGCCGACGCGAGCGGGCTGACGGCGCACCTCGGCACGGCCGACACGACGCGGATGGCCCGCACCGGCGTCGGCGCGTTGACCGCCGAACAGGGGCTGCGCCTGCTCGACGCGGCTCTCGCGTCGCCGCGCCCCACGACGGTCCCGATGGTCCTGGACCGCACCGCGCTCCGCGACCGGGCGCGCACCGCGACCGTGCCGCCGCTGCTGCGGGAGCTGGCCGGCCGGGGCCGCCGGACCGCGCGGACCACCGCTCGCGCCGGGACGTGGACCGCCCGCCTGAGCCGGCTGGACGGCCCGGCCCGGCTGGCCGCGCTGACCGACCTGGTCACCGCGGAAGCGGCCGTTGTGCTCGGCGGCGGGGTCGCGGTGGCGGGCGGACGGGCGTTCCGCGACGTCGGCTTCGACTCGCTGACGGCGGTCGAGCTGCGCAACCGGATCACCGCGGCCACCGGCGTCACCCTGCCCGCGACGGCCGTGTTCGACCACCCGACCCCGGCCGAACTGGCCGCCCACCTGCGCGACGCACTCCTCGGCGCCGAGGCCGCCCCGGCACCTACGGCGTCGGTGGCCACCGACGAGCCGATCGCCATCGTCGGCATCGGCGTCCGGCTCCCGGGCGGAGTGGACAGTCCCGAATCGTTGTGGGACCTGGTGTCCGACGGCGTCGACGCCATCTCACCGTTCCCCGGCGACCGGGGCTGGGACGTCGGCACGGGCTCGTCCTACGCCCGCGCCGGCGGCTTCCTGCACGACGCCGGCCAGTTCGATCCCGCCTTCTTCGGCATCTCACCGCGCGAAGCCCTGGCCATGGACCCGCAGCAGCGCCTCGTGCTGCGGACCGCCTGGGAGGCCCTCGAACGGGCGGGCATCGCGCCGACGTCCGTGCGGGGCGACGACGTCGGGGTGTTCCTCGGCGCGATGGCGCAGGACTACGGCACGCGGGTGCACGAGGCACCGGCCGAGACCGCGGGGTTCGCGCTCACCGGCTCGTCCTCGAGCGTGCTGTCGGGCCGGGTGTCCTATGTGCTCGGTGCGCGCGGACCGGCGGTCACCGTCGACACGGCGTGCTCGTCGTCGCTGGTCGCGATCCACCTCGCGACGCAGTCGCTGCGTTCGGGCGAGTGCTCGACCGCGCTCGCCGGCGGGGTCACGGTGATGGCGACCCCGGCCGCGTTCGTGGAGTTCGCCCGCCAGGGCGGCCTGTCCACCGACGGCCGGTGCCGGTCGTTCGCCGACGACGCGGACGGCACGGGCTGGGCCGAGGGCGTCGGTGTGCTTGTCCTGCAACGGCTTTCCGACGCGATCCGCGACGGCCGTGAGGTGCTGGCCGTGGTGCGCGGCACGGCGGTCAACCAGGACGGTGCGTCGAACGGCCTGACCGCCCCGAACGGCCCGGCGCAGCAAGCGGTGATCCGGCGGGCGCTGGCCAACGCCGGGGTCGCACCGTCCGAAGTGGACGCCGTCGAGGCCCACGGCACGGGCACGACCCTGGGTGATCCGATCGAAGTCCAGGCGCTCCAGGCCGTCTACGGGACCGAACGCGATCCGGACCGGCCGTTGCTGCTGGGGTCGCTGAAGTCCAACATCGGGCACGCGCAGGCCGCGGCGGGCGTCGCCGGGGTGATCAAGATGGTCCTGGCCCTGCGGCACGGCGAGCTGCCGCGCACCCTGCACGCCGGGACGCCGTCGTCTCGCGTGGACTGGTCGGCCGGCACGATCCGGCTGCTGGCCGAACCGCACGCCTGGCCGGCCGGTGACCGCCCGCGCCGCGCCGGCGTGTCGTCGTTCGGGGTCAGCGGCACCAACGCGCACCTCGTGCTGGAACAGGCCCCGGCGGCCGACGACCGGGAGCCGACACCGGACGTCGTCGTCCCGCTGATCGTCTCGGCCCGCTCGGCGGAGGGATTGACAGCGCAGGCCGGTCGCCTCCTGGCCGTCCTGGCCGACGGCGCGGCCTTACCGGACGTGGCCTGGTCACTGGTGCGGTCCCGGGCGGTCTGGGAACACCGGGCCGTGGTGACGGGCGACAGCCGCGACGACGTGATCGCGGCGTTGCGAGCCGTGGACAGCCGTGGCCCGGCCGACCCGGCGAGCGGCGTGGCGTTCGTGTTCGCGGGCCAGGGATCCCAGCGGCTGGGCATGGGAGCCGAGCTGTACGCGCAGTTCCCGGCGTACGCGGAAGCGTTCGACGCGGTGTGCGCGGAGCTGGACCGCCGGCTGGCCGGGCACGTCGACCTGCCGGTGCGCGACGCGCTGGCGTCGGACCTCGTGCACGAGACGGTGTACGCGCAGGCGGGGTTGTTCGCGGTCGAGGTCGCGATGGCCCGGCTGCTGGAGTCGTTCGGCGTGCGCCCGAAGGTCGTGGCGGGGCACTCGCTGGGCGAGCTGTCGGCGGCGCACGTGGCGGGCGTGTTCACGCTGCCGGACGCGGCCCGGATGGTGGCCGCGCGCGGCCGGTTGATGCAGGCATTGGCGCCGGGCGGGGCGATGCTGGCGGTGACGGCGGCCGAAGCGGACGTCGAGCCCCTGCTCGGCGACGGCGTCTGGCTGGCCGCGGTCAACGGGCCCGCGTCGGTCGTGCTGTCGGGCGCGCAGGAGGCGCTCGATGCGGCGGCCGCGGAACTGGCGGCCCGCGGGTTCGAGACGTCGGTGCTGCCGGTGGGCCACGCGTTCCACAGTGGACTGATGGCGCCGGTGCTCGCGGAGTTCGCGGCGGAACTCGCCGAGGTGGAGTTCCACGAGCCGGTGCTGCCGCTGATCTCGACGGTGACCGGGGAGCAGGCCGACGTCGGCACGGCCGGGTACTGGGTGGAGCAGATCCGCCGTCCGGTGCGCTTCGCGGCGGCGGCCGGGACGCTCCTGGCGCACGCCCCGGGCACCGTGGTGGAACTCGGCCCGGGCGGCGTCCTGACGGCGTTGATCCGATCGCTGCCCGCGCCGTCGCCGGCCGACGTCGTCGCGCTCACCCGCCGCGACCGGCCGGAACGCGCCACCCTCACGGCCGCGCTGGCCACCCTCTTCACCCGCGGCGCCGACGTCGACTGGACGCCGCTCTTCCCGCCCGCCACCCGGCACGTGGTTCCGCTGCCCACCACCGCGTTCCAGGAGCAGCACTTCTGGCTGCGGCCCGGTCCGGCGATCGCCGACCCCGGCGACGCCGCCTTCTGGCAGGCGATCGAGCGGGAGGACCTGACCGCGCTCGGCGACGTGCTCCCCGCCGCGGCTCCGGAGTCGCTCGCCGCCGTCCTGCCGGACCTCGTGCGCTGGCGCCGCAAGCGGCAGGAAGAATCCGCCGTCGACGACTGGCGTTACCAGGTCACCTGGCAGCGGCTGCCGCGGTCCGAGGCGTCCCTCACCGGTCGCTGGTCGGTCTTGGGTGACGACGGCACCGTCACCGCCGCTCTGCGTGACCGCGGCGTGCTCGCCGAGCCCGGCGAACCCGCCGGCCACGTCCTCCTGCTCTCCGACGGCCGCGCCGGCACCCTGCTGCCGCGGGTGCAGGACCTGCTGGCCACGACGTCCGCCCGGCTGTGGGTCGCCACCCGCGGCGCGGTCGGCGTCGGCGGCGGGGACGCGCCCGCCGATCCGCGCGCCGCCCAGGCGTGGGGGCTCGGCCGGACCGTCGCGCTGGAGCACCCCGGCCGCTGGGGCGGCCTGCTCGACCTGCCCGCCGTCCTCGACGACACCGTCGTCCGCCGCGTGCTCGACGTCCTCGCCGGCGACGAGGACCAGGTCGCGATCCGGCCGTCCGGGGTCTTCGGCCGCCGGCTCGTCCGGGCCGGGACCAGCGCGGGCGGTCCGGAGTGGACACCGCGCGGCACCGTCCTGATCACCGGCGGCACCGGCGGGCTGGCCGCGCACCTGGCCCGCGACCTCGCGGAGCGCGGCGCCGAGCGCGTCGTCCTGGTGAGCCGCCAGGGCCCGGACGCCCCGCTGGCCCTCACCGGTGAGTTCGAGGTCGTCGCGGCGGACGTCACCGACCGGGACGCGCTGGCCGCCGTCCTGGCCGAGTACCCGCCGGACGCCGTCTTCCACGCCGCCGGGGTGTCCGGTGGCGCCGTCGCGGTCGCGGACGCCGACCCGGCGGGCTTCGAGCGGGTCCTCGCGGCGAAGGCGGAGGGCGCGCTGCTGCTCGACGAGCTGCTGGGCGACCGCCCGCTGGACGCCTTCGTGCTGTTCTCCTCGGTCGCCGCGACCTGGGGCGCCGCCGGTCAGGCCGCCTACGCGGCCGCCAACAGCACCCTGGACGCCCTCGCCGAGACCCGCCGGGCCCGCGGCCGCACCGCGGTCTCGATCGCCTGGGGTCCCTGGGACAGCGCCGGCATGAGCACCGAAGACGGCGCCCGCGCCCGGCTGGCCCGCGGGGCCGTCGCGCCGATGGCCCCGGCGCCGGCCCTGACGGCGTTGCGCGCGGTGCTGCGGACGGGCGCGCCGACGGCGGTCGTGGCGTCGGTCGACTGGCCGCGGTTCGCCCCGGTCTTCACCGCGGCCCGCCCGAGCCCCCTCCTCACCGCCTTCGCCGAGCCGGCGCCGGTCACCGGCCCCGCCCGGCTCGCCGGCACCGACCTGGCCACCCTGACCGATCTGGTCCGCACCGAGGCACGCGCGGTGCTCGGCGGGGCCGGCGTCGCGGCCCGGCAGGCGTTCCGCGACGCCGGGTTCGACTCGCTGACCGCCGTCGAACTGCGGGACGTCCTCGCCGCCCGCACCGGCCTCGCGCTGCCCGCGACGACCGTCTTCGACCACCCCGACCCCGCGGCGCTCGCGGCCCACCTGCACGGTGAGCTGACCGGCGCGACGGCGGCCGCGCCGGTGACCGCGCCTGCCGCGGCCGGTGACGATCCGATCGTCGTCGTCGGCATCGGGCTGCGTCTGCCGGGCG
This sequence comes from Amycolatopsis sp. NBC_01286, assembly GCF_035982555.1. Classification (NCBI taxonomy): domain Bacteria; kingdom Bacillati; phylum Actinomycetota; class Actinomycetes; order Pseudonocardiales; family Pseudonocardiaceae; genus Amycolatopsis; species Amycolatopsis sp. NBC_01286. The sequence goes on from NZ_CP108428.1 coordinate 6,183,761, forward strand.
CGGTGGACAGTCCGGAAGCGTTGTGGGACCTGGTTTCCGGTGGGGTCGACGCGATCTCGCCCTTCCCGGCCGACCGCGGCTGGAGCCCGGGTGGCGCCGGCGGGTTCGTGCACGACGCGGGCCTGTTCGACCCGGAGTTCTTCGGGATCTCGCCCCGCGAAGCCCGGGCCATGGACCCGCAGCAGCGGCTCGTCCTGCGGACGTCGTGGGAAGCCCTCGAACGGTCCGGCATCGCGCCGACGTCGCTGCGCGGCGAGCCCGTCGGAGTCTTCGTCGGGGCCTCGGCCCAGCAGTACGGTCCCGGCACGGACACCGACGGCTTCGGTCTGACCGGCTCGTCGTCGAGCGTGCTGTCGGGCCGGGTGTCCTACGTGCTCGGTGCGCGGGGTCCCGCGGTGACGGTCGACACGGCGTGTTCGTCGTCGCTGGTCGCGATCCACCTGGCCGCGCAGTCGCTGCGGACGGGGGAGTGCTCGCTGGCGCTGGCCGGCGGGGTCACGGTCATGGCGACGCCGGCCGCGTTCACCGAGTTCGCCCGGCAGGGCGGTCTCGCCGCCGACGGCCGGTGCAAGTCCTTCGCCGACGACGCGGACGGGACGTCCTGGGCCGAAGGCGCGGGAGTCGTGGTGCTGCAACGGCTGTCCGTCGCGGTCCGCGACGGCCGTGAGGTGCTGGCGGTCGTGCGCGGGACGGCGGTCAACCAGGACGGTGCGTCGAACGGGCTCACCGCGCCGAGTGGTCCCGCGCAGCAGGCGGTGATCCGGCAGGCACTGGCCAACGCCGGCTTGGCACCGTCCGAAGTGGACGCCGTCGAAGCGCACGGCACCGGCACGACCCTGGGCGACCCGATCGAGGCGCAGGCGCTGCTGGCGACGTACGGCCAGGACCGCGGAACGCCGTTGTGGCTGGGGTCGCTGAAGTCGAACATCGGGCACACCCAGGCCGCGGCGGGCGTCGCGGGGGTCGTCAAGATGATCATGGCGATGCGCCACGGCGAGCTGCCGAAGTCACTGCACGCGGGCGAGCCGTCGTCCCGGGTGGACTGGACGGCGGGGAACGTGCGCGTGCTCACGGAGGCCGAACCGTGGCCGCGGCCGGGCCGCCCGCGCCGCGCGGGTGTGTCGTCGTTCGGGGTGAGCGGCACCAACGCCCACCTCGTGCTGGAAGAGCCCCCGGTGACCGAGGCGGCCGCGCCGGCCGAGGCTCCGAGCGTGGTCCCGGTCGTCGTGTCGGCCCGCTCGGCCGCCGGACTGACCGCGCAGGCCGAGCGCGTGGCGTCCTACTTGGACGGTCAGGAGAGCCTGACGGCACCCGCGTGGTCGCTGCTGCGGTCCCGGGCGGTGTGGGAGCACCGCGCGGTCGTCCTCGCGGGCGACCGGGACCAGGCGGTCGACGGCTTGCGGCGCGGGCCTGTGCGCGGTGAGGCCGACCCGGCGCGCGACGGCGTCGCGTTCGTCTTCACCGGGCAGGGCGCGCAGCGGGCCGGGATGGGGCAGGAGCTGTACCAGGCGTTCCCCGCGTACGCGGACGCGTTCGACGAGGTGTGCGCGGAGTTCGACCGGTACCTGGACAAGCCGTTGCGCGAGGCGATCGCCTCGGACGCGGTGCACGAGACGGTGTACACGCAGGCGGGGTTGTTCGCGGTCGAGGTCGCGATGGTGCGGTTGCTGGAGTCGTTCGGGGTGCGCCCGAAGGTCGTGGCGGGGCATTCGCTGGGGGAGCTCACCGCGGCGTACGTCGCGGGTGTGTTCTCGCTGCCGGACGCCGTGATGCTGGTCGCGCACCGCGGCCGGCTGATGCAGGAGCTGCCGCCCGGCGGGGCGATGGTCGCGGTCGAAGCGTCCGAAGTGGACGTCCACTCCGTACTGGGCGACGGGGTCTGGCTCGCCGCCGTCAACGGGCCGCGCTCGGTCGTGCTGTCCGGCGACGCGGCCGCGGTGCACGCCGCCGCGGCGTCCCTGCCGGTCAAGACGACCCCGCTGCCGGTGGGCCACGCGTTCCACTCGGGACTGGTGGAGCCGATGCTGGCCGAGTTCGCGCAGGTGACGGGCCGCGTCGAGTACCACGAGCCGGCGGTGCCGGTGATCGCCGGCGACGTGACGTCCGCGCGGTACTGGGTCGACCAGGTCCGCAGTCCCGTCCGGTTCGCCGACGCGCTCGACACGATCGCCGGCCACGCGGTGGCGGCCGTGCTGGAGGTCGGGCCGGACGGCGTGCTGACCGCGATGGCGCCCGAGACGCTCACCGCGGTCGCGCTGACCCGGCGTGACCGGCCGGAACCCGCCACCGCCCTCGCCGCGCTGGCCGCACTGTTCGTGCACGGCGCCGACGTCGACTGGACCCCGCTGTTCCCGCCCGCCACCCGGCGGACCGTGCCCGTGCCGACGACGGCGTTCCAGGAGAAGCGCTACTGGCTGGAGCCGGAGCCGACACTGACACGCGGGCCCGGCTCGCTGCGTTACCGCGTCGAGTGGGAAGCGTTGCCGGACAACGGAACGCGGATCGCGGGCCGCCGCTGGCTGGTGGCCGCGGCCGCCGATGACCTCGGCGTCGCCGCAGCGCTGCGGGCGCGGGGCGCGGACGTCGTCACGATCCCTTGGAGCGCCGACCGGGAGGCGGCGACCCGGCCCGTCGACGACGCCGGCCCCCTTGACGGCCTGATCCTGGTCACCGGCACCGCCGACGCCGTCACCGCGCTGCCCGGGCTGCAGGCGGCCCTCGCCGCGGCGGTCCCGGCCCCGGTCTGGGTGGTCACCGAAGGAGCCACGGCCACCCCGGACGCGGCCCAGGTCCAGGCCCTCGGCCGGACCGCCGCGCTGGAACACCCGGGCCGCTGGGGTGGTCTCGTGGACCTGTCCGGTCCCGACGCGGCCGACCGGCTGCCGGGCGTGCTGGACGGGACCGAGGACCAGGTCGCCGTGCGCGCGGACGGCGTCTTCGGCCGACGCCTGGTGCCCGACACCGCGCCGGCGGCCGGGGACGGCTGGACCCCGCGCGGAACGGTGCTGGTCACCGGCGGTGGCGGTGCCCTCGCCCCGCACCTCACGCGTTGGCTCGCCGAAGCCGGCGCCGACCACGTCGTGCTGCTCAGTCGTCGCGGCGGCGAGCCGGCGGACCTGCCGGGGTGCCGGGTGACGGCGGTGGCGTGCGACGTCACCGACCGGGCCGCGCTCGCCCGGGTCCTGGAGGAGTACCCGCCCGACGCCGTGCTGCACGCCGCCGGCGTCCCGGCCGGGCCGGCCGGTGTCGACGACCTGACCCCGGCGAGCCTGGCCGACGCGTTCGCCGCCAAGGTGACCGGCGCCGTCCACCTCGACGACCTCCTGGCCGACCGGCCGCTGGACGCGTTCGTGCTGTTCTCCGCCACCGCCGGGATCTGGGGCGCCGCCCGGCGCGGGGCCCACGCCGCGGCGGCCGGGTTCCTCGACGCACTCGCCGAGCGCCGCCACGCCCAGGGCCGCCCGGCCCTGTCGGTCGCCTGGGGCACCTGGGCCACCGAGGCGCTGACCGGCGAGACACGGCGGCAGCTCGAGCGCCAGGGTTTGTCCACAATGGATCCTGGCGACGCGCTGACGGCGCTGAGCGCGGCGCTGCGGACCGGACGGCCCACCGCCGTCGTCACCGCGATGGACTGGGCCCGGTTCGGGTCGCTGTTCACCGCGTCCCGGCCGAGCCCGCTGCTGGCCGGGCTCTCCGGCACCGGAGCCGAAGAGTCCACAGTGGACGACTCCGCGGCGGAAGCGCTGCGGGAACGGCTGCGGCCCCTGGACCCGGCGGGCCGGCGCACGGCGCTCACCGAGCTGGTCCGTGCCGAGGCCGCCGCGGTGCTGGGCACCGACCCGGGCCCGGCGAAGCCGTTCCGCGAGGCGGGGTTCGACTCGCTGACCGCGGTCGAGCTGCGCCGGCGCCTGACCACGGCGACGGGCGTGGCCCTGCCCGCGACCGTCGTGTTCGACCACCCCACCGCGCGGGCCCTCGCCGAGCGGCTCGAGGAGCTGCTGGCCGCCCCGGCCGGCGATCTCCTGGCCACCCTGGATTCGGTGCTGGACGCGCTCGACCCGGCCGCGCTCGACGACCGGATCACCGCGAAGCTGCGCCGGCTCCTGGAACCGGTGCCGGTGCCGAGCCCACAACCCCCGGCGGCGGACGACCTGGACGCCGTCACCGCCGACGGCCTGTTCGACTTCCTCGACCGCGAACTCGGCCCGTCGTGACCGCGGCCGGCCCCCGAAACGGAAACCCGAGTGTGACCCGTGGACGTTGACGACAAGGTTCTCGACTACTTCAAGCGGACCGTGGCCGAGCTGCGCCAGGCCCGCGCCGAGCTCGACGAGCTGCGGGCCGCGAAGGCCGAGCCCATCGCGGTGGTCGGCATCGGCGTCCGGCTGCCGGGCGGCGTCACGAGCCCGGAAGCGCTGTGGCGCCTGCTCGCGGACGAGGTCGACGCCGTCTCGGGGTTCCCGGCCGACCGCGGCTGGGACGTCGAGGCCGTCTACGACCCGGATCCGGACGTCCCCGGCAAGTCGTACACCCGCTCCGGCGGGTTCCTGGCCGACGCGACCCGGTTCGACCCGGCGTTCTTCGGGATCTCGCCGCGTGAAGCGCTTTCCATGGACCCGCAGCAGCGGCTGCTGCTGCAGACGTCGTGGGAGGCCCTCGAACGCGCGGGCATCGCGCCGACGTCGTTGCGGGGCAGCCGGACCGGTGTGTTCTTCGGCGCGGCCGCCCAGGGTTACGGCGCGCAGCTGCGGGAATCGACCGGCGACGCGGCCGGGTACGCGCTGACCGGCTCGTCGTCGAGCGTTCTTTCCGGCCGGGTCGCCTACGTGCTGGGCCTGCGCGGCCCCGCGGTGACGCTGGATACGGCGTGCTCGTCGTCGCTGGTGGCCCTGCACCTGGCGGCGCAGTCGCTGCGGTCCGGCGAGTGCTCGGTGGCGCTGGCGGGCGGCGCCACGGTGATGGAGACGCCGAGCATCTTCGTCGAGTTCTCGCGCCAGCGCGGGCTGTCCGCGGACGGCCGGTGCAAGTCCTATTCGGACACCGCCGACGGGACGGGCTGGGGCGAAGGCGTCGGGGTCCTGGCCCTGCAACGGCTTTCCGACGCGCGCCGCGAAGGCCGTGAAGTGCTGGCGGTGCTGCGCGGCAGCGCGGTCAACGCCGACGGCGCGTCGAACGGGCTCACCGCCCCGAACGGCCCGGCCCAGCAGGAGGTCATCCGCCATGCGCTGGCCGGTGCGGGCCTGGCACCGTCCGATGTGGACGCCGTCGAAGGCCACGGCACCGGGACGACCCTGGGCGATCCGATCGAGGTCCAGGCGCTGCTGGCGACCTACGGCCAGGGCCGGGAAACGCCGCTGTGGCTCGGCTCGCTGAAGTCGAACGTCGGGCACACGCAGGCCGCGGCCGGCGTGTCCGGGGTCGTCAAGATGATCCTCGCGATGCGGCACGGCGTGCTGCCGCGCACCCTGCACGTGACGGAACCGTCGTCCCGCGTCGACTGGGCCGGCGGCGCGGTGCGGCTGCTGACCGAAGCGCGCCCGTGGCCGGAAACCGGCCGGCCACGCCGGGCCGGGGTGTCGTCGTTCGGGGTGTCCGGGACCAACGCGCACGTCATCGTCGAGCAGGCCGCCGAGGAGGAGCCGCCGCCCGGCACGTCGACCGGGATCGTGCCGCTGGTGGTGTCCGCGCGGTCGGCGGCGGGCCTGGCCGACCAGGCCGCGCGGCTGGCCGAAGCCCTGGATCCGGACGCGGATCTCGGCGCGGTGGCGGCGGCGCTGGTGCGGTCGCGGGCGCTGTGGGAGCACCGGGCGGTCGTGTGGGCCGAGGACCCCGGGCAGGCGGTCGCGCGGCTGCGCGAGGTGAGCAGCCGCGGACCGGCACCGGACGACGACGGTGTGGCGTTCCTCTTCACCGGGCAGGGTGCGCAGCGACCCGGGATGGGTGCGGAGCTGGCCGCGGAGTTCCCGGTGTTCGCGACGGCGTTCGACGAGGTGTGCGCGCAGTTCGACCGGCACCTGGACCGGCCGCTGCGCGACGCGATCGCGTCGGACACGGTGCACGAAACGGTCTATACGCAGGCGGGGTTGTTCGCGGTCGAGGTCGCGATGGTGCGGTTGCTGGAGTCGTTCGGGGTACGGCCGAAGGTCGTCGCGGGACACTCCCTCGGCGAGATCACCGCGGCGTACGTGGCGGGCGTGTTCTCCCTCGAAGACGCGGCGATGCTGGTCGCCGCGCGCGGTCGGCTGATGCAGGAGCCGCCGCCGGGTGGGGCGATGGTCGCGGTGGCGGCGTCCGAAGTGGACGTCGAGCCGGTGCTCGGGGACGGCGTGTGGCTGGCGGCGGTCAACGGGCCGGAGTCCGTGGTGCTGTCGGGGACCGCCGACGCGATCGAAGCCGCGGCGGAGCGGCTGCCGTACCGGACGAAGCGGCTGACCGTCTCTCAGGCGTTCCACTCCGGACTGGTCGAACCCGTGCTGGCGCCCTTCGCCGCGGTGGCCGCGCGCGTGACCTACCACGAGCCGTCCGTCCCGCTGGTGTCCACTGTGTCCGGTGCGGTGGCCGGTGCCGAGATCCGCTCGGCGCAGTACTGGGTCGACCAGGTCCGGCGTCCGGTGCGGTTCGCGGACGCCGTGACGACGGTGCTGGCGACCACGCCGGCCGTGCTGCTCGAGGTCGGCCCGGACGCCGCGCTGACGGCGATGGTCCCCGACGGCGCGCCCGCGACGGTGCCCCTGGGCCGCCGCGGACGTCCCGAGCCGGACGTCTTCCGCGCCGCGCTGGCGACGGCGTTCGCGTGCGGCGCCGAAGTGGCGTGGGACCCGCTGCTGCCCGCGGCGCCCGCCCGTGTGTCGCTGCCGACGACGGTGTTCCGCCAGGACCGGTTCTGGCTGACGCCTGGCAGCGCGGCGGCCGACGCGGCCGGCCTCGGCCTCGACGCGGTGGCGCACCCGGTGCTCGGCGCGGCGGTGGAGGACCCGGCGACCGGCGCGGTGACCCTCACCGGCCGGCTGTCGTCCGACGTGCTGCCGGAAGCGGGCGCCGAGGCCTGGCTGGAGCTGGCGATCCAGGCCGGTGACCGGGTGGGTGCGCCGGTCGTGTGCGAACTGACGGCCGAACGACGGCTCGCCCTCGCCCCGGGGACGCCGGTGCGGGTGCAGGTCGTGGCCGGCCCGGCGGAGTCCGGTGCTCGACGGGTCGACGTCCACGCGCGTTCCGACGGCGGTGGTGCGTGGGTGCGCTGCGCGACCGGGACCCTGACGACCGCGGCCCCGGTGCCGCCGTCTTTCGCTTGGCCGCCGCCGGGAGCGACGCGAACCGCCGACGGCCTGCTGCGCCGCGGCGAGGACATCTACGCCGAAGTCGAACTACCGTCCGAAGTGGACCCCACGACGTTCGCGATCCACCCGGCGCTGCTCACCGCGGCGCTGGCGGTGACGGGGGAGCAGCCCGCGGCCTGGGCCGGGGTGACGCTGAGCGCGGGCAACGCCGGGTCCGTCCGGGCCCGGCTGACCCCGGTCCCCGGCGGCTGGGCCCTGACCTTGCAGGACACGGCCGGGGCGCCGATCCTATCGGCGGAATCGGTGACGACCGGGACGGTGCCCCTGGCACACGACGGCGCCGGGGACGCGCTGTTCGCGGTCGAGTGGCGGCCCCTGCCCGACGTCGTCTCCGGTGGTTCCGGCGAGGCCCTGGTCATCGACGGTGCGGCCGGCCTCGCCCAGGCCGTCGAGGCACCGTCCACTGTGGTCCTGCGAGTCGCCCCGGGGACGGGCGAGGAGACCGCCCGGGTGCGCGAGGTCCTCGCCGGAGTGCTGGCGACGCTGCAGGCCTTCCTCGCGGACCCGGCCTGGCGGGACAGCCGGTTGCTGGTCGTGACCCGCGACGCCGCCGACCCCGTCGCGACGGCGGTCGGGGGTCTCGTCCGCACCGCCCGGACCGAGCACCCGGGCCGCGTCCTGCTGGCGGACGTCACCGGCGACACCGACCTGGCCGCCCTGGCCGCGACGCTGGTGTCCGCCGGCGAGGACGAGTGCCGGGTCGCCGACGGCGAGATCCGGGTGCCCCGGCTCGTCCGTGAGACCGGCGCCCCGGACCCCGGCGCGCGCCCGCTCGACCCGGCCGGCACGGTCCTCGTCACCGGCGGCACCGGCATGCTCGGCTCCGCCGTCGCGGAGTTCCTCGTGCGGGAGCTGGGCGTGCGCGGCCTCCTGCTCGCCTCCCGCCGCGGACCCGCCGCCGACGGGGCCGCCGACCTGGCCGGACGTCTCGAAGCCGCCGGTGCGCGGGTCGACGTCGTCGCCTGCGACACGGCCGACCGCGACCAGGTGCGCGACCTGCTCGCCCGGGTGCCGGCGGGGGCGCCGCTCACCGCCGTCGTGCACACGGCCGGGGTGATCGACGACGGCCTCCTCGGCACGCTCGACCCCGCGCGCCTCGACACCGTCCTGCGCCCCAAGGTGGACTCCGCCGTCCACCTGGACGCCCTCACGCGCGACGCCGGCCTCGCCGCGTTCGTGCTGTTCTCCTCCGCCGCCGGGGTGCTCGGCGGCGCCGGGCAGGGCAACTACGCCGCCGCAAACGCTTTCCTCGACGGTCTCGCGGCGCGCCGTCGCGCCGCCGGCCAAGCCGCCGTCGCCCTGGCCTGGGGCCTCTGGGCCGGCGACGGACAGATCTCCAGCGCCGCCGACGCCCAGCGGATGGCCCGCGCCGGCTTCGGCGCCCTCGACCCCGCGCGGGGTCTCGCCCTCCTCCGCACCGCGCTGACGTCGGCCCGGCCGGCCCTCGTGCCGATGGTCCTCGACGTGGCGGTCCTGCGGGACCGGGCGCGCGACCACGGCGTCCCGCCGTTGCTCAGCGAACTCACCGGGCCGGTCCGGCGGGCCGCCGCCACCGCCGGGAGCGGCCTGCTGAGCCGCCTGGCCGCGGCCGGGCCCGCCGACCGGGTCGCGCAGCTCACCAGCCTCGTCCGCGCCGAAGCCGCCGTCGTCCTCGGCGGTGGCGACGGCGTCACCGCCACCCAGGCCTTCCGTGACGCGGGGTTCGACTCCCTCACCGCGCTCGAGCTCCGCAACAAGCTCACGGACCTCACCGGGACGGCCCTGCCGTCCACTGTGGTCTTCGACCACCCCGACCCCCAGGCGCTCGCCGAGTACCTCGCCGGCACCCTCGCGCCGGTCGCTCCCGTGGCCGCCGTCGTCACCGACGACCCGGTGGTGATCGTCGGCGTCGGGCTGCGGCTGCCGGGCGGAGTGGACGGTCCGGAAGCCCTGTGGGACGTCGTTTCCGGCGGGGTCGACACGATCTCGCCGTTCCCCGCCGACCGGGGCTGGGACACGAGCGGCCTCGACGGTGTCGCCCGCTTCGGCGGGTTCCTGCACGACGCGGGCCGCTTCGATCCCGCGTTCTTCGGCATCTCGCCCCGCGAAGCCGCGGCGATGGACCCGCAGCAGCGGCTCCTGCTCCAGACGTCGTGGGAAGCGCTGGAACGCGGCGGGATCGCCCCGACGTCGTTGCGCGGGCAGGACGTCGGGGTGTTCTTCGGCGCCTCCGCCCTCGGCTACGGGATGCAGGGGCAGGGATTTGCCGACGAAGCCGCCGGGTTCGCCATGACCGGATCGTCGGCGAGCATCATCTCCGGCCGCGTCTCGTACGTGCTCGGGGTGCGCGGCCCGGCCGTCACCGTGGACACCGCGTGTTCGTCGTCGCTGGTCGCGATGCACCTCGCGGCGCAGTCACTGCGGTCCGGGGAGTGCTCGATGGCGCTCGCCGGGGGCGCGACGGTGATGGCGACCCCGGCGGCGTTCACCGAGTTCGCCCGCCAGGGCGGGCTCGCGGCCGACGGCCGGTGCAAGTCCTTTTCGGACGGAGCCGACGGCACCGGCTGGGGTGAGGGCGTCGGGGTCCTGGTGCTCCAGCGCCTCTCGGACGCCGTGCGCGACGGCCGGGAGGTCCTGGCCGTCGTCAAGGGCAGCGCGGTCAACCAGGACGGCGCGTCGAACGGCCTGACCGCCCCGAACGGACCCGCGCAGCAGGCGGTGATCCGGCAGGCGCTGGCCAACGCCGGAGTGGCACCGTCCGAAGTGGACGTCGTCGAGGCGCACGGCACGGGTACCACACTGGGTGACCCGATCGAGGTCCACGCCCTCCAAGCGGCCTACGGCCAGGACCGCGAAACGCCGTTGTGGCTGGGTTCGCTGAAGTCCAACATCGGGCACGCGCAGGCCGCGGCCGGCGTCGCCGGGGTCGTCAAGATGGTGCTGGCCCTGCGCCACGGCGTCCTGCCGCCGACACTGCACGCCACGCACCCGTCCACCCAGATCGACTGGAGCGCCGGGGCGGTCCGGCTGCTCACCGCGGCCGAGGACTGGCCCCGCGGGGACCGGCCGCGCCGGGCCGGGGTGTCGTCGTTCGGGGTGAGCGGGACCAACGCGCACCTGGTGCTGGAGGAAGCGCCGACAGCGGCGGCCTCCCCGGTCGTGGCTGATCCGGACGTCCTGCCCGTGGTCGTGTCGGCGCGTTCGGCCCGCGGCCTCGCCGAGCAGATCGAACGGGTGGCCGGTTTCCTCGAGAGCCAGGACGCCCTCGCCGCGCCCGCGTGGTCCCTCCTGCGGTCACGGGCGTTGTGGGAACACCGCACCGTGGCACTGGCCGGGACCGCCCACGAGGCCGCCGACCTGCTGCGGAAGGGCGCGGTCCAGGGCGTCGTCGACGCGTCCCGTGACGGCGTCGCCCTGCTGTTCACCGGTCAGGGCGCCCAGCGCGTCGGGATGGGTGCGGAGCTGGCGGCGGAGTTCCCGGTGTTCGCGACGGCGTTCGACGAGGTGTGCGCGGAGTTCGACGGGCACCTGGACCGGCCGTTGCGTGAAGCGATCGCGTCGGATCTCGTGCACGAAACCGCTTACACGCAGGCCGGGCTGTTCGCGGTCGAGGTCGCGATGGTCCGGTTGCTGGAGTCGTTCGGCGTGCGCCCGCGGGTGGTCGCGGGGCATTCGCTGGGGGAGATCACCGCGGCGTATGTCGCGGGCGTGTTCTCGCTGCGGGATGCCGCGATGCTGGTGGCCGCTCGGGGCCGGTTGATGCAGGAACTGCCGCCCGGTGGGGCGATGGTGGCGGTCGCGGCGTCCGAAGTGGACGTCGAGCCGGTGCTCGGCGACGGCGTGTGGCTGGCGGCCGTGAACGGGCCGCGGTCGGTGGTGCTCTCCGGCGCCGCCGAGGCCGTGCACGCGGCCGCGGCGGGCCTGGCGTTCAAGGCCACTCCGCTGACGGTCAGCCACGCGTTCCACTCCGGACTGCTGGACCCGATGCTCGCAGGGTACGCCGAGGTGGCGCGCCGCGTCGGCTACCGCGAGCCCACGCTGCCCGTCGTGTCCACTGTGTCCGGACGGACCGCGGGGGCGGAGCTGGGTTCGGCAGACTACTGGGTCGAGCAGGTGCGGCGCCCGGTGCGGTTCGCCGACGCCGTCCGGACCGTCCTGGACCTCTCGGTCGCGGCGGTGCTGGAAGTCGGGCCCGACGCGGCCCTCACCCCGGCCGTGCGTGAGATCGACGACGCGCCGGTCGCCGTCGCGCTGACGCGGCGGGACCGGCCCGAGACCGGCACGGCGCTGACCGCGTTGGCCACGCTGTTCGCCCACGGCGTCCCGGTGGACTGGAGCGCGCTGTTCCCGGCCGGGCTCCCGGTCGTGCCGGTGCCGACCACGGCGTTCCAGAACCGCCACTACTGGCTCAAGACCGGCACCGCCGACACCGGCGTCCTGCCGCTCGCCCACCCGCTGCTCGGCGCGGCGGTGGCCGACGCCGCGTCCGGCGGGGTCGTCCTGACCGGGCGGATCGCCCGCGAGACACACCCGTGGCTGACCGACCACGAGGTGGCCGGCACGGTCGTGGTCCCCGGCACGGCGCTCGTCGAGCTGGCCGTGCAGGGCGGCGACCGCGTGGGCACGCCGGTGGTGCGCGAACTGGTCGTCGAGGCCCCGCTGCGCCTGGACGACGAGCCGGTGCGCGTGCAGGTCGTCGTCGGCGCCGACGAGTCGGGCCGCCGCCCGGTCGGCGTCTACTCCCAAGTGGACGGTGCACAGTGGACTCGGCACGCCGCGGGCTTCCTGGTCGCCGAGGAGCCGGCCGCGACCGGCCTGGGGGAGTGGCCGCCGAGCGGCGCCGAGCCCGTCGGCACGTCCGGGTTCTACGACACCCTCGCCGGCCGCGGCTACACCTACGGCCCGGCGTTCCGCGGGGTGACGGCGGCCTGGCGGCGCGGTGACGAACTCTTCGCCGAGGTGACGCTGCCCGAGGGCCTGGAAATCGCGGGCTTCGCGATCCACCCGGCGTTGTTCGACGCCGCCCTGCACCCGACCATCCTGGACGCGGGCGACGAGGTGTCGCTGCCGTTCGCCTGGACCGACGTCGTGGTGCACGCCACCGGCGCGACCAGCCTCCGGGCCCGGCTGCGCCCCGTCGACGGCGGCCTGGCCGTCGACCTCGCCGACGGGGCCGGCGATCCGGTGCTGTCCGTCGGGTCCCTGACGACCCGGCCGGTGCCGCGCGACCGGCTCGCCCGCCCGGTCGACGACGCCCTCTTCCGGCTCCGGTGGACGCCCTTGACCGCGGAACCCGGCACGCCCGTCGCGCCGGGGACGGTGACCGGCGATCTCGGCCACCTGACCACGCGTCCCGAGTGGCTCGTCCTGCGTGCCGACGCCGGTGCGGGCAGCGACGAACCGCGGCGGGTGCGCGACGTCACCGGCCGGGTTCTGCGCACCCTGCAAAGCTTCCTCGGCGATCCGAAGTGGACCGGCTCGCGGCTCGTCGTCGTGACGTCCGGCGCGGTGGACCTCGGCGGCCCGCCGGACCCGGTCGCGGCGGCCGTCTGGGGACTGGTGCGCAGCGCCCAGACCGAGAACCCCGGCCGCCTGCTGCTGGTCGACGGTGACATCCCGGACGGCCTGCTCACGGCCTTGGCCGCGTCGGGTGAGGACCAGTGCGCGGTCCGCGACGGCCGGGGCTGGGTGCCGCGGCTGGCCCGGGCCACCGACGACGACCTCGTGCTGCCGGAGGACGGCCCGTGGGTGCTGCGGGCCGCGGGCGGCACCTTCGACGGGCTCACGCTCGCACCGTCCACAGTGGAACCCCTGGCCGCCGGGCAGGTGCGGGTCGACGTGCGCGCGGCCGGGGTGAACTTCCGCGACGTCCTGTCCGGGCTCGGTGTCGACGTCGGCGCCGCCGGGATGGGCGGCGAGTGCGCCGGCGTGGTCACCGAGGTCGGTCCGGGCGTGACCGGCCCGGCCGTCGGCGACCGCGTCCTGGGCATGGTGCCGGGCAGCTTCGCCCCGCAGGTCGTGGCGGACGCCCGCACCCTGGCGCCGGTGCCCGCGGGCTGGTCGTTCGAGCGGGCCGCGTCGGTCCCGGTCGTGTTCATGACCGCCTGGTACGGCCTCGTCGACCTCGCCGGAGTGCGGCCCGGCGAGCGCGTGCTGGTGCACGCCGCCGCCGGGGGCGTCGGGATGGCCGCGGTCCAGCTCGCGCGCCACCTCGGTGCCGAGGTCTACGCGACGGCGAGCCCCGGCAAGCAGCATGTCTTGCGGGAGATGGGGATTCCGGACGACCACATCGCGAATTCGCGGACCCTGGAGTTCGCGGAGAAGTTCGGCCAGGTCGACGTCGTGCTGAATTCGCTGGCCGGGGAGTTCGTCGACGCGTCGCTGGGCTTGCTGGCCGAGGGCGGCCGGTTCCTGGAGATGGGGAAGACGGACATCCGCACGGACGTCGACCGTTACCAGGCGTTCGACCTGCCGGAAGCGGGTCCGGAGCGGATCGGCGAGCTGCTGCGCGAGGTCCTGGAGCTGTTCGGGACCGGGGCCCTGCGGCCGATCCCGCTCACGACGTGGGACATCCGCCGCGCGCCCGAGGTGTTCCGGACGATGGCGCAGGGCAAGCACATCGGCAAGAACGTCCTGACCCTGCCGCGCACGCTCGATCCGGCGGGCACCGTCCTGATCACCGGCGGGACGGGCATGCTCGGCTCGCTCGTCGCGCGGCACCTGGTGGCCGAGCACGGCGTGCGTCACCTGGTGCTCGCGTCACGGCGGGGCGGCGACACCGAGACCGCGCGTGAGCTGCGGGAACGCGGTGCGCGCGTCGACGTCGTGGCGTGCGACACCAGTGACCGCGAGCAGGTCCGGTCCCTGCTGGACGGCCTCCCGCTCACCGGCGTCGTGCACGCCGCCGGGGTCCTCGACGACGGCGTGCTCGCGTCCCTGGACGACGAGCGGCTCGACCGGGTCTTCGCGCCCAAGATCGACGCCGCTGTGCACCTGGACGAGCTGACCCGGGACGCCGACCTCGCGCTGTTCGCGATGTTCTCGTCGGTCGCGGGGGTGCTCGGCGCCGCGGGTCAGGCCAACTACGCCGCGGCCAACGCGTTCCTCGACGCGCTGGCCGTCCGCCGTCCCGGCGCGGTGTCCCTGGCCTGGGGCCTGTGGGCCGGCGACACCGGGATGAACGCCGGGCTCGCCGACCAGGACCGCCGGCGCATGGCGCGAGCCGGGTTCGGCGCCCTCGACCCCGCCCGGGGCATGGCCCTGTTCGACCGCGCGCTGACGTCCGCGCGGCCCGCGCTGGTGCCGATGGCCGTCGACGTCCACGCGCTGCGGGACGTCCCGCCGATCCTGCGGGACCTCGCCGGCCGCACCCGACGCACCGCCCGGCCCGCCGAAAGCCGTTCTGCGGTGAGGGATCTGGCCGCGCTGACGGAACTGGTGCGCGCCGAAGCCGCCGCCGTCCTGGGCGGCGACGAACAGACCATCGGGGCCGCCCAGGCGTTCCGCGACGTCGGCTTCGACTCCCTGACCGCCGTCGAGCTGCGCAACCGGCTCACCACCGCGACCGGGATCGCGCTGTCCGCCACCGTCGTGTTCGACCACCCCAGCCCCCGCGCCCTGGCCGAGCACCTGCTCGGCGAGCGCGACCCCGCGGCCGCCGAACCCACGCGCGCGGTGCTCGACGACGACCCGGTCGTGGTCGTCGGCATGGGCGTGCGGCTCCCCGGTGACGTCGACAGCCCCGACGCGCTGTGGGATCTGGTGCGCGACGGCGTCGACGCGATCACCGGCTTCCCGGCCGACCGCGGCTGGGACCTCGACGCGCTGTACGACCCCGACCCGGACTCGTCGGGCACGTCCACCACGCGGTCCGGCGGGTTCCTCCACGACGCCGGCCGCTTCGACGCGGGGTTCTTCGGCATCACCCCGCGCGAGGCGCTCGCCATGGACCCGCAGCAGCGGCTCCTGCTCCGGACGTCGTGGGAGGCCCTGGAACGCGCGGGCATCGCGCCGACGTCCCTGCGCGGGCAGGCCGCGGGGGTGTTCTTCGGCGCCTCGGCGCAGCACTACGGCGCCGGCGCGGAGAACCCCGGCGTCGAGGGTTACGTCCTCACCGGATCGTCGTCGAGCGTGCTGTCCGGCCGGGTGTCCTACGTGCTCGGCGTGCGCGGACCGGCGGTCACGGTGGACACGGCGTGTTCGTCGTCGCTCGTGGCCCTGCACCTGGCCGCGCAGTCGCTGCGCAGCGGCGAGTGCTCCCTCGCGCTGGCGGGCGGCGCGTCCGTCATGGCGACGCCGGGGATGTTCGTCGAGTTCTCGCGCCAGCGCGGCCTGTCCGCGGACGGCCGGTGCAAGTCCTTCTCCGACCACGCCGACGGCACCGGCTGGAGCGAAGGTGTCGGAGTGCTGGTGCTGCAACGGCTTTCCGACGCGGTGCGCGAGGGCCGTGAGGTCCTGGCCGTCGTCCGGGGCACGGCGGTCAACCAGGACGGCGCGTCCAACGGCCTCACCGCGCCGAACGGGCCCGCCCAGCAGGAGGTGATCCGGCAGGCGTTGGCCAACGCCGGGCTGGCACCGTCCGATGTGGACGTCCTCGAAGGACACGGGACCGGCACGACCCTCGGTGACCCCATCGAAGTCCAGGCACTGCAGGCGGTCTACGGCGTGGACCGGGATCCGGCGCGGCCGTTGCTGCTGGGGTCGCTGAAGTCCAACATCGGGCACGCGCAGGCCGCGGCCGGGGTCGCCGGGGTCGTCAAGATGATCCTCGCGATGCGGCACGGCACAGCGCCGCGGACCCTGCACGCCGGCGAGCCGTCGTCGCGGGTGGACTGGTCGGCCGGCGGGATCCGGCTGCTCGCCGAGCCGGCGCCGTGGCCCGAGGCGGACCGGCCGCGGCGCGCGGCGGTGTCGTCGTTCGGGGTCAGCGGCACCAACGCGCACGTCGTCCTGGAGCAGGGGCCGCCGGTCGCCGAGGCTGACGTCCAGCTCACCGGGCCGGTGCCGGTGGTCGTGTCGGCGCGGACCGCCGACGCGCTTCTCGACCAAGCGACGCGGCTCGCGGCCTTCCTGGACGGTGGCCCGGACCTCGGCACTGTCGCGTGGACCCAGGCGCACGCGCGCGCCGCGTGGGAGCACCGCGCGGTGGTGTTCGCGTCGGACGTCACCGAGGCGGCGACGCGGCTGCGGGCGGCGCGGGCGTCCCGGGTCGCGTCCGGCAGCGGCGTCGCGCTGGTGTTCACCGGTCAGGGCGCGCAACGGGTCGGGATGGGCTTCGAGCTGGCGGCGGAGTTCCCGGTGTTCGCGACGGCGTTCGACGAGGTCTGCGCGGAGCTGGATCGGCATCTGGACCGGCCGCTGCGCGAGGCGATCGCGTCGGACGCGGTGCACGAGACGGTCTACACGCAGGCGGGGTTGTTCGCGGTCGAGGTCGCGATGGTCCGGCTCCTGGAGTCGTTCGGCGTGCACCCGCGCGTGGTCGCGGGGCACTCGCTGGGGGAGATCGCCGCGGCGTACGTCGCGGGCGTGTTCTCACTGGCGGACGCGGCGATGCTGGTCGCGGCCCGGGGCCGGTTGATGCAGGAACTGCCGCCCGGCGGGGCGATAGTGGCGGTGGCGGCGTCCGAAGTGGACGTCGAACCGTTGCTGGGCAACGGGGTCTGGCTCGCCGCGGTGAACGGGCCCGAGGCGGTCGTGCTGTCGGGCGACGCCGACGCGGTGCACGCGGCCGCGGCCGCGCTGCCGGTCAAGACCACCGCCCTGCCGGTGAGCCACGCGTTCCACTCCGGACTCGTCGAGCCGATGCTGGCGGAGTTCGCCGAAGTGACCGCCCGCGTCGAGTACCACGAGCCGGTGGTACCGCTGGTGTCCACTGTGTCCGGTCAGCTCGCCGGGGCGGAGCTGAGTGCGGCGGACTACTGGGTCGAGCAGGTGCGACGTCCGGTGCGGTTCGCCGACGCGGCCCGCACCCTGACCGGCCAGAACGTGGCGGCCGTGCTCGAGGTGGGCCCGGACGGCGTCCTGACGGCGATGCTGCCCGAAGGCGGTGTGGCCTTCACCCGGCGCGACCGGCCGGAGGCCGAGACGGCCCTGGCCGCCCTGGCGCAGCTGTACACGCGAGGCGTCGACGTAGACTGGACGCCGTTGTTCCCCGAGGACGCGCGGCGGCTCGTGCCGGTGCCGACGACGGCGTTCCAGGACGAGCACTACTGGCTCAAGCCGGGCACGGGCCGCGCCGACGCGGCCGGGCTGGGCCAGCTCCCGGTGCGGCACGCGCTGCTGAGCGCCGTGGTGGAGGACCCGGTGGCGGGCGGCGTCGTCCTGACCGGCCGGGTGTCCCGCGAGGCGCCCGCGTGGCTGGCGGACCACGCGGTCGCGGGTTCGGTGCTGCTGCCCGGAACCGCGCTGCTGGAGCTGGCGATCCAGGGCGGCGACCGGGTCGGCACGCCCGTGGTGCGCGAGCTGGTGATCGAGGCGCCGCTGCGGCTCGACGCGGCCACCCGCGTACAGGTCACGGTGGGTGCGGACGCGGACGGCCGCCGCGCGGTGGCCGTCCACTCCCGCCCGGCCACCGGACCCGGTGGCTGGACGCGCCACGCGGCCGGCTTCCTCGCCGCGGCCGGCCCGGCCGGCCAGGCGCTGACCGAATGGCCGCCGTCCGGCGCCGAAGTGCTGCCCATCGACGGCTTCTACACGCAGCTCGCCGAGCGCGGCTACGCCTACGGGCCCGCGTTCCAAGGCGTCACGACAGCCTGGCGGCGGCGCGGCGAACTGTTTGCCGAGGTCACCGCGCCCGGCGGCCTGGACGTCGCCGGATTCGCACTGCACCCGGCGTTGTTCGACGCCGCCCTGCACGTCACGGCGCTCGAAGCCGCCGACGGCGTCACGCTGCCCTTCGCCTGGACCGACGTCGCCGTGCACGCCACCGGCGCGACGTCGCTGCGCGTCCGGATCCGCCCGGCCGGCGACGGCCTGGCCCTTCGCCTGGACCGACGTCGCCGTGCACGCCACCGGCGCGACGTCGCTGCGCGTCCGGATCCGCCCGGCCGGCGACGGCCTGGCCCTCGACCTCGCCGACCCGGCTGGTGCGCCGGTCGCGTCCGTCGGCTCCCTCGTCACCCGCCCGATCCCGCGCGACCACCTGACCGCACCGGTCGACGACGCCCTCTTCACCCTCACCTGGACCGAACTCCCGCACCACGAAGATCCCGCACCACAGGACTGCGTCGTGCTCCGGGTCGACACCGGCGGCCCGGGCGAGGAGCCCCGGCGCGTGCGCGACGTCGTCGGGAGCATGCTGCGGTCCGTCCAGGAGTTCCTCGCCGACCCGGCCCAGGCCGGGACCCGGCTCGCCGTGGTCACCACCGGCGCCGTCGCCCCGGACGGCGGCACCCCCGACCCGGTCGGCGCGGCGGTGTGGGGTCTGGTCCGCAGCGCCCAGACCGAGAACCCGGGCCGGCTCCTGCTCGTGGACGGCGACGTCGCCGACGGCCTGTTCGCGACCCTCGCGGCCGCCGGTGAGGACGAGTGCGCCGTGCGCGACGGGCACCTCTGGGTGCCGCGCCTGACGCGCCCCGACCCCGGGCTCGTCCCGCCCGACGGGCCGTGGGTCCTCACCGCAACCGGCGGTGGCACCTTCGACGACCTCGCGCTCGTCCCCGCACCGCACGCCACGGAACCCCTCGAACCCGGCCAGGTCCGCCTCGCCATGCGCGCCGCCGGCCTCAACTTCCGCGACGTCCTGGCCGGCCTCGGCGTCGACGTCGGCGCGGCCGGGATGGGCGGCGAAGGCGCCGGCGTCGTGCTGGAGACCGGCCCGGGAGTGTCCACTGTGGACGTCGGCGACCGGGTCATGGGCATGGTGCCGCAGGGCTTCGGGCCCGTCGTGGTCGCCGACGCCCGCACCCTGGCCCCGGTGCCGGAAGGCTGGTCGTTCGAGCGCGCCGCGTCGGTGCCGGTCGTGTACCTGACGGCGTTCTACGGCCTCGTGGACCTGGCCGGGCTGCGGCCGGGCGAGCGCGTGCTGGTGCACGCCGCGGCCGGGGGCGTCGGGATGGCGGCGGTCCAGCTCGCGCGCCACCTGGGCGCCGAGGTCTACGCGACGGCGAGCCCCGGCAAGCAGCACGTGGTGCGGGAGATGGGGATTCCGGACGAGCGCATCGCGAATTCGCGGACTCTGGAGTTCGCGGAGAAGTTCGGCCAGGTCGACGTCGTCCTGAACTCGCTGGCCGGTGAGTTCGTCGACGCGTCGCTGGGGCTGTTGGCCGAGGGCGGCCGTTTCCTCGAGATGGGGAAGACGGACATCCGCACGGACGTCGAGCGCTACCAGGCGTTCGACCTGCCGGAAGCCGGTCCGGAGCGGATCGGCGAGCTGCTCCGGCACGTCCTGGACCTGTTCGACGCCGGAGAACTGCGGCCGATCCCGGTGAAGCCGTGGGACATCCGGCGGGCGCCGGACGCGTTCCGGTTCATGGCCCAGGGCAAGCACATCGGCAAGAACGTCCTGACGCTGCCGCGCACCCTCGACCCGGCGGGCACGGTTCTGATCACCGGCGGCACGGGCATGCTCGGCTCGCTCATGGCACGGCACCTCGTCACCGAGCACGGTGTACGTCACCTCGTGCTCGCGTCGCGTCGAGGCGCCGACACCGAGACCGCGCGTGAGCTGCGGGAACACGGTGCGCGGGTCGACGTCGTGGCGTGCGACCTGAGCGACCGGGACCAGGTCCGGACGCTCCTGGACGGCCTCTCGCTGACCGGCATCGTGCACGCCGCCGGGGTCCTCGACGACGGCGTGTTCTCGTCCCTCGACGACGAGCGACTGGACAAGGTCTTCGCGCCGAAGGTCGACGCCGCCGTGCACCTGGACGAGCTGACGCGCGACGCCGACCTGGCGCTGTTCGCGATGTTCTCGTCCGTCGCGGGTGTGTTCGGTGCCGCGGGCCAGGCCGGCTACGCCGCCGCGAACGCCTTCCTCGACGCGCTGGCCGCCCGCCGCCCGGGCGCCGTTTCCCTGGCCTGGGGCCTGTGGGCCGGGGACGCCGGGATGACCGCGAGCGCCGACGCCGCCCGGCTCGCGCGCTCCGGCTTCGGCGCCCTCGAACCCGCCCGCGGCCTCGCGCTGTTCGACCGCGCGCTCGACGCGGCCCGGCCGTCGCTGGTCCCGATGGCCCTCGACGTCACCGCCCTGCGCGACGTCCCGCCGATCCTGCGGAAGCTCGCCGCCCCGGCCCGGCGGACCGCCCGCACCGACCGGCCCGGCACCGGCGCCCTCGGTGCCCGGCTGGCGCGCCTGGACGCCGCCGCGCAGCTCACCACCCTGACCGACCTGGTCTGCGCCGAAGCCGCCGCGGTCATCGGCGGCGGCGCCGGGATCGGCGGCACGCGGGCGTTCCGCGACGTCGGCTTCGACTCGCTGACCGCCGTCGAACTGCGCAACCGGCTCGCGACCGCCACCGGCCTCGCCCTGCCGGCCACGGCCGTGTTCGACCACCCCAGCCCGGCCGCGCTCGCCGCCCACCTGCACGCGCGGCTCCTCGGGATGGGCGCCGAGGCCGCGCCCGCCACCACAGCCGCGCCCGCCACCACGGCGGCGTCCGACGAACCGATCGCCGTCGTCGGCATCGGCCTCCGGCTCCCCGGCGGCATCGACCACCCGGACGCGCTGTGGGAGGCGCTGTCCGACGGCGTCGACGCGGTCTCGGCGTTCCCCGCCGACCGCGGCTGGGTCACCACCGGGCTCGACGGCACCGCCCGCGTCGGCGGCTTCCTGCACGACGCCGGCCGGTTCGACGCCGCCTTCTTCGGGATCTCCAGCCGGGAAGCCCTCGCGATGGACCCGCAGCAGCGGCTCGTGCTGCAGACGTCGTGGGAGGCCCTGGAACGCGCCGGGGTCGCGCCGACCGCGGTGCGCGGCCAGGAGGTCGGCGTGTTCTTCGGCGCGATGACCCAGGAGTACGGCACCCGCCCGGACGCGGCCGCCGACGTCACCGGCTACGGCCTGACCGGATCCTCGACCAGCGTCGTCTCGGGCCGGGTGTCCTACGTGCTCGGTGTCCAGGGCCCCTCGGTCACCGTCGACACGGCGTGCTCGTCGTCACTGGTCGCGCTGCACCTCGCGGCGCAGTCGCTGCGCGCGGGCGAGTGCACGATGGCCCTGGCGGGCGGCGCGACGGTTATGGCGACCCCGGCGGCGTTCGTCGAGTTCACCCGGCAACGCGGCCTCGCGGCGGACGGCCGGTGCAAGTCCTTTTCGGACGAAGCTGACGGCACAGGCTGGGGTGAAGGCGTCGGAGTCCTTGTATTGCAACGGCTTTCCGACGCCGTCAGGGACGGCCGGGAGGTCTTGGCTGTGGTGCGCGGTTCGGCCGTCAACTCCGACGGCGCGTCGAACGGGCTGACCGCGCCGAACGGTCCCGCTCAGCAGGCGGTGATCCGGCGGGCGCTCGCCGGGGCGGGCCTCGAAGCGTCCGAAGTGGACGCCGTGGAGGCGCACGGCACCGGAACCGTCCTGGGCGATCCCATCGAAGCCCAGGCCCTCCTGGCCACCTACGGCCGTGACCGCGCACCGGACCGGCCGCTGTGGCTCGGCTCGGTCAAGTCCAACTTCGGGCACACCCAGGCCGCGGCCGGGGTCACCGGCGTGATCAAGATGATCCTGGCCATGCGGCACGCCCGGCTGCCGAAGACGCTGCACGCGGACACGCCGTCGTCGCGCGTGGACTGGACGTCCGGGGCGGTCCGGCTGCTCGCCGACGCCCGGCCGTGGCCCGAGACGGACCACCCGCGCCGGGCCGGGGTGTCGGCGTTCGGCATCTCCGGCACCAACGCGCACGTCGTCCTCGAACAGGCCCCCGAACGCGCGACCGCCCCGGCCGCGGGGGAGACCGGACCGGTGGTGCCGCTGGTGATCTCGGCCCGTTCGGCAGCGGGCCTGACCGCGCAGGCCGCCCGGCTGGCGGCCGCTCTCGACGACGACCTCGGCGCGGCAGGCTGGTCGCTGCTCGGCACCCGGGCCGTCTGGGAGCACCGCGCCGTGATCCTGGCCGAGGACCGTGACCAAGCCCTTTCGGCTCTGGAAGACCTCGGCCGAGGCGTGACCCGGGGTGAAGTGGATCC
The DNA here is from genome assembly GCF_035982555.1 of Amycolatopsis sp. NBC_01286. Taxonomy (NCBI): domain Bacteria; kingdom Bacillati; phylum Actinomycetota; class Actinomycetes; order Pseudonocardiales; family Pseudonocardiaceae; genus Amycolatopsis; species Amycolatopsis sp. NBC_01286. The sequence goes on from NZ_CP108428.1 coordinate 6,206,194, forward strand.
GGCGCTCGGCGGTGTGGGCTTCCTGTTCACCGGGCAGGGCGCGCAGCGCGCGGGTATGGGAAACGAGCTGTACGAAGCTTTCCCGGCGTACGCCGAGGCGTTCGACGAGGTCTGCGCGGAGCTGGACCGGCACCTCGACCGCCCGCTGCGCGAGGCGATCGCGTCGGAACTGGTGCACGAAACCGTCTACACCCAGGCGGGGTTGTTCGCGGTCGAGGTCGCGATGGTGCGGCTGCTCGCGTCGTTCGGCGTCCGGCCCAAGGTGCTCGCGGGCCACTCGCTGGGCGAGCTGAGCGCCGCCCACGTCGCCGGGGTGTTCTCCCTGGCCGACACCGCGCTGCTGGTCACCGCGCGCGGCCGCCTGATGCAGGCGCTCCCCGCCGGCGGGCGCATGGTCGCCGTCGCCGCGGCCGAGACCGACGTCGAGCCGCTGCTGGGCGGCGGAGTGTGGCTCGCGGCCGTCAACGGCCCGCGGTCCGTGGTGCTCTCGGGCGAGGCGGACGCTATCCAGGCCGCGGCGGAATCGTTGTCCGGACGGGGTTTCCGGACGACCGAGCTGACCGTCGCCCACGCGTTCCACTCCGGGCTCGTCGAGCCCATGCTGGCCGAATTCGCCGAAGCCGCCGCCCGCGTCGAGTACCACGAACCGCTCGTACCGGTCGTGTCCACTGTGTCCGGACAACTCGCCGGGGCGGAGCTGTGCTCGCCGCGGTACTGGGTGGACCAGGTGCGCCGGCCCGTGCGGTTCGGCGACGCGCTGCGCACCGTCGCCGGGCAGGCGGTGGCGGCCGTGCTGGAGGTCGGGCCGGACGCCGCGTTGACCGCGATGGCCGGCGAGCCGCTGGTCGCCGTCGCGCTGAGCCGCCGGGACCGGTCCGAGAAGGGCACCGCCCTCGCCGCGCTGGCCGAGCTGTTCACCCGCGGCGTCGACGTCGACTGGACACCGCTGTTCCCGGCCGGCGCGCGGCGGATCGTGCCGCTGCCGACCACGGCCTTCCAGGACCGCCACTTCTGGCTCGAGCAGCAGGCCGCGCCGGCCGACGTCTCGGCCGCCGGGCTGCGGCCCCTGACACATGCCCTGCTGGGCGCGGCGATCGACGACCCCGGCTCGGACACCGTCGTGCTGACCGGGCGGCTCTCCCACGACGCGCAGCCGTGGCTCGCCGACCACACCGTGGCGGGCACCGCCGTCGTCCCCGGCACCGCCCTGGTCGAGCTGGCGGTCCAGGCCGGCCGCCAGGCCGGGACCCCGGTGGTGCGGGAACTCGTCATCGAGGCCCCGCTGCCCCTGGACGGCGTCCGCCAGCTCCACGTCGTCGCCGGGCCCGGCCAGGACGGCCGCCGGCCCGTCGCCGTCCACTCCCGGCCGGCCGGCGAGACCTCCTGGACCCGGCACGCCTCCGGCTTCCTCGTCGCGGGGGAGCCGGCCCCGAAGGCCCCGGCGGACTGGCCCCCGGCCGGCGCCGACCAGCTCGACCTCGACGGCTTCTACGACGTCCTGGCCGCGCGCGGCTACGCCTACGGCCCGGCGTTCCGGGGCGTCACCGCGGCGTGGCGCCGGGACGACGAGCTGTTCGCCGAAGTCGCGCTGGGCGCGGGCGCAGGGGACTTCGCCGTGCACCCCGCGCTGTTCGACGCCGCCCTGCACGTCACGGCGCTCGAAGCCGGCGACGGCGTCGCGCTGCCGTTCGCGTGGCAGGACGTCGCCGTCCACGCCACCGGCGCGACCGCGGCCCGGGCGTGGATCCGCCCGGTGACCGGCGGCATCTCCCTGGAACTGGCCGACGCGACGGGAGCACCGGTGCTGTCCGTCGGCGCGCTGCTCAGCCGTCCGGTGTCCCCAGGAGGCCCGGCCGACGGCCGTCTCTTCGCCCTCGACTGGACCACCCTCCCGGCCGACGTCGCCGACGGCAGTCCGTTGTGGACGATCACCGGAGCGGACGACGACGAGCTGCCGCCGTGGGTCGCGCTGCACGTCGTGTCCGGCGACGCCCGGACCGCCGTGGGCACCGTGCTGGCGGCGATCCGGCGGTTCGTCTCCTCGCCGAGCCGCCTCGTGGTGGTCACCGGCGCCGACGGGCCGGTGGCGTCGGCCGTCGGCGGGCTCGTGCGCAGCGCGCAGGCCGAGCACCCCGGACGGTTCGTGCTGGCCGCCGGTGACGTCCACAGTGGACACCTGGCGGTGGCCGACGCCCGCGGCGAGGCCGAGTTCCGGGTGCGCGACGGCCGGATCGAAGTGCCGCGGCTCGTCCGGGAACCGGTCCGCGACGCCGTCGCCTTCGACCCCGCCGGGACCGTGCTGATCACCGGCGGCACGGGCATGCTCGGCGCCCTCGTCGCCCGGCACCTGACCGGCACCCACGGCGTCCGCAGCCTGCTGCTCGCGTCCCGTCGCGGACCCGACGCCGACGGCGCCCGCGAGCTGGCCGGCGAACTGCGTGGCCGGGGGGTGCGCGTCGACGTCGTCGCCTGCGACACCGCCGACCGCGACCAGGTCGCCGCGCTCCTGACCCGTGTGCCGGACGACGCCCCGCTGATCGGCGTCGTCCACGCCGCGGGCGTGCTCGACGACGGCGTCGTGACGGCGCTCGACGCGACGCGGGTGGACCGCGTGTTCCGGCCCAAGGCCGACGCCGCCGCGCACCTCGACGAGCTGACCGGCGACTTGGCCTTCTTCGTGCTCTTCTCTTCGGTGGCCGGTGTGCTCGGCGGCGCCGGGCAGGCGAACTACGCCGCGGCCAACGGCTTCCTCGACGGCCTGGCCGAGCGCCGCCGCGCGGCCGGCCGCCCCGCCGTGTCGCTGGCGTGGGGCCTGTGGGCGGGCGAACGCGGGCTGAACGCCGGGGCCGACACCGCCCGGCTGGCCCGCCTCGGGTTCGGCGCGCTCGACGCCGCGGCAGGGATGGCGTTGTTCGACGCGGCGCTCGCCTCGCCCCGGCCGGTGCTGGTGCCGATGGCCCTCGACCTCGCCGCCGTCCGCGAAGCGGGGCCGGTCCCGCCGGTGCTGCGGTCCCTGGCCGGGCGGGCCCGGGCCGCCGCGGCCCCGGTCACACCCGCGTCCGGGTTCGAGCGGGACCAGCTGGTCGAGCTGGTGTGCGCGGAGGCCTCGGTCGTCCTCGGCGGCGACCCGGTCGCCCCGGCGCGGGCGTTCCGCGACGTCGGCGTCGACTCCCTGGCCGCGGTCGAGCTGCGCAACCGGCTGGCCGCCGCGACCGGCCTGGACCTGCCGCCGACGGTCGTGTTCGACCACCCGACCCCGGCGCTGCTGGCCGGGTACCTGCACGGCGAGGCGGCGGGTGACGCGCCCGCCGAGGTCGTGCCCGCGGCGGCCGTCGACGACCCGGTCGTCATCGTCGGCATGGGCGTGCGCCTGCCCGGCGGCGTCGAGAGCCCGGAAGCGTTGTGGGACCTGGTGTCCGGTGGGGTCGACGCCGTGGCGCCGTTCCCCGCCGGCCGCGGCTGGGACGTGGCCGGGCTGTACGACCCGGACCCGGACAAGGTGGGCAAGTCCTACACGCGCTCGGGCGGGTTCCTGCACGACGCGGGTGTGTTCGACCCCGACTTCTTCGGGATCTCCCGCCGCGAGGCCCTGGCCATGGACCCGCAGCAGCGGCTGCTGCTGCAGACGTCGTGGGAGGCGCTGGAACGCGCGGGTGTCGCCCCGGATTCCCTGCGCGGGCAACGCGTCGGCGTCTTCACCGGGCTGATGTACCACGACTACGCGACCGCCGACGAAGGCCTGGAAGGCATGCTCGGCGCCGGCTCCGCGGGTAGCGTCGCCGCGGGCCGGGTGTCCTATGTGCTCGGTGTGCAGGGCCCGGCCGTCACCGTCGACACGGCGTGTTCGTCGTCGCTGGTCGCGATCCACCTGGCCGCGCAGTCGCTGCGGTCGGGCGAGTGCACGATGGCGCTGGCCGGCGGCGCGACGGTGATGGCGACGCCCGGTGTGTTCGTCGAGTTCTCCCGGCAGCGCGGCCTCGCCGCGGACGGCCGCTGCAAGTCCTTTTCGGACGATGCGGACGGCACGGGCTGGGGTGAAGGCGTCGGCGTAGTGGTGCTGCAACGGCTGTCCGACGCGGTCCGCGAAGGCCGTGAGGTGCTGGCGGTCGTGCGGGGGACGGCGGTCAACCAGGACGGTGCGTCGAACGGGCTCACCGCGCCGAGTGGCCCCGCGCAGCAGGCGGTGATCCGGCAGGCGCTGGCCAACGCCGGAGTGACACCGTCCGAAGTGGACGCCGTCGAGGCGCACGGCACCGGTACGCGGCTCGGCGATCCGATCGAGGCTCAAGCGCTGCTGGCGACGTACGGCCAGGACCGCGGAACGCCGTTGTGGCTGGGGTCGCTGAAGTCGAACATCGGTCACGCCCAGGCCGCGTCCGGCGTGGCCGGGGTGATGAAGATGGTCCTCGCCATGCGGCACGGTGTGCTGCCGCCGACGCTGCACGCGGGCACGCCCTCGACCCGGGTGGACTGGACGTCCGGTGCCGTCCGGCTGCTCACCGAAGCTGTTGACTGGCCTCGCGGGGACCGGCCGCGCCGGGCCGGGGTGTCGTCGTTCGGCGTCAGCGGGACCAACGCGCACCTCGTCCTGGAAGAGGGCGTCCCGGCGGCGGCCGCACCGCCCGCGGCCGGGGGAGTGGTGCCGGTCGTCGTGTCGGCCCGGTCGGCCGACGGGCTCACCGAGCAGGCCGAACGCCTGGCCGCGACCCTCGAAGACGCGCCCGACCTGGGTGCGGTGGCGTGGTCGCTGCTGCGGTCGCGCGCGGTGTGGGAGCACCGCGCGGTCGTGCTGGCCGACCGCGGGACCGACGTGGCCGCGGCCCTGCGCGGCGGGACGGTGGTCCGCGGCGAAGCCGACCCGGCGCGTCACGGCGTCGCGCTGGTGTTCACCGGTCAGGGTGCGCAGCGGATCGGGATGGGTGCGGAGCTGGCGGCGGAGTTCCCGGTGTTCGCGACGGCGTTCGATGAGGTCTGCGCCGAGTTCGACCGGCACCTGGACCGGCCGCTGCGGGAAGCGATCGCCTCAGAGCTGGTGCACGAGACCCGCTACACGCAGGCGGGGTTGTTCGCGGTCGAGGTCGCGATGGTGCGGCTGCTGGAGTCGTTCGGGCTGAAGCCGCGGGTGGTCGCCGGGCACTCGCTCGGCGAGATCACCGCGGCCCACGTCGCGTGCGTGTTCTCCTTGCCGGACGCGGCGATGCTCGTCGCCGCTCGCGGACGGCTGATGCAGGCGCTGCCCGCCGGTGGCGCGATGGTGGCCGTCGAAGCGTCCGAAGTGGACGTCCACTCCGTACTGGGCGACGGCGTCTGGCTCGCCGCGGTGAACGGCCCGCAGTCCGTGGTGCTGTCCGGGACCGCCGAAGCGATCGAGGCCGCGGCGGAGCGGCTGCCGTACCGGGTGAAGCGGCTGACCGTCTCGCAGGCGTTCCACTCCGGACTGGTCGAACCGATGCTGGCGGAGTTCGCCGAGGTGGCGGCACGCGTGGGCTACCACGAGCCGGTGGTGCCGCTGGTGTCCACTGTGTCCGGTGCGGTCGCCGGGGCGGAGCTGTGCTCGGCGGGCTACTGGGTCGACCAGGTGCGGCGGCCGGTGCGCTTCGCCGACGCCGTCACGACGCTGCTGGACCGGTCCGTGGTGGCCGTGCTGGAAGTCGGCCCCGACGCCGCGCTGACGCCCCTGATCGACGCGGCCGGACCGGCGGTGGCCGCCCTTTCCCGTCGTGGCCGGGGCGAGGTCACGACGTTCCTCACCGGGCTCGCCGAGGCCTTCGCGCACGGCGCCGACGTCGACTGGACGCAGCTCTTCCCGCCGGGCTACCGGGCCAATGTTCCCTTGCCGGTCACGGCGTTCCGGCGCGAACACTTCTGGCTCGCCCGGCCCGCCGCGACCGCCGACCCGGCCGGGCTCGGTCAGGACAAGCTCGCGCACCCGATGCTGCGCGCCGCCGTCGACGACCCCGAGTCCGGCGGCCTCGTCCTGACCGGCCGGCTCTCGCACACCGCGCTGCCCTGGCTGGCCGACCACACCGTCGGCGGTGTCGCGCTGCTCCCCGGCACCGCGCTCGTCGAACTCGCCGTCCAGGCCGGCGACCGGCTCGGCCTGCCCCTGCTGCGGGAACTCGTCATCGAGGCGCCGCTGCCGGTGACCGACGGCGCCGACCCGCAGCTGCGGGTGGTCGCCGGACCGGACGACGACGGCCGCCGCACCGTCGGCGTGTACTCCCGCCGGGGCGACGGCCCGTGGACCCGGCACGCGAGCGGCGTGCTGGCCGCCGACACCCCGGCCCCGACGGCCGACGTGACCGAGTGGCCGCCGCCCGGCGCGGAACCCGTGGACGTCGAAGGCTGCTACGACACCCTGGCCGATCGCGGCCTGGGGTACGGCCCGCTCTTCCGCTGCCTCACCGCCGCCTGGCGCCGCGGCGACGACCTGTACGCCGAGATCGAGCTGCCCGAAGGCGCCGACGTCGCCGGGTACACGATCCACCCGGCGTTGTTCGACGCCGCCCTGCACCCGGCCGCGCCGGCCGCCGGCACCGCGGCGCTGCCGTTCGCCTGGCGCGACGTCGTGGTCCACGCCGACGGCGCGTCGGCGGCTCGCGTCCACCTCCGGCCCGACGGCACCGGCGGGCTCACGCTCGCCCTGACCGACCCGACCGGCGCGCCCGTGCTGTCGGTGGGCTCGCTGGTCACCCGTCCCGCTCCCGCCCAGCTCGGCGAGGCCCAGGACGACGCTCTGTACACAGTGGACTGGCGGTCCGTGACCCCGTCCGACGCCCCGGCGGTCCCGGCCGTGATCATCACCGACGCGGCAGGACTGGCCGCGGCCTCAGCCGATACGCAGGTGCTGCTCTTCGTCGAAACCGCCGGTGCCCGGGAAGCCGTCACCGGCGTGCTCGACGTGCTGCAGGCCTTCCTCGCCGACCCGCGTCGAAAGGAAGCAAGGCTCGTCGTCCTCACCCGGGACGCGCTCGCCGACCCGGCCGCGGCCGCCGTCTGGGGCCTGGTCCGCGCGGCGCAGGCCGAGCACCCGGGCCGGTTCGCGCTCGTCGACCTCGGCGACGCACCCGCGCCCGGCACGTCCTGGCGCGATCCCGCCGGACCGGCGGAGAACCAGTGCGCGCTCCGCGACGGCCAGGTCCGGGTGCCCCGGCTGGTCCGCGCCCGGCGCGACACCGGGTCGAGCGCGCTCGACCCGGCGGGCACCGTGCTGATCACCGGCGGCACCGGCACCCTCGGCTCGCTCGTCGCCCGGCACGTCGTCGCCGAGCACGGGGTGCGCAGCCTGCTCCTCGCCTCCCGCCGCGGCGAGACCGCGCCCGGCGTCGCCGAACTGTGCGACGACCTGCGCGGCCTGGGCGCGCGGGTCGAGGTGGCCGCCGCCGACCTCGGCGACCGCGAGCAGGTCCGCGCCCTGCTCGCCCGCGTGCCCGCCGACGCGCCGCTGACCGCCGTGGTCCACGCCGCGGGCGTGCTGGACGACGGCGTCGTCACCGCCCTCGACGCCGCCCGCGTCGAGACGGTCTTCCGTCCGAAGGCCGACGCCGCCGTGCACCTCGACGAGCTGACCCGCGACGCCGACCTCCGGGCGTTCGTGCTCTTCTCGTCGCTGTCCGGCGTGCTCGGCGGCGCGGGCCAGGGCAACTACGCCGCGGCCAACGCGTTCCTCGACGCCCTCGCCGTCCGCCGCCGGGCGGCCGGGCGGCCCGCGCAGTCACTCGCGTGGGGCCTGTGGAGCGACGGCTTGGGCGCGGCCGCCGACGGCGCGCGGCTGGCCCGCGCCGGCATCCGGGCCCTCGACCCCGGGCACGGGATGCGGCTGTTCGACGCCGCGCTCGCCTCGGCCACCACCGTGCTGGTCCCGGCCGAGTTCGATGTCCCCGCACTGCGCGAGCACGCCCGCACCGGTGACGTCCCGGCGCTGCTGAACGACCTGGTCGGGCCGGTGCGCCGCCGGGCCGGCCGGGCACCGCGCGTCACGAACGCCGACGCGGCCGCGCTGCTCACCCTCGTTCGCACCGAGGCCGCCGCCGTGCTCGGCGCGGGCACCACCGTCGGCGCCACCCGGCCCTTCCGCGACGCCGGCTTCGACTCGCTGACCGCCGTCGAACTGCGCAACCGGCTCACCGCCGCGACCGGCGTCACGCTGCCCGCCACCGTCGTCTTCGACTTCCCGAGCCCGGCCGAACTGGCCGGGCACCTGCGCGACACCCTCCTGGGCGGGACCGCGACCCCGACCCCGACACCGGCCACCGCCGTCGTCGCCGACGACCCGATCGCCGTCGTCGGCATGGGCCTGCGCCTGCCCGGCGGCGTGCGCACCCCGGACGAGCTGTGGGCGCTGCTCGACGGCGGGGTCGACGCCGTGACGCCGTTTCCCACCGACCGCGGCTGGGACGTCGAGGCGCTCTACGACCCCGACCCGGACGCCGCGGGCAAGTCCTACACCCGCCACGGCGGCTTCCTGCACGACGCGGCGCTGTTCGACCCGGGCTTCTTCGGGATCTCCCGCCGCGAGGCCCTGGCCATGGACCCTCAGCAGCGGCTGCTGCTGCAGACGTCGTGGGAGGCCCTCGAACGCGCCGGGATCGCCCCGGATTCGGTGCGGGGGCAGGACATCGGCGTGTTCACCGGCCTGATGTACCACGACTACGGCACCGGCGCGCACGACAGCGGCCTCGAAGGGATGCTGGGCACCGGCGCCGCCGGCAGCGTCGCGGCCGGGCGCGTCTCGTACGTCCTCGGCCTGCGCGGACCCGCCGTCACCGTCGACACCGCGTGCTCGTCGTCGCTCGTCACCATCCACCTGGCCGCGCAGTCGCTGCGGTCGGGGGAGTGCTCGATGGCCCTGGCGGGCGGCGCCACGGTGATGGCGACCCCGGGTGTCTTCGTCGAGTTCTCGCGCCAGCGCGGCCTGGCCGCCGACGGCCGCTGCAAGTCCTTTTCGGACGAAGCCGACGGCACCGGCTGGGCCGAAGGCGTCGGAGTCGTGGTGCTGCAACGGCTTTCCGACGCCCTGCGCGAAGGCCGTGAGGTCCTGGCTGTGGTGCGCGGGACGGCGGTCAACCAGGACGGCGCGTCCAACGGGCTCACCGCGCCGAACGGCCCCGCGCAGCAGGCGGTGATCCGGCGGGCCCTGGCCAACGCGGGCCTGCGACCGTCCGATGTGGACGCCGTCGAGGCGCACGGCACCGGGACGTCCCTCGGTGATCCGATCGAGGCGCAGGCGCTCCTCGCGACGTACGGTCAGGACCGCTCGGAACCGTTGTGGCTGGGGTCGCTGAAGTCCAACATCGGGCACACCCAGGCCGCGGCCGGCGTCGCGGGCGTGCTCAAGATGATCCTGGCCATGCGCCACGGAGTCCTGCCCCGGACGCTGCACGCCGACGCGCCGACGTCCGAAGTGGACTGGACGACCGGCGCGGTCCGGCTGCTCACCGAGGCCCGGCCCTGGCCGGAAGGCGACCGGCCCCGCCGCGCCGGGGTGTCGTCGTTCGGCGTCAGCGGCACCAACGCCCACCTCGTCCTGGAGCAGGGACCCGCGCCCGTGCGCCCGGAGCCGGCCGGCGGGCTGGTGCCGCTCGTGGTCTCGGCCCGTTCGGCGACCGGGCTGGCCGAGCAGGCCGCACGGCTGGCATCGGTCGTCGGAGAAGCGGCTGCCATCGGCTGGTCGCTGGTCCGCTCCCGCGCCACCTGGGAGCACCGCGCCGTCGTCCTCTCCGACGAGCCCGCCGACGCCCTCCGCCGCATCACCGAGGACCGCGCCGACGTCGTGACCGGCGTCGCCGGGCCGGGCGGCCCGCTCACCTGGGTGTTCCCCGGCCAGGGCGCGCAGTGGACCGGGATGGGCCGGGAACTCTGGGCGGCGAACCCGGTGTTCGCGGCCCGGATGGAAGCGTGCGCGGCCGCCCTGGCACCGCACGTGGACTGGTCCCTGGCCGACGTGGTGCGCGAAGGCCGGCCCCTCGACGCCGTGGACGTCGTCCAGCCGGTGTCGTTCGCGGTCATGGTGTCGCTGGCCGCGGTGTGGGAGTCGCTGGGCGTGCGGCCGGACGCCGTCGTCGGGCACTCGCAGGGCGAGATCGCCGCGGCGTGTGTCGCCGGGGCGCTCTCCCTCGAAGACGCCGCCCGGGTGGTGGCCGTCCGCAGCCGGATCATCGGCCGGCGGCTGGCCGGCCACGGCGGGATGCTGTCCGTCGCGGTCGGTGCCGACGAGGTCGCGCTCGTCGACGGCGTCGAGATCGCGGCCGTGAACTCGCCGTCCGCCGTCGTGCTCGCCGGCGTCCCGGAGGCGCTCGACGACCTCGAAGAGCTGTACCGCGCCAAGGACATCCGCGTCCGCCGCGTGCCGGTGGACTACGCCTCGCACACCGCCCAGGTCGAAGGCATCGAGGCCGACCTGCGCGCCGCCCTCGCCGACGTGCCGGGCGACGTCCCGGCCGTCCCGTGGTACTCCACTGTGGACAGTGCGTGGATCACCGCGCCGCTGCCGCCGGACTACTGGTTCCGCAACCTGCGCGGCACCGTCCGCTTCGCCGACGCGATCCGCGCACTGGCCGGCGAAGGCCACCGCGTGTTCCTCGAGACCAGCTCGCACCCGGTGCTCGGCCCGGCTATACGCGAGACCCTCGACGACGACACCGTGCTGGTCGCCGGAACCCTGCGCCGCGACCGGCCCGAATGGCCGCGGTTGCTCAAGTCCGCGGCCGAGCTGTTCGTCCACGGCGTCGACGTCGACTGGACCGGCGCCTTCCCCGCCGGGCACACCGGCGTCGTCCCGCTGCCGACCACGGTCTTCCAGGAGGAACGTTTCTGGCTCACGCCGCGCCCGGCCACCGCGGCGGGCTCCGACGGCGACTTCTGGGACGCCGTCGCGCAGGACGACCTCGCCACCCTCGGCGACACCCTCTCCGGCACCGACCAGGACGCCCTGCGCGCCCTGGTGCCCGGCCTGACACGCTGGCGCGCTACCCGCCGCGACGCCGCCACGGCCGCCTCGTGGTGCTACCGCGTCGAGTGGGTCCGCGTCCCCGAACCGGCCGGCACCGGCCGCTGGCTCGTGGACGGCGACGACCCCGTGCTCGCCGGTCTGCCGGGCGCCGGGACCGGCCCGGCCGACGGCGTCGTCGTCTTCGCCGCGGACGCGCGGACCGCGTTGCCGCGCATCCAGGCCGCGCTCGCCGCGGACACCGGCCGCGTCTGGGTGGTGACCCGCGGCGCCGTCGGCGTCGACAGCGCCCCCGACGACGCCGCGGGCGCCGAGGTCTGGGGCCTCGGCCGCACCGCCGCGCTGGAGCACCCCGGCCGCTGGGGCGGGCTGATCGACCTGCCCGCCGACGCCGACGCGACCACGGCCCGGCGGCTGCTCAGCGCGTTGCAGGGCCCCGAGGACCAGGTCGCCGTGCGCGCGACCGGCCTGTACGCCCGCCGGCTCGTCCGTGCCGGCAATGTCGCAGGCCCGGGCTGGACGCCGCGCGGGACGGTCCTGGTGACCGGCGGCACCGGCGGCGTCGGCCGGCACGTCGTCCGCTGGCTCGCCGAAGCCGGGGCCGAGCACCTGGTGCTGCTGAGCCGCCGCGGCGCCGACGCGCCCGGCGCGGCGGACCTGGCCGCGCTCGACGTCCGCGTGACGCTGGTGGCCGGCGACGTGGCGGACCGCGAGACCGTGGCGCGGGTGCTGGCGGAGTACCCGCCGGACGCCGTCGTGCACGCCGCCGGTGTCCCGGGCGGCGCGGTGGCCGTCGCCGACTGCACGCCGGAAGACCTCGACGAGGTCCGCGCGAAGGTCGTCGGGGCGCGTCACCTGGACGAGCTGACGGGCGACCTGGACGCGTTCGTGCTGTTCTCCTCGGCCGCCGCGACCTGGGGTGCCGCCGGGCAGGGCGCCTACGCGGCCGCGAACAGCCACCTCGACGCCCTGGCCGAGATCCGCCACGCCCGGGGCCGGGCCGCGCTGTCGGTCGCCTGGGGGGCCTGGGCCGGCGGCATGGCCGAGGAGGCCGGTGCCGGGTTCGCCCGGCGCGCGGTGCTCACCATGGCCCCGGACCTCGCCCTCTCGGCGCTGCGGGCCGCCCTGCGTGACGGCCGCCCGGCCGCCGTCGTCGCGGCGGTGGACTGGCCGCGGTTCGCGCCGCTGTTCACCGCGGCCCGCCCGAGCCCGCTGCTCGACGGCATCCCCGAAGCCGCCGACGCTGCCGCCGCACCGGACGTCCCCGACGTCACCGCGGCCGAAACCCTGCGGGCACGCCTGCGCGACCTCGATCGCCCGGCCCGGCTCGGCCACCTCACCGGCGTGGTCCAGGCCCAGGCCACCGCGGTGCTGGGCGAGCAGGACGAGGTCCCGGCGGCTCGCGCCTTCCGCGACGCCGGGTTCGACTCGCTCACGGCGATGGAACTGCGCACCCGGCTGGCCACCGCGACCGGGCTCGCGTTGCCGGTCACCGTCGTGTTCGACCACCCGGATCCGGCCGCGCTCGCCGCGCACCTGCACGACGAGCTGTTCGGCGCCGCCACCGTGGTGGCCCTGGCGTCCGCGGTGACCGCCGACGACCCGATCGTGATCGTCGGCATGGGCGTGCACCTGCCCGGCGGCGTCGACGGCCCGGAAGCGTTGTGGGACCTGCTGTCCGCGGGCACCGACGCGGTCACCGAGTTCCCCGCGGACCGCGGCTGGGACGCCGGCGCCGTCTACGACCCCACGCCCGGCACCCCGGGGAAGACCTACAGCCTGGCCGGGGCGTTCCTGCACGACGCCGGGCTCTTCGACCCGGAGTTCTTCGGGATCTCGCCGCGCGAAGCACTGGCGATGGACCCGCAGCAGCGGTTGCTGCTGCAGACGTCGTGGGAGGCCCTGGAACGCTCGGGGGTCGCCCCGACGTCGTTGCGCGGGCAGGACGTCGGCGTGTACTTCGGCGCGGCGGTCCTCGGCTACGGCGCCGGCCCGGCGTCGGACGACCTCGCCGGCTACGCGCTGACCGGCTCGTCGTCGAGCGTGCTGTCCGGCCGGGTGTCCTACACGCTCGGCCTGCGCGGCCCCTCGGTCACGCTCGACACGGCGTGCTCGTCGTCGCTGGTGGCGATTCACCTGGCCGCGCAGGCGCTGCGGTCGGGGGAGTGCTCGATGGCGCTGGCCGGCGGTGCGACGGTGATGGCGACGCCCGCCGCGTTCGTCGAGTTCGCCCGCCAGCGCGGCCTCGCGGCGGACGGCCGCTGCAAGTCCTTTTCGGACGATGCCGACGGCACGGGCTGGGGTGAGGGCGTCGGAGTGCTGGTGCTGCAACGGCTTTCCGACGCGGTCCGCGACGGTCGGGAGGTCTTGGCCGTGGTGCGCGGGTCGGCGGTGAACTCCGATGGCGCGTCGAACGGCCTGACCGCGCCGAACGGCCCGGCGCAGCAGGCGGTGATCCGGCAGGCCCTCGCCGACGCCGGGGTGGCACCGTCCGAAGTGGACGCCGTGGAGGCGCACGGCACCGGGACGACCCTGGGTGACCCGATCGAGGCGCAGGCGCTGCTGGCGACCTACGGCCGCGACCGGGAGCGGCCGCTGCTGCTCGGGTCGCTGAAGTCGAACGTCGGGCACACGCAGTCCGCGGCCGGGGTCGCCGGGGTGATCAAGATGGTCCTGGCGCTGCGCCACGGCGTGCTGCCGAAGACCCTGCACGCGGACCGGCCGTCGGCGAAGGTGGACTGGACGTCCGGCGCGATCCGGCTGCTCACCGCACCGGCGCCGTGGCCGGAAGCCGGCCGCCCGCGCCGCGCCGGGGTGTCCGCCTTCGGCGTCAGCGGGACCAACGCCCACGTCGTCCTGGAGCAGGCCCCGGCCGCCGCCCGGCCCGAGCCGCCCGTCGCGGCGGGCGCGGTGCCGCTGGTGGTGTCGGCCCGCACGGCCGCCGGGCTGGCCGAGCAGGCTGGGAAGCTCGCCTCCGCCGTTGCCCAGCTGCCGGCGGCGAGCGTGGCCCGGTCCCTGCTGACCGGCCGGGCGCGGTGGGACCACCGCGCCGTCGTCCTCGCCGAAACCCCGCAGCAGGCGGCCGACGGCCTGGAAGCGATCGCCGCCGGGGCGGGCCTGCGCGGGTTCGCCGGGCCGCGCGCGCTCGACGTCGCGTTCGTGTTCAACGGCCAGGGCGCGCAACGGCCCGGCATGGGCCGCGAGCTGTACGAGGCGTTCCCGGTGTACGCCGAGGCCTTCGACGAGGTCTGCGCCGAGTTCGACGGCTACCTCGAGCGGCCGCTGCGCGCGGCGATCGCGGCGGAACTGGTGCACGAGACCGCTTACACACAGGCCGCGCTGTTCGCGATGGAGGTCGCGCTGGTGCGGCTGCTGGCGTCGTTCGGTGTCCGCCCGGCGGTGGTGGCCGGGCATTCGCTGGGCGAGCTGACCGCGGCGTACGTCGCGGGCGTGTTCTCGTTGCCCGACGCGGCGAAACTGGTCGCGACGCGGGGCCGCCTCATGCAGGCCCTGCCCGCCGGCGGGGCGATGGTCGCGGTGGCGGCCTCCGAAACGGCCGTCCGGCCGGTCCTCGGCGACGGCGTCTGGCTGGCCGCGGTCAACGGCCCCGAGGCCGTCGTGCTCTCCGGGGAAGCGGCGGCCGTGCACGCGGCCGCGGCGTCACTCGGCGTCCGCACCACCACCCTCGACGTCGACCGGGCGTTCCACTCCGGACTGGTCGAGCCGATGCTCGCGGAGTTCGCCGAGGTCGCCGAAACCGTGACGTACGCCCCGCCGTCGATCCCGCTGATCTCCGCGGTGACCGGCGTCGAGTCCACTGTGGACTCCGCGGAGTACTGGGTGGGTCAGGTTCGCAGCCCGGTCCGGTTCGCCGACGTGACCCGCGTGCTGCTCGACCGCGGCGTGGCGGTGGTGGAGGCCGGGCCCGGTGGCGGTCTCGCGGCCGCGGTCCGCGGGCCGGACGGTGACGCGGTCGCCGTCGCCCTGTCCCGTCGTGACCGGCCCGAACGCGAGACCCTGCTGACGGGGCTGGCCGAGCTGTTCGTCCACGGCGTCCCGGTGGACTGGGCACCGGTGGTGCCGGCGGACGTCCCGGTCGTGCCGCTGCCGACGACGGCGTTCCAGCGGCAGCACTACTGGCTGGAGTCCGCGCCGGCCCGCGACCACGCCGAGACGTCGTTCTGGGAGGCGGTGGCGGCGGAGGACGCCGAGTCGCTGAGCGAGGTCCTCGCCCTGCCCGACCCGGAGCGGCTGCGTGACGTCCTGCCCGAGCTGACCCGCTGGCACCGCGAGCGGCGCGGCGAGGCCGTGCTCCGGCCGTGGCGCTACCAGGTCGAGTGGACCCGGCTGCCGGAACCCGCGCCGGCGCGACCCCGAGTGCGGGTGCTCGGTGACCCTGCGCTCGCCACGGTGCTGGGCGACGACGGACCCCCGGACGCCGTCCTCGTGCGGGCCACGGACGCCGCGAGCGCGTTGCCGCTGCTGCAATCCCTGCTCGCGGAGGACGGCCCGCGCCTCTGGGTGGTGACGTCCGGGGCCGTCGGGACCGGGGGCGACGACGTGCCGTCCGACGCCGCCGCCGCGCAGGTGTGGGGCCTCGGCCGGACCCTCGCCCTGGAGCACCCCGGCCGCTGGGGCGGCTTGGTCGACGTGCCCGAAACGCTCGACGAGACCGCCGTTCAGCGGGTGCTCGCGGTCATCGGCGGATCGGAGGACCAGGTCGCCGTCCGCGCGGTGGGGGTGTTCGCCCGCCGGCTGGTCCCGGCGCGCCCGGTCCCGGCCGGACCGGGCTGGACACCGCGGGGCACGGTCCTGGTGACGGGCGGCACCGGCGGCGTCGCCGGGCACGTCGTCCGCTGGCTGGCCGAAGCGGGAGCGGCGCACCTGGTGCTGCTGAGCCGTCGTGGGGGCACCGCGCCCGGCGCGGCGGAACTGGCCGCGGAGGTAGACAAGGCCGGTGTCCGGGTGAGCCTGGTCGCCGGGGACGTCGCGGACCGGGACACCGTCGCGCGGGTGCTGGCGGAGTACCCGCCGGACGCCGTCGTGCACGCCGCCGGCGTCTCCGGTGGCGCCGTCACGATCGCCGACTGCACGCCCGAAGCGCTCGAGAACGTGTTGGCGGCCAAGGTTTCCGGCGCTCGTCACCTGGACGAGCTGACGGGTGACCTGGACGCGTTCGTGCTGTTCTCGTCGGCGGCCGCGATCTGGGGCGCCGCCGGGCAGGGGGCGTACGCGGCGGCCAACAGCCACCTCGACGCGCTGGCCGAGATCCGGCGCGCCCGGGGCGAAGCCGCGGTGTCGGTCGCCTGGGGCGCCTGGGCCGACGGCATGACCACCGAGGAGGACGCGCGCGAACACCTGCACCGCCGGGCGGTGCGGACGATGGCCCCCGGTCCGGCGCTGTCCGGGCTGCGCGCGGTGCTGCGCGAGCAGCGGGTCACCGCCGTCGTCGCGGCCGTCGACTGGACCCGGTTCGCGCCGATCTTCACCGCGGCGCGGCCCAGCCCGCTGCTGGCCGGCGTGCCCGCGGCGGTCGACGCCCTGGTCGTCCCGGAACCGGCGGGCACGGCCCTCCCGCGCTTGCGGAGCCTCGGCCCGGCGGCCCGGATGGACGCGCTGACCGACCTGGTCCGCACCGAGGCCGCGGCCGAACTGGGTCACGCGGGGGTCGAGGCGATCGCCGCCGACCGGCCCTTCCGCGACCTCGGCCTCGACTCGCTCACCGCCGTGGGCCTGCGCGACCGCCTCGCGTCGGCGACCGGCCTGCGCCTCACCGCGGCGCTGGTCTACGACCACGGCACCCCCGCCGCCGTCGCCCGGCACCTGGCCCCGCTGCTCGACGGGGACGCGGCCCCGGACGGCACGCTCGGCGGCGTCTACCGGGACTTGGCCGAACGCGGCCTCGGCGAGGAGATGCACCGGTTCGGCCTCGGCGCGGCCGCACTGCGGGAGCGGTTCACCGGCGGCGAGACCGCCAAGGTCGTCCGGCTCGGCGGCGGGCCGGACGGGCCGCACCTGATCGGTCTCCCGCCGCTGACGGCGTTCGACCACGTGCTGAACTTCGCGCAGCTCGCCCGGTGCTTCCCCGGGGAGACGTCGGTCGTCCTCCCGCCGGGCTACGCGGCGGACGAGCGGCTCGCACCGTCGTTCGCCGCGCTGGCCGACGTCCTGACGGCCGCGGTCACCGCGTGCGCGGACGGGAAACCGTTCGCACTGCTGGGAATCTCGGCGGGCGGCCTGCTCGCACACGCGGTCACGGTCCGGCTGGAGCGCCAAGGCCTGGCACCGTCCGGAGTGGTCCTGCTGGACAGCTACCTCCCGGGCGGCCTGGCTCCGAGGCTGTCCCGAGCGTTGGTGCACGGAGCGGCCCAAGCAGGCGCGGCGACCTACCACGACCACGCGATCACGGCGGCATCCGCGTACACGGAACTGCTGCGCGAGTGGCAGCCGGAAGAACTGGCGACGCCGACGCTGGTGCTTCGGCCGGAGGACGCGGTGCCACTCCCGCCGGGGGAGGAGACCTTGTCCCTGGCGGAGCGGACGTCGGTCTGGCCGCTGGCCCACGAGTCGGCCCGCGTGCCGGGCGACCACTTCACGATGAGCACGGAGCACGCCGCGGAAACGGCAGAGGTGGTGCTGCACTGGCTCGACACCGTCGGCGGCTTGGAGGGTCGACCGTAGCCGAAAAGTGAGCAGCCGAGGTGAGTTCGTGGTCGCGGGCGAACTCGGCCGAGGTCCGGCGGTCTGTTTCCACAGCTCAAGCGGCGATGACCGGAAATGCTTCTCCTCCCGGCAAGGCCGGCGAAAGCGAGTTTCGTACGCGCGGAGAATCGCCCACAATGATCACATGACCAGCCGTGATCCCCTTGCCCTGCTTGACACCCGGGCCGCCGGGGTGCTTCGTCGCCTGCACTCGGCGAATGACCGGCAGCTTCCGCGGAACCTCCTGCGGCTCGCCGGTGATCTTCCCGCGCTCGTGCTCGGCCGGCCGCGGCGTCGCCCGCCCGTGGCGGCCGAGCGCTTCGACGATGCGTTCCTCGCGCTCGGGCGGAAGCAGGCCGCCTACTGCTATGCCCAGGCCCGCGCTGTGCGCGCTCGCCGCGTCGTCGAGTTCGGGACGTCGTTCGGCGTGTCGACGATCTGGCTGGCGGCGGCCGTGCGGGACAACGGCGGCGGCACGGTGATCGGCACCGAGATGGTGCCGGAGAAGGCCGAACGGGCCCGCGCCCACGTGCGGGAAGCCGGTCTGGAGGACCACGTCGACATCCGCACCGGCAACGCCCTGGAGACCTTGCGCGATCTCGACGGCCCGGTCGACCTCATGCTGAACGACGGCTTTCCCGACGCGGCGCTCGACGTGCTGCGCCTCGTCGCGCCACGGCTGCGCACGGGAGCGGTGGTGATCACCGACAACGTCGGCGCGATGCGCGGCGACTACGCCGGCTACGTGTCCTGGTTGCGAGACCCGGTCAACGGCTTCGTCTCGGTTCGGGTGCCGTACAAGGGAGGCACGGAGGTCTCGATCCGGGTGGACTGACGAACGACCCCTCGTTCAGCGAGCCGGTGTCTCGAATCGCGCGTCCCGGTGGCGGACGCCCAGGCCGGCGTACAGTCCGTCGTCCTGGGGGAGCACGGCCGCGGTCAGCCGCTCGGGATTCCAGTTCCCGCTGGTGGTCAGCCCCGGCTCGACCAGCTCGAAACCCTGGAACAACGCCAGTACCTCCGCGCGCGGCCGGGGGAAGATGTGGTCCTGTGTGGAGCGCATCGTTTCGGCGACCCGGGGATCGGCCAGCACGGCGAAGTCGTTGGTCAGGTGGGTCAGCGCGAACTGGCTGCCGGGGGCGAGCGCGTCGCGGTAGGTGGCGAACACCCGGGGGACGTCGGCTTCCGGTGGCAGGTAGTGCCCGACGGCGACCGCGAGCAGCCCGACCGGCTGCGTCAGATCGAGCAGCGTCCGGACGGGCTCGGAGTTCAGCACGTCGGCGGGGCGTGTGATGTCTGCCTGGACTGTGGCCGCGTGGGGGTTGTCCGCGAGCAGCAACCGGCTGTGGGCGACGGCGACGGACTCGTAGTCGACGTAGACGACCCGGGCGGCCGGGTCGACCGCTTGGGCCACTTCGTGGACGTTCCCGGTCGTCGGAATGCCGGAGCCGAGGTCGAGGAACTGGCGGATGCCCGCGTCGAGCATGAACCGCACCGCCCGGCGGAGGAAGGCCCGGTTGCGCCGGGCGACGAGAGCGACCTCCGGCTGGATGTCCGTGAGCCGCTGCGCCACGGCACGGTCGGCGGCCAGGTTGTGGGCCCCGCCGAGCAGGTAGTCGTAGATCCGCGCGACGCTGGGCGTGGCCCGGTCGACTCCCGCCGGAACCCAGTCCGCGCCTTCGGCTTCGGTCACCGTCACCCTCCCTGATGATTCTCGGTACCCAGTATGGCGGATCCACCACCGGGAGCGGAGCTTCGGATACCGCTGCGCGAGCGGATCGGCTGCGCTTGAATGGCGCCATGAAGTACGTCTTGCTGATCTGCGACGACGAGGTCGACGCGCCGACGAACGAGCAGCTCGCGGCCGATCCCGTCCACACCGAGTGGCTGGCCGACCTCGACCGGCGCGGCCGGGTCAGCGGCATGGCGCGCCTGCGCCCGGTGGAGAGCGCGACCACCGTCCGGGTCCGGCAGGGCGAGACCCTGATCTCGGACGGTCCGTTCGCGGAGACGAAGGACTTCGTCGGCGGCGTCGTCATCGTCGACTGCGCGAACCTGGACGAGGCGGTGGCGATCGCCGCCGGTCATCCGTACGCGCACCGGGGCTGCGTCGAGGTCCGCCCCGTCTGGGAATGAGCGCGCCGTCACCGGAGGTCCGCGCGGCCGTCGAGGCGGCCTACCGGGAGGAGTGGGGTCAGGTCGTCGCGACGTTGATCGGCTTCACCGGCGACTGGGACCTGGCCGAGGACAGCGCGCAGGAGGCGTTCGCGTCCGCGCTCACGACGTGGGCGCGCGACGGCGTCCCGCGCAACCCGGGGGCGTGGCTGACCATCGCGGCGCGCAACCGAGCGACCGACCGGATCCGCCGTGACGCGGTCGGGGCCACCAAGCTCCGTGACCTGGCCGTGCGGCAGCCCGTTCACGACGCCGACGCCGACGCTGACGACATCCCGGACGAGCGGCTGCGGCTGATCTTCACCTGCTGCCACCCCGCACTGCCGCTGCCCGCGCGGGTGGCGCTCACGCTGCGTACGCTCGCCGGCCTCACGACCGCCGAGATCGCCCGGGCCCTGCTGTCCGCCGAAACCACCACGGGCCAGCGGCTGAGCCGGGCGAAGCGCAAGATCCAGGACGCCGGCATCCCGTACCGGGTCCCGCCGGCGGAGCTGCTGCCGGAGCGCCTGGCGGCGGTGCTGGCCGTGTTGTACCTGATCTTCAACGAGGGCTACGGGGAGGCGGACCAGCGGGCGCTGACCGTCGAGGCCATCCGGCTGGCCCGGGTCCTGACGACGTTGATGCCCGCGGAGGCCGAACCACGCGGGCTGCTCGCGTTGATGCTGCTGCACGAGTCGAGGCGCGCCACCCGGCTGCGCGACGGCGAGCTCGTCACCCTCGAGCACCAGGACCGGTCGCGGTGGGACGGCGCGCTGATCGACGAGGGCGTCCGGACCCTGGACGCGGCCCGGGCGCTGCGCCGGACCGGCCCGTACCAGCTGCAGGCGGCGATCGCGGCCTGCCACGCGACGGCTCCCAGCGCGGCGGCGACCGACTGGGTGCGGATCGCCGGCCTGTACGCGGACCTGAGCGAGCTGACGGCGTCGCCGGTGGTGGAACTCAACCGCGCGGTGGCGGTGGCCATGGCGGACGGCATCACGACGGGCCTGGCGCTGGTGGACGCGCTGGCGGCGGCCGGCAGCCTGGACGGCTACCACCTGCTGCCGGCGACCCGCGCGGACCTGCTCCGCCGTGCCGGCCGCGATGCCGAGGCCCGCACGTCCTACGAGCAGGCACTGGCGCTGGCTCCGGCCGATACGGAGCGCCGCTACCTGGCCAAACGGCTCCACGAACTGGCGCCGGAAAACTGATCGAAGATTTCTCGCGGCAGGTGGCAAAGCCGGCTCTCGCCGTTCGTCGGTGGAACAACAGGGTCCTCCGGGACCCGCACCGACCACCGAGGAGACAGCCGTGAACGACAGCTACACCACCACCTTCACCGTCCCCAGCACCGCCGCCGAGGTCACCGACGCGATCACCGACCCGCGCGCCTGGTGGATGACCGACATCGCCGGTGACACCCGGCAGGTCGGCGACGAATTCTCCTTCGAGGTCCCCGGCGTCCACTACTCCCGGCTCCGGGTCACCGACCTGATCCCCGGCGAACTCGTCGTCTGGGAGGTCGTCGACGGCAAGGTCCAGTTCGTCGCCGACCAGGACGAATGGACCGGCACCCGGATCCGTTTCGCGATCTCGTCGACCGACGACGGCACCACGGTCCGCTTCACCCACGAGGGCCTGCGCCCCGCGGTCGAGTGCTACGACGCCTGCTCCGGCGCGTGGAACCTCTACGCCGGCGCCAGCCTCCGCGACCTCCTCGTCACCGGCACCGGACAGCCCAGTTCCAACCCCGATGAGGTCACCTTCCAGGAAAACGCGCGCACCAGCCGCTGAACCCGGCGAACGGGCCCAGCGGGGTCGTCGACCGCTGGGCCTGCCGCGGCGATGGTGCCGATCAGCCGAGACCGCCGTCAGGCGATCCGAGGTGCGGAGCCGTTGGTGGCGCAGCGAGTGTGAGCAAGGGCAGGACGACGTCGTCGACGAGCCGGTGCTGGGCTTCGGCGTCCGGGGGAGTGCCGTCGAGCAAAGTGGACAGAAACAGCTGAGCGACGGCCAGGCCGAGCACCGCGGGCGGGTTCGCCGCCGTCACCGGCTCGCCGCGGGCGGCGGCCCGGTGGGCGATGGCCGTCGCGACCGCGTCGCCGGTGCCGGCGATCTGGGTGCGGATGAGGTCGCGCAGCGCGGGATCCTCGCGCACCGCGCCCAGGAGTCCCAGCAGTGATGGGCCGTGCTCGCCGGTGAGGGCGCGTGCCATGCCCTCGACCGCGACGAGCAGGTCGTCGCGCAGGGTGCCCGTGTCGGCGATGTGCAGGGTCTCGCCTTCGGCGTGCCGTCGCAGTGCTTCCGCGACCAGTTCCGCTTTTCCGGGCCATCTGCGGTAGATGGTCATCTTGGACGCCTTCGCGCGGGCGGCGACGGCGTCCATGCTGAGCCGGTCGTAACCGATCTCGCCGATGAGGTCGACCGCGGCGGCCAGGATCGCGTCTTCACGGGCTTTGCCTCGCCGAGGCGAGGGTGTCTCGGCTTCGGACGTCATCGATTCTCCTTGACTTCTGTACGATACAGTATCGTACAGTACGGCGATGCGGATCAAGCCCTTCTCCCTCGACGTTCCCGAATCGCAGCTCGCCGACCTGCGCGAACGCCTGCGCCTGACTCGCTGGCCGGAGCCCGAAACCGTGTCCGACACGAGCCAGGGCCCGCGACTGGCCAAGATCCGCGCCTTGTGCGAGCACTGGAGCGGCGGTTACGACTGGCGCCGGTGCGAGGACCTGCTCAACGGCTTCGGCCAGTTCCACACGGAAATCGACGGCGTCGACATCCACTTCCTGCACGTCCGCTCGCCCGAGCCGGACGCGCTCCCGCTGATCATGACCCACGGCTGGCCCGGGTCGGTGCTGGAGTTCCGCAAGGTGATCGGCCCGCTCACCGACCCGGCGGCCCACGGCGGGGATCCCCGCACGGCGTTCCACCTCGTCGTCCCGACGATGCCGGGCTTCGGTTTCTCCGGCAAGACCACCGAACCGGGCTGGACGCTCGCGCGCACCGCCGGCGCCTGGATCACGCTGATGGACCGGCTCGGCTACGACCGCTGGGGCGCCCAGGGCGGGGACCTCGGCGCCGGCGTCACCGACGAGATCGGCCGGAAAGCACCCCCGGGCTGCGTCGGCCTGCACCTGAACTTCGCCATGTTCTTCCCGACGCCGCAGGAGCGGGCCGAAGCCACCCCGCACGAACAAGCCATGCTCGACAGCGCCGACTACTTCTGGGAGACGTTGTCCGGCTACGCCAAGGAACAGTCCACCCGGCCGCAGACCATCGGCTACTCCCTGGCCGACTCGCCGGCCGGGCAGGCCGCGTGGATCTACGCGATGTTCCAGGACACGTGCGGCACCCCGGGTGACGCGGAAGCGTCGTTCACGCACGACGAACTGCTCGACGACATCATGCTCTACTGGCTCCCCAACGCCGGGTCGTCCGCCGCCAAGACGTACTGGGAGATGGCCCGCGCCCGCGCGGCGGCGTCAGGTCCGCCCGCCCCGATCACGATCCCGACGGGCTTCACGATGGCGCCGCACGAACACGTCCGGAAGTCCCGGCGCTGGATCGAACGCCGCTACACCGATCTCGTCCACTTCGCCGAACTCGACCAGGGCGGGCACTTCCTGGCGCTGGAACAGCCGGACCTCTTCGTCGCCGAGGTCCGGGCGAGTTTCGCCACCCTGCGCTGAGCACGCCGCCGGCGAAAGTCGCTTGACACGCATCGCGGCGCTTGCTTTTCTCGTGATCCACGCACTGGACCGGGGGGACCATGCAGCCGCACTTCTACGCGCCCGTTCCGCAGAGACCGATTGCGCCACTTCGGCCGCTCGCCGGGTGGCAAAGCGCGTCCGCGATCCTGATCATCGTGACCACCGCGGCCGGCCTCGCGGACGTCGCGGGCGAGTGGGGCGCCTTCCCCGATGACGTCTGGTCGGTCGTGGTCCGGACCTCCCTCGGGAGCCGGTTCGTCACCGGGATCGTCTTCATGCGGTGGCTGTGGCTCGCCCGCACCAACGCCGAGGTGATCGAACCCGCCCGGCACCGGCACTCGCCCATGTGGGCCGTGCTCGGCTGGATCGTGCCGATCGTCAGCTTCTGGTTCCCGCAGATGGTCGTCCAAGACGTCTGGAACGCCGTCAACCCCCAGCGGCCGCGCGGAACGTGGCAGCTGTACCGGACGCCGGGCGCCGAGCTGGTCACCTGGTGGTGGGCCGCCTACCTCACGAACCAGGTGCTGTCCACGAGCGGCGCCCGCCTAACCGGGGATGCGACGATCACGCGCTACAGCGACACCGTCGCGGCGGTGGCCCTGGTCGTGGCCGCGGTGCTGATCATCAAGATCAGCACCCGGATCACGGCCTGGCAGACGAACCCCCGCTGAGCCTCTGACCGGCGAGACGGTCGCCCAATTCGTTGCGGAGGCCGCTGACCTGGAGCGAGTGGAGGACACTGATGACCCGCTCGGCGTGGGTCGAGACGGCCAGAGGTGTTACCGAGGGCATTCGAGAAGGATTGCGCTGCCCGGAAAACAACGATGACCTTCTTGAAGTGGAATGGTTTCCGGGCCCCAGCGGCAGAAGTGGCGAGTACCGAATGCGCTGCCCATCGTGCGGTGCTGAGAACTGGATTCGAGAGGGATGACCTGCGCGGCGGAGATGCCGCAGGCGTCGGCCGTCCGGGTCAGTCTGAGGTTGGTGGAGTGGCTGAACAGCCCGGCGATCAGGTTCCGCTCGACTCCGGGCTGCGGGCCTGCTTGCCGGTGGCGTAGGTGAAGCTGTCGAGGTAGCCGGTGCGGTCGTCCAGCTCGATCAGCGGCGACACGATCGGCGCGACCCGGCACGTACCCGTCGCCGGTGCGCAGCTCCCGGTAGTGCCGGTAGGCGCTGCCCCGCCTGGGATCACACCGTCACCCGCCGGCCGCCGGGATCACTCGCGAGCATCCAGCGTGCTGAGGAAGTGTGTGAACGCCTCATTTGCGCGGTCGTGGTCCTCGGTTGCGTCGAGATCCATGAGGAGGCCGCGGATGACGGCCAGGACCAAAGTGGCCAATTCCGGCCGATCCATGCTGCGCAGGCCTTCTTCGAGCGGGCCGAGCCAGTCTGTTGTCGCCGCTTGGCGGAAGTCGGGCCGGTGCTGTTGCGCCGCGCTTTCCCGCCACAGTCCGAACATTCGCAGGTACGGCCGGCCTTCGGGGCCGGTCATGAACGCCCAGGCCTGCGCGAGGGTGACGGTGTAGGGCCGGTCGGGGCGTACGCGCAGCACGTCGCCGAATGTGGCTAGCTGGCGTTGCCGCGCACTATCGAGGATTGCGCTCAGGAGGGCGTCGCGCGTGCCGAAGTGGTAGATCAGCATGCGCGCCGACGTGCCGGTGGCGCGAACCAGCGGGTCGAGCCGGTCGGGCAGGCCGTGTTCGAGCGCGTGGTCGGTGCACGCGTCGAGCAGCCGCTGCTTGATCTCGGGCTCCGGTCGTCGTCCCACGAAGCTACTTTTTCACGTAATAACCGCTACGTCTAACGTCGGTGTTCCGCAGCGACGTGGAGGTAGTGATGAGGGTTGTGTTCGTGCACGGGGCGTGCGTCCGGGACGGATCGTGGTGGTGGCACCGCATGTCCGGGCTCCTGCGGGAGCGAGGCGTGCCGAGCGTGAGCCCGGCGCTGCCGAGCTGTGGGGAGACCGGTACGCCCGGCGGTACTGGTGGTCCGGGGTTGGCCGAGGACGTCGACGCGGTGCGTCAGGTGCTGCGGGACAGCGACGAACCGACCGTCGTCGTCGCCCACAGCTACGGCGGGATCGTGACGGCCGAGGCGGCCGCGGGCGTGGCTTCGGTGCGGCACCTGGTGCTGATCTCCAGCTACCTGCCCGAAATCGGGCAGAGTCTCGCGGACTTCGGTGACGGCGCCCCCGCGCTGTTCCTCGACGTCGACCCCGACGCGGGCACGTTCGGGGTTCGCCCCGAACTGCTGGTGAACACGTTCCTGCAGGACTGCGACGCCGACGTCCAGGCCGAAGCCGCGAACCACCTGACCCGGCAGAGCGTGCGGGTCACCGGCGAAGCGGTCGGGGCGGCCGCCTGGCGGGACGTGCCGACGACGTATCTCGTGTGCGCCCAGGACGCGGGCACGCCGGCCCGGTCGCAACGGGAGTTCGCCCGCAAAGCCGGTCGCGTCGTCGAACTCGACGCGGGGCATCACCCGTTCCTGTCCCGGCCCGCCGCGGTCGGCGACCTGCTGCTGAGCCTGCCGTGAGCGACGACGTCGACTGGCTGGATGGCACGAACCGGTTGCACGGCAAGGAAGACCTCAAGACGTACTGGCTGGACCAATGGACGCGCACGCGCACCCACGACCAGCCGTCGGCGTTCACCGCCATGGCGGTGGTGGTGGGCCGGGTCAACCGGGTCGACCCCAGCCGCGAAGATCGCGGCCTCGTGCGCGGGTCAGGTGATCCAGCCCGAATCCTGCGCCACGCGGATGCTGTCCACAAGGGAACGGGTGCGCAGCTTGCTCTGGATCGCGGCCAGGTGGTTGCGGACGGTCCCGGTCGCCAGCCCGAGTGCGGTGGCGACCTCCTTGGGCGGGCTTCCGGCCGCGGCGGCGGTCAGCACCTCGCGTTCCCGCGGGGTCAGCGGACTCTCTCTGGCCGCCCAGGCGGACAGGGTCAGGCTGTTGCTGACGGCTCGGCGGCCGTCTTCGACGGTGTAGATGACGTCGTGTAGATGAGCGACGCCTTCGTGCAGGTAGACGACGCCCCGTGGTTTGTGGGAGAGGATCCTCTGGGCGTCGTGACTGGACAAGGACGTCACGAGGAAGATCAGATTGTTGTGTTCGGTCGCCTCGGAGGCCCTGGACTCCTCCTGCCGGCAACGGTGCTGGAGATCGTCTTCCGCGGGGTAGAGGACGAAGACGAGAGAGTCCTGGTCGGCGAGTGCGGCGCGAGCAAGATCGATCTGCTCGAAGTCGAACACCCGGTGCGGGTCGAAGTCGTAGGCCCGGGCGAGCAGCGCGGCGACCGCCGCGCGGTTGATGGTGTCCGGGCCGATGAGAATGGCTTGCTGCATAAGGGCTCACCGCGCTCGGAGTCTGCTGGGGATGTGGTTATTCGATCATGGTGAAGGCACCCTACGTCACCGCACTCGCCTGTGCAGCCACCCGTGAGGGTGAGGTGGGATGGTGCGGGAGGTGCCGCCAGAGCCGTTCCACGCCAGCGACTGCAGTCCCCGCGCAACCGGTGGTGTAGATCGTCGAGCTGGTGGGTATGTCTGTTTTGTCCCGAGCGGATCTCGGGGCACGCACCTGGTAGGTGGCGCCGGATAAATCCCCAGGCCGGCGCCGCCTGCCGTATAACGCCCTACACGTCTGCGCTCGGTCGCATCCTGAGCCGTCGCTCAAGGGCGGCTGAGGTCGGCTTCCGCCAGGGCCCGGACCACGTCCGCGCGGCGCTCGGGTGATTCGCGGACCGTGCGGCTCATCTCGACGTGCAGGAAGACCGTACTGTCCGCGGCGGCCGCTTTGCCCTGGACGTTCGTCGTCCCCTCCAGGCCCTTGCAGCGGTCCTCCCAGCCACGGCAGACGGCGAACCCGGCCGCGGTCAGGCGGTCGGCCGCGCGGCGGGCCGCGTCGCCTGCCGGTGTCGCGCCCGAGGAGAGCACGATGTCGGTGCCGGCCTGGTTCTGGTCGTGGAAGCCGTGCAACTGGACCTGGGTGAGGCCGCGCGCGGCCAGCGTCGTCGCGACGACGTGGAACACGGAGTCCTCTTCGTGGGCGACGTCGGCCTTGCCGTCGTCCGCCTTCCGGTGCGCCCCCGCGATCAGCAGCACCGCGCCGGGCACCCGGTGGAACAGGTCGACGCCGAACAGTTCGGTCCGGAGGTCGAACGACGGGTGCGGCACCTCGACCACCAGCGACGGCGGCGCCGACCGGTCGATCACGTACATCCCCCAGGCCCGTTCGGTGCCGGGCTCGTTCGTCGCGATCGTGTACGGCCGCCCGGTGGCCGGATCGACACCGTTCCGGACGGAAAATCCCAGCTTTTCGAAATCGGCGGTGCCCCGGCGGTCGACGAGCGCGGCGAAACCGCTCGCGGTCGTACGACGTTCGTCGGTTTTCGGTGAGCGGTACTCCTGGTCCGCCGACAGACCGGACGTGAACTTCGTTACCAGGGAATCGAGAGCCGGCTCGGGCGGGGGCGATCCGGGTGGTGATGACTCGTCGTCACCGAGAATCAGCACCATCGTCAAGACCAAGGCCAGCGCAAGGGCCGTGCCCATCACGCTGAGCCACATCCGCGGTCGGCTGATCATCACCCGGAGTGTACTGATCCCACTTTGTGGCCCGGCTTACCTACCGTTTGTCACCCGATGGGCGGAGTTGTAACGTGACCGACTGCTTCGTTGATACCTTCACGTAACCCGAACGGGTTGACGTTCCGCTACCGGCCCCAGTGGCCGGCGACCCGCCGGGGTCGCGTATCCGAAAGGGCCTTGGGGGAGCGGTTGAACCGGCCGAAACAGTCCGACGTGCCAGCAGCGCGGTTGCGCGAGCAGATTCCGGAAGCGGGTTTCCCGCGCGGAGCCGGTGTCGCGTCCGCGACCACTTTCGTTCTTCTGCTGCTCATCACCGCTTTCACCGCGCTTTACCTCTCGACCGCCGGGCCGCTTTCCCTGATCCGCGCGACCGACAGTTCCGGGCGCGTTTCCGACGAGGTCGCCGCCGGTCAGCAGCGCACCACCGCCGGTCTCGCGCAGGGCATCGCGACGTCGGTGACGAGCGCCGCCGGCGACCTCCAGGTAGCCAACGGCTCCGGGGTGTTCGACACCGCGGACGACACCGCGCTGCTCACCCGCCTCGGCGAGACGTACGGGGACTGGCGCGGCATCGCCGTCTACGACCCGGTCGCGCAGAAGGTCGTCGCCACCCGCGGCGAACCCGTGCCGGTGCAGAACCTGAGCGGTGTCGCCGTGGCGAACCTCACCGTCCGCCCGGTCGCCCGCGTGGGCGACACACCGCTGGTGCTGACCGCGTTCCCGCTGACCGGCGCCCGTGCCGGGAAACTCCTGGTCGTCTCGACGGCCTTGCGCGGCATCCGCGGCGAGCTGAACGAAGCCACCCAGCAGCAGATCCGGCTGGTCACCGCCGACGGCGCCGCCCTCTACACCCGCGGCACCGACGTGCCCGCGACCGACCGCGCCGCCCAGGACCTGTTCGCCCGTGCCGCGACCGCTGCCGCCGCCGCGCAGACCGGTGTCCTCACCGGCGACGCCGCGGCCGACCCGGCCAAGCCGGGGCCGCAGGTCGCGCCGGTCGTCTCGTACGCGCCGGTCACGCCGTCCGGGATCGGCGGCAGCCTCGGCCTGTCGGTCGTCTCGTTCAGCCGGGTCCCGGTGGAGGCGGTGCCGGCCCGCTGGCCCGGCCTGATCCCCGCGGCCGCGTTGTTCGCGCTGGCCGTCCTGGGTTTCGTGCTGCTCCGGCGGACGATCGTCGCGCCGATCCGCCGGCTGCGCACCGACGCGCTCGCCGTCGCGGCCGGCGTGCTCGACGAACCGGTCCGGCAGTCGCGCATCCGCGAGGTGAACCGGGTGACCGGCGCCGTCGAGCGGTTCCGCGCGAAGCTGCGCCGCCGCAAGCCCGCCGCGAAGGTCCGCGCGTTCCTGTCGGCCCAGCTCGTCCTGGCGCTGGTCACCCTGGCGCTGCTCGGCTGGTCGGGCGCGGTCGCCGCCACCCTCGGGCGCCAGTCCGCCCAGGTCTCGCCGACGATGCTCAGCGAGCACGGTCTCCGCGTCACGCGCTCGGCCGACACGCTGCGCCGCAGCCTCGCCGAAGGCCTGGCCGATCTGCAGTCCGTCGCGCGGCTCGGCCAGGGCAAGCAGCCGGACCAGCTGCGCGGCATGCTCGACCAGCTCACCGGCGACGGAAGCCGGTTCCGCAGCGTCTACGTCGCCGACGCCCAGGGCGCGGCGGTGCAGCAGGCCGGGCGGGAATCGCTGCGCGACCCCGGGAAGCTGCCCGACGGCGAGGGCCTGCGCCAGGGCAACACCAGCGGGCGCGTCCCGGTCGTCTACGCCTTCACGCCGCTGCCGGGTTCGAAGAACGTCCTGGTCGGCGAGTACGACGTGCCGCGGATGGCCGAGCTGCTCGGCACCGCGGGCGGGCGCGTCCGGGTCGTCGACGAGGGCAAGCGCACCATCGCCGACACCGAGGGCTACCTCGCGTTCAGCACGCTCACCGACCCGGCGCTGATCGAGAACGTCGACGCGGCCCAAGCGGGCAAGGAGGCCCGCGAGACGACTCCGGCGGCGCTCGTCGCGGCGCAGCGGCTGGCGGACAAGGGCCAGGCGGCCACGCTGAAGTGGGTGGTCGTCGCCGAGCAGCCGATCGAGTCGCTGGGCGTCGCGGACAACACCGTCCGCTCGGGCGCCCGGGTCGCCGCGCTGCTCACCGCCGTCGTGGCGCTGATCCTGTTCGCCTGGCACTTCCTGCTCGTCCTGCGCCCGCTGCGCCGGATCGGCGAGGAGGCCGAGCGGATCGCCGGTGGCGTCACCGGCGCCGTCGTCTACCCGCAGCGCCAGGACGAGATCGGCACGATCGCCTCGTGCGTCGAGATCTGCCGGCAGGCCTTGACGGACGGCCGCGACCGCCTGGGCGAGGTCCGCCGCCCGGTGGGCGCGGCGACCGACGAGACGGAGCTGCTCCAGCGCGTCGAGGACGAGCCGGGGCCCGAGGCACCACGCGACCGCCTCGCCGCGCGGCGGGCGCCGGCGGCCCGCGCCGGCGAGCGCCGGGAACCGGCCGGTGCGGGCCGCGCGGCGCAGAAGCCCGCGCACCGGTCGACAACGACGCCGAAGAACCCGGCCGAGCGCCGCGAACCGGCGAAGCGGCCCGCGGAACAGCCCGTCGCCCAGCGGAAACCGGCGGAACCCCCGGCAAGCCAAGGGAATCCGGCGCCACGGCCCGCCGGGCAGCCGAAGCCCGGCGAGCGGCCCCGGCCGCAGACTCCGCCGCGGCTGCCCGCCCGCAGTGCCGAGGAGCAGGCCAAGAGCGACTACCTGAGCTGGCTGGACGGGGCCGGGGTCTGACGTGACGTTCCTCTACGCCGTGCTGGTACTGGCATCGGCGGCGATGCTGGCCGCCGGGATCGCCGAGCAGCGGCAGCACTACCGGCACCTGCACAGCATCCCGACCCGGGTGCTGGTCAACGGCATCCGCGGCAAGTCGTCCATCACCCGGCTCTGCGCCGGCGCGCTGCGCGGTGGCGGCCTGGTCACGACCGCGAAGACCACCGGCACCGCGGCCCGCTTCATCCACCCCGACGGCAGCGAGGAGCCGGTCTACCGCAAGTTCGGCATCGCCAACGTCGTCGAGCAGATCGGCATCGTGCGCCGCGCCGCCGCCTACCGGCCGGACGCGCTCGTCATCGAGTGCATGGCCGTCATGCCGGACCTGCAGGAGATCAACCAGAGCAAGCTGATCCGCTCTACCATCGGCGTCCTGTGCAACGTCCGCGAAGACCACCTCGCCGAGATGGGACCGACCCTCGACGACGTCGCGCGGTCGCTGTCGCGGTCGATGCCGGTCGGCGGGATCTGCCTGACCGCGGAGAAGGACCGGCTGCACATCCTCCAGGAAGAAGCCGCGAAGCGGGACTGCGAACTCATCGCCGTCGACCCCGAAACCGTCTCCGACGCCGAGATGCGCGGCTTCAGCTGGATCACCTTCAAGGAGAACGTCGCGATCGCCCTGGCCGTCGCGGACCTGCTCAAGGTCAACCGGCAGCTGGCCCTGCAGGGCATGTGGGACGCGCCGCCGGACCCGGGCGTGCTGCAGGTCCACCAGTACCGCGCCGGTCGTCGCCACCTGCGCTTCGCGAACGTCTTCGCCGCGAACGACCCCGAATCGACCCTGATGAACATCGCCCAGCTGCGCAGCCAGGGCGCGATCGACGACCCGCTGCACGTGATCATCAACTGTCGCCCGGACCGCGTCGAACGCAACGGCCAGATGGGCGCGCTCATCCCGAAGATCGCCCCGGAACGCGTGGTGCTGATCGGCGAGCCGACGCGCAGCGCCCGCGCCGCGATCCCGCCCGAGTGGCACGACCGCGTCGTCGACCTCGGGGGATCGCGCACGCCGCGGGAGCTGCTGCGCGGGATCGTGGCCGGAGTCGAGCGGAGCGCGTCGCTGATCGCCATCGGCAACATCCACGGCCAAGGGGAACTGCTCATCGAAGAACTCGCGAAACTGGAACCGGTCGCCTGATGCTCACCACGTCCCTCGCCCCCGAGATCGCCACCATCGGGCTCGCCATCGGCCTGCTGCTGTCGCTGGTCTGCTACCTGACGACCAACCTGTCGCCCGGCGGCATGATCACGCCCGGCTGGATCGCGCTGACCATGGTCGAGGACTACCGGCGCGCGGCGATCATCGTGCTCATGACGGCGCTGACCTTCGGCGGGACGAAAGCGTTGCAGCGCATGGTGATCCTCTACGGCAAGCGGCTGTTCGCCGCGGTCGTGCTGCTCGGCGTCGTGCTGCAGACTACGTTGCTGCTCTTCCTGCAGGCCGACTTCCCGCTGCTGTTCGTGCACCAGACCCTCGGGTTCGTCGTGCCCGGCCTGGTCGCCTACCAGCTGGTGCGGCAGAAGCCGGTGGCCACGATGCTCGCCACCGGCGGGGTCAGCCTGGCCAGTTACGCGATCCTGATCAGCGGCGTGCTGGTCGGGCTGGTCCCGACGGTGTGAGGTGAGCATGCGCAAGGCGGTCCGGATCGGTGTCCTCGCCGCGGTCATCGCCGTCTCCGGCGCGGCCGCGGTGTACGTCGCGACGCAGGACGGGCGGGGGATCACGGCCGTCTCCGCCGCCCCGACCGGCGCCGCGGTCGCCGGCGGGTACCGCTACGAGCGGCAGGAGCACCCGTCGCGCACGATCGTGCGGGACGCGGCGGGCGCGCAGCTCGCGTCCTTCACCGACGGCTCCCGCACGGTCATGCTGACCGGCCGGTCGCGGACCTTCACCGAGCCGAAGTTCACCACGGCCGGCATCACGACGACCGCCTGGGTCCGGCTCGCCCCGCAGGCGTGGCGGGCCGGGGCGGAACAGGAGCGGTGGTTCACCGACTGGCTGCCGAAGGCCGTCGGCGACACCGGGCCGGACGTCCTGGCCGTCGCGCTGCAGTACACCGACGGCGCGGCCGATCTGGTGGCGAAGAAGCTGCGGATCGCCGGGGACGCCGGCTTCGGCCCGGACAGCGCCGAAGGCCGGCTGGAGAAGTCGGACTTCTACGACTACCTCGGCATCGGCTGGGACTTCCCGGACGGCACCCACGAGAAAGCCGAACCGGCCCGCGCCCGCTCGCTGGACTGTTCCGGCTTCGTGCGGATGGTCTACGGCTACCGCTCGGGCTACCCACTGCTCGGCACGAACGTGCGGGGGCCGGGCCTGCCGCGGCGCGCGTGGGCGCTGTCCGAGCTGGGCCCGGGCACCTCGCTCATCCGCGACGAGAAGCGCCAGGTGACGGACTTCAGCGCCCTGCAGCCGGGCGACCTGCTGTTCTTCAACCTCGAGCCGCAGCTCGGCACGCAGGTCTCGCACACGGGCATCTACCTGGGCCGCGACAACGACGGCCACCACCGCGTGCTGTCCAGCCGCAAGGTCGCCAACGGCCCCACTTTCGGCGACGCGGGCGGAGTGTCCCTGATCGACGGTTCGGGGACGTACGCGAAGGCGTTCCGCGCGGCCAAGCGGCTCTGACCCGGTGCGTCCTAGACCCGCTGTCCGATCGGCTCCCGCGCGCCGGTCCGCTCGGCGCCGATCCCGGCCGCGACGACGAACAGCACTCCCGCTCCGGCACTCGCGTCGGGCACCTGGTGCAGCACGACGAGGCCGATCACCAGGGCGATGGCCGGTTCCAGGCTCATGAGCGTGCCGAACGCCGAGGTGGTCAGCCGCCGCAGGGCGAGCATCTCCAGGCTGAACGGGATCACCGGGAGCAGCACCGCGAGCCCGAGCCCGGCGAGCAGCAACGGCCACGTCACCTGCTCGACCACCCGGGGCCCGGAGACGAGCGTCGCCACGATCGCGGCGACCGGCATCGACACGGCGAGCCCGCGCACGCCGGTCACCTCGTCGCCGACCCGCTGCGTCAGCAGGATGTACGCCGCCCAGCACAGCGCGGCCGCGAGCGCGTAGCCGACGCCGAGGAGGTCGGCGCCGCCGTGCCACGGTTCGGTCAGCAGCACCACGCCGAGCGCGGCGAGCACGGGCCACGGCTTCTTGCCGCCACCGCCGCGCGCGACCGCGACGGCGAGCGGGCCGAGGAACTCCAGCGCGCTCGCCGTGCCGAGGGGCAGCCGGGCCACGGCCTGCATGAACAGCATCGTCATCCCCGCGGTGACCACGCCGAGCGCGCAGCAGGCCACGAAGGCGCTTCGCCGGAACCGCGAGGGCCTGGGCCGGATCACGACCAGGAACAGCACGCCGGCCCAGGCCAAGCGCAGCCAGGCGGCCGCCTCCGGGCCGATGCTGCCGAGGAGGCCGACGTACAGGGCCAAGCCGGTCTGGACGCACAGCATGGCGAGGACCGCGAGAACCGCTCCGGTACGGGTGGGGGAGAGCACCCGCCCAGGAAAGCTCACGGCCACCGTTCGTGTCCACGTGTCGATCACGTACTCACCGTTCGGAAATCATGGACAATCGCGGGATGGACACCCGCAGGCTGCAGTTCCTCTTCGAGTTGTCCCGCCGCGGCTCGATGCGCGCGGTCGCGGACGCGCTCGGCACCACGACGTCCACGGTTTCGCAGCAGATCGCCGTGCTGGCGCGGGAAACCGGCGTGCCGCTGCTCGAGCCGGACGGCCGTCGCGTGCGGCTCACCCCGGCGGGGGTGCGCCTGGCCGAGCACGCGGTGACGATCCTCGCCGCGGTCGAAGCCGCGCGCGCCGACCTCGACCCCCAGGCCGAACCGGCCGGCACCGTGCGGGTCGGCGGGTTCCTCACGGCCGTCCGGCGGTCGGTGCTCCCGGTGGCGGCCGCGCTCGCCGAGCACCACCCGCGGGTGCGGTTGCGGATCAGCGAGTACGAGCCGCACGAGGCGGTCGCCGCGCTGCTGGCCGACGACGTCGACCTCGCCCTCACCTACGACTTCGACCTCGCCCCGGCCGCCACCGACCCGGCGGTCACCGCGAGTCCACTGTGGACGACGAGGTGGAGCCTGGCCGTCCCGGCCGCCGACGCGCACCGCGTGCACGGCGCCGGCACGGTCGCGGTGTTCACGGCGTTCCGCGACCACGGCTGGATCGTCAACTCCCGCAACTTCGCCGACGAAGACGTGATCCGCCGGCTGGCGTCCACCGCGCGGTTCACCCCGGACGTCACGCACCGGGCGGACAACCTGGACCTGGTCGAAGACCTCATCGCGACCGGCCCGGCACCCGCGGTCGGCCTGGTGCCGGCGACGCGCGCCGCGAGGCCGGGGGTCGCGCTGCTCCCGCTGGCCGGGCCGGAGGTGCGGCAGCGGGCCTTCGCCTGCATCCGTCGCGGCCGGGAGGCGTGGCCACCGCTGGCGCTGGTGCTCGGGCTCCTGACCCGGTGACACCGTCCGCCGAGATCTGTCCCGGCCGGACCGGTCGGCTTGCAGTTCCCGGAGTCCGATCACCCGCATCAGGTCGAGCTTCTGCTCGTCCTCGGTTTTGCGGCTGCTCGGTCACCCGCGTCCACTGGGCCGGGGCTGGAGCGAAGGCGGTGGCTTCAGGCGGGCCGGGCCGGTGGGGTGGGCGCGGAGAGGGCGCGTAGGTCGTCGAAGGCCTGGGAGAGGCACTTGTCCAAGCTCTGCGCGGGGTCGTCGACCCAGGACTGGACCGCGTGCTGGTAGGTGGCCCAGCCGGTTCGCGCGGCCAGGTCGGCCGGCCCGTCGCCGACGCCACGCTGCCGCAGCGCCTCCGCGACGGCGTCCGTGAGCCACGCGTGCTTGGCCAGCTCTCGCTCGCGGAGGGCCGGGGTCACCGCGATGACCTTCCACCGCGGTTCGGCGAACGGGCGGTTGTCCTCCAGGTTCCGTGCGGATTTCCGGAAGGCGCACAACAGGGCGTCGAACGGTTCGAGGTTCCCGGGCGCGTCGGCGATCGCTTGCATCAGCGTCACGCGCAGGTCGGCCTCGCCGTCGAAGAGCACCTCGCGCTTGTCCGGGAAGTGCCGGAAGAAGGTGCGCTCGTTGACTTCGGCCCTGGCGGCGATCTCCGCCGCCGTGGTCCCGTCGAACCCGCGTTCCTGGTACAGCTCCAAAGCCGCCTGCTGAAGGCGGCGGCGCGCGTCTGCTCCGCTACGTGGCACCTCCCGAGACTACCGCAGTTGTGTCAGTGACTGGCGTCACGTTGCGCCAGTGGCTGGCGCAACGCGTAGAGTCACTCGCTGGCGCTAAGAAGCGCCAGCGAGTGGCATTACGAGGAGTGTTCCATGCGTGTTTTCGTCACCGGTGGTACCGGCCAGACCGGCCCCACCGTCGTCGCCGAGCTGGTCGCGGCCGGTCACACCGTGCTCGGCCTGGCCCGTTCGGACCGCGCCGCCGCCCGGCTGGCGTCGCTGGGCGCCACACCGCATCGCGGCGACCTCGACGACCTCGACAGCCTGCGTCGCGGCGCCGAGAACGCCGACGGCGTCCTGCACATGGGCTACGGCGGCGACTTCGCCGATCCGGCCGACCTGATCCGCCGCGACCGCGCCGCGATCGAGGCGCTCGGCCGGCCGCTGGCGGGGTCCGGCAAGCCGTTCGTCAGCACGTCGGGCACGCTGGTGACGGTGGCCGGCCGGGTCAGTGCCGAACAGGACCCGCCGGATCCGGCGTCCGTCGCGGCCTTCCGCATCGCGGGCGAGCAGGCTTGCCTGGCCTTCGCGGATCGAGGGGTGCGAGCCAGTGTCGTGCGCCTCGCCCCGACCGTGCACGGGCCGGGTGACCACGGGTTCATCCCGGCGCTCATCGCCGCCGCGCGCAGGACGGGCCTTTCGGCCTACATCGGCGACGGCGCCAACCGCTGGCCGGCGATCCACCGAGCCGACGCGGCCGTCCTGTTCCGGCTGGCACTGGAGAAGGCCCCGGCCGGCGCGGTGCTGCACGGCGCGGGTGAAAGCGCTGTCACGATCAGGAGCGTCGCCGAGCGGATCGCGCGGAAGCTCGACGTCCCCGCGGCGTCGCTGACCCTCGAGCAGGCTGCCGGGCACCTGGGAAACCCGTTCCTGGCCCGGTTCTTCTCCCTCGACGTGCCGGTGTCCAGCGAGCACACCCGGGCGCTCCTGGGCTGGACGCCGAAGCACGCGACGTTGATCGAGGACCTCGAGACCGGTGACTACTTCACGCCGGAGGCCAGCATCCGCGCCGAAGAGATCTGGTCGCCGCAACCTTGAAAAGAAGCTCGAGCTTTCCCGGAGCCGTGCAACACGAGGTATCCGAGCCGGCGTCTAGGGGAGGGGGTCGCCGCCGACGATGCGGTGCAACGCGGCGACGTGCCCGCGGTAGGCGGATCGCCCGGTTTTGGTGAGGTGGAGCCAAACCCGCTGCCGGGTGTCGCGCACGGCGCGCCGCTGCGTGACGTAGCCGGCTTCGGCGAGCACCGCGATGTGCTTGCTGAGGGCGGACTTGCTGATGTCCAGCAGGGTCAGCAAAGCGCCGAACTCGATCTCGCGGACGGGCTCCAGCGCCGCGCAGATCCGCAACCGGACCGGCGCGTGGATCAGGTGGTCGAACCCGTCGTCGGTGACCGGCTCGGTGTCCTGGTGCGACGAGCTCACCGGCGACCGGCCCGGGCGGTGAACGTCAGTCCGACGCCGGCGAACAGCCCGAACACCAGGACCGCGGCCACGATCGACGACCAGGGCGACCACCAGTCCGCCCGCTGCGCGACCGCGTCCGCGAGGATCACCACGGCCGCCGGCCCGTACAGCGCGAGCACTTCACGCGCGGTCATCGCGCTGCGGACCCAGCCCTCGCAGACACCGCGTCGCCGCCCCGCGAGGTGCGCCACCTTGACCAGCCCGGACGCGACCACCGCCACGACCGCCAGCCCCCACCAGTCGGGCAGCAGAACGGCCGCCGTCACCGCGCTCAGGCCGGCCCCGGTCACCAGCCAGTACCACGCCGGATACCCGCTCCACGCCACCCGCGCCCGGCTGCGCCGCACCTCCGCCAGCGCTGCTGACGCGTCTGGCGCGTTGATGGATCTGTTGGTTTCCATGGTGGCAACTGTAGAGTTTCCGATGCGGAAACACAAGGCGGGTCGGTCAGGACGTCCGGTAGGTCCGCGCGGCGTTGTCGTGGAAGACGGCGTCGACGGCCGTGGCGGGGTGGGCGGCGAGCGCGTCGTGGACCACGTCCAGCCACGCCTCGTGGTCCGTGGCCAAGGTCATGACGGGCCAGTCGCTGCCGTACAGGCACCGGCCGGGGCCGAACGTGTCCAGGGCTTCGCGCACCGCGTCGACCACGACCGGGCGTGCGGTGCCCGGGGTGGTCTCGGTGGCGAGGCCGGACAGTTTGCAGCGGACGCCGGCGTGCCGGGCCAGCCGGCGCAGGTCGCGGCGCCACCGCTCGTACCCGGGGCCGCCCGGCGACGGCTTGCCGAGGTGGTCCAGGACGATCGTGGTCCCGGGGCAGGCGGCCGCCAGTTCGGTCAGCTCCGGCAGCTGGTGCGCGCGGACGCAGGCGTCGAACGGCAGCCCCGCCTCGCCGAGGAGCCGCACGCCCGCCCGGAACCCGCTGGAGAGAAGGAAACCGGGCGCCTCGTCCTGCACGTTGCGCCGGACCCCGGCCACGAACGGGTCCGCGCCGTACCCGGCGACGAACCGGCTCGTCGCCGCCGGGCTTTCGACGTCGACGTGCGCGACGATGCCGCGGATCCAGGGCTGCCGCCGCGCTTGTTCCCGCAGCCACACGATCTCGCCGGCGGCGTCCGCGGGCACCCGTCCCGCCTCGACGACGATGACGTCGCTGCGGGGACGTCCCGGGAAATCGCCGGGGGTGAACGGCCGGTTCAGCTCCGTGATGCCGTCGAGCCAGGGGTAGCGCAGCCGTCGCGGGTCCCAGAAGTGCACGTGCGCGTCGAGGACCCCGGTCACGCGGCGGGCTCGTCGAACGGCGTCGCGTAGGACGGCGGACGGGCGCGCAGGGCGAGCCGCAGCGTCAGCCGGACGCGGGTGGACCGGGGCAGCTCCACCTGCAGCCACGGCCCGTCGACGCCGATGGACGCGGACGTCACCGCCGGCTCGCCGTGGCCGTAGTCGTAGAGATCGCCAATCCAAGACGGGTCCCCGCAGACGCTGTAGCGCGCGACGTCGATGTGGTGCTCGGCGAACGCCCCGGCCTGCACGATCACCGAGCGCGGCTCTTCCGGGTCGAGGTTGACCAGGTCGAGCACGGTCGCGTCCGGGTCGATGCCCGAAACCAGCGCCGACACCGACGGCGGCAGGCCCGGGCGCCGCGCCCGCGCGTCGTAGTAGCGCACGCGGGCCTGCTGCAGGCCACCGTTGTAGACGACCTGCGGGGCGCCCCAGGTGAGCTGGACCAGCGCCTCGGTGACCACCGGGTTGGACTGCTGCCACAGGTGGATGTCGGCCTCGGGGACGTCCCGGTCGCGATAGCGCTCCATCCGGGTCAGCCGGTGGCGCACCTGGGCCTGCGCCGCGGCCAGGATCCGCTCCGGGTAGCCGGGGTCGTCGCCGGCGAGGTAGGCGAACCAGGGCTCTTCGTGACCGGCCTCTTCCTTGCTGCGGAAGGGCCGCACGGTCCGCCAGTCGTACCCGCTCGCGGCCCGCAGCCGGTCGAGCCGGTCCCGGTCCGCCGCCGAAGCGGAGTGGTGCCACAGCGCCATCGGGACGCCCAGCAGCATCGGGTTGTAGTCGAACCAGCCCCGGTCGTCGTGGCGGAAGGGAACGTGCAGCGTGGGCGTGTGCACGTCCTCGCGCAGCTGGACCGACCACTTGGAGCCGAGGCTGGAGTCCGCTTCGGTGAAGGCCATCACCTTGCCGTGGGCGATGATCTCGTCCAGGGCCGGGCGCACCAGGTCGGTGAACGTCTCGTCGCCCGTGGCGAGCGCGGCCGCCAGCGCGGCGACGGCGGCGGCGTGCCCGACGCTGTACCAGCCGTGCGGCCACGACCAGCCGTAGTGCCCGCCGTACCAGCGGCCGTCCAGCAGCCCGCCCACCGTGCCGTCGGGCGCGACGTTGTCGGGCAGGATGCCGCCGTTGGCGGCCGCGCGCTCCCGCCAGGCGCCGACGTACTCGGCGAGCCAGTCGCGGTAGCGCCCCTCGCCCGAGAGCAGCAGGGCGTTGAGGACCAGCCCGGACGCCGCCAGGTTGACGGCGGTGTCGCCCGTGCCCATCCGCCGGTGCATCTGCTCGCCCAGCGCGGCGTCGTCCGGCGGCAGCCACTCCAGCGGGAAGCCGTACGTCATGGCCTCTTTCGGGAGCCACGGGTAGGCGTCGCCGTCGAAGAGCCCTTCGCGCGCCGGGTCGCTGCCGTTGTGGGGACGCCGGATGACGCGGTGGACGGGATCGTAGTTGCCGTGCGCGGGATCGACGTAGAGCTCCGCGAACCGCAGCGCCCGCTCCCGCCACCGCGCGGGCGCGGCCATGGACAGGAAGTACAGCAGCAGCAGGCTTTCGCCTTGGTGGAACCAGTCGTAGCCGCGTTCGTACTCGTCGTGCAGCATGCCCAGCTCGGTCAGCTGCCGGGTGACACCCTCCCAGTGGTGCTCGGACTCGGCGAGCAGGTCGTCGGCGCCGCCGAGCAGGTAGAGCTGGGGCCAGTTGAAGAACGTCTCGTAGAAGTCGTCCACGCCGTCGCGGGTGGTGAGCCCGCCCGCGTACCGTAGCCGGCCGTCCGGGCCGGTGAAGTCACGGGCGAACCGCCGCCAGGCCCGGTCGAGCAGGGCGAACAGCTCGCGCTGCGCGATCGCCCAGCCCGGCGGCTCGAGCAGGGGTACCGAGGCCGTGATGACGGGAGGCATCAGAGTTCTCCATGGTGGTCACTCCTTGGTCGCGCCGGCGAGCATCCCGGCGACCAGGAAACGTTGGGAGAAGAGGAAGACGACGAGCACCGGGGTGATCGCGAGCAGGGTGGCCAGCGCGAGTTCCGGGCGCTCGACCGCCGCGGTGCCGGCGGTCGGGTTGAACTGCGGGACGGCGTCGAGCAGCGTGCCCAGGCCGACCTGGACGGGGAACTGGTCGCTCTCCGGGAGCAGGACGTAGGGCAGGAAGTAGTTGGTCCAGTTGGCGACGAAGCTGAAGAACCCGACGAGGGCGACGACCGGGGCGGCCAGGGGCAGGGCGATGTGCCGGAACACGCCGAACTGCGAGCAGCCGTCGAGCCGTGCGGCGTCGATCAGGTCGCGGGGGAGCGCGGTGGAGAAGTAGATGTAGGTCAGGTACACGCCGAACGGGTAGAACGAGTACGGCAGGATGATCGACCACATCGACCCGATCAGGTGGACGGCGTTGACCTCGAGGAACAGCGGGACCACCAGCGTCGCGTTCGGCATCAGCATCACCACCAGCGTCGCGACGAGCAGCGTCCGCCGGCCGCGGAACTCGGTCATCGCGAGGGCGTAGCCGGCCGGGATCGCCACGCACAGCGTGATCGCGAGCGCGGTGAACGAGTAGCGCGCGGAGTTGCCCAGCCAGCGGAAGATCGCGTTGTCCCCGAACGTGGTCAGCGCGGTCCAGTTGTCCCCGAGCGCGCCCCACGAGCCGAACGACAGCGGGCCGCCGTGCACGAGCTGGTCGTCGGTCTTGGTCGCGGCCAGCAGCAGCCACAGCACCGGAAGCACGAAGAAGACCACGAACAACGCGAGCACCAGCACCGCAAGCGGGTTGGGCAGCTTCCGGCGGGGGCTAGTCGGCATCGAAGAACCCCGATCGGGCGACGAACACGCCGGCGACGACCACCCCGATCACCAGCAGCTCCACCGAGATGGCCGCGGCCGTGTTCACGTTGTTGTTCTGGAACGCGAAGTCGTAGGAGAGCTGGTTGAGCGAGTAGTCGCGGCCGGCGACCCCGACGCTCGCCTGCGCGAGCAGCTGCGGTTCGACGAACAGCTGCGTCCCGCCGGCGAAGGCGAGGATCACCATGTAGACGATCCACTTGCGCAGCAACGGGATCTGGATGCGCCACGCGGTCTGCCACGCGCCCGCGCCGTCGATCCGCGCCGCTTCCAGCAGGTCGGCGGAGATGTTGTTCAGCGCGCCGTGCATCACGACGATCCAGCCGCCCGCCCCGGTCCAGAAGGCGATCACGGTGAACAGGACCGCCAGGTGCCCGGGCGCGACGACCTCGCCGAAGGTGCCGAACCCGAACGCCCGCAGCAGGAAGCTCACCGGGCTCACCGACGGGTCCAGCATGAACAGCCAGACCAGCACCCCGGCCGCCCCGGCCAGCGCGCCGGGGACGTAGTAGAGGAAACGCAGGGTGGTGCCGGCCGCCCGGGACGTGAGGCGGTGCAGCAGCAGGGCCAGCCCGACGACGAACACCACCAGCGAAACCAGCCAGAACAGCAGGTAGAGCGCCACGTGCCCGACGGCGTCGAGGTACCGGAAGTCGGCGGCGGCCTCGACGAAGTTCGCCAGGCCGGCGAAGCGGTCGCCCGCGTCGGTGAACGCGAAGTAGATCGCGTACACCGTGGGCACGACGCCGAACGCGACCAGCAGGACGACGTAGGCGGCGACGAAGAGGTGGCCGGCCCGGCCCGGCCAGGGCGTCCGCCGCCTGGCCGGCCGGGCGGCCGTGCTCACTGGCCGACCTCGTACCCGTTGGACTTCGCGTAGTCGGTGATCGCCTTCTGCCACGCGGGCAGCAGGGAGACGATCGTCTTGCCGGCGGTCTGGCCGGTGGTGACGGTCGCGGCCCAGATCGCCTCCTGGCTGAACTGCCCGTAGCCCCAGCCCGGCCACACCTGCGCGGCGGCCGCCTGCAGCGGCGCGGTGATGTCGCCGGCGTAGTACCCGCTGGCCGTCTGCTTCGCCAGCCACGCCTTCGCCGCGCCCGTGTTCGCCGGGTAGCCCGGCGCGACCTGGCCCTGGTAGTCGGGGGCGGTGGTCACCCAGGTGAGGAAGTCGGTGGCGTCCTTGAGGTTGGCGCTGTGGGCGGACAGCAACCAGGTGCCGCCGCCGACGTTGCCGACCGACGGGGCGGTTTCGCCGGCCCACTGCGGCATCGGCGCGACGCCGATCTGCCCCTTGGGCGTCTTCAAGGACTCCTGGAAGATCGATCCGCCGAACCAGGACGGCCCCGGCAGCATGAGGATCTTGTCGCCGGAGTTCTTGTCGAAGTCCGAGCTGAACACGCTGCTGGTGGACATCGTGCGGTTCGCGACGAGGGTGTCGAGCAGCGTCGCCATCCGGGTGCAGGCCGGGCTGGTGGTGTTGACCTTCACCGCCTTCGGGCCGGTGATCTCGTTGGCGCCGCACTTGCCGGCCCACAGGTAGATCTCCGGGGTGAAGTTGTCCCCGGCCGTGCCGACCAGGTAGCCGGGGTGCTCGGTGGCGACGCG
This sequence comes from Amycolatopsis sp. NBC_01286, assembly GCF_035982555.1. NCBI lineage: Bacteria > Bacillati > Actinomycetota > Actinomycetes > Pseudonocardiales > Pseudonocardiaceae > Amycolatopsis > Amycolatopsis sp. NBC_01286. The sequence continues at coordinate 6,249,519 of NZ_CP108428.1, forward strand.
CTGGCCCAGCGCCTGGTACTCCTCCCAGGTCTGGGGCACCTGGTAGTTCCACTGCCGCATCAGCGAAGCGTTGTACCAGAGGACGGTCTGGGCGAGGTCGTTGCGCAGGCAGTAGAGCGTGCCGTCCACGGTGCACGGGGCGTTGGCGCCGGGGGCCCAGCCGCTCAGCGTCGCGTCGGGGATCTGTCCCTTGTTCAACGGCGCGGTGAAGCCGGCCGGCACCGCCCAGGAGGTCTCGTTGTTCTGGGTGCTGAACACGACGTCCGGCCAGCCGCCGCGGGTGCGGTTGAACAGGCTCACCTTGGTCTGCAGGTAGTTGGAGCCGTTGGCGTCGCCGTCGTAGGTGACGATGTTCAGTTTCACCGCCGGGTGCTGCTTCTGGTACAGCTGCGCGGCGGGCAGGCGCGTCGCGTCGACCCACACGGTGAGCGGCCCGCCGGTCTGCTCGGCGGGCCGGAACTCGGTCGGGGCGCCGGCGCCGCTGCCGCCGTTCCCGCACGCCGTGACCGCGGCGAGGACGGCCGCGACGCCGAGTACCAGTCCCGCGGACCGTCGGCGGCGCTGAGCTGGTCTTCTGGCTCCGGAGGCTGGGGCTGTCATGAGCTACTCCACTCCATCGTGGTGCCCGCAGGTCTGCTTGATCAGGCAACGACGTCCGGCTATGTGTCCGACACATCTCGCGTTGCTGGGCGTGGCGTCCATGAGAGTCCGTCGGATGTCCGTAGTCAAGGGGTTGCGAACGGAAAAATGTGTACTACTTATCTGCGACGCATCGATCCGAATGTATGCTTCATGCTCACGACGAGGCGGAGGAGCGAGTGGTGGACGGCGGGCCCGCATCGATCGACCCTTCTCCGGCCCGTGACGACCCGCCGGAGACCCGGTCGCCGACGTCGTACCGGCCCGGGTACGAGCTCGTCGCCGAGCGGATCCTCCGGCTCATCACCGAGCTACGGCTGCGGCCGGGCGATCGCATGCCCACCGAGAACGAGCTGGCGGCGCAGCTGGGCAGCTCGCGGACCGTGGTGCGCGAGGCGGTGAAGATCCTGTCGGCGATCGGCCGGGTGCGCGCGCAGAAGGGGCGGGGCCTCTACGTCGCCGACGACGCGGGGATGCTCGGCTCCGCGCACTGGGGCAACCTGTTCCTGCCGACGGATCTCGAGCACATCTACATGCTGTTCGAGTTCCGCCGGGTCCAGGAGATGACCGCCGGGCGGCTGGCGGCGACCCGGGCCACGCCGGGGGAGCTGCGGGTGATCGAGGCGGCGGCGGAAACCTGCCGGCAGGGCCACCTGACCGGCGAAGCGGCGTTGTTCGACCGCGGTGACGACGAGTTCCACCTCGGTGTCGCGGCCGCGTCCCACAACCAGTTCCTGCTGGCCGCCGTGCGCGAGGTGCGGCGGCTGCAGCACCAGTCCAGCACGATCGGCCTGCACGGTACGGTCGGCGGCCACGCGGCGGAGGCGGTCGAGGAGCACGCGGCGATCTACCAGGCGATCCGCGACGGCGACCCGGAAGCGGCCGCGCGGGCCGCCGCGGTCCACCTGGACAACACCCTGGAGGACTACCGCCGCGAGATCCAGCGGCGGGTCTTCGGCTGATCCGCCCGCGACTGCAACGGATCGTGCGGGAGGCGGCGTCTTGAAGGGTGTGCAGTTCGAAGAGTTCTCCCGTGAGCAACTGCCCGGCCTGGTGCGGTTCGCCGCCGTGCTGACCGGCGACCGTGATCTGGCTCAGGACGTGGTGCAGGACGCGCTCGTGCGCGCGCACCAGGGCTGGCGGCAGGTCGCGGCGGCGGACCGGCCCGAGCTGTACATGCGCAAGATCGTCGTCAACGGCTACCTCTCGTGGCGTCGCCGCTGGTACCAGCGGTCCGTGCGCCCCACCGCCGACACCACCCGCTTCCGCGAGCCGGCCGTGCCCGATCCGGCGTGGCGGATCGCCGACGCCGACCAGCTCGCCGGGCCGCTCGCCCGGCTGACCCGCGCCCAGCGGGCGGCGATCGTGCTGCGCTTCTACGAGGACCGTGACGACGGCGAGATCGCCGCGGTGCTCGGCTGCGCGCCCGCGACGGTGCGCAGCCACGTCTCGCGCGGCCTGAGCGCGCTGCGCGTCCAGCTCAACGAAGGCAAGGAGACCGTGTGATGACCGACCTCGACGAGCTGCGCCGCGCGCTGCGCGCCCAGGAGTCCCTGGCGCCCGATCCCGACGCCGTGCTCGCCGTCGCCACGCGCCGGATCCGGCGGCGCCGCACGATCAGCGTGGCCGCCGTGACGCTCACCGTCGCCGCCCTCGGCGCGGGGGCCGTCGGCCTGCTGGATCGCGGTACCGCGGTGGTGCCACCGGCCACGCTCGCGAGCCCGCCGTCCGCCACGGTGGCCCAGCCGCCGGCCGCCGGGAAGGTGCCCCCGGCCGCACCGGCGATCAGCCTCGAAGACAGTGCCTGGGACCTGACGATGTGGTCGGTCCAGCCGCCCGTCGAGACCCTGCACTACGCGCAGAACCACAGCTACGCGTTCACGATCGAGTCCCGTGGCGGCACCGCGCCCCACAGCGCCCTGGCCACGAAACCCTCGACAGCGGACCAGATCCCGCACCCGCAGTCGGTCATGTGGCAGGACGGACCGGACCGCTGGATCCGCGTGACGACCACAAAACCGGTGACAGCGGCGGAAATGCTGGCTCTACTGGGAAAGATCCACACCACACCGCCGGTGATCGCGTCGCCGCTCAAGTCGCTGCAGGTGCCCGACGGACAGCAGGTCGGCACCTTCACCAGCGAACCCGAAACCAACACCCTGGTGCTCTGCCCGGCCGCCGAGGTGGGGAAGACCCCGCTCGACAGCCGATGCTTCTCGCTGACGGTGTCGCTGACCAGCAGAGCCGCGGACAGCAGTTATCCGCAGGACCCGCTGCCCGTGCACCAGCACCGGACGCTCGGGGCCTACACCCTCGAAATCGACAGCTCGCCCGCCCGCGCGAAGGAAGCGTTGACCTTGCTCGATTCCGTTCAGCTCAACCGATGATTTCGCGTCCGCCGGACGATCACGGCTCGGTGTGAGCCGTGATCGTCCGGTGGCTGTGAGGGCTCAGGAGCAGGAGACTCCGTTCAGGGCGGGGGACAGGAACGGCGGGGTGCCGCCGCTGTAGTCCGCGTTGTAGCCGACGGTCGCGGTGCCGCCGGTGCCGAGTTTGCCGTTCCACGCGGCGTTCACGACCCGCACGGTGTCGCCGGTGTCGGTCCAGGTCGCGTTCCAGCCCTGGCCGACGGTCACCCCCGGCGCGGAGAACGTCAGTGTCCAGCCGTCGACGGGTGCTCCCCGGTTCTCGATGACGACCTCGCCGGTGTACCCGTTCTGCCACGAGCTGACGACCCGGTGCGTCACCGTGCACGAGCCGTTGCCCGGCGGGGTAGTCGAGGTCGACGTCGTCGTCGGGGGAGTGGTGGCGGTCGTCGGTGTGGTGCCGGCCGGCGGCGCCCCGGCGGCCGCCAGGTCGTACGCCCGCTGCGGGACGAACTGCCCGGCCGCGGCGAGGCAGCCGTCGGCTTCGCCCGGCGGCTTGACCCAGAGGTACGCGGCGATCTGCGTGTCACCCGTGGCGTCGGTGCTGGGCGTGCCGATGGCGCGTCCCGCCGGGTCGCACCACTCGCTGCCCTGCGGCCCGTTGCCGTTGCGGCTCGTGTCGATCACCGCGCGCAGCCGCGTGTCGCCCACCGCGTTCAGCACCGCTTTGGCGAAGCCCGCCTCGTCGCCGGTCGACCGGTAGTTGGAGACGTTGGTGGCGATGCCGTCCGCGCTGTTCGAGATGTCCGCGGCCCGCACCCGCGACGCGGCCTCGGCGGGCGAGAGCCACGCGGAGTGGCCGATGTCGTAGTACACCTTCGTCTGCGTCGAACCGGACTTGAGCTTCTTGCCCGCGTAGGCCACCGAAGCCTTGGTCTGGTTCTGCTGGTCGGCCGACTGGCAGTTCGTCATCAGCGCGAGCACGTCGGGCTCCAGCACGATCGCCGCGGGCCGGCCCGCGATGCCGGCGGCCACCTGGTCGATCCACGCCCGGTAGGCGTCGTGGGACGGCGCCCCGCCGCCGCTGGCGCCACCGCAGTCGCGGTTGGGGATGTCGTAGACGACCATGATCGGGACCTTGCCCGCCGCCGCGGCGGCGCCGACGTAGGCGTCGACGTCGGCGCGCACGGTCGAGGTGTTGGTGGTGGTGAACCACCTTGCCTGCGGCGTGGCGGCGACACGGTCGCGGATCATCGGGGTCCGCGAGTCGCCGGGGTTGGCGGCGACCCACTGGGCCGCGTTCGTCCCCGGGTCGACGTAGAACGGTGAGGAGGCGGCCTGGGCGCTGCCACCCACCGTCAGCGCGGTCGCGCCGGCGAGGAGCGTCGCGCCGAGGGCCGCGACGGCGACCTTGGCGCGTCTCTTCCCGGGTCCGTCGGGTAGCCGGTCCGGCCGGCCGTCTCGCGCGGCCGGACGGGTGGTGCGTTCGTGGGGAACGCGTACCTGTTTCGTCGCTCTCATGAGTCCTCACAGCGTCGTCGGCGTTGGCGACTGGGAGCGCTCCCATATCGGCTCACTGTAACCGGCGCGAGGCGGCCGGGAAAGAGCGGCGGTCTTCGGAGCGGGCGGTGGTGTGCGTCGATTGAGTCATACTCATCGGGTGACCCGTGATGAGGAAGCCGCGCCGCCGGCCCCGTACCGGCCCGGCTACGAAGTGGTGGCCGAGCGGATCCTGCGGCTCATCGCCGAGCTGGAGCTGCGGCCCGGTGACCGGATGCCGACCGAGGCCGAGCTGGCGGCGCGGATGGGCACCAGCCGGACCGTGGTGCGGGAGGCCGTCAAGATCCTCTCGGCGATCGGCCGGGTGCGCGCGCACAAGGGGCGCGGGCTGTACGTGTCCGACGACGAGGGCATGCTCGGCGCTTCCCGCTGGGGCGGCTTCTTCCTGCCCACCGACCTCGACCACGTCTACATGCTGTTCGAGTTCCGCCGGGTCCAGGAGACCGCCGCCGGCCGGCTCGCGGCCGTCAACGCCACCCCGGCGGAGCTGCGCGCGATCGAGGCCGCCGCCGAGACCTGCCGCCAGGGCCACCTGAGCGGGCAGTCCACGCTGTTCGGCCGCGGTGACGACGAGTTCCACCTCGGCATCGCCACCGCGTCGCACAACCAGTTCCTCGTCGCGGCCGTGCGCGAAGCCCGCCGCCTGCAACGCCAATCGAACGTCATCGGCATGTCCGGCGCGGTCGGCGGGCACGCGGCGGGCGCGGTCGACGAGCACGCCGCCATCTTCGGGGCGATCCGCGACGGTGACCCGGACGCGGCGGCCCACGCAGTCGCCGTCCACCTCGACAACACCCTGGAGGACTACCGCCGCGAGATCCGGCGCCGCCTCTTCGGCAGCTGACCACGCCGCGGCGGGCTCGGTCCTTTGTGGACCGACCGCCCCGGGCTCACGAAGACAACGACGTCTTGGGAGAGCGAACGTGTCCTTCGCCGAGTCACCCGGACCGCGGCCGACCCTGGCCGACGTCGCGCGGGCGGCCGGGCCCACGGGCTCGGTCGCGCTCGTGGTGTGCGAGGAAGTCCCGCGGCTGTTCGCCGACCCCTGCTTCGCCCGCGTGGCCGCCGGGGCGGGCAAGGCGCTGACCGGCGTCGGCCTGCAGCTCGTGCTGCTCACCGTGCCCGCGACGGCGGACTACCAGGGACCGGTGGTGCGCTTCCTCGACGGCGGGCACGTCGACGGCGCCCTGGTCATCGGGATGCACGGCCGCCGGCCGCTCGACCTGGGCCGGCTCGGCATCCCGGTGGTGTTCGGCGGCCGTCCGGTCCGCGGGCGGGAACCCGGGCGCTTCTCCTACGTCGACGTGGACAACCGCGGTGGTTCCCGGCGGGCCGCCCAGCGGTTCCTCGACGCGGGCCGGCACACGGTGGCGACCATCGCCGGACCCCAGGACATGACCGCCGGAGTGGACCGGCTGCTCGGCTACCGGCAGGCGGTGTCGGGCGCCGGCCACGGCGACCGGGGCTGGTGGTGTTCGGGGACTTCGGCCAGGCGTCCGGCGAGCACGCCACCGCCCGCCTGCTGGACCGCCGGCCGAACGTCGACGCCATCTTCGCCGCCTCGGACATGATGGCGGTCGGCGCGCTGCGGGCCCTGCGCCGCGCGGGGCGGCGGGTGCCCGGGGACGTGGCTGTCATCGGGTTCGACGACCTGCCGATCGGCCGTCGGACGGATCCGCCGCTCACCACCGTGCGCCAGCCGATCGAAGCGATGGGCGCCCGGATGACGGACGAGCTGCCGGCGATGCTCGGCGGGTCGGCCGGGCCGCGCCGCGCGGTGCTGGACACCGAGCTGGTCGCGCGCACCTCGGGCTGAGGCCGTCCCTTCCGGGGAGGGTTCCCCGGAAGGGACGGACGTGGTTAGCGTTGCAGCGTCAGGACTCCCGGCCGCCACGGCAGCTGGTCGTACGGGCCGCTCGCGCTGGGGTTCTTGCCCTGGTAGAGGAACTGCAGGGAGCACGGATCGATGGTCTTGGTCTGGTCGGGGTTGGTGCGGACCAGGTCACCGTGGCTGATGTCGTTGGTCCAGGAGGCACCGCTGTTGGCCTTGCCGGCGAAGGGGTTGCTTTCGCTGGCGGCCTGCGGAGTCCACGACCCGCTCAGGCTGGTGGAGGTGAACGAACGGAAGTAGCGCCCGTTCGCGCCCATCGCCTCGACGATCATCAGGTACTGGTTCTGGCCCTGGACCTTGTAGACCTCGACGGCTTCGAAGAGGTTGGCCTGCGTGTCGCTCATGACCGTCGTGTAGTTCGAGCCGAAGCTGCCCGGGAAGTTCCCGATCGGCATGCTCGCCCGGTAGATCTTGCCGTTGTCACCGGCGAAGAACAGGTACATGTTCGAGCCGTCGGCGATCAGCGTCTGGTCGATCGGGCCGGTGCCGGAGCCGGAGATGCTGCCGGTGAACAGCGGCTGCGGCGACGACCAGCCGTTGGGGTTGGTCGGGTCGCTCGACGTGCGGTAGATGAAGGGCCAGGCACCCCACTGGTAGGCCAGCACCCAGATGTTCTTCGGCGCGAAGTAGAACAGCGTGGGCGCCACGGTGCCCTGGTTCATCCCGTTCTGGCCGGCCGAGGCCATGTCGGACCAGTTCGTGAAGGGGCTGAAGGCCATCGAGCCGTACGACGATCCCGAGACGTTCGACGCGTAGACGAGGTGCTTGCCGTTGTAGACGACGTTGGTGAAGTCCTTCAGCGAGACCCACCCGTTCTTCGGCGTCGCCAGCACCCCGCTCGAGCTCCAGCGGTAGGTCGAGGGCAGGGAACAGCTGGTGCCGCCGCCGGTCGTGGTCGTGGTCGGCGTGGTGGTCGTCGTCGACAGGCCCGTCCACTTCTGGTTGCTGCCGCCGTTGCACGTCCAGAGCGCCACCGCGGTGCCGTTGGCCGTCGCGGCGCCGGTGACGTCCAGGCAGAGCCCGGACTGCACCCCGGCGATCGTGCCGTCGGAGTTCACCCGCCACTGCTGGTTGGCCCCGCCGTGACAGGTCCAGATCTGCACCCGGGTCCCGGTGGTCGCGCCGCCGGGCACGTCGAGGCACTTGCCGCCGTACACCGTCAGCTGGCCGCCGGACGTCGACGTCCACTGCTGGTTCGCCCCGCCGGAGCAGTCGTAGATCTGCAGGAGGGCCCCGTCGGCCTGACTGGCGTTCGAGACGTCGAGGCACCGGTCCGAACCGGCACCGCGCAGCGCGCCGGTGACGTCGGCCGCGGCCGGGCCGGCCCCCAGCGTCACCGCCAGCGCCACGGTCGACGCGGCGGTGAGCACACCGATCAGGGTGCGGATCCTGCGGCTGGTACTTCCTCTGTTCATGACGACCTTCTCCCGGCGAGCGAGACGAGTGTTATCGCTAACAGCGTTGCTTCACCCTGGGCTGCCGGGAGAAAAGATGTCAATCCGGGGACGCGGGTCCGCGAAGCCCCGGACGCCGGGCCGGACGACCGGCCACCTCAGGGTGGTCGCGGTAGGTCCACAAAGGACAGCCGCGCGGTGAAAGTTACATTTCCGACGGCCGAGGCACCTCGAGGGGCGGGCAGCGGCCGTTCTATGGCGGCTTCGCGGTCCGTGATCCCTTTGATCCAGTTCCCCACACGATCGTCTGGTGAGTAGTGGGCATTTCACGCTCGAAGCGGGACGTCGCGCCCGGATCACGCCGGCTGTGATGCGGCCAGGACGGGACTGGGGGTTGAACAAGGCGACAGATCATGCAACGATCGCCGCCGCGTTAGCAACCTATTGTGTCTGGGGCCTCATCCGCCTGACGCGGTTTCGAGCCTGACAGCCGAGCACAGGAAGACGTCCAATGCGATCACCGCTTCGCCGACGAAGCCGAAGAACGATCCTCGCGATCGCCGCCCTCGGGCTGGCCGCCACCGGGTGCACGGTGGGAAGCGGTTCCCCGACCCTGGCGACCGCGACGAACCTCGCGGTGGTGCAGTCCCTGCACGACGCGCTGCCGCAGGCGATCAAGGACGCCGGGGTGATCCGGTTCGCCGGCGACTCCCACCCGCCCTACCGCACGGTGGCGCCGGACGGGTCGGTCACCGGGATCGACGCCGACTTCCAGGCCGCGATCGGGCAGGTGCTCGGCGTCCGGACGCAGACCATGATCGTCAACGCGTTGCCGGCCGCGCTGCAGGGCATGCTGAGCGACCGGTACGACGCGTTCAACGGCCCGGTCAAGGCCACCGCCGAGCGCGAGAAGCAGTTCGACACGATCACCTGGATGACCACCCGCACGGCGTACGTGTTCCCTGACTCGGCGGCGGGGATCGCGCGGGTCGAGGACCTCTGCGGCAAGCGCATCGCGGTGGTGACCGCCAGCGTCGTGGAGGAGCAGCTGACCAAGCTGTCCCACTTCTGCACGCAGGGCAAGCATCAGGCCACGCAGACGGTCGGCCTCGACGACACCAACGCCACGCTGCTGGCCACCCTCTCGGGCCGCGCGGACGCCGCGGGCATGACGGAGGCCGCGGCGATCGACGTGACGCAGAAACAGGGCGGGACCAAGTACGTCACCCAGACCGAAGCGCAGGGGGCGTCCAAGGACGACCTGGCGTTGTACGTCCCCAAGTCCTCGAAGCTGGGCCCGGTGCTGCAGCAGGTGTTCGAGGAGCTGTTCCGCGACGGCACGTACGTCGGGATCATGTCCCGCTGGGGGCTCAACCAGGTCTCTGTCCCGAAGCCGGTCTTCAACGCGGCCACGCCGCAGTAACGCGGTCTCCGGCAGGAGCGGTCCGTGGGTGCCCACCGTGGCGGCTACGGCGTAGGGCAGGGATGCTCTTGGCGCTCGCGCGTGGTCCGTTGCCCTATCCCTCGGGCGGGCGGGCAGCCGGCGGGCGAGAACCCGTGGTGGAACACGGGAGTGGACCATGTGCACCAGTTCACGATGGCCGAACCGAGCCAGCGGAACGCGGTGCGGCGGCTGTACGAGCGCGCGGGGCCTCGACCTGCACGCCGACCTGGGCCGCCGCACCCCGCGTGTCCGCCGGCCCGGCCCGGTCGCGTACCCCGCTGACCCCAGTTCGAGCGGGCGGTCCGTCTCGTGTTCGGGCCGTGTGCGGCGACCGCGGTGGTATGTGACGAGACCGTTACCGCAGCCGGACTTGACCGGATTGTTGTTATCGCTAACACTGACTCCCCGTCGCCACCCGAAAGAGTGATGGGGGTCACGGTGATGCGGGGTCGGACTGCCTGGTGGCGAAGGGTCGGCTGGTCCCGTGAGGGCGGTCGGCACTGCGCGCGGCCGGCGCGGACACCGGTCCCCAAAGCGCGAACTGTTAACGCTAACAGCAAAGATCACCGTCGATCGAGGAGTGAACGTGCTGAAGAAGCGATGGGCCGCCGCGGCGGTCGCGGCGGCCGGACTGGTCCTGCTCACCGCCTGCAGTGGTAGCAGCGGCAGCGGCGGCACGGGAACCACCGGCGGGGCCGTCACGCTCGGCTTCGCCCAGGTGGGCGCCGAGAGCGGCTGGCGGACCGCGAACACCAAGTCCATCCAGGAGTCGGCCAAGTCCGCCGGGATCGAGCTCAAGTTCTCCGACGCGCAGCAGAAGCAGGAGAACCAGATCGCCGCGATCCGCTCGTACATCCAGCAGAAGGTCAAGGTCATCGCCTTCTCGCCGGTCGTCGAGTCGGGCTGGGAGACCGTCCTCAAGGAGGCGAAGACGGCGAAGATCCCGGTCATCCTCACCGACCGGGCGATCGACTCGCCGGACAAGACGCTCTACAAGACCTTCCTCGGCTCGGACTTCATCGCCGAGGGCAAGAAAGCGGGGGAGTGGCTGACCAAGGAGTTCGGCAGCGCCACCGGCCAGGTGAACATCGTCGAGCTGCAGGGCACCACCGGCTCGGCCCCGGCCAACGACCGCAAGAAGGGCTTCGGGGACGTCATCGCCGCGGACCCGAAGTACAAGATCGTCGCCTCGCAGACCGGGGAGTTCACCCGCGCGAAGGGCAAGGAGGTCATGGAGGCCTTCCTCAAGTCCCAGCCGAAGATCGACGTGCTCTACGCGCACAACGACGACATGGCCCTCGGTGCCATCGAAGCGATCCAAGCGGCGGGCAAGGTGCCCGGCAAGGACATCAAGATCGTCTCGGTCGACGGCGTCAAGGACGCCCTCCAGGCGCTGGCCGACGGCAAGATCAACCACGTCGTCGAGTGCAACCCGTTGCTCGGCCCGCAGCTGATGGACCTGGTCAAGAAGGTCAACGCGGGCGAGCAGGTGCCCGAGCGGATCGAGACCCAGGAGACCGAGTTCGACCAGGCGTCGGCCAAGGCCGCACTGCCGAAGCGCCAGTACTGAGGGGTTCGCGATGCCCGCCGAAATCCTCGTCATGACCGGGATCCGCAAGGAGTTCCCCGGTGTCGTCGCCCTCGACGACGTCGGCTTCCGCCTGTTCCCGGGCGAGGTCCACGCGCTGATGGGCGAGAACGGCGCCGGGAAGTCGACGCTGATCAAGGTGCTCACCGGCGTGCACGGGGTGGACGCGGGCTCGATCACGCTCGCCGGGACCGCCGTCTCCTTCGGCGGCCCCGGCGAGGCCCAGCGGGCCGGCGTCAGCACGGTCTACCAGGAGGTCAACCTCTGCCCGAACCTGTCCGTGGCGGAGAACGTCTGCCTCGGCCGGGAACCCCGCCGCTTCGGCCGCATCCAGTGGGGCCCGATGCGGCGGCGGGCCGAGGAACTGCTGGCGCGGCTGGACGTCCGGGTCGACGTCTCGGCCGAGCTGGGCACCTGCTCGATCGCCGTCCAGCAGCTGGTCGCGATCGCCCGGGCCCTCGACGTCGAAGCGCGGATCCTGGTGCTCGACGAGCCGACGTCCAGTCTGGACGCCGGCGAGGTCGAGCGGCTGCTGACGGTGGTGCGCTCGCTGCGCGACGAAGGCTTGGCGATCCTGTTCGTCTCGCACTTCATCGACCAGGTCTTCGCGATCGCCGACCGGATGACCGTGCTGCGCAACGGAAAGCTGATCGGCGAGTACCGCACCGCGGACATCACGCCGGTCGAGCTGGTCACCAGGATGATCGGCAAGGAGCTGCGGGTCCTCGAAACGCTCGAGGACTCCGGGCCGACCCGGGCCGAGGTGGCGGACGCACCGGTGCTGCTGGCGGCCGAAGACCTCGGCCGCAAACGCGGCGTCGAGCCGTTCACGCTGGACATCCACGCCGGCGAGGTCGTCGGGCTGGCCGGGCTGCTCGGCTCCGGGCGCACCGAGCTCGCCCGGCTGCTCTTCGGCGCCGATCACGCCGACAGCGGTTCCGTGAAGATCGACGGCCGCGTCACCCCGCTGCGGACGCCGCGAGCCGGGCTCGACCACCGGATCGCGTTCTGCTCGGAGAACCGCAAGACCGAAGGCCTGGTCGAGGAACTGACCGTCCGGGAGAACATCGTCCTCGCGCTCCAGGCCTCGCGCGGCTGGGCGCGGCCGCTGTCCCGGCGCCGCCAGGACGAGATCGCCCGGAAGTACATCGCAACGCTCGACATCCGCCCCGCCGACCCCGAGGCCCTGGTCGGCACCCTGTCCGGCGGCAACCAGCAGAAGGTGCTGCTGGCCCGCTGGCTCATCACCGACCCGCGGCTGCTCATCCTCGACGAGCCGACCCGCGGCATCGACATCGGCGCCAAGACGGAGATCCAGCGGCTGGTCACCCGGCTCTCGGCCGACGGGATGGCCGTCGTGTACATCTCCGCCGAGCTGGAGGAGGTGCTCCGGCTGAGCCACCGCGTCGTGGTGCTGCGCGACCGGAAAGTGGTGGCACAGCCGGAAAACCGGGCGCTCACCGCCGACGAGATCATGGCCACGATGGCCGAGGGAGCCGTCTCATGACCAAGCACCGGTTGTTCTGGCCCGTGGTGGCGTTGCTGGCGCTGCTGGTCGGCGACCTCATCGCGAGCCCGGCGTTCTTCTCGATCGAACTGCGTGACGGCCATCTCTACGGGAACCTCGTCGACATCCTGAAGAACGGCGCCCCGCTGATCCTCATCGCGATCGGCATGACGCTCGTCATCGCCACCCGCGGCATCGACCTCTCGGTGGGCGCGGTCGTCGCGATCAGCGGCTCGCTCGCCTGCCTGTGGATCGCCGATCACCCCGGCGGCGTGGGCGCCACGCTCGTCGCCGTCGGACTGGCGCTCGGGCTGTCGCTGGTGCTCGGGGTGTGGAACGGCTGGCTCGTCGCCGTGCTGGGCATCCAGCCGATCATCGCCACGCTCATCCTGATGGTCGCCGGGCGCGGGATCGCGCAGCTGATCTCCGGCGGGCAGATCATCACGATCACCTCGGCGCCGTACGAATGGATCGGCAGCGGGTTCGTGCTGACCCTGCCGAGCGCGATCCTCGTCGCGCTGGCCGTGTTCGTGCTCGCTTCGCTGCTGGTCCGCCGTTCCGCGCTCGGCCTGCTCGTCGAGGCCGTCGGCGGCAACCCCGAGGCCAGCCGGCTGGCCGGCCTCCGCTCGGCCCGGCTGACCTGGCTCGTCTACGTCTTCTGCGCGCTGTGCGCGGGCATCGCCGGGCTGATGATCAGCGCGAACGTGCACAGCGCCGACGCCAACCACGCCGGGCTGTTCATCGAGCTCGACGCGATCCTCGCCGTCGTCGTCGGCGGCACGCAGCTGACCGGTGGCCGGTTCTCCCTGGGTGGCGCGGTGATCGGCGCCCTGCTCATCCAGACGCTCACCACCACCGTCTACGCCCTCGGCATCCCGCCCGAGTCGATCATGCTGTTCAAGGCCGTGGTCGTGCTCGCGGTGTGCCTGCTGCAGTCGCCCGCGTTCCGCCGCAAGCTCCGGCGCCGCCGGACACCCCGGCCCGGACAGCCGGCCCCCGCACCCGCTCCGGAGAAGGTGGAGGTCACGGCATGACGACCCTGGACCGCGTCCGCGGCTACCGGCCGAAGCAACGGCACCTCCCGATCCTCGCCACGATGGCGCTGCTCGTCGGGGCCTACGTCTTCGGCGCGTCGAGCTACGAGGCGTTCGGGTCCGGGCAGGTCGTGCTCGACCTGTTCATCAACAACGCCTTCCTGCTCGTGGTCGCGGTCGGGATGACGTTCGTGATCCTCACCGGCGGCATCGACCTGTCCGTCGGGTCCGTGGTCGCACTGTCCACAGTGGTCTCCGGCGACCTGATGCAGAAGCACGGCTGGCCCGCGTACGCGGCGATCGCGGTGGTGCTGGTGATCGGGGCGCTGCTCGGCGCCGGGATGGGCGCGCTCGTCCACTTCTTCGAGATCCAGCCGTTCATCGCGACGCTGATCGGGATGTTCTTCGCCCGGGGCCTCTGCTACACGATCAGCACCGAGGCGTACTCGATCGACAACCCGACGATCGCCACCCTCGCCCAGACGCAGCTCCCGCTCGGCGGCGAGCTGCACATCTCGATCAGCGTGGTCGCCGCCCTGGTCGTCGTCGCCGTCGCGGCGTACGTGCTGGCGTTCACCCGGTTCGGGCGCACCGTCTACTCGATCGGCGGCAACGCGCAGTCCGCGATGCTGATGGGTCTCAAGACCGGCCGCACGAAGATCGCGGTGTACACGATCAGCGGCTTCTGCTCGGCGCTCGGCGGGCTGCTGCTGGTGCTGTACAAGTCTTCCGGCGACCCGCTCAACGGCGTCGGCCTGGAGCTGACGGCGATCGCGGCGGTGGTCATCGGCGGCACCATCCTGACCGGCGGCTCCGGCTACGTGCTGGGCACCGTGCTCGGCATCATGGTGCTGGGCATCATCCAGACGCTGATCACCTTCGACGGCACCCTCAACTCGTGGTGGACCTCGATCATCACCGGCGCCCTCCTGTTCGTCTTCATCGTCCTGCAACGGCTCGTCACCCGCAGAACCCGCTAGCCGGCTTCGGTCCGATGTGGACGGTCTGCGGCAGAGACAGAAATCAGACAAGTTGAAGGGAAAGTCTAGACCACGGGGAAGACCTTTCTCACACTGGTGGGTGAATATCTCCCTGTCCCCGGAGGTGGTCCCCGAAATGCGTCGAAAGAGTTTCCGCAGAAGCACCGCCTGAAGCTGGTCATCTCCTGATCCGCGTGCGGGGCCACGGCCCCGTGCGCCTGTTTCGCACGCGTCGTCGACGGCGGGTGCGTTCCCGGCCTGCGTGAGCGGGCCTCCGCTCACGCACCGGACCGGAGCCTGAGCGATGCGCTTTCAGACTAGGAGTTCTGATGCGAAAATCCCTCGTCGCACTCTCCGCCGCGGTCTTCCTCTGCGTGCCGGCCACCGCGATCGCGGCGCCGGCCTCGATGGCGGCGCCGGGCACCGCCGTGGCCGGCGCGGTCGACGGCACCACCCAGATCGCCGCGGCCGACCGGTTCCGGGAGATCCGCACCGGGCAGGCCGGCCACCGCACCGAGGCCACCAGCATCCACGACGACTGGGGCGTCTACACCGGTGGCAGCGCGGTCACCGGGCAGGACGCCGTCCAGTCGGCCTACAGCGACCTCAGCGTCTCCGGCGACACCCTCTACGCCCCGACGATGAAGGCCCCGGGGTCCTGTGTGGAGCTGGTGACCGCCTACTCCGGCGGGGCCAAGCAGGTCTGGGCCTGGGACTGGTGCGTCGGCGTGCACGTGGCCAAGTCGGTGAACATCGATGCCGTGTTCCGCACCAACTACGTGACTTCGGTCAACGGCCACGACTCCTACCACGGCAAGGTCGAGCAGACCGACGCGGGCAAGAACACCTGGACCTCGTCGCTGTTCAACTACCACGCCAACCGGTGGGACACGCTCTACACGCAGTCGGGCACCGACCAGTCCCGGGACAACCGCAGCTGGAACATCTTCGAGGTCTACGCCAGCGGCAGCACCACCGCGGCCTACTGCACCGCGCTGGGCACCCGGAACATCGAGAGCAGCAGCTACAAGATCAAGCTGAACGGCTCCTGGCAGGCCGCGAGCACCGGCAACACCTCGGTCATCTCCAACTCCTCCACCGCGAACTTCCTGTGCCCGAACCTGTCTCGCACCGTGGTGCACGCGAACGATCAGTGGCAGGTCCACCGCTGACCGCCGACCGGTTTTAGCTGTAGTGGTGCGTTTCAGCGCGCGGCGAGCGCCCGGCGCACCTCGTCCGCGCCGAGCACCACGGGGGAGCGCAGCGATCCGACCTCGCCGATCTCGATCTCGACGACGTCTCCCGGCCGCAGCCCTTGATCGAGGCCCGGCACCACGGACGTGCCCGTCGAAAGGACGGCGCCGTCGGGGAAGTCGTTGTCCCGCCACAGGTACTCGACCAGACCGGCCGGCTTGCGGTTGAGCTGGGCGGTGCTGGACTCGCCGTCGAACACCTCCTGGCCGTCGCGCAGGATGCGCATGCGGAGGCTGAGCGACAGCGGGTCCGGCACCTCCCACGCCGGTCGCACCCGCGCCGATATCGCGCACGACCCGGTGTAGATCTTGGCCTGCGGGAGGTACAACGGGTTCTCGCCTTCGATGCTGCGGGAGCTGACGTCGTCGACCACCACGTACCCGGCGACCTCCCCGGCGCCGGTCAGCAGCAGCCCGAGTTCCGGCTCCGGCACGTTGTTGGCGGAATCGGCGCGGACGGCGATCGGCTCGTCGTCGGTGACCACGCGCCACGCGGCCGACTTGAAGAACAGCTCGGGCCGCTCCGCGCGGTACACCCGCGCGTAGACGTCCTCGTCGGCGCTCTCCTCGCGGCGGGCCTCCTCGGACCGCTGGTAGGTCACCCCGGCGGCCCACACCTCCATGCGGCCGTCCAGTGGCGGCAGCAGGCGCGTCCCGTCCGTGGACACAGGATCCCCGGCGGCCTCGGCGAGTTCGCGGATCTCCGTCACGGTGTGGCGCAGCAGGTCACTCATCGACGACACCGCGAGCGGCCGCAGTTGCTCGTCGGCGAGCAGCCCGACCCGGATGTCGCCGGTTCCGTCGGTGAATCGCACCAGGTGGCTCATTCCGGACCTCCTCGTTCGGTGTCGAACCTACGGAGTGCGGAGTGCGGTGGTCAACGCGAGTCGAGCGGGCGCGGGTGCCGCGATGGAGAGCGCGGCACCCGCGTCGCTGGTTCAAGACACCGGAGGCATCAAGAGAGCAGGCCCACCTCCGCGTCCGTCAGCGCCTTGCCGACCACGTGGACGTCGTCGACCGCACCGCGCCAGAAGTCGGTGTTGCCGCCGTTGTACTTGGCTCGTCCGAGCGTGAACGCGCCGGTGCCGGCGACGGCCGGTCCGGCCGGGGCCGTCGCGACCTGCACGCCGTCCACGTAGAGCCGGATCTCGTTGCCGGCCCGCACTCCCGTGAGCTCGTACCAGCGGCCGATCTCCGGCACGACGTCGTACCGGGCCCGGTTGCCGCCGGGCGTGCTGAACGCGAACGCGCCCTGCCCGTACTGCAGGTAGAACGGGCTTTCCCGCTCCCGGCCGTCCTGGCTCACCGCGGTCGCGTAGTTGCCGGGCAGCTCGTCGAGCCGCACCTTCGCGGACACGGTGTAGTCACCGGTCGTGTCGACGACCGGGCCGTAGGTGTCGGCGGAGCCGCCGGTGAACTGCAGCGCGCCGTCCTTGAACGCCACCCCGGTCGGGGTGAGCGTCAGCGGGTTGTTGCCGCCGCTCGAGTCCTTCGCGGTCGTTCCCTTGCGCTCGTCGAGGTTCCACTCGCCCTTGCCCGCGTAGGGATAAGGCTTGCCCGCGTTGGCGCCGGCCTCGATCACGCGCCGGTTGATCTCGCGGACGGGACCGGGGTCGACCTTGAGGCGCTTGCGGTCGTAGGTCCAGAGCCCGTTGAGCTCGCCTTCCAGGTCGGTGACCTGCGTGTAGACCGAGGCCGACAGCTCGGCCCTGGCCTGCCCGAGGTAGAACGTGCGGGTGTTGTCGACGTACTTCGCCGTCAGCGCCGCCTTGTCCGCCACGCCGCTGTAGATCGCGATCGGCGCGCCCGGCCACTGGTGACCCGGCGTGCGCAGCGTGAAGCCGCCGTGCTCGCCGTCCATCGCGACGCGTCTGCCGTCCGAGGCGGCCGGGTCGGTGTTGTTGTAGTCGTGGTGGTCGATGACGTCACCGCGGCCCGAGTCGCCCTTGGACGCGCAGCAGTTCACCCCGCTGTGGGCGTTGACGATCCGGCTCGGGTCGGCCGCCTTGACCTGGTCGGCGATCCGGCCGGTGGCCGTCTTGTCCCATTCGCCCCAGCCCTCGTTGAACACGACCCAGGCGTAGACCGACGGGTAGTTCTGCAGCTGGTGCATCTCTTCGAGGCCCTGGCTGAGCCACGCCTGCTGCGCCGCGGGGTTGTTGCCGTCGTCGAGGGACACGAAGTCCTGCCAGACCAGCAGCCCGAGCTGATCCGCGTGGTAGTACCAGCGGGCCGGCTCGACCTTGATGTGCTTGCGGACGGCGTTGAAGCCGAGGTCCTTCTGCGCCTTCAGGTCGAAGACGAGGGCGTCGTCGCTCGGCGCGGTGTTCAGGCCGTCCGGGTAGAAGCCCTGGTCCAGCTGCATCAGGGAGAAGTACGGCTTGCCGTTGAGCGTCAGCTTGGGGACGCCGCCGACGTTCGTGATGCCGGTGGACCGCATGCCGAAGTAGCTCTTGACCTTGTCGCCGCCCAGCTTGATCTCCAGCTGGTACAGGTACGGGTCGTCCGGCGTCCACAGGTGCGGGTTCGGCACGGCCAGCTTCAGGTTCGCGTTCGCCGGTCCGGTGACCGTGCCGACCTGCCGGCCGCGCGCGTCCTTGGCGACCGCCGTGACGGTGGCGTTGCCCGCGGACTTGACGTTGAGCGCCAGCGAGCTGGTGGTCAGGTCGGGAGTCGTCTTGATCTCGTCGATGCCCTTGTCCGCCACCGGCTCCAGCCACACGGTCTGCCAGATGCCCGACGACGGGGTGTAGAAGATGCCGCCGGGGTTGGGGGACTGCTTGCCCTTGGGCTGGTACGGGCCGGTCGTGTCGGTGACCGCGACGACGATCTCCTGCTCGTCACCGCGCTTGAGCGCGTCGGTGATGTCGGCGCTGAACGCCGTGTAACCGCCGGTGTGCTCGGCGACGACCTTGCCGTTCACCCAGACCTTGGCCTGGTAGTCGACCGCGCCGAAGTTGAGCTTGAGACGCTGCCCGCCGCCGATCTTCCAGTCGCGCGGGACGGTGATCGTGCGGCGGTAGAACATGTGGTCCTCGTGCCGTTCGAGCCCGGAGAGCTGCGACTCGATCGGGTAGGGCACGACCACCTTCTCGGGCAGCCGCTTGCCGAACGTGGGCTGCTGGCCCTCCTGGGCGGCCGAGAACTCCCACGGGCCGTTGAGGTTGACCCACTTGTCGCGCTCGAGCTGCGGCCGCGGGTACTCCGGCAGCGGGTGGCGCGTGTCGACGTTCTCGCCCCACGTCGTCCGGAGCCGTTCCGTCGACGTGTTCGCGGCACTGCGGATGACCTTGCCGATCTTCGTGCCGTTCACCGCGAGCGCGCCGGCGCCGTCGTAGTAGACGCTGACTCGCTGGCCCTTCAGGACCCTCTCGGCCAGCCGGATCGTGACCCGGTCGCGGTTCGCCGTGATGGACGAGACCGGCATCGGCGTCGCGTCGACGTCGATCCGCAGATGGTCCTTCAAGTCGTTCGAGCCCGAGACGCGGCCGTCGAAGCCGGCCGTGAGCGTGCGGCCGTCCTGGGACACCTCCGCCGTGCGCGGCACGACCTGGTAGCCGGCCGGCGGCGTGAACGCCGACAGCGGCACGATCTGCTTCGCGATGGCCGCGCTCGACCAGCGCAGGAACATGTTGGCGCCGCCGGTGTCCTGGAACATCTCCAGCTTGAAGTCGTACTGCTTGCCGGCGGTCAGCGTGACCGGCGCGCCGGTCTGCTCGGTGTCCCAGTCGCCGACCCAGTGGTCGATCACCGGGGCGCCGTCGATGAACAGCCGGAACCCGTTGTCGCCGATGGCGTAGAAGGTGTAGTCGCCGGTCTGCGGCACGGCGATCTGCCCGGTCCACCGGGCGGTCGTGTGCTCCGTGCGCCCGGTGACCAACCCGAAGACCGAGGTCAGGTCCGGGTGGTCGACCTCCGAGTCGAGCGCGGTGCCGGCCAGGTCGGCGAAGTCGTGCGCGTCCGGCGACGACGGCGTGAAGTACTCGGCCTTCAGGCCGTGCACGGGCTCGGCGGCACCTGCGGGCGGCGTTCCCGACGCCACGCCCAGCGCCACCAGCAAGGCGAGGAGGACGGAAGCGGCTCTTCTCATCGGCGAGATCCCCTTCATTTTTACAACGTTGTAAAACGATCTGGGAGAATCGAAGCAGACAAGTCGGACGTCTATCTACCGCCGAATGTCGGTATCTTGAGGGCCGAGTGCCGATGCCGGGAGCACGGGTCGCCTGCCGGGACGGACGACGACGTCAGCCTTCGGGCGTGGGCAGCTCGCGGCGGTTCAGCTTCCCGTTGGGCAGCAGCGGCATCCGGTCGAGGACGAGCACCCGGTGCGGGACCAGGTGCGCGGGCAGCCGCCCGGCGAGCGCGGACCGCAGGTGCCCGGCCTCGGCGGGGCCCACGACGTAGCCGATCACCCGCCCGTCACGCAGGGCGGCGGCGGCGCGGACGACCCCCGGCTCCCGCAGCAGCGCGTCCTCGATCGCGGCGAGCTCCACCCGCGGGCCCGGCTGCGCGATCTGGTCGGTGTTTCGCCCGAGGTAGTCGAGGTTGCCGTCGGCGCGGGTCCGCACGACGTCGCCGGTGCGGTACATCCGCGCCCCCGCGGTGCACGGGTCGGCGACGAACAGCGACGCGGTCTGCGCGGGCCGGTCGCGGTAGCCGCGGGCCACGCCCGCGCCGCCGATGTAGAGCTCGCCGATCCCGCCCGGCTCGACCGGCTCGAGCCGATCGTCGAGGACGTGGGTGTGGACGCGGGGGATCGGCGTGCCGAGCGGCACGACCGCGGTGTCGCCGAGCACGTCGACGTCCGGGCGCAGCAGGAGGGAGTCCACGGTGGTCTCGGTGAGGCCGTAGGCGTTGAGCACCACCGAGCCCGGGTGCAGCCGCCCGGCGAGCTCGCGGAAGTCGGCCGCGGGCCACCCCTCCGAGCCGACCGACATCAGGCGCATGACGGGCAGCTCACCCGCGCGGCCGAGCGCCTTCGCCTGGGCGGGCACCAGTTCGGTCGCGTCGCCGCCGTGGCGGCGGAACTCGGCGAGCAGCTCGGCCGGGTCGGCCACCGCCTCGCGCGTCGCGATGACCATCGTCCCGCCCGCGAACACCGAGCGCAGCAGGTCGGCGAAGAAGAGGTCGACGCCGATCCCGATGACGGAGACGAAGGTCAGCGGCTCCTCGCGCAGCCGGAACAGCTCGTCCCACGCCGCGAAGACGTGCTCGAGGTGGCGGTGCTCGACGCCCACCGGCTTGGGCTTGCCCGACGAGCCCGAGGTGTACATGACGTAGGCGAGGTTCTCGGGCCGGAGCTCGACGCCGGGGGCGTGGTCGGGCTGTCCGGCCACGGCGTCGCCGAGCCGGACGTCGGCCGCGACCTCGGTGGTGTTGGTGAGCACGAGCGAGACGCCCGCGTCCGCGCCCATCCAGGCCACGAGGTCGGACGGGTACACGGGATCGAGCGGCAGGCAGGCCGCACCGGCTTTGAGGACGCCGAGCACGCCGACCGCCATCTCGAACCCGCGGTCCATCCGCAGCCCCACCAGGTCCTCGGGCCCCAGGCCCCGCCCGGCGACGTAGTGGGCGACGCGGTTGGCCTCGCGGTCGAGCTGTGCGAAGGACATGCACTCACCCGCGAAGACGAGCGCGGTCGCGTCAGGGCTCTCGGCGACCCTGGCCGCGAAGAGGTCGAGCAAGCGTTCCATGTGTCTCCCCAGACGGTCCTGCACTCATCGTGCGGGACCTTCCGCCCGCTCGCAGCGTGGCGGCCGGCCGTCGTTGCGCCGTCCGGCGCCGCTGTCTACCGTCGGTCCGGCACGCCTTGGACCATGCACAGGACGGGGGAGAGTGTGCGCATCGCCGTGGCCGGAGCGGACGAGCTGGTCGGCCCGCACGTCGTCGAGGCGGCTCGCGGGCGCGGCCACACGGTGACGGTGCTGGCCGGCGTCGACCTCCTGGACGGAGCCGGGCTGAGCGCCGCGCTGGACGGCATCGACGCCGTGGTCGACGTCAGCAACGCCACGTCCCTGGACGAAGAGCCGGCCACGCGGTTCTTCACCGCTGCCGCGGCCACCCTGCAGCGCGTCGGCGCCGAGCGGGGGGTGCGGCACATCGTGACCCTGTCGGTCGTGGGGATCGACGACACCGGGTTCGGCTACTTCCGCGCGAAGGAGGCGCACGAGCGCGCGGCCGGTGCGGGGCCGGTTCCCGCCACGATCGTGCGCGCGACCCACTTCCACGAGTTTCCCGGGCAGCTCGTGGGCCGGACCCGCGACGGCGACCACGCCACGGTGTTCGACCTGCGCGTGCAGACCGTGGCCGCGACGGCGGTGGCCGCGGCGCTCGTCGAGGTCGCCGAGCGTCCCGCGCGGGGCCGCACGCCTGACATCGCCGGCCCGGACCCGGCCGAGGTGCTCGACCTCGCCCGTGCCTTCGTCGACCACTTCGACCTGCGGGTGGAGCTGCGGACCGACGAGCACACCGTGACCGGCATCGCCGCGGACGGCCTCCTGCCCCGGGCGGGCGCGACCATCCTCGGGCCGAGCTACACCGAATGGCTCCACAGCCCCGAGGCCGCCGCGCTGGTCTCCGGCGGCTGACCCGATCCGTAGCCGAGGAAACGCTTTACCGACGAGGCTCGCGGGATTTACCCTGTAGTTTCGAGGCGGCCGGCGGACGACCCCGCCGGTGCGTCACCAAGTTTCGAAATTCGCGTCGAAACGAGGGGGAAAGATGAAATCCACGCCCACGATGACGAATCTCGCGGAAACCGACGAGCGTTCCGATGCCGGCCGCGGCATTCGGCCTACCGCCGCTCCGGCGTCCGCGCTCACCGTGACACACCTGGCCGAACGGGACGAGCACGCCGGCACCGGCCGCGGCGTGACCATGTACAACGAAGCCGGAAAAGCCGACGCCGCGAAACCGCGCTGACCGGCCGAACCAGCGGTCCGACGCCCCGCACCTGCCTGGTGTCGATGCCGTGGCACTCGCTGCACCGTCCCTCCCTCGCACTCGGCGTACTGCGCGCGGCCTGCGCGCGGGAGGGACTTCCGGTCCCGGTTTCCTACCACGGCAGTCTCGCCTTCGCCGAAATGATGCTGCGCGCCGGTCTGACCGTGGGCGATTACGCGGAAATGGCGGACACCGGGTTCCACCATTCGCTCGGCGAATGGATCTTCGCGGGCGCGCTCAACGGACCCGGTTTCGGTTATGCGGGCATGCGGGATCTGGCCCGCCGCGCCGGCCTGCCCTTCCGCGTCGCCGCGGCGGTTCGCGACCTCGCGGACGAATTCACCGATCAGGCCGCCGACGCCATTCTCGACCGCGAGCCGGAACTGGTCGGCTTCAGCGCGACCTTCAGCCAGACCATCGCCAGCCTCGCGGTGGCCCGGCGGATCAAGGACCGGCGACCCGACGTGCGGATCCTGATCGGCGGCTACTCGACCGACGGCCCGATGGGCGTGGCGCTGCACCGGGAGTACCCGTTCGTCGACTACGTCCTGCGCGGCGAGGCCGACGTGAACTTCCCGAAACTGCTGCGGGCGCTCGCCGGCTGCGACGCGACCGGAACCCGTGACGGCCTCGACGACGTGCCCCAGCTGTGCTGGCGGGCCGATGACGGCGCCACCCGGGTCAGTCCGGCCCCGTCCCGGCTGGTCCCGCCGGCGTCGATCACGACACCGGACTACGACGACTGGTTCGCCGCCGTTCCCGCTTCCGTCGCGGCCCGCGTCGAACCGGAGCTGGTCGTGGAGTCCTCCCGCGGCTGCTGGTGGGGCGCGAAACACCACTGCGTCTTCTGCGGCCTCAACGGCACCGCGATGACCTACCGGGCCAAGCCCGCCGAGTCCTTTGTGGACGAAGTGCTCGGGCTGGTGCGCCGGCACCGGATCCTCGACGTCACCACGATCGACAACATCCTGCCGAACGAGTTCTACCGGTCGGCGCTGCCGGCGCTGGCCGGCGCCGGCCACGACCTGCGCATCCACTACGAGATCAAGGCCAACGCGCGGATCGAGGACGTGGCCGCGCTGCGGGCGGCCGGGGTGTGGGACGTCCAGCCCGGCGTCGAGAGCCTGGTCGACGACGTGCTGCGCCGGATGCGCAAGGGCGTCCGCGGGGCACACAACGTGCGGATGCTGCGTGACGGCGCCTCCGCCGGGCTCACCGTCGCCTGGAACTGGTTGTACGGGTTTCCGGGCGAACGCGCGGCGGACTACGCCGCGGTCGTGGCCCAGCTGCCCGCCCTGGTACACCTGCAACCGCCCAGTGGTGCGGCACGGATTGCCCTGCAACGGTTTTCGCCGAACTTCGACGACCCGCGCCAGGGCTTCACCGAGCGTCACCCGGCGGCGGGGTCGCGCCTCGTCCACGACATCGACGACCCGGCGCGGCTCGCCGAGCTCGTCTACTCCTTCGACACCCCGGACCAGGGACTCACGGCCGAGGAGGTCGGGCCGCTGGTCGACGCGCTGGCCGCGTGGACCGCGGGCTACGCGGGGAGTGCGCTGATCGCCCGCACCCTCGGCGACGTCGTGGTGATCCGGGACCGGCGCCACGGCTGGGCGCCGGTCGACCACGTGCTCGAGCACCCGCGGGAGATCGCGGCCTGGCGAGCGCTGGAAACCGGCCGCGCCCCGCTCCGGGTCCTCGCCGACCTGAACCACGAACAGCACCACGACTGGGATCCGGACGACTTCGACCACTGGCTTCGCCGGCTCGGGGAGGCCGGCCTGGTCTTCACCGACGGCGACTTGTGGATCACCCTGGCCACTTCGCCTGCTGTGGCGGGGAAGGCCCACTTGCCGTTGTCGGTGCTCACGCCGTCCGCCTGAGGAGGAGCCACATGCGTACCCTGTCCGCTCCGCACCCGGCGTGGCCCGAGGCGGTCGACCTCGGCTTCGGCCGGATCGACGCCGATCCCGGTGGCGCCCTGCGCGTCGTGGCCGGACTGGCCGCGAGTGCGCAGCGGCTGCGGCTGCCGGAGCCGTTCGCCTTCGGCGAGTCCGCGCACCGCGACGCGACGATGGTGCGCTTGCTCGCCACCGCCGCGGCGGCGTTCGTCCCGGTAGACTGGACCTTGCGGGAACCGTTGCCGGACAACACTCTTGAACGCGCGTTGTGCCACCTGCCGCCACCACGGGACGGCGGGGAGCCCGGGCGCCGCTGGCGGGCCGCTCACGACGTCGGCAGCTGCACCTACCGGTACGGCCCGGGGTTCGTCCTCATCCACGACACCCGCCCGGGCGGCCCGATCAACCGCGTCCACGTCGAAGCCGGCTGGGTCGGCGCGTTCCGGACCCTGGCCGGCACGGACCGGCCGCCGGCCGGCGGGGCGGCGGCGGACCTCGTCGACCAGCTGGCGGCGCACCAGCTCGCCCTGCGGCTGGACGACGGGTACGCCGTCGTGCTGCCCTACCACGCGGATCGGCGTCCGCCGCCCGGCCGGGCGGTCCCGTCGGTGCGGCCGGGCCCGTGACCGACGCCTCGCCGGACACGTCGACGGCCGGGCTGCGCGGGCACCGCGCGTTCCGGTTCCTGTGGACCGCGGACGCCGCCTCCCAGCTGGGTACCGCCGCCGCGACCGCGCTGGTGCCCCTGCTCGCCGCGACCACCCTCGGCGCCACGCCACTGCAGATGGGCCTGCTCACCGCGGCGGAAACCGTGGCGTTCCTGGTCATCGGCCTGCCCGCCGGTGCCTGGATCGACCGGACCCGCCACCGCCGCGCGGTGCTCGTCGGCGCCGACGTCGTCCGGGCCCTGCTGTTCTTCGGGCTTCCGGTCGCGGGCTGGACCGGGGTGCTGGACTTCGGGCAGCTGCTCGTCACGGCGGTGCTCGTCGGCGTCGCGACCGTGTTCTTCGACGCCGCCTACCAGGCGTACCTGCCGGTGGTGATCGGGCTGGAGAACCTGGAAACCGGCTACGCGCGCCTGCAGATCACCCTGTCGGTCGCCGCGGCCGCCGGGCCCGGCATCGGCGGCCTGATCACGCGCGTGATCGGGGCCGCGTCCGGTCTGGTGCTCACCGGGGCGGGCTACCTGGCTTCGGCCGCACTCCTGTCGCGCGTCCGGGCCACCGTGCCGCCGATCCCGCCGCGGCCGCGGAAGGTGCGGCTGCGCACCGAGATCGCCGAGGGCCTCCGCTACATCGTGCGCCACCGCCAGCTCCGCCCGCTGGCCATCGCGAGTTCCGTCGCCGCGTTCTTCACCGCCGGCATCATGTCCATGGAGATCCTGTTCTTCACGCACGACCTGCACCTGGACGCGGCGGGCGCGGGCGTGCTGCTGGCCCTGTCGGGCGTGGGCAGCGTCATCGGCGCCGCGACGACCGGCCGCTGGACCCGCCGCCTCGGGGCGGCTCGCGCCAACTGGCTGGTGCCGGTGCTGACGTGGCCACCCCACCTGCTGCTCCCGCTCGCCCAGCCGGGCCCGCTCGGCTTGGCCTTGGCCGCAACGGGAATCGTCATCCACGCCGCCGGCGGCACGACCTACAACGTGATCGTGATGACCCGCCGCCAGCACCTGACCCCGGACGCCCTGCGCGGCCGCGTCCACACGAGCATGCGCGTGCTCATCTGGGGAACCATGCCCCTGGGCGCACTGGCCGCCGGAATCTTCGCCGAATCGGTGGGCACGCGCGCGACCCTGACGATCGCCGTCGCCGGGATCCTCATCGCGATCGTGCCCGCCGCCTGGTCCGCCCGGCGCCTTGACTGCTGACCACCTTCTTCGACACCGGCCGCGTCGACAGTTCGCAGTTCGACCGGCGTCCGGTCGACTTCGCGGCGGTGCCGCTGAGCCGGTGGGGCCGGGCGCTGATCGTGCTGCCGCTGGGCCTCGGTGGCTGGTTCCTGGGGGTCCTGTTCGCCTGGTCCCTCGCGCCCTCCTGGTCCATCGCCGGCCCGCTCGTGGTGGTGCCCGGCGCCGGACTGCTGATCGGGCTCGGCGCGTACCTCGCCACCCAGGGAATCCGCGGCCGGGTCACCGGTGCCGCGGTCGCCGGTGCGCTTGCGGGGGCGTGGCTGCTGTCGCTGGCCGGGTCCGGGCTCGTCGTCCCGGTGCTCGGGATCCTCGGCGCCGCGCTGGGCGCGAACCTCGTGCTCGCGCTCCACGCCCGCCGGTCCCCGCCGGCGGCGGATAGGGTGGCGGCATGAGCCGCTGGGTCGTGTCCGTCGAACGCCGCATCGTCGCCCCCGCGGACCGGATGTACGCGGTGGTCGCCGATCCGTTGCGGCACAAGGACATCGACGGGTCCGGCTCCTTGGTCGAGCCGATCGACATCAGCTCACCCGTGCGGCCGCTGCGTCTCGGCGACCACTTCGGCATGAGGATGGACCTCCGCGGCAAGTACGTCATGACGAGCACGGTGATCGAGGCCGTGCCCGGCCGGCGGTTCGCCTGGCAGAGCCGGCCGCACGAGGACTCCGTCAAGTGGCGCCTGGTGTTCGGCGGCCGGATCTGGCGTTACGAGTTCGAGCCGGACGGCGACGGCACGCTGGTCCGGGAGAGCTGGGACCTGAGCGAAGAGCCGCTGCGGGTGGTCGTCACGCTGGGGCGCTGGGCGGCGCGTGGGGCCATGCGCCGCACCCTCGACCGGATGGCCGCGCTCGTCGAATCGCACTGAGCGCGGCCGGCGGACCGCGTCAGCCGCCGACCGCCGCCCGGAACGACGCGCGGTGGGCCCGGTTCGCGGCGAGGAGCCCGTCGAGCGAGTCACGGGTGTGGACGAGGTCGGCGATGTGCTGGGTCAGCCGGTCGCGTTCCTGCTGCATCCGCGCGAACGCGGCGTCCGAGTTGCCCTCGCTGGGGGACTCGACGCAGGGCAGCAGCTCGGCGATCGTGCGGCTGGACAGGCCGGCGTCGAACAGGCGCTGGATGAAGGCCACCCGCTCGATTTCGCCGTCCGTGTAGTGCCGTTGCCCGCTGCTGCTGCGGGTGCTGGTGAGCAGCCCCTGCTGTTCGTAGTAGCGCAGGGACCGCACACTCACCCCGGCTTGTGCCGCCAGTTCGCCGATCCGCACGACGTCCTCCCGGTGGTGACCAGTGACAGGAAGGTTCTCCTCTGACCGTGATGACGGATCTTAGCCGGACCGCGTCACGGTACTAGGAGAACGGCGAGTGGGCGACGGGAGCCTGGACGGTGGGATCGTCCTCGATGACGTTGTCGTAGCGCCACGCCCGGTACTCGCTGTTCGGGTGACTGTCCAGGGTCCGATCGTTGATGTTGGCCGTGCTGTGCTTCACCGGAGTGGAGCCGAACGAGTAGTACTCGAAGTTCCCCTTGTTGTCGATCCACCGGTGGAAGAGGACCACGTGGTGCTCGGCCGAGTTGAGGATGTCTCCGGGCCTGAGGTCGTCGCGGCTGATCTCGTGTGAGTAGTCCGGCAGGGTCCAGGTGCTCGCGCTCCAGCTGAGGTGCCACGCCATCGAGACGTAACCGGAGCAGTCGCGGCGGTACGAGCGCCCGTCGCCCGGTCCGGGTGAGAAACCGGTGTCACCGGGTGCGAGGTTCTCCGGGTCGTAGTACGGCCCGGGCTTGTGATCGACCCAGTTCTGCGCGCGGTCGATGATCTCCGACCGGCTGATCTTCACCTCGTCCTTGGCGTCGCACTTCTTGCCGGCGGACGTCTGGCACGAGAGGCCGGTGTGGTCGGTCTGGTTCACCGGGTCGTTCGCGGCGTAGGCGTACCGGTTGAGGCCGACGGTGTCCTCGCCGTCGATGGTGGGGTCGGGCGAGATGAACCGGCCCAGCTGCGGGTCGTAGTAGCGGGCGTTGAGGTACACCAGCCCGGTCGAGTCCTGGCGTTCGGCGGTGAAGCCGCGCGACTCGAAGGGCAGCGACCCGCCGGTCGACAGGACCTCGCCGAAGGGCCGGTACTTCTTGCGGTGGACCTCGACGCCGGCGGCGTTGGTCTCGGCCTGGATCGAGCCCTGGACGTCGGTGTGCACCCAGTACTTCGTCCCGCCGTCGACCCGGGCCACGGGCGTTCCGTCGATCGAGATGTACTTGGTGGTCGTGCCGGCGGTGACGTCGACCTCGTAGTCGGCACCGAGGTAGCGGCGCGTGGAGCTGCCCTCGACCTGCTGGAGGCGGGCGCCGTCGGCGTCGTAGGTGAAGGTGGCGGTGACGCCGTTCTTGACGACCGAGGCCAGCAGGCCGTCACCGTTCCAGGTCAGGGTGCGGCCGGCCCCGGAGGTCATGTTGCCCGCCGCGTCGTAGGTGTAGCTGTTCGAGCCGGCGGTTCTCACCGCGTGCGGGTGCGCCGGGTCGTAGGTGTAGTCCCCGGTCCGGGAGTTCCCGGCGATGTTGCCGGCCGCGTCGTAGGACACGGACTGGTTGTTCGCCGTGCCGGCGTCCGCGGTCGCGCTGGTGAGCTGGTCGGCCTCGTCGTAGGCGTAGGTCCAGCTCTCGTCGGGGAACGGGCTGGTGACCTTCGTGATCTTGCCGCTCGCGTCGCGGGTGAACGCGTTGTCCTGGACGACGTCGGCGCCCGACGTCGTCTTGATGCCGGTGAGCCAGCCGCGGGCGCCGTCGTGCGGGCGGGTGGTCACGGTGCCGTTGGCGTTGGCGATCGTGGTCACCTTGCCGTCGGCGTTGTAGGTCGCCGAGGTGACGTAGCCGGGGATCGCCGCGAGCCGGCCCGCGCTGTCGTAGCGCAGCGGCGCCGCCGCGGTGCCCTGCGTGTCACCGTCGGGGTAGGTGGTCCACAGCTTCCGGTCGCCCGTGTCGAAGCCGTACCGGAACTCGTAGGCCGTGCCGCCCACGGTGCGCACCGTCTTGACGACGTGGCCGAGTGCGTCGTAGCCGAACGTCCTGGTGCCGGCCGCGTCGGCGTTCGAGGTGACCTTGCCGACGTTGTAGTAGCCGTCTTGGACCTGGTCGTAGGTCCAGGAAACCGTTGCGGCGGAAGCGGTGCCCGCGTCGGACGTCTTGCTGGTCTCGCGCCCCAGCAGGTCGTTGGTGAAGGTCGTGCGGTGGTTGTTCGCGTCGGTCTGCGCGGTCGCCCGGCCGGCGGCGTCCCACTCGTAGGTGGTGGCGCCCTTGTCCGGATCCGCCACCTTCGTCTGCCGGCCGAACGAGTCGGTGGTGTAGGTGATGACGTACCCGGCCGGGTCGGTCGACTGCGCGAGGTTGCCGCGAAGGTCGTAGACGTACCGCGCGGTACTGGGCTGGCCGCCGACCACCTGCTGGCGCTCGACGCGCTTGCCGTACGCGTCCGTGCGGTCGGTCGTGGTGTGGCCGCTCTCGTCGGTGGTGGTGGTCGACCACGGGCCGTAGCTCTCGGTCTGGGTCGCGCCGTCCGGCAGCGTGGTCCTGGTCGACCGGTCGAGTCCGTCGTAGGCGGTGGTCGTCGCGTAGGTCGCCGGCTGCGCCTGACCCGCCACGCGGTAGTAGGGCGCGGTCTTCGACGCGACCTGGCCGCGGGCGTTGTACGCCGTGTCGACGTAGATGTCGCCGGTCGCGGCGTCCGGGCCCTTCGCCGCGGTGCGGTACGGGCGCTGCAGACCGTCGACGTAGCGGCGGCTCCACTGCGGAGCGCTCGTGCCGTCCGCGGCCGGCTTCTCGACCTGCTCGTACTGCCCGGCCGGATCGCCGACGTTCACCCACTGGTGGCGTTCGAACTTGCCGCCGGGCTGAGTGGTCTCGACCACCCGGCACAGCGGGTCGTAGGTGAGCGTGGTCGGCTGCTTGTTGAGGTCGTTCACCCGGGTCGGCGTGCCGCAGCCGGCGTCCCACGTCGCGTCGACCGTCTGGGACAGCGCGTTGGTCTCCGAGGTCTGGAACACGTGGTAGGCCGGGTCGTAGCCGAGGGTGGTGCGCGCGCCGACCGGGTCGATCTCCGCGGTGAGGTTGCCCCAGGCGTCGTACTCCTTGCCGGTCTCGACGAACGTGTCCGTGGTCGAGAGCCACCGCGCGGACGTCGTCTCGAAGCCGGCCGCCGGGGCCTGGTCCCAGGCTTTCACGCCGTCGTAGCCGGTGCGGGTTTCGCTGAGCCTGGTCCCACCGGCGCCGACGCCGGCGACGACCTTCACCGCGGCGGGTTTGTCCACGATGTAGGCGGCCGTGTTGGGCACGAACGTGGTCACCGTCGTGCGCTCGTCGCCCGGCTGCTCTTCGTCGCCGTGCTCGATCCGGGTCACCACCTCGCCGTAGGCGTTGTACGCCAGGCTCGTGTGGGTGCGCTTGCAGTCCGCTCCGGGACAGACCGCGCTCCGGCCGCTGTACGCGTACTCCCAGGTGCCGGTCGGCAGCACCGTCCTCGGCACGGTCGTGCCGTTGGTGGCGTATTCGGTGACCGTCGCGCTCAGCAGCGCGCCATCACCTTCGTGGTTCTCGACGCGCTCCGGCCGGCCGATCGCGGCGAGGTCCTGCCGGAAGGTCGTGTCGGTGTACGGGCACGCCGTCTCGCCCGCGTTGCAGGGCTTGGTCTCCCGCTGCGTGCGGAACCCGAGGAACGTGCGCTCCGGGTGGTAGTAGGTCCCGCCCGAGTAGCTGTAGTTCGTGGTCGCGGCGCCGCCCGGGCCGGCGTCGTCGGTCACCGCGGCCACCGTCTGGGTCAGCGGCGGGTTGTTCGTGTTCGCCCACGCGGAGGACGGCTTGTAGCTCACCGTCGTCTTGGCGCCCCACTCGTTGGTGCGGGACGTCAGCACGTCGGTCGCCGCGCCACCCATGTTCCAGATGTGGCGCCCCTTGTTGAGGCCGAAGTTGGTGTTGTAGAGCTCCACCATCTCCGTGCGCATGTCGCCGTTGACGTCCATCTCGAGGAAGTCGGCGGTGCAGTTGCCTTTGCTGCAGGTGTAGGTCCCCATCGTCGGGTCGCTCGCGCCGGGCGCGAAGCCGGTGCCGGTGGACAGCCAGATGTCGCGCTTCGTCGAGGCCCCCAGGAATCCGGGGGAGAGGGTGACCATGTCCATCCGGTGGTCGCCGTTGACGTCCATCACGAGCTGCTTGGACGCCGTGCTGTAGCTCATGCTCGTGTCGGTGGCGCCCAGCTTGTAGCCGTAGCCGGTGGAGAGCCAGGTCCGGCGGGTGTACGTGCCGAACGCCGGGTAGAGCTCGACCATGTCGGCCTTGTCGTCGTCGTTGACGTCCATGATCAGGAACCGGCTGCCCGCGCCCTCGGCGTCCGGCTGGCTCCAGGAGATGCCGCCGTCGGTCGCCCCGGAGACGAAGCCCGTGCCGGTGGACAGCCAGATGTGCCGGGTACCGGCGCCGAAGAGCGCGGGCAGCAGCTCGATGAAGTCGGACTTGCCGTCACCGTTCACGTCGGCGGCCTCGAACTGCCGGTCCGCGCTCATCCCGATGCCGGCGTCGTTGGAGGCGAGGGTGAAGGTGGTGCCGTCCGAGAGCCAGGTCGCGCGGCAGAAGTTCACGGGGAAGATGCCGCAGGAGTACAGCTCGAGGACGTCGGTCTTGCCGTCGCCGTTGACGTCCATCGGGAGGAAGCGCGAGTTCGCGTCGTTGCGGCCCTGGGCCGCGCCGGTGGAGCCCGCTGTGAAGCCGGTGCCGGTGGACACCCACAGCTGCCGCGCCATGCCGAGGCCGGAGGGGGAGAACTCCAGCAGGTCGGACTTCCCGTCGCCGGTGAAGTCGCCGGGCAGGTAACGCGCGTTCTGGTTGAGCGACGTCGCGCCCTCCGTCGACGCGAGCGTGAAGTCGGTGCCGTTGGAGAGCCACGTCTTGCGTTGGTAGGAACCGAAGTTCGGCCACAGCTCGAGCATGTCGGTCTTGCCGTCGCCGTTGATGTCCATCGGGAAGTTCTTGGCGGTGTTGTTGTTCCCGGTGAACGCCTTGTTGTCGTTGCCGGAGACGAACGCGGGCGCGCCGGCCTGGTAGGTCGCCGAGACGGCCGGCATCGCGGTGCCGCCGGTGACGGTGCCGGTGGCGTCCAGCACGGCGTCGGCGCCGAACTGCTGTACGGCCGACAGGAGCGACCGTCCTGTCGCGTCACTGGTGGCGTAGGTCAGCTTGTACGCGCGGACCCGGCTGCCGGCCACGCTCACGTCGACGGTTTTGATGCGCCCTTGGACGGTCCGGAGGCCGCCGTTGCCCATCGCCTCGAGGTCGGTGTCGGTGCGCTTCTCGTACTGGAACTTGATCGTGGCCTGGTTGTAGGTGACCGAGTCGAGGTACTCCCAGCAGCACTCGAACTGGTTGACCGCCCAGTTGTAGGAGACCGTGTTGTTCTTGGTGTCGACGACCTGGCTGAGGCCCCACCGGTAGACGAGATCGGTCGCGGCGGACAGCACCGGCGCGTAGACGCGCTTGACGCCGTCCTTCGCGGTCAAGGTCCACCGGCTGGCGGCGCCGGTGCCGGTCAGCGCGACCCTTCCGAAGGACTCGTTCTTGGTCGAGTGCGTGCCACCCGAGGTGCAGCTCGGGCTCACACTGCCGGCTACGCAGGGCACGAGCTCCTCGCCGTCCAGGAGGTAGCCGTCCGAGCCGTCGTACCGGGGCGCGCCCTTGCCGCTGCCGGCCCGCTCGATCTCGCTCAGGCCGTTGAGCGTCCAGCCGACCCCGGCCAGCCCGTTGCGCGCGGAGGAATCGTAGGCCAGCGAAAGTTCCGGGGTGATGTTGTGGAAGGCCGGGACGCGGATCGCGATGTCGTCGGTGAACGTGCCATTGCCGTCGACCTGCCAGGATTTGTCCGGCACCTGCGGTTCCGGCGTCTTGGCGACGTCGGCGAGCGGGGTGCGCGCCGCCTCTTTCTGGCTGTCGGCGGGCGCGGTCACCGCCCCGGCCGTGCTCACACTGCCGGCGACCAGCACAACGGCGACGAAGAATCCGCGCAGCGCGCGGCCGACTACCGACCTCATGGGTCCGACACCTCGGCATGGGAGTGGACGGGCGCACCGTCCAGGAGATTGTGCCGTCCGGGCCCCGATTCCGTCGGCTTGATCAAATCCGATGGTACATCGCAGCCTGTGCACTGAAAAGGGTAAGTGTCACATTGCGGCTACGGGCCGCTACCTCGCCCGTGCGCTCCCGATCACTCACGGTCACGCTGCAGGGGGTGTTCGCGCCGAGATTTCCGTGCAGGAGAAATCGCTGCAATAGCAGTGCGGCCACGATCGACGTCGACATCCGAAGTCACGGAACGTGCTGGTGCGAACGGGCTCTTCCCGCCGGACTTCCGCGCAGTTTCCGCGCTGTTCACCCCCGGTTGGCCGTGAAGACTCGCTACGATCACCCGGTGGGGGATCGACGCTGCCCGGTCACGAGAGTCGTCAGCGGCACCTGTGTGCGCGACGTCGTCACGGTGGATGCCGGGGGTTGCGGCGGTCATCGAGTGAACCGCGAGAAGGAACCGACGCCATGGCGAACCCGCTGGTAGCTCAGCGCGAAGATTCCACCACGGCCATTTCCGGGGTGCCGCTGCTGGAGTCCGCGAACGATCTCAAACAGGGGATCGAGAGCGGCGACTGGGCCTCGGTCGCGATGGGGGCCGTCGGGGTCGCGCTCGACGCGTTGTCCATGGCCATGGATCCCTTCGGGTCGATCCTCGCCGCGGGGGTCGGGTGGCTGCTGGAACACGTCGGCCCGCTCTCCGCGGCGCTCGACGCCCTGACCGGGGACGCCGACCAGATCAAGGCCCAGTCCCAGACGTGGGCGAACGTCGCGGAGGAGCTCGGGGCCGTCGGCACGGACCTGACCGACATGGTCAAGGCCGACCTGCAGTCGTGGAGCGGGAACGCCTCCGACCAGTATCGCCAGCGGGCCGCCGACACGGTCGACATCCTCACCGCCGCCCAGAAGGGCTGCGAAGGGGCCTCCAGCGGCGTCAAGACGGCCGGTGAGGTCGTCGCCGCTGTCCGGATGCTCGTCCGCGACATCATCGCCGAGCTCGTCGGCCACCTCATCAGCTGGGCGCTGCAGGTGGTGTTCACCCTCGGCATCGGCCTGACCTGGGTCGTGCCGCAGGTCGTGGCCGCGGTCGCCAAGACCGCGTCGAAGATCGCCGACCTGGTCAAGAAGCTCGTCAAGGCGCTCAAGGCCCTCGTGCCGCTGCTCAAGAAGGCCGGGACGCTGTTCGACGACGCCGCCAAGGCGCTGCGCAAGATCAAGCCCGGCAAGGTGGACGCCCCGCGACCCATCAAGGAGAAGCCCGGCGGGAAGAAGGGTGACGGCGGCCCCGACGCCAAGAAGGACAAGCCGCACGACGACGACAGCACCTCCACCTCGAGCGCGGGCCACGGCGACGGCAAGGGCGGCGACGGCCACAAGGGTGGTGACAGCGGCGCGGACAAGGGCGGCCACAAGAACGACAGCGACCAGACGAACCCCAGCGGCGCCGGGAACAGCGGCGGCAAAGGTGGCAAGGGCAACGACACCAGGAAGAAGGACAACCCCGACCGTTCGGCGGCCGACAAGTCGAAGAACTACTGCGGTGACCCGATCGACGTCGCGACGGGCGAGGTCGTGATGACCCAGGTCGACGCCACCCTGCCCGGCGAGGTCGCGGACCTGGAGCTCTCCCGCACGCACCTGTCGTCCTACCGGGCCGGCCGGTGGTTCGGTCCATCGTGGACGTCCACTTGGGACCAGCGGCTGGAGCTCGACGCGAACCGGGTCCGCTTCTACGCCGAAGACGGCATGGTGCTGGAGTACCCCGTCCCGGGCGACGAGCCCGTGCTGCCGGTGCAGGGCCCGCGGCACCGGCTGCGCCGTGTGCCGCAGGGTTTCCGGCTTTCGGTGGGCCGCCGCGAGCTGCATTTCTCCGGCACCGGCGGTGTTCTGCCGGTGACGGCGATCGAGCAGGACGGCGAGCGCACCGAAATCGACTACGCCGCCGACGGTTCACCCACGAGGCTGCGCCGGCCTGGCGGCGTCGAGATCGTGGTCAGCACCGCGCGGGGCCGGATCGTCGCGCTGGGGGCGCCGGGGCAGCCGCCGGTGGTGCGGTTCGCGTACAACCGGCACACCCAGCTGAGCTCGGTGACGGACTTCGCGGGCCGCTCGATGGCGCTCGACCACGACTTCGACCACCGGCTCGTCGGCTGGCAGGACCGGGTCGGCACCTGGTACCGCTACGTCTACGACAACGTCGGCCGCTGCGTCCGCGCGGTGGGCGCGAACGGTTACTACAACGCGGCTTTCGCCTACGAACCCGGCACGAGCCGGCACACCGATGCCCTCGGCCACACTTGGACCTACCGCCTGAACGCGGCCCACCAGCTGATCGAGCGCATCGACCCGCTGGGCAACTCCCGGCGCTACGAGTGGAACCGGCGGGACGAGCTGCTGTCCCAAGTGGACGAACTGGGCCGCGAGACCCGCTACGAGTACGACGACGACGGGCTGGTGTCCCTCCACCGCCCCGGCGCGCCCGCCGTGCGGCTGACCCCGGCCGAAGACGGCGCGGTGTGGCTGCAGGCCGGCGAAGGCGACGACGAGATCGAGCGGCTGGTGGCCGAGTTCGACCCGGCCACCACGCTGCTCGGCAACGGGCTACCGGTGGACGTCCTGGAGCCGCCCGACCCGTTCGAGGACGCGCCCGTGACCGGCCCGGCGGCCCGGCCCGGCGACCGCGACCTGTACGGCCGCCCGCGCCTCGCGCACACGGCGTCCGGCGGGGCCGCGCGGCTCGGCTGGACCGCCGACGGCCGGCGCGCCTGGCGGCTCGACCCGCACGGCGGCCGCGAGACGTGGGTGCACGACGCGGAAGGCAACGTCGTCGAATACCGAGACGCGGCGGGTGCGCCTCGGCGCCGCAAGCACGGCCCGTTCGGCCTGGTGCTGGAGGAGACCGACGCCGCGGGCGCGCGCACGCTGTTCACCTACGACGGGGAGCTGCGGCTCACCTCGGTGACCAACCCGGCCGGCCTCACCTGGCGCTACGTCCGCGACGCCGCCGGCAGGCTCGTCGAAGAGACCGACTTCGACGGCCGCCGGACCACCTACGCCCACGACGCGGCCGGGCAGCTGCGGCGCATGACCACCGGCGCCGGCCAGGTCGTCGAGTACGACTACGACATCGAGGGCAACGTCGTGGAGCGGCGGACCCCCGACGACGTCACGACCTACGTGTACGACGCGCTCGGCCGGCTGGTCGTCGCCGAGAACGCCGAGTCGCGGGTCGAGATCCGCCGTGACGGCGGTGACCGGGTCATCGCCGACACGATCAACGGGCTCGGCGTGTGCTGGCGCGACGAGGGCGACGCCGTCATCCGCCGGACTTCGTCCGGTGTGGACAGTGAGTGGCGCTTCACCGAGTCCGGCCGGCCCCGATCGCTGCGGATCGCCGGCCACGACGTCGAATTCGCCTACGACGCCGCCGGGCGGGAAGCCGTCCGCAGCGTCGACGGCGCCGTGGTGCTCCGGCGGCGGTTCGACGAACAGGACCGGCTCGCCGAGGAGGACGTCGCCGGGGTCGGCCGGCGCACCTACCGCTACCGGCCGGACGGCAGGCTCGCCGGCGTCGACGACACGATCCGGCCGTGGCAGTTCTCCTACGACGCGGCCGGCCGGGTCAGCGAGGCGCACGGGCCGGTGGTGGCGGAACGGTTCACCCGCGACGCCGCGGGCAACATCACCTCGGCGACGACGCCGTCACCGCCGGGCCCGCGCGGTTACGAGCGCAACCGGCTCGCCCGCATCGGGGACATCCACTTCGACGGTGACGAGCAGGGCCGCGTCACCGGCTGGCGCCACGCCGGCCGGGCGTGCGGCTACACGTGGGACCACCTCGACCGGCTGCGTGCCGCGCGCACGCCCGACGGTGCGCTCTGGACCTACCACTACGACCCGATCGGGCGGCGGTTCGCCAAGCGCTGCTGGGTGAGCGGCCCGGACGGGGAGCCCGAGCTCGCCCTGGACGTCCGGTTCCTGTGGAGCGAGCTGAACCTCGTCGAGCAGGTGGAGCACCGCCCGGCGGACGGGTCCCACCGGATCCTCACGTGGGAGCGCTTCGGCGACGATCGCCCCGTCGTGCAGGTCGAGCACGCCGGCGTCGTCGAACAGGCCCGGTTCCGGGTGGTGATCACCTCGCCCGCCGGGACGCCGACCGAACTGCTCGACGAGCGCGGGACGCTGGTCTGGCAGGACCGCAGCAGCTTCTGGGGTGTGCCGCTGACCGGTGCCGACACCGCGGCGATGCCGCTGGCGTTCCCCGGTCAGTGCCGCGACGAGGAGACCGGCCTGCACTACAACGTCTTCCGGTACTACGACCCGCGGACCACGCGCTACCTCAGCCAGGACCCGCTGGGCCTCGCCGCGGCGCCCAACCCGGTCGGCTACGTCGACCAGCCGCTGCTCGACAGCGACCCGCTCGGCCTCGCCCCGCAGCGGTGTTTCAAGGGGCGGGTGAAGGACCGCGCGAAGCGGCTGCGGGACCGGAACAAGAAGAAGCAGGCGGCCCAGCCGGCGACGCGGAAGAGCCCGCGGAAGCCGCCCGTCCGCGTCGACAACATGAGCAAGGAGGAGTTCGAGAAGTTCAAGCCGGAGCTCGACAAGATGCTGAAGGCCGACAAGCACTTCTTCTGGTCCGGCGGTCACCTGGAGCGGGTGCCCGGGCGGAAGAAGCCGGACGAGTACCTCGGGTCGATGGAGGACAAGGCCACCAAGATCGCGAAGCAGCACGGCGGCAACACCCTCGAAGGCACCCTCAAGGACAACAACGTGAAGATGCCCGGGTGGATCAAGGACCCCAAGGACCCGCGGCGGCCGCTGGTCCAGGAGAAGTGGGACTACGTCTCCGAAACCTTCGCCAAGAACTCCGAGGCCGGCAAGACGCACGTCGTCTTCCCCAGTTACCCGGGCAAGGGCCACGACGTCTACCCGTTCCGGCGCTCGGACAACGTGTTCGACGTGACGGAGTACCCGCGGCTCAAGCAGGACGGCAAGGGGGACATCACCAAGTTCCACGACCGGACCGACTACGAGCGCCCGTACCGCGCGCCCAAGTGACAGCGTCCTCTTAGGACGGTGCGTGGCCGGTCAGCCGATGACCCGGCGGATCCAGCTCAGCTGCCGGAAGACGTCGCCGGCACCGGCCATGGTGTCGCGGTCGGAGGTGTCGAAGACCCCGACGAGCGTGCCCGCCGCGGCGCCGGTGCCCATGACCGGGCCGCCGGAGTCGCCGCCCGCCGGGATGCCGGTGACGCTCGTGGTGCAGAAGTCGGTTCCGCCCGGGACGGCGAAGCCGTCGCAGCGCGGGTCGTCGGCGGCCAGGACCCGCAGGAGCGACTGCTTGAGCACGTCCGACTGGCAGCTGTTCTCGTCGCCCTGGCAGGTGGCGCCCCAGCCGTACTGCCGGACGTGCCGCCCCGGCCGCACCGGGCCCGTGGCGGGCAGTTTCGCCGGGGTGACGGCCATCGGCGGCACCTTGATCAGCATCATGTCGGCGTCCGCGCTGCCCTGCCTGCTGCCGGGCACCGGCCGGACCACGGTGCCTTTCCGCTGGTCCAGGTGGCCGACGTGGAACTCGATGCGGGTGTCCGCGATGGCCTCGGCCTGCTCGAAGAAGCAGTGCGACGCGCTGATGATCCATTCGCGCGTGATCGCGGTTCCGGTGCACTCGCCCTTGCCGTCGACGAGCATCCGCACGGCCCACGGCCCGCTGGTGCTGACCGAGCCGCCGATCACCGCCGACGCCGCGGGGGCCGTGGCCAGCGTGGCCGGCGCGACCAGCGCCAGCAGGACGAGCAGACGGCGAAGCCTCATGCGGATGCCCTTTCGTCGGTCGGTGTTCGAGGCGGATCAGGCGTCTGCGAATTCTTCCGGCTGCCGGCCCGATCGGCTCGGCGAGAACCGGTCGATCACCCAGGCGATTGTCGTGGGCCAGTGGCCGGCGTCCGGGTGGCCCGTGAGCCGCTGACGAAGATGCGACGTGTCGTGTTTTGGACGCGGCCGCCCTAGTGACGGATGACGATCACGGCGCGAGCCTGGTGCGATGCACTGGAGATCACGTGTTCTGGTCCTGACCTGCGTCGCCACCCTGGCTGCGGGCACCGCCGGAGCCGCGGACGCGGCCCCCGGCCCGACAGCGGCGCCGGCACCCGCGGCCGTCGAACGGCATTCGGTCACCCTGCTCACCGGGGACGTCGTCCAGGTCGAACGGCAGCCCGGCGGCAAGCAGGCCGCCACCGTCCAGCCCGCGCCGGGCCGGGAGAAGATCCGGTTCCACCAGCAGGAGGTCGACGGCCACCTCAGCGTCTTCCCCGAGGACGTCGCCCCCCGGCTCGGCTCGAAGCAGGTCGATCGGACCCTGTTCGACGTCACCGAGCTGATCGCCGAGGGTTACGCCGACGAGCAGTCGAAGACGCTCCCGCTGATCCTCACCTACCGCAAGGGCGCGGACCTGCGCACCGCCGAGGCGGCCCCGGCGGCCGCCGAGCTGGGCGCGACGCTGACCAGCGTCAACGGCCGTTCCGCGCGGGCCAGCAAGGCCAACGTCACCGCGTTCTGGACGTCGTCGGCGGGCAACGCGATCGAACGGATCTCCCTGGACCGCAAGGTCCGTGCCTCCCTCGACCGGAGCGTCCCGCAGATCGGCGCCCCCGAGGCGTGGGCCGCGGGCTACGACGGCACCGGCACCACGGTCGCGGTGCTCGACACCGGCTACGACCCCACGCACCCCGACCTGGCCGGGCGTGTGAAGGAGGCGGTCAACTTCACGACCAGCCCCGACACCACCGACCACTTCGGCCACGGCACGCACGTCGCCTCGACGATCGCGGGCTCCGGCGCCGCTTCGGGCGGGCGGCTCAAAGGCGCCGCGCCGGGCGCGAAACTGCTCGTCGGCAAGGTGCTCGACGACGACGGCTTCGGCTACGAGTCCTGGGTCCTCGCCGGGATGGAGTGGGCGGCGCACTCCGGGGCCAAGGCGGTCAACATGAGCCTCGGCGGCGGTCCGACCGACGGCACCGACGAGCTCAGCCTCGGTCTCGAGGCGCTGAGCGCGCAGACCGGCACGCTCTTCGTGGTGGCCGGCGGCAACGACGGCGAACTGGGCGCGTACACGATCGGCTCGCCGGGCACCGCCGCGGCGGCGCTGACCGTCGGCGCCGTCGGCCGTGACGAGAGCCTGGCGCCGTTCTCCAGCCGCGGCCCGCGCCTGGGCGACAACGCCGTCAAGCCCGACATCACCGCGCCCGGCGTCGGCATCGTCGCCGCGCGCGCCGCGGGGACCGCCATGGGCGACGTCGTCGACGACCGCTACACCGCCGCGTCCGGCACGTCGATGGCGACGCCGCACGTCGCGGGCGCGGTGGCGATCCTCGCCCAGCAGCACCCGGACTGGACGGGCCGGCAGCTCAAGGACGCGCTGGCCAGCACCTCCCTGACCGCCGGCGGGCTTTCGGTGTTCGAGCAGGGCGGCGGCCGGGTCGACGTCGCCCGCGCGGTGAAGCAGCAGGTCTTCGCCACCGGCACGCTCGACCTCGGCGCCGTCGAGGACGGCCGGGCGCCGGTGGCCAAGCAGGTCACCTACACCAACGTCGGCACCACGCCGGTGTCCCTGAAGCTCGCCCTCGACGCCAAGTCCCTCGCCGGCGTCCCCGCCGCCGACGGGATCCGGCTCGGCAAGTCCACTGTGGACGTTCCGGCCGGTGGCCAGGCGAGCGTCACGATCACCGGCGACCCGGGGAAACTGGCGGCGGGCACCTACAGCGGGCGGCTCACGGCGACCGCGTCCGGCGTGGTCGTGCACACCTCCCTCGGCGCGGACAAGACCGCGCCGAAGCGCAAGGTCAAGCTCACGGCGCTCGACCTGCAGGGCAAGCCGACGGTCGCGCCGTGGCTGCTGGTGTACGGCGAGGACTACCGCTTCGACGTGAACACCTGGCTGGCCGGCGACGGCCTGACGGTCGAGCTCGGCGACGGCGTGTACTACCTGACCGCGCAGGTCAACGGCGTCCAGAGCAGTGACTACGTCTACCAGGTCGTCCAGCCGGAGATCCGGATCACCGGCGACACGACCATCGTGCTGGACGCCCGCAAGGCGGTGAAGGTACAGATCGAGACCCCGAAACCGTCGGAACAGGCCGGGATCTGGAGCTACTACACCTACCGGGAACTCGGCTCGCGCAAGATCGCGAACTACGCCATGCAGTTCGACTACACCCGCGAACTCTGGGTCACGCCGACGCCGAAGGTGACGACCGGGGCCTTCGAGTTCGGCTCCCGCTGGTCGCGGATCGCGCCGCCGTTGACGGCGAACGTCCTGGGCGGCCGTGCTCCGCTCACGACCCGCTACCTCGCCGGATCGCCCAAGCTGGACGGCTGGCGGCTGCTGCAGGCCGTCTCCGCGGGGGCGGGCAAACCGGCGGACTTCACGAAGGCGAACGTGCGCGGGAAGGCCGCGATCGTCGACCCGGACCCGGCGGACTACAACCGCGACGAGGTCTCCCGCGCCGCCGCGGACGCCGGGGCGGCGATCGTCTTCATCGTCGTGCCGGACGGCTGGGGGACCGCCGCGGTGCCGTCGATCAGCGCGGCGCCGTTCCTGCGGATCCCGACCGTCCAGCTCGACCGGGACGAGGGCGTGGCGCTGCTCAGCAAGATCAAGCGCTTCCCGGCTTTCCTGAGCCTGCAGGGGATCGCGGTCAGCCCGTACCTCTACGACGTGGTGCAGACCGAGCGCGACCGGATCCCGGAGAAGCTCGTCCACCGGGTCACCGCGGCGAACACCGCGACCGTCACCACCCACTACCGCCAGACCGGCAGCGGCGGGGAGGCCAAGGAACAGCGGTTCGCGTGGAAGCCCTGGCAGGACTTCGCCGTCAACGAGTACCAGCGGTACGTGACGACGCCGTCGACGCGGGAGGAGTACGTCAGCTCCGGGGACATCCAGTGGCAGCACCGGGTCAAGCACGGCCTGGTGTGGGACGAGATGTCGCCGCTCGACGGCGGCATGACCGCGGCGCCGCGCACCTACACGGGCAAGGAGAACCTGACCGAGGACTGGTTCGCGCCGGTCGTGCGGCCCGCCATCCCGCGGGGCGTGCCCGGCATGGACTCGACCCGCGAGGGCGACAACCTGCGGATCCGGATCCCGGAGTTCGTCGACAGCCAGGCCGGGCACTACGGTTTCAACGAAGGCGACGACCAGGCCGCCCCGGCGACCACGTCGGCGAAACTGTTCCGTGACGGCAAGCTCGTGTCGGAGCAGCCGTACGCGTTCGGTACCTTCCCCGCCGGCGCGGACCCGGCGACCTACCGGCTCGACCTGTCGGTGCGGCGCGATTCACCGGAGTGGCTGTTCGGCACGAGCACGCAGACGTCGTGGACGTTCCGCTCGGCCCGGTCGGCGGCCCCGGCGCTGCTTCCGTTGCTGCAGCTGGACTACGCGGTGGACGCCGACTCCGGCAACCGGCTCCCGGCCGGTCGGAAGGCCAGGATCGGCCTGAGCGCGCGGTTCCAGGACGGGATGGCCGCGCCGGACGTGCGGGCGGTGAAGGCCTGGGCGTCCTACGACGACGGCAGGACCTGGCGCGCCGTCGACGTCAAGCGCACCGGGAAGTCCTACGAGGCCACGATCGACCACCCGTCGCTCGGGGCCACGAACAAGTACGTCGCGTTGCGGGTGCAGGCCACCGACACCGCGGGCGACATCGTCGACCAGACGGTGACGCGGGCGTACGGGCTGCGCTAGCCGGTTTCGCTCAAGGGCTCCGGGTGCCTTCCGCCGGTTCGCGGCAGGAGGTGCCCGGGGCTCGGCTCGTCCAGCCAGCCGAGTTTGCTGGCCTGCCAGGCCAGCTGCATCCGGGTGCGGGCGTTGACCCGGCGCATCAGGTCCTGCAGGCGCCGCTGGACGGTCCGGTAGCTGACGTCGAGCTGCGTCGCGATCGACTTGTCGCTGACGCCGCCGATGAGCAGGGACAGCAGCCGCCGCTCGTCGGGGTCGAGGTGGCTCGTGGGCGCGGTGTCGCCGATCCGCAGCGGCGACGCGCGTTCCCAGTAGACCTCGAACAACGCGACCAGCGCGGACAGCAGGCTGCTCTCCCGGACGAGCGCGGCGGTCGGCTCGCCCGTGCTGTCGTGGCTGACCAGCGGGCACAGCGCCACCGAACGGTCGGAGATGGCCAGGCGCACCGGGAGTTTCGAGATCGAGCGGGCGACTTCGCCACCTTCGATCCCCTCCAGGACGTTGACGATCCGGCCGGGTTCCTCGAGCAGGCCGGTCTCGTAGATCACGCGGTAGCGCACGCCGCGGGCCTGCGCGAGCGCCTCCTCGACGTTCTCCGACGCCGCCATCGCGACGTTGCCCTCCAGGCAGAACCACAGCGACTCTTCGCGGGCCCCGCGCTGGATGGCGAGGGCCTGCCGCCGGATCGCGTCCACCCCGGTGACGACCTCGACGAGCTGCGCGGAGTCACGCCGCCGCGCGCTG
The DNA here is from genome assembly GCF_035982555.1 of Amycolatopsis sp. NBC_01286. Taxonomy (NCBI): domain Bacteria; kingdom Bacillati; phylum Actinomycetota; class Actinomycetes; order Pseudonocardiales; family Pseudonocardiaceae; genus Amycolatopsis; species Amycolatopsis sp. NBC_01286. Next base: position 6,293,497 of record NZ_CP108428.1, read on the forward strand.
CCGCGGTACTCCTCGGCGAGCTGGGACACCGCGGCCCTGGCGGCCTCCAGCTTCTCCTGGCCGTGCACCAGCAGCGGGCCGAGCGAGACGTCCGGCGGCGCGGACACGTAGTGCTCGTCGGTCCTGTTGACGAGCCCCTTCGCCAGCAGGACCTCCAGGATCGGATCCACGTCGTCGCGGCCCACGCCGGCCTTGTCCGCGATCTCGTCGGGCGCGGTCCGGTAGCCGCCGACGATCGCGCGGTAGACCCGTTCTTCATCGGGGGTCATGCCCAGTGCTTCCAGCACAATGCCTCCTGGCCACGTGGCCGGCGGGTGTCCCATCGGCGCTGACGGCTTGTCGACAACGTACAACGCGGGCGCAAACGGGTGAACGGGTCACACCGCTTCGTGATCTTGCCGGTCGTCCCGCAGCGCCGACTCCGCTTGCCCGGCCAGCCAGCCGGCCGCCTGCTCCAGGCCCCAGCCGAAGCTCCACATGGTGCGCCACGACTCGAACCCGAAGTAGAACCACAGGATCTGCCCGACGCGGGTCCGGTCCAGCCCCGCGCGCAGGCCGCCGATCTCGACGAGACGTCCCGCGGCGACGTCGAGACGCGCCCGGGTGGCGCGCACCGCCAGGTCGGCCGCGGCGGCGACGTCCCGGTCGGCCGTGCGGTTGTCCAGCAGGATCGCGAGGATCCGCTGCCGGCGCCGTTGCACCCAGCCGGTGCCCTCGGCCACCAGCCGCACCACCGCGCGGACGTCGGCGCACCCGGTGACCGCCCGCGCCGCTTCGACGGCTTCCTCGTCGCGGGCGCCGTCCTCGGTCAGCGCGGTCACCAGGGCCGGCTTGCCGCCCACGCTGGTGTAGACGGTGTTCACCGCCACCCCGGCGGCCTCCGCGACGGCGGCGACGCTCGTGCGGGCGTACCCCCGCTCGGCGAACAACGCGGCGGCCGCGTCGAGGATCGTCCGGCGGGTGTCCTGGGCGTGCCGCTCCCGCACCGACGACCGGTAGTCACGTGCAGCCATGGGCCGATGCTACCTCCCTACATTGAGAGTATGATCGTTACTATGAATATGGGGAGACTCCAGTCAACTGAACCGGTGCGTGACGACGTCGTGGTCGTCGGAGCGGGGCCGGTGGGCCTGTGGACGGCGGCGGAGCTGGGCCTGGGCGGCGTGCCGGCCGTGGTCCTCGAGCGGGCCGCCGGGCGCAGCCCGCACTCCAAGGCGCTGGGCGTGCACCCGCGCACCCTGGAGGTGCTGGCGACGCGCGGGCTGGCCGAGCGGTTCCTGGCCGAGGGGACACCCATCCCGCGGTGGCACTTCGGCATGCTGGACACCCCGATCGACCTCTCCGTGCTCGACACGCCCTACCCGTTCATGCTCGCCCTGCCCCAGCGCCGCACCGAGGAGCTGCTCGAAGAGCACGTGCTCGCGGCGGGGGCGCGGATCCTGCGCGGCCACCGCGTCACGGACCTGACGCAGGACGAGGACGGCGTCCGGCTGGAAGTGTCCGGACCGGACGGTCCGTACACGCGCCTCGCGCACTACGTCGTCGGAGCCGACGGCGTCGGCAGCGTGGTGCGCACCGCGGCCGGGATCGCCTTCCCCGGGACCGAAACGACGTTCTACAGCTACCTCGGCGAGGTCCGGGTGACGTCGGAACCGGTGCGCAGCGCCCACAACGAGCACGGCGCGCTGCTGTCGGTGCCCCTGCGCGACGGCCGCTACCGGATCTCCGGGGTGGACAAGGTGACCGGCCACGAAGCCGGCCCGTTGACCCTGGAAGCCCTGCGCGAGGCCACGATCCGCGTCGCCGGGAGCGATTTCGGGATGCACGACCCCAGCTGGCTCACCCGGTTCGGCGATGCCGCGAAGCTGGCGGAACGCTACCGCCACGGCCGGGTGCTGCTCGCCGGCGACGCGGCGCACCGGCACCTGCCGGCCGGGGGAGTGGGCCTCAACGTCGGCGTCCAGGACGCGATGAACCTCGGCTGGCGCCTGGCGGCGGTCGCCCGGGGCGACGCGGACCCGGCGCTGCTGGACGCCTACCACGACGAGCGTCACCCGGTCGGGGAACAGCTGGTCCAGCACACCCAGGGCCAGTCGGCGCTCATCACCGCCACCACCCCGGACGGGATGGCCCTGCGGGCGGTGCTGAGCGGGCTCATCGCCGAGGTGCCCGAGCTTTCGCTGGCGCTGGCCCGCAAACTGTCCGCCCTGGACGTCGCCTACCCGGCCGGCGGCCACCCGCTGACCGGCACACGCGTGCCGGTCGCACAGCCGTGGCCGGTGCTCCTGGTCGACGCGGCCGCACCGATCCCGGCGGCCACCGCGGCCGCGGTGAAGCGGGGAATCGACGTCGTCGCGGCGCCACTCCCGTGGACCACTGCGGCGGCGGTGCTCGTGCGTCCCGACGGGCACGTCTGGTGGGCCGCGGACGAGGTGGACGACGAGCGGATCGCCGCGGCACTGGCCGACGTCGGCGTCCGCTGGCCTGAACGCTCCGCTTCGGCCTAGGCGTTGCGCCGCTTCGGGTTGTCCCGCGGTGTCGTCTTCGTCGGTGTCTTCGGCGGTGCCAGGAGGCTAGGCATGAGGGCCACCGTCTCGGCGAACGCGTCGTTGTCGCCGAGGACTCGGGCGAGCACCAGCGAGCCTTCGATGCGCAGGAAGACGTCTCGGGCGGCACGCATGGCGTCGTCCGGGCGGCGGCCCGCGCGTTGTGCGGCTTCGGCCATCGCGTCGATCCACGTCTTGGCCAGCGCCCGGGCGTGGTCGCGCAGCCGCTCCGGGGTGCCGGCCAAGGTCATCGTGTCGAGGACGCACGACAACGCGCCCGCCCCGTAGAACTGGCCGAGTCGTTGCGCGGTCTCCGTGATGCCCTCGGTGACGTCCGGGTCCTCGCGCATCGGCGCCAGTATCCAGAGGAACCGTTTGCCCACCTCGGTGAGCACGGCGTCCGCCATCCCTTCCTTGCCGTCGGGGAAGCGGTGGTAGAGGCTCGCCCGCTGGAGGCCGGTGGCCGCCGAGAGGTCGCCGATCGCCGTGCCTTCGACGCCCTTCTCGCGGAACACCTTGACGAGCAGGTCGATCAGGTCGGCTTCGGTGATGGAGGGGGGGCGGGCCATACCGGCTAGTTTACCGAACTTTCGGTAAACTAGCCGGAGGGTGCTACTTCTTGAGCCTGCGGCTCCCGGCGTGCCAGTCCTCGGTCTTGCCCGTCTCCTCCGTCGTGACGCCGAACGACGGCAGCTGCGGGCGCTCGCGCAGGCTGCGCTTGAGCTCGGCGAAGCCGGGGAACCGGGCGAGGCCGACGACGTGGTCCCACAGCGCCGCGGCCTGGTCCTCGTCGGGCAGCCGGCTGATCACCGGCCCGAAGAAGGCGACACCCCCGGGCGGTTCGAAGTGGACGATCGGCGTACCGACGTCCTTGCCCGTCAAGGACAGTGCCTCGTCGGACTCGGCTTGGATCTCGGCGTCGCGGGTCGTGTCGTCGAGGGCGTCGGCGAGCGACGTCGGCAGGCCGGCTTCGGCGAGCGCGTCGGCGGCGAGGCCGGGGGTGCCTTGCCAGCCGGGGGTCTTGCCTTCGTCGGGGCCGGCTTCGAGGATGCGCGCGCCGAAGGCCGCGTAGAGCGGGCCGATCGCCTCACGGCCGTGCTTCTCGCGGGCCGCCGACGCGACGCGCAGCAGCCGCAGGCCCGCGGTGTGCTGGGCGTCGTACTCCGGGGGGAAGTGGGTGTCGTAGTCGAGGTGCGAGTTGATCAGGCGCAGGGAGATGAACCGCCAGTCGACGGTGTAGTCGCGCTGCGCCTGGACGATCCGGATCCACTTGCTCGTCATCCACGCGAACGGGCAGATGGGGTCGAAGTAGAAGTTGATGTCAGCGTTCTTCGCCGGATTCATGGTCACGATCCTAAGGTCGGTCTTCGGGTGGACGGCTGCTCAGTAGACGAAGCTCGGCCAGCCGCTGACGTAGTTGATGAAGCGCTCGCTCAGCCCGCCGGTGCGCAGATACTGTGCCGTCACGGGAAGCTGCGCGCTGTCGTACCGCGGGTTCGCTTTCACCTGCCGGGGGAAGTCCCGCTGGAGGATGCCGGCCCGGCCGATCAGCACGAAGTCGCAGCCTTCGTCCAGCAGCTGCCCGGCGCGCTGGGCGCTCATGATCTTGCCCGCTGTCCCCACGCGCACGCTCTTCCGGGGAAGACCGGTGAAGATACCGAGCATGGACTGTCCGCGCAACGCCCCCTCCTGGACGAGCTGCGCGGAATCCCACAGGGCCAGGTCGAGGTAGTCGATCAGCTCGCGGTCGAGCACCTCGGCGGTGATGTCCCGCAGTTCTTCCAGGCGCAGCCCGTACCGCTCGACCGACAAGCGCCAGCCGATCTGGAACTCGGGGCCGCACGCCCGGCGGATTCCCTCGATCACCTCGATGGTGAGGCGCGCCCGGTTCTCGGTGCTGCCGCCGTACTTGTCGGTGCGGTCGTTGAGCAGCGGGGACATGAACTCGGACAGGATCCACCCGAACGCGCCGTGGACGGCGACGCCGTCGAACCCGGCCCGTTCCGCCCGCACGGCGGCGGCGACGAAGCTGTCGCGGATGCGCTCGACTTCGTCCGTCGTCAGCGCTTTGACACCCGGCACCGTGGAGTCGGAGGCCGGAGCCGGGAGCCCGCCCAGTTCGGGGCGAGCGCGATGGCCGGCGTGGTGCAACTGCACCGCGGACAGGCCACCGCCCCGCCGGATCGAGGTGGCCATCTCGGTCAGGCCGGGCAGGTGGGCGTCGCTGTGGACACCCAGCTGCCGCTCGAACGCGATGCCGCCGGCCTCGACGGTGGCGGCGCACGTCTGGATCAAGGCGTAGTCGCTCCGGGCGAGCTGCCTGATCCACTCCTGGTCGAAGGGGGACGCGGAACCGTCGTGCTCGCTCTGCTGGTTGGTGAGCGGTGCCAGCATGAAGCGATTGCGCATCGCCGGGCCGTGGGCGAGGGTGAGCGGTTCGAACAGATCCGAAACTGACATGACGATCTCCTGCTGACGATGATTTCGGGCGAGTGACGGCGCTACTGGCCGGAGACGGGGTTCCGCGCCGGGAACGCGTGGTTCCGGGCGAGGAGCACGGCGAGCGCGGTCGGTACGAGGAGCACGACGGCCGCGATGATGAGCGACTCGGGGCCGAAACCGGCGAGCAGCGCGCCGCCGACCAGGCCGCCCAGTCCGATGCCCAGGTTCCAGGTGGTCACCATCGACGACTGGGCTGCGTCGGCGTGCTTGCCCGCGGCCCTCATCAGCGCCGACTGCAGCAAGGTGGCCGCTCCGCCGAACGCGAGTCCCCACGCCGCGACCGCGGCGTAGTCGACGGCGGGGCTGGAGGCGGCCACGGCGAGCACGCCCGCGGCTACGGCGAAGAGTGCGGTGCTGACGACGACCAGCCGGCGGTGGTGCCGGTCGATGAGCACGCCGGTGAGCCAGATGCTGACGATCGAGGCGATGCCGAAGTCGAGCAGGACCCACTGCACCTGGTCCTGCAGTCCGGCTTCGGAGAGGATCGGCGCGATGTAGGTATAGAGGATGGTGTGCGCGAGTACGAACGCGCCCGTCACGGCGAGGACGGTGCGAATGCCGTGCAGCCGCAGGATGCGACGCAGCGGAACCCGATCCTCGGCCTTTTGCCCGGCGAAGTTGGGAAGGCTCCACACGGTCCAGATGATCAGCAGCCCGGTCAGGGCCGTGACGACGCCGAACGTGAGCTGCCACCCGACCGCCTTGCCGAGGTACGCCCCCACGGGAACGCCGAGGGAAAGGGCCACGGGCGTACCGGCCATGGCGAACGCCATCGCCCGCCCCTTGAGCCCGGGGCCGACCAGCCGGGATGCGTACCCGCCGAGAAGGCTCCAGACGATGCCGGAGGAAGCGCCCGCGATGAATCGCGCGCCCATGGTGACGGGGAAGCTGAGGGAAATCGCGGTCACGAGGTTGGCGACCACGAATCCGGCCAGCGCCGCCAGGAGCAGATGACGTCTCGGCCACGAGGCGGTGGCCAGGGTGACGGGAATCGCCGTCAGCAGGGTGCCGACCGCGTAGATCGTGACCGTCTGACCGCCGACGGATTCCGAGACTTCCAGCGCCTGGCTCATCTGCGGCAACACACCGGCCGGCAGCGCCTCGGTGAGGGTGGTGATCAGTCCGGCGACGAAGAGCGCGATCAAGGGGAGCAGGGGCAGCCGTTCCGCGGGCGCGGTTGTCGGAACGTGCGTTGGTGAGGTGGTCACGAGTGTCCTTTGTGGTCAGAGCCGTTGAAGGTGTTGCCCTGGGCTCGAATCGGGCCTCCGTGTTCGGAGACTCGGCTAGACTCCAACCTTGACATCGATGTGAAGGCTAGTGGCTTTCCGGGAGTTGTGATGAGGATCAAAGCGCTGTCCGAGCGGACCGGCGTTTCCGCGCGGTTGCTGCGTTATTACGAAGAGCAGGGTCTTATCGATCCTCTGCGCCAGCAAAACGGTTACCGCGACTACGACGAGGCTCAGGTCGAGCGGGTCCGACAGATTCGTAGCCTGCTGGATGCCGGGCTGACAACCGAGATCATCAGGGCCGTGCTGCCCTGCCTGGCCGAGGCGGCGGATTCCCGTTATCCCGCACCGGACTTCGTCAGTCGGATCCGGCAGGAACGCAGCCGCATGGCTGAACGGCTCGCAATCCTGTCGAAGAACCTGCAGGCGATGGACGCCTACCTGGACGCGCTCGTCAAGGAGTAACACGCCGGTGTCCACTGTGCACAGTCCGAGGTGGACGCTTCGGTTCCGGTGTTCGGTGGTCCGGTCATGGTCCTCTCCGGTATGGACGATGGCACACTTGTTACCGAACGTACGGTAAAAAACTCCTGCGGGCAGCGTGACGAGTGCCACTTTTGAATATTACCGAACGTACGGTAAAAATGAAGCCGTTCACCTCATCCGATCCCGAGGAGCACGTTCCATGAGCAGCAAGACCGCGGTCGTGGTGCTGTCCGACCCGTCGACCGGCACCGACGAAGCACTGGGCCGGGTGTTCGACGCCCTCGCCACGGCGTGGGAGTTCGCGCAGGGTGGGGAGGCCCTGGTGCTGTTCCAGGGCACCGGCACCCGCTGGCCGGCCGTGCTGGCCGACCCGGCCCACCCCGCGCACGAGCTCTACACGGCGGTGAAGAAGCAGGTGGCCACGGTGGCCTCCTCCGGCTGCACGACCGTTTTCGGCGCGACCGCGGGCATCGAGGCCGAGGAGATCAAGCAGATCGGCCAGAACCAGGCCCCCGGCACCCCCGGCGTCGCGAGCATCCGGGAACTGGTCGAGTCCGGCTACCAGGTCCTGACCTTCTGACGCCGTGACCTCATCGACCGGCTCGCCGTCCACCCGGCGAGCCGGCGGCGAGGTCCGGCGGGATTCCCGACGCCGGGCGGCCGCCCGGCGCAGCGACAATCCGAAGTGGACGGTGACGATGAACCCCAGCGCGCACCCGGCGACCCGCGCCGCGCGAGCGGGCACCCACACCCCGCCCGGCGCGGCCCCGCCCCTGGTGCCGGCGCTGCACCAGAGCACCGTGCACGCCTACCCGGACCTCGCGTCGCTGCACCGGGTCCTCGACGACGAGGAGCGCGGGCAGGTCTACTACCGGTTCGGGCACTACAACGGCCAGGTGCTCGAAGAGGCCGTCGCGGACCTCGAAGGCGCGGCCGACGCGGTCTCCGCCGCGTCCGGCATGGCCGCGCTCACCGGGACGGTGCTCGCCCTCGTCGAGGCCGGCGGCCACGTCGTCGCCGACCGCAACGCCTACGGCGGCACCCGCAGCCTGCTCGAGGTCGACCTGCCCCGGCTCGGCATCACCACGACCCTCGTCGACGCCGCCGACCCCGGCGACGTCGAACGGGCGCTGACCCCGCGGACCGGGCTCCTGCTCGTGGAGGCGCTGACCAACCCGACCATGCGGGTGCCCGACCTGCCCGCCCTCGCCGCGCTCGCCGCCGCGGCCGGTGCCACCTTCGTCGTCGACTCGACGTTCGCCACGCCCGCCCTGATCCGGCCGCTCGACCACGGCGCCGACCTGGTGTGGCACAGCATCCCCAAGTACCTCGGCGGCCACTCCGCCGCGATGGGCGGCATCGTCGCCGGCGACGCCGGCCTCGTCGCGCGGATCCGCCGGTCGATCGTCCACGTCGGCGCCACGCTGGGCCCGTTCGACGCGTGGCTGGCCCTGCTCGGGCTGAAGACCCTCCCGCTGCGGATGCGGGCGCACACCCGCGGCGCGACGGCCGTCGCGGAGTTCCTCGCCACGCACCCGGCGGTCACGCGCGTGCACCACCCGGCGCACCCCGGCCACCCGCACGCCGCCACCGCGGCCCGGCTCTACCCGGGCGGAACGGGCGGCATGCTGTCCTTCGAGCTCGCCGGCGGCCGCCGCGCCGTCGACGAGCTCATCCGCCGCCTCGGGCCGGCGATCCCGCTGTCGCCCAGCCTGGCCGACGTCGCGACGACACTCGTCCACCCCGCCACGACCACGCACCGGTCGCTGGCCCCGGAGGACCTGGCGGTTCTCGGGATCACCGACGGGCTGGTCCGCCTCTCGGTCGGCATCGAAGAGCCGGCCGACCTCGTCGCCGAGCTGGGCGCGGCGCTCTAGAGCCGGTCGGCGAGCTTCCGCGCCAGTGCGGTGTAGACGTCGGTGCGGTGCTCGCGCAGGTACAGTGTCGCGGTCCGGTTCTGGCCGTGGCTCCGCTTGCCGGTCATGACCAGGGCGTCGCCGTCGGCGGCGGCCAGTGGGCAGTGGATCGCGCCCTCGCCGATCCCGGGCAGGGTGGTCGCGGGGCCGCGGCAGTCCCGCTTGCTGTTTTCGACCGCCCTGGCGGGTGTGTAGGACCGGGACGACGCGATGATCCACATGTCGAGCACCCAGGGCGTCCGGTACTTGCCTTCGTAGCGGCACTGGAACTCGGTGCCGGGTACGTGGGTCGGGTCCGGCGGCTGCTCGGCCGCGACGATGTCCTCGCTGGTGCCGATCAGCTCCTGCACTTCGCCGGGGCCGAGGAACGGGCACGCGGCCGTCACCTTCGCGGGCGACACCAGCGGCGTGAACGGCGGCGCCACCGGGGTCGTGGTGGCCGGCGGGGTCGTGGCCGGGCGCGCGGTCGTGGCGGTCGTCGCCGGCGCGGACGTCACGGCGGCGGTCTTCGGGGCCGAGCACGCGGCCGGGCCGGCCAGGACCAGTACGGCCGCGAGAGCGACCCCGAATCTCCCCATACCGCCAATCTAGCCCGAAATCGGTCGGAGGCGAGGGCCGGCGCATCGGTCACGACCGCGGAAACCGTCGAATGGGAAGTGGCGGATCCCGCCGAGGTGCCGGATTCGTCGGTGGCGCACCCACAGTCCGTCCCGCGGCCGGGCGACCGTGCTGATCCCGGGCCCTCGGTCCGGCTCGTGATTGACTGGCACGCATGGCCCTGCTCCCGCGTCCGTTCGCCCGGGTCCGCCGATGACCGCCGAGTCGCCCGCGGCCACCCGGCCGCGCAACCGCAAGCAGCTCATCGTCGAAGCGGCGGGCCGGGTGTTCAGCGAGCGCGGCTACCACGCCGCGTCCATGGAGGAGATCGCCACCACGGTGGGCATCACCGCGGCCGCGCTGTACCGGCACTTCCCGAACAAGTACGCGTTGTTCGCCGAGTGCGCGAACGTCATGGTGGACCGGCTCGTCGCCGCGGTCGACGAGGTGCCGCCCGACGCGGCCTTGGCGGACCTGCTCGCGGCCGTCACCCGGGTCACCGTCGCCCATCGCGCGGCGGGCGGGCTGTACCGGTGGGAGGCGCGCTACCTCGACCGCGACGACCGCCGGGTCCTGAGGGCGAAGTTCGCGCACGTCGTCGCGCGGGTGACCCGGGTGGTGCGGCGTGAGCACCCGCTGCCGGACGAGCACCTGCGGGCCGCGGCGGCCCTCGGCGCGATCGCGTCGGTCACGATGCACCGCACCTCGATCGCTCCGCGCCGGGCCGAGGACCTGCTGCTGGCGGCCGCTTTGCGCGTCGCCGCGACCAATCCCGCGGCGGCCGTCGGGAGCGCGCGCGCCGTCGAGCTGCCGGTCCTGCCCGTGCCGCGCACCCGGCGTGCGGAGATCCTCGCCGCCGCCGTCCCGCTGTTCGAACGGGACGGCTTCGCCACCGTCACGAACGGCCGGATCGCCGAGGCCGCGGGCCTGGTCCCGTCGACGATCTACCGCCACTTCCCCGCCAAGGCCGACATCCTGGCCGCGGCCTGCCTGCAGGCGGCGGGCCTGCTGGCCCAAGCGGTGGAACAGAACCTGCACGGGGTGGCCGGCCCGCACGACGCCGTCGTCGCACTGGCGGCGACGTACGTGGCCTACAGCTTCGAGCACACCGCGCTCACCAGCGTCGCCGACGCCGAGGTCGCCGGCCTGCCGGCCGCCCTGCAACGCCCGCTGGCCGTCGCGCAGCGCGAGCACATCGCCGTCTGGGAGCAGCAACTGCGGCTGGCCCGCCCGGACCTCGATCCGCGCCAGGCCCGGGCGCTGGTGCACGCGGGCTTCGGCGTGGTGGTCGAGGCCGGCCGGCGGCTGCGGTGGCAGGACGGCCCGGACCACCGCGCCGCCGTCACCGCGTTGGTCGTCGGGGCGCTGGGACTCCCGGCGCGCCGGTCAGGCGCCGGGCCGGTTCGCGGTGGGGATCACGATGGTGGTGCTCGTCGGTGACGTCCCGTTGTTGAGGAACAGCATCGCCAGCGCCCGCACGAACTGGTCGAACATGTAGAAGCCGACGGGCAGCACGGGCAACAGCCCCTCCCGGAACGCGATGTAGGTGGGCCACCCGGTCCGGACGAGGGTGGCCGCCGCGTAGTCGCGGGGCAGGGAGAGCCAGTCGCCGATCTTGTCGTTGAGCACGTAGCGCACGAACTCGTTCAGGAATCCGCGTGTCACACCCAAATCGACCTGCGCGGTCAGGCCGAGGAGGTCCTTGGCCAGTTCCTTGCCCTCGGTCGTCGGGGCGAGGATCGGCGTGAGCGCGTACGCCGACTGCGCGTTCGCGTCGGCCCACGTCTTGGGGATGAACTCGTCGCGCACGCCGAGCAGGTGGATGGCGACCTGCCACATGTGCAGGAAGGCCTCCTCCTCCGCGGCCGTCATCGGCACCTTCCACTCGACCAGCTTCCGGTGCACGAAGGTGCCCAGGCTGTGGAAGGTGACCAGGATGTCGCCGTTGCTGATCGGGATCGGCGTGTCCGTGGCCGCCTGCCAGTGCGCCGACCGCGGCAGCAGGTGGCGCACCGCGGCGTGCACCAGCCGCGTCTTGTTGGCGGTGACCACGAACTGGCCGGTGGGCTCGTAGGCGGTCAGCTCGCTCAGGTCGTAGCCGAACGTGAACGTCTTGGCCGCGCGGTCCTTCATGTTGGCGCCGCCCGCGGACCAGTAGACCGACTCGGCCTCCCGCGGGATGACCGTGCTCATGATGCCGCTGCCGAGGCCGTACAGCATGAACAGGTAGGTGTCCTTGCGCCGGTTGAAGTCGGCGGCGAGCCGGAGCTTGGCGCGGTCGGCCCAGGCGGGCAGGTTCGCGGCCTGCTGGAGGTGCGCGGCGAGGGCGGCCGGCAGGCTGCTGGGCACCGGGTCGTTGTTGTTCGCCCACGACGCCAGCGCGGCGTTGACCGCCGGGACCTGGCCGTTGTCGAGCAGCACCGCCACCAGACCGTCGACCGGGTCGTCCCAGACCTGCCACGGGTCGGCTCCCGAGCCGGTGCCGGCCATCGACCCCGTCGACGACCAGGCCCACGCGGGGGCGGCCGTGCTCGCCACACCCGCGAGCCCGAGCGCCGCACCGAGGGACAAGACACTCCTTCTGCTGAGATTGCTCATTTACATACCTGCTTCCTTGGAGGCTGTTACGTGCATCTCTGCTGTCTGGCCTGGACTTGGTGCCACGACGTCGTGTTCGAGCTTGTGTGCGGGTGCGATTCCTCGTTAACATATCGAAGCGGGGTGCCGGTCAGCAAGGCCGTCGCCGGCCGGAACCGGTTCGCAGGCGTCGAAGGAGTTCGTGTGACCACAGTCAGCCCGGCCGAGCGGTCGCTCTACGACCAGGACCACGAGCTCCTGCGGGACACGGTCCGCGCGTTCGTCGACAAGCACGCCGCGCCCCACGCCGAGCGGTGGCGGGCGGCGGGCAAGGTCGACCGCGAGCTCTTCCGGGAGGCCGCCCGCGCCGGGATCCTCGGCTTTTCCATCCCCGAGGAGTACGGCGGGGGCGGGATCACCGACTACCGCTTCAACGCCGTGATCGGCGAGGAGTTCTCGCGTAACCCGGTGTCGGACGGGCTCGCCTGCGTGGCGCTGTCCAACGACATCGTCGTGCCCTACTTCACCGACCTGACGAACGACGAGCAGAAAGCCCGCTGGCTGCCCGGCATCGCCGCCGGCGAGCTGGTCGTCGCGGTCGCGATGACCGAGCCCGGCACCGGCAGCGACCTGGCCGGGATCAGCACCACCGCCGTCCGCGACGGCGACGACTACGTGGTCGACGGCAGCAAGGTCTTCATCTCCAACGGTCAGAACGCCGACCTCGTCGTCACCGCCGTCCGGACCGGCCCGGACCGCCACGGCGGGCTCAGCCTGCTGGTCGTCGAGGCCGATCGGGCCGGCTTTTCCCGCGGTCGCAACCTGGAGAAGATCGGCCTGCACGCCCAGGACACCAGCGAGCTGTTCTTCCAGGGCGTCCGGGTGCCGGCCGCCAACCTGCTCGGCGCGGAGGGGTCGGGCTTCGCCGGCCTGATGCGCAACCTGCCCCAGGAGCGGATCTCGATCGCCGCCAACGCCGTGGCGTCGTCGGAGGGCGTGCTGGAGCGCACCCTGGACTACGTCAAGCAGCGCACGGCGTTCGGCAAGCCGATCGGCTCGTTCCAGAACACGCGCTTCGAACTGGCGGAAATGGTCACCGCCGTGCGGGTGAGCCGCAGCTACATCGACGACCTGCTGGCCCGGCACTCCCGCGGCGAACTGTCCTCAGTGGACGCCGCGGCGGCGAAGTTCTGGACCACGGAACAGTACGTCGACATCGTCGGGCGGTGCCTGCAGCTGCACGGCGGTTACGGCTACATGCTCGAATACCGCATCGCGCACGACTACCTCGACTCACGCGTCTCCACCATCTACGGCGGCACCACGGAGATCATGAAGGAGATCGTCGGCCGCGACCTGGGCTTGTGACTCTCGCTTCGGCGGGGATGCTAAGACTCGCGGCGAGCGAAGAGAACCGCGCCCGGCTTCTCGTCCGGGTGCAGCAGAAACTGGGCCTCGATCCCGAAACCGGCCTCGCGCAGCCAGGTCGCCACCTGCTCCGGCCGCCGGAGGTGCTCGGTTTCCGACGGTGACCCATCGCCGACGTGAAATCCGAGTTGCAGCGGCCCGCCGGGCCGCAGCACCCGGTGGAAGTGCCCGAACACGACCGGCACCTCGTCGTCGGGGATGTGGATCAACGACCACCAGGCGATCAGGCCGGCCACCGAGGCGTCGGGCAGGGCCAGGTTCGTCATCGACCCCACTTCGAACCGCAGGCCGGGATGGTCGCGCCGGGCCACGTCGATCATCCCGGGGGAGAGGTCGATGCCGAACGCGTCGACGCCGAGTCCGTGCAGGTGAGCGGTGACATACCCGGGCCCACAGCCGACATCCGCCACCGGCCCGCCGCCGGCGGCCCGCACGTTGCCGGCGAACAGCGCGAGAGCTGTCCGCAGGTACGGCTGTTCGATCAAGAGGTCGCGCACTTGATCGGCGTAGCTGACGGCGATGGTGTCGTAGGAGGTCCGGACGTCGCCCAGCCAGTCGTCTGTGCCCATGATCCGCACGGTAGCCCACGATCCGGCTCCGGCGACCGGATCGGCGAGCACACTGCCGGCGAACTCGCGCCGGACCCGGCCTCGGCGACGTGATCAGCGACCAGGAGATCGACGGCTTCCTTCCGAATGGCTACCGGGCCTGGTCGGCGCCGAGCGGGGTGCGCGACACCGAAGGCCTGTCGGCGGCCGCGCACCGCTGGTTCGGCACCAAGGCGGAGTCGGGCACCGGCCTTTGTGGCCACGACGTCCGGGCGCGCTGACCCGGCGGGGGAAACCCGGGCCACGGCCGGAGAACCGGCCCGGCTGTGGCGAATCCGACTCGGACTAAGCCGAACCGCGGGGCCGGGCGTGGTGGCTTCATGAAACCGAGAACAAAAGTCTTCGCTGTCATCACCTTCCTACTGTCCGTGGTCTTCACCGGTGCCACGCCGGCGTCGGCCGCCACGGTGCAGACCGTCGAAGTCGCCGCGCCGGTGGCCAGCGGCCTTCCGCCCTACGTCGCCTTCATCAGGCCCGTCACCGCGCAGCGGCTCGCTTCCAGCTGGCACGAGGGCTGCCCCGTCGGTCCCGATCAGCTGCGGCTGATGAGCTTGCGGTTCTTCGGCTTCGACGGTGCGGTGCACCAGGGTGAACTGGTCGTCAACGCCGATCGCGCCGTCGAAGTCGCCTACGCCTTCGGCGACCTGTACGCCGCCCGGTTCCCGATCGAGCGGATGGAGACCGTGGAGAAGTACGGCTCCGACGACGACGCGTCGATGGCGGCGAACAACACCTCGGCGTTCAACTGCCGGGCGATCACCGGCGGCACCGCGTGGTCCAACCACTCCTACGGGCGCGCCATCGACGTCAACACCGTGCAGAACCCCTACATCTCCGGCAGTGGCGCGATCTACCCGCCCAACGGCGCGCCCTACGCCGACCGCACGCTCAACGCGCCGGGCATGATCCACGCGGGCGACACCACCGAGCGAGCGTTCAGCACCCGCGGCTGGACCTGGGGCGGCTCCTGGGACACCCCGATCGACTACCAGCACTTCGAGAAGCCCTGACCCCGTAAGGAAAACCGAAGGAACGGACCACGCCCAGGACCGCCGCCGGCCGGATCGGCGGCGGCCCTGGGCGGGTCGTCGTGGCCTCGCGACACTAGGGTGTTTCCCTTGGCGAGAGGGGAAACAGGGCGATGACCGACGAAGCGGACGAGTGGTACGCGGTGCGCTGCGTCTTCCGGTGGACCGAGCCCGACGACCGGCCGTACGAGGAGCGGATCACGCTGTGGCGCGCGGCCGATCTCGACGCCGCCATCGCGCGCGCCGAGGCGGAAGCCCGGGAGTACGCCGGGAACACCGGTGTCACCTACCTCGGGCTCGCCCAGGCGTACGAGACCGGGGAGAAGGACCTCACCGAGGGCATCGAGGTGTTCTCGTTGCTGCGCAACAGCTCCTTGCCGCCGGAAGCGTACCTGGACCGGCACTTCGACACCGGCGGGGAACACCAGGGCGCGCGCTGACCGGCCGAGCCGACGTCAAGATCGGTGCGCCGCCGGGCGTCGGCGGAGTTCCGGGTGCGCGAGTGCCGGTGGGACGTAGGCGACGTCGATCGGTCCGACGTCCGTTCCCGGCGCGACGATCTCGTCGATGCGGTCGAGCACGTCGTCGTCGAGGAGCGTGCCCGCTCCCGCGAGCAGGTCGTCGAGCTGCTCGGGCGTGCGTGGGCCGATGATCGCCGACGTGACCGCGGGGTGGGCGGTCGCGAACGCCAGCGCGAGGTGGGGCAGCGACAGCCCGGCCTGATCGGCGACCCCGGCGAGGGCTTCGACGGCGTCGAGCTTGCGTTCGTCGGTCATGTGCCGCCCCGCCCAGTGCAGCCGCCCGGCCGACGCCGTTTCCGCGCTGCCCTTGCGCAGGCGCCCGGCGAGCAGGCCCATCGCCAGCGGGCTCCACACCAGGACACCCAGCCCGTAGCGCTCGCAGACCGGCAGGATCTCGCGTTCGATCCCGCGGTTGAGGATCGAGTAGTGCGGCTGTTCGGACCGGAAACGGGCCAGCCCGCGGCGCTGCGCCACCCACTGGGCCTCGACGATGTCCGACGCGGGCAGGTTGGAGTGACCGATCGCGCGGACCTTGCCCGCCCGCAGCAGGTCGGTCAGCGCGCCGAGGGTTTCCTCGACGTCGGTGCCGGGCTCGGGGTGGTGGGCTTGGTAGAGGTCGATGTGGTCGACACCCAGCCGCCGCAGCGATCCTTCGACGGCGGACACGATCCACCGGCGGGAGCTGCCGCGTTCGTTGGGGCCGGACCCCATCGGGCCGTTGAACTTCGTGGCCAGGACGACGTCGTCGCGGCGGCCGCGCAGGGCCTTCCCGACGATCTTCTCGGACTCGCCGTCGCCGCCGTAGACGTCGGCGGTGTCGATGAGCGTGATGCCGCCGTCGAGGGCGCGGTGGACGATGCGCGCGCAGTCGTCGGGGTCGGGATTGCCGTACGGCCCGAACATCATCGTGCCCAGGGCGTAGGCGCTGACCTGGATGCCGGTCCGGCCGAGCGGGCGGGTCTGCATGGGTTTCTCCTGTGGGGGTGCGGGGAGTGCGGCCGGGACCGGCCGCACTCCCCGCGGGTCGGTCAGGCCTGGGCGTACTCGGCCGCGACGTCGACGATCCAGGTGACGCCGAAGCGGTCGGCGAGCATCCCGAAGCCGGGCGCCCACGGGGCGGGGCCGAACGCCTCGATCACGGCCCCGCCCTTGGCGAGGCCCTCCCAGACGGGGGTGACCTCGTCGACGCTCTCGCCGCGGACGGAGAGGAAGAACGGCTCCGTGGTGATCGTGGTGCCGTTTTCGCGACGCGTGGTGGGCGCGCCCGGGGCGGCCGGCGTCTGCGCGCCGGGCACGTCGTAGGCCATGACCCGGAAGCCGTTGTCGGCGACGACCTGGCCGAACACGACGCGGTCGGCGCCCGGCACCTCGGCGGGCATCCCGAAGTCGGCGTAGGTGGCGACGGTGAGCTGCCCGCCGAACACCGACTGGTAGAACTCCAGGGCTTCGCGGGCCTGGCCGTGGAAGTTCAGGTGGGTGACAGCGCTGAGCGACATGTGTTCCGGTCCTTCACGAGTGGTTCCTGGTGCCGGAGGTCTCCGGCACCAGGAACGACGATGCCAGCAGTAGCGGACAGGGAACGTCCGCTACTTGTGGCATGGTGAAACCATGCCGATCGCCTCCTCGACGACCACCTCCAGCCGGCTGCTGTCGCTGCTGTCCATGCTGCAGGCCCGCCGTGACTGGCCCGGCGGCCTGCTCGCCGAGCGGCTGGGCGTCAGCGAGCGGACCGTGCGCCGCGACGTCGACCGGCTGCGCGAGCTGGGTTATCCCGTCCACGCGGTCAAGGGCCCCGACGGCGGCTACCGGCTCGAAGCCGGCAGCCAGCTGCCGCCTCTGCTGTTCGACGAGGAGCAGGCGGTCGCGCTCACGGTGGCGCTGCGGATCGCCGTCGGCACCGGAGCGGGCATCGAGGAGGCGGCCGCGCGGGCCCTGACCACCGTGCGGCAGGTGCTGCCGTCGCGGCTGCGGCAGCGCGTCGACGCCCTCGAGATCAGCGCGGCCGGCCCCGGCGGGCCCCAGGTCGACACCGGGGTGCTGCTCACGCTGAGCGCCGCGGTCCGCGCGGGGGAGGAGCTGCGGTTCGACTACCGCTCGCCGGGGCGCCCCGAAGACGCCGAGCCGGGTCCGCCGCGGCGGGTGCAGCCCCACCACCTGGTGGTGCGGGCCGGGCGCTGGTACGTCGTCGGCTGGGATCCCGACCGCGACGACTGGCGGACCTACCGCGCCGACCGGATGACACCGCGGATCCCGAACGGGCCGCGGTTCGCGCCCCGCGAAGTGCCGGGCGGCGACGTGGCCGCGTTCCTGTCGGCCCGGTTCAAGGGATCCGAGACCGCGGACGCCTGGCCCTGCCGCGGCGAGGTGATCCTCGACCTGCCGGTGGCGGAGGTGGCCCCGTTCGCCGGCGACGGCGTCGTCGAGGCGCTCGGCGCGACCCGGACCAGGCTGACGTCGGGCTCCTGGTCCTGGGCCGCCCTCGCCGGGGCGCTGGCCCGCTTCGACACCGAGATCGAGGTGATCGCCCCGCCGCAGCTGCGTGCGGCGTTCGCGGAACTGTCCCGGCGGGCCGGCCGCGCCGCCGGCTAGGCGCTGTCCTGCAAGTCATCGGAGCCGGCGGACGATCGCGGCGATGGTGAGTTCGGCCTGGTAGCAGGCAACGCGTTTGGCGTAGCGGGTGGCCAGGTCACGGATCTGTTTGAGCCGGTTGAAGCACCGCTCCACGACGTTGGGCTGCTTGTAGGCCTCGGCATCGAAGGCGGGTGGCCGGCCGCCGCGGGAACCTTTGGCTGCGCGGCGGGCAACCACACTCGAATCCACCGAGACGACCCACTCGAGGTCGCCGACAGAGTCGTCTTCGCGCCCAGGCGGCCCCTGACGGCACGGGCGGCCCCTGACGGCACCGCCCGCACCGTCAGGAACCACCTGGATCACGAAGCCCATCGAGCAGACTCGCAGGACAGCGACTGGACGATCAGGCCGGGTGCAGCCGCACCGGCAGTTCGCGCACGCCCCAGGTGAAGTTCGACGCCGTGTAGCGCGGCTCGCCCACGATGTCCACGGCGGTCACCCGGTTCAGCAGTTCCTCCAGGAACACGGTCAGTTCCAGGCGGGCCAGGCGCGCCCCCAGGCACTGGTGACGGCCGCCGCCGAAGGCGAGGTGGCGGTTGGGTGTGCGGTCCACCCGGAAGCGGCCGGCGTCGCCGAACTCGGCGTCGTCGCGGTTGGCCGAGACGTTCCACAGGGTCACCCGGTCGCCCGCGGCGATGTCGACGCCGCCGATCGTGGTGGGCGCGGTCGCGGTGCGCAGCACGTGCACGCCGGGGGTGGTCCAGCGCAGGACCTCCTCGACCGCGCTCGGCAGCAGCCCGGGGTCGGCCCGCAGCGCCGCCCACTGGTCCGGGTGCTCGATCAGGGCGAGGACGGCGCCGGCCGCGGAGTAGCGCGTGGTCTCGTTGCCGCCCGCGAGGACACCGTTGCAGTTCACCACGATCTCGGTGTCGGTCAGCGGCCGCTTCGTGCCGTCCGCGGTGGACCGCCGGTCGGCGGCGATGCGGCTGACGAAGTCGTCGCCCGGGCGCTCCCGGCGGTCGAGCACCAGTTCCGAGAAGTACAGGAAGATCTCGGCGTGCGCGGCGAGCCTGCTCTGTTCGTCCTCGCCCTCGAAGGCGTCGTTCATCGTGCCGCCGAGCCAGTCCCACTCCTCGCGCGGCACGCCCATCAGCGCGCACACCACGCGGGTCGGCAGCCGGCGCGCGGTCTCCACGACGTCCACCTCGCCCGCGGCAAGGGCGTCGTCGAGCAGGCCGCGCACCACGGTGCGCACCAGGTCCTCCGCGTGCGGGATCGCGGCGGGCGAGAAACCCTTGGCCAGCACGGTCTTCAGCTGCGCGTGGTCCGGCTGGTCGGAGACGATCAGCATCTGCCCGGTCACGGCGTCCACCGCGGTCTGGTTGGTGCCCAGCCGCATCCCGTGCCGGGAGCTGAACCCGGCCGCGTCGCGGTAGACCGACAGCACGTCGGCGTACCGGCTGACCACCCAGAACCCGCCGTGGGCGTCGGGGTGGCGGCTCACCGGGTCGTGTTCGCGCAGCCACGCGAAGTGCGGCCAGAATTCGGTGCCGGCGAAGCTCAGGTCGTCGGTCAGGTCCATCAGCACAGCAGGCTCCCCAGCGCGGGCACGGTTTCGTCGGCGAGATCGGTCAGGAAGGTGTGGCTCCCGGCGAAGGCGCGCCGGGTGGTGCCGGTGGTGCTGTAGCCGGCCCAGCCGTCGAGCAGGTGCCCCGGCACGACCTCGTCCAGGTCGCCGGACCAGGCGTGGATCGGGCAGTCCACCCGGAACTTCTCGGCGAGCACGTGGGTGTCGGCGAGCTTGTCGTCCCGGCGCAGCACGTCGAGCAGGAACTCCTGGCTGTCCTCGTCGAGATCGCGGAGTTCGGGCGGGCCGGAGACGAACAGGTCGCGCAGGATCTGCTCGTCGATGACCAGGTGCTCGGCGGCCGACCGGTTGCCCGGGGGCTCGGTCGCGGCGAGCACGAGCGCGTCCGGCCCCACCGCCCGCGCGAGCTCGTAGGCGAGCAGGCCGCCGAAGCTCTCGCCGACGATGACGAGCGGCGCGCCCGCCCGGAGCTCGGCGAGGTCCGCGGCGACGGCGGCGACGGCGTCGGCGAAGGTCGCCGGATGCTCCTCGGCGAACCGGTTCTCCCGCCCGGGAAGCTGCACGCCGACCACCGAGACGGCCAGCCCGAGCCGGGCCTGCCAGCCGCGGAAGCGGTTGCAGCCGGAGCCGCCGGGCGGCGCGCAGACCAGGGTCGGGCGGCCGGCGGGGGACGGGTGCCACGGCACCACCCAGGCGCTCACGCGGACACCGCCGCGAGCAGGTCCAGCTCCCGGGCCAGCGCGGCCGGGTTGGGGTTGCCCAGCAGCAACGGGATCGACGCCCGCAGCCCGGTCCGCTTGCGCAGCGTGGCCACCATCCGGGCGGCGAGCAGCGAGTGGCCGCCGAGCTCGAAGAAGTCGGCAGCGACGTCGGCCACCGGCTGGTCGAGCACCTCGGCGAAGACGGCGCAGACCTCGTGTTCGCGGGCGGTGGCCGGCGCCCGGCCGGCGGGGCGCGCCGCGTCGGCGGCCACCGCGAGCGCGTCCCGGTCGACCTTGCCGCGGTCGGTGTAGGGCAGCGCGGGTACGAAGTCCACTGTGGACGGAAGCAGGTGCTCGGGCAGGAACGTCCGGCAGTGCTCGCGCACGAGCAGGGCGCCGGCGACCGGGTCGTGCCCGTCGGCGAGCACGGCGGCGACGCCGAGGGTGCCGCCGTCGGTCCGCACGAACGCCGTGGCCGCGAGCACGGCCGGCAGCTGCTCGACGACCTGCTCGAGCTCGCCGAGCTCGATCCGGAACCCGCGCACCTTGACCTGGGTGTCGAGCCGGCCGAGGAACTCGAGCTGCCCGTCCGGGTGGGCGAGGACCTCGTCGCCGGTGCGGAACAGCCGTTCGCCGTCCACGGTGACGAACCGGCGCGCGGTGAGGTCGGGGTCGCCGCGGTAGCCCCGGGCGAGCGCGGGGCCGCCGAGGCACAGCTCGCCGCGGGTGCCCGCGGGCACCGGCCGCAGGTCGTCGTCGAGCACCCGGGCCAGGTAGCCGGGCAGCGGGCGCCCGATGGTCGTGACGTCGTCGCCGCGGGCGCTGTCGGCGCAGGTCGCGGCGATCGTGGCCTCGGTGGGCCCGTAGACGTTCAGCACCCGGTGCCGGGCCAGCAGCACCTCGAGCAGCCCGCGCGGGCAGCGTTCCCCGGCGACCACCACGACCTCGGCCCCGGCGAGCGCGTCGGCGCAGGAGGCCAGCAGCGACGGGGTGAGGCTGGCCGTGCGCGGCGCGATCGCGGCGATCCGGCCGGCGAGGTCGACGTGCTCGCCGTCGTCGGCGAGGTCGAGGATCGCCGTGCCGATCCCGTTCAGCAGGTGCAGCAGCACGCACCAGAGCCAGCCGTCGAACGCGGGCGAAAGCGGGTTGATCCCCAGGCCGCCCGGTCCGATGTGGAGGGTGCTCATGGCGCCCAGCGCGGTTTCCAGGCCCGCGTAGGTGACCTCGACGCCCTTCGGTCGTCCCGCGCTGCCCGAAGTGTGGATGAGGTAGGCGATCTCGCCCCCGGCCGCGGTGAACGCCCCGCCCCGGGCGCTGTCCGGGTCGAGCACGGGCAGATCGGCCGGTGCGCCCGGCGGCCGCCGGCCGAGGATCAGCGACACGCCGGCGTCGGCGAGCACGTCGGCGGTCCGGGCGGCCGGGTGCCGCTCGTCCAGCGGCGCCGCCGTCGCGCCGAGGCGCCACACGGCGAGCAGGCTCGCCACGGCCAGCCGGGACCGTCCGGTGGTCAGCGCGACGGTGGTGCCCGGTCCCGCGCCGGCGGCCGCCAGCGCCCCGGCGATCGCCGTCGTCCGCTCGGCCAGGCCGGCGAAGCCGAGCACGCCGTCCGGCGCGGAGCACGCCGTGGCGGTGGGCCGCTCGGCCGCCCACCGCTCGACCGCGGCCTCCAGCAACCCGATGCTCCTGCTTCGGGCGGCGTTCACCGGCAACGCGAGATCCGTCATCGTGCTGGAATCCATTCTTTCGGACGCGACAATGAAACCGACAAAGGGTGACCCGGCGCGTTCGTCGACGGGGGGTGATCGTCAGGACCGGGGAAGGGCGACTGATCGCTGGAGAAGTTACGGTGAGATCGCGTCCGAAGCAATACCACCCGAAGGTGTTCGACCCTCTTCGCCTAGTCGGACTGTACGCAGCGCAACTGCTCCGAATGCGCCGCCGACCATGGTATGCGACCGTTCGTGGCAGGGTGGATAACCCGATTAGCGTAGGACCGGTCGGATTCACCAATGATTTGACAGTATTGCGAAAAGTGACTATCCACATCGCGCGCCGCGCGGGTTTGTGACTGCCTGTGACAGTGATCGGCGACGGCTGGTCCCAAGTTCCGGAACCGGCTCCCGCGCCTTGGATCACCGTGGCGCTTTCCCGGTCGCCGGTCCGACGTGGATAGTGCGGTAGCCACCCGGGCAGTGATGCCCGTCACGTCCGGCGGCGGTGATTACGCCAGTCGGTCCAATTCGGAGCGTCGGCGGCGGACGCGACGACGGCTTTTGCGATCGACGGCGCGTTCGGCAGGCCGGCTTTGTTCGAGGGCGCCGAAAAAAGGGGAGTCCGGGCCTGTCGGACGTGACGCGGCGAGCCGTACGATGCGGCGTCGCCCGATCTGATCGAATGAGGAAACACCGGATGTCACAGACCATCGGCTGGAACAACTTCGTCGACACCCAGGCGGAGGCCGAGCGCCACCGGCTCGGCCTGCTGGAGAAGAGCTTCGACCCGTTCAGCTTCCGGCAGCTCGAAAGCCTCGGGGTGCGGCGGGGGTGGCGGTGCCTGGAGGTCGGCGCCGGAGCGGGTTCGGTGGCCGACAGGATGGCCGACCTGGCCGGCCCGGAGAACGTGGTCGCGACGGACCTCAGCCTCGCGTTCCTCGGCCCGCTCGCCGACCGCGGGGTGACCGTGCTGCACCACGACGTCACCACGGACGACGCGCCCGGGGAGTTCGACGTCATCCACACCCGGTTCGTGCTGGAGCACCTGCCCGCGCGCGACGCCGTGATCAAGCGGTTGTCGTCGTGGCTCAAGCCCGGCGGGTGGCTGCTCATCGAGATCGGTGTCACGCTGCCCGAGCTGTCCTCGCACCCGGCGACCCGCCAGACCATGGCGGCGCTCGCGCGGGTCATGGCGGACCGGGTCGGTACCGCCCCGGAGTGGGGCCGCACCCTGCCGGTCGCGCTGGAGGCGGCCGGCCTGCTCGAGTGCGCCGCGGAGGGCGTGGTCCTGCCGGCGCGGGGCGGGCGGCCGCTGGCGGGCTGGCTCAAGGGCACGACGAAGCTCGTCGAGGAGCACGCGCTCGCCACCGGCCTGGTCACCCGGGAGGTGCTCGACGAGGCGTACGCGGTGTACGAAGATCCGTCCTTTGTGGACTACAGCTGGATGACCGTCGGCGCGCGCGGCCGCCGGGGCTGAGCGAGCCCACCCCTCGGTGGCGGGGGAGTGGTCTCGACCACGACCCCGCCCCGACCGGCGTGCACGAAGAGCACGTCTCCGATTGCCGTCAGTGACAACGCAAATACGCGGCCCAGCGCGGCACCGGGCGGCCCTTTGGGGGTTTCCTTCGCGAAGCTAAGCGTTAGTCTGTGGGCATGATCAAGCGCACGGTCCTCGACGCCACCCGTGAACTCCTCCGCGAACTCGGCCTCACCACGGTGTTCGGGAACCCCGGCACCACCGAGGTCCCGTTCCTGACCGACTGGCCGGACGACTTCGACTACATCCTCGGGCTACAGGAGTCCGCCGTCGTGGCGATGGCCGAGGCCTACTCCCAAGCGGCGCGCAAAGCCGTGCTCGTCAACCTGCACTCCGCCGGCGGCGTCGGGCACGGCCTCGGCAGCCTTTACACCGCCTACAAGAACCGGACGCCGCTGATCATCGTCGCGGGGCAGCAGAGCCGCTCGCTGCTGCCGCACGATCCCTTCCTCGGTGCGACGGACGCCCCCGAATTCCCCAAGCCGTACGTGAAGTGGTCCATCGAACCCGCGACCGCGGAGGACGTCCCGGCCGCGCTCGCACGGGCCTACCACGTCGCGACGCAGGCGCCGTCCGGTCCGGTCTTCGTGTCCGTCCCGGCCGACGACTGGACCGCCACCACCGAACGCCCGATGATCAGCCGGCCGCGGATCCGCGGCTTCGCACCGGATCCCGAGGCCGTCGCCGAACTCGCCGCCGCGCTGGAGGCCGCCGAACGGCCCGCCATCGTCGTCGGCGGGGCCGTCGACCAGGACGGTGCCGTCGGGGAGACCGTCGCCCTCGCCGAGCGCGTCCGGGCGGGCGTGTGGGTCGCGCCGATGTCGTCCCGGTGCTCGTTCCCCGAGAACCACCCGCTGTTCCAAGGGTTCCTGGACCCCGAGCGCGGCGCGATCTCGGACAAGCTGGCCGCGCACGACCTCGTCGTCGTGCTCGGCGCACCCGCATTCACCTACCACGTCGACCGCGGTCGCGGGGAGGCTCCGCTGCCGCCGCTGTTCATCGTCAGCGACGACGAGCAGATCCTCGCGCGGGCCTTCGAAGGCACCGGCATCCGCGCCACGCCGAAGCTCGGCATCCGCGCACTCGTCGACGCCGTCGGTGAGACGAGCCGGCCCGCGCCCGCGCCGCTGGCGCGGCCCGCGAAGCCGAGCAGCGAGAAGCTGACCGGCGAGTTCGTCTACTCGACGCTCACGGACCTGTTGCCGGACAACGCGATCGTCGTCGAGGAGGCACCCAGCCACCGCGGGGTGATGCACGACCACCTGCCGATCACCGCGACCGACACGGGCTTCCTGACGGTCGCCAGCGGCACGCTCGGCTACGGCGTCCCGGGTGTCGTCGGCGCGGCGCTCGCGCGGCCGGACCGCAAGGTGATCGGCGTGGTCGGCGACGGCTCGAGCATGTACGGCATCCAGGCCCTCTGGACGGCCGCGCGTCAGGAGCTGCCGGTGACGATCCTGATCATGGACAACACCGAGTACGCGGCGGTCCGCATCTTCGGCGACTCGATCGGTGGCGGGAAGCTGCCGGGCACCGTGCTGGGCGGCATCGACTTCGCCGCACTGGCGTCGAGCATGGGCTGCCAGGGTGTGACGATCTCGGAGCCGTCCGGCCTGGTTTCCGGCCTGACGGCGGCGTTCGCCGACTCGCGCCCGACGCTGGTGCACATCCGCGTCACCTCGGCGGAGAAGTCGCCGTACTGACGCACCGGCGTCGCCGCTGAGTCCCTCGGTTCCGCCAGAACGCCCGTCTTCCGCAGCACATACCGGCTGCGGAAGGCGGGCGTTCCTGTGTGGAGCGTGGCTCCTGCCACGCAAAGCGGCCTGGCCGGCTTCCTCCCGGAGCAGGGGGAAGCCGGCCAGGCCGGTGAGTCCGCGGAAGCGGTTGCTACCTCAGCTGGTCACCTGCGGGGCGATCATCGAGGCGGCGTCCACGGCGGTCGTGATCGCGCCCATCTGGAGCATCAGGTCGGGCACGCGCTGCAGGCGCCGGGCGTCCAGCTTGGCGACGAAGGCGGGCAGGTTGAGCAGCTTCGCCGTGCCTTCGTCGATCTTGGCGTACTTGACCAGGATCGGCTCGACCTTGGACCGGTCGTTGGTCGTGTCACTGGTGGCCTTCGCCATCGCGCGCTGGAAGGCGGCCAGGGTCTTCGGGTTCGCCTGCACCCACTTCCTGGTCGAGGCGTAGCCCGACAGCGGGAAGTCCTGGGTGGCACCGGTGTTGACGTCGACCACCGGGATCGCGCCCGCGGACTTGGCGGCCTGCGAGAGGAACGGCTCGGGCAGCAAGGCCGCGTCGACCTGACCCTGCTGCAGGGCCGCCGCGACGTTCGGGAACGGCATCTGGACCCAGTTCACCTTGGTGATGTCGACGCCGTGGTCCTTCATCTGGGACTTGGCCAGCAGGTCGCTCGCCGTGTTCTTGGCGGTCATCGCGATCTTCTTGCCCTCGAGGTCGTTGATCGACTTCACCGGCGAGTTCGGGACCGTGACGATCGAGACGGACTTCGGGCTGATCGACGTCGCGTCCGAGACGAACTGCAGGTCGGCCGCACCCGTGCTCTTCGCGACGAAGAACGGGAAGTAGCTCGAGATCGCGATGTCGGTTTCGCCGGAAATCGCCTTCGTCATGGCCGCCTGGCCACTCGCGGCCACAACGGCTTCGACCTCGAGGCCCTCGGCCTTGAAGTAGCCGTTGTCCTGGGCGAGCCACAGCGGAGCGGTGTCGACGGTGGGCAAGATCGCGACCTTGATCTTGGTCTTCTCCAGACCGCCGCCACCGGTCGACGAGGCGTTCGAGCTGTCCGAGCCGAGCGAGCTGCACCCGGAGAGGGCGGTGGCGGCGACGGCGATGAGGGCGAGCCCGAGCGCGGCGCGGCGAGTGCGAACCCGGCCACCGCTCATGGCGTTTCCAAGCAAGGCTTGCTCCTTGAAGAAATATGACGGTTCGGGGACCGAATCCGATGGGAGTGCGTGACTCATTCTCGGGGAGTCACGCGGGCCACTGTAGAGGCGGTGACAGCTTGCTCACAACGGGTGGGGTCAATACTCGGGAGGATGACACACGTCACTTTTTTGGCCTTCGGTCTAGACTCACTGGTCCGTTCGTAGGAGCTGTTCACCCAGTGTAGGACGAAGATCGTGAATCTGAAACGTCAGGAACTCCCGGCGGCCGAGCACGCCGGAGTGGGCCTGGACCAGGGCAGGCGTGGCCCGGACGGTCCCGTCCGGTGTGGACGGCGTGCGCAACTGTGCGGCGGATCCCACGTGGACGACTCGGTCGAAACAGGACGTTCCGGAACGGACAGTCACCGGACCGGGCGCGCGTTGTCCGATCGCGACAGATCGCTCGGAGGCGGGGTTCGTGCCCGGCCTGGACGTGCTGCGGACCCCGATCGCTCCCGCCGGTACCGGGCCGGGGAGTCCATCGTGGTCACTGCCGGCTCGCGCCCGGCCGGGTGAGCCAGGGCCGGTGAATCACGGCCGCCCTCGCGCGGCTCGTCCGCACCGCCGGTGAGCCACGGCCGCCCTCGCCCGGCTCGCCCGCACCGCCGGTGAGCCACCGCCGACGGGCTACCGCCGCCGAGCCATGGTCGTCGAGCTACCGCGGTGAGCCACGGCTGCCGAGTCGGATCGGCGACCTTACGGCCTCCTTACCGAACGCGTCGCCGGCCCACCTGACCTGCGTGGGGTGCCTAACGTGGGCGGCCTTCGTCGAAAGGGGTTACCGGTGCGTTTCGCTCCGTGGTGCCTGGCCGCCGTCCTCCTCGCCGGCTGCTCGAGTCCGGTCGCGGACAAGCCCGCCGAGCTGCCGCCCGCGGCCGAGCCCGCCGCCGCTCCCGGGGTGGCCCGGCCCCCGGCCGGCCAGGTGCTGCCGATCGGCACGTCCCCCGAAGGTGTCGTGGCCGACGCGCGCACCCACCTGGTCGCGGTCGGCGTCCGCGAGCCGAACGCGCTCGCCCTCGTCGACGCGCGGACCGGGCAGGTGGTGAAACGGGTGCCGCTGCCCGGCTGGCTGCGGCACCTGCAGCTGGCCGCGCCCGGTGGGCCGGTGCTGGTGCCCGACGAGACGTCGAACTCGCTGCTGACCATCGCCCTGCCCGGTGGTGAGGTGACCACGACCGTGGTGACCGGGGTGGTCCCGCACGACGCCACCCGGGCCGCCAACGGCTCGTACTTCGTGGCCAATGAGCTGGGCAAGAGCGTCGTCGTCGTCCGCGACGGGCACGTCGTGCACACCTTTTCCGACGTCACCCAGCCCGCCGGGCTCGCCGCGGTCGGCGACCTCGTCGGGCTGGTCGACGTCCGGCAGAACGACCTCACCGTCTACGACGCGGGGGCGTTGCGGCAGGTCGGGCGCGTGCCCGCCGGGGCGGGGCCCACGCACGTGCTCGCCGACAAGCGCGGGCACCTCGCCGTGGCCGACACCCGCGGCAACGCCGTCCTGCTCTACCGGCTCACGCCGCGGCTCGAGCAGATCGGGAAGCTGGCGCTGCCGGGGACGCCGTACGGGATCGCCTACGACCCGGTGCGCGACCGGATGTGGGTGACGCTGACCGCGCGCAACGAGGTGGTCGGCATCGACCTCTCCTCCGGTACGCCGACGGAGGTCGTGCGGCTGCCGACGGTCCGGCAGCCGAACACGGTCGGCGTGGATTCGTCGACGGGGCGGCTGTTCGTCACCGGCACGGCCGACGGCGTCCTCGAGCTGATCGACCCGCGCTGACCGTTGTGCACAGTGGACAGTCGGCGAGGCCGTAACGTTCAGGTAAGGATCATCGGCGACGTGACGTGGGACACTCGACGTATCACCGAATCAGGAGGGTATGTCATGACCCACCAGCATTCCTGGCGCACGTTGGTCGCCAAGCCGGCCGGAATCCGCCCGCTGCACTGGCTGGTGATCGCCGGTTACGCGCTGGTGGTCGCCGGCGGCGCCAAGGGCGTTTCACTGCTCACCGCGGGCATGATGACGGGTCTCCCGTTGGTGGGCGCGTGGTTGATGCTCGCGTTGGGACTGGCCTACGCGGGCGTGCGGCTCCGCCCGGCCATCGGCGGCGCACTGCTCGTCGGTTTCGGCGTCGGCGCCCTGCTGGTCGTGTTCTTCGCCGGGATGCAGATGCTCGGCTGACGGCAGGGGTGAGCCCGTGAGTCCGATGTGGACTGTCGCGTCCGGTGTCATTCCGTGAGCTGCGGACCGGTGTCGATTCGGGGATCAGGCGGCCGAGGGAGTCCTTCCATGCTCGGGCGTAGCGGCCGTCGCGGTAGCTGTGCGCGAGGATGCCGTGGATCGCCTGCCTGGGCGTCTGATCGGAGCAGCGCCACCGCGGCGGGCCAGGGTCGCCGACGCCCGGCCGGCGGCCGGGCCGCGGTAGTCGCCGTGGTGCGGACGAGGACGATGCGATGACCGGCGTTGCGGCTGCGCAGCTGGGGGTGGACCGGATGCGCTATGCGGTCAATCGATCATTTCCTTCATTCGTCCGTGAATGATTGACGAACTCCTGAGAAAGCGCTTTCATGATTGGGCTGCACCATCCCCCGCATCCCCGATGGAGTCGATGTGACGCGCAACCCTTCCGCGGTGAAATCCTGGTTCCTGGCCGCCCTCGCCGTGCCGGCCCTGACGTCGGCCTGCCTGCTGGCGACGGCGGGTGCGTCGGCGGCGGCGGTCACACTGCCGCCGACGCCGTCGGCGTGGGACTACCAGATCGGTGGGGCCTACGCGCCGCCGTCCGGGGTCAAGATCGTGAGCCGGGACCATTCCGACTCGGCGGCGAGCGGGCTGTACAACATCTGTTACATCAACGCTTTCCAGGTCAACGAGGGTGACGACGGCGAGTGGGCGAGTGACCTGCTGCTGCGGGACGCGAACGGGAACACGGTCGTCGACCCGGACTGGCACGAGGCGTTGCTCGACCTCCGCACGGCCGACAAGCGCTCCCGGGTGGCCGCGCAGATCAACGGGATCGTCGACTCCTGCGCGGGCAAGGGTTTCCAGGCGATCGAGCCGGACAACTACGACAGCTACGAGCGGTCGAAGAACCTGATCTCGACGGCGAACGCGCAGGACTACATCAAGCTGCTCTCGAGCCACGCGCACGCGAAGGGGCTGGCGATCGCGCAGAAGAACACGGTGGACCTGGCCGCGAACCGGGTCGCCAACGGGCTGGACTTCGCGGTCGCCGAAGAGTGCGGGCAGTACACGGAGTGCGACGTCTACGCGAACGCGTTCGGGAACCGCGTGGTGGACGTCGAGTACACGAGTTCGGGCCTGAGCAAGGCGTGCGCGTCGTGGAAGGGCAAGATCAGCATCGTCCGGCGGGACGAGGACGTCGTCCCGGCGGGTGAGTCCGGGTACGTCCGGAAGACCTGCTGAGCGACCCCGGGCTCACCCGGCTACGAGGCGGCTGGTGAACGGCGTCACCGGCCGGTCGAGCAGCTCGCCGTCCACCTCGATGTCGACGATCTCGTTGTAGAACGCGACGTGGTCCTTGATCGGCCCGGCGGCCGGGATCGGGGCCGGGTAGGCCCACGCCGCGTTCGGCACGTCCGGAGTGGACCAATAGCGGGCGGTTCCCTTGTAGGACGTCACCGATCAATCGGGAAAGGGTTTGACAGCAACAAATGTGTCCAGGCCGGGTGGCCGGCGGGTGCGACGGAGAGGCGCCGGTTTTGCCGGAGAAACGGCACGGAGATCGGGCCCTCCGGGCGTACCGGTACCGGCGACCGGGCCAGGGAAGCCGGGCCGGCTCGACGCGGGCGCTCAGCTCAGGGTCGCGCACAGCAAGTCGCGGCCACCACCGCCTCGGCGGTATCGACGCCTCGCCGACTACGGGCGCACCCAGCCGACCTGCTACGAGTTCAAGGGCGCCGGCCTCGGCAAGGGCAAGTGTGTCTGGAACGACGCCGCCTCGGCGAAGAACAACACCACCGGCCACACGATCTTCCTCTATTTCGCCGACACTCACTTCGTCCTGAGCGTCGGGCAGTCGCTCAACATCAACAACCGGGACACCTCGCACAAGTTCATCGCCAATTAGCGCCGCCGACCAGGTCCGGGCAGTCAGCCTCTGTTCGTGTCCGGACCTGGTCGGCAGAGCCTCGCTGAAGGTGACACCGTGATCGCGACCGGCCCCGCGAGACAGGTGTTCAGTCCCGCGGCGCGTCTTCGATCGTGCCGACCTGCTCGAGGTCGTCCGGTGCGGGCATGTGCCGGATGCTCTCGCCGCCCTTGTGGTCGTGCGCCTTGGTGTACCGGGAGTCCAGCACCTTGCCCAGCTTGTGCGCCGCGCCGGCGTACGCGTCGTCGACGGTGGTGGCGTGGTGGGTGACCGCGACCGGCTGCTTGCCGCCGGGGCGGGCCTCGATCACGCACTTCTTGTCTTCCGGCTTGCCGCCGCCGTCCTCGCTGAGGTGCACCTCCACCCGGGTCAACCAGCCGTCGAACCGGGAGAGGCTGGTCTCCAGGTCGGTGGTCACGAAGGTGGCCAGTCCTTCGCCACCGTGGACGTTGTGGTCGGTGTTGACCTGGATCTGCACGAGCACCCTCCAAAGCGGGACATCGATGATCTCGTGGCAGTACCACGAGGACGGCCTGCTCAAACCCGGTGACGCCCGGTGCAGGTCAGAGCAGTCCGGCGGTGGCGGCGTGCGCGGCGGCCGCCGCCCGGGACGTCACGCCCAGCTTGCCGCGGATGTTCGACACGTGGCGGTGCGCCGTGTGGGCGCTGATGCCGAGCCGGCGGGCGATCTCCTGGTCGCTCAACCCCTGCGCGACCAGGCGCAGCACGTCGAGTTCGCGGTCGGAGAGCTCGTGCCGCGGTGAGCCGGCCCGGCGGGCGCGCCGGCCGGCGCCGAGGAACTCCCGCACGGGGCGGACCAGCGCTTCCACGTCCCCGCGCCAGGGCAGGTGGTCGGTGCCGTCGAGCGGGACGAAGGTGGCGCCCGGGATGCGGGCGGCGACGTCCTGGCCCAGCGCGAACGGGATCGCGCGGTCGTCGCGACGGTGCAGGACGAGGGTCGGCACCGTGATCGTGGCCAGCCGGTCCCGGACGTCGAACGCGTACACCGCCGCGAGCGAGCGCTCCGCCTTCTCCGCCGTCAGGCCGGCGCGCTGGAAACGGACGAACTCGTCGCGTTCCGCCGGGGTCGCGGTCGGCAGGAAGAGGTCGGCGAACACCCGGGAGCCCACGCCCCAGTGCCGGCCGACGAGCGTCACCAGGGAGTCCCGCGCGTCCGCCGTGGCGATCTCGGTGCCGCGGGCGTAGCTGCCGTAGAGGACGAGCCGCTCCACGCGGTCCGGGTGGGCCGCCGCGTACGCCATCGCGGCGCAGCCTCCGGACGAACCGCCGAACAGGGTCACCTTCTCCCCGGCCGCGTCGACGACGGCGCTCAGCGCGGCCACTTCGTCGGCGAGCGAGGTGATCAGCGGCCCGGCGGGGTCGGACATGCCGACGCCGGGCCGGTCGTAGCGCACGAGCGTGAAGTGGTCGCCGAGCAGCCCGCTGAACCGCCGGAACAGCGCGTTCCGCCAGTCCAGCTCGAGGTGCCCGCACCACCAGCTGCCGACGACGAGGGGCGGGCCCGCGCCGGTGGTGGCCCAGGCGACCGGGCGATCGCCCGCGTCGGTGAACCGCACGGCTTGGTCTTGCTCCGGCATTTCCCCAGCTTAGGCCGGTCCACGCGCCGGCGTGGCCCGTTCCGGCCAGCACCCGGAATGGCACGAGCGGGTGATGCGGTGGGCGGGCGGCGGCTGGTGTGCTGCGTCGCATCAAGTGGTGCGGAGGAGGAACGATGGCCGGAGGGGACGACGTGGGGGCACGGGACGGGTTCGGGGAGCGGTTCGGGGCGGCGCTGTACGACCCGTTCCTGCGCCGGGGGGAGCGGCTGGGCCTGGCCGGCCGGCGCGCGGAGCTGCTGCGACAGGTACACGGACGGGTGGTCGAGATCGGGGCGGGGACCGGGCTCAACGTCCGGCATTACCCGCCGACGGCGGAGGTCGTGCTGAGCGAGCCCGTCCCGGCGATGTACCGGCGGCTCGAGAAGCGTGTGCGGGGCCACGCCGGGATGCGGCCGGTGCGGGCCGGTGCCGACGCGCTGCCGATGGCGGACGCCAGTGTCGACACGGTCGTGTCGACACTGGTCCTCTGCACGGTGCCCGACGTCGATCGGGTGCTGGCCGAGCTCGTGCGGGTGCTGCGGCCGGGTGGTCGGCTGCTGTTCCTGGAGCACGTGCGTGCGGAGGACCCGAAGCTGGCGCGGCGGCAGACGCGCCTGGCGGGGCCGTGGGCGGCGTTCGCGCAGGGCTGCCGGTGCGACCGCGACACCGTCGCGCTCGTCAAGCAGCGGTTCGACATCGAGGACCTGAGCACGGCGAGCTGGCGCGGGATGCCTTCGGTGGTGCACCCGCTGATCATCGGGACGGCGACGCCTACCCGCTGACGTCCGTCGCCCGAGCGTTCCCGGCACCGAGCGGCCAGAATGATCCTCATGGCAGATTTCGGGATCACCCGCGTCGGCGTGGTGGCGCACCCGCGGAAGCCGGTGCGCGACTCGGTCGACGTGCTGGTCTCGTTCGCCGAGCGGCACGGGGTCGAACTGGTGGTGCGGGAGACCGACGCCGCGCAGGTCGGGGCCGGGGTGGCGGTGGTGTCCGACGCCGGGTTCGCGGCCGGGGTGGACGCCGTCGTCAGCCTCGGCGGGGACGGGACGATGCTAGGAGCGATGCGGCTGGCCGTCGAGCGGCCGGTGCCGGTGCTCGGGGTGAACTACGGCAACGTCGGGTTCCTGGTCGAGATCGCGCCGGCCGAGCTGGCCGGCGCGATCGAGCGGGTGCACGCCGGGGACTTCGAAATCGAGCCGCACAGCTGCATCGCGCTGGAAGAGGGCGACGCGGCCGCGGTCGCGTTCAACGACGTCGTCGTCGGCGGGGCCGAGCCCGGCGCGACGGTGGAGGTCGACCTGCTGGTCGACGGCGCGCAGTTCGGGTACTACCGCTGCGACGCCCTGATCCTGAGCACCCCGACCGGCTCCACCGCCTACAACTACGCCGCCGGCGGGCCGGTGATCTCCCCGGCGGCGGAAGTGCTCGCGGTGACCCCGGTCGCGTCGATGTCGGGCGTCAGCCGCTCGATCGTGCTGCCGGCCCGCGACGTCGTCACGCTGCGTGGGACGACCCGCAGTGCGCCGCCGATGCTGCGCGTCGACGGGAACGCCTGGCGGCCGCTCGAGCCCGCCACCCCGCTGACGGCGACCCTGCGCCCGGACGCGGCCCAGGTCGTGCGCCTGGACCCCGGCCGCCACGCCCGGCGCAGCCGGGTCAAGCTCAGCCTTCTCGACCTGCCGCTGCGTCCCGAGCAGATGGCCGAGCTCCTGCCCACGGACATGCGCGAGGACCTGGCCCGCCTGCGCGAACGCCGTCAGCTGCCGGAGCGCTGAACCGACCTCGCCGCCCGGCCACGAGTGTCCACTTCGGACCGTGGTGCGCCTTCAGTTCGTGTGGGTGACTGTCAGGGCGTGGATGACCACTTCGCCGTAGTTGGCGTCCGAGCACGGCGCGGACTTGTCGCAGTTGGCCTGCGTGTACGCGCCGGCTTTGAAGTAGGCGCCGCTGAACTTCTGGGAGATCGTGGTCTGCAGCGTGCCGTTGTAGTACGCCTTGACCTTCCCGCCCGAGACGACGTACTTGGCCTCGAACTCCGTGCCGAGCTGGTAGGTGCTGGTGACGAGCTTGTAGTGGGTGTCGTCGCCCTTGGTGACGTAGAGGTTGCCGCCTTCGAGGCGGAACACCGTCAGGTCGTCGTCGGAGCCGTGGATCTGGCCGGCGACCACCTGGTTCTTGTCCTCGGGCAGGTGCGTGATCGCCTCCTTGACCACCATCGTGTGGGTGCCCGAGGTCGAGGACCAGTTCGCGTTCTTCGACCCGTCGGTCTCGCGCAGTTCCGAACGCGGGTAGCCCGAGCCGCTCGTGGTGACGCCGTTCACCGCGGCCCGGAACCGCACGCCGGTGCAGTCGGCCGTCGTGGTGAACCAGGGGTCGGCGCGGTAGGTCGCCAGTTCGGGCTGCTTCACGTTCTTCGGGTTCTCGGCCTCGCCGATCGGCAGGCCTTCGTACCAGTTGTGCAGGTCCAGGACGTCGGCCGGATAGGTGCAGGACGCCGCGGCCGGGCCGCCCGGCGCCGCGATCGCGGCGCCGCCGCCGGCGAGCACCGCCACGGCACTCAGGATCGTCGCCACTGTCAACCCGCGCTTGACCGTCATCGGTTCCCCCTGTGTATGCGGCTGTGGACGCATCGTAAGTTTCCGTCGCCGAAGACGTCAACGGCGTGATCTTCCGACGGTCAGAGGTTCCGGAGCCCGGCGACGTAGATGTCGGCTTGGCGGCGGGCCGTGGGTTTCCAGTCCGGGACGTCGGGCAGGCCTTGCGCCAGCAGCGCGCCGAAACCGACGATGTCGGCTCTGGTCACGTCGGGCCGGATCGTGCCGTCGTCCTGCCCTCGTTCGAGGATCGAGCCCAGCGTCCGGTGGGCATCGTTGCGGAGCGCGACGGTGGCCTGGTCGCCGGGGGCCGGGCCGCCGTGCATCGGCAGCACGAGGTCCCGCCCGTGCTCGATGGTCCGCTCGAGGAAGAAGCGGATCCCCTCGAGCGCCGGTCCGTCGAGGGCCGCGGCCCGGCGGGCGGTGTCCAGCACGAGCTGGAAGGACCGGTGCGTCAACGCGCCGAGCAGCGCTTCCCGCGAGGGGTAGTGGCGGTACACCGTCCCGACGCCGACCCCGGCGTCCGCCGCGATGGTGGCCATCGGGACCGCGGTCCCTTCCCGGCGGACTGCGACGGCGGCGGCCGCCAGGACCCGGTCGCGGTTGTCGGCCGCGTCCCGTCGTGGCCCCCGGCGCCGGACGACCTTGTCCTGTTCTTCGGTCACGGCACCGATCATCGCAGCTCGACGGTCCGGGGGCGCCGTTGACAGGCCGTTAGACGGACGATATCGTCCGTTTAAGGCATACGAGTGCCGGGAAGAAGGACCTCCGTGACGTTCACCGTCGACCCTCAGGTCGCCGCGATCCTGGCGCCGGTGGCCGAAGCCATGGCCGACGCACCGCACCCCGCCGTGGGTGACGTCGCCACCCGGCGGGTCGCGCTGGAAGCGATGATGGCGCAGACCGCGGCGCTGCAGCCCACCCCGGCCGACGTGACGGCCACCGACTTCCACGCGGTCGCCGCGGACGGCGCGAAGGTGCTGCTGCGCTGGTACGCCAAGGACGGCGCCGCCCCCGGCCCGGCCGCGTTGTACCTGCACGGCGGCGGGATGATCCTGGGCAGCGTCGCGCTCTACGACGCGCCGATCGCCCGGTACGTGTCCGCGAGCGGGGTGCCGATGCTGGCCGTCGACTACCGGCTCGCCCCCGAACACCCCGATCCCACCCCGATCGAGGACGTTTACACCGGGCTGCGGTGGCTGCACGAGCACGCCGCCGAGCTCGGCGTCGACCCGGCCCGGATCGCCGTGATGGGCGACAGTGCCGGTGGCGGCCTGGCCGCCGGGGTGACGCTGCTGGCCCGCGACCGCGGCGGACCGGCGGTGGCGCGCCAGATCCTCGTCTTCCCGATGCTCGACGACCGCACGACGACGCCGGACCCGGAGCTGGTCCCGTTCGCGACGTGGACCTACGAGGACAACGCCACCGGGTGGACGGCGCTGCTCGGTGCCCGGGCCGGCGGCCCCGACGTCTCGCCGTACGCCGCCGCGGCACGGGCCGCCGACCTCTCGGGTCTGCCGCCGACGTACATCGAGGTCGGCCAGCTCGACATCTTCCGCGACGAGGACCTCGACTACGCCCGGCGGCTCGGCGTGGCCGGGGTCGACGTGGAGTTCCACCTGCACCCCGGGGTGCCGCACGAGTTCGAGACCTTCGCCTGGGACACCGACGTCGCCCGCCGCGCGGTCGCCGATCGCCTGCGTGTCCTCGGTTCCCTCTGACCGTCCCTTCGAACGGAGCCACCCGATGAGCATGGCCTACCTCGCCCAGCCCGAGCAGCAGCAGAAACTGGAGTGGCTCGACGGCGGCACGCTGTCGATCCTGCTCGACAGCGCGGCCACCGACGGTCAGCTGATGGTCGGCCGGTTCGACGTCGAGAAGGGCGAAGCGCCGCCGTTCCACCTGCACACCCGGGAAGACGAGGTGTTCATGCTCATCAAGGGCACCGCGCTGGTCTGGGTGGGGGAGGAGGAGATGGAGCTGGCGGAGGGCGGCATCGTCTTCCTGCCCAAGAACATCCCGCACGCCTACCGCATCACGTCCGCGAAGGCCGACCTGCTGGTGATCAACACCCCGGCGGGCATCGAGGGCATGTTCCGCCACGCCGGCCGCGACCGCGCCGAGCCCCGGCCCGACGGTTTCGAGATCTCCCCGGACCGGATGGCCGAGGCGGCCGAGAAGTTCGGGAACGTCATCGTCGGCCCGCCGCGCTGACGCCGATCCGCTGCCGACCGGCACCGTGATCCGGACCGACCCGGGCCGCCGGGGCCGGGACGGCGTCCCAGCGGTGTCCCACGGGGGTGGCGTTCCCGCTGGTCCGGTGGGGTGGGACTGTCCCGGCGTCCCGAGTCGGTCGCTGACCGCGACCGGCGGGGGCGGGCACTGCCAGCCTGCTCGCCATGCAAAGACTCGCTCTGGTCGTCGCGGTGCTGCTGGTGTTCCCCGCCGCGGCCGCTGCCACAGTCGCGGCCGAACCCGTTGCGGTGTGCGGGCACACCACCGCCCAGCCGACCCTGCAGCAAGGGTCGACCGGCACCGAGGTCGCCGAGGCGCAGTGCGAACTGAACCTGGCGACCAAGGCGAGCAAGTACACGCCCATCGGCGCGGACGGCTCCTTCGGCGCGGCCACCGACGCTCGGGTGCGCGTGTTCCAGCGGTGCGCCGCGCTGAGCGTGGACGGCCAGATCGGGCCGAACACCTGGACCGCGCTGAACTCGTGGGCCGCGCGGCCGAAGAAGTGCGCCACCCAGGGCACGGCGGACGCCGCGCAGAGCGTGGTGTGCGGCCTCTCCACGGCCCGCCCGACCCTGCAGAGCGGTTCCACCGGCACGGACGTCAAGGAGCTCCAGTGCCGGCTGAACCTCGCCATGGAGCCGGGGCACTACCCGCCGCTGACGGTGGACGGCAACTTCGGTGACGGCACCCGCAACCGGGTGATCCAGTTCCAGCACTGCGTCAACGCCAGCGCCGACGGCGTCGCCGGGCCCACCACGTGGGCGAAGGTGGCCGACTGGTCCAGCCGCAACGCCTACTGCGTGCCGCCGAAGCCCGCGGGACGCCCGATCGACGGCGTCGACACGGCGAAGTACCAGCACCCCGGCGGCGCGCCGATCAACTGGGCCGCGGTGAAGGCGTCCGGTGTCGAGTTCGCGACCGTGAAGGCGACCCGCGGCCTGAACACCACCGACGAGTACCTGGCCACGGACCTGCCCGCCGCCCGCACCGCCGGCCTGGCCGTGGGGCCGTACCACTTCTACACGGGCACCACGGCCGGCACCGGCGGCGCGCAGGCGGACCGGTTCATCGCCGCGGTGCGGGCCACCGGGTACACCGGCAAGCGCGCCGGTGACCTGCCGCCCGTGTTCGACCTGGAGTGGAAGGACGACGGCTCAGGCGGCTGCCCGCCGTACGTCACCGTCGCCGACGCGAAGGCGTGGCTGGACAAGGTCCAGGCGGCGTTCGGCCGGACCCCGATCATCTACACCCAGAAGTCGTTCCTGGACGCCTGCCTGGGCGGCACCACGGCGTTCGCGGCCTATCCGATGCAGCTCGCCGACTACCGCCAGTCCGTCACGCAGCCGTCGCTGCCCGCCGGGTCGAGCACCTGGCTGATGTGGCAGTACACCGACGCGGCCATCCCCGACGGCATCCCCGCGCCGGCGACCGGGGACGTCTTCAACGGCACCCAGGCCGATCTCGACCAGCTCGCCAACCGCTGAATCCCGCCGGAAATCCCCGCTAGGAAAGGACGAGAATGAGTCTCCCCATGAGCCGTCGCACGCTGCTGCGCAGCGCGGCGGTGATCGGCACCGCCGTGGCGGTCAGCCCGCTCCTGCTGCCGGGCATCGCCCAGGCGTACCCGTGGTCCCGCACCCTGGCCGAGGGCAGCACCGGCGCCGACGTCACCGAACTGCAGATCCGGGTGGCGGGCTGGGCGGCCGACTCGGCGAGCCACAGCCGGGTCTCGATCGACGGCGAGTTCGGCCCCGGCACGGCCGCGGCGGTCCGCCGGTTCCAGGCGGCCTACGGCCTGGGCGCGGACGGCGAGGCCGGCCCGGCCACCCAGAGCGCGCTCAACGCGCTGGAGCAGAGCGACGGGTCCACCGCGCACTTCAACTTCAGCGAGTTCACCGACCGGGTGAGCGGCACCTTCAACGGCGGCAAGGTCAGCGCGGCCACCGCCAAGGAGAACGCCCGCCGCTGCATGTACAAGCTGGAGGCGGTGCGCAAGAAGCTCGGGAACAAGCCGATCACGGTGAACTCCGGCTTCCGCAGCATCGCGCACAACGCCGAGATCGGCGGCGCCAGCGACAGCATGCACATGTACGGCACCGCGGCCGACCTGGACGTGCCGGGCGTGGCCAACAAGACCGTCTACCAGAAGGCCGAGACCAGCGGGTTCTCCGGCCTGGAGACCTACAACACCGACCACCAGCACGTGGACAGCCGGGCCGACCTCGGCCGCGCGTGGTGGTGGGAGAACGGGACGGTCTGACCGGCGCTGGGGGTCTGACGCCGGAAACCCCTCTCCCCGGGGGTTTCCGGCGTCAGGATCTTGTGCTCGGGCAGCCCGCAAAGCCGTGCCCCGGGCGGCTCGGCGGGAGTTTCGGCGTGCCGCGCGTCGACCTCGTCCGGCCGCCCTTCGGGGAGATCGCGGCCGGGCCGTGACCCGGGCGGCTCGGCGAGAACGAGCACCGGCGCCCGCGCTCAGTGCGACCGGGGGTCCTGGAGGGCCGCCGAGCAGGACGGCCAGTCGCGGAAGTCGTGGTGGGCGCTCCACAGGCGGTGCGCCGCGTCGATGTTCCAGACCGGGTCGAACGCCTGCCGCGGTGTGCCGCCCAGGTCCAGCAGGCGGGCGTCGGAGATCTGGAAGATCCCCCAGTTGCGGCTGCCGTTCGTGTTCGGCAGCACCCACAGCGGATCGAGGAACGAGGCGCAGCGGGCGATCGCGACCGCGGTGTCCGGCGCCTCGGTGAACACGGCCCGGATCCGCTGCTCCACCACCGGCCCCGGCCAGGCCGCCAGGCTGGTCCGGCGGTCGTACAGCGCGTTCTTCGTGGCCTCGTCGACGACGCCGCGCGCGGGCAGGCCGGCCATGACCTGGAACGCGGTGACCCGGCGCAGCGTCTCCGGGCCGAACGAGCCGTCGACCGAGAGCCGCCCCTGGGCCGCGACCAGCAGGTTCTGCACCTCGGTGACGCACTCGTCGTGCTGGCCCATGCTCACCGGCGGCTGACAGGCCGGGGAGAAGAGCACCCGGTCGGCGTAGCGGCCGGGGGGCGGCTCGGACCCGTCGGCGGTGACCCAGACCAGGCCGCCCGCCAGCAGGATCATGATCGCGATGGCCAGGGCCGCGTACCCGCGTCTGCGTCGCGGTGTGACGTCCGCAGCGGGGGCCGGCGGCGCGGTCGCGGGGACGACCGGCGCCTCGGCGTGCCCCTCCTCGACCCGGCCGGCGTCGGCCAGGGCCCACAGCTGGTGCAGTTCGCGCAGTTCCTCCGCGGACGCGCCGCAGACCTTGGCGAACGAGTGGACCACGCGGTAGTCGGCGGGCACGCTCTGGCCCGAGCAGTACCGGTGCAGGCTGGAGCCGCTGGCCCCGGCCCGCCGGCCGAGACGTTCGTATCCCTGCCCGCTGCGGTCCTTCAACATGCGCAGGTAGGCAGCGAACTTGTCCACGTGCAGGGTCACGGTCACTGGTACACCTCGCTCGGGCGAATGACGGACGGAAGCTAGCACCGTCCCGCCGGAAGCCGGGCGGAAATTCACGGATTGGGCCACTCGGCGGCTCACGGTCCGGCCATGTGGTGGTCACCGCCCGGGGCTCAGTCCCCGGGACAGAGGTGCAGCGCCAGGACGTTCCCGCCGGACACCCGGACGTGGACCCGGGCGATGCCGAACCCGGGACCGGTGGCGACGCGGAAGTCGGCGCCGGCGTTCTCCCGGTTGCCGAACCCCGCGTCGGGGAGGGTGAAGGTCGCCGTCTTCCAAGTGCCGGTGTTCGTGTTCGTCACCGGGGCGCTGCCCTGGTACGGCTCCCCGGTCGAGTCGTACTGCACGTTCCACGTCCCGGTGCCCTGGTCGAAGTAGTCGACGTCGATCGTGGCCGTGTAGGCGGAGCCGCCCGGCACGAGGTCGTTGGTGACGCCGAAGTACAGGTAGCCGTTCAGCGTGGTGCGGGCCGAGCGCCCTGCGACGGTGCCCGCTTCGGAGCGGCCGTCGTCGTTGTCGAGCCGCTGCAGGCCGCACTCGGCGTCGGTGGCGCCGAGGGTGTCGCACACGGTCGCCGCGCCGTCGGCCGCGGGCACCGTCACGCCGATCGTGCTCCCCGGCAGTGCCTTTCCGGTGGAGTCGGCGAAGCTCACCGGCACGGGGTGGCTGCCCTGCGCCGCGTCGGCGGCGACCGCGACGGTGACCGCCTGGCTCGTCCCGGGGCGCAGCACGCCTGACGACGGCGTCACGGTGATGCCCGCCGGGGGGTTCGCCGTCCAGCGCACGGGACCGGCGCGGCCCCCGGCGTCGACCACGCCGACGGTCGCCGGGAACGACGTGCCCTGGCCCGTGACCACCCCGCCGCTCGGGCTGGTGTAGCCGATGGCGGGCGCCTGACGGTCCTGATAGGACGGTGGGGCGGCCCCGGCGGCCGTCGCCCAGGAGGTGTTGGGCTGCGCCGAAAGCGCGAAGGTCAGCTTCGCGCCGGACCGCAGCGCCGTGTCCGGCAGGACCGTCTTGTCCCACCGCTTGCCGTCGAGGGTCAGACCCGTGACGTACGGGTGATCGTCGGCCGCGGCGGGGGCGTCGATCGTGATCGCGCGGCCGTTCGCCAGGTGGATCACGGCCTTGGGGAACAGCGGGCTGGCGAACGCGAGGTCGGTCGTGCCCGGCGTCACCGGGTAGAGCCCGAGCGCGGCCCACACGTACCAGGACGACTGCGCGCCCAGGTCGTCGTTGCCCGGCTCGCCGTCCGGGGTCGCCGAGAACAGCTGGGTTTCGATGCGGCGGACGACTTCCTGGGTCTTCCAGGGCTGCCCGGTGTAGTCGTAGAGCCAGGGCGTGGCGAAGTCGATCTCGTTGCCGGACCACTGGTTCGGCAGGTTCGGCCCGGTGTTGAGCAGCCGGAAGAACGCGTCGGCCCGCTGGTTGACGGCGTCGCGGCCGCCCATGGCCGTGATCAGCCCGGCCATGTTCTGCGGGACGAGGTAGTTGTACTGCGCGGCGTTGCCCTCGTCGAAGCCGTCCTGGCCGAACTGGCCGGGTGGTGGCGCCACGAACCCGGGCCCGGCGGGGAAGGCGCCGGTGCTGTCCTTGGGCCGCAGGTAGCCGGTGCCGCCGTCGAAGACGTTCTGCCAGTTCTGCCCGCGCGCCGCGAACGCGCCGGCCGTGTCGCCCCGGCCGAGCGCGCCGGCGAACCGCGAGATCGCGAAGTCGTCGATCGCGTACTCGAGGGTCTGCGACGCGCCTTCGCGCACGTGACCCAGTTCGGCCCGGTCGTTGGGCACGTAGCCGTAGGCCTGGTAGTCGGCGACGCCTTGGCGTTCGAG
This sequence comes from Amycolatopsis sp. NBC_01286, assembly GCF_035982555.1. Lineage (NCBI taxonomy): Bacteria > Bacillati > Actinomycetota > Actinomycetes > Pseudonocardiales > Pseudonocardiaceae > Amycolatopsis > Amycolatopsis sp. NBC_01286. The sequence continues at coordinate 6,335,837 of NZ_CP108428.1, forward strand.
GTACGGGAACCCGGCCGGGGCGGGTGTGGTCGCGCCCTTCAGCAGGTACGTCAGCGCGGTGCCGGTGTCGAAGTCCCGGGCGCCGAAGGCGTGCAGCGACGCGAGGAACGGGACGACGTTGTCGCCGTTCATCACGCCGGACTCCCCGTTCATGACGGGCCACTTCGGCAGCCAGCCGAACTGCTCGGCGTCGTTCACCAGCGACTGGGCGAGGTCGCTGCCGACGTCCGGCAGCAGCAACGCCTGCAGCGCGGCGAGGCAGCGATAGGTGTCCCACAGCGAGAAGTTGGCGTACTGGACGCGCTGGCGACCGCTCACCGCGTGGATCTTCGCATCGAAGCCCGGGTAGCGACCGTCGACGTCGCTGAACGTCGTCGGGTACAGCAGCGAGTGGTAGAGCGCGGTGTAGAACGTCCGCAGCCGGGCGTCCGTGCCGCCGCCGACCTGGATGCGCGCGAGGACGTCGTCCCACTGCGTGCGCGCGGAGGCTTGGACCGGGCCGGGGTCCCAGCCGGGGATCTCGGTCATGTTCCGCTGGGCGCCGGCGGTGTCGACGAAGGAGATCGCGACTTTCGCGTGGACCGTCCGGTTCGCCCGGGTGTCGAACGTCAGGTAGCCGCCGGAGTGCGGGCCGGAGACGTCGATCGAGGAGCCCGGCGCGCCGACCGTCGTGCCGTCCCAGCCACCCGCCGTCGTGAACGGGCGGTCGAACCGCACCGAGAAGTAGATCGTGTACTTGTTCTGCTTGCCGCAGAAGTCCCCGGTGGTGGCCGAGCCGGTCACCTCGCGGTCGCCGACCGTCCGCAGGCCGGCGGCCTGGTTGCCGTTGAGGCTGGCGCCCGCTTTGACGAGCACCCGCGCCCGGTCACTGGCCGGGAAGGTGAACGCGGCGAGGCCCGTGCGGGTCGCGGAGCTCAGGTCGACGCGCACGTCCGAGTCGGCCAGCGTCACGCTGTAGGCCCCGGCTCGGGCCGTTTCGGTGCTGTGGGAGAACGTCTCGGCGCGGTTCCACGGCGCGGCGCCGACGTCACCCACCACCGGCAGGATCGGCACGTCGCCGAACTGCCGGCAGCCGACCGAGGCGTGCGTCAGGCTGAAGCCGCTGATATGCGTGCTGTCGTAGGAATAACCGGCGTACGCGCCGGGGGTGTCCGGGCTCCACTGGAGCATGCCGAACGGCACCGCCGGGCCGGGGAAGTTGTTGATCTGCCCGACTTCCGCGCCGCCGGTGCCCGTCCCGATCATCGGGTCGACGTACTGCGCGGGATGCGTCACGAGCGGCACCGGTTTGGGGGTCACGGGGGCCGCGGTGGCCGGCGTGGCGACGCCGAGCGCGAGCAGGATCGCGGCGGGGAGCGCTTTCCACGACGCTTTCCGGGACGGGGATCGGCGCACGGCAAGCCTCCGGAATCGTCGGCATCGCGGTCAGGCGGCGCCTCGAAGTGTCGGCATTTCTCCCATATCTGTCAATACCGCTCACGCCGTAGGGAGCTTGCTGAAACTTTACGTCTTGTCCTGTTCCGGTTTTGCGTCGAACAAAGGGGACAAGATCGCGTTCCGCCCTTGACTTTCCGCGCCGAACGGCGGAAGTGTGACTTCTCGCGTCGGTCCGCTCCTGGAGGTTTTCCCATGGCCCACACGCGTCCCGCCCACCGGTACACGGCTTTCGCCGTCGCCGCGCTGAGCGGAATCGCCGTCACCGCTGCCGTGGTCACCGATGCGGCCGTCGCGGCTCCCGCGCCCGGCACGCCGATTTACCGGGACACCCATTACAGCTTCGCCGAACGCGCCGCCGATCTGGTTTCGCGCATGACGCTGCCGGAAAAGGCGCAGCAGCTGCACACGAACAACGCGCCCGCGATTCCGCGGCTCGGCGTGCAGCAGTACACCTACTGGAGCGAGGGGCAGCACGGCCTGAACCGGCTCGGCGGCGACGCCGGCGCGGGCGGCCAGGGCGACGTGGACGACGTGCACGCGACGAGCTTCCCGGTGAACTTCGCCGCGACGATGTCGTGGGACCCGGCGCTGACCTACGCCGAGACGACGGCGATCTCCGACGAGGCCCGGGGCTTCCTGGACAAGTCGCTGTTCGGGACCGGGCAGAACAACATCGGCCCGGACGTCGGCGAGTACGGCGACCTCACCTATTGGGCGCCCACGGTCAACCTCGACCGCGACCCGCGCTGGGGCCGCACCGACGAGGCGTTCGGCGAGGACCCGTACCTCGTCGGGAAGATGGCCGGCGCGTTCGTCGACGGTTACCAGGGTTACACGCTCGACGGCACGCCGATGACGCCGTACCTCAAGGTGGCCGCCACGGCCAAGCACTACGCGCTCAACAACGTCGAGGACGACCGGCTCTCCGGCGACTCGCCGACCACCGAAGCCGACCTGCACCAGTACTACCTCAAGCAGTTCCAGAAGCTCGTCGAGGACGACCACGTCAGCGGGCTGATGACGTCGTACAACGCGATCGACGGCACGCCCGGCGCGGTCAACACCTACCTGGTGAACCAGCTGGCCCAGCGCACCTTCGGCTTCGACGGCTACACGACGTCGGACTGCGACGCGATCGCCACGGCGTGGCAGCCGCCGCCGGGCGGGCACCTGTGGGCCGCGCCGGGCTGGCGCGCGTCCGTCGCGGGCGCGCAGGTGATCTGGACGAACACCACGACCGACGCGACGATCCCGGCGGCGGCCGGCGCCGAGGCGTACGGCCTGCGTGCCGGGACGCAGCTCAACTGCACGGGCGACCAGGCGACGCTCACGAACATCCAGGCCGCCATCGACGCGGGCATCCTGTCCGAAGGCGTGCTCGACGCCGGTCTCGTCCGGCTGTTCACCACGCGCATGGCCACCGGCGAGTTCGACCCGGCCGACCGGGTCGGGTACACGAAGATCGGCAAGTCCGTCATCGAGAGCCCGGCGCACCAGGCCCTTGCGACGAAGGTCGCCGACAACTCCCTGGTGCTGCTGAAGAACGCGCCGCTGCCGGGTGGTGCTCCGCTGCTGCCGGCCGACCCGGCGAAGACCGCGAAGGTCGTCGTCCTCGGCGACCTGGCGAACACGGTGACGCTCGGCGGATACAGCGGCCAGCCGACCCACACCGTCAACGCCGTGCAGGGCATCCGGGCCGCGCTGCCGAACGCGTCCGTCGTCTTCGACGCGGCCGGGACCTCGACCACGGCGACGACGCCCGCGGTGCTGAGCGAGGCGACCAAGGCGGCCGTCCGGGCCGCCGACCTGGTCGTGATCGCCGCCGGCACGGACCGCGCGACCGCGGGGGAGGGCCACGACCGCGCGTCGCTCGCGCTGCCGGGCAACTACACGTCGCTGATCGACCAGGTCAGCGCGCTGGGCAACCCGCGGACCGCGCTCGCGCTGCAGACCCTCGGGCCGGTCGCGCTGGGCGACGTCGAGGCGAAGGTGCCGGCGATCCTGTTCAGCGGTTACAACGGGCAGAGCCAGGGCACCGCGCTCGCCGACGTCCTGTTCGGCGCCCAGAACCCGGACGGGCACCTGGACTTCACGTGGTACCAAGGCGACGCGCAGCTGCCGGACGTGCACGACTACGGGCTGAGCGCCGCCGCGACCGGCGGGCTGGGGCGGACCTACCAGTACTTCACCGGCGCGCCGACCCGCCCGTTCGGCTACGGGCTGAGCTACAGCACCTTCCGGTTCTCCCGCGTCGCCGTCGACCACCAAGCGGTGTCCGCCGACGGCACGGTGAACGTCAGTCTTGATGTGACGAACACCGGACAGCGCCCGGGAACCACCGTCGCGCAGCTGTACGTCGCCACGCCCGGCGCGGGCACCGGTGACGAGCCGCTGCAGCGCCTCGCCGGGTTCCGCAAGACCGGGTCGCTCGCGCCGGGTCAGACTCAGCACCTCGTGCTGCCGGTGCGCGTCCGCGACCTCGCGCTGTGGGACACCGCGCACTCGCGTGAGACGGTCGCGGACGGCACCTATCAGTTCCGGGTGGGCACCGACGCGGCGACGATCGTGGCCCGCAAGGACGTTCAGGTGACCGGGACGCCGAAGCCGCGCGTGAAGACGGTGACCGTACAGCCCGAGGCCGTCGTGTACCACCCCGGGCAGAGCCTTGACCTGACGGGCGCGAACCGGTGGCTGGCCGACGACACGAACCCGGCCGAGCAGCCGGACCGCGACCTGGGCATCGTCGCGGACGGCGTCGTCGAAGCGGTGAACGACGACCAGTCCTTTGTGGACCTCGCCCGTGCTCGTGTCGCTTACAAGAGCAGCAATCCGGACGTCGCGAGCGTCGACGGCCAGGGGATCGTGCACACGATCAAGGACGGCGTCGCGACGATCACCGCGACCGTGAACGGCGTCTCCGGGTCGGCGCCGATCGTCGTCACCGGCACGCTGACGAGCACGGTGCCGGCGTTCCTGGCGGCGGGGGAGCGGGGCACGGCGACGGCGACGTTCGTCAACGGCAGCACGAAGGACGTCCGCGGGCTCGCCGTGGCGATCGCGGTGCCAGCGGGCTGGACGGCCACGCCATCGACCCCGGCCGGCTCCGGCCGCGTCCCGGCGGGCGCGTCGGTCACGGTGAAGTGGACCGTCACGGCCGGGGCCGACGCCCAGCCCGGCACCTACCCGATCGGCTTCACCGCGACGTCCGGCGCCGGGACGTTCACCTCCAGCGGCGACGTCAAGGTGCCGTACGGCTCGGTGGCGGCCGCTTACAACAACACCGGGATCAGCGACGACGGCCTGCCCGCGGCCGGCGCGTTCGACGGCAGCGGCCTGAACTACTCGGCCCAGGCGCTGGCCGCCGCCGGCTTCGCGCCGGGACAGCCCGTCACCGCGGGCGGGATCACCTTCGCGTGGCCGCGGCCGAACGTCCCCGACAACGTCATCGCGGCCGGTCAGGTGCTGCCGGTCAGCGGTTCGGGCCGGCTGCTCGGGTTCCTCGGCGCCAGCGCCTTCGGCAGCACGTCCGCGCCGGGCACCGTCGTCTACACCGACGGCAGCACGCAGAGCTACACGCTGTCCTTCGCCGACTGGTGGTCGGGCAGCGCGTCGCCGGGGACGTCGATCGCGGCCACGACGCCGTACATCAACGTCGGGCCGGACAGCGCGCGCCAGAACCAGAACGTGCACGTCTACCTGGCCTGGACGACGCTGGACCCGGCGAAGACGGTCCGGTACGTGGTCCTGCCCGACAGCGCGCCGGGGCAGGCGGCGGGCAGCCCGGCCACGCACGTCTTCGCCGTCGGCGTCGGGCAGCCGGCCGGCGGGGCCGCGATCGTCGGCGACTCGTTCGGCGACCCGGACAGCGCGCACGGCGCGAGCGTCCGGGACGGCGACGACGGCCGGACGATCCCGGTGACCGCGGGTGGGCTGCCCGCCCGCACGACGACGGGGGCCGCGTCGCCGTTCGTCTACCTGGACCTCGACGACGGCGTCGTCCCGGGCGGTAGCTACCAGGCCACCGCGTACGTCAGCTACTTCGACCGCGGGACCGGCAGCTGGAACATCCAGTACGACTCGGGCGCCGACGTGCCGAACAACGCCTACCGCGAGTCGGCGGCCGTGACCGGGGAGGACACCGGCACCTGGCGGACCGCGGTGGTGCCGCTGCCCGACGCCGCGTTCGCGAACCGCGAGAACAACCACTCGGACCTGCGGCTGAACATCGGGACCGGCGGCCTGGCGATCGGCCGGATCGCGGTGGCCGTCACGGGTGGCGACGTCGTCCCGATCCAGCTGACGTCGGCGGAGCCGACCGCTCCGGTGGTGTCCCAGCAGCCCCAGGACGCGACCGCCGCACCGGACGTCACGTTCACGGCCTACGCCGTCGGCGACCCGGCCCCGCTGGTGCGCTGGCAGCAGTGGCTGCCCGGTGGCGAGTGGGCCGACGTCCCGGCGGCGACGTCACCGACACTCACGGTGAGCGGCGCGGCCGACGGCACGCAGTATCGAGCCGTGTTCACCAACCTGGCCGGCAGCACGACAAGTGACCCGGCCACCCTGCACGTCGGCTGACCTCACACGGAATTGTCCACGGTGGACAGTGCGGCGTAGGCGATGTCCCGCCCGGCACGCTCCCAGATGACGTCGGGGCCGGTCAGACCCTCGGCGGACAGCTGCCGCTTGACGACCTTGAACGTCGACGTCCGTGGCAGCTCCCGGACGGTGCGCACGTACCGGGGCACCTGTTTGGGCCCGAGATCGGGCTGGCCGGCGAGGAAACGGCCGAACCCGGCGGGGTCCAGGGGCGTGTCGCCGAGGACGATCGCGGCCATCACCTGGTCCCCGGTCACCGGGTCGGGCACCGCGTAGACGGCGGCGTCGGTGATCGCGGGGTGCCGCAGCAGGATGCGCTCGATCGGCGCGGTGCCGAGGTTCTCCCCGTCGACGCGGAGCCAGTCGCCGAGCCGCCCGGCGAAGTAGCAGAACCCGGCGGCGTCGGCGTAGGCGAGGTCGCCGGTGTGGAACCGGCCGCCGCGCAGCCGCTCCGCGTCGGCTCCGGGGTCGCGGTAGTACCCGGCGAACCAGCCGGCGCCGGTGGTGTTGACCAGCTCGCCGACGGCGTCCCCGGCGTTGGTCAGCCGGCCGTCGGCGTCGAACGCGGCCGGTGGGCACGGCCGGCCGGTGTGCGGGTGCACGATGGCGACGTCGTCGGCCGGTCGGCCGAGGGAGCCGGCCGGGGTGTCGTCGGTGCGGGCGAAGCCCACGCCGCCTTCGGTGGAGCCGAACGCGTCGACGACCTTGCAGCCGAAGCGGTTCTCGAACGCGGCCAGGTCGGCGCTCGCGCCTTCGTTGCCGTAGACGAGACGCAGCGGGTTGTCCGCGTCGTCCGGACGTGGCGGGGTGGCGACCACGTAGGACAGGGGCTTGCCCACGTAGCTGGCGTAGGTCGCGCCGAACTTCCGCACGTCGGGCAGGAAGCCGGACGCCGAGAACCGGCGGCGCAGCGCGATGCCCGCGCCGGCCGCGAGCCCGACCGCCCAGCCGGCCATGATGGCGTTGGAGTGGAACATCGGCATCGTGACGTAGACCGTGTCCGTTGTGGACAGTCCGAAGCGCTGGGCGAGCATCGCGCCGGGAAACGCGATCTTGCCGTGGGTGCAGCGCACGGCCTTCGGGTCGCCGCTGGTGCCGGAGGTGAAGATCAGCATGAGCAGGTCGTCCGCCGACGCGGGGACGGGATCGAGCGGCGTGTCCGCCGACGGCCACGATTCCAGGTCCCGCACGCCGATCCCGCCGAGGTCCAGTCCCGCCAGCAGGGGCCGGTACTTGCGCTCGGTGACCACGAACTGGCAGTCGGCGAGCCGGATGTCGCGCGCGAGGGCCGCACCGCGGCGGGTGGGGTTGAGTCCGACCAGCACCGCCCCGGCGAACGCGCAGGCGCCCAGGAGGACGGAGAACGCCGGTACGTTGTCGGCCAGAATGCCGACATGGGGCGGTTTGTCCCGGTCCAGCGTCGCCCGGAGGTCGGTGGCGCGGCAGGCGGAAGCCCGGACGTGCTCGGCCCAGGTGTACGTCTCGTCCTCGAACCGCAGGCCCGGACGCTCGTCGTCGGCGCGGGCCAGCAGCAGTTCGGTCACGGTCGGGACGCCCATCCGCGCACCTCCAGGCACCGGTGATCAAAGTGAAACAGGTTCTACTTCTACCACGGTGACCGGTGCGGGGTCCACCGCCGCCGGGTACTCCGGGAATCACTAAGTCTTCCTCAAGCCCATTTTCTTTCCCCCGCACCGGTGTTAGACCTGCGGTGGTGCTTCCGGACAGCGTGGTCACCAGGGCGGTGGTCACTCGTCCCGGAGAAGGGACGCTCATGCGCACAGTCCGATCAGTCCTCACGGTCGGCGTCGTCACCACCCTGGTGCTGACCGGGGCCGCGGCGCCCGGTCAGGCCCAGCCCCAGCCATCGAAACAGCCGGTGGCCGTGGGGTCCGGCGGGGCGGTCGTGTCCAACACCCCCGAGTCCACCCAGGCCGGGATCGACGTCCTGCGCCGGGGCGGTACCGCGGCCGACGCCGCCGTCGCCGTGGCCGCCACCCTCGGGGTCACCGACCCCTACGTCGCCGGGCTCGGCGGCGGGGGCTACTTCGTCTACTACGACGCCCACACGAAGAAGATCTCCACGATCGACGGCCGCGAGGCCACCCCCGCCGCCGACGGCCCGAAGATGTTCATCGACCCGGCCACCGGTCAGCCGTACCCGTTCGAAACCGCCGTCGAGAGCGGCCGGTCCGTCGGGGTGCCCGGCATGCTCGCGACGTGGCAGCGGGCGCTGGACAAGTGGGGCCGGTTCAGCCTCGCGGACAACCTGCGCCCCGCGGAACAGGTGGCGGACCGCGGGTTCGTCGTCGACCCGGCCTTCTCGAACCAGACCACCGAGGAAGCGGCCAAGCTGGGCCAGTTCAGCTCGAGCGCGAAGCTGTTCCTCCCGGGCGGCAAGGCACCGGTCGCCGGCTCGGTCTTCCGCAACCCCGACCTCGCCGCCACCTACCGGCAGATCGGCCGCGAAGGCATCGGCGCGTTCTACGGCGGTCCGGTCGGCCGGGACCTGGTGAACACCGTCCAGCACCTGCCGCTGGCGAAGAACGCCACCATCACGCCGATCCCCGGCCCGATGCAGCTGTCGGACCTGCGCGCCTACCGGGCGCTCGACGCCGCGCCGACGCACGTGAACTACCGGGGTTACGACGTCTACAGCATGGCCCCGTCCTCCAGCGGCGGCATCACCGTCGGCGAATCGCTCAACATCCTGCAGAACTTCGACCTCGGCAAGATGTCCACCGTCCAGGCCCTGCACCACTACCTGGAGGCCAGCCGGCTCGCCTTCGCCGACCGCAACCGCTACATCGGCGACGCGCGTTACGTCGACGTCCCCCAGCAGCAGCTGCTGTCGCGGTCGTTCGCGGCGACCCGGGCGTGCAAGATCGATCCGGCCCGGGCCGGGCAGAGCCCCGTCGCGCCGGGTGACCCCTTCCACCCGCAGGGCTGCAAGACCGTCCCGGCGGCGTCGGCCGACGGCAACGAGAACCACACCAACCACTTCGTCGTCACGGACAAGCAGGGCAACGTCGTGTCCTACACGAACACGATCGAGCAGCAGGCCGGCAGCGGCATCACCGTGCCCGGCCGCGGTTTCGTGCTCAACAACGAGCTGACCGACTTCAACTTCGCACCCACCCAGGGCACCGCCCCCGACCCGAACCTCCCGGCGGCCGGCAAGCGGCCGCGCTCGAGCATGTCCCCGAGCATCGTGCTGCGCGACGGCAAGCCGTTCCTCGCCGTCGGCTCCCCGGGCGGCGCGACGATCATCACGACCGTCCTGCAGATCCTCGTCAACCGCATCGACCTGGGCATGAGCCTGCCGCAGGCGATCGCCGCCCCCCGCGCGTCCCAGCGCAACGCGGCGACGACGGACGCCGAGGCGGCGTTCATCGCGCAGCCGACCACGGCGGGGCTCGAGGCACTCGGCCAGAGCTTCACCGACGTCGGCGACATCGGCGTCGCGGCCGGGCTGGAGTTCCTGCCCCACGGCCGGGTCCTCGCGGCGGGCGAACCGGCCCGCCGTGACGGCGGCACGTCCGCGGCGGTCGTCTCCCGCCGGTGAGGTGCGCACCGGCCGGGTTCACCGCCCGGCCGGTGCGGCCCGCTCCCGAACCGGTGGCCCGGTGGCCGCGGCGAGGCGCAGCTTGGTCTCGGCGGGGCTGCCGGGGACGGCCGTCATGATCACGATCTTGAGCTCGGTGTCGCCGTCGCCCAAGACGTCGCAGTTCACCTCGATCGGTCCCACCGCGGGGTGGTCGATCGTCTTGTCGTCCTCGCGGTGGGCGGCCACGGCGCCGGTGGCCCACAGCCGCGCGAACCGCCGGTTGCCCGCGGTCAGCTCGCGGATCAGGCCGGCGAGGCGGGCGTCGTGCGGGAAGCGTCCGGTGGCGCGCCGCAGGTCGGCGACGACGGCGAGGTCGGTCGTGTCGCTGTCGAGCTCGGTCACCGGCCACTGGGCGAGGCAGGCGGGGCCCGTGCCGAGCGGGAACCGGTCGCGGGCGAAGTTGCGCCGGCGGGGCTCCGCAGCGGACGGGTCGCCCAGCAGCGCGGCCCAGCCGCGGTTCCACCAGACCAGCTGCCAGTCGGCCGCGAACACCGCGACCGCGACGTCGCCGAGCCGGGAGAGCACGCGGTGGACGCCGGGCGGGATGTGGTCGGAGATCGTGCCGCCGGCCGGCGGGGTGAGACCGGCGAGCCGGTACAGGTGATCCCGTTCGGGGGTCGAGAGCTGCAGGGCCCGCGCGAGGGAGGCGACCACCTGCACCGACGGCGTGGTGGCCCGGCCCTGCTCCAGGCGCACGACGTAGTCGACCGACAGGCCGGCGAGGTCGGCGAGCTCCTCGCGCCGCAGCCCGGCCGCGCGGCGGGCCCGGCCCACCGGCAGCGCCGCGGCCGACGGGGGCAGCCGATCCCGCCAGGTGCGGATCATCGCGCCCAGCCCGGTCCCGGGTGTCGTGGTCATGCCCCCATCTTCCCCGAGCACGGCCGCCGGACCCGGCCTCGAGGGTGGTACCGCTGTTCCTACCGTCGAGGCGTCCCTGGCCGCCCGCCCGCAGCGGGCCGAGGATCGACCGCATGACGATCACCTTCATCACCGGAGCGAACAAGGGTCTCGGCCGCGAGACCGCCCGCCGCCTCGTCGAGGCCGGCCACACCGTGCTGGCCGGCGCCCGCGACCCGGAGGCGGGCGCGCGCGCCGCCGCCGCGGTCGGCGCGCGGTTCGTGCTCATCGACGTGACCGACGACGCGTCCGTCGCCGCCGCGGCCGCCGACGTCGCCGCGCGCGAGGGCGCGATCGACGTGCTGATCAACAACGCCGGCGTCCACGGCCCGGCCGGCGACCCCACCGGCCTGACCGGCGCCGACGCCCTCGGCGTCTTCGACGTCAACCTCGCCGGCGTGGTCCGCACGACCAGCGCGTTCCTGCCGCTGCTGCGCCGGTCGGCGGACCCGGTGATCATCAACGTCAGCAGCGGGATGGGCTCCCTCGCGCTCACCCACGACCCGGCCCGCGCCGAGTCCCGCGTCGTCGCCCCGCTCTACACCGCCTCGAAGGCGGCGCTCACGATGCTGACCACGCAGTACGCGAAAGCGTTTCCCGGCATCCGCGTCAACGCCGCCGATCCCGGCTACACGGCGACCGACCTCAACGGCCACAGCGGCCCGCAGACCGTCACCGAGGGCACCGACGCCATCGTCGGCCTGGCCACCGAGGAGCCCGGCGCCGGCTCCGGGCGGTTCGTCGCCCGGAGCGGCGAGATCGCCTGGTCCTGAGCCGGTCCTACTCCGGTGCCGGCCCGGCGGGGCGCGACCCGGCCGGGGCCAGGGAGGTGTGCCGCAACAGGGTCAGCGCCTGCTTGGCGGCCAGGGTGAACAGCCCCATGGTGATGTCCGGCTGGCCGAACACGACCAGCAGGAGCGACGTTTCGACCGGGAAGACGCAGACGTAGCCGGAGCTGCCCTCGAACATCGCGGAGCGTGATTCGCCGATGCCGGCCTGGGCGGTGAACTGCGCGGCGAGCCCGATGGCCGCCGCCGACATGGCGGCCACGCTGTCGGGCTCGACGCTGTCGGTGTCGTCGGCGAGGACCAGGCCGTCGTGGGTGGCCATGAGCAGCCCGGCGACCTGGTCGACCTGGCCCCGGATCGTGCGCAGCACCTCGAGGGTGCGGCCCGAGTCGGGCGGCGGGCTCGTGACCGCCCGTTCCGGCGGGCTCGTGGTCGCGGTGGACGGTTTGCGGATCGGCAGCGGCGCTCTGAAGTGCTGGCTGTGGATGTCGGTACCGCTCATACGGACAGGCTGATCTCGATGCGCTTGAGGCTGTGCCGGGCGAGCGCGAGGTTCGCGCGTTCGCGGTCCAGCACGAGGTAGAGGAACAGCGTCGAGTTGCCGCGGGCCGACAGCGGCCGGATCACGTGGTACTGGCGGTGGAGCGTGATGAGGATGTCCTCGATGGCGTCGTCCAGCCCGAGGGAGGCCATCACGCGCAGCTTCGCCCGGACGACCTCGGTGTTGCCGGCCGCGGCGACGTCCAGGTCGAGCCAGTCACCACCGCCCGCCGAACCGAGCGACATCCCGCTCTCGTAGTCGACGAGTGTCGCGCCGACGGCGCCGGGAATGCTCATCGCTTCTTTCAACGCCAGGTCGATCGTCATGAAAAGGGGTTCTCCTGTCGGGCGATCACGTTCGAGTGCGGCAATCGACGTGCCCGGGCGCGAAGGCTCGCTTCGCGTAGTGGCAGTCCGTTGCGTAGGCAGGTGACGTTATGTGTCCGCGGCGGTGATGAGTACGCCCGTTCGGAGCAATCTGATTAATTCTTCCGGGAGTCAGGGCGGCGCGGCTTTGTGACTTGTTCGCCTGTCCGATGACCTGGTCCGGCATTCGTTTTCCGCGCGGAAGCGGAGTGCGGGCGAGGCTTATCGCGGCGATATGCATTCGGCAAATTGCAGATCGGCCGTTGTCACGCGCTGTCCGCGTGTGACGAGCGGGGAACGCTAGCCGGAGAACCGCTCCAGCTCCGCCGCCGGGAAGTAGTTCTGGGTGACCGCGCCGACACGCACCAGGTACTTGTCGCGCTTGCCGTCGAAGTGGACGACCGTGCCGACGTTCCCGGTCATCGTCCGGCCGGTGATCCGGACGGTCTCGCCCACCTCGAACTCATCCATGACGATCATGGTGCCACGCGGACCGGCCGCCCGGGATCGCTCGGTCCGGTGATGACCGGCGTCAGGGCAACCGGCTCCGCAGGGCGGAGATCCGGTCGACCGAGGCCGTGAAGTCCGCGCTCGGCAGGGTGCCGTTGCCCAGCGCGGCGGCCAGCGCGTCGGCGGCGCTGTCGCCCTGGGCGACGTCGCGGGCCGAGGCCAGGATCAGGTCCGTCCCCGCACCGGCCGCCAGCACCGCGCGGTTGCCGGTGGTCCCGTAGCCGTTCAGTGCCCCGGCTTCCAGCGCGTCGGTGATGGTGACGCCGGAGAAGCCGGTGCGCTGCCGCAGTTCCTGCCGGACGACGACCGGGGACAGCCCGGCCGGGCGCCCGGCGTCGAGTGCCGGGTAGACGGCCCAGGACAGCATCACGAGGTCGACCGCGGCCCGGATCGCCGTCGGGTAGGGCGCTTCGTCCTTCGCGCGCAGCTCGGGCAACGGCACGGTCAACGTCACCGGCGCCACGTCGGTGTTCGCGCTCGCCGGGGCCGAGCCCAGGCCGGGGAAGTGCTTGGCCGTCGCCGCGACGCCGGTGGCCTGCTGCGCGGTGACGGCCGCGGCACCGAGGCGCCCGGCGACCGCCGGGTCGTTGCTGTAGGAGCGGCCGTAGCGGTCGATGAAGTCGCCGGCCTGGCGGTAGACGTCGAGCACCGGCGCCAGGTTGACGTTCATCCCGGCCGCGGTCAGGGTGCGGCCCGCGCCGGTGCCGGCGGCGGTCGCGGCGGCCACCGGATCGGCCGCCTGCCCGACCTGCTTCTCCGACAGGGCGGGCTCGCCGGGCAGCCGGCGCACCTGGCCGCCCTCCTGGTCGGTCATCAGCAGCAGCGGCCGGGACACCGGGCTCTGCGCCGACGCGGCGCGCAGCTGCCGCACGACCCCGGCGATCTGCTGGCTGCTCTGGACGTTCTCGCCGAAGAAGATGACGCCGCCCGCTTCGCCGGCCCGGATGCGCTGCAGGAGCGCGTCCGGTGGCGTGAGGCCGGGGTAGGAGTAGATCACCCGCTGGCCGGCGAGCTGCCGGGGCGTCAGGCCGGTGGCCCCGGGAGCGGCGCCCATGGCGCCCGCCAGCGCCACCACGGCGACCAGGGCCGGCAAAGTCCTCCTGCGCGTCACACGGGTCATGGGTTCCGCTCCCTCCAGGTGACGTCCACGGTAACTCTTTCGAGTGGCTGACGGAAATTTTCTGACGGGCCGATTTGTGTTCTGCGGCCGTGGGCGTGTCCGGGGAATCGCCGAAAACGGACGAGCCGGGCCGGTGCCCGCAAGAGGGGCCCTCGATGGAGGGGAACAATGCGCGAGAAATTCTCGCCGGTCGCACTTCCGGTCCTGCTGACGGCCTTTCCCGGACCCGGTCCGGGAAAGGCCGTCAGCGCGTCGCAGATCCCGGTTGCGGTGAACGCCGGACTTCCGGTCGTGGAGCGGTTTGCCGGTGGCGTAAGCGGTATCTGCGGAGCGTCTTGTCCACCCTCACGACATCGGGTGGTGTCAGCCCGAGGTGCTCGCGGCCTGGCGGGCCCGGTAGGCGCGCATCTTGTGCCGGGCGCCGCAAACCGACGTCTCGCACCAGCGGCTGACCGCGTTGGGGGAGCGGTCGTAGAAGGCCCACAGGCAGTCCTCCGCGGCGCAGGTCTTCAGCCGGTGCAGGGAACCGTCCAAGCGGGTGGTCACCACGGTGGCGAGCACCCGGGTGATCGCCGTGTCCAGGGCGGTGGCGTCGTCGCCGACGAACTCCGCGCCGGGTGGGTCAACCCGCAGGAGGGGGCGGGTGCCGGTGCGGGCCAGTTCGCCGTTCAACGCGCTCACCGCGGCCGGTGCGCCTTCAGGGGCGCCCAGCAGCTGCCGCAGGGCCTCCCGGAGGCGGCGCACGCGGGTCAGGTCCGCTTCCGTCGGCCGGGTGGGGCACGGCAGGCCTTCGGAATCCGCCCACGTCACCAGGCCGGCCGGGGTGCTCAGGTCGTCCCGGTCCTCCAGCAGCTCACGGGTGTTGACCAGGCGCTGGACGACGCCGAGCGGAGGTGGTGCGGCGGGACGGGGAACCATGGCAAGCACGTTACCAGCATTTTCGCCGTGTGAGTTACAGGTGAGGGCAGAGATGTCTTGCAGAGCGGTACGGTCATCCGCTCGGGTTACCAACACTCGGCTTTGCTGGTAACGTCAACTCGTGACGAGTCCGAGGAGATGAGCTGTCGTGACCGAAACCACCACTGAACCCCGCTCCCCGGCCAGGGTCGTGCGCCCGGTGCTGCCGGTGGCCGCGGCCGATCTGGCGGACGGCATGGCGTTCGGCGCGCTCGCGGCCTCGGTCGGGATGGGCGTGCTGGCCCCGGTGGCCATGTCGCTGCTCGTGTTCTCCGGCAGCGCCCAGTACGGCGCCGTCGCCGTCATCGGCCAGCACGGCTCGGTCTGGGCCGTGGTCGGCGCGGCGGCCGCGCTCAACGCGCGTTACCTGTTGATGGGCACCACGATCGCCCCGGCGCTGACCGGGTCCGCGTGGTCGCGGGCCGGGACGGCGTTGCTGATCACCGACGGCTCCTGGGCCATCGCCCACCGCGGTGAGGGGCGCTACGACCTGCGCACGCTGCGGGTGGCCGGCTCGTTGTGCCTGTGCGGCTGGACCGCCGGGACCGCGCTGGGCGCCGTCCTCGGCGACGCCATCGGCGATCCGGGACGGCTGGGGCTGGACGCCGCGTACCCGGTGTTCTTCCTCGGCCTGCTGCGTTCGCACCTGAAGACCACGCGCGCGTGGGTCCTGGCCGTCCTCGGCGTCCTCGTCGCGGCCGCGCTGGTCTCCTGGGCCCCGCCGGGTATCCCGGTGCTGGTGGCCGGGGCGGCGGGTGCCGTGGCGGGGGCGGCTCTGGGGGTGCGGCGATGACGTACCAATGGGTGATCGTGCTGGCGCTCGGCGTCACCGCGCTCACGTTGCGGGTCGTGGTGCCGCTGGCCGCCGGCGGGCGGGAACTGCCCGCCTGGCTGCGCAACGCGCTGACCTGCGCGACTCCGGCTCTCATGGCCGGGCTGGTGGTCACCCTGCTGTGGCCGGCCTCGGGTGACGTGTCCTCGATGCGGACGCTCACCGCGCTGGCGGGCGTCGGCGTCGGAGTGGCCCTGCTGGCCGCCAAGCGGTCCATCCTGACCGCGATGATCGGTGCTGCCGTCGTGAGCGCTCTGCTGCGCCTGGTGCTCGGCTGATCCGTCGTCGCCGGGCGCGGGCGTGCGAACAATTCCTAAAAGTGCAAGATCGACCACCGGGCGTCCGTAAATCCGCTGGTCGGAAAGGGACTGCTCCGGCCGCCTGCGGTCGAATCGGGAACTGGAGCGACGTTGCTCTCTTGGGGTGAAGGACAATTTCTCAGCTGGCCACGTTGGGTGAGAACGAGCAGTTTTCCCTGCCGGATAGTGGCAGTTTGCCAGCCACTTACGTGTGGTATCCGAAGTGGGTCAACCAGCGGGTGAGCGTCGGCCAAGGCCGTTCCCCGCCGCCTGGCAAGGACTTTCGGCAAGGGCATGAACGAAATAATCGAATGGTCACCCGGAGCCGGAAAGGGCCGAAGGTGCCGATCGGGGGACGTTCGTCGTGAAGGGTTTCGTGCCGGCAGCGAGTAGGCGGCACCTAGGAGGTTTCGTGTTCGGGACCGAGTTCCACCACTGCGGGAGGGCGGCCACCACGGCCGGCCGGAGAGGCCGTCGGCATCTGACGGCGAGCACTTCTCACCAGAACCACGACGAGCGGGAAGAGGCCGTGCCGCGAAAATCCGCCTCGATCGACGAAGGGACCATCCGCCGCGGCGTGGGCATCGACCCCCGCGCCGCTCGCCAGGATCGGTGGTGACCTGTGGACACCGCGTCCCTCACCACTTTCCTCAACGTGGCCGAGCAGTCGAGCTTCACCAAGGCCGCCAGCGATCTGAGCCTGGCGCAGCCGACGGTCACCGCCCGGATCAAGAAGCTGGAGCGCGACCTCGCCTGCGATCTGTTCCACCGCACCGGCGCGCTCATCCGGCTCACCACCGCCGGCCAGCGGTTCCGGCGTTACGCCCACAAGATCGTGAAGCTGAGCCAGATGGCGGAGGAGACGGTGCTCGAGGGCGCCGCTTCCGGGGACGCGCTGAGTGTCGGCGCCGACAGCGGGCTCGCCTCCTACCGGCTGGTGCCGATCATCGAGTACCTGTACCGGCGGCACCCGGAGCTGGCGCTGGAGATCCGGCCGATGGAGGAGGACCCGTGGAGCCGGATCGGCGACTCCGACGTCGACTGCGCGTTCTTCATCGACGTCTGCAAGTCCTCGCCGAAGGCCGATTCGACCCTGCTGTGCCCGGAGCCGCTCGTGGTGGTCACCGGCCCGGACGGCCCGCTCGGCCGGGAGCCGGTGCCGACCTCGCGGCTGGCGAAGTACCCGCTGCTGTGCGCGCACCGGGACAGCGGCTACCAGCGCCTGTTCGAGCGGACGCTGAGCGGTGCCGCCGACAGCCGGATCCGGGCGCTGTCCTTCGGCTCGATCGACGCGGTGAAGCACGCGCTGACCGCGGGGCTGGGCATCGCGCTGCTGCCCCGGCTCAGCGTCGCCACCGAGCTGGCCGACGGCCGGCTGGTCGAGGTGCCGTGGACCGCGCCGTTCCAGGTCTTCACGCAGGTGGCCTGGCACCGCGAGATCCGCACCGACCCCCGGTTCTCGGTGCTGCTCGACGCGGCGGCCCGTGCGACCGCCGAGCAGGTCGCGGACGCGGGAACGCGTCCGGCCCACCGGTCCGCCCTCTGAGGGCGGACCGGCGAGCCGGTCCTTCTGTCTTCAGGCCCCGAACGGTTGGCGCTTTCGCAGCGCCCCGTCGGGGCCTTCGTCTCGCCACCCTGCGACTGGCGCGGGCCGGGGTCGTGAGTGATAAGTAGGGTTAGAACCCGCCTAACCACTCACGACAAGCCACGGCAGACCCGGGTACCGCACCTGCCGCCCAGGCGCCCGGGTGCGTTCCTTCCGCTCCTCCGCGACGGCGTGCTGACCGCCCCGCTCAACCGAAGTCCGTGAATGCCACATTGAGGGACACTAGGTCCCTCAATGTGGCATTCACGGCTTACGGCAAGGCTGGGTTGTAGAGCACGGCGGTTGGGGCCGGGGTGGGGTCGTGAGTGGTAAGTAGGGTTCTAACCCGACTAAACACTCACGATGAGCCGCGGCAGGGTCGGGAACCGGGGCAAGGGTTCGCCCGGCTCGGCGGGCCGCCCCCAGCGGGGCGGCCCGCCGAGCCGGGCGATGGCTCTTTCTTCAGGCTCCCAGCGGGTATTGCTCGCGGCCGTAGAGGACCGTCGGGGCTTCGTTCGTGTGCCGCAGCCAGACGACCTTGCCGACGACCACGGTGTGGTCCAGCAGCGCCGCGGTGTCACCCACCTCGCAGACCAGCGCCACCCCCGCCGCGGACAGCACGGGGATCCGGCGCTCGGGCTGCCACGGCACGCCGTCGAACCGCTCGGCCGGGCTGCCGGAGGCGAACTTGCGGGTCAGCGCCCGCTGTGACCAGGACAGCGTGTTGACGGCGAACGACCCCGTGTCGAGGATGGCCGCGAGGGTCCGGCTGTGGCTGCCCAGCGACACCAGGACGCTCGGGGTGTCGGCCGAGAGCGACATGACGGCGTTGGCCGTGCAGCCGACGGGGGAGTCCCCGGTGACGGTGGTGAGCACGGTGACCCCGGTCGGCAGCTTCGCGATCGCCTGGCGGAAACCCTCCGCGGGCACCAGGTCCGGCGCGGGCGGGCCCTGCGCCGACGGGCCGTGCGTCGCGGACTCCGGCGTCGGAATCCCCGGCGCCGAAACCTCGTGTGCCGAACCGTCCTGAGCCGAAACGCCAGGCGGCGCGGCCTCCTGGGCCGGCATGCCCGGTACCGGCCGGGTTTCGGTGGGCCGGCGGGTGGTGCGGAGCGGCGACTGGGTGACGTGTGCGGTGCGCATGGTCTTCCCTTCCCGGGGTGTGGTGGTCATCCGCGCTGCCCGATCGCTTCCTTGGTGAGGGCCGAGCGGTCGATCTTGCCGTTGACGTTGAGCGGCAGGGTGTCCAGCACGGTGAGCCGCCGGGGCACCATGTACCCGGGCAGCCGGCCGGCGACGGCGGTGAGCAGCCGGTCGGAGTCCAGGTCCGAGCCGGTGCACACCGCTTCGAGCTCCGTCGTGCCGCCGCTGCCGGGCAGGGCGAGCACGATCGCGTCGCGCACCGCCTCCTGGTCCCGCAGCACGGCCTCGATCTCGCCGAGCTCGACCCGGTAGCCCTGCACCTTCACCTGCTGGTCCGACCGTCCCAAGTGGACGAGAGCACCGTCCTGCCAGGACACCCGGTCGCCGGTGCGGTACCACGCGGTGTCGTCGAGCTCGTCGCCCGCGGCGTGCGGCCGCGCGGTCTCGTCGCCCGGGCCGAAGTGGTAGAAGCGGCCTTCGTTGGCGGCCGGGTCGAGGTAGCCGGGGAACCGCTGGGGCCCGCGCGCGCAGAGTTCCCCTTCCACCGCCGGGCGTCCCTGGTCGTCGAGCACGACGTGGCTGACGCTGGGGTAGAGGCGCCCGATCGGCACGGTCCCGTTGGCGGTCTCCGGCCAGTCCGCCGGATCGGCCGGCAGCCGGTACTCCGCGCAGCTGATGGTCAGCTCCGTGGGGCCGTAGAGGTTCTCCACGACGCCGTCGGGAGCGGCGCGCTGCCAGGCCGTGGCCTGGTGCGTGGTCAGCGGTTCCCCGCAGAACAGGCTCCAGCGCAACGTCGGCATGCTCCCGGGCCGCAGGCTGCGCAGCCGCTGGGCGTAGGACACCATCGAGGGCACCGAGAACCAGTGGGTGAGCCGCTTCTCCGCGACGAACCGCACGGGCGCCAGCAGGTCCTCGCGGCTGGGGACGACGAGCGTCGCGCCGCCGCCCCACGCCGTGAACATGTCGAACACCGACAGGTCGAAGGTCAGGTCGAAGGTCTGCGAGACGCGGCTGCCCGGCTCCATGCCGTAGCGCGGCACGACGTGCTCGAGGTAGGCGCCGACGTTGCGGTGCCGGATCGGGACGCCTTTCGGCCGCCCGGTCGAGCCCGAGGTGAACAGGATGTAGGCCAGGTCCCCGGTGGCGGACGCCGGCGGGGTGTGCGCGGCGCCGCCGGTGGGCTCGGCCATGGCCAGCTCCGGCACGCCGAGGTCGGCGGGGCCTTCGGTGAGGACCAGGTCGAGACCGGCGGCCTCGGCGATCATCCGGTTGCGCTGCGCGGGAAATGCGGGGTTGAGCGGCACGACGGTGCTGCCGAGCCGGTGCGCGGCGAGGTAGCCGGCGTAGGTGAGCACGCTGCGCTCGGCCAGCACGCCGATCCGGGCGGGCACCGACCCCAGCGCGGCGACGGCCTCGGCCGCGACGTGCCCGGCGAGCTCTTCCAGCTCGCTGTAGGTCAGGGTGCGCGCGCCGACTTCGAGCGCGGGCGCGTCGGCGTGCTTCCCGGCCGAGTTTTCGAACCAGTGGTAAAGGGTGTTCATCGTTCTCATGCCTCCGATGCCGGGCCGGCGGTCGTCTTCGTGTTGGTGCGCACCAGGTCGTCGAACGTCCGCTCCAGCAGACCGGCGCGGGGCCGGCCCCTGGCGGCCGACTCCGCGGCGAACCGGACGACCTTGGGCAGCTCGCCCCAGCTCATCGCGGCCGCGGCGGCGTCCTCCGCGCAGATCTCGCCGTTCGCGGCGAGCACTTCGAGCCGGTAGGTGTAGTGCCTGCTCGCCGCCCACAGGTCGTCGCCGTAGCGGGCGGCGGCGGTTTCGTCCTCGGTCAGTACCCCGCTGATGCGGCCGAGCACCTCGGGCAGGACGCAGGTCCAGCCGTCCGGTTCCGCCGCCGGGGCGGCGGGCGCCTCGCCGGCGGAGCGGGCCAGCCAGCGGAACCGGTCCGCGAGCACCGGCTCCACGGCGGCGCCCAGCGCGTGGCGGTCGCGGTTGTCGATCTCCGCCGGCCACGGGGCGTGCGGCGTCAGTGCGCGTTCCAGCGCGGCGTCGTCCAGCCAGCCGAGGAACGGTTCCTGGGCGCCGAGCGGGGTCAACGCGCAGAAGTGGTCACCCACCAGCCAGTGCCCGTCGCGCCGGCCGAGCAGCAGCAGCCAGTGCGGCGAGTGCGCGGTCTCGTGCGCGGGGGACCAGGGCAGGTGGAAGGTGTCGGCGACGGTCAGCACCCGCCCCGAGCGGGTGAGCTCCGCGTCGAGGTCGCCCGCGGCCAGCGCCCAGTCCGGGGCCCCGCGGTAACCGAGCGGATCGTGCGTGGCGCTGTCGTCGACGCGGGCGTGCTGGGAGAACACGAGGTCCCCGCTGCCGCCGTCGAGCCGGACCGCGAGCCGCACGGCGTGGGCCAGGCGGGTCTTCACGCCGGGGTCGTCGGCTTCGAGGTAGGCCACCAGGTTGGTGGTGTAGCAACTGAGTTCCGGCACTACGTCCGGGGCGTTGATGAGGTGCACGTCGACCTCCGTCGTCGTGGTCGGGTTCCGCACCGGATCACCAGTGCGGAGCGGTGTGGAAGGCGCAGCTGAGCGGCACCGGCGATCGGGTGCGCAGGCTCAGCCAGGCGAACCCGCCCCAGTGCCCGGACACCGCGCCGGGCGGGACGTCGATCGACCAGGGCCGTCCGGCCATGCCGGTGCCCGCGGCCTTGACGCACGCTTCCTGCACGGTCCACACCCAGGCGAACTCCCGGGCCCGCCACGCGCGGGGCAGGGCGGTGACCTTCGGTGCGTGCGAGCCGAGGCACCGGCGCACGGTCGAGTCGGTCAGCCGGTCCGGGGGCAGCTGGACGTCCACGCCCACGTCTCCGTGCGCGCACACCGCCGCCGCGATCCGGTCCCCGTCGTGGGAGATCGTGATGCCGGGCAACGCGAGGTCCGGCGCGCCACCGGCGTCCAGCCGGGGCTTGCCCGCCGGGTCGGCGCGCAGCGGCAGCGCGGCCAGGTCGGGCCGCACCCGCCGCAGCAGGCGCCGCAGCAGGTGCCGGCCGGCGAGGAACTCCGCGCGGCGCCAGCGCGGCCGGGTGCCGGCGTCGGCGAGGTCGCCCGCGTGGGCGAGCGCGTCGCCGAGGTCGGCGCGGGCGGCCGAGGCGACCCACACCCCGGGCGAGATCTCGGCGCCGTCGGCGGTGACGTCCAGGCCATCGCCGGCGTCGGCCCGCGTTCCGGCGGTCACGCGCGCAGCTCCTCGAGCAGGGTCCCGGCGCCGTCGGCGACCGCGCCGAGCATCAGCTCGGTCACCCCGCCGCCGATGCCGAACACCGCGGCCTCGGCCCGCACGAGCTGCAGGCCGTCGTCGGCGAACCCGTCGGCGCCGCGCCAGCGCGCGCAGCGCGAGAGCACCTCGTCGGGGGTGATCCCGATCGCGGCCTTCAGCATCGCCGCGCTCGTCGTGTCGTGGTCCTCCACGACCCGTTCGCCCAGGGCTTCGTACAGGGCGCGCAGTTCGCGCACCCGCACCAGGCAGCGCGCGAACTCCTGGCGGACCGAGTCGTGGTCCCACAGCGCGCGGCCGTCGATCTCCCGCTCGGTCAGCGCGGTCCGGGTGTCGGCCAGCACGCGGCTGGTGAGCGCGGTGGCCCACTGGGCGCCGGCGAGGCGCTCGGTGCCCATGTGCCGGGCGAACAGGGCCAGCCCGCGGCCGGTCCGGCCGAGCACGGCCGAGGCGGGCAGGCGGACCCCGGAGAACTCGACGTGCCCGGTGCCCGAGCCCGGGAGCAGGGACGTCGTCGCGGGCGTGACCCGCACCCCGGCCGTGTCGGCCGGGACCAGGACCCAGGTGAAGGACGTGAAGTGCCGGCCGGGCCGGTGCCGGGCCAGCACCAGGAAGTACGCGGCGCGCGTCGCCGTGGTCACCCACCGCTTCGCGCCCTCGAGCCGGACGGTGTCTCCGTCGACCTCGATCTCCGTGCCCAGCCCGGTGAGGTCGGACCCGGCCGCCGCGGCGTCCGTGGCGGCCAGCGCGACCTCGCAGCCGCCGTCGGCGACCCGGTCGAACGCGGCCTCGGCCGGCCCGGTCCCGGCGGCCAGGATCGGCAACGCGCTCGCCGACTGCACCAGCACGCTCAGTGTGATGCCGTTGTCCCCGCGGGCGTCGACCGCGCGCAGGGTGGCGCCGAGCCGGTCCGGGTCGGCGACCAGGCCGGTCGGGGTGCGCCGGCGGTACTGCGCCCGCAGCACGCCGGCGGACCCGAGCGCCCGCCACACCTCGGCGGCGGGGGCGTCGGATTCCACAGTGGACAGTGTTTCCGCCGCGTCCGGGGCGGGACCGGCGCGCACGCGCGAGTCCAGCAGCGCTGACTCAGGCAAAACGCACCTCCTGGTCGAGGAGGGTGAGCCGGCCGTCGGCGAGGTGCAGCCGGTCGTTGCTGTAGTTCAGCACCGCCGAGCGCAGGTCCCGCAGCGACTGCTCCAGCCGCGTCGGGGAGTCGCGCAGGTAACCGTGGCGCATCCCGACGGCGTCGACCAGCTCGTCGACGGCGCGGTAGCACTCCTCGGCGGCGGTGATCTTCACGGCGTTGATCAGCAGCTGCACCTTCGGCACGCTGAGGTCCGCGGTGGTCTCGACGACCTCGCGGGCGTGGTCGATCAGCGCGTGCACGGTGTCCAGCCGCTGGCGCGACCGCGACAGCCGCGTCATCAGCAGTTCCGAGCTCAGGTCGGTCTTCCCGCGGCTGCCGCGCAGCGAGCCGATCACCCGGGACAGCGCCCCGGCCGCCGTGCCCAGCCAGCACGACGCCCAGCCGAGGTGGGCCAGCGGCCCGAACACGGTGGTGACGATCGTGTGGAAGTCGCCGTGCCGGCCGACGACCTGGTGGGCGGGCAGCCGCCCGCGCAGCTTCAGGGCGCCGCTGTCGCTGGCCCGCATGCCCAGCGGGTTCCAGCCGCCCGCCGGCTCGATCTCCACCTGCGAGCGGGCGGCGTAGACCAGCGAAACCTGGTTGTCCGCCTCGGAGTCCGGCGACCGCATCGTGATCAGGAACCCGTCGGCGTGCCGGCCCCCGGTGACGATCGGGGCGAAGCGGTCGACGAGCAGCTCGCCGTCGCGCCAGGCCGCGGCGGACTCGGCGGTCAGCAGGTGCCCGCCCTTGCCCGCCTCGGTGGTGACCGAGGCGATGTAGAGCCGGCCCGCGGCGATCTCGGGCACCAGCTCCGCGCGCAGCTTGCCGTCGGCGTGTGCGAGCACGGCGGCGACCTGCTGGCAGTGCATGGCGAAGATCATCGCCAGGGACATGTCCACCCGGCCCAGCTCGACGCTGGTCTCGAGCATGTCGGCCAGCGATCCGCCGAGCCCGCCCTCCTCGGCGGGCACGAGCAGGCCCAGCAGGCCGGTGGCACGCAGCTCGTCGAGCGCCTGCACCGGGAACGCGGCGTCGTCGTCGGTCTCGCGGACGTGTTCGGCGGCGACCTTGGTCACGCGCCCCACGAGCTCGGCGAGGGGAGCGGTGGTCATGACGAGACCCCCTGGTGCTCCAGCTGAGCGCTGACCGCGGTCCACAGCGTGGCCGGGGTGGCGAAGGTGGCGTCGGTGATGTCCTCGTCCGGCAGCGAGATGCCGAACACGTCCTCGATCTCGAACAGCACGTTGATCGACTGCATCGAGTCCAGCCCGCACTCGCGCAGCGAGTCGTCCGGGCCGA
Organism: Amycolatopsis sp. NBC_01286; assembly: GCF_035982555.1. NCBI lineage: Bacteria > Bacillati > Actinomycetota > Actinomycetes > Pseudonocardiales > Pseudonocardiaceae > Amycolatopsis > Amycolatopsis sp. NBC_01286. The sequence goes on from NZ_CP108428.1 coordinate 6,360,196, forward strand.
GCTCGCGGCCGTTGAGGAACTTCAGGAACGGGGTCAGCAGTTCGGTCATGCGGGGGTCCATCGGTTCGCTCCTCATTTCGGGTCCGCCGTAGCGGGGTCGGTGACCGTGGTGGTCCTGACCAGTTCCACACGCGAGGTCCGCGCGGGGGTTCCGGGGCGGTCGCCGTCGACGACGACCTCCGCCGGCAGGGGGTGGCCCAGGAAGGCGATCAGGCTGGCGTACAGCCCGTAGGCGCCGACGTTCGGCACCGCCACCAGGTCGCCGGGGCTCAGTTCGGGCAGCTTCCCGTTGCGGGTCCAGGTGTCCAGCGGCGTGCACAGCGGGCCGGCGACGAGCGCGTCCAGTGCGGGCGGGCCGGCCGGGCCGAGCAGGTGGGGGTTGAGCGGCGGCAGCCGCCGCATCCCCGACATGCCGCCGAGGTGGTTGATGCCGGACTCCAGCACGACGATGTCCTTGCCCTGCGAGCGTTTGACGTCCAGCACGGCCGTGACGAGGGTGCCCGCGGTGCCGACCAGGTACCGGCCGGACTCGAACACGACCTCCGGGCCCTGCTCGCGCCAGCCCGGCACCTTCTCGCCGAGCAGCGCTTCGAGCCCTTCGCGCAGGCCGGGCAGCTCGCCCGCGGTGCCTTCCTTCGCGAACGGGGCACCGAAACCGCCGCCGAGGTCGAGGGTCCGGAAGCGGACCCCGTGTGATGCCAAGGCTTCCTGCAGCCGCGCGGCGGTGTCCAGCGCGCGGCCGAACTGCCCGAGCAGGTCGTCGACCTGGGTGAGGTTGGTGCCCATGTAGAGGTGCAGCCCGGACGCCTCGGCGTGCGCGCCCCCGGCGAAGCGGGCGGGCTCGGCGAGGATCCAGCCGGTGTCGGCGCCGAACTGCGACGGCACGCCGGTCATCGCCAGGCCCTGGCCCGGCACCGGCTGGTCGTCGTTGACGCGCAGCAGGTAGCGGGCGTGGACGCCGGCCTCGCCGGCGAGCCGGTCGAGCTGGGTGATGGCGTACGGCGAGTCCACGGAGAACTCCCGCACCCCGGCCCGCAGCGCGGCCGTGATCTCGGCGTCCCGCTTGGCCGGGCCGGTGTAGAGCACCTGCTCGCCCGCCCAGCCGGCCTCGAGCGCGGCCCGCAGCTCGCCGGAGGAGCAGACCTCCGGGCGGGCGCCGGCCTCGCGCAGCGTGGCCAGGACGTCCGGGTGCGGGTTGGCCTTCAGCGAGTACAGCAGCCCGGTGCCCGCGGGCAGGGCCTCGTCGAGGCGCCGGTGGTTGCGGCGGACCTCGGCCAGGTCGTAGACGTAGGCGGGGGTCGGCAGCGCGGCGAGCTCGCCGGGCAGGTCCGCGAGCGGGGAAGGGTGCTCAGCGAGCAGCTCCACTGGACACCTCCTCCGCGATCGAAGCCAGCGCCTTGCGGTCGACCTTTCCGTTGCCGGTCAGGGGAAGCGTGTCCACCAGGCGGCAGGTCGCCGGGATCTTGAACTCCTCGATCCGGGTGCGCATCGCGTCGAGCACGCCGTCGGCGGCCAGGTCGCCGGTGACGAACAGCCAGGCCGGGCGGGTGTCCTTCGGGACCAGCACCGCGGCTTCGCGGACGCCGGGCACGCGGCGGGCGGCGGCCTCGACCTCGGTCGCGCTGACGCGGAACCCGCGCTCCTTGTAGATGTCGTCGCGGCGGCCGTCGAAGTAGAGGTAACCCTCGTCGTCGAGCCGGCCGTAGTCGCCGGTGCGCAGTTCCGGGAACAGCCCGTCCACGCGCGGGAACTTCTGCTCGGTGAGCTCCGGACGGCGCCAGTACCCGGCCATCACGTTCGGGCCGCGCACCACGATCTCGCCGACCTCGCCGGCGGGCAGCCGCTCACCGGCGTCGTCGATGACGAAGACCTCCGTGCCGGGCAGGGCCCGGCCGCTGGAACCAGGCCGGTCCAGGTCGCCGTCCACCGGCATGATGGTGGCGCGCTTGCACTCGGTCAGCCCGAACATCAGCTGCACACGCAGGCCGGGAATGGCTGCACGCAGGCCTTCCAGCGTGCCGGTGGGCATCGCCGCACCGGTGTTGGTGAGCAGCCGCAGGGCGGGGGCGGGCGTCGGACGGCGCCGCAGCAGCGCGCTGAGCGCCTCGGCGACGGCCGGGACGGCGGGCAGCACGGTCGCGCCGGCGCGCACCAGGTTCCCGACCAGCGACGGCCCCACCTCGGTGGGTGCGCCCAGCGTCAGGTTCGAGCCCGCCGTGACGGACAGGAACACCTGGTACAGCCCGTAGTCGAAGGACAGCGGCAGCGGGCTGTAGACGACGTCGTCGCTGCGGTACTCCAGCACCGAGGTGATCGCCCCGACGGCGAAGAGCAGCTGCTGGTGGGTGCTGACCACGGCCTTGGGCAGCGAGGTCGTGCCCGAGGTGTAGATCAGGCACACGACGTCCACCGGCAGCGGGGGAGCGGGCAGCTCGACGTCGTGACCGGGGCCGGCGGCGAGGTCCGCCACCGAGACGGCGGGGACACCGGCCGCGTCGGCCGAGCGCCGCACCTCGTCGTCGCCGGTCACCATCAGCACCGGCTCGGAGTCCGCGAGCACGTGGTCGAGGCTGCTGCCGCGGACCTGTTCGTGCAACAGGGAAAACGCGACTCCGGCGCGGGCGGCGCCGAAGACCACGGCGGGCAGCAGGGTGCTCGCCGGGGCGTTGATCAGCAGCCGGTCGCCGCGGCGGGCGCCCCGGTCGGCCAGCGACGCGGCGACGCGCTGCGCGGCGGCGGCGAGCTCGGCGTAGGTCGTCGACTCGCCCCGGCAGGTCAGCGCGGTCCGGTTCGGCCACTGCCGGGCGGCGTGGTCGAGCAGTTCGTGGAGCACTCGCGGGGAGTAGGTCATCGTGTTCCTCCTGCGGCCAGGACGGCGCGGCAGAGGCCGTCGACGTGGGTGAGTTTCTCCGGGACCAGGTCCTCGGCGGCGAACTCGACGCCGAGGTCGCTTTCGATCCGCTCGACGATCTCCATCATCCGGAACGAGCTGAAGCCGGGGATCTCGCCGAGCGCGCCGGCGCCGGCGGGGGGTTCGGTGCCCAGCACGGTCCCGATCACCGAGGTGACGGACTCGCGGACCTGCACCGGGACCTCGGCGGTGTCCACTGTGGACGTCGCGGTGATCTCGACGATGCCGCCGAACGCGGTGTGGTCCGCGGCGAGGCACTCGGCGAGGCGCGGGAACAGCGCCCGCGGCTCCTCCCGGCCCGCGGACACCCGGCGGCTCGCCAGGTAGACCTGCTTGGCCAGCGCGTCCCACTCCGCCAGGTGCGCCCGCACCGCGTCGGTGTCCAGCTCCATGGCCGCGGCGTGCAGGCGGCGGCTGCGGGTGAGCAGCCAGGTCTGCAACGTCAGGCCCCGCAACGCCCGGACCCGGTCGGGGTGATCGGCGTAGGTCGCCACGAACGAACCGGCGTCGGCCAGTTCCACCAGCGGCGTGCGCTCGGTGGCGGAGCCGTCGGCGACGAGGTCGAAGGTCAGCGCGCCCTCGGGGAGCGCTTCGGCGAACTCCGCGTGGCCGAGCGTCCAGCGGCCCGGCCGGGCCGCGCCCCACTGGGTGTCGTTGTGGTAGCCGTCCACGACGGTGACGCCGTCGTCGGCCGGCTCGACCAGGAAGCTGTGCTCCAGGTGCTGCTCGTGGAAGTAGGGCACCCAGGGCAGGTGGTAGGCGTCGGCCACGACGTAACAGCCGGGGCCCGGCGCGAGGCCGTCCGCGCCGTCGACCCGCTCGCGCCGGGTGACGCGCATGCCCAGCAGGGTGGCGGATTCGGTCACGTGCGCGTCGACCCGCGGCTCGACGGTGGGCAGGCCGTCCGCGCCCGGCCGGGGCCAGAAGCGCAGGACCCGGCCCAGCGCGAGGTGCGTGCCGTCGCCGTGGAGGCGGTCGGCGAGCTCGGCCAGGTTCACCTGGACGCAGTCGAAGAGGCGGTGGTCCAGCGGCTCAGACGGCATGACCACTCCCGGCGATCGCGAGTCCCTGGACCGGCTGCAGCTGGTCCATCGCCGCCAGGAGCGACTGCTCCACGGGCGGCTCGTTGCTGAGCTCGCCGTCCATCAGCTGCTGGTAGGCGGACAGGTCGAGGTAGCCGTGCCCGCTCACGCAGGCGACCACGCCGCGGGTGGGCCGGTCCTCGTCGTCGCGGCCCGAGGCCAGGCGCGCGGCGACGGCCAGCGCGTGCCCGGACTCCGGTGCGGGCAGCACCATCTCCGTGCGGGTGAAGACCTGACCGGCCTCCAGCGCTTCGACCTGGCCGACGGCCCGGGCGGTGATCTGGTCCTGGTGCCGCATGGCGGACAGGACCTTCGCCGCGCCGTGGAAGCGCAGGCCGGCCGAGTGCGAGTCCGGGATCGGGTAGGAGCTGCCGATCGTGTACATCGCCTCCATCGGGCTGACCCCGGTGGCGTCGGTCTTGTCGTAGGCGTAGACGCCGCGGGTGAGCTTCGGGGTGGTGCTGGACTCCGCGGCGACCAGCCGCGGGCACTCCGCCCCGGTCGCGGCGGCCTCGGCGAAGAACGGCAGGGCGAGCCCGCCGAAGTTCGAGCCGGCGCCGACGCAGCCGACGACACTGTCCACTTCGGCCTCCAGCTCGGCGAGCTGCTCGATGGCCTCCAGCCCGATCACGGACTGGTGCAGGATGCTGTAGGTCTCGCCGCTGCCGATGCAGAACGCGGCCCCTTCGGTGCGCCCGGCGTATTCGACGGCTTCGCCGATGGCCAGCGCGAGGCTGTTGAACCCGCCGCCGGCGCGGGCGGCGACCTCGGTCAGGTCGCTCGGGCTGGCGTGCACGGTGGCGCCGAGGGTGCGCATCAGCGTGCCCCGGTAGGGCTTCTTCTGCAGGCTCGTGCCCACCATGAACACCCGGCAGCGCAGCCCGAAGATCGAGCAGGCGGCGGCGAGCGCGGTGCCCCACTGCCCGGCCCCGGTCCCGGTGACCAGTTCCTTCACGCCGGCCTTGGCGTAGTAGTAGGCCTGCGCGAGCGCGGTGTTCAGCTTGTGGCTGCCGGAGATGTTGCCGCCCTCGTACTTGACGTAGATCGGCACCCGCGCGCCGACGGCCTCCTCGAACCGGCGGGCCCGCCACAGCTGGGTGGGCCGGAAGGTGCGGTAGGCGTCGAGCACCTCGGCGGGGATGTCCCAGAACTCGCGGCCCGGTGCGGACTGGCGCACCAGCGCGAACGGCAGGTTCACCGAGACCCCGGCGTCCGAGCTGCCGGCGGTCGCCTCCGGGCTGCGGTCGGGCGGCAGCGGCTCGTCCAGGTGCGGCAGCACGCTGCGCCAGCTGGTCGGCATCGCGACGGTGCTCATCGCTGCACCTCCGTCTCGCGGGCGCCTTCGGCGACGACCTCGACGAGGTCGTTGACCGTCTTGAAGGTGCGGCCGACGAACAGGTCGTCGGGCAGTGTCACGTCGAGGGTGTCCTCCAGCTGCACCAGCATGCCGACGAAACCCATCGAGTTGATGCGCAGCAGGTCGCCGCTGAGCGGCTCGTTGTCCTGGATCTCCTCCGGCGCCAGTGAAAGCCGGGATTCGGCGATCACCACGCGCTTGACCGAGTCGGAGACCGTCGTGTGGTCTGGTCCGGTTGTCATCTTTGCCCTCCCAGGCATTCGGGGATCGGTTCGTCGTTCTTCTTGCGCGGGGAAGTTCAGGCCGTGCGGGCCAGGTCGGCGTCGTTCCGGGCGAGGAACTCGTCGAGGTGGCCCAGCACGGCGGGCAGGGCTTTCCGGCCGAACACGTCGAAGTGACCGCAGTGCAGTTCGCGCACGCGCAGCCGCCCGGACAGCCGGGTCCAGTTCTCGATCTGGGTGCGGCGGTTCGGCCCGTCGCACGCCATCAGCAGCGCGGGCCCGGGGTGGGCGCTGGTCACCCGGTGCCGGCCCGACGCGGTGACGTGGGCGTGGGCGGTGGTTTCGGCCGACGGCTGGTCGCGGGGTGCGACCTTGGCGTGGACCGAGCGCATGATCCGCTCGACGACGTCGTCGCGCTGGGTCGCGGTGCCGAACTCGTCCCGGCGGGTGAAGCTGTCGATCATCACCACGGCGGGGGCCGGGCCGGTCTCGGCGAGCCGTGCGCCCAGCTCCCAGGCGAGGACGCCGCCCATGGACCAGCCCACCAGCAGTTCCGGGCGCCGCGGCAGGGTGTCCAGCAGCCGCAGGTACCGCCGCGCCATCGCGTCGACGTCCTCATCGGGCTGCTCGCCTTCGAACAGGCCGCTGGCGCGGATCCCGCTCACCCCGCCGCGGCGGGCCAGCCGCACGGCCAGCGGGGTGTACGGGCTCAGGCCGCCACCGCCGGGGTGCACGAGCACCGCCTGCGAGGCCTGCGGCCGCCGGCTCAGCGGGAGCAGCAGGGGCGGCTTCGCGGGGGCGGTCATCAGTTCGCCTCGCGCAGCCGGCCGTTGGCCTCGACCACCCAGCTGTAGTTCACCAGCGCGGCCAAGGTGATCGGCCCGCGGGCGTGCAGCCTGCTGGTGCTGATCGCGATCTCCGAGCCCAGCTCCAGCGTGGGACCGTCGTTGAGCCGCAGGGACCCGTTGACGACGATGGTGGCCGCGTCCACCCGGTCGGTGAACTCGCCGGTGACCTCCGGGTCGGTGGCGGCGATCGCCTCGCTGTGCCCGGAGCCGTACCGCTGGATGAACTCGACGGCTTCGTCCGGGGAGTCCACCGCCACCACGCCGATCGTGCTGTCGAGGAACTCCCGGCCCAGGTCGTGCTCGCCGAGGGCTTCCGCCCGCCACGGCCCGGTCGTCTCCGGCTGCCGGATCCCTTCGCCGACCCGCAGGGTCAGCGGCCGGCCGTCGCGGCGGGCGCCGTCGAGCAGCGCCGCCACGAACTCGTCGGCCACCGGCCGGTCGACCAGCGCGATCTCCAGGGAGGTGCAGCCGGCCGGGGCGGGCAGCTTGCTGTCCAGCGCGATCGCGACCGCCTGGTCCAGCTCGGCGCTCGAGTGCACGTAGAGGTGGTTGACCCCGCCGCCGCTGGCCAGCACCGGGATGGTGCCCGCGTTGTGGCAGTAGTCGACGAGCGAGGGGCTGCCGCGGGGGATGAGCACGTCGATCTCGTCGGGCCGGCGCAGCAGTTCCTTCATCAGCGCGCGGCTGGGGTCGTCCAGCACGGTGACCAGGCCCGTGGGCAGCTCGGCGTCCTCCAAAGCGGCGGTGACGGCGGCGCCGAGCGCGGCGTTGGTCCGCGTGATCTCCTTGCCACCGCGCAGGATCACCGCGTTGCCGGCCGCGACGTTGAGCAGTGCGCCCTCGACGGTGACGGTCGGGCGGGCCTCGAAGATCATCAGCACCACGCCCAGCGGCCGCGGCACGCGGCGACGCGTGCCCCAGTCGCCGATCGGGGTGCCCGGCGGGCGGTGGGTCAGCTCGCGCATCTCGCCGGCGACCGTCGACGTCAGGGTGACCAGGTCCGCCAGGTGCTCCTCGGTCAGCCGGAGCCGGTCGACGAGCACGTCGGGTAGGCCCTGCTCTTGAGCCCGGCCGACGTCGGCGTCGTTCTCCGCGCGGATCCGCGGCCACGCCGAGGTGAGCCGGTGAGCCAGCCCGGTGCAGAAACGGTCGTACGCTTCGGTGCCCAGCGGCGGGGCCGCCACGGTCGCCGCACGTGCGGCGGTCACGATCTTGTCTACCATTGTTCTCCCGACCTCGAACCGGATTCCAGCCGCGGCGACTCCGCGACGATTCCGATGATTTCCCCCGGTAGATGACTCACGCTCCCACCGGGAAATGGTCGGGGCAAATGTGATCATGGCCCTGCTGATGGGCTCATCAATAGTTTCTATGACCCCATCAACCGCACCCTGTTCCGCGGTTCTAAACGTTGACTACGTGGAAATTTCCTTGGAGTGTCTTCAGGCATGGAACATCGACGACTGGGCCGCAGCGGCCTCTCACTGAGCAGGATCGCCTACGGCAATTGGATCACCCACGGATCGCAGGTGGCGGAAGAACAAGCGAAGAAATGCGTCGAAGCGGCGCTCGACGCCGGTATCACCACTTTCGACACCGCCGACATGTACGCGAACACCCGCGCCGAAGAGGTGCTGGGGCGCGCGCTGGCGGGCCGTCGCCGGGAAAGCCTGGAGATCTGCACCAAGGTGTACTGGCCGACCGGCCCCGGCGGCCCCAACGACCAGGGCCTGGGCCGCAAGCACATCATGGAGTCCGCGACCGGCTCCCTGCGCCGGCTCGGGACCGACTACCTCGACCTCTACCAGGCCCACCAGTTCGACCCCACGGTCGAACTGGAGGAGACGATGCTGGCCTTCGCCGACCTGGTGCGCCAGGGCAAGGTCCTCTACGTCGGGGTCTCGGAGTGGACCGCCGACCAGATCACCCGCGCCGCCGCGCTGGCCCGCGAGCTGCGGGTCCCGCTGATCGGCAGCCAGACGCAGTACTCGATGCTGTGGCGGGTCATCGAGGCCCAGGTCATCCCGGCCTGCGAGCGCGAAGGCATGGGCCAGCTCGTCTGGTCGCCGATGGCCCAGGGCGTGCTCACCGGCAAGTACCTGCCCGGTCAGCGTCCGCCCGAGGGCTCCCGCGCCACCGACGGCGAGGGCAGCGGCTACATGGTCCGCTGGCTGCAGGACGACGTGCTCCGCAAGGTGCAGGAACTGCGCCCGGTCGCCGAGGAGCTCGGCCTGACGATGGCCCAGCTCGCCCTCGCCTGGGTGCTGCAGAACCCCAACGTCACCTCCGCGATCACCGGTGCCTCGCGCCCCGAGCAGCTCACGGACAACCTCAAGGCCGTCGACGTCGTGCTCGAGGACGCCGTGATGGCCAAGATCGACGAGGTGCTCGACGGCGTCAGCCGCTTCGACCCGACGTTCATCGGCGTGCCGCTGACGGCCCTCGTCTGATCACGACTCCAGGGAGAAACGCGTGTCGGACACCGAATGGGCCTACGACGGAAAGCGCTATCGGTCGCACCGCTTCCCCGGTGAAGTCCGGGCGGAGCTGAAACCCCTCAACCGCAGCGACAACTGGCACGCCGGACTGGCGTGGCTGGAGGACGCCTGCTGGATCGCGGCGTGCGTGTGGCTGTGCGTCGCGGTGTCGTGGTGGTGCTACCCGCTGGCGGCGCTGGTCATCGGCGCCCGCCAGCGGGGGCTGTCCACGATCCTGCACGACTGCGCCCACGGCGTCGGCGCGGCCGACCACCGGGTGCGGATGCTGCTCGGCACCGTGCTCACCGCGTACCCGATCTTCCAGCAGCACTACGCCTACAAGGTTTCGCACGTGTTCACCCACCACCCGCGGCTGGGTGATCCGGACCAGGACCCGGATCTGCGGTTCTTCATCGAGCAGGGGGCCTACCGGGCCGCGTCGCCGCGGGCCTACGTCCGCCGGGTGGTGCTGATGCCGCTGTTCGGCACGCAGACCTGGGCCTACCTGCGGTACCTGGTGCGCAACCGGTACCGGGTGCTGCGGGCGGGCCGGGTCCAGGAATCCTCGCCGGTCCAGCCCCGCAAGCGGGCGCTCGACCGCGTCGGGTTCTGGGCGTTCTGGGCGGTCGTCGCCGGCGTCTGCTGGTCACAGGGCTGGACGATGGAGCTGCTGCTGTTCTGGTTCGTGCCCTACCTGACGAGCTTCCAGATCCTGGGCTGGTACATCGAGCTGTCCGAGCACACCCCGCTCGTCCGCGACTCCCGGGTCGACCTGCACATGACCCGCAACCGCAAGAGCCGCGGCTGGGAGAAGTTCCTCACCGGCATCCACAACGACAACTACCACCTGGAACACCACCTCGACCCGCGCACGCCGTTCTGGAACCTCGGCAAGGCGCGTCAGGTGCGGCTGGCCGATCCGGAGTACGCCGCCGTCGACGCCGTGCTCGGCGGTCTGTTCACCCGCGGGCCGCAGGGCCAGCCCAGCGCCGTCACCGCGATCGTCACGTCCATGTCCGAGCAGCCGAGGGAGCACGCCCATGCCGGTCGGTGACAGAGGCGCCAGCACGCCGAAGCAGTACCGGCGGCCCGAGTCCGCGGTGCTGCACGCCGGCGCCGAGCTGCGCACCGGCCCGACCGCGCCGGTGGTCACGCCCATCTTCCAGACCGCGGCCTACGAGCTGCCCGGCACCGGGGCCGCCGCGGGCATCTTCGACCTCAGCGAGGACGGCCACGCCTACACCCGCCTCAACAACCCGACGTGCGACGTCCTCGAGGCGCGGATCGCCGCGGTCGACGGCGCCCCGGCGGCGCTGGCCGTCTCCTCCGGCCAGGCCGCGACCACCGTCGCGCTGCTCAACCTGTGCCAGGCCGGCGACAACATCGTCAGCTCCGACGAGCTCTACGGCGGCACGTGGAACCTGCTGGCCAACACCTTCGCCCGGTTCGGCATCGAGACCCGGTTCGTCAGCCCGGAGGACCCGAAGAACTTCGCCGCCGCCACCGACGAACGCACCCGGTGCTACTTCGGCGAAACCCTGCCCAACCCCAAGCTGCGCATCTTCCCCATCGAGGACGTCGCCGGGCTCGCGGACCAGGCCGGGGTGCCGCTGGTGCTGGACAACACCCTGCTCCCGATGGTCTGCAACCCGCTGAAGTTCGGCGCGAACATCCTGGTGTACTCGGCGACGAAGTACATCGGCGGGCACGGCAGCGCCCTGGGCGGGCTCATCGTGGACGGCGGCACCTTCGACTGGACCCGCCACGCCGCGCGGCACCCGCTGCTCACCGAGCCCGACGCCGCCCACGGTGGCGAGGTGTGGACCGAAGCCGGTGCCGGGCTCGAAGGCGCGCTGGGCCGCAGCCCGTACCTGCTCAAGGCGCGGGAAACGCTGCTGCGCGACCTCGGGCCGTGCCTGAGCCCGTTCAACGCTTTCCTGCTCATCCAGGGCATCGAGACGCTGCCGCTGCGGATGCGGGCGCACGGGGACAACGCGGCCGCGGTGGCCCGGTTCCTCGCCGCGCACCCGGCGGTGGCCTCGGTCCGCCACCCGAGCCTGGCCGGCGGCGAGCAGGCGGACCTGCTCAAGCGGTACCTCGGCGGCAACGGCGGCCCGCTGGTGCAGTTCGAGCTCACCGGCGGGCAGGAGGCGGGCAGCCGGTTCATCGAGGCCCTCCGCCTCTTCGCACACGTGACCAACATCGGCGACGTCCGGTCCCTGGCTACGCACCCGGCGTCCACCACCCACGCCCAGCTGCCGGTGGCCGACCAGCTCGCGGCGGGCGTGACCCCGGGCTCGGTCCGGTTGTCCCTGGGCCTGGAGCACCCCGACGACCTGCTCGAAGACCTCGCCCAGGCGCTGGAGCAGGCCCGGTGAGCCGCCCGCTGATCGCGCTCGCCGCGTCGGCCGAACCGGTCGACGAGGTGTCGCACATCGCGGTGCGCGAGGTCTACGTCCGGGCCCTGGAACGGGTTTCCGGCTGCGCGGTGGCCGTCGTCGGCGGCCCCGCGCCGTACCTGGCGGAGCTGCTCGGCCGGTTCGACGGCGTCGTGTTCGGCGGCCACCAGACCGACGTCCAGCCCGCCCGCTACGGCGGCGCCCCCCGGCTCGCCCCGGCGGACCCGGCCCGCGACGAGCTCGCGTTGCGGGTGCTGCCCGCCGCGTTGCGGGCGCGGCTGCCGGTGCTGGGGGTCTGCCGCGGGCTGCAGGAGCTCAACGTCGCCTTGGGCGGCACCCTGCGCGACCTGCCCCACGACGGGCACCGCGAGGACCTCTCGCAGCCCCGGGACCGGCAGTACCTGCCCGCCCACGAGGTCCGCCTGCGCGAAGGCGGGGTGCTGCGGCGGCTGCTGGGCACCTCGGCCGTCTCGGTCAACTCGCTGCACCACCAGGCCATCGACCGGGTCGCCCCGGACCTGCGGGTGGAAGCGGTGTCGGCCGACGGCGTGATCGAGGCCGTCTCGGCCACGACGGGCTCGTTCTGCCTCGCCGTGCAGTGGCACCCGGAGTGGTACGCGGGCACGGACCCGGTCTCCGCCGCGCTCTTCCGCGAGTTCGGCGTCGCGGCCCGGCTCGCGGCCGACCGCCGATCGCACCTGGCCGCGGCCGGCTGAGCCGCTCAGCCCGGCTTTCCCTTGCCGCGCCCCATGTCCAGCAGCGGCATGAACAGCTGGGCCAGTGGCCCGATCGTGCAGGCGTACAGCACGGTCCCGATGCCCACGGTGGCGCCGAGGGCGAACCCGATCACCAGCACCGCGATCTCGATGCCCCAGCGCACCGCCCAGATCGGGTGCCCGCGCTGGGCGAGCCCGGTCATCAGGCCGTCGCGCGGCCCCGGGCCGGCCTGCGCGCCGATGTAGCAGCCGGTGGCGAAGCCGTTGAGCACGATGCCCGCGATCAGCACGACCCAGCGCAGCCACAGGTGGTCGAACGACGGCAGCAGCGCCAGGGTGACGTCCATCGAGGTGCCGACGAGCAGGACGTTGCACAGCGTGCCCAGCCCCGGTTTCTGCCGCAGTGGGATCCACAGCAGCAGCACGGCGGCGCCGATCAGGTTGGTCCAGACGCCGATGCTGAGCCCGACCGTGCGGGTCAGCCCCTGGGCGAGCGCGTCCCACGGCTCGACGCCGAGCCCGGCCGCCACGACCATCGCGTCGCTGATCCCGTAGAGCACCAGCCCGAAGAGCAGCTGGCTCCCGCGCCGCACGGGCCTGCCCGGCGGGATCAGCGGCGACTGCAGCAGATCGGCCGCCCGCACGCGTGATTTCGGCACCGTCCGGGCCACCCCTTCCCCGCAGAGTCGTCCCGAAGTCTACGGGCACCGGCGTCCCACCGCGCGGCTCAGCGCACCGGCGTCGCCCGGAAGGGCCGGAAGAACTCGCGCAGTTCCGCCGCGTACAGCTCGGGTTCCTCGAACGGCGCGAAGTGGCCACCGCGCGCGGGCTCGGTGACGCGTGTGACGTTCGCCGTGCGCTCGAGCCACGCCCGCGGCGGTGTCAGGAAATCCCCGGGGAACAAGGAAAAGCCGGACGGCACCTCGACGCGCCGGGCGAGCCGCTCGGGTGGGATCGCGGAGTTCGCGCGGTACATCCGCATCGACGAGCCGATCGTCGCGGTGAACCAGTAGAGCGTCACGTTGGTGAGGATCTCGTCCTTCGTGAAGCTACGTTCGACGTCGCCGCCGCAGTCGCTCCACGCCCGCATCTTCTCGACGATCCACGCGGCCAGCCCGACCGGCGAGTCGGTCAGCCCGAAGGCCGCGGTCTGCGGCTTCGTGCGGTGCATCGCCGCGAAGGCGCCCTCGGTCCCGCTCCAGGCCGGCCAGGCGGCCAGCCAGGTCCGTTCCGCCGGCGTGAGGTCCGCCGGGTCGCCGGTGAAGACCGGCAGGCCCGGGTCGGTCCGGTGGACCGCCACCACCCGCTCGGGGTGGTCGAGCGCGAGGAAGCGGCTCACCTGGCTGCCGACGTCGCCGCCCGCCGCGCCGAACCGCGCGTACCCGAGATCGCCCATCAGCTCGGCCCACAGCCCGGCGACGGCGACCGAGTCGAGGGGTGCGGCCGGCCGGTCCGAATAGCCGTAGCCCGGCATGTCCGGCACCACGACGTCGAACGCGTCGGCGGGGTCGGCGCCGTGCGCGCCGGGATCGGTCAGCAGCGGGACGACCTTCGAGTAGCGCCAGAACGAGTCCGGCCAGCCGTGGCTGAGGACCAGCGGAAACGCGGTCCCGGCCGCGGCTTTCGCGTGCACGTAGTGGATCCCGAGGCCGCCCACCGGCGCGTGGAAGCGGGGGAGCCTGCCGAGTGCGGCCTCCTGCGCCGGCCAGTCGAACTCGTCGGCCCAGTACGCGGCCAGCTCGCGGAGGTAGGCGACGTCGGTGCCGAGTGCCCACCCGGCGTCTTCGGGGGCGTCGGGCCAGCGGGTCGCCCGGATCCGCGCACGCAGGTCCTCGATGGCCGCCGGCGTCGTCCGGGGGGTGAATGGGTCGGCGGTCGCCGTGGAGGTCTTCTCGGTTGTCGACACCGGCAAAGGCTATAGCCGGTGTCGGTGACCGTCAACACCGGTATGGGGTTACAGTGGTGTCGTGAACATCGCGGTGGCGGATCTGACCCTGGTCGAGCAGTTCCTCAACACGCTCGACCAGCGGACCTTCCGCTGGCACGGCGAGAAGCGCGTTGCCGCCGACCGGCTGACCTCGGTCGAAGCGCTCTCCGAGTGGCTCGAGGAGCACGATCTGGTCGCCGAGGGGCAGCGGCTGCGCCCGGCCGACCTGGCCGCCGCCGTCGCCTTGCGGACCGCGCTGCGGGAAGCGCTCACCGACGGCGCCGCGCGGGCCCTCGCCGAATTTCCCCTGCGCCTGGCGCCGGACCCGGCCGGCGGGCTGCGCGTCACCGCCGACAGCGGCGTACCCGGCCTCGACCCCATCCTCGAGACGGTGGCGGTGAACGTGGCGAGCGGTGGCTGGCACCGCCTGAAGCTGTGCGCGGCGGAGGACTGCCGCTGGGCGTTCCACGACACCTCCCGCAACGGCGGCGGCCGCTGGTGCACGATGGAGGCGTGCGGCAACCGCACCAAGACCCGCGCCTACCGCCGCCGCACGAGCTGATCTCTTTCCGGTCGCCCACTGTCCTCAGTGGACTCCCGGCGACGGCGGGCCCGGTCAGCCGACGGCGTTGTCGGCGTAGTTCACCGTGATGTTCTTGAAACCCAGCGACTGCAGCAGGCCGACCAGCATCGTCCTGGTGTTCTTCTCCGCGTCGGCCACCAGCGGGCTCTTCTCGGCCGCGGCCTGGATCTGCTTCTGCGCGAGTTCGTACAGTGCCTGCTGCGAGTTCGGGTTGCCGCTGAGGAACTCGTTGATCCGGGTGAACAGGCCCTGCTGCTGCGCGTAGACGTGGGACTCGTGCACGTCCAGGGTCGCCGGCTCCAGCTGGGCGTGGCCCAGGGTGATCGTGGCGGACAGGCGGTCGTCGGAGACCTTGATCGCGTCGCCCTTCAGGTGCGAGAAGTCGACGAACGCGTTGTCCGTGCCGACGCCGATGAACAGCGTGTCGCTGCCCACGAGGAAACTCGGCAGCACCGAACCGGTCGTGATGTCGACGACCACCTGGAACGAGCCGCTGGCCGCCTCGTAGCGGGAGAGCTCGACGATCGACTGCAGCAGCACCGGACCCGAGTGCTCTTCGGTGTGTTCGGCGAACGGGTTCCGCAACTGGGGTAACAGGTGTACGGCCGATCCGACGAGCACCGCCGCGACGACGACCACTACGGCCACGGCCATGGCGATGAGCCGCTTGCCCCATTTACTCATACCGGCAGGAATACCCACGTCGCCGCCCGGTCAAGCGGCCGGCGGCGGTACGGTGTTGCCCGCTCGCGTGGCCGGCCCTCCGACGACGGGAAACATCGTGCGCAAGTCCCTGTGGCTGTGGATCCTGCTGATCTTCCTCGCCGTCCTGGTGCTGGGGATGATCTTCGGCGGCTACCGCATGGGCACCAAACTCGGCGAAGGCCCGCCGGGCGGCGATCAGCCGTCGACGTCCATCGCGTTCGGGTCCTTCGGCGGCTTGTAGGTCGCGTTGAAGTCCGCGATGTCCTTGTCCGTGATCGACTTGAGCTCCTTCGGGTCGAGGTCGCCGCGCTCCAGCGCGGCCCAGTCGTCGGCCGTCGGGTTCTTGTAGAAGCCGCCGTAGCCCGGCCATTCGCCGGTGCGGGCCGCGTCGCGGGCGCCGTGCATCTCGGCCGCGTCCCACTTGTCGATCGGCTTGGTCGTCACGTGGCCGGTGCCGTCCACCGTGTGGCCGCCCGCCGGGGTGGCCTGACCGGCCTGCGGGTTGTACCGCATGCCCTCGCCGCCGGAGTGCATGTCGTCGACCATCTTGTGGTACGAGTCGTCGGCGATGTCCATCCGCTTCTGCTCGGCGTCGTAGGAGGCCCGGTCCGGGTGGTTCGGGTCGGCCTTGACGTCGTCCCGGCGGTCCTGCTCGGCCTTCGCCTTGTCCGCCGTGTCCTTGTCGTAGAGCGGGTGGTCCTTGTTGTGGACGTGGTTGGGGTCGTCCCCGTGGTAGACCTGATCGGAGAAGCTGTGCGGCTTGTCGTAGCCCGCACCGATGGTCTGCGAGTTCTGGAAGCCTTGCTGGTGCCCGTAACCGAGCTGGTTGAGCTGCACCGCGCTGCTCGGGTCGTTGGCCTCGATGGCGTTGCGCTGCGCGTTGCGGTACGACCCGAGGCGGTCGTCGTAACCGAGCTTGTCGTCCTTAGTCGTGTTGGGCGAGTCCCGGACGTCGCCCTTGGTGAACCCGGACTCGTGGTTGCTGCCGCCCTTGCCCGTGCCCGGGTGGTACCGGTGGTTGGCGTAGTCCTCGTAGTACGCGTTGGCGTTGTTCTCCAGCGGCTTGCTGCTCTTGTCCGCCCGGGAGCCCTTCGCGGCGCCGTTGTCGGTCAGGATGTCGTAGCCGGCGGCGTGCTCGGACTGGTGCGTCTTGTCCCCGTCGATCTTGAAGTCGTGCTTCTCGTCGAGGCGCTTGCGCTCGGCGTTCCGGTCGCCGTAGGTGCCTTCCGGGTACTTGCGCTTGCTCGTCGACGGCCCGGAGTTCCCGCGGGCGTAGGGGTGCGCCTGGGCCTTGGCGGCCGCGGCCGCGCAGGGTGTGGTCCGCGTCGGGGCCAGGCCGAGCGGGTCGATCATCGCGGTCGGGTTGCCGACGTAGGCCAGGGAGTCCGGCGCCGGGGTCAGGCCCAGCGGGTCGTGGGAGAGGTACCGGCCGGTCTCCGGGTCGTAGTAGCGGTGCCGGTTGTAGTGCAGGCCGGTCTCGGGGTCGTGGTACTGGCCCGGGAAGCGCAACGGCGTCCCGGCGGTGCCACCGGCCGAGACGACCGGGCCCCACAGCGCGGTGTGCACGTGCCCGGCCAGCGCGCCGGTGTCGTCGACCAGCTCCGCGGGCGCTCCGACCAGGTCCGAGACGATCGCGTGGAACCGGTCGCCGCCGGCCGCGCCGAGGACGCGTTCGGTCTGGGTGAGCGGCAGCCGCGCGCCGGGCGCGTACTCCCACACCGTGGCGACCGGCGGCCGTCCCGGTCCACTGTGGACCTGTTCGGCGGGGAGCTGGCCGTCCCAGGCGAATTCGACCTGCTCGGCGACGCCGCCGGTGGCGTCGAGGCGCTGCTTGGCGACGCGCCGGCCGAGCGGGTCGTAGCGGTAGCGCCACCCGACACCCTCCGGCGTGCGGACGCCGAGCAGCCGGTTCTCCGCGCTCCACTCGTAGGTCCAGCGCTTCCCGCCGCGCTCGCGGGCGGTGACGCGCCCTTCGCCGTCGTGGGTGTAGCCGGTGGGGCCGGCGGTGGTGAGCAGGGTGCCGGTGTAGGCGCGCGGACCGGTGGCCTCCGGCGCGCCGGACCAGCCGGCTCCGGTGACGGCGCCGGTCACGTCGTAGTCGTAGTTCTCCTGCCAGCGCGGGCCACGCACCGCGCGGACCCGCCCGGCGGCGTCGACGTCGAGCGTGCGCGGCCCGGAGATCAGGTCGTCGACGCCGGTGAGGTAGCCGTCGATCAGGTAGCCGTACTCCCGCCGCTGCACGGTTTCCGCGCCGCGGAGCACCGTCTGCGCCGAGAGCTGCCCGGTGGGGGTCCAGTCCTGGCGCAGCTCCGCCACCGGCCCGGCGCCCTTGTGCAGCCGGCGCACCGTTTCGCGGCCCGCGGCGTCGTAGCCGAACCGCAGGGTGCGCCCGGCGGTGGCCAGCGCGGTCGGCCGGTCGGCGGCGTCGTAGCCGATCACCGACTCCGCGCCCGACGGCGTCCGGCGGCCCACGCGGCGGCCGAGCGGGTCGTAGCGGGAGTACACGACCCGGCCGTTGATCGACTCGGACAGCACGCGGCCGAGCGCGTCGTAGGTGAACCGGACCTCGCTGTGCGCGTTGGCCGCCGACAGCATCCGGTCGGCCGCGTCGTAGGTGAACACGGCGACCTCGTCGGCGCTGCTGCGCCGCACGACCCGGCCCACGCTGTCCCGTTCGAGGGTGATGACCTGCCCGGCGCCGTTGGTGCGGTGCACGAGCCGGCCCGCGGCGTCGTAGCCGTAGCGCAGGACGCGCCCGTTGTAGTCGGTCTCGCCGACCTTCCGGCCCGCGGCGTCGTACTCGTAGCGCCACACCAGGCCGCGTTCGTTGGTGACCGAGGTGAGCCGCAGTTCGGTGTCGTAGCCGTACTTCAGCGTGCCGCCGCCGGGGCTCCGCTCGCTGACCGGCACGTCGAACTGGGCGTACTCGATGCGGCTGACGCCGCCGCGCGCGTCCGTCCGCTCCTCGAAGCTGCCCCGCGCCGTCGAGGCGAACCGCTCGACCGCGCCGTCGGCGTCCCGCGCCTGCACGAGGTTGCCGGCGGCGTCGCTGACCAGGGTGGTGGTGTGGCCCAGCGGGTCGGTGGTGCTGGTGGTGTTGCCGAGCGCGTCGTAGCCGTAGCGCCACACGGCGCCGTCCGGCTCGGTGACGAGCACGGGGAGCCCGGCGGCGTTGGCCTGGATCCGGGTGACGCCGCCGAGGGCGTCGGTCGCGGAGTCCACGGTGCCGGTGAAGGGGTCGTAGGTGTAGGCGGTCGCGGCGCCGGTCGGGTCGACGGTGCGGGCGAGGCTGCCACGCGCGTCGTACTCGTAGCGCCACACGGCGCCGTCCGGTCCGGTCACCGCGGCGGGCCGGCGCCGTTCGTCGTAGCCGACGACCATGCGCCCGCCGTCGGGCCGCGTCACCGCGGTGAGGTTGCCGATCTCGTCGTAGTCCCAGCGCGTGACGTGGCCGAGCTCGTCGGTCTCGGCGACCACGCGCCCGAAGCGGTCCCGCTCGGCGCTGGTGGTGTGGCCCAGCGGGTCGATCTGCCCGATCACCCGCAGCCGCTCGTCGAGCCGGTAGCGGGTGACGGCGCCGAGCGAGTTCGTGACGGTCGTGACGCCGGGCTCGTAGGCCAGTTCGGTGTTCAGGTAGCCGCCGGTGCCCTGCGCGCGCACGCAGCGCCCCTGGGCGTCGTAGCCGTAGCGGTACCAGCGGCCGTTGACGTCGTCCCAGCGCACCAGCCGGCCGTCGGCGTCGTAGGTGAACTTCTGCGGGGTGCCGACCGCGTCGACGACCTCGACCAGCCGGCGCGCGGCGTCGTAGCCGTACTCCGCCAGCGGGATCGGCGAGCCCGCGGTGCGCAACGCCGTGACCAGGCCGTCGGCGCTGTCGATCTCGACGCGGTAGCCGCCGGAGTGCTCGATGGCCACCGGCACGCCGTCGCGGTAGCGCAGCACGATCCGGTTGCCCGCGCCGTCGACGACCGCGCGCAGCGGCAGGGTGGTGGCGCCGCGGCCGGCCGCGAAGTAGCGCATCCGGTCGGACTGCGGGTCGCCGACGATGAACCCGTGCCGGACCCGGCGCAGCGCCAGGTACGGGCCGCTCTCCGGGACGACGGCCTCGACCCCGCGCGGGACCGGGTAGCGCAGCAGCGTGCCGTCGGCCAGGGCGAGGTGCAGCCCGTCCGGCTCGACCTCGAGCCGTTCGTCCAGCGTCGAGGTCCAGGTGGGGCCGAACAGCCGGCCCGCGCGGTAGGTCGACAGGTGCGTGCGCGCGACCACGAGCGGCAGCGCGCCGGGCAGCGACACGTCCTCCTGCTCCAGCATCACCGCCCCGGTCGCGACGTCGATCGGGTCGCCGCAGTCCGTCTTGTCCTTGGTCGGCGTGGTGTGTTCGTCCGGCTTGGCGTTGTTGTCCTTGATCCGCGGCCCGTCGTCAGGCTTGCCCTTCGGCGTCGACGACGGCTTCGTGTCGCCACCGTCGGGGCCTTTCGACGCCGGGGGCGGCGTGGGGTCGGGGCTCTTGGGCGTGTCGTCCGGGCCCTTGGACGCGGGCGGCGGGTCGGTCTTGGCCGGCGGCGCGTCCGCACCCGACGAGTGCGTACCGTCGCCGTCACCCTTCGCACCGGACGGCGACGTGTTCCCATCACCCTTCGGCGCCGGCGGCGGATCCGTCTTCGCCGGCGGCGCATCCGGCCCGCCCTTGCCCTTCGGACCACCCAGATCCTTCGGGTTCCCCTTGATGTCGATCTTGTTCGGCGGCGGAGACGCCTTACCCGGCTTGATCTTCCGCAACGCCTTCGCCGCATCCGAGAACAGATCACCCGCCCGCTTCAGCAACGGAACCAGCGCCTTGAGCGCCGTGACGAGCCGCTTGACCAGGTCCGCGATCTTCGACGCCGTCTTCGCCACCGCGCCGATCACCTGCGGCACCACCCAGGTGAGCCCGATACCCAGGGTGAACACGACCTGCAACGCCCAGCTGATCAGATGCCCGATCAGCTCCGCGATGATGTCCCGCACCAACGCCCGCACCGCGGCGACGACCTCACCAGCGGTCTTCACACCACTGGAAGCGCCTTCACAACCCTTCTGCGCCGTGTTCAACAGCGTCACCGTGTCATCAGCGCGCTGCCGGTAGCTGTCCCCGGCGGGCCCGGTCCAGGACGCCGTGTCGGCCTTGACCATCCCGGTCAAGTCCTCACCGATACTGCCCAGCTCGGTCGCGATGTTCTTCCACGTCTCCGACTGCGCCGCGATCTCATCCGCGTTGCCGGTCAGACCGTTGAGCGCTTCCTTCAACGGCCCGACGTGCTCCATCAACCACCCGACACCCGCGGCGAGAACCGCCCCGAACGGGTCCATCGCCATCGACAGTGCATCGAGCGCGGTGCCGACGGCGCCCATCGCGACGGAGGCCCAGTCACCCGACTCGATCGCGGACTTCAGGTCGGCCGCCGACTCCAGCAGCGAGACGCCCGAATACGCCTTCGTCGAGTCCTTGGTCTCCGCGACCAGCGGATTGCTCACGTGCGACTTCCCCTCCACCGGCCGAGCTGCAACAAGTGAAGTTAACAAGAACCATCCGGGTGAACCACGTGAACCCCGGCTGAATGCCTCTTCGCCCCGTCGATCTTGCCCCGTTCCTCGTGCGGTCCACGAGGATTACGGGCCGATGTCCGAGGCGTAGGCGAAGAGGGTGACGCGGTCAGGAAGCTTCGTCTTCGTCATCAGGCTGGACACGTGCTTTTCCACCGTCTTCGGGGAGATCAGCAGCCGCCGGGCGATCTCGGTGTTGCCGAGCCGGTGCGCCAGGAGCCGGAACACGTCGTACTCGCGGACGGTGACGCCGGCGTCGAGCAGCTCACGGGGGAGCCGGTGCAGGCCGGGGCGTCGCTGGCGGACCGGCTCGCCCGCGCGGCGCAGCAGGACCCGGCACGCGCCGGCGACCGCCGGGACCGCGGCGTCGTGGAAGTACTCCTCCGCGGCGCGCAGCCACGGCACCGGGTCACCCCAGCCGTCGGCGAGGGCGGCCTCGGCCACGAGCCGGGCCCCGAGGTGGATCGCCATCCGGTACGGGCGGGCCGCGTCCCGGGCCTCCTTCGCCGCGGCTTCCGCACGGGCGCTGTCGCCGTGGCGGCCGTGCAGGACCGCCTCCGCCAGCGCGGTGAACTGCCGGTTCCAGCGCAACCGGCCCGCCGGGGTGGCGGCCGCGGCCGCCAGCTCGGCCGGGCCCAGGTCGCCGGCCAGGACGTCCAGCAGCGGCCCGAGCCCGTGCCGGCCGGACAAGGGCGCGCCACCGGCGAGCCCCAGGTCGCGCCGGGCGCGGTCGCGGTCCTCCTCGAGCAGGGCGCAGAACGCCTGGGCCAGCCCCAAGCCGGGGTCACCGTCGGCGGCGCGGATTCCGGCCAGCGCCTCGGTCATGCCCGCCCGGTCCGCCTGGTGGGCGGCGCAGACGGCGCGGGTGACGCGGGCGTGGCGGACTACGGCGTCGAGGTGGTGGCGCTCGGCGGCCGCCGCCAGCCGGGCCGGCTCGCCGGGCCGGTACTCGCCCCCGAGCACCTGGCCGTACCGGACGATCCGGGCGTCCGCCGCGTGGCTCACCGCCACCGCGCCACCGCGGTCCGCCTGGTCCCGGGCCAGCACCAGGCCGCCGACGTCCCCGTCCGCCTGCGCGAGGTGCTCGCCCAGCCGGAGCAGGACGTGCGTGCGCCACAGCGGCAGCCGGTGCGTGTCGGTCAGCAGCCGGGCCCGCTCGAGGTGGTCCCGGGCCGCGTCCGGGTCCCGCTCCCAGGCGAGGACGCCGAGCGCGAGCAGGGCCTGGCAGGCGACGACCGCGTCGTCGTGCCGTTCGGCCTGCGCCAAGGCGGCTGTCGCCAGCCGCCCGGCCTCGCCGGGGTCGGCTCCGCCCGGGGCATCCAGCAGCAGGAGCGCGTGGACGGCGTCGATCGCCGCGCCCTGCCGGTCCGGGCCGGCGGACCCGTGACACGCCCGGGCGGCGGCCACCTGGGCGAGCCCGGCGTCGTACCGGCCCGCCAGGCAGGCGGCCCAGGCCAGCCGCGCGTGCAGCGCGGCGGCGCGGTGGAACAGGCCGACCTCGTCGAGCCGGCCCGACAGCTCGAAGGCCCGCTCGACCTGCCCGGTCTCGCCGAGCACGTAGGCCAGCGATTCGAGGACACCACCACGCAGCGGGAGATCGGGGCTGTCGGTCAGCAGCGCGTCGGCGCGGCCGAACAGCCCGACCGCGGCCCCGGCCGCCCCGACGGCGAGCGCGCGCTGCCCGGCGTCCGCGAACAGCCGTCCCGCGACGGCCCGGTCACCCGCGAGCCGCCGCAGCTCCGCGACCCGGGCGCACCAGTCGCCGGGGAGCCCGGGGTGCAGCCGTTCGGCGGCGTCCGCGGCGAGGCGGGCGAGCTCGGCCCGCCGGGTGGGACCCAGCCGGGTGAGCACGGCTTCGACGGTGAGCGGGTGCCGGAAGGCGTACCAGCCGAGCGCCGCCGGGTCCGGCTCGACGAGCCGCGCGTCGATCACGGCGTCGAGGAAGCCGGCCACCGTCCGGTCGTCGGCCCCGGCGGCCCGCTGGACCACCGGCGCGGCGAACCGGGCGCCCATGACGGCCGCGGCGGCCAGCAGTTCGGCGCCGTCGGATCCCAGCTGGGTCATCCGGGCCTCGATGCTGGTGACCAGCGCGACGGGCACGGTCCCGGCCGGTTTGTCCGCGAGGTGCCAGCCGTCGGCCCGCTCGAGCAGCAGCCCGTCGTGGATCAGCTCGTGCAGGAGTTCTTCGACGAGGAACGGGATCCCGGTGCTGAGCTGCCACAGGTGCCCGGCCGTCGCGCCCGGCACCCGCTCGCGGTCCGTGCCGAGGCACGCCGCGATCACGCCGTGCACGTCGTCGCGGCCCAGCCGGTGCAGGGTCCGGACCGCGCAGACGCCGTGCCGGGCCGCCGAGCGGGCGATGTCGCGGGCGGTGGAGGTGTGGTCGCGGATCGTGCCGATCAGCAGCACCCGGGCCGATTCCAGGTTGTTGACCAGGTACTCCAGCACGAACAGGGTCTCCGCGTCGGTGTCGTGGAGGTCGTCGAGCACCAGCACGCAGCCGCCGGCCCGGCCCACCACCGCGAGCAGCCGCAGCACCGCCTCGGCGACGACCAGCAGCGGCGGCGCCGGGTCGTCGTCCGGGCCGGTGCGCCAGTCCGGGACGAGGACGCCGAGCGCCGGCAGGTACGGGCCGAGCTCGGCGACGTCGAGGGGTTCGGTGTCCCGGGTCAGCGAGAGCAGGGCCTCGGCCAGCGGGCGGAACGGCACCAGCGGGCCGATCGAGCTGCCCTGGCCGCGCAGCACCCGGGCGCCGCGCCCGGCCGCCCGGGCGGCCACCTCCCGCGCGAGCCGGGACTTGCCGATCCCGCTTTCCCCGACGAGGACGACGGCGCGGCCGTGCCCGGCCAGCGCGTCGTCGAAGGCCGTGGCGAGCTCCCGCAGCTCGCCGTCCCGGCCGATCAGGTCCGGCGACCGGATCAGCATGCCCGGTGGGTACCGGGTAACGGGACATGATCATCGGAATAATCGTATTCGCTCATCGAATTGTTCCCCCAGCTCTCCGGTCACTCCGGATAGGCACTTCTTGGATACACGACGGGCGTGATCACGCCAAGCGGGACCGAATACTGGAATAAGCGGGAGCGTTGCGCGGAGGTCTTCTGGTAACGGGGCGGGCGAGTCCCCCAGGTTTTCCCGGCCGGATCGCGGGACCCCGGAATCCGGGGCTCGCCCGATCGGAGGTTGACACGCGCCGGGCGCGTCCGCGTCCCGCTCCGGCGCCGTGAGCCACGCCGCACCGGTGGTCCGGGCCGGCGGCGCCGACGTGCCGGTCGGGCCGGATTCGCGCTGCTGACGGCGATTCCGCGGGACGGCGGGGGCACTCCGTGGGAAAGGTGGGGGAGCGGCCCCCATGGCGCCGCGCCGCCCGGCATGGGCAGACTGGCGATCGCCACGGCTGGGGTGCGGTGGACCGGGGCACTGGGGTGACACGGCGGGAATGCGACGCGGAGCGATCCGCGCCGCACATCGGCGCGAACTCGTATTCGGCAGGGTCGCCGGATTCGGCGCGCCTTTCGTCGTGCTCCCGGGCAATCATCTCGAACAGGACAACTCCTTGACGCGGCGACGCGGAAGTCGCGGACCGGCAGAATGCGGGGAAAACAAGTGCTTGCGAACGGAATCACCCGGGTCGGCGTGGTCGGCTCGGGCACGATGGGCGCGGGGATCGCCGAGCTCTGCGTGACGAAGGGCGTCGACGTCCGGCTGGCGGTGTCGCGGGAGTCGTCGCTGGTCTCGGCGCCACGGCGGATCGCGGCGTCGCTCGCCCGCCGCGTCGAGAAGGGGAAGCTGGCCCCGGCCGAGCGCGACGCCGCGCTGGCCCGCCTCTCGGTCGGCACGGACCTCGCCGACCTCGCCGACCGGCAGCTGGTGATCGAGGCGATCCCGGAGGACGAGCAGCTCAAGCTCGGCCTGTTCGCCACGCTCGACAAGGTCGCCGGCGACGACGCGGTGCTGGCCACGACGACGTCGGCGATCGCGATCACCCGGCTCGCCGCGGTGACCAGCCGCCCGGAGCGGGTGATCGGCCTGCACTTCTTCAACCCGGTCACGGCGCTGCGGCTCGTCGAGGTCGTCCCGGCGCTGCCGACGGCCGACGCGGTGACCGACCTGGTGACGGCCTTCGCCGAGGACACGCTGGACCGGCGGGCGGTCACCGTCGCCGACCGCAGCGGCTTTGTGGTCAACGCGCTGCTGATCCCGTACCTGCTCGCGGCGATCCGGATGGTCGAGGCCGGCTACTGCCCGGCCGAGCGGGTCGACCTCGCGATGGAACTGGGCTGCGCGCACCCGATGGGCCCGCTGCGGCTGGCCGACCTGATCGGCCTGGACGTCGTCGTCGCCATCGCGGCCGCGCTGCACGCGGAGTTCAAGGAGCCGCTGTACGCCACGCCGCCGTCGCTCGCGCGGCTGGTCGAAGCCGGGCACCTCGGCCGCAAGACCGGCCGCGGCTTCCACACCTACTGAAACCCCTGAGGAGAAACCGATGCACTCGTTCCTGAACATCAAGAAGTCGGCCCGGATCAGCGACGACTTCTGGGACGTCACCAACAAGGCCGGGCTGTTCGACGTCGTCGTGGCCGGGCTCGGCGACGGCCGCCACCGCGCGCTCGCCGACGGCCACGAGTTCGTGAACATGTCCTCCTACTCCTACCTCGGCCTCGACACGCACCCGAAGCTGGTGCGGGCCGCGGCCGACGCCGTGCTCGCCGAAGGCGCGCTGAACACCTCGACGTCCCGGATGCGCGTGCGCTTCGGGGCGCTCAGGGACGCCGAAGCGGCGCTCTCGGAGCTGTTCGACGTCGAGGCCGTCACGCTCAACTCGTGCGCCGCCGCCGCGTGGGCGGCCCTGCCGCTCGTCGCGTCCGGCATCTTCACCGAGGGCGAGCCGCCGCTGATGGTGTTCGACAAGAACGCGCACTTCTGCCTCAACGCCATGAAGCCGAGCGTCGCCGACGAAACCGAAGTCGCCGTGGTGCCGCACAACGACGTCGAAGCGCTGGAAGAACTGTGCAAGCAGCACAAGCGGGTCGCCTACGTCGCCGACGGCGTCTACAGCACCGGGGGCCAGGCGCCGGTGAAGGAACTGCTGCGCCTGCAGGAGAAGTACGGCCTGTTCCTGGTCTTCGACGAGGCCCACGGCATCTCCACGGTCGGCCACCGCGGCCGCGGCGTCGTGCTCGAAGAGCTCGGCCAGATCAACGACCGCACGATCATCATCACCTCGCTGAACAAGGGCTTCGGCGCGTCCGGCGGCGCGATCTTCCTCGGCCGCCGCGGGTCCCAGTGGCGGCTGGACACCGCGCAGCGCAACGGCGGCCCGCTGATGTGGTCGCAGCGGATCAACACCGCGGGCCTGGGCGGGCTGCTCGCGTCCGCGGAACTGCACCGCACCCCCGAGCTGACCGCGTTGCAGCAGCGGCTGCAGGACAACATCGCCCTGTTCGACCGCCTGGTGGAGACCGGCGAACGCGGCGACGGCCTGCCGATCCGGTTCGTCCGGGTGGGGTCGGAGGACGCGACCGTCCGGCTCGCGCAGGGCCTGTTCCGCAACGGCTTCTACGTCTCGCCGATCTTCTTCCCGATCATCGGCCGCGGCAAGGCGGGGCTGCGGATCATGCTGCGCGCCAGCATGACCACCGCGGAGATCGAGCGGTTCGCCGCGTTGCTGGGCACGTTGGGGGAGGCGTGACGGCCCTGCGTTCGCACGTCGACGTCGCCTCGGCCGGCTTCCGCCGCAACGCCGAGGACTTCGAGGTCAACCGCGCGGTGATCGCCCTGGCCAAGGCCGCGGCGCTCGCCGGCGGCAGCGAGAAGGCCCACCGCAAGCACGCCGGCCGCGGCAAACTGACCGCGCGGCAACGGATCTCGCGGCTGCTCGACCCCGGCACGCCGCTGCTGGAGGTCGGCCAGCTCGCCGCCCACGACGTCTACGACGAGCCGGTGCCCTCGGCCGCGCTCGTCACCGGGATCGGGGTCGTGGCCGGCCGGCCGTTCATGATCTTCGCCAACGACGCCACGGTGAAGGGCGGCACGTACTTCCCGCTCGGCGTCCGCAAGCACCTGCGCGGGCAGAAGATCGCCCGCGAGAACGGCCTCGGCTGCCTCTACCTGGTCGACTCCGGCGGGGTGTTCCTGCCGCTGCAGGAGGACCTCTTCCCCGACGAGGACCACCTCGGCCGGATCTTCCGCAACATCGCGGAGATGTCGGCCGCGGGGCTGCCCCAGCTGGCGGCCGTGATGGGGTCGTGCACCGCCGGCGGCGCGTACATCCCGGCGATGTGCGACGAGACGGTGATGGTCCGCGGCACCGGCACCGTGTTCCTCGGCGGCCCGCAGCTGGTGCGCGCGGCGACCGGGGAGGTCGTCGACGCCGAGACGCTCGGCGGGGCCGACCTGCACACCCGCGTCACCGGCGTGGCCGACCACCTCGCCGAGAACGACGACCACGCCCTCGCGATCCTGCGTGACCTCGCCGCGCGCAGCACCCGGCCGCGGCTGGCGGAACCACCTCAGGCGCCGCGGCCGCCGAAGTACGACCCCGCCGAGCTGCCGGGCGTCGTCAGCGCCGGGCTCAAGGAGCACATCCCGGCGCGCGAGATCCTGGCGCGGCTGCTCGACGACAGCGAGCTGACCGAGTACCGCGCCCGGTTCGGCCCGACGATCGTCTGCGGGACCGGGCACGTCGGCGGCTACCCGGTCGGGGTGCTGATCAACGACGGCGTCCTGTTCTCCGAGAGCGCGCAGAAGGCCGCGAACTTCATCGAGGTGTGCGCGCAGCGCGACATCCCGCTGCTGTTCCTGCACAACATCAACGGGTTCATGGTCGGCGCCGAGTACGAGGCCGGCGGGATCACCAAGCACGGCGCGAAGCTGGTCAACGCCGTCTCGTGCGCCAAGGTGCCGAAGTTCAGCCTGGTGATCGGCGGCAGTTACGGCGCCGGCAACTTCGCGATGTGCGGGCGGTCGATGGGCTCGCAGCTGATGGCGATGTGGCCGAGCGCGCGGTCCACGGTCGTCGGCGCGGAGCAGACGGCGAAGGTGATGACCCTCATCCGCGGCGACCAGCTCGCCAAGGAGGGCCGCGAGCTCACGCCCGAGGAGGAAGCGGCCATCCGCGAGCCGATCCTCGCCTCCTACGAGCGGCAGGCGCAGCCGTTGTACTACGCGGCCCGGCTGTGGGTCGACGCCGTCGTCGACCCGGTCGACACCCGGGACTGGCTGGCGCTGTGCCTGGCCATGGCCGCCGACGCGCCGAAGCGGGAGACCCGCTTCGGGGTCTTCAGGATGTGAGGGAAGATGCCGAAACGTGTGCTGATCGCCAACCGCGGCGAGATCGCCCGCCGGATCGCGCGCACCTGCCGCCGGCTCGGCGTCGACCACGTCGCCGTGCACTCCGACGCCGACGCGGGCGCCGCCCACCTCGACGGCGCCTTCGAGACCGTCCACATCGGACCGTCGGCGGCCCGGGAGAGCTACCTCGACATCGACGCGGTCGTCGGCGCGGCGCTGCGGACCGACTGCGACGCCGTCCACCCCGGTTACGGCTTCCTGTCGGAGAACCCGGAGTTCGCGGCGCGGGTGACCGAGGCCGGGCTGGTCTACATCGGACCGGACGCCGCCACGATCGCGGCGATGGGGGACAAGGCCCGGGCCCGGGAGCTGATGGCCGCCGCCGGCGTGCCGGTGCTGCCCGGTTCGGAGCACGCGACGGAGTCCGCGGCGCAGCTGCGCGCCGACGCCGCGCGGATCGGGTACCCGGTGATCCTCAAGCCCGTCGCCGGGGGCGGCGGCAAGGGCATGCGCGTGGTCCACGGCGAAGCCGAGCTGCCCGACGCGGTGGCCGAGGCCGTCCGCCTCGGCCGGGCCGGCTTCGGCGACGGCCGGCTGCTGGCCGAGCGGTACGTCGCCGCGCCCCGGCACATCGAGGTCCAGGTGTTCGGCGACCGGCACGGGAACGTGGTGCACCTGCTCGAACGCGAGTGCTCGCTGCAGCGCCGGCACCAGAAGATCGTCGAGGAGGCCCCGGCCCCGCACCTGCCGCCGGTCACCCGCAAGGCCCTGCTCGACGCGGCCGTGCGGGGCGCCACCGCGCTGGGTTACGTCGGCGCCGGCACGTTCGAGTTCATCCTCGACGGCGACGGCCGGTTCTTCTTCCTCGAGGTCAACACCCGGCTGCAGGTGGAGCACCCGGTCACCGAGGAGATCACCGGGCTCGACCTGGTCGAGTGGCAGCTGCGCGTCGCCGACGGCGAGCCCCTCCCGCTGCCGCAGCACCGGATCCGGGCCACCGGCCACGCGATCGAGTGCCGGGTGTACGCCGAGGACCCGGCCCACGGGTTCCGGCCCGCGCCCGGCCGCGCCGAGGTCGTCGAGTGGCCGCCCGAGGTCCGCGTCGAAGCCGCCTTCGACGGTCCCGGCGCGGTGCCGGGCTTCTACGACCCGATGGTCGCGAAGCTGGTGGCCGCCGGGCCGGACCGGGAAACGGCGCTCGCCCGCCTCCGCACCGCGATCGGGGAGACCACGCTCGTCGGGCTGACCACCAACCTCGGCTTCCTCGGCGAGCTGCTGGCCGAACCCCGGGTGCTCGACGGCCGCGTCGACACCCACCTGGTCGACGCCTTCACCGCCCGGTCCGCGCCGCCGGACCGGGCGGGGCGGGCCCTCGCCTGCGCGGCGGCCATGGCGGTGCCGGACCGGACCGCCGGGGCCTCGCCGTGGTCGGGCACCGTCGGGGCGTTCGACCGCGCCGCCCTCGACCCCGACGCGCCGCTCGGGCGGATCGGGCTCCGCCACGAGGGCCGGGACCACGAGGCCCGGCTGCTGTCGCGCGACCGCGCCGGGCTGCGCGTCGACACCGACGGCGGCCGCTTCACCGTGCTCGCGGAACCCGCGTCGGGCGGGCTGGTCCGCGGCACGGTCGGGACCACCCAGTGGACCGGGTTGGCCACCGCGGCCGGCTACGAGATCGTCATCGGCGGCCACCGCGTCGCGCTGGGCCGCCGGAGTTTCGACGAAGGCGGCGGTGACACCTCCGACGGCGCCGTGCGCACGCCGATGCCGGGGGTCGTCGTCGGGGTGGCCTGCGCACCCGGTGCCCGGGTCGAAGCGGGGGAGCTGCTGGTGGTCGTCGAGGCGATGAAGATGGAGAACCGCATCGTCGCGCCGTTCGCCGGGACGATCGAGCGGCTTTCCTGCGCGCAGAACGAAACCGTCACCGCCGACCAGGTCCTGGTCACGCTCACACCCGAAGGAGACACCCATGCCTGACGCACCGAACCTGCTGTTCGTCGGTGGCGCGCGCCCGCTGAGCTTCAGCCTCGACATGGCGACCGAGGCGCTCGCGCAGGCCGCCGCGCGCGGCCTGCGCGTGCACGTCACCAACACCGCCGAGATCCTCGCCGCCACCGCGCCGGTCGTCGCGGCGGCCACCGTACAGTCCACTGTGGACGTCCTGGCGCCCGGCGCCTCCGCCGCGTGGGCCGCGGCCCGGGTCGCGGCCGGCGAGCGGTTCGACGCCGTCTACGCGCTGCAGGAGCTGGCCCAGGTCGCCGTGGCCGAGACGGCCGAAGCCGTCGGCGCGCCCGGCAACCCGCCGGCCGCGGTGCACCGCGTCCGGACCAAGGACGCCTGCCGCGAGGCGCTCGCCGCGGCCGGGTTCCCCCAGCCGGTCGTCGGGCTCTGTACCGGCGAAGCCGAAGCGGCGGTGTTCCTGAAGGAGCACGACGGGCCGTGGATCGTGAAACCGCGCGACGCCATGGGCAGCGTGGGCGTCAGCCTGGTCACCGACGCCGCCGAGCTGCCCGCCGCGCTCGCCCTGCTGCCGGACGCGAAGCCGTTCCTCGTCGAGCAGTTCGTCGACGGGCCGGAGTTCAGCGTGGAAGGCGTCTTCCTCGGCGGGGTCCCGAAGATCCTCGCCGTCACCGCCAAGGAGAAGGTCCCGCCGCCGTTCTTCGTCGAGACCGGGCACGTGCTGCCGGCCCCGCTGCCCGACGCGCGGCGCCGCGAGATCGAAGCCACCGTGGCGGCCGCGCTCACCACGCTCGGCCTGCGGACCGGCGGTTTCCACGTCGAACTCTGGCTCACCCCCGCCGGCGTCGTGCTCGGCGAGGTGCACGGCCGCTTCGGCGGCGACTGGATCCACCGCATGCTCGCCCACGCCATCCCCGGCCTGGAGCTCTACGGGCTGGTCTTCGACGACATGCTCGGCCGGCCGGGCACCGGCGTCCCGCTGGCGCCGAGCCGCGGCGCGGCCGTCCGGTACTTCACGCCGCCGCCGGGACGCCTCGCCGCCGTCGAGGGCTGGGAGCAGGTGCGCACGCACCCCGCCGTGCTGCACGCCGAGCTGGGCGTCGGGCCCGGCGACGAGGTCAAGCCCCTGCAGCGCTCCGGCGACCGCGTCGGGTTCGTGGTCGTCGGCGCCGACACGCCGGAGGCGGCGAGCGCGCTGGCCGCGGACCTCACCGGTTCCGTGAAGTTCCTCTTCGAACCCGAGATCGAGCCCGAGATCGACCCCGAACCCGAGCCCGGCCGGCTGCCCGGTCTCTGGGCCCTGCGCTGACGACCGAAGGACGACATGACCAGCGACATCGGCATCATCGCCACCGGCTCCTACCTGCCCGACCGCGTCGTCACCAACGCCGAGATCGCCCCGGCGGCCGGCGTCGACGCCGCGTGGATCGAACGCAAGACCGGCATCCGCGAGCGCCGGCACGCCGCCCCCGGCCAGGCCACGTCGAACCTCGCGGCGATCGCGGCCGACCGGGCCCTGCTCGCGGCCGGGCTGAGCCCGGACGACGTCGACCACGTCGTCGTCGCCACCTCCACCCCGGACCACCCGCAGCCGGCGACGGCCAGCCTCGTCCAGCACCTGATCGGTGCCCGCTCGGCGAGCGCCGTCGACGTCAACGCCGTGTGCAGCGGGTTCGTCTACGCGCTGGCGATGGCCCGGGGGCTCGTGCGCGACGGCGGGCACGCGCTGGTGATCGGCGCCGACGTCTACTCCCGCATCCTGGACGTGCGTGACCGCAAGACCGCGATCCTGTTCGGTGACGGTGCGGGGGCGGTCGTGCTCGGAGCGGTATCGGCGGGAGGGGGCGTCATCGGCACGCGGCTGCGCGGACACGGTGCCGACCACCGGCTCATCGGCGTGCGCGCGGGTGGCAGCCGGGTGCCCGCGTCGGTCCGCTCGGTGCTGGACGGCGAGCACTACTTCCGGATGGACGGGCGTGGCGTGCGCGAGTTCGTCAGCGGGCACGTCCCGGCGGCCATCGCCGGGACCCTGCGGGAGAGCGGGCTGCCCGCCACCGCCGTCGACCACCTCGTGCCGCACCAGGCCAACGGGGTGCTGCTGCGCGAACTGGGGGAAGCGCTCGACCTGCCGAACGCGACCCTGCACCTGACCGTCGACCGGTTCGCCAACACCGGCGCGGCGTCGGTGCCCATCACCCTCGACGCCGCCCACCGCGCCGGCGCGCTCGACGTCGGCGATCTCGTGCTGCTGGCCGGGTTCGGCGGCGGCATGAACCTCGGCATCGGCCTCTGCCGCTGGACGGCTGCGCCGCCGCGGCGCGACACCGCCGTCCGGAACCACACCAGCGCCCTGTCCCACGGCTGAGAAAGGTCTGTCATGCCCGCGCTCCTTCCCCGCAGCGGACCGCCCCGGCTGCTCGCGGTGGCGACGCTGATCACGATGACCGGCTACGGCGTCTACCTGACCGCCGGTGTCCTCTACTTCACCCGGGCCGTCCACCTGCCCGCCGGTCAGGTCGGGGCCGGGCTGACGATCGCCGGCGCCGTGTCGCTCTCGGCCGGGATCCCGTTCGGGCACCTCGCCGACCGCCACGGCGCCCGCACGGTCTACGCGCTGACGCTGGTGCTCGGCGCGATCTCGATGGCGGGGTTGTGCTTCGCCGGCGGCTTCTGGTCGTTCGTCGTGTTCGCGAGCCTCGGCGCCGCGGCCCAGACGGCCGGCCCGGCCGCCCGCAGCCCGCTCGTCCAGGAGTACGGCGGCGAGCGGCCCGCCGAGTTCCGCGGTTACCTGCGGTCGGTGACCAACCTGGGCATCGCGTTCGGCGCGCTGCTGGCCGGCTGGGGCGTCGCCGCGGACACCCGCAACGCCTACCTGCTGCTCATCGCGGCCAGCGCGGTGTCCTACACCGCGAGCGTGGTCGTCGTGCTGTTCCTCCCGTCCGTGCCACCGAAACCGGCGGGCGCCGGCCCGCGCTGGGTGGCCCTGCGCGACCGGCCGTACCTCGTGCTCACGGTGCTGGACGGCGTGATGGCGATCCAGTACCGAGTGCTGACGGCGGCGGTCCCGCTCTGGCTGGTCAGCCGGACCACGGCGCCGAACTGGACGATCTCCGGCGTGATGATCGTGAACACCGCGATCGTCGTGTTCTTCCAGGTCCGCGCCAGCCGCCGGATCGACACGACCCACGCGGGCGCGGTGGCGTTCCGCCGCGCCGGCTTCGCGTTCTTCGCCGCCTGCGTCGCGATCGCCGCCATGGCGGGCGCGCCCACCTGGCTGGCCCTGGTGTTCCTGCTGGCGGCGGTGGTGGTGCACACGATCGGCGAGATCTGGCAGGCGGCGGGCGGGTTCGAGCTGTCGTTCACGCTGGCGCCACCCCACGCGGTCGGCCAGTACCAGGGCCTGTTCGGCATGGGCTTGGGCCTGGGCGTGACCCTCGGCCCGGCGGTGCTGATCGCACTGTGCATCACGTGGGGCACCCCGGGCTGGTGGGTGGTGGGCGGCATCTTCGTGGTGACAGGCCTCGCGGTCCCGCCGGTGGTCCGCTGGGCGGAGCGCGACCGAGCCCGCAAAGCGGTGGCCGAGCCACAGGCGGCTTGACGCGGTTTGGTGTGTCAGGAGCCGGTGGCGAGCTGCGAGAACAGCGCTGCTCGGCCGGACCCGGCCGCGATCCGGCACGCGGTGGTGGCCGGGCGCCAGCGGCTTGAAGATCAGGTGCGCGGCGAGCGCCGGAAGAGCGCTGCTCGCCGAGCGCCTGGTCGTCGGCCGCGACCGCTCCGGCATCGATGAGTCTTCGGCGCCCGAGCCTCTGGGCCGAGCGCGACCGGGCCGAGCGCGACAGCCCGCCGTGCCTAGGCAGCTTGGTACGTCAAGAACCGGTGGCGAGCCGGGGGAACAAGACCTCCGCGGCCGCGCGGTCGACGTCCGGGAAGTGCTCGGCACCCGGGCCCTCGTACGTGGTCAGGTTCCGGTCGAACCCTTCGCGCCATTCCTTGGGGGCGAACGGGAAGTCGCTGCCGTAGAGGACGTGGCCCGGCTCGGCGAAGGCGTACAGGGACGGCAACGCCGTCGGGGTGGCCGACAGCGCCGTGTCGAAGTAGAACTTCCGCAGCCCGGCCAGGATGCCGTCCGGGGTGGTGCCCGGGTTGAACATCGCCGCGCCGGTGAAGCGGTGTGCGGCGAACGGCAGGAAACCGCCCGCGTGCGAGAGGATGACGCGCAGGTCCGGGTGCCGGTCGAACACGCCGTGGGCCACCAGGTCGAGTGCGGCGCGCGTGGTGTCGAACGGGAAGTCCAGCAGCGGGCTCGGCAGGCCGTCGAGCCGCGCGATCGGCGGCTCGGCCGGGTGCACGAACACCACGGCGCGGCGCGCGGCCAGTTCTGTCCACAGTGGACCGTACGCCGGGTCGCCCAGGTAGCGGCCGCGGGCGTTGGACAGCAGGACGACGCCGTCGGCGTGCAGTTCGTCCAGCGCGCGCACGGCTTCGGCGACGGCGCCGTCGAAGTCCGGCAGCGGCAGCACGGCGAAGTGCCCGAAGCGGTCGGGGGCGTCCTTGACCAGCTCCGCCTGGAAGTCGTTGACCTCGCGGGCCAGGTCGCGGGCCGCGGCGTCGTCGCCGAAGTGGACGCCCGGTGCGCTGATCGACAGCAGTCCGGTGGCGATGCCCGCGCCGTCCATCATCGCGGTCGCGGCGCCGGGGCTCCACGAGGGCATCGGCCATCCGCCCGCGGTTTCGCCGTTGTCGTCAAGGGCCTTCAGGTAGCGGGGCGGGAGCAGGTGCTGGTGTACGTCGATCCGGCCGGTCATAATGTCTAGCCTCCTAATAGCTAGGTTGCTAACTATTGCTTTGCTAGGCTAGCTCGCATGACGACGACCGGCAACCACCCGCCCACCGCTGCGGAGGTCGACGAGCTCGTGCAAGCGGCCGACACGGTGTTCTTCGCGATGCGGAAGGCCCGGTCGGCGGGGGCGGACCGGGACGGCGGGCTGTCGCTGCCGCAGCTCACGATGCTCGAGCCGCTGGCCGCCGAGCCGGAACTGCCGGTCGGCCGGCTCGCGGCGGCCGCGGACGTCTCCATCCCGACGGCCACCCGGATGCTTCAGCAGCTCGAAGCCGCCGGGGTGGTGGTGCGCCGGCGCTCGGCCGCGGACGAGCGCAAGGTGCTGGTGGCGTTGACGGCGGAGGGCAGCGAACGGCTGACGCGGCTGGTCGCCCGCCGCCGGGAACGTCAGGCGGAGGCGTTCGCCGTCTTCACGCCCGCGGAGCGCGAACAGCTCGTCGCCCTGCTCCGGAAGCTCGCGCCGGTGATCGACGTCAACCTGGGTGGCCGGGACTGAGCAGGTAGGCCATCGCCATCTCGGCGAGCTCGTCCGCGTACCGGCGCTGGGCCGCCTCGTCGGTGAAACTGTCCGGCCGCACGGAGTTGTGGAAGCAGGCGCCGAGGATGGCGCGGGCGACGGTGTCCAGCGCCGTCCCCGGGTCGGCGCGCCGGATCTGCCCGGCGTGGGGGAGGGCCGCGTCGAGCAGGAGGCGGTGGATTTCGGTGATGGTGCGGGCGCCCAGCGCCAGCGCGTCGGTTTCCCGCGCGCGCAGCAGTTCGGGGAAGAGGTTGCTGCTGTCGGTGAACGACTGCAGCAACGCGTGCGCGTAGGCGGTCACGACGCCGGCCAGTGACGGCCCGGCCGCGCGCAGCCGCTCGGCCACGAACTCCTCGCGCTCGTCCAGCATCCGCTCCGTCAACGCGGTGATCAGCTGCTGCTTGCCTTCGAAGCGGCGGTAGATCGAGCCGACCGAGACGCCGGCGCGTTCGGCGACGCCGTTGATCGTCAGCTCCTCGAGGCCGAGCGAGGCCGCGAGCTCCCCGGCCGCCTGCAGGACCCGGGCCAGGGTCGCGGCACTGCGCGCCTGCCGGGGTTCCCGGTAGTGCGGTTCGCGGCTCGGCTGCTCGGTCACATCGGGCATGGTAGTGGCGGCTCCGGTAGTCGATCTTGACAAGCGGCGCGTGGCCGACGCTACAGTAGCGAATGCGAGTTCGCATTCTCATATCACTCCGGGTAAGGGAGCTGTCATGTCGACGCAGGGGGAGGCCCGCGCCCTGATCGCCGCGGTCCGGGACCGCCGTGGGGAACTGGCCGAGGGTGGTTTCGCCGCCGATCGCGACAACGCGGACCCCGCCGCGAACCTGGCCTTGCTGGCCGGGCTCGGGGTGGCCCGGCTGGCCGTGCCCGCCGCGTACGGCGGGCTGTGGGACGGCACGGAACGCGGCGGGTGGGGCGCGGTCATCCGGGCGGTGCGGGAGATCAGCGCGGGCGACGGCCCCACCGGGCAGAACTGGCTCACCACCGCGCTGGTGGCCCGCGAGCTGTTCGGCCCGGACAGCGGCCTGCCGGAACCGACCCGCGCCGAGCTGGCGCGCCGCCTGCTCGACGACGGCCTGCGGCTCGTCTCCTCCGCCGCCGAAACGGGCGTCTCGGGCAGGACGACCGCGCGGCCGGTGGCCGGCGGGGTGGTGCTGAACGGCACGAAGTCCTTCAACACCAACAGCGGCGGCCTCGGCGTGGCCGCCGTCCGCTGCCTGCTGGCGGGCGAACCGCCCACGCCGCACCAGGTCCTGGTGGACCTGACCCACCCGCAGGTGCGGCTGCACGACGACTGGGACACCATGGGCCAGCGCGGCACCCGCAGCCAGACGGTCACCTACCAGGACGTCTTCGTCCCCGACGGCCGGCACCAGCCCCTCGCCGGGCCGTTCTCCCCGGTCTTCCTGGGCGCGGCGATGCTGCTGCACGCCGGCCTGCTGCAGGGCATCGGCGAAGGCGCCCTGGACGCCCTCGTCCAGCACACGCGCACCATGAAACGCGGCTCGCTGCCCCAGTTCGCCACCCCGGCCGAGGACCCGCTGATCCTGCGCCGTCTCGGCGCCCTCTCCAGCAGGCTCGCCGCGTCCCGCGCCCTGCTCCACACCGCGGCCGACCAGCTGGAAACCGGCCGGGACGGCGAAGACGACGGCACCGTCGACTGCTTCCGGGCCAAGGTCGCCGCCGTCGACGCGGCCCTCGAAGCCGCCGCCGGGATCCACGAGATCACCGGCGCGCGCAGCACGTCCAACGCCTTCCGGTACGACCGCTACTGGCGCAACGCCCGCACCTTCGCCTCGCACGACCCCACGGACGCGAAGAACGTCTACATCGGCGGTTACGAGCTCAGCGGGCACCTCCCCGCGTTGTCGAGCATCATCCGCCTGTGACGGTGACCGCGGTCGCACGGGGCGGGTGTCGAGAACGTCGTGCCGGCTCCGTCCCCGGGGCAAGAGCGGCCACGAGGGCCGCGCGACACGGGAGGACAGCATGACGATCCACCGGATGGACCACGTCGGCGTCGTGGTCGGGGACCTCGCGGCCGCCATCGCGTTCTTCGTCGAACTGGGCCTGGAGCTGGAGGGCGAGGCGTCCGTCGAGGGCGACTGGGCGGACCGGCTCATCGGGCTCGACGGTGTCCGCACGGACATCGCCGTCGTGCGGACGCCGGACGGCCACGGCCGGGTCGAGTTGTCGACTTTCCGCTCGCCGGTGACCACGGCCACCGCGCCGCGGCCGTCGGTGGACGTCCCGGGCATCCCGCGGCTCACGTTCGTCGTGGACGCCGTCGACGACGTCGTCGACCGCCTGCGCGGCCACGGCGCCGAGCTGATCGGCGAAGTGGTGCGGTACGAGGACTACTGCCGGTACTGCTACGTTCGCGGGCCCGAGGGCATCATCATCGGGCTGGTCGAAGAACTCGCCTGAAGTAGACCCCCTGACCGGAAAGGACGTTTGCCATGGCCGTCGCCGCTGATCTCGACCGCGCCACCGACTCGGCGTGGGACTGGGTCGCCGAGCAGACCCGGGCGTACCTCGCCTCGGACGGAGCGGAGGGGCACGAGTCGGACGGCGTGTTCACGCTCCTGCTCGCCACGACCGGCCGCCGGACGGGCGAGGCCCGCCGCACGTGCCTGATCTACGGAACCGCGGGGGACGACTTCGTCGTCGTCGCCTCGAAGGGCGGCGCCGACGAGGATCCGGCGTGGTTGAAGAACCTCCAGGCGAACCCGAGCGTCGGCGTCCAGGTCGGCCCCCGCCGGTTCACCGCCCACGCCCGCGTCGCGACGCCGTCCGAGCGCGAGTCCCTCTGGCCGCTGATGACGCGCATCTTCCCGCTGTACGACGAGTACGCGCAGAAGACCGAGCGCGTGATCCCGATCGTGCTGCTCACCCCGGTCGCCGGGTAACGCACCGGGAATCGCCTCGAAGGGTTCAGTCGCGACTGCAAACGCACATTCGGCATCCGTCGTCGGCGGAGCCACTGCGCCGGCGACCACCGCGGAAGTGATCTGCGGGCCGGGCGAGCGCGGTAACGTAGCGCACGCAGCGAGGGACGGTTCCGCCGGCTGGATCTTGAGGGGGCGATGATGGCCTGCTGCCACTGGGAATTCGAATGCGAGGCCGGTACACGGTTCGAGATCGAACTTCGCAGCGGGCCGATGAACGTGCTGCTCATGGACGGCCCCAACTCACCGCCTACTGCGACGGCCTCGAGTACTACGCGTTCGGCCGCTACTACGACGTGACCCCTGTAGTCCTCCAAGCGCCGCACGAGGGCTATTGGTACGTCGTCGTCGTCGACAACGGCAACGAAGAGGAACTCGGCGACATCGATGCGTACGTGCAGGCGCTCTAGCCACGCTTCGGTGCGGGAGAGGGCACTTGATGCAGGCGGACCGGGAGGTGGGTGAGGCCCCGGATCAGGAGGCTCGGCTGCCAGCCGACCTCGGCGGGGTCCGTCGCCAGCTCCAGGTCCGGCAGGCGGTCCAGCAGGACGCGGAACGCGATTTCGCCCTCCAGCCGGGCCAGTGCCGCGCCGAGGCAGTAGTGGATGCCGTGGCCGAAGGCCAGGCTGCCGCCCCGGGGGCGGTGCAGGTCCAGGTCGTCCGGGTGGTCGAACGCCGCCGGGTCGCGGTTGGCGGAACCGATTGCCAGCAGCACCGTCTGGCCGGTGGGGATCGTCGTCCCGCCCAGGGTCACCGGCTCGGCGGCGAAGCGGACAGTCGCCGTGTTGACCGGGCTGTCCAGCCTCAGGAACTCCTCCACCGCGCCGGGCAGTGACGCCGGGTCGGCGCGCAGCCGCGCCCACTGGCCCGGGCCGCGCAGCGACGCGAGGGCGCCGTTGCCGATCAGGTTCACCGTCGTTTCGTGGCCGGCCACGAGCAGCAGTGAGGCCATCCCGGTGGCTTCCGCGTCGGACAGCTCGTCGCCGTGGTCGTCCGGGGCGATGATCGCCGACAGCATGGCGTCGTCGGGGTGGGCGCGCTTGTCCGCCACGAGCCGGACGAGGTACTCGCGCATCTCGGCCGACGCCGTCACGAACTGCTGGGGCGTGGCGGGCGACAGGATCGCGTGCGACCAGGTCCGGAAGTCGCCGCGCCGGTCGTCCGGCACCCCCAGGATCTCGCAGATCACGGTCATCGGCAGCGGAAAGGCCAGCGCGTCGATCAGGTCGACGGACGGCTCGCCGTCGGCCAGCCGGGCCGCGACGGCGTCGACCAGCTCGACGGCCAGCGCCTCGATCCGCGGGCGCAGTCTCGCGATGGCCTTGGCGGTGAACGCCTTGGTGACCAGCTTCCGCAGCCTCGTGTGCTTGGGCGGGTCGGAGTTGAGCATGTGGTCGTGGACGTCGAGGCCGCCGAGACCGGCCGCGGCGGCCGGCCCGAACAGCGTGGCGGCGTCCTTGACCAGCCGCGGGTCCGCGAGCGCGGCGCGCACGTCCTCGTACCGGGTGACCAGCCAGAACGGCGGCGCCCCCGGCGCCTGGGCCCGGGTCACCGGGCGCTGCTCGCGCAGGAGCGCGTAGACGGCGTGCGGATCGGCGGCGAACCGCTCGTCGAGCAGGACGACGTCGTCCGCGGTGCCGGGCACCGTGCGGAGCGGCGGTGAAGGTGTCGGCATGCGAAAAGCTCTCCTTCGGACGATGTCGAAACCGCGTTTCCCCGGAAATCGCGCGCACCGAGTCCTGCTGGATACCTTCCTTCCTATCGTGCGCGCGCGTGAAGTCAAATACGAGGTGGGGACACTAATGAATCCCTTAGTCTCGTCCCGGTGACCGGAGACGATCTTGAAAACGCTTGCCCGGCGTGGTTAGGGTGAAATTCACCCGGCGATCGACGAGCACTGGACAGGTGGTTCCATGCAGTTCGGCGACAGCGCTGCTCCGTCCTCGATCGCCGTGATCGGCATTTCGCGCGGTAGTCTGCCGGCACCGCCGGTGGACGACGCCCGGCGCGCGCTGGCGAACGCCGCGATCGTGCCCGGAGCCTGGGAAGGCTTGTCTGCCGGGGTTTTCGCGACGGCGCAGGCGGATTCGGTCGCGGCCGGACTGGGCGTCACGGGTCCCGTCGTGACGGCGGACGTCCCCTTCGCCGCGGTGGTCCACTTGGCCGCGCAGAGCATTCATTCGGGTGAATCCGCATTGGCGATCGCCGGTTCCATTTCTTCGGCGGGCAGTGCGTATATCGTCCTGAAATCGACGGCGCGGGCCGTCGTGGATAGTGATCCGATCCATTGTGTTCTCGCCGGAAGTGCGCTAGGCCGGGTGGCGGTCGTGCAGCGCGCGTGCGAACGCGCCGGCGTGGACGTCGATGACATCCGGTTCGCGTGGCACGGTGAATTCCGCTCCGGCGAGACGTCGCTGGCCGATCTCGAGGAGCCGGTCGACGCCGACGACGCGGTGACGGCCCTGCTGGAACTGACGGGCCGGTTCGGCGGGGGAGAGGCCACCGCGGTACTGAGTTCCCTCGACCACGCCGGGAACCACGCCGTCCTGGTGCTGGCCGAACCGCCGGTGCGTCCCGTGCCGGTGCGCGACCCGTTCCCCGTCGTGCCGCTGCTGCTGTCGGCCGAGAGCCCGGAAAGCCTGCGCGGCCAAGCCGAAACCCTGCGCGCCCACCTCGACCGCCCGCAGGCGCCGGACCCGCTCGACGTCGCTCACACGCTGGCCCTCGCGCGGCCGCACCTGACGCACCGCGCGGTCGTGCTCGGCGCCGACCGGGCGGAGCTGACCACCGGACTGGCGGACCTGGCCGCCGGCCGGAGCGCGGTGACGCGGGCCGGGACCGGGCGCAAGGTGGCGTTGCTGTTCCCCGGCGAAGGCGGGCAGCGCCCGGGCATGGGCCGCGACCTCTACCCGCGGCTCCCGGTGTTCGCCGCGGCCCTCGACGAGGTGTGCGAGCACCTGGACGCCGTGTCGGCCTGGTCGGTGCGCGACCTGCTGCTGGGCGACGCCGGCACCGCGGTCGCGCCCGAAGACGAGGCTCTGTACAGCCAGGACGCCCTGTTCGCGCTGCAGGTGGCGTTGTTCCGGCAGTTCGAGCACTGGGGCGTGCGCCCCGACTTCGTGGCCGGCCACTCGGTGGGGGAGCTGGCCGCGGCGACGGCCGCCGGGGTGTTCACGCTGCCGGACGTCTGCGCGGTGCTCGCCGAGCGGATCCGGCTCTTCCGGGCGAAGACCACGGTCGGCGGCGCGATGGTCGCGCTGCGCGTCACCGAGGACGAGGCCCGCGCATCCCTGGCCGGGCTGGCGGACAAGGCCGCGATTTCGGCGGTCAACGCGCCGCGGTCGGTGGTCATCTCCGGCGACCGGGCCGTCGTGTTGCGGATCGCCGGCGACTGGGAACGCCGCGGCCGCAAGGTCAAGCAGCTGGCCGTCGACCGGGCCTTCCACTCCCCGCACATGGCGCCGATGGCCGGCGACTTCGAGCGGTTCCTCCGCGGCCTGCCCACCCGGCCGCCGCGCATCCCGATCGTCCCGGTGCACCCCGGGCTCGGCACCGATCCCGACGTCGTGTGCCGCCCCGAATACTGGGGCGCCCAGGTGTGCGGCACCGGGCACTTCCTCGGCTGCGTGCGGACGCTGGCCGCGGCGGGCGTGGACACCTACCTGGACATGAGCGCCAACGGCGTGCTCGCCGCGCTGGTCGAGGAGACGCTGCCCGCGGCCGCGAGCGGCGACGTGCTCGTGACGTCGGCCCTGCGCGACGGGCGGTCCGAGCTGCACGCGGTGCTGGGCACCGCGGCGGAGCTGCACGGCCACGGCGTGCCGATCGCGTGGGGCGAGGTGCTCGGCGGGCGGCGCGTGCACCTGCCCACCGACGTCGCCGAACCCGCGGCGACCCGGATCGCGGACCTGCCCCGGCTGATCCGGGCCGAGGCGGAGTCGCTGATCGGCGCGGACTTCCGGGCGGACCGGACCTTTCTGGAGCTGGGCATGGACTCCGTCGCGGCCGTGGAGCTGGTCCGCAGGCTGCGCCGGCGGACCGGGCTGCCGATCGCCACGACCGCGCTGTTCGACCACCCGACCCCGGAGCGGCTGGCCGCGCACCTGGACGGCAGCACGCCCCGGCAAGCGGTCGTCGTGCCCCGGCGCACCGCCTCCGACGAGCCGATCGCCATCGTCGGGATGAGCTGCCGGTTCCCCGGCGGAATCCAGAATCCGGACGACCTGTGGCAGGTGGTCGCCGACGGCCGGACGGTCCTCGGGCCGATGCCGGAGGACCGCGGGTGGGACGTCGCCGCGCTGTACGACCCGCAGCGGCGGCGGCCGGGCACCAGCTACGTGCGCGAAGGCGGCTTCCTGCACGAAGCCGCCGGGTTCGACAACGCGTTCTTCGGCATCGGCGGCCACGAGGCCCTCGAAATGGACCCGCAGCAACGGCTGCTGCTCGAGCTGGCCTGGGAGGCGTTCGAGCGGGCGGGCATCGACCCGGCGACGCTGCGCGGCAGCGACACCGGTGTCTACGCGGGCGTGGCCCACGACGACTACGGCACCGGCCCCGGGCACGGCGGCATCGGCACCCGGGAGAACCTGGCGATCGGGACCGTGTGCAGTGTGGCCTCTGGCCGGATCTCGTTCACCTTCGGCTTGCAGGGCCCCAACCTCTCCGTCGACACGGCGTGCTCGTCCTCGCTCGTCGGCGTGCACCTGGCCGCCACCGCGCTGCGCCGCGGCGAGTGTTCGCTCGCGCTGGCCGGCGGTGTGGCCGTGCTGTCCTCGCCCACCGTCTTCGTCGAGTTCAGCCGGCAGGGCGGGCTGGCGCCGGACGCGCGGGTGAAGCCGTTCGC
Organism: Amycolatopsis sp. NBC_01286; assembly: GCF_035982555.1. Classification (NCBI taxonomy): domain Bacteria; kingdom Bacillati; phylum Actinomycetota; class Actinomycetes; order Pseudonocardiales; family Pseudonocardiaceae; genus Amycolatopsis; species Amycolatopsis sp. NBC_01286. The sequence goes on from NZ_CP108428.1 coordinate 6,403,405, forward strand.
CGACGGCGCCGACGGCACCGCGTGGGCCGAAGGCGGCGGCTTGTTCGTGCTGGAGCGGTATTCCGACGCCCGCCGCCACGGTCATCCGGTCCTCGCGCTGATCGCCGGCTCCGCCGTCAACTCCGACGGCGCGAGCAACGGCCTCACCGCGCCGAGCGGCACCGCCCAGGAGCGGCTGCTGGCCACCGCGCTCGCCGACGCCGGGCTGCGACCGTCCGATGTGGACGTCGTCGAGGCGCACGGCACGGGCACGAAGCTCGGCGATCCGATCGAGGCCGGGGCGCTGCTGGCGGCCTACGGCGCGCACCGCGCCCCGGACCGGCCGCTGCTGGTCGGCTCGCTCAAGTCCAACCTGGGCCACACCCAGGCCGCGGCCGGGGCGGCCGGCGTGATCAAGATGGTGCAGTCGATGCGCCACGGCACGGTCCCGGCGACGCTCAACGTCGACCGGCCCAGCGAGCACGTCGACTGGACGGGCGGCCTGCACCTGGTCACCGAGGCGACCCCGTGGCCCGAGGGAGCGATCCGGCGGGCGGGCGTCTCGTCGTTCGGCATCGGCGGCACCAACGCCCACGTGATCCTGCAGCAACCGCCGTCGCAGCAAGAGGTTCCGCGCCCGGCCGACACCGGCGTACCTCCACTGTGGACGATCTCGGCCGGGTCGCCGGACGCCCTGCGCGCGCAGGCCGCCCGGCTGGCCGCGCACTGCGCGGCCCACCCCGAACTGGCCGACCACGACCTCGGGTTCTCCCTCGCGACGACTCGCGCCGCGCTGACCCACCGGGCGGTGCTGACCTGCCGGGAAGCACTGACGGCGCTGGCGGCCGGGAAGACCGATCCCGGGCTCACCACCGGCGTCGTCGGCGAGGGCGGCCTGGCCTTCCTGTTCGCCGGACAGGGCAGCCAGCGCGCCGGGATGGGCCGTCACCTGCACGAGCGGTACCCGGCTTTCGCGCGAACCTTCGATGAGGTGTGCGCCGAGCTGGACCTCCCACTGCGGGACGTCGTGTTCGGCGCGGACCAGGACACCCTGGACCGGACGGAGTTCGCGCAGCCCGCGCTGTTCGCGGTCGAGGTCGCGTTGTTCCGGCTGCTGGAGCACTGGGGCATCCGGCCGGATCTGCTGCTCGGGCACTCGGTCGGCGAGCTGGCGGCCGCGCACGTCGCCGGCGTGCTGTCCCTGCCCGACGCGGGCCGGCTGGTCGCGGCGCGGGGGACGCTGATGCAGGCGTTGCCCGCGCAGGGCGCCATGTACGCGGTGGCCGCCACGGCGGACGAGGTCGGCGAGCTGCCCGCGGGAGTGTCGCTGGCCGCGGTCAACGGCCCCCGCTCGGTGGTGCTGTCCGGCAGCACCGACGCCGTCACCGCGGTGGCCGAGAGGTTCCGCGCGCGGGGCCGCCGCACCAAGCGGCTGCGCGTCAGCCACGCGTTCCACTCCGCGCTGATGGAGCCGATGCTCGACGACTTCCGGGCCGTCGCGAAGAGCCTGGACTACCGGCCGCCCCGGATCCCGGTCGTGTCGGACCTGACCGGCCGCGTGGCCACCGACGAGCAGCTCTGCTCACCGGACTACTGGGTCGACCACGTGCGCGGCACGGTCCGCTTCGCCGACGGCGTCCGCACGCTCGCCGAGAAGGGCGTCACCACGTTCCTGGAGATCGGGCCGACGACCACCCTGACGGACATGGCCGCGGAGTGCCTGGACGACGCCATGGACACGGCCGTGGTCCCCGCGCTGGCCGACGACGACGTCCTCGCCGCGATCGCGGCACTGCAAGTGCGCGGCCACGGCCCGGACTGGGCAAAGTGGTACGCCGGGAGCGGGGCGCGGCCGGTGCCGTTGCCCACGTACGCCTTCCAGCGCAAACGGTTCTGGCTCCTGCCCGAATGGGCGCCGGAGCAGAACCGCGCCGACACGGAGTTCTGGGCCGCCGTCGCGAGCGAAGACCCCCGCCGGTTCGGCGACCTGCTGGGCACCGACCTGGACGTCGCCGGCCTGCTGCCCGCGCTGGCGCGGTGGCGGCGCGGGCACGACCAGGACACCGAAGCGGACCGGCTGCGGTACCGGATCGGCTGGCAGCCGGTCACCGGCCACGACGCCGCGAAGCGCGACTGGGTCGTCGTCCACCCCGCGGATCGGCCCGTGCCCGAGCCGATCCTCGCGGCGCTCGGCGGCACGGCGCTGGCCGTCGACGCCGGAGCCGGCCGTGCGGAACTCGCTGGGCTCCTCCGGGACGTCGAGCCCGGAGACGGCCTGGTTTCCCTGCTGGCGCTCGACGAACGGCCGCACCCGGCCGGGGTGCCCGCCGGGCTCGCGCTGACCACCGCGCTCGTCCAAGCCGCCGGAGACGTCGACCTCGACGTCCCGTTGTGGTGCGTGACGCAGGCAGCGGTGTCCACCGGCGCCGGCGACCGGCTCGGCGCGCCCGTGCAGGCCATGGTGTGGGGCCTCGGCCGGGTCGCGGCCCTGGAACACCCGCGGCGCTGGGGCGGTCTCGTGGACCTGCCGTCCACAGTGGACCACGCCGCCGCCGAGCGGCTGGCCGGAGTGCTGTCCGGCACCGAGGACCAGGTCGCCGTGCGTGCCTCCGGCGTGTTCGCGCGGCGGCTTCTGCGCGCCCCCGCCGTCGGCGCCCCGCCCGGCCGCGCCTGGCCGCGGCACGGCACCACCCTGATCACCGGCGCCTTCGGCGCACTGGGCCGGCACCTGGCCCGCCGGCTGGCCGCCGAAGGCGTGCAGCGGCTGCTGCTGACCGGACGGCACGCCGACGACCCCGAGTTCGTCGCGGAGCTGACCGCGCTCGGCGCCGAGGTCGACGCGGTCGCCTGCGACGTCGCCGACCGCCAGGCCGTCGCGGACCTCCTCGCCGCGATCCCGGCCGACCGGCCGCTGACCGCCGTCGCCCACGCGGCCGGCGTGCTCGACGACGGCGTCATCGACGCCCTGGACCCGGACCGGCTCGCCCGCGTCCTGCGCGCCAAGGCCGACGGCGCGCGTCACCTGCACGAACTCACCGACGGCCTCGACGCCTTCCTGCTGTTCTCCTCCGCGACCGGCGCCGTCGGCAACGCCGGGCAGGCCAACTACGCGGCGGCCAACACCTACCTCGACGCGCTGGCCGAGCAGCGCCGTGCCGACGGCCTCGCGGCCACCGCGCTGGCCTGGGGCCCGTGGGGCGACGGTGGCATGGCGGACGCGGCGGGCGTCGGCAGCCGGTTGCGCCGCGGCGGCATGACTGTGCTCGACCCAGGTGTGGCCGTCGCCGCGCTGGCCACGGCCTACGCCCGCGACGAGTCCGGCCTCGTGCTCGCCGACGTCGACTGGGCGCGCTTCGGCAAGGTCTTCGCCACGACCCGGCCCAGTCCGCTGCTGGCGGAGCTGCCGGAGGCCCACCGGAGTGCCGCCGAACCGCCGGAAGAGGCCCCCACGCTGCGGCTGGCCGGGCTCTCGGCGCCGCAACGGCGCCGCGAGCTGCGCGACCTGGTCTGCCGGCACACCGCGCTGATCCTCGGGCACGACTCCGCCGCGCGGATCCAGCCCGGGCGCCCCTTCCACGAGCAGGGCCTCAGCTCCCTGGGCGTCGTGGAGCTGCGCAACCAGCTCGGCGCGCGGACCGGGTTGCGGGTGCCCGCGAACGCGTTTTTCGACCACCCCACGCCGCTCGCACTGGCCGGCTACCTGGAAGCGGGCCTCGCCGACGATCCGGCACCGGCGGCCGCCGAGCCCACCGAGTCCGCAGCGGACGTGCTCAGCCGGGCCGAACGGGAAGTCTTGCTGGCACAGGAGGATCTCATCGATGGCTGACGACAACGCGGTGCTCGCCACGCTGAACCGGGTGACCACCGCCCTGCGGGACACCCGGGAACGGCTGCGCGTGACGCAGGCGCGGGCACGCGAACCGATCGCCGTCGTCGGGCTGGGCTGCCGGTTCCCGGGCGGGGTCGCCGACCCCGAGGCGCTGTGGCGGCTGGTCGAGGGCGGCCACGACGCCGTCACGGCGTTCCCCGCCGACCGCGGCTGGCCGGCCGACCTCGCCGGCGCGGGCGGTTTCCTCTCCGACCCGGCGTGGTTCGACGCCGCGTTCTTCGGCATCGGCCCACGCGAGGCCCAGGGCATGGACCCGCAGCAGCGGCTGCTCCTGGAGATCTCCTGGGAGGCGCTGGAGCGCGCCGGGATCGACCCGGCCTCGCTGCGCGGCTCCCGCACCGGCGTCTTCGCCGGGACCAGCGACCAGGACTACCGCCAGCTGCTGATGGCCCACCTCGACGACCACCCCGACCACCTCGCGACCGGCACCTCGGCGAGCGTGCTGTCCGGGCGGATCGCCTACCTGCTCGGCCTGGAGGGGCCCGCGGTCTCGGTCGACACCGCGTGCTCGTCTTCGCTGGTGGCCCTGCACCTGGCCGTGCGCGCGCTGCGCGCGGGGGAGTGCGATCTCGCGCTGGCCGGCGGCGCGCTGGTGATGGCCACCCCCGGCATCTACCGCGCCTTCGAGCACCAGAGCGCGCTCGCCGCCGACGGCCGCTGCAAGGCGTTCGCCGACACCGCGGACGGCGTCGGCTGGGGTGAAGGCGCCGGCGTCGTCGTGGTGGAACGGCTTTCCGACGCTCTCGAGCACGACCACCCGGTCCTCGCCGTCGTCCGCGGCACCGCGGTCAACTCCGACGGCGCGTCCAACGGCCTGACCGCGCCCAACGGGCTGGCCCAGCAGCGAGTCCTGCGCGCCGCGCTGGCCGACGCCGGGCTGCGACCGTCCGATGTGGACGTCGTCGAGGCGCACGGCACGGGCACGAAACTCGGCGACCCCGTCGAGGTCGCGGCCCTGCAGGCCGTCTACGGCCGCGACCGGGACCGGCCGCTGGCCATCGGCTCGATCAAGTCCAACATCGGGCACAGCCAGGCCGCGGCCGGCGCCGCCGGGCTGCTCAAGGTCGTGCTCGCGCTGCGCCACCGGACCCAGCCCGCGACGCTGCACGCGGATCCGCCGTCGTCCCAAGTGGACTGGACCGGCGGTGGTGTCGAGGTGCTCACCGAGAACCGGCCCTGGCCGGCGGACGGCGAGCGGCCGCGCCGGGCCGGGGTGTCCGCGTTCGGCATCAGCGGCACCAACGCGCACGTCGTCGTCGAAGAAGCACCGGCTCGCATCGAGGCTGTCCCCGCGAACGCGGCCCAGCTGCCGTGGGTGCTCTCCGCGCGCTCCGAGTCCGCGCTGCGGGCCCGGGCCGGGCAGCTGGCGTCCCAAGTGGACGGCCGGGATCCGGTCGCCATGACCCACGCGCTGATCACGACGCGCAGCACGTTCGAGCACCGCGCCGTCGTGCTCGACGACGACCCCGCGACCGCGCTCGACGCGGTGAGCCACGACGCCACCGTGCCCGGTCTCGTCCGCGGCACCGCGGACCTGACCGGCAAGGTCGTGTTCGTCTTCCCCGGCCAGGGCGGCCAGTGGGCGGGCATGGCCGCGGACCTCCTGGAGAGTGCGCCGGTGTTCCGGGAGCAGCTCGAACGCTGCGCCGTCGCCCTCGCCCCGCACACGGACTGGGACCTCCTCGACGTCCTGCGCCAGGCCCCGGGCGCGCCGTCGCTGGACCGCGTCGACGTCGTGCAGCCCGCGTTGTTCGCGGTGATGGTCTCCCTGGCCGCCCTCTGGCGCGCGTCGGGAATCGAACCGGACGCCGTCGTGGGGCACAGCCAGGGCGAGATCGCCGCCGCCCACGTCGCGGGCGCGCTGTCGCTGGAGGACGCCGCGCTCGTCGTCAGCCGCCGCGCGAAAGCACTGACCGCGCTGTCCGGCCTCGGCGGCATGGCCTCGGTCGAGCAGCCCGCCGAAAGCCTGCGCCTAGACGACCGGCTGGCGATCGCCGCGGTCAACGGGCCGGAGTCCGTGGTGGTCGCCGGGGACACCGCCGCCCTCGACGACCTGGTCGCCGAGCTGAGCGCGGCCGGGGTCAAGGCGCGACGGCTCGGCGTCGACTACGCCTCCCACTCGCCCGCGGTCGAACGCGTCCGCGACCGCGTGCTCGCCGACCTCGCCCCGATCTCGCCGCGGGCCGCGGAGATCCCGTTCCACTCCGCGGTGACCGCGACCGTGCTCACCGGCACGGAGCTCGACGCCGAATACTGGTACGACAACCTGCGCAAACCGGTGCGGTTCGCCGACGCCCTCGCCGGGCTCCCGGCGCCGGAGCACACGTTCTTCGCCGAGATCAGCCCGCACCCCGTGCTCGTCCCCGCGGTACTGGCGGCGGTCGGCGACGACGCCGTCGTCACCGGGACGCTGCGCCGCGGCGAAAGCGGCCGGGACGCGTTCTTCGCCGCGCTCGCCCGGGTGTACGTGCGCGGCCTCCGTCCGAAGTGGACGGAACTGGGCGAGCCCGGCCGCCCCGCGTTCGCCGAGCTGCCGACCTACCCGTTCGAACGCAAGCGCTTCTGGCTGGCGCCGAAGGAGACCCGCAGCAGCGCGCACCCGGTCCTCGACGCGCCGGTCGAGCTGGCCGACACCGGCGAACTGGTGCTGACTGGCCGGCTGTCGTCGGCGGAGACGCCGTGGCTGGCCGACCACCAGGTCCTGGACGCGGTGATCCTGCCCGGCACCGCCTGGCTCGAACTCGCCCTGCACGCCGGGGCGGCCGCGCAGTGCCCGGTCGTCAAGGAACTCACCCTCGAACGGCCGCTGGTCCTGCCGAACGACACCACCGTCGCCGTCCAGCTGCGCGTCGGCGCGCCGGACGCGGCCGGGCAGCGCGACCTGCGCCTGTACGCGAAGGCCGACGGCGCGAAGTGGGAGCGCCACGGCGAAGGGCTCCTCGGCCGGCAGCCGGCGGACCCCGAGCCGATCGGCGCGTGGCCGCCCGAAGGCGCGGAACTCGTTTCGCACAGCGGTCATTACGCGACGCTCGTCGAGCGCGGCCTGCGGTACGGGCCCGCGTTCCAGGGCCTGCGCGCGGTCTGGCGGCGCGGTGACGACGTCTTCGCCGAGGTGGCCTGCCCGGTCGACACGCGCGGGTTCGCCGTCCACCCGGCCCTGCTCGACGCCGCCCTGCACGCGCTCGGGTTCGGCACCGGCGGCCCGGTGGCCGACGGGCCGATGCTGCCGTTCAGCTGGACCGAGGTGACCGCGCACGCCACGCGCCCGGCCGCGCTGCGGGTCCGCTTGCGCGGCGCGGTGGGCGGCTCGGTGCGCCTCGACGTCGCCGACGGCGACGGCGCGCCGGTGCTCTCGGTGGGCTCCCTGGTGCTGCGCCCGGCCACCGCCCGCGGCGACGTCCCCCGCGACGCGCTGTTCCGGACCAAGTGGGTCGAGGTGCCCGCCACGGGCAACACCGCACCGGGTGGCATTGTCGCCGTCGGCCTGGACACCGGCCGGTTCCCCGCGTTCACCGACCTGAACGCCCTGCGGGCCGCCGTCACGGCCGGGCAGCCGGTGCCGAGCGCGGTGCTCGTCGGCGCGTCCGGCGACTCGGTGCGGGAGGCCACCCACCGCGCGCTTGCTCTTGTGCAGTGGTGGCAGGTCTTCCCGGAGTTCGTCGCCTCGAAACTGGTGTTCCTGACCTCGGGCGCGGTCGCGGCCCGCGGTGGTGACGACGTCGCGGACCTGGCCGGCGCGGCCGTGACCGGCCTGGTCCGCTCCGTCCAGACCGAGGAGCCCGGCCGGTTCGTGCTGCTGGACGCCGCCGACGTCACGCCGTTGACGGTGGCCGCCGCGCTGGGCACCGGCGAGCCCGAACTCGCGCTGCGCGGGGGAGTGCTGCTGGCGCGCCGGCTGGTGCGCGCTTTCGCCCCCGCGCCCACGCCGTTCGCCGACGCCGAGGACGTCGTGCTGATCACCGGCGGCACCGGCACCCTCGGCGGGCTCCTCGCCCGGCACCTGGTCACCGGGCACGGCGTGCGGCGGCTGGTGCTGGCCGGCCGGCGCGGCCGCGCGCCCGAATTGGTCGACGACCTCGCCGAGCTGGGCGCGACGGCCGCCGTCGCCGCCTGCGACGTCGCCGACCCCGGGCAGCTGCAACGGCTGCTCGACGAGCACCGGCCGACGATCATCGTGCACGCGGCCGGAACGCTGGACGACGGCGTGCTGCCGGCCATGACCCCGGCGCGCCTCGACGCGGTCCTGCGGCCGAAGGCCGACGCGGCCCTGCTGCTCCACGAACTGACAAAAGACCGGCCGCTCAAGGCGTTCGTGCTGTTCTCCTCGGCCGCGGCGACCGCCGGCAGCGCCGGTCAGGCGAACTACGCCGCCGCCAACGCCGTCCTCGACGCGCTGGCCCACCGGCGCCGCGCGCTCGGTCTGCCCGCGATCTCCCTGGCGTGGGGCCTGTGGGCGGAGCGCAGCGACCTGACCCGCCACCTCGCGCCGACGCCGGATGCCTTGTCCACCAAGGAAGCGCTCGCCCTGTTCGACGCCGCCGTGTCGCTCGGCGACCCGGTGCTGGTGCCCGCCCGGTTCACCCTGGACGGCGCCGTCGACCGGCCGCTGCTGCGGGAGCTGGCCGAACGGCCCGACACCCCGGACGACGACCTGCGCCACCGGCTGGACCGCCTCGGCGGCCCGGACCGGGAGCGAGCGCTGGTCGACCTCGTGCTGACGACGGTCGCGGGCACCCTCGGCCACGACGGCACCGGCGACCTCCGCCCGAACGCCGGCTTCCTCGAGGTGGGCGTCGACTCCCTGGCGGCGGTCCGGATCCGCAACCGGCTGGCCGGGGTGCTGCGGCTGCGGCTGCGCGCGACGGTGACCTTCGACCACCCGAGCCCGGTGGTGCTGGCCCGGCACCTGGCCGAGCTGCTGGCCACCGGCGCGGAGGACGTCATCGACGAGGAAGGCGCGCGGATGCGCGAGTCGGTGCTGAGCACTCGCGACACCGACTGGCAGGAGACCCGCCGGTTCGTCACGTCACTGCACGAGGTGTCGCAACCGCCCCAACCGGTCCGGCTGGCCACCGGCTCCCGGCACCCGGCGCTGGTGTGTGTGCCGGGCATCGTCGGCATGTCCGACCCGGTGCAGTTCGCGCGGCTGGCCAAGTCCTTCCAGGGCGACCGGGACGTCTGGGCGGTGCGCCACCCCGGCTACCGCCGCGCCGAACCGTTGCCGAAGAGCCGGGACCTGCTGCTGGACCTGCACGCCGCCGGGCTGCGCGCCGAACTGGGGGACGAGCCGTTCGTGCTGGCCGGGCTGTCCGCCGGCGGCCTGGTCGCCTACCAGATCGCCCGGCGGCTGCGGGAGCAGGGCAGCCCGCCCGCCGGGGTCGTGGTGCTGGACAGCTACGTCCCCAGCGAGCACCAGCGGCTGGTCCGCCTGCTGCCCGGGCTCGGCGAGGAAGCCCAGGCCCGGATGGACAACCCGAACCACGCGGTGCCGGGCGACGACGGCTGGATCACCGCGATGCTGCACTACCAGGAATTCGACTGGACACCGGAGGAACTGCCGATTCCCGTGCTGTTCGTGCGCGCGGCCGAACCGCTGGAAGGCTGGCCCGCTGATTGGGAACCCGAATGGCCCTTCGAGCACACCCTCGCCGTGGCGCCCGGCAACCATTTCACCATGCTGGAAGCCCACGCCGCGGACACCGCGGGACTGATCGACGGCTGGATGCGCAAATCCCTGGAATGATGCGGGTAAGCGCTTTCGAAGACGAGTGATTCTACCAGAAACGCCATCGCCGGCTTTGCCTGAACGCCGGGGAAAGCCAAAATCGAGAACGCAGCCGACTCGAGGGGAATCCGCGTGCAGCGACCCGAGCGCAACGCCCGACTGGCCGGGCGGACCCTGGGCGAAAGCCTGGCCCTGCTGGCCGGCTCCACCCCGGACGCCCGTGCGAGATTCCCACCGCCGGTGACGAGATCACCGCCACCGAGCTGGACCTGGCCGCGACCGCGGCCGCCCACGGGTTCCTCCGCGCCGGCGTCCGACCCGGCGACGTCGTCGGCGTGCTGGTGCCCACCGCGGCCCGGTTCCTCACCACGATCTACGGGCTCTGGCGCGCCGGCGCGGCGGTCAGCGTGCTGCCGATCCAGGCCGGCTTCGCCGACGTCGCCAACACCGCGCGCCGGCTCGCCCGCATCGTGACCGCCGCGGGCATGCGCCACCTCGTGCTCGACCCCGCCCACGCCGACCTCGGCGACGCGCTCCGCGGCCTCGGCACCGGCGTCACGCTGGTGCCGCCGTCCGCCCCCAGCGGCACCGGTGACGCGCGTGCCCTGCCCACCGTCGATCCCGCGTCGCTGGCCATCGTGCAGTTCACCTCGGGCAGCACCAGCCGGCCCAAGGGCGTGATGCTGCCGCACGAGACGACCATGGCCGGGCTCGAGTCCTGCGTGATCGCGGGGGAGTTCACCGCCGGCGACGTGTTCCTGCAGTGGGTGCCGACCTTCCACGACATGGGCCTGATCGGGCTGCAGTCGCACTGGCTCAACGGCGCCGACGTGCACGTCTTCGCCCCGACGACCTTCCTGCGGCGGCCGGGTGCGGTGCTGGCGCACTTCGCCGCGCACGGCGGCACGGTGATGACCGGCCCCAACTTCTCCTACGACTACCTCGTCGACCGCGTCCCGGCGGAGGAACTGGCCACTTTGGACCTGTCCCGCTGGCGGCTGGCGTTCAACGGCGCGGAACCGGTCAGCGCGGCGACCGTGCGGCGGTTCACCGAGGCCCTGAAACCCAGCGGGGTGGCCGAATCCGTGATGTACCCGGTGTACGGCATGGCCGAGGCCACCCTGTCGATCAGCTACCCGGATCCCGGCAGCACCGCGCGCGTCCGCGCCGTGGACCGCCAGGAGCTGGGCGCCACCGGCGTCGCGCGGCCGGTCGCCGAGACGGCGCCGACGGCCAAGCCGGTCGTCTCGGTGGGCCGCGCGGTGCACGGCATCGACCTGCGGGTGGTCCGCGACAGCGGCGCGGTCGCCACCGACGGCGAGTTCGGCGAGATCCAGATCGCCGGGGACCCGGTGGCCACCGGCTACTTCCGCGACCCCGGAGCGACCGCCGCCGCGTTCGACGGCCGCTGGCTGCGCACCGGGGACCTCGGCTTCCGGCTCGACGGCGAGCTGTACGTGACCGGGCGGCGCAAGGAGATGGTCGTCGTGCACGGCCAGAACTTCTTCCCCGACGACGTCGAGCGCGTCGCCCGGACCGTGCCGGGGGTCTACCGCGGCCGGTGCGTCGCCTTCTCCGACACCGACGACGAAGGCGGCGAACGGATCGGGGTGATCGTCGAGACCGGGGCGGACCCGGCCGGCGTGTGCGAGGAAGTGCGCCGCCGCGTCGCCGCCGAAGTCGACCTCGCGCGGGTGGCGATCTACCCGGTGAAACCCCGCTGGATCCCGCGCACCACCAGCGGCAAGTGGCAGCGGGTGCTCGCCGCTCGCCGCGTCACCGCCGGCGAAGCCGACGGAATGTTCCCGGACAACGCACACGACGGCCGAGGAGAACGGGTGTGAACAACAGGACGACATCGCGGGCCGGCGTACCCCTGCTGGCCGACGAGGAAATGCACAGCGCCAGGATCTTCGCCGACTACCAGCACGCGACGTGGGAGCTGCACCACATCCCGTGGGACTCCTTCCGGGCCGATCTGGTGAAGCCCGAGCACATCATCTTCGCCAAGGGCGTCATCATCGGCGAGTCCAACGTGGTCGCGGCGACCCACGGGCTGCTCAACGAGTTCGGCATGGACTACGACTTCTCCCAGTTCACCTGCATCTGGGGCTACCAGGAGATCCAGCACCACCTGGCTTTCCAGACCTGGCTGCAGCTGGCCGGGCACAGCATCGAGCACCGCACGATCGCCTCGATGCGCGAGGCCTACCCGCCGGGGGTCACCCGGGCGGCGACGCTCGCCACCAACGTCATCTGCGAGGTGCTCGCCACCCACGCCTACAAGTGCGTCGCGCGCAGCATGGAAGAACCGGTGCTGGCCGAGATCCTGCGCAAGGCGAGCGGCGACGAAGCGCGCCACGCCCGCGAGTTCGTGCACTACACCGCGCAGCAGCTGGCCGACCGGCCCGAGGAGCTCGTCTCGGTCTTCGAGACCCTCTACATCTACATGGGCACCACCCGCGACCTCTACCGCCACCCCGTCAGCCGCTTCAAGGGCGACCTGCCCGAGCTGGCCGGCCACGAGACGATCGACGAGATGTTCGCCTACTTCGCCGAGGTCGACGAGGACGGCACCGAGTGGGCCAAGTGCTGCGAGCAGCTGTTCAAGTACTTCTCCACGATCACCGGCTACCCGCTGACGAAGATGGCGGACGTTCGCCGCGCGATCGTCGACGAGTCGCTCAAGGCCGAGGCGGCGGTCGGATGACCATCGCCGCGCACCAGCCGGGGGAGGAGATCGAATTCCCCTGGCACACCGAATCTTCCTTCAACTGCTTCGGCTGCTCACCGCACAACCCGATCGGGCTCAAGCTGCGCATGCGCAGACTGTCCAATGGGGACTACGCGGCCGAGACGGTGTTCTCCGAGGACTACGCCTCCTACCCGGGAATCGTGCACGGCGGCATCGTCCAGGTGCTGCTGGACGAGGTCATGGGCGACACCCTCGCGCTGGTGCACGGCATGCTCGCGTTCTCGGTGACCCTGCGCAGCCGGATGCTGCTGCCGCTGCGCGTCGGCGTCCCGTACACGACGACCGCGCGGATCACCGGCCGCGGCCACGGGGTGCTGCACACCGAAGCCGAGATCACCGGGCCGGACGCCGAGACGCACGTCATGGCAGGCGGCACCTTCCAGCCGATCCGCTCCGAGCAGGCCCGGACCCTGATGGACCTGGACGAGGCCGCCTTCGGCCGCGTCCGGCACTACTTCGACCACGGAACAGGAGAGTCATGACCGCCGAATCCGCCACCCGCGAAGACATCGCGTCCGTCACCGCCGAGTACCTCGCCGGCGAGCTGAAGATCCCGACGGGCGAGATCGCCGCCACCGACGTGCTCCGGGACCTCCCCGGCGCCGACTCGATGAAGATGCTGCGCGTGGTGGCCAAGCTGGAGCGCCGCTGGGACGTCGAGTTCGAGGACGAGGAGATCTTCGCGGTGAAGACCGTCGACGAGCTCGTCACGCTGGTGCGGAAGGGCATCGGCGGCGACCTGGCGGAGTCATGACGGCGACGACCCCGCAGCAGGCCCGCGAGGCGACGAACAAGCACTACGAGCTGCCGCCCGAGCTGTTCGCGCTCTACCTGGACCGTCGCCTGAAGTACAGCGCCGGGCTGTACCCCGACGAGCACACCGACCTCGACACGGCGCAGACGAACAAGCTGCACTTCGTCGCGCGGCAGCTGGGCCTGAAGGGCGGGGAACGGCTGCTCGACGTCGGGTGCGGCTGGGGCAGCCTGATCCTGTTCATGGCCCAGGAGTACGGCTGCCGCGCCACCGGCGTGACGCCGTCCGGGCCGCAGGCCGAGTACATCCGGGCGCGGGCGGCCGAGGCCGGCGTCGCCGAGCTGATCACCCTGGTGCCCGGCTCGTTCACCGACGTCGAGCCGGCCGGGCGCTTCGACGCCGTGACCATGCTGGGCTCGATCGTGCACATGCCGGACCGGACCGAGGTGCTGCGCAAGGTCCGCGGCCTGTTACGGCGCAACGGATCGCTGTACGTGTCGGAGAGCTGCTTCCGCGACCACGAGACCTACCGCGAGTTCTCGCGGCGCCCGGGCACCGTGCACGTCACCGAGGACATCTTCGGGTTCGCCGACATGGTGCCCGCCTCGGTGCTGCTGGAAGCGCTCGAATCGGCGGGGTTCAGCCTCACCGGTCTCACCGACCTGACGGCGCACTACCACCGCACCATCGAGCAGTGGGAGGAGCGCGTGCACGCCGCGCGCGACCGCGTCGAGCAGGTGGCGCCCGGCATGAGCGAACCGCTGATCCGGTACCTGCAGACGGCCAACGCCGGCTGGGGGTACACCACCAAGCACTACGCCCTGACCGCGGTGAAGTCCCGGATGGGCCCCACGGAGGCGCCATGAACCAGCCCGACGCGTCCGACGCCCGGGCGGACCTGGACCCGGCCGAGATGCGCCGGCTGGCCGGGGCCGCTGTCAGCCGCGCGGGCACCCGCCAGTGGTCGGTCGACGACCTCCCGTGGGAGTCCCTGCGGCCGGAGGAACTGACCGAGACCGACTGCTCGGTGGTCCGGTTCATCACCTTCATCGAGGACCACATCCCCGGTTACCTCACCTACTTCCTCCAGGCGTTCCCGGTGTCCGGCGGCGACCAGGCCATCGAGGAGTTCTGCTTCAACCGCGAGTACTTCCGGTTCCTGATCTCCTGGGCCAACGACGAGGAGCGGCACGCGTCGGTGCTGACGCGCTACCAGATCGAGGCGGGCATCAGCGACCCCGACACCCTGATGTGGGAGCTGGCGCGGGAAGGCAGCAAGAAGTTCGCCCTGCCCTACGAGACCCCGGTGCAGGCCTTCACCTACACGCTGGTGCAGGAGAAGGCGACGCAGCTGTTCTACCAGCGGTTCAAGGCCGTCGCGACCGAGCCCGTGCTGCGCTCCCTGCTGCACCGGCTGGCCCGCGACGAGGCCCGGCACTTCGCGTTCTACAGCGAGCTCGTCACCGCCTACATCCGCCGGCACGGCCTCGCCGCGACGGTGCCCGACCTCAAGGACGTGCTCGCGACGTTCCGGATGCCGCTGGCCGACACGCTCAAGGGGTACTGGCGGTGGTCGGTGAAGATCACCGACGCCACGTCGTACGACCACACCGAGGCCTACGACGCGCTGGTCCGGCTGGTGACCGGCTTCGCGGGCGAGAGCGGCCGGGCGTCGGCGGCGGACCTGACCGGGTTCGTGCACCGCATCCGCGCGATCTGAGGGACGGGAACCAGATGACCACGCTGTTCGACCCCCGCGATCCCGCGGTGCGCACCGACCCGTACCCGGTGTACCGGCGCCTGCGCGAGACGGACCCGGTCCACCGGTCGGACTTCGGCTTCTGGGTGCTCTCCCGCTACGCCGACGTCGACGCCGTGCTGCGCGCGCCCGGCGTGTCCAGCGAGTTCTACCGGAACCCGAGCTGGGCCCAGCGCCGCGGCGGCCTGGACAGCCCGCTGGTGCGCAGCGTGCGGAGCTGGCTGCTGATGCTCGACGGGCCCGCGCACCGGCGGATCCGCGGCGTCATCGGCAAGGTCTTCACCCGCGCCGCCGTGGACCGGCTGCGCCCGCGCGTCGCCGCCGAGACGAACCGGCTGCTCGACGTCGCCGGTGAGGGCCGCACCGACCTGATCGCGAGCCTCGCGCTGCCCCTGCCGGTCACCGTGACCTGCGACCTGCTCGGCCTCCCGACGGACGACCGCGACCGGTTCCGGCGCTGGACCGAGCAGATCAGCCGGGTGATCGACCCGGCGATCACGGCCGCGGACGTCGCCGAGCTGAACCGGGCGGAAACCGAGTTCCGGGCGTACGTCACCGGAGAGCTCGACCGCCGCCGCGCCACCCCGCGCGACGACATCCTGTCGCTGCTCGCCCACACCGAGGTGGACGGCGTCCGCCTGACCGACCACGAGATCATCGCCAACGTGCTGTTCCTGTTCGTCGCCGGGCACGAGACCACGGTGAACCTGATCGGCAACGGCCTGCTCGCGCTGCTGCGCCACCCGGAGCAGCTGAAGCTGCTGCGCGAGCACCCCGAGCTGATCCCCGGCGCCATCGACGAGATCACCCGCTTCGACGCGCCCGTGCAGATCGCCTCGCGGCTGCTCGACGACCAGGTCGTGCTCGACGACGTCGCCCTGCCCGCCGGCTCGAAGGTCATGCTGCTGTTCGGCGCGGCCTGCCGTGACCCGGAGCGCTACGCCGACCCGGAACACCTCGACGTCACCCGGACCGGGATCAAGAACCTGGCGTTCAGCGGCGGCCCGCACTACTGCCTCGGCGCGGCGCTCGGGAAGATGGAGGCCGCGACCGTGTTCCGGGCGCTGCTGGACCGCTACCGCGTGATCGAGCTGACCGGCGAGGAGCTGTGCTGGCGGCCCAACGTCAGTTTCCGCGGGCTGGAACGGCTGCCGCTGGACCTCGCACACTGAGCCGGGCGCGAAGGCGGCGATCCAGCCGGTAGGTGCCGAGCGTGGAGCCACCACGGGCGCCCTGCTCGGCGATCGGCTCCGTCGTGGCCCGCACGATCTGCTCCCGCTGCGCCCGGTGGTGACCGACCGCTGGTCATCGTCGTGTACTCGCCCAAGTACACGGCCGCGCGGCGACGCCTTCCGTCACTCGATCGAGGGAGATGACAAAAGCGACCTGTCCGGCGGCGCGACGGCTGCGAACAAAGGGCATACCCGGGAACGAGCCGGGTGAAGTTCTCCGCCGATCGGCCAATCCGGTCCGGCGGGAGCGCCGAACCACCGCCAGTACCCTGGGCAGATCCACAGTGGACTGTCTCCGCCGCCGCAATCCGTGGAGTGATTTCGCATGAGCAAGCTTCGTATCGCCGGTATCGGCCTGACCGCGGTCGCCGCGCTGGCCCTGACCGCGTGCAGCAGCAACGACACCGCCTCTTCGGGCTCGGCGAGCAGCAGCGCGTCCGCGCCGGCCCCGATGTCCTCCTCGGCCGCCGCGCCGGCCGGTGGTGCCACCGACGGCGTGACCACCAACGCCGACGTCTTCGGCCCCGCCTGCTCGCAGCTGCCGCAGGGCTCGTCGCCCGGTTCGCTGGACTCGATGGGCCCGCAGCCGGTCGCCTCCGCGGCGTCGACGAACCCGCTGCTGACCAAGCTCGTTGCGGCCGTCAAGGCCACCAACCTGGTCGACACCCTCAACAGCGCCCCCGCCATCACGGTGTTCGCCCCCGCCGACCCCGCGTTCGCCGCGTTGGGTGACGCGAAGTTCAACGAGCTGGCGGGCAAGCCGGCCGAGCTGTCGCCGATCCTGCAGTACCACGTCGTCGGCAAGCGTTACGACGCCAAGGGCCTCGCGTCCGCCGGCACGCTCGACTCGCTGAACGCCGCGGGTGGTCCGCTGAAGATCGAGGGCACCGGTGACAACATGACCGTCAACGGCGCGAAGATCCTGTGCGGCAACATCCCCACCAAGAACGCCACCGTCTTCGTCATCGACAAGGTGCTGACCCCGGGCACCAACAAGTAACACCGGATCTCCCGGGCCACCTCACCCCTCCCGCGCGGGTGGTCCGGTGACAGAGCAGGCCGCCGCGGCTCCGCCAACTCGGAGCCGCGGCGGTCGCGTCGCATCCACGAGGTGACGTGCCCTCGTGGTCTCCGGCCTGGCGGCGGGTTGCAGGAGATCCGCCGCCGGGGGACGCCGAAGCGGCGGCGTTCCGCCGGTCGCCGGCTCTGCCGGTTCACTCCAGGGCAGGGCCGGCGGCCGGCCCTCGGTCTCGCCGGCCGTGAAGTGCTTTCCGGCAAAGGAAACGAAGGCCACCTCGGGACGCGCCCGAGGTGGCCTTCTGAATCATCTCCTACTGTTCGGTGGAGAGCTGGAACTCGACGCCGCCGAGGTCGTCCTTGCCGTCGGACTGCGACATCCGGAACACGAACTCACCGCCGGCCGCCGCGTCGGTCGCGGTGAACGTCACCGCGGTTTCGAGGCGTTCCTTCGGCTCGATCACCAGGCCCTGCAGCGTCGCCTGCCGCGGGTCGACGATCTCGACCTGCGTGTCCCCGACCGGCCGGACGCCGACGCCCTTCTGGCCGCTCTGGCGCCAGCGCTCGGCGAGCACCTTGCCGAGGTCGACGACGACCGTGCCGGGCCCGCCCGCGAACGGCTTGCCGGGCTGGGTGAAGACCAGGTCCGTGGTCAGCCGGTCGGCGACCGGGTTGCCCAGGGTGAACGGGTGGGTGGTGCCGACGCCGGGCTTGAGCTTGATCGTGTCGACGTTGTGCCACGCGATGTTGTTGTTGTTCCGCGTGTTGGTGAGCGTGTTCGACCCGGGCAGCTCGGGGGAGGTCATCGGGTCGGTCGCGGAGATCCACCGGGCCAGCAGGCAGAAGTGGCCGGGACCGGGGACGCCGGCCCACAGGACCGGGACCTGCACGGACCCCGGGGCCACGGTCACCGTCGCCGAGGAGCCGACCGGGACCCAGTCCGTCGGCCACAGGGCCGCGCCGCCCTGCGCGGTGTAGGAGACCTCCACGTGGCCGGTCGACGCGCCGGAGCCGTACGGGCCCGGGTTGTTGAGCGTGACCACGACGTAGTTCGTCGCGCCGACGACCGGGTTGATCGAGGCGCACGGCGGCAGCGACGCGCACACCTTGATGTCCGGGCTCGTCCAGATCGGGTTCAGCGCGTGCGGCGCGACCCCCGTGTCCGCGGCGGCGTCCTTGATGAACACGTCCGTCTTGCGGCAGTTCTTCAGCGCGTCGAGGATCGCGGTCCCCGCGCCCGCGCCGCTGGCGGGCGTCGCGGCGTAGGTGCCGCCGGTCGTGGTGGCGTAGTCCTGCATGATCGTCGGGATGACCGGGTAGGCCGTGCTCGTCTGCACGTAGACCGACGAGATCTTGATGCCCTTGGTCGCCGCCTGGACCGCCCGGAGGTGGGCGTTCGCCTGGTCGGCCGCCGCGAAGGCGTCGTCGAAGCCGCCGGGGCGGGCGTCGGTCACCAGGATGACCATCTTCGTCGCGTTGCTGCGCCAGACGCCGGCGAAGTTGCCGACCTGCGGCCGCCCGGTGGTGGGCAGGTTGTTGACGGCCGTGTTGACCGCCTCGTCGGAGGCCTCGGGTTCGTTGTTGCCGCCGGTCGCGGTCAGGGCGTTGATCTGCGGGGTGACCGTGGCCAGGTTGAGCGCGGTGAGGTCGCTGTGCACGGTGATGTTGTCCTTGAACGTCACCAGGCCCAGCTTGTAGTCGTTGCCGGAGTTGGACTGCACCGCGGTGGCGATGTTGCCCAGCTCGTTCTTGATGTTGGTCAGGGCCGGGCCCATGCTGCCGGTGTCGTCGATGACGAAGGTGACGTCGAGCGGCCCGCACGGCGAAGTGGGGGCCGGGGCCACGGCCGGGGTGGCGGCGGCGGTGAACACGGGCAGGAACGTGGCCGCGACGGCGACCGCGAGCGCGGCGGCGAACGGTCTGCGGCGCCGGTGGCGCAGAGTGGTGCTCATCGGGGTTTCCTCACGGGAGTGGGGGCTGGACTGCCACCGAGCGTCGCCCCGCGTGGTTGTGAACCGGTTGTCGCTCGCGCGCAGATCAGCTGGTTGGCTGTTTTCGCACCGCATCCGCGTGGTTACGCTCGCTGAGCCGTTTCGGCGCGGGAAGGAGCTGGGGGTGTCCCAACCCGGGGAACTGCGCGTGCTGGGCCCGGTCGAAGCCGTGGGCCCGGCCGGGCTCGCGACGCTGCACGGAACGCGGCAGCGGGTCGTGCTCGGGGTGCTGGCGCTGCACGCGGGCACGGTGCTGCCGATCCCGCGGCTCGTGGACGTCCTGTGGGGCGAGGACCCGCCGCGCACCGCCGTCAAGACACTGCACAGCCACGTCGCGCGCCTGCGCCAGGCCCTGGACGTCTGCGGCTTCCCGGCCGTCCTGGTCACCCGCGGGCCGGGCTACCTGCTCACCGTCCCGCCCGCGACGGTCGACGCGCACCGGTTCGAGCAGCAGTTGCGCGCGGCCGCGGCGGACCTCGCGGCGGGCGCCGTCGAGCGGGCGGCGACGACCCTGCGGGCCGCCGTGACGCTCTGGCGCGGAGACGCCTTCGCCGACGCGGCGCTGTCCGGCTGGGGCCTGCGCGAAGTGGACCGCCTGCACGAGCTGCGGCTCTCGGCGGTGGAGGACCTCTGGGACGCCGAGCTGCGGCTGGGCCACCACGAGGACGCCGTCCGCGAGCTGCCGCGGCTGCTCGCCGCGGCCCCGACCCGGGAACGGCTGACCGGGCTGCACATGCTCGCGCTGTACCGCTGCGGGCGGCACACGGACGCGCTCGACGCCTTCCAGCGGCTGCGGCGGCGGCTCGCCGACGAGTTCGGCGTCGACCCCGGTCCCGAGCTGCTCACCCTGCACACGGCGATCCTGCGCCGCGACCACGAGCTGGAGCCGCGGGCCGCCGCGGCCGGGCCGTCGCAGCTGCCCGCGGGCGTCGGCCACTTCACCGGCCGTGGTGACGAACTCGCGTCGCTGGACGCGGCCCTCGACGACGGCGATCGCCCGGTCGTGGTGATCTCGGGTGCCGCGGGCATGGGGAAGACCGCTTTAGCGCTGCACTGGGCGCACCGCGTCGCGGCCCGCTTCCCGGACGGGCAGCTGTTCCTCGACCTGCGCGGCCAGGACGCGGCCGAGGCGATGCCGGGGTCCCGGGCGCTCGCGCACCTGCTGCGCGGCCTGGACGTGCCGGAGGAGAACATCCCCGGCGACCCGGCCGAGCGCGCCGCGCTGTACCGCTCGCTGCTGCACGGGCGCCGGTGCCTGGTCGTGGTGGACAACGCCCGCGGCCTCGACGACGTCCTCCCGCTGATCCCCGGCACCGGCCCGGCCCTGCTGGTGATCACCAGCCGGCAGACCCTCGCCGCGCTGAGCACCCGCCACGCGGTGCACCCGGTCGCCCTGGACGCCTTCGCGCACGCCGAATCCCTCGCGCTGCTGAACCGCGTCCTCGGTGCCGACCGGGTGAAGCGCGAGCCGGGGCCGGCCGCCCGGGTCGCGCGGTTGTGCGGCGGGATGCCGCTGGCGTTGCGCATCGCGGCGGCCCGGCTGGTGGGCACGCCGAAGCGGCCGCTGGCCGAGCTCGCCGCCGAGCTGGCCGGGGCCGGCCGCCTCGACACCCTTGCGGTGGAAGGGGATTCACGCACGGTCCGCGCCGTGCTCGCGACCGCGTACCTCCCGCTCGGCGACGCGCAGGCCCGGCTGTTCCGCCGGGTCGCGCTGAGCCCGGGCGCCACGTTCACCACCGCGCTCGGGGCGGCGTTGTGCGGGATGACGGCCGGCGACGGCGACCGCGCGACCGCCGGGCTGGCGACCGCGCACCTCGTCACGGCCGCGGGGGAGGACCGCTTCCGCTTCCACGACCTGATCCGCGAGTTCGCCCGGCAGTGCGCGCGGGCCGACGAACCCGCGTCCGCCCGGGCGGAAACCGGCGACCGGCTCGTCGACTGGTACCTGCTGGCCGCGGCCGGCGCGAACCGGGCGCTCGACCCGAACCGCGACCTCGTGACGCCGGTGCCGCGCTACGCCGCGCCCGCCGTGCCGGTCGGGCCAGACCGGCACGCCGCGCTGGCCTTCCTCACCGCCGAGCGCGACAACCTGCTGCCCGTGGTGCGGTTCGCCCGCGAGCACGGCCGCCCGGAAGCCGCCTGGCAGCTCACGTACCTGCTGACCAGCTTCTACGACACCGCCGGGCACTGGCACACCCGCGTCGAGCTGTGCCGCCAGGGCGCGGCCGCCGCGACCGAGATCGGCGACCCGCTGGCCGAAGCCGAGATGCTGCGGGCACTGGGCGTCGCGTACTTCATGACCCGGCGGCTGCAGGAAGCGCTCGACACCAACGCGGCCGCGCTGCGGACGGCGCAGGCCGCCGGCGACGTCCAGGGCGAGGGGCACATCCACAACAACACCGCCAACGCCTACGCGGAGCTGCGCCGCTTCGAGGAGGCCATCGCCTCGCACCGGCTCGCGGTCGCGCGCAACGCCGAGGCGGGCAACGACCTCGGCCACGCGCTGTCCCAGCGCAACCTCGGCCACACCTACGTCCGGATGGGCCGCGCGCGGGAGAGCCTCGACCCGCTGACGGAGGCGCTGGCGACGTTCCGCGACCTCGGCAACGCGCGTCTGGAGGCCGCCACGCTCGACACGCTGGGCGAGGCGCACCTGCAGCGTGGCGACCACGCGGCGGCGCTCGCCCACCTCGGCGAGGCGATCGCGGTGAGCCGGGCGATCGGCGACCGCTGGCTCGAATGGGAGTCGCTGCTCGACGCCGGCCGCGCCCACCTCGGCCAGGGCGACTTCGCCGTCGCGCTGGCGCACTTCGGGCAGGCGCTGGACCTCAGCCGCGACGTCGGCGACCGGCACGGGGAGGCGTCGGCGCTCGAACACCTGGCCCGCGCGCGGCTGGGCGCGGGCGACCTGGCCGCCGCGCGGGAGCACCTGGAACGCGGGCTGGCGCTGCGGGCCACGGTGCCCGACGGTTACGAGCAGGCGCACCTGCACCGCGACCTCGGCGAGCTGGAGGCCCGGCTCGGCCGCCCGGCCGACGCGGCCCGGCAGTGGGCCACGGCCGCCGCGTTGTACACCCAGGCCAACGCGACGGCCGAAGCCCGTGAGGTGGCTAACCGCCGGGCTTGATCGTCACCTCCGTCCGCGCGTTGCCGAGCGTGCCGGCCGAAGGGGAGAACAGCTCCAGCACGAAGCGGGACTCGCTCTGGGTGTCGAGGAGCTTGACGACGGCGTCGCCCCCGCTCGCGCCGACCGGGATGGTGAGGGTCGCGTCCTTCACCGGCACGTACGCCGGGACGCCGTCGCCGACCGGCAGGGTGCGGTAGTGCACGGTCACCGGCGCCCGCACCGGGGTGCTGACGTGCACGCCGATCGCGCAGACCTTCCAGCAGATCTTCCCGCCGTCGGTCGACACGACCACGAGCGGCCCGCCGGCGCCGTCGTCGTCGAGCACCCCACCGGCGGCGAGGTCGTCGGCCAGGGTCACGCCCACGGGGTCGTAGAGGCGCAGCAGGAAGGGTTCGTTCGGCTCCGGGACGGCGTCCTTGACCACCTGGACGGAGACGGTCCGCGAGCTGGCCTCGCCGGTCCAGGTCAGCCGCCCGTTCACCGGGACGTAGTCGGCGGGGCTGGTCGCGCCGGGGGAGCCGTCCTCGGTCTTGTAGGAGACCGTGCCGGTGGGCGCACACCCCGCGGCCGAGGCGACGGACACGGTGAAGCTGAAGGTGGTGTAGCCGGGATTCAGGTCGGGAGTGCCCTCGTAGAGCGTCCGGTCGGCCACCGACACCGCCGCGGGACCGCACCCCTGGGCGGCGTCCGCGGCCGGCACGGGCACCAGGCCGAGCAGGAGCACGACCGCCGCGAGCACCGCTGATCTCATGCGAGCCACCCCTTGGGTCCGGGCGCACGGGAGCAGCGCGCCGCCGGGATATGGCGTACCGCACCCCGGTTGTGGCCGGGTTGTGACACCGTGTGGGGTGTGGCGGAGGAGTTGGCGAGTCGCGCGGCGTCGGCCCGCTGGAAGTGGAAAGCCGAAAGGGCTCGGACCGCCATCAGCGCCGCCTTCGCGAGCCGGGATCAGCACCTGGCCGGCGACTGGTGCGGGTTCGAGGAGTCGACGAGGCTCGGCGAGAGAGTGGAACGGCTTGGTCCCTCGCCCGGCCGGATCATCCAACGGTGGCCGGCGAAACGGCAGTTCGTCGCCGCCCTGCAAGCATGCGGATCCGCGGTGTTTCCCTCGGTCGATGTCCACGTGGTCGTCATGGATGCCCCGGACGCGGGCTGGATCCGGGTCCGGGCCGACCTCGTGGCGGGCGACCTCGCGCGCGCCGTGGGGGAGTGGATGACCGACGGGTTCATCGCGTTCGACCCCGAGGTGGATTCGCTGCTGAGCGTCGATGTCGAAGAGAAGGGCGGCGAGTCCTTCATCGAAACGACGCTCATCGGTGCCGGGTTCGGTGAACTGCGTGCGGGTCTCGCGAAACGCGGGCCGTCGCCGCTGGCCGTCGTGGACCAGGGGTGCCGGCCGTGAGTGGTGTTCCCCGCCACCGGTGCGGGGAACACCACTCCCGGGTCACGTCAGCTCATGGCGACCGCGTTCTTCGCGCGGACCGTCGTCGACGCCAGCAGCTGGTTGTCTTCCGGGCGGGCGTCGCCGGAGTAGACGTTCTCGATGGTCGCCACCACCTTGAACGACGTCCGGCCCGCCGCGACGTCCGCCGCCGTGTACGTGTAGGCGAAGGGGAAGACCACCTTGCGGCCCGCGGCCGCCGGTACCCACTGCTTGAGGTGGCCGATCTCCTGGTTGTAGCCCTGCTCGTCCAGCCGGTACAGGGTGACCGTCACCGTCTCGTCGTGGCGGGTGTTCGCGACCGACACCTTGATCGGCTTGGTCTGGTCCACCCGCGCGGTCGCCGGCACGGTGAAGTCCGACAGCGCCACGTCGTGCGTATCGACCTTCAGCGTGTCGAAGCCGGTCCCGGTCCGGCCGTCGGCGGTCGTGCCGGTCACCTCGACCCGGTAGTCGCCGTCCGCGGCGTACCGGTGCCGGATGTCGGCGCCGGTGATGGGGGCCGAGCCGCCGTCGCCGAAGCGCACCTCGCCGCTGACGAAGGGCCGGCCGAGGCTGTCACCCGAGTACGGCGCCAGCGTGACATCCGTGTACACCGACGGGTTGTTGGGGTAGAAGTTCAGGAACGGCGCCAGCGGCGGCGCCGTCTCGAGCCGGATGTCGAACAGGGACGCGGCATCGACGTCGTCGGCGACGCGGATCTGGTACGTCTCCCCGGCGACCGCGGTGAACACGGCGGCCCGGCGGTCACCGGAGGCCACACAGTCCACTTCGGACAGTGAGTCCGCCGACGTGCCCCGGTACACCGTGATGCCCGGGCCCCAGTCGAACATCGCCAGCGCGCTCACCGACCGCGTGCGGTCCGGGGTGAACCGGAACCACACGGACCGGTCGGCGTCCGGGTCGCAGCTCGGCGCGACCTCGCCGGCCTCGGCCGAGGCCACGGTCAGGTCGCCGGAGTACTCCCCGGGCACGGCGGCCGTCGCGGCCGCCGCGAAGTCGTCGTTCTGCGCCGGCGGCACGGTGGTGAAGCCCACCGTCAGGTCGCTCTGGTTGTACTGCTGGGCCAGCATGACGTGGTAGGTCGTGCCGGCGGTCGCGTGGAACGTCGCGGTCCCCGGGTAGCTCCACGTCGCGCAGGCGCCCGGCACCTGCGTCAGTGCGCCGCGGTCACCGGTGTAGACCGCGACGAACGGCCGGGCGGAGCCGGTGCTGGACGGCGTCACGCGGACCAACGCGTCCGCGGCCGCGGTGTAGTCGTACCAGACGGTCCACGTCGTATAGGTGCCGCACGGCGTCGGGTCGTCGGCCGCCTTGGTCGATTCGGTGACGTCCTGGCTCGCCGTGAACGGCAGGGCGGTGACGGCGGTGGCGGAGCCGAAGTCGTCGTTGGACGGCGGGGCCGCGTGGGCGACCCCGGGCGCCAGCAGCACGGCCGTGAGGGCCGCGACACCGGCGAGCAGTGGACGGGCGGACAGCTTCATCTTGTTCCCCCTGGAAGTGATCAGACGGCGACGATGCGCGAGGCGGGCGGCTTGACGGTCGTGGCGATGGAGATCGCCTCGTTGTCCGCCGGGACGGCGTCGGTCACCGGGTACTGCAGCTGGACCTCGGCGCGGAACGCGACCTTCCCGGCGAGCGTGTCGTCGGGGGTGAAGGTGTAGGCGAACGGGAACCGGACCTTGCCGGTGGCCCGCGCGGGCACCTGCAGCGTCAGCCGGCCGACCTCGGCCCAGTAGTCCGTGGTCCGCTTGGACAGCACGACGGTCACCGACTCGGCGTAGCGCGTGTTGCTCACGTCCACCGAGATCGGCTTGCTGACGCCCTGCCGCGCCGACGCCGGGGTGGTGAACTTCGCGATCCCGACGTCGTGCGTGGTCACCGTGACCGGCTGGGTCACCGTCGCGGTGCGCCCGTCCGGGGACGTCGCGTGGAGCGTGGCGGAGTAGACGCCGTCGGCCGCGTAGCGGTGGTACACCGTCTCCGTGCCGAGCGGGGCCGTCGCGCCGTCGCCGAAGTCCCACGTCCCGCTCAGCGGCAGGTCGATCGAGTTCCACGACGACGCGGAGAAGCCGGCGTTGTCGAACACCGTCGGGGTCGACGGGTACACGGACACGTCCGGCTGGAGCGGCGGCGCCTCGTCGACGACCAGCTGGACCGGCCCGTAGCCGCGGTGCGCCCCGGTGACGCGCAGGAAGTAGCCGGTGCCGGGACTCGTGCGGAACACGGCCGTGCCGCTGCCACTCCGCCGGCAGGTGACCTGCGTCAGGTCCGGCAGCGAGTTCCCGGCGTACACGGTGACGGCGGCTTCGGACCCTTCGACCCGCGCGGTGACCGAGCGCGCCGTGTCCGAGGCCGGGTAGGAGTACCAGACCGACGGGATGCCCTCGTCCTCCACGCAGCTCGAGTCCGGCTCGCCGGCCTGGGCCGTAGCGGTCGAGAGGTCCGCCTGCCGGGTGAACGGCAGGGCGGTGACCGGCTCGGCGGCCGCGAACGCGTCGTTGGCCGCCGGCGCGACGGCGTCGAGCGCGAACGACAGGGCGCCACCGGGCGCGTCGAGGCCGCCGACCAGGAAGGAGTAGGTCGTCCCGGCCGTCACCTGGAGCGTGATGGCCGGGTCGGTCCCGTAGTCGCAGGCGTCGGCCACGCTCTGCAGCCGGCCGCGCGGGCCGGTGTTCGCGGACAGGATCGTCCGGTGGTCGCTGCCGGCCGTCGTGGCGCGCAGCAGCCCGTCCTGGGTCGCGGTGTAGCTGAACCAGACCGACCCGGCCGCGGCGTACCCCGAGCACCAGCCCGGGTCGTCGCTCGTCTTGGTGGCCGCGCTGGTGTCCTCCTGCGTGGTGAACGGCAGGGAGGTGACGGCCACCGCGGCGTCGAAGTCGTCGTTGGCCGGCGGTGCCGCCGCGTGCGCGACGCCCGGGGCCACCACGGCCACCGCCGCGATCAGCACCCCGACCACGGCGACACGGCCGCGTGATCGCAATGAATACAGCACGAAGTGCTCCCCCTCGTGAAACGCCCCCGCCCCCATGACGAAGATCCCCTGCCGGACGTATCGACGGCACCCCGTCCGGCGTGACCGACTTCGCGGGAATTACGCCGGATGCCGTAACGGCGCGGCCCCGCCGTTCGCCGGGCGGTGTATTTCCCCGGCCGCTCCGGCATCCGATCGGTACCACAGCCGATGGGGAAGGAACGATCATGCCGGAACACGGGATCTACCACGCCAGGGCCGACGCCGAGCGCGCGTTGCTGCTGGCCGGGACCACGTCGCCGTTCACCGTCACCGTCCGGTTCGCCGGTGGGCTGACGCCGTCGCAGGTGGACGCCTTCGCCGCGGCCGCGGACCGGTGGGCCAAGGTGATCGTCGGCGACCTGCCGCCGGTCGTGGTCGACGGCGAGGCGATCGACGACGTGCTGATCATCGCCAAGGGCGCCGACATCGACGGCGCCGGCCACATCCTCGGTCAGGCGCACATCACCCACGTGCGGCCGGCCGGCCCGGAGCCCTCGGCGTTGCTGCCGGCTCGCGGCGAGATGACCTTCGACAAGGTCGACCTGGCCAAGATGGAGGCCGAGGGCATCCTCGGCGACGTGATCACCCACGAGATGGGCCACGTCATCGGCGTCGGCTCGCTCTGGGCGGCCAAGGGCCTGCTGGTCGGCAAGGGCACCACCGACCCCACGTTCTCCGGGCCCGGTGCGATGGCCGAGTACCACAAGCTGCGCGGCGGCTCGGGCGACCCGGTGCGGGTGCCCGTGGAGAACACCGGCGGGCCCGGCACCGCGGACGTCCACTGGCGGGACGAGACCTTCGGCGACGAGCTGATGACCGGCTTCGTCAACCCGGCGCCGAACCCGCTGAGCCGGGTCACCGTCGCCGCCCTCGGCGACCTCGGGTACCAGGTCGACGTCGACGCGGCCGACGGTTACGAGCTACCCGTGACCGTCGCACCAGCGGCCCGCTTCGCGGTGCACGCGTTCGCGGTGACGCCGGTGCCGGCCGAGCTGCCGCGGACCGCGCTGCAGGCCTGAAGTCCACAGTGGCCGGTTCCCGCACCCGGGAACCGGCCACTGCTTCAACAGCTCGAATACATCTTCAGGTGGGCGATGTCCTTCCACAGCCCGGTTTCGAAGCTCGCCCAGGCGCGGAACCGGTAGCGTTCCGCGCTGCTCGGCATGTTCTGCACGAACTTGCGCCAGTCGCCGCCGATCGGGTGCTCGGTGGCCAGCGAGCCCAGAACGGCCCAGTCGGCGTCCAGCAAGTCGACGTGCCAGATCACCCAAGCGTCGTCGTCGTCCCCGCTCGTGACGGTGCCGTCGAAGGTGGCGGTGCCGTTGGGGAACAGGGTCCACTTGGCCCCGTCGAACATCGTGCAGTCGCCCTTCTTGATCAACCCCCAGGTGAACTCCCACGGTGTCCAGCCGGTAAGCCGTTCCGCGGCGGCGTTCGCCGCCTCCACGATGGTCGAGGGATCCATGACACTGCCTTCCGCTCGATTCACTGCTGCCGCTGGACAGAGGCGCGGAACGCGACCTTGATACGCGTCACCGGCCCCGCGTGGCGGGCACCGCCAGGGCCAGGGCCAGGTTCTCGTCGAGGAACATCAGCCCGCGCGCGGCGAACTCGCGGAACACGGCCTCGACCTCGGCGACCGGCGCGGTGAGACCGAGCTCGCGGTGCACGGCCGCGGCGGTGCGCGGGCGGTCGACGCAGGCGAGGTAGATGCCGGCGAGCGCGTCGTGGAAGGTGTGGGTGCCGGCGCGGTCCGGCCGGCCGTCGTAGATCTGCAGGAAGCCGGGGGAGGTGCGGTAGACGAGGACCGGCCGCCGGTCCGCCTGCCACGCCGCCGTCCACGCCGACACCGCGTTCCCCAGCGGGGCGTAGACGTCCGCGTCGAGCGCGGCTTCCGTTTCGTAGTCGAAGAAGTAGGCGACCCGGTCGAGGTCCACTGTGGCCGGGTAGACGTGCCGGTAGCTGGGCTCGGGCTCGCGCCGCCGCAGCGGGAACCGGGCCGGCTGGGTGAACAGCGGGCTGAACCGCTCCAGCCAGACCCGGTCCGCGCCGGCCGGCGGCTGGAGGTGGACCAGGTCCGGGACGACCGCCGCCTGCGCCGCGTACGCCTCGGGCGTCTCGCCCGGGAACCCCCAGAGGATGTTCCAGCCGACGGTGATCCCGTAGTACCCGGCCCAGCGCAGCAGGTTGACGTTCTGCGCGGCCCGGACGCCCTTGTCCATCAGCCGCAGCACTTCCGAGCTCAGCGACTCCAGGCCCGGCTGCAGCCGGGTGACGCCCGCCGCGGCGAGGACCTTCAGCTGGGCCCGGGTCAGGTTCGCCTTGACCTCGTAGAAGATCTCGTAGTCGCGGGCCCCCTCGGTCATCGCCGGGAACAGCTCCTTGAGGTAGCCGGGCTCGAGGATGTTGTCGACCGCGTCGAACCGGAAGGTGCGGTACCGCCGGGCCTGCCGGTCGAGCTCGGCGAGCACCCGGGACGGCGACTTGGCGCGGAACCGCATGGTGGTCCCGTTGAGCCCGCAGAACGTGCAGTGGTGCTTGGCGCCCCACCAGCAGCCCCGGGCGGACTCGAACGGGATCGTGACGTGCTCGGTGGGCAACCCGAGCCGTGCCGCCCGGGCGAAGTACTCGCCGTAGTCCGGCACCGGCAGGTCGTCGAGCCGGTCGTGCGGCGCCTCGGGCGGGGTCGCGACGACGTCGTTCCCGGCGCGCCGGGCGACGCCGGGAACCGCGCCGGGGTCGGTGCCGTCCGCGAGCGCGGCCAGCAGCCGCGGGAACGCGACGTCACCCTCGCCGAGGACGGCGAAGTCGACGCAGTCCACCGACCGCACCAGCTCCCGGCCCATGTCACCCTCGAAGTTGGCGCCGCCGAACACGGTGACGATGCCGGGGTGCCGCTCCTTCAGCCGCCGTGCGAGCGCGAACGACGCCGTGTTCTGCTGGAACGTCGAGCTGAAGCAGACCACCCGGACCCCGGCGAACTCCCCGGCGACGGCGTCGAGGTACGCGGGCACGTCGTGCTCGCGCGTGCTCAGCAGCCGGGCCGCCGCGGACTCCGCCGGTCCGTCCAGGTAGGACAGTTCGGTGCCGAGCTCGGCGAGCAGCTTCCCGTCCGGATCGGGCGCGGCGTCGCCGAACGCCTCGACCGAGAACAGCCAGTCGCCGAGCTGCCGGCCCCGGTGCTCGGCCAGGGATCGGTAGTAGTCCAGGCCGATCCGGACGGCGAAGTCGAGGTTCAGGTGCAGGGTCCGCACCGGGAGCCCGTGCTGGTCCGCGATCGCCTTGAGCAGCCCGAGCTGGATGGACGGCCGCTCCACCTCCAGGAACGGCATCGACACGAGAACGGCCGGCACTGCGGTCATGGTCTGGCTCCCCCTGCGAATGGCTGTGGTCGATGAATTCAGGGTCTGATGATGCTTCTGATCATCAGAGGGAGCATGTCACCGAGCGCAATGGCGCCGGACGCGAAGTCGATGACCACCGAGGCCTGGTGCGCGCTGAAAGACTCTGCGAACCCGGAGATGAGCGGCTTCTCGTCTTTGGTCGAGTTCCAGGCGAGCCACAAGATGCTGTCCAGCAACTTCTGCTGCTGGTCAGACAGTTCCTGCTTGAATACTTCGAGTCTGACAAAGAGATCCTTCACTTCATTTTCGAATTCTTTGGAGTCCTCGGCGCTGGTTTCGGACATGAATTTCCTCCTGAGTGAATCATCCACTGTGTACTTCGGACAGTCGTATGCGCACTTCGTCCGCGTCGGGATGGGCGAGGTGCGTGAGGATGTCGTGCGCTCGTTGCCAACCGGCTCGGGCGGACTCGGTGTCGCCGAGTTCGCGGTGGAGGCTCGCGATGTCGATGTGCAACCGCGCCTCGACCATGAGGCTTCCGTTGCGGTGCACGAGGTCCAGGGCCGTCTCGTAGCAGGTGAGCGCGCGGGCGTGGTCGCCGAGCTGCTTGTGGGCGTAACCGAGGCTGTGCCAGCTCTGGGCCGCGCCCATGTGGTCGGCGAGTTGCGTCTGCAGGTCGACCGCTTGGCGGCAGTAGTCGATGGCCACTGCGTGGTCGCCGAGCAGGGTGTGGAACCAGCCGACCGCGTTGAGCGCCGTCGCCTGCCCGGCCCGGTGCTCGGCCGCGCGGAACAGGTCCAGGGCCTGCTCGGCGTGCGCGAGCGCGTCGGCGACGGCGCCCTGCCGGTCGAGCAGCCAGGCGAACTGGCGGTGCGCGTAGGCCTGCCCGACGACGTCGCCGGCGGCGCGGGACAAGGTCAGCGCGGCTTCGAGATCGTCGTGGGCCTCGGTGTGCCGGCCGAACCGGACGTGCGTGCCCGCCAGGTGCAGGTGGCCGAAGGCCTGCTTGCGCTCGTCGCCGAGCCGGTGCGCGGCGGCCGCCGCCACCGTGAGCACGTCGCGTTCGTCGTGCCAATGCCCTTGCATGGAAAGGAAACGCTGCAGCGACCGGGCGAGGTCCCAGACGCGGGTGTCGAACGCGGCGCCCGCGTGGACGGCCAGCAGCAGCACGCGGTGCTCGGCCTCGAACCACGCGAGGGCCTGCCGGTGGTCGGTGATCCGGTCGGACTCGGCCCCGGCCGGGAGCGGGGTCAGCGCCGGCGGCACTTCGAGCCGCGGGTCGAGGAAACCGTCGGCGTGGAAGGCCGTGTGGGCGTAGTGGCCCAGCACGCGGTGGACGGCCGTCTCGCGGTCGGCGGGGGACTCGACCTCGTGCACGAGCTCGGTGGCGTAGGCGCGCAGCAGGTCGTGCACGGTGTAGCGGCCGGGGGCGTGCTCGGTGATCAGGTGCGCGTGCGTGAGCTCGGACAGGATCGGGCGCGCCTTGCCGGCCGGGACACCGGCCAGGCTCGCCGCCGCGCGGAGGCCGACGTCCGGCCCGGGGTGCAGCCCGAAGAGCCGGAACAGCCGGGCGGCGGCCGGATCGAGCCGCAGGTACGACCAGGAGAACACGGCGCGGGCGTCGGTCGCCGGGTCGGTGCCGGAGAACTCGTCGAGGAACCCGCGCGCGTCCCGCAGCTGCCCGGCCAGCGCGGCCAGGCTGAAGCCGGGGTGCGTCGCGGCGCGGGCCGCGGCCACCGCCAGGGCCAGCGGGAGCCGTGCGCACAGGCCGATGATCTCCTCGACGGCCGCGGGTTCGGCGGTGATCCGGCCGGCGCCGAGCCGGCCGCTCAGCAGCGCCCGGGCCTCGGCGTCGTCGAGCAGGTCGACGGTGACGGGGTGCGCGCCCGCGACGACCAGGCCGGCGAGGCGGTCCCGGCTGGTCACGACCACCACGCAGCCCGGCGCACCGGGCAGCAGCAGCCGGACCTGCTCGGCGTCGCGGGCGTTGTCCAGCACGACCAGGACGCGCCGGTTCGCCAGCAGGCTCCGGTACAGGCCGACCTGGGCCTCGACGGTCGTCGGGATCCGGCCGCCCGGCACGTCGAGCGCCTCGAGGAATCCGCGCAGCGCGCCGGCCGGGTCCACCGGCGCGCCGGTCGGGTCGAAGCCGCGCAGGTTCACGTACAGCTGGCCGTCGGGGAACCCGGGCGCGACCGTGTGGGCCCAGTGGACGGCCAGCACCGTCTTGCCCACCCCGGCGGTGCCCGACAGGACGACGATCCGGGTGGCCGGGACCTGCTCGTCGCACACGTCGTCGAGCCGGCTAAGGGCGCTCTCGCGGCCCGCGAAACCGGGGGTGTCCGGGGGTAGCTGGGCCGGAGTGGTCGTCGGCGTGGCCCGCGGCGCGGCCGGCAGCTCGCCCCGCAGGATCGCGCGGTGCAGCGCGCGCAGTTCGGGGCCGGGATCGGCGCCGAGCGCGTCGGCGAGCCGCTGCCGGACCGCGGCGTACCGGTCGAGGGCCTCGGCCTGGCGCCCGGCGTTGTGCAGGGCACGCATGAGGAGCGCTTCCAGCGGCTCCGCGAGCGGGTAGTCCCCGGCCAGGTCGGACAGCGCGCCGAACACGGCGTCCGGGTGGCCGAGGCGCAGCTCCAGCTCGCCCCAGCGCACGGCGGCGTCGAACCGGTGCCGCTGCCAGGTCGCGCGCACCTGCTCGGCCCAGCCGCCCGGGATGGCGGCCAGCGGGGTGCCGCGCGGTCCGAACACCGCTTCGGCGAGCGCCGCCGCCCGCTCGGCGTCGGTGCGGCTCCCGTCGTTTCCGTACTTGACCAGGCGGTCGAAGCGGAGCAGATCGACGTCGTCCGGGTCGATTTCCAGCACGTAACCGGCGGTACCGCGCGTGACGCTCGCGGTCTCCCCGGTGGAATCGGCGAGATCTTTGAACAGTCGACGGATTCGACTCACGTGGGAATACAACACATTGCGCGCTTCGGCCGGTGGATCGTCACCCCAGACCCGGCCGATGATCGTTTCGAGCGAAACGGGACGCCCGGCGTCGGCCGCCAGTGCCGCGAGCACCGCCTGCTGCCGGGGCGTTCCGATGTCCAGGGATCGCCCCGCCACCCGGAGCTGCACCTCCCCGAACAGCACGAACTCCATGCGGCGGCCTTCCCGTTTCCGACGCGTCGCGAATGGCGGAACCGATACTGCTCCGTCCGCAAGATTCCCGCAAGGTCGCCGAGCAGGTCGTGGCGGAATCGTGAACCCGGGAACGGAAGAGTTCGAGGAGGGGCCATGTACCACGATTCGCCGGCACCATTGCTGGAAAACGCCGCCCGGGGTGCGGAATGGGCTTGGCGGGATATCGTCGAGCGTTATTCCGCGCTGGTTTCCGCCGTGTGCCGCCACTACCGGATCAGCGGCGCGGACGCCGAGGACGTCCGCGGCGCGGTGTGGCTGAACCTGGTGACGCACCGGGCGCAGATCCGCGACGCCGAGGCGCTGCCGGGCTGGCTGCGCACCACGACCCGGCACGAGTGCCTGCGGGTGCTGCGCCACCGCACCCGGCAGATCCCGACCGACGCCGTGCTGATCGACGACCCGGCCGAGCCGGACTTCGCCGCCGCGCTGATCGGCGAGGAGCGCCGGGCCGCGGCCCGTCACGCCCTGGCCGCGCTGCCCCCGCGGGACCGGCGGCTGCTCTCGATGCTGATGTGCGATCCGCCGCGGTCCTACCGGGAGATCAGCGCGACGCTGGGCATCCCGGTCGGCTCGATCGGCCCGTCGCGGGCGCGCTGCCTCGCCCGGGCCCGGCGCGCACCGGCGGTGGCGGCGCTGCTCGGCGGCGATCCGCTCGACGTCCCTGGACACACCCCTCAGAGCGCGCGGGTGATGGCGTGATGCGCCGAATCGGCGGTATCACCGCCCATGCTCGCGGCTCCGCAAGCGGAGGAGGAACCACGATGAACCTGTTCCGTACCACCCTGGCCGCCGCGGCCGCGGTGCTCGTCTTCGCGGCGGCCGGCTGCTCCGACTCCGCCGACTCCGGGTCCGACTCCGGCTCCGGCTCCGGTGCGCAGGACGCCACCACGGAGGCACCCCTGCCCACCGGCGCCCCGAGCACCGAGGCGTCCGGTCCGGAGAGCCCGAGGACCGCCGACGACACCGGGGGCGCGATCACGATCCCGCAGCTGCCGATCGGCGGCGTCCCCGAAAATCCGGGTGCCGAGGAGCAGTGCGTGACCGCCAGCTGGCTGCAGCCGGATCTGTTGCCGGACAACGGTGTCGAAGTCACCGGGCTGCAGCTGGAGCCGCCGGGTGCCTTCCGCTTGGGCGGCCGGTGCGGGGAATCGCCCGCGTGCGCCTCGTTCACGTTCAGCGCGGCGGCCGGCACCTGTTCCGTCGCGGTGACAGCGCGCGGGACCGGTGGCGACGCGACGCTGACGATCAAGGGCCAGGTGGTGTGCGCCGCCGGGAAGGACGCTTCATGCCGGGATCTCCCGACCCGGGTGAGCCCCGGGCAGATCGGGCTGACCCAGCCGGAGTCGCCGTCGACCGAGACCACGGCGACCCCCACCGGGTGAGCCCGGCTGCCGCCGGGGCGCTCGAGCGTTTCCTCGACGCGGGCAAGACCGCGATCCCGCCGCTGACGCTGCTGACCGCGGTGCTGTTCTACTTCGGCTACGTCTCCGCGCGGGCGCGGTACGAGTACTTCGGCGTCGACGTCGACACGATCGGGCTCGGCACGCAGGAGTACATCATGCGCAGCCCGCAGCCCTTGCTGACGCCGTTGCTCGTGGTCGCCGCGGCCGGGCTCGGCTCGGTCGCGGTGCGCGCCGCCGTCCGGAAGCGGATCCGGACGGCGACGGCGGTGCGCCGGCTGGGCCGGGTCGCGCAGGGGATCGGGCTCACCACGCTGATCGCCGGTCTCGTGCTGGTGTCCGGCTACACCTTCCTGCGGGACTGGTGGTTGTTCGGCCTGGTGACCCCGTTGCTGATCGCCGTGGGCGCCACGCTCGTGCGGTACGGCGCGACCGTCCGGCGGTCACCGGACGGCGCGCCGCCGTTCCGGCGGAGCTCGGTCGTCCTCGGGTACCTGGTGCTCGCCGTCAGCGTGTTCTGGATGACGGCCACGACCGCGCAGTGGTCCGGCCGAGGGCTCGCGATGGCCGACGCGAACCGCCTCGACAAGCTGCCCAGCGTCATCCTCGACACCAAGGAGAGCCTGTACCTGCGCAGTCCCGGCCTCGAGGAGACCAAGCTGCCGCCGTCCGAGGGCCAGACGTTCCACTACCGCTACCGGCACCTCCGCCTGCTGATCCACGGCAAGGACCGGATGTTCCTCGTGCCGGACCGGTGGTCGGCGAGCGACTCGACGATCATCGTCCCGCTGGACGGCTCGGTGCGGGTCCAGTTCCAGTTCCAGAACCAGCGGCCTCAAGCCGGGCGGTAGGTGGTGATGGTGCCGCCGTGGCTGAACGTCCGGGTCTCCACCGGCGTGAACGGCCGCGGCCGGAACGGGCCGGTGAACGCCGGGAGGCCGTGGCCCGCGACGACCGGGTAGCGCTTGAACACCAGCTCGTCGATCTCCGGCAGCAGCTCGCCCGCGAGCCGCGCGCCGCCGCAGAGCCAGATGTCCGCGCCGGGCTCGTCCTTGAGCCGGCGGACGGTGTCCACCGGGTCGCCGGTCAGCTCGACGGCGGGGTCGGCGCTCGCGCCGAGCGTCGTCGAAGCCACGTACTGCCGGAGGTGGGCGTACGGGCTGGTGACACCGGCGTCGAGCCCCGGCTGGTAGGCACCGCGGCCCATGACGACCGTGTCGAACCGCTTGTTCGGCACGCCGTCGAGCCCGATGTGCGGCCGGACGTGGCTCGGCATGGTCTCCGGGAACTCCGCCCGGAGGTACTCGACCATGTCCGGCGCCTCCGGGTAGAAGTCGAACTCGCCGCCCGGCCCGGCGATGAACCCGTCGATCGAGACGGCGACGTAGTAGACGAGCTTGCGCATGCGACCCCCGGAACAACTCGATGTGTAGTACTTTACTTGTAGTGGTTTGACCATAACACTACAAGCGGAGTGGTCACAAGCGATGGCGCGACGCAATCCGGAACGACGGGCGGCCCTGCTCGACGCGGCGATCGAGGTCCTGGCGGCGGACGGCGCGCGCGGGCTGACGTTCCGCGCGGTGGACCAGCGGGCCGCGGTGCCCACCGGCACCGCCTCCAACTACTTCGCCGGCCGCGAGGAGATCCTCACCGGCGCGGGCGAGCGCGTCTACGAACGGCTGGTGCCGGACGAGGCGACCCTGGCCGCCCCGTTCGACGGCCCGCGTGACCGCGCCCGCCTCGCCGAGCTGATGCACGCCCTGGTCGAGCGGGTGGCGGCCTTCCCGGCGGGCTTCCTGGCCCTGCTGGAACTGCGCCTGGAGGCGGCCCGCCGCCCGGAGCTGCGGGAGGTGCTGACCCAGCGGATCCGCGCGGACCTCGACTTCAACGTGGCGAACCACCTGAAGACGGGCCTGCCCGGCGACGCGACGACGGTCAAGCTGCTGTGGCTGGCGCTGAACTGGCTGATCATCGAGCGTCTGACCCTGCCGGACCTGCTGACCCCGCAGGAACGCGCAGGGCTCGTCGACGCCCTGGTCGAGCGCCTCACCCCGTGATCCCGGAGGTGTCCGGCTAGACCGGTTCCGCGCTCTCCTCGGCCGGCGCCTTGTGGGCGGCGGCGTAGTGCGCGGTGCCGATCGCGCCGGCGACGGCGAGCACGAAACCCGCGATGGCCGCGACCGTGAAGCCGTCGCGGACGCGGTCGTCCAGGATGGTCACGCCGATCAGCGAGGACACGGCGGTGTTGGTGGTGAACATCGTGGCCGTGACGGCGGTCGCGCGGCCGCGTTGCAGGGCCATCGCGAAGACCACCGCGGCGACCAGGCCGTTGGCGATCATCGCCCAGATCGCCGGGTCCAGTGCCACCCGCCAGGCCGAGCCCGACGTGTCGAGCGTCCGGGCGGAGATGCCGACGACGCTGAAGCCCAGGCCGCCGCAGAAGCCCAGCACGGGTGCCGACCAGCGGTGGTCGTGGCGCTGGACGTAGAAGCCGATCGCCGCGATCGGCACCGCCGCGGCCAGCAGCAGGTACCTGGCGGCGGTGGGCAGCAGGTGCGCGGGACCCGGGTCCGCGGACAGGCCCAGCAGGACGAGGCCGGTCGCGCCGACGCCCAAGGCGGCCCAGCCGGCGGAGGCCAGCCGGATGCCGAGGAACGCGGAGATCGTCGCGGTGACGCCGACGCTGAACGCCAGCACCGACTGGACGAGGAACAGCGGTAGCCGGTGCAGCGCGGCGGCGGCGAAGATGAAGCCCAGCAGGTCCACGCCCACGCCGAGGAAGTACAGCGGCTGGCCGCGCAGGGCGACGAGGTCCTGGGGCGCGCCGCCGTAGGCACCGGCCCGCCGGACGCCGGCGGACTCCAGGATCGAGCCGCTGCCCGACGCGACGGCGGCCAGCAGGGCGAGGACGTAACCGAGGATCACCGGTCGAGTCTGTCAGCCCGCCCGCCGCCGGGATCCGAAAGGCCGGTAAAACCGCCCGCGGCGAGGCCCGGCCGCACCCATAACACCTGGGATAACACCGAGGCGGCGACGTCCGCCGCTCGTCGCGAACACCGCGTGCTGACCAGCGGATATGTGACGCGGGCCACCGTGCGGCGAGCCGGTCGTTTACTCATCGTTTACCGACTTGCGTCGGTTGTTGGAGATTTTCGCCTGCCGCACAGTGATGGGGCGAAGTTACCGCGGAATGGGTCCGGAACCGTTCCCCGTCGTCCCCCTTTCCCTTTTGCACAAGGAGAAGCTCGTGGTCATCGCGCTGGACAAACGAATGATGGGCCTGGTTCTCACGTGTGGTGCGGTCGTGGTCACGGCCACGCTCGCGCTCACCCCGGCCGCCGGGGCCCAGTCGGTCGCGCCGCCGGCGCCGAACGGCGTGACGCTCACCCACCCGCTCGGCGACAACAGCGCGCTGCGGCTCCCGGCCGCCGCGAACGCGGCCCGGGACGCCAAGGCCGCGCGCAGCTTGAACTACAGCCAGCAGGTGCAGCAGAACGACGAGTGGTGCTGGGCCGCGGACGGCGCGAGCATCGAGCAGTTCCACGGCGCTTCGACGTCGCAGAACCAGTTCTGCGCCGCGGGCAAGGGCACCAGCGCGGGCAACTGCCCGAACCAGGCCGCGCAGATCGGCGAGATCGTCAACGGCTTCCGCGGCACCGGGTTCTCCGCGAGCAGCGCCGGCGGCGCGGTGTCGTTCTCGACGATCACCCAGCAGATCGACGCCGGGAACCCGGCCCTCACCGGGATCTACTGGACCTCCGGCGGCGGTCACGCCGAGGTGATCTACGGCTACGACGCGGGCAACCAGTCGATGAACGTCGGCGACCCGTGGCCGACCTACCAGCGCTACCGCACGCAGTCCTACAACGACTACCTGCGCAACAGCGAGTTCACCTGGGGCGACACCGTCGTCGGCATCACGGGCGGGCGGTGAGCTAGGCCATGACCAGGTCTGCGGTGAAGGTCCTGACGGCGGTGCTGCTGGCACTGGCGGGTACGGCCGGGTCCGGCGCGGCGGCCTCGGCCGCGCCACCCGCGTGGGTGCCGCTGCCGGCGGCGCAGGTCGCCGCGGCGGTGACCGCGGCCCACTCGGCCGAGGCGATCAGCTTCGCCAGGACCAACTTCCGCAGACCTGGTCAGCCCGACCCGGGCGTCATCACCGTGGCCGGCTCGGGTGTCCCGGCCTACACGCTCGACCCGGCGTTCGTGCGGGGTGACGGCGCCGGCCGGGTCGCGGTCCTCGAGTACGTCGCGGTCGTCGCGCACGCCCAGGACGGCCGCACCGCCACCATCCAGGCCGCCCCCGACGCGGCGGGCTGGCGGGTCGGCAGCGTCTTGTCCGGCGACGACGAGACCCGCCTCGCCACCCGGCTGCCGGCCGGTGCCGTCCTGCTCGACGAGCCGCAGATCAACGGCTGGTACGCGCTGGGCACCGACGGCGTCCGGCTGCTGCAGGCCAGCCTGCCGCAGACGCCGGTCGGCGCGTTCGTCCCGCTGGCGGACTACCAGCGCCAGGTCCACGACCGGTACGCGGACAAGCAGCCCGGCTCCCAGTACCAGCGTGACGGCGGGCTCGGCTTCGCCCAGCACCCCGAAACCGCCGCGCCCGCGACGTCGGGGTGGTGGTGGTTCGGCCTCGCGGGCCTGGCGGTCGTGCTCCTGGCCGTCGTGGCTCTGGTGCTCGTGCGTCGCGGTCGCGCGACGTCTCCGGCCCGGAACACTGAGGTGGCCGCCGGGCGCCCGTGACGGGCTCGCGGG
Source organism: Amycolatopsis sp. NBC_01286 (assembly GCF_035982555.1). Taxonomy (NCBI): domain Bacteria; kingdom Bacillati; phylum Actinomycetota; class Actinomycetes; order Pseudonocardiales; family Pseudonocardiaceae; genus Amycolatopsis; species Amycolatopsis sp. NBC_01286. The sequence goes on from NZ_CP108428.1 coordinate 6,442,775, forward strand.
TCAGCGCAGCCGGTCGCGCAGGCCGGCGGCGAGACCGGCGACGGTCAGCAGGTCGACGAGCCCGCCGCCGTACTCGACCAGCCGCGGGCGGCGCGCGCCGCTGAGCCGGAACCGGAGGTGGACCCGGGTGGTGCCGGGGCCGTCGCCGGTGAGGCGGATCGCCCAGCTGATCTCCAGGCGGCCGCGGGTGGAGCGGTGGACCAGGGTGTGCGGCGGGTCGTGGGTGACGATCTCGAAGGTCGCGTCGCGGCCGCCCCAGTCGTCGATGACGTCGCCCGGGCGCAGGTGCTGCAGCGCGGGGTCGAGGTGGCGCAGGGCGCGGCGCCGCCGGGGGAGGAGCGCCTCGATCCCGGTGGGCAGGTACCAGCCCGCGCGGTTCTTGCCGAGCTGGGCGAACCAGGGCCAGACCCGCTCGGGCGGCGCGTCCAGGGTGAACCCGCGGTCCATCACGACGTCCGGGTGGGGGACGAGGTCGTCGCCGGGTGCGGGCGCGGCGACTTCGTCCGCGCGGGGTGCCACTCCGAAGCCGATCACCTTGACCACCGCCGTTCCGTATCGAATGAAACCGTATCACCCGACGCCCGTTGGGGTAGGGTGCTCGCATGACCGCCAAGCCCAGGACCCGCGCCACCGACCGCCCGGGGGACGTCTCCCCGTTCGCGTTGGGGTTGCTGCTGCGCCGGGCGCACGCCCGCGCGGCGGGGGCGATGGCCACCGCGATGCGCCCGCACGGGTTGGAGCTGCGGCACTTCGCCGTGTTGATCATCCTCGTGGACCGCGGGCCGACGACGCAGCGGGACCTGGTCGAGGCGACCGGGTCGGACAAGGCCGGGATCATGCGGGTCGTCGACGACCTGGAGGCGAAGGGGTTCGCGGTCCGCAACGCCGTGCCGGGGGACCGGCGGGTGCGCGAGGTCGAGATCACCCCGGACGGCGTCAAGGCCTTCGACGCCGCGCACGAGGACGCGCTCGCCCCGGCCGAAGCGCTGCTCTCGCACCTGCGTGCCGGCGAGCCGGCGAAGCTGATGGACCTGCTGACCCGGTTCACCTATCCGCCCGGGGGCGAGGCGTAGGCCTCACGCCGCGGCGAGCCCGTACCGGAGGGCCGCGGCCATCGTCGCGACCCGGCGGCCTTGCGAGCGGGCCGCCGTCAACGCCGTTTCGCCGACGGCGATCGAGCCGTCGTCGCCGGTGACATGACCGGCGCCGTAAGGGTTTCCGGCGGAGTCGTTCCGGTGGTCCTTGTATCCGGGCGGGACGATGACACCGCCGAAGTGGTAGACGGAGTTGTAGAGCGCCAGCAGCGTCGACTCCTGGCCACCGTGCGCGGACGCCGTCGAGGTGAATCCACTGTAGACCTTGTCCGAGAGCAGATCGCGCATCCACAGCCCGGACAAGGTGTCCAGGAACTGCTTGAGCTGGCTCGCGACGTTCCCGAACCGCGCCGGGGTGCCGAACACGACCGCGTCGGCCCAGAGCAGGTCGTCGTGGGTGGCCACCGGGATGTGCCCGGTGCCGGCCAGGTGCTCGACCCAGGCGCCGTTGCGGGCGATCGCCTGGACGGGCGCGATCTCCTCGACGCGCCGTAGCCGCACCTCCGCCCCGGCGTCGGCGGCGCCGGCGCGCACGGCGTCGGCGAGGGTGAAGATCGTGCCGGTCGCGGAGTAGTAGACGACGGCGACGTGACAGGTCGGCTCGGACATGACCGCTCTCCTCGTTGATTCATCACTCGGTGAATCCTTCACGACTGAACGTATCACATGATACCGTCGCGAGTGCAACCAAATGACTGCGTCGAAAGGAGGCGTATGGACCTGGACGGGATCGACGCGATCGGGCGGACCGCGTTCGAGGTGGCGCTGCTGCGCGCGGCCGAGGACCGCCGCCCGGACCGGCTGGCCGCCGACCCGTGCGCGCGGCTGTTCCTGGAGGCCGCCGGGATCACCGAGGAGAAGCCCGACTTCGCCGCGCTGATGGGACCGCAGGTCGCCGTGCGGACGCGGTTCCTGGACGACGCGCTGCTGGCCGCCGGGGCCCGGCAGGTCGTGCTCGTCGCGTCCGGAATGGACGGTCGCCCGTGGCGGCTCGACTGGCCCGCCGGCACCGAGGTCTTCGAGATCGACCAAGCCCCCGTGCTGCGGTTCAAGGACGCCGCCGCGGCGTCCCTGGCGGCCCGGTGCGTCCGGCGTCCTGTTGTCGCCGACCTGCGTGACGACTGGGCGGTGCCGTTGCGGGAGGCCGGTTTCCGGCCCGACCGGCCCACGGCGTGGCTGACCGAAGGGCTGCTCTACGCGCTGGACGAAGCCGCCGCGGACGGGCTGCTGGCGACGATCACCGGGCTCAGCGCGGCGGGCAGCACCCTCGCGTTCGACCACGTCGAGACCAGTGCCGCCCTGCGCGCGGCGATCGGCCCCGACCTGGCCCGGTTGTGGCGGTCGGGGCCGGTCGATCCGGCGCGGTGGCTGACCCGGCACGGCTGGGAGCCGGACGTGGGCGAACTCGCCGACGTCGCCGCGAAGTACGGGCGGCGGATCCACCCGGCCTACGACCCGGCGGCCGGTGGCACGGCGCGTGCGTGGCTGGGCCGAGCCGTCTTCCTCGGACAGGAAAGGTGACCATGAGCGCACCGAAGTTCGTCACCCACCCCGACGGCGTGCACCCGCCGCCGGGCAACGCGTTTTCGCACGCGGTCGTCGCCGGCGGCCTGGTGCACACCTCGGGCCAGGTCGGCGTGAGCCCGGACGGCCTGCTGCTGGACGGCTTCGAAGGCCAGGCGAAGCAGGCGTTCGAGAACCTGGAGGTGGTGCTCGACGCGTGCGGCGCCGGGCTGGCCGACGTGGTGAAGGTGACTGTCCTGGTCGCCGAGACGGCCGACGTCCGCAAGTACCTGCCGATCGCGGCGAAGTACCTCGCGCACCGCCCGGCGAGCACCCTGCACGCGGTGAAGGCGTTCGCGATGCCGGGGCTGCTGTTCGAGGTGGACGCGGTCGCGGTGCTGCCGCGCTGAGCGGGCGGTGCCGGGGGAACCCGCCCCGGCACCGCTCACTCCGCCGCTACGTGGCTCGACGCCACCGTGAACTGCCGCACCACCGGCCGGGCGATCGCCCACGCGGGCGCCATCCGCGCCCGCACGACAGGGTCGTCCATCGTTGCGCGGATCGCCGCCGCGTCGGTCCAGCGGGCGTGGTTGACGACCGTGGTGCCATCGGGTGCGGCGAGCAGGTCCGCCGTCACGAAGCCGGGCTGGTGGCGCAGCACCTCGTCGGCGTTGGCGCGCAACAGGTCCAGGAGCTCCCGCTGCCGTTCGGGCGCGACCGTGAAGGTCGAGATCACGACGAGCACGGCTCAGCGCACCGGGAACATACGCTGCTTGACCGGCGGCAGCGCTTCGGCCAGGCGCAGCACGGTCCGGAAGGCGTGCCGGGGTAGCCGGGACGTCGTCGCCGCGCCGCGGGCGTTGCGGGTGGACAGCGCGAGTGCCGCGTTGGCGTAGGCGCGCATGTCGGCTTCGTACCCCCGCACGCCGCCGTCGCCGGCCAGGTGCCGGCGCAGTGTGTCGGCGTCGCGCAACGCCGTGTTGGCGCCGATCCCGGCCATCGGGGTCATGTTGTGGATCGCGTCGCCCAGCAGGGTGACGGCCGTGGGCGCCCAGTGCGGCAGCTCCGGCATCGTCTTGAGCGGGATCGCCGCGATGGTCGCGGGATCGGTCTCGGCGATCATCCGCCGGAGCGGGGGCGCCCAGGTCGCGGTCCGGTCCCGGACCAGCTCGCGCAGGCGGGCGGGCTCGGCGGTGCCGAGGTCGTCCGGGTAGGTCGAGCGGTCCGCGGCCCACGCCCACACCACGTACCGCGCCTCGGCGCCGGCGTCCCAAGTGGACAGGAACAGCCAGCCGGGCCGGGCGGGCACGACGTTGTTGACGGCGCCGTCGACGAGCGTCGCCGGCAGGGCGGTCGCGAGGCCGGGCGTGAGCCGGACGCGGCCGGCGATGTTGACGATGCCGAGGTCCTGGCGCCGCAGGTCGGGCAGCCGCTGCTCGCGGACGCGGGAGTTCGCGCCGTCGGCCCCGACGAGCAGGTCCGCGTCGATCGCGTGGCCGTCGGCGGTGTGCACGCGGACGCCGTCGCCGGTGTACTCGAAGCGGTCGAACGCGGTGCCCCAGCGGATGAGGCCGTCGCAGCCGAGGAGCAGGGCGTCCCGCAGGGCGTCGCGGTTCACCGCGCGCCGGCGCGTCACGGGATCGGCGTTGGCCGGGGTGCCGGTGTGGTCGCGTTCGGCGAGCACCCGCAGGTCCTGGTCGTGGAAGCGGACGACGTCCGGCGCCGGGGTCGACGTCGCGACCAGTCGCGCCCAGTTCTCCCCGGGCAGGCACGCGTGCAGGGCGCGCAGGCCGTCGGCGTTGAGGTGGATGCCGTAACTGGCGGGCCGGGCGTCCGGGGTCGGGTGGCGTTCGAGCACGACGACGTCCACGCCGCCGCGGCGCAGTCCGTGGGCCAGGCACAGGCCGCCGAGCCCGGCGCCGGCGATGACGACTCGCATGAAGGTTCTCCCTCGTCGGTGGATCAGGCTTTTCGGTGGGTCAGGGTCGGTAGGTCAGGCTTCGCCGGGAAAGGCGAGCCGGGTGAGCAGGTCCAGCAGGAGCCGGACGTCGCCGAGGCCGCCCTGCAGGTGCGCGGCGACGGGCTCGGCGTGGCGGTGGGCGGTGCCGAACACGGCCGTCCCGGCGGGGGTCGGGGTGATCGTGTGCACGCGGCGGTCGCCGGGGCGCGGATCGCGGGTGACGAGCCCGGCGCGTTCGAGGTCGTCGACGACGCGGACCATCGTGGCCTTGTCGCTGCCGACGGCGCCGACGAGCGCCCGCTGGCTCATCGGCCCGCGGTGGTGGAGCGCGACGAGCACGATGAAGTGCCGGAACTCCAGCCCCAGCGGCCGCAGGACACCCAGCAGCTCCGCGGCGACGCGGTCGTGGGCGCGCCGCAGCAGCAGGCCGAGGGCGAACGGCGACTCGTCACCCGGTCCGTCCGTCGCCCACGCCGTGTCCAGCTGCATCGTCATGACCGAGAACGTATCAATCGATACGACCTTGTGCAAGAAGGTTTCATGTGAGACGTTCTCTGGTGTGAACACGAACCAGGAAGTCCGCGTCCCGTCCGAACCCGCCGCCCCGCCGCGCAAGAACCGCTGGGAAGGAATCGTGGTGACCGCCGCGCCGACGGTGGCTTTCGTGGCCGCCAACGCCGTCGGCGACCTCACCGCCGGCCTCGTGACCGCCGCGGTCACCGCGATCGCCGCGTTCGCCTGGCGCCTCTACCGACGTCAGTCACTGCGCCAGGCCGTACTGGGCCTGCTGCTGGTCGCGGCGTGCGCGGCGGTGGCCGCCGTCACCGGCGAGGCACGCGGGTTCTTCCTCATCCCCGCACTGATCCCGTTCGCGGTCATCGCCGTCTGCGTGACGACCGTCCTCATCGGACGCCCACTGACGGGCCTCATCCTCAACCGCGTCGCCGGCGGCCCCGCGGACTGGCGCTCGGTGCCCCGGCTACGCCGCATCTACACGGTCTCGACGCTCGCCTGCGCGGCGGTCAACGTCGTCAACGGCGCGCTGCAGGTGATCTACTACCGGGGCAACCAGCCCTTGGTCCTGGGCGCGGTCCACATCGCGACGGGCCCGGTGTTCGCGCTCATCGTGGCGGTGACGATCGCTTGCGTCCGCCGGTCCCGGCGCGGCTGATCCCTTCGACCGCGCTTCCGAGGACTTCCGGCCCGGCTCCGGGTCAGGTCCGCTTGCGGCTCGCGATCTCGTCGGAGAGCTGCCGCACGTGGGCGGGGTCCGCGTCCCGGGCCAGGGCGACGTAGTGGTCCATGACGGCCGGCCGGTAGCGCACGGGCAACGTCTGTCCAGGGGCGAGCCGGGTGAGCTCGGTGATCGTGAGGTCTTCGTCTGCGATACCGCGGAACGAGAGGCCGCCGGCGGTCTCCACGTCGAACATCAGGACCACGCGTGGATTGCTGTTGACCTCCCGCCAGTCGACGAGAACGCCGAGCGCAAGCGCCCCCGTACGCAGTTCCGCATTGCGCTTGCCCGCATCACCGCTCAGGAGCGGGTTCGGGGCGACGCCCGGGAAGCCGGGCCCGACGCCGAGCGCTTCCCGGCTCAGGTCGGGCCTGAGCTGCGCCATCAGATCGTTCAGATCGTTGCGCTTCTTCTTCCGACCGAACATCCTGACCCCTCCCTCACGCCGGTGCCGGAATCTCGGCCTGGCGCTTCGCCCTCACTGCGATTGTACGTCGCGGTCCGGGAGCGCGCTTCCGGTCAAGTCATGGGGTGCGGCGTTGTTCCACAACGCTTCGGCTTCGTCGACGAACGTCCGATACCCGAGGGCAGTGCCGGGCTGGAGGACGAACTTCGGCTCGCCGGGAAGTACTCCGCGAAGACCGCGGACAACGGCCCGGCGTGGTCCGGGCGGCTGTCGATGGCGATGACGCCGACCGCGATCGGGTGCGCCACGAGCCGGACCGTCAAGTCGCCCTCGGTCGCGGACTTCAGCTCCGCCAGCAGCCTCAGCGTGTGGCGCACTCGTTCCCGGGCGCTGGCGGGCGAGCGTTCCGCGTAGTAGCGCGACGCGGCCGCGTCGATCGCGGCCGACTCGGGATCGATGAGCACGAACCTGATCACGGTCCCGGCCTTCAGCAGCCTTTCCAGCTTGGCGTAGTGGTTGTTGACGAAGGAGTTGCGGGCCATGCCCGTGACGAACAGGTCGGCGGCGTTCTCGATCGCCCGGTCCAGTTCGGGGCCGAAACTTTCGCTGAAGACCGGACGTCGGGTGCGGGCGAGCTGCTGGACGCTGATCAACCCGCGTTGGCCGGAGGCGTCGAGGCAGTTGAAGCCCGCGGCCGAGATCCGGGAGGAGACGCGCACCTCCAGCCGGCCGGTCGTCCTGGTCCGCAAGGTCGTCAGGTCGTCCAGCGTGGTCATGATCCGTTGCCGCAGCCTGCCGTTCGCGAGGGTCTGCGAGATGCGCCGGCCGGCCGTTTCGATGAGCACGTCGTCGGTCGGGTCGAGGACGAGCACGCGGATGCGGCCACCGTTTTCGAGGATGGCGCGCATGTCAGGGCCGTCGGGTCGGCCTGGTGCGATCGCCGGATCTGCTCGGTCAGCCGTCGCGACCGGATCTGGGAAAAGGCGAGCAGCGCCAGCAGCGCGAGGACCACGAAGCACCCGCCCTCCCCGGTTCCGGGCCGGCCTATCCGTACCGCAGCGTGCGTAGGGCGGGTTCACGCGTACGGCGGCGGGCGTAGCCGCGAAGCCGCCTCTCGACCGGCGACGGCTGTGCGCTCATCCCGGGACACTGTGCGGGTCAACACATCCGCAGTGGATCAGAGGTGGCGCTCATGACCGGAACACAGCTCGGCGAACAGCGGACGGCGGCGGGCTGGGCGCGGGCGATGCGGGTTGTCGCGACGGCGGAGGTGCTTCTCCTCCTGGTGCAGGCGGCCACCGCGGGGCAGCTGCTCGAAGGGGTGGCGTCGGCGCGGACGTTGCACGGGGCCGGGGCGATCCCGGTGGCCGTGTTCGCGGTGGCGGAGCTGCTCGTCGCCGCGGTGGTGTGGCGGCGGGGGCGGCGTCCCGCGTGGCCGGTGTGGGCGAGCGGGATCCTGGTCGTGCTGGTCTTCGTGCAGGCGATGCTCGGCGGGATGGGCAACCGGGCGGTGCACGTGCCGCTCGGCGTCGGGGTGGTCGTGCTCTCTTCGGTGCTCGCCGCGTGGGCGTGGCAGGCGTCTACTGTGGACACACCCGGGAGGTGAACGTGTGCCGTCCCGGGCCTTCGGTCGTGGTGCCGCCGGGGAGGCGGATCTCGGCGCGGGTGCCGGGTGGGACGTCGACCGTGAGCCGCAGTTCGTCGGCGTCGAGGTGCCACGAGCTGCGGATCGGGCCGTACGGGCTGAGGTGTTCCGCCTCGGCCCGGCGCAGGCCGCCGCCCGGGCTCGGCTGGATGACGAACCGGCGGTACCCGGCCTCGTCCGGGCCGGGGTCCGCCGGGAGCCGGATGCCCGCGATGTGGGTGTACAGGAACGACATCGCCGCGCCCTTGCTGTAGTGGTTCAGCGAACCCCGCACCTCACCGCCGTCGACGGCGTCCCAGCGCTCCCAGAACGTCGTCGCGCCGCGGTCGAGCATCTCCAGCCACGACGGGATTCCCGTCGACAGGAGCACCCGGTACGCGACGTCGAGGTAGCCGTGGTCGGCGAGGGTGGGCAGCAGCAGGCCCGTGGTGAGGAACCCTGTGCCGACGTGGTCACCGGCCTCGGCGACCAGCGAGGCGAGCCGGCCGGCCACGGCGTCGCGCAGCCGTGAAGGCACCAAGCCGAACGCGAGCGCCCGGACGTGGTTGCCTTGCGTGGACTCGCCGAGCGTGCCGAGGTACTCGCGCTGCCACGCGTCCCGGGCGCCGTCCGCGAGCCGCCCGAACCGGACGGCGTCCGCCGCGTGCCCGAGCAGCGCTGCGACGCGACCGAGCACCCGGGCCGAGCGGGCGAGGTAGGCCGTGGCGACGATGCCGTGGTCGGCCGTCGGGTCGGGGTGGGGCGGGACGCCGGGCTCGAGCCATTCGCCGAAGTGCCCACCGGTGTCCCACAAGAACTCGTCGTGCGGGGCCGAGCGCACGCGGTCCGGGTGACGGCGTTCGCGGGCGGCCGCGGCCGCGTACTCGACCCAGCGGACCATCGATTCGTATTGCCCGGCAAGGACTTCCCGGTCGCCGTACGCCCGCCAGAGCTCCCACGGCACGAGCACCGCCGCGTCGCCCCAGCCCGCGGACCCGGCCATCGCGTCCGGGAAGGCGTTGCCGGACGGGCCGTCGCCCGCGGGGTCGGGTGTGATCGTCGGGACGCGGCCGTCGGGCCATTGGTCGGCGGCCAGGTCCCGCAGCCACTTCCGGGAGAACCCGGCGACGTCGTGGGTGAGCGCGGCGGCGGCGACGTAGACCTGCCAGTCGCCGGTGAAGCCGGAGCGTTCCCGCTGCGGGCAGTCGGTCGGTACGTCGCAGGCGTTGCCGCGCAGGCTCCACACCGCGGCCCGGTGCAGGGCTTCGAGCCGCGCGTCGCCGCACGCGAACGTCCCGGCCACGGGCAGGTCCGTGTGGACGACCACGGCGGTCACGTCGGACGCGGCGAGCCCGCCGGGGAGCCCGTCGACCTGGACGTACCGGAAGCCGTGGGTGGTGTGCCGCGGCTCGAAGACGTCGCGGCCCGCGGAAACGACCGTGTCGACCTGCCCGGCGGGCAGGAGTTCCCCACTCGCGAAGTCGAACGCCCGCAGGTGGTCGGTGGTGACGCGGCCGTCCGGGCCCAGGTGCTCGCCGTGGGTCAGCCGCAGCCGGGTGCCCGCCGGGCCGAGGTCGGCGAGCCTGACCCAGCCGTTGAGGTTCTGCCCGAAGTCCACGACCACACCGCCGGGGAACCGGGTGATCGACACCGGCGGGATCTCCTCGATCCGGCGGACCGGCGGCGCTTCCGTGAGCACCAGCTGTTCGGGGCCACCCTCGCGAACCCGCGCCGGGTCCCAGCCGGGCGCGTCCAAGCTCACCGAACCCGGTGCGGGGAGCCGGAAGTCGGTCGTCTGGCCGTCCATCAGGTCCGCGGTGATCCGGCTCGGCCGTGACCACCAACCCGGGCCGGTGGTGACCGCGGTGGTGCCGTCGATCGCCAAGGTCAGCCACGCGGCGACGCGGTCACCGAAGCCGTCGGCCGCGCGCTCGAAGCCGTGGCGGCCGCGGAACCAGCCGTCGGACACCAGGAGTTCGACGGAGTTCACCCCTGGCCGCAGGAGAGAGCCGACGTCGAACGGCTCCACCTGGACCCGCTTGCGGTAGGCGGTGAAGCCCGGTGTCAGTTCGAGGTCGCCGACGCGGGTGCCGTTGACGAACAGCTCGTAGATCCCGTGCGCGGTCGCCCAGGCCGTCGCGGTGCCGACCGGTCCGGTGAGCGTGAACTCGTGACGCAGCTGGTAAGCCGGGCGCTGGCCGGGTGGCGCGACGACCGGCTCGTGCGGCTCGACCCACGTCGCCGACGTCGTGGGCAGCGTGACGGCGGTCCACGGCGCGGGCTCCGACCAGTCGCTCTCCCCGAGGTCGGTCCAGACGCGGACCTGCCACGCCGTCGCCTCACGCTCCGGCAGCTCGACGAGCATCGACCGGTCGCTCTCGCACCGGCCCGACGTCCAGTCCGGGCCGGTCAGCCGGACCTCGTACGCGTGCTGGACGGCCGCGCCGCCGGGCAGCCACCACGACAGCCGCGGTCGCGGTCCTGACGGCCGGCCCGGCGTGAGGTGGTCGAGCCGCAGCCGGGTGGGGGCGGTGCTCACGTCAGCCGGTAGAGGTCGTAGCGGACGGTGCCGGGCGTGCGTTCCGCCGACGCCACCAGGATCCCGGCGGACAGCCGTCGTTCGACCGCGCCGGAAAGCGTTACGGTGAGCCGGAACTCGTACCGGGACCGCTCGACGTGCTCGCCGCGGGCGAGCGCGGCCAGCACCTCGGGCGGCCCGCTCCGCACCCCGGTCGAAGTGATCGAAACGAGCCCGTCGATGGTCTCGACGAGGTAGCGCGCCTCGACCAGCGTGGTGCCGTCGGGCAGGAGCCGTTGCCAGTCCGCACCGACCGCCTGGATGCGGCCGGTGAGCCCGGGACCGGTGAAGCTCCCGCCCGTGATCGGGACGACCCGGCGGTGCCCTTCCAGGGTCTCGCCGACGTCGAGGACCTCGCCGAGTTCGACGACCGCGCTGCTGACGTACTCGAGAGCGGGTGGTTCGAAGAGTGGCACTCAGCGGACCTTCCGGATCGGCAGGATCAGCACCGCGCCCAGCAGGCCGGCGATCGCGCCCGCGATGAACAGGGCGGGGAAGTTCTGCGGCACGGCGGCTGTCGCGCCGATGGCGAGGATAGCGGGCGCCAGCGCCGGCACGACCGACGTCGGCAGGTTGCCGGCCAGGTTCATCAGCCCGAGGTCCTTGGCCGTGTCGTCGGGGTTGGGGAGCACCTGCGTGATGAGGGCGATGTCGACGGCGAAGTAGACGCCCTGGCCCAGGCCGATCACGCCCATCGCGACCAGGAACAGGGGATAGGTGCTGGTGAACGTCGCGAGCAGCAGCCCGATCCCGAAGATCACGGCCGCGGTGACGACGAACGGCTTGCGGCGTCCGACGCGGTCGGAGATCTTGCCGGCCAAGGGGGCAAACAGCAGCGCCGCGCCGGTGAGCACGAGCGTGGACAGGAAGACCGCGTTCGCGATGCCGGCCGGCGGGATGTGGAAGACGTTCATCAGGTAGAAGGCCTGGTACGCCTGGATCGCGGCGACGCCGAAGAAGATCAGCAGCCGGCTCAGCCAGGTGAAGCCGAAGTTGGGGTGGCGCACAGGGTTCACCCAGAACGTGCGGGGCAGGTCGCGCCACGCGAACGCGGGCCGCTCCTCCGGGGAGAGCCGCCGGTCGCGCATCGTGAAGGTGAGCAGCAGCGTCCCGAGGACCGCGAGCCCGGCCGGCAGCAGGATCATCGCGGGCAGGTTCGGCGCGACCAGCTGCGCGATGAACAGGCCGATGACCGCGCCGACCGGGAGGCTCAGCCCGACCACGGCCGACGCCGGGCCGCGGCGGTCCGGGGGCAGCTGGTCCGGGATGACCGAGGTGAACGCGACGGTGGCCGCGCTCGCGCCGACCGTCGTGCAGCTCGCCGCCAGCGTCAGCGCGAAGGTCGTCGAGCCGAGCTGCAGGCCGATCGCGCCGAACGTGAACAGAATGGCGCCGAGCAGGAGGAACGGCCGGCGCCGGCCGAACCGGCCCGTCGTCCGGTCGCTGAGCCGGCCGAAGACCGGGAACGCGATGAGCGAACACAGCGCGCTGATGCTGGTCACGATGGAGACCATCGTCGTGGCGCCCGCGGGGTCGAGCAGCGTCGCCTTGACCGACAGCGTCAGCACGGCCGGGACCAGGACCGCCATCCCCGCGCCGACCGCGGCGAAGGCGAAGAAGAAGAGGAACCCGCGCCGTGGCCCGGGAAACGTCGTGCCGGTGGTGGACTCTTGGCGGAAAGAAGTACTCATCGTTGGGCACCTTTCGCGTCTCGGTCGGCTGACCTGCGGGGAAGGATGAGCGCCCGGTGCGGTGTACCGTGAGGGGGATGCCAATCAATGGAACGCCGAGGTCGACATGACCGAGTCCGCGCGGGTGCGGGGCCGCCGTCCGGCCCACGGCGAACCGGTCGTCGACCGCGCGCTTTCCCTGCTCGCGTCGTTCGACGCCGAGCACCGCACCCTCACGCTCGCTGAGCTGAGCCGGCGGGCCGAGATCCCGCCGAGCTCGGCGTTGCGGCTCGCGAACCGCTTGGTGGACTGGGGCGCGCTGGAGCGCGACGACGCCGGCCGGTTCTGTGTCGGCCTGCGGTTGCTGGAGGTCGCGACGCTCGCCCCGCGCGGCCACGGCCTGCGGCAGGTGGCGCTGCCGTTCATGAACGACCTCGCCGAGGTGACGCACCAGCACGTCCAGCTGGCGGTGCGCGACGGGATGCAGGCGATGCTCGTCGAACGCCTGTCGGCCCACCAGGCGACCCCGGTGGACTACCGCATCGGCGGCCGGCTTCCGTTGCACTCCACCGGTGTTGGCCTCGCGCTGCTCGCTTTCGCACCAAAGGAGGTCCAGGAAGAGCTGCTGTCGAAGCCGGTCTACAGCGAGCCCGACAACCGCCTGATCCTCCCGGACGCCCTACGCCGCACCCTGGCCGACGTCCGCCGCGAGCGCCTGGCCATCTTCCGACGCGAGGACGAGCACGAGTCGATCGTTTCGGTGGCCGCGCCGGTGTTCGACCGGGAAGACGCCGTGGTGGGCGTGGTGGGCGTGCTGGTCCCGAAACGCGTCGCGCAGCCGCGGCGCCTGGGGCTCGCGGTGCAGACGACGGCGCGGGGCATCTCCCGTGAACTGGGCGCGGCCCGGGTGCGTCTCTGAGGCTGCCGGTTCTTTCGTGGCGCTGATGAGCGACCGGAATGCAGCTCAGGGTTGGCGGTGCGGAGCATCTCCCGCGTGATCCGGATGCGGCGTGGCGGGTGCTGGTGTCGAAGCGCGCAGCCGCGGCGGCTGGGTCTGGCAGTGCAGACGACGGCGCGGAGCATTTCCCGCGAGCTGGGTGCGGCCCGGCTGCGCCTCTGACGCTTGCCATTGAATGGCAGGGCCGTAGGTGGGCCGGATCGCGCGCGGTCATTCTCGGCGCATGCTCCTTCTCCACGACGGCAACGGTGTCGCCTTCCGCGATCTCGACGGCGACGGGGTGATGGCCCCGTACGAAGACCCGCGTCGGCCGGCGGAGGAGCGCGTGCGAGACCTGCTCACGAGGATGACGGTCGCCGAGAAGGCCGGGCTGCTGTGTCACGCGCCGGTGTCCGTGGCGCCGGATGGCGGCCTGGTCGACGCGCCCGCCGGGCTGTTGCCGACCGCGCCCACGACGTCGGTGCTGCGTGACGGGCACGTGCGCTGCCTGAGCCTGATGGCCCCGGTCGCCGCCGGGCCGCTCGCCCGCTGGCACAACCGCGTCCAGGACCTCGCGGCGGGCAGCAGGCTCGGGATCCCGGTGCTGCTGTCGTCCGACCCGCGGCACTCGGCGAACGAGAACCCGCTGACGTCCGTGCCGTCGGGTGGCTGTTCGCGCTGGCCGGAGCCGCTCGGGTTCGGCGCCCTGGACGACGAGGACCTGGTGCGCGAGTTCGCCGGGATCGTGCGGGCCGAGTACGCCGCGGTCGGGATCCGGCTGGCCCTGCACCCGATGGCCGATCTGGCCAGCGAGCCGCGCTGGGCCCGGATCTCCGGCACCTTCGGCGCCGACCCGGACGTGGTCGCGCGCTTGGCCGCGGCCTACGTCGAAGGCCTGCAGGGCCCGGCGCTCGGCCCGGGCTCGGTGGCCGCGATGGTCAAGCACTGGCCCGGCGCGGGACCGCAGGCGGGCGGGCTCGACGCGCACTTCGCGTCCGGGCCGGACCAGGTCTACCCGGCCGGGCGGTACGACCTGCACCGCGACCGGTTCCGCCCGGCGCTGCGGGCCGGCGCCGCCGCGGTGATGCCGTACTACGGCCGTCCGGTCGGCGTGCCGGGGCTGCGTGAGGTCGGGTTCGCGTTCGACCCCGAGGTGGTGGCCGGGCAGTTGCGCCGCGACGAAGGCTTCGACGGCCTGGTGTGCACGGACTTCGGGCTGCTGACCGACAGCGTCCTGGCCGACGGGACCGTGTGGCCGGCCCGCGCCTGGGGTGTCGAGCACCTCGACCGGACCGAGCGGGCGGTGCTGCTGCTCGACGCCGGCGTCGACCAGTTCGGCGGCGAGTGGTGCCCCGAAGTGATCACCGGCCTGGTCGCGACGGGCCGGGTGAGCGAAGCGCGGCTCGACGAGTCCGCAGGCCGGGTGCTGGCGCTGATGGTCCACTTGGGACTGTTCGAGAACCCTTATGTGTCCGAAGAAGCCGCGGTCGAAACCGTCGGCCGCGCGGACTTCACCGCCGCGGGTGCGGCGGCCCAGCGGCGGTCGATGGTCCTGCTCGACGAGGGGATCCTGCCGCTCGCCGAGGGCGTCCGGCTCTACGTCGAAGGCGTCGACCCGGCGGTCGCGGCGCGCTATGCGTCCCTTGTGGACACACCGGCGGACGCCGAGGTGGCGCTCGTCCGCATCAACGCGCCGTACGAGCCCGCGCGGCAGCTGCCCGAGGCGTTCTTCCACCAGGGCCGTCTCGACCTGCCGGACGACCGTCGCGACCAGCTGACCGCGCTCGGCGCGACGGTGCCGATCGTCGTGGACGTCTTCCTCGAGCGCCCGGCGATCCTGCCGGAGGTCGCGTCGGCCGCGGCCGCGCTGCTCGGCGACTTCGGCGCCTCCGACGAAGCCGTGCTGGACGTCGTGTTCGGTCGCGCGCGGGCAGAGGGCCGGTTGCCGTTCGAGCTGCCCCGGTCGATGGCCGCGGTCGAGGCCCACCCCGAAGACCTGCCGGGCGGGACGGCCGACCCGCTCTTCCCGCTCGGACACCCCCAGAAAGGCTGACCCGCATGCCGATCCACCCCGCCGTGGCCGCGAAACTCCCGCTGCTCGACGGCGTCCCGTCCTTCGAGGCGCTGGTCACCGATCCCGCGTTCCGCGACCGGATGATCCAGTTCATGACGCCGTCGGTGGGTGGCCCGCCGCCGGTCGTCGAGACCCGCGACGAGAAGGTGCCCGGTCCGCACGGGCCGGTGCCCGTCCGCGTCTACGCGCCCGGTGCCGGGCGGCCGTGCCTGGTGTGGCTGCACGGCGGCGCGTTCAAGATGGGCGACCTCGACATGCCGGAGGCGGACTGGGTGGCGCGCGAGATCGCCGTCCGCGCGGGCGCGACGGTGGTCAGCGTCGACTACCGGCTCGCCGTCCCGTACCCCGTCCCGCACGACGACGTCGTGGCCGCGGTCCGCTGGGCCCGCGACACGCTCGCGTCGGAGCGGATCGTGCTGGGCGGCGCCAGCGCGGGCAGCAACCTCGCGGCGGGCGCGGCCCTGCGCCTGCGCGACGCCGACGCTTGGCAGCCCGCGGCGCTCGCGCTGGTGTACCCGGTGCTGCACCCGGAACTCCCGCCGCCGACGGCGTCCCTCACCCAGCTGATGACCGAAGTGCCGCCGCTCCTGCACTTCCCGCCGGCCGAGGTCCGCTCGATCACCGAGGCCTACCTCGGCGGCCCGGTGAGCAGCGCGGACGGCTACGCGATGCCGGGCCTGGCGGTGCTGGCGGACCTCAGCCCGACCCTGCTGCTGACCGCGGAGTACGACGACCTGCGCCCCTCGGGGGAGCGCTTCGCGGGCGCGCTGGCCGCGGCCGGAGTGGACGTGCACCACGTCCAGATCCGCTCGGTGCTGCACGGCTTCCTGGGCCTGCCCTCGGCAATCGAGCCGGTGGACCGCGCACTGACGCTCATCGCGGGAACGCTCGCGTAGCCCACCCCGCTACCCGACCCGCGACCCCGCCGCAGCCCCCCAAGCGCCCCGAAAAGCCGTGAAGGCCTCCTTACCGGCCATAAGAGCCGGTAAGGAGGCCTTCACGGACGACCCGCGACCCGCTCAGCCGAGTGCGCGGAGGAACTGCACCGAGCGGTCCACGATCGCGCCGACGTCCCGGGCGTCCGTCCACATGTGCCGCGCGCCCGGGACCAGGTCCAGCTCCACCGGGGCACCCACCGCCCGCAGCGCCGACGCCAGCCGCTCGCTCTGGGCCGGCGGGACGAGGTCGTCGGCGTCGCCGTGCATCAGCAGGATCGGCGGGGCGTTCCGGTGCGCCAAGGTGAGCGGGCTCGCCGCCCGTGCTCGGTCGGGGTCGGCCGAGGGGGCCACGCCGAGCAGATCCGTCTCCCGTGAGTCGTCGGTCCCGCCGCCGGACGACGCGACGTCGCCGGGCAGGCCCAGCAGGTCGGTCGGCGGGTACCAGGCGACGACGCCGTCGACGTCACCGCCGTCCAGCGCGGCCAGCAGGGCGAGGTGGGCGCCCGCCGACTCGCCCCACAGGAACGTCGCGGCACAGTCCACTTCGGACCGCAGCCAGGTGATCGCCGCGCGGACGTCGGCCAGCTGGGCGGGAAAGCGCGCCTCCCCGCTGAGCCGGTAGTCTGCCGCGGCGACCGCGAAACCCCGCTCCGCCAAGGTCGGGCACAGCGTCGCGGGGATCGTCGTCCGCCGCGAGCCGCGCCGCCAGCCGCCGCCGTGCAGGTACACGATCGCCGGGTGCGGGCCGGGGCCGGTTGGCAGGTGCAGGTCCAGCTCCAGCGGCCGGAAGCCGAGGACTTCGCGGTAGACCGTCACGCGGCGGGTGCCTTGTGGAACCGGCCGCCTTGCATGATCGCCAAGAGATTGTCCTTGTCCTGCAGCACAGTCACGTCCGACGTCGGGTCGCCGCGCACCACCAGGATGTCGGCGAAGTAGTCCTCCGTCAACACGCCGATCGGCATGTCCAGCACCTGGCCGCCGTACTGCGTCGTGGCGCGCAGGGCCTCGGCGGGGGAGTAGCCGAACAGGCGCACGAACAGGTCCAGGTCCCGCGCGTTGCGCCCGATCGGGTTGTTCGGGAAGCCGTAGTCGCCGCCGGGCAGCACGCGCAGGCCGCGTTTGCGCAGCTCCGGGTAGAGCTGCTCCATCGCGGCGAGCGACTTCACCGAGCCCATCTTCTCCGCCAGGCCTGCGTCGATGCCGAACTCGGCGCCCTCGTGGACGTTCGCCCACATGATGCCGACGGCGGGGGACAGGAAGATCTCGTCCTTGTGCTCCTCCAGGAGGTCGATCGCCTCCTGGTCGGCGTACGAGCAGTGGTACACCGAGCGGAACCCGCTGCGCACCGCCAATTTGATCGACTCGGGCGACTGCGCGTGGCAGTTGAGCCAGACGCCGGACTCGCGCGCCTGCTCACCCGCCGCGGCGGCCTCTTCCGCGCTGTACTGGGTGACCATCGAGCCGCCTTCGAAGAAGACGTCGTCGTTGCTCATCAGCAGCTTGACGCTGTCGAAGCCGAGCGCGGCCTGCTCGCGGATGAACGCGCGGACCGCCTCGGGGCCGATCTCCTTGGGCGTCGGGCCGTTCGGGCCCAGCTGCACGGGGTTGTTGTCCCGTTCGAACGACGCCGCCCGCATCCGGGGGCCGGCCGTCAGGCCCGCGGCGATCCGGTCGCGCAGCCGCACCTCGGTCGGCACCGGCGTCAGCGACCCGGCGGAGTACGCGCTGGTGAAGCCGTGGTCCAGGAGGATCCGCGCGTTGCGCTCGGCGAGCGCGAGGTGCTCGTCGGGCGTCGGCATGTGGTGGAAGAACGACACGTCCAGCGGCGGGTTGAACGACGGGTCGACGTGCCCGACGGCGGACGGGAACGTCAGGTGCGCGTGCGACTCCACCAGGCCCGGCATGACCGTCGCGCCCCGGCAGTCGACGACGCGGTCACCCGGTTCGGGTTCGACGCCGGCGCGCACGGCTTCGATCTTGTCGCCGCGCACCACGACGTCGCCCGGCACCGCCGGAGCGCCGGTCCCGTCGAACACCCGGCCGCCGGTGAACACCACTCTGGGTTCGCTCATCTGCTCGTCCTCACTGACGAAGTCATGCACCGATCATGTTGTAACCGCCGTCGGCGACCATGAAGCTGCCGGTCATGTGGCTCGCGTCCGCGGTGGCCAGGAACAGCGCGGTCCCCGCGAGTTCCTCCGGCCGCGGGATGCGGCCGAGCGGGGTGTCGCCCCGCAGCTGCTCGCCGCGCCCGGACTTCCAGTCCTCGCGGCCCAGCGTCGCCTCGGTCTCGATGAAGCCCGGCGCGAACACGTTCACCCGCACGGTGGGCGCGAAGGCGCGCGCGTAGGACTTGGTCAGGCCGATGATCCCGTACTTGGCCGCCGCGTACTGCGGGGCGCGGGCGCTGCCCCGGGCGACGACCGTGGAGCCGATGTTGACGATCGCGCCGCCGCCCTGGGTGAGCATCCGGTCGCCGAACTCGTGGGTGCACAGCAGCGTGCCCTTGATGTCGACGGCCAGGACGTGGTCGATCGACTCCTCCGTGATGTCCCGCCACGACATCTGCTCGCGCGCGACGTCGCCGACGTTGTTGATCGCGACGTCGAGCCGGCCGAAGTGACTCCAGACCTCGTCGGCCAGCCGGACGATCTGCGCGCGCTCGGCGATGTCGGCCTGCACGATGAACGCCTTGCGCCCGGCCTCTTCGACGCGCTGGGCGGTGCGCTCGGCCCCGGCGCGGGAGCCGCGGTAGTGCACGGCGACGTCGGCGCCCTCCTGCGCGGCGCGGACGGCGATCTCCGCGCCGAAACCGGTGCCCGCGCCGGTGACCAGGACGGTCTTGCCGGTGAACCGCTGGGGGAAGGTCACGAAATGTCTCCTTAGACGAGGGTGCGGCCGCCGTCGGCGTACAGGATGTGTCCCGTGACGAACGCCGAGCGGTCGGAGCAGAGGAACAGGACGGGGCCGACGAGGTCGTCGACGGTGCCGAGACGCCCCGCCGGGACCAGCGACGTCAGGCCGTCGCGGACACCGGGCTTCTCGAGGTGGTGGCGGGTCAGCCCGGTCTCGGTGTAGCCGGGCGCGACGGCGTTCACCGTGACGCCACTGGCCGCCCACTCCCGGGCCATCACCCGGGCGAGCTGGTTGACCCCGCCCTTCGTGGCGGCGTACGGCGCGTGGTGCGGGTGCGCGAGCAGCCCGGACACCGACGAGAGGTAGACGATCCGGCCGTGCCCGGCCGCCACCATCACCTCGCCCGCGGCCTTGCCGGTCCAGAACGCGCTGCCCAGGTTGAGCGTGACGATGCCGTCCCAGACCTCGTCCGGGGTCTCGAGCACCGGACGCCGGTCGTTGACGCCGACGGCGTGCACGAAGACGTCGAGGCCGCCCAGCAGCTCGGTGGCGCGGGCGACGCAGTCGCGGCTGCCCTCGGCCGTGGTCAGGTCCGCCCGCAGCGTGTTGGTCCCGACGGCGGCCAGCCGCTCCTCGTCGACGTCGGCGACCACGACGTCGGCCCCCGCCTCGGCGAGCGCGGCGGCGACCCCGCCACCGATCCCGCCGGCGCCCGCCACCAGGGCCTTCCGCCCGCCCAGCCCGAGCCAGTCCACCCGCACGCTCCTTCACCGTTCTTGGTCCGCCCGACGCTAGGTCCGGAGCCCGGGCCGGGAAACGGCCGTGCCATTGGTTGGCAGATCCGGGCGCGCCGGCCGGGGGCGCTGGTGGGATGGCGGCATGAGCAGGCTGCCGCACCTCACCCCCGACGACCTGAACCCCGAGCAGCGGGCGCTGTACGACGAGATCACCGGCGGCCCCCGCGCGGCCGGGCCGCAGCGGTTCTCCCTGAAGGACGACGAAGGACGGCTCGCCGGCCCGTTCAACGCGATGCTCGTCGCGCCCCCGGCCGGGCAGGCGCTGCAGGCGCTCGGCGCCGCGATCCGGTACGAAACGACGTTGAGCGACCGCGTCCGGGAGCTCGCGATCCTCGCCGTCGCGGCCCGCTGGGCCAGCGCGTTCGAGCAGCACGCCCACGAGCCGCACGCGCTCGCCGCCGGGCTCACCGGGGCGCAGGTCGAGGCCGTCCGCACGGGTGCGATCCCGGACCTGGCCGACGAGACCGAGCGGGCCGCGCTGCGGTTCGTGTCCGCGCTGCTGCGCGAAGAGGACGTCGACGACGTGACCTACGCCGAGGTCGTGCCAATCATTGGCAACCGGATGGCCGTCGAGCTGACGACTCTGGTCGGCTACTACGCGACGCTGGCCCTCCAGCTGCGTGTGTTCCGCGTGGCCGACCCCGCAGGAAGTGGACTCCGATGAAGCTCGTCACCTTCAACGACAACCAGGTCGGGCGCATCGCCGACGACCAGGTGCTGGAACTCGACACCGCCTCGACGCGCGAGTTCTTCGAACGCGACCGGGACGTGCCCGAGACCGGCCGCCGCTACCCGCTGGCCGACGTGCGCCTGCGCGCGCCGATCGTGCCGAAGAAGTTCTTCCACACCGCCGGGAACTTCCGCGAGCACCACGAGGACCTCGTCCGGGTGAACTGGTCGCACCCGGTCAACAAGGGCATCGTCTTCTTCCAGAACGTCGACGCGATCATCGGCCCGGAGGAGCCGATCGTGTACCCGTCGCACCTGACGTCGGAGCTGGACTACGAGCTGGAACTGGCGATCGTGCTCGGCAAGCCGGGCAAGTTCTTCACCGCCGAGCAGGCGGCCGAGCACATCGGCGGCTACCTCGTCTTCAACGACATCACCGCGCGCGACATCCAGCGCCGCGAGATGGAGTCCGGCGTCTTCTCCTTCTCCAAGGCCATCGAGACGTTCTGCCCGATCGGCCCCTACATCGTGACGGCCGACGAGATCGAGGACCCGCACAACCTGGACATGGAACTGCGCGTCAACGGCCAGGTCCGGCAGAAGTCCAACACCGGCCGGATGTCCGTGTCGATCCCGCAGCTCATCGCGTACCACTCGCCGCAGACCTACAGCGCGGGCGACCTCATCACCACCGGCACGGTCGCCGGCGTCGCCGCGAGCACCGAGGACCCGTTCGCGAACTACCTCAAGCCCGGCGACGTCGTCGAGGCCGAGATCGAGGGCATCGGGATACTGCGCAACCCGGTCGTGTCCTGGCAGGACGCCCACGGCACCCCGCCGCCGGCCGCGGACCAGTGGGTCTGATGCGCCTGTCCACAGTGGACGACCGCGCGGTCCTGGTGGCCGATGACGGCGTCATCGACGTCGCCGGCGCCAGCGACGGCCGGTTCGGCCCCGATCCGATGGCCGTCCTCGAGGAGTGGACGGCGTTCCGGGTGTGGGCGGCGAACGCGGCGCTGCCCGCGGCGGAGCCCCTGGCCGGCCGCGCGCTCGACGCGCCCGTGCCGCGGCCGCGCCAGGTCTTCGCGATCGCCCTCAACTACCCGCCGCACGCCGCCGAGGCGGGCTACCAGCCGCCCGCCGATCCGCTGGTGTTCACCAAGTTCCCGAGCTGCATCACGGGCCCGGACACCACGGTGGAGCTGCCCGGCGACCGCGTCGACTGGGAGGTCGAGCTGGTCGCGGTGATCGGCGTCGGCGGGCACCGGATCCCCGCCGGGGACGCGTGGCACCACGTCGCCGGGCTGACCGTCGGGCAGGACCTGTCCGAGCGCGGCGTCCAGCTGCTCGGCACGCCGCCGCAGTTCTCGCTCGGCAAGTCGTTCCCGGGCTTCGGCCCGACCGGCCCGGCCCTGGTGACGCCGGACGAGTTCGCCGACCCCGGCGACCTCCGGCTGGTCACCGAGCTGAACGGCACGGTCGTCCAGAAGGCGCGGACCGGCGAGATGATCTTCGACGTGCCGGAGCTGATCGCCCGGCTGTCGGCGATCTGCCCGCTGCTGCCGGGCGACCTCGTCTTCACCGGAACCCCGGCGGGCGTGGGCAACCGGATGAGCCCGCCGCGCTACCTCGGGCCGGACGACGTGCTCGTCAGCCGGATCGAGGGGATCGGGGAGCTGCGCACCCGCTTCCGGACCGCCTGACACCACACCCCGGCCGTGGCTTCGGTGATCACCCGGCGTGACCGGCCGCGGCAGGTCGCGCCGGGCGTCGCCGTCGCCGGGCCGGACGGCGCCGCGATCGAGCGGCGGTCTGCGCGGCCGCTAGTCCCGGTCGCCGGCCGCTTTGGCGCGGTCGTGGGCCCAGCCAGCCAAGACGACGCCGATCGCCGTCACGACCAGGTAGCAGACCAGCGTCCCCGCGAACCCCGCGTCGAGCCAGGCGAGCAGGCCGAGGTTCCCGTGGTCGATCAGCAGCCGGATCGCGCCCTGCGCGCCGGCCACCAGCAGCACCATCCCCAGCACCTGCAGCACCCCGAACTTCATGCTGTCCCCTCCCGTTGTTGATACGACTGCATCATAACCAGGAGTGACCAGCGCGCTCAACCCCCGGGAGCGCGGTAGCGTGTCCGGCGTGGCGGGGAGCCGGATCACGGTGCGGGTGGGCGAGCGGCAGCTGACGCTCTCGAACCTCGAAAAGGTGCTCTACCCGAAGACCGGGTTCACCAAGGGCGAGGTGCTCGACTACTACACGCGGATCGCTCCCGTGCTGCTGCCGCACATCCACGACCGGGCGATGACCTTCGTGCGCTTCCCCGACGGCGTCACCGGTGGCTCGTTCTTCGAGAAGGACGTCTCCCGCCACGCCCCGGAGTGGGTCCGCACCGCGAGCCTCACCGTCGCCGGCCGCGGCAAGGAACCCGAGATCGTCAACTACCCGCTGATCAACGACCTGCCCGAGCTCGTCTGGGCGGCCAACCTCGCCGCGCTCGAACTGCACATCCACCAGTGGACCGTCGTGGACGGTGACGAGCGGAGCCTGCCGGACCGGCTGGTGTTCGACCTCGACCCGGGCCCCGGCGCGACCGTCGTCGACTGCTGCCGGGTCGCCGAGCGGCTCTACGACGTGCTGGCCGATGACGGCTTCACCCCGGTCGCGAAGACCAGCGGCTCCAAGGGCATGCAGCTCTACGCGGGCGTGGTGACCGCCGACGCCGGGGAGACGTCGCAGTACGCGAAGGCGCTGGCCGAGCGGCTGGCCGGCGAGACCCCGGACCTGGTCGTCGCGCGGATGACGAAGACCCTGCGCCCGGGCAAGATCTTCATCGACTGGAGCCAGAACAACCCGTTCAAGACCACGGTGGCGCCGTACTCGCTGCGCGGGCGCGACGAGCCGACCGTGTCCACTCCGGTCACTTGGGACGAGGTCCGCGCCTGCCGGCACGTCACGCACCTGCGGTTCACCGCGGACGAGGTCCTGGAGCGCGTCGACGAACTCGGCGACCTCTTCGCGGACGTCGAGCGGACGCGCGTGCCGATTCCGGCATTCGGCTGAATTTCGGAAAACGCAATTCTCCGCCGATTCGCCTCCGGTTCTCGCGGTGGCCGCCGGGATGCCGCGAAGAATTGCCGGACACCAGCCTGACCAGCGCTATTTGATCGTCCACAACGGACCCGTGCACGTGCAGACGGGCGTGTCGGTGCACGACCCATCGGCCGGGCGGTTCCCGTTGTGCGCCAAGGTGGACGGACTCGGTACGGTCTACGCGTAAACCGTCAGCATGAGCCGCCGGAGCCGGTCATGAGAATCCAGAAACCACCGCGGCTTTCGCGGGCATTCGGTCGCAGTTCGCCGGGCGCGTTGTGCGAGCCGTTCGCGGTCACCACGGTGCTCGAAGGGGCCCGGAGCACGGTCGTCACCGTGGCCGGTGACATTGATCTCGCCACCGTCGGAATTCTTGTCGAATGTGGGGAAACCGCGATTCGCGCGGGTGGCGTGCTCGTGCTCGACCTCGGCCAGGTGCGGTTCTGCTCCGGGGTCGGCCTCCGCGCGCTGCACCGGCTGCAGGGCGCGGCCGAGGAAGCGGCCGTCCCGGTCGCCTGGGTAGTGCGGACCCCGCGGCTGTGGCGGTTGCTGCGAGGAGCCGGTGCCACCGGCTTCTCCTGCTACCGGGACCGCGCCGACGCGCTCGCCGCCGTCGGCTGATCCCGGCACGACCGGCCGGGCAGGGCGCCCGGGCGGCTTCGGAGGAGGGAAAGGAAACGGGTGTCCGGCCTGATCGACGCCGATCTCGAGTTCTGGTTCCAGCGCGGCTTGCGCGCCTACCTCGGCGAGGTGGCCCGGGCACTGGGCTTCGGCCTCGAGTCGTGCACCGTGGACGTCGACGTCCCGGTGTCGGCCTACCTCGCCGTCGACTGGCGGCTGCGGCGCTTCCCCGAGCGCGACGTCGCCTTGCTGTGGGACGAGGTGCACGGCTGGGCGGTCGCGGTCGAGGCGGCCTGCGGGGAGGAGATGATCGTGCTGGCCTACCTGGGCGGGGCCGACATCCTGCCGGACCCCCGGGTGATCGTCCGGTTCCTGGCCGCGCTGCGCGCCGGTGACCTGGCCCCGGACGGGCTGGGTTCCCCGGTGTTGCGCCGCGCCGGGAGCCACCAGGACCTGCTGCCGCTGCTGCCGACCGGCTAGGCGCTGTCCTGTGAGTCTGCTCGATGGGCTTCGTGATCCAGGTGGTTCCTGGCGGTGCGGGCGGGTCGCCCTCGTACCGGGGTTGTACTCGGGTGAGCCGCCCGTGCCGTCAGGGGCCGCCTGGGCGCGAAGACCGCGAGCTTGACTCGCAGGACAGCGCCTAGGCACGCGGGCCCCCATCCTCCACACTGGACGGCATGGTGGGGACGAGCACGGTGCCGGACGCGGTGGCGCCGATGCTGGCCGTCGACGGGCCGCTCCCGGACGACGACCAGCACGGCTACGAGTGGAAGTGGGACGGGTTCCGCGGGTGCGTGCGCGTCGCGGGCACCGGCGAAACCCGGATCACCAGCCGCAGCGGCAGCGACCACACGGCCCGGTACCCGGAGCTGGGCGACGTCTTCGGACCCGCGCTCGGCGGCCGGGCCGCCGTGCTGGACGGCGAGGTCGTCGCGCTGAACCCGGCCGGGCGGCCGGAGTTCGAGCTGATGCAGCGGCGCGCCATGTACGAGCCGACGCCGAAGCTGCGCGCGGAGGTCCCGGTCGTCTACTTCGCCTTCGACCTGCTGTGGCTCGACGGCGAGTCGCTGCTGAATCTGCCGTACGCGCAGCGGCGCGAGCTGCTGGCCGGCCTGCTCCAGCCGGCGGACGGCCGGATCGTCGTGCCGCCCTGGTACACCCGCGCCGACATCGCGCCGGCGCAGCTGCTGGCGACCGCGGCCGAGCACGGCATCGAGGGCGTCGTCGCGAAGCGCCTGGACGCGCCGTACCTGCCCGGCGCGCGGTCGCCGGTGTGGACCAAGCGCGCGCTGACCCACACGGCCGAGGTGGTGGTCGGCGGCTGGCGGCCCGGCGCGGGCCGCCGCGCGGGCACCCTGGGCGCGCTCCTGCTGGGCGCCTACGACGACGAAGGCGCGCTGGTCTACCTCGGCGACGTCGGCACCGGCTTCTCCGACGACGCGCTCAAGCACCTCAGCGGCGTGCTCGCGTCGCTGGCCCGCCCGGCGAGCCCGTTCGACACTGAGGTCCCGCGCGACCGCGCCCGCGGCGCCCGGTGGGTGGAGCCGTCGCTGGTCGGCGAGGTCGTCTACCGGCGGTTCACCCCGGACCGGCGGCTGCGGCACACGTCGTGGCGCGGCCTGCGCCCGGACCGGACGCCGGCCGAGATCGGGCTGCCCCCGTTGTGAAGTAGCGGAAACTGTCGGTGCCGCGTGGTTGCATGGGCACCATGACGACCTCGGTCCTGCACGCCCCACCCACGCGCATCCACCGCCCGGACGTCCCGGTCATGGAGCGGACCACCGCCGACGAACTGCCGAGCATCCAGGAACTCTGGCCGGCGTTCGAGCGGCTCGTCGGGCTGCGCGGCCGCAAGATGTACGGGCGGGCCGACGTCAAAGCGGGCACCTACACGGCGTGCACGCCGATCAAGGAGGAAGACCGGCCGGCGGAACTCGGGCTGGCGACCGGGATCCTGCCCGGCGGCTGGTACCTGCGCGGGAACCTGACCGGTGAGCCGCCGGGCATCTTCGAGAAGATCGGCGCCGGGATGGCGGAGCTCGAGGGCGCCGGGCCGATCGACGACAGCCGCCCGCTCGTCGAGTTCTACCGCCGGTACGACGCCATCGAGCTGTGGGTCCCGGTGTTCCCGGCATGAGCTCGCCGGTGCGGCTGGTCGAGATCACCGACGTCAACCGGGATGCCGTGTGCGCGTTGCACGTGCACCCCGGTCAGCAGCGGTTCGTCGCGTCGGTGGCGCGGTCCCTGGAGGACGCGGCGACGACACCGGAGGGCGAACCTTGGTACCGGGCCGTCTACGCGGGCGCCGAGCCGGTCGGGTTCGTCATGCTCAGCTGGGACGTGCCGCCCGGGCGCCCGGGTGTGCTCGGGCCGTACTTCCTGTGGCGGCTGCTGATCGACGCGCGGCACCAGGGGCACGGCTACGGCCGTGCGGTGCTCACGCTCGTCGCCGGACTCGTGCGCGCGGACGGCGGCACCGAGCTGCTTACCAGTCACCAGCCGGACGAAGACGGGCCCGGGCCGTTCTACCGGAAGTTCGGCTTCCGGCCGACCGGCGAGATCGACGACGGGGAGGTGGTCCTGCGGCTCGCACTGTGACACTCAAAAGCTGAATCACATCAGCAGGAAGGCCACGTACACCCCGCCGCCGGCGGCGGCCAGGCCGATGAGGAAACCCACCCACCGCGGGATGTCGTAGTCCTCCAGCAGGGATTCGCGCACGAGCGCGACGAGGAGGCCGATCGAGGCGAACACGATGATGCCGACGTCGTTGCCGACGGTGTTGCGCAGGTCCACGACGGTGCCGTTCTTGCGCACTGACACGATGTCGTTCGTCGTCCGCGACACCTGCACCACGACCAGCGTGCCCGGTTCGGTGTCGAGGGCCTGCTGTTCGTCGCCGAACTCGAAGTCCCCGGTCGCGCTGCGGACGGTGATGAAGTAGGTCGTGTACCCGGTCGAGTCCTGGGACGACTGGTGGTACACGTCCCGGTGCCCGACGACCGTGCCCTCGATGCTGTAGGTCGGCGCGTCGCGCACGTCGAGGTCGTGCACGGCGTAGGTGAGGAAACCGGCCGGGAGACCGAACCAGAAGAGGGTGCCGAACAGGCGCAGCACGAGCATCGCCCAAGCGTGCTCGCGCACGGCGTCCGGCGGGAGGGGACAACGGCCCTCACGGGGGTGACCACGGTCACGTCGATCGCTGTCACACGGACGCGGCGGCGGGGGTCGAGCAGGTGACGGACCCGAAGCGCGGGCCGGAAACCCTTGAGGAGCCCCGATGTCCACCGCTCACCTGATCGTCAGCATCGCCGGTGCCGCCATGGCCGGGTTCTCGGCCTTCTCGGTCTTCAGCCACGCGAAGTGGGTCGTGGAGCCGCTCGCCGAGTACGGCGTGCCCCGCTCGTGGTGGCCTTGGCTCGGCACGGCCAAGGCCGCCGGCGCGGCCGGGCTGATCGCGGGCCTGGTCGTCCCGCCGATCGGCGTCGCCGCCGGGATCGGCCTGGTGCTCTACTTCACCGGCGCCCTCGTCACGGTCGCGCGGGCGAAGTCGTACGCGCACCTGGCTTTCCCGCTCGTTTACGTGGCGCCCGTCGTCGCTTCGCTGGCGCTGGCGTCCTGATCAGCGGCGCCGCCGGCGCTGGGGTGCTGATCAACGGCGCGCGAGCCACGCGAGAGCGTCGGTGGCGTGGTCGAGCACCGAGAGGTGCCCGTCGGCCGGGTGCGGCCGGAACTCGGCGGTGGGGCAGTGCGCGGCGAGCCACGCGCCGTGCGACGCGGGGATCAGCCGGTCGCGGCCGCCGTGCACCAGCAGCAGGGGAGCGGTGATCAGCGCCGGATCGCAGCCCCACGGGGTGACGTAGGCGAGATCGTCGTCGATCAGGGCACCCGGCCCGGCCGCCAGCGCCGGCCCGACGACGTCGTTCAGCCACGCCTGCGAACCGTTGAGCGCGGGCATGTCCGCGTCGGTGAAGACATCGGGATCGAACTCGGCGGCGGCCTCGTACTTCTCCTTGGCCACACGACCTTCGGCCGCGGCGCGCAGAGAAGCTTCGCTCGCCGGGGCCATGCCGCCGAACCAGTCGAGCCCCGCGGCGTCGAAGGGCGCCATGGCGGAAATGCTCACGACGGCGAGGACCCGCGCCGGCAGCAGCGCCCCGCAGGCGAGGGCGTGCGCCCCGCCGCCGGAGTGCCCCACAACGGCGAATTCGTCGATACCGAGCGCGTCGGCGACGGCGGCGGTGCACGCGGCGGCGTTCGCGACGTCCCGCCCGGGAAGGGACGTGGAGCCGCCGTAACCGGGCCGGTCGTAGGACACCCACCGGACGTCGTGGCGCGCCCGGACGAGCGGCGGGGGCGGGGTGCCGACGTTGGGCGTCCCGTGGTGCCAGACGACGGTGAGCCGCGCGGGCGTCCCGGTGTCGTAGACGTGCAGGGTCCGCCCATCGGGCAGCACCAGGTCGGTCTCGGTCACCATCCCCCGAGCCTAGCGGCGGCCGTCCCGCTGTAACGAAACCCCGGCGCCGGCCGTCGGAGGACCACGACACCACCACGAGAGGAGCCGACATGAGCGACGGGAACTACGTGACCCTGGACGACAACCGGAACCCGGTCCACGTCTGGTACGACGCAAAGGACGAGGAGATCCACCTGACCTGCAACGACCCGCGGCTGACGAACGAGAACGGGCAGAAGCCCGGATTGCACGTGGTGGTCAACGCCAAATTGACGTCGGCCAACTACAACCCCGCCACCTTCAACCAGCTCGCCCGTCTTCTCCGGCTCGAAGGCAAGTCCGCGCCGGCCGAGGCCGAGCTGCACCCGCGGCAGCTCGCCCAGCGCGACCAGGTGATCAAGCAGGCAGGCGGCTGAACCTCCGTCAGCGGGCCAGCCGTTCCGCCAGCCAGGCCAGCGAAAGCGGGTAGCGGTAGTCGATCGCGGCGTGGCCGGCGTCGAACAGCTCGAAGTGCACCCGCTCGTCCGGGACGCCCGCCTTCGTGAGCTGGTCCCGGAACGCCTGGGCGCCGACGTCGAGGTAGTACTCGTCGCGCGTGCCTGCGTCGATCCAGACCGCGCGCAGGGACCGGAGTGCCTCGGCGTGGCCGGGCGCCATCCGGACTGGGTCCCAGTCCAGCCAGCGCTGCCACGTCTCCGGGCGCAGCACGCCCGTCGCGGGGTCGAACGGCAGCTCCGGGCGGCCATCTTCGCCCGGCGAGAAGCAGGCGGAGACGCCGATCAGCTGCAGCAGGTTCGCGTCCTCCGGCTTGGTGAACGCCGGACGGGCGCGGAAGTCCGCCCACCACGCCTGGATGTCCTGGTCGTAGCCGCGAAGGGCGCGGACGGCGTCGCCGAAGTCCGGGACGTAGCAGAGTTCGTAGAGCGTGTCGCCCGCGTGGGTGGCCAGCGCGCCGAACAGGTCCGGGCGCAGCATCGGCGTGATCATCGCGCCGAAGCCGCCCGACGACTTGCCCGTGATCGCGCGGGATTCGCGGTCCGGGATGGTGCGGTAGTGCTCGTCGACCCACGGCACGATCTCGTCGCACAGGTACGAGTGGTACCGCCCGGTGCCGGGCGAGTCGACGAACTGCGAGCCCCCGTAAGCGGTCCACGCGTCGACGTACACCACGACGCAGCCCGGCGCCCCGGCGGCGAAGACCGCGTCGGCCGTCTCGGGGAACGGCTGCCGGAACGCCGTGCGGTTCGCCCACATCGCCAGGTGCCCGGTGTAGCCCTGGATCACGTACACCGCCGGGTAGCGTTCGGCGGAGTCGTCGTAGCCCGGTGGGACGTACACCCACAGCGGCCGCTCGTGCGGGTCGCCGAGCGGATTGCCGCGCAGCAGCGCGGAGTTCACGGTGTGCCGGTCGAGCCGGCCGGCGAGGTCGCCGTCCCAGGGCAGCATGGCGCCAGTCAACCACGCGCGCCGACCACTTGCAGGGGCTAAGCGATAGCTCTTTTCCTCGCGTAGCGTTGAGCCGCTCGGCTCCGACGTCCGTGTCAAGGGCACGGTGGTGGAGAGGGAATGCGGGGACGATCATGAAACATCCGGGACCGTTGTTCACCCTGCTCGCGGGCGTCGCGCTCGCCGGTGGGATCGGGATGGCCAATCTGGCGACGGGGACCGGCGCGCCGCCGGTCGCCGGCGCCGCGAACGCCGCGGGCGCGCCGCCCACGACACAGCAGACACCAACGACACAGCCGCCGACGACCCAGCCGGCCAAGACGGTCGACGCGCCCGCGCGGGCCGACTACGCCGGGCACGTCGACGGCGGCGGCGCGTCGGTCGCGGTGTCGGTCCGCGACGGCCACGCGATCGCCTACGTCTGCGACGGCAAGAAGGTCGAGGCCTGGCTGCAGGGCGTGACCGTCGGTGGGAAGCTGGACCTCAAGGGCACCAAGGGCGCGAACCTCGCCGGCAGCTACGACGCCGCGGCGGTGACCGGCTCGGTCACGGCGGGCGGCAAGACGTGGAAGTTCACCGCGGGCCCGGCCAAGAAACCCGCCGGGCTCTACCGCGCGACGCCGAAGGTGAAGGGCAAGGGCGCGAAGGTCGGCTGGATCGTCCAGGCCGACGGCAGCCAGGTCGGCATCCTCACCACGGACGACGACCAGCAGTCGATCGCCGCGCCGGCCCTCGACCCGGCGGCCGGGACCGCGACGGTCGACGGCGCGCCGGTGACCGCCGAGGCGATCAGCGGGATCGCGGGTGGGTTCTGATGACCGCGCCCGCGAGGAACAACCGCGCCGGGGCCGCGCTCCTCGTGCCGCTGGCGATCGGCGCCGTCGTCGCGGTGGCGCTCGGCGTCTACGGCAACCTGCACACACCCACCGGCGTGGCCATCAACGTCGCGGGCTTCTCGAGCCCGCAGGCGGTGAAGGCGTGGCTCGCCACGGTCGTCGTCGTGCTGGCCATCGTGCAGCTGGTCACGGCGCTGGTGCTGTACGGCAAGCTCGGGAGCGGCGCGCCCGCGTGGGTCGGGCCGGTGCACCGCTGGTCGGGGCGCCTGGCGTTCCTCGTGTCGATCCCGGTGGCGCTGCACTGCCTGTACGCGCTCGGGTTCCAGTCGTTCGACACCCGCGTGCTGCTGCACTCCCTGCTGGGCTGCTTCTTCTACGGCATCTTCGTCGTGAAGATGTTGCTGCTGCGCAAGGACGGCGCGCCCGGCTGGTCGCTCCCGGTCGTCGGCGGCCTGGTCTTCACCGCGCTGGTCGGCCTCTGGCTGAGCGCGTCGCTGTGGTTCTTCACCCAATCCGGCTTGACCTTCTAGGGGGACGATCGTGCGCGAAGAGGAAACGCTGGCCCGCCGGACGGCGCTCGCGGTGCTGGGCGCCGGTCTGGTGGCCGGCTGCAGCACCTACGGCGGCGGCACGAACGGGACGTCCGCGCCGGCACCCGCCACGGGCAGCGGCACCGAGCTGGGCGCGGCGGGCGACGTCCCGGTCGGCGGCGGAAAGGTGTTCGCCGACAAGCAGGTGGTGGTGACGCAGCCCGCGGCGGGGACGTTCGCCGCGTTCTCGGCGATCTGCACCCACCAGGGCTGCGCGGTCGACGCCGTCGCGGACGGCACCATCAACTGCCCCTGCCACGGCAGCAAGTTCAAGATCGCCGACGGCTCGGTCGCGGCGGGCCCGGCGAACCAGCCCCTGGAGAGGAAGACGGTGACGGTCACCGGCGGCAAGATCACGCTGGCCTAGGCGTAGGCCTTCGCGATCGTCATCTGCCGCAGCGGCGGGGCCTGGTCCGCGGCCTGGACCGTCCACAAGGGATTCACCGGGTCCGGGTCGCCGTAGAGGAACGTCTTGGCGCTGCAGGCGAACCGGGCGTTCAGGCCGGCCACCGGGGGCGCGCCGCCGGTGACGCCGAGGCACTGCAGGCCGCCGTCCAGGGCGAGGAGGAACGGGTTCGCCGTGCCGTCGCCCTGGGGCGGCGACGGCAGGGCCCCGGTGTAGGTCAGCAGCACCGCCTTCGTCGCCGTCGAGGGGCAGACGACCTGGTGCCGCGCGTTCGGCGCGGTGGCGGCGAAACACGGGTCGTACACCTTGTCCTTGACCGCGCAGCGGTAGGCGTCGTGCCGGCCGGACACCGTCGACGCCGCCGAGCAGGCGCCGGTCGCGGCCGTCGTGCGGATGCCCGCGGTGACGCGCGTGCCGGTCCACGGCCGGTACGCGACGGTCTGGGTGAACCGCTCGGTGCCGCTGCCCACGGTCAGCGGCACCGCGAAGGCGGGGCCTTTCGCGGCGTCGGCGAGCCAGCCGGTCACCGGGCCGATCCCGGCGGCCAGGAAGCTGTGCAACGCGCCCGCGTCCGCCGTGCCGCACGGTGTCAACGCGGCCCAGACCTCCGCCGCGACCTGGGCGAACGGCCGGTCGGCGGCGTAGTGCGCGGCGCCGGCGTCCGCCGCGCAGGCCAGCACGCCGGGGTCCTGCTCGAGCTCGCCCGGCCGGGCGAGCGCCATGCCGAACAGCGCCGCCGCGCGGTGGGCCGTCCAGGCCAGCGCCAGCCCGAGGTACGGGCCGGGGTCGGCCTGGCCGCGGATGCTCGCGGGCAGCCGCTCGACCGGGACGTCGTAGGTGACGCCGGCGCCGGGCCAGAGCAGGTCCCGCAGCCGGGGCTGCGGGAACAGCTGGACGGTCGCGGTGCTCGGCGCGGCGGTGCGGGCGCTCGGTGCCGGCCAGCCCGGCGGCAGGACGATCCGGTAGGGCACCCGCGCGTTCGACGTCAGGGTGACGCTCGCGCCGCTGCCGTCCTCGGTCACGCACGCCCCGACCGGTGCCCGCGCGTCGGCCGGCCCGCCCAGTTCCACCGTGACGCCGGCCGTGCTCGCCGCACGCCCGAGGCACGTCGGCGGCGGATCGGCCGCCGCCTGGGCGACGTCGCGGCCCAGCGCGGCGAAGTCGAGCAGGCCACCCCAGAACGCGCCCTCGGGGGCCAGGTCGGCGACGATCCGGCGGGTCGTGGCGTCGTAGGAGGCGAGCGCGAGGCGCGTCCCGTTCGCGGTGATGACGACCGGCGCGAACCCGGACGGCGGCGCGGTGGGCACCGCGATCCGCACCTGGACCGGGAGCCGCGGCGGCGCGCCGGCGTCGAAGGTCAGTTCGGCGCCGCCGCCGGTCCGGCGGGCCACCGGCGTCAGGGCGCCCGGCTCCGGCGCGGCGTGCGCGGCAAGCCGGGTGCCGGCCAGGACGGCGTCCGGGGGCACGACGACCTCGACGTCGCCGACGGTCAGCGTCGCGCCGGCCGCTCCGGACACCGCGGCCGCGTCCCCGGCGCCGGCCAGCCGTTGCTGCACCAGCACCCCGGCGGCCCCCAGCAGCAGCACGACCACGGCCGCCGCCAGGGCGAGCCGGGCCGGCCCGTGGTCCGTGGCCATCCGCACCTCCCAGCACCTGCTCGTCGAGTCTCCGGACGGCGCGCGGTCGTCAGCCGTCGTCGCCCAACCGTGACCGGGTCGCATTATGGGCCCCCGGGTGGCGCGCACGCGAGGCTTCGGCCGGGATCACCGCAGGTAAGAACTCGCCGCCGCCCGGTTCGTCTGGCACCATCGGGCGGGTGAACCCGGTCGAGATCGCCTGCGACGAGTCGGGTTCGGAGGGGGAGAACCTCGTCGGCGGCGAGACGGACGTCTTCGTGCACGCCGGGATCCGGATGTCCCCGGCGGCGGCCGAGGCCTGCGTGCGGGAGATCCGCCGCCGCATCGGGTCGCCCGCCGAGGAGTACAAGGCCAACCACCTGCTGCGCGCCAAGCACCGGCCGGTGCTCGAATGGCTGCTCGACCCGGCGGGCCCGCTGGCCGGCCGCGGGCACGTGCACCTGACCGACAAGACCTTCTTCGCCGTGCGGGCCGCGGTCACGCTGCTGGCCGAGCACGGCACTGCCGCCATGGCGCGCACCCTCCACCGCGAGGGCCCGGCCGCGTTCGGCGCCGACTGGGACTTCTTCCTCGCGGCCTTCACCAGCGTGCTGCGGCTCCGGCCACGCCGGGGCGTGCCGACGTCGCCCGCCGAGTTCTTCGCGCTGGTTGCGAAGCTCGCCGAGACGCCGGGCGAAGCCGGCGAGATCATGGGCCGGTTCGCGGGCGGCGGCGACCGCGTGGCCGCCTACCGATCCCGGCTGGCCACCGACGCGAGCGTCGTGCCGGTGCTGGACCCGCTGGTGCCCGCGGTGCTCCACACGATCCGGCACTGGAGCGCCGACGGCACCCCGGTCGCCCTGGTCCACGACGAGCAGCTCGCGCTGACCGCCGAGCGCGTGCTGCAGCTCAAGGCCACGCTCGGGTCCCGGCTGGCCGGCGTGCGGTTCGTCGACTCGCGGTCCGACGCCCGCGTCCAGATCGCCGACTTCCTCGCCGGCGTCGCCCGGCGGATCGCCTCCGAGGAGCTGAACGCCCGCGGTGACGCCACCCTGACCGCGCTCCTCCAGTCCTTTGTGGACGCGGACTCGGTCTGGGCCGGCCCGTTCGTCAGCAGGTGACGACCGCGACCGGCGACGACGTCGTGTCGAGCCGCTTGACGTAGGCGGCTCCGGTACGCCGCGCGCACGCGCTTTCCTTGCCGGTGAACGGCCCGTCGAAGACGGCGTACACGTCGGCGCCGTCCACCTGCTGCCGCAGCGAACCGCAGCCGGTGCTCGGCGTGTGCAGGTAGCGCGCGCCCGGGTGGGCGTTCAGCAGCTGCTGAACGTCAGTGCGGTAGCGGGCCGGCGTGACGGCGGAGCCGAGCACGACGACGTAGGAGCCGTCGCACGCGGGTGTGCTCATCGGCGTCGTCAGCCCGAGGTCGGCGGCGGGGACGACCGACGTCTGCACGGTCACCTGGGTGGTCGTCACCGGTGGCACGCTCGCCGGCGAGGACGTCGGCGGCGGCGGTGCCGTCGTCGAGGAGGTAGGTGCCGCCCCGGCCCGCGACGACGCCCGGTCGACCAGGAACCACGCGGCCACGGCCACCAGGGCCACCAGCGCCACCCCGGCGACCAGCCACGGCGCTTTCGAACTCCGCGGGACCGCGGGCGACGCCGTCCGGGTCGCCTGCCGGGTCGGGGGCGCGGCAGCGGGGACCGGGCTCGGGCCGCCGAGCGCGGCCCGCGCGGCGGCGGCCAGCTCCGTGACGCTCGCGAAGCGCCCGGCCGGGTCCTTCGCCATGCCGCGCGCGACGACGTCGTCGAACGCCGCGGGCAGGCCGGACCGCAGTGAACTGGGCCGGGGCGGCGGCTGGTGCAGGTGGGCGCCGATCAGCGCCGCGGCCGTGGTCGCCGCGAACGGCTTGCTGCCGGTCAGGCACTGGTGCAGCACGCAGGCCAGGGCGTAGACGTCGACGCGGTGGTCGGCGGGCGCGTCGGCGAACCGCTCCGGCGCCATGTAGTCGAGCGTGCCGACCGCGCCGCCGGTCGCGGTGAGCCCGGTCGCGGGCCCGGCCGCGCGGGCGATGCCGAAGTCCACGAGGTAGGCGAAGCCGGTCGGGCCGACGAGCACGTTCGACGGCTTGACGTCCCGGTGCACCAGGCCCTCGGCGTGCGCGGCGGCCAGGGCCTGCGCGACCTGGCCGACGACGTCGACGGCGTCGGCGGGGGCGAGCGGCCCGCCGGCGGTGAGCCGGGAGCCGAGGTCGTCGCCCTCGACCAGGCGCATGTCGAGGTAGAGGCGCCCGTCGATCTCGCCGTAGGCGTGGATCGGGATGACGTGCGGCTCCCGCAGCCGCGCGACGGCGTGCGCCTCGCGCCGGAACCGTTCCTGGAAGTCGTGGTCGGCGGCGAACTCCGGGGCGAGCAGCTTCAGCGCCACGACGCGGTCATGGCGCGTGTCGTAGGCGCGCAGCACCTCGCCCATCCCGCCGCGGGCGATCAGCGACTCCACCCGGTACGGCCCGAACTGCCAGCTCACGCGTCTTCCTCCACCACTCGCCAGGCGTGAGGAGACTACGCGACCCGGACGGCGACCCAGCGCGACCGGGGGACCGGGCGCCGGAGTCCACAGTGGAGCACGACGTCCGGTCCGGCCGGCCTACGTCCGGGGCGTCCCGAAGTCCTGCGTCCAGTACGCCTTCTTCGCCGAGTCGACGCTGTAGCCGATGCCGATCTCGCGCAGCGAGCAGTCGAGGATGTTGGCCCGGTGCACCGGGCTGTGCATCCACGCGTCGACGACCGCGGTGGGGGTGCGCTGCCCGGCCGCGATGTTCTCGGCCCACTGTGCCCAGCGGTACCCGGCGTCGGTGATCCGCACCGCGGGTCCCTCGCCCTTGCGGCCGGTATGGCTGAAGTAGCGGTACTTCGCCATCTCGTCGTTGTGCGCCTGGGCGGCCACGGCCAGCTGCGGGTCGCTGGTCAGCGGCTTGCACCCGTTCTGGACCCGGTTGCTGTTGGTCAGCTGGAGGACCTGGGCGGGGTAGAGGTCCGCGGCGGACGCGGGCGCGGACCACCCCGGGGCGAGCGCCGCCACCACCGCGGTCGCGCCGCAGGCCACCATTTTCCGGAACATCACAACCTCCTCGATGGACGGTTTTGCCGACACCAGAGGACTGCGCCGGGGGACCGGGTGACCAAACCCGCCCGTTGGGACGGTTCCCGCCGGTACGGGCCGTGCCCGCGGAAGGCGGATTTTCACCGGACCGGAGACCGGCGGCACCGGCTGGGTGGATCTCCGGAGGCCCTCCCCGACGAACAGTCGCGGCACGTGCAGGCTCACGTGCGGCGGAATCCTTGACCACCGTCGGCGAACGGAGCGGAATCCGGCGTCCGACGGCGCGCGCCGGTCCGGGAAGTCCACGTAGGCTGGTCCGGTGCGGACACGGCCCACCCTGACCTGGACCTCGACGGACGCGCCGCTGCCGCGGACGGCCGGCCTCGACGAGCTGACCGCCGTCGTCGCGCGGCGGCGGGTCGCGGTGCTGAGCGGCGCCGGCCTGTCCACGGAGTCCGGGATCCCCGACTACCGCGGCGAGAGCGGCAGCCTGCGCCGGCACACGCCGATGACCTACGACGAGTTCGTCACCAGCGACGCCGGCCGGCAGCGGTACTGGGCGCGCAGCCACCTCGGCTGGCGCACGATCGCCCGCGCCGACCCCAACGACGGCCACCGCGCGGTGACCGCCCTGCGCGACGGCGGGTACGTCGCCGGCGTGATCACCCAGAACGTCGACGGCCTGCACCAGGCGGCGGGCACCGCGGACGCCGTCGAGCTGCACGGCAGCCTCGACCGCGTGATCTGCCTGGACTGCCGGCGCACCAGCCCGCGCGCCGAGCTGGACCGGCGGCTGCGCGCGGCCAACCCGGACTTCGAGGGCACGGCGACCCGGATCAACCCGGACGGCGACGTCGAGCTGCCCGAGGACGTCGTGCGCCGGTTCGGCCTGGTGCCGTGCGCGGACTGCGTGTCCGGCGTGCTCAAGCCCGACGTGGTGTTCTTCGGCGAGAACGTGCCGCGGCCGCGCGTCGAGCAGTGCTTCCGGCTGGTCGACGAGGCCGACGCGCTGGTGGTCCTCGGCTCGTCCCTGACGGTGATGTCCGGCCTGCGGTTCGTCCGGCACGCGGCGAACGCGGGCAAGCCGGTGGTGATCGTCAACCAGGGCGAGACCCGCGGCGACCGCTACGCGACGGTCCGGGTGGACCGGCCGCTGGGCCAGGCCCTGACCGAGCTGGCCGACCGGCTGGGCTGCCCGGTCAGCGGGGGTCGCGGCCGAACCGCGTGAGCAGCCGGTCCTGGCGTGACGCCGGGGGCGCGCCGGCCGGCGGGTCCGCGAAGAACCGGTCGACCGCGAGCCCGGCGAAGATGTCGTCGTAACCGTCGTCGACCCAGGCGACGAGGTCCGCGTCGAGCGTGTCGCCGGCCCCGAGCGCGCGCGCCAGGTCCCAGGTGTGCACGACGCTGTCGGCGGTCCGCACGGCCAGGGCCCGCCGCCCGGTCAGTGCGCCCATCGGGTAGTCGACGACGCGGTCGAGCGCGCCGCTCCCGGCGAACGCGGCCGTGCAGGCCTCGGCCGACGCGGTGAACGCCGTGACCGGGTCGTCGCCGAGCGCGTCGGCGTCCCGCTGGGCCAGGAACTCCTCGCGGGTGGCGCCATGGACCAAGCCGACGTAGTTGAGGTTGCCACGCGTCATGTGGTTGGCCAGCTGCCGGACGTCCCACTCGGGGCACGGCGTCGGCGCGCCCCAGCCGCCGGGTGGCACCGCGCGCAGGTGGTGTTCGAAACCCTTGGCCGCGCGGCGGAACCGGTCGAGGACGTCGTCGAAGGTGTCGGCCATGCTGCCGAGTCTGCCCACCTCGCGCGGCCGGAGCCAGCGGAAATCGGTCACGGCGTCCGGTGGACGAACCGACCCGGGCGGGTTGGGGGGAAACGCGCCCGGGACGGCTCTGCGACGGACCTCCACAGCCAGTCGTTGCCCACAAGACGTCGCGGCCGCCCCGGGCGTTACACCGGCTGCAACCCGTTCCACGACCAGTGCGGCACGGCCAGGCCGGCGGGCACTTCTTCGTGGGGACCCGGGTAGGTGAGCACCTCGGCCACCGCCCACTCCATGTAGGACCGCAGCGCGGCCCGGAACCCGGGATCGGCGGGCAGCCCCGCGTCGTCGGCGGCGAGCACGAAGCAGTCCACGAACCGGCGGCCGAGGTCGGTCATGTCGCCGTTGCCGGCGTGCATCCTGAGCATCGCCGAGTGGTCCGCGCACTCGGTGGAGAACCGCGGCGGGCCGCCCATCACCTCCGCCCAGTACCAGGCCAGCCGCTCCACGTGCTTCGGGTGCTGACCCGGGTGGGAGAACGGGTGGTTCAGCTCGGGATCGGCGAGGCAGCGTTCGTGGTGGGCGGTGGCCAGCGCGAGGAACGCGGGGTCGCCGCCGGCGAAGTCGTACAGCGTCGGGCGCACGGGCCGAGCCTGGCACGCGCGGCCCGGCAACACCAGCGCGTCAGCGCATCGCCGCGCGTTCCGCCGCGGGCGTGAAGCCGCCGTAGGAGTCGATCGCCATGCGGACGTCCTCGGCGACGAGGTCGTGGTTGAGCGCTCCGGCGGCGGCCGCGCCCTGGGCCGCGGCGATGATCACGGTGGCCCGCGCGTCGACGACGTTGCCGGCGGCCCACACGCCCGGGACGCTGGTCTGCCCGCTCGGGTCGACCTTGACGACGTCGTTCTCCACCGCGCAGCCGAGCTCGCGCAGGTGCGCGTCGTGCGGGACGGTCCGGGTCCGGATGAACAGCGCCGCCCGCGGCACGAACCGGCTGCCCAGCTCGACGCCGGTGAGCTCGCCGTCCTCGCGCCGCACCGCGGTCACGGTGCCCTCGACGACCCGGATGCCCCGCGCGTCGAGCCGCGTCCGGTCCTCTTCGGACGGTGGCGCGGTGTGGGCGAAGTAGACGACGTCCGGTGACCACTGGCGCACGAGCAGGGCGTGCTCGACGCTCGCGGCTTCGGTGCCGAGCACGCCGAGCGGCCGGTCGCGGACCTCGTAGCCGTGGCAGTAGGGACAGGTCACCGCGTCGGTGCCCCAGCTTTCGCGCAGGCCGGGGAGGTCCGGGAGGTCGTCGTGGACGCCGGTGGCGTACAGGACGCGCCGCGCGGTCAGCACGCGGCCGCCGGCCAGGCGCAGCGTGAAGCCGGGCTCGAGGCTGGTGACGTCGTCGTCGACGAGGTCGACGCCGTACCCCGCGAGCTCTTCGCGGCCGATCTTGAGGAGCTCGTCCGGCGGCAGCCCGTCGCGGGAGAGGAAGCCGTGCATGTGGGCGGCGGGGGCGTTGCGCGGCGCGCCGCCGTCGACGACCGCGACGCGCCGCCGCGCTCGGCCGAGCATCAGGGCGGCGTTGAGGCCCGCGGCCCCGCCACCCACCACCACTACGTCGTAACTGCTGTTCTCGGTCATGCGGCCACCATGACCCCGGCGTCACGAATCCGACAACTTCTGTTGCCGTTTCCGGGACGAAGGAGTTTCCTGGGGGCATGACGGACGCGATCAACCAGGCACTGGCCGAGGTGGGCCCGCGGCTCAAGCGGGTCCGCACGCAGCGGCGGGTCACCCTCGCCGACCTCTCGGAGGCGACGGGCATCTCGAAGAGCACGCTGTCGCGCCTGGAGGCCGGCCAGCGCAAGCCGAGCCTGGAGCTGCTGCTGCCGATCGCGCAGGCCCACCAGGTCCCGCTGGACGAGCTGGTCGGCGCCCCGGAGGTCGGCGACCCGCGCGTGCGCCTGACGGCGCGGCGTATCCCGCGCCACAACGGCGCGACGATGACGGTGCTCCCGCTGACCCGCCAGCCGGGTGCGCCCCAGGCGTTCAAGATGATCCTCGAGCCGGAGACGGGCGAGCCGGACCCGCAGGTCCACGAGGGTTACGAGTGGCTGTACGTGCTGTCGGGACGGCTACGGCTGGTCCTGGCGGACCGCGACATGACGCTGGGTCCGGGCGAGGCGGCGGAGTTCGACACGCGCCTGCCGCACTGGTTCGGCGCGGTCGACGGGCGGCCGGCGGAGATCCTGAGCCTGTTCGGCAAGCAGGGGGAGCGGCTCCACCTGCGCGCGAAGTCCCGCTGACGGCTCACCCCGCCGGCAGCGGGGCCTGAGCCTCCAGGAGCGGTGCGAGCAGGTCCCCGTGCGTCTCGACGCGGTCCAGGACGTCGTCGGCGGTGAAGGTCAGGCGGCTGACGTGCCGGCACGCGCGGACCTCGGCCCACGTGAGCGGCGTCGAGACCGTGGGGTGCTCGCGGCCGCGCAGGCTGTACGGCGCGACTGTCGTCTTGGCCGGGTTGTTCTGGCTCCAGTCGATGAACACCCGGCCGGCGCGCTGGGCCTTGACCATGACGGCGGTGACCGTCGCCGGGGTCTCGCGCGCGAGCCGTTGCGCCAGCCGCTTGGCGTAGGCCGACGGCGCGGCCGGGTCGTCCGTGCGGATGCCGCAGTAGAGCTGCATCCCCTTGGAACCGGACGTCTTCGCGAACGGCGTCAGCCCGTCGGCGAGCAGGACGTCGTGCAGGCGTTCGGCGACCCGGCAGCAGTCGACGATCGACGTGCCCGGGCCGGGGTCGAGGTCGAACACCAGCCGGTCCGGCGGCCGGCGGGTCGCGCCGGGGCCGACCGTCCACTGGGGAACGTGCAGCTCCAGCGCGGCCAGGTTCGCGGCCCACACCAGCGCGGGCAGCTCGTCGAGCAGGGCGTAGTCGATGGTCCCCTCGCCGCGGCCGGACCGGGAGCCGGTGCTGGGCAGCGTGACGGTCGGCAGCCAGTCCGGGGCGCCGCGCGGGGCGTTCTTCTCGAAGAACTGCTGGCCGCCGACGCCGTCGGGGAAGCGGATGAACGTCACCGGCCGGCCCGCGAGGTGCGGCAGCAGCACGGGCGCGACGCGGGAGTAGTAGTTGATGACCTCGCCCTTGGTGAAGCCGTCGGGGAACAGCGGTTTGTCCAGATTGGACAGTGTCAGCCGCCGGTTTCCGGCCTGCACGGTGATCTTCGGTCCCAACGGGGGAGCGGGCTCCGAGGGTGCGGGCTCCGGCGCGGCTTGGCCGGTCGAGCGCGGGGCGCGGACGTCGTCGGGGCTCTTGTCGGCCCGCAGGCCCCGCCAGGCGGTGTGGCGGACGCGGCCGCCGCGGGTGAACTGCCGGTAGACGACCTCGCCGACGAGGTGCGGTTCGACCCAGCGGGCGCGGGTGGTGTCCTCGCGCGGCGGCGTCGTGGCGAAGGGGTGGGTCCGGCGATCGAGCGGCGTCAGCATGGTGACGAGATCGGCGCGGGCTGCCTGGGAGAAGCCGGTGCCGACGTCGCCGATGTAGACGAGGTCGCCGGTGGCGGGGTCGTGGGCGCCGAGCAGCAGGCCGCCGAGGGTGCCGGTGAAGCTGCGCTGGCCGGGGCGCCAGCCGCAGACGATGACCTCCGCCGTCTGGATGAACGGGTGCTTGAGCCAGGAGTCGGGCCGGTGGCCGGGCTGGTAGGTCGAGCTGCGGAGCTTGGCCACGACGCCCTCGTAGCCGGCGTCGGCGGCGTGGGCGAGGAAGTCGGCGGGGGAGCGGTGGTCGGCGTCGAGTTCGGCGAACGTGACCGCGCGGACGACGGAAACCTTGTGGAGGTCGGGCATCGGCAGCGTGGTGAGCAGGCGACGGCGTTCGTCGTAGGGCTCGGCCAGCAGGCTGCGCTCGCCCAGCTGCAGCAGGTCGAAGGCGAGGAACCGGACGGGGAGGTCGTCGAAGGGCTCGTCGCGGCGCAGGGAGCTCTGGTGCTTGACGTAACGGCCGCGGCGTTCCTGCATCAGCTCGAAGTCGATCCGGCCGTCCTCGTTGTAGACGACGACTTCGCCGTCGAGCAGCGCGGCTTGGCCGTCGAGGTCGAGGACGCCGGTGACGCCGCGGAACTCGGCGGTGAAGTCGATGTTGTTGCGGCTGGTGAGCACGGTGGTGCCGTCGGGGGCGATGCGCATGGCGGCGCGGTAGCCGTCCAGCTTGTACTCGTAGGCCCACTCGGGGCCGCTGCGCAGGCGCCCGCCGTCGGCCTTGGCCAGCATCGGCTCGACCCAGGCGGGGACGCGGGCGGTGTCACGCGCTGCCATGCCGGCCTCCGTTCCCCGCTCGGTGCTCCGACCGTAACCCGTTCGGCCTAGCTTCGCTGGGTTTGTGCAGGTGAAAGCCGTACTGGTAGCGCGCGGGACCGGGCGTCAGGTCGCTGACAGCGCCGTGTGCGGCCCGTGCCAGCGGCCCGCGTCAATCTTGGAATGTAATTCCAACGGCGGCCGCGCCTCGGCTCACCAGGCGGCCGCGATCGGCGAAGGAGCCATCATGAACACCCCAGTCACGATCATCGGTGCCGGACTCGGCGGCCTCACCCTCGCCCGCGTCCTGCACGTCCACGGCATCCCGTCCGCGGTGTACGAGGCCGAGCCGTCTCCGATGGCCCGCATGCAGGGCGGGATGCTCGACATCCACGACTACAACGGCCTGCTCGCCGTCGAGGCGGCCGGCCTGACCGAGGCGTTCCAGGACCTGGTGCTGGAGGGCCGGCAGGCGATGCGGATCCTCGACCACCAGGGGAAACTCCTCTTCGAGAAGGTCGACGACGGCACCGGCGGCCGCCCCGAGGTGCAGCGCGGCGAGCTGCGCCGACTCCTGCTCGACGGGCTCCCGGACGGGACCGTCCGGTGGGGCCACAAGGTCAGCGCCACCCGCGTCCGCGCCGAAGGGGACTACGAGGTGACCTTCGCCGACGGCTCCGCCGTCGTCACGAACCTGCTGGTCGGCGCGGACGGCACCTGGTCGCGGGTGCGGTCGCTGGTCACCGGCGCCGTCCCCGAGTACGACGGCACGGCGTTCATCGAGACCTACCTCTACGACGCCGACACCCGGCACCCGGCCACGGCGAAGGCGGTCGGCGGCGGCTCGATGGCGTCGAACGGGCCCACCCCGGACCGGGCGATCAGCGCCCACCGGGAAAGCGGTGACACCCTGCACGCCTACGTCGCCCTGACGGAGTCCCTGGACTGGTTCGAGGCTCTCGACTTCGCCGATCCGGCCGCGGCCACCGCGCGGATCGCCCGGGAGTTCGACGGCTGGGCTCCGGAGCTCACCGCGCTGATCACCGACGCCGACACCGCGCCGGTCTTCCGCCCGCACTACGCCCTGCCGATCGGACACCGCTGGGACCGCCTGCCGGGCGTCACCCTGGTCGGCGACGCCGCCCACGTGACGGCCCCGAACGGCGAGGGCGCCAACCTGGCCATGCTGGACGGCGCCGAACTCGGCCAGGCACTGGCGGCCCACCCGGGCGACGTCGAAGCCGCGCTCGCCGACTACGAGGAGGCCATGTTCACCCGCACCGCCACCCCCCTCGACGACGCCGCCCTGATGGAAAGCCTCTTCGACGGCGAACTCCCGGAGAGCCTGCGGGAGATGTTCAGCGGAGACCAGCAGAAGTCCTGAGCCCCGACACCCGCGTGTCGACCCTCCAAACACGCGTGTCGACCCTCTGATCACGGGAGTCGGCTTCCGGATCACACGGGCCGCGAGCGAAGTCGTGGGCCGGCACCGCCGGCGCGTGGGCCGGAGAGGTCGGCTCGCGTGATCGGGAGGTCGACTCGCGTGATCCCAGGGTCGACACCCGTGATCGCCGGGACGACACGGCGCATCCGGACGAACCAGGCCGCCGCGGCGGGCGTCGGCCTAAAGCCGTCCGTAGGCCGGGGCGGTGTGCCGGGGGACGTCGGGGCCGCGCCAGGTGGCGGCCAGTTCGTGCAGCGGCGTGTCCAGCACTTCGCCGAGGCGGACGATCGTGCCGAAGCCGGGGGAGGGCAGGCGGCCGGTCTCGATCTTGCGGAGGGTCTCCGGCGAGATGCCGGCCGCCTGCGCGACTTCCGCGAGGTCGCGGCCCGCCCGCGCGCGGCGCAGCAGGACGCCGAGCCGCCGGCCGGCTTCGACCTGGGCGGGCGTGAGCGGTTGACGGACCATGCTCCGAGGGTAGGACTGGTATTACTATACCGGCAAGTGCTACGGTCCCGGTATAACTA
Organism: Amycolatopsis sp. NBC_01286; assembly: GCF_035982555.1. NCBI lineage: Bacteria > Bacillati > Actinomycetota > Actinomycetes > Pseudonocardiales > Pseudonocardiaceae > Amycolatopsis > Amycolatopsis sp. NBC_01286. The sequence goes on from NZ_CP108428.1 coordinate 6,487,278, forward strand.
TACCAACCCTGTGACGTGAGGTTTTCGTGATCGAACTGAAGACGCCCGCCGAGATCGAGCGCATGCACGTGGCCGGGCGTTTTGTCGCCGAGGTGCTGACCGAGGTGGGGCGGCTCGCCGACGTCGGCGTCAACCTCATGGACCTGGAGCACCACGTGCGCGGCATGATCGAGCGCCGCGGCGCGGAGTCGTGCTACTGGGACTACGCGCCGTCCTTCGGCAAGGGCCCGTTCCGCAACGTCATCTGCCTCTCGGTCAACGACGCCGTCCTGCACGGCCTGCCCCACGACTACGTCCTGCGGGACGGCGACGTGCTCAGCGCCGACATCGCGGTCGGCATCGACGGCTGGGTGGCGGACTCGGCGCGCACGGTCATCGTCGGCACCCCGGCCGAGGAGGACCAGCGGATCATCCGCGCCACCGAGGAAGCGCTGGAAGCGGCGATCGAGGTGGCGCGCCCGGGCAACCGCCTCGGCGACATCTCGGCGGCGATCTACGCGGTGGCGTGCGACTACGGCTACCCGGTCAACACCGAGTTCGGCGGGCACGGCATCGGCCGCACCATGCACGAGGACCTGCACGTCTCCAACAAGGGCCAGGCGGGCCGCGGGATGAAGCTCCGGCCGGGCCTGACCCTCGCGCTCGAGCCGTGGTTCGCCCGGACGACCGACAAGATCGTCTACGACCCCGACGGCTGGACCATCCGCTCGGCGGACGGCTCGCGCACGGCCCACTCCGAGCACACGGTCGCCGTCACCGACGACGTCCCGCTGGTGCTGACCCGGCGTGCCCCGGAGACCCCGGCGGCGCGGGACGACGCCGACCGGCTGTCCACAAAGGACGCCTGACGCGGCCCGCCGCCGGTCGTGATCGACCGAGTACGGTGGATCACGACGCGGCGGTCGGCGACCGCCCTCCGGCGATCGCGACGAGAAGGGCCCCGCTCATGGCCGACCCCGACCTGCCGGACAACTGGGGCCGCTGGGGCGCCGACGACGAACTGGGCACGCTCAACCTGATCACCGACGACGTGCGCGCGCAGGCCGCCGCCGAGGTGCGCACGGGCCGGTGGGTGTCGCTGGCGCAGCCGATCACGCCGAACCCGATGATCAGCAGCCCGTTCGCGCCCACGACGGTGGACGTCTCGCCGGTGCAGCAGCTGATGTCGTACACCGGGGTGGGCGTGTCGGCCGACCTGATGCTGGTCACCAACCACCACGCGAAGTCGACGCACCTCGACGCGCTGGCGCACTGGTCGACCGGCGACCAGGTCTACCCGGGCCGGCCGCGGGCCGAGGTCGTGACCGCCGGCGGGGTCACGCACGCGTCGACGTCGGCCTTCGCCGCCGGGATCGTGACGCGCGGGGTCCTGCTCGACCTGGCCGTCGACGGACCCCTTCCCTCGGGATACGCGGTGACGTCACACGACTTCGAGGAAGCCGAGCGGCGCCTGGACGTCGAGGTGCGGCCGGGTGACGCACTGGTGGTCCGGCTCGGCTGGCCGGCCACCCCGGTCCCCGGCACGCCGACCCCTGGCATCAGCGTCGACGCCGTGCGCTGGATGGACCGCCGCGGCGTCGCACTCTGCGCACCCGACCGGGGTGACGCCTTCCCGCCGCTGGACCCGGGCGGCCCGTCCCCGCTGCACGGCATCGGCCTGGGCCGGCTGGCGATGCCCCTGATCGACGCGGTCGCGCTCGACGACCTCGCGGCGCTGTGCGCGGAGCTGGAGCGCTACAGCTTCCTGCTTTCCGTTGCCCCGCCACGTGTCCACGGCCTGACCGGCATCCCGGTCAACCCCGTCGCGCTGTTCTGAACGAGGTCTCCCGCCGGGTCTCAGGTGATGGCCAGGTCCGTCCGAAGTGGACGGCCCTGCATCGCGCACCAGACCGCCGCCGGCGTCAGCGGCATGTCCGCGTGCCGCACGCCGTACGGCCGCAGTGCGTCGACGACGGCGTTGACGACCGCGGCGGGGGAGCCGACCGTCGCGGACTCGCCGATGCCCTTGGCGCCGATCGGGTGGTGCGGGGACGGTGTGCACGTCTCGCCCAGCTCCCACGACGGGCATTCGAGGGCCGTCGGGAGCAGGTAGTCCATGAAGGAGCCGCCGAGGTGGTTGCCGTCGTCGTCGAACGCGATCAGCTCCATCAGCGCCATCCCGATCCCGTCGGCGAGGCCGCGGTGCACCTGCCCGGCCACGATCGCCGGGTTGATCCGGACGCCGCAGTCGTCGACCGCGACGAACCGGCGCACCCGGACCTGGCCGGTGCCGGGATCGACGTCCACCACACAGATGTAGGCGCCGAACGGGTAGGTCAGGCTCGGCGGGTTGTACACGCAGGACGCGTCGAGCTGCCCTTCGACGCCTTCGGGCAGCGCCAGGTCGGAGTGCGCGGCGCGGGCGATCTCGCGCATCGTCCGGCCCTGGTCCGGCACCCCGCGGACGAACCAGCGGCCCGGCTCCCACTCCAGGTCGTCCGGGCTGACCTCGAGCATCGCCGAGGCGACGAGCCGCGCCCGCGCGCGCACCTTCCGCGCGACCAGCACGGTGGCCGCGCCGGACACCGGCGTCGAGCGCGAGCCGTAGGTGCCGAGGCCGAACGGCGTGGCGTCGGTGTCGCCCTGCACCACCTCGACCTCGTCCGTCGGGATGCCCAGCTCATGCGCGACGATCTGGGCGAACGTCGTCTCGTGGCCCTGGCCCTGGGACATGCACGACAGGCGCAGCACGGCCGAACCGCTCGGGTGCACGCGCAGCTCGGCGCCGTCGGCCATGCCGAGGCCCATGATGTCCATGTGCTCGCGCGGGCCGGCGCCGACGGCTTCGGTGAAGAAGCTCAGCCCGATGCCCATCAGCTCCCCGCGTTCGCGCTTGTCCTTCTGCTCGCGGCGGAGGTCGTCGTAGCCCGCCATCTCCTTGGCCAGCGCCAGCGCCCTGGGGTAGTCGCCGGAGTCGTACTCCCAGCCGGTCGCGCAGGTGTACGGGAACTGCCCGGGCCGCAACAGGTTCCGCTCCCGCAGCTCCGCCGGGTCGACGCCGAGGTCGTAGGCGAGCACGTCCATCATCCGCTCGACCAGGTACACGGCTTCGGTGATGCGGAAGGAACACGCGTATGCCACGCCGCCGGGGGCCTTGTTCGTGTGGACGCCGGTGACCGCGCAGTGCGCCGCGGGCAGGTCGTAGGAACCGGTGAAGACCTGGAAGAACCCGGCCGGGAACTTCGACGGCTGCGCGGTGCCGTTGAACGCGCCGTGGTCGGCCAGCACCCGCACGCGCAGGCCGAGCAGCTTCCCGTCGCGCGTCGCCGCGATCTCGCCGTGCATGTGGTAGTCGCGGGCGAACGACGTGCTCATCAGGTTTTCCGAGCGGTCCTCGACCCACTTGACCGGCCGCCCGGTGAGCATCGTGGCCGCGACCGCGCACAGGTAACCCGGGTACATCCCGACCTTGTTGCCGAAGCCGCCGCCGATGTCCTGCGCGACGATCCGGATCTTGTGCTCGGGCAGCCCGGTGATCATCGAGTAGAGCAGCCGGTGCGCGTGCGGCGCCTGCGCGGTGGCCCAGACGGTCAGCTTGCCGGTGACCGGGTCCAGCTCGGCGACCGCGCCGCAGGTCTCCATCGGCGCCGGGTGCACCCGCGGGTAGAGCATGTCCTGCGTCGCGACGACGTCCGCGCGCGCGAAGGCGTCGGCGGTCGCTTCGGCGTCACCGGACTCCCAGTCGAAGATCCGGTTGTCCGTACGGCCTTCGACGTCGTCGCGGATCAATGCGGCGTCGGCGTCGAGGGCGGTCCGCGCGTCGGCGATCACCGGCAGCGGCTCGTACTCGACGTCGATCAGCTCGAGCGCGTCTCGCGCGGCGTAGCGGTCTTCGGCGACGACGAACGCGACCTCCTGGCCCTGGAACCGGACCTTGTCGGTGGCCAGCACGGCCTGGACGTCGTGGGACAGCGTCGGCATCCACGCCATGCCGCGCTCGGCCAGCATCGCGCCGGTGATGACGGCCCGGACCTTCGGGTGCGCCTCGGCGGCACTGGTGTCGATCGCGACGACGCGGGCGTGCGCGTGCGGGCTGCGCAGGATCGCGCCGTGCAGCATGCCGGGCCGGGTCACGTCGTCGAGGAACGTACCGCGGCCGCGGACGAACCGGCCGTCTTCCTTGCGGGGCAAGGAACCGTGGCCGTTCGCGGTCACGCTTCACCGTCCGGGTGCTCGGCGGCCCAGCGGACCGCGCGGACGATGTTCTCGTAGCCGGTGCAGCGGCACAGCTGCCCGGAAATGGCCTCGCGGATGGTGTCCTCGTCCGGGTCGGGGTCGCGGTCGAGCAGCCAGCGCGCGGTCATCAGCATCGCCGGGGTGCAGAACCCGCACTGGACGCCGTGGCAGGCGACGAACCCCTGCTGCACGGGGTCGAGCCGTGGGCCGTCGGCGAGGTCCTCGACGGTCCGGACGCGCTTGCCGTCGGCCATCGCCGCGAGCACCGTGCACGACTTGACCGGCAGCCCGTCGAGCCAGACCACGCAGGTGCCGCAGTTGGACGTGTCGCAGCCCCAGTGCGTGCCGGTGAGACCGAGGTCGTCGCGCAGGAAGTGCACCAGCAGGAGCCGGGGCTCGACGCTGCGCCGGTACGCCTCGTCGTTGACGGTCACGGTGATCTCCACGTCACCCCGCCCGCCGCGCGTGCGCCTGGTGCAGCGCCCTGGCGGTCAGCTGCGCGACGAGGTGGCGCTTGTAGTCGGCGGGCCCGCGCTGGTCGGCGGTGGGGGAGCAGTGCGCGGCGGCGATCGTCCCGGCCTCGGTGAGCCGCTCCGGCGTCGCCGGGCCGCCGCGCAGGAAGTCCGCCGCCTCGGCGGCGGCGAAGTGCGGGGCGCCGACGGCGGTGAGGCCGAGCCCGGCTTCGACGATGACGTCGCCGTCCAGCCGCAGTGACGCGCCCGCCGCGGCGATGGCCCAGTCCCCGGCCCGCCGGCCGACCTTGGCGTACGCGCTCCCGGTGCCGTCGCGGATCGGCAGCCGCAGCTGCACCAGCAGCTCACCCGGCCCGACGGCGGTCTCGTACGGCCCGGTGAAGAACTCCCGCACGGGCACGACCCGCGTCCCGGTGCCGCCCTCGACGACGGCGTCGGCCCGGACGGCGGTGAACGCGGCCGCCAGGTCCTCCGACGGATCGGCCTGGCACAACGAGCCCCCGACGGTCCCGCGGTTGCGCACGATCGGGTCCGCGACCACGCGTTCGGCGTCGTGCAGGATCGGGAACAGCCGCCCGGCTTCGGCCGAATCGAGCAGTTCGGCGTGCCGCACGAGGGCCCCGATCCGCAGCTCCCCGCCGACGACCTCGATCCGGGCCAGCTCGCCGAGCTCGTTGATGTCGACCAGCGCTTCGGGCCACGCCAGCCGCAGCTTCATCATCGGGATGAGACTGTGCCCGCCGGCGATCACCCGGCCCTCGGGGCCGTACTTGGCCAGCAGCTCGAGGGCGTGCCCGACACTGGTGGCCCGCTCGTACTCGAACTGCGCCGGCACCTGCATGACCGCCGATCGTCCCCGCCGGGTCCGCGGTCCGCAACAGTGGATTAAGGGAACTCTGAATCCGGGCGTGCCGACCAGCGCCCCGAGGCGAGGGTCAGACGTCGGCGGGGGCGTGGGTCCACTGGAGCGCCTCGTGCCACTCCGCGATCAGGGCTTCGTCGTCCGCGAACGTCGGTGTTGTTCCCACCGGGACCCACGACTGGCCTACCAGGTCGCCGTCTTCGACGCGCTGGACCGTGATTCCGGTGTACTTCACCACCTCGCGGCCGAATTCGGCCGGGGCCGAGACCTCTCGGGTGCCCAGCCGCAGCCGCACCTGTCGTTCGCCCGTCACCCGACCACCCTCCCCTTCATTCTCGACAGTGCTGTCGCGAATGAGTGCGGATCTGTAACAGCCTGGGCGGGTGGACTGCGGTAAGCGGCCGGAATCGGCCGGTGGACGGCAGATAAATTAGCTCTCGTGAATCGCACCGAACGGCTGTACGCCCTCGTGGAAGAACTTCGCGCCGTCTCGCCCCGGCCGCGCAGTGCGACCTGGCTGGCGCGGCGGTTCGAGGTCAGCGTCCGCACCGTCGAACGGGACCTCGACGCGCTGCGGGAGTCCGGTGTGGCCATCCGGAGCGGCACCGGGCGCAACGGCGGCTACAGCCTGGACCGCGAGCGCACCCTCCCGCCCGTGACGCTCACCGCGCGCGAGGCGCTGGCGATCAGCGTCGCGCTGCGGGCCGCGTCGGCCACGCCCTTCGCGGACGCCGCGCGGCGGGCGGCGCAGAAGGTGCTGGCCGTTTTGCCGCCCGATGTGCGGCGAAGGGAGGACGCGCTGGCCGCACGCGTGCACCGCGTCGGCCCGCACCCCGACCTGCCGGTGATCCGCGGTGCGGTCGCGGACGCGGTCGAGGACGCCGTCGTGTCGAGCCGGGTGCTGCACGTGACCTACACCGACCGGGCGGGTGCGGCCTCCGAGCGCGACGTCGAGCCGCTGGGCCTGCTCTGGGGGCCGCACGGCTGGTACCTCGTCGCGTGGTGCCGCCTGCGCGACGGCGTCCGCGGGTTCCAGCTGCACCGCATCACCGCCACCGCGCCGACCGGCGAGCGGTTCCGCCCGCGCGAGGCCGAGTGGGCCGCGGAACTCGACCGGCTGGACGCGGAAGCCCTGCGGTGAAATGCCGGGAAATGTGACGCCGAACACCGACAGGACGGTGTCGCGGACCGCTGGAACCGTGGCGGACATGGAAAACAACGAAGAACGGATGCGGCAGTGGTGCCGCATGTGGAACGAGGACCCCGCGCTGGCGCACGAGCTGATGAGCCCGACCTGCGTGCAGTGGTCCGGGCAGACCCCGGGGCTCGACAGCGTGGTCGGGCCGGCGGAGCAGGTGCGGTTCCTCGAGGGGTACCGCGGCAAGCACATCAACATCTTCCGCCCGCGGGTGCTCGCCGACGGCGGTGACCACTTCGCCTACCTGTGGGACGTCGACAAGGCGGACGGCCGGAAGATGACCGGCTTCGACGTCAACATCCTGCACGGCGGCGGGATCGCGGAGAACTGGACGTTCGTGGGGGAGCGGCGCGACACCACGCCCGACCCGGCGTACACCGCCGGCGACGACCTGGACAAGGTCCTCGACGGCTGGCTCCGGTGGCGCGCCGGCGAGCCGGTGGACGTCATCACCGGGGACTTCGGGTTCTTCTCCGGCGCGGCGGGCCCGCTCACGCGCCCGGATCCCGCGGTCCTGACGCCGCATCGCGCGCCGATCGTCGATCCGGTCCGGGGCACCGTCGCGTTCCTGTGGACCGGACCCGCGGCGAGCGGCGCCGACCTGCTGTCCGTGCGCGACGGCCGGGTCGCCCGCGCCTGGTCGCTGACCGGGACCCGGTCCTTCCGCTACTGAGTCCTACCCGGGTGCGACAGCGCGCCGGACGCTCTCCCGCAGGAGCGTCCGGCGTTGCTCGTGCAGCTCCGGCGGCTCCTCGCCGGTGGCGGCGTAGACGTTGCTGACCGGCGACCACGCCATCGACATCGCGATCACCATGGCCATCAGGTCGAACGGGTCCCCGGCCCGGACGAGCCCCGCGGCCTGCGCGTCGGCGATGGCGCCGAGCTTGGCGGCGTCGAGGCGGTCGGCGTCGGCGACGAGGTGCCCGGCGGGGCGCCGCTCCAGCCGGACCCAGGTGGCCAGCCGGATCAGGTCGGGCCGGCGGAGGTACTCGTCGTACAGGCGGACGGCCCAGTCCGCGAGGTCGCCGGCGTCGATCGGGACGCCGTCGCGGATCGAGCCCATCGAGTCGAGGAAGATCGTGTCGAACAGCTCTTCCTTGCTGCCGAAGTAGCCGTAGAGCTGCGCTTTGTTGGTGCGGGCCGCGGCCACGATCCGCTCGACGCGCGCCCCGGCCAGGCCGTACCGCGCGAACTCCTGGGTCGCCACGTCGATGATGCGCTGCTTCGTCGCGGCGCCCCGCGAGGTCAGGGGCTTGTCGGCCATGCGGCCCACGATAACAACAGACCAGTCTGTTTGCCGGATCGCCGATGCTCGGCTACGGTCAAATAGACCGAACAGTCTGTTTGTTTGAGGAGCAAGCCATGAGGACGACCGTGGGCTGGCAGGCCGACCACGCCGGGGACGCGTTGCGGCAGGTGCCGCTCGAACGCCGTGACCTGCGGGCGGACGATGTCGCCGTGCGCGTGGACTACTGCGGGGTCTGCCACAGCGACCTCCACGCGCTGGGCCGGCCCGGCCGGGATACGCCGCTGGTGCCCGGCCACGAGTTCACCGGCGTGGTGACCGAGGTGGGTAGCGGCGTCACGCGGTTCGCCGCCGGGGACGCCGTCGCCGTGGGCAACATCGTGGACTCGTGCGGGGAGTGCCCGATGTGCCGGCGGGGGCAGGAGAACTTCTGCTACGCGTTCCCGACCCTGACCTACGGCGGCACCGACCGCCACGACGGCACCCCCACCCTGGGCGGCTACTCCCGCGAGTACGTCGTCCACGAGGCCTTCGCCTACCCGCTGCCCGCGGGACTCGACCCGGCGGCCGCGGCGCCGTTGCTGTGCGCGGGGATCACCGTCTGGGAGCCGTTGCGGGCGCTGGACGTCGGCCCCGGCACGCGTGTCGCCGTGGCCGGGCTCGGCGGCCTCGGGCACCTCGCGGTCAAGTTCGCCGTCGCGCTCGGGGCCGAGACGACGGTCCTCAGCCGGACCGACGGCAAGGCCGAGGACGCCCGCCGCCTCGGCGCCCACGACCTGGTCGTGTCCACCGACAAGCGGCAGCTGGCCGCGGCGCGGGACCGGTTCGACGTCGTCGTCGACACCATCGCGGTGCCCCACGACCTCGCCCCGTACCTGAAGCTGGTCGCGCTGGACGGCACCCTCAGCGTCGTCGGCCACCTGGGCTCGGTCACCGTGTCGATGATGGATCTGCTCGTCGGCCGCAAGAAGCTGGGCTCCGCGGGCAGCGGCGGCCGCCCGGCGACGGCGGAGATGCTGGAGTTCTGCGCCGAGCACGGCGTCACCGCCGACGTCGAAGTGCTCCCGTCGAAGCAGGTGAACGAAGCCCTCGAGCGGCTCGGCCGCAACGACGTCCGGTACCGCTTCGTGCTCGACCTGGCCGACCTTTCGTAGCCCGGACACTGCGGCATTCGGGTCATTCTTTGCGTTTCCGGTGAGAAATATCGAGGGTTTCCCGCTTCCCGTCGAGCACGCATCGTGCAAATACCCCGGTCCGGCGTCGCTCTGAAGCGTGACGTTTCCCGATCGGCTTTCGACGGCTCGGCCCGGTCAGTACCTGGTTGAGTAGCCCGATTTCCCGGTGATCGCCCATTGGGCGCCTTGACACAGGGCACTCCGGGTGAACCGCGGGCGAAGTGCTAACGAAGCAGGCCATTTTCCGTCTTCCTCAGGCCAGCCACCGGAAATTCTCGAAAGGGAAGTCATGTCCCGAAGATCAGTGTTCGTCGCCTTGACGGCCGTCACGGCGTTGCTCGCACCGACGGCCGTCGCCGCCGCGGCGCCGCCCGGGGTCGATCCGGCCACCGTCGACCTCACCCTCAACGCGGGCCAGAGCACCACCGTGACCAAGCACGTCACGACGTCGGCCGTGCCGCCGAACCCCGACCTCGTGCTGCTCGCCGACACCACGGGCAGCATGGGCGCCGCGATCGGCAACGTGCGCGCGAACGCCGACACCATCACCGGTGACGTGCTCGCCGCGCAGCCGACCGCGCAGTTCGGGGTGGCCGAGTACAAGGACTTCGGCGACCCCTTCGCGTTCCGCGTCAACACGGGCATCACCGGTGACCAGGCGGCGGTCCAGGCCGGCACGAACCAGTGGGTCGCCTCCGGTGGCGGCGACGGCCCGGAAGCCGACCTCAACGCCCTGTACGAGCTGGCCACCGGCGCGGTCACCTTCCGCCCGGACGGCACGCGCATCGTCGCCTGGTTCGGCGACGCGCCGTCGCACGACCCGAGCGGCGGGCACGACCTGGCCCAGACCATCGCCGCGCTGAAGGCGGCGAACATCCGCGTCGTCGCGGTCAACGTGGGCGCGCTCGACCTCGACGGGCAGGCCAGCGCGATCACGTCGGCCACGGGTGGCGTGCTGCTCAACAACGTGCCCTCGAGCGCGGTCTCGCAGGCCATCCTCGACGGCATCAAGTCCATCGAGGTCACGGTGGCCCCGCACGTCACGACGTGCGACCCGCAGCTCACGGTCACCAACGCGCCGGCCAGCGTGAAGGTGCCCAGCGGTGACGTCGCCACCTTCACCGAGACGGTGGCCGCCGCGGCGAACGCCGCGCCGGGGACGTACCACTGCACCGTCGACTACCTGGTCGACGGCGTCTCGCGGGGCTACATCGAGACGACGACCGTGCGGGTGCTCGGCTTGAGCATCAACGACGTCACGGTGGCCGAAGGATCCGGCGGTGCTCCGGTACCGGCGACCTTCACGGTGTCGTTGCTCGGCGGGGCCAGCCCGAACCCGGTGACGGTCCACTACGCCACCGCGAACGGCACGGCGACCGCGCCGGCGGACTACGCGGCGGCGAGCGGCGACGTCACCTTCGCGCCCGGTGAGACGACCAAGCCGGTGACCGTGCTGGTCAACCCGGACACGGTCGACGAGCCGGACGAGACGTTCACGGTGACGCTGTCGGCGCCGGTCGGCGCGGGCCTGGTCGACCCGACCGGGATCGGCACGATCACCGACGACGACCGGGACGGCGCGTTCTCCTGCACCGGCACGGCCGCCAACGTCATCGGCATCACGGCCGGCGTCGCCAACCCGGCGAACCTGCCCTGCGCCGACGACAGCCAGACGGTGCTGGGCGCGACGCTCAACGCCGGCCTGATCAAGGTGGAGACCAAGGCGCTGACCGCGTCGACGGACGTCACGCCGGACAACCAGTCGGCGGCCCCGGCCGCCGGTGACCACGCGCAGGCCACCGCCAAGATCGACAAGACGGTGATCAGCACGCTCGGGCTGACCATCGAGCTGGGCGTGATCCAGTCGCAGGCGTCGGCGACCTGCCAGCCGGCCACGGGCGGTCTCGCCCCGGTGCTCGCGGGCAGTTCGACCATCGCCTCGCTGAAGATCAACGGCCTCGCGGTCACGGTCGGCTCGGCCCCGCTGACCATCCCGCTGGTCATCGGATCGCTGAAGCTGAACGGCCAGACCGTGGTGAACGGCGTCGTGAAGCAGCAGGCGGTCGCGCTGGACACGGCGCTCGCCAAGATCGTGCTCGCGGAGTCCCAGGCCGACGTGCACGGAACCAACGCCCACCCCGCCGGCAACCCCTGCCGGCGCTGACCAGGTGAAGTGAGCGGGGGCGGCCGGTGCATCCGGCCGCCCCCGCCTTTTCAGCCGAGCAGCCGGGGATCCGGTTCGCCGCCGGCCTCGCTCAACGCGCCGAAGACCGCGCGCACCAACGTGGCCAGGTCCTTCGGGTTCTTCTTGTCCAGCCCGCCCAGCAGCTGCTTCAGCACGGTCAGCTGGTCGAAGTAGACGCGCTCGGTGACCAGGTTCTCCTGCTCGTCGAAGACGAAGTACGCCGTCATCCGGGTGCGGTGCGTGCTGCCCGTCGGCGGGATCTTGCCCAGCGGGCCGAGGTGGGTGCCCTTCAGCCAGAACTCGACGACCACGGCGTCGGCCGTGTGGCGCAGGGCGATGATCTCGTGGTCCTGGTCGGGGAACGCGACGCGGGTGTCGTGGTAGTAGCCGCGGACCTCGCTGGTGCCGTCGTGGACCGTCATCGACGCGATCAGCTCGTAGTGCGGGTGCGGGAACGTCTCCAGCACGTCGTCCCAGGCCTGGCGCACCTCGTCGTGGAAGTGGTCGAGGACGAGCTTCTCGCGAGCGCGCAGCACGTCTTCCGGCGGCAGGGTGTAGGCGGTCGTCATCCGGGGTCCTCAGTCTTGGTGGGATAAAACCTACGCCGTAGGTATGGGCCGACCGTAGACCTACGCTGTAGGTTTTGTCCAGGAGGTGCGGGATGGACACCGAGACGGACCCGCCGCGGCGCGGCCGGCCCCGGCGTGGGCAGGAACCCTTGTCGCGCAAGCGGATCGTCGACGCCGCGATGGCGCTCGCCGAGGCCGAGGGCGTCGAACGGCTGACCATGCGCGGTGTCGCCAAGCGGCTGGGCGTCGACGCGATGAGCCTCTACAACCACGTCGCGAGCCGGGACGCGCTGCTCGACGCGATCACCGAGGCGGTGCTGGCCGGCCTGCGCCTGCCGGCGCCGAGCGGCGACCTCGCCGCCGACGTCCGCGCGGTCGCCCACGCCTTCCGGCGTTCCGCGCTCCGGCACCCGCGCTGCGTGCCGCTGGTGCTGACCCGTCAGCTCGACGCGCCCGCCGTGCTCGGGCCGACCGAGGCGGTGCTGGCCGTCCTCGACCGGGCCGGGTTCCCGCCGGAGCGCGCCGTGCACGCGCTGCGGACGTCGCTCGCCTTCCTGGTCGGCTCGCTGCTGCGGGAGGTGTCCGCGGGGCCGGCGTTCAGCGGCGCCGACGTCGAAGGCGCCGGGCGGCGCGAAACCGAGCTGACGGCGTCCGGCCTGCCGCACGTCGTGGCGGCCGCCCCGCACCTGGCGGTCTGCGACCACGACGCCGAGTTCGCCTTCGGCGTCGACGCTCTGGTCGCCGCGCTGGAGGCCGCCCGCCGCTGAGCATCACCGTGTGTGCCGGGGCGTGCCCCGGCCGGGGTGAACCGGTGGTGCGCCCCGGTGAAAACGCGGCAAAACGGTGATTCCACACCTTGGGGTGAAACGGATTCACGGCCCGGCCCGCCGGGCGCAAACTGCTCGGGGAACAATCCCGACGCGAAAGGTCAAAAATCGATGGGTGCCACCGCGGTCGACCGGATCAAGCTCGTTTTCACCCTCTTCGACGTCGACCGGAACGGCTATCTCGAAGAACGGGACTTCTCGACGATGGCGGACCGCGTGCTGCGGGCGGCCCAGGGCTCCGGCGCCGCCGCGAAGCAGGCGATGGAGGCGGCCTTCCACCGGTACTGGACCACCCTGGAGCGGGAGCTCGACGCCAACCACGACGGCAAGGTGAGCTACGACGAGTACGCGGCCTGCGTGCTGTCGCCGGAACGGTTCGACGCCACGGTGACCGAGTTCGCGGAATCCCTTGCCGCACTGGGGGATCCGGACGGTGACGGGATGATCGAACGCCCGCTGTTCGTCGCCCTGATGACGGCGATCGGGTTCGACCGCGACAACATCGACGCCCTGTTCGAGGCCTTCGGGCCGTCGGCGGGCGACCGCGTCCGGGTGCCGGTCTGGACCGCGGCGATCAAGGACTACTACAGCCCGGACAAGGTCGGCATCGCCGGCGACCACCTGGTCGCGAACGTGGCCGGCTGAATGGGCGCGCACCGCGCGCGGCCGGTCGTCGGGCTGGCGGTCGGCCGGGGTACGGGTCCGGAACTGGCGGACGTCTTCGAAAACGTGCTGACCAGAATCGGCCTCCGGCACTCGACCGAAATCGAAATCGTGCGCTCGCCCCGGTTGTACCATTCCTATTTCTCACTGAAGGGTGAAGGGGAAACCGAGCGGATCCGCCGGCTGACCCACGAGGACGCCGAGCACTACGAGCGGTTCTGCCGGGAGCAGGCGCGGGCCGACGTCCCGGCGATCTTCCGCACGGCGATCAACGCGCAGTCGCTCTACCTGGTCCGGGAGCGGCTGCAGGCGGTCAAGGTCGACCCGATCACGCCGGGCCTGCTGCTGGTCCGGGACCAGGCCCAGGGCTTCTACACCGGCGAAAACCGGCACACGCCGGGCGTGCTGACCCGCACGACGGTGTTCAGCAAGGAGATCACCGAGAAGGTGATCGTGTTCGCGCTGCGCCGGGCCTGGGCGCAGTGGCCCGACGACGGACCCGCGCGGATCGTCCTGGCGTACAAGTTCCACCTGCTCGACGGCGCGCTCGGGGAGTGGGTCGCCGAGATCGCCGGCCGGCTCGGGGTGACCGTCGAGCTCTGCCAGCCGGACACGGTGAACCGCAACCTGATCGAGCACGGCCTCACCCCGCGCACGCTGGTCGTCGCCGGCAACGAGTGGGCCGACATCATGCACGTCGTCCTGCTCGACGCGTTCGGCGGCGAACGCCAGGAGCGCCGCTACACCGAGAACGTCCTCCTCCACCCGGACGTCGCCGGGCTCGTCGAGTACCAGACCGTGCACGGCTCGGCCGACGACCTCGCGGGGACCGGCCGGGTCAACCCGACGGCCACCATCCGGGCCGCCGCGGCCATCGCCGAGCGGCACGCGGGCTGCCCGGGCGCCATCGCGGCGACCGAACAAGCGCTGGACGCCGCGCGCGACCGGGGCGTCGGCACCCCGGACGTCGGCGGCCGGCAGTCGACCGCCGAATTCGTGGCCGAAGTCCTGGCCGCGCTCGACCCGGCGGCCGGCCGGGTGCCGGTGGCGGGCGCGTGAAGACGGCCCTGGTCGTCGTGGACCTGCAGAACGACTTCTGCGCCGGGCCCGTCGTCGCGGCCCGGTACCGCGGCGCACCGGGGACGTTGCAGCGGGCCACGACGAACGCCGCGCGCGCCGTCGACCTCGCCCGGCGGGCCGGCACGGAGGTCGTCTTCGTGCGGTTCCTCGGCGACGTCGAGCACCAGCGGCCGAGCTGGCGGCGGCGCGACCGGGTGCTGGGCAAGCAGCCGAAGTGCCGGACCGGTTCGTGGGGCGCGGAGTTCCACAAGGTCGCGCCCGCGGCCGGCGAGCGCGTCTTCACCAAGTACGCCTGCTTCGACGCGTTCCTGGCGCACGGCTTCGGGCAGTACCTGCGCCGGCGCCGGATCGGGCACCTCGTCCTCGCCGGGGTCTACGCCGACGTCTGCGTGGACTCGACGGCGAGAACGGCGTTCCAGAAGGGATTCCACCTCACGGTCCTGACCGACTGCACGACCGCCCTGCACCGGTCCGACGAGGAAACCCTGCGGTTCATGGAAACCGTCTACGGGGCGCGGACGACCACGCACGACCGGCCCGCGTCGTGGACCCGATTCGCGGAGGAGGACGAGTGGTCACCACCCGAGGCGTCGAAGGCGGCGTCGGCCGGACCGCGCTGATGGTCGCCGCGGCCAGGGCGATCGAGGCGACCCGGCCGGATTCCCTGGCGCACGACGGGTTCGCGCGGCACTTCGTCCGGGCGGCGCGGGCGTCGGGGGAGTGGCCGGTGCACTGGCACGACGTCCCCGGCGGGGCGGCGAACCCGCTGTGGGGCCGGCTCGGGCGCTACTTCGGCCTGCGCACGCGGGTCCTGGACGACTTCCTGCTCGACGCGGTGCGCGCCGGCACCGGGCAGGTCGTGCTGCTGGGCGCCGGGCTGGACTCGCGGGCCTTCCGGCTTGCGTGGCCGGCCGGCTGCCCGGTCTTCGAGCTGGACCGGCCGGACGTGCTGGCGTTCAAGCAGGAAGTCCTGGACGACCTGGGCGCGACGGCGAGCGCGGCCCGCAAGACGGTCGCGGTGGACCTGTGCGAGGACTGGGTCCGGCCGCTGCGCGAGGCGGGGTTCGACCCGCGCGTCCCGACGGCGTGGCTGGCCGAGGGCCTGCTGCTCTACCTGCCCGCGGACGCGGAACGCCGACTCATCACGACGGTGGACCGCCTGGCGGCGCCCGGCAGCTGCCTGGCGTACGAGGTCAAGCTCGGCGTGGAGTACCGCACCAGCGCGATCTACCGCAGCACGAAGGAACAGATCGGCGTGGACCTGACGGCCCTGTTCGACGCCGAACCCCGCCCGGACTCGGCGGCCGCACTGCGGGCCGGCGCCTGGGAGACATCGGTCCGCACCCCGTTCGACCTCGCGGTGGAGCACGGCGCGGGCCTGGTGCCGGAGCGCCATGACGCTTTGGCGAGCAACCGCTGGGTCTTCGCGGCCAAACCGCCGCGGTGAGTCGGGGCGCTGGTGTGGTGAGTCCTTCGAGGGCGACGCGGCGATTGTCTGGATCCGCGGCCGGTTCGAGCCTGCCGAGGCCGCCGCGCTTTCGTAGGTCGGTCGGGCTGGTGAGCTGCCGCGGTTCTCGTGGTGAACCGGTGGTGAGCCGGGGCCGTGCTTTGGTGAAGAAGCAGTGGTGTGCACCGGCGACGGCGAGGTCGTCCGGGTCGTGGCCGGTCGAAGTGCGCCGGTCGGCTGGAGTGGATCCGGCGGGCGTCCCCTGGCCTTCACCGGCAAACCCGCGCGGTGAGCCCGGCCCGGGCCCTGTCGTAGACTTCCCGCGGGTGGTGAGGGCTGGGAGGCTTTCGGTTGGTCGTGCGTGAACCGGCGTTGCCGGTCGATCCGAGGCTGCCCGGCGAACCGTCGTTCGCCGAGGTGACCGCCACGCGGATGTGGCTTGCGCGGCACGGGGTCGAGGTCGGGTTGCCGACCCGGCTGCTCGCGTTGCGCGTCGGCACCCGGGAATGGCTGCGGCGGCCGACCGTGTTCGCCGTGCTGGTCGTCTGCCTCGTCTTCTGGCCCGGTTTCCGCGCGCCGCGGGAGCTGGAGCTGCTCCGGCCGTTGCTGGTCGGCGTGGTGCTGGCCGCCTTGCTCGTGATGCGGTGGCGCCAGGTGCAGGCGCGCGAAGAGCTCGCCGAGAGCCTGACCGGCACCGGCACCCCGCCGCCGTGGCGTGCGGCGGCGCGGCAGGTCGGCTGGTGGCACCTGGCCGCGACGGCGATCACGTTCGGCGGCGGAGCCGTCCTGTGCGCCCTGCAGTTCCTCACCGAACCCGCCGCGCCCCTGGACGCCGGGGCCCGCACGCTCGGGCTCGCCGCCGGGGCCGGGGCGATCGCGCTGGTCCTCGGCCGGGTGCTGCGCGCGCCGATCATCGCCGAGGACGCCGCGTCCCGCGCCGTCGACGGCGTGCTGCGGGCCCAGGACGCCCACCGGTTCGCCCCGTCCGCCCTGTTCTTCGTCGCGGTGTGGCCGGCCGGAATGGACCTGGACCACCTCGGCGCGCAGGGGTGGTTCGCCTTGTCCTACCTCGTGCTCGCGGCCGGCACGCAGCTGGTCGGCTGGCTGCGTTTCCGCCGCCGCTTCCGGCAGCTGCCCGCGGGCTACTACGGCGACGCGGACCGCTCGGTCAGTCCGCCGCGACACCGCGGGAGCGAAGGACCTCCCGCAACCGCGGGCCGAGGAACTCCGAGCCCACGACACGCCGCAAGTTCGGCAGCAGGGCGAGATCGTCGAGCGAGCTGACGTCGAACAGCTCGTCCTCGCCGTCCCAGATCGGCGCGCACTCCTGGTACACCCGCAGCCCGCCGTCCATGACCAGCTCCGTCACAGTGGCCAGGAGTCCGTCGCCGATCTCCAGCGCCTCGAAGTACTCACGCGCCTCCGGGACCACTTGGTGGGCGAGCCCGCGCTGGTAGGTGTGCTCCCAGGTGTCGGTCACGCCCAGGACGTCGGCGATGCGGAACGCGGGCGTCAGCGTCTTGTCCGTGTACATCAGCTGCTCGACGACGATCAGCTTGAGGTTGAAGTCGGTGAAGTCGGCCATGGGCGCAATCTATGGGTTAGCGTGGACGCGCGAGAAGCTTGAAACGTTTCATGTTCGGCAAGGAGGCCGGCACGATGACAGGCACCCGCAGGCTCCGGTCCGCGATCACCCTCGTGCTGGCGGCGGTACTGGCGGTGACGCTGTCCGCCCCCGCCGAAGCACGCGCGTTCACCACGACCGTCACCAACTTCGACGCGCAGGGAAACCAGGTCGTCCGGTTCGACACGCGAGGTGACGCGGTCGACGCGCACGACGGCGAGATCGCCCTCTTCGGCGGTACGTACTACCTCTACGGCACCAGCTACGACTGCGGTTTCGCCTGGCAGGCGACGAGTTCGCCGTTCTGCGGGTTCAAGGTCTACACCTCGCCCGACCTCGTGCACTGGACCGACCGGGGCCGGCTCTTCGACGCCACCGGCGTCTGGCAGACCCGCTGCAACGGCGCCACCTACGGCTGCTTCCGGCCGCACGTCGGCTACGACGCGGCCACCCGCAAGTACGTGCTCTGGGTCAACGTCTACGACAACAGCGTCGGCTTCCGGGTCCTCACCAGCGCGAACCCGGCCGGCCCGTTCACCGAAGCCCCGGTGCCGACGCTCGCGGTGAACAACAACGCGCCGGCGGGCGGGGTCAACAACGGCGACCACGACGTCTTCGTCGACACCGACGGCACCGCCTACCTCGCCTACACCGACTGGCGGGCAGGCGGCGACATCGTCGTGGAGCGCCTCGCCGCGAATTACCTGACCGGTACCGGCGCCTACACGCGGCTCGGCCAGAGCCAGACCGAAGCGCCCGCCCTGTTCAAGCGGAACGGCGTCTACTACCTGACCTACTCCGACCCGAACTGCGGCTACTGCGCGGGCACCGGCACGTCGTACCGGACGGCGGCGAACCCGCTGGGGCCGTGGTCGGCGCCGGTGAAGATCAGCCAGGACTCGTGCGGCGGGCAGCCGGCGTTCGTCTCGGCGCTCCCGACGACGTCGGGCACCGCCTACGTCTACGCCAGCGACCTCTGGAACAACGGGCAGCGCAACGAAGCTCTCGCCAACTACTACTGGGCGCCGCTCGAGTTCACCGCCACGGGCGCGATCGCGCCGATGACCTGCCGGAACTCCTTCTCGCTGGACCTCGCCACCGGGTCGGCCGGGCACCAGGACCCGCCGCCCGGCGTGGACCAGGCCGACGGCGTCGCCGGCTTCCGGACCTACTGCGACGTCGGCGCCGGCGTCGCCCGGTTCCAGACGTTCGTCCCGAGCCGCGGCGGCACGCTGTCCGCCGTCTCGTACACGAGCTTCCAGGCCGGAAACCCCGGCGCGGGCCTCGAAATCGGCGTCTACGCCGCGACGGAGGAGTTCCAGCCGACCGGCGCCGCGCTGAGCACGACCGTCGTGCCGGCGACGTCGATCGGGTGGTCCCCGCGCGCGGTCACGGTGACGCCGGGCATCGCCGTGACGGCCGGGAAACGCTACGGGCTGCTGGTCCGCTCGGCGACCACCACCGGCTGCTACGGCTTGGAGTACAACGACTCCAGCCCCTACCCGGGCGGCGGCGAGGCCTACAGCAACGACCACGGCGTGACGTTCCGCGCGGAGCCGGGCCGGTCGCTGAAGTTCTCCACCAGCGTCGGCTGAGCGTGAGAGGGCACGGCGGGAGAACGATGATCGCCTATGCTCGGGGACGACCACGCCGCCGGTCCCGCACAGGAGAGAACCGCATGCCGATCCACGACCTCGTCTTCCGGGGACGGCGCCTCACCAGCGACAACGCGCTGGTGATGGCGATCGTCAACCGGACCCCGGACTCGTTCTACGACAACGGGGTGACGTTCGAGGAGGAGCGGGCGCAGGCGGCGATCGGCCGGGTGCTCGACGACGGCGCCGCCGTGATCGACATCGGCGGCGTGCCGGCCAGCCCGGGCCCCGAGGTCACCGTCAAGGAGGAGATCGCCCGGGTCGTCCCGACCGTGGCGTGGGCCCGCGAGCACTTCCCGGACGTCGTGATCAGCGTCGACACCTACCGCGCCGAGGTCGCCGACGCCGTCTGCCGCGCCGGCGCGGACCTGATCAACGACAACTGGGCCGCCTACGACGCCGAGATCCTGGACGTCGCCGCGGAGCACGGCGCGGGCTACATCTGCGCCCACACCGACGGTCTCGACCCGCGCACCGACCCGGTGAAGCCGGTCTACGACGACGTCGTCGCGTCGGTGATCGCCGACACGACCGCACTCGCCGAGCGCGCGGTCGAGCGCGGCGTCCCGCGCGAGGGCATCATGATCGACCCCTGCATCGACTTCTCGAAGAACACCCACCAGTCGCTGGCCGTGCTGCGCAACGTCGACAAGCTGGTGGCCACCGGGTGGCCGGTGCTGATGGCGCTGTCCAACAAGGGCGTCGTCGGCGAGACGCTCGACGTCGGCATGGACGACCGGGTCACCGGGACGCTGGCCGCCACCGCGCTCGCGGCCGCGCACGGCGCCGCGATGTTCCGGGCGCACCAGGTCCGCGAGACGCGGCACGTGGTCGAGATGATCGCGAGCATCGTCGGCACCCGGCCGCCGAAGAACGCGGTGCGGTGGCTGTGAAACTCCAGCAGATCTGGCCGCCCGAGAGCGTCCGCGAAATCGGGCGGGACGACCTCGAAGCCCTCTACCGCTTCCCCGACGTCGCGAAGTGGCTGGTCGTCAACTTCGTGTCGAGCACGGACGGCGCGATCACCGTCGCCGGCCGCTCGCGCCCGCTGTCGACCGAGCCCGACCGGGTCGTGTTCAAGCTGGGCAGCGACCTCGCCGACGTCGTCCTGCTCGGCGCCGGGACCGCGGTGGTCGAGGAGTTCGACGGCGTCCACCCGGACGAGGAGACCGCGGACCGCCGCCGGCGCCACGGCCTCGAGCCGGTCCCGCCGATCGCCGTCGTCACCACCGGCCGCAGCCTGCCGCCCGACGCGCCCGTGATCACCGGCGCCGCTGTGCCGACCATCGTCATCACCAGCGAGCGGACGCCGGAGGACCAGCGTGACGCCTGGGTCGCGGCGGGGGCCGACGTGATCGTCGCGGGGGAGGAGCACGTCGCGCTCGACCTCGCCGTGGCCGCCCTGACCGAGCGTGGTCTCCACCGGATCGACTGCGAAGGCGGGCCCCGGCTGTTCGCGTCGCTGGCCGAGGCGGGCCTGGTCGATGAGTTCCGGCTGACGGTCGCGCCGTTCCTGGTGGCCGGAACGGCGGACCGGGCCGCCGTCGGCGGTGCCTTCGACCCGCTGAAGCTGGACCTCGGCACCGTGCTCACCGACGGGTCGAGTCTCCTGACGCGCTACCTGGTGCCGTAAGGCCGGTCCGCGTGCCCGCGACCTCGCGGACGGCTCCGGCGACCGCGCCGAAGTCCTTGCGCAGGATCGCGCCGTGGTTGCTGGTGACCTTCGCGCTCACCTCGATGTGCGGGTTGCGGGCGACCGCGGCGTCAAGCCCGGCGCGGATCCGCTCCTGCTCGTCGCCGCGGCTGCCCAGCGACGTCCCCGACGCGACCACGAACCGCGTCGGGACCGTGATCGCGTCGAGCACCGGGCCCAGCTCGCGTTCGCGGGAGAGCACGCCGACCTCGATGTTGCTCTCGGCCTGCTGCTCGGCGCTCATCCGCGGGGCCAGGCCGGTGGGGCGCAGCAGCGGCAGGAACCAGCTCATCCGCTTGAACAGCTTGCGGATCCGCTGCTCCATGGCGTCGTCGAGCCAGTCGTACGGGAAGGCGCCGTCGACCAGGACCGCGCCGATCGCGCGTTCCGGGTTCCGCGCGGCCCAGTGCGCGCCGACCAGCGCGCCGTAGGACCAGCCGACCACCAGCGCCCGGTCCACGCCCCGAGCGGCGAGCACGGCGTCGACGTCCCGGACGGCGACCTCGAAGGAGTAGTCGCCCGAGCGCTTCGACTTGCCGCGCGCCCGCTCGTCGTAGGTGATGTGCCGGAAGCCGTCGCCGAGCTCGGCGACGACCCGGCGCCAGTAACCCTGGGTGGCGAACTGGCCGTTGAGGTAGACCACGGGGATGCCGGGACCGCCGGTGTCGGTGACCGCCAGGGCCGTGTCGTCGATCGCCACCATGCCGGACCAGGTCGTGCTGTTCGTTGTCATGAGGCGACTGTCGGCGGCTCGCCTGACACGGCCCTGACGCCGTCCTGACACGCCGATCAGACCGCTGTCCCCCCGGTGACCGGTTGCACGACGCCCGTCACGAAGGACGCCCGGGCGCGGTGCTTGATCGTTGAGATCCAGCAGCTGAGTCAGATCCGGGTGGCGATCAGCTGACGCAGCTCGCCTTCGCCGAGCCCACCCCAGATGCCGTGCGTCTCCCGCACCGCGACGGCGTGGTCGAGGCACTGCAGGCGCACCGGGCAGCTCGCGCAGATCTGCTTGGCGAGGTCTTCGCGGCGCTTGCGCGCCATCCCGCGTTCGTTGTCGCTGTGGAAGAACACACCGGCGTCCATCCCCCGGCACGCCCCGCGCATCTGCCAATCCCAGTTCTCGCTGACGACCACCGGAAGCCGGGACACTTCGGACACCGGGACCACATCCCCTCGAATTTCGGGCCGCGAACCGGCCACCAAGCGGCGGTTACCCGGTATCCGCGCTGATCACCCACGCCACCACGAAGATCACCCACGTGTGGTACGCCACGGCCGGCCTCGACGGTTAAGCGAAGGGTTATTCGCTCGTTGCCCTGCGTGTCCCCCGGGGGGACCATCCGATCACCTGATCGACGGCGGAAGCGGGTACGCGGCATGCGGATCGAGTCCGACGGGCACAGCCGGGGCAACCCGCGGCTGTACGAACTCGTCGAGAACGCGCCGAAGGAAGGGCCGGGCCCGACCGTCTGGGCGTGGCCCCAGCTGATCGGGTTCCTCAAGGTGGCCGGGCAGCCCGTCGCGGGGCCGTGGCCGCCGCACCAGCGGCCGCGGCCGGAGCCCGAGGAGGACACCCTGCCGGTCGCCGTCCCGGACGAGGACTGAGGACGGAGGACTGACGCCCATGTACCCGAGCCGGTTCTCCTACGAGGCCCCGCGCGAGCTCGACGAGGCGCTCGGCCTGCTGCGCGAGCACGGCGACGAGGCGAAGGTCCTCGCCGGCGGGCAGAGCCTGGTGCCGCTGATGAAGCTCCGCTTCGCCGCGCCCGCGCTGCTCGTCGACATCAACAACCTCCCGGGGCTCGACCACCACGAGGTCGACGACGCCGGAAACCTGCACGTCGGCGCGCTCTGCCGGCACGTGACGCTGGAACGGTCGGACCTGCTGCGCGACACCCAGCCGACCATGGCCGCCGCGGCGCCGCTCATCGCCGACCCGATCGTCCGCAACCGCGGCACGCTCGTCGGGTCGTTGTGCCACGCCGACCCGCAGGGCGATTGGGCGTCGGTGGTGCTGGCCCTCGACGGCTCGATCGTCGCGGCCGGGCCGGGCGGACGGCGGAGCATCCCGGCCCGCGAGTTCGTGCTCGGCCCGTTCCAGAACGCCCTGGCCCCGGACGAGATCGCCGTCGAGGCCGTCATCCCCGCGCCGCGCGGGACGCCGTCGGGTGGCTACCTCAAGCTGGAACGCCGGGTCGGCGACTTCGCGACGGTCGGCGTCGCGGTCGCCGTCGACACCACCCCCGACGGCCGGGTCGGCCGGGCTGGGATCGCGCTCACCGGCGTCGGCGGCGCCACCATCGAGTGCGCCGACGCGGCCGCGGCGCTCGTCGGCGGACCGCTGACCGCCGAGACGATCGAAGAGGCGGCGACGCTCGCCGCGGCGGCCGCCCGGCCGAAGTCCGACCACCGCGGCAGCGCCGCGTACAAGCGGCACATGGTGCACACCTTCGTGGTGCGCGCACTGGAAGGGACCACCCGATGAGCCTCGTGCACGAAGTCCGCGACGAACCGGCCGCGGGCGTGCCCGAACGCCGGATCACGGTGACCGTGAACGGCCGCCGCAGGGTCATCGAGTGCGAGCCGCGGCTGCTGCTGTCGCACCTGCTGCGGCAGGGGCTGCGCCTCACCGGCACGCACATGGGCTGCGACACGACCAGCTGCGGAGCCTGCACCGTGCTCGTCGACGGCACGCCGGTGAAGTCCTGCACGATGCTCGCCGTGCAGGCCGACGGCCACGAGGTGACCACCGTCGAAGGCCTGGCGTCGGCCAGCGAGCTGCACCCGGTGCAGGAGGGCTTCCGCGAGGAGCACGGCCTGCAGTGCGGGTTCTGCACGCCCGGCATGATGCTCGCCGCGAAAGCGTTGCTGGACCGCGAACCCGATCCGTCCGAAGAGGACGTCCGCTGGGCCCTGTCGGGCAACCTCTGCCGGTGCACCGGGTACCAGAACATCGTCAAGTCGGTGCTCTGGGCCGCCGCGAAACTGCGGAAGGAAGACCAGTGACGAAGGCACTCGACGAGGTCGGGATCGGCGGCATCGGCGCGAGCCGCAAGCGCGTCGAGGACAGCCGATTCATCCGCGGCCAGGGCCGCTACACCGACGACATCGTGCTGCCTGGCATGCTGCACATGGAGATCCTGCGCAGCCCGATGGCGCACGCGCGGATCAAGTCGATCGACACCAGCAAGGCGTGGGAGATCCCCGGCGTCCACCTCGTGCTCACCGGCGACATGGCCGCGACGCGCAACCTCGCGTGGATGCCGACGCTGTCGTACGACACCCAGGCCGTGCTGGCCACCGACAAGGTCCGGTTCCAGGGCCAGGAGGTCGCCTGCGTCGTCGCCGACGACCCGTACATCGCCAAGGACGCCTGCGACGCGATCGACGTCGAGTACGAGCCGCTGCCGGTGGTCGTCAACCCGGAGCAGGCGCTCGCCGCGGACGCCCCGGTGATCCGCGACGACAAGGCCGGCCAGGACGGCAACGTCGTCTACCACTGGGAAGTGGGGGACAAGACCGGCACCGACCGCGCGTTCGCGAGCGCGGACCGGATCTCCAAGCTGCGCCTGCACTACCCGCGCTCGCACCCGTCGCCGATCGAGTGCTGCGCGTCGGTCGCCGACTACGACCGCGCGACGCAGAAGCTGACCGTCTACATGACCACGCAGGCGCCGCACATCGTCCGCGCCGCCGTCGCGATGATCGCCGAGCTGCCCGAGCACATGATCCGGATCGTGTCGCCGGACATCGGCGGCGGCTTCGGCAACAAGGTGCCGGTGTACCCGGGGTACGTCTGCTCGATCCTGTGCTCGATCCTGCTGGAACGCCCCGTCAAGTGGATCGAGGACAAGTCCGGCAACCTCATCTCCACCGGGTTCGCCCGCGACATGTACCTCGACAGCGAGCTGGCGCTGCGCGAGGACGGCAAGATCCTCGGCGTCCGCATCCACGCCGACGCCGACCACGGCGCGTTCTTCGCCGACGCCCAGCCGAGCAAGTTCAAGATCGGCCTGCTGCACTCGGCGTTCGCCTGTTACGACATCCCGGCCGCACACCTCACCGCGCGCGGCGTCTACACGAACAAGGCGCCCGGCGGCGTCGCCTACCGGTGCTCGTTCCGCGTCACCGAGGCGATGTTCTTCCAGGAACGCATGGTGCACCAGGCGGCGAAGGACCTCGGCATCGACCCGGCGGAGTTCCGGCGCCGCAACTTCGTGCGCGCGGACCAGTTCCCGTACCGGACGCCGTTCGGTTTCCTCGTCGACTCCGGCCAGCCGGAGAAGTGCCTCGACGTCGGCCTGAAGGCGATCGGCTACGAGGACTTCCTGAAGCGGAAGGAAGAAGCGCGCAAACGCGGCCGCCTGCTGGGCATCGGCATCTCGACGATGACCGAGCCGCTGGGCGCCGGCAACAGCCGCGAGTACGACATCCTCGGCATCAAGATGTTCGACTCCGCCGAGCTGCGGGTGCACCTCACCGGCAAGGCGCTGCTGCGCGTCGGGACGAAGAGCCAGGGCCAGGGCCACGAGACGACGTGGGCGCAGATCGTCAGCCACGAGCTGGGCATCCCGGCCGAGGACGTCACGGTCGAGGAGGGCGACACCGACACCGCGCCGTTCGGGATGGGCACCTACGCCTCCCGCAGCACGCCGGTCGGCGGCGCGGCGATCTCGATGGTGTCGCGCAAGATCCGGGCCAAGGCGCGGAAACTCGCGGCGCACCTGCTCGAAGTGTCCGAAGAGGACGTCGAGTGGGAGCTGGGCCGGTTCTACGTCCGCGGCGTGCCCGACCGCGGCGTCACCATCCAGGAGTGCGCGATGGCCGCGTACTCGAACATGCCCGACGGGATGGAACCGGGGCTCGAGAACCACGCCTACTACGACCCGCCCAACCTGACCTGGCCGTTCGCCGTCTACATCGCGACCGTCGAGGTCGACCCGGAGAGCGGCGTGTGGGACGTGCTGAACCTCGTCGCGGTCGACGACTGCGGCGTCCGCATCAACCCGATGATCGTCGAGGGGCAGATCATGGGGGGCCTCACCGAGGCGTACGCGATGTCGAACATGCAGTTCATCACCTTCGACGAGGAAGGCAACTGCGTCGGCTCGAACTACATGGACTACCTGCTGCCGACCGCGTGGGAGACGCCGGGGTTCGAGCTGCACAGCGAGGTCGTCACGCCGTCACCGCACCACCCGATCGGCGCCAAGGGCATCGGCGAGTGCGCGGCGGTCGGCGGGCCGGCGGCGTTCGTCAACGCCGTCATGGACGCGCTCGACGGCACCGGCATCCGCAACATCGACATGCCCCTGCTGCCGGACCGCGTGTGGCAGGCGCTGCGGACCGGCCGGGACGTCTCGGGCGTGCCGCCGGTCCGGACGGACGACTGATGGACGGCTGGGACGTGCTGGCGGAGGCAGGCGACCGGGCCCGCCGCGGCGAGGCGTTCGCGCTCGCGACGGTCGTGTGGCGCGAAGGCCCGTCGTCGGGCAAGGAGGGCTGCCGCGCGATCGTCACCGAGGACGGCGAGCTGCACGGCTGGATCGGCGGCGCCTGCGCCGAACCCGTGGTGCTGCGGGAGGCCCGGCAGGCGCTGGCCGAGGGCACCCCGCGGCTGCTGTTGCTCGGCACGCCGGACCGGTTCGGGTCGGTGCCCGACGGGATGACCGTCGTGCCGATCTCGTGCCAGAGCGAAGGCGCGCTGGAGATCTACGTCGAGCCGGTCGTCCCGGCGCCGCACCTCGTGGTGGCCGGCCGCTCGCCGCTGGCGCACACGCTGGTCGCGCTGGCGACGGCGCTGGGCTGGCGGGCGGAGCTGAGCGAAGACTTGGCTTCGGTGACCGAACGGTCCTACGTGGTCGTCGCGACCCAGGGCCACAACGACGAGGAGACGCTGGAACGCGCGCTGACGCGGAACCCCGCGTACGTCGGGCTGGTGGGTTCGCGCAAGCGGGGCGAGGCGGTGCTCGGCTACCTCGCCGACCGCGGGGTGCCCGCCGACCGGCTCGCCCGCGTCCAGGTGCCCGCCGGCGTCGACCTCGGCGCGGTCGAGCACCGGGAGATCGCGGTCGCCGTGCTCGCCGAACTGGTCCGGCTGCGCGCGGCGGCGCGTCCGGTGCGGGTCGTCGAGCGCGTCGCCGAGGAGGCCGTGGACCCGGTGTGCGGGATGACCGTGGCCCGGCGCGACCCGGTCGAGTGCGACGGTGTCGCGTACTACTTCTGCTGCGCCGGGTGCCGCGACGCGTTCCGCCGGGACCCGGCCGCGTACGCGAAGAAGGAGAGCCGATGCTGATCGAGAACGAGTTCGCGGTCGGGCAGCCGATCGACAAGGTCTGGCGGTTCTTCGACGACGTCCCGAAGGTGGCCGCGTGCCTGCCCGGCGCCGAGCTGACCGAGGACCTGGGCGACGAGGCGTACGAGGGCCGCGTGAGTGTCCGCATGGGACCGGTGGCGCTGAAGTTCGGCGGCACGGCGAAGATCGCTTCCCGGGATGACGCCGCGAAGCGCATCGTCGTCGACGCGGCAGGCGCCGACGAGAAGGGCCGCGGCCAGGCGAGCATGACCGTCACCGCCCGGCTGACGTCGGCCGGCGGCGTGACACGCGTGCACGTCACCCAGGACCTGCAGGTCTCCGGCGCGGCGGCGCAGTACGGGCGCGGCATGATCGCCGACGTCACCTCCGTGCTGATGCGCGACTTCGCGGCCAACCTGCAGCGCGGCATCGACCACGCCGAACGCGGCGAAGAGGTCGCCGGCGCGGCCCCGGCGCGCGGGTTCAGCATCGGCCTGCAGGCGACGCTCATGGCGCTGAGACGCGTGTTCCGCCGGTTCTTCCTGCCCTATCCGAGCTCGTCGGTCTGAGGAGGAGACATGGTCCTGTGGTGGATCGGCAACGCCGTGCTGCTGCTCGTCGTGCTGCCGGTGGTGATCGCGCTGCTGAATCGCGTCCTGGCCGCGTGCGAACGGATCCGCGCGGCCACCGACGCGATCCTCGTGGGCGGCGTCGAGCTGGCCGGGCAGCTGGAGCCGGTGCCGGCGGCGCTCGCCCAGACCGGCCGGACCATCGGCGAAGTCGCCGTCGGCGCCACCCGGTACGCGGGCAGCGTCGCGAAACTGCTGGGCTGAAAGGAGTTCCGTGATGCCGGTCGTCGCCTGGTTCACCCTGGCCATCGCCGCGCTGATCATCCTGTTCGCCGCCGTCGGGCTGCTGCGGGTGATCCTCCACTTGCGACACGTCCGCGACACGCTCCGCGCCGTCACCGGCGGCGTGCGGGTGGTCGCCGACCGGACCGCGCCGGTGCCGGGCGCGCTCGCCTCGGTCAACGCGAACCTCAAGCCCGTCCGCGACTTCTGCGAGTCGGTGTGAGCACCGGCTGGGTGGTGGGGTTCGCGATCGGGATCGTGGTCGTGCTGGTCGTCGTCGCGCTGGTGGTGCCGATCCTGCTGCTGGCCAGGTCGATCGGGCGCGAGGCCCCGCTGATCGACGGCGCTCTGCGCGACGCTGTCCGCAACACGGCGCCGCTCGCGGAGCTGAGCGCGACCATCGAGCACGCCGAAGTGATCGTCGCCGGGCTGCGGCGCGGCCGGACCAGGCTGGGAGGCTGACATGACGTCGTGGTGGGTGGCGGTGATCGCCGGTTTCGTGGTGGTGCTCGCGGTGGCGGCGCTGCTGAGCGTGCTGATCGTGCTGGTCCGGGTGATCGACCGCCGGGTGGTGGCGGTGCGCGACACCCTGGCTGCGGCCGCGGCGAACACGGCGTCGACGTCGTTGATCCCGCAGACGGCGTCGCGAGTGGACGCCGTGCTCGCGGAAGGCCTGGAGCACCACCTGTTCCTGGGGAGGGCCCGGACATGACGCTGCTGGTCGTCTTGACGGTGCTGGACATCGTGCTGCTGATCGCGGGCCTGGCGTTCTACCTGTGGTGGGTAGGATCGCTGCTGGCCCGGATCGCGACGAACCTGGAGGAGTGCGCGGAGACGGTGCGCACGATCAACGGCCACGCGGCGCTGATCGTCCCGGGCGTCACGCACATCAACCGGACGGGGGCAGTGGTGGCGGGCGCGCTGCCGCTGCTGTACGGAATGGCGGAGGACATCGTCCGGGCCGCCCCGGCACCGGCCGCCGCAGTGGCCCGTCCGGCATCGGGCACCCGCCGCTCCCGCCTGCACGACGCCGTCGGCTTCGCACCGCGTTGAGCCGTTTCGCCCCTTTCGCGCGGGATGCGCTGGTAGCGTCCCGGCGATGCGAGTGTGGTGGTGCGGCCTGGTGCTGACGGCGGGAGTGGTCCTCGCCGCCTGCGGCAGTGGCCGGTCGGGAAACGGTCAGGTGGTGCAACAGTCGACGACATCGGTTCCGTCCACAACGGAATCGACGGTGACTCAGTCTGTCTCCACGACAACGCCTCCGGTGACCACGACAACGGCCCCGGACGACCGGACAACCCGAGCCCACACGACAACGGTGACCCCAAGGAAGACGACCACACACCGCCGCACAACCACCCGCCGGTGGCCGGGCTAGCGCTCGTCGAGCGTGTCCGGTCGCGACCGGACACGCTCGGAGCGATCCTCAGTCCGTGTCCGCTGCCTCTTCGGCGTCCCCTTCGCCGCCGTCCTCGGCGGCTTCCGCCTTGTCCGGCGTGGCGTCGGCGATGCCGGTGTGTTCCGCCTGCTCGGCGGCCTCCTTGGCTTCCTTGATGCTTTCCCGGACCTCGGCGAGCTGTGCTTCGCCTGCGGGCTGATCGGTCACGGCGACTCCTCGATCGACAACAAGACTCAACGGCCCCTGAGCTGCGGTTTCGCCAGCCCCAGCGCGGCGCAGACGATCAGGACCACCGCCAGCACCGCCACGATGATCTCCAGGGCCGGCATCCGCGCGGCGGACGTCGACAGCGTGACGATGCTCGACACCAGCAGCAGGACGCCGGCCGCCATGCTGAGCCAGCAGAGCGGCGTGGTCCGCGGGATGACGTGCCAGCGTGTGGCCATCGAACCTCCTCGGTCGGGTCTGCCCGCTGAACTGCCCCGAACCCCCGGTGATCAAACCGGCGGGAATCCGACGTCACCCGAGTTGTCGCGAAACCGCCGGCGCCCGCGGACCCCGGGCCCGTCTACTGGCGATCATGACCGCACGCCACCCCCGCGCCGTCGCCGCCGTGACGCTCGGGATCTTCGCCATCGTCACCACCGAGATCCTCCCGATCGGGCTGCTGACGCCGATCGCGGACGGCTTCGGCGTCTCGGCCGGGGTCGCAGGCTGGACGATGACCATGCCCGGGTTCGTCGCGGCCGTCGCGGCGCCCGTCGTCACCGTCGCGACAAAACGGCTCGACCGGCGGCCGATGCTCGCCGCGCTGATGCTCCTGCTCGCCGTCTCCGGCTTTCTCACCGCCGCCGCGCCCGCGTTCTGGGTGCTGCTCCTCGCGCGGTTCCTCGTCGGCCTGGTCATCGGCGGGTTCTGGTCGATCGGCGCCGGCCTCGCGCCGCGGCTCGCCCCCGCGAACACCGCCCGCGCGACGTCCGTGATCTTCGCCGCCGTCCCGCTCGGCTCGGTGCTCGGCGTGCCGCTCGGCACCCTCGTGGGGCAGCTCGCCGGCTGGCGGACGGCGTTCCTCCTGCTCGCCGTGCTGAGCCTGGCCGCCTTCGCCGCGCTGCTGGCGTTCGTGCCGTCGCTGCCACCCGGCACCGTGACCCGGGCGGCCGTCCTCAAGAACCTGCTCCGCCGGTCGGGTGTCCGAAGTGGACTCGCGGTGACGTTCCTCGTCGTCCTGGCGCACTTCGGCACCTACACCTACGTGACGGCCCTGCTCAGTCCCGGCCTGACCAGCGCGTACCTCCTGGTCTACGGCGCGGCCGGGATCGCCGGGACGTTCCTCGCCGGCACCCGCCGCCTCCCGGTCACCTTCACCGCGGCGGCGCTCCTCATCGCCGTGGCCGCCGCGGCGCTGCCGTTCGCCGGCCCGATCGGCGCGTTCCCGCTGCTCGTCGTGTGGGGCCTCGGCTACGGCGCGGTGCCGGTCTGCTCGCAGACGTGGTTCGCCCGCGCGGCCCCGGACGCCCCGGAGGCGGCGACCGTCGTGTTCACGGCGTCCTTCCAGGCGACGCTCTCGGCGGGCGCGCTGGCCGGCGGGTTCGTGGTGGACGCGCTGTCGGTCCCGGCCGTGATGGTGGGCGGCGCCCTGGTCGCGGTGGTCGCGGCCGTGACGGTTCAGGGCACGCGGCGCACCGTCGCCCCGGCCCGCAGCGCGCGCGGGATCTCGGCGACGGCGTCGACCGCCGCCAGCAGCCGGTCCAGCTCCTCGGCCGACGCGGGGGAGTCCAGCTCGACCCGGTAGCTGATCCCGGTGGACGCCCAGGTCTCGGTGTCGAAGCCGCCGCCGGCCGTCACGCGGACGCCGGTCAGCTCGACGCCCAGGGGTTCCGCCTCGCGGTACAGGTCGTTGAGGACGCACCCCGCGGCGGCGAGGTTGAGCAGGTGGCCGCCGGTGAAGTCCGTCTCGACGCTCACCCCCGCGGGCGTCCACCGGTGCGGGAACGTCACCCCGCTGACGCTGCGCAGCGAACCCGCCCCGGCCACGACCTCGAACGCCGGTGTCACCGGCTGTGCCCGATCCATTCGTCCTCCCAGGCGTGTTCGTACCGTTCGCGGTTGCAGCGCGGCCGGTACACCGCCGCGAGCTCGCGCACGATCTGCTCGCGGTGCGACCGCAGCCCGCCCGGCGGATCGTACGTGCAGATGTGCACTTTCCACCGCGAACCCGCCCGCGAGATCCAGCACGGCGCCCGCGGGTGCCGGAACGGCAGGCCCGCGGCGGCGAGGTCGTCGGCCTGCCCGGCGTAGATCACGGCGTAGCGGCCGGGGCGCGCCTCGGCGTCGGGGCGGCAGAGGATCGCGTAGACGGCCGGGGCCGCGGGCGGGGTCCAGCCGCCGAGCAGCCGGGGGCCGTCGAACGGGTAGCCCGCCGCGGTGCCGAGGCGGATCACGAGCGCTCCAGCGCCGGCAGCAGCGCGGCCAGCTCCTCGAGGCCGCGCAGGTCTTGGCCGGAGACCAGGACGTCGACGTGCGGGCGCACCACGCTCAGGCCGAGCGAGTCGCCGCCGGGGTGCGGGTTCGTCCACACGAGACGGTGGCACAGCCGGGCCAGCCGCTCCACCGCGCGGGCCAGGACGTCGGGGTCGCCGCGGTCGAGGCCGTCGGAGCAGACGACGACGATGCCGCCGCGGCACCGTCCCCGCCGCCCCCACGTGCGGACGAACTCGGCCAGCGACGCGCCGATCCGCGTCCCGCCGTCCCAGTCGAAGACGGCTTTCGCGGCGCGGTCGAGGGCCTCGTCGACGTCACGGGTGCGCAGCTCGTCGGTGATCCGCGAGAGCCGGGTGCCGAAGCAGAACACCTCGACGTGCGGGGTGGCCCGGCCCGCCGAGTACGCGAACTGCAGCAGGGCGCGCGAGTAGTCCGCCATCGACCCGGAGACGTCCAGCACGAGGGTCAACGGCCGGGGCCGGACGCGGCGGCGGCGCCGGTGCAGCCGGGCCGGCTCGCCGGACAGCCGCAGCGATTCGCGCACGGTGGCACGCAGGTCGGCGATCGGCCCGGTGCGGGCGGGGCGGCTGCGGCGGGTCCGCCGGCGCGGGGGCGTCAAGCCCAGGCGGACGGTCATGCGGCGGATCGCCGCCAGCTCGTCGGGGGTGCAGGCGCCGAACGCCTTGTACCGCAGGCTGTCCACAGTGGACGCGGCGAGTCCGGCGGCATGCGGGGTCTCCTGTTCTTCCCCGGGGTTCCCCGACTCCGGCAGGGAGAGCACGGCGGCGGACTCCAGGGTGGCGGTGAGGGTGGCGAACTCGGGCGGCGCGTCGTCGGCGTCGAGGAAACAGCGGCGGAAGACGACGTCGTAGCGCGCGATGTCCTCGCGGCGGCGCACCAGCGTCAGCCGGCCCGCCCAGTAGACGTCGACCAGGTCGGCCGGGTCGAGCCGGGCCGCCGCCCGGCAGAAGGTGAGCATGTCGCCGGTGCCGACCGCGAGCCCTTCGTCCCGCAGCGCGCGCCCGAACCCCACGAGGACCCGCGCCAGGTCAGGCACCGGAAGTGAGTTCCGCCAGGTGCTCGCGCACGACGTCGAGGTCGTCGCGGTCCTTGACGACGGCGCCGAGGGTGTCGGTGGCCGACGCGTGGTCGAGGTCCGCCGCGCCGAGGAAGGTGAGCATCCGCGCCCAGTCGACGGTCTCCGCGACACCCGGCGGCTTCGCCAGGTCGAGCTCCCGGAGCCGGTGCACGGCCGCGACCACCTTGCGCGTCAACACTTCTCCGACGCCGGGCTCGCGGATCCGGACGATCTCGGCTTCGCGCTCGG
Source organism: Amycolatopsis sp. NBC_01286 (assembly GCF_035982555.1). Classification (NCBI taxonomy): domain Bacteria; kingdom Bacillati; phylum Actinomycetota; class Actinomycetes; order Pseudonocardiales; family Pseudonocardiaceae; genus Amycolatopsis; species Amycolatopsis sp. NBC_01286. Next base: position 6,520,546 of record NZ_CP108428.1, read on the forward strand.
TGTCCGGGTAGCCGATCCAGTGGTACAGGCAGCGCCGTTTCAGCGCGTCGTGCAGCTCACGGGTGCGGTTGGACGTCAGCAGCACGACCGGGGGCGTGGCCGCGGAGATCGTGCCGATCTCCGGGATGGTCACCTGGAAGTCGGCCAGCAGCTCCAGCAGGAACGCCTCGAACTCGTCGTCGGCGCGATCGATTTCGTCGATCAGCAGCACCGCCCCAGCACCGGCGCGGACGGCGGCCAGCAGCGGGCGCTCCACCAGGAACTTCGGCCCGAAGAGCTGGTCGACGGCCGTCTCGCCGGCGGCCTCGCGCTCCGGCAGGGCCCGGATCTGCAGGAGCTGGCGCGCGTAGTCCCATTCGTAGAGCGCCTGCGCGGTGTCGATGCCTTCGTAGCACTGGAGCCGGATCAGGCGTTTTCCGAAGACCGCGGCGAGGGTGCGCGCCAGCTCGGTCTTGCCGACCCCGACCTCGCCCTCCAGCAGCAGCGGCCGGTGCAGCGACATCGCCACCAGCAACGCGGTGGCGAGGCCGCGGTCGGCGAGGTAACCGCCGCCGCGCAACGCCCCGGTGAGCTCCGCGACGGTGTCCGGGTAGTCCATCTACCGGTCCGGGCCGAGCACGAGGTCGCGGACCGTCGAGCCGCCGAGCTTGCCCTCGCGGGCGAGCCGGGCGCGCCACGCGGCGGCCGGGTCGTCGTCTTCGGCGAACCGGTCGAAACCGACGTTCGCCATGCTCTTGCAGGATTTCTGGGGCCCGCGGTCGAGGTCGTCGCCGGCCTGGCCGGTGGCACGCCAGACCGCGCGGAACACCTTCAGCGCGTCGCCGGGCTCGTCCATGGGCGGACGATAACTCGGTCGGACGCTGGGCCGGGGCGCGGATTAATGGTTCGCTTATCCGCGGTTGTGGCGGAACCGGGGTCACGGAGAGCATCTGCGCATGACGTTGGGCCAGCTGAACGCGTTCGTGCTGGTGGCCAGGCTGGGGTCGGTCACCGACGCGGCGAAGGCGCTCGGGGTGAGCGAGCCCGCGGTGTCCCAGGCGCTGGCCGCGCTGCGCCAGCACCACGGCGACAAGTTGCTGATCAAGCGCTCCGGCGGGATGACGCTGACCGCGGGCGGCAGCAGGCTGCTGCCGATCGCGTCGCAGATGGTCGCGCTCGGCGCGGAGGCCGACGCCGCCGTCCGGCAGGCCAACGGTGTCGCCGCGCGGCTGCGGCTCGCGGTGACCAGCGAGATCGCCGAGTTCGTCGCGAACCCGCTGCTGGAGGCGTTCCGCAGACGGGCGGGCAACACGATCGACGCGAACGCCGGCGTGGCGCGCACGGCCGAGCTGCCGGTCCTGGTCGCCAACCGGCTCGCCGACGTCGCGCTCGGCCCGCAGCCGGGCGCCGAAGGCGGGCAGGGCCTCGACAGCGTGCCGATCTTCCGCGGCTCGCTGGTGGTGGTGGGGTCGCCGCACGGGCGGCACCAGGGCGGCCCGGCGCACTGGCGCTGGCTGCTCGACCCGGCGGGCGCCGACCCGGGCAGCGACACCGGCCGCCTGCTGCGCGCGCTCGGTGTCGCGGACGACGCGATCCAGGTGTTCCCCAACCAGACGGCGGCCTGGTCGGCCGCGGCGAGCGGCGGGGGCGTGTCGGTGGCGCTGGAACACCTGGTCGCGCCGCAGCTGCGGCGCAAGGAGCTGACGGTGGTCCCGACCCGCGCGACTCCGGTGCCGGCCTGCTGGTTCGTGACGACGTTGCCGACGGACCGCCGCACGGGTGCGGCCAACTCGCTGCGGCACTTCCTGGGCACGCCGGGCGCGATGCACGTGATGCGGGCGCCGGGCAGCGGGGTGCCGCCGTCCCGCTTCCGGCCGCCGGTCTACGTGACGATCTGGAGCTGACGGCGTTCCACTGGTCGGAACACCGGGCTGTCGCGCGGGCCGGGCCCGGTGCGACGGTCGGGGCATGGCTCCCGTGATGGCGGCGATCGTCGGCCCCGGCAACATCGGCACCGATTTGCTGGCGAAGCTGCGACGCAGTGAAGTGATCGAAGTCGGTTACGTCGTCGGCGTGGTCGAGTCCGACGGGCTCGAACGCGCTCGCGCGCAAGGGATCGCGGCGTCCGCCGAGGGCGTCGACTGGCTGTTGCGCCAGGACCCGTTGCCGCAGCTGGTGTTCGAGGCGACGTCGGCGAAGGCGCACGCCGCCAACGCGCCGCGCTACGAGGCCGCCGGCATCCAGGCGATCGACCTGACCCCGGCGCACCTCGGCCCGATGGTGTGCCCGCCGGTGAACCTCGGCGCGCACCTCGACGCCCCGAACGTCTCGATGATCACCTGCGGCGGTCAGGCCACGATCCCGATGGTGCACGCGGTTTCCCGGGTGACGCCGGTGCCGTACGCGGAGATCGTCGCGTCGGTCGCCTCGCGCGGCGCGGGGCCAGGGACACGGGCGAACATCGACGAATTCACCCGCACGACGTCCGGCGCGGTGGCCGAGATCGGCGGCGCTGGGCGCGGCAAGGCCATCATCATCCTCAACCCGGTCGAGCCGCCGATGATCATGCGGGACACGGTGTTCTGCGCGATCGGGATCGACGCCGACCGCGACGCGATCACCGCGTCGATCCACGAGATGGCCGACGAGGTCCGCAAGTACGTCCCCGGCTATGCGCTGCGGGCGGATCCGCAGTTCGACGACGCGCGTGAGGAGTGGGACGGCAACGCGCGCGTCGGGATCTTCCTGGAGGTCCGCGGCAACGGCGACTACCTGCCGGAGTACGCCGGCAACCTCGACATCATGACCGCCGCGGCCGCCCGGGTGGGCGAGCTGATGGCCCGCGCGAAGCAGGAGGTGCCGGCGTGAGCAGGCCCCAGTTGAAGCACGACGTCCGGATCGTCGACACCACGCTGCGCGACGGCAGTCACGCCATGGCGCACCGCTTCACCGAGCAGCAGGTGCGCGACACGGTGCGCGCGCTGGACCGCGCCGGCGTCGAGGTGATCGAGGTGACCCACGGCGACGGCCTCGGCGGATCGTCGTTCACGTACGGGTTCTCCGCCGTCGACGAGCTCAAGCTGATCGCCGCGGCGCGTGAAGAGGCGAAGCAGGCGAAGATCGCGGTGCTGCTGGTGCCCGGCATCGGCACGGCCGAAGACCTGCAGCAGGCGTTCGACGCGGGCGCGGAGATGGTCCGCGTCGCGACGCACTGCACCGAGGCGGACGTCTCGCCGCAGCACTTCGGCCTGGCGCGCGAGCTGGGCATGGAGACGGCCGGGTTCCTGATGATGGCGCACCGCACGCCGCCCGAGGACCTGGCGAAGCAGGCCCGGATCATGGTGGACGCGGGCTGCCAGGCGGCCTACGTCACCGACTCGGCCGGCGCGCTGCTGATGCACGAAGCCCGCGCCCGGTTCGAGGCCCTGGTCGCCGAGGTCGGCGACGAGGCCTGGGTCGGCTACCACGGCCACCAGAACATCTCGCTCGGCGTCGCGAACTCCGTGCTGGCCTACGAAGCCGGGGTCCGCTACATCGACGGGTCGCTCTGCGCCCTCGGCGCCGGGGCGGGCAACTCGCCGACGGAGGTCCTCGCGGCGGTGTTCGACCGCCTGGAGGTCGACACGGGCCTGGACGTCGGCGGCCTGCTGGACGCGGCCGAGGAGATCGTCCGCCCGTACCTGCAGCGCTGGCCGAAGATGGACCGCAACGCGATCGTCCAGGGCTGGGCCGGGGTGTACTCGAGCTTCCTGCTGCACGCCGAGCGCGCGGCGGAGCGGTACGGGGTGCCCGCGCAGGCGATCCTGCGGCGGTGCGGGGAACTCGCGCTCGTGGGCGGCCAGGAGGACATGATCATCGACGTCGCGGTGCAATTGGCCGCGGAGGGGTAGGCAACCGGATCCGGGGTTCGCGCGTGGTGGAGGCATGACATCAACCGCGACTCAGGACCCGGCGGTCATCTCGCTGGAGGTCGTCTGCCGCCGCGCCCTGCGCACGGGCCCGCCGTACCAAGAGGCGTCGACGCTGCGGCAAAGTCCCGCAGTCGTCTTCGACATACTGCTGCACCTGCTCGCCGGGTGCATCGCCGGGACCGCGGCAGCGGGCTCGCTGGGCTTCTTCCCCGGTCTGGTGCTGGGGTACATCGTGGTGTCGTTCGTGCACCGGGTCCCGCTGCGGCGGTGGTGGGGCGCCACCACCGGCGGGGCGATCTTCGGGCTCCGCTGGGTCGTAGCCGGGACACGCCGGAAGCCGCCCTTGGGCCGGCTCATTTCGGTGTGGTTCGGCGGAGTGCTGCTCACGGTGCTGACCGTCCTTCTCGGCGGCTAGCGAACCGGTCCAGCGCGGCCAGCGTCCAGGCGCGTTTCGCCGGGCTGCCGCGGTGCCCGGAGTGGTCGTCGATCAGCAGTTCCGCGCCCGGCCACGCCCGCGCCAGCTCCCACGCCGTCGTCACCGGGCAGCTCAGGTCGAGGCGGCCGTGGACCAGTACGCCCGGGATGTCCGCCAGCAGCCCGGCGTCGCGGATCACCGCGCCTTCCTCGAGCCAGCCCGCGTTCGCGTAGTAGTGGGCCGTCAGCCGGACGAACGCCATCATCGCGGCGTCCGGCGGTCCACTGTGGACACGCGGCGTCGCGCCCGGCTCCAGCGACAGCACCGTGTCCTCCCACTCCCGCCAGGTGAGAGCCGCGCGAACCCGCTTCGCCGGGTCGTCCAGCAGCCTGACGTAGTCGGCGACGACGTCAGGGGATCCGCCGCTGAACCGCTGCCACGCCTCCGGGAAGAACCGGCCGACCCCGCGGTAGAGCCAGTCGATCTCCGAGCGCCGCGTCGTGCTGATCGCGCTGAGCACGATCTCCGACACCCGGTGCGGGTACCGCTGCGCGTACACCAGCGCGAGCGTCGTGCCCCACGACCCGCCCGTCAGCAACCAGCGGTCGATGCCGAGGTGCTCGCGCAGCCGTTCCAGGTCGGCGACCAGGTGCTCGGTCGTGTTGTGCGCCAGCGACGTCGCCGGGTCGGCGGCGTGGGGCAGGCTGCGGCCGCAGCCGCGCTGGTCGACCAGCACCGCGCGGTAGCGGGCCGGGTCGAACACCCGCCGCATCCCCGGCGCGCACCCCTGGCCGGGTCCGCCGTGCAGCATGACCGCCGGTTTGCCGTCGGGGTTGCCGCAGGTCTCCCAGTACACCTGGTGCCCGTCGCCGACGTCGAGCAGCCCGTGGTCGTACGGCTCGATCGGCGGGTAAAGCTCGGTCATGAACGCGCCCCCGTGTCCTCGTGCGGTCACCGTCCGGATCCGACCCGTGATCATTCCGGATCGTCGCCGTCCACACGAGGGGATTTCTCGGCCGGCGGCTCGTCCGGCGCGTTGCTCAGTCCGGCTCGACCGGAGAGGTGCAGCTGCCGTCTGGCCTGCTGCACCTCTCCGGTCGAGCACCTCGCCGCGATGAGCCACGCTTCGCTTACCGATGCGGCGGGGCGCGCCGGCTCCCCGGCGCGCCCCCTGCGAGGTCAGGCGGGTTCGCCGAACCACCGGCGCAGCGCGGCGTCCAGTCCCGCGGTGCCGCCGTCTTCCCGGGCCCAGGCGATGTGCCCGTCCGGCCGGATCAGGACGCCGGTCAGGGCGGGTTCGGTCTTCGCGGTGAGCACCCCGACCCGATCGGCCCAGCCGCTCGCCGTCGCGCGCAGTTCGGCGGACTCGGCGAGGTCCAGCAGCAGCCCCCGGCCGTCCTGGAGGTGCTCGCCGAGGCGGGTGCCGTCGGCGAACGCGAAGTCGGGGGCGGCGCGCCCGGTGAGGTCGTGCTCGCCCTCGATCGGGTAGCGGTGCAGCACGCCGGAGAGCTTCTTGGCCAGGTAGGTCGCGCCGTCGCCGGTGTTCAGCAGGTCGGTGACGACGTGGCGCAGCGCCTGCGCCCGCGGGTCGGTGCGCATCAGCGCGATCTGCGCCCGCGTCCACTCGAGCACCCACTCACCGATCGGGTGTCGCTCGGTGGTGTAGCTGTCGAGCAGCCCGTCGGGTGCCGACCCGCGGATCGTCGCGGCCAGCTTCCAGCCGAGGTTGACCGCGTCGCCGACGCCGAGGTTGAGCCCCTGCCCGCCGAACGGCGAGTGCACGTGGGCCGCGTCGCCGGCCAGCAGGACCCGGCCGCGGCGGTAGGTGCTCGCCTGGCGCGCGTTGTCGGTGAAGCGCGTCGCCGTGTGCACCTTCGTGACACGAACGTCGACACCGGACACCCGCCGCAGGCTGTCTTCCAGCTCCTGCGCGGTGATCGGCGCGTCGCGGTCCTCGGGCGGCCCGTCGAACTCGACGGTCAGGATCCGGCCCGGCACCGGCCCGTGGACGTAGACGCCGTGGTCGGTGTGGTTCCAGCCGGTGCGGAGCGCGTCGGCGCCGGTCAGCTCGACCAGCGCCTGCCGCCCGGTGACGGCGGGGTCGGTGCCGGGGAAGTCGAACCCGGCCCCCTTGCGCACCAGGCTGCGGCCGCCGTCGCAGCCGACGAGCCAGCCCGCGCGGATCTCGTCGTCGCCGAGGTGGACGGTCACGCCGTCGTCGTCCGCCTCGAACCCGGTCACCGCGACCCCGCGGCGCACCTCGACGCCCAGGCCGGCGGCGCGCTCGGCGAGCAGCGCCTCGACCGCCTGCTGCCGCACCACGACCACCCCGGCCGCCGGGCCGACGTCGCGGAACGCCGGATCGTCGAAGTGGACGCCCGCCGAGCTCACCATGACCCCGGCGAAGTGCCCCACGGGCGGCACCGGCCTCGCGCCGCCGGCGCCGCGGCTCTTCAGGAACTCCTGCATCCGCGCGATGTCCTCCTGCACCAGCGCCTGGAGCGCGGGCAGCATGCCGCGGCGGTAGAACGCCTCGGCCGTCGGCAGGTTGATCGACCCCGCCTTGATCGTCTGGTCCGGTTCGGGCAGCCGTTCGGCGACGAGCACGTCGACGCCAGCCAACCGCAGTTCGCAGGCGAGCATCAAGCCCACCGGTCCGCCCCCGGAGATCACCACATCCCTGTTCATGCTTTTGATGATGCCGACAAACTTATACCGAGTCAAACTTTGTGCTCGGTCTATACTCTCGGTCCATGGCGGATCACGGACTGCGCGAGCGCAAGAAGCGGGCGACCCGGCAGCTCATCGCGGACATCGCGAGCGGCCTGTTCATCCAGCGCGGCTTCGAAGAGGTGACGGTCGCCGAGATCGCCGAGGCGGCCGGCGTCTCGAAGATGACGGTCTTCAACTACTTCCCGCGCAAGGAGGACCTGTTCCTGGACCGCCACGCCGACCGCATGGCCGACCTGGTCGCAGCGGTGCGCGCCCGGCCGTCGGGCACATCGGCGGCTGCCGCTTTGAGACATCACCAGCACGAACTGCTGGCCGCCGGCCACCCCCTGTCGGGCGCGATCCAGGGCGCGTCGGGCTTCTGGTGGGTCCTGCGCTCGAGCCCGGCGCTGATGACGAGGTTCCACGAGCAGGAGCGCGAGATCGCGGAAGCGCTGGCGGAGGTGCTGTCGGAGGAGACGGGCGAGCCCCTGCGAGCCCGCACGGTGGCAGCGCTGCTGACAACGGCGATCAGCACGATCTTCGCCAACGCGGTAAGCCGCCTGGTAGCGGGCGACAAGGAAGCCGAGGTCCGCCGCGACCAGGTGACGGTGATCGACCAGGCCTTCGACCTGGTGGAACACGGAGTGGGCGACTACCCGGGCTGAGTTCGCTGCCGCCATGCTGGAGCCTTTGCCTTCCACCCGGCCCGCGACCTGCGCCGCCGCCATCGACTCGGCGGCGGTTGGCGAGCACACGGGGGTTGCGCGGTCAAGCTGCGGCGGCGCGGTTCACCCGGCTGCCCGGACCAAGCGATCGAGCCGCGGGTTCGATGGCGGTGGGTGCGATCGGCGGCCGACCGGGCCCTGACCCCCGGTTGCCGCCCTCCGGTTGCTGTAGCGGCTCTCCCGGCAATCGTGTCGACTACTCCGGTCAGCATGGTGGCAGTTGCGGTCGGGGTGGGGGCCGTCGGCGGGCAACTCGGCCATTCGCGACCAGCCAACACGGCGACGGGAGTGTCAACGTGGCGCCGGGAGTGGTCGACACAGCGACCGGAAGGGCGGGCGCGGTGAGGTGCCGGGGCGGCCGACACGGCGCCGGGAGTGGCCACCATGGCGACGGGAGTGGCCAACGTGGCGACGGGAGTGGGCGACATGGCGACCGGAAGGGCGGGCACGGTGAGGTGAGCGGGGTGGCCGACACGGCGCCGGGAGTGGCCACCATGGCGACCGGAAGGGCCAACACGGCGACGGGAGTTGCCGACACGGCGACCGGAAGGGCCAACGTGGCAACCGGAATTCAGCGCAATGCGGCCTTCGCGCCTTTCGCGACCGCGTCTGCCACCGTGGCCAGGCCGGGTGAGTCGAGCTTCCACTGCTGCCAGTGCAGCGGGACGTCGAGTGGACGGTCCGGTGCCAGGTCCACCAGGGCCTCGCCGCGTGGGGCCGCCTGGATCTCCGGCACCATGCCCCAGCCCAGGCCCGCCGCTACCGCGTCCACAAAGGACTCCGATGCCGGGATGTGGTGGCGTACCAGCGTGAAGTTGCGGCGGCGGGTCAGCCCGCGGAGGAAGCGGTCCTGCAGGTCGTCCTTGCGGTCGAACACGATCACCGGGGCCGTCGGGAGCAGCTGCGGGAGCGGGCCGCCGGTCAGGCGGCGCTCGATGAACTCCGGGGACGCCATCGCGCGGTAGCGCATCCGGCCCAGCCGGCGGGATGTGCAACCCTGCACCGGCTGTGGCGCCGCCGTGACCGCGGCCATCACCAAGCCCTCGCGCAGCAGCGCCGCCGTGTGGTCCTGGTCCTCGCGCTGGAGGTCGAAGCAGATCCCGAGGTCCTCGGGCACGGCGGCGAGCGCGGGCAGGAACCACGTGGCCAGGGAGTCGGCGTTCACCGCGATCGTCAGCGTCCGCGTGCCCTCCTCGCCGAATCCCAGCTCGCCGAGCGCGTCCTGCTCCAGCTGGGCCAGCGACCGCGCGAACCGGACCACCACCTGGCCCGACTCGGTGAGCCGCACCGGTTTCGTCCGCAGCAGCAGGACGCGGCCGGTGCGCTGCTCCAGGGCCTTCACCCGCTGGCTCACCGCGGACGGCGTCACGTGCAGCACCGCCGCGGCGGCGTCGAAACTCTGCTCGTCGACGACGGCGAGCAGTGTCCTGACCTGGTCGAGCGGCAGATCCGACATCACGAGCGCTAATGTTACGTAAGAATCTTTAGCTGGAGTAATGCGGCCCTCGACCTTAACGTCGGTGACGTGCTCGCTCTCCTCCTGGCCGGGTTCGGCACCGGCCTGTCCCTCATCGTCGCCATCGGCTCCCAGAACGCCTTCCTGCTGCAGCAAGGGCTGCGCGGCGGCACCGTCGCGCCGCTGGTCGCCATCTGCGCGGTGTCCGACCTGGTCCTGATCGCCTTCGGTGTCAGCGGGATCGGCGTCGTCCTCGGCCGGTGGCCGACGGCGATCGGCGTGATCGCCGTCGGCGGCGGCTTGTTCCTGCTCGGGTACGGTGCTCTCGCCGCGCGGCGGGCGTTCCGGCCGTCGGTACTCAGTGTCGGCGACGAGCGCACGCCGCTGCGCAAGGCTGTCCTCGCGTGCCTCGGCTTCACCTGGCTCAACCCGCACGTGTACCTCGACACCGTGCTGCTGCTCGGCTCGGTCGCCGTCGCCCACGGCGACGGCCGCTGGCTGTTCGGCCTCGGGGCCTGCGTCGCGAGCGCCGTCTGGTTCAGCGCCCTGGGGTTCGGCGCCCGCCGCTTGGCCGGGGTGTTCGCCCGGCCGGCGGCGTGGCGGGTGCTGGACGTGCTCATCGCGGTGACGATGGCCGGCCTCGGTGTGTCGATGGTGCTGAGCCGCGTCTGATCACCCGCGTCCGGTCACCACAGCTGGCCGCGGTCTTCGGCCGGTGGACGTTCCAGTTCCAGCAGGAACGCCTTGCGCTTCAGACCGCCCGCGTACCCGGTGAGCTTGCCGTTCTTGCCGACGACGCGGTGGCACGCCACCAGGATGCTCAGCGGGTTGCGCCCGACCGCCGCGCCGACCTCGTGCGGCAGCCCGCCGACGGCCTTCGCGAGGTCGCCGTAGGTGGCTGTCCCGCCGTACGGGATCTGGTCGATCGCGGCCCAGACGTCCCGCTGGAACTGGTCGCCCTCGGCGCGCGTCGGCACGTCGAACTCCGTGCGCTGCCCGGCGAAGTACTCCTTCAGCTGCCGGGCGGCCTCCGGGAACGCCGTGTCGTCACGTTCGCCGAACGCCGTGCGGTCCGGGCGCGTCCAGTGGTGCGGGAAGTACAGGCCGGTGACGACGGTGCCGTCGTCGTCGCCGACCAGGGTCAGCTCGCCGATCGGCGAGTCGATGATCGCGTGTTTCACCAGTTCTCCCAACTGCTGCCGTCCGCCCGCGCGCCACGCAGGCCGGGCAGCGGACTCGCTCCGACGGCGGCCGTGACCACCGTCCGATGTGGACTCCACGACGTCGACGTCGTGAGCCGCCGGGCCATCCCGGCCCAGCCGGCCGGCGTCGCGCTGACGACCCAGACGTCCGGTTCGGGGGCCGCGAACCGCCGGGCTTGCCGCAGCCACGACGCCGCTGTTTCCGGCCACGTCACCGTCGCCAGGACCAGGCCGCCCCACGCCGCGGCGATTCGCGCGCCGTCGGCCCGCGACCCCGCGTCGGCCGCCGTGCCGAGCACGATGTGTCGCGCCCGCCCCACGAGACGCAGCACGGCGTCGAGTTCCGCGTCGGTCATGTCGCGTCGTGGAACACGAGACCGAGCGTGTGCCGCTGCCCCGAACCGACCGCTGACACGCCGTGCCGCACCGGTGCCGCCGACCAGCCGCGGGCCGAGCGGACCGGCCGGTCGCGCGTGGTGAACACCAGGCCGTGGCCCTGCGGGATGAGCGTCGCCGTGCCGCGGGACTGCGCCCGCGGACGTTGCTCGACCAGCAGGAACTCGCCGCCGGTGTGGTCGATGCCCGGATCGTTCAGGTTGATCACGACCTGCAGCGGGAACACCTTGTCCCCGTAGAGGTCCCGGTGCAACGCGTTCCAGCCGCCCTCCTGGTAACGCAACAGGATCGGCGTCGGCCGGGCCTGGCCCGCGTCGTGGCAGATCGCCAGCCACTCCTCGAGGGTGTCCGGCCACTCGGCTTCCCGGCCGAGCCGGGCGGCCCAGTCACGCGCGATCGGCAGCAGCCGCAGGTACAACGCCTGACGCAGCGCCCGGATCGGTTCCGGGAACGGCTCGGCGAAGTAGTGGTAGTCGCCGTGGTCCCCGAATCGGTACCGCCGCAGGTTCACCGTCGCCCGGAAGTGCTCCGGCTCGCCCCAGAGCGCGACGAGCTTCGCGCATTCCGCGGGCGTGAGCAGCTGCGGCAACAACGCACAGCCGTAGTCGTCGACCTCGGTGGCCACCGAGGCCCAGTCGGCCGAGGCGACGCGCTTCTCGAAAGTGCTCATACCTTGTAGACGCGCGGGCCGGGTGAAACGTGAGATCGGAACCGGCAGCTCAGGCCGCGGCTTCCAGGTCGAGCAGGACCCGCTTGGCCTCTTCGCCGCCGGCGTACTGGCCGTACGAGCCGTCGGAGCGGACGACGCGGTGGCAGGGGACCACCACCGGCAGCGGGTTGCGGGCGCACGCCGTGCCCACCGCGCGGACCGCCTTCGGGCTGCCCGCGGCCGTGGCGACCTGGGCGTAGCTCTCGGTGTGGCCGTAGCCGATCTCGGGCAGGTGCTCCAGGACCGAGAGCCGGAACCCGTGGGCCAGCCGGAAGTCCAGGGCCACGTCGAAGGTTTGCCGGCCACCGGTGAAGTACTCGTCGAGCTGGCGGGTGACGGCGTCGAGGCGGGCGGGGGCGCGCAGGATCCGGGGGCTGATGATGTCGGCCAGCTCGGCCAGCACGGCGTCGTGGTCTTGGCGGTCGAAGGCCACCTTGACCAGGCCCCGCTCGGTCGCGGCCAGCAGCAGCGGGCCGACCGGGGAGTCGAGGGTGCGGTAGGCGAGGTCCAGCAGGCCCTCGCGCTCGGCGGCGGCGGACAGCCGCTCGTGCATGTGGTGTGGCACGACTTCGTAGCCCGTCCCGGGGTACGTCATGAAGATGTCACTCATGAGTGCGCTCCTTCCAAGCTCACCGGATAGGTGACCCGCAGGGCTTTGACGCCGTCGGCGGCCGCCCGCCGGGCGGCGTCCGTGCTGCCCCCGATGATCTCCGCGATGTCGCGGTAGGGCAGCCCGGCCAGGTAGTGGTAGGCGACGGCGGCACGCTGCTTGTCCGGCAGCTTCGCCAGCGCGTTCCACAGGTCGCCGTCCCACTCCGCGGCCCGGCCGGGCCGATCCGGGACGTCGCCGACCGGGACCGGGCTGCGGGCCTGGGCGCGGGTGACGTCGACGGCCTTGCGGTGCGCGATCGTGACGAGCCACGCCTGGACGTTGGCGTCAGGCGGCAGGTCCGGGTACGCCTTGAGCGCCGAGAGGAAGGTTTCCGACCAGGCGTCTTCGGCGTCCGCCGGCCCGAGCACGGCCCGGCAGACCCGGAGGACCATCGGCCCGTGCTCGGCCACGACTTGCTCGAACGGTTTCACGATCACACCTAGTAGACGCGCCGGACGCGGGAAACGTGAGACCCGATCTTGTCACGCGTACGGGTACACCCAGTACCCGTCCCCGTCGAGGAGGTGGTTCGCGACGACGAACTGCCGGACACTCGCCAGCAGCGCCTGGTAGTCCGTGTCCGGCACCGGCTGGACCGCGTAGGACGGGCCCCGCTCGACGCCCGGCGCCGGCAGCGTCGCGCCGTCGTAGGTGGTGTCGAACGGGTAGACGGCACACGTGTTGACCAGCCCGTCCGGCCGGTTCGCGTAACCCGGGCCCCAGCGCTGGGCGCAGGCCTGCTCGGCGGTCGCGCGGTGGGCGGCCTGCGCCGCGGTGTCGTGGTGCAGCCGCGTGATCGGGTACGTCCGGCTCGCGCCGGTGCCCTGGTAGCCGGGGTTGCCCGGGACGAAGTGGCCCTGCCGGAGGCCGGGGTAGGTGGTCGGGAAGCCGGTCATCGCGGTCCGGACCAGCGCGGCCGACGCCGGGAAGCCGGACGTCGCCGCGTTGTCCAGGACGTAGAGCGGCTGGAAGCCGAACGCGCAGTCGCTGCCGGCCGCGTACGCCGGGTCCAGCAGACGGGCGACGTCGCAGCGCAGGTACGCGCTGTGCGCGCCGGTCACCAGTGTGGTGCGGCCGCCGGTGTCCTCGGCGACCAGGTGCCGCTCGCCGACGTACCAGGTGCGCTGCTCCGCCCGCACCGGCGGCGAGTCGGCGGGGGACGCGGGATCGGTGCCCTCCATGGTGAACACGCGCGTTTCGTCGGACTGCGCGCGCCAGTCGGCGACGCTCTTGAGGACCTGCGCGCTCGCGGTGTCGCAGTGCGCGGTGCCGGTGGTGTAGCGCGGGCCGCAGCTCATCGAGACGCCGAACTTCATCGCGTCGGTGACCACGCCGGACAGCGACCAGCCGACCATCCGCGTCGCGACTTCGAGACGCCGTTGCGCGGGCAGCAGGTTGCTGGTCGAGATGACCCGGGCCCACGCCTCGCCGATGACGGCGCAGCCCGCTTCCGGGCAGGCGTAACGCTGGTAGGCCATGTCCGTGATGGTGCAGCTGGCGAAGCGGTTCTTCGTCCAGTAGCCGTTCTTGACGTCCTTGCGGCATTCGTCGAACGTCACGGGCGCCGGGGTGTTCTGGTCGAGGCCGGACAGCTGCCGGGGTGCTTCCGCGGCGGCCACCGGGATCGCGCGGAAGACGCCGACCGCCCGATCCGGTGCCGCGGAGGCGGTCGCCGAAATGCTCGAGAAAAGGATGGTGGCAATTCCCAATGAACCGAAGAGCCGTGTTCTGAAAGGCATTACTCCCCATTCCGCGGATCCGGGCTGTCACGCTAGCGCGGCCCGATCAGTGGGGTCACTCCGACGAAGGAGTGAACGGAAAGTGTTGCCTCATCAACCAGTCACACGATCGAGGCGGTTCCGCTCACGACGGTGGCACCGAGTTCCGCGGAATTGTGCACCCGCGGTGACAGCCCGGCCGCGGCGAAGATTTCCCCGGCGACCGGAGCCTGCCGCTCGCTCGATTCGATCAGCAGCACGCCGCCCGGAGCGAGCCAGCCCGGAGCGCCCGCGGCGACCCGGCGGGCGAGGTCGAGCCCGTCCGCGCCGCCGTCGAGCGCGGTGAGCGGTTCGTGCAGCCGTGCCTCCGGCGGCATGGTCGCGACGGCGTCCGACGGCACGTACGGCACGTTCGCCAGGAGCACGTCGACGCGGCCGCGCAGGGAATCCGGCAGGGCGTCGTAGAGGTCGCCCAGGTACACCGCGCCGGGCACGTTGACGCGGGCGCATTCGACGGCCGCCGGTTCGACGTCGGCCGCGTGCAGCTCACCGGGGGTGACCAGCGAGGCGAACGCGGTCCCGAGCGCGCCGGACCCGCAGCACAGGTCGAGCACGACCGGGTCCGGCGGGGCCAGCGAGACGGCGACGTCGACCAGGAACTCCGTGCGGTGCCGCGGCACGAACACCCCGGGCGCCACCGTGATCCGCAGGCCGTGGAACTCCGCCCAGCCGAGCAGGTGTTCCAGCGGGAGGCCGGCGACCCGGCGTTCGACCAGCGACTCGAGCTCGGCAGACGTCGTCGCGGCGGCGAGGAGCAGGTCCGCTTCGTCCTCGGCGAACACGCACCCGGCGGCGCGCAGCTTCGAGACGACGTCGGCGTGGGAGGCGTGGGAGGTGTCGGGCACGGATCACCGTACCCGGGGATCAGGCCCGGACCTGCACCGCGTCGCCGACGCCGAGGCCGTCGAAGAACGCCGCCGAGTCGGCGTCGGACAGGTGCACGCAGCCGTGCGACGGCGCGTCCAGCGGCCCGGCGTGGAACGCGATGCCGCCGGCGGCGAAGAACACCGAGTTGGGCATGTTCGTCCCGTAGATGCTGCTGTGGTGGTCCCGGTCCTTCCAGACGACGTGGAACGACCCGGCCGGCGTCGCCTGGTCCGGTGGCCCGAACCCGGCCGGGACCGGGCCGCGCACCACCTGACCGTCGTGCAGCAGCCACGCCAGGTGCTGCGACAGGCTCACGCACGCGCCGGTCTTGACGTCGCAGGGCGGCGCGGGCGGCGGTGCCGGGGTGGGTGTGGGGGTCGGGGTCGCCGAGGTGGTCGGCGGGAGCGTCGACGGCTCCGCGATCAGGCTGGGCGTCGTCTCCCGCGGCGCGGCACAAGCCGCCGTGACCAGCAGGAACCCCAAGAGGGCCACCGCCCGCGTGCTGCGCATCCGTCGTCTCCTCGTGTCGTGCGTCCGCAGTTCAGTACGTCCGAGCGGGCCGAAAGGTTGAGCCGGGCGTGCAACGGGCGTGTCCCTGCGTGCAGCGCGGCTACCGCGGCGGGTACCCGGACGGTCAAGGTCGAACCATGACGAAGCTGAGCGCCGAGCAGATCGCCCGGCACGCCTACGACGCCGGGTTCCGCGGCCAGGGCCTGACCACCGCGGTCGCCGTCGCGCTGGCCGAGTCCGGCGGCCGCACGACCGCGCACAACGGCACCCCGCCGGACAACTCCTACGGCCTCTGGCAGATCAACATGCTGGGCGCGCTCGGCCCGGACCGGCGCCACCAGTACCACCTGAAGTCGAACGACGCGCTGTTCGACCCGGACACCAACGCGCGGGTCGCGAAGGACATCTCCAGCGACGGCAAGGACTTCACGCCCTGGTCGACGTACACGAACGGCGCCTACAAAGACCACCTGACCGCGGCGCGCAAGGCCGCCCAGGACGTCACGAAGCACCACGGCAAGCCGTCTCACGCGCAGTCCGGGAGCACGCAGAGTGGTGCGCTCCGGGTCGACGACACCGTGCTGCACGCCTACGTCAAGCGCACCCACGGCGTCTCCGACGCCCTCGGCGGCGCGGCCGGGCACCTGGGCGACGTCCGGGACATCGCCGGGGACAGCTTCGGCAAGATCGGCAAGGAGTCCGGGTTCGCCGACGCGCTCGCCGGCTTCGGGCTGGCGCTGCAGAAGCAGGTCAAGGGCGTCGGCACGCACGCCACCGGGCTGGCCACCGCCGCGCAGAAGGCCGCCAAGTCCTACCGCGACCACGAGACGGCCACCGCCGCCGCCCTCGACGAACACGCCCGACGGAGCTGACATGGACACGACCGCGCTCGCGCACTCGTTCGCGAAGGACCTCATCGCGCACCGCAACAAGCTCGCCGGGAAGGCGGAGGACGCCGTCCGCGCCGAGTACGCGCTCAACCGGGTGGCGTCGTCGCTGGACGACCAGCACGCCGCCTACCACAAGGAAAGCACCACCGTCCTGGGCCACTGGGACGGCCACGGCTCCGACGGCTTCAAGCACAACAGCGCGAAGCTGACGAAGGAGCTGAAGGTGACCGGCACCGCGGGGGCGGCGGCCGAGAAGATCGTCGCGCACATCGCGTCCACAGTGGACAGCGGGCACACGGCCGTGCAGCGGCTCGTCGACGAGTACACCACCAAGGCGAAACAGGTCCTCGACGCCGGCACCACCGCCGGGACGCAGGCCGCGCTGATGCGGGCCGTCGGGCACGCCGCCGACCTCGCGCCGCACTACACGCGGCAGTCGGCGTCGACCCTGCGGCACGTCGACGCCGAACTCAAGGCGGCGGCGAAGAAGCTGCGCGCGTTGCAGAAGGACCTGACGCACGACGGCGTCATGGACAAGGCCGTGGCGAAAACCGAGGCCACGCACGCCAAGAAGCCCCACGGTGGCGGCACGAGCAAGGCGTCCGCCAAGGGCAAGGACGTCGTCCACGCGGCGCGGATGCAGATGGGTGTCCGCGAGAACCCGCCGGGCAGCAACAAGAACCCGTACGGGCCGACCGCCGCGTGGTGCTCGTCGTTCGCGACGGCGATGTGGCGCAAGGCCGGGGTGAAGATCCCGATCCTGCCGTTCAGCGGCGACGTCTACCACTGGGGCCAGGAGAACGGGCACGCGTACGGCAAGAACTCGCTGCACGACGCGCGCCCGGGTGACGTGCTGATCTTCGGCACCGGCCCGCAGAACACGTCGACGAGCACGCACATCGGCATCGTCGAGAAGGTCGAGGGCGACAAGGTCACGATGATCGAGGGCAACTCCGGGGACGCGGTCCGCCGCAACACGCACACGCTCTCGTCGTCGACGTTCTACGGAGGGGTCCACCCGTGATCACCGGAAAAGCCGCCGATCGGACGGTCGCCGTCGAGGTCGCGCCCGGCGGCGCGCTGCAGGAGCTGACGCTGGAGGCGTCGGCGCTCCGCCTCGAGCCGGACGAACTGGCCCGCCGCATCCTGCTGCTCACCGCGGCGGCGTCGGCCCGCGCGACGGCGTCGCTGTGGCACACCCTGCCGGAAGGCGACCTGGACGCGCTCGGCCTGAGCGTTCCCGGGGAGCAGGCGGAAGAGACGACGCCCGAGAGCTGGCGAGCCCAGTGAGCGCCGAGCGCACGGCCGTGGAACTGGCCGACGACGCCTTCGCGACGCCCGACCCGGGCTACGGCGCCCGGCTGGCCCTGATCCGCGCCGCCGCGGCCGCCGACGGCGTCTCGCTGGCGGTGGACCTGCACGGATCCCTGGTGGACCTGCGGTTCGACCGGTGGGCGCTGAACCGCTCGCCGGGGGAGCTGGCGGCCGTGGTGAAGCGCCTGGCGGCCGAGGCCGCCGCCGACGCGCTGCGGCAGGGGCGCGAGGTGCTGGGCGAGCTGCTGCCGGAGTCCTCGCCTGCCGAGCGCGTGTGGGGGCCGGAAACGCATCCCGTCCGGCTGGCGCGGCTGGACCGGGAGGACGACGCGTTCGCCCCGGCGACCTGGGCCACCTGACGGTCGTGAGTGGTAATTCGGGTTAGAACCCTCATTACCACTCACGACGAGCCGCGGCAGGACGCTAGCGGGCGTCGTCGGTCAGGCGGGTGACGCGGTCGGCGAACCAGGCGTCGTCCGCGGGGGTCACCATCACCCACGGCTCGCCGCCGACGCTCTCCGGCGTCACGGCGTAGCGGCCCGCCGCCGTGTCGAACCAGGCCAGCACCGGGGTGCGGCCGGCCGGGCCGGTCGCGGCGAGCTGGCCCGCGGCGTAGCGCTCCGCCGTCACGAGTGTCGCGAGTGGACGGATCGCCCGGCCGGTGATCCCGGCCGCGCCCAAGGCCCGCTCGAACGCGTCGTACCCGGCCTGCGCGTACGCGTCCATCGCCGCCGCGTACGCCGCGCGCGGCAACCGGAGCTGCTCGCCGGGGCCCGGGGGCAGCGCACCGAGCATGCGCGTCACCGCCGGCACCAGGTCGGCGGCGCGCATCGGCTCCAGCACCAGGTCCCGCTCGTCCAGCACGGCCAGCACCCCGGCCGGGCCCCGGACGGCGGCCAGCAGCCGCCACGGCGCCTCACCGAGCACCAGCGCGTCCACGCTCAGCGCGGGCGCCCCGAGCAGCACGAACAGGTCCGCCAGCCCCGGGTCGACGGCGTCACCGTCGGTGAGACCGGCCTCGGTGAGCCCGGCGAAGACACGCACACCCAGGTCGTCGCGCTCGGCGTGGGTGGCGCCGTGCGCCGGCACGTCGAACGGGTACGGCGGCGGCCCGCCCGGCCCCAGGTCCTCCCAGAGGAGATCGAACTCCAGATGCGACAGGATCACTCCCGCCGCCGTCGCGGTGCGCCGCGCCATGGTCCCCCTTCCCGTGGGATGCGGCCGCCGTCGGGCACGATGGTGCCGATGGCCGAGCCGCACTCAGTCGACGTACCCGCGACCGGGTACCTCGTCGTCCGCGCTTCGGGCGCCGCGGCCGCCCGCGCGGCCATCCTCGGCGGCCCGGCCGCGCCCGAGAGCGTCCAGCTGCTGCTGCGCTGCCCGGTCCCGCGCGCCGTCGCCGAGTCCGGCGCGAAGCTGACGTTCGCCGACGCGACGCTGCACCTGCAGCCGTCCGGCGTCGTGATGCTGACGGTCGCGGCGGCGAAGCTGTCCATCTCGTTCGCCGAGCTGCGGCCGCTGATGTTCCGGCCCGTCGAGGTGGCCGCGCCGCTGCGGTCGCTGTTCGCCGGCGCGGTCGCGCACGTCCTGGCGGCGGGCCCGCGGCTGGACCCGCACGGCCTGGCCCACCACCTGCTCGGCCTCGCCGAGCTGGTGCTGCGAAGCGCGCTTCGCGTCGAGCTGGACCGCGTCGACGCGCTCGCCGCGCGAAGGCGCGAAGCGGTGGAGTACATGCGCGCCCACCTGGGCGAACAGTCGCTGAGCGCGGACCGGATCGCCGAAGCGCTGTACATCTCGCGACGGCGGCTGTACCAGCTGTTCGACGACGGCCAAGGCGTCTCGGAACGGTTGAAGGGGCTGCGGATCGAGCGGGCCAAGGTGCTGCTGGCCGACCCGGCGAAGGCGGGCCGCGGAATCGCGGAGATCGCGCGGGACTGCGGATTCATCAGCGCCCCGCACTTCTCGCGGACGTTCCGCCGCGCCACCGGGCGGACGCCGCGCGAGTTCCGGGAGCAGGCGCTGCGGGGCTGACGCATCAGCGTCTCGCACTTCTGGCGGCACCCGCGCGGGGTTCGGCCGGCGTCAGGTCGACGCCCGCGACCAGCGTCCCGGCCAGCCCCGCGACCTCCAGCCAGCCGCGTCCGCCGGGGGAGTGCAGGGTGAACACGGCCGCGCGCGGGCGGTCCGGGTCGAGCACGACGGCCTGCAGCTGCGCACCCGCCAGGCCGATCCGCTCGACGATCACCACCGGGTAACCGCGGCCGGTGCGGGCGCTGCTGACCTCGCGGATGCCCGGCGTCTTGTCGGCGACGAAGTGGCCGAGGTCCGCGGCGGCGGTCTCGTCGAGCGGGCCGTCGACCGCGACGACGCCGGCGATGAGCAGCGCGGGGTCGGCGTCGCGGTGCTCGACCAGCGCCAGCAGACCCGCGCGCTGCTCGTGGGCGATCTCGGCGGCCTGCACGGCGGCCGCTTCCAGGCCCAGGTCGCGGGCGGCGTCGGGGCCGCGCAGCCGCACCATCAGCGCGTGCAGCTCGGCGGTCGTGCGCTCGACCGAGGCCAGGCTCACCGGGCTGATCCCGGGTACGGCGGGCAGTTTCACCGGCCACCCAGTGCCGCGGTGAACGTGCCGACGGCGCCGGCGGGCGGCGTGACCGGCGCGACGGGCGTCCGCGCGACGGTGACGCCCAGATCGCGGCCGGCTTGGGAGAACGTGTCGAGATGTGTTGCCAGGCCACGGAAATCCGGTGCGCTGGGCAGTGGGGCGCCGTCGCCGAGGGACCGCAGCCGTTCGGCGACGCGGGCCGCTTCGGTGCGGTGGACGCGTTCGAGGTCGCGGGCCTGGTCCAGCAGGCGGTCGAGGTCCCGTTGCGCGGCCGTGAGCCGGCTGCGCGCCGCGGTCAGTTCGCCTTCCGCGCCGGGGGAGAACTGGACGGTCGTCTCGGCGCGTTCGACGTCGTCCTGGGCGTCGACGACTACGCGCCGGGCGGTGCCGGCCCGGTGGTCGAGATCCTCGGCCTGACGTCGGTGGGCCGCGAGGACACCGGCCCAGTCGTCGAGGACGGCGGCGGCCTTGCGGAGTGCTTCGGGCACGGCGGCGAGGCCCGCGCGGGTGCGCCCGGCGCGGTCGGCGAGGGCCTGCGCGGACCGGCCGGCCCACTCGGGGATCTCGCCGGGCGTGGGCGCGTCGCCGAGCTTCGCGGCGGCCGCGACGCAGCGGCGAGCCGCTTCGGCGACGGCGTCCGCGCTGCCGGGGACGGGGTCGAAGCCGAGACCCCGGAACTCAGCCATCGGCACGGCCGGAATCGCCGAAAACGGCCGGGCCGAAACGGTGGGCGCCGCCGGGGTCGGTGCGCCGGGTGGGGGTTTGGCCGAGGTTGTCGCTGAGGGTCTGGTCGGCGTCGGCCGGCTGGTGGGGCTGCGCGGTGGTCTGGCCTGGGTCGGTGGAGAGGCCCTGGTCGGGTTCGGCGGGCCAGTGCGGTTGTGTCGTGGTTTGGCCTGGGGCGGGGGTTTGATCGGCGTCGGCGGGCCAGTGCGGCTGTGCCGCGGTCTGGCTTGGGGCGGTGGCGGTGGGCTGGCCGGCGTCGGCAGGCTGGTGGGGCTGCGTTGTGGTCTGGCCGGGGTCGTCCGAGCCCGGCTGTGCGGTGATGCGGCCCAGTGCTTCCGCCGCGCTCGCGTCCGCGCCGCGGAAGGCCTTCGCCGCCGCGTGGACGCTGTCCGCCGTTGCCGCGTAGTCCGTTCCCACGGCTCGTATCCTTCCTGACCACTCGCCGGTCAGCGCGGTGAGTGCGGCCGCGACCGCCTGCGGGCCGAGGTCGCCGCTTGCCGTCGCCTCGACGTCGGCCGCGGCTGCCGCGAACTCGTCGGCCGTGTCCTCCAGGCGCACTGCAAGGGCGTCTAGGGCGGCCGGGTCGGCGTGGAACCCGGTCATTCGCCGAACACCGGGGGATAGGCCGGGGGCAGGTCGTCCAGCAGGTCGTAACCGTCGGCGTACTTGTCGCGGTGTTCCGTGTCGTCCTCACCCCGCGCGCCGCCCTGGCCGGGCGGGTACATGCCGTAGCCGCCCGCCGAGCCGCGGCCGCCGGTCGTGCCGGGGCCGAAGCCGGACGTTCCGGCGCCGAACCGGCCCGTGCCCGCCCGTTCGCCCTCGCCGAGCCCACCGGCGCCCGCACCGGCACCGGCACCGCTGCCCGTCATGCCCGGCATGCCCGCGAAGCCGGGGACCGAGCCGGAACCGGAGCCACCCGCGCCGATCACGCCGTCGAGACCGGAAAGCCCGGGCAGCCCGCCGATCCCGCCGGGTACAGACCCGGTGAGCGTGCCCGGCAGCACACCCGCGGTCGTCGTCGAGTCGTCCGGCAGGCCGCCGGAGCCGCGGTCCGGGCCGGGCGAAGGCGTAGGAGACGGCGACGGCGACGGCGTGGGTGAAGGCAAAGGCGAAGGCGTGGGCGCGGGAGGCACGCGGGGCGCCACCGGGTTCTCACCGTTCGCGCTCACCTGCGGTGCCGCGTCGAACGCCGGCGGCAGGCGGTGCCGGACCTCGTGGCTCGCCCCTTCGTACTGCTCCATCACGCGGACGGCTTCGGCCTTCGCGTCGTCGGCCTGCTTCTTCGTGGGGAGCTTGTCGTCCAGCAGGTCGTTCAGCATGTACGTGCCCTCGGGGCCGTCCAGCCGCTTGACCGCGTAGCCCTCCTGGAACCACCGCTCGGCCCAGTAGTGCACCGGCTCCGGCATCTTCCGCCGGGCCTCGCCGATCGCCGAGGTGTAGGTGTCGAGGCCGTCGCCGATGCTCCGGGCGTTCTCGCCCGCCGTCGCGGCCCAGCCGGTCAGCTTCTGGATCGAGTCCGCGGCCTGCGCCGCCGACGGTCCCCGCCACGACAACAGCAGCTTCTGCACCGTCGCGTGGACGTCGCCGGTGGCGGTGTCGACGCCCTTGGCGAGCTCGGCCCACCGGTGCGCCTGCTCACCGAGCTTCGGCGGGTCGGCCGACTGGACCATGTCCCACATCTCGCGGTGGTCGTAGCTGTCCCAGTTGATCCGCCCGAAGGCGTCCTCTTGCCGGTTCGCGATCTTCTCCCGGCGGACGCGCCGCGCCTTCGCCTTCTCGCGCTTCGTCGGCTCGTGGTTCGTCGAGTGGTAGTCAGGCATCCTGCGCCCCCGCGCTCGCCGCCAGCGTGGCGGCGGCTTCTTCGTCGTTACGGCGGTGCGAAGCGGCGACGGTGTCGAGCGCCTGCCGCAGCGAAGCCAGTTCGGTCAGGTAGGACAGCAACGCCGTCTGCACGCCACCGGCCTCGGCGCCCCCGCGCAGCCCGAACGACGCGCGCATCCAGTGCGAGACCGGCCCCTTGCCGTCGGCGAGCGGGGTACCCAGGTCCTGGGCGTTGCCGAGGTAGCGGGCGACCTCCTGGTACCGCTCGTCGAGGGCCTTCTGCGCGGCGGCGATCTCGGCGTAGTCCAGCGCGAGCACGTCACCGCCGTCGGCGACGAGCGTGGCCGAGCCGACGCCTTCCGGCTTCGCGACGGTCGAGGCCTTCTCCCGCGGTTCGTGCTGGTCCTGCTTCTCCTGCCGCTGCTGCGCGCGCAGCTGCCGCCGCGCGTCGGCCTCGTCGCGCACTGTCGCCATGGAGGTCCTTCCCTACGCCACCCAGGCGTCCATTTTGACCAATGGGCGGCCCGGAGACCAGCGACACCCCCACCGCTGCACAGGTGGACACGAACAGTGCACGAACCGGATAGGGCAGGATGTCCGAATGATCCGCCGCGCCCTGACCGCTGTGTTCGCCTCCGCCGCCGTACTCCTGCTGTGCACGCCGCCGGCGTCGGCCCACACCGAGCTGACGTCGAGCTCGCCCGCGGAAGGCGCGTCGCTGGCCGAGGCGCCGTCGCAGGTCCAGCTCACGTTCGAGGAGCCGGTCACGCTGCCGCCGGACGCCGTGAAGATCACCGGCCGCGACGGCACCGCCTGGCCGGTCAGCACCCCGGTGGCGGCCGGGAACGTCGTGACGGCGCCGGTGACGCCGGCCGGGCCCGCCCAGGCCTACACGCTGACCTGGAAGGTCATCGCGAAGGACGGCGACAACGTCACCGGCACTCTCCACTTCACCCTCACGGCCGCGGCTACCGCGGCGCCGGCGACACGCGCGGCGATCACCGAGGCCGCGCCCACCTCGCAGGCCCCCGTCGTCGGCGTGGACACCAGCAGTTTCCCCGGCTGGGTCTGGATCGTGGTCGCCGTCGTCGGCCTGCTCGCCGTGATCGTCGTCGGGCTGCGCTTCCTGCGCGGCGGCGGCCCGAAGGCCTAGTCCTGCGGCACCGTCACGACCCACCGTTCCGGACGCCGGCGCAGGTAGCCCCACCAGTACAGCGCCGCCACCAGCAGCACCCCGGCCGTGATGCCCAGGTCGAGGGCGCTCTGCTCGACCAGGATGTAGACCAGCGCGGCGACGGCGAGCACCGGCACGACCGGCCACGCCGGCATCCGCCACACGTGCGGCTTCCGGTGCGCGGCCCGGCGGGCGCCGAGCGCGGCGGCCGCGACGCTGAGGTAGAGCGCGACGACGGCGACCCCGGTGACGCCGTTGAGCGTGTCCACCGGCACGAAGCACAGGACGGCCTCGGACAGCCCGGTCACCAGCGTCGCCACCCACGGCGAGCCGTACCGGCGCCCGACCACGCTCATCACGCGGTTCACCGGCTCCGGCCAGGCCCGATCGCGGGCCGAGGCGAACAGCACCCGCGAGTTCTGGATGACCATGACGATCACGGCGTTCACGATCGCCGCCGCGATGCACAGGCTGATCGCGACGCCGACGCCCGAGTTGCTCCAGCTCGTGACGAGCGCGGTCAGGTCGAGCCCGGCGAGCGCCGCGGCGTCCGGCACGGCGAGGGTGATCGCGACGACCGGCACCAGGATGACCAGCGCGCTGACGCCGAGCGTCCAGAACACCGTCCGGACGACGGTCCGGCGCGGCTCCCGCATCTCCTCGGCGAGGTAGACGGCCGTGCTGAAGCCCTGCACGACGAACAACGCGACGGCGAGCCCGGCGATCACCGCGATCGGCCCGATCCCGCCGGTGCCGAGGCTCGGCTTGACCAGCACGGCCGGGCTCTGTGAGGTGTGCGTGAAGCCGAGCAGCGCTACGACGAAGATGGCGACCAGTTCGATGACCAGGAAGATCCCGGTGATCCAGGCGTTGGAACGCAGGTTGAGCAGACCCATCACGGTCGCCGCCAGCATCACGATCGCGCCGGCCACCGACGGGTCGATGGCGACGGCCGCGGCGAGGTAGTCCGCGACGCCGATGGCGATGATCGGCGGCACGACGAGGATGACGATCACCGACAGCATGAACGTCAGCCAGCCGGCGAACCGGTTCGCGACGGTGGTCACCATGGCGTATTCACCGCCCGCGCTCGGGACCAGGGTGCCCAGCTCGGAGTAGCAAAAGGCGACGCCGACGCAGAGCAGCACGGCGAGGGTGATGGTGAGCGCGGTGCCGGTGCCGAGGTCGCCGAACAGCGGGGGCACCAGGACGAACAGGGACGACGCCGGCGTCACGCAGCTGAGCGTGAGCAGCGTGCCGCCGCCGACACCGATGGAGCGGGTGAGCGAGCGGGGTCCGGCGGGGGTGGTGGCCGTCGCGGTGCTGGGCGGGACAGGGGTGCGGGGCATGGGCGTTCCCTCCGGCCGGGGCAAGGTGCGACGGATGGAACAGCACTGATTCGGTGTTGTCAACGCCAGAAATTCGACTGATTTCGTCGTTCAGGCGGTCGGCGGCCTTCGCATTTAGTGACCATCCGTGATCGAATCGCCGGGTTTGCCTCGCGTCGCCCGCGTCAGGGATGATCCCGGGCGTGAGCAGCCAGGACACCCCCAGTCGGCCGGCACCGCCGGTGCTCGACGACATCTCGCGGCAGATCATCGCGCAACTGCAGGAGGACGGCCGGCGCGCGTACGCGACCATCGGCAAGGCCGTCGGCCTGTCCGAGGCCGCGGTGCGCCAGCGGGTGCAGCGGCTGTCCGACTCCGGCGTCATCCAGATCGTCGCCGTCTCGGATCCGTTGCAGGTCGGGCTGTTCCGGCAAGCGATGATCGCGATCACCGTCGACGGTCCGCTCGAGCCGGTCGGCGACGCGCTGGCCGAGATGGACGAAATCGCGTACGTGATCCTCTGCGCCGGACGCTACGACGTGCTCTGCGAAGCCGTCTGCGCCGACGACGAAGCCCTGCTCGAGCTGATCTCGACGCGCATCCGCGCACTGCCGGGCGTCCGGCACGCGGAGGCGATGGTCTACCTCAAGCTGCGGAAACAGACCTACCAGTGGGGCACTCGCTGACCGTGACGACTGAATCCGAAGGCAAGATCGCACCTTCAGTCGATAATTAGTTGTTGATGATGGTGACGGCGACCGGATCGCTTGCGCAACGTCGATGGCGCGTGCGATAACCGAGCCATGACCACAACCGCCGACCCGGCCGCCACCGTCGACGCCGCGGCCCTCGCCCAGTCCGCTCGCAGCAACCTCTGGATGCACTTCACCCGCCACTCCGCCTACGACACCACCGACGTCCCGGTGATCGTGCGCGGCGAAGGCGCCTACATCTGGGACGCCCGCGGGAAGCGGTACCTGGACGGGCTCGCCGGGCTGTTCGCGGTCCAGGTCGGCCACGGCCGCGAGGAGCTCGCCGAAGCCGCCGCGCGCCAGACGAAGCAGCTCGCGTACTTCCCGCTCTGGGGTCACGCGCACCCGTCGGCGATCGAGCTGGCCGAGCGGCTGGCCGCCGCGTCGCCCGGCGATCTCAACCGCGTGTTCTTCACCGTGAGCGGCGGCGAGTCGGTCGAGACGGCGTGGAAGCTGGCCAAGCAGTACTTCAAGCTCGTCGGGAAACCCACCAAGCACAAGGTGATCAGCCGCGCGCTGGCCTACCACGGCACCTCGCAGGGCGCGCTGTCGATCACCGGCATCCCCGGCGCGAAGGCCGACTTCGAGCCGCTGGTGCCGAGCACGATGCGCGTGCCCAACACGAACTTCTACCGCGCCACCGAGCACGCCGACGACTACGCCGCCTACGGCCGCTGGGCCGCCGACCAGATCGAGCAGGCGATCGAGTTCGAGGGCGCGGACACCGTCGCCGCCGTCTTCCTCGAGCCGGTGCAGAACACCGGCGGCTGCTTCGTCCCGCCGCCCGGCTACTTCGAGCGCGTCCGCGAAATCTGCGACAAGCACGACGTCCTGCTGGTGTCGGACGAGGTGATCTGCGCGTTCGGCCGGGTCGGGTACGACTTCGCCGCCAAGCGCTACGGCTACCAGCCGGACATCATCACGACGGCGAAGGGCCTGACGTCCGGGTACGCGCCGCTGGGCGCGGTGCTCGCGAGCGAGCGGCTGATGGACCCGTTCACCCGCGGCGCCACGACGTTCATGCACGGCTCGACCTACGGCGGGCACCCGGTGTCGTGCGCGGTGGCGCTGGCCAACCTCGACCTGATGGAGCGCGAGGACCTCTACGGCCACGTGCTGGCCAACGAGTCCGCGTTCCGGTCCACTTTGGACAAGCTGACCGACCTGCCGATCGTCGGCGACGTCCGCGGCGCGGGGTTCTTCTACGGCATCGAGCTGGTCAAGGACAAGGCGACCAAGGAGACGTTCAGCGCAGCCGAGTCGGAGCGCGTGCTGCGCGGTTTCCTGTCGGACGCGTTGTTCGAGGCCGGGTTGTACTGCCGCGCCGACGACCGCGCCGAGCCGGTCGTGCAGCTGTCGCCGCCGCTGATCTGCGACCAGCACCAGTTCGACGAGATGGAGCAGATCCTGCGCGACACCCTGACCCAGGCCTGGAAGCTGCTCTAGCCGCCGCCGGAAAAGTCGTGTTCGTGCGAGCCGGTTAGCCCGGACGGGCAACGAGGCGGGCCGCCGGCCGCCCGGCTGGGTACCGTGGATCGCAGGGGACCGGGGGAGCGGCCGTCACCGGCCCGTCCGTTCGTGCCGTCGGCCGCGCACCCGGGAGGATCCTCGATGACCGCGACCACGGACACCCCGCGCCTGCCGTTCGCGCGGCCGAACGTCCTGGAGATCGCTCCGCTCTACGACGTGCTGCGGCGCGAGGGGCCGGTGGTGCGTGTGACCACGCCGGTGGGTGACCCGGCGTGGCTCGTCACCGGCTTCGACCAGGTGCGGACCGTGCTGTCGGACCCGCGGTTCGGCCGCTCGCACCCCGCGCCGGAAGAGGCGTCGTCACTGTCGGACGCGGCGATCCTCAGCCGGCCGCAGGGTGACCACGACACCGAGCACGCCGAGCACGCGCGGATGCGGAAGATGCTGGTCCCGTCGTTCTCCGCCAACCGGATGCGACGGCTGGCCGGCCACGTCCAGGAACTGGCCGACGGCTGCTTCGACGCCATGGACCGGGCCCGCGCCGAGCACCCCGGGGAGCCGGTCGACCTGCACGAGCTGCTGTCGTTCCCGCTGCCCGTGCTGGTGATCTGCGAGCTGCTCGGCGTCCCGTACGAGGACCGCGACACGTTCCGGGTGCTTTCGGAGCGGATGGGCCGCACGGACATCGGGACCGGCGCCGACGCCGCGCTCGACGAGTTCGCCGAGTACATGGGCCGCCTCGCCGCGGCGAAGCGGCGCCATCCCACCCAGGACGTCGTCTCCGACATGGTCCGCGCCCAGGCCGACGACCCGGCGTTCAGCGACGACGACCTCGCCCGGCTCGCCGCCGGCCTGCTGTTCGCCGGCCACGAGACGACGTCCAACCGGATCGACCTCGGCGTGTTGTTCCTGCTCACCGACCTCGCCCAGCGCGACGCGCTCGTCGCCGACCCCGAGGGCCGCGTCCACGGCGTCGTCGAAGAGATCCTCCGGATGTCGGCACCGGGCGGCCTCGGCCTCCTGCGGTACGCGCACGACGACGTCGACCTCGGCGGCGCGGCGATCGCCCGCGGTGACGCCGTGGTCCTGTCGATCAGTGCCGCCAACCGCGACGAGTCCGTGTTCCCCGGCGCCGCGACGTTCGACCCGGAGCGCAAGCCGAACGGGCACGTCGCCTTCGCCCACGGCGGCTGGTTCTGCATCGGCGCCAGCCTCGCCCGCACCGAGCTGCGGGTGGTGTTCGGCTCGCTGTTCCGCCGGTTCCCGGGGCTGCGGCTGGCCGTCGGGGTGGATGAACTGGAGGTCCGGACGAATCGTGTCACCGGGGGAGTGGACCGCGTGCCGGTCCTCTGGTAGACCGAAGCGGCTTCGACGCCGTTATCACCGGAAAGTCAGGACAGCATGGCCCTGTGGGACAAGCTCGGAATGGACGACAAGCTCGTCAAGGTGCTGAAGGAGATCCCACCGGGCCCGGAGGCCGAGGACTTCGGCCCCGCCTTCGTCACGATCCACCAGCTGGCCGTCGAGCTCGACCAGCGGTTTCCCGAGGTGCGGCGGCAGCTGGACGTGCCGTTCGGCGGTGGCGCGAGCCGGCACGCCGGGCTCGTCGAGCTGCTCGGCAAGGAGCTGGTCGACAAGATCAAGCGCTACGGCGACGTCTACCCGATCGAAGCCGCACAGCTGTCGTCGGTGCGGTTCCGGGAGCTGCGGCTGCGCGGTCCGGGCGGGCGTGACCTGGTCGGCGCGTCGCGGACCGACCTGCCGCTGATCCGCCTGCGGGCCAAAGACAAGCCCGAGGACTGAGCGGTGCTCCCACCGCCACCGGTCCGGGTCATGGTGGCCGAGCGCGACACCGGCGTGCGGGACCGCCTGAGCGGGATCCTCGGCGAGGCGGACGGCATCGAGGTCGTCGGCTCGGTCGGCGACGCGACGGCGGCCCGGGCCACCCTCCGGCGGCGGCTGCCCGACGTGGTGCTGCTGGACCCGCGCCTGGCGCCGCTGGGTCCGGTTTCCCGGCGCCCCGCGGTGGTCGTGCTGGCCACGTTCGACTCCGAGGCGGGGATCCTGCGCGCGCTGCGGGACGGCGCGGCGGGGTTCCTGCTGCGCTCCGCCCGGCGCAACGAGCTGATCAAGGTGGTCCGGCTGGCGGCCGACGGGCACGTGGTCCTCTCGCCGGACGCCTCCCGCCGCCTGGTTTCCGCGGCGACGCGCCTGTCCGGCCCCCGCGACGAGCGGCTGGCGCGGGTGGACCTGCTGTCGGAGCGCGAACGGGAGGTGCTGGTCGGCATCGGCTCGGCCCTGACGAACGCCGAGATCGCGACGCGGCTCGAACTGCCGGAGCCGGTGGTGCGGACCCTCGTCACGCAGGTCGTGAAGAAGCTCGGGTGCGCGCACCGGACGGAAGCCGGGCTGCTGGCCATCGAACGCGGCCTCTGCCGCTGACGGCCCTGCCATGAGGGGCACCCTCAGGGACACAAACGCCCTGAGGGTGCCCCTCACGACCTTCGTCAGAACCCGCCGAGGGCGTTCGGGACGCCGACGCCCGTGGGGGCGTCGTAACCCGGGGCGGCCACGCACAGGTAGTCGCCGCCGCACTTCGTGCCGCCGCCGACGGGATCGTTGTTCCCGGCCGTGATGTCGACGAACTGCGACGCCCGGGCGTAGAGGTCGGCCGGCTGCGCGACCCCCGCGCGGCCGGACCGGCCGTACAGCCCGGCGACGAACGGCGCCGACGCGCTGGTGCCGTTCACCGGGAGCCAGCCGCCCACGTCGGTGTTGTAGATCGCCAGGTCGTCCGCGACCGCCGCGACGTCCGCGACCGTCCGCTTGCCGCAGTGGGTGTCCTTCTGCCACTTCGGTTTCGCGACGTAGGCCGAGCAGCCGCTGCCGCCGTAGGCCCACGCCTGCTCCGCCCAGCCGCGCGCGGAGTCCGGGTCCCTCGCCAGCGACGTCCCGCCGACCGCGACCGTCGTCGCCAGCGCGGCGGGGTAGCTCGCCGCGGTGAACCCGGAGTCGCCCGAAGAGGCCACCACCGTCACGCCCGGGTGCCGGTAGTGGCTCGCGAACGCCAGCTGCGCACCGCCTTCCCGCGAGCCGTAGCTGTTCGACACCACCTTCGCGCCCAGCCGGACGGCGGTGTCCTCGGTCTCGGCGAGGTCGGCGAACCCGGGGGTGGTGCCTTCCACGACGACGATCCGGCACGACGGGCACGCCGCGGACACCATCGAGACGTCCAAAGTGGACTCGATGGCCCAGCCGAAGTCGGCCGCCGGCAACGGCGTCGCGGCGCCCTGCTGGTTGACCTTGCGGAAGCAGCCGTTCGCCGTGGTGCACGGCGGCAGGCCGTACTGCGCCCGGTAGGTGGCCAGGTCGGCCTCCAGGTTGGGCGCGTCGTAGGCGATCGAGATGCCGACGACCGTGTCGGGCCCGGTGCTCGCAGGCAGCCGGTAGGCCGAGGCCAGGTCGTCGGCACCCCAGCCGACCGGGCCGTCGGCCAGCGCGCGCGTGGCCCCCGGCGTGAAAGTGGTGAGGCAGCGCAGGACGCCCGGCCCCGCGTCGGGACAGGCCGCGCGCGGCCCGGGTGCGGCGGCCGCGGCCGGAGCCAGCGCGATCGCCGCTGCGCACACGGCGGTCAGTACGCCTAGCTTTCGAATGGACACAGTGGACACTCCCCTCAAGATGCGTAGACGTGGTAGGCGGCGGTGATCGTCTCCGCGATGGTCGCCCCGGTGGCGTCGGACGCGGTGACCCGCAGCGAGACGTCCGTGCCGCGGAAGGTGTCCGTGGTCGCGGCGAAATCCGCGTGGTAAACGCCGTTCCCGCGGGCCGTGACGGCCGCGTCCTGCCAGGTGGTGCCGTCGGTCGAGTACTGCACGGTCGCCCCGGTGATCGCGCTCGCGGCGGCCGACTGCAGGTGCCCGGCGGTGAGGTCGAGACCCTGCGGCCCGGACGCGGTGGAGCCGTCCGCCCGGAGCCCGCCGACCGCGTACCCCAGCGTCAGCAGCGGCTCGACCGTGCAGGACCGGTCCGGCCCGTCGGCTCCGCGCGCGCAGTACAGCGCCTGCGGCAGGGCGACGCCGTCGACGTGCTGCGACTTCCACGTCCACTCGGTGCGGGTGGCCGTGCTCTGGTGGTACATCGGGCCGGTGCGGCCCGCGTCGAGCGTCAGTCCCAGCGTCGACGGCCCGGCGCCGACCTCCTGTTCCAGGTTGAGCGCGAAGCCGCCGACCGGGTCGCCCTCGGCGACCGTCGTGCCGTCCTCGGTCAGCGTGTAGTGCCCGGTGATCGTGTCGCGCGACTCGCCGTAGTAGCCGAAGCCGGTGTGGCCGGGCTCGTTGTCGCTGAACGGCGTGATGGCGAACCGCAGCAGGTCGCCGGCCCGCGTCGCGGCCGGCTGGGTGTACACGGTGGCGTCGTCCAGCGGCTCGAGGGCGACGGCACCGGCCGGGTGCAACGGGAACCGGTTCCAGCCTTCGGTGACGGCGGTGCCGCCCCGGTAGCCGTGGAACGCCTCGTACTGGCCGCCGGCCCAGCCGGGGAACGGCCCGGGCAGGACGTACTTCGAGAACCCGCCGAACCAGACGAGGTCCGGTGCGGCCGAGACGTACTCGGTCTGCCGCCGCGGCAGGTCGATCGGGTGCGACGGCCGCCCGCTGGTGTCCTCGAAGGCGAACATGCCGCTGCGCTGCCGCAGGCCGGCCGAGGCGTACTCGCTGTAGTAGGTGGCGTCGACCGTGGCGACGTCCTTCGCCGTGATCACGTACCGCTGCTGCGGGATCGTGCCGGCACTCGCCTTCTGCAGCACGTATTCGTACGGCGTGCCGGGTCCGGGCGGGGACACGAGCCGGCTGTACGGGTACGTCTGCAGCGCCCCGGTGGTGACGGGTTTCGCCGTCGGCGACACCGAGATCGGCACACCGGGACCGGCGTCGAAGTCGACGAGCAGCGCGGGCCCGGTCTTCGCGGCCCGGCGGAACAGGAACCCGGTGTCGTCGAGCAGCGCGGGCCGCGGGGTCACCCAGGTCAGCTTGCTGGTGGCGCGTTTCGCGTCGACCCGGACGGTGGTGTCGGACTTCACCGCGAACTCGGGCTGCGCGCTGAAGCGCAGTTCGGTCGGGTTGCCGTCGGCGTCGGCGGTCCAGAAGACGCCGAGCGCGCTGTAGTTCCCGTCCGGCGCGCTGAACTTCGCGGTTCCCCCGGCGAAGTAGTTGTAGTTCTCGTTCGGATCCAGGACGTTGCCGTCGTCGGTGTTGTAGAGGAACGCGATCCCGGTGTCGGCGGGCTTTCCGCCGATGTCCTTGGCGTCCACCGAAACCGTGCGCATCACCGACCGTGGCTGCGCTTTCGGCTGCTTCACGCCCTTGAGCGCGAAGCTCGCTCCGCCGGCGAAGAGCCCTTGCCCGCCGAAGCGGCCGCGGGCGTTGTCCTCCTTGAACTGCTTCGCCAGCGCAGCACCGAAATCGGACACGTCCTCGGCGACCTGCCCGCCGGCCAGCAGCGCCTTGACGTCGAACAGGCTCAGGTCGAGCCCGCGCCCGAGGTAGGGGAGCGCGGTGCCGGGAACCTCGTAGTCCCGCCCGCCGAGGCGCAGGTGCACGAGCGCGCGGGCCATCCCCTTGGCCGCGGCGGGCTGGACGTCGAAGGTGTCCCGGCCGTCCGGAGCGGTCCGGACGGTGACCCGGTCACCGGTGATGAGCGTGGCGGTGGCCGCCGCGGTCGTCGCGCTCGCGGGTGGCGGGGCGAGCCCGGTCAGCCCCGCCTGGCCGGCGAGCAGGACCGCGAACACCGAAAGAGTTCTTCGCACTGGCGCCTCCGTGTGGTGGTTGATCACCACTACGACGAGCCAGTCGCCGGGACCGTTGAGCCCGGTTCCCGAACCTGCCGGAAGTTACCTCGAACGGCTCAACCACCCAGAGTCAGGAAGAGTGGACCGCCGGCACCGGCCGGGCGACGCCGAAACCGCCGTACGGTCCGGCTTTCGCGCGCTTGCGGACCTCGTCGAAGTGCCGGTGCACCGCCTCCGCCGCGGCGTCCGGGTCGCGCAGCAGGAGGGCGTCCACGATCACCTGGTGCCGTTTCGCGGTGGCCGTCGGCGAGGCGGCCGGGCCGCCCAGCTCGCCCTCCGCGATCCGGTAGACGTCCCAGAACAACCCCGTCAGCTCGCGTGCCAGGTCGAAGCCGGCTTCCGCGCAGATCAGGTCGTGGAACTCGCGGTCGGCCTCCGCCGCGTCCGGGCCCTTGCGGCGCATCCGGGCCACGCACGCCTGCAGGTCGTCGATCAGCTCCGGCCGGTGCTCGACGGCGACGCGGCGGGTCAGCTCCGTCTCCAGCATCTCGCGGACCTCGAGCAGGTCGCGCAGGCGGCCGACGTCGGTCGCGCCGCGGGCGCGCGTGCGGAACAGCAGCCACGTCTGCAGCGACTCCGAGCCCGCCGACCCGACGAACGTGCCGTAGCCGTGGCGGATCTCGACGATGCCCAGGGCCTGCAGGGCCTTGATCGCCTCGCGGATCGAGTTGCGGCTGACGCCGATGTCCTCCATGAGGCTCAGTTCGGTCGGCATCGGCGCGCCCGGCGGGAGCTCCCGTTCGACGATCAGGTCGATGATGCGCTTGGTGATCTCTTCGCTGCGCTGCGGACGGGCCACTGCTTGTCCTCCCCGGATGCGTCGTGAGAGGACATCCTACGTCATACGTCCAAGACTCTTGACCGCCACGCGCCCCAGTCCTAGGCTCACGCCGGTCATAGGACGTCCCATGTCCTACCGTTCGAGGCCCGCAGGAGACAGCGATGTCCCAGAGCCCGTCGCTCAGCCGCCGCCAGGTGCTGCGCTACACCACCTTCGCCGGCGCGGCCCTGGCGTTCCCCACCGTGCTCGCCGCGTGCGGCGGCCCGGCGTCCACCAACAAGACCGGCAGCTCGACCGGGTCGCTGACCGCCGTGATCGGCTACGGCAACAACCAGACGTGGGACCCGCTGCAGACGGCGTCCGCCTTCTCGATGGCCGCGATCCTGCACTGCTACGAGTCCCTGGTGGAGGGTGACCCGATCACCCGCGCGCCGTTCCCCGGCCTGGCGAAGGCCCTGCCCGCCGACGCGAGCGGCACGAGCCTGAAGTTCGAGCTGCGTGACGGCGCGAAGTGGCACGACGGGCAGCCCGTGACCGCCGACGACGTCGTGTTCACCTACGCGCGGGCGCTCGACGACCAGGAGAACGTGCTGATCCACAGCTTCTTCGCCACCTGGCTGCAGGAAGTGCGCAAGACCGGCGACCGCGCGGTCGAGTTCGTCCTCAAGTTCCCGTTCCCCTACGCGCTGCAGCGGATCCAGTGCTGCAAGATCGTCCCCAAGCACGTCTACGACGGCAAGTGGGCCGACGCCGCGGCGGGCAAGGTCGTCGGCTCCGGGCCCTACAAGATCGTCGAGCAGGCCCCGCTGTCGCACACGAGCTTCGAGAAGTTCGCCGGCTACAACGGCCCGCGCCCGGGCGCCTACGACAAGATGCTGTGGAAGTCCATCGTGGACTCCGCGCCGCGCGTCGCCGCGATCTCCGGGGCGGCGCCGGACGCGCAGATCGCCGAGAACATCCCGCCCGCCAACGCCGACCAGCTGCGCAAGGCCGGCCGGACCGTCGAGTTCGCCGACGGCGGCAACAACCTCTTCCTGCTGTTCAACACCGCGCACGCGCCGTTCGACGACAAGCTCGTGCGCCAGGCGCTGCACTACGCGATCGACAAGAAGAAGATGGTCGAGATCGGGCTGAAGGGCGCCGGCTCGCCCGGGACGTCGTTCATCAACCCGAAGCTCCCGTCCTCGCAACCCGCGGCGCAGGACTTCGCCTACAACCCCGACAAGGCGAAGTCGCTGCTGCAGCAGGCGGGCGCGACCGGGCTGAAGATCACGCTGTCCACGACGAACACGTCGCTGGTGGCCGACTGCGTCAAGGTGATCAAGGAGGGCTGGGACGCGATCGGCGTCCAGACCACTTTGGACGCCCAGGACACCAAGGCGCTCTTCTCCAAGCTGGACGCGGGTACCGACTTCCAGGTCGTCGCCTCGACCAACAACCCGATGCAGTTCGGCAACGACCCCGACCTGATGATCCGCTACTACTACGACGCGAAGTCCATCCTGACGTCGAAGTACGCGCGCTGGACCGGCGCCGACGCCCAGGCGCTGCTGGGCCTGCAGGACCAGGCCGCGGCGGAGACGGACGAGGCGAAACGCACGAGCCTGAACAAACAGCTGCTGGACGAGATTTCGGAGCAGGCCGTCATCTACCCGGTGGTGTTCACCCAGCTCGGGACCGCGTGGGACCCGAAGGCGATCACCGGCGTGCACGCCCAGGGCTACCCGGGCATCTACCTGAACCAGGCCAAGCCCGCCTGAGCGAGGAGAGCCCCCGTGGTCGTCGTCGTGCGGATGCTGCTGAGCCGCGTCCTCGCCCTGATCCCGCTGCTGCTGGGCGTGATCCTGTTCGTCTTCGTCGTGATGCGGTTCGCGCCGACCGACCCGGCGCTCGCCGCCTTCGACGGCGCGAACGCCACCGCCGAGCAGCTGCAGCGGTTCCGGCTGGACAACGGCCTGCTGGACCCGCTGCCGCTGCAGTACGTGCACTTCGTCTGGCACCTGATCCAGGGTGACTTCGGCACCAGCGTGATCACCAAGCAGCCGGTCGGCGAGACCATCGCCACCGCGCTGCCGCTGACCGTGCAGCTGACCCTGCTCGGCCTGGTCATCGCGCTGGTGGTGTCGCTCGTGCTCGGGGTGACGTCGGCGCTGTACCGCGACCGCTGGCCGGACAAGGTGATCCGGGTGGTCACGCTGGCCGGCGTCGCGGCCCCGGCGTTCTGGGTGGCGCTGCTGCTGGTGCAGTGGCTGGCCGTTGACCGCGGCCTCTTCCCGACCAGCGGGTACGTCAGCCCGGCCGACTCCCTCGGCGGCTGGCTGAACTCGCTGACGCTGCCCGCGGTCTCCCTCGCGCTGCCGGTCGCGGCGCAGCTCACCCGGGTGATCCGGACGTCGATGGTCGAGGAGCTGGACAAGGACTACGTCCGCACCGCGCGCGGCGGCGGGCTGCCACCGGTCGTCGTGGTCGGCCGCAACGTGCTGCGCAACGCGCTGGTCACCCCGCTGACCGTGCTCGGCCTGCGGGTCGGCTACCTGCTGGGCGGCGCGGTCGTCATCGAGACGATGTTCGCGCTGCCGGGAATGGGGCAGAACATGATCCAGGCCGTCAAGGACGGCGACACCGCCAAGGTCCAGGGTTTCGTGATCACCATCGCGATCGGGTTCGTGCTGGTCAACCTGATCGTCGACGTCCTGTACCTGATGGCGAACCCGCGGCTGCGGAGCCACTCGTGAAGCGGCTGCGCGGGGGTTGGCCCGCGCTCGCGGTGCTCGGCGTCCTGCTGCTCGTCGCCGTCGTCGGCACGCTCGTCGCGACGCACAACCCGGACGCGCTGAGCACCGACACCGGCGGCCCGAGCGCCGCGCACTGGTTCGGGACCGACCAGTCGGGCCGGGACATCTTCTCCCGGCTGGTCGCGGGGACACGCTGGTCGCTCGCCATCGGCCTGGGGGCGGTGGCGCTCGCACTCGTGTCCGGCGCGACGATCGGGGCGTTCGCCGCGACGTCGGGCGCCCGGGTGGACGCCGTGGTGATGCGCGTGCTCGACATCATCATGGCGTTCCCCGGCATCGCGCTGGCCGCGGTCCTGGTGGCGGTGTTCGGCCACGGGATCCTGGTGCTGATCCTGGCCATCGGGTTCCTCAACACGCCCCCGGTGGCGCGCGTCGTCCGGGCGAACGTCCTCGCGCAGTACGGCGAGGACTACGTCGCGGCCGAAAGCGTCATCGGGGCGCGCCGGTTCTACGTGCTGACCCGGCACGTCGCGGTCAACTGCGCGGCGCCGGTCCTGGTGTTCTGCACGGTGACGGTGGCCGACGCGATCGTCTTCGAGGCGTCCCTGTCGTTCATCGGTGCCGGCATCCAGCCGCCGGACCCGTCGTGGGGCTCGGTGCTGGCCGACGGCAAGGACCTGGTGCTGACCGGCGGCTGGTGGGCGACGCTCTTCCCCGGCCTGCTGATCCTGATCACCGTGCTGGCGCTGAACGTCCTGTCCGAGCGCGTCTCGGACGCGTGGGCCGCGCCATCGGCCCGCGCGGCCCGGGCCGGTGCCGTGGCCAAGGCCGTCGCCGCGCGCGAAGACGCCGACACCGAGCCCGTCCTGCCGATCGCCGGGCTGCGGGAAGCGGGGGAGCGGCTCGCCCGCACCGCCCGCTCGCTGGACGACCGCGAGACGGTCCTCGAGGTGGACCGGCTGGCGATCGCGTTCCCCAGCCGCCACGATGGCGTCAACGTCGTCGACGGCGTCTCGTTCAGCGTCCGCGCGGGCGAGGTGCTCGGCCTGATCGGCGAGTCCGGTTGCGGCAAGTCGCTGACGTCGCTGTCGATCCTCGGCCTCCAGCCGCCGACGGCGACGGTGACCGGGCAGATCCGGTTCGCCCAGCGTGACCTGCTCGCGCTGCGCCCCGGCGAGCGCCGCCGGCACCTCGGCCACGACATCGCGATGATCTACCAGGACGCGCTCAGCTCGCTCAACCCGGCGATGACCATCCGCGCCCAGCTCAAGCAGTTCACCCGCCGCGGCGGTACCCGCACCCCGGCCGAGCTGCTCGACCTGGTCAACCTCGACCCGGGGCGGACGCTGCGCGCGTACCCGCACGAGCTGTCCGGCGGGCAGCGGCAGCGCGTGCTGATCGCGATGGCGCTCTCCCGCGAACCGAAGCTGATCGTCGCCGACGAGCCGACCACCGCGCTCGACGTCACCGTGCAGGCCCAGATCATGGCGCTGCTGCTGAGGCTGCAGGAAGAACTCGGCTTCGCGCTGATCCTGGTGTCGCACGACCTCGCGCTGGTCTCCGAGATCGCCGACCGCGTCGTCGTCATGTACGGCGGCCAGGTCGCCGAGCTGGGTGCCACCGCGCAGGTCATCGGCTCGCCGCGGCACCACTACACACGCGGCCTGCTCAGCGCGGTGCTGTCGCTGGAGGAGAACGAGGCCCGGCTGACCCAGATCAAGGGCGTCGTCCCGGCCCCGGCCGAGTTCCCGGCGGGCTGCCGGTTCGCCGGCCGCTGCCCGGCGGCCCGCGGCAAGTGCCACGACGAACCGCCGGTCCGCTTCGGCGAGCCGGTCGACCACCTGGTCGCCTGCCACTTCCCGGCGGTCGACCTCGCTCGCGAGAAGGAGGCGACGGCGTGAACCTGCTGGAGCTCGACGGCGTCCACGTCGTCCACCAGTTCCGCGGGGCGAACCTGTTCGGCCACGACAGCGTCTACGCGCTGACCGACGCCCACCTCGTCGTGAACCCGGGCGAGACCGTCGGCGTTGTCGGCGAATCCGGCTGCGGCAAGTCGACGCTGGCCAAGGTGATCGTCGGCCTGCAGCGCCCCACCGCGGGCACCGTGCGGTTCCGCGGCAAGCCCCTGGACCGCGGCTTCGGCCGCGAGGTCGGCATGGTCTTCCAGGACCCGTCGACCGCGCTCAACCGCCGGCTGGCCGTCGCCCGGATCATCCGCGACCCCCTCGACGTCCACCGCGTGGGCACGCCGGACGAGCGGGACGACCGCGTCCGCGAGCTGATGACGCTGGTCGGCCTGCCCGACAGCGTCGCCGACGCGGTGCCGGGCCAGCTGTCGGGCGGGCAGCGCCAGCGCGTCGCCATCGCCCGGGCCCTGGCGTTGGGACCGGCGCTGCTGGTCGCCGACGAGCCGACGTCGGCCCTCGACGTCTCGGTGCGCGCGCAGATCCTCAACCTGCTGCTCGACCTGCGCGAACAGCTCGGGCTGGCGATGGTGTTCGTCTCCCACGACATCCAGACGGTCAAGAAGATGAGCGACCGGATCGTCGCGATGTACCTCGGCCGCGTCGTCGAAGAAGCCCCGGCTGCGGACCTGCCCGAGGCCGCCCGGCACCCGTACACGCGGGCCCTGTTCTCGGCGACGCCCAGCCTGCTGCACCAGGTCGAGCCGATCGTGCTCACCGGCCCGGTGCCGTCGGCGACCCACCCGCCGAGCGGCTGCCCGTTCCGCACCCGCTGTCCGAAGGC
This sequence comes from Amycolatopsis sp. NBC_01286, assembly GCF_035982555.1. Classification (NCBI taxonomy): domain Bacteria; kingdom Bacillati; phylum Actinomycetota; class Actinomycetes; order Pseudonocardiales; family Pseudonocardiaceae; genus Amycolatopsis; species Amycolatopsis sp. NBC_01286. The sequence continues at coordinate 6,560,041 of NZ_CP108428.1, forward strand.
CACCGGCGAGTGCGCGGCCGACCTGCCGCCGCTCGCCGTGGCCGACGGTGGCCACACCTACCGCTGTATCCATCCCGAGACCCCTGCCGGAGTGAGCGCCTGATGCCGAAGTTCGCCGGAATCGTCCCCCCGCTGTGCACGCCGTTGACCGACGACTTCAGCGTGGACACCGACTCGCTGCGCCGCCACGTCGAGTTCCAGCTCGACGCCGGCGTGCACGGCATCTTCGTCCTCGGCTCGTCCAGCGAGGTCGCCTTCCTCCCCGACGCCCAGCGCCGGGTCGTCGTCGAGACGACGGTCGAGCAGGTCGCCGGGCGCGTCCCGGTGCTGGCCGGCTGTATCGACATGACGACGTTGCGGGTCGCCGAGCACATCCGGGCCGCCGAAGCCGCCGGGGCCGACGCCGTCGTCGTCACCGCGCCGTACTACACGCGCACGCACGTCGCCGAGATCGACCGGCACTTCCGGCTGCTACACGAGCGCACGTCGCTGCCGATCGTCGCCTACGACATCCCGGTGGCGGTCCACACGAAGCTGGACGGCGCCCTGGTGCTCGACCTCGCCGCCGACGGCGTCCTCGCCGGCCTGAAGGACTCCAGCGGCGACGAAGCGGCGTTCCGCGCGGTGCTGCTGGGCAAACGCGAACGCGGCCTCGACGCCTTCGCCGTGTTCACCGGCTCCGAACTCGTCGTCGACGCGGCGCTGGCGATGGGCGCGGACGGCGCCGTCCCGGGCCTCGGCAACGTCGACCCGGTCGGTTACGTCCTCATCCACGACCACTTCAAGGCCGGCAACCTCGCCGCGGCCCGCCGTGAACAAGAGCGTCTGCTGAAGCTGTTCTCGATCACCTCGGTGGCCCCGCCGAGCCGGATGGGCCGCGGCTCGGCCGGCCTCGGCGCGTTCAAGGCCGCGATGAAGATGCGCGGCTTCATCGACAACGCCGTCATGGCCCCGCCGCAGCTGCCCCTGGACGACGAGGAACTGCTGCGCATCAAGGAGAAACTCGTCGAAGCGGGCTTGCTCTGACGGTCCCGCCCACCCGGCCGAGGGAGATGAGGACGACGCCGGCGATGCTGAGCGCGCCGCCGGCGACGTCCACCCAGGTCGGCGTCTCGCCCAGCCACACGAACGCCACCGCCAGGGCCACGGCCGGGACGAGGTAGAGCGCGCCGGTCGCGACGGCGATCGTGTGGCGGGCCACCGCGTACCCCCAGGCGACGAACCCGGCCGCCGAGGGCAGCACACCCAGGAACACCACGGACAGCGTCGCGCTCAGCGGCGCCGTCTCGACGCCGCGAAGGGCCGCGGGCGCGAGCGGCAGCAGGAACAGCGTCCCGGCCCACATCGCGTAGCAGGCGACCTCGAGCCCGGTGTAGCGCTTCAGCAGGGGCTTGCTGCCGAAGTGGTAGACGGCCTGGACCGCGGCGGCGGCCAGCACGACCCACGCGGCCCCCGAGTAGCCCAGGCCGCCGCCGAGCGCGATGAGCGCGCTGCCGCCGAACGCCACCGCGCTGCCCAGCACCTTCGCCGTCGTCAGGCGCTCGCCCAGGAACGCCGTCGCGAGCAGCACGCTGAACACCGGCGCCACCGAGACGAGCAGGCTCGCCGTGCCCGCCGGCACGCGCACCTCACCCCAGTTGAGCAGCAGCTGGTACGCGCTCATCCCGGCCAGCCCGCATCCCGCGATCAGTGGCAGGTCGGCCGCGCGCGGCCGCCGCACCCCCAGCACCGGCGCCACCAGCAGCAACCCGGCCGACGCCACCGCGAGCCGGGCGAACGACAACCCGGCGACGCCGTAGCCGCCGAGCCCCACCTTGATCGCCGGGAACGCCGACGCCCACAGCACGACGGTGACGGCCAGGGCGAGGGTTGCCTTGAGAGTGGGCTTCACGACGGATATCGTCGGCCGGAAGATACAGAAGTACCAGTTACGATTTCCTTGCTGAAGAGAAAGTCTGACTTCATGTTGGAGCTGCGCCGCCTGCGCATCCTGCACGGTCTCGCCCAGCACCGGACCGTGGCCGCGACCGCCGCGGCGCTGCACCTGACCGGCCCGGCCGTCTCGCAGCACCTGGCCGCCCTCGAACGCGAAGCGGGCACGCCGCTGCTCGAGAAACAGGGCCGCGCCCTGGCCTTCACCTCGGCCGGGCGGCTGCTGGTCTCGCACGCCGAGGTGATCCTCGACGACCTCGCCGCCGCGGAGTCGGCGATGGCGGCCGTGTCCGAGAACGGCGGCACCGGCACGGTCCGGCTGGCCGCGTTCGCCTCGGCGGCGCGGCAGCTGCTGCCGGCGGCGTGGGCCGGGCTCCGGGAGGCCGGCACGGTCTCGCTGCGCCTGGTCCAGGAGGAGCCGGATGACGCGCTGGAGTCGTTGCGCCGCCAGGACGTCGACATCGCGCTGGTGCACAGCTATTCGCTGCTGCCGCGCAGCATCCCGCCGCGCTGCGAGGACCGGCGGCTGCTGGCGGACCCGGTGCTGCTCGCGCTCGCCCCGGCGCTGGCCGCGTCGGCCGGCCTGGCGCCGGGCGAACCCGTGCGGCTGGCGCGGTTCGCCGGCCACCCGTGGCTCGTCCCCGCCGCCGACCTCTCGTGCCGCGAGATGATCCACCGGGCGTGCGGCGCGGCGGGGTTCGTGCCGCCGGTGGTGGCGGAGGCGAGCGACTTCGCGGTCCTCGTCGCGCTGGCCGCGTCCGGCGCGGGCGTGGCGTTGGTGCCCGCCATGGCGTTGCCCGCCGGGCCGCCAGGGGTCAGCCTCCACCCGCTCGAAGAACCGTTGACGCGCAAGGTGTTCGCGCTGACCCGGACGGGCACCGCGCGGCGCCCGGACATCCGGGTCGTGCTCGACGGACTGGAGCGGTCGGCTCGCGACTGGGCGGACCGCTACTGCTGAGGCCGCGCCTTCTCCACGGCCTCCAGGAACTTCGCGACCTTCGCCCGCATCCCGTACGGGTACAGGAACGTGTTCCTGGCCAGCTTGTCGGCGAACAGGGGCACGTTCGCGACGACGTCCGCCGCCGCATCCGGGACCACGAAAACGATCTTGCCCAGTTTCCAGGCCGTCGGCGGCGTGTGCTGGATCTTGCTGATCTTCTCGACCGGGAACGTGTTCTTGGTGTCGCCCGGGAGGATGAACCAGCTCTTCGTCGCGATGCTCAGCGTGACGGTGTGCCCGTCGAAACGGATCGACCTGCGCCTGGCCCTCAGATGCACGCGTCCGACTATGGCAGAGCGCGCGCCCTTCGGGACAGGTGCTTCCGGGTGCTCAGAGCGTTTTGCAGGTCAAGGCCGGGCGCGCGGTGCCGTTGCCCTGCCCCGTCAACGCGGTGAGGCCGAACGACGTCGAGCCGTTCGCGTCGAGCTTCGCGTTCCAGTCCGCGTTGTCGACCGTGACGGTCGAGCCGTCGACGGTGAAGGTGCCGTTCCACAGGCCGGTGATGTGGTGGCCGTCGGGCAGGGTCCAGTAGACGCGCCAGCCGAGCAGCTTGACGGCGCGGTCGTTGTGCACGGTCACCTCCACCTGGTAGCCGCCGGGCCACGAGTTCGTCACCCGGTAGTCGGCCGCGCAGCCCAGGTCCGCGGGGGCCGGGGAGCTGGTGACGGGCGTCGACGGCGGGGGAGTGGTGGAGAACGGTACGGGTGCGGGCGCGGCCACCGTCGTGCCGCTGTCGGGCACCAGCGCCGTGCCGATGAGCACGCCCAGGGCCAGCAGCAACGCGCCGCCCGCACAGGCGAGGACGAGCTTCCGGCGGGGCCGGCGGACCTGCAGCAGGCGCGTCCCGACCTGGGGGACCACCCGCGGCGGCGGCAGCGGACGGCCGCCGGTGACCGCCTCGAACAGCTCCTGCACCTCGGCCATGGCCGGCCGCTGCGCGGGATCGCGCTGCAGGAGCCGCCCCAGCACCTCGGCCAGCGGGCCGCTGTGCTGCGGCGGGATGACGTCGTCCTGGGCGATCCGCCGCAGCAGGACGATGGTGTTGTCCTCGTTGCCGAACGGCGGCATACCCTCCAGCGCGCGGTAGAGCGTCGCGCCGAGGGAGAAGACGTCCGCCGGGAACCCGGCTTCGGCGCCCCCGGCGACTTCCGGCGCCAGGTAGGCGGGCGTGCCGGCGATGAACCCGCCGCCGGTCACGGTCCCTTCGCCGGTCGCGCGGGAGATGCCGAAGTCGGCGATCTTCGTGACGCCGTCGGGGGCCATCAGGACGTTGCCGGGCGTGACGTCCCGGTGCACGATGCCTTCGGCGTGCGCGGCGGCGAGCGCCGACGCGACCTGCTCGCCGACGCGTGCGACCTGCTCGGCCGGCAGGGTTTCCCGCTCCAGCAGGACTTCGGCCAGGCTCTGCGACGGCAGGTACTCCATCACCAGGTACGGGTCGCCGGCGTGCTCGACGACGTCGTGCACGGTGATGGCGTGCGGGTGCCGCAGCCGCGCGGTGAGCCGTGCCTCGCGCAGCGCCCGCGGGCCGCCCTGCCCGCCGCCGGACGGGTCGAAGCCCAGCTGCTTCACCGCGACGACCCGGTCGAGCCGCTCGTCGCGGGCACGCCAGACGACGCCCATCGCTCCCTGGCCGATCCGGTCGACCAGCCGGTAGCGCTCGGCGATCAGCTGTCCTGCCTCGGTCACGACGACCCTCCGGTACCGGTGCTCGCCCAGGCCTTCCCCGGTGACACGGATCCGGGGACCGAACGGTTCGAGCTTAACGGCCTGCTCGTTGCCCCGCCGACGAGCAGGCCGCCGCCAAGCTCACGCGCCGAGCGGGTGCAGCTGGTCCCACGAGGGGACGCGTGGGGTGATCCGCAGCCTCATCCCGGCCTCGGCGGGCAGCTTGTCCGCCTTGCGGGCGTTGCAGCTGCGCGCCGTCCCGCCGCACGCGGCGACCGTGTTGAGCCAGTCGGTCCGCGCGCCGCCGCGGCTCAGCGGCACCACGTGGTCGATCGTCGTCGCGCGCTGCCCGCAGTAGGCGCAGCGGTGCCCGTCACGTGCCAGCACACCACGCCGGGACCAGCGTGGCGGCTGCGTATATCGCCACTTCATGACGACGTACCGCAGCAACCGCACGATCTTCGGGCGCGGGAACAGCCCGTAGGCGAGACCGGCTTCGGCCTCGTGGACCACGGCGACGTCGCGCACGAGCATCCGGATGGCGTGCGGGACGGACACGGTGTGCAGCGGCTCGTAGCCGGCGTTGAGGACGAGAACCCCCATGGCGCAACCTCTTTCGGTGTGGACGGATACGAAAAGCCGCCCGGATCGCGGTGATCCGGGCGGCTTTCCGCGAAGCGACCCGTTCATGGTCGCCGAGGTTCGCGAGAGGCGTCAATCGTGTTTCAGCGCCGGTTAATGCAACGGGTGATTCCGGAAGAACCGCCAGATCACCGGGGTCGCGTCGATGACGGTCGGCGTGGCCGAGTCGAGGTTCGGTTTTGTGCTCGGCCAGACGTGCCCCGCGCCTTCGACGCGGTAGTGCTCGACCGTGCCGCGCCGGTCGCAGGCGAGCCACTTCTGCGCGACGACGCCCTTCACCGGCGTCCACGACAGCGGCCCGAACCGGCAACCGTCCCTTGTGGACCACGCAGCGAGCCAGTCGGGGATCGGCGGCAGGCCCTTCTCCGGAACGCCGGTGTAGGGGATGGTCGTGTCGGCGGTGCCGTGGAAGTCGAGGATCGGCACCGGCCGGCTCGGGTGGCAGGCGCCGCCCTGCGGGTAGAAGGCGCCGGACACCGGGGCGAACGCCGCGATCCGGCTCGCCAGGCGGCAGGCCAGCACGCCGACGAACCCGCCGCCGTTGGACTTCCCGGCGGCGAAGACGCGGTTCGCGTCGACGCACAGCGTCCGCTGCAGCTTCGTGATCAGGTCGCTGGTGAGCAGGACGTCGTCCGCGGCGGCCGAGTAGGGCGCGCCGGTCCAGGCGGTCTCGCCGTCGGTCCCGACGAGGCCCTGCGGGTAGACCGAGATCGCGTCGAGCGCGGAGAAGCCGGACAGCTCCTCCTGGTACTGGGACGTGCGCTTGTGCCCGTGGAACGACAGGAGCACCGGGTAGGACCGGCGCGGGTCGTAGTGCGCCGGCAGGTGCACGGTGTAGGTGCGGTCGAGGCCGCCCGAGGTGAGGTGCTGCGTCGTCGTCACGCCGGCCGGGACGGGCGCCGGGCGGCCGCAGCCGGTGGTGCGGACGGGGTGGTCGACGACGTGCGACGGTGTCACAGCCGCGGCGGGTGCGGCGAAGCCGGTGGTCAGCGCGCAGGCCGCGGCGAACGCGGCCGCCCACCGGGGCCGGGGGAAGCGTCCGGGCACTCGATCCTCCTTGATCGGCAGCAGGGCGTGGCCAGCATCACACCGGCTGTCGCGGCCCGCCTACATTGCGTTCATAAAGTGCGCGGCCGGGTGACGGCCCGGACTGTCGGACCCCCTCGGTACGATCGCACCCGTTCGCCGTGACACCCGGAAGGAAGCCCGTGACCACCCCGATCGAGACGCTCGAGTTCCAGTCCGAGGCGCGTCAGCTGCTCCAGCTGATGATCCATTCGATCTATTCGAACAAGGACACGTTCCTGCGGGAACTGGTGTCGAACGCTTCGGACGCCCTCGACAAGCTGCGGCTGGAGTCGTACCGCGACAAGGACCTCGTCGCCGACACCGCCGACCTGCACATCACGATCGAGTCGGACCCGGCCGAGCGCACGCTGACGGTGCGGGACAACGGCATCGGCATGACCCGTGACGACGTCGTCGGCCTCATCGGCACGATCGCGAAGTCCGGCACCGCCGACTTCCTCGCCAAGCTCAAGGAAGCGCAGGACGCCGCGGCGTCGCAGGACCTGATCGGCCAGTTCGGCGTCGGCTTCTACGCGAGCTTCATGGTCGCCGACAAGGTCACCCTCGTGACGCGCCACGCGGGCAGCGCCGAAGGCGTCCGCTGGGAGTCCGAGGGCGAAGGCACCTACACGATCGAGCCGGTCGAGGACGCGCCGCAGGGCACCGCGGTCACCCTGCACCTCAAGCCGGAGGACGCCGAGGACGCGCTGTACGACTACACGTCCCCGGCCAAGATCCGGGAGATCGTGAAGAAGTACTCCGACTTCATCACCTGGCCGATCCGGATGACCGCCGACGCCGCGCCGGCCGCCGAGGGCGAAGAGCCCGCCGAGCCGGTGGTGGAGACGGTCAACTCGATGAAGGCGCTGTGGGCGCGGTCGTCGAGCGAGGTCTCCGAGACCGAGTACAGCGAGTTCTACAAGCACGTCAGCCACGACTGGCAGGACCCGCTCGAAACGATCCGGCTGCAGGCCGAGGGCACGTTCGAGTACCAGGCGCTGCTGTTCCTGCCCTCGCACGCGCCGATGGACCTGTTCCTGCGGGAGCGCAAGCGCGGCGTGCAGCTCTACGTCAAGCGCGTGTTCATCATGGACGACTGCGAGTCGCTCGTCCCCGAGTACCTGCGGTTCGTCAAGGGCGTCGTCGACGCGCAGGACCTCTCGCTCAACGTGTCGCGGGAGATCCTGCAGCAGGACCGCCAGATCCAGCTGATCCGCCGCCGCCTGGTCAAGAAGGTCCTCTCGACGGTCAAGTCGATGATGTCTTCCGACGCCGAGAAGTACGCCACGTTCTGGCGTGAGTTCGGCCGCGCGGTCAAGGAAGGCCTGCTCGACGACTTCGAGAACCGCGAGGCGATCCTCGAGATCTCGTCGTTCCCCTCGACGCACGACGCCGAGAAGCCGACCTCGCTGCGCGAGTACGTCGAGCGCATGAAGGAGGGCCAGGAGCACGTCTACTACATGACCGGCGACTCCCGGTCGGCCGTCGAGAACTCGCCGCACATGGAGGCGTTCGCGGCCAAGGGCTACGAGGTGCTCGTGCTCACCGACCCGATCGACGAGATGTGGGTCGACGCGGTGCCGGGCTTCGACGGCAAGCAGTTCCAGTCCATCGCCAAGGGCCAGGTCGACCTGGACTCGGACGAGGACAAGAAGGCCACCGAGGTCGCGCGCGAACAGCAGCAGAAGGACTTCGAGGGCCTGCTGTCGTGGATGGGGACGTCGCTGGGCGAGGACGTCAAGGAGGTCCGGCTCTCGTCGCGGCTGACGACGTCACCCGCCTGCATCGTCGGCGACACCCACGACCTGACCCCGACGCTCGAGAAGATGTACCGCGCGATGGGGCAGGAGCTGCCGCCGATCAAGCGGATCCTGGAGCTCAACCCGGAACACGCCCTGGTCACCGGCCTGCGCGAGGCACACGCGTCGCGCCCGGAAGACGCCGGCCTGGCCGAGACGGCGGAGCTTCTCTACGGAATGGCCCTCCTGGCCGAAGGCGGCGAACTGGGCGATCCGGCCCGCTTCATCAAGCTGCTGGCGAACCGCCTGGAGAAGACGCTCTGAGACAGCGGCCCGGGCGGGACTTCCCGCCCGGGCCCGCTCCTCTGCCGGGGCGGCACTTGCGTGCTCGGCTCAGCGGCACGTCCGGCCGGACCCGGGGGCGGTGGCTCTCGCTCGCGGCGGGCATACGCATGTCCTGCTCGCTGGTTCAGCGGCACTCGCGCCTGGACCTGCGGGCAGCGGCTCTTGCCCGCGGCGGCATGCACGTGTCCTGTCCGCCGGACCCGCCCGCGGCGACGCGATCCGTCGGCATCTGGCTGGAACTTCACCTTCCGGGCCCGCCAGCCGGGCCGGCGTCGGCGTGGACCTGTCCAGCTTGCCGGTGGCTCCACGTGCCGGCATTACCCGCGTGGGCCGAGACTCCTCCCCAGACCCGCCCGAGGAGGACACTCACCCGAGAGGCTCTCGTCGGGTGAGAGGAGCTCTCGTGTCCTCGTCGCAGGTTTTCGCCAACCGCGAGGACGGCGGCCGCCGGCTGGCGCGGGTGCTCGCGCGCCGGACCTGGGCCGATCCGCTCGTGCTCGGGCTCGCGCGGGGTGGGATGCCCGTGGCGGCCGTCGTCGCGCGGTGGCTCGGTGCGGAACTGGACGTCGCGGTCGCGCGGAAGATCGGCGCGCCCGGGCGGCGCGAGTACGGCGTCGGCGCGGTCACGCCCCACGGCCCGGCCCTCTACTCCGACGCGAGCCTCCGGGCGCTGCACCTCACCGCCGGTGAGCTGACGCGGACGGAAAACCGCGAGCGGGCCGAGGCGCGCCGCCGGCTCGCGCGCTACCGCGGGGACCGGGCGCCGGTCGGCTGCGCCGGCCGGGACGTCATCCTCGTCGACGACGGGCTCGCCACCGGCGTCACCGCCCGCGCGGCGCTGCGTGATCTGCGCGCCGGCGAGCCGCTGACCTTGGTTTTCGCCGCTCCCGTGTGCGCTCCGGACGCCGTCGCGCTGCTGCCCGAGGCCGACGACGTCGTCAGCGTCGTCGAGCCGCCGGAGTTTCGCGCCGTCGGCCAGTGGTACGCCGATTTCCGCCAGACGCGTGACGAAGAGGTGCTCGCGCTGCTCGCCCGGTGACCGTCGGCGGTTCCACAGAGGACGCACCGTGACGTGCTGCTCCACCCGGGGAACACCCGATTGAGCGGCTGGGCGGCGGGGTATCACCGGGCGGGGGTACCGACTGATGGGGCAGGTGTCATGGCGGAACGGGACGGACTCGGCGCGCCGGCGCTCGGACTGCGGCAGTACCTGCTGGCCGTCGCGAGCAAGCTCGACGCGCCCGCGTGGTTCTGCGAGGTCGAGGTGCCCGCCACCGCCTACCTCGCGCTCGAACTGCGTCTCGACCGGTTCCCGGACCACGAGACGGCGCTGCTGTGGGACGAGCAGGACGGCTGGGCCGCGGCCGTCGAGTCGGCGACCGGCGAGGACGTGGTGGTGCTGGCCTACCTCGGCGAGGACCTGCTGCCCGCGCCGTGCGCCGTCGAGGAGTTCGTCCGCGACCTCTACGGGGACGGCTATCCGGGCCGGCCGGACCCGCCGGACTTCCGCAGACCCGGTGCGGCGGACGGCTTCGACGAGCGTCTCGCCGCCTACGCCGGGAAGAGCGTCTGCCTGCCGGAAGGCCAGGCCTGAGGGCCACCCGTTCGTCCGTCCACATCGGACACAGTGCGCCCCGCCGGGTGACGGCCGGACCTGATCGCACTACCCTGGGACGACCAGGAGTGACCAGCGGGAGGCCCAGTGAGCACGGAAGCCGCCGACGCGGTGGTGATCGGCGCCGGGCACAACGGCCTGGTCGCGGCCAACATGCTGGCCGACGCCGGCTGGTCGGTGCTGGTCCTGGAGGCGACGGACCGGCCGGGCGGCGCGGTCCAGACCGCCGAGGTCACCGAACCCGGCTTCCACGTCGACCTGTTCAGCTCGTTCTACCCGCTGGGCGCGGTGTCGCCGGCGATCCGCGGCCTCGGGCTCGAAGGGCACGGTTTGCGGTGGCGGCACGCCCCGGACGTGCTCGCGCACGTGCTGCCGGACGACCGGTGCGCGGTGCTCTCGCGCGACCTCGACCGCACCGCGGCGTCGGCCGACGAGTTCGCGCCGGGCGACGGTGACGCGTGGCGGGCGCTGGCCGCGCAGTGGAAGGAACTTCGGGAACCGTTGCTGGCGGCGCTGTTCGCGCCGTTCCCGCCGGTCCGCCCGGCGCTTAAGCTGTTGCGGCGCACCGGAACCGCCGACGCGTTGCGCCTGGCGCGGATGCTGACGCTGCCGGCGCGCCGGTTCGGCGAGGAGGTGTTCGCGGGGGAGGGCGCGCGGCTGCTGCTGGCCGGAAACGCCGCGCACAGCGACGTTTCCGTGGACAACGCGGGCAGCGCCGTGTTCGGCTGGTTGCTGGCGATGATCGGGCAGGACACCGGGTTCCCGGCCCCCGCGGGCGGCGCGGGGGAGCTGACGGCGGCTTTGGTGCGCCGCCTGGAGTCCCGGGGTGGGAAAGTCCACTGTGGACGTCCGGTGCGCGAGGTCATCGTCGCCGGCGGGCGGGCACTGGGCGTGCGCGACGCCGCGGGCGACCCGGTCCGGGCGCACCGCGCGGTGCTCGCCGACGTCCCGGCACCGATCCTGTACGGCGAGCTGGTCGGCGCGGAGTGGCTGCCGTCCCGGCTGGTCGACGACCTGCGCCGGTTCGAGTGGGACAGCGCGACGGTGAAGGTGAACTGGGCGCTGTCGGGCCCGGTGCCGTGGACGGCCGAGGGCGCGCGCGGCGCGGGCACCGTCCACCTCGGCACGGACCTGGACGGCCTTTCAGCGTTCGGCAACGAGCTGGCGCGCGGCCGGACGCCGCGCCGCCCGTTCCTGCTGTTCGGCCAGATGACGACGACCGACCCGGACCGCTCACCGGCGGGCACCGAGGCGGCGTGGGCGTACACGCACGTCCCGCGTGGCTCGATGGCGGGCCGCGGCGCGCTGGAACGACGGGTCAAGCGGATCGAGGAGACGGTCGAGGCCCACGCGCCGGGGTTCGCGGGCCTGATCAAGAACCGCTACGTCCAGGGCCCGGCAGAGCTGGCGGAGCACAACCCGGGCCTGGTGGGCGGAGCGATCAACGGCGGCACGACGGCGATCCACCAGCAGCTGTTCTTCCGCCCGGTCCCGGGCACGGGCCGCGCGGACACCCCGGTGGACCACCTGTACCTGGCGGGCGCATCGGCCCACCCGGGCGGAGCAGTCCACGGCGGCCCGGGAGCCAACGCGGCCCGCGCGGCTTTGGCCCGAGCGGGCAAACTGGGCGGCGGCTACGCGGCCCTGATCCGAGCGGCCCACCGAGCAATCTACGGCTGAGGCAAGCGACCGGAGCGGCCACCATGGCGACCGGAAGGGCCGACACGGCGCCCGGGTGGTCAACACGATGCCGGGACCGGCCAACGCGGCGCCCGGCGTGGCACTGGCCCGGCCGACACGGTGACCGGCGCGGCCGACGTGGAGCCCGGAGTGGCCAACACAGCGACGGGAACGGCTGACCACGGTGCCGGGAACTGCCAACACGGCAACCTGATCGGCCAGCTCGGCGACCTGAGTGACCGACCCAGCGAGCGGGAAGCGCTAGTTCTCCACCACCGGGATTGCGCAGCGGCGCCACTGGACCTGGTCGCCCGTGCGGTCCGCGTGCCAGATTTCGGTGGCCGTGTCCGATTCCCACGTCGGCAGGAGGCGGCCCGTCACCACCTGGCCTCGAGCCACCCGGCCGAACAGCTCGACGCCGTCCGCTCGGCGGGCTGCCGGGATCCACGCGGGGAAGCGGGTGCGGGGGAGCTTTCGTTCGATCCACTCGCGGGCGGAGCCTTCGCTGCCGTGGTCGGACTCGACGATGCTCGACACCGGGCCGTCGGCGCCGACGGCCAAGCCTATCGACGCGCGCCAGCGCACGGTGGGGGCGGTGCTCCGCCGGTCGGGTCCTGATCCGTCTGACATTCCATCCAGGCTCCCGGAAGAACGGGTACGGGGACCACTACACTTTCGGATGGATCGGCGTTCACTCACGGTGCCCCCTGGCGTTTCCGGGACCTCGGTCACGCAAGATCTTCCCCACCCGAGTGATGTTTAATCACGGCCCGCGCCGGGGAACCTTCGGGGCCGGCCATCCCGAGCGACCGTGCGGCGCCGTCCACAGTGGACGCGAACGGCCGGGCCGCGGCTCGGGACCCGATCACCAACAGCCGGTCTCGGTTACCCGAAGCGGACGATACGGCTACCGTGACGGGGGTGAGGAGGTGGTCGCCGTGCCCTTCCAGCGTGACGTCGTGGTGATCGGCGCCTCCGCGGGCGGCGTCGAGGCCCTCCGAACCCTGGTCCAGGCCCTGCCGGCGGACTTCCCCGCGGCGATCCTGGCCGTCATGCACCTGTCGCCCGGCGCGTCGAGCGCCCTGCCCCAGATCCTGAGCCGCGCCGGCGCCCTGTCCGCCGTGCCCGCGCGCCACGGCGGGCCGCTGACCAAGGGCGTCATCCACGTCGCCCCGCCCGACCGGCACCTGCTCATCGCCGACGGCGCCCTGATGCTCAGCCGCGGCCCGACCGAGAACGGCCACCGGCCCGCCATCAACGCCACGCTCCGGTCCGCGGCGGTCGCCGCCGGCCCCGCGGCGATCGGCGTCGTGCTCTCCGGCGCGCTCGACGACGGCTCCGTCGGGCTCTGTTCGGTGGTGGAGCGCGGCGGCCTGGCGATGGTCCAGGACCCGGAGGAGGCGCTCTACCCGGACATGCCCGCGAACGCGCTGGCCCGGACGCCGACCGAGCACGTCTACCCGGCCGGCGTGCTCGGCAAGGTGCTGGACAAGCTGGTGCGCGTCCCGGTGGACGCGGTCGCGGTGGACCCGCCGTCGCCGGCGCTGCTGCTGGAGGACCGGATCGCGCGCGACGGCGTCCGGCTGGACGCGGTCGTCCCCGGCGAAGGGACCCCGGCCTCGGGCTACAGTTGCCCGGACTGCCAGGGCACGTTGCTGGAAATCAGCCAGCCGCACGGGCAGTACCGCTGCCGCATCGGGCACGCGTGGTCGGCCGAAGCCCTGCTCAGCGCCCACGACGCCGAGTTCGAGCGGGCGTTGTGGACGGCGTTGCGTTCCCTCGACGAAAAGGCCGCGCTGGCCCGGCGCATGCAGCGCGACACCAGCCACCGCGGCCTCGCCGGCCTGACCGGCCGCTACGACACCACCGTGCACGAGTGCACGACGGCCGCCGAAACCCTGCGGAGGTTCCTCATCGCCCGTCACCCGGAGACCGGGCCCACGCCGTGACCGCCGACCGCGCGGCCGTGACCCTGGTGCCGGACGTCCGCGCGGGCTCGACCGTCGTGACGGTGACCGGGGTGCTCAGCCTAGACACCTATCCCGACCTGCGCGACGGCCTGCTCAAGATCGCCACGGACGCCCCCGACAGCGTCGTCGCCGACATCCAGGGCCTTCGCGTCGACGACGACAGCCTGGCGAGCGTCTTCTCCGTCGTCGCCATGCGGATCGGCGACTGGCCCGGCGTCCCGTTCGCGCTCGTCTCCACGCGGCCGGAGCACCTGGCCCTGCTGGCGAACCGGTCGATCGACCGGTTCGTCGCGGTCCACGCCGACGTCGGCACGGCCGAGCGGGAACGGGACAACCCGCCGCGCCGCCGCGCGGTGCAGCTGCTCGCGCCCATGACCGGCGCGTCGGCGCTGGCCAGGCAGTTCGTCGCCCGCGTCTGCGCGGAGTGGGGCGTGCCGGAGCACGAGGAGGACGCGCAGCTCATCGCGACCGAGTTCGTCGAGAACACGATCCGGCACACGATCTACGCGCCGCGGCTGCGCCTGGAGCTGCGGCGCGGCATCTTCACCGTCGCGGTCGGCGACGACGACCCGCGCCCGGCCGTGCGCCACGAGCGGCTCGGTCCCGGGGAAGCCGGCCTCGGGCTGCAGCTGGTGGCGCAGGTCGCCCGGGTGTGGGGCTGCAGCCGGTCCTGGTCGGGCGGCAAGGTGGTCTGGGCGGTGCTGACCAGGCGCGGCCGCCCGGGAAACCGGGCCGGGTAGCGTATCCCCGGTGACGGATCCCGGGCCGGAGGCCGACCGCCAATTCGAGTCGGTGCTCACCTACCTGAAGGAGTCCCGCGGGTTCGACTTCACCGGCTACAAGCGCACCAGCCTGATGCGGCGCGTCCAGCGGCGGATGAGCCAGGTCGGGGCCGGGAGCTTCGCCGACTACATCGACCAGCTGCAGGTCAACGCGGACGAGTTCGTCGCGCTGTTCAACACGATCCTCATCAACGTCACCGGGTTCTTCCGCGACCCGGACGCCTGGGACTACCTGCGCGAGCAGGTGATCCCCGCGCTGCTGGCCGAACGCACCCCGGAAGAGCCGATCCGCGTCTGGAGCGCCGGCTGCGCGGCCGGTCAGGAGGCCTACAGCCTGGCGATCGCGTTCGCCGAGGCGATCGGGGTCGACGCCTTCCGCCAACGCGTCAAGATCTACGCCACCGACGTCGACGAAGAGGCGCTCGCCCAGGCGCGGCAGGCGACCTACACCCCGGCCGAGCTCGACGGGGTGCCCGAGGACAAGGTCGAGGAGTACTTCGAGCAGTACGGCAGCCGGTACAGCTTCCGCAAGGACCTGCGCCGCTCGGTCATCTTCGGCCGCAACGACCTCGTGCAGGACGCCCCGATCTCGCGGATCGACCTGCTCGTGTGCCGCAACACCCTGATGTACTTCAACGCGGACACCCAGACGAAGATCCTCGAGCGGTTCCACTTCGCACTCGCCCCGCGCGGCATGATGTTCCTGGGCAAGGCCGAGATGCTGCTCAGCCACGGCCGCATCTTCGAGCCGCTCGACCTCAAGCGGCGGGTGTTCCGCAAGGTGGCCAACTCACCCGTCGGCTACAACCGCTTCGTCACCTACGGCTACCCGGCGCGGCGCCCGGCCGACGTCTCGGGCCTGGACCAGCTGCGCGAACACGCTTTCTCGGCCAGCCCCGTCGCCCAGATCGTGGTGACCGGCGACGAGGTGACGGCGCTGATCAACCAGCAGGCGGAGCTGGCGTTCGGACTGTCCGAACGCGACATCGGCCGCAAGCTGTGGGACCTCGACGTCTCCTACCGCCCGGTCGCGCTGCGCCCGTACGTCGAGCAGGCCCGCCTGGAGCGCCGGTCGCTGCGCATCAAGGACGTCGAATGGCGCCGCGCCGGCGACGTGGTGTGGTACGAGGTGCACGTCAACCCGTTGCTGGGCAAGGAGAAGAGCCTGCTCGGCGTGTCGGTGGTGTTCCACGACGTCAGCTGGGCGCGGTTGCTGCTCACCGAGCTCGAGCACTCGAACCGCCAGCTCGAGTCGGCCTACGAGGAGCTGCAGTCGACCAACGAGGAGCTGGAGACCACGAACGAGGAGCTCCAGTCCACAGTGGAGGAACTGGAGACGACCAACGAGGAGCTCCAGTCCACCAACGAAGAGCTCGAAACCATGAACGAGGAACTGCACTCCACCAACGACGAGCTGCAGACGATCAACGACGCCCTGCGTGACCGCGGCGTCGAGCTCGACGACCTCAACGACTTCCTGGAGTCGGTGCTGACCTCGATCCAGGCCGGCATCGTCGTGATCGACACCGAGATGCGGATCAAGGCCTGGAACCGCGGCGCCGAGGAGCTCTGGGGCGTCCGCCGGGAAGAAGCCGAGGGCACCCACCTGCTCAACCTCGACATCGGCCTGCCGCTCGCCGAGCTGCGCCCGGTGGTCCGCGACGCGCTGGCCGACGCCGAATCGCAGGCCGAGCTGACCCTGGACGCGATCAATCGCCGCGGCCGCGCGGTCGTCGTCCGGCTGATGTGCAGCGCCCTGCGCGGGGCCGACGGCCGCAGCCACGGCGCGTTGCTGATGATGGAGGAAACCCGCACGGGCGCCGGCGGCTCCGCCTAGGCTGGGGCCATGAACGAGTCGCGACGCGCCGGTGGTTCGGAAGAGCTGGCCCGCACGCTGCTGGCCACGGCCCGCAGCGCCGCGACCGCGGCGGTGCGGGCGGGGCTCGAAGACATCGAGGAGCGGCACGGGCAGCACGTCGCCGACGAGGTCGCCGGCTTGATCGACGTCGCCGACGTGTACGCCGGGCTCGCCGACCACGACGTCCGGCCGCGCGGCCGGGCCGACCGGCGCGACCGGGACAACCGGGATGATGACGGGCCCTGGGAGTTCAAGCCGGTCTCCGCGGTGTGAGCGGCGCGGGTCACTTCCGCCAGTCGTAGCTGAGGACCGGCGGGTCGTCGGACCCCTTCGTGACGGTCAGGTGCTCTTCGGGGTGCGCGGTGGCGTACCGCGTCATCTCGTCGTACATCCGGTCGCGCATCCCGACGTCCTGCACCTCGATCGTGGCGCGCTGGCCCAGCCGGCCGGGGTCCACGTCCGGGTCGGTGCGGATCGCCAGGTTCCAGAAGTGCCGTTTGTCGGTGCCGTCGGCGCCCTGGCCGTCGTTGGTGAAGTAGACCTCGCCGCTTTCCTTGTCGTAGATCTGCTGGGTCACCTTGATCTGGTCGTCGCCCTGGGCGGCGGAGAAGTAGCCGGAGTCGTCCCCGGCGTCGCTGGTGTAGAAGCCGACTTCGCCGCCGAACGCGCTGCCGAAGCCGTAGCCGCCCTTCCACAGTTCCAGGCGGTACTGCTTCCCGGTCTCGGGATCGGTGAACTCCATGTTGTCGCCCTGGGCGCTGGTGCGGTCGAGGTCCGCGCCGATGAGCTGTTCCATCTTGTCGTAGATGTCGTGCCAGCCCAGGTAGCTCTGCACGGAATGCTCGCCGGTGGTGTAGAAGTCGCCGTCCTCGACGTACTCGAAGCCGAAGTAGTCGTAGATCTTCCGCGCGACCGCGGGGTCCTGCATGATCGTGTCCCAGTCGCCCCTCAGCAGGGCGAGGTCGAGCTTCGGGTTCTTCGCCACCAGTGCGGCGAGGCCGGGGATCTCGGCGAGGATGATCGCCGCGATCTCGGCCGGGTTCCGCTTCTCCGAGCCCGCGAGTTCCCACACCCGGCCTGTTTTGTTGCGGATCTTCAGGCCTTCGACGAGCAGCACCGCGTCGTAGGTGGTCACCACCCGCTGCATGTCGGCCAGCAGGACGAGGGCCCGCCCCTTGATGATCTTGTCCTCCGCCCAGGCGAGCACGACGGTGCCCGTGCCGCTGCCGAGGCCGTGCCACACGTTGTCGAGCTTCGTCTGCAACGCGTCGGCGTCCGCGCGTTTGCTCCGCGCTTCCAGCTGCGCCTTCGCCAGCGCGTCGCGGACCACCTCGAACGACTTCGCCGACTCCTCGAGATCTTCGGCCTGTTCGTCGCGGTTCTTTTTGAAGTCTTCGAGCGAGGAGAGCGCCGCCTCGCCGGCGCCGCCGTGCCAGCCCTGGCTCAGCTCCACGCGGACGCTCTCGACCAGGGCCTTGGCGTCCTTGACGGCTTCCTTGGTGGTCCGGCAGGCGCGGGCCCGGTCGTCCAGTTCGGTCGTGCTGCCCTTCTCGACCTGGTCGGCGAGCCCGCGGATCCGGTCGAACACCGACGTCATCGGTCGATCCGTTCGAAGCCGCTGTCGAGGGTCTTCAGGAAGGCGTCGCGGGCGTCGGCGTCGGTGCTGTCGTAGCTCTTCGCGGCGCTCTTGATGCTTTCCACGAGGCTCTCGACCTGCTGCTGCGCGGCCTGCAGGTCTTCCTGCCGGGTCAGCAGCCAGACGTCGTAGTCGCCCGCGTAACCGCCGGCCCGGTCCGTGCCGCCGACGTTCGGCGAGCCCCCGGCCGCGAGCGACGGCGGCGTCCCCGCGCCGAGCTTGGCCGCCGCCTTGCTGATGTCCGCGACATCGACCTCGAACCCCACCGACCATCCTCCCGCGTGACGTTTCGCGCGGGAAACGTAACACCCGTGCCGCGGTCAGACGTCCGGTTCGGCCATTTGGTTCCTAGTTGTCCCGGCGCAGGTCCAGCCGCTCGGGGTGCGGCCGGAAGCCGGCCGAGGCGTAGGTGGCGACGGCGGCGGCGTTGGCGCTCGCGGTGCAGACGATCGCGCTCGACGAACCCAGCTCCCGGAGCGCGGCCGCCGCGGCGGCGGTGATCGCCCGGCCGTGGCCGTGACCCCGGTGGTCGCGGTGCACGCCCATCGGCTCGATCAGCCCGGGCCGGCCCGGACCCGCCGACCACACCGTCACGATCGCCACGGCGTTGTCTTCGCCGTCGTACCCGATCAGGCTCCGGGCGTCGGCGTACGGCGACCCGGCCGCCATCGTGTGCCAGCGGTCCTCGGTGGCCGTCGACCGGTCGAACGACGCCCGCAGGACCTCGGTCCAGACCGCCGCCTGCGCCGGCCCGGCCACCTCGATCCGCAGGTCCACCTCCGGCACCGGCTCCGCGAGATCGCGGTGCAGCGGCGTCCACGGCTCGTCGGCCCGCCAGCCGTCCCCGGCCAGCACGTCCCGGAGCAGCACGTCGTCCGGTGCCTCGACCGACACCGGCCCCGCGGGCAGGACACCGCGCTCCGGGGTGGACACGTCTTCGGCCAGCTGCCGCGCCAGTTCCGCGTCCTGCCGCACGTCCGGCGCGATCGTCAGCCGCACGAGCCCGGGGCCGTCGAGCAGCCCGACGGCGACGATCCGGCCGTCGCGGGTCCAGGTCCGGACCACCGCGGCCGTCGCCGCCGCGCCGAACCGGTAGTTCCAGCCGAGGTCTCCCGGGTGCAGCTGCAGCGGCGCGTCGTCGCTCTGCCACTGCCGCAGCGCGGCCACGGCCTCGGTCAGGCCTTCGGTTCCCGGGGTCTCCACGACGATCGCCATACCCGTGATCACACACCAGCGCGCGGCGGTCCGCACCCGGTTTTCGGGTCGGTCCTACGGCGTCACCGACATGAGGTCGACGACGTCCGCGGCGCGTTGCCGCTTCGCGAAGGACTCGCGTTGCCGATCGGCGCCGCCTTCGCCGGCGATCAGGCGTGCCGTTCCCTCCCAGGCGAACTCGCGGTCGCCCGCCGCTTCGAGCGCGGGACCCGTCAGCGTGATCAGGTCGTCGAGCACCACCGAGGCGGGCACGAGGTCGCCGGTGCGCGGGTGCGGGCAGCGGCCGGTGACGCCGTCGCGCGAGGCCCGCCAGAGCTGGCCGCGCAGCACCTCGTTGGGCAGGTCCGGCGGGGGAGTGCTGTCGTCCAGCGCGGTGGCGACCAGGCCGCGCGCCAGCACGGCCAGCAGCACCGCCTCTTCCGGCGTCGCGGCGACGTCGGCGATGCGGAACTCCAGCGTCGGCTGGTTTTCCGAGAGCCGGACGTCCCAGTAGACCATCCCGCGGTCGAGGATCGAGCCCGCGCGCAGCCACGCGTCGACGACGCTCTCGTACTCGTCGAGCGAGGCGAACTTCGGCGGCGGGCCGGCCGAGGGCCAGCGGCTCCACTGCTGGTAGCGCCAGCTGTGGTAACCGGTGTCGTAGCCGTCGGTGATCGGCGAGTTGGCGGTCAGCGTGAGCAGCGCCGGCAGCCACGGGCGCACCCGGTTCAGCACCTGGATCCCGGTTTCCTTGTCCGGGATCGCGACGTGCACGTGGCAGCCGCAGGTGAGCGCGGTCCGCGCGGTGGCGCCGAAGTGCTCGGCCATCTGCTCGTAGCGCGGGGTGGGCGTGATGATCGGTGCTTCCACTTCGGACAGTGGCGCGCAGCCGCTGGGCAGCACCCGCAGCCCGCGCTTGGCCGCCGCGCCGGCGAGATCGGCCCGCAGCCCGCGCAGCTGGCTCAGGGCACCGGAATGCGTGCGGCAGATGTCGGTGGCGGCCTCGGCCTGGGTCCGGGTGAGCTCGTGCTGCAGCTCGCCCTGGTCGCCGCCGGCCGCTTCCGCCGCGTCGACGACGTCGTCGCCGGCGTGCGAAAGCATTCCTCGGCGGTCGACGACGAAGAACTCCTCTTCGACGCCGAAGGTCAGTACCTGGTCTGTCACCGGGGTTCTCCTGGGGGGTTGGGGAACCAGCGGGATACCCGGACGCGGTATGCGGCAAACCGGGTGACGGCGCGACTACGCTTGTGTGACCGCGCGCACTCGGGGTATTCCGGTGACATGGAGTGGCACGAAGAGCTTCACGAGCAGGCGGACGAACGGGTCGAGCGTCTGGACGAACGGTTGTGGCGGGTGGCGACCGCACTGCACGCGCGCCCCGAACCGTCCTTCGAGGAGCATGCCGCGGCCGAGCTGCTGACCGGCGAGCTGGCCGCGGACGGCTTCGAGGTCGAGACCGGCACCGCCGGGATGCCCACGGCGTTCGTCGCGCGCGCCGGCACCGGCCGCCCCTGTGTGGCGCTGCTGCTGGAGTACGACGCGGTGCCCGGCCTCGGGCACGCCTCCGGGCACAACCTGGTCGCCGCGGCCGGGCTCGGCGCCGCGCTGGCCGCCAAGGACGTGCTCGGCGACAGCCGCGGCTCGCTGCTCGCGGTCGGCGCGCCGGCCGAGGAGAGCGGCGGTGGCAAGCAGGCGCTCGCCGAGGCCGGGATCTTCGACGACGTCGACGCCGTCCTGATGGTCCACCCCGGAGTGCACTCGTGGTCGTGGGCGCCGTTGACCGCGCGGGTCGAGCTGAAGCTGACCTTCCACGGCCGCGCCGCGCACCCGACCGCCGACCCGGAGCACGGCGTCGACGCGCTGGCCGCGCTGATCCAGGCGTTCGGCGCGCTGGCTGCCTTGCGCCAGCGGCTGCCCGCGGGCTCGCACGTCCAGGGCATCATCACCGACGGCGGCGAAGCGACCACCGTCGTGCCCGACCGCGCCGAAGGCCGCTTCGGCCTCCGCGCGCTCACCGCGGCGGCCCTCGACCAGCTGGCCGAGGATGTCTCGACGTGCGCGCAGGGCGCGGCCCTGGCGACCGGGGCGAAGGTGGACGTCGAACGCCTCGGCCGCGGCTACGCCCACTTCCGCGACAACCCGGTGCTGTCCGAGCGGTTCACCGAGCACCTCGCCGCGTGCGGCATCCACGCCGGGCCGCCCGAGCCGGGGGTGTACCTCGGGTCGTCGGACATCGGCGACGTCAGCCTCCGCGTCCCGGCGATCCACCCGTTCGTGGCGATCGCGGCCGCGGAGTACCCGGACCACACCCGCGAGTTCGCGGAAGCGGCGGCGAGCCCCCGCGGCCGTTCGGCGATGCTGGCGTCGGCGGCCGCGCTGGCCCGCACGGCGATCGACCTGCGGACGCACCCGTCGCTCGTCAGCCGGGCGTGGGACTACTTCCGGGCCCAGGAGCGGAACGGGTCCTGAAAGCCGTGAAGGACTCCTTCCCGGCTCTTATGGCCGTGAAGGAGTCCTTCACGGACCTACGCCACCGACGTGTAGTGCGAAGCGTCGCCTTCGAGGGACTCGCTCGGCGTGCCGTCGACGCCCGCCGGGATGTCGCCCGCCACGGTGACGCGGTTGAGGCGGCGGGGGAGGCCGTCGTAGTTGTCGATCGCGTAGTGCTGGGTGATCCGGTTGTCGAACAGCACCAGCTGGTTCGGCTCCCACGCGACGCGCACGATGTTCTCCGGCCGCGTGACGTAGGACTGCAGCAGCCGCAGCAGATCCCGGGACTCGCCGACCGACAGGCCCGCGATCCGCTGCGCGAAGCCGCCGATGAACAGGCCGCGCTCGCCGGTCGCCGGGTGGACCCGCACCACCGGGTGCAGGGTCCGGTACTTGCGCGAGACGAACTGCGCGCGCCGGGCCTGCTCCTTCTCGTCGAGCGTCTCCGGCGGCCGGACGTAGTCGTAGTCGTTGGTGTGCTCCGCGCGCAGCGTGTCCGCGAACGCCCGCAGCGGTTCCGGCAGGTCGCGGTAGGCCGCGCCGGCGTTCGCGATCAGCGTCTCCCCGCCGTAGGGCGGCACCACGAGACTGCGCAGGGTGCTGGCCTTCGGCGGGTTGAGCACGAAGGTGACGTCGGTGTGCCAGTGGTTGGCGCGGCCCTGCTCGCTGTCGACCGGCAGGATCGTCGGGGCGCCGTCGACGGCGGGCACCGTCGGGTGCGCCTTGGTCAGCTCGCCGAAGCGGGCGGCGAAGCGCTGCTGGCCCTCGTCGTCGAGCTCGACGTTGCGGAACACCAGCGCCTTGTGCTCGTGCAGGGCGTCGGTCAGGAACGCGATCTGGGCCGCGTCGAGGTCGCCGGCGGGGTCGACGCCGATGATCTCGGCGCCGATCCTCCCGGTGAGCTTGCGGACGTCGGTGCCGATGGTGGTCATACGGGCTCCTTCACTCGGTTGCGGTTGACGGGCCGCGCGAGGCCGTAGTGCTCGCGCAGGGTGGATCCGGTGTAGGCGGTGCGGAACAGCCCGCGCCGCTGCAGTTCCGGGACGACGAGGTCGACGAAGTCGTCGAGCCCGCCGGGCAGGGTCGGCGGCATGATGTTGAAGCCGTCGGCCGCGCCGCCGGTGAACCAGGCCTCCAGCTCGTCGGCGACCTGGACCGGCGTCCCGGCGAAGACGCGGTGCCCGCGCCCGCCCGCCAGCCGTTCCAGCAGCTGCCGGATGGTCAGGTCCTCGCGCCGGGCCAGGCCGACGACCAGCTCGAACCGGCTCTGGCCGCCTTCGGTGAAGCTGCCGACCTCGGGCAGCGGGCCGTCGAGCGGGTAGCCGGTGAGGTCGTGGTCGAGCATCTTCGACAGCTGCCGCAGCCCGTACTCCGGCGTGATCAGCGCGTTCAGCTCGGCTTCGCGCCGGTGCGCCTCGGCTTCGGTGCGGCCGAGGATCGGCGAGATGCCCGGCAGGATCTTGATCTCGTCCGGCGACCGGTCGAACTTGGCCAGCCGGCCTTTGACGTCGTCGTAGAAGGCCTTGCCCTCGGCGAACGTCTGCTGCGCGGTGAACACGGCTTCGGCGTGCCGCGCCGCGTACTCCTTGCCCGTCTCGGACGACCCGGCCTGCACGAGCAGCGGGTGGCCCTGCGGGGGCCGTTCGATGTTCAGCGGCCCGCGGACCTGGAAGTGCGGGCCGTCGTGCGCGATCGGCCGGATCCGGTCGGTGTCGGCGTAGACGCCGGTCTCGCGGTCGACCAGCGCGGCGTCGTCCTCCCAGCTGTCCCACAGCTTCTTGACGACCTCGATGAACTCCTCCGCACGCTCGTAGCGGGAGGCGTGCGACGGCCGCTTGGCCAGGTTGAAGTTGCGGGCCTCGTCGATGCCCGCCGACGTCACGATGTTCCAGCCCGCGCGGCCGCCGGAGAGGTGGTCGAGCGAGGCGAACTTCCGGGCCAGGTGGTAGGGCTCGTTGTAGGTGGTCGACGCCGTCGCGATCAGTCCGATGTGGACTGTGGACGCGGCGAGCGCCGACAGCAGCGTGAGCGGCTCGAAGTGGCTGTGCGAGTTGTGCTTCACGTTGCCCCACAACGCGACGCCGTCGGCGAGGAACAGCGAGTCGAGCTTGCCGCGCTCGGCCGTCCGGGCGATGTCGACGTAGTGCTGCAGCGTCCGGGCCCGGCGCGGGTCGGTCGTGGGGTGCCGCCAGGCGGCTTCGTGGTGGCCGTTCGGCATCACGAAAGCGTTCAGGTGCAGTTGCCTGGTCATGGTTTCTCCTTGGGACGCCAGGTCGAGAACCGCCGTTCGAGGACGACGAAACCCTGGTTCACGAGCACTCCGAGCACCGAGACCGCGATGATCCCGGCGTACATCTGGGGAATCTGGAAGTTCACCTGGCTGGTGTTGATCAGGTAGCCGAGCCCGGCCTTCGCGCCGACCATCTCCGCGGCCACCAGCACCAGGATCGAGTACGACGCCGCCATCCGGATGCCGGTGAACACCGTCGGCACCGCCGAGGGCAGGATCACCTTCCGGAACAGCCGCGGGCTGGACAGCCCGAGCGACCGGGCCGCCTTGACCAGCAACGGGTCCACGGTGTTGACGCCGGCGATCGTGTTGAGCAGCACCGGCCAGACGCAGGCGTAGACCACGAGCGTGACCTTCGACAGCTCGCCGATGCCGAGCAGCAGCGTGAACACCGGCAGCAGGGCGAGCGCGGCGGTGTTGCGGGCCAGCTCCAGCAACGGCTGCAGGAACCGCGCCACCGGCCGGTACCAGCCGATCAGCAGCCCGAGCGGCACCGCGACGGCGACGGCGATCGCGAACCCGGCGGCGGACCGGCCGATGCTGGCCACCAGGTGGTCGGCGAGCTGGCCGTCGAGGGTCAGCTCCCACAGCGCCTGGAGGTCCTCCGACAGCGGCGGGAGGAACGTCCGGGTGCTCTCGTCGAGGACGAACCGGGGCAGCAGCTCCCAGAGCGCCACGAACAGGACCACGGCCGCCGAGCCGTGCACCGCCCGGGTCAGCCTTTTCGTGAACCGTCGCGGCCGGGCCGGCGCGGCCGGGGGTCCGGTGTGGACGGTGGGCGCGTCGAGGGTGGTGGTCATCCGACGGCACTCCGTTCGGTCTCGGCGGCCTTGCGGACCTCGTCGTGCAGCAGCTCCCACAGCCGGTGGCGCTGCCGCCCGAACTCGGGGGACGACCGGACGTCACCGCCGCGGTCCCCGAGGTCGACGTCGACGACGGCCTTGAGCCGCCCGGGCCGGGAAGTCAGCACCGCGACCCGCTGGCCGAGGTAGACGGCCTCGTCGATGCCGTGGGTGATGAACACGATCGTCTTGCCGGTGCGGCGCCAGATCCGCAGCAGCTCGTCCTGCAGCTGCTCGCGCGTCTGGGCGTCGAGGGCGGCGAACGGCTCGTCCATCAGCAGCACCGCCGGGTCGTAGGCGAGGCTGCGCGCGATCGCGACGCGCTGCTTCATCCCGCCGGACAGTTCGTGCGGGTAGCGGTCCTCGAAGCCGGAAAGCCCGACCAGGGCGAGGTATTCGCGCGCCCGCTCGGCCCGCTGCCGCTTGCCGAGCGGGCCGCCTTCGAGGCCGAACTCGACGTTGGCGCGGGCGGTGCGCCACGGGAACAGCGCGTACTGCTGGAAGACGACACCGCGGTCGAGGCCGGGGCCGCGCACCGGCTCGCCGTCGATGCGGATCTCGCCGGACGTCGGGGTGGTGAGCCCGCCGAGCAGATCGAGCAGCGTCGACTTGCCCGAGCCGCTCGGCCCGACCAGGGACAGGAACGTGCCGTCGGCGATGTCGAGGGAGACGTCGTCGAGCGCGGTCAGCGCGCCGAACGTCTTGGTGACGGACCGGATCGCGATCACTTGGACACCGCCGGGGCGCCGTCGCGGTAGGGGTTGAACTCGTTGGTGTAGAGCTTCCCGGTGTCCAGCGCGTCACCCTTGATGAGGCCCTGCTGCTTCAGCCACGGCGACCAGAGCGTGTAGTCCTGGTCGGAGATCAGGCCGCCGCGGGTGACGCCGACGCTCTTCCAGTACTGCAACGTGTTCGTGTTCTCGTTGCGGCCACGCCCCTGGATGATCTTGGTGAACCGGGCGATCACCTGGTCCCGCGGTGTGGTCCGTTCCCACTCGATCGCGCGGGCCACGGCGGAGACGAAGACCTTCGTCGTCTCCGGGTACTTCTTGATGAAGTCGGTGCGCAGCACGTACGGGCCGCCGTTGTAGGCCCCGAACGCCTGGACGTCGCTGAACAGCGGGCGCACCCCGCCGGCCGCGACGGCGTGGTCCTGCAGGATGCCCTGCAGCGCGGCGACGTCGAGCTGGCCGTTGCGCAGTGCCTGCTCGGCGTTGACCGGCGGGATGACGACCAGCTGCACCTGCTTGACTTCGTCGTCGGAGAGGCCTTGGCGCTGCAGCCAGAGGTCGAGGACGGCTTCGAGGTTGGCGCCCGCGGTGTTGACGCCGACCTTCTTGCCGATCAGGTCGCGGGCGGTCCGGATCGGACTGTCGGCTTTGGCGTAGAAGCCGAGGAAGGACTTTTCGTCGGAGCCGTAGTAGTTGACGACCGCCTTGACCGGCGCGCCGGCCTCGACGAGCTTGACGACCGCGCCGGTGAAGGCGCCGCCGAAGTCGGTCTGGTCGGTGGCCGCGGACTGGATGTCCTGCGGGCCGCTGATCGTGTTGCCGACCCACTTGAGCTTGACCGGGCCGAGGTAGCCCAGGTCCTCGGCGAGTTCGGGCAGGGTCACGGAGTTCGCGCTTCCCTGGTAACGGAGTTCGAGCTTTTCGGGTTGCCCGGGCGCGCCGGTGGCCGTCGCCGACGCGCACCCGGACAGCAGCGCCGCGACCAGGCCGGCGGCGAGGAGGGCGGGCAGAGTTTTCTTCACGGTGGGCTCTTTCGGCTCGGGAGTCGGCACGACGCGACCACCGGCCGATGCGGCCGGCGGGTTCGCCGGTGGGGATGCCCCAATTGTTCGCAGCCGCCGCGAGCACGGTCAACTTTGCGAGTTTCTGAATTAACTACCGCGGTTCACGAGGCATGCGAAAGGTGCGTCAGGAGCGGACCGAGCGGGTCGTCGTAGAGGATGTCGAGCAGCACCGCGCCGCCGGCCGTGGCCAGTTCCGTGCCCGGGAAGCTCGTCGCCACAACGGTTTCCGCCGGATCGGCGCAGGTCCGGGAGCGGGCGCGGACCTCGTCCCGGATGGCGGGAAGGCAGCCGGGTACCTGGGCTACACTCCGGTCGACCAGCACGAGCACGGCCGGGTTCAGCACGTCGAGCAGCAGCGCCACGGCTTGGCCGATCAGCCGTGCGCGGTCCTGGAACAACCGCACCGCCGCGGTTTCCCCGGCCGTCGCGAGCGCGAGCAGTTCCGGAAAGGAAACGCCGGCTTTGCGCGCCAGCGTCGCTTCCGAAACGGTCGCCTCCAGACAACCCGTGCGCCCGCAGCGGCACGGTTCACTGCTGTCGTCGACCGGCAGGTGCGCGACCGCGCCCGCCGCCGACCGCGGGCCGTGGTGCACCACGGTGCCGGTGGCGAACGCCGCGTCGACGACGTTGCCGGTGAACAACTGCACGACGCTGTCCCGCGCCCGCGGGAGCCCGAAGAGCTGTTCGGCGTGCACCAGGGAGCGCGCGTGGCCGTCGATCGCCACGGTGAGCCCGGTCGACGCCGTCAGCAGGTCGCGCACCGGGACGTCGCGCCAGCCCAGCAGCGGGTGGTCGACGACGGTGCCGGAGTCGCGGTCGACCCAGCCGCCGGTGGCGAACCCCAGGCCGAGCGGTTCGCGGTCCGGCGCGTGGCCGAGCAGCAGGTCGTCGAGGATCTCCGCGGCCCGCGCGAGCAGGTCTTCGGCGGGCAGGCCGTCGTGCGGTTCTTCGTGCTGTACCAGGACATTCCCGCGGACGTCGAGCAGCGCGACGGTCGCGTGGTGCACGGCGAGGTGCAGCGCGCCGACGACGTGGCGCCCGGTGTCGAGCCCGACCGGCACGTGCGGCCGGCCGACGGACCGGCGTGGTTCGGCCTCGGGCAGCTCGCGCAGCAGCCCGAGCCGGGTGAGGTCGGCCGTGTGCCCGGTGACGGCGGCCGCGGACAGCCCGGTCCGCCGCGCGATGGTGCTGCGCGCGATCGGCCCGTCGTCGAGGACCGCCCGCAGGACCGCGCTCGCGCTGGCACTGCGCCGGGCGCCGCGCGCGTCCGTCCTCTGTGGACCGTCGGCCCCCGCCGTCATGGCCTGATCGTGGCAGACGCCGCGGCGTGCGCCCAGCGTGCCCAGGATGCAGGACTTGACGCATACCCATATGGGAATATGATGGCCGCGTGGCACGAGCAGCGACGACGGCGGACACCTTCAATGCGGTCGCCGAACCCCGGCGGCGGCAGATCCTCGACGAGCTCATGGCCGGCGAACGGTCGGTCGGCGACCTCGTCGGCGCGCTCGGGCTGGCGCAGCCGCAGGTGTCCAAGCACCTGCGGGTCCTGCGCGAGGTCGGGGCGGTGGACGTCCGGGAAGAGGGCCGGCAGCGCGTCTACCGGGTCAACGGCGCCGCGCTGAAACCCATCCACGACTGGGTCAAGCGCTACGAGCGGACGTGGTCCGAGCGCTTCGAGCTGCTGGACGACGTCCTGGAAGAACTCAAGGAACAGGAGCGGTGACATGGTGGAAACGGCGAGCAGCGCGAAGATCACCCTGCCGAGCGACGAACAGATCCTGATCACGCGGGAGTTCAACGCGCCGAAGCACCTGGTCTACCGCGCGTGGACCACGCCCGAGCTGGTGAGCCGCTGGTGGGCCGGGCACCGCGGGACGACCACCGAGGTCGAGATGGACCTGCGCCCCGGCGGCCGCTGGCGGTACGTGATCAAGGCGAACGCGGGCTTCGAGGTCGCCTTCCACGGCGAGTACCGCGAAATCGTGCCGGACGAGAAGCTCGTCTTCACCGAGATGTTCGAGGGCGCGGATCCGCTACCGGACGCCGACGTGCCCGTCGACACCGTCACCTTCTCCGCCCTCGAAGACGACCGCACGGTGGTGCACCTGCTGACCCAGACGACGAGCAAGGCGTTGCGGGACATGATCCTCGAGTCCGGCATGGAAGCCGGCATGCAGGAGCAGATGAACCTCATCGAGGAGCTGGCGAACTCGCTGCGCTAGCCCGCAGGAACCGCTCGCCCGCCTTCGCCAGCTCCCGGGCGAGCTCCGGCGCGTCCAGCACCTCGAAGTCCACTTCGAGCAGGCCCAGGTACAGCGCGAGCATCGGCGCGTGGTCGGACCCGACCTCCGCGACACACCGGTCCGGCCCTTCGGCCGTGACGTCGACGGCCAGCGGCAGCCGGGCTCGCACGTGCTCGGCCGAAGCGTGCAGCCGGACTTTCGCGTGGTAGCGCCAGGTCGCCGCGCCCGCGCTGCGCTGCACGAACCGCACGACGTCACCCTCCGGCGGCTCACGCGGGGCGAACCGCGGCCCGTTCGGCGTCCGCGGGGTCAGCCGGTCGACGCGGAACGTGCGCCAGTCGCCGCGGCCGGTGTCCCACGCGACCAGGTACCAGCGCCGGCCCCAGCTGACCAGGCGGTGCGGCTCGACGTCGCGGCGGCTGTCCGTGCCCTCGTGGCTGGTGTAATCGAACCACAGCCGCTCGCCGGCCCGGATCGCCGACGCGATGGCGCTCAGCACGTCGGCGTCGACGGCCGGGCCGGTGCCGGGCACCGCGACCGTCGCGGCCTGCAAGGCGTGCACCCGGTGCCGCAGCCGGGACGGCAGCACCTGCTCGAGCTTCGCGAGCGCGCGCACCGATGTCTCCTCGATCCCGGCGACCCCCGCGGCGGTCCGCAGCCCGACCGCGACCGCCACGGCCTCGTCGTCGTCCAGCAGCAACGGCGGCAGCTGCGCGCCCGCGCCGAGCCGGTAGCCGCCCTGGACACCGGGGGAGGCCTCGACCGGGTAGCCGAGGTCGCGCAGCTTGCCGACGTCGGCGCGGACGGTGCGCGTGGTGACGCCGAGCCGGCCGGCCAGGTCGGCGCCGGTCCAGTCGCGTCGTGTTTCGAGCAGCGACAGCAACCGCAGGAGCCGTGCGGAGGTCTGCAACATCCTTCGAGGATGCCAGGAATCGCGGAAGGAACCCTTCCGCAATCGTCCTTAGCGTCCTGGTCATGACGAACGACATCCGCCCCTTCCGCGTCGAGATCCCGCAGGCCGAGCTGGACGAGCTGCACCGGCGCCTGGACGCCGCCCGGTACGCCGAGCCGGTGCCCGGCGACGAGCCGGACTGGTCCCGCGGCATCCCGCCCGAGCGCGTCCGCGAGCTGGCCGAGTACTGGCGGACCGGCTACGACTGGCGGGCACAGGAGGCCGCGCTCAACGCCTTCCCGCAGTTCACGACCGAGATCGACGGCCAGACCATCCACTTCCTGCACCTCCGCTCGCCCCGCGCCGACGCGATGCCGCTGCTGCTCACCCACGGTTATCCCAGTTCCTTCGCCGAGTTCCTCGACGTGCTCGGCCCGCTGACCGAGCCCGGCCCGGACGCCTTCCACGTGGTCGTCCCGTCGCTGCCGGGTTTCGGGTTCTCGACGCCGTTGAGCGGACCCGGGTGGGAGCTGGCGCGCACGACCGACGCCTTCGCCGTGCTGATGACACGCCTCGGGTACGACCGCTTCGCCGCGCAGGGTGGTGACATCGGCGCGGGCGTCACCGGCCGGCTCGCGTCGCTCTACCCGGAGCGCGTCCTCGGTACCCACGTGAACAGCGACCGCGGGACCATCGCCCTCGCCGGCGAGCAGCTCCCGATGCCCGAGAACCTGACCGAGGCCGAGCAGGCCGAGCTGGACGCGGCCCGGGAAGCCTGGAAGGCCCGGCGGGGCTACCTGGACCTGCAGTCCCACACGCCCGAGACGATCGCCGCCGGGCTCACCGACTCGCCGGTCGGGCAGCTGGCGTGGATCGCCGAGAAGTTCGAGGCGTGGACGAACTCCGCCGGCGGGATCGGCCGTGACCGGCTGCTGACGACGGTCGGCCTGTACTGGTTCACCCGCAGCGGCGCGACGGCGGCCCGGTTCCTCTACGAGGCCGCCCACTCCGGTCACGGCTGGCTGGCGCCGGCCGACGTCCCGGCGGGCTGGGCCGTGTTCGACAGCTCGCCCGTGGTCCGGCGGATCATGGACCCCGAGGGGAAGATCGAGCACTGGTCGGACTTCGCCGAGGGCGGCCACTTCGCGGCGATGGAGGCGGGTGAGCTGCTCGTGGCCGACATCCGCGCGTTCTTCCGCGAGCTGCGCCCGTGAGTGGCCATACTCGGCGGCGTGCAGTTCGCCATCCTCGGGCCGGTCGAAGCCCACGCTCCCGACGGGACGCCGGTCGCCCTCGGCGGTCCGCAGCTGCGCGGGCTGCTCGCGTTGCTGGCCCTCGACGCCGGGCGCGTCATCAGCGCCGAGCGGCTCATCGACGGCCTGCACGGCGAAAACCCGCCCGAGGGCGCCGGCGAAGCCCTGCAGTCCCAGGTGTCCCGGCTGCGACGGCGGTTGCGGGACGGCGGTGCGCCCGACGGCCTGGTCGAGTTCACCCCCGCCGGGTACCGGCTGGCCGTCGACCCGCAGGACGTCGACGTCCACCGCTTCGAACGGCTCACCGCGCAGGCCCGGGAGACGGCGGATCCGGCGGCCAAGCTGGCGCTGTTCGGCGACGCGCTCGCGCTGTGGCGTGGCCCGGCGTTCGACGGGCTCGCGGACCCGCCGCGCGCGGCCCGGCTGGCGGAGCTGCGCGCGGCCGCGACCGAGGACCGGATCGAGGCCGGGCTGGCCCTCGGTCACCACGAACGGCTCGTCGCGGAGCTGCGGGAGCTGACTCGCGAACACCCGCTGCGGGAACGGCTCGCGGCCCAGCTGATGCGCGCGCTGCACGGCGGCGGGCGGTCGGCCGAGGCCCTGGCCGTGTTCGCCGAGACCCGGGACCGGCTGGCCGACGAGCTGGGCGCGGACCCGTCGCCGGAGCTGGCGGACGCGCACGTCGCGGTCCTGCGGGCCGCCGCGCCGGCTCCGGCGCGCCGGGTTCCGGTGCCGCTCAGCGGGTTCGTCGAGCGCGCCGAGCTCGACCGGCTGCGCACGACCCTGCGGGCCGCGCGGCTCGTCACGCTCACCGGGCCGGGCGGTGCGGGCAAGACCCGGCTCGCCGTCGAAGCCGCGTCACGCGAGCCCGGCGAGGTGTGTTTCGTCGAACTGGCGGCGACGACCGAAGTCCCGCAGGCCGTGCTCGCCGCGCTGGGCCTGCGCGAACAGGGCGTGCTGTCCTCGGCCGCGGCGGCCGGCCCGGCGGACCGGCTGGCCGCCGGCCTCGCCGACCGGCCGCTGCTGCTGGTCCTCGACAACTGCGAGCACGTCGTCGCCGAGGCCGCGCGGCTGGTCCGGCGGCTGCTCGGCGCGTGCCCCGGCCTGCGGGTGCTGGCCACCAGCCGGGAGGCCCTCGGCCTGACCGGCGAGACGCTGGTGCCGGTCGGGGCGCTGGCCGCCGGCGCCGCCGAGCGGCTCTTCGTCGACCGGGCGGCGGCCGTGGTCCCCGGCGTGGTCCTCGATCCCGCCACCGTCGCCCGGATCTGTGCCGCGCTCGACGGTCTGCCCCTGGCGATCGAACTCGCCGCCGCGCGGCTGCGGTCGCTGACCGCCGAAGACGTCGCCGCCCGCCTCGACGACCGCTTCCGGCTGCTGTCCCGCGGCGAGCGCACCGCCGAACCGCGGCACCGCACGCTGCGCGGCGTCGTCGAGTGGAGCTGGGACCTCCTGGAACCCGACGAGCAGCGGCTCGCCGGGCGGTTCGCGGTGTTCGCCGGCGGCGCGCGCCTCGCCGCCGTCGAGCGCGTCTGCGCCGTCCCGGACGCCGATGGCCTGCTCACCGGGCTCGTCGAGAAGTCGCTCGTCGAGTACAGCGACGGCCGCTACCGGATGCTGGAGACGATCCGGGCGTTCTGCGCGGAGCAGGGCACCGGCGACCACGCGGCGCACGCGAAGTACTTCCTCGACCTCGCCCACGCGGCCGAGCCGAAACTGCGCGGCGCGGACCAGCTCATGGTCCTGGCGGAGCTGACCGCCGAGCACGCCGACCTGCACGCGGCGCTGCGCTGGAGCGTCGCCGAGGCGCCGGACGTCGCGTTGCGGCTGGTCGCGGCCCTGACGTGGTACTGGTGGCTGCGCGGGCTGCGCGGTGAGGCCCGGCCGTTCGCGGACGCCGTGCTCGCCGCCGTCGGCCCCGAACCGCCGCCGGGGCTCGACGAGGAGTACGTCGTCTGCCTGATCCACGCGTCGGCCACCGACGTCGAGATCGAGCCGATCCTGCGCCGGCTCACGGGATCGCTGCGGTACCCGTACCTGTTCCTGCTGTGGGCGTTTTCCCCGCGCACCAAGGCATCCGACGGCGAACGCCTCGCCGCGCTGATCGGCCCGGACACCTGGTCACGGGCGTTCGCGCGGATCGGCGACGGCCTCGGCGCGCAGTACCGCGGCCGGATCGACGAGGCCGAAGCGCACTTTTCGGCGTCCCTGCAAGGGTTCCGCGACCTCGGCGACCGCTGGGGGCAGGCGAGCGCGCTGGAGAAGCTCGCGGAGTTCGCCGACTGGCGCGGCGACCACACGCGGTTCCGCGAGCTGATGGACGAGTCCGTCCGGCTGGCCGGCGAACTGGGGGCGGGCGAGGACGCCGCCGACCTGCTGTGCCGCCGCGCCGACGGGATGCTGCGGGCCGGGGACACCGCGGCCGCGCGGGCCGACTACGAAGCCGCCGCCGAGCAGGCGCGGGCGGTCGGCACGACGTTGACGCTCGCCCGGGCCCGCGGCGGGCTCGGCGAGATCGCGCGGCACGCGGGCGACCTCGCCGCGGCCCGGCGCTGGTACGCCTCGGCCGTCGGCCTGGCCGTCGACCCGGTGACCGGCGGCGAGACGCGGATCGGGCTGTACACCGGCTTCGGCTGGACGGCCGCGGCCGAAGGGCACCTCGACGAGGCGACCGAGCTGCACCAGGAAGCGCTGGCGACGGCGTTGGAGCACGCGAACCTGCCGGGTGCGGCGCAGGCCGTCGAAGGCCTGGCCGGCGTGCTCGCCGCGCGGGCCGAGGACGAGCGGGCGGCGTTCCTGCTCGGCGTCGCCGTCGGGCTGCGCGGCACGGAGGTGACCGGAGACGCCGACGTCGCCGCGGTGGCCGGGGCCGTGCGGACCCGCATCGGCGGCGACGCCTACGTCAAGGCGTTCGAGCAGGGCCGGGAAATGCCGCCTGACCAGGCGCTTCAGGACTTCGGTCAGGCGCGGTTCGCGCTCGGTTCGTGAGCGGTCAGCGGCCGCGCCCACGCTGCTGAGCATGACGGACAACCGAGAAATCCTGATCTCCGGCGCCAGCGTCGCCGGCCCCGCCCTCGCCTGGTGGCTGCACCACCACGGCTTCCGCCCGACGATCGTCGAGCGCGCCCCGAGCCTGCGTGAAGGCGGCTACAAGGTCGACATCCGCGGCACCGCCGTCGACGTCGTCCGCCGGATGGGCCTGCTGGAGCAGGTGCACGCGGTCGCCACCGACATGCGGGGCGCGGGGTTCGTGAACAAGCGCGGCAAACAGGTCGCGAAGCTGGACGCCGACACGTTCGGCTTCCGCGACGGCGACGACACCGAGATCCTGCGCGGCGACCTGGCGAAGATCCTCTACGAGCACACCCGCGACGACGTCGAGTACGTCTTCGGCGACTGGATCACCGGGCTCGACGAGCGCGCGGACGGCGTCCACGTCACCTTCGCCCACGGCGCGCCCCGCCGCTTCGACCTGGTCGTCGGCGCCGACGGCCTGCACTCCGGCGTCCGCGCGCTGGCGTTCGGCCCGGAGGAGCGGTTCCTGAAGCGGTTCGACGCCTACATCTCGATCTCGACCGTGCCCAACAGCTTCGACCTGGACCGCTGGGAGCTGCTGCACTCGGCGGCGCCGGGCAAGATGGTCAACGTCTACAGCACGGCCCGCGCCGCCGACGCGAAGGCCGCGTTCTGGTTCAGCGGCACGGACCTGCCCTACGACCGGCGCGACGTCGGCGGCCAGAAGAACCTCGTCGCGGACCAGTTCGCCGGCCTCGGCTGGCAGGTCCCGGAGCTGCTGGAGTCGATGCGCGCGGCCGACGACTTCTACTTCGACCCGGTGTGCCAGATCCTGATGGACCGGGTGTCGGCCGGGCGCGTGACCCTCGTCGGCGACGCGGGCTACTGCCCGTCCCCGGCTTCGGGCCAGGGAACGAGCCTGGCCCTGGCGGGCGCGTACGTCCTGGCGGGCGAACTGGCCGCGGCCGCGGGTGACCACGAGGTGGCGTTCGAGCGGTACGAAACGCAGATGCGGCCGTACATCGAGAAGAACCAGGCCCTGGCGAAGTCCGCGCTGCGCGGCATCATCCCGCAGTCCCGCGCGTTCGCGTGGATCAACACCCGGATGATCAAGCTGATGCCCTACATGCCGGGCCGCAACCGCATCCTGGAGCAGATCGCCGGCCCCATCCGCCAGGCCGCGAACGCACTTGTGCTGAAGGACTACGCGGTCGCGGCCTGACCTCCGAGCGCCGCGCGGACCTGCTCGCCGACCTCCTCCAGCTCCGCCCGCTCCCGCACCCGCCAGTCCGCGCTCAGCACGAAGCCGTCGTCCGCGTGGCGGGGGATGACGTGCAGGTGGACGTGGGGGATCTCCTGGCCCGCGGCGGTGCCGTCGGCCAGGAACAGGTTGATCCCCTCGGTCCGGATCTCCGTGCGGCGCAACGCGGCCGCGAGCGTCTGCGCGATGGTGAACATCCGGGCCCCCGCCGCCGCGGGGAGGTCGGCCAGGCCCTCGTGGTGGGCCCGGGGGAGCACCAGCAGGTGGCCCGTCGACACCGGGCGCAGGTCGACGACGGCGACGAACTCGTCGTCCTCGTGCACGAGGGTCGCCGGGGCTTGCCCGGTGGCGATCGCGCAGAAGATGCACTTGCCGCCGGGCGTGGTCGCGGGGAGGTGAGGAGGCTTGGCCATGCCGCCGACCGTAGCGGGAAGATCAGCCCGCTGTCAGGTGCGCGTCCGCCCAGTCCGCGAAGGACGTCAGCGGGATGCCGAGGGCCCGCGCGAACTCCGGGCGCGCGGGGTGGCCGATCTCGTTCGTCCACTCGTGCCGCACGGTGAACGCGGGCGCGCCGGCCGCCACGGCCTCCGCCGAGGTCATGTCGGGCGCGGTGATCTCCACGCCGTGGACGCGGGAGAGCACCTCCGCGACGCCCGCCATCGTCCGGCGCTCACTGGCGAGTTCCAGCTCGACGCCGTCGAAGCGCGCCGGGTCGGCGAACGCCGCCGCGGCCGCGGCACCGATGTCGGCGACGGCGACGAGCGAAAGTTCGGTATCCGGCTTGATGGTCGTCACCAGCCCGCCGCCGACGCCGTGGGGGAGCAGGAACGACGGCGGCAGGAAGTTCTCCATGAAGAACCCGGGCTTGAGCAACGTCCAGTGCGCGAAACCGGCTTCGCGGACGCGGTCCTGGATCGCGGTCTTCGTCTCCAGGTAGTGCTCCATCGACTTCCAGCGGCCCTCGGCCCAGCCCGGCGCCGAGCGGTGCTGCCCCGCCCCGGAGACCGACGCGTGCACGAACTGCGCCCCGCCCGCGTCCCGGGCGGCGTCGATCAGGTTGCGGGCCTGGACCCACTCGGAGTCGCCGTCGAGGTCGGTCAGGTCGGGCAGCTGCACGGAGAACACGCCCCGGACGCCCTTGAGCGCGGGGCCGAGTGAACCGGGGTCGTAGAGGTCGCCGGTGACGAGCTCGGCGCCGAGCGCCTGGATCGCTCGGGCCCGTTCGGTGCCGGGATCGCGGACGAGGGCGCGGACTTCGGTGCCCGCGGCGAGCAGCGCGCGGGCGGTGGCGCCACCCTGCTTGCCGGTGGCGCCGGTGACGAGGACGGGGGACATGGGAGCTCCTTCGGACGACTAAGTGGCGGGGCCCGCCACTTCGTCTCCGCTACGATAGCCATCAAGTGGCGGCCCCCGCCACTTAACCTTCCGGAGGTTTCATGCGGCGGTCCGACGCCCAGCGCAACTACGCGCTGATCCTCGCCGTCGCCGAGCGGGAGGTCGCCGAGCACGGCGCGGAGGCGTCCCTCGAGCAGATCGCCCGCACGGCCGGCGTCGGCTCGGCCACCGTGCGCCGGCACTTCCCGAGCCGGCGCGCCCTGCTGGACGCGGTGTTCCGCGAACGCGTCGACGCGCTGGACGGCCGGGCCCTCGCCCTCGCCGACGCCGCGGACCCGCGGGCCGCGCTGCTCGACTGGCTCACGGCGTTGACGGAGTACGCCGCCTCCGCGCGGGGCATGGCCGCGGCGCTGATCCCGGACGAGGATTCCGGCGGCGACCACGTCTGCGGCCGCCTCACCGACGCCGGCGAACCGGTGCTGCGCCGCGCGATCGAGGCGGGCGCGGTGCCGGCCGGGGTGACGTCGGCGGACCTGGTCGCGGTGGTCACGGGCATCGTGCTGGCGACCGAACACGGCCGTGACCCGGCGGGGGAAGCGTTGCGGTTGCTGGGGTTGGCGGTGCGGGGGATCAGTCCGTCATGAGAAGTCGTAGGCCGCGGTCAGCCAGCCGCGGACCTCGTCGTCCACATCGGACACTTCCCGCAGGCTCACCCGGTGCCCGACCCGCGGCCCGGCGGTGCCCCACGCCGGGCGGATCCGCGCCGTCTCGACCGGGCCCGGCAGGAACAGGTACAGCAGGACGTCGCGCGAGCGCGGCCGCACCTCGGCGAGCTTGCGCTCCCGCTTGAGGAACACGCCGATCTTGACCGCGTCCTCGTGGAAGCCGCCGAGGGTGCGCAGGTGCGCGGCGATCGCGTCGTACACCGCGCGCTGCGCCGGGGAGCGCGCGGCGAACGTCTCGTCGACCGTGCAGCCCGGCACGCACGTGTGCCCCTGACCGGCGCGCGCGAACTCGCGGTCGCACTGCGGGCACGTCCAGCGGGTCGGCACGCCGTCCAGGATGGCACTCACCGCGCGCCGGGACGACCCGGTGCCGGAGACGCGTTGCGCTGGTTCGCTGAGCCGCCGGCCAGGTACCGCTGGACCGTCGGCGCGATCTCTTCGACGAGGTCTTCCTGGGTCAGCGCGACCACCGGCGGCAGGCGCAGGACGTACCGGGTCAGCGCCAGGCCGAACAGCTGGGTGACGACCAGACCGGCGCGGCGGGGCGCGTCGGCCGGGTCGCCGAAGCGCAGCACCGCCGGGGTCACCTGGCCGGCGAACACCTCCCGGATCTTCTCGACCACGGCGTCGTCGGCCACCGCCGACCGCAGCAGCGTCAGCAGGATCTCGTCGGTCGGCGGCTGCTCCCAGAGTGCGAGGAACTGCCGCGTCAGCAGCTCGCCGACGGTGCCCGGATCGGCTTCGGCGAGGTCCGGCAGGTCCAGCTCGACGTCCACCGCCGCCGCGAACAGGCCGTCCTTGCTGCCGTAGTAGCGCATCACCATCGACGGGTCGATGTCCGCGTCGGCGGCGATCGAGCGGATGGTCGCGCGGCGGAAGCCGTCGGCGGCGAACCGGCGGCGCGCGGCGTCGAGGATGGCCGCGCGGGTGGCGTCCGACCGGCGGGGAGAGGGCTCGTCAACCATGTCAACAAGTGTAGGCCAACACTTGTTGACAAGCCAGCCCGGTGGTGCTTACGTGGATGCCAACAGTTGTTGGCAAACTTTGAGGAGATCGCCGTGAACCTGCCGAGCCGTACCGATGTGGTCATCGCCGGAGCCGGCCCCGCCGGCCTCGCCGCCGCGATCGCGCTGGCCGAGGCCGGCGTCGACCACGTGCTGCTGGACCGCCAGGCCGAGGGCGCGAACACGTCCCGGGCCTGCGTGATCCACGCGCGGACGCTGGAAGTGCTCGCCGAACTGGGTGTCACCGAACGGCTGAAGGAGCTGGGCGTCGTCGTCCCGACGTTCACGGTCCGCGACGGCGCCGCGGTGCTCGCGCGGGTACCGTTCGGCGGGCTGCCGACGGCGTACCCGTACACGCTGATGGTGCCGCAGGACGTGACCGAAGCGGTGCTGCTGGCGCGGCTGCGCGAGGCCGGCGGCGACGTCCACCGGCCGTACGAGGTCACCGCGGTCGCGGGCGACGACACCGGCGTCACGGTCACGGCCGGGACCCACACGATCCGGGCGCGGTACGTCATCGGCGCCGACGGCATGCACAGCGTGGTGCGTGAGCAGGCCGGGATCGGGTTCACCGGCGCCAGCTACCCCGAGTCGTTCGTGCTCGCCGACGTCCGGATGAGCTGGCCGCTGGCCCGCGAGGAGGTCAGCCTGCACCTGTCGCCGGAAGGGGTGACGGTTGTCGCCCCGCTGCCCGGCGCCGCCGACCACTACCGGGTGGTCGCGACCGTCGCCTCCGCCGTCGAGAAGCCGGGCATCGAGGACATCCAGTCCATTGTGGACAAGCGTGGGCCGGAGGGTGCGCGGTCGCGGGTGATCGAGGTGCTGTGGAGCTCGCGGTTCCGGGTGCACCACCGGGTGGCCGACCACTACCGCGCGGGCCGGATCCTGCTGGCCGGCGACGCGGCCCACGTGCACAGCCCGGCCGGTGGCCAGGGCATGAACACGGGCATCCAGGACGCCGTGGCGCTGGGCGGTCTGCTGGCCCGGGTGCTCGCCGGCGAGCCGGACGCGCTCCTGGACACCTACGAGCGGACCCGCCGCCCGGTCGCCACCGGAGTGGTCGCGTTCACGGACCGCATGACCCGCATGGCCACGCTCCGCCCCCGCCCGGCGCGCCTGCTGCGCAACACGGTGCTCAAGCTGGCCTTCGGCCTCCCGCCGGTCCGCGCGAAGATGGCCTACCAGCTGGCAGAACTGGCGGCCCGCTGACCGCCCCGGCCCGCGATGCCCCTGCGAACACGCGCGATGCCTCGCCGGTCACGCGAGATCCGCCGGGAGTCACGCGAGTTCCGGCTTCAGTCACGCGAGATCCGTCCCGAGTCACGCGATGCCCGCCGGTCACGTGAGATCCGCCGGGAGTCACACGAGTTCCGGCTTCAGTCACGCGAGATCCGTCCCGAGTCACGCGCGATCCGGCTCAGCGGGTCGGGGGAACGATCCCGTACTCGTGGATCTTCCGGTAAATCGTCGCCCTCGAAATTCCGAGCAGCTTGGCCGCGCGGACCTTGTTGCCGTCCGCGTCCTCCAGGCAGCGGACGATCGCGTCGCGCTCTATCGACTCGAAGCGGTTCAACGGCCTGCGCGTCACCGCGTGGAACTCGGCCGGGAGGTCGCCCGGGCGGATGGTGCCCGCTCGGCGGCGCTGGGCCACCGTGCGCAGCACCTGGTACAGCTGCCCGGTGTTGCCCGGCCACTCCGCCCGCATCAGCAGATGGAGTGCCGCCGCTGAGCAGGTGAGGCGGCCGCCGTAACCCAGTTTGCTCAGGACCAGCGGGACCAGCTCCGCCAGGTCCTCGACGTGGTGGCGCAGCGGGGGCACGCGCACCGTGCGCGGGAAGAACTTCAGCAGCTCCGCGAGCGCCGGCTTGGTCTCGGCCCCCGGCGCGAGCGTGGCCACCACCCACGGCGCGTCGTCGCGCTCGCGCAGTTCGCGCAGGGCCCCCGCCAACGCCGTCGCGGCCGAGACCGACAGGCGGTCGGCGTGGCAGATCACCAGCGTGCGGATCGGGGTCTGGGCGTGCTCGCGCAGCAGCGCGGCCGTCCAGTCCGGGCCGGTCGCGACCGCCGCGTCCACCGTGAGCAGCCGGGCCGCCGGGTGGTGGCGCTGGTGCAGGCCCTTGGCCAAGGTCAGCTTGCCCGTGCCGGGCTCGCCTTCGAGGGCGACCCACTCGCCGCGCTCGTGGCCGGCGTCGAGTTCGTGGCCGCAGCGCAGCCACAACGGCGCCGAGCCGACGACGCCCGGCAGGTACATCGGCAGCATCGGGATCGAGGCGGCCAGCGTCTCCTCGGCCTCGATCAGCTTCACCGACAGCACGCCGCCCGCGGTGTCGGTCTCGCGCTGGCCCGGCACGCGGCGGCAGTACACGCGCACGCGCAGGCCGCTCGACAGCGCGAGCATCGCCGACGTCCGCTGGCCGTCGGCGAGCGCCTCGGTGGCGTAGCCCAGCAGCAGCGACTGGTCGGCCGGGTCGAGCAGCTGGCGCGCCCGGTCGTTCATCATCACGATGTCCTCGTTGAACGCCAGCACGATGCCGGTCCAGCGGCGGCACGTCTGCAGGTAGGCCTGGAAGAGGATCATCTCGCGCAGGTCGCTGTGGCGCAGCAGGGCCTGGCGGATCTGCTCGGCGGTCGAGCGGGCCAGCGCGATGAGCAGGCCGCCCGCGTCCTTGTACCAGCAGGTCAGGTCGACGGCGCCGATCTTCTTGCCGGAGATCGGGTGGTGGATCGGGACGCCGGCGCAGGCGAGGTTCTCGAGGTGCTCGGCGTAGTGCTCGTGGCCGAACACGGTGGTCGCGCGGCCGTCCTCCAGGGCGGTGCCGATGCCGTTGGTGCCGACGGACTGCTCGCCGTAGCTGAACCCGGGCACCAGCTCGACGCGCTCCAGGTGCCGGCGCAGGTCGGCGTCGCCGGTCCGCTGCGTGAGGACGACGCCGCTGGCGTCGGTGAGGATCAGGCTGATGGGCTGCCCGTCGAACTGCTCGGTGAGCTTGCCCAGGACGGGCTCGGCGCCGCGCATCAGGGGGATGTCGAGGTTCTGGTCCCCGAGGTAGAGGGGGTCGATCCGGTCGGCTTCGACCTGGAACTCCCGTGACCGGCGCCAAGACGCGAGGATCGTCTGCCGGACGGTGCCGGCCGGGACCTGTTCGGCGGTGAGGAACCGCACCCGCGTCCGGGCGAGCTCGTCGTCGGCGAGCAGCATGCCGGGCACCTTGTCGTCCACGTGACCTCCTGAATCCCGCGGCCCCGTGGGTGCGGGCACACCCATGTGCCGCCCGTCCAGCCTAAGCGCGTTAGGCCTTTCACGGTGTCTCAAATTGAGACGCTCCGGTCTCCCCGGCGGCGGTGCGATGAGGGGGCCGGGGACTTCGTGT
Source organism: Amycolatopsis sp. NBC_01286 (assembly GCF_035982555.1). NCBI lineage: Bacteria > Bacillati > Actinomycetota > Actinomycetes > Pseudonocardiales > Pseudonocardiaceae > Amycolatopsis > Amycolatopsis sp. NBC_01286. The sequence goes on from NZ_CP108428.1 coordinate 6,601,686, forward strand.
CCGCCCATCCACCAGGAGGTGTGCCAGTGGCCGCCGATTCCGGGGAGACCTACAACCCGTGGACGATCGTGAACCTGGTTTTCACGCATCTGGCCGAACAGGGCCTGCACCCCGTGTTCGGCGGTGAGGGCCACCCCGGCGATCCGGCGGCGGCCCTGCTGCGCGCGCTCGGCATCACGCCGACCGTCGAGGGAGACGCGCGCGTGCGGAACGGTGTCCAGACCGAGCTCGCCGAACTGCGCGCCCGGATGTTCAGCGAGCGTGAAGCGCCCTGAGCAGCGGTTCTGTCTCAGATTGAGACCCGCGTCACGACGGGGCGCCCCTTGAATGGTGAACGCAGGACGTGCGCCCCGACACCCGGCCGGGAAGGGAGCCGCTCGGCCGCCGTAGGCAGGAGCCACGGATAAGGAGTGATCTATGAGCCGCCAGAGTGTGGCGAAAGCCCACCAAAAGATCCAGGAACTGTCGTGGGAACCGGCGTACCACACCCCGGTTTCGCACTACGGGACCGACTACACCTTCCAGAAGGCCAAGAAGAAGGACCCGCTGAAGCAGGTCCTCCGTTCGTACTTCCCGATGCAGGAAGAAAAGGACCACCGGGTCTACGGTGCCGAAGACGGCGCGATCCGCGGCAACATGTTCCGCCAGGTGCAGGAACGCTGGCTGGAATGGCAGAAGCTGTTCCTGAGCATCATCCCGCTGCCGGAGATCTCCGCGGCGCGGGCGATGCCGCTGCTGTTCCGCACGGTTCCGAACCCGGAACTGCACAACGGCCAGGCGATCCAGATGATCGACGAGGTCCGGCACTCGACGATCCAGCAGAACCTCAAGCGCCTGTACATGCAGAACTACATCGACCCGGCGGGCTTCAACTCGAGCCTGCGCAACTTCCAGAACGACTACTGCGGCACCATCGGCCGTCAGTTCGCCGAAGGCTTCATCACCGGTGACGCGATCACCGCGGCCAGCATCTACCTCACCATCGTGGCGGAGACGGCGTTCACCAACACGCTGTTCGTCGCGATGCCGGCCGAAGCCGCCGCCAACGGCGACTACCTGCTGCCGACGGTGTTCCACTCGGTGCAGTCGGACGAGTCCCGGCACATCAGCAACGGGTACGCGACGCTGCTGATGGCGTTGTCGGACGAGAGCAACCACCAGCTGCTCGAGCGCGACCTGCGCTACGCGTGGTGGAACAACCACGCCGTGGTCGACGCCGCGATCGGCACGTTCATCGAATACGGCACGAAGGACCGTCGCAAGGACCGGGAAAGCTACGCGGAGATGTGGCGTCGCTGGATCTACGACGACTACTACCGCAGCTACCTCGTCCCGCTCGAGAAGTACGGTCTGGTCATCCCGCACGACCTCATCGAGGAGGCGTGGAACCGGATCTGGAACAAGGGCTACGTCCACGAGGTCGCGCAGTTCTTCGCCACCGGGTGGCTCGCCAACTACTGGCGCATCGACCCGATGACCGACGAAGACTTCGAGTGGTTCGAGTACAAGTACCCCGGGTGGTACGACAAGTACGGCGCGTGGTGGGAGAACTACAGCCGGCTCGCGACGCCGAACGGGCACCACCCGATCGTCGCCGAGGACGTCAACTACGTTTACCCGCACCGTTGCTGGACGTGCATGGTGCCGTGCCTCATCCGCGAGGACATGGTGGTCGACGAGGTCGACGGCCAGCACCGCACCTACTGCTCGGAGACGTGCCGCTGGACCGACGCCGAGGCGTTCCGGCCCACCTACCAGGGCCGCAACACCCCGAACATGGGCAAGCTGGTCGGCGCACGCGAGTGGGAGACGCTCTACCACGGCTGGAACTGGGCCGACGTCGTCACCGACATGGGCTTCGTGCGCGACGACGGCAAGACCATGGTCGCGCAGCCGCACCTCGACCTGGACCCGAAGAAGATGTGGACGCTCGACCACCTGCGCCGGATGCCCGAGGTGCAGTCGCCGAACGTGCTGCTGAACCAGATGTCCGACGAGGAACGGGCCGCGTTCCAGGCCGACTACAACCGCCAGGGCCCGGCCGGGCGCCCGGCGCCGCAGAAGGCCTGACGCGCCACGGGTCGTGAGTGGTAATGCGGGTTCTAACCCTCATTACCACTCACGACCCCCGACTCAGGGACGGGGCTGGCATGGCAGAGAAACACCGCGTGCGGTTCGAGCCCGTCGGGATCGAGATCGACGTCGCCGAGGAGCAGACGATCCTGCGCGCCGCCGCCGAGCAGGGCGTGATGCTCATGCACGGCTGCAAGGAAGGGCAGTGCGCGGCCTGCAAGTCGTTCATCCTCGACGGCGAGGACGTCGAACACGACAAGTACTCGACCTTCGCGTTGCCCGACTACGAAAAGGAGGAAGGGTTCACCCTGCTGTGCCGGGCCCACGCCTATGAGGACCTCACGATCGAGCTGCTCAACTACGACGAGGAGATGATCCAGTCGGGGCTGCCGATCCAGGAGGCGGAGGTCGAGGTGGTGTCGAACGACAACGTCACCCACGACCTGCGCCACCTCGTCGTCAAGCTGACGGATCCGGAGCAGCCGCTGAAGTTCTTCCCGGGCCAGTACATGGACTTCGCGATCCCGGACAGCGAAGAGTCGCGGTCGTTCTCGATGGCCAACACCTCGGCGCGCGACGGGCTGCTCGAGTTCGTCGTCAAGATCTACCCCGACGGGCTGTTCTCCACGTTCCTGGACACCCGGGTCGCGGTCGGGGACCGGCTGCGGATCACCGGCCCGTTCGGGGTGTTCACGTTGCGGGACAACCCGAGCGCGGATCTGATCTTCGTCGGCGGCGGGGCCGGGATGGCGCCGATCCTGTCGTTGCTGCGGACCATGGCCGAACGCGGCATCGAGCGGAAGGCGACCTTCTACTACGGTGCCCGGCGGCAGCAGGACCTCTGCTTCGACGCCGAACTGCGGGAGCTGCAGGAGAAACTCCCGAACTTCCGGTACGTGCCGGCGCTTTCGGAGCCGGGTGACGACGACTGGGACGGCGAAACCGGCTTCGTCACAGACGTCCTGCGCGCGGCCGGACTCGACCTGAAGGGCGCCGACGCCTACGTCTGCGGCCCGCCGCCGATGGTCGAAGCCGCGCTGGAACTGCTGCCCGCGCTCGGCGTCGCCGACAAGCGCGTCTTCTACGACAAGTTCACCACCACGGGCGAATCCGACGCCTGACACCCGAGGACGGATCCCATGACAGCCACTTCCGAACGCAGTGTGCCGAAGCCGACGTTCACCGACGCCGAAGCGGGCGCCAAGGTCTTCCCGGACTCCAGCGCCCGCCAGTACAACTACTTCACCCCGGCCAAGCGCAAGCAGAGCCACTACGAAGACGTCACCGTCGAGGTCCAGCCCGACCCGCGGCACTACCTCTCGCAGGGCTGGCTCTACGCCTTCGCCGACGGCAAGGCCGGCTACCCGCTGGAGTGGACCGCGATGAAGGCGTGGGGGTCCGACCGGCCGGTACCCGAGCGCAGCCCCGGCTCCGGCGGCAAGGGCTACGACTGGCCCGCCCACGGCTGGCACGAGTTCCGCGACCCCAACGAGGAGTGGGAGCTCACCCTCTACCGGTACAACGCGAACGTCGTGCGCCAGCTCAACCAGAACATCGACGCGGCCCGCCAGGCCAAGGCGTTCGAGCAGTGGAACCCCAACTGGGTCGACTTCGTCGCCAAGCACGTCGGCGCGTGGATGCACGTCGACCACGGCCTCGGCCTGTACCTCTACGCCAACGCCAACCGCCGCGCCCCGACGAACATGCACAACAACGCGATCTCGGTGAACAGCATGCACCGGATCCGCGCGGCGCAGGACCTGGCGCTGTACACGCTGACGCTCACCGAAGAGGTCCCCGGCTTCGACGGCGGCGCGCACCTGACGACGTGGAACGAGGACCCGGCCTGGCAGGGCGTGCGGGAGACCGCCGAGCAGCTGACCGGGATCTGGGACTGGTGCGAGGCGATCTTCGCCTCGAACATCGTCTTCGAGCCGCTCGTCGGCGAGCTGTTCCGCAGCAACCTGGTGCAGCAGGCCGCGCCGGCGAACGGCGACTTCGTCACCCCGACGCTGATCGGTGCGGAGGAGTTCGACTTCTCCGAGCGCGACCTCCGGTACACCAAGGCGATGTTCGACCTGCTGATCAACGACAAGGAGTTCGGCGACCAGAACAAGGCGCTGGCGCAGAAGTGGCTCGAGGACTGGGTCCCGCGGTGCATCTCCGCCGCGCGCGCCCTGCAGCCGTTGTGGTCGCAGCCCGACGCCAAGCCGATCCGGTTCGAGGACGGCCTCGACCGCGTCAAGAGCCGGTTCGCCGGCATCCTGTCCGATTTGGGTCTCAAAGCACCGGAGGAGCTGGGCCAGTGACCGTCTTCAAAACCTCGGAAAGCCCGTACAAGGTCAACAACACGGCCTCGAACATGTGCGGCTTCACCCTGATGAACAACCAGGTCGGCGCGATCATCGCGGAAGTCATGGCCGGCAAGGACAACGTGACCGTGACGCCGTTGCCGTCGATGATCCGCGTCGACGCGAAGGGCCGGACCGACCTGGTCTACGCCGAGGTCGACGAGGCCGCCGGCGAGGAAGAGGGCTGGTTCAACGCGGCCGAGTTCGAGGAGAGCATGTCCACCCACTACGGGCGGATGATCCACGAGGACGACCGCACGATCATGTTCGCCAACCCCGAGGACGCGGCCGAGTACCTCGACTTCGACCTCAAGGTCATCAACAAGTAGTTCGCACCAAGCAGCGAAGCACTCGATCCGCTCAGGAGGGTCACCCGTGTACGAAAAAGATGGCGAAAAGTATTTCGTAGTTGACGCCCACACCCATTTCTGGGACGCCAGCCCGGACAACTGGGTCAAGGGGCAGGAGGAATACGCCAAGGGGTGGATCGAGTGCTTCCACGCCTACCAGGGCCTCGGCCCGAAGGAGACGCACTGGCCGATCGACCGCTTCCAGAAGTACTCGGAAGAGCTGATGATGCACGACCTGTTCGAGGTCGGGCACGTCGACACGGCCATCTTCCAGCCGACGAACCTGCGGCAGTGGTACAAGAACGGCTTCAACACCACCGAGGCCGACGGCGCGATGGCCGAACGGCACCCGGGTCAGTTCCTGGTGAACACGACCTTCGACCCGCGTGAAGGCGACGAGGGCATGAAGGCGTTCGAGGAACGCGTCAAGCGGTACGGCTGCAAGGGCGTCAAGCTCTACACGGCCGAGTGGCGCGGGGACTCCCGCGGCTGGAGCCTGAAGGACCCGGAAGCGGCGAAGTACCTCGAGAAGTGCGAGGAGCTGGGCGTCAAGAACGTCCACATCCACAAGGGCCCGACGATCTGGCCGCTCGACAAGGACGCCTTCGACGTGTCCGATGTGGACCACGTGGCGACCAACTTCCAGGGCCTCAACTTCATCGTCGAGCACGTCGGCCTGCCGCGCATCGAGGACTTCTGCTTCATGGCCACCCAGGAGCGCAACGTCTACGCGGGGCTCGCCGTCGTCATCGGCGGCCTGATGCACGCCCGGCCGAAGTTCTTCGCGAAGGTCATGGGCGAGCTGATGTTCTGGATCGGCGAGGACAAGCTGATCTTCGGCGCGGACTACGCCATCTGGGAACCGAAGTGGCAGGTCGAGGGCTTCGTCGACTGGAACATGCCGGGCGACGAGGAACTGTCGGACTTCGCGCCGCTGACGGTCGACCAGAAGCGGAAGATCCTCGGCCTGAACGCGGCCCGGCTGTACGGCATCGACGTGCCGGAGGAACTGCGGATCAAGGACCCGGAGAACGTCGAGCCCGTCGGTGTGCCGAACTCATGACGGCACTGGACGAACGGGGTGTGCGGGCCGGCCACGCCGAGGTGTGGTCGGCCCTGGGCACCGTCCGGGATCCCGAACTGGACGAACCCCTCACCGACCTGGGTTTCGTGGCCCGTTGTGAGGTGAGCGCGGCGGGCCACGCCGTCATCCGGCTGCGGCTGCCGACCTACTTCTGCGCGCCCAACTTCGCGTTCCTGATGGTCGCGGACGCCTACGACGCCGTCGCCGGGGTGCCGGGCCTGACCGGGCTCGACATCCGGCTCGACGACCACTTCGCCTCCGACGTCATCAACCGCGGGGTGGCGGCCCGGCAGGGGTTCGTCGCGTCGTTCGAGGGCGAGGCCGTCGACGAGCTCGACACGCTGCGCTACGACTTCGTGCGCAAGGCCGTGCTGGCCGGCACCGACCGGGTCTGCCGGACCCTGTCGGGCACCGGGCTGGACCCGGCGGAGCTGACGCTCGGCGAGGTCCCGCCCGGACCGGACCTCGACCGGCTGCGGGCCCGCCGCCGCGAGCTCGGCCTGCCCGCCGGCGACGGCGACCCGTTGCTGCTCGACCCGGCGACCGGCCGGCGGGTCGAGCCGGGCGACGCCAAGCGGCACCTGGCCTTCGCCCGGTTGACCCGCACGAGCATGGAGGCCAACTCCGGCGTCTGCCGGGGCATGCTGCGTGCCCGGTATTCGCTGACCGCAGAAGAGGAGGGCACGGGATGAAGGCCGTGCGGCTGCAGAAGTACCACCAGCAACCGGTGATCGAAGAGGTACCGGAGCCGCGCGCCACCGGACCCTTCGACGTCGTGGTGAAGATCGGCGGCGCCGGCGTGTGCCGCACCGACCTGCACATCATCGAAGAGCAGTGGCGGGACAAGTCTGGCGTCGCCCTGCCCTACACGATCGGCCACGAAAACGCGGGCTGGGTCCACGAAGTCGGCCCCGCGGTGACGAACGTCGAAGTCGGCGACACGGTCATCCTGCACCCGACGCCGACGTGCGGGCTCTGCCACGCCTGCCGCGCGGGCGACGACATGCACTGTCCCAACGGGAGCTTCCCGGGCATCGACAGCGACGGCGGCATGGCCGAGTACCTGCTGACGTCGGCGCGGGCGTGCATCAAGCTCGACCCGGCGACCCAACCGGAAGACGTCGCCGCACTGGCCGACGCGGGCATCACCGCCTACCACGCGGTGCGCAAGGCCGTCCCGCTGCTGTACCCGGGCACCACCTGCGTCGTCAACGGCGCCGGCGGCCTCGGGCACATCGGCATCCAGTCGCTGAAGGCGCTGACCGCGACCCGCGTGGTCGTGGTCGACCGCAACGCCGACGCGCTGAAGCTGGCGGCCGATCTGGGCGCCGACGAAACGGTGCTGGGCGACGGCAAGCAGGTCGACGCCGTGCTCGACCTGACCGGCGGCAACGGCGCGGAGGTCGTGCTCGACTTCGTCGCCGAGCAGGGCGCCCAGCAGGACGCGTTCGCGATGACCCGGCGCGCCGGGTCGCACTTCGTCATCGGCTACGGCAGCAACATCGACATCCCGACCATCGACATCATCTCCACCGAGCGCAGCGTCATCGGCAACCTGGTCGGCACGTACAACGACCTGGTGGAGCTGATGGTCCTCGCGCAGGCCGGGAAGGTCACCCTCCACACGAAGAAGTACCCGCTGGACGCGGCTCTCGACGCACTGGCCGACCTCGATGCCGGACGCGTGCGCGGTCGGGCCATCCTCACACCCTAGGAGCAGGAAACATGGCGAAGGAACTTCGGTTCGGCTCGGACGCCCGCGACCTGCTTCTCGCGGGCGTCGACAAGCTGGCGGAAGCGGTCAAGTCCACCCTCGGCCCCAAGGGCCGCAACGTGATCATCGAGAAGATCACCGGTTCGCCGGTGGTCACCAACGACGGCGTCACCATCGCCCGCGAGATCCACCTGAAGAACCAGTTCGAGAACATGGGCGCGCAGCTGGTCAAGGAAGCGGCGATCAAGACCAACGACGTCGTCGGCGACGGCACCACCACCGCCACCGTGCTCGCCCAGGCCATCGTCCACGAAGGCATGCGGGCGATCACCGCCGGCGGCAACCCGGTGCTCGTCAAGCGCGGCATCGACCACGCCGTCGGGTTGCTGGTGGCGTACTTGGAGAAGCAGGCGCACCCGGTGGTGTCCGAAGCGGACTACGCGCGGGTCGCGGCGATCTCGGCGAACGACGACGACACGGTCGGTGCCGTCATCGCGAAGGCCCTGCACACCGTCGGCGACGGCGGCGTGGTGACGGTCGAAGAGTCGCCGATGATCGGGATGAGCGTCGACTTCGTGGAGGGCTTCGAGTTCGACAACGGTTACCTCTCGCCGTACCTGGTCACCGACCCGGGCCGGCTGGAAGCGGTGCTCGACGACCCGTACATCCTGATGTCGGCGGAGAAGATCACCAAGGTGCAGCAGCTGATGCCGTTGCTGGACAAGGTGATGCGGGCCCCGCGGCCGCTGGTGATCATCGCCGAGTCGATCGAGGGCACGGCGCTGTCCATGCTGGTGCACAACCACGTGAACGGCACGTTCCAGTCGGTGGCCGTCCGCGCGCCCGGCTTCGGCGACCGGCGGCTGCACAAGCTGGAGGACCTCGCGGCGATCGTCGGCGGCGCGGTGCTCTCGCGGACGTCCGGCTTCAGCATGGAGACGATGACGCTGGAGCACCTCGGCCGGGCCAAGCAGGTCCGGGTCACCGCGAACAACACCACGATCGTCGGCGGCGGCGGTACCTCCGACGCCGTCGAGTTCCGGGTCGGGCAGCTGCGGGCGGAGCTGGAGCGCGCGCAGTTCGGCATCGACGAGGACGTGCTGACCGAGCGGATCGGCGCGCTGACCGGCAAGGTCGCGGTCGTGCGCGTCGGGGCGGCGACCCCGGCCGAGCTCAAGGAACTGCAGCACCGGGTCGAGGACGCGCTGTCCGCGACGCGGGCGGCGATGGCCGAGGGCATCGTGGCCGGCGGGGGAGCGGCGCTCCTGCACGCCGAGAAGGCCCTGGAAGGCCTGGGGCTGGAAGGCGACCAGGCGATCGGGGTCGAGATCGTCCGGCGCGCGCTGGCGGAACCGGCGTTCCTCATCGCCCACAACGCCGGGCACCCGGCGCACGAGATCGTCGCGCGCACCCGGGAGCTCGGCTCGGACGAGGGTTTCGACGCCCTGAACGACCAGTTCGGCGACATGATCGCCTTGGGCGTCGTCGACCCGTTGCGGGTGTGCCGCTCGGCGATCCAGAACGGCGCTTCGGTGGCCGGGTTGCTGCTGACGACGAACTCGCTGATCGCCGAGGAGCAGACGCCGTGGGGTGGTAGCGCGGCGCTGATGACCGAGTTCGGCCCGCTGGACGAGGGCCTGCACCAGCCCTCGCCCGACGCGAGCACGCCGCAGTCCCTCGGGATGGGCCCCTCCGTCGGCTGATCTCGGGCCTGCGGAGTGTCGGGGGTCTCCCCGTCGGTGTCCTGAGCACCGGCGGGGGACCTTCGCGTCGTGCAGGGTGCGCCCGGTGCTGTCACCCTGGTGATCATGACGCACTACACGCTCGTCCAGACCCTCGCGACGGTCCAGGAGTTCGAGGCGAAGGGCTTCCTCGGCACGGTGGGCAAGATCGCCGCGGCGACGGTCATCTTCTTCATCGTGATCGGCCTGATCGTGGGGCTGCTGCTGGGGTTCTTCATCGGCCGCTCGGTGGGCCGCCGGCAGGGCCCGCGGTGAGCGCTACCGGACCAGGCCGTGCCGCGCGAGTTCGTGGCCGGCCAGGACCGCGATGACCTCCTTGTCGCGGGCGCGCCAGCCCGTGGCGATCTCGCCGGACTTCGCGAGGCGGCGCAGGGGCTGCGTGGTCAGCGCCCGCAGGGCCAGCAGGTCCAGGCCCTCGTCGCCGAGTGCGCGCAGCTGGGCGGCCGCGGAGGCGCGGCGGGCGAAGTGCCAGCGCATCGGGAGCCACGTCGCGAGCAGCGTCAGCACCGGCAGCGCGATGATGATCGCCGCCATCCACCACGCCAGGTTCTCGACGGCTTCGATCTGCCAGCGGCCGGCGTCGGCGAACTGGGTGCCGACGTTCGAACCGCCGTGCAGCGCCTTCGCGAGCGCGTCGCCGATGAGCGGGATGCCGTCGGCGGAGTTCGCGGCCGAGTCGAACGTCCCGGTCAGCCCGGTGCCGGCGCTGACGAGCCCGTCGCCCGGCGCCCGCAGCTTCATGACCTCGTCGTACACCGTCGTTCCCAGCCACACCGCGAAGACGACGAGCAGCAACGCCAGCAGGTCGCTGACGAGCTGGGCGGTACGGCGGATCGGCCGTTCGGCGTAGAGCTGCATCGGGGACGCCTTTCGCGGTGGGGGAGCGCGGCCACGGCAACGTACCCGCGCACCCCCGGGGCGAACCGCGAGCCTAGCTCCGGACGACCTCCGCGAGCCCGGTCAACGCCTGCGGCAACGGCTCCCGGTGCAGCACGCCGAGCCGTTGCGTCGCCCGGGTGAGCGCGACGTAGAGATCGGCCGCGCTGTCGGCGAGGATCTTCGCCGGCTCCACGACCAGGACGGCGTCGAACTCCAGGCCCTTGGTCTCCGACGCCGGCACCGTGCCCGGCACGCCCGGCGGCCCGATGACGACACTGGTGCCTTCGCGGCCGGCTTCGTCGCGGGCGAACTGCTCGATCACCGCGGCCAGTTCGTCGTCGGTGACCTGCCTCGACCACGGCCGGACGCCGCACGCGCGGACCGACTCCGGGGGCCGGACGCCGGGCGCGAAGTCCGCGAGCACCGCGGCGGCGACCTCCATGATCTCCGCCGGGGTGCGGTAGTTCACCGTCAGCGAACGGTAGACCCAGCGGCCCGGCACGTACGGCGCCAGCACCGCGTCCCACGACCGCGCCCCGGCCGCCGAGCGGCGCTGCGCGAGGTCGCCGACGACCGTGAACGACCGGCCCGGGCACCGCCGCATCAGCACCCGCCAGTCCATTTCGGACAATTCCTGGGCTTCGTCGACGACGACGTGGCGGTAGGTCCAGTCCCGGTCCGCCGACGCCCGTTCGACGAGGCTGCGTGTGTCGGCCTCGACGAACCGGTCGGCCAGGTCCTCGGCGAACAGCAGGTTCTCGGCGGACAGCATGACGTCCTCGTCCATCTCCTCACGATCGAGCTTCATCGTCTCGAAGACGCCTTCGGCGTACTCGGCCTCGGCCTTCCGCTCCCGGGCCACCACCGCGGCGGCCGCCTTCTCGGCCGTCTTGTCGCGGCCCAGCAGGTCGACCAGCTCGTCGAGCAGCGGCACGTCCGACACCGTCCAGGCGTCACCCCGGGCCCGGAACAGCGCCGAGCCGGCCGGGGCGGACTCGTACAGCCGCGCCAGCAGCGTTTCCGGCGTCAGGACCGGCCAGAGCCGCTCCAGCGCGGCGGTGAACGTCTCGTCGGCGGCCAGTTCGGCGATCAGGTCCTTCCGCAGTGACTCCCACTCCGCCTTGTCGTCTCGGGACAGCCAGCCGCGGCCGATCCGGCCCATCGCCCGCTCGGTCAGCACGTACGTGACGATCTCGGTGAACACCGCGCGGGCCTCGTTGTGCGGCTGCCCGCTGTCGCGCGCTTCCTGCCGGGCCCACTCCGCCGTCTCGGCGTCGATCCGGACCGTGACGTCCCGCAGTTCGATCGGCAGCGGCTCTTCCGGCAGCCGCTGCCGATCGGCGACGGCCGCGGCGAGGACGTCGAGGATCTTCAGGGATCCCTTGAGCCGCACGGCTTCCGGCGTGTCCTCGGCGGTGACGTCCAGGCCGGGCACGAAACCGCCGGTGGTCGTGAAGACGACGTCGGTCTCGCCCAGCGACGGCAGGACGCGGCCGATGTGGCTCAGGAACGCCGGGTTGGGCCCGACGACGAGCGCGCCGTGGCGTTCCATCCGTTCCCGCTGGGTGTAGAGCAGGTAGGCGACGCGGTGCAGCGCCACCACCGTCTTCCCGGTGCCCGGGCCGCCTTCGATCACCAGCACACCCGGGTGGTCGAGCCGGATGATCTCGTCCTGCTCGGCCTGGATCGTCGCGACGATGTCGCGCATCCCCTCGCCGCGCGGCGCGTTGATCGCCGCGAGCAGCGCCGCGTCCCCCTCGTCACCCTCGGCCGGGCGCCCGAGCACCTCGTCGGTGTACCCGAGCACGTGCCGCCCGCGCGTGCGGAACTGCCGGCGTCGGCGCATGTCCTCCGGGTTCGCGCCGGTGGCCGTGTAGAACGCGCGTGCCGCCGGCGCCCGCCAGTCGAGCAGCACCGGCCGGTAGTCGTCCTCCTCGTCGAACAGGCCGATCCGGCCGATGTAGGAGCGCTCGCCCGCGACGGCGTCCATCCGGCCGAAGCACAGGCCGTTGTCCACCACCTCCAGGCGTTTCGCCTCCCGGCCCAGCGCGCGCACGCCGACGTCGCGTTCCATGGCGCCGAGGCCCTTCCCGCCCAGCGCCGCGTCGTACTCGCCCCGCACCCGCGCGCGCTCGGCGTCGAGCCGCGTGTAGAGATCGGCCACGTACGCGCGTTCGGACCGCAGTTCTTCTTCGTACCCCTGTGCAGCCACGTTCCCTCATCGTTTAAGAAACTTCCCCGGCGGTCAGGCCGCGGGCCTGCCGAACCACTTCCGCAACGCGCCGGGCAGCGCCGCCGCGTCCTCCCCGGCCCAGACCACGTGCCCGTCCGGGCGCAGCAGCACCGCGGGCACGTCCAGCTCCTCGCTGACGTCGACGACGTGGTCGACCCGGTCTTCCCAGCCCGTGGCGGAAAGCCCGCCGGTCTGGTCGAGCAGCAGCCCGCGACCTTCGTGCATCAGGTCGTAAAGCCGCCCGCTCTTCAGCTGCACGTCACGCAGGCGCCGGCCGAGCAGGTCGGGCCCGTCGCCGACGTCGTAGCGGATGTCGACGGCGATGAGCTGCTCGGTCAGGTAGCGGCTCACGTCCTCGAAGTCCATCAGCTTCGTCAGGAGCTGACGCACGGCCTGGGGACCGGGCTCCAGCGACGTCAGCTGCATCTGCGCGCGGGTGTTGACCAGCACCTGCGTGGCGACCGGGTGCCGCTCGGCCTCGTAGCTGTCCAGCAGGTCCGCCGGCGCCCAGCCGTCGACCTCGGCGGCCAGCTTCCAGCCGAGGTTGAACGCGTCCTGGAGGCCGAGGTTGAGGCCCTGCCCGCCCATCGGCGGGTGGATGTGCGCGGCGTCGCCGGCCAGCAGCACCCGGCCGACCCGGTACCGCTCGGCCTGCCGGGTGGCGTCGCCGAAGCGGGAGAGCCAGCGCGGCGAGTGCACCCCGAAGTCGGTGCCGGCGGTGGAGCGCAGCTGCCGCTTGAACTCCTCGAAATCCGGCGGCGTCGAGCGGTCCTCGGCGACGCTGTCGGCGGGGACGACCAGGCGGTACAGGCCGTCCCCGATGGGCCCGACCCCGAACCGCTTCTGGGTCTTGCGGACTTCGGTCATCACGGCGGTCAGCGTCTCGGGGTCCTCGGTCAGCTCCATCTCGCCGAGCAGCGTGTCGACGCGGGTGGGCTCGCCGGGGAAGCCGACGCCGAGCAGCTTGCGCACCGTGCTGCGGCCGCCGTCGCAGCCGACGAGGTACCGCGCCCGCAGCTGCGTCCCGTCGGCCAGGTCGACGGTCACGCCGTGGTCGTCCTGGGCCAGTCCGGTCACTTCGGTGCCACGCCGGATCTCGACGTCCAGCTCGCCGGCGTGCTCGGTCAGCAGGCGTTCGGTGACGGGCTGCAGGATGCTGAGGACGTACGGGTGCGAGGTGTCCAGGTGGGCGGGCTGCGGCTTGCTGATGCCGGCGAAGAACCCGTTGAGCGGGTACTTCTTGCCGGCCGCGAGGAACCGCTCCAGCAGCCCGCGCTGGTCCAGCACCTCGATGGTGCGCGCGTGGATGCCGAGCGCGCGCACGACCGGCGAGGGCTGCGGCTCCTTTTCCAGCACGAGCACGTCCACGCCCTGCAGCCGCAGTTCGCCGGCCAGCATGACGCCCGTCGGTCCGCCGCCGGCCACGATCACGTCGAGCACAAAATCCCCTGTCCGTTCGAAGAAAGTCCTGGTCAGTACAGCGCCGGGGAACGCCCCCGGCACGAAGATCACCGGTGGTTCACACGGTCGTGGGCCGCGCGGCCCACGCGAAGAGCAGGTCGGCGGCCACCGCCGTCCCGTCGGCGCGGATTGTGACGGCCTCCGCGCGCGTCCGGGTTTCGGGAGCCAGCGCGATCTCGAGCGCGGCCGAGAGGGACGCGACGGTCGGCGCCGGGCCGTCGTGCGCCACCCCGATGCCCAGGGCGGCGACCCGGCTCGCCCAGTACGGCTGGTCCGTCGCCTGCGGGACGACGACCTGGGGCACGCCGGCGCGGGCGGCCGTCGTGGTGGTGCCCGCGCCGCCGTGGTGCACGACGGCGGCGCACCGGCCGAACAGCGCCTGGTGGTTGACCTCGCCGAGCACGAAGCAGTCGTCCCGGTCGTCGGCCAGGCCCAGGTCGGCCCAGCCCTGGAGGACGAGGACCCGGCGCCCGTGCGCGCGGACGGCGTCGACGGCGACCTGCGCGACGTCCGCCGCCGCGTGCATGGGCATGCTGCCGAAGCCGACGTAGACCGGCGGCGGGCCCGCGGCCAGGAACGCGTCCAGCTCGGCCGGGAGCGGGCGGTCGTCCGGCACGATCCACGCGCCGGTCTGCACGACGTCGAGGTCCGTGGCCCGCCACGGATCCAGGACCGGGTCCGTCGCCAGCCACGGCCGGGTGCCGACGACGTAGTCCCGGACGTGGTCCACCGCGGGCAGGCCGTGCGCCACCCGGCTGGTGTTGAGCGCCGCCCCGAACAGCGCGTTCACGCTCTCGGCGTCCAGGTCCCACAACGCCCGGTTGTCGGTCATCTCCGGCGGGTGGGGCCGGCCGGCGTACGCCAGCGGCGCGTGGTGCGGGGACGGCAGCGTGGAACTCTGGAAGGCGACGAACACCGAGCGGACGCCCAGCAGTTCGGCGATGGACAGCGCGCCGGCGGCGGTCGGCAGCATGCCGGTCGCCACCAGGACGTCGCAGCCTTCGGCCGCTTCGGTCACCACGTCGAACTGGGCGGCGATCAGCTGCGCAGCCCGCTCGGGCAGCGACGACGGCGCCGGTGCCGCCTGGGTCAGCTCCTTCGCCGACGGCCCGACCGGCACGTACGCCACCCCGACGCCGGCCAGCCGGCGCGCGAAGTCCTCGTCCGCGGGCGCGCACACCCGCACTTCCGCGCCGCGGGCACGCAGCGTCAGCGCGAGCCCCACCAGCGGTTCGACGTCCCCTCGTGACCCGTACGTCGACAACAACACACGCACTAGCGAACCCCCGTTTTGGTCGAATCCAGCCGCAGATCCCGGCTGAGGCCGATGATTCTGCGGCACGACCTGGGTCTTGCGGCAAGCCCCGGGGTGCGCTATACGTTAGTAGTGGAAGGGAGTGGTCACTCCTCCTTCCGGTCTCGCGGGTATCTCCGCAGCTCCAGCTTGTCTCCCTCCGCGGTCGTTCGTCGAGAGCCGTTCGCGCGAACCTGATCTATGACGGCCGTCATAGTGTGGGCTCGGGTGTTTCGTGCTCTCATGGGACTATGACAGCCGTCATAGAAATCCGGGAGCTGGGCGACCGCCCGGCCGACCGGGAGTGCGTGGCCGCGCTGGTCGCGGCCTGTTCGCCGGGCAGTCTCCGGCGGCGCTTCATGATGGGCGGCCCGGCCGAGCCGGGCGAGATCTTCCGGCGCTACCACCGGTTCCTGCTCGCCGGCCCACCCGGCGGCGTCGCGCTGCTGGCGACGTCCGGCGGGATTCCGGTGGGGCTGCTCAACTTCGTCGCGGAGACCCCCGGGACGGCCGAGCTCGGCGTCCTGGTCGCCGACGCGTGGCAGCGGCAGGGGGTCGGGAGTGCGCTGAGCCGGTGGCTGCAGGCGTCCGGGCGGTGGCCGGGGTGGACGGTGGGGGCGACCGTGCAGGCCGGGAACGCCGGCGCCGAGACGCTGCTGCTGCGCCAGGGCTTCCGCCCGGTACCCGCCTACGAACGCGGCGAGCGCGACTTCGCGCTGGTCGTGCCCGACTGGGCTACCATGACGAGTGTCATGAAGGAGGCCGTCGATGACGAGGACACCACGCGAGCGGATCGTGCTGAGCGCCGCGCAGCTGGTGCGGATCCAGGGCGTCGGGGCGACGGGCATGCGGGACGTGGTCGCGCACGCCGAGGCGCCGCGGGGGTCCCTGCAGCACTACTTCCCGGGCGGTAAGGACCAGCTGATGGCCGAAGCCGTCGCCTGGGCGGGCGGGTACGCCGCCCGCCGCGTGGCCCGGCTCGCGGCCAAGCTCGAGAACCCGACGCCGGGCAAGCTGTTCGCGGCCATGGCCGCCCAGTGGCGCGACGAGTTCACCACGACGGGCTTCGACGCGGGCTGCCCCCTGGTGGCGACGGTCGCCGACGCGGCGGCGACGAGCGAGAGCCTGCGCGACGCCGTCGGCAAGGCTTTCGAGGGCTGGCAACGACCTTTGGCGGAAACGCTGTCACAGTTCGGCGTCCCCGCGGCTCGCAGCGTCTCGCTGGCGGTGCTCATGCTGAGCACGTTGGAGGGCGCGATCATCCTGGCGCGGGCACACCAGGACGTCGCCCCGCTGGACACGGTGGTGGAGGAGCTACGCCCCCTGCTCGACGGCGCAGTGTCCACTGTGGACTAAAGCTCGCGGAAGAAGTCGCGGATGTCCTGCAGCAGCAGGTCCGGCGCCTGCAGGGAGGCGAAGTGGCCGCCGGTGTCGTGCTCCGTCCAGCGGGTGATGTTGTTCGACAGTGCGGCCAGACCGCGGATCGCGTGGTCGCCGCGGAAGTTGGCCACCCCTGTCGGGACGCCCGATGGCTGCGGGCGCTCGCCCCAGCCGTCCTGGCCCGCCTCCAGGTAGAGGCGCGCGGCCGAACCCGCGGTGCCGGTGAGCCAGAAGGTCGTGACGTTCGTCAGGATCGCGTCGCGTGAAACCGGTGTCTGCTGTGTCGCCGTCGGGTCCCAGTCGACGAACCATTCCAGGTTCCACGCGAGCTGGCCGGCGGGGGAGTCGTTGAGCGCGTAGGCCAGCGTCTGCGGCCGGGTCGCCATCTGCGTGGCGTAGCCGGAATGCGCGTACCACCAGACCTGGTTCTCCTGCGCCCGCTTGCGGTCCTCTTCGGACAGCCGGTCGAGGTCGCCGGGCGCGGTCGGGACACCGGCGTTCGCGACGGCGTTGACGTGCACGCCGAGGACTTGCGAGGGGGCCGTCCGGCCCAGTTCGGGGGAGACGATGCTGCCGAAGTCACCACCCTGGGCGCCGTAACGCTCGTAACCCAGCCGCCGCATCAGCTCGGCCCACGCCCGCGCGATGCGGCGGGTGTTCCAGCCCGGCTCGGTCGTCGGCCCGGAGAACCCGAAGCCGGGCACCGACGGCGCGACGACGTGGAACGCGTCCGCCGGGTCGGCGCCGTGGGCGCGTGGGTCGGTGAGCGGGCCGAGGACGTCCAGGAAGTCGGCCACCGTGCTCGGCCAGCCGTGGGTGAGGATCAGCGGCGTCGCGTCCGGCTCGGGCGAGCGGACGTGCAGGAAGTGCACACGCTGGCCGTCGATCGTGGTCGTGAACTGCGGGAACGCGTTGAGCCGCGCCTCCTGTGCGCGCCAGTCGAAGCCCGTCTGCCAGTACTCCGCCAGCTCGGCCAGGTAGGGCTCGCTGACGCCGTAGGCCCAGCCGGCGCCGGGCAGCTCGCCGGGCCAGCGGGTGCGGGCGAGCCGGTGGTGCAGCTCGTCCAGGTCGGCCTGCGGGACGTCGATGCGGAAGGGTTCCATGGCCGTAGCGTTCCGCGCGTGTAGGACAGGATCGGTCCTAGTCGTCTGGCATTCTCGGACGCATGCGGGAAACCCCTGGCCGGCTGCTCCGGCTGCTGTCGCTGCTGCAGATGCACCGGGACTGGTCCGGCACCGAGCTGGCGCAGCGCCTGAGCGTGACGACGCGGACCATCCGTCGCGACGTCGACCGCCTGCGCGAGCTGGGCTACCCGGTGCACGCGGCGATGGGCCCGGTCGGCGGCTACCGCCTCGGCGCGGGTGCCGAGCTGCCGCCGCTGCTGCTGGACGACGACGAGGCCGTCGCGGTCGCGGTCGGCCTGCACGGCGCCACGTCCGGCGGCGTCGCCGGGCTGGAGGAGGCGTCGCTGCGGGCGCTGAACAAGCTGGAGCAGGTGCTGCCGTCCCGGCTGCGGCACCGCGTGGAAGCCTTCGACGCGGCTTCGCTGGCGCTCCCGGTCCGCGGCCCGGTGGTCGAGGCGGCCGTGCTGACCGCCGTGTCGGCGGCGATCCGCGCGGCGGAGACCCTGCGCTTCGACTACGTCAGCCACGACCGCACCGAGTCCCGCCGCGACGTCGAGCCGCACCGGCTGGTCTCGTGGGGCCGCCGCTGGTACCTGGTCGGCTGGGACACCGGCCGCGCGGCCTGGCGCACCTTCCGCGCCGACCGGCTGACCCTGCGCACCCCGAACGGCCCGCGCTTCACCCACCGCGAGCCGCCGGACGGCGACCTCACGGCGTACCTGACCCGCACGATGGGCCGCGAGCTGTGGCCCTACCGCGCCCGGCTTCGCGTGGCGGCTCCGGCCGAAGAGATCCGCGGCCGGGTCGACGGCGACGTCACGCCGATCGACGACCGGAGCTGCCGGCTGGAGCTGGCTTCGGACTCCTTCGACCTCATCGCGTTCGTGGTGTCCACCTTGGACGTCCCGTTCACGGTGGAGTCACCACCCGAGCTGGTGGAACGCCTGCGGACGCTGTCGGCGCGCTACGCCGACGCCGTCACACCAGGCTAGGCACCCGCTCCGCCTCCAGCGGCGGTCCCGGCGGCGTGCCGTCCCCGAACGGGTGGCCGCCCAGTTGCTCGCGGCCATGTGGGGTGAGGAAGCCCGACAGGTCCGGGCCCAGCGGGACGATGCCGCTCGGGTTGATGGTCCGGTGCACCACGTAGTAGTGCTCCTTCGTCTGCGCGAAGTCGATCGTGTCGCCGAAGCCCGGCGTCTGGAACAGGTCGCGCGTGTACGCCCACAGCACCGGCAGCTCGGTCAGCTTCTGGCGGTTGCACTTGAAGTGGCCGTGGTAGACCGCGTCGAAGCGGACCAGCGTGGTGAACAGGCGGACGTCGGCCTCGGTGATCGTGTCGCCGACCAGGTAGCGCTGGTCCGCGAGGCGCTCGGACAGCCAGTCCAGGCGGGCGAACAGCTTGCGGTAGGAGTGCTCGTACGCCGCCTGCGAGCCGGCGAACCCGCACTGGTACACCGCGTTGTTGACGTCGGTGAACACCTTCTGCGCGACGTCGTCGATCTCGTCGCGCAGCTTGTCCGGGTACAGCTCGGGCGCGCCGTCGCGGTGGTACGCCGTCCACTCGGTGGACATGTCCAGGGTCATCTGCGCGAAGTCGTTGGTGACGACCTGGCCGGTCGGGACGTCGACGAACGCGGGCACCGTGATGCCGCGCGGGTACTCCGGGTCGCGCTTGAAGAACGCCTCCTGCAGGCGCTCGATGCCGAGCACCGGGTCGCGCCCGCCGGGATCGAGGTCGAAGCTCCAGCTCCGCTCGTCGTGGACCGGCCCGGCCATGCCCATGGACAGCGCGGGTTCCAGGCCGAGCAGCCGCCGCACGATCACCGCGCGGTTCGCCCACGGGCACGCCCGCGCCACGACCAGCCGGTAGCGGCCGGCCTCGACCGGCCAGCCGTCACGGCCGTCGGCGGTGATCCGGTCGGGGATGTAGTTGAGGTCGCGCTTGAACTCGCCGTCTGTCATCGGTTCCTCAGCAGTCGTCGGTCGGGGGAGTGACGTCCAGCGCCGCGGCCAGCCGGGCCAGTACCGGCCCGGCCGTCCGGATGTCTTCGGCACTCAAGTGGTCGAACACCGACGCCCGGGCGCGGGCGAGGTGGGTCGGGTAGGCCGCCTCCAGTCTGGCCAATCCCGCGTCGGTCAGCACGGCGTTGGACGCGCGGCCGTCCTCCGCGCACTTGCGCTTCTCGACCAGGCCGCGGCGGGTGAGGTCGTCGACGACCCGGCTGATCCGGCTGAGCGAAAGGCCGGTGGCCGCGGCCAGCGCGGAGATGCGGAGCGTGCGGTGCGGGGCCTCGGACAGCGCGACCAGCACGCCGTAGTCGGTGATCGCGAGGCCGGTCTCGGGCAGGAACTGGTCTTCGAGCGCCCGCGGCAGCGCGGTCGTGATGCGCATCAGGGACCGCCAGAACGGGGCCTCGGCGTGGTCGAGCGCGGACTGTTCACCCATACCGGCGAGTCTAGCGAAAGCTTGCTTGCGCAACCAGTAAAAACGAGTACAGTGTCGTTGAGCCCTCAATCACTGGGGGGCGCCACCACGAGGAGAGAAGACAGCATGACCAGCGCGACCACCTACCCCCAGCTGACCGGTGAGTACACCCTGGACGCCGCCCACTCGCGGATCGGGTTCAACGCCCGGCACGCCATGGTGACCAAGGTGCGCGGCAGCTTCAACGAGTTCACCGGCACCGCCACGATCGACGGTGACGCCCCGGAGAAGTCGTCCGCCCAGGTGACCATCCAGGCGACCAGCATCGACACCCGCAACGCGGACCGCGACGGGCACCTGAAGAGCAACGACTTCCTGTCGATGGACGAGTACCCGACCATCACCTTCACCACCACCGAGATCAAGCAGACCGGTGAGACCAGCTTCGACGTGACCGGCGACCTGACCGTCAAGGACGTCACCCGTTCGGTGACCATCCCGTTCTCGTTCGAGGGCTCCGCCAAGGACCCGTTCGGCAACGACCGCGTCGGCTTCGAGGGCTCCACCACGATCAGCCGCAAGGACTACGGCATCACCTGGAACGCCGCCCTCGAGACCGGTGGCGTGCTGGTGAGCGACAAGGTCACCCTCGAGTTCGAGATCTCGGCGATCAAGAACGTCTGACCTGTGCTTTGAAGCCGTGAACGGCCCATCGGGGGACTCCCTCGATGGGCCGTTTCCGGCTACCTGGGGACCTTCGTCGCGCGCAGGTTCTCGATGCCGACGTCGAGGGCCGCTTCGAGGTGGTCGAGGCGGCCGGTCGACAGCATCACCACCACGCCGCCCTGGATCCCGGCCAGCAGGGCGGCCGCGGTGCGCTCCGCGTCGACGTCCGGCGCCACCTCGCCCGCGTCACGCAGGTGACGGATGCCGGCCGCGATCTCGTCCTGCCACTGGCGCAGCATCTCGCCGACCACCGCCTGCGCCCCCGGCGTGGCGCGGCCCAGCTGGGAGATCAGCACGTTGAGCGGGCAGTGCTGCCCCCGGCCGCGGTAGTGCGAGACGACGGTGTCGCGCCAGCGCCGCCACGCCGCCCACGACGTCAGCCGGCCCAGCTGCGGCTGCTGCACGGACAGCACTTGGTCGGCCTCGAACCGGGCCACGGCCAGCAGCAGCTCGTCCTTGCCGTCGGGGAAGTAGTGGAACAGCTGGCTCTTGCTGGTGCCCGTCCGCGCCCGGACGTCGTCGAGCGTCGTGACGGCGACCCCGCGCTCGCGGATCTCGGCCGCCGCACCTTCGATGATCCGCTGCCGCGTCGCGGCGCCCTTCGCGGTCAGGGGCTTCACCTGGGTTGGACTCACGGGTCCACTTTAATCCGCTGTCGCCGCCGCGGCCCGGCGGTCACACTGGCGGAATGTCCACCATCGTCCCGTTGCCGGTGCTCGTCACCGTCGCGCTCGTCGCCGGCGCGGTCGTGGCCTGGGTGCTGTCGCGCCGGGACAGCGGCTGGGCCGAAGTCGTGCCGGCGCCGCCGGGATCGGTGCTGGTGCTGGACGAACTGGGTCCGCTGCGTGACTTCGCGGAGCGGGCCCAGGTGGATCCCGCGCTGCGCCAGGACTGGGTCGACGAGGTGTTCTCGCTGCTGCGCGACACCTCGAACCAGGCCGAGCTGTGGCAGCTCCTGGCGTCGCACCTGCGGCCGGGCACACCGGGGTTCTGGCCGGGTCTGGACCTGCGCGCGGAGTCCCAGGTCCTGGCCGGGACGGATCTGCGAGGGTGCGAGGTGCGCGACGCGGTGTTCCGGGAGGTGCGCTTCTGGGGCGGCGCGCGGTTCGACGGCCTGGTCGGCACCGGCCTGGTGAGCTTCGAGCGGTCCGCCTTCACCTACCACGCCTCCTTCCGCGGCACGGAGTTCCGCGCGGGCGCGGACTTCGAGGGGGCCACGTTCATGGCCAACACGTCGTTCGCGGGCGTGACCGCCGGCGACCGAGTGCGGTTCGACGAAGTCCGGTTCTCGGGCCGCACGGACTTCACCGGCGCGGAGTTCGCGACGGGCGTTTCGTTCGTGGCCACAGGTTTCGCCGGCCCGGCGAAGTTCCGCGACGCGCGGTTCGCGGCGGAGGCGCGGTTCTCGGGCACCCGCTTCAGCAGCCACGCCGACTTCACCGGCGCGACGGCGGGTGCGTTCCGCTTCGCCGGGGCGCACGCTCGCACCGAGGTCCGCGCGGTCCGGACGTGGCCCGCGGGCGTGAGCCTGGGGGAGCCGCAGCGGCCCGGGCACTGGGCCGAAGTGCGCGGGGTCTAGGACGGGTCGGAGCCGCGCAGGGCGGCCCACCAGAAGCCGAACGCCGCGACCAGGACGGTCACCGCCAGCCAGCCCGCGACCCCGGTGCCGTCGACCAGCGCCCAGAACACGCCGACCACCGGAGCGACGGCCAGCACCGGCAGGTCGGCCCGCAGCTGGCGGCGCAGGGTGACCGGGCGACGGGCCGCCGCCGCCCGCTCGGCGTCCGGCTCGGCCGGGTTGTCGAGGCGACGGCCGCGGGGCTCGGTGGTGCGGAGGCCGCCCGCGGGGTGGAACGTCGTGCCGCCCACGCGCACCAGCACCCGGCGGTCGCCGGTCAGTTCGGCGACGGACGGGGTGGCCAGGCCGATCAGCGCGGGGGAGAAGTACACCGGGAGCCAGGACGGCGTGGGCGTCTCCAGTTCCAGCCACGACCGGGTCAGCAGGCCCCGTTGCACCTTCACCCGCCGGATCGGCACGGTCCGGCGGGTGCCGCCGCCCACCCGGACGAACCGGGTCAGCAGCACCAGGACGTCCACCGCGAGCACGCCCGCAGCGGCGACGACGGTCGCCGTCGCGTAGGTCGTCGTCCGGTCGGTCGTCACCAGCGGGGTCGCGCCGCGGATCGCCGCCCGGCCGGGGTCGGCGGGGTCGTAGAACACCGGGAGGGTGCTGCCGGGCGCGGGCCGGACGTCCACCGCGACGGTGGCCGTCGCGGCCGACCCGCCGGCCAGGGCGAAGCGGATCAGCGCGGAATCAC
The DNA here is from genome assembly GCF_035982555.1 of Amycolatopsis sp. NBC_01286. NCBI lineage: Bacteria > Bacillati > Actinomycetota > Actinomycetes > Pseudonocardiales > Pseudonocardiaceae > Amycolatopsis > Amycolatopsis sp. NBC_01286. The sequence continues at coordinate 6,624,840 of NZ_CP108428.1, forward strand.
CGTCGAGGCGGACGACGGTCGCGGTCGAGCGGGCCGTCATCCCGCGCAGCTCGCCGGCCGCGGCGGCGTACCCGGCCAGCTGCACCGCGAACACGAGCGCGCAGGCCAGCAGGGCCAGCGCGCTCGTCAGGAGGATGTGCCGGACGGGCCGGAGCGTCAGGAGAGTCTTCACCACTGCCTCGGGTACGGAAGGCGGGCGGTGCGAACACCGCCCGCCTTCGCAGGGAACCGCTACTTCACGAAACCGATCTTCGCGAAGTCGTACGGGGTGTTCGCGAAGCCGGGCGAACCGTAGTTCGCGACCGTCTTGCGGACGGCGAACGCGCCGACCGACTGGAAGATCGGCAGCTGGTGCCCGACCGCCCAGATCTCCTTGTCGACCTCGTTCAGGTCGGCGGCCCGCTTGCTGTCGTCCAGCTCCTGGGCCGCGGTGTCGTAGAGCTGGTTGATCTTGTCGTCGCCGATGTGGCCGTAGTTCTGGCCGATGTTCTTCGGGTCGTTGTAGTAGATGCCCTGGCCGCCGCCGATCGGGAACGCCGTCGAGATCCAGCGGAACAGCGTCATGTCGAAGTTGCCGACGTTGACGTAGTTCTTGAAGAACTCGGTGCTCGGCACGGCCTGGATGTCCAGGTTCACGCCGATGGCCTTGAGCTGCGACTGCATGATCTGCCCGGTCTGCTGGCTGATCGGCGTGCCGATCGGGATGATCAGCCGGACCTTCAGCTCCTTGCCGTCCTTCGCGCGGAAGTCACCGGCGGTCTTCCAGCCGAGCTGGTCGAGCTGCTTCTTCGCGGCCTCGACGTCGAACTTGTACGGCCCGGAGTTGTCGACGTACTCCTTGGCGCCCTTGAGGAAGATGTGGTTGCCCAGGGGCTGGGTGTCCTTCTGCATCTGCCCGAGGATCGCCTTCGAGATGGCGACCGTGTCGATGCCCCGGAAGATCGCCAGCCGCAGGTCCTTGTCGGCCAGGATCGACGAGCTCGCGCCGTTGAAGGTCACGTGCGTGTAGTCCGGGTAGGTGGACTGGCGGATGACCGTGTTCGGGTCGCCCTGCGCGCGCTTGAACGCGTTGACGTCGTTGTTGAGGTTGTAGAAGTCGATCTGGCCGTTGGCGAACGCGTCCGCCAGCGCCGGGCGCTCGACCTTCTTGAAGGTGACCGTGTCGAGCTTCGCCGGGGTGCCCCACCAGTTCGGGTCGCGCTCGAGGACCACGGTCTTCGCGGTCTGGTCGATCTTCTGCACCTTGAACACGCCGGCGGTGATCTTCGGCTCGGTCGCGAACGACTTGTTGAAGGTCTCCGCGTCGGCGTTGAGCTCCTTCGGGTACAGCGGGATGAACAGCGACTTCCACTCCGCGAACTTCTTCGCGAAGGTGACCTTCACGTCGAGGTCGTCGGTGCCCTTCTCGACCTTCGCGATGTCCTGGTAGCCGGTGGTCTGCGAGACCTCGTAGGCCGGGTCCTTGCCGTTGAGCACCTTGGCCTGCGCGGCGAAGTCCTCCCAGGAGAACGCGCGGCCGTTGCTCCACTTGGCCTTCGGGTTGAGCTTGTACTCGACGACCTGCGGGTCGGTGCTCACGAGCTTGACCGACGTGACGTAGTTCGGGTTCTCACTGACCGTCGCGTCGGCGTTCTGCGTGAAGACGTACGGGAAGACCGCGCCGAACATGCTCTGGCCGTCGAGCGGCGTGCCGTCGACCTGGTTGACGTTCCAGTTGTCGGGCAGCTGGTCGACCGGCCACTTGAAGTCGCCGCCGTCCTTGACCTGGTCGAGCGGCTTCTCGTTGATGTCGGCCGTCTTCACGCCCTGGGCGCCCTGGTCCTGGAGCGCGTTGTTCCCGCCACCAGAGCTGCCACTGCAGGCGGCGAGGGCGAGGGTCAGCGCCACCACCGGGGCGATGACGGCAGCCATCCTCCGTCGGTTCATCGGGTACCTCTCTTTTCCTGTGTGCCAAGGGATGCGTGGCTACACGACTTCGCGGGTCTGGGCGTAGTGGCAGGCGACGTCGTGGTCGGCGGCGCGCGGTTCGCGCGGCGGCTCGACCTCGACGCACTGCGTGCGGTCCTCGTCGGAGAGCTGGGCGAACACGAAGCAGCGGGTCCGGAACCGGCAGCCGGACGGCGGGTCCGCCGGGCTGGGCAGGTCGCCGGTGAGGATGATCCGGGTCCGCTCGCGTTCCTTGACCGGGTCCGGGATCGGGATGGCGGACAGCAGCGCCTGGGTGTAGGGGTGCTGCGGCTGTTCGAACACGGTGCGGACGTCGCCGATCTCGACGATCTTGCCCAGGTACATCACCGCCACCCGGTCGGCGATGTGGCGCACCACCGACAGGTCGTGCGCCACGAACAGGTACGACAGGCCGAGCTTCGCCTTCAGTTCATCGAGCAGGTTGATCACGCCCGCCTGGATGGACACGTCCAGCGCCGAGACCGGCTCGTCGAGCACGATCAGCTTCGGCTCCAGGGCGAGCGCCCGGGCGATCCCGATGCGCTGGCGTTGCCCGCCGGAGAACTCCGCGGGGTAGCGTTCGGCGTGCTCGGCCCGCAGCCCCACCAGGCTCAGCAGTTCGGGGATCCGCTTGTCGATCGCGGCCCGGTCGTAGCCGTGCACCCGCATCGGCTCGGCGATGATGTCGCCGATCGGCAGCCGCGGGTCCAGCGCGGCCATCGGGTCCTGGAAGACCACCTGCAGGTCCCGCCGGATCGCCTTGCGGGCCTTGGCGTCGAGCTTCGCGACGTCCTTGCCGAGCACGGCGACCGAGCCCGCGGCCGGGCTCACCAGCTCGAGGATCTCCATCAGCGTGGTGGACTTCCCGCAGCCGGATTCGCCGACCAGGCCGAGGGTTTCGCCCTCGACGATGTCGAAGCTGATCCCGTCGACGGCCTGCACGCTGCCGACCCGCCGCTTGAGGATCTGGCCCTTGGTCACCGGGTAGTGCTTGACCAGGTCCCGGACGTCGAGCACGGTCGTGCGCTCGGCCCGCGGCAGCGCCGCCAGCGGCGGTTCGCCGACCAGCTCGGCGCCGTAGACCTCGGCCGCGCCGGCGTCCGGCCGGTCGAGGACGTCGGTGTGGATGCAGGCCGCGCGGTGCGAGGTGTCGACGCCGGCGTCGGGGCGCCCGGGCGTGAGGGTGAGCAGCTCCGGTTCCGCCGCGGTGCAGTCGTCGGTCACCAGCGGGCAGCGCGGCGAGAACGGGCAGCCCGGCGGCAGGCTGACCAGCGACGGCGGCTGGCCCTCGATCGGCACCAGCGGCTGCTTCTCGTGCGCGTCCACCCGGGGGATCGAGCCCAGCAGCCCGAGGGTGTAGGGCATCCGCGGCCGGGCGTAGATCGTCTCCACCGGACCCTGCTCGACCGCGCGCCCGGCGTACATCACCATCAGCCGGTCGGCGAACCCGGCGACCACGCCGAGGTCGTGGGTGATGATCACGATGCCGGCGCCGGTGACCTCCTGCGCGGTCTTGAGCACCTCCAGCACCTGTGCCTGCACGGTGACGTCCAGCGCAGTCGTCGGCTCGTCGGCGATGATCAGGTCCGGGTCGTTGGCGATCGCGATGGCGATCACCGCCCGCTGCCGCATGCCGCCGGAGAACTCGTGCGGGAACGCCTTCGCGCGCTGCGCGGCGTTCGGGATCCCGACCAGGTCCAGCAGCTCGACCGCGCGGGCGTTCGCCTGCGCCTTGGTGACCACGCCCTTGCCGTGCACCAGCAGGGCTTCGGCGATCTGCGCGCCGACCGGGTAGACCGGGGTGAGCGCGGACAGCGGGTCCTGGAAGACCATCGAGATCTTCTTGCCGCGCAGCCGGGACAGCTCGGTGTCGGAGCGGCCGATGATCTCGCTGCCCTGGAACCGGATCGACCCGGAGATCCGCGCCTGCGGCGGCAGCAGGCCCATCACCGCCAGCGAGGACACGGACTTGCCCGAGCCGGACTCGCCGACGATGCCGAGGACCTCGCCCGCGGCGACCTGGTAGGACAGCCCGCGCACGGCGTGCACCCGGCCCGACTCGGACGGGAACGACACGTCGAGGCCGGCCACCTCCAGCACGGTCCCGGTCGGCTTCCCGGTCTCCGCGCCCAGGGCGAGTGCGGTGCTGCTCATGAAACGGCTCCAGCGGAAACGGTGGTGGTCTTCGTGGCGGCCTCGACGCGCTTGCGCTCCTTGCGCCGCGACCGGCTCGACGCCGGGTCCAGCGCGTCGCGCAGGCCGTCCCCGGCGAAGTTCACCGCGAGCACGGTGACGACGAGGAAGCCCGCCGGGATGTAGAACAGCCACGGGAACGTGCGGACGGCGTCGGACCCGGCCGCGATCAGTGTGCCGAGCGAGACGTCCGGGGCCTGCACACCAAAGCCGAAGAACGACAGCGACGTCTCGGTGATGATCGCGACGCCGACGTTGATCGTGGCGTCGATGATGAGCAGGGAGGCCATGTTCGGCACGATGTGTTTGGCGATGATCCGCCGCGCCGGCTGGCCCATGAACCGGGCGGCCTTGACGAACTCCCGCTCGCGCAGGGTCAGCGTCATGCCGCGGACGATCCGGGCGGTGATCATCCACTGGAACAACGCGATCAGCCCGACCAGGATCAGCCAGGTCTTGCCGCGGAAGGCCGGCGAGAGGATCGAGATGATCAGGAACGGCGGCAGGATCAGCAGCAGGTCGACGACCCACATGGAGATCCGGTCGGTCCAGCCGCCGAAGTAGCCCGCCGCGGCCCCGACGACCGAGGCGACGCCGGTGGAGAACAACGCGGCCAGCAGCCCGATGGTCAGCGACTTCTGCAGCCCGCGCATGGTCTGCGCGAACATGTCGCCGCCGATCTGGTTGGTGCCGAACCAGTGCGAGCCGTCCGGTGGCAGCAGGTACGACGTCGGGTCCAGCTCGTCGTAGGCCCACGGCGAGTACCAGGTGTAGGTGAACGCCAGCAGGTAGAACAGCACGATCAGGGCGAGTGCGGCGACGGCCGCGCGGTTGCGCAGGAAGCGGCGCAGCACGAGCTTGCCGCGCCCGGCACCCGCCGCGGCCGGGCCGGCCGCCAGGTCGACGGGGGCGCCCGCGGGGGTGGCGGTCGCCTCGGCTTCGTTCACGGAGGCGGACATCAGATCCTCACCCTCGGGTCGAGCACGGCGTACAGCACGTCCGACAGCCAGCCGGCGAACAGCACGCAGACGGCGATGAACAGCGTCACCGTCGCCACGATGTTGGTGTCCTGCTTCTGGATCCCGGTGACCAGCCAGTCGCCCATGCCGTACCAGCCGAAGATCTTCTCGGTGAAGATGCCGCCGGTGATGAGCAGGCCGAACCCGAACGCGAACAGCGTCGCCATCGGGATCAGCGCGGTGCGCAGGCCGTGCTTGAACAGCGCGCGGCGCCGGGTCAGGCCCTTGGCCTGCGCGGTCCGCAGGAAGTCCGAGCCGAGCACGTCGAGCATCGCCGAGCGCTGGTAGCGGCTGTAGTAGGCGACCTGGGTGAGCACGATCGCCAGTGTCGGCACGATCAGGTGCTGCACGCGGTCGAGCAGCGCCTCCCCGAAGCCGCCGCTCAGCCCGCTGGAGTTCTCGCCCTGGACGATGAAGAACTGGTAGCCGTCGAGCAGGTTGTCGTTCACCGACTGGGCGCCGGCCTTGAGGATCGTCGCGATCACGAAGACCGGGGTGGAGAGCACCACGAAGGAGAACGTCGTCGCGAGGTAGTCGCTGATCTTGTACTGGCGGATGGCGCTGACCACGCCGACCAGCACGCCGATCACGATGCCGATGGTGATGCCCAGGACGAACAACCGCAGGCTGACGCCCATCCGGCGCAGCAGTTCGTCGGTGATCGGCTGGTCGGTGATGGTCCGCCCGAAGTTGCCCTGCAGGACCCCGCCGAGCCAGGTGAAGAACCGCTCGGGGATCGGCTGGTTCAGGTAGAGCTCCGCGGCTTTGGCGTCGATCGTCGCCTGCGGGGGCGGCGGGTTGCGCAGCTTGAGCCCGTCGAGCGGGCTGAAAGCCAGCGAGGCCAGGGAAAACGCCGCGAACGTGGCGACCAGGCAGAGTGCGATGTAGTTGACGAGCCGGCGCAGGAGGAACCCGATCACCGTGGTCCCGCCTCGCCCGGGGCGGGGAGCCGCCGGTTCCGCGGGCCGCTCGCCCGCCGCTCGCTCGATGGAGTTCTCGTCGAAACCACTTGCCGCTACTGCCCTTCATGAGTCATTACGCCCGTCGTCGGCGCAGCATAAGGGGAGCGGACGGTTCATTTCGCGCCCGGCGAACAATCCGATAGTTACGATCCGGCCCTGAATGTGAGCGTCTCGTTATCTTTCGCCGGATACCCGACGTAGGTATGTAGCGCGTGTCGCGCGCGGGGGTGTAGCGGCCCGATCGGCAACCGGACGAACAGCCTGTAAGGGACAGTGGCCTCAGGGTTTCCCGACGGGCAGGCACGCGTTGTCGCGCAGGAACAGCGGGATGCGCTCCGCCGGAGCGGCCGCCTCGACGCTCGTCCCGCCCGGGTGCCGGTCACCGGTGACCGCGTCCGTCCACAGTGCACCTTCGGGCAGGTACACCGGCCGGCCGGTGGCGCCGGCCTCGAGCACCGGCGCCACCAGCAGGTCCGGGCCCAGCAGGAACTGGTCGTCGGCGTCCCACGCGCCGGCGTCGGCGGGGAAGTCCACGAACAGCGGCCGCATCGGCGGCACGCCCTGCTCGTGCGCCACCCGCATCTGCGCCATCAGGTAGGGCCGCAGCCGTTCCCGCAGCCGCAGCGCGTCCTCGATGGCGGCCAGCGCTTCGGGACCGTACGACCAGGCCTCGTTGGGGCCGCCGGTCATCTCCGGCCCGAACGGCGGGCGCGGGTCGCGGAAGCCGTGCAGCCGCAGCAGCGGGCAGCAGACGCCGTACTGGAACCAGCGGACCAGCAGCTCCCGGTACGCCGGCGCGTCCGGGTCGCCGCCGTGGAAACCGCCGATGTCCGTGGTCCACCACGGGATCCCGGACAGCGCGACGTTCAGGCCGGCCCGCACCTGCGCCCGCAGCGACGCCCAGGTGGCCGGGACGTCACCGGACCACAGCGCGGCGCCGTAGCGCTGGCTGCCGGCCCACGCCGAGCGGCTGAGCAGCACGACCTCGTCGTCGCCCTCGCCGCGGATGCCGTCGTGGAACGCCTGCGCGTGGACCTGCGGGTAGAGGTTGACGACCTCCGGGCCAGGCCCGGCGTGGAAGGCGAGGTTGTGCGGGTGGCCGGGCCGGATCTCCGGCTCGTCGCCGTCCAGCCACCACGCGCGCACGCCCAGGTCGTAGTAGTTCTCCTTGACCTTCTCCCACAGGAACCACCGGGCCGCCGGGTTCGTCGGGTCGTAGAACGCCACCGGCAGCTCGACGTCGAAGCCCTTGTCCTTCCACGGCGCGTGGGCCGCGACCCCGCTCTCGGTGGCGACGAGCAGGCCGTTCTCGTGCATCTCGGCGTGGTTCTCCGACAGCGGGCTGACCGACGGCCAGACCGACACCATCAGCTTGACACCGAGCTTATCCAGCTCCCGCACCATCCCGGCCGGATCGGGCCACTCGGCCGGGTCGAACTTCCAGTCGCCGAGGTGCGTCCAGTGGAAGAAGTCCGCGACGATCACCGACAGGGGCAGGCCGCGCTCGTGGTACTCGCGGGCCACGGCCAGCAGCTCGTCCTGGGTGCGGTAGCGCAGCTTCGACTGCCAGAACCCGGCCGCCCACGCCGGCAGCATCGGCGCGTGCCCGGTCGCGTCGGCGTAGTGGCCGAGGATTTGCCGCGGGTTGTCGCCGGTGGTGACCCAGTAGTCGAGCTGGCGGGCGTCGTCGGCGACCCAGCGGGTGCCGTTGCCGGCCAGCTCGACCCGGCCGGCGGCGGGGCTGTTCCAGAGGAACCCGTAGCCGCGGCTGGACAGCAGGAACGGCACCGACACCTCGCCGTTGCGCTGCACCAGGTCCAGGACCAGGCCCTTCTGGTCGAGCCGGCCGTGCGGGTGCTGGCCGAGGCCGTAGAGCCGCTCGTCGTCGTAGGCCGTGAAGCGCTGTTCGAGCCGGCCGTAACCGTTGCCCGACGGCGTGAAGACCCGGGCGCCGGGCCACCAGAAGTGCGCGCGCTGCTCGGACAGCAGCTCCGCGCCGGTGTCCGTGCGGACGAACCGCAGCTGCGCGTCGACCCCGGTGTCGGTCTCGGCGATCTCGACGAGCGCGGTGAGCGCGCCGTTCACCACCCAGGCGGACCGCCCGTCCGCGCCCGCGCTGCCGGCGGACGGCTTCGCGGGCAGGAGCGCGCCGGGGACGTCGTCGAGGATCCGGTGCCGGCCCACCCGGACGCGCAGGCTGTCGGCGCCCCACGGTTCGATGAGCAGCACCTCGTGCCGGACGCGGACTTCGAGCGAGCGGCCGTCTTCGGTCGTGGCGATCACGGGGGTCTCCTCAATCCTTGACGGCGCCGCTGGTCAGGCCGGCGACGACGTAGCGCTGGGCGACGACGAGCAGGACGGCCGCCGGGATCGCGGCGAGGACGGCGGTGGCCATGACGCCGTTCCAGTCGGCGGACTGGTTGCCGACGAACCGGTAGATGCCCACCGTGATCGGCTCGAACGCCTGCCCGGTGGTGAGGGTGACGGCGAACAGGAAGTCCGCCCAGGCGAACAGGAACGCGAACAGCCCGGCGGTGACCAGCGCGTTGCGGCTGACCGGGAGGATGATCGAGAAGAACGTCCGCCAGTACCCGGCACCGTCCACCCGGGATGCTTCGGTCAGCTCCCTCGGCACGGAGATCATGAAGGCGCGCAACAGGAGTACCGCGAACGGGATGGTCGCGGTGGCGTCGGCCAGCACCAGCCCGAGGTAGCTGTCGATGAGCCCGAGGTTGCCGAACACCGTGTACAGCGCGTTCGCCATCACGATGCCCGGGATCAGCTGCACGATGAGCAGCACGAACACCAGCACCGGCCCGCCGCGGACCTTCAGCTGCGCCAGCGCGTACGCCGCGGGTGCCGCCACCAGCAGCGACACGGCCACGGTGCCGAGCGCGACGACGACGCTGGAGACGAGGTTCGGCCCCTGCGTCGCGAGGGCCTTGCGGTAGCCGTCGAGCGTGCCGCCGACCGGGAAGAACGCCGGGTCCGGCCGCAGGAGCGCGCCGCTGGGCTGCAGGGACGCGTTGAGCATCCAGTACAGCGGGAACAGCAGCACCGCGACGATCACCACGCCGGCCGCGGTCTTCACGCCGCCGCCTCGGCCAGTGACGCCTTCGCCGAGCGCAGGTAGAGCAGGCCGAACGCGGTCGCCACCAGGATCAGCAGGTTGCCGACGGCGGCGCCCTGCCCGAACGCGAAGTCGTGGAAGGACAGCCGGTAGGACCACGTGGTGAGCGTCTGGGTCGCGTTCGCCGGCCCGCCGCCGGTGACGACCATGATGACGTCGAACACCTTGATCGTGTAGACCAGCCCGAGCATCAGCACGATCCCGGTGACCGGGCGCAGCAGCGGCCAGGTGACGTACCGGAACCGCTGCCACGCGCCGGCGCCGTCGAGCGCGGCGGCCTCGTGCAGCGACGCCGGGATCGCGCGCAGCCCGCCGTGCAGGATGACCAGGTTGAACGGGATGCCGATCCAGATGTTGGTGAGGATCACCGCGGGCAACGCCCAGGTCGTGCTGCTCAGCCACGGCACCGCGCCGACGCCGATCAGCCGCAGCCCGGCGTTGAGCACGCCGTGGTCCTGGTCGAACATCCACCGCCACACCGCGCCGCTGACCACGAGCGGCAGCAGCCAGGGGAGCAGGAGCAGCGACCGCAGCAGCGCGCTGCCGAGGAACCGGCCGGCGAAGAACACGGCCAGCGCGAGGCCGATGCCGAACTGGAAGACGAGCGAGCCGGCCGTGAACAGCACCGTGTTGAGCACCGCCGTCGAGAAGAGCGGGGCGGTCAGCACGGCGGCGTAGTCGGCCAGGCCGACGAAGGGCGCTTCGCCGGTGTAGAACGACTTCACCGTGTAGTCCTGAGTGCTCATCACCAGGTTCGCGACCAGCGGGTACCCGAAGAAGACCACGACGTAGACCACGGCGGGCAGCAGGAACGCCCACGCGGTGAACGGGTTCTCCCGCCGCGGTCTTCGCCGCGGCACCGGGGCCGCGAGCGTCACGACCCGGCCGCCTGCTGCGCGGTCCTCAGCGCCTGGTCGGCGGGCAGCTTCCCGGTCAGCGACGCCTGGATCGCGTCGGCCAGCGCCTGCGAGACCTTCGGGTACTTCTCGCCGAGCTCCGCGGTGCGGGAGCGGGCCGAGCCGGCCTCGTCGACGAACGCCCGCATCTCCGGCTGCTCCGCGCCGAACTTCGCGGCCACGGCCGTCTTCGACGGGACGTAGGCGTGGGCCTTGCTCCACTGCAGCATGGCCGGCTCGGCGAGGATGCAGGTCAGCACCTTCCCGGCGGCCTGCTGGGTCGGCCCGCCGGTCACCGGCACCGTGCCGACCTCACCGCCGAGGGCGACCACGGGCTTGGCGCCCGCCTTCGGCACCGGGATCGGCACGACGCCGTAGTGCAGCGACTTCTCGCCGTCGAGCCGGGCGAGGTTCCACGAGCCGTTGACCATCATCGCCGCGTTGCCCGCGACGAACTGGTCGGCGACGTCGTTCTGGTTCCACGTCACCACGGACTTCGACGCCGACCCGCTCGTCACGAGGCCGGTGACGTAGGCCAGCGCCTGCGTGCTCTGCGGCGAGTCCAGCCGGGACAGTTCGGCGCCGTTGCTCCAGAAGAACGGGAGGAACTGCCAAGTGCCCTCCTCCGACGGGATCGCGGAGAAGGCGAGGCCGTACTTGCCGTCCTTGGTCAGCGTCGCCGCGGCGGTCTTCAGGTCGTCCCAGGTGGACGGCGGGCGCACCCCGGCCGCGTCGAGGAGGTCCTTGTTGTAGATCAGCGCCAGGCCGTTGACGCCGGGCGCGGCGCCGTAGATCTTGCCCTGGTAGGTGCCGGCCTTGACGATGCCCGGGTAGTAGCCGTCCGCGGAGATGCCGTAGTCCGACAGCGGGGTCAGCGCGCCGGTGGCGGCGACCTGCTGCAGCGTCGGGTTGTCCGTGAAGAGCAGATCCGGCAGTGTCTTCGAGCTCGCGCCCTGCAGGATCTTCGGCAGCATCTGCGCGGTCGGCACCTTCTGCCGCTCGATCCTGATCCCGGTCCGCGCGGCACAGGCGTCGAGGACCTGCTGCCACGCCGCGGATCCCTGCTCGTCGGCGTAGTAGTCGAGCTCGGTGACCGACGTCGCGGCCGGGGCGTCCGACGGCTGCGGAGCGGGGCTGGGGCTGCAGGCGGCGAGGAGCGCGGCGCTCGCGACCAGCAAAAGGGCGCGACGGGCTACGGACATGGTGATTCTCCTTCGACGGCGGAGCAGAGCCGGGTCAGGTGCGCGGCGCGCCCGTGCTCTCGCGCCGGGTCAGCCGCGGGTCGAGCAGCCGGATCTCCGGCGTGGTGTGACCGCCGAGCCGGCGCATGGTCATCTCCACGGCCTGGGCGCCGACCTCGTCGGCCGGGATGGCGACGGAGGTCAGCGTGACCGGGTGCTGCTCGGCCATGCTGTCCGGGCAGACGGCGATCACCGAAATGTCCTGCGGGACACGGAGACCGCGCTGGCGCAGGTGCGTGAGGAGTCCCGGCAGGACGGCTTCGTTGTGCACGACGAGGCCGGTCAGGCCGGGGTCGGCGGCGAGCAGGTCGTCCACACAGGCGCTCACGGCTTCGTAGGAGTGCGCGCACGGCCGGTTCGTCGCGCGGACGCCCCGGCTCCGCGCGGTTTCGTCGAAGCCCTGCAGGAACCGCGTCGCGTAGCTGGTGCCACGCCGGTAGACGGCGGGGGAGGGGCCGATCAGCGCGACCGAGCGGTGGCCGAGGTCGGCCAGGTGCGCGACGCACGCCGACCCGGCGGCGGTGAAGTCGAGGTCGACGCAGCTCAGCCCGGCCGGGTGGTCGGGCACGCCGATCAGCACCACCGGCAGGTCGAGCGCGATGAGCATCGGCACCCGCGGGTCGGCGGCCTCGACGTCCATCACCATCAGCGCGTCCGCGATCGCCGACGACGCGACCCGCTGCAGCGCGGCGGGTCCCTCGTCCTTGGTGAGCAGCAACAGGTCCTGGTCGTGGGCGCGGGCCGCGGTGACCGCCGCGGCGACGAACTCCATCACGACGGCGACGTTGAGGTCCGTGCGCAGCGGCACGACCAGGGCAAGCACGTTCGTCTTGCTGCTCGCGAGCGCGCGGGCTCCCGCGTGCGGGTGGTAGCCGAGCTTGCGGATGCTTTCTTCGACCAGCCGCCGGGTCTTCGGCGAGATCGAGCGCTTGCCGCTGATCACGTACGACACCGTGCTGGGGGCCACCCCCGCGGCATTGGCGACGTCGTTGATCGTGACCACGGGCGGCCTCCTGGAGACATGGGGCAGGGGAAGAGCGAGTCGAAGCGCATCGACGATGGCACGAAGGTAGGGGAGACCCGCCCGGAACACAAGAACTATTGCCAGTCGGCCAACAATTCGATTCACCTTCGACCTGAGTGTCACACGTCGAATTCGTCGAACACTCTTGCTGTCCGATGTTTCAGCAGGTCGGGGCGGGGTTCTTTGGGAAATCGAGATTACCTGGGAGCGTGCCCAGGAAGACTTGACCTTGCCCGGATCGGGTGCTTATGGCGGCCGCCGATCGAATCGTTTCGACGAATCCTCAGGCGGGTCCGCCTTACAGCGAATCCGGTTTCCGGCCTACTCCCGCGTAAGGCAGGACGTTGATCGCCGGATCGTCGGACATGTCGCCCGCCCCCTCGGGGTTCCACATCGCGCAGCCGACCAGGCCCGGTTCGACCAGGTCGAAGCCGTCGAAGAAGCGCAGGACCTGGTCGTGGGTGCGCGGGAACGGCTGGTTCTGCGGGCTCTGCCGGGTGGTGTAGACCTGTACCGCCTCGTCGAGCCCGGTCGACTCGGTGTCCGCCGCGACGTGCGTCAGTGCCAGGAAGCTGCCGGGCGCCAGCCGTTCGCGGTAGCGGGCGAGGATGCTCACCGGATCCCACTCGTCGGGCACGAAGTGCAGCAGCAGCAACATGAACAGACCGGTCGGCTGGTCCGGGTCGAGCAGCTCGCCCGCGCCCGCGAAGATCTCGTCGACGTCGCGCAGGTCCGCTTGGAGCACCGTGCAGCGGTCGTTGTCCTGCAGCAGCAGCTCGCTGTGCGCCACCGCGACCGACTCCCGGTCGACGTAGACCACGCGGCACGACGGGTCGGCCTGCTGGACGATCTCGTGCAGGTTCCCCACGGTCGGGATGCCCGCGCCGACGTCGAGGAACTGCCGGATCCCGGCGTCGACCATGAACTTCGCCGCGCGCCGCAGGAACGCGCGGTTGAGGCGCGCCGCGTCGCGGATACCCGGCATGATCTTGAGGATCTGCTCCCCGAGCGCGCGGTCGGCGGCGAAGTTGTGGTCGCCGTCGAGCCAGAAGTCGTACACCCGCGCGGGGTTCGGCACCGTGGTGTCGACCTCCGACGGTACCCAGTCCAGTTCCCCGGTCACCCTGACCTCCACCCCTCGCGGATCCGTTGTCGGCATTCGGTTTGCCGGGCATTTCGGTGGACGGCATCCGGTTGACGGCGGAGTGTAGACCCGCTCAGCCGTTCGTGTGGCGGCACTGCCGGTGTTCCGCCCGCCGGTCCTAGGGTGTGCCCGGTGACGAACGACCCGCGCGCCGTCCCCGGTCGCTGGCCGGTGCTCGGGCACACCGTGCCGCTGCTCCGCGACCCGTTGAAGCTGTTCACTTCCCTGCCCGCGTACGGGGACGTCGTCGAACTGCGGCTCGGGCCGCTCCCCGTGCACGTCGTCACCACGCCCGAACTGGCCTGGCGGGTGCTGGCCACCGACGCCGACAAGTTCGACAAGGGCCTGGTCTTCGACAAGATGCGCCCGCTCTTCGGCGACGGCCTGGCCACGTCGAACGGCGAGCACAACCGCCGGCAGCGCCGGATGGTCATGCCCGCCTTCGGCCGGACGCGGATCGCGGGCTACGCCGAGAACACGATGACCGCGCTGGCCGGCGACCTGGCCGGGTCCTGGCGGCCGGGCGAGGTCGTCGAGTTCGACCAGCGGATGCAGGACCTGGTGCTGACCATCGCCGGGCAGACGCTGTTCTCGACCGCCCTCGGCGACGACGTGCTCGCCGAGATCCGCCGCTCGATCCCGGTCATGCTGAAGTACGTGCTGGTCCGGGCGTTCTCGCCGAAGTTCGTGGAACGGCTGCCGATCCCGGCCAACCGCCGGTTCGACGCCGCCGCGGCCCGGCTGCGCGAGGTGATCGGCGCGACCGTCGTCGCCGCGCGGAAGGAGGGCGCCGACCACGGCGACCTGCTGTCGATGCTGCTGGCGGCGCGGGACGAGGACACCGGCGAGGCCATGTCCGACCGGCAGGTGCACGACGAGGTCATCACGATCCTCACCACCGGCGCCGAAACGACCGCCGTGGCGCTGGCCTGGTTCTTCCACGAGCTCGGGCAGCACCCGGACGTCGAGCGCCGGTTCCACGCGGAGGTCGACGAGGTCCTCGGCGGCCGTCCCGCGCGCTTCGACGACCTGCCGGAACTGGTCTACACGCACCAGATCGTCAACGAGATCGTCCGGCGCACCCCGCCGCTGATCCTCATGCGCCGGGCCCGTGAAGACGTCGAACTCGGCGGTGTCGTCATCCGCGCGGGCAGCGAGGTCGCGGTCAGCCAGCACACGCTGCACCGGGATCCGCGCTGGTTCCCCGATCCCGGCCGGTTCGACCCCGATCGGTGGACGCCCGGAGAGACCGCGGAACTGCCGAAGGGCGCGTACATCCCGTTCGGCGCCGGGGCGCGGCTGTGCCCCGGGCACGTGTTCGCGCCGACCGAGATCGGCATCGTCGCCGCGACCATCGGCGCCCGCTGGCGGCTGGTCCCGGTGCCGGGCAAGAAGGTCCACGCGCAGCTCAAGGCCACGATGCAGCCCAACCGGCTGCCGATGACGGTCGTGCCCCGGCGGACCTGACGGTGCCCGATCGGCTACCGGGTGTAGTGTGCCGGGGTCCTCAGCTCGTCACCCGTCCGGAGGGAAGAACGGCGTGAGACTGCCGGTCAAGCTGACGTCGGCGTTGGTCGCCGGCGTCGTCCTGCTCGGGTCCCTGACCGCCGCGGTACCCGCCGAAGCGGCCGCGATCTCCTGCGCCGACACGGATCTGCCGGTCACCGGGCCCGGGCTGCCGCCGCTCGTGCCGGGCGCGCCCGCGTCGGTGCACGGCCGGTTGTGCCTGCCCGCCGGTGCTGTGCCGGACGCCGTCCAGCTGCTCGTGCACGGCGGCACGTACAACAGCGCGTACTGGGACCTGCCCTACCAGCCGGAGCGCTACTCCTACCAGCGCGACATGGCTTCGCACGGCTACGCGACGTTCGCCGCGGACCAGCTCGGCGCCGGCGGCAGCAGCCGTCCGCTCAGCCTGCCGCTGACGGTGCAGGCCGAGGCCGAGGCGCTGCACGAGGTGGTCGGCCACCTGCGCGCCGGGCACGTCGGCGGCGCCGCGTTCGCGAAGGTCGTCATCGTCGGGCACTCGGTCGGGTCCGGGGTCGTCGCCGTCGAGGCGGGGACGTACCACGACGTCGACGGCGTGGTCCTGACCGGCATCACGCACCTGCCCGCGCTGCCGGTGCTGGCCCTGGGCGCGGCGCTCGGGCTGCAGCCGGCGCTGCTCGACGGCCAGCTGGCGCACCTCGGCAGCGACCCGCTGTACTTCACGACGCGCCCGGGTGCGCGGGCCGGGCTGTTCTACGCGGCCGGCGACGCCGACCCGGGCGTGATCGCGGCCGACGAAGCCACGAAGGACCAGGTCTCGGTGCCGGGGATGGGCACGGTGGCGTTGTTCGGCATCGTGCTGCCCGCCACGTGGGGCATCACCGTGCCGGTTTTCCAGGTGGTCGGCGAAAAGGACGCGCTTTTCTGCGGGCTGCTCGCGCTTCGCGACTGTTCGAGCGCGGCGACACTGCGGCCCCAGGAGGCGCCGTACTACCGGGATCCGTCGAAACTGTCGATGTTCGTGCTCCCGGGCGCGGGGCATTCCGTTGCCCTGCACCAAAATGCCGGACTGTACCGGGACGCCACCCGATCGTGGCTGCGTGACCGGATCGGCGTAACCGCACAGGGTTACCACTCGATTGGATGAACACTGATCAGTGCGCGTGACGCCTTTTCGCGCCAAGATATATCGGTTCCCCGAGCCGGAGTGCGCACTAGACCCTTGGACAGGCTGAAGTGACTGCTCCCCATCCCCACGGTGGCGCCCCGCGCGCGAAGCCGTCCGCCGAACGAGCGGCCAGACGGCTCCGTACCCTCGCGCGCAAGTGGGGCTACCTGGTCAGCACCACGGCGTACCTGCCGCACACGCCCGACGAGATCGAGCGGGAGCTGTCGATCCTCACCGGCTGGCTCTTCGAGGCGGTCGCGAGCGACCCGCCGGGTGTCGGCGAAGCCGCGGCGGCGGGCGGGCGCCTGGTCGAGCTGCGCTGCGTCGGCCCGGAAAGCCTGCGCCGCAGCATGGAGGTGCTCGGCAAGGCCCTGCTGCGCGAGCCGGAGCTGCACGGCGTCGCCAAGCTGCCGGAGCGGGTCGTGCAGGTGCTCGGCGCGCTGAGCTCCGGCTACAGCGAAGCGCTGCGCGAGGACATCCAGAAGCGGCAGGAAGGCCTGAGCCGCGCGTTGCTGAAGGTGGAGCAGGAGACCCGGCGCAAGCAGGTCGTCACGCGCGCGCAGTTCGAGGAGGTCTTCGCCGGCTCGGCCAGCGGCGTCGCGGTCAGCGACCTGGACGGCCGGGTGCTGCGCGTCAACCCGGCGCTCGCCAAGACGCTCGGCCGCACGCCGGCCGAGCTCGCCGGGCGTACCCTGTTCGAGTTCGTCCACCCGGACGACGTCGAGGTGCTGCGCGAGGGCTACGCGGACCTGCTGTCCGGCCGGCTGCACCGGCTGCGGGCCGGTCGCCGGCTGGTCGGCCGGGACGGCGAGCCGATGTGGGCCACGTTCGTGGCGGCGGTGGTCCGCGACGCCGTCGGCGACGCCCAGCAGCTGCTCACCCTCGTCGACGACGACACCGAAGTGGCGCTGCTGCAACGGCGGCTCAGCCACCAGGCCCTGCACGACGTCCTCACCGGGCTGCCGAACCGGCAGTTCTTCGGCACCCGCCTGGAGAACGCGCTGCGCGAGGCCGACCAGGCCCGCGGCGTCACGCTGTTCCACCTCGACCTCGACGGCTTCTCGCTGATCACCGGCGGGCTCGGCCAGGACCTCGGCGACAAGCTCCTGCGCGGCGTCGCGGCGAAGCTGAAAGTGGTGTTCGAGGGCGAGGACGCGCTCATCGCCCGGATCGGCGGCGACGAGTTCGGCGTGGTGGTGCGCAACGGCGACGACACCCCGGACGTCGGGACCATGGTCCGCCGGATCAACCACGAGCTCGCCGAGCCGGACTACGTCGACGGCCGCCACGGCGTCGCCCTCTCGGCCAGCATCGGCGTCGTGCACCGGCCGCCGCGCGACATCGCGCCGGCCGAGCTGCTCCGCGCGTCGGACCTGACGCTGCGCCGCGCCCAGCGCGCGGGCAACCAGTGGGGCCTGTTCGACCGCGAGCTGGATCACCGTGACCGCCACGAGTTCGGCCTCGCGGCGTCGATGGCGGGTGCCTGGGAGAACGGCGACGTCGAGATCGCCTACCGGGCGCTGGTGAACCTGGCCGACGAAGACGAGCCGGCCGCGATCGAGGCGCGGCTGCGCTGGACCCACCCGGTCGAGGGCGAGCTGTCGCACGAGACGTGCGTGCGGCTGGCCGGCGAGACCGGGCTGGCGCTGCCGCTGGGCACGTGGCTCCTGCGCACGGCGGCCGAGCACCTGACGGCGGCGGGCATCGAGGTGCCGCTGGTCGTCGAGCTCGGCCCGCACCAGGCCGCGGACCCCGACCTGGTCGGCGAGGTCCGCGGCGTGCTGGCCGACACGGGCATGCCGGCGGACCGCCTCCGCCCCGGCTTCCCGGCGTCGAGCTTGCTCGCCGAGACGGGCGACGCGGTCGACAACCTGAAGGTGCTCGCGGAGATCGGCATCCCGGCCGAGATCCATGCCTTCGGCGCGGCGGGCGACGTCACGTTCCTGACGGACCTCCCGATCCGCACGGTCCGCGTCGCACCGTCCCTGGTGGCGCGCCGCGGTCACCCGCTGGTGGAGCGGTCACTGGCCTCCCTGATCGAGGTGGCCCACCTGACGGGCGCGAAGGTGACGGTGGCCGGCGTGGAGACGCGCGAGCAGGCGGCGTGGTGGCGGGAGCGGGGCGTGGACTACGCGTCGGGCCCGGCGTTCGCCGACCTGCCGGACGGCCTGCGCTCGTAGACCTGGTCTCAAAACTCAAGGGTGTGTCACTGCGCAACCTGCCGGTCCTGGTCGTCGATCGTGAGCAGTCGTGGCGAAGACGACGCAGCAGCGGCGGGTCGAAGACCGGCTCTGAGAGCTGATCGAACCCCTGATCCCGTCCCGACCACCGCTGCACATCATGTTGCCGGCGGCAAACACCCACGACAGCATGCTGTTCGAGCCGCTGCTGGACACGAACCCGACCGTGCGCGGCCACCACGGCCGGGCGGGCCGGCCACGATGCCGACCGGACAAGCTGCACGCCGACAAGGGCTACGACTTCCGCCGCTGCCGCCGCTACCTGACCCGCCGCGGTATCAAGGTCCGTATCGCCCGGCGCGGGATTGAGGGCAAGTCCCGCCTCGGCCGGGTCCGCTGGGTCGTCGAACGCACCATCTCCTGGCTGCTGCGGTTCAAACGCCTCGGGCTGCGCTACAACCGGACCGAACGCACCACGGTGGCTTCCGAGCGCGGAGCAGGTCCTCGGGTCGGCACGGGGCCCCCGTCACCACGAGGGAGATCGATCTCCTGGAGGAGGCTGCAGCCGCGTTGCCGACGGCACCATCGACGGGGATGAACGAGCACTCTCGCCGGGAAGTGATCAGCCATCGGTGGGGCCGCCTCGTCAGAGGCGTTCGATGCGGTCGGCCTGCGGGCCCCGGTCGCTCTGACGCACCGCGTACCGGACCCGGTCACCCTTCTGCAGCGGCTCCGACCCCATGATCACGGACGCGTGGGCGAAGAGATCGTCGCCGCCCGCGTCCGGGGTGATGAAGCCGAAGCCGCGGTCGTCGTCGTAGCGCGCGACGACGCCCTCGCCGCCTCGTGCGGGCACGTCTCGCGCCGCCGGCCCTGCGGCCGCGGCAGGTGCCGACCGCTGCGGCGCCGTCTGGGGCTCGGCGCCCCGGACCAGGTGCACGTCGCGGGCCTGCGGGCCCTTGTCTCCACTGGCCACCTCGTAGGCGACGCGGTCGCCCTCCGCGAGCCACGTCAGCCCCTCGGCCAGGGCCCGGGCGTGAACGAAGACGTCCCCGGCGCCGGAGTCGGGGTTGATGAAGCCGAAGCCCTTGTCCTCGTCGTACCAGGCCACCGTGCCGTCGGCACCGTCCGCGGTACCAGCCGCAGCGGGTGAGCCGGCCCCTGCTCCCAGCGGGATCACGTGCCCGGCCTGCGGGCCGCGCTCGCCTTCGACGATCAGGAAGGCCACCCGCTGCCCCTCGGTGACCACGCCGCCGGTCACGATGGCGGAGCTGTGCACGAAGAGGTCGGCGCCGCCGCCGTCCGGCGACGCGAAGCCGTACCCCTTGCCCGGCTCGTACCAGTTGATGGTGCCGAGCAGGCCCACGGCGCTGCCGGTGGCCGCATCGGCGGTGACGCGAACGCGCAGCGCCTCGGGCCCGCGGTCGTTCTCGCCGACCTCGAACACGACGGCCTGACCCTCGCGGAGCACTTTCGTGCCGCCGTCCCCGACGATCTCGGAGGCGTGCACGAACACGTCCGGCGAGCCGTCCTCGGGCGCGAGGAAGCCGAAACCCCGTTCGGCGTCGAACCAACGGACGGTCCCTTGCGGCATCAAAGACTCCAGGTCGAGAGAGCGGGCACTGGCCCCCAGTCTCTCTGACGGACCTCGGGTCCGTCGGGCCGGGTCCACAGGCGGGCCGTTGGTTCACCTAGCGACACGCCGAGTTCTAAGCGCCAGACCAGGACCTGGCTGGGACTCGCGCGGTGGCGCGGGTGGTCGTGAGTGGCAATTCGGGTTAGAACCCTCATTGCCACTCACGAGCAGCGGGCGCGGCGTTCGCGGACCTGCCGGACGGCCTGCGTCCTCAGATCCGCACCAGCACCTCGTCCAGGGACTTGCGCCGCAGGTCCGGGACCACGCAGTCGTCCGCCGGGTAGCCGACCGGGATGACCGCGAACGCCCGTTCGTTGCGGGGGCGGCCCAGCAGGTCGCCCAGGAAGCGCATCGGGGACGGTGTGTGCGTGAGCGCGGCCAGCCCGGCCACCTGCAACGCCGTCAGCAGCATGCCGACCGCGATGCCCACCGACTCGTCGACGTAGTAGTGCTTGTGGGTGCCGCCGTCCTCGTCGACGGCGAACCGCTGCTGGAACACGACGATCAGGTACGGCGCGTCGGTCAGGTGCGGCTTCACCGCGTCCGTGCCCAGCGGCCGCAACGCGTCCAGCCACGCCTCGCCGAGCCGGCCGTCGTAGGAGATCTTCTCTTCGGCTTCCGCCGCCTCGCGGATCCGCCGGCGCACCGCGGGGTCCGACACGAGGACGAACGTCCACGGCTGCTGGTGCGCGCCGCTGGGGGCGGTGGAGGCCACGGCGATCGCGTCGAGCACGGCGTCCTCGGGGACCGGGTCGGGGGAGAACATCCGGACCGAGCGGCGCTGCTCCATGCGCTGCCGGAGTTCGGCGACGTTCGACGTGGCTTCGGCGGCGGGCAGGCGGGCGGGCCGGTAGGGGACCGGGTGATAGGTCATGCCCGGAATTGTGGCGGGGAACACCCTCGACGCAGCAGGGCCGAACGTACGATTTCCGGCCCTGTGGCGTTCGGCCAGCGGACAGTTAGGGCTGCCTTGCCTCCGATATTACGCCGAAGAGCGCAACAGAAGTGGGCCGTTCGGTCCTGTCGCGTGAAGTGACCCCGTCATTACTCTCCAGTAGAACGAAGTGGTGCCGATCACAGCCGTTCACAGTCGCCGGAGGAGGCCCCATGGCGTCGCGCGTCCGACAACCGGTCTCCGAAGACCGGCGCGATCCGCGGCTCAGGCACATCACCGGCTGTCTCACCTGCACCCTCAAATGCGCCTACTGCGGCCTCCCGGTCCGGCTCGCCGGGCCGGGTGATCACCCCGGCTACGGCGTCGTCGAACAGGTCGCCGGCGACGGGCCCAGCCCGGACCTGGTGCTGCTGCACCGGTTCTGCCGCAGCGCACTCGGCCGCTGCCGGACGCGGGGGTGCGTGCTGCGGCGCGCCCACCTCGGCCGCGCGACGGAGCAGTACGAAACCGGCCGCCGCCGTCCCGGGCGCTACCAGCGCCTCGGCGTCCGCCGGTCGCCCGACCTCGATCTGTACCGGAAACACTGGCGGGTCGCGAAGATGCGGTACGCGTGCAAAGCGTGCCGCTACTACACCGGCTCGCACTGAGCCGTCCCCCAGCGCCTTCCCGCCACGCACGTCACGGAGGACTCGTGCTCGTTCGCCTCATCCTCGGTCTGCTCATGACCGTCGTCGGTCTCGCCGTCGCCGGCAAGCGGGTGGTCTTCCTGTACCACCTGATCAAGGCGGGCCAGCCCGACACCAAACGCTCCGACGACCTGGGGGCCCGCGTCTTCGCGCAGGTGCGCGAGGTGTTCGGTCAGCGCAAGCTCCTGAAGTGGTCCGTGCCCGGCCTGGCGCACCTGTTCACATTCTGGGGCTTCGTGATCCTCGCCTCGGTGTACCTCGAGGCGTACGGCGCGCTGTTCGACGAGCGGTTCGCCATCCCGTGGATCGGCCACTGGGCGGTGCTCGGCTTCCTGCAGGACTTCATCGCCGTGATGGTGGCCGTCTCGCTGGGCGTGTTCGCGGTGATCCGGATCCGGCAGGCGCCCGAGCGCAAGGACCGGGCGTCGCGCTTCTACGGCTCGCACACCGGCGGCGCGTGGCTGATCCTGATCATGATCTTCAACGTCGTCTGGACGATGTTCTTCTTCCGCGGCTCGTCGTCGGCGTCCGGCAACTTCCCGTACGACTCGGGCGCGTACGTCTCGCTCGGCGTCGGGAACCTCCTCGAACCGCTCGGGCACGCGACGACCGAGGTGCTCGAGACGGTCGGCCTGCTGCTGCACATCGGCGTCATGCTGGTGTTCCTGTCGATCGTGCTCTACTCCAAGCACCTGCACATCTTCGTGGCGCCGATCAACGTCTCGGCCAAGCGGCTGCCGGACGCGCTCGGCCCGCTGCTGCCGATGGAGTCCGCCGGCAAGCCGATCGACTTCGAGGACCCGGGCGAGGACGACACCTTCGGCCGCGGCAAGATCGGCGACTTCACGTGGAAGGGCCTGCTGGACTTCTCGACGTGCACCGAGTGTGGCCGCTGCCAGTCGCAGTGCCCGGCGTGGAACACCGGGAAGCCGTTGTCCCCCAAGCTGCTCATCATGGGCCTGCGCGACAACATGTTCGAGGAGGCGCCCTACATCCTCAGCGGCGAGGAGCACGCGGACGCGCGCCCGCTCGTCGGGACCGAAGCCGACAACGGCGTCATCGACCCGGACGTCCTCTGGTCCTGCACCACCTGCGGCGCGTGCGTCGAGCAGTGCCCGGTGGACATCGAGCACGTCGACCACATCGTCGACATGCGCCGCTACCAGGTGATGATCGAGTCGGCGTTCCCGACCGAGCTCGGCGGCCTCTTCAAGAACCTGGAGACCAAGGGCAACCCCTGGGGCCAGAACAACTCCGAGCGGCTGGCCTGGACGAAGGACCTCCCGTTCGACGTCCCGGTGTTCGACGGCGAGCTGGCCGACGACGTCGAGTACGTCTACTGGGTCGGCTGCGCGGGCGCGTTCGACGACAACGCCCGCAAGACCGTCCGCGCCACGGCGGAGCTGCTGCACATCGCCGGCGTGAAGTACACCGTGCTGGGCAAGGAGGAGTCCTGCACCGGCGACCCGGCGCGGCGCGCGGGCAACGAGTTCCTGTTCCAGATGATGGCCCAGCAGACGGCGGAGACGCTCAACGCCGTGTTCGAGGGCCGGGAGCCGCGGCTGCGCAAGATCGTCACGACGTGCCCGCACTGCCTCAACACGCTCAGTCGCGAGTACCCGGACCTGGACGGGCACTACGAGGTCGTCCACCACACGCAGCTGCTCAACCGCCTGGTGCGCGGCGGCCAGCTGACGCCCGTCAAGGCCGCCGAGGACGGCCCCAAGGTGACGTATCACGACCCGTGTTACCTCGGGCGGCACAACAAGGTCTACACACCGCCGCGCGAGCTGGTCGGCGCGACGGGCGCCAAGCTCGAGGAGATGCCCCGCCACGCGGATCGCGCCCTCTGCTGCGGCGCGGGCGGCGCGCGGATGTGGATGGAAGAGCAGATCGGCAAGCGCATCAACCTGGAGCGCGTCGACGAGGCCATCGCCACCGACGCCGAGACGATCGTGACCGGCTGCCCGTTCTGCCGCTCCATGCTCACCGACGGGCTGGTCCAGCGCCAGAGCGAGCAGAAAGCGGAGAACGTCGACGTCCGCGACGTCGCCCAGCTGCTGCTGGAGCGGGTCAAGGCCCCGGAGGCCGCGCCGAAACCCTGACCTTCGCGTATCTTCCGCCCGTTTCCCGGCTCTGTCCGGAGTCGGGGAACGGTGGGAGGGGCGATGGGACAACGGGAAGCGGCGACGGTCGAGACCGTCGGCGGCGCCGTGGCGAGACTGGCGGTGCGCCGCGGCTCGTGGCTGGTCGGGCGCGGGCCGGACGCGCACCTGAGGCTGTACTCGGACCGGGTGAGCCCGCGGCACGCCTGGCTCCGCCGCGACGCGCGCGGCACGTGGGTAGCCGACGCGGGGTCGCGGGCCGGGACCCGGGTCAACGGGGACGCGCTCGCCCCGGGCCGGGCCCGGCTGCTGCGCGACGGCGACCGGCTGGAGTTCGGGCCGATCACCGCCGTCTACAGCGACACCGCGCCGGCGGACGAGGCCGCGCCGCCGGTGTTCTCGAAGGTGGCCCGGACGGCGGGGACCGGCCGGGTGGCGCTGGTGCTCGGGCCGGTCCTGGTGGTGACCGGGTTCGGGCTGGGTGCGTCCAGGCTGCTCCGGTACTTCGCGGCCGGACCGGAGGTGGGCCTGGGCGGCACCCTGCTGACCGTGGGCGTCGTGGTGACGGTGCTCGGACTGGTGCTGGCTAACCGTCCACAGTGGAAGTGATCACCGCGGGCTTCGCGGTGTCCGCCGGCGTCTTGCTCCCGAGTTCCGCGGTCGGCACCCGGTAGGTCTCGCGGGCCGTCGCGGCGGCTGTCGCGGCCACCACGCAGACCGCCGCCGTGAAGATGGAGACGCCCAGCCAGTCCGACTTGCCGGAGCCGATCGCCGCGACCACGCTCGGGGCGAAACCCGCGACCGCGAAGCCGATCTGGGTGCCGATCGCCATGCCCGAGAGGCGGACGCGCGCGCTGAACATCTCGCCGTACAGCGACGGCCAGACGCCGTTGACGCCCGAGTACGCGACGCCGAACAGGACGATGCCGAGCACGAACAGCAGCGCGTACGAGCCGATCGAGATCGACCACAGGTAGGGGAAGATCAGCACGCCGCAGGCGAGGCAGCCGGTGATGAACACCGGCTTGCGGCCGACCCGGTCGGCGAGCCGCGCCAGCAGCGGGATCGCCGCCAGGGCCACGATGTTCGCGAGCACACCCACCCAGAGCATGGGGGTGCGCGCCAGGCCGATCGTGTTGACCGCGTAGCTCAGCGCGAAGACGGTGAAGATCGTGCTGACCGAGGCGATCGTCGCCGCGACGATCACGCGCAGGACGTCGGCCCAGTGCGTGCGGAAGAGGACCGCCACCGGCAGCTTCGCGACGTCGGTGCGGGCGAACACCGGGGTCTCGTCGAGCTTGCGGCGGATGACGAACCCGACGACCACGACGGCCGCGCTGCACCAGAACGGGATCCGCCAGCCCCAGGTCAGCAGGTCGGCCTGGGGGAGCGCGGCGACCGGCAGGAAGATCGCGGTGGCCAGGATCTGCCCGGCCTGCGTGCCGCTCAGGGTGAAGCTGGTGAAGTAGGCGCGCTGTCGCTCCGGGGCGTGTTCGAGCGACATCGAGTTCGCGCCTGCCTGCTCGCCGGCCGCGGAAAGTCCCTGCATCAGGCGGAGAACGACCAGCAGGATCGGCGCGAGCACGCCGACGGTGGCGTAGGTGGGCAGGCAGCCGACGGCGAACGTCGAGAAGCCCATCAGGAGCAAGGTGAACACCAGGACGCGCTTGCGGCCGAAGCGGTCGCCGACGTGCCCGAGGATGAACGCGCCGACCGGCCGGGCGGCGTAGCCGACGCCGAACGTGGCCAGCGCGAGCAGGGTGCCGGTCGCGGGGGAGGAGGCGGGGAAGAAGACCTTGTTGAACACCAGTGCGGCGGCGGTGCCGTAGATGAAGAAGTCGTAGTACTCGAGCGCACTGCCGATCCAGGCGGCCAGCGCCGCCTTGCGGGGCATCGATGCGGTCACGGGGTGCTCCTGACGTCCGTGCTTCATTGCTCAGAGTCGGCGGGGAAGCGGTGCCAATGTACGATCTGGTTAGTTAACACAGAGTGCGAGAAGGTGCCCTGAGTGTCAAGAGATCCTTTTCGGGCGGCTCGTCGCCGGGGCGGGCATGTCGCGGCCGAAGCTCGCCTGGAACTCGGGGCGGTTCGCCGGCCGGAACACGCGGAGCGAGCTGATCAGCAGGTGGATGTCCGGCGGGTCCGCATCCGCGCGGAACCGGCCGGTAACTCTGAACGCACTGGTTCGTACACCAACCCGAAGGGGTGCTCTCGCCCGAGGCATGGTCGTGCTGCAGGTCGCCCGGAATGCCGCGTTACGCGCGAACCCGGTGCCGCACGACCCTGACGAACACGGCCAGTACCCGCATTTCTTCCGCGCTCGCGGGCGCGCGCGTGTTCTGCGACGTGGTCCGGCGTATCAGCGGTTTCGGTGGCGTCGACGCGCCGGTGCGGACGGCCACGCGCCGCGGCCGGCGGCACCCGGTCCCACCAGTCGAAACGCTCGCCGAACCGCCGCCCCGGGGCGCTCCCGGGGCGGCTTTCTTTCGCCCGTACCGCGATATTCCGGCGTGTGGGAATACCCGTTCGGGCCGGTGAAAAACGTCCGGGACGCCTTCCTATTCGGGCGACTTCCGTCACCTTTCTCCCCGGCGCCGGTAACGGTGCGACTACTCCCCGTCAGAGTGCCTGGAGCGATTACAACGTCTTGGCAACCGCCTTGACAGGGCCTGTGGTACGTACCACTCTAACCCCAACATTGGTCTACACCATTTGGGGCGCCTGGCCACCGTGGCCGGGCATCGAAAGGACGGCAACGAGTGAAACGCTGGCTCAAGCTGGCGGCGGGCGCCGCCGCACTGACCCTCGTGACCGCGGGCTGCGCGGGTTCCAGCGGCACCGACACCGCCGCTTCGTCGAGCGGTGCTCCCGCGCAGATCACCGGGGACGTCACGGTCTGGCTGATGACGGGTTCCGCGCCGGCCACGCTGACCGACGCGCTCAACAAGGAGTTCGAGGCCGCCCACCCGGGCGCCAAGGTCAAGTACGAAGTCCAGCAGTGGGACGGCATCCAGCAGAAGCTGACCACCGCGCTGGCGAGTGGCGCTCCGCCGGACGTCATCGAGATCGGCAACACCCAGACGGCGGCGTTCGCCTCGCAGGACGGCGTGCTGACCGACCTGACCGCCGACAAGGACAGCTTCAACGGTGCGCAGTGGCTGAAGGGCCTCGCGGACTCGGGTGCCTACGACGGCAAGACCTACGGCGTGCCGTTCTACGCGGCCAACCGTGAGGTCATCTACCGCAAGGACATGTTCGAGCAGGCCGGCATCACCAAGACGCCGACGTCGAACGACGAGTGGATCGACGCGATCACCAAGCTGAAGACGAAGTTCGGGTCCGACCCCGACTTCCAGCCCTTGTACATGCCGGGCCAGAACTGGTACGCGCTGCTCTCGTTCATCTGGGACAACGGTGGCGACATCGCCCAGGCCGACGGCAAGAACTTCAAGGCGACGCTGGACAGCGCCGGCGCGAAGGCGGGCCTGGACTTCTACAAGAAGCTCGTCGACACCTCCGGCACCAAGGCGCCGAAGGACGCCGACGAGGCCAAGCCGCAGCAGGCGACCGTCTACGGTGCCGGCAAGGTGGCCATGATGATCGGTCTTCCGTGGGAGCTGCCGACCGCGGCCAAGACGGACCCGAGCCTGACCGCCAAGACGGGCGCGTTCGCGATCCCGAGCAAGACCGCCGGCCAGAGCGCCCCGGTCTTCCTGGGCGGCTCCAACCTGGCGATCCCGGCCAACAGCAAGAACGTGGCCGCCGCCAAGGAGTACATCAAGCTGCTCTCCAGCCCGAAGTACCAGAGCCAGCTGGCCGCCGCGGGCGTCGTGCCCGGCACGTCGACCGACCTGACCGGCCTGGACAAGGACCCGCTGGGCACCGTGATGGCGAAGGCCTCCACCAACGGCAAGGCCGTGCCGGCCAGCCCGAAGTGGGGTGACGTGGAGTCCGGCCAGAACCCGGTCAAGGACATGCTGACCGCGTACCTGACCGGCAAGAAGACGCTCGACCAGGCGACCGCCGACGCCAACGCAGCGCTGAACAAGCTCATCGGCGGATGACAGCGACCGCCAATGTGACGATGCCGGCGGGGGCGACCCCGCCGGCATCGCCGCGCGCCACGCGGGCCAAGAAGCGCAGGAAGAGCCGGTTCGGCGACCGGATCCTCCCGTACCTGCTGCTCCTGCCCGCGCTCGCCGCGATCCTCGTGCTGCTCGCCTGGCCGCTGGTCCAGGTGCTCGCGATCAGTTTCCGCAAGCTCGACATCGGCCAGCTGATCTCCGGCAAGACCGTGTGGATCGGCTTCGACAACTACACCAACACGCTGTCGGACCCGGAGTTCTGGACCATCACGGTCCGGACGCTGGTGTTCACCGCGTCCATCGTGGCCGCCACCATCCTCGGTGGCCTGCTGCTGGCCGTGCTGATGCGTCACCTCGACCCGGTCGTGCGGATCATCGTGCAGGTGACGCTCGTGCTGGCCTGGGCGACCCCGGTGATCGCGACGACCACGGTGTTCCAGTGGATCTTCGACGAGCAGTACGGCATCCTCAACAAGACCCTCGACCGGCTCGGGTTCCACAGCTTCATCGGGTTCTCCTGGTTCTCCAGCGGCCCGAGCACGCTGTCGGTGATCGGGCTGCTCATCGTCTGGCAGGCCGTGCCGTTCGTGACGTTCTCGCTCTACGCGGGGCTCATCGGCGTCCCGCGCGAGCAGTACGAGGCCGCCGGCATCGACGGCGCCGGGCCGTGGCAGACGTTCCGCGCGGTCACCTGGCCCGCCATCCGGCCGATCACCACGATGGTGACCTTCCTGTCGGTGTTGTGGGACTTCAACGCCTTCGCCCAGATCTGGGCGATCCGCGAGGGCGGCCCGGACGGCGGGAGCACCACGCTGGCCGTCGTGCTGTACCTCAAGGGCATCGCGGGCAACCACTTCGGCGCGGCGGGCGCGATCGCGACCCTGATGCTGATCGTGCTGGCCCTCATCACCGGCCGGTACATCCAGCTGCTCACCCGGACCAAGGAAGGTGATCTGGCGTGAAGAAGTCGCTGTCACAGCGAATCGTGCTCTCGGTCGTCGGCCTCCTCGTGGCGCTGGCGGTCGTCTTCCCGACGTACTGGATGTTCGTCACGTCGCTGCGCACGCCCGGTGAGATCCTCTCGCCCAAGTACGACCTGATCCCGACGTCGTTCTCCTTCGGCAACTTCGCCACCGCGCTGACCAAGGACAACTTCCCGACCTACCTGCTCAACAGCCTGATCGTCACGGTCGGGTCGGTGCTGTGCGCGCTGGTCGCGGGGACGCTGGCGGCCATCCCGCTCTCGCGGCTGCGGTTCACCGGCCGCAAGGGCTTCCTGGTCCTGGTCATGGTGGCGCAGCTGGCGCCGGTGTCGGCGCTGTTCATCCCGCTGTTCCTGCTGATGCGGGACGCCGGGCTGCTCAACACGCTGCCGTCGCTGCTGCTGATCTACTTCGCCACCACGCTGCCGTTCACGGTCTGGATGCTCTACGGCTTCGTCAACGGGATCCCGTACGAGCTGGAAGAGGCCGCGATGATCGACGGCTGCAGCCAGACCGGCGCGTTCCGCCGGGTGACGCTGCCGCTGCTCGGGCCGGGGCTGGTCACGACGTCGGTGTTCAGCTTCATCACGGCGTGGAACGAGTACCTGTTCGCCCTGGTGTTCATCAGGGACAAGCAGAAGGAGACGCTGCCGGTGTGGCTGGCGTCGTTCCGCACGGCGTTCGCCACCGACTGGGGCGGCGTGATGGCCGCGTCGGTGATCTACGCGATCCCGGCGCTGGTGTTCTTCCTGATCGTGCAGCGCAAGCTCGTGTCCGGCGTGACCGCCGGCGCCGTGAAGGGGTAGCTGTTGTCTTCACCCGAGAAACTCGCCGAGGCCGTCCTCCTGCCCGGGTTCGCCGGGACCACCGCGCCCGGCTGGCTGCGCAGCCGCGTGGCCGACGGGCTCGGCGGGGTGATCCTGTTCGGCCGCAACGTCGTCGACGACGAGCAGGTCGCCGCGCTCACCGCCCAGCTGCGGGGCGAGCGTGACGGCGTCGTCGTCGGCATCGACGAGGAGGGCGGCGACGTGACCCGCCTCGACGTCAACACCGGGTCGTTCGTGCCGGGGCCGCTGGCCCTCGGCGCGGCCGACGACCCGGAGCTGACCACGGCGGTCGCCGCCGCGCTGGGCGAACGGCTCGCGGCCTGCGGCGTCACGATCAACCTGGCGCCGTGCGCGGACCTGACCCTGGCGGCCGAGGACCCGATCATCGGCGTCCGGGCGTTCGGGTCCGACCCGGTGAAGGCGTCCCCGCACGTCGCGGCGTACGTCACCGGCCTGCAGAAGTACGGCGTCGCGGCGTGCGCCAAGCACTTCCCGGGCCACGGCGCGGCGACGGAGGACTCGCACGTCGCGCTGCCGGTGCTGCCGCGGACGCCGGAAGAGCTGCGCGAGATCGAGCTGGTCCCGTTCGCCGCGGCGATCCGGGCCGGCGTGCGCGCGGTGATGACCGGTCACCTGGTCGTGCGGGCCTGGGGCGACGAACCGGCCACGCTCAACCGGGTGGCGCTCACCGACGTCCTGCGCGGCGAGCTGGGCTTCACCGGCGCGATCATCACCGACGCGCTGGAGATGGGCGCGGTGTCCGGCGCGTACGGCCGCCACGACGGCCTCGGCCACTCGGCGGTCCGGGCGCTGATCGCCGGCGCGGACGCGCTCTGCATCGGCGGCGCGGCCTTCGAGGCCGACGCCCTGGACGCCATCAACGCGGCGATCGTGGCCGCGGTGGCGTCGGGGGAGCTGCCCCTCGAACGGCTGGCGGACGCGGCCGAGCGGACGGCCTCGCTGGGCACCGACCCGGCCCCGGCGACGGTCGGCCCGGTCGACCGGCGGCTCGGCCTGGAAGCGGCCCGCAAGGCCCTGCGCGTCACCGGTGAACCGCGGCTGGACGGCCCGCCCCTGGTGGTGGACGTCCAGACCGAGCCGACCATCGCGGCCGGCCCGATGCCGTGGGGCCTCGGCGCGCACCTGGCCGAGCTGGTGCCGGGGACGCGGGCGATCACCGCCGGCCCGGCCGACCTCGACGTGATCCTCGAAGCGGCGCAAGGGTTCTCGAGCGTCGTCGTCGTGACGCGCGAGGCGCACCGGCACCCGCGGGTGCGGGAGCTGCTGACGGCGCTGGGGGAGTCTGCTGTGGACTTCATCCGCGTCGAGACGGGCGCGCCGGGACCGCTCACCGGGGACGGCCCGCGGCTGGACACGTTCAGCGGCTCGTACGTCAGCCTGCGCGCGGCGGCCGAGTACCTGGCCTGAGTTCGCTCCACCGGACAGGCCCCGCCTTCCCCGGCGGGGCCTGTCCCTTTTGCCGTATCTCCACGAGCCGCCCGGGCGTTTGTACGGGGCTTGTACCGGCGCTCGTCACTCTGTCGGCACAACGGAAACGACGGAGGACGGACTCATGAGGATTCGCATCGGCAAGCGGGCGGCCGGGGTGGTCGGCATCGCCGCGGCGATCGTGCTGGTCGGCGCCACCCCGGCGCTCGCGGCCACCGGCACGGTGCACACCGACTCGGGCGCGCCGCTGACCGTGCGCTCGGCGCCGAGCACGGGCGCGGGCTCGAACGGCACGGTCGCCGACGGCACCGCCGTCGACATCGACTGCCAGACCACCGGCGAGTCGGTCACCGGCAAGTACGGCACAAGTACCGTCTGGGATCACGTCCCGAGCGGATTTATCACTGACACCTACGTCTACACCGGCTCCGACGGCCGCATCGCGCCGGACTGCACCGACGTCCCGACCCCGCCGGCGGCGACCTGCTCGACGTCCGGGCTGGGCGACGCGAACACGTGCGCCCAGGCCGTCACCAAGGCGAAGTCGCGGGTGCACACCAACAACGACCCGGCCTACGACGGCTGGTGCGACCGCATCAACGCCCAGAACTACGGCTTCTCCGCGAGCGGCTCGACCACGGCGTACGTGCACTGGACGCAGATCCCCGGCCAGTACAAGCACGCGGGCAGCACCGACGTCCCGGCCGGCGGCCTCGCGTTCTTCTCCAACGGCGGCTCGGGCCACACGATGATCTCCATCGGTGGCGGCAAGTTCCTGTCGAACGACATCAACGGCGCGGGCACCTACACCGAGACCACGATCGCGCAGATCAAGAGCAAGTGGGGTCAGACCTACCTCGGCTGGTCGCAGCCGTGGTTCAAGGTGAACCACTGACCGCCTGACGCGCACCGCGGCAAAGCCGTGAATGCCACATTGACGGACACTAGGTCCCTCGATGTGGCATTCACGGCTTTCGGGTAAAGCGGGTCAGCTGCCGGGTTTCAGGTGGTGCAGCACGAAGATCCCGCCCAGGGCCGGGCGGTCCAGGCGTTCGTGGTCGGTCGCCACGTACTCGTCCAGGACCGCCAGGATGCGCCGGTCCAGCTCCCGGACCTCGTCGGGGGACAGGTGCAGCAGGAACTTCTCGTGCACCGCCACCGACTCCGGACCCGAGGCCCGCAGCTCCTCCTGGAAGATCTCGATCGGCGCGAACCGCGTCTCGGGGTCGGCGCCGGCCAGCGGGCCGTCCAGCCACCACGTCTCGTTGTTCGACCGGTACGGCTTCTCCAGCGCGCCGCTGGTCCCCGTGCGGACCGGGGCCGGCTCCAGCAGTCCGGCGGCGACCAGCTGGCGCACGTGGTGCAGGACCGTGCCGGGATCGCGGTCGAGGCGGTCGGCGAGCTGCTTGTTCGTCAGCTCCTCGACCAGGCACATCCGCATGATCCGCAGGCGCAGCGGGTGGCCGAGGGCCTTCGCCTCCCGCGGGGTCGCCGGCCGCCGCCGGCGGGGTTCGGTCATGAACGCAGCGTAGTCCATCGATCGAGTTCCGACACATCGATGGAGAATTCCCCATCGATGTGTAATCCTCGATCGTATGGAGACGAAGGGCCTGGGCAGCACCTATTGGCGGCTGTGGACGGCGGCGGGGCTGTCGAGCCTCGCCGACGGCGTCCTGAAGGTCGCGTTGCCGCTGGTGGCCGTCGGCTACACGCGGTCGCCGGCCCTGATCGCCGGGCTGGCCTTCGCCTTCACCGTGCCGTGGCTGCTCTTCGCGCTGCCCGCCGGCGCGCTGGTCGACCGGATCGACCGCCGGCGGGCGATGCTCGGCGCGAACCTGGTGCGCGGTGGGCTGCTCGCCGTCGTCACGCTCATGACCGTCTTCGGCGGCGGGTCGATCTGGGCCCTGTACGTCGTCGCCGCGGGGGTCGGGTTCGCCGAGACCGTCTACGACACGGCCGCGCAGTCGATCGTCCCGCAGGTCGTCGGGCGCGAGCGGCTCTCGGCCGCCAACGGCCGGATGTACGCCGCCGAGCAGACGGCCAACGAGTTCGCCGGCCCGCCGCTGGCCGGGCTGCTCGTCGCGGCCGGGGTGTTCGCCGCGTTCGTGACGCCGATGGCGTTGTGGGCGGTGGCCGTGGCGGCGTTGCTCCTGGTGCGCGGGACCTACCGGATCGAGCGGCCCGGGCACACCACCCTGCGCGCGGACATCGCCGAAGGCGTGCGGTTCCTGGTGCGGCACAAGGTGTTGCGGACGTTCTCGGTCATGGTCGGCACCTTCAACTTCGCCACCGGCGCGACCTTCGCGGTGTTCGTGCTCTACGCGGTCGGCCCGGGCTCGGCGATGGGCCTGTCCGAGCCGGCCTTCGGCCTGGTGATGGCCACCAACGCCGCGGGCGGCCTCGCCGGGTCGTTCCTCGCCGAACCGGTGGAGCGCCTGATCGGCCGGATCGGCACGCTCTGGGTGTCCTGGCTCGCCGGCGGCCTGACGATCGGCGTGCTCGCGGTGACGACGAACCCCGTCGCCGTCGCCGCCGGGTTCTTCCTCGGCGGCCTGGGGATCGTGATGTCCAACGTCGTCATGGTGTCCCTGCGCCAGCGCCTCACCCCCGACCGCCTGCTCGGCCGGCTCAACAGCAGCTACCGGCTGGTGGCGTGGGGCACCAAGTCCCTCGGCGCCCTCGCGGCCGGCGTGCTCTCCCAGACCCTCGGCCTGCACGCGGTGTTCGCCGTGATGGCCGTGCTGGCGTTCGCCGTCGTGGCCGGGCTCTCCGTGGTGACGGAGAACGCGCTCACGGCCGCGGAACGCGAAGCCCTGCGCTCGTGAGCGTCACGCGTGCGGGAACGGGAAGACGTTCAGCCGCTCCTCGGGCAACGGCGCCGGCCGCCAGCCGAGGTCGACCGCGGCACGCCGGATCCGCCCGGCGCCCCAGTACGGCGCGCCGGCCGGGAAGCGGGGCACCAGCCCCGGCACGATCGTGTGCGCGGCGTGGAACCCGGCGCTCGCGACGTCCCGCGTGGTCAGGTCGACGCTGATCACCTCGAAACCCCGCTCCTCGACGCGTTCCCGGTAGGCCTTGAGCCCCCGCTCGCCCACCGACGGCAACCCCTCCCACGGGCGCACCGGCAGGTCGAGCACCCACGGCGCCACCCGGGTCACGGCCCGCGGGTCGAGGGCCGCGTCGGCGTGCTGCCGCGCGAACCCGTCGGCGAGCGCTTGCTTGGCCGCCTCGAACGCGTCGGGCCGGGTGGCGGTGCCGATGGACAGCCGGCGCCGGGCCCGGTCGAGCACGGCCGCCGCGACGACCGGGACGCCGAACTCGTTGTCCAGCGGGATCAGCGTGACGTCGTGGGTATCGGCGGTGTCGGCGATCAGCGCGCGGAGCTCGGCCGGGACCGGCAGCCGGCGCAACCGCGGCGTGTTGGCCCACCAGAGCATCGTCGTGTCCTGCTCGAGCACCGCTTCCAGGCCCGAGGTCACGGCGTGTTCCCTGCTCGTCCCCCCGGCGAGGCCGGCGAGCAGGGGATCGGTGAACCGGGCGCCGTCGGGCTCGGGCCGGTCGGAGACGAGGCACGCGGGGACCCACAGCGCCTCCCGCGTCGTGTGGGAAAAGGCTTCGATCCACGCGCATTCCGTGTCGGGCGTCAGCGGCGCGAAGGGAAACCCGGGGACGGCGTACTGCCGCGGTGAGTACAGGTTCAGGCGACGCGGGTCGAGCGCGGGCACGCCCTGCCGGCACAGCCGCAGGTAGCTGGCGTGCCGCAGCTCGCGGTCCGCGGGCAGCCAGCTGCCGCAGTAGCGTTCGACGGCCTTGCCGATCGCGGCGTCGCGGGCGACGTCGAAGTCGTGCCACGACGTGCCGACCGCCCGGCGGTCGTTGGCCCAGTCGGCGACCCGGTGCATGTCGGCGACGTCCACGGCGCACACCTTCAGGCGGGCGGGCAGGCCGGGAGCGGGCGGGATCTCGTGGACGGCGGTCACGATGCCGGTCCGGTCGTCGACGAGCAGGTCCGGGCGCGGGCCGCGCGCCTCGATCGCGCGGGTGCGGTCCGGGAACGGCAAGACGGGCCGGGGGAGCACGCTCAGCCGGACGGGGTCGAGCTCGAGCTCGCCGGTGGTCGTCTCGGCGGGTTCGCCGGCGAGCCAGCGCTCCAGCTGGACGGCGAGCACGGTCAGCATCCAGCGGGCGTCGATCGGGCGGAACCGCCGGCCGGGCGGCGGGTCGGCGGTGGCGAAGGCGTCGATCACGCGCGGGTCGGGGGCCGCGGACCGCCGCCGGTCGAGCACGTCGGCGAAGTCGGGGCCGGGGCCGCCGGGGGTGATCGCGGGCCCGGCGATGCCCTGGCCGCGTTCACAGCGGAACGGCAGCAGCCGTACGCCGCGGTCGGCGCAGAACGCGTCGAGGGCGGTGAGCTCGGAGTACGCCGGGTGGGTGAACGCGGCGACGACGACGGCGTCGGCCGGGTTGACGGGGAAGGGACCGTCGACGTCGGAGAGCGTCTGGACCCGCGCGTACCCGGCCGGGGCGAGGATCTGCGCGAGCGGCGCGGTCAGCTCGGGCGTCCCGGCGATGAGGACGGTGGTCGCGGCCACGCGGCTCGCGCCGTCCGTCGCGGGGCGGAGGCCGCCTTCGTCGGTGAGGACGTCGAGCAGTTCCGCGTAGCCGGGGTTCACCCCGGCGAGCAGCTCGGCCCGGGTGCGGGTGCCGTCGCAGCGCGCGATCCACGCGCGGACCTCCGCGGCCGGCACCGGGATCGGGTACTGGCCACCGTTCGGTGTGATGAGCAGGCACAGGGCCGGCTCGAGGTCGTGGACCTCGACCCCGGTCAGTTCCGGGCGGACGTCGTCGGAAGGCATGGCGGATCCCTTGTCGGAACGGAGCGTGCCGCGGCCCCGGGGGCGGGGGCCGCGGCACCGGGGGAGCTGGGCTGCGACTGCGTTCCCTTCTGTGCGGTTGTGCTGTTGGTGCCAGTTTCGGCCGCGGGCGTGCGCGGTGACGTCTCCTGGAGTGCGATCCGCACGTCCCGGTCCGTGCGGAATCCACGGCCGCCGCGTGCGGGGCGCACGCGAAAGCGCCCCGCCGCCCGGAGTGGACGGCGGGGCGCTTCGGACTGTCCGCTGTGGTCAGGCCCGGCAGGTCCGGCCGCGGTTGACGCAGTTGACCAGGCCGCTCATGATCCGCTGCGACATCACGTTCGCGAAGTCGTCGTGGTCGGAGAGCGGGTTGTGGTGCTCCTGCGGGAAGGAGTCCACTTTGTACTGCTTCTTGACCTGGATGTCGTGCGGGATGTCGTAGGTCAGCGTGATCTGCAGCTGCGGCACGGCCTTGAAGCCCTTCGGGCACCAGCCGGCCTGGTCCGGGAACACGATGTGCGTGCGGTGGTTGGCACTGTCGATGTTCTGCCCGTCCCAGCAGCTCGGGAACGTGTGGATGCGCTTGACCTTGCTGTTCTGCGGGCAGATCGGGTACTTGTCGGTGACGCGGTTCTCGAAGCCGCTGCACGTCCAGCTCGCGCGGGCGTTGGCCGGCCCGTTGGTCGACACCTTCGCGTCGCCGTAGAGCACGCGCAGGAACTTCGGCATGGCCACGACCTTGCCCGTCGGGCTGCCCCGGAACGTGAGCTGGACCTTCTGCGGCCGCTGGATCACGCCGTCGTTCTCGGGCAGCTCGTTGTTCTCGTCCTGGCCCGGCAGCGCGCCGCCCGCGGTGGTGCTCGGCGGGGGAGTCGCGCCGGTGCCCGGGTCCTTGCCCGGCTTCGGCGCGCACGGCGCGAGCCCGCCCAGGTCGCGCGGCTTCTGCGTGAAGCGGCCGATCGCGATGGCGATGCGCTCCAGGATCGCGGCGCGCCGGTCCTTGAGCGGCGTCAGGATCGCGTTGCGCACGAAGTCCGCGCCACCCTGGCCCTGCGTCGAGGCGACGCGCTGGTTGGCCTCGTCGGTCTGGCCGTCGAGCTGGTCCAGGTTGCTCTCGACCTCGGCCATCGCCTGGTCGGGCACGTCCGGCAGCTTGCTGGCGACGTCGGGGCAGGCGACCTGGACGGTCTTCGCCTCCTGGTCGGCCTGGGCCCGGTCGCCGTCCGGCGCCTTCGCGGGCTCGTTCTTCGCCTCTTCCTCGCCGGTGTCGATGCGCACGACCGGCCAGTAGTAGGCGGACTTGTCGCCGTTGCGGCAGGTGGTGCCGGCCTTGACGAGGCTCTTGTTGTTCGAGTCGGCGTTCGTCGAGAGGTTGCCGACGTAGTCGTGCAGGTGCTGGGCGCCGTTGCGGACGCCGGGCTGGGCGATGAAGTTGTCGGGGTTGAAGTGGCCGTTCTCGTTGCGGCCGCAGTCGACGGTGAACGTGCCCGTCGCCGCGCCGCTGACCGGCCGCGGGTCGAACTGGTTCGGCGCCACCTTCAGGATGTCGACGAAGAGCGCGGGATCGACCTCGTCGGCGCTGGCCTGTCCGGTGTTGCCGGTCGTGGTGGCGACGACGATGCCGCCGACGGCCATCGCGAGGGCGAGACCGCCGGTGGCGATCTTCGTTCTGCGCGAAAGCCGATGCCGTCCTTGGGTGCGGGACATGGATCCTCCGGGTGTCGGGCTGGCGGGAAACGCGACACTGACCGGTACGAGCCCAGGGGCGTACCAGTCAGGAAAGGCGTCTGCAGGGGAGGAACGACGACCGGCCGCCCACTGACCCGACATCAGTGGGACGTGTGGTCACCTGCCCGTGACCACGCCGTCGACCGGGTGGTTATCGTTCCGTTATGGACGCTACACCGGGGTTTGACACCGGGCAAGAAGGTGTTTCCGACCATCACGAACCGTCAGGTCCGGTTTCCGTTTCCGTAGTCGGACGTGGTCGTGAATGGTCCCCGGAAATGCGCGAAGAATGGCGTGCGCGAATAGCGCCGTGCACAGGACGCGCTCGCGGCGGCCCGCGGGTGCGTCACGCTGGGTAGCCGTTCGTGTACGCTGGTTGCGCTCTCAAGTAGTTGGTGACGGCGGCCATCCTGGGGCCTGGACCGGGTGGTTGTCCAGCTTCCGGGGGTGTGGCGAAACCCGCGGAAAATTCTTTGAACCGATCCGAACCGGCAGCCGTATCCCTCAGTGAAGCACCTCGAATGCCCGCCGGTCGCCGGCCCGGCGATATCCCTGGTGCACGCCCGGGAAGTGCGTTCAACGGGTGTCCCCGCATTCGGCGACGCTCTTTGTTCGTCGCCGCTCGGGAATTCAGTGCGGCGCCGCCGGAACCGCGGCAATCGACGTCAAGGCCGCGCAGCCGCTTCGATGAGCGCGGCCGCCTCGGCGGCCGACCGCTCGGCGGTGTCGACGACGAGGCGGTCACGCGTCCACGGCTCGTACTCGCGGGCCACGATCTGCGGCCACGTCGGCGGCACGTGGCCGGGGATGCCGGTGTCGCGGGTTTCCGCGCGGCGCCGGTGTTCCACCGGGTCCGAGCAGACGATCTCGGTCTCCAGTACCCGCGCCCGGTGCGCCGTTCCGGTGTCCCGCCAGGCGTTCCGGGTGATCTCGACGGAGTTCACGCACTCGGCGATCACGCTGACGCCGGTCCGCAGCAGGTCCGCGGCGACGTCGTAGGCGACGACGTACCCGACCGGCCCGAGCGGGTTGCCCAGCGGCGTGCTGCGGACGATCGCCTGCTCGATCGTGTCGACGCGCAGGTAGGAGAACCCGGTGCGGCGGGCCAGTTCGGTCGCCACGGTGGTCTTCCCGGACGCCGGCAGCCCGCCGACGACGATCAGCACTGGAGGCACCCGCGCATGATCGCACGGGGCGGCCGGTCAGTCCGGGTACCGCCCGCCGAGCCGTCGCCAGTGCTCGGCCAGCGCCGGCCGCACGGGGGCCGCCAGCACCTCGGCGAGCTGCGCTTCGGCTTCCCGGGCGGTGTTTTCGGCCGCCTTCCGCAGTTTCTCGTCGAGCTGGGCGGCCAGCTCGCCCGATCCCGGGTAGGCCTGCTCGATCAACCGCATCGCGACACTCTCCCGCAGGCCCGCCTGGGCGTCGTCGATGGCGAGCTGGTCGCTGCGCAGGCCGTCGGCCCGGCCCAGGTCGACGGTGTGCCGGGCGTCGAGGACCAGCCCGGCCGGCGACGCCACCCCGTGGCGGACCGCGATCCGCAGCAGATCGGCACCGAAGGCCCGTTCCGCGGGTGCCCAGGGCAACGCGTCCAGCTCGGCCGGGGCGCGCGAGACCGCGTCGCCGGGCGCGGCGCACCAGGACACGGTGCCCGGCGGGCTCAAGCGGTAGAGCATCCGGGGTCCCGTCACGAGGTGGATTCGGCGCTCTTCTTCGCCTGCAGGTTCCGCCGCAGGGTCGTGAGCGCCCGGTGCTGGGCCACGCGGACCGCGCCCGCGCTGCTCAACCCCACCGCCACCGCCGTCTCCTCCGCGGTCATGCCCAGGATGATGCGCAGCACCAGGATCTCGCGCTGGCGCGGCGGGAGCGTGTCGAGCAGGCCGGACGACCAGTCGAGCGCGGCGGAGCGCTGGACCTCCTCGCCCGTCGGGTCGGTGCCTTCCGCGCCCTCCGAGCGGCCGGCGGGCGGCTCCGCGACCGGGCTGGTGCGGTCGCGGGAGCGGCGGCGGTGGAAGTCGGCGATCTTGTGCGCGGCGATGCCGAAGACGAACGGCAGGAACCCGTCGAGCTCGTACCGGTAGCCGGGCAGCGCGCGCACCACCGCGAGCAGCACGTCCTGGGCGCAGTCCTCGGCGTCGGACGAGCCGTCCTGCCACGACCCGAGCCGGCCGAGGCAGTAGCGGAACACGATCGGCCGCAGCTCGCGCAGCAGCCCCGCCACCGCGGCCCGGTTGCCGGCGACGGCCTGCCGGACGAGCGCGGTGTCGAGCGAGAACGTCGCCGCGGGCGGGGAGTCACCCCCGGCGGAATGCGGCGGCATCGGCCTCACCTCTTCCTTCGGACGCACGCCGGCAACGGACGGTCACGACGGTAGGTCGCGCCGCGTGTCCGCCACACCGGCCGGGCGCCCGTGCGGACCCGGGTCTTTCGGCACTGGCGGACGGCGCCGTCGTAGGGGTTTCGGAGCCGGGCCGGGCGTGGCCGGGTCGAACGGCCCTACCGGCGACCCTCGGCAACGGATCACGCTGGTGGCCGGGAATATTCATAGGAGAAGCACAGGGACGAGATGGCTGACGATGTGGGCTTCGGGCTCTTGCTCGACCGGGCGCAGTGCCTCGCGCTGCTCCGGACGGCGAGCCTCGGCCGGGTGATCTTCACCCACCGGGCGATGCCGGCCGTCCGCCCGGTGCGGTTCACCGTCGTCGGGGAGAGCGTCGTGTTCGCCGTGCCCGAAGGCAGTCCCCTCTACGCCGGCGCGCGCGACGCCGTCGTCGCGTTCGAGGCCGACGACTTCGCCGCCGACCTCGGCGCGGGCTGGTTCGTCAGCCTGCTCGGCCGGGCCGGCGAGTTCCGGGACTCCTCGGCCGCCGAGATCGCCTGCCTGTGCCCGTGTCCGTCCCAGGCCGGGCGGCGGTTCCTGCAGATCCCGGTCGAGGCGATCACCGGTCACCGAATGGCCTGCCCGGCCGAGTAACAACGCCGTGGCACCGAACGACCCACCGGATGGACGAACCGGCTTGGGCCGGCACGGGCAGTGACCTGTGGCACCCTTGACGGCCCGGGGAGACCCCCGGGAGTGGGCGACGCCAGCGGAGTCGACAAGAAAGTGGCGGACGAAATCGGCATGCCGGCGATCCTCGCCGCGGTGGCCGGGATCGCGCGGGAGCTGGAGATACCGGCGTTGCTCGAACGCGCGGTGACGACGGTGTGCGAGCTGGTCGGGGCGCGCCACGGCCGCGTCGAGGTGACCGGACCCGAGGGCGGTGTGGCCGAGTACGGCCGGCCAGGTGACGGCACGAGCGACGGCGCGGTCGAGATCCCCGTGCGCGCCGGGCCCAAGACCTTCGGCACGTTCCGGATCGAGCCCGGCGAAGGCGGCTTCGCCGGCCGCCGGCGTGAAGTGCTGGGCGCGCTCACCGCGGCGACCGGGATGGCCGTCGAGAAAGCGCTGCTCGTCGACGGGATGCGCCGCCGCGAACGCTGGCTCGAGGCCTCCTACGACGTCACCAAGGCCCTGCTCGGCGCGCAGGGCCTGCGCGCCACCCTGCGGCTGATCGCCGAACGCGCCCGCGTCGTGGCCGGCGGCACCGGCGGCGCGATCGCGCTGCCCGCGGGGCCGGGCCTGCTGGTGTTCGACGTCGTCGAGCCGCCGGGGGAGGACTCCGACCGCCTCACCGGGCTGACCATCCCGACCGAGGGCACCGCGACCGGGATCGCGTTCACCACGCGCCGGCCGATCGTCGTGCGGGACTACGGCGAGCACGTCCAGAACGAGCAGCGCGACCGCACCGGGCCGATGCCCGCCATGATCAAGGACCTGGACTCGGCGATCTCGGTGCCGCTGATCGTCGGCGAGGAGACCCTCGGGGTGCTGCTCGTGGCGAAGTTCCGCGACCGCTCGCCCTTCACCGACTCCGACGTCCAGCTGGCCGAGACGTTCGCCGGGCACGCCGCGCTCGCCGTCGAGTTCTCCCGGGCGCAGGAGGCCCGCCAGCAGCTCGCCGTCTTCGAGGACCGCGACCGGATCGCGCGCGACCTGCACGACCTGGTGATCCAGCGGCTGTTCGCGACCGGGCTCGGGCTCGAGGGCGTCAGCAGGCTGATCTCGGACCCCGGGGTCGGCGCGCGCGTCGCGGGGTTCGCCCACGACCTCGACGGCACGATCCGCGAGATCCGCAACAGCATCTTCTCCCTGCAGGCACCCGCGCAGGCGCAGGGCAGCCTGCGCGCGGAGCTGCTGCGGGTGGCGGTCGACGCCCGGGACACGCTGGGCTTCGAACCGCGCGTCGGCTTCGACGGGCCGCTCGACGCCGCCGTGCCGGACGCGGTCCGCTCCGACCTGATCGCGTCGCTGCGGGAAGCCCTGACGAACGTCGCCCGCCACGCCGGCGCGACGTCGTGCTCGGTCGAGGTCACCGTGGACGGGCTCGGCACCCGGCTGAGCCTGGTGGTGCGCGACGACGGGACCGGGCCGCCCCCGGGCGCCGGGCGGGTCAGCGGGCTCGCCAACCTGGCGGCCCGGGCCGCGCGGTGGGGCGGGACGTGTGCGCTGGTGGCCGCCGGCGACGGCGGCTCCCGGCTGGAGTGGACGGCCGGGCTGCCGGCCCGGTCGGCCGGCGAACAAGGGACTGCGTGATGACGATTTCGGTGTTCCTGCTCGACGACCACGAGCTGGTCCGCACCGGGCTGAAGACCGTCTTCGAGTCCGAGCCGGACATCGAAGTGGTCGGCGAGGCCGGCACGGCCGCCGAGGCCCTGGTCCGGATCCCGCAGGTCCGGCCGGACGTGGCCATCCTGGACGTCCGGCTGCCCGACGGCCAGGGCGTCGAGGTCTGCCGCGAGATCCGCTCGACGCTCGAGCCGCCGCCCGCCTGCCTGATGCTCACGTCCTATTCGGACGACGACGCCCTGTTCGGCGCCATCATGGCCGGCGCGGCCGGGTACATGCTCAAGCAGGTCTCCGGCCGGTCCCTGATCGACGCCGTCCGCACGGTGGCCGTCGGCGGCTCGCTGCTGGACGCCACGCTCACCGCGTCCGTCATGAACAGGTTGCGGGGGGAGACGGCCTCGGCCCCGGATCCGCGGTACGAGCAGCTCAGCCCGCAGGAGCGGCGGGTGCTCGACCTGGTGGCCGAAGGCCTGACCAACCGGCAGATCGCGGAACGGCTTTTCCTGGCGGAAAAGACCGTCAAGAACTACGTTTCTTCCGTGCTGCACAAACTCGGCGTCGAGCGGCGGACGTCGGCCGCGGTCTACGTGTCCCAACGGCGCAACGAACCGGGACGATCGGGCTGATCTCACGACCGATCGGACGAAACCGGTGGGGCGTCCGACGTATCTGGGCGCGAATGGAGTACACCTGTCGGGGTGACCGCACGGGCCGCACGGGACTCGTCGCGGGGTGGAGGGGACGGCATGTCGGGGTTTTCGAGCGGGGACTACGTCACACAGCAGATCCACGCGCTCGCGAAAGCGGTGCGCGAGGAAGGGGCCGGCGGCGTCGGCACCCACAGCTTCCAGCTGGCCGAGCACCTGGCCGCGGAAGGCGGCGTCCACCGCGGCGACATCCTGACCGCGACGGCGACGCTGCTGGCCATGACGGCGTGGTGCGACGGAGCGGCCGACGCGGCGCTGCGGTTCGCGGAACTGGCGGGCGAGTGCGACGACGACTCCCGCGAACTGGTGACGCACCTGCTGACACTGGAGATCGGCGCCGACCAGGGCTGGCTGCCGGAGGCCCAGGTGGAGGCGCTGCTGGAGTACGCCCGCCGCAACCGCCGGCGCGACCTCGTCACCCGGGTGCAGGCGCTGGCCACGGGCCCGGGAGGCCGGCACCGCCGGGACTAGCGGCATCTCGGCCACCGACCGTTGTCGGACGCGCCCTACCGCTCCGCGTCCCAGTCCACGAGCTGGTCGAAGATCCGCCGGTCGCCGTCGAGCGTGAGGGTGTCCAGCGGAATCCGGCCGTAGAAGGCCAGGACGAGGTCATGGGCCGTGCCCCGGGCGGTCGCGTCCGGGACGTCGCCGGTCGCGGATGCCGGCAGGCGGTCGGCCCGTGCGCCGTCGGCGGCGAGCCGGTGGCGCCAGGACCGGCCCTCGGCGGCGTGGTAGTCGACGACCGCGGGCTCGTGCGGCCAGGCGACCGTTGTGGTGCAGAAGGTGGACAGGAACTCCTCGGCCCCGTCGAGGGCCACCTCGTCCGGCAGCGGCTGCGGCGCGCCCACGGTGACCTGGGCGTCGTAGGTGTGCACCGCGACCTCGTGGAGCTGGCGCCGGGCGACGGCACCACAGGTCCGCGGCGACTGCGTCTTGCCCCACCACGCCCAGCAACCCCGATCCGGCCCGGCCTCGCGCAGCGCCCCGAGCAGCTCCCGCGTCGCCGCGGCCGACCAGGCCAGCAGAGCCTCGCGCTCCCGGGGCGGCGCCGAGGCGTCCCGCGGCGCGGCCTTGGCCGTGGCACCGGGCCCGGCGGCGATGGTGGCCGCCCAGGCGCGGCGGCCCTCGCCCAGGTGCCGCACCAGGTCGAACAGCGTCCACTCGGGACAGGTCGGCACCCGCACATCAAGGCCGGCCGCGGCGCCCACCGCGGCACGGAAGGCCGCCGAGCGTTCGTCGATCAGCCGCAACAGGTCGGGAAAGTCCAGCGTGGTGTGCACGGAGGCTGTCTAGCACCGCGCTCCGGCGCCCGGCCGGCGATTTCCACGGCCGGCACCCTGACCTGCGCGTTGCAGGATTCTCGCAAGGAAGCCTGCACCTCGGTCCGCCAGCCTGACGCCGAGGCCCCGCCTGAACCGGGCGCGGCCCGTCGAGGGTGGAGGTTCCAGGTGCGGATCAAGAGACGGATCGCGACCGCGGTCGCGATCATCGGGCTGGTGGCGACCACCGCGTTCGGTGGCGCGGCCACGGCGTCGGCCCAGACATTCCCGGACAAGGCGCCGCCCGGGTACGCGGGCCCGTTCCCCACCTGCAAGGG
Organism: Amycolatopsis sp. NBC_01286; assembly: GCF_035982555.1. Lineage (NCBI taxonomy): Bacteria > Bacillati > Actinomycetota > Actinomycetes > Pseudonocardiales > Pseudonocardiaceae > Amycolatopsis > Amycolatopsis sp. NBC_01286. The sequence continues at coordinate 6,669,446 of NZ_CP108428.1, forward strand.
GGCCTTCCTGGAGCAGATCGACATTCCGCAGACCACCGGGTACATCAGGGTCTACTACTCGTCCGAGGGCAGCGGCACGTTCTGCGCGATGACCTTCGACAACCTCGACGGCAAGCACCACATCGAGGTGGTCCTCCAGCACGCCGGCTGGACGACCCAGTGGTACGACTCCGACGACGACTACGAAACCTACGCGGGCGGGATCTACGTCTCCGACGCGAACACCCTGTGCGCGAAGGTCTACGGGGAAGTGACCGTGAACGGGGTGCCCCACCCCAGCGGGTGGAACACGATCTGCAAACCACCGGTGGCGTGACCCGAGGGCGCCGGGGTCGCTGATCCCGGCGCCGTCGGCGAGGCGTCAGCTGATCACCACGCAACTCGCGCGGTTCTGCCAGTTGATGCTGCCGAGCCGGAGATCGGCGCTCTGGTCGATCCACGTGCTGCGGGTGCCGCTGCTGGGGCAGTCCCGCGCGTCGTAGAGCCGGACGTCGCAGGAGTGCGCGGTGTGCACCGAACTCGCTCGGTTGTCCCAGCCCCAGCCGTTGAGGTTGTACAGGCCCTCGGTGTCGGTGGTGGACGCCGTGCAGTTGCCGTAGCGGTAGAACGTGATGCAGCTTCCGGAGTAGCCGGTGTTGTCGTAGAGCGTGAACGCGGAGACCGTGCCGTCGGCGTTGCCGACGGCCGTGCACGCCAATGGCGCGGCCGACGCCACCTGGTTCCCGACCGGCCCCACGGCCAGCGCTCCCGCGGCGACGGCCGCCACGCCGAGTACCCGGGCCGCTGCCCGCACCTTCGTACGCATCCTCTGATCCCCTCCCCGCGCCGGCGGTCCCGGCGCAACGTCGAGGTGATCGTGGAGGGCCGATCGTGTGATTTGCTTGCGGAGTTCCTGCATTTCGCCGGTCGAGCGGCTATGCCTGGTTCGGTGGGTCCGATCCGGGGAGGGTTCGGTGACAGTTCTTCGCGTGCTCGGCGAGATCGCCGTCGAGGTCGACGGCCGCCCCGTCGACCTCGGGACCACCCGGCAACGCTGCCTGCTCGCGGCGCTGGCCGTCGACGCCGGCCGGGTCGTTCCGGCCGACCGGCTGGTCGAGCGGATCTGGGGTCCCGACCTGCCGCGCCGGGGCCGGGCGACGCTCTACAGCTACGTCTCCCGGCTGAGGCAGGCGCTGGCCGAAGTGGACGGCCTGGACATCGTGCGGCGATCCGGCGGGTACGTCCTGACGACCGGCGACGACGGGCCGGTGCTGGACCTTCCGCTGTTCCGGGCGTTGTGCGCCCGAGCCCGGACCGAACCCGATCCGGCGGCGGCACCCGGGCTGTTGAGCCGGGCTCTGGACCTGTGGCACGGGGAGGCGCTCACCGGCCTCGACTGCGCGTGGGCCGACGCAGAACGCCGGCAGCTGAGCGAAGAACGGCTCGCCGCGCAACGCGCCCTCGTCGACGCCCGGCTGCGGGCGGGCGAGGGTGACGCGCTGGTCGCCGAGCTCGCCACGCGGGTCCTCGACCATCCGCTCGACGAGCACGTCGCCGGGCAGTACATGCGCGCCCTGCACCAGGCCGGGCGCGGCGCCGACGCGCTGGAGCACTACCACCGGATCCGGACGCGGCTGGTGGAAGAGCTGGGCACCGACCCGGGAACCGCGCTCCAGGACCTGCAGCAGACCCTGCTGAGCACCACGCGCACAGCCGGGGGCACTCCCGCGGTGTGCCACCAGCTCCCGCGAGCACCCCGGCCGTTCGTCGGCCGCGACGACGACCTGGCCCGCCTGGACGCCGTGCTGGACCCGCGCGAGCCCGGCGGCACGGTGGTCATCTCGGCGATCGCCGGTGCGGGCGGCATCGGCAAGACGTGGCTGGCCCTGCACTGGGCCCACCGCCACACCGACCGGTTCCCCGACGGCCAGCTGTACGTGGACCTGCGCGGCTTCAGTCCCGACCACGCGCCGATGGCGCCGGCCGCCGCGATCCGCGGGTTCCTCGACGCGCTCGGGGTCGAACCCCGGCAGGTGCCGATCGACCCGCACGCCGGCGCGGCGCTGTTCCGCAACCTCGTCACCGGCCGGCGGATGCTGCTCGTGCTGGACAACGCCGCGGACACCACCCAGGTCACCCCGCTGCTGCCGGGCGGGGACACCTGCACCGTCCTGGTGACCGGCCGCACCCAGCTCACCGGACTGGTCACCGGGCACGCGGCCCACCACCTCCGCCTCGACGTCCTGACCGAGGACGAAGCCCGCCTGCTGCTCACCAGCCGGCTCGGCGCCGCCCGCACGACGGCCGAAGCGGCGGCGGCGGATCGGCTGATCGCCTTCTGCGGCGGGTTCCCGCTGGCGCTGGGCATCGTCGCCGCGCGCGCCCAGCTGCGGCCGGACCTCCCGTTGAGCGTGCTGGCCGGCGAACTGCGGGACGCCGGGCTCCAGGCCCTCGCCGACGACGACCCCACCGCCAGCCTGCCCACCGTGCTGTCGTGGTCGCTCGACGCACTGGCGCCGGAGCAGGCGAGCGCGTTCGCCCTGCTCGGAGTCGCACCCGGGCCCGACCTCGGACCCGAAGCCGCCGCTGCCCTGCTAGACCGGCCCCCGGCGGACACCCAGCGGATCCTGCGCGGACTGGAACAGGCGTCACTGCTCACCCGGACCGGCCGCGGCCGCTACCGGCTCCACGATCTGATCCGCCGGCACGCCACCCTCACGGCGGCCGGGCTTCCCGCACACGTCCGCGCCGCCGCGCAGTACCGGGTCGTCGACTTCTACCTGCACACCGCGTACCGCGCCGACCGGCTCCTGAACCCGCACCGCGAACCGGGACACCCGGCGCCGGCCGCTCCCCGGCACGCCGTCCCCGAGCTGCCCGACGACGCGGCGGCGCTGAGCTGGTTCGACACCGAGCACGCTTGCCTGCTGGCGGCCCTGGACACCGCGTCCGGGAACCGGCGCCACCGGACGGCGTGGGACCTGGCCTGGGCGCTCGAGACGTTCCACCGGCGGCAGGGCCACCTGCACGACCGGCTCGGCACCTGGCAGGTCGCGATGACGGCGGCCGGGCACCTCGCCGACCCGGCGACCCGGATCCTCACCCACCGCCTGCTCGGCCGCGCCCACGCCGACCTGGGCGCTCACACGCAGGCGAACGTCCACCTGCAGGAAGCACTGACCCTGGCCGAGCGGCACGACGACACGACCAACCAGGCCCACACCCACCGGACCCTCGCCGCCGCGTGGGGCGCGCAAGGCGACCACCACAAGGCCCGCGAGCACGCCAGGCAGGCGTTGCGCATCAGCCGGGACGTCGGCAACCCCGACTGGGAAGCCGGTGCGCTCAACGCGATCGGCTGGTACGCGGCCCAGCTCGGCGCCTACGACGAAGCCCGCGAACACTGCGAAGCCGCCCTGGACCTGTTCCGCCGTCAAGGAAACGCCGAGGGGGAGGCGACCACTTCGGACAGTCTCGGCTACATCGCGCACCGCGTCGGGAACCACGCCGAGGCCGTCGGCCACTACCGCGAGGCCATCGGCCGGCTTCGCGAAATCGGTTCCACCAACGAAGAAGCCGGCACCCTCGACCGGCTCGGCACCGCGTACGCGGCACTCGGACGCCACAGCGAAGCCGCCGAGACGTGGCGGGATGCGCTCACACTCTGCCGACGCCAAGGCCGTGACGAAGACGCCCGGCGCGTGCAGCGGCAGCTCGACGCGCTCGAGCGGACCCCGGTGCGCTGACCGCCGCTAGGCGACGACGCCGGTCAGTGCGAAGAACTCCTGCCGCGTCTTGGGTTCTTCGCGCACCAGGCCGTGCAGCGACGACGTGACGGTGAGCGCGCCGCTCGCCCGGACCCCGCGCAGGGACATGCAGAGGTGCTCGGCTTCGATCACCACGCCGACGCCCTTCGGCGCCAGGTGCTCCTGGAGCCAGTCGGCGACCTGCTTGGTCAGCCGCTCCTGCACCTGCAGGTCGCGGGCGAACAGCTCGACGACCCGGGCGAGCTTCGAGAGGCCGAGGATGCGCTCGCCCGGCAGGTAGCCCACGTGCGCGACGCCGCGGAAGGGCAGCATGTGGTGCTCGCACAGGGACTGCACCGGGATGCTCTTGGCGAGCACGAGCTCGTCGTAGCCCTCGTCGTTGGGGAACGTCGTCAGCTTGAAGTCGCGGGGCCGCAGCATCTCCGCGTAGGCGTTCGCCACCCGCCGCGGGGTGTCGCCGAGGTGCTCCGAGGTCGGGTCCTTGCCCAGCGCCCGCAGCAGGTCGGCCACCGCGCGTTCGGCCGCGTGGAGGTCGAACGCGTCGCGGTCGGGGACGACACCGAGGTGCCGGAGGGGAACCGGTTCGCTCATGGGTTCGGCTGTCACGGGGAGCCCCTTCGTTCTAAAACCAAGTCGTACCGACGTTAGAAGGCCGCCCGGGTTTTCGTCAACGGTTATTTGTTTTAGAATGCGGTGATGCGAGAACCCCAGGCCGGTGCGCTGGCCGCGGTCGCCGCGCTCGACGAGCCCACCCGGCGCCGGCTGTACGACTACGTCGTCCGCCAGCCCGGGCCGGTGAGCCGCGACGACGTCGCCGCCGCCCTGAGTGTGCCCCGGCCGACCGTCGCGTTCCACCTCGACCGCCTGGTGGACGCCCAGCTCCTCGCCGTCGGGCACGAACGCCGCACCGGCCGCACCGGGCCGGGGGCCGGACGCCCGGCGAAGCTGTACCGCCGCTCGGACCGGCAGGTGACGGTCTCGCTGCCGGAACGCGACTACGAGCTGGCCGGCCACCTCCTGGCGACGGCGGTCGAGGAAGCCGGCGAGACCGGTGGCTCGGCCCGGGAGATCCTGGCGCTGCGCGCCCGGGAGCTGGGGGAGCGGCGGGGGGCCGCCGCGGCCGATCTCACGGCGGCACTCGAGGCGCACGGGTTCGAGCCCCGGACCGAGGACGGCGAGGTGGCGCTGGGGAACTGCCCGTTTCACCGGCTGGCCCGGGCGCACCCGGAACTGGTCTGCGAGATGAACCTCGCGCTGGTGGCTGGCCTGCTGACCGGCGTGGGTGCGCCGGAGCTGACCGCCCGGCCCGACCCGCGGCCGGGCCGGTGCTGCGTGCGGCTGACTGCGTCTTAGCTGCGTGCGGCCAGGACGAACAGGAACGCGCCGAAGACGACCAGCGCCGCCGACACGACGCGGTGGAGGTGCTGCTGCCGCAGCCTTTTCGCCAGCCGCGTGCCGACGAGCGCGCCGGCGCCGGCGATGCCGCCGAGCAGCGTGCCGAGTCCGAAGTGGACGGAGCCGTGCGCGGCGTAGCCGAGCGTCGCGAAGCCGACGAGCGGCAGCTGGATCAGCTGCCCGGCCGCGACGGTCGTCAACGCCGGGACGCCCAGCGCCAGCAGCGCCGGGACGAGCAGCACCGGCCCGCCGGTCCCGGTCAGCGCCGAGCCGAACCCGACGACCACGCCGATCGCGATGGTCGCGGCGACGGGCAGGTCGTCGCGCACCCGGGACGTCTTCGCGCGGAACCACAGGTTGTACGCGCCGGAACCGGCCGTCACGACGGCGAGCACCAGCCACAGCACGGCGGCCGGGAGCAGCCCGTTCACCAGCGCCCCGGCGGCCGCGGCGGGCGCCGCGCCGAGGGTGAGCAGGCCGCCGAACCGCCACGGCATGGCCTGCTGGCGGGCGTACCCGAGGGTGCCGACGAGCCCGGTGAACAGGAAGGCCCAGCTGCTGGTCCCGGCCGCGGCGTGGACGTCGAGCCCGCCGAGCCAGGTGAGCGCGGGCGGCAGCAGCACCCCGCCGACGCCGACGGTCCCGATCAGCACCCCGACGGGCACCGCGACCAGCAGGACGACCCACACGCCCCCGACGGTAGTACGGCCCCCGGGACCTGCTTCGCCGAGCCGGTCCGTGACCGCTCAGCCGGAGTCGGCGTCGAACCGCAGCTTCGAGGTGATCCGGTAGCGGTCGCCGCGGTACACCGAGCGGGTCAGCTCGACGATGCGGCCGGCGGTGTCGCGGGTGACCCGCTCGACCTGCAGGATCGGCGCGTACACCGGGACGTCCAGCAGCTCGGCCTGCTCGGGGTTGGTCACGGCCGGTTCCATCGTCTGCTCGGCCTCGGCCACGGTGATCCCGAACCGCTCCCGCAGCAGCCGGTAGAAGTTCCCGGCCTCCATGTCGGCCGGCGCCAGCCCGGGCACGAGCTCGGCGGGCAGGTCGAGGCGCTCGATGGCGATCGGCTCCTCGTCGACGTAGCGCACGCGCGTCACCCGCAGGACCGGCGCGCCACCGGCGACCTCCAGCCGCGCGGCGCGCGGGGCGCTCGCGGGCGCCGTCGTGAACGCGACGACCTCGCTGGTCCAGTTCCCCTCCGCCGGCGGCACGCCCAGGCCCGCGGCGCTGCCGGCGAGCTCCTGGGTGACCTTGTGCGGGCTGGTGAACGTGCCGCGGCCGCGCTGGCGGACCAGCAGGCCGGTGCGGGTGAGCTCGTCGATGGCCGCGCGGACGGTCGGGCGGGACACACCCAGCTCCTGCGCCAGGTCGCGCTCCGAGGCCAGCCCGGTGCCCGGCCCGGCCTTCTCGATGACGTTCAGCAGGTGGCGGCGGACCCGGTCCCGTTTCGCGGTGGGCGGCCGGTCGGGTCCGAGCGCGTCTGCGGTCAAGTTCTCGGCTTTCGGAGTGCGGGGAGCCCGCCCGGGAACCGGACGCGCTCCTTCGGCAGGGCGTTCAGCGCGCGCAGCAGATCCAGGTGACCGGCCAAGCGGGCTTCGAAGTCAGCATAGTCGCGCGGGCCGGGGGACCAGGCCGACTCGGCGAGCGCGCACAGCCGCGGGAAGGCCAGCTGCCGCACGTGGTCGGGGGTCGGCGCGTGCTCGGTCCACAGCTGCGCCTGCGTGCCGATGACGCCGGGCCGGCCGCCGTTGTCCGGGTCGGCGGCGGGCAGGTTCCCGTCGAGGGGGTCGTAGGCGTGGACGTCGGCCAGGGTGGTGACGAGCTCGCGCGGCGGCTCGCCCGGCCCGTCGGTCTGCGGGTAGTCGAAGTAAGTGGACGTGTGCGGCGCCATGATCACCTGGTGGCCGCGGGCGACGGCCTGCGCGCCGTGAGCGGCGTCGCGCCAGCTGGCCACGGTCATCGCCGGCGGCAGGGTGCCCGGCGAGCGGCCCGTTTCGTCCCAGCAGACCGACTGCCGGCCCAGCTCGCCGAGGAACCCGTGCAGCTCGCCGAGGAACCAGGCGTGCAGCTCGGCGGTGTCCCGCAACCCGAGCGCCTTCGCGCGGGCGAGGGCGGCGGGCGCGGTCTCCCACTGCGTCGTCGGGCATTCGTCGCCGCCGATGTGCAGGTGCCGCGAGGGGAAGATCTCCGCGGTCTGCGCCAGGACGTCGCGGCAGAAGTCCAGGGCCGCGTCGTGCATGCCGAGGATGTCGGGGCTGATGCCCCATCCGGTCCACACCGGCTGCCGCCGCTGCGGGTGGTTGCCGAGCTCCGGGTAGGCGGCCAGCGCCGCCCGGACGTGCCCGGGCAGGTCGATCTCCGGCACCACCCGCACGCCGCGGGCGGCCGCGTGGCCGACCAGCCCGCGCAGCTCGGCGCGGGTGTAGAAACCGCCGTGCGGGACGCCGTCGAAGACCGTGCTGCCGGCCGCGCCGACCATCGACTCGCTGCGCCACGCGCCGACGTCGGTCAGCTTGGGGCGGCCGTCGATCTCGAGCCGCCAGCCCTGGTCGTCGGTGAGGTGCAGGTGCAGCACGTTGTACTTGTGCAGGGCGATGAGGTCGACGAACTCGTACAGGAAGTCCAGGGGCATGAAGTGCCGGGCGACGTCGAGCAGCACCCCGCGCCAGGCCAGCCGCGGCCGGTCGCGGATCCGCAGGCACGGCCAGCGGTCCGGGCCGAGCTGCCGCAGCGTCTGGACGCCGTGGAACAGCCCGGCTTCCGCGCTCGCCACGAGCGTCACGAGGTCTTCGGCGACGTCCAGCTCGTACTCTTCCGGCCCGAGCCCGGGCCGCAGGTTCAGCCGGATCTCCGTGCCGTGGCCCGCGCCGAAGAAGCCGGTCAGGAGGTCGGCCGCGCGCCCGGCACCGGGACCGGCGACGACGCGCACGCCGCCGTCGAGCGTGAAGAACCCGTTGTGCCGCACCAGTTCCGCGGGCCGGGGGACCAAGGAGAGCACTAGCCCTTCACCGCGCCCGCGGTCATGCCCTCGACGAGGTGGCGCTGGACGAGCGCGAAGAACACGACCACCGGCAACGCGAACAGCGTCGACGCGGCGATCAGGCCGCCGTAGTCCGTCCCGGTGCTGGTGCTGAACGAGACCAGCCACACCGGCAGCGTGTACCCGGACTGGTCCTTCATGATCACGTAGGCGAACAGGAAGTCGTTCCAGGCCGTGATGAACGCGAACACGCTGGTCGCGATGAGCCCCGGCAGCACGAGCGGCAGCAGCACCGAGCCCATGATGCGCCCGCGCGTCGCGCCGTCGACCATGGCCGCTTCCTCGAGCTCGACCGGGATGCCGTGCAGGAAGCCCCGCAACGTCCAGATCGTGAACGGCAGCACCAGCGCCACGTAGGTGAGGGTGAGCCCGAACAGGTTGTTCAGCAGGTGCGCGCTCTTGAGGCCGAGGAACAGCGGGATGACCAGGGCGGGCACCGGCACCATCTGCAGGATCAGCACGCCGATGAGGAAGCTGCGGCGGCCGAAGAACCGGAACCGCGTCAACGCCGTCGCCGCCAGGAACGCCACGACGATCGCCAGCAGGACCACCGACACCGTCACGACGACGCTGTTGAGGAGGTCGCGGGTGAAGCCCGGTTTCGCGAGCGCGTCGGCGAAGTTGCCGAGGGTGAAGTGCACCGGGAGGAACTGCGGCGTCGGGCTCAGGATGTCGCCGCGCGGCTTGAAGGCCGTGTTCACCATCCAGTAGACCGGGAACACCCACACCAGGCAGAACAGCGTCGCCATGGCGTTGGTCCCGATCCGGCGTCCCCGCATCACAGGTCCTCTCCCGTTCGCACCAGCCGGCGCACGTACACGATGGTCATGGCCAGCAGCAGCAGGACCGAGACGACGGCGATCGCCGCGCCCTGGCCGAAGGAGTTGGTGCTGAAGGCCCGGGTGAAAGTCCAGATCCCGAGCGTCGTCGTGCCCTGGCTGGGGCCGCCCTGGGTGAGGATCCAGATCTGGTTGAACACGGTGAAGTCCCAGATCACCGAGAGGATCGTGACCAGGCCGAAGATCGGCTGCAGGAACGGCCAGGTGATCGTCAGGTGCACCCGCCACGGCCCGGCACCGTCCAAAGTGGCCGCTTCGTAGTACGAGCGGGGGATCTGCGTCAGCCCGGCGTGCAGGGTGAGCGCCACGAACGGCACCGACTGCCACACCACCAGCAGCCAGACGAGCGTGAACGCCGACGCCGGGGTCGTCGTCCAGTCGTGCTGGGTGAAGTCGCCGAGGCCCAGCTGTGAGAGCAGCCAGTTCACCACGCCGTAGCCCGGCTGGAAGAGCCACTGCCAGACCAGGGTGGACGCCACGTTCGGCAACGCCCACGCGGCGATCAGGCTCATCGTGACGGCGACCCGCATCCGGGGCCCGAGCCGCCGCAGCATCAGCGCGACGCCCGTGCCGATCACGAGCGTCCCGGCGACGAGCGCGACGCAGAACCCGACCGTGCGCAGCAGCACCGGGACCAGCTGGTCGTCGCCGAGCACCGCGGCGTAGTTGTCCCAGCCCGCCCACCCGGCCGTGCCGGTGAGCAGGGCGCGCAGGCCGTACCCCTGGAACGAGATCAGCAGCAGCCGGACCAGCGGATACCCCAGCACCAGCCCGAGGACGACGACCGCGGGCAGGAGCAGGCCGTAGGGCAGCAGCGGACGTCGTCGCTTCCGCCGCGGCGCGGGCCGCGGCGCCACGACCGGCGCGGGTCGCTTCAGGACCTTCACGGCGTTCCTCCATCAAGGTGGGTGGGACGCCTGCGGTCAGGGGACGGCAGTCCACCGCGGACGTCCCACCCGGTCACGGGGCGGCGTTGAGCGCTTGGCCCAAGTGGGCGTCGAAGTCCCGCGCCGCGTCGGCCACGGACTTGCGGCCGGTCGCGATGTCGGCGAAGAAGGTGTTGACGGACTTGTCGCTCTCGATGGTCGCCCAGCCCGGGGTGGCCGGCGTGGCGCCGCTCGACTTCGCGGCGGCGTAGAACGCGGCCCGGATCGGCGGCAGCGTCGGCGTCACCTGGTCGATGATCTGCGGCGACACCGGCGTCCAGCCGTCGATGCCGACGATGGCGTCCCGCTGGACGGCCGGGCTCGCCGCGGCCTTCAGGTAGGCGAGGGCGAGGTCCTGGTTCTTGCTCTTCGCGGCGATCCCGAGGTCGGACCCGCCGAGGAAGACCGGCTGGCTCTTGCCCGGCGTCGCGCTGGGGAAGGGGAACGTGCCGAGCCGGTCCTTCAGCTCGGGCTTGTTCTTCAGCACGGTGTTCACGCTGGTGTCGAGGATGGCCCCGGCGCCACCGGCGGCGAACATCGCGGCCTGGTCGGGTGCCTTGGTGTCGACGTTGCGCGACGCGGGCGTCGAGTAGGCGGCCTGGAAGTCCTTCCACGCCTGGAGCCCGCGCTGCGCGGCGGGCGACTCGAGCGCGCCGGCCCACTTGCCGCCGGACTCGGTGGCCAGCTCGCCGCCCGCGTCCCAGACGAACTGCAGCGCGCCGTACCAGTACTGCCCGGGGAAGTGGAACGCGGAGAAGCCCGGTTCCGGGTGCTTGGCCTTGATCTTGTCGAGGTCGGCGGTGAGCTCGGCGAACGTCGTGGGCGGCGCGGCGACCCCGGCGTCGGCCCAGAGCTGCTTGTCGTAGATCACCGCGCGGTTGCCGGCGAACAGCGGCGCGGCGTAGATCTTTCCGTCCACAGTGGCCGGTGCCGCCAGGCCCGGGAGCCAGGTCTGGCCGGCGGCGAGGTCGTCGCGGTGCCCGGTGAGGTCGGCCAGCGCGCCGTTGGCGGCGAACAGCGAGACGTCGGTGTTGCCGATCTCGATCACGTCCGGCGTGGTGTCCTGCGCCAGCGCCGTGCTGATCTTGGTGTTGATGTTGTCCCACTCTTGGATCTGCACGGTCACCTTCGCGCCGGTGGCCTTCTCGAACGCGGTGTTGATCGCGGCGGTGGCCTGGTCGCTCAGGTCGCCGTTCATCAGCCACACGGTGAGCTGCCCGCCACCCGGCGCGGCGGCCGGTCCGGCCGAGGTGCCGCAGGCGGTCAGGGCGAGAGCGAAGGTGAGCGAACCGGCCACGGCGGCCAGGGAGCGTCTGTTCACGGGGGCAACCTCCTCGGGTGGTGAGGAGCTTGCAGGTGACCATTGGTAAAGTCAACGAAGTTAGGTCGTTTGGTCTAGACCTTGTTGTTTCTCGACGTGCAGGTCCCAGCGTTGCGTCGACTGGTGACCATTGGTCACTTCTGAGGATGCTGCGGCCAGGCACCGCGGCCGATGAGGTGCAGGACGAGCGCCGAGACGTTCCACGCGTCGTCGTCCCCGCGGTGGTGCCGGCCCTCCAGGGGCAGCCCGGCCATGGCCAGCGCGCGGTCCATGCCGACGGGCCGGGCCAGCCGGTAGGCGCGCGCGAAGCGGGCCTTCGCGTTGAGGTGACGCAGGCCGAAGGGATAGGTCGCCGGGTCGGCCGCGCACTGGCGCTCGAACTGACGGCGGTCGTAGTCGCCCCAGCTGGCCCAGCCGCGCCGGGTCGTGGCGTGCTCGGCCGCGAGGATCCGGCACGCCTCGGCGAAGCTGACGCCGGCGTCGACGTCGGCCTGGGTGAGCCCGGTCAGCTCGGTGCAGAAAGCGCCGACGGCCGAGCGCTCCGGACGCACCAGGATCCGGTGCCGATCAAGCCGAGCCCGCCGCGCGGGGTCGACGACGGTGAGACCGATCTCGATGATCTCGGAGGCTTGCCCGGCCGGCGGCTCGCCGGCCCAGCACGTCGCCTCGACATCGACGACGTTGAGCAGGGAAGCCACTCCCGCAGCGTATCGGGCGCCCGGCAGGGACGGCTCGGGAAGATCCGCACGTTTCGGAGCCGGGCTGCGCGACGGGTGCGGTCCGGCCGCCGTGGTCGACTGGGCGCGCCCGCCGACGGCCCCGGCCGGGCGGTCGGCCTCGCGGGGGTGGGACCGCGCGGAAAGATCCGCACGTTTCGGAGCCGGGCTGCGCGACGGGTGCGGTCCGGCCGCCGTGGTCGACTGGGCGCGCCCGCCGACGGCCCCGGCCGGGCGGTCGGCCTCGCGGGGGTGGGACCGCGCGGAAAGATCCGCACGTTTCGGAGCCGGGCTGCGCGACGGGTGCGGTCCGGCCGCCGTGGTCGACTGGGCGCGCCCGCCGACGGCCCCGGCCGGGCGGTCGGCCTCGCGGGGGTGGGACCGCGCGGAAAGATCCGCACGTTCCGGAGCCAGGCCGCGCGGCGGGCGCGCGGTCCGGCCGCCGCGCCTCCGCAACGGTGCGGGTGGGGCGGTCGACCGAGACTCGCGGCGCCGCCCCGAAGAGCCCGCCGCCGCAGCCTGCGTCAGACCGCCGGCACTCCACGAGCAGCCGCCCGGGCGGCAGCGGCGTCGCGGCGTTCCTCGAAGCGGGATGCCTGGGCGTTGAGCGTCTTGAGGAAGTCCGCCAGTTCCTGGCGCGCGGTCTCGCCGACCTCGCCGAGGCCGGTCAGGTCGAAGATCTTCCAGTAGCGCAGCAGCGGCATCACGACGTCGTCGTGGTGGATGCGCAGGTCGTAGATGCCCGCCTTGGCGATCAGGGCCGCCTTGCGGACGAAGCTGGGGATGACCGCGCCGGGCATCGCGAAGTCGAGGACCTCGTCGGTGATGGCGCGGACCATGGCGTCGGGGGAGATCTCCAGCGCGGCCTTGACCAGGTTGCGGTAGAAGACCATGTGCAGGTTCTCGTCCGTGGACACCCGGGCGAGCAGCTTCTCGGCCAGCGGGTCCTGCGTGTAGCGGCCGGTGTTGCGGTGCGACAGGCGCGTCGCGAGCTCCTGGAACGACACGTACGCGCAGACGTGCAGCAGCGGCTTGTCGCCGGTCTCGTACCCGGCCTGCATGGTCTCCATGCGCATCCGCTCGAGCTCGACCGGATCGACCGCCCGCGTCACGAGCAGGTAGTCGCGGATGGCGATGCCGTGGCGGCCCTCTTCGGCGGTCCAGCGGTGGACCCAGGTGCCCCAGGCGCCGTCGCGGCCGAAGGCGCGCTCGATCTCGCGGTGGTAGCTGGGGAGGTTGTCCTCGGTGAGGAGGTTGACCTCGAGCGCGGTCCGGGCGATCGGCGTGACCCGCGACTGCTCCGGGTCCCACGCCTCCCCGCCGAGGTCGGCGAAGTCACGCCCCTGGCTCCAGGGGACGTACTCGTGCGGCATCCACTCCTGGGCGGCCGCGAGGTGGCGGTTGAGGTTTTCCTCGACCGTGCCCTCCAGCTCGAACATCAGGCGCGTGCTTTCGGGGACCGGCATTACGAACGTCCTTCCGTCACCTACGCGACCGTAACTTACGGTGCCGTAGGTAATGGCAACGTACGCGGGCCCCGGACGGTTCCCGGGACTGGATATCGTGAACGCGGCGGGGGTACGAACGGGAGGGGGCCAGGTGGCGGAACGGACGCGGCCGGGGGAGCGCCAGCCGAGCCTGGCCGATGTCGCGGGCCTGGCCGGTGTGTCGCACATGACCGTTTCCCGGGTGGTCAACGAGAGCGGACCGGTGCACCCGGACACCCGCGCGCGGGTGCTGGCCGCCGTGCAGAAGCTCGGCTACCGGCCCAACTCGGCCGCCCGGACGCTGGTCACGGGCCGGTCCGGCACGCTCGGCGTCGTCGCGCTGGAGTCCAACCTCTACGGCCCGGCGAGCACCCTCTACGGCATCGAGAACGCCGCCCGCGAGGCCGGTTACGGCGTCGCGATCTGCAGCGTCAGCCGTCCAGGAAGGTCGTCGATCGGCGACGCGGTGGAGAACCTGCGGCGCCAGGCCGTCGAGGGGATCGTCGTCATCGCGCCGCACGTGACGGCGGGGCGTGCCCTGGCGGCGGCGCCCGCGGACATCCCGGTGGTCGCGGTCGGCGGCGGCGAGGGCGCGCCGGTCCCGGTGATCTCCGTCGACCAGTACGACGGCGCCCGCCGCGCCACCGAGCACCTCCTGGCCCTGGGGCACCAGACGGTCTGGCACCTGGCCGGTCCCGAGGACTGGCTGGAGGCGCGCGACCGCGAACGCGGCTGGCGCGAGACCCTCGAACGCCACGACCTGCGGGTCCCCGACGTCGTCCGCGGCGACTGGAGCCCGCGCTCGGGCTACGACGCCGGCCGCGCGCTCGCCGGGGTGCGCGGGCTCGGCGCCGTCTTCTCGGCCAACGACCAGATGGCGCTGGGCCTGCTGCGGGCGTTCACCGAGGCGGGCCTGCGGGTCCCGGCGGACGTCCAGGTGGCGGGCTTCGACGACGTCCCCGAGGCGGCGTACTTCTCCCCGCCGCTGACCACGGTCCGCCAGGACTTCATCGAGGTCGGCCGCCGCACGTTCGGGCTCCTGGAGACCCGCATGGCCGGCGGCGAGATCGGTGCGCGCCACCTCGTGCCCGCGGAGCTGATCGTGCGCGAGAGCACCGGCCCGCGCTGACCCCGGCCCTCGTGAGTGTTCAGGGCGGTTAGAACCGCCCTGAACACTCACGACCTGCGTCCGTCTGCACTACCGACCGACCTCCGGCTTGATCCATCCTGGTGTCGTATCTTGACCGCTTCTGTTGAGGTTCCCTAGCGTTCGTGTTCGATTCTGCGTGAATCCGACATTCTGGTTCACCGTCGATCCAGGAGGACCTCGCCATGCGCACCGCCCGGACGCTGTTCGCCGCCCTGCTTTCGGTCGTCTTCGCGCTGGCCGGGGTGCTCGTCCCGCAGCAGGCGTCGGCCGCGCCGCCGCCGAAGGCCGCCCACACCGTCACCTACGACGGCTACTCGTTCCTGGTCGACGGGACCCGCACCTACCTGTGGTCCGGCGAGTTCCACTCCTACCGGTTGCCCAGCCCCGACCTGTGGCTCGACATCTTCCAGAAGATGAAGGCCGCCGGCTTCAACGCGACGTCGCTCTACTTCGACTGGGGCTACCACTCGCCGCGCCAGGGCGTCTACGACTTCAGCGGCGTCCGCGACCTCGACAAGCTCCTCGACATGGCCCAGCAGGCCGGGCTCTACGTCATCGCGCGGCCCGGCCCGTACATCAACGCCGAGGTCGACGGCGGCGGCTTCCCGACCTGGCTGTCCACCACCCCCGGCCACACCCGCAGCGCCGACCCGGTCTACCTGAAGTACTCCGACGAGTGGCAGACGCAGATCGACCGGATCATCGCGCGCCACCAGCTGACCAACGGCACCGGCAGCGTGCTGGCCTACCAGGTCGAGAACGAGTACTACAACGGCGACGCCGACGGCCGCGCCTACATGCGGCACCTGGAGGACAAAGCCCACGCCGACGGCATCACGGTTCCCCTGGTGGGCAACAACAACGGCACCTTCAACGCCGGTGACGCCGCCCTCGACGTCGACGCCGCCGACTCCTACCCGCAGGGCTTCGACTGCTCCAACCCGGACAAGTGGAACGGCGTCCCGGACATCAGCTACGACCACGTCCCCGGGAAACCGCTGATCACCGCGGAGTTCCAGGGCGGCGCGTTCGACCCGTGGGGCGGGCCCGGCTACGCGAAGTGCGCCCAGCTGATCAACGACAAGTTCGCGAACGTCTTCTACAAGCAGAACATCGCCGTCGGCGCCACCGGCCAGAGCTTCTACATGCTGCACGGCGGCACGTCCTGGGGCTGGAGCGCGATCCCGCAGAACTACACGTCCTACGACTACGGCGCGGCGATCACCGAAGCCCGCCAGTACGACCCGAAATACACCGAAGACAAGCTGATCGGCTACTTCACCCAGTCCGTCGCGCCGCTGACGAAGACCGACGGCCTCGCCGCGGCGCCGTTGACCGACCCGGCGCTCACCGACACCGCCCGGATCAACCCGGACACCCGCACCCAGTTCCACACGCTGCGCCACACCGACTCGACGTCGAACGCGAAGAACACCACGAGCCTGGCCCTCGACCTCGCCGCGCGCGCCGGTTACAGCTACGACGACCGCGCGACCGAGGTCGGCTACACCGGCACCTGGACCCACGCCGGGCCCGAGGTCGACTACACCGGCGGCGACTACCAGCACACGGAGTCGTTCTCCGAGGTCACCGGCGACAGCGTGAGCATTCCCTTCACCGGCACCGGGATCCGCTGGGTCACCTCGAAGGACCCGAGCCACGGCATCGCCGACGTCTACCTCGACGACGTCAAGGTCAGCACCGTCGACCTCTACGCGGCGAGCAAGCAGAACCAGGTCACCGGCTACGAGGTGCGCGGCCTGCCCGCCGGGGCGCACACGCTCAGGATCGCCGTGACCGGGCAGAAGAACGCGCAGGCGACCGGGCCGTTCGTCGTCGTGGACGCCGTCGACCTGCTGTCGGCGAGCACCGACTACTACCCGGTCGTCCCGCAGCAGCCCGGCACCGGACTCACGCTCGACGGGCGCCAGTCCAAGATCGTCGTCGCCGGCTACGACCTCGGGCAGACGCGGATGCAGTACTCGACGTCGGAGATCATGACGTCCGCGACGATCGGCGGCCGCGACCTCGCGGTGCTCTACGGCGACCACGGCGGGCCGGGCGAAACCGTCCTGCGGTTCGCGCAGCAGCCCAAGGTCCAGGTCCTCGACGGCGCCGCCACCAGCACCTGGGACGCCGCCAGCGGCGACCTGCGGCTGAACTACACCCACGACGGCCTGACCCGGGTGCTCGTCACGGCCCCCGGCAAGCGGCCGCTGCTCCTGCTGCTCGCGGACAAGGCGACGGCGGGGACGTTCTGGCGCCAGGACGCCGCCGCCGGTCCGGTGCTCGTGCGCGGCACCGACCTGCTGCGCACGGCGACCGCCCGGCCGGGCTCGCTCGACCTGACCGGCGACACCGGCACCGACGGCGCGTTCGAGGTCTTCGGTGCGGGGAACGTCACTTGGAACGGGCAGCCGGTGAGCACCCGGCCGACGTCCAGTGGCAGCCGCACGGGCACCCTGCCGACGGCGAAACCGGTGACCCTGCCCGCCCTGACCGGCTGGAAGCACCAGCAGGAGTCACCGGAGAGCGCGCCGGGCTTCGACGACTCGGCGTGGCCGGTCGCCGACAAGACGACCAGCAACAGCAGCACCGCCGTCGGCACGAAACCGGTGCTCTTCGCCGACGACTACGGCTTCCACACCGGCAACACCTGGTACCGCGGCCGCTTCACCGGCGACGGCAAGCAGAGCGGCATCACGCTGAACAGCCAGAGCGGGGGACCGGCGGGCGCGTTCTCGGCGTGGCTGAACGGCGTCTTCCTCGGCAGTTCGACGACCCAGCAGCACACCTTCACGTTCCCGGCCGGTGCGCTGCGGGCAGGGGACAACGAGATCTCCGTCCTCACCGTGAACATGGGGCACGAGGAGGACTACGGCGCGGCCAACGGCAGCAAGGCCGCGCGCGGCCTGACGTCGGCGCGGCTGACCGGGTCCGCGCTGACGTCGGTGACCTGGCGGCTGCAGGGCGTCCGGGGCGGGGAGCAGGGCCTCGACACCGTCCGCGGCCCGCTCAACACCGGCGGCCTGTACGGCGAGCGGGCCGGCTGGTCGCTGCCCGGGTTCCCGGACGCGGCGTGGAAGCCGGCGACGCTCCCCGCGAAGGACAGCACGCCGGGCGTCTCGTGGTACCGGACCACCGCGAACCTCGACCTGCCGCGCGGTCAGGACACCTCGCTCGGCCTGACGATCACCGACGACCCGGGGCGGCAGTACCGGGCGCTGCTGTTCGTCAACGGCTGGCAGCTCGGCCAGTACGTCAACTACCTGGGGCCGCAGCACAGCTTCCCGATCCCGAACGGGATCCTGAACCCGAACGGCCACAACACGATCGCCGTCGCGGTGTGGAACCTGGATGGCAGCACGGGCGGCCTCGGGAACGTCACCTGGACGAACTACGGCTCGCACCGCTCGCCGTTGTCCATGCGGCAGAACGCCTCGCCCGGCTACGACGGCCGGTACCCGATGCCGCCGGCACCGACGGCCGCGGTCTCGCTGTCGGTGCCGGACACCGCGACGGCAGGGCAGTCGTTCACGGCGTCGGCCACCGTCCGGGTGCCGGCGGGCGCGCCGCCGGCGTCGGACGTCCGGCCGGTGCTGACCGCGCCCGCCGGGTGGACGATCGGCGCGGCCTCACCGCCCTCGGTCGCGCGGATCGACGGCGGCGCCTCGGCGACGTTCACCTGGCCGGTCACCGCACCCTCCACAGTGGACACGTCGGCGCTCTCGGTGCGCGTCGGCTACCGGCAGGCCGGGCGGCCGGGGAGCGTGACGGACGAGCGGATCGTCGGTGCGGTCCCGGCCGCGCCGCCCGCCGGGCAGGACGCCGTGAGCGACCTGCCGTTCCTGACCGCGGCCAACGGCTGGGGCCCGGTGGAGCGCGACACGAGCAACGGCGAGGCGAACGCGGGCGACGGCAAGCCGATGACGATCGCCGGGACCGCGTACGCGAAGGGCCTGGGCGTCCACGCGCCGGGCGATGTCCAGCTCTACCTGGCCGGCGCCTGCACCCGCTTGACCGCCTCGGTCGGCGTCGACGGCGAAGTCGGCTCGGCGGGCAGCGTCAGCTTCAGCGTCTCGGTGGACGGCACGACCCGGGTGACCACGCCGGTCGTGCGCGGCGGCCAGGCGGCGGTCCCGATCGACGTCGACGTCACCGGCGCGCAGGTCCTGGACCTGCAGGTGACCGACGGCGGCGACGGCAACGGCAACGACCACGCGGACTGGGGCCAGCCGGTGCTGACCTGCGTCACGCCGCCTGTTCGGTGAGGACGGGCGCCGGGCGCAGCGAGTACGTCGCGCGGACCGCCCGGCGCTCCTTCCACAGGTGGTACAGCGCCAGCCCGAAGATGACCGTGCCGATGACGTTCGCGATGAAGTGCCACCAGACGCGGTAGGTGGTCAGGCCCGGGCCCGGGTCGATGAGGCCGAAGAACGTCGACAGGCCGATCGCACGCGAACCGAACGCGACCGACACCGTCAGCGCGAGGTGCTCCAGCCCGTGGATGCCCTGCATCCAGACGCCCATCTTGCCCCAGCGGTGCGCCTGGGTCTTCGTGGCGCGGCGGGTGATCACCATGACGCCGGCCAGCCCGGCGAGGAAGATGAAGTTCCCGGTCAGGTGCAGCAGTTCCATGCCGAAGGTCGGCCGGTTCGGCAGGACCATCTGCAGGCCGTTGGCCAGGCCGGTGCCCCACGGCGTCATCCAGGACGGCGAGTTCGGGTGGCCGAGCCAGTACCCGACCTGGGCGACGTGCTCCTGGAGGTGCCCGAGCTGCCCGATCACCCCGACGCCGATCAGCGCCACCGAGCCGCGGTAGACCCACGGGCGCACCGGCCCGCGGTTGGCGTAGGCCAGGACACCGACGGCCGCCCACATGGCGAGCGCCCACAGCACGATCAGTATCGCGCCGGCGGTGTCCCACCCCGACATCGACGACATGGGCATGGTCATGACGGCCTCCAGTTCCCCCGGTCTCGATCAGAGACTAACCGGACGGCGGCAGCCGAACTTCTTCCACCGTGCCCCCGCAGAATCGGGCAAACCGTTACAGGACAACGCTTTTCGGGTCACGACCGGACAAGCCGGACGGCGAGCGCGGTGATCACCGCACTCGACGCGAGCGCCGTCACGAGCCGGCCGCGCGGCCCGGTCAGAACCCGCCCGAGCAACGCCCCGCCCCCGGCGAGGAGCGCTTGCCAGCTCGCCGACGCGGCGAACGCGGCCAGCACGAACACCGCCTGGTCGAGGGTGGTGACGGCGGTGCCGGCCCGGTCGCCGATCACCAGCGCGGTGAAGTAGACGACTGTGGTCGGGTTGACCAGGGTGATCCCGAGCAGGCCGACGTACGCGCGCCCGGCGCCGAGCCGGGTCACCGGCCGGTCCGCCGTCGGCCCGCGTCGTAGGGCCTGCACGGCGCCACGGACGGCCAGCGTGATCAGGATCGCCGCCGAGGCCAGCTTGAGCGGCTGCGCGATCGGCGTGATCACCCCGGCGATCGCGGCGCCGCCGAGGACCGCGACCAGCGCGTACACGCCGTCGGCGGTCGCGACACCGAGCGCGGCGGCGAGGCCGGTGGTGAGCGACGTCCGGGCGGTGAGCGCGACGAGGTAGGTCGCCACGGCACCGACCGGGATGGCGATGCCGTAGCCGGCCAGCAGCCCGGCGACCAGCGCGCCGGTCACGACGCGAAGGTGTCGGACCTCCGCGGACGGCACGGCTGCTGCTGGACCGGCGCGGCGATCGCGGCGACGGTCGGCAGGAGCGGCATGCGGTGCGTGGTCATGGCGCAGATGGTGGCGCCGATCCGCCGACGACGGCAACCGCTTTTCGCGGCCGTCGTCCGTTCCGGCCGTTCCGTGGGCCGGTTCGGCTTCAGCCGGTGGGCCCGCTGGGGCTGTGCTTCAATCGGCCGGAAGCACGGTGGCGCGAGAAAGGGCTTTCACGCATGCGGGTCGACCTCAGTGGGAAGACGGCACTGATCACCGGGTCCACCCAGGGCATCGGGTCGGCGATCGCGAAGGGGCTGGCCGCCGCGGGGGCGCGGGTCGCGATCAACGGCCGCGGCTCCGACGGCGTCCAGGCCGCCATCACGCGGCTGAAGCAGGAGCTGCCCGACGCCGACCTGGTCGCCGCCCACGGAGACGTCTCGGAGGAGGCCGGCGCGGCCCAGGTCGTCGAGGCCGTGCCCGACGCCGACATCCTCGTCAACAACCTCGGCATCTTCGGCGCCCAGGAGCCCCTGGAGATCACCGACGCCGACTGGCGGCGCTACTTCGAGGTCAACGTCCTCGCCGCGGTCCGGCTCACGCGCGCCTACCTGCCCGGGATGACCGAGCGCGGCTGGGGCCGGATCCAGTACATCGCCAGCGACTCCGCGATCGTGATCCCGGCCGAGATGATCCACTATGGAGTGTCGAAGACGGCGCTGCTCGGCGTCTCCCGCGGGTTCGCCAAGCACGCGGCCGGCACCGGCGTCACCGTCAACGCGGTCATCGCGGGCCCGACGCACACCGGCGGCGTCGAGGACTTCGTCTACGAGCTGGTCGGCAAGGACCGGCCGTGGGACGAGGCCCAGCGCGAGTTCATGAAGAAGCACCGGCCGCAGTCGTTGCTGCAGCGGCTGATCGAGCCCGAAGAGATCGCGAACCTGGTGGTGTACCTGAGTTCGACGTTCGCGTCGGCGACCACCGGCGCGGCCGTCCGCGTCGACGGCGGGTACGTGGACTCGATCGTGCCGTGAGTGCGGTGCCGGGGTACCCCGCGCGGGGGTCGCCCGGTCGAGCGCGCCGCCTGTCGGGATCCGGCCGCGTGGTTCATGATCATCAGTATGGAGCAGACCAGGACACCAGTGGGCGTACGGCGGGTGCTCTTCGGAGCGGTGATGGTCGCGGCCCTGGTGGCCGCCGCCTGGGTGGCGCTCTGGCTGGCGATGCACCTCTGACCGCCGCCGGGCGGTACCCGGCGGCGGTCAGAGGCCGCTACGGGGTGACGGTGATGTTCGTCAGGCCGGACGTCGCGTTCGTGACCGTGTTGGACGCGTACACCACGTTCGGGTTGGCCGCGCACTTCGAGACCGAGCTGATCTTGATCGCGTAGGCGCCGACCCCGCCGAGGTCGGACTTGTTGTTGCGCCAGACGTTGCCGCAGCCGTTGTCGAACGACGGTGACGTGCTGGTGTTGTGGTTCTCGTAGCCGTTGGCGAACACGCCCGGCGGGGCGAACGTGCCCGTGTTGTTCTCGATCGTGTAGCCGATGCCCTTGACGTCGATCCAGGAGTCCGCCGAGTTCTCGCCGGAGATGCCGCGGCCGTCGAAGGTGTTGCCGCGGATCAGCCCACCCGTGGTGCCTTCCTTGACGTCGATCGGCTCGGCCGCGATGAACGGGCCGATGCGGTTGTCCAGCACCTGGATCCGGTCGCCGCGGTCGACGCCGCCGGAGTTGCCGTGGCAGGCCCAGTTCGAGTTGGCCGAGCCGAGGTAGACGCCTTCGCCGTAGCCCGGCTGCACCAGGCCCGTGTAGGTGATGGTCGAGTTCTTCAGCACGCTGTCGGCCGACGAACGCCGGAAGTGCACCGCCTCCTCGTCGACGTGGTTGACGTTCACGCCGTCGATCGTGGTGTGCGGCGAGTTGTCGACGACGATGCCCTTCTTCGCCTCCTGCACGGTGAAGCCGGTCAGGTTCCAGTACGGCGCGCCCGACAGCCACAGGCCGTAACCGGAGTCCCAGCCCGCGGTCGGCACCGGGCAGTCCGGCGCGTCCCCGCTCGGGCCGTCGTTGATCAGGATCGCGCCGGCCGGGCCGGACAGCGTGATCGGCTTCGCCGCCGTGCCCGCCTTCGTCGTGACGAACGAGCCGCGGTACGTGCCGGCCGCGAGCTTGATCGCCTGCCCCGGCGCCGCGGTGGCCAGCGCGGCCTGCAGCTGGGCGGCCGTCGAGACGTTCACGGTGTCACCGCTCGGCGGCGGAGTGGTCGTCGTGGTCGGCGGTGGCGTGGTGGTGCTTGTCGTCGGGGTCGTCGGCGTGGTCGTGACCGGGCCGCCGCCGGCGCACGACGCGCCGTTGATCGTGCACGCGGCGGGCACGCCGGCGCCGGCGACGTTGAAGCCGAAGCTCGCGGTGGCGCCGGGCTTGACCGTGCCGTTGAACCCGGCGTTGGTGAACTTGTAGTGCTGCCCGCTCTGGGTCTTCACCGAGCTCCAGGAGCTGCTCACCGACGACCCGGCGGGCAGGTCGAACTCGACGGTCCAGCCGGTCGAGGCCGCGTCACCGCGGTTGGCGATCGTGTACTCGCCGCCGTAACCGCCGGTCCAGACCGAGGTCTGCGCGAACGTGGCGGACAGGTTCGCCGCCGCGGCCTGCGCGGGGCCGCCGCCGGTGAGCGCGACGGCGGCGACAGTGGCGGCAACGGTTGCGGCGCCGAGGAAAGCGGCACGGCGGAGCGGACTTCGTCGGGACACCCGTGACCTCCGGGAGAGGGGTTACAGCGGAGGTGTTGCGGCGTACACCCGGACTGTCCCTTTATAGGTCACGGATGTGACATGCGTCAACAAACTGAACGCCCATCACGGATGTGAACGACTACCCCGTGACGCTCGGCGCGCCCGTCTCGATGTGCCCGCTGAACCGGCGCAGGAACTTCGGGTCGGCGTCGAGCGTGGCCGAGAGGTCGTACCAGCCGGACCCGTAGCTGACGGCGTTCCAGTCGTCGGTCACCGTCTGGCCCGCGGCCAGCGCGTACGTCCACGGCCCGTCGGTGCGGTAGTGGTTCGCGGTCACCGTGACCTTGACGGCCGTCGTGCCGCCGTTGCGCAGGGTCAGCCGCAGCTTGTGGTCGGCGGTGTAGCCGGCGGTGACGTCGACCCCGGCGCCCGCGCTGTTCGCGTCCCCGGCGAAGACCCAGCGGAACCGGTTCGGCCCGTGCACCGCGACGCCGTACTTGCCGCCGCCGTAGGCCTGGATCCGCCACGTGTCGCTGACCTGCTTGCCCGCGGCGACGTCGTAGCCCCACGGGCCGTCGGTCTGGCCGTCGTTGCGGTACGCGGTGAGCTGGACGGCCGCCGTGCCCTGGTTGGCGAACGTCGTGGTCAGGATCTGGTGGTCGGCGCTCAGCGACGTCGTCACGAGCGGCTGGTAGGGGAGCGCGCGGGCCGGGCGGGTGCCCGCTTCCTGCACCGGCGCCTGCTGCTTCCCGGTCGCCGGCGGCGCGGGTTTCGGCAGCTTGCGCTGGGTGTCGTCGGCCTGCTTGCGCAGCGCCGCGGTGTCGGGCAGCAGCGGGATCCGGACGTCGGTGGTGCCGAAGTCGAAGCAGCCCGTCAGGTCGCCGCACAGCGCCCGGCGCCACGCGCTGATGTTCGGCTCGGCGACGCCGGTCCAGCGTTCGAGGAAGCGGATCACGGACGTGTGGTCGGCGACCTCCGAGCTGACCCAGCCGCCGCGGCTCCACGGCGAGATCACCGTCATCGGCACCCGCGCGCCGAGGCCGATCGGCTGGCCGCCGATGTACTCGCCCGCGGTGCCGGGCGGCGCGATCGGCGGGGCGACGTGGTCGAAGAAGCCGTCGTTCTCGTCGTAGTTGATCAGGACCACTGTGGACTCCCACAGTTTCGGGTTGGCCCACAAGGCGTTCAGCACGGTCTGGGTGTACGCGGCGCCGTCGACCGGCCGCGCCTCCGGGTGTTCGCAGTAGCCGTAGGGCGCGACGATCCACGAGACGCGGGGGAGTGAGCCGCTCGCGCAGTCGGCGGTGAACTCCGACAGGACGTGGCTGACGTCCTTGCCCTTCCCGGAATCCGGGCCCCAGGTCTTGAACACACTGCCCCGTTCGGACAGTTCGCTCGCGTAGTCCTGGTGGTAGGCTTTGAACAGCCAGAGCGGGTTGTCGCCGTAGTCGCCGACGAACGAGCCGCCCGCGTCGCCGACCTCCTTGCTGGCGTACACCTTCCACGAAACCCCGTGCTGCTGCAGGCGTTCCGGGTAGGTCGTCCAGCTGAACACCGGCTTGTAGTCGGCCGGGTTGTAGTTCGCCGGGCCGCCGCCGTGGCCGTCGGCGTCGATCGTGCCGGTGAACAGGTAGAGCCGGTTGGGCGTGGTCGGGCCCTGCACCGAGCAGTGGTAGTGGTCGCAGACGGTGAACGCGTCGGCCAGCGCCCGGTGGAACGGGATGTCCCCCTGGCCGAAGTACCCCATGGTCATCTCGCCCTTGGCGGGGACCCACGCGTTGTTCGCGCCGCCCGCGACGGCCTGGTGCTGATCGGCCCAGCCGTGGCCGAGGTCGCCGAGGTCCTGACCGTCCACCTTGGACGTGTCGACGCGGAAGGGCAGCAGGTACTTGCCGTCGGTGCGGCCGGAGTCGGGCTGGTGGAAGACGTCCTGGCCGTTCGGTTGCACGATCGCCGAGCGGTCGCCGAAGCCGCGGACGCCCTTCATGGTGCCGTAGTAGTGGTCGAACGAGCGGTTCTCCTGCATCAGGACCACGACGTGCTCGACGTCGGACAGGCTGCCGCTCGCGCGCGGTTCGGCGAGCGCCTCGGCCATGCCCGGCGGCAGGGCGCCGAGGGCGCCGGCGGCGGCGACACCGCCGAGGAAGCTGCGGCGGGTGAGTCCGGAGCGGTGCGGGTCGGCCATCACGGGAGCCTCCAGGGGGACCTCGGCGGGGCAGCGACAGCCAGCCTAAGTGATCGAAGCTGTTCGCAACTACCTACGTTCGGACGTAATCGAGCAGCGACTGTTCATGTTCTGTTCGGTTCGCGGTCCCGTCCCGTGACACTTTCCGGTGACCTGGAGGTGAAGCGGTTCGCCGCGGGGAATCTCTCCCAGCACAAACCCCTGGCGTACAGGGGAATTCCGGGAGGAGAGCACCATGAGGAATCGTATCGCCGCCATCGCGGCCGCGGCCGCGCTCACCGTTTCCGCGGCTGTCGGCCTGGCCGCGCCGGCATCGGCGGACCCCGTGCCGGGCAACCCGAACCAGTTCTACGCCTACTGCGCGGTCGACCTGCTCGGCGTGCCGCTCAACTGCGCGTCGACCGACGCCGAGCACGCGTCGCACATCTGCCGGTACGTGGCCACCGGCGTCGGCCTCGGACTGGACTGCATCCAGCGCTGAGCCGCTCCGACCGGCACCGATTGCCCGAAAGTACCCGATGGTCCGGACCATCGGGTACTCGTCGGAAAATGTCCGACCGGTTAGCCTTGTTCTTCGCCAGGCACCCGTGGATACTTTGTTGCCATCCACAACAAATAGGGTGCCGGTGAGCCGCCAGCCGTCGCCCGCGGACCGAGAGGGGCGACAACGATGTCGACCGAGAACTCCGCCCGATGGCGGCGGACCGCCCGCCTGCTGGTGGCGCCCGCGGCGCTGCTCGTGGCCGGCGCACTGGTGGCCGCACCGCAGAGCCAGGCCGCTTCGGCCGTCCCCGCCAACCTGCTCGCCAGCTTCAGCGACGACTTCGACGGCCCGGCCGGTGCCGGCGTCGACGGGTCGAAGTGGGGCCACGAGACCGGGGACAACGTCAACAACCACGAACGGCAGTGGTACACCGACGGCACCGCCAACGCGGCGCTCGACGGGCAAGGCCACCTCGTGATCACCGCGAAGAAGGAAAGCAGCGGGAACAACTGCTGGTACGGGCCCTGCGAGTACACCTCGGCGCGGCTCAACAGCTCCGGCAAGTTCGCCGCGTCCTCCGGGCACATCGAAGCCCGGATGAAGCTGCCGCGCGGGCAGGGCATGTGGCCCGCGTTCTGGATGCTCGGCACCGACATCGGCAGCGCCGGCTGGCCCAACTGCGGTGAGATCGACATCATGGAGAACGTCGGGTTCGAGCCGAACACCGTGCACGGCACGATCCACGGCCCCGGCTACTCCGGTTCGGCCGGGATCGGCGCGCCCTACAGCGGGCCGAACTTCTCCGACGACTTCCACACCTACGCGATCGACTGGTCCACGGACAAGATCGTCTGGTCCGTCGACGGGAACGCCTACCAGACCCGCACGCCCGCCGACGTCGGCGGCAACCAGTGGGCGTTCAACCACGAGTTCTTCCTCATCCTCAACCTGGCGGTCGGCGGCTACTGGCCCGGCGACCCCGACGGCAGCACCCAGTTCCCGCAGCAGCTCGTCGTGGACTACGTCCACGTGAGCTGATCGCGCGGTGCGGGGCGGGCCCTCTGCCGTGCGCGCGGCAGAGGGCCTCCCGCGCCACTTTTGGTACAGAACCGGGACACTTCTGGTTCAGACCTGTCGAACAACCCCGACGGGACGGCGATCTTCTCCGGACAGAGTGATCGGTGTGCGCTCGAGTGGCGCACCCCGGCACCCGGAGGAGATCCATGGCCCGCTTTCGCATCCCGCCCGTCGCCGGCGGCCTCGCCGCCGCGGCGGCGGTGGCGCTCGCCGCGACCTGCTGGGTGGTCTTCCCGCCGTCGGTGGCGGGTCAGGCGAATCCGGCCCGCCCGAACGTCACCCTGGCGCTGCCGTGGCCCGCGGAAGGCCAGGCGAGTGCCGAAGTCCAGGGCCTGGGCACGCTCGGCAGCCGCGGGGAGCGGACGCCGGTGCCGATCGCCAGCGTCACGAAGGTGATGACCGCCTACGTCGTGCTCAAGGACCATCCGCTCGCCCCGGGTGACGCGGGCCCGCGGATCACCGTCGACCAGCAGGCCGAGACCGAGTCGACGTCGGCCGAGGAGTCGTCCGCGCCGGTCCGCGCGGGCCGCACGATCAGCGAGCGCGACCTGCTGGCCCTGATGCTCATCCCGTCCGGCAACAACGTCGCGCGCTTGCTGGCCCGGTGGGACGCCGGGAGCCAGGACGCGTTCGTCGCGAAGATGAACCGCGAAGCCTCGGCGCTCGGCATGACCAGTACCACCTACACCGGCGCCAGCGGCGTCGAAGACTCCACGACGAGCACCGCCGAGGACCAGCTGCTGCTCGCCCGCGAGGTGATGAAGGACGACACCGTCCGCTCGATCGTCGCGACGCCGAGTCTCAAGGTCGACGGCGTGCCGGGCGCGGTCGTCAACACGAACACCCTGCTCGGCCGCTCCGGCGTGATCGGGCTGAAGACAGGCTCGTCGACCGCGGCCGGCGGGGCGCTGATGTGGGCGGCCCGGGCGTCGAGCGGCGCGCTGATCCTCGGGGTGGTGCTGCACCAGAGCCCCGGCGGGACGCCGTCGGCCGGGTTGCAGGCCGCGCTGGCCACCAGCGAGACGCTCATCGCCGCGATCCAGCGGGAGCTCCCGGCGGCGACCCGATGACCGCGGTGACCGAACCGATCACCGTGCCGCCCGCGCCGGAGCGTCGTCCCGGACCCTGGCGACGTGGCCGCGTCATCGCGGTGTTCGCCGTGCTGACGGCGGTGCTGCTGCTCGCGCACCCGCTGGTGCCGAACTGGGCGGGCAACGCCGGTTCGCTGCTGGAGACCGTCCTGCCGTGGGTCGGTTTGCTCGTGGTCCCGCTGCTCGTGGCGGCGCTGATCCGGCGGTCGGCGCTGGCGTTGGTGGCGCTGCTGCTGCCCGCGCTCGTCTGGGGCGCGTCGTTCGGCGGCCGCGTCTTCGACAAGCGGGAGAGCGGCGGGAACTTCACGATCGTCTCGCACAACGTCAACGACGAGAACCCGGACCCGGCGGGCACCGCGCGCGCCCTGGCGGCGTCCGGCGCGCAGGTGATCGCGCTGGAGGAGCTGAAGCGGTCCGAGGTGCCGAAGTACGAAGACGCGCTCGCCGCCGCGTACCCGCACCACTCGGTGCAGGGGACGGTCGGGATCTGGAGCACCTACCCGATCCACGACACGGAACCGGTGGCGATCATGCCGTGGACCCGAGCCTTGCGGACCACTGTGGACAGTCCACAAGGGCCGGTCGCGGTGTACGTGGCGCACCTGCCGTCGGTGCGGGTGCGGCTCGACTCGGGCTTCACGGCGAACGGCCGTGACACCGCACTGGGCCTGCTTTCCGACGCTGTCGCTTCCGACCCCGCCGCGCGCAAGGTCCTGGTCGGCGACTTCAACGGCACGACCGACGACCGCGCCCTCACCCCGATCACGAGCCGGATGCAGGCGGCCCAGGACGAAGCCGGCGACGGCTTCGGCTTCAGCTGGCCGGCGTCGCTGCCGCTGGCCCGGATCGACCAGATCTTCGTGACCGGCGTCCGCCCGGTGGCGGCCTGGACCCTCCCCGCCACCGGCTCCGACCACCTCCCGGTCGCCGCCACCCTGACCCTGTAACCGTCGTGAGTGGGAAACAGTGTTAGAACACTGTTTCCCACTCACGACCGCCGGCCGCGCGAGGCGACCTTCGGTGGGTTGTTCACGAAACCGCGTGATCAGAGCCGGAACTCGCGTGATGGGGCCCGGAACTCGCGTGATCGGAGCCGTGACTCGCGAGTTCCGGCCTCAGCCACGTGAGTTCCGGCCTTGATCACGCGAGATGCGGGTCTGAACACGGCGGTTCCGGCTTTGAACACCGCGGTCGCGGGCCGGTGGTGGTGGGTTCTTCACCGAAAATGCTGGTCGAACGCGTCGAAATCGCCGGTGGACCGGCGGGGCACGTGACGAGACCGTTACGCGGGCCGGGCTTGACCGGACGAGTGTTATCGCTAACACTGACTCCTCGCCGTCACCTGAACGAGTGACGGGGACCACGCCGATGTGGACGAAAGGGGCAGTCGGTGGCCGAACGATCCCGCCCTGGCGGCCCCCTCAACGGGACCCGGCAGCCGAGCCTGACCGACGTCGCCGGCCGCGCCGGGGTCTCGCACATGACCGTGTCGCGCGTCATCAACGGGACCGGCCCGGTGCGGCCCGCGACCCGCGCCCGGGTGCTCGCCGCGATCGAGGAACTGGGCTACCGCCCGAACTCCGCGGCCCGCGCGCTGGTCACCGGGCGCACCGGCACCCTCGGCGTCCTCGCGCTCGAGTCCAATCTGTACGGTCCGGCCAGCACGCTCTACGGCATCGAGAACGCCGCCCGTGAAGCCGGGTTCGCGATCACGATCTCCAGCGTCAGCCGCCCGGGCCGGTCGTCGATCGCGGACGCCGTCGAGAACCTGCGCGGCCAGGCGGTCGAAGGCATCATCGTCATCGCGCCGCACGTCACCGCCGGGCGGGCCCTCGAGGCCGCGCCCGAGGACATCCCGGTCGTCGCCGTCGGCGGCGGGGACGACGCGCCGGTCCCGGTGATCGCCGTCGACCAGCGCGACGGCGCCCGCCGCGCCACCGAACACCTCCTCGCCCTGGGCCACCGCACGGTCTGGCACATCGCCGGACCGGAGGACTGGCTGGAGGCCCGCGACCGCGAGGCCGGCTGGCGCGAGACCCTCGAACGCCACGGCGCCCCGGTGCCCAAGGTCGTCCGCGGCGACTGGAGCTCGCGCTCCGGCTACGACGCGGGACGGGTGCTGGCCGGGGAAAAGGACCTGGACGCCGTGTTCGCCGGCAACGACCAGATGGCCCTCGGCCTGCTGCGCGCGTTCGCCGAAGCCGGGATCTCGGTGCCGCGTGACGTCCGCGTCGCGGGCTTCGACGACGTACCCGAGGCGGCGTACTTCACGCCGCCGCTGACCACGGTCCGGCAGGACTTCATCGAACTCGGCCGGCGCACGTTCGGCCTGCTCGTCGCGCGGATGAGCGGCGGCGAACGGCACGACCGCGCGCTGGTCGCGCCCGAGCTGATCGTGCGCGAGAGCACCGGACCGCGATAGCGGGCCCGGCCGATCCCTGTGTGTCCCCTGCGACTGTTAGCGCTAACAGAAGGAAGTGAACCGGCAGTGTCAGCAGAACCCCTCGTCGTCGGCATCGACTACGGCACGCTCTCCGGGCGCGCGGTCGTCGTGCGCGTGCGGGACGGTGCCGAGCTGGGCAGCGCCGTGACGGAGTACCGCCACGGCGTCGTCGACCGCGAGCTCCCGGCGACCGGGCGGGCGCTGCCGCCGGAGTGGGCGCTGCAGGTGCCCGCGGACTACGTCGACGTCCTGCGCACCGCCGTCCCCGCCGCCCTGGCCGCGGCCGGCGCGAACCCCGCCGACGTCGTCGGCGTCGCCACCGACTTCACCGCCTGCACGATGGTTCCGGCCACAGTGGACGGAACGCCGCTGTGCGAGCTGCCGGAGTTCGCGGCCGAGCCGCACGCGTACGTGAAGCTGTGGCGCCACCACGCCGCCCAGCCGCAGGCCGACCGGATCAACGAGCTGGCCCGGGCGCGCGGCGAGAAGTGGCTGCCGCGCTACGGCGGGCTGATCTCGTCGGAGTGGGAGTTCGCCAAGGGCCTCGAGGTGTTCGAAGAGGCCCCGGACGTCTACGCGGCGATGCGCCACTGGGTCGAGGCGGCCGACTGGATCGTCTGGCAGCTGACCGGCACCTACGTCCGCAACGCCTGCACGGCCGGCTACAAGGGCATCCTGCAGGACGGCCAGTACCCCAGCCGCGACTTCCTCCGCGAACTCGCGCCGGGCTTCGAGTCGTTCGTGGCCGACAAGCTCGACCACCCGCTCGGGCAGCTGGGTTCGCGCGCCGGGTCCCTCACCGCCGGAGCCGCCGCCTGGACCGGCCTGCCCGAGGGGATCGCGGTCGCCGTCGGGAACGTCGACGCGCACGTCACCGCCCCCGCCGCGCGGGCCGTCGAACCCGGGCAGCTCGTCGCGATCATGGGCACCTCGACGTGCCACGTCGTCAACGGCGCCGACCTGCGCGAGGTCCCCGGCATGTGCGGCGTCGTCGACGGCGGGATCGTGCCCGGGCTGTGGGGGTACGAAGCCGGCCAGAGCGG
Source organism: Amycolatopsis sp. NBC_01286 (assembly GCF_035982555.1). Taxonomy (NCBI): domain Bacteria; kingdom Bacillati; phylum Actinomycetota; class Actinomycetes; order Pseudonocardiales; family Pseudonocardiaceae; genus Amycolatopsis; species Amycolatopsis sp. NBC_01286. The sequence continues at coordinate 6,700,836 of NZ_CP108428.1, forward strand.
CGTCGGCGACATCTTCGGCTGGTTCGCCGAGCACTTCGCCCGCGACAGCCACGACGAGCTCACCCGGCTCGCGGCCCGGCAGGAGGTCGGCGAACACGGCCTGCTCGCGCTGGACTGGCACAGCGGCAACCGCTCGGTGCTGGTCGACCACGACCTCTCCGGCGTCATCGTCGGGCAGACCCTGGCCACCCGCGCCGAGGACGTCTACCGCGCGCTGCTGGAGGCCACCGCGTTCGGCACCCGCAAGATCGTCGAGACGTTCACCGAGGCCGGCATCCCGATCACCGAGCTGATCGTCGCGGGCGGGCTGACGAAGAACGCCCTGCTGATGCAGATCTACGCCGACGTCACCAACCTGCCGCTGTCGGTCGTCGGCTCGGCGCAGGCACCCGCGCTCGGCTCCGCGATCCACGCCGCCGTCGCGGCCGGGGCCTACCCGGACATCCGCGCGGCGGCCGAGGCGATGGGCTCGGCCCGCTCCGCCGTCTACCAGCCGGTGCCCACGCACGTCAGCGCCTACGACGAGCTGTACGCCGAGTACACGACCCTGCACGACTACTTCGGCCGCGGCGCCAACGACGTCATGCACCGCCTGGCGGCCCGTCGGCGAGCGGTCGCGAAAGGACGGTCCTGATGTCCCTGACCGGCGAAGTCCTCGACACCGTCGCGGAACTGCGGGCGACCGTGGCGAGCCTGCACGGCGAGCTGACCCGCAACGCGCTGGTCATCTGGACCGCGGGCAACGTCTCGGCGCGGGTGCCCGGCCGGGACCTGATGGTCATCAAGCCCTCCGGGGTGTCCTACGACGACCTGTCGGCCGACACCATGGTCGTCACCGACCTGCACGGCGAGCTGGTGCACGGTGACCTGGCGCCGTCGTCCGACACCGCCGCGCACGCCTACGTCTACCGCGAGATGCCGGAGATCGGCGGGGTCGTCCACACGCACTCGACCTACGCGACGGCGTGGGCCGCGCGCGGCGAGCCGATCCCGTGCGTGCTCACGATGATCGCCGACGAGTTCGGCGGCGACGTCCCGGTCGGGCCGTTCGCGCTGATCGGCGACGACTCGATCGGCCGCGGCATCGTCGAGACGCTGCGCACGAGCCGGTCGAAGGCCGTGCTGATGCGCAGCCACGGCCCGTTCACCGTCGGCCGCACCGCCCGCGACGCCGTCAAGGCGGCCGTGATGGTCGAGGACGTCGCCCGCACCGTGCACAAGGCCTTCGAGCTGGGCACGCCCGAACCCCTGCCGCCCGAGGACGTCGACCGGCTCTACGCCCGGTACCAGAACGTCTACGGCCAGCAATGATCTCGATGAGGAGAACGATGACTTCCGCGGCCAAACCGCAGCTCTGGTTCCTGACCGGGAGCCAGGCCCTCTACGGCGAGGAGACCCTCGAGCAGGTCGCCGGCCAGTCCCTGCGCATCCAGCAGCTGCTGGCGGGCGCCGGCGGGCTGCCGGCCGAGATCGTCGGCAAGCCGGTGCTGACCGAGGCGTCGTCGATCCGCCGGGTGCTGCAGGAGGCCAACGCCGACGCCGCGTGCGTCGGCGTGATCGCCTGGATGCACACGTTCTCGCCGGCGAAGATGTGGATCACCGGGCTGGACGCGCTGCGCAAGCCGTTGCTGCACCTGCACACCCAGCTCAACGAGGCGCTCCCGTGGTCCACGATCGACATGGACTTCATGAACCTCAACCAGGCCGCGCACGGCGACCGCGAGTTCGGCTACGTCCAGACGCGGCTCGGCATCCCGCGCAAGACCGTGGCCGGGCACGTCACCGACCCGGTCGTCGTCGCCCGGATCGACGCGTGGGCGCGCGCCGCGATCGGCGCCGCTCACCTGCGGAACCTGCGCCTGGCCCGCTTCGGCGACAACATGCGCGACGTCGCGGTCACCGAGGGGGACAAGGTCGAGGCCGAGCTGCGGTTCGGCGTCTCGGTCAACACCTACGGCGTCAACGACCTGGTCGAGCTGGTCGACGACGTGTCCGAAAAGGACACAGTGGACGATCTGCTCGAGCGGTACGCCGAGGACTACGCCATCGTTCCGGAGCTGGCCGCCGGGGGAGCGCGGCACGAGTCGCTGCGGTACGCGGCGAAGATCGAGGCCGGGCTGCGGAAGTTCCTCGACGACGGCGGGTTCGGCGCGTTCACGACGAACTTCGAGGACCTCGGCGGCCTCCGGCAGCTGCCGGGCCTGGCGGTCCAGCGGCTGATGGCCGACGGTTACGGCTTCGGCGGCGAAGGCGACTGGAAGACGTCCGCGCTGCTCGCCGCGGTCAAGGCGATGGGCACCGGCACCGGGCGCGGGACGTCGTTCATGGAGGACTACACCTACCACTTCGGGCCGGGCACGCCGAAGATCCTCGGCGCGCACATGCTGGAAGTCTGTCCCAGCATCGCCGCGGCGACGCCGTCGTGCGAGATCCACCCGCTCGGCATCGGCGGCCGCGAAGACCCGGTCCGGCTGGTGTTCGACGCCGCCCCCGGGCCCGGCGTCACCCTCGGCCTGGTCGACGTCGGCGACCGGTTCCGCCTGGTGGCCAACGAGATCGACGTCGTCCCGCCCGACGAGCCGCTGCCGAACCTGCCGGTCGCGCGGGCCGTGTGGCAGCCCGCGCCGACCCTGGCGACGTCCGCGGAGTCGTGGATCACCGCGGGCGGCCCGCACCACACCGTGCTCACCCAGGCCGTGGGCACCGAGACGCTGCGCGACTTCGCGAACCTGCTCGGCGTCGAGCTGCTCGTGATCGACAAGGACACCACTCCGCACGGCTTCGCGGACCGCATTCGCTGGAACCAGGCGTACTACCGGCTGGCTCAAGGCTTCTGAAAAGGCTTCTGAGAAAGGAAGAGGAACAATGAAGTTCACCAGAACAATGGCGGGGATCGCCGCCGCGGGGCTCGTGCTCGCGCTCTCGGCGTGCGGTTCGAGCCAGAAAACCGCCGACCAGGCGCCGGCCGCCAGTGCCGGTGGCGCGGCGGGCAGCCTGGTCGGCGTCACCATGCCGACGAAGTCGTCGGAACGCTGGATCCACGACGGTGACAACATCAAGGCCGCGCTGGAGAAGCTCGGCTACAAGGTCGACCTGCAGTACGCCGAGAACGACATCCCGACGCAGGTCAACCAGATCGAGAACCAGATCACCAAGGGCGCGAAGCTCCTGGTCATCGCCTCGATCGACGGCACCGCGATCACCACGCAGCTGCAGGAGGCCGCCGACAAGAAGATCCCGGTGATCGCCTACGACCGGCTGATCCGCAACTCGCCGAACGTCGACTACTACGCCACCTTCGACAACTTCAAGGTCGGCGTCGACCAGGCGAACTCGCTGGTCAAGGGCCTCGGCACCGGCGCCGGTCCGTTCAACGTCGAACTGTTCGCCGGCTCGCCCGACGACAACAACGCGACGTTCTTCTTCAACGGCGCGATGTCCGTGCTCAAGCCGCTGATCGACAGCGGCAAGCTCGTCGTCAAGAGCGGCCAGACCGACTTCGCCCGCGCGGCGATCCTGCGCTGGGACCCGGCCACCGCGCAGCAGCGCATGGAGAACCTGCTCACCTCGACCTACACCGGCGGCGCCAAGGTTTCCGGTGTCCTCTCGCCGTACGACGGCTTGTCGATCGGCATCCTCTCGGCGCTGAAGAGCAACGGCTACGGCTCCGCCGGCCAGCCGTACCCGGTGGTCACCGGGCAGGACGCCGAGGTCGCGTCGGTCAAGTCCATCATCGCCGGCGAGCAGTACTCGACGATCTTCAAGGACACCCGCATCCTCGCCGACACCACGGTGAAGATGGCCGACGCCGCGCTCAAGGGCGGCAAGCCCGAGGTCAACAACACCACCGACTACGACAACGGCAAGAAGGTCGTGCCGTCGTTCCTGCTGCAGCCGGTGACCGTGGACAAGGCGAACTACCAGAAGGAGCTCGTCGACTCCGGCTACTACACGGCAGGTCAGCTGAAATGACCGAACTGCTCGGCATGCGCGGGATCACCAAGACCTTCCCCGGGGTGAAGGCGCTGTCGGACGTCACGCTGTCGGTGAACAGCGGCGAGATCCACGCGATCTGCGGGGAGAACGGTGCCGGGAAGTCCACCTTGATGAAGGTGCTTTCCGGCGTCTACCCGCACGGGACGTACGACGGCGAGATCCACTTCGACGGGCAGCGGTGTGAGTTCGGTTCGGTGCGCGACAGTGAGCGGCGCGGAATCGTGATCATCCACCAAGAGCTCGCGCTGTGCGGGCAGCTTTCGATCGCGGAGAACATCTTTCTCGGCAACGAACGGAACAAGCGGGGCTGGATCGACTGGAACCGCACCAACCACGAGGCCGACGCGCTCCTGAAGCGCGTCGGCCTCGTGGAGGCCCCCGTGACGCCGGTGCGGGACCTCGGCGTCGGCAAGCAGCAGCTCGTCGAGATCGCCAAGGCCCTGTCCAAAGAGGTCCGGTTGCTGATCCTCGACGAGCCGACCGCGGCGCTCAACGACGAGGATTCGGCGCACCTGCTGGAGCTGCTGCGCGAACTGCGGGCCGACGGCGTCACGTGCGTGATCATCTCGCACAAGCTCGGCGAGGTGACCGCGATCGCCGACACCGTCACGATCCTGCGGGACGGGCGCACCATCGACACCCTCGACGCGGCCGGCCTGACCGAGGAACGCATCATCACCGGCATGGTCGGGCGCGATCTCGAGCACCGGTTCCCGCCCCGGGAGCCGGACATCGGCGACGAGGTGCTGCGGATCGAGGACTGGACGGTGCACAGCCCGACGCAGGCGGGCCGGGTGGTCGTCGACCACGCGAACCTCAGCCTGCGCCGCGGCGAGGTCGTCGGGCTGGCCGGGCTGATGGGCGCCGGACGCACCGAGCTCGCGATGAGCGTGTTCGGCCGCTCGTACGGCAAGGACATCTCGGGGCGGGTGTTCAAGCACGGCGAGGAGATCGACGTCCGGACGGTGCGCGACGCCGTCCGCCACGGCATCGCCTACGCCACCGAGGACCGCAAGCGCTACGGGCTCAACCTCATCGAGGACGTCCAGCGCAACGTGTCCGCGGCGGGGCTGGGCAAGCTGGCCAAGCGGGGCTGGGTCAACGAGCACGCCGAGCACGACACGGCCAACGGGTTCCGCCGGGACCTGCGGATCAAGGCGCCGACCGTGCAGAGCGTGACCGGGAAGCTCTCCGGCGGCAACCAGCAGAAGGTCGTGCTGGCCAAGTGGATCTTCACCGACCCGGACGTGCTGATCCTCGACGAGCCGACCCGCGGCATCGACGTCGGCGCGAAGTTCGAGATCTACTCGATCATCAACGAACTGGCCGCGCAGGGGAAGGCCGTGCTGGTCATCTCCTCCGAGCTGCCGGAGCTGCTCGGGCTCTGCGACCGGATCTACGCGCTGTCGGCCGGGCGGATCACCGGCCAGGCGACCCGTGAACAAGCCACCCAGGAACTGCTCATGCACTACATGACGAAGGAACGGGAATGACCACGACCGAAGCGCGGCCCGACGCGCCACCGGTCGAGCACTCCGCCCGGCGGATCTCGATCAACCCGCGCCAGAGCGGCATCTACGTCGCGTTCGCGCTGATCGTGGTGCTGTTCGAGGTGCTCACCGGTGGTGCGCTGCTGGAGCCGCAGAACATCTCCAACATCATCGTGCAGAACTCCTACGTGCTGATCCTCGCGATCGGGATGATCCTGGTGATCATCTCCGGGCACATCGACCTGTCGGCCGGGTCGGCGGTCGCGATGACCGGCGCGGTGTCGGCGGTGCTGATGGTGAACTGGCACCTGCCGTGGTTCCTCGCGGTGCTGATCACGCTCGTCGTCGGCGCCGTGATCGGCGCCTGGCAGGGCTACTGGGTCGCCTACTTCGGGATCCCGGCGTTCATCGTGACGCTGGCGGGGATGCTCGTGTTCCGCGCGCTGACCCTGACGGTGCTGGGCAACCAGGGCATCGGCCCGTTCCCGGACGCGATCCGCACGTTGTCGAACGGCTTCACCGACGGCTACCTGGGCAACATCGCCCTCGGCCCGCTCGGCGGCGCCGACCTGGTGTCGCTGCTCGCCGGGGTCGCGGCCGTCGCCGGGATCGCGTTCACCCAGTGGCGCAAGCGCTCGGCCCGGCTGGGCTACGGCCAGGACGTCGACCCGTTCGCGATCTTCGTGCTGAAGATCGCCGGTGTCGCGGTGATCGTGCTCGCGCTGGTGGTGCAGCTGGCCCGGTTCAAGAACCTGCCGTGGGTGCTGATCCTGCTGGCGGCGCTGGTGCTCGGCTACTCGCTGGTGGCAGGCAAGTCGGTGTTCGGCCGGCACATCTACGCCATCGGTGGCAACCTGCAGGCCGCGACGCTCTCGGGCGTCAAGGTCAAGTCGGTGACGTTCTGGATCTTCGTCAACATGGGCGTGCTGGCGGCGCTGGCCGGGATCATCTTCGCCGGCCGGTTGAACCAGGCGGGCCCGACGGCGGGCGTCAACTTCGAGCTGGACGCGATCGCGGCGGCGTTCATCGGCGGCGCGGCGGTGCAGGGCGGCGTCGGCAAGGTGGTCGGCGCGATCACCGGCGGCCTGATCATGGCGGTCATCAACAACGGGATGTCGTTGATCGGCGCGCCGAGCGAGCGGGTGATGCTGGTGAAGGGCGTCGTCCTGCTGGCCGCGGTGGCCTACGACATCTGGACGAAGCGCCGCGCGGCCTCGTAGCCCCAAAGCCGTGAATGCCACATTGAGGGACGTAGTGTCCCTCAATGTGGCATTCACGGACAGTCGTTATTGCGAGCAGCGGTGGCCGCTGTTGATGCACTTGACGACCTGGTTCATCAGGCACTGGCCCATGACGTTGGCGAAGTCGTCGTGGTCCGAGCGGGGGTTGTGGCTCTCCTGCGGGAAAGCGTCCACTTTGTACTGACCCTTGACCTGGATGTCGTGCGGGATGTTGTAGACGAGCTTGATCACCAGCTGCGGCACGTTCTTGAAGCCCTGCGGGCACTTGCCCTGCTGGTCGGCGAACACGATGTGCGTGCGGTGGTTCGTGCTGTCGATGTTCTTGCCGTCCCAGCAGTTCGGGAAGGCGTGGATCCGCTCGACCTTGCTGTTGGCCGGGCAGATCGGGTAGTGGTCGGTCAGCCGGTCCTCGAACCCGGTGCAGGTCCAGCTCGGCTTGGCGTTGGCCGGGCCGTTGGTGCTCTGCTTCGCGTCCCCGTAGAGGATGCGCAGGAACTGCGGCATCGCGACGACCTTCCGCGCCCCACCACTGGTGAACGTGATGGTCGCGGACTGGACGCGCTGGATCTCGCCGTCGTTGCCGGCGACCTCGTTCTGGTCGTTCACGCCGGGCAGTTCCGCGGCCGCGCCGTCGGTCTGCTTCTGCTGCTTCTGGCCGGCCGACGCGTTCTTGTCGCCGTTGCTGGCCTGGCCGCCGTTGTCGAGACCGCCCTGGCCGCCCTGCTTGAGCGCGCACGCGGCGAGCCCGCCGAGGTTGGTCGGCTTGGCGGCGTTGCGCCCGATCGCCGTGGCGATCCGGTTCAGCACCGCGGTCCGCTTGTCCTTGAGCGGGCCGACGACGGCGTTCTGGACGTCCTGCGGCGTCTTGAGGTCACCCTTGGCGATCCGCTTGTTCGCCTCGTCGATCTGCTGGTCGATCTGGGTGAGGTTGTTGTTCACCTCGTCCATCGCCTGGTCGGGGACGTCTTCGGGCAGCTGGCTCGCGACGTCCGGGCAGTCGACCTGCGTGGACGCGTTGTCCTTGGCCGCACCGGCGCGATCGCTCGCCGGCACACTGGCCGGCGGGTTCGCCTCGGCTTCCTCGTCCTCACCGGTGTCGATGCGGACAACCGGCCAGTAGTAGGCGGACTTGTCGCCGTTCTTGCAGGTGGTACCGGCCTTCGACAGGCTCTTGTTGTTCGAGTCGGCGTTGGTGGAGAGGTTGCCGACGTAGTCGTGCAGGTGCTGGGCACCGTTGCGTACGCCCGGCTGGGCGATGAAGTTGTCGGGGTTGAAGTGGCCGTTTTCGTTGCGGCCGCAGTTCACCGTGAACGTGCCGCGCGCGCCTTTCTGCTGCAGCGCCTTGTTCACGAAGTTGCCGGCGGGGACCTTCGCGATGTCCAGGAAGAACGACGGGTCGGCGGGGTCGGCGCTGGCTTCACCGGTCTTGCCGGCGGTGGTCGCGACGACGATGCCGCCGACGGCGATCGCGAGAGCGAGACCGCCGGTGGCGATCTTCGTTCTGCGGGAGACGCGGTGCCGGCCCGTGGCGGGGGATCGGGACATGGAGTTGTTCACCTCGTTAGGTTTTCCGGGCACGGCGAAGAAAGCTGCGTGCCCGGCTGGGAGAACGCGCGGAACCCGGGGGAGTGGCACCGCACGCGGTTGTCGGGGACCGCGCCCGGTGTCACTGGTTCCGGCATTGGCTGAAACGGCCAGAAGTCGGGGGTGGTTCAAACCGCGATTCCGCCGTTATCGTTTCGTTACCTTGGCTTCGGTCGCTACTGTTGAGGTGACGCGAGCCGGAGGACGGATGACTGCTGTGTGGTCGTTGACCGAGCTGGAGGTCGTGTTCCGGCTGTGCTGGGACGAGCGGACGTGCGATCCGTCGGACACGTGGGATGCGATGAACCCCGCGGGCGGGCACTGCAGCGTCACTGCGATGGCCGTGGCGGAACTCCTCGGCGGCGTCCTGCTCTGCTCGGAGGTGTTCCGGCCCGACGGCGAGCGCGCCGGCCTGCACTACTGGAACCGCCTGCCCAGCGGCCTGGAACTCGACCTCACCCGCGAACAGTTCCGCGACGGCGAGGAGTTCGGCCCGGTGTCCGAGCACGAGCCGATCCGCCGTCCCACCGCCCGGATGGCGACGCGCTACGACCTCTTCGCGGCCCGCGTGCGCGCTCGGCTGGGCAGCTCGGTACCGGAGGGAATCCCGGCCTGAATGGTGCAGGATGGGCCGTATGGCTCAGGGGACGAGTGGATACGACGGTTTCGCCGGGACGTACGCGGTCGAGAACGAGACCAGCCTCATGAACGCCTACTACGAACGACCCGCGGCCCTGGCTCTCGCCGGCGACGTGGCCGGACGGCGGATCCTCGACGCCGGCTGCGGCTCGGGCCCGCTGTTCGTGGCGTTGCGCGACCGGGGTGCCGTCGTGTCCGGCTTCGACCAGAGCGCCGGGATGGTCGAGCAGGCGCGGCAACGGCTCGGTGGCGACGCGGACCTGCGCGTCGCCGACCTGGCCGACCCGCTGCCCTTCCCCGACGCCGCGTTCGACGACGTCATGGCGTCCCTGGTGCTGCACTACCTGGAGGACTGGAAGCCGACGCTGGCCGAGCTGCACCGCGTGCTGCGCACCGGCGGGCGGCTCATCGCGTCGGTCAACCACCCGATGATGGTCAACCTCACGCACCGCGCGGAAGGTCCCCGGCCCGACTACTTCGAGCGCTACACCTGGACCGACGAGTTCGTGCTGCAGGGCCGGCCCTGCAGGATGACGTTCTGGAACAAGCCACTGCACGCGATGACTGACGCCTTCACCGAGGCCGGTTTCAGGATCTCCGTCATCCACGAGCCGCACCCCACGCCGGAGGCGCGGGAGGTGTATCCCGACGACTTCCCGATCCTGGACACCTTCCCGACCTTCCTGTTCTTCGTCCTGGAGGCAGGTCAGAGCCGCAGGCGGTCGCCCAGCTCGCGGATGTAGGCCGGGTCGCCGCTGCCCAGGTCCAGCTGGCGGTGGCGTTCCGCGGCGAACGCCCGGCCCAGTGCCGTCCGGTCCGATGTGGACATCGTGGCGCGCAGGTCGTTCAGCAGCCCGCGTTCTTCGCCGCGGACGTGGGTGTCGACGAGGTTCTCCAGGCGCTGCAACGCCTTCTCGACGTCGTCGGGGTCGAGGGCGGCCAGGAGGTCGTCGGCGAACAGCTCGCCGGGTGCTTCCGGGCGGACGATGCGCTCGGTCGCCGTCGCGTGGGCGACCAGCAGCGCCGCCAGCTCGGCGACCAGGGCCGGGCGGTCGGCCTCGGTGTTGCGCAGGTCGCGGAACAGCTGCTCGAACCGGCGGTGGTCGGCCAGCAGGACCTCGACCAGGTCCGAGCCGGGCGCGACGGCGGCCGGGCCGGGGCGCATCCAGCCGAACGTCAGCTCGACGGCCTGGCGCCAGTGCCCGTACTCGGTGGTGCGCCGCGCCGGGTCCATCGCCGGCAGCCACTGCCCGGCCCGGTGCCAGTTGCGCCGCAGGCCCTCCAGGTCCGGCCAGTACCCGACGGACAGGCCCGCCGCGTAGGCCGCGCCCAGCGACACCGTCTCGGCCACCATCGGCCGGACGACCGGGACGTCGAGGACGTCGGCGACGAACTGCATGAGCAGGTTGTCCGCGGTCATCCCGCCGTCGACCTTGAGCGTCTTCAGCGCCAGGCCGGAGTCGGCGTTCATCGCGTCGACGACCTCGCGAGTCTGCCAGCCGGTGGCCTCCAGCACCGCCCGCGCGAGGTGGCCCTTGGTGATGTACGACGTCAGCCCGGCGATCACGCCGCGCGCCTCGCTGTGCCAGTGCGGCGCGAAGAGCCCGGAGAACGCGGGGACGATGTAGCAGCCGCCGTTGTCCTCGACCGTCCGCGCCAGGGTCTCGATCTCCGGCGCGCTGCCGATCAGCTCGAGGCCGTCGCGGAACCATTGCACCAGCGACCCGGTGACGGCGATCGAGCCTTCCAGCGCGTACACGGCCGGCTCGTCGCCGATCTTGAAGCCGACGGTGGTGAGCATGCCGTGGGTGGACAGCACCGGCGTCGGGCCGGTGTTGAGCAGCAGGAAGCTGCCCGTGCCGTAGGTGCACTTCGCCTCGCCGGGCGCGAAGCAGGTCTGGCCGAACAGCGCGGCCTGCTGGTCGCCGAGCGCGGCGGCGATCCGGATGCCGGGCACGACACGGCTGGTGGTGCCGTACACCTCGGTCGAGGAGCGGATCTCCGGCAGCATCGCGCGCGGGACGTCGAAGAAGTCGAGCAGCTCGACGTCCCAGTTCAGCGTGCGCAGGTTCATCAGCATGGTGCGCGAGGCGTTGGTGACGTCGGTGACGTGCACGCCGCCCTCGCCGCCGCCGGTGAGGTTCCAGATCAGCCAGCTCTCGATGGTGCCGAAGAGGACGTCGCCGCGCTCGGCGCGTTCGCGCAGGCCGGGGGTGCGGTCCAGGAGCCAGCGGATGCGGGGCGCCGAGAAGTAGGTGGCCAGGGGGAGGCCGCACAGCTGCCGGACGCGGTCCGCGCCGGGCTCGCGGGCGAGCTGGTCGAGCATCGCGTCGGTGCGGGTGTCCTGCCAGACGATCGCTCGCCCGACGGGGTTGCCGGTGCGCCGGTCCCACACGACGGTGGTCTCGCGCTGGTTGGCGATGCCCAGGCCGACGACCTGGTCCGCGGTCGCCCCGGCGTCGGCGAGGGCCTGCGGGACGATCCGGGACACGTTGCGCCAGATCTCGGTGGCGTCGTGCTCGACCCAGCCGGGCCGGGGGAAGTGCTGCTGGTGCTCCCGCTGCACGACGGACACGAGCCGGCCGCGGGCGTCGAACAGGATGCACCGGGTGGAGGTGGTGCCCTGGTCGATGGACATCACGTACCGCTGGACCACGGACGCACCTCCTGCACGATCGAGTGGCCGTGCCGGTGCGGCCGGGTCACCATCGGGACGCGCCCAGGTCGCGGGACACCGCGCGGGCCGCGTCGCGGACGTGGCCCAGCAAGCGGGGGGCGGGGCTGCCGTCGGGCTCGCAGATGCGGTCCGCCGCGCCCGACACGCCGATCGCGCCGACCACGATGCCGCCGTGGCCGCGGATCGGGGCGGCGATGCCCGCCTCGTCCGAGATCATCTCGCCGTTCTCCGCCGCCCAGCCCGCCTCGCGGACCTTCGCGCACTCGCGCTTGATCGCCGTCTGGGTGACCAGCGTGCGGCGCGTGTACGCCTCCGTGGTGGCCTTCAGCGTCGTGTCGTAGGCCAGCAGCACCTTGCCGAGCGACGTCGCGTGCAGCGGCAGCAGCGTGCCGACGTCCAGAGTCTGCAGGCTGTCGTCCGGGCGGAACACGTGGTGCACGACCAGCACCCGGCCCTCCAGCGGCGCGCCGATCCGGACGGCCTCGCCGCTGCGGGACGCCAGGGCGTCGGCCCAGTTGATCGCGCGGGAGCGCAGCTCGTTGACGTCGAGGTAGCTCGTGCCCAGGTGCAGCAGCGTGGCGCCGAGCTGGTACTTGCCCGTGTCGCGGTCCTGCTCGACGAACCCGACACCCTGCAGCGTCCGCAGGATGCCGTGCGCCGTGCCCTTGGCCAGTTCGAGGGATTCGGCGATCTCGCCGACGCCGAGACGGCCCGAGCCCCGCGCCAGCAGCCGCAGGATCGCGGCCGCGCGCTCGATGGACTGGATCGGACCCGGCATGCCGGCGACCCTAGCCCGACCGGCCCCGATTCGACAATGTCGAACATCGTCTTCGCCCGTTCGACAATGCCGACCGGCCTCCGTTGACCCGCTGTGACGGGCGGGCTTGGCTGGACGAACCAGGGGGAACTGGTCCTTTGTGGAGGAAGCAATGGTGCGAAACCTCAAGGCCCACGGACTCGCGGGCGAGATGGCTGCGGAGTTCGTGGGGACGATGATCCTCATCCTGTTCGGGTGCGGGGTGGTGGCGCAGGTCGCCGCCGCGGGCATCGGGGACCACGACAGCATCGCCTGGGCGTGGGGCATCGGCGTCACGCTCGGTGTCTACGTCGCTTCACGGGTGAGTGGCGCGCACCTCAACCCGGCCATCACCGTCGCCCTCGCCGTGTTCAAGGGGTTCTCCTGGCGCAAGGTCGCCCCCTACGCCCTCGCGCAGACCGCCGGCGCGTTCGTCGCCGCCATGCTGGTGCGCTGGAACTACACCGAGGTCCTGAACGCCAAGGACCCCGGCCTGACGATCAAGACCCAGGGGGTGTTCTCCACCCTGCCGGGCAACGGCACGCTCCCGGTGGGTGACTGGGGTGCCTTCCGCGACCAGATCATCGGCACCGCGATCCTCGCCCTGGTCATCTTCGCCATCACCGACCTGCGCAACACCTCGCCCGGCGCGAACCTGGCCCCGGTCGTCATCGGCTTCCTGGTCGTGGCCATCGGGATGGCCTGGGGCACCGACGCCGGCTACGCGATCAACCCCGCCCGCGACTTCGGTCCCCGGCTGGCGTCCTGGCTCACCGGCTACGACACGGCGTTCACCGATCAGTACGGCTTCCCCTATTGGTGGATCCCGATCGTGGCACCGGTGATCGGCGCGGTCATCGGCGGCGCGATCTACAAGTACCTGATCGAGCGGTTCCTCCCGACGGACCAGTTCGACACCGTGTCTGCCAAGGACCTCGAGCCCGCTGCCTGAGAAGGGGAACACCATGCCTGACTTCGTCGGCGCCGTAGACCAGGGCACCACCAGCACCCGCTTCATGATCTTCGACCACGGCGGCAACGAGATCGCCCGCCACCAGCTGGAGCACGAGCAGATCCTGCCCAAGCCCGGCTGGGTCGAGCACGACGCCACCGAGATCTGGGAACGTACCCGCTCGGTCATCGCCACCGCGCTCAACAAGGCCAACCTCACCGCGGGCGACCTGGCCTCGCTCGGCATCACCAACCAGCGCGAGACCACCGTCGTGTGGAACCGCCGCACCGGCCGCCCCTACGGCCACGCCATCGTCTGGCAGGACACCCGCACCGACCGGATCGCCTCGGCGCTGGAACGCTCCGGCAAGGGCGACGTCATCCGCCGCAAGGCCGGCCTCCCGCCCGCGACGTACTTCTCCGGCGGCAAGCTGCAGTGGATCCTCGAAAACGTCGACGGCGTCCGCGAAGCCGCCGAAGCGGGTGACGCGCTCTTCGGCACCACCGACTCGTGGCTCATCTGGAACCTCACCGGCGGCCCGGACGGCGGCGTCCACGTCACCGACCCGACCAACGCGTCGCGCACCATGCTGATGGACCTCGAAACCCTCGACTGGGACGACGAACTGCTGTCGTTCTTCGACGTCCCGCGCCGGATGCTGCCGAAGATCCGGCCGTCGTCGAACCCGGGCTTCTTCGGCACGACCCGCGCGGACGGCCCGTTCGGCGGCGAGGTCCCGATCGCCGGCGTGCTCGGCGACCAGCAGGCGGCCACCGTCGGGCAGGTCTGCTTCCGGCCCGGCGAGGCCAAGAACACCTACGGCACCGGCAACTTCCTGCTGCTCAACACCGGCCACGAGCTGGTCCGCTCGAAGCACGGCCTGCTCACGACGCTGTGCTACCAGTTCGGCGACGAGAAGCCGGTGTACGCGCTGGAGGGCTCGATCGCCGTCACCGGCTCGGCCGTGCAGTGGCTGCGCGACCAGCTGGGCATCATCAGCGGCGCGGCGCAGAGCGAAAGCCTGGCCCGCCAGGTCGAGGACAACGGCGGCGTCTACTTCGTCCCGGCGTTCTCGGGGCTCTTTGCGCCCTACTGGCGTTCGGACGCGCGCGGCGCGATCGTCGGCCTGACCCGCGCGACGACCAACGCGCACATCGCCCGGGCGACGCTGGAAGCGATCTGCTACCAGACCCGCGACGTCGTCGACGCGATGCAGAACGACTCCGGCGTCACGCTCGACGTGTTGCGAGTGGACGGTGGCGTCACCGCGAACGAGCTGTGCATGCAGCTGCAGGCGGACATCCTCGGCGTGCCGGTGTCGAAGCCGGTCGTCGCCGAGACCACCGCGCTCGGCGCCGCCTACGCGGCCGGGCTGGCCGTCGGTTTCTGGCGGTCGGCCGACGAGCTGGAGCAGAACTGGAACGAGGACAAGCGCTGGGAGCCGTCGTGGACGGACGACCAGCGCGCGGAGGGCTACGCGGGCTGGCAGAAGGCCGTCGGCCGGACGCTCGACTGGGTAGATGTGGAGTGAGGACAAGATGAAGAGGAACACCACGACACCGCTTTCGCCGGTGTACCGCGCGGAAACGCTGCGCAAGCTGGCCCGCGAAGAGGTCGACGTGCTCGTCGTCGGCGGGGGCGTGACCGGCGCGGGTGTCGCGCTCGACGCGGCGTCGCGCGGGCTGTCCGTCGCGCTCGTCGAGGCGCGGGACTTCGCCGCCGGGACGTCCAGCCGGTCGTCCAAGCTGATCCACGGTGGCCTGCGTTACCTGGAGCAGCTGGACTTCAAGCTGGTGCGCGAGGCGCTCAAGGAACGCGGCCTGCTGCTGCAGACCCTGGCGCCGCACCTGGTCCGGCCGGTGAAGTTCCTGGTGCCGCTGACGCACCGGGTGTGGGAGCGTGGCTACATCGGCGCCGGCGTCACGCTGTACGACACGCTCGGCGGGGCCCGCGCGCTGCCGCGGCACCGGCACCTGTCCAAGCGCGGCGCGTTCAAGGTGGCGCCGGCCCTGGCCGACGACGCCCTGGTCGGCGCGATCCAGTACTACGACGCCCAGGTCGACGACGCGCGCCACACGATGACCATCGCGCGGACCGCCGCCGAGCAGGGCGCTTCGGTGCTGACGCGGGCGCGGGTGACGTCGTTGCTGCGTGACGGCGAGCGGGTCGTCGGCGCGAAGGTCGTGGACCGCGAGAGCGGCGCCGAGATCGAGGTGCGCGCTCGCACCGTCATCGCGGCCACCGGCGTGTGGAGCGACGACATGTCCGAGGCGGCCGGGATCCCCGCGCCGTTCACCGTGCGCGCGTCGAAGGGCGTCCACCTCGTGGTGCCGCGGGAGAAGATCGACCTCGACACCGGGTTGATCCTGCGCACCGAGAAGAGCGTGCTGTTCGTGATCCCGTGGGGCAAGCACTGGCTCGTCGGCACCACCGACACCGAGTGGGACCTCGACCGCGAGCACCCGGCGGCGAGCCGCGCGGACGTCGACTACGTGCTGGAGCACCTCAACGCCGTGCTGCGCACGCCGGTCACGCACGACGACATCGAAGGCGTCTACGCCGGTCTTCGCCCGCTGCTGGCGGCGAAGGCGGCCGCGACGACGAAGCTGTCGCGGGAGCACGCGGTGGCGCACCCGGTGCCGGGCCTGGTGATCGTGGCCGGCGGCAAGTACACGACGTACCGGGTGATGGCCGCGGACGCCGTCGACGTCGCGGTCGAGGAGGTCGGCCGCCCGACGCCGCCGTCGTGGACCGACCGGCTGCCGATCGTCGGTGCGGCGGGTTACCACGAGCTGTGGGACGGCCGGTTCGCGCTGGCGTCGCGGGCGGGCCTGCCGGTGGCGCGGATCGAGCACCTGCTGGGGCGGTACGGCTCGGCGATCGAGGACGTCCTGACGTCGATCGCGGAGCGCCCGGAGCTGGGCGCGCCGCTGCCGGGCGCGGCGGAGTACCTGAAGGCGGAGGTGGTGTACGCGGTCTCGCACGAGGGCGCGCTGCACTTGGAGGACGTCCTCACCCGCCGGACGCGGATCTCCATCGAGGAACGCGACCGCGGCGTCACGGCGGCCCCGTGGGTCGCGGAGCTGATGGCGCCGCTGCTGGGCTGGGACGCGCACCGCCAGTCCCGCGAGGTGACGAACTACCTCGCCCGCGTCGAGGCGGAGCGCACGGCGCAGGAGGCGCCGGACGACGAGGCGGCGAACGCCAGCCGCCTCACGGCCCCGGCCCTCCTCCCGAGCTGACCTGCACCCCCGCACCCCCCCCCGCAAGCTCCGGAAAGCCGTGAAGGCCTCCTTACCGGCTCTTATGGCCGGTAAGGAGGCCTTCACGGCTTTGGACCGCAGCCGAGTTCGGCGAGGACGTAGCGGGCGTTGGCGGAGATGACGGGGTTCGTGTGGCGGTAGTAGGGGAGCTGGATCACGGCCATCGACAGCGCGCGGCCGCGGCCGCGCGCCCAGGCCGCGTCGTCGGCGCCGACGGCGTCGCGGAAGGCCGGGCGCGTGGCCGCCGTGAGCAGGTTCCACGCCGGGATCAGGTCGCAGGCCGGGTCGCCGATGCCCGCGGTGGCCCAGTCGAGGACGGCCGTGAGGTGTCCATTGTGGACCAGCAGGTTGCTCGGCATGAGGTCTCCGTGGACCCAGCCGTTCGCTGGGACCGGGGCGTCCAGGGCCTCGGACCACACCGTGAGGGCGGCTGAGGCGTCGAACGGCTCGTCGGTCCCGCGTAGTTCCTCCACGGCGTCGTGGGTCGCGGGGTCGAGGAGCGCCAAGGGGCCGCCGCGGTAGGCCGGGGGACCGTCCGCCTTCGTGCTCCGCACCGCGAGGACGAACTCCGCCAGCGCCTCCGGGGCGAATGGGTGGCCTTCGACCGCGGGCTCGCCGTTGAGCCACCGATGCACCGCCCACGGCCACGGGTAGCCCTCGCCGGGTTCGCCGATTCCGGCGACGACCGGGACCGCCACCGGCAGGCCGTCGAGCGTCGCCAGCAGCCGCTTCTCCTTCGCGACGTCCGCGGCGCCCCCGGCGGTCCGGGGGAGGCGGACGGTGAAGTCGTCACCGAGGCGGTGGACGGCGTTGACCGTGCCGCCCGACGCGAGCGGCGTGACCGGGAGTGCGGCCCACTGGGGGAACTGCGCGCGCACGAGACGCCGGACGAGGGCGGTGCTGATCGTGGGCTCGTCGGGGTGCATGCCGCTACCGAATCAGCAGGTCAGGCCGGGGTCAACGGGTTTCCGCGACCCCGAATTGCACGATGATGCATCGCCGTGCATAATCATTCGCATGTCCAAGGTGCTCACTTCCCTGCCCGTCGGCGAACGTGTCGGTATCGCCTTCTCCGGTGGCCTCGACACTTCCGTGGCCGTCGCGTGGATGCGCGACAAAGGCGCTGTCCCCTGCACCTACACCGCCGACATCGGCCAGGCCGACGAGCCCGACATCGGGTCGGTGCCCGGGCGGGCCCACGCTTACGGCGCGGAGGTCGCGCGGCTGGTCGACTGCCGGGAAGCCCTCGTCGAAGAGGGGCTCGCGGCGCTGACGTGCGGCGCGTTCCACATCCGCTCCGGCGGCCGCAGCTACTTCAACACCACCCCGCTGGGGCGCGCCGTCACCGGCACCCTGCTGGTGCGGGCCATGCTCGAGGACGACGTCCAGATCTGGGGCGACGGCTCCACCTTCAAGGGCAACGACATCGAGCGGTTCTACCGCTACGGCCTGCTCGCCAACCCCTCCCTGCGGATCTACAAGCCGTGGCTGGACGCCGCCTTCGTCACCGAGCTCGGTGGCCGCAAGGAGATGTCGGAGTGGCTGCTGGCGCACGACCTGCCCTACCGCGACAGCACGGAGAAGGCGTACTCGACCGACGCCAACATCTGGGGCGCGACCCACGAGGCGAAGTCGCTGGAGCACCTCGACACCGGTCTCGAGATCGTCCAGCCCATCATGGGCGTGAAGTTCTGGGACCCCGAGGTCGAGATCGCGGCCGAAGACGTCACCATCGGCTTCGAGCAGGGCCGGCCGGTGACGATCAACGGCAAGGAGTTCGCCTCCGCCGTCGACCTGGTGCTGGAGGCCAACGCCGTCGGTGGCCGGCACGGCCTGGGCATGTCCGACCAGATCGAGAACCGGATCATCGAGGCCAAGAGCCGCGGCATCTACGAGGCGCCGGGCATGGCGCTGCTGCACGCCGCCTACGAGCGGCTGGTCAACGCCGTCCACAACGAGGACACCGTCGCCAGCTACCACAACGAGGGCCGCCGCCTCGGCCGGCTGATGTACGAAGGCCGCTGGCTCGACCCGCAGGCGATGATGCTGCGCGAGTCGCTGCAGCGCTGGGTCGGCACCGCGATCACCGGCGAGGTGACGCTCCGGCTGCGCCGCGGCGAGGACTACTCGATCGTCGACACGACGGGCCCGGCGTTCAGCTACCACCCCGACAAGCTGTCGATGGAGCGGACCACGGACTCGGCGTTCGGCCCGGTGGACCGCATCGGCCAGCTGACCATGCGCAACCTCGACATCGCCGACTCCCGCGCCAAGCTGGAGCAGTACGCCAGCCTCGGCATGGTCGGCGGCACGGCGCACACCCACCCGAAGCTGATCGGCGCCGCCCAGGCGGCCTCGACGGGCCTGATCGGCGCGATGGCCGAGGGTGGCGCCGAGGTGATCGCCTCCCGCGGCAAGGCCTCGGGCGGCGACGAGCTGCTGGACCAGGCCGCCATGGAGTCCGGCACTGACTGACGTGCTGACCCACTGACCTGCTGGCGAGAGAAGAGACCCGGCCGCATCGGTCGGGTCTCTTTTCGTCCGCGGGATGCGTGACTGGTCATTCACTCGACGGCACGAGAACGACCTTGCCCGTGACCGTGCCCGACTCCGCGAGGGTCAGCGCCTTCGCGACGTCCGTCAGCGGGAACCTCGCCGCCACCTGGGCCTTCACGGCACCCGTTGCCGCCAGGTCGAATACCGCCGTGAGGTCCTCCGCCAGGCGGGCGCGGAACTTCGGGAGGTTTCGCTTGCCGCCCCAGACGTTGTAGAAGTGGGTGCGGCGGCGGTTCGGGAGCGCCTGCCACCACAGCAGGCGGCCGACCAGCTTGAGCACCGCCGGGCGCGGGTTGCCGCCTGTGTCCTTCGTCGACGCGCTGCCGTACGCCACCAGCGTGCCGCCCGGGGCCAGCAGGCGGAACGAGTCCACGATGCCGGGGCCGCCGACGTGGTCGAAGACGGCGTCGACGCCGCCGGGCGCCAGCGCGCGGACCTGGGCCGGGACGTCGCCGCGGTAGTCGAGGGCCGTGGCGCCCAGTGCGGTCACGACGTCGGCGTTGCGGGCGGACGCCGTCCCGATCACGTGGATCCCGGCGGCGCGGGCGAGCTGGACCAGCGTGGTGCCGACGCCGCCGCTGGCGCCGTGGACCAGGATCGTGCCGCCCGGCCGGACGCGGGCCTTGCGGTGCAGCATCTGCCAGGCCGTGATCCCGTTGACCACGAACGTCTCGGCGTCGGCCGCGTCCAGCCCGGCCGGCACCGGCACGAGGTCGGCCGCGTCCACGACGAGGTGGCTGCTCCAGCCGCCGATCTTGGTCATGGCGGCCACCCGGCGGCCGACGAGCGCCGGGTCGGCCGCTTCGAGCACCGTGCCGACGACGTCGTAGCCGGGCACGAACGGGAACGACGGCTGGTCGTAGTACTTGCCGCGCCGCATCTGCTGCTCGGCGAACGAGATCCCGCTGGCCTCGACGCGCAGGAGCGCCTGGCCCGGGCCCGGCGCCGGCAGCTCGCGGGTGGTGACGCGCAGGCCGTCCGGCTCGACGAGGCCGGGGAGGACGATTTCGGTGGTCGTGGTCATGGGACTGTCCTTTCAAGGGTGGTGCGTGACTGGTCAATCACTCTTGGGCCGTGCAGAAACTCCCCAGGTGGGGAGGGGATTCAGTGGTGGCGGATGCCGGCGGACAGGACGGCCGTCCAGTCGCCGGGGTGCTCGTCCAGGTCGAGGGTCGTGATGAGGTGGCAGAGCTGGCCGTAGGCGATGAACCGCTGGACCTGCTCGTCCGGCGCGCCCGAGCGGGAGCGCGCGAACTCGGTCACCTTGGCGAGGCCGCGGCGCACGGCGTCGGCGATCTCCGGGGTGTCCGTGGCCGACTGGGCGTGCACCTGCAGCATCAGCAGGTTCCGGTCGGCGATCAGTTCGGCGTAGGCGCCGCCCATCTCGTACAGGACGGCTTCCGGTTCGGCGTCTCCGGCGCGGGCGGCGCCGTTCGAGAGCGCGTGCACGACCTGCTCGTAACACCGGTCGAGCGCCGCCACGAACAGGGAAACCTTGCCAGGGAACAACTTGAACACGTAGGCGGGGGAGATGGCCGCCCGGGTCGCCACCGTGCTGATCGGCGTGCTGTGGAACCCGCTCCGCGCGAACTCGGCGATGGCCGCGTCGACCACGGCGTCCCGCCGGGCGTCCGAGGTGGAGAGGGTGGCACCGCGCTTCGTCATGTGAGTGACCGTACACTCACTCTTCTCGGCAGGCAAGCCGGGTGCCCGGGAACACAGCGACGCGGAGTGCGACGCGTCCGCGGGCACGGCAGGATCGAGGCCATGAGGACCACTGACGGGAGCGCGATCGTCCCGGAACCGCGGCGGGCCTGACCGAGTGTCTACTGTGGACACAGTGGGGCCGGCGGCCTGGCCGGAGCGGGTGGTGGGCGAACTCCTCGACGGCGGCCTGATCGTCGTCCACCACTGGTACGGGCACACGGTCTGGCCGCTGCTGGGGCACGCCGACGTCGCCGCGCTCCACCTGCGTGGGACGCCGGTGCCGGCGGAGACCTGGCGCGCGACCCTGGAACCCGCGCTACGCGACGTCTACCGCCGTGCCTACCCCTACGACGACGCGTACGCGACGGCGGCCGCGGCGGCCGGTGGGTTCGCCCTGGCCCACGGCTACAGCGAAGCCGAGGCCACCGAGTACGGCGAGACCTACGCCGCGACGAACACCGACGCCAACGTCACAGCGCACGCCGACGCCAACGCGGCGGCGAACGCGGCCGCGCTGGCCGCCGCGTTCGCCGCCGAAGACGTCACGGCCTACGCCGCGACCTACCCGGCCGCGTTCGTGCGGGCGTGCGTGCTCGCCGGCGGTCCCGGAGCCCGGCAGCGGCTGGCCGACGGGCTCCGGGCGAGCCTCACCCCTTGAGCGGGCCGCCGTTGATCGCGATGCGCTGCCCGTAGCGGGTGTGCGGGAAGTAGTCGTACACCGCGTGGTGCTGGGCGCAGCGGTTGTCCCAGAACACCAGCGTGTTCGGTTCCCAGCGCACCCGGCAGGCCAGCATCGGCCGGTTCGGCACGAGCGCGAACAGCATGTCGAGCACCGCGCGGCTCTCGTCGGCCGACAGCTGCGGGATGTGCGAGGTGTAGGCCGGGTTGACGTAGAGCAGCTTGCGGTCGGTCTCCGGGTGCCGCACGACCAGCGGGTGCTCGCTGCACGGCGGCTCGTAGCCCGGCGGGATCGGGTGGCCGCGGAAGGCGAGCGCGCCGTCGTGGACCGCGGTGAGCCCGTCCAGCAGCGACTTCATCGTCGGCGACAGCATGTCGTAGGCCAGGTACATGTTGGCGAAGAGCGTGTCGCCGCCGCTGCCGGGCTCCGGGATCTCCGTGATGTGCAGCATCGAACCGAGTGACGGCTCGGCGTCCGCGGTGCCGTCGGCGTGCCAGCCGTTGCCGAACACGTTCGCCGCCTCGGGGCTGGTCGCGACCTCGAGGATGTACGGGTCGCCGTGCTCCGGCGGCGGGTTCACCGGGCGCAGCTCGCCGAAGCTCGCGGCCAGCCGCTTGTGGTCCTCGGCGGTGATGACCTGGTCGCGGAACACCAGCACGTGGTGGTCCAGGAACGCGGTCTTCAGCTCGGTGAGCTGCTCGTCGGTCAGCTCCGTGCCGAGGTCGAGGCCGGTGACCTCGGCTCCGATCACGGGGGTCAGCCCCCGCACCGCCAGCGTCCGGTACTCCCGCGCCGGGCGCGTCGTGATCGCCTTGACGGCGTCGAGTTCGTACTGCTCCATGGTTTCCTTTCCTCCCGGGTCTCAGAGTCCCAGATCGAGCAGTTCGGCCAGGACGATCCGTCCCCAGGCCAGGTTTCCGTGGATTTCGTCGTCCGCTTCGCACAGCTCGGGCCGCTGGAACCCGCTCGTGCCGGTGATCCTCCCGCGCAGGTCGGCCACCTCGACGCCGAGGCCCTCGACCGCGAGGCGGACGGTCTCCTGCGCGGCCAGGAACACCGCGGCGTCCGACTGGCCGGGCACCCGCTGCGGCGGCAGCACGGCGATCACGCGCACGCCGAGGTCGCGCGCGTGGCGGTAGAAGGCGAGCGCGTCGCGGACCGTCGCGAGGACGATCGCGTCGAACAGCGCGCTGCCCAGGAACCCGGGCGGGAAGCCGTCGCCGGTCCGGTAGAGGTGCCAGTTCTCCTTGGTGGCCACGAAGTGCGCGGCGAACCCGAACGTCGTCACCAGCGGGACGCCCAGCTCGCCGAGCCCGGCGACGCCGAGTTCGCCGAGGAAGCCGCGGTAGTGCTTCTCGGCTTCGGGCCGGTGGAACTCGACGTCGGCGTCGCGCGCGGTGAAGAAGCGGTCGGTGAACTCGCGGCCGGCGCCGATCGGGCCGCCGAGGAACGGCAACCCGGCCGCCCGCGCCGCGCGGCCGATCGGGCTCGCGTGGGAGTCGCCGAGCAGCAGGAACCTAGCGGGGGCCTCGGGGGCCGTAGTAGTCGAGGACGGCGTCGTCACAGGCATCTCCTCCCTTCACCCGCGGCGCGCGGCGCTCCTGGACCGGTGCGGTC
Source organism: Amycolatopsis sp. NBC_01286 (assembly GCF_035982555.1). Lineage (NCBI taxonomy): Bacteria > Bacillati > Actinomycetota > Actinomycetes > Pseudonocardiales > Pseudonocardiaceae > Amycolatopsis > Amycolatopsis sp. NBC_01286. The sequence continues at coordinate 6,724,033 of NZ_CP108428.1, forward strand.
GCCGGGCCCCGCAGCGCGGCCGTGAAGTGCCCCATCACGAACTCGACGCCCTCGGCGGTGACCTCGCGCAGGTTGGGCTCGTAGAAGCCGCTGCGGAACGGCTGCCCGGCGATCAGCTCGTACGCCGGGAAGTAGTCGACGTGGTCGTGCTCGTGGGCCAGCTGCCCGGCGACGCTCCGCAGCACGGACTTCGCGTGAGTGTTCGCGACGAGCGCGTGCTGCGTGCCCGCGGTGGCCGTAAGCGGCACGGGGGAGACCGTGAGCACGAACCGGAGGTCCGGGTTCACCGCGCGGGCCAGGGCGAAGACGTCGAGCAGGTCTTGGTGCACGTCGGCGAAGGTGAAGGTGCGCAGGGTGTGGCGGGTGTCGTCGAACGTGCCGCGGACCGTGCCCGGGCAGGACGGGTAGACGGTGCCGTCGGCGTCGCCCCAGGCCTCGGTCAGGCCGAGGGTGAAGATCAGGCAGCGGGCCCGGGCGACCCCGCGGCGGATCGCGGCGAGGGTCTCCTCGCGGGCGGCGAACACATCGTCGGCGGAGGCGAACCCGGCGGGCTCGACGGACGGACGGTACGGGTCGAAGCACCGGCCGTCCCCGGTCCACACCGTGTCCGGCGCCTTCTCGTGGCCGAAGGCCCAGGCGAGCCACTGCCGCAACACGGCGGCGGTGTAGATATTGCCGGTGCGGAAGGAGAACTCGCCGAAGTGCCGGGCGCGGCGCTCGTCGCGGGTCAGGCCCGGCGGCGGCGGTTCGGCGTCGAAGAAGTTCATCCCGTGGTCGATCAGCCCGCGCCCGAGCCGGGCGGCGAAGCAGGAGCCCGCGGTGAGCACCGGGTCGTCCTGGCCGATCGCGAACTTGGGCGTCCAGACACCGCCGATCGCGGCGGGCTCCGGTTCGGCGACGGCGGTCCGCCAGAACGCGCGGGCCGGCTGGGACTCGTACGGGTTCACTCGGCTCCGATCGTGATCGCGTCGGCCACGGCGCTGACGTGCGGGGCCCGCACGATGCCGTAGTGGGTGGCGGGCAGCTGCCGCCAGTCGCTCGGTTCGGGCAGGATCGTGTGCCAGCCGTCCGGGTCGGCGGCGGGCGGCAGGCCGGGTTCGACGTCGGCGGCGATCCAGACGTGGCTGGGGGTCGTCGCGAGCTTCGGCAGTTCGTGGCCGGTCATGCTCCGCAGGTTCGCACGGCAGGCGCGGGCGAGGCGTCGCGCGTGCTCGCCCGCCGTGCCACCGGACGCGCCGAGCTCGCGCTCGAACACGGCTTCCAGGCGGGATTCGTCGTAGTCCGCGAAGCTCGCGCCCGGGGCGGGCGGGTCGATCAGGTGCAGCGCCCGCACCGGACGTCCGCCCAGCTCGGCCTCGGCGGCCATACCGGTCGCGACCCACGCGCCGAACGACCAGCCCGCCAGCTGCCAGCGCCACTCGTCGTCGGGGAAGCGCGCCAGCAGCGCGGCGTGGTAGCGGCGGGCGCGCTCGGCGACCGGCCAGCCCGGCGGCTCGGGCCGGCTCAGCGCCGGGTCGGCGATGACGCAGACGGTCAGCTCCGGTCCGAGTTCTTTCACCAGCGGGCGGTACGCGTGGACGTCCCCGCCGACCGGGTGGACCAGGCACACGACGTCACGGCCGGTGCCCTCCTGCCACACCTGGACGGCGACGTCCTCGGGGCCGGCGGCCTCCGACAGCCGGGCCAGCAGGCCGGTGAGCGTCACTTCCGGGCCGAGCCAGGCCAGCTCGAGGTCGACGCCGAAGAGCCGTTTCACCGAGTCGACGACGTCGAGCAGCATCAGCGAATCGGCGCCGAGGTCGTAGAGCGGGACGTCCGGGTCCAGCGCGTCGACGCCGAGCAGCACGCGCACCTCCTCCGCCAGTTCCGCGGCGGGGTCTTCCTGCGGCGCGGTGACGGCGACCGGTTCGCGCTCGTGGAAGCCGCGGGCGTCGGCGAGGTCGGTCGTCGACACCAGGAGCTGCGGGAGCCCGGCGTCAAGAGCACTGGCGAAGACGCGCTTGCCCTCCTCGGCGGTCATGCCGACGGCGAGGTGGGCCTGGTGGCGGGCGTCGGTCCGCAGGGCGGTGACGGCCATGCCGGTGTCGCGCCAGACGTCCCAGCCGAGGCTCAGCCGGACGGTCGGCGCGTCCGGGGCGTGGTGGGCGAGGGCGTCGAGGAAGCCGTTGGCGGCGGCGTAGTCGAGCTGGCCGGTGCCGCCGAACTGCGCGGAGAGCGACGAGCAGTAGACGGCGAGGGCGGGCCGGTGGCGTTCGATGAGCCGCTCCACCAGCAGCGCGCCGGCGAGCTTGGCGTCCTGGCCGGTGGTGTCGCCTCGGGTCGCGATGAGGCCGCCCGCCGCGACCCCGGCGGCGTGGACGATCCCGGCCAGCGGCGTGTCGATCCGGATGTCGTCGGTGGTGAGGTCGGCTTCGAGGAGGTCGACGCGGTCGGCCCACGGCTCGAGCGGTGCGGGCAGGCGCGGGTTGCGGGCGGCGAGCACGACCCGGCCGGTGGTCCTGGTCAGCAGGACCTCGGCGACGGCGGTGCCGATGCCGCCGGTGCCGCCGAGGACGAGGTACGTGCCGTCTGCGGTCCGGCTGCCGCCGGGCGTGACCGGGGAGGTGCTTTGTTCCCACCAGAAGCCGTGCCGGAGGGCGACCCGCGCGGGCGGGGTGGGGCCGGTGAGGAGACCCGCGACCGCGGTGTCCCAGTCGCCCGCGACGTCGACCCAGTGCCCGGGGACGCCGGTTTCCTGCGGTCCGACGGCGGTGACCCCGGCGAGCAGCCCGGCTTCGGGGCGGGTGACGTCGGTGTTCGCGGGCGCGGCCCCGGCGGAGAGCCACCAGGTGCGCAGCTCGCGGGTCCCGGCGGCGCGCAGCAGGGCGGCGGGGGTATCGACGCAGGCCCAGCGCGCGTGGGCGAGGGCGGTTTCGCCGACCGGGCCGCCGATGCCGAGGGGGAGGGTGTGCAGCCAGTCGACGTCCCCGTCGAGGGCGGCGAGCACCTGGCCGAGCTGGGTCGCGTCGGCCGGATCGGCTTCGAAGAGGTCCGGCCCCGGGCGGGCGAACGACGTGGCGGCGTGCACGCGAACGACCCGGGTGTAGGCGGCGTCGAGGGCCGGGGCCGGCAGGGGGCCGTCGCTGGAGATGACGAGCACGCGGTCGACGGGGGTTTGCGCGGGGGTGGCCCGCCGGAGCCGCACCCAGGTGGGCTGGTGGAGCCACTCGGCTTCGGGAAGCCGCTGGACGGCGGGCTTGCGCGGGAAGTCGAAGTCTTCGCGGGCGAAGGAGGGCGGCGGGAAGTCCCACGGAGCCGGGGAAGCGGGGATGCCCCAGTCGACCGGCTCGCCGCGCAGCCAGGCCGCCGCGAGTTCCGCCGGGTGATCGCGCGGTGTGCTCGGGCCCGTGGGCTCTGCTTCGCGTGGCTCGGCCGTGCGCAGCCACTTCACTGCCGCCGACGCGTCGTCGCACGCCGCGGCGATGCGCCAGCGGTACTCCTTCCGGCCCGTCTGCAGGTGGCGCACCACGTCCACAAAGGACTCCGGGTGCGCCTCCAGGTACTCGGCCACCCGCAGGGCGTCTTCGCGCAAAGCCGACGCGCTGCTCGCCGACAGCACGACCACCGGCGCGGGAGCCGGACGGGACACGACGGCCGGGTCCGCCTCCAGGACCAGGTGGGCGTTCGTGCCGCCGATGCCGAAGCTGCTCACCCCCGCCACCCGCGGACCGTCGGGCCACGGCTCCGCGGCCGTCGGCACCCGGAACGGGCCCAGCTCCAGCGCCGGGTTCGGCGCGTGGAAGTCCACTGTCGGCGGGATCAGTCCATGGTGGACGGACAGCGTCGCGCGGATCAGGCCGACGACCCCGGCCGCCGCGCCCAGGTGGCCGATCTGGCTCTTCACCGACGACAACGCGCACTCGGCCGACGGATCCAGCGCCTGCCGCAGCGCCGCGACCTCGATCGGGTCGCCCAGCCGGGTGCCCGTCCCGTGGGTTTCCACGTAGCCGAGGGAAGAACGCCCGGCGCGGCGGAGCGCGGCCCGGATCACCTCGCGCTGGCCGGCCGGCGACGGGGCGGTGTAACCCTGCTTCACGGCGCCGTCGTTGTTGATCGCCGAGCCCGTGATCACCGCGTACACCGTGTCGCCGTCGCGACGCGCGTGGCTCAGCGGCTTCAGCACCACGACGCCGACGCCGCTCGCGCCGACCGTGCCGCCCGCGTCGTCGCTGAACGGGCGGCAGTGCCCGTCCGCCGAGAAGATGTGCTGCGGCCGGTACCGGTAACCCCCGGAAAGGGTGACGTCGACCAGGACGCCGCCCGCCAGCATGACGTCCGCCTCGCCGGTGCGCAGCAGCCCGGCCGCCTGGTGGACCGCGACCAGCGAACTCGAACACGCCGTCTGGGTGGTCAGCGCCGGCCCGGTCAGGTTCAGGTGGTACGCGGCCTTCGTCGCGAGGAAGTCCTTCTCGTGGTGCAGCGCCAGCTGGAAACCGTCCGGCAGCGCGGCCGGGTCGCCTTCGCGTAGCAGCGACTGGAAGTACGTGTCCTCGCCGCACCCGGCGACCAGCCCGACACCCTCGCCCGACGTGATCCCCGCGTGGGCCAGCGCCTCGACGCAGCTCATCAGCAGATGCCGCTGCTGCGGGTCCATCAGCGCGGCGTCGCGGCGGCTGATCCCGAAGTGCTCCGGGTCGAACGCCAAGGGCCCGTCGAGGATGCTGCGCGCGCCGACCAGGCCGTCGGCGGCGGCGAAGTGCTCGATGCCGCGGCCGCCGGACCGCACGAGGTCCCAGAACGCGGCCAGGTCCGGCGCACCCGGCACCCGGAGCGCCATGCCGATCACCGCGATCGGCTCGTCGGCGGCCTCAGCACCGGAAGCCACGGCCGCCGGAACCGCCGCCTCGGACAGCAGCCGCGCCAGGTCGCGGACCGTGACGTGCTCGAACAGGTCCGCCGCGGTGAACCGCAGGCCCTCCTCGGCGCAGCGCAGGTGGAACCGCATCAGCCCGAGGCTGGATGCGCCTGCCGCGAAGAACGTCTCGTCCGCGCCGATCGACGCGCCCGTCACCTCTTCGAACAGCTCGGCCAGCTGCCGCGAGACGCCCGACAGCCCGGACCGGCGGCCGCGGTGCAGCTCCTCGCCGGGCGTCCGCAGCGCGGCTTCCCGGTCGAGCTTCCCGCTCGGCGTCCGCGGCAGGGCCGGGACGACGCGGAAGCGGTCGACGCGCGCGTGCGGCGGCAGCAACGGCTTGAGGTGCGAGGACAGCTCGGCGGCCGACGGCGTCCGGTGGCATTCGAGGCAGGCCAGCAGGCTCTCGCCGTCGTGGGCCACGACCGCGTTGACGACTTCAGGGTGCCGCAGCAGCGCGGCTTCGACCTGCCCCAGTTCGAGGCGGTACCCGCTGACCTTGAGCTGGTGGTCGGCCCGGCCGTCGAAGTGCAGGAGCCCGTCGCGGCCGAAGTGCGCGAGGTCGCCGCTGCGGTAGAACAGCTCCGGCGTCTCGACGAACTTCCCGGGGACGTCCCCGAGGTAGCAGCGGGTCGTCATCAGCCCGCCGATGAGCAGCTCACCGATCCGGCCGGGCGCGCCCGCCGTGCCGGCGACCCGCAGCACCGCGCCCGCCACCGGGCGGCCGATCGCCGGGCGCTCGGGCCAGGTCATCGGGTCGCCGTCGAGCGTCAGCGCGCTGACGACGTGCGTCTCGGTCGGGCCGTAGTGGTTGTGCAGCCGTGCGCCGGGCAGGCCGGCGAACCAGCGGCGGATCGCGCCGGTGCACACGAGCTGCTCGCCCGCCGTGATCACGTCCCGCAGCCGCGACGGGTAGCTCCCGAGCCGCACGCCGTGCTCGGCCAGCAGCTGCAACGCGACGTACGGCAGGAAGATCCGCTCGATGCCCGCGGACTCCAGCTGCGCCAGCAGCGCCGGGACGTCGTGCCGCCACCCCGGGCGGACCGGGTGCAGGCACCCGCCGCCGCACAAGGTCGTGAAGATCTCCTGGAACGACACGTCGAACGACAGCATCGAGAACTGCTGGGTCACCGCGGGCGGCGCCGCCTGCCACTGCACGAGGTTCGCCAGGGTGCGGTCCGGGACGCGCACGCCCTTGGGCACGCCGGTCGAGCCGGACGTGAACAGCGTGTAGAGCGGCCGGCCGGCGTGCCGGGCCGGGACGTCCGGCGCCGGGCCGTCGGAGAGCGTGACGAACTGCCGCTCGATCCCGGCGTCGATCTCGTCGAACGCGGTACCCGGGGCGAGCAGCACACAACGCGGCCGGACCTGGTCGAGGACCTGGCGCAGCAACGCCGGCGGGTAGGCCGGGTCCAGCGGCACGGCGGTGATGTTGAGCCGGGCCAGCGCGAGCAGCGCGACGACGTGCTCGGCGGACGGCTCGAAGTACAACGCGACGTCGGTGGCGTCCCCGGGCAGCACGGCGGCGAGCCGGGCCGCGTGTGCGTCCAGCTCCGCGTAGGTCATGGTGCCCAGCGCCGGGGCGTCCGGGGTCCGCGCGACCTGCCGCGCGAAGCCCTCGGCCATCGTTTCCCAGTCCAGCTGCGCCTCTTCACCACGGCCGTGGTCGGGCAGGCTCCGCCGGTACAGTGCGGCCAGCTCCGCGGGGGTCGCCGGGCCCGCGTCGAGCAGGTCGAAAGCGCGGGAGAACAGCTCGCCGAGCGCTTCGGCCTCCGCCTCGGTGAAGTGGCCTTCGGCGTACTCCCAGAGGCAGTCGAAGCCGCCGGGACGCTCGACCACCGACATCGTCAGCGCGCACTTCGCCTCGGCCGCCTCGATCCACTGTGGACTCACCGTGCAGCCCGGCAGGCTCAACGCGCCGAAGTCGGTGTTCTCCAGCACGAACAGGTAGTCGAACGCCGTGGCGACGTCGGCGAACGCGACGTCCTGCCGGTCGAGCACCGCGCCCGACGCCGTGCCGAGCCGCCGCAGCTGGGGGCGCAGGTCCTCGTCCGGGTCGACGGACAGGGGGAGCAGCACGGTGTTGGCGAACATGCCGACGCTGTCCTCGAACTCCCGGACCGGCCGGTTCGCCACCGGCGCGGCGATCCGCGGGCCGGTCTGCCCGGTGACGCCGTAGAGGCTCCAGGCGAAGACGCCGAGCAGCAGCTGGAACCGCGTCAGGCCCAGTTCGGCGCACCACCGGTCGACGCGCTCGGTGTCGACGGTGTTCCGGCGCAACCGGCCGGCCATCGACGCGGTGAGCGACGGCTGGTCGTCGAGTCCACTGTGGAGCAACAGCAGCTCGTCGCGCTGGGCGAGGTAGGCGGGGGAGGAGAACCACTCCGTCTGCCAAAGAGCGAAATCCAGCGGCGTCCGGGAAGCCGTCGGAGCCGCGCCGGACAGCTCGCGGAACAGGACGTTCAAGGACCAGCCGTCGACCGCGATGTGGTGCAGGGAAAGCAGGAGCCGCTCGCCGTCCCAGGCGGCCCGGAACGGCCGGGGCACGGCCAGGTCGAAGGGTGCGGTGAAGAAGCCGTCCCCAGCCTCGGTCCACGGGTCGTAGGCCGGGCCGGCCACCTGACGCAGGCCGTCGGGCGTCGCCTCGAACGCGGTCCGCAGCGCGACGTGCCGCTCGACCAGGCCGCGCAGCCCCCGGCGGAGTGCGTCAACGTCGACCGGTCCGGTGATCCGGAACGCCAGCGGCACGTGGTACGCCGTGGACGCCGGATTCCGCTGCTGCAGCAGCCAGAGCCGTTGCTGCTCGCTCGTCGCGGGGGCGGACGTCAAGCCCGCCGGAGGCGCGGCTACCGGGTACTGCGCCGTCCCGGCCCCGGCGATCGCCGCCGCGAGGTCGGCGAACGTCCCTTGCCGCACCGCGGAGTGCGGGAGTTCGGTGCCCCACCGCTCCTGGACGGCGAACCGCAGCCGCAACGCCTTGAGCGAGTCGCCGCCGGAGGTGAGCCACGTGTCGCCGGGCCGCGGGTCGCGGGTCCCGAGGACGTCCGCCACGACGTCGAGGACCTCTTGCTGCCACGGCGTCGCGGGTTCGCCGGTACCCGGCCGCCGCCACGGCGCGAGGCCGAGCGCCAGCAACGCGGCCTCGTCGACCTTGTCGTTCGCGGTGCGCGGCAGGGCGTCGACGCGGAAGACGTGGTGCGGGCGCATGTAGGCCGGCACCGACGCGGTCAGGTGCGCGTCGAAGTCCGGGTAGGCCAGGTCCCCGGCCACGACGAACGTGAACAGCTCGACCGGCCCGGCCCCGTGGCGCGCGGCGACGTGGGCCTGCCGGACCGCCGGGTGGGCGAGGATCCGGCGTTCCAGCTCGCCCGGCTCGATCCGGAAGCCGCGCACCTTCACCTGCCGGTCCGTGCGCCCGACGTAGGCGAAGGTGCCGTCCGGCAGTTCGCGGACCAGGTCACCGGTGCGGTAGAACCGCTCGCCGTCGCGCTCGACGAACCGCTGCGCGGTTTCGTCCGGCAGGTTGCGGTAGCCCGCGGCGACCCCGGCGCCCGAGAGGTACAGCTCGCCGTCGACCACGAGCGCGCCGGTGTCCGGCAGCGGCCGGCCGATCGGCACGATGTCGCCGTCGAAGCCGCGCGGGATCGGGTGGCTCAGCGCGAACGTCGTCGTCTCGGTCGGCCCGTAGCCGTTGTGCAGCCGCGTGGCCGAGTCCGGGTTGGCGGCGTACCAGCGGCGGATCAGCGGCGCGTTGAGCTGCTCACCGCCGATCAGCACCCGGGCCACGGTCGAGAAGCAGTCCGGCACCGTCTCGGCGACGGCGTTGAACAGCGACGCCGTGACGAACATCGTGTCGACGCGTTCCCGGACCAGCGCGGCGGCGAACGCACGCGGGTCGCGGACGGTCTCGTCGTCGAGCACCACGCAGGTGCCGCCGGTCAGCAGCGGCGGCCAGACCTCGAAGCTGATCGCGTCGAAGGCCGGGTTGGCCAGGCTCGCGTACCGGGCGCCGGGTTCGAGCCAGGCCGGGTCGGCCAGCCGCAGGATCCCGGCGTCGCGGACCTCGACGCCCTTGGGCCGCCCGGTCGTGCCGGAGGTGTAGAAGAGGAACGACGTCGCGGCGGCCTCGGCCGGTTCGTCCGGGACGGCGGGAGCGGCGAGCAGCTCGGCCGGGGTGAGCGGCGGCAGCCCGGGCAGGCCGTCGTGGACGACGGCGACCGCGCCCGAGTCGGCGATCATGTGGTCCCGGCGCTCCGGCGGGCTCTGCCGGTCGAGCGGCACGACCTGCCCGCCGAGGCGCAGCACGCCGAGCATGACGAGGACCAGGTCCGCCGAGCGCGGCAGGCCCACCGCGACGGCGTCGCCGGGGCGGACACCGCGGCGGGACAACGACTCCGCGACGGCCGCGGCGCCGGCGTCCAGCTCGGCGTAGGTCAGTGCGCGGGTGCCGTCGGACACCGCGACGGCGTCCGGCGTCCGCAGGGCCTGGTCGTGGACGCGGCGGGCGATCATCGGGCCGCCAGCTCGGTCAGCTCGGCGGTGATCACGTCGGCGACCTGCGGGAGGGCGTCGCTCTCCAGCATGTCCCAGTGCCCGCAGTCGGCCGGTTCGATCCGGTACTCGCCGGTCGCGCGGCGGCGCCAGAACTCGTCCGAACCGGGGATCGTGTCCTCGCCCACGGCTTGGACGAACACCAGCCGCGCGGCCGACTCGCCGGGCTCGTGGTCGCGCGCGGTCAGCCGGTTGTGGTTGTACGTGCGGTGGTAGCGGTCGATCTGGGCGTCGTCGATGCCGGGGTACATCCCGTTGAAGCGCACCAGTTTCTCCCGGAATTCGGACGCGGGCACGGGCTCGATCGCGGCGCGCGCGGCCGGGTCGTCGGTGGCGTTGGTGTCGAGCAGCACGACGCTCACCCGCGGGTGGTCCGCCAGCTGCCGGCCCATCTCGTGAGCGATCAGGCCGCCGTACGACAGTCCACAAAGGACCAGCGACTCGTCCGGCCGCGGATCGACGAGCCGCAGGTACTCCGCGGCCATCGCCTCGACGCTCGGCAGCGCCTCTTCGCCGGGGTTGAGACCGGGGGACTGGATGCCGAGGACGCCGGTGTCGTCCGGGAGCAGGGCGCTCAGCGGCAGGTAGCAGAACGCCGTCCCGCCCGCGGGGTGCACGCAGACGACGCGTTGCCGCCCGGCACCGCGGCGGAACTCGATCAGGCTGCCGCCGCCGGGCGGGCTGTCCGCGCGCAGCAGCGCGGCCTGGGCCTCGATGGTCGGGTGCACGATGACGTCGCGGATCGGCAGCTCGCGGCCGAACTCCTCGCCGACCGCGTGGGCCAGCTTGATGGCCGAGATCGACGTGCCGCCGACGTCGAAGAAGTCGTCCGAGATCCCGATCGCCGGGTGCAGCAGCAGTGAGCGCCAGATCCGCAGCAGCGCGAGTTCGACGTGGTCGCGCGGGGCGGCCGTGTTCACGACCGCGGGAGCCATCGAGCGGGCGTGCGCGAGTAAGGCGTCGCGGTCCAGCTTTCCGCTGCGGCCCAGGGGAAGCCGGTCGAACTCGGCGAAGACGGACGGGATCATGTAGTCCGGCAGCCGGTCGGCCAGCGCGGCCCGCCACTCGTGCGGGGTCCGGCCGCCGCCGCCCGCGATCCCCGCGACCAGGCGGGGTTCGCCGGTGCGATCGACCAGGACCGCGGCCTCCCGGACGCCGGGGACGGCCAGCAGCGCGGCCGTCACCTCACCCGGTTCGATGCGGAACCCGCGCAGCTTGATCTGGTCGTCGCGGCGGCCCGCGTACTCGGCTTCGCCGCCAGGCAGCCAGCGGGCCAGGTCGCCGGTCCGGTACATCCGCTCCCCGGGCACGAACGGGTCGGGCACGAACTGCGCCGCCGTCAGGCCGGGCCGGTTCAGGTAGCCGCGCGCGAGGCAGTCGCCGGCGAGGAAGACCTCACCCGCGACACCCGGCGGGACCGGCCGCAGCCGCTCGTCCAGCAGGTACAGCCGCGAACCGGGCAGCGGCCGGCCGATCGGGGCGGGCCGGTCCAGGGGCCGCGGGTCGAAGTGTGCGGTCGCGTACAGCGTCGCCTCGGTCGGCCCGTACCCGAAGCAGATCCGCAGGCCGGGCAGGGTTTCCTCGAAGCGGGCCAACGCGGCTTCCGACAGCGACTCGACGCCGGTCAGCAGCTGCCGCAGCGCGAGCCCGGCGAGCCGTGACGGGTCTTCGTCGATCCAGCGGACGTAGGCGGGCGGCAGGAACGCCTGGACGACGCGGTGTTCACGCAACCACCCCAGCAATGCCGCCGGGTCGGGCCGGACCTCTTCGGGCACCACGTGCAGCACCGCGCCGGTGGTCAGCGGGAGCAGCAGCTCGTGCACGGACGCGTCGAAGCCGATGCTGGACCACGCCGACGTCGGCTCGCCCGGCGTCGCGCCGAACCGGCCGAGCCACTGGTCGAACAGGGCCAGCACGCTGCCGTGGGTGACGGCGACGCCCTTCGGCCGGCCGGTCGAGCCGGACGTGTAGATGACGTAGGCCAGGTCCGCGCGCCCGGTCCGGACGACGGGCCGGGTGGTGGCGTGGCCTTCGGCCTCGACGGCGGTGACGGACAGCCAGCCGTCGGGCCGGTCGAGCGCGTCGCTGAGCACGAACGCCGGGCGCGCGTCCTCGACCATCGCCGCCAGCCGCGCGGCCGGCTGGGCGGGGTCGAGGGGCAGGTAGGCCGCGCCGGCCTCGAGGATTCCCAGCACGGCCACCACCAGCTCGGCCGAACGTCCACTGTGGACGCCGACGACCTGGCCGGGCCGCACGCCGCGGGCGTGCAGCGCGTTCGCCAGCCGGGTGGCCCGCCGGTCCAGCTCGGCGTAGCTGACCGTCTTCCCGTCGCAGACCAGCGCGGGCGCGTCCGGGTGGGCGTCGGCCTCGGTCGTGAACCGCTCGACGAGCCCGCCGGGCCGGTATTCGGGCGCCGGGCCGGTGCTCCAGTTCGCCAGGATCTCGTGGCGCTCGGCGTCGTCGAGCAGCTCGTAGCTCGCGACCTCGTCGCCGGGCCGCTCGGCCAGCTGCGTCAGCAGCCGGACGAGGTAACGGGCGTACCGCTCGGCCGTCTCGTGGTCGAACAGGGCGACGGCGTAGTCGAGCTGCCCGGCGACGCCGCCGGCCTCGTCGGCCAGGGCCAGGGTCAGGTCGAACTTCGCCGGGGCGTACCGGTCGTCGATGGGGTCGACGCCGACGCCGGGCAGCGCCAGGACGCCGTGCTGGGTCGGCACCCAGGCGAACCCGTTCTGGAACAACGGCGTGTGCGCCGGGCTGCGCGGCGGGTTCACCAGCTCGACGACCCGTTCCAGCGGCAGCTCGGCGTGGTCGAGCGCGCCCCGCAGCGTCGCGCGGACCTGCTTGAGCAGGCCGGCGCCGGTGGGGGAGCCGGCGAAGCCGGTCCGCACCGGGAGGGTGTTGACGAAGAAGCCGAGCACACCGGCGTTGACGCCGCCCTTGCCGCGGTTCAGGGCCGGCACGCCGACAACGATGTCAGCCTGGGCGGAAAGCCGCGAGAGCAGCAGCGACCAGCCGGTCAGGATGGTCGAGAAGAGGGTGGTGCCGTGAGCGCGGGCCACCGCTTTCAACGCCGTCGTCAGGTCTTCGCCGAGGCTGATCGGCACCCGGGCCCCGCGGTGGTCCTGCACGGCCGGGCGCGGCCGGTCGGTGGGCAGCTCCAGCAGGGGCGGCACGCCGTCGAGCCGGTCGCGCCAGTACGCCTCGTGCGGCGCCGGTCCCGGCCCGGCCAGCCAGTCCTGCTGCTCGCGGGCGTAGTCGCGGTACTGGCGCGGCTCGGGCAGCTCCGCGGGTTCACCGCGCAGGAGCGCGGTGTAGAGCACACCAAGCTCCCGCAACAGGATCGTGCGCGACGCGCCGTCGAAGACGACGTGGTGGACGGTCATCAGCAGGACGTGGTGCTCGGGTCCCACGACGAGCAGCCGCGCCCGGGCCAGCGGGGCGCGGCCCAGGTCGAACGGCGTGAGCGGGTCGGCGCGCCGCAGCTCGTCGAGGTCGTCGGGCCGGCCGGTGACGTCGGTCACGGTGAGCGGTAGCCCGGCCTCGACGGGCTCGACCACCTGTCCGGGGAGCCCTGCGTCAACGACGATCCGGGTCCGCAGCGACTCGTGCCGGGCGGCGAGCGCGTCGAGGGCCCGGGCCAGCACGTCGCGGTCGAGCGGCCCCCGCAGGGCGAACGCCATGGCCTCGTTGTAGGCCGGGCCGGCGCCGTCCAGCTGGGACAACGTCCAGATCCGCTGCTGCGCGGACGACAGCGGGGCGGGAACCTGCATGGAGGTGCGGCCTTTCCGGACGGGACGGTGCGCACCGGGCCCGCGCGTGCGCCGCTGCATCCGTGGCCGGAAAACGCTGTCTGCCTGTCCGGACAGTTAACACCACACCATCGGGTGAACACGAGTTGTGTAGCAGGTTTGCCCGAACTTCCCCGTGTAGCGGTGTGTTCGCCGGTCGAACCACGCAAAAGCGGCACCTCCCGGGGAGGTGCCGCTTTTTGTGGTGCCTCAGACGCCCGCGGTCGCGGAGATCCAGTCGCGGTACTTCGTGATGTTGATGTACGCGGTGTACGACTGGCGGTCACTCGTGGAGGCGACGCCGACCTGCTTGCCGCCGGCGTACATCGGGCCGCCCGAGTCGCCGCCCGCGGTGATGCCGTCACCGCGGTTCGCGCAGACCGAGACGCCGGCCGCGCCGTCCGGGCAGTCGATCGAGGTGACGCTGACCTTGGCCACCTTCAGCAGCTGCGACTGGCACTCGATCTCGGGCTTGTCGGTGCAGGTCGCGCCCCAGCCGTAGACCTCGGCCTGGTCGCCGACGTTGACGTCGCCTTCGGAGCCGAGCGGCGCGTAGTCCGTCTGCACCTGCTGGTCGATCTGCACCAGCGCGATGTCGGAGTCCGGCGCCTCGTGCACCGACGTCGCGTTGACGGTGGTGCCCTTCGTCTGGTCCAGGTCCCCGACGTGGAAGCTGATCTGCTGGCCGTCCGCGCCCTGGGTGCAGTGGCGCGCGGTCAGGATCCAGTCCGGCGCGATGATCGTCGCGGAGCAGATCTCCTGGCCACCCGCGAACATCCGGGCCGCCGCGTGGAGCGAGTCGGCGTTGCCGCCGTCGATGATGGCCGGCTGGGCGGCCAGGGACGGGGCGGCGGTCGCCAGGGCCGACAGCAGGATGCCGGAGACGAGCACGCCGGTTCGCGCAATACGCACTTTAGGATCAACCTCCATCCGCGGGCGGGGCCTCGCGGTGACGGGCGGTCAAGGACCCACCCACCGTCACCGCTGTGAGTGAATCTCGGAACCCGACGATGGTCGGTAAGGGAAATACGCGACTTTCGTCGTGGGCCGGACGGCGCAGCCTGGGATCGGCAATCGAGTGACATCCGCGCGACGTGCCCGCGATGTCGGCGATTCGCCCACCGGCCCCGCATCGCCTGGCTAAAGTCCGCCGTCGTGGGGGCGGTCGTCGTGATGGGGTACGACATGGGCGCTGAAGTGCGGTTCCACCTGCTCGGGCCGCTCACCGTGACGGTCGGCGGCCGCGCGCTGCCGCTCGGCGGCGCGAAGCAACGGGCCCTGCTGGCCCACCTGCTGCTCAACGCGAACCGGCTGGTCCCGCCCGGTCAGCTCATCGACACGATCTGGCCGAGCGACCCGCCGACGTCGGCCACGGCCAACCTGCAGACCTACGTGTGGCGGCTGCGCCGGCTGCTGCCGGAGACCACCCTGCGCACCCACGGCCCGGGCTACTCGCTGGCCGTCGAGCCCGGCGACGTCGACGCGCACGACTTCGCCCGGCTCGTCGCCGACGCCGCCCGCGCGGCCAAGGACGGCGCCCCCGAGACCGCGCTGACGCTGCTGGCCGAGGCGGAAGCGCTGTGGCGGGGCGATCCGCTGTCCGACCTGCCGACGGCGCCCGCCTGGGACGCCGAGCTCGGCCGGCTCACCGAGAACCGCTTCGCCGCCGTCGAGGAACGGCTTTCGCTGCAGGTGCTGCTGGGCCGCTACGACCCGGCGATCGCCGAGCTGACCGTCCTGCTCGCCGAGCACCCGTACCGGGAACGCCTGTGGCAGCAGTACCTGCTCGCGCTGACGGGCGTGGGCCGCCGCGCCGACGCCCTGCGGGCGTACACGACGGCGCGGGAGCGGCTGGTCACCGAGCTCGGTGTCGAACCGGGGCCGGAACTGCGGGCCCTGCAGGCCGCGATCCTGGCCGGGCGACCCGTGGTGGCGGCCGGCGCCGACGGTTCGGCCCCCTTGCGCCAGCTCCCGGCGGACCTGCCCGACTTCACCGGCCGCGACGACTACGTCCGCGACCTGGAAGCCGCGCTGGGCGCGGGGCCGGCGCCGGTGGTGCTGACCGGCGCGCCCGGCACCGGCAAGACGGCGCTGGCCATGCACGTCGCCCACCGCCTCGCGGACCGGTTCCCCGACGGCCAGCTCTACATCGACCTCGCCGGCACCGGCGCGCCGCGCGACCCGGCCGAGGTGCTCGCCGACTTCCTGCACGCACTGGGCGTCACCGGCACCGCCGTCCCGGCCGGGCTCGGCCAGCGGGCCGCGTTGTTCCGCTCCCGGCTGGCCGGACGCCGGGTGCTGCTCGTGCTCGACGACACCGCCACCGCCGCCCAGGTCCGCCCGCTGCTGCCCGGCGACGCCGGCTGCGCCGTGCTCGTCACGACCCGCGGCCGGCTGCCGGAGCTGGCCGGCGCGAAGCACGTCGAGCTGAGCGTGTTCGGCGAGCGGGAGGCGCAGCGGCTGCTGGCCGGGGTCGCCGGCGTCGACCGGATCGACGGCGAACCGGCCGAAGCCGCAGCGATCGTGGCCTGCTGCGGCTACCTGCCGCTGGCCATCCGGATCGCCGGCGCGCGGCTGGCCGGGCGGCAGGCGTGGAGCCTGCGGACGCTGCACGACCGGCTGGCCGGCGAAGCGGGCCGGCTCAGCGAGCTGCGCGTCGGCGACCTCGGCGTCCGGTCCAGCTTCGAGCTGAGCCTGCGCCAGCTCGACCCGGCCGCGCGGACGGCGTTCTGCCGCACGGCCGTGCTGGGCGCGCAGGACTTTTCGAGCTGGGTGTTCGACGCGCTCCTGGACCGCCGCGGCACGCACGACGTGCTCGACGTGCTCGTCGACGCCAACCTCGTCTCGCTGGTCGGGCTGGACGCGAGCGGGCAGCCGCGCTACCGGCTGCACGACCTGCTTCGCTGCTACGCGGCGGAACTGCTGGACGCCGAGCCCGCCGCGGTGCGCCGGGACGCGCTCGCCCGCGTCCTGTGCGGACTGCTGGCGCTGGCGAAGGCCGCGGCGGCGGCGCTGCCACCCGCGTTCGGCGCGATGACCGGGCCCTCGCTCGGCCCGCTGCCCCCGGACGCGGCCCGGCTGGTGGCCGATCCGCTGGCCTGGTTCACCGCCGAACGCAAGCTGCTGGCCGCCGCGGTCCAGCTCGCCGCCGACGCCGGGCTGGACGAGCTCGCGTGGCAGCTGACCGCGACCGCTGTCCCGTTCTACGACCTGCGCGGCGCCTACGACGACTGGCGGCGCAGCCACCTGACCGCCCAAGCCGCGGCGCGGGCCGCCGGCAACCGGGCGGGCGAGGCGGTGCTGGCCCGCGGGCTCGGCCAGATCGGCGTCTACAACGACGAATACCCCGCCGCCGTCATGGACCTGGAGCGGTCCGCGGCCCTGTTCGCCGAGCTCGGCGACGTCCGCGGCGAGGCCCTGGCGGTGGCCGGGCTCGGCACCGTGGCCCGCATCCGTGACCGGCCGCGGGATGCGCTGGACTGCTACGGCCGGGCCTTGGCCGGCCTGGAGCGGGCGGGCGACCGCAGCGGCGTGGCCCAGATGCGCAACTCCATCGGCGCGGCCCACGTGCGGCTGGCCGAGTTCACCGAAGCGGCCGACTGGCTGGGCCGCGCCCGCGACCTGGCCCGCGAGATGGGCGACGCGCACCGCGAAGCCAGGGTCCTCACCGAGTTCGGCACCCTGCACCGCGACACCGGGCGGCTGCCGGAGTCGCTGGCCTGCCTGCGGCTCGCGCTGGGCATCTTCGAGGACCTCGACGACGAACGCTGCGTCGCGTACGCGCTCCTCGGCATCGCCCAGACGCTCCTCGCGGTGGGCGAGCCGGTCCAGGCACGCGGGGTGTGCGACCGCGCGCTGCGCGTCTTCCGCGAGTCCGGCAACCGCCAGGGCGAGACGACGGGCCTGGCCCTGCTGGACCAGGCCCGGCACCGGCGCAGCCCGGCCCCGGTCGTGAGTGGCAATGCGGGTTAGAACCCTCATTGCCACTCACGACCCGCGACGGCGCTCGGGTGGGCTCCCCGGCTCGCTGGGCTAGCCTCGGGCGACCGCCGACCCGGGGAGCACCATGAGCCTGCGCGAGATCCTGCAGCGGCACGTCGACGCCGGCGCGCTGCCCGGTGCGGTCGGCGTCGTGGCCCGGCCCGGCCACGTCGAGGTCGCGGCCGTCGGCTCGGTCGACGTCGAGGGCAGCACGCCGATGGCCGAGGACAGCCTGTTCCGGTTCGCCTCGCTCACCAAGCCCGTCGCCGCCGCCGCCGTCCTGGCCCTGGTCGACGACGGCCGGCTCGCCCTCGACGACCCGATCGGCCGGTGGCTGCCCGAGCTGGCCGACCCGAAGGTCGTGCGCACCCCGGCGGGTCCCGTCGACGACCTCGTGCCGGCGAACCGGCCGATCACCGTCTTCGACGTGCTCACCAGCCAGGCCGGCTGGGGGTTCGCGTCCGACTTCTCGCTGCCGGCGATGCAGGCGCTGTTCCCCGTCCAGCTCGACGGCCGCGAGGTCCAGCACTTCCCCGAGGCCGACGTCTGGCTCGCGCGGCTGGCCGACGTCCCGCTGCTGTACCAGCCCGGCGAGTCCTGGCTCTACGACACGTGCTCGGCCATCCAGGGCGTGCTCGTCGCCCGCGTGGCCGGCTCGTCGCTGCCCTGGTTCCTCGACGAGCGGATCCTCGGCCCGCTGGGCATGGCCGACACCGGGTTCGTCGTCGGCGCGGACCGCCGCGACCGGTTCACCAGCTTCTACAAGGCCGGTCCGGAGGGCCTGGCGCTCGCCGACGCGCCGGACGGCCAGTGGAGCACGATGCCCGCGCTGCCGCTCGGCTCCGGCGGCCTGGCCGGGACGGCGGAGGACTGGCTGGCGTTCGGCCGGATGCTGCTGGCCGAAGGCGCCGCGGCGGACGGCAAGCAGGTCCTGAGCCCCGAGTCGGTCCGGCTGATGACCACCGACCACACCACCGCGGCGCACCGCGAGATCGGCGCGCTCTTCCTCGAGGGCCAGGGCTGGGGGATGGGCGGCGCGGTCGACGTCGCCGTCCTCGACCCGTGGAACGTCCCGGGCCGCTACGGCTGGGTCGGCGGCACCGGCACCACCGCCTACGTCGTCCCGGCCACCGGCACGGTCAGCGTGCTGCTCACCCAGGTCGGCGAGGACAACCCGGTCCCGCCGCGGTGGATGCGGGACTTCTGGCGGTACGCGTCGGCCGGGTGAGCAGGGCTTGAGTAGGGTCGGACGCATGGGCGAGTCGAACTGGGCCGGCAACCATCAGTACGCCGCCGAAACCGTGGTGACGCCGCACACGCGCGACGAAGTGCGTGCGGCGGTCGCGGCCGCGTCGAGCGTCAAGGCGCTCGGCAGCCGGCACTGCTTCAACGACATCGCCGACGCGCCCGGCGGGGTGCTCCTCGACCTGAGCGAGCTCGAGAGCCCGGTGGAGATCGACGCCGACGCCGCCACGGTGACCGTCGGTGGCTCGGCCCGGTACGGCGACTTCGCCCAGCAGCTGCACGACGCCGGGTTCGCGCTGGCCAACCTCGCCTCGCTGCCGCACATCACGGTCGCCGGCAGCGTCGCGACCGGCACCCACGGCTCCGGCCGGCGCCGCCAAGGGCTCGCCGCGGCCGTCTCGGCGCTGGAGCTGGTCACCGCGGGCGGCGAGGTCCGCACCTTCTCGCGGGCCGCCGACCCGGACGTGTTCCCCGGGCTCGTCGTGAGCCTCGGCGCACTCGGCGTCGTCACCCGGCTCACCCTCGACGTCGTGCCCGCCTTCGACGTCCGGCAAGACGTCTTCGAAGGCCTGCCGTGGGCGGCCGCCTACGAGCACCTCGACGAGATCGAGGACGCCGGGTACAGCGTCAGCCTGTTCACGAACTGGGTCAACGACGTCGTCGACCTGGCCTGGGTCAAGAGCCGGGTGGGCGCCTTCACCGAGCGAGCCGGCCTGTTCGGCGCCCTCCCGGCCGGCGCCCCGCGGCACCCGGCGCACGCGGCGGGCGTCCCGGCCGGCAACGTCACCCCGCAGCTGGGCGTGCCCGGGCCGTGGCACCAGCGGCTCCCGCACTTCGCCCTCGAGTTCACCCCGAGCGTCGGGGACGAGCTGCAGACCGAGTACTTCGTGCCCTACCGGGACGCGGCGGCCGCGATGGAGGCCGTGCGCGGGATCGGCGACCGGCTGGCGCCGGTGCTGCTGGTGTCCGAGATCCGCACGGTCGCGGGCGACGACCTGTGGCTGAGCCCGGCGTACGGCGGCGACCGCGTCGCACTGCACTTCACGTGGCAGCCGCGTCAGCCCGAGGTCGAAACGCTGCTGCCGTTGATCGAGGAACGCCTCGCCCCGTTCGGCGCCCGGCCGCACTGGGGCAAGCTCTTCTGCGGCGGCGAGCTGGACACCGTGTACCCGCGGCTGGGCGATTTCCGTTCCCTGGCGGGAACTCTCGATCCCGGCGGCGTGTTCCGGACGCCGTTCATCCGGCGGAACGTCTTCGGCGAAACCGGCGTGTGAATGCTTTCGGAGTAACCATTCTTCGATGATTTCGAAGGCACGATCCGCGTATTGACACCTTTGTCGCGCACGTCCTACGGTGGACCGCCGAGTTCCTGTAAGCGCTTTCTCGCTGGGTCGTGGGAGCGCTCACAGATCATTCCGACCGGACGGAGATGTCGATGCGTCGGACGCGTGTGCGCGGGTTCGGGGCGGTCGCCGCGATCGCCCTGCTGCTGTCCGGAACGGCCGCGTGCGGGTCGGACTCGGGCGGCGGCGGTGACGTCAGCATCACCTTCGCCTGGTGGGGCAGCGACGGCCGGGCGAACCTGACCAAACAGGCCGTCGAGCTGTTCCAGAAGAAGAACCCCACGATCAAGGTGCAGACGTCGTTCGCGGCGTACGCGGCCTACTGGGAGAAACTCGCGACGCAGACGGCCGGGGGCAAGCCGCCGGACGTGCTCAACGTCGACACCCGCTACCTCGCCGAGTACGGCGGGCGCAGCGTGCTGGCCGACCTGAACCAGGGCGCGGGCAAGGCGGTCTCGCTGGCCGACGTCAACCCGGAGCTGGCCGCCACCGGCGTCTACCAGGGCAAGCGGTACGCCGTGCCGTGGGCGCAGAACACCCCGGCGATGCTATACGACCCCGCCGCCTTCACCACGGCCGGCGCGGACCCGGCGAAGGGCCTGACCTGGGACCAGTACGCCGAAGCGACCGCGAAGGTCGGCGCCGCCAGCGGGTTCGCCGCGCGCGGCGTGACCGACTTCGGCATCCTGGACACGCCGCTGGAGATCTGGCTGCGCCAGCAGGGCAAGCAGTTCTACACCCCCGACGGCAAGCTCGGCTTCACCGCCGGCGACCTCCGCGGCTACTGGCAGCTCGCGAGCCGCTTCCGCGACACCAAGGCCGCGTCGCCCGCCGACGTCACGGCGTCCTACAACACCTCGCCCGAGCAGTCGCCGCTCGGCAAGAAGCTGACCAGCTCCGAGTTCGCCTACGACAACCTGCTGCCCGCCTACCGCAAGGCGAACGGCAAGAACCTCAACGTGGCGCCGTACCCGACCGGCGCGAACGGCGACCTCGGGCAGTACCGGCGGCCGTCGATGTTCCTGTCCGTCTCGGCGCGCAGCCAGCAGCAGGAGGCCGCCGCGAAGCTCGTCGACTTCTTCGTCAACGACGCCGACGCGGCCAAGATCCTCGGCACGGACCGCGGTCTCGCGCCCAACCTGAAGATCCGCGCGCAGCTCGCGGCCGGCGCGACCGGCGACGACAAGACGCTCTACGCCTACGAAGCCGCGCTCGAACCGAAGCTCGGGGCCGCGCCGCCGGTCCCGCCGAAGGGCGCCGGCGCGATCCAGAAGCTCCTCCAGCGCACCTACGAGGAGATCGCGTTCGGACGGCTGGGCGTCGACGACGCCGTCACCCGGTTCATGTCCGAAGCCGACAAGACCCTGGCGTAGCCGATGACGTCGCTGCGCACCCCGGCGCTGCCCCGGCCGGTGGCGCCGGGGCAGCGCGCCGGGTACCGCCGTGAGAACCAGCCGGAGGCGTTCGCGTTCCTCACGCCGTGGCTGCTCGGGGCGGTGGCGCTGACCGTCGGCCCGATGGTCGTCTCGCTCTACCTGTCCTTCACCGACTACGACCTGTTCACCACGCCGCACTGGGTGGGCTTCGGCAACTTCACGCACATGTTCACCGACGACGACCGCTACCTGCGCTCGGTCGAGGTCACGCTGATCTACGTCCTCGTGTCGGTGCCGGTCAAGCTCGCCGTCTCGCTGGGGGTGGCGTTGCTGCTCAACACCCGCCGCGGCGGAGGTGGCTTCTACCGCGCCGCGTTCTACGCGCCGTCGCTGCTCGGCGCGAGCGTCGCGGCCGCGCTCGTCTGGCGGGCGCTGTTCACCGGCGGCGGCCCGGTGAACGACGTCCTCGCCCGGTTCGGCTGGCACACGCCGAGCTGGGTCGACGACCCGAACTTCAGCCTCGCCTCGATCGTGCTGCTCGGGGTGTGGCAGTTCGGCGCGCCGATGGTGATCTTCCTGGCCGGCCTCAAACAGGTGCCGGCCGAGCTGCACGAAGCGGCGGCGATCGACGGCGCGGGCGCGTTGCGCCGGTTCCGCCACATCACGCTGCCGATGCTGTCCCCGGTGATCTTCTTCAACCTCGTGATGGAGGCCATCCACGCGTTCCAGGCGTTCACCCCGGCGTTCGTCATCGGCGGCGGCCGCGGCGGGCCCGCCGACGCGGACCTGTTCTACACGCTCTACCTGTTCGAGGTCGGCTTCCAGGACTTCCGCATGGGGTACGCGTCCGCGATGGCGTGGGTGCTGCTGGTGGTGATCGCGATCGTGACGGCGATCGTGTTCCGCACCGCTAAGCTCTGGGTGTTCTACGAGGACCGCCCGTGACCGCGCTCCGGGTGCCCCGCACCGCGCGGTCGATCGGCTGGCACGTGCTGTGCCTGTGCGGGGTGGCCGTGGTGCTGTACCCGCTGGCGTGGCTGGCGTTCGCGTCGGTCAAGCCGCCGGACGAGATCCTCTCGCGGCTCGCGCTGCTGCCGACCCGGTTCGTCTTCGACGGCTACTCGAAGGGCTGGGAGGGCGCGGCGGGCGTCGGCTTCGGCCGGTTCTTCCTCAACTCGTTCCTCGTCGCCGGGCTTTCCGTGGTGGCCAACGTCGTCTCGTGCTCACTGGCCGCGTTCGCCTTCGCCCGGCTGCGGTTCCGCTTCCGCGGCGCGCTGTTCGCGTTCATGATCACGACGTTGATGCTGCCCTACCACGTCACCCTGATCCCGCAGTACGTGATCTTCCAGCAGGCCGGGCTGGTCAACACGTTCGTCCCGCTGATCCTGCCGAAACTGCTGGCCACCGAGGCGTTCTTCGTGTTCCTCATCGTCCAGTTCATGCGCGGGATCCCGCGTGAGCTCGACGAGGCCGCGACGATCGACGGCTGCAGCGTCTACCGGACGTTCTGGCACGTCGTGCTGCCGCTGTCGAAACCGGCGCTGGTCACGACGTCGATCTTCACGTTCATCTGGACGTGGAACGACTTCTTCACGCAGATGGTGTACCTGAACGACACGGAGAAGTTCACCGTGCCGCTCGGCCTGCGGCTGTTCGTGGACACCAGCAGCCAGTCCGACTTCGGCGCCATGTTCGCGATGTCCGCGCTCGCCCTGGTCCCGATCGTGCTGTTCTTCCTCGCCTTCCAGCGGCTGCTGGTCGAAGGCGTCAGCACCAGCGGTTTGAAGGGATGACCTCGTGTCGAAAGCGGCCGTGCGGCGGGTGGACTGGCGCACCGGGTTGGGCGACTTCGCCGACTGCCTGCTGGTGGGGTTGCTGGTCGCGTTGGCTTCGATGCCGGTCGTGACCGCGCCGCCCGCGTTCGCCGCGGGGTGCCGGGCCCTGGACCGCGCCCGGCACGGGATCGGCCGTCCACTGTGGACGACGTTCTGGGCGGACTTCCGCCGCACCGCTCGTGGTGGGGTGGCGTTCGCGGTGGCGTGTGGTGCCGCCGTCGTGCTGGCCGCGGTCGACCTCGAAGTGGCGGCGTCGATGCCGGGCGCCGGTGTGCTCCGGCCGGCGTTGTTCGTCCTCGCCGCGGTGGGGGTGGTGGTCGCGGTGCGGACGTGCGAGGTGATCGCTGGCGGTGACGCACCGTGGCGCCGGGCGGTCGTGGCGGCCGCTCGTGAGACCGTGGGGGCGCCGGGGAAGGCGCTGCTCGTCGCGGTGGCCGTGGCGCTGTCGGCGGTGCTGGTGTGGATGCTGCCGGTGCTGGCCCTCGTGGTGGCGGGCCCGCTGGGCCTGGCCGCGGTCGCGACCGGCGCGCGTCGATGAACCAGCCGCCCAGCGTGGTCGTCTTCGGCACCGCCGGGTACGCCCTCACCCACCTGCGCCGGGCCCGGGAGCTGCACGACCGCGGCGAGATCGTGCTCGCCGGCGCCTGCGACGTCCGGGACCCGCCGGCGGAAGCCCTCGACCTGCTGCCGGACGACGCGCTCGTCACCTACGACCCCGCCGAGCTGCTCTCCCGCACCGGCGCCGGGATCGCGGTGGTGGCCACCCCGCCCCGCACGCACCTGCTGCTCGCGCGCCTCGCCCTCGACGCCGGCTGCGACGTGCTCGTCGAGAAACCGCCGGTGCTCGACCTGGCCGCCTTCGACGAACTCGCGCGGCGGGACCGGGCCGTCCAGACCGGGTTCCAGAGCTTCGGGTCCGCCGCGATCCCGGTGATCCGCGCGGCGATCGCCCGCGGCGAGATCGGCGCGGTCACCGGCGTCAGCGCGGCCGGGGCGTGGATCCGGCGGGACGAGTACTACCGGCGTGCCGCGTGGGCCGGCCGCCGCGACCTCGGCGACGGGTCCCTGACCAACCCGTTCGCCCACGCCGTCGCCTCCGCGCTGCTGCTCAACGGCACCGCCGACGCCGACCCGGCCGGCATCACCGTCGAGCTGTACCGGGCGCGCGACATCGAGTGCGACGACACGGCCTGCGCCCGGCTCACCTTCGCGAACGCGCCGGACGTCGTCGTCGCGGCCACGCTCGCCGCCGAGGCCGACCACGATCCGTACGTGCTCGTCCACGGGACCACGGGCCGGATCCGCTGGCACTACAAGACCGATCGCGTCCTCCTCGGCGACCGGCCGATCGAGGTGGCGCCGCCGGAGGACCTGCTCGCCAACCTCGTCCGGCACGTCCGCGACCGGGTCCCGCTGCTCGCGCCGCTGTCGGAGACCCGCGCCTTCACCGCGTTCGTCGAAGCCGTGCGCGGCGCCCCGGAACCGCGTCCGCTGTCCGCCGCGCGGGACGGGGACCGAGTGGTCGTACCGGGTGTCGACGCCGCCGTCGACGACGCGGCCGGCCGGCTCGCCCTGTTCTCGGAACTCGACCTGCCCTGGGGGTGCCCGGCATGACGCGGTACGCGATCGTCGGACTCGGCTCGCGCGCCGAGCTGTTCGCGCGGGCCCTGGCGAAGTCGCCCCGAGCGGAGCTGGTCGCGTTCTGCGACCGCAACGAGACGCGGATGCGCGTCCACAACGGCTGGCTCGGCACGTCCGTGCCGTGCTACCGGCCGGACGACTTCGCCGTCATGCTCGTCAAGGAGCGGGTGGACGTCGTCGTGGTGTGCACGCCGGACCACACGCACGCCCACTACGTCGCGGGCGCGCTCGGCGGGGGCTGCGACGTCGTCACCGAGAAGCCCATGACGACCGACGTCGACGGCGCCCGGCTGATCCTGGCGGCGCGGCGGGTGACCGGGCGGTCGGTGCGCGTCGCCTTCAACTACCGCTACAACCCGGTGCACCGCCGGGTGCGCGAACTGCTCGCGGGAGGTGCGATCGGCGAGGTGGGCTCGGTCGAGTTCAGCTGGCTGCTCGACACCGCGCACGGCGCCGACTACTTCCGCCGCTGGCACCGCGACAAGGACCGCTCCGGCGGCCTGCTCGTGCACAAGTCCGGGCACCACTTCGACCTCGTCAACTGGTGGCTCGGCAGCGGCCCGGAGACGGTGTTCGCGCTCGGCGGGCTCGTCTTCTACGGCGAGGAGAACGGCCGCCGGCACGGCCACGCCACCGGGTACACCCGCGGGACCGGCGAGCCGGCGGCGCGCGACGACCCCTTCGCCCTCGACCTCGAGCGCTCGCCCCGGCTGCGCGCGCTGTACCGGGACGCCGAGGCCGAAGACGGCTATCTGCGCGACCGCAACGTGTTCTCCCCGGGCGTCACGATCGAGGACGACCTCTCGGTGCTCGTCCGCCACCGCAACGGCGTGGTGCTGAACTACCACCTGCACGCCTATTCGCCGCGCGAGGGCTACCGCGTCGCGTTCGCCGGCAGCGAGGGCCGCCTCGAACTCGACGTCCGGGAAAACGTCCACGCGGGCGCGCCGGACCGCCCCGCCCGGGCGCGGCTGACCGTGCAACGGCACTGGGCGGCACCCGAGGTCGTGCTCGACGTCCGGCTGGGGGAGGGCCACGGCGGCGGCGACGAGCGGATGCTCGCCGAGCTGCTCGGCGACGCCGACCCGGACCCGCTCGGCTGCGCGGCCGACCACGACGACGGCCTGCGCGCGCTGCTCACCGGGCTGGCCGCGAACCGGTCGCTGATCACCGGCGAGTCCGTCGGGATCCGCGGCCTGCTGGACGAAATCGGCGAGCGACCCAGGGAGCGATGATGTGGCTCACGGCCTTGTCCTACCTTCTTTGTTGGGTCTGAACTGGTCATTCGTAGGATCGGTGGGCCCTGGGGCTCCGGGTATGGCTCTCATGGCGTCGCCGTTGGCAAGGCTGAAAGGACTTGGCCGCCCGGGCCCCCGCGACGACTCGACCGCTAATTGGGATACGCGTGGATCGCTGTGTAGGACACCGTCGGCGTGGTCGTCTGTGGGTGGAAACTGTTCTTGTGAGTGACGGAGGTGGTCGTGCCCCAGATCTGGGCCGGCGTGGACATCGGCAAGGAACACCACCACTGCGTGGTGATCAACGACAACGGCGATCGGCTGCTGTCGCGGCGGGTCCAGAACGACGAAACCGAACTGCTGGCCCTGATCGCCGATGTCGCGGCCATCGACACGGATGCGCTGTGGGCGATCGACCTGAACACCGGTGGCGCCGCACTGCTGATCGGGCTTCTCGTCAACCACGATCAGGCCCTGGTTTACATCACCGGCTTGAAGGTTCACCGCGCGGCCGGAACCTACCGCGGAGAAGGGAAAACCGACGAGAAAGACGCGTTCGTTATCGCCGACCAGGCCCGGGTCCGCCGTGACCTCGGCCCGCTGCGGGCCGGGGACGAGATCGCGGTGGACCTGCGCACCCTGACCAACCGACGCACCGACCTGGTCTGCGACCGAACCCGGGCGATCAACCGGATCCGCCACCAGCTGCTCGAGTACTTCCCCGCACTGGAACGCAGCCTCGACCTGTCCCGCAAAGGACACTTGGTGCTGCTGACCGGCTATCAAACCCCGGACGGAATCCGGCGGCTGGGCGAACAACGCCTGACCCACTGGCTGCGGCACCGCAAGGTCCGCAAAGCTGACGAGGTCGCACACGCAGCGCTCGAGGCCGCCGCCGCGCAGCACACCACGCTGCCCGGCCAGCAACTCGCCGCCGCGATGGTCGAACGGCTGGCTGCGGGAGTGATCGCCCTCAACACCGAAATAGCCGAGATCGACGCGATGATCGAGGAACGATTTCGTCGTCACCGCCACGCCGAGGTGATCCTCACCCTGCCCGGCTTCGGCCCGACCCTCGCTGCGGAGTTTCTCGCTGCCACCGGCGGCGAGATGACCGCGTTCGGCTCGGTCGACAGGCTCGCCGGCTACGCCGGCCTCGCCCCCGTCCCCCGAGATTCCGGCCGCATCCGCGGCAACCTGCGACGACCTCGCCGCTACCACCGCGGTCTGCTGCGGGCCTGCTACCTCGCGGCCTCGGCCAGCCTGCCCGGCTGCCCCGTCTCCAAGGCCTATTACCGGCGCAAACGCGCCGAAGGCAAACGACACGAGCAGGCCCTGCTCTGCCTCGCTCGCCGCCGCCTCAACGTCCTGTGGGCCATGCTCCGCGACGACACTGACTACCACGCTTCACCGCCGATCCCGGCGGCAGCGTGACTTGACAATCCCCATTGGGAAGTCCTTTTCGGACTGATCGTCACGGCGGCACCACCGGATCCGTCGAGTACTCCGGGCGCGAGTACGAGGTCCACGACGGCCTGCCCGACATCGTCACCGGCTCGGACCTGGTGACCTGGCCGGGTGTGCCGGCCCGGTTCGAGGGTTCGGACCCCCGGCGACCGGGTAGGCGGTGATCATCCGCAGCCGGAGGGAGCCCCACCTTGACCGAGACGCCCGCCCCAGACCCGACGGGCCTGATGCTGACCGTGGCGAGGTCCGGGCGCGCGCCCGGGGCCCTGCGCGTCACCGTGACGGGTGAGGTCGACATGTCCACCCGGCCGATGCTCGAAGCCGAGCTGGAGCGGGCCGTGGCCGAGGGGCCGTACCGGCTGGTCGCCGACCTGACCGGCGTCGGGTTCTGCGGGGTGACGGGGATGGCGACGTTCTCCCGGCTGCGGACCCGGTGCGCCGACGCCGGGATCGAACTGGTGGTCCGGCCCTCGAGCGTGGTGCGCCGCGCGCTCGATCTCGCGGCGCTGAGTTCGCTGTTCCGGCTGGAGGGGCCCTGGGCGAACGGCGACCGGGAGATCGCACAGGCCGCCGAGCGCTGAGTCACCTTCGGCGCGGCCCGGCCGTCGTGGAGGCGTAACCGCTTCCCAGGCAAGGACTCCGCCGATGACCACCGTTCACCTCGTCATCACCCTCGCGACCATCGCGGCGAACGCCGGAATGGGCGTCGCCGACGTGCTCCGCGCCCGTTTCGTGCTGGCCAGCTCCGCCGCGGTCGACGTCCCGGCCGGCTGGGTACCGGCACTGGGGATCCTGAAGCTCGCCGGCGCGGCCGGGCTCGCCGCGGGCCTGGCCGGGTTCCCGGCAGTGGGCACGGCCGCGGCGATCGGCTTGGTGCTGTTCTTCGTCGGCGCGATCGGGGCGCACGTGCGGGCCCACGCCTTGAGCACCCTCGGCGCGCCGGGCGCTTACCTGGCGTTGGCGGTCGCGTCGCTGGTTACCGGCATGGCGACGTGAGCTGCTCATCGAGGGCGCGGGCCTCCTCGTCGGCCGCGGCCAGCTGGCGGCCGCCGCGTTGCCCCGGCGGTCTTCGTCGTCGCGATCGGGGCGCATGTGCGGGCCCACGCCTTGAGTACCCTCGGCGCGCCGGGCGCTTACCTGGCGCTGGCGGTCGCGTCGCTGGTCACCGGCATGGCGACGTGAGCTGCTCATCGAGCGCCCGGGCCTCCTCCTCGGCCGCGGCCAGCTCGCGGTCGGCCGCCGCCGCGTCGCCCGGGCGGCCGCGGCGGGTCAAAGCTTCCGCGTGCCGGCGGCGGGAGAAGACCACCGCGGGCCAGTGGGCCAGGGCGAGGTTGTGGCGGACCGCGGCCCGCAGGTGCGTCACGGCCAGGTCGGCGTCCCCCATGGCCAGTGCCGCGGTGCCCAGCGGGGAGTGGGCCGAGCCGAAGCAGGCGACCGCGAGGCTCGCCATCACCGGCAGGTGCCCGAACGGGCGGAGCAGGTCGTAGACCCGCGCCGCCGTCTCGGCGTCGTCCACCAGGTACGCCGTTTCCGCCACGCCGCACAGGGAAAGCAGCCAGGTGCTGGAGCGGGGCAGCGCGCCCAGGTCGTCGCCGGACAGGCGGGCCAGTGCGCCCACCGCCGTCCGGCGGTCGCCCGCGTACGCGGCGGCCACGGCCAGCGCCGCGTAGTAGGAGTTGTCGATCGGGCTGAGGGTGGGGGAGTGCATCAGCCGGTCCAGCACCGGCACCAGCTCCGCCAGCCGGCCCTGGAACCAGCGGATCGCCACCAGCTGCGCGCCGTACCAGCCGAGCGCGTCGGGGTCGCCGGCCACCTGCCCGAGCTCGGCGCAGGCCTGCGCGCCGGCTTCGGCCTCGGCGAACCGGCCGGCCCGGATCGCCAGCATGACCTTCAGCGACGCGGCCACGAACCCGGCCGCCAGGTGCTTCCGCGCGGCCAGGACGTCCTCGAGCTCGCCGAGGCGCCGTTCGGCGTGCGGGTCCGCGGCCAGGAACCGGTCGACGGTGTCCCACACCACGCCCATGACCAGGTCGGTGCGCCGCCCGGACGGCCCGCTGACGCCGATCAGCTCGGTGGCGAGCGTCTGGCGCAGCGCGACGTGGTCCGGGCCGAGCAGGCAGTGGTGGGCCAGGCTCAGCGCCTCGGCGTGCGCGACGGGATCGCCGCCCGCCCGGGTTTCCGCGGCGAGGGCGAGGATCCGCTCGTGCGCGCCGTCCTCGTAGTCCTGTTCGCCGGCCAGCCGGATCCGCAGCCGCAGGCCCAGCCGCGACGCCGGGTCGACGCGGTCCAGCACCTGCCGCAGCCGGGTCAGCAGTGTCGTCGACGCGGCCGACGTCCGGTGCTCGTGCACCCACACCCCGCCCAGCCCGAGCACGGCCCGCCCGAGCGCGTCGACGTCGCCGTCGAGCTCGGCCCGGCGGTAGGCGTCCTCGAAGTGCGTCCGGCTCGTCCGCAGGTCGCCCTCTTCGAGCAGCGCGTGCTCCCCGGCGCCGAGCGAGCCGGCGTCCGGGACGGTGATGACCTCCCGCGGCCGCGCCGCGAGCAGGCCCGGGTCGTGGGCGAGGACGCGCCGGTGCACCTCGGTGAGGACGGGTGACGGCTCCAGGCCGGACGCGCTGACGAGGTCGTGGCGGGCGCGGCGGAAGACCTCCAGGGCGTCGCCCTGGCGCCCGGCCCGGTAGAGGGCGGTCATCAGCTGCCCCCACAGCCGTTCGTGGCCGGGGAACGCGGCGGTCAGCACCTCGAGCTCGCCGATCAGCCCGGTGTCCTCGCCCGCGGCCAGGTCGGCGTCGATCCGGTCCTGCACGGTGTTGTGCCGCACCCGCTCCAGCCGCACCCCTTCGGCGGCCAGCACCTCGACGCCGTCGAACTCGCCGTACGCGGCTCCGCGCCACAGGTCGAGCGCGGTGGTCAGCTGCGTGCGGGCGGTGCCGTGGTCGCCCGCGGCGAGCGCCCGCCTGCCCTCCCCGGCGAGCTGCTCGAAGCGCACCGCGTCGATGGCCTGCGGGGCCACGTGCAGCACGTACCCCGGTGGCCTCGTCAGGAGCAGCGGTGGCGCGAAAGTCCGGCGCAGCCGCGAAAGGTAGGTCCGCACGGTCCGGTCGACCTGGTCGGGCGGCCGGTCACCCCACAGCGCCCGCCCGAGCGCACCGACGCTGACGACCCGGCCGGCGTCCGCGGCCAGCACGGCCAGCAGCGTGCGCAGCCGCGGCCCGCCCACGTCCACCGGTTCCCCGCCGATCCCGGCCTCGAACGGCCCCAGGACCCCGAGATCCACCCCACGCGTGCTCATTCCCGCCCCTCCAAGCACGGACGCGTCCGCGCTTGGTCTACAGGAGCAGGACGCGGCGCGCGGGATACGTCGCAGGCGCCAGGTCGTGGTCGACGGGCTGTCGGCGGATTGTCGATGAATTGTCGATGGCCGCTGTGAAGCTCGGCCACGTCCCGCCGAACAGCGGGAATCACCACACAGGAGGGAATTCGATGAGGCACACGATCCGGGGTCTGAGCACGGTTCTGGCGACGGCCGCCGCGGGGGCGGCCCTGCTGGCCGCCGCGCCGGCGGCGCAGGCGGCGCCCGCGGGCACCGCCGCCGTGCTCGACGTGAAGAGCGCGACCTGGGGCCAGCTGCACGCGGGCGACTGCGAGCAGGACAACGGCACCATCGTCCTGCGCTCGGACGGCACCGGCGACTGGAGCGCGACCACGCTGACGTTCCAGACCCACTCCGGGGACATCTGGCACTCCAGCTTCGACTTCAAGACGACGGCCGGGACGAAGCTGTTCTCCGCGGGCACGTTCGACAGCCCGCGGATGAACGACGGCAACCCGCCGCCGCGCTACAACTGGACCGCGCACTTCAAGTACGACGCCGCGCTGTTCAGCGCGGTCGACGTCTTCAAGACGATCCAGCACTCGAGCTGCTGAGCGCGGCCACCGGCTTCGGCGGCTACCCGTCGAGGCCGGTGGCTTCGAGACCGGTGGCTTCGAGACCGGTGGCTTCGAGACAGTAGGCCAGCAGCTTCCGCACTCGTGCGTCGTCGGGGCGGGTGTGGGGGAACAGGTGCTCCGGACGCGGGCGGCGGTCGTGCCAGAAGCGGCCCGCGTCCGGGGCCGGCTCGGTCGCGGCGAGCCAGACGGCGGTGTCGGCGCCCTGCGCGGCCGTGCGCAGGAACGGCCGCGTGACGCGCCGGAACAGCGGGAGCGACCCGGTCAGGCCGGGGGTGTCGGCCCAGCCCGGGTGACAGCTGTGCACGGCCAGGCCCCAGCGCCGCGCCAACACCGGCGTCAGCTCGACCTGCATCCGTTTCGTACGGGCGTAGGCGACCGCGCCGCGGTAGGTGCCCGTCCGGTACTCGGGGTCGTCCGCGGCGAGCGGCTGGGTGTACATCCCGCCCGACGACATGAAGATCACCCGGCCCTCTCGCAGCGCCGGCCGCAGCAGCTCGGTGAGCAGCAGCGGGCCGAGGACGTGGGTGGCGAGGGTGAGCTCGTGCCCGTCTTCGGTCTCCGAACGCTCGCGCGGGAGCGTGCCCGCGTTGTGGATCAGGACGTCGGCGCGCGGGTGTTCGGCGGCGCAGACGCGGACGGAGGCCAGGCTCGACAGGTCGCAGTGCGCGAGCCGGACGTCGGCGCCGGGCACCCGGGCGAGGACGTCGTCGCGTGCGGGCGCGCCGCGGTCGAGGTCGCGGACGAGCATGACCACGGACGCGCCGAGCCGCGCCAGCTCGGTCGCGCACGCCTGGCCCAGCCCGGAGCCCGCGCCGGTCACCAGGGCCACTTTCCCCTGCAGCGCGCCGGGTGCGGGGTCGCCGGGCCGCCAGTACGGCCGGCGCAGCAGGTAGCCGAACCGGGTGTAGCCGGCCGCCGTCCGGTCGAGGACGACGTCGGCCAGGTCGGCGAGAGGAGCGATCACCTGCCCAAGCTACGGCCGGACCGGCGGTCGCGCCGTGCGGACCACGCGGACCGGGCAGCCCGCGTGGTGCAGCAGCGCCTGGGCCGTCGAGCCCAGCAGCAGCCCCGGGAAGCCGCCGCGGCCGCGGTCGCCCAGCACGATCAGCTGGGCCGCCCCGCTGCGCTCGACCAGCTCGCGCCGCGGGTGCGCCGGGACCACCACCCGCTCCACCTGGACGTCCTCGACGTCGCCGGGCCGGACCTGCTCCGCCAGCAACCGGCGCCCCGCTTCGACGACGGCCTCGGGGGCCGGCTCCGCGGGTGGCTCGTCGGCCCACGCGTGCAGCACCACCAGCGGCACCTGGCGGGCCCGGGCTTCGGCCAGCGCCGTCGCGAGGACGGCCGTCCCGGCGTCGCCGCCGTCGATGCCGGTGACGACCGGGCCGCCGGAGCCCGGCTCGTCCCAGCGGTCGCCGCGGACCACCACCGTGTCGCAGTGCCCGTGGGTGCCGACCGCGGCGGCGACCGACCCGGCGAGCGGCCCGGCGCCCCGGCCGCGCCCGTTCGCGCCGACCACCAGCAACGCGGCGGTCCACGACACCTCGATCAGGGCCTGCGCGGCGCGGTCGGGGTCGAGCCGGGTGACCGCGTCCGGCACGCCCTGCGCGGCCGCGAGCTCCCGCGCGGTCCGCAGGGCCCGGCGGCCGCGGGCGCGCAACGTGTCCAGCATCTCCTCGGGCGGCGGCACCTCGCCGCCGGCGAGCAGGGCCGGGAAGTCGAGCGCGTGCCGGATTTCCAAGGGCCGGTCGTGCAGCCGGGCCGCCCGCGCCGCCCACCGGACGGCGTCGAGCGACTCCGCCGAGCCGTCGGCTCCCGTGACGATCGGCGGGGTGGTCATCGGCGGCTCCTGACGCGGCTGGCGTCCCCCGACTCTAGGCCCGCCTCAGGCGAGCGTGCGCCGCGCGGACCAGCCGATCAACCCCAGCTCCAGCACCGCGAACCCGGCCAGCACGACCGAGCCGGGCAGCCAGAGCATCGCCAGCCCGGTCGTCAGCACCGGCAGGACCAGGCCCGCGTAGGCGGCGAGGAACAGCGCGGCCAGGACTTCGCCGCGGGTGAGCGGGTCGGCGAGCGCGGCGACGGTGCCGACGCCCGCCCGGAAGCCCAGGCCGAACCCGGACCCGCCGAGCACGGCCGCGACGAAGAACAGCGGGAGCGACGCGGTGAACGCCGACACCGCCAGCAGCACCAGGCCGGTGCCCATCAGCACGTACCCGGACCGCAGCTGGGGTCGCGTGCCGGCGCGGGCGAACACGATCTGGACGAGCGCGGCGCTGCCGAGCATCACGAAGGGCGCGATCCCGGCGAGCAGCCGGGACGTCTGGTGCAGTTCCTGCGCCAGCAGCGCGGGGGCGAGCGCCATGAACAGGCCGCTGATGGCGAACGCGCCGAACACGCCGATCGCGGCGCCGGTGAACTCGGACCGGGCGGCCGGCGGCAGAGAAAGCCGTTGCGGCCGGTAGGCGGGCCGCTCTTCCCGGCGTTCCACGGTTTCCGGCACCAGGCTCACCGCGAGCGCCTCGACGAGCAGCACCACCAGGAAGACGGTGAACGGCGTGCGCAGCGGCTGGTCGGCGAACCGGGCGAAGAAACCGCCGACGAGCGGGCCGATGGCGAGGCCGCCGGCGTTGACCACGGTCGTGATCAGGCCGGAGCGGCCGGGGTCGGCGTCCGGGTTCGCCTGGGCGCGCAGCTCGGACAGGTGCGCGGTGGCGGTCGCGGTGAGCGCGCCGATCCCGGCGCCGCTGATCAGCCGGGCGACGATCAGGCCCGGCACGTCCGGCCAGAGCAGGAACAGGGCCGCGGCGATGGCCTCGGCCAGCAGCCCGGCGAGGATGACGCGGCGGCGGCCCAGCCAGTCGCTGACGTGCCCGGCCAGGTAGAGGCTCAGCATCACCCCGACCGCGTAGGCGGCGAACACGACGGTGACGACGAACGTGGGGAAGCCATCCCGCTGCTGGTAGAGCGCGTACAGCGGGGTCGGGACGGTCGAGAACGCGAGCGCGGTCGCGAAGGCGACGGCGATGATGCGGAACCCCAGGCCGTGGCTCACCCGCAGGCGCGCGGCGGGCCGGGCCGGGGTGATGGTGGCGGACATGCTGACCTCCTGGTCTACGGATCTTCCGCCTTCCACCATGACCCTGCTGACTCACCAAGTCCAACGAAGAGTCGTGTTGTCAGTTATCGCTTCAAGCGATAAGTTGGCTCGTATGGAGACGCGTCAGCTGGAGTACTTCGTCGCCGTCGCCGAGGAGCTCAGCTTCACCCGGGCCGCCCAGCGCCTGTACGCGGTGCAGTCCACCGTGTCGGCCGCGGTCCGGGCCCTGGAGACCGAGCTCGGCGCCCGGCTGTTCGACCGGTCCACCCGCAAGGTCGCGCTGTCGGCGGCCGGCGTCGTGTTCCTGCCCGAGGCGAAGGCCGCGATCGAAGCGGTGGAGCGGGCCCGCGCGACGGTCCAGGAGGCGTCGGCGGGCCTGCGCGGCAGCCTCCGGATCGGCACGCTGACGGCGATCGGGAGCGTCGACCTGCCCGCGCTGCTCGGCGCGTTCCACCGCCGCTACCCGCTGGTGGACATCCAGGTCACGGTGTCGATCACCGGGTCGACCGGCCTGGCCGAGGACGTCCGCCAGGGCCGGCTCGACGCCGCGCTCGTCGGGCTGCCCGGCGTGGACCTGCCCGGGCTGGACGTCCGGGCCCTCGAATCCCGGCCGTTCGTCGCGCTGCTGCCGCACGGCCACCCGCTGGCGCGCGAGCGGGAGATCCGGCTCGAAAGCCTCGCGCGGGAGTCGTTCGTCGACATGCCGCGCGGCTTCGGCAACCGGGTCCTCGTCGACCGCGCCTACGAGGCGCTGGGCTCGCCCCGGCGCGTCACGGTCGAGGTCGCCGACCTGCGGACCGTGCCCGGGTACGTCCGGGCCGGCCTGGGGATCGCGGTCATCCCGGAGGTGCCCGAGTCCGGCGAGGTGGACGTCGTCGCGCTGCCGCTGGCCGGCGCGGGCCTGGACTGGCCGCTGAACCTCGTCTCCGCGAGCGCCAAGCCGCCGAGCCGGGCGCTGCGCACGCTCCTCGACCTCGTCACTGCTCAAGACCATATTTGAACGCGTTCAACTCTTCCGGTACGGTCGGCCACAGGGGGACGACCGTGAAGGGGGAAACGTCATGAAGGTGGTGCTGCCCGGCGGCTCCGGCCATCTGGGCCGGGTGCTGAGCCGGGCGCTGACCGAGCGGGGGCACGAGGTCGTGGTGCTGAGCCGGGCCGGCGGGCCCGGGCCGTGGACGCGGAGCGTGTGGTGGGACGGGCGCACCCCCGGCGCCTGGACCGGAGAGATCGACGGCAGCGACATCGTCGTCAACCTCGCCGGCCGGTCGGTGAACTGCCGCTACACGGCGGCGAACCTGCGGGAGATGATGACGTCCCGGACCGACTCGGCGCGTGTCGTCGGCGGGGCGATCGAACGCGCCGGGGCGCCGCCGCGGGTCTGGCTGCAGATGAGCACGGCGACGATCTACGCCCACCGCTTCGACGCGCCGAACGACGAAACCACCGGCGTGCTCGGCGGCGCCGAGCCGGACGCGCCCGCCTACTGGGGCTACAGCGTCGACATCGCCCGAGCGTGGGAACGGGAGCAGGAGCGGGCGGAGACGCCGCGGACCCGCAAGGTCGCACTCCGGACGTCGATGGTGATGAGCCCGGAGCCCGGCGGCGCGTTCGAAGCGTTGTTGCGCCTGACCCGGCTGGGGCTGGGCGGCCCGGTCGCGGGCGGCGCGCAGTACCTGTCGTGGATCCACGAGGACGACCTGCTCCGCGCGATCGACCTGCTGATCGCGCGGGACGACCTGAGCGGCCCGGTCAACCTCGCGGCGCCGGAACCGTTGCCGTACCGCGACTTCCTGCGTGCCCTGCGCGCGGCGGCGGGCGTCCCGTTCGGGCTGCCCGCCACCCGCTGGATGGCCGAAATCGGCGCGTTCGTCCTGCGCAGCGACACGGAACTGCTCTTGAAGAGCCGCCGGGTGGTGCCGGGCCGGCTGCTGGACGCGGGCTTCGAGTTCGAATTCCCGCAGTGGGCCGCGGCGGCCGAAGACCTGGTGCGGCGGACTAGGAAGCCGCGGCGATCGCGGACGAGAGCTTCCCGTTCCCGCTGATGACCGCGGTCTTGCGCGAGCGGGCTCAACGGTCGAGGACGACTTCCGCTACGCCCTCGGCATCATGCTGTCCGGACTCCGGGCGACGCTGAGCCAGCGCGTGTCGACCCTCTGATCACGCGTGTCGACCCTTCCATCACGCGAGCCGACCCTCCGATCACGTGAGCCGACCGTTCCATCACGAGCCGAGCGTGCGTGGAACGCCGACACGTGTGATTGGGGAGCCGACTCGCGTGATTGCGGGGTCGACACGCGTGCTGTGGCCCCCGCGTCAGAGGTTCGCCCGGCCGGTGCGGAAGAACTCCGTGATCGCGCCGTCCAGCTCGCTCAGGGGCCGGGCCGCGCCGAAGGGGGCGGTCCAGAACTCGCCTTCCCTCGGCTCGAACGGCCCGACGTACGCGTACGGCTCGCCCAGGTAGCCGTCGCCGGGGGAGACGCCGTAGTTGACTTCGTCGACGGTGATCGCGACGTCGAAGTGCTCGGGCCACAGCACCGGCGTCGCGTCCGGTGCGAACTCCCGCAGCGCCCGGTCACCGTCGGCGAAGCCCTGCAGCAACGTCGTCAGCGCCGAGGCGTCGAGGGTGATCGTCTCGTCGAGCCGGACGCCGGGGCCGCCCGAGTAGACGCCCTCGGGCTCGCCCGCTGTGAACCCGGCCGACGCCGCGACGTCGAGGTACGTGCGGCCGGCCAGCGGGACGCGCACCGAGTTCGTCACGAGCTCGTCGCCGTCGAGCCGCAGCGCCGGCGCGACGACCGTGGCGAACCCGCCGTCGACCACCCGCAGCTCGATCCGGCCCGCCGCCCGGTGCTGCGGTCCGGCCAGCAGCAGTTCGGCGACGCCGTGGATCGATCGTCTGGTCGTGGCGAGTTCGGTCACGCCACCGAGTGTAGGCACTGCCGGAGTGAGTCTGCTCGCGGTCTTCGCGCGCAGACTCACTCCGGCAGCGCCTAGGCGAGCGGGAAGTGTTCGGCGGCCCACTGCTCGAACCCGAGCCCCGGCCGGCCGAGCACGCGCTCGACGGTGTCGGTCGCCGGTGAGCCGCCGCGGGCCGCGTTGGCGATGAAGGCGAGGATCGCGTCGACGACCGCCGGCTTCTCGAACTGCCCGAACTGCTGGCGCGCTTCGGTTTCCGACAGCTCCTCGATCCGCACCGGCACCCCGGCGGCGGCGCCGATCAGCTCGACCTGCTCCCGCTGCGACAGCAGCCGCGGGCCGGTGAGCATCCCGTCCGCCGCATCGTGCCCCAGCAACGCCGCGACGGCGACCGCCGCGACGTCGCGTTCGTGGATCGGCGCGGTCTTCGCCTCCGGGTGCACCAGCTGCACCACGCCCTCGTCGCGGATGGCGTCGGCCCAGTTCAGCGCGTTGGTCGCCAGCACCAGCGGACGGATCGGCGTCCAGCGCAGGCCCGAAGCCGCCATCGTCTGTTCGACGGCGCGGTGCTCTTCCGCGATCAGGTTGCCGGCCGCGGCGGGGAGCAGCACGCTGCCCGACGACAGCAGCACGACGTGCTCGACGCCCGCTTCCCTTGCGGCGGCGGCGAAATCTTCCGCGCCATCGGTCGGCGCGTAGACGAAGACCTTTCGCACGCCGCGCACGGCCTCGGTCAGGGTGGCGGGCCGGGTCAGGTCGGCCGCGACGACCGGGACGCCGGCGGGCAAGTCCGCGGTCGCGGGGTTGCGCCCCGACGCGCGCACGGGTTCCCCGGCGGCGAGGAGCTGGTCGACGACGTGCCGCCCGACGTTCCCGCGGGCGCCGATCACCAAGGTGGTCATGATGGTCCTCCTGCTCAGCTGCCGCGGGAGGAAGCGAACGACGGCTCACCTCGCGCGGCAGGCAACTGGTACCTGGCGCGCCAAGGGAGTCACAGTCGTGACAGGCGAAGCGTTCCGACGCTTCACTTCGCCTGTCACCAAGCTACCACGGTCAGGTTTTCGGCAGCTTCGCGACCAGGGCCTTGCCGAACGCGACGGCCGCGTCGCAGGAGCCGCCGGGTTTCGACGTGAAGATCCGGACGTGCTCGACCTGGTCCGCGTCGTAGGGCCGGTGGTCCCAGGTGAGGAAACAGCTGTCGCCGAGCGCCCGCTGGGTGGCCGTCCGCCCGCCGAGGTCGACCGGCGTCCCGGCGTCGGGCACGCCGGCGGTCAGCTTCTCGAACGACAGCTTCAGCGACGTCGTCGCGGTCCACTCGCACTCGCGGAGCCCGGTCAGCGCGACCTGGCGGACCGGGCCCACCGCCTGCGCCACCGCGGGTTTGTCCGGCACCGCGCACGGGTCCAGCGCCAGGAACGTCCCGGGCGCGAGGTCGTAGCGGTCGTTGCCCGCGCTGATCCGCTGCACCGCCTCGCCGAGCGCGGTCTTCGCCAGGTCGCAGGTGTCGGCGATGGCCGTCACGCCCAGTTCGGCCTGCGCCGGGAGCTGGACGGTCGCGTCGCAGGTACTGCCCCCGACCTTGCTGAGCAGCACCGGCCGGCCGTCGAGGTCACCGGCCGGGCTCCCGCCTTCCAGGGTGAACTGGTCGCCCAGCTTCAGCGTGACCTTCCCGCCGGTGCGCGGCCGGTAGTCGCAGCGGTCGAAGTACAGCGTGTCCTGGGCCTGCAGCTTGCCGACGCCGGTGATCGAGACGCCATCTAGGACCTTGCAGGGATCCGTGCGGCGCAAGGTGTCCAGGCTCGTCGGGTCGAGGTTCGCCGACGGCGGCGGCGGATCCGCGCGGAAGAGGTTCACCGCGATCAGACTGCCCGCGGCGAGGGCGCAGGCGGAGGCCAGCACGGCGGTGACCGGCACCCAGCGCCGCTTCGGCGGCCGCGGGACCGGCGGGGCCACGGGTTCGGGAACCGGCCAGGACAGCGCCGTGCGGACCGCGGCTTCCTGGTCTTCGATCAGCCGGTGCACCGCCGGCGGCCACGGCCGGGTGCCCGGCGCCATCGGGCCCAGGTGGTCCAGGATCCGTTGGGGCGTCGGCCGGCTGGCCGGATCCTTGGCCAGGCAGGGCTCGACGAGCGCGCGGATCTCCGGCGTCAGCCCGGTCAGGTCGGGCGCGGCGTGCACGACGTTGTAGAGCATCTGCGCGGTCGTCGTGCCGGTGAACGGGCCGCGTCCCGTCGCCGCCATCACCAGCAAGCCGCCGAGGGAGAAGACGTCGCTCGCCGGCGTCAGCGGGCGGCTTTCCGCCTGCTCGGGCGACATGAACGCCGGCGACCCGATGATGCCGCCGGTGCCGGTGAGGTCGGACCCGCCCTCGGCCGCGCGGGCGATGCCGAAGTCGATCACCCGCGGGCCGTCGCCGGTGAGCAGCACGTTGCCCGGCTTGAGGTCCCGGTGGATCAGGCCGACCCGGTGGATCTCGGTCAGCGCGGACGCGAGCCCCACGGCGAGCCGGCGCACGGCGTCGTCCGGCAGCGGGCCGGTGGCGTCGATCGCCTCCTTGAGCGACGGCCCGGTGACGTACACCGACGCCAGCCACGGCGTCTCGGCGTCGGGATCGGCGTCCATGACGGCCGCGGTGAAGGCGCCCGAAACCCGTTGCGAAGCCTGGACTTCGTGCCGGAATCGGTCGCGGAACCGGGCGTTGTGCGCGAACTCCGGGTGCACCTGCTTGAGCGCGACGAGCCGGCCGTCCGGCGCCACGCCGAGCAGGACGCGGCCCATGCCGCCCTCGCCGAGCGCCGCGACCAGGCGGTACCGGCCGGCGGTCCGGGGCTCGCCCGGCTCCAGCGGCCTCACGGCTTCGGCAGCCCGGACTTGACCGTCTTGGCGAAGTCCTGTGCCTGGCGGCACGTGTCCTCGACGGTGAGCGAGCTGGCGGACGTCGTGTAGTCGACGATGACGTTCTCCGAGGTTCTGTCGTCGTAGGGCCGGTGCCGCCAGGTGTAGGTGCAGCTGACCCGCGCGGCGTTGGCCCGTTTCGTGGTGACGAACGCGGTGACGCCGTCGAGGTCGGCGGTCGTGCTCGTGTCGTAGTACGAGTCGGTCGTGCGGAACGGCGGCACGCCGCGTTCGAGCGTCACCGTGACGTCGCCCGCGACGTGCCACTGGCACTCGTGCAGCCCGCGCGGTTCGACCTTGGTGACCGGCCCGACGATCCGCTGGGCGGTGGCGGCCGGGACGAGCGGGCAGGGATCGACCGCGGCGAGGCTGCCGGCCGGCGGGGCCGCCGTGGTGCCGCGAAGGCGTTTCAGCGCTTCGCCGAGCGCGGCTTTCGCGACGTCGCAGGGTTTGTCGAACTTCTCGGCCGAGCCCTCGGCCTCGACGCCGATGGTGGTGTCCGCGCGGTCCACCACCGGCACGGCGGCGGTGCAGCCACCGGCCTTCTCCTCGACGCTCAGGGGCAGACCGTCCAGGTCCCCGGCCGGCGTGCCCTTCGCGGCGACCGGGCCGCCGATCGTCAGGTCCAGCCACTGGCGCCGCGCGGTCTCGTAGGTGCAGCTGAAGAGGTGGACGTCGATCTTGGGGGTGAGCGTGCCGACGCCGGGCGCCGACGGCAGGACCTTGCAGAGATCGACGCCGCGGAGGCGGTCCGGGCCCAGGGGATCCGGGTTCGGCGCGGACGTCGTCGTGGTCACTGCAGTGGTGGCGGGCGGGCTCGCCGCGGTCGTCGCCGGGGTGTTCCTCGTCAGCGCGACGGTGGTGATCGTGCCGCCGATCACGACGACCGCGGCCGCGGCGGCGAGGGCGATCCGCAGACCGCGCCGTCGCGGTTTCGGCGGTTTCGCGAGGGCGTCCCGGACCTCGGCCTGGCGTTGCGCGATGAGGGCGTGGACGGCGGGTGGCCACGGGCGGGGGACGGGCGGCAGCGGGCCGAGGAACTCGAGGATCTGCGCCGGCGACGGTCGTTGCGCGGGGTCCTTGGCGAGGCACGGCTCGGCGAGGGCGCGGACGTCCGGCGGGAGGATGCGCAGGTCGGGGTGGGTGTGGACGACGTTGTAGAGCGACTGCGGCGCCGACGCCCCGGCGAAGGGACTGCGCCCGGTCGCGGCGAGGACGAGGAGCGCGCCGAGGGAGAAGACGTCGCTCGCCGGCGTCAGCGGCCGTCCCTCGGCCTGTTCCGGCGACATGAACGCGGGCGAGCCGAGGATCGCGCCGGTGTGGGTGAGGTCGGTGCCGCCCTCCGCGGCGCGGGCGATGCCGAAGTCGATGACGCGCGGGCCGTCTTCGGCGAGCAGGACGTTGCTGGGCTTGAGGTCCCGGTGCACCAGCCCGGCCCGGTGGATCCCGGCGAGCGCCGACGCCAGCCCGGCGGCGAGCTGCCGCACGGCGTCCACCGGCAGCGGCCCGGTCGCGTCGACGGCGTCCTGCAGCGACGGCCCGGCGACGAACACGGACGCGAGCCACGGCGTGGCCGCGTCGGGATCGGCGTCCATCACGGCGGCGGTGTAGGCCCCGGAGACGAGCCGCGAGACGTCGACCTCGCGCCGGAACCGCTCCCGGAACCCGGCATCGTGCGCGAACTGCCGGTGCACCCGCTTGACGGCGGCCAGCCGCCCATCGGGCGCCACGCCGAGCAGCACGCGCCCCATGGCACCCTCGCCGAGAGCAGCGAGCAGCCGGTACCGCCCGGCTTGCGCCGGTTCACCCGGACCCAACGGCTCCACACCCCACCTCCGCGGGCGATGGTAGAGCGAACGAGTGACGCGATGGCCACGAATGTCCACTTCGGTGGCGCCGATCACCCGCCCGAGGCCACGCGCCCCGGGCCCGGCCCAGGCTCCGCTCGGGACCGCCGGTCGAGGTCGTGAGTGTTTAGGAGGGTTAGAACCCTCCTAAACACTCACGACCAGCCGCGGCAGACCCCCCTGCTGGAGCCGGGTCGCCATTCCGGGCGCCGCGCCAGCGGGTCCGCTGGCCGAAGGTCGTGAGGGGCACCCTCACGACCTTCGGCCGGTCACCTGCTGGAGCCGGGTCAGGGTTTCCGGGCGCCGCACCAGCGGGTCCGTCGGTCCGAGGTCGTGAGGGGCACCCTCAGGGACTTATGCGCCCTGAGGGTGCCCCTCAGGGACTCAAGCGCCGTAGGGGTGCCCCTCAGGGACCTTGAAGCCGTGAGGGGCACCTTCACGGCATTCGGCCGGCCGCTGGGTCAGGGGTGCAGGAGGATCTTGCCCACTGCTCGGCGTTTCTCGAAGTCCGTGTGGGCCGCCGCTGCTTCCGCCAGGGGGTATGTCCGGCCGATCAGCGGGATCAGGCGGCCCGCCGCCGCCTCGGTTAGGGCCTGGCGCACCCTTCGGGGTGTCTCCGGCCAGAACTCCGGGAGCTGGGACATGTCCGCCACCGATGCCAGCCGGCGGTGGTCGGCCAACGGGACCGTCGTCGGGGCGCCGCTGCTCATGCCGTAGCCGGAGAACCGGCCGCCGTCGCGCAGGAGCGATAGGGCCGTCGCTCCCAGGGGGCCGCCGACGCCGTCGAAGACCACGTCGACGCCGGGCACCTTCGAGGTCCAGTCCGGCGAGCCGTAGTCGACCGCCCGGACGCCCAGGTCGTGGGCCAGCTTCACCTTCTCCGGGCCGCGGACCGCCGCGATCATCACGGCGTCGCGGGGCAGCTGCACCAGGAGGCTGCCCAGCCCGCCCAGGCCCGGCAGCACCAGGACGTCGTCGCCCGCTGCGACCGGCGTCTTTTCCAGCAGGGCCAACGCCGTGCTGCCGTCGTCCAGGACCGCCAAGGCCTCCGGCAGCCCCCGGCGGGGCGTCGCCGCGCCGGATGAGTGTGTCCAGCCAGCCCACGCCGGCGACGCGACGTCGACGCGCACGTG
This sequence comes from Amycolatopsis sp. NBC_01286, assembly GCF_035982555.1. Classification (NCBI taxonomy): domain Bacteria; kingdom Bacillati; phylum Actinomycetota; class Actinomycetes; order Pseudonocardiales; family Pseudonocardiaceae; genus Amycolatopsis; species Amycolatopsis sp. NBC_01286. Next base: position 6,767,234 of record NZ_CP108428.1, read on the forward strand.
CCCCTCGGGAGGCTCGGGCGTGGGTAGCGTGACGGGGGCCAGGACCTCGGGTCCGCCGAACCGGGTGGCCATGATCGCTTCCATGTCCCGAGTGTCGAACTTCAAGGACGCTCGAAGTCAAGGTGAAAGGAACACGCGTGACGACTTCCGTCGGGCTGCTGCACCCCGGGGCGATGGGCGCCGCGGTCGGCAAGCTCCTCGTGGACCAAGGCCTCCCCACCCGCTGGCTCCCGGCCGGGCGCGGCCCGGCCACCCGGCGGCGGGCCGCGGAAGCCGGCCTCACCGAGGCGGCCGACCTGGCCGGCTGCGACGTCGTGCTGAGCATCTGCCCGCCCGCCTCCGCGGTCGACGTCGCCCGCGAGGTCGCCGCGAGCGGGTTCGCGGGCGTCTACCTCGACGCGAACGCCATCAGCCCCGGGCACGCGCGGGAGATCGAGGAGCTGTTCGACGGCCGGGCGTCCGTGGTCGACGGCGGGATCGTCGGGTCGCCGCCGCGCCACGACGGCTCGACGCGCCTCTACTTGTCCGGCAAGGACGCCGGACTCGTCGAAAGCCTCTTCGCCGGGACATTCCTGACGCCGATCGCGCTCGACGGCCCGGTCGGGCGGGCCTCGGCGCTCAAGCTCGCGTTCGCCTCGTACAACAAGCTCACCTACGCGCTCGCGGCGCAGGCCCACGCCCTCGCGGCCCGCCACGGCGTCGGCGACGTCTTCCGGGAGCTGGCCGGTGTGGTCCGGCGGGACACCCCGCTCGGCGCGGCGGGTGCCATCGAGTCGGCGGGGCAGCGGGCCTGGCGGTGGGAGGGCGAGATGGCCGAGATCGCCGCCGCCTGCACCGAAGCCGGGCTCTCCCCGGCGCTGCTCACCGCCGCGCAGGAGCTGTTCGGCCGCTGGCGCGAGCACCGCGACGACGAAGGGGTGACGGCCGGCGAGCTGCTTGCCGCGCTGACCGTCACCCCGAAAGACACCCCCGACGTCACCCAGCCGGGGTGACGTCGATCAGCACCTTCCCGGTGGCGCCTTCCTCCGACGCGATGTGCGCCTTCGCCGTGTCGGCCAGCGCGAACCGGTGGACCGGCACGCCACGGTCCTCGCCGAGGCGGAGCGCGCCGTCGGCGAAGGCCGCGTTGACGTCCTCGGCGCCGGCCCGCAGCTTGTCCGCCCCGACCGTGTAGAGCACCAGGAACTGGTAGCGCGTGTTCAGCCACAGGTTCGCGCCGAACTCCAGGCTGATCGTGCCGGTGCCGCGGTCGTCGCCGTAGGCCGCGACCGTGCCGCGCGTGCGCAGCACCTGCGCGTGCAGCGGGGCGTTGACGCCCAGAGCGACCTCGACGACCAGGTCGACGCCGTCGGGCGCGATCTCGCGGATCTTGGCGGCGAGGTCGGTGTCGGGGTAGCGCAGCACGTGCTGGGCGCCGGCCGCGCGGGCGAGGGCGGCCTTCGCGTCGCTGCTGACCGTCGCGATCACCGTCGCGCCGGCCCAGCGGCCGAGCTGGATCGTGGCGTTGCCGACCGCGCCGGCGCCGCCGCTGACCAGCACCGTCCGGCCGGCGAGGGAGCCGGGGGACAGGCGGGCCGGACCGTCCTCGGCGACGGTGAGCGCACGGTGGGCGGTCAGCGCCGGGACGCCGAACCCGGCGCCCTCGTCGAAGCCGGCGCCGTCGGGCAGCGCGGCGAGCTTTTCGGCGGGCAGGACGGTGTACTCCTGGGCGGTGCCGGACTCCGGCGCGTGGGTCCCCGCGAGGAGCGTCCACACGCGATCGCCGGGGGCGAAGCCGGTGACGTCCGGGCCGACCGCGTCGACGACGCCGGCGCCGTCCTGGTTGGGGACGGTGTCGGGTACTTCGGTCCCGGCTTCGGCGCCGCGGCCTTGGCGCGCCTTCCAGTCGGTCGGGTTGACGGCGGACACCACGAGCCGGACGCGGACCTCGCCGGGCCCGGGCGCCACGACGTCCCGCTCGGACAGCGACAGCTCTTCGGGCCCGCCGTGGCGGCGGTAGACGACAGCTTTCATGACCCGTGCAATCCCGCCGGGCCCCCGGGTTATTCCCGGGCCGCCGGAATTGGATGACGTGCGGAAATGCCCGGCGTTTCCGGGCCGGACCGGAAATGGCGGGTAAACGCGCGCGGTATGGGTGATCCCCCGGCCGGGCGATTTTCCGGTTTGCCCGAGCGAAATCGGCCGGCGCCCCGGAAACTGGGCGCGTGGGAGAGGAATTGCGCACATCGCGCGAACAGCGGTCGAAGCGTGACGAAGGTGAGCCGACGCCCATCTTCGACGCCGTGGCCAGCGCGGCCCGCGCGGGCTCGGCGGACAAGGCGAATACCGGGAATCCGGCGGGCGAGGGCAAAGCGGGGCGATGACCGGCGGGAACCGCCCGCTCGTGAATCGGTTCCGGCGGCCTTGGCGGGGTGGGGAGGGGGCCGATGCGTGCCTGGCGCGGCCTGGCGGTGACGTACGCGGTGGTCGCGGCGGCGCAGGCCTACCTCGCCGTGACGACCGGGGTCGCCTGGGCGGTGGCGCTCGCCGCTGTCTTCCTGCTGGTAGCGGTGGCGTGCGGCCTCGCGGCGTGGCGGCCGCGCGGTGGGCACCGCGGAACCTGAGGCAGATTGTTCAACGTCCGCGCGGAAGCTGTAGCATCTTGGCTGCACGTGCATCTGCGGATGAGGAGTAGGACGTTGGCCGGGGTCGTGAACAGCATGATCGCCGCGGAGTACGCGGCCGGGGCCTCGATCTCGGAGCTGGCCGAGCGCTGGGGCATCGACCCGCGCCAGGTGGTCGAGCGGATCTCCGCGGCCGACCGGTCCTGACCCGCCGAGCGGCCGCGGCCGGCCGGGCAGCATCCCCGCGAGGTGCGGGAGCCGGCTCCTCCCGCGCGGCGGACCCGGTCGTCGAACGGATCTCCGCGGCCGATCAGTCCTGACCACGGTCGCCCAGCACGACGGGGCGGCAACCGCCGACCGGTCCTGACCCGCCGGACGCCGTCAGCCGCGCCCGGCGAGCCCGCGCTCAGATGGCGCGTTCGCCCTTGCCCAGCACCACGATGCCGCCTTCGCTCACGTGGTAGTGCCCGCGGTCGCGAGCCAGGTCCACGCCGATGTGCGCGCCCGGCGGGACCACGACGTTCTTGTCCAGGATCGCCCGCCGCACCACCGCGCCGCGGCCGACCCGGGCGCCGTCGAGCAGCACCGAGCCCTGGACCACCGCGCCTTGCTCCACGAGGACGTCAGGGGAGAGCACCGAGTCGACGACCTGCGCGCCGGAGATGATGCAGCCGGGGCTCACGATCGATTGGTTCGCCGAGCCGCCTTCGACGAACTTCGCCGCCGCGCGCTGGCCGGGGTGGGCCAGGATCGGCCACTTGCGGTTGTAGAGGTTGAAGATCGGGTGCGTGGAGATCAGGTCGGTGTGCGCGTCGTAGTAGCTGTCGATCGTCCCGACGTCGCGCCAGTAGCCGTGGTCGCGCTCGGTCTCACCCGGCACGACGTTGCCGCTGAAGTCGTAGACCGCCGCCTCGCCGGACTTCACCAGGGCCGGGATGATGTCGCGGCCCATGTCGTGGTGCGACGCGGCGTTCTCGGCGTCGGCGTGCAGCGCCTCCAGCATCACCTTCGTCGTGAAGATGTAGTTGCCCATCGACACGTACGACTCGTCGGGGGAGCCGGGCAGACCCGGCGGGTCGGCCGGCTTCTCCAGGAACGCGTCGATCATCAGGCCGTCGGTGGTGCGGATGACGCCGAACGAGCTCGCCTCGGCGCGCGGCACCCGGATCCCGGCGACGGTGACGCCGGCGCCCGAGGAGATGTGGGTCTCCAGCATCTGCCGGGGGTCCATCCGGTAGATGTTGTCCGCGCCGAACACCGCGATGTACTCGGGGTCCTCGTCGTAGACCAGGTTGAGGCTCTGGTGGATGGCGTCGGCGCTGCCCTGGTACCAGCGCGGGCCCAGCCGCTGCTGCGCCGGCACCGGCGTGACGTACTCGCCGGTGAGCGCCGAGAGCCGCCACGTCGTCGAGATGTGCCGGTCGAGCGAGTGCGACTTGTACTGCGTGAGCACGCACAGCCGCCGGATCCCGCCGTGCACCAGGTTCGACAGCACGAAGTCGACCAGCCGGTGCACACCCCCGAAGGGCACGGCGGGTTTGGCGCGGTCGGCGGTGAGCGGCATCAGGCGCTTGCCCTCGCCGCCCGCGAGCACGATGCCCAGAACGTCGGCTCCACTGTTCACGAGGACCTCCCGCACGCTTCGTAGAGGGCGACCGTCTGCTCGGCGATCGCCTTCCAGCCGAACTCGCCGACCGCGCGCTCGCGGCCGGCGGTACCCATCGCGGCGGCCCGGTCCGGGTCGCCCACCAGCTCGTTGAGCGCCGCGCCCAGCCGCGCCTCGTACCCGGCGGTGTCCGCCTCGTCGTAGTGGACCAGCAGGCCGGTCCGGCCGTCGTCGACAACCTCCGGGATCCCGCCGACGTCGCTGGCGACCACGGCCGTGCCGCACGCCGCCGCCTCCAGGTTCACGATGCCCAGGGGCTCGTAGACCGACGGGCAGGCGAACACCGCGGCGTGGGTGAGCAGCTGCACGACCTCGGGCCGCGGCAGCATGTCCGGGATCCAGCGGACGCCGGTGCGGGTCTTCTCCAGGTCGGCGACCAGGCCGCGGAACTCGGCGTCCAGCTCGGGGGTGTCCGCGCCGCCCGCGCACAGCACCAGCTGCGTGTCCGGGTCGAGCGCGGCACCGGCCCGGACCAGGTGCGGGACGCCCTTCTGCCGGGTGATCCGGCCGACGAACAGCACGTACGGCCGGTCCGGGTCGACGCCGTGCTTCGCGAGGACGTCGGTGCCGGGGTCGGGCCGGTAGAGCGTGGTGTCGATGCCGTTGTGGATCACGTGGACGCGCTCGGGCGGCACGGCCGGGTACGCGCTGAGCACGTCCTGGCGCATGCCGCCGCTGACCGCGACGATCGCGTCGGCCGACTCGTAGGCCTCGCGTTCGATCCAGGACGAGACGCGGTAGCCGCCGCCGAGCTGCTCGGCCTTCCACGGCCGCAGCGGCTCCAGCGAGTGCGCCGTGACGACGTGGGGGATGCCGTAGGTCATCTTCGCCAGGTGGCCGGCGAGGTTCGCGTACCAGGTGTGGCTGTGCGCGAGGTCGTGGCCGTCGAGGGCGTTGGCCATCGAGACGGCGATGTCCATGGTCGTGAACGCCGGCTGGCGGTAGCCGTGCGGGTCGGTGTGCCCGGTGGCGTCCGGGCGGTCCGGGCCCCAGCAGTGCACGTCGAGGTCGACGAGCGACCGCAACTCCCGGGCGAGGAACTCCACGTGAACCCCGGCTCCGCCGTAGACCTCCGGCGGGTACTCCCGGGTGAGCAGGCCGACCTTCATGAGGAGAACCCTATGGCCTCACCACCCCGCGGCGCAGTCTGGCGTCCCGGCGAATCTCCAGGAGTTTCCGGTGACCGATGCGGTAGGGGCGCTCAGAGGTCGTAGAGCCGGGTCCAGTTCTCCCGCGAGGTCAGCTCGGGCATGGCGCCCTGGTACCGCGCCTGCGTGGCCGCCCCCTCCCTGCGCAGCCGCTGGATCACCTTGACGCCGCGTTTGGCCAGGTCGAAGGTCTTGGCGCGGTCGTAGGAGCGGACGCGGACGCCGTCCTGGTTCGCGTCGGTGACGACCACGGTCGAGAACAGCGACGTGTGCCACCAGTGGGCCTCGTCGGCCGGCACGGCGCCCAGCCCGAAGCGGTGCCGGCCGCGGGTCTGGTCGAGCAGGCGCTTGAGCAAGATCACGACGGTCCGGCTCGGCGGCGGCGCGCTGTTGATGATGCCGATGTCGTTGGAGGCGATCCCCGGGACGTCGGTGGCCTTGTGGCGCTTGGTCTCCGGGTACTGGTCGCGGATCCGGCGGATCTCCTTCATCGCCTCCACACCACCGTCGCGCAGGACTTCAGGGCCTTCGAGGAAGTCCTCCACGGCCTTGATCAGCGTGGCCGACAGGCCGTACTGCATGCCCAGCAGGTACCGCACGAGCTGGGCGAGCAGGACGCGGGAGAGGAGGTTCAGGTTGAACGGGGAGTGCAGGGCGGCGGTGATGATGGAGTTGCGCAGGTTGAAGTAGCGGTGCCACTCGTCCCAGTCCTTCATGTGGAAGTCCGCGTGCCACACCCCCGCCCCCGGCAACGTCACCGTCGGGAAACCGTGGGCGCGGGCGCGGTAGGAGTACTCGGCGTCGTCCCACTGGAAGAAGAACGGCATCGGATACCCGGTGGCCTGCACGACCTCGTAGGGGATCAGGCAGGACCACCAGCCGTTGTAGCCGGCGTCGAGACGGCGTTCCTGCCGGTTCGGCTTCAACGTCTCCTCGTCGACCCCGAGCAGGTCCGCGGTGGTCAGCGAATGCTCGACCGGCTGACCGGGCTCGAGGGTGTTCAACCGGGCGTATTCGGCGCCGACGTGGAGCTGGTTGGGGTGGAACAGGTTCAGCATCTGCCCGCCGACGATGATCGGGTTGGCGGCGCGGTTGGAGAACGCCGTCATCCGGATCACCAGGTCCGGCTCCAGCAGCACGTCGTCGTCCATGAACAGGACGTTGGCGTGGGCGGTGGCGGTGTGCCCGGCGACCTCGTAGAGCCCGCGGGTGAACCCGCCGGCGCCACCGAGGTTGGGCTGCTTGATGTAGTGCAGCTTCTCCCCGAGGTCCTTGACGACCTGGTCGAACCCGTCACGGGATTCGACCAGGTCGGTGCCCTGGTCGGCGACGTAGATCGCGTCGAGGGTGTCGAGGGAGGAGACGTCGGCGGCCAATGCTTGCAGGTTCTTCAGGCAGTCATCGGCGCGGTTCATGGTGCAGATGGTGACCGCGGTCGGGCGGATCGTCTCGGGCGCTTCGACGGTCCAGCGGACCTGCTCCACGCGCAGGGTCTGGCCGCCTTCGGTTTCCAGGTCGAGCCAGAGCGCGCCACCGTCGTAGAACTTGTCCAGCTTCCCGGTGAGGGCGATTTTGTGCTGGGTGACGTCGGTGACCTGCTCGGCCTCGATGACCCGCGGTTCACCTTCGACGTCGGAGGCACCCATGGACAGCAGCCCGGTGCCGGTGACGACCGCCTCGACCGAGACTTCGGTGACGGTGGTCCAGCGCTGCCAGTAGGACGCCGGGAACCGCCCGAAGTACGTGTTACCGGACACCTTCGTGCCCGGGTCCAGCCGGATCGAGCCGCGGTCCCGGATGGCCGAGCCGGTGCAGACCTCGGCGTAGAGGTCTTTGCTGACGATCGGCGCTGGGCCCGCGTACAGGCCGCGTTGCGCGGTGAGGTCGGTCATCTGTTTCAAGCTCCGCTTCCGTTGCCCCGGACGAGATACAGCTGCTGGGTGCCGGCCCACGGCGACGACAGTGTCCAGTGGGCCAGCGCACCGGGCGGCGGATCACCGCGCACCAGGGCGTAGTCGGTGACGATCGGCCGGTCGCCGTGGTCGAAGTACCGGAAGTTGACGTCGACCAGCGCGCGGCCGAGCGCGCCGAGGTCGGCCTTCCGCGCGGTGATGGCCGGCCCGACGGCGCCGCGGTCGTCGAAGAGGTCGACGATCGCGCAGCCGCAGCTGTAGGCGAGCACGCCGATCTCCCCGCCGCTGCGGACCGTGCCGCCGCCGACCAGCCGGCCCAGCTCCGGGCCGATCCGCTCGTAGTCCGCCGTCGAGTCGTGGTTGGACATCAGCGGCGCGAACCGCCGCGGCAGGCCGTCGGAGACGTAGAAGCCGACGCTCAGGACCAGCACCCCGGTGACGGCGACCGCGCCGGCCACCCGGGCGGGCACGCGCACGCACGCCGCCACGGCGGCGGCCAGGAAGAGCGTCACCGTGACCAGGCTCGGCCCGTAGTACCAGTGGTAGGGCGGCACGTGCAGCCGTGTGTAGGCGAGGTAGTGCGCGAGCCCGGCGGGCACCAGCGGCGCGAACGGCAGCACCTTCGTCCACAGTGGACTGCGACGCCCGGAGCCCGCCAGCCAGAGCACGAAGGCGCCCAGCGCGAGGGCGGCGGGCAGGAACGACAACGCCGTCGCCCACGGGAAGACCCGGGCGTACAGGCCCACGCCGTTGCCGAAGTCCCAGGTTCCCCAGGACTTCTGCAGCGTCTTGATGATCACCGTGTCCGGCACGGCCGACCCGAGCACCACCCAGCTGAAGGCGAACCAGGGGAGCGCGACGGCCGCCGCGGCGAGCACCGTCTGCCAGGCCTTATCCCAGAACCGGCGGCGCAGCAGGAAGAGCACCAATGCGACCACGACCAGGTCGAGCCGGACCAGCGCGACCAGGCCGGTGAGCACGCCGAACGCGACCGGCCGCCGTTCACCTGCGCAGACCAGCAGCCAGGCGATCCCGGCCGCGCCGAGCTCGACCTCCAGCCCGATCGACGACAGCAGCAGCGGGTTCACCGTGAGCAGCGCGACGGCGGCCGGCGCGAACCAGGCCGGCAGGCCCGCCCGCGTCCCGTTCCGGCGCAGCGCGAGCACCAGCGCCACCTGGCCGAGCACGAACAGCACGCCGCAGGCGAGCACGGCGTCGCGCAGCACGAACGTCAGGGCTGCGAGCAGCAGGACGTTCAGCGGTGACGTCGCGGTGTTCGACGTCTCGGCCGTGATCAGGCCCCAGTGTCCGTGGAAGGCGACGTTGCGGGCGTAGGACAGGGTGATGAACGTGTCGTCGATCAGGTGCGGGCGCACGGCGGCGAACACCAGCGCCGACCCCGCGGCGACCGCCACGGGCAGCACCCAGCGTCGTGGCGTGCGGGGCCGCGGTTCGGGAGCCGTGTCCACAACGGGCTCCCGATGGGCGACGCTCACGGCTCGCGGGTGAGGACGAAGTGCCCGACGCCCTTGGCGGCCGAGTACACCTGCCAGCTGTCCGGCCCGGTGGCCGGGCCCGAGGCGTACTGCAGCCGGTAGTCCGGCTTGCGCGGCCCGGCCGAGCGGTCCAGCCAGTGGTAGTTGACCCGCAGCGCCAGGCTCATCACCGGACTCGCGTTCGCGATCCGTTGCTGGACCAGCGAAACGGCTTCACCGCGGTCGGAGAAGACGTCGAGGATGGCGCACTGGCAGTAGTAGGCCAGGGTGCCGATCTCGCCGGGACTGGCGACGCTCGCCCCGTCGAGCCGCTTGCCGAGCTCGGTGCCGACCCGCGCGTAGTCGTCCGCGCTGGCCCAGTTCCCGAACACCACCGGCGACTTCCAGGGCAGGCCCTGCGCGGCGTCGACCGCGGCCCCGCTGAGCACCAGCAAGCCGGTCAGGCCCAGCGCGAGCAGCGGGGGACCGGTCCTCAGGGCGGGGCGTTCGCGCGTCTGGGCGTACCAGGCGCCGAACGCGGCCACGGCGAACGCGCTCGTCGCGGTCACCGGCGCCACGTAGTACCAGTGGAACGGGCCCACTCCGAGGTAGGAATAGGCGATGTAGTAAAGGATCCCGCCCGCGGCCAGCGCGGCGAGCGGGCCCAGCGGCGGGAAGTCGGGCCAGCGGACGGCGAAGCGCGCCGCGGCCCAGCCGGCGAGCGCGACCACGCCGACCAGCGCCGGGAGGAACGACACGAGCACGGTGACCGGCCAGCCGAGGTAGTACATCATCGGCCCGGTGCTGTAGCTCCACGGCGCGAACAGCCCCGCCTGCGACTGCTTGATCACCAGGGTGTCGGGCACGAACGAGCCGAACACGATCCAGCTGACCAGGAACCACGGCGCCGTCGTCAGGACCGCGAAACCCGCCGCGGGCAGCAGCCGCCGCCGGATCGCGGGGGTACCCAGGGCGATCACCACGACGAACACGACGAGGTCGAGCCGGGTCAGGACGGCCAGCCCGCCGGCGACGCCGAACCAGACCGCCCGGCCTTCCAGCGCGAGCGCCGTCAGCACCAGCAGCACGGCGGGGATGAGCAGGACTTCCAAGCCGATCGCGGACAACACGAACGGGTTCAGCAGCACCAGCGTGATGCCGAGCACGCCGGCCGCCGTCGGCAGCGACAGCACCCGGCCGATCCGCTGCCACGCCCAGCCGAGCGCGCCACCGCACACCACGGTCAGGATGCCCAGCGCCACCACCGGGTGCGAACCGCCCGCGATGCGCGTCACCAGCGTCAAGGCGCCGAGGAGCAGCACGTTCAGCGGGGACGTCGCGGAGTTCGCCGGGGAACCGGGGATGATGCCCCATTCGCCGTGTTCCGCGAGGTTTTTCGCATAGGCGAGGGTGATGTAGCTGTCGTCGGTCAAGCTGCCTCGCACCACGAGGAAGACCAGCGCGCCCAGCACCGCCCCGAAAACGGGCAGCACCCAGCCCCGCGACACTCTCGTTTTCTCGTTTTCTACCGCAAGCACCCGTTCACCTCGCGGAGCCACCACCGGCGCGGGGCCCGCCATTTGCCCGATCGACATGCCCCGGGGACCGTAATGACCCTTCATTACGAGAGTGCTACGCCCTTGTTAGGTCCACGGGCCCGCGAGGTACTTCACCCGATGGTGACACGCTCCCCGTGAGCCCGCAGTGTGAAAGATCGGTCCATTGTGGAGTTACACCTGCCGGGTCACCGGGTGCGGCGGCGGACGGTCACGAGCACCAGCGCGGTACCCCCGGTGACCAGCAGGGCGCCGAGGCCGAGCAGCGGGCCGGCGTCGGTGCCGGTGTCCGGCAGGCTGCCGGAACCGCCGCCGGTGACCGGCACCGGAACCGGGGTGGTGCCGGACGTCGACGTGGTGTCCGTGGTGGTCGTGTCGCCGGTGGTGCTCGTGGGCACGGTGGCCGTGCTCGTGGCCGTGGTGGTCGTCGACGTCGGCCCGGTGGTGCTCGTGTCCGTCGTCGGTGCCGTGCTGGTGGTGGTCGGCTCGGACGTGCTCGTGGTCGGTTCCGTCGTGGTGGTCGTCGGCCCCGTCGTGGTGGGCTCGCCGGTGGTGGGTTCGGTGGTGCTGGTCGTCGGTTGTGTCGTGGTGGGAGCCGTGGTCGTGGTGGGCTCGCCGGTGGTCGTCGTGGCCGGGCCGGTGGTCGGGGTCGTCGAAGTCGTCGATGTGGTCGTGGTGGTGCTGGTGCCCGGTGTGGTGGGCGTCGTCGGCGCGGTGGTCGTCGGCTCGGGCTTCGTGCACGACGGCAGGTCGCCGGTGAACGGGTACGCGTGGAACTCCTGGCCGCTGCCGGGGCCGCCGCTCGAGCCGTGGACGAGGTTGCCCGTGGTGAAGAACCGGCCGTTGCTGCCCGGGAGGGTCATCGTCGTGGTGCCGTCGGGGTTGCCGGCCAGCACGCTGCCCTGGAACTGGCCGCTGCCGGTCAGGGTGACCGTCGCCGCGTCGGGGATGTTCCACAGCAACCGCGACCGGAGCTTGTTGAGCGGGTCGTTGTCGTCGAGGGTGCCGCTGTAGGTGTTGATCGTGCGCGGGCCGCCGGTGAGGTTGACCAGCACCGTGGCGCCGGCCGGGATGCCCTCGAACGTGATGCCCTGCGTGGTGCCGCCCGGCCCGGCGATGTCGGCAGTGACGTTGAAGACCTGCAGCGCGGACTTGCCGTCGCCGGTGAAGAGCGTCTGGTAGCCCTGGTTGACCACGGTCCCGGTGGCGGTCCGCGGCGCGCCTTCGACGCGGGCGTAGCACCGGCTCGCGGCCGTCAGGTCTTCGCGCAGGCCCGCGTAGGGCTTCATCGCGGCCGGATCGTGGACGAGGGTGCCGATCACGGTGCCGCTCGCCGATCCGGCGTGGCGCACCACGCCGCCGCCCGAGTCGCCGACCGCGTCGAGCCGCTGGGTGTCGGCGACGGTGAGATCGCCGCCCACGGTGAGGAAGTCGGCGCCGTCCGGCGGCGGCACACGCGAGCCGACCCCGGCCACGCCGACGTTGTAGATCGAGGAGCCCGACGTCTTGCGCAGCGTGAAGTCACCGCCGACGACCACCCGGCCCTCGGCCTCGGCCGCGCTGCCGGTGACGCGCATGGTGCCGCCGACGAAGACGTTGACGCCGTTGTCGCGCCCGGCGAACGAGCCGTTGCCGACCGGGGGGAAGGTGCCGGGGCAGGTGCCCGGCACGCACGGGCCGAGGCCGCCGGGCAGCGGGTCGGCGTGCGCGGACCACGGCGCGGGAAGGGCGAGCAGCACGAGCCCGCAGGCCGCCAGCGCCGCCAGAGCGGCATGGGTCACGCGCACGGGGTCCCCTCCCAGTCCAGCTTCGGTCCATTGTGGACGCTTCGACCGGACGATAACCGCCTGACCCGCGTCGATCCGCCCATCGAGCGGTTATCCACCCGTTGGGGGTCACCCACGCGTGACTGGCTGTGCCCGGCGTCACAGGCTCGGGTTGAGCGGTCCTGGAACAAGTAAGTTGAGTCTGTAGTTATCAACTTTGCGAGGGCGTGGCCACCACCGCCCCGACCACGAACCCCTGGTGGGAAGGAGATCCGAAATGGTGCTGCGTACCGATCCGTTCCGCGACTTCGACCGGCTGAGCCGGCAGTTCTTCGGCGCCACCGGCACGGCGAGCCGTCCGGCGAGCGTGCCGATGGACGCGTACCGCGACGGCGACGACTTCGTCGTCCAGTTCGACCTGCCCGGCGTCACGCCCGGCTCGATCGACCTCGACGTCGAGCGCAACGTCCTGACCGTGCGCGCCGAGCGGCCCGCCAACCCGGCCGAAAGCGCTCGGTACCAGGTCAGCGAGCGCCCGCGTGGGGTGTTCACCCGCCGCCTGCTGCTCGGCGACACGCTGGACACCGACCGCATCGAAGCGGACTACGACGCCGGCGTGCTGACCGTCCGGATCCCGGTGGCGCAGCGGGCCCAGTCCCGCCGCATCACCGTCGGTTCCGGTGCGGCCAAGGAGGAAGTCACCGCCTGACCACCCCGCGAAAGCCGGCTCCGGAACCCTCCGGGGCCGGCTTTCGCGCGTTCGGGGAATGACCACAGTGGACGGCGTTACGCTGGTCCGGTGAACGCGCCGCGGATCCTGGTCGTCGAGGACGCCGAGGCGATCCGCGTCGCCGTCGAGACGGCGCTGAGCACCGCCGGGTTCGACGTCCGGGCGCTGCCCGACGGCGCCGGGCTCGAAGCGGAACTGTCGCGCGCCCGGCCGGATCTCGTGGTGCTGGACGTGATGCTGCCGGGCCGTGACGGGTTCGAACTGCTGCGGGTGATCCGCCGGCTGTCGGCCGCGGGGGTCGTGATGCTGACCGCGCGCGACGGCGTCGAGGACCGGCTGCGCGGGCTCGGCGAGGGCGCCGACGACTACGTGGTGAAGCCGTTCGTGCTGGCCGAGCTGGTCGCGCGGGTGACGGCCGTGCTGCGCCGCACCGGACGCGCGCCGGCGGCGGTGGAGATCGGCGAGCTGGTGGTCGACGTCGAGGGCGGCCGCGTCCGGTACGGCGCGGCCGAGGTCGAGCTGACCTCGACCGAGTGGAAGCTGCTGGTCTACTTCGCGCGGCACCGCGAGCGGGTCGTGGGCAAGACGCAGATCCTGACCGCGGTGTGGGGCTACGGCGACTACGCGGCGAACCTGGTCGAGGTCAACGTGAGCACGTTGCGCCGCAAGCTGGAGGCGCACGGCCCGCGGGTGCTGCACACCGTGCGCGGCCAGGGGTACGTCCTGCGCGGCGAGCCGTGACCGGGCTGCGGACGGTGTCGCTGCGCCGCCGGGTCACCGTCACGGTGCTGGTGGTGCTCGCGGTGGTGCTGGTCGCGGTCGGGTTCGTCGTCGACACGGTGTTCCGCGCCCAGGCCGAGAAGGACGTCAACGGCCTGCTCACCGCCCGCGTGCAGCTGGCCCAGCAGCTGGCGAAGCAGAACGCGGCGCCGCAGAACCTGGTGCGGCGCATGGAAACCCGGGGCGTGCAGGCGTCGCTGGCGCTGCCGGACGGCACGTTCCTCGGCGCGGCCGACCTGCCGCCGGCCGACCGGATCCGCCAGGTCCGCGCGACCCTGTCCGGCCCGCCCCGGATCAACGGCGCGAAGCTGACGCTGACCGCGGACGAGACCCTCGTGGCGGCCGCGGAACAGAGCCTGCGGTGGGTGCTGCTCGGCACCGGGCTGGCCGCGCTGCTCGTCGCCGCGGTCGCCCTGCTGCTGGCGGTCCGGTTCGCGCTCGCCCCGCTGGACGCGATGACCCGGCTGGCCCGCTCGATCGTCGCCGGCCGCCGCGGCGGCCGCCTCGCGCCGGAGCGGGCGACGACGGAACTGGGCCGCGCGGCGGCCGCGTTCGACTCGGCGCTCGACGCCCTCGAAGGCGCGGAACGAGCGGCGCGGGCGTCGGAAGCGCGCACCCGCAGGTTCGTCGCGGACGCCGCCCACGAGCTGCGGACGCCGTTGGCCGGCGTGCAGGCGGCGGCCGAGGCGCTGCTGCAGCTGCCACCGGACGCCGACCCGGCCCGGCTGCAGCTGCTGGTGGTCCGCGAGTCGCAGCGGGCCGGGAAGCTCGTCGCGGACCTGCTGGACCTGGCCCGGCTCGACGCGGGCGCGGACCTCGAACGCGCCCCGGTGGCGCTGCTCGCGCTGGCCCGGGCCCAGGCCGACCGCCTGGAGCTGACGGCGCCCGAGGTGACGGTGACGGTCACCGGCCCGGACGCGCGCGTGCTCGGCGACAGCGCCCGGCTCACGCAGATCCTGGCCAACCTCGCGGACAACGCGGTCCGCGCGATGGCCGGGCCCGGCACGCTGACCCTCGAGGTCGCCCCGGACGGGGTCACGGTGACCGACACCGGCCCAGGCGTCCCGGGCGCCGACCGCGAGCGGATCTTCGACCGCCTGGTGCGGTTGGACGAGGCCCGCGGCCCGGGTGGCTCGGGCCTCGGGCTGCCGATCGCGCGCGGCTTCGCCCGGGCCCACGGCGGCGACCTGTGGTGCGAGGCGGCGCCGGACGGGGGAGCGCGGTTCCGGCTCGCCGGACTGCCGCCCGCGTGAGGCGTCCGGGCGGGTCCGCACGCCGGTGAAGGCCGGGCCGGAGATGCCGGCGAATCCGGCCTCCGTGCTGTGCCGCAGCGGTCGTGAGTGTTTAGGAGGGTTCTAACCCTCCTAAACACTCACGACAAGCCGCGGCAGACCGCTCACCGGCGCCCCTGCACGAATTCGCCACGGCATCGCCGGGTGGCCGAAACTTCCGTCGTCGAACGCCGCGGCCCCTGCCGCCCGCCTGAGTATCAGGCGAACAACCCCGTCAGCCGGCCGCTGTGGCCCGGCAGGACCGGGCCCGCGTCGGTGCCCAGGACGTCCTCCACCATCGTCGCGTAGACGTCGCGGAAGTCCGTGGTGAGCTTGAGGTCGCCGTCGTCGAGGTCGGTCAGGCTCGGCTCGGCGCCGTGGAAGCCGCCGTGGACGTTGGCGCCCAGCACGAACATCGGGCCCGCCGTGCCGTGGTCGGTGCCCTGGCTCGCGTTGGCGATCACCCGCCGGCCGAACTCCGAGTAGACCATCACCACCGCCTGCTTGCCGCGGTCGGTCTTCGCGAGGCGCTGCACGAACGGCGTCAGCGCGCCGTCCAGTTCGGTGAGCAGCCGCTGCTGGGTGCCGCGCTCGTCGGCGTGCGTGTCGAAGCCGCCCAGCGACACCGAATACGCCCGCGACGGCACGCCCGCCTCGATCAGCCCGGCGACGACGTCGAGCTGTGCGGCCAGCTCTCCCTTGCGCGGCTGAGTCTTTCCTTTGTCCTTTGTGGACGCGTGCGCCCCGAGCGTCGCCACCGCGCGGTGCAGGTCGCCGACCGACCGGGCCGCGCGGG
The DNA here is from genome assembly GCF_035982555.1 of Amycolatopsis sp. NBC_01286. NCBI lineage: Bacteria > Bacillati > Actinomycetota > Actinomycetes > Pseudonocardiales > Pseudonocardiaceae > Amycolatopsis > Amycolatopsis sp. NBC_01286. Next base: position 6,782,938 of record NZ_CP108428.1, read on the forward strand.
CCTGCCAGTAGCCCTCGCCGGACTGGGCCGCGCCGAGGCCCTGGAACGCCGTCCCGAGCGCGCCCTTCGGCAGGGTGAGCCCGCCGACCGGCAGCGACGCGGCCGCTGTGCGGGCGCCGGCCAGCAACGGCGGCAGCACCGGGTCGACCGACACCGCGCGCAGCGGGTCGTCGCCGGTCGCGTCGAGCCAGCGGCCGAGCCAGCCGGTCGGCACCGACGTCTCCGGCGACGCCGTCTGCCAGATCGCCATCGACCGGAAGTGGCTGTGGTCCGGTTTCGGGTAGCCGACCCCGCGCAGGATCGCCAGCTGCCCGCTGTCCCAGAGGCTCTTGAACCCCTTCAGCCCCGGGTTGAGCCCGAGCCCCTCGCCGACGTCGAGCACCTCTTCGGGCTTGTAGGCCAGCTCGGACCGGGCGTTCTGGTACGCGCTGTCGCCCGCCGGGACGACGGTGTTGAGGCCGTCGTTGCCGCCGTAGAGGGTCACCACCACGAGCACACCCGCGTCCGGGTCCAGCGGGTTGTCCTGCGCGGCCGACATCAGCCGCGGCCAGTCGACCTGGGTCGCGCCGGCGGCGAGCGCCGCGGCGGCCGTCACCCCGGTCGCGGTGAGGAACCGGCGTCGGTTGACCTGCACGATCGTCACCCACTCACTACGTATTCGGGAGCGCAGGCGGCCACGGTGGCCAGCTGCCGGACGTCGCCGGCGACCCCGGCCAGCGCGGCCCGCGTCCGGTCCGACCACGCGTCGACGCCGAGCAGCTCGCCGATCGCCGCGGCCTTGTCCGACGCCTTGGCGACGACGCCGAGGTCGGCGTGCGCCGCGACCAGCTGGGCCAGGTGCAGCCGGGCCACCCCCGCGGACGTCGTCAGCCAGGCGCCGCCCGCTGCCCAGCCCCCGACGCTGGGCGGCAGGAACGGCACCTGACCGAGCCCGCGCAGCCCGGCCGGCAGCTGCGCGCGGGTCTTCTCGTCGAGCGAGCCGGGCCGCACGCCGAACGCGCGCAGCAGCCCGGCCAGCCACTCGACCGGCTGCTTGACCAGCGACGTCGCGCTGTCGCGGAACGCCGGTTCGGCGGTGATCGCCCGCAGCAGCGCCCGGATGTCACGACGGCTGCCGTAGGCCGCGACCAGCCGGTTCAGCACGTCGGGGGCGGGCGGCGCCGAAGACACCAGCCGGAACCAGATCCGCCCGACGACGAACGGCGCCGACTCCGGCCGGCCCAGCACCAGGTCCACAAAGGACTGGGCGGCGAAGTCGCCGGTGGCGCCGAGGATGCGCTTCTCGCCGTCGTCGTGCCGCTTCGGCACCAGCTTCGCGGTGGTCGTGTCCCGCTGGGCCGTCCAGCCGGTGAGCGCCCGCGCGGCTTCGCGGACGTCGTCCTCGGTGTAGTGGCCGACGCCGAGGGTGAACAGCTCCATGAACTCGCGGGCGAGGTTCTCGTTGGGCTTGCCCGCCTTGTTGCTGTTGCCGTCGAGCCACAGCAGCAGGGCCGGGTCGACGATCATCGCGCGCGCCAGGTCGGTGAAGCTGCCGAGCGCGTGGTCCCGCTGGGCCTGGTTCTGCGCCAGCATCAGCTCCGGGCTGCGGACCTTCTGCTCACTCGTGGCGAAGTGCCCGTGCCAGAACCAGGTCAGCCGCTCCACCGACGCGACGTCGGCGGCGGTCATCCGGTCCAGCCACCAAAGGGTGGCCTGGGCGGCCTGCGCCTGCAGCTGCTTGGTGGCCGCCTGCTTCGCGGCCTTGTCCTGCTTGCCGGGCCGGTCGGGCGGCGCACCGGGGAACGGCATCGGCGTCGCGGCCGCGCCGGCGTCGGGACCGGTGCCCAGCAGCCGGTCGCGCGTCTCGGCGAACCCGCGGTCGAGGTCGCCGGGCCGCGGGCCGAAGCCGAGCCGGTCGTGCAGCCGCCGCACCGCCGCTCGTTCGGAGAGGACCACCATGCCCTCGATCCTGGGGTGCCCGCCCCGGGTGCGGCGACCGTGCGGCCGGTTTCTTCAGCCGATCCACAGGGGCGTCAGGAGACGCGGGTCTGCGGGCACCGGCTGACGGCCGCGTGGGCCGCGTCGAGGTCCGCGTAGAGCGGCAGCAGCGTGTCCAGCCCGAGGATCTCGAGCGGCCGCACGACCGAGGCCCGGTCGGCGGTGATGGCGAACGGGACGCGGCCGGCGAGGGCCGCCCGGTGCGCGTCGACGAGCACGCTCAAGATGGTGGAGTCGCAGAAGGTGACGGCGCTCAGGTCCGCGACCACGCCGCGGGCCGCCTCCCGGACGGCGGTGAGCAGCAGCTGGCGCAGCCGGGGCGCGCAGCCGAGATCGAGGTCGCCGGAACCGCGGACGGTCACGAACCCGGCTTCGGTGGTCCGGCCGACGGCGGCCGCGGTGCGATGGTCGTCCATGGGGTGTCTTCCGTGCTCGGCGATGGGAACCGCCCCTCCCCGGACGGGTGGTACCCCGGCGACCGCGAAACCACACAGCGGTCATCCTCGCGGGGGATCTTCCGCTGGGTACCGCATCCGTGTTGCAACGATGCCCGACCGTTGCGGGCCGGGTGTAACTTGGCCGGGACGGGACAGCGCTTCCCCGGTTCGCTGCCGGCCGACGCGGGCGGATCACCGGTGCCGGTGGGGACGCGACCGGTCGTCGTCCCGGCCGCGGTGTCCCCGCGCCGGCCGGCGGCGAACCTGCCCGTCGCTATGCTTCCGCCAGCTCACCGGGCCGGTGGGTGCCAACAGGACGGTGGATCCGGATGGACGTCGGCGCGATACCCGTCCCGGCCGCGGGTTCGTGGGCGCCGGGCAAGGTCGCCGAGCTGCTCGGCGTGTCGCCCGTGACGCTGCGCAGCTGGAGCGCGCGGTACGGGATCGGGCCCTCGGCCCGGAGCGAGGGCCGGCACCGCCGCTACTCCGACGCCGATGTCCGCCGCCTGCAGCACATGCAGCGGCTGATCGGGCGCGGCATGCCGGTGCGCGAGGCGGCCGCCGCGGCCTTCACCACCGCGCCGCGGCCGCGCGTCCCGGCCACCCGCCGGGTGCGGGAGCTCGCGGAAGCGGCCGAGGACCTGGAGTTCGAGGCCGTCGCCGCGCTGATCGACGAAACGCTGGCCACGCTGGGCGCGGCCGCGGCCTGGACCGACGTCCTGGTCCCGGTGCTGCGGGAGCTGGGCGACCGCTGGCAGCGCGGCGACGTCTGCTTCGCGTCCGAATGGGCCCTCACGACGGAAGCTTCCTTCGCCCTCGAGCGTTTCGGCCGCCGGTTCCCGGAGACGGTGCCGGGCCGCCCGGTGCTGCTGGCGTGCTGCCCGGCCGAACGGCATTCGCTGCCGATGGAGGCGCTGCGGGCGACGCTGGCCGAGTCCGGCGTGCCGGTGCGCTACCTCGGCCAGCTCGTGCCGGCCGAGACGCTCGCCGAGCTCGCCGAGCGCCTCGACCCGGTGCTGGTCGTGCTGTGGTCGATGGCCGCTCCGACCGCCGACGACCGCCTCGTGCTCCGGCTGCGCGACCTCGGCCTCGACGTCATGACGGCGGGGCCGGGCTGGGCGCACCTGGGGGAGCGCGGCTTCACGGTGGTGGACGACCTCGGGATGGCGGCCGACGTGGCCGCCGGGCGCATCAGCGCGTCTTGAGCCGCTCCAGCGCGGTGGTCAGCTTCGGGACCACGGCGTCGCCGAGCCCCTCGAACACCCGCTTGAGCAGCGGGCTCGCGAGCTTCGCCAGGCCGTGGAAGACGATCGTCGCGCGGTAGTGGACCGTCGTGCCGTCCGGGCCCGGCGTCAAGGTGAAGTCGTCGGTCGAGGTGGCCGTCTTGTTCTGCCCGACGAAGGTGACGCGGCCCGGCTCGAGCCGGGTCAGCTCGTAGTCGAGCTCGGTCTGCTTGCCGCGGAACTCCGAGACGTTGTGCCACCGCGCGCCGACCGCCACCGGCCCGGCGTCGGTGCGGGTGCACCGGACCGTGCCCGGGTCCCACTCCTCGGTGTGCGCGAAGTCCGCGAGGTAGCCCGCGACCTGGTCGACCGGCGTGCGGACGGTGACGGTGCGTTCGACCTGGACCATGGCGTGCTGCCTCCTCGGGTGAACCCGCGCCGGAGCTTCGGTGCGGAGTCGATGCAACCGTACCGAGCGCGACCCCGTCCGGCAGGACGACGTCACCGCTGAACGGGACGCCGTACGCCATCGCAGACATCGATGTCATTATTCCTAATTTTTGTCTTCCTTGTCTTCTTGACCGTCCCCGCGAGCACGGCGGATGCTCACTGGCAACGTTGTCAGTCACCGGCGCCGACACCCCGCGAGGGCCCGCGTCGTGCGTGACTGCCGCTTCGAGAACGGGAGTTTCCATGGCGGAGGAGTACGGCATCGGGGCCGGCGTCGAACCGGTGGAGGTGGCTTCGGTGTCCCGGCGGAACCTCCTGGCCGTCGGTGGCGGGCTGCTGGCCGGGTTCGGCCTGGCGGCCGTCCTGCCGGGCGGGGTCGCCTCGGCCGCGCCCGCGGCGGCCGACGGCCGGGCCGCCCGGACCGACCTGGCGTTGTTCCGGCCGGTCCAGGTGTCCTCGACCGACTACGCCGCCACCCCGGCCGAGTTCGCCGTCGACGGCCTCGCCCAGGTCGGCGTCCGCGGCTCCGGCTGGCGCGCCTCCCCCGGTGACGGCCAGTGGATCGTCGTCGACCTGCAGGGCCAGTGCCGGATCGACGCGGTCGTGCTGACCTTCGAGGCCAAGCCGGGCGACCCGGCCCTCGACCTCGGCGCGTCCCGCACCCACACCGCCGGTGACGAGGTCTTCTCCAGCTACGCGGTGGCCTTCGACCTCGACGTCTCCGGTGACGGCAAGGCCTGGCGCACGGTCCACCACACCGACGCCGGCACCGGCGGCGTCGTGACGATCCCGGTGTCGGCCACGGCCCGCTGGGTGCGGTTCACTGCGGCGAGCCGCTCGACGACGAACCCGCTGGGCCTCAACGGTTTCCAGGTGTTCGGCACCAGCCGCGACCACCGGCCCGCGGTCCGCGGCTGGACCAGCTTCCCGGTGCGCCCGCACGACGACCCGCCCGCGCTGGTGCTCGCGCCCGACGGCACCGTGCCGCTCGAGTCCGGCTGGGTGCTCACGATGGACGACTGGACGCCCACCGGGGACGGCGCCGCGCTGTCCGGCGCGTCGGTCGACACCCGCGGCTGGCTCCCGGCGACTGTGCCCGGCACAGTCCTCGCGTCGCTGGTCGAGCAGGGCCAGCTGCCCGACCCGGTGTCCGGCATGCACAACATGCACGTCCCGGAAGCGCTTTCCCGGCACGCCTGGTGGTACCGCCGCCGGTTTTCGCTACCGCGTGGCCTCGACACCTCGCCGGGCCGGCACGTGTGGCTGGAACTCGACGGCGTCAACCACGAGGCCGCGATCTGGCTCAACGGCGCGAACATCGGCACGCAGAGCCACCCGTTCGGCCGCGGCGCCTTCGACGTCACCGCGGCGCTGCGCCGCTCCGGCGACCAGGCCCTCGCCGTCAAGATCTCGCCGATGCCGCGGCCCGGCAGCCCCGGCGACAAGGGGCCGGCCGGGCAGTCGTTCGTCGACGCCGGCAGCACGATGTTCGACAACTCGCCGACCTACCTCGCGGTGTCCGGCTGGGACTGGATGCCGGCGGTGCGCGACCGCGCGGCGGGCATCTGGGACCACGTCCGGCTGCGCTCGACCGGCGCCGCCGTGCTGGGTGACGTGCGCGTCGACACCAAGCTGCCCGACGCGACCACCGCCGAGGTCACGCTCACCGTGCCGGTGCGCAACGCCGCCGCCACCGCGCAGCGGATCAAGGTCTCCGCCGCCTTCGGCCCGGTGAAGGTGTCGAGCACGGTCACCGTCCCGGCCGGGCAGGCCGCCGACGTCGTCTTCCCGGCTCAGCAGGTGAAGAACCCGAAGCTGTGGTGGCCCAACGGGTACGGCGACCCGAACCTCTACGACCTGACGCTCACCGCCGCGATCGGCGCGTCCACCAGCGATCGCCGGACGGTGAAGATCGGCCTGCGCCAGATCGGCTACCGGTACGACCTGCCGATCGTCATCGCCGACGGCCGGGCCACCCAGAGCGTCGACCTCGCCCCGCAGAACGCGCGGTACGTCCGGATGCAGGGCCTCAAACGCGCCACCGGCTGGGGCTTCTCGCTCTGGACGATGTCCGTTGTGGACAGTGCCGCCCCGGACACGGACCTGGCGAAGGGCGGGACCGCGACGTCGTCGTCGGTCGCGGACGGCAACCCGCCGGAGAACGCCGTCGACGGCGACCCGAACACGCGCTGGACGTCGGCCTACGACGACAACCAGTGGCTGCAGGTCGACCTCGGCGCGGCGACTGCGTTCGATCGCGTGGTCTTGACCTGGGAAACCGCCTACGCGGCGACGTTCACCGTCCAGGTCTCGGCCGACGGCCAGACCTGGACCGACGCGGTGTCGGTGGACAACAGCCCGAAACCGCTGACCTTCCTCGTCAACGGCGTCAAGGTGTTCGCCCGCGGCGGCAGCTGGGGCTGGGACGAATTGCTGCGCCGGATGCCGCAGGAGCGGACCGACGCCGTCGTGGCGATGCACCGCGACATGAACTTCACCCTGATCCGCAACTGGGTCGGCTCGTCCTACCGCCAAGAGCTGTTCGACGCGTGCGACAAGTACGGCATCCTGCTGTGGAACGAGTTCTGGGACGGCTGGTCGACCGACCCGGCCAACCACGACATCTTCCTCGCCCAGGCGAAGGACACCGTGCTGCGCTACCGCCACCACGCGTGCGCGACGGTCTGGTTCGGCTGCAACGAAGGCACCCCGCCGGCGGTGATCGACTCCGCGCTGCGCGAGATCGTCACCACCAGCACCGACCTGCTCTACCAGGGCAACTCCGCGGGCGGCGTGATCACCGGCGACGGCCCGTACCGCTGGCTCGACCCGAAGCAGTACTTCACCGGCGAGGCGACCGGCGGCAAGCACGGGTTCTGGAGCGAGATCGGGCTGCCGACCGTGTCGGTCGTCGAGAGCATGCGCAACCTCGTCGGCGAAGGTGACGCGGGCTGGCCGATCGGCGCGCCGTGGTTCCTGCACGACTGGTCGACCAACGGCAACCAGTCGCCGCAGACCTACCTCGCGGCGATCGACGCGCGGCTGGCGCCGTCGACGAGCCTCGCGGAGTTCTGCCGCAAGGCCCAGTTCGTCAACTACGAGAGCATGCGCGCGATCTTCGAGGCGTGGAATACAAAGCTGTGGGCCGACGCCACGGGTGTGCTGCTGTGGATGTCGCACCCGGCGTGGCACAGCACGGTCTGGCAGACCTACGACTACGACCTCGACGTCAACGGCAGTTACTACGGCGCCCGCAAGGGGTGCGAGGCGCACCACGTCCAGGCCGACCTCTCGACGTGGCAGGTCCGGGTGGTCAACCACACGCCGTCCGCGCTCAGCGGCGTCACGGCGTCGGCGCGGCTGTTCGGGCTGGACGGCGCCCCGCTGGGAGCGGCGCGGCAGCAGAAGGTCGACGTCGCCCCGATCGAGGCCATGGACACGTTCACGGTGCCCTTCGACGTGACGCTGCCGGACCTGCACCTGCTGCGGCTCACGCTGACCGACGCCCACGGCGCGGTGCTGTCGGAGAACACGTACTGGCGCTACCGGACCGACGCCGCGATGCGGGCGCTCAACCAGCTCCCGGGCGCGCAGCTGACGACGTCGCTGCGGCCGGACGGTGCCGGCTACGTCGCGACGGTGCGCAACACGGGCCGGACCGTCGCGGCGATGATCCGGCTGTCGCTGCGGGAGCGCAACGGGAAGGATCGGGTGCTGCCGACGCGTTACGACGACAACTACTTCTGGCTGCTGCCGGGGGAGAGCCGCACGATCCGCGTCGATCCGACGCGCCGGGTGCCGCAGGCCCGGCTGCAGGTGGAGGCGTACAACGTCGCGGCCAAGCTGATCTGACGTCCGGCCCTCGGGTTCGTCGATTTCGACGAACTCAGGGGCTGATTTCGTCCGCGCCGACGAACTAGGCTGGCAGCGACACGCCTAGCTTCGGGAGGTGCTCGTTTCCGTGAACCTGCGCCCGCACGCCAGCCTCGGCCGCGTCCTCGACGACCTGGGCGGCACCCTCCTGGACCTGGTGCTCGGGGACGGCGACCGGGCCGGCGGCATCGGCGGCGTCGCCATCCACGACCCCCTCGACGAACCGGCGCTGCCGCAGCACGCCCTGGTGCTGGGCGTCGGCCTCGGCGACCCGGACGAGGTCGTCCGGCAGCTGCGGATCCTGGCCCGCCACGACGCCGCGGGGCTCGTCCTGCGCGCGCCGGTCACGGTGACAAAAGCGGTCACCGCCGCCGTCGAAGAGACCGGCGTCGCGCTGCTGTCCCTGACGCGCGGCGCGTCCTGGACCCAGCTCGCGGCGATGCTGCGGTCGCTGCTGGCCGAGGGCGACGTCGGCGACGCCGAGCCGGAGACCCTCGCCGGGCTGCCGTCGGGCGACCTGTTCGCCGTGGCCAACGCGATCGGGGCGCTCATCGACGCGCCCGTCACCATCGAGGACCGCCGCTCCCGCGTGCTGGCCTTCTCCGGGCGGCAGGACGAAGCCGACCCCTCGCGCGTCGAGACCATCCTCGGCCGCCAGGTCCCCGAACGGTTCGCGCGCATGCTGTCCGACCGGGGCGTGTTCCGCGAGCTCTACCGCACCGACAAGCCGGTGTACGTCGACCTGCCCGTCGAACGCCTCGACGGGCTGACGATGCCGCGCGTGGCCGTCGCCGTCCGGGCCGGCGACGAGATCCTCGGCTCCATCTGGGCCGCGGTGTCCGAGCCGCTGACCGCCGACCGCACCCAGGCGCTCTGCGACGCCGCTCGCCTGGTGGCGCTGCACATGCTGCGCGTCCGGGCGGGCGCCGACGTCGAACGACGCCTCCGCGCGGACCTGCTCAGCACGGCGCTCGAAGGCGGGGCCGCCGCTCGCGAGGCGCTGAGCCGGCTCGGCCTGGCCGACCAGCCGGTCGTCGTGCTCGCCTTGGCCGTGCTGGACAGCGGTGAGGCCGCCGACGCCGGCCTCGCCACCGAACGGCAACGCCTCAGCGACGGCCTGGCCATGCACCTGAGCGCCGTCCACCCGCGCTGCGCGGCCGCCCTCGTCGGCGACACGGCCTACGGCCTGGTCCCGGTGAGCCGCGACGCCGATGGCGAACAACGCGCGATGCGCATCGCCCGGGACTTCCTGGACCGGGTGGGCGACCGCGTCCGCGCGGTCGTCGGCATCGGCCCGGTGGCCCGCAGCGCGGCCGAGCTGCCGGAAGCGCGCGACAGCGCCGACCGCGCGCTGCGGGTGCTGCGCACGGGCAGCGGCGCGGGCCGCCGCGCCGCGCTGCTGGCCGACGTGCACGTCGAGGCGTTGCTGCTGGAGCTGCAGGACCTGGTCGCCGCCCGGGGTGACCGCCCGACCGGGACGGTCGCCCGCCTCTTGGAGTACGACGAGCTGCACCACGCCCACCTCGTCGAGACGCTCCGGGCCTGGCTCGACGCCTTCGGCGACGTCATCGCCGCGTCGGCCGCGGTCCACGTCCACGCGAACACCTTCCGGTACCGCCTCCGCCGCCTGGCCGAGGTGGGCGGCTTCGACATGACGGACCCGGAAGCCCGCTTCGCGGCGATGCTCCAGCTCCGAGTAGTCGCCCCACCCCCCACGTCCTGAGCCCCGCGGGCCGACACGCGTGATCCGAGAGCCGACACGTGTGATCGAAGGGTCGACACGCGTGATCGAAGGGTCAACTCGCGTGATTGGGGAGTCGACACGGCGGGCCGGGTCGGGCTTCGCCGTGTCGACCCTTCAATCACGCGTGTCGACTTCCTGATCACGCGAGTTGGCGCTCCAGTCACACGTGGTGCCTGCCGGGGTCGTCCGAAATGTCGGTGATTTAGCAACCGTTACCCAGACTCAGATGGTCAGTTACCTACTTTCAGCCGGTGTGCTCACCCTTCGGGGCATGTGAACCTGCACGGACTTCACGTCAGGTGATCAAACCTTCCACGGAGGTGTACCGGGTGTCACGCAAACGGGTCATCGTTGGGACAGCGACAGCGAGCGCTGCCCTCGTCGCGGTATCGCTGGTCGTGACCGGCTCGCCGGCGTCCGCGACCATCGCGCAGCCGTCGATGCGCGCGATGAACGCCCAGGCGATGCCGTTCGGCAGCGTGCTGCGGTCGCAGCAGGAGATCGGCGGGGTGCCGGTCTTCGGCGGGCAGACCGTCCAGGTCCGCGACAAGGCGGGCGCGGTGCTCGCCACGCACGGGCGGACCACGAAGAAGACCGAGGGGATGTTCCCGGCGAGCGACGCGGGGGCCGCCGACGCGGCCATCACCGACGTCGCGAAGCGCATCGGGCTCGCCAAGACCGCGCTGAAGGCCGACGCGCCGCGCGCCTACTGGTTCGACCCCACGCTCGGCGGGGCGAAGGGTGACAGCGTCGCCGTGCCGACCTACCAGGTCACCGTGCACGGCCAGAAGTTCCAGGACAAGTGGACCGAGGTCGTCAAGGCCGGCACGCCGCAGGTCCTGACCTCGTGGTCCGAGGTCCGCGAGGCGAACCGCGACGTCTGCGACGCCAACCGCAAGGTCGTCAGCGGCACCACCGACTCGGTCCGCTGCGGCACGGCGTTCGACGTCGCCCGCAAAGAAGGCGCCGCCGAGTCGAGCGTCGAGGACGTCAACCACGTCTACGACTTCTTCGGCCAGGCCTCGGACTTCTACTCGAAGTACGTCAACGTCGACCTGACCGGCTTGATCGGGGCCGACTACAGCGACGGGACCGGCAAGGCCCTGCGCGGCACCGTCCGGATCTGCGTCGACGGCGAATGCCCGTTCGCCAACGCCTTCTGGGACGGCGAGCAGATGGCCTTCGGCGAGGGCGTCACCACCGACGACATCACCGGCCACGAGCTGACCCACGGCGTCACCCAGGCCACCTCCGGGCTCAGCGGCGGCCAGGCCGACTCGATCAACGAGGGCCTCTCGGACGTCTTCGGCAAGTTCATCGGCATCACCTCGAACGACCCCAACGACACCGGCGGCAACCGCTGGCTGCTCGGCGCGGGCTCGTCGCTCGGCGCGATCCGGAACATGCAGGACCCGCGCTCGTCGCTGTCCCCGCAGCCGGACATGGTCAACGGCCCCGGCTGGGAGACGAACAACCCGGACGAGCACATCAACGATGGCGTCGTGAACAAGGCCGACTACCTGATCACCGACGGCGACACGTTCAACAACCAGACCGTGCGCGGCCTCGGCCTCGACAAGTCGGTCCAGGTCTGGTGGGGCGTCGAGAACACGCTGACGCCGAGCGCGACGTTCAAGGACGTCGGCGAGGCCCTCAACTCCTCCTGCGCCGCGCTGGCGAAGGCGGGCACCGCGGGCATCACCGACGACGACTGCACCCAGGTCGCCAACGCGGTGAAGGCGACGCAGCTCGACCAGGACCCCAGCTGATCCCGAGCTGACCCGCCGAAAGGCCACCCCGGCAATCGTCCGGGGTGGCCTTTCGGCTGTCACGGCCCGAAAACCGGTTGGTGCCCGGCGGGGCCGTCGCTACGCTGCCCCGGAACCGCACACCCGCGCCGAACGAGAGGAGCCCGCCATGCGTCCGCGCATCGCCGTCTCCCGTTCGCGCTTCGAGGTGATCCTGGTGTCTTCGGGCCCGCGGTGTCGGCCGCGCGGCTGACACCGGACCCGTGACAAACCTTTGTGGACAGTCACGCGGAATCGCGCTGCCCTGAACCGGATCTTCCGCAAAAGGACCGCACCGTGCGCACCTCGAACCTCGACAACATCCGCAACCTCGGCATCCTCGCCCACGTCGACGCCGGCAAGACCACCGTCACCGAACGGATCCTGCACCGCACCGGCGTCATCCACCGGACGGGCGAGGTCCACGACGGCACCACCGTCACCGACTTCGACCCGCAGGAACGCGACCGCGGCATCACCATCTTCGCCGCGGCCGTGAGCTGCGCGTGGGCCGGGCACCGCCTCACCCTCATCGACACGCCCGGCCACGTCGACTTCACCGACGAGGTCGAGCGCTCGCTGCGGGTACTCGACGGCGCCATCGCCGTGTTCGACGCCGTCGCGGGCGTCGAGCCGCAGAGCGAAACCGTGTGGCGCCAAGCGGATCGGCACGGCGTGCCGCGGATCGCGTTCGTCAACAAGCTGGACCGCGCGGGCGCCGACCTCGACGCCGCCGTCGAGTCGATCCGGCGTCGCCTGCACCCGGCGCCGCTGGTCGTGCAGCTGCCGATCGGGCGCGAGGACGGCTTCACCGGCGTCGTCGATCTGCTGCGCCCGCACGCGGTACCCGATGAACTGAGGGAGGAGGTCCGGCGACGCCGTCGCCGGCTGGAGGAGGCCGTCGCCGAGCTGCACCCGGTGGCACTGGACGAGTTCTGCGCCACCGGGACCGTCTCGGCGGAAACCCTCGAGAAGGCCCTGCGCGACCTGACCCGCACCGGCGACGGTCTCGTGGTGCTGTGCGGCTCGGCCTACCGCGACCGCGGCATCGAGCCGCTGCTCGACGCCGTCGTGGCCTACCTGCCGTCGCCGGCCGACGTCACGCCGGTGCGTGACGACCGGCCCGCCGACCCGGCGGCGCCGCTGGCCGCGCTGGTGTTCAAGGTCGTCGCGACGGCCACCGGCCGGCTGACGTCGGTCCGGGTGTACTCGGGAACGCTGCGGAAGGGGGAGCAGGTGCTGGACGCCGGAACCGGGCGCACGGAACGGATCGCGCGCATCCTGCGCGTCCAGGCCGACCGGCATGCCGAAGTGGAGGCCGCGGTGGCCGGCGACATCGTCGCGCTGGCCGGGCCGAAGGCGGCCCGCGTCGGCGCCACGCTGTGCGTGCCGGGCGACCCCGTGCTGCTGGAACCGCCGGTGGCGGCGGACCCGGTGGTCTCGGTGGCCGTCGAGGCACGCCGGTCGGCCGACACCGAGCGGCTGGCCTCGGCGTTGGCGCGGCTGGCCGAGGAGGACCCGTCGCTGGTCGTGCGGACCGACCCGGAGACCGGGCAGACGCTGTTGTCGGGGCTGGGCGAGCTGCACCTGGAGGTCGCGGTGGAGAAGCTGCGGCTGACGCGCGGCCTCGAAGTCGCCGTCGGGCGGCCGGAGGTCGCCTACCGGGAGACCGTCGTGCGCGGGGTGTCGGGGCTGGTTCACCGGCACGTCAAGCAGGACGGCGGTGCCGGGCAGTTCGCCCACGTCGTGCTGGACGTCGAACCGCTCGACGAGGGGTTCGAGTTCGCGTCGGCGATCGTCGGCGGGCGGGTGCCGCGCGAGTACGTGCGCGCGGTCGAAGCCGGCTGCCGCGACGCCCTGGCCGAGGGCCCGCTGGGCGGGCACCCGGTGACCGGCGTGCGCGTCACGCTCGTCGACGGCGCCACGCACGTGAAGGACTCGTCGGAGCCGGCGTTCCGCGCGGCGGGCCGGTTCGGGCTGCGGGAAGCGTTGCGCGCCAGCGAGATGCGGCTGCTGGAGCCGGTCGCTTCAGTCGTCGTGACGGTGCCGGACGACGTCGTCGGCGGCGTGCTCGGCGACCTCGCCGCGCGCCGGGGCCGGGTGGCCGGCTCGGCCGTGCGGGCCGGCACCGCGGTGGTCACGGCCACCGTGCCGCTCGCGGAGCTGTTCGGCTACGCGAACCGGCTGCGCAGCCGGACGCAAGGCCGTGGCACCTTCACGGCCCGCCCGTCCGGTTACGCCCCGGCGCCGTAACGGTCGTGAGTGCGTAACAGTGTTCTAACACTGTTACGCACTCACGACCTCAGCCGACGGCGAGCGCGGCCACTCCCGCCACGAGGCGGTCGACGTCGGTTTCCGTGGTGTACGGGGCGATTCCGGCCCGAACCGCGCCGACGTCGGCGATCCCGAGGTGACGGGCGGTCTCGATCGCGTAGAAGGTGCCCGCGGGCGCGTTGACGCCCTGCTCTGCCAGGAAGCCGTACGCCGCCGTCGGCGCGACGTCCTTGATCGAGAACAGCACGGTCGGCGTGCGGTTCCGGTCGGGTGCGCCGTAACGGGTGACGCCGGGGATGGCGGCCAGGCCCGTTTCCAGGCGCGTGAGCAGCAGGTTTTCGTGCTCCTCCAACGCCTTCAGCGACCGGGCGAGCCGATCGCGGCGCAGGCCGGGACCCTCGACGAGGTTCGAGAGGAAGTCGATGGCCGCCGTCGTCCCGGCCAGCAGCTCGTACGGCAGGGTGCCCAGCTCGAAGCGCTCTGGCACGACGTCCGTCGAGGGCAGCAGCTTGTCCGGGTGCAGCGTCTCCAGCAACGCCGGCGCGGCGGCGACCACCCCGAGGTGCGGGCCGAGGAACTTGTACGGCGAGCAGGCGTAGAAGTCCGCGCCCAGCGCGGCGACGTCGACGACCGCGTGCGGCGTCAGGTGGACGCCGTCGAGGTAGAGCAACGCGCCGGCGTCGTGCACGGCCGCGGCGATCGCGGGCACGTCCGGCCGGGTGCCGAGCAGGTTGGACGCGGCGGTGACCGCGACGAGCCGGGTCCGCTCCGACAGCAGTGAGGCGACGGCGTCCGTCGCGAGCACGCCGGTCGCTGGGTCGAAGTCCGCCCAGCGCACGGTCGCGCCGACAGCCTCGGCGGCCTGCACCCAGGGGCGGATGTTCGCGTCGTGGTCGAGCCGGGTGACGACGACTTCGTCGCCGGGGCCCCAGTTCTTGGCCAGGGTGCGGGCGAAGTCGTAGGTCAGCTGCGTCATGCTCCGGCCGAAGACGACGCCGTCCGGGGACGCGGCGAGCAGATCGGCCACGGCCTGCCGGGCCCGGGCGACGACGTCGGAGGCGCGCCGTTCGGCGGGGGTGACGAAGCCGCGGTTGGCGATCGCCGAACACAGCGTCCCGGCCACCGCCTCCCCGACGACGTCGGGGACCTGGGACCCGCCCGGTCCGTCGAAGTGGGCGGCGCCCTCGGTCAGCGCGGGGAAGCGCTCGCGGATCTTCTGCACGTCGTAGGCCACGCAGCCAGCATGCCGGGTATCAATGGAACTGGCGAGCCCTCGTGGGCACCGGCGGCGGGACCGCGGGCCGCTTGGGTGCGGGCGCGCGCAGGTGCCGCCGCAGCCGCTGGGTCGGTTTCTCGACGTAGGTCCAGGACAGCTGCCCGACGACGTAGGCGCTGGGCAGCGCCAGCAGGATCAGCAGCCACACCTCCCGCACCCCGGCGAAGATGAACAGCTGCTGGATCGGGAAGCCCCAGATGTAGGTGCCGTAGCTGCCGTAGACCCACGGCCCGGCCGCCTCCAGCCGCTTCGGCCAGTGCATCGCCAGGGTGATCGCGCCGTAGGCCGCGCTGAGCGCCAGCGCGTACCGGCTCGCCGGCGTCTGGCTCAGGCCGAGGTAGGCGGCGAACAGGATCCACGCGTACAGCGGGCGGAACGGGATCTTGCCGCGGTAGCTGTGCAGGATCACGCCGATCACGAACGGGACCAGGAACGACACCGTCGACCCGATCGGCACGACCAGCAGCGAGCCGCCCAGGCCGTGCTGCTCGAAGGTCGCGTGCAGCACCGTGTCCGTGTAGACCATGCCGCCGAGGACCAGGAACAGGAACCAGCGCGGCATCCCGATCAGGATGATGATGCCGACCACGAGGACCAGCGCGTAACCGAGCAGCTCCATCGGCAGCGTCCAGAGCGCGCCGTTGACGGAGAACGGGTACGGGTTGCCGCTGAACACCCCGGGCAGCTCGTGCTGCATGTAGAACAGCACGGTCGTGCCGACCAGGTAGCGCCAGGTCTGGATGTGCGTCCAGTAGTCGTGCGCCGGCCAGGTCGTCACCAGCGGGCCGATGACGAACACGGTCACCAGCAGCACCACGACCAGCGGCGGCATGATCCGCAGCAGCCGCCGCGCGGAGAAGCGCCACCACGACGGGTCGCGCGCCCAGCTGTCCTGGATCTGGTAGCCGCTCATCGCGAAGAACCCCATCAGCGCGATGTAGCCCGGCGACATGTGCCAGGACGCGGGGAAGATCGTCAGCCGGTCCGGGTGCAGCAGCGGCATGCTGTGATCGACGATCACGGTGATCGCGCCGATCATCCTCAGCCAAGCGAAACCGATGTTCGGGTCGGCGTGAATCTTTGGCGAGGTCTTCGGCACGGTGGCCGATGTTAGCCCATCCGTCTGGTGGGGTTACGCCGAACGGGGTGGAAATCCCGGTTGCCCGTCACCGGCCCCGGTTGCGCGCGTGGTTGCGGGCCTGCCGCTCGTTGCCGTGCTTGTAGTTGCCCGTCGCTTTCGCCATCACCAGCTGCGGGTCGTCCTTCTCGACGGTCGTCAGGAAACGCGCCGCGGCGCCGCCGCGGAGGGTGCCGGCGGGACGGCCGTGGTGGGTGATCGTCACGGTGCCGCGCTCGTCGACGTCGTAGGCGAAGCCGCCCGGAATGCCCATCGGCCCAGGTTGGCCGGTCCGCTCACACTCGGCAACCGGATTTCCCCGGGGTGGATCCGGGGGATACCCGGATGGCGCAGTCGCGGGGAACCGCCAGAATGCGGGGGGAGACGAAGGGGGAGCGGGGTGCGGCGATGGCTGGGGAACAAGTACGTGCTGCTGGGGGCGCAACTGCTCCTGCTGGTGCCACTGCTGGTGTCGGTCACCGGCGGCCGGTTGCGGTTCCCCGCGTACCGCGTCGACCTGGACGTCTACCGGCTGGGCTCGGCGGCGCTGCTGCACGGCGACGCCCTCTACGGCACGCTGCCGCAGACCCAGGACGGGCAGTTCCTGCTGTTCACCTACCCGCCGTTCGCGGCGATCGTGCTGACGCCGCTGACGGTCCTGCCGTACTGGCTCGCCTGCCTCCTGCTGACGCTGCTCACGCTCGGCCTGCTGGCCGTGGTCCTCTCGACCGTGCTGGGCGCGCTCGGCGTGCTGCCGCCGGGGCTGCGTGGCTGGCGCCGGATCACGGCCGTGCTGCTGCTCGCCGAGGTGCTCGAACCGGTCCTGCGCACGGTCTACGCGGGCCAGATCGACCTGCTGCTGCTCGCGCTCGTCGTGCTCGACGTCCTCGTCGATACCCCGAAGTGGCCACGCGGCCTGCTGATCGGCGTCGCCGCCGCGGTGAAGCTGACCCCGGCGGTGTTCCTGTTGTACTTCCTGCTGCGCCGCGACACCCGCGCCGCGGTGACCGCCGTCGTGACGTTCCTGGCCGCGACGGCGCTGGGCTTCCTGCTCGCCGGCGCGGACTCGGTCCGGTACTGGACGGGCGCGCTCTGGGACACCGGCCGCGTCGGCGAGCCGACCTACGCCGGCAACCAGTCGCTGCTGGGCCTGCTGGCGCGGGCCGGCGTGCCGGCGGATGCGCGGACGGCGTGGTGGCTGCCCTTGGTGGCGGTCGTGCTCGTGCTGACGGCGTGGGGCGTGCGACGCGCGCTGGCCGCGGGGGAGCGCACGATCGCGCTCGGTGTCAACGCCGTCGGCGGCCTGCTCGTCTCGCCGATCTCCTGGACGCACCACTGGGTGTGGGCCGTGGTCGTGCTGCTCGGCTGGGCGGAGCTGGCGCGCCGCACCCGGCGCCGTGGCTTCGCGGTGTTCGCCGGGGTGGGCGCGGTCCTGTTCGTCGCGGGCCCGCAGTGGTGGTGGCCACGCGGGGAGCAGGTCGAGCGCCACTGGACCTTCGTCCAGCAGCTGACCGGGAACGGCTATGTCCTCTTCGGACTCTCGCTGCTGCTCACCGCGGTGCTGGTGCGGTTCCCGGGCCCGGAATTCCTCACCGCTCGCTCGGCGGTGCGTACCGGAGCCAGCCCGCTCCGAGGATGACCATCGCCGTGCCGAACCCCAGTGCGAGGCAGACGCCGGCGCCGTTCATCGGCATGACGTCGGTGACGGCGTCGGGCAGCGGGAGCAGGCCGGCGATCCCCAGTACGACGTAACAGATCCCGCCCACGAGCAGGAACCGGCTCGCCAGCCCGGCGGACCGGGTGCAGAACACGGCGGCGGCGCCGGTCAGCAGGTGCACGAGCGTCCACACCCCGGACACGGCGAACACGCCGAAGAGCTGGTTGTCGGTGGTGACCCCCGGGATCAGCTCGCACGCGCCGAGCACGAGGAACAGCAGGCCGATCAGCATGCCGATGCCCTGCACGGGGGCCGGTCCGGGTTTCGGCACCGGGGCCGCGGGTTCGATGGGCGTCATGTGATCCGGGTTCCCCGCCGGTGGCCGTGTCAATCGCCCCACGGGGTGTGGACGCACCGCGCGCGGGTAACCCGCCCGGGACCGCGAACGCCCCCGAGGAGCCCCGATGACCGAGTACCGGTACACCGCGACCGCCGACCTGCCCGCCGACGAGCTGTTCTCCTTCCTCAGCCACCCGGAGAACCTGCCGCGCTACTTCCCGGCGATGAAGGTCGCCGAACCGACCGGTGGCGAGAGCGTGCACGTCGAAGCCGAGGTGCACGGTCACCGCGTCGAGAGCGAGGCGTGGCTGCACACGGACGCGGCCACGCGCACGCTGACCTGGGGTGCCGAGGGCCCGGACGACTACCACGGCGAGCTGCGCGTCGCGGACGCCGGAGCGGCGTCGGCCGAGATCACCGTCACGCTGCACAGCGTCCGCGAAGCCGACGGCGGTGAAGTCCAGAAGGGCCTCGAGCAGACCGTCGCGGCGATGACCCACGCGGCGACGGCGGACGCCGACGTCGACGCGGCCGAGAGCCAGGGCGGCTGGGCGTCCTACGACGAAAGCCGCTGAGCCAGGACGGACTCGTCGAGCTCCGGCGGGTACGGGCCGTAGGCGTTGCCGCGCGCGCCACGGGTGCGCAGCGCCGGGATCGCGAACAGCGCCCGCAGGAATCCCGGCGGTGCCGCGCTCTTGCCGCGGGCGCGGGCCGCGGCGGACCGCTGTTCGACGCGCACCTGGTCGGCCTGGACGCGTTCGATCGCCCGGATCCGGTCGGCCTGGATCGCGGCCAGGTCCGGGGTTTCCCCTCGGCGTAACGCCGGGACCAGCCGGTTCGCCGCCGCGACGGCGTCCTGGATGGCCATCAGGATCCCGTTGCCGCCGACCGGGGAGATGACGTGCGCGGCGTCGCCGAGCAGCAGCAGGCCCGGCCGGTGCCAGCGCTCGACGCGGGAGATGTCCACCGACAGCAGCGTGGTCTGCGTGAAGTCGGTGAGCAGGTGCGCCCGGTCGGCGAGCCACGGCACGCGCTCGCGCAGGAACGCGCGGATCGGCTCGACACCGCCTTCGCGCAGCGCGGGGTAGGAGCCCTTCTCGATGCTGTAACCGACCTGCCAGTCGTGGACGCCGCCGAGGACGCCGACGTAGGCGTCGCGCCCGAAGTACAGGTCGAGGTCGGCGTCGCCCGGGTCGGCGGGGGAGCGCGGCAGCCGGAACCAGAGCAGGTCCGTCGTGGCGCCCAGCGACTTCGCCGGCAGCCCGGCCAGGCGGCGCACCGTGGAGAACCGGCCGTCGGCGCCGACGACGAGCGACGCCGTCAGCTCGCCGCCCCGGTAGCGGACGCCGGTCACGGTGCCGGCGTCGTCCTCCAGGAGCCCGGTGACCTTGGCGCTCGTGCGCAGGGTGAACGTCGGCAGCGCGCCCGCGCGCTCGGCGAGGAAGTCGAGGAACCGCACCTGCGGCATCAGCGCGACGTAGCCGAACGGCGTCGGGAGGCGGTCGTAGTCGGCGCAGCTGTACACCCCGCCCGGGGTGTGGAAGCGGAACGAACGCGCCTTGAAGTGGTCGAGTTCGAGGAGGTCGGCGGCCAGGCCGAGCCGGTCGAGCAGTTCGAGGGTGTACGGGTGCAGGGAGTCGCCGCGGAAGTCGCGGTCGAAGCCGGCGTGCGACTCGAGGACGGTGACCTCGACGCCGGCCCGGGCGAGCAGGTACCCGAGCACGAGCCCGCCGGGACCGCCGCCGACGACGGCGACACTCATCGCTTGTCCTTGTCCGACAAGCGGAAGACCGCCATGGCCGGCAGGTGCTCGCGGATCTGGGCGGGAGTCGCGTCCTGCGCGACGGGGAACGCCTTGATCGCCCACGGCACCGACATGGCCGCCAGGTACGTCGCGACGACCTCGGCCGCCTCCGCGCCGCTCGCCTCCTCGGCGTGGCACTCCTGACGTCCGGCCGCCGACAGCAGCGCGCACTCCGGCGTCTCGACGAGGTTGGCGACCCAGTCGCGGTCGCGGACGGGGGAGACGAGGTAGTGCCGCCCGGACCGGGCGACCACCGCGAGCGGGACCTGGCGCGGCGTGCCGGTGCTGCGGCCGCGCGTCTCGACCACGCGCAGCGCGTACCCGCCTTCGGGTGGCGTCTCGGCGGGGGCGTCGCTCAGCTTCGCCGCCATTTCGGCGTTCATCGCACGGATGTCCACGGAGGTGCCTCTCGTCGGGGTCGCTAGACAATCTAGCAACATTCGCTAGATTGTCTAGCGACCCCTAGGATGGCCGGGTGGAAGACAGCTCCGTCGCGTTGCGGGTGAACCTCGCCCTGCGGGAACTCCTGGCGCTCGCGCACGACGTGCAGCAGGCCCTCGCCCGGCGGCTCGCGCTCGGCCCGACCGACGTGCAGGCCCTGCAGCACCTGGCGGGCGGCGGGCCGATGGGCACCGTCGACCTCGCGCACGCGCTCCGGATCCGCTCGGCGTCGGCCACCGTGCTCGTCGACCGCCTCGAAGCCGCCGGGCACGTCCGCCGCGGCCCGCACCCGAGCGACCGGCGCCGGATCACGCTCACCGTCACCGACCCGGCGCGCGCCGAAGTCCGGGCGGCGCTGGCACCGCTCGTCGACGCGATCACTGCGCTCACCGACGGCCTCGAGCCGGACCACGCCGAGAGCGTCGCGCGTTTTCTGGGCGCCACCACGGAAATCCTGCGTTCCTACGCCGCCGGGCCCGGCTGACGTTCACTCCATTGTGTGGCTAGCCGGTCACGGCGAGTTCTTCTACGGTGGTTGTCTCCCTTCCCCCGGCGAGAGCGATCCCCGATGCCCGACGTGTCCTCGGCCCGCGCCGGCGTGCTGTCCAAACGCGCGCTGGTGACCGCGTCCCACGCGGTCGAACGCGCGGCGCTGGCCGAAGGCACCGGCGCGGACACCGTGGTGTTCGCGCTCTTCCAGCGGCTGCCGTACTTCGAGCGGGAGCGCGAGGTGTACGCGCGGATCGCACGGACGGCGGCGGTCACGGTCGTCGGCATGGTCGACTCGGGCCGCCCGGACCTGCCCCACGGCGTCACCCCGGTGCTGCTGCGCCCGGACGAGCCCATGGCGCGCGAGTGGTCGGTCGCGGTCCTGTCGCCGACGTTCGGCGCGTCGGTGGTGGCGCAGGACCTCGACGACGTCGACCCGCAGGCGACGTCGGTCGAGTCGGCGCGGCTGTTCCGCGGCCGCTGGGGCCTGCGCCGCGACGAGGCGTACGCCGAGATCGTCCGGCTGCGCGACGCGCTGGGCGACCGCCTGCCGCCCGCGGTGCGGCACAAGGTCGGCGAAGTCCTCGCGTCGGTGGCCGCGCCGGCGGCGGTCGACGTCGAAAGCCGGGCGGAGGCCGCGCTGCGGCACGTGGCGTCGCGGCTGGAGGCGCTGTCGCCGGTGGCCGCGGGGCCGGTCGACGCGGAGACGGGACTGGCGACGCTGGCGGGCATCACGCCGTGGCTCGGCGACGCGACGGACACGGTGCCGCTCGGCTTGGTGCTGGTGACGGTCGACGACCTGACCACGGTGGAACGCCGCCACGGCAACCGGATCCGGATGCACACCGAGCAGAACATCGCGGACCTGCTCCGTGACGGCCTGCGCCCGCTGGACCGCGCGGTGCGCCTGGGCCCGGGCGAGTTCCTGGTGGTGCAGCCGGTGGTGGGCCCGGACGAGCTGACCGACCGCAGCCTCCACCTGGAACGCCGGCTGGCGGCCCTGCACGCGACGTACCCGTTCGTCGACCTGCACCCCCGCACGACGACGATGCTGACCCGCCGCCGCCCGCTCCCGCTGAACACGTTGCGAAGCCGGCTACGCCACATCCCGGCGACGACGCTGTGGCCCCCGAGTCAGGGATCACTGCCGATAGCACCCCGAAGCCCAGCCACCCGCGGCGGCGGCTGGTTCCGCTGAGCCCACCCAGACCAACCGGCGGCGCGGGGTCGTGAGCGGGAAACAGTGTTCTAGCCCTGTTTCCCACTCACGACCGCCTCCGCGGCCATCCCGCCCCGCAGTTCTCCGAGGTCCGTGAATGCCACATTGCCGGACGTAGTGTCTCTCAATGCGACATTCACGGACTTCGGCTCCGGTCGCGGTTAAGTAACTTGCGTGTCGACCAACAAGTATGTGTAGGGTGGGTGGCGTACCGACGCTCAGGAGGAGCCGTGAAGTCCGAGTCGCGCATCGCGGAGCTCTTCGAGTGCTACCGGCCGGAGTGGTCGGTGCAGACGATCTCCGACAGTGCCGGAATGCCGGCCCGCTACTTGCAGTCGTGGGTCACGCCGGAGGCGACCGGCCGGCCGATCGCACCCCCGCCGAAGACCGTCCTGCTGCGGTTGGCGGCGGCGCTGGGTGCGGACGTCACGACGGTCCAGCAGGCGTTCACGGCCGTCTGGAGCACCCTCAACGGCGGTTGCTGGAACCATTTCGCCCCGGGCGACCGGGTAGTGGTGTTCGGCGAGCCCGACCCGGCGACCGGCAGCCGGCGAGTCCGGCGTGGAACGGTGCTCGACCCGCTTTCACCCGACCTCATCAGGATAGATTTCGGGGGAGAGGGACACGGGGAGTTCTCGCCGGCCAATCCGGTGCGGGTCTGCCACGTAGCCGGTACCTGCCAGTGCGTGGTGAAGATCTCGTCGAGAAAGCCCTTTCCCGCGACGAGCGATGGTCAGGGCCAAGCCCGCTGGGCGTGACGCCAGCGTTGTGGGGTGATGCCGTAGCGGTCGCGGAAGCGGCGGACGAGGTAGGTGGCGTCACGCAGGCCGGTCCGGGTGGCGATGGCGTCGAGTGGCAGGTCGGTTTCGCGCAGCATGCGCCGGACCTCGGTCATGCGCCGTTCGGTGATCCATTCGAGCAGGGGGTGGCCGGTGCGCTTGCGGAGCACGGTCGTGAGGTGTCCTGGGGTGTAGCCGAGCGCGCGGGCGACGTCCGCGGCGGAGACCGGTTCCCGGAACGTCGCCTCGATCTCGGCGAAGACCCGCTCGGTGAGCGGATCCGGCGCGCTCGGAGCGGATGGTGCCAGCCGCGCGGCCGCGACCAGGAGCCGCGTCAGCAGCGCGGCGACGGCCTCGTGGGCGCCGAGCCGGTCCGGGTCGGCCAGCTCCCCGGCCAGGTCCGCCAGCCACGCCGACCAGCTCGCCCGGTCTGGCCCGGCGACCCGGCCGGGCGCCGCGCCGGGGGCGAACAGGGCGAGCAGCGGGTGGTGGGTCCAGGCCAGCGGGGAGACCGAGGCCAGCGCGGGGACGGCGTCCGGCGTGAACGCGACCGACCACGCGCGGCTGCGGGCGAGTTCGGTGACGGCGGCGACGCCGATGACCTGCCCGGGAGGCACGGCGTGGACCTCGCCGGCCCGCAGTGGCCGTTCGGTGCCGTCGACGGCGAACGAGCCGCTGCCTTCTTCGACGTAGACCAGGACGAGGAAGTCGTGGGCGTGCCGGTGATCCGGCGGCAGGTGGGCGTGGGCGTCTTCGGTGTCGAAGCGGACCACCGAGACCGGCGGCACGCCGGGCCGCTGCCGGTGGCGGTAGACCGGCGTTCCGTCGGGTCGCACCGTGCGCAGCACCGCGGAGTGCCGTGACTCGTCAGTGCCCAAAGAATGTCCCACGCCGGCCAACGTACCTCCCGCCGCGGAACCACAGGATGTCCAAGACTGGAGGCAGACGACACCGACCGCGCAGGGAGCACTCCATGGCCACGACGGACGTACGGTTCTTCGATCAGCGCACCCCGCAGGAGCGGGACCGCTCGTTCCTGCCGGGCATGAGGAAGACCTGGCTTCTCCCGTTCTACGACGTCTTCACGCGGTTCGCCGGCGTCGGAGCGTTGCACGAGCGGCTGGCCGATCTTGCCGGCATCGAGTCCGGGCAGGCGGTGGTCGACGTCGGCTGCGGCACGGCCAACCTGTCGCTGGCGGTGCTCGCGTCCCAGCCGGGTGCCCGGGTGAGCGGTCTTGATCCCGACGGAGACGCCCTGCGCCGGGGCATGCGCAAGGCCCGCCGCCGGGGCGTATCCCTGACGCTCGTTCAGGGATACGCCGACCGGATCCCCGCCGAAGACGTGTCGCTCGACCACGTGATCTCGTCGCTGGCCCTGCACCACCTCGACGACGACGGGCGGGTGGCGTTCGCACGCGACGCGTTTCGCGCGCTCCGACCGGGCGGGCGGGTCACGATCGCCGACTTCGGCGGCGCCCCCACACACGGCCATGGCCACGGCCGGGCCCTTCGGCACCTGCCCCGTGTTCTACGTCATCGGGGAGCGCAGAACCCGGCCGTGGCCCGCGGCAATGGCGTCGTCACGCTGCTGGAAACCGCCGGGTTCGGTGACGCCGGGGAGATTGCGCACGCCGACCACCGGCTCGGCCGGATCACTTTCGTGCAGGCAACCCGTCCCTCGAGCTGAACGGTGCAAGCGGGCCGTCCCTCCGGCGGCCTGCCGGCTCGCGATACTGCTCAGGACACGAGCTGGCGCAGGGGTCCGTTGTCATCGGCGAAGTTGCGGGTGCTCATGGCCTGGACTCCGGCGTTGTGTTCGCCGTTGAACGGGGTGACCGTGCCGGGGCAGCCCGCCTTGACGGCGTCGGCGGGCGAGTTGAACCAGAAGCCGACGTGGAAGGTGTGAATCGGCGCAAAGGCCGGATTGCTTGCCGCGTCCTGGGGGTGGACCACCGGCGCCGGTGCGGTGTTCGGTGCCACCGCGAAGGTCTCGACGTTGAACCGGCCGATCACGGAGACCGACGCGGTGCCGTCGTCGCCGGATTCCAGGTCGCTCTGGTACCACGACACGCCGAACGGCGCGTTCGGTACCTGGGTGATGAACAGGTCGAAATCGGTGTCGGGCGGCAGTCCGGTCGCGCGCAGGGTCATGGTTTCGTTCTGTCCGTGCGTCACCACCCGTACTTTCGCGGTGGCCGCCGCGAGGCAGTTGGCGTTGGCGGCCACGCCCGACCGGACCATGGCGAAACTGATGCTGCTGTCCGCGGCGTCGGCCTGGGTGGTGACCAGGACTCCGGCGCCGAGCACGGTCACCGCGCCGACGGCCGCGGCTGCGCTGGGAAGTCTGCGAAATTTCACGGTGATCCTCCGGATCGTGGATTGCTGCCAGGTGAATGTCGTGATGCGGCAAGGGCTCTGAGCGAGGGGCGTGCACTTTGGCTCTCTCCCTGCGGATGTGCCGCTCACCCCTTGACGGTGCCACTCGCCGTCGACAATCCGTCGACAGTGCCGGTACCCGGCATTGCCAGGCCGCGACCGTTGCCGTGGTCCGGAAATGACTGACCGTGCCCGGGCCGGAAAGCACCGATCGGTCGAGAGTCAGGCCGGCGGCGAACCGGTAACGTCGGTGACCGGTTCGCCGTCGAGGGAGGGGCTTGTCCCGTGCCGTACACCCATTTCCGGTACATCGCCTACGAAGTGCCGACGGCGACCAACCGCACCGACATCGCCGGGCCGACGCTCGCCGGACTGCCACCCGGCGGTCTGTGCGACGCGATCCCCGACATCCCGGTGGCGGGCCCGCGCGGGACGACGGCCGACTGGTTCGTCCGGCTCCGCCGGCTGGCCGCGGTGGTGCACATCGCGCAGATGAACGTCCGCGACACCGACGATCCGTCGACGCTGAAGGTGTTCGTGGCACCGGAGTTCTACTTCCGGCCGGCCGACCCGGCCACCCACCACACCTACTCCACGGAGGAGTACCTGGCCACGTGGGACGCCCTGGACCGGATGTTCCACGCCGTGCGCCTCAAGAACTGGCTGATCGTGCCGGGCTCGGTGCTGTGGCACTCCGACACGATGGTCCACGGGCAGCGCACCTTCTACAACTCCGTGTGGCACATGCGTGGCGGCGTAGGGACCGGCGAGGCGCGGCGCATCGAAAAGCGGTTGCCGTCGGGGCTCGACGGCATCCCGATGGCCTTCGCGGTGGGGAAGACCGCCGAGCTGCAGGCGGCCTACGCCGAGAAGGAGCTGGTCCGGGAGCGGTTGTTCGAGGTCGACGCCAACACCACCGTGGGCGTCGAGATCTGCCTCGACCACGCGGGCTCGGTCCAGGTGCTCAAGAAGACGCTGGCCGAGCGCCAGGGCGACCCCACCGACAGCTGGAAGCGCGGCGGCCCGTCGCTGCACGTGCTCACCGCGGGCGGCATGCCGATCGTGCCGGGCTCGGTCGTCGCCCGCCCCGGCGGTTATCTCCTGCGCAACGACGGTTACGCCGACCCGCCGCTGTCGGAGCTGCGCAAGGTGACCGGCTACCGGCTCACGAGCGGCGCGCCGGCCCAGGCCTGGACGGACAAGTCGATCGCCACCCTGGAGCCCGATCCCGCCGACGCCTTCGAACTCCCGCTGCGGGGTGACACGCTGCTGGTCCCCGGCCTGCCGGGGCCGGGGACGTACGACATGCCGGCCCAGCGGCTGCGGATCTACCCCGCGAAGCCGTTGCCCTGAGCCCGGACGGGGCGGGTCAGCCGAGCAGCCGGATGTCCGACCGTCCGTAGTGGAACTCGCGGACGGCGATGACGAGTTCGTCCACGGTGAGGCGGCCGTCGCCGTCGAGGTCGATGCGGTCGAACGTGGCGTCGGAGTCGGCGTCGCTCAACCCGACCGCCGGACCGAGCCAGCGGCGCAGTTCCACCTTGCTCACGTACCCGTCGCGGTCGGTGTCGCACAGGTCGGCGATGGCGGCGATGGTCGGGCGGAGCAGGTCTTCGAACCCGCTGTCGCCGCGTTCGTACATCAGTTCGCGGTTGGCGGAGAGGTACTGTTCCTGGTTCATGGCGCCGTTCGGGCCGACGCCCGCGGCTTCGGCCTGGCGTTGGTACATCGCGAGCAGGGCGTCGCGGACGGCCCGGCCGCGGTCGCTGGTCGTGGTCTCGCCGAAGGCCTCGACGATGCGGCGGGCCTCCGCGTCGTAGTCGGTGCGATCGATGACGCCGTCTCCGTTGGCGTCCCACTTCTCGAATCGCTGGACTTCGTGCTCGGTCCTCAGGGCGGTGGTCATGGTTCGGAACTCTAGGACCGGTGGCCGGTATCGGGCAGTCGCACGAAAGGTGGACCGGATCGCCGACGGTGTTTCCCTGGCGTGTCGGCACTTCACGGACGGTGAGCCGACCCGGAAAGCCCGACGGCTCAACGGGGATTTCCCACGGCGCCCACCGCACGGTCGTACAGCTCGGCGAGGTCGGCGGCGCCGTCGGACTTCGCCCAGATCTGGCCGGCGACGTCGAGGCAGGCGATGGCGCTGGCGACGATCGCGTCGGCCGCCGGGTCGGTCGCGTCGTCGGCGTCGACACCCAGCCGGAGCCGGATGTTCGGGACGAGCTGCTCCTGCCACTGAAGGTGCTTCTCGATGCTGCGCGCCCTCAGCGACGGAGTGTCGTACATCATCTTGGCGATCTTGAGCCCCACTTCGGACTGCAGCCCTTCGCCGTCGACGCGCCAGAGCGCTTCCCGCAGCGCCTCCCAGGGCGGCACCGACACGGGGATGCTCTCCAGGATGTCGCGCACGAGCGCGCCCTGGTTCGCCAGATCGCCGAGGACGATGTCTTCCTTCGTCCCGAAGTAGCGGAAGAACGAGCGCCGCGAGATGCCCGCGGTCGCCGCGATCTGATCGATCGTCGTCCCGTCGAACCCCTGCTCGAGGAACAGCGTCATGGCGACGCGCGTGATCTCCGCGTACGCCGCCTGGCGCGATCGGGTCCAGAGGTCGTCCTGCTTGGCCATGGACGCGATCATACACCGAGCGCCAGTTTGACACTGAGTGCCAGGCAGGCATACGGTGACGTGGTCAGTCGGCTGATCAACCCCTGGGAGAACCCGATGCCGCGACCGGACTACCGCAGCCAGACCGTCATCGTCACGGGAGCCAGTTCCGGCATCGGCGCCGCGTTCGCACACGCCCTGGCCGCCCGGGGCGCGAACCTGATCCTGGTGGCGCGCCGGCTCGACCGCCTTCAGGAGCTGGCCGCCGAACTGGAGCGGAAACACCGGGTCACCGCGACGGCGATCGCGCTCGACCTCACCTCGCCCACGGTCGGCCCGGACCTGAAAGCGGCGGTGGCCGACGCCGGGCTCACGGCGAACAGCCTGATCAACAACGCCGGCTTCGGCACGTTCGGCGAGTTCGCCGGCGAAGACCCGGCCCGCCTGACCCAGGAGATCGCGGTCGACGTCTCCGCCCCGGTGCAGCTGAGCTCCGCGTTCCTGCCGGACATCGTTGCGGCGCAAGGCTTCCTGATCAACGTCGCCAGCATGGCCGCCTACACGCCGACGCCGCGGATGGCCGTCTACGGCGCGACGAAGGCGTTCGTCCTCAGCTTCACCGAATCGCTCTGGGCCGAGCTGCGCGGCAGCGGGGTCACGGCGTTCGCTCTGTCCCCAGGAGCGACGAGCACCGAGTTCAACGCCGTCGTCGGCACCGACGACGCCACCGCGGGAGCCAAGGCGCGCACCCCCGAGAACGTCGTCGCCACCGCGTTGTCCCACCTCGAGAGCCGCAACCCCGGCCCGAGCACCATCGACGGCCGATCAAACCGCATGGGCGCGACCTTCAGCCGTCTGATGCCCCGCCGGGCAAGCGTCACCATGATGCACCGGCTGACGGATCCGTCCCGCCGAGCGGACACGAAGAAGCACGCAACGGCTTGACCGCCCGGCTCCAGCAGCCGGGCGGGTCGTATAACGGCCTATTCAGGGAGTGGCCGGCTGCTCGTAGAGGCGGCGGAACGCCCGCGACGTCGTCCACTGCGCCACCCCGGCCACGGCGCCGGCGACGATCGTCAGGTTGACCAGGTAGTGCACTCCGGCGAAGAAGACGGTGAACGCCAGTCCGCGCTGCTGCCGGACGAACCCGTACATCCCGCGGTCGCCGGCGATCGAGGCGGCGATGAGCAGGCCGGGCGCGAGCAGTCCCCACGGGCCGGCGAACGCCGCCGCAAACGCCGGGATCGACGCCGCGGCGGCCAGGCTCGCCCACGCCCGCTCCCGCGTTTCGAAGCCGGTGGCGAAGTGCCGGGACCGGGCGTACAGCGGGATGCGCAGGCGGGCCCGGTGGAAGAGCTTGCGCAGCAGCACCTTCAGGCGCCGGTCGTGCGCGTGCTTCCCGCGCACCTCGGGGGTGAGCCGCAGCCGGTAGTGCCGCGACAACCGGTGCCCGAAGTCGACCTCCTCCGTCTGCTTGAGCCGCGGGTTGAACCCGCCGATCTCGTCGTGGACCTTCGCCGGGATCGCGCACAGCGACGGGAACAGGAACGACACGGTGCCCTGGGAGCTGAGTGACCAGTAGTGGTACTGCAGCCCGCGGTACTGCGCGACCATGGTGGGTTCGGCGAGCGGCTCGGGGTCCTGGATGCCGCACACCGCACCCGTGTCCGGCTCGGCTTCGAGGATGCGGACGGCGGTGGCGACCGCGTCCGGGGCGAGGGCGACGTCGGAGTCGACGTAGAAGATGACGTCGCCGCGGGCGCGGGCCCGGCCGGCGTTGCGTGCGACACCGCAGCCGCCGTTGACGCCGGTGGCGACGACGTGCGCGCCGTGCGCGCGGGCCACCGCGACCGAGTCGTCGGTGCTGCCGTCGTCCGAGACGATCACCTCGAGGTCCGGGTGGGTCTGGGCCGACAGCGCCGAGAGGCACTGAGGCAGCGTGCGGGCGCCGTTGTGGTTCGGCACGACGATCGAGACCAGCTGCCCCATGGCAGACCTCCAGCTGCTCGGTGAAGAGTGGCTTCACCAGTGCAGCCGAGGCGCCTGCCACAACCCTCTCACCGCGATCCCGCGCCGCCACCCGGGCCGTGAGAGGTCCGCGGAAGCGGCCGAGGAGAGCCCCCGCCCAGTGTCGGAACTCCTGACGCAATCCGACTGGGAGGGATCGATGCCGCACCTGATCACCCTGGAGCAGGCCGAACGGCTCGACGTCGGCGAGGTCCACGAGCTCTATCGCAAGTACGTCAACAAGTCGCAGGTCAAGCTGATGACGTCGTTCGGTTTCGGCCGCGAGCTGGTCGACCGCGCCGAGGGCGCCCACCTGCACACCCGGGACGGGCGCACCGTCCTCGACTTCACCGGCGGGGTGGGCGTGCTCAACCACGGGCACAACCACCCCCGGATCGTGGCCGCGCGGAAGCGCTTCCAAGAGCAGTCCCGGATGGAGGTGCACAAGACCTACTTCTCGCCGTACCTGGCGGCGCTCGGCCACAACATCGCCCAGGTCCTGCCGGCCGACCTGAGCATGTCGTTCTTCCCCAACTCCGGCGCCGAGGCGGTGGAAGGCGCGGTGAAGCTCGCCTACAAGTACCACCGCGGCAAGCGGGGCCGCGTGCTGCGGGCGGACATCGCCTTCCACGGCAAGCTGCTCGGCTCGGGCGGGCTCACCGGCGGCGCGCCGGACCAGTTCGCCTTCCCGACCATCCCCGGCATCGGCACGTTCCGATACGGCGACCTCGACTCCGTGCGCGACGCGATCGCCACGGCCCGGCGGCCCGGTGGTGGCTGCGACGTCTACGCGCTCCTCATCGAGCCGTTCAGCGCGTCGACGATGAACCACTGTTCCGCGGAGTTCCTGCACGGGCTCCGGGAGCTGTGCACGGCCGAGGACATCATCCTGATCTTCGACGAGATCTACACCGGCTGGGGCAAGACCGGCTCGATGTTCTACTTCATGCGCCACCCCGGGCTCGTGCCGGACGTCGTGACGACGTCGAAGTCGTTCGGCGGCGGCAAGTCCTCGATCTCGGCGTTCGTGGCGCGCGAACCGGTGTTCCGCAAGGCCTACGACAGCATGCGGGACGCCCTGCTGCAGAGTACGAGCACGACCTACTACGGCTTCGGCGAAGAGGCCGTGACCGCGCTGGAAGCCGTCGAGATCGCGGTGACCGACGACTTCCCGGCCCGCGCGCGCCACCTCGGGGACCTGCTCGGTCCCGGGCTCGAGCGGATCCGGAAGGCGCACCCGGACGAGGTCGCCGACGTCCGCGGCGCCGGCGCGCTGCACGGCGTGTTCCTCTCCGGCGGGCCGAAGCTGCTCGACCTGATCGGCAAGCTGGCGCCCGTTTCCCTGGCGAAGGACCCGTTGCTGCGGACCAAGCTCATCACGTGCGCGGTGATCGACGCGCTCTACCGCGACCACGACATCTACACCTACTACACGCTCAACGGCCGGAGCCCGCTCGTGGTGAGCCCGCCGCTCGTGACCGCCGACGCCGACGTCGAGCGCTTCCTCGACGCCCTCGACGCCGTGCTGGACCAAGGCATGTCCCGTTTGCTGACCCGTTTCGTCCAGGAGAAGGTGAGCCGGCTGTGGTGACTTCCAACCTGCCCGCGACCGTCGTCGTCACCGGCGCCGCCGGAGTGCTGGGCTCGCGCCTGGTCCAGCGGCTGCTCGACGAGGGCTGCCGCGTGCACAGCGTCGACCTGCGTGACATCCCGGCCGCGCCCGGGCTGCGCCACCACATCGGCGACGTCCGGGATCCCCGGGTGATCGCCGACGCGATGACCGGCGCCGGCGCCGTGGTGCACTGCGCCGCGGCGCTGCCGAGCTACCCGGCCGACGAGATCCGCTCGATCATCGTCGGCGGCGCGCGGAACGTGCTGGGGACGGCGGTTTCCGCGGGCGTCACGCGGGCCGTGCACATCTCGTCGACGTCGGTCTACGGCCTGCCCAAGACGGTGCCGACGCCCGAAAGCCACCCGTGCGAGCCGGTCGACACCTACGGTGCGGCGAAGGCCGAGGCCGAGGAGCTCGCCGGCCGGCTGCGCGCCGACGGGCTGTGCCTGACCGTCCTGCGGCCCAAGACGTTCGTGGGCACGGGCCGGATGGGCCTGTTCGCGATGCTGTTCGAGTGGGCGGCGGAAGGGCGGCACTTCCCGGTGCTCGGCCGCGGCGACGTCCGCATCCAGATGCTGGGCCTGGACGACCTCGTCACGGCCGTGGTCACCGCGCTGGTCGCACCGCGCGAGATCGCCGACGACACCTACAACATCGCGGCGGACCGCTTCGGCACGATCCGGCAGGACTTCCAGGCCGTGCTCGACGCGGCCGGGCACGGCAAGCACGTCGTGCCGATCCCGGCGCGGCCCGCGGTCGCGGTGCTCGGGCTGCTCGAACGCTGGAAGCTGTCGCCGGTCTACGGCCGGCTGCTGCACAAGCTGCTCGACGATTCGTTCGTCAGCACCGAGAAGGCCGCGCGCCGCCTCGGGTTCGTGCCGCGGCTGTCGAACTCCGAGGCCCTGCTCGAAGCCTTCACGTGGTGGCGGTCCAACCGCGTCCAGACGCCGGTGGCGCAGGGCGTGACCAGCCGCGAGCCCTGGCGTCAGGGCGCACTGAAACTCGCCAAGGTCTTCTTCTGACGGGGGAGGCGCCGGATGTACTCCCTGCAATCGCGCGCGGTGGCGGTTCGTTCGCGAACCGCCCTGCGGGATCTCTTCACGCTGGTCCGGCCGGGGCAGTGGCCCAAGAGCCTGCTCGTCGTCCCGCTGGTCCTGCTGCACCCGGCGGCGTGGACGTGGCCCCGGCCGGCGGCGCTGGCCGGGGCGGTGGGGCTGTTCGTCCTCGCCTCCGCGGTCGTCTACGTCGGCAACGACGTCGCCGACGCCGGGTACGACCGGGCTCACCCGGCGAAACGGCACCGGCCGATCGCCGCCGGGCGGGTACCGGTGCGAGTCGCGGTGGCCCTCGGGGCCGCGTTGTTCGTGGTGCTCGTGGTGGCCACCGCGGTCACGCTGCCGGTGCTGTTCGCGCCGCTCGGCGCGTACGTCGCGCTGAACGCCGCCTACAGCCGGTGGCTCAAGCACGTGCCGGTGGCCGAGGTGTTCGCGGTCGCCGCCGGGTTCGCGTTGCGCGTGCTGGCCGGGTACCTGGCCACGGGCGTACGGCCGTCGGGCTGGTTGCTGCTGTGCGTGTTCCTGCTCTGCTTCCTGCCCGTGCTGGGCAAGCGGCGGCGCGAGCTGGACCTGCCCGAAGCGCTGCGCCGCCCGGTGCTGCGCGGTTATTCGGCCGCTTTCCTCGACCAGCTGCTCGTGCTCGCCGCCGGGCTCACCGTCGTGGTGTTCCTGTTCTTCGCCCACGAACGCTGGGGTGCGCGGGCCGACCTGGTGCTGGCCGCGGTCCTGCTGCCGGTGCTGTTCGGGCTGTGCCGCTACCTGCACGTGGTGCTCGTGCAGGGCGGCGGCGCGGATCCGGCCCGCGGGCTGCTGCGCGACCGGGTGCTGCTCGGCAGCGGCGTGCTGAGCGTGGTGGCGCTGGCCGCCGCCGGTCTCCTGTCCCCGTAACGACTCACGCGAGGTGCCGACATGACCGAAGTCGTGTCCCCTGTGGACACCGAAACCCCCGCACCGCCACGGCGGCGGCTGAGCCGCACGCTCCGGGCCGCCACCGTGCTGTGGGTGCTGTTCTTCGCCGCGCACGTGCTGCTCACCGGGCGCTGGTGGCTGTGGATGTTCGTCGAACCCGTTCCGCCGCTGCTGTTGTTCGTCGTCCCGCTGCTGTTGCTGCTCCTCGCCGCGTCCGTCCGGCCGCGGCCGCGGTGGACGGCGTTGGTGCTCGTCGCCGTGCTGGTGGCGGGCACCCCGCTGGCCGGGTTCGGCGGGGCCGGCCCGGGTACCGCGCCGCGGCCGGGTGCGCCGGTGCTGCGGATCTTCAGCTGGAACACCGGCTACTGGGAGTCCGGGACCGGGTACAAGGACTTCCGCGGCGGCGACGGCACGGACGCGTTCTACGCGTACCTGAAGCAGCAGAACGCCGACGTCTACCTGCTCGGCGAGCACCTGCACTGGAACAACGGGCCCGTCCGGCTCGACGACGAACCCACGCTGCGCGCCCGGTTCCCGGGTTACCAGGTGAACGTCGAAGGCGAGCTGGTCACGTTGTCGCGGCTGCCGGTCGTGGGGACGCACCCGCGGCGCGACGGCCCGGAGCCCGACTCCTGGTACTGGCACGGCAACAAGGCGCAGCGCACCGACGTCCGGGTCGGCGGGTGCGTGTTCTCGCTCTACAACGTGCACCTGCCGCAGCCGGTGGACACCCGGCTCAGCCCGTTCACCGGCCGGTTCTACTCGTTCGCGCACGGGCAGTACGACCGCGTCCAGACCGAGCTGGGCGCCCTGCGCGCGGACCTGGCGGGCAACCGCAACCCCCTGCTCGTGGCGGGCGACTTCAACTCGCCGTGGATGGGCAGCCTCATCCCGCTCGGCGACGGCGTCGAAGCCCGGGACCTCACCGAGGGCGCCCCGCTGCCGTCGTCGTTCCCGCTGGCGGACACGGGGTGGGGGATGCCCCGGCTGTGGCGGCTCGACTGGGTGTTCACCCGGGGTGAGGTGGACGTCGCGCGGTACGCGTTCCGGCCGAACCCGCGGCTGTCCGACCACCAGGCCCAGGACCTGACCGTGTCCCTGCCGTGCGGGTCCGCGCGATGACCGGCCCGGTCCGCGCGGTGCTGCGGAAGGTCCTGGTGGCGGTGTTCCTCTCGGCCGTCGCGGTGGGCGCGGCCACCGTCGTCGCCGGGCACGGCGCGGAGATCGCCGGGCTGCTCGCCCGGCCCGCCGCCAAGTGGTGCCTGGTGCTGGCGCTGCTCGCGCTCGCCGCCTGGCTGCTGCTGGGGGTGCAGACCTGGCGGCGGGTGCTGGCGTCCCTCGGCAGCCCGCTGGGGTTCGCCACCGGGGCCCGGATCTGCTTCGCGGCGATCGCCGGCACGTACCTGCCCGGGCCGTGGTGGCAGGCACTGGCCGCGGCCCACACCGGCCGGCGGACCGGGGTCGACGCGGGGCGGGTCGTCGCCGCCTACCTGCTGGTCGCCGTGATCAACCTGCTCTCGGCGACGGCGGTCGGCCTGCTGGCCGCACCGCTGGTGCTGGGCGCGTCCTGGCCCTGGCTGGTGGTGCCGCTGCTGCTCGGCGCGTACGTGCTGTGGCGGCCGGAAACCGTGCTGCGGCTGACCGATCGGGCGGCCCGGCTGCTCCGGCGCGCTCCACTGGCGGACCGGCCGGAGCCGCGCCTGCTGCGCCAGGCGGTGCTGGTGCAGACCGCCGCGTGGCTCGTGGGCGGCCTGCACCTGTGGTTGCTCGCGTTCGCGCTGGGCGCGCCGCCCGGGCCGGCGCTGGCGGCCGCGGTCGGGGGGTACGCCTTCGCGTCGGCCGCCGGGGCGCTGACCCTGGTGCTCCCCGACGGCGCGGGCGTGCGGGAGCTGGTGATCATCGCCGCGCTGGGGTCGGTGCTGCCGGTGCCCGCGGCGACCGTCGCGGCGATCGGGAGCCGGGTCTGCCTGGTCGTCGCGGAACTGCTGTGCGCGGGCGGCCTGCTGCTCAGCGCGTGGCACGCCCGCCGAGCAGCGGCTCCGACCCGACCCGGCTGAGGAACGCGACACCGCGCAGGCACAGCGTCCGCCCCTTGTCGTCACCGATTTCTTCGAACGCGCGCAAGGCCAGGGCGAGCCGGCCGGACGCCTCGTCGTAGCGCTGCTCGACCATGTCGAGCGTCCCCAGGGAGTACAGGATGACGGCCTCGCCGCGGCGGTCGCCGGCCTGGCGGCAGGCGGTGAGCGCGGTGGTGTGCGTCTCGCGCCAGTCCTCCAGGTGATCGCGAGCCCGCATCAGCCCGGCCAGCGTGACCGCGAGGTCCCAGCACAGCTCGGCGGAACCGAGGTCGGCGGCCTGCCCGACGGCGCGGACCACGCCGGCGCGCTCCGTCTCGAACCATTCCAGCGGGTGGCGGAGCAGCTGGTCGGCGAGCGGCACGGGCAGCGGCCACCGCTCGGCGTCGCCGTGCAGCACGGGGACCGAGTGGCCCACCGCGCGGCTGTGCGCCTGTTCGGCCAGGTGCAGCCAGGCCCCGAGCAGCCGGCTCGAGGCGGCCGCCCGGGTCGCCGGGGTTTCCTTGCGGACGAGCAGTTCGCGGGCGTAGCTGCGCAGCAGCTTCGGGATCCGGTAGTGGGTACCGGGCCCGGATCGGCGGTCGACGGCGACGAGCTGGGCGTCGACCAGCGCCTCCAGGTCGTCGCCCGCCGCCCGGCCCGGGTCGCCGAGCAGCGGCCCGGCGACCCACGTCGGGAAGTGTTCGCCGTCGACCAGGGTGAGCAGGCGGAACAGCCGTTGCGCGGACGGGCCCACCCGGGCACAGGCGGTGGCGATGCCGGGGCGGACGTCGAGCGGCCCGTGGCTCAGCTCGTCGAGGTGCCGCTGCCCGTCGCCGAGGCGCTCGGTCAGCTCCGCGATGCTCCAGTGCGGCCGCGCGGCCAGCCGCTCACCGGCGATGCGCAACGCGAGGGGCAGCCCGCCGCACAGTTCGATCAGGTCGAACGTGGCGGCGGGTTCGGCGGAGACGCGGGCGATGCCCAGCAGGTGGATGAGCAGTTCGGTGGCGTGCTGGATGGTGAGCTCCGCCAGCTCGACCACTTTCGCGCCGGACAGCCCGGTGAGCCGGTGCCGGCTGGTCACGAGCACGCCGCAGGTGGCGGAGCCGGGCAGCAGGGACAGCACCTGCGCTTCGTCGACGGCGCCGTCGAGCACCACGAGGATCCGCCGTCCCGCGAGCGCGCTGCGCAGCCGCGCGGCCAGCTCGTCGCGGCTCCCGGCCGCCGCGGGCACGCCGAGCACCCGCAGCAGCCGTTCGAGCACGGCCTCGGGCCGGACCGGCTCGCCGTGCTCGTCGTCCAGCCGCGCGTAGAGCTGGCCGTCGGGGAACCCGGGCGCGACCCGGTGCGCGATGTGCACGGCCAGCGCGGTCTTCCCGACCCCGGCGCGGCCGGCGAGCACCGCCGTGGCCACCCCGCCCGTGCCGCTGCCGCGGAGCAGACCGGCGACCGTGGTGACGACGTCGTCGCGGCCGGTCAGGTACGGGTTGCCGGCCGGCAGCATGCGGGGGACCATCGGCGCCGCGGCCGCGGGGACGGCGGTGGCCCGCGGCGCGGGCGGGGGATCCAGGGCGGTGTCGTTGCGCAGGATCGAGTCGTGCAGGTCGCGCAGCGCGCCGCTCGGCTCGATGCCGAGCTCGGCGACGAACCTCCGGCGGATGGCGCGGTAGGCGGCGAGCGCGTCGCCGGGCCGCCGGCAGCGGTGCAGCGCCAGCATCAGCTGGTGGTGCAGCTGTTCGCGCAGGGGATGGCGTTCCGCCAGTGGCAGCAGCTGATCGACCAGTTCGTGGTGGCGGCCTTGAGCGAGTTCGACGGTGTGGCACTCCTCGATGACGCTCAGCCGGCGCTCGGTCAGGCTGGTGACGGCCGCGCGCAGGAGGTCGCTTTCGATGCCGCTCAACGGGGCGTCGCCGCGCCAGAGCCCGAGCGCGCTCCGGAACCGTTGCGCCGCCTCGGCCGGCCGGCCCGCGGCGGCGGCCGTGCGTCCCTCGGCGACGAGACGGTCGAACCGGTGCAGGTCGAGTTCGTCGTCGGAGACCCGCAGCAGGTAACCCGGCCGCCGCGTGCCGATGCGCCCGC
Source organism: Amycolatopsis sp. NBC_01286 (assembly GCF_035982555.1). Classification (NCBI taxonomy): domain Bacteria; kingdom Bacillati; phylum Actinomycetota; class Actinomycetes; order Pseudonocardiales; family Pseudonocardiaceae; genus Amycolatopsis; species Amycolatopsis sp. NBC_01286. The sequence continues at coordinate 6,820,523 of NZ_CP108428.1, forward strand.
CCAGCCCCGCTGTCTCGAACCGGCGGCGCAACCCGGACACGCAGGTGTGGATCTGCCCGCGCGCGGTGGACGGCGGCGCGTCCGACCACACGGCGTCGACCAGCCGGTGCACCGGGACCAGGCGATTGGCCTCCAGCAGCAGGACGGCGAGGACGACCTGCTGGCGGCCGGCGCTCAGGCTCACCGGCTTGCGCGAACCGGAGACTTCGAGCGGGCCCAAGACGTGGAAGAGCATGACAAATTCCCCCATTCCGGTGGCCGGCCAAAACGACGAGTGAGATAACGGACATGCTCGGACAACCACCCCAGTCAAGCGATCGTAGCCCGCGGTGGCTGCTTTGTGAATTTCTGTCCGGCAGGACACCGGGGCCGCGCGGACGTGCGCATTCGCCGGGAAGTCGAGGATTTCGACGGCGATCGCCCGGGCGTCGCGGAAGGACGTAAAATTGTTCACCGAAAAGGAGCAGTTTTAACCGGGGCGATTCCGGTCAGTGCTGCCACGGCCGCGGGAATGCGTTGGTACGACTGCCGATGCGGCGCATGCGCCAGCCGGGCTGATCGTCGACGGTGAGCCTGCCGGGGGTGGCCAGTACCGGACACGTGACTGCGTGAATCGCATTCCACGTTCGACGACGGGTGCCGTGGAATGCGCTTTCGGCGGTACCGACGTGACGGAGGGGAGCCGCCAGGGGCCGGATCGAGCCCGGCGAAACCCCCGGAGCAGTGCGTCGCGCGGGAGATCACCGAGGAGACCGGCCTGCCGGCGGAGGTCACCATTGTTCGACACGAATGCCGAGGGTGCCGGCGGAAGAGGCGCAGTCGGCAACCGTCCAAAAGGGACGCTACGGCCAGATTTGACATCGCTGCCTCGGCGACCGCATCGAGGATAATCGGACGGCCGGCGAACTGAGCTGACCATCCACAGAGGACAAGTCAGTGAGCGGTCGCTCGCAGTGCCGCGGCGGCGGCGGACCGGACCGCCAGGTGCGGGTCGGCCAGGGTGTCGGCGAGGAGGGAACGCAGGCCGTCCGGGGCGGTTCGGCCCAGTGCGGTCGCGGCGGTGGCCCGGACGCGTGGCCTGGGGTCGCGTAGTGCCTCGGTCAGCAGCGGGAGCGCCTTCTCGTGGGTGATCCGCCCGAGTGCCGTCGCGGCGCGGGATCGGACCAGCTCGTCCTCGTCCTTGAGCGCATTGGTCAGCGTCCACATGTAGGCCGGGTCGGCTCGTTGGCCGATGACCCAGACGATGACGCGGCGGACGAGCGGGTCGGGGTCGTGGCCGGGCAGGTGGTGCCCCGTGTCGATGCGGGCGAGGATTCGTCCGGCGAGCTTGCGGACACGCCGTTCGCCGGTGGTCCGCAGGACCTGTACCAAGGTGGGCGCGAGCGAGTCGTCGGCCAGGCGGGCCAGGCCGGTGAGGGCGGTGTGGACGTGCCGGCCGTCGCAGGCGGCGGCCAACCGGCCGAGCGCGCGGTGATCGCCGTGCTTGGCCAGTACGCGGAAGGCCCGGGCCCGGACGACGGGGTGGACGTCGTCGGTGGCCTTGAGGCCGGCGGGAGTCGCCAGCGGCCCGCCGATCCGGTTCAGTGCCAGCAGGGCGCTCGTGCGAACGTCGGGCGAACTGTGGTCGAGCAGCGAGACGATCGCCGGCGCGGCCTCCAGTGCTTCGAGCTTGCCCAGCGCTTCCACCACGGGCAACGCGTCGGCGCCGGATTCGCGCAGGATGTCGATGAGCGGGCCGGTGGCCTCGGTGACGCGCAGGTTGCCGAGGACTTCCGCGGCCGCGAAGCGGCCAGGGCGGCGGTGGCGGAGGTGCTCGATCAGCACCGGCGCGACCCGCGGGTCGCCGACCCGGCTCAGGGCGCGGGTGATGTCGTGCACGGCGCTGGGATGTACCTGGCCCAGTGCGTCGGCCAGGACGTCCAGCCGTCTCGGGTCGCTGGTCTGCACGACGGTGGCGGCGGGGTCGGACAGTGCTGTTCGGGTGGGCCGCCAGGGTGGTCAGCCAGGCCGGCCCGGCTGGGTCGGACAGAACCGTGTGCGCGTGCCGGCAGAGCGCCTTGTGCGGGTCAATGCGTGCCGTCGGCCATTCTTCCGGCTTGCATGACTTTCAGTATGACCGGCCGCACCAACGAGATTCGCCCCAACGATCGGCACTCACGACGCCCCCACTGCGAGCTCGTCGGTCTCGAGGCGGCGGAACCGGCTGCCGTGGAAGACCAGTGGTGGGACGTCGGGGTCCGCGTGCAGCCCGTGGACCTCCAGGAACACGACCGTGTGGTCGCCGGCCGGCACCTCGGCCTGGATCGAACAGTCGAACCAGGCCGAGGCGCCGAGGACGAACAGGGCACCGTCGTCGCTCGCCTGCCAGTCCACGCCGGCGAACCGGTCGCCGGTCTTCGCGGCGAGCCTGCGGCCCGCCGCGGCCTGGTGCTCGCCCAGGACGCTGAGACCGAGGCGCGGGGAGGCTCGCAGGGCCGGCCAGGTGGCCGAGGCGTTCCGCACGCACACCGACAACAGCGCGGGGTCCAAGGACACCGAGGTGAACGAGCTGACGGCCATCCCGGCCGGTTCGCCGCCGGACAACGCGCACAGGGCCGTCACGCCGCTGGGAAAGCACGCGAATGCCTTGCGCAGAACCGTTGCCCGGTCGTCGATCGAGTGGACGGTGATCACGGAAGCCTCCCCAGGACTCGGCTGCGCGGCAGGTCGCCGGCAGCTTCGCGCTAGACGTCGATCGCCTTCTCGATGGGGGTATCGCCGCCGACCACCACGTAGATCCGGCCGGCGGTGCCGGGCCGGTCGATGAGCTCCACGAGCACGGCGGCGACGTCTTCCCGGGCGACCTGGTCGAACCGGGCGCGCTTCGGCGCGATCGGGTTCCCGGCGGTGAGTTCGACGGTGCCGTCGCCGTCGCCGTCGGCGAGCACGCCGGGCCGCAGGACCGTCCAGTCGAGCTTGTCGCGATCGAAGATGTGCTGTTCGGCGGCGCGCTTGGCCTGCAGGTAGACGGCATACCCCTCGCCGATGCCGGGGTCGTCGGCACAGCCCACGTTGATCGAGCTGACGTGCAGGAACCGCCGCACACCAGCCTGTTCCGCCGCGTCCATGACCAGCACCACGGCGGCCCGGTCCATCCGGTCACGGCGCGCGGCGGTGGCGGCGTTGCCCGAGCCGGCCGAGAAGACGGCGACGTCCGCGCCGGCCAGGGTGGCGGCCACCTCGTCCACAGTGGCGTGCTCGAGGTCGAGCACGACGGCTTCCCCGCCGGCCCGTTCGACGTCGGCGACGTGCCGGGGATTGCGCACGATGCCCAGGACCGAGTCGCCGCGGCCGGCGAGCTGCCGAGTCAATCGCAGGGCGATCTTGCCGTGGCCGCCGGCGATGACAATCTTCATTCCATGCCCTTTCTTGCGGAAGGTCTGCCGGGAAACGAGCCCGGAAGATCTTCCCTCAATTCTTCCCATTGTCGTCGTCTTCGGGCGTGGGTTGCCGAAATGCTCGGCGGCCCACGCCATCGGATCCTGCGGTGTGGGTGACGGCCGCGGAACCTGTGCTGTGCCAAGTGAGAGCGGACGCGACCGACAGTCGTCTTCGTCCGGTGGCGGAACGAAATCAGTCAACCATCGGGCACGCCTATCGGTCAATCGGCGTTGTCGTCACTCTTCCGTGGGGCATGGTCGAGTTGCGCCTGGGCGGCGAGCGACCACAGGTAGCTCAGCGGTTCGCCATCGGGTTCGTCGGTGTACTCGGCGATCAGTTCCTGCATCCGGCGGCGGAGCGAGTCGACGGACTCCGGGCGCAACCGGAGGACGCCCCGCTTGGCGCCGCGGCCGGAGTCCTTTCCGGCGGCGATCAGTTCGGCGCGGTGGGCGCCGAGCACGGCCAGGTCCACCTGCTGGCCCAGGCCGGCGTCGTCGGGCATGATCGTCAGCCCCCAGGTGCGCGCGGTCGCGCGATAGGGCCGCTGCAGTGCGCCGTTCTCCCCGGTGCACACCGGTTCGGCGGCCAGGAAGTTCGTCTTCACCAGGGCGCGGATGTGCCGCAGCGTGGTCGCGGGAGCGAGGTCGAGCTCGACCGACAGCTGCTTGTTGGTCAGCGAGCGGTTCAGGCACAGCCGCAGGATGCGCCAGCGGACCGGGTGTCCGAGCGCCTTGAGTTCTTCGACAGTCGCTTCCACGGACTGCACTGTACCTTGCCAAGCCGTCACCAGTTTGCTTGACTAACATCGATATCAGTTTCTGCAATCAGTTGGAGGTCCGGTGATCGAGCAGCTCAGGGCGTGGGTGAACGACCGGGACCTGGTCGCCGAGCTGGCGGACTGGATCTCCCGGCCGAGCGTGAGCCGGACCGGCGAGGGCATGGCCGAGGCCGCGGCACACGGTCTCCGGCTGCTCCGCGCGTCCGGTCTGGAGGCGCGCGAAGCCGAGACCGGTGGCTGGCCCGCGCTGATCGGGACGGCGGACGGACCCGGGCCGCACGTGCTGATCTACGGTCACTACGACGTGCAGCCGCCCGGCCCGCTCGAACTGTGGACGACGCCGCCGTTCGTGCCGTCGATCCGTGACGGCCGGATGTACGGGCGCGGCACCGGCGACAACAAGGGACAGAACCTCGCGCAGCTGCTGGGGTTGCGTGCCCTGCGGGACCTCACCGGCGGATACCCCTGCCGGGTCACGGTGCTGCTCGACGGCGAAGAGGAGATCGGCAGCCCCAACCTCGCCGCGGCCGTCCGCCAGGTCGGCCGGCCCGATCTGGTGGTCTGGAGCGACGGGCCGGTGCACGACTCGGGCCGGGCGTGCGTGGTCCTCGGGATGCGCGGAATCCTCATGTTCGAGCTGCGTGCGCGGGGCGCGAACCGGCCGTTGCACTCGGGGCACTGGGGCGGCGTCGCGCCGAACCCCGCGTGGGCACTGGTGCAGCTGCTGGCCACCATGCGGACGGCGGACGGGGTCGTGACCGTCGCCGGGTTCGCCGACGACGTCGCGCCGTTGAGCGACGGGCAGCGTGCCGCGCTGACCGATCTCCCGGTGGACCTGGCCGGAACACTCGAAGCGATCGGGGTGACGGGCATGGAGCCGCCGGCCGGCTTGGGCTTCCACGAACGCCTGGCGGTGCCGACGCTGACCGTGAACTCGTTGAGCTGCGAGGACTCCGGGGACCACCGCGCGGTGATCCCGGACGTCGCCGTCGCCCGGTGCGAGGCCCGGCTGGTCGGCGGTCAGACCCCGGCGCAGGTCGCCGAGGCCATCCGGCGGCACGTCGAGAAGTACGCTCCCGACGTCGAATTCGTGCCCGACGCGGCCGTGGCCCCGTCCACCACGCTGCCCGAAACCCCTTACACCGGAACGATCGTCCAGGCGGTCGAGGACGTGCACGGGCAGCGGCCGCTGCTGCTTCCCTCGATCGGGGGAAGCCTGCCGATCGCGGTGCTCGGCGACGGGCTCGCCGTTCCCTGTTACGGCGTGCCCATGGCCAACGCCGACGAGGCCAACCACGCCCCCGACGAGAACCTCGACCTCGACTTGTTCCACCGGGGGATCGTCACCGCGGCGACGATCCAGCTCGCGCTGGCGGCGCACACATGACCGTCTGGGGTGCGTGGCCGGCGAAAGACGGCTTCGCTTACGTCGGCGACGAATCCGGCCGGCCGCAGCCGTGGTTCCAGACCTGGGCGGGGGAGCGGCGGATGTTCCCGATCGACGGCGCGGTCACCCGGCTGGCGTGGCGGCCGGACGAGTCGCGCCTGCTGGTCGTGACGGACGTGACCGGCGGCCAGGACTACCGGCTGGCCGAGCTCGATCCCGGCACCGGCGAGGTGGAGTGGCTGGCCGCGGAACCCGGTGTCCGGCGCGAGATCGGCGTGCCGTATTCGAGCTCGAGCCGTCCGTACAGCCCGGACGGCCGGCTGCTCGCCTACGCGACCAGCGCGCGTGACGTCACCTGCCTGGACGTCTACGTGCGGGACCTGACGACCGGCGAGACCAGGATGGTCCTCGAGGGCGACGACCGCTACGTGCCGATGTTCTTCTCGCCGGACTCCCGGTACCTGCTCGTCCTGAGGTTCCACCAGAACACCGACCACGACCTGTTCACCTGCGATCTCGAGACCGGCCGGATCCGGCACCTCACCCCGCACGAGGGCCCGGCGAAGTACCAGCCGGGTGGGTGGAACGAGGACGGCATCTACCTGTGCACCACGGAGGGCCGCGACTTCCTCGGGGCCGCCCTGCTCGTCCCGGGCCGGGCGCTGGAGTGGATCGCCACGCCGGACGCCGACGTGGAGAACGTGATCGTGGGCCCGCAGGTCGTCTGGGCCCTGCCGCAGGACCAGTGCACGATCCTGTGCACGTCGGAGACCGCGGTCGAACTGCCCGGATTCGCCTCCCAGCCGTTCGGCTACGACGGCTACGTGCCGCGGTTCGCCGGAGACCGGCTGCTCGCCCAGGTCGGTGCCGGCGACCGGGCGACCGAATTCCTGCTGGTGGACCCGACCTCCGGCGAGACGCGCCCGCTCACCGGCTTCGGCGACGGGCTGCCGGACGACCTCGTCGCGCCGGAAACGGTCCGGTTCACCGGAACCGGCGGGCTCGAGATATCCGGGCTGCTGTACCGCCCGCGTCCGGTGGCCGGTCCCGTTCCCGCGGTGCTCAGCATCCACGGCGGTCCGGAATGGGCCGCGCTGCCGGTCCACGACCCGCTGATCCAGCGGCTGGTGCGAGCCGGAATCGCCGTGCTGACGCCGAACGTACGGGGGTCGACCGGGCGGGGGCTGGCCTACCAGCGGCTGATCTACCGCGACTGGGGCGGCGGTGACCTGGCCGATTTCGAAGCCGCCGCGGGTTTTCTCCGGAGCCTCGACGGGGTGGACGGCGACCGGCTCGGTGTCCACGGGATCTCCTACGGCGGGTTCGCGGCGCTCAGCTGCCTGACCAGGCTGCCGGAGTACTGGCGGGCCGGTGTCGCGATCTGCGGGCCGGCCGACCTCGAAGAGGACGTCCGGTCCCTGCCGCCGACGTGGAGCCGGCGGGTCGTGGAGTGGATCGGGGACGTCGGTGATCCGGCGGATCTGGCGAGGCTGAGGACGGCGAGCCCGCTGACCCACGCGGCCGAAGTCCGGGCGCCGCTGCTGCTGGCCCACGCGGTGAACGACACCACTGTCGGCATCAACGGCACCGAGCGGTTGTACGAGACGCTGACCGGGCTGGGCAAGACCGTGCGATTCATCCGCCTTTCCCGCGGCCATCTCCCGGACGACCGGGCGGAACGGGACGAGCTCGACGCCGCGGTCGTGCAATGGTTCCGCGACCACCTCGAGCCGCACCCGGCCGAGGTGAAAACGACCGCCGGACACCGATAGCCGGCACCGAATACGACCGAGGGGGTCAAGCGAACACCGAAAACACCTGGCGCCCGTGACCGCCGGAGTGCGAGAATAGAACGCGGCACTGTGTTGCCCCTGCCCGCCGGATGCCGGCGGGCCCATGATCCGCAACGGCGCGGGTTCTCTTTCCCATTGTAGCGGCACTGTCCACTTGGGACAAATCTTGACCTCACGCTTTCCGGAAATTTCGTCGACCAGCTCGGCCCGAAGAACCCACCCCCAGAAAGGATAGGCACAAAAATGCCTCCTGCTGTCGCCGGCGCCGAGACGCCGTCCCGCCGACGCCTCGGCTGGATCCTGGCCCTGCTGGCTTTCGCCCAGTGCATTTACGCCATCGACTACAGCATCGTTTTCGTGGCGCTGCCCGACATCGGTTCCGGTGTCGGCTTCTCCGCGCACACCCTCCAGTGGGTCGTCAGTGCCTACGCCGTCGCCTTCGGCGGCTTCCTGCTGCTCGGCGGCCGTGCGGCCGACCTGTTCGGCCGCCGCCGGGTGTTCGCCTTCGGGCTGTTCCTCTACGCGGTTTCCTCGCTCGCCGGCGGGCTCGCGAGCGACCCGACGGTCCTGATCGTGGCGCGTGCTGTGCAGGGGATCGGTGGCGCTTTCCTCGCCCCGGCAACGCTTTCCCTGGTCACCACCACCTTTGCCGAAGGACCGGAGCGCAACCGGGCGCTGGCGATCTGGGGCGGTGCCGGCGGCAGCGGCATGATCCTCGGTTCGCTGCTCGGCGGCGTGCTGACCGGCGCCTTCGGCTGGGCGTCGATCTTCTTCGCCAACGTCCCGCTCGCCGGTGGTGCCATGCTGCTCACCTTCTTCATCATCCCGAAGGACGCCGACCGGCAGGGCGCCCGGCGCAAGTTCGACCTGCCCGGTGCGCTGACCGCGACCGTGGGGGCGACGCTGCTGGTGTTCACCCTCGTCCAGGGACCGGTGTCGGGCTGGACCTCGCCGCCGATCCTGATCGGCGGGGCCATCGCGGTGATCGTGCTCGCCGGGTTCCTCGTCATCGAGGGTCGCGGCCACGACCCGCTGCTGCCGCTTCGCCTGTTGCGCAACCGGAACCTGAGTACGGGTACCGTCGTCGTCTTCGTGTTCATGGGGACGTTCGGTGCACTGCCCTACTTCTACACCGTCTACTTCCAGTCGGTGCTCGGTTACAACGCGACGCTGAGCGGGATCGCCTTCCTCACGCCGTGTGTGGGCGTGCTGATCGGCAACCTGTCCGGCGGGAAGCTGGTCACCCGGCTCGGGGCGCGCACCACGCTGATCATCGCGCTGATCACCGGGGCCATCGGCACTGCGGCCTTCGCGGTCACCATTTCGGCGACCGGTTCGTACCTGGCGCTGGTGCCGGGTGTGTTCGTCCTGAGCATCGGCCAGGGCACCATCTTCACCGCGATGTACTCGGCGGCGACCACCGGTGTCGCGGAAGAGAACCAGGGCATCGCCTCGGGGATCGCCTCGACCGGCCAGCAGGTCGGCGCCGCGGTCGGGCTCGCCGTTCTGGTGGCGGTCCTGAACGCCGGGCACGAGGGGCTGACCGGTGAGGCGTTGCGCGTCGCCACCGCCGACGGGCTGCGCACCACCATGTGGGTCACCGTGGCGGGCATTCTGCTCATCGTGCTGGTCACGCTGAACTTCCGGCGGCCGCCGGCGGCTCCGGTGGCCGAACCCGAGAAACAGGTTGACCTGAATCCGGCCGTCTGACCGCACGGCTCGAACCGCAAAAAGGGTGATTCCGCCTCGTGCTCCCACGAGGTGGAATCACCTTTTTGCTTGTGCATGAGCGTGAGCAGCGGAATTCGATCGTTTGATCGAAACTATCCGGACGCCGTCCGGTGCCGGCCGTTTGACGGGCGGCACAATTGGTTGACATTGCATATATTCCCTGTTTATGCTGGAAATCTGTTCGAAGGTGGCGGAGCCATGGGGGGTTCGTTGATCGAATATCGAAAGATCAATTCCGGACGCTGTCCCTTTCGAACCCTTTGAGTGGCACGCTCGGTGCGAATATTCTTCAGCTGACGACCCTGGGGGGTTCTTTGCTCTGCCGTCGATTTCCAAGACATATTTTTCCGGCGAATGAATCGGCCGAATGTCGTATCTCCGAAACACATTCATCCGTAGCGGCAGATGCGCGCTTTCCGGCACTCGCCCGCGGTACTGGAGAAAAGCGCACCGGCGGAGACCCCGCCGACAGGCCCGCACCGGCCGGACGGGCCTCGTGACGGCGGGTCCGGAGTACGGCGACGTCCTGGAGCCCTCCTCGGCCGCGGTCCTGCCGGCAGGTTCGCTCGACACGGTGCCGCGGCGGAGCCGGCTGCTCCCCGAGGGACAGCGAGTGCTGGTCAAGGTGCACCTCGACCTGGCCAAGGCGGCGGCGACCTCGGCGAACCACCGCCTGGGCGGCAGCACCCCGGTCGGCCAGCTCATGGCCGAGGTGCTGGTGCGGCAAGGGTTGTACGAGTACGCCGAGGAGGTGCTGCCCCGCCAGCCGGCCGGCGATGCCCCGCTGGCCCGCCGCACCCGCTGGGCCGTGACCGCGGCGGCGATCAAGTACTGGGGAGCGGGCGACGTCGAGGCCGCGCACCGCGTGCTGCGCGACGTCGGCAGCCCGGTGACCGCGGCGCACCGGGCCGGCTTGCTGCTGCTGGACGGCCGCACCCGCGCGGCACTGGCCGCGGGGGAGAACGTACTGGCTGACCGGCCGGTACCCGACGAGGCGATCCCGCCGGCGGTGATCACCGTGGTCGTCGCGGCCGGCCTGGCCGGCCGGTTCGGCCAAGCGCTCGCGGCCGCCACCCGGCCCGGCCGGGGCCGGCCCCGGTCCGCCGAGATCGGTTACGCGCACTGCTTCGTGTTGCTGCTCGCCGGCCAGGTGCGGCAGGCGCACCGGATGGCCGACGACGGGTACCGGGACGCGGTGGCCGCCGGAAGCGTCGCGGTGGCCGGTGGCTGGCTGGCTCTGCGCGGCGCGGCCGCCAAGACCCGGGGCGACCTGACGGCCGCCATCGCCGATCTCGAGACCGCTTCGCACCTGTTCGACGGCGGCAGCTCGGGTCCGCTGCTGGCGCCGTGCCTGGCCGAGCTCGCCGTGGCCCGCGCCGTGTCCGGCGACCTGGCCGGCGCCGAGCAGACCCGGCTGCTCGCCGACACGGCACCCGGGTGCCGCATGTTCGTCCCGTGGCTGACCCTGAGCCGGGCGTGGATCACCGCGGCGGGCGGCGACACCACGCTCGCCGCCCGGCAGGCGCGCACGGCAGCCGACGTCGCCATGGCTTCGGGGCAGTACGCCGTCGAAGCGATGGCCCGCTACGACGTGTCCCGGCTCGGCGATCCGAACGCCGTACGGCATCGCCTCGCCGAGCTCGCCGACGTGGTGCAGGGGCCGCTCGTGCCGGTGATGGCGAGCGCCGCGGCCGCGCTGGCCCGGTCCGATCCCGGGGCCCTGGACGTCGCCACGGCGAAGTTCACCGAACTCGGGATGGACCTGTTCGCCGCGGAGACCGCCACCGCCGCGGCCGCGCTGCGGCAGGCCGCCGCGCCCGCCGGAGGCGTCGCGCGCCCGGACGCGGCCACCCCGCTGCTGCGGCTCACGGCCCGGCTGGCCGGGCTCACCCGGCGCGAGCGGGACGTCGCGCTGCTGGCCGCCGGCGGCTTCACCAGCCCCGCCATCGGGCACCGGCTGGGACTGTCCGCCCGCACCGTCGACAACTACCTGGGCCGGGCCTACCAGAAGCTGGGGGTGACCAGCCGCCGGGAGCTGGCCCCACTGGTGGCCGGCGACCGTCCACACCGACCCGTCCACGCCGAAGGGAACCACCGATGACCACGATGAGCGACCTCGACAAGATCTCGGCCAACCAGGAGGGCTTCAACCTGCGCGCGCGGGCGCACCTGCAGTCGTCGTACTACGACGTGGAAAAGTTCAAGCAGGGCCACAACATGCTGCGCAAGCTGGAACGGGAGGAGCTGGGCGACGTCCGCGGCCGGTCCCTGCTGGAACTGCAGTGCCACATCGGCGTCAACTCGCTCTCGCTCGCCCGGCTGGGTGCGCAGGTGACCGGCACCGACATCTCGGACGAGGCGATCGACATCGCGAACGGCCTCGCCGGCGAGCTGGACCTCGACGCGAAGTTCGTCCAGGCGAACCTCTACGACCTACCCCAGGTGCTCGACGGGCAGTTCGACATGGTGTTCACCGGGTACGGCACCCTCTCGTTCCTGCCCGACATCCCCCGTTGGGCCGAGGTGGCGGCGAACTTCGTCAAGCCGGGCGGCACCCTCACGATCGTGGAGATCCACCCGATCCTCAACCTCTTCGACGACGTCGACGGCGAACTCCGGGTGGCCCGCTCGCTTTTCCGGTCCCGGCAGGTGCACCACGAGATGTCCAAGAGCTACGCCGACAAGATCGACGACGCGGTGGACGTGGAGAAGCACTCCATCTACGGCTGGCGGTGGACCGTGGAGGAGGTGGTGAACGCCCTCATCGACGCCGGCCTGACCATCGAACACCTCCGCGAGGTCCCCTACGACGCGCGGCAGCGGCTCCCGCTGATGGAGTCCGACGGGGACCACAACTGGCGGATTTCGGGTGACCCGATCCCGCTGTCGTTCGCCTGCGTCGCGAGGAAGTGAGCCGCGGCATGGCAGAACAGATCGTGGCGACACCGGAAATCCACGAGTACGTCCGCGCGGTGTCCCTGCGGGAGGACCCGCTGCTGGCCGAGCTCCGGGCGGTGACCGCGGGCCTGCCGGGCGGCCCGGCCATGCAGGTGATGGCCGAGGAGGGCCAGCTGCTGGCGCTGCTGGTCGGCTTGTCCGGGGCCAGGTCGGTGCTGGAGATCGGGACTTTCACCGGCTACAGCACGTTGTGCATGGCGCGGGCGCTGCCGCCGGACGGCGTGGTCGTCACCCTCGACCTCGACGGCCGGTGGCCCGCGATCGGCGCCGACTACTGGCAGCGCGCCGGAGTCGCCGAGCGCATCGAGGTCCGCATCGGCGACGCGGCGAAGACGCTGGCCACCCTCGCGGAAGAGGGCGGTGACGAGCGGTTCGACCTCGTGTTCATCGACGCGGACAAAGCCGGCTACGGGACGTACTACGAGGCAGCGCTCGGCCTGGTGCGGCGGGAAGGGCTGATCGTCATCGACAACACGCTCTTCTTCGGCCGGGTGGTCGACCCGGCCGTCCGGGACCCGGACACCGTCGCGGTCCGGGCGCTCAACTCGGCTCTGCGCGACGATCCGCGGGTGGACATCGCGATGCTCACGATGGCCGACGGGATCACCCTCGCCCGCAAGAGGTGACGGCTCGATCGGCCGCGGCCGGCGCCCTCGACGGGGCGCCGGCCGCGGTGCGTTGTCCCCTCGGACTCGCCGGGTCGCGGCGGCTCACACGCCCGGCCGAAACGAACCGGCCGCTGCCCCCAGGGGGACAGCGGCCGGTTTCGGCGCTGGCACGGTGTGCTGACGGGGCCGCAGATCAGGCCGTGGCCAGCCGCAACGCGGTCAGGTGCAGGGTGGTGGGTGCCGGGCGCGGGCTCGGAGTGAGGTGCAGGCGTCGCGTTTCCGCGCTGTCCGGTGCCGGCAGTCCGGCGTGGCAGGCGCAGGGCTCGTCGGTGAACCCGGCGAACCGGTACGCGACGTCCATGACCCGGTTCCGGGCCGTCGGCCGGAAGTCCGCGACCAGGTGCGCGCCGGCCGTCGCCGCCTCGTCCACCAGCCAGTTCAGCACGGTCGCCCCCGCTCCGAAGGACACCACCCGGCACGAGGTGGCCAGGAGCTTCAGGTGCCACACCGCCGGGTCCTTCTCCAGCAGCGCGACACCGACCGCGCCGTGCGAGCCGAAGCGGTCGCTCATCGTCACCGCCAGGACCTCGTGGCGCGGATCGTTCAGAAGGGCACGCAGATCGGCGTCGGAGTAGTGGACGCCGGTCGCGTTCATCTGGCTCGTCCGCAGCGTCAGCTCCTCCATCCGGGACAGGTCGTCCGCCGTGGCGCGGCCGATCTCCATCACCAGCTCCAGCGAGCGCAGGAACGCCTCCGACGGCCCGTCGAACGACTCCTGCTCGGCCTGGCGGCGCACGTTCGACCGGTACATCTCGCGACGCCGGCGCGAGTCGGTCGTCACTGTGGCCGGCGTGTACTCGGGCAGGTCCAGCAGACCGGAAATCGACTCGGCCGGGTAGCAGCGCACCTCCGGCAGGTGAAACCCGACCTCCGCGCGCTCCGCCGGCTGGTCGTCGACGAAGGCGATCGTGTGGTGGGCGAACTTCAGCTCGTCGGCGATCGCGCGCACCGACGACGACTTCGGGCCCCAGCCGATCTTGGCGAGCACGAAGTACTCGGCGACGCCGAGGGCTTCGAGGCGCTCCCAGGCCGGGCCGTGGTCGTTCTTGCTGGCGACGGCCTGCAGGATGCCGCGGGAGTCGAGACCGGTGATGGTGTCGCGGACGTGGTCGGCGATGACCACGTCGTCGTCCTCGAGCAGGGTGCCCTTCCACAGCGTGTTGTCCAGGTCCCAGACGACACACTTGACCGTGGTGATCGGTTCGCTCACTGCGCCTCCCGCCGTACCGGACCGGTCCCGGCCGCGAGGGCGTGCCTGGCGAGCTCGAGCCGGCAGATCTCACTGCTTCCCTCGATGATTTCCATCAACTTGGCGTCCCGGTAGCCGCGGGCGACCACGTGGCCGTCCGACGCGCCCGCCGAGGCCATGATCTGCACGGCCGACGCGGTTCCGCGCACGGCCTCGGTCGCGCTCACGTGCTTCGCGAGGACGGTGGCGATCACCTGGTCGGGCGAGCCCGACTCCCAGCACTCGGCGGCGTGCCGGCACACGGCGGTGGCGACCTGCTCCGCGGTGTAGAGGTCGGCGACCATCCGGGACACCAGCTGGTGCTCCGCGATGGGCTTGCCGAACTGCCGCCGGGCTTTCGCGTGCCCGGTCACCGCGCGGAGGCAGCCGCGCAGGATGCCGGCGCAGCCCCACGCCACCGACATCCGGCCGTAGGACAGCGCCGTCGTGATCAGGAACGGCAGCGACAGCCCGGTGCCGCCGAGGACGTTCGCGGCCGGCACCCGGACGCCGTCCAGCCGGACGTGCGCGTGCCCGGCCGCGCGACAGCCGAGGGGGTGCGGGATCTTCTCGATCCGGACCCCCTCGGCGTCCGCCGGCACGACGACCGCCGCCGCGTCGCCACCGGCCTTCGCGACGACGACGATCAGGTCGGCGTACGTCGCGGCGGTGATCCACGTCTTGTGGCCGTCGACGACCACGGTGTCGCCGGTGAACCGCAGTTCGGCGGTCATCGCCCCGAGGTCGCTGCCGGCCTCGGGTTCGCTGAAGGCGACGGCCGCGAGCCGGCCGCCGGTCAGCTGCGGCAGGAACCGGGCCCGTTGTTCGCGGGTGCCCAGGCGCTGCACCATCCACGCCGCCATTCCCTGCGAGGTCATCACGCTGCGCACGGAACTGCACAGGCTCCCGGCGTACGCGGTCAGCTCCCCGCTCTCCTGGCCGAGCATGCCGAGGCCGCCGTGGTCCTTCGCCACCTCCGCGCAGAGGAAGCCGGCCGCACCGAGTCCACTCAGGACGGTGCGCGGGATCTCGCCCGCGATGTCCCAGGCGCCGGCGTTCTCCTCGACGAAGCGCCAGGTGTCCGCGTGGCCGGGGGGAAGCCCGTCAGACATCGCAGCCTGCGGCGGACTCCGCCCGGAGCCGGGCGGTCAGCGCGGCCATGCTCTTGACCGTGAGGAAGTTGAACAGCTGCAGGTCCGGTCCGGCCACCGTCACGGAGTAGGCCTGTTCCAGGAACACCACCAGCTGCATGGCGAACATGGAGTTGGCCACCCCGGTGGCGAAGAGGTCCTGGTCCGCCTCGGGCCGGGTCCCGGTCTGCTCGGCCACGAACCTGCTGATCTCGTCGATGACGGCGTCCGTGTCGAAGGTCGCCTTTTCGGTTTGCTGCTCCGAATTCATGACTTTGCCTCACTGTAGACGTAGAAGCCACGGCCGCTTTTCCGGCCGAGCTCACCCAGCCGGACTTTGTCCAGGAGAACCTTGCTGGGGCGGCACCGCTCGTCCCCGGTCCGGGCGTGCAGCGCGTTCAGGGCGTCGACGAGGTTGTCGATGCCGATCAGGTCCGCGGTGCGCAGCGGACCCGTCGGATGACCGAGGCAGCCCTGCATCAGGGTGTCCACCTCCTCGACGGTGGCGGTGCCGGCCCCGATCACCTGCGCGGCGTCGTTGATCATCGGGTGCAGGAGCCGGCTCGTCACGAAACCGGGTGCGTCGTTGACCACCACCGCCCGCCGCCCGAGCCGGGTCAGCAGCGCCAGCACCGACTCGACGGTCCGGTCCGCGGTCTGCGGGCCGCGGATCACCTCGACCATCGCGATGAGGTAAGCGGGGTTCATGAAGTGCGTCCCGATGAGGTCCTCCGGTCGGGGCACCCACGCCGCCATCTCGTCGATGGGGATGCCGGAGGTGTTGGAGATCAGGGGAGTCCCGGGCCGGACCAGGGCCGCGAGGCCGGCGAGCACCTCCGCCTTCTTCTCGGGCAGCTCGGTGACCGCCTCGATGATCACCGTCGCGTCCGCGGCGTCGTCCAGCGAAAGTGTCGTGCGCAGCTTCCCCGGGGCGCGCCCGGCCGGCAGCGCCCCCGTCAGCTGGGCGTGCCGCAGCCCGGTGGCGGACGCCACGCGGGCGCGCTCCAGCACGCCCTCGTCGACGTCCACCAGCACCACGGGCAGGCCGTGCCCGACGACGAGCGTCGAGATCCCGGTGCCCATGACCCCGGCTCCTACGATGGCAACGAGCGGCTCGTCCATGACGCCTCCTTCAGTCCCAGGGGCTCGTAGCTGCCGGTGTCGGGCCCGATCCAGTAGCGGCGCCGCTGGAACGGGTAGCCCGGCAGCGACACCCGCCGCGGTCGCGCCGTGCCGTGCACGGCGTCCCAGTTGATGTCCACAGTGGACTGCCACAGCCTGCCGACGGTGTCGAGCAGGTGGGCCGGGCCGGACCGGCCCGCGTCCGCGGGTGGCAGTGCGGACAGGGCCACCAGCTCCGTGATCCCTTGCCGTGCAACGGCTTCGGGCAGCACGGTGCCCGGGCCGAGTTCGAGCAGGATCCGGCCGCGCTCGCCGGCCAGCTCCCGCAGGCCGTCGGCGAACCGGTCCGGTCCGCGGAGATGACGGGCCCAGTAGGTGGGCTCCACGGCCTCCTCCGGGCCGATCCAGGTTCCGGTCACGCCGGAGATGTAGGGCACCTGCGGCGGTTTGAGCTCGTAGCCCGCCACCTCGCCGGCGAACTCGGCCGCGGGCAGCTCGGGCACGCCGCCCGCGTCGGCGCGGGAGCGGATCCCGGCACCGGCGATGGTGAGGTCGACGGCGTCCGCCAGGTCCAGCACTCCGGCCAGGCAGGCCGCCACGTACTCTCCGTCACCGACGCCGATCATCGCTGCGGGCTCGACACCCCACGACTGCCACAACCGCGCGAGGGACCACTGCAGGGCGAAGGCCGCTGCCGCCCCGCCGCCCGGGTCGTCCGGACCGTCCACTGTGGATGGGAAGAGCAGCCGGCGCAGGTCGTACCCGAGCCGTGGCCGCGCCAGTTCGGCGCAGCGGTCCACCTGCTCGGCGAACACCGGCTCATCGCGGTAAATCTCCGCGGCGGCGTCCGGGTGGCAGGAGCCGCTGCCCGGGAACACGAAGACGACCTGCCGGGCGGGCACCACGCCGGTGGCGGACGCGGACCCGGCCAGCGTGTGGAGGGCGGCGACCGCCTCGGTCCGGTCGCGACACACCAGGTGCCGGCGGACCGGGAACCCGGACCGGCCGGCCTGCAGGGTGTAGGCGACGTCCGCGATGTCCACGTCCTCGTGCCGATCCAGGTGGCCGGCGAGATTGCCGGCCGCGGCCGCCAGGGCCTTCCCGGTGCGCGCGGACAGCACGAGCACCTGCGTCCCGCGTGCGGGCACGACGTCCGGCCGCGCCGGCGCCTCCTCCAGCACCACGTGCGCGTTGGTGCCGCCGACGCCGAACGCGCTGACGCCGGCCCGTCGCGGCGTCGCGCCCCGGGGCCAGGGCCGGACGGTGGTCGGCACGTAGAACGGAGTGCGGTCCAGTACCAGCGCCGGGTTGGGCGTCTCGAAGTTGATGCTGGGCGGGATCTCGCCGTGTTCGAGGGCGAGCACGGCCCGGGCGAAACCCACCGCTCCGGCGGCCGCGTCCAGGTGACCGACGTTGGCTTTCACCGAGCCGAGTGCGCAGAACCCGCGTTCGCGGGTGTCGAAGGCCTTGGTCAGCCCGGCCACCTCGATCGGGTCGCCGAGCGGGGTGCCGGTGCCGTGCGCCTCGACGTAGCCGATGGTCTCCGACGGGACGCCGGCGACCGCGTGCGCGGTGGCGATCACCTCGGCCTGCGCCTGCATGTTCGGCGCGCTGAAGCCGAACTTCGTCGAGCCGTCGTTGTTGACCGCCGTACCCCGGATCACCGCGCGGATGTGGTCGCCGTCCGCGAGCGCGTCGCTCAGCCGGCGCAGCGCCACGACCGTGACGCCGTACCCGGGAATGGTCCCGCCGGCGGCGGCGTCGAAGGGCCGGCAGTGGCCGTCGCGGGCGAAGATCCCGCCCGCGACCAGCGGATAGCCGCCGATCAGCGGAATGGGCAGTGCGACCGCACCCGCCAGCGCCATGTCGCATTCGTGCCCCAGCAGCGCCTGGCAGGCGAGGTGGATGGCGACGAGCGACGTGGAACACGCCGTCTGGACGGTCATCGCGGGGCCACGCAGGTTGCACAGGTAGGCCGCCCGCGTCGCGAGGAAGTCCTTGTCGTTGTACGGCCGGGCGGAGAACGCCGCCAGCGACCGCCGGAACCGCGCGTTCGCGAGGAGGTTCAGCGGCAGGTACTTGTTGGCGAAGCAACCGGCGTAGACACCGACGGCGCCGTCGAACCGCGACGGGTCGTGTCCGGTGTCCTCGAGCGCGTGCCAGACGCACTCGACGAAGAGCCGCTGCTGGGGATCGCTGAGCTCCGCCTGTTGCGCGGTGTACCCGAAGAACTCCGCGTCGAACTGGTCGGCGTCGCCGACGACCGCCGCGGCGGGCACGTAGTCGGGGTGGGTCACCATCTCCGCCGGCCACCCGGCGTCGACCAGCTGCCGGGTGCTGAACCTGGTGACCGACTCGACGCCGTCCCGCTGGTTGCGCCAGAACTCCGCCATGGTGGCCGCTCCGGGCACCCGCCCGGCCAGCCCGACGACCGCGATCGGCTCCATCCCGTCTTCCGGTTCGGTGGTCACCGCAGGCCCCCCGTGGCTCGATGCCGGGTCGAACAGCTCGCAGGCACGCTCACGTTCCCGCCTTTCCGTTGCGCCGCTTGGCGGTCTGGCCGGCGGCGCGGCGCGCGGCGGCCCGGGCGGCCCCGGCGCCGACCGCCTCGTCGGCCCCGCCGGCGGGCTTGCGGTCGATGGCCTCGGCCAGCGCCCGCGCGGACGGGTACCGGAACATGTCCACGAGTGAGAGCTCGCTTTCCCGGCGTTCGAGCAACCGGGCCCGGGCCACCACCACGAGCAGCGAGTTGCCGCCGAGCTCGAAGAAGCTGTCGTCCACGCCCACCCGGTCGACGCCGAGCACTTCCCGCCACACGTCGGCGACCAGCCGCTCGGTCGCGTTCGCGGGCGGCGCGTACGCCGTGGGTCCGTCGGGCCGCGCGGCCGACAGCTCGGGCAGCGCCCGGCGATCGACCTTGCCGTTCGGGGTCAGCGGCACCGCGTCGATCGGGTGGAACGCGCTGGGCACCATGTAGCCGGGCAACCGCGTGGCGAGGAAGGCCCGCAACTCGGCCGCGGTGGTCGGCCGGCCGGTGGCCGGGACGTAGTAGCCGACGATCCGTTGCTCCGCGCCGATGCCCCGGATGACCGCGACCGCCGAAGCGACTCCGGCGTGCCCGGCGAGCGCGGTCTCGATCTCGCCGAGCTCGATCCGGTGACCGTGCAGCTTCACCTGGTCGTCGACCCGGCCGAGGAACTCGAGTTCGCCGCCCGGAGCCCAGCGGGCCAGGTCGCCCGTCCGGTAGACCCGGGCGCCCGGCTCGGTGGCGAACGGATCGGGCTGGAAGCGTTCGGCGGTCACCTCCGTGCGGCCGAGGTACCCCCGGACCACACCGCTGCCGCCGAGCAGCAGCTCTCCGGGGACGCCCGCCGGGCACGGCCGCGTCTCGCGGTCGACCACGTAGGCCTGGACGTTCGCCAGCGGCCGCCCGATGCGCACCGGGCCGGCACCGGGCCGGATCCGGGACGTCGTCGCCCAGACCGCGGCTTCGGTCGGTCCGTACATGTTGTGCACCGTGCCGCCGACGGCGCCGGCGAGTTCGCCGGCCAGGTCGGCGGGGAGCGCTTCGCCGCCGACCAGCAGCCGGCTGAGCCGGGGCAGCTCGGCTCGGGCGTCCTTGTCCGCCAGCAGGGCGCGGGCCAAGGACGGTGTGCACTGCAGGTGCGTCACCGCGTGCTCGCGCAGCTGGTCGGCGATCGGCGCTTCGGGTTCGGCGAGCGCGGCTTCCCGGCGTTCGCCGGTGATCTCCCGGACCGTCGTCAGGTGCGCCAGGGCGTCGAGCGTCGCCTGCTCGTCGACGCCGAAGTCGATCAGGCAGGCGACCTCGTCGACGCCGGCGGCCTTCATCCGGTCCACCGTGTCGGCGCAGACCTGCGGGGTGCCGAGCAGGCTGGCGGTGGCGAAGAACCGGTCGAATGCCCGGTCGACCAGCGCCCGCAGGTCCTCGGGCGGCAACGCCTTGAACTCCTCGGCGCTCCCGGTGGTGGCGCCGAGCGAGGCGATCAGGTCGAAGGAGGTCTCCAGGTACCGGCTCATCGGCTCCCGGACCAGCTCCCGCACCTCGTCGAGGTCCTGGCCGACGAAGGTGTGGACCATGACCGCCACGTGGCCGTCCCCGGGGCCGTGCCCGTGCTCGCGCCAGCTTTCGCGGTACAGCGCGATCTTTTCGCTCAGCTCCTCCAGGCTGTGCCCGAGGAGGTGGGTGAGCACCCCGGTGCCGGCCTCGCCGGCCATCCGGAAGGTCTCCGGATGACGGGCGCTGGTCAGCCACACCGGCAGCTCCGGCTGGACGGGCCGGGGGAACACCCCGACCTCGATCTCGGCGCCGGCGCCGTTGCGCCGCGGCACCTTCCCGCCACTCCACAGCTGCCGGACCTCCGCGAGCCCGTCGATCATCAGCTGCTTGCGCTTCTCGAACCGGTCCGGGGCGAGCGCGAAGTCGTTGGCGTGCCAGCCCGAAGCGAGCGAAACCCCCACCCGGCCGGCCGAAAGGTTGTCCACGACGGACCATTCCTCGGCCACCCGCACCGGGTCGTGCAACGGCAGCACCACGCTGCCCGCGCGGACCTGCACCCGCTCGGTGATCGCGGCGACGGCCGCGGCCATCACCGCGGGGTTCGGGTACAGCCCGCCGAACTGGTGGAAGTGGCGTTCGGGGGTCCACACCGCCGTGAAGCCGTTGCGGTCGGCGAACTTCGCGCCCTCCAGGAGCAGGCGGTAGCGATCACCGGCGTTGGCCTCCGAGTCGCTGCCGAAGTAGAACAGGCTGAAGTCGATGTGGCGCGCGCGGGCCGTGGCGGCCGTGGCCGATTCCGCCTCGGCCGCGGCCGAGGGGAGGGGTGGCTCGCCGCGAAGCACGACGCGGTGGCCGCGCGTCAACGCCCACAGCAGCTCGACGACGGAGATGTCGAAGGAAACGCTCGTCACCGCGAGCCAGGTGCCGGGTTCGTCGGCCCCGAAGACCTCGTTCATCCCGGCGAAGAGGTTGACCACGTTGCGGTGGGTGACCATGACGCCCTTGGGCCGCCCGGTGGAGCCGGACGTGTAGATCACGTACGCCAGGTTGTCGGGGGTGGTCACCGCTGGCGAAGCGGCCGGCTCGATGTCCGGTGCCCCGGCCAGGTCGGGCACCAGCACCTGCTCGGCGCCGAGCCGCCGGGCGGAGGCGGCCGTCCCCGGGTCCGCCACGACCAGCCGCACGCCGGCGTCGCCGATCATGAACGCCAGCCGATCCCGCGGGTAGGCGGGATCCAGCGGCAGGTACGCCGCGCCCGCCTTGAGGATCCCCAGCAGGGTGACCACCAGCGTGGAGGTCCGGCCGAGGTGGACGCCGACCGGTTCGTCCGGTGTCACGCCGAGCCGGCGCAGGTCCGCGGCGACCCGCTCGGCGAGCCGGTCGAGCTCGCGATGGGTCAGGGTGGCGTCGGCGGCGACCACGGCGACGTCGTCGGGCGTCGCGGCCGCCTGCTCCGCCAGCACCTGGTGCACGAGGACGTCGTCGATCCCGGTCCGGGTCCCGGCCTGCCAGCCGGCCAGGGTGGCCAGCTCGGCCGGCGGCAGCACGGCCAGCTCGTCGACGGGCCGGTCCGGGGCCTGCGCGGCGGCGGTCACGACGCTGACGTACCGCTCGGCGATCCGCTCGGCCGTCGCGGCCTCGAACAGGTCCGTGTTGTACTCCAGCCGGCCGGTCAAGCCGGCGGGAGTGCGCGCGAGGCTCAGCGTGAGGTCGAACCGCGCCGTGCCGGTGTCGCCCAGCACCGGGCTCACCTCACAGCCGTCCAGGCGCAGTCCCGCACCCTCCTCTTCGTACCGGTAGCTGAACAGCACCTGGAACAACGGGTTCTGGGCGAGGTCGCGGTCGGGGTGCAGCTCCTCGACGAGCCGCTCGAACGGCAGGTCCTGATGGGCCAGCGCGCCCTTGACCTCGGTCCACAGCCGCTGGACCAGCTCCCGGAACGTCGGGCGCGACGCGACGTCGCAGCGGAGCACCAGGGTGTTGGTGAAGAACCCGATCAGCCCGGCCAGTTCGGGCCGTTCCCGTCCGGAGACCGGGGTGCCGACCACGACCTCGTCCTCGCCGGACTGGGCCCGCAGCAGCACCGCGAAGGCCGCGAGCAGGACGCTGAAGAGCGTGGCCCCTTCCGCCTGGCCCAGCTCCTCCAGCCGCCGGACCGCGTCGGCCGGCAGCTCGAACGAGAGCGCGGAGCCACGGAACGTCTGCACCGGCGGACGGGGGTGGTCGGTGGGCAGGTGCCGCGTGGGCATGCCGGCGAGCCGGTCCGTCCAGTACCCCAGCAGCCGGTCGAGCTCGGACCCGGCCAGCGTGCTCTGCTGCCATTCGGCGAAATCGGCGTACTGCGCAGGCAGGTCGGCCGCCGGCCGGTCCTCGCCGGCCAGCGCGGCCCGGTACCGCGCTTCGATCTCCCGGCCCAGCACGCCGACCGACGGGGCGTCGCAGGCGAGGTGGTGCACGGTGATCAGCAGCCGGTGCCGCTCGTCGGCCAGGCGCAACAGGCGGGCCCGGAGGACCCGGCCGGCCACCAGGTCGAACGGGGTGCCGGCCTCCTCGTCCGCGAGCCGCGTCACCTCGCCGGCCGACCGGCCGGGCGCGGTCAGGTCGACGACGGGGACGGACACCGGGCCGGGCGGCAGGACCACCTGGTGTGGTGTCCCGCCGGCCGACCGGAAGGCGGTGCGCAGGATCTCGTGCCGCCGCACGACTTCGGTCAGCGCCTGTTCGAGCGCTGCGACGTGCACCGGACCGGTGATGTCGTAACCGAGCGGGACGTTGTACACCGCACTTCCCGGCTGCAGCTGGTCGAGGAACCACAACCGCCGTTGCGCGTAGGAGAGCGGCGTCCGGCTGTCCTCTTCGGACCGTTGCTGGAGCAGGGCGGCGAGCCGGGCCCGCCGGTCCCCGGTCTCCGGTTCGATGGTCGTGCTCACTGCTGCACCCCGGTCCCCTCGGCCGTTCCTTCCGCGTCGAGCAGGAGCGACGCGACCTCCTCGTCGGTGAGCCGGTCGAGCTCGGACAGCAGCCGCGTGGCCGAGCGGCGGGTGACCGCCCGGATCGGACCGGAACCCGGCGCCGGTCCGGCCGTCGCCACCGCGACGGCGTCCGCCAGGCTCGCCACGGTGGGGCGCTGGAGGAACCGCGCGATCGGCACCTCGACCCCGAACGCGTCGTTGACCTGGGTCACCAGCCGGGCCGCCAGCATGGAGTGGCCACCCACGCGGAAGAAGTCGTCCTCGCGGCCCACCGGCCGGTCGCGGAGCAACGCCGACGCGAGCTGCGCGACGCGTTCTTCCGTCGGCGTCCGCGGGACCTGCTCCGCCTCGGGGACGGCCGGGGTGCGCGGCGCGAGCTCGGCCAGTGCACCGTGGTCCACCTTGCCGTGTTCGGTGAGCGGCAGGGCGGGGAGCACCACGACGTCGGCCGGCACCATGTACGCGGGCAGCCGATCTCGCAGGAAGGCCAGCAGTTCCTCGTCGGACGCGGTTTCGGACCGGCCGTCGCGGCAGGCGTAGGCCACCAGCGAGGCGTCGGCCCCCTCCGTGAGCGCTCGGGCGACGACCGCGGCGTCCCGCACGTCCGGGTGCTCCCGGAGCGTAGCCGCCACCTCTTCGGGCTCGATCCGGAACCCCCGGATCTTCACCTGCTCGTCGACCCGGCCGAGGAACTCCAGCTGCCCGTCGGGCAGCCAGCGGACCAGGTCGCCGGTGCGGTACAGGCGGGCGCCCGGCCGTGAGGTGAACGGATCGGCGGGGAAGCTCGCCGCGGTCAGCTCCGGGCGGTTCACGTAGCCGCGGGCCACCGCCGTGCCGCCGAGGTGCAGCTCGCCCCGGACCCCGGTCGGCACCGGCCGGCCCTCGGCGTCCAGCACGTGGGCGTCGACGCCGGCGATGGGCCGCCCGATCGGCGGCCGCGGTCCGGCCGGCCCCGGCGGGACCAGGCCCGCCGTGGCCACCACGGTGTTCTCGGTCGGCCCGTAGTGGTTGTACAGCCGGAAGGGCAGACCTTCCGGAGGCGCGGCGGGCAACGCGTCGCCACCGGTCAGCAGGGCCCGCAGCGCGGTGCCGGCGGGCCACGGCTCGGTGAGCACGGCCGCGGCGACCGGCGTGGGCAGGAACGCCACGGTGATCCGCTCTTCGGCGAGCCAGCGCACCAGTTCCGCCGGCGCCGCCCGCAGCTTCGGCGGGACGACGCAGAGCATGGCCCCCACCGCGAGGGTGGGCCAGATCTCCCACGTCGACGCGTCGAACCCGGGGCTCGCGAACAGCGCGGTCCGGTCCGCCGGACCCAGGTCGTACTCGCGCTTGTGCCAGCCGACCAGGTTCGCCAGTCCCCGGTGGGGGAGGGCAACGCCCTTGGGCCGGCCGGTCGATCCCGACGTGTAGATGAGGTAGGCCAGCCGGTCCGGGGCCACCGGGTCGGCGGCCGGGGCGCTGCCGGCCGGGGCCTGGCCGGTGCGAGCGCTCAGGTCGAAGACCCGGAAGCTGCCGGAGGACGACGGCAGCCGCCGGTGCATTTCCGTCGTGGCAACGGCTTTCCGCACGCCCGCGTCCTGCAGCATGAAGGTGATCCGCTCCGCCGGGTAGCCCGGGTCGACGGGCAGGTAGCACCCGCCGGCCATGAGCACCGCGAGCTCGCCGATCACCAGCTCGACCGACCGGTCGGCGCACACCGCCACCGGTTCCTCGGCGGCGAGGCCGGCCTCCCGGAGCTCGCCGGCCAGCGTGCCGGCGCGCTGCCACAGTTCGCCGTAGGTGAGCTGCCCCTCGGGCCAGCTCACCGCCGCCGCGCCCGGCCGCGTCCGCACCTGCCGCTCGACCAGTTCGGTGACCGGCAAGGTGCCGGCCGGCACCGGCCCGTGGGCCCAGCCGTCGAGCTGCCCGGCCTCCGCCTCCTCGAGCAGGCGCAGCGCGCCCACCCGGGTGTCCGGCCTGGCCACCGCGTCGGCGAGCAGGGTCAGGTAGTGCGAGATCATCCGCGTCATGGTGGACTCGTCGAACAGGTCCGACGAGTGCTCCCAGATGATCGAGATGTCGTCGTCCTCGGGGCTGGGCGCCCGGCCGAGGCGCTGCTCGGCGCGGGGGATCACGATCACGTTGAGGTCGGACTTGGCCGTGCGGTTCGAGCGTTCGGTGACCCGGCCGGTGAGCCCGCCGAAGTCGATGTCCGGCACCGCGGAGTCGTGGAAGCTGAACATGACCTGGAACAGCGGGGTGCGCGACGGGTCGCGGGCCGGGTCGATCGCGTCGATCACCGCGTCCACCGGGGTGTCCGACCACGCCAGCGTCTCGGCCACCCCCCGGCGCACCTGCTCGAGCAGGTCGCCGAACGGCTGGTCGGGCGCCACCTTCGTGCGCAGGACCAGGGTGTTGACGAGCATGCCGAGCAACGGCTCCAGTTCGGGCACGTTCCGGTTCGCGGCGCCGGTCCCGACGAGCATGTCCCGCTGGCCCGTGTAGTGGTACAGCAACGCCGCGAAGCCGGCGTACATGGTGGCGAACAGCGAAACCCGGTGCTGCCGGCTGAAGGCGCGCAACGACCGCGACAGCTCGGCCGGGAGCAGGATCCGCGGCGCCCGGCCGCGGAAGCTCATCACCGGCGGCCGCGGGTGGTCGGTGGGCAGCTCCAGCGTGTCCGGCGCGCCGGCCAGCCGGGCGGTCCAGTGGTCGACGTGCGCGCGGAGCACGTCGCCGCGCATCCAGTTCCGTTGCCAGTGCGCGTAGTCCGCGTACTGGACGGCCAGTTCGGGCAGCGGCGAGGGCTCTCCGGCCGCGAAGGCCGGGTAGAGGACTCGCAGCTCGGACAGGAACATCGAGAGTGACCAGCCGTCGTGGACGAAGTGGTGTTCCACGTGCAGGAAGGTGTTCTGCTCGTTCTCGTGACGCAGCAGCACCCAGCGCGCCGGCGGTGGCCGGGTGAGGTCGAACGGCCGGCGCAGTTCCGCGGCGACGACGTCGTCGGCCTCCGCGGCCGGGACGTCGAGCACCTTGAACGGCGCTTCGGCCGCCGCCACGGGACGCTGGTGGCCGACGCCGTCGATCGAGACGAACGCCGTCCGCAGGATCTCGTGCCTGCGCACGATCTCGTTCAGTGCGGCGCGCAGGGCGTCGACGTTCACCGTGCCCCGCATCGACACCGTGGACTGGAAGTTGTAGGCCAGGTTGCCGGGGGAGAGCTGCTCGAAGAACCAGACCCGTTCCTGCGGCAGGGAAAGCGGGATGGGCCGGTCACGGGGGACGCGGCGCAGCGGCGGCGGGATCGGCGCGATCAGCGGGGAGACGGGGTCCTGCCCGTCGGCCGCGGCCGCCCGCTCGTCGACGATGGCGGCGAGGCCGGCCACGGTCCGGGCCTCGAACAGCTCCGCCACGCTCACCGCGGCGTTCAGCTCGGTCGCGAGCGGGACCGCCAGCTTGCCGACGAGCAGCGAGTTCCCGCCCAGCGCGAAGAAGTCGTCGTCCACACCGATCTCGGTGATGCCGAGCAACCCGGCCACGATCCCGGCCACCGCGATCTCGGTCGCGGTGCGGGGCGCCACGACGTCGTCGGCCAGGCCGGCCGCGGCGCGGTCGGGCGCCGGCAGCGCTTGCCGGTCGACCTTGCCGTTGGGGGTCAGGGGCAGCGAGGGCAGCGCGACGATCGCGGCCGGCACCATGTACGCGGGCAGCCGGTCCGCGACGAACCCGACCAGCTCGGCGGGCGCGACGGGGGAGACCACGTAGGCGACCAGGCGCGCGTCCGGGCGGCCGGAGCGTTCGACGGCCACGAAGGCGTCCCGGACGCCCGGGTGCTGCTTGAGCACCGTGGCGATCTCGCCGGGTTCGATCCGGAACCCGCGGATCTTGGCCTGGTCGTCGTAGCGGCCGATGTACTCGAACACCCCGTCCGGCCGGCGGCGGACCTTGTCACCGGTGCGGTACATCCGCTGCCCGGGAACGGTGATGTCCGGCACGAACGCGGCTGCCGTGCTCGCCGGGTCGCCCAGGTAGCCGCGCGCCACGCAGTCGCCGGCCAGGCACATCTCGCCGGCCTCGCCGTCGGGTACCGGGTCGAGCCCGTCGAGCACGTAGCAGCGCACGCCGTCGACGGGCACGCCGATCGGCGGCGGCACGGGCCCGCCGGGAAGCACCTCGCAGGCCGTCACCTTCACCGTGGCCTCGGTGGGCCCGTAGAGGTTGACGACGGGGAACGGCAATCCGGCCGGCACCCCGCGCTGCATCGCCGAGCCGCCGGTGTGCAGGAACCGGAGCGCGGTGTGCGCGGGCCAGGTCTCGTCGAGGATGGCCTCGGCCAGCGGGGTGGGCAGGAAGGTCACCGTGATCTGTTCGTCGGCCAGCCAGGCGGCGAGGTCGGGCGGCGACGTGCGGACCTCGGCGGGCGGTATCACCAGCGCGGCACCGGCGGTCAGGGTGAACCAGATGTCCTGGACCGAGACGTCGAACCCGGGACTGGCCAGCAGGGTGGACCGGTCGCTCCGCCGCGTCCGGTAAGTGCGGTGGTGCCAGCGCATCAGGTTGGCCAGGCCCGCGTGGGTCACCGCGACGCCCTTCGGCTCGCCGGTGGAGCCCGACGTGTAGATCACGTACGCCAGTGCGGCGCCGGGCAGCCGGGGTGGTGCGGGGATGGCCGCCTCGGACGGTTCCCCGGTCAGGTCGACCACCAGGACGTCGTCGCCGAGCGGTGCGCCACCGGCCACCAACGGCCCGGTGCTGAGGACCGCGGCGGCGTGGGAGAGCGCCAGTACCTGGCGGATCCGCGCGGCCGGGTGGGCCGGGTCCAGCGGCAGGAAGGCCGCGCCCGCCAGCAGCACGGCCAGCTCCGCGACCACCAGTTCCGCCGACCGGTCGGCGTAGACGGCCACGACGCTGTCCTGGCCCACTCCTCGTTCGGTGAGCCGGGCCGCCAGAGCGGACGCGTGCGCGGCCAGGGTCCGGTAGGTCAGCCGCCGGTCGCCGTCCTGCACCGCGACCGCGTCCGGCGCTTCGACCACCTGGGCGTGGAATTCATCAAGCACCATCTCGCACGCTGTCCTTCACTGGTGGGTGGCCGGAGCGGCTTGGTCCACGGTCCGGCGCAGGCTCAGCGGCCGCATGTCGGTCCAGACCTCGCCGATGTGGGCCAGGCAGTCCGCCTGGGAACCGCGGACGCCGGCACCGCGCCAGCCGGCCGGCAGGTCACGGCCGGCGGGCCAGATCGAGTACTGCTCCTCGTCGTTGAGCACGACCACATAGGACTGGATGTCGCCGTCCAAGGGGTTCCTCCGATTCGGCGGGGTACGGTTTGACCGCTGCGGGAGAACTGCCATCCCCAGCGCGTTCCACTCCGCCAGCATGAGCCGAATCGGTTACCGAAAATAGAGTATGGCAGTTACTCTAGTGCTCGGGGGTGCGCCAGTACGTCGGTTCAGGCCGGCGCCCGCGCGCAATGTGATGTCAGTTCTCGACGGCGAAGATCCGGATAGTCCGCGATTCTTCCTCGTCGTTTCACCCGGGCACGGCCGGCCCGGTGACCCGCGTCGAACAGGCGCGGACCGGCTGTCGTCGTCCGAATGACGCAATTTCTCCTTCGGCGGCAGTGATGTGCATCACCGTTCCCCGGGTGCGTCTAGGCGAAATGGCGGCGTCGATGCGGCCGAAAGCTGCGTGGGCGCGGACGCGATTGACCGCCGATCCCTCTCGCGTTTACCGTGTGGCTCCGGCCCCTTTCGCGTGCCGGATCAATCGGCGGGCCGGCGCGCGTTTCCGCGCTCGTGCCGCGTGTGTCCATTGTGTACTTCCGGGCCGCCGGCAGCGAGTCCGGGGCCGCGCTCCACGACGACCTGCCCACCCGAGCACGCTGGAGACCTGCCATGCCGCAACGGCTGTTCACGTCCGAGTCGGTCACCGAAGGCCACCCGGACAAGATGTGCGACGCGATCAGCGATGCCGTCCTCGACAGTCTCCTGACCGAGGACCCGCGCTCCCGCGTGGCCGTCGAAACCCTCGTCACCACCGGCCAGGTGCACGTGGTGGGCGAGGTCACCACCGAGGCCTACGCCGACATCCCGGCCCTCGTCCGCGACGTGATCCTCGAGATCGGCTACGACTCCTCGGCCAAGGGGTTCGACGGGAACTCCTGCGGCGTCAACGTCGCGATCGGCGCGCAGTCGCCCGACATCGCCCAGGGCGTCGACACCGCGTACGAGTCGCGGGCCGGGACCGGGTCCTCGGCCGAGGACGAGATCGGCCGCCAGGGCGCCGGCGACCAGGGCCTGATGTTCGGCTACGCCTGCTCGGACACCCCCGAGCTGATGCCGCTGCCGATCGCGCTGGCCCACCGGCTCGCCCGCCGGCTGACCGACGTCCGCAAGTCCGGGCTCATGCCCTACCTGCGCCCCGACGGCAAGACCCAGGTCACCATCGGGTACGCGGGGGACCGGCCGCTCACCCTGGACACCGTTGTCGTCTCCGCCCAGCACGCCGAAGGCATCGATCCGGACCGGATGCTGGCCGCGGACGTCCGCGAGCACGTCATCGGCCCGGTGACGGCGAACCTCGGCCTCGACGACGCCGGCCTGCGGGTGCTGGTCAACCCCACGGGACGGTTCGTCGTCGGGGGCCCGATGGGGGACGCCGGCCTGACCGGCCGCAAGATCATCGTCGACACCTACGGCGGCTTCGCCCGCCACGGTGGCGGCGCGTTCTCCGGGAAGGACCCGTCCAAGGTCGACCGCTCCGCGGCGTACGCCATGCGGTGGGTGGCCAAGAACGCCGTCGCCGCCGGCCTCGCCACCCGGATGGAGGTGCAGGTCGCCTACGCCATCGGCAAAGCCGCGCCGGTGGGGCTGTTCGTCGAGACGTTCGGCACCGAGACGGTCGACCCGGCGAAGATCCAGCAGACCATCGCGGAGGTGTTCGACCTGCGTCCCGCGGCGATCATCCGTGAGCTGGACCTGCTGCGGCCGCTGTACGCCCAGACCGCCGCCTACGGCCACTTCGGCCGCCCGGACCTCGACCTGCCCTGGGAACGCACGGACCGCGTCGAGGACCTGCGCCGGGCGACGGGACTGTGACCGTGCGCATCGCCGTGACCGGCTCGATCGCCACCGACCACCTGATGGTGTTCCCCGGCCGGTTCACCGACCAGCTCGTCCCGGACCGGCTCGACCGGGTGTCCCTGTCGTTCCTGGTCGACGATCTGCGCATCCACCGCGGCGGCGTCGCCGCGAACATCGCCTTCGGCCTCGCCCAGCTGGACCTGACCCCGATCCTGGTGGGCGCGGTCGGTCCCGACTTCGCCGACTACCGCACCTGGCTGGAGAGCCACGGCGTCGACACCACCTCCGTGCACGTGTCGGCGACCCGGCACACCGCGCGGTTCCTCTGCACCACCGACGAGGCCCAGAACCAGATCGCCTCGTTCTACGCCGGGGCGATGAGCGAGGCCCGCGACATCGATCTCGCCGGCGTCGCCGCCCGCCACGGCGGCCTCGACCTGGTCCTGATCGCCCCCAACGACCCCGACGCCATGCTCCGGCACACCCGCGACTGCCGCACGCGCGGCTACCGCTTCGCGGCCGACCCGTCCCAGCAGCTGGCCCGCCTGACCGGTCCGCAGATCCGCGACCTCGTCGACGGCGCCGAACTGCTGTTCACCAACGAGTACGAACACGACCTGCTGTTGTCGGCCACCGGCTGGACCCGCGACGACGTTCTCCGCCGGGTCGGCCGGTGGATCACCACGCTCGGCGAAAACGGCGTCCGGATCGAGTCGGGAACGGAGCCGCTCCAGGCGATCCCCGCCGTACCGGCCGACACCGTCGTCGACCCGACGGGCGTCGGCGACGCCTTCCGGGCCGGGTTCCTGGCCGGGCTGAGCCGGCAGACCGGGCTCGCACAGGCAGCCCGGATCGGTGCGGCGCTGGCCAGTTTCGCCCTGGAAGCGGCGGGAGGACAGGAGTACGTGTTCGTCCCCGAGGAATTCCTCGCCCGGCTGCGCACGACGTACGGCACCGCCGCGGCCACCGACATCGAGCAGCGGCTTCTCGCCGGAGCGGTGCGTTCCCGACCCTGATTCGGCGCCGGTAGTAACACCTGCCTTGATCCGAGAGGTGCCAGGCGCGGCTGTTACCGCCAGGTGAAGGGTCGTCCTTGAGCCTGCCGTCGATCATGGAGCCGGAGGTGGGGGCGCGAGGGTGTTGCGCCAGCGCGCTGTGGACGGTCGCCGGCGACCCGGAGCGGGTGATGTGCGCCGGGGAACGGATCGCGCGTTCGATTGCGCCGCTCTCGTCACATGGTTTTGCTGCTCGAGCTGGACTTGGGGCTGTACGCGGTGCCGGTGCGCGGGGTGAGCGCGCGCACCGGCTCAGCCGAGGTCGCGGCCGACGGCTGCGTACGACGATTTGCCTTGCGGTGAAGGGGTTTCGTCGACAACCGTCCTATCGGGATGTATAGCCGAGCGCGACCGCGAGGACGCGGCGGTTACGCGGTGGTGGCTCGCGCCCGGTGGGCGATCTCCGCGGCGTCCGGGGGCGTGGTCGGGTAGACGTCGGCGTCGAAGAACCGGGCGAACGGCAAGGTTGCCAACGTTTCCGCGACTTGCTTCTCGTCGTCGGCGATGACCTCGACGAACGTGGCCCGCCGGGCGGGAGAGACGTAGTGGGCGCCGATCCGGCCGGCCGAGCGCAGCAGTTCGAGCTGTTTCTCTTCGTCGTTCCGGAGCGCGGCGAATTCCGCGAGGTCCGTGTCGTCGCGCAGGACGCCGACCACCATGAACGTCTGAGCCGAGATGGGTGACATGGTCTCCTCCAAAAGTGATGTCAGCTGATGACATGACTCTAGCACGGTGATGTCATCAGGTGACATCGATGCGTGAATCAGGACGCGGCGGTACTACGCTGGGCGCCATGGGACGATGGGAGCCGGGGGCCAGGGGCCGGCTGCGTGAGGCCGCGCTGGCGCTGTACCTCGAACGCGGCTTCGAGCAGACCATGGTGGCCGACATCGCCGAACGGGCCGGCGTGACGGCCCGCACCTTCTTCCGATACTTCGCCGACAAGCGCGAAGTCCTCTTCGACGCCGCGGCCGAGCTGGAGGAAAAAGCGCTGGCCGCACTGGAGGCGGCGCCCGCAACGGCGTCACCGCTGGATCTCGTCGTGGCCGCGCTCGAAACCACGGCCGACGTCATCGGTTACGACCGCGAGCTCGTCCGGAAGCGGCACGCGGTGATCATGGCGAACGCCGAACTCCAGGAGCGGGAGCTGATCAAGCTCGCCAGCATGTCAGCTGCGCTCGCCGACGGGCTTCGCCGCCGGGGCGTCGGCGACACCGAGGCCGGCCTGGCCGCCGAAACCGGCGCGGCGGTGTACCGGGTCGCGTTCCAGCGCTGGGTCGACGCCGCGGAAGATCTGGACCTCCGCGACGCCCTTCGCCAGACGTTCACCCAGCTGCGATCCCTGACGGCGCCCCGGTAAGCCACCGTGCTCACGGCGCCCGTAAACCGGTCGGGCGGCACCTGGTGACCATGGCCGGCGCCGCCGCGGTTACCAGGTCGTTCCGCACACTGCGGGCTCAGCGCGCGGAGGCCGCCGGGTCCTGACCGCGCGTGGGTGTCCGGTTCGCGGTGACGATCGCGCCGGCGAACCGGAGCTTCGCCTGCACCGCCGGCGAGAGCGCGAACGGGTAGAGGTCGTCCTTGCCCATGCTGCGGTTGAGCTGGTTGAGCGCGCGCGACAGCGGGATCCAGGTCGCGATCAGCTCGTCGACGTCGTCGGTCCGGTCTTCGGGGACGGCGTCGACCCGGCTGCCGGGATGGGGCGCGATCGGCGTGCCGGCGACGAGGACGCCGAGTGCCGCGGCGGTCTGCACGGTGTCGCGGATGTGCAGCAGGTGGGCGAAGGTTTCGGCCCAGTCCTCCCAGGGGTGTGCGGCCGCGTAGTGGCTGACGTGGTCCTCCGCCCAGCCGGTCCCGGGAGCACTTCCGTAGTGCTTCTCCAGGGCCTGCTGGTAGTCGGCCCGCTCGTCGCCGAACAGGTTCCGGAACGCGGCGGGCGCGTCGGCGATGAGCAGGTCCCAGTACCAGTGGCCGATTTCGTGCCGGAAGTGGCCGAGGAGGGTGCGGTAGGGCTCGGCCAGCCGCGCGCGCAGGCCTTCGCGGAAGCCGTCGTCGCCTTCGGCGAGGTCGATGGTGATCACGCCGCCGGCGTGCCCAGTGGTGACCGGTTGATCGGTGCTGGAGAGCAGGTCGAACGCCAGGCCGTGCTGGGGATCGGCGCTTCGCGGTGTCACGGGCAGGCCGAGGTCGTCCAGCTGGTAGACCAGCCGTCGCTTGGCGGCTTCGGCGGCGCGGAAGGCGTCGAGGGCGTCGACGTCTTCGTCGGCGGGGCGGGTCCGGGTCAGCTCGCAGCAGCCGCACAGGGGACCGCCCTCGGCGAACCAGTTGCAGCCGGCGAGTTCGGTGTTGGCGCAGCGATCGCGTCCGGTCGTGCGGAGCATCGACGCGGTCGCGCGGTCGTAGCCGACATCGGTGCCGCACACCACGCAGGCCGAGTTCTCGAAGAACAGCAGGTTCGCGCAGTGTGGGCAGGTGAACGTGCGCACGCGGGAGGTCCTTCCGGTCAGGTGCGGTCGAGCCGCGGGTAGAGGACTTCCCGGACGAGGAGCAGGAGCGCGGCCGCGACCGGGATCGCGACGAGGGCGCCGACGACGCCGAGCAGCGCCCCACCGAGGATAACGGCGACGACCGTGATGAGCGCGGGCACCTTGACGGCGCCGCCGATGATCCGCGGCACCAGGACGTAGTCCTCGACGAGCCGGTAGCCGATGAAGAAGCCGATCGTGCCCAGGCAGACGGGCAAGGACACGGTGAGCGCGACCAGGCTGACGAGCACGCCGCCGACGACCGACCCGACGACCGGGATGAGGTCGAGGATCGCGACGGCGATCGCCAGCAGGGCGGCGTAGGGGACGCCGAAGATCAGCAGCCAGACCAGCGTCAGCACCCCGGCGATGACCGAGATGGCCAGGTTGCCGAGGACGTAGCCGCCGACCTTGGTGAAGATCTCGTCGCCGATCAGGATGGCCCGCGGCCGCCGGGAGTGCGGGATCAGCCGGTAGCCGCCGGCGCGGATGCGGGGGAGGTCGACGAGGAAGTAGACGGTGAGCACGACCAGCAGCAGCACGTTGGTCAGGGCGCTGAACACGGCTTGGCCGGCGCCGAGCAGCCCGCTGCCGATGCCCGGGCCGCTGACCAGGCTCTCCAGCTGCTGCTGCAGGTGGAAGCGTTCGTTGAGCTGACCCAAGGCGGTGTTGTGGTTCTGGGCGTCGTGGAGGTAACCGGGCGCCTTCGTGACGAACTGGGTGGCTTGCTCGACCAGGACGGGGATCGCGGCGGTGAGGAACCCGCCGATGGCGAGCAGGCCGACGACGAAGACGGTGGTGACGGCGAGCCAGCGGGGGAAGCGGTGCCGGGTCAGCCAGGCGACGGCGGGTTCGAGGCCGATGGCGAGGAACAGGGCGAGCCCGATGAGGACGAGGACGTCCTGGAGCCCGGCGATGATCTGCACGAGCGCGTAGATCACGGCGACACCGGCGGCGCCGGCCATGCCGATCAGGAACGGGGACCGGCGGTTGAGCGGTTCCCCGGTCGCTCCCAGCGGCTGAGCCGTGGTGCTGAGCTCGGCCGCTGCGGCTTCCGCGTCGGCGAAGGAACCCCCGTCGTGCGGGGCCTCGTCGGGAAGGCGGTCTTCGGGTTCGGGCATGCGTCGGACTCCCTGCGCTCACTGGAGTTCGCCTGGTTACCCACTGCGGCGGTCGTTACTCGGTCATCGGCGAGAGGGTTCGCCGCGGTGGGGACGGGTAGTCGGCACTTGATCACGCCAGGCCGGGTGGTTACCCCACCTGCGACGAGATAACCGCGGCACGGGGACATCGGACGGTCCCTTTTGGACTCGGCCGGCTCGGGGCAGGTCATTCGGCACTTGATCGGGTCATCGCCGGTTATCCGGCGGATTCGCGGGTACCTGATCCCTCAGCTTTCCACCACGAGGAGGACGCAAGTGGCCCGCAAGACCCCCGGCAAGCTCGTCAAGACCGCACTCGAGAAGGCGGTCGAGAAGGTCACCGAGCTGACGAACCCCCCGATTCCCGGTACACCCGGCAGCGGAACGCCGTCCCTCGAAGAACCGATCGACCCGCGTGAGCCGCTGCCGCCCAAGCCGGACCAGGACGCGCCGGAGACCGTGACCCCGACGGGCGCGCCGACCGGCGCCCCGAAAACGTCGATGGCGCAGCAGGGCGAGTACCTCACCACGACGGCCGGCGCCCGGCTGGCCGACACCGACCACTCCCTGAAGGCGGGCGAGCGCGGCCCGACGCTGCTGCAGGATCACCACCTGCGCGAGAAGGTCATGCACTTCGACCACGAGCGCATCCCGGAGCGGGTCGTGCACGCGCGTGGTTACGGCGCGCACGGGGTGTTCGTCGGCTACGGCACGGCCTCGCACGTCTGCCAGGCCGGTTTCCTGGGCGACGGCGTCGAGACACCGGTGTTCGTGCGGTTCTCCACGGTCGTCGGCTCGCGCGGGTCGGCCGACGCCGTGCGCGACACCCGCGGGTTCGCGACGAAGTTCTACACCCAGGAAGGCAACTTCGACCTGGTCGGCAACAACATCCCGGTCTTCTTCATCCAGGACGGGATCAAATTCCCCGACATCATCCACGCGGCCAAACCGCACCCGGACCGGGAGATCCCGCAGGCGCAGAGCGCGCACGACTCGTTCTGGGACTTCGTCTCGACCCACACCGAGGCCACCCACCACGTGCTGTGGCAGATGTCCGACCGCGCGATCCCGCGGTCCTACCGGACAATGGAGGGCTTCGGGGTCCACACCTTCCGGCTCGTCAACGCCGACGGGGAGTCCGCGCTCGCGAAGTTCCACTGGAAGCCGAAGCTGGGCGTGCACTCCCTGGTCTGGGAGGAGGCGCAGCTGCTCAACGGCGTCGACCCGGACTTCCACCGCCGCGACCTCGCCGACGCCATCGAGTCCGGCGCGTTCCCCCAGTGGGAGCTGGGCGTGCAGATCTTCCCGGACACCCCGAGGCAGACGTTCGAGGGCATCGATCTGCTGGACCCGACGAAGCTGGTCCCGGAGGAGCTCGCCCCGGTGCAGCCGGTGGGGATGCTGACGCTCAACCGCAACACGACGAACTACTTCGCCGAGACCGAGCAGGCCGCGTTCCACGTCGGGAACCTGGTGCCCGGCATCGACGTCACCGACGACCCGCTGCTGCACGCGCGGCTGTTCTCCTACCTGGACACCCAGCTGACCAGGCTGGCGGGGCCGAACTTCAACCAGATCCCCGTCAACCGCCCGCACGTGCCGGTCAACGACATGACGCGCGACGGCTTCCACCAGCAGGCGATCCACGGTGGGGTCGCCCCGTACAAGCCGAACTCCCTCGACGGCGGTAACCCGTTCGAGGCCGGCGCCGAGGCCAAGCCGTTCATCGAGGTCGCCCAGCCGCTGCCGAAGGCGGCGAAGGTCCGGCAGTCGCCGGTGTCGTTCGCCGACCACTACACGCAGGCGAGGCTGTTCTGGCTGAGCCTGACGCCGATCGAGAAGCAGCACGTCGTGCTGGCGTTCACCTTCGAGCTCGGCAAGTGCTACGAGCAGGCGATCAAGGAGCGCGAACTGCTCGTACTGGCCAATGTGGACCGCGAACTGTGCCAGAAGGTGGCGCTGGGCCTCGGTCTTCCCGCCCCGACCACCGGCGGACGGCCCAAGAAGGTCACGCCGAGCCCCGCGCTGTCCCAGATCGGCGGGACGTGGCCGACCGACGGGCGCATCATCGGGATCGTGGTCGACCCCACCGACCTCGACGGGGTGCGCACGGTCCGCGAGACCATCCTCGCCGAAGGCATGGTGCCGTTGCTGATCGCGCCCACCGGCGGACCGCTCGACGCCGACAGCGGCCTGGTCGCCCAGCGCACCCTCCTCACCGCGCGTTCGGTCGAATTCGACGCCCTGCTGCTCGCGGGGAGCCCGCCGCCCGGTGCGGACGCGCTGCCCGCCGGGGACGACGCCGTCGATCCCCGCGTCGTCCTGATCGTCCAGGAGTGCTTCCGCCACGCGAAGGCGATCGGGGCCTGGGGCAGCGGGCAGGCCGCACTCGAGGCCGCCGGCTGCGCCACCGGAGCGGGGATCGTCCTGGACGACGACCCGGCGACGGTGCTGGCGAAGACGACGAAACTGCTCGGGGCCCACCGCGTGTGGGAGCGGTTCCCCGCGTCGATCTCCTGAGAAAGGCCGGTCGTGACCGAAGCACTCACCGATGAGGAACTCGGCTACCTCCGCTCGCTGTTCGACCTCGCCCGCACCGGCGACACCGGACGGCTGGCGGCGGCGATCGAGGCCGGGATACCGGTGAACCTCACCAACGAGGCCGGCGACTCCCTGCTCGTGCTGGCCGCGTACCACGACCACCCGGACACGGTGCGGGCGCTGCTCGACGCGGGTGCCGACACAGCACGGGTCAACGACCGGGGCCAGACCGCGCTCGGAGCGGCGGTGTTCCGCCGCTCCGAGCGCAGCGTCACCCGCCTGCTGGCCGCGGGCGCCGATCCCGCACTCGGCCCGCGGTCCGCGCTCGACATCGCCCGCTTCTTCGACCTGCCGGAGATGCTGGCCCTGCTCGTCCCGCACCCCGGGTAGCGGTCAGCGCTGGAGGTCGGCCGCGGGTCGGTGGATGGCCAGGAGCACGGTGTCGTCCGCGTAGATGACGACGTCGTGCATCCGGGCGACGACCTCGCGTGGCAGGACCGTCGCCGGTCGGCCGGCGTGCGTGCGGGCGATCTCCAGCAGCCGGGCTTGGCCTTCGTCGATGTCCTTGCGGGATTCGACGAGCCCGTCGGTGTAGAGCAGCAGCGTGGCCCCCGGCGCCAGGTTCAGGTCGACGAGGCGCGGGCTGCCGGGGTCGGGGAAGCCGACGCCGCGGCCGACGACCGGGGGGTTGAGGAACCGGGTGTCGCCTGCGGTGTCGAGGAGGACGGGTTCGGGGTGGCCGCCGTTGGCGAGCTGGGTGTCGCCGGTGGCGGGGTCGATCCGGGCCAGCAGCACGGTCGCCATGAGGGTGGGGGCGATCGGGGCGAGGGTGTGGGAGGCGTGGGCGATCAGGTCCCGGAAGGGGTGGCCTTCCAGGGCGAGGGTGCGGATGGCGTGGGTGACGGTGAGGGCGTCCCTGGTCGAGGTGACGCCGTGGCCGACGGCGTCGACCAGGGTCACGTGCAGGTGGCCGTCGGGGAGGACGAACCAGTCGTAGAGGTCGCCGCCGGTGGGGGAGTCCGGTTCGGTCGGGGAGTAGCAGACGCCCAGTTCCAGGCCAGGGACGGCCGGTGGTGGGGGCCGGAGGGCGTCTTCCAGTTCTTGGAAGATCCGGGCGTGGGCGTGGCGGAGCTGTTCGTCGCGTTGTTCCAGCTCGACGTACATGGCGAGCACGCCGCTGTTGGTTTCGGCCAGCTCGTGCCTGAGCGCGCGCTCTTCCCGGGCGAGCGTGTCCGCGCGGGTGGTCAGCGCGAGCATCTCCTGCCGGGTCGCCAGTTCGTCGTCGGCCGGCGCCGGGACCGGGCGATCACCGGCGATCAGGCGCCAGGTGACGCGTTCGCCGTCCGTCACGGCGGCCGGCTGGGGCAGGTCGTCGAGACGCCGCTGCGGCAGCGGCTCCGGCAGCCGGACGCCGATGGTGAGCACGCCATCGGCCACCACGGTTTCGAGGCCGACCGTTCCGCCGGTGCCGAGGACGGGTTCGGCGAGGAGGGTGACCGTCAGGACCAGCCGGGCCCGGACTTCGACGGGGATCCCGGCTTCCGCACACGCGGCGCGGACACGATGGCGCAGTGACGCGACGAATCCGGCCTGCGCCAGGCCGGGTACGGCAGGTGTCCCGTCCGGAGCTGGTTTCGTGCGAGACACGGTCACACCCTCCACTTTGGCATCCCGCCGCCGAACCGGCAGAACGGTCCGGACCACGTTTGCAGGCCGGCTCCGCGGGTACCAGAACGCGGATGGTGGCCCGGCCGTGTTCGAGCTGAGGGCATCGTGGGCTCCCCGTCCGCTGCCGTCAGGGCCGGGCCACCGTCGACTCGCTCACACCTCCGGCGGGGGAGTGCTCGGCGGACCGGCTTCGTGACCGGGACGGCCACGGGTGCGTCGGGCGTCCTTCATCTGCTGTTCCTGCAGGTGACGGCGTCCTCCGGTGAACTCGGCCAGCAGTGAACGCTCCAGGTCGCGGCACGTCCGGTAGTAGCCGTCGTCGTAGTCCTCGACGACCTGGAACGTCCACCGATCGGGGAGCACGTTCAGCCCGATCAGCTCCTCGCGGATCCGCTCCGCCCACGCCGTGTGACCGGCCTTCTCGAGCCGCTCCACCGCGTCGCCGAAGAGGAGGTCGGCCCAGCCCGTCTGCTGGTGGAACGCGTAGAGGTGCCCCCGTGCGCGTTCGATCGTCTCGAGGGCCTCGGTCACCTTGCCCACGGCGTCGAGGGTGGCTTCATCGGGTACGGAGTTGTCGGCCATCATCGGGATTTCCCCGGAAGCCGTGGCCGGAAACCAGCCGTTCGAGCAAGGGGATCCGCCCGCGGTTCGGGACCGACCGCAGCGGGTGCCCCAGCAGGCCCCAGCCCCGCAGCAAGGTGTTCGCGGCGCACCAGCCGGTGGTGGCCGCCCGTTCCATCAGCGCCACGGGCAGGTCGACGCGGATCGCGTCGCCCGCGAGGACCAGGCCGGGCTCGGGTGTTCCGACGGTGGGCCGGCGCGCGAAGCCGCCGACGGGGAACAGCGGGCAGTCCTGCCGGACGAGGGTGACTTCGCCGATCAGGCCGGCGTCGGCGGTCTCGGGGTAGATCCGGTGCAGGCGCTCGTCCATCTCCCGCGTGACGCGGCCGGTGTCGGTACCGGACGCGTAGGCGTGCAGTTCGACGACGGAACCGCGGTGGCGCCGGGCCCAGCGGCGCGCTTCGCCTTCGTACCGCTCGAGAACGCTGATGTTGTCCAGCGGCGGAAGGCCGCCCGTGCCGAGGAAAGCCGGGCGGTCGGCCCGGACCGGCCGATCGAGCCAGAGCCGCCGCACGAGGAACGGTGGTGCCGTGCGCAGGTCTTCGACGGTGGCGCGCCACCCCGGGGTGCCCAGGTCCGGGGAGCCGGCGAGGACGTGCTGAAGCCCCGGCACGTCGCAGGCCAGCACCACGGCGTCGTAGGCCTCGTCGCCGACGCGGAACCCGGCGGCCTCCCGCCGGATGCCGCTCACCGCGACGCCGGTGCGGATGTCGGCGCGCAGGCCGGTGAGGTAGCCGGCCAGGGGATCCCACAGGGCCTGGGGGAACGGCTCGGCAGGGACGTCGAACAGGAGACCTTCGGCGGAGCCGAGGAAGTAGAGGTGGAACATCGTCGCGAGCTCGGCGGCCGAAAGCTCGCCGGGGTCGGCGAAGAAGCTGCGGGAGAACACTTCGAAGGCCAGGTGCCGGGCGGCGGCGGGGAAGTTGATGGCCGTGAGGAACGTCGCGGCGTCGACGTGGTCGAGCTGCTCGTAGATCCGCGGCACGCTGACCGTGGCGAGGGGGAGCGCGCGCGGTCCGTTGAGGCGCACCAGGTCTCGCGCGGTGAAGGTGGGGCTGCGCAGAGCGAACGCGAGCGCGTTGAACGGGGGTGTCAGCGGCAGGCCGGCGAAGGTGTCGGTGCGGCCGTGCGGGTCGACGAGCGGGTAGTCCGGCACCTCGGTGAGCCGATCGAGGCCGGGGTCGGTGCGGGCGAGCAACGCGCGCAGGTTGTAGTACTGGCGGAAGAAGGCGTGGAACCCGCGGCTCATGGTCACCGCGGTGCCGTCCGGCAGGCGCTCGTCCCAGCCGCCGGCCCGGCCGCCGAGGTGCCGCTCGCGTTCGAACACGGTGACCTCGACGCCGCGCTCGGCGAGCCCGGTCGCCGCGGTGAGCCCGGCGATGCCACCGCCGACGACCGCGGCCCGGGGGCGTCGGCCGAGGAGGCCGGCGTCGGGGAGCCCGCCGTGGGCCGGGTACGTCTCCAGCCGGCGGTCGCGGCCCGGTATCACGCGCGGGTCCCCAGCACGGTGTGGACGATCCCGCGCTGCCAGCCCGTCATCGTGCCGGTGCGGACGTCGGTGAACCCGGCGTCGGCGAGGCGGGCGCAGAGCTCACCCACGCCGTCGAAGGCCAGCACGCTGCGGCGCAGGTGCCGGTACAGCGTGGCGTCGCCGGTCGCGAGCCGGCCCGCGGGGATCACGATCGCGCCGCACACCGCGTTCCAGACCCAGCGGGCGCGCCGGGAGTCCCGCACCGAGTATTCGTGCACCGCGATGCGGCCGCCCGGGCGCAGGAGGCCGTGCAGGGTCTTCAGCTGCGCGTCGGGATCGGCGAGGTTGCGCAGGAGGTACGCCGCGAAGACCGCGTCGAACGGGCCGTGGACCCCCGCCAGCTCCTCGACGGGGGTGTGGTGGAACTCGACCGTTTCCGGCCACGTCTTCGCGCGCGCCTGGGCGAGCATCGCGGCGGAGGCGTCGATGGCGGTGACGCGCGCGTGCGGCGCGGCGGCGAGCAGCGCCGCGGTCGACGCGCCGGTGCCGCAGCCCGCGTCGAGCACGCGCGCCCCGGCGCCGCGGCCGGGCAGCCCGAGCCGCCGCGCGGAGATGCGCAGGTGGCGGTGGTAGCCCGGGTTGGCGCCGACGAGCCGGTCGTAGGCGGCGGCCCCGGCGTCGAACGCGGCGGGTACCTCGGCGCGGGGAAGACCGTTGCCCGGCAGCGGGTTCATGCAGTGTCCTTTCGGGACTTCCCGCGTTCCCACAGCAGCAGGACCGCGGTGACCATGGCGTAGCCGAAGAGGAAGTCTTCGACGGGGATGTCCCAGGGGAACCGCCAGCCGGTGATTTCACCGGGGGCGTACCGGACGATCGGTGCGGACAGCTTGGTGAGCCAGCCGTCGACCGGGATCTGGAAGGCGGTCACGATGGCCATCGTGACCCAGTAGGCGGGCCGCCGGAGCAGCCCGGTGCGCAGCACCAGCAGCTCCAGCACGACCACGGCGAGCACGGCGGCGACCGCGGGAACCGTGTAGCCCCACGGCATCAGCGGGACACCCGGTGCCGGTTGCGCAGGAGCCGGCCGAGCAGGCTTCCGGTCAGCTGCACCGCTTCGTAGGTCAGCAGCCCGCAGACCGGCACGACGACGAAGAACAGCACCTCTTCCAGCGGGATGCCCAGCGGGGCCCGGAGACCGGTGACGAAGGCCGGGTCGAAGTCCCACACACCCGTGGCGATCGCGATCGCGTCCCAGACCAGGAACACCGCGGCGACCGGCAGCACCGCCCGCGCCAGCCGCCGCGGCCTGCGGTAGACCCGGACCCCGGCCAGTTCCAGCGGCAGCGTCGCGACGACGCAGGCGCCGAGGACGAGCAGGTACTCCACCTTGCCCACCTCAGCCCACCGCCACCGGGTGCCGGTGCCGCGCCCACCGGGCTCGCACGAGCGCGTCGCAGGCGGCGAACAGGCGCTGGTGCCGCGGCACCCGGGCGCGGCCGGCGAAGACGTTGTACCCGGCGGCCTCGATGCGGTCGAGGATGCCGCCGTAGAGCGTGAACGCCGTCCACACGCAGGGCCTGGACGCCGGGTGCAGCATGCCGATGCCGGGCCGCGCATCGGCGTAGATCCGGCGGGTTCGCGCGACCTGGTCGGCGAGCGCCCGCCGGACCGGGGGATCGATCCGCCGGGTGGTGGCGCACCAGGCGAGGCGGTCGCGGTCGACGCCGGCCGCGGCGAGTTCGTCCGCCGGCAGGTAGACCCGGCCCCGGTCGAGGTCCTCGGCGACGTCGCGCAGGAAGTTCGTCAGCTGGAACGCCTTGCCGAGCGCGGCGGCGTGCGGCGCCGCTTCCGCCGCGGCGACGACGGTGCCGAGGACGGGCAGCATCTGCAGGCCGATGACCTCGGCCGAACCGTGCACGTACTCGTCGAGGGCGGCCCGGGTCGGGTAGCCGGTGACGGTGAGGTCCATCCGCATGGAGGCGAAGAAGGCGCGGAAGTACGAGTCCGCGATGTCGTAGCGGGTCGCGGTGTCGATCACGGCGGTGTGCAGCGTGTCCTCGCTGTGCCCGGCGGCGAGGTCGGCGAGGAACTTCCGTTCGACGTCGTGCAGCGTGGCCGTGAGACCGTCCGGGGTGGCGCCGGGCTGCGGTTCGTCGACCAGGTCGTCGACGCGGCGGGCGAACCCGTAGAGCGCGTGGACGGCCGGTCGCTGGGCGGGGGAGAGCATGCGGGTGGCGAGGAAGTAGGTCCGGCCGTGCCGGGCGTTGATCTCGCGGCAGCGCCCGTAGGCGCGGCGGAGGTCCGGCTCGGTGATGCCGGCGGCGTCGAGTTCGCGGCGGGTCATCGGGCCGCCTCCGAGGCGAGATCGACGGTGCCGGTGGTGGCCCGCGGGGTCCCGGTGATCCGGTCGGCGGCCAGCCTGCCGGAGATCAGCACCGTGGGAACACCGACCCCCGGCACGGTCCCGCCGCCGGCGAGCACGACGTTTTCCGTTCCCGGGGGCAGGTTCCGCGGGCGGAACGGTCCGGTTTGGACGAACGAGTGCGCGTAGCTGAACGGCGTGCCGGCCACCATGTCGCGACGCCGCCAGTCGGCCGGGCTCAGGGTGTACGACATCTCGGGTGCGAAACCGGGCAGCAGGCGGGCGCGGACGTGGTCGAGGATCTCCTCGGCGTACGGGCCGGCGTCGCTGTCCCAGTCCCGCGGCAGCCGCCGGAGGTTCGGTACCGGCGCCAGGATCGAGAACAGCTGCCGCCCGGCCGGGGCGAGCGCGGGGTCGG
Source organism: Amycolatopsis sp. NBC_01286 (assembly GCF_035982555.1). Taxonomy (NCBI): domain Bacteria; kingdom Bacillati; phylum Actinomycetota; class Actinomycetes; order Pseudonocardiales; family Pseudonocardiaceae; genus Amycolatopsis; species Amycolatopsis sp. NBC_01286. The sequence goes on from NZ_CP108428.1 coordinate 6,864,589, forward strand.
TGGCGCTCGGGCGGGTGATCAGCAGAGACGGGTCGCTCATCGTGCGCCCGTCCGTGATCAGCTCGCGGAACGTCGACGTCCAGCCCGCACCGAAGGAGATCGTGTGGTGCCCGACCGGCCAGTCGCCGGGGCCACCGGCGTGCAGCACCACGGCCGACGGCGCGGCACGCAGCGGAACCGGCCGGCGCGGCACGCGGCCGAGCAGCTCGTAGCTCCGGTGGGGTTCGGTGGTCAGGACGAGCGCGTCGCAGCCGATCCGGTCCCCGTCGGCGGTGCGGACGCCGGTGATCCGGGACCCCCGGCGCTCCAGCGACGTCACGGACACGCCGAACCGGAACTCCACCCCGGCGTCGGCGGCGGCGTTCGCCATCGCCCGGGGCACGGCGGCCATGCCGCCCTCGGGGAAGTACACGCCACCCACGGTGTCCATGTAGGAGATGACCGCGTACAGCGCGAGCGCCCGCATCGGCGACTCTCCCGCGTAGAGCGCCTGGAAGGTGAAGACCCGCTTGAGACGTTCGTCGCGCAGGAAGGAGCCGATCCGGGAGTCCAGCCGCCGGAACCCGCCCATGGCCACCAGCCGCGCGAGGTCGGGGGAGAGCAGGCCGAGTGGCGAGTCGGTGTTGCCGGCGACGAACCGGTCGAACTCCGTGCGGTACAACCGGGTCAGCCAGCTCCGCAACCTGAGGTACCCCGCCGCCTCGGCCGGCCCGGCGAAAGCCCGGACGGCCTCGGTCATCCGGTCCGCGTCGGAGTGCACGGGCAGGACCGAGCCGTCGGCGAACCGCGCGGTGTAGGCCGGGTCGAGCCGGGTCAGCCGCACGTGCGCGGTCAGGTCGGCGCCCACCGCCGCGAAGGTGTCGGCGAGGATCGACGGCATGGTCAGCACCGTCGGCCCCGTGTCGAGGTGGTAGCCGTCGCGGACCACGCGCCCGGCGCGCCCGCCCGGGCCGGGATCGCGTTCGACCACGACGACCGAGCGTCCCCGCCCGGCGAGGTGCAGGGCCGCGGACAACCCGGCCAGCCCGGCGCCGACGACCACGATCCGGTCGGTGCGGCCGGTCACCGTCCTCATCGGACCCGCTCGGTGCAGCGGACCGCCAGCGCGGTCAGCGCGGCGGCCGGCCGGTCCGGCAGGCCGGCGAGGTCGATCGCTTCGAGCGCGCGGTGGACCCGGTCGTCGATGAGCTTCTCCAGCTGGTCACGCGCGCCGGTGGCGGTGATCAGGTGCTGCCAGCGTGCGACGGCGGCCGGGTCGACGGCGTCGGCGGCGAGCAGGTCGTCCAGTTCCCGGCGCTGCCGGTCGCCGGCCAGTTCCGCGGCGAGCACGACGACGCTGGACGCCTTGCGCTCGCGCAGGTCGTCGCCCGCGGGCTTGCCGGTGACGGCCGGGTCGCCGAAGACGCCCAGCAGGTCGTCGCGGAACTGGAAGGCCTCGCCGATCAGCTCGCCGTAGGTGCCGAGAACGTCGATGACGTCGGTGTCGCAGCCGGCCAGGGCGGCGCCGAACTCGAGCGGGCGGCGGACGGTGTAGTTGCCGGACTTGCGGCGGATCACGTCGAGCACGTCGGACCACGACGGCAGGGTGCGGGCGTCGTTGATCAGGTCGCCGAGCTGGCCCACGGCCAGCTCCGACCGCAGGTGGTCGTGCACCGGCCAGCCGCGGGCCAGCACGTCGGTCCCCAAGCCGCTCTCCCGCAGCATCTGTTCGGACCAGACGAGGAACAGGTCACCGGCCAGGATTGCCGCCGATTCGCCGAACCGCGCGGCGGAACCGCCGAGACCGGCGGATTCGTGCCACCGGGCGAAGGACACGTGCAGCGCGGGCCGGCCGCGTCGCCGCGCCGAGCCGTCCATGACGTCGTCTTGAGCCAACGCGAAGCAGTGCAGCAGTTCGAGGCTCGCCACGGCGCGCAGTGCGGCGTCGTTCTCGCTTTCTCCGCAGCGCCAGCCGGCGTAGGCGAACAGGGGCCGGAGGAACTTGCCGCCCGCCACGAACTCCGGCAACGCGGTGGCGGCCGGCGTCTCGGCGGCCCAGCCGGTGAAGTGTTCCCCGGCCCTTTCGGTGACGAAGCGGTGGACGTCGGCCGCGCAGCGGTGGCGCAGTGCGTCCAGCCAAACCGCGGGCGCGGTGGCGGTGTGGGGGATCACGGTCATCCGGGTTCCTTCTTCCGCCGGGCGCAGCAGCTGCGTGATCGATGTCGGCACTGCCACCGTCCACAGGGGTTCTCGCTGGCTTTACCCTGACAGGGAGCGGATAAACCCGCGACTCGTGGCGAAGCGCGCGAATCGCCGGCGTTTGCGGGATCGATGCGCGTCGGTCACGATGGCCTGGTGAGCGTCACCCAGCGAATCATCCGGCGGTGGCCGAGCCGGTGGCCAGTCCAACCCTTCCGTGAACCACCTTGGGCGCGACAGGAACCGACCTACCGCGACTGCCCGCCCGCGGTGATCGAGGCGGCGGGCAAGCGCGCGTCCGCGCGGCCGTCCGGCAACTGGTTCGTCGTGGGGGCGAGCCGATCGGTGCGGACCGACCGGCCCTTCGGCGTGACGATCGCCGGGCGCGAACTCGTCGCGTGGCGCAAGGAGGACGGCAGCGTCCGCATCGGGCCCGGCGCCTGCCCGCACCTGGGCGCGCCGCTGGCCGAGGCCCGCGTCGACCGGGGTGGGCTGGTCTGCCGGTGGCACGGTCTCCGGCTCGACGGCGATAGCCGCGGCGCCTGGGCCCCCGTCCCGGCGCACGACGACGGCGTGCTCGTGTGGGCCCGGCTCGACTCGGCCGGGCGCGAACAGCCGTCCGACCGGCCGGTGGTCCCCGTCCGCCCGGCCGGCGCCGCCGGCATCGACGCCGTCGCCACCGTGACCGGGATCTGCGAGCCCGAGGACGTCGTGGCCAACCGGCTCGATCCCTGGCACGGCGCGTGGTTCCACCCCTACTCGTTCACCCGTCTGCGCGTGCTCGAGGCGCCCCAGGGCACCGACGTCCCCGACGACGAGGACCGGTTCCTGGTCGAAGTCACCTTCCGCCTCGCCGGACACTGGGGAGTCCCGGTGCTCGCGGAGTTCACCTGCCCCGAGCCGCGGACGGTCGTGATGCGCATCGTGGCGGGCGAAGGCGCCGGGAGTGTCGTCGAGACCCACGCAACACCGCTCGGCCCCGGGCTCGACGGCCGTCCGCGAACGGCGGTGATCGAGGCGACGATCGCCGCGTCCGAGCGCCCCGGTTTCACCGTGGCCACGAAACTGGCCCCGGCGATCCGCCCGCTCATGCGCCACACGGCGAAACGGCTGTGGCGTGACGACCTCGCCTACGCCGAGCGCCGGTACGCACTGCGCACCGCGGGCGAACGACCGAGCTGACCGACGCGCAGCCCTCTCGCACTCAGTTCTTGTGAAACCTGGACGACGCCGTCGGTCATGCGGTGGCTGCCCGTCGCCGAGGCGGGCCGGCAGCCGGAACTGCACGTAGCTGAGGTCGCTGGCCTCGCGCAGCTGCTGCTCGACCGCGTGCCGGAGCAGGCGGGTCACCCGCTGGTGCAGACTCGGGTCATGTCCTTGTCCGATCTGGGCGCCGCGGTCCGCTGGATGCGCGAGCACACCGAGCCCGCGGCCGCCGGGCTGCCGGTCGGCGGACTGCGGACCAACGGGCGGCGGGTCCGCGGGCTGCGCCGGGAGGAGCTGGCCGAGCTGGCCGGGGTGTCCGCGGACTACATCCGGCGGTTGGAGCAGGGGCGGCGTCACCCGTCGGCCGGCGTGGTGACCGCCATCGCCCGCGCGCTGCGCGTCGGCCGGGCGGACTACGAGCGGCTCTGCGCACTCGCCGGGTACGCCGCGGTCGACGGCCAGGTGCCGCGCGAAGCCGGGGCGGCGGCGGTGCGGCTCTTGGAGCGGTTCGCCGGCACCCCCGCGTTCCTGACCGACGCGGCGTGGAACGTCGTCGCCGTCAACGGTGCGTGGATGGCGCTCGGCGGCGGGGCGGCGGCCGGGTCCGCCCGGGACTGGAACGTCGCGTGGCGCACATTCTGCAACGCGCGCGGGGAGATCGCTCGCGCCGAGGAGCACGAGGCCGGTTTCCGGGCCGTGCTCGCCGCCCGGCTGCGTGACACGTACCTGCGCTACCCGGCCGACGCGGCGCTCGCCGAGCTGGTCGACGAGCTGCGGAGCACCAGCCGTCCGTTCGACACCCTGTGGCGCACGCCGAAGACCGTGTCCGCCTACGAGAACCGGGCGGTGTTCCGGCACCCGGACGGCGGCGGCATCACGCTCGACGGCGCCCTGCTCGAGGTGCCCGGCGACGGCCTGATGGCGGTGGTCCTCACCGCGGCACCGGGTTCGGCGGACGCGGCCCGGCTCGACGAGGTCGTCCGCACCTCGGGCGGGCCGGCCGTGGTCAAGGTGGGCCAAACCGGCCCAGGCTGACCGGTCCCGTTGCCACGATCCTGAGGTCCGTGTGGATCAAGGCACACCGGACCCAGCAAAGGTGAGAACTCCGATGAAGGCAGTGCGTTTCCACGAGTACGGCGCCCCCGACGTCCTGCGCTACGAAGACGCGGAGCAGCCGGCTCCCGGCGCCGGGCAGGTCCGGATCCGGGTCGCCGCGACGTCGTTCAACTCCGTCGACGGCAACATCCGCGGCGGCTTCATGCAGGGCCCCATCCCGGTTGAGCTGCCCCACACGCCCGGCATCGACGTCGCCGGCACGGTCGACGCGCTGGGCGAGGGCGTAACCGGCGTCCGGGCCGGCGACGAGGTCGTCGGGTTCCTGCCGATGGACGGCGACGGCGCCGCCGCGGAGTACGTCCTCGCGCCGGCCGGGGTCCTCACGCCCGCACCGAAGGGCGTCCCGCTCGCCGACGCGGCCGCGCTGCCGCTGGTGGGACTGACCGCGTGGCAGGCGCTGTTCGACCACGGCGAGCTGAAGTCCGGGCAGCGCGTGCTGATCAACGGCGCCGGTGGCGCGGTCGGGGGTTACGCCGTGCAGCTGGCCAAGGGCGCCGGAGCCCACGTCATCGCCACGGCGAGCCCGCGCAGCGGCGACGCGGTCAAGGCGGCCGGCGCCGACGAAGTCGTCGACCACACCACCACCGGGGTGACCGCGGCGGTGACCGAGCCGGTCGACGTCGTGCTCAACCTCGCACCGGTCGACCCGGCCGAGCTGGCCGCGCTCGTCACGCTGGTCAAGCCGGGCGGGGTCGTGGTGAACACGACGGTGTGGATGCCCGCTCCCGCCGACGAGGAACGCGGCGTGCGTGGCATCGACCTGTTCGTCCGCAGCGACGCCGGGCAGCTGGCGAAGCTGGTGGCGCTGGTCGACCGCGGCGAGCTGCGTGTCGAGGTCGCCGAGCGGGTGCCGCTGTCCGAGCTGCCGGCGCTGCACGCACGGGCCGCCGAGGGCGCGGTGCACGGCAAGGTCGTCGTCATCCCGGCTACCGCCTGACATCCTCCCCTGATCCGGAACGGCCGGGACCGGCCCCTGCTCTCCCGGGGAGACGAGCGGCGCCCGCGGCAACCGTCGCCAGGTCTTCGCTCGAGAAGCCGGCGCGACTCAACACGGCCAGGGATTTGTTCGTCGCGAGCGCGCACAACGCCAGCTCCGCCGCCTCCTGCTCGTCGGCCCCCGCCGCCCGCATCGCCTGCTCCAGCATCGCCCGCAAACCGTCGATCATGGCGCGGACCATCGCCTGGCTCTCCGCGTCGAGGGCCGGGAACTGCGCTGCCGACATCGTGATCAGGCAGCCGTCCGGGACCGCCGGGTCGGCGATGCGGTTCAGGGTGACCTGCAGGTAGGCGGCCACGACGGCGCTCGGGCTCGGGTGGGGGCCGGCCAGTGCCCGGCCGTACAGCGGGTGGTAGGTCTGCGCGTACCGCTCGAGGCCCTTCCGGAAGAGGGTGCTCTTGTCGCCGAAGGTGCTGTAGAGCGAACTCCGGCCCAGGCCCGTGCCCTCGGTCAGGCGGTCGATCGAGGCCTCCGAATAACCCCAGCGCCAGAAGACGTGCATCGCGCGTCGCAACGCCTCGTCCACGTCGAACTGCTTGCGACCCGCCATGTTCGTCAGCCTACACATCTTGCACTGATCGGTTCAAGATGCGTATGGTCACCGGCATGACAAGTTGCACCGATCGTTCCAAGATGAGCCCGGCCGCCGGCACGACACACTTGAACTCGCTGCGGCTGCCCGAGGGGTTCACCGACGTCTTCACCAGCCGGCTCGTGGAGCTGGACGGGTTGCGGCTGCACGCGGTCACCGGCGGGGACGGCCCGCCGCTGCTGCTGGTCGGCGGCTGGCCCCAGACCTGGTACGCCTGGCGGGAAGTGATGCCCGCGCTCGCCCGCGAGCACACCGTCGTCGCCGTCGACTCGCGCGGGGCCGGGCTCTCCGGCAAGCCCGACGACGGTTACGACACCGGCACGCTGGCCGCCGATCTGGTCGCGCTGATGGCCGCGCTCGGGCACGACCGGTTCGACGTGGTCGGCCACGACGTCGGCATGTGGACCGGATACGCCCTCGCCGCCGATCACCCCGAGCGGGTGGGCCGGCTCACCGTCGTCGACGCGATCATCCCCGGCCTCTCGCCGGCCCCGCCGGTCTTCGGCACGGCCGCGGCCAACCAGCGGCTCTGGCACTTCGGCTTCAACCGGCTCACCGACCTCAACGAGGAACTGGTCCGGGGACGGGAGCCGCTCTTCTTCGGCCACCAGTTCGCCACGAAGGGCGCCACCCCGGCCACGATCCCCGCCTACGCCGTCGACGTCTACGTCGACGCGATCGTCGCGGATCCGCGCGGCCTGCGGGCGAGTTTCGGGTACTACCGGGCGTTGGACGAGACGATCGCACAGAACGAGCAGCGCAAGAAGACCCGGCTGACAACGCCGGTGCTGGCCATCGGCGGCGCACAGTACTGCGGCGCTCTGGTAGCCGACACGATGCGACTGGCGGCCGACGACGTCACCGAGGTGGTCATCGACGATTGCGGACATTACGTCGCCGAGGAACAGCCGGCACGATTCACCGAGATCCTGGAGAACTTCCTCGCCGGCAAACCGAAAGCGGTCGCGTCGCACGGCTGACGCGACTAGGGGCAACCGGCGGATTCGCCGCTCCTGAGCGGGCGGGGCGGGTTGTGAGGTGGCCGTGGCCCAAGGTCAGTACCGGGTCGCCGGCCGGCCCGGCTCGTGCGCGGCGATCGAGAACCGCTTGGCCGCCGGGTGTGGTGCCCATCCGGGATCGCCGGTCGTGGCGAACGCGACCCACGCGTCATGGAGGGGACCGGGCCCGAACACGAACGGCAGCTCGGCGCAGTGCGGTGCCCCGCCGTCGCGGCCGAACCGGTAAGTCCACACCCGCCCCCGGTGCGCCCCGGCCAGCTGCGTGGAGCCGGTCTCGAACTGCTCGGTCACCAGGGCCGACCACTGGTCGGCCGGGCGCGCGAAGCGGGCCCGGTAGCTCGCGGCCAGCCGCTCCGGTTCCGGGTGCCGCCGGGTCGCGGCCGCGAGGACGTCGGCGTCGGTGACCGGCTCGAAGACGTACAGGTCGGCCTCGTTCTCGTTGGTGCCGATGACAAAATCGACCGGCGCGAGTTCCAGAGCGCCGTCCACCACCGGCTTGAACGGGCTGACCCCGAGTGAGCGGTCGTACCGCGTGTCGACGCGCAGCTCGGCCCCGGCCCGGACCAGGTCGGCGTCACCGATCCCGGCGAACGCGCGTGCCGTCGGGGCCACGTCCAGTTTCGCCGCCAGCGCCGCGGTCACCCGCTCGGCCTGGGCCGGGCTGAACACGTGCGCTCCGCCGCTTTGGGAGATCGCGCGGTGCACCAGGCCGTCCGCTTCGGGCGTGGCCAGCAGCGCGGCGATCAGCATCGCGCCCGCGGACTGGCCGAACAGCGTGACGTTGCCCGGATCGCCGCCGAACCCCGCGATGTGCGCCCGGACCCAGCGCAGCGCCGCCAGGACGTCGAGGAGCCCGCGGTTGCGGGGCGCGTCGGGCAGGTCGAGCCAGCCGACGGCGCCCAGGCGGTAGTTGAGCGTCACGAGCACGACGCCGTCGCGGGCGAAGGTCGTGCCGTCGTACATCGGGGCGTGGCCGGATCCGCTGAGGAAGCCGCCGCCGTGCACGAACACCATGACCGGGAGGTCCCGCGCGGGGGAGTCCGGGGTCCACACGTTCACGGTCAGGTAGCCGGGCCCCGGCTCCCAGCCGGGGCCGAGGATCGCCGCGAGGTCCGTGCCGGGGAACGACCGCGTCTCCTGTGGCGCGGTCGGCCCCGGCGTGGTGGCGTCCCGGAAACCCGGCGGCGGCGGCTGCGGCGGGCCGAAGCGGTCCTCGAGCGTCGCGTACGGGATGCCCTGGTAGATCCACACGCCGTTCTCGCGGCGGCCCAGCAGCTCAGGCGAACGCAAAGCCCGCTCCTTCCCGGACGACGGGACCGCCCTCGAAGTGCGCGGGCAGCACCAGTGCGCCGTGGTCGGCGGCCCAGCCGAGGACGCGCCGGCGCGCCGAGCGAGCCTCGGTCGCGTCGAGGCAGAACATGCTGTTGCTGTCCGGTTCCAGTGCCTGGGCCGGGTTGTGCAGCAAATCGCCGACGAACACGGCGTCCTCGCGCAGCTTGAGCACGCTGGAGCCCGGGGTGTGCCCGGGAGCCGGTTCGAGCACCAGGTCGTCGGCGATGCGGTGGCCGTCGCGCCAGAGCACCGCCTGCCCCGCGTCGATCACCGGCTGGACGCTGTCGGCGAGCACCGGATCGCCGCGGAAGTGCTCGTAGTCGGCCGCGGGGAACAGGTAGGTCGCGCGCGGGAACGTCGGAACCCATTCGCCGTCGGCCAGGGTGGTGTTCCAGCCCACGTGGTCGGCGTGCAGGTGGGTGTTGACCACGACGTCGACGTCACCGGCTTCGACGCCCGCTTCGGCCAGCCGGGCCGGGAAGCCGGTGTCGAGCCGGTGGAAAGCGGGCATCCCCGGCCGGTCCTTGCCGTCGCCGATGCCCGTGTCGACCAGCACGACCAAGCCGTTCACGCGGACGACCCAGGTGTGGGTGCGGCTGACGAGCCGGCCGCCGGCCGGGTCCCACAGGTGCGGGCGGGCGTCCCAGAAGGACTGTGGCAGGTCGGCGAACATCGCGGTGGGCGGCCGGGTCGGCCACTCCTTCTCCGGCACTCGGGTGATTTCGGGCATGCCTCGATCGTGGCCCGGCGCGGCGCTCGCCGAATCCGTCACCTGACTGCATCGGGTAGGTTCGCCGGGTGAGCCTCGTCACCGGAGGGCAGGCCCTGATCCTGATCGGCGGCCCGGGAACCGGCAAGACCGCCCGCCTGGACGACGCCGCGGCCGAGGCCGGCGGCCTGGTCCTGCGGGCGTCCGGGCACCGCCTCGAGACCGACATCCCGTTCGCCGGCCTGCACCAGCTGCTGCGGCCCGTGCTGGACCGCGCCGACGTCCTCCCCGCGCGGCAGCGGGCCGCCCTGGGCGTGCTCACCGGCGACGGTGGCCCCGACCGGCTGCTGCTGGGCATCGCCGTGCTGACCCTGCTTTCCGAGCTCGGGCCGGTGCTGCTGGTCGTCGACGACCTGCAGTGGCTCGACCCGGATTCGCTGCGGGTGCTCACGTTCGTGGCGCGCCGCCTGGACGGCGAACCCGTCGCCCTGCTCGGTGCGAGCCACCAGGCGCACTTCGGCCTGCCGCGCCTCGAAGTCGGCCCGCCGGCGGACGTGGCCGTCGCGGTGCCCGAGCTGACGGCGGCGGAGCTGGACGAGCAGGCCGGGCAGGCCGTCCGGCGCGGGGCGTACGGCACGGCGGCCCGGCTGCTGGACCGCGCCGGTGGTGATCGGCGGCTGCTGCGCGCGGCCGAGCTGGCGATCCTCGGTGGCTACCCGGGACGGGGCCTGGAGCTGCTCGGCCGCGTCGAAGACCCTTCGCTGAGCGGCGAGACCGCCCTCCGGCGAGGCCAGGCCTTGGCTCTCACCCAGCGCCGTGACGCCGCGCTGCGGCACCTGCTCGACGCGGCCGCGAACCTCCCCGAGCCGCTGGCCGGGGAAGCGATGGACAGCGCCGCCGTCGTCGCCTACTACACGGGCCGTCGCGAGGGCGTCGTCGCCCGTTCGCTGTGGGCGCGGACGCTGACGGACCCGGCGTCGGCCGCCGGGCTCCCCGACCCGCCGTCCCGGCCGGACCAGCTGATCGCCCACGCCACGATGGCCTGGCTGCTGGACGAGACTTCGCTTGCTGTGGCCGGCTTCGAGCGGGCCGCGGACCTCGCCGAGCTGCCGGACGTCCTGCGCTGCGCGGCGGGCTGGGCGTACCTGGAGTCCGGGCGGTGGGCGCCGGCCCGGCTGGTCGCGGCCGCTTCGGCCCGGAGCGCGGCCGACGGCGACCTGCCGCACACCGCCGCGGCGGCCCAGACCCTCGACGCCACGGTCCTCGCGCTGCAGGGCGACATCGTCCAGGCCCGGGAACTCGCCACCGCCGCGCTGGCCGCCGTCACCCCGGACGCGAGCGCGTCGGTGATCGCGCGCGGCCGGTGGGCGCTGGGCCTGGCCGCCACCGCCGAGGGTGACTTCGAGACGGCGTACGACCAGCTCCGCATGCTGTTCGACGCGGACGGCCGGCCGGTGCACTACCACGTGACGCCGCTGGCCATCGCCGATCTCGCGGCCGCCGCGGCGCGCACCGGCCATTCGGTGGCGCACCTCGTCGACCGGGTCGTCCCGGCGACGCGACGGCAACGCAACCTGGTGGCACGTGCCCGCGCGCTGGCCGCGCCGGACGAGGCCGAGGACCTGTTCCGGACGGCGCTCGAGGACTCCGGGCCGTGGCCGTTCGAGCAGGCCGCGACCCAGCTGGACTACGGCGAGTGGCTGCGCAGACGCGGCCGACGTGCCGACGCCCGGCTGCCGCTGCGATCGGCACTGGAGACGTTCCGCCGGCTCGGGTCCCGGCCGTGGGCCGAACGCACGGTCGCCGAGCTGCGCGCGGCCGGCGTCCGGGCGGAGCCCGCCGGGCCGACGGCGCTGCTGGAACTGACGCCGCAGCAGCAGGTGATCGTCGAGCTGGCGGCGAAAGGGTTGAGCAACAAGGAGATCGGCGAGCGCCTGTTCCTCTCCGCGCGCACAGTCGGGTCGCACTTGTACCGGGTCTTCCCGAAACTCGGCATCACTTCGCGGGCCCAGTTGCGGGAGCGGCTGGCAGCGGACACCTGACGCGCCGAGGTATTCGGAAGACCTTCCGGCCGTCACCCCGGTAACCAGGCAGCCAAGGCCTGGATCAGATCTTCAGGTCGAAGTTCGTGACGTACCAAGCTTCCTCGAGTTTCTGCAGGCTGAAGGTCATGTTCGTCTGGCCCGGTTGCACGCCGGTGGAATGGGACAGGACGATGTCGTCGAGGGTCTTCCCTTCGACCGATATCTTGTCGGCGGCGATCTTCGCCGAGTCGCCGGTGGCGGCCGGGCCCGCGACCTCGACCTTGGGCGGGTTCGCCGCGTTGTCCGGGGTGAAGGCGGTGCGCAACCCGTCGAGTACCTTGCGCACCGACTTCATCGTTTCGTCTTGGCCGGCGCACGTTTCGGGGGAGAAGACCTTCGGCGGGGTTTGTTCGGCATCGGCCATGACGGAGCACGCCTGGTCGAAGTCGCCGGAGACGACCGCGCCGATCCACTGGGCGAGCGCCTGTTCCGCGGTCGGCGCACCGGACTTCGCATCGGCAGCGGCTGTGTTCGCGCTGCTGACCGATGCCGAAGTGGTGGTCGCGGGAATGGGCTGCCCGGCGACAGTCGACGATTTCGCGGCGCAGGAAACGGTCAGAGCCGCGGCCATCACTGTGACAGCAATCGCCTGAATAGTCACATTTCTGGGGGTTTTCGTCACCATGGCGGAGATCATGGCGAGGATCGGGGGCAATGTCCACAACGGTGGTTCACCTGTCCCGCTCCGGTGTCCGCGCGCAGTACGCTGGTACGGAGTGAGCGTCCGGCCCGCTCAGCCGAGGAGACCGCGTGGATCAGCAGGGCTTGGTGACCGTCGCGAGCAAGTGGCCGGTGGACACGACCGTCGACCGGCTCGAGCGGGCCATCGCCACCGCCGGGCTCGTCGTGTTCGCCCGGGTCGACCACGCGCGCAACGCCCGCGAGGTCGACCTGGACCTCCGCCCGACCTTCCTGCTCATCTTCGGCAACCCGCGCGGTGGCACCCAGCTCATGCGGGAGAACCAGGTCGCCGGCATCGACCTGCCGCTGAAGTTCCTCGTCTGGGAGGATGAGCACGGCCGGACCCGGGTGACCTACAACGACGTCGCCTGGATCGCGCGACGCCACGGCCTGTCCCCGGAGACGGTCGGCGTCGTCACGGCGACCGCTTCCGCCGTCGAAAACCTCGCGCGCCAGGCGACCCAGGACTGACCTTCAGGCGGTCGCGCGCCGGAGCACCAGCCACGCCGTGGCGCCGAGGGCCAGCGCGAACACCAGCGGGTAGGCCGTGTACAGCGCGAACGACGGCTGCCCGCCGAGGAAGTCGCCGATCGCGGGCCACCAGCTCCGCTGCGACGCCAGGAGCTTGATCCCGGCGAGCAGCGCGGCGGCCCCGGCGAGGCCGAGGTAGATCCCCGTCTGCCGCCAGCGCTGGAACACCACGCCCGCCAGCACCCCGATCGCGGACACCGCAACCAGCGGTCCACTGTAGACGAACCACAGCGCGAACGGGCCGTGCTGACCCAGCACGGCCGGCCCGAAGATCCGCGCCTCCCGGCCCCAGCCGCCGGTCGACCGCTCGACGACGTCGAGCACCACCATCACGAGCCCGACGAGCAGCGCCTGGCCGACGACGACCAGTGCGGTGGCCGCGGCGAACGTCCGGCGGGTCACGCCGAGCCCCAGCGCGAACGGGAACACCTGCGTCATCGACTGCAGGTGCGCGGGGGCGACCACGCCCCACAGGGCCGGCAGCAAGTAGATCTCGTGCGCGCCGAACGCGCCTTCGCCGTTGGAGACGTCGATGCCCCAGCCCAGCAGCGGCAGCACGGCCAGCAGGCCCAGCGGGTAGGCGAGCAGGACCGGCCAGTTGACCAGCTGGATCCGCGCGACGTCGAGCACGCGTGTCATCAGGATTCCTTCCCGGCGGCGACCGGCCCGCCGTGGCCTTGGGTGGTGCGGACGACCAGCTGCTGCAACGAAACCGGCTCGAAGTCCAGCCCGGGCTCGTACCGGTCCCGGGCCCCGGTGAGGGTGACGCGCAGGGTGCCGCCGAACCGTTCGCGGTGCAGTTCCCGGTGGCCGGCGGCGAAGCGCTCGACGGCCTCGGCGGGCCCGGTCACCGCGACGGCCTCGCCGCGCAGCGTCTCCGCGTCGGTGTCGATGAGGACCCGGCCCCGGTCGAGCAGGACGACGTGTTCGATCAGGTCGCTGACTTCGTCGATCAAGTGTGTGGAGAGCACGATCGTGCGCGGGTGCTCGGCGAAGTCGGCGAGCAGCCGGTCGTAGAACAGCTGGCGCGCGACGGCGTCGAGGCCGAGGTAGGGCTCGTCGAACAGGGTCAGCGGGGCCCGCGAAGCCAGCCCGATGATCACCCCGACCGCCGACAGCTGCCCGCGCGAGAGCTTCCCGATCCTGCTTCCCGCTGGGACAGCGAAGTCCGTCAGCAGCGCCGCGGCGTAGGCGTCGTCCCAGTGCGGGTAGAGCAGTCGCGCGGCCCGCAGCGCGTGCTTGACGCGGAACTTCTCCGGGTAGTGCTGGCTTTCCTTGATGAAGCAGACCCGCGCAAGCACGTCGGCGTTCTCGGATGGGTGCTGCCCGAAGACCTCCACCGTGCCGCCGGTCTCGAAGGCCTGCCCGGTGAGGATCCGCATCAGCGTGGTCTTGCCGGCGCCGTTGCGGCCCAGCAGGCCGTGGATCGTGTTCCCGGCGAGCTCCACGCTCACCCCGTCGAGCGCGGCGAGCGGGCCGTAGCGCTTGCTCACCCCGGTTGTGCGCACCACGTTCATCGCTGCGGCTCCCAGACGTCGATCAGCTTCTTGATCTCCTCGGCGTCCATGCCGAGCTTGCCCGCCTCCGCCATCAGCGGGGCGAGGAACTGCCGCGTGAAGTCCCGGCGGCGCCGCTCCAGCAGCTGCGCGCGGGCGTCCGGCGCGACGAACATGCCGATGCCTCGTCTCTTGTAGAGGATCCCGTCGGCGACGAGCTGGTTGACGCCCTTGCCCGCGGTCGCCGGGTTGATCCGGTGGAAGGCCGCGAGCTCGTTGGTGGAGGGCACCTGCGTGTCCGCGGGCAGGCTGCCGTCGACGATCGAGTTCTCGATCCGCTCGGCGATCTGCAGGAACAGCGGCCGTCCGTCGTCCTTCACGCCGACCACCGCACACGGCGGTTCGTCGGTTCATTACTCATGTAGCTAACCATGGAGGCTTGAGCCGGGCTTTGTCAAGGTGTTCCAGGTAGCCAGGGTTTGGTGTCAGCTGAATGCGGTAAGGACCAGCCGGCCGCGGACGTGGCCCGTTTCGCTTGCCCGGTGGGCTTCGGCGATGTCGGCCAGGGGGAAGGTCCGCTCGACCGGCAGCCAGAACCGGCCGGCTTCGATCAGCTCGCCGATGGTGGCGAGGGCGTGGAAGGCGTTGCCGTCGGCGAATCCGTTGCTGAAGTGCACGCCGTGCTGTTCGGCGCCGGCGAAGTCGGCGAGGGTGATCACGTTCTTCGCGTTACCGCCGGCGAGGTCGATGAGCTCGGGGAGCACGCCGTTGCCGGCCACGTCGAGGGCGACGTCGACGCCGTCAGGGGCCAGCGTGCGGACGCGGTCGGTCATGCCGTCGCCGTAGGTCACCGGTTCGGCGCCCAGCATGCTCAGGAAGCCGCTGTTGCGGGCGCCGGCGGCGCCGATCACCCGGGCGCCGCGGGCGACGGCGAGCTGGACGGTCGCCGTGCCGATCCCACCGGAGGCACCGTTGACGAACAGGGTGGTTCCGGCGGTGACGTGGAGCTGGTCGAGGCCGCGGGTGGCGGTTTCGAGGGCGACCGGGATGCCGGCCGCGTCGACGAACCCGAGCGACGGCGGGATGGGAGCACGGAAGCTCAGCAAGGCGAACTCGGCGGCGGCCGCTTGGTCGTCGGAGATGCCGAAGACGCGGTCGCCGACGGCGACGTCGGTGACGCCGTCGCCGATCTCGTCGACGACACCCGCGACGTCGGCGCCGGTCGTCTGGGGGAGGGTGGCGCCGAAGCTGAGTTCGCCGCGGCGGATCTTGGTGTCGCTGGCGCTGATCCCGGCCGCGCGGACCCTGATCCGGACTTGGCCCGGGCCCGGGTGGGGGTCGGGCAGGTCCACGATCTTGAGGACTTCGGGGCCGCCGTAGTGCTGGAACTGTACTGCTTTCACGGTGATCGTCTCCTGTCAGACGTTGCGGCTGTGGGGGGTCTGCTGGGTGTAGTCGACGTCCCAGTCCTCGACGCCGATGGCGATGACGCGTTCGGGGTGAACGCGGATCATCGCGTCGTCGTGGTGGCCGGGCGTTTCGACGTCGGTGAGCGCCTCGGCGTGACCGCGGATCTCCAAGGACCGGACTCGCCACGGGTTGGTGCTGGGGACGTCGTCGATCACGAGCGCGATGCGGCCGTTGTCGGCGACGTTGCGGAACCGGCGGCTCTTGCGGAGGTTGAGCCCCATCAGGTCGATGGTCTGCGTGTCGGGGTTGTAGGTGAAACCGACCGGGCTGACCTGGAGGGTGCCGTCGGGCTGGGCGGTGGCCACCCGGCACAGCGGTTGATCGGCCAGGTACTCGATTTCTTTGTCCGTGAACACGTGTCTCCTCGGATCTGTCAGTGGGCGAGGGCGGGTTCGGCGTCGGGATCGACGGCCAGCGGGCCGCTTCGGAAGAGCCCGGCCGAGAGCAGCGCGCCGGCGAGGAACAACGCGGCGGCGATCCAGAACACGAAGTGGTAGCCGGCGAACGTCGCCTGCGCGATGGTGGCGGGGTCGGTGGCCGTCGCGGCGTGGGTGGTGAGGTAGCTCGTGGTGGCGGTCGCGCCGAGGGAGCTGAACACGGCCAGCCCGATCGAGCCGCCGACCTGCTGGGTGATGTTGGCCATCGCGGACGCCACACCGGTTTCGTGGGCCCGGATTCCGCTGGTGGCGGCGTTCTGGCCCGGGCCGAAGACCATGCCGAGGCCGAGACCGATGACGAGCAGGCCCGGCAGCACACCCCCGGTGTAGGTCGAGCCGGCGTCGATGCCGGTGAGCAGGACCATGCCCACCGCGGCGAGGAGGCTGCCGAGCGGCACGATCGGGCGGGGGCCGACGCGGGGGAGCAGCACCGCGCCGGAGAACACCGCGCCGGCCATCACCAGGACGACCATGGGCAGGAACGCCAGGCCGCTCTGCACCGGGGTGAACTTCAGGGTGTCGGCCAGGTAGTAGGTGACGAAGAGGAACACGGCGAAGCCGCCGGTGCCGGAGATGCCGATCGTGAGGTAGGACGCGCCGCGGTCGCGGTCCAAGACCACCGACAGCGGCAGCAGCGGGTCCCGGACCCGGCGTTCGACCACGACGAACGCGATGACGAGGAGCACGCCGAGCGCGGTCGGGCCGAGGGTCCAGGGGTCGGTCCAGCCGCGGGAGGCGGCGTTGCCGAGGCCGTAGACGATGCCGAACAGTCCGAGCAGGGCCAGGACGGTGCCCGCGACGTCGAGCCGGGTCCGTTCCGGCCGGGCGCGGTCGACGAGGAAGACCAGTGCACCGGCGATCGCGATCGCGGCGATGACGACGTTGACGTAGAGGCACCAGCGCCAGGACAGGTTCTGGGTGAGCACACCGCCCAGGAGCAGGCCGAGTGCGCCGCCGGCGCCGGAGATGGCGCCGAAGACGCCGAAGGCGCGGCCGCGTTCGCCGGCGTTGTCGGCGAAGGTCACCGAGACCATGGACAGTGCGGCGGGGGCGAGGATCGCGGCGAAGGCGCCTTGGGCGATGCGGGCGATCAGCAGGAGGGTGAACCCGTCTGCGGCGCCGCCGAGGGCGGAGGCGGCCGCGAAGCCGAGCATCCCGATGACGAACAGCCGTTTGCGGCCGTAGAGGTCGCCGAGGCGGCCGCCCAGGAGCAGGAGGCTGCCGAAGGCGAGGGCGTAGCCGGTGACGACCCACTGTCGGTTGTCATCGGAGAACGCCAGGTCGTGCTGGGCGGTGGGCAGGGCGATGTTGACGATGGTGGAGTCCAGGATGACCGTCAGCTGCGCCAGGCTCAAGACGACGAGCGCGAGCCACCGGTTCGGGACGGCTTCGGATTTCATGGCTGACCTTCGATCGCTCACGGGCTTGACTTACCGATGTTATATTAACTTACCAACGATAAGTCAAATGTTGACGGGTAAGGTGATCAGCCATGACCGACGACGTCCTCTGGCTGCGGGATGAGCCGCCGCGACCGCCGAGGCGGAACACACCGCTCACCCTGGAGCGGATCATCACCGCGGCGATCGCCGAACTCGACGCGGCGGGGGCGGAACGGCTGACGATGCGCAAGCTCGCCGAACGGCTCGAGGTGACTTCCACCGCGCTCTACTGGCACGTCGCGACCAAGGAAGACCTGCTCGACCTCGCGCTCGACCACGTCGTCGGCGAAGTACCGGTACCCCCGCCCGGCTCGGAGCCCCGGGCCGGACTCCGGGCGCTGCTCGTCGGCTGGCGCGCCGCGATGCTCGCCCATCCGTGGTCGCCCGCTCTGCTCGGCCGCCCGCTGCTCGGGCCCAACGTGCTGGCGCGTACCGAGTTCATCCAGGCGAAGCTCGTCCAGGCCGGGCTGGCCGGGCTGGAACTCGCGGCCGCGACCCGCACACTTGCCGGCTTCGTGCTCGGCGCGTCGCTGGCGGACGCCACCTGGCGCCGGCTGGAGGACCCGGCCGCGATCGCCAAGGTCCGCGCGCACATCCTCGATTCCGCCGAGCGCTATCCGACACTCAGCACGTCGGGGTTCGTCGATGCCGGGTGGCCGGACGACGAGCTGTTCGTCTTCGGCCTCGACCGGGTGCTCGACCGGCTTCTCGCCAGGACCTGATCGCGGATCTCCGCGCGATCGCCGTCCCGCGCGGTGTTGAACCCGTTGCCGGACCGGATTCGCGCCAACGCGGTGGCGATCACGGCGCGCCGCGAAGGGTGACGCGGCCGCCCGGACGGGGAGTCCGGCTCGGGTCGATCGGTCGGTGAGCCGCGGATCGCCGGATTCCGGCGCGTACAGCAGCGCGACGTGAGGGGCGTCGTAGAAGGTGAGGCTCATGGTGTCGTAGGCGGCGCGCAGGTCGTGGGCGTCGCGATCGATGCCCTGGTGCTCGTCTCGCACGACATCGGCGTGGTGCAGCAGCTGTGTGACCGTATCCGTAGCGGACCGACGTCGCCTCCTGCCGGGAGCGGCTCCGGTCACTACGCGGCGACCGCGTCGTCAGGGCTGGGTGGACGTCGCGGTATCCGGGTGGAGGGTGAGGTAGACGGCGCGGACGGCGAGGGTGCGTTCGATCTCGTCGATGATCGGGGCGAAGAACTGTTTGCGGTGCTCGGTGTCGCTCATCGACGTAACCGCGAAGTACATGCTGCCGAATCCGGCGAGCAGGGTGGCGTTGCGCAGCAGGGCGACCGGGACGCCGGGCAGGAGCGGCGAGATCGCCGGCGCCGCGCCGATCCACTGTTCGGCCGTCGCGGGGGTCACGATGATCACGCCGAGCAGCACGAAGAAGGCGAACGAGGCGAGGCCGATCACCGCGGCCTGGACGAGCTGGCGGGTCGCGAGCATCAGCAGCAGGTTGCGTTTCTGGCGTCCGTTGAGGCTGACCGCGCGGACGGGGCCGTCGAGGGTGACGGCGGCGAGTGGGGTGCCGGCGCAGGCGGCGGTCAGCATGGGCGGGCTGAAGTCCTGTTCGACCCGGCCGATCTCCTCGCGGAGGCGGGCGGCCGCGGCGAGGACGGTGACCGCGCCGAAGAGGACGACGACCAGGGCGAGGCGCCACCAGGCGAGCTGGTTCATCAGCTGCCACAGCTCGCCGGTGAAGAAGAGGAACAGGGTGACGAAGAGCAGGACAGGCAGGGCCCGGCCGAGGACCTGCACGCTGTTGCGGAGGTCGGTGATCGCCTGCTTGACGCCTTGGCGCACGAGGGTGCCGAAGCCGTAGGTGGTGGCGAGGTAGGTGGCCGCGAAGACGGCGGCGAAGAACACGAGGAACGCGAGGACGCCCAGCGCGCGGGCGCCCGGGAGGGTGATGGCGCCGTCGAAGGCGAGCTGCAGCAACGGGACGGCGACCGGCATCGCCGCGTAGGTGATCAGGATGGCGATGGTCGCGGCGCGGGAGAAGCGGGGGAGGTGCCGGACGAACAGCGAGATCGTCACCCAGGCCGCGAGGGTCACCGCGACGACGACGCCGAGCAGAATCCAGCGGCCCGAGCCGGCGGTCTTGAGCGGGACGAGCCAGGCGAGGCTCGCGAGCGTGACGAAGACCAGCGCGGGCAGCATCCGGGGCAGGACGTGCTCGGTGAAGCCGTACCCGGCGATCATCGTCGGGGTCCCGCGCCGGAGGAACCAGCGTTCGGTCCGCTGGACCCGCGCCCGAGGTGAGGAGGTCGGCATGAGTAGATGATTCCCGGCGGCTTCCGCGCGGGCCCGCTCGGCCCGGGCTACTCCTGTGCCGCGGGACGAACTTGTCCACCACGGGTGCCGAGGCGGCCCTGCTGTTCCGGCTCATACGTCAAGCAGCGGGTTCAGTCGTGCAGGCTGCCGCCGCCGTCGATGGACCAGGTCTGCCCGTTGACCCATTCGGCGTCGTCACTGAGGAGGAACGCCGCGGCCGCGGCGAGGTCGGCGGGCCGGCCGAGGCGGGTGCTGCGGTTGCCGGCGAGCCCGGCCGCCCGGAATTCTTCGCTCATGGTGGCCAGCGCCGTCTCGGAGAGGACCATCCCGGGCGACACGCCGTTGCAGCGGATCCCTTCCTTGCCCCACCGGGACGCGACGTGGCGGGTCAGCGCGTTCACACCAGCTTTGGACGCCGCGTAGGCCGGACGCACGGCCTCGCCGACGAAGGCCGCGGCGGACGAGGTGTTGACGATCGCGCCGCCGCCCGCGGCGAGCAGGTGCGGGATGGCCAGCCGGCAACTGCGGGCGAAACCGATCAGGTTCACTTCGAACGTGCGGCGCCAGATCGCCGCGTCCATGCCGTCGATCGCGACGTCGTTGCCCAGCGTGGCGGGGGTGAGGTCGGCGCCGACGTTGAAGACGCCGTCGAGGCGGCCGGTCCGGTCGAGGGCGCTCTGGAGCAGCCGCTCGATCGACGTCTCGTCGGCGAGGTCGAACTCGACCGCGACGGCGTCGCCGCCGGACGCCGTGATCGACTCGACGGTGGCTCGCGCGCCGTCGACGTTGATGTCTCCGACGACGACGCGGGCGCCTTCTTCGGCGAGCCGGACGGCCGTGGCCGCGCCGATCCCGCTGGCACCACCGGCGATGACGATGCTCTTGCCGGGCAGTCCACGCATGAGCCCTCCGATCCGAGGCGCTGGCCGGTCGAGATTAAGACAGCCGTCTTGATTAAGTCAACCGCCTTACCTAGGCTGCCGACATGCCCGACGACCGAGCGCACGCAGGCAACGACCCGGCTGCGGTCCTGGAGGGACTGCCGCCCTACCCGTTCCCCAACCCCACCGCGCTGGAGCCACCGCCGGAGTGGGCACAGCTGCGGGCGCGGTGCCCGGTGGCGCGCATCGAACTGGCCAGCGGCGACGAAGCGCTGCTGCTGACCCGCTACGACGACGTCCGGGCGATGCTGTCGGACCCCCGGTTCAGCCGGCAGCTCGACGCCGACGACGCGTCCCGCGTCTCCGACAGCGACGACGGCGGGGTGTTCAGCCGGCCTTCGGCGTCGACCGGCGGCGAGGTGGCCGCGGACGAGCCGGAGGCGTCGATGCTCGGCGGTCCCGGGCACCGGCGCTGGCGGCGGCTGGTCGGGAAAGCGTTCACCGTCAAGCGGGTGCAGGCACTGCGGCCGGGCATGACGGAACTGGCCGAGCAGCTGATCACCGACATGGTCGAGGCCGGCGCGCCCGCCAACATCGGGCCCGCGCTGGGGTTTCCGCTGCCCGTGTTCGTGATCTGCGACCTGCTCGGGGTGCCGCGGGACGACCGGGGCCGGTTCGCGCACTGGTCGGACACGATGCTCAACATGACCCGGTTCAGCCAGGACGAGATCGACCGGTCGGGCCGGGAGTTCTACCAGTACATGACGGAGTTGGTCGCCACCAAGCGATCCGCACCCGGTGACGACCTGCTGAGCGCTCTCGCCGCCGACATGACCGCGACCGAGCTGGTCATGACCGGGCAGGGCCTGCTCATCGCCGGGCACGAGACCACCGCCAACATGATCGGCAAGATGGTCGCGATGCTGCTGGCGGACCGCGAGCACCGCTGGGAGCGGCTGCTGGCCGACCCGTCGCTGGTGCCGCCCGCCGTCGAGGAGGCGCTGCGGTTCGACGCCAACCCCGGGTTCGGGATGCCGCGCTACGTCTCGGAAGAGACCGTGGTCGGCGGCACCACCCTGCCGCGCGGCACGACCGTGGTGTGCAGCATGGCCTCGGGCAACCGCGACACCGACGCGTTCGACGGCGCCGGCGACATGGACCTCGCCCGCCGGCCCAACCCGCACCTGGCCTTCGGCGTCGGCCCGCACTCGTGCGTCGGCCAGCAGCTCGCGCGCGTCGAGCTGCAGACCGTCCTCGAAGTGCTGCTGCGGCGCCTGCCCACGCTGGAACTCGTCGGGGACGCCGCGGACCTGCGCGCCCGGCAGGGGCTGATCGTCGGCGGGATCGACCAGGTCCTGGTGCGGTGGTGACGGGCCCGCGGCCGCAGGGCGGCGGGAGGTCGGCGGCCACCCGGGCTCGCCTGCTGGAGACGGCGGAGCGGCTGATCGCCGAGGACGGCGTCGCGCAGGTGTCGAGCCGGCGGCTCGCCCAGGAAGCCGGACAGGCCAACAACTCCGCGGTCGCTTACCACGTCGGCACGATGGAGGAAGTGATCCTCGCCGTGCTCCGCGAGCACGGCGAAGCGATGGACCACATCCGGGCCGCGATGGTGGCCGCGGCGGAGGGTTCGACGCGGCTGCGCGACCACGTGGCCGCGCTGGTGCTGCCGACGACGCTGCACCTCGCGGAACTCGGCGTCCCCAGTTACTACGCCCGCTTCGCCGCCCACGTTGTCAGCGACCCGGTCCTGCGCGCGCCGGCACTGTCGGTCACCACGTCGACGCCCGTGATGCACCGGGCCTTGCAGGCGGTGGCCGCCCACGCCGGTGATCCCGCCGACCCCGCGATCCTCACCCGCTCGGCGATGGCCCGGCACGCCATCGTCCACACCTGCGCCGAGCGAGAAGCGGAACTGGCCGAGGCGGGGGACCGTTCCGGCATTCCCGGCTGGGCCGAAACCGGCGAAATCCTGGTCGACGGCATCACAGCTCTGCTGACCACACCACCGCGGCGAACTCCGGACCGGTGAATAGGTCCCTAGCCGCGTGAGGCGTCGCTCTATCTTCGCCCTATCCGGCTTCGACCGTTCAACGGCTAAGCCCCATGGCCCATTCGCAGGTTGACTTCACCGGCGGGCATAGCCTGTAATCGGTGCATGCGCATTTTTCTTGGATTGGGCATCATGGGCATGATATGCGTCGGCGGCTGCGCCACCAGCAATCCATCCACAAGTGCATCCGCCTCCACCGCGGTGTCATCGTTCACTGCTACGGACCGCGCGTGGATTGAGATCAACATAGCCATGGACGAGCAGCTTGTTCCGATGCTGAACCTGGTCGACGGCCACACCGGATCCGCGGCTGTCCGCGACCTCGGCAAAAAAGCCGACGCTTCGACGAAATCGGAGCTGTCGGATCTGCGGCGGCTTCACGACCAGGCCGGCCTCCCGGCGGAAAACCCCCACAAGGGGATGGAGATGC
The DNA here is from genome assembly GCF_035982555.1 of Amycolatopsis sp. NBC_01286. Classification (NCBI taxonomy): domain Bacteria; kingdom Bacillati; phylum Actinomycetota; class Actinomycetes; order Pseudonocardiales; family Pseudonocardiaceae; genus Amycolatopsis; species Amycolatopsis sp. NBC_01286. The sequence goes on from NZ_CP108428.1 coordinate 6,887,519, forward strand.
CGGGGATGGTTTCCTCGAGCCAGATCACGCGCGCCGGCGCTTTGCGCGAGGCGGATTTCGACAACTACTTCAAAAAGTGCCTGCGCGATCACCTGGACCAAACGGGACGTTTGGCGCTCGGCGAGAAGTCGTCCGGCAAGGAACCACAGACCGTGAGCCTGGCTTCGCGAGTCCTGCAGGAACAAGACCATCTCGCCGCACTGGTTCAGTAGCGGCACCCGGCGGGGTGTCACGCCGGCGTGATCAGGCCGGACGTCGAGCCGTCACCATCCGAGGGGCGGCAACGCTTTCGGCCGGTGCACCGTGAAGTACGCGTGGGCCATCATCTCCGAGACGATGACAGCGAAAGCCCGGGACGAAGGCCGCCGTGCCGGCCGATCGGGACGACTCGGCACGGCGGCCACCTGCCGTCGCTCTCAGCCGCCGGTGAAGCTCGGCGTGGTCCCGCACTTCGCGTTCTGGTTCAGGCAGGTCTTGACCAGTGCGGCCAGTTTGATGTGGTCCCAGCCGTTCATGAAGTCACCGTGCATCGACGACGCCATGCCGGACGACAGCGCGAGGCCGTCGCCGCCCAGGATGTCGTAGTTGACCATGTACGACAGGTTCGGCACCGCGACCGGGTAGGCTCCCTGGCACTTGCCGGCGACCGGGTCTCCCATGTGCGACTTGTGGTCGGGCGAGTCGATGTGCTTGCCGTCCCAGCAATCCTTGAACGGGAGTTGAAAGATCAGGTTCCCGCCAGGGGCGCACACCGGCCAGTTCCCGTCGGCGCTCCGCCCGACCTCGGCGCTGCCCGCGCACCAGAACTGGTTTCCCTGCCCCCTCGGCGTGGGTACCTGCAGCTTGGCGTCACCCTGCACCATCACCAGCCCGGGCGGGAACGGCCGGACGGCCGACGGGTCGGAGACCCGGGAACCGTAGTAGATGCGCATGCTCTTGAACGGAACGGCCACGCCGTTCCTCTGCAGCTGCGGTACCCAGTAAGCGGCGTTGTCACCCAGGGAGTTGCACGTCGTCGACCCGGCGGCGAGAAGCGTTTCCGTGGTCATGAAGGCGTCGTTCCTCGGCCCGAAGAACGTGTGCATATGGGAGGCGCCGGACAGGCCGGGGAAGATGATCGCGTCGTCCTTGGCTTCGTTCGCGATCGTGCAGTCGGTGTGGAACTCGGGGACCCTCGTCGTCCCGGCCGGCACCGGCGGCGGCACGATGCCCTGGTAGTCGGCCAGTTCGCGTTGGTACCGGGCCTGGTCCACATCCACCCAGCCGGCATCCGCCGCGATGGAGTTGCCCGAAGCTCCGGCCGCAGCGGACCCCGGTCCGTTGGTTTCGCTCGCGCCGGCCACGAAGGCCGTACTCCCGGCGAGCGCCAGAGCGAGGGCCGCGGTGAGGGCGGCCCGGGTCCGAAGCCGGTACTGCCGAGGTCGGCAACCAGCCCGATTCAACATACTTCGCATTTGAATATCCCTGCTTTCGCTGTCGAAATTCTGTCAGCTCAATTCTTCGAAACATTCGAACAGAAGATCGGACGCACCGAACAGTCATGTATGACGAAGATCTGGATCAATGCAATCGCGGATACGTCGTGGTACCGGATCGTCTCGAGTGCCCAGGCTTCGTGGTGATGCCGCTCGCGTCGGCGAACGCGATCAACCGTGAAGCGAAACCGGGGGGTGCGCGCGGTCGCCGATGGGGAGATGCGCAAATGAACACGCACGACAAAGCCGGCGCCGGCACACCATTGTTCGCGGTAGAGTCCGTTGCCGCGCAGAAGTCCTGCGGCAACGACTCGATCCTGCGGACACGGGGGCAACACGCAGGCGACCCGCGGCTGTGCCCGGGGGTGCTGTGGCGCGTCGTGGTCGGGAGAACGTCTTTGATCTCATCGAGCCCACCTGGTCAGTCGTGATCCATCGTGCCGCGCGCTACGCGCGTCACGATGCCGATACGAGCGCACCGCTCGCATCGGCATTCGGGTGATGTAGCAGACCTACCACTGAAGCTTGGTCATGCCCCGTGAACTGACGGGTATGACGTTTGGGGCAGTGGAGCATCAACCAACCCGAGATGCTGGAGTGGTCCAGGTGGCGGCCGCGGAACCGGTTCCATCGAGGCAACTGACAGTAAACCGTGTCGGTTGGGGGACGTCAAGACGCTTGACTGCAAATTTCCCACCAAGTCCGGGCTCGCCGGAGCGGTCCTAGCTTGACACCGAGGTGAAGGCGGCAGCGAGTTTTGATGGCACCGCTCGTGGATCAGCTCGTGGCTCGGGCGCCGGTGATCATTCAGTTTCCCGAATACGGAGTACGTCGCCAAGGTGGCGGACCGGCGCGGGCAGACGACCGGGCGGCGTTCACGGCGATCGTGTTCGTGCTGACCGGCGGCTGCGCTCGAAGTACCGTTCGTCCAAAAAGGACACCTGGTTACCGGCGGCCGATCTCGTTGGCGTCGTCGCCGGAGAGTGCGAGCGCCTCGAAGGCCAGTTCGAGTTCGCCGATGGTGCCGTGGCGGCGCACGTAGATGTCCTGGGCGGCGGCGATGTTGACCGGCAGTTCTTCGCAGCTCGGGTGCCCTCGACGTGCCGGCTCAAACATCCGCGCACCCGCGGCGTGAGCCCGGACTCGTTGCCGTTTCCAGGGACCGGCCCCGGGTAACCGCGTAGCCCGGCAGAACGGAGGGCACCATGCCCACCTCCACCGACCAGTCTTCCGCCGAAAGGCGACGTCACGGCGCGCCGATGCGGCTCGCCGCGCTGGCCGCCGGCGTGGTCTACCTCCTGCTCGGGGTGATCGGGTTCTTCGTTCCCGGCAACGCCGGGTCGACGTCCGCCGGTCCGTTCGGGACGCACGCGACCCAGTACTCGGTGCTGATCTTCAGCGTCAGCCCGCTCCTGAACGCCTTGCACACCCTCGTCGGCGTACTGGGCGTCGTGGCCGCGCGCAAGGTCTCCAGCACCGCGATCTACGCACTCGCCGTCGCGATCGGCTTCGCGGGGTTCAGCGCCTACAGCGTCCTCGTGGTCTCCGTCGGCACCGGCGACCGGTTCAACCTCAATTGGGCCGACGTCATCCTGCACCTGGTGACCATGGCCGGTGCCGCTGTGGTGTCCGCCCGGTCGTTCCGCACGGTGCGAGCTCAGCGAGACGCGGTCACCGGGTCCTGATCGGGCGCGGCGGTCCGGTTCGCCGCCGCGAGGATGGGTAGCCCCGGACGACCGGTACCCGACGTGGGGCCCGCGATGGGAGGTGCTCGTGAGCACGGAGACCGAACGCGAGCCGATGGTCCGGCCGCCGGCTCTGCGCACCGGCCAGGAGGCGTCGACGAGCAACCTCGAGCTGTTCTTCGACCTCGCCTACGTGCTGGTCGTGAACGAACTCGCGGTCGCGTTCCTCAAGCACCTGACGTGGTCCGGACTCGGTACGTTCGTCGCGCTGTTCGTCGCGATCTGGATGTCCTGGGTCGGGTACACGCTCTACGCCAACCGGTTCGACACCGACGACGTCCTGTTCCGGATCGGCAAGCTCGCCGCGACGCTGTCGATCGCCGGGTGCGCCGCGAGCGCCGCGTCCGCGACGTCGTCGTTCTCCACGCCGTTCGCGGTGTGCTTCCTCGCCGGCCGGGTGATCCTGCTGGTGCTCCACGTCCGGGCGTGGCGGCACGTCCCCGACGCCCGGAGCACCATCGGCGTCTACCTCGCCACCCTCGCCGTGAGTTCCCTGTTGTGGGCCGTGTCGCTGGCCGTCGAGGGACCGGCGCGGTATTGGCTGTGGGGCGTGGCGGTCGCCGTCGACGCCGTCGGCCCGGTCGTCGCGACCTGGCGCGACAACCACCTCCCGCTGCACCTGGAGCACCTGCCGGAGCGGTTCGGGCTCTTCGTGATCCTCGTCCTGGGGGAGGCCGTGGGCGGTGCGGCCATCGGCGTGCACGACGCCGAATGGACCCCGGCCGCGGTCGCCGTCGGTGTCGCCGGGTTCGTCATCGCCGCCGCGATGTGGTGGATCTACTTCGACACGGCCGCCGCCGTCGGGGCGGCCGCGCTGCGCCGGCGCGACGACGAAACCCGGGACGGCGCGCCCGCCGACGAACGGCACGACCTGTTCGTCTACGGCCACCTGCCGCTCGCCCTGGGCGTCGTGCTGACCGGAGTCGGTGTCGAAGAACTCGTGCTGCACCCGGAGGCGGCGCTCCCGTCGGGCGCCGGCTGGATCCTGGCCACCGGGGTCGCCCTGTTCCTGGTCGGATCGGCTCTCGTTCTCGGCGGCAGCAGTCATTCCTGGCGGGCGATCTGGCCGTGGCCCGTCGCCGCCGTCCCGATCGTGCTGGTTGCGGCCGCGTTCGGGCACCACCACGCGCTGCTGCTCGTGGCGGGACTGGCGCTGCTGTGCCTCGCCCTGGCCGTGCGGGGAACGGTGGGCCGCCGCCACGGCGGGCCCGGTCCGACGCCATCGGCGGTGCGGAAGACACCTCGGACCACGGAGTAACCGCACGCCCGGCTGCTTTGCCGATGGCCGAGCGGAGGTCAGAGTGTGGGGAGCAGGGTGTCCTGGTTGGTGGTCGTCCACTCCAGGATCAGCAGGGTGGCGTCGTCCTGGAGCCGGCCGTCCTGGTGGTCCAGCACCGCTCGGACCACCCGGCGCAGGGTCTCCGGGGCGGGCAGGCCCGCCGCTTCGTGGCGTTCGGTGAGGTCGGCCAGCCGTTCCAGGCCGAACTGCTCACCCGCCGGGCTGCGAGCCTCCGTGACGCCGTCGGTGTAGAACAGCACCCGGTCGCCGGGCTGGAGCTGTTCACGCTCGACGACGGGCTCGCGGCGCTGGAAGTCCCCGAGGCCCAGCGGGGTGCGGCTCACGGTGTCCAGCAGCCGCACCACCCGCCCGTCGCGCAGCACGGCCGGCGGCGGGTGCCCGGCGTTGAGGTAGTGCAGCTCGCCGGTGCCCAGGTCCAGGTGGGCGAGGAACGCCGTCGCGTACGACATCGAGTCGGCCGGGCGGTGGCCGGCGATGGTGTGGTCCGCCAGCTCGGCCGCCTCGATCAGGTCGGCGCCGCCGCGGCGGGCGTTGCGCGTGGCCGCCAGCGCCATCGAGGTGATCAGCCCGGCGTGCAGGTCATGGCCCACCGAGTCGAAGATGGCCACCGAGGCGCGGTCGCCGTCCACGGCGTAGTCGAAACCGTCGCCCCCGACCTCGTCGTAGGGCTCCATCGCGGCGGCGATCACCACCCGGTCGGTGGCGAACACCTTCGGTGGCAGCAGCTGCCAGAGCAGCTCCGCGGCCACCGACAGCGGCTTGCCGCGACGCACCCGGTGGAACAGGTCGCTGTAGAGCTGCTTGCTCAGCACCAAGTGCGCGATCTGCCCGGCCAACGTCCAGCAGTTGCCGCGCAGGACCTTGTCCCGCGGGTCGGTCCCGTCGGGGAGGGTGAGCCGCAGCGCGCCGAGGCGTTCGGTGCCGTCGAGCACCGGCAGCCACAGGTGTGACGGCTCCCCGTCGGCCGCGACGACGATCTCGAGCCGGCCGAACGCCCGCCCCGCCAGGGTGGCGTCGACCGACAACGCCGGGCCGTCCGCCGGCCGGACCGGGTGCAGTTCCCGCTGGCCGAGGTCGACCAGGTACAGCCGCGCCGACAGCCCGACCAGGGCGGTCACGTCGTCGAGGATGGCGGGCAGGTCACCGGCGGTCGCCAGGTGCGACCGGTTGACGATCTCCGCGAAGACCGTGTGCCATGAACGATCCTCGGCTACCACTCCCGCAGGGTAGAGGACCGGCCCAGGCGCCGACTGGGCGCGGGGCTCGGCGCCTTCGTACGGCATGTTGCGTTCTCAGGCCTACGCGTGCAGCCGACACCGGGGCACGGTGCACCGGTCGCCGCCCGCCTGGGAACGAGTGCGCGGCCGTCGGTCGATTCGCAACAGTCAGGACGTCGTGCTCGCGGGTGGACGCACGTGGCCGAACGGAGCGGACATCGGCTGTAACGCTGTTCGCATGAGCAAATAGCTCCGTGTCGTTTCGGCAGGTCCGGGCTTACCTTCGGGCGGTGACCAACGAACTGACCATTCCGCTCCTGCCCTGTCCTTCCATCGATGAGATCGCGTCGTTCTACGAGATGCTCGGCTTCGAGATCACCTATCGGCAGACGCGGCCGAACCCGCACGTCGCGGTGCGGCGGGAAGACATCAATCTGCACTTCTTCGGGATGGACGACTACGACCCGGCGCAGTCGTACAGCACGTGCCTGGTCATCGTGGCGGACACCGGCGAGCTGTTCGAGGCCTTCGCGGCGGGGATGCGTTCCGTGCACGGGAAACTGCTCGTCTCCGGAATCCCGCGGATGACCCGGCCGCGGCTGCGCAACGACCGGTACACCGGGTTCACCGTCGTCGATCCGGGCGGTAACTGGATCCGGATCACCAAGGCCGCCCAGGAACCCGAGGCGCGGACCAAGCTCGCCAAAGCCATGGAGAACGCCGCGAGGCAGGCGGATGCGCGCGGCGACGAAGGCCAGGGGCTGAAGATCCTGGAAGGCGCGTTGAAGCGGGCGACCGGCGACGAACCGGAGTTTCAGGCGGTGCGGGAGTTCCGCGACGAGCTCGTCGAACGGATCAAGGGGTCCGAGCCGCGTCCAGGCGCTTGAGCGCGGCCCTGACCACCTCGGGATCGGGCGGAGGTGTCGGGAGAGACTCGCCATCCACGCGCTTGTGCGCTACTACGGGAGGATCGTCGACTGCCCGTGCGGCGTGGCTGACGACGATCGTGGACGGCACAGCAAGGAGAACCGGGCCCGAGCCGCAGGCCGGACTCAGTGACTTTCGGCAAGTCCCAGGGGACATTCGCCCCTGAACCGGGAGCCGCCCCCGCGTGAGGGTGGAAGCATGAGAATCCTCGTGACGGTGGCCAGCCGACATGGCGCCACCAGGGAAATCGCCGAGAACATCGCCACCGCGTCCGGCGCGGCGCTGACCTACGCCGGCGTGCGGTCACAGATAGAGACCCGCGACGCGAGCCTGGTGACTTCGGTCGAGGGCTACGACGCCGTGGTCCTCGGTTCGGCTGTCTACATGGGACACTGGCTCGAGCCGGCCGTCAAGTTCGCCGAGACCTTCGTGGACGAACTCCGCAGGCTACCGGTCTGGGTGTTCTCCAGCGGCCCCGTCGGCGAACGGGACCAGCAGGCCGACGAGCCGGCCGGCGCCGCCGACGTGGTGATGCGGCTCGGGGCTCGCGGGCACCGGCTGTTCGGCGGGAAGATCGAGCACCACGCCTTGCACCTCTCGGAGCGGGCGATGGTCGCCGCGTTGCGCGTCAAGGACGGCGACTACCGCGACTGGCCGTCGATCCGGTCCTGGGGCCGCGAAATCGGCGCCACCCTCGCGGTGACCGAGGTTGCCGGGAGCCGGTCATGACGGCGCCACGCAGCTACCCGGTCCGGGTCGAAGCCACCCTGGACGAGCCGCTGTCGCGCGGACTGTGGCTGGTCAAGTGGCTCCTCGCGATCCCGCACTACGTCGTGCTGGCGTTCCTGTGGTTCGCCTACCCGTTCGTCACCATCGCGGCGTTCTTCGCGATCCTGGTGACCGGCCGCTACCCGCGCTCGCTCTTCGCCTTCACCTCCGGTGTGCTGCGCTGGAGCTGGCGGGTGCAGTACTACTCCTACGCCGGGCTCGGCACCGACCGCTACCCGCCGTTCACCTTCGCCGACGTCCCCGATTACCCGGCGCGGCTCGAGATCGCCTATCCGGAGCGGCTTTCGCGTGGGCTGGTGCTCGTGAAGTGGTGGCTGCTGGCCATCCCGCACTTCGTGATCGTCGGCGTGTTCGCCGGCGGCGGCAGCTGGCTGATGTTCGGCAACGGCGACGGCAGCGATGGTGGCTTCGACTGGGCCGCCGGGGGTCTCGTCGGCGTGCTGGTGCTGGTCGCCGGGGTGGTGCTGCTGTTCACCGGTCGCTACCCGCGGCCGATCTTCGACTTCGTGCTCGGCATGGACCGCTGGGTGCTGCGCGTCGCGGCCTACGTCTCGCTGATGACCGACGAGTACCCGCCGTTCCGCCTGGACATGGGCGGCACCGAGGCCGCTGCCGAACCACCGCACCCGCAACCTCAGCCGGCGCACGCGTCCACCTGGACCGGCGGGCGGATCGTCGCCGCGGTCTCCGGCGCGGTGCTGCTGCTCGGCGCGATGGGCCTGCTGACCGGCGGCGGCGCACTGCTGTGGGCCGACCGCACGCAACGCGACGCCGACGGTTACCTCACCGGCTCCACGACGCTGGCGTCGGACAGCTACGCGGTTCTGACCGACCCGGTGCGGATTTCCGGCGCGCCGGACGTCGTCACGGCCGTCGGGGATGTCCGGATCCGCGCGACCGCTACCGACGGCCACCCGCTCTTCGTGGGCATCGGCCGTTCCGAAGCCGTCGCCGGCTACCTGGCCGGGACCGAGTTCACGACCTTGGGCAGCGTGGCCGGCAACCGCTCCGGTGATCGAGTGCACCCCGGCGGAGCGCCGGCCACCCCGCCCGGTGACGCCGGTGTGTGGACGGCGACCGCGTCCGGCTCAGGCACTCAGACCGTCTCCTGGCCGGTCGGTGACGGGCAGTGGACCGCCGTCGTGATGAACGCCGACGGCTCGCGCGGGATCTCCGTGCGCGCCGAAGCCGGAGCGACCGCGCCCGCGATCGGCTGGATCGCCCTCGGCTTGCTGCTCGCCGGCGCGGTACTGCTGGCGGGTGGCGCCCTGCTCATCGGGTTCGCCGCGCACCGAGCGCACCACGCCGGCCCGCCGGTCACCCCGGTTCCGCCCGAGCTGCCGAGCCACGTCTGATCCGTCCACTGTGACCGTTGAAGGAAGGAAACCCATGTACGGATTCATCGTCGCCGGGATCGACGGTTCGTCCTCGGCGGTGCAGGCAGCCGTGTGGGCCGGTACCGAGGCCCGCCGCCGGGGCCGCCCGCTGCGGCTGGTGCAGGTCTACACCCTGCCGAATGTGCGCTCCCCGATCGCGTTCGGATCGCTGGACCAGGTGCGGGAAGGCCTGGCGGAACGGGCCGAAGAGTGGCTCGCCGACGCGCGGGCCGCCGTACTCGCCGAGCACCCGGGCCTCGAGATCACCACGGCCGCCCGGGAATGGAGCCCGGTCACCGCGTTGATCCAGGAGTCGCAGCACGCCGAGCTGGTGGTGCTGGGCTCGCGCGGGCTCGGCGGCTTCACCGGTCTGCTCGTCGGGTCGACCGCCGTGTCGGTGGTGGCGCACGCGCACTGCCCGATCGTCGTGGTTCGCGGCCGGACGCCGCACAGCCCGCCGCCGGTCACCGGTCCGGTGCTCGTCGGCGCCGACGGCTCACCCGACAGTGAAGCCGCGTTGGCGTTCGCCTGCGAAGAGGCGCAGTTGCGGGGAACCGGGCTGACCGTGGTGCACGCCTGGACCGAAATCCTCACCGACGACGTGCCGCGGCTCTATCCGCTGCACGTGGACGCGGCCGCCATCGAGCGCACCGAACGCGCGAAGCTCACCGAGCAGATGGCCGGCTGGCAGGAAAAGTACCCGGACATCCCGATCGAGTTCGACGTCACCCGCGGGCGGCCGGTACGCACGCTGCTGGAGCGCGGGGAGGACGCTCAGCTCATCGTGGTCGGTTGCCGCGGTCTCGGTGGGTTCACCGGCATGCTGACGGGCTCGACGAGCCAGGCGCTCATCGTGCACTCGCCGTGCCCGGTGGCCGTCGTGCGACCCCAGCTGGCCGGGACCGGGTCGTGAGCACCTGCGGGAGTGACCGGCGCCGCTCGCGCTGACCAGCTGGGTGCCCGGGGCATGGCACGACCTGCGCAAGGATCTTCGTCCTTTGTGGACGTATCCGGTCGAAGGGACGTAAGTCCCCGCGACCGGTGACCGACGCCAGCTGTGCCCGGGGTGCCGCCTTCCTAGGTTGGGAAGTGAGACGAAAGGCAGGGACACCCGATGCGAGCACGCGACCTGATGACCGCGCCGGTGATCACCGTGCAGCCGTGGACGTCCGCCAAGGAGGCGGCCGAGCTGCTGTCCACGCACGGCTTCACCGCGCTCCCCGTGGTCGACGACGACGACCCCGACCGGCACGTCGCCCAGCTGCCGGCGCTGGCCGTGCCCGGCGTCGTCACCGCCGACACCGCTTATGCAGGTCAGGAGCAGAACCGATGAACACCATCGACCCGAGGATCACCGTGGGCGTGGACGGCTCCGCCGGTTCCACGGCCGCGCTCGCGTGGGCCGCCAAGACCGCGTCCCTGCGTCACCTGCAGCTGCGGATCGTGCACGGGCTGCAGCTCACCAGCCTCTACTACGGCGGTGGCCTGCCTGGCGCCGGCGCCGGTGCGTTGTTCGACGCGATCCAGGCCGACGGTGAACGGATCATCGCCGACGCCCGCGGCCTCGCGACGTCCATCGACAAGGACCTCGTCATCACGACGGAACTGCCGAACGCCCCGCCCGTGCCGATGCTCATCGACGAGTCCCGGCACGCCCGGATGCTCGTCGTCGGCCGGAGCGGCGCCGGCGGGTTCACCGGCATGCTGGTCGGCGCGACCGCGGCCACGGTCGCGAGCCACGCGCACAGTCCGGTCGCCCTCATCCGCGGACGCGAGGACACCTCGATGGTTCCGGACTCGGGCCCGGTCGTGGTCGGCATCGACGGCAGCGCCAACAGCGAGCCCGCGCTCGGCGTCGCGTTCGAGGAGGCCTCCCTGCGCGGTGTCCCGCTGGTCGCGGTCCACGCGTGGAACGACGTCACCTACGAGGACACCCACGGCACCGCCCGGATCCTCACCCAGCCCGAGACCCTCGAAGAGGGGGAGCAGCGGCTGATGGCAGAGCGGCTCGCGGGCTGGCGGGAGAAGTACCCCGACGTCGAGGTTCGGCCCCTGCTGGTGCGCGACCGGCCCCGCCACATGCTGCTCGAGGCGAGTGAGACCGCGCAACTGGTCGTCGTCGGCAGTCACGGCCGCGGCGGCTTCACCGGCATGCTCCTCGGCTCGACCAGCCAAGCGCTGGTTCAGCACGCCCAGTGCCCGGTGCTCGTCGTCCGCCCGGAGCGGAAGGCATGACCGCGGCTCGATGCCCGGCGGCATCGTACTGACCGGTGGACGCACTCGGCGGGCCGCGAACTACTTCGCGGCCCGCCGAGTGCGTCGCCCCGAAGTGACCTCCGGCGCCGGTTGGAGGTCTTTGGTCGTCTTCCCGAAGACTCTCACGGTCGTACGCTGATCCCGTCGAAGATGTTTCCCGTCACAGGAGGTCGGAGATGCTCCGCGTCTTTCTCGTCGACGACCACGAGGTCGTCCGCCGCGGCGTTGCCGACCTGCTGGACGAGGACGAAGAGCTGACCGTGATCGGCCAGGCCGGCAGCGTCTCGCAGGCCTTGGCCCGGATCCCGGCGCTCGACCCCGACGTCGCGGTGCTCGACGTCCGCCTGCCCGACGGCAACGGCATCGAGCTGGCCCGCGAGCTGCGTTCCAAGCTGCCGGAGCTGAAGGTCTTGATGCTGACGTCCTACACCGACGAGCAGGCGATGCTCGACGCGGTGATGGCCGGGGCCAGCGGGTTCGTCATCAAGGACATCAAGGGCATGGACCTGGTCTCGGCGGTCCAGGACGTCGGCGCGGGCAAGTCGCTGCTCGACGCGCACGCGACGGCCGCGCTGATGGCCAAGCTGCGCGAGAGCCAGGCGAAGAAAGGCCCGTTGTCCGACCTGTCCGACCAGGAGCGGAAGCTGCTGGAGCTGATCGGCGAAGGCCTGACCAACCGGCAGATCTCCGAGCGGATGTTCCTGGCCGAGAAGACCGTCAAGAACTACGTCTCGCGCCTGCTGACCAAGCTGGGCATGGAACGCCGCACCCAGGCCGCCGTCCTCGCCACCGAGCTGCGCCAGCACGGAACTAGGCGCTGAGCCGGTCCGGTTCCAGCAGGACGTCGTCCAGCGAACGGCGCGGCGTCCACGACGCCGGCGTGCCGTGGCCGAGGCGCAGCACGACCTGCGGCCACAGCCCGCCGCCCAGCAGGGTGCGCAGCTCCGCCCGGACCGCGGGGACCTCGACCGGCTGCGGGACGAACGACGCGTCGAATCCGGCGGCGGTGGCCGTCAGCAGGACCCGCTGCATCGCCTGGCCGGCCCGGATCCGGTCGGCCTGCTTGTCATCGAAGGAGCCGACGACCACGACCAGTGGATCGGAGTCGTCGGCCAGGCCCCGCCGTGGCGAGCCGAAGTCGCCCGAGATCCGGTCGCTGTCATCCGAAGGCATCCCGTCGGGGACGCCGTCCCGGCTGTCCTGGGGGCGAGCGGTCCACTGCCGCCACTCGGCCATGAACGCGGGATCGGTCACCTGAGCGTGGTGGCTCTTGTGCACCAGGTCGCGCAACCGGTCCAACTGGTGCGCGTCCAGCCGGGGCAGCCAAGCCTGCTCGGCCTCGGCGGCGTGGCGCAGCTCGGCGACGACCGCGTCCGGGATCACGACCGTCTCGAACGGGGCGCGGTTCGTGTGGCGCCGGGGGATCGCGTCGGCCAGCCGGACGAGCCGCCGGTCGGGCTTGCGGGCCGCGAACGGCCGGATCACCGCGAGCAACGTCGGGTTGTCACGGCGGGGCAGCAGCGTGGTGGCCGGGTGCGCGCCCAGCGCGTGGATCGCGGTGCGCAGGTTGAACAACGCGGCCCCGCAGGAGAGCAGCAGTTCCCGCTGGTCGGCGTCGGCCACCGGCAACGCGCGGTCCGGATCGGCGTGCAGCTCGATCCCCGCGGCCGTGCAGCGGAACCGCCAGGGCTGCGTGTTGCGCGTCGACGGTGCGAGCACCGCCGCCCCGAGCACGGACTTCACCTGATCGGGATCCAGCAGGCCGATCGAGGTGATGGGTGGTGTCATGGTTCCCTCTCGGTGCCGTCGGGCGGCACACTGTGGTTCCGGACAGCTTCCAGTGACGGTCTCTCGTGCCACCGGACGGCGGAAAGGGGAGAAAGTCACCAGCGGTGAGGCTGGAGTGGACAAGGTGAAGGTCGTGGGCACGGTGTCGGTGAACGAATCCGGACAGCAGCCCGACTACGGCTCCCGGCGGACGGCCGGGACGCTGTCGGGGCTGCGGCTGCGCGAGGTCCTGCGCGATCTGCAGGATCGGATCGAGCTGCTGATCGGCACCCGCGACAAGATGGACGGCCTGCTGGACGCGGTGCTGGCCGTCGCGTCCGGGCTGGAGCTGGACGCCACGCTGCGGCGCATCGTGCAGGCCGCGATCGAGCTCGGCGAGGCGAAGTACGGTGCGCTGGGCGTGCTCGCCGACGACGGCTCCCTGTCCCAGTTCATCTACCTCGGGATCGACGACGAGGCCCGCCGGCTGATCGGCCACCTGCCCGAGGGGCACGGTGTCTTGGGCGTGGTCATCGAAGAAGCGAAACCGTTGCGGCTCGAGGAGATCTCGGCCCATCCGGCGTCGGCCGGTTTCCCGGCACACCACCCGCCGATGCACTCGTTCCTCGGCGTGCCGGTCCGGGTGCGTGACGAGGTGTTCGGCCGGCTGTACCTGACCGAGAAGAAGAACGGCGAGCCGTTCACCGACGACGACGAGGTCGTCGTGCAGGCACTGGCGGCCGCGGCCGGCATCGCGATCGAGAACGCCCACCTCTACGAGCAGGCACGCGTGCGGCAGCAGTGGCTGGCCGCGACCAGCGAGGTGACGACCGAACTGCTGGGCGGCACCGACCCGGCCGAAGCGCTCGACACCATCGCGACCCGCGCCCTGGAGCTGACCGGCTCCGACGTCACGATGCTCGCCCTGCCGAACTCCGGCCGGCTCGACGTCGACGAAGACTGGGGCAACGACGCCGACGACCTCACCGTCACCGTCTGCGCCGGGGCCCGGGCGGCCGAGCTGTCGGGCCTGCACATCGACCTCGAAGGCAGTGTGCCCGGCGCGGTGTACCGGGACCGGACGCCGCGCAGCGTCCCTGAACTCGCGCTCGGCGAATACCGCTTCGGGCCGGCACTGGTCGTGCCGCTGCGAGCCGGTGACCGCACGAGCGGCGTGCTCATCACGGTCCGGGAGACGGGTGCGCCGCCGTTCGGTGCCACCCAGCTCTCGGTCGTCGCGTCCTTCGCCGATCAGGCCGCGCTGGCGCTGCAGCTGGCGGCGCAGCAGCGGGCCGCCCGCGAGCTGGACGTGCTCGGCGACCGCGATCGGATCGCCCGTGACCTGCACGACCACGTGATCCAGCGGCTGTTCGCGGTGGGCCTGTCGTTGCAGAGCACGCAGCGGCGCACGAAGTCACCGGAGCTGCAGAAGCGGCTCGGGGACAGCATCGAGCAGATGCACGAGATCGTGCAGGAGATCCGCACCGCCATCTTCGACCTGCACGGCGGCGCGGCGGGGGAGACCGGGATGAGGCTGCGGCACCGGCTGCACGACGCGATCGCCGAACTCACCGACGACGCACCGGTGCACCCGACGATCAGCATGTCCGGCACGCTCGACACGGTGCCCGCACAGCTGGCCGAGCACGTCGAAGCGGTGGTGCGCGAGGCGGTCAGCAACGCCGTCCGGCACGCGGAGGCCTCGACGTTGTCCGTGTCGGTCGCGGTGAAGGACAACGTGCTGCGCATCGTGGTGATCGACGACGGCAAGGGCATCCCCGCCGACATCTCGCCGAGCGGTCTCGGCAACTTGCGCGACCGCGCGGAAGCCGCGGGCGGGCGGTTCACCCGCGAACCGGGGCCCGAGGGCGGCGTGAAGCTGGAGTGGTCGGCGCCGCTCGGCTGATCGCAGCGCACTTCGGTGACGAAGGTCCTCGGAGTTCGGGTAGTCCGGCCGCGTCGCGGCGCCCCCGGTCCGAGGTCTCCTTGACAGGCGACGCCAGACCGTCCTGGTGCCGCCCGAGGAGGGACAGCATGAGTGTGGACGTGGGCTCCCGAGCCCTGCTCGCGGACGGCGACGTGGTGCTGGTGCGCCCGTTGCACCCGGCCGACACCGCCGAGGTGCTGGGCCTGCACACCCGGCTCACCGAGCAGGACACCTACTTCCGGTTCTTCGGCGCTCGACCGTCCATATTGGACAAACTCGCCGGGGAGATCGCCGCGGAGACGGGTCCTGGCCACTACGCCGTGGGCTGCTACCTGCGCGGTGAGCTCGTCGGCGTGGCGAACTACGAAGTCCTGAAGGACTCCACCGACGCCGAAGTCGCGCTCGTCGTGGACGCGGCCGTGCGCACGCAGGGGGTCGCGACCCTGCTGATGGAACACCTCGTCTCCCACGCCCGGCAGACGGGCCTGAAGCGCTTCGTCGCCGAAGTGCTCGCCGAGAACGCCAAGATCATCCACGTCTTCGCCGACCTCGGGCTGCGGTTCGAGGCGAGCGTCGGCGGCCCCGAGCGGGACGTCGTGATGGTCCTCGAGGAGGACACCGCCTACCTGGACGCGGTGCTGAAGCGCGACTCCGTCGCCGATGCAGCCAGCCTGGCCCACGTGCTCAAGCCTGCCTCGATCGCGGTGATCGGCGCGGGACGGCGGTCCGGATCGGTCGGACACGCGGTCCTGGCCAACCTGGTCGCGTCCGGCTACCCGGGTCCGGTCGAGGTGGTGAACCCGCACGCCGGCGAGATCCTCGGCGTGCCGTGCGCGGCGAGCGTCGCCGAGCTGTCCCGGACGCCCGAACTCGCCGTGATCTGCCTGCCCGCCGCGGCCGCCGCCGACGCCGTCGAGGCGTGCGGCGAGCGGGGCGTGCGCGCCGTGCTCGTGATCTCCTCCGGCCTGACCGGGACCCCGGCGGGGACCCGGGTCCGCGAAGCCGTCAGCCGCTACGGCATGCGGCTGGTCGGCCCCAACTGCCTCGGCATCGTCTCCACCGACCCCGTCTGCCCGCTGAACCTGACGTTCCTGGCCGGGAAGGTCGAACCCGGCAACATCGGCGTGGTCACCCAGTCCGGCGGTGTGGGGATCGCGCTCGCGGAGTCGCTCGGCGATCTCGGTCTCGGCATGTCGAGCCTGGTCTCGACCGGCGACAAGTACGACGTCAGCGGCAACGACCTGCTGATGTGGTGGACGGCCGACCGCCGGACCGAAATCGCCGTGCTCTACCTCGAATCGTTCGGCAACCCCCGCAAGTTCAGCCGCGTCGCCCGGCAGCTGGCCAGTACCCGTCCGGTACTCGCCGTCCGCTCGGGCAGCGGCGGGACCGCGCAGCGCGCCGCCGCGTCGCACACCGCCGCCGCCGCGACCCCCGCCGTCACGCGTGACGCGTTGTTCGAACAGGCCGGGATCATCGCCGTCGACACCGTCGCCGAGCTGGTCGACGTGATCGCCGGGCTGTCCTGGCAGCTGCTGCCGGGCGGGCCTCGCGTGGCCGTGGTCAGCAACGCCGGTGGCGCCGGGGTACTGGCCGCGGACGCCTGCGAGCGCGAAGGCCTGGTGATGGCGGAGCTGTCCGACGACACCCGGGCACGGCTCGCGAAGCTGTTGCCGGCCGAAGCCGCGGTGCGGAACCCGGTCGACACGACCGCGGCCGTCCCCGCGGAGGTGTTCGCCGACGCCCTGCGCGCCGTGCTGGCCGACGACGGCGTGGACGCGGTGATCGCCGCGACCGTACCGACCGCGGTCGGCGACCCCGGGACCGCGCTCGCCGCCGTGCTCCTGCCCGAGTTCAAGACCGTCTTCGCGGTGCGGCCCGGGCAGCGCGCCCGCGTCGCCCCGCTGGTGCCCGGCACCGGGGTGACGGCGTGCTACGACGACCCGGCCGCGGCCGCCGCCGTCCTGGCCCGGCTCGTCCGCTACGAGGAGTGGCTGAACCGGCCCGACACCGGCGGATCCCTGACCCCGCTGGAAGATCCCGATGCATTGCGCGCGTTCGCCGCCGGACGCGAAGGCTGGCTGGCGCCCGCGGACGCCGTCGAACTGCTGCGCCTGGCCGGCATCCCGATGGTGGAAACGACGTACGTCAAGACCGGCGACTCGATGGATGCCGTGGTCTTCGACCCGGCCTCGGCGGTCGTGCTGAAGGCCGACGCCGAAGGCCTGTTGCACAAGTCGGCAGGCGGAGGCGTACTGCTGAACGTGCGCGGTGCCGAGATCCCCGGCGCGTTCCGCACCTTGCGCTCCCGGTTCGGCGCCGCCCTGCGCGGGGTCACCGTCCAGCCGATGGCCGAACCAGGCCGGGAAGTGCTGGTCGGCGTGCGCTCGGACCCGGTGTTCGGGCCCCTGGTCGTGTTCGGCCTCGGCGGTGTCGACACCGACCTGATCGCCGATCGCGCCGCTCGCCTGGCCCCGCTCGCCGGGGCCGACGCCGACCTGCTGCTCGACGGCCTGCGCTCGGCGAAAGAGCTCTGGGCGGCGCGGCTCGACCGGGCGGCCTTGCGCGAGCTGCTGCTGAAGGTCAGCCGGCTGGCCGAGCTCGTTCCCGAGCTCGCCGAACTGGACCTCAACCCGGTGCGGGTCCGCTCCGAGGGCTGCACGGTGCTCGACGTCCGCGCCCGGTTCGAACGGCCCGCGCTCACCGACCCGTTCCTGCGCCGGTTGCGGGACTGAGACGCCGGAGGAATGCCGTGCGAGTGCTGACCCTGAACCCCGGTTCGCCGAGCATGAAGGTTTCGCTGGTCGCCGACGGCACCGCGGTCGGCTGGACCGCGTGGGACCTGGCCGACCCCGGCGCGGTCGCCCAGTCGATCCGTCGCTGGTCCGATGTGGACGCGATAGCCGTCCGGTTCGTCCACGGTGGGGAGCAGAAAGCGCCGGCGAACTGCTCGCAAGCCTCGAACAACTCACCGCGCTGGCCCGAACCACCAGCCGCTGTCGCGGGAGGTGCGCCGGACGTCCCGGTCGTCGCCTGCTTCGACACTGCCTTCCACGCCGAGATGCCGGAAGTCCCGACGACCCGGTCCGGTGGCCGGCTCCAGCGCGGCGGCCAGGCGACGAAAGTCCCTCGGCAAGTGGACGAACGCCGATATCCGGGCCGGCGGCGGAACCGTAGCGTCGGCGATGCACCTCGCTCCGGCAAGGACTTGCCGCCGCTGGCCGTTATCGCGGCGAACCGGCTGATCGGATCATCCATTGTGGAGGGAGCGGCGATGGCCGGGGATTGGACGAAGACCGAGACCGAGGTGCTCGTGCAGTCGATGACGCGGGCACCGTCGGTGCACAACCTCCAGCCGTGGCTGCTCGACATCGGACCGGACGAACTCGTCGTGCGTGAACGCACCGAGCTGCGCCTTCCCCAGCACGACCCGCTCGGCCGGGACCGGGCCGCGTCCTGCGGTGCCGCCGTGGCCAACCTCGAAGTCGCGGTCCGGACGCTCGGCCGGGCGCCGGGCGTCGAACTCCTGCCCGACCCGGCGCGGCCCGACGTCGTGGCCCGCATCGCCGCCGGGACCGCGGCGGCGCCCACCGCGGCGGACCTGCACCGGTTCGGCGCGATCGCCCGCCGTGCCAGTCACCGCGCGCCCTTCGAAGACGCCCCGGTCCCGGCGGTCGCGTTGCGGCTGATCGGCGAGACGGGCGCGGTGCCGGGTGTCGAGGCCCGCCTGGTCCGGCCCGGCAGGGAGGTCGCCGTGGTGGCCAGGCTGCTGCACGTCGCCGCGGAGCACTTCAAGGCTGACGGTGCCTACCAGCGAGAACTGTCGCTGTGGACGATCCGCGACGAACAGGCCCACCGGCACGGGGTCGGCCTTCCCGCGAGCCGCGTGCCGGCGGGATCGGTGCCCTGGGCCGGGCTGATCCGCCGCGCCACCGAGCTGCCCGACACCGCGGAGATCGAGGCGCGCTTGGCCGCGGAGTCCTTGCTGGTCTTCGTCACCGCCGACGACACCCGCGCCGACCACGTCCGGGCCGGGTACGCGATGGAACGCGCCTGGCTGACCGCGGTCGACCTGGGGCTGGTGGCCGCCGTGCTCACGCAGCCACTGCACCTCGAACCGATCAGGGCCGCTCTGCGCGCGGATCTGACATTGAGCGGGTTCCCGCAGGTTCTCATGCGCGTCGGGTACAGCAGTGAACCGGATCCGGCCGGGCCACGCCGGGCGGTGGAAGAGGTCCTGCACCAGCCCTGAACGTGCGCGCCGGGGTGGCGGCGTTCGTCGTCCGGCTCGCTCGCCGGCGAAGGTTCCCGAGGTGCAGGACGATCGTCAGGATCACCAGCGGGACGTGGATGGCCGGCAGGTTCCTGGCGAGCCAGGGCGGCAGGTAGATGTCGGTGACCGAGCCGTGGTCGTCGCCGAGTGACTCGGCGACGTCGGTCAGGGGGCAGCGCAGCCCGTTGGCGATGAAGACCGCGCATTCGGTGACGACCACGGCGCCGGCGATCGCGGCGCGCCGGTCGCTGCGCTTCGCGAATCCCGCGTACAGCAGGTAGGCCACGCACGACTCGACGGACAGCCAGACGAGGGTGTGGACGACCTTGATCGCGATGAGTGCCCGGCTGGTCCGTGCGGCGCCGGTACGCCTCGGTTGTTCCCGGTTCCCGGATGTCGGCATCGTTTCTCCCTGCCCATCTTCGTCGGCGAGCATGCGTCTCGGTGGCGGATCAGGGGCCGAGGGATCGGCCTCGTGGAGGACGTCGCGGACGCCCGGCGAGCCGTCGAGGACGAGCACGTCGGCTCGGTCGCCGGGGCGTAGGAGACCGATGCCGCGGTCGGGCAGGAAGCCGGCGGGCGACACCGCCGGTCACCGTGAACTCGACCGAGCCCATCCGGTAGGTCCCCGTCCGGGCACCCGCCCGCGGCCAGGTCGTCGGTGACGAGGACGACCCGGCCACGTGCCGCCCGGAAGGCGAGCCGGATCGCTTCGGGCGAGAGGTGACTGGGATCGGCGATCACCCCGACCGCGACGTCGTCACGGGTCAGTGCCGCGCCCACGATTCCGGGGTCGCGGTGGGTGAACGGCCGCATCGCGTCGAAGAGGTGGGTGACCAGCCGGGCGCCGCGTCGCTGTGCCCGCAGGAGACGCGGACCCCGCTGCGCACCAGGAACACGACCAGTTCCAGCGCCCCGGGCAGCTCCGGCGCCAGCGTCACCTGAGTGACCGACCCGGCGGCCAGCAGCCGTTCGGTCAGCTCGATGTCCGGGGCGCGCAGCAGCTCCGCAGGATGGGTTCCGGCCCGTTTCGGGGACAGGAAAGGCCTCTCCAGGTGGACGCCCAGGATCCGTGCGCCGCCCGGGCGCGACCGGGCCAGGTCCGCCGTCGTGATCGCGGCGATCGTCGACGCCGGCGAACCCGTTGACCTGCAGGTCGATCAGGCCGGGCACAGCCAAGCCGGTTCCGGCGGCCGCGACCCCGATCGCGCTCACCCGTCCGGTTTCCCGGTCCACCTCGACGTCGCCCTTCCGGTACTCGCCACCGACCAGCGCACCCGCGACACCCAACCGCATGATGTGTCCCCTTTCGAGCGTGTTCAGGTCGCGGTGCTGTGCGCGCGGTGGCCGGTCCAGACGAAGTCCATCCGGTTGCGGACGTCCACGACGCCGGCGACCGCGCGGGTCATGCGTTCCGCGGTCGCCACGTCGGCCTCGTACTCGAGCCGGCCGGTCAGCAGGACCACCCCGTGCTCGACGCTCGCGCGCACGTTGTTCCGGTTGGCGTGCAAGGCTTCGTCGAACACGGTGCGGTCGACGTCGGACTGCAGGTCGTCGTCGGTGCGCAGGAAGCTCCGGAGCACGTCGCGTCGAGCGATGACGCCGACCAGCTTCTCGTCCTGCAGCACGAACAACCGGCGGACGTTGTTCTGCGTGAGCAGACGGGCGACCGCGGGCAAGGTGGCGGCGGGCGAGGTGGTGTCGGATGCCGTGGACATCAGTGTCGCCGCGGTCTGACCGGCGGCTTTGCGCCAGTCCTCTTTGGTCAGATGACCGGCGAAGTGCGGGCAGCCGGCACCGGGTACGTCGTCTTCGTGCGCTTGGCGGCAGAGCAGGTCCGCCTCGGTCACCACGCCGATCACGGCGCCGTCCGGGGTCACCACCGGCACGGCGCTGACGCCGTGGGTGACGATCACCTGGACGAGGTCCTTGAACGGCAGCTCCGGCGCGACGGTGATCACCTCGCGGGTCATCACGTCGCCGACCGTTGTCATGGCTTGCACGGTGTTCTCCTATGGTGTCGCAGTGTCCTTTGTGGATCGGACGCGTTCTTTTCAGCGGAGCCAGGGGGTGCGGCGGACGAGGTCCAGCTTCGCCCAGCGGTGGCCGAGGCCCCAGGTGTCACCCGCGGCGAAGGCGGCCAGGGCGATGAGGACGACGAGGTAGACGAGGTGGTAGTCGATCAGGGGGTTGGTCGAGGACGTGGCTGTGCCGGCCGAGGTGGACTGGGCGAGTGGCCATTCGGCGATCCACATGAGTGCGAGCAGGATGGTGCCGGCGGCGGCGGCCGGGCGCAGGGCCACGCCGAGCAGGAGGGCGATGCCGAGGCCGAGCAGGGCGAGCATGAACAGCCAGTCGGCCCAGCCGGCGCCGGCCCAGTCGCGCAGCGTCGACTGCATGGGGCCGACTTGGACGTGGCCGAGGAAGCCCTTGGTCGGGGAGCCGCCGCTGATCCAGGCTTGCGCCGGGCTGGTGGAGTAGCCCAGTCCGAACAGTTTGTCGAGGAAGGCCCAGAGGAACGTCAGGCCCATCATGATGCGCAGGACGGCGAGCGCCGGGCC
This sequence comes from Amycolatopsis sp. NBC_01286, assembly GCF_035982555.1. Lineage (NCBI taxonomy): Bacteria > Bacillati > Actinomycetota > Actinomycetes > Pseudonocardiales > Pseudonocardiaceae > Amycolatopsis > Amycolatopsis sp. NBC_01286. Next base: position 6,909,132 of record NZ_CP108428.1, read on the forward strand.
GCGAGCGGAGGAGCCCGGCTTGGGCCGCTCGGCTGTCCGCGCTGTCTGGCTGGGGATGAAGGGGGTGGTCGGGGACGGGCTGCGGTCCTGGACGGACATCGTGGTCTCCTTTTTGGTTGTGCCCAGAGCATGGGCCGTCGTGCGGGCCGGGCACTGGTGCCGAAATCCCCGGATCGCGGTGACTTTGGTGCACCGTCCGGCCGGTCGCGCGCGGGAAGCAGGGAAGAAAGTCACCGGGAAACGCGGTGGAATCCTCTGGTGCCCGGCTTTCCCGGAGGAACAGGCTCGGGTTCCACCAGTTCGCGACACTCGAGGAGTTCCTCTCATGGCCGACAACACAACCAGGCAGCAGATCATCGTCGGCGTGGACGGATCGGCTTCGGCGTTGCAAGCCGCGCGCTGGGCGGGCGACGAGGCCGCGCGCCGGCATCTGCCGGTGCGGGTCGTGCACGCGGTGTCGATGCCCGCGCTGTCCTACGGCGCCGGCGTCCGGCCACCGGACGGATTCTCCGAGGTCCTGGAAACGCAGGGCCGCCAGTGGCTCGCCGACGCCGAGGCCGCCATCCGGTCAGGCCACCCCGACCTGGAGATCCACGCCGACCTGGCGACGGGTAGCCCGGTGACCGAACTGCTCGAGGCCGCGGCGGACGCCCGCCTGGTCGCGCTCGGCTCCCGAGGACTGGGCGGGTTCAGCGGCATGCTGACCGGTTCCACGGTGGTGGCGATGGTCGCGCGGGGCCGGTGCCCGATCGTGGTGGTCCGTGGCGGCGGCCGTGAGAACGGCCCGGTGGTGCTCGGCATGGACGGCTCCCCGGCGAACGAGCCCGCGATCGCGGTGGCCTTCGACGAGGCGTCGTCGCGGGGAGCGGATCTGGTCGCCGTGCACAGCTGGCTGTCGGTCTCCGCGGGCACCGCACACACCCTCGGCCAGCAGCTGCTCGACGACTTCGACGCCCTCGAGGGCAACGAACGCGAACTCCTGGCGGAACGGCTCGCCGGCTGGCAGGAGAAGTACCCGGACGTCACGGTTCGGCGCGTCGTCGCGCGGGACCACCCGGTGCGCTGCCTGCTCGACCACTCCGCCGACGCCCAGCTGCTCGTGGTCGGGAGCCGCGGCCTCGGTGGCTTCTCCGGCATGCTGACGGGGTCGACGAGCCAGGCGCTGATCCACCACGCCACCTGCCCGCTTCTGGTCGTCCAGTCACCCACACCGTGAACTGAGCAGACCTCGAAGGCCGCTCACCGCGTCGCCGCCGGAACCAGGGGTTCCGGCCGGTCGGCGCGGTGCCGGCGTCCGGGGCGCCAGAGGAACTTGTCGACCTCGGCGACCAGGAACGTGGTGACGGCGAGGCCGAGCACCAGCAGCCACCCACCGACGGTCAGCGGCGCGGTGTGGAACAGCTCGTTCATCAGCGGGACGTAGAGGATCGACACCTGCAGCGCGATCATGACGGCGACGCCGCCGAGCACCCAGGGGTTCCAGCCCGTCGGCCGGAACCGGTCGAGGGACCGGCAGCTGAACAGGTACGCGATCTGCGCGAACACGAACACGGTGATCGTGACCGAGCGTGCGTCGGTGACGGACGCGCCGGCGCGCAGCTGCCAGGTGAACACCGCGAACGAACCCGCGACGAGGATGACCGAGACGAGCGTGATCCGCCTGAGCAGGTCGGTGGTCATCAGCGCCTGCCCCGGCGGACGGGGCCGGCGAGCCATGATGCCCGTTTCCTTCGGTTCGAAGGCCAGCGAGAGGCCGAGGAAGACCGCGGTGGTCATGTTGATCCACAGCACCTGGACCGGGAGCATCGGCAGCTGGGCACCGAGCACGATCGCGACCAGGATGACCAGTCCTTCGGCGATGTTGGTCGGCAGTGTCCAGGCCATGAACTTGCGGATGTTGTCGAACACGGCCCGGCCTTCTTCGACGGCGGCTTCGATGGTGGCGAAGTCGTCGTTCGCCAGGACCATGTCGGCGGCCTCCTTGGCGACTTCGGTCCCGCTGCGGCCCATCGCGACGCCGATGTCGGCCTTGCGCAGAGCGGGCGCGTCGTTGACCCCGTCGCCGGTCATCGCGACCACGTCGCCGCGCTCCTGCAGGAGGGTGACCAGCCGCAGTTTCTGTTCCGGGGAAACGCGGGCGAAGACGTCCACGCCGGCGAGGGTGTCGTCCGGGGTGACGGCGATTTCGGCCCCGGTGAGGACTTTCGGTTCCCCGTCGGCCAGCGCGAAGGTCCGGGCGATCGCGCGTGCGGTTTCGCCGTGGTCGCCGGTGATCATCTTGACCGCGATCCCGGCCCGCCGGCACGCCGCTACGGATGCCACCGCGGCCGGGCGCGGCGGATCGTGCATGGCCTGGAAACCGACGAGGGTCAGTCCTTCCGGCGACGCCTCGCCGGGAAAGGCGTCGTCGCGCGCGGGGGTGAACGTCGCGAAGGCCAGTACCCGCAAACCTCGGCGGGCGAAGGTTTCCGCGGTCTCGCGTTGCGCACTCGTCGCCAGCGGCTCGACGGTCCCGTCTTCCCGCAGCTGGTCGTGGCACAGTGCGAGGACCGTTTCGGGAGCCCCCTTCAGGTATCCGGTCAACCGGCCGTCGGCGGTCCGGTGCACCGTCGCCATCAGGTTCCGCCCGGACTCGAAGGGCAGCACGTCGACGCGCGGCCGGGCGGACCGTTCCGCGCCGATGTCCAGCCCGGCTTCCTGCGCCGCGATGAGCAGGGCGGTTTCGGTCGGATCGCCGACTGCCGCATCGGTGCCGCCGGCCGGTTGCGCGTCATTGCACAGCACGCCGACGAGCAGGCACTCCCGCAGCGCAGGAGGGAGCGGGGCGCCGCCGGCCCACTCGTGGGTGCGGCCGCCGGCGACCACGGTGGTCACGGTCATCCGGTTGGTGGTGAGGGTGCCGGTCTTGTCGGTGCAGATGACGGTGGTGCCGCCCAGCGTCTCCACGGACGGCAGCCGCCGGACGATCGCGCCGCGCCGGGCCATCCGGACGACGCCGATCGCCAGCACGATGGACACCGCGGCCGGCAGGCCTTCGGGAATCGCGCCCACCGCCATCGTCACCGCCGCGGTGAACATCTCCCCGGCCCGGTAGCCCCGCAGCAACCCGATGACGAACAGGACGACCGCCAGCGCCACGATGCCGACCGAGAGCCGGCGGCTGAACCCGGACAGCTTGCGCGTCAACGGCGTGGTCGGCACGCCGGTGGCGGTCATGAGCTGGTTGATCAGCCCCAGCTCGGTGCCCGCGCCGATCGCCACGACGACGGCCGCGCCCTCGCCCCGGGTCACGACGGTGCCCGCGTGCGCGATGTTCCGCCGATCGGCGAGCGCGGTGGCCCAGGGGAGCGCCCCGGGTGTCTTCGTGACGGGCGCGGCCTCACCGGTGAGCGCGGATTCGTCGATCTGCAGCTCGTGCGCCGACAGCAGCAGGTAGTCGGCCGCGACCTTGTCCCCGGCGCGGAGGTGCACGAGATCTCCGACGGCCAGCTTTTCCGCCCGGATCCGGACGGGGACACCGTCGCGCACCACCCGGACCTCGGTGGCCACCATGCCGGCCAGCGCGGCGAGCGCGTGCTCGGCCCGCGATTCCTGGAGCAGTCCGACGACCGCGTTGAGCAGCACGACGGCGAAGATCACGCTTGAGTCGACGAACTGGCCGAGACTCAGGGTCACGCCGGCCGAGACGAGCAGGACGTAGACGAGCGGATCGTTGAACTGGCGGAAGAACCGGCCGAGCGCGGAGGTGGCCCGGCCGGTCGGGAGCACGTTCAGTCCGTTGTGGACATTCCGTGCGGTGGCCTCGGCTTCGGTCAAACCGGTTTGCTCGTCGGTCTCGAGCAGGGTGATCGTCTCGGCCGCTTCGATCGTGTGCGCCGGCGGCCGGATGGCGGTGTCGATCACGGGGCGCACGGCCTGAGAGGTGTCGGCACTCGCATGATCGTGTCCCATCAATGGTGTGGCGAACATTCCATCCCGATTGTCCAGGTCATCGCGTCGCCGGGCACAGGGCCGAACTGCTCCGCAGCCGTGGACAGAAGACCTCGTGTGCCTCGGCGGGCGGTGACGTCGACGCGTCGCCTGACGCAGAAAGGACCGGGAGACCTGTTCCCGAGGGACCAAGGACTCTTCAGCCACCAGGGCGTCCGGTCGCAGAGTCCGGTCATGACTCTTGCCGAACGCCGGGGTACCCGGACCGGCAGGCCCGACGGACCGGTCCTGCGCCAGGCCGCCCTACCTGATGTCCGGCGCGCTCGCCACCGTGGCCACGGCCGTCGCGGTCGTGAGCTTGACGCTGCCGTCGTTGTTGTCCGGAGTCGAGGCCGCCAAAGGAGACGACCATGACGGCTCATCACGATGATGCGGTGACAGCAAGGAAAGACCGGCTGTGGGTGGCCGGCGCGCTCGGTGTGTTGTTGCTCGCGATGCCGGCCCTCAGGAAGTGGCAGCTGCGTTGGGGCGCCGACCATCACGAAGTCATCGCGGCCCTGGCCGGGGACGATCTCATCGCTGAGCCCGATCTCGTGGCGACCCGTGCCATCACGATCACCGCGCCCGCGTCACAAGTGTGGCCGTGGCTCGCCCAGCTGGGCCAGGCACGCGGCGGGTTCTACAGCTACGACGTCCTGGAAAACCTGGTGGGCTGCGACATCCACAGCGCCGAGCGCATCGTCGCCGCATGGCAGCACGTCGAGGTGGGCGACGAGGTGAAGCTCCACCCGGACGTCTCGATGGCCGTCGCCGGCCTCGAGGAAGGTCGGGCCCTGGTGCTGCGAGGCGCTGTGCCGATGGGAAAGGCCGCGGCGCCCTACGACTGCACCTGGGCCTTCGTCCTACGCGACCGACCGGACGGCTCGACGCGGCTGGTGATGCGCGAACGATACGGCTACTCGCGCCGCTGGGCGGGCTTGCTGATCGAGCCGGTCGAGGCGGTCAGCTTCGTGATGAGCCGGAAGATGCTCATGGGGATTCGGGACCGCGCCGAAGCCGGGCGCGCTCAGTACGAAACGACGAGGACGGGAGGCCGGCATGCGGGCGCATGACGACGAGAGCTGGCGACGGAGCACGCTGATCATCCCGACCGTGGACGTACTGCGGCAGGTGTCGCTGCGGATCGTGACGATGCCGATCCAGTCCCAGGGGATCATCACGCGGGACATGTGAGCGTCGACGTCTCGGCTGTCGCGTACTTCCGCGTGGTCGATGTGACCAAGTCGGTCGTCGGCGTCGAACCCGGCGACCCGGTCGGCGGTTTCGACGCGGGCGGTGAGCGTGGGGATCGGTGTCTGGTCGCCTTCGGCGCGCAGGACGTGGCAGACGCCGAGGCCGTCGACGCCGGGCATCATGACGTCGAGGATCAGCACGTCGAAGTCGTTTTCCGGGCCGTGGCCGGTGCGGAGACGACGTAGGCCCGGTCGGCACCGGCGGTGATCAGGGGAGATTACGATCTGACTGTGGGAGATCGGTGGCCAGATCGACGCGGCCTGCCGGCTTGAAACGATCATCGTTCCGAACGTTTCGTTGTCGACAACGTTGTCGCGATCAAGAACCTCGTAGCGGCCACCTGCTCAGTGCTGTGGACGGCAACGGCGTCAAACATGAATGTGTTGTTGGCATGGAGAAAACTAGAAGGCGCCTTCCGGGTGGCGGCTCACTTCACTGTTCACTCGTTCGAGTGGATCACGGTCGCGACGAGTTGCAATGACGTCGTGTGAGTAGCTCTAATGGCTGATCCACACCGTTCGGGAGGTTAGCCGATGAGTATTCCTGGACACGTATTCCCAGCCATGCAGAATCGCGTGTCCCGCCAGCGGCCGATTCGCGCAGCTGATCGGAATCGCTTTCTTCTGTATGCTTTGGTCGTCCTGGCCGTGGTCCCGGCCGACGACAGCGGCACTGTGTGGGCGATGGCCGGGCTCGTCGCCACCGTGGCCCTGCTCTCGGTGGCTCGCCGGACGCTGCGCCGAGCCTCCGCGAAGATCGACGCGGCTCTGACGGACGAACTCGACACCCGGTGATCGCGCAGGCGCGCAGCCCGGCCCTGAGCCGGGACGGTCGCCGCGTGGAGGATGACCACGTCGTCGAGCCGACGTGGCTACAGGTCGAAGTGGACTGTGCGAATCCGACAAGGTGCGCCTCGTCGCCGATCATGAGTACCGGTGGTGCTGTCGCCGTACTGCCATCAGCTCACAGACGGTGCTGAGGAGTGTCCCTTCAGGAGCTTGGACTCGGCCCTGGGCGACCGGCTTCCGCTCGGACCGGCCGCCGGGCGAGCCCGCCGCGGACTCGGCACCCGCAGGCGCGCCGCCGGAACCTCCTCGTCCCCATCCGCTGGGCCGAGTGATGGCTTGCCGGTCTCGGTCGACTCGAACTCGGCCCGTTTCCGATGTGCCCGCGTGGTGGGTGCGTCGAGTACCGCCTCGATCCGGTCCAGCCGCCGCAGCAGGCGATCCAGCATCTCCCGGGACCGCGCCACCAGCTCGACGCGTCGCCGGATCTGCTCGGCAACCTTGGTTCTCAGTTCATCGGCCCGATCCCTGACGCGGGCCACCTCGTCCCGCCGATCACGCTCATCGGACTCGTTGTCACGGGCGTCAGCCGCAGCCTCACGCCGGCTCACAGACTGAAACCTCGCCAGGTCTCGCTCTGGCTGGTCCATCCCATGACGGTACTGGTACGCCAGCCTGACCAGAAGGGTGGAAATCCGGCCGACCGTCGCCCGAGTCCGAGGTGAACTTGGCTCAGTAGGTACGGCAAACCCGTCAAGCGCGTTCGCGGTTCCAGCCGGCCGGGTCGTGTCCAGCACCGTCGCGTGACAACCGTGCGGGCCATCTCGGCCAAGGGCAAGCAGGCGGAATCGGCCTGGCCCAAGAGAATCGTCCGCGCCTGCGTCGGAAGCAAGCGAGCTACAGCCGCCTGAGGCCGGCGCTGTGGATGCCGCTCGGGGACACCACCGGACTCGCCACCGGCCATCAGCTTGAGTCGGGCACCCACCGAAGGCCGAATCGGCCGGATCAAGGCGCCTGCCTCATCCCGCACCTCGGCGCGGCTCCTCCCGGCGTGGTGGGTGTCACGCAACACGTCTCGTCAGAGGGTTCCTGCGCGCGGCAGGCAAGCACGTCGGGTTCGAGTCGTGGCTGAGCGGCGATCCGCAGCGGTCCAGGCCGCTGCCCGGGTCACCCGGAGCTGTGGGCGGACGTGACGAAGTGCGTTGGAGGCGGGCCGGCTTCCGTTGTTGCGGTCACGGCTCCTGGCTGTGCTAGCGGCTCTGGCGACGACCGGCGGGGCGGCCCGAACGCTTGCCGGGCTGGTTGCGTACCGGCCTGGGCGCCGGCTCGGTCCAGTCCTCCGATGACACGCCGACGGACGGGGGCGGCGCGAGGAACAAGCTCCCGTAGCGATCATTCTGCGCTGTGGGATGAACCTGGGCCCGGGATTGCTGGACGACAGGGTGGCTGAACAGCGAACTGTCCGTTGTGGGAGTACTGATACATAATCCTTTCGAGAAACGATGCAGGTCGGTGGCTGCCGCCTCCCCGGTCAAGCCGGAAGCGACGAGCGGTGTGCAGGACCTGCGGGACTGCGAGCGGCACCGGGGGATCCCGGCCGGCAACACTGTCCTCGACAGCTGACACAAGTCAGCCGGCCAGCGGAGACGACGCGGGTTGAGCGACCGCGTACGAATGCCTCCGAGCCAGACCCATGGTACCCCTACGAGCCCTGTGGTGACGACTCAGCCGGCTGTGTTCGGTGTCGCGCCCGGGCTACGCGTCCGGACGTCGGACGGCGTGATCGGTCCGGTTTCCGGCATCGAGTGCTTCGCCGACGGTGTGGTACAGCCGCAGCACGACATCGAGACCGGTGACTTCGATGGGGCGGATGACGGGGCTGTTGGAGTCCACGACGATGCGCAACGGCTTCCGGTGCGCCTCTGCGTGTGTGTTGGCCGCGAGGAGCGCGGCGAGCCCGGCCGAGTCGAGGAAGCCGACCTGCGTCAGATCCAGGACGCAGGCGTCACCGGAGGTGCTGTCGATCGCGGTGGTGACCGCTGTCCGCAGGTGCGCCGCGGTTTCCCCGTCGATTTCGCCGGTCACTGTGACCACGCAGGTGCCGTTCACGGCACGGTCGACGATGCCCAGCCCAGGCGGTGGCGCCTCGGCCGGCGGCCGGCTCGCGGTTGCGAGCGGTATCGGGCGGGCGAGGACGCGCCGCGCCTCACCGCTGCGGTATCCGACGCGATCGGAGGACACGTCAGCGGGACCAGTCTTGCGTCGTGGCCAAGTGGGGAGCGTGGCCCGCGCGGTCCAAGGCGAGTTCGGCCCAGACGGTCTTGGTGTGGGCGTGGTGGGTCACTCCCCACGCCGGGGCGAGCCGGTCGACCAGCATCAGCCCGCGGCCACCGGTCTCGTCCGCGGTGCGGATGCGGGGCTGGTGGGGGGAGGCGTCATCCACTTCGACGCGGAGGGATCGGCCCCGGCCGCCGAACGTGAGGCGGCAGGTGCGCGGCGACTGCCCGTGCTGGTGGGCGTTGCTGACCAGTTCGTCGATCACGAGGACCGCGTCGTCGACCGGGATCCCGCGGTAGCTCGCGAGCAGGTCGCGGACGTGCCGGCGAATCTCCCTGGTGGCGGTCGTGTCGAGGTCGTAGATCGCGTCGCTCGTGCTGGACGTGCTGTGCTCGGATTCCCCCGGTTGCGCGGACATCCGTCCCACCCACCTTCGTCATGGCCGACACGGACTTGTCGCGCCATGTGGCGCAGGTACCCACTGGTCGGAGGTGACCAAACGTCCGCGTCGTGGACGTCTCCGGCAGGCCGGTCGGGCTTGATCGCCCGCATCCGGCGGAGCTGCAGCTGAGCAGCGGCGTTTGCCGGCGTGTCCGCTCAGAAGTGGTCGCGCTCGGCTTCCCGGGCGACGACCTCGTCGAGGTCGGCCAGCCGGCGCAGGCCGTTCAGCGGCTGCCGCATCCGGTGGTTCCCGCGCAGCCGCTCGGCGTTGCGGTCGAGGAACGCCCAGTATCCCGCGGTGAACGGGCACGCGCGCGGCCCCGTCCGCTGCTTCGGGTCGTAGACGCAGCCGCCGCAGTGGTCGCTCATCCGGTGGATGTACGCGCCGCCGGCGGCGTACGGCTTGGTCCCGACGATGCCGCCGTCGGCGTACTGGCTCATGCCGATCACGTTGGCGGGCATCACCCACGGGAAGCCGTCGACGAACGCCGTGGCGAACCAGGCGTTCAGCTCGGCCGGGTCGTAGCCGCGCTGCAGTGCGTGGTTCCCGAGCACCATCAGCCGTTCGATGTGGTGGGCGTAGCCGCGGTCGCGGACGCCGGCCAGCGCGGTCCGCAGGCAGGCCGCTTCGACGGCGTCCGCGTCCAGCTGCCACCACCAGTCCGGTAGTTTGCGGCGGGCCTGCAACGCGTTGCGGCGCAAGTAATCCGGGCCCAGGTGCCAGTACAGGTGCCACACCCACTCGCGCCAGCCGAGCACCTGGCGGACGAAGCCCTCGACGCTTTCCAGGGACGCGGCCCCGTCGCGCCACCGCTGCTCGGCCTGGCGCACGACGTCCAGCGGGTCCAGCAGCCCGAGGTTGAGCGGGACCGACAACAGGGCGTGCGCCATCGCCCAGTCGTGGGTCAGCATCGCGTCCTGGTGCGGGCCGAACGCGGCCAGGCGGTGGTCGAGGAAGCGGCGGAGCGCGCGCTGCGCCTCGTCGTGTCCGACGGCGAACCGGCGCGGGCCGTCGACGCCGACGGGGTGGATCGTCCCGGCGCGCTCGGCCTGGTCGAGTTCGGCGCGGACCCGCTCGTCGATCGGATTCTCCCGCGGCTGCCACGGTGCGGGGACGTCGAGGCGGGTGGTCTTCGGCGGCGGCTCGCGGTTGTCGCGATCGTAGTTCCAGTGCCCGCCCGCGGGCGAGCCGTCCGGTTCCAGGAGTATCTCGAACCGGCTGCGCTGGTCGCGGTAGAAGTCCTCCATGACGAACCGCTTCCGCCCGGACGCCCACTTCGCGAAGTCCTCTTTGGACCGGACGAACCCCGGTGTGGGCAGGATGGCCTCGACGACGCCTTCGTCCCGCAATCGGCGGACGAGTGCGTCCGCGGCGTGGGAGTTCGGCTCGTGCACCACCACCGGCCGCCCGAAGCGGCGCAGCCCGGTCCGGTAGTCCGGGGCGTCGAGCAGGGTGACGCGGTCGCCGAGGTCCTCGGCCAGCCGGTACAGGGCGGCCTGGACCAGGTGCAGCTTCTGCCGGTGGAACGGTTTCGCGGCGAACGCGGTGGCCGACCGGATCAGCAGCACCTCCCGGTCGTGGTGCTCCGGCGTGCTGTGGAAGTGGGGCCCGAGCTGATCGGCGAACAGCCACAAGGCCGCCTGTCCTCGCATACAGCGAACCCTAACGCGCACCGCGCGGCCGCGACGCTCCAGCCGGTTCGGACAAGCCCGCCAAACGGCACGAGCGGCGCGGCCGCCGGATGCGAGAGCACCGGAACGCAGGAAGCTGTCTCCGGCCACGGGCCGGTCACCACCGTCGCGGACGGTGTCCCGGTCAGGCGGAGATCTGCGTCGCTGCTGTGGCGACGAGGTTGCGCAGGTAGCGGTGTTCGGGATCGTCGTCGTGGATCGGGTGCCACCACATCGCCTCGAGCAGCGGGCTCACCTCGAACGGGCACGCCAGTGCCCGGACGCCGAGGGTCGCCGGGATCCGGTCCGCCAACCGCCGTTGCAACAGCGCCACGCGGCCGGAACCGGCGACCAGTCCGGGAATCGCGAGAAAGGACTCGGTGACGATCTGCACGCGCGGCTCGATGCCCAGCATGCGCATCTGCCGAGCGGCCGGCGTCGACGCGGTCGGTCCGTGGTAGGTGACCACCCACGGCATCGTTTCGAGCTGCCCGGCCGTGAGGGTGTCCCCGACCTCGGGGTTGTCGGCGGCGACGAGGCAGACCCACTCGTCGGTGTAGAGGTCCTGGTGCCGCAGCCCGTGGACGAAGCCGTGCGGCAGCAGCAACAGGTCGATCCCCGTCAGGACCTGTTCGGCGGTGTCGACCAGCCGCGGGGTGTTGGCCAGCATGCGCAGCTGCGCGCCGGGTGCCGCGGTGTCGAGCAGCGTGGCGAGGGCCGGGCCGAGCACGGCGGCGCCGTAGTCGCTGACCACGAACGAGAACTCCCGGGTGGTGGCGGCCGGGTCGAAGTCGGCCGCCGCGGTGAAGACCCGGTCCACCCCGGCCAGGGCGACCCGGACGCGTTCTTTCAGCTGGACCGCCAGCGGCGTGAGGCGGGACGTGTTGCCGACCCGGGTGAGCAGCTCGTCGTGGAAGTGCCGGCGCAGCCGCCCGAGCTGCGCGGAGACCGCCGGCTGGCTCAGGCCCACCTGCTCGGCCGCGCGGGTGACGCTGCGCTGCTGCAGCAGCGCGTCCAGCGTGACCAGCAGGTTCAGGTCCAGCGTGGCGAGGTTCACCGCCGCAGGATATCCATGACGCTGATGTGGCGCATCAGCTGATTCGTCTTCCCGGATGGCGATCGAGGCCGCACAGTGAACGACGTGGAACGAAACGATCCCGAAGGCGCGATCGCAGCGGCGGCGAAACGATGCTCGAACCGGGGCCGCTGGGGGCCGGACGACGTGCTCGGCACGCTGAATCACCTGGACGCGGCCAAGCGCGTGGAAGGCGCCACCTTGGTCCGGCGCGGCGTGAGCTTCTCCCTGGCCCAGAGCTTCGACGCGAACGGCCCGCAGAAGGGCTGGCGCCGGCGCACGAACCCGGTGCACACCATGCTCGACACCGGCGTGGACGCCGAGCGCGGCACGCAAGGTTTCCCGCACGGGATCGGCGGCGCCGACGACGTAGTGTTCATGCCGCTGCAGGCCTCGACGCAGTGGGACGGGCTCGGGCACATCTTCGACCACGGCAGCGCGTACAACGGTCGCCGCGCCGGTGACGTCGTGACCAGCGAAGGGGACCAGGTCACCGGCATCGAGACGACGGCCGGGCTCATCGCGGGCCGCGGTGTGCTGCTCGACGTGGGACGGGCAGTCGGCGCGGACGGCGAGCTGCCGGACGGGTTCGCGATCACCGTCGACCACCTCGAAGCCACGATCGCCGCCCACGGCGACACGGCCCGGGTCGGCCGCGGTGACCTGGTCCTCGTGCGGACCGGCCGGCTCACCCGGGCGCGGCGCGAAGGCTGGGGCGACTACGCGGGCGGGGACTCACCCGGCTTGTCCTTCACCACCGCGCAGTGGCTGCACGACACCGACATCGCCGGGATCGCCACCGACACCTGGGGCGTGGAAGTGCGGCCGAACGAGTTCGACGTCGCCTTCCAGCCGCTGCACCAGGTCGCCATCCCGCACATCGGCCTGTTCCTCGGGGAGATGTGGGACCTCGACGCCCTCGCCGAAGACTGCGCGGCGGACGGCGTCCACGAGTTCTGGCTGACCGCCGCCCCGCTGCCGGTCACCGGCGCCGTCGGCGCGCCGGTAGCCCCCATCGCCGTCAAGTGACCGTCCGCTGAGGACAAAGGAGTCGTCGTGCCAGCCGTGAACAACGTCCTCGTCGTCGGCGGGGGATTGGCCGGATCGGCCACCGCGATCCACCTCGCCGCGCGCGGGATCGCCGTCGACCTGATCGACGTCATGCCCGACGTCGCTGTCCTCGGATCGGGAATCACCCTGCAGGGCAACGCCTTGCGTGAACTGCACCGCCTCGGCGTGTGGGAGCGGGTGCGGCAGGAGGGCTACAGCTTCGACAGTGTCGGCTTGCGCGCCCCGGATGGCACGCTGCTCGTGGAGATGCCCGATGCCCGCACCGGCGGACCCGACCTGCCGGCCGCCATGGGGATGCCGCGGCCCGCCTTGGCGCGGATCCTCCTGGAGCGGGCCGGGGAGGCCGGCGCCGAAATGCGGTTCGGGCTCGCCGTCACCGCGCTGGAGTGCGATCCCGCCGGTGTCGACGTGAGCTTCTCCGACGGCTCGACCGGCCGGTACGACCTCGTCGTCGGGGCCGACGGCATCCGCTCGACGGTCCGGCGCCTGATCGGCGTCGAGACCGGCATCCGGGCCACCGGTATGGGGATCTGGCGGGTGTTCGGCCCGCGTCCGGCGTCGGTCACGCGGACCGATCTTTGTTACGGCGGCCCGTGCTACATCGCCGGGTACTGCCCGACCGGGGAGGATTCGCTCTACGCCTACCTGGTCGAGGACGCCCGGAACCGCGGCGCGCTCAGCGCCGGAGAACGCCTCGAGACGATGCGGGAGCTCGCGTCGGCCTACCACGGGCCGTGGGACGAGATCCGTGCCGCGCTCGATGATCCGGAACGCATCCACTACACGTGGTTCGAGACCCACGTCCTGCCGCCGCCCTGGCACCGCGGCCGGGTGGTGCTGGTCGGCGACGCCGTGCACTCCTGCCCACCGACCCTCGCCCAGGGCGGCGCCCAGGCGCTGGAGGACGCCGCGGTCCTGACCGAGCTGCTCGACAAGCACGACCGCGTGGACGAGCAGCTGTGGACCGCGTTCACCGACCGCCGCCACGCCCGCGCCAATGCCGTCGTCGAGGCGTCCAACCAGCTGGGGCGGTGGCTGCTCGACCGCGAGCAGGGCGACGTCCCGGGCCTGATGCGCCGGATCGCCGAACTCGTCTCCCAGCCCGCCTGACCCTCCGGAGGACTCCGTGACCGATCGCCTGATCACCCACCTGCGGCACGTCGACCTCGCCGTGCCCGACTTCGCCCGGCAGCAGGACTTCTTCACCGGCGCCTGGGGCCTGAGCACCGAACACGCCGACACCGGCATCGCCTTCCTCGCCGCGGAGGGCTCACCCGAGCAATACGTCGTCCGGCTGCGCCAGGCCGAGGACAAGCGGATCGACCTGATCGCCTTCGGCGCCGCCACTCCCGCGGACGTCGACACCCTCGCCGCGCGGCTGGCCACGTCCGGCGTCACCCTCGTGCACGAGCCGAAGACCCTGGACACCCCCGGCGGCGGTCACGGGTTCCGGTTCTTCGACAACGAGGGCCGCACGATCGAGGTCAGCGCCGATGTCACGGTCCGCGCGCACCGCAGGATCGAGGCCGGGGAGTCCGTCCCCGTGCGACTGTCGCATGTGGTCATCAACTCCGCCGACCCGGCGGGCACCCGCGCCTTCTACGAACGCCACCTCGGGTTCCGCCTCTCGGACACGCTCATGCACCCGCGCATGGGCGAGATGATGTGGTTCCTGCGCATCAACGCCTGGCACCACAGCCTCGCGATCGCCCGCGGCCCGCACCCGTCGCTGCACCACGTGTCCTTCGAACTGCGTGGGCTCGACGAGTACATGCGGGGCACCGGCCGGCTGTTGCGCGCCGGGGTGGAGAAGATCTGGGGCCCCGGCCGGCACCTGGCCGGGAACAACACCTTCAGCTACTTCCTCGACCCGCACGGCAACACCCTCGAATACACCACCGAACTGGACGAGGTCGACGAGGACACCTGGCACCCGCACCTCTACGACTTCGGCAAGCCGGAGGTCTCCGACCAGTGGGGGACCGCGAACGCGATGAACGAGTTCGTCGCGCGGAAGTCGTTCAACGACCCCGACAAGGGCCTGTTCGTCGCACCGCCGGTGTGAGGCGGTCATGCGATTCGCCACCTACGAGAACAACGGAGCCGTCCACGCCGGTGTGGCCGGCGAGGACGGCCTGCACCCGTTGCCGGAGAACACCACCGTGCTCGACGTCGTGCGCACCGGGCTGCCCGCCGCGCTCGAAGCGGGCGCGGAAGCCCTGCGCCGTCCGGCCGTGCCGTTGGCCGGCGTGCGGTTGCTGCCGCCCCTGGCTCCGCCCACCGTCCGCGACTTCGTGGCCTTCGAGGAACACGTCGAAGGCGTCGTCGCGAGCGTGTCCGGCGGGGCCGGGGTGCCCCCGGAGTGGTACGAGGCGCCGACGTTCTACTTCACCAACCCCTACGCCCTGCTCGGCGCCCACGACGACGTGCCGGTGCCGCCCGGTTGCGAGCTGTTCGACTTCGAGCTGGAGGTCGCCGCGGTCGTCGGCCGCGACGGCGCGTCCCTGACTCCCGAGCAGGCGCGGCAGGCGATCTTCGGCTACACGATCCTCAACGACTGGTCCGCCCGCGACCTGCAGCGTCGCGAGATGAAGGTCCAGCTCGGCCCGGCCAAGGGCAAGGACTCCGCCACGACGCTCGGGCCGTGGCTGGTGACCGCCGACGAACTGGCGGCGCACCACGACGAGGACGGCTTCCTCACCCTCGAGATGAGCGTCTCGGTCAACGGTGCGCGGATCGGGCACGACCTGCTGTCCAACATGGGCTGGCCGTTCGCCGAACTCGTCTCCTACGCCTCACGCGGTACCTGGGTTCGCGCCGGTGACGTCCTCGGCTCCGGGACCTGCGGCAACGGTGGCTGCCTGGCCGAGCTGTGGGGCCGCGGCCGGGACATTCCGGCCCTGGCGCCGGGTGACGTCGTCGAGATGACCGTCGAGGGACTGGGCACGATCCGCAACACCGTCATCGCCGGCACCACGCTGCCGCCGGTTCCCGCCGCCCGCTCGCGTTCGGGACGGCGAACGCGATGACAGTCCGCAGCACTTTCCCGACGAGAGGACGAACGTGTTCGAGTACTTCCCCGCGAACTACCCGTGGAGCCTGGGGGTCGTCGCGACCCTCAACAGCGGTGGGCTCATCGACGAGGTCGACCGGGCCTGCCGTCCCATCCGAGAAGCCGCCACCCGCGGCGAGGACGCCGGCACTCCCGACTTCCTGCACGCCTGGACCGCGTTGACCGACCAGCTCGTCAGCCAGGCGGAAGAGGCCGAGAAGGAGGGGCACCGCCGCACCGCCGGACAGCTCTACGCGCGCGCCACCAACTACCTCGCCCAGGCCGAACGCCTGCAGAGCGCGTCGGCCGCGGGACGGCTCGACAGCTACCGCCGCGTGCTCGAGCTGCAGCAGAAGACGTTCGACCTCAAGGATCCCGGCCTCAGCCGCGTCGAGGTCCCGTACGAAGGCACCACGCTGCCCGCCTACTTCAGCGCCGCGGGCGAGAACGCCCCGGTGATGATCCTGTGGAACGGGCTGGACTCGACGAAAGAGCACATGTACGCCTCCGGGCACTGGGCCGAGCTGGCCGCGCGCGGGATCTCGTGCCTGATGGTCGACTGCCCGGGTTCCGGTGAGGCGCTGCGCGTGCAGGGACTCACCGCTCGGGTCGACACCGAGGCCTGGGCGAGCGCGTGCGTCGACTACCTCGAGTCCCGCGACGACGTCGACCCGGCCCGGATCGGGCTGGTGGGCTGGTCGCTCGGCGGTTACTACGCCCCGCGGGCCGCGGCGTTCGAGAAGCGCCTCGCCCTGGTTGTCGCGTGGGGAGCGAACCACGACTGGGGTGCCGTGCAGCGGCGGCGCCTGGAACGCGAAGGCGAGCGCCCGGTCCCGCACTACTGGGAGCACGTCCTGTGGGTGTGGGGTCACGAGAACCTCGACGAGTTCATCACCTTCGCCGACCAGGTGAACCTCGACGGCGTCGTCGAGCACATCACCGTGCCGTTCCTCGTCTGCCACGGCGAGCGCGACCGGCAGATCCCGCTGGAGTACGCGCACCGCTCCTACGACCAGGCCGTGCACAGTCCCGAGCGGAAGCTGCGCGTGTTCACCGCCGGGGAAGGCGCCAGCGAGCACATCGGGCTGGACCACCTCGGCCACGTCAGCACCTACATCGCCGACTGGGTGAGCGACGTGTTCGCGGCGACGCGCTGACCGACGCAGCACCCGGTGGCGGAACTCGGCCGGTGCGCAGGCCGGCAGCGCGTGCCCGCACGAGGAGATGTGCACCGGCAGCCGCCCGGCGATCCGCGAAGTCGTCGTCCACTGTGGACACGACCGCACCCGCCGCGCCCGGCCGGCCGGGCGGCGTGGACGAGCTGGAAGCTGCGTGCTGGTGGTTCGCCCCGGACCGGCCGGCCGGATGCAGTGCCGGGTGTTCTTTCCGGATCCCGTCGCCTGCGCATCCGCAGCGCCATCGCCGGACGTAGTCCCTACAGCCGGCACTCTCGCTGCCCGGTCCGCGAGCACCAGCCGGGAGCCGACGATGCTGATGACCGAAGGTGTCGCCCCGCCGCCGCCTGCGGCTAGGGTGTCGTCCGTGTCCGACGATGGCGCGCCGAACGACCCGGCCGACGATCTCGGCCGGCGCTTCGCCGCCGGCGAGCCGGGGACCCTGCGCGCGGTGTTCGACCGCTACGGCCCCGCGGTGCAACGGCTGGCCCGGGCCGGTCTGCGCGACTCCGCCGACGTCGACGACGTCGTGCAGGCCACCTTCGTCTCCGCGTGGAGCGGCCGGCGGACCTACGACCCGGACAAGGCCGGGTTGCCGGCCTGGCTGCTCGGGATCGCCCGCCACCGGATCGTCGACCTGCTGCGGGCGCGGGGTCGCCGGCAGCGGGACAGCGACGCGATGGCCGCCGTCGCCCCGGCCGAGGAGGTCGTCGCCGAATCGCCGGACCGCGTCGTGGACCGCCTGGTCGTCGCCGACGGGCTGACCCGGTTGCCGGACGCGCAGCGGGAAGTGCTCCAGCTCGCCTTCTATGCTGATCTGACCCACACTCAGATAGCCGAGCGGACCGGACTGCCCCTGGGCACGGTGAAGAGCCACCTCCGCCGCGGGATGCAGAACCTGCGTTCCCAGCTCGACCGCACGCCGGAGGAGGTGAACGATGTCGCACCCGGACCCCGATCGTCTCGTGCTGCTCGCCCTTGACGAAGAACGTCCCGGCCCGGCCGACACCGCCCACCTCGATCACTGCGCCGACTGCCGGGAAGAGCTCGCCGCGCTGCGCGAGGTCGCCGGGCTCGGCCGGGAGACGAAGACGGAGACGTCGTTGCCCCCGGTGCGGGAAGCGGTCTGGGAGCGGATCGCGGCCGAAACGGGCCAGGCGACCGACGGGGGACAGGTGCGCCCGGGCGGCGAACCGGTTGGCACGCGGGGACTTTCGCGCGGAGTCCGGTACGCGATCATCGCGGCCGCCGCGGCCGCGGTCGGCGTGGCCGGCACCCTGATCGCCGTCGACACGGGTGGCGCGGACGCCCGGATCGTCGCGGAAACCCGGCTGAACCCGCAGCAGTCCGCGCCGGCCGGCGCGGCCGGGAAGGTCCAGCTCATCGACACGGGCGCGGGCTCGTTGCGGCTCAAGGTCGAGCTGACCGGCATGCCCGCGCCGGCCGGGCTGTACGAGATCTGGCTCTACGACGGCGCCAAGACCATGATCCCGCTGGGGGTGACGGCCGGCAGCGAAGCCGATGTCGCCGTTCCGCCGAACATCGCGCTGAGTGGCTACCCCGTCGTCGACGTCTCCGTGCAGCAGCTGGGGCAGCAGGAGCACGGCGTCAGCATGCTGCAAGGCACGTTCGGCACCTGAGCGGCCGGTTTCCTTTTCCTGCATCCGTTCGGTCGTTTTCCCGCGTACCCCTGGTGTCCGGGAAGCAACGAGAACGGAGTCATCTCATGCGTCTTCGCATGTTGGGGGTGTCCATCGCGGCCGCGGCGGTCATGGCCGGTGCCGTCGCCGCGCCCGCCCAGGCGGCCCAGTCGGTGAGCGCTTCGTCGCACACCGTCTCGCACCACCACTGGTACCACTTCGGCAAGGGGCGCACGGATCTGACCTTGGACGCCGCGGCCGGGGCGGCACTCACGTCGCTGGGCGTGAAGGTTTCGCCGGTGCTGGCCAGGGTCAGCCATCCCGCGGGCAAGACGGTGTTCGGCTTCACGATCGTCGGCAACCCGAACGACGGGACGATCGAGCACGTCGGCGGCTTGGTGCTGCGCGCCGGCGGCAAATGCCTCTACCTGACCGGTTACACGATCGACCTCAAGCGCGGTGTGCTCAGCGGCCGGATCGACTTCGGGGCGCGTGCCGACCTGTTCACGATCGGCGCGGCCACACCCGACGGTGTCACCCTGGCGCTCACCGCGCCCGCGGCGGCCCTGCTGAACAAGACGTTCGGCGTCATCGCGTTCACGCGAGGGTTGGTCATCGGCTACGGCAACCCGATGATCCGCAAGTAGGGACCGGCGGGTGGCTGGTGGGGCGGCCGGAGGTTCGGTCACCCCCACCGGCCATTCGCCCGGATCCGCCGCGGATGGGTGGCGTCGGGGTGTCAGTCGGGCTCGGGAGTGGTGTCTGTTGCCGGGTCGACGGCGGCGACCAGGGACTGGGTGAGCCGGCGCACAGCTGTCTCGACGTCCGGCACGATCGTGATGTCGCGGTCCAGTCCCAGCAGGGTCAACGGTCGCGGCACCACGTACTGGCAACTGCCCGAGGACGCACGAGCCGCAGAACGTCACCTCGGTCAGGTCGACCACGACCGGTTTGGCCGCGGCATCGGCCAGGGCCGGGGTCGCGCCGAGCAGCGGGTCCGCGGCCAGGTCCAGCGCGTCGCTGCCGCGCACCTGATTGTGACCTCCTGCTTCCGGAGAGTGGCCCTTCGGCGCGAGACAAGGCGTCGGTGCAGCCGGCCGCGGGAAGCGATACCTCCGGCCGGCTCGACACGCACGCCGAGCCGTATTCCACAGTGGACTCCTCGGCCAGACCCGGACGATCGTGCTGCGGGAGAACGGAAGGCCACCGTCGTTTCGGGAGATCGCGCCGAAGGTGGTCAGCGAGCCGCGTCCCGGCCGCTCTGCTCGACCAGCCACGTCGCGACGGCGTGGAGTTTGAGGTTGGCGTGCTGTGAGGTGCGCACCAGCATGGAGAAGGCGTCCTCGACGCTGATCCGGTGGCGTTCCACGAGGATGCCCTTGGCGATTCCGATCGTGTCGCGGTGGCGGATCGCGGCCTGCAGGTGGTGTTCGGTCTGGGCTCCGACGAGTGCGACAGCGGCGTGGCTGGCGAACAGCAGCCCTTCGCTTTCCGCCTCGGCGCTGAAGGCGTCCGGTCGAGATGAGTACAGGTTGAGGGCGCCCAGGGTGGTGTCGGTGACGAACAACCGGTACGCCAGCATCGACCGCACTCCCAGACTGACCGCGGCCGGGCCGAACCGTGGCCAGCGCCGCTCGTGCTCCAGGTCTCCGGTGCGGTAGGTCTGGTGCTCGGCGATGGCGCCCAGGCATGGTCCTTCCTGGAAGCGGGCCTGCAGCTTGTCCACTGTGACCACGAGCTCGTCGGTCGGCGCCATGGTGCGGATCACGCCGTTCTCCCGCAGGCTCAGACCGGCCGCGTCGCCGCCGATGTGCTCCACGGCGGCACGGGTGATCGCTTCCAGCGTCGATTCGACGTCGGGCTCGGCCTGCAGGGTGCGGGCGACCTCGCTGAGGATCGCGGCCAGCCCACCTGCGGCGGCAGGGCCGTCTCTTGTCGGGCTCATCCTTCTGGCTACCCCGTACGGCGGCCGGTCAAGCGGGAGCAGCGGCCGATCAGGCGTGTGCCGCCGCGATGGGCGGCAACGCCCGGTCGGTCTCGGCGACCCGGGTGAGCTTGGCCGTCAGCGGTGCGAGCTTCGGTGAGGTGAGAGCTTTGTCGAGCAGGCGGCGCAGGGTCAGGCCGAAGCGGGTCTGGGGGTAGGCGAAGGGCACGATCCACCGGGGGAGGTTCTGGACGTCGTCGACGAGGGGACGCATCCACTGCTCGTAGACGGTGAGCGCGGCATCGAGCCGGTCGGGTTCGGTGGTCAGGGAGGCGGCGAGGACGTATCCGCTGACGAGTGCGAGTGAGGCGCCGCCGCCACCCATCGGGGTGACGCACCAGCCCGCGTCCCCGGCGAGGCACACCCGCCCGCGGTGCCAGGTGGGCATGCGGATCTGGGTGAGGTTGTCGATGTAGACGTCCTCGGAGCGGTCGAAGCCGTCGAGGATCCGGGAGGTCTCCCAGCCGGCGTCGGCGAAGCGGTCGCGGACGCGGGCCAGGGCGTCGGCGCGGTCGAGCCGGCCGAGGTCTTCGGCCCGGGCGTAGGCGAGGATGGCGCGGGTGGTGCCGTGGTTGTCGGGCCGCAGGTGGACCTGCCGGCCGCCGACGGTGGTGAACCAGCGCCAGCGGTTGTCGTCGCCGGTGGTGCGGGGGATCGTGCCGAAGACCATGGCGATGCCGAGGTCGCGGCGGTCGACCAGGTCGCCGAAGAGCCGGTCGCGGGTGGCGGAGCGGACCCCTTCGGCGATGACCAGCAGGTCAGCGCGCAGGACACGCCCGGATGCGGTGGTCACCGTGACCGCGTCGGTGTCGTCCACGACCTCGGCGATGGGATCGCCGTAGCCGATCTCGACTCCCGCGGGCAGGTGCTGCAGGATCGTGCGGGCGAAATCGCCGCGCAGCACCTCGAGTTCGGCGGTCGCGCCGTCCGGACCGGAGGGCAGTTCCGCGGTCACCTTGCCCGAGGCGTCGACCAGAACCGTGCCGGTCTCGGTGGTGTTCTGCGCCCTGATCGCCTCGGTGAGCCCCATCCGTTCGAGCACGTCGCGGGCGACGCCGCGGACGTCGACGTTCTGCCCGCCGTCGCGGAACGCGCCGGACCGTTCCAGCACGGTCACGTCCCAGCCGGTGCGGCGCAGCCAGAAGGCGGCGGAGAGGCCGGCGATGCTCGCCCCGGAGATCACGGCGTGTCGCGTGGTCATGACTGCTCCTCTGCCTTGATTGCTTTATAGTAAAGCTACTATGGAGTGAAGGAGTTCGCATGGTGGACGTCGACCCGCTGTCGGTGGAGTGGACGGCGGCCCAGGTCGAGGTGATGCACCGCCTCCGCGACTGGGCGGTCGGTTTCACCGAGCTGAACCAGCACCTGGCGGCCTGGATGCGGCTGCCCGGGTCCGATGCCAACGCGCTGGGGCAGATCGTCTGGGCGGACGAGGCGGGCGCGCCGCTTTCGCCGGCGGAGCTGTCCCGGCTCATCGGCATGACCACGGGCGCGACGACCGTGCTGCTGAACCGCCTCGAGACCGCGGGCCACGTTCACCGCAGCCGCGAGAGCGCCGACCGCCGGCGGGTGACCCTGCGGCCGACTCCGGCGGCACGCGATCGGGCGCGTGAGTTCCTGGCGTTCGCCGGCGTCGAGATCGCGCAGACCCTGGTTGCTGCCGACGCCGACGAGCTCCGCGTCGCCATCGGTTTCCTGGCGAAGATCACCGCTGCCGCCGCGGCGGCCAATCACCGCCTCGGCCACACGAGACAGCGCTGAGCGAAGCGGGAGTGTGCGGTGGCCGGCCGGTCGGGGTGCGTGTCGCCCGGCTCGGAGGAGCGTACCGATGTCCGGCCACGTCGGCGGAGCCGGGGCGACATCGGTCAGGGGGTCCCGAACCGCAGCAGGACCTTGCTCGACCGCTCCGGACGGCTCGCGACGGCCAGCGCCTCCTCCGCTTCGTCCACTGTGTACTGCGCGGAGACGATCGGGGCGAACAACGCCGGGTGCGCCGCGATCGTGGCCAGGGTTTCGGCCATCCCGCCCGCGAACCGGCTGGAGCCGGCGAACGTCAGCTCGCGGGGGACCGTGAGGTGCCACGGCCCCGCGACGCCGTCACCGGGCAGCTGGCCCACCTGGACCAGGGTGCCGCCGGGGAGCAGGGCGCCCAGTGCCGTCGCCACCGCCACCGGGGCGCCCGACGACTCGAACGCGACGTCCACCTGAGGCAAGGATTCGCCGGCGGTCAGGGTGCCGGTCGCGCCGACTCGCCGCGCCACCGCCAGGGGCTGGGGGTGCAGATCGGTGACCGTCACCGCCGCCGCACCCTCGATGTGCGCCAGGGCCACCACCAGCAGGCCGATCGGGCCCGCGCCGGTTACCAGGACGTGGCGGCCGCGCACCCCGCCGGCCAGCGCGGCCATGCGGGTCAGCGCGTGGCGGGCCACGGACGCCGGTTCGGCCAGTGCCGCCGTGCGCAACGCGAGCCCCGCCGGCACCGGGACGAGCCGGTGGCCGGGCACCAGCAGCCGGTCGGCGAAACCGCCGTGGGTGTGCGGGCGGCGGGCCGCACTGCCCAGGTAGCGCAGGTGCGGGCACAGGTTGTCCCGGCCTTCGCGGCAGCGCGGGCACTCCCCGCAGGTCTGGGCCGGGTGAACGGCGACCGGCGTGCCGGCGGCCGGGCCCGAGCCGTCGGCGGCCGCGGTGCGGACCGTGCCGACGACTTCGTGGCCCAGCACCATCGGGTCGGCCAGCACGGACTCGCCGACTTCCCCGCGCTGCCAGTAGTGGACGTCGGAGCCGCAGACGCCGCCGTAGGAGACGTCGACCACCGCGTCGCCCGCGCCGGGGGAGATGTCCGGGAAGTCCTGTGTGGACAGCCGGCCCGCGCCGAGCACCGTCACGGCCCGGCCCATCGGGAGCACGGTCACTCAGATCACCGCCGTCAGGCCGCCGTCGACGTAGACGACCTGGCCGTTCACGAAGTCCGACGCGGCCGACGCGAGCCACACCGCCGGGCCGGTGACGTCCTCGGGGCGGCCCCACCGGCCGGCCGGGGTGCGCTGGGTGATCCACGCCGAGAACTCGGGGTCCGCCACCAGGGACGCGTTGAGCTCGGTGTCGAGATAACCCGGCGCCAGGCCGTTGACCTGGATCCCGTGGCCCGCCCACTCCGCGCACATCGACCGGGTCAGCCCGGCGAGCCCGGTCTTGGCCGCGGCGTACGGCGCCGTCGTCGGCCGGACCAGGTGCGTCTGCACCGAGCAGATGTTGACGATCTTCCCGCTGCCGCGCGCGATCATCCCGCGCGCCAGTGTCCGGCCGACGACGAACGCGCTCGTCAGGTCGACGTCGACGACCCGGCGCCAGTCCTCGACCGGCAGCTCGGTGAGCGGGCCGCGGACCTGGATCCCGGCGTTGTTCACCAGGATGTCCGGACACCCGTGCTCGGCCACGAGTTGCTCGAGGGCCGCCTCCGCCGCGTCGCTGTCGGAGACGTCGAAGGCGCAGGTGAGGACGCCGTCGCCCAGCTCGGCGGCCGCCGCGGCGAGCTGATCGGCGTCCGGGCTGTTGAGCGCCACGCGGGCACCGGCGGCGAGGTAGGCCTCGGCGATGGCCCGGCCGATGCCGCGTCGAGAGCCGGTGACCAGCGCGAGGCGACCGGTCAGGTCGAAGGACGTCACGTCAGTTCTCCTCTTCGGAAGCAGCGCCGAGGACCTCGGCCCGCGCCTCGCGCACGAGCGCGCGGGACGCCGCCTCCGCCGCGGCCTGGTCGCCGGCCGCCACCGCGTCGACCAGCTCGCAGTGGCGGTCGAGCGACACCGCCGTCTCGTCGTTGAACGAGCGGTGCCCGGTGTAGCGGGCGTGCAGGGTGGCCAGCACGGTCTGCACGAGCTGGCTGAGCACGTCGTTGTGCGCGCCGCGCAGCAGGGCTTCGTGGAACGCGGTGTCCGCGGTGGCGAAGTCGTGTGGTTTGCCGTCCTGGAACGCGGTCGTCATGCTGGCCAGTGCTTCGCGCAGGGTCGCTGTGGTCTCGTCGTCCCGGCCGGCCGCGGCGCTGCGCGCGGCCATCGGTTCGAGGGCCTCGCGCAGGGTGAGCAGCTCGCCGAGCTGGCGCCGGGAGTCGGGTCCGGCCGCGCGCCAGGTGATCACGCGCGGGTCGAGCAGGTTCCACGCCGCGACGGGCAGCACGGTGGTGCCGACGCGGTGGCGCGGCTGGACCATCCCGAGCCCGGTGAGCGTGCGCAGGACCTCCCGCACCACCGAGCGCGACACCCCGTGCTCCTGCTCGATCCGTTCCGTGGACAGCACCGATCCGGGGGCCAGCTCGCCCGTGGCGATCCGGCTGCCGATCGCGTCGACCACCTGTGCGTGCAGGCCGCCCGGTCCGCTCAGCGGGTTCACTTCGCCTCCCATTTGAGTATGATAAATCATACTCTAGCGAAGGAGTGGGTATGCGGGTGACCGACGTCGAGACTTTTCTCGTCGCGCCGCGGTGGATGTTCGTCAAGGTCTCGACGGACGCCGGGATCCACGGCTGGGGCGAGGGCGGGCTCGAAGGATCGGCCGACGTCACCGCGGCGGCGGTCACGGCCCTGGCCGAGCAGGTCGTCGGCGAGGACCCCCGCCGCATCGAAGACCTCTGGCAGCGGCTCACCAAGGGCGGGTTCTACCGCGGCGGCCCGGAACGGTCGTCGGCGATCGCGGCGCTCGACCAGGCCCTGTGGGACATCGCCGGCCGGCGGCTGGGCGTGCCGGTGTACGAGCTGCTCGGCGGTCCGGTGCGCGACCGCGTCCGGGTGTACGGCTGGATCGGCGGCGACTCGCCGCACGACGTCGCCGCCGCGGCCACCGCGCAGCGCGAGGCCGGGATGACGGCGGTGAAGATGAACGCCACCGCGCAGTTCCCGCCGATCCCGAGCGCGCGCGACGTCGCGGCCGCGGCCGACCGGGCTCGGCAGGTGCGGGAGGCGCTCGGCCCGGACCGCGACTTCGCCGTCGACTTCCACGGCCGGGTGAGCGCGGCCGCCGCACCGCGCCTGATCGAAGCGCTGGAACCGTTCGACCCGCTGTTCATCGAAGAACCCGTGGTGCCGGAACACAACCACACGAATCTGCGACGGCTCGTCGAGAGCACCAGCCGCCCGATCGCCACCGGCGAACGCCTCTTCTCCCGCGGCGACTTCCTCCCGGTGCTGGAGGCCGGCGTCCGGGTGGTGCAGCCCGACCTGGCCCACGCCGGGGGCATCTCGGAGGTGCGCCGGATCGCCGCCCTCGCCGAGACGTTCGGCGCGGTCCTCGCGCCGCACTGTCCACTCGGGCCGCTGGCACTGGCCGCGTGCCTGCAGGTCGACTTCGCCACCCCCAACTTCCTGATCCAGGAACAGTCGCTGGGGATCCACTACAACCGCACCGCCGAGCTGCTCGACTACGTCGTCGACCGGGAGGTCTTCACGTTCACCGGCGGGTACGTCGAACGCCCGCCCGGTCCCGGCCTCGGCGTGGAGATCGACGAAGACGCCGTCCGGAAGGCCCACGAGCACGGGATGCGCTGGCGCACGCCCGTGTGGACGCACGCGGACGGCTCGTTCGCGGAATGGTGATGTGCAGAGGGCGCAACAAAGCCACTGATTCGGCCCGGAAATCTTGACAGGAAAGGGGGTCCGGCGCAGTCTTCCGCGCTAGACGTGCTCACTGCGCACACGGGTGTGCAAATCGCGCAACAAAGGAGTTCGCCATGACCGTCAGCCGCGTCCTCATCACCACGACCGCACTCGCCGCCGCGACGGCACTCACCCTTTCCGGCTGCACGTCGGCGACCGACGACGCGAAACAGCAGTCCGGCCAGGCGGCCGCGAAACTGGCCGGCTCGACCGAGTTCAACGACGCGAAGCTGGGCGAGCTCGCCGGGAAGATCAAGCAGGCCGTGCAGGCCAAGGGCGCCGGTGGCGTGCGCGTCGCCATGGTGATCAACAGTCCGTCGGCGTACTGGACCGAAGGCCGTACGGGCATGGAGAACGCGGCGAAAGAGCTTGGTGTGCAAGCGAACTTCCAGGCTCCGGCGGGCGGTGACCTCAGCGCCCAGTTGTCCATCCTGGACACCCTGCGCTCGGACAAGGTGGACGGCTACACGGTCTCGGCCGTCGACCCCAAGGCCGTCGTCGGCCCGGTCGGCGCCGCGCAGAAGGCCGGGATCGGCGTGGTCGCGATCGACTCCCCGCTGTCGGGGACGCCGGATCCGGTCACCTACCTCGGCACCCCCAACACCGACGCCGGGCAAAAGGCCGGCGAATCGATGAAAACGCTGCTCGGCGGTTCCGGAAAGGTCGCCATCCTCACCGGTTCGCTGACCGCCGCGAACGCGACGCAGCGCATCGCCGGATTCAAGAAAGCGATCGAGGGATCCGGTATCCAGGTCGTCGACACGCTCAACGACGATTCCGACCCGTCGAAAGCGCTGTCGAACGCGCAGACCGTGCTGCAGGCGAATCCGGACCTCGCCGGGATCTACACCGTGTGGTCCTACGACGGCCCGGCGGCCGGGCAGGCGGTCAAGGCGGCGGGCAAGGCCGGTGCGGTGAAGGTCGTCGCCGACGACGCCGAACCGAAGACCGTGGAGTTCGTGCGCGACGGCGTCGTCCAGGCGATGGTGCTGCAGCGGCCCTACCAGCAGGGCTACCTCGGGGTGTACCTGCTGACCGCGCTGAAGGTGCTCGGCAAGGACGCGACGGACCAGCTCCTGCGGCCGTACCTGGCCGAGAAGGACGGCGTCAGCACGCTGAGCTCGGGCATCGGCCTGGTCACCGGCGACAACCTGCAGACCTACCTGGACGACCTCAAGAAGCTGGGGGTCACGCAGTGACCGCCGTCCACGTCGAGGCGGCCGGTCTGCGCAAGCGGTACGGCACCGTCGAAGTGCTCAACGTCGACCGGCTCGCGTTGCGCGGCGGCGAGGTCGTCGCCGTGCTCGGCGAGAACGGCGCCGGCAAGTCGACGCTGATCCGGGTGCTGACCGGCGCCACCGCCGCCGATGAAGGCCGGGTGACCATCGGCGGTACGCCGTTGCGCAACGGCGACCCGGCCCACGCCCAGGACCTCGGCGTCGCGACCGTGTCGCAGGAGTTCCCGCTCGTGCCCGAGCTGTCGGCGGCGGAGAACCTCATGCTGGGCCGGCGCGCCGGCAGCGGACGTGTCGTGTTCGACCGCCGCGGGACCGAACGCGCCGCCCGCGCGATGCTCGCCCGCATCAACGCCGACATCCCGGTGCGCCGGCCGGTCGTCCGGCTGTCGGTGGCGCAACGCCAGCTCGTGGAGATCGCGAAGGCGCTGGGCCGGGACCCGTCGGTGCTGGTGCTCGACGAGCCGACCTCGGCGCTCGGCCCGGTCGAGGCGCGCCGCGTGCTGCAGTGCGCGCGGGACCTGGCCGCGCAGGGCAAGGTCGTGCTCTTCATCGGCCACCGGCTCGACGAGGTGCGCGAGATCGCCGACCGCGTCCTCGTACTCCGCAACGGCCGGCTGGTCGCCGATCTGACGCCGGAGCAGGCGACGCACGAGGCGATGATCCGCGCGATGGCGGGCGACGAGGCCGAGGTCCTGGTCGACGGCGACCCGCCGCCGCCGGGCGACGAGCCGGTGCTGACAGTGCGGGCGCTGGAAGCCGCCGGGATCGGGCCCGTCGGCTTCGAGGTGCGCCGCGGCGAGATCCTCGGCGTCGCCGGCCTGATGGGCTCCGGGCGCAGCCGCTTGGTGCACGCCCTGATGGGCGCCACCCCGATCACCGCGGGCTCGATGCGTCTCCACGGCCGCCCGTACGCGCCGAAGCACCCCGCCGACGCCGTCCGCGCGGGCGTCGGCCTGGTCCCCGAAGACCGGAAGCACCAAGGGCTGCTGCTCGACGCCCCGGTCCGCTGGAACATCTCGCTCGCTTCGCTGCCCCGTCTTGCGCGCCGCGGTTTCTACCTCGGCCCGCGCGCGGAAAAGGCGTTCACCGAAGAAGTGCGGCGCTCAGTGCGGGTGCGCTGCGCCACCCAGGAACAGCCGATCGGCACGCTGTCGGGCGGCAACCAGCAGCGCGCGATCTTCGGCCGCTGGTTCGCCACCCGCCCGAAACTGCTGCTGCTCGACGAGCCCACCCGCGGCGTCGACGTCGGCGCGAAGGCCGAGATCTACCACCTCGTCGAGTCCTTCGCCGCGCAGGGCATGGCCGTCGTGATCGCCTCCTCCGAACTGGAGGAGCTGATGCGGCTGACGCACCGGACCGTCGTGCTCGCCGGCGGCCGGCTCGCCGCGACCGTCCCGCGTTCGGCCTACAGCAAGCAGGCCCTGATGACCGCCGCCAACGACGTCCCGGAAGGAGTGGCTCCGTGACCGCCACGCAAACCGAACCGGCCCCGCCGGACACCGTGCCCGAGCGGGGCGGTCCCTCGTTCCTGCGCGGCAAGGAGATCGGCGTCGTCGGCGCCGTCGTGGTGGTGTTCGCCGTGTTCGCGCTCGGCAACGCCAACTTCGCCGGCCTGTCGAACCTGCAGACCATGGGCGTCGACCTGGCCCAGTACGGCCTGCTCGCGCTCGGCGTCAGCTTCGTCATCATCACCGGCGGCATCGACCTGTCGGTCGGCTCGGTGGTCGCGCTGTCGGGGGTGTGGTCGGCGTGGCTGAACGTCCACGCGGGCCTGCCCGACGTCGTGGCCATCGCCGTCACGCTGGTGACCGGCGCGGCGATCGGGCTGGTGCACGGCTTTTCGGTGACCATCCTCGGCGTACCGCCGTTCGTGACGACGCTGGTCACGCTCGTCGCGGCCCGCGGTGCGGCGCTCGCGCTCACCCAGGGCTTCCCGATCGACGGCGTCGGCGCGACCTTCACCAGCGTCGCGCAGTACCGGATCGCCGCGATCCCGGTGCCGGCGCTGCTGTTCGTCGGAGCGTGTGTGCTCGCGTGGTTCTTTCTCGAACGCACCCACGTCGGCCGTCAGCTCTACGCGGTCGGTGGCAACGCCGAAGCGTCCCGCCTCGCGGGGATCCGGACGCGGCGGCGCGTGGTGCTGGCCTACGTCGTCAGCAGCGTCCTCGCCTCGGCGGTCGGCGTCCTGGTCACCGCGCGGCTCACCGTCGGCCAGCCCAGTGTCGCCACCGGCTGGGAGCTCAACGCGATCGCGGCCGCGGTCATCGGCGGGATCAGCCTGAGCGGGGGAGTGGGCCGGGTGATCGGCGTCGCGTTCGGCGCGATCCTGCTGGTCTGCATCAACAGCGGCTTGGTGATCCTGCACGTTTCGCCCTACTACCAGCAGATCGTGCTCGGCGCGGTGCTCGCTGTCGCCGTGGTCACCGACCGGTTGCGGGCCCGCCGGTCCGAGCGGAACCAGAGCTGAGGAGCCACCATGAGACGTCCCCTCGTCGCGGCGCTGGCGCTCGCGCTGGCCGCGACCGTCCCCACTGCCGTCCGCGCCGAAGCCGCCGACACCACGTTCACCATCGTCGAGGCGCAGAGCGGCAACGCGCTGGGCCTGACCCGCACCGGGACCGACCCGGTCGTCACCGTCGACCCCTACGCCGGGAACCGCGACCAGCTCTGGCGCCTCGTCGACCTCGGTGACGGCTACTCCGAGATCGTCAACGACGGCAACGGAAAGGCCTTGTCGACAGTGGACGGTCACGCCGACGACGGCGCCGTCGTGCACCTGTGGGACTACCTGGGCAGCTACCCCGACCAGCACTGGCGTGTCGCCGACGCGGGCGGCGGCACGGTCACCATCGCCAACCAGGGCACCGGAAACCGTCTCCTGTCCACCAAGGACGGTCAGACGGCGGCCGGCACCGAAACGCAGCTGTGGAGCCCGGTCGGCGGCCGCGCCGGGCAGACGTGGAATCTGGTCCCGACCACGGTTCAGCGCGTCGTCACCGTGCACGCCGACGTCGTGAGCCAGGCGCCGCGGACCGACGTCGCGACCGGTCTGGAGGACGTCAACCACGAGATCTACGGCGGCATCTACAGCCAGCTGCTGTTCGGCGAGGCGTTCCAGGAACCCGAGCACGACGCCGGCGTCAGCGGCATGTGGCGGCCCACCGCGTCCGGCGGAGCGCGGGGCACCTACGCCCTCGACACGACCACGCCGTTCAAGGGCCGCCAGGACCAGCGGATCACCTTCGTCTCCGGTCGCGGCAGCGTCGGTGTCGAGAACCGCGGCCTCAACCGGCAGGGCATCGGGGTGGTGGGCGGCAAGCCGTACGAAGGCAAGATCACCCTGCGGACGACGCAGCCCGTGAGCCTCGCCCTGCAGAACGCGGACGGCACCAAGACCTACGCCCGGACGTCGATTCATGCGCAGGGCGCCGGCTGGCGGACCTACTCCTTCACGATGACGCCGTCGGCGACCGACGCGCACGCGCGGTTCACCGTCGACCTCACCGCGCCCGGCAGCGCCGACGTCGGGTACGCGTTCCTGCAGCCCGGCGCGTGGGGCCGGTTCCAGGGCCTGCCCGTCCGCAAGGACGTCGCCGACGCGATGGTGCAGCAGGGCCTGCGCGCGATCCGGTTCGGCGGCTGCGCCAACAGCGGCTGCGGCGACGTCTCGGACTACAAGTGGAGGACGATGATCGGCGACCCGGTCACGCGGCCGGTCACGCGGGGCTTCTGGTACCCGTACGAGTCCAACGGCTGGGGCATCTTCGACTTCCTGCGCCTCGGCGAGGCGATGGGCATCGACGCCGTCCCGTCGCTGAACATCGACGAGACCCCGCAGGACATCGCCGACCTGATGCAGTACCTGTACGGGGCCAAGACCACAGCGTGGGGCGCGAAACGCGTCGCCGACGGCCATCCCGCGCCGTACACCGTGCACCGTCTCGAACTCGGCAACGAGAACGCCGTCGACGAGACGTACTGGACGAAGTTCAAGGCCCTGGCCGACGTCATCTGGGCCTACGACCCGACGATCAAGCTCGTCGTCGGCGACTTCACCTACAGCGACGTGATCACCGACCCGTTCCACTTCACCGGCGGCGGCAAGGTGAACACCCTGGCCGCGCACCAGAAGATCCTCAACCTGGCGAAGCAGTACGGTGCCCAGGTCCAGTTCGACATCCACCTGTGGACCCAGGACGCCGCCGGCGTGCCGTCCCAGATCCGGGCGCTCGACAGCTACGTCGACCAGCTCGGCCGGATCGCCCCGGGAGCGGACTACAAGGTGGTCGTCTTCGAGCTGAACGCCGACAGCCACGACCTCGCCCGGGCCATCGGCAACGCCTACGCGATCAACGCGCTGCAACGCCGGCCGAAGGTCGACGTCGTCTCCTCGGCCAACGCGCTGCAGGTGGACGGCCAGAACGACAACGGCTGGGACCAGGGCCTGGTGTTCCTGAACCAGAACCAGGTCTGGGGCCAGCCGCCGTACTACGTCCACCGGATGAAGGCGGCGTCGTGGCAGCCCGGCGTCCTGCGCACCGATGTCACCGGCGGCGACGAGCTGTTCGACGTCACCGCGCTGGCGGGCCCCAAGCTGTCGATCGATGTCGTCAACGCGTCGGACGCGCCGCTGACCTACACCCTCCGGCTCGACGGGACCCGGGGCAAGGCGGCGGTGAGCGTCCTGGAAGGACGGCCGAACGCCGTGAACACCGCCGGCAACCCGCGGAACATCGTCCCGGAAGAGTCCACTGTGGATTTGTCTGTCGGCTCGGTGACCCGGACATTTCCCGCCCATTCCTACACCTCGTTCCGGATCGGCTGATGCGTACCTACCAAGCTCAGGTCGCGTTCGACGAGCGCGCCGACCACGCGGAGGGCCCGCTCTGGGACGACGTCCGCGGCGAGCTGCTGTGGGTCGACCTCGACGCGGGGCTCGTCCGCCGCGCGACCTGGGATTCTCCTCGTCTTTCCGTGGTGGCGACGTATTCACTGGGGGAGGCGGCCGGCGCGGTCGTGCCGTGCGCCGACCCGGCCGACGGCTGGGTCGTGGCGAGCGAGTTCGGCTTCGCCCGGCTGGGCACGGACGGCTCGCTGCGGAAACTCGCCGAGCCCGAACGCGGCCGCCACGCCCGGATGAACGACGGCGCGGCCGACCCCCGTGGCCGGTTCTGGGCGGGCAGCATGGCCCGGGACCGCGCGCCGGGTGCGGCTTCGCTGTATCGCCTGGAGGGGACCGAAGCCGTCCGGGTGCTGGCGGACGTGACGATCTCGAACGGCCTCGCCTGGCGGAACCCGGACGAGTTCTACTACATCGACACGCCCACCCAGCGCGTCGACCTGGTGACCGCGGACGGCCGCCGTGAGCCCGCGTTCGCCATCGACCCGGGGCTGGGCGCACCGGACGGGATGACCATCGACGCCGAAGGCGCGCTCTGGGTGGCGCTGTGGGACGGCTCGGCCGTCGTCCGGTTCAGCCCGCGCGGCGAGGTGCTCGCCCGCGTTGACGTCCCGGCCACCCAGGTGAGCAGCTGCTGCTTCGGCGGCCCCGACCTGACGACGTTGTTCGTCACGACGTCCCAGGAAGGTTTCACGCCCGAGCAGTCCGCCGCGGAACCCCATGCGGGCAAGCTCTTCGCCGTCGAAACCGACGTCACCGGACTGCCCGCGGACCGGTACCGCCCGGAAGGAGAACGTCCGTGACCCGAGTGGCACTGGCCGGGTGCGGGGCGATGGGCGAGATCGTCGCCCGCACCGTCTACCCGGCCCTCGGCGGCCTCGCCGCCGCGATCGATCCCGACCCGGCGCGCGCCGCCGCGGTCGCCGAGCTGACCGGCGCCCGGCCGTTCACCTCGCTGGCCGAAGCACGGCGGGAAGCCGGGATCGACGCGGTCGACGTCCGCGTGCCCCACCACCTGCACGCGGCTGTGGTGCTCGAGGCGCTCGCGTCCGGGTGTCACGTCCTCGTCGAGAAGCCGTTCGCCACTACGCTGTCCGACGCCCACGCCATGGTCGCGGCGGCCGATGACGCCGGGCTCGTCCTGGCCGTCGCCGAGAACTACCCGCACCTGCGTGCGGTGCTCGACGCCCGGACGGCCTTGGCCGCGGGCCGGATCGGCGACGTCGTCGCGTTGCGCTCCACCCGCGCGTACCAGGTGGGCGGGGTGTGGGTGCGCGACGGCTGGCGCCACGGCGGCGGCCCGTCCGGCGGCATCCTGCTCGACCAGGGCACCCACCAGGTGAGCCTGCTGCGCCGCCTCGGCGGACCCGTCGCGGCGGTCGCGGCCGCCGGGGACGACGACACCGTCGCCCTCACGCTGCGGATGGCGAGCGGCGTCACCGCCCAGTCCCTGCTCACCTGGTCGGTCCCAGGGGCTGCCGCCCAGGCCGAGGCCACCGTGCTCGGCACCGGCGGCCGGCTCGACGTCGTCGTCGACTACGACGCCGACGAAGGCGGCTGCCACGTCTGGACCCCGGCGGGGAGCGAGCACACGGGCAAGGAGAACTACTACGACAGCCACCGCCTGATGGTCGAGGACTGGCTCGCCGCGATCCGCGCCGGCGCCGAACCCGTGGTGCCCGGCCGGGAAGGCCGTGCCGACCTCGCCGTGGTGCTCGCCGCCACGGAGTCCCTGGAGCGCGGCGGCGGCTTCGTGGAGGTCCCGTGACGCGGCCGGACGTCGTCTGCTTCGGCGAGAGCATGGCCCAGCTGCTGCCCGCCGACGGCGAACCGCTGCGCCACGCGACGCGGTTCACCCTCACCACCGCGGGCGCGGAGTCCAACGTCGCCCGGGCGCTCGTCCAGCTCGGCACCACCGCGTCCTGGGTGAGCCTGGTCGGCGACGACGCCCTCGGCGCCCGGCTGCTCGACGAGGTCGCCGCGGCCGGCGTCGACGTCTCGCTGACCCGGCGCCGCCCCGGACGGACCGGCTTCTTCGTCAAGGATCCGCACCCGGGTGGCTCCGCGGTCACCTACTACCGCGACGGCTCGGCGGCCTCCCGGCTCGGCCGCGCCGACGTCGACCGGGCGCTGGCCGCGCGGCCGCGGCACCTGCACCTGTCCGGCGTCACGCCCGCGCTGTCGGCGTCGTGCCGCGACGCGGTCGGGTACGCGCTCGACGGCGACGTCGTGACCAGCTTCGACGTCAACCACCGTCCCGCGCTCTGGCCGGACACCGGCGAAGCCGCGACTGTCCTTCGTGGACTGGCGCGCCGCGCGGACGTCGTGTTCACCGGGCTCGACGAAGCGGAGGCGCTGTGGGGCGCCGAGACCGCCGCCGACGTGCGCGAGCTGCTGCCCGAGCCGCGTGTCGTGGTCGTCAAGGACGGCGGCACCGCGGCGACGAGCTTCGCGGCGGACACCTCGTGCACCGAGCCCGCGCTGCCGGTGGACGTCGTCGAGCCGGTCGGCGCGGGCGACGCGTTCGCCGCCGGCTGGCTGCACGGGATGCTGACCGGCCTGCCGCACCCGGCCCGGCTGCGCCTCGGGCACCTGCTGGCCGGCGCCGCGCTGACGTCGCTGTCCGACCACTTCCCCCTCCCGCGCCCGCCCGCCGATCTGGTCCGGGCCGCCGTCGCGCCGACCCCAGGGAGCTGAGATGTCCCAGTCCGTCGACCGGGCCGCCGTCATCCTCGACGCCTGCGCCCGCGGGCCACGCCGGCTCTCCGAGCTCGCGCAGGAACTCGACGTGCACCGCTCCACCGTGCTGCGGCTGCTGCAGACGATGGAGCGGCACCGGCTGGTGCGCCGGCTCGACGACCTCACCTGGGGCATCGGGTTCGGCCTGATCGGGATGGCGCTGGAGTGCCTCGACGCGATGGACCTGCGCACCGCCGCCCGGCCCCGGCTGGAACGGCTCGCCCGCGAAGCCGGCCACACGATCCACCTGGCCGAGCTCGCCGGCACCGACATCGTCTACGTCGACAAGGTCGAAGGCCACGGCGCGGTCCGGATGGCCTCGCGGATCGGCGCGCCGGTCCCGGTGCACACCGCGGGCGTCGCGAAGGCCATCCTGGCCGGCCTCGCGCCCGACCGGCGTGACGCGATCCTGGCGACCACGACGTTCGAGAAGTTCACCGCCTCGACGATCACCGGCCCTGGCGACTTCGCCGCCGAGCTGGCCCGGGTGCGCAAGCAGGGCTACGCCGTCGACGACGGCGAGTACGAAAGCTTCCTGGCCTGCATCGCGGTCCCGGTGCGCGACCACACCGGCGCCGTGCACGCCGGCGTGTCGATCACGGCGTTGTGCGCGATCGAACCGCTGGAGCGCCTTCGCCGGCACCTGCCGCTGCTGTGGGAACTGGCGTCGGAGATCTCGCAGAACCTCGGCTGGGACGGCACTTCGGGGGTGCGCCGCCATGCCGGCTGACGACTTCTTCGCCCGCCGCTTCACCGCGCTGCCGGTCATGGTAATCCTGCGCGGCCACGATCCCGCCACCACCGTGCGGCTCTGCCGCGACGCCCGGTCGCTGGGCGTCGAGCTGATCGAGGTCCCGTGGCACGGCGAAGAATCCGCGCCGTCGCTGGCGGCCGCCGTCGCGTGGGCGCGCGAAGAGCCGGGCGCGTGCGTCGGCGCGGGGACGGTCACCACGCTCGACGCGCTCGACGCCGTGTGGAGCCTGGGCGCCGGGTTCACCGTCGCGCCGGGCTTCGACGCGCGCGTGGCCCGGACGAGCGTCGGGCACGGCCTGCCGCACCTGCCCGGCGTCGCCACCGGCACCGAGGTGGGGGCCGCGCTCGCCGCCGGTTTCCGCTGGCAGAAGGTGTTTCCCGCGAGCGTGCTGACACCCGGCTGGATCGCCGCGCTGCGGGCGCCCTTCCCCGGCGTGCGGTTCGTCGCGACCGGCGGGATCGACGCCGGCAACGCGGCGGCGTTCCTCGGCGCGGGAGCCCGCGCCGTCTCCTTCGGCAGTTCCTTCACCGCGGCGGCCGTCCGCTCGGTTTCGACCCACGAGAACGGAGAACAATGATGTCCCAGCACTCTCGTCGTGTCTTCCTCGGTGCCGGCGCGGCGTTGGCCGCGGCGCCGCTGCTCCCGGGTGTGGCCGTGGCCGCACCGGCGTCCCGGCCCCGGGCCGGTGCCGAACTCCTGCGCGACACGTTCGGCCCGATCAGCGGCTGGGAGCGCCGCGGGACGGTGATGTCCCAGACGTTGTCGTGGGAGACCTCGCTGCTGCAGGACCCGTGCCTGGTCTACAACCAGGGCGGCGGCCCGCGGTTCAAGATGTGGTACGGCTCGTTGTACTACGTCGGGTACGCCACCAGCGAGGACGGCGTCACCTGGACCAAGACGCCGGACCCGGTGCTCAGCCGCTCGATCGACACCGACCACAACAACCTCAACCAGCCCAGCGTCGTCTACCTCGACGGCACCTGGCACATGACCTACTTCGGCATCGACGCCGCCGGCAAGGGCCGCGTCCACTACGCGACGGCGAGCGCGCCGGCCGGGCCGTGGACCAAGCACGGTGTCATCCTCGAGTCGACGATGCCGTGGGAGGACGACTACATCTACAACTCCGCGCTCTACTACGACCCTGCCGAGCGCACGTGGAAGATCTGGTACACCGCCGGGAAGATCGCGTCGGCGGGCGGGGAACCGGAGTACATCTGCTACGCCACCGCGAAGAACCCGGCCGGGCCGTGGACGAAGTACGCGGGCAACCCGATCCTGCGCCCGATGCGCGACGGCGGCTGGGCGTCCCTCGGCATCGGCGGCCCGAACATCCGCCGCACCGCCGACGGCGGCTACGAGATGCGCGTCGTCGGCTGGCAGGCCGACTACCCGTCCCGCGGCGGGAAGCTGCTCTCCCGCGACGGGATCCGCTGGGAGCTGACGCGGGCGAACCTGGAGCTGGACCTCGGCGTGGCCGGCGGCCCCGAGGACGCGATGGTGTACCGCCAGTTCGTCGTCACCCACAACGGCGCCGACCACGTCTTCTTCAACGCCAAGAACAACCGCCCCGGCTGGAACGAAACGATCGAGCTGGCGATCCGGCGCACCGGGCTGCAGATCGTCGACCCGGCGAAGTGGACGATGACCCAAGGCACGGAGATCCCGAACGGCGCGTCGTTCCAGGTCAGCGGCGGCCGCGCGACGACGCTGGGCAACGCGGTCGCGACCCAGACGTTGCAGGGCAACGTGCCGATCCGCACGCTGGACTACGACCTGGCGGCCGAGGTGACTCCGCACAGCACGGCGCTGAACGACCGCGACGCGGTCCTGATGACGAGGTTCACCACCCGCGACAGCTACTACTACGCGGGCATCGCGTCCTGGGGCCAGAAGTACGCGATCGGCGTCGTGGACGCCGGCGTCAACACGAAACTGGCGGGCACGGGCGCGGCGGCGGACATCAAGCCGGAAGAGACGCACGCGCTGCGCTTCGCGGTCCAGGGCTCGAAGCTGACCCTCTACGACGGCGGCCGGGAGGTGCTGTCGGTGGTGGACCCGACGCTGGTCCCGGCGGAGAGCTTCGTAGGCCTGCAGAGTTCGACGGCGACGGGGAAGACCTCGTTCGGGAACGTGTCCGTACACGCTTTGTGAGTCGAACCCACGAGACCCGGATCGCGGTGGTGAGCCCGCCGTTCGCGTCGCACGCGCGTCCACCCGCGACGGTCGGCGCCGCGCTCGCGTTCGGGGACAACGCCGACACCGGCACCCGGTAGGAAGCTGTCGGAGCGGCCCGGCCGGCCGACGTGTTGCCCGACCCCGGCGCGGTGCCGGCGTCGGCGCGGAAGTTTCGACGACCGGTTACGGCCGGATCGGTACCTTGTGGACCAGCCGGCCTACGCCGTCACCCTGGCGATCCACGGTCTGAGCGGCGTACTGCCCCGGTCACCCCGGCTACGTCCTGGAAGGTCCCGGGGGCTTCTTCGGGCTGCCGCCGTACTGGCCGGACGCGATCCGTCCCGACGCCGGGGACCTGGCTCTGGCGGCCGCGACCGAAGTGAGGTTCTCGACGATGGCGCGGACGGCGGAGACGGTGGTCAGCGCCAGGGCATGTGCTGCAGGCACCAGGTGTTGCCGTCGGGGTCGGCGAAGTAGGCGTAGAACACGCCGCCCATGTCCTCGACGGCGCCGACCTCGACGCCACGTTCGACGAGCTGGGCGCGTGCCTGCTCGATGTCCGCGACTACCAGGTGCAGCCCGCGCACCGTGCCCGGCGGCATGGTCATGGTCTGCACGCCCTCGGTGAGGGAGATCGAGCAAGCCGAGCCCGCCGGGGTGAGCTGGACGATGCGCACGCCGTCCACCGGGCGGACGTCCACGTCGAGGGCGAAGCCGAGTGCGTCGCGGTAGAAGACGATGGCGCGGTCGATGTCCGTGACCGGCACGGGGACGAGTTCGAGCAGGTACGCGCCGGGGAGCACGGGCGGGTTGCCGGGATCGGCGGCGACAGCAGTCGGGTCGGCGGGGATTTCGGTGACGGGGTCGTTCATGAGTGGTCTCGTTTCTCGTGGTCGAGCAGGGATGCGAGGCGGTCGTACGCCTCGCCGGCGCCGCGCCGCATCGGGCTGCGCACGACCTGGTCGCGGATTTCCGGTGACGGGTACTGCGCGGTGATGGTCATGGTGGTGTGGCCGCCGGTCTCGGTCAGGACGGTGGTGACCAGCGCGGCGCCTTCGGGCCAGCCGCGGTGGATCTCGGTCTGTACGAGACGTACGGGTGGCTCGACTTCGCGGAACACGCCGTACATCTCCATTTCCGCGCCGTCGGGGCCGTGGGAGACGAAGCGCCAGGCGCCCCCGGGGCGGAGGTCGACGTCGCAGCCGGTCAGGTGCCAGCCGTGGGCGCCGTGCCAGCGGCGTAGCAGCTCGGGCTGGGTGAGAGCGGCGTAGACGAGGTCGGCGGGAGCGGCGAATTTCCGGGTGAGCACGAGCCCGGCGGTGCCCGTCTCAATGACCTGAAGTCCCGGGAGGGTCATGGCTGCAGGTCTTTCAGGAGGTCGTCGAGCTGCTGGTAGCTGGCTTCCCAGTAGTCGCGGTAGCCGGCCAGCCAGGCCGTGGCCGCCTTGAGTGGTTCGGCCACCAGGTGGCACGGCCGCCGCTGGGCGTCCCGGCCGCGTTTCACCAGCCCGGCCCGCTCGAGCACGCGGAGGTGTTTCGACACGGCGGGCTGGCTCATCGCGAAGGGGACGGCCAGCTCCGTGACGGTGGCGTCGCCGGTCGCGAGCCGGGCGAGGATGGCCCGCCGGGTGGGGTCCGCGAGTGCGGCGAACGTCGCGTCCAGGGTGCTGCTCGTGCCCATGCATAACCTCCTGGTTCTGTAACCATGTGGTTTATATAGGCTGTTCAGGGCCGCGTCAAGCGGCCTCGTCCGCCACTTCGACCACGGACCTGGCGTCGCCGACATGAAACCCGCCGGTCAGGTCGGGGGCCTCGGCTCTGTCAGGCCCAGGTCGTAGGCGAAGATCACCGCCTGGACGCGGTCCCGGGCGCCCAGCTTCGCCAGCACCCGGCCGACGTGGGTTTTGACCGTGGACTCGGACAGCACCAGGCGTTCGGCGATCTCGCCGTTGGTCCACCCGTTGCCGATGGCCACGAGGATTTCCTGCTCGCGTTCGGTCAAGGACAGCCAGCGCGGATCCGTCCGGGTCGGCGGATCGGGCGCGTCGGCCGTGAGCCGCTGGGCGTAGGTGTCGAGGAGCCGCCGGGTCAGCGCGGGTGCGATGACGGCGTCGCCGCCCGCGACCGCCCTGATGCCGGCGAGCAGTTCTTCGGGGTGGGCGTCTTTGAGGAGGAACCCGCTGGCTCCGGCGCGGAGTGCGGCGTGGGCGTATTCGTCCAGGTCGAAGGTGGTGAGGACGAGGACGCGGGATCGGCCGCCGGTGGCGAGGATCTGCCGGGTGGCTTCGATGCCGTCCATACCGGGCATGCGGATGTCCATGAGGACGACGTCGGGCCGCAGTTCCGCGGTCCGGCGCACGGCTTCGGCACCGTGCGCGGCTTCGCCGACGACGTCGGTGTCCGGTGTCGCGTCGAGCAGCATCCGGAAGCCGAACCGTTGCAGGGGCTGGTCGTCGACGATGAGGACGGTCGTCACAGCGCACCGCCGGGCGAGACGGGGATCGGGGTGAGGTCCAGGACGGCTTGGACGGCCCACCCACCGCCGGCGGTGGGGCCGACGGAGACCGTGCCGCCGTAGAGGGCCGCGCGTTCCCGCATCCCGGCGATCCCGTGCCCTTCTTCGACAGGCGGCTCGGGCGGCGTGACGGCGTCGGGCGGGCCGGTGTCCTGGACGCGGATGCGCAGCGCCGGACCCTCGACGGCGATCAGCACGTCGACCCGGGTGCGCGGACCGGCGTGCTTGAGCGTGTTGGTGAGCGCCTCTTGGACGATCCGGTAGGTCATCAGCTGCACCCCGCGATCGAGGGCGTCCAGCTCACCGGCGGACCGGAGGAGGATCTCCGGTCCGGCGGCGCGGATCCGCGTGCACAACGCCTCGACGTCGCCGATTCCCGGTTGCGGGGTCAGCTCCGGGGCGTCGGCTTTCTCCCTCAGAACACCCAGCATGCGCCGCAGTTCACCCAGGGCTTGGCGGCCGGTGTCGCCGACCAGCTCGAGTGCTTGCTTGCTGCGCTCGGGGGTGAGGTCGGCCGCGTAGGCGCCGCCGTCGGCCAGGGTGATGATGACGGACAGGTTGTGGCCGATGATGTCGTGCATCTCGCGGGCCATCCGGGTGCGTTCGGTGACGGCGGCCAGCTTGCTGCGCTGGTCCCGCTCGATCTCCAGCTGCCGCGCGCGGTCGCGCAGGCTCGCCAGCTGGGCCCGGCGGATCCGGACGGCCAGCCCGAGCGCGACGGCCGCGGTGACGGCGGTGAGCAGGAAGAACAAGGCCTCCCAGAACGACACCGCGCGCGAGACCCGGGCCGCCACGGGGAGCAGGAGCGTGACCACCCCGGCACCCGCCCAGGGCAGGTGTCGCAGCCGGGCGTGCAGGGTGATGCTGTAGAGCGCGACGAGCAGGGCGACGTCGGCGCGCAGGAAGACGTCGAGCGACCACTGGACGACGAAAGCCGCCGCGGTCAGGGCCAGCGCGACCGAGGGGGCCCGGCGCCGCCAGAACAGCGGCAGCAGCAACCCGGCCTGCAGCGCCAGCGTGCCGGCCGTCGGCAGGTGGGTGAACGTGAGCAGCAGCTCCTCGGGACCGTGCCCGTCGTCGCCGTCCGGGACCAGGTCCGGCGCGCAGAACAGCAGGAACAGCCCGGCGATCACCGCCAGGTCCAGGACCCACGGGTGGCGCCGGTCCCACTGCCGCAGCCGCTGGCCGTACCCCGTCAACCGGGCGACCAGCGGGGATCCGGTCCACGACGGCGTCGCGGCTTGGTCGTCGTGCACGGGTCTCACCTGCTCATCGTCGCGGAAAACCGCCGGCGCGGCACCAAGGCCGCACCGGCGGTGGGGCATCAGGCGTCGGACCGCGCCAGCCGGTAGGCGGCGCCGCCCAGCGCGAGGACCGTCCAGCCGACGAAGACCAGCATCCCGGCCGTCGGCGCCAGCGTGGTGGCGTCGCGGGTCAGCGCGAACATCGCCTGCCCCGCGTTGCTGGGCAGGTACGGGCTGATGTCGCCCTGCCACGACTTCGGCAGCAGCGAGATCAGGCCCGGGATCAGCATCAGCGCGGCGACGAGGACCGAGATGCCACCGGCGACCGAGCGCAGGAGCGCACCGAGCGCCACCCCGATCACGCCGACCAGACCCAGGTAGAGCCCGGTGCCCAGCAGGCTGCGCAGCACGCCCGGGTCCGACAGCGACATCGCCGCGGGCGT
Source organism: Amycolatopsis sp. NBC_01286 (assembly GCF_035982555.1). NCBI lineage: Bacteria > Bacillati > Actinomycetota > Actinomycetes > Pseudonocardiales > Pseudonocardiaceae > Amycolatopsis > Amycolatopsis sp. NBC_01286. Next base: position 6,951,181 of record NZ_CP108428.1, read on the forward strand.
CCCGGCCACGATGGCGTTGCCGAAGACGAAGGCGAGGAACGCGCCGACCGTGCCGACGAGCAGCGCGACGACGCCGAACACGGCCGACTTGGACCACAGCACCGGCAGCCGGCGCGGGACCCCGGTCAGCGTCGAGCGGATCATGCCGGTGGAGTACTCGCCGGCGGTCACGAGCACGCCGAGCACACCCAGCGCCAGCTGCGCGAAGTTCGTGCCGAAGAGCGACAGGCTCAACGCGGTGGCGCCGGCGAAGTCCGGGTCCATCGGCTGGCCCGAGCCGATGTTCGACTTGTACCGCGCGGCGGAGATCAGCCCGAACGCGACCAGGAACACCAGGCCGAGGCCCAGGGTGATCCAGGTGGAGCGCAGGGACCAGAGCTTGGTCCACTCCGAGCGCAGGACGTGGCGCCCGGTGACCCGGTAGACCGGGCGGACGGTGCGGGCGGGGGCTTCCGGGGTCAAGGTGGTCATGCCGCCCTCCCGAGCGCGTCGATGCCGGTGGTGACGCCGTGGTACTCGACGGCGTCGCGGGTCAGGTCCATGAAGGCCTCCTCGAGGGAGACGGTCCGAGCGGACAGCTCGAACAGTGTGATGCCGTGTTCGGCGGCCTTGGTGCCGATGACGCGCGCCGAGAGGCCCTTCACCTGCAGCTCCTCGGAACCGGTGCGGCCGGCGATCTCGACGCCGGGACCGGCCAGGACCTCGCGCAGGCGCGCCGGGTCCGCGGTGGCCACCTGGACGGTGTCGCCGCCGGCGTCGCGGACGAGGTCGTGCACGGTGGTGTCGGCGAGCAGCCGGCCCCGGCCGACGACGATGAGGTGCTCCGCGACCAGCGCCATCTCGCTCATCAGGTGCGAGGAGACGAACACGGTGCGCCCGTCGGCCGCGAGCCCGCTGAGCAGGTTGCGGATCCAGAGGACGCCCTCGGGGTCCAGGCCGTTGACCGGCTCGTCGAGCATGATCGTGGCCGGGTCGCCGAGCAGGGCCGCGGCGATCCCGAGCCGCTGGCCCATGCCGAGGGAGAAGCTCCCCGCGCGCTTCTTCGCCACGGACTGCAGCCCGGTCATCTCGATCACGTCGTCGACCCGCCGTCGCGGAATGCCGTGGGTTTGGGCCTGGGCGAGCAGGTGGTCGAACGCCGAACGTCCACTGTGGACGGATTTCGCTTCGAGCAGGACCCCGACCTCCTGCAGCGGCGAGGTGTGCTCGGCGTAGCGGCGGCCGTTGACCTTGACCGAACCGCTGGTCGGCGCGTCCAGTCCGACGATCATCCGCATCGTGGTGGACTTGCCCGCGCCGTTGGGCCCCAGGAACCCGGTGACGGTGCCCGGCCGGACGGTGAAGTCGAGGTGGTCGACCGCCGTCTTCTCCCCGTACCGCTTGGTCAGCTGGTGTGCCTCGATCATCGTTCATCCCCTGGATCCGCGGACCGGTCGCCCCGGCCCGTTCTTCCTCGACGATAGGAGGGGACTCGGGCCGCGACGTGGTACCGCGGGAGGCAATCCGGCGCGGCGAGTAGTACCGCGGTACGACAGCGCCGCACCGCCGGCTGTGCGACGTCAGGCACCGAACCGGCGTTGCCGCCCCGCGTAGTCGCGCAGGGCACGGAGGAAGTCGATCTCGCGGAAGGCCGGCCAGTAGGCGTCGCAGAAGTGGGCGGTGACGTCATCGACGGTCAGAGTGTCCGCGACCTCCGTGAGCGTGCTGCCCGAGGTCGCGCGTTCGATGAGGAGGTCGCGGAGGCCGTCGACGATCTCCTGGCGGCCGCCGTAGCCTGCTTGCGCAGGCGTCGGGTGTACAGGTCGTAGAGGGGAGCGGTGGCGGGCCGCGGGTGTCCTCGACCGTCAGATGAGCGGCGAACCAGCCGATACCGGTCACGATCACCGCCATCGCGGCCACCCGGACCAGCCACTGGGCGACCGAGCGGGCGGGCCGGACGGCGGGGTGCAGCCACACGTCGGCCGCGCTCGCGAGCAGGTTCGGCCACGACCGGGGGTGGTTCCGGACCTCCGCCGTCAGGTCGACGCCCCAGCGGTCCCGGAACGCTCGCGGGTAGAGCCGGACCAGCCACTGGGCGACGGTCATGCCGGCCGGATGCCGAGCCGCCGGAGTCCGGCGTCGGCGACCCGGGCCATGGCGCGCAGTTCGCGCTCCAGGACGGTGCGTCCCTGATCGGTGATCTGCACCGGGCGCTGACGCCCTTCCCCGTCGAGGGCCTCGATCAGCCCTTTCGCCTCCAGGCGGGCGACGGCGCCGTAGAGGCTGCCCGGCCCCAGCCGTTCGCCGGTCCGGTCGTCGATCGCGGTGTTGATGGCGTAGCCGTGCAGCGGGCCGTCGGTCAGCGCGTAGAGCACGAGGATCTGGGCGTCGTTCGGCATCCACGGCACACTGCTACGCGTCGAGTAGTACGCGCAGCGTAGTAATGGGGGATCAGTCGGACTGGTGCCCCGTCTGCGCCGATTCGATGGTGCTGCCCGCCACGTTGGGCAGGCCCCGCCGCCACGGCGACGAGTTCGCTTTCGGTGACCCGGCCACCTGGGGGCAACCCGACGTCGTCACCGAAACCACGACCCGGCTCTACGGTCCCGCGCTGATCCGGGCCTGGGACCGACTTCACCCGCGGCTGACCCACCGCATCGCCTGGGCCGGCCACGACGGTGCCCTGCCGATCATCGAAGGCACCGTGATCCGGCTGCAGGTCGAGCGCCTGCCCTCCGGCGCGACCGGCGAAACCCGTGTGGCTTTGGCACTCCCGAACCCTGGACCATCCCGAAACTTCGCTCGCCCGAGGCGGCCGACCGCTGGACCTGGCTGCTGCTGACCGCCTACACCCAGCTCCGCCTGGCCCGTGATCTTACAGCGGACCTGCGTCGTCCCTGGGAGAAACCCCGACCAGCCCACCGGCTCACCCCAGCGCGGGTCCGCCGAGGGTTTCGGAACCTGCGTCCACAGCTCGCCTGTCCGGCCGGTGTCCCGAAACCCTCACAGCCCGGCCCCGGCCGTCCCGCCGGAACACCCAACCAACGACCCGCGTCACGCCATGACGTCATACCGTCACCAGTACGAACACCCGAAAACCTAGGCGCAGCAAGAACACCAAGTCGAGCAACCCATGCCCCCGTCGAACGGGTTGAAACTCAAGCTAGCCGCGCCACGGTGATTCCGCGCCTATCCGCAACATCGACATGTGATCAGCTGGGTACGGTGGCACGCGCCGGTAGACCGGATCGGTGAGGTAGCGGGCCGTGTAGATCGCGCGCGTGTGGGCCGCCCGACGCCGAGAGCGAAATTCTGGGTGTGCCTGCTCAAGGGCGTGGGCGACCCGTTTCACCATGGTCACCGGGCCGGCCGGATCACGCGTGCCGGGACCAGGTACTCGCATCCCAGCCAGGACAGCAGCGTCGGGGAGTTGTGCTCAGCCGAAGGAGTGGCAGCACCAGTCTCGCGGTCGGGACGCTTTACGGCCGTTCCTCCTAATTCAGTCAGTGTGAGACCGTCGGGCGCTGTGTTCCGTCGGATACGGCTGCAGGGCTAGGGCGGCGTAGGCGAGGTCTTGCAGGGCGATGCCGACCGAGTTGAACAGGGTGATCTGCTCGTGGCCGGTCCGTCCGGGTGCCAGCCCGGCCAGTACCGCGCCGAGTTCGTGCTGGAAGTCCTCCTCGGTCGTCGCGCCGTCGCGCAGCGACAGCAGGGCTTCGCCGGACTTGCGCAGCTGGATGGCGGTGCTGTCGACGAAGACGTCCGCGCGGGCCATGCCCTCGGAGTCGATCTCCCGGTGGTCGGGCCGGGGTGGCGCGCCGACGGCGTTGACGTGCAGCCCCGGCCGGAACCACGCGCCTTCGACGACGGGGACCCGGGACGGCGTCAGGGTGCAGAGCACGTCGGCCGTTTCGACAACCTGGCGCGGCCCCGAAGCCGTGATCACGTCGAGGGCCGGAACGCCGTCCGCGTGTTCCCGCCGGAGCAGCGCGCGGCGGAACTCGGCGACCCGGTCGGCCGAGCGGGACCAGACGGCGACGGTGTCGATCGCCCGGACCGTGCGGATGGCGGCGACGTGCTCGACCGCGAGGGGCCCGGCGCCGACGAGTCCGAGTACTCGGGAATCGTTGCGGGCCAGCGTGTCCGTGGCCACGGCGCTGGCGGCCGCGGTCCGCATCCGGGTGCCGGTCCCGCCGTTCATGACGGCCAGGCGGGCGCCGGTCCGGGAGTCCAGCACCACCACGGTGGACTGCTGGGCCGGACCGTCGCCGTCCCGGTTGCCGGGTGCGTCGGTGAGGACCTTGACGACGGTCAGCCCGAGGCGGTGGGAGGTCGCCACCATCGGGAGCACGATGGTGGCGCCTGCCGTGGTGCTGATCGCCGGGACCGGCTGTTCGGCGAGCCCGAGAGCCAGGTCGACGTGCGCGGTGCGGACGGCGTCGATCAGGTCGCCGAGGTCGACGAGCCCGGCCAGGTCGTCGTCCGGCAGGACCGCGGTCACCGGTAGGCCTTCATGAAGCTGTCGTCGGCCAGGTCGTCGTAGGCCGGGACCCGGGTGAGCATCGCGCTTTCGGCGAGCATCCGCATCCACCGGTCGCTGCCCGCGGGATCGATCGCGACCGTTGCCCAGACCGCGCTCGCGGCCATCTGGGCGGTGGCGTCACGCAGGATCGCGAGGTCCTTGCCCGGCCAGCGCGCGGTGAGGATCCCGTCGATCGTCGCCGCCGGTGTCGAGGGAAGGTTCTTCATGGCCGCGTCGATGCAGCCGACGAAGCGGGTGAACCGCTCTCGCAGCTCCTCGACCCGGTCGGTGCGGCAGTAGTAGACGCTGTTGGGCATGATCCCGCCCTGGTCGAGGTTGCGGAACACGATCCGTCCCTGGCCGGTGGCTTCGAGTTCGAGTGCCGAGACGAGGTCCAGGATGATCGCGTCGCCCAGCCCGGCGCCGAACAGCTCGACCAGCATCGGTGTCGAGAGGTCCCGGACGAAGGTGACGTCGTCCGGGTCGGTGCCCGCCTCCCGGATCAGCCCGGCGGTGACCGCGTAGGGCGCGCTGCCGCCGATCCCGGGGGCGAGGACGACCTTGCCGCTCAGGTCGGCCAGGGTGAAGCCTTCGGGCGCGCCGCGGTGCACGATGGCCTTGGGGGCCTGGTGGTTGAGCTGGCAGACCACCGTCAGCGCGCGGCTGCTGCCGGCGTACATGCCGGGCGCCCACAGCCCGCCCAGCGCGAGGTCGGCCTCGCCGGAAGCCAGGTCGTCCAGCACCCCGGTCCACGGGTCGCAGGCGCGGGCGGTCACCGCCAGGCCCGCGTCGCGGAACAGGCCGGTCGTGCCGGCGAGGTACTCGGGCAGGTAGTTGAGACCGTTGGCGGTCGCGGAGATGCGCAGGGTGTCCAAGGGGTTTCTCCTTCTCGGGTCAGGCGACGGGGGCGGGGACGTCTTCGTTGATCTCTTCCAGCGTCCGGTCCCGGGTCTCGGGCGCGAACCGGGAAGCCAGGACGAGCAGGGCGTACATCACCGCGACCATGCCGAAGACCCCGGCGAGGCCGAACGCGGCGAAGAGGGCGACGGCGAGGAACGGCATGACCGCGCCGGCGATGTTGCCGATGCCGTTGACGATCGAGGTGCCGGTCGCGCGGATCGACGTCGGGTACAGCTCGGGCGACCAGACCGCGAGCGTCGTGTTGGTGATCATCGTGAAGAACTGGAACAGGGCGCCGAGAACGAGGATCAGGACCGTCGAGTCCCCGAAGGCCGCGAACGCGGCGGCGGTGACGCAGCCGAGCGCGCCCGCGCCGCCGACGGCAGAGCGCCGGCCGACCCGTCCGGCCAGCAACGCGGCGGCGCAGGCGCCGAGCAGCGACCCGACGTTCATGATCATGGTGAAGAGCAGGCTGTCCGAAATGGAGTAACCGCGCTCCACGAGCAGCGTCGGCATCAGGAAGTTGAGCGTGACCTGCGCGCCGAAGGCCATCCAGGACGCGGCGCCGATCGAGAGCGTGCGGGGCAGGACAGCGCGGGCGAACACCGCGGCGGGGGAGGACTTGAGCTGGCGAGTGGGCACGTCCGCCATGGTCAGCGGGCCGCCGACCGGCGTCGCCGCGGTGCGCTTCAGAGAGCGGGAAGCCAGGATCGCGAGCGAGTGGTTGGCGTCCTCGACGCGGCCCTTGGCGAGCAGGAACCGCGGCGTCTCCGGGAGGCGGCGCCGGTAGAGGACCACGAGCAGCGCCGGGAGCGCGAGGAACAGGAAGGTCCAGCGCCACACGAGATGGTCGCCGCCGAGTGCCGGGGCGAGCGGGCCGAGGAGCAGGAAGAACAGCCCGTAGGACAGGAAGTTGCCGACGCCGCCGGAGCCGATGTTGAGCGTCGCGACCAGCGCGCCCCGGTGCCGGGTGGCGACCATCTCGGCGAGCATCGCGATGCCGATGGTGAACTCGCCGCCCAGCCCGATGCCGACGACGAAACGGCTGGCCAGCATCATCTCGTAGTTCACGGCGGCCGCGCTGAGCAGCCCGCCGAGGGTGTAGAGCAGCAGGTTCAGCGACAGCGCCGCGCGGCGGCCGTACCGGTCGGCGAGCCATCCGCCGGCGAGCCTGCCGACCAGCCCGCCGAGCACGGTGGCGGTGTTGATCGCGGTCAGCTGGGTGTCGGTGATCCCGAGCGCGAGCTTGAGGTTCGCGCCCATCGCGCCGACGGAGTTCTGTTCGAGGGTGTCGAAGAACATCCCGGCGAGGATGAGCATGAGCACCCAGAACTGGGCGCGGCTGAAGCCGATGCGGTCGAGGTGCAGGGCGAGGGTGCCGGGGGTGGCGCGCTCCGGGGTGTGGGTCGAGGTCATGGGCTGAGCTCCCATCGGGAGAGACGGCCAAGCAACGAACCCCTGTTTTGTATACGAGACTTATTGCCGCGACGTTACCACGCGTGCCAGTGACGTGAACTAGTCGAGCTGTGGAGATCTTTTGTATACGAGTCAGTCTGACGAGATGCTCTGACGGCGGTAGATCATCTCGTCCTTGAGGATGTGCTCGCCCATCAGGTAGCCCGCCTGGACCGGGGACCCGCCGAGGATCGCGGTGGCGATCGCGGCGTGGTCGGCCCACGACGTGTCGATGCGGTCCTCGATCTCGAGCTCGAACCCCCACGAGATCCGGCGCAGCAGCTCCTCGAGCATGCGGGCCAGCTCGGCGTTGCCCGACGCGCGGGCGACCACCTCGTGGAACTCCATGATCAGCGGTGGGAGCTCATTCACGGCGCCGTCCTCGCCGGCCTGGCGCCCGCGCGCCACGACCGCCCGCAGGTGCTCGGCCTGATCCCCGCCGCGGGCATCGGCCGCGAGGGTGGCGGCGAGGACTTCCAGGCCGCGCCGGACCTGCATCAGCTCGACGACGTCGTGCTGGGACCGGGCGGAGACGGTCGCGCCCTTGTACTTCTCGGTGTTGATGAAGCCTTCGCTCTCGAGCTGGAGCAGGGCTTCGCGGATCGGGACGCGGGAGACCCCGAAGCGGGTGGCGATGGCCTCTTCCTTCAGGCGCGTCCCCGCGGCGATCGTGCCGTCGATGATCTCCGCACGCAGCACCGTCACGACCGAATTCGACTTGGCGACCACGAAACGAGGATAGGGGAACCGGTGAACTCGCGCTGCCGGTCCAGGTGCAGCGTCGTTCGTGGTCGCGTTGGCCAGGAGAAAGGTCCCGCACGAGTGATCCGGTTCGACCGCCTGAGGCGTCGACCAGGACGGGTTCGGAGTGGCCGCCGTTGGCGAGTCTGGTGTCGCCATTGGCGGGGTTGATGCGGGCCGGCAGCACGGTCGCCATGAGGCCGGGCGTGATCGCGGCGAGGGTGTGGGTGGCTGATCGAAGGTCTATGTCCACGATTCCCGATGAGCACAACGAGGAGATTCCCCCAGTTGCTGAACACAAGTGGTGGGTCAGTCCCCGAGGTGGACTGGATGGCACTCGACGAGTGTCTCCAGGACAACGAGGTCAGCGGCGCTGAGCTGTGGTTCGCCGAAATTGCACCGTCGGAAAACCCTGGCGACCCGGTCAACAAAAGTGACCTTCGCCCTTACCTTGAGGTCTCGGGCGGCGTGGTACTTCGTATGAAAGCCGCGCGGACCTCCCGCGTCATGCGCTACCTCGCCACCGTGGTCTGATCTCACCTCGCGTGAGACCCCGCACCCCACCTCCCGAGACGGTTGACCCGGCGAGCCCGCCACGGGTGCGCCGCATCGCGTCAACCGTCTCGGGAGGTGGCGCGGGTGATGCTGTCGGCCGGCAGCGCGTGCCCGTCGACACTGCCCCTCCACGCCAGTGGCGCGCCCGAAGACCAGAGGGCATGACGCTGTCGCCGGTCACAGGCACCTCCTGAGCGCGACCCGGGGAGGGACGAGTTGACGCCGAGCGCGACCGAGGTGCCGGTGACCGCGCGGTCGCGGACTGGGCACCCGGTCACTCCGCCTTGGCGGACCGGCTCGGCGCTGTCGGTGAGGACACCGACAGCGTGCGGCGGGAGGCCGCCGATCATTCGTCGCAACCACCAACTTGAGTCACGAGGCTCTCACCGGTGTTGCGCCGGCAACGTTCGCTCAGCTGGGTGGTTCCGTCTCCCCGGCACTCTCCTCGACATCCTGGGACTCGGGCTCTTTGCGTTCGGCTCCCGGTACGTCGACGTCCAAGTCGACGTCAGGGCTGCCGGGAGTGCGGGGTACGTCGGGGGTGATGGGTCCGTCGTCTGTTTCGGTCATGGAGGGGGACTACCCGAAGAGCACCTGGGGCACGCGTCAGAGACGGTAGGGGGCTGAGGACCAGGTCTTCTCAAGCCGGCAGTCGGCAGAGCCACGGCATCGCGGACGATGCCGGGTGCGGAGCCTTTCCTGGCGTCATCGGCCAGCCGGGCTCGACCGTCCGGTCGCCGGCGTCTTGACGAGCGGCTTCCGGAATCGACGCGCCCAAGAACAACGCCGAGTGGCTGGGTTCGGCTAGCACCGCGCGCGGTAATTCCAGCGCAGTGTGTGCCGTTCACCGTCCACACAGGCCAGCAGGATTGGCGGGCGGTTACTGATGGGGGACAGGATGCGGTGCAGGGCCACGGCGATGGCCCAGGAAACCCGAGGACGAGGTTGATACAAGGGGCGGCGTCCGGCCCGCCGGGGGCATCGAGCGCAGGTCGGCAAAGCCGGTCCCAGGTCTCTGGCGAAACTCACCGGCGCCGGGCGCACCTTGCTCGGGAGTGGCTACCGCCGAGGACGAGTTCCGCCATGGGGCCGGGTCATCCCTGCGGTTGCTTGGGCTTCTCCGCCTTTTTCGATTCTTTCGCAGCCTGCTTTGACTCTTTCGCAGCCTGCTTTGCTGCCCGCTTCGCTGCTTGCTTGTCCGTCGCGGCTGTCCCACCGGCGCTGGTGGTCCCGGTCTGTTGCCCTGCCGCCGCGTCGCCCACGGACGACGACTCCGGCGTGGGCGGCACCGAGGTGAGCTGCGCTTCCGACGAGGACCGCCGTTCACCGCCGGCCGGTACGTCCACCGCGGGCCGCGTTCCCACCGGTTGCGAGGTCGAGCCTTCGGCACCAGTCGCCGGAGGCGCGGGCGCGATGTCGGACGTGCTCGCGCCGATCGCGACCGTCGTGACGAGCGCTGCGCTCGCGGCCGCCATCTTCGTCGCCGTGGCCCACGAAAGCGCGGAGGCCCCGGTGCTCGCGGCCGCTCCGGACGAGGCGACGGAGCCGGAAGCCGTCAGCCAGTGCGTTACGACCGGGATACCCAAGATGAGCGGCGCGACGGCGACGGGCAGTTCCTGATTGAGCTCCCGGAGGCCGGCGGCCAGCTTCCGGCAGTCCGGGCAGCGATCCAGATGGGTCGTGATCCGGTGCGCCTTGCGGTCGCCGACGGCGTCGCGCACCCAGCGGGCGAGCTGGCCGGAGACGACCCGGCAGGTGCGCCGCCGCACCTCGGGGAGGTGCTGGCCCAGGTACGCCTGCCGCAGTCCTTCCCGGGCGCGGTAGGCCAGCGCGGCGACGCCGTTGGGCGTCATCCCGAATTCTTCGGCGATCTTGGCCAGCGACTCGCCCTCGATCTCGGTCCGCCACAGCACCGCCCGCCACCGTTCCGGCAAGCTCGCGAACGCCCCCGCGGCGACGGTGCCGTGCATCCGGCTGTCCACCGGCTCGTCACTGCCTTCGCTCGGCAGAACGTCCGGCACCTCGGCGACCAGCGAGAGCACGGAGTCGCGCCGCCGCCAGCTGATCAGCGTGTTCCGGATGGTCGTGAGCAGATACGACCGGAATTCCTCGTCCGGGCCCTCTCCCGACCGCAGGATCCGCAGCACGCGGGTGAATCCTTCGGCGACGAGGTCGTCCCGCTCCGCCTCGCCCGACGCGATCGTGGCCGCCACCCGGCGGGCCGCGACCAGGTGCCGGTCATACAGCCGGCCGTACGCGGCGTTGTCCCCGCCGCGCACCGCCCGGATCAAGACCGCGTCACTCGGGACGTCCACCGTCCCAGCGGTCGCCGGTGCCACCTCGGTCACCCCCAGCCTCGCTCGTGCGCTTGCACGTGCACAACGATCCGCGATCGTCGTACAACGGGAGCCCTCGCGCAAGGTCTCGGCCGTGAAAGGCCCCTTTCTTCTGCGGCGAGGGCCCCTGACCCGTGTCTTGTCAGGTGACCGAGCACTCCGGCGCGGTTTCCGCCGTGTCGTTGCCCGTCGTGACCGGGCGGGTAAAGACGCAGTGCGGATGACCACCGCGCACGTGTTCGTTGGCGCGACGTCGGCGGCCGTTGTCCGGCCTGTTGGCCGCTCAGCTCATCTCGGTGCTGGGCACGTCGATGTCGGCGTTGGCGATCCCCTGGCTGGTGCTCACCTCAACTCGGTGCCCGTCGAATCTACGTACTGGGCAACGCCGCCGCAGCGTCGCGATATGCGCCATTCCGGCGCTTTACGCCGTCGACCTTGTCCCCTTGGGTGCACTCGCCGGTTTGGTGGCCGCCGCCGGCGCGGTTCGGGGCCTCGCCGACTGCGCTGGGCAGGTCCTGGTGCCCGGCACTGCAGGTCTCGGGCGATACCCCTGGAACGCGCCGCCGGGCTGCACGGCAGCGTGAGCCAGACCGGCCTGTTCGTAGGCGCCCTGGCGGCCGGGGTCTTGGTCACTGTCCTCGGCGCACCGACGGTCGTGCTCGTCGACGGCATCAGCTTCGCGCTCGCCGCCGTACTCGTCGCCCTGCTCGTCCCCGTGGCCGCTCAGCCACAACAGGCGGAACGGCAACTGCTTTCTCGTCCGCGCCGCCACTGCGCGCGGGGTCTACGAAAGCCTGCCGAAGGCCGTCCGCGGCGCCACCTGCACCTGCTGAACGCGCGTGGCCGGAAGCGGCCGGCGGCGGCGAAGTCACGGCGTGGCGGGCGGTCCGCCCGCCGTTGCCGTGTCGTAGTTGCCGCTCAAGGAGCTGTGGTCACCGGCCCCCAGCGATCGACGACGAGCACGACTGCCCGCTACAAGGGGAGCGTCGCCGCCGGGCGCTGAGCGATACCAGAGCCGCCGACCACGTCAGCGTGCCCTGGCGGCATCGAGCCCAGCAGTCGATGGCGTAGGTGCTCTACGGAACAGGCCTCGCTCGGCGCGTACACACTGTCCGGGTATACCGAAGTCGAGGACGCGAGCGGAACTTGCGCTTCACCAACTCCGTCTGCAACAGGTTCGGCGGCACGGATCAGGGAATGGTGGCCGTCAGGAAGTGGATGGCGTTGTCGATCTCCAGGTCGATCAACCGCTGCGCCTCGATGGTGCGGTTGTCGAAGATCCCGGTGAGCTCGAGACTGACGATCCCGTGGATCCGCGTCCAGATCACGATGGCGGCGGTCGCGGCGCGGGGTGCGGTGTCCGGCCGCTCCTGCGCCTGCGCCCATTGCCGCAGCTGCCCGTCGAGGGTGCGGTCACCGGTGGTGCTTTCGGCCGGTGCGGTGTCCTGGATGGCCACCAGCAGGTCGACGAGCAGGGCCATCGCCTGGTCCAGTGGAGTCTGTGCGGGTGTCTTCCCGGGCACGTCGTCAGTGCGCTCGGCGAAGAGCATTCCGTAGCGTCGTCGGTGGCTCAGTGCCCAGTCGCGGTAGGCGGCGACCAGGAGCCGTACTCGCGTGCGCGGCGCTCGCCGGGTGCCCTCGGCGGCTTGGCTCATCGCGGTGGCGAGCTGCTGGTAGGACAAGGTGACCAGGTGCGCGATCAGCGCGTCCCGTGAGGGGAAGTAGCGGTACACCGCCGGAGCGGACATCGCCATGCTGCGGGCCAGCGCGGCGATGGTCAGCGCGTGTACGCCCTCGGCGTCGATGATCGCGAACGAGGAGTCCTCGATCTCCTGGAACGTCTGGGCCCGGAGACGTTCACGCCGGTTCAGCGCCGGCGGCTGGTTGGTCATCATCGCATCGTAACGGACCGTATCTAGGTCGACGGGTAGTCCAATCTGTTATGGGTAGTCACGCTGTGGCGCCGTACCGGTGGCGCAGGCTGCCCAGCATCGCTTCGATCTCGGTCCGGTAGAGCAACGCGGTGTCGATCCCGGTGGCGGCCAGGTGCCCGCCCAGTTCGAGGCTGATCAGGCCGTGCAGCCGACTCCACCAGACCAGCCCGAAGTGCGGGATACCGGCCGGGAGGGAGCGCTGGTCGCCGCCGTTCCAGCGCCGGATCTGCTGGTCCAGTGCGGCCGGGAGCGGCAAAGCGGGTGGCTCCCCGGCTTCGGCCACGACGCCCAGGAACACGTCCATGCACCGTTGCGCGGCTGACGCGATGCGGTCGGCGGCCTGATCGCGGGCCGAGCCGTAGGTCGTCTCATAGGCCAGGTGGTAGGCGTGAGGCTGGGCCAGCGCCCAGTCACGGTAGGCGTCGGCGACCGCGCCGACCCGCGCCGAAGCGCACCTCTCCCGGGCGGAGGCGGCTTCGAGGGCATCCGCGAGGGCCAGGTGGATATCGACCGCCAGGTCGGCCAGGAGTTCGTCGCGGCCGGCGAAGTAGCGGTACAGCGCCGGCGCGGACATCGCCATGCTGCGCGCGATCGCGTTGAGCGACACCGTCTCCGCGCCACCCTCGCGCAGCTGGTCCATGGCGGCGGCCTTGATCTCGGCCACCGTCTGGAGCCGGTATCGCTCGCGCCGGGTCGGCTCCTGCTCGGGCATCGTGCAGCACCTCGTCTCATGCTATGGGTTGACGCAGTATGACATAGCAATGCATAGTTACGACCATTAACAGAGTAACTGAGCGTCGCACTACCTTCAGGAGTCAGCCATGACCGAGACGAACATCCCCATCGAGGCCACCGTGACCACCACCGAAGTGGTGCTGCCGGGCAAGGTCGACCCGTCCGGGTTCCAGGTGCTCCAGCGCTCACTGCCGGCGCCCGCGGCCGGCCAGGCCCTGATGCGCGTCGAATCCACTGCGGTTTCCTTCGCGGAGAGCGCGATGCGCCGCGGCCGCTACTACGGCCAGCCGGAATTCCCGTTCGTGCCCGGGTACGACCTCGTCGGCGTCGTCGAGGCGGTCGGCCCGGACGTGGACCGCGCCCTGATCGGCAAGCGATTCGCCGCCCTGACCAAGACCGGCGCCTGGGCCACCGCCGTCCTGCTGCCCGCCGCCGACCTGGTGCCGGTCCCCGACGGCGTGAGCGCCGACGAGGCGGAGACACTGACGGTCAACGGGCTGACCGCCTACCAGATGCTGCACCACGTCGCGAAGGTGAAAGCCGGGCAGACCGTGCTCGTGCTGGGCGTCGGCGGAGGCGTCGGCACCCTGCTCGCCCAGCTCGCCCGCCACGCGGGAGCGCGGGTGATCGGCACGGCGAGCCCCCGTCACCACGAGGCCCTGCGTGAACTGGGTGTCGAGCCGGTCGACTACCGGGATCCCGACGTGTCCGCCCGGATCCGCGAACTCGCTCCCGACGGTGTGGACGCCGTGTTCGACCACCTCGGCGGGGCGAGCATCTCCCGCTCCTACCGATTGCTCAACAGCACCGGGACCCTCATCTGTTACAGCATCGCGAGCAAGCTCGACGACAGTACTCCCGTGTTGCTCAGCTTCCTGCACGTGCTGACAAAACTGACGTTCTGGAACTACCTGCCCACCCGCAAGCACGCGAGCTTCTTCGACGTGTGGGCGGGCGCGGGCAAGCCGGACTCGGCGAAGCGCGAGGCGTTCCGCGTCCGGATCCGCACCGATCTCACCCAAGTCTTCGGGCTTCTGCGCGACGGGGTGCTCACCGCGAAGATCGCCGCCCGCTATCCGCTCACCGAAGTGGCGACGGCCATGGAACTCTCCGAGTCCTCCGGCCGGACCACCCTCGGCAAGATCGTCCTCGTGCCGTGAAAGAGCCCGTAGTCACCCGGCAGCGGACCAGGACGTCAGCGGCGCCGGCGGGGGTTGCCGTCACGCTCGTGCTCAGTGCGCTGGTGTACGCGATCAGCGAGACCGTCACCGCTCGCGCCTGGTCGACACCGGTCTACAGCTACAGCGCGAACTACATCAGCGACTTGGGAAACCCGCAATGTGCTCTGTACGACGGGCGGACAGTCTGTTCTCCGTTGCACGCACTGATGAACTGGGGGTTCGTCGCCCAGGGACTGCTGCTGGCCTGTGCCGTGCTGCTGGTCGGCCGGGTGGTTCGGGGCCGGACGCGAGCGGTGGTGCTCGGCATCGGCGCGGCGACCACCGCGGGCTTCGTGCTGACCGGAGCCACGCACAGTTCCCCCGATGCGGTGGCGCAGGGCACGTTGTGGCTGCACTACGCGGGCGCGACGATGGCGATCCTCGGCGGCAACGTGCTGGCGATCGTCCTCAGCCGTCAATGGCGCCAGCTGAGGATCCCCAGGGCCGTCGGCGTGGCGGGCGTCGTGCTGGGTGCCGCGGGCATCGTTGCCGCCTTGACGTGGTTGGCGACGTTCGGTGTGGTTCCACCAGGCATCCCGGAACGGACCGCCGTGTACGCCTTCGTGCTGTGGCAGCTCCTGGTCGGCGGGTTTCTCCTGCACGTCACCCAACCGTTTCGCGCCCTGCTCTCCCGGCCATCGCGTGCTGACAGCTGACCTTTCCCCTCACCCGCAAGGAATCCAGTGCCATGAAGATCATCGTGTCCGGCGCGTCCGGTCTCATCGGCGGCCGGCTCGTCGCGCGCCTGCGAGCGCGCGGCGACGACGTGACGACGCTTTCCCGTTCCGCGAGCACCGTCCCGTCCGTGTCACAGTGGGATCCGCTTTCCGGACCCGCCTCGATCGAGGCGCTCGCCGGCCGGGACGCCGTCGTCCACCTGGCGGGCGAACCCCTCGGCCAGCGCCTGACCGACGAGGTCAAGGACCGTGTCCGGCGCTCGCGCGTGTCCGGCACCCGCAACCTGGTCGAAGGCCTGCGGGCCACTCCCGAATCGGAACGGCCCCGGGTCCTCGTCTCCAGCTCGGGCGTCGCCTACTACGGTCCGCGCGGCGATGAGGAGGTCACCGAGGAGGCGCCGCCGGGGGAGACGTTCCTCTCGAAGGTTTCCCTCGAGTGGGAGCGCGAAGCGGCCAAGGCGGCCGAGTTCGGTGTCCGCGTGGTGAGGATGCGCACCGGTGTCGTCCTCGACGCCTCGGGCGGGACCCTGAAGTCACTGCTCGCGACCTACCGCGCCGGTTTGGGTGGGCCGATCGCGGGAGGTGCGTTCGCTGTGCCGTGGATCCACCTCGACGACATCGTGGGGTTGTACATCAAGGCGATCGACGACGCGTCGTGGAGCGGCGCCTACAACGGCACGGCACCCGAACCGGTCACCCAGCGGGAGTTCTCGAAGGCGCTGGGACGGGCACTGCACCGGCCCGCCGTGGTGCCGATGCCCGGATTCGCGCTCAGGATGGCGCTCGGCGAGATGGCGGACATGGTGACCACGGGCCAGCGCGCCGTTCCCCGCCGGGCACTCGATGGCGGTTACGTCTACGCGTACCCGCAGTTGGACGCGGCGTTGACGGCGGCGTTGAACCCTCCGAAGGAAAAGTCATGACGACTGCCGCGCTTCAGACGTCATCGACCCCTTCTCGACAAGCGCACGAAGGCGGCGTTCGACCGCGAGCAGGCGGCGGTGCGGCACATCCCGTCGGTGCTGGCGATCGACGCGGTCGAGACCCGCTCGGACGGCAGCCAGGTGCTGCGGCGTGAGCAGTGCCCGCAGTCGCTGGCCGAGCTGGTCACCCGCGGCGGTCCGCTGTCCGCGGCGGACGCGGTCGTCCTGGGCCGGACGCTGGCGACGGCGCTGGCCGGCATGCATAAGGCGGGCGTCGTCCACGGCGGTGTGAGCCCGCACAACGTGCTGTTCCGCGCTTCGGGCGAGCCGGTCCTGGTCGACGGTGGCCTGGTGCTGCGGCACACGTTCCCCCGTGATCCGTTGCACGCCATCGAGTTCCGCGCGCCCGAGGCGGCGCGCACGGAAGTGTTCGACGAGGCGAACGACATGTACGGCCTGGGCGCGGTGGTGCACTTCGCGCTGACGGGCGGTTCGCCGCACCCGGGCAAGCTGGGGGAGCGGCAGGGCGAGCGGGTGCTGCGGGTGCTGCGCGAGCCGGTTCCGGCGATCCACCGCGAGGACGCCCCGGTGGCCGTTCGCGAGTCCGAGGCACAGCGCGACGCCGCCGGTGCCGGCGGGGCCGGGTTCGAGGGTGGCGTGGGCGAGGCTGGCGTTGATGTCAGGTTCGCGGATGTGGACGCCGTGGCGGCGGGCGTCGGCGACCGGAGACTGCGAGCTGTAGATGCCCATCGGCCGGCGCGCAGCAGCCCGGCGCAGAACGCGGTCAGGGTTTCCATGGCGGACAGGGGATGGCCGTGACGGGCATGGAAGCCGATTTGACGTACGGCGTGCGCCAGTATCTGGTCGACGGTGACGTCACCAGCCGCGACGTCACCGTGGGGAAATGGCGGTGGTCAGCCCGCGGCACTGCCCGCCGACCGCAGTTTGGTTGATGTCGCACCGCGAAGGCCGGGTCGACCGTCTGCGCCTGTTCCTTTCGGCGAACTGACGACCACTGCCGTGCGGTGTGGCTCCGCGCAGCACGCGCGCAATCCGACCCACTCATTCCCTTTCGCCGCGCGGTTTGCGGGTCGGTGGCGATGGACGCGCGGTGCGGGTCGCCCGGCCGGGGTCGGCGCTTCGCCGCCTGCGCGGCTTCAGCCGTTGTGCACGATTCGCCAGCGGGTGGCGGCCGCGCCGTTGTCGGGGCCTTGGACGGCGAACGCGCCGGTGGCCGTCGAGTTGTTCTCGATGGTCAGCAGCTTGCCGCTGTTGACGTTGCGGATCTTCGCCGTCCCGTCGCCTTGGTCGAGGACGGTCCAGCGGTGGTCGGCCGTGCCGTTGTCCGACCACTGCAGGACGCGGGCGTTGTCCGCCGTCGACATGTCCAGGACGCCGAGCAGCTTGCCGCTGTTGGCGTTGCGGAATCGGACGGTTGTCCCGTCCGTGATGACGTCCCAGTTGTGGTCGGCCGTGCCGCTGTCCGACCACTGCAGCGCGCGGCCGCCGTCCGCGGTGGACATGTTCTCGATGCCCAGCACCAGCCCGCTGCCCACGTTGACCAGCCGGCTCGTCGTCCCACCGGAGCCGCCCCCGGTGTTCCAGTAGACCGTGTAGTTGAAGCCCTGCGCGTCGTGGAACGGCACCAGGTTGACCGACGAGCCGTTGGCCTTCGCGCTGAAAGCGAGTGCGGTGGTGCTCGTCCGCGTGACCGAGTTCGGGTCGAGGGACGGCAACGCGCCGAGCGTGCTGCTGCCGTAGTTGCCGGCGAGGACCACCGGGCCGTAGGTCACCGCGGCGACGTTCGCGTTGTCGTTGGCTGCCTTCAGGGCGACCTTCATGGGCAGCCGGACGGTGACCGTGTCCCCCGAGGCCCACGACCGCGACAACGTCGCGTAATTGCCGGGCGTGGCGGTCACGTTCTGCGCGACGCCGTTGACGGAGATGGTCGCTCCGGTGGCCCAGGCCGGAATGCGGATGCGCATGGCCCAGGTGCCACTCACGCTCCCGCCGACCGTCAGCGTGGTGATGTCACTGGCCGGGTACGACGTCGTCTGCGTGACGGTGATGCCGCGCTGGGTCCAGGTGAGCACCGAAGGCAGGAACAGGTTCACGATCAACGTCGTGTCGCTGTAGAAGTAGATCGAGTCCGCCAGTTTCGTCTGGGTTTCCAGCCCGCTGCCCTGGCAGCACCAGAACGAGTTGTAGTCGGTGCTCCACGTGCCGCCGCCCCACGCCGGGCCGAGACCGCGCCGGCCGCCCGGGTTGAGGGAGCTGAAGTAGGTGACGTGGCCGTGGCTGTCGGCCGGGTTCTGCTGGCCGATCATCTGGTTGAGCAGAGCCCGCTCGTAGTAGTCGGCCAGGTCGGCGCGATCCGGGTAGAGCGCGATCAGTTCCCGGGTCAGCTTGAGCATGTTGTAGGTGTTGCAGCTCTCGCACGTGTCCTGGTTGAGGTACCCGGCGATGGCGTTGGGCGCGCGGAAGTGCTCGGCCTGGCTGTTGCCGCCGATGGCGTAGGTGTGCGCGCCGACGGTGATGTTCCACGCGTTGGTGGCGATGTCGCGGTAGCGCGTGGTGCCCGTGGCCTTGTGCTCCCGCGCGGCGCCGATCCACTTGGGAATCTGGGTGTTGGCGTGCAGGCCGCTGAGCTGATCCCGGTTCGCCGCCAGCGGGTCGAACACGGCGGCGTGGTCGAACCGCTGCGCGACGGTCAGCCATCGTGCGTCACCGGTGTACTGGTAGAGGTCGGTCAGCACCGCGTTCATGCCGCCGAACTCGGTGCCCAGCACGGATTGCTGCTGCGCATAGCTGAGCCGGCCGGTACGCCGGTCGACCCACGCCGCCAGGCTCAGCAGCACGTCACGGGCTTGGGTGCTGTCGACGTACCGCCAGACGTCGAGCAGGCCCGCCATCGTCTTGTGGATGCAGTAGTACGGCACGTTGCCGTTCGACAGGCGCCCGGCCTCGAGGTTGTCGAAGTCCGACTCGGGGAAGCCGGACAGGTACCCGGCGGTGAACCCGGCGGCGCCGTTGTTGGCCTGGCACTTGGCCAGTTCGGCGACCATGGAGGTGGCCTTGTCCCGGCACGTCGTGTCCCCGGTGACCGCCCACAGCTGCGCCCACGCCGTGAGGAAATGCCCCTGCACGTGGCCGCGGAACGGGAAGTCCGGCGCGTCCCAGCCCCCGTTGGTGGCGGCGCCGCCGGTGGAGAGCCGGTGGTTGGCCCGGAAGTTGTAGAGCAGCCGGCCGACATCGACGAACCGCAGGTAGTTCTGCGTCCGGTTCTGGTTGTCCAGCCACCGGCTCGCGGTCAGCCGCACCTGACCGAGCTCGAACGGGAACGCGGACACCCCGGCCTCCGATCGGACCGGACCGGTGGCGGCGCCGGCGGCGGGAGCCCACCCGAAGGCGGAGCCGGCCGCGGAAACGAGGGCGCCGGCGCCGGCGGCCTGCAGCAACCGCCGCCGGGTGAAGGATGAGGTCACCGGGTTCTCCGTTCGGCAGGCATGGGAACGGAGGCGGACGTTAGTGCTGACATTCGTGTCTGTCACATACTGCGCGGCCGCTCGTGCTCCTGCGGGCCGACGATTACCGGCTCGTTCGCTGTTCAGGCGCGGTGACCACGGCAGGACAGGTCCGCGGCGGCGGGTGAAACTTACCCGGGCCGAAGCAGACGCTGACCGCCGCACGCCCGCCTCCGCTCCGGCAGGCGTGCACGGTCCGCGGGACCGGCTGTCGATCCAGCTCACCCCGTCGCTGCTTCGTGGTCGACGCCCGCCCGCCGCGCGTCGGCGCGGGTTCACCCGGTGCCGCGGGGCAGACGCCGGCTGCCCGTCGGTGAGCGTGCGGACGCTCCCGCCCAGCAGCAGACTGCCCGCCTTGTCGAGGACCGCAGTGGCCAGGCGCTTCGGCGGAGCAGTCAGAAGGTGTGAACGTAGACGCTGAGTTGCTGGAGCGGGCACGGTGTGAGGATCGGCGGCATGCGCGCCCGGGCACGATAAGCAGGGTCGCGGGAGGCGCTACGAGTTCCTGCGAGGCCCCCAGGCCTGACGCCGTCGGGGCTGGTCCGCGTTCATAGGACCAGCCCACGTCGTCACGGCGGTGGGAGGACGTCCGCGACGTCGGCGACCTGCTTGAGGAACGCGTCGGATGGGCGGCCTTTGATCGGGTCGGTTTCGGCGATGACGACCAGCTTCCCGTCCAGCCGCGACCGGTAGTGCTTTCCGGTGAAACGAAAGCCGCCCGCTTCGAGAATCTCCGTTGCGAACGGAGCCACGCAGGAAGAACTGCTGAACCTGTCCGAACGACTGGACGGCGCACCGCAGATCGTTCTTGATCTCCTTTTGCCGGAACGGGAGCCGGCGGAACTGCGAGCACCTTTCCTGCACCGGTTCGCGTACCCGGCCGGCGCGGTGCCGCTCCGGGGCCGATGACACCGCGGCCGGTACGCCGACTCTCGGGCGTGCACGTGCGCGGCTTGACGGATTGCCGCCGTTGATCACACGACGGAAAGGTCTGCCGGTCAGCACCCGCGCTCGGTGACAAGCGTGGTAGCAGGCCGTTCGGCTGGCAGCAGGTGCTGTGGGACGGCCTCGGTGACCTCGATGAAACGGTAGCGCCAGGACCGTGACGCGCTGCCGTCGTGCCTCCCCGGCCGGGCGCTGAGCTACGGCCGCAGGACGAGCTTCCCGCCGGCGTGACCGCTCGCGCTCAGCTCCTGCGCCTTCGCGGCGTCCTCCAGCGGAAGGCTCTGCGCGACGCGCACCGTGAGCTTGCCGTCGGCTGTGAGGCGGGCGTACTCGCCGAGGCGGGAACCGAACGGGGCGCCGGGGCCGGAGAAGGTGACGCCCAGCTCGGCGGCCTTCGTATCGGCGATGGTGATGATCCGGTCGGTGCCGCCGCGCAGGTCGATCGACACCTCCAGGTCGCCTGCCCCCGCGGCGTCGTACACGGCGTCGATGCCCTGCGGTGCGGCCTCGCGGACCCGGTCGGCGAGGCCGGCGCCATAGGCGACCGGGATCGCGCCCAGCGAGCGCAGGTAGCCGTGGTTGCCGGGGGAGGCGGTGCCGATGACCGTGGCGCCGCGGGTGACCGCGAGCTGAACACCGACGGCGCCGGTCACACCCGCGGCTCCGTGCAGCAGGAGCGTGTCGCCTTCCCCGACGCCGAGGGCGTCGAGCACGCGGACCGAGGTCTCGACGGCGACGGGCACTGCCGCGGCGAGGTCCCAGCCGAGGTCTGCGGGCTTCGGGCCGAAGTCGACGGCCAGCGCGTGCTCGGCGTACGCGCCGGTGACGGTCCAGCCCAGCACCTCGTCACCCACCGCGACGCCGGTCACGCCTTCGCCGACCTCGTCGACGACGCCGGCCGCCTCCAGGCCGGGGATCACCGGGAACGGCGGCGTCACCTGCGGCCGCCACCCGTTGCGGATCTTGGAGTCGAGCGGGTTGACCCCTGCCGCCACGACCTTCAGCCGCACCTGCCCGGGTCCGGCGTGCGGCTCGTCGACCTCCTGGAGGCGGAGGACTTCCGGGCCGCCGAACTCGGTGTAGGTGATCGCCTTCATGTCCTGCTCCAGTGCTCGTCGCTCTAGGTGGAAGATCAACTTGGCCGGGACCGGCGGCGGCCGCACCGGCACTTCGGCCAGTTCCGGCTCGGAGGCTCAGGAACCCGCCACGTTCGCGGGCGCGGTCCAGCCGGTGGATCGGATCCACGCGGCCAGGTCGAGGGTGGCCGGCTCGATCGCCCGCACCACCGCAAGATCCGACGGGTGTTCCGCCGCCTTCGCGAACTGGCGGAACATCGCCCTGTCGAGGTCGCTGGGAAGCACGCTCAACGGGATGGCCTCGTACCGTGCCGGGAGCCCGGCGCGCGCGCCGAACGCCGCGGCGATCTGGGGGCCCGTCAGCTCGTCGCCGACGAGCTCGACGGCTCCGCCGGGTGCCTCCGCGGTGTCGAGCAGGAGCGCGGCGGCAACCCGGCCGACGTCCCTGAGCGAGATCATCTTCAGGGCGACGTCCTCCGGCAGCGGCAGCTTCACCACGATCTCGCCGTGCTCCAGGCTCGGTACCACTTCCTCCATGAAGGGGGTTGGGCGAACCATCGCGGCCCTGAGGCCGGACTTCTTCAGGTGCTCCTCGATCGAGTGCTTCGAGTCATGGTGTGGCACACCCCGCTCCCGGTCCGCGCCGAAGACCGAGTTGAACACGACATGCGGGACGCGTGCCTCGACCGCCGCGTCGACGAGCGCGGTGCCGATGCGGATCTCCGTCTCGACCTCTTCGAGGCTGTTCGCCTCCGGGGTCATGAAGGAGAACCCCTCGACCGCCGTCAGCGCGGCGGCCAACGACGCCGGGTCGTCGGTCCGGATGGCCGCCAGCTCGACGCCGCGGGCGGCCAGCGCCTGAGCCCGGTCGGACTGCGGGTTGCGGACCAGGGCCCGCACCGGGGCCTTGTGGTCCAGCAGCGCGTCGACCACCGCCCCGCCCTGTCGCCCCGTCGCGCCGAAGACCGCGATCGTGCCGGTCGTCTGTGCGCTCATCGCTGCCACCCTTCACTCAGGGCGTGAGCGAAGTGAGCACGAGTCCGGTGTTGACCTCGGCGGTCGGGGGAGGACGACGCGGGCGCGGCGTCCTCGAGCTTGATCTGTTGTGGCATGTCTCTACGGTGCGGTCTGCGGCGCCAGGCGCGCCACCGGTATCGCGCCAGGTTCTCCCGATAACCCGCCAGTGTCGGGTAGCGTCGATCGCGTGTCCGACCCCAACGGCGAGCCGAGCTTCTGCACCGACGATGCGCCGTTGTCGGCGCCGCTGGCCCATGGCTCCGAGGTGACCGCGCACTTCCACGACCACGGCCAGCTCCGCTACGCCGCGCGTGGGGCCCTGGTCACAGCCACCCAGGTGGGCACCTGGGTGGCGCCGGCCAGCCGGATCATGTGGGTGCCGCCCTTCGCGGTGCACAGCAGCAAGGCGTACGGCGAGACGGAGATCCGGGTGCTGTCGCTGCCCGTGACGCTGACCGGACAGCTGCCGGCCGAGCCGTCGGTCTTCGTGGCGAGCGCGTTGCTGCGCGAGGCCTATCTGGCGCTGATGAGCGAGGGCGAGCCGCTGGAGAGCCCCCGTGCGCGGCTGCTGATCGACGTCGTACTCGCCGAGCTCGCCCGCGCCGCACAGGAGCCGCTGCGCCTCCCGGAGCCGAGCGACCGGCGTCTCAAGGCGGTCACCGACCTGCTCCACGTGGACCCGGCAAGCCCGGCGACCCTGGCCGAGCTGGGCCGCCGCACCGGCGCCGGCGAACGCACCCTGAGCCGGCTGTTCGGCAGCGAGCTGTCGATGAGCTTCCACCAGTGGCGCACCCTGCTGCGCATCCAACGGGCGCTGGTCGAGCTCAGCGACGGCGCCTCGGTCACCGCCACGGCGATCCGGCTGGGCTGGTCGAACCCCAGCAGCTTCATCGACGCCTTCACCGAGCTGGTCGGTCAGACACCCGGGGGCTATCGCTCATCGGCTCGGTCCTCCGGAGCTCCCACGGGGGAGAGGTTGGCGGGGTAGCCGCAGTTCCTGGCACCAGCACCCGGCGGATCTCGGGCGGAGCGCCCTCGACGCGCAATGCGGTCAGCCGGTCCCGCGCGCTGTGCACGACGCGCGCTCGCCTCGGCAGGCTCGTTGACCTGCACGGACGTGCGTCCGGCGAACGAGCCGCTCGCCGAGGCCGCCACGAGGAGTTCGACGTCCTGGACGGGGGTGACGTGCAGGCGGGGCGTCTCCCCGTCCGGGGACCGGTGCGGCGGGCGGGAAGTCGCCGGCCGGGCGGATCGTCACGGTGACCAGCGGTGGCCACGAGATGGGGCGGCTGCACCTCGACGACCTCGCCTTCGCGAACCGGCGCTACCGCCGCTGGCGCGCCTACGCGCAGACGAAGCTTTCACGGTCGAACTCCAGCGGCGGCCGCGGGAGCACTCGCGATCGCGGTGGCCGCGCACGCCGGTGCCGCGGCACCGAATTCGGCCGCGACAGCGGGGGTCTCATGCGGGTGCTGTCCGCGCGACCCCTGCGGTGGGTGCCGGCGCCGCTCGTCACCACCGCGGCCGAGGGCGCGTTGCCCACCCTGCGGGCCGCGGTCGATCCCGAGGCGCGAGGTGGCCACCTGTACGGGCCCGCCGGGGTGCACGGCGTCAAGGGCCGGCCGGAACGGGTCGAGGTGTCCGCCGCGGCCCGCGACGAGGTGGCGGGCGCGACGCTGTGGGAGCGGTGCGAACAGCTCACCGGCGTGCGCTACCCGCTGCCGTGACCGGGAACTAGGACTCGCCGTCGAGGCGGTACTCCGCGTTCACCAGCTCGAGGAGCTCGGCCACCGAGGTGTCCGCGGACCGCCGGTCGAAGGTGATTTCCCCGTGCTGCAACAGGTTCACCCGGTCGCAGACGTCCATCACCTGCCCGTAGTTGTGGGCGATGAGGATGATCGCGATGTCGCCCCGCTGCTTCAGTTCCCGCAGCAGGCGCAGGATCACCGCGCTCTCCTTGGCCCCCATCGCGGCGAGCGGCTCGTCGAGCAGCAGCAGCTTCGCGTTCGAGTACACCGACCGGGCCACCGCGATTGCCTGCCGCTGGCCACCGGACAGCATGCCGACTTCGGCGGTCACCGACGGGATGTTGATGCCGATCGAATCCAGGGTCTCCCGGGCGCGGCGCTTCATCTCGCGGCGGCGCAGGAACGGCAGCGGACGGTGCGTCAGTTCGCGGTTCAGGTGCAGGTTCAGGTAGACGGGCAGGTCGTTGACCATCGCCAGGTCCTGGAACACCGTCTCGATGCCCAGGGACCTCGCGTGCACCACCGACTTCAGCGTGATCGGTTCGTCCTCGAACAGGATCCGCCCGCCGTCCGGCTGGTGGTAACCGGTGAGGATCTTGATCAGCGTCGACTTGCCGGCACCGTTGTCCCCGATGAGCCCGAGGATCTCGCCCCGCCGCACGCGCAGGGTGACGTCGGTGAGCGCGTCGACCGGGCCGAACCTCTTGCTGACGCCCTCGATCCGGATGACCTCGCCGGTCACGTCAGCTCCCGGGATCCGACGCGGTTGCGGGCGACGATCAGCGTCACGTTCAGCACCATGGCACCGAGGATGGCGGCGCCGAGCACCAGGTTGAACGCGTTCGCGCTGACGCCGGTGAGGTTGAACCCGTCGAACACGATGCCGAGCAGCAGCGCGCCGAGGAACGCGCCGACCACCGTGCCGGACCCGCCGAGCAGCGCCGTGCCGCCGATCACGGCCGCCGCCACCGCGAAGAACATCGTGGTGAACCCGCCGTTCGTCGGGTCGTACGAGCCGACCCGGGTGCCCTGCAGGATGCCGGCGAGCCCGGCCAGGGTGCTGGTGACCGCGAAGTTGACCACCTTCACCCGGTTGACCGCGATGCCGGACTCCGCGGCGCCGACCGGGTTGCCGCCGGTGGCCTGGGTGTGGATGCCGAACCGGGTCGCCGAGAGCACCACCTGCATGAGGACGACCACACCGACGGCCCACAAGAACTCGCTCCAGCGCGACCCGCCGAACACCTCGACCACCCAGCCGTCCTTCGGCGCACCGACCGGGCGGGCGTTCGAGATGATGAGAACCAGGCCCTGCAACAGGAACGCCATGCCGAGGGTGGTGATGAACGAGGGGATCGTCAGCACGGTCCGGATCAGCCCGTTCACCACGCCGATCAGCGCGCTCACCACGATCGCGCCGAGCAGCGCGAGCCACAGCGGCCAGCCGTTGACGGAGAACAGCGTCAGCAGGAACGGGGAGAGGGTGAACACGAAGCCCGCGGACAGGTCGATCTCCCCGCAGATCAGCAGCATCACCTGCCCCGCGGCGATGATCGACCACGGCGCGACGTACTGCGCGATCGTCTGGTAGTTGTCCAGGGAGTTGAACGCGTCACTGGTCGCCGTGAAGTAGATCCCCGCGGCGATCGTGACCAGCAGGATGCTCAGTTCCTTGACCCGCATCACGCCGAGCAGCAATGACCTCACCGGTGCCGCCCCGCTACCGGCTCAGCACCGAGGCCGGCGGCAGGGGGATCGAACCCGGCATGGCGATCACGTCCTTGTTGTCGCCGCCTTCGAACCTGCTGCGAGCCGTCGCGTACGGGCCGACGTTCTCCTTCGTGACGAACGTGAGACCGGTGTCGGTGACCGGCGGCGCGACCAGCGTGCCCGACAGCCGGAACAGGTAGAGGTAGAGCACCGACAGGAACCCTTGCAGGTACGGGGACTGGTCGATGGTGAAGTCGAGCGCGCCGCTTTTCACCCCGGTGACCGTGTCGTCGAGCAGGTCGAACCCGCCGCCGCCGATCTTGCCGGACAGGCCGCGGTCGGCGATCAGCTTCGCGCACGCGGCGGTGCTGCCGGCGTCGACCGCGTAGATCCCTTTGACCCCGGTGTTCCCGGTGTACGCGGCGGTCATCGCGTTGAGCTCGCCCGCCTGCTCGGCGCCGGTGTTGACCGACCGGACGCGCACGCCCGGCGCGGCCTGCTTGAGCGCGTCGGTGATGCCGTCGAGCCGCGGCTGGACGTTGTTGCCGCCCGGCTGGGAGATGCCGACCAGGATGTCGCCGGAGGTGACCTTCTGCCCGATGCGCTGTCCCATCCGGAAACCGGACAGGTACAGGTCCTGGCCGACGTAGGTGAGCGGGTAGTTGCCGGCCGCGTTGGCGTTGTAGGCGATCACCGGGATGCCCTGGCCCAGTGCCCGCTTGGTGAGGTCGACGAACGCGTTGTCGTCGGTCAGCGCGACGGCGATCCCGTCGGCCTTGCCGGTGATCGCGGTCTCCATGGCGCTCGCCATCTGGGCGACGTTGCCGTTTTCGGAGCCGGTCCACTGTGGCTCGGGGACCCCGAGCAGGGCCGCGGCGTCGGCGAGCCCGGTCCGCGTCGGCACGAAGAAGGAGTTCGTGGTGACGTGGTTGACGAACACGAACCGCCAGCCCGGCGTGCCCGGGAAGGGGCCGGCGTGACCGCCGTTCTGGGCTTCCTGGACGCCGGTGCACGCCGCGAGCAGCGTGCTCGCGGTGATCGTCGCACCGCCCGCGCCCAGGTACCTGAGCGCGGTCCTCCGGGAAGTGGTGCCGGTTCCAGCTCTCATCGTGACCCCGCATTCATCGCAGCGGCAGTGCTTCGTACGACGGGTCTCTCGTGGTGCGGCATCAACGACGGTAGCAGACGTATGATGTCTCGACTAGGTTCTTGCGGATCCGACCGCGCTTCTGGACTTTTCGGCGGCAAAAGCGTAGCCATACGTATGTTGTCTCATCGTTCGCTTGGTGAGAGGTGGCGGACTTGCCCGAAGTGATCAGCGCGATCGAGGCGCTCGACGTCCGCTTTCCGACGTCGCTGGACCTGGACGGTTCGGACGCGATGAACCCCGAACCCGACTACTCCGCCGCGTACGTCACCATCCGCACGAGCGCGGGGGCGGAGGGGTACGGCCTCGCGTTCACCGTCGGGCGCGGCAACGACGTGCAGGTCGCCGCCGTCCGGGCGCTGGTGCCCCTGGTCGCGGGCATGCCGGTGGACGACGCCCTCGCCGATCTCGGCGGCTTCTCGCGCCGGCTGACCGGCGACAGCCAGCTCCGGTGGCTGGGTCCCGACAAGGGCGCGATCCACATGGCGGCGGCCGCGATCGTCAACGCCGTGTGGGATCTGCGGGCCCGCCGCGTCGGCAAGCCGGTCTGGCGGCTGCTCGCCGAGCTGCCCCCGGCCGAGCTGGTCGACCTGATCGACTTCCGGTACCTGAAGGAAGCGCTTACCCGCGACGAAGCGCTGGACATCCTCCGGCGTGCCGAACCGGGCCGGGCGGCTCGCCAGGCGGACCTGCTCGCGTCGGGCTATCCGGCCTACACCACCACTCCCGGCTGGCTCGGTTACTCGCCGGAGAAGCTGGCGGCGCTCGCATCGGCGGCGGTCGCGGACGGGTTCACCCAGATCAAGCTCAAGGTCGGGGCCGATCTCGACGAGGACGTCCGGCGGCTGCGGCTGGCGCGCGAGACCGTCGGCCCGGACGTGCGGATCGCGATCGACGCCAACCAGGCGTGGGGCGTCGAGCAGGCCATCGCGTGGATGCGGCCGCTGGCGGAGTTCGACCCGTACTGGATCGAAGAACCGACCTCGCCCGACGACGTGCTCGGCCACGCCGCGATTCGCCGTGCCGTGGCGCCGATCAAGGTCGCCACCGGCGAGCACACGCACAACGCGGTGATGTTCAAGCAGCTGCTGCAGGCGGAGGCGATCGACATCCTCCAGCTCGACGCGAGCCGGGTCGCCGGCGTCACCGAGAACATCGCGATCCTCTTGCTGGCCGCGAAGTTCGGCGTGCCGGTGTGCCCGCACGCCGGTGGGGTCGGGCTCTGCGAGATGGTGCAGCACCTGGCGATGTTCGACTTCGTCGCGGTGAGCGGGACCCGGGCCGACCGGGTCATCGAATACGTGGACCACCTGCACGAGCACTTCGTCGACCCGGCACGCGTCGAGCGGGGGAGGTACCTGGCGCCGTCCCGGCCGGGCCTCGGCGCCCGCCTGCACCCCGAGTCCCTGGCGCGCTACCGGTACCCCGACGGTCCGGTCTGGCGCGCGGGAGCGGTGGTGGTCGCGTGACCACCGGCCCGAGAGTCCTTCCGCAGCCTGTCAATGAGGAGAGGTCATGAAGATCCGCTACCTGTGCTCGGCCGCGCTCGTCGCGGCCGGCGTGCTCGCCGGTTGCAGCGGCGGGGGCACCACCGCGTCCGGCGGCACCGTCATCGGCGTCGACTACCCCCGCTCGGACACCGACTTCTGGAACGCCTACATCAAGTACGTGCCCCAGCTGGCCGGTCAGCTGGGACTGGAACTCAAGACCACGAATTCGCAGAACGACGTCGCCACCCTGACCGCCAACGTGCAGACGATGATCAGCCAGGGCGTGAAAGGTGTCGTCATGGCGCCGCAGGACACCGCGGCGATCATCCCGACGCTGCAGCAGCTGGCCGGGAAGAAGATCCCGGTCGTGTCCGTCGACACCCGCCCCGACCAGGGCGACGTCTACATGGTCGTGCGGGCGGACAACCGCGCCTACGGGGAGAAGGCGTGCCGGTTCCTCGGCACGAAGCTCGCCGGCCAGGGGAAGGTCGTGATGCTGCAGGGCGACCTCGCGTCGATCAACGGGCGGGACCGTACCGAGGCCTTCAACGACTGCATGAAGCAGAACTTCCCCGGCATCACGGTCTTCGGTGAGGCCACCAACTGGGACGCCGGCACCGCGGCCCAGAAACTCCAGACCCGGCTGACCGCGAACCCGGACATCAAGGGCGTCTACATGCAGTCCAGCTTCGCTCTCGCGGGGACGTTGCAGTTGCTGAAGCAACGGGGCCTGCTCGTGCCGGCCGCCGACCCGAAGCACGTGTTCATCGTGTCCAACGACGGGATTCCCGAGGAGCTCGAGAAGATCCGCGCCGGCGAGATGGACGCGACGGTCTCCCAGCCCGCGGACCTGTTCGCCAAGTACGCGCTGCAGTACGTCAAGGACGCCATCGCGGGCAAGAAGCCGGTGCCGGGCAAGACCGACCACGACAGCACCATCGTGGCCATCCGCGACGGCCTGATGGAGGACCAGCTGGCCGCGCCGCTGGTCACCGCGGACGGGGCCACCTTCGGCCCGGTCGCGAGCGTCAAGGTCGACGACAAGTCCCTGTGGGGCAACAGCAAGAGCTGACCGGCTTCGGAGTGGAGGTGGACATGGGTACCGTGCCGGTCGTCGAAGCGCGGCAGGTGGTCAAGCGCTACGGCGCCACCGTCGCGCTGGACCACGCCGACCTCACCGTCCTACCGGGACAGACGCACGCGCTCGTCGGCCGCAACGGTGCCGGGAAGTCGACGCTCGTCTCCGTCCTCACCGGCCTGGGTCAACCGGATTCCGGCTCGCTGAAGGTGAACGGCGAGCCCGCGCCGGGACGGTCCGATCGGGACGCCTGGCGGTCGCTGGTCGCCTGCGTGTACCAGCACTCGACGATCATCCCGGACCTGTCGGTGGCGGAGAACCTGTTCCTGAACCGGCAAGAGACCGTGCGCGGATTCGTCCGCTGGTCCGCGGTGCGCCGGGCGGCCACCCAGCTGCTCGAACGCTGGTCGGTCGACGTCGACGTCCGCCGGCCCGCGGGTGAGCTCGGGGTCGAGCAGCGGCAGTTCGTCGAGATCGCGCGGGCGTTGTCCTTCGGCGCGCGGTTCGTCATCCTCGACGAGCCGACCGCGCAGCTGGACGGCGGCGCCATCACCCGGCTGTTCGGGCACATCGCCGACCTGCAGCGCCAGGGCGTGACGTTCCTGTTCATCAGCCACCACTTGCAGGAGGTGTACGAGATCTGCGACACGGTCACGGTCTTCCGCGACGCCCGGCACGTCCTGACCGCGCCGGTCGCCGAACTGCCGAAGGCCGCCCTCGTCGCGGCGATGACGGGGGAGAACGCCGTCGTGGCAGAAGAACGCGCGTCCTCGGCCCGGCTCGGGGTGCCGCCGGTGCTCCGGGTGCGCGGGCTGAGCCTCGCTCCCACGTACGAGGACGTCTCCTTCGACGTCGCGCCGGGGGAGATCGTCGGCCTGGCCGGGGCCGGCGGCAGTGGTAAGACCGAGGTCGCCGAAACGCTGACCGGGCTGCGAAAGGCCGGTTCGGGAACCATCCTCGTCGGGGAACACCGTCCTCGCCCCGGCGACGTCCCGGCGGCGCTCGCCGCCGGGATCGGCTTCGTCCCGGAAGACCGCCACCACCAGGGACTCGTGCCCGAGATGTCGGTCGCGGACAACACCACCCTGTCCGTCATGGACCGGCTCGGTCCCGGCGTCTTCGTCCGGGCCGGTCTTCGCGACCGGCTGGCCGGGGCGCTGATCGACCGGCTGGAGGTGAAGACGCCCGGGCCGGAACTGGCGGTGTCGGCGCTCTCCGGCGGCAACCAGCAGAAGGTCGTCATGGCCCGGGCCCTGGCCGGCGATCCCCGGGTGCTCGTGCTGATCACCCCGACTGCGGGGGTGGACGTGCGGTCGAAGGAGTTCCTGCTCGGCAAGGTGGCCGAGGCCGCCGCCGGGGGCACCGCGGTGCTGATCGCCTCGGACGAGCTGGACGACCTGCGCCTCTGCGACCGCGTGCTCGTGCTGGTCCGCGGGCGGCTCACCGCGGAAATCCCCGCCGGCCGGCCGGACCACGAGGTCGTGGCCGCCATGGAAGGAGTCGATCTCGATGCCGGATAGCCCTGTCGCCGTGCGTGCCGAGGCACGGACCGAACCCGCCGCCACCCGGCCGCCGCGGCGGATCGCGCTGGCCCGTGTGCGCGACTTCGCGCTGGTACCCGGGATCGTCGCGATCGCCGTGGTCGGCCAGCTGGTGAACCCCGTGTTCCTCCAGTACGACAACGTGATCAACATCCTGCAGACCATGTCGGAGATCGCCCTGCTCGTGCTGGCCCAGACGCTGGTCCTGGTCGTCGGCCGGATGGACCTGTCGCTGGAGTCCACGTTCGGCCTGGCTCCCGGCGTGGCGGCCTGGCTGACGATCGACGGCGGACATTCGCTCGGCCTCCTGCCCGCGTGGACGGCGGTGCCGCTGGTGCTCGTCGTCGGAGTCCTGGTGGGTGCGCTCAACGCCCTGCTGATCGTCCGGTTCGGGCTGAGCGGGTTCGTGGTCACCCTCGGCATGCTGATCGTGCTGCGCGGCCTGCTGACCGGGATCTCCGGCGGCCAGACGTTCTTCGGCATGCCCGATGCGATGCTCTACCTCGGAACCACGTTGTGGGCCGGGATTCCGGCGTCCATCTGGATCTGCGTGCTGCTGTTCGCCGGCGGCGTCGTCCTGCTCGGCCACACCCGGTTCGGCCGCAGCCTCTACGCGATCGGCGGCAACGAAGACGCGGCGAAGGCGGCGGGCATCCGGACCGATCGGGTCGTGTGGATCGTCCTGATCGGGGCGAGTGTGCTGGCCGCGCTCGGCGGGCTGCTGCTCTCGGGCCGGCTCGCGTCCGTGGCCGCGGGGCAGGGCAACGGCTACATCTTCACCGTCTTCGCCGCGGCGGTGATCGGCGGGGTCAGCCTGAACGGCGGCCGAGGCACGCTTTTCGGGGCCTTCACCGGGATCCTGCTGCTGTACATGATCCAGAACGTGCTGACGCTGGCCGGGGTGCCCGCGCAGTGGATCGGGGCGCTCAACGGCACGATCATCCTGGTCGCGCTGGTGATGTCCCGGATCACCAGCGGCAAGCGGCAGAGCTGAGCCGCTACTGCTCGCCGAGGATCGGCAGCTCGGCCAGGTGGGCGCGCAGCCAGCGTTCGGACGTGTCCACGTGCATCAGCGCGGCCGCGGTGGCCACGGCGGGGTCGCGCCCGGCCAGGGCGTCGTAGATCGCCTTGTGCTGCGCCAGGGTCACGTGCGTGACGCCTCGGTCGACGGTGCCGCGCCAGATCCTCGCCCGCAGCGTGCGCGAGGAGATGCCGTCCAGCAGCGCGGTCAGGGTTTCGTTGCCCGACGCGGTGACCACCGCTCGGTGGAACGCGGCGTCGAGCACCGTCAGGCGCTCGACGTCCTCGACCGCCTCCTGCATCGCGTCGAGCAGTTCGGCGACGGTGCGGAGCTGGGCGTCGGTGATCCTGGTGGCGGCGACGCCGGTCGCGGCGGGCTCCAGGAGGCGGCGCACCTCGGTCAGCTCGAGCACGCTGCCTTCCATCAGCGACACCGCGTTGCCCAGGCCTTCCAGCAGCAGGCTGGGCGCGAGGCTGGTGACGTAGGTGCCGTCACCGCGCCGGACTTCGAGGACCCGGGCCAGCTCCAGTGCCTTCACGGCTTCCCGGGTGGGGCTGCGGGAGATGCCCAGTTCGGTGGCCAGTTCGTGCTCGGGCGGCAGCCGGGAGCCCGCGGGGAACCGCCCGGACCGGACGAACTCCCGGATCCGGTCGATCGCGTCGTCGGTCAGAGACCTCGCCATGGTGCTCCTCGGGCAGTGAACTGCCAGAGATCCTAACAGCCATATGATGAATGTCGCGAGAGTGGTGAGTTTTTCGCCTGATTCGACGAGAACAAGGCGACTGGCTCGCTCACGGTTGCCGAGACATGTGATGTTCCATCAAGCCGGCGCTGTGGCGATCCACTCGCGGAGTGCCGCCGCCTCGTCCGGGTCCGCGTCCGGCACGGGCACGCCGTTGATCGTCGCGACCAGGGTCTGGTATCGGATCAGCAGTTTCACGCCGGCCGGCTCCGCAATCCCGGCGACTGGACCGTCCCGGTGAGCATCATCATTTCAGTTGGGCGTTGGGCTCGAAGAAGTTCCACCCGGCAGCACAAACTGCGATGGAAGAAAGGGGGTCGCCCTGTGTCCGCCAAGGTCCGTAGTAGTTGGAGTAGTCGAAGCTGCCACTGGGAGTCAGGTACCGACAGCGGGCCACTGCTCGGAACTGCGTCCCCGAAGCTGACGCGTAGCAGTAGGCCGTCGTCCCGTTGTTGTACTTCGAGGCGCTGCAGTAGTTGGGAGCTGCGGATGCCGGCGACGCCAGGGGAAGGGACAACCCGGCAGTCGTGAGTGTCGCGGTGATCATGATCTTTGCGGTCCAGGATTTCATCGTTCCTGCCTTCTGGCGTAAGGACAGCTGCACGGCGTTCACTCCATCGGAAACAGGCTGGTTGAGTCGCCGGCCGGAACATCACACAGATGGACTAGTGCCCGATGGACTCGGCGGTGCCACTCCGTGTCAGGGCGGCGCGGCGACTCTTCGGAATTCTGCGGCGACCAACGATGTCCGCGTCGCCGCCGAGCGTCGACGTGCCGCCCAAACGACGACAGGTCGTAGGGTGTGTAGTCCAAGCTCAATGTGGTGAACGCGGTTCCCTCCGCACGCCTGGTCGAGTTGGGCAGCGATACCAGATCTGGCTCGGAACTCGGGTCTGCGCGTACCGTCCGTCACGACAATTCATCCCCGTGTCGGTCTCCTGCCTCCGTGAACAGCAGGATTACGGGGACGAGCCAATCGGTCGGCAACTTGCTTCCGCCGTGCCCCTGCACCGCCTTCAGCATCGAGCGATCCGACCATCGGTTGCTCGTGTCGACCGAAGGAGGAAGGTCCACTCGTCCGGAGGTCCTGAAGACTCACTGGCGTAAGCGCATGCCGACGGCAGATGCCGGCTTCCGATCGCAGCTTTGAGGTGCTGGATGTAAATCGGGCCGAGCGGGCGAACCCAACCCGAGAGGAAGCCGGCGCCGTCGCTTCGCGCGATGTGACCTTCGGTCTCCACCCTGTTGATCAAGCCGGGCGCGATGGTCTGCCCCGTCCAAAGCTCCAACCATTGTCGGGCGATCGCCGGCCACGTGTTGAACTGGTCACCGAAGTAACTCGACCAGCGAGCTAGGTCCTCGAGGCTCTCTGTGGACGCTCGTCAACGGGCGTCATCTGGAGCAGGTGCTGGCCGAGTACGTCGATCACTTCAACCGGCATCGACCTCATCGCTCGTTGGGCCAACGACCGCCCGACCAGGTGCTGGTTCCCGTGCGGATGGCTGGCGTCGGGCGGGTTCGTCGGCGTGATCGGCTCGGTGGACTGATCCACGAATATCAGCAGGTCGCATGATGTGACAAAGTTTTCGGCACCCACAGGATCGACTTCGCGGGGCCCTGCCCGCCCGCGGCCGGCCCAGCCCAGCCGCCGTCCGACGGCCGGAAGACCAAGGAGACCACGCCCACCGCCGCGACAGCCGGAACCCCACCCCACCGATCAGCACCGACCAAGGCAGCCGGGCGGGACGGACCGACGTCAAGCGCGAATCATCGAGGCTGGGACGCCCTGATTCACGGCTGCCCTAATTTGGTCGCGGCTTGTACGGCGCGCCGGAGAAGAACGGGACGGGATTGGTAAGCCTGGGTTGCCAGTGGGGAGTACCGACGTCTGCCCCGTCCACTCCCAGTACGCCGAGTCGCTCCAGCCGCCGGATGGCGGTCCTTCGTGGATCGGTGTCCGCCGAGGCGACCCAGTCCCGCCATGTCGTCCACTTCTCGTGGTCGTAGGAGTGTCCTGAGTAGTCACCGGTGAACAAGATGGCGTCCCGTACCATCTCGCCCTGTTCAGTGCCGCTCAGGGAGGGATTGAGGAAGTAGGAGGTGTCCCACGCCAACCTGAGGTTTCCTCCTGCGGACGCATGCAACAAACCCGAGTGAAAGGCGACCACGTCGCCCGGCTCCGTTCCAATCGAATAGGAGGGTACGGGCCAATCGCGCCACCCTATCGGCAAGCCCTGCCGGTCCGGGTCCTGGCCCATGTGCTCCCAGAAGGCGGCCTGTGTCGGAATCAGGTGCGATCCGGGCATCACCTGGAGTTGACCCGATTCAGGAGAGCACGCATCCAGGTAAATCATGAACTTGACGCCCTGCACATCGGCGGCCATGTCGGCGTGCCACCTCGTGTTGGCGCGGTAGCACACCGCTGCGCTGTTGGTCGGGACGGTTGGCCCTCCCAACAGATAGTGCGATGCCTGCCAGAACCTGGGGTCGTCGGCCACGAGACTCGCGGCCAACGGAGTATCGGCGTTCATGGTGGGAATCACATAAGCGGGCACCGCGGCGACCTCGGCCTCGGTGCCGCCCCGCCAGACTTGATCGCCGTACCCGCCCGTCAGGGCCTCGACGGATTCGGCGCGAAGCTGCGCCGCCTCGGCCTTGGTCAGCAGCCCGCGGAGTACGACGAACCCGAAGGCCTTGAAATGCGACACGTACTTATGATCGATCATTGGGCTTCACCATGATCCCTTCGGCGAAATTCCGGTACCTGGCACCGACCCCGCTTCATCAGATCGGGTCAGAGGTCGAGCAGTTTCATCTGTGCTGCGGAGTAGCGATCTCCCAGTACGTACTGGTCGAGGTCCTCGAGCTGGGCGAGGAGCTCCGCCGGAACGGTCAGCTGTGCGGCCTGGACGTTGTCGCGAAGATGCTTGAACTTCGTGGTACCGGAGATCGGGACGATGTCCCGATCTCGGCTCCACAGCCATGCCAACGCCAACTGGGCGGGCGTGCACCCCGCAGCCTCGGCGATCGAGCGGACGCGCTCGGACAGCTTGAGATTCATGCGCAGGTTGTCTTCGCTCCACCGTGGACTTTGACGGCGATAATCAGACGGGCGCAAGGCTGATGGTGTGGAGAACTGCCCCGTGAGAAGACCGGCGCCGAATGGACGATAGGCGGCGATTCCAATGTTCAACTGCCGGCACACGCCCAGCAGTTCCCGTTCGGCGAAGCGGGTAAGCAGAGAGTACTCGATCTGGACCACGCTGATGGGGTGGATGGCGTGCGCGGAGCGCACGGTCTGGCTATTGACCTCGGACAGACCGATGTGCCGGACGTCACCGCGCCGCACGAGTTCTGCCATCGCGCTCACCGTTTCCTCGATCGGAATGTCGGCGTTCCGCCGGTGCAGATAGTAGAGATCCAAATAATCCGTGCCCAAGCGCTGCAGAGAATCGTGGCAGGCCTGTCGCGCCCATTCGGCGCTGCTGTCGACGCGGATGGCGCCCTGCTGTCCGAAACGAAGCCCAAACTTGGTAGCCACGACGATATCGCTACGCCGTGTGATTGCGCGGCCGACGAGACGTTCGTTCTCGCCGAGCTGGGCACCGTAGACATCGGCGGTGTCCAGCATTGTGACACCTAGTTCGACCGCCCGAGCGACATACCGCCGGACGCTGCGCGCGCCGGCGATTCCTCGAGCGGTAAGGCCGGCACAGCCGAGCCCGAGAGCTGACGTGGACAGTCCTGACCCCAGGATGGTGGTCCTCAATTTCGCACCCGCTCAGGAGAGGTAGTCCGCGGCCTCGGAGCCTTCGCGAACCGTGTCGAGTGTGAAGCAGTGCAGCCCACCGCCGAAGAGGCGTCGATGCCGGTGCCGGAACGTGCCGACAGTGAAACCGTGCCTTTCAAGTGTGCGGACGAGTTCCGGGTTGGCCTCGTTGGCCAGAACCGTGTCCGGGCCGACCGACAGGACGTTGAGGTCGATGTACTTGGTGGTGAGTACGAGGTCGTCGTCGTCGTACGTCGGGAAGTTGTTCTCCTGAGGTTCAGGTGCATAAATGACATCCCATTTCTGCAACTCATCTGGGAGCGCGTTGAAAATGGCCGGGGTTCGCACCAGTAACAGGCCAGGCCGAAGTGGAAGAATCATGCTGTCGATGTGACTGTCGGCCAGTGCGTAGACCGGCAGGATCGTGAAGCGATCGGCCAGGTGACGACGGAGCCAATCGCCGGCCATGCGGTGGTTCGCTGTGGTCATATTGACCAGGATGTGTTTGCCCAGTCGCACGCACTGTGCGGCGTCGAACATCATCTCGAAACCAACGTCTAGCGGGCCTGGTTGGGGATCGCGCACCAGTTCGACCAGGCCACCCTTGACATAGGAGGGATCGAACGACGAGTCGGTCATCAACGGTCGAGGCATCACCGTCCAGCGCGCCCCCTCGTTGAAGTACTTGTGGAAGATCGGCTTGAGGAACTGGGTCTCGAAATATCGCGACCGCAGCATGGGGGGAGTTTCGATGATCTCGTCGCCGAGAACCAGGGTATTGTCGCGGACGTTGAGCGGAGGTACTACGGACGCCGTCCAGGCTGGTGTCCGGACCTCGATATTGTCGTCCACTGCCAGCGGACGGTGCACCGTGACGCCCAACCCTGTCAACAGGTCTGCCATCCCCTCGACGTCTTCGTTGAGCTCTTCGACGTACTGCCTCTTGATGGGGAAGCGAGGGGGCGCTTCGGACTCGGCTTGCCCGGACAAGGGCGTCAGCCGGGGGTAGTACATGTGGTCGTAGAAGGACTTCTGATCGGCCAGCTGATCGTAGAAGAACATGTCGAAGGACAGGTCTCGCTCATGCATGGTGTAGTTCTGGGCAGAACCCAGGACAACTTCTTTGAGTGGGGACCATTCGTCAAAGCTATTGAGCTTCATATCTCTCCATTTGCATGCTGGTGACTGTGTCCGGAGGTTCGTCCCGTGTTTTCTCGATGATGGTTACCAACATCACGGCAGCGTTCACATATGCATTCTGGCCGCCGAACGATGTCGGTGTCAGCTGTGCTCTGCCGCCTCGCCCGGGGCGTCGACGGGGCGATCATCGCCGGTGAAATCGCGCAGTTCGCGGCTGAGCGCGGCGACGACTGCGGTCAGCACGAGCACGCAGCCGAGGATGATCAGTGCGTTCGCCCCGCCGATGGCCGCCGCGAGGAAGCCGCCGAGGGGTGGGCCAAGAGGTGCCAGCGACCGTTCGCACACGGTGAGCACGGCATCCATCCGGCCGAGCATTTCCTTGGGCACCAGTTGAACGAACACTGCGCCCATCACGACATTGAGCGCCGGTGTTGCCAGCGACAGACAGATCAGCGGGACCGTTGGCCACCAGGGTCCCAGCGGCAGCGCCATCGTGGCAAGGCAGGCGCCGAACGTCCCCAGGACTGCCAGCAGCAACTTCCCGGGCGGCAGGATGTTGCCGGTGCGGGGCGCTGCGATCGCGCCCACCAGCCCCCCGATCCCGATCCCGGCCAGCACGATCCCCGT
This sequence comes from Amycolatopsis sp. NBC_01286, assembly GCF_035982555.1. Taxonomy (NCBI): domain Bacteria; kingdom Bacillati; phylum Actinomycetota; class Actinomycetes; order Pseudonocardiales; family Pseudonocardiaceae; genus Amycolatopsis; species Amycolatopsis sp. NBC_01286. The sequence continues at coordinate 6,989,733 of NZ_CP108428.1, forward strand.
GGCCACGTCACTGCCGCCGCGTTCCTGGACGAGCACGATGACCGGAAGCAGGAACGCGCCGCCGATCAGGTTGAGGATCAGCACCGCGCCGGTGATGTTGCGCAGACCGCGCTGCCGCCAGATCCAGGTGAACGCTTCGCCGAGTTCCGCTCGCATGCTCGGCTTCCTGGCTTCCTCGGCGGAGCTGGCGGAGGAAGGTTCGGATGTCAGAACCGGGCGCCGGGGTACTTTGGCAAGTACGGCACAGATTGTGGCGGCGAGGAACGTGACCGCGTCGACGAGGAAGGGTATCGTGCGCCCGAAACTGTACAGGAGCCCGCCCAAGGGCGGCCCGACGAGCCGGGCGGCGAGGCTGCGCGCCTCTTCCTGCGCGAATGCCTGGCGGAGCTGCGGCGGAGGCACCACGCTACCGATTGCGGTAGTCCGAACCGGCCCAACGAAGCAGCTGCAGATCCCGTCCACCACCGCGAGCGGAACGAACGCCCAGATCCATTTCTCGCCACCAAGGACCGCCACTGCCAGGACTGCGGCCGTGCCGGCCTGAACCGCCTGGCTGGTTACCAGCGTTCTGCGGCGGTCCCATCGATCCACCCACACGCCGGCGGGGATCTGTGCGAGGAGAGCCGCCGCACTACGTGTTCCGGCGACCACGGCTGCCAACACCGCGGACCCCGTCGTCGCCAACACCAGCAGTGGCGTGGCCAGGCGGGTCAGTTCCGTGCCCACCGAGGAGATCGCACTACCCGCCCACAGCAGCTGGAACGTGGTGTTGCGGCGCAACGGAACGAGCTGAGTCATTCGACCATTCCCATCGCTCATGGCTGTTGCAACCTGGGCAGTGGGCTCGGCGACGTCGCCGACGGCGCGTCCGATGCGAACTCGGCGATGATGGCTGCCGAGTCCCGCTTGCCCGACAACGTCAACGGGAGCTGGTCCACTACGCGATAGAGTCCAGGGACCATGTACGCAGGTGCCGTCTGTCGCAGGTCGTCGGCGACCCGTGCGACCACGTCGGTGGCCACCGGCTCGGCCGCCACGATCATGGCGGCCAAGGTTGTTCCCAAGTGGGTTTCCACCGCAACGACCGCTGCCTCGCGCACCAACGGGTTCATCTGGAGAATGGTCTCGACCTCCTGCAGTTCGATCCGATATCCACGTACTTTGACCTGCTGGTCGACTCGCCCCACATAGTCGAGCTCGCCATCGGGCAGCACCCTGACCAAGTCGCCGGTGTGGTAGCAGCGGGTGGGTTGGCCGCCGCCACCGACGGGCAGCTTCCGAAAGCGTTCGCGGGTCAGGTCCTCCCGGTTGAGGTAGCCGGTGATGACGCTCGGACCCGACAGCCACAACTCGCCGACCGTCCCCCGACCGGTCGGCCGTTGGCGTGCATCCAGTACGTGCACGCCAACATGTGGCAGGCCACCTCCGATCGGGGATGCCGCAGCACCCGCCAGGGTGCCCGCATCCAGCCGTTTGAAGGTCGAGTGCACCGTGTTCTCGGTGATCCCGTACATGTTGATCATCGAGGGAGCGGCGGGGCCGAGCCGCGCGACGAAGGCGTCGACGACATCCATGGAAACCTTCTCGCCGCCGAAGATCAGGTATCGAACGTCCGCCGGGCGATCATCGGTCGCCATCCACTCCTGCGCCAAGTAGCGGAAGACCGAGGGGACCTGATTGAGGATCGTTATCCGATTCTCCTTCAGGAAGCTGACGAACGTCCCAGGGGCGAGGATCGTCTTCCACGGCGCCAGTACGGCGGTCGCGCCCGTGGACAGTGCCCCCCAAAGCTCCCACACCGAGAAGTCGAAGCAGAACGAGTGGACCACCGCCCATCGGTCGTGCGGTGAGACGTCGAACAGGTTCAGTGCACCGTCGAGCATGGCGAGGACGTTGCGGTGGGTCACCACGCACCCCTTGGGTGTTCCGGTGGAACCGCTGGTGTATATGACGTATGCTGCGCTGTCACCCGCCGGGCGGTCGAATCGGTCGACACGGGTCGGATCGTCGGCGGCGGCGTCCGCGTCGCAGTCAGTGAACCGATGGTCATGCAGTCCCACCGCTATCGCGGTGCGCCGTGCACCCACGATGTGGGTCATCTGGGCGTCTTCGGCGATGAAGTTCAACCGACGCCGGGGATAGCCCGGATCAAGGGGGACATACGCCGCGCCGCACTTCAGAATGGCCAGGAGAAGAACGATTGTGTCCATGTCTCGATCCGCCAGCAAGCCGACGAGTTCGCCTGGGCGCACCCCGGCACGAAGCAGGCGACGTGCCGCGGCGTCACTCGCCCGGTCCAGATCACTGTAGGTCGCCTGGTCGTCGCCGCTGACCACGGCGATCGAGGCGGGCGCCTCGACGGCACGGCGGCGCAGCAGGTCTGTCAGAGATTCCATACTCGCGATTTTGGTTCTTGGCTCGGAAGCGGCAAATCCGTCGGTGACCGTCGACGCATCGACTTCTGCGGTGCTCACAGGCGCGGAGAGGTATCAGTCTGCGCGGGGTGGGGGGATGCCTGCTGGACGGTTGCGTCACACGAGTTAAGGATGCACTCCACGACACCCCGCACACTCCTCCCATGGAATACGAAGTCATAGTCGAAATCTATGCCTTGGGCTTGTATGGCTTGGGCCAGTTGTACGACGAGCAGGGAATGCCCTCCGAGCAAGAAGAAATCATCGTCGCCGCGCACCGTGTCCACCCGTAACACCCGGGCAAACTCCTGTCCGACGAGCGTCTCCAATTGTTGGCGGTTGTACACCACGGTTACGTACCCCCTGTCGCTACGCAGCTACCGTGTGCCGACGACAAGCGCGCTGTCCGACTGTCTGTCGATCCACACTCGACGATCCGTCAAGCCCCAGCGATGTGTCTATCCGGGGAGTGTACCCGGAGTCTGCCCGAGGAGCATACCCGTGACCAGCAGGATTTCGGTCTGTTGATAGAAGGGCGAGCCAATCGCGCCCATGCTGGGACGTAAACGTCCGTGAAGGTTCCTGCAGGCGTGGACCGGCTGCGTTCTGGCCACCCTGGGTGACCACGGCCACCACGGGGAGCACTTTCTGTAGCCGCATAGCGCCAATGGGCCGCGCATTCCGGCCGGAGCGTCGTTCAGAAAATCATCGTGATGGACTATTGACTGTGCGGGAACGCAACTACTCTGCGAGTGATCCTCTTGACATGCAAAGTTGACTGCTATACCGTCAGAAATGCTCCTTAAACAGTAATATGAACGGTGAGGGAGGAGGTGGACCATGCGGTCGATTCGTTTTATCGCTCGTGCTGCGGGGTTTGGTCGTCTTATGCGCAAGAACCCCACTGGTCGTTTCCACTACCACTACAGTTAGGCCACTCTTGCTTTCGGCTGACGAAGTGCGACGCCTGAGTGTGCTTCGTTTTTGATTAACTGCACGACGGGATGGCAGGTCGTCAGCGAAGTCCTGCGTGGTCGGCGACAGGGTGGCGGGTGCCCAGGGAATTCGTTCGGGGGTCATCTCGACAGTACAGCCGTGAAAGATGTTTCGCGGTCGATGGGGGATGGCCGGGCAGCGATCCGGCGGCGGTGTGCCCTGCGTCGATGGTTCGCAGTGGCCGTGACGACAGACCGGGCCCCGCCACTTCTTCAGGTGCGCGCGGTATCGCGCTCGACCTCCATGGGTTGCCGGCAAGGGGCAGATGTCGTTGCGGTGCGCGTAGTGCGACCGGTCCACGCAGTGAACCAATGCCACCAATCACAGGGCTACCGGTGACACCGACGCAGGCCCACCAGGGCGGCCATCACCCGCAGCTCATGGCCTTGCCGGAGTCGACCGGCCGTGTCGCCGGTGGACCCCGGGGCGAATCGAACTCGGCCACCACGGGCCGCAGCCACCTCGATGACAAGCCTTCGACTCGCCACTCCGTGACCACGGTGGATTGCTCCAGCAAAAGATCATTCCACCGGGTGGCCACAGCCATGCACGAAATCGGGTGGTACTTCGCGACTGTCGACCAGGCTCGGACGGCCCGCGTCGGAGCCTCTCGTACGCCGTCCCACCTGCCGTCGAGCAGCTTGTTTCTCCAGCGTCGAGCAGCCTGTTTCCGGCTCGCCGCGCGATTTCGGGGCATCCGTTACGCTCGCCGAAGCCACCCTCACCCGGGTCACGACCCGCATGGCGGCGCCGAACTACGCCGTCGTTGCCGGTGCCGTGGCGCCCACCGGCCGGCCCTCCGGCCAGGCCGACCGTCGGTGCTACGCCGGCAGACACCGCCGCCACGGCGGCTGCGTCCGGGTCATCGGGCGGTGAGCTCGACGCGATGGAGGGGACGGACGGCGAGTGAACTCATTCGCCTTCCCGCAGCCTGTACCGCTGCAGCTTGTTCGTGGCGGTCCGCGGTAGCTTCTTGATGAAGTCGATGTGCCGCGGGTGCTTGTAGGCGGCGATGGAGCGCTTGACGTGGTCCTGCAGTTCCGTCGCCAGCTCCGCGCCAGGAAGGTGGCCGGTCCGGATGACAATGTAGGCGGCCACCACCTGGCCGAGCTCATCGTCGGGTTTACCGACCACCGCAGCCTCGGCGACTGCCGGATGAGTGAGCAGGACGGACTCGACCTCGACGGCGGAGATGTTGTGACCGGCGGAGATGATCATGTCGTCCGACCGGCCCTGGTACCAGAAGTATCCGCCGGCGTCCCGGACGTAGGTGTCGCCCGTGATGTTCCAGCCGTACTTGACGTACTCGGACTGACGGTCGCCATACAGGTAGCGGCAGCCGATCGGGCCGCGAACGGCGAGCCGACCCGGCGTCCCGTCGGGCACCTCTTGCCCGTTCTCGTCCACGACCTTGGCCAGCCAGGCATCGGCGCAGGGAGCTCAGATCCACATCCGCGATGTGGTCGAGCAGTGCGCGGTAGGCCGATGGTGCCGTGAACAGTACCGAGATGCGGTGCTTGGGAATGGCCTCCAGCAGGCCGGCCGGCCCGGGGTAACTCGGGAAGACGGTGCGCGCTCCGGCCCGAAAGGGGAACAGTACCAGGCCGCCCAGGCCGTAGGTGAAACCTAGTGGTGGCGTGCCGGCGAACACATCGGTCGACCTCGGCGCCAGCACCTGGGTGCTGAAGGTGTCGCAGACGGCCAGCACGTCTCGGTGAAAGTGCATGCATCCTTTGGGCGAACCGGTCGTGCCCGAGGTGAATGCGATGAGGGCAACGTCGTCAGCCGCGGTCGGAACGCCGGCAAATCCGGGCTCCGCGCGGCGAGCCAAGCCACACAGGTTCTCTGGGTCGTCGTCGCCGAAGCAGGCGAGGGTCATTCCGGCGACACCGGCCGCGAGCACTTCGGACCTGCCCCCTGCGTCGCACAGGGCAAGGCCAGCCGAACTGAGCCCGGCGATCGTGGCCAGCTCCTTGCTCCGGAGGTCCGGCGCGACCGTCACGGCCACCCCGCCTGCCATCACGGTCGCGAACCAGCACGCGACCAGCCAAGGCGAGTTGGATCCGTAGAGTAGAACGCGATTTCCCGGAACCAATTCGTAGACCTCGGTCAGTACCCGGGCGAGCCGGTCGACGGTGTCGGCGAGCTCGCCATAGGTCCACGTCCCGGCATCGTCCACCATGCACACTTGCTCAGCCCCGAACCGCTCCACCGCTTCGGTCAGGAGGACGCTCGCACAATTGAGGACGTCCGGGTACGACGGCGAGGTGTCGAGTAGCTCCGGCCAAGTTTCCCGGGCCGGCAGGTGGTCTCGGGAGAACGAATCGACGTGAGCGGAGTGGCCATAGGCCATAGCTACCATCCTCAACGGGATACAGGAGGTGTGTGTGCGGCGAACTGCGATCTGGCCATCCAGCCCCCGATCTAAGCACGTGAGAAGCGGCCGTGAACCCCACGTTTCGGCGCGGACCTTCGATGATGTCCTACCCGTTCGGGATCGGCCTGTCCACCCGCACCCGCAGGCGACCCCATCCGGCCGAGCCGCCGCCCTCGGGCTTGTCACGCAACTTCATCGCGGGACCAGCCTCTCCTGCCGACAGCGAAGATCACTCACCGCATCGAGGTTACGAGAAGAGTCACTAGGTCGGACTAATGCGTAGAGGAGGGCCACTCTTGACACACAAAATTGTTCAGTCTAAAGTAAAAAGAGATATCAGTGCCAGGTTAAATGGGGGAATGGGTCATGCGGTCGATTCGTTTCATGGCTCCCATCATGGGGGGCGACCAGAGTCTGCGCTGGAATCTGGTGCCACTGTTTCCTGTCGATACTCCTAGGGTGAGCAGGCTTCGACTGGCAAGGGTCAGCGACTAGATGGTGCGCCTGCTTTCCCATCCTGACAACCTCTGGAAAGAGATGGTTAGGATCGAGAAAAAATGCTACGGCAAGATGGCATATCGCACCATCTCCGGCGAGATTGTCGTGTGTCATCCGGAACTTGCTCGCTCGGTGTTGGCCGAACGAGGGGAGTCGGTGGCGCGCACGCCGCCCTTCTGGCGCAGCGGTCTGGGGCCACTTCCTGACGAGGCTCGGAGGGCACTGAACCGGTGGGTGGTGCAGCGGCTCTACGAGCAGGATCCGGTGGAGTCTGCAGAGATCGCCCTGCGGCGTGTCCTTTCTGCCGACGGGGATCTGCATGCGACCTGCGTTCAGAGCCTGGTTGACGGTCTCAAGGTTCCCATGGGTTGCGGGGAAGATCCAGAACTCGAGCGTGTCGTACGCACCTTCTTTGAGAGCGTGTTCCTGCCGACGATCCTGGGCACCATCACGAAACGCCGGAACGAGCGACTGTTCGAGAACTGCTCGGTAGCAGCAGGAAAGTGTATAGCGAACTCCTGGCCCGAACTTTTTCCAGCGAATCTGGGCTTCGAAGACGAGCCGGACTTTCTGGCTAGAATCGGAGACCTGTACCTGCGCCGGACGGCGGCATTCGTGGCTTCCACGTCCATCGCCCTGGCCTGGCTGTTGACAGTGTTGTTCTCGCAGGACCAAGTATCTCTGCGCGGGCCGCTGCCGCGCTCGGAGCTTGACGAAGTCGACCCCCAGTGGATTGCGCTGGAGTGCCTACGGCTGTGGCCCCCTTCGTGGCGGCTCCGACGCAATGTGACGAGTGATCAGGCGATCGGGCCAATCTCCGCCTTGGCCGGCGATAATCTCCACGTACTCTTGTATGCGATTCAGCGTCACTCGGACTTCTGGGCTGACCCTCATTCGTTCAAGCCTGCTCGCTGGCAGGATACTTCTCCGCGAGAGCTGCTGGCCTTCGGGAGTGGGCCAGGATCCTGCGTCGGTGCGCGGTTCGCCACCGAATGGCTCACCGCCGCCGTGTCCATGCTGCGCAGGGAGCACCTGAAGGTCTCCCAAATCGGCCGCCGCCCGCATGTGACGACGAGCTTTTCTCCGCCCATATCCCATGTGAGCCGTGGCTAGTGGATCGGCATCCGTCGACAACAACGTCAAGTATGCGAAACGGAGACTACGGGACACCAGCCGGGTCGACGGCGTACCCCTGGCGCTGGTCGATGAGCATTAAGGAAGGAATCCCCGAATGGTCGATCATTCCGACGCCCGATCGTCCCTCGCAGTGGAGATCCAGACCCAGCTTCGCCGCCATCCTACCGTGGCGCAGGCGGCGGTGACGGTCAAGTCCTCTTCCGGCAGCGGGCAGGCCTCCGAACTCAAGGCCTATGTGGTGCCGGTCGTAGAGCAAGGCGTCGATACCGAAGAATTGTACCGGTACCTACGGGAGCGCCTGCAACCCGGACATGTCCCATCTCGGATACACGTCGTCGATCTGCTGCAGCGCGACGAATCAGGCCACATCGACTGGGAAGCGCTCGAGCGCCATGTGCAGTCGACGGCGCCGGTCGACGAAATACCCGACATCCGGACGGATGTCGAGGAGCGGTTGACCAGGATCTGGGAGTCACTCCTCCGTCGATCCAACGTGGGCCTCGACGAGAACTTCGTCCGGCTGGGGGGCGACTCGTTGCAGATGTTGCGGATGATCACCCTCGTTCGCGAGGAGTTCGGACAACGGCTGAAGGTTGAAGATGTGCTTCGGGAGCCAACGATCCGAAACGTCGGACAATTGCTGAAAGACGCCGCTGAGGCCACGCCCTGACATGACGAAACTCCTCATCGGAAACGACTTCATCGACGAGATCAGAAGCGACGACGCGTCCACCGGTTGGTGGGTACAGCGTATAGCGTGGTTCGCCGAGCACGGTGACGTGCTCGTGCTGGGCGAACCTCCCGACTGGGACTTCCTGCGGTATGTGGGGCGGATGCTTCGTGTCGAGCCGCGCTCGTGGACAATTGTCGTGGTACAGGACTACCTGCCGGGCACGGCAGAGGTCTCCGGCGAAACCCTGCTGCATCCAGACGTCGTCGCGGCGTTGTGGACCGCCGTCGAGCGGGCCGGGGTCGACCGGATGGTGCCGGTGTGGCCCGATCCGGCGGTCGGCGTGCTGGCCGAGATTCTGGGTCTTGAACATGCACTGCCGGGCTATGGATTTATCAGGCAGTCCGGAGGCCGGTACGGCTCCAGCAAAGCTCTGTTTCGCGCCGCTGCCGCCGGCTGCGGAGTCCCGATCGCGCCCGGTGCGATCTGCACGACGCGCACCGACATGATCCGTGAAGCACGCCGGTTGTTGGAACAGTACGGCGTGGTCATGTTCAAACACGAGTTGATCCAGGCGGGCAGAGGAAATGAGATAGTCAGTCTGGGAAAGCGGGTCCAGCCCATCGGAGCTCCGCGAGTCGTGGAGCTGTCCCACGATTCCGAGATCGACGCGTACGTCGCGCAAAGATGGGACTGGCTGAGCAGCGGAGGACGGGCCCGCTCGATTGTCGAGCGGTACTATCCGGGAAGTACCACTTTGATCGCCGAGTTCGAGTGTACCGATGAGGGCGTTCGATTCGACTGCGACGGAGAGCTGCTCCTGGCTCCGCTGATGGCCGGACAGGTACTGCCGGCGCAAGACCTCGAAGACTCCGTGCGTGCGGATCTGTTCGATGGGGCCGACCGTCTGGCGCATGCTCTGCAAGCGCTCGGCTATCGCGGAACGGTGTCGCCCGACGCCATTGTCAACGACCACCGCGAAGTCATCTTCACGGAATGGAATGCGCGCATCACGGGGTCGACGCACCTCCACGCCGGAATAGGTCGGAGAGTGGTGGGCGACGCCTTCGGCAAGGACAGGTTGGTCATGGAGAGACTCTGGCCATCTGGTTGGTCGGTGACCTCGTTCAGCGACGCCAGCCAGCGCCTGGAAGCCTCCGGGCTGGCGTATGACGACCGATCCAGGGAAGGTGTCGTTCTCAACACCGCGTTCGATGGGCGAGGCGGCCTGATCTATTCCGTGGTGGCCGAGGACGTCGACCGATCATACGATCTCGATCGGTCCCTCAAGAATGTGTTCGGGAGATGAGCGTCGTGCCGCCGGCCGACAGCGCGTTCTACCGGCCGGCATCCCCGGCACAACGAGGCATGTGGCTCAGCTGGACGTTGAAGCCCGACAAGTCGATGTACGTCAACGTGTATGCCTATCTGCTGTCCGGACCGATCGACATCCGGGTGCTGGATGAAGCCTTTCGCGATCTGCTGCTGGAACACGAGGTGCTGCGCACCGGACTGCTCCAGGTTGAGGGTTCCGTCGTTCAGTACACCAAGGCGCCGACCGACGAATCCGCCTTGGACGTCGAGGACTGGAGCCGGCGACCGGTGACAGCGGCGGATATCGACACTTGGATCTCTGAACAGCGAAATACACCCTTCGACCTTTCGGACCCCCCACTCGTCCGCGCTGCCCTGCTGCGGCTCGACGCACAGCGTGCCGTACTGGCGGTTCGGCTGCATCATGCCGTGACGGACGGAGAAAGCCACAGAATGCTGTGCACAGAACTGACTCGCCTGTACCGGGACTGTGCAGCGGGCAGACGGAGTACTGCCGCCACCTACGCACTGCCGATGCGCCGAGTCGAACAAGAGCGGCGCTGGCTGGGGTCAAAGGAGTACGTTGAGGCGCTGACTCATCGCCTCGCGGAACTGAGGCGAGCCGACATCATCGAGTTCCCGGCGCCGACGGATGAGAGTCCGCTCGTGGGCAGCTCCGTCATTTCCATTCCGCGCCGGCAGGTCGGCGCGCTTCTGGAGCACGCTCAAAGCATGGGCGTAACGCCCTTCAGCACACTGCTCACGGTAGTGTCCGGCGTGTTGTACCGGGTCTCCGGGAAGGACAAGTACATCGTCGGACTGGCGATGAGCACTCGCGACGAATCTGTCGAGAACCAATTCGGATATTTCGTCAATCTGGTTCCGGTAGCACTGTCCTTCGACGAGGACATGACAGCAGAGGATCTCTTGTTGTCGACGAGCGGCAGCGTGATGTCGGGCATTATGGTGCGGTCGATCCCGTTCGAGGAACTCGTGGCGTCGCTGCCGGAGTTGCGGCCGGTCGGCCGACCGCCGGTCGTGCAGGTCGTCTTCGGCGTCGACGACGCATCCGACCGGAACCATCGGATCTCGATCGAGGGTGTGAACAGTGAGAACATTCCGGTCGCGGGGTCCGCGTTGGAGTTCGACCTCGAGTGCGCATGCACACTCACTGCCGAGGAGTTGGTCGTCAGGCTCTACTGGTGCAACGCTCTGGGGGATTCCCACGTCGCGTCACTTCTCAACGAGATCGACCGAACTCTCCGGTGGCTCAACACGCACCTCGGCTCGCTCGTACGTGAATGGCCTGTCGAGTTGCGGTGGGAGAGGTAGCCGGTAGTGCGGGTCGAGCATCTCACCGACATCGAGCTCCAGGGCTGGCTGACACTGTTCTGGATGGGGCAGGACGGTCAGGATGTCGTGCTGCGGGAGGAATGGGACCTGGATGTACGGTCCAGTGCGTCGGACGTGCTCGACGGGGTAGCGAGACTATGCGCGCGCCACGAGATTCTACGCTCGAATTTCGGCATCGATTCCTCCGGTGATCCGGTGCGGATGGTGACGGACCCGATCGACTTCACGCCACCGGTCACCATCGTCGACAGCGGCTCGCCGGAGTTCGCCCCGGAAATCGGCGGCGCGGTATCGGACGGTCGCTACTTGTGGCAAATGGTGTTGGCCGTCGACGGCGGGGCCGTGTCGTCGGTGCGGTTGTATCTGCGACATATCCTGGCGGACGCGTTCGGAATGGCGGTGTGGCGCACGGATCTGAGCTCGGCGATCCTTGACCCGGAGTGGGATCCGCCGCTACCGGTGGTCGGTCGTCAGTTCACATTGACGGGGGAGACCGGCCGGACCGGCAACGAGCAACGTACGGCCGGGTGGGCCCAAGCGCCGCAGGCCGTGGTGCCCGCTGTCCGGTCAACGGTACCTCATTCCCACTACTGCGCCGCTACGGCGGTGCCGGGGCTGGGCACTGAACTCGAGGTCCTCGGAGATGACGCGGGTGTCGGTAGCACAGTCTGCGCGAAGTTCGCGGTGGCGTGGGCAATGTCGCAGTTGTCCGGCCAGTCGAATGTACTTCTGGCCAATGTGGTGTACACGGACAGCTTCGAAAGCAGGGAGATCGCCTGCCGGACCTTCAATGTTCGAGAATCGATCAGCATTCGAGCCGAGGACACGTTCCTGTCCGCACTGCGGGAAATGCGCCGAAATTCATTGGACGCCTACATGGCCTTGATGGAGTGTGGCTTCTCGTCCGACATCGATCGCGATGCGCTGATCCTGCAGCGGCGCGGAATCGGCGGTGCCGCTCCGACATATTTTGACTATATCCCACTGCAACAGATGGCGGCCGAGGTGACCGAAATTGTGGAGGGGCAGAAACAAGCTGTCAGCTCCATTGGCCAGAACATGGTCGACTGCCTGTCCCCGGTGTTCATCTTGGAGCAACTCAACGACAGTGATGTTCGAATGAATATCCTGGCGGACGACAAGGTGATTTCCCGTGATTTGGCGCTGGAATTGCCGTTCATTGTGTATCGGTTTGTGCGGCTGGCCAGGCGGTTGTCGATGCGGGTGGCGACCGCGCGGGAGTTGTTCCGCGACAGGGACCGGCTTCATGTAGGCAGCCGGCTCGTCGCGAACAGGTGGGTGCAGACCGATGTGCTGCGGTCGTGCCTGGTGGATGCCCCGGGCGTCCTGGACGCCACCGTGACGGTGACGGAGGACAGGGTCCGTGCCGATGTCGTTCTCGCCGACGGCGCAGCTGTATTCGATGTACACGAGTTCATCACGGCGCACGTCTTCGCGGACCGCAGGATTTGCGCACCGGATGTCTATCGATGGAGGACGGCGCAGTGTCAGGTTTCGGATGAATGGTTTCCCGGCAGCGGTGCGGTGCCGCGGCTGCCGTGCCGGACGAGGAACGAAGAGGTCCTAGTCGAGGTCATGGGCGAGCTGCACCAGGAGAAGGTCTCGAACCTGGCTCTCACGTATCTTGGTGCGGGAGGGCGCCTCCGAAGGGCGCCGGCAGTCGTGGAGCGATTGCGGCTGCGCGGGTTGGCTGGACTGCGTAGAGAACATTTCGAGACGACGTTCTCTCTGCGGATGCTCGGCACGCTACTGCGTCCGATCGATGTGGTAACCCCGTACTCCTAATCTCGGGAGGTTGACGTGGTGAAGAGGATGCGCATCGCTGTTGTCGGGGGTGGTCCGGGTGGTCTCTTCTTCGCCGCTGTGGGGAAGAAGTTGGAGCCGCACTGGCATATCGATCTGTGGGATCGCGGGCCCGTTGGGGGAAGGGACGGCTTCGGTGTTGTGTTGCCTGCTGGTCTTCTCGGTGACGTAGGCGGCACCGACGGGTCGTCGTTTTCGGCGCTTGAGGCACGAATGTCGTGTTGCTCGGACATCGATATCCGTGTCGACGACCGGCAGGTCACGTCGCATGGTCACAGCTTTGCGGCGATGGGTCGGCGACGGCTGTTGGACACTCTGCGGGAGCGTTGTGCAACGCTCGGGGTCACGCTGCATCTGAATCGGGACGCCGCGTCGATCGAGTTTCTTTCCGAAAGTTACGATGTTGTGGTCGCCGCGGACGGTGCGAACTCGGCGGTCAGAAAGGCACGCGCGGACGCTTTCGGCACGCACCTGTCGTGGGGGTGCAACAGATATATCTGGCTGGGTACCGACCGCGAGTTCAGGGCGTTTCAATTCGCTTTCGTCCGTACTCCGCGCGGGATCGTGCACTTGCACGGATACCCGTACGGTGAATCCGCCTCGTCGATTATCGTGGAGATACCCAGGTCGCTGTGGGAAGACGTGGGCCTGCCCGATGCCGATTGGATCTCGGACACGTTCGGGGCGGTGCTGAGAGGCCATCGAATCGTTCTCGGCAACTCGCGATGGCTCGACTTCGCGACAGTTGCCAACCGTACGTGGCGGGACGGCAACATCGTACTGCTGGGGGATGCGGCGCACACCACGCACTATTCCGTCGGGTCCGGAACACATCTGGCGATGGCGGATGCACGCACTCTGGCGTACTGCCTGAAAGAGCACGGCGACATTTCGGCCGGTCTGGCCGACTACGAGACGCTGCGACGTCGGGTCGTCGCCAGTGCGCAGCAGGTGGCCCGGGCCAGCCAGGAATGGTTTGAGAACGTCGCTGACCACTGGGGTCAGGACATCGACGAGTTCGCTTTCGGCCTGTTGACCCGCGGCGTCCGTTGACTTGACGTGCATGTCCCAATGGCTGTGGCTGTCGGGCTGGTCGAGCCAGACGCGGTGCGGGCGGCTGGGGTACACGGTGAGGCCGAGTCGCTCCCGGCCTGGTCGGCCGAGCCGGGTCCAGGCGTGGATGGTGCGTTTGAGGTCGGTCAGCCGGAGGTCGCCGGGGCGTAGTTGGTCGGCCCAGGCCCTGTGGGGTTCCATAAGTCGGTTCGTGGATCTGACCTGCGGTGGCGGGCGCGTTCAATGGGCAGAGCATGATCGCCAGCCATGGCGCTGCGTTTGCTCTACCTGATCTTCCTCCGGCTGGTGAGCCTGCTGGTGTTGCTTGGGCGCTCGTCGGCGTCGAAGGACGTCGAGCTGCTCGTGTTACGCCACGAGGTGGCCGTGCTGCGCCGAGGCAACCCGAAACCTCGCCTGAACTGGGCTGACCGGGCTGTTCTCGCCGCGCTGGTTCGGCTGCTGCCCACGGGGCTGCGGGCACACCGGTTGGTCACCCCGGGCACGATCCTGCGCTGGCACCGGCGCCTCGTCGCCGGGAAGTGGACCTACCCATACCGAGCCGGCCGTCCGCCCGTCGACGAGGCGCTCACCGACCTGATCCAACGGATGGCCAGGGAGAATCACCACTGGGGATACAAGCGAATTCAGGGTGAGCTGGCCAAGCTTGGTCACCGGGTCGGTTCCTCGACGATCCGGCGGATCCTGAAGCGTGCGCGGATACCACCCGCTCCGGACCGGCAGAACAACACGACCTGGCGGCAGTTCTTGCGCACGCAGGCGGCGACGGCGCTGGCGTGCGACTTCTTCCACGTCGACTGCGCGTTCACCCTGAAGCGGATCTACGTGTTCTTCGTGCTGGAGGTCGGCAGCCGCTACGTCCACATCCTGGGAACGACCACGAATCCGGACGGCGCGTGGACTACGCAGCAGTTCCGCAACCTGGTGATGGATCTCGGCGATCGAGTCGGCGAGTTCAGGTTTCTTGTCCGCGATCGGGCTGGTCAGTTCGCGGCCTCGTTCGACACTGTTCTGGCCGACGTCGGCGTCGAGACGGTAAAGATCCCTCCGCGCTGCCCGCGGGCGAACTGCTACGCCGAGCGGTTCGTGCTCACAGTCAGGACCGAGCTCACCGATCGCATGTTGATCGTGAGCGAGCGGCATCTGCGCGCCGCGCTCGCCGAGTACCTCCGGCACTACAACGGTCGACGGCCGCACCGGTCCCGCGAGCTTCGCCCACCCCGCCCGACCTACCCCATGGCGAACCTCGGCTCTCAGCAGATCAAGCGACAGCGACTCCTCGGAGGCCTGATTAGCGAGTACGAACGGGCCGCGTAAAGCTACTGGTCAGGGCAGGTGACTGCCTTTTGGAACCCCACAGGCGTCCCTGTACCCAGGGGAGCGGGCGAAGCTGGTGTCCTGGTTCCCGCATCTGCGGTCCGGGAGGGCCATCCCGGCGCTGGGTGCCGTCACCGGATTATCGCCGACTGACGACTGAAGCCCTGCCCCTCCGGGGAGGGACAGGGCTTCTGACCTGCAGTTTCAGGTGGTGCGCGATACTGGGATTGAACCAGTGACCTCTTCCGTGTCAGGGAAGCGCTCTCCCGCTGAGCTAATCGCGCGAGGTGGAGACGGGATTCGAACCCGTGTACACGGCTTTGCAGGCCGTTGCCTCGCCTCTCGGCCACTCCACCGTGCCAGGCCTCGAGAAGCCTACCGAGCGGATGACGGGATTCGAACCCGCGACCCTCACCTTGGCAAGGTGATGCGCTACCAGCTGCGCTACATCCGCACTCCGCAGCTTCGGGGCTTTGAGGCTGTGCGCCTCACCCCGTCGCCGTGGTGTGCAAAAACCATATCGAACCCCGCAAACGGCTTTGACACCGGGGTGTCACTTGGCCGTTGCGGCGCCGTGATCAGGCCAGATCGTGCGGAATGAGGTGGGTCAGGGCGTCGTCGACGTCCACCCACAGGTGCTCGTTGCCCGGCAGCACCACGTCGTAGGTGCGGTCGAGGAAGTCGGCCAGCTCCTGGGCGGACGCCTCGAACATGGCGTGCCCGGACGGCGAGTTCAGCTCGATGAGCACCGATTCCGGGTCCTCGACCGACGGGCGGATGCGGACGTCGCCGTCGCCTGCGTCCGCCAGGAGGCCGTCCGCGAGGAGGTCGCGGGCGTACACCCACTCGACCCAGCCGGCGCGGCCGGTGCGGAAGGCGGCGACGACCGCGTACGGGTCGCGTGTGTCGTAGCGCAGCTCCACCTTCACCGGAACCGCGGGCGTCCGCGGCGCCAGCAGGTCGAAGACCGCCGTCGAGCGGAGCGTCACGTGATCGTTGCGCATCGTCCTACCCCTCGTCTCCCTTCCCGGCCCGGCCTGGCCGAGGGCGTCACCACTGGGACGCACCGGGAGGCCGATTCCGTCGCGGGTAAGCCGCAGATCACCCGTCCGGGCGCATCGGCCCCTGTTTGTCGTCCGTGGTTCACCCGCGGCACGCAGTACGACGGACGCGCCCGCGAGGGTCTCACCTGTCCATACTGCGCGGTTTGATCGCCGCGTGGTAGCACCGTCGCACGGATGTCGAACGTCGTGTCGGGCGGCCCCCGGGCCCCGCAACCCCGGTTAGCTCGGGGTTGTTCGTTCCGTACTCGCCGGTAAGCGGAGTGTGGTCGCTCAGGACCACCCGTTTGCAGGCGTTCTGAAGTAGTGCGCTACAGTTACGCACAACACCCCGAGCGGGCGATTAGCTCAGGGGGAGAGCGCTTCGTTCACACCGAAGAGGTCACTGGTTCGATCCCAGTATCGCCCACCCGAATCGCGGAAGAGCCCTGTTTGCGGAAACGCAGGCGGGGCTCTTCTCGTTGTGTCCGGTGGCGACCGCGCTCTGCTGAGGCGAGTCCTGGACCCCCAGCGTGTGGTCACTTTTCGCGAGGGCCTCCGGAGTGCGGCCATCCCCCGCGCGGGTAGGCGTGCGATCCGGAGTGAACTGTCTCCGCGACTGCGCCGTATGAGCTGTCAACAGAGCTTCGGGCCCGGTGTCGCGGGCCCGGTGGGACTTTCTTCCGGAAACTGCCGTGTCGGTGGCTTTCTGTCGAACCGGGCCACGCTGGGAGGTGGTGGTGTGATCCTCGGCACGCGACGGCGGCGCGATCGTGCCGGGCCGCCCCGCTGTGACCGCGTGGTCACGGTGCGCAGCCGGTGGATCACCGGCTCGGCCGCGTCCGGGCCGTGGTCCGCTCGCGCAGGGTGATCTGTGACGGAAACCGGCACGAGTGACGACTTGGCGGCGAACGTCACCGCGTGATCACCCGGCGGACCGCCCGGGCCCGGCACGGCGCCGTTCGATCCATTGTGGACCGCCGGTCCCTCGCGATGTCCACAGTGGATTCCGCCGGCCGCTCGGCCGTTCGGACGGGCGGCGTCCACCCGGGTGCGGGTATCGCGATTTTTGGCTACATTGCGTAGTTTTCGTCGGGATACGCGCTATTACCCATCGTCATCATCTTGTTATCTTGCGGCCATTTTCTGGCGGGGAAGACGCACAGCGTGTGGCTCGAAATCGTTGTAACGATGCTGAGAGAGTCGCCGATACCTTGCCTTGTGAAGCTTCCGCGGCCCCAGCGCGACCACCGAGTTTGCCATCACTCTCCGAAATCACTCTCGGTGACGCAGTGTGCCCGCGGTTACAACTCCGATTCCTGTTTTCGGGAGGTCTGATGGAAGAGTCGGTGCGGCCTTCGTACACGGTGGCCCAGCCGCCGCCGCACATCGACCTCCAAGCCATCCCGCGACCCGCCAAGCGGGACGGGGTCCCGGCCGTAGATCCGGTCGGAACCCCGCCACCCAAGGCGCTACCGGCGGCCTGGGAGGCCAGATACAGAGCCTGGGTCATCGGCAGCGACGTCTTCGTGACGCTGCTGGTGATCGCGATCAGCGCGTTCGTCATCGACCGCGTGGCTCCGCACGACATGCACGCGTTCGGCACGATCCTCGCGATCTTCGTCTCCCTGCCGGTGAGCCGGGCGTGGAGCCCGCGCGTGCTCGGCGAGGGGGCCGAGGAGTACCGCACCCTGGGCCGGGGCTTCATCACCGCGGCCGTCCTCGTGGCGCTGGGCGGGCTGCTGTTCGGCGCGCTCGAGGTCCAGGTCTGGGTGTTCGTCGTCGTCCCGGCGATCGCGCTCGTCGCGTTCCCGCAGCGCTACCTGCTGCGCCAGGTGCTGCACCGCAAGCGCGCCAAGGGACTCTGCCTGCTGCCGGTGATGGCCGCGGGCAGCCCGGAGACCGTCGCGGACCTCATCGCCCGCACGCGGTCCGAGGTCCACGTCGGCTGGCGCGTCGAGGCGGCCTGCACGTTCACCGGGCACGGCGCCGACCGCGACAGCGGGGAGATCGACGGCGTCCCGGTGGTCGGGCGGCTGGAAGAGCTGTCCCGGCACGTGCGCCGCGGCGGCTACCGCGTCGTCGCGATCACCGCCGACCAGTACTGGAGCCCGAAGCGCCTGCAGCGCCTGGCCTGGGACATGGAGGGCACCGGCGCCGAGATGGTCGTGGCGCCCGTGCTGATGGAGGTGGCCGGGCCCCGGCTGAACGTCACCGGGGTGCTGGGGATGCCGCTGCTGCGGGTCACCGCGCCGATGTTCACCGGCGGGCGTCGCGTGGTGAAGGAGATCGTGGACCGCGCCGGCTCGGCGTTCCTGCTCACGATGATGTCCCCGCTGCTGCTCGCGATCGCCGTCGCGATCAAGCTGAACGACCGCGGCCCGGTGATCTACCGCCAGCACCGCGTCGGGCGTGACGGCGCCGTGTTCACCATGCTGAAGTTCCGGACGATGGTGACGAACGCCGACGAGATCCGCAAAAAGCTCCAGGCCGAGAACGAGGGTGCGGGCCCGCTGTTCAAGATGAAACGGGATCCGCGTATCACCCGTGTGGGTGGTTTGCTGCGCCGGTATTCGCTCGACGAGCTGCCCCAGCTGTTCAACGTCGTCTCCGGGAAGATGTCGCTCGTCGGGCCCCGCCCGCCGCTGCCGGAGGAGACCGCGCAGTACGCGCCGGACGCGCGCCGCCGGCTGCTCGTGAAGCCGGGCCTGACCGGGCTCTGGCAGGTGAGCGGGCGTTCCGACCTCACCTGGGCCGAGAGCATCCGGCTCGACCTGCGCTACGTCGAGGACTGGTCCCTCGCGCTGGACCTGGTGATCCTCTGGAAGACGTTCCGCGCGGTGATGGGCGGTCAGGGCGCCTACTGACCCGTCCGGTTTCCCACCGCGCTTTCCGCGCCACGGCCGCCGATCCCCGCCGCGGGGGATCGGCGGCCGTGCCTGTTCCCGGGGCTGGTGATCCACTTCACCGGCGCAGGATGGCCGAGCGCGAAATAGTTCAACGCTCAATCAGGTTGGACGGGGTGACCGACCCACGGAAGGAACCCCGCGCATGACCACCTTTGCCGAGCAGGACCAGGCCCTCGAGCTGCCCGCGGACGTCCAGAACCTGCTGTTCCGCGAGGCGCGCACGGCGAACAGCTTCAGCTCCGAGCCGGTGACCGACGAGCAGGTCCGCGCGATCTACGACCTCGTCAAGTGGGCCCCGACGTCGAAGAACACCCAGCCGCTGCGCGTGCTGGTGCTCCGGACCGCCGAGGCGAGGGCCCGCCTGCTGCCGCACATGGCCCCGGGCAACCGCGGCAAGACCGAGGCCGCGCCGCTGACCGTCGTGCTCGCCGCCGACGTCGACTTCCACGAGAACCTGCCGCAGGTCTTCCCGCACGCCCCGGGAGCGAAGGACAGCTTCTCGGACGAGGACGGCCGCGTCGAGTTCGCCAAGCTGAACTCGCTGCTGCAGGTCGGCTACTTCATCATCGGCGTCCGCGCCGCCGGGCTGGCCGCCGGCCCGATGACCGGTTTCGACGCCGCCGGTGTCGACAAGGAGTTCTTCGACGGCAAGCCGCTGCGCTCGCTGGTCGTCGTCAACGTCGGCAAGCCCGGCGAGAACCCGTGGTTCGACCGTTTGCCGCGGCTCGACTTCGACCAGGTCGTCGAGACCCTCTGAACTGACTAACCCGATCGGGCGGGCCGCCTCCGGCGTGGAGGCGGCCCGCCCGGCATTCCCGGACGCGGGTGAGGCGCGGACCGGCCGCCGACTAGCATCGTCGGAGTCGTCTTTGTCACTCCAGTTCGAGGAGCCGATCGTGTCGCAGCCGTCCCCCGTTTCCCCCGTGGCCGCCTCCCGCGTGGTGGTACCGGCGGGCACTACGGCGGGGTCGGCGGTCCGCGAAGCGGGCCTGCCGACCAAGGGCGCGGACACGGTCGTCGTCGTGCGCGACGCCGAGGGCAAGCTGCGCGACCTCGCCTGGGCCCCGGAAGCCGACGCCGAGGTCGAGCCGGTCGCGGCGAACACCGAGGACGGCCGCAGCGTCATCCGCCATTCGGCGGCGCATGTGCTCGCCCAGGCCGTGCAGCAGCAGTTCCCGCAGGCCAAGCTCGGTATCGGCCCGCCGGTGAAGGACGGTTTCTACTACGACTTCGCCGTCGAAACCCCGTTCACCCCGGAAGACCTGCAGGCGCTCGAAAAGCGCATGAAGCAGATCGTGAAGGGCGCCCAGCAGTTCTCGCGGCGCGTTTTCGACTCCGTGGACGAGGCGAAGAAGGAACTGGCGGACGAGCCGTTCAAGCTCGAGCTGGTCGACCTCAAGTCCGAAGTGGACACCTCCGAGGTGATGGAGGTGGGCGAGGGCGAGCTCACCATCTACGACAACCTCGACCCGCGCACCAAGGAACGTGTCTGGAGTGACCTCTGCCGTGGTCCGCACGTGCCGACCACCAAGTTCATCCCCGCGTTCAAGCTGACCCGCGTCGCCGCCGCGTACTGGCGGGGGAGCGAGAAGAACCCGCAGCTGCAGCGGATCTACGGCACGGCGTGGGAGTCGGCCGAGGCGCAGGACGCCCACCTCGAGCGCATCGCCGAGGCCGAGCGCCGCGACCACCGCAAGCTCGGCGCCGAGCTGGACCTGTTCTCCTTCCCGGAGGAGATCGGCTCCGGCCTGCCGGTGTTCCACCCCAAGGGCGGCATCATCCGCCGGGAGCTGGAGAACTACTCGCGCCGCCGCCACGAGGAGGCCGGCTACGAGTTCGTGAACACCCCGCACATCAGCAAGGGCGAGCTGTTCCACACCTCCGGCCACCTGCCCTACTACGCGGACACCATGTTCCCGCCGGTGCAGTTCGACGAGGAGAACTACTACCTCAAGGCCATGAACTGCCCGATGCACAACCTGATCTTCCGCTCGCGCGGGCGGTCCTACCGCGAGCTGCCGCTGCGGCTGTTCGAGTTCGGTACGGTGTACCGCTACGAGAAGTCGGGCGTGGTGCACGGCCTGACCCGCGTGCGCGGCCTGACGATGGACGACTCGCACATCTACTGCACCAAGGAGCAGATGCCGGGCGAGCTCCGGTCGCTGCTGAAGTTCGTGCTCGACCTGCTGGCCGACTACGGCCTCTCCGACTTCTACCTCGAGCTGTCCACCCGCGGCGACTCGGCGAAGTTCATCGGCGAGGACTGGGAGTGGGAGGAGGCCACCGAGACGCTGCGGCAGGCCGCCGTCGACTCCGGCCTCGAGCTGGTCCCGGACCCGGGCGGCGCGGCCTTCTACGGCCCGAAGATCTCGGTGCAGGCCAAGGACGCCATCGGGCGCACCTGGCAGATGTCGACCATCCAGCTGGACTTCAACCAGAACAAGCGCTTCGAGCTGGAGTACACGGCGCCGGACGGCACCCGGCAGACGCCGGTGATGATCCACCGCGCGCTGTTCGGCTCGATCGAGCGCTTCTTCGGCGTACTGACCGAGCACTACGCGGGCGCGTTCCCGGCGTGGCTGGCGCCGGTGCAGGTGGTCGGCATCCCGATCACCGCCGACCAGGTCGGCTTCCTGCGGGACGTCGAGAAGGCGTTGCGCGCCAAGGGGATCCGCGCCGAGGTCGACGCCAGCGACGACCGGATGCAGAAGAAGATCCGCACGCACACCACGCAGAAGGTGCCCTTCATGCTGCTGGCCGGCGCGAAGGACGTCGAGGCGGGCGCGGTGTCGTTCCGCTTCCGCGACGGCGGGCAGATCAACGGCGTCCCGGTGGCCGACGCCGTCGCCGCCATCGCCGGCTGGATCGAGGGCCGCGAGAACGCGTCGCCCTCGGCCGACGCGCTGGCGGCGGTCGTCCGGTGAGCGACGGTCCCGAAGCCGGTCCCGACCTCGTCGAGCAGCAGGGCGTCGGGGTCCAGGACACGTTCCACCGCCTGTGGACCCCGCATCGGATGGCCTACATCAAGGGCCACGACAAGCCGGACGGCGACGAGGAGCCCGGCTGCCCGTTCTGCCGGATCCCGTCGATGGACGACAAGACCGGCTTGATCGTCGCGCGCGGCGAGGTCGTGTACGCGGTGCTGAACCTCTACCCGTACAACCCGGGGCACCTGATGGTGGTGCCCTACCGGCACGTCGCGGACTACACCGACCTGACGCCGGAAGAGACGCGCGAGGTCGCGGAGTACACCCAGCACGCGATGAAGGTGATCCGCGTGGTGTCGGGTGCGCACGGGTTCAACATCGGGCTGAACCAGGGCGTCATCGCGGGCGCCGGGATCGCCGCGCACCTGCACCAGCACCTGGTGCCACGCTGGGGCGGCGACGCCAACTTCATGCCGGTGATCGGCCAGACGAAGGTGCTCCCGCAGCTGCTGGGCGAGACGCGCGACCTGCTGGCCGACGCCTGGTGAACCCGTAACCGGCAACCCCTGGTTGAGGGTTCAACCAGGGGTATGCTGGAGGTATGTCCGATACTCGATGGCTCAGTGACGACGAGCAGCGCGTCTGGCGTGAATTCAACCTGGCCACGCGCATGCTCAGCGCGCACCTCGAGGCTCAGCTCCAGCACGACTCGGGCATGCCCCACACCTACTACGAGGTGCTCGTCTCGCTGTCGGAGGCGCCCGGCCGCCGGCTGCGGATGAGTGAGCTCGCCGACGCGCGCCAGGCGTCGCGCAGCCGGCTCTCGCACGCCGTCGCGCGCCTGGAGGCCAACGGCTGGGTCCGCCGCGAGGCCTGCCCGACCGACAAGCGCGGCGCGTGGGCCGTCCTGACGAAGGAAGGCTTCGCCGCCCTCGAAGCCGCGGCCCCCGGACACGTCGAGGCCGTCCGGGAGAGCCTGTTCGACCCGCTGACGCCGGAGCAGGTGGCCGCGCTCGGCGAGATCAGCGCCGCGATCCGCAACGGGCTGTCGCCGAAATGCGCCGCGGCGCAGGCCGCCGAGGAAGCTCGCGAGTACCCGGGCGAGGTCGTCCGGCTGCCGAAATCGGGCTGACGCGGGGCGGCGCGTCGGGTTCACCGGGGCGGGTCGATAGGCTGCCATCGCCCACCCGACCCTCGTAGCCAGGTGCCTCAGACGAACCGATGCTCAATATCTTCGCGCGTGCCTCCGTTTCCCGCGTCACCGATCCGATCGGCCAGGCGCTGGTCCGCGCCGGGCTGACCCCGAACGCGATGACCGTGCTCGGCACCGCCGGCGCGATCGCCTGTGCCCTGGTCTTCTTCCCGAACGGCTTCCTGCTGTGGGGCACCTTCACGGTGTGGGGCTTCGCCATGCTCGACCTGCTCGACGGCGCCATGGCCCGGGCCCGCGGCTACGGCACCCCGTTCGGCGCGGTGCTCGACGCCACCTGCGACAGGCTGGTCGACGGCGCGCTGTTCGCCGCCATCGCCTGGTGGTGCTTCGTGGTCGACGACAACCACCCCGCCGCCGCGGCGGCCCTGCTCTGCCTGGTCCTCGCCCAGGTCATCTCCTACGTCAAGGCCCGCGCCGACGCGTCCGGCCTGCCGGTCGACGGCGGTCTCGTCGAACGCGCCGAGCGGCTCATCATCGCGCTGGTCGGCACCGGGCTGCACGGCCTCGGCGTGCCGTGGACCGTGGACATCTCGCTCTGGCTGCTGGCCGTGCTGTCGGTCATCACGCTGCTGCAGCGCTTCGCCGGCGTGGCGAAAGCGGCCCGTGAGGCCGCCGCCGGGGAGCAGCCGGTATGAGCAAGGTGTCCGGCAGGCTCAGCGAGTTCGGGTACGCCGCCGCGTGGCGGCTGGCTGGCTGGCTGCCCGCCGGGTTCGGCGGCACCGTGTTCTCGCTGGGGGCGGACCTCGCCGTCCGCCGCGACGCCGGGGGCGTGCGGCAGCTGCGCACGAACCTCGCCCGCGTGGTGCCGCAGGCCGACCCGGCCGAGCTGGACGAGCTGACCCGGCGCGCGATGCGCTCGTACGCCCGCTACTGGCACGAGACGTTCCGGCTGCCGTCGATGGACCAGAAGCAGGTCAGCGGCAAGGTCGCGGCCTCGATCACCGGCGTCGAGAACCTCGACGCGGCCCTCGCCGAGGGCAACGGCGCCGTGATGGCGCTGCCGCACAGCGGCAACTGGGACATCGCCGGCGTCTGGCTGGCCGACTACCTCGGCGGGTTCACGACCGTCGCCGAGCGACTGAAGCCCGAGTCGCTCTACCGCCGGTTCGCCTCCTACCGCGAGTCGCTCGGGTTCGAGATCGTCCCGCTGACCGGCGACAGTTCCGCGATGCGCGTGCTGCTCAAGCGGCTGCGCGAGAACAAGGCCGTCTGCCTGGTGGGCGACCGCGACCTGACCGACAACGGCATCCCCGTGAAGTTCTTCGGCGAGCCCGCCCGGATGCCCGGCGGCCCGGCGCGGCTGGCCGCGACGACCGGGGCCGCGCTGATCCCGGCGGGCTGCTGGTTCACCGAGGACGGCTGGCAGGTCCGGCTGCACCCGCGCATCCGCGTCACCGCGCGGGCCGAAGTCCCGGCCGCGACGCAGGCGCTGGCCGACATCTTCGCCGGCGACATCGCCGCGCACCCCGCCGACTGGCACATGGTGCAGAAGTTCTGGCCCGCGGACATGGAGGCCGCCGAGCCGGGCAGCCTCGAAGAAGCGAGCTGAGCCGTGACCGCGCGACCGATGCGGATCGGGATCGTGTGCCCCTACTCCTTCGACGTGCCCGGCGGCGTCCAGGGGCACGTGATCGACCTGACGAAGGCGCTGATCTCCCGCGGGCACCAGGTGTCCGTGCTCGCCCCCGCCGACGACGACGCGGACCTGCCCGAGTTCGTGCACCCGGCCGGCAAGGCCCTCGGGATCCGGTACAACGGCTCGGTCGCCCGGCTGCAGTTCGGCCCGGTGTCCTACGCCCGCGTGCGCCGCTGGATCCGCGAAGGCGACTTCGACGTCCTGCACCTGCACGAGCCCGCCGCGCCGAGCCTGTCGCTGCTGGCGCTGCTCATCGCCGACGGCCCGATCGTCGCCACCTTCCACACCGCGACGACCCGGTCGCGCACCCTCTCGGCGTTCCAGCCCGTGCTGCGGCCGCTGCTGGAGAAGATCACCGCGCGGATCGCGGTGTCCGCGCTGGCCCGCCGGGTCCAGGTGGAGCACGCGGGCGGTGACGCCGTCGAGGTCCCCAACGGCGTCGACGTCGAGTTCTTCTCCTCAGCGACGCCGTTGCCGGGCTACCCGCGGGCCGGCGGCACGGTCGGGTTCGTCGGCCGGTTCGGCGAGCCCCGCAAGGGCATGGGCGTGCTGCTGGAGGCGCTGCGGCGGATCCTGCCGGAGTTCGAGGACCTGCGGCTGGTGGTCGTCGGCCGCGGTGACGAGGACCAGCTGCGTCGCGACGCCGGCCCCGAGCTGGCGCCGCACCTGGAGCTGCTCGGCCAGGCCACCGACGCGGTCAAGGCCCAGGCCCTGCGCAGCGTCGACGTCTACTGCGCGCCCAACACCGGCGGCGAGAGCTTCGGGATGATCCTCACCGAGGCGATGGCCGCGGGCACGCCGGTGCTGGCGAGCGGCCTCGACTCGTTCCGCCGCGTGCTCGACGACGGCCGCGCCGGGATGCTCGTCGAGACCGGCGACCCGGGTGCGCTGGCCGACGGGCTGCGCGAGCTGCTCGGCGACCCCGCGCGCCGGGCGTCGCTGGCCGCGGCGGCGGGGGAGCGCGTCACCATGTTCGACTGGTCCGTGGTGGCCACGCAGGTGCTGCGGGTCTACGAGACGGCCGTCGCCGCCGACCCGCGGCGCGTCGCGGCGCCGGAGCGGGAGTTCGCCCGGTGAGCGTGCTCGGCTGGCTGCTGCCGGTGCTCGCGGTGATCGTCGTGCTCGGCGGGTTGTTCCTGGTGGCGACGGCGAACCGGCTCGACCGCCTGCACGTCCGGATGGACGCGGGCTGGGCGGCCCTCGACGCGGCGCTGGCCCGCCGCGCGGTGGTGGCCCGGGCGGTCGCGGTCGTGCTGGGCGACGCGGAGCTGCGGACGTCGGCCGAACGCGCCGAAGCGGCGCCCCGGCCCGACCGCGAGACCGAGGAGAACGAGCTGACCCGGGAGCTGAGCCGCGTCGACCGCGCCGGCCTGCTGCCCGAGCTGGCCGAGGAGCTGACCGACGCCGAGCACCGGGTGATCATCGCGCGGCGCGTCCACAACGACGCCGTCCGCGACACCCTGCGGCTGCGGCGGCGCCGGAAGGTCCGATACTTCCGGCTGGCCGGGACCGCGCCCGTGCCGGAGTACTTCGAGTTCGCCGAGCCGGAGGTCTGACGCCGTGAGCTGGTGGGTCGTCGTCGAGGAGCAGCGCGGCACCGGGGACGGCCGGAGCTGGTCGCTGTCGGAGACCTTCCCGTGCGCCGACCAGCAGACCGCGGAGGCCGAGGCGCTGCGGCTCGCCCGCGAGTACCAGCCCGCCTACCCGTGGTCGCCGAAGTCGCGGCGGGTGCTGCGGGTCGCGGGCGGCTACCTGGTGATCGTCGACGGCCGCACCTCGACGTTCCACTTCCGGCTGACCGTGGGCGAAGAGATCTGAAACGGATCGGCGCCCGCCCGCGTCGAAGGGGCATGAGTTCGATCTGGTGGGTGGTCGTCGAGGAGCAGGGCGGGGCCGGGGACGCCCGGGGCTGGTCGGTCGCGGAAGCGGAGCGCTACCCCGACCGCGAGAGCGCGGAGGACGAGGCGTACCTGCTGGCCAAGCAGCACCGGCCGGCACGTCCGTGGTCGCCGCAGGGCCGGACGGTGCTGCGCGTGGCCGGCGGGTACCTGGTGCTCGTCAAGGGCAAGACGGACACGTACCAGTTCCGGGTCTCGCTGGGCGAGGAAGTGCGCTGAGCGGGGGCACAATGGCGGCATGAGTGAACCCGAGGCCTGCGAAGTCGCCCACGGCGCCGCCGAACCGGACTCCGGCGTGCGGACCCTGGTGGCCGTCTTCGCCTCGCCGGTGGCGCGGTACCTGCTGAAGTTCGCGCGGGACCTCGGGTTCCACGTCGCGCTGGTCGACCCGGACGCGGCGCGCGCGACCGACGTCCCGGACGGGTTCGAGGCCGCGACGACGTTCCCGCCGCTCGACGGGTCCGCCGACGTCGTCGTCACCGACCACCACCGGCCGGAGCTCGGTGCGGTGCTCAAGGCGGCGCTCGAGGAGAAGCCGCGCTGGATCGGCGTGCTCGGCAACCCGCGCCACCCCGGCCCGCACCTGGCCGCGCTGCGCGGCCTCGGCGTGCCGGACGCCGAGATCGCCCGGGTGCACCGCCCGGTCGGCCTGAACATCGGCTCGCGCACGCCACCGGAGATCGCGATCGCCACGCTCGCCGGCCTGCTGGCCGACCGCAACAACCGCCCGGGCGGCTTCGACTTCTGAGCGCCCAGACCCGTCGTGAGTGTTCAGGGCGGTTCTAACCGCCCTAAACACTCACGACAAGCCGCGGCAGACCCGGCTAGTGGACCGCCATGCCTTCCGGCATCGGCTCGAAGCGGGCGTGGTGGCGGCTGAACGTCGCCGTGCCCGACGTCATCGAGCGCAGGTCGATGAGGTAGCGCAGCAGCTCGGTCGCCGGGACCTCTGCTTTGATCATCGTCCGGCCGCCGTCGCCGGCTTCCGTGCCCAGCACCCGGCCCCGGCGGGACGACAGGTCGCCGAGCACCGTGCCGAGGTGCTCGTCCGGCAGCCGGATCGCCACCTCCTCCAGGGGCTCGAGCATCGTGATGTGCCCGTTCGCCGCGGCCTCCCGCAGGGCCAGTGCCCCGGCCGTCTGGAACGCCGCGTCGGAGGAGTCGACGCTGTGCGCCTTCCCGTCGACGAGCGTCACCTTGATGTCGACCACCGGGTGCCCGTCGCCGAGCCCGCGTTGCAACTGGGCGCGCACGCCCTTCTCCACGCTCGGGATGAACTGGTGCGGCACCGAGCCGCCGACGACCTTGTCCACGAACTGGAACCCGCCACCGCGCGGCAGCGGCTCGACCTCGATGTCGCAGACGGCGAACTGGCCGTGCCCGCCGGACTGCTTCACGTGCCGGCCGTGGCCCTTGGCGAGCTTGCCGAACGTCGAGCGCAGGCTGACCTTCACCGGCTCGGTGTCGACGTCCGCGCCGCCCGCGCGCAGCCGGGACAGCACGACGTCGGAGTGCGCCTCACCCATGCACCACAGCACCAGCTGGGCGGTCTCGGCGTTGCGGTCCAGCCGCAGTGTCGGGTCGCCGGCGACGAGCCGGGACAGGTTGCGGGCGAGGGTGTCCTCGTCGCTGCGGGTCTTGGCGACGACGGCCACCGGCAGCAACGGCTCCGGCATCGTCCAGGGTTCCATCAGCAACGGCTCTTCGGGGGACGACACGGTGTCGCCGGTCTCCGCCGAACCGACCTTCGTCAGCGCGCAGAGGTCGCCCGCGACGCAGTAGGGCACCTCGCGCAGGTTCGCGCCGAGCGGGGAGTAGAGGTGCGCGACGCGCTCGTCGGCGTCGTGGTCCTCGTGCCCGCGTTCGGCGAGGCCGTGGCCGGACACGTGCACCGGCCGCTCGGGCCGCAGCGTCCCGGAGAACACCCGGACGAGGGAAACGCGGCCGACGTAGGAGTCGACGGCCGTCCGGACGACCTCCGCGGCGAGGGGGCCCGCGGGGTCGGCGGTCAGCCCGGCGTGCGGGTCGCCGTCGGGTGTAGTGACGTCGGGCGGGGCGTGTTCGAGCGGGGAGGGGAACGCCCGGACGATCCCGTCCAGCACCTCGGCCAGGCCGGTGCCGGTGGTCGAGCAGACCGGGATGACCGGGTGGAAGGTGCCGCGCGCGACGGCCGTCTCCAGGTCGGCGATCAGCGTCTCCTCGGCGATCTCCTCACCGCCGAGGTAGCGCTCCATCAGGGTTTCGTCTTCGCTTTCGGCGATGATCCCTTCGATGAGCTCGTTGCGGGCCTCGGCCAGCCGTTCGAGGTCGGCCGGGTCGGGTTCGCCGAGTTTCGGCGGATGCCCGCCGGAGTAGTCGAAGTACCGCTGGGTGATGAGCCCGACGAGGCCGTCGGCCGCGGGCAGGTAGAGCGGCAGCACGCCGGCGCCGAAGGCGGCCTGGCAGGCGGCGATCTCGGCCATCGGGTCGGCCCGGTGGTGGTCGAGGCGGGAGACGACGACCGCGCGCGGCATCCCGACGGCGGCGCACTCCTCCCACACCGCGACGGTCGCCGCGTCGACCCCTTCGGCCGCGCAGACGACGAACAGTGCCGCGTCGGCCGCGCGCAGCCCGGCCCGCAGCTCGCCCACGAAGTCCGCGTACCCGGGGGTGTCGATCAGGTTGATCTTGTGGCCCTGGTGCAGCACCGGCGCCACCGAAAGGCCGACCGAACGCTGCTGGCGGACCGCCGCCGGGTCGTGGTCGCACACCGTCGTCCCGTCGACCACCGAGCCCGCGCGCGACACCGTGCCGGACGCGGCCAGCAGGGCCTCGGTGAGGGTCGTCTTCCCCGAGCCCGACGGGCCGACGAGCACCACGTTGCGGACCTTGGCGGGGTCGTTCACAGCGACGGCGGCCCCGGTGTCGGCGTTCTTGGCTTGTCGGTCGGCCATGACGGCTCCTCGGCGAACGGCGGACGTACGAGATGTGTCCTCGATCACACACCCGCTACCCTGGTCACGGCAAGGCACGGGTCCCGGGACCAGCCGAATGCCCGGGGGAGCGGGGCAGGGGAAGTTTCGATGACAGTGAACCGGCGGACTTTTCTGCGGATTTCGGGGGCGGTTCCGGTGGTGGGCCTGGCCGGTGGGCTGCCG
Source organism: Amycolatopsis sp. NBC_01286 (assembly GCF_035982555.1). NCBI lineage: Bacteria > Bacillati > Actinomycetota > Actinomycetes > Pseudonocardiales > Pseudonocardiaceae > Amycolatopsis > Amycolatopsis sp. NBC_01286. The sequence goes on from NZ_CP108428.1 coordinate 7,019,464, forward strand.
GGAGACGAATGGGAACGATTCCGGCGGAAACTGGCCGGACCGTTGTTCCGGCCGGGCGATCCGGGCTACCCGGAGGCGAAGCAGGGCTACTTCACGATGTACGACTACCGCGTCCCGGCGGCCGTCGTCGGCGCGGCGCGGATCGAGGACGTCCAGGCCGCCGTGGGCTTCGCGGCCCGGCACGACCTGCCGATCGCGGCGCGCAGCGGCGGCCACAGCTATCCCGGCTATTCCACAGTGGACGGCGGGATCGTGGTCGACCTGAGCCGGTTGGCGGGCATCGAGGTCCGCCCCGGCGGCCGCGCGGTGCTCGGTGCCGGGGCGCGGCTGGGGCCGATCGCCACCACGCTCGCGGCGGCCGGCCGGGTGCTGCCCGCGGGCAGCTGCGACACGGTCGGCATCGCCGGGCTCGCGCTCGGCGGCGGCGTCGGGGTGCTGGACCGGAAGTACGGCCTGACGTGCGACCACCTGGAGGCCGCGCGGATCGTCACGGCGGACGGGCGGGCGCGCACGGTCTCGGCGACGGCGGAGCCGGACCTGTTCTGGGCGCTGCGCGGCGGGGGCGGTGGCAACTTCGGGATCGTCACCGCGTTCACGTTCCGGACCGTGCCGATCGCCGACGTCGCCACCTTCCAGCTGTCGTTCCCGGTGGGCACGCAGGCCGCGCTGTTCGCCGCCTGGCAGGAGTGGCAGCCGGCGATGCCGGACGAGCTGTGGTCCGGGATGGGCCTCGGCGACGACCACGCCAACCTCGGCGGCACGTTCCTCGGCCCCGAAGCCCGGCTGAAGGAGCTGCTCGACGACCTGATCCGCCGGGTCGGCACGCCGCCGGCCGAGCAGCGGCGGCGGACCACGGACCACCTGTCCGCGATGCGCTCGTTCGACGACCGGGAGGCCCGGCCCGGCGCGGTCGCCGCCCGGGCGGCCTACGTCGGGACCTCGCGGATGCTCACGCGGCCGGCCGCCGACCCGGCCGCGGTCGTCGACGTGCTGATCCGGGACCCGGGCGTCGACACCATCATCGACGCCGGCGGCGGTGCCATCGCGCGCGTCGGCGTCCGGGACACGGCGTTCCCGCACCGGCACGCACTGGCGAGCCTGCAGTTCCTGCACAGCGCCGAACCGGGCGAGGGCGGCGAGGCCGGGGCCCGGCGGTCGCTGGCGGCCGTGCGGGACGGGCTGGGGCCGGAGTTCGGCACCACCGGGTACGTCAACTACCTCGATCCGGAGCTGCCGGACTGGCCGCTGGCGTACTACGGGCCGAACCTGCCGCGGCTGCGCGCGGTCGCCCGGAAGTACGACCCGCGAGGAATTTTCGCTTTCCCGCAAGGACTTTCCGAGCCCCACTCGACTGTCCACAAGGGAGCGCTCTAACCTGGAGCCGTTCCGGCGGCAGGAGGCAGCGTGCTCGACCTGGCATTCTCCACAGAGGACCTGGCCCACACCCGGTTCGCGTTCTCGCCCGCGTGGGAGATCGTGGCGAGCGTCCGCGTCCTGAACCAGCCGGGGGAGCACGCCCTGCACCTGCCGTGGGTCAAGCGGGCCACCGCGGCACTCGGCGAGGCCGGGCTGGACATCTCGCTCCTGCGTGAGCTGGTGCCCGTCCGGCACCTCCCGGGCTTCCTGGCGGGCACCCCCTCGACGCCGGTGCCGGAGCTGGCCGACGAGCTCGCCGACCTGCGCGACGTGCCCGCCCGCTTCGTCCGGCGGGAGCTGGACGCGATGACCGGGCCGCGCTCGCTCGCGCTGAACCGCTTCCACCGCGACCCGGAGGCGGGCCTCGACCGGCTCGCGACGCTGATGGAGCGGTACTGGGAGCTCGTGCTGGCCCCGGAGTGGCCGCGGATCCGCGCCCTGCTCGAGGCGGACGTGCTGCACCGGTCGCGGCTGCTGGCCCGCGGCGGCGCGGCCGAGCTGTTCAACGACCTCACGCCGATGGTCCGCTGGCAGGGCGGCACGCTCACGGTGGCGCACCGGCACCTGCACGCCGCCGTCCCGCTCGACGGGCGCGGCCTGGTGCTGGTGCCCTCGGCGTTCGTCTGGCCGCGGGTGTTCTCCAAGACCGACCCGCGCTGGCAGCCGGTGCTGCGGTACCCGCCGCGCGGGATCGCGACGCTGTGGGAGGCCGGCACCGCCGTCGCCCCGGGCGCGCTGGCCGCCGTGGTGGGCCGCGGCCGGGCCATGCTGCTGGCCGAGCTGGCCGCGCCGGCGTCCACTTCGGAGCTGGCCCGCCGCACCCGGCTGAGCGCCGGGGCGGTGTCGCAGCACCTCGGCGTCCTCAAGGCCGCGGGCCTGGTCAGCGGGCACCGTGCCGGACGTCACGTGCTCTACACCCGCACCCGGGCGGCCGAGGTCCTGGTCGCGGGCGCGGACGAAGTGGACTGCTGAGATACCCGTGTACTGGCCTGCCTGAAGAGGCCACCGCCGACCTACGCTCGGATGCGCAACCACCCGATCTCGTGTCGAAAGGCCTCGTCGTGCCCGAGCAGCAGACCACCCCCCAGAACGGCTCCGTCCAGTCGGTCACCGGCACCGCCAAGGTGAAGCGCGGCATGGCCGAGATGCTCAAGGGCGGCGTGATCATGGACGTGGTCACCGCCGAGCAGGCGAAGATCGCCGAAGACGCCGGCGCGGTCGCGGTGATGGCGCTCGAGCGCGTGCCCGCCGACATCCGCGCCCAGGGCGGCGTCGCGCGGATGAGCGACCCGGACCTGATCGACGCCATCATCGAGACCGTCTCGATCCCGGTCATGGCGAAGGCCCGCATCGGCCACTTCGTCGAGGCGCAGGTGCTGCAGTCCCTGGGCGTCGACTACGTGGACGAGTCCGAGGTGCTGACCCCGGCCGACTACGCCAACCACATCGACAAGTGGGCGTTCACCGTCCCCTTCGTCTGCGGCGCGACCAACCTCGGCGAGGCCCTGCGCCGGATCACCGAGGGCGCGGCGATGATCCGCTCCAAGGGTGAGGCCGGCACCGGCGACGTCTCCAACGCCACCACGCACATGCGCAAGATCCGCGGCGAGATCCGCAAGCTGACGTCGCTGCCGGAGGACGAGCTGTTCGTCGCGGCGAAGGAGCTGCAGGCGCCGTACGAGCTGGTCAAGGAGGTCGCCGCGAACGGCAAGCTGCCGGTGGTGCTCTTCACCGCGGGCGGCATCGCCACCCCGGCCGACGCCGCGATGATGATGCAGCTCGGCGCCGAGGGCGTGTTCGTCGGCTCCGGCATCTTCAAGTCCGGCAACCCGGCCCAGCGCGCCGAGGCGATCGTCAAGGCCACGACCTTCTACGACGACCCGGACGTGCTGGCGAAGGTCTCGCGCGGGCTGGGCGAGGCCATGGTCGGCATCAACGTGGAAGAGATCCCCGAGCCCCACCGCCTCGCCGACCGCGGCTGGTGACTTCCTAGAGGTATTCGGAGATCTCGACGCCGTAAGTGCCCGGCTCGAGGGCTTCGAAGAGGTGCGGGACGTCGCCGGGGTAGGAGATGTAGTCGCCGGGGAGCAGTTCCTCCGGCTCCTCCTGCGGGCCCACCCTGGCGCGTCCCGCGCACAGCACGATGTGCTCCATCACGCCGGTCATGTGCGGGTCGGACCGCCGCGGCGTGCCCGGCTCGCCGCGGATCACGTAGATGTCCCGGCGGGCCGACGGGGGACACGCCGACAGCAGCGTGCACGCGTAGTCGGCGTGTTCGGCGAACACCGTGGGCCCGTTGCCGGCCCGGATCACCCGGACCTTCGGCCGTTCCGGCTCCACGAGCCGCGAAAACGGCACGTCGAGCGCGACGCCGAGCGCCCACAGCGTCTCGACGCTCGGGTTGCCGGTGCCGGACTCCAGCTGCGAGAGCGTCGACTTGGCCAGGCCGGCGCGGCGCGCCACCTCGGTCAGGGACAGGCCCGCTCGGTTCCGTTCGCGGCGCAGCGACGCCGCGATGATCTCCAGCGGCGCGCCGGTGGTTTCCTGCGACATGCCGTTCGCTCCATCGGTCTGTCTGTTCGCCTTGACGAACACGGGTGCGGCTGTTCACTATAGAACACATGCGTTCGATATGGCGAACACTCGATCGGGCTCTCGCCCGGGACATCGGCCTGGTCTGCCTGGCCGATTGTCTCGTGGGGGTGTCCTACGGCGCGATCGCGGTGGGTTCCGGCTTCCCGGTCTGGGCGCCGATGGTGATGTCCCTGCTGGTCTTCGCGGGGGCGTCGCAGTTCATGTTCGTCGGCATCGTGGCCGCCGGCGGCAACCCGTTCGCCGCGGTGCTGGCCGGGCTGCTCGTCAACACACGGCACCTGCCGTTCGGGTTCGCGATCGGTGACGTCTTCGGAAAGCGGTGGGGCGCGCGGCTGGCCGGCAGCCACCTGATGAGCGACGAGACGGTGGCGTTCGCGCTGGCCCAGGACGAGGTCCGGCGCCGCCGCGCGGCCTACTGGGCCTGCGGGCTGGGGATCTTCGTCTGCTGGAACGCCGGCGTGCTGGTCGGCGCGTTCGCCGGGTCGGCGATCAGCGACACCGACGTCTTCGGCCTGGACGCGGCGTTCCCCGCCGTGCTGCTGGCGCTGGTCCTGCCGTCCCTGCGTGACAAGGCGGCCCGGCTGCCGGTGCTGCTCGGCGTGCTCGCCGCCCTGGTCGCGACGCCGTTCCTGCCCGCCGGCCTGCCGGTGCTGCTCGCCCTGGTCGGCGTGCTCGCCGGGGCCGCGGCGCGCGAGCCCAAGCCCCAGCCCGAGCCCGAGCCCGAGCCCGAACCCGAGCCGCAGGAGGCCTGCTGATGGACGGCACCGAACTGCTCATCGGCACGATCGTGCTGGCCGTGGGCACCTACGCCTTCCGGCTCGCCGGCCCGCTGCTGCGCGAGCGGGTGAAACTGTCGCCGCGCGCCGAACGGCTGATGGTGCTCGGCGCGGTCGTGCTGCTCGCGGCGCTGGTCGCCGTGAGCGCCCTGACCGAGGGCCACTCGTTCGCCGGCTTCGCCCGGCCGGCCGGGGTACTGGTCGGGGGAGTGCTGGCCTGGCGCAAGGCCCCGTTCGTGGTGGTCGTCATCGCGGCCGCCGCGACGGCCGCGCTGCTGCGCCTCGCCGGCGTCCCCTGACCCACCGATCGTGCCGGTTCGGGCGTCGGACGCCCGCAAGGTGGCCTTGACGGCGCTTCGACCGGGCTGACCTGCCGCTCCGCCGCCGCGGGTCTGCGTCTAGGCTGGTGGGAAGGGTCTTTCGGGAGGTTGGGTGTCGTCGAAGCCGGTCGTCGGTGTGCTCGCCCTGCAGGGTGCCGTGCGCGAGCACGTCGCGATGCTGGAAGAAGCGGGCGCGCGGGCGATGCCGGTGCGCCGGGCCGCTGAATTGTCCGAAGTGGACGGTTTGGTGCTGCCCGGCGGCGAGTCGACCACGATGTCGCGGCTGCTCGAGACGTTCGAGCTGCTGGAACCGCTGCGCGCGCGGATCGCCGGCGGGCTGCCCGCGTTCGGGTCGTGCGCCGGGATGATCCTGCTCGCGCGGCAGACCCTCGACGGGCGGCCGGACCAGCAGCAGCTCGGCGGCCTCGACGTGGTCGTCCGGCGCAACGCCTTCGGCAGGCAGGTCGACTCGTTCGAGGCCGACCTTGCCTTTGCCGGGGTCGACGGCGGCGGCGTGCACGCGGTGTTCATCCGGGCCCCGTGGGTCGAGAAGGCCGGTGACGGCGTCGAGGTGCTCGCCACGGTCAGCGGCGTGCCCGGGCTGGGAGACGAGGCCGCTAGGATCGTCGCGGTCCGGCAAGGGGCGGTGCTGGCGACCGCGTTCCACCCGGAACTGACGCCCGACGTGCGGGTGCACCGGTTGTTCGTCGACCTCGTGCGCAAGGCTGCTTGAGACGCGGTGCCCGGCCGGGGTACGGAACAGATGGAGGAGAGATGAGCGGCCACTCCAAGTGGGCCACCACGAAACACAAGAAGGCCAACCTGGACGCGAAGCGCGGCAAGCTCTTCGCTCGGTTGATCAAGAACATCGAGGTGGCCGCGCGGACCGGCACCGGTGGTGGCGACCCGGACGGCAACCCCACGCTCTACGACGCCATCCAGAAGGCGAAGAAGAACTCGGTTCCGCAGGACAACATCGAGCGCGCCCGCAAGCGCGGTGGTGGTGAAGAGGCCGGCGGCGCCGACTGGCAGAACATCACGTACGAGGGTTACGGCCCCAACGGCGTGGCGGTGCTGATCGAGTGCCTCACCGACAACAAGAACCGCGCCGCGATGGAGGTCCGCACCGCGCTCACGCGCAACGGCGGCTCCCTCGCCGACCCGGGCTCGGTCGCGTACATGTTCACCCGCAAGGGTGTCGTGATCATGCCGAAGGCCGACGCCACGGAGGACGACGTCCTCATGGCGGTCCTCGACGCGGGTGCCGAGGAGGTCAACGACCTCGACGAGACCTTCGAGATCGTCTCCGAGGGTGGCGACCTGGTCCCGGTGCGCAAGTCGCTGCAGGAGGCCGGGTTCGAGTACGAGTCGGCGGAGCTGACGTTCCTCCCGTCGGTCAGCGTCCCCCTGGACGTCGACGGCGCGAAGAAGGTCTTCCGGCTGATCGACGCGCTCGAGGACTGCGACGACGTCCAGAACGTGTACGCCAACTTCGACGTGTCGGACGAGGTGCTGGCCGAGGTCGACTGACCGGCGACAGCGAAAGGACATGCGCCGCGGGTGATACTCGCGGCGCATTTCTTTTCCCTTGCCCCGCAACACATCCCGGCCCGATCCGGCGACATTCGGGGCCCGGGTACTGGGCTGCGGCGGGCTCGTCGGGCACAATGTGGGCCGTGACCTCGACGACGCCCGCCGCCTCCGCCGAAATCGCCGCCGACCTGACGGCGGACGAACAGCGCCTGGTCGAATGGATCGAGACGCAGGCCAAGGAACGCGGCAACGCCGTCGTCACGGTCGCCGGCGATGACGAGGGCGCCGGCTACTGCTTCACCGCCTGCGCGTGGGCGCTGCACAACGTGCCCGAGGCCGTCGTCGTCGGGCTGCCCGACCAGATGGGCCAGGTCCTGCTCGACGCGTACGTCGACCGGGCCGCCAACGGCGAGATCTTCGAGGTCGGCCGGCGCTACGACAACTTCTTCGACGGCGTCCCGGTGGTCCTCGAGCGGGTCGCCAAGGGCCACTACCCCGAGTACTTCGGCACCGCGTTCCTCATCTACCCGGACGGCGACTTCCCGGCCCTGCAGCTGATCGTCGCCACGCCGGAAGGCAAGTTCCCGTGGCACCCCGACGCGCCCGAGGGCTTCGCGAAGTGGCAGCTCGTGCTCACCGAGAGCGGCGACCCGGAGAGCTGGACCCCGGGCGTCGACGGCCCCTGAGTCAGAACTTCCGCAGGTCGGCGGCAGCGGCCGGGTACTCCACCGCGAGATCGGCCGCCGCGGCGAACTCGATGCAGTCGTCCGTGTAGGGCGGCACCACGACCGTGCCCAGCAGGCTCCACGCGCCCAGCGTGACCGTCGCCTGCCACGTCCCCGCGGGCACCACGACCTGCGGGCGTTCCCCGGCCGCGACGTCGGTGCCGAGCACCGGCCGCTCGACCGAACCGTCCGGGTGCAGCAGCAGCATCGCCGCCGGCGCGCCCGCGTGGTGCGCGTACACCTCCACCCGGTCCAGCCGGTGCGGCGCGGAGAACTCCGGCGCGACGAGCAGGTAGTAGATCGCCGAGCCGGTGGCGGAGCGCCAGCTCTGCGCCCACCGCCCGCCTTCGACGGGCAGCGGCCGCAGGCCCAGGTGGGTGACGAAATCCGATGGCTCCGGCATGTCAGCCATCCTGCCGCAGCCGTGCCCAGTAGCCTCAGGCTCGAACTGATGTTCGCGGCGGGAGGGAAACGGCGTGCGGGTGCTCGGGGTCGACCCCGGATTGACCAGGTGCGGGCTGGGCGTGGTCGACGGCGGCAAGGGCCGGGCCGTCCGGTGCGTGGCCGTGGACGTCGTGCGGACGCCGCCCGACGCGGATCTGGCGCACCGCCTGCTCGGCATCTCCGACGAGGTCGAACGCTGGCTGGACAAGTACAAGCCGGCCGCGGTCGCCGTCGAGCGGGTCTTCGCGCAGCACAACGTCCGGACCGCGATGGGCACTGCCCAGGCCGGCGGCGTCGTCGCGCTGGCCGCCGCGCGCCGGGGCCTGCCGGTCGTGTTCCACACCCCCAGCGAGGTCAAGGCGGCCGTCAGCGGCTCGGGCCGGGCGGACAAGGCCCAGGTCACGGCCATGGTCATGCGGCTGCTGAACCTCGAGGTCGCGCCGCACCCCGCCGACGCCGCGGACGCGCTCGCGCTCGCCATCTGCCACCTCTGGCGGGAGCCGATGCGGGCCCGGCTCGCCGAGGCCGAAGCCCGCGCGGCCGAGATGGCCCGCACGCACAAACTGCGGCTGGCCGCGGCCGCCAAACAAGCCACCGTCAAGAAGCCGGCGGTGAAGCCCGCCGTGAAGAAGCCTGGAGCAGCACGATGATCTCGTCGGTACGCGGAGAAGTCCTGTCGGTCGCCCTGGACCACGTCGTGGTCGAGGTCGGCGGGGTCGGCTTCGCCGTGCAGGCCACCCCGGCGACCCTGGCCACCCTGCGCCGCGGCGAGGAAACCCGGCTGCACACCGCCCTGGTCGTGCGCGAGGACTCGCTGACGCTGTTCGGGTTCGCCGACGTCGACGCGCGGGAGCTGTTCGGGCTGCTGCAGACGGTGTCCGGGATCGGGCCGCGGCTCGCGCTGGCCACCCTCGCCGTCCTCGACCCGGGCAAGCTGCGGGGCGCGCTGGTCGAAGGCAACATCACCGTGCTCACCTCGGTGCCCGGCATCGGCCGCAAGGGCGCCGAGCGGCTCACCCTGGAGCTGCGCGACAAGGTCACCGCGCTCGGCTCCGGCGACGCGCCGGCCGTGACGGCACCCGGCGCGTTGCGCGCGGAGGTCGTCGAGGCGCTGGCCGGGCTCGGGTTCCCGGCGAAGCAGGCCGAGCTGGCCGTGGACAAGGTGCTCGCCGACGGCGACGACCACACGACGGCCAGCGTGCTGCGTGCTTCGCTGACCACCCTCGGCCGGAAGCGGTAGGACGCCTTGATGGACCATGACGCCGTGACCGAGGAAGAGGACGACGCCCTCTCCGCGTGGGCCCAGACCGGCGAGGAGAACGTCGAGGGCACGCTGCGGCCCCGGCGGCTCGACGAGTTCGTCGGCCAGCCGCGCGTGCGCGAGCAGCTGGAGCTGGTGCTGGAGAGCGCGCGGCGCCGCGGGGTGCCGCCCGACCACGTCCTGCTGTCCGGCCCGCCCGGGCTGGGCAAGACGTCGATGGCGATGATCGTCGCGGCCGAGCTGGGCGCGGCGCTCAGGATCACCTCCGGGCCGGCCCTGGAACGGGCCGGCGACCTCGCCGCGATGCTGTCCAACCTCGCGCCCGGCGACGTCCTGTTCATCGACGAGATCCACCGGATCGCCCGCCCCGCCGAGGAGATGCTCTACCTGGCGATGGAGGACTTCCGGGTCGACGTCGTGGTCGGCAAGGGCCCGGGCGCCACGAGCATCCCGCTGGAGATCGCACCGTTCACGCTGGTCGGGGCGACCACCCGGTCCGGCTCGCTGACCGGCCCGCTGCGCGACCGGTTCGGCTTCACCGGCCAGATGGAGTTCTACAGCGACACCGAGCTGGAGCTGATCGTCCGGCGGGCCGCGACGATCCTCGACATCCCGATCGACCGCGACGGCTGCCAGGAGATCGCCGGCCGCTCGCGGGGCACGCCCCGGATCGCGAACCGGCTGCTCCGCCGGGTCCGCGACTACGCCGAGGTCCGCGCCGACGGCAAGGTGACGGTCGGGATCGCGCGGGCCGCGCTGGCCGTCTACGACGTCGACGAGCTGGGCCTCGACCGGCTCGACCGGGCGGTGCTCACCGCGCTGACCAAGTCGTTCGGCGGCGGGCCGGTCGGCATCTCGACCCTGGCGGTCGCCGTGGGGGAGGAGGCGACCACCGTGGAAGAGGTGTGTGAGCCCTACCTGGTGCGCGCCGGTATGCTCGCCCGCACCCCGCGTGGCCGGGTCGCCACCGCGACCGCGTGGGAACACCTCGGTCTGGTGCCCCCCGCCGACCACCCGGGGCGCCCCGACCAGGGCGGATCGGCGCCGTTCCAGCAGGACTGAGCGGCCCGTACCGGCGGGTGGGTGCTGGCGTCCGCGCCGGTACCTGGCACACTTGACAGGAGCACACCACCCAAAAACCGGACATTTCGGCTGGGCCCGGAGTCCGTCGAACGGAGAATCATGCAAAACCTTTTGCTGCCACTGCTGCTCGTGCTCGTCCTCGCCGTGCCGCTGGTGATGAGCTCGCGCAAGCAGAAGAAGCAGCAGGCGGCGCAGCAGGACCTGCAGAGCAGCCTGGCGCCCGGTGACCGCGTGATGACCACTTCCGGTCTTTACGGCACCGTCGCCGACACCTCGGGCGACAACACGATCGACATCGAGATCGCCCCCGGCGTCGTCACCACCTGGCTGCGCCTCGCGGTCCGCGAGAAGGTCGAGCCGGTCGTCGAGACCGACGAGACCCCGGCCGACGAACTGTCGTCGGACGCGCCGGCCGAAGAGTCGATCATCGAGTCGGGTTCCGGCATCAAGGACGACGAGCCCGCCACGACCGCGCAGGTCGCGCCCCCGCTGGAGCACGGCAAGAAGTAAGGCCCCGCGGCATCCCCGGGCAGGGCGCGAAACCCCCGACGAAAGTCGGTGTGGCCGCAACGCCGGGCTCACGCAGCACCGAGTAGTGTCTCGGTGCTGCGTGCGTGTCCGCCGTCATACCCGTGCCCGGGAGTGAATCGCACACAGTCCCGGCCCGGAAACCCTCCGGGCGGGCACCGCAACGTCGGGGTTCCCACCCAGTCCGAGGAGACCGAAGCACCGTGGCAGCATCGGCCGGGCATCTCCGCCCGGGACGCTATCTCGCCCTGTTCGCCTTGATCGTGATCGTGCTGTACGCGCTGGTGTTCCTCACCGGCAACCACAAGCCGACCCCGAAGCTGGGCATCGACCTGCAGGGCGGCACCCGGGTCACGCTCACCGCCCGTACCCCGGACGGTGGCCAGCCGACCCGGGAGTCCCTGAACCAGGCGCGCCAGATCATCGAGCGCCGCGTCAACGGGATCGGCGTCGGTGGCACCGAGGTCCTCCTCGACGGCAACAACGTCGTGATCACGGTCCCCGGCGAGCAGGGTGACCAGGCGAAGAACCTGGGCAAGACGGCCAAGCTGGGCTTCCGGAAGGTCGTCGCCAACGCGACGCAGCCGGTCGTGCCCCCGCAGACCACGCCGCCGACCGGCGTCCCGACCGGGACGCAGGCCCCGACGTCGGGCGCTCCGAGCACGCCCCCGGCGTCCTCCGGCGCGCCGACGGCCGCTTCGAGCGTCCCGCCGTCCAGCCCGGCCGCCGGTGGTGGCGGTGCCCCCGCCGCCGCGCCCGCGCAGGCGCCGAGCACCACGCCGGCCCCGCCGAGCAGCAGCACGCCGCCGCCCGCGACGAGCCAGGCCCCGGCCCCGGTGGACGGCTCGGTCGACGCCGACACCGCGAAGCAGATCCAGGCCGCGAAGGCCGTGCGGCAGAACCCGCAGATGATCGGCGCCGACGGCAACCCGAACCAGGAGCTCGTCGCCCAGGCGATGGCGTCGATCACCTGCGCGCCGAACGCCAAGGACCCCCTCGAGGGCAACGACGACCCCAAGCTGCCGCTGGTCGCCTGCGGTGACCACGACACGTACAAGTACCTGCTGGAGCCGGAGTTCCTGCCGGGCACCGAGATCGCCGACTCGAGCTCGGGCTACGACCAGCAGCGCGGCCAGTGGGTGGTGAACCTCAGCTTCAAGAGCGAGGGCACCAAGATCTGGGCGGACTTCACCTCGAAGAACACCAACCAGCAGGCCGCGTTCGTGCTCGACACGCAGGTCGTGTCCGCGCCGAACATCCAGGTCGCGATCCTTGACGGCAACACCCAGATCACCGGCAAGTTCACGCAGACCGAGGCGAAGGACCTCTCGGACATCCTGAAGTACGGCTCGCTGCCGCTGTCGTTCGCTTCCTCGGACGCGACCACGGTGTCGGCCACGCTGGGCCTCGCGTCGCTGCAGGCCGGCCTGATCGCCGGCGGCATCGGCCTGCTGGTCGTCTTCATCTACTGCCTGTTCTACTACCGGCTGCTCGGTGTGCTCACCATCCTGTCGCTGGGGCTGTCGTTCTCGCTGGTGTTCGCGGTGCTGGTGCTGCTCGGGCGCTGGATCGGCTACACGCTGGACCTGGCGGGCATCGCCGGCCTGATCATCGCCATCGGCATCACGGCGGACTCGTTCGTCATCTACTTCGAACGAATAAAGGACGAGATCCGGGAGGGCCGGACGTTCCGGTCCGCGGTGCCGCGCGGCTGGACCCGTGCCCAGCGCACGATCCTGGCCTCGGACGCGGTGAGCTTCCTGGCCGCGGCGATCCTGTACATCATCGCGGTCGGCGACGTCCAGGGCTTCGCGTTCACCCTGGGCATGTCCACGGTGCTCGACCTGGTGATCGTCTACCTGGTGACGCACCCGCTGGTCGCGATCGCGTCCACGTCGAAGTCGAAGTTCCTGTCCAATCCCAAGTACCTGGGCCTGGGTGCCGTGCAGCAAGTGGGTTCGCAGCGCAAGTCGACCTCGGTCGGCCGCGCGAACGTGAAGGAGGCCTGACGTGGGCGTCGAAGAACTGGGCAGGGACGCCGACGGCGACATGAAGGTCGCGGCGAAACCCGGCAAGAAGGACAGCATCTTCCGCCGTCTCTACGTCGGCAGCGGTGCGTTCGACGTCGTCGGCAAGCGCAAGCGCTGGTACATCTTCTTCTCCGCGCTGGTGCTCGTGTGCCTCGCGTCGATGATCTTCCGCGGCTTCAACTACGGCATCGAGTTCGAGGGCGGCACGCAGCTGCAGATGCCGGCCAACGGCATCCACGGCGTGATCACCGAAGACCAGGCCAAGACGTCGTTCGAGAAGGCCCTCGGCCACCCGGCCGCGGAGACGCAGAAGGTCGGCACGGGTGACGCGTCGACCATCCAGATCCGCACCGAGACGCTGGACGCGGCGGACGTCGCCAAGCTCAAGCAGACCCTGTTCCAGGACCTGGGGCCGATCGGCAGCAACAAGCAGCCGAGCGTGCAGGCGATCAGTGACAGCGCGGTCAGCGCGTCCTGGGGCGGGGAGATCTCGCAGAAGGCGCTGATCGCCCTCATCGTGTTCCTCGTCGCGGTGGTCATCTTCCTGGCGATCTACTTCGACCTGCGGATGGCGTCGGCGGCCCTGGTTTCGCTGCTGCACGACATCTTCGTCACCGCGGGTGTGTATTCGCTGATCGGTTTCGAGGTCACGCCGGCGACGGTGATCGGCCTGCTGACGATCCTCGGGTTCTCGCTCTACGACACGGTGGTGGTGTTCGACAAGGTCCGCGAGAACACGCGCGGCCTGCTCGGGCTGACCCGCCGCACGTTCGGCGAAGCCGCGAACCTGGCGCTGAACCAGACCCTGATGCGGTCGTTCAACACCGCGTTCATCGCGCTGCTGCCGATCCTCGGCCTGCTGATCGTCGGGTACGTGCTGCTCGGTTCCGGCACGCTGCAGGACCTGGCGCTCGTGCAGCTCACCGGCACGATCGTCGGCGTCCTGTCGTCGGTCGCACTGGCGACGCCGCTGCTGGTCGACTTCAAGATGCGCGACCCGAAGTACCGGCAGCAGGCCGAGCGGGTCCAGCAGCGCCGGGCCAACCAGGAGCGCAAGGCCGCGAGCGGCGACTTCGACGCCTCGGACGACGACGCCTTGGCGGCGGAGCTGCGCAAGGAGAAGGCGTACGCCGCCGCGTCGAGCGTGCCCGCCCGGATCCAGAAGCAGCGTCCCGCGGGCAAGCCGGCCGGGAAGCGGAAGCGCTGACGTGGAGCTGGAGAAGGCCCTCGGCCTGATCGCCGAGGTGCCGGACTTTCCCGAGCCCGGCGTGCTGTTCCGCGACCTGAGCCCGATGTTCGCGGACGCCGGCGCCTTCAAGGCCGTGACCGACGCGCTGGCGAGCACCATCGACCCCGGGGTCGAGGCGCTCGCCGGCGTGGAGGCCCGCGGATTCCTGCTCGCCGCGGCCGTCGGGTACGCCCGCGGCCTCGGCGTGGTGCTGATCCGCAAGCCGGGCAAGCTCCCGCTGGTCGCGGGCCGGGTGGACTACGCGCTGGAGTACGGCACGGCCACGGTCGAGCTGCCGGCGGGCGTGGTGCACCCCGGCCAGCGCGTCGCCATCCTGGACGACGTCCTGGCCACGGGTGGCACGGTCGCGGCGACCGGCAAGCTCCTGGAAGACGCGGGCGCGGTCGTCGACAGCGTCTCGGTGGTCCTGGAACTGGCGGCCCTCGGTGGCCGTCAGGTGCTGGGGGACCGGAAGATCCACGCACTGCAGGTCTGCTGAACCTGCCTGCCGCTGCTGGTCGTGAGTGTTTAGTCGGGTTCTAACCCGACTAAACACTCACGAGGCGGCGGCGAGAGTGGAACTCCCTGGTCAGGGCGTTGTGATCACCCTCAATGGGCGCACCCGGCGGGGTCGCATGACCGAGCGGCTACCCTGGGGGTTCGAAGGCCGCACGAGCAGCAGGAGGTGCGGGTGAGCCAGGAGCTCGACGCCGCGGTGCCCGCTCAAGAGGGCGCCCCGCAGAACGGGCAGGCGGCGGCACAGCCCGCGTCGCCGAAGCCGAACGGCGCGGCGCCGAACCCGTCCGCCACCCGGCGGGTGCGCGCCCGTCTCGCGCGGCGGATCACCGCCCAGCGCGCCGCCCCGGTCAAGCAGGTCCTGGAACCCCTCGCGGTCATCCACCGCGAGCTGCACCCCAACGGCGACCTCGGGCTGCTGCAGCGTGCTTACGACGTCGCCGAGGAGCTGCACCGGAGCCAGCGGCGCAAGTCCGGCGACCCGTACATCACGCACCCCCTGGCCGTCGCCACGATCCTCGCCGAGCTGGGCATGGACACCACGACGCTGGTCGCGGCGCTGCTGCACGACACGGTCGAGGACACCGGCTACGCCGTCGAAAGCCTGAAGGCCGACTTCGGCGAGAAGGTCGCCGAGCTGGTCGACGGCGTCACGAAGCTGGACAAGGTCAAGCTCGGCACGTCCGCCGAGGCCGAGACCATCCGCAAGATGGTCATCGCGATGGCCAAGGACCCCCGGGTGCTGGTCATCAAGCTCGCCGACCGGCTGCACAACATGCGCACGATGCGCTTCCTGCCGCCGGAGAAGCAGGCCCGCAAGGCGCGCGAGACCCTGGAGGTCCTCGCCCCGCTGGCCCACCGGCTCGGCATGGCCACGGTCAAGTGGGAGCTGGAGGACCTCGCGTTCGCCATCCTGCAGCCGAAGAAGTACGACGAGATCGTGCGCCTGGTCGCCGACCGGGCGCCCTCGCGCGACATCTACCTGCGCTCGGTCATCACCGACCTGACCAGCAACCTCGTGTCGTCGCGGATCACCGCGAAGGTCGAGGGCCGGCCGAAGCACTACTACTCGATCCACCAGAAGATGATCGTCCGCGGCCGCGACCTGGACGACATCCACGACCTGGTCGGCGTGCGGATCCTGGTCGAGGACGTCCGGGACTGCTACGCGGCGATGGGCGTCGTCCACGCGCTGTGGCAGCCGGTTCCCGGGCGCTTCAAGGACTACATCGCGCAGCCGCGGTTCAGCGTCTACCAGTCACTGCACACCACGGTGATCGGCCCGGACGGCAAGCCCCTCGAGGTGCAGATCCGCACCTACGAGATGCACCGCACCGCCGAGTACGGCATCGCCGCGCACTGGCGGTACAAGGAAACCAAGGGCACGCACAACGGCAACGCCGTGGACGTCGACGAGATGGCGTGGATGCGCCAGCTCCTCGACTGGCAGCGGGAAGCGGCGGACCCGGGCGACTTCCTCGAGTCGCTGCGCTACGAGCTGGCCGCGCGCGAGATCTTCGTGTTCACGCCGAAGGGCGACGTGATCACGCTGCCCGTCGAGTCGACGCCGGTCGACTTCGCCTACGCCGTGCACACCGAGGTCGGGCACCGCTGCATCGGCGCCCGCGTCAACGGCCGCCTGGTCGCGCTGGAACGCAAGCTGGAAAACGGCGAAGTCGTCGAGATCTTCACCTCGAAGGCGGAGAACGCCGGCCCGAGCCGCGACTGGCTGCAGTTCGCGGGTTCGCCGAAGGCGCGCGCGAAGATCCGGCAGTGGTTCGCCAAGGAACGCCGCGACGAGGCGATCGAAGGCGGCAAGGAAGCGATCACCAAGGAGATCCGCAAGGTCGGCCTGCCGATCCAGCGGCTGGTCTCCGCGGAGTCGATGGGCTCGATCGCCACCGAGCTGCGCCACGCCGACATCTCGTCGCTGTACGCGGCGGTCGGGGAGGGCCACACCAGCGCCAAGCACGTCGTGCAGCGCCTGGTCGCGCTCATCGGCGGCGTCGACGCGGCGGAGGAGGAGCTCGCCGAGCGCGCGACGCCGTCCACCGTCACCCGGCGCCGCGGCTCCAACGACGTCGGCGTCGTGGTCAAGGGTGCGAGCGACGTCTGGGCGAAGCTGGCCCGCTGCTGCACCCCGGTCCCGGGCGACGAGATCCTCGGTTTCGTGACCCGCGGCGGCGGTGTTTCGGTGCACCGCACCGACTGCACCAACGCCGGCGACCTGCAGTCCCAGCCCGAGCGGCTGGTCGAGGTCGAGTGGGCGCCGTCGGCGTCGTCGGTGTTCCTGGTGGCCATCCAGGTCGAGGCCCTCGACCGGCATCGCCTGCTCTCGGACGTGACGAAGGTGCTGGCGGACGAGAAGGTCAATATCCTGTCGGCCTCGGTGACGACGTCCCGCGACCGGGTCGCGGTCAGCCGCTTCTCGTTCGAGATGGGCGACCCGAAGCACCTGGGCCACGTCCTCAAGGTGGTCCGCGGCGTGGAAGGCGTCTACGACGTCTACCGCGTGACGTCGGCGTCCTAGCGCCCGCTCACGACCGGAGCGGCAGGGGCTGCCGACCCTCCTGGACTGTCCACAATGGACATGCCGTGATCTCGTCGGCTGGGCGCAAAGAAATCGTCGAATGTCGATCCGGCCCATTTCCGGAATCTGCGACCGCGCCCATTCCCGGCGGGTTTCCGGAACCGGCCCGGGAAATACGGTGCCGCGTTCTTCGAGTGCATGCTACGGTCGGCAAATTGCAGGTGAGGGAGCCGTCCGGAAGCGGTGCGCCCGGCCTCGACCCTCCGGAAACGCGAGGGAGCAGCAATGTCCCCAGGCACGGCCGACGACACCACGCGCTACCTGTGCGCGGCGTCCTACCTCGACCCCGGCTACAGCAAACGGGCGATCACCGAATTCCTCGTCGAGCCCACCCGCCCGGTGCCGCCGTCGACGGGGCTCGACGCGGGCCGCGTGCTCACGGAGGCGGTGCGGGCGCGGGCCCGCCGGAAGAACTACGACGGCCTGCTGGTGCTGCTGATGGCCATCGTCGTCGGGCTGTCGTGGGACAACCCGCTGCTCTACGGCTGGATCCTGCTGTCGGCCATTCTGCTGGTCGCGCGTTCGGGGAAAGCCGGGTACGGGGCCCAGCGGTCGATCAACCCGAAGATCGTGATCGGCTTCGGCCTCGCCGTCCTGGCCGTGGCGGTGCTGCTGCCCTATGCGGGCGAGTTCTTCGATTCCGGGAGCCGGTCCTCCTCCCGGTACTACGACGACTACGAGCCGTCGTCGACGGGCGGTGACACCGCCCGGACCGTCATCGGTGTCGTGCTGGCCCTGGTCGTGTTGGTGATCGTCACGCTCGAGCGCTGGTCCCTGTGGAACCTGCTGACGACGCGCTTCAAGCGTCACGCCGCCCCCGCGGCCGACAGCGGAAGTCTCACCGGGCTGTTCACCGAGGACTTCCGCGACCAGCTCGCCCGGTACCAGCGCGGTGACGAGTTCGCCGGCGTGCCCGGCGCGCCGCTGGTGGTCTACCGCGGCTACAACCCGTTCGTGGGGGCCGGTTTCCGGCGCGACGCCTGGTCGATGGCCATCCCGCTGGAGCGGCTGGAGGACGACGAGAGTGATCCGGCGACGCGCCGGGAGCTCACCACCGAAACGCTGTACGAAGGGATCCGCGAGGCGATCGGGAACCTCCGCCGGTCGGGTTCGCTGTCACCGGATCAGCGGCTGGGCGGGCTGACCGTGACCGAGGCGGTGTTCACCCCGGCCGCCGAGCTCGTCGACCACCTGGCCGAGCCGGAGGCCGCGGCGTACCTGCCCGACATCGAGTACCCGCCGCACACCCGGCTCACCGAGGCCGACGTCGACCGGCTCCGGATGGAGCCGAAGGAGTGGGCGCGCTACTACCTGTGCTTCCAGGTCGAGACCTGGGACCGGGATCTCGTGCTCACGACGTTCCTGCACGTAGCGGTCGACGAGACGACGTTGTACGTCGAGTGGACGCCGTTCATGCTGCCGCCGATCCGGGCCGAGTACCGCGTGGTGGACAAGATGCGGCCGGACTCGCTGCGCCCGCTCGGGCAGGGTTTCCTGGCGTGGCTGGAGATGCCCGCGAGCCTGCCCGGCCGGATCGCGAACCTCGCGTCCTGGATCCGGCGCCCGAAGCGCGAGCCCGGCGTCCTCGACCCGGACCGCTACGGCGCCTCGAGCACCCTGCGCGAGCTCGCGTCGGTCAACCTGTTCACCGACTACTTCCAGCTCGTCGACATCGAGCGGTACGAAAAGATCATCGAAAGCCGGCTGCTGCCGGCGATCGGCGGCCTGCTCGCCGACGCCGGGTTCTCGACGGCGAAGTTCGAGGAGCAGGCGGCGGTCGTGATCAACAACGACATCACCATCGGCGGCGACAACCGCGCCCCGATCACCCAGACCGGGCAGCGCGGCCCGCGGCCGCGCCCGCCCGGCCGCCTGGCCCGGACGGAGGCCTGATGGAACCCCGCATCACGAACAAGGTCAGCATCGGCCGGGACAACTCCGGGCCGATCACCCAGACCGGGATCGACGGCGGTGGCGCGGACACCGCCCTGCCCGCGCTGCTCGGCCTGGTCGAGCGGCTGGCCGCCGACGTGCGCGGCCAGGACCTGGCCAAGCAGGAGGTCCTGGAGGACACGCTGGACGACCTGGCGGCCGACCTGCGCGCGGGCGACGCCGCGGAACCGGCCGTGGTGCGCAGCCGCTGGGAGAAGGTCAAGGGCCTGCTGGGCGGGGTGGTGCAGTTCTCCGAGCTGGTCGCGAAGATCTCCGACCAGGTGCAGAAGATCTTCACCTGAGCCGCCGGGTCAGAGCACCTTCCGCAGCAGCGCGGTGACGTCGTCGGGGCGCTCGAGCATGGGGAGGTGCCCGGTGTCGGGGATCTCCACCAGCTCGGCGTCCGGCAAGGACTTCGCGATGTGCTGGGAAAGCTCGATCAGCCCGAGCGCGTCCGACAGGCCGATCACCACCTGGGCCGGGGTGGCGATCTCGGCCAGCCGGTGCCGGGTGTCCGGGACCCGCTCCGTCCACTGTGGAGCGGTCGACAGGCGGTGGTACACCTGCTCGCACATCTCCCGGACCCGCGCGAGCATCTCCGGCGGCAGCACGGACACCTCGCGCGCGGGTCCCGCGACCAGGTACCGGACGTTGGCCTCGGACATGGCCTTCACGTCCGCCGGGTCGACGTCGCGGGTCAGCTCGGCGATGTCGGCCTGCATGTGGTCCGGCCAGGTGTGCCCGCTGAGCCCGGAGCCCAGCAGTACCAGCCGGGTGACCCGCTCCGGCGCGGCGAGCGCGGTGTCCAGCGAGACGGCGCCGCCCATCGACGCCCCGACCAGCGCGGCCTGCTCGATCCCCCGGGCATCGAGCAGGGCCAGCAGGTCCTCGTGGTGGGCGAACTCGTCGAGGCCGTCGGCCGATTCGCCGAAGCCGCGGCGGTCGTAGCGGATCACCCGGTGCGTGGCGGCGAGCGCGGTGAACTGGGCGTCCCACATCCGGCGGTCGCCGATGGCCGCGTGCAGCAGCACGACCGCGGGCCCCTCGCCCGCTTCGTCGTACCCGAACGTCGTCCCGTTCAACTCGATCGTCGCCATGGGCCCAAGCTAGCGCCGCGACCGCGTCACACACCCGGGGTTTCGCTCAGGGCGAGAAGCTAGGGTGCCGAGCATGACCGACGGATTCGACTTCACGCGCGACGGCGAGGTGGCGCGGCTGACCTTCGCCCGGCCGGCGAAGATGAACGCGATCACCTACGGCATGTGGTCGGCGATCCCGGACGTCGTCGCCGACGTCGAGGCCGACGCCACGCTCAAGGTGCTCGTGCTCGCGGGCGGCGGCAAGCACTTCTCGGCGGGCGCGGACATCAGCGAGTTCGGCGAGCTGCGCACCACCGCCGAGGGTGCCGCGAGCTACGACAAGGCCGTCGAAGGCGCGGTGGCCGCGCTGACGTCGATGCGGAAGCCGTCGGTCGCGATGATCCAGGGCAACTGCATCGGCGGCGGCTGCCAGGTGTCGGTCGCCTGCGACTTCCGCTTCGCCGCCGAGGGATCGCGCTTCGGCATCACGCCGGCGAAGCTCGGCATCGTCTACCACTTCGACTCGACCCGCCAGCTGGTGTCGCTGGTCGGCCCGGCGCACGCGAAGTACTTCCTGCTCTCCGGCGAGCTGATCACGGCGGCCCGGGCGCGCGAGATCGGCCTGCTCAACGACGTCTTCCCGGCCGACGAGCTGGAAGCCTCGACGCTGGAGTTCGTGCGGACGCTGTGCTCGCGCTCGCAGGCGTCGGTCCGCGGGATGAACCGGATCATCGAGAAGATCGTCGCCGGCCAGGAGAGCCCGGACGCGGAGGTCGAGGAGCTGCGGTCCGAGGCCCTGCACGGCGAGGACTACGCAGAGGGCGTCGCGGCCTTCCTGGACCGGCGCCCGCCGAACTTCACCTTCCGCTGACGTGGTCGTGAGTGTTCAGGGCGGTTAGAACCGCCCTGAACACTCACGAGGTCAGGCGCAGGTGAGCTTCGCGTCCGCCCAGTCGCCGTGGTCGGAGTCCTTGTCGTCGCCGCCGTCGGTGACCTGCAGGGTCAGGCGCCGGACGCCGGTGACGTCGGCCGTCAGCGGGTGGGCGCCGTCGGCCGGGCGCAGCACCGGCGTCTCGGCCAGTGGCTCGCCGTCGTCGCCGAGGACGCGGAACGCGACCGAAGCGGGCGCCTTCACCTCGTCGTCGACGCCGGTGACCGCCGAGAACGCCGTGCACGCGCCGCCGAGCCACACCGTCACGGAGCTGGGCGCGTTCGTGCCGAGGCCGTGCGCGTAGACCGTGCCGCCGATGGTCAGCGGGTGGCCGTCGCCCTCGGCGGTGTCGCCGTTGGACTGGTCGCGCTCCACCGGGCCCCAGCCGTTCGACGACGCCAGGAACGGCAGCGCGCTGACCTGCGTGGTCCCGGTCGGCACCGGCGGCGGGACGAACACGCTGGTCGCGCCCTCGACGTGAACGGCCTGGCCGCGGAAGCGGTAGGTGGCCGCGACCGGCAGGTCGGTCGTGCCCGGCGCGGCCGCGGCGGTCGCCGTGAACCGCCAGGTGCCCGACACGGGCTGTCCGGCGAACAGCACCGGCCGGAAGACCGGGCGCCCGGTCACCGTCCAGCCCGCCGGGGCGACGGGCCCGAGTTCGACGTCGAGCAGCGGTGCTCCCGCCGGCAGCCGGAAGGTGGCCTCGACCTCGACGGTCGTGCCGGGGTGCGCCTCCGCCGTCGCCGGGGTGACGCTCAGGCTGGTCGCCGGCACCTGCCGGATCTCCGCGTCACAGGTCGTGCGGCCCGGCCACGCGGGGCAGAGGACCGTGACAAACCCGCCGTTCTTCGCGACCGGCACGCTCAGCCGGCCGCCCGCGGTGACCGCCGACTTCTCGCGCAGCAGGCCGGCCGGGCCGTCGCGCAGGGTGTCGGCGAGCCAGCGCCCGTGGCCGAGGAAGTCCAGCGGCGCGTCGACGGTCTTGGCCGGGCCCGCCGCGATGCCGCCGACGAACCAACGGTCGCCGGAGCGCTTGGCGAACACCGCCTCCTGCCCGGGGCGGCCGGACAACAGCCGCGTCTCGTCCCACACCGTCGGCAGCTGGTCGAGCGTGTGCAGGGCTTCGGGGCGGGCCTCGTAGTTCTCCGGCTTGTCCGCGCCGTGCTGCCAGCCGGACTCGTAGACGAAGAACGTCGCCACCTCGTGCGCGTCCGTGGTGTCCCGATCGGCCACGACGAACGCCGTCGGCGTGTAGTCCATGCTGCCGACCACGTTGCGGGTGAAGGGGAACATCGTGTTGGTCGCGGCCCGCGTCTTGAACTGCTCGGCGCCGCGCACGGCCTCGAAGCTCATCACGTGCGGCCAGGTCCGCTGCAGGCCGCGGGGGATGGTCGCGCCGTGGAAGTTGATCATCAGCCGCTGCTGCGCGGTGGCCGCCGCGATGTCGTCGTAGAACCGGAACCGCGCCTGGGTGTCGGAGTCCATGAAGTCGACCTTGATCCCGGCCGCGCCCCACGACTTGACCAGCGGGAGCCACTTCGCGCGCTCGGCCGCCGTGTCGAGGGTGGTCCAGCGGAACCACAGGATCACCTCGACGCCGCGGGCCCGCGCGTACCGCACGACGTCCGGGACCCAGGACGCGTCCCAGCCCTCGTCGATGAGCAGGTACGGCCAGCCGTTGCGGGCCGCGAAGTCCGCGTACTGCTTCTGCCGCACGGGATCGCTCGGACTGTCGTGTTCGGACAGCCACGACCACGCCACCTTGCCGGGCCGGATCCAGGAGGTATCGGCGAGCTTCGACGGCGGCGCGAGGTCGTCGACCAACGTGGACGCGGTGACCGTCGCGAGGTCGCCGGTGATCGCGACCCGCCACGGCGTCGCGAACGGCCCGGTGGCGGTGATCGAGGCGTCGGCCAGCTTGATCGTGTAGTCCGCGCTGCCCGCCGCGTGCGTCAGCCGGGCACCGGAATACCGACCGTCCACATCGGACTCGGTGAGCAGCGTGTAGCTCCCGTCGCCGGTGTCGAACAGCGACGGAAAGCCGTAGTCGCCCGCCTTCGCGCCGCTCGCGGTGGTTTCGACGCGGACGTTCTCGTAGTTGGGGGAGTAGGGCAGCAGCCAGGCGGGCGCGGCCGCGGGCAGGGTGAACGCCGACGCCTCGCCGGTGATCGTCACCGGCCCGGCGCCGGGCAGCACGTACCGGTAGGCGACGCCGTCGGCGGCCGCGCGCACGACGACGTCGAGCCGGATTTCGCCCGCGCCGGCGAAGGACAACGTCGTCTCCGCCGCCCGTGCGTGCCGGCGCAGCTGCTTGCCGGTCGTCATCGTGTAGCGCTCGTCGACGATCCGGTCGGTGCGGCGCAGGAACCGCAGGTCGCGGGTCAGGTCGGCGGTCTTCGTCCGGACGCCCAGCGGCGCGGGCGCCAGCACCGCGGTGGCGCCCCGGGTGGCCGCGAAGGTCAGCCCGCCGTCGCCGGTGCGGGTGACCGCGGCGGTCACCGCACCGGTCAGGCTGACCGTCCAGCGGTCGGCGGCGTCGGCGGGCATCGTGGTGACCAGGGTAGCCGTCACGGCCAGGACCAGGCCCGCGGCGGCGCGCCTCATCGCCCGGCCCCGGCCAGCTGCTCGTTGAGGTAGAGGAACGCGCCGAGGCCGTGGAAGTCGTTGGTGGCGCGCGGGCGGTCGAGGTAGTAGCGGCCGTTGCCGACGTTGGTCCCGACGCTGATGTCCGTGATGGCGGTGGTCCCGTCGGCGGCCTGGGAGACCTTCGCGAGCACACCGGCGTACCCGCGGGCGATCACCGGCCGGTACTCCGGGCCGACGTACCCGCGCTGCACCGCGCGGGACAGCGTGTAGGTGTACAGGCTGGAGCACGACGTCTCGGTCCAGTTGTCGGCGGCGGTGGGCTTGACGGTCAGCTGGAACCACCGGCCGGTCGCCGGGTCCTGCCAGCGGCGGAAGCCCTGGGCGAGGTACCGGACGATGCCGACGAGGGCGCCGCGCTGCGGGGCCGCCGCGGGCAGCGCGTCGAGGACGTCGACCGTGGCCGCGCCGAACCAGCCGACCGCGCGGCACCACACGTCCGGGGACAACCCGGTCACCGGATCGGCCCAGCTCTGCTTCCGGCGCTCGTCGTACGCGTGGTACAGCAATCCGCTCGGGTGCCGCAGATGAGTGAAATAGGTGACGAGTTGTCCGGCCGATTCGGTGGTGCTCGCGGCGTCGCCGACGGCCTTTCCGTACCGGGCCAGGAATGGGTCGAGCATGAATGCGCCGTCGGCCCAGAGCTGCCCGGTCAATCCCGTGTTGTGAATGAATCCGCCGTCGGTGGTCCGCGGGTACGTCGCCAGCCGGTCGTGGATCCGCCGCGCGGCCAGCGAGTAGCGCGCGTCGCCCGTTTCGGTGGCCAGCACGAGGAAGACGTTGACCGCCAGCATGCTGTCCAGGTCGTTGTACGGGTTGCCGGTGCCGCCGTCCGGCTGTACCTTCGCCGCACCCCAGGTTTCGAGGTAGGTCAGGTACCGGACGTCGTGCGTGCGCTGGTAAACGCGGTACAGGCCGAGCAGGAACAGGGCGTCGGTGTAGCCGAGCCCCAGCGACGCGGCGGGGTGCGCGGCGATCGTCGAGTCGGCGACGGCGCGCGACCAGTCGGGTGGCGCGGCTTCGGCGGGTTGCCCGAGCAGGGTCAGTCCGAGAACGGCGGCGAGGACGACGCGAAGTGTTTTCCGGAACGCCAAAGAACCCAGCCCCTTTGCTGCGCGGAAAGAGCGGCGGCGGTGTCGGTCATCGATCTTGCGCGACCGTTCCGGAGCCGGTCAACCGCCCGCGGGGGGAAACGGCCGGACAATGCGGGACTAATAATATCGTCAGGCGTCCAGGTAGCCGCGGAAATGCTCGGCGACGACGTCGGTGACGCCGGCGGGACCGAGCCGGCCGTCGATCTCGATGACCCGGATGCCCAGCTCCCGCGCGGACCGCACGGCCTGCGCGGCGAGCATCCGGTCCCGCGTCAGCACGCTGCGCTGCTCCGGGATCGCGGGCTCCTCCGGCCGGTGCCGCAGCTGGTGCTGGCGGAACAGCTCGGTCGGCACGAGCACGACCATCCGGCCCGGCGAATCCACCAGCGGCGCGACCAGCTCCGGGCGCAGCCCCCAGCCCTCGGCGACGATCGGCCGCGGCGACGTCAGCACCCGCAGATCGGCCAGCGCGCAGTCGAACCCGTGCCGCACCTCGGTCATCAGCTGCTCGCCGGCGGAGACGTCGCCGCCCGGGGCGGGCCGGGTCCGGTGGTCGTGGTGGTAGGTCGTCAGGCCGTGCCGCTCGGCGAGCAGCCGGGCGACGGTGGACTTCCCGGTCCACGGGGCGCCGCCGATCCACAGCGCCTTCCGCAGCGTGCCGAAGGGATCCCAGGTCATCAGACGACTATCGCGGGCCCGGCGGGCCGATGGCCAGTGTTCCGGCGCCGGTTGATCCGTTCAGCGCAGAGTGACGCGGCCCGCACGCACGCGCCGGCGTCACTCGCTTTCGTCGTCCACGACGAGCACGGTGGCGCCGTCCGGCTCGCGGGCGGGGCCGAGCCGGAACCGGAACTGCGAGCCGGGCCGGATCGCGGCGATCACCTGGGTGTCGGCCGTGTCGAAGAAGATGATCGAGTGCTCGGCGGTGATCGGCTCCTGCCGCAGCACCACCGGCAGCCGGTCGGACGACTGGTCCGGCCGCGGCAACGGGACGACCACGGGGATCGGGAGCGTGCCGCTGACCGAGCCGGACCCGTCGTCGTAGTCGTGGTCGTCCGGCTCTGGCCAGCGCGGCTCGAACCGCTCGACCGGTTCGAACGACCCGGGAGCCTCGGCCGGCTCGAACGGCACCGGCGGGACGACCCGCGGCCGCCGTCGCCACCAGAGCCCGGCGATCAGCCCGGTGAGCAGGCCGCCGGTGCCGCTGACCGCGGACGCGAGCCCGGCCCCCAGCCCCGGTTCGGCCGGCTGGGGTGCCGCCGTTCGGGCGGGCGGGGCGGCCACCGGGGTGGCCGGGAGCGGCCCGAACTTCACCGCGGGGTCGCGGGCGTCGTCGGGCAGCTGGAGGACCTGGCCCGGCTCGATCGCCGTGGGGTCGTCGAACGGCGTGCCGTCCGGGCGTGGCCGGCCCTGGTTGAGCGTGAAGATCTCCTGGAACCGGTTCCCGTCGCCCAGCGCCTGTTCGGCGATCTTGAACAACGTGATGTCGTCCGGGTTTGTGGCGTGGGGGACGACGAAGTACTTCACCGACGGCGGGGGCGGCGGCGCGGTCTGGGCCAGCGCGGGCCCACCGGCCAGCACGGCGAACAGGGCACCGGCGCAGGCGGCCTGGCCGGTGCGCCCGAGGACGCGGCGCACCGCGGGAACCCGGTTTTCGGCCATCGTCGCCCACCCTCTCCCCGGTGGCACAAACGGCCCCGGTGTTCCCCTCTACACGGGGCGGGTGGAGGCGTGGTTCAGATTTCGTCCCAGGGCACGGTTTCGTAGGCCTCGGCGAGGAGCCGCACGGCGCGGTCCGCGGGTGGCAGCACGAAGTCGTCGACGGAGGTGACCGGGCGGCCCGGGGTCTCGGAGTTGGTGACGAACATCGCGTCGAACCCGGGCAGGTCGGCGGGTCGGACCTCGCGCGTCTCCTGCGGGACGCCGAGCCGCGCCAGCGCTTCCCGCTGCACGAGCATCGTGATCCCCGGCAGCACGGCCGCGTCCGGCCAGACGACCGTGTCGCCGGCCAGGAAGCCCGCGTTCCAGATGGACGCCTCGCTGATCCGGCCCTGGTGGTCGACGAACAGCGCGTCGTCGTAGCCCGCCAGTTCGGCTTGGCGGGCGTGGTGGATCAAGCCGAACGTGCCGAGGTGCTTGACCTGCGGCAGGTCCCGCTCGTACCGCACCGTCCCCAGGCGCAACGGCGCCGGGTCGACCGGGTGCGGTGGCAGCGTCCGGACCAGGATCTCCGGCTTCAGCGGTTCGTCGAAGGACCGCGTGAGCACCAGGACCCGCACGGACAGCGCGGCTTCGTCCGCGATCGCCCGCCGGACGTAGGAGCGCACCAGATCCGTGTCGAGCTCCGCGCCGAACAGCAGGCGGGTGCTCGAGGTCAGCCGGTCCAGGTGGTGGGAAAGACCGCGGACCCGCCCGTCCCGGACCTGCATCGCGGTGAAATGACCGTAAGAGGTCATCCCCGCGATGAAGGCGCCCGGGCCGAGCGGGTCCCCGTTCAGCTCGATGCGGTGCGGCACTACTGGACGGTGACGCCCGTGAACTTCACCTGCTTGGTCGGCGCACCCGTGCCGTCCTGCGGGTTCGGGTTCGCGATGCCGGCCTTGGCCACCGCGTCCAGCACCTTCAGGCCGTCGTCGCTGATGCTGCCGAACACCGAGTAGTCGGCCGGCAGGCCCTCGGCGTCGCCGTAGACCATGAAGAACTGGCTGCCGCCGGAGTTCGGGGCCTGCGTCTTCGCCATCGCGAGGATGCCGCGGCCGTACTTGATCTCCGGGAACGCCTCGTCCGGCATCGTGTAGCCCGGGCCACCCTGACCGTCGTTCGTCGGGTCGCCGGTGGCCGACGGGTCACCGCACTGCAGCATCTGCAGGCCCTCGGTGCCGAGCCGGTGGCACATGGTGTCGTTGTAGAAGTTCTGCTTCGCGAGGCTGATGAAGCTCTGCACCGCGCAGGGCGCGAGCGCCCGGTCGAGCGTCAGCGGGATGTCGCCCGCCGTGCTCTTCAGCGTCACGTTCACCGTGCCGGTCGACGGGACGTTCTTGCCGTCGGGCGGGTTCACCTTCTTCGGCGTCTTGCCCGTCGTGTCCGCTTTGAAGTCGCACGTCGTCGGGTTCGGCAGCGCCGTCGTCCGCTTCGGTGTCGCCGCACGCTGCGTCGGGATCTGGACTTCGGTCGGCGGCGGGGCGGCCGAGGACGACGCGGCCGGATCGGCGGTGCTGTCACCGCCGTTGGCGCTCACGATCCACACCACCACGCCCGCGACGACGAGAACAGCCACGCCGACGACACCAGCGCCGATTCTCCTGCGTCGCTTCTGCTGCTCCAATCGGCGCTCGAGTTGCCTCTCGAGCTTGCGCTTCGCAGCTTCGCGGCGCTGCTGGTTGGTCGCCACCCCGTACCCTCCCAGGTTTCCGCTCGTGTCACACGTCTGAGGTAGCGGCAGTGTATGGGCACAGCCTGTGAGGACCATGTACAGGGCCCGCTAGTCTCAACCTGATCGTGATCGGCGCCATCCGGCGCGGATGTCCGGGAGGCGTTCGGTGCTCGTCGTCGGCTTCGGCAGCGGCCCGCTGCAGGCCAACTGCTACCTGCTGGCGGAGGCCGCCGGCGGGCCGTGTCTGGTCGTGGACCCGGGGCAAGAGGTGGCCGCGCCGCTGGCCGCCGCGCTCGCCGGGCACCGGCTGGTCCCCGCGGCGCTCGTCGCCACCCACGGCCACCCCGACCACGTGGCGTCGGCCGCGTCGCTCTCGGCCGCCCACGGCGTCCCGCTGCACCTGCACCCCGCCGACGCCCCGCTCTACGACGGCGAGAGCGTGCCGCTGGAGGCGGGCACCCACCGCCTCGCCGGGCTCGACGTCGACGTCCGGCCCGCACCGGGGCACACGCCGGGTTCGGTCGTCCTCGCGCTGGAGACGGCCGAGGGCGGCCGGCTCGCCCTGACCGGAGACACGCTGTTCGCCGGATCGGTCGGCCGCGGGGACGTCGAGGCGTCGCTGCGGGACCTGCTGGCGGGCTTCCCGGACGACACGGTGGTGCTGCCGGGCCACGGCCCGGCGACGACGATCGGGCGGGAACGCGCGGGCAACCCGTTCCTCGCCGGGACGGGGGCGTGAGCATGGCGGAAGAGACGCCGGAACGGCTGCCGCTGTTCGAGGAGGACGCGCGCGGACGCCGTCGCCGGGGGATTTC
The DNA here is from genome assembly GCF_035982555.1 of Amycolatopsis sp. NBC_01286. NCBI lineage: Bacteria > Bacillati > Actinomycetota > Actinomycetes > Pseudonocardiales > Pseudonocardiaceae > Amycolatopsis > Amycolatopsis sp. NBC_01286. The sequence goes on from NZ_CP108428.1 coordinate 7,048,376, forward strand.
CGGGCTGATCGGCGTGGTGATCGTCGCCGCCGCGTTCGGCGGGGTCGCCGGGCTGATCGGCGGCACGGTGATCGGCCTGGTCGTCGCCCTCGTGATCGCCCTGCCGCTGGCCTACGTGATGGCGGTCAGCATCCGGCGCCGCGTCTGGCTCGAGGGCTCGACGCTGATCGTGCGCACATGGGGGCTGCGGCGCGTCGACCTCGTCACCGCGACCCGCCTCGACCTCGTGATCGGCGACGTCCGCGGCACCCGCACGGTCAGCCTGCTGGTCAACGCGGGCAACCGGCGGCAGGTGGCGAAGGTCGACCTCGCGGTGTTCGCCGGCACGGGCGGGCGCGAGCTGGGCGTCCTGCAGCTGCGGAAGCTGGCCAACGCGCTGATGAACAACACCGAGGCGAACGGCCTCGTCTTCGGGGAGCTGCTGGTCTCCGAGCTGAAGGCCGAGGCCCGCGGCGGCGGCGTCGCGGACCGCCCGCTCTACCGGCTGGCGTCGGTGGCGCCGTCGGGCAAGTACGTGCAGCGGTTCACGATGGAGGCCGTCAGCCGGTTCGTGGCGACTCTCGACTGACTTCCGCGTCCGGCTCACGGAGCTGCTCGAGCTGGTAGACGAGCTCCGGGACCTCCTGCGCGATGTACGCGGTGAGGCGTTCGACCTGGTGCAGCGTCGCCCGGACGTCGTCGAGGGCGGTGGCGATGCGCGGGATCGACTCGACGGCCTGGACGGTGGCCGTGACCAGCCGCAGCACGCCGCGCACGAGCCGGCGGGGGCAGGCGAGCACGGACATGGCGTCTCCCGGGTCGGGTACCGCCTTCCTACCGCGTGCGGGCGCCGCTGTCGCGGCGGGGGCCCGCCGGTGTCACGGGTGGGACGGAACGGCTTTCGTGGTGCTGCTGAGGTACGTCGCGGGCTCGCGGGAAGCGATCAGCGCGGCGAGGACCGTCGTCACCGGGACGGCCGCCACGATGCCGACGCTGCCCGCGAGGGTGCGGATGATCTCCTGGGCGATCTCCTCGCTGCCGAGCAGCGCGCCCAGGCCGACCCCGGAGATCGACGAGTACAGCAGCACCGGCAGCGCGGCGCCGGCGTAGGCCATGACCAGGGTGTTGACCGCCGAGCCGACGTGGTCGCGGCCGATCCGCAGGCCCGAGCTGTACAGCTCCCGCCAGCTCAGGTCGGGGTTGGCGCGGCGCAGTTCCCAGACGGCGCTGGTCTGGGTGACGGTGACGTCGTCGAGCACACCGAGGGCGCCGATCACGACGCCGGCGAGCAGCAGCCCGCGCGCGTCGATGCCGTGGCCGAGCGAGCCGATGAGCGTCGAGGTGCTGTCGTCGAGCCCGGTCAGCGACGCCGCGGCCGAGAAGATCGCCGAGAGCACACCGATCAGCGCGAGGCTGACGAGCGTGCCGAGCACGGCGGCGGACGTTCTCGCCGTCAGCCCGTGGGTCAGGTACAGCGCGATGAACATGATCGCGCCCGCGCCGACGATCGCCACCAGCAGCGGGTTTTCACCCGAAAGGACGGCCGGCAGGATGAACAGCGCGATCACCGCGAAGGACAGGCCGAGCGCGACGAGCGCGGCGAGACCCTGCCAGCGGCCGAGCACCAGGACGGCGACGGCGAACAGCGCGGCCAGCACGAGCAGCGGGGTGCCGCGCTGGAAGTCGACCAGCTGGAAGCTCGACGGGTCGGCCGCGTTCCCGCCGTTGTAGGCGAGCACGACCGCGTCACCGGCGGCGAACCGCGGGGTGCTGGGCTCGATCGGCACGGTCAGCTGCAACGGTTTCCCGGTGGCCGGCCCGTCGGTCATGGTGAGCGCGACGGTCAGGCACGGCTTCGCGTTCGGGTCGCTCTGGTCGCCGACCTGGACCTGGCCCTGAGCGAGGCACGGCCCGGTGGCGGTGGTGGTGATGGACGCTTTCACGGGCGTCCCCTGCGGAACGACACTCGTCGGCGACGGCTTGCCCCACGGGTACAGCACGAGCATCCCGACCACGGTGGCGAGCGCCAGGGGAGCGAGCATCCAGATCAGCAGCAGCCGGACCCGCCGTGACGCCGGGGCGGCGGGCCCGTGGCCGTGCCCATGACCATGGCCGTGCCCGGCGTCGGGTTCGGGTTTTGTTGCTGCGGCACGACTTGCGGGACGCGCACGCCCATCGGCGACCCGCTGCGGCCCGGTGTCACCCCGCTTGGCGGCTCGTTGGGGCCCGGTATCACCCCGTTTCGCCGTTCGCTCGGGTCCGGTGTCGTCACGGTTCCCGGGGACTCGCTGCGGCCCGGTGTCGCCACGCTGAGCCGCTCGCTGCGGTCCCGTGTCGCCTCGTTTCGCCGCTCCCCGCGAGGAGTCGGCGTCGGCGGGAGCCGCCGGAACCCGCTGGGCTCCCGTGTCGGCCGGCCTGCGGGGGACTCGCTGGGCGCCGGTGTCCGTCGGCTTTCCGGGAATCCGCTGGGCGCCGCTGTCGGTCAGGTTCCCGGAGGTTCGCTGAGACCCGGTGTCGGCAGGCTTTCGTGGCACCCGCTGGGTTCCCGTGTCGGTCGGCTTCCCGGGGACCCGCTGCGCTCCGGTGTCGGTGCGTCGGCGCGGGGCCGCGGGCGTTCCGTCCGGTGGCGTCCGGCGGGCCGGTTTCCGGGGCGTGCCCGGCGTTCCGGAGGTCCCGCGGGCCGGGGAAACGGGCACCTCGTCGGTGACCCGGCGAATCGGGCCGGTTTCGTCGTCGAGGTCGGGGCGGTCCACTCGCACATCCTGACAGCGGGAGCCCCCGGCCCACGCAACGGGCCGCCGACGGCCCGGTTCGTCCGGATCCGCCGTGTCGACCTCTCAATCACGCGTGTCGACCTGCTGATCACGCGTGTCGACCCTTCGATCACGACCGCCGACCGTCCCGGCCCACGCGATCCGGAGCCGACTCGCGTGATCAGAGAGCCGACACACGTGATTGGAGAGTCGACTCGCGTGATTGAAGGGTCGACACACGTACACAGGTGGACGACTCGCGTGCCTGGGGAGTCGGTTCGCGTGCCTGGGGGGTCGGCTTGCGTGTCTGGACGGTCGGCTCGGCGTTAGCTGTAAGCCTGGCGGACGTGGACTCGGCGGTACGCCGACGGTGGGGTGTCGAAGTGGTCCAGGAACGCTTGCCGCAGGGTTTCCGTCGAGCCGAAGCCGCAGCGGCGGGCGATCGTGGCCAGCGGGAGGTCCGTGCCCGACAGCAGACGCGCGGCGTGCTCGGTGCGGATGGTGCGGACGTAACGGCCGGGCGTGGTGCCCAGGTGGGCGTCGAAGAGGCGGGTCAGCTGGCGGGTGCTGATCCCGGCTCGGGCGGCCAGGGCCGGGGTGCCGAGGTCGTCGTCCAGGTGCTCGGCGATGTACGCCGTGAGGTCGCGGACCTCGCGGTGCTCCGGCGGCGGCCCGGCCAGGAACAGGCTCACCTGCGCCTGGTTGCCCGGCCGCTGCAGGTACGTCACCAGCGCGCGGGCGGCTTCGCGGGCCAGCGTCGGGCCGTGGTCGGCCTCCACCAGCGACAGCGTCAGGTCCAGCCCGCTGGTGACGCCAGCCGCGGTGTAGACGTTGCCGTGGCGGACGTACAGTGGCACCGGGTCGACCGTCACGCTCGGGTAGTCCGCGGCCAGCTTCGCGGCGTACCGCCAGTGCGTCGTCGCGCGCCGGCCGTTGAGCAGCCCGGCCGCCGCGAGCACCTCGGCGCCGGTGCACACCGACGCGACGCGGCGGCTCGTCCGGGCGAGCCGCCGGATGTGGGCGAGGACGCGCTCGTCGGCCGCGGCGGCCGTGCTGCCCCAGCCGCCGGCGACGACCAGCGTGTCCAGGTCCGCGGCGACCTGGTCGAGCCGCAGGTGCGGCTGCAGGATCAGGCCGGAGGCGGTGTGGATGGCCTGGCCGTCGAGGTTGGCCAGGCGGATTTCGTACGGCGGCCGGGCGCCGAGCCGGTTGGCGGCGTCGAACACATCGGCGGGGCAGGCGATGTCCAGCAGTTCGGCGTCGGGAAAACCGACGATCACGACCCGTCTGGGTGACCCTGGCATGGTCGGACGCTAGCACCCCGGCTGGCGCTCGGACGCGGTTCGCAGGATTCCGGACATCACGACTCCGGCAGGACGGCGTCCCCGCCAAGGTGAGGGACATGACCGATGAGCAGAAGACCCTCGCTTTCGTCGTCTACCCCGGGCTGACGCCGCTCGACCTGGTGGGCCCGCTGCAGGTGCTGAGCGCGCTGGCCCAGATCGACCCCACCTACCGGACGGTGGCCGTCGGCGCCACCACGGAGCCCGTCGCCACGGACACCCCGCTGCGGATCGCGCCCAGCCACACGTTCGACGAGGTGCCGGCGCCGTTCGCGGTGCTGGTGCCCGGCGGCGGCGTGCCGACGATTCACGCGATGGCCGACGAGCAGCTGCTGGCCTGGTTGCGCACCGCGGCCGCCGGAGCGGAGCTGATGACGTCGGTCTGCACCGGCTCGCTCGTCCTCGGCGCGGCCGGGCTGCTGGAGGGGAAGCAGGCGACGACGCACTGGATGTTCCGCGACCTGCTGCCCGGCCTGGGCGCGACGCCGGTCGCGCGGCGGTGGGTCGAGGACGGCGACGTGATCACCGCAGCGGGTGTGTCGGCCGGCATCGACCTCGCCCTGCACCTGGTGGAACGGCTGGCCGGGCGCGAGGTCGCGAAGACCGTCCAGTTCGGCATCGAGTACGACCCGGAGCCGCCGCAGGGGGCCCTGGACTGGGACAACCCGCCCTACGGCGACCTGAAGCCGCTTCGCGAGCTCACACTGCGCGAAGGCCTCGCCGAGCACCCGAAGCTCCTGGAAAGGCTGCTCGCGCACGCCTGAGGCGAACGGCGTCGGCCATCCGGGTGAGTGGTCTTCCCGGATGGCCCCGGACGGCTAGGGTCAGCTCGCTCGATCAGGTGATCTCGCGGGTGGGGTGTTAAGCCGTGCGGTTCCAGGTCCTCGGCCCTCTGACGGCCGCCGTCCCGCTGCCTTCGGCGGCCCAGCCCCGGCGGCTGCTCGCCGTGCTCCTCGCGCGGGCAGGCCAGTACGTCGGCCGCGACACGCTGGTCGACGAGCTGTGGCCGGACGGCGCGCCGTCGAGCGCCGCGGCGATCGTCCAGGTCACCGTGTCCAAGCTGCGCAAGACGCTCTCACCCGGCCTCGGTGCCGCCGAGGCCGGGCAGCGCCTGCGCTCGGGCCCGCGCGGCTACGCGCTGGTCGTCGAGCCCGGCGAGCTGGACGCCGACGACTTCTTGACGCTGCTGGCCGCGGGCGCGGACGACCGGGCGCAGCGCCGCCGCGCGCTCGAACGGGCGCTGGCGTGCTGGCGGGGTGACGCCTTCGCCGACGTCGCCGGCGGGCCGCTGCTGGAGGCCCACAAGCTGTGGCTGGAGGATCGGCGCTCGGCAGCCCTGCTGCAGCTGGTCGAGTTGGAGCTCGCCGACGGCGAGGGCGGGGCCGTGGTCGAACGCCTGGATCCGGTCGTCGCGGCCCGGCCCGCCGACGAGCGCTTCGCCGGGCGGCTCGCGGACGCGCTCGGCGCCGTCGGCCGCCGCGAGTCGGCCCTGGAGGTGCTCCGGCGGACGCGCCGCGCGCTCTGGGAAGAGGCCGGCGTCTGGCCGAGCGCCGACCTCGTCGACGTCTATCGGCGGATCGCCGGCACCGAGTGGACGACGCCGGGGCCGCCCGCGCAGCTGCCGCCCGCCGTGCCCGACTTCACCGGCCGGACCGCCGAACTCGCCGACGTCGCCCGGGCCCTGCGCGGGCCGGCCCCGGTGGTGCTGCACGGCGCGGCCGGCGCCGGGAAGTCCGCGCTCGCCGTCCAGGCCGCCTGGCGCGCCCGCCGCCGCTTCTCCGACGGGCAGCTGGTCGCCTCGCTCGGCGGCCCGGCCGACCCGGCGACCGTGCTGACCAGGTTCCTGCGCCTGCTCGGCGCGACGCCGGCGGAGCTGGCCGACCGGGCGGGCCTGCCCGGGCTGTGGCGGTGCTACACCGCCGACCGGCGGCTGCTGGTGCTGCTCGAGGACGCCGCGTCGGAGGCCCAGGTCCGGGCCCTGCTGCCGAGCGGGCCGGGCTGCGCCACCGTCGTGACGTCCCGCCGCGCGCTGCCCGGGTTGTGCGGCGCCCACGCGGTTCCGGTCGCCGCACTGTCCACAACGGACGCCCGGACGCTGCTCGCGGCGATCGTGGGGGAGCCGCGGCTGCACGGGGAACCCGAAGCGGCACAACGGCTTCTCGGCCACTGCGCGGGTCTGGCGCTCGCCGTCCGGATCGCCGGGGCCAAGCTCGCCGGCCGGCCGCGGCAGCGCGTCGCGGAGTTCGCCGTGCGGCTGGCCGACGACCGCCGGCGCCTCGACGAGCTGGCCGTCGGGGACCTGAGCGTCCGGACGGCCGTGACGGCGGCCCTGCGGGAGCGGCCCGCGGCCGACCGGTACCTCCTGCGGCTGCTGAACGCCTTCGACGGTCCCGTCCCGGACTGGTGCGTGGCCGCGCTGCTGGACAAGCCGATCGGCGAGGCGCGCGACCGGCTCGACGCGCTGGCCGCCGGGCACCTGCTCGTCCCGGCCGGCGCCCGCTGGGCGGTGGCGCCGTTCGTCCGGCTCGTGCTGGCCGAGGGCACCCCGCCGGAGACCGACCAGGTCGCGCTGCGCCGCGCGTGCGAGGTGACGCTGACGCTCGCCGAGCGGGCCCGCGGCCGGCCGGCACCCGGTGGGGCGAAGCCGGATCCGGCGACGGCGCGCCGCGTCACGGCCGACCCGGCGGGCTGGGCGGCCGAGGAGTCCGGCCACATCGCCGCCGCCGTCCGGCTGGCCGGCGCGCACGGCTGGCACGAGCTCACCGGCGGGCTCGCCGACGCCTGCACCGACCTGGCCGCCACGCCGTGGCTCGACCACTCCGCCCGCGCCGTGTCCGTGCTCGGGCTGGCCGCGGCGCGGCGGCGCAAGGACCCGCACGCGGAGGCCGAAAAGCTCTTCACGCTGGGTTCCGTGCACTGGCAGCAGGGCCGGTGGCGGCAGGCGCGCACCTACTTCGTCATGGCCGAGAACCGCTTCCGGGTGCTCGACGACCCGAGCGGCACGGCCGCGGTGCTGGCCGCGCTCGCCGACGTCCACCTCGACAACGGCAACGCCCGGGCCGCGGAGACGGAGCTGCGGGAGGCCCTCGGCCTGCTGCGCGACTGCGGCGACCGCCGCGGTCAGGCGGCCGCGGCGGCCCAGCTGGGCTCGCTGGCCGAGGACGTCGGCGACGTCCGGGGCGCGGTCGAGAGCTTCGAGGTGAGCATGCTGCTGGCCCGGGAGTGCGACGACGGGCGCTGGCACGACCAGGCCGCGAAGCGCTACGCCGACGTCCTGCGCCGCCACGGCGGCAGCGATCAGGCGGCCGACCTGCTCACCGGCGCTCTCGGCGGGGCCGTCCGCACCCGCGAGCGGCACTGGGAGGCGCACGTCCTGCGCAGCCTGGGCGACCTGCACGCCGAGGCGGGGGAGCTGGCCGACGGCGAACGCTGCCTGACGCGCTCGCTGGACCTGTTCGAGCAGATCGGGCACCGCCACGCCGCCGCCTACACCCACCGCAGCCTGGCCGACGCCCGCCGCCGGGCCGGTGACGCCGCCGGCTCGCGACGGCACCTGCGGCTGGCGATGGGCGTGTTCCGCGAGCTGCGCGACCGCCGCGGCGCCGGGTACGCCCTGCTCAGCCTCGGCCGGACCCAGGCCGCCGACGACGCCGGGCCGCAGGCGGTCCGGCTGCTGCGGACCTCGGCCGACGTGTTCCGCGACCTCGGTTTCCCGCTGTGGGAGCTGCGCGCGCTGCACGAGCTCAACGCCGTCACCAGCACGTCACCGGAGCGGGAGCGAACTCGTGAAGTCTTGACGAAGATCAGGACCTGACCCGCCCGCGCCCGCCGCGCGCCCGCCCGCGTTTGGCGAAGTTATGGTCGGGACCTTTTGGCTGCCGCCGTCGGAACGACGTACCGAGGAGGCAAGTCATGTCGGGACAACGGATGCTCGTGCGGGCGGCGGTGGGGCTGACCGCTTCGGCCGCGGTGGTGTTCGCCACCATCGGCACCGCTTCGGCGGCGGTCGAGGTCACCAAGCTCAGCCAGTCGGCGGCCGCGTCACAGCTGTCCGCGGCCGGGGTGACCCACTCGTCCAGCGGCGGCTGCACCACCAGGTCGAACTCGACCTGCACGTCCTACGAGCAGATCAACCAGACCACGGTCACGGGCGTGATCACGCTCAAGCGCGCCAGCGGCTGCGCCGTCAACATCACCGGCGGCACCGAGGTCGGGCACGCGTCGGGCACCTACAGCCACTACAACGGCTACAAGGTGGACATCGCGCACAACAGCTGCCTCGACAGCTACGTCAAGAACACCTTCAGCTACGACGGCCTCCGCGGCGACGGCTACCCGCAGTGGAAGGCCGGCTCCGGCAACCTCTACTGCGACGAAGGCAATCATTGGGACGTGACTTATTACACCTGCGGTTGCTGAGTTTCCCGGCCGGCGCCTGCCCGTGATGAGGGCTGCGGGCAGGTCCCGGCCGGGCACGATTACCGGGAGCGACACCCGGGTACCTCTCCGGAAGGAGGTGCCTGATGACGTCGCACCGCATCGCCCCCGCACCGGGCGTGGCCGCGGGAGTCGTGCTGCTGGCCGGGGTGTACCTGGTCCTGGCGCCGTGGCTCGCCCACTTCGGCGGGGCCGGGGTCCTGGCCTTGAGCAACACGGTCACCGGCCTGGTCCTGGTGGCCCTGGCGATCGCCCGCACGGCGACGCCGCGGGTGCGCCGGCTGACCTGGGTCGTCCCGGTGCTGGGCGCGTGGGCCGGGCTGTCGCTCGTGGCGCTGCGGCCGACGTGGGTGACCTGGCCGTCGGCGGCCGCGATCGTCGGCAACGTCGTCGCCGCCGTGGTCGCGGTGCTGGCCGGAGTGGCGCTGACCCGGGCCTGAGCATGCTCCGAGTGGACGTCCTTGGCCCCGAGGGGCAGGCTCGACGCCGGTAACGCGCGGGTGGACCACCCGCCGCCGACCGGCCGAGGGAGGCCCGGTGGACCCGGACGAGATCACCACGTCGAACCCGGACAAGATCTTCTACCCCGAGGCCGGGCTGACCAAAGGCGACGTGGTCGGGCACTACCGGACCGTCGCCGAGGTGATGGTGCCGCACCTGCGCGGGCGGCCGCTCACCCTGCGCCGCTACCCGAACGGCATCGCCGGCCAGACCTGGTACCAGAAGGAAGCCAGCCCGAAGCTGCCCTCCTGGATCCGCGTCGAGGCCATCCCGCAGCGCGCGACGAGCGCCGTCCGGCACGTCATCTGCGACGACCCCGCGACGCTGGTGTACCTGGCCAACCAGGCCGCGATCGAGTTCCACATCTGGTCGTCCACTGTGGACGATCTGGAGCACCCCGACACGGTGCTGATCGACATCGACCCGCCCGACGACGTCACCGTCGCCGACCTGCGCGCCATCGCGCGGCTGGTCAAGAAGGTGTACGAGGCCGCCGGGCTCACCGCGTACCTGCAGGCCACCGGCGGACGCGGGTTCCACGTCGTCGCGCCGATCGAGCCCAGCGGGACCTACGACGAGGTCCGCGACCTGGCGAAGGCGGCCGCCGAGGTGCTGGTGCGGCTCGACCCCGACCGGCTGACCACGGCGGTGCGGAAGGCCCAGCGCGGCGACCGCGTCTACCTCGACATCCTGCGCAACGGCTACACGTCGACGTTCGTGGCGCCCTACTCCCTGCGGGCCCGGCCCTCGGCCGGCGTCGCCACCCCGATCGACTGGCGCGAGCTGGGCAAGGCGGAGCCGGCCGGCTGGACGCCCAAGCGCATCAAGGACCGCTTGGCGCGCAAGGGGGATCCGTGGGCCGGGATGGCCGACCACGCGGCGTCGCCGGTCAAGGCGTTGAAGCTGCTGGAGAAGCTGTAGTCCGCGGAGCGGGCCGGGTCACGTCTCGATGTGGCGCCAGGTCCCGTCCGCCTCGCCGGGGGCGTACTCGCTGTCCGCGCGCTTGGCGTAGATGCCGCCCAGCCCGTGCTCGCGCGCCGCGCCCAGGACGGCCTCGCCGTTGCCCTGGAAGTACTGGGGCACCTGCCACGTGCCACCCGAGAGCCCGAGGTCCGAGAGCAGCGACCGGCGCTCGACGTAGGGCAGGTCGAGCGTCGGACGGCCGTCGTGGTGCAGCACGTCGTAGGCGAAGAAGAACGCCGGCTTGTGCTTCATGATCCGCTTCGCGTCGTAGCCCTCGAAGCGGCTGCGTTCCTTCAAGCCTTCGGGGTCCGGGCGGCCGTCGCGGACCACCACGATCTCGCCGTCCAGCAGGACTTCCGTCGAACCCAGGCTCTCGCCGAGCTTGTGCAGCTCCGGGTACCGGCCGGTGACGTCGGCGCCGGAACCGTCGTGCGCGGTGATGCGCCCGCCCGACACGCAGAGCATCGTGCGGTCGCCGCCCCAGGCGAACTCGTACGCCCAGTCCGCGTCTTCGTCCGGCTCGGGCAGCTCGCCCGGGACCGCCGTCATCGGCTCCAGGAACTCGGGGGCGTCCTCGTGGCCGTCCTCGGCCGGGTCGAGGCGGCGCAGGGTCCAGTCGCCCTCGTCGTCCGGGTTGTGCCGGTTCTGGAACAGGTACTTGCCGCTCGCCCGCGCGCCGTGGAAGACGACCTCGACCTTGTGGTTGTTCCAGTGCAGCGTTTCGTACCGGCCGGTGTCCCAGATCGCCATCCAGCCGCCGCCGTACTCGCCCGCCGGGATCTCGCCCTCGAAGGAGAGGTAGTCCATCGGGTGGTCTTCGGTGTGCACCGCGAGCCGGTTGACGCCGGGGGAGAGCGGCAGGCCTTTCGGCACCGCCCACGACACGAGCACGCCGTCGCGCTCCAGCCGGAAGTCCCAGTGCAGGCGGCTGGCGTGGTGCTCCTGGATCACGAACAGGTCGTCACCGCCCGGCTCCGGGGCGCCGTCCGGCCACGGCTCGGGCGTCCGGGAACGGTCGCGCTTGCGCCGGTACTCGTCGAGTCGGTCGGCCATCGCGGGACCGGCACCCCCACTTCGCTCGGAGGGCACCAGGTTACCGTCCGCCACACCGGGTCCCGCCTCCGGTCGTGCCCTCCCGGAGCGCGCCGGCTCCGGGAGGGCACGCGCGTCACTCCGTCTCGGCCATGGCCTCGGCGAACTGCGCCGCGTACAGCCGGGCGTAGGCGCCACCGCTGCCCAGGAGCGTTTCGTGGTCGCCGTGTTCGACGATCTGCCCGTGCTCCATCACCAGGATGACGTCGGCGTCGCGGATCGTGGAGAGCCGGTGCGCGATGACGAAGCTGGTGCGGCCGGAGCGCAGCTCGTTCATCGCCCGCTGGATGAGCACCTCGGTGCGGGTGTCGACCGAGCTGGTCGCCTCGTCGAGGATGAGGATGACCGGCTTGGCCAGGAACGCCCGCGCCACCGTGATCAGCTGCTTCTCACCGGCGCTGACCGTGCCGCCCTCGTCGTCGAGGATCGTCTCGTAGCCGTCCGGCAGGGTGCGCACGAACCGGTCGACGTAGGTCGCCGTGGCCGCCTCGATGACCTCCTCGCGGGTCGGGTCGTCGGCGCCGTAGGCGATGTTCTCCGCGATCGTGCCGCCGAAGAGCCAGGCGTCCTGCAGCACCATGCCGGTCTGGTCGCGCAGCACCTCGCGGTTCATCTTCGCGATGTCGACGCCGTCGAGCGTGATCCGCCCGCTGTCGAGCTCGTAGAACCGCATGAGCAGGTTGACCAGCGTCGTCTTGCCGGCGCCGGTCGGGCCGACGATCGCCACCGTCTGGCCGGGTTCGACCGTCAGCGACAGGTCGTCGATGAGCGGCTTCTCCGGCAGGTACCGGAACGAGACGTCCTGGAACTCGACGCGCCCGCGCACGACGTCCGGGCGTTCCGGGTTCGCCGGCTCCGGGCCCTGCTCCTCGGCGTCGAGCAGCGCGAACACCCGCTCGGCCGAGGCGACGCCGGACTGCAGCAGGTTCGCCATGCTGGCGATCTGCGTCACCGGCTGGCTGAACTGGCGCGAGTACTGGATGAACGCCTGCACCTCGCCGAGCGTCAGGCTGCCGGACGCGACGCGCAGCGCGCCGATCACGGCGACCAGCACGTAGCTCAGGTTGCCGATGAACATCATCGCCGGCTGGATCATCCCCGAGATGAACTGCGCCCGGAAGCTCGCCTGGTACAGCGTCTCGTTCTGCTGGTCGAAGATCGCCGCGGACTCGTCGCGCCTGCCGAACACCTTGACCAGCGAGTGGCCGGTGTACATCTCCTCGACGTGCGCGTTGAGCTTGCCGGTGGTCGCCCACTGCTTGATGAAGTTGGGCTGGGCCCGCTTCCCGACCTTGCCCGCCACGACCGCCGACAGTGGCACCGTGACCAGTGCGATCAGCGCGAGCAGCGGCGAGATCAGGAACATCATGATCAGCACGCCGATCACGGTCAGCAGCGACGAGACGATCTGGGACAGCGTCTGCTGCAGCGACTGCGCCAGGTTGTCGATGTCGTTGGTGACGCGGGACAGCACCTCGCCGCGCGGCTGGCGGTCGAAGTACTTCAGCGGCAGCCGCGCGAACTTCTCCTCGACCTGCTCGCGCAGGCGGTACACCGCGTGCTGCACCAGGGTTGTGGTCAGCCGGGCCTGGATCAGCCCGAAGAACGACGCGATGACGAACAGCGCCAGCACGGTCAGCAGGATCTGGCCGACCTTGTCGAAGTCGATGCCCACCCCGGGCACCAGGTCGACGCGGCCGTAGATGTCGGCGAGCGTGCCGTTGCCCTGGGCGCGCAGCCCGGCGACGACCTGTTCCTTGGTGACGCCCGGCGGCACCGCCTTGCCGAGCACGCCGGCGAGGATCGCGTCGGTGGCCTGGCCGAGGATCTTCGGCCCGATCACGGTGAGCGTGACGCTCGCCGCGCCCAGCACGAGCACGCCGATGAGGGCGGCCCGCTGCGGCGCCAGCAGGCGCAGCAGCCGTTTCAGCGACCCCTTGAAGTCCAGGGCCTTCTCCGGCGGCGCGCCGCCGGCCATCATGCGTCCCGGCCCCGCGGTCGCGGCGCCGGTGTTCCGGTGCCGCTGGGCGGTGGGCCGTTCCCCGGCCTCGGTGACGGCGGTCTTGGCGGTTTCGTCCGTGGTGCTCACGCCGCCTCCTGTTCGGTCAGCTGGGACAGCACGATTTCCCGGTAGGTTTCGTTGCCGTCCATGAGTTCGTGGTGGGTGCCGGTGCCGACGACGCGGCCTTCGTCGAGGACGATGATCCGGTCGGCGCCCCGGATGGTGCTGACCCGCTGCGCGACGATGACGACCGTGGCCTCGGCGGTTTCCGGGACCAGCGCGCGGCGCAGGGCCGCGTCGGTCGCGTAGTCGAGTGCGGAGAACGAGTCGTCGAACAGGTAGATCTCCGGTTTGTGCACCAGCATCCGGGCGATCGCGATCCGCTGCCGCTGCCCGCCCGAGACGTTCGTGCCGCCCTGGGCGATCGGCGCGTCCAGGCCCTCGGCCATCGACGCGACGAAGTCCTTGCCCTGCGCCACTTCCAGCGCGTGCCACAGCTCTTCGTCGGTGGCGTCGGGGTTGCCGTAACGCAGGTTGCTCGCCACCGTGCCGGCGAACAGGTACGGCTTCTGCGGCACCAGCCCGACCGTGCGGGCGAGCAGGGCCGGGTCGAGGTCGCGGACGTCGACGCCGTCGACCTTCACCGTGCCCTGGGTGGCGTCCATCAGCCGGGGGATCAGGTTGAGCAGCGTGGTCTTGCCGGTACCCGTGGAGCCGATCACCGCTGTCGTCTCGCCCGGCCGTCCGACCAGCGAAATGTCGCACAGCACCGGCTTTTCCGCGCCGGGGTAGCGGAACTCGACCCCGGACAGCTCCAGGTGCCCGTGCACCTTGCCGGGCCGGATCGGCGTCACCGGCGGGCGGACGCTCGACTCGGTGTCGAGCACCTCGCTGATCCGCTCGGCGCTGACCTCCGCGCGCGGCACCATCATGAACATGAAGGTGGCCATCATGACCGCCATCAGGATCTGCAGCAGGTAGGACAGGAACGCCGTCAGGGCCCCGATCTGCATGCTGCCGGAGTCGATGCGCTGCCCGCCGAACCACAGCACCGCGACGCTGGAGACGTTCATCACCAGCATCACGATCGGGAACATCAGGGCCATCAGCCGGCCGACCCGCAGCGAGACCGTCAGCAGCTCGTCGTTGGCGACGTCGAACCGCGCGCGCTCGTGGGAGTCGCGGACGAACGCGCGGATGACGCGGATGCCCATGATCTGCTCGCGCAGGACCTTGTTGATCCGGTCGAGGCGGACCTGCATCAGCCGGAACGCCGGGCGCATCCGGGAGATGATCAGCCCGACCGACACGGCCAGCACCGGCACGATGACCAGCAGCAGCGAGGAGAGCGGCACGTCGAGGTTGAGCGCCAGCACGATGCCGCCGATGCACATGATCGGCGCGGACACCATCAGCGTCAGCGTCATCAGCACCAGCATCTGGACCTGCTGGACGTCGTTGGTGGTGCGGGTGATCAGCGACGGCGTGCCGAACTGGCCGACCTCGCGGGCCGAGAAGTCCTGCACCTGGTGGAAGATCCCGCCGCGGATGTCCCGGCCGACCGCCATCGCGGTGCGGGCGCCGAAGTAGACCGCGCCGATCGAGCCGGCGATCTGGGCCACGGTCACCGCGAGCATCACGCCGCCGATGCGCAGGATGTAGTCCATGTCGCCCTTGATCAGCCCGTTGTCGACGATGTCGGCGTTGAGCGTGGGCAGGTAGAGCATGGCGATCGTCTGCACCAGCTGGAGGACGACGATCACCCACAACGTCTTCGTGTACGGGCGCAGGTAGGCGCGCAGGAGCTTGACTAGCACAACGGTTCCCCCAGAGTGGTGGTGTTCGGTTCGGGATTCGGTGCGGTGCCGGCGCCGGTCAGGGCCGGCATGCCGGTGGCGAGCTCGTCCAGCAGCCGTTCCAGGGTCGGCAGGAACGGTTCGCCCTCGCTCATGAACCAGTGGACGAAGGCGACCCGGACCGCGCTTTCCACCGACGAGGCCATCAGCCGGCACAACAGCAGGTCCGCGCCGCCCGCCCGCTTCGCGATGGTTTCGGCGAGGACGCGCTCGACCGCCGCGTGGGCGTTGAGGAACTCCCCGCGCAGCATCAGCTGCCCCATCAGCTCCCGGAGACGCACAACATACGCGCGATCCGGCTCGCCCTCACGTGAATATTGCTCGACCACGGCCTGCTTGACGGCCTCCCACAGCGGCTCGCCCTCGGGCCGCCCGAGCAGCGCCTCGTGCATCCCCTCGTGGCGGTCGACGACCATCGAGCAGACCGCTTGCTCCTTGCTGGAGAAGTAGTTGTTGAATGTCCGCGGCGACACCCCGACCTCGGTCGCGATGTCCTCCACCTTGACGTTCTCCAGTCCCCGATCCAGAGCGAGCCGCAGCGCGGCCTGGGCCAGGGCCCGGCGGGCTTCGCGCTTCTTGCGCTCCCGCAGGGTCAGCTTGGGTGGGTCGTGCGACGGCATGGGCGGAGTGTAGCGAAAAAGTTGCGTGCCCCGCAAAAAAGTGCGGGCTACGCAAAAATCCGGACGAACCGGGCGTCGCCCACCGGCCAACACGCCGTCCGGAGTGGTCGACGGTGACGACCGGGCGTGTTCGCCATTCTCGGGCAGTGTGCGGCCGCTCCGGGCAGCGTGCCGGTCATTGCGAGGCTCGCCGGTGCCTCTGCTTGGGTGTAGCGGCCCGGTTGTCCGGGTACCTGCGCGGCTCCCGCCGGGGTGTCCTCCGGAATCCGCTGCGCGGGCCGGTCCGGTCCGCGTTATGGGCGGCCGTGTGCGGGGTATCGCATCGTGCAACTTGCAAAATTGAACCGAATGGCCTAGTCCACTGCCCTCACCAGGACCAACGCCGCCGATCCGTGCTCACTGGACGCGATCGCGCGGGTACGGCTTGTGGACACATAACGAGCCTTTCTGCTTCCATGTCCGTCGTCGCCGCCGGGGGTCGGCCACCGTCGCACCGAGACCAGACCTGAGCAGGAAGAGTGGGACCACATGGCGAGCCGGGCCCGGGAAATCCTGGATCGATCACGCGTTCTGCTGGACCGCTCGCGGGTCGCCGCCGCGCAGTACCTCACGGCGCCGCCGAAGCACCCCCAGGCCGACGCAACCGTGTATGCCCCGGACGAGTACGCGGCCGGCCCGGCCATCGCCGCGCTGTCGCGGCCCGAGCCGACGTCCGGGACGAGTCAGCCCGTGCTGGCCGAGATCTGCGCCAGCGTCGCCCTGCGTGACCTGAACCTGGTCGACCAGCTGCTCGCGCGGCTGGAGGAGCTGGAGGCGGGGGAGGAGGACCACCACCGCCTCGCCGAGCTCTACCAGCTCGACCACCTCGCCACCCGGCTGCGCCGCAACGCCGAGAACCTGCGCGTGCTGTCCGGGAACGACACCGGCGACGAAGCCACGCGCGCCACGTCGATGCTCGACCTCATGCGCGAGGCGATGTCGTCGATCGACCACTACGCCCGGATCACCATCGGCCGGGTCGTCGACCTCGGGGTCGTCGGCTTCGCCGCGGAGGACCTGGGCCGGGTGTTCGCGGAGCTGTTCGACAACGCCGCCAACCAGTCGTCGCCGAGCTCCCCGGTGCACGTCAGCGCCCACCTGACCGAACAGGGCAGCGTGCTCGTCCGGATCGAGGACGAGGGCATCGGCATCCCGCCCGAGCGCGTCTCGGGCCTCAACACCCGCCTGGCCGCGGGCGGCGACCTCGACGACGGCGCCGCGCGGCACATGGGCCTCGCCGTCGTGGCCCGGCTCTCGGCCCGCCACGACGTCACCGTCCGCCTCGACCGGCGCAGCCCGCACGGCACGGTCGCCACCGTGCTGCTGCCCACCGGCATCGTCACCGAGCTCGCCGAGCGCGCGTGGTCGGGCACCCGCACCGTCACCGCGGAGCCGGTCGAGCCCGAGGGCACCGGCGAGCCGGTCGCCGCGGGTGGGCTGCCACGCCGCCGTCCGGGCGCCTTCCCGCGGGAGGAGCCCGCCGCGCCGCTGCCGCGCAAGCCCGCGCCCCGGCCCCGGCCGGTCGAGCACGACGGCGGCACCACGACGAACGGCCTGCCGCGCCGTGTGCCCGGCAGCATCCGCGGTGCCGCGCCCGAACCGCCGCCGCCGGTCACGGAGCCCGCGTCCGCCGGTCACGACAAGCTGCTCGCGGACCTCGGCGCGTTCGCCGACGGCGAGCGGGCCGCGCTGAGCGAGCGCCGGCGCGATCGCACCCCGCACGACGAAACGCCCGGAGGATCCACCTCGTGAGCGCACCGCACCCGGCCCCGGCGAACTTCGCCTGGCTGCTCGACGACTTCGTGCGCAAGGTCCACGGCGTCAGCCACGCGCTCATCATGAGCGTGGACGGCTTCCCGCTCACCGCGTCCGACTCCGTCGGCGAGGCCGAGGCCGAGCAGCTCGCGGCCATCGCCAGCGGGCTGCTCTCGCTGGCCGGCAACAGCGCGGCGCTGTTCGGCAAGGGCGCCTGCGAGCAGATCATCATCCGGCTCACCCACGGCTACTTCCTGTTCATGGGCATCGGTTCCGGTGCCGGGCTGGCGGTGCTGACCGCGGGCGAGGCCGACATGAAGGTGGTCGCCTACGAGATGACCCAGTTCATCACCAACGCCGGCCACGCGCTCACCCCCGAGGTGCGCGCCGAGCTGCGCCAGGTGCTGACCGCGCGCCGGCCCAGGGTGTGAACGCGGTCGTGCCCCACGAGGATGTGATGCCAGTGTCCACACGGGACAGTCCCGCTGACGCCCCGCTACCGCGCCGCAGCCGCCGGATCCGCGCGTATGCGCTCACCGGCGGCCGCACCAGCACCCGCCACCAGCTGCTGGTGGAGACGCTGGTTTCGGTGCCCCGCTACGACCCGTCGCTCGGTGACACGCTCATGCCGGAGTCGCGCGCGCTCTACGAACGCGCCCGGGTGCGGTGTTCGATCGCCGAGCTGTCGGTCGGGCTGGACCTGCCGCTGGGCGTGGTGCGCGTGCTGATCGGCGACCTCGCGTCCCAGGGCGCGGTCTTCGTCCACCCCACGGCGCACGCCTACCACCACGACACGAACGTGCTCGAGAGGATCCTTGATGGGCTCAAGCGGCTCCCCGTCTGAGGGCGGACTGCTGACGATCTCCGCGAAGATCGTCGTCGCCGGGGGCTTCGGTGTCGGCAAGACCACCTTCGTCGGCGCGGTGTCGGAGATCCCGCCGATGAGCAACGAGGCGTGGATGACGGAGGCCGGCGAGGGGATCGACGACGTCCCGCCCGGCGGCAAGTCGACCACGACCGTCGCGATGGACTTCGGCCGCATCACGCTGCGCCCGGACCTGCTGCTGTACCTGTTCGGCACGCCGGGGCAGGCGCGGTTCTGGTTCCTCTGGGACGACCTCAGCCGCGGCGCGCTCGGCGCCGTCGTGCTGGTCGACACCAGCCGGATCGACGAGTCGTTCGCGGCGATCGACTACTTCGAGAACGACTCGGAGCTGCCGTTCGTCGTCGCGGTCAACCAGTTCGAGGGCATGCCGGTGCACGACCTCGACGAGGTGCGCGACGCGCTGGCCCTCGACCCGAGCGTCCCGCTGATCACCTGCGACGCCCGCGACCGCGCCTCGACGATCGCCGCCCTGACCGACCTGGTCGGCCACACGCTGTCGCTGGCCGTCCTGTCGGGCCCGCGCGAGCTGGCCGGCAGCACCCCGCACGCCTGATCGTGACCGACTGGAGGAGAAGAGCCGCATGCGCAAGGTCCTGATCGTGGGCGCCGGGCAGTCCGGGCTGCAGCTGGCCCTCGGGCTGCTGGGCAAGGACTACGACGTCACGGTGATGTCCGCGCGGACCCCGGACGAGATCCGGTCCGGGCGCGTGATGTCGACCCAGTGCATGTTCCACGACGCGCTGCGGCACGAACGCGAGCTCGGCGTGAACCTCTGGGAAGCCGACACGGTGGACGTCGAGGGCCTCGGCGTGTCGGTGGCCGCGCCGGACGGCGACCGCGCGCTCGACTGGTTCGCCGAGCTGGACGACGTCGCCCAGTCGGTCGACCAGCGGGTGAAGATGGCCGGCTGGCTCGAGCTGTTCGAGGAGCGCGGCGGCAAGCTCGTCATCCACGGCGTGATGACGTCCGAGCTGGACGCCCTGGCGCGGCTCTACGACCTGGTGATCGTCTCGGCCGGCAAGGGCGAGCTGGTGCAGCTGTTCGACCGGGTGCCCGAGCGGTCGCCCTACACACAGCCGCAGCGCGCGCTCTCGCTGGCCTACGCCCACGGTGTGCACCGGCGCCCGGAGCACCCGGAGAAGGCGGCGGTGCGGTTCAACATCGTCCCCGGCGTCGGCGAGCTGTTCATGATCCCGGCGTACACGCTGAGCGGGAACTGCGACATCCTCTTCTTCGAGGGCGTCCCCGGCGGCCCGCTGGACTGCTTCGACGACCGGCCGGACCCGGCCGCCCACTTCGCGCGCATCCTCGACCTGATGAAGCGGTTCGTGCCCTGGGAGTACGAGCGCTGCCGGGACGCCGAGCTGACCGACGCCAAGGCGACGCTGGCCGGGGGCTACACGCCCGTCGTGCGCAACCCGGTCGGCACGCTGCCCGGCGGTGCGACCGTGCTGGGCATGGCCGACGTCGTCGTGGCGAACGACCCGATCACCGGCCAGGGTTCGAACAACGCGAGCCACTGCGCGGCGACCTACCTGGACGCGATCGTGGCGCACGGCGACCGGGCGTTCGACGCGGCGTGGATGGACGCCACGTTCGAGCGCTACTGGGAGTACGCCCGCTACGTCACCGAATGGACCAACGCGCTGCTCCAGCCGCCGCCCCCGCACGTGCTCCAGATCCTGGGCGTCGCGGGGCAGAATCCGGCCGTGGCCCGGCGGTTCGCCAACGGATTCACCGATCCGACCGACTTCCGGCACTGGTTCATGGACCCCGCACTTTGGGAGAAATACCTGGCAGAGGTCTAGATCGTCGTCCCCCCGGGCTGTCGCCGCCGGGCATTTCGGGCTACGGTTGTTACGTAGCGTGAGTGCGATCGGGAGGTGCGTGGCATGCGGGCGATGTGGAAGGGCTCGGTCTCGTTCGGGCTGGTGTCCATCCCGATCCAGATGTACGCGGCCACGGAGAACAAGAACGTCGCGCTCCGGCAGGTGCACGAGGCCGACGGCGGCCGCATCCAGTACAAGCGGTTCTGCACCGTCGACGGCGCGGAGGTGCCCTACGCCGAGATCGCCAAGGGCTACGAGCTGCCCGACGGCGAGATGGTCGTGATCACCGACGCCGAGATGGCCGAGCTGCCGCTGTCGTCGCAGCGCACGATCGACGTGCTCGAGTTCGTCCCGCTGGAGTCGATCGACCCGATCCAGTACGACCGGACGTACTACCTGGAGCCGCAGAAGAACGCGGTGAAGCCCTACATCGTGCTGCGTGACGCGCTGCACAAGTCGAGCCAGGTCGCCGTCGCGAAGGTCGCCGTGCGGCAGCGGGAGAGCATGGCGGTGCTGCGGGTGCACGCCGACGTCCTGGTGATGACGACGATGCTGTGGCCCGACGAGGTCCGCGAGCCCGACTTCCCGTTCCTGCGCGACGACCCGCCGCAGATCCGGCCGCAGGAGCTGTCCATGGCCGGCTCCCTGATCGACTCGCTGGGCGAGCCGGTGTTCGAGCCGGAGAAGTACCGCGACCACTACCGCGAGGCCCTCGAGGAGATGATCGAGGCCAAGGTCGCGGGGGAGCAGACGACCAAGCCCGCGGCGGTCACCGCCAAGGCCGACGTCGTCGACCTGATGGCGGCGCTGCAGGCCAGTGTGGACGCGGCGAAGAAGTCCCGCGAACCCGCGAAGCCCGTGAAAGCGTCCAAGGCGGCGGTGTCGAAGGCGGCGGTGTCGAAGGCGGCAGTGTCCGAAGAAGACACCGAGGACGAGAAGCCGGCCAAGAAACCGGCCGCGCGCAAACGTGCCCCGAAGAAGACCGCCTGACCCGGCGGAGACGCGGGCTCGACCGTCCGAACGGGATTCTTCCCGCGTGCGGAGACGAGCCGCGATGTAACCCGATCGTGTATGCATCTGTGTACACGGCCGGGGCGATGTGCTAACACTAACGAGGTCCTTCGGCTCTCCCTCCCCCTCGGAGCCGGAGGACCCTTTTCGTTCCCGGGGCAGTCCGTTGTGGATACGCCGGCTACGTCATGGCGCAAGCAGAGCTGTTGCCGCGGCGTAGCGGCCCCGGACGGCCGAACGGCCCGGCGCGGTCAGCATCGCTGCTGACGCGCGCCAGGCCGTTGGCGGGGGTCATGGGATCAGTACCAGTGCGCGCGGCCGCCGATCTTGCGGCCCGTGCCACCGAGGATGGCCAGCGCCACGCCGGCCACGGCCAGCACGATGCCGATCGTGTACAGCACCGGAATACCGACAATGAACCCGATGACCAGCAAAATAACACCGAGGACGATCACTTGACACACTCCTTCGCACGAGACCCGGCCCGGCTCCGTGCCGTCCGGGCGGATGCGCTCTCGAGGAGAGGATGGCCAGTTTCCGGGTCTCCCAAACTGCGGCAAATGGAGCAACTCTGAAAAAGGTCAGTATCGGTAGTGGTCGAGCTTGTACGGGCCCTCCACATCCACGCCGATGTACTCGGCCTGAGCCTTGGTCAGCTGGGTCAGCCGCACCCCGAGGGCGTCCAGGTGCAGCCGGGCGACCTTCTCGTCGAGGTGCTTCGGCAGCCGGTAGACCTCGACGGGGTACTCGCCGGGCTTGGTGAACAGCTCGATCTGGGCGATCGCCTGGTTGGTGAAGGAGTTCGACATCACGAACGAGGGGTGCCCGGTCGCGTTGCCGAGGTTCATCAAGCGGCCCTCGGAGAGCACGATGATCGCGTGGCCGTCGGCGAAGGTCCACTCGTGCACCTGCGGCTTGATCTCGTTCTTGACGACGCCGGGCAGCTTCGCCAGGCCCGCCATGTCGATCTCGTTGTCGAAGTGCCCGACGTTCGCCACGATCGCGTTGTGCTTCATCCGGATCATCTGCGCGGCGGAGATGATGCCGAAGTTGCCGGTGGTCGTGATGAAGATGTCGGCGGTCTCGATGACGTCGTCCAGCTCGACCACGTCGAGCCCGTCCATCGCCGCCTGCAGCGCGCAGATGGGGTCGATCTCGGTGACCGACACCCGGGCGCCCTGGCCGCGCAGCGCCTCGACCGCGCCCTTGCCGACGTCGCCGTACCCGCAGACGAGGACGCGCTTGCCGCCGATCATCACGTCGGTGGCGCGGTTGATCCCGTCCACCAGCGAGTGCCGGATGCCGTACTTGTTGTCGAACTTGGACTTCGTCACGGAGTCGTTGACGTTCATCGCGGGGAAGAGCAGCTCGCCGTCCTTGGCGAGCTTGTAGAGCCGCTTGACGCCGTTGGTCGTCTCTTCGGTGACGCCGCGGATCTCCTTGGCGATCCGGGTGAACCGGTCGCCGTCCTTGGCGAGGCTGGCGCGCAGCGTCTCCAGGACGATCCGGTACTCCTCGGGGTCCTCTTCGGACGGTTGCGGGACGGCGCCCGCCCCCTCGAACTCGACTCCCTTGTGGACGAGCATGGTGGCGTCACCGCCGTCGTCGAGGATCATGTTCGGCGCCTTGCCGCCGGCGAAGGCGAAGAGCTGGTCGGTGCACCACCAGTACTCCTCCAGCGACTCGCCCTTCCAGGCGAACACGGCGGTGCCCGACGGCGCGTCGACCGTGCCCTCGGGGCCGACGACGACCGCGGCGGCGGCCTCGTCCTGCGTGGAGAAGATGTTGCAGGACACCCAGCGCACCTCGGCGCCGAGGGCGACCAGGGTCTCGATCAGCACGGCGGTCTGCACGGTCATGTGCAGCGAGCCGGCGACGCGGGCGCCCTTCAGCGGCTGCGCGGCGGCGAACTCGCGGCGGATCGCCATCAGGCCGGGCATCTCGTGCTCGGCCAGCCGCAGCTGCGTCCGGCCGGCGTCGGCCAGCGCGAGGTCGGCGACGGCGAAGTCGAGTCCGTTGCGGCTCTGCAGTTTCTCGCTCATTCTTGCGTTCTCTCCGGAATCGGTGTGTTTCGACAAAAGGGCAGCACGAATTACGGCACGGCGAGTGCCGGAAAATGGTGTGGCGGCGGGGCTAGCCGCGGCCGCGCGGGACCGGGTTTCCTTGCCGGACGAACAAAAAAGGCACCTCCCGTGGTGGGAGGCGCCCTTGGGTCCGTGATCCCCGGGCCGAGCGTGGCGGAAGAAGTTCCGTCGCAGCGCCTCTCGGCCCGGAAACGCGCCGAAGGCCGGCGCACGCGGTTTCCGTCGTCCAGGATGGCAAAGGCGCCGGGAACCTGTCAAGCGAGCGCGCAGGCCATGAGAAGGTCGTCGACGTACTCGCCGCCGAGCAGGAATTCGTCCTGGAGCACGCCTTCCACGGCGAACCCGCAGCTCGCGTAGAGCCGGCGGGCGCCGGTGTTGTGACCGAGCACGCGCAGGCTCAGCTTGCGCGCCCCGCGGCGGCGGGCCTCGGCGACCGCGGCGTCGACCAGGAGCCGGCCGATGCCGAGGCGGCGCCGGTCCGGGTCGACGGCGAGCCCGCCGATCACCAGCACGTGCCGGTGGGCGGCGATGCCGAACCCCTCGTCCAGCCGGACGTACCCGGCGACCACGCCGTCGTGCTCGGCCACCATGACGTCGTCGGGCCGGGTGCCGTCGTCGAAGAACGGCGTGCCGGGCGGGGGAGCGGGCGCCGGGGAGGTCTCCGGGCTCCAGGTCCGCTCGTCGAGCTTCGCCAGGGCGTCGTCGTCGGCGGCCGTGGCCGCGCGGGTCTCGATCACCGGCTCAGCGCCGTCCACGCTTCTTGGACGATCGCGGCGAACCGCGCCGGGTCTTGCGCGTTGTGGGTGGTGGTGTTCTGCAGCTGGACGGTCAGCCCGCCGCCGGTGCGCTGGCAGTTCGTGACGACGGACTGCTCGGGGTCGACCGGCTGACCGAGCGGGGTGGTGCCGTTGCGGACCAGGCACTGGACGGCGCCGATCCGTTTCAGCTCGGTCGTGGGCACCGCCAGGCCGAGCGCGGCCGTGTCCTCGTACTGGACGAGCAGCTCGGGCGAGTCCGCGCGCACCGCGGCCACCTGGAACGTGCTCTCCAGGCCCGCGTCGCTGTAGGACCGGAACACGGCGGCCGCGCCGTCGTAGGCCGCCGAGATCCGCGAGGCGTTCTCGCCCTCGGCCTTGTCGGACCGCTCGATCTGCGACTTCCCGGCTTCGCGGCCGTCGGCGATCTTCGTGACCGCGGCCTGCGTGGTCGTGAATCCGCCGAGGGTGTCCGGCAGCTTCAGCGGCTGGGCGCTCGGCCCGCCGAGCAGGCCGATCACCAGCCACGGCACGCCGACCACGAAGGCACCCACCACGAAGCCGATCACGGCCGTGAGGGCCGGGCGCGCGAACAGCGGACGACGCCGAGGTGCCTGAGGTGCGGCCGGCGGCATCGGTTGCTGCCACGGCTCCTGCTGCGCGGGCGGCTGCGGCTCGGGTCCGGGCGGGAACTCTGTGGTCACCCGGAGAATCCTGGCGGAACCGGGCATCCGGCGTGAAGGGAATTCCGCGGACAGGGGCTCAGATGAGATGCGCGCGCCGCCAAATGCCCTCGGAACGGCCGCCGATCAGCCCCGCGTCACGCAGGAACGGCACGATCTTCTCCGCCATCCAGTGGCGCGTCTCGTGGAAGTGCGGGTTCGCCAGCGCCGCGGCGCGCCCCTCGCGCGGGGCGATCCCGACGCTCCGGTAGATCCGCGGGTCGACCATGCTGTCGACGACGCCGAAGGCCACCAGCGCCGTCCGCAGCCGGTGGCGCTGCAGGCCCGCCTTCGACAGGTTCGGCGTCTCCCGCAGCACTTCCTCCTTGGCGAAGCGGACGTGCCGGGCCTCCTCGACGACGTGGATCCGGTTGACCGAGCGGATCAGCGGCTGGATGCCGTCGTCGTCCATCATCGAGCGCTGCAGCCGGTCGGTGGTCTCCTCGGCGACGAGCACGCTGGCGAACATCGACGGCCCGGCCGCGGTCGCGCCGAAGATCTTCGCCGCCCGGTGCACGGCCTTCGGCACGCCGTAGCGCGGCACGCCGAGCCGCTCGGCGGTGCGGGCGAACATCACCGAGTGCCGCGTCTCGTCGCCGATCTCGGTCATCGCGTACTGCGCGTGCTCGGTGCGCGCGTCGAGGTCGAAGACGTACCGGGCGAGCAGTTGCATCAGCACGATCTCGAACCACAGGCCGACGCTCATGATGCTGGCGATCTCGTGCTTCGACAGCTCGATCCGCTGCTCCGGCGTCAGCTTCGCCCACAGGTCGGTGCCGTAGAGGGAGACGCGCTCGAGCGGCATGTACGCCTTGCCCTCGGCGAGCGGCGCGGCCCAGTCGATGTCCACGTACGGGTCGTAGGAGTTTTTCGCGGAGCTCTTGAGCAGGCGAGCCGCGGTGACGTCCCGGTTCTGGGCCTCGACGCCCATAGCGGCCTCCGGAAAGTAGGGGGTACGCGATGTACTAGGTATTTCGGCAGCGTACACGGGCCGGTGGGTCCTGAGTAGGCTTTCGCCGTGACCAAGGTCGACGGGCGGGCGGCGCGCTGGGCGGGCCAGCAGGAACGGCGGCGCGCCGAGTTCGTCGACGCCGCCCTGGAGGCCATCGCCGAGCACGGCCCGGACGTCTCGACCGAGCAGATCGCCGAACGCGCCGGCGTCGCCCGCACCCGGCTGTACCGGCACTTCGACGGCGCCCCCGACCTCCAGCGCGCGATCGCGCAGCGCGCGGCCGAGCTGGTGACGGCCGATCTGCAGCCGCTCTGGCACCCGTCGGGGTCACCGCGCGAGATGATCGACGCGGCCATCTCGACGCACCTGCACTGGCTGACCGAGCACGCCCAGCTGCACCGCTACCTGGTCCGCACGCTGCCGAGCCTGCCGGAGGCGGGCCGCACCGACGTCCGCGGCGCGATCGCCCGGCACCTCAGCCGCCTGTTCACCGGCTACCTGGCCGCGTTCGGCCTGGACCCGGCCCCGGCGGACACGATCGCGTTCGGCCTGGTCGGCTACGTCGAATCGGCGACGACCCGCTGGCTCGACCACCCCGGCTCGCTGAGCCTGCCGCAGCTGACCGCCCAGCTGACGGGCACGATCTGGGCGATGCTGGACCACACGTTGCGGGCAGGCGGGGTCGAGCTGGACGCGGACAGCCCGCTGCCCCTGCCGGACGGCTTGTCGTGAGTGTTTAGGGCGGTTCTAACCGCCCTAAACACTCACGACAAGCCGCGACGAGCGTCAGTCCTCCCGCAGGAACTCCGCGCGCACCCCGAGCAGGCGGACCGCCCGGGTCAGCTCGAACATCCCCAGCACCTCGTGCGCCGCCCGGTCCAGCTCGACCGGATCGGACGTCGGCTCGGGCAGCGTCACGCTGTGGGTGTGGGTCGTGAACGGCACGAACCGGACCTTCACCGCGACCCGCGCCGCCGGGCGGCCCTCCTCCAGGACGTCCTGGGCCACGCGCTTCGCCAGTGCCGACACCTCCGCCGCCATCGCCGCGGGGTCGGTGAGGTCGCGCTGGAACGTGGTCTCGCGGCTGCGGGAGCGCGCCACGTACGGCGTCGCGCTGACCTCGGCGTCGCCGATGCCGCCACCGAGCAGGCGCAGCCACGGGCCCGTCTTGGGGCCGAACCGCGCCGCCAGCACCGCGACGTCCGCGCCGGCCAGGTCCAGGACGGTTTCGACGCCCAGTTCGGCGAGCTTCCTGGTCGTCTTGCCGCCGATGCCCCACAGCGCGTCGGTCGGCCGGGAAGCCATGACCTCCCACCAGTTCTCCTGCGTCAGCCGGAAGATCCCGCCCGGCTTGCCGAAGCCGGTGGCGAGCTTGGCGCGCAGCTTGTTGTCGCCGATCCCGACCGCGCACGACAACCCGGTGTCGCGCCGGACCGCCGCGCGCAGGTCCGCGGCCAGGGCTTCCGGGTCGTCGGCCGTCGCGCCGACGAACGCCTCGTCCCAGCCCATCACCTCGACGACCACCGGGAACTCCCGCAGCGTCGTCATCACGTGCTCGGAGACCTCGAGGTAGGCCGGGGGATCGGAGGGCAGGAAGACCGCGCCGGGGCAGCGTTTCGCCGCGATCCGCAGCGGCATGCCGGAGTGGACGCCGAACTCGCGGGCCTCGTAGGACGCGGTCGCCACCACGGCGCGCTCGGTCGGGTCGCCGGAGCCGCCGACGACCACCGGCTTCCCGCGCAGCTCCGGGCGCCGGGCGATCTCGACCGCGGCGATGAACTGGTCGAGGTCGACGTGCAGGACCCACTTCACGGGACCCAGTCTGCCTCAGGGACTGTCAGACGCGGTGGCGCGCCACGTGGGTCCAGACCGCGCCGGTCAGGGCGAGGATCCCGCAGAGGGTGACCCCCGGGTCGGGCAGCACCAGCCCGACGACCAGGAGCAGCACGGCGGCGACGTCGAGGGCGAGCAGCAGCGCGGTCTTGAGCGCGCGCGGTTTCCGGCTCCGGCCTTCGCGCAACGCGATGGCCAGGTCGGGGTCACTGAGCTCGAGGTTGCGCTCGATCTTCTCGAGCTCGGTTCGTTCGTGGTGACTGAGCATCGGGGTACTCCTTCGGCGCCGAACCCGCCGTTCCGGAGAGCAGATACCCAATCGTCCTCCGGGCGAACCGCCGAACGACGTCTTATTTCGTGCTTTTGGTTGCGCCGACCGGGTGATCTCCGATCCGTGACGGCTCATGGTCACGTTAGGTTTCCTTCGAACGTGGCCGGTCACGGCCCGGACGACGGACTGGGGCGCTCGGCAGACGGGCGGTCGTGGGGGCGGGCGGTGACCGCTGCCTGCTGTCGTGCGGGCGGGGGCCGGCCGGCATCTCGAACAGCTGGAGGCCCTTGATGACCCTGCCCACCGAACCGATCGGCAGCATTCCCCGCCCCGGCTACCTTCTCGCGGGGCTCGGGGACTTCGCCGCCGGCCGGATCGACGCCGCCGCGCTCGCCGAGCTGGAAGGCCGCGCGCTGGCCGACACGATCAGCCGGTTCGAGGAGACCGGCTCGCCCGTGCTGACCGACGGCGAACAGGGCAAGCCGAGCTTCGCGACGTACCCGCTGGCCGGCCTCACCGACCTGGCGCCGGACGGCGTCGTCATCCCGTTCGCCGACGGGCACACCCGGCAGCTGCCGCGGCTGACCGCCGGGCCGTTCCGCTACGCGACCCACGCGGACGAGTACCTGACGCGCGCCAAGGCGTTGACGGACAAGCCGATCAAGCAGGCCGTGATCGCCGCGTCCGCGGTCTCGCTCGTCTACCCGGGCGACGGCATCGAGGGCTACTCGCAGGAGCAGTTCGTCGCGGACCTGGTGAACGAGGCCGAGGCGGACATCCGCCGCAGCTTCGACGCGGGCGCGGACAGCGTCCAGATCGACTTCACCGAGGGACGGCTGTCGCTGAAGCTCGACCCGTCCGGCGGGCTGCTGCGGCAGTTCATCGACCTGAACAACGCCGTCCTCGACCGGTTCACCGCCGAGGAGCGCGCGAAGATCGGCGTCCACACCTGCCCGGGTGGCGACCAGGACTCGGTGCACAGCCTCGACGTCGACTACGCGGGCCTGCTGCCGGCGCTGTTCGACCTCAAGGCGGGCAACTTCTTCGTCCAGCTCGCCAGCGAGGCCGACCCGTCGCACGCGCTCGAGGTGATCAAGGGCGTCCGCAAGGCCGACCAGCGGGTGTTCGTCGGCGTGATCGACCCGATCGACCCGCGGGTCGAGACGGCCGAAGAGGTCCGCGACCGGGTGCTCGCCGCCGCGCAGTACATCCCGGCCGACCGGCTCGGCACCTGCGACGACTGCGGGTTCTCGCCGTTCGCCGACGACACGTCGACCTCGCGCGACATCGCGTTCGCGAAGATCACCGCCCGCGTCGAAGGCACGAAGCTGGCCGCCGAGAAGCTGGGCTGACCGCGGTGCCGGGGGCTGCCGTGCCGGCGGCCTCCGGCGTCACGCGGTGCCGACGGCGACCCGGACCCCGAGCGTGACGAGCACGGTGCCCATCACGGAGTCCAGCCCGCGGCGCACCCGGCCGGAGGAGAAGAAGCGCCGCAGCGCGCCGACCACGACGGCCAGGGTGACGAACCACAGCACGGTGCCGGCGGTGGCGATCGCGGCCAGTTCGAGCGTCTGCAGGGTGGAGCCGTCCGCGGGCAGGAACTGGGGGAGCAGCGCCAGGAAGTACACGGCGACCTTCGGGTTGAGCAGGTTGGTGAACAGCCCCTGCCGGAACGCCGCCCAGGCGCCTTTCGGCTTCACGGCGGGCGTCTCGCCGAGGTCGCGGTACTCCCCGCGCCGCACGGCCAGCCACGCCCGGATCCCGAGCACCACCAGGTAAACGGCCCCGACGAGCTTGACGACGCTGAAGGCCACCGCGGACGCGGTGAGCACGGCCGCCACGCCGAGCGCGATGGCGACGACCCAGGCGAAGACGCCGAGCGCGATCCCGGCCCCGGCGGCGATCCCGGCCCGCCGCCCACTGGTGAGCGAAGACCGCGTGACGACGACGAAGTCGGGCCCGGGCGACATGGCCCCGAGGATCACGACGAGCAGGAACGAAGCGGCGGTGGCACCGGGGATCATGCACCGAGAATACGATCCCGCCGCCACCGGATTTCCGCGGTCCGGCGCCGTGTCGACCTCCTGATCACGCGTGTCGACCCTCCGATCACGCGTGTCGACCCTCCAGTCACGCCTGAGCGGTGCAAGGGTCCTCGGCGCACAGGTGCGCGCAAAGTCCGTCGACCCCGGCGGCCAGCGCGGTGAACTGTTCCGGGTTCAGCCCGTCGACGAACAAGGTCCGGACCAGTTCCGCGTGGCCCTCGGCGGCCGCGCGCAGGCGGGCGTGGCCCTCTTCGGTGAGGTAGGCGATGACGCCGCGGTCGTCCGAGGGGCAGGAGCGGCGGCCGACCAGGCCCGCCTTCTCCAGCTGGGCCACCTGGTAGCTCAGGCCGCTCTTCGACGTCAGCGCGGCGCCGGCCAGCTCGGTCATCCGCAGCTCGCCGTCCGCGGCGGACAGGCGGGCGAGGACCTCGTACTGCGGGTGCGACAGCCCGGCGTCGTCACGCAGCTGCTGCTCGACCTTGCGGGTCAGCAGCGTGCCCGCCATCAGGAACCCCTGCCACGTCTTCAGCTCGCGCTCGGTCAGCCACCGGGGATCGCCCATGCGTCCATGGTATCAAGATTGTTCGAATTTGAACTTCGTGTAGGGTCGATCTTGTGGGCGACTCCAGGGGAGACAGCATGACGGCTGAGGTGCGGACGCGGGTGCGGATCCCGCTCCGGCTGGGCGGCGACGTCACGGTGGACGCCGAGGCCGTCACGTTCCGCGGCCTG
This sequence comes from Amycolatopsis sp. NBC_01286, assembly GCF_035982555.1. Classification (NCBI taxonomy): domain Bacteria; kingdom Bacillati; phylum Actinomycetota; class Actinomycetes; order Pseudonocardiales; family Pseudonocardiaceae; genus Amycolatopsis; species Amycolatopsis sp. NBC_01286. Next base: position 7,078,836 of record NZ_CP108428.1, read on the forward strand.
GCCGACGACGGCGAGCACCTCGCGTTCGTCCTGGGCACGCCGGGCGAGGTCCCGCTGGTGCGGCCGCATTCCGAGTGCCTCACCGGCGACGTCTTCGGGTCGGCGCGCTGCGACTGCGGGCCGCAGCTGGCCGAGGCCGTCGCGCGGATCGCCGAGGCCGGCGGGTACCTGCTGTACCTGCGTCAGGAGGGCCGGGGCATCGGGCTGTACAACAAGCTCGACGCGTACGCGCTGCAGGACGGCGGCCTCGACACCTACGCCGCGAACGCCGCGCTGGGCCTGCCCGAGGACGCCCGCGACTACACCGTCGCCGCCCAGATGCTGGGCGCGCTGGGCGTGGACCGGGTGGACCTGCTGTCGAACAACCCGGACAAGGCCGCCCAGCTGCGTGCGGCCGGCATCGCGGTGCGCGACCAGATCGCGACCGGGGTGTACGCGACGGAGAACAACGTCCGGTACCTGCGCGCGAAAGCCGAGCAGACCGGCCACACGCTCAGCCTCCCCGGCATCGCCAGCTGACCCGGCGCACCCGGCTGCCGAAGTCCGTGAATGCCACATCGAGGGACATAGTGTCCGTGAATGTGGCATTCACGGACTTCGGCTAGGTCAGGCGGGGGGCGTTGGCCGCGGCGGGGCCGGTGGTGAGCTTCTCCAGGAGTCCGATGAGGACGGTGCGTTCCTCCGGCGTCAGCGAGGCGGCCCAGGCCTGCTCGCGTTCGTTGTGGGCCTGGTAGGCGTCGGTGACGGCCGCGTGGCCCTTGTCCGTGATCGCCAGGCTGACCGCGCGGCGGTCGTGCGGGACCTGGGTGCGGGTCACCAGGCCGTCCCGCTCCAGGGTTTTGACCAGCGCCGACACCGCCGCGCGGCTCATCCCGGCCAGCCGGGCCACGTGGCGTGACTCCAGCGGGCCGGCCAGCCAGAGCACGAACAGCACCCGGAACCCCGCCCAGCTGAAGCCGCGCGGGCGGTGGACCGTCGACTCCCAGTCGTAGACCAGCGCGCCCGTCAGGCGGTGCAGGGTCAGGCCGAGGCGCATCGCGACCGGGTCCGTCGAGGGCAGCTCGGCCTGCGTCCTGCCGATCGCGTAGTCGACGAACGAGAGGTAGTCGAGGTCGGCGGGCTGGTCGGTCATGCGGGTCAGGTTAGGCGACGAGGGGTTCCGCGCGGGCGTCCGCCGGGTTAGCCTGGCCGCGGCCGATGGTCAAACCTTTGATCACAGGAGCGCTCGTCGTGACGAAGAAAGCCTTTGCCTCCTCGGCGGACCTGGCCGAGAAAGCGCAGACCCTGGAGGTCCTCGCGGACGGCGTCTACGCGCTGACCGCGGAGGGCGACCCGAACATCGGCGCCGTCGAGGGTGAGGACTTCCTCGTCTGCTTCGAGGCGCTGGCGACCCCCGTCGCGGCGCGCGAATGGCTCGCGAAACTGCGTGAGCACACCGACAAACCCGTGCGGTACCTGGTCTTGAGCCACTACCACGCCGTGCGCGTGCTGGGCGCCTCGGCGTTCGACGCCGAGGTGATCGTCGCGCACGAGAACACCCGCGCGCTGGTCGCCGAACGCGGCAAGGAGGACTGGGCGAGCGAGTTCGGCCGGATGCCGCGGCTGGCGAAGAGCGCGGAGTCCGTGCCGGGGCTGACCTGGCCGACCCTCACCTTCTCCGACCGCCTCACCATCGATCTCGGCGGCGAACGCGGTGACCTCGTGCTGCAGTACTGCGGCCGCGGCCACACCGAGGGCGACCTCGTGGCCTGGCTGCCGCGCCAGAAGATCCTCTACGCCGGCGACCTGGTCGAGGCCGAAGCCGCGCTGTACACCGGGGACGCGTTCCACCGCGACTGGTCGTCGTCCACTTTGGACCGCGTCGCCGCTTTCGGGGCCGAGACGCTGATCGGCGGCCGCGGCGGGGTGAGCCGCGGCGCGGACGCCGTCGACGCCGCGATCGCGCAGACCCGGCACTTCCTGACGACGATGCTGCGCGAGGTCGGCGCGGTCCGCGACGCCGGCGGCACGCTCAAGGAAGCCTTCGAGCGCACCCACGCGGCGCTGGCAGACCAGTACGGCCACTGGCCGATCTTCGAGCACTGCCTGCCCTTCGACGTCTCCCGCCTGTGGGACGAGCTGGGCGGGATCGAGCGGCCGGTGGTGTGGACCGCCGAACGCGACCGCGAAGTCTGGGACCAGCTGCAGGACTGACGATGACCGTCGCCGTCCTCGGCAGCGGCCCGGTCGGGCAGACGGCCGCGCTGTTGCTCGCGCGCTGGGGCGTGCCGGTCGTGCTCCTCGACGAGCACCCGGTGCGCGATCCCGCCGGGTCCAAGGCGATCTGCCAGCAACGGGACACCCTCGACGTCTGGGCTTCGCTCGGCGCCGGTTGTCTCGTCGAGGAGGGCCTGACCTGGACGACCGCGCGGACCTTCCACCGCGAGACCGAGCTGTTCGCGCTGAAGCTGCCGGACGGCGGGTCCGCGCTGCCGCCCTTCGTCAACCTCTCGCAGGCCCGTGTCGAGGAGGTTCTCGACGGGCTGATCGCCGAGCAGCCGCTGATCGACGTCCGCCGCGGCCACCGCGTCACCGGCCTGACCCAGGGCGCCGGCGTCGAAGTCCGCTGCGAGACGGCGGACGGGCCGCGCACGATCGAGGCCGACTACGCGATCGCGTGCACCGGCGCCCGCGGTGACGCGGTGCGGCGGGCCCTCGGGCAGCGCCTCGAAGGCGTGTCCTTCCGGGACCTGTTCCTGATCTGCGACATCCGGGCCGACGTGCCCGACTGGGCGGCGGAACGGCGGTTCTACTTCGACCCGCCGTGGAACCCGGGCCGCCAGGTGCTGATCCACCCGTGCCCCGGCTCGCAGTTCCGCATCGACTGGCAGGTCCCCGCCGACTACGACCTCGCCGCCGAGGAAACCGGTGGCGCCCTGGACCAGCGGATCCGGGCGATCCTCGGCGACCGGCCGTACGAAGTGGTGTGGCGGTCGGTCTACCGGTTCCACACGCGGCTGGTCGAGCGGATGCGCGTCGGGCGCGTCCTGCTGGCGGGGGACTGCGCGCACCTGGTCGCGCCGTTCGGCGCCCGCGGGCTGAACTCGGGGGTCGCGGACGCGGAGAACGCCGCGTGGAAGCTGGCCTGGGTCCTGCGCGGGCACGCGGGCGAGGAGCTGCTGGAGAGCTACCACACCGAGCGGCACGCGGCCGCCGCGGAGAACGCCGAGGTGACGACGGCGACGATGGACTTCCTGGTGCCCCAGGACGAAGCCCGGCGCGAGCACCGCGCCCGGGTCCTGGCCGGGGGTGTCCACGCCGACGTCGACTCGGGACGGCTCGCCGAGCCGTTCTGGTACGCGGACTCGCCGTTGACGACGCCGGATCCGCGCCGTCCGTTCGCCGGACGCCCGCCGCGCGGCGCGCTGCCGCCGCCAGGGCCGGGTGTGCTGCTGCCGGACGTCACCGTCGCGAGTGGACGGTTGCGCGACCTGGCCCGGCAGGGGTTCCTGCTGCTGACAACACCGGGCGTCGACCCCGCGGGACTGCGGTCGGCGGAGATCCCGGTGGGTGGGGCGCTGGGTGCGCGCCCGGGCGAGGCCTGGCTGGTCCGCCCGGACGCGTACGTCGCCGCGGTGCTGCCCGCCCCGACCGCGCCGGAGGTCGCCATTGTCCTCCGGCGCGGCTCAGGCGGCACTTTCACGTGAAAGTGACCACCTGGGGGCGGCACTTTCACGTGAAAGTGCCGGACCGGGTCACGGGTAGTTGTTCAGCGGGCTCACCTGGTTGGCCTGGTTCGCCGCCGCGCCCGTGTCGTTGATGACGTGCGCGATCGTGCCCACGCCGCCGAGCGAGACCGAGACCAGGTTGTGGAACCGGACCCCGCTGTTGTTCGGCACCTCGAACGAATGACTGGCCACAATGGACGGATTGGTCTGGAAGAAGCAGTAGCTGCCCACCCCCCAGGCCTCGTGGCTGGTCACCGAGTCGGCCACCTTGTACGCCGCCCAGCCCTGCCTGCCGCCACCACTGGACCAGGACGCCTGGTCCGGCGGGTCGTACGGCATCTCGTTCTGGAAGAAGTACGTCCGCCCGCCGTTGCCGTTCCAGAGCACCTCGTACTGCTGGTAGTGCTCGACGAACAAGCCGTACATCGTCACGTTCGCGCCGTTGACGACCAGGCCGTTCGCCGCGGTGTTGACGTTCCAACCGACGCCGTTCGAGTGATCACCGCGCCACAGCCACATGTGGTCGCCGATGACGTTGTTCGAGTTGATCACGAGCGTCTGCGTCGCCCGGCCGACGGCGGCGCCGCCGATCCGGAAGAACACGTCGTGCAGCGACGTCGGGTCGGCCGCGTGGTTCGTGGCCGAGCCCGGCTGCCCGATCTGCATCAGCACCGGCGAGTTCACCGCACCGGCGTCGATCAGCAGGCCGCCGATCTTCACGCCGTCCACATCGGACACCGTGATGGCCGCGGTGCCGTTGGTGGGCTGCAGCGTCGCCAGGCCGAGGCCGAGCACCACGGTGTCCGGGCGCGTGACGTTCAGCGCCTGGTCGAGGTGGTACACCCCCGGGGTGACGAGCAGGTTCTTGCCCGCCGCCAGCGCCGCGTTGATCGTCGCGGCCGAGTCGGACGGCTTGGCCACGTAGAACTCGCTGAGCGAGATCGACGAGCCGGCCGGCGCGCCGTGGCCCCAGCTGGTGCCGACGGAGTTCTGCCGCAGCGCGGGCACGAACACGTTGTAGCTGCCCGAGCCGTCGACGTAGAGGAACGGCTTCTCCCGGCTCACCGGCGTCTGGTTGACGACGGTCTCCGGCGGGTTCGGGAACGACGCCGCCGGCGTGCCGGTCGAGCCCACGAACACCATGTTCCAGACGCCGCCCGCCCAGCTGCCGAGCTCGCTGTTGCGGGTCAGGAACTGCTGCTGCGACCCGGAGACGGCCTGCCCGTCGATCTTGCTGTCGGCGATCAGGCCGCCACTGGCCCAGCCGTCACCGCCGTTCCACAGCTGGATCTGGCTGCCCTTCAGGTGCATCCGGCGGTACGGCGCGGCCTGCGCGACCGCCCACCGCTCGACCTGCCCGGCCGGCAGCGTCACCGACAGGTTCTCCGCGGAGCGCCAGAAGTTCTGCGTCGCGTTGCCCTTGTTGGCCGGGTTGTCACCCTGCTGCAGCCAGTCCGCCTCGACGCGGACGTGCCCGTTGAGGTTGACGTCGTCGGGGGAGAGGCCCAGCCCGGCGACCTGCTCGTAGAACCCGAGGTTGACGTCGGCGTTGTAGCTGCCCGGCTTGAACAGCACGGCGTAGCGCTGGTCGCCGAACTGGTTGGTGTGCTGCTGGTTCGCGATCTGCGTCAGCCGGTCCTGGATCGTCGACGCCGGGGTCGACGGGTCGAACACCGACACGTTCGGCCCGAGGTCCGGATTGCGCGGGTCGGTCGGCGGGATCGTGGTGCCGCCGCCGGTGCCGTGGGCCGCCACCTCCCACAGTGAATAGCCGTACCCGGTGGCCCGCTGGGTGCCGTTGATCCGCAGGTAGCGGGCCGTGCCGGTGACGGGCACGGTCTGCGTGCCGCCGGTGCCGGTGGTGGTCGAGTAGGCGTCGGTCCAGCTCGTGCCGTTGCTCGAGAGCTGGACGGTGAACGCCTTGGCGTACGCGGCTTCCCAGGTCAGCACCACGTCACAGAGCTGCTGCGACGAGCCCAGGTCGACCTGGAGCCACTGCGGGTCGCTGAACGCGCTGGACCAGCGGGTGCCCGTGTTCCCGTCGACCGCGTTCGACGCGGGGGTGCCGCCGTTTTCGGTGGACGACGCGGTCGCGGTACGCCCCTGGGCGAGGTTCGTGGTCCCGCACGCGGCGGCCTGCGCCGGTGTGGAACCGAGGACGGTCGCCGTGGCGAACGCGGTGAGGAGGGTGGTGGAGACGGCGAGGAACCGCCGTCCCCGGGAGAACGTCGTTGATCTCATCTGCCTGCCTGATCGGTCGGAGAGACTCCGGCGGGCCGCGCTCGGGGCGCGGCGGCGTGCCGGGCGGGCCCCACTGCCCGCGCCGGCGTCCGGGTGGTGCGACGGGTCCGCGGCCGGGGCGTCCGCCGGGCCCCGTGAGCCGGGGAGCGGGGCGAAGCGGGCAGCGCGAGGAGCGAACCAGTCAGCCCGAAGGGGTGGAATCGATCCAGGTGGCGGCCGCGGAACCGGTTCCGTCGAAGCGAGGAGCAGTTAACATCCCGCGCCGGGCAAGCGTCAAGGTTCCGGGCGGGATTCCTTCTCCCGGCCCAGTGTTCCGGCCGTTCCGGGACCACCCGGCGCACCGCCGTTGACATTTTCACGCTCTTTATTTATATCTTGAACTAAGAGCGTACCGAAGAGCGGGCCCCACACCCGCGCCGAGGCCACGTGAGCCGATCCGCGCCGGGGCAAGGACGTCCCGGCGCCGGTCCCCGTGGAGGTTTCCCATGCACCGACGCATGAAGCGACCCCGAGCCCGCTCGGGCGTGCTCGCCGTCCTCACCCTGGTCCTGGCCGCGCTCATCAGCGCGCCCGCCGCCCAGGCCGCGCCCGTCCTGCTCTCCCAAGGCCGTCCTGTGACGGCGTCGTCCACCGAAAACGTCGGCACTCCGGCGTCGAACGCGGTCGACGGCGACGGCGGCACCCGCTGGTCGAGCGCGTTCAGCGATCCGCAGTGGCTGCAGGTCGACCTCGGCTCCACCCAGCAGCTGTCCCAGGTCGTGGTGAACTGGGAAGCCGCCTACGCCAAGGCGTTCACGATCCAGGCGTCCACCGACGGCGCCACCTGGACGTCGCTGTACTCGACGACCACCGCCACGGGCGGTAACCAGACGCTGAGTGTCACCGGCAGCGGCCGGTACGTCCGGCTTACCGGCACCCAGCGGGCCACTCAGTACGGCTACTCGCTGTGGGAGTTCCAGGTCTTCGGCGGGGGCGGCACCACACAGCCCGGCGACGTCCTGCTGTCGTACGGCAAGTCCGGCTCGGCCTCGTCGTTCCAGGACGACGGCGCCTGCCCCGGCTGCCTCCCGGCGAAGGCGTTCGACCACGACCCGGCGACGCGCTGGGCGACCAGCGCGACCACCGGCTGGGTCGACCCGGGCTGGATCACCGTCGACCTCGGCGCCACCGCGAACGTGCACCAGGTCGTCCTGCAGTGGGACCCGGCCTTCGCGGTCGCGTACCAGATCCAGGTGTCGAACGACAACGCGAACTGGACGTCGCTCTACTCGACGACCACCGGCAAGGGCTTCAAGGAGACCTTGACGGTCAACGGCAGCGGCCGGTACGTCCGGATGTACGGCACCGCGCGGTCCAACGGCTACGGCTACTCGCTGTGGGGCTTCGACGTCTACGGCACCGGCGGCAACCCGACCACCGTGCCGCCCGCGCCGCCGGCCCCGCACTTCCCGGGCACGCTCGTCTGGAGCGACGAGTTCAACGGTGCTTCGGGCGCCGGCCCGGACGCCAGCAAGTGGACGGCCGAGACGGGTGCCGGCGTCAACAACGAGCTCGAGTACTACACGAACAACAACAACGCCAAGCAGGACGGCCGTGGCAACCTGGTCATCCAGGTCCGCCGCGAGGCGACGCCGGGGTCGGCGTGCCCGGTCGACCCGATCAGCGGCAGCGGCACCTGCCAGTACACCTCGGGCCGGATCAACACCGCGGGCAAGTTCAGCTTCACCTACGGCCACGTCGAGGCGAACATCAAGGTGTCCGGTACGCAGGGGCTATGGCCCGCGTTCTGGTTGCTGGGCGCCAACTTCTTCGGCGGCACGCCGTGGCCCAACTGCGGTGAGATCGACATCATGGAGCACGTCGGGAAGTCGCCGAACCTGGCCTACTCGACCATCCACGCCCCGGCCTACAACGGCGCCGGCGGCATCGGCGCGCCGATGGACCTCGGCCAGGACGTCGCCGCCGGGTTCCACAAGTTCGGCCTCGACTGGGACGCCTCGCACATGACGTTCTACGTCGACGGCAACGCGTTCGAGACGATCAACCGCGACACCGTGGAGAGCACGCGCGGGCCGTGGGTCTACGACCACCCGTTCTTCCTGATCCTCAACAACGCCATCGGCGGTGACTTCCCGGGTCCGCCGGGAGCGGGCACCGTGCTGCCGCAGGACATGGTGATCGACTACGTGCGGGTCTACCAGTGAGAGCCGGGCTCCGGCGGCGGCTGGCGCTCACCCCGCGGGACCTCGCCCACCGGACGGGCTCCTGGACGACCAACGCGGGTCAGTACCACGTCTCGGTCGGCGACTCGTCACGCAACGTCCCGCTGTCGGCGGCGCTGAACGTCACCTGAGCGCTCGGTGCAAGTTGTCGTGAGTGTTTAGGGCGGTTCTAACCGCCCTAAACACTCACGACGGCCGTGGACTCGCGGATCACCAGGGTTGTCGGCACCACCAGGGGTGCGCTCGGTGACGGCGCCCCGGCCAGCTGGGCGATCAGCTGCCGGGCCGCCGTCTCGCCCATCGCCCGTAGGGGCTGGCGGACCGTCGTCAGCGGGGGCTGGGTGTGCGCCGCGAGGGGGATGTCGTCGAAGCCGATCACGGCGACGTCCGCCGGCACCGCGCGCCCGGCCTTCCGCAGGCCGCTCAGCACGCCGGCCGCCGTGAGGTCGTTGTGCGCGAAGACCGCGTCGAACTCCGGGCCGCTCTCCAGCAGCTGCAGGATCGCGGCTTCCCCGCTTTCACTGGTGAAGTCGCCCTCGATGATCAGCCGCGGGTCGAGGTTCCGGCCGGCTTCGAGGATGGCGTCGCGGAAGCCGTTGAGCCGGTCGCTCGTGCAGCCGAAGTCGCGGGGCCCGGTCACGGTGGCGAGCCGGGTGCGGCCGGTTTCGAGCAAGTGCTTGGCCGCGTCGACGCCGCCCTGGCGGTTGCTCGTGCCCACCGACGGGAACGCGGGCCGCCGGCCGCGGTCGTCGATCACCACGACCGGCAGCCCGGAGTCGCGCAGCACCCGCAGGTGCCGCACCGCGTCCGGCGGTTCGACCAGGAGCAGCCCGTCGAACGCCTTCGCCGACACCTGCCGCGAGAACTCCTCCAGGGAGTCCGCGCCGCGGTTCGCGGTCGACAGCAGCAGGCCGTAACCCTTGGACTCCACGACGTCGGCGACGCCTTGGAGCACCTCGCCCATCCACGGCCAGGTCAGCCCGGGCACCAGCATCCCGACCGTGCGGGTCACCCCGCGCGCCAGCCCGACCGCGCCGGCGCTGGGGATGTAGCCGGTCGAGGCGATCACCTCGCGCACCCGGATCGCGGTCGCGGCGTCGACGTCGGCCTTGTTGTTGAGCACCCTCGACACGGTCGTCTTGCTCACCCGCGCGCGGCGGGCGACCTCGGCGATCGTGACGCGCATGCGACCTCCCGGCGGTGCCTTGTGTGGTGCCAAGGTACTCGCCCCGGCCACCGTAGGAAATCGATCAGGTCCGGACGGACAGCCGCGTGAGGCTCGCGTCGCCGCTTCGCCAGTCGAGCGTGCGTACCGCGAGGTAGCGCACCTGACCGGTGACGGCGACGGTCGTCGTGCGGTTCCGGGCCGGCTTCGCGGCGGTCGTGTAGGTGACGCCGTCGGTGCTGGTTTCGACGGCGCAGGCCGGGACGCGACCGGACGTCCAGGCGAGGTCGGCCGCGGAAACCGGCCGTACCGCACCGAGATCCACGACCAGCCGGCCGTCCGGGCCCGGCCGCCACGCCGTCGCCGGGTCGTCGTCGACCGCCGCGGCCGGACTGGACATCCCGGCCGGCAGCGGCTCCGCCGGGAACGTGACGGCGCCGAGCGCGAGGTCGGCCAGCGGGTACGGCCGGACCTCCGGGACGAGGACGGGCACGGTCCGGCCCGGGACCAGCAGGACCGGCCGCGGGAGGCCGCCGTCGGGTTCCACCGTGATCAGGACCGGGAGCCCGGACGCGGCGGTGAGGTCGACCCGGCCGGCGTCGCGCACGACCGCCTTGAGCCCGGTCGGGATCGCCCGGCCGAACGTGCCGCGCAGGGTGAACCGCGGCGGTTCGATCCGGCCTTCGGCGGCCGCGAGCGTGAAGGTGACCGCGGTGCCCGCCGCGGTGACGACCTGCTCGCCGCGGTACAGCCCGAGCGCCGAACGGTCCTGCGGGAGGTTCGCCGTTCCGGCCGCCGCGGTGGCGGAAAGGTTGGCCAGCACGAGGAATCCGTCGGTGACGCTCGCGCGGACGGCGGCCGCGGTGGTGCTCGCGCGAGCGCGGCCGGCCAGCTTCGCCAGGCCCGCGGTGCCGGGGTACAGCTCGGCCAGCAGCGGCGCGGCGGGGCCGTCCGAGAGCGTGACGCTGTTGCCGACGACGGTGAGCGGGTTCGGCCCGGACACGACCAGCCCGGCCCGGCCGTCGACGTCGAGCCAGCCGCGGGTGCTGCTCAGCGCGGGCTTCGGGTAGCTCGCCACCGGCGTCCAGGCCGAGCCGTCGGCGGACGTCTCGACGCGGTAGCCGCGTCCGGCGGCCGCTTCCCAGCTCAGGACGACGCGGTCGAACGCCTTCGCCGCGCCGAGGTCGACCGCGAGCCAGCTGTCCGCGCGCGGCCGGTCCGATGTGGACACCGCCCAGCGGGTGGTCGCATTGGCGTCGATGGCGTATTTCGCCTCTTTGCCCGCGGTGGCCGAAGACGCCGACGCGGTGCCGGCGAGGGCCAGGTCCGGGCCGGTGCCGTCGTGGACCTCGAAGGCGTACAGCGAATAGCCGTACGCCGGATCCGGGCGGACGCCGAGCATCCGGACGAACCGGGCGGTGACGGGCGCGAAGCTCAGGTCGTCGGTCCGCGGGCCGCCGGCCGGCGCGTCCTGCGCGGACACCGTCACCTTGCCCTCGGCCGCGGTGTAGGTGCGGTCGCCGTCCAGTCCGGGAACGCCGGGCATGGCCAGGTTGTAGACGGTGAACGCGCCTTCGCCGCCGCCGATGCCGGTGCTCGCGTACACCGCGGCACCGGTCGGCAGGGTGGCGAACGCGGCGTAGCCGGTGTCGAAGCGCAGCACGCCGAAGGTGCCGTCGAAGCCGTCCCGGACCCGCGTCCACGTCGTGGCGTGGCGCTCGCGGACGGCCAGGTTCGACGCGGGCAGCAGCATCGGCGTCGCACCGCCGAGCGCGAACAGCCAGTCGTCGTGGTGAGGCTGCCAGGCGAACTTGACGAACCCGGCCTTGCTCACCGTCGCGGCCCAGGCGGCGGGGGAGCGGTGGGCGAGCAGCCCCGGCCCGGCGCCGAAGTCGGCGACGCCGGCGGCGTGCGCGTCGAACTCCGTCCCGCTCACCGGGACGACCGGGCCGCCGTGCGCGGCGCGCCACTCGTGCAGCAGGTAGCTGATGGCGACCTCGGCCCGCGCCTCCGGCTCGTACTTCGGTTCGCCGGAGAACTTCGTGATCCGGTCGGCGGGCGCGTAGGCCTGGTACGGCTCGAGCCGGGCGGCCAGGTCGGCCTCGGCGCGGGCGGCGTACCGGTCGCCGAGCACCTGCGCGCGGAAGGCCAGCGGGATGACGTCGCGGCCGTAGAGGTGCTCGCGGTCGGCGACCATCGGCATCAGTGGCTCGCCGGCGTCGCTGGTCATCAGCAGCATGGTGCGCCAGAGCAGTTCGCCGTTCGGCTGCGCGGTGAGCACCTCGGGCAGCGGCTTCCCGGCGAGCAGGAAGTGCATCGAGTTGCGGCCGGACGTGCGCCACAGCTCCTCCTGGTAGTGCGGGCCGAAGGAGCCGTGGTTCTCGACGAGGAACGTGTCGTAGAGGTTGGTCGCGGTGTTCGCGTTGATCGGGTGACCGTCGACGAGCCGCGGGTTGGCCAGGTCGGCGGCCGGCAACCCGCCTTCGTTGCGGCTCCACGACCCGAAGGCGTCCCGCCAGGCGGCGGCGCGGGCGTCACCGGGGGCCCAGGCGAGGGCCGGGGCGAGGGACTGCGCGTAGACGCCCATCTCCTCGAGCTTGGTGTCGCCGACGTGCCCGCCGAGCAGGCCGTTGGGCGTCCAGCCGCCGGACGTCGGGTCGTCCTTGGTGCCCAGCGCGGTGGTGTAGGCGGCCTGTTCGGTGGTGATGCGCTCGACGTTCGCCCGCGTGGCCGCGTCCAGGTCCGTCCACAGCAGACGCGAGGCGAGCAGGAAGTACGACTGGAAGGTGGTGTCGAAGAACAGCCGCCGGCCCCACTCGGTCCCGCCGGTGAGCAGGTTCGACGCGGCGAAGTGCTTGATCGTGTCGAGGGTGTGCGTCTTCAGGGTGGCCTGGTCGACCCCGGCGACGGCGGCGTCGTAGCCGTCGCGGGTCAGCAGCAGGGCGTTGCCGAGGACGACGGCGAAGGTGAAGTCCGTGGCCGGGTAGATCCCGGCCGTCTTGTCGAACTGGGCCTCGGCCCAGCGCGTGTGCCGGAGCAGGACCCGCAGGTAGGTCGCCGCGACGGCGTCCGGCGGGCCGCTCTTCGGTGCCCCGCCCGCCGGGCCCGCCTCGGCGACACCCGGCAGCAGCCCGGAGGCCAGCACCGCCGCCGCACTGCCCGCACCCAGCAGGCCCAGGGCCCGTCGCCGGTTCAGCTCGCCCATGGTCCGGCCTCCGCTCTCTGACAACCTTGTCATCGCGGCGATTCTGGGACGGCCCGGCCGCCCCGGGCAACCCCGGCGGCCGATCTCGTCCGGTTTCGGACAAGGCCTGGATAATTCGTATAACGACCTATACCCGCGCCGCCCGGTCGCGGGTGACCAGGGAAAGACGTGAATGCCACATCGAGGGACCAAGTGTCCGTGAATGTGGCATTCACGGACGTGAACGGTGGGAGCAAGCTCACCGCCGGGTGCGGGCCGGGGCGTGCTGAGATGACAACGTGATCACGGACCCCGGGGTGCTGCTCCTGCTCGTGCTCGCCGGGGTCGGTGCCGGGCTGACCGGGGCCACCGCCGGGCTGGCGTCGCTCGTGTCCTACCCCGCGCTGCTCGCCGCCGGGCTGCCGCCCGTCGTCGCGAACGTGACCAACACCGTCGCCATGCTCGGCACCACCGCCGGTGGGGCCGCCGGGGCGCGGCCCGAGCTCGCCGGGCAGCGCGAGCGGATCCTCCCGCTCTGCGTCATCACCACGATCGGCGGCGCGGTCGGCGGCGTCGTGCTGCTGGTGACGCCGGCCGACGCCTTCACCGTGATCGTGCCGTGGCTGATCGGCGGGGCGTCGGTGGTGCTCATGGTGGGCCCGCGGCTGCGCCGGCTGGCCGAAGGTGCCGAGCACCACGGCCTCAGGCCGGTGACCGGCGCGTTCGCCTTCGTCATCGGCATCTACGGCGGCTACTTCGGCGCCGCCGCGGGCGTGCTCATGCTGGCGCTGCTGGTGTCGGTGTGGAGCCAGCCGCTGGCCCGGACCAACGCGGCGAAGAACCTGGTCACCGGGTCGGCGAACCTGCTCGCCGCGCTCGTGTTCGCGGTGACCGGCAAGGTCGACTGGACGGCCGCGCTCGCCGTCTGCCTCGGCTCCCTCGCCGGGGCGTGGCTCGGCGCGACGATCGTGCGGCACCTGCCCGCGACGCCGTTGCGGATCGGGATCGGCGTCGCCGGGCTCGTGCTGGCGGTCGTCCTCGGCCGGCAGGCCTTCGGTTAGATCCATGCTGCCGCCGGGCCGCCGGAGAGGGCATGATCGGGCGGGTATCGGCGAGCAGGAGACCAGATGAGCATTGTCGGGACCAGGGTGGTCCGCCAAGAAGATCAGAACTTGATCACCGCGGGCGGGACCTACGTCGACGATCTGCGGGAGGAAGCGCTTTCCGGTGCCGCACACGCGGTGTTCGTGCGCAGTCCCATCGCGCACGCGCGGATCGGCGGCATCGATGTCAGCGAGGCGCTCGCGGCGCCCGGGGTGCTCGGCGTGTTCACCGCCGCCGACCTCGGGCTCGCGCCGCACGACGCCGGGCCGGTGAAGGAACCGTGGCTGGCCGACGGAATCGTCCGTTATGTCGGCGAACCCGTCGCGCTCGTCCTCACCGAGGAGCGCTACCAGCTGGCCGACGCGGCCGAGCTGGTCGACATCGACTACGACCCGCTCGACGCCGTCGCGACCATCGACGCCGCGCTGGCCGGGGAAACGCTGCTGTACCCGGAAACGGGCAGCAACGTCATGCAGGTCCACGGCGCCGAGGAGTTCGACGACGCCCTCTTCGACAGCTGCGACGCGGTCGTCACGCAGACGATCGTCAACCAGCGCGTCGCCCCCGCGCCGCTCGAGGTCCGCGGCGCGTCGTGCGTGTGGGGCGAGGACGGCAGGCTCACCGCGTGGCTGTCCACGCAGAACGCCCAGATCGCCCGGTCGCAGCTGGCCGGCAGCCTCGGCGTCGGCGAGGAGGCGGTGCGCGTCATCGCCCCGGACGTCGGCGGCGGGTTCGGCGCGAAGATCGGCGCGGACCCCGAGGCGACCGTCCTCGGCTGGGCCGCCAAGCGGATCGGCCGCGCGGTGCGCTGGATCGAGACGCGCAGCGAAAACCTCACGTCGATGACCCACGGGCGCGCCCAGCAGAACACCGTCACCATCGGCGGCAAGCGCGACGGCACGGTGCTCGCGTACCGCCTCGACGTCGTCCAGGACGCCGGCGCCTACCCGCGGACGCTGTTCCTGCCGACGCTCACCGAGCTGATGGCCGTCGGCGTCTACCGGTTCCCCGCGGTCGAGACGCGCAGCCGCGGCGTCGTCACCAACACCACCCCGATCGCCGCCTACCGCGGCGCCGGCCGCCCGGAGGCGACGGCCGCGCTCGAACGGGCGATGGACGTCTTCGCCGCCGAGATCGGGCTGGACCCGGCCGAGGTCCGCCGGGTCAACTTCATCCGGCCCGAAGAGTTCCCGTACCAGACGCCGACCGGCGCGTCCTACGACTCGGGTGAGTACGCGACGGCGCTGGACAAGGTGCTCGAAGCGGGCGGCTACGCCGAGCTCCGCGCCGAGCAGCAGCGACGGCGGGACGCCGGCGACCCGATCGAGCTGGGCCTCGGAATCGCCGCGTACGTCGAGATCACCGGCGGTGACGGGGGTGGCGAGAGCGGCCGCGTCGACATCCACCCGGACGGCTCGGTCGTCGCCTGGACCGGCAGCTCGCCGCACGGGCAGGGCCTCGGCACGTCGCTGGCGATGCTGCTGTCGGACCGCCTGGGCGTGCCGCTGGAGAAGATCACGGTCCGCCACGGCGACACCGACGAGGTGCCCAAGGCGATCGGCACGTTCGGCTCCCGCTCGCTGCAGCTCGGCGGGTCGGCCATCCGGCAGGCGGCCGACGAGGTGATCGCCGAGGCCCGCGAACTGGCGGCCGACCTGCTGGAGGCGTCGGCCGACGACCTGGAGCTGGACGTCGAGCGCGGCGTCTGGCAGGTCCGCGGCGCGCCGTCGAGCGCGGTGCTCAGCTGGGCGCAGGTCGCCGAAACCGCCGGGGACGGCAAGCTCACCGCGGACGTCTGGTTCGGCGGCGGCAAGCCGACGTTCCCGTTCGGCGCGCACCTCGCCGTCGTCGAGGTCGACACCGAGACCGGCAAGGTCGTGCTGCGGCGGATCATCGCCGTCGACGACGCCGGCCCGATCGTCAACCCGCTGACCTTCCGCGGCCAGCGCCACGGCGGGCTCGGCCAGGGCGCCGCGCAGGCGCTCATGGAGGTCGTCACCTACGACGAGGACGCCAACCCGACCACCGCGACGCTGGCGGACTACTCGTTCATCACGGCCGTCGAGCTGCCGGACTTCGAGCTCGTCGACATGGCCACCCCGACCGACCGGAACCTGCTGGGCGTCAAGGGGATCGGCGAGGCGGCGACGATCGGCTCGACGCCGGCGGTGCACAACGCCGTGGTCGACGCGCTGGCCACGCGCGGCGTCCGGCACCTGGACATGCCCACGACCCCGATCCGGGTCTGGGCCGCTATCGAAGAGGCTGCATTTCAGGGGGTCCGGGTGGCGGAGCCCCCGGCTCGGGGCGAAGCCCCGATTGTCACAGCTAGCAAGGAGAACCCGCGGTGAAGGTCTCGATCGAGGTCAACGGACGGCCGGTGGCCGAGGAGGTGCCGGACCGGACGCTGCTGGTGCACTTCCTGCGCGACACGGCCGGGTTCACCGGCACGAACATCGGCTGCGACACGACGTCGTGCGGCGCCTGCACGGTGCTGCTGGACGGCGAGTCGGTCAAGTCGTGCACGGTGCTGGCCGCGCAGGCCGACGGCCACGCCGTCACCACCGTCGAAGGACTGGCCGGCGCGGACGGCGAGCTGCACCCGGTGCAGCGGGCGTTCCGGGAGCAGCACGGCCTGCAGTGCGGGTTCTGCACCCCGGGGATGATCATGGCGTCGGTGTCGCTGCTCGCGGACAATCCGAAGCCGACGCGCGAAGAGGTGCGTGTCGGACTGGAAGGGAACCTGTGCCGCTGCACGGGTTACCACAACATCGTCAGCTCCGTGATGGACGCTTCGGGTCAGGAGGTGGACCGGTGATCCCCGCCGAGTTCCGCTACGAGCGCGTGTCCACAGTGGACGAGGCGCTGGCCCGGCTGGCCGAGCACGGCGACGACGCCAAGGTCCTGGCCGGCGGGCATTCCCTGCTGCCGCTGATGAAGCTGCGGCTGGCCGCGCCGGAGTACCTGGTGGACATCGGGCCGGTCGACGAGCTGCGTTACGTCCGGCTGGACGGCGGCGACGTCGTCATCGGCGCCCTCACGCGCTACAGCGACCTGGAGCAGGACCCGGTGCTGCGGGAGCACGCGCCGCTGCTGGCGCACGCGTCGGGGGAGGTGGGCGACCGCCAGGTCCGCCACCGCGGCACCCTCGGCGGTTCCCTGGTGCACGCCGACTCCGCGGCCGACCTCCCGGCGGCGATCCTGGCGTCGGACGCCGTGCTGGTCGCGCGCGGCCCGGCGGGCGAGCGCCGGATCCCGGCGTCGGAGTTCTTCCTCGGCCCGTTCACGACGCCGCTGGAGCCGGACGAGCTGCTGACGGAGATCCGGCTGCCGAGCCAGACCGGCCTCGGCTGGGGCTTCGAGAAGTTCACCCGCCGCGCGCTCGACTGGGCGATGGTCGGCGTGGCCGTGGTCGGCGGCAAGGTGGGCCTGGTCAACATGGCCGGCGTCCCGCTGCGCGCGTCGGCGACCGAGGCGGCCTTGGCGTCCGGCGCGTCCATCGAGGACGCGGCGGCCCTGGCGGCGGAGGACACGAACCCGCCGGACGAGCCGCACGCGACGGCGGAGTACCGCCGCCACCTCGCGCGCGTCCTCACCCGCCGCGCCCTCACTCAAGCTGCGCGCCGCTCCTGACGTTCAAGTCCGTGAATGCCACATCGAGGGACACAGTGTCCGTGAATGTGGCATTCACGGACTTCGGGCGTGGGTGATCGCGACGGCCGATTCCCGCCAGCGTGGGGAGTGAGCCGGGCGGGACGATGGACGGCGTGAAGACGGAAACCCTTGCGCATTCAGCCATCGAGCCCGGAATCCTCTACTTCGGCACCCCCGTGGTGCTGATCTCCAGCTCCAATGAGGACGGCTCGGCCAACCTCGCCCCGATGTCGTCGGCGTTCTGGCTCGGCTGGCGCGCGATGCTCGGGCTCAGCGCGCGCTCGCACACCACCCACAACCTGCTGCGCACCCGTGAATGCGTGCTCAACCTGCCCTCCGACGCGCTCGCGGCGCACGTCGACCGGCTCGCCATGACCACCGGCTCGGACCCCGTGCCGCCCGGGAAGCAGCAGCGCGGCTACTTCCACCTCGCGGAGAAGTTCGAGCGGGCCGGGCTGACGCCGGTGGCGTCGGAGACCGTGGCGCCGCCGCGCGTCGCCGAATGCCCGGTGGCGATGGAGGCGGTCGTCGAGGCCGTGCACCCGGTCGCGGACGCCGACGAGCGGCAGCGCGGCGGGATCGTCGCGATCGAGGTGCGGGTGCAGCGCGTGTTCGTGCACGACGACATCCGCCTGCCCGGCAGCGACGACCGCATCGACCCGGACGCCTGGCGGCCGCTCATCATGAGCTTCCAGAAGCTGTACGGCCTCGGCCCGCAGGTCCACCCGTCGACGCTGGCCCGGATCCCGGAACGGCTCTACCGCGGCCCGGACATCGACCGCGCTCGTGACGTCACGTCGCGCTCAGCTGCTTCAGCAGGGGAGCGAGCGTCGTGATCCCCGCGGTCACGGCGGCGCGGCCCTTCGCCGAGCCGACCGGCGGCTGCCGGGTCAGCAGCACGACGACGTAGCGGTCGTTGACGACACCCGTGGTGTTCAGGACCAGGGCGTCGCGCAGGATCATCCAGCCCTGCTTGACCTGCCAGGACGTCCCGGGCAGCCCGTCGGGGATGCCGAAGTACTGGTCCCAGCCGTCGTCGGCGGGGTTGCGGGCGTCACCGAGCGCGGTGAGCAGCGGCTGCGCGACGTCGTCGGGCACGGTGTCCTCGAGGAACTCGTAGGTCGCGACGACGTCGGCGGCGCTCGTCTTCGCCATGCCCCACTGGGTCGGGTCGGCCGGCGGGGTCGTGTGCGTGAGACCGATCAGGCCCGCGGTGCGGGTGACGATCTCGTTGCCGCCGTTGCGTTCCCAGAGTTCCGACGCGATCGCGTCGTCGCTGCCGGCGAGCATGTCGGTCAGGTCGTCGACCGTGCCGGCGTCGGGGAGCGCCCAGCCGCCGTCGGTGCCGCGCACCTCGTCGATGGCGATCAGCAGCTTCACCACCGAAGCCGTGTAGTACGGCGTGTCACGGTCCAGCGAGGCCAGCTCCTTTCCGGACTCCCGGTCGAAGAGGACGAACCCGACATCGGTCCCGCGCGAGGCGGCGGTGACGGCGTCCGCGACCCCGCCGGCGACGCCGGTGAGGTCGGGGTAGGGGACCGCGGTGGTGCTCGGCGCCGGTGGCCCGACCTCGGTGTCCTGCGGCGGATCCGGGGCCGTCGTGGTGCTCTGCGCGGCGGTCGTGACCGCCTGGCCGCAGGCCGCCACGAGCAGGGTCGCGGCGAGCGCGGCGGCGAGGCCCAGGTCCCGGATCGGTCTTCCCATGCCTGGTCAACGCCTCGCGGTGCCCGGTCGGCAGCGGATTTCACCTGTCCGTTCGCTGTGTCTTGCTGTGCGGACGCTGTGGCCGCCGCGCCGGCGAGTTGCGTGGTGACAGCGGGTCACCGTCACGGAATCCGGGCTCGGCCGGGACCGAGACTGCGGTTTCCGGGGACCGACGCGGTTCGCGTGGTGAAGCGGATTACCCGGCCGCGGGAACCGGTGCGGCGGGCCGGATCACCGCACCCGCGAGGCGCGTCGACCGGTCGGCACGCGGGTGCCGGCCGGCCGGGCCGCGGGGGAGCGGTGTGGCGAGCCCCACCGCCGGCCACCCATCGGGACGGCGGCGGCCCGGTACCCGCGCGGCGTAGCGTCGTGGGCGTGGACGACGTGCGGATCCTGGTGGTGGGTGCCGGTGCGACCGGCGGGTACTTCGGTGGCCGGCTGCTGCAGGCGGGCCGGGACGTGACGTTCCTCGTCCGGCCCGGGCGGGCGAAGCTGCTGCGGCAGCGCGGGCTGCGGATCGTCGGGCTCGGCGAAGAGACCGTGCTCGACCCGCCGCTGGTGGAAACCGGGACCCTGGACGAAACCTACGACCTCGTGCTGCTCGCGGTGAAGGCCACCGCGCTGACGAGCGCCATCGACGATTTCGCGCCCGCGGTCGGCCCGGGAACGCTGATTCTGCCGTTCCTCAACGGGATGGCGCACATCGACGCCCTCGCCGCGCGCTTCGGCGACGCCGCGGTTCTGGGCGGTGTCGCGAAAGTCGTGACCACGGTGGACGACGACGGCGACATCCGGCGGCTCGGGCCGCTGCAGAACCTGACCTACGGCGCGCGCGTCGAACCCGTCCCGCCGCGATTGTCCGACGTGGACGCGGCGCTGACCGGCGCGGGCTTCCCGGCGGCCCGCGACGACGCGATCACCGGGGCCATGTGGGCGAAGTGGGTGTTCATCGCGTCGATCGGCGGGGTGAACAGCCTGATGCGCGGCACGACCGGTGACGTCGTCGCGGTGCCCGGCGGCACGGCGTTCGCCGAGGCCGTCGTGGCGGAGGCCGCGGCCGTCGCCGAAGCCGCCGGATATCCCGTGCCCGCCGCGGATCTGGAGGCGACACGCCGAACGGTGACCGACCCCGGAACGGGTGGTTCTTCGCTGTATCGCGACCTTCTCGGCGGTCACTCGGTCGAGGGAGACCAGATCTTCGGCGATCTCACCGCGCGTGCCCGTGAGCTGGGCGTTTCCGTGCCCCTGCTGGATCTCATCACTCTGCAGCTCCGCGTGCACAACCACCGCATCGGGTGATACGGCCACTGTGGGCCCCTTGCCCGCCCAGGACAGGGATCGTGGTCTTTCGGGCATCCGGGTGGCGGTGCCGAACCGCGATCATGCGGCACTGCTACTCTTCGTAAGGGAACTTGCTTGAAGGTTTGACGTCTTGGATGTCCGGCGTTTGCGGTTGACTGAGTGGAATCAGGCGAGGGGAAATGGCGGACAGGTTCGAGTTCGTCCTCGAGGTCGTGGAAGCCCTGGTGGTCGGGCAGGCGACCGGTGGCGACGTCCGGCGGTACCCACTGCGGGCCGGGTACCTCCCGGCCGATCCGGTGCGGTTCGTCCACGTCGCCCGGCAGGTCTACGACGCGCTCGAGGAGCGGCGTCTTTCGGTGTCGGGTGAGCTGCACCCGGGTGTGCGCACGGCTTTCGAGCTGCTGGCCAGCCCGCGCGTGTCGGTCGCGGTGAGCGGGATCGACGGCCTCGGCGCCGACGTCGCCGTCCTCGTGGTCACCGACGGCGCGCAGGCGCTCGGCATCACCCAGGCCCCGGACACCGACGAGCTGCTGTTCTCTCTCTTCGCGGACGAGGACCTGGTCGAGGTCGTCACCGGCGTGCTGCCCCCGGCGCCCGCCGCGACGACCGGCAGGCACGTCGTGCACCGCGCCGCCGGCCGCGAGGTCTCGGCGATGACGGCCAAGCGGCGCGCCGACGCGGAGTTCGACGAAGAAGAGACCGACGCCTTCGGCATGATCGAGGTCAAGGCCGTGGTGCGGCCGGGCCGCCGCCCACCGGCCCGGCCGACGTCCGACGTCGCCGTGCTGGAGCGCGTGCTCGCCGAACCGCGCCTCGGCGGTGGTCACATCGCCGTCACCGCGCAGAGCCGTCGCGGCGAGCGGCTCGCGGGTGACCCGCTGAGCTGGCTGGACACCGCCGACGGCCGCTACCTCGTGCGCACCAAGAGCGGCGACGCCGGCGAGCTGACGGCCGAGTACGTGCCCGCCGGCCGCGCCGAGCTGGCCCGCGCCATCCGCGACGCGATCGCTGCGGTCTACTGACCCGGGAAGGAACCCTCCTGATGACCGACGAAGTGACGGCGGCGACCACCGACGCGCTGCAAGCGACCCAGCAGTTCCAGGCCGCGGAGACCCCGCAGCTGCAGGCGATGTCCGCGGTCCGCGTCGGCCTCGCCGGCGCCCAGCTGAAGCGGCTCGCCGAGAGCGGCAGCTTCGCGGTCGACGACACCACCGGCAACCGGCTGATCGAGTCGCTCGAAGGCGTGCTCGAGTCGCTGGAAGCGCGCTGGTCGGCGCTGCAGCGCCTGCACGACAAGCCGGCGCTCAGCCGGACCGCGGTCGGCCTGTGGGTCTCCGGCCACATGGTGAACACCGCGGCCGACGACCACGGCCTGGTCACCCAGCTGCAGGCCGCGCGGCAGGAGTTCCCGACCTACATCGAAGCGATCAAGCTGGCGAAGCAGAACTACAAGACGCGGGAAGAGGAGACACGGGCCACGCTCGTCGCACTCCCGTCCGCCGACCAGAGCTGAGGGAGACCGTGGCACCCACCGCCGAGTCCGTGTCGGACCCGTCGTCCCCGGACTACAACCGGCGCAGCCCGCTGTACGACCCGACGGCGGACTCGTCGTCGAAGTACTACGTCGGGCCGCTGAAGACCGACGACACGCCCTCGGGCGACGAGATCCGCGCGATGGCCACCCAGCAGATCGACGACGAGATCCGGGCCGGCTGGCTCGGCCCGGCCGTCGACCCGGTACTGCGCGACCAGAAGATCCAGGAGCTGTACCAGCAGCACCTGGACAACTCGAAGAACGGGCTCGACGAGGGCCTGTCCATGCGCGAGACCGGCGAGCCGCCGCACATGCTGTGGAGCAACGCCAGTCACGAGCAGATGAACGACGCCATCACGCTGGACGCCAACCCGGCGACCGTCGCGGAGACGTCGGAGGAGTGGGTGCAGGTCGGCAACGACCTCGGCACCCACCAGAAGAACCTGGCCGACTCGATCACCGCGAGCACGAGCAACTGGCAGGGCGACGCCGGTGACGCCGTCCGCGAGCACCTCGCAGGCGTCGGCAAGTGGCTGGGCGCGACCGCGCAGGGCGCGACGCTCGCCGGCCGCCAGCAGGAGATCCACTCCCAGGCGCTCAACGAGACGCAGCGGCAGATGGGCGCGAACCCGCCGGTGCAGTTCGACCTGCAGGCCACCAACCAGAAGCTGCAGTCGATGACCGACCCGGTGCAGTACGCGTCGGCGGCCGGCGAGGCGATCCAGACCTACCGGGCGCAGCAGGTCGCGCGCGAGCACGCGGCGCAGATCATGACCCAGTACGACCAGACCATCGCCGGCGCGGTCGCGACGCCGAAGTTCCCGGCTCCGCCGAAGCTGCCGACCGCGACGGCGAGCGCGCGCACCCTGGGCACCCCCCAGTCGTCCGGCGGGTCGTCGCAGGGCCTGATGGGCCGCACGCTCCCCAACGGGCAGCTGGACCCGAACGGCAGCACCGACCCGGCGCTGGCGCGCCTCCCGGCCGCTTCGGCCAACGGCGCCCCCGCCATCGACCCGGCCACCGGCTTCCCGATCGACCCGGCCACCGGCCTGCCCATCGACCCGGCCACCGGCCGGCCCGTCGGCGGCGGAGCGGGCGGCAGCGGGGCCGGCGGCAGCGGCGGATACGGCGGCGCGGGCATCCCGGGTGGCGGCTCCGGCTCGGGTGGCTCCGGCTTTTCCGGCGCGGGCATCCCGGGCGGTGGCGGCAGCGGCAGCGGCGCGGGCGGGTCAGGCGGCGGTGGCGGGAGCTTCACCCCGCCGAGCTTCGACATGCCGGAGACCCCCGGCGGCGGCAGCTTCAGCGGCGCGGGCATCCCCGGCTCCTCGATCCCCGGCGGCGGCGACTCGACGACGTCGTCCGGCTTCACCCCCTCGGGCATCGGCGGTGGTGGCGGCACCGGCGGCGGCAGCGGGTACACCCCGCCGTCGTTCTCCGTCCCCGACATCCCGGGCGGCGGCAGCGGTGGCATCCGCGGCGGCGGCCTGGGCGGCGGCTTCACCCCGCCCGGCATCGACCCGATCACCGGCCTGCCCACGGGCGGCGGGCTCGGCGGCAACGGCATCCCCGGTGGCGGCTCCGGCGGCAGCGGCGGGCTCGGCAAGATGCCGACCATCGGCCGCGGCGGCGGGATCAACGGCGAGAGCATCGCGAGCCGCCTCGGTGGCCTTGGTGGCATCGGCGGCGGCTCCGGTGCCGGGGGCGGGTCCCTCGGCGGGATCGGCGGCTCGGGCACCGGCGGTGCCGGGGCGGGCGGCGCGGGCCTGCGCGGCACCGGGGCGGGCAACCTGAGCGGCGGCGCCGCGTCGGGTGCGGCCGCCGAGGCCGAGGCGATGGCGGCGCGCAACGCGGCGGCCGGCGGCAAGGCCGGGGCGCCGGGCTCCCCGGGCATGGGCGGCATGGGCGCCGGTGCCAAGGGCGGCAAGAAGGAAGACGACAAGGAACACAAGTCGGCCGACTACGTCGAGAACGACGACCCGAACTTCTTCGACGGCGAGCAGGTCGTGGCGCCGCCGGTGATCGGCGACTGGAAGAACCAGGATTGGAAGTGAGCACATGACGGCGGGCGGCTTCGAGGTCGAACCGGACGACCTGGTCGCGCACGCGAGTCACGTCGACGGCCTGGTGGACCGGCTGAACACGGCGGTCTCCGCGTCCGACTCGGCGATGTCGGACCACGCGTACGGGCTGCTGTGCGCGTTCCTGCCGCCGATCATCCGGCCGACGGGTGAGCAGGCGCAGGACACGCTGAAGGCGTCGGTGGAGGGTGTGCAGGGCCTTTCGGACAACGTCCGGACGGCCGCGCAGTCCTACCGCGACGGTGAAGAGGGCAACAAGCAGCCGTTCGAGCGTCAGCTCGCGGCCGCGCCGCGAGAAGCTGAAGCGAGGGTGAATTGATGACGAGCCCGAACGGCTCGAACGGGCTCGGGGACCTGATGCGGGACCCCGACGAGACGATCCGCCGGATGGACGACTGGGCGGCCGGGTTCGCGGCCAAGGCCGAGCGCTACCAGGCGGCCCAGGCGGAGACCGAGCGGCTGCGGCTGACCGCCACGAGCGGCGACGGCGCGGTCAGCGTCACCGTCGGCGCGGACGGCACCGTCACCGACCTGACGTTCTCGAACAAGGTCAAGTCGTTCCCCCTCGAAGAGCTGTCGCGGGCGATCCTCACCACGATGCGCCGCGCGCAGTCCGGCATCGCCGAGCGCGTGGCCGGCGTGATGGCCGAGAACCTCGGCGACGAGGACCGCGACACCCGCACGCTCATGCTCGACTCGCTCCGCGGCCGGTTCCCCGACCCGGACGAGCCCGACGACCCGGCCGCGCCGCCGGCTCCGGTCCCGCCGCCCGTGCCGCCCGCCCCGGCGGCCGGCGGCACCGGCACCCCGCCGGCGCCGCCGGGCCCGCAGGCCTCGCCGCCGCCGGGCCGCCGGCCGGGCGCCGACCCGGACGAGCAGGACAACAACCCGTGGTGAACTGATTCGCCCCTGGACACGAGGAAGGTCACTCAGTGGCGAACCCGCTGGTCGCGGAAACGAAGGACTCGACCAAGGCCTACTCGGGGGTGTCGCTGCTGGAGTCGGCGGCCGATCTGAAGTCCGCGATCGAGTCGGGTGACTGGGCTTCGGTCGCGATGGGTGCGGTCGGGACCGCGCTGGATGCGTTGTCGATGGCGATGGACCCGTTCGGGGCGGTTCTCGCCGCGGGTGTCGGGTGGTTGATGGAGCACGTCGGGCCGTTGAAGGAAGCGCTCAACGGGCTGACCGGCAACGCGGATGAGATCGCGGCGCAGTCGGAGACGTGGAAGAACATCGCGACCGAGCTGGGCAGTATCGGTGAGGACTTGACCGGGATGGTCAAGGCGGACACGGCGTCGTGGACCGGGCCCGCGGGTGACAGCTACCGGCAGCGCGCTGATGACACGGTGACGTTGCTGAACACGGCGCAGAAGGGTTGTGAAGGCGCTTCCAGTGGTGTGAAGACCGCTGGTGAGGTCGTCGCGGCGGTGCGGGCGTTGGTGCGGGACATCATCGCGGAGCTGATCGGGCATCTGATCAGCTGGGCGTTGCAGGTGGTGTTCACGCTGGGCATTGGGCTCACCTGGGTGGTGCCGCAGGTGATCGGCGCGGTCGCGAAGACGGCGTCGAAGATCGCGGATCTGGTGAAGCGGCTCGTTACGGCGTTGAAGGCGCTGGTTCCGTTGCTGAAGCGGGCGGGTGATTTGTTCTCGGATGCGGCGAAGGCGTTGCGGAAGATCAAGCCGGGTAAGGCGTCTCCGCCGCCGAACAAGATCGACATCAAGGGGAATCCGAAGGATCTGGGTGGTCCGAAGGGCAAGGGTGGGCCGGATGCGCCGCCGGCGAAGACGGATCCGCCGCCGAAGGGTGATGGGAACACGTCGCCGTCCGGTGCGAAGGGTGACGGCGACGGTACGCATTCCTCGGGTGCGGACGCGCCGCCGGCCAAGACCGATCCGCCGCCCGCGTCCAAGGGTCCGGACAACACCCTGAAGAGCCCCGACCCGACGCCCGACGGCCCGACGGGGTCGCGCGGGGTGGACGGCCCCGGCTCGGGTGGCAAGGGCGGTGGCAAGGGCACCGACAGCCCGCCGCCGCTGAAGGACGAGAAGCCCAACCCCCGGCCGCCGGACAAGCTGCGCTGCGAGAACGACCCGATCGACGTCTCCACCGGCCAGATGGTGATGAGCGAGGTCGACGCGGAGTTCCTGGGCGTGCTGCCGCTGCTGGTCGAGCGGGCGCACTTCTCGGCCCGCCGGGCCGGACGCTGGTTCGGCGCGAGCTGGGTGTCCACAGTGGACCAGCGGCTCGCCGTCGACGACACCGGCCTCACCTTCGCCGCGGCCGACGGCACGATCCAGAAGTACCCGCACCCGACGGTCGGCACGTGGACCACCGCCACCGAGGGACCCGAGCGGCGGCTGACCCGCGCCGACGACGGCGGCTACCTGCTGGAGGACTACGGGCAGGAGCTCGTCCTCTACTTCGCGCCGGGGGCGGCGGAACTGCCCCTGCGGTCGGTCACCGACCGGGGCGGGAACCGGATCGAGTTCGTTCACGACGAGCACGGCGTGCCCGCGGAGATCCGGCACAGCGGCGGACACGCCGTCCGGCTGGAGACCGCCGACGGCCGGGTCACGGCGCTGCACGCGGTCGCCGCGGACGGCACCGAAGTCGAGCTGATGCGCTACGCCTACACCGACGGCCGGCTGACGGCGGTGACCAACGCCTCCGGGCGCGCGTTCCAGTACACCTACGACGGGGCCGGGCGGATCACCTCCTGGACCGACCGCAACGGCGAGTGGTACCGCTACACCTACGACCGGCACGGACGCTGCGTTCGCACCGAAGGCGCCGGCGGGTTCTTCACCGGCACGATGGAGTACGACACCGCGAACCGCGTCACCTACTCGACGGACTCGCTGGGGCACCGCACCGCGTTCCACCTGAACGACGCCGGCCAGGTGGTCAAGGAGGTCGACCCCCTCGGCGGCACGATCGTCAACGAGTGGGACGCCCGCGACCGCCTGCTGCGCCAGACCGACGCGCTGGGCCGCACCACCGCCTACACCTACGACGACGCCGGCAACCTCGCCACCATCACCCGGCCGGACGGCGCCGAGACCGGCTTCGAGCGCAACCGGTTCGGCCTGCCGCTGACGATGTCCGAAGCGCCCGGGGTGATCACGCGCTGGGAGTACGACGAGCGCGGCAACGTCACCGCGGTGATCGACCCGACCGGCGCCGTCCGCCGCTACGCCTACGACGACCGGGGCAACACCGCCGCCGTCACCGACGCGCTGGGCAACACCCTGCGCGTCGAGACGGACTCCAGCGGCCTGCCCGTCGCGACCACGGACCCGCTCGGCGGCGTGACGCGCTACGAGCGCGACCTCTTCGGCCGCGTCAGCGCCATCACCGACCCGCTCGGCGGCGTGGAGCGCTTCGGGTACACGGTCGATGGCCGGCTCGCCTGGCACCGGCACGCGACCGGCGCCGTCGAGCGCTGGGTCTTCGACGGCGAGGGCAACAACCTCGTGCACACCGACGCGGCCGGGGCGGTCACCCGCGGCGAGTCCACGCACTTCGACCTGCCCGCGGCCGAGATCCGCTCGGACGGCACCCGGGTGGAGTTCGCCTACGACACGCGGCTGCGGCTCACCGCCGTCACGAACGAGCAGGGGCTCGTCTGGCGCTACGAGTACGACGCGGCCGGAAACCTGGTGCGGGAGAAGGACTTCACCGGGTCCACAGTGGACTACCGCTACGACGCCGCCGGCCAGCTGGCCGCCCGGACGCACGCGGGGGAGACGACGACCTTCCGCTACGACCTCGTCGGCAACCTCGTCGAGCACACCTGCGGCCCGGTCACCACGCGGTACACCTACAGCACCCTCGGGCACCTGCTGGAGGCCGACGACGGCCGCGGCCGGGTGACCTACCAGCGCGACCCCGCCGGCCGGATCACCGCCGAGACCGTCGGCGGCCGCACCGTGGAATCGGGCTACGACGCGCAGGGCCGCCGGGTCCGGCGCCGGACCCCCTCCGGCGCGGAGAGCGTCTGGGAGTACACCGCGCTCGACCGGCCGCTCGCCGTGCACACGCCCGGCCGGACACTGCGCTTCGACCACGACGCAGCCGGCCGCGAGGTCCGGCGCACGCTCGACTCGGGCGCGGCGATCGGCCGGACGTGGACGCCGGACGGGCGGCTGCAGTCCCAGACGATCACCGGCGCGGCGGGGCAGCTCGGCCAGCAACGCACCTACGCCTACCGGCCCGACGGCGCGCTGACCGGCGTCCAGGACCGGCTCACCGGCCCGCGCGGCTTCACCCTCGACCAGCGCGCCCGCGTCGTCGGCGTGCAGGCGCCGCGCTGGTCCGAGCGCTACGCCTACGACGTCGCGGGCAACGTCACCGACGCGGTGTGGCCGACCACGGCCGACCAGGACGCGCTCGGCCCGCGGTCGTTCACCGGCTCGGTGGTCCAGTCGGCCGGGCGGACCCGCTTCACCCACGACGAGCGGGGCCGGCTCGTGCTCCGGGAGAGCGCCGGCGGGACCTGGCAGTACACCTGGGGCCCGCAGGACCGGCTCGCCGGGGTGCGCACCCCGGACGGCGTCCGGTGGCGCTACACCTACGACGCGCTCGGCAGGCGGACCGCCAAGGAACGGCTCGAGGCGGACGGCACCACGGTGGCCGAACGCGTCGAGTTCACCTGGGACGACCAGGTGCTCGTCGAGCAGTCCCACTCGGACGCCGCCGGCACCCGCGTCACCGTGTGGGACTACGAACCGGGCACCCACCAGCCGCTCATCCAGCGGGACCGGCTGCTGCGCTCGCCGCAGGAGCTCGCCGGCGAGCAGTTCCACCTGGTCGTGGCCGATCCGTCGGGCGCGCCCACCGAGCTCGTCGACGACCGCGGCGCCGTCGCCTGGTTCGCGCGGCTGAGCCTGTGGGGCAAGACCGTCGAGGAGACCCGCACGGCGGCGGGCACGCCGTTGCGGTTCGCCGGGCAGTACGCCGACGCCGAGAGCGGGCTGCACTACAACTTCTTCCGCTACTACGACCCGGCCACCGGGCGTTACGCCAGCCCCGACCCGATCGGCCTCGGCGCCGGGCCCAACCCGCACGCCTACGTCGGGAACCCGCACGCGTGGGTCGACCCGCTCGGCCTCGGCCCGCAGAGCTGCACGGGCAACGGCGGCACCAGCACGCAGGGCGCGAGCGGCTCAGGGTCCGGCGGGAAGCCGAACCTGAAGATCAACACGAACGTGCCGGGCAACGTCGTCACCGAGCACTCCCCGGGCGGCCGGCTCTACCAGCAGATGTCGCCGGCCGGGAAGTACGGCGCGAAGAAGCCCACCGGGGCGCAGAAGTACGACCGGCGGACCGCGGCCGGGTACGAGAACCCCAAGCACGAGCACGGCAACATGCTCCCGCTGTGGAAGGACGCGGCGCTGTCGCCGGTCCCGGCCGGGAAGAAGCCGGACAAGAGCTGGCTGATGCACCCGGACCGGCGCTTCGACACGAAGCAGCCCGGGGAGTCGTACAACGGCACGTCCGGGAACGAGATCAAGGGGCACAAGAACGGCGTGCTCGGGCACGACGAGGCCGCGGGCTCGAACTGGAACCGGGAGGGGATGGGGCGGACCCGCAAGGAGAACCTGGAGCACAACCGCCAGGAGAGCACCTACCACGGCATCGAGTCCAAGGAACGCTCCAACGCCAGTGGCGCGCACGAGGACCGGTACAAGAGCCCGCACCCGAGCGACAACGCGGATCGCGCCTACTGGGACCGCAACGACCCCGGGTTCGCCAAGCAGGGCGGCCCGTGGCACTCCTGGGAAGAGGTCAAGCCGGCTCCGGGTGCTCCGCAAGCCGCGCCGCCCGTGGCGGGCCCGTCCGGTTCGAAGCCGGTGCACTCGCCGCTGGACTCCCCGGACGACTCCCGGCCTTCGAAGCGCCCGCGGCAGGGTTCCGACGTCGACATGGACGACTGACGGCGGTACCGCCCGGCGGCCAGCCGGGCGGTGTTGCTCGACAGTGGGCGCCCGGGGGTCGACACTGGGCCGATGACCGGCCTGATCACCGGAAGCCGTGTCCGGCTGCGGCCCGCCGCAGTCACGGACGCCGCCCGGTTCGAGGAGATCCTGTCGCATCCCGATGTCGCCCGCTGGTGGGCCGACGCCGAGGAGCCGGTGGCCGCCCAGGTGTCCTATCTGCTGGACCCCGACGAGGGCACCACGACCTACGCCATCGAGCTCGACGACGTCGCGGACACGGTGATCGGCGTCGAGCTCGCCTTCGAGGAAGCCGACCCGCAGTACCGGCACGCCGGGATCGACATCGCCGTGCACCCGGACTTCCAGGGCCACGGCCTCGGCTCGGACGCCATCCGGGCGCTGGCCGAGCACCTGTTCACCGTGCGCGGGCACCACCGGGTCGTGATCGACCCGGCCGCGGACAACGAGTCCGCGATCAAGCTCTACCGGGCACTCGGCTTCCGGCCGGTCGGCACGATGCGCTCCTACGAGCGCGGGCCGGACGGCAGCTGGCACGACGGCCTGCTGATGGACCTGCTCGCCGAGGATCTGGTGCCGGTCGCCGCGATGGCCGGCTCGTGAGCACGCAGGCGGTGCCCGCCGCGCCCGGGCAGCTGCGGCGGGTCGCCGTGGCCAGCGCCATCGGGACCACGATCGAGTGGTACGACTACTTCATCTACAGCACGGCGACCGCGCTGGTCTTCGGCAAGCTCTTCTTCACGACGCTCTCGCCCGCGTCCGGCACGCTGGCCGCGTTCGCGACGCTCGGGGTGGGCTTCCTGGCCCGTCCGGTCGGCGGGATCCTGTGGGGTCACTTCGGCGACCGCGTCGGGCGCAAGGCGATGCTCGTGCTGTCGCTGGTCCTGATGGGCGTGGCGACGGTCGGCGTCGGCCTGCTCCCGACGTACAGCGCGATCGGCGTGTGGGCCCCGATCCTGCTCCTCGTGCTGCGGCTGCTGCAGGGCCTGAGCGCGGGTGGTGAGTGGGGCGGCGCGGCGCTGATGGCCGTCGAGCACGCGCCGGAGGGCCGGCGGGGCCGCTACGGCGCGTTCTCGCAGATCGGCGTCCCGGCCGGGTTGATCCTCGCGCAGCTGGTGTTCTTCGTCCTCGGCAAATCGCTGACCGACGCGCAGTTCGTGGCGTGGGGCTGGCGGGTGCCGTTCCTGCTGAGCATCGTGCTCGTCGGCGTCGGCCTGGTGATCCGGCTGCGGATCGAGGAAAGCCCGGTGTTCGCTCAGCTGCGGGACTCGGCAGCACGCAGCCGGCGGCCGATGGTCGACGTCTTCCGCGAACGGCCGCGAGCGCTGCTGGTGGCGTCGGGGAGTTTCATCGCCAACACCGCGATCGGCTACATCTTCCTCGCGTACCTGTTGTCCTACGGCACTTCCGTGCTGAAGATCGACCGCACCACGTTGCTGGTGGTGGTGATCGTGGGCAGCGTGACGTGGCTGGTGAGCATCCTGGTGACGGCGGCGTGGTCGGACCGCGTCGGCCGCAAACCGGTGTACCTCTGGGGTTCGGTGCTGCTCGTGGTGTGGCCGATCCCGTTCTTCCTGCTGGTCGACACCCGCCAGACGGTGTGGCTGATCGTCGCCGTGGTGGTGCTGAACATCGGCCTCGGCGCGACGTACGGTCCCCAGTCGGCGTTGTTCGCGGAGCTGTTCGAGCCGCGCTTCCGCTACAGCGGCGCGTCCTTCTCCTACGCCGTGGGCGCGGTACTGGGCGGCGGTTTCGCCCCGTTGATCGCAACGGCCCTGCAGACCGCGACGGGGACGTCGTTGTCGGTATCGCTCTACCTGGTCGGAGTGGCGGTGCTGAGTCTCGTGGCGGTGGCCTTCATCCCGCGTGAGTGATCACAGCCGGTCGAGGCGGCTTCCGTTCGTAGCTGGGGTGGCTCGGGGTTGTCGGAGTAGCGCGGCGAGTCGGCCGGGTCGTAGGCCTGCCGCGGTGGAGTTGTTTGTAGGGCGGGGGTTCTGCCGCTGCTTGTTGTGGGTGTCGGTCCTGTCGTGCGCTGGTGATGACAGCCGATGGGCCGAAGGCCGCGCCGAGGTGGTGTGCGGTGGTGTGGCTCGGATCTGGTGGCTGTCATCCCGCGTGAGTGATCACAGCCGGTCGAGGCGGACCGCGGCGGCCATCCGTTCGTAGCCGGCGTCGCCGGGGTGGAGGTGGTCGCCGGAGTCGTAGGCGGGCAGCATCCGGAGCGGGTCGGCCGGGTCGCGGACCGCCGCGTCGAAGTCGACCACGGCGTCGAAGACGTTGCTGGTGCGGATGAACCGGTTCACCGCGGTGCGGGTGGCTTCGAGGGTCTCGTCGTAGACGCCCCAGCCCTTGAACGGCGTGAGCGTGCCGCCGATGACCCGGATGCCGCGGGCGTGGGCCTGCGCGACCAGCTGGCGGTAGGCCGAGGTGATCGCGTTCGGGTCGGTCTGGTGCGGGTCCTGCTGGATGTCGTTGATGCCTTCCAGCACGATCAGCGTCCGCACGCCGCCGACGCCGAGCACGTCGCGGTCGAACCGGGAGAGCGCGTTCTGGCCCGCGCCGCTGCCCGGGACGTCGAGCAGCAGCCGGTTGGCGCTGATGCCGGCGTTCTGCACGCCGAAGCGGCCGTGCAGCCGGTCGGCCAGGTAGTCCGGCCAGCGGTGGTTGGCCCCGGTGGTGGAGCCGACGCCGTCGGTGATCGAGTCGCCGAGCGTCACGACGGTGGCTTCGGCGCCGCCCTGGACGTCGACGCCGGACACGTAGTGCCACACGGACGTCTGCTCGGTGTAGGGCGCGCCCGACTCGCTGGCGGTGAAGTCGCCGGCGCGGGTGAAGTACGACGTCTGCGCCGCGGCCGGGTGGTAGGTCACCGGCCCGGACTTCGTCGGCACGTAGGTCGTCACGAGCAGGTTGGCGTCCGCCGGCACCCGCAGGCCGACCGGGTCGCTCAGCACCTCGGCACCGTTCGGGACGACGACGCTGGGCGCACCGCCGAACGTCAGCGACCGCAGCGTGCCGGGGACGGCGTCGGCTCCGGTCGCCTCGACCGCGACGGTGACGTGCCCGAAGGTGACGGCGCTGGTGCCGAAGGCGTTCGAGAG
Source organism: Amycolatopsis sp. NBC_01286 (assembly GCF_035982555.1). NCBI lineage: Bacteria > Bacillati > Actinomycetota > Actinomycetes > Pseudonocardiales > Pseudonocardiaceae > Amycolatopsis > Amycolatopsis sp. NBC_01286. The sequence continues at coordinate 7,111,792 of NZ_CP108428.1, forward strand.
GTGGATCCGGGCCCGCCCGCCGCCGACGCTGGTGTGCACGACGTTGCGGATCGAGTAACCCGGGTAGCCGTCGGGGGTGTTCGGCACGCCGGACGCGGGAGCCGCGGCCCAGGTGCCGGCCCAGCCGCCGACGGACTGTTGAGCGAGGGCCGGGACAGCGCTTTCCGGGTTCGCACCACCGGACGTCGTGAGGATGGCCAACCCCGCCAGAACGGCCGTGCTCACGGCCAGGAAGCGTCGCATGCCCCACACGGTCGCGTCTGTCACTCGAACCAGCGACCGCTGATCAGGTGAGCGAACCGGACAAGATCCCGGACAGTAACGGCAAGTTGCTGTTTCCCCGGGGGTTTCCCTAGGGTTCCCCCTGGGCGGACCCGCCCGGGATTCTGGGGATGCCGGGCGGGCCCGCGCGAGGTGGCCGTTGCCGCGACGGCCGCTCGCCGGAGTACCCCGGTCCCGATCCGAAGCGGAGGCTGGCCCGGATCGTTGCGTCGGGGCAACCCCGGAGGGCGTGTGCGAGAACGCCCTCACCCCCAAGCACGGCCGCCACCCTGGCCCGGTTCACCCGAGGCACCGGAATTTTGTTCCTGGAGCGGCCGATGACCCCGCGGACCCAGGCCCGCGGGAATGACCAAAGCCGTGAATGGCACATCGAGAGACCTCAAGGCCCTCGATGTGCCATTCACGGCTGGAGAACAAGTTCAAGCGGCGGCGGGGACCACGTCCAGTGCGCGGTGCCCGGCGTCGGTCAGTTCGGCCGGCGTCCACTGGCCGGGCGCCGCCAGGACCGCGGCGCGGATCAGGCCGGCGCGGGCCAGGTCGTGGGCGGCGTTCTGGTCGCAGCACGACAGTCCGTCGACGCGGAGGTCGGGTTCGCAGCTGCAGCGGAGTTCGGCACGGCCCTCGCCGACCGCCTTGAGCATGGCGATCGCGCGGCGGCTCAGCGCGCTCGGGTGGGTGGACATGGTCTGGCCTCTCGGTCCGGCTGGGTCTGGTGCGAGTGCTGCAGCTCGTCACTGAGAACCACGCGCCGGACGTGAGCCCGGTTCACTTTGATCGTCCCTCTTGACACGGCGAACCCGGACGAGCAGGGTCAGTCATCGGATGAATCAGCTCCATCAACCACAGATCGGCCCACTGGGGGGCCAGTCTGCCCGTACTCATCCGATCCCTGGAGGTTCAGTGACGACCTTCCCTCGCCGTCAAGCTCTCGGCATGGCCGCCGGCGCCGCCGTGGCGCTGAGTGCGGCCGGCCTGACACCCGCCGTGGCCGCAGACACCGCAGACACCGCAGACGCCGCCGGCGACGCACCCGACACCCCGATCGTCCCGCCCCCGCCGCCCGTCCCGGTCGCGCTCGACGCCTGGTTCTCCAACGACGGCATCGACAGCGCGGCCGCCACCGGCGGCGACTTCGACGGGTCCGGCTACACCTTCCCGGCCGAGCAGCTGCCGGTCGGGCGGACGGCGACCGTCGGCGGCGTCCCGTTCCTGCTCGGCTCCGCGGCCGCCGGGGCGAAGAACAACGTCGTCGCGACCGGCCAGACGCTCGACCTGCCGAAGGGCCGCTACTTCGTCGCGTACTTCCTGGTCGCCGCCAGCTACGGCACCACCGGCGGCACGGCGACCGTGCACTACGCCGACGGCACCACCAGCACCGGCTCGCTCGCCGGCCCGGACTGGTACACCGGCAGCGGCGCGCTGGTCTCGTCGTTCCGCTACGCGCCGGGCGGCGTCGTCGACGCCAACCCGGTTTCCCTGGCCACCGGCCAGGTCTGGGTCGACCCGGCCCGCGACGCCGTCGCGCTGACCCTGCCGACGACCGCGGCACCCGCGCCGAACGTCTCCAGCCTGCACGTCTTCGCGCTCACCCTGCAGCCCGTCGCCGTCGGCCGGTCCGCGCTGGTGCTGGACGGCCGCTCGACGGCGAACCTGCTGACCGACGGCGGGCCGCAGGCCGCCGAGGCGACCGTGGTGAACGCCGGCACCGTCTGGCTCGGGGCCCGCGACCGCGTCACGGTGACCCTCGACGTCCCCGGCGGCCGCACCACGGTCCCGGCGACGATCCGCGCGCTCGCGCCGGGGGAGCAGGCGACCGTGCGGCTCGGCCTGGCGCCGAACGCGTCCGTCCCGCCCGGCACCACCACGAACGGCCAGCTCCGCGTGACGGCCGGGCGCGGCACGCTCGCCACCCAGCAGGTGCCGATCACCCTCGGCGTCCCGGACTTCCGGCCGGCCGACGCGTCGCTTTCGACGCACCGCGCGCCGTACTGGTTCGACGACAGCAAGTTCGGCATCTTCATCCACTGGGGCGTCTACGCCGTGCCCGCGTGGGCGCCGGTCGGGCAGCAGTACGCCGAGTGGTACTGGCAGAACCAGCAGGACCCCGACGGCGCGACCTACGCCTACCACGCCCGGAAGTACGGCGAGAACTTCGTCTACGACGACTTCATCCCGATGTTCACGGCGAAGAAGTTCGACCCGCGCGCGTGGCTGAAGCTGATCGCGGACGCGGGCGCCGAGTACTACGTCCTGACGTCCAAGCACCACGACGGCTTCGCTTTGTGGGACACCAAGGTCAGCGACCGCAACTCGGTGAAGCTCGGCCCGCGGCGGAACGTCATCGCCGAGCTGTTCGCGGCGTCGCGCAAGTACACGCCGCAGCTGCGCAACGGCCTGTACTTCTCGCTGCCGGAATGGTTCAACCCCGACAACCCGTGGATGGGCCACGCGCCGCGCAACCCGTACACCGGCGCGCCGGTGCCCTACACCGGGTACACCGCGGGCAAGGACTTCGTCCGCGATTACCAGGCGCCGCAGGTGCTGGAGCTGATCCACGAGTTCGACCCGGACGTCCTGTGGTTCGACATCGGCGGCGACAACGACAGCCGCGACGTGCTCACGGAGTACTTCAACCGCGCGAAGAACCGCCGGCACCCCAAGGACGTCACCTACAACGACCGCGGCGGCATCCCGGACCACGACTTCACCACGCCGGAGTACACGACGTACCCGAACACGGTGGTGGCGAAGTGGGAGGCGAGCCGCGGGCTGGACCCGTTCTCCTACGGCTACAACCGCGCGACCCCGGACGACAAGTACATGACGGCCGAGGAGGTCGTCCGCACGCTCGTCGACATCGTGTCGAAGAACGGCAATTTCCTGCTCGACATCGGCCCGGACTACGACGGCACCATCCCGGCGGTGATGCAGCAGCACCTGCGCGACGCGGGCGCGTGGCTGAAGATCAACGGCGAGGCGATCTACGGCACGACGTACTGGTCACGGATGGCCCAGCTCGGCGACCTGCGGTTCACGGTCAAGCAGAACGAAGCCTTCTACGTGCACTCGCTCGCCGCACCGGGCAGCCGGCTGGTGGTCGACGCGCCGGTCCCGATCCGCGCGGGTGACCGTGTGACGCTGCTGGGCTACCGCGGGAACCTGCACTGGAGCGTCGAGAACGGCGCCTTGGTGATCGACGTCCCGGCCGCGGCCCGGCAGGCGGGCCGCTTCGCCTGGGTGTTCAAGATCGCCTGGAGCTGAATGCCGTGAGGGGCACCCTCAGGGACGTCAGAGCCCTGGGGGTGCCCCTCATGGCGGATCTTCCGCGAGCAGCGCCATGCGCCCGGGGGCAGGGAACCGGGCACATCAGTAAAAGCGCCGCAGCTGTGGCCACGCCGCCGACCACGGCCGGGTCAGCGTGACGCACAGCGAGATCGTGACGCCGTCCTCGTCGTTGTCGACGCCTTCGGCGTTGTGGTGCGTCGCCACGGCGTGGCAGCCGGTGATCAGCCGCGACGCGGGGGAGCCGCGTTCGATCCGGCCGATGACCAGCACCGGCCCGACGAGCCGGTCCGGCGGTGGTCCCCAGTCGGCGTAGGACATGTGCGGCGAATACGGCTGCGGCAGCCCGCGTTCGGGCCCGTAGTACTCGAGCGCCCCGGCCTCGCCGTAGTTGTCGGTGAGGATGACGGCGGTGTCCTTGTCGGGGACCTGAGCCCACGCCGTCGCGACCGTGTCGGCGAACCCCGGCCAGCCGACCTGTTCACCGGGTTCCTTGTTCACGGCCAGCAGCACGCCGTTCAGCGCCGTGGCCGGCACCACCGGGAGTCCGATGAGGACGGACACGACCACGCACACCGCCGTCACCACGCCGATCGACGCACGCAGCACCGTCCCGGTCCGCGCCAGCCACCGCAGCGCGGGCTCGGCGCCGAGGGCGACCAGCGGCAGCAGCAACGGCACCGAGTAGTACGGTTTCCCGCCCAGCGCCAGGAGTTCGACGCAGACCACGGGGTAGGCGATCGCGAGCGCGCGGGCCCAGCGCACCGCGGCGTCACGCCACGGCCGGACGAGCCCGGCGATCCACACCGGCACGAGCACGGGTGACAGGTAGACGAGCTGCATCGGCACGAACAGCACGCGGTTCTCGCCACCGTCGTCGTCGCTGATCCCGCCCGCGACGGTGAGCATCGGCCAGCCGTGCGACGCCTGCCAGAGCACCACCGGCGCGGTGAGCACGGCGGCGACGCCGATGCCCGCCGCGAGCCACCACGTCCGGAAGACCCGGCGCGGTCCGGCGACGGCCACGCCGATGCCGAGCCCGGACAGCAGGAGCAGCACCAGCCACTTGTTCATCATGCCGAGCCCGGCCGCGGCGCCTACGGCGAGCCACCAGCGGCCGTCGCCGGTGCGCAGCAGCCGCAGGCCGGCGAACGCGATCAGCGACCACAGCAGCGTGTCGGCCGAGTTGGTCGCGAGCATGTGCGACACGACCAGCACGTACGTCGAGAGCGCCGTCGCCACCGCGGTGAACACCTGGACTCCCCGGCCGCCGCCGAACTCGCGGGCGATCAGCACGACGACCACGACCGTCGCCATGCCCAGCAGGGTCGCGGCGACCCGCAGACCCATCGGGGTTTCGCCGAACAACGCCGTCGACGCCCGTGCGAGCCACGGCGTGATCGGCGGCTGGTCGACGTACCCCCAGGCCGGTCGCTTGCCCGCGGCGAGGAAGTACAGCTCGTCGCGGTGGAAGCCGTACCGGCCGGACAACAGTGTCAGAACCACGGCCTGGAGGGCGACCACGAGGCCGACCGGCACCGCGGCGAAACGTGGCAACGACCCGGAAACGCGACCGGCCCCCATGGCAGTCTCCCCTCGGCGTCCGAGGATCGTACGCTTGTGATCACCCGATCGGCAGCGCTCCGACGTATTCGCCGCCCGCGTCCGCGACCAGTTCGTCGAGGGACTGCGCCCGGCGGATCGGGGTGAACCGGACGTCGCCGGTCACGTCGATGTCGAAGCCGTGGACGGCCGGGCGCGGCAGCGTGTTGTAGGCGTAGTGCGCGCCGAAGTAGTACGCGCCGGTGTCGTGGGCGACGACGAGGTCGCCGGGCTCCAGCAGCGGCAGCGGCCGTTCCCTGGCGAGCAGGTCGCCCGCGAAGCACAGCGGCCCGGCGACGTCCTGCGGCACGTCGGGGCCGGTCTTCGGCACGCCCGCGGCGTCGTACGCGCTGAGCCGCAACGGCCAGTGCTCCGGCTGCAGCACCGTGCGCGCGGCCACCTGGGCCCCCGCGTGCGTCACGGCGATGTGCCGCCCGCCCGCGACCTTCGTGTACTCGACGGCGCTGACGAGAAACCCGTTCTTCGCCAGCAGGGACCGGCCGAACTCGGTGACGTAGGTGTAGCGCCCGTCGCCGAGCGCCGGGACCCGCGCGAGCAGCGTCTCGACGTAGTCCGCGTAGGTCGGTCCCGGCTCGTCGGAGTCGAAGTTCACCGGCAGGCCGCCGCCGAGGTCGATGCTGGTGACCTGCCGGTACCCGGCTTCGGCGTTGATCTCCTCGGCGAGCGCGTGCACCGCGGCGACGCCGTCGGCCATCAGCCCGGGCGGGCAGCCCTGCGACCCGACGTGGACGTGCAGCCGGGTCAGCCACGGCCGGTGCGCAAACGCTTCGAGCAGCAGCGCGCGATACCCGTGGTCCCGCAACGGGATGCCGAACTTCGACGCCGCCGTCGCCGTGCTCGTGTCACCGATCCGGCCGGCGCCGACCTGCGGGTTGATCCGCAAGCCCAGCACCGATCGCGGTGGCGCCGAGCCGACGAGCCGGTCGAGCCGGGCCAGCTCCTGGAAGTTGTCGGCGTTGATCGCGGTGCCCTCGGCCAGGGCGTGGGCGAGCTCGCCGACGGTCTTGGCGGGGGAGTCGAGCACCAGCCGCGGCCCGCGGAGCCCGGCGGCCTCGGCGACCGCCGTCTCGCCGGGGCTGGCGACCTCGGCGTCGATCCCGAGGTCGCCGAGGAACCGCAGCAGCGGCGCGAGGCCGCACGCCTTGGCGGCGACGGTGTGCTGGACGTGCCCGAGCGGGGCGAAGGCCGCGGTCAGCTCCTCGACGGCCGCGCGGAGGCCGGCGAGGTCGACGAACCCGGCCATCGGGTCGACGAGCCGCCGGTCCGCCGCGGCGGTGAGGGCGAGCAGCCGGCGGTCGGTGCGGGCCGGGGAGGCGCTGGTCGTGGTCATGCTCCAAGGACAGCAGCGCACCGCCGTGCCGGTCCAAGACGTGGTCCCGATGAAATCATAGGACACGCCTATAATGACGGCGTGGACCTGCGCCGCTGGCACTACTTCGCCGTGCTCGTCGAAGAGATGCACTTCACCAGGGCGGCCGCCCGGCTGTTCGTGTCGCAGCCGTCGCTGAGCCAGCAGATCCGCGCCTTCGAGGCCGAGCTGGGCGTCGCGCTGCTGGACCGGTCGGGCCCGCGGTTCGCGTTGACGGACGCGGGTCGCGTCGCCGCGGCGGAGGCCCGCGAGCTGCTGGACCGGCTGGACCGGGCGCGGGGCGTGATCACCGCGGCCGGGCGCGGCGACTCGGGACGCCTCCGGATCGCGTACACGCGCTCGGCGCCCGGCCCGCTGGCCGGCGACCTGGTCGCGGCCTACCGCGCCCGCCACCCGGGCGTGGAGCTGGCCCTGGAGACGGGCTGGACGAGCTTCAACCTGGCCCGCCTGGCCGCGGGCGAGATCGACCTCGGCTTCGTGCGCCCGCCGGTCACCCACCCGGGTGTCGCGGTGGCGGCGGTCGGGTCGGAGGAGGTGCTGATCGCGCTGCCGTCCGGCCACGACCTCGCCCGCCGTCGCGGCCGCCTGCGGCGGGCCTGGATCGCGGCCGAGCCGGTGGTCTTCTGGCCGCGTGAGAACGGCCCGGGCCAGTACGACGCGATCAGCGCCCAGGTCTGGCCGGCCGGCGTCCCGCCGATCGTGCGCGAGGAGCCGGAGGACGAGCAGCTGATGCGCGCGGTCGCCGAGGGCGCGGGCATCGCGGCGGTGCCGGAACACCGGGCCCGCGCGTTGCGCCGCAAGGGCGTGGTGCTGCGCCGGCTGGAGGAACCGGTGCCGCGCATCGACCTGGGGCTGGCCTGGCGCGCGGGGTCGGTGTCCTCGGTGGTGCGGGCGTTCGTGGACCTCGCGGCGGGAACGCCGTGAAGATCCGCCCAGCGGCCGGCCGGGCTATGCTCTCGGAGGCTCCCGTCGAAGGGTATTCCATGGCAGGCCACGAGATCACCGACCGCATCGCCGACCTGATCGACGAAGAACACCGGCTGCGCACCGGCGCCCTCCACCACGGCGGGCTCACCGCGGACGACCGCGTCCGGCTCAAGGACCTCGAGCGCCAGCTGGACTCGGCCCTCGAGCTGCTGCACCGCCGCCAGGCCCTGTCCGCGTTCGACGACGAGTGACCGGAGTCTCGCCCGGCTAGACGTGGGGCAGCTCGGGGGAGTCCGTGTCGAGCGGCACCGAACGCGCGCGCACCAGTCCGAGCTGGACGGTCTGGCGGCCGGTCAGCGTCTCCAGGACCCAGTCGGCGACCGTGCGCACGCGGTTGCCCGGCATCGCGCTGAGGTGGTAGCCGCGCGTCACGGCCTTGGCCAGGCGGCCGGAGAGCGGGATGTGCAGCGGGTTCGCCGCCGCGGCCCCGGCGCCGAGGTCGACGACGAAACCGAGGTCGTGGTGGCGGTAGCTGCGGGTGCGGCCCTGGCCGAGTGACGCCGCGACGTTGCGCCCGGCGAGCTTGCCCTGGCGTTCGGCGTGCTGCGCGGTCATCGCGGTGTAGCGGCCCGGCCGGGTGAGGTCGGGCACCGCGGCCGCGTCACCGCAGGCGAACACGTCGTCGCGGCCCGGCACGGTCAGCTGGGCCGTGACGACGACCCGGCCCTTCGCGGTCTCCAGGCCCAGGTCCGAGACCAGCGGGTCGGGCCGGACGCCGACGCACCACACGAGGGTGCGGGTCGGCACCAGGTCCCCGGTGGTGAGGGTGACGCCCTTGGCGTCCGCGTGGTCGACCGACGTCTTCGTCAGCACCTCGACCCCGCGCGAGCGCAGCACCTCGTCGGCGGTCTTCCCGAGCCGCCGGTCGAGCTCGGGCAGGACGCGCTCGGCGACGTCCACCAGCAGCCAGCGGATCCGCTGCCCGGCGAGCTCGGGGTGCCGCGCGGCCAGCGCGTCGGTGAAGGCCGGGCCCTGCGCGGCCACCTCGGTGCCGGTGTAGCCCGCGCCGACGACCACGAACGTGCAGCGCGCGTCGCGTTCGGCCGGGTCCTCGGCCGCCGCGGCCAGCTCGATCTGCCGGGTGACGTGGTCCCGCAGGTACAACGCCTCGGGCACACCGCGGAAGCCGTGCGCGTACTCCGGCACCCCGGGGATCGGCAGCAGCTTGTTGACGCTGCCCGCGGCCAGCACCAGCCGGTCGTACCCGATCCGGTGCTCTTCGTCCTCGGGATCGGTGTACGTGACGGCCCGCGCGTCGAAGTCGACCGCCGTCGCCTTGCCGAGCAGCAGCCGGACCCCCGGCAGCGTCTCCGGGATCGACACGGTCACCCGCCGCGGGTCGAGGATCCCGGCCGCCACCTCCGGCAGCAACGGCAGGTAGAGGAAGTAGTCCGTCGGGTTGAGCACGACGATCTCGACGTCCTCGGCTTCCTTCCGCAGGCTCTTCGCCGCGTGGTACCCGGCGAACCCGCCGCCGACGATCACGACACGCATGGATCTCCTTCCGGGGCACCGATCTTGGTCCTGGCGGATTCCCCCAGGTCGGGGGAAGAAAACCCGCGGGGTTGACCTGTCGGCGCAGGGGCGTACGGTCGGGTGGGTTGGCTGTTGTTCAGACACGTGCTCCGGTCAGCGCCCCTGAAAGCCGCGAAGGGAGCGCCATGTACCACTTGTTCCGCACGATCGACGAAGCCGGCGGGTTGACCGTCACGACCACCGAACGCCCTGGTGGGGTCCGCGTCCTCACCCTGGTGGGAGACATCGACGCCGCCACCGTCGGCGTCCTCGACGAGGCCCTCGCCACCGGTGACCGCCTGGTCGCCGACCTGTCGCGGGTCGGCTTCCTCAGCTGCGCCGGCGTCCGGTCCCTGCTCGAGGCGGACGACCGCGTCGAACTGGCCGTCGTCGCCGGCGGGCACGCGGTCACCCGGTCGCTGGAAGTGACCGGTGCCGACCTGCTGCTGAAGCTGCACCGCCGCACGGGCGACGCGCTCGCCGCGCTGGCGGCCGTTGGCCTGCCCGCCGCGGAAGCCGGCCCGGACGCGTGAGCGCACCGGCCCGGCCGTCCACTGTGGCCGGTCGAGCCCGGCTCAGTCGTCCGGCCAATCGCCGGTCGCCTTGCGGTAACCGACCGCGCCGGCTCGTTCGGTAGCGGCCTTGACGGCACCGAAGATCGCGCCCTGGACGGCGGCCGCGATGATCACCTGGGTCCAGGTGTAGTCGCGGTCGATGGCGTCCGGGGCGTCTTCTTCGCCGGCCGCGCGCTTCCAGACCTGCTTGAAGACCTGGCCCGCGAGGAGCCCACCGAGAGCACCGACGCCCCAGCTGAGCGGTTTGTAGACGACCTTGTTCACGAGTTCCTCCGTCGCGCGATCAGCCGGATCACGATCACCAGGCCCAGCACGCCCGCGAAGACCGGCAGCGGGTTGCTGCGGACGGCGTCGGCGCCTTGGCGGAACTTCACCGCGGTCGGCTCGTTCGTGACGTCGGCGACCTTCAGCGTGGCCTGGTCGAGCTTGCCGTCGATGTTCTCGGTGACCCGGGTCTTCACGTCGAGCTTCTGCCCGAGCGCGTCCAGTGTCTCGGTCAGCTCTTCACGGGTGGCGTCGCGGTCGAGCCGCGCCTCTTCCGCGTTCTTCGGGAAGTCCCCGCTCATGAGTGCACTCCCTGTTTCACGGTGTCCACGTCTTCGCGGACACCGGCGATGGCTTCCTCCGGCACCGGCGGCACCGCCTGCGTGACTTCCTTCTTGCCGACCAGGGCGGCGACCCCGGCGATCAGGAACAGTGCCACGGCGACGATCAGCGCCGCCAGCCAGCCGGGGACCACGAGCGCCAGCGCGAGGATCGCGGTGGCGACCAGCGCCCCGACGCCGAACAGCGCGCACAGCCCGGCGGCGCCGAACAACCCGGCGCCGAAGCCCATTTTCTTGCCCTTGTGCTGCAGCTCGAAGACCCCGAGCCGGATTTCGTCCCGGACGAGGCGCTTGACCTCGTCGGACAGGTCCGACACCAGCTCGCCGACCGAGCGTTCGGTCGCGGGCTTCTTGTTCACTTCTTCGATCACGGAATACCTCCTGAGGCCGGGCTACCCCCGTTCCGGCGTGGATAACCACGCCGGATTTGCCCGGGTCGCCGCGCTGTCCTGCGGAAGGTCACTCGGAAGAGTGAAACCGCGGGGTGGGTACCGGCCCGTGGCGTTTCGCGTCCGGACGCCTCGGGTAGGCCGGACGCATGACCACCACGACAGCCAATGTCCCCTCCGTGGAACTGAACAACGGCGTCCGGATCCCGCAGTTCGGGTTCGGGGTGTTCCAGATCCCGGCCGACGACACGGCGAACACCGTGCGGACGGCGCTGGACGCGGGCTACCGGCACATCGACACCGCGCAGATGTACCGGAACGAGGCGGGGGTCGGCGCGGCCATCGCGGAGTCCGGCCTGGCGCGCGAGGACGTCTTCGTCACCACGAAGCTCGCCAACGACGCCCAGGGGTACGACAACGCGATCACCGCGCTGGAGGGCAGCCTGCGGCGGCTCGGGCTCGACCACGTCGACCTGTACCTGATCCACTGGCCGCTGCCGAAGACCGGCAAGTACGTCAAGACGTGGCAGGGCTTCGAGGACATCCTGCGGGCCGGGAAGGCCCGCGCGATCGGCGTCTCGAACTTCCAGCCCGAGCACCTCGACCGGCTCGCCGAGGAGACCGGCACGGTGCCCGCGGTCAACCAGATCGAGCTGCACCCGGCGCTGCAGCAGGCGGAACTGCGCGAGTACCACCGCGCCCACGGCATCGCGACCGAGGCGTGGAGCCCGCTGGCCCGGGCCGAAGTGCTCGAAGACCCGGTGCTGACCGGGCTCGCCGAGAAGTACGACCGCACCGCGGCGCAGGTCGTCCTCCGCTGGCACATCCAGCTCGGGAACATCGTGTTCCCCAAGTCGTCGACGCCGGAGCGGATCCGGCAGAACATCGACGTCTTCGGCTTCGAGCTCGGCGAAGAGGACATGGCCGCGATCGGCGGGCTCGACGACGGCCGCCGCACGGGGCCCGACCCCGACACCTTCACCGGGTGACCGGCGCGTTTCCCTGCGCTACCCGCCGGGTACCTCTTCCGGAGAGGTCCCCCAGGAAGGAGCGTCCGGCATGAGCACGAACGCATACCTCGCGTTTCTCTTGATCGGCGCGCTGCTGGTCGTCGCGGACGGCCAGATCATCTACCGCAGCGGCCGCCGCTACCTCGAAAACTCCTACGGCGACCCGGCCGCCGGGGCGTCGATGGCCCGGCTGGTCACGGTGCTGTTCCACCTGGCGACGCTGGGTGTGCTGGCGCTCGTCTCGACCATCAACATCGGCGGTGACCTGCCCAGCATCATCGCCCGGATCGGCGTGCTGCTGCTGATCCTGGCGCTGGCCCACGCGATCACGCTCGGCGCGCTGGCCCGCATCCGCGGCGAGCAGGAGGTCGAAGCCGTCGTCCAGCGGGGCGGCCGGCAGCGGATCGAACCGGAGCAGCAAGGCCCCACGGTCACGCCGGTGACGGGCCAGGACGGCCGGTACCCGGACGTCAGCCCGTCGCTGGACCAGCGGCCGCCCTACACGGCGCCGTAAGCCCACGCCCGCACCGAAAGCGTCACTTTCACGTGAAAGTGACGCTTTCGGCGTGTCAGGGCCCGGGGACCGGCAGGTCCAGCTCGGTGTGGCGGGTCGCCAGGGTTCCGGCCAGGTCGGCCAGCTTGACGTTCAGGTCCTGCGAGGCCTTGCGCAGGACGTCGAACGCCTCGTCGGCGGTGATGCCGCGGCGCTGCATCAGGATGCCCTTCGCCTGCCCGATCACGTCGCGGCTTTCGACCGCCGTGCGCAGGTGGGTCGCCTCGAGCTCGGCGGACACGACGGACTCGGTGTGGGCCAGGGCCAGGGACGCGTGCGTCGCGAGCAGCAGCGCGGAGTCGATGGCGGCGGCGTCGAACGCGCCGGGCTTGCGCGAGTAGATGTTCAGCGCGCCGGACAGCCGGGGCGGCCGGGCGTCGGGGATCAGCGTGGTCGCCAGCACCGAGTGGAAGCCGTGGGCCGCGGTGCCGGGGCCGAACGACGGCCACCGCGGATCTCGGCCGACGTCCTGTGACCAGCCGATCGCCGGCCCGTCCGGGCAGGCGGACTCGACGCAGGGGCCCTCACCGTGCTGGTACTGCAGCTCGTCGAGCGTCAGGGCGATCGGGTCGGTCTCGACCGGGGTGTGGAACCGGCCGTCCGGGTCGCGCAGGGTGATGCTCACCAGGTCGGCGTCCGGGATGATCTCGACGGCCGCGCCGACGACCAGCTTGAGCACGCCACCGACCGTCGGGGTCGCGGCGAGCAGCGTCCGCGTCAGGTCGGCGAACTGCCGAGCCAGCGGACCGGCCTCGGCCGGGCGCGGGTCGTCCACGCAGAACCAGGTGCGCTCTCCGGCCCATTCGTCTTCGCCGACGCTCATTTCCCTCGCTGCCTTCGTCCCTCGTGATGCGGTCCTTCCCATTCAACCCGATCCCAGTGTGCACCCCGGCCGGGCCGGGCGTGATCCCCGTCGCGGGTGTCGTCAACCGGCGGCGGTGGTTCCCCCGGATGCCGGGTCGAGCGCGCCGCGGACCCGGTCGACGAACCCGGGGCCCGGCCGGAGCTGGTCGGCCTGGGGCATCCGGTCGGACAGGCCCGGGTGCGGCAGGGTCGCCGCGGCCTCGCGGGCCTCGACCAGCGCCTGGCCGAGCTCGCCGCGGCGGTCCGGGGAGCAGTCCCGCCGGATCCGCGCCACCGCTTCGGGGCCTTCGTCACGCACGTGCCGCCGGACGGTGCGGATCAGCCCGCCCAGCAGCCGCTCGAACCGCGTCTCCTGCGGCCCGGCCCCCTCCAGCTGCCGCATCAGCCCGTCCGCCTCGGCGAGATCGCCGTCCCCGTCGAGGTAGGGCTCTTCGGCGACGGTGTGGCGGACCAGCGCTCCGATGAGGTGATCGGCGAGGTCCTTGCGGTTCTCCGGGCTGCCTTGGCCGAGCTCCAGCTCGGTGCACAGCCGCTCGAGCTCCCGGTGGTCGCCGTCGAGGACGGTGGTGAGGTCGGTTGCGGGCTGGCGGTGGTTCATGCACGCTCCTGGTCCGGATTCGATTTCTTCCGGGTTACCCGCTGCCCGTGCGCCGAATCCCGTGTCGGCACCGGGCCCGCCGGGTAGCCGGTGAGGAAACCCACCGCCACCAGGAAGGACGTCCATGGCTGCGCCGTCGATGGTGATCGAGCGCGAACGCAAGTACGAGATCGTCCCGGGCAGCGGGGTGCCGCGGCTGCTCGGTGTCGCCGGGGTCGAGACACAGGACGATCCCGTGGAGCAGGTCCTCGACGCGTCGTACTACGACACCCGGACCTATCGGCTGGCCCAGGCCGGCATCACCCTGCGCCGCCGGGTCGGCGGCCACGACGCGGGCTGGCACGTCAAGCTGCCCGTCTCGGCCGACGAGCGCCGGGAGATCCAGCTGCCGCTCGGCGGGGACGCCCACAAGGTGCCCGGCCGGCTCAAGCGCCTGGTGCGGGCCTACACGCTGGGGGAGAAGCTGGTGCCGATCGCGCACCTGCGCACCGACCGTTTCGCCCACCGCCTCGCCGACGCCGAGGGCCGGACCGTCGCCGTCCTGACCGACGACCACGTGACCGGCGAGGCCGGCGGCGAGTCCGCGCGGCTCGACGAGTGGCGGGAGCTGGAACTGGAGCTCGACCCCGGCACGGAGCCGGGCCTGCTGGCCGAGTTCGACCGGGCGCTGGCCGAGGCCGGTGCGACCGCGTCGCCGTGGCCGTCGAAGCTGCGGCGCCTGATCGGCGACCGCGTGCCCGCACCGCGCCGCGCCCGCAAGAAGCCCGCCGCCGCGGACGTCGTGCTGACGTCCCTGCGCGCGCACTTCGACGACCTGCGCCGCGCGGACGTCGGCGTCCGGCTGGACGTCGCGGACTCCGTGCACCAGATGCGCGTGGCGAGCCGGAAGCTCCGCAGCGCCCTGCGCACCTTCGGGTCCATTGTGGACGAACAGGCGACGGCGCCGGTCGCCGCCGAGCTGAAGTGGCTCGGCCACGAGCTGGCGCCGGCCCGCGACACCGAGGTCACGCAGGACCGGCTGGGCAAGCAGCTGGACAGCGTGCCGCCGGAGCTGGTGCTCGGACCGCTGCGCCAGTACCTGACGCGCTACTTCGCGCGCGAGGAGGAGCAGGGCCGGACCCGGGCGCTGGACGCGCTGACCGGCAAGCGGTACCGGAACCTGCTGCGGGCGCTCGACGCCGTGCTGGCGGAGCCGGCGTTGACGGACAGCGGGCGCAAGCCCGCGAAGTCCGCGCTGCGCAAGCCCGTCCGCAAGGCCGCGAAGAAGCTGCGCCGCGCCCAGGCCGCGACCCGCGGGCTGAAGGGCACAGACCTCGAGACGGCCCTGCACGACGTCCGCAAGAAGGCCAAGCGGGCCCGCTACGCCGCCGACACCGTGAAGCCGGTGTACGGGAAGAAGCTGCGCACGTGGCGCAAGAACGTCAAGGCCGTGCAGCAGACGCTGGGTGCGCACCAGGACACCGTGGTCGGCCGGGAGGTGCTGCACCACCTCGCCGTCGACGGGCACGGCGAGGGCCAGAACACGTTCACGTTCGGGATCCTGCACGGCCAGGACGCCGCGAAGGCGGCGCGGCTGCGGGAGGAGTTCACGGGACAGTGGCGGCGGCTCCGGAAGGGCGACCGCCCCGGCTGGCTCGGCTAGCCGTTCGCGCGGACCGGCGGCGGCTCGGCAGGGCCGCCGCCCGGGACGGCGTCAGGCGTCGCCGGTGAGCTTGCCGCGCAGCTGCTCCAGCGTCTGCGACAGCAGGCGGGAGACGTGCATCTGGGAGATGCCGACGCGGTCGGCGATCTGGGTCTGCGTCAGGCCGCCGAAGAAGCGCATCACGAGGATCGCGCGCTCGCGGGGCGGCAGCTCCTGCAGCAGCGGCTGGAGGGCCTCGTGGTTCTCCACCATGGCCATCTCGTGGTCCGGCTCGCCCATGGTGTCGGCCAGCGAGAGCGCCTCGGCGTCGTCGTGCACCGGCTTGTCCACCGACAGCGCCTGGTAGGCGTTCCCGGCGAGCAGGCCCTCGCGGACCTCGTCGACGTCCAGGCTCAGGTGCTCGGCCAGCTCCGACGGCGTCGGCGCGCGGCCGAGGCGCTGCGACAGCGTGGCGGAACCCTGGCTGAGCGACAGGTGCAGTTCCTTGAGCCGGCGCGGCACGCGGACGGACCAGCCGGTGTCGCGGAAGTGGCGCCGGACCTCACCCATGATCGTCGGCACCGCGAAGGACAGGAAGTCGTGCCCGCGCGCCGGGTCGAAGCGGTCGACGGCGTTGATCAGCCCGATCCGGGCCACCTGGACCAGGTCTTCCCGCGGTTCCCCACGTCCGGAGAACCGGGTCGCGATGTGCTCGGCCAGCGGCAGCAGCTCGGTCACGAGCCGGCCCCGGACCACGTCGCGCCGCGGGTCGTCCGCCGCGAGCTCGCCCAGCTCCTCGAACAGCGGCTCGCAGTGGGCGTATTCGTCGGGGCGGTGGAGGAGGGTTTTGCGCTCGGCGCTCACGCGCTCGTTCCCGGGTTGAGCACCAGCTCGATCGTGATGATGCCCGCGCCCCCGCCCGGCAGGACGTCGCAGTGCGCGGTCACCGACCGGCTCAGGGTGGTCAGCACGTGCCAGCCGAAGGTCCGGTCGCTGGGCGGCCGGGGGTCGGTCGACCGGGCCGAGACGACGACGTGCAGCGCGTCGGGCGTCTGCCGGAAGCGGCAGTGCAGCTGGGTGCCGAGCTCCGCGAGCTGGACCAGCTGCGCGCAGGCCTCGTCGACCGCCATCTTGGCGTCGGCGATGGCGTCCAGCCCGAAGTCCGCGCGGGACACCATGCCGTGGGTGAGCATCCGGACCAGGGGGATCTGCTCGGCCATGGCGGGCAACCTGAGCTCCACCACCTCGTCGAGCAGGCCGTCGGTCGACGGCTGCCCGCCGGACGTGCCACTTCGTGTTTCTTCCATACCGGACTGTCTACCCATCTGGGGGAACCCTGACACTTCGCGATCCGGACTCGAGGACGCCGTCACCGGCCGAGGGCCCGTTCGAGCTCTTTCTTGGTCATCTTGGAGCGGCCGTCGATGTTCCGCTTCCTGGCTTCGTTGTAGAGCTGGTCCCTGGTCGGGCCGCCCGGGCCCTTGCCGTTCCCGGAGCGCTCACCGCCGCGCTCCTGCGGGGACTTGTCGTTCAGGGAGGACGGGCTCGCCTCGCGTGATTCACCCGACTGGGCCCGGTTCTTGTTCACCGTGCGGGCGGCGATCTCCTTGGCCCGCTCGGTGCTCGCGCCGCGGTCTTCCTGCGCGTCCTTGATGTGCTCGTACTGACGTTCGCGCTTGCCGCTCCAGGCCTGAGGCATGACCGCTCCCTTCGATGATCGGCGGATACCCGGTCCGCGACCGGGCAAACGTCGCGGTTGATCATCATCGGGGCCGGGTAAGCGGCGCGGGACGAGAGGAGCTCCGATGCGGATCGGCTACACCCTGATGACCGAGCAGACGGGTCCGAACGACCTGGTGCGCTACGCCGCCGGCGCGGAACGAGCGGGCTTCGCGTTCGAGGTCATGAGCGACCACTATTCGCCGTGGCTGGCCGAACAGGGCCACTCGCCGTACGCCTGGAGCGTGCTGGGCGCGGTCACGCAGGTCACCGAACGCGCCGAGCTGATGACGTTCGTGACCTGCCCGACCATGCGCTACCACCCCGCGGTGGTGGCGCAGAAGGCGGCGACGATCCAGGCACTGTCCGGCGGGCGGTTCACCCTCGGGCTCGGCGCGGGCGAGAACCTCAACGAGCACGTCGTCGGGCGCGGCTGGCCGGGCGCGAACGTCCGCCACGACATGCTCGCCGAGGCCGTCCAGATCATCGGCGGCCTCTTCGACGGCGGCTACTTCAGCTACGAGGGCAAGCACTTCCGCGTCGACTCCGCGAAGCTGTGGGACCTGCCGGAGACGCGCACGCCGATCGGCGTCGCGGTGTCCGGCGCGCAGTCGGTGCGCCGGTTCGCCCCGGTCGCCGACGCGATGATCGCCGTCGAGCCGAAGGCGGACCTGGCGCGGGAGTGGGACGCCGCCCGGCCCGGTCCGGCGTCCCGCAAGATCGCCCAGCTGCCGGTGTCGTGGGGCACCGACCGCGACGCCGCGGTGAAGCGCGCCCACGAGCAGTTCCGCTGGTTCGCCGGCGGCTGGAAGGTCAACGCCGAGCTGCCGGGCCCGGCCGGGTTCGCCGGCGCCACCCAGTTCGTCCGCGAGGACGACGTCGCCGGGTCGATCCCGTGCGGCCCGGACGTCGAGCCGATCGTGGAAGGCGTGCGCGAGTTCGCGAAGGCGGGCTTCACCGACGTCGCGCTGATCCAGATCGGCGGCGACCAGCAGGACGGCTTCCTCGACTTCGCCGAGAAGGAGCTGCTACCGGCCCTGGCGGGGGAGACGGCCTAGTCGGGCGCCGGTCTGCTCGGCCCGGGTCAGCACCCGGAGGTCCGCGACGCCCAGGAAGTCCACTTCGGACAGATCGACGTCGACGCGCCGCGGGTGCGCCCGGAGCCGGTCGTCGAGCCGGGCGCCCAGGTACGGCGCGGTCGCGGTGTCGAGGTCGCCCCGCACGGTGACCAGCACTTCGTGCGGGGCGGGCCGGCTGGTGCGCAGCCGTAACGCGGGGGTGCCGGGTTCGGTCCGGGGTTCGTTGCTCCGAACGGACGCGCGGCGCGCGGAGGTGGTGACCGCTTGTGCCCGCCGCTGCGGGGATGCAGTAATCTCGCGCTGGACCCGTTAAAGCGCTAGCGGCCCACTGTGGCGCGCGCCCGGGTCCTCCCTGGTCTTAGAGCGCCCTTAGCACAAGAAGTAAGGGGCGTCACCAGGATGACGGGCGGGCATGAACAGCTCACCGCGCGGCTCGACGATGTGACGGTCGCGATGGAGTCGCTGACCGCGATGCTCGACACCGAGCTGGATCTCGGCCAGATGCTGCAGGCCGTCTGCGACCACGCCGTGCAGGTGGTGCCGGGGGCCGACATGGCGAGCATCACCCTGGTCCGGGACGGGGAACCGGAGACGGTCGCCAGCACCGACCAGCGGGCGGTCAACTTCGACCGCGAGCAGTACCGCATCGGGGACGGACCGTGCCTGCGCGCCGCCGAAACCGGGCAGCCGGTGCGGGTCGGCGTCGGCGCGGTCGGGGACCTGTGGCCGCAGTTCGTGACGAAGGCCGAGCAGCTGGGCGTCGCGAGTTTTCTCGCCGCGCCGCTGACGGTGGACGACGACATGTCCGGCGCGGTCAACCTGTTCGGGTTCGGCGAGCACGGGTTCAGCGAACTGGGCACGAAGATCCTCGAGCTGTACACCGCGACGGTGGTCCTCGGGCTGCGCAGCGCGCGCCGCTACTTCGCGGCGCAGGAGCTGATCGAACAGCTCAACCGCGCGCTGGAGACGCGCGCGGTGATCGAACAGGCCAAGGGGATCCTGATGGCGGCGCACCGGATCACGGCGGAGGACGCGTTCCAGCGCCTGGTCAAGCGTTCCCAGGACGGCAACCGCAAGCTCCACGAGGTGGCGGCGGAGTTCGTCGCGGCGGTGGCGACGACGAGCAGCTGAGAGAGTCGTGAGTGTTTAGGAGGGTTCTAACCCCCCTAAACACTCACGAGGGCCGGGGCGGGCTAGCCGGCGGGGACCTCGTCCGGGGGCGCGTCGGCCTGGGGCACCGGTTCCGGCTGCCGGCTGCGCGTGCACGTCGTGCAGACCAGAGTGCGGCCGAGCACCCGGCCGCCGTCGGCGACGACCTGCGCGACGTGCATCGTGGGGAAGCCGCAGACCTCGCAGGGCAGCGAGCCGTCCTCGCGGCTGATGCGGATCTGTGTGCCCATGCGGCCTCCTGGTGTGACGTGGGTCTCACCTACCTTGCCGGGTCCGGCGCCGGAACCGGGCGAATTCACTCGTTCGGCCCAATGATCGGTGTCTCCGGCGTCCGGTCCGGTGACTCCTGTGTTCCGTCCGGTGATGCGGGGTAGCCGGGCTGGGGAAGGAACCGGGAAAAGGGGAGCACGGGATGAGGGACAAACGGAACGATCTGCGGCCGGTGGTCGACCTGCTGGTCGACGGCGAGGACACGCCTGAGCGGCAGCGGCTGCGCCGGAAGGCGGCGCTGGCCGTGGCGGCGGGGGCCAAGGACGCCGACGACTGCGCGTTGCTGCTCGAGATGCTGGGCCTGCACCGCGGCGACAGCAAGAGCACCGAAGTGGCCTGAGCGGTTTCGGGACACCCGCGCGCGGGTATCGGAGGCGCTGAGGAGGTCGTCATGGCCAGACCGGTATGGAGTGGTGCGCTGAGCCTGGGGCTGGTCACCGTTCCGGTGGAGCTGTACCCCGCGGTGGCGGACCACACGATCCACTTCCACCAGTTCGAACGCGGGACGTCCGACCGGATCCGCAACCGCAAGGTCAACGAGCGGACCGGCGACGAGGTCACCCGGGACGAGATCGTCAAGGGCTACGACGTCGGCGGCGGCGACCACGTGCTCGTCGAGCCGGACGAGCTGGACGAGATCGCGCCCGAGCGGTCGCGGCGGATCGACATCGAGCAGTTCGTCGAGCTCGACGAGATCGACCCGTGGTTCTACGACCGGACGTACTGGCTGAAGCCGGCGAAGGAGGATTTCGCCAAGGCGTACGGCCTGCTGCTGCAGGCGATGGACCGCAGCGAGAAGGCCGGCGTCGCGAAGTTCGTGCTGCGCGGCAAGGAGTACCTCTGCGCGGTCCGCGCGGGCGAGGACGTGATGGTCCTCAACACGCTGCACTTCGTCGCGGACCTCCGGAAGCCGAAGGACGTCATGGGCGCGCTGCCCAAGGTGCCCAAGGCCCGGCCGAAGGAGCTCGACATGGCGCTGTCGCTGGTCGACGAGATGACCGCGCCGTGGCGCCCGGAGGACTTCCGCGACGAGTACTCCGAGCGCGTCGAGGAGCTGATCAAGGCCAAGGAGTCCGGCAAGGAGATCGCCCACGAGGCGGAGCCGGAGCAGTCGGCCGACGTCGTCGACCTGTTCGAGGCCCTTTCGCGCAGCGTGAAGAGCCGCAAGGGTGGCGGCAAGCCGGCGGCGAAGGGCAAGAAGAAGCCCGCGAAGAAGCAGGCCGATCTGGGGGAGCTGTCCAAGACCGAGCTGGACAAGCTGGCGCGGGAGAAGAACGTCAAAGGCCGGTCGAAGATGTCGCGGACCCAGCTGGAGAAGGCGCTCAAGGCGTCCTGACGAGAACCGCCTCGGTGGTCCGGGACCACCGAGGCGGGGAAACGCGCTTCAGTGGGCGGCGGGCTCGGCGTCGCCGGTGGTGGTCTTGCGGGTCGTCTCCGAACGGGCGATGTGCCACGCCACCAGCGCGCCCGCGCTGACCGTGCCCCAGAGCACCAGCGAGGCGTCCCGGGCGAACAGGCCGACGACGAGCATCACCACCGCCGTGATGTCACACAGGATGAGCAGGAGGCTCCAGCGCCGGGCTTGCCGCATGTCGCGACCGCTGAACACGTCGGCGAGCGTGGGGTCGCTCGCCAGCAGTTCCGCCTCGATCTCGCGAAGGGCATGACGTTCACGGTCCGGCAGCATCGGGGGTCCTCCTCGGCCTCGGCTTATCCCACAGGTACCCCCGCGACGCTGCTTCCAAGCAGCGCTTTCGGGGAACGTGCCGCGCTCGGGCACTACCGTCAGTGGTTGTCACGGGGGATCCCTTTTGTCGCGGCCACCCGTTGGTAGGCCACGGCCGGGCGCAGCACCATGCCGTCGCAGAGCTGGTCGACCATCGAGCGCTGGATCTCCTGCCACGGCGTCTGCGATTCGGGCACCCGGTAACCGCCCGCTTCTTCGAGTTCCTTGTGCCGGAGCGCGAGCTCGTCGTCGGTGATCAGGACGTCCGCGGTGCCCGCCGTGAGGTCGATGCGCACCCGGTCGCCCGTCCGCAGCACGGCGAGCCCGCCGCCCGCCGCGGCCTCGGGGGAGGCGTTGAGGATCGACGGCGAGCCGGAGGTGCCCGACTGGCGGCCGTCGCCGAGGCACGGCAGCTCGTGCACCCCGCGCTTGATCAGCTCGGCCGGCGGGCGCATGTTGACCACCTCGGCCGAGCCCGGGTAGCCGAGCGGGCCGGTCCCGCGCATGACGAGCAGCGACTCCTCGTCGACGCCGAGGTCCGGGTCGTCGATGCGGGCGTGGTAGTCCTCCGGGCCGTCGAACACGACCGCGGTGCCCTCGTACACCCCGCCCGCAAGGTAGCGGCGCCGGAACTCCGGCGAGATCACGCTGGACTTCATGATCGCGGCGTCGAACAGGTTGCCGTGCAGCACTAGGAAGCCGGCGTCGGTCACCAGCGCGGTGTCGAACGTCCGGATGACGTCGCGGTCGCCCGCCTCGGCGTCGCGGCAGTTGTCGCCGAGCGTGCGGCCGTTGACCGTGGGCGCGTCCTCGTGGATCAGCCCGTGCCGCATCAGCTCGTGCACCACCGCCGGCACCCCGCCGGCGCGGTGGAACTCCTCGCCGAGGTACTTGCCTGCCGGCTGCAGGTCGACCAGCAGCGGCACGGCGTGCCCGAGCCGCTGCCAGTCGGTCAGCGGCAGGTCGACGCCGATGTGCCGGGCGATCGCGGAGAGGTGGATCGGCGCGTTGGTGGACCCGCCGATGGCCGAGCTGACGACGATGGCGTTCTCGAACGCCGCCCGCGTCAGGATGTCCGACGGCTTCAGGTCTTCCCGCACCAGCTCGACGATCCGCAGCCCGGTGCGGTAGGCCATCCGCGCCCGGTCCCGGTGCGGCGCCGGGATGGCCGCGCAGCCGGGCAGGCTCATCCCGAGCGCCTCGGCGAGCGCGTTCATCGTCGAGGCCGTGCCCATCGTGTTGCAGTGCCCGGGTGACGGCGCCGACGACGCGACCAGCTCCATGAACCCGGCGTCGTCGATCTCCCCGGCGGCCAGCAGCTCGCGCGCCTTCCAGACGATGGTGCCCGACCCGGTGCGCTCGCCGTTGTGCCAGCCGTTGAGCATCGGCCCGCCGGACAGCACGATGGCCGGGATGTCCACGGTCGCGGCGGCCATCAGGCACGCCGGCGTCGTCTTGTCGCAGCCGGTGGTCAGCACGACGCCGTCGATGGGGTAGCCGTAGAGCGTCTCGACGAGCCCGAGGTAGGCGAGGTTCCGATCCAGCGCGGCGGTCGGGCGCTTGCCGGTCTCCTGGATGGGGTGCACCGGGAACTCGATCGCGATCCCGCCGGCCTCACGGATCCCTTCGCGCGTCCGATCGGCCAGCTGCAGGTGGTGCCGATTGCACGGCGTGAGGTCGGAACCGGTCTGCGCGATCCCGATGATCGGCTTCCCGGACTGCAGCTCTTCCCTGGTCAGGCCCCAGTTCATGTACCGCTCGAGGTAGAGCGCGGTCATCCCGGGGTCGGCGGGGTTGTTGAACCAAGCTTCGCTGCGCAGTCCCATACCAGCCAGTCTGTCACTCGCGCGCCTCGACGCGGTCGCGTGAACGCCGTGAGGGGCACCTTCAGGGCTTATACGTCCCTGAAGGTGCCCCTCACGGCGTGCCTCCCTGTGGTGCGGCCCGGAGGTGTCAGCCCAGGCCGTTGAGGCCGATCACCCGTGAGTACCAGTGGGCGCTGCGCTTCGGTGTCCGCGTCTGCGTTTCGTAGTCGACGTGGACCAGGCCGAACCGCTTGGCGTAGCCCTCCGCCCACTCGAAGTTGTCCAGCAGCGACCAGTAGAAGTAGCCCCGCAGGTCGACGCCGGCCGCCAAGGCTTCGTGGGCCGCGCGCAGGTGGGAGTCCAGGAACGCGATGCGGTCGGTGTCGACGATCTCGCCGCCGTCGGAGACGACGTCCGGGTAGGCCGCGCCGTTCTCCGTGATGTACAGCGGGATCTGGCGGTAACCGCGGTGGACCTGCAGCAGCGACTCCGTCAGCCCGGCCGGCTGGACCTCCCAGCCGGAGTCCGTGCGGGGCGCGGCCGGGTCCGGCACGAAGTGGACGTCGCCCGCGCCGACCCACTCCGGGCCCGCCGGCTCGCTGCCCGGCACCGGGCGGCCCGCGACGCGGTAGTCGCGGTAGTAGTTCACGCCGAGCCAGTCGACGTGCGCCGCGATGACCGCGCTGTCCTCCGGCCGCACGACCTCGCCGAGCCCGAACGGCGCGAGGTCCTCGACCAGGTCGTCCGGGTAGCCGCCGCGCAGCACCGGGTCCAGGAACAGCCGGTTCTGCAGGCCGTCGATCCGCCGGGCCGCCGAGACGTCGCTCGCGTTCGCCGGGTCGTGCGCGGCGACCGGGTACAGGTTGAGCGTGATCCCGGCCGGGACGCCCGGCGCGTGCCGCCGGATGAGGTCCATCGCCAGCCCGTGCCCCAGCAGCAGGTGGTGCGTGGCGGCGACGGCGGCGGTGTGGTCGGTGCGGCCCGGCGCGTGGATGCCGCCCGCGTAGCCGAGCATCGCCGCGCACCACGGCTCGTTGAGCGTCGACCAGCTGGCGACGCGGTCGCCGAGGCGGGCCAGCACGGTCTCGGCGTACTCGGCGAAGCGGTACGCGGTGTCCCGCGACGTCCAGCCGCCCTGCTCCTCCAGCGCCTGCGGCAGGTCCCAGTGGTAGAGCGTCGCCCACGGCTCGATCCCGGCCTCGAGGAGCCGGTCGACGAGCCGGTCGTAGAAGGCGAGCCCGGCGGCGTTGGCGGCCCCACCGTCCGGCCGCACACGCGGCCAGGCCAGCGAGAACCGGTAGGCGCCCAGGCCCAGGCGGCGCATCAGGTCGACGTCCTCGCCGTAGCGGCGGTAGTGGTCGGCCGCCGGGTCCCCGGTGTCGCCGCCCACGACCGCACCCGGACGGCGCGCGAAGACGTCCCAGACCGAGTCGGTGCGCCCGTCGGCCGTGGTCGCCCCTTCCACCTGGAACGCCGCGGTGGCGGCGCCCCAGACGAAGGCGGGCGGGAACATCAACGCGGTCTCCGCCCGAACGTTTTCCGCCCGAACGCTGTCGGGATGTACGGACATGTTCACCCTTTCACGGCACCTTGCATGATCCCGGCCACGATCTGGCGGCCGAGGAGGAGGAAGACGATGAGGATCGGGATGGTGGCCAGGGTCGTGCCGGCCAGCACCAGCGAATAGTCGACGTAGTAACCGCTCTGCAGCTTCTCCAGCGCCACCTGGACGGTCGGGTTGCCCGCGTCCAGGACCACCAGCGGCCACAGGAAGTCGTTCCAGGACGTCATGAACGTGAACATCGCCAGGATCGCCGCCGCCGGGCGCACCGCGGGCAGGCAGACGTTCCAGAAGATGCGGATCATGCTGCAGCCGTCGACGCGCGCGGCCTCGATCAGCTCGTACGGCAACGCGTCCACGGTGTACTGGCGCATCCAGAACACGCCGAACGCGGTGACCAGGTTGGGCACGATCACCGACTGCAGCCCACCGGCCCAGCCCAGCTTCGACATGGCGATGAACAGCGGGATGATGCCGAGCTGGGTGGGCACGGCCAGGGTGATGACGATGAACACGAACAGCCCGTTGCGGCCGCGGAACCGGAGCTTCGCGAAGGCGAACCCGGCCAGCGAGGAGAACAGCACCGTGGTGAGCGTGACCGTGCCGGACACGATGACGCTGTTGGCCAGCGCCTTCCAGAACGGCACGGTGTCGAACACTCGGGCCGCGTTGGCGAAGAAGTTCCCGCCGGGGAAGAACGGCGGGATGCGCTCGGTGAGCATCCCGTTGTCGCGGCTGGCGACCAGGAACGACCAGTAGAACGGGAACAGCGAGCCGAGCACGAAGATGGCGAGCACCCAGTAGGTCGCCTTGCGCGGCTTGCCGAGCGTCGCGACGCTCTTGCGGAGTCCACTGTGGATGGTGGTCATCTCTTCTTCACCGCCGGGGTGCGGGCCAGCCGGCCGGTGAGGAAGAAGTTCACCAGCGCGATGAGCACGATGATCAGGAACAGCACCCAGGCGATCGCCGAGGCGTACCCGAGGTTGAAGTTCTCGAACGCGGATTGGTACAGGTAGAGCGTCACGGTCTGGAACTGGTTGGTGGAACCGCCGTTGTTCGACCCGGGCATGGCGTCGAACAGCTTGGGCTCGGTGAAGATCTGCAGGCCGCCGATCGTGGAGGTGATGGTGACGAAGATCAGCGTCGGCTTCAGCAGCGGCAGCGTGACGGCGGTGAACCGCCGCCACATCCCCGCGCCGTCGATCAGCGCGGCCTCGTGCAGTTCCTTCGGGATGGCCTGCATCGCGGCCAGCACGATCAGCGCGTTGTAGCCGGTCCAGCGCCAGTTCACCATGATCGCGATCGCGACGTGGCTGCCGAAGCGGCTGGCCTGCCAGTCGACCGGGTCGAGGCCGATCGTCTGCAGCACGCCGTTGATCAGCCCGTACTTCGGGCCGAACAGGTTCGCGAAGATGATGCCGATCGCGACGAGGCTGGCCGCGTACGGCAGCAGGATGCCGACGCGCCAGCCGGTCGCACCGCGCAGCCGGCCGCCGAGCAGCGCCGCGAGCGCCATCGCGATGATCAGCTGCGGGATGCTGGAGAGCAGGAAGATGCTGACGGTGTTGGCCAGCGCGTTCCAGAACTGCCCGTCGGCGAACAGTTCCTTGTAGTTGTCGATGCCGATGAAGTCCGGGTTGTCGTCCCCGGCCTTCCACTTGAACAGCGACACGTACGCGGTGTAGAGCAGCGGGAACAGCCCGACGACACCGAAGACGATGAAGAACGGTGCGACGTAGAGGTACGGCGATGCCTTGACGTCCCACCGGCTCAGCTTGTGCCGGAAGGTGGGCCGGGGAGACGTGCGCTCCCCGGCCTTGCTCCTTTCCGGCGCGATCTTGTCGATGACGGTCATGAGGTCAGCGCGTGATCTTCTTCGCCGCGTCGACCAGTTGCTGCCAGCCGTCCGCCGCCGGCTTGCCCTGCTCGACCGCCTGCAGCGCGGGGCTCGACGCGTTCTCCTGGATCTGGCCGTCGCCGGGGCCCTTGTACTGCGGCTTCTGGACCTTCTTGGCCTGCTCGGCGAACAGCTCGCCGACCTTGGCGTCACCGAAGTAGGCGTCGGTCTGGCTCAGCAGCGCGGGGTCCGAGAGCGCCTTGACCTGGCTCGGGAAGGTGCCCTTGGCCTGGAACGCCTTGATCTGCTGCTCCGGCGCCGTCAGCCAGGACGCGAGCTCGGCGGCCTCCTTCGGGTGCTTCGACTGCGTCGGCACGGTCAGGTACGACCCGCCCCAGTTGCCGCCGCCACCGGGGAACGCCGCGGTGACCGCCCACTTGCCGGCGTTCTCCGGGCCGGCCTGCTCCTTGATCACGCCGAGCATCCACGCCGGGCAGACCTTCGTGGCGAACGCGCCCTGCTTGAAGCCGGAGTTCCACTCGTTGCTGAACGCGGTGAGCTTGGCCGACTCGCCCTTGGCGACGGCGTCGGTGACCTTCGTCCAGGCGTCCTTGATGCCCTGGTTGCCCTCGACGGCGAGCTTGTCGTCGCTGCCGATGTAGCCCTGCGGGAGCTGGTTGACCATCGCGTTGAAGTTCTGCGCGGCGGAGTCGAACCAGGCCTTGCCCTTGCTCTTGCCCACGTAGTCGGCGCCGGCGGCGAAGTAGCTGTCCCAGGTGGCGAACAGCGGCTTGACCTGCTCGGGGTCGGTCGGCAGGCCGGCCGCGGCGAACATG
This sequence comes from Amycolatopsis sp. NBC_01286, assembly GCF_035982555.1. Lineage (NCBI taxonomy): Bacteria > Bacillati > Actinomycetota > Actinomycetes > Pseudonocardiales > Pseudonocardiaceae > Amycolatopsis > Amycolatopsis sp. NBC_01286. Next base: position 7,139,068 of record NZ_CP108428.1, read on the forward strand.
TCCTTGCGGTAACACATGGCGAGCGGCCCGATGTCCGTGCCGTAGCCGATGACCTTGCCGTCCTTGGTCTTCGCGGCGTCGTACTTCCAGCCGAGCCAGCGGTCGGGGGAGGCGTCGGCGGGGCCGATCTTGCTCAGGTCGTTGAACTTCGAGCCCTTGTCGAGGACGTCGGACAGGTGACCCTCCTCGACCGCCGTGACGTCGGCGAGGCCCGAGCCCGCGGCCAGCTTGGTGATCAGGTCCTGGTGGTAGGGCCCGCCCTGGCCGGTCTTGCGGTGGGTGATCTTGATGTTGGGGTGCAGCCGCTCGTACTCCGGGATGAGTGCCTCGTAGCCGAACTCGGTGAACGTCGCCAGCGTCAGGTCGACGTGTTCGTTCGGGCCCGCCGCGGCCGGCGTCTCGTCACCGCCGCCACCGCAGGCCGTGGCGCCGAGCGCCGTCATCGTGATGCCCAGTGCGAGGACCAGGCCGTTCCGGATCGTTCTCACGTGTTCAACCACCTTGTTGACGGGAATGAGCGCTCTCACTGCTGGGAGCCGTTCTGGGAGCGCTCCCAGGTGTCGCAGAGTCTGCTTGGGGCCTCCAGCGGTGTCAAGGGGCTGTAACCGGAGCGTTTCCTGCGAGGAGCGCTCCCGGACCCTGGGACGCGCGGGCGATAAGCTGGGGGCGTCCGGGTGGGTGTGGTGAGCGAGGGCGGTGCCGTGGGGCCTCGAGCAGGGGATGAAGAGCGGCCGACGCTGGAGGACGTCGCGGCGTTCGCCGGCGTGTCGCGGTCGACGGCGTCGCGGGCGCTGAACGACGACGCGTACGTCAGCGCGGCGGCGCGGGAAAAGGTCCAGGCCGCGGCCCGTGACCTGGGCTATTCCCCGAACCAGGCGGCCCGTTCGCTGGTCACCCGGCGGACCGGGGCGATCGCGGTGGTGCTCTCGGAGCCGGAGGCCCGGCTGCTCGACGACCCGTACCGCACGGCCGTCATGCGCGCCGGCTACCGCGAGCTCGCCGACATCGGCCGGCAGATGGTGCTGATCTTCAGCGACACCCGCGAGGACCTGAGCAAGACCGTCCGGTTCCTCGAAGGCGGCCACGTAGACGGCGCGCTGGTCTTCGCCCCGCACCGGGCCGACCCGCTGCCCAAGGCGCTGCGGCTGCTGCGCATCCCGGTGGTGTTCGGCGGCCAGGCGGCGGGCATCCGCCGCGGCGTCCACGTCGTCGACTTCGACAACGAGGGCGGCGCGCGCTTGGCCGTGGAACACCTGGTCGCGTCCGGCCGTCGCAAGATCGGCACGATCGCCGGCCCCCAGGACCAGAGCGCCGCGATCGACCGGCTCGCCGGCTGGCGCAAGACCCTGCTCGACGCCGGCCTCGACCCCGTCGACCTGGCCGCGGAGGCCGACTTCACCCTCTCGGGCGGCGCCAACGCGATGTCCGCGCTGCTCGCCCGCCACCCGGACCTCGACGCCGTCTTCGTCGCGAGCGACATGATGGCGGTGGGCGCGTTGCGCACGCTGGACGCGGCCGGCCGCCGCATCCCGGCCGACGTCGCGGTGGTCAGCTTCGACGACAACGCCACCCTCGCCCCGGCGATGGACCCGCCCCTGACGTCCGTGCACCAGGACCCGCGCGAGCAGGTCCACGCCATGGTCGAGACCATGCTCCAGCTCCTCGACGACCAGGCCTTGAAGCCCCGCCAGCAGGTCCTCCCGGTCTCCCTGGCCATCCGCGGCTCCAGCTGACCCCGGCTGTGTCGTCCAGGCACGCAACCCCGACCCTCCAGGTACGCGACCCGACCCCCTGGGTGCGCAACCTGACCCTCCAGGTACGCGTGCCGACCCCCTGGGTACGTGTGCCGACCCTCTGGGTGCGTGTGCCGCCTGCCCGCAGCGCCGTGTCGTCCCTCCGATCACGCGTGTCGACCTCCTGATCACGGGTGATGCCTCCCCAATCACGGGTGATGCCCCTTCCCGCACGGCCGGAAGGGGCGAACTCGCGTGCCTGGACGGTCGGTTCGCGTACCCGGAGGGTCGGTTCGCGTGTCTGGAGGGTCGGCTCACGTGTCTGGAGGGTCGACACGCGTGATCCGGGGGACGACACGGCGCACCACGACCGCGACACGCGCAGCGGGGAGGACGACACGGTGGCGAGTAGTGGGCCGTGGAGCCTGGGAGCGCTCCTAGTCCAGGTGTACGCCTTTGGCGCAAGCCGGCGCCCGAAACGCACGGCGGGTGACCGGGCGGCTGGGCCGGTCGGGTGACGGGGTGACGAACGGGTGGGGCCGTTCAGGAGTGTTCAGCGGGCTGACTACTCGCGGGTCGGCAACGTCGAGGCCGTCGATGACGGTGTGCTTCTGACTCGATTCTTTACAGGGGTGTTTCCCGCTGGCTACCGTCTGCGCCTGGAAGCGCTCCCAGATCGCTGGCTCCCTACGGACAAAGGAGTTCCGCAGCCATGCGTTCCCCTCATCCCATCCAGGCCGGCGTACTGCCGCTGGTCGCGAGTTCGGTGGTCTTGGCCGCCCTGCTCGTCCCCGTGCCACCGGCGCTCGCCGCCGACGTGGCCTGCTCCGTCACCTACACCACCAACGACTGGGACACCGGGTTCACGGCCAGCGTTTCACTGCGGAACGACGGCGCCGCGCTCGACAGCTGGCAGGTCGGCTGGACGTTCCCCGACGGCCAGAAGGTCCAGCAAGGCTGGAGCGCCACCTTCGCCCAGACCGGCGCCGCGGTCACGGCGACGAACCTCTCCTACAACGGCCACCTCGGGACGGGGGCCAGCACCTCCTTCGGCTTCAACGGCACCAAGGGGTCCGCCAACCGGCCGCCGACGGACTTCTCCGTCAACGGCTCCGCGTGCACCGGCGCCAACAAGGCCCCGACCGTCAGCCTGACGTCGCCGACGTCGACCGGCACCTACTACGCCCCGGCCACGATCCCGCTCGCCGCGACCGCGGCCGACACCGACGGCACCGTGAGCAAGGTCGAGTTCTACGCCGGGGACACGCTGCTGGCCACCGACACGGCCGCGCCGTTCGAGGGCAGCTGGGGCAACGTCCCCGCCGGGACCTACTCGATCACGGCCAAGGCCTACGACAACAAGAACGCGTCCACCACGTCGAACCCGGTCAGCGTCAAGGTGCTCTCCGGCCCGACGATCGTCGCCACCCCGGCGACCGCGCAGGTCAAGCAGGGCGGCACGACGACCTTCGGCGTCACCCTCGCCGGCGCCCCGACGAGCTCCGTCACCGTGGCGATCGCCAAGACCGGCAGTTCCGACCTGACGGCCACCCCCACAAGCCTCACCTTCACCCCGGCGAACTGGAACGTCGCACAGAACGTCACGGTCTCCAGTGCCGACAACGGCGGAGCGCTCGGCAGCGCGACCTTCACCGCGAGCAGCAACGGCTACACCGCGGCGACGGTGACGGTCAGCGAGATCTCGGCGTCCACATCGGACTACCAGGTCGAGTTTCTCAAGCAGTACAACAAGATCAAGGACCCGAACAACGGCTACTTCCGCAAGTTCGGGAACATCCTGGTGCCCTACCACTCCATCGAGACGCTGATGGTGGAAGCGCCGGACTACGGCCACGAGACGACGTCGGAGGCGTTCAGCTACTACCTCTGGCTCGAGGCCTCCTACGGTCAGATCACCGGGGACTGGACGCCGTTCAACGCGGCGTGGACGTCGATCGAGACCTACGCGATCCCGTCCGCGGCCGACCAGCCGGGCAACTCCGGCTACAACGCGAGCAAGCCGGCCACCTATGCGGCGGAGTACCCGAGCCCGAAGTCCTACCCCTCGCAGCTGCAGACCGGCGTCGCCGTCGGAAGTGACCCGATCGCGGCCGAGCTGAAGGCCGCATACGGCTCGCCGGACGTCTACGGCATGCACTGGCTGCTCGACGTCGACAACATCTACAAGTTCGGCCACTGCGAGGACGGCACGAACACCGCGCCGGCTTTCATCAACACCTTCCAGCGCGGTTCGCAGGAGTCGGTCTGGGAGACGGTCACCCAGCCCAGCTGTGACGTCCTGAAGTTCGGCGGCAAGAACGGTTACCTCGACCTGTTCACCGGCGACTCGTCGTACGCGAAGCAGTGGAAGTACACCGACGCGCCCGACGCGGACGCCCGCGCTGTGCAGGTGGCGTTCCAGGCCGAGAAGTGGGCCGCCGCGCAGGGCAAGGGCTCGGACGTCGCGGCCGTCGTGAAGAAGGCGTCGAAGATGGGCGACTACCTCCGGTACTCGCTGTTCGACAAGTACTTCAAGAAGATCGGCAACTGCGTCAACCCGAGTAGCTGCCCCGCGGGCAGCGGCAAGGACAGTGAGCACTACCTCATCTCCTGGTACTACGCCTGGGGCGGGTCGATGGACTCGTCCAGCGCCTGGGCGTGGCGCATCGGCGACGGCGCGGCCCACCAGGGCTACCAGAACCCGCTGGCCGCGTACGCGCTGTCGGCCGACGCCGGCCTGAAGGTGACGTCGGCGACCGGCGCGAGCGACTGGGCGACCAGCCTCGGCCGGCAGATGGAGTTCCTGCAGTGGCTCCAGTCGTCCGAAGGCGGTCTCGCCGGCGGCGCGACGAACAGCTGGGAAGGCCAGTACGGCACACCGCCGTCGGGCACGCCGACGTTCTACGGCATGTTCTACGACCAGGCGCCGGTCTGGCACGACCCGCCGAGCAACCAGTGGTTCGGCTTCCAGACCTGGGGCATGGAACGCATCGCCGAGTACTACCAGGCCACCAAGGACGCCCGGGCCAAGAAGATCCTCGACAAGTGGGTCCCGTGGGCCATCGCGGGCACCACGGTCGGGGCCGGCGGGAGCTTCCAGGTCCCGTCCGACCTGACCTGGAGCGGCGCGCCGGACACCTGGAACGCCACCAGCCCGGGCGGCAACACCGGCCTGCACGTCACGGTGAAGAACTACAGCACCGACGTCGGTGTCGCGGCTTCGCTGTCGAAGACGTTGCTCTACTACGCGTCCGGCTCGGGCAACGCCCAGGCCAAGACGGTGGGGGAGCAGCTGCTGACGGCGCTGTCGGCGAACGCGGACACCCAGGGCATCGCGGTGCCGGAGACCCGGACGGACTACAACCGGTTCGACGACGCCTACAACGCCACCACGGACCAGGGGCCCTACGTCCCGGCGGGCTGGACCGGGACCATGCCGAACGGCGACCCGATCAACGCGTCCTCGACGTTCACCTCGATGCGGTCCTTCTACAAGAACGACCCGCAGTGGCCGAAGGTCCAGTCCTACCTGGACGGTGGCGCCGCGCCGACGTTCACCTACCACCGGTTCTGGGCGCAGTCGGAGATCGCCACGGCGTTCGCCGCCCACGTCGCCCTGTTCGGCTGAAAGGCACTCGATGAAGCGACTGCTCGCACTCGCGGTCGCCGCACTGGTCGGGGGCGCCGTTCTCACGGCGTCCCCGGCCACCGCGGCCCCCGCCCCGGCACTTTCACGTGAAAGTGCCGCTTTGGGCACCGGCACCGGGTACTGGCACGCGTCCGGTTCCCAGCTGGTCGACGCCACCGGCGCGCCGGTCCGGATGACCGGTGTCAACTGGTTCGGCGCCGAGACCGGCAACTACTCGCCGCACGGCCTGTGGAGCCGCAACTACAAGGACATGCTCGACCAGATGGCGAGCCTCGGCTACAACACGCTGCGGCTGCCGTACTCGAACCAGCTCTTCGACCCGGGCGTGAAGCCGAACAGCATCGACGCCGTCCAGAACCCGGACCTGCAGGGGCTTTCCGGGCTGCAGGTGCTCGACAAGATCATCGGCTACGCCGGCACCAAGGGCATGCGCGTGATCCTCGACCAGCACCGGCCGGACTCCGGCGCGCAGTCCGCGCTCTGGTACACCAGCGCCTACCCCGAAAGCCGCTGGCTGTCCGACTGGACGATGCTCGCCCAGCACTACAAGGGCAACACCACGGTGATCGGCGCCGACCTGCACAACGAGCCGCACTCGATCCAGGGTGGCGGCGGCGCGTGCTGGGGCTGCGGCGACACCGCGACCGACTGGCGCCTCGCCGCCGAACGCGGCGGCAACGCCGTCCTGTCCGCGAACCCGGACTGGCTGGTCATCGTCGAGGGGGTCGACTGCGTCAGCGGTACCGGCGACCCGCAGTGCGGCTGGTGGGGCGGCAACCTCTCCGGCGCCCGGCAGTTCCCGGTGCGACTGTCCAAAGCGGACAAGCTGGTCTACTCGGCGCACGAGTACGCGACGTCGGTGTTCGCCCAGCCGTGGTTCTCCGACCCGGCGTTCCCGGCGAACCTGCCCGCGCTGTGGGACCACTTCTTCGGCTACCTGCAGAAGCAGAACATCGCGCCGGTGCTGCTCGGCGAGTTCGGCACCACGCTCGCCGACCCGCGCGACAAGGTCTGGCTGCAGGAGCTGATGAAGTACGCCGGCACCGGCGTGACCGGGATGAGCTTCACGTACTGGTCGTGGAACCCGAACTCCGGGGACACCGGCGGCATCCTCAACGACGACTGGACGACCGTCAACCAGGCCAAGCAGGCGATCCTGCAGCCCTACCTGATCCCGCCGGTCGGGGGCGGCGGTGGCACGACGGATCCGCCGCCCGCGGTGAGCTGCGCCGTCACCTACCACGTCGACAACACGTGGCAAGGCGGCTTCGTCGCCTCCGTGACGCTGAAGAACACCGGCACCACCCCGCTGAAGACCTGGGCGCTCGGCTGGACCGCGGCGTCCGGGACGCAGATCACCGGCGGCTGGGGCGCCACCGTTACCCAGTCCGGCGCGCAGGCGACGGCGAAGGCGCCCGCTTGGGCGCCGGACCTGGCCGGCGGCGCCTCGACGTCGATCGGCTTCCAGGCGACCGGCGCCTCGACCCCGAACCCCAGTGGCTTCGCCGTCGGCGCGACCGCGTGCACCACCTGACCCGTCAACAGAACAGAAGGAGCACACTCGATGAAGAGTGAATTCTGGTCCGCGAGGAGGAAGTCACGGCTCGCCGTGGCCTCCTCGGTGACGGCCGCGGCCGTCGTGGCCGGTCTGGTGGTGGCCGGCGGCAGCCCGGCGGTCGCCGCCACCGGCTGCAAGGTCACCTACACCGTCAACCAGTGGGACACCGGCTTCACCGCGAACCTCGCGGTGACCAACCTGGGCGACGCGATCACGTCCGGCTGGAACGTCGAATGGGACTTCGGCGGCAACCAGCAGGTCCAGCAGGGCTGGAGCGCGACGTTCAGCCAAAGCGCCAAGCACGTCAGCGCGAAGAGCCCGACCTGGGCCCCCACGCTGGGGACGAACGCGAGCGCGAGCTTCGGCTTCAACGGCTCCTACTCCGGCACGAACGCCGTTCCGACGTCGTTCTCGCTCAACGGCGTCCACTGCGACGGCGGCACGGGCACCCCGACCACCACACCGACGACCCCGACCACGCCGACGACGCCCACCACCCCGACCACCCCGACCACGCCGCCCCCGGCGGGCACGCACGTGGACAACCCGTACGCCGGGGCCAAGGGGTACGTGAACCCGGACTGGTCGGCGTCGGTGACCGCGGCGGCCGCGGCCAAGGGCGGCACGCTCGGCACCCAGATGGCCAAGGTGGCCAACACGTCCACCGCCGTCTGGCTGGACCGGATCGCGGCGATCGAGGGCACGTCGAGCGCGCGCGGCCTGCGCGGGCACCTCGACGCGGCGCTCGCCCAGAGCAGCGGCGGCACGCCGGTGACGATCCAGATCGTCGTCTACGACCTGCCCAACCGCGACTGCGCGGCGCTGGCGTCCAACGGTGAGCTGCAGGCCGGCTCGGGCGGTCTGGCCCGGTACAAGAGCGAGTACATCGACCCGATCGCCTCGATCCTGTCGGACTCGAAGTACGCGCCGCTGCGGGTCGTGGCGGTCGTCGAACCGGACTCGCTGCCCAACCTGATCACCAACACCGCGACGGCCAAGTGCGCCGAAGCGCAGTCGACCGGGGCCTACACCCAGGGCATCCAGTACGCGCTGAACAAGCTGCACGCGATCTCGAACGTCTACAACTACCTCGACATCGCGCACTCGGCGTGGCTGGGCTGGGACAGCAACTTCGGCCCGTTCGTCAACCTGGTCAAGCAGACGCTCCAGGGGACGACCGCCGGGGTGAACAGCATCGACGGCTTCATCAGCGACACGGCGAACTACACCCCGCTCACCGAGCCGAACCTGCCGGACCCGAGCCTCAACGTCGGCGGCCAGCCCCTCCGGTCGGCCACGTTCTACCAGTGGAACCCGTACTTCGCCGAGGTGCCGTTCGCCACGGCGATGTACAACGCGTTCGTCGCCGCGGGCCTGCCGAGCGGCATCGGCATGCTGATCGACACCTCCCGCAACGGCTGGGGCGGCTCGGCCCGGCCCACCGGCGCGTCGGGGTCCACTGTGGACAGCTACGTGAACTCCGGCCGGATCGACCGGCGGCTGCACCGCGGCAACTGGTGCAACCAGAGCGGGGCCGGCCTGGGCGTGCGGCCCACCGCGTCGCCCGCGGCGCACTTCGACGCCTACGTCTGGGTCAAGCCGCCGGGTGAGTCCGACGGCGCGAGCCAGCAGATCCCGAACGACGAGGGCAAGGGCTTCGACGGGATGTGCGACCCGGCCTACCACGGCAGCGACCAGGCCAACGGCGGGAACCTGACCGGTGCCCTGCCGAACTCGCCGCTGGCGGGCAAGTGGTTCGAGGCCCAGTTCGAGCAGCTGGTCCAGAACGCCTACCCGGCGGTGCAGTAACAGATCTCCCGGGCCGGGCGGTGCCTGCGCAGCCGCCGTCCGGCCCGGGTTTCCACCTGTCCGCAACCCGGAAGGAGTCTCCATGAACAACCGGCTACGAGCCACAATGGCGTCGTTCGGAGCCACGGCCGTGCTGCTGTCCGGCGGTGCCGTGCTCACCGCCCCACCGGCGGCCGCGGACACGCAGCTGTGCGACAAGTACGGCTCGCTGCGCATCCAGGGCGGCCGCTACATCGTGCAGAACAACAACTGGGGTGACGACACGACCCAGTGCCTCTCGGTGTCGGCCACCGGCTTCAGCGTGACGACGGCGTCGCACAACCGGCCGACGAACGGCGCCCCGGGCAGCTACCCGTCGGTCTACGCCGGCTGCCACTACGGCAACTGCAGCACCGGCAGCGGCCTGCCCCGCCAGGTCCGCTCACTCGGCTCGCTGACGTCCCGGGTGGACTACGCGACCGTCCAAGCCGGACAGTGGGATGCCTCCTACGACGTCTGGTACGACCCGGCGCCCAACCCGGCCGGGCAGAACACCGGCGCCGAGGTGATGATCTGGGGCAACCACCGCGGGGCCCCGCAGCCGGTCGGCAGCGTCATCGGCACCGCGCAGCTGGCGGGCGCGACGTGGAACGTCTGGTTCGGCAACATCGGCTGGAACGTCATTTCCTACGTCCGGACCAGTGGCACCGACAGCCTCGGCGTCAACCTCACGGAGTTCACCCGCGACGCGGTGAACCGGGGCAAGATCAGCGACGCCTGGTACCTGACGAGTGTCCAGTTCGGCTTCGAGCCGTGGCAGGGCCAGACCGGGCTGGGAGTGAAGACGTTCAGCCTGTCGGGCTGAGGTCCTTCCGGAACGTCATCCGGTCCAGCCCGGGCCCGTCGTAGTCGGGCTGGACCGGCCGCCCTTCGAACTCCGCCGGCCCGGGTTCGGTGACGAACCCCATCCTGGTGTGGAACGCGTGCGAACCGCTGTTCCGCGGCGACGTGATCGCCCGCACCACCGTGCGTCCGTGCGCCCGGCTGTGGGCGAAGAACCGCTCGTAGAGTTCCGCGCCCAGCCCGCTCCCGCGCTCCGCGGGGTCGACGCCGACGAAGTGGATGTAGCTCTCGTCCGGCCGCGACTGCGACAGGAACCCGATCAGGAACGCGACGATCCGCTCGTCGGCCGTCACCAGGAAACTGCTGTCGCCGAAGTGCTGGAACATCAGCTTCGGCAGGAGGAGGGCCCGTTGCCGCATGCCCTCCTCGCCGCCGAGGCCGCCCCACCAGTCGTCGAGGACGGCCAGCACGGGCAGGTGGTCGGCCGGGCCGGGACACCGGATCCCGAGGTGCGGCCAGGGCGCGGGCAGGGGAGTCGTCATACCCGGCACCCTGCCCGCTCCGGTGTGTGCGTTCCACCGGATTTCCGGTCAGGGCACGACCTGGGCCGCACCCAGCTTCACCTGCTGCCAGACGGCGGCGGGGTCCGCACCCTGCTCGACGGCCTTGAGCGCCGGCGCGACGACCGTCTCCTGGATCTTCCCGTCGCCGGGGCCCTTGTACTGCGGCTTCCCGACCTTGCGGGCCTGCGCGACGAAGACCTGCCCGCTCAGCGCGCCGCCGAAGTAGCCGTTCATCTCGCTGAGCAGGTCGGGCGAGGTGAAGGCGTCGACCTGGCTGGGGAAGTTCCCGCTGGCCCGGAACGCGTGCAGCTGCTGCTCCGGCGCGGTGAGCCAGGCGGCCAGCGCGGCGGCCTCCTTCTGGTGCGGGCTGGTCGCCGGCACGGTCAGGTAGGAGCCGCCCCAGTTGCCGCCGCCGTCCGGGAAGGCGTCGGTGATCGCCCACTTGCCCGCGTTGGCCAGCCCGGCCTGCTGCTCGATGGCGCCGAGCATCCACGAAGGACAGACCTTCGTCGCGAACGTCCCGGCGCGCAGGCCGGCGTTCCCGTCGTCGGCGAAGGCCGTCAGCCCGGCCGACTGGCCCTGCCGGACGGCGGTGGTGACCTGGTTCCAGGCGGCCGCGAGCGCGGTGTTCGTCTCGAACGTCGGGCGGTCCTGCCGGTCGAGGTAGCCGACCGGGAGCTGGTTGACCATGGCGTTGAAGTTCTGCGCGGCGGAGTCGAACCACGCCTTGCCCTTCGAGCGCTTGACGTACCGCTCGCCCGCCTTGAAGTAGCTGTCCCAGGTCGCGAACATCGTCTTCACCGAGCCGGGGTCGGTCGGCAGGCCGGCGGCCTCGAGGAGGTCCTTGCGGTAGCACATGGCGAGCGGGCCGATGTCGGTCCCGTAGCCGACGAGCTTGCCGTCCTTGCCGATCCCGGCCTCGTACTTCCACTCCAGCCAGCGCCCGGGCTTGACGTCGGGCGGGCCGATCGCGGCCAGGTCGGCGAACTTCGCCGACTGCGCGAGCACGTCGGCGAGGTGACCTTCCTCGACGGCCTGGACGTCGGCGAGGCCCTGCCCGCTCTGCAGCTTGGCCAGCAGGTCCTGGTGGTACGGGCCGCCCTGCTCGGTCCGGACCTGGCGGATGGTGAGCCCGGGGTGGGTGAACTCGTACCCCGGGATCAGGTCGTCGTAGCCGAACTGCCCGAACGTCGCCAGCGTGAGCGTGAAGCGCTCGGGCGTGGCGGGGCCGCAGCCCCCGGTCAGGACCAGCAGGACGGCGGCCGTGGCGGCCGCCAGTGTTCTTCGGATCTTCCTCACGTGTGCGCACTCCCGATTCGCGACTCGCGCTCGCACACGAGGGTGGGAGCGCTCCCGGGAAGGGAGTCTTGTTTCCGCGGCCGACGGGTGTCAAGGTGGGCGACTGCGGGTGTCCGGACGGACACGGGTACGCGATGAATCGGTCAAGCCCTGGGGTCGAGTTCTTGTGGCGCAACGGGTCCAGTGGAGGAGCGCGATGAAGCGTCCGACGATCACCGACATCGCCCGCGAGGCCGGGGTGTCCAAGGGGGCCGTTTCCTACGCCCTCAACGGCCGTCCTGGCGTCTCGGAGGCGACCCGGCACCGGATCACCGCGATCGCCCGGGAGCTGGGCTGGGCGCCGAGCGAGACCGCGCGGGCGTTGTCCGGCGGCCGGGCCGGGGCGGTCGGGATGGTGCTGGACCGGCCCGCGGACGTCCTCGGCGTCGAACCGCTCTTCCTGGCCCTGCTCACCGGGATCCAGCGCGAGCTCGGGCCGGCGTCGCTGATCCTGCAGGTCGCGCCGGACCACGCCGCCGAGCTGGAGGTCTACCGGCGCTGGCACGGCGAGCGCCGGGCCGACGGCGTGCTGCTGACCGGCCCGCGCCGCGACGACGACCGGATCGCCGAGCTGCTGCGGATCGGCCTGCCGGCGGTGGCGCTGGGCGGCCCGCTCGGCCGCCCGGGCGTCCCGTCGGTGCGGGTGGACGACACCGCCGCGGTCGGCGAGGTCCTCGGCTACCTGGCCGCGCTCGGGCACCGCCGGGTCGCGTGGGTCACCGGGCCGGCGGTGCTGGTGCAGACGCGGGTGCGGGCCGAGGCGTTCGCCGCGGCGGCGGAGCGGCTGGGCCTGCCCGCCGCCCGGACCGTCCACACGGACCACTCGGCCGAGGCCGGCGCGAGTGCCACCACCCGGCTGCTGGCCGCGGCCCGGCCGCCGACCGCGCTGCTGTTCGACACCGACGTCCTCGCCGTCGCCGGGCTCGCCGCGCTGCGCGAACGGGGCCTGGCCGTGCCGGGCGACGTCTCGGTGGTGGCGTGGGACGACTCGGTGCTCTGCCGCCTGGTCCGCCCGGCGCTGACGGCGGTGCGGCGCCCGGTCGCGGAGTTCGGCGCGCTCGCGGTGTCGGTGCTGCGGGACCTGCTGACGGGCGGCGACGCGGGCGACGTCCGCACGGCCCCGCCGGCGCTGATCACCCGCGGCAGCACCGGCCCGGCCCCGTCGAGTCCGTGAATGCCACATCGAGGGACACTAGGTCCCTCGATGTGGCATTCACGGACTTCGGCGTCAGGTGCCCTGGCAGGTGGGCGACGGCTGGGCCGGGTTGGTGCCGGTGGTGTTGACGACCAGGCCGAAGGTCGTCTCACCGTCCGGTGGGATCCGGCCGTTCCAGTCCGCGTTGCGGACCGTGACCACCGAGCCGGACTGGCTCAGCGTGCCGTTCCAGACGCTGCCGACCGTCTGGCCCGTGGGCAGCGTCCAGCCCGCCTGCCAGCCGGAGTACGCCGTGGTGCTGTGGTTCATGATCGTCACCGTGGCCTGGTAGCCGCCGCTCCAGGTGTTGGTGATCTCGTACATCGCCATGCACGAGCCGCCGGTGGGCGGGGGCGACGTCGGGGTCGTCGGCGTGGTGGTCGGGGTGCCCGGGTCGTGCACCCCGGTGACCTCGCCGTGCCCGCCGTCGAACGTCACGTCCGAGCAGCCGTAGAACGTCTCGGCGCTGTCGGAGCGCTTCCACACCGAGTAGATGACGTGCCGGCCCGACTTGCCCGACGGCAGCGCGCCGGTCCACTTGTACTGGCCGTCGACGGTCCCGACCTGCCCGGTCACCGCCGGGTGGTCGACGGTCAGGAACGGCTGGTCTTCCAGCGAGTCCCAGGTCAGCGGCTGCGACGGGTCCCAGCCGTCCTTGGTCACGTAGGTGTAGAACCAGCCCGGGTGGGCCGCCCACGCGTTGTAGGAGAAGTCGAACGTCGACCCGGCGGTGAGGTGGGTCAGCGGCCAGTCGCCGACCTGGTCGAACCCGGCGTAGCCCGGGTTCCCGCCGGAGCACAGCTTCCCGTCCGGGATGAAGCCGCGGGTGCGGCCGGCGCCGTCGGAGCGCAGCACGGCGAACCAGTTGTACAGCGAGTTGGCGCCGCTGGTGGCCACCGCGGCCGAGCAGGCGGGGTTCTGCGGGATGATCTGGCCGGTCGAGCTCAGCCCGTCCTGCCAGCACAGGAACGTCCGGCTGCCCGGTTTCATCAGCGCGCCGTGCGCTTCGGCGGTGCCCGTGGTCAGCAGCACGGCGGTCAGGCTCGCCAGCAACACGGTGACGGCGGCGAGGATCGTACTTCGTCTCCTGGTCACGTCGGTCCCTTCGTCGGGTACGTGCGTCGAAGACTGGGAGCGCTCCCATTACAGGGTACGCGGTGGCGGCGGCTCGCGGAACATCCGGCGAGGGGGCGGGTGACCCGCGCCCGAGCTTTGGCATACCTTGGGAAAGGCGGCCGATCACCCCGGCCGGTCGGTCGAGAAAGGCAAGGTTGTCGGAAAGTGGACATTCCGTCTTCGGTTCCCGCCTGGGTGCGGGCCGAACCCGCCCGGCTGCTCGGTTTCGCCGCTCCGGCGGCCCACCCCGCGGGCGGCTTCGCCTGGCTCGACGACAGCGGGCACCCGGTCCTCGACCGGCCCGTCGAAACGTGGATCACCTGCCGGATGACGCACGTCTTCGCGCTCGCCGCGTTGCAGGGCGTGCCGGGGGCGGCCGCGCAGGTCGCGCACGGCGTCGCGGCGCTGACCGGGCTGCTGCGGGACCCCGAGCACGGCGGCTGGTTCGCCACGGCGACCGCGGCCGGCCCGGTGGACGACGAGAAACGCGCGTACGAGCACGCGTTCGTCGTGCTGGCGGCCACGAGCGCGGTGGCCGCCGGAGCCGACGGAGCGGACGCACTGCTGGCCGAAGCCCTCGACGTCGTCGACCGCCGGTTCTGGGAGGCGGGGCCGGGCCGGGTCGCCGACGTCTGGGACCGCGGCTGGACGCGCCTGGAGACCTACCGCGGCGCCAACGCCAACATGCACACCGTCGAAGCGCTGCTCGCTGTCAACGATGTCACCGGCGACCCGGTCTGGGCCGCCCGCGCGTTGTCCATTGTGGAGCACCTGGTGCACGGCGAGGCTCGCGCACACGGCTGGCGCCTGCCGGAGCACTACGACGCGGACTGGCACGTGCGGCTGGAGTTCAACCGGGACGAGCCCGCGCACCCGTTCCGCCCGTTCGGGGTCACCATCGGGCACCTGCTCGAGTGGTCCCGGCTGGCGGTGCACCTGAAGCGCGCGCTCGGCGCCGCGGCACCCGAGTGGCTGCTGCCGGACGCGGAGGCGTTGTTCGCCACGGCGGTGCGGGACGGCTGGGCCGTCGACGGTCACCCGGGCTTCGTCTACACGACCGATTTCGACGGCGTCCCGGTGGTGCGCAACCGCCTCCACTGGGTGGTGGCCGAGGCGATCGCCGCCGCCTGGACGCTGCACCAGGAGACCGGCGACCCGGAGTACCTGGCCCGGTTCGAAGAGTGGTGCGAGCACGCCGAAGCGTGCTTCGTCGACCGCGAACGCGGGTCCTGGCACCACGAGCTGGACCCGCGCAACCGCCCCGCCGCGACGGTCTGGGCGGGGAAGCCGGACGTCTACCACGCCTACCAGGCGACGCTGCTGCCCGTGCTGGCGCCGGGGGTGTCGTTCGCCGGGGCGCTGTCCCTCGACCGGGGCGCGGTCGCCGAAGGAAGCTGATCACGCCCGTAGACTGCGGGGGTCTTTTCCCTCCCGACAAGGAGAACCATGTCGCCTTTCGCCGCCGCCGGAGACCGCTACGCGGGCATGCCGTACCGGCGGGCCGGGCGCAGCGGGCTCAAGCTGCCCGCCGTGTCGCTCGGCCTGTGGCACAACTTCGGGGACGACAAGCCCCTCGACGTCCAGCGGGCGGTGCTGCGGCGGGCGTTCGACCTCGGGGTGACGCACTTCGACCTGGCCAACAACTACGGCCCGCCGCCGGGTGCGGCCGAGGCGAACTTCGGCAGGCACTACGCGGCCGACTTCCGGCCGTACCGCGACGAGATCCTGGTGTCGTCCAAGGCGGGCTACCTGATGTGGGACGGCCCGTACGGCGAGTGGGGTTCGCGCAAGAGCGTCCTCGCGAGCCTGGACCAGAGCCTGGCCCGCACCGGTCTGGACCACTTCGACATCTTCTACTCGCACCGGCCGGACCCGGACACCCCGATCGAGGAGACCATGGGGGCCCTGGACACGGCGGTGCGGTCGGGGAAAGCGCTCTACGCGGGCATCTCGAACTACTCGCCCGAGCAGACGGAAGCCGCGTTGCGGGCGTTGCGCGAGCTCGGCACGCCGCTGCTGATCCACCAGCCGTCGTACTCGATCCTGAACCGCTGGGTCGAGGACGGCCTGCTGGACACCCTGGCCGAGCACGGCGTCGGCTCGATCGCGTACTCGCCGTTGAGCCAGGGCCTGCTGACGGACCGCTACCTGGACGGCATCCCGGCCGACTCCCGGGCCGCGGGGGCCAGCCCGTTCCTGACCCAGGACCGGATCACCGAGGAGACCCTGGGCCGGATCCGTGCGCTGAACGACGTCGCCGAGCGGCGTGACCAGTCGCTGGCGCAGCTGGCGATCGCCTGGATCCTGCGGCGCGGCCGGGTGACGTCGGCGCTGATCGGGGCGAGCAGTGTCGCGCAGCTGGAGAACACGGTCGCGGCGGTGGCGAACCTGGACTTCACGGACGAGGAGCTGGCGGAGATCGACCGCATCGTGGCTTAGCAGCCGATCCGGGCGGGGCCGGTGGCGACGTCGTCGAACCACAGCGTGTCGGGGTCGGTGCCGTAGCTCTCCCAGCCCAGGCGCAGGTCGGTGAGCGACGGGTGCCACGTGCGGGCGAGCCACTGCTGGTCGACGTCGGGGGTCGGCACGCCGTCGACGACCAGGCCGGGTACCTCGGCGCCGTCCAGCCAGGTCCGCAGCTGCCCGCCGGGGCCGTCGACCTCGAACTCGAAGCACGACCAGGTCCCGGTGGCCAGCGGCACGCTCTGGGCGACGCCGGCCGGGCTCTGCGCGGGCAGGGTCGCGTCGTCGGACTCGCGGTTCCACTGCAGCGCCCGGTTCTGGCCGCCGGCCCGCAGGTCGCGGCCACCGTCGGCGGTGTCCCGCATGGCCAGGAACGCGACGTGCCCGGCCGGCAGCGGCGTCGTGTGGCGGACCCAGAACCGGCCGTACCGCACGCTCCCGGCGGCCAGTGTGGTGCCGAGGAAGGCGTGGTTGCAGTACCCGCCCTGCCCGGTGACCTTGACCGAGCGGGTGCCCGAGTGTGCGACCGTGCTGTCGACGGTGACCGTGCCGGTGCCCTGGCAGTTCGCCGCGCCGACGGTCCACCGGCCGCCCGGTGTCGTGCCGGTCTGCTGCTCGAAGTCGTCGCAGACGTCGGCGCACCCCGCGGGCGGCGGCGAAGAAGTGGTGGTGGTGGTCGAGGTGGGCGGGGCGTCGCCACCGCACGAGACGCCGTTGAGCGCGAAGTCGGTGGGCACCGGGTTGGTGCCGGAGTAGGTGCCCTGCAGGCCGAACGTCACGGTGCCGCCGGCGGGCAGGGACGCGTTGTAGGACAGGCTCTCCGCGGTCACCTCCGTGCCGGACTGGCGGACGGTGGCGTTCCAGGCCGACGTCACGGCCTGCGTGCCCGCGTAATGCCAGGAGAGGGTCCACGACGAGAGCGCGGTGGCGCCGTTGGTGACGGTGACCTGGGCGGTGAACCCGGTCGCCCACTGGTCGACGCGGTAGTCGACGCCGCAGGCGGGGGCGGCGGCGGCCGGACCCGCGGCGAGGACCGCGGTGGTGCCGGCCGCGGCGAGGCAGAGCCCGGCCAGGGCACCGGCGAACCTCTTCATCGGGCTTCCTTTCCCGGTGAACGGGACAGCGGACACGAGCAGGGGCGCCGTAGCGGAAGCCACGGCGCCCCTGGTGTTTCGTGGTCACGGTCTGGTGATCGTGACCTGGCATGGGAGCGCTTCCAGCCGACGAGAAGGTAACCCCGCCGTATCGTCGTTGTAAAGCGCGACCCGGACGCGGCCCGACCCGGTGGACGGCTTTCCGGGGCCGTTTCCCCGGGATCGGCCACTGAACACTCCTGAACGGCCGAACCCGTTGGCGGCAAAGAAATGTCTCCGTCGCGCTGCGCCACCGGCGGGAGCGGGCGGATGCCGCCGTTGGAGTGGATTCCGGGTTGTTCGCGGGCGTTCGCCACGAGGTTTACAGCCGCCGGGCCGCGCGGTAGCGTCCACCGGTACTGGGAGCGCTCTCATATCCAGGTCGTGCACAAAGGAGTGATCGATGCGTTCCGGACCAGCACTGCTCGGCGCCCTCAGCGCGCTCGCCGTCGTCGGCGCGACGACGGCCTTCACCCTCGGCACGCCGTCGCCCGCTTCGGCGGCGACGGCCTGCGAAGTCGGCTACACGGTCAACGACTGGGGGAGCGGCTTCACCGCCAACCTCACCCTGAAGAACCTCGGGACGGCGCCGCTGTCCGGCTGGCAGATCAGCTACGCCTACGCCGGGAACCAGCAGCTCCAGCAGGGCTGGAACGCCACCTGGGCCCAGACGGGCAAGACGGTCACCGTCACCCCGGCGGGCTGGAACGGCACCGTCGCCCCCGGCTCGTCGATCACCGCCGGGGCCAACTTCGGCTACAGCGGCACCAACACCGCGCCGGCGTCGATCAGCGTCAACGGCGCGCCGTGCGGCGGCACGCCACCCCCGACGACGACCCCGCCGCCGACGACCGTCACCACCACCCCGCCACCGGCCGGGGGCGCGCCCGCGCTGCACGTCGCCGGCAACCGGCTGGCCGACTCCGCGGGCACGCCGGTCACCCTGCGCGGGGTGAACCGCTCCGGCGGCGAGTTCGCCTGCGTGCAGGGCAACGGCATCTTCGACGGCCCGATGGACGCCGCCTCCGTGGCCGCCATCAAGAGCTGGCACGCGAACGTCGTGCGCGTGCCGTTCAACGAGGACTGCTGGCTCGGCCTGCCGAACGTCGAGCCCGCCTACGCCGGCGCGACCTACCGCGCCGCGCTCAAGTCCTATGTGGACCTGCTGCACCAGAACGGTCTCGTGGCGATCCTCGATCTCCACTGGACCCAGGGCGTCTACACCGGGAACTCCTCGGCGTGCACCGACGTCAACTCGACGTGCCAGAAGCCGATGACCGACGCCGCGCACGCGGTGGACCTGTGGACGTCGGTCGCGACCGCGTTCAAGGGTGACGACGCCACGATCCTGGACCTGTTCAACGAGCCCTACCTCGACCGCGCGGTCTCCGGCTCGGCCGCGGCCTGGACGTGCTGGCGCGACGGCGGGTCGGCGTGCACCGGCATCGGCTACGCGGTGGCGGGCATGCAGACGCTGGTGAACGCCGTCCGCGCGACCGGTGCCACCAACGTGCTCATGCTCGGCGGCCTGGCCTACTCCAACGACCTCACGCAGTGGCTGCAGTACAAGCCGAGCGACCCGGCGGGCAACCTCGTCGCATCGTGGCACTCGTACAACTTCAACACCTGCAGCTCGTCCTCCTGCTGGGACGCCCAGCTCGCCCCGGTCGCGGCGGCCGTGCCCCTGGTGGCCGGCGAGATCGGCGAGAACGACTGCGCGAGCGGGTACGTCACCGGGCTGATGGACTGGCTCGACCGCCACCAGGCGTCCTACCTCGGTTGGACCTGGAACACCTGGAACTGCTCGACCGGGCCCGCGCTGATCTCGGCCTACGACGGCACGCCGACGGCGTTCGGCGCCGGCGTGCGGCAGCACTTCCTCGCCGCGGGCTGACCCGCGTCCACCGAAGTGTGAGAAGTTCGTCCGGCGCTGCGCGCGGACGTCCGCACATGCATAATGGCGGAGGCGGGTTCGCCCGCCCCGTGGTGCCGGCCGATGACCCCCAGGTCGGCCGGCATCACCCTTTTCCTGCCTCGTTCCGCCCCTGACGGCGATTTCAGGACGTGAGCCGCACCTTTGTCACATCGTGGGCCGTAACGGTCACGCTGCGGTACTGTCGACCGGTGCACCAGTACTCCGGAAATCGTTGGATGAACGATGAGTCGACAGGTCAAGCCAGGGAGTAAGCCCTACCGTGCACAGCTGCGCGATCGCTTGGCCGCCCTGGGGTTTCCCGACGAGGTGATCCCGGCGCGCGTGGCGGAGAACCTGATCGTCGAATGCCGGGTCCCGCCCCGCACGGCGTGGCGGCTGGCGTCCGAGTTGTCGCTCGACGTGGCGGCGCACCAGTACAACACCCTTACGGGTGACCCCCGCGCGGGTATGCGCGGGACCCGTATCTGGGAGTACGAGCAGTGGCCCGACCGCGGCGTCCGGCCCACGTTCGCGGCGCTGCGCGTGCTGGCCCAGGTGTACGGCACGAGCTGGAAGTCCCTGCTCGGGCTGCGTGACCTCGAGCAGCTCCCGCCGAAGGACCTCGCCGAGTACCACGCCGACGTCGAGACGGTGGCCTCGGTGGAGCAGGTGGTGCCGGTCGCGCCCGCGGCCGTCGTCCCGGTCGCCGCCAAGGCCGCGGCACCCGTGCTGACCTACCCGATCCGCTCGATCGTCCACGTCGACCCCGGCGCGGACACCGAGGTCGGGGTGACCTCGCTCGACGACGCCATCCTGCTCACCACGACCAACGTGGACGAGGTCCAGCTCGACGACCTGTGGTCGGACCTCAACTTCCTGGGCAGCGCGTACACGCGGACCGCCCCCGACTCGGTGCTGGGCCAGCTCGCCGTCGTCGAGGAACGCACGGCCGCGCTGCTGAAGGGCCGGCAGCGGCCGAAGCAGACGCAGGACCTGCTCATGGTCGGGGCGAAGTGCGCCGCGATGATGGCGTGGATCGCGGGGGACCTCGGGCGCTACCGGCTTTCGCGCGAGCTGAACTCCGCCGCCTGGCTCTACACGCAGTACGCCGACGACTTCCTCGCCCGGCGCTGGGTCCGCACGTCGCAGGCGCGGGTGGCGTTCTGGGCCGGCAACGGCGTGGAGTCCGCGAAGCTCGCCGCCGACGGGCTCAACTACCAGGTCGGCGGGCGGCTCACCGACGCGCCACTGATCCTCGCCGAGGCGCGCGGGTGGTCGTCCGTGCGGGCCGAGCCACAGGTGCTGGACGCGATCGCGCGCTGGACCAGCATCGAGGACCCGGAGCTCGGGGCCGGCGGCGAGGACCAGTTCTTCAACATCACGAAGGACCGCCGGCACTACATGGCCGGCACGTCGCTGCTCTCGGTCGGGCAGGCGTCGGCGGCGTTGCGCGAGTTCGGGACCGCCCGCGAGGCCTACGAGCGGCTGTCGCTCGAGAACCGCTGGGAAGCGATGGACCCGATGATCCGGATCGACATGGGCCGCGCGCACCTGCTGCTCGACGATCTCGAGGGCGCCGCCGCGCAAGTGGAACCGCTCTTGATCGCGGATGTGAGCAGACAGCCGGACATGGTGCGTGCCATGCTCAAGGTCCTCGCCGCCGAGCTGTCCGGTCCGCGCTGGCGCTCGGTCCCGACGGCCCGGAACCTCGCGGAGGCCCTTGTGGACGCGCAGGCGTCCACGCGGGAGTGACGCTCGACCCGATCCCGGATGGAGGTGCCGATGGCAGGACCTGATGGTTCTGCGTGCCGGGCACCCCACGACAGTCCTGCCGAACCGGCCGACGCCGCCCCCGACTGGGCGCTGCACGGCCGGACACGCCGGCAGGTCGTGGTGGTCGCCGACCGCTTCGCCAGGTTCGCCCGCGGTGACCAGGTGTTCACGGTGTCGGGGCTGCTGGCCCTGATGACGTCCGACGGCCCGGAGGTGGCCGGCTGCAGCTGGGTCGTGCACCCCGGCCAGGGCATCGACGGGACGGACTGCGACCTGCTGGAAGCCGCCGCCGAGAAGAGCGGCGCCACCGTGTTCCTGGCGGACCCGGACGCGTTCCGGCCGCTGCCGGTGGCCCCGGCGATCGTCCACAAGCACCGCGCCGAGAACGTCCTGCTCGCCGGCGTGCACAGCCCGGAGGTCACGCTCTGTCAGGCTGACCTGCGTGTCCACCGGGACAACGAGCTCGTCCTCGATCACCACACCGGCGAACACGTGCAGGGCATCGTGATCATCGAGGCGATGCGCCAGATCTGCATCGCGCAGTTCGAGACTGCGGTCCGCCCAGCCTTGACCTCGGCGGGCTACGCGGGGGTGTGGAAGCGGATCGACATGTCCTTCGAGGACTTCCTGTTCCCGCTCCCGGCCACGGTCGAGTCGCGCATCGAGGAGTCCGACCTCGAGCGGGCGCACCACCTGAAGTTCCGCGCTACCGCGGTGGTGCGCCAGCACGGGCGCACCGTCGCCACCGCCGGCATCGACTACGCGATGATCCGGCTGGAACGCATCGACACCCTGGAACGCCGCAAGGCCGACCAGGCCACCCGGGCCTACCTGGGCTGAGCAAGGCACCGAACACCACTGCGGAAGGAACCCCACGACGATGTCCGACGTGCCGGAGCAGGACCGCGCTGCCGCGTCCTTCGCCCAGGGATTGGAACTGATCCAGCAGCTCGGCGGGGTGGACCGCCCGGCCGTGCTGGACCTGTTCGAGAGCATCGGCGAGGCGGAGTTCGGCGAACAGTGCGTCGGGTTCATCTACGGCGACGTCTACCACCGCCCGGGCCTCCCGCTCCCGGACCGGCAGCTGGCGACGGTCGCCGCGCTCATCGCGCTGGGCTACGCGGGCTCGCAGCTGCAGTTCCACGCCAAGGCCGCGCTGAACGTCGGCTGCACCCGCCGTCAGCTGGTCGAGACGGCCATCCAGATCAGCTCGTTCGCCGGGTTCCCGGCGACGCTGAACGCGCTGGGGGAGCTGAAGGCCGTGTTCGCCGCCCTGCCGGCCGAGGAGCCGCCGGCGGGGGAGGCGGCCGACGTGCCGTGGGCCGGCATCGAGGACCGCTACGAGCGCGGCCTGGCCGCGATGAAGGCCGTCGACGGCGACGCGGGGGAGAAGGTCGCCCAGGCGCTCGAAGACATCGCGCCCGACCTGGCCCGGTACATCGTCGAGTTCACCTTCGGCGAGATCTACACCCGGCCGCACCTGACCCTGCGGCTGCGCGAGATCGTCACGATCGCCGCGTGCGTGGCGCTCGGCACCGCGACGCCGCAGCTGAAGGTGCACCTGCACGCCACGCTCAACGTCGGCGGCACCGAGAAGGAGATCGTCGAGACGATCCTGCACCTGGCGTTCTACTGCGGCTTCCCGGCCGCGCTCAACGCGATCGCGGCCGCGCGGGAAGTGTTCGCGCAGCGGTGAGCGCCCTGCGCAAGCTCCGCGTGGTCGCCCTCGACTGCGACGGCGTGCTCATCGACGACACCTACCTGGACGTGATCGCCCGGTTCGTCACCGACCACGGCGGGGTGTACGACGCCGCAGCCGAGCGGGACGTGATCGGGCTGCGCGACCTCGTCGTCGCCGAGAAGGTCACCCGGCTCTGCGCACTGGACCAACCGGCCGAGGAGACGCTGAAGCAGCTCTGGGCCGCGCGGCAGGAGTACCTGCGGGAGCACCCGATCCGGGTGGCCGAGGGCGTCCAGGACTGCCTGACGGCGTTGAGTGGCCTGCCCGTGCGGCTGGTCTGCTACGGCGGGCGCACCCGGGAGCACACGTTCGACCGGTACCTCGGCGACTTCACCGCGCTGCTCGACGCCGAGGTGCCGTACGTGAGCATCAACGAGCACCGGCCGGGTGTCGAGCACATCGCCCGCACGGTCTTCGACATCGCGTTCGACGAGATCGTGTTCGTCGACGACGTCAGCCGGGTGGCCGCCGACGCCCGCGAGCACGGCGCCGGCTTCCTCGGCTTTCCGTCGAGCCCGGCGCACGCGCGGCAGCGGGAGTTCATGGCCGGGCTCGGCGTCCGGCACCTCCCGGCGTCGCTCGCCGAACTGACCCCGGATCTTCTCGTGATGGTCGACGAAGAGCTGGCGACTTCGACACACTGGCCCTGTTGATGGGTTTCCCACCTCCTTGGAGCCGCTGTGAAGTACTTTTCCCTGCCGCGTCCCGGCGCCGGACTCGTCCTCGGCGAGCGTGACGCCCCCGAACCCGGCCCCGGCCAGGTCCTGGTCCGGTTGCACGGCTGGGCGGTCAACGCCCGCGACCTGATGATCCTCAAGGGCTTCTACCCGAAGCCGGTCAAGCCGGACGTCGTCGCGCTGTCCGACGGCGCGGGCGAGGTCGTCGGGGTCGGCGACGGCGTGCGCGCGTGGTCGGCGGGCGACCGGGTGGCGGCGACGTACTTCCCGAACTGGCTCGCGGGCCCCGGCACGCCGGAGAAGACCGCGGACGACCTGTTCGGCTCGCTCGACGGGACGCTGGCCGAGTACGCCGTCTTCCCGGAGGACGCGCTCGTGGCCGTTCCCGCGCACCTGGACTACGCCGAGGCCGCGACGCTGCCCAGCGCCGGCGTGACGGCGTGGCGCGCGGTCGTCGAGGAGGGCGGGGTGTTCCCCGGCCAGACGGTGCTCACCTTGGGCAGCGGCGGCCTGTCGACGTTCGCCCTGCAGTTCGCAGCGCTCGCCGGCGCCCGCGTCATCGCGACGTCCAGCTCCGACGAGAAGCTGGCCCGGCTGCGTGAGCTCGGCGCGGCCGAGACGATCAACTACACGACCACCCCGGAGTGGGGCCTCGCCGCGGCGGAGCTGGCCGGCGGCGGCGTCGACCACGTCGTCGACGTCGGCGGGGGCGGCACGATCGGCCAGTCGATGCTCGCCGCGCGCGTCGGCGGGCACGTCAGCGTCGCCGGCGTCCTCACCCACGAAGGCGCGGCCGACCCGGTGCTCGTGCTGGTCAAGCAGCTGACCCTGCGCGGGCTCACCAACGCCTCCCGCGAAACGTTCCGGACGATGAACCGCGCGATCGAGCGCACCGGCCTGCGGCCCGTCATCGACCGCCGGTTCGCCTTCGACGACGTCGCGGCCGCCTTCAAGCACCTGGAGTCCGGCGCCCACGTCGGCAAGGTCGTGCTGGAAAGCGCGTGACCGGGTAATTTTTGCCGGCCCGGCTGGGTAGTTCTGCACCTCGATCTACGATTTCCGCAGCTCAAGCGGGGTGCGTGGGGCCGAAAAACTGCCCTCCGGGCAGGAATGGCGGCGGATGCCGGCACCGAGGAAAGTGGTACTCGACAGACATCGGACATCGCCCGAGCAGGCTGCGGCTGCTCGGCCCGACGGTCCGGTCTGGGGGCGCGGAGGGGGTTCAACCACCTGGGGGTGGGTTGAACCCCCTCCTGCTGCGTCCGGACCCCTTCTTCCCCCGCCCGGCGTATAACGCCGAATACGTCCGGTTGCCGCCCGCCGGTTCCGGGAGCGCTTTCACAAATCGCGTCCCGCATTTGTCCACTGTGGATCTTTGCACCGTCTTCCGCGTCGATCCGTGTCCACTGTGTACCCATTCGAGGTTGTGAATGAAGGGTCGGCGTACGGAGCAATGCCGTGCGCCTTACGCCGTCACATATGTGAATGGCGATCACGTTTCTGAATCGTTATCAAGGACTGTCTTGCCCGGTTTTTTCCGGCGTGTGAGTGTGGTGGCCGCTGGCTGGACTGGACCTATGAAAGAGGCGACCCGGCAATGACGCAGACGGCCCCGCCACGGCATATCAGCCGAACAACTCTGTACTTCTTCGGCGCACTCGGCGGAATCCTGTTCGGATACGACCTCGGGGTGATCTCCGGTGTGCTCCCGTTCATCGGGAAAGCGTGGTCGCTGACCGCCTGGGACAAGGGCGTGATCACCGCCAGTCTCTCGGTCGGTGCCATCGTGGGCGCGCTGTTCTCCAGCCGCATCAACGAAGCACTCGGCCGGCGGCGCACCATCATGGTCGCCGCGGCGATCGTCATCGTGGGCACGCTGGCGGCGACCTTCTCGCCGACGTTCGCGTTCCTGGTGATTTCGCGGCTGGTCATCGGGCTCGGGATCGGGCTGTCGTCCTCGACCGTCCCGACCTACCTCTCCGAGCTGGCGCCGGCGCGATTGCGCGGCGCGATGGGCGCGCTGAACCAGATTTTCATCGTGCTCGGCATCCTGATCGCGTTCCTGACCAGCTACTTCCTCGGCCCGATCTCGGCCTGGCGCTGGATGTTCGCCGGCGCGATCGTGCCGGCGGCGATCCTGCTCGTCGGGCTCGCGTTCCTGCCGGAGACGCCGCGCTGGCTGGTCAAGAACGGCCAGGAGGAAGAGGCGCGGCGGGTCCTGGCGAGCGCGCACGGCAACACCGTGAACCTCGACGAGGAGATCGCGACCATCCGCGACGTCATCCAGATGGACACCGAGGGCAAGCCGCGGTTCCGCGACCTGTTCTCCGGTTTCGTGCGGCCGATGATGATCGTCGCCGCGCTGCTCGCGATCGGGCAGCAGTTCAGCGGGGTCAACGCGATCAACGCGTACTTCCCGACGATGCTGATCGGCCTCGGGTTCGCCACGCAGGCCGCGCTGCTGTCCGGCGTGCTGCTGGGCGTGACGAAGTTCCTGTTCACCGCGTGGGTCGTGTTCGTGGTGGACCGCTGGGGCCGCAAGCCGCTGCTGCTCATCGGCAACGTGATCATGGTGATCACGCTGGTGGCGGCCGGGCTCGTGGTGCTGAACGTCCACGACACCGGCACCCGCGGCATCCTGATGCTGGTGATGATGGTGCTGTACCTGGTCGGTTACGAGCTCGGCTGGGGCGCGGTCGTCTGGGTGATGATGGCCGAGGTGTTCCCGCTCAAGTACCGGGCGGCGGGCATGGGCGTCAGCAGCGTCATCCTCTGGGCGGCGACGGGCATCGTGAGCGCGGTGTTCCCGCTCATCTCCGCCGTGGGCTCGCTCGGCATCGGCGGTTCGATGTTCCTGTTCGCCGGGATCAACGTGGTGCTGTTCGTGCTCACCAAGTGGATCGTCCCGGAGACGAAGGGCCGTTCGCTGGAGCAGATCGAGCTGGACCTGCGAGCGCGCCAGGGCGTGGCAGCCAAGAGCTGATCTTGGTGGTGTGAATGGCGGGGGTGCGGGAAGACCGCACCCCCGCCGTTTCGCGTTCCCGAACCCTCGCGCTGCAGCCGGACCAGCGTTCGGCTACCGACACCGCCGGCCCGTGTCACGCAGGCCCGGCACCGAGCCGCCGCAAGCCGGCCCCGCCGCACCAGAAGTCACACGCGCCACGCCGGTACCGGTCGTGAGTGTTTAGGAGGGTTAGAACCCTCCTAAACACTCACGACCCCCAGCCGCAACGCCCGCGAGTCCCGGCAGCCCCGCAAGCCTCGGCGGTTCCCGTGGGCGGCCAGCCGCCCGATGCGGTGACCGGGGTTGCCGGGTAAGTGGTCAGGCGACGGGAGCTGTGGCCAAGCCGATTTTTCCCGCCAGCCGGCCGATCCAGGCCGCGACCTCGTCGGGGGAGCGGTCCGGGAGGCCGAAGATCACCTCGGTGACGCCGAGCGCGTCCAGGTGTGCCAGCCGCGGTGGGTCCGGGCGTTCGCCCAGCGCGTGGATCGACGGCGCTCCGGAACGGCCCTCGTCGCGCCAGATCTCCTTCAGCAGTGCGACGTGGCCGTCGAGGTCGGTGTCCGCCGGTGTGGTGATCCAGCCGTCCGCGTGGCGGGCTATCCAGCGGAACGTCTTCTCCGTCGGGCCCGCGCCGAGCAGGACCGGGATGTGCGCCTGGGCCGGTTTCGGCCACGCCCAGCTGGGGCCGAACGAGACGAACTCCCCGTCGTAGGCGGCTTCTTCCTCCGTCCACAGTGCACTCATCGCCTCGAGGTACTCGCGCAGGGCCGTGCGGCGGCGGTTGCCGGGCACGCCGTGGTCGGTCAGCTCGTCGACGTTCCAGCCGAACCCGGTGCCGAGCGTGACGCGCCCGCCGGAGAGGTGGTCGAGGCTGGCGATCGTCTTGGCGAGCGTGATCGGGTCGCTCTCGACCGGCAGGGCCACCGCCGTCGAGAGGCGGATCCGCTCGGTGACCGCCGCGGCCGTCGCCAGGGCGACCCACGGGTCGAGCGTGCGGCTGTACCGGTCGTCGGGCAGGGACGCGTCCCCGGTGCGCGGGTGCGGTGACTCGCGTTTCACCGGGATGTGCGTGTGCTCGGGCACGTAGAAGGTGGCGAACCCCGCGGCTTCCGCGGCCTGCGCCGCGGCCGCCGGGGTGATGCCTCGGTCGCTGGTGAACAGCACGATTCCGTAGTCCACGCGAGGGACTGTATTAGAACGTGTTTCAGTTTTCAAGCGGCCGCCGTCCCGCATCGCGGGACCGGCGGGGGTGGCCGATCTCGCGTTCGGTATACCTGTGCGCACAGTGCGTGACCGGATCGAGCGTCGATCGAGTGTTGCTGGACGCCGCCCGGGTAAGCAGACGGGGAGCAGAGCGCCGACGTTCGCCGGGTCATAGTGGGTGAGCCCGGGAACGGCCGGTCGGAACGGGGTGGTGGCGAGTGGAGCCGACGATCCATTGTGGACGCGCGTGGGTGGCGTCCCAGCCAGTGGACGGACCCGTGGGGCGGGATGGTGTGCCGGGCCGGGGTTCCAGTACCCTGGATCGAAGGCCGAGAGGCGCTGCAACGGGCCAGGGGGCCCGCCACGCTCGGCCGGGACCAACCACCCAAGGGCGCCTCCCGATTGAGGGAGGCTGCCGGTGAACCCGATCACCCCGCACGAATCCGAGGCCACCGCGCGGCTGCGCGAGCTGCTCAGCCAGCGGGTGGCGGTTCTCGACGGCGCTTGGGGCACGATGCTGCAGGGCGCCGGGCTCACCCCGGCCGACTACACCGGTGACCGCTTCGGCGACCACACCCACGACGTCACCGGCGACCCCGACCTGCTCAACATCACCCGGCCGGACGTCATCCTCGACGTGCACCGCCAGTACCTCGCGGCCGGCGCGGACATCACCACGACGAACACCTTCACCGCGACCAGCATCGGCCAGGCGGACTACGGTCTGCAGGCCCACGTCCACGAGATGAACGTGCGCGGCGCGCAGCTGGCCCGCCAGGCCGCCGACGAGTTCGGCGGCCGGTTCGTCGCCGGGTCGATCGGCCCGCTCAACGTCACCCTCAGCCTGTCGCCGAAGGTCGACGACCCGGCGTATCGCGCCGTCACGTTCGAGCAGGTCAAGGCCGCCTACGCGGAGCAGATCGCCGGTCTCGTCGAAGGCGGCGTCGACCTGCTGATGATCGAGACCATCTTCGACACGCTCAACTGCAAGGCCGCCATCGCCGCCGCGCGCGACGTCGCGCCGGAGCTGCCGCTGTGGATCTCGGTCACCATCGTCGACCTGAGCGGGCGGACGCTCTCGGGGCAGACCGTCGAGGCGTTCTGGAGCTCGGTCGAGCACGCGAAGCCGCTGGTCGTGGGCGTCAACTGCTCGCTGGGTGCCGAAGAGATGCGCCCGCACGTCGAGGAACTGTCGCGGATCGCCGACACCTACGTCGCCTGTCACCCGAACGCCGGGCTCCCGAACGCGTTCGGCGGGTACGACCAGACGCCGGACGAGACGGCCGGGCTGATCGGCGGCTTCGCCCGCGACGGCCTGGTCAACCTGGTCGGCGGCTGCTGCGGCACCAGCCCGGCGCACATCGAGAAGATCGCCGCCGCCGCGAAGGGCGTCACCCCGCGCGAGGTCCCCTCGCCGCCCGCGTTCACCCGGTTCAGCGGCCTCGAGCCGTTCGGCATCAACGCCGACACCGGGTTCGTGATGATCGGCGAGCGCACCAACGTCACCGGCTCCAAGCGGTTCCGCCGGCTCATCGAGTCCGACGACCACCAGGCTGCCGTCGACGTCGCGCTGGAGCAGGTCCGCGGCGGGGCGAACCTGCTGGACGTCAACATGGACGCCGACCTGCTCGACAGCGAGGAGGCGATGACGACGTTCCTCAACCTCATCGCCACCGAGCCCGAGGTCGCCCGCATCCCGGTGATGGTCGACAGCTCGAAGTGGACCGTGCTCGAAGCCGGCCTGCGCTGCATCCAGGGCAAGGGCGTCGTCAACTCGATCAGCCTGAAGGAGGGCGAGGAGCCGTTCCTCGCCCAGGCCCGGATCATCCGCAACTACGGCGCCGGTGTCGTCGTGATGGCCTTCGACGAGCAGGGCCAGGCCGACACCGCCGACCGCAAGGTCTCCATCTGCGGCCGCGCGTACGACCTGCTGACGCAAAAGGCCGGGTTCGCCGGCGAGGACATCATCTTCGACCCGAACGTGCTGGCCGTCGCCACCGGCATCAGCGAGCACAACGGCTACGCCAAGGCGTTCATCGACGCGCTGCCCCGGATCAAGGAGCGCTGCCCGGGCGTCCACATCAGCGGCGGCATCTCGAACCTGTCGTTCTCCTTCCGCGGCAACGACATCGTCCGCGAGGCGATGCACTCGGCGTTCCTGTTCCACGCCGTCCAGGTCGGCCTCGACATGGGCATCGTCAACGCCGGCCAGCTCGCGGTCTACCAGGACATCCCGCCCGAGCTGCTCGAACTGGTCGAGGACGTGCTGTTCGACCGCCGCGAGGACGCCACCGACCGGCTGGTGAGCTTCGCCGAGAACGTCAAGGGCAGCGGCACCAAGCGCGTCGTCGACCTGTCCTGGCGCGAAGGCACGGTCGAGGAGCGGCTCTCGCACGCGCTCGTGCACGGCATCGTCGACTACATCGAGGACGACACCGAAGAGGCGCGCCAGCTCAAGGCCCGGCCCCTCGAGGTGATCGAAGGCCCGCTGATGGACGGCATGAAGATCGTCGGCGACCTGTTCGGCGCGGGCAAGATGTTCCTGCCGCAGGTGGTCAAGAGCGCGCGCGTGATGAAGCGCTCGGTCGCCTACCTCGAGCCGTTCATGGAGGCCGAGAAGGAAGCGGCCCGGCTGGCGGGCAAGGCGGCCGTGTCGAACGGCCAGGGCAAGGTCGTGCTCGCCACGGTCAAGGGCGACGTCCACGACATCGGCAAGAACATCGTCGGCGTGGTGCTCGGCTGCAACAACTACGAGGTGATCGACCTCGGCGTGATGGTGCCGGCGGCGAAGATCCTCGACATCGCGGTCACCGAGGGCGCCGACGCGGTCGGGCTGTCCGGGCTGATCACGCCGTCGCTCGACGAGATGGTCAACGTCGCCACGGAGATGCAGCGCCGGGGCCTGAAGATGCCGCTGCTGATCGGCGGCGCGACGACGTCCCGCCAGCATACCGCGGTCCGCATCGCCCCGGTCTACGACAACGCGACGGTGCACGTGCTCGACGCGTCGCGCGTGGTCGGCGTGGTGTCCGACCTGCTCGACCCCGACCGCTCGATCGTGCTGGCCGAGAAGAACCGGGCCGACCAGGAGGTGCTGCGCGAGCAGCACGCCAACAAGCAGCGCCGGCCGATGCTCAGCCTCGAGCAGGCGCGCGCGAACCCGGAGACGGTGTCGTTCGCCGACCTGCCGACCCCGGAGTTCACCGGCGTCCGCGTCGTGGAGCCGAGCATCACCGAGCTGCGCGAGATGGTCGACTGGCAGTTCCTGTTCCTGGCCTGGGAGCTCAAGGGCAAGTACCCGGCGATCCTGGACCAGCCGGTCGCGCGGGAGCTGTTCGACGACGCGAACACGCTGCTCGACCAGATCATCGCCGAGGGCGGCTTCACCGCGAAGGGCGCCTACGCGTACTGGCCGGCGCACACCGAGGGCGACGACATCCTGCTCGACGGCGAGTTCTCGCACATCGGGTTCCCGATGCTGCGGCAGCAGACGTCGAAGCCGGAGGGCCGCGCGAACCGCTCGCTCGCCGACTACATCGCCCCCGAGGGCGACCACCTCGGCGGCTTCGCGGTCGCCATCCACGGGGCCGAAAAGCTCGCGGCCAAGTACGAGGCCGAGCAGGACGACTACCGCGCGATCATGGTCAAGGCGCTGGCCGACCGGCTCGCCGAGGCCTTCGCCGAGTACATCCACCTCAAGGCGCGGCGCGGCTGGTTCGAGCCGGACGCCGACCCGAAGCTGGAGGACCTGCACGCGGAGCGCTTCCGCGGCATCCGCCCGGCGCTCGGCTACCCGGCGAGCCCCGACCACAGCCAGAAGCGCGAGCTGTTCGAGCTCCTGGAGGCCGACGAGCTGGGCATGGCGCTGACCGAGTCGTTCGCGATGACGCCGGCGGCGAGCGTGTCCGGGCTGATCTTCGCCCACCCGGACTCGAAGTACTTCACCATCGGCCGGCTCAACCGCGACCAGATCGAGGACTACGCGCGCCGCAAGGGCGTCGAGGTCGCCGAGGTCGAGCAGTGGCTGCGGCCGAACCTGGCCTACGAGCCCAAGGCGTAGCCGGTCAGCTCGGGTAGTCCTTCAGTTTGATGTCGGTGGCGAACTTGTCGGTGGCCTTGAGCATCATGCGGAGCAGGAAGCGGGACTTGAACGTCCAGTCCCGCATCCTGATCCGCAGCGGGGACGGCGGCGCGAGGAACGGGCCCGCGCTGCCGCGCTGCGAGATCTTGGCGTAGCCCCGGAACTGCTCCTCGTAGCGGGCGAAGGCGGCGCGGTGGTCGCCGCCGGCCGCGAGCAGCTCGCCCGCCAGCACGTACGCGCCGACGATCGCCAGCCCGGTGCCGAAACCGCCGAGGGTGTTGCCGTAGGCGGAGTCGCCGAGCAGCACGACCCGGCCGCGTGAGTAGTGGTCGATCGTGACCCGGGCGAGCGAGTCGAGGTAGAACTCGCGGGCCCGCGGCACCTTCGTCAGCAGGTCGGGCACCCGCCAGCCGACGCCGCGGTAGGCGTCGATCAGCAGTGCGCGCTGCCGCTCGACGTCCGTGCGGTCGAAGTCGAGCTCCGGGGAGGCGAAGACGAAGAACGCCGACGCCTTCGGCCCGCCGACCGCGGCCATCCGGCCGGGCTCGTTGTACATCACGGCCTCGCCGCCGTCGACCTGCTCGCCCAGTTCCGCGAGGGCGTAGTAGTGACCGAGGAACTTGACGTAGTCGTGCTCCGGGCCGAAGGCCAGCCGCCGGACGTTCGAGTGGATGCCGTCCGCGCCGACGACGAGGTCGAAGCGACGCGGCGCGGCGTTCGCGAAGGTGACGTCGACACCGTCGGCCGTCTCGGTCAGCGACGTGATCGTGTCGCCGAAGACGTACTCGCAGTCCGCGGCCGTGCGCTCGTACAGCAGCTCGGCCAGGTCGCCGCGGCGGATCTCGATTTCGCCGCCGGTGAACTCGCCCGGGATCACCGCCTGGGGCCGGCCCGCGGCGTCGACGACCGTCTGATCCTGCCCGCCGGTCGCCCGCTTCCGGACCTCCGCCAGGATTCCCATCCGCTCCAGCACGGTCCGGTGGGTGGGGCCCTTGAAGTCGACGGCCTGGCCGCCGGGGCGCACCGAAGCCGCGCGTTCGACGAGGGTGACGGTGCAGCCGTAGCGGGTCAGC
Source organism: Amycolatopsis sp. NBC_01286 (assembly GCF_035982555.1). Taxonomy (NCBI): domain Bacteria; kingdom Bacillati; phylum Actinomycetota; class Actinomycetes; order Pseudonocardiales; family Pseudonocardiaceae; genus Amycolatopsis; species Amycolatopsis sp. NBC_01286. The sequence continues at coordinate 7,171,914 of NZ_CP108428.1, forward strand.
CAGTGGGCGAGGGCGGGGCCGGCGATGCTCGCGCCGGAGATCAGGACCTTGAGGTTCTTCATGGCGTCGTTGGTCATGGGGCAGAGCTTCGCCGCCGGGCCTTACCGGTCGCTGGCGAAGCGCTGACGGCCACCGTCAGCACCCGGTGCGTCACCGTCGAGAGTGGACGGTGACGACGGAAAATTCCCGGCGGGGAGGCCGGTTTGCGCGGTGGTTTTCGCTTGTTGACCTGCTTCGGCTCCGGGAGGACCATTCTCGCGGGGGAGAGGGGGCGCACGGTGCTGGGGATGGAAACGCCGCTGGTGACGACCGGGGTCGGCGAGCTGCTGAGCCGCGGTGAACACGCGCTGGAAGCCGACGGGGACCTGCGCGCGGGCCGGGAGTGGTTCGACCGGGCCTACCGCGCGGCGGATCAGGAGTGCGACGGCGCCGGGATGGCCCGCGCGGCGCTGGGCCTGGCCGGGTTGTGGGTGCACGAGCACCGCGGCGCGCCCGCGGCGGCGTTGCTGCAGGCGCGGTTGCGCAGCGCCCGGTCCGCCGTCGACCCGGGTTCTTCGCTCGCGTTGCGGCTGAAGGCACGGCTGGCGGGCGAAGCGGACTACGTGGCGGGGGAGAGCAACCAGATCCTCGCCGTGCTGGAGGAGGCCAAGCGCGCGGGCGACCCGGTCGCCTGGGCCGAAGCCGCCAGCCTGGCCCACCACTGCCTGCTCGGGCCGGACCACGGCGGGCAGCGCCGGGCGCTGGCCCAGGAGCTGATCACCGAGGGCTTCCGGACGTCGCGGCGCAGCGACCTGCTGATGGGCCTGCTGTGGCGGACCGTCGACCTGTTCCTCGACGGCGACGCGCACGCCCAGCGCGGGCTCGCCGACCTGCGGAGCCTGCTGGCGGAGCAGGACCACCTCGCGGTCGGGTTCGTGCTCGACGCGATCGACGTCATGCTCTGCATCCGCGCGGGCCGGTTCGCCGAGGCCGAGCAGCGGGCCGCGGCCTGCGCCCGGCGCGGTGAGCTGGCGGGCGACGCCGACGCGACCGGCTGGTACACCGCGCAGCTCGGCGCCATCCGCTGGTACCAGGGCCGCGTCGCCGAGCTGCTGCCGGTGCTGCGCGAGACGGTGCATTCGCCGACGCTCAGCGCGGTCGACAACGCGCTCGTCGCCGGGCTGGCCGTCGCCGCCGCTTCGGCCGGGGACGAGCGCGAGGCCGCCGGGGCGCTGGCGCGGCTGCGTGGCCGCGACCTGGCGCTGCTGCCGCGGTCGAGCAGCTGGCTGGTGTCGATGTACGGCATCGTCGAGTCCGCGTGCCTGGTCTCGGACGTCGAGTCCGCGCTCGCCGCGTACGCGCTGCTGACGCCGTTCGCGCGGCTGCCGATGACGGCCAGCCTCGCCGTCGCCTGCTTCGGTTCGGTGCAGCACGCGCTGGGCGTCGCGATGCTGACCGCGGGCGAGCCCGAGCGGGCCGTCACGCACTTCCGGGCGGCGGTGCGCGACAACCTGGCGCTGGCGCACTGGCCGGCCGTCGCCCTCTCGCGGGCCCGGCTCGCGCAGGCCTTGGCGTTGCTCGGTGCCCCCGAAGCCGCCCGGGAACTGGCGACGGCAACCCGGGAGGCGACGGAACTCGGGATGACGCTGCCCGCCGCACCGGCGCGGCCGGCCGGGCGGGTCACCTGCCGCCGGCAGGGCCGGCAGTGGCTGTTCGCGCTGGGCGGCCGGTCGGTGCTGGTCGAGCACAGCGTCGGCATGGGTTACCTCGCGACGCTGCTGGACAACCCGGGCTACGAGCTGTCGGCCGTCGACCTGGCCGCCGGTCCCGGCGTGACCGCCGCGACGACGTCTTCGCAGCCGGTGCTGGACCCGGCGGCGACCAGCCACTACCGCAAGTGGCTGGCCACCCTGGAAGCCGAGCTCGACGAGCACGAGGCCAACCACGACGACGGCCGCGCCGAGCGGGTGCGCTCCGAGCGCGACTGGCTGGTCGGCGAACTCTCCGCGGCGGCCGGGCTGGCCGGGCGCGTCCGCGAGTTCGCCGGCGCCGAGGAGAAGGCGCGGATCGCGGTGGGCAAGGCGATCCGCCGCGCCCTGACCCGCATCGCGACGGCCGACGCGGTGATCGGCGACGCCCTGCGCGACGGCGTCCAAACGGGCAACCGCTGCTGCTACCGCCCCGGCTGAGCTGGTCTGCCGCGGCTTGTCGTGAGTGGTAATGAGGGTTAGAACCCTCATTACCACTCACGAGGCGCTACTGGACCGCGCCGTTCTGGGTGAGCAGGGTGTCGTACCAGGCGTCGTACGGGTGGTTGGACGCCGGGTAGCTCGCCAGGGGTGTCGTCGCGTCGCCCGCCGAGTCGAAGTCCCAGCCGCGCACCAGCTTGCCCGACTGGCGAGCCGCGGTGATGAACGCCGACTCCGTCGCGGGCGCGCCGTAGAACAGCGCGCCGTCCTGCAGTTCCGCGCTGTCGCCCTTCTGGAACTCGTCGAAGGCCACCTGGCGGTAGCGGATCCGGTCGCCGGTCGCGGCGGGCGTGTCCGCCCGCAGCGTTTGCGCCGGGGTCGGGCCGTCGGCGGCGGTCCGGACCGTCACCGTCCGGCCGCCGCCGGTGGCCGTGGCGATCGGGAACCGCGCGTCAGACGTCTTGGCGTTGCCGGACCACGCGACCGTCGTGCCCGAGAGCGTGCCGTTCCAGCTCCAGTTCTGGTTGCTGCCCTGGCTCCGGTGGATCTCCCGCAGCTGCGTCCCGGCCGGGCTGGCGAACGCGACGCTCGGCAGCACGCCGTTGTCGTACTGGTGGCTGGCCTGCCAGGTGATCTCGCCGTCCGCGCCGAGCTTGCCGACGCGGTACCAGAGCGTGGTCGCGGTCTGCGACTGGTGGACCTCGACGAGGTCGCCGTTGTCGTTCAGCGCGACGGCCGGGGTCTGGCCGTTGTCGTACTTCCCGTGCCGCAGCCAGGTGATCCGCCCGTCGGCGCCGTAGGTCCCGGTCCAGTACCAGAGCCCGCCGCCGCCGGAGTCGTGCACCTCGACGATCTGGCCGCGGCCGTTCAGCGCGACCGCCGGGTGGTAACCGACGTCGCGCTTGTACTCCGCGCGCGTCCCGGCGTCGCCGGAGAGCAGCGGCAGCACACGGCCGCGCAGCGCGTCCACGGTCGGCTGGCCGGCGGGGTAGTCCTTCGCCTGCAGCAGGCGGCCGCCGAAGACCGACTCCAGCTCCTGGTTCAGCGCGGTCAGGTTGCCCGCCGCGAAGTTCGGGTTGTCGGTCAGGTCGTCCTTCAGGTCGAGCATGACGACGATCGGCGCGGCGGCCGGGTGCGCCGCCGACCACGTGTTCACCGTGGCCAGCCAGTCGCGCAGGTTGTTCGACGCCGGGTTGCCGCCGCTGTGGTCGACGAGGTTGCCGGGCGAGTCGTGCCCGACGCCGTAGTCGTGCGAGGTGTCGTAGCCGTTGTCGTGGATGTCGAGCTCGATGAACCGGACGCCGTGGTCGAGCTGGTAGGCCAGGGCGTTCTTGGCGCCGTCGACGTTGCCCGAGTAGCTGTTGTGCGTGGCCCGGAAGACCGAGCCGGTGAACGGCGGGCTCGCGGCGTGCGCCGTGCCGCCGGTCAGGAGCGCGGAAGCCGTCAGAACGGAGACGGCCAGGGCGGGCAGACGGGTCATCCTCGGGTCCTCACCTCGGGTACGGGGAGCCGTCCCATCCTGGCGGGCCGGTGCGGGCGCTGTCTCGAACTTCGGGTGGAACGTGGTGGAACGGAATGGAACGCCCAGGAGGTGACAGCAGGTTCCCGAGGGAGGAAACGTCATGACCCAGGCAAACGGACCCCAGTACCCGGAGCCGACCGGGCCGGTGCCGCCGCAGGCCGGGATGCCCGGCCCGCCGCCGCCCGGCGGTGCGCCCCAGCCCAAGGCGAAGAACCCGAAGCGGCGCCAGAAGATCGTGCTCACCATCTTCTTGATCGTGGTCGCCGCGATCCTCGCGCTGGTCTGGGTGGCCACCCGGTCCAACGGCGAGAACGCGCAGGTCGGCAACTGCGTCACCGAAAGCGGCGAGAACTACGTGAAGATCGTCGACTGCGGCGACAGCACCGCGACGCTGAAGGTCGTCGCGCGGGTCGAGGACAAGACTCAGACCGAGGCGCAGGTCAGCGCGTGCAGCGCCTACCCCGACGCCGACCAGGTGTTCTGGGAGGGCAAGGAAGGCGAGACCGGGGTCGTGCTGTGCTTGGCGAAGACCGGTAAGTAACACGATGGCGGCCGGGAAGTTCGCGTTCACCGGCTCCGGCGAACTGCGGGTCTCCAGCGGCGGGCGCACGCTCGCCGCCGCGGGCGACGTGATCGCGATCGGCGACCGGGTCTTCCGGCTGGGCGAGGTGGACCGGGTCGCCTACCACGCGGCGGCCCGGCTGCACCGGGCCAGCTACTCACTCGGCCTGGCCAGCGGCCTCGTGCGGTGCCGGTTCGGGTTCGACGCCGCGCCGGGTGAGCTGGACGACGCGCGCGAAACCTGGCGGCGGCTGGTCGAGCTGGTGGAGTCGGCGGCCTGCCCGCGGATCGCGTCGACCATGGCCGAAGCCATCACGGCCGGCGGGACGGCCCGCTTCGGGGGAGGCGGGCAGCCGCGGATCGACGCCGACGCCGGCGGGCTGCGCGGGCACCGGTTCTTCGCCGGGAAGGTGCCGTGGGGCCGGGTGCTGGGCAGCGACCTGCGGGCGGGGCAGGTGCGCGTGTGGACCGGCGGCCCGGAACCCGGGCTCGTCACGGGGATGGCGGGCTGGAACGCCGTCGTTCTGCCACGGGTCGTCGGGATCATGGTGTGCCGGGAAAAAGAATCACCGGGAAACCATTGATCACGATGTCGGGAGAATGCTCGGGAAATGCTCACGGAATAGCGGATTCGTTGTCCGTTCTGTCGCATTTGCCGGGCCGCTCGGAGATTTATGCGAAATTGTCGTGCGAATCCGGTACTTGGGCGCCCCCGGCGTCGTCATTATCCGGAGAAGAGGTGTGCGCGGACACCGGAAAGCCGCGCGAGGGGTGGGGAGGCAGCACGCGTGGGCATGGACTGGCCGCTGGTCGGCCGAGAACGGGAGCTGGCGTTCGCACGCCGGGCGCTGGGTGACGCCGAGGTGTGCGGGCTGCTGCTGACCGGGCGGGCCGGCGCCGGGAAGACCCGGCTGGCCAAGGCTTTGCTGGCCGAGCTGGAGGCCGGGGGCGCCCGCACGCACTGGGTGCGGGCGATGTCGTCGGCCTCGACGATCCCCTTCGGGGCGTTCGCCCACCTGCTGCCCGGCGGCGCGACCGGCACCGCCGACCGGGCGCACCGGCTCAACCAGGTCGCCGCGCACCTCACCCGCGGCGCGGAAGGCAGGCGGCTGGTGCTCTGCGTCGACGACGCGCACCTGCTCGACGATTTGTCCGCCACTCTGGTCCACCAATTGGCGGCGACGGCGGCCGCATTCGTGCTGGTGATCGCGCCGCACGGGGTGAGCGTGCCCGATCCGGTGTTCGCGATGTGGAAGGACCGCGTCGCGGAACGGCTCGACATCGGGGAACTCACCCGCCAGGAAACGCGGGAACTGTTCACCGCGGCGCTGGGCGGGCGGCTCGACGACGGCGCGGAGCACCGGCTGTGGCACCTCTCCCTCGGCAACCCGCTGTTCCTGCGCGAGCTCGTGCAGGGCGGGCTCGACAGCGGTTCGCTGTCGGCCGAGGATGGCGTCTGGCGCTGGAGCGGGGCGCTGCGCGCCACCCCGCGCCTGGTCGAGCTGATCGAGACCCGCACCGACCGCGTCGACGCCGACGAGCGGCGGCTGCTGGAACTGCTGGCCTTCGGCGAGACGCTGGGCAGCGACCCGCTGGTGCGGCTCGGCGCCGGGCGCGTCCTCGCGTCGACCGAGCAGGCCGGGCTGGTCGTGTCCGAACGCACCGGGCGGCGCCTCGAGGTCCGGCTCGCGCACCCGCTCTACGCCGAGGTGATCCGGCGGCGGACGTCCCCGCTGCGCCAGCGGGAGACGTTCCGGATCCTCGCCCAGACCCTCGACATGACCGGCGCGCGCCGGGCCGAGGACAAGCCGAGGCTGGTCCGGTGGCGGCTCGCGGCCGGGCTGCCGACCGACCCGCAGCTGGTCCGCGCGGCGGCGGAGACGTTGCTGCGCAAAGACTTTCCGCAGGCCGAGCAGCTGGCGAAGGAGGCCGTCCGGCTGGGCGGCGGGTTCGCCGCGAAGTTCCTGCTGGCCCAGGTGCGGATCGCCGGCGGCAGGCACGCCGACGCCGACACCCTCCTGGCCGAGCTGGCGGGCGAGACGGTGTCGGACGTGCAGCACGCCCGCGTCGCCGCGACCCGCGCCCGGAACCTGGCGTTCGGCCTGGGCCGCGCCGAGCAGGCCGAAGCGGTGCTGGACACGGCGGAGACGGCCGTGTCGTCCGGAGTGGACGAGCTGGCGACGGCCCGCGCGGCCTTGCGGGCGGCGGCCGGGGCGGCCGGCGCCGCGCTCGACCTGCTCGGCCCGGTGCTGGACCGCAACCGCCGCGGCGACCCGCTCCGGCTCGCGGCGCTGGTCGTCGCGGCCGGGGCCCTGGCGGAGAGCGGGCGCGTCGAGGCGTGCCTCGGCGTCGTCGACGAGGGACTCGCGCTCGCCGGGCGGATCTCCGACGCCGACGCGCCCGGCGCGCGGGCCCGGCTGGAGCACGCGCGGATCGTCGCGCTGTGCGGAGCGGGGCGCGTCGAAGAGGCCGAGGACCTGGCCGGCGACGGCTACCGCGACGCGATCCGGGACCGCTGGGGCCCTGCGCTGGCCGGCGCGTCGGCGTCGCTGGGCACGGTCGCGCTCGCCTACGGCAACCTCCGCGGCGCGATCCGCTGGCTGCGCGAGGCCCTCGCGACGGAGGCGCACGACCAGCCGCACGCGTTCCGCCCCGCCGTGGTCGCGGCGCTGGCCCGGGCGACGGCGATGACCGGCAAGGTCGCGAACGCGCCCGACGTTCCGGGGCCGCTCGGCACGTGGGCCCACGCCTGGGTCGCGGCCGCCCGGGGCGAGCTGACGCGGGCGGCCGAACTCGCTGCTTCGGCGGCCGCCTCGGCTGTTGCCGAAGGCCGGCTCGCGCTCGCGGCGGAGATGCGCCACGACGTGCTCCGGTTCGGCGCCGAGGTGGTTCCGGTGGATCTGGAGGGGCGCCTTCCGGCGTTGTACGCAGAGCACGCGCGCGCGTCGGACGCGGCTTCCTTGGACGAAGTCGCGACCGGCTTCGCCGACGCCGGAGCCCGGTTGCTCGCCGCGGAGGCCGCGGCGCAGGCGGCGCGGGTGTACCGGGCGGAGGGGAAGCTCGGCAGCGCGGGGACGTCGGCGCAGCGGGCGCGGTCGTGGCTGGCGTCCTGTGAGGACGCCGCGACGCCGGCGTTGGCGTTGCTGGAGACGCCGCTGGACCTGACGGACCGGGAGCTGGAGATCGCGCGCTTGGTGGCGACGGGCTTGACGAGCCGCGCGGTCGCCGACCGGCTCGTGGTGTCGGTGCGGACGGTCGACAACGTGCTGCACGGCGTCTACGCGAAGTTGGGTATCTCCGGGCGCCGCGAGCTGGCTTCGGTGGTGGGCCGGCCCGAGGTGGGGAGTAGTCCAGCCGACGCCCCGTAGGTAGTCCGCGCGGTCCCCGGCCGGGAAGCCGAGTAGCCCGCTACTCATGACCGGCGGCCGGTTCGCCCCAAGACTGGTGACAACGGAGGGGCACGGGCTTCACCGATCCGAATGTCAGGAGTGCACGAGATGACGACTTCGTCGGGCGACGTTTTCCAGAACGAGCAGGGTTCCGGTGGCGCCAACCAGTTCAACGAGCAGGCCTCGGCCGGTGGCTCGGGCAGCATCTTCCAGAACGAGCAGGGTTCGGGCGGTTCCGGGGGCGATCAGTTCAACGAGCAGGCGTCCAACGGTGGCCGCGGGGACATCTTCCAGAACGAGCAGGGTTCGGGTGGGCACGGGGGCGATCAGTTCAACGAGCAGGCCTCGAATGGCGGTCGTGGGGACATCTTCCAGAACGAGCAGGGTTCGGGTGGTTCCGGTGGGAACCAGTTCAACGAGCAGGCCTCGAACGGTGGCCGCGGGGACATCTTCCAGAACGAGCAAGGTGCCGGACGTGGCAACCAGTTCAACGAGCAGGCTTCGGCAGGCCACGGCGGCGACGTGTTCCAGAACGAGCAGGACGCGGGCGGGCACGGCGGTGACCAGTTCAACGAGCAGGCCTCCACCGACGGCGGCATCGGCGGCGCGATCTTCCAGAACGAGCAGGGTTCCGGCGGTTCCGGGGGCAACCAGTTCAACGAGCAGGCCTCGAACGGCGGCCGCGGCGACATCTTCCAGAACGAGCAGGGTTCCGGCGGGCACGGCGGGAACCAGTTCAACGAGCAGGCTTCCACGGGTGGCCACGGCGGCGACGTGTTCCAGAACGAGCAGGGCTCGGGCGGTCACGGGGGCAACCAGTTCAACGAGCAGGCTTCCACCGGTGGCTCGGGCAGCATCTTCCAGAACCAGCAGGGTTCAGGCCACGGCGGCAACCAGTTCAACGAGCAGGCCTCGACGGGCGGTTCGGGCAGCATCTTCCAGAACGAGCAGGGTTCCGGTGGGCACGGTGGTGACCAGTTCAACGAGCAGGCTTCCACGGGTGGTCACGGCGGCAGCATCTTCCAGAACGAGCAGGGTTCCGGTGGGCACGGTGGGAACCAGTTCAACGAGCAGGCTTCCACGGGTGGTCACGGCGGCAGCATCTTCCAGAACGAGCAGGGTTCCGGCGGCCACGGGGGCAACCAGTTCAACGAGCAGGCCTCCACGGGCGGCCACGGCGGCGGCGACATCTTCCAGAACCAGCAGGGCTCGGGCGGCCACGGCGGCAGCCAGTTCAACGAGCAGGCCTCGACCGGCGGCCACGGCAACATCTTCCAGAACGAGCAAGGCCACGGCGGCGGCAACCAGTTCAACGAGCAGGCGGCCACCGAGCACCACAGCCACGAACACGAGCAGCACCACGACGCCGCGCAGCACGATCACCACGTCGATCACCACCACGACGTCGACCACCACATCTGAGCCGGCTTGAGGGAAAGGGAGCGGTCATGCAGGAGCCGAGCGGCGGGGGGCGCATCGCCCTCGACACCCTCGACCTCGCGGTCAAGGGCGCCAAGGCCTACGGACGGGAAGACCTCGTCCAGCGCCTCACCGACGCCCGGCGCCTGCTGTCCGAGCCCGACATCACCGTCTACGTCGTCGGGGAGTTCAAGCAGGGCAAGAGTTCTCTCATCAACGCCCTGCTCACCGCCAAGATCTGCCCGGTCGACGACGACATCGCGACCGCGGTGCCGACGGCCGTCCGGTTCGCGCCGGAGTCCGGGGCCCTGGCGACCTACGAGCCGGCCGATCCGTCGTCGCCGCCGTGGACCGAGCGGATCTCCCTCGAAGACCTGCCGTCCCACGTGAGTGAAGCCGGGAACCCCGGCAACGTCCGCAAGCTCAAGTCCGTCACGGCGTCGATCAGCCGCCAGCTGCTCTCCGGCGGGCTGGTGCTGGTCGACACGCCCGGCGTCGGCGGCCTCGGCTCGCTGCACAACGCCGTCACGGTCAGCTCGCTGCCGCGGGCGCACGCCGTCCTGTTCCTCTCCGACGCCTCGCAGGAGCTGACCGCCGCCGAGCTGCGGTTTCTCCGGACGGTGAAAGAACTCTGCCCGTCGGTGTTCTTCGTCCTCACCAAAACCGACCTCTACCCGCACTGGCGCCGGATCCTCGAGCTCAACGCCGGCCACCTCGACGCCTGCGGCATCACCATCGACACCATCGCCGTCTCGTCGGAGCTGCGGACCGTCGCGGCCCGCTCGGCCGACCAGGAGATGAACGTCGAGTCCGGCTTCCCGCAGCTGGTCAAGCACCTCCAGGGGGTGGTCGGTGACGCCGAACGCTCGGCGCTCAACGCCGTCGGCCTGCACGTCGGGTCCGCCGTCGGCCAGCTGCACGCCGCGCTGCGGTCGCGCCGCACCTCGCTGGCGCACCCCGAGCAGTCCGCCGCGCTCATCGCGGAGCTGACCCGCGTGAACGACCGCGTCGACGCGCTGCGCAGCCAGTCTTCCAAGTGGCAGCAGCTGCTCTTCGACGGGTTCGCCGACATCTCGTCCGATGTGGACTACGACCTGCGCGCCCGGTCACGCGGTGTGCTGCACGAGGCCGAAGAGGCCATCGAAGAGGGCGACCCGGCCAAGAACTGGCCCGAGTTCGAGAAGTGGCTGCGGCAGCGGCTGGCGAACGAGACCCTGGAGAACTACGCGACGTTCATCAAGCAGGCCCGCGGCCTGGCCGGCCGGGTCGCCGAGCACTTCGAGCTCGCCGAGTCGCAGGCCGTGCTGCCGCGTGAGGTGCAGGCGCCCGTCACCGTGGTCGAAGAGATCGACATCGACTCGTCGTTCACCGGCGTCAAGACCCGCGGCACCACCGGGATGGCCGCGTTCCAGAAGGCCTACAGCGGGTTCCTGATGTTCTCGATGCTCACGAAGATGGCCGCGCTGGCCATCCCGACGCCGTTCGGCATCGCGGCCGGCCTGCTGATGGGCCGCTCCGGGTTCCTCGACGAGCGCAAGCGGCAGCTCGAGAAGCGCCGCGGCCTGGCCAAGACCGCGGTCCGCCGGTTCGTCGACGAGTTCAACCTCCAGGTGGGCAAGGACTCCCGCGACGCGATGCGGACCGTCCAGCGAGAACTCCGCGACGCCTACAGCGCGCGCGTCGAAGAACTGCAGCGCTCCCTGACCGAGGCGCTGGCCGCGGCGAAGAAGGCCGTGGTCGAAGACGAATCGGAGACAGGCGAGCTGAACCGGCTGGAGGCCGACATCGAAGCCCTCGAGGTGCTCGGCCGCCGCGCCGACGAACTCACCCTGCGCAGCACGCCCAAACCGGTAGCGGCGGTGACGCGATGACCACGCTGTACGTCCAGGTCCGCGGCTTCGTCGCCCGCGCGTGCGCCGGGTACGCCGGTACGCCCGCCGAGCCGGCGCTGCGCCAGATCGCCGGCCGGCTGGCCGAGCCGTTGCGCGTCGCCATCGCCGGGCGCGTCAAGGCCGGGAAGTCCACTCTGCTCAACGCGCTGGTCGGGCAGGAACTGGCCGCGACGGACGCGGGGGAGTGCACCCGCGTCGTCACCTGGTACCGCAACGGCCCGACCTACCGGATCATGCTGCACCCGGTCCGCGGGATGCCGCGCCAGCTGCCGTTCGGCCGGCTCAGCGGCACCCTCGGCCTCGAGCTCGGCATGGCGCCGGACGACGTCGATCGCCTGGTCGTCGACTGGCCGTCCGCCGCGCTGCGGGCCATGACGCTGATCGACACGCCCGGGCTGGGCTCGGCGCGGCCGTCGGTCTCCGAGCGCACCGAGGTCGCACTGGTCCCGGACCGCGACGGCGTCGGCACCGCGGACGCCGTCATCTACCTGATGCGGCACGTGCACGGCGACGACGTCCGGTTCCTGGAGGCCTTCCACGACGACCCCGCCGAACGGCGACCGGTCAACACGATCGGCGTGCTGTCACGGGCCGACGAGGTCGGGCACGCCCGCACGGACGCGCTGGACTCCGCGGCGAAGGTCGCCGCCCGCTACGCCCGGGACCCCCGCGTCCGCGGGCTCTGCCAGACCGTCGTGCCGGTGGCCGGCCTGCTGGCCGGCTCCGCCGCGTCGCTGAAGGAGGCCGAGTACCGCGCGTTCGGGCTGCTGGCCGCCGCGCCGCCGGCCGAGCTGGCGCGGCTGCTGACGTCGGCGGACCGGTTCGCCCGGGCAGAGTCCACAGTGGACGTTCCGGCGATGCAGCGCGCGGACCTGCTCAACCGCTACGGCCTCTTCGGCGTCCGGCTGGCCGTCGAGCTGACCGGCGGCGGCCTGGTGACCGGCGCGCGGGCGCTGTCGGGGGAGCTGCTGGCCCGCAGCGGCCTGCACCGCCTCCGGCAGCTGCTGACCACCCAGTTCGCCGCGCGGGCCGACGTCCTCAAGGCCCGTTCGGCGCTGCAGGCGGTGGAACTGGTGCTGCGGGCCTTCCCGGACCGCACCGGCGGGCTGCTGCACGAATGGGAACGCATTGTCGCCGGCGCGCACGAGTTCGCCGAGATCCAGCTGATCGACTCGATCCGGCTCGGCGTCGTGCTGTTCACCACCGACGAGGCCGGCGACGCGGAACGGCTGCTCGGTGCGGCCGGAGTGGACGTGCCGAGCCGGCTGGGCCTGCCGGCCGGCGCCGGCCGCGCGGCGATCCGGCAGGCGCTCGGCGCGCAGCTGCTGAGGTGGCAGCGGCGGGCCGAGCACCCGGCCTCACCCCGCGACGTCCGCGACGCGGCCCGCGTCCTCGTGCGGACCTGCGAGGGAATCCTGCTCAGCGAAGCCCGGGCGGAGGTCTTGTCGTGAGCGACCACGTGCAAGGGAAGATCAAGAAGGCGGTCGCGGCCGTCGCCGGCGCCACCGTCTCCGAGGTGCTGGGCAACGCGCTCACGCCGGGGTCGCCGAGCGCGCCGCCGCCGCAGCCGGAACCCGCCGCGGCCGAGACGGCGCAAGACACGTCCGGCCACGAGTACGTGCCGCACGTCGAGACGACCACCGTCACCCGCGGCGAAGACGGTTCCGTCGAGGCGCAGACCGGCACGACCTGGCACCCGGAGACCACCGACGGCACACCGCTGGCGGACCTCCCGACGGTCGAGGAGTTCGAGCAGATCGACGTCCACGAGGACGCGTTCGGCAACTTCGTCATCGACGCCACCGAACGGTTCGTCGTCCACAACCACGGCCACGACGAGGTCTACGTCGACCACCAGCACCTGGTCGTGCCCGGCGACGGCACCCCCGGCGACACGGACATCGACATCTTCCAGGACGCCGACGTCGTGGTGCACGAGAACCCGGACGGCACGATCAGCGTCGAGCACCAGGGTTCGCTGAACTACACGCTGACGCCCGACGCGCCGGGGCACGGCGACATCGAGGTCTTCCAGGAGGAGACGGTCGTGCTCGACGCGGCCGAGACCGGCCCGCCGGGCATCGAGGTCGGCATCACCGCCGACGAGAAGGCGTCCGCCGAGGATCCCTTCGGCGAACCGGCCGGGCCGACCATCCACCAGACCGAGACGGTCGGCGACCGGGCCCGCGGGACGTCCGTGACGACGTCGGTCACCGCTCCCGCGCCGTCGGTGCCCGGGCCGCCGTCGGCGCCGGTCGTCACGTTCGGCCGTCAGCCGTCCACAGTGGACGCTCCGGCCGCGGCGCCGGTCGCCGTCGAGACGACGACGCTGGCGACATCGTCCGCGCTCGCCGACCACCCGGCGTCGAAGCCGCTGAGCTTCGCGACGGAGAAGCCGAGCTTCGCGAACGAGCCCGAGCGGGCGCACCACGATGCCGGGGAAGTGACCGGTTCGCGGCCCGAACCCCGGGAAGAGCACCCGTTCGAACCGCCGAAGGACCACCACCACGAACCGGAGCCGGCGGACCCGGACGGCGAGCCGCCGGAACCACCCGGCGAGCACGACCGGCACGACCCGCGGCCGCTGGAGCCACCCGGCCCGCCGGACCACGAACAACCGCCCGAGGAACCGCAGCCGGTTCCGGACGCGGACGAGCACCACCACTTCGATCACCATGCGCACGCGGACGGCGGAGGCTGACAACAATGGGCTACGGACTGGGCATCGACCTCGGCACGACCTTCACGGCCGCCGCCGTCGACAGTGCCGGCCACGTCGAGATGGTGTCGCTCGGCGACCGCACGGCGGCCATCCCGTCGGTGGTGCTGCTGCGGGCGGACGGCAGCGTGCTGGTCGGCGACGCGGCGAACCGGCGGGCGGCCGTCGAGCCGGACCGGGTGGCGCGGGAGTTCAAGCGGCGCCTCGGCGACCCGACGCCGGTGCTGCTCGGCGGCGCGCCGCACTCGGTGGCGTCGCTGATGGCGCACCTGCTCGGCCACGTCGTGCGGACGGTCGCCGGGCAGCAGGGCGGCCGGCCGGACCGGATCACGCTGACGCACCCGGCGAACTGGGGCCCGTACAAGCGGGAGCTGTTCGAGCAGGTGCCCAAGCTGACCGGGATCGACCGCGTCGGCCTGATCACCGAGCCCGAGGCCGCGGCCGCGCACTACGCGGCGCAGGAACGGCTGGAGGACGGCGCCGTCGTCGCGGTGTACGACCTCGGCGGCGGCACGTTCGACGCGACCGTGCTGCGCAAGCGCGGCGGCGGCTTCGAGATCCTCGGCACCCCCGAGGGCATCGAAGGCCTCGGCGGCGTCGACTTCGACGAGGCCGTGTTCGCCCACGTCGACCGCGCGCTCGACGGGAAGCTGTCCCAGATCGACCCGGACGATCCCGGCGCGGTGGCCGCGGTGGTGCGGCTGCGCCAGGAATGCGTGCTGGCCAAGGAAGCCCTCTCCGCCGACACCGAGACGGCCGTGCCGGTGCTGCTGCCGTCGGTACAGACCGAGGTGCGCCTCACACGTGGTGAATTCGAGGAGATGATCCGCCCGTCGATCACCGCGACGATCGGTTCGCTGCACCGCGCGCTGCGCTCGGCGAACCTCCAGCCCGCCGACCTCGGCGCGGTGCTGCTGGTCGGCGGCTCGTCGCGGATCCCGCTGGTGTCGCAGCTGGTGTCGGCCGAGCTGGGCCGCCCGACCGCGGTCGACATCCACCCGAAGTACGGCGTCGCGCTCGGTGCCGCGGCGCTGGCGTCCGGCCGGTCCGGCCTGGTGCAGGCGACGCAGGCCCAGCTGCCGCTCCCCGGAGTGCCCCGGCCACCGGCACCGCGCACGCCGCCGAACGGGCTTGCGGTGCCGCGAACGCCGCCCGCTGGCGTCCCGGCGCGACCCGACGCCCGGCGGGCGCCCGCACCGCGCGAGGAGACGCGCGCGATGGCCACACCCGGTGTGGGCGCGCCCCCGCCGTCACTCGGCCGCGGCAAAGGCGAAGGCGCGAGCCCGGGACGCCGCGCGTCGCGCCGCGGAGTCGTGATCGGGCTGTGCGCGGTCGCGGTGGTGGCGATCGGCGGGGTGGCGGTGGCGGTGAGCAGCTCGGGCGGTGGCGGCTCGGCCGGCGACCCGACGTCGGCGCCGGCATCGACGAGCGACACGCCGACGCTGGTCAGCATCCCGTCGCCGTCGGACACACCGGAGACGACCCACGCGACGGTGGCCCCACCGCACACGAACCCACCGGCCACGACGCACCGCAAGACCCCACCGCGGACCACAACGCCGACGCACACCACCACCCCGACGACGACCACCAGCTGGACGACCACCACGAGCGCGAAGCCCACGCCCTGAGCCAGGGGGAGTCCGGAAGGGACGCGGGCCGTGCACCGTCGGGGGGCACGGCCCGCGCCCCCGGGCCCAGGCTCCGGGCCGGGCGGCGTGTCGTCCCTGCAATCACGCGAGTCGACCCTGTAATCACGCGTGTTGGCGTGCTGATCACACGAGGCGGCGGCCTGCGCACGGTCGGCCGGCGCGCCGCGGTTCCGGTGCCGTCCCTCGGGCCGCTGCTCCGCGCACTGGCGATGAGCCGGCTACGACGGCAGCGGTGCTCCTACGTCGGCCGACCCAACCGACGCCGCCCGGCCCTCGGCCTGCTCGTGGTGCGCCGGAGATAAGCCGGCGCCGGTAGCCTCGCGGGCATGGTGGCAGAGCACGTGATCGTGACGACCACGACCGACTCCGAGGCGGCGGCTCGTGAGCTGGCCGCGCAGGCGATCGAGGCGCGGCTGGGCGCGTGTGCGCAGATCGTCGGGCCGGTGACCAGCGTCTACCGCTGGGAGGGTGCGGTCCAGACCGATCAGGAGTGGCGCGTCGAGATCAAGACGACGGCCGACCGGGTGGCCGCGCTGACCTCGCGGATCGCGCAGCTGCACCGCTACGACCTGCCCGAGGTGATCGCCACGCCGATCGAGGGCGGCAGCGCGGCCTACTTGGCGTGGCTGACCGCGGAAACCCGTGGCTGACCGCACCTTTCGCTGATTAGGGTCAGGGAATGGACGATCTCAGGCAGCGCTTCGCGACGCTGACCACCGCCCACCTCGCGGACGCCTGCGTCCGCGCCGGGCTGCCCGTGCGCTGCGCCCCCGCGCCGACCCGCGCGGTGGTGCCGGGCAGCCGCGTGCTCGGGCCGGCGGTCCCGGCTCGGCACGTCGGCAGCGTCGACGTCTTCCTGGAGGCGTTCGAGCACGCCCTCCCCGGTGGCGTGCTGGTCGTCGACAACGGCGGCCGCGTCGACGAAAGCTGCGTCGGCGACCTCGTGGTCCTCGAAGCACGCGCCGCGGGGCTCGCCGGGGTGGTGATCTGGGGCCTGCACCGCGACACCGCCGACATCCGCGAGATCGGCCTGCCCGTGTTCAGCCTCGGCTCGCTCCCGACCGGGCCGCTGAACCTCGGGCCCCGCGTCGACGGTGGGCTGGCCGAAGCGATCGTCGGGGTGTGGCGGATCGGGCCGTCGGACCTGGTGCTGGGGGACGACGACGGCGTCCTGTTCGTCCCGGCGGACCGGGCGGAGGAGCTGTTCGCCCTCGCCGAAGGGATCCGCGACACCGAACGCCGTCAGGCCGACCGGATCCGGGCGGGGGAGTCGCTGCGCGAGCAGGTCCGGTTCGCGGACTTCCTCGCCGCGCGGGAAACGGACCCGGCGCTCACCTTCCGCGCGCACCTGCGGGCCGTCGGCGGTGCGATCGAGGAGTGACTCACCGGGCGGGCGAGAGGCTTTCCGTCGGCAGCAGGGCGAACAGCCGCCGGACGGCGCGCGAGCCCTCGGCGTCGATCGTGAGGCGGGCGCCCGCGGTGTCGGCGAGGAGCCGGGCCCGCATGAGCGAGTTCAGCCCGGCGACGGAGAAGAACGTGATGTCGCCGAGGTCGACGATCACCTCGTCGATCTCCGGGGCCACGCGGGACTGCAGCACCTCGTCGAGCTTGCGCGCGGTGCTCAGGTCGATCTCGCCGGCCACCCGCACGAGCACGGTGCGCGGCCGGGGGTGGTGGACGTCGATCGAGAGCCTGCCGTGGGCGTCCACCCAGGCGGTGGCGAGTTCGTGGTCGGCCGGTCGTGGTTCGGGAACCATCGCGGCACACCTTTCCTCGGGGCTGCGGAGAGCCGTGAAGCCCGGCTCGGCCGTTAATCGTCATCGTACTGCACTCGATCTTCGTGAACCACTGCCGCCAAATTCGCTGGACAGGGCGCACGGGTACCCGCTGTGATCGGCCACGCCCGCCGTACCCCGGCCGGGCGTGCCGAATGGGGGACGTCCTTCGTGGTCACCGGTGATCTTTCCTCGGCCGAAGCGACGATCACGGCCGCCGCGGTCCGCCGCCTCGTCGAGACGCAGTTCCCGCGCTGGGCGGGCCTCGCGGTGGAGCCGGCGCCGGCGCAGGGCGTCGACAACGCGACCTACCGCCTCGGGCCGGACATGTCGGTACGGCTGCCGCGGTTCGCGCGGTGGACCGGGCAGGTGACGCGCGAACAGGAGTGGCTGCCGAAACTGGCGCCGCACCTGCCTTTCCCGGTCCCGGTCCCGCTGGCCGAGGGGAAACCGGGCGCGGGCTACCCGTTCCCGTGGTCGGTCTACCGCTGGCTGCCGGGCGAAGCCGTCGACCCGGACCGCGTCGACGGCGTCGCGGCCGACCTCGCCGCGTTCTTCACGGCGTTGCGCGGCGCGGACGCCACCGGCGGCCCGCCGCCACAGTGGAGCAACGGCTTCCGCGGCGTCTCGACGACCGACGAACGCGACTCGGCGATCGCGCCGGCCCGGCTGGCCCCGCGCATCGAAGCCCTGGCGGGCCTGGTCGACCTCGACGCGGTGGCCGCGGTCTGGGAAACGGCCCGCGCGGTGGCGCCGTGGGCGGGGCCGCCGGTCTGGGTCCACGGCGACCCGGCCCCGGCGAACCTGCTGTCCCGCAACGGCCGCCTGAGCGCGGTGATCGACTTCGGCACCCTGGCGGTGGGCGACCCGGCGTGCGACCTGATCGCCGCGTGGTCGGTCCTGTCCGCCGACGGCCGGACCGAGTTCCGCAAGGCCCTCGACGTCGACGACGCGACGTGGGCCCGCGGCCGCGCCTGGGGCCTGACCGCGGTGCTGCCGTCACGGGCGGAGCTGACCGGGCCGGATCCGGCCCGGGTGGCCGCGGCGCGGCGGCGGCTGGACGAGCTGGTGGCGGACCACGCGTCGGCGTCCCGATGAGACGGTGCCACGCCGCGGTCATCGCGGAATTCGCAGATCACGGGCCGTAACGAAACGCACCCCCTGGGCGAGTAATCTGACACGAGGGGGTGGTCGACGGGTGGCCGGGCAACGACACGGCGGGTTCGATCAAGCGGAACTTCCGGAAGCGCACCGGATCAGGTGGTGGCTCGCGGCGGTGACGGCAGGCCTCGTCGCGGCCGGTTTCGCGATCGTGCCGTACCTCCCCTTCTTCCAGGAGCTGACCTTCATCCGCGACCCGAAGGTCGCGAGCGTCATCACCTGGACCGTCCTGCAGACGTCGGTGGTCGTCATCTCGGCCGTCCTGACGCTGTACTTCACCGGCAAGGCCCGGCTCGAAGCCGCGGCGTTCCGGGCCAACCAGATCGACATCCGCCTCTTCGCCGACGAGCGGCCGGACGCCAGCCACGACCGGGAGATCGACTCCGCCGTCGAGCTGACCGCCGCCTTCAAGCGGATCCTGAACGATTCGCGGCTCTACACCCCGACTTCCGTGCCGGGCGTCGGCGGTTCCTACGACTTCATCCAGATCGTCGAGAACGCCGGCGAGTCCGCGGACGGCTGGTGGAAGGCCGCGACCAAGCTGATCCGGCTCGCGCAGCCGCCCGCCGCCTTCACCGTCACCGGCACCGTCCGGCCCGGCAACACCTCCGGCCGCTACCAGCTGATCCTGGAGCTCGTGCGGTGCCCGCGCTTCGCCGCCAGCCCGCTGGTGATCGAGGACGAGAGCTGGCCGCGCGTGCTGCACCGTGCGGCCAACGCCGTCGCCGCGCTCGTCATCCCGCGCAGCGCCTACGTCCGCACGAACATCCACTGGGCCGCCTGGCGCGACGCGAAGATCCCGTACGAGCTGTTCGACGCCTACCAGCGCGCCAACCACTTCATCACCTACCGCCGCTACGACGAAGCCCTCGCCGAGTACTACCGCGCGCTCAGCCTCGACCCGTCGAACGTCTACATCAGACTCGAGATCGCCGCCCTGCAGGAGCAGCTGGACCTGCACCTCGACGCGCTCGCCACCTACGACGACGTGATCACCCTGTGCAGCAGGGGAAAGCCGAAGCTGGCCCGGTGGTGGATCGGCGAGGACTTCGCCCGCCAGCCGCGCCACGCCGGCCGCAGCCGCGACGTCGCCCTGCTGATCGCCCGCTACCGGCACGCACTGGTCCTCGGCCACGGCGACTCGGTCGCCGGCTCGTGGTGGGTCCGCCGGACCACCGCGGGTGTCCCCGGTGACGCCCGGGCGCTGCGCCGCGCGGAACTGCGGGCCGCGCTGGAGCTGCGGTTCCGCCGCTACGTCGAGCTCGACGTCCGGACCCGGCCGTACGCGATCCCGCGGGAGAAGCGGCTCGAACTCCACCGGCGCGTGATGCGCGTGTCGGTGCCGGAGCTGGTCGTCCAGGACGCGACGCTCGAGCAGCTGGCGGAGTACAACCAGCGTGCCGCCGAGATGCGGTCGTACTTCTGCGCGCTGTCGCAGTACGAGATCGAGCGGCTCGTCGCGGACTACCGCAACTTCGGCAGGCGCTGGCGCCGCAGCTGGGAGCAGCTCACCAACCGCGCGCTCGACCTCTCGCTGGTCTGGGCGGTGCTGCGGCGGGCGATGGCGGACGTCGAGCCGATGTCCGGCGCCGTCCCCGAACCCCGCCCGGCCTACCCCGGCAGCCGCGTCAAGCTGGCCGACGTCTGCCCGGACCGGCGCTGGCCCCCGGACCCGCAGGCGCTCGACGACACCGTCGAAGCGGCGGGGCCGCGCAAGTCGTGGGAAGAGTGCTACAACGCGGCGAGCGTGTACGCCGTCGCGATGCTCGAAGTCGGCCCGCGGGGCGAGCGCGACCTGCGCGACCGCGCCCGGAACCCGCGCCTGACCGGGGAAACGCGCGACGAGGTGGCCCGCCGCGCCGTCCGCGAGCTCTACCACGCCGCCACGATCAGCCACAGTGGACGGTTGCCCGAGCGCCGGTCGTGGGTGATGGGGGAGGACCCCGACCTCGCCGCGTTGCGCGGGCACGAGCTGTTCCGCGTGTTCGAGATGGTCACCTTCTCGCCGGACCGCGCCGCGCCGCTGCGCCCGCAGCGCGCGCACGTCTGGGAACAGGTCAGCTACGTCCGCCAGCTCGTCTGCGAGATCGCCAGCTGCCGCGCGCACTTCTGGCGCCTGCGGGCCCTCGACCCCGCGCCGGTCCAGGACGGCCGGGTGCTCGACCGCTGGCGGTCCACCGACCGCGACGCGTGGCGCCGGCTGGCGGACCTGGCCACCGGGAAGCAGGACTGGTACACGCGGTACCAGGCGATCAGCGCGTTCCGCGAGTGGTCGGCCGACTGCGGCTACCCCGGGTCCATCAGCGGTTTCCCGCTGTACAACGAGGAACGCCTGCACGCCCAGCTGCGCGGCGCGGCGGGCGCGAAGGGCCGGACGGGCATGGACGCGAACATCGTCGTCCGCGAGTACGTCCGCCTCTGCGACCTGCGCCTCGACCAGCTCGTGGCCGACATCGCCGAAGTCGAGCAGACCCAGGACGACTTCGCGGCCCGCGCGGACCTGTGGGGCGCCCTATGCTCGTGGTTCGACGACGACATCGCCGACGGCTCGTCGTCCGACGAGCGCCGCGAACGGTTCCGCAAGCTCGTCAAACCCTAGGACGGCCGCGTGTAGCGGTGCTTCACCCCGACCGGGAAGTACTCCGGGTCGCCCGCCGGGCGCAGGACGATGTCGGGCAGCTGCCGCTCCGCCGGGACGTAGTGCGCGTACTCGCTGTTGAGCCGCAGCAGCTGCTCGCGCACCGACTCCGCGATGCGGCTCGCGTCCGCCGTCGCGCCCGGGGCCGTCTCGACCGTGATGCGCAGCCGGCGGTCGCGGTCTTCGTCCTCCGCCGACTCGATGACGAACTTGCCGGTCACCGTGGCGCTGATGCCCGGCTGCTCCAGCCCGACCGTGACGTTCTCCGGGTAGACGTTCGCGCCGAAGAACGACACCGTGAACAGCGACCGGCCGAAGACGTACACGAACGGCAGCTCCGGGCCCTCGGGCGGGGTGAAGCCGTGCTGGGCGCAGTAGGCGAGCAGGTCGGCGTGCGGCAGGACGCCGCCGTCGTCGGCGATGTGGTAGCGGATCAGCGGGATCCCGCCGTCCGCGGTGAAGACCAGCGTGCCCTCGTGCACCTCGAAGAACCGGCTCGCCGGGTCGTACTGCACCAGCGTCGGGAGCCGCGCGTCGCCGAAGACCTCGCGCGCCAGCTCGGGCCGGTCCGCGAAGAACCGGCGGATGCCCACCGAGACCGGGGTTTCGGTGCCGAGCACGCCGGCGTCGGCGGTGCCGTAGAGCGACGCGATGTCGCGGACCGGGTCGGCGACCCCGGCCCGCTGCGCGACGAGGTCACGCCACTGCTCGCTGAACACCTCGCCCGCCAGCACGAGCTTGATCGCGTACGCGGGCCAGTCGACGCCCTCGGCCACGCCGGTGTCGACGACGTCCTTGACGAACGGCGGGTAGCCGAGCAGCACGACCTGCTCGAAGTGCGGCGCCAGCTCGGGCAGCACCCGCAGGATCTCGGCCTTGTTGTTGCCCGGCGCCACGACGGTGATCGGGCTGCCCTTGGCCGCGAGGTGGCGTACGCACGCCGTCGTGAACAGGCCGCCGACCCAGGTGCCGAGCGGGAAGCAGACGACGGCGAGGGTGCTGCGCTCGTCGGCGTGGAAGCCGTCGACCATGACCTGCTCGAAGCGGCGGGCGACGTGCAGCTCGTCTTCCAGCGCGCGCGGCCAGATGGTCGGGTGCCCGCTGGAGCCGGAGGAGACGGCGATCATGTCGAGGCCGGCGAACGTGCCGTCGCGGCACAGCTCGGGCAGCGGGTACTTCCGGTGGTAGCCCGCCTTGTCGACCAGCGGCAGCCGCCGGAAGTCCTCGAGCGTCGTCACCGACTCCGGCGTGATCCCGTGGTCCCCCAGGAACTTCCGGTACGCGGGCACGGTGTCCGCGGTCCGGCGGAACAGGTCGAGAACCTGGTCCGCGGGCGCCGGCCCGGGTGCCGCGAAGAAGGTGTCGAACGCCTGGCGCACGCGGGCCTGCCGACCGTGGTCCATGATCGCAGCATAGCGTCCGGCCGGCACCGCCCCGAGGTGTCATGATGGGCGCGTGAGCACCTCCGCGGAGCAGCCCGCCACCGGCGCGCCGTTGACCCTGTACCTGGTCAAGCGGCTGGAGCTGGCCATCCGGGCGCTGCTGGACGACGCCCTGCGGGAGCTCGGGCTCACCACGCTGCAGTACACCGCGCTCACCGTGCTGGAGGCGAGCGGCCCGCTGTCGTCGGCCCAGCTCGCGCGCCGGTCGTTCCTGCGGCCGCAGACGATGCACGAGATGGTGCTGGCGCTGGAGAAGCGCGGCCTGATCGAGCGGACACCCAAGCCGGACAACAAGCGCGTCCTGCTGGCCAGCCTCACCGGCACCGGGCGGGCCCTGCTCGCCGGCTGCGCGCCCGCGGTGGGGGAGGTCGAGCGGGAGCTGCTCGCCGACCTGAGCCCAGGCCAGCGCACGACGTTCCGTGAAGGGCTCCAGCACGGCGTCCTGGCCCTCGGTTCACTGGCGGAGTCCCGGCGCCAAGATCCCTGACGGGTGGTGGATCGGGCTCGGCCGACTGGCGGGTTAACCCGGTCCGGCGGCCCGAAAGAACTAGGCCGGACGAGTGGAAGCGGCCTGCGGTGCGTGGCGTACGGCGTGGCTGGGTACGTCCAGATTCGGTCCCGCATCTGGAGGTTCGCCGACCGTGACTGGGCACGCAGCGACGCTCCGACGGCCGGGCGAGCCGGAAGGCCGGGCCCGGTCAGGTGGCTTCCGATCTCTCGCGTCGTCGAGCGCCGACCTCGGACAACTGGGTGAAAACACACGCGTGGAAGAGGGACGGAATGCAACCGAAGGTGTTCGACCTGGGGAAGGTACGAAGAGACGCGGTGGTCACCATCCGGCTGGCCGCGATGGCCAACGTCAGGCTCCTGACGGCGGTCAACTTCGAGGCCTACCGGCGCCGGCAGTACTACCGGATGCACGGCGGGGTGGCCACCGCACCGATGTTCAAGATCCACATCCCGGCCAACGCGCACTGGTTCCTGGTGCTCGACGTCGAGGGGCTGGAAAGCCTGCCCCTGCACCCGCGGGTGAGCGTCGTGCCCTGAGCCCGCACGCCTCGTGGACACACCGGCCGCCGGTGAACGTCATCGCGACCTCTCCCTTTCGGTGCCGTCGAAGGGATCCCGGTCGAGCACGACCAGGTCCGCGGTGGCCGGGCCGGATCGCGCCGGTGTCGTCGAGGTGGTTGACGTACGCCGAACCCGCCGTGCTGCATGATCTTGACGCTCTTCGCGCGGAAACCCCGGCCGCGCAACGACTCCCGGCGCTCCAGGAGGTGCTCGGCGCCGCGCGCCTGCAGGACGCCGGTGAGCGCGCCGCCGGCGTCGCGCTGGATGTGGGCGTCGGGCGGATCCGGGGTGATGGCGCGGTCGAGGGCGCGGGTGTTCGGCCAGGCACCGTGATGGTCCGATCACGCCCCGAGTGGACAGGAACCGGGCCAGACACCGACCCGCGCCAAACGGCCCGGGGAGGGTTGTCCGGAGTGCGGTCCGCGGCGGCCCCGAACCACTGTCCGGCCAGGTCAGCGCCGCCCGGACGGCGGGCGCGGGTGGCACCGGACCAGAGCGCAGCGTGGTCCGTTCGGCACCCGGAGCAACCGGAGGCGCCGACCATCGGCGGATTTACAACGTTGTATCAACGATGTAAAAGTGTCCCTGCGCTGTTCGTCGCTCCGGTCACACGCCGTAGAAGGGGCCATCGATGTCCTCCCGTGCACGCGATCACCTGACCCGCCGCGACCTCCTGCGGCTCGCCGGCGGGACGGCCGCCGCGGTCGCCGCCGCCCTGTGGCTGCCCGGTGTGGCGGCCGCCGCCGGCACCTTCAGCCCGCTCCGGCCGCCGGCCACGCCGCTGATCGTCCGCTCGCCGTACCTGTCCGCCTGGCAGCCGTCCGACAACCTGCCCGGCACCTGGGCGAGCTTCTGGAACGGGCACACCACCGCGCTGTGCGGCCTCGCCCGCATCGACGGCGTGGCCTACGTCTTCGCCGGCTCGCCCGCCCTGCCGTCCGGGCCCGCGCTGACCCCGATGACGCAGGTGAGCCTGCAGGTCACCGGCACCCGCTCGACCTACGTCCTCGGTGGCGGCGGGGTGAACCTGACCGTCACGTTCTTCTCGCCCGTCGACCCGGCGAACCTGCAACGCCAGTCCGTGCCGTTCGGCTACGTGACCCTCCAGGCCACCAGTACCGACGGCCGCGCGCACGCCGTCGACCTGCACTTCGACACCTCGGCCGAGTGGGTGCACGGCAACACCGCGACCCCGGTCACCTGGACGCAGCAGCAGTCCGGCGGTCAGACCCTGCTGAGCTGCACCCCGGCGAGCCCGGGCGTGCTCCAGGAGAACGGCGAACAGGCCAGCTGGGGCTCCCTCGTGGTGGCGGCCCCGACCGCCGGGACGACCTGGCAGATCGGGCAGGACACCGTCGTGCGCGCCGCGTCCGCCGGGCAGGGCACCCTGCCGAACACCAGCGACACCGCGCAGCCACGCGCGATCAGCGACCGCTGGCCGGTGCTCGCGTTCAACAAGAACCTCGGCACGATCGCGGCCGGCGGGACGTCGGCGCCGTTCACGCTCTCGATCGGCCACGTCCGGACCCCGGCCGTGCGTTACCTCGGCGCGGAGCTGAAGCCCTGGTGGACGCACTACTGGGGCAGCTGGCAGGACATGGCCGTCTGGTTCGCGGCCGACCACGCGGCCGCGCTGTCGGCGGCGGCGGCGATCGACCAGCGGCTGCACGACGACGCCGTGGCCGCGGCCGGCGGCGGCACCACCGGCGAGCACTACGCCGGGATCTGCGCGCTCGCCCTGCGCCAGGCGTTCGGCGGCACCGAGCTGGTCGACCGCGGCGGCGCGCCGTGGGCCTTCCTCAAGGAGATCTCCTCCAGCGGCAACATGTCCACAGTGGACGTCACCTACCCGGCGTTCCCGGCCTACCTCTACCTTTCCCCGGCCTACCTGCGGCTCATCCTGGAGCCGCTGCTCGACTACCCCGAGCACGGCGGCTGGCCGATGCAGTTCGCCGAGCACGACGTCGGCACGCACTACCCGGACGCGACCGGGCACAACGACGGCAACGAGGAGAGCATGCCGGTCGAGGAGTCGGCCAACATGCTGATCATGGCCGCCGCGCTGGTGCAGCGGCTGCCGGCGGCGGAGGCGAGCGCCTTCGCCACCACCCACTACCGGATCCTGCGGCAGTGGGCCGAGTACCTCGTCGGCAACACCCTCGACCCGGGCTTCCAGAACCAGACCGACGACTTCACCGGGTTCATCGCCCACAGCGCCAACCTCGCGCTCAAGGGCATCGTCGGCGTCGGCGCGATGGGCGTCATCGCGAGCGCCACCGGCAACACCGCCGACGCCCAGCGCTACCGGTCGGTCTCGCGCAGCTACGTCAGCCAGTGGGTGACGCTCGCGCAGGACACGTCCAACCAGCACCTGAAGCTCGCCTACGACCAGCCCGGCACGTGGAGCCTCAAGTACAACGGCTTCGCCGACCGCGTGCTCGGCCTCGACCTGGTGCCGCTGGGCGTCGCCGCGCAGGAGGCGGCCTGGTACCAGGCCCGCGCGGGCGCCCACGGCGTGCTGCTCGACCCGCGCAACAACTACACGAAGGCCGACTGGGAGCTGTGGACCGCGGCCTGGCTCACCGACCAGCCGAACATCCGGAACACCATGGTCGAGGGCGTCTACAGCTTCGCGAACACCACGCCGCAGCGCGTGCCGTTCACCGACTGGTACGTCGTCGCCGACGCCACCCAGCGCGGCTTCCAGGCCCGTCCGGTCGCCGGCGGCTACCTGGCGCTGCTGACCCGGCCCGCCGGCTCGGCGACGGTCTGGCGCAAGCTCCAGAACCAGCGGTCGGGCAAGGTCCTCGCCGTGTCGAACATGTCACTGGCCGACACCGCCGAGGTCACCCAGTGGAGCGACAACGGCAGCGCCGACCACCTCTGGGCGGTGGTCGACAACGGCGACGGCACGGTCCGGATCGTCAACCGCAACAGCGGCAAGATCCTGGCCGTGCACGACCAGAGCCTCGACAACGGCGCGCACGTGCAGCAGTACCAGGACAACGGCACCCCGGACCACAACTGGCGGATCGTCGACGCCGGCGGCGGCTGGTCGAAGGTCGTCAACGTCCGCAGCGGCAAGGTCATGGCGGTCGACCAGCAGTCCACCGCAGACGGCGCGCAGGTGACGCAGTGGGACGACAACGGCTCCCCGGACCACCTGTGGCGGTTCGTCTGACGTCGTTTGCAAGACTGGCGGCGTGTGCGCCGACTTCAGCCGGATCCGCCGGTTCCTCGACGAGCGGGATCCGCCGACCCCGTGCCTCGTCGTCGACACCGACGTCGTCGCGGCCCGGGCGGCGGAGTTCCGCGCGGCGTTCCCCGGCGCGCTGATCCGCTACGCGGTCAAGGCCAACCCGGCCCCGCCGGTGCTCGACGCGCTGGTGGCGGCCGGGATCGGCTTCGACGTCGCCGGGCCCGCCGAGGTCGCGCGGTGCCTCGAGCGGGGCGCCGGCCCGGCGGACCTCGCCTACGGCAACCCGATCAAGAAGGCCCGCGACATCGCCTTCGCCTACGAGCGCGGGGTCCGCGAGTTCACCTCGGACGCGCCGGCCGACGTCGACAACCTGGGCCGTCACGCGCCCGGCTCGGCCGTGTCGATCCGCGTGGTCCTCGACGCGCCCGACTCGGTGACGCCGTTCGGACGCAAGTTCGGCTGCGACCCGGCCGAGGCCCTCGACCTGGTGCTGCGGGCGGCTGAGCTGGGCCTGCGGCCCGGCATCGCGTTCCACGTCGGCTCGCAGCAGCCCGACCCGCTCGCCTGGGAGATCGGCATCGCCACGGCGGCGAAGCTGGCCGCCGAGGCCGCGGCTCAGGGTGTGCCGGTGACGCGGCTCAACCTGGGCGGCGGCTTCGCGACGGCCCACCGCACCGGCGTCCCGCCGCTGGCCACCTACGCGGCGACGATCGCGTCGGCCCTCGACACGCACTTCCCCGAGGAGCGGCCCGAGCTGCTGCTCGAGCCGGGCCGGGTGCTCGTCGCCGACGCCGGTCTGCTGCGCACCGAGGTCGTGCTGGTCGCGGACCGGGGTGAGCGGCGCTGGGTGTACCTCGACATCGGCCGCTACAACGGCCTCGCCGAGGCCGAGAACGAGGCGATCGCCTACCGGTTCGAGCCGGTCGGGCGGGCCGCCGGGCCCGCCGGGCCGGTGGTGCTCGCCGGGCCGACCTGTGACGGCGACGACGTGCTCTACCAGCGGACGCCGTACGAGCTGCCGCTGTCGCTGTGCGCGGGTGACCGCCTCGACCTGCCCGGGACCGGCGCCTACACGGCGTCGTACGCCTCGGTGGAGTTCAACGGGATCGAGCCGCTGCGCACCTACTGCCTGGGGAAGTGGGGAGATGCCTGAATTCGGCCGGTTCACCGGACGGCACGTCCTGGCCGAGCTGCACGGCGTCGACCCGGGCCTGCTCGACGACGCCGCGAAGCTGGGAGAGCTGCTCCGCGCCGCGGTGACGGAGGCGGGCGCGACGGTCGTCGACGTCGTCGCCAAGAGCTTCGCGCCGCAGGGCGCCACCGTGATCGCGCTGCTCGCCGAGTCGCACGCGTCCGTGCACACGTACCCAGAGCACGGGTCGCTGTTCGCGGACGTGTTCACCTGCGGCGAGCGCGCCGACCCCGAGCACGCCGTGCGGCTGCTGGCCAAGTCGCTCGACGCCGCTTCGGTCCACCTGTCCGTCGTCCGCCGGGGAGAAGCCTGATGCCCGCGATCCACGAACCACTCGGCCCCGGCCTGACCCGCGTCTGGGAGGTCGACGACGTCGTGTTCAGCGCGCGCACGGCCTACCAGGAGGTGCTGATCGGGCGCACCGCGCAGGGCGTCTCGCTGTTCTGCGACAACGAGCGCCAGAGCACCGAGGCCAGCCAGCTGCTGTACCACGAGGCGCTGATGGTCCCCGCGCTCCTGCTCGCCGACCAGGTGCGCCGGGTGCTCGTGATCGGTTCCAGCGAAGGCGTCGCGTGCGCACTGGCGCTGGCCGCCGGCGCCGAGGTCGTCGACCACGTCGACATCGACGAGCAGGCCGTCCGCGCCTGCGCCGAGCACCTGCCCTACGGCTACACGACGGCCGACCTCGCCGAAGCCGAACGCGGGTCCGGCCCGGTCCGGCTGTCCTTCGCGGACGGCTGGGCCTTCCTGGCCGCCGCGGAGGAGCGCGGAGACACCTACGACGTGGTCGTGATCGACCTGCCGGACGAGAACACCGACCCGGACGCGCAGCACAACCGCTTGTACGGCACGGACTTCCTCGGCCGCTGCGCCCGGCTGCTGGCCCCCGGCGGCGTGGTGACCTGCCAGGCGGGCTGCCCGACACTGTGGCGCAACGAGACGCTGCTGGCGTCGTGGCGTCGGTTCCGCGAGGTGTTCGGCACGGTGCTGTACTTCGGCTCCGACGAGCACGAGTGGGCGTTCCTCTCCGGCCGCGCGGACCGCGTCGACGAGCCGGGCGCGCTGGTGGCGCGACGGTTCGGTGAGCGGGGGAGCAAGGCCGTGACGGTGGATGCGGAAGCGTTGCTGGCGGGCGCGACACCCCCGTTTTCACTGCGGCGCGATGACGGCCACTGACTGCTGGAGAAAGGCCCGCCCACCGGCAGCACCGGCGGGCGGGCCGTTCACTCAGACGTGCGTGACCAGCAACGTCACTCCCGCTTCGCCGCCGCAGTCGACGAACACCGGACCCACGCCGTTGCCGATTTGTTCGGACAGTGTGGCTTTCGCCTCGAATTCGTCCGGTCCGGCCTTCAGGATCCGGATGTTCTCCAGGACCGGGTGCTCGGGGAAGCCGCCGAGTACGGACTTCAAGCCCGTGCCGCCGCCGCAGTTTCCGGTGATCGTCACTTCTTCGCCGCGCTTGGTCGTGGGGTTCGGGCTCACCTGAACGGTGGCGCGCGCTCCCTTCGGCGGCCGCTGGTGTGCTTCGGTCATGGTTTTCCCCTCCGTGGTCCCGGAATCGGCCGACGCCCCGCCGGCGATCCCGATGCTCGTGGCCGTGATCAGCCCGGCCGCGAGGGCCAGGCCGAGCACTGTCCGCTTCGGCTTCGTGGTGCCGCGCATGGTGATCTCCTCCCTTGACCCGGTGTCGCCGGATCTACCCCGTAAGTCGCGAGGGGAGGAGCGGAGGTTCTCGAAGAGGTGTGGATCACTCGAAAGGGTGAACGCGAAAGGCCTGGCACTTTCGCGGGAAAGTGCCAGGCCGCAAGGAAATCCAGGTCAGTTGCCGACCGGTGGTCGTTCGGCTTTCGCGGTGGGCACGAGGGTGCATCGTCGCTCGAACCGTTCCATCAGCACGGTTGCGATCAACAGGGCGACTGGGGTGCTCACCGCGATCCACATGCCTGCTCAGTTACCCAGCCCCGGTTGATCTCAATCGCCCGCCGACAGACCGCCGATCAAAGAGAGCAACCGCGCGCGGAAGGCGTCGTCGTCCCCGAGGCCGCCGAGCAGGGCCGGGTCTTCGCGTTCGGCTCGCACCGCGCGCTCGTGGACCGTGCGGCCGCGCGCGGTCAGCCGCGTCAGGTGGCGGCGGGCGTCGGCCGGGTCCGGCGTGCGGGTGACGAAACCGGCCTTGGCGAGCCGGTCGAGGGTGCGGCTCATCGTCTGGTCGGTCACCTGGCAGCGCTGGGCCAGCGCCCGCTGGGGGAGCGGCCCCTCGCGCAGGGTGTGCAACGCGATCAGCCCCGCGTGGGTGAGGCCCATGCCGGCCAGCACGGCGACCCAGCGCTGCTCGACCAGCCGCGCGGCCACGGCCAGCAGCCGGCCGGTCGGCCACGTGCTCAGGTCCGGTTCGGGGGCTGTGCTCACCGTCACTCCCGGTCGTCGTGCAGAATGTTCAGCCTGCTGAACAATTGGGCGTGTTCGCGCTCGAAAGGACTTTAGCGACCATGAACAAGACCGCCCCACGCCGTCTTCGCTGGCTGATCCCGGCCCTCCTGGTGATCGGCTGGCTCGCGATCGGCGGGTTCGGCGGGCCGTTCGCCGGGAAGCTCAGCGAAGTCGCGAAGAACGACAACGCCGCCTTCCTGCCCAGGTCGGCCGAAGCCACCGAAGTCTCCGACGAGCAAAAGGCGTTCACCCCGCGCCAGGTGCTGCCCGCCACCGTCGTCGCCGAGCGCACGAGCGGCCTGACCGGCGAAGACCGGCGGTTCCTCGCGGACAAGGCCCGGCAGCTGGGCACCGTGCCCGGCGTCGTCGGCCCGCTCGGCCAGCCGCAGCCCGCGCCGCGCGACAACCAGGCCGTGCAGCTGGCCGTGCCGATCCTCGCCGACGGCAACCCCGCCGACGTCGTCAAGGAGGTCCGCGCCCAGCTGGCCGGCGCGCCGGACGGCCTGACCGTGCTGGTCACCGGCCCGGCCGGGCAGATCGCCGACCTGGTCACGGCGTTCGGCGGCATCGACGGCATCCTGCTGCTCGTCGCCGGCGGTGTGGTCGCGCTGATCCTGATCGTCGTCTACCGCAGCCCGCTGCTGCCGTTCCTGGTGCTGCTCTCGGCGGTGTTCGCGCTCGGGCTCGCGAGCCTCGTCGTCTACCTGCTGGCGAAGAACGACATCCTCGCGCTCAACGGCCAGAGCCAGGGCATCCTCTCGATCCTCGTGTTCGGCGCGGCGACCGACTACGCCCTGCTGACGGTCGCGCGGTTCCGCGAGCAGCTGCGCGACACCCCGAGCCGGTTCGACGCGCTGCGGATCGCGTGGCGCGCCACGCTCGAACCGATCGCCGCGTCGGCGGGCACCGTCGTGCTCGGGGTGCTGTGCCTGCTGTTCAGCGACCTGAACTCCAACAAGGGCCTCGGCCCGGTCGCCGCGATCGGCATCGGCGCCGCGCTGCTGGCGTCGACGACGTTCCTGCCCGCCGTGCTCGCGCTGTGCGGCCGCGGCGCGTTCTGGCCGTTCAAGCCCGCGCTCGGCTCGCCGCACCCGGAGACCGCCGGGATCTGGGGCCGGGTGGCCGGCCTGGTCGGCAAGCGGCCGCGCACGGTCTGGGTGGTGACGGCGCTCGTGCTCGGCATCGGCGTCGCGTTCCTGCCGCAGCTCAAGGCGTCCGGCACCGCGCAGTCGGACGTCTTCCTCACCCAGGTCGAGTCCGGGACCGGCCAGGACATCCTCGGCCGGCACTTCCCGGGCGGCCTCGGCGCGCCCGCGATCACGATCGCCGACGCCGGCGCACTGCCCGCCGTGCTCGCGGCGTCCAAAGTGGACGGTGTGGCCCAGTCGCTCCCGCTGCCCGGCCCCGACGGGCAGCCGAAGGTGGTCGGCGGCCGGGTGCAGATCCTGTCCGTGCTGAACGACGCGGCGGACTCCGAAGCCGCCGTCGCGACCGTCGGCCGGCTGCGCGACGCCGTGCACGCGGTGCCTGGCGCAGCGGCCAAGGTCGGTGGCCCGACGGCGATCCAGCTCGACACGCAGCAGACGTCCGTGCACGACCGGGAGCTGATCATCCCGATCGTGCTGCTGGTGATCTTCCTCGTGCTGGCCCTGCTGCTGCGGTCCCTGCTCGCGCCGCTGCTGCTGATCGCGACGGTGGTGCTGTCGTTCGCCGCGACGATGGGCGTGTCGGCGCTGGTGTTCAACCACATCTTCGGTTTCCCGGGCGCGGACCCGGTGGTGCCGTTGTTCGGGTTCGTGTTCCTGGTGGCGCTGGGGATCGACTACAACATCTTCCTGATGACGCGCGTCCGCGAGGAAGCACTGACCAGGGGCACCCGCGCCGGCACGCTACGCGGGTTGTCGCTGACCGGCGGCGTGATCACGTCGGCCGGCGTCGTGCTGGCCGCGACGTTCTCCGCGCTGTCGGTGATCCCGATCCTGTTCCTGGCCCAGATCGCGTTCATCGTCGCGTTCGGCGTCCTGCTGGACACGTTCCTGGTGCGGTCGCTGCTGGTCCCGGCGCTGACCGTGGACGTCGGCCGCCGCATCTGGTGGCCGTCGAAACTGGCCCGGGCGGACGACTAGGGGTCAGGAGTCGGCGCGGGCGCGGGAGATCGGGGCCTCGCCGGTCAGGTGGGCGAAGGTGCCGGTCAGTGCGAGCAGCCGGTCGAGGGCCGGCCGGCGGTTGTCCAGGTGCAGCCGGCGGCCCGCGTCGGTGACGACGGTGTGGACGCGCAGCAGCGCCGAGAGCCCGGAGGAGTCGCAGAAGCCGATGCCCTCGCAGTCGAGCCGCACGTCCCGGACGCCGGACGCGGCCGCCAGCCGGTCGCCGATCAGCTTCGGCAGCAGCGCGGCCGTCGTGTACTCCAGGTCGCCGGTGACGACGACGCGGGCCGTGTCCGGCCGCGGCGAGGTCCAGGTGCAGGTCAGCGCGCTGCTCATGCGGACGGCCCCGATCCGGCGGCTCGGGCCGCCAAGTGCGTGTGCGCGGTGCCGAGCAGCTCGGTGGCCCGGGGGAAGTCGCGGAGCTGCGCCTCGAGCAGGTCGAGGGCGGGCACCAGCGAGACGGCCGGGACGCCGCGCGCGGTGAGGATGTCCGCCGTCCAGGTCAGGAACCCGGTGAGCAGCTCGCTGTCGCCGACGTAGAGGGCGGTCGCGAGGAAGTCGACGATGTGCGCGATGTCCTCGGCGGTGTGCTGGCGCTGCAGGTCCGTGTAGGACCGCATGGCCGGGATCCGCTCCTCCAGCCCGGCGAGCACCGCCTTCACCAGGTTGCCCGAGCTGCGCGTGACCAGCGTGTACTCCTGGTCGGCCAGGTGCGGCAGGTCGTCGAGCGGCTGGTGGCCGATCTGCGGCCGGGGGAGCGGCTCGGCCAGCTTGTCGGCGGCCGTGCGCGCGTCCGGGGCCCACGCTTCGGCGCCGAGCAGCCGCGCGTACCGGCCGTCCGGCCCGAACGCGGCGCCCCCGGCGATGACCGGGGTCGCCGCCGCCTGGCACGCCGTGATCGTCGCGTGCGCCGTCGGCAGCCGGGTGGCGATGGAGCTGGACAGGGCGACCGCGTCCGGCCCGGTGCGGTGCAGGTGGGCGACCAGGTGCGGCGCCGGGACCTGCGCGCCCAGGTAGTCGACGTGGAACCCGCGCAGCCGCAGGACCTCGGCGAGCAGCCGGGCGGGCATCGCGTGCCACTCGCCGTCCACGCAGGCGACGGTGACGCGGCCGAGGTGCGGCTCGGGGCGTTGCAGGACGTAGCCGAAGGTCGCGATGACGCGGTCGTTGATCGCCGTCGCCGCGTGCTCCTGGGCGACGGTCAGCCGGTTGGCCGCCCACTCCCGGCCGACCTTGCGCTGCACCGCGCCGATCACGTCGAGCAGCACGCTCTCCGGGTCCAGGCCCTGGCCCAGCGCCTGGACGACGACGTCGCCCGCGGTGTACTCGTCGCCGGTGGTGACGGCGGCCCAGAGCAGCTCGGCGTGCTCGGCGATCCCGGCCGGGCCGGTCCGGGTCGAGGCGCTCACGCGGTGTACCTCCCGCGGCCGTGCCCGCCGACCGCGGCGAGGTGCTGCCCGCGCGGGGCGGTGATCGCGAGGACCGCCATGTCGTCGTGGTTGCCGCGGCCGATCCACTGCGCCGCGAGCATGTGCACCCGCTCGACGACCGCGTCGGCCGGCATGTTCGCGCACTCGGTCAGCGCCTGCCGGAGCCGGTCCTCGCCGAACATCGCGTCCCCGAGCGGGCCGCCCTTGGCCTCGACGATGCCGTCGGTGAACATCAGGCAGGTCTCGCCGGGGTCGAGCGTGATGTCCGCGCTCGTCGACTCGATCTCGGGCAGGACGCCGATCAGGCTGCCGTGGGTCTCGGCCTCCTCGACCCGCCCGTCCGCCCGGACGATCAGGGGCGGCGGGTGGCCGGCGCAGGTGACGCGCAGCCGGACCGTGTTGCCTTCGCGCCGCGCGGACGCCAGCACCAGCGTGACGAAGCGGGCGTCGCGGCGGTCGGCGAGCGTGGCGTTCAGCTGCCCGAGCAGCCGCTGGTGGTCGCCCGCCATCGGCAGCAGTGCCCGCAGCGTCGTACGGATCTTGCCGGTCAGCACGGCGGCGTCGAGGCCCTTGCCGCAGACGTCGCCGAGCACGGCCAGCGACTCGTCGCCGTCGATCGCGGAGTGCACGTCGTAGAAGTCGCCGCCGATCCGCTCGCCGTCGAGCGCCGGGCGGTACCGGCCGGCGAACTCGACCCCGCCGGCCTGCTCGAGGGTCGGCGGGAGCAGCTCCCGCATCAGCGTGTCGGTGATGGACGCCTGCAGCGCGAACACCCGCGCCGCCGACATCGCCGCCCCCGCGCGCGCCGCGAAGAGGCGGGCGAAGAGCTCTTCCTGCTCGCTGAACGACGCCCGGTCGCCGCTGCGCAGCAGGACCAGCGCGCCGGCGGGCACGCCGTGGCCGGGCAGCGGCGTCACGACGATCGAGCCGACCGGCCCGAAGCCGGCCGGCAGCAGCCAGCGGGGCGCGGCGTCCGGGTCGAGCCAGCGCGAAGGCACCGGCGGGAAGCCTTGGAGGGCCTCGCCGAGCCCGGGCAGCTCGTCCGGGTCGACCTCCAGCCGGCCACGCGACGGCTCGCCGCCGCGCACGCAGGTGACAGCGGGGAACGCGCCGGTCGTCGCGGGCGCCAGCACGAGCGCGGCGTCGGCCAGGTGCTCCGCGGCGAGCCGGGCGGCGACCTCCATGCAGCGTTCGAGGTTCAGCGAGCCCAGCAGCGCGGCGGAGGCCTCGCTGAGGAACGCCGTGCGCTCCTGCTCGTGGGCCAGCGCGTCCTGGGCGGTGCGGATGTCGGTCTCGTCGACCAGCCACCACGTCACGGCGTCGCCGTGCGGGACCGGGTGCGCGGCCAGGAACCGGGCACCGGCTTCGCCGCGGGTGATCTCACTCGTGCGCAGGTCGTGGGCCTCGGCCAGCCAGCCGGCGACCGTGCCGGTCAGGGGACGGCCGGGGGCGACGCCGGGGAAGAACAGGCGGGCGGCCTCGTTCAGCGCCCGGACCACGCCGGCGCCGTCCGCGACGATGGCCGCGGCGGGAGCGGCGTCCCAGCCCCGGTCGCCGGTGATCAGGGTGACGGGGGCCGTGTCGACGCGTTCAGCCATGGGTCCCCGGGTCCGTCGCCAGCTCGGCCCACAGGGTCTTGCCGGTGGGCCGGCCGAGCTGGCCCCACGCGGCCGCGCAGCGTTCGACCAGCAGCAGCCCGCGGCCGCCCTGGTCGGACGGCGTCCGGCGCCGGGCGCTCTCGCCGCTGCCGTCGTCGACCTCGATGCGGACCTTGGCCGCGCTGGGCAGCAGACGCACGTGGTAGGGCGCGTGGCCGTGGCGCAGGGCGTTGGAGGTCAGCTCGTCCACCACCATGACCGCGGTGGTGACCACGCTCGCCGGGAAGCCGCCGAGCACGGTCCGGACCCAGCTGCGGACCTTCGCCAGCTCGGAGAGGTCGGCCGTGATGCCGATTTCGTGCCTGTCGAAGCGCAGGTTCACGTCCGCCTCCTTCACCGTGCCGGGCCCCGAAGGGATGTCGTCCCCTTCTTCATGCCCCGAACCGGGCTCGCCCACACGGGTGCCGGACGTCGTCATGCGCCCTCACCCCAGGAAGCGCGCGCCGCGTCGACGGTCGGGTGCAGCGGCATGACCGCGGCGAGGCCCAGCAGCTCGACCGGCCGGACGACGGCGGGGACGGTGGTCGCGATGGCGAAGCGGCCGCCCGCGTCGTGCAGCCGGTTGCCCAGCCGCAGCAGCACCTGCAGGCAGCTGGAGTCGCAGTAGGTGACCTCGGTCATGTCCAGCACGATCCGGCCGGTGCCGGGGTCGGCGGGCAGGAGGTTCTCGAGTTTCACCGAGACGGCCAGGTCGAACTCGCCGCGCAGGACGTAGACGGTCGCGTCTCCGGCTTCGTGCTTGGCCAGCGACCAGCCCTCACCGGAGGAGCGCTGCCGAGGCCGCGTTGCGTCGGTGCTCATGGGTTGTCGCTCCTGGAGGGGACGGACTTCGTCTGACAGCGGGCTGGCGGTTCAACCCGTGCACGCAAATTTACCAGCGGCGCCTGACACGGGCAGCGCAGTGGTTGTGCCGTCCTCAAAGGACTTCCTTGGCGCGGGCGGGCGCGGGTGCCGGTTCGACGGGGGTGATCGCAGGTGGGGGCACGATCGCGACGTTCACGGTCCGGGTCAGCCGTTCGTAGGGTGCGCGGTGCTCGTCGTCGAGCAGGACGGCCAGCGGTGTCCACACCAGCACGACGAAGGCCGACGCCGCCAGGGCGAGGGGCAGCAGCAGCTGTTCGGGGTGTTCGCCGAGGTCCCAGTGGTCCAGGTCCAGCAGCAGCCAGGTCAGCCAGAGCGGGGACAGCAGGACGCCGTTGCGGACCAGCAGCGAGATCGGTCCGGCCCGGCGGCCGCTGCGCCGCGCGACCTTCAGCAGCATCGCCCGCTTGCCCGGCGTCGACCCGGTGACCGCCGGCAGCACCACGAACCACACGAGCGCGAGGATGACGACCGGCGTGTCGCGGTGGCGCATGTCCTCGCCGAACAGGGTCAGCAGGCCGAACAGGAACCCGAGCAGCACGGCGAACCCGAGCAGGTCGGTGGCCAGCGCGAACAGCCGCCGGGTGAAGGTGACCTTCGTGGCGTAGCGGCGGCGGTCGTGGTCCGGCTGCAGCGCGGGCAGCACCCGGCCGAGCGGGCCGGCGATCAGCCAGCCGAGCGCGGCGCCGGCGGTGTTGAGGATGAGGTCGTCGACGCTGAACAGGCGGTACGGGCACGGGTAGACGAACCACAGCCCGGTGAGCTGCGTCAGCTCGAACAGGAGGGAGAGGCCGAACCCGGCCAGGATCGTCGGCACCGCGCGCATCCGCTGGGCGTAGCGCAGGAAGAGGCCGAACGGGACCAGCATCGCGACGTTGAGCGCGGTGGTCCAGACAGCGGGGTTGTGCAGGATCGCGCTCGGGCTCCAGTGGCCGCGGGCGCGTTGCGACACGACGTCGACGAAGTAGAACGGCCGCAACTGGGGTGAGCTGGCGTAGCTGCTGCCGGCGCAGAAGTTCGCGTTGTCGGGCAGCGGCAGGATCGTCTGCGTCGCGATCGCCAGGAGGTAGAAGACGAAGGTGTAGAACACGACCGTCGTCCACCCGCCCGCGCGGCCTCGGCGGCGGTAGCTGACGAACGCCGCCGGCAGCATGACGACCAGCGCGATGAGCGGGAACAGGTAGAGGGCGGTCCGGACGGGGACGAGGTAGGTGGCGACCACGGAGCCGGTGGTACCCAGCCGGGGCCCGGTCGAAGCGTGCTTCGCCCGGACGGCTGGGCAGTCACCGGCGTCGCGTCACTGCGGGGGCGCGTCCTGCTGGCCGCCGCCCTGCTTGTGCAGGAAGTCCTTCACCTTGTCCGAGCCCTGGTCGATCTTGTCGGAGTGCTCGCCGAACCGGCCCTTGGCGGCTTCGGCGGCCTTGTCGACACCCTGGTCGGCCTTGTCGGGGTTGTTGCCCAGGGCCTCTTTCGCCTTGTCGAAAAGACTCATCGGTAGGGCTCCATTCGGAATAGCGGGGCTTCGGTCTTCCCGAGCAAAACACCCGGCCGACCGGGCCGCAACCGAACGGCCGCATTCCTTCCCCGGTAGGGGGTATCGCGGCTCTTTCGTGGGTGAAAGACGGAGTACGGGGGTTTGAGACCCCGGGCATCGGGTAACGGCGATTTCCTTTCGGATCCGCCCGATCGCCGGGAATCCGGAAAGGTGCCGCTGTGCGAAATGTACGACCGGGACCCCGGGTGGGCGGACGCCGCCCCGGAACCGGGCGCCGGGCGGCCGATCGTCCGGATCGTCCCGGGACGGGGGACCTCCGGGCGCCGGCGTCGCGGTGCGTGAACCGCGCGCCGTCGTTATCCGTATATGCGGTGAGGATCGCCGTCCCCGCCGCACGGGCCCGGCGATCGCCCCGTGAACTGTGATGTGAGGCCGCGCCATGATGGGAACCACCGGTCTGCCGCTGTCGCGGCGAGCCCGCCGCCGCACTCCGGACGGAGGGACGGCAGGGACGGCAGGGGCGGCGCTGCCCGACTTCGGGCTGCCCCGGGCCGCCCGGCGGCACGCCGTCGCGGGCGTGGTGCTCACCGTCCTGGCCGCGCTGCTGGTGCTGTTCGCGCTGCTCGCGCCGGACGACCTCAACTCGTTCGCACCGGAAGCGCTGGTCCGGGTGCCGGTGGAAGGCCTGATCGTGGCCGCGTTCGTGCTGGTCCTGCCGCCGCGGGCGCGCCGGGTCGTGGCGGTGCTGGTCGGGTTGGTGCTGGGCCTGCTCGTCGTGATGAAGGCGCTCGACACCGGCTTCTACGCGACGCTCGAGAAGCCGTTCGACCCGGTTTACGACTGGAGCTTCTTCAACGCCGGTCTCGAGTTTCTCGCCGGGGAGATCGGTGACGCCGCCGCGTACGCCGTGCTGGCCGGCGCCGTGGTGCTCGCGATCGCCGTCGTCGTGTTCATGGTGCTCGCGATGCTGCGGCTCACCCGGATCGCGGCCGGCAGGCGGACCGGCGCGACACGCGTGGTGGCCGTGCTCGGCGTGATCTGGATCGTCTGCTCGGTGTTCGGCGTCGAGATCGCGCCGGGCCAGCCGGTCGCGGCCCAGAACGCCGCCGCCCTGGCCTACGACGACCTGCGCCAGGTCGGCACGGACCTGCGGGAACAGCAGCCGTTCAGCGAGCTGGCCGCCGACGACGCGTACCGGAACACCCCCGGTGACCAGCTGCTGGCCGGGCTGCGCGGCAAGAACGTGGTGCTCACGTTCGTGGAGAGCTACGGCCGCGTCGCGCTCGACGACCCGGAGTTCGCGCCGAAGATCGGCGCGACGCTCGACGCCGGCACGGCGCAGCTGCGGGCGGCCGGCATCGGCGCGAAGAGCGCGTTCCTGTCGTCCTCGACGTTCGGCGGCGGCAGCTGGCTCGCGCACTCGACCGTCGAGTCCGGCATGTGGATCGACAACCAGCAGCGTTACAACAACCTCCTCGACAGCGACCGGCTGACCCTCGGCGGCGCGTTCCAGAAGGCGGGCTGGAAGACCGTCTGGGACGTGCCCGCGCACACGAAGGACTGGCCGGAGGGCCAGCGGTTCTACCACCCGGACGCCTACTACGACTTCCGCAACATCGGCTACCAGGGGCCGGGGTTCGCCTACGCCACGATGCCGGACCAGTACACGTTCTCGATGCTGCAGCGCAACGAGCTGGCGAAGTCGGCCCAGAAGCCGGTGATGGCGGAGGTGGACCTCGTCTCCAGCCACGCGCCCTGGTCGCCGCGGCCCTGGCTGGTCGACTGGAACCAGGTCGGCGACGGCTCGGTCTTCGCGCCGCAGCCGGGCGCGGGGGAGGCGCCGGAGTCGGTCTGGAAGGACCCGGCGAAGATCCGCGACGCCTACCGCGACGCCACCGACTACTCGCTGAAGACGCTGATCTCGTT
This sequence comes from Amycolatopsis sp. NBC_01286, assembly GCF_035982555.1. Lineage (NCBI taxonomy): Bacteria > Bacillati > Actinomycetota > Actinomycetes > Pseudonocardiales > Pseudonocardiaceae > Amycolatopsis > Amycolatopsis sp. NBC_01286. The sequence goes on from NZ_CP108428.1 coordinate 7,211,664, forward strand.
CGTGCAGCACTACGGCGACGACAACCTGGTGCTGGTGTTCCTCGGTGACCACCAGCCGCCCGTCGTCACCCCGCAGGGCGCGGTCCACGACGTGCCGATCACGATCGTGGCCAAGGACCCGAAGGTGCTGGACCGGATCTCCGGCTGGGGCTGGACCGACGGCCTGCACCCGGCCGCGCAGGCACCGGTGTGGAAGATGGACTCCTTCCGCGACCGCTTCCTGACCGCGTTCGCCCACTGACCCGGCCCCTCAACGTCCACTGAGGACGCTCTCGTCGCACCGGGTTCCGGCCATCTCGGAGTGGCACGCGCGGGCGACGGGCGAGCTGAGCCGGGCGGACCGCGTCGATCGGGGTCGCGGACAAGGCCGTCTCCGCGGTGAAGAGGGCAGATAGCGACCGGGTTTGTCTCGGTGGTCGGAGAAACGCCCGCGGGCGTCACCCCTCCGCGAGCCGCCCGGGGGCCCGCGCTCGCCCGGATGGAGCAGTGTCGTGACTTTCCGCTGCGCGGAATTCACTTGCCCGATGAATTGCCGGTAATTCTCCCGCACTTCTACGCTTCGTCAGGTCGGGTTCTCCGCGCTGAGGAGTGGTCATGCGAAGGAAATTGGCGGTTCTCGCCGTCGCGCTTTTTTCCCTGTTCGGTCTGACGGTCGGTACCGCGGCCGCGGCCGGCAGTGATTTCGCGCCACCCGGTTGCTTCGGGGAGCGGTACGGCGTGTTTTTCGGCCAAGGTGTCTCGGTCACCTGTTTCCCTGGTGAGGGTTACGGTTACCGGGTGATCGCGCACTGCGCGAGCGGCAACGCCTTCTGGTACGTGGTCGGCGACTTCGTGCCGTACGGCTTCGGCCCGGCCGTCGCGGAATGCACCGGCGCGTTGCTGGTGCCGGCCAGGGTGGTCACCTACCAGGTCGACGAAATCTGATTCCGGCGCCTTTCCGCCCGGCCGCCCTTTCGGGTGGCCGGGCGGAAGTGCGCGCTCAGGAAACGCGGCGGTCGTCCATCGCGTCGCGGTCCCAGTCGATTCCGATGCCGGCGGTTTCCGGTGGCACCGCGCGGCCGTTTTCCACGGTCATTTCCGTGCGTGTGATCGCCCGCAGCTGCGGGATGTGCTCGACGTACCGGCCGTTCGGGACGGCCGCCACGAGACTCACGTGCAGTTCCATCAGGAAGTGCGGGCAGACGTCGACGTTGTAGGCCTCGGCCAGGTGGGCGACCTTGAGCCAGGGCGTGATGCCGCCGATCCGGGCGACGTCGGGCTGCACGATCGAGGCCGCGCCGCGGTGCAGGTAGTCGCGGAACTGCGCGATCGAGTACAGCGACTCGCCGACGGCGATCGGCACCGGCGTCGAGGCGGCGAGCCGGGCGTGCCCGGACACGTCGTCGGCGGGCAGCGGCTCTTCCAGCCAGCACAGGTCCAGTGCGGCGAACGCGGCCGCGCGCCGGATCGCCTCCGCGGCCGTCATCGACTGGTTGGCGTCCACCATCAGGTCGAACCGCGGGCCGACGGCCGCGCGGACCGCGGCGAGCCGCTCGACGTCTTCGGCGGCGGTGGGCTTGCCGATCTTGACCTTGACGCCGCCCCAGCCGGCGGCCTCGGCGGCCTTCGCCCCCGCGACGAGCTCCTCGGTGCCGAGGTGCAGCCAGCCGCCTTCGGTGTCGTAGAGCGGAACCCGCACGCCGAACCCGCCGGCGACGCGCCACAGCGGCTCGCCGGCCCGGCGGCACTTGAGGTCCCACAGTGCGGTGTCGACGGCGGCGAGCGCGAGCGAGGTGATCGCGCCGACGCTCGTCGCCCGGGTGGCGGCGAACAGGTCCCGCCAGATCGCCTCGACCAGCCGGGAGTCCTGCCCGACGAGCCGGGGGAGCAGGTGGTCCCGCAGCAGGGCGACGACGGAGCTGCCGCCGGTGCCGATCGTGTAGGAGTAGCCGAGCCCGCTCCCGCCGTCGTCGGTGGTCAGCTCGACGAAGACGGTCTCCTGGGACAGGAACGCCTGCACGGCGTCGGTGCGGGCCTGCTCGACCGCGACGTCGACGAGAAAAGCGCCGGCCCGTGTGACGACAGCCATCGATCCCCCTGACGCAGAATCCTATAGGAAATAGGATTCTGTCGCGGTGGTGGCCGGTCTGTCAACGAGCCGGGGTGAGGGCCCGCCAGGGCGGCCGGGTTCCGGATTCGCGCCGGGCCAGGGGGACGGTCATGCACGTCTGGTGCCCTGCCGTCCCTGGTTCCTGGTCCTGGATGCGGGGGCGTGTTGTACTTGGTTCAGACCTTTTACAACGTTGTAATGGAGGTTGGCGAGCGCGCGCCGCGAACGGCCGGGAGCCGGGTCGCGCTTCTTTGGTGCGTGCGGAATATGTTGCGGCACAACATATCGAAGCGTTTAGTCTGTTGTGGACAGTCGTTCGCTCTCGCTAATTCCAGACAGAAAACCGGACAATTCTGGACCTGCCGCGGACTCGCCCGCACACTCGGCCCACAGTGTGTTTCTTTCCCCCGGCCTCGGAGGAGTTCCTCATGCGTCGAAGAATCGCCCTGGCTCTCGGCGGCGCCGCCGTCCTCACCGCCAGTCTCGCCGGCAGTGCCCTCGCCCCCGCCGTCGCGCAGGCCTCACCCGGCCTGATCGCCGCCATGCAACGGGATTTCGGGCTGACCGCCGCCCAGGCCGAAACCCGGCTCGGGCAGGAGATGACCGCCTCGCGGGTGCTGCCGGACGCGCAGCGCGCCGCCGGCGCCGCGTTCGGCGGGGCCTGGTTCGACCCCGCGCTCGGCAAGCTCGTCGTCGGCGTGACCGACCCCGCCGCGGCCGCCGCCGTCCGCCAAGCGGGGGCCGAGCCGACGACCGCCGCCGTCAGCGCGGCGAAGCTGGACGCCGCGAAGGCCGCCATCGACACGGCGGCCAAAGCGCACCCCGCCCCGGCCGGCGTCAGCGGCTGGCGGACCGACGCGCGCTCCGGCAGCGTCGTGGTCACCCTCCGGCCCGGCGCGCAGGGCGCCGACGTCGAAGCTTTCGTCGCGCAGGCCCGGAAAGCCGGCCCCGTCACCGTGACGTCGACGCCGAAGGCCGAGACGCTCTCGGCCGGCACCGTCGGCGGCGACCCGTACTACATCAACGGCAACACCCGCTGCTCGATCGGCTTCTCCGTGAACGGCGGGTTCGTCAGCGCCGGGCACTGCGGCGGCGCCGGCAGCTCGGTCGTCGGCTGGGACGGCTCGGCGATGGGCACGTTCGCCGGGTCTTCCTTCCCCGGTAACGACTATTCGTTCATCCGCATCGGCAACGGCTGGTGGACCGCGCCGGTCGTGCTCGGCTGGGGCACGGTCAGCGACGCGATCGTGCGCGGCTCCTGGGTTGCGCCGGTCGGCACCTCGGTGTGCCGCTCGGGCTCGACGACGCACTGGCACTGCGGTGTCGTGGAAGGGCTGAACGAAACCGTCAACTACTCCCAGGGCGCCGTCTACCAGGTGACCCGCACCAACGTCTGCGCCGAACCCGGCGACTCCGGCGGCTCCTTCATCACCGGTGACCAGGCGCAGGGCGTCACCTCCGGTGGCTGGGGCAACTGCAGCTCCGGCGGCGAGACGTGGTTCCAGCCGGTGAACGAGATCCTGCAGACCTTCGGCGTCGGGCTCGTCACGGGCTGACGACCGGACGCGACGCCGGTCGCGGGCACCTAGGCTGGGCCGATGACCCCGCCACCGCTGCCCGCGATCGGCGTCGTGCGCACCGCCCGGACGGAGCTCGAGCACACCCCCGTCCAGGCGGCCGCGAACCGCGCCGAAGAAGGCACCATCGAACTCGACGACCGCTTCGCCGAAGGGCTGGCCGGGCTCGCCGGGTTCGACTACGCGTGGCTGCTGAGCTGGCTGGACCGGCCCGACCGGCCGGGTGGGCTCACGCAGGTGCCGTACCTGCTGCGCCGCGAAGGCCGCCGGATGGGCATCTTCGCCACCCGCGGCCCGCGCCGGCCGAACCCGATCGGGCTGAGTCTCATCCGGCTGCTCGACGTCTCCGGCACCACGATCCGGTTCGCCGGCGTCGACCTGCTGGACGGCACGCCGGTGCTCGACGTGAAGCCGTACGTCACCCGGTTCGACCGGCCGCCCGGCGACCCCGCCTGCGGGTGGTTCGACGCCGTGGACGTGCCCGAAGGCGTCACCCCGGCCCGGCTCGCGGAGGACCCCGGCTAGGTCTTCAGGAGGCTGGCCAGCCACGCGCCGAGCACCTGCTGGACGTCGGCGCGGGTGCGCGCGGGATCGTCCGCCGCGGCGATCATCCGGGCCGCCTCCATCACCGCGCTCAGCACGAGCTGCGCCAGTGCGGGCACCGGCAGTTCGACGATCAGGCCGTCCACTTTGGCCTGCTCCAGCACGCTGACGATCAGCCCGAGCCCGTACTCCGCCTCGATCTCGCGCCAGACCTCCCAGCCGAGCACGGCGGGTGCGTCGGTGAGGGAGATCCGGCGGACGTCCTCGCGCAGGCACGCGTCGAGGAACACGCCGAGGCCGAGCGTCATGCCGGTCAGCGGGTCCGCGCCCTGGGTGAACGCGGCCGCGACCTCTTCGGTCAGCTCGCGTTCCAGTTCCTCGACGACCGCCCGGAACAGGCCCTGCTTGTCGGCGTAGTGGTGGTACAGCGCGCCGCGGGTGACGCCCGCCGCGCGGGTGATCTCGTCCGCCGGCACGGCCTGGTAGCCGCGGGTGGCGAACAGCTCGCGCGCGGCGGCGACCAGGGCGGCCTTCGTGCCGGCGGAACGGTCCTGCTGGGTACGTCGCACCCGCCTAATCTGCCATGACGCCCGCGAACTCGACGACGTGGCGGGCCAGCACGGCGGGCTGGTCCTCGGAGACGAACGTGTAGGAGTCCGCGATCTCGACGAGCTTCGCGTCCGGCAGCAGCGCGGCGAGCCGGTGGGCGAGGGCGATCGGGAACAGCTTGTCCTCGCTCGCCCAGGCGAGCAGCACCGGCCGGTCGAAGGTCCGCAGCGCCGCCGCGGCGGCCAGGGTGTGCCGCGGGTGCACGTCCCGCAGCAGCTTGCGCAGGTCGCGCCGCACCCCGGCGGACTTGCGCAGCGGCGCGAGGTAGGCCTGCGCGACGGCATCGGGCAGCGGCCGCTTGACCACCCAGCCGAACAGCACCGGCAGCGGGTAGAGCGCGCGGATGCGCAGGAGCTGGCCGAGCACGGCCATCGACCCCGGGATCCGCGCGATCGCCGGCAGCGGCTTGAAGATCGGCGGGAAGAAGTACTCGAAGCAGTCGGACGGCGTGAGCACGACCCGCCCGACCCGCTCCGGACGGCGGCTGAGCAGGATCTGCGTCAGGGCACCGCCGGTGTCGTTCGCGACCAGCGTGACGTCGCGCAGGTCCAGCGCGTCCAGGAAGTCCGCGAGCACATCGGCGGCGCCCGTGGGGGAGAGGTCGGCGTCGGCCCGCATCGGGAGGTCGTGCGAGCCCAGCGGCAGATCCGGCGCCACACAACGGAATCCGGCCGCCGCGACGTCCGGCACCACCTTCCGCCACAGCTCGGCGTTCGTCAGCACGCCGTGGACGAACACCACCGGCGCGCCGCTGCCCCGCTCGAAGTACCGCACCTCGCCGGCCGGCAACCGGACCCGGCGTTCCCGGCCCAGGGATTCGCTTCTCGTCATGCGGCTCATGGTTACATACATACGCCATGTATGTAAATGGATCGGCTCAGTACATCGTGACCGAGCGTGAGACCGGGTGATCGTCAAGGATTCACGGGCTACGTGCCGGTCGAGGCGGATTCCGGCGCCGGGTCGTCGGGGTGTTGGCCGATGTTTGGCCACCCGGTGTCTCCTGCGGGCCCGTTCGCCGAGCACTCCGGAGGCCTCGATGAGCCCGTTCCGCCCGTCCGCCGGTTTCGACCGCCGCACCCTGCTCAAGGCCGCGGCCGGGACCGGGGTCGCCCTGGCCGGCGGCCTCGCCGCGATGACGGCGTTCCCCGGGGTCGCGGCGGCCTACACGTGGCCGTCGTCGCTGCGGTCCGGCTCGACCGGTGCCGCGGTGACGGAGCTGCAGATCCGCGTCGCGGGCTGGGCCGCCGACGGCCCGAAGCAGACCTACGTCGCCGTCGACGGCGACTTCGGTCCCGGCACCGAGGCGGCGCTGAAGCGGTTCCAGGCCGCGAACCACCTGGCGGCCGACGGCGTTGCCGACGCGGACGACTTCGCGGCCCTCAACGCACTGGAATCCGCCGACGGCTCGACCGCGCACTTCGAATTCAGCGAGTTCACGTCCAACGACGGTACGGGTTTCGGGGGCGGCAAGGTCGGCTCGGCGACGGTCAAGGAGAACGTCCGGCGGCTGATGTACAAGCTCGAAGCCCTGCGGACGAAGGCGGGCAACCGGGCGATCACGATCTCGTCGGGCTTCCGCAGTGTCGCGCACAACCAGGCCATCGGCGGCGCGTCGAACAGCATGCACGTGTACGGCACGGCGGCCGACTGCTACGTCAGCGGCCTGAGCACGCGCCAGGTCTACGTCCTCGCCGAGGCCTGCGGGTTCTCCGGGCTGGAGCGCTACACGCTCTCGGACGCCCACCAGCACGTCGACAGCCGCGTCGAGTACGCCTACGGCTCGCAGAGCTGGTGGTGGGAGAGCGGCACGGTCAGCTGAGCTCGAGGGTGATCGAGTGTGAGGGTGATGCCCCCGGGCGAGGCTTCGGGGAAAGGTCGGATCCAGGGGCATCACCGCCCGCGGGACAGCTGACACGATGTCCCGCGGTGCAACCACCCTACGAACTCCCGGGCCGTCCGACCAGGGCCTCGATACGGTGTCGAAGGTTTGTCGCCCGGTCGGTCTTAAGACCCACGGAGAGTGGGTCTTCCGGGGTGATCGAGGGGTGCTTGTGCTCGCTTGACCGTTTGCTCGTTCGCGCCTAGCCTCAAGTTGAAACTTCAACCTATTCGCGCGCGCAGCAGCACGGGCCAGGAGAGCCGATGTCGATCTTTCGCCTGAACCACGCCGTGCTGTACGTCCGGAACGTGGCCGAGAGCGTCGCGTTCTACCGGGACCTGCTGGGCTTCGACTACATCGAGGGCGGCGACGCGCACCGCGGCGCGGCCTTCCTGCGGGCGCCCGGCTCGACCAACGACCACGACCTCGGCCTGTTCGAGCTCGGCGCGCACGCCGAGGACTCGGGCGCCGGGAAGACGTCGGTCGGTCTCTACCACCTCGCGTGGGAGGTCGACACCCTCGGCGACCTGGACCGCCTCGCCGGCCGCCTCGAAGCGGCCGGCGCGCTCGTCGGCTCGTCCGACCACGGCACCACGAAGTCGTTGTACGCCAAGGATCCCAGCGGGATCGAGTTCGAGGTCGTCTGGATCATCCCGCGCGAGCTGCTAACCGACGCCGACCGTGACCCGAGCAAGGCCACGGGCCGGCTGGACCTGGCGCGCGAGCTGGCGAAGTACGGCGCCGACGCCCGTAGCGGCGTCGGCATCTCGCGCCCCTAGGACGCGAGCTCGGTCGCCCGGAGGTGATCCGGCGCCGAAACCGCTTGCCGGGCAAGGAGGTTGCTCAGCGCGAAGCGGCCGGGGCCGATGAACGCGACGGCCAGCAACGTCCAGCAGAACAGGGCCGCGTCCTCGCCGCCGTTCTGGATCGGGAGCAGCGCGACCGGCAGGTGCACGGTGAAGTAGGCGAACGCCATCGAGCCGGAGCCGAGCACGGCGGCGACCCGGGTGCCGATCCCGACGCAGACCAGTGCGCCGCAGCCGAGCTGGATGATCGCGGCCCACCACTGCGGCCAGACGCCGACGGCGACGGCGGACTTCGCGCCGAAGAGGCCGAACAGCGCCTTGACGCCGTGGCAGGCGAAGAGGAAGCCGATGACGATGCGGAAGAGCCCGATGACGTGTTCGCGGGCCGGGGCCAGGCGGTGCATGGTTCCTCCGGGAGGCGGGGTGCGGGCGGCATCCGGCCGGCCGGCGCGCGGGGCCCGGCCATTGCGGATTCGGTAGCACCAGATATACCGGCCTGCCGGGATGTGGCACACCGCCGAAAGTCGCATGCGGAAATCTTCCAGGGAAAACACCGAACCTGGTTCGGTTGAGTCCGCGTTACCGCAGGTCGCTTTGTCAGGCAAGAGAAAGCCCGGAAGTCTGGGGTATTTCTCCCGTCTGGTCCAGACCAGTTAGCGCACTGGTCCGCGCTGGGTTTCGGGAATGTTTCCGGTTCTTTTCGGAAACGGCGCGGACTGGGCCCGCCGGATCAACGCGGCGACCCGTTCGGCGTCCGGGATCGCCCACAGCTCCGGCACGAACGGCGCCCAGGCGCCCTCGTGGTTCTGATTGGCCACGCGCCGGCGGGCCGCGAAGCTCGTCCCGAAGGTGACCGTGTCGGCGCCGGTCTTCGCCTGCGCCGGGCCCAGCCGGTTCAGCCACGCCCAGTGGAACTCCGCGCCGGTCGGCCACTGCGCGACGAAAACGACGCGCCGGTCGGTGACGAAGTAGGTCTCGACGTCGAGGCGGGCCCGGCGGTTGGCCAGCCGCCGGGCCCAGAAATGCCGACCCCGAACAGGAGGGTGGTGAACAGTCCGAGGTACTGCGCGTTCCGCCGGTCGACGACGATGGCGGTGGCGACGGCCGCGACCAGCAGCAAGGCGCCGAACAACAGCACGTGGTGCTCGCGAAGCCAACGTCGGCGTCGCGTCGGTGCTCCCGACCAGAGCACTCGCTCGCCGTCCTGCGGTGGGTACGGTGACATGGCGTCCTCCCCGGGCGTCGAGCACTACACGCCCGAGGGTCGCGTCCGGTTGCACCGCCGCGCGATGGGCCCTTTGCGCGGTCCCGGCCGAGGACTAGCGTGATGGCCATGAATCCGAGGGCGCGGTCGCGCCGTCCAGCCGGTGCCCGTGCCTGAGGGCATCGGGCTCGAGCTGCGGAACCGGGAGGCGAGCGCCCTGGTCCGCGTGACCGGGCGGCTCGACATCACCGGCTACCCCTTCCTGCGCGACGGTCTCCTCAAGATCGCCGCGGACAGCCCGCCGGGGGTGATCGCCGACATCGACGGGCTCGTCCTCGAGCGGCACTCGCCCAGTCTGTTCCCGTTCGTCGCCACCCGGCTCGAGCGCTGGCCGGGCATCCCGTTCTCGCTGGTGACGCGGCAGTCCACGCACATCGAAGCGTTCGACGCGTTCGGTCTGGACCGGTTCGTGCCGGTGCACGCCGACGTCGAAGCCGCCGAGAAAGCGCTACCCCACCCGATCCGCCGCCGTGCCGAGCGGACGCTCGCGCGCGGGGACGACGGCATCGCCCAGGCTCGCGCGTTCGTTCGTGCGCGGACCGGTGAATGGGGGGTGCCCGCCCTGGAGTACGACGGCACGCTCATCGCGGCGGAGCTGGCCGACAACGCGTCCCGGCACACGACGTCGCTCCCGCGGCTGCGGCTGGAGCTGCGGCGGGAGCTGCTGACGATCGCCGTGAGCGACGACGATCCGCGGCCCGCGGTGCTGCTGGAGCGGCCCGACCTGCTCGAGCCCGGCCTGGGCCTGCGGATCGTGGCGCAGACCGCCCGGGCCTGGGGGAGCAGCAAGCGCTGGACGGGTGGCAAGGTGGTCTGGGCCGTCCTGGCCACGCCGGAACGCCGCCGGCCGCGGACCCTCGGCCCCTGATTCCCGTATCGCCGCCTCCGTGGCTGTGACCGGCGCCATACGAACATGTTCGTTCCGAACGTGCTCGTAACGAACATGTTCGCTACAGTGGACGCATGGACCGGAACAGCACCCCCAGCCGCCGCGAACGCCCGGCGAAGCCGGCGCTGACCCGCGCGGGCATCGTGGCGACGGCCGTCGACGTCATGCGCGCCGAAGGCGTCGAGCGCGTCACCATGCGCCGGCTGGCCAAGGAGCTCGACACCGGCCCCGCTTCGCTCTACGTGTACGTCAAGGACACCGAGGAACTGCACGCCGCGATGCTCGACGAGCTGCTCGCCGAGGTCGACCTCGGCGACGGCGGCACGGGGGAGTGGCGCGACCGGCTCTGGGCGGTGCTGGGCTCCTACCGCTCGGTGCTGTTCGCCCAGCCGAGCCTGGCCCGGGTCGCGCTGGTGACCCGGCTGAGCGGGCCGCACTACCTGGCCGTCGTCGAAGCGGTGCTCGCGCTGCTCGACGAGGGCGGGATGCCGCCGGGCCAGGCCGCGTGGGCCGTCGACGTCCTGCTGCTGATCGCCACCGCGACCGCCGTCGAAACCGGCGGCCGCCAGGAGAAACCCGGCGCCGAGCGCGAGCACGACGTGCTGGTGGAGTCGCTCGCCGGCCTCTCCGCCGAAACCCACCCGTACATCGCCGCGCTGGGGCCGGACCTCGTGTCCGGCCCGGGCCCCTCCCGCGTGCGGTGGGCGTTCGACGTCCTGCTGAACGGCGCGCTGAGCACCGCGCGCCCCCCGACCGAGGAGCAACGATGACCACTACCCCCGTCACGATCGTCGGCGGCGGCCTGGGCGGCCTCACGCTGGCCCGCGTCCTGCACACCCGCGGGATCGCCGCGACCGTCTACGAACTCGACGCGTCCGCCGCCGCCCGCGACCAGGGCGGCACCCTGGACCTGCACGAGGAGTCCGGTCAGCACGCGCTGGCCGAAGCCGGCTTGACCGGCGAATTCCGCGCGATCGCCCGTGAAGAGGGTGAGGCGCTGCGCATCCTGGACCAGTACGGCGTCGTCCGGTTCGAAGAGACCGCCGACGCGAGCGGCGGCACCCGGCCGGAGGTCGACCGCGGCGCGCTCAAGCGGATCCTCGTCGGCTCCCTGCCGGACGGCGTCGTCCGCTGGGGGACGAAGGTGACCGCCGTGGCGCCCGGCCGGATCACCCTGGACACCGGTGAGGTCGTCGAGTCCGGCCTGGTCGTCGGCGCGGACGGCGCCTGGTCGAAGGTCCGGCCGCTGTTGTCGGATGCCGTCCCGGTCTACTCGGGACTGTCCTTCGTGGAGGCTCACCTGTCCGATGTGGACACCGCGCACCCGGCGGTGGCCGCGCTGGTCGGCACCGGCTCGATGTTCGCGCTGGCCGACGGGAAAGGCCTGATCGCCCAGCGCAACGGCGGCGGCCGGGTCCGCGTCTACGCCGCGGTGCAGGCACCGGCCGAGACGGTGACCGGTCTCGTCGACCCGGCCGACCCGGCCGGGACCCGCGCGCGGCTGCTCGACGTGTTCGCCGGCTTCGACGCCGGGCTGCGCGCGCTCATCGCCGAGAGCGACGACACCCTGATCGCGCGGCCGATCCACGCCCTGCCGGTCGGGCACCGGTGGGCGCGGGTCCCCGGCGTGACGCTGCTCGGCGACGCCGCGCACGTGATGTCGCCCTTCGCCGGCGAGGGCGCCAACCTCGCGATGCTCGACGCCGCCGAGCTGGCCGTCGCGCTGGCGGAGCACGACGACGTCGAAAGCGCTCTCTCAGCCTACGAAACCGCGTTGTTCCCGCGTGCGGAAGAAGCCGCGCGCGGGTCGGCGGACAACCTCGTCGAGAGCTTCCGGCCGGACGCGCCCGCCGCGATGGTCGACCTGATGCTCTCGCACTGAAACCCTTCACCCGAAAGGCACTGCCATGACCGAAAAGATCCTCCGGCCCGACCCGGAACTGGAACTGCACCTCACCGACACCGGCGGCGCGGGCCGGCCCGTGCTCGCCCTGCACGGCGGCGCCGGACCCCGGGGCGTCGCGCCGGTCGTCGAGCACTTCGCGCCGGAGAACCGCGTGCTCGCGCCGACCCACCCGGGCTGGGGCGGCACGCCGCGCCCGGAGTGGTTCACCGGCGTCGACAGCCTCGCCGTCACCTACCTCGACCTGCTGGAGGACGAAGACCTCTCCGACGTCGTCGTCGTGGCCAGCTCCTTCGGCGGGTGGGTCGCGGCCGAGATGGCCGTGCGCGACCGCGGCCACCGGATCGGCGCGCTGGTCGTGCTCGACGGCATCGGCCCGCAGATCGCGGGGCTGCCGGTGTCGCTGCCGCAGCCGCCGCCCGGCGCGCCCGGGCCCGGGCGTGGGCCCGCGCCCGCCGACCTGGCGGCGATGCAGGTCTACACCGGCACGACGATGGGCGACCCGAAGCTGCTGCGCCGGCTGGCCCGGGTCCGGATCCCGGCCCTGCTGATCTGGGGCGAGGACGACACGGTCGTCACGCCGGCGTTCGGCGCGGCCTACGCGGCGGGGTTCGCGGACGCCCGGTTCGAGGTCGTCGCCGGCGCGGGACACATGCCCGCGGTGCAGAACCCGGCCGCGACGTTCGAACTCATCGACGAGTTCCTGGTGAAAGCATGATCGTTTCCCTCTAGAGTGGCTCCATGGTGGACGAAGAAGTCGTCTCGGAGCGGATCCGGCAGGTCGCCGCCTCGCTGGCCGACCGGGCCGGTGATCTCACCGGTGAGCTGGTGCAGCTCTACGCCGCCGAACTGCCGCAGCTGGTCCACGACGACGAGCGCATGGTCAGCCTGCTGACCGCGAGCGTCTACCAGAACATCGAGACCGGCCTGCAGATCCTCCAGCACAGCATCGACCCGGCCCACGTCGAGGCGCCGGCCGCCGCGCTGGAGTACGCGCGGCGGCTGGCCCAGCGCGGCACTCCGGTGTTCGACCTGATCCGGGCCTACGACGTCGGGCAGGCCGCGATGCTCGACTTCGGGTTCCAGGAGTGCACCCGCCAGGTCGGCGACGCCGAGCTGCTGGGGGAGATGATGCGGCGGCTGCTGAAGGTCGTGTTCGGGTTCGTCACCCGGGTGACCCGGCAGCTGATCGCCGTCTACCAGGACGAACGCGACCGCTGGCTGCTCAACCGGAGCGCCGCGCGGGCGGCCAAGGTGCAGGACCTGCTGGCGGAGACCCGCGGCCCGCTCGACGCCGCGTCCGTCGACGCGGCCGAGGCCGTGATCGGCTACCGGCTGCGCGGCACGCACGCCGGGATGATCCTCTGGCACACGGCCGAGGCCTCCGTGGGCGACGTGCTGTCGGTGCTGGAGTCGGTCGCGGCCGCGGTGCTCGGCCGCGTCCAGAACCACGGCCGGCCGCTGTTCGTGCCGCGCGACGAGGCCAGCGCGTGGGTGTGGCTGCCGCTCGGCCCGGACGTCACGATCGCCCGCGCCCTGCTCGACGACGTCCTCGCGACGGCCGGACCCGGCGTCCGGGTGACCGTCGGCGACCCCGCGACCGGCGTCGACGGCTTCCGCGACACCCACCACCAGGCCCTGCGGGTGCACGCGCTGGCCCTCGCGGCCGGCGAGCACTGCGACCGCGTCCTGACCTTCCGCGAGGTCGGCACGATGGCGCTGATGACGTCCGACCTCAACGCGGCCCGCCTGTGGGTCACGAGCACCCTCGGGCCGCTGGCCGCCGACGAGGAGAACTGCGGGCGCCTGCGCGAGACCCTGCACGTCTTCCTCGCCTCCGGCGGCAGCTACACCGCTGCGGCGGCCGAGCTGACGATGCACAAGAACTCCGTGCAGTACCGCGTCCGCAAGGCCCAGGAGCTGCTGCCGCGCGAGCTCGGGACGAACCGGCTGGACGTCGAGCTCGCGCTGAGCCTCTGCCACCGGCTCGGCCGGGCGGTCCTCTGAGCTTTGGTGTCGTGGACCACACCCGGCGAAGATCGTTGGGTCCCCGACACGAAGTCTTCCTGCGGTTTCGGGCCTACCTTTCGATCATGGGTGAAAACGGTGGGATGCTCGCACTGGTGCGGCTACGCCGAGGCGTCGTCGGCGAGAGCAGACGCGTCTGTCACCTGATCCCCGTCCCCGAAGCCGGCGCGGTCCCCGAGTACCTGACGGCCCTGTGCGGCGAGTCGATCTTCCCCGGCGAGGCCGAGGTGCTGGACGGCCTGCGCGGGATGCCGTGCCACGCGTGCCTGATGGCGAACACGCCCGCGGGCGGCGGGCTCCTGGCGAACGCGGGTTAGCGGGTTCTGGATCGATTTCGTGAAATTGCCACTCCGCGCCGTGCGGGAACTCGTTTTCCGCGGCCGGAGTCGGTGAATATCCGACCGCGTGAATGACTTTCCGGCATTGTTGCAGTGAGTAGTCGATCAGATGTCCACTGTGGTCGGCAGCGCGACATAAGCCGACGTTCCGGACGCGCCGCGCTGACGATCACGTGGGAAAACCCCATGTCGGAACCCGGATCGATAGTCCATTCGGACCAACTCTGCGGATTACGTATCCCCAGGCGACGTCCTGAGCTTTAACCTTGCGTGATTCTTCGCCATGAATCGCACTGGGGAGTGAGATGAAGTCGACGTCACCGCTGTGGTTGCCGCGCGCCCATTCACGGCCGGAACGAGCCCACCTACAGCGATGACGCAAGCCGGCTGCATCAGACGCTTCGAAGGAGTCGTCCGGCGCTCGCCCGAGCGGATCGCCGTCGTCGAGCACGACGCGGTGGTGAGCTACGCCCGGCTGGCCGGGCTCGCCGGCGGCCACGCCGCGCGGCTGCTCGACGCGGGCGTCCGGCCGGGTGAGCGGGTCGGCCTCGTCACCGGGCACGGCACCCGGGCGATCGCCGCGATCCTGGGCACGCTCGCCGCCGGGTGCGCCTACGTCCCGCTGGACCCGACGTTCCCGCGCGAGCGGCTCGCGCACCAGGTCGACGCCGCGCGCGTGTCGGCCGTGCTGGCCGACGCCGAGCACGTCGACCTCGCGGAAGCCTTGTGCCACAACGGGTCCGCCCGGGTCGTCCCGGTCGGGTCGGAGACCGCGCCGCTGCCGGTGCCCGATCCGGACCCGGACAGCCCGGCCTACGTGCTGTTCACGTCGGGCTCCACCGGCACGCCCAAGGCGTTCGCGCAGACCCACCGCAACCTGCTGCACGTGGTGGACAACCAGATCGCGAGCCTCGGCATCACCGCGGCCGACCGGCTGAGCCTGCTGGCCTCCTTCGGCTTCGACGCCGCGATCCCGGACCTGTACCCGGCGCTGCTCACCGGCGCCGCCGTGGTGCCGGTCGACCTGCGCGTCCACGGCGTCGCGCACGCCGCGCGGGAGCTGGCGCGGCACGAGGCGACCGTCTACCACTCGACGCCGACGGTCTACCGCTACCTGCTGGACAGCTTCGACGGCGACCTGCCGTCGGTGCGGACCGTGCTCCTGGGCGGCGAGCCGGCGACCTACGCCGACGTCCGCCGCGGCCGGTTCGCGCCGGACACCGTGTTCGTCAACGGCTACGGCGCGACCGAGGTGACGTTCGCCGCGCACCACCGGCTGACCAGCGCCGACGTCGACCCCGGCGCCACCGGCCCGCTGCCGATCGGCACCGCGCTCCCGGGTTACGAGCTGACCGTGCTGGACGGCGGCGAGCTGCAGGTCCGGAGCGAGTTCCTGGCCGCGGGCTACCTCGACCGGCCGAGCCCGGCCTTCGGCACCACCGAGGAGGGGCTCCGCACCTACCGCACCGGCGACCTCGGCGAGGTGCTGCCGGACGGCACGCTCGTCTGCCTCGGCCGGCTGGACCGCCAGGTCAAGGTGCGCGGTTTCCGCGTCGAGCTGACCGAGATCGAGGCGAAGCTCGCGAAGCACGCCGAGGTGGCGGAAGCGCGAGCCGTCGTCCGGGACGGCGAGCTGCTGGCCTACGTGGTCCCGGCGCTCGACCCCGGGCCGGACCCGGCCGCGCTGCGGGCCGTCTTGGCCAACGTCTTGCCCGATTACGCGGTGCCGTCGGCGGTGCTCGTCGTGGCGGCGTTCCCGCTGACCGTTACCGGCAAGCTCGACGAGGCAGCGCTTCCAGGCCCGCGGCCCGTCGCACCGGCCGAGATCCCGCCGATGACCGAGGCCGAACAGCGGGTTCACACGATCTGGTGCGACGTCCTGGGTCACGCGAGCTTCGGCGTCACCGACGCGTTCTTCGACGTCGGCGGGCACTCCCTGCTGCTGGGGCGCGTCCAGCAGCGGCTCGCCGCTGAGTTCGACACGGACGTTCCGCTGCTCGGCCTGCTGGAACACCCCACCGTCGCGGCCCAGGCGGCGTACCTCGGCGAGTCCGTTTCGGACCGTCCGCGGACCGTCGAGCCGCTGCCGGACGAGGGTGGCAGTGACCTGATCGCCGTCGTCGGGCTCGCCTGCCGCTTCCCGGGCGCGCCCGACGCGCCGGCGTTCTGGTGGAACTTGTGCGCCGGCGTCGACTCGATCCACGACCACACCGACGACGAGCTGGCCGCGCTCGGCATCGGCCCCGGCCTGCGCGGCGACCCGGCGCACGTCCGCGCCGGCGGGCGCCTCGACGGCGTCGAGGACTTCGACGCGGAGTTCTTCGGCTTCACCGCCGACGAGGCCGCCCGCACCGACCCGCAGCACCGGCTCTTCCTGGAGACGGCGTGGCGGGCCCTGGAGGACGCGGGCCGCGACCCGGCGCGGGAGACCGGCCCGGTCGGTGTCTTCACCTCCGCCGGGGTGAACCGCTACTTCCTGTTCCACCTGTTCGGGAACCCGGCCGTGACCGGCGACGTCGACCCGGACGACTGGGAGGGCCGGCTGCTCGGCCGCCAGCTCACCGACCACCTGCCCGGCCAGGTCGCCTACCGGCTCGGCCTGACCGGGCCCGCGATCGCCGTCCAGAGCGCCTGTTCCAGCTCCCTCGCCGCAGTGGGACTCGCGGCGCAGAGCCTCGCCGAATACCGCTGTGACCTGGCGCTCGCCGGGGGCGTGAGCGTCACGTGGCCGCGGTACCGCAGCGACGGTCTCGCCTCGCCGGACGGCCGCTGCCGCGCGTTCGACGTCGCGGCCGAGGGCGCCGGGTTCGGCTCCGGCGCCGGGGTCGTCGTGCTGCGGCGGCTGGCCGACGCGCTCGCCGACCACGACCACATCCACGCCGTGCTGCCCGGCTGGGCGATGACCAACGACGGCCCCGACCGCGCCGGCTACGCGGTGCCGGGGCCGGCCGGACAGGCCGCCGCCGTCGCCGAGGCGCTGGCCGTCGCCGAGGTCCACCCGGCCGAGGTCCGGCTGGTCGAGGCGCACGGCAGCGGCACGCCCCTGGGCGACGCGATCGAGGTGGCGGCGCTCAACCGGGTGTACGGCGACCTGCCGCCGGGGACCTGCGCGCTCGGTTCGGTCAAGACGAACATCGGGCACCTCGACGCCGCCGCCGGGGTGGCCGGGCTGATCAAGACGGTGCTTTCGGTGCGCCACGGCGTCATCCCGCCCAACCTGCACTTCACCGCGCCGCACCCGGAGGCCGATCTGGCCGGCGGCCCCTGGTACGTCCCGGTGAAAGCCGCCGACTGGCCGGACCCGGAACGCCGGGTGGCCGGGGTCAGCTCGTTCGGCATGGGCGGCACCAACGTCCACGTCGTCGTCGAGGAGGCACCGGCCGCCGGGCCGCGGGTCACCGCCGACGGTCCGTACGTGCTCCCGGTCTCCGCGCGGGACGCGAAAGCGTTGCGCGAAGCGCTTTGCCGGCTGCGTGACCGGCTCGCCGACGACCCGCCGCCGCTGGCCGACGTCGCCTACACCCTCGCCGTCGGACGCCGGGAGTTCGCGGCCCGCGCCGCCGTGGTCGCGTCGACCGCGGCGGAGGCCGTCGAAGCCCTCGACGTCCTGCTCGCCGACGGCGCCGACGTCGCCGGGCCACCCGGCGCGGCCCACGAACTGGCCGCCCGCTGGGTCAGCGGCGGCGACGTCGACTGGGCCGCCCGGCACGACGGCGCGGACCCGGGCCGGGTGCCGTTGCCCGGGTATCCCTTCCAGCGCAGCAGGTACTGGATCGACCCGCCGGTCACGGGTGACCACCCGTGACCCGCACCAGCCCGGCCGCCACCGCGGCCCCGGGCAGCAAACCGAACTGGGGAGTTCACCGTGACCGACACGCTGCCCGTCGCGGGCACGCACGGCCCGCCACTGTCCTATCCGGACACCACGGTCGCCGGACTGGTCCTGGAGCAAGCACGGCGGACGCCGGACGCGCTCGCCGTGCGGCAGGGCGGCACCCGGCTCACCTACGCTGAGCTGGTCGCCGCCGCCTGGGGCGTCGCGGCGCTGCTGCGCGAACGCGGCGCGGGCGTCGAAACCCGGGTCGGCGTGTGCGCCCACCGGCGTCCCGCGCTGGTGGCGACGGTCCTCGGCGTCCTGCTGTCGGGTGGCTGTTACGTGCCGCTGGAGCCGGGCGGGCCGCGAGCGCGGCTGACCGGGATCGCCGCCGACGCCGGTGTCACGCTCGTCATCGGCGACGCCGCCGTCGCGGAATTCGGCGCGGTGGCAGGGATCGAGGCTCTCGACGTCCCGCCGCCCGGCGAACCCGGCGGCTGCCCGGCCACCCCGGACAGCACCGCCCACGTGCTCTACACGTCCGGCTCGACCGGCCGGCCGAAAGGCGTGCTCACCAGCCACCGCAACGTCGTCGCGTTCGTCACCGGCTTCGCCGCCCGCCTCGGCGTCGGCCCGAGTACACGCGCGCTCGGCATCTCCTCGCCCGGCTTCGACGCGTTCACCATGGACGTCTTCGTGCCGCTGGCCCACGGCGGCTCGGTGCAGCTGGCCGGCTCGGCCGACCGGGCCGACCCCGAACGGCTGCGCCGGTTCGTGGTCGAGCACGACGTCGACTGGGGTTTCATCACGCCGACGCTGCTCGCCACGCTGGACCCGGCGGACGTACCGGGCTGGCGGACCGTGGCCTGCGGCGGGGAGCCGGTGCCCGCCGGACTGGCCGCCCGCTGGCTGCCCGGCCGCCGGTTCTTCACCGTCTACGGCCCGACCGAGACGACCGTCGTCGTGGTCACCGACGAGGTGACCGGCCGGCCCGCCGACCCGCTGCCGCTGGGCACGCCGACGCCGAACCACCGCGCGTACGTCGTGGACGCCGACCTCCGCCCGGTCCCGCCGGGCGAGGTCGGCGAGCTGCTGATCGGCGGCCCGGGGGTGGCCGCCGGGTACCTCGGCCGCCCGGAGCTGACCGAGCGGACGTTCGTCGCCGACCCGTTCACGCCGGGGGAGCGCGCCTACCGCACCGGCGACCTGGCGCGCGTGCGGCCCGACGGCAGGCTGGAGTTCGCCGGCCGCGCCGACCGGCAGGTCAAGGTCCGCGGCCAGCGCATCGAGCTGGGCGAGGTCGAGGCCGCACTGGCCACGCACCCGCAGGTGGGCGCGGTCGCGGTGGAAGCAGTCCCGGGCCCGGGTGGCACCCGGCTGGTCGCGTTCCTCACCCCGGCTTCGGTGCCGCCGGATGGAGTGGTCGCCGGTTCGAGCGGCGCCTGGGCGCCGTCCGGCGAGGTCGCGACCGGTCCTGCGGCCTCGCTGCCGTCCGACGAGGATGTTCAGGCCTACGCGGGCGACCGGCTCACCGAGGCGATGCGGCCGGCCGCCATCCGGCGGCTCGACGCGCTGCCGGTGAACCCGGTGACCGGCAAGATCGACCGGCCCGCCTTGCGTGCGCTGGCCGAAAGCGTGGCGCCGGCCGACCTCGGGGAGCCGGACACGCCCGTGGCCCGGGCGGTCGCGCAGGTGTGGCGGAAGGTGCTCGGCGCCGGCGCGGGCTCCGACTTCTTCGCCGCCGGCGGTGACTCGATCACGGCGATGCGGCTGGTCGCGGCCCTGCGTGCGGACCTGGCCGCCGACGTCGCCACCGAGGACGTCCTGGCCGGGCGGACCCTCGACGGCGTCGCCCGGCGGGTGGCCGCTGCCGCCCCGCTGACCGGGCCGGGCCTGACCACCGGGCACGCACCCACGCTGTCGCCGCCGCAGCGGCGGCTGTGGTTCCTGGACCAGCTCGCCCCGGCCGCGGCGCCGTACAACATCGCGATGGCCTTCCGGCTGTCCGGCCCGCTGGACGTGGAAAAGCTGCGTGCCGCCCTGCGCGCGGTGGCCGAACGGCACGACATCCTGCGTTGGCGGATCCGCCCGGTCGACGGCGTCCCGCAGGCCGAATGCCTTGCGGTGGACGACATTCCGGTGCCGATGACCAGCCTGACCGAGCCGTTCCTCGCCGACCGGCTCGCCGTCGACGCGGCGACCCCGGTGCACCTGGACCGCGAGCCGCCGTGGCGGGTCCGGCTCTACGAACTCGGTCCGGACGAGCACGTGCTCGGCTTCACCCTGCACCACGCCGTGTTCGACGGCTGGTCCCAGGACCTGCTGTGCGCCGACCTCTCCGCGGCCTACGCCGGGGCGTCGCTGCTGCCGCTCGCCGCGTCCTACGCGGACTACGCGGCGTGGCGCGCGGATCGCGACCGCCGTCGCGAAGCCGTCGACCTCGCCTGGTGGACCGAGCACCTGGCCGGGGCTCCGTCCACAGTGGACTTACCCCGCGATCGACCACGCCCCGCCGTGCAGACCTACCACGGCGCGAGCGTGCACCAGGTGTTCCCGGACGGCGCCCCCGACGCCGTCCGGGAGCTGGCCGCGCGGACCGGCACCACCCAGGCCGGGGTGCTGCTGGCCGCGTTCGGGCAGCTGCTGCACCGGCTCACCGGCGCGGACGACCACCTGGTCGCCACCGTCGTCGCCGACCGGCAGCTGCCCGAGACCCAGGACGTCGCCGGGTTCTTCGTGGACATCGTGCCGGTGCGGCTGCGCGCCGGCGACGACGCGGACTTCGCGACGCACGCCCGCCGCGGCGGGGCCGAGCTGCTGGCCGCGACCGCGCACCCGGCGGCGTCGATCGAGCAGCTCGTGACCGCCCTCGGCGTCGACCGCGATCCCGCGCGGGCGCCGCTGGTGCAGGTGATGGTGAACGTCCTGAACTTCACCGAGCCGCGCCTCGAGCTGCCCGGGGTGCGGGCCGGCTGGCTGCCGGTCGCCAAGCCGGGGTCGCCGTTCGACCTGACCGTCTACGTCCTCGGCCACGGCGTCGAGCTGCTCTACAACCCGGACCTGTTCGACGCCGCCCGGATGACCGCGCTCGCCGCGGACTACGCGGACCTGCTCGCCGGGCTGGCCGCCACACCCGACCGGCCGGTCGGGACGTGCCTGCCCGAGACCCCGCGGCCTTCGGTGCGCACCGCCGCGCCGGGCGCGATGACCCGCGCCCGGCCGGCACCCGCTCCGGTCGTCACCGACGTCGCCGCGCTCGCCGCGACCGAGGCGGTGATCGCGCAGGCCTGGCGGGACGTGCTCGGCGTCGAAAGCGTGGGCGTCACCGACAACTTCTTCGACGTCGGCGGCCACTCGCTCGCCCTGATGCAGGTGCACGCCCAGGTCACCGCCCGGCTCGGCCGCCGCATCCCGGTCGTCGAGCTGTTCAGCCACCCCACCGTCCGCGCCCTCGCCGCCCACCTGCACGCGGCCGCCGGTGCCAAGCCCGACACCGCGCTGGCCCGCGCCGCCGAGCGGGTCGCCGCCCGCCGCGGGCGCACCCCGTCCGGAAGACCCCGCCGCCCGGCCGCCACGACCGGCCACGAACAGGAGCGCCACCAGTGACCCACTTCGAGACCGGCGAACCCGGCACCGAACCGATCGCGATCGTCGGGATGGCCGCCCGCGTCCCCGGCGCCGGCGACCTCCGGCAGTTCTGGCGCAACCTCGTCGACGGCGTCGAGTCGATCAAACCCGCCACTCCCGAAGAACTGCTGGCCCGCGGCGCCGACCCGGAAACCCTCGAAGATCCCAGCTGGGTCAACGCCACCACGGTCGTCGACGGCTTCGACGAGTTCGACGCCGAGCTGTTCGGCATGACCAGCCGCGAAGCGGAGATCACCGACCCGCAGCACCGCGTGTTCCTCGAGGCCTGCCACTCCGCGCTGACCGACGGCGGCTACGACCCGGCCCGCTACCGCGGCGCGATCGGCGTCTACGGCGGGTCCGGCCGGACCGGCTACCTCATCGAGAACCTGCTGCGCAACGAGCGGATCATGGCCTCGCAGCACGGCGGCATCGGGATGTCGACCGGCAACCAGCCGAGCTACCTGACGACGTCGGTGTCCTACAAGCTGAACCTGCGCGGTCCGAGCCTGGCGCTGCACACGGCGTGCTCGACCTCCCTGGTCGCCGTGCACCTCGCCTGCGAGGCGCTGCGCAACGGCGAGTGCGAGATGGCGCTGGCCGGCGGCGCGAACCTGGAGATGCCGCACGGCATCGGCTACATGGGCGTCGAGGGCTTCACCTCGCCCGACGGGCACGTCCGCGCGTTCGACGCCGAGGCCAACGGCACGGTGTGGAGCAGCGGCGTCGGCGTGGTCCTGGTCAAGCGGCTGGCCCAGGCCATCGAAGACGGCGACCACATCCGCGCGGTGGTGCTCGGCAACGCGATCAACAACGACGGCGCCACCAAGGTCGGCTTCTCGGCGCCCAGCGTCGCCGGCCAGACCGAGGCGATCGCTCAGGCCGTCGGCATGGCCGGGGTCGACCCGCGCACGATCGGCTACGTCGAGGCGCACGGCACCGGCACCGCGCTGGGCGACCCGATCGAGGTCACCTCACTGTCCACTGTGTACGGCCACGGCGTGCCGGACACCGCCTGGTGCGCCATCGGCTCGGTCAAGTCGAACATCGGTCACCTGTCCCAGGCCGCCGGGGTGGTGGCGCTGATCAAGACCGTCCTGGCCATGGAACACGGCCTCATCCCGCCGACCATCAACTACGACGAGCCCAACCCGGGCATCGACTTCCCGGCGAGCCCGTTTTACCCGGCTCGCACGGTGACGAAGTGGGAGGCGGGTGACGCCCCGCGCCGGGCGGGCGTCAGCTCGTTCGGCGTCGGCGGCACCAACGCCCACGTCGTGCTGGAGGAGGCGCCGGTACCGCAGCGCCGCCGTCTGCCGCACCCGGCGCACCTGCTGCGGGTCTCGGCGAACACGCCGGACGCGCTCGCCGTCGCCGTCGACCGGCTGGCCGACCGGCTGGCGGGGGACATCGACCTCGACCTCGCCGACGTCGCGCACACCCTCGCGGCCGGGCGCACCGAGTACGCCCACCGCGCGGCCGTCGTCGCCCGGGACAGCGAGGACGCCGTCGACGGCCTCCGTGACCCGCGTCGCCTGGTCACGGCGAAGGCCGACGAGCTGAAGGTCGCGTTCCTGTTCTCCGGCCAGGGTTCCCAGTACGCGGGGATGGGCGCCGAGCTGTACCGCAGTGAGCCGGTGTTCGCCGCGGCCGTCGACGAGTGCTGCGAGCTGGCCGGTATCGCGGGCCTGAAGGAGCTGATCCTCGACCGCGGCGGCGACGCGAAACTGCGCGAGACGCGGTACACGCAGCCCGCGCTGTTCGTCGTCGAGTACGCGCTGACCACGCTGTGGCGCAGCTGGGGCGTCCGGCCCGGCGCGATGATCGGCCACTCGATCGGCGAGTACGTCGCCGCGACCGTGGCCGGGGTCTTCACCCTCGCCGACGCGCTGAAGCTGGTCGTCCGGCGCGGTGAGCTGATGCAGTCGATGCCGTCCGGCGCGATGCTCGCGATCCAGCTCGACGAAGACGCGGTGACGCAGCGGCTGCCCGAAGGCGTCGCGATCGCCGGGGTCAACGGGCCGGGGACGTGCGTCGTCGCGGGCCCGGCCGACGTCGTGGCCGACTTCGCCGCGCGGCTCAAGTCCAGCGACGTGCAGTGCCGCGAGCTGGTGACGTCGCACGCGTTCCACTCGCCGATGATGGACCCGATCCTGGCGGAGTTCACCGAAGCCGTCGCCGCGGTGCCGCGCTCGGCGCCGTCGCTGCCGTTCCTGTCGAACCTGACCGGTGGCTGGATCACCGACGCCCAGGCCACCGATCCCGGCTACTGGGCCGCGCACCTGCGCCAAGCCGTGCGCTTCGGCGACTGCGTGCGGACGCTGTTCGCCGGCGGCGAGCGGTGGGCCCTGGTCGAGTGCGGCCCCGGCCACCAGCTCGCCGGGCTCGCCCGCGGCCAGGTGCCGAAGGGCCTGCCCGCGCCGCAGCCGAGCCTGCCGGGCCGCACCGACCGCGAGGGCGACGTCGAAACGCTCTACGCGGCCGCCGGTCTCCTGTGGACACACGGCCTGACGCTGGAAGCGGTGACGTCCGGACTCCGCGTGCCGCTGCCCGGCTATCCCTACGCGCGCAAGCGGTACTGGGTCGACCCCGACCCGGCGGGCACAGTAGCCGAGCCGGTGAAGCCGAGCGGGCCGTTGCCGCTCGAAGAGTGGTTCGCCGTGCCGTCGTGGCGGCAGGCCGGGCCGGAGGTGCGGCGCGAGCCGTTCGCCTCCTGCCTGGCGTTCGTCGACGACGACGTCCTGCCCGGGCTGCTGCGCGACGCCGGTGTCGCGGTCACCGAGGTCCGGCCGGGTGCGCGGTTCACCGCCGTCGACGGCGGGTTCACCGTCCGGCCGGGGGAGCGCGCCGACTACGACGACCTGGTCGCCACGCTCGGCACCCGGCCCGAGCGGGTCGTGCACGCGTGGGCGCTGAGCGGCACCGAGACCGGGATGGCGGCCCAGGACCGCGGGTTCTTCAGCGTGCTCAGCCTCGTCCAGGCGTGGGCCGAGCCGCTGCGGATCGACGTCCTGAGCACCGGCACCGCCGACGTCACCGGCACCGACCTGACCCGCCCCGAGCACGCGACGCTCGCCGGGATCGCCAGGGTCCTGCCCCTGGAACAGCCCGGCACGGTCGTGCGCCGGATCGACGTCGAGACGCTCTCCGCCGACGTCGTCGCCGAGCTGTCCGCGCCGGCGGACGCCCACGCGGAGGTCGCGCTGCGCCGCGGCCGCCGCTGGGTGCTCGACCACACGCAGCTCACGCTGCCCGAAGCCGCGACGCCGGTCCTGCGCGACGGCGGCCGCTACCTGATCACCGGCGGCACGGGCGGGATCGGCATCACCCTCGCCGAGGACTTCGCCCTGCGCGTCCGCGCGAAGCTCATCCTGCTGTCCCGCAACGGCTTGCCGCCCCGAGAGGAGTGGGACGCGCACCTGGCCACCCAGGGCGGCACCGACCGGCTGGGGCGCGCGATGCTCGCCGTGCGGCGGATGGAAGCGGCCGGCGCGGTGGTGCACGTGCTCGCCGCCGACGTCACCGACCCGGCGCGGCTGCGGGAGGTCCGGGAGCTGGCCGAGCGCGAGTTCGGCGGCCTCGACGGCATCGTCCACGCGGCCGGACTGCCTGGCGGCGGCGTCGCCGAGGTGAAGGAGCGTTCGGCCGCCGAAGCCGTGCTCGCCCCGAAGATCGGCGGCGTCGTCGCGCTGGCCGAGGCGTTCTCGGACCTGCCGATGGACTTCGTCGCCCTGTGCTCGTCGGTCACCTCGGTGTCGGGGGACTTCGGGCAGGTCGACTACTGCGCGGCCAACAACTTCCTCGACGCCTACGCCCGCGGCGACCACGGCTGGCAAGCCCGGGTCGTCGCGCACGACTGGGGTGGCTGGGACGAGGTCGGCATGGCCGCCGAAGTAGAAGCACCGTCCTTGATCCGGTCGACGCGCGAGCGTGCGGACGGCCCGGTCGCGCACCCGGTCCTGACCACGCGCTCCGCGGGCGGCGTCCACGGGCTCGTCTCGGCGGCCGGGCACTGGCTGCTCGACGAGCACCGGATCGCCGGTGTGCCGGTGGTGCCCGGGACCGGGCACCTGGAGACCGTCCGGGCGGCCGTCGAAGCGGCCCTGCCGAAGCCCGGCGACGGCCACGTCGTCGAACTGCGCGACGTCGCGTTCCTGGAACCGTTCTCGGTGCCGGAAGGGTCGGTCGCCGAGTACCGCGTCGGCTTCGACGGTGACGGGTTCACCGTGACCAGTCGCCTGGCCGGCGTGACCAAGACGCACGTCCGCGGCTCCGCGGGCTGGGTCCCGGCGCCGACCGTGTCCACTGTGGACCTGGGCGCGATCCGCGGCCGGACCGCGGTGCTCGACGACGGCAAGGGCTTCGGCGCCGGCCGGACCAGCATGGTCACCTTCGGCCCGCGCTGGGCCGCGCTGCGGACCCACCACCTCGGCGAGCACGAGGAACTGGCGTCGATCGTCGCGCCGGACGCGGCGGCGGGCGACACCGGCTGGGGCCTGCACCCGGCGCTGCTCGACATCGCGACGGCGTTCGGCCGTGGCCGGGGCAGCGGCACCTACCTGCCGATGAGCTACGGCCGCGTGGTCGTGCACGACGTCCTCCCGGCGAGCTTCCACAGCCACCTGCGCTACCGCGACGCCGGTGGTGACCAGGTGATCGCCGCCGACCTGACGCTGTGCGCCGACGACGGCCGCGTGGTGGCCGAGATCGAGGACTTCGTGCTGCGCCAAGTCGACGAGAACGCCGTCAGCGGCGGGCTCGCCAAGAAACCGCCCGCGGCAGCGGGGACGTCAGCCGGGATCCGGCCGGTCGACGGCGCCGAGGCGTTCTTGCGGGCCCTGACGCCGGGTCTCGGCGGCCAGGTCGTCATCAGCACCCGCCCGGTGCGGGACCTGTTCGACCGCCGGGTGACGGCCGAGGCGTTGGTGGAGACCGAAGAAGTCGCCGAACCTGCGGCCACCCCGCTGGCCCAGGACGACTACGTCGCCCCGCGCACCGACCTCGAAGCGGAGATCGCCCGGCAGTGGGCCGAAGTCCTCGGCGTCGAACGCATCGGCGTCCACGACGACTTCTTCGCCCTCGGCGGCAACTCCCTGGTCGCCATCCAGCTCATCGCCCAGGTCCGCAAGACCACCGGCGCCCGGCTGGCCATGAAGACGTTGTTCGAATCCTCCACGGTGGCCACCCTCGTCGAGCGGATCGAGGAACTGCGTGCCGACGCGGCTCCCGCCGAAGAACCCGCCGCCACCACCATCCCCAAGCTCGAGCGCTGAAGCAGGAGACATGACCGACACGAAGGAATGGACGTTCCCGGCCTCGTTCGGGCAGGAGCGGATCTGGCTGTCGAACCAGCTCGACCCCGCCTCGCCGGTATACAACCTGCCGTGCCAGGTGCGGCAGGACCTGCCGCTCACCGAGTCGCAGTGGCGGGCCGCGATCGGCGTGATCGTCGGCCGGCACGAGGCACTGCGCACCGCGTTCCGGATGGCAGATGGCGCGCTCGTCCAGGTCGTGCACGAGCACGTCCCGATCGAGCCGGAGGTGCACGACCTGCGTGACCTCCCGGCCGACGAGCGTGAACCGCGCGCCGCCGAGCTGGCCCAGGCGATCGCCCGCCGCCCGATCCCCCTCGACACCGCGCCGCCGTGGCGGGCCCAGCTGTGCCGCCTGGCCGACACCGACTGGCTGCTCACCTTCGTCGTGCACCACACGGTGTTCGACGCCGGGTCCGTGCCGGTGCTGTCGAGCGAGCTGAACGAGGCCTGTGACGCCGTCGCCGAAGGGCGGCTGCCGAAGCTGCCCGACCTCGCCATCCAGTACCCGGACTACTCGGCCTGGCAGCGCGGCCAGCTGCCGCTGGTGCGCGCCCAGCTGGCGTACTGGCGCGAGCGGCTGGCCGGGCTCCCGCCCGTGCACAGCCTGCCCACCGACCGGCCGCGGCCCGCCGAGTTCGGGTTCGTCGGCGACCAGGTCGACTTCGACCTGCCCGCCGGCCTGCTCGCGCAGGCCGGCGCGGTCGGCCGGGAGCTGTCGGCGTCGCCGTTCATGGTGCTGCTGGCCGGGTACACCGCGCTGCTGTCGCGGCTGTCCGGGCAGGACGACGTCGTGGTCGGGGTGCCGGTCGCCGGGCGCGACCTGCCGGAGCTGGCGCCGCTGATCGGGATGTTCGTCAACCAGCTGGCCATCCGCGTCGACTGCGGTGGCGACCCGTCGTTCGCCGACCTGGTCGGCCGGGTCCGCACGGCGGTGCTGGACGCGATCGAGCACGGCCGGGTGCCGTTCCAGTTGGTCGCCGACGCGGTCCGCCCGGAGCGTGACCCGGCGGTGCAGGCGCTCTACCAGATCGGCTTCAACTTCATCCCCGACTCGGGCCTCGAGCCGGTCCGCTACGCCACCGCCAAGGACGACGTCGCGATCGACCTCACCGCGGTCGACGGCCGCCTGCTCTACCGCACCGACCTGTTCGACCGGGCCACGGCCGAGTCCATGGTGGCCCGGTTCCTGGGCCTGCTCTCGGCGGCGGTCGCTGATCCCGCGACACCGGTGGCGGACCTGCCGCTGCTCTCGGACGCCGAGCGCGTCCAGGTGCTGGAGTGGAGCGGAACGTCCACTTCGGACGCTCCGCCGGTCGTCGCGCGCTTCGAGGAGCAGGTGACGCAGACCCCGGACGCGGTGGCGGTCGACCTGGGCGGCGTGCGCCTGACGTACGCCGAGCTGAACGCGCGGGCCAACCGCGTCGCGCACCGCCTCGGCACCGGTGGTGTGGTCGGCGTGTGCGCGCCGAACTCGGCCGACCTGGTCGTGGGCATCCTGGGCGCGCTGAAGAGCGGCGCCGCCTACGTTCCGTTCGACCCGGCCAACCCGGCGCAGCGGCAGGCCCTGGTCCTGGCCGACGCCGGGGCTCGCGTCGTGCTCACCAGCGGCGTCACCCTCGACGCCGAGACCCTGGACCTGAGCGACCCGGCGGTGTGGGCGGACTCGTCCGCGGAGAACCCGCCCGCGCCGGACGGCATCGCCTACGTCATCTACACGTCCGGCTCGACCGGGCGCCCCAAGGGCGTCCAGGTCGGGCACCGCGCCCTCGCCACTTACCTGGCCTGGGCGCGCGAGGCGTACCCGAGCCTGAGCGGCCGGGCGCTGCTGCACACGTCGGCGTCGTTCGACCTGACCGTGACGACGCTGCTCGGCCCGCTCACCGCCGGCGGGTCCATTGTGGACTCCGGTCGGCCGGACTTCGTCAAGGCGACGCCGACGCACCTCGCCGTGCTGCCGGAGGAGTCCTATCCCACCGGTGACCTGGTGCTCGGCGGCGAGGCACTGATGGGCGAGGTCGTGCACCAGTTCGCCGCGACCGTCACCAACGAGTACGGGCCGACCGAGGCCACTGTCGGCTGCGTCGCCCACCGGCTCGACGGTCCGGTCGACGGCCCGGTGCCGATCGGCCGCCCGGTCCCCGGCACCCGCGTCTACGTGCTCGACGACCGGCTGCGGCCGGTCCCGCCGGGCGTCGCGGGCCGGCTCCACCTGGCCGGCGCGCAGCTCGCCGACGGCTACCTCGGCCTGCCCGAGCTGACCGCGGAACGCTTCCCGGACGGCCCGTTCGGCCGGATGTACAACACCGGCGACCTCGCCCGCTGGCGCCGTGACGGCACCCTCGAGTACCTCGGCCGCACCGACGACCAGGTCAAGCTGCGCGGTTACCGCATCGAGCCCGGCGAGGTCGAAGCCGCGCTCCGGCAACTGCCGGACGTTCGGGACGCGGCCGTCGCCGTCCGCGAAGGCACCCTGGTCGGGTACGTCGTCGGCACGGCCGAAGGTGCGGCGGAGGCGTTGCGGGCGAGCCTGCCGGAGTACCTGGTGCCCACGCTGTTCGTCACCCTGGACGCCCTGCCGGTCGCGGCCAGCGGCAAGCTCGACCGCGCCGCGCTGCCGGATCCGCAGCTCGGCGCGGAGACGGAGTACGTCGCCCCGAGCACCGCGGCCGAAGAGCTGGTCGCCGAGGTGCTCGGCGAACTCCTGGGCGTCGAGAAGCTCGGGGTGCACGACGACTTCTTCGCCCACGGTGGCAACTCGCTGCTGGCCATCCGCGCGATGGCCCGGATCCGCAAGCAGGTCGGCGTCGAACTGCCGGTGCGCGGGCTCTTCTCGTTCACCACGGTGGCGGGCCTCGCCGCCGAGGTCGAACGGCGCCTGGAAGAAGACCTCGACCAGCTCAGCGACGAAGAGGTCCGGGCCCAGCTGGCCGAAAGCGAGCAGGCGTGACGACGATCGACGAGACCAGCAGCGCCGCCGCCCGCCGGGCCCTGCTGGAACGACGGCTGCGCCGGCGCGCCGGACCGGCCGCGACCATCACCCCGCGTCCGGACGGCGACCCGGTCCCGCTGTCCTACCAGCAGGAACGCGTCTGGTTCATGGAGCAGTTCGCGCCCGGGACCACGTCGTACAACATCCCGATCCCGATCCGCCTCACCGGCCGCGTCGATCAGCGGCAGCTGCAGGCCGCCCTCGACGCCCTCCCGGTCCGGCACGAGGCGTTGCGGATGCGGTTCCCGGCGGGGGAGGACGGGCAGCCGTCCGTGCGCCTCGAACCGGTCGCCACCGTGCCGCTGTCCCTTGTGGACGCCGGTGACGAGGAAGTCGCGCGGGCCGCGGTCGACGCCGCCGCGGCCGAGCCGTTCGACCTGGTCGACGGCCCGCTGCTGCGCGCCACCTTGGTCCGGATCAGCGACGACGAGCACCTCCTCGCGGTCTGCACGTACCACATCGTCGGCGACGGCTGGTCGGTCGACCTGCTGCTGCGCGACCTCGCCGCGCACTACCACGGCACCGCCGCCGGCCTGCCCGCGCTGACCATCGGCTACGGCGACTTCGCGCACTGGCAACGCCGGACGCTCACCGGCACCGAACTCGACCGGCAGCTGGACCACTGGCAGGAGACCCTCCGCGGCGTCGAGCCCCTGGAGCTGCCGACGGACCGGCCGCGCCCGGCGACCCAGACGTTCGACGGCGCCATCCACGAGTTCTTCGTCGAGAAGGACCTGGCCCGGGCACTCGGCGAGCTGAGCCGCGAACACGGCGTCACGCTCTTCATGACGCTCCTCGCGGCTTACCAGCTGCTGCTCTCGCGGTACTCCGGGCAGGAAGACTTCGCGGTCGGGTCGTCGTCGGCCGGGCGCGGGCTGCCCGAGCTGGAAGGCGTCATCGGCATGTTTATCAACATGCTGCCGCTGCGCGCCCAGCTGGCCGGCGACCCGAGCTTCGCCGAGCTGCTGGACCGGACCCGGCGGCACGTGCTCGACGCGTTCGACCACGCCGACGTCCCCTTCGAACGCCTGGTCAACGCCCTGGGCGTGCCGCGGGACGTCAGCCGCTCGCCGGTGTTCCAGGCGATGTTCGCGCTGCAGAACTACGAGATGGGCCGGATGGCCGCGGCGGGTGAGTCCGCAGTGGACTTCCGCTGGCTGCCGATGGACCTGCCCGCCACCCGGTTCGACTTCGAGTTCCACGCGATCGAGATCGAGTCCGGCCTGATCGGCAAGTTCGTCCACAACACCGCGCTGTTCGCCGCGGAGACCGTCGCCGGGATGGCCGACCGCCTGGTGACGCTGCTGCGCTCGATCGTCGCCGACCCGACGCGGGCGGTGTCCGAACTGGATCTCCTGGGTGACCAGCGGGACCTGGTGCTGAACCGGTGGAACGACACGGCGGGGGAGATCCCGACGGGCACGCTCCACGGCCTGGTCGAGGCGCAGGTCGCCCGGACGCCGGACGCGCCCGCGCTGACCTTCCGCGACGAGTCCCTGTCCTACCGGGAACTGGACGCGCGCGCCAACCGCGTCGCGCACCGCCTGCGTGAGCTGGGCGTCGGCCCGGGCGCGCTGGTCGGCGTCTTCGCGAACCGGTCGTTCGAGCTGGTCGCGGGCCTGCTGGGGGTGCTGAAGGCGGGCGGTGCGTACGTTCCCCTCGACCCGGAGTACCCGGCCGACCGGCTCGCGTTCATGCTCGACGACGCGGCCGCGCCGGTGGTCCTGACCCAGGCCGCGCTGCGCGACACCCTGCCGCCCGGCGACGCGACCGTCGTCGTCCTCGACGATCTGACCGGCCCCGAGTCCACACTGGACGCGCTAGCCGGGCCGGATGATCCGGCGTACGTCATCTACACCTCGGGCTCCACCGGACGGCCGAAGGGCGTGCCGAACGGCCACCGCGGCATCGTCAACCGCCTCGACTGGATGCAACGCGCCTACGGCCTCGACGGCACGGACGCGGTCCTGCAGAAGACCCCGGCGAGCTTCGACGTCTCGGTCTGGGAGTTCTTCTGGCCGCTCACCGCCGGCGCCCGGCTGGTGCTGGCCGAGCCGGGCGGCCACAAGGACGCGGCGTACCTGCGTGACCTGCTGGTTTCCGAGCGCATCACGACCGCCCACTTCGTGCCGTCGATGCTGACGCTGTTCCTCGCGGAGCCGGAGATCGACGCGGTGACGTCGTTGCGTCGCGTGGTCTGCAGCGGTGAGGAACTGCCCTTGGTCACGGCCCGGGAGTTCACCACCCGGCTGCCGCACTGCGAACTCCACAACCTCTACGGTCCGACCGAAGCCGCGATCGACGTCACGGCGTGGCACTGCACGCCCGAGGCGCTGGCCGACGTCGCGTCGGTGCCCATCGGCGCGCCGATCCGGAACCTGCGGATCTACGTCCTCGACCAGCGCGGAAACCCGTGCCCGGTCGGCGTCCCCGGCGAACTGCACATCGCCGGTGTCGGCCTGGCGCTCGGTTACCACAACCGGCCCGAGCTGACGGCCGAGAAGTTCGTCCCGGATCCGTTCCACAGTGGACGGATGTACCGCACCGGCGACCTCGCCTGCTGGCGCCCGGACGGCACGGTCGCCTTCCTCGGCCGCATCGACCACCAGGTCAAGCTCCGCGGCCTGCGCATCGAACTGGGCGAGATCGAGACGGCCCTGCGCGAGCAGGACGGCGTCCGCGACGCGGTGGTGCTCGTCCGCGAGGACACGCCGGGGGACAAGCGCCTGGTCGGGTACGTCGTCGGTGACGTGGACGCCGGGGCGCTGCGGACGGCGTTGAAACTCACCCTGCCGGACTACATGGTCCCGCCGTCGTTCGTCACCCTCGACGAGCTTCCGTTGACGCCCAACGGAAAACTCGACCGCAAGGCCCTGCCCGCGCCGGTCACGAGCTGCGACGCGAGCACGGAACTCGTCGCCCCTTCGACACCCCTGGAGATCCTCCTCGCGGACATCTGGCGGGACGTCCTCAAGGTCGACGAACTGGGCGTCGACGACGACTTCTTCGACCTCGGCGGCCACTCGATGCTGGCCACCCAGGTCGTCGCGCGGATCGCGAAGGCCGGGCACCAAGCAGGCGTGATGGACCTGTTCCAGCACCGGACCATCCGGGAGCTGGCGGCGTTCCTCGACGGGGACCGCGACGACTCCGGGCACCTGCTGTACGAGCTGACCAAGCCCGTCAAACAGCGGACGCTCACCTACGTCTGCTTCCCCTACGGCGGCGGCAGCGCGATCGTCTACCAGCCCCTCGCCGACGCGCTGCCCGACGGGTATTCGCTGTACTCGGTGGCGATCCCGGGCCACGACGTCGGCCTGACCGAGGAGGCCGTGCCGTTCGACGACCTGGTCGAGCGGCTGGCCGACGAGGTCCTCGAGCGGATCGACGGTCCGCTGGCCATCTACGGCCATTGCGGCGTCGGCAACGCGCTCGCCGTCGGCGTCGCCCGCCGGCTGGAGGAACGCGGCCGCGAGCTGGAGGTCGTCCACATCGGCGCGATCTTCCCGTTCGCGCGGATCAAGGGCGCGGTCGGCACCCTGCGCACGAAGCTGGAGAAGCTGCGCAGCAACCGGTACTACGCGGACTGGCTCAAGGGCATGGGCGTCGACACCGAGGAGCTCGACCCCGACCAGGCCGACCGGATCATCAGCAACATGCGCGCCGACAGCCGCGCGGCCGAGGAGTACTTCAGCGGCCTGCTCGACGCCCGCGTCGCCAAGCTGCGCGCGCCGATCATCTCGGTCGTCGGCTCGGAGGACCCGGTCACCGACTACTACGCCGAGCGCTACCGCGAGTGGGAGTTCCTCACCGACCGCACCGCCCTGGTCGTGCTGGACCAGGCCGGGCACTTCTTCCTCCGCTACCGCGCGGACGAGCTGGCCGAGATCATCACCCGCGTCCACCCCGCGCTGGACGACCCCGGCGACCTGCACGTCGCGAAGCGGGGCGAGGACGCGGGCTGGGCGGTGCACGACACGCATACGGCCGACGTGGACGAGAAGCCCCTGGTGCCGCCGAGCATGGCCCGGTTCGTCACGGTCACCATCGGCCAGCTCGTCTCCTCGACGGGTTCGGCGCTGACGTCGTTCGCGGTGCCGATCTGGCTCTACACCCGCACCGGCTCGGTCACCGACCTCGGCCTCCTCTGGGCCCTCGCGCTGATGTGCGGAGTCCTGATCCTGCCGGTGGCCGGCGCCCTGGTCGACCGGGGCGACCGCCGGAAGATCATGATCGCGGCCAGCGCGATCGCCGGGCTCATCCAGCTCGCGCTCGCGTTGCTGCTCGTCGCGGACAACCTGCAGCTCTGGTTCATCTACGTGCTGATCCCGCTCGGGTCGGTCGCGGGGTCGCTGCAGCGCATCGCCTACCAGTCGTCGGTCGCCCAGCTCGTGCCCAAGCAGTACCTCGGCCACGCGATGGGCCTCGCCCAGCTGTCCAACGGCTTCGCGCAGCTGCTCATGCCGGTGATCGCCGCCGGCCTGCTGGCCGCGATCCAGCTGTCCGGGATCTTGGTCCTCGACATGGTGAGCTACGCCTTCGCCGTCGTCAGCCTGCTGTTCGTCCGGTTCCCCGACCTGCTCGGCTGGCGCCCGCGCGAACCGCTGCTGACGGCGATCGCGGGCGGGCTGAAGTACTCGTGGAACCACCGCGGCTTCCGCACCATGCTGCTGTACTTCGCGCTGGCCAACGTCTTCCTGGCGCCCGCGCTGGTCCTCGTCTCGCCGCTGGTGCTCTCGTTCGGCACGGTCACCGATGTCGCGCAGGTCGCGCTGGCCGAGGCCGTCGGAGCCGTGGTCGGCGGCATCGGGATGGCGTTGTGGGGCGGGCCGCGCAAGCGGCGGATGGTCGGGGTGCTCGCGGGCAACGTCGGCATCGCGCTCGGCTGCCTGGTGATGGGCCTGCGTCCGTCGCTGATCGTGGTCGCCGCCGGGGTGTTCCTGCTGGCCGCCGCGATGGCCGTGTCCCAGGGCATCTACGCGACGCTCGTGCAGGTCAAGGTGCCGCAGCGCTACCACGGCCGGGTGTTCGCGATCAACCAGACGATCACCTGGTCCACCCTGCCGATCGGCTTCGCGGTGCTGGCGCCGCTGGCCGTCGGCTGGTTCTCGCCGCTGCTGGCTCCCGGCGGTGCGCTCGCCGGGTCGGTCGGCTCGGTGCTCGGCACCGGCGAAGGCCGTGGGGTCGGGCTCGTGTACGTCGTCTACGCGCTGATCCTGCTGCTGATCAACATCGGCGGGTTCGCCGTCAAGCTGCTGCGCCGGTTCGACACCGAGGTGCCGGACTCGCTGCCGGACGACCTGGTCGGCGCGCAGGTGCGGGAGCGGAAGCTCGCGGGGAAGGAGGCGGCGTGAGTGTCGTGGTGCTGATCAGGGAGGCGCGCGGGCACTGGGTCGGCGAGGTCGCCGCCGCGGTGCACGCGGCCGGCCACCGCGCGGTCCTGCTCGCCCCGCCGGTGGACGCGGCGGAGCGGACGTCGCTCGCCGCGCTGGTGGACGACGTGGTGGCTGTCGACGACGTCTACGACGCCGAAGCCGTCGCCGCGAAGATCCGGGAGATCACGTCCGCGCCCGCGGCGGTGCTCACCGGCTCCGACGGAGCGATCGAGAGCACCGCCCGGGTCGCCGAGCTGCTCGGCGTGGCGCGTGGCCCGGCGTCGGCGTTCACCCGGTGCGCCAGCAAGTACGCCGTCCGGGAAGCCCTCGCGGCGGCCGGGCTGCCCGGACCGGGGTTCGCGCTGATCTCGTCGGCCACGGAGGCCGCTGACGTGGCCTCGCAGGTGGGCCTTCCGGCGATCGTCAAGCCGGTCAACGGCGCGGGCAGCAACCTCGTGCGCACGGTGTCCACAGTGGACGATCTGGCCGCGGCGTACGAGCTGCTGGCGTTACGGCTGCCCGAGTCCGCCGACCCGCGCTACCACCGCGCGCTGGGCGCGCTGGACCCGGCGAAGACGTTCCTCGTGGAAGGGTTCCTGCGCGGCCCGGAGTACGCCGTCGACGTGCTGATCCGCGACGGCGTCCCCGAGCCGGTCGAGATCCTCGACAAGCCGTTGATCGACGAGCGCAAGTTCGAGCTGGTCCTGTCCTGCCCGCCCGCCGGGCTCACCGACGAGCGGGCCGCGCTGGTCAGCGAGGCGGCGTCCGCCGCCGTGACAGCGCTGGGCCTGGACAACACGGTCGCGCACGTCGAGATCATCGACGACGAGCGGCGCGGCCCGACGATCGTCGAGGTCAACGCGGGCCGCCCGGCGGGCTCGATCATGCCGCTGCTGGCCAAGCTGCGGACCGGCGTCGACGTCTTCGCGGAGCTGACGGCCTTGGCCCTCGGCGCGCCGCCGCCCGCGCGGGAACCGGCGAAACTGCCGATCCCGCTGGGCATGCTGATCCTCTACGCCACCGGCTCCGGCACGCTGACCGGCATCGGCGGGCTCGACGAGGTCGCCGCGCTGCCCGAGGTCGTCGACGTCGTCACCACGGTCTCGCCCGGCCAGGTGCTGACCGACGAGCAGGAGACGTACGCGGTGAACCTGGTCGTCGCCGGGTTCGCCGGCCACGACGACCTCGTGGCGCTGCACGCCGAGGCGAGCAAGCTGATCCGGCTGGAGGTCTCGTGAAGACCGCGTTCGTCGTCCGCGAGACCCGCGGGCACTGGATCCAGGACGTCGTCGCGGCCGTGCGCCGGGAGGGCTTCCGGGCCGAACTGGTCACCGAGGCCCTGGACGACGCCGAGCGCGCCGAGCTGACGTCGATCGTCGACGGTTTTGTCATCGTCGACGACGTCCGGGACGCGCCGGCGGTCGCCGAGGCTATCCGGGCACTCGACCCGGAACCCGGGGGCGTGCTCACCGCAGCCGAAGGGATCATCGCGAGCACCGCCCGGGTGGCCGAGCTACTTAGCGTCGCTCGCTGCCCGGCCGACGTCTTCGTCGTGGCGCACAACAAGTTCGCCGTCCGGAAGGCCCTGGCCGAGGCGGGGTTGCCCGGCCCGCCGTGCGCGCTGTTCGCCGACCCGGCCGACACCGCGAAGATCGCCGAAACGGTCGGGCTCCCGGCGATCGTCAAGCCGGTCAACGGCGCGGCCAGCACCCTGGTCCGCACGGTGTCCACAGTGGACGAACTGGCCGCGGCCCACGACCTGCTCGCGACCCGGCTGCCGCGGTCGCCGGACGCGCGTTACCACCGGACCCTGCCCGGAGCGATCGATCCGCTGCGGGTCTTCCTGGTCGAGGGCCTGCTGGAAGGTCCCGAATACGCGGTGGACGTGCTGATCCGCGACGGCGTCGCGGAGGCCGTCGGGATCGTGGACAAAACGCTGATCGACGAGCGCAAGTTCGAGCTGGGCATGGTCTGCCCGCCGCTCGACCTGCCCGAGGACCGTGCGGCGGCGATCAAGGCAGCCGTGCTCGACGCCGTCCGCGCGCTGGGCCTCGACAACACCTGCGCGCACGTCGAGATCATCGACGACGCGCTGCGCGGCCCGACCGTCGTCGAGGTGAACGCCGGCCGCCCGGCCGGCGGCGCGCAGCCCGCCCTGCTGAAGCTGGCCACCGGCATCGACGTCACCGCCGAGGCCGTCTCGCTCGCCCTCGGCACCCCGCCGCCCGCGCGCGGCCGCGGCCTGCCGGTGCCGGTGGGCTACCTGGTCGTCTACGCCGACGGCGCCGGCCGGCTGGTGCGCGTCACCGGCACCGACGATGTCGCCGACCTGCCCGAAGTCCTCGAAGTCGTCACCATCGTCACGCCCGGCCAGGTGCTCAGCGGCGATCAGGAGGTCTACGCCGTCAACATCTTCGCCGCCGGGTTCGCCGACGCCGACGACCTGGCCGCACTGCACGCCGAGGCCACCAAGCTGATCCGCATCGAACTGGAGGAGTCATGACCGCCGATCTCGCGGCGCCGCTGGGGCAGCTCGAAGGCAACGAGCACACCCGCATCGCCGTCCACCAGGTGCCCGACCTCGCCTGGGTCGAGGCGCACCTGCCGCAGCTGCAGACGCACCTGCGGGACCACGGCGCGATCCTGCTGCGCGGCCTGCCCGTCGACCTCGACCTGTTCAACCAGGTCACCGAGACGATCGGCGGCGCGCTGCTCACCTACACCGAGCGCTCGACGCCGCGCTCGGCGGTGGCCGGGAACATCTACACCTCGACGGAGTACCCGCCCGCCGAGTCGATCCCGATGCACAACGAGAACTCCTACTCGGCACACTGGCCGGCGCGGCTGTTCTTCCTGTGCGACACCCCGGCCGCGACCGGCGGGGCCACGCCGATCGCGGACAGCCGGGCGATGTTCCGGTTGCTGCCCCAGGACCTCCGCGACCGGTTCTCCGGCGGCGTCGTCTACACCCGGGCGTTCCGCGAGGGCCTCGGGCTCACCTGGCAGGAGGCGTTCCAGACCGACGATCGCGCGGTCGTCGAGGAGTACTGCGCCCGCAACGGCCAGACCCTGGAGTGGACCGACGAAGGCCTGCGCACCCGGCACGTCCGGCCGTCCTTTGTGGACGAGCCGCACACGGGCGAGACCGTGTGGTTCAACCAGGCCAATCTCTTCCACGTCTCCAGCCTCGGCGAGGAGGTCAGCGAGGCGCTGCTGGAGCTGTACCCGGAGGCCGACCTGCCGCGCAACGCCTACTTCGCCGACGGCAGCCCGATCCCGGTCGCCGACCTGGAAAAGATCCGTGAAATCTACGACGAGGTGAGCTACGCCTTCCCGTGGCAAGCCGGCGACGTGATGGTGGTCAACAACATGCTGGCGGCCCACGGCCGCGAGCCGTTCACCGGCAAGCGCCGCATCCTCGTCGCGATGACCGGATGACCGCGGCTTCCGCCCGGCCGGTGGTGGTCCTGCTGGCCCACCCCCGGCCGGGCAGCTTCAACCACGCGCTCGCCGACCGGGTGCGGGCCGCGCTGGCCGCGGCCGGACGGCCGGTGCGGTTCCACGACCTGTACGCCGAAGGCTTCAACCCCGTGCTCACCGCGGAAGAGGCCTACACCAGCGGGACCCGCGCCGAAGACTTCCTCGCCGCCGAACCGGATCCGCTGGTCCGCCGCCACCGCGAGGAACTGCGCGACGCCGCCGGGCTCATCGCGATCCACCCGAACTGGTGGGGCAAACCGCCGGCGATCCTGAGCGGCTGGCTCGACCGGATCCTGGTCCCCGGCGTGGCCTACCGGCTCGACGACGCGGGCGGCGCCCCCGAGTCGTTGCTCGCCTTGGAGCACCTGTTCGTCGTCAACACCTCCGACACCCCCGAGGACCGCGAGCGGACCCTGTTCGGCGACCCGCTCGACGCGATCTGGCGCCGCTGCCTCGCGCCCTACCTCGGCGAGCCGGCGGTCACCCGGCTGGTGCTGCGGGTGGTCGCGGACGCCGGCGCGGACCGTCGCGCGGGGTGGCTGGACGACGTCGAAGGCGAGGTCACGCGGCTGTTCGGTGGTCGCTGACCGGTTCCGGCCAATTCCGGTGAAGACCTTGAGCGGCTTTCGCGCGGCGTGCGACTCTCGGGCCGTCCGGCAACCGGATTCACCGAGGGGGAACCGTGGGCAAACTCGAGCGTATGGCCGAAGAACGTCGTCGTCGGCAGGGGAGCACGCCGGAAGCGCCGGCCGGCCGGCAGTGGGGCACTTGCGTCAGCGTCCGGGAAACCGGTGACCGGCGCCGCCGGGTCGCCCGCGTGCTGCTGGCGAGCGGGCTGGTGATCACCGCCTACCTGCCGCTGAGCGTGGTCACGCCCGCGGTCGACGCACCGGTGCTGGTCCAGACCAACGCGATCGGTGACGGGCCCAAGGGCGACTCGGTCGTCGTGTCGGCCGGCGGCGACCAGTCGGGCCACGGCACCATCGTCGTGTCCTGACGGTGGCCGACGTGCGCACCGTTTCGATGGTCACCTTGGGCTGCGCGCGCAACGAGGTCGACTCCGACGAGCTGGCCGCGCGCCTGGACGCGTCGGGGTGGCGCCTCGCCGAACCGGGCGCCGAAGCCGACGTCGTCGTCGTGAACACCTGCGGCTTCATCGAAGCCGCGAAGAAGGAGTCCATCGACACGGTCCTGGCCGCCTCCGGCAAGGGCGCGAAGGTGGTCGCCGTCGGGTGCATGGCCGAGCGCTACGGCCGTGAACTCGCCGACGCGCTGCCCGAGGCCGACGCCGTGCTCTCCTTCGACGACTACCCGGAGATCGGCGCCCGCCTCGAGGACGTCGTCAACGGGCGCGCGCACCCCGCGCACACCCCGCAGGACCGCCGGCTGCTGCTGCCGATCACGCCGGTGCAGCGGCCCGCCGCGGTGACCGCGGCGGTTCCCGGCCACGGTCCGGCCAGCGGGCCGAGGCCGTTGCGGTACCGGCTCGGCGGTGGTCCGGTCGCCCCGCTCAAGCTGGCGTCGGGCTGCGACCGGCGCTGCACGTTCTGCGCGATCCCGAGCTTCCGCGGCGCGTTCGTGTCCCGGCCGCCGGCCGAGATCCTCGCCGAGGCCGAATGGCTCGCCGGCCACGGCGTCCGCGAACTGGTGCTGGTCAGCGAGAACTCGACGTCGTACGGGAAGGACCTCGGCGACCTGCAGGCCCTGGAGAAGCTGCTGCCGCGGCTCACCGCCGTCGTCGACCGGGTGCGGGTGAACTACCTGCAGCCCGCCGAACTGCGCCCGAGCCTGCTCGAAACGATCGCCGGGACACCCGGCGTCGCGCCGTACTTCGACCTGTCGTTCCAGCACGCCAGCGGGTCGGTGCTGCGCCGGATGCGCCGCTTCGGTGACCGGGAACGGTTCCTGCAGCTGCTGGAGAAGATCCGCGCGGTGGCGCCGGAGGCCGGCGTGCGGTCCAACTTCATCGCGGGCTTCCCCGGCGAGACCGACGCCGAGTTCGCCGAGGCCAAGCGCTTCCTCGAGGAGGCCAGGCTGGACGTCGCCGGCGTGTTCGGCTACTCGGACGAGGACGGCACCGAAGCCGTCGACCTGCCGGGCAAGGTGCCCGCCGACGTGCTCGCGGCGCGCGTCGAGGAACTGTCGCTCCTGGCGGAGGAAACCGGGAGCCGGCGCGCGGCAGAGCGGGTCGGCTCGGTCGTCGAGGTGCTGGTCGGGCCCGCCGGGCACGGCTGGGCCGCGCACCAGGGACCCGAGGTCGACGGGACCGTCACGTTCGCCGGGACGGCACCGGCGGCGGGCGAGCTGGTCCGGGCCGAGGTCGTCGGCGCCGACGGCCCCGACCTCGAAGCGCGGCTCCTGTCGGCGTAGGGGCCTCAGACGGGCTCGCCGCGCTCGCGGTGCCGGGCCGAGGTCAGGACCGCCCAGACGACCTTGCCGCCGGACCACCGGCGGCTGCTGCCCCAGACCGTCGCCGCGTGCGCGACGATGGCGAGGCCGACACCCGGGCTGCGCACGTCCGGCCGCTCCAGCAGCACCGCGGGCCGCGGGTCGTCGTCGGCGACCGCCACGGTCAGCAGCCCCCGGCGCAGGTCCAGCCGCACCTCCGGGATCGACGACGTGTGCCGCACGGCGTTGTCGGCCAGCTCGCCGGCGATCAGGGTGCCGTCGTAGACCAGTTCGGGCACGTTCCACCGCCCGGCCAGCTCGCGGACGAACGAGCGGGCGAGCGGGGCGGCACCTGCTGTGCGGGGCAGGGTCCGGGCCACCCGGCGCCGGATCGGCGTGCTCTGGTGGTGCTCGGCGGTCTCCACGTCCGGGTGCACCGCGACGAACCGGTCGATCCCCGAGGCGCGCAACAACCGCGCGTGCGCCCGCCGGTTCGTGACCAGGGACAGCGGGATGCCCGGCCAGCCGTCGATGCGCCGGGCGACCAGCGGGAAGACGCTGGCCGGCGCGAGCTCGTCCATGGTCAGCGCGCTGACGTCGGCGACGATGCCCGGCGGCGTGTCGGCCGCGACCTTGAGCAGGCCGTCCCGCAGGGACGCGTAGCCGGGCAGGTCCAGCTCCCCGCTGACGGTCACCAGGGCACTGCCGGGCCGCGACGTCAGGCGCAGCGTCAGTCCGGAGGGCACGAAGTCCGTCAGGCCCGCCCGGCGTGTCGTCGCACTGCGCTCGCCCCAGGGGACCTCACGGATGACTCCATGAAGCCACGCTAGTCGTGATCGCGGTGCCCGGTTTACTCCGTAACGACGAACTCGGGTTGCCCCTCACCGCGATCGGCTGCTGCACAAGGGAACTATCCCCGCCGGATTGGGTGTCCTCACCGCGGATTTCGTCAGACCGCGGCGTACCGGATCACCCGGCGCAGCCGGCGGATCGCGCGGAACTGGGTCACCCGCACCGCTTCGGGGCTCGGCATGCCGAGCAGCTCCGCCGTTTCCCCGGCGGAATAACCCAGCAGCACCCGCAACGTCACCACTTGGCGGTAGTGCCGCGGCAGCCGGTTCAGTACGCGCCGCACCTGGAGGTGCTCTTCGATCGCCGCGAAGTCGTCGGCCGCGGCCGGGAGGCGCCAGGCCGGGTCGGTCGCCGCTTCGGGGTCGGGGAGCGGGGTGAAGCGTTCGTGGCTGCGGTTGCGGTCGCGGTGCACGTCGGCGGTCTTGTGCGCCGCGATGCCGAACACCCACGACAGGAACTTGTCGGACCGGTAGGAGTAGCGCGGCAGGGCCACGAGCACGGCGAAGAGCACCTCCTGGGTGCAGTCCTCGGCCGTCGTCGTGGCGTTCTCGCGGCCGAGCCGCTTGCGGCAGTAGGCGAGCACGATCGGCCGCAGCAGCCGGAAGAGCTGCTGCACCGCCTCGTGGTCGCCGCCGAGCGCGTCCCGGACCAGCACGATGTCCGGCGGCGGAGCTGGTCCCACGGTGGTCTCCCGGGTCGGCGCCGGGACGGGA
Source organism: Amycolatopsis sp. NBC_01286 (assembly GCF_035982555.1). Taxonomy (NCBI): domain Bacteria; kingdom Bacillati; phylum Actinomycetota; class Actinomycetes; order Pseudonocardiales; family Pseudonocardiaceae; genus Amycolatopsis; species Amycolatopsis sp. NBC_01286. Next base: position 7,254,145 of record NZ_CP108428.1, read on the forward strand.
AACCCCGGCGCGCTCGGCCATCGGGGTCCGGGACGGCTCGCGTGGTCCCGTTCAGCGTAACGGAAGATCGACCTTCAAGTCCTTTGTGGACCATTCAGCGCAGGCTGTCGAGGGCGAGCTTGGCGGCGGCCGCGATCAGCCGGTCGTCGGCCTTCGCGTCCGGCGTCTTCCGGTCCGACAGGACCACGAGCACGATCGGCGCCCGCCCGGGCGGCCAGACGACGGCGATGTCGTTGCGCGTCGCGTAGGAGCCGGTGCCGGTCTTGTCGGCGACGGCCCAGCCCGCCGGCGCGCCCGCCCGGATCAGCGCCCCACCGGTGGTGTTGGCCCGCATCATGCCGGTCAGCACGGTCCGCTTCTCCGGCGGTAGCGCCGAGCCGAGGGTGAACGCGCGCAGGCTGGCGGCCATGGCACGCGGGGTGCTGGTGTCGCGGATGTCGCCGGGCGCGAGGTCGTTGAGCCCGGGCTCGGTCCGGTCGACGTGGGTGGTCGTGTCGCCGATCCCGCGCAGCGCGGCGCCGAGCCCGGCGGGCCCGCCGAGCTCGCGGAACAGCAGGTTGGCGGCGGTGTTGTCGCTGTAGCGCAGGGCGGCGTCCATCGCGTCGCGCAGGGAGATGCCGGTGTCGACGTGCTTCTCGGTGACCGGCGAGTTCTCCTGCAGGTCGGCCCGGGTGTACTTGAGCACCTTTTCGAGCCCCGGCAGGCTGGTGCGCTGCAGGACCGCGCCCGCGGAGAACGCCTTGTGCGTCGAGGCGTACCCGAAGCGGTCGTCGGCGTGGCGCGTGACTTCGCGGCCGGTGCCGGTGTCCACCGCGTAGACGCCGAGCCGGGCGTCGAACTGGGCTTCGAGCGGCGCGAAGTCCGGTTGCGGCACGACCTGCGGTGAAGCCGGCCGGGACGACGGCGTGGGCGCCGCGGGTGCGGCTTCCGGAGCGGCGCAGGCGGTCAGCGCGACGAGCGCCATCGCGGCGAGCGCGGCCCTCCTGACGTGGGGGAACGACACGGCACATCCTTTCGGTCTTGATCGGCTACCGCAGTCTCGCCGCGTCCGTCCATGCTGTCCAAGACGGAAATGAAGGGTTCGATGCCACAATCGCATAGAGTGTGGTCGTGGACCTGGTCGGCGGCTGCAGAGCGTTCGTGAGCGTGAGCGAAGCGGGGAGCTTCACCGCGGGCGCGGCGCTCGCGCGCATCCCGCAGCCGGTCGCCAGCCGCCGCATCGCCGCGCTCGAACGCCACCTCGGCGAGCGGCTCTTCGACCGGTCGACCCGCCGGGCCACGCTCACCCCGTTCGGCCGCGACATGCTGCCCCCGGCGAAACGCCTGGTCCGGCTGGCCGAGGCGATGGAACACGACGCACGGCGCGCCCGGCTGCGGCCGATGCGGGTGGCCGTCCCGGACACGTGCGGTGTCCGGGACCTCGCCGAACTCGCCGCCGAAGCCCGCGCGCTGGAGGTCCACCTGGAGTTCCGCGCGGCGGCGCCGGGGGAGCGGGCCGAGCTCGTCCGCACCCAGGAGGTGCGCGCCGCGCTCGTCGCGGTCCCCGCCGAGGAGGGCGCGTGGGCCGTCCCGCTGGGCCTGGCCGGCGTGGCGACGCCGCCGGCGACGGTTGTGCACCTGGAGACCCTGCGTGCCGGCCGCTCGGGCGGCGCGCGGCGGCGCGTCTGGCTGCAGCCCGAGGACGACGTCCCGCACGTGCGGGATCGCGTGCTGCGGACCCGCGACGCCGTGGGCCTGCAACCCGCCCAGGTCGCCGTGGCCGCGTCGCTGACCTCGGCGGCGGCCGACGTCTTCGGCTCGGCGGACCTGCTGCTGTGCTCGGCCGCGCAGGCCGCCGACCTCGGGCTACAGTGGCGGCCGATCGGGGAGATCGACCTCGCGCGCGGCTTCGACGTCACCGCCGCGCTGGGGGAGGACGCCGACCGGCTGCGCACCGGGCTGTGGGCGGCGGTCGGGCGATGTCTCGGCGCCGCCGGGACCTGAGGGGGCGGGGTTGAGCACCGAAACGCTGGTCCGGGAGCTGCGGGCCGACCTGGCCGACGGTGGGCTCCGCGGCTCGTTCCTGGTCCGCGACCTGGCGTCCGGGCAGGAGCTGGGGATCGACCCGGACCGGGTGTTCCCGATCGCGTCGCTGGTCAAGGTCCCGCTCGCGGCGGTGACCCTGGAGCGGATCCGCCGGGGCGAGCTCGACGGCTCGACCCAGGTGGAGGTCGAGCCCGGCGGCGTCACCACCCCCGGCCCGATCGGCCTGACGCGGTTCCGCCACCCGGCCCGCGTCGCCGTCGACGACCTGGTCTACCTGAGCACCTCCCTGAGCGACGGCTCCGCGGCCGACGTCCTGTTCGAGCTGACCCCGCCGGCCGAGGTCACCCGGGTGCTGGACGACTGGGGTGTGCCCGGCATCGCCGTGCGCCACCTGATGCGCGACCTCATCGACACCCCGGCCGAGCGCTTCGAGTCGGGCGACGTCGACCTGGCCCACGCACTGGCCATCGGCGCGGCCACGGCGGGCCAGGGCCACCGGCTCGCGCAGCTCGACGTCACCCGCGCGAACTCCGCGTCCGCGCGGGCGCTGCTCGACCTGCTGCAGGCCCTGTGGACGCCGTCGAAGATCGACCCCGCGGTGGCGGCCGGCGTCCGGGAGCTGATGGGCCTCAACGTCCTGCGGCACCGCCTGACCCCCGACTTCGCCACGGACGCGTCGAAGTGGTCGTCGAAGACCGGCACCCTGCTGAACCTGCGGCACGAAGCGGGCGTCGTCGAGCACGCCGACGGCCGCGCGTTCGGCGTCGTCGCCCTCACCGAGTCCCTGGTCCCGGCCGTGCTCCAGCCCGAGGCGGAGGTCCTGATGTCCCGGGTGGCGCGGGCGCTGCGGGACCACCTGCGCGCGGCCGGAAAACCGGTTGGGCGCGGGATTTCCGGCGCCTAGGCTCCGCGGGTGTCCTCCTTCACCAGACCCGAACCGCCGTACTACGCCGTGATCGTCAGCAGCAAGCTGGACGCCGACCACCTCGACGGTTACGCGGCGATGGACGACCGCATGACCGAGCTGGGCCGCGCCCAGCCGGGCTACCTGGGCCGCGAGTCCACGACCGACGCCGACGGCCGCGAGCTGACGGTGCTGTACTACCGCGACGCGGAGTCGATCGCGGCGTGGAAACAGCACCCGGAGCACCTCGAAGCCCAGCGGCGGGGCCGGGAGCAGTGGTACGCGGACTACCGCATCGAGGTCGCCAAGGTGGAGCGCGCCTACGGCTTCGAGCGCGAGTGAGGGCAAGCCGCCGCGCGCGTCAGACCGTGGCCTTCACCCCGAAGTCCACCTCCTCGGTCTTCAGCGTGCCCGCGGTCCGGCCCGGCGCTGTCTGGTACTGCCAGTACAGGTTCGTGTGCGCGATGACCTGCCCGGGCACCGGCGCGCCGTAGGCCGACAGGTCTTCGGTGGTGTGCGCGTCGGCGACCAACGTCGCGTCGTAGCCGCGGACGATCGCGCCGTGCAGCGTCGAGCGGATGCACGCGTCGGTCTGCGCGCCCGCGACCACCAGCCTGCCGACACCGCGTGAGGCCAGCACGGCCTCGAGGTCGGTGGCCTCGAACGAATCGCCGTACGTCTTGTGCACCAGCGGTTCCGCGTCGCGGCGGACGAGTTCCGGGATGTACTGCCACGTCTCGCTGTCGCGTGGCAGCTCGTCGCTGGTGTGCTGCACCCATACGACGTCGACGCCGGCCGAGCGCGCTTTGTCCACCAGCGCCGCGATGTTGGCGACGACGGCCTCCCGGTCGTGGGCCTCCCGCAGCACGCCGTTCTGCACGTCGACGACGAGCAGCGCGGTGTTCGGACGGTCGGTGAGTGTGGTCATGATCCCTCCCGGAGCTTGGTCGCGACCACTCTAAGCGGGACCACCGACATTTTCGCGCGCTTTCCGCTCGGTGTGCGAAGTCCGGGGGAGCGGCCACGGAGACGACGGTTCGGGCTCCTGCTCCAGTCCGGTCAGCACGGCCCCGATCAGCCGCTCGGCCTGGCGGTCGATCGCCCGCGGGCCGTCGGACCGGACGAGGCCGTCGACCAGGAGCGTGGCCAGGCCGTGCATCGCCGACCAGACGACGATCTCCGCCCCGGGCCGCGCCGACGCGGGCAAACCGCCTTCTTCGGCCAGCCGGTCGAGTTCGGCCGCGAAGACGTCGTGCGGATGCGGTGAAACCGGCTCTCCGGGTTCGGCGCGATGCGCCGCGAAGATCAGCCCGGCGACCGCGGGATCCTCGATCGCCCAGCGAACGTAGTCGCGCGCGGCCGCGACGAGCCGGTGCCGCGGGCCGCCCCGCGCGCGGGCGGCGGCCCGGCCCATGCGTTCACCCAGCCGGGCGACCAGCCGGTCCGACAACGCGCGGACCAGCGCGTCCCGCGACGCGAAGTGGTGGTAGGCGGCGCTCGGGCTGACCCCGATCCGCACCGTCGCCTCCCGCAGGCTCCAGCCGTCGGCCCCGCGCTCGCGGACCAGCGCCTCGGCGCCGTCGAGCAGCGCGCCGCGCAGGTCTCCGTGGTGGTACCGCTCCCGGATCATGACGCCGATCTTAACACCGCTCAGAATCTGTACTATGTTCAGATCAGGAACTGAACACCGATCAGATGGGAGCCCGGACATGACCGCAAACCTGCCCGACGTGACGGAGGCGGCGCCGCCGATCGTGGGCGGTGAGCCGGTCGAGGTGGCCGACGGCGTCTTCGTCCTGCGCGACAACCGGGTGCCGCTCGTGCCCAACATCGGCTTCGTCGTCGGCGACCGGGCGACGCTGGTCGTCGACACCGGCCTCGGCCGGCGCAACGGCGAATACGTGCTGGCGCAAGCGAAGCGGCTCGCCGGCGGACGGCCGCTGTACCTGACGACCACGCACTTCCACCCGGAGCACGGCTTCGGCGCGGAGGTGTTCGCGGGCGCGGCGACGATCGTCGCCAACCGCGCCCAGCGTGACGAGCTGGCCCGCAAGGGCGCCGGGTACGTCCGGATGTTCAGCGGCCTCGGCCCCGCCATCGCCGCCGAGCTGGACGGCGTCACCTTCGTCGACCCGGACGTCGTCTACGAGGGCCGGGCGGAGCTCGACCTCGGCGGGCACCGGGTGGTGCTGCGGGAGTGGGGCCCGGCGCACAGCGCGGGCGACCAGACGGTCCTCGTCGACGGCCGCGTGCTGTTCACCGGCGACCTCGCGGAGACGCGGATGTTCCCGATCGCGCCGTACTTCCCGCCGCACGACACCGATTTCGACGGCGCCCGCTGGATCGCCGCGTTGAGCGGCATGGCGGACCTGGCCCCGGAAGTGGTGGTGCCCGGGCACGGTGAAATCGCCGACGTCACGCTGCTGCACGAGATCCGCGGTTACCTGGCGCACGTCCAAGCCGAGGTGACGCGGCTGAAGACCGCCGGCGCGTCCGCGGCGGAGACGGCGGCGAAGGTCGACGCGGACGCACGGGCCCGCTGGCCGGAGTGGGACAATCCCGAGTGGATCGCCCTGGCGGCCACGGCGTTCCACTCGGCGGGCTGAAAGTCCCACGCGGCCCGGCGCGGCTCCGTACGATGTCCACCATGGACTACACGCTGCTGGCCGTCGTCGTGCTCGTCGCGGCCGTCGCCCTGGGCGCCTCGGCCAACGACCGCCGGATCAACCGCCTCGAGCGCCGCCTCGCCCGGATGGAACTGAAGCTGGACGCCATCGCCGGGCACCTCGGCGTCGCCGTCGCGGAGCCGGCTCAGCCGCAGCTGGCCGACCTGCCCGACGTGCGGCAGTTCCTGCTGGAGGGCAAGAAGATCCAGGCGATCAAGGCCTACCGCGAGCACACGGGCGTGAGGCTCAAGGACGCGAAGGACGCCGTGGAACGGATGGCCTAGGCGGTGTCCTGCGAGTCTGCTCGATGGGCTTCGTGATCCAGGTGGTTCCTGGCGGCGCGGGCGGGTCACCCTCGTACTGGGCCGTACTCGGGTGATCCCGCCCGTGCCGTCAGGGGCCGTCTGGGCGCGAAGACCGCGAGCTTGACTTGTAGGACACCGCCTAGCCGCCGAGGGCCGGGGCGGCGTGGCGGACGCGCAGGACGTCCGCGATCACGGTGTCGGCCACCAGGCGCTGCTCCTCGTCGAGCGGCGCGTCGGGGGCCGTGATCGGCGAGCCGCCCAGCGCGAGCGCGGCCGTCGAGGTGAACTCGGCCATCGGCGTCGGGCCACCGCGCAGCAGCAACGCGCCCGCCGACGCCGCGAGCCCGCGCAGTCCTTCGGCGGCCGCGTCCAGCGCGGCCTGCTGACCGGGCTCGGGCGGCTTGCTCCCCGGTTCCGGCGCCCGCAGGTCCTGCTGGGCGCGGGCCGCGGCCCGGAACCTCGGAGCAAGCCGCGCTCGCGGTGCGCCGTCCAGCGCCCCCGCGACCTCGGCGAGCAACGCCCGGGTCGTGTCCACGGCCTCGGCGAACCGCTCGGCCAGGGACGGCTTCCGCACCCCCGGCACGGCCGCGAAGCCGAACAGCAGCGCGATCACGACGGCCAGCACCATCAGCAGCACGTACTCCACCAGCAACGTCCGCGCGTCGAGGTGCTTCGTCGCCGAGTTCATCCCGACGCTCATGAGCACCATGCACCCGTTGAACACCGTCGGCCGGCTCCGCATCAGCGGGAACCCGGCCAGCAGCGCCACCAGCGCGAGCGGCAGCAACGCGCCGGGCGGCAGCAGCCACAGCACCAGCGCCAGCACGACCGCGCCGCCCAGGGCGCCACCGACGCGCTGCCACGCCTTGCTCAGCGTGTCCCGCCACTCCGGCTGCAGCACGGCGAACGTCGTCATCAGGAACGACACCGTGAGCGGGTCGCCCGGCCGGAACCGCGCGACGACCAGGGCGAGCAGCATCCCGATCGCGCAGCGGACGGCGTGCCGCAGCTGCGCGGAACGCCAGGAGAGCGCGCCTTCGGCCTCGTGGCGCAGCGCCGCCCGCACGGCCGCGCGCGGGATGTCCACAACGGACTCGTCGCGGGTGAGCACGGCGTCGCGGACCGCGTCGACGCCGGACCACAGCTCGTCGACGAGCCGCCGCGTTTCGCCGGGCAGCCCGGCACCGGGGTCCGGCCGCTCGGCCGCGGGCAGGTCGTCCGGGGCATCCTTGGCGCGGACGGCGTCGGCGAGGACGGCCAGCTCCGCGTCCGCCGCGTCGAGAATCGTGCGCAGCGCGTCCGCCTGGTCTTCGCCGAGGGCCCGTCGCCGGTCGTCGAGGATCGCTGCCGTGGCGCGGGCCCGCACACCGGCGCCCAGCACGCGGGTCTGCCACTTCCGCGGCCGGTCGGCCAGCCACAGCCGCACGGCACGTTCGGCGGTGTCCTGACCACCGCCCGCGAGCGCGTCGGCGAGTGCCTCCCGGGTGGGCTTGCCGGGGTCGCCGACGCCGAGCAGGAGCCGCAGCACGATCGCCACGCCGACGGCGAGCGCGGGCGCGCCGATGATCTGCCCGGCGCTCGCGGTGCCGGTCAGCTGGAAGCCGTAGCCGAACACCGACGCCATCCCCAGGCCGAGCCCGACCGTGACGAACCGCGACCCGAGCGCCGGCAGCAGGGCGGCGACGAACACGACGACGGTGAGCAGCGCGATCGCGGCGACGTCCGACACCGCGCCCAGCAACCGCGGACCGGCCACGCCGGCGACCACGAGGGGCGCGTAGCAGGCGAGCAGCACGAGGTCGGACCGCAGCGGTCCGCCCGTGGCGGCGATGAAGCAGAACAACGCCGTGAGCCCGGCCAGGACCACGGTGTTGCCGAGGCCGACCGCCACTCCGATGCCCGCCGTCGCGCCGACGACGACCACGACGAACCCGAGCATCCCGACGCTCTTGATCAGGCCTTTCACCACACCAACCCCTCGCCGCGCGCACTGCCCTGATCATCCTGGCGCACGGCGGACAGCACTGTGGGTCCGGACAGCAAAACCGCCGCACCCCGGAAGCCGGGGTGCGGCGGTCGCGAAAACCTCAGGTCAGTCCTTGACGCCCTTGATGGCGTCCTTGATCTTCTCGCCGGCCTGCTTGAGGGAGCCCTTGGCCTGGTCGGCCTTGCCTTCGGCCTGCCACTGCTCGTTGCCGGTGGCGTCGCCGACGGCCTCCTTGGCCCGGCCCTTCAGCTCTTCACCCTTGTTCTCGATCTTGTCGTTCACGGGCTGCACCTTTCGTCAGGCGACATTTCCGGATCGGCCTGTCGCCACGAGGGCCTTGCTATATGGCTACCCGCTCAGCGCCGACGTACACCTTTTCTGAGCCATCCGGGTGACGTGAGGGCCGTCACGCCACCCGGACGTGTGCCGGGTCCGAACAGGACGGCCGGCTCCGGAAGCCGGGTAGCGTGGGCCGGGCAACCGCCGAGGAGGCTGTGTGACGACGAACGGGGCCGGACGGCTGACCGCACCCTGCCGGTTCTGCGGGCGACCCCCGCGACCGCGGGACACCCGCGTGCCCGGCCCGTCGGGCCCGATCTGCGTGGATTGTGTGCAGGCCGGCTTGTGGGTGATCCGCGACCGCGAGGAACGCCCGAACGAGGCCGGTGAGACCTTCGAAGCGGTCAGTTCACCGCAGGCGCCGGTCTGCGAGTTCTGCAGCCGCCGTGAGCGCCGCACGTTCCTCGGCTTCCGCCGACCGCTGGTCCGCGTGCGCTGCGTGCCCCGTGACGCGGTGATCTGCGGGGACTGCCTCGACCACGCCGGCGACGCCCTGAACCTGGCGCTGCGGCAGTAGCCCGGTCACGACGCCGGGACGTGCCACGGGAAGCCGTCCGGATCGGCCTTCGCCCGCGCGGTCAGTTCCGCGTCGTCGTGGCCGTGGACGTCGTCCCGGAACGGGAAGTCGGCCGGCTCGACCGTGAGCTTGGCGAGCGGCCGCACGGGCACCGGGCTGGCGGCCTGCATCGAGCGGGCTTCGCCGGTCGGCGGCTCCAGATCGAAGGTGGCGGCCGGCAAGAGGTACACCGTGCCGCTCCGCCACGGCTGCCGCGCCAGCGCGGGCGCGCTGATCGAGAAGTGGTACCGCGCTTCGCCGCCCACGCGCGCACAGCCGTTGCACATCGACACCGGCCCGCTGTCGCGGTCGAGGACGGCGTAGAACATCGGCCAGATACCGTCCGCGGCCGCGAAGACCGCGAGCCGGCTGCCGAACTCGGTCATGTCGGGCGGCCGGCGTGGGGTGAACTCCGTGATGCCGGGCCGGCCCGAGCCGTGCAGCACGTGGTCGCCGCGGTCGGCGGCGTGGCACAGGAACTGCCACTTCGGCGCGTCGAGCCGGTAGTCGATCGGGTGTTCCGGGCCGGCCGCGAGCGCTTCGTCCAGCAGGGCGTCGAACCGGGCGCGCAGCGAGTCCGACGTCGGCGCGGCCGGTCGGCGTAGCCAGTAGCCGGGCAGGTCCACGCGCCCGACCCTAACGGGCCGGTGCCGCCGCGGACAGCGACGGCACCGGCCCGCGGGCTCACGCGGGCGCGGTGAACACGTACGACCCGGCGGGCACGAAGTACGTCCCTGCCGCCGAGGGCACCGCCTCGGCCGGCGCGTTCACGGCGCCGGTCTGCGACGTCGGGACCCGGACGGTCGCCGAAGCGCCCGCCGGGACCGTCACCCGCAGGGTGAGCGTGCCGCCGCTGATCGACCAGTCGCTGACCGCGCCGCCGAACGGCGTCTCGTACGTGGCCTTCGCCGACGTCAGGCCACCGCCCGGGCGAGGCGCGATGTCCAGCGCCGCGTACCCCGGCGCCGACGGCGACAGGCCGCCGACCGAGCGGTACAGGAAGTCGCCGACCGAGCCGAGACCGTAGTGGTTGAACGAGTTCATCCCGGGATCGTTGAACGAACCGTCGGTCTTGATGCCGTCCCAGCGTTCCCAGATCGTCGTCGCCCCGCGGCCGATCATGTAGCCCCAGCCGGGGAACCCGGGCTGCAGCAGCACCTGGTACGCGACGTCGGCGTGCCCGTGGGCGGCCAGCACCGGCAGCAGGTTCTCGACGCCGAGGAAGCCGACGCTGAGGTGGCCACCACTGGCGGCGACCTTCGCGGCCAGCTTGTCCGCCGCGGGCTGCACCCGTGCCGCCGGCAGCAGCCCGAACGCCAGCGCCAGGACGTACCCGGTCTGCGTGTTCGCGCCGACCGTGCCGTCCGCCGCCGAGAACTTGTTCGCGAACGCCGCGGCGATCTGGTCGGCGAGCGTCCCGTACTTCGTCGCCTCCGCGGTGTGCCCGGTGGCCGCCGCCATCCGCGAGACCAGCCGCGACGAGTACGCGAAGAACGCCGTCGAGATCAGGTCCTGCGCGGTGTTGTCGTTGACGTTGAGCCAGTCCCCGAACGTCTGGTGGTCGCGGATCAGGTCCGCGCCGGACGTCGAGCGCAGGTACTCGACCCACTTGACCATGGCGGCGAAGTGCTCGTTGATCACGCCGGTGTCGCCGTAGCGCTGCCACAGGGTGTAGGGCACGATGACGCCCGCGTCGCCCCAGCCCGCCGTGCCCGAACCGTCCAGCACGCCCGGCGCGACGTCGGTGAACGAGCCGTCGGCGTGCTGGGCGTCGGTCAGGTCGTCGCTGAACTTGCCGAGGAAGTTCGCGACGTCCAGGTTGAACGTCGACGTCCCGGCGAAGATCCCGATGTCGCCGGTCCAGCCCAGCCGCTCGTCGCGCTGCGGGCAGTCGCTCGGCACCGACAGCATGTTGGAGCGCTCACCCCAGAGGATGTTGTGCTGCAACTGGTTCACCATCGTGTTCGACGAGGTGAAGGTGCCGGTCTGCGCGCCGGTCGTCCACATCGCCCGGCCGGTGACCGTGGTCGCGGTCGGTGCGGACGGCAGCCCGGTCAGCTCGACGTACCGGTAGCCGTGCACGGTGAAGCGCGGTTCGTACGTCTCGACACCGCCCGTGCCCGCGAGGGTGAACCGGTCGGTCGCCTGCGCGGCCCGGAGGTTGTCGGTGTAGATCGTGCCGTCGGGGTTGAGCACCTCGGCGTGCCGCAGCGTCACCGTGGTCCCCGCCGGTCCGGTCACCGAAAGCCGGTCCACGCCGCCGAAGTTCTGGCCCATGTCGGCGACCCACACGCCCGGCTTGGGCTGCGTGATGGCGACCGGGTGGAACTCCTGCTGCACGGTGACGCCGTTGTCCACCTGGGCCACCAGGTTCGGCTTGGCGTCGGTGCGCACGCCGGGCGCCTGCCACGCGCTGTCGTTGAAGCCGGGCTGGTCCCAGGCGGTGACGGCGAGCCGCGCGTCGTAGTTTTCGCCCTGGTAGAGGTCGTCGGCGCGGATCGGGCCGTCGCCGGTCTTCCAGGTGCCGTCGGTGGCGACGGTCGAGCTGGTGCCGTCGGTGTAGGTCAGCCGCAGCTGCGCCGAGTACCACGGCTTGGTGCCGTAGCGCTGGCTGCCGGCGATGCCGATGCTGCCGGAGTACCAGCCGTTGCCCAGCAGCGCGCCGATCGCGTTGTCACCCTGGCGGATCTGGCCGGTGACGTCGGAAACCCGGTACTGCAGCCGTTTCGTGTAGTCGGTCCAGCCGGGTTCGAGGACCTCGCCGCCGACCTTGGTCCCGTTGAGCCGGGTCTCCTGCAGGCCGAGCGCGGTGGTGAGCAGCCGGGCGCTGGCGACCGGCTTGCTGACGGTGAAGCTCTTGCGCAGCAGGGGAGCGGGCGACGCGACGACGACGTTCGACGCCCACGGCCCGGTGCCGTACGCGGTCAGCGCCCGCGCCGCGGTCCAGGCGCTGTCGTCGAACGTGCGCTGCTGCCAGCCGGACGGCCCGGTCTGGTTCGCCTTCCAGGACGCGTCGGTGACGACCGTCGGCCCACCGGTGACGGTCAGCTTGGCGATCATCCCGGCCGGGCTCTGCGTGGTGTTCTCGCTGCTGATCGCGATGACGTTCGCGCCGGTCGTGAGCAGCGGACCGACGTCGACGACGGCGGCCTGCTTCCACGAGTCGGTGGAGCGCGGCGACGAACTGACCTGGGTGCCGTTGACCCACACGGTCGCGGTGTCGTCACCGGTCACGACGAGCGTGGCCTTCGACGGCGCCGCGCTCAGCTGCACGGTCTTGCGGAAGTACCGGGTCGCCGGCGGGATCCCGCCGGCCGGGTCGCCCTCCGGGTACCAGACCCAGCTCGCGCCGGCGAGGTCCGGACCGGCCGCCGAACGGCCGATGAACGCGCCGGTCCACTCGGTCGCCGGGGCGCGCAACGCCGTTTCGAACCGCTGCACCGGGCTCCAGCCACTCGCGCGGCCCTGGGCGTCCCAGACCCGGACGCGCCAGGTGTAGGCCGTCAGCGAGCCGAACGCGGGCCCGCCGTACGCGACGTCGGCCTGCTGCCCGGACGCGACCTGCCCGCTGTCCCAGACGTCGGATCCGTTGGCGGACACCACGATCTGGTAGGCCGACTGCCGCTGCTGCGACGTCGACGACGTCAGCTTCCAGCCGAACCGCGCCTGCGCCGGGTCGACGCCGATCGGGTTCACCCGGGTGCCGACCGTCGCGCTCGCCACGGAAAGGGGGGCCGCGGCGGTGGAGTCCGGTGTGGTGACGCCGGCGCCCCAGGGTGCGGCGCCGTAAGCGCCGAGATCCGCGGCCGCGGGCCAGGACCCGTCGGCGAAGCCGGGCTGCTCCCAGCCTTCCGGCGCGGTCTGCGCGCTCTTCCAGCCCGCTCCGGTGGTCAGGTCGGTGGTGCCCGACGCGGTCGCGACGTGCAGCCGGCCGAGCAGCCCGGCCGGGCCGCCGGCGTTGCGGACGGCGACGGCGAGGGTGTTGACGCCGGGGACGAGCGCGGGCCGCAGGTCGACCGGCAGCCCCGTCTTCCAGGAGTCGGTGACGCGGGCCGAGGACGCGAGGGGCTTGCCGTTGAGCCAGACGTCGGCGGTGTCGTCGCCGGTCACGGTGAACCGGGCGTCGCTGACCGCGCCGGTGGCGACGGTGAACGTGGTGCGGAAGTACCGGGTCGCGGCCGGGGCGGACACCCGCGCGTCACCCTCGGGGTACCAGATCCAGTGCGCCCCGGAGATGTCCGGTGGGGGCGCGGCGCCCGCCGGGGGAGCGGCGGCGCCGGAGAGCACCAGGGTCGCGGCGAGGGCGGTGGTGGTGGTCGCGCGCCAGAGCTGGGATCGCGGCATTGCGGCTCCTGGATGACGGGGACGGGGCTGCGGAACGTTAAAACGTTTCAATCCAGTGTGATATGTGACTGTAATCAGAGGATCACGCAACCGCAATACTCCACCGGGTGCAGCGACGATCGTCCGTGCTTGTCCGGTGGCCAATGTGTAAATCGTTTTAGGTCACTCCACCCGACGCCTTCGCCGCACCACGAGCACGACCCCGGCCACCCCGAGGAGAACGAGCCCGGCGGGGACGGCCGTGGGCCACCACGGCCACGCCGGGCCGTCGAAGACGACGTCGTCGACGGGCAGCTCCAAGGCTTTCGCCGTCCACCGCGCGGTCGCGACGTCGGTGTCGCGCGCGAGCCCGCTCACGGCGACGTCGTAGGCGAAGCCGGGCCGGTCGTGCACGTACTCAGGAGCCGGCCCGCCCGGCGGCGTCGGCACTCCACGCGTCGCGCCGGGCACGAGCAGGCGGTCGAGATCGGCGTCGGCGAGTTTCGCCCGGGGCAGGAAGGTCAGCCCGTGCCGGGACCGGACGGCGCCGCCGTCGGCGCTCACCGCGAGGGTCCGCGACGACAGCGACTGGCCCTGGGTGTCGAACACCGACGCCAGCTCGATCTCGCCGACGCCGTCGGGTACCAGCACCCCGATCTCGGCCGGGTTCCAGCGGAAGCCCGCGTTGACGATCGCGACCGCGTCCGGCATCGCGGCCGGGGTCGTCACCGGCACGGGTGTGCCGTAGTGCCGCCAGCCGATCGCCTTCGCGGCGTCGGCGGCCACTCCCGCGCCTGCCATGCGCTCGACGAGGTGCAGCGTGCCGTCGATGCCGGAGAGGATCCCGGCGGTGGTGACGACGTTCCCGTCGTCGACGTAGCGCTTCCCGCGTTGCCACTGCACCGCTGGGTAGTCATCGGCGTAGGACTCGAGCTTCAGCCAGTGCGCGGTGGCGGGCCGGCCGTCGAGCAGGCCGGCCGAAGCGAGCACACCCGCGCCGTTGCAGACGCTCAGCAGCCGCGTGCCGCGGGCGGCCTGCGCACGCAGCCACGTGGTCACCGGTTCGTTCGTGGCCTCACCGGTGTCCGGCATCGCCGGGACGACGACGAGGTCCGGCGCGGCCCCGCCCAGCCGGGCGCCAAGATCGGCGAAACTCAGATCGGGCACCAGGTCGAGGCCGCCGGTCAACGGCTTCGGCGCCCGGTCCGGGGCGACGGTGTAGACGTTGAACCGGCCGGTCGCGGCGAGGATCTCATACGGCGCGAGCGTGTCCGAGACGACGGCGCCGGCGTTCCCGACGACGACCACCGCGGTCGGCTTGGCCGGGTCGTGGGGGAGCGGCGGGGCGGCGGGCCCGGCCCGCTGCGGGCCGGGCGCGTTGAGGGCGCGGAAGGTCGCCAGCGCGGAGACGGTCGCGCCGACGCCGGGGACCAGCAGCACGGCGAGCACGGCGGCGAGGACGAAAGCGCTGCGGCGCAAGAAGGTTCGCATGTCAGTGCCAGTACTCGGCGCGGCGCCACACCATGACGGCCAGCATCAGCGGGAACATGATCACGTGCCCGGCGATCATCAGCCCGTCGGCGGACAGCGCGCCCAGCCAGTACGGCGCGAGCAGGACGACGAACGGCAGGTACATCGCCGCGGTCATCTCGGCGATCCGCGGCCAGGAGTGCCGCCGCAGCAGCATCGCGGCGGCCATCGCGACGCTCATGTTCGTCGCCATCACGAACGCGCCGGCGTCCGGGCGGGCCGTCCAGGCGTCCGGCCAGAGCGGGCCGAGCGCGACCATGCCGATGATCATCGCGGCGACCATCTCGACGTAGTGCCCGGTGAACCGGGCGAGTTTGCGGCCGGTGGCCCGGCCGGTTTCGGTGGTGGTCATGGGGTTCCCTCCAGGTTTCTCCTGGACGAGAATCCCGGCCGGCGCGCGTGCTGCCAGGTGCCGGAAGTCATGACCGGGGGTCATGACCCCTCAGAGCAGGCCGAGGTCCCGCGCGCGCAGCGCGGCCTGGGTGCGGTCGCGGGCGCCGAGCTTGCCCAGCACGTTCGTGACGTGGTTCTTCACGGTGCCTTCGGCGAGGAACACCGCGGCGGCGATCTCGCGGTTGCTGCGGCCGTCGGCGACGAGCCGCAGCACTTCCAGCTCCCGCTCCGACAGCGGCACGACCAGCGGCTGCGGCCGGGGAGCGGTCGTCTCGGGCAGCTGCGCGAACCGCGCGACGACCTTCGCCGCGACGGACGGCTGGAGCACCGACTCGCCCCGCGCGGCGGCCAGCACGGCTTCGACCAGCCGCGCCGACGAGACGTCCTTGAGCAGATACCCGACCGCGCCCGCACGCAAGGCCGCGAAGACGTCTTCGTCGTCGTCGAACGTCGTCAGCGCGATGACCTGGACGCCGGGCCGGCCGGCACGCAGCCGCCGGGTGGCGGCGACCCCGTCGAGGACCGGCATCCGCAGGTCCATCAGGACGACGTCGGGGGCCAGCTCGGCGGCCCGCGTCAGCGCTTCGTCGCCGTTGCCCGCTTCGCCGACGACGTCGATGTCGTCGTGGGTGGCCAGCAGCGTCGCCAGGGCTTCGCGGAAGAGCGCCTGGTCGTCGACCAGCAGGACCCGGACGCGGCTCACGCCGGTACCTCCATGCTCAGCGTGCACCCCTGTCCCGGTGCCGATTCGAGCGCCAGCTTCCCACCCAGGTGCGCGGCCCGTTCCCGCAGCCCCAGCAGGCCGAAGCCGGTCGCGGGCGCGCTGCCAGCGCCGGTGCCGTCGTCGCGGACCTCGACGCGGACGCCCGCGTCGCCGTAGTCCAGGAGCACCTCGACGCGGCTCGCCCGGGCGTGCTTGCGGACGTTGGTCAGGCCTTCCTGCGCGGCCCGGTAGAGCGCTTCGCCGGCCTCGTCCGGCAACGGCCGTTCGACGCCGGAGACGGTCAGCGTCGCCGGGACACCCGTCGCCGACGTCTCCTCGGCGAGCGCCTTCAGGGCTTCCGGCAACGGCGGCACCGCGCGGGGCTCCCGCAGGGTCCGCACGGACCGGCGGACGTCCGCCAGCGCCGTCTCGGCCTGGTCCTGCGCCTTCGCGAGGACGTCGTCGGCCTTGCCCGGATCGGTCGGCAGGACCGCCCGCGCGGCCTTGACCTGCATCTGGACGACGGTGAGCGCGTGCCCGAGCCCGTCGTGGATGTCCCGGGCGACCCGGTTGCGCTCCTGTGCCGTCGCGAGCCGTTCCGCCTGCGCGGCGTAGTCCTGCAGCTTCGCGTGCGCTTCGGCGAGTTCACCGCGGGACCGCTTCTCCCGCTGGAGCAGCTCCGTGACGACGGCCGCGAAGACCACGGACACGAGCGTGCCGAGACCTTCCTGCAGGCCGGCGCCCAGCGACATCCCGAGGTGCACGAGCGGCACCACGGCGATGACGACGGCGAGAGCGGGCAGCGGCAGCTTCAGCAGCACGCACTGGCTGACCAGCACCACGAGGAAGAGCGTCGCGCCGACCCCGGCGTTGATCGTGAAGATCACGAAGGCCAGCGGCAGCTGGACGACGACGTACGCGGCGGCCCAGCCGAGGTGCTCGCGCCGGCGCACCCAG
This sequence comes from Amycolatopsis sp. NBC_01286, assembly GCF_035982555.1. Taxonomy (NCBI): domain Bacteria; kingdom Bacillati; phylum Actinomycetota; class Actinomycetes; order Pseudonocardiales; family Pseudonocardiaceae; genus Amycolatopsis; species Amycolatopsis sp. NBC_01286. Next base: position 7,270,833 of record NZ_CP108428.1, read on the forward strand.
CCGAAGCCGGCGGTGCCGAGCGCGGCGAAGACCGCACCCAGCACGAGCGAGGCCACGGGCTCCCCGGACGCGAGGACCCCGAGCACCACGGAGAGGAAGGCGCCGCCGGTCAGCACCGCCAGAGCCCGGTTCACGGTGCCACTCTGCGGGGTCCGGCGGGCCCGGTCAACCGCCTCGCCGCCGGGAAAGCGCTGTCTGTTCGCGCGGCGTTTCGGTGACCGGGCCACGTAGGGTGGAGCGGACACCGCAGTCGAGAACGGGAGCCCGTCATCGATGTCAGTGCTCTGGGGCGTGTCCTTCGACGGAACTCCGCTGTCCGGGGTGGTGGTCGAGTTCCTCAAGACGGCGGCCCGGCTCTCCGCCCGGGGCCACCGCGTCCACCTCGATCTCGGCTACGACATCAAGGCCGACAAGGGCGCGTTCTTCCGGCCCTACCGTGACGAGGCCGGGCTGCTGCCGGAGTGGGTCGTCCTCGACCGGATCGACGGCGTCGAGCAGGTCCGCGGCTACGACCGGCCGTTCGTCGAACGGGTGCTCACCGAGGTCGTCCAGCGGGAGGCCGGCGCGGCGCTGCGGCCGGCGATCGACCGGATCGCCGGCGAGCTGGCCGACCGGATCACCGCCACCTGGGAACACCTCGGCGTCACGATGGTGATGGTCGAGAACGGCACACTGCCGGAGAACCCGACCTACACCGAGGCCCTCTACCGCGCGATCGACCGCTACGGCGCGCGGCACCGGCTCGGCCGGTTCGTGTTCTGGCGCGACCACGACCTGATGTGGCAGAGCGAACCGGGGATCGCCAAGTACGGCCGGTTCCCGTACCGCGAGACCCCGGCGCCGCGGAACTCGCCGTACATCCACTACTTCGCGCTGCACGAACAAGCACGGGCGCGGACCCTCGAGTGGGTGCCGGGCCTGCGTAACCTCGACGTCCTGCCCAACACGTTCCCCATCGCCACGGCGGAGATCGACGCGCGCAACGCGGGCTTCAAGCGCGACCACGGGATCCCCGAGGACGCTCCGCTATTGGCCCGGATCACGCGGATCATCCCGCAGAAGCGCGTCGACCGGGACCTGCACCTGCTCGCGCTGCTGCCGGACGCGTGGCTGTTCGTGGCCGGCGACGTCGAAGAAGCACCCGCGGAGTACGTCCACCTCACCCGGCTGGCCGACCGGCTCGGGGTGCGCGACCGCGTCGTCTTCGGCGGCTGGCTGACGCCGTACGACACCACCGCGCCCGGCCGCTACTCCGTGCGGGACCTCCTGGCGCACGCGAGCGTCGTGTCCTTCCTGACCTCCTACGACTACGAGAGCTACGGCAACCCGGTCAGCGAGGCGATCGCCTCCGGGACGCCGTACGTGACCAGCGGCTACGAGCTGTATAACGCCGTTTACGGCAGCGCCGGGTTCCGGGCGCCGGTGCTGGACATCCAGGCCAACGACCTGCCGGACGCGGCGTTCGCGCGCGAAGTGGCCGAACTGATCACCGACGAGAGGAAACGAGCGGAAGTGGTGCGGGTGAACCAGGATCTCGGGCGGGCGCGCTTCGGCACCCAGGTCGTCGACGACCTGGTCGATCGGCTGTACCCGCCGCCGATGGGCGCCGGGACGCGGCTGAGCGTCGTGCTGCCGGTGTACAACGAGGCCGCGAACCTGCGGTCGGTCCTGCGGACGCTGTACGACCAGCAGGCGCTGGACAAGGACAGCTACGAAGTCGTCCTGGTCGACAACAACTCGACCGACGACACCGTCGCGCTGGCCCGCGAGTTCGCGGCCGCGCATCCGGACCTGGCGGTCCACGTGATCCACGAGCCCGAGCAGGGCGTCTCGTGCGCGCGCCGCGCGGGTATGGACTTCGCCGCCGCGCGCAGCCGGAACCGGCCCGACACCGATCCGGCGCAGCGGTTCTACCTGGTCTCCGCCGACGCCGACTGCCAGGTCGACGCCCACTGGCTGAGCGAGCTCCTGGACGCGATGGAGACGACCAAGGCCTCGATCGGCGTCTGCGACTACTACTACAACGCGGACCACTTCACCGGCCGGCCGCGGCTCTGGGACGCGATCCAGCGGACGCTGCGCTGCCGCGCCGTCACGTTCTCGCTGTTCGGCGGGTTCCCCGACGGCAAGGGCTTCGCCGTCGAACGCGACGCCTACGAGCGCGCCGGCGGCATCGAGATCTTCTACCAGCTGCAGGACGGCAAGTTCGTCAGCCACCTCTCCGACGACTGGGACTTCGGGATCAAGGTCGCCGGCGGGGGCGACGCGATCACGTACGCGCCGCGTTCGCGCGTCGAGATCAACCCGCGGCGCGTCGACCACGCCATCGACGAGGTCATCGCCGGCCGCGCCTACGGCTCCGGCGGCACCATCGTCATGCGTGACATCCGCCCCTCCGCGCCGGCCGTGGAGACCGACCTGACCGAGGCGGAAGCCTTGCAAGCGTGGGAGTTCTCCATCAAGGACTTCACGCCGAAGAACACCATCCTGCCGGTGCTGCTGACCCCGGCCCTGCTGGAGGACGACGCCGTCATCGGGTTCTTCGGCGCGGACCTGGCCGCGCGGCTGGGCGAGCGGATCGCCGAGATCCGCGCCGGGATGCGCGTCGTCGACTTCACGCCGATCCACGCGTACAAGACGCCGTCGTACCGGCTGTACCTCGAGTTCGCCGACGAGCTGTTCGCGTGCCTGCGCAAGCACGTCGGCGAGGACATCGGCGTCCCGCCGCCGCTGCCACCGTGTTTCGCGGACGTTCCGCCGGAGCGGTTCGCGGAGTTCGTCCACTACTACTGCGAAGACCGAGAATCCGGAGAGGCCCACAACTACTTCGGCAACGGAGGGGTGTTCTGATGACACTCGCCTACGAAGAGGCGATCGGCTCACTGCACGGTCTCGACCCCGCGTGGCCGCGCCCCGCGGTGCTCGACGTCCTGGAGGCGCCCGAAAACCGGCACCTGCTCGACTACGTGCAGGAGGATCCGTTCGGGGCGCACGTGTTCCCGGGCAACGTCCCCGGCTACGCGCCCGCGGACTTCCTGCGTGACCTCGACGCGCAACTGGCGTCCAGTGCCCCGATCCACCTGTGGTCCTACATCCCGACCTGCGCCTACCGCTGCCGGTTCTGCCAGTACCCGGTGGTGCTGGTGAAGGGCAAACCCGAGGTCACGTACGAGAAAGCGAAGCACTGGGTCGACCTCAACATCCGCGAAGCGCGCATGTGGCTGGACGCCGTCCCGAACCTGGCGGGCGCGGAGGTCGGCGAGTTCAACGTCTTCGGCGGGACGCCGTCGCTGCTGCCCGAGCCGGAGATCCGGCGGCTGCTGGACTTCTACCGGGAAGAGTTCGGGTTCACCGCGGACACGACCATCCGCTTCGAGGGCGACCCCAGTACGTTCACGCCGGCGAAGCTCGAGCTGCTGCGGGACCTGGGCTGCACCAAGCTGTCCAGCGGCGTCCAGTCGTTCGACGACCACGTCCTCGAGCTGTGCGGGCGCGAGCACTCGGCGCGGATGTGCGTCGACTTCGTCCGCAACGCGCAGCGCCTCGGCTTCGAATGGGTCAGCATCGACCTGATGTACGGCCTGCTCGACCAGACCCTCGACAGCGTCCGCCGGGACCTGGACGTCGTGCTGGAGAACGAGATCACCGCCGTCGTGTGCACGAAGCTGCACCTGGCCTCCTACAGCGACACCCGCACCGGCGTCACGGGGGAGAAGCCCGCCGCGTGGCAGCTGCCGTCCTACCGGGACAAGCTGGTGCGCGACGGCCACCGCTGGCCGACGCTCGGTGAGCAGTACCAGATGCGCGAACTGCTCACCGACGGCCTGCGTGCCGCGAACTACACCGAGCACCCGACGATGTACTTCGCGCGCGACGGCCTCGGGCCGGAGAAGTGGAAGTCCATCATGGTCGACCAGGAGAAGCAGGAGGCCGAGGTCGCGATCGGGCTCGGCGGCAGTTCGAGCTGCCGCGCGTCGGAGGCGATCACCGACGTGAACTCCAAGCGCTACATCGAAACCGTCGAGGCCGGCCGGATCCCGCTGGGCTCGGCGACGCGGTTCACGCCCGACGGGCAGGAGGCGCGGGCGGTGAAGATGGCGCTGACGACGTTGCAGCCGTTGCGCGATTCCGTGCACGCTTCGCGGTTCCCCGGGCGGTCGCTCTTCGCGGAACCGTGGCTCGGCAAGTTCCGCTCCCTGGCCGATCGCGGCCTCGTCCGGCTGGATTCCGGGGCGGGGAAAGTGGAATTGACCCGGACCGGAGAAGTCCTGGTGGAGGCCATCATCACGACCGAGCTCTGAGGACCGAGATCACTCCGACGGGTGACAGAAGTCTCGCGGGGACCGGTACGGGCGTGCAGCATGGGTCCAGCACCGTACGGCCGTACCGAGATCGGAGCCCAGATGAGCCGAACCGTTCCCGGACCCCTGGCGAAGCTGGCCGGGGCGGGCGCGCTCGCGGCGTTCGCGTCGGTGGTCGTCGTGCCACCGGCGCACGCCGCTCCCGACTACTCGCACGCGGACACGAACTTCGCGGGTACGCAGATCGAAGCGCACGAAGGCGTCCACGGGAGCCCGCTCACCTCCCGCGCCGACGTCGCCGACCAGACGCTCGGGCACGACGTGAGCGGGCACACGGGTCCGGTCGACTGGGGCGCCGCGGCCGCCGGCGGGGCGAAGTTCACCTACGTCAAGGCGACCGAGGGCACCGGGTTCGTCAACCCGCAGTACACCCAGCAGTACGACGGCGCGCACGCGGCGGGCCTGATCCGCGGCGCGTACCACTTCGCCCGCCCCGACGTCTCCAGCGGCGCCCAGCAGGCGGAGTACTTCATCGCGAACGGCGGCGGCTGGCGCGGCGACGGCACGACGCTGCCGGGCGCGCTCGACATCGAGTACAACCCGTACGGCGACGTCTGTTACGGCAAGAACCCGGCCGACATGACGGCCTGGATCGCCGACTTCACCCGCACCTACCTCGCGAAAGCGCACCGCAGCGCGCTGATCTACACCAGCACGGCGTGGTGGAAGACCTGCACCGGCAACGCGAACGGGTTCGGGAACACGAACCCGCTCTGGCTGGCCCGGTACGGCGCGGACGTCGGCGAGCTGCCGGCCGGCTGGGACAAGCAGAGCATCTGGCAGTTCGCCCGCGGCGGCGGCCTGCCGGGCGACCAGAACTACTACAACGGCCCGATCGGCCGCGTCGAAGCGCTGGCGAAGGGCCAGGCGGCCTAGCGCGTCCTCCGGATGACGACGTCCGGCCACGGCGGCTTGCGCAGCACGGCGAGGGTGCCGAGCGTCGCGGCCATCAGGCCGGTCATGGCCCCGATCAGGAGGACGCGGGTGGTGTCGACCGCGGCTTCCCACTTGACGTGGCCGTCGTGGATCACGAACACGCCGACCGGGTTGCTCACCGGGATGACCGTCGTCCCGTCGGGCGTCTCGTAGGGTTCGCCGAAGAGGGCGCCGTCCGGCTTCACGGTGTCACGCACGGCCCGCAGTTTCACCTTGCTCATCGGTCCATCGAACCGGAACCGGCGGCGACGCGCCAGGCCCGGGGCGAACTCCCGTACGCGCGGGAGAAGGCCCGGCTGAACGCGGCCTCCGAGGCGTAGCCGACGCGGGCCGCGATCCGCCCTGCCGGCTCGCCCGTCGAGCGCAGCAGGCGGGCCGCGTGGTCCAGCCGTCGCCGCTGGACGTACGCCCCGGGCGGTTCCCCGACCGACTCGGCGAACCGGGCCGCGAAGGCCGAGCGCGACAGCGACGTCAGCCGGGCCAGCTCGTCGACCGGCCAGTCACGCCCGGGGTCGCGGTGGATCGCCGTGAGCGCGGGCCCGAGCGCCGGGTCCATCGCCGCGGTCAGCCAGCCGGGGTGCGCCGCGTCGCCGGAGGCCGCCCACGTCCGCAGCGAGCGGATGAAGAGCAGGTCGAGCAGCCGCGACACCATCACGCGGGCGCCGGGCTCGGGCCGGGTGACCTCGGACAGGAGCAGGTCCCGGCTCAGCGGGAGCCACGCCGCCGTCCCGGCGTCGCCGCGGATCACGATCGCCGCGGGGAGAACACCGAGCAGCGGCGCGGCGACCACGGTTTCGACGAGGAACTCGCCGGTCACCCAGTCCGCGGCCGGCGCCGGGCGGACGACGTGCGCGTCACCGCGGGCGAGCAGCGCCATATCGCCGTGGTTCAGCTCGACAGGCGCCTCGCCCTCGACATCGAGGCGGACCCGCCCCGCCCCCACGAGGTGCAGTGACCGCGTCCCGGCGGGATAGCGCTCGACGACGTCGGTGTGCCGGCGCACGTCGCCGCCCTGCAGGTGGATGGCCTGCAGGACGTCGGAGAGCGCATCCTGCTCGCCGTACGCGGGCAGCGGCGGTGAATCGGCAAAGTTTTCCGGTCTCTGGGCCATGGTTCTTGCTCGAACCTCCTCATAGGCTGCGAAGGCAGTATGCGCGAGCGAGTCCGCACGAGCGGACCCGGCGCGCCTGATCGAGGAGGAAACCCCATCATGTCTGCCAAGCCGACGGTGGTGCTGGTCCACGGCTTCTGGGGTGGCGCCGCGCACTGGGCGAAGGTCATCGGAGAGCTGGACAAGCGCGGTTTCGGGGCGCTCCACGCGGTCGAGAACCCGCTGACGTCGCTGGCCGCCGACGCGGCCCGCACCCGGCAGATGGTCGCGCAGGTCGACGGGCCGGTGCTGCTGGTCGGCCACTCGTACGGCGGCGCCGTCATCACCGAGGCCGGGACGCTGCCGAACGTGACGGGCCTGGTGTACGTCGCGGCGTTCGCGCCCGACGCGGGGGAGAGCCTGGCGACGGTCAGCGAGGGCCACGACGCCCCGGGCGGCGCGAACATCGCGCCGGACTCCGACGGCTACCTGTGGATCGCGCAGGACAAGTTCCACGAGAGCTTCTGCCAGGACCTGCCCGAGGACGAGGCCCGGGTCATGGCCGTCACGCAGAAGGCGCCGGTCGGCTCGACGTTCGGCGACCCGGTGACCGATCCGGCGTGGAAGCGGAAGCCGTCCTGGTACCAGGTTTCGGCCCAGGACCGGATGATCGCCCCGGACAACCAGCGCCGCATGGCCGCCCGCATCGGCGCCCGCGAAACGATCGAGCTCGAGTCCGGGCACGCGTCGCTGGCGTCCCAGCCCGTCGCGATCGCCGACCTGATCGAGCGCGCCGCCGGCTGACAAGATCGGACAGGACCGCCCCCGCGCTGTTGTCCGCGCGGGGGCGGCTCCCTATTCTCGGTACTGTCACGGTTTTCGTTTCGTCCTTTGTGGACTACGGAGGTGCCTGTGCGCGGCAAGGTGGCGGTTCTGGCGGCGGTTTCGGCCCTGGCGTTCGCGGCGGCGCCGGTCGCCGCGGGAGCCGGACAGGCGTGGTTCACCTCGTGGGCCCAGTCGCAGGACGGCCGCGCGGACACCCCGTTGAACGCGCAGTCCCTGCGGATGATCACCCACCTGAGCCAGGGCGGAGACGCGATCCGGGTCCGCCTGCAGAACACGTTCGGCACGGGCCCGCTGTCGGTGGGCCACGCCACGGCGGGCGTGAGCGCGGGTGGAGCGGCGGTGACCGCGCCCCGCGACCTCACCTTCGCGGGCGCCCGCGCGGTCACCATCCCGGCCGGGGGAGAGGCGTGGAGCGACGAGCTGCGCCTGACCACCAAGCCGGACACGAACCTGGCCGTGAGCATGTCGGTGCCGGGCACGGCGGTGGTCGGCCGCCACGGCGCGGCCCTGCGCGACAACTACCTGACGGCTGCCGGCGCGGGGGACCACACTGGTGACGCCGGCGGTTCGGCATTCGCGCAGACGGTGGGCTCCACTTACGTCGTCAGCGCGGTGGACGTGCACAACACGGCGCTGAAGGGCACGGTGGTCCCGTTCGGCAGCTCGGTGGTCGACGGAATAGGCAGCACGAACTGCGGCCCCGGCTGCACCCAGCTGGGCGCGGACCGCCGCTGGACGGACGACCTGGCGCGTCGAGCCGCCAGTTCGGGCCTGGCCGTCGCCAACGCGGGAGTCTCGGGCACGACGAGCGCTGTTTTTTGTCCGGCGATGCCGCCAGGTGTCGTCGGCCTGGACGCCGCGAGCCGCCTGGACCGAGACGTCCTGGCCCTGCACGGCGTCAAGTCGGTGATCTACTACTACGGGACGAACGACCTGGCGTACGGCTGCGACGCGACGGCGGTCCTGGACAGCTACCGAGCGGTCTTCGCCCGCCTCCGCGCGGCAGGCATCGCCATTTACGTCACCCCGAGCACCCCACGACCGGGCTACAGCGACAAGAACAACCTGGATCGCCACGAGATAGCGCTGTTCGTAGAGCGCTGGAACAATTGTGGCGGCCTGTGCACGGGCATCGTCGACTTCGACGAGGTCCTGAAGGACCCCCTGAAGCCGAACAGCATCAACCCGGCGTACGACAACGGCGACGGAATCCACGCGAACGCGGCAGGCCAGCAAGCACTGGCGGACTTCATCTCGATCCCGATGCTCACGGCCGGGTCAACTTCCCACACGATGGGGTGAAAGCGCGAGTCGCAACGCCTTGCGTGTGCGGGTCGCTGAGCAAAGTACGTCGCGTGATGAACAACTCGATGGACGACGCGGGGTGCTGCCTGCTGTCGGTGGCCTGGAACATAGCCCCGCTGCTGGAACCATCGCCGACATCCCGCCGCTCCACCCTGCGCGCGACGATCGAGGAGACCTGCCGCCTCACCGGCCACGCCGCCCGCTCGTGGGCGTCCTGCCACGGCACGGGGACAGAGCCGGAATACCGCCCGTTCCTGCAGCTGGCGGACGTAGCGTACGAGATAGCCACGCTACTGCTGTTGGTAGGCGACTCCCTGGTCCCGGACCTGGAGCGCGAACACCGCCGCTGGGCGGAAATCGAGGGCTTGATGTCCCGCCTGGAGGAACTGTCGGGCTGGACGTCATCGTTCCTGGGTTCACTGACTTTGTCAGGCCACGCCTGACGCGTTTCGCAATGCGCGGCGGCAAGCACCCTGGACGCAAAGAGATTCTGCTCTGGGAATGACCCCGTCAGTCGGCATGGGAACGTTTCTCGGCGAGTGAGCCGCAAGCCGCCCGACGGCGGCCTGCGGCACACAACGAGCCGGATCAGCCGGCGGCCACCGTGAAGTGCAGCGTGCCGATGATCGGCGTGCCGGCGCACTGCAGGGTCGCGGTGTAGGTCCCGGGAGTAGCGCCGGCGGTGGTCTTCCCGCTGAATCGCCCGAAGTTCCCACCCGTGGTGAATTGCAGCGGAGCGGCGAAGCCGGGCGAAGTAACGGGCCCGACCGGCCCGCCGGGGCACCCGCTGATGATGTCCGACCCACCCCAGATCTCCCCGCCGGGCTGCACGTCGATCGGGGAGAGCCACCAGGACGGCGGCTGGTGGGGAAGGACCGTGAAGGTGGTGGTCAAGACCTCGGAATCACAGGTCGCGGTCACGGTGTAGGTCCCCGGCGTGCGAACGGCGTCGCCGGTCGCCCACAACTCGTCGGAATCCCCGACCAGCTGAACGGGCGCGGCGAACCCATCCGAGGTGACGTCCGAGTAGGTCTCGCACACGCCACGGATACCGGTCCCGAAGACGGCCCCGGGTCGCACCTCGGTCGGATAGACCTCGAGACTCGCGCCTTCCTGAGCGGTAGCAGCAGGAGCAAGTCCCAGCCCCAGAGCGATGACGGCCAGCAACGTCGCGGCGATCTTGGTCATTTCGTGTCCTCCCCATCCACCGCGCGTCTTCAGCCGCGCGGTTCCCTGCACCCCACACGCCCGACCCCCGCTCCCGGTTGAGTCGTCGCGACAGTTGGACGCGGTCGCACGGATCCCGCGTGCTGTTTTGACGCCCGGCAGCGTCGATGGCGCGCCAGGCGTCAGTATTTCGCCCAGGGATGGGTTGTCTTCCAAGCCTCGTCACCGACGGCGAATCCGTCGAAGACGGCCATGACCTCGTCGAGGGTGCCGACGAGGACGCGGTAGTGCAGATCGGGTTCGCCCTCCCGGTACTCCACCGCGAACTTCCCCGGGGGCACGTTCCCGGCGTACTGGCCGATGCCGACCTGCACGAACCAGCCAGGCCGGCGTTCCAGAGTGGCGTGCCAGTTCTCCGCGGAGAGCCGGCGAAGGTGCAGGTGGAGATCGTCCCGGCTGGGATCGTCGATCCGGCTGCCGTCACAGCACTGCAGCCGCAGACCGCCGGCTGCGGCGGTCCTGGGGTTGTGGACCCGCTTGCTCTGCGGGTCGAAGCAGACCAGACCGTGCCGGCCGGCGAGCTCGAGGACGAACGACACGGCCCCATCGAGACTGGACCAGCTCATGCAGAGAACCACCCGACGCGGCGTCGCATCCGGGCTCATGGCCCAGGGCGAGGACTCGAGCTCGTCGACACTGAGGCTTTCCAGGTCGGGAAAGTGGCCGGCCAAATCGTCGCGGAAAGCCAAGACCCGTGCGTCGGGATCGACCACGTCATCGCGGCCGTCCCCAAGCTGCCGACAAACCTCGGCGGCGCGCTCATCGGTGATCGGGTGCGGTTCCCGCCGGATGTAGAGATCGAAACTCATGGGGCGGCGGCCTCCCTCGGGCCGGTCGCGCGGAGCACGGCGACGACGGCTGAAACGAGCGTGGACATGAAAAAGGCCACCTCTACCTGCGTAAAGGTGGCCGATCCGGTCGGGCTGACAGGATTCTAACCTGCGACCCCTTGCACTTACTCGACGGACCAACGACCTGCGCGCTCGCCAGGTAGTGCCCGTTGTGCAGGGAAGATCTGAGTCCTTGATCATGGTCATTCACCATCGTTCGCGGGTGCCATGTGGGCAGAATGTGGGCTGGCGACGGCGGTGCTTGACGTGAGCTGCGACATGGCACGGTCGCGGGAGCGACGTCTAATCCTCGGGCTGCTCTTCTTCGACTGGCGGGTAGGTTGCAACGGTCTGAGCCTCGTTCCACCACTTGTCGACATGGGTTCGCATCACGTCTGCCGCCACGACGGGAAGAGGCGTAAGGATTGTGGGATGCTGTTTACCAATGGTGTTGATTGAGGTCCCGATGGTGAACGCAGAATTTGTCCCAATGACCATGCGATCGTGAAGTACCCCGTGATCCGCCATGCGTAATTCGATGGGTCGACCGGTGCCAGATTCAATTAGTACGGCCATTGCTGCGCGATCTTCTCGTCGAAGCTGGGACGATACGAGTACGCGTGATATCGAAGTGTAGGCGCGGATTGCAAGTAGCTGTTCGATCCGTAAATAGGGGTCAATCAGGATGGCTTCACCGGCTTCCGCAAGGCGTTGAATAAAAACAGGGTAAGACAGTTCATTCTGGGCATCAAGTATGACCACGTCATACGCGTCGGACTCGCCTTCCGAGGCGTCTTCGCTGCGCAGAAGGGCGCGACCAAGTGGCGTAAGGCCGAGTCCGCCTTGGTCGTCCTGGTCTATCCATCCCAGCCTGATCAAGTGTTGAACGAACGATTCGGCTGGCACGTCGGGCCCGTACTCGTCCGGAATCTCCGGCTCGATCAACCGGCGGGTTCCGAGTATGCTGTACACGTTCGCGGAAAGGATACCGGCGGACGCTCTTTGCCAGTCTTCGCCGATTTTACGAATTCCTGCCAGTGTGGAATTATCGATAATATTCGAGGCCGCTCTGGCTAGGTTTCGAAAAGACTCGGTGTCGTAGATACCGCCGACCGTTTCGTACTTCGCGGGTCGACCTCGCTTTACTAGTCGACCTCTTCTTCCGGGCTTCGGACCCGGGTTCAGTATCCACTCTCGAAGTTCGATCTCTTTCGGGCGATTACCGCCGCGATTCGCGAATGATACAAAGCTCAGAGCCTTGTATTGGTTGTCGTCGATGATCTGCATCATCACTCCCCTCGGTCGTCGCCAGCGTGGGTTTGATCTTACCCCCACGAGTGGGTGGCCTTTCGGCATCTCGTCGACCTGGCGCAGCCCGATCACGCTGTGTCAAGGGGGTACTTCCTGCATGACCGCTGCTTGCCTGCTCGGCTGCCCCCTTGACGCGGCGTGATAGCCCTTCGGGAGGTCGACGAGATGCCGTTTGGCCGCACACGGACGCAACCGCAGTGCCCGACCCGGCCATCTCGGAGACCTGCCCGTCCGGCGAGGACATTCTCTTCTTCTTGAGCTGTGGCCTCCGGTGCAGCCGCCGGCCGGTCGCGTGGGTGCCGGAGGCGGGCCCCGCGCGTGTCGGCCGATAGCGGCGCGGCCCCGGAGGGGCCGCCTTGAACAAGAAAAGAAACTCTGAACACACCGATGTTGGAGGCCTGGGGAGTGGTCACGAAGACGGCGGTGGCTGAGAACGGATCTGAGTGACACGTCCCTTGGTGATCCCCAGAGCGGCAGCGATCTCGGTGTAGCTCATCCCGGTGTCGTGAGCCTGCTCGATCGCGTCCTTGCGGAGGTGCGAGAGCTCGGCCATGCGACCCATGTAGACCTCGATCGCGGTGGTCAACGACTGGGCCTTCGACGGCTCCGGCTACCGCGACGACGCGGAACGCGAACTCGCCGCGGGCATCGCCGAACGCATCCGAGACGACCGAAAACTCAAGTACAGCAAGGAAAACGACCACGAATGACCGGCTGCTCAGCATTGAAGACCTGTCCTCTTACCTCCAGGTTCCGGTGAACACGCTCTACCAGTGGCGCAAGACCGGCAAAGGCCCGGCCGGGTTCCGCGTCGGCAAGTACGTCCGCTACCGGCCGTCCGACGTCGACACCTGGATCGACGGACAGGCGGCCTGCTGATGGCTCGTGCGTGGGTCTACGACCGGCTGAAGAAGACAGCGCATCGCGAGGCCGTCACGAAGGCGAAGGCGGCTGGGCGGCGACCACCGGCCCGCTGGGAAGTTCGCTACTACGACGTGACCGGCAAGCTCAGGTCGGAGACGGCGCCGAACAAGGATAAGGCAGAGGCGCGCCGGACGGAGCTCGAAGACAGCCTTCGTGGCGGGTCCTATGTGGATCCCAAGTCGTCGAAGGTGACTTTCGCCGAGATGGGGGAGAAGTGGCTCGACAGCCGCCACGACCTGCGCCAGTCGACGTGGTGGAAGTACCGAGGTCTCCTCGACAACCACGTCAACGTCAAGTGGGGTGGCCGGCCGCTCAACGCGATCCACCGCGAAGACGTGGCGCTGTGGGTAGCGGACCTGCTGAAGTCGAAAGACAAGGGCGGAAGTGGGCTCGGGCCCTCGCAGGCCCGGCATGCGTACCGGGTGTTCTCGATGGTGCTCGACTGGTGCGTGCCGCGTCGCATCCTGGTGAACCCGGCGCGCGGGGTCAAGCTGCCGGTGCGTCCGGACGCGGAGCACATCTACCTCGGCTACGAACAGGTGGAGACGCTCGCTGACGCTGCGGCCGTCCTCCGGACGAAGTATGACCGACCAACGGCGGGCTCCGAGATCAACCGCGCACTTATCCTGCTGCTGGCCTACACCGGCCTTCGGTGGGGTGAAGCAGCCTCGCTACGGGTCGGGCGCGTGGACCTCGCCAAGCGGCGCATCCGGGTCGCCGTGACGTTCTTCGAGGTCGGTGGGGTGCAGCACGAGGGACCGCCGAAGACCGGGAAGAAGAGGACTGTCACTTTCCCGGCGTCGCTTGTGTCGGTGCTGCGTCCGCTGGTGACCGGCCGGCAGTCCGACGACCTGCTTTTCACGACAGGACGGGGCCAGTCGCTGCGGGCGAACAACTGGCGTGTCCGGGAGTTCAACGCGGCGCTCAAGACCGCCGACCTGGGCGTCGCCGGGCTCACTCCGCACAAGCTGCGGCACACGGCTGCCTCCCTCGCCATCGCGGCCGGCGCGGACGTGAAGGTCGTTCAGCAGATGCTCGGGCACGCCGACGCGGCCATGACCCTCAACGTGTACGGGCACCTGTTCCCGGATCGCCTCGATGAGGTGGCGGACGTGCTCGACGCCCGACGTACTCAGGCGCTGGCGAGTATGGCGGCGTGATGATCAGCCCCGGGGCATGTGGGCGAAATGTGGGCAGCCCCGGGGCTGAGTCGCGTCCGGAGCTATCTCGAGCATGAAAAAGGCCACCTCTACCTGCGTAAAGGTGGCCGATCCGGTCGGGCTGACAGGATTCGAACCTGCGACCCCTTGACCCCCAGTCAAGTGCGCTACCAAACTGCGCCACAGCCCGGACCCGCACTTCTCAGTGCGTGTGAGTACTCTAGCGCGCCCTCGAAACGGCTCTGTAACCAGGGTGCCTTGCCCGCCTGACCTGCGGAAACCCAAAGATCCAGGGCAAAGCAGAGGCAGGCGGGCAAGGGTCAGGTCACGCTGGGTTGTTCGCGTGGGTCAGGGTCTGCCACGCGACGAACAACGCGTTCGTGCCCGCCGGGCGCTTGCTCTCCGTCAGCGTCTGCGTGTTGGCCATTGCGATGCCCAGGCGGCCGTGGAGTGCGTTGAAGCCCACCTCCGTCACCGGGCCCAGGCCTCGCTTCACGCTGCCGCCGCAGAGCCAGGATGGGACCGCCGTGCCCAGTTCGTACTTCGACTGGAAGCCCAACGCCTGGCGCAGGCGCTCGCCGACGTCCGTTCCGTAGACGTCCTGGCCCTGGATGCGCAGCGTCTCCGCCACGTCCGCGATCGCCGCTATGCCGTAGCCCGTGTGGACGAAGTCGCGGCATGTCTCCTGTGTCAGGCCGTCCACGAACGTGCCCTGGCCCTGCCAGTAGCCGACGATCTGGTCGCGTGTGGACAGACCGCTGCCCGGGACCGTCTTCGGGAGCGAGCCGTCCGAAGTGAGGTAGACGTACGCCGCGACGCGGTTGCGGTAGCGGGTTACCGCCTTGTCGTAGTTCGTCTTGTCCTCCAGGAAGACCGAGATGCCCACCGCGGCCTCCATCATGGACAGTTCCCAGTTGCCGTTGCTGTTGCTGCCGTTGATGATTTTGTTCAGGTAGACGTTGCGCAGCATCGTGCCGAAACGACCCGAGTTCGGCCAGCTCGTGTACGTGTACTTGATGATCTCCGCCGCGCGGGGCCACGACGAGCCCGCCCAGCCCGTCTGCAGGGGCGCGTTGCTGTTGGTGTGGTTGGTGATCGTCGCCGACCACGCGTCCATCAGGGCGATCGCCTTCTGCGCGTAGCGGGCGTCGCCCGAGATGTACCAGATCAGCGCGTCCGTGTACGCCGCGATCGCGTCTTCCCGCTCATCGGTGCAGCCGAGGTTCGGGTCCGAGTACGGGCCGCATTCGACGACCGAACGCGGTTTCGGCGTGCGCGAAAGCGATGCGTACGTGCTCGCTTTGGCTTGGTCGTAAGCGGCTTTCCACGGCTGGGCGCCGGCGTTCACCTGCGCCTTCACGAAGTCCAGCTGCGGACGGCTGACCAGCACACCCGGGTGGGTGAACGTGGCCGGCGCCGCGGGTGCCGGGGTGGCGACCAGGCCCAGTGCGAGCGGGACGGCGGCGGCGAGCGTGACGACTTTCCTCCAGCGGGATGCGGACATGGCTCTCCTCGGGACGACGATGTGAGGTGGATCACCAGCGCGCTGTCCCGACAGTTTTATGGTCCAGACCACCGTCAGTCAAGAGCGGGCAATGCCTTTCTTCGTGTCGTGAAGGAAAGAAAGAGCGAAATGTTCAGCCCGCTGAACGGAAGACGATTTCCGTTCAGCGGGCTGAATAGCCGTTCCGTTAACCGAGACCCGCGCTGACCGCGTTCATCAGCGCCCCGGTGTCACCCGACATCTCCCACGCCATCACGCCGAGCAGGCCGCGCGACTTGAGCCAGGTGGTCTTCAGCCCGATCGACCACGCGTCGTCGAACGTCCACCACTGGCCGCCGTTGCCCGTGTAGCAGGACGTCGCGACGGCCGCTGTGTCGTGGTAGACCGTGCACCCGGGGACACTCGCGAGGAGGTTCGAGTACCCGCGCGTGCCGGCCTCCTCGGGGAACTGCCCCGGCGCCGCGCCGGTCGCCGACTGCCACTCGCCGTTCTTCCCGCCCGCGGCGACGCCCTGCCAGCCGCGGCCGTAGAAGGCCAGGCCGAGCGTCAGCCGCCGTGGATCGACGCCCGCGTTGGTGTACGCGTTGATCGCCGCCTCGGCGCTGAAGTGGAAGTTGTACGGGTCGTCCGCGTCGGCGTACAGGTTGCCCTGGTGGCCGGTTCGGTTCGGCTCCCACGAGTTGTCGCTGCCCGACCCGTGGAAGTCGTACCCCTGCACGTTCGCGACGTCGAGGTAGCCGAAGATCTTCGACAGGTCCCACCCGGCCGCGACCTTGGCCGGGTCCGCCGGGGTGAAGGCCTGCAGCTGGTACCGCTTGCCGGTGGTCGCGCCGTACGCGTCGAGCTGCGTGCGGAACTCGGCCATCAGCGCGGTCAGGTTGTTCTTGTCGTTCGGGCTCCAGTGGTTGCCGGGGTGGCCGTCGGCGCTGGCGGGCCACTCCCAGTCGATGTCGATGCCGTCGAAGAGCCCGGCCGCGGTGCCCGGGCCGCCGGCGCCGCCGTAGGACGCCAGGTTGCCCTTGATCCAGGTGTCGACGCACGACGAGACGAACTTCTTGCGCGACGCGTCGGTGGCCGCGACGTCGGAGAAGTACTTCGAGTACGTCCAGCCGCCCAGGGAGACCAGCACCTTCAGGTTCGGGTGCTTCGCCTTGAGCTTCTTGAGCTGGTTGAAGTTGCCGCGCAACGCTTCCCAGCCCGTGTCGGCCACGCCGTCGACCGACTGGGCCGCCGCGAACGGCCGTGAGTAGTCGGCCTCGGCGTCACCGGCGCCGTCGCCCTGGCTCGGGTCCTGCGGGTTCGCCGTGGTGCCCTTCGTGACGCCGGAGAGGCAGGTCAGGTTCACCGGGTCGATGTTCTCGAACGCGTACAGCAGGTGCGTCAGCTTCGCGGCCGCGCCGGTCGTCTCGAGGTTCTTGACGAAGTACTGGCGGCCGTAGATGCCCCACTGCACGAAGTAGCCGACCTTCGCGTAGCCCGAGACGATGTCGCCGGTCTTCGCGGTGACGGCGGCACTCGGCGCCGACACGTTGTCGTAGCCGTCCCGGGCGCGCACGGTGAACGTGTACGAAGTGGACGGTGACAGGCCGGTGACGACGGCGGCGGTCGTGGTGACCGTCGTCGCCAGGGTGCTCCCGCGGTAGACGTCGTAGCTGACGACGCCGGTGTTGTCGGTGGACGCGGTCCACGCGAGCGACACCGAAGCCGCGTCGGCCGACGTCGACCGCAGACCGCCGGGCACCGTCGGTGCCTGCGTGTCGTTGGCCGGGTTGTTGGTCGTGACGGCCAGCGCCGCACTCGCCGGCGACGCCGTGCCCTTGGCGTCCTTGGCCTTCACGGTGAACGAGTACGCCGTGTTCGGCGTCAGTCCGCTGATCGTGGCGCTGGTGCCCGTGACGGACGTGGCGAGCGTCCCGTCCCGGTAGACGTCGTAGCCGGTGACCGGCAGCGAGCCGGCCGTCGACGCGTTCCAGGCCAGCGCGGCCGTGGTCGTCGTCTTCGCGACCAGCCGCAGGTTCGCGGGCGCGCCGGGTGGCGTGTCCGGTGACCCGTCGCAGTTGGCGTTGTCGACGCGGCACTGCGCCGGCGTCGCGGCCGCGCTGAGCCGGAACGTCGGGTTGTACGGGTAGGTGCTGCGGCCCGGCGCCAGCGTCGCGATGTAGTACGCCGGGGTCAGCGTGACCTGGGTGCCGTTCTGCGTCACCGTCGCGTTGTCGCCGGTGCTGGCGGTGACGCCGGCGGGCAGCGTGAAGGTGATCGCCCAGTTGCTGACCGAGGCGGTTCCGGCGTTGGTGACGGTGTAGGTACCGGTCGCGCCGCTCAGGGCGAGTGAGGCGGTCAGCGAACCGGCCGCGGCGGCGGGCGGGGCCAGCGCCGCGACGCCGCCTGCTGCTATCAGCAGTGCGGCGAGCGCGGAGCGTAGTCGTGCGGGCGTGCGTCTCATGGCGGTTCTCCAAGCGACACGAAGCAGACGAATGTGGTGGTCTAGACCAAATTCGAATGTAGCCCGGAGCGGGACGATCCGCGCACGCCCGAACGGCGGAAACCGTTGTCCGAACGGACTGTTAACGTCCGGAGAACGTCGCCTTGCCCGGGCCGTCCGCGAGGAACGACTTCACGGCGCCCCGGAGGTCCTCGGTCTCGAACAGCGCCGCCGCGATCGTCGTGATGTGCGCGTTGGCCTCCGGGACGCCGCCCGCGGCGAAGTGGTCCAGCACGCGCTTGGTCGCCGCGTGGGCGCGGGTCGGGCCGTCGGCCAGCCGCTGGGCGAACGCGCGGGCCGCGGCGTCGAAGCCCTCGTCCGGCAGGACGCGGTTGACGACGTTCCAGCGCTCCATCGTCGCCGCGTCGTAGGTGTCGCCGGTCATCACGAACTCCTTGGCACGCCCGACGCCCGCCCGCGCGGCGAGCCGCTGGGTGCCGCCCATGGTCGGGGTCAGCCCGACGACCTTCTCGACCAGGCCGAATTTCGCGCGTGGGGCGGCCAGGATGAGGTCGCAGGCCACCGCGACCTCGAACGCCCAGGTCAGGCACAGGCCGTGGGCGGCGAACACGGTGGGGAACGGCAGCGCGGCGATCCGGTCCGGCACCGCGAGCATCTCGTCGAACAGCACCTTCGCCTCGGCGGGCGAGCCCTGGGCGTCGAACAGCGAGACGTCCACGCCGCCGCTGACGATCTTGCCCTCGGCGCGGATCAGCAGCGCCCGGGCGGGGGTGTCCTCCAGCGAGCCGATGGCGGCGGCGAGGTCGGCCTGCAGGGAAGCCGTGTAGAGGTTCAACGGCGGCGCGTCGACGGTCAGGACGGCGAGCCCGCCGTCACGGTCGAGGCGGACCTGGTCAGTCATGCTCACCCTGCTTCTTCGGCTTCGACGATGTCGTCCCAATACTGCTGGGCGTCGGGGCGCCAGTCGACGTGTATGTGATGGAACAGCTCCCCGGCTTTCGTCCCGCTCCACTTCGCCGGCAGGAGCTCGGCGGGCAGCTGCGGGTCGAGGAACGGGAACCGCCGCCACTCGTGCACGAGCTCGGTCTGCGCCCGCAGCACCGCGCGCCCACCGGTCGGGTTCAGGCCGGTGAAGCGGTCGATGAAGTCCTCGTAGCGGTCCTTCAGCTCGGTGAGGTCCCACGATCGGGCGACCATCGTCTCCTGCTCGCCGACCTCGCCGTAGGTCGACGTGAACGACATGGCCTGCGCTTCGAGACCCAGGTCGGTGACGATCTGCTGGGCCTCGCGCTGGCGGCTCAGGTCCGGGCTGACCCAGACGCCGGCGACCGGCGAGCCGAAGCCCGCCCAGGTCAGGCGCGTGCGCAGCCGGTGGCGCAGGTCGCGCTTGGCCTCCGGCACGGACACGATCAGCATCAGCCACTGCCCGTTCCACGGGCGGGCCTCGCGGCCGAACGCGTAGATCCGGTCGGCGCCCTCGGTCAGCAGCCGGCGCCCCGGTGGCGTCAGCGACCACCGCACCCGGCGGCCGACGCGCTCGGAGACGACCCAGCCCTCGGCGGCGGAGCGGGCCAGCGCCTGCCGCGCCGACTTCTCCTCGATGTCGAGGATCCCGAGGACCTCGACCAGCATCGACGTCCAGACCGGCTTGTCGCGGGGGAGCGCGTACTCGCCGAGCACGGTCATCAGGAGCGAACGCGCGCTCGCGTGGCTCACCTCGCGACGGCGGCTGACCGTCGGCCGTGGCGCCGACGCGCGGCCTTCCCTCGCCTTCGGCCTTCGGCCGAGGGTGACCGGGGAAGCGGGCTCGCCCATTCTGTGTTCACCGACCTCACTGCTGCGGGGTATCGACAACCGAACAGGTTACCCACACTGAGTGATCAAAGCGCCACCGGACACACACAGGCGGTGTCATTGACCTTGATCTGACAGTTCACCACGTGCCCGTAGACTCGGCTACCTCATGAGCGCAACTCTCGTCGCGAAGGACCTGGCCGCGGGCCACGGCGATCGCCTCCTCTTCTCCGGTCTGGACCTGGTCGTCGCGCCCGGCGACGTCGTCGGCCTGGTCGGCGTCAACGGCGCCGGCAAGTCGACGCTGCTGCGGACCCTGGCCGGCCTGGCCCGCCCGGACGACGGCGAGGTGCGGCTGAACCCGCCGACCGCCACCGTCGGGCACCTGCCGCAGGAGCCCGAACGCCGCGAAGGCGAGTCGGTGCGGGCGTTCCTGGCGCGCCGCACCGGCGTCTCGGCGGCACAGGCGGACCTCGACGTGGCCACCGAGGCGCTCACCGCGGGCGAGGACGGCTCGGACGACCTGTACGCGACCGCGCTCGACCGGTGGCTCGCCCTCGGCGGCGCCGACCTCGACGACCGTGCCGCGGAGGTGGCCGCCGACCTCGGGCTGGCCATCGACCTGGACCAGCTGATGACGTCGCTCTCGGGCGGCCAGGCCGCGCGCGCCGGGCTGGCGTCGCTGCTGCTGAGCCGCTACGACGTCTTCCTGCTCGACGAGCCGACCAACGACCTCGACCTGGACGGCCTCGCCCGGCTGGAGCGGTTCGTCACCGGCCTGCGCTCGGCCACGGTGCTGGTCAGCCACGACCGCGAGTTCCTGGCCCGCACGGTCGACCGCGTCGTCGAGCTGGACCTGGCGCAGCAGCAGGTCAACACCTACGGCGGCGGGTACGACGCCTACCTGGAGGAGCGCGAGGTCGCGCGGCGGCACGCCCGCGAGGACTACGACGAGTTCGCCGGGACGAAGGCGGCGCTCGAGGCCCGCGGGCGGATGCAGCGGGGCTGGATGGAGAAGGGCGTCAAGAACGCCCGCCGGAAGGCGCCCGACAACGACAAGATCGGCCGCAAGTTCCGCAGCGAGGCCACCGAGAAGCAGGCGTCGAAGGCGCGGCAGACCGAGCGGATGATCGAGCGCTTGGACGTCGTCGACGAGCCGCGCAAGGAGTGGGAGCTGCGGATGGAGATCGCCGCGGCCCCGCGGGCGGGCGCGGTGGTCGCGACCCTGCGCGGCGCGGTCGTCCGCCGGGGCGGGTTCACGCTCGGACCGGTCGACCTGCAGGTGGACTGGGCGGACAAGGTCGCCATCACCGGCGCGAACGGCGCCGGGAAGTCGACGCTGCTGGCTGTGATGCTCGGCCGGCTGTCCCCGGACGAAGGCGATGCGGCGCTCGGTTCGGGCGTCGTGGTCGGCGAGGTCGACCAGGCGCGCAAGCTGTTCCTCGGCGACGGCCCGCTCGCGGACGCCTTCGCGCGTGAAGTGCCGGAGCTGCCCGACGCCGACGTCCGGACGTTGCTGGCGAAGTTCGGGCTCAAGGCCGCGCACGTGCTGCGGTCCGCCGCGACGCTGTCGCCGGGGGAGCGCACCCGCGCGGCGCTCGCGCTGCTGCAGGCGCGCGGCGTCAACCTGCTGGTGCTCGACGAGCCGACCAACCACCTCGACCTGCCCGCGATCGAGCAGCTCGAGGCGGCGCTGGACCGCTACCCGGGCACGCTGCTGCTGGTGACGCACGACCGCCGGATGCTCGACGCCGTGCACGTCACCCGCCGCTTCGAGGTGACCGGCGGCAAGGTCCGCGAGCTGTGAACCTCCGCGAGGCGACTCGCGACGACGGCGACTTCCTGGCCGACATGCTCGTGGCGGCGGTCAACTGGTCGCCGGAGGGGAAGAAGAAGAGCCGCCGCCGGGTGTTGCTGGCCCCCGACACCGCGCACTACGTCGCCGGGTGGCCGCGGCCGGACGACCTGGGCGTGGTCGCCGAGGCGGACGGCGAGCGCGTCGGCGCGGCGTGGCTGCGGTTCTTCACGGCCGACGACCCGGGGTACGGGTTCGTCGCCGCCGACGTCCCGGAGTTGTCGATCGGCGTGGTGGCCGCCTGGCGCGGCCGGGGTGTCGGCCGTGCGCTCCTGCGGGCCGCCGAGGACCGGGCCCGCGCGGCGGGTGTCGAGCGGATCAGCCTCAGCGTCGAGCGGAAGAACTTCGCCCGGCGGCTGTACCTCGCGGAGGGCTACGAGGTCGTGGGAACGGGTTCCGCGGACGCCGACACCATGGTCAAGATCCTCGGCTGATCCAGTACTGACAGCCGATGTAACGGTGCCCAGTACGACGCCGACCTACCACCCGTTCGGCGAGCGAGCGGATGGGCGGAGACATGGCGGTCAATCGGGGCGGCGTTTCGGACACCGAGTCCCTGTGGCATATATCGGGCAAGCTCGGCCCCCTTTCGATCGGCGTGGGGATCCCTTACCGGCCAGGGCTGATCGCCGACATCATCCGGGCCGAGATCGCGGACCCGCTGACCTTGCTGCTGCAGAAGGTGCTCCACACGACCGACTTCGTCGGCGGTACACCGTCGTCGGTGCCTCGCCGGGACCGGCTGCCCAAAGTGCTGGACGTCGACCAGCTCCGGGCCCGGCTCGGTCCGTCGTCCCGGCCGCCGCGGCACCCCGAACCGGTGCGCGTCACCGGCGTGTTCTCGCCCGCCGTGCTGCTCAACGCCGGCTGGTGGGAACGCGCCAGGGGCGGCTCGGATCCGGTGCACGGCAACGGTATCCAGCAGTGGACCTACGCGGGGTTCGAGGAGTGGGCGCCGTCGTGGGACTTCACGAGCGAGGACGGGCCGGACCGGTCCCGGTTCTTCCTGGGCCAGCTCGGCCGGGGCGACGAGGCGAACTCGATCCTCGTGGCCGCGGTCGGCGAGAAGGGCCGGGCCATCCGCAGCGGGATCATGCCGATGTTCCGGGAACGCGGGGTCGGCGCGCTCAAGGCCGAGGTCACCGCGCTGCTCTGCCACCGGTCCCACCTGATGACGCGCAACCCGGCGCTGGGCGCCGCGGCCGAGCGGTGGCAGGGCGAGTTCGACTACTGCCTGCTGCTGGATTCCGAGCAGCACCGGCTCGACCCGCTGCTCGAGATCCCGGACTACTACTCCGCCTACGTCTGGCAGTGCTGGTGGGCCACCGACGACGCCCCGGCGGACCAGCCGCCACGGCTGGGCGACTGCTACCTGCTGTGGGAGCACACGGACCTGACCAACGTCGACGCGATCGGGTACAACCTCGACAGCCTGGCGCACAAGGCCGCATACGTCAGCGAGCGCCACGGCAAGCTCGAACTGCTGCAGAAGTCCGGCTTCCTCGTTCCCGGGGAACCGGCGCTCGGCTCGCGGGACTTCCAGCGGCTGCTCGGCACGATCAGCGGAGACAGCCGGCAGTGATCACCTTCCGCGAGCTCACCGGCGCCCCGGACGACCTCTCCGTGCTGGGCGGGTTCCACGGGACCCTTTACGTCAGCCTGTTCCCCGATCCGGACGAACGCGAGTCGCTGGAGAACATGGCCGGCTACCTGCGGCTGAAGGGACACGGCTGGTACGGCGAGAACAACTACCACATCGTCCTCGCCTTCGACGGCGAGCTGCTGGCCGGCGCGGTGATCGCGGACTACCTGGCCGAACCCGCCACGGGGGTGATCGAGTACCTGCTCGTTTCGGCCGACGTGCGCGGCCGGGGCGTCGGCCGGGCCCTGATGGACCACATCGAAGCGGTCCTGGCCGCCGACGCCGCCGCCGGCGGGCGCGAACTCGCCGGTGTGGTGGCCGAAATGAACGATCCCCGGGCGGTGTCGGCACTCGCCGACAACCTCGACCCGGTCGCGCGGGCGCTGATCTGGCACCGGTACGGCTACGCCGGCCTCGACTTCCCTTACCGGCAGCCCGCTCTGTCGCCGGGGCAAGCTCCGGTGACCGGGCTGATCCTGATCTGCAAACCGCTGTCGGCGGCCTGGCGGGATCGCGTCCCGGCCGCCGCGATCACCCTCGTCGTCCGGGAATACCTGCGGCTGGCCATGCGGATCGACCGTCCCGAGGACTCGCCCGAGTACCGGCGCATGGCCGCGCACCTGAGCGCGCGGGACGACGTCGGCCGGCTGCCCCTGGACCGCTACACCGGTCGCGAGGCCGCCCGGCCGCTCGACGTCCACGCGGTGACCGGCCCGGACGACCGGGACTTCGCCGGCACCCTGGCGGTCTACCGGGGTGCGTTCCCGCCCGGCCCCACCGCCGTCGGCGAGGACGAGTTCCGGCACGCGGTCGCCGAGCCGGGCTACCACCTGTGGGCGTTGCGCGCGGCCCCGGCCGACCCGGAGCCGTCGGGGATGGCGTCGTTCCACACGCTGACCGCGGTCGCGCTGCTGGGCTACGTCACGTTCGCGGCCCCCCTCCGCGGTTCGGGCCGGTTCCCGGCGCTCGTCGCCCGGCTCGAACAGCGGCTGCTCGCCGACCGGCCCGAGATCCGCGGCTGGTACGCCGAACTCGGCCCCGGCACCGACTGCGCCCCGTTCCTCCGCGTCGGCTGCCGCGAACTGGCCGTCGACTACCGGCAGCCCGCCCTCGGCCCGGGCGAGGACGTGCCGTGCCGCCTGTTCTTCAAGCCCCCCGGCCGGATCTACGGGCCACCGGAGCTGTCCGGGCCCGACCTGCTGACCGACCTCGCCGAGGTGCTGTCGACCGTGTACGGCGTGGCCGCGCCGCGGGAACACCCTGTTCACCGCCGGATCGCCGGGACGCTGACCGACGGCGTTGTGCCGCTGCGCTAGTCCTTTGCCGCGCCGCCGGTCGCTGTCGGCGAATCCAGCCGCTCACCGGCGCCTCGCCACGAATTCGCCAACAGCACCACTCGGCGTCTCAGGGGCGGTCGGTCAGGTAGCCGCCCATGGTCGTGAAGTAGTCGGCCGCCGGGAGTTCCGTGCCGTCCGCCGTGCGGACTCGTTCCACCAGCAGGCCGGGGGACCGGCCGCGGCGGGCTTCCGGGCCCGCCACGATCACCACGCCGTCGGCCTCCTTGATGAAGATGCGGCCCGGCGTGCCGCCGTAGTGGCCCTGCGAGATCGACGCCTTCGTGATGCGCACCTCCTGGCCGCGGTGGTAGGCGAACGCGTTCGGGTACGGGTCGGACTGCGCGCGCACCAGGCGTTCGATGTCCTCGACCGGCCACGTCCAGTCGATGAGGCTGTCGCGCGCGGCGCGCTTGTGGAAGAAGCTCGCCTTCGACCGGTCCTGCGGCACCGGCGTGTAGCCGGTCTCGATGAGCTGGATCGCCTCGGCCGTGATCGGCGCGATGAGGTCGACCGTGCGGTGGAACAGGTCCGTCGTCGTGTCGGCCGGGCCGACCGGGATCGCGCGCTGCAGGACGATGTCGCCCGCGTCCAGCTCGCCGTCCATCATGTGGGCGGTGACGCCGACCTCGGGCTCGCCGTTGACCAGCGCCCAGATCAGCGGGGAGAACCCGGCGTAGGACGGCAGCAGCGAGTCGTGGATGTTGAGGGTCCCGTGGCGCGGCAGGTCGAAGATCTCCGGCGGCAGCCACGTGCGCCAGTTGTTCGCCACGATCAGGTCGAGCTCGGCCGTCTTCAGCTCGGCCAGCAGCTCGTCGTCGTCCGGGCGGTTGCGCAGCAGGACGCGGATGCCGTTGGCCTCGGCGAGATCGGCGACGGAGTCGGCCCAGATCCGCTCGTACGCGTGGTCGCTCTTCGGGTGGGTGACCACCAGCGCGACCTCGTGGCCCGCGTCGATGAGCGCTTGGAGGGTCCGGTGCCCCCAGGTCTGGTAGCCGAACATCGCCACGCGCATTCGAGAATGCCTTTCCGTAGTCGGGGGACGAACATCACCACGAACGTACTAGGCGAGGCTCGCCTAAGTTAGGTTAGGGTTCCCTGAACGTTACCGGAGTGTGCGAGGGAGCGACATGACTGCAGAGGCCGGCGAACAGGTCCCGATCTACGACGTCGTCGGGGTGGGTTTCGGACCTTCGAACCTGGCCCTCGCGATCGCGCTGGCCGAGCACAACGCCGGCGCGGGGAAGCCGGTGACCGCGCACTTCCTGGAGCGGCAACCCCGCTTCGGCTGGCACCGCGGGATGCTGATCGACACCGCGACGATGCAGGTCTCCTTCCTCAAGGACCTGGTCACCATGCGGAACCCGACCAGCGAGTTCACCTTCCTCAACTACCTGCACGCCGCCGGGCGGCTGGTGGACTTCATCAACCACAAGAACCTCTTCCCGCTGCGGGTCGAGTTCCACGACTACTTCGAGTGGGCGGCCGCGAAGGTCGACGACGTCGTCTCGTACGGCACCGAAGTCGTGTCCGTGAAGCCGGTCTACGACGGTGAAGAGGTCGAGTTCTTCGACGTCCAGATCTCCGACGGCACCTCGCTGCGGGCCCGGAACCTGGTCATGGGCACCGGGTTGCGGGCGCAGCTGCCCGACGGCGTCACCGCAGGCGAGCGGATCTGGCACAACAGCGAGCTGCTCTTCCGCGTCGAACGCCTGCGCGGCACCGAGCCGAAGCGGTTCGTCGTGGTCGGCGCCGGGCAGAGCGCCGCCGAAGTCGCGGCCCTGCTGCACGACGAGTTCCCGCACACCGAGATCTGCGCGGTGTTCGCGCGCTACGGCTACAGCCCGGCCGACGACAGCTCGTTCGCCAACCGGATCTTCGACCCGGAGGCCGTCGACCAGTTCTACGGCGCGGGTGAGCCGGTCAAGGACCGCCTGATGCGCTACCACGGCGCGACGAACTACTCCGCCGTCGACGTCGAGCTGATCGACGAGCTCTACCGCCGCGTCTACCGCGAGAAGGTGCTGGGCGTGGAGCGGCTGCGGCTGTTCAACGTCTCCCGTCCGGTCGAGGTGACCGACACCGGCGCGGCCGTCTCGACGACGGTCGAGTCGCTCACGACGGGCGAGCGCACGGTGCTGGCGGCCGACGCCGTCGTCTACGCGACCGGCTACCGCCCCGCCGACCCGACGCCGCTGCTCGGCGAGCTGGGTCCGCAGTGCGCGCGGGACGACGAGGGCCGGCTGCGCGTCGAGCGCGACTACCGGATCACCACGGAACCCGCCCTGCGCGGCGGCATCTACCTGCAGGGCGGGACCGAGCACACGCACGGCATCACGTCGTCGCTGCTGTCCAACACCGCGGTGCGGGTGGGCGAGATCCTGCAGTCCATTGTGGACCGCCGGGTGGTCGCGGCGCCGGAGGGGGAGTACGCGGTCAGCGCGCGGTGAGCTGCTCCCGGAGGATGTCGCCGTGCCCGGCGTGGCGGGCGAAGTCCTCGATCAGCAGCAGGTAGACGAACCGGAGGTTGACCTCGCCGAGGACGTCGTGGGTCCAGGTGTCGTCGAGGTCGAAGCGGGCCGCGATCTCGCGTGAGCGTGCGGCGGCCCGCTCGAACTCGGCGATCACGTCGTCGAGGGTTTCGCTGTCGGCGACGACGAAACTGGCGTCGCCCGGGGTCGTGGGCCCGTCGCAGCCGGCCTCGTCGAGGCCCAGCAGCAGGAGCTGGAACCAGCGGCGTTCGGCCATCGCGGCGTGCTTGACGAGGCCGATCGGCGTGGTCGACGACGCGACGAGCCGCGTCCGGACGTCGGTGTCGGACAGGCCGCGCGCGGTGTCGGCGACCGCGCGACGGTTGCGGTCCATCGTCGCCTCCAGCAGGAGACGCTCGGATCCGGTGGTGATTTCGGGCAGCACGAACATGGCTCTGCTTCCTGGAGGGGAGTGGCCGGACGTTCCTCGGGGACCGAGTCCAGAACCGAGGAGGGGCCAGAACACGCCGAGGCTAGCGCGCCGGCCGCCGTCCTGTCACCCGGGAATCCCCGAAAGCCGTGAAGGCCTCCTTACCGGCCATAAGAGCCGGGAAGGAGGCCTTCACGGCTTTTCAGGAGAGCGGTGCCGGGTGGTGGCGGCTGATCGGGATCACCATCGGCGTGCCGCTGATCGGGTCCGGGGTCACCTGGCAGCGGACGTCGAAGACCTCCTCGACCAGCTCCTCGGTGATCACCTCGACGGGCTTGCCCGCCGCCACGATCCGGCCGGCCTTCATCGCGATGACGTGGTCGGCGTAGCGGCACGCCTGGGGGAGGTCGTGCAGCACCATCACCACCGTGCGGCCCTCGTCGCGGTTGAGGTCGACGACCAGGTCGAGCACGTCGATCTGGTGCGCCAGGTCGAGGTAGGTCGTCGGCTCGTCCAGCAGCAGCACCGGCGTGCCCTGCGCGACGGCCATCGCGATCCACGCGCGCTGGCGCTGCCCGCCGGACAGCTCGTCGACCGGCCGGTCGGCCAGGTCGGTCAGCTCGGTGGCCGCCAGAGCGGCCCGCACCGCGCCTTCGTCCGAAGTGGACCACTGGCGCCACCAGCTCTGGTGCGGGGCGCGGCCGCGGCCGACGAGGTCGGCCACCGTCATGCCCTCCGGCGCCACCGGCGACTGCGGGAGGATGCCGAGGCGCTGGGCGACCTCGCGGGTCGGCAGGTCGTGGATCGACCGGCCGTCGAGGTAGACCCCGCCCGCTTTCGGCGTCAGCAGCCGGGCCAGGGTGCGCAGCAGCGTCGACTTCCCGCAGGCGTTGGCGCCGATGATCGCCGTGATCTCACCCGGCGGGATGTCGAGGTCGAGGCCGTCGATGACCACCCGGTCGTCGTAGGCGACCCGGAGCTGCTCCACCCGCAGCGAGGGGGCGTCGGATGTCATGTGTCAGCCTCCGGAACCGGATCGGTTGGCCCTGGCCAGCAGCCAGAGCAGGAGCGGGGCGCCGAGGATGCCGGTGACGATGCCGACCGGCAGCGCGGACGCGGTGATCTCGCGCGCGATGATGTCGCTGCCCAGCACCACGACCGCGCCGGTGAGCGCGGACGCCGTGATCGGTGGCGACGAGAGCCGCGCGAGCCGTTGCGCGATCTGCGGTGCCGTCAGGGCGACGAACGAGATCGGGCCCGCGGACGCCGTCGCGAACGCGACCAGGCCGGCGCCGGACAGCAGCAGGCCCAGCCGCACCGGCTGCACCGGTGTGCCGAGCCCGGCCGCGACCTCGTCGCCGAGCAGCAGCGTGCTCATCCACCGCGACAGCGCCAGCACCACCGGCAGCAGCACGCACAGCGCGCCCAGCAACGGGATGACGTGCTCCCAGCCGCGGTTGGCGAGGTTGCCGACCATCCAGCCGATCGCGGCCTGCGCCTCGGTGATCTGCGCGCGGCTGAGCAGGTAGTCGGTCAGGCTGGTGCACATCGCGAAGATCCCGATGCCCACCAGCAGGATCCGGTAGCCGGTGGTGCCGCGCCGCCAGGCGAGCGCGTACACCAGCACCGCCGTGAACAGCCCGCCGAACAGGCCCAGCGTCGTCGTGCCGAGGCCGCCGCCGAAGCCGAACGCGATCCCGGCGACGACGGCGGTGGCCGCGCCCGCGTTGATGCCGATCATGTCCGGGCTGGCCAGCGGGTTGCGCGTGATGGTCTGGAACACGGCGCCGGACGCGCCGAACGCGATCCCGGCCAGCAGCCCGGTGAGTGCCCGGGGCAGGCGCAGTTCCTGGACGATGTAGCCGTTTCCGCTGTCGCTGCCGCCGAAGAGGCCGGACAGGACGTCGGACACGCTCATCGGGACGTCGCCGATCGTCATGCCGACGCAGAACAGCACGAACGTCAGCACGGCGAGCACGAGGCAGACGATCAGCAGCCGCGGCCGGAACCGGCCCGACACCGGCGGTGTCGTGAGCCGGAAGGTGCGTCGCGCTTGGAGCAAGGCCATGTCAGGTCTCCACGAGCTTGCGCCGGCGAACCAGGTAGATGAAGAACGGCGCGCCGAGGAACGCGACGATCACGCCGGCCCGGATCTCGCTGGGCCGCGCCAGGATCCGGCCGAGGATGTCGGCGGCCAGCAGCAGGCACGGCGCGAGCACCGCGGTGTAGGGCAGCAGCCAGCGGTGGTCCGGGCCGATGACGAACCGCACCGCGTGCGGGACGATCAGGCCGAGGAAGACGATCGGCCCGGCGACGGCGACGGCCGCACCGGTCAGCAGGGTGATCGCGAGCGCGCCACGCAGCCGCAGCGGGCCGAGCTTGCGGCCCAGCGCGATCGCGACGTCGTCCCCGAGGGCGAGGCTGTTCAGCGCCGGGCCGCTCGCGATCGCCAGCACCACGCCGATCACGAGGAACGGCAGGACCTGCAGCAGCGCGCTGCTGTCGACGCCGGCGAGCGAGCCCGCCGACCAGAAGCGGTAGCGGTTGAGCGCCACCGGGTCCGACAGCACCATCGCGCTGGTGAACGAGGCGAGCAACGCCGTGACGGCGGCGCCGGCGAGCGCGAGCTTGACCGGGCTCGACCCGGCGCGGCCGCGGGTGCCGAGGAAGTAGACGACGGTCGTCGCGGCCAGCGCACCGGCGAAGGCGAACCAGATGTAGCCGTAGGCCGAGCTGACGCCGAGCACGGTGATCGAGAACACGATGGCGAACGCGGCCCCGGCGCTGACGCCGAGCAGGCCCGGGTCGGCCAGCGGGTTGCGGGTCAGCGCCTGCATCACGCAGCCCGCGAGCCCGAGACCGGCGCCCACCAGCACCGCGAGGAGCGTCCGCGGCATCCGGACACTGTGGATGATCACGGCGTCGGCGGAGCCGTCGTTGTGCCACAGCACCTGCCAGACGGCGCCGAATGAGATCTCCTTCGACCCCAGCCAGATGCTCAGCAGGCACAGCAGAACGAGGACCGCGAGGGCGGCGAGGAACCCGATCGCGCGGCCCGTGTGTGGCGGGCGTCGCGTGAGAGCGATACCTCCGGGGTCTGTTCGCACCGCACCTCCGACTGGTACCAATTTTAGGTAAGGCTAACCGATGGTACAGGAGTGCATCCTCACCCTCGGTTTGTTAGGTTCACCTAAGTTCGCGCCCCGTTCGGGGCGCCGCAAGCAGCGGGAGGCTGGTCTACCGGTGAGCAACGGTGACGCTGTGCAGCAGGTCGCGGACCTCGGGTTCTGGCGTGATCGCCTCGCGTCGGCGCCGAAGGAACTGCCGCTGCCGGTCGACCGGCCCTACCCCGCGGAGCCGGCGGCGCCGCGCGATCGGCTGACCCGGGAGCTGCCGCTGTCACTGGGTGAGGACGCGGACCTGCTCGTGCTGTCGGCCTTCGTCGTCCTGCTGCACCGGTACACCGGCACGGCCGACGTCGTGCTCGGCGTCGGCTCGCTGGTTCCGCTGCGCGTCGACCTGGCCGGCTCGCCCGGCTTCGACGACGTCGTCGCGCGCGTGCGGGCGGCTCGCGAGGAGGCCGTGGCGCACGAGGTGCCGTTCGACGACCTGGTCGGCGAGCTGCAGCCAGAACGCGGTCGTGGCGGCTCGGTGCTGGTCAACGTCGGCTTCGCCGCCGAGACGACCTTGCCGCTCGACCTGGTGGTCGACCTCGGTGACGGCGTCCTCGAGGCGCGCTACCGCGGCGACGTCCTCGAAGAGTCCACTGTGGACCGCATGCTCGGCCACCTCGAACACCTCCTCGTCGCCGCGCTGGAACGTCCACAGTGGCCGGTCGCGCGGCTCGACCTGGTGCCGGAGCCGGAACTGCGCCGGATGCTCGACGACTGGAACGCCACCGACCTCGACACGCCGCTGTCGACGCTGCCGGAGCTGTTCGCCGCCCGCGTACGTGAGGCGCCAGGCTCCGTCGCGCTGGTCTTCGAGGACGTCGAGATCACCTACGCCGAGCTGGACGCGCGGGCGAACCGGCTCGCGCACGTCCTCATCGGCCGCGGCGCCGGGCCCGAGCGCGTGGTCGCGCTGGCCGTGCCGCGGTCGGTCGAGATGATCGTGGCGGAGCTGGCCGTCCTCAAGGCCGGCGCCGCCTACCTGCCGCTCGACCAGGACTACCCGGCCGACCGGATCACGTTCATGGTCGCCGACGCCGGTCCGGTGTGCGTGGTGACCACGAGCGAACTGGCCGACCGCTTCGACGGCGACGTCCTCCTGCTCGACGAGACGTCCCTGGCCGACGCGCCGGCGACGGACCCGGGCGCGGCGATCGTCCCGGCCAACGCGGCCTACGTCATCTACACCTCGGGCTCGACCGGTCGTCCCAAGGGTGTTGTCGTGTCCCACGCGGGTGTCGCGAAGCTGGTCGCGACCCAGACCCAGCGGTTCGGGATCGGTCCGCGGAGCCGGGTGCTGCAGTTCGCGTCGCCGAGTTTCGACGTCGCATTCTGGGACCTCTGCCTCGGGCTGCTGTCGGGCGGACGGCTCGTGGTCGTCCCGGCCGAGCGGCGCGTCCCCGGCCCGGAGCTGGCCGACTACGCGAACGCGCACGGCGTCGACTTCATGATCCTGCCGCCCGCGCTGCTCGCCGAGTTCCCCGAAGACTGCGACCTGCCCCGCGACAGCGTCCTGCTCGCCGGCACCGAGCGCGTCTCACCCGAACTGGTCCGGCGGTGGGCGCCGGGCCGGCGGATGTTCAACGCCTACGGCCCGACCGAGGCCACGACCAACTCGACGCTCGGGCTCTGCGACCCGGAGATCACGCCGGGCTCGGCCGTCCCGATCGGCGTCCCGGACCCCGGCACCCGCGCGTACGTGCTCGATGCGTTCCTCGCGCCGGTCCCGGTCGGCGTGGTGGGGGAGCTGTACCTCGCCGGCTCCGGCTTGGCGCGTGGCTACCTCGGGCGCGCCGGGCTGACGTCGGAGCGGTTCGTGGCCGACCCGTTCGGCTCTGGTGGACGGCTCTACCGGACCGGAGACCTGGTGAAATGGCTGCCGGACGGCCGTCTCGTGTTCCTGGGCCGCGCCGACGACCAGGTCAAGATCCGCGGCTACCGCATCGAACTCGGCGAGATCGAGTCCGTGCTGGCCGAGCACCCGCGCGTCGGCCAGTCCGTCGTCGTCGCGCAGGACGGGCAGCTCGTCGCCTACGCCGTGCCGGTCCCGGACCGCGCGGCCGAGCAGGGCCACGTCGCCGAGTGGCACGACGTCCACGAGGAGATGCTCGCCGGCTCCACCGGCATCGAGGAGAACTTCGCCGGCTGGAACTCCAGCTACGACGGCTCCGACATCCCCCTCGACGAAATGCGCGAGTGGCACGCGGCGACCGTCGAGCGCATCCGCGCGCTGCGGCCGAAGCGGGTCCTCGAGATCGGCGTCGGCAGCGGGCTCATCCTCTCCCGGATCGCGCCGGACGCCGAAACCTACTGGGGTGTCGACCTTTCCGAGAGCGCCGTCGAGAACGTGCGGCGCGAGGTCGCCGCGATGCCGGAGCTGGCGGGCAAGGTCCACCTCGCCGCGCGGCCCGCGCACGACCTCGGCGAGCTGCCGGACGAGCCGTTCGACACCGTGATCGTCAACTCGGTCGCCCAGTACTTCCCGAGCGCGGACTACCTCGCCGAAGTCGTCCGGACCGCCGCCGGGCTCCTCGCCCCGGGCGGCACGATCTTCCTCGGCGACATCCGCAACCTCCGCTCGCTGCGCGCGTTCCGCACCGCCGTCGAGCTGCGGCACGACCGCGCTGACGTCGCCGCCGTGGACCAGGCGATCGCCCGCGAAGGCGAACTCGTCCTCGATCCCGACTTCTTCCCGGCCCTCGCCCGGAGCCTCGACGGCTTCGACGTCGACCTGTGGGTCAAGCGGGGCGACGCGCACAACGAGCTGACGCGGCACCGCTACGACGTCGTCCTGCGCAAGGCGCCACGACCGTCGCCGGCCGAAGAGCAGGTCATCGCGTTCGGCGATCTCGCCGCGGTGGCCGGGTTCCTGACCGCCGAGACGCCGGAGCGGCTGCGCGTCACCGGCGTGCCGGACGCACGGCTTTCCGGCGAACTCGCTGCGGTTCGCGCGCTCGACGAAGGTGACCCGGCGGCGGTGCGGGCCTTGAACGTGCGTGACGGCGTCGACCCGGAGGACCTGCACCGGCTGGCCGAGCGGGCCGGCTACCGCGTCGCGGTCACGCCCGCGTCGGCCGGCGAGCTGGAGGCCGTCTTCAGCCGGTCGGCACCGGACGCGGCCTACCGGCCGGTGCGGAGCACGGGCGCCCCGGCGTCGTACGCCAACAACCCGGCCGCCCGGCGCGAGACCGGCGCACTGGTCGCGTCGCTGCGGTCGCACGTGCGGGACCGGCTGCCGCAGTACATGGTGCCCACGGCGTTCGTCGTGCTCGACAAGCTGCCGGTCTTGGCCTCCGGCAAGCTCGACCGCAAGGCCCTCCCGGCGCCGGAGCGGTTCACCGCCGGGCCGGGCCGCGCGCCCCGCAACCCCGTCGAGCAGCTGCTGTGCGAGCTGTTCGCCGACGTCCTCGGCGTGCCGCGAGTCGGGCCGGACGACGACTTCTTCGCCCTCGGCGGGCATTCCCTGATGGCGACGCGGTTGATCCAGCGGATCCGCGCGGCCGTCGGCGCCGACATCCCGGTGCGCGCGGTCTTCGACGCGTCGACCGTGGCCGCCCTCGCGAACCTCCTGGCCGGTGCCGCGTCGGGCACCGAACGACGTCCGCTCGAACGCTTCGAGGAACGGCCGGAGCGGTTCCCGCTGTCGTTCGCGCAGCAGCGGCTGTGGTTCCTGCACGGTCTCGAAGGCGGGTCGGCGACCTACAACGTCCCGCTCGTCATGCGGCTGTCCGGCGAACTGGACGTCGAGGCGCTGCGGACCGCGTTGCACGACGTCCTCGGCCGCCACGAAGCACTGCGGACGGTGTTCCCCGTCGCGGACGGCGTGGCCTACCAGCACGTTCTGCCCGACGGCGAGGTCGACCTGACGGTGCGGACGGTCGCCGAGTCCGCGGTGGACTCCACTGTGGACGCCCTCGTGCGCGAGGTCTTCGACCTCGGCGCCGGGGTGCCCGTCCGTGCCGAGCTGCTGACGATCGACCCGCGCCGCCACGTCCTCGTGCTGGTCGTGCACCACATCGCCGCCGACGGCTGGTCCCTGTCGCCGCTCTGGCGGGACATCGCCACGGCGTACGGCGCCCGCCGGCAGGGCGAAGATCCACAGTGGCCGCCGTTGCCGGTGCAGTACGCCGACTACACCCTCTGGCAACGCGAACTCCTCGCCACCGAAGAGACCGCCCAGCTCGACTACTGGCGCGCGACCCTGCGCGACCTGCCCGAGCGGATCAGCCTCCCGCTCGACCGGCCGCACCCGGCGGTGTCCGCCTACCGCGGCGGGTTCTTCACCTTCGCTTGGGACGCCGGCCTCCAGGCCGGGCTCGGCGACCTCGCGCGGGCGTGCGGCGCCAGCCCGTTCATGGTCGTCCACGCGGGCCTGACCGCGCTGCTGTCGCGGCTCGGCGGCGGCACCGACATCCCGATCGGCACACCCATCGCCGGCCGGTCCGACCAGGCCCTCGACGACCTCGTCGGCTTCTTCGTCAACACGCTGGTCCTGCGCGTCGACACCGGCGGCGACCCGACGTTCCGCGACCTCGTCGCGCGCGTCCGGGAGCGCAGCCTCGACGCCTACGCCCACCAGGACGTCCCGTTCGAGCGGCTCGTCGAGGCCCTGAACCCGGCGCGGTCGCTGGCGCACCACCCGCTGTTCCAGACCATGCTGGCCTGGCAGAACACCCCCGGCTCCGGCGTCGAGCTGCCCGGCCTGACGGTGACCGAGCAGCCCGTCGGCACCGGCACCGCGAAGTTCGACCTCTGGTTCTCACTCACGGAGCACGCCGACGGCATCACCGGCCAGGCCGAGTTCAACGCCGAGGTCTTCGACCGCTCCACTGTGGACGCGCTCCTGGCGCGTCTGGAAGTCCTGCTGCGCCAGGTGGTCTCAGCCCCGGACCGCCGTCTCGGGTCCCTGGACGTGCTCACCGAGGCCGAGCGCGACGGACTGGACGCCGTCTGGTCCGGCGCCGTCGAGGACGTCCCCGCGGTCACCGTGCCCGAGCTGTTCGCCGCGCAGGTCGCGCGGACGCCGGACCACCCGGCCCTGGTCTTTGAGAACGACCGGCTCACCTACGCCGAGCTGGACGCCGCGTCGAACCGCCTGGCCCAGGCCCTCGTCGCGCGCGGCGCGGGACCCGAGAAGGTGGTCGCGCTCGCACTGCCGCGCTCGACACACCTGGTCACGGCCATCCTCGCCGTGCTCAAGGCGGGCGCCGCCTACCTGCCGCTCGACCCCGGCTACCCGGCCGAGCGGATCGCCTTCATGCTCGAAGACGCCCAGCCGACCCTGGTGCTGGCCACGACGGAGACCGCCGTCCCCGGCGCGCTGCTGCTGGACGAGCCCGTGACGGCGGCCGGGTTCCCGGCCAAGGCGCCGGACGTCGTGCTCCGGCCGGAAAACCCGGCCTACGTCATCTACACCTCCGGCTCGACGGGCCGGCCCAAGGGCGTCGTCGTGCCGCACGCGGGCATCGTCAACCGCCTGCTGTGGATGCAGCACGAATACGGCCTGACCGGCGACGACCGGGTGCTGCAGAAGACGCCGTCCAGCTTCGACGTATCGGTCTGGGAATTCCTCTGGCCGCTGCTCACCGGCGCCACCGAGGTCGTGGCCCGGCCCGACGGCCACAAGGACCCGGCCTACCTCGCGCGGCTGATCCGCGAGCACGACGTCACGACCGTCCACTTCGTCCCGTCGATGCTCCAGGTCTTCCTGCAGGAGCCCGCCGCGGGGGAGTGCACGAGCCTGCGCCGGGTCCTGTGCAGTGGTGAGGCGCTGCCGCCCGAGGCCGTCGCGCGGTTCGGGCAGGTCCTGGCCGCCGAGCTGCACAACCTCTACGGCCCCACCGAAGCCTCGGTCGACGTCACGTCCTGGCGCACCTCGCCCGACGAGACGACCGTCCCGA
This sequence comes from Amycolatopsis sp. NBC_01286, assembly GCF_035982555.1. NCBI lineage: Bacteria > Bacillati > Actinomycetota > Actinomycetes > Pseudonocardiales > Pseudonocardiaceae > Amycolatopsis > Amycolatopsis sp. NBC_01286. The sequence continues at coordinate 7,307,366 of NZ_CP108428.1, forward strand.
TCGGACGTCCGGTGTGGAACACCCGAACGTACGTCCTCGACGCGGCACTGCGACCGGTCCCGCCGGGCACACCCGGTGAGCTGTACCTCGCCGGGGTCCAGCTCGCCCGCGGCTACCTGGGACGTCCCGGGTTGAGCGCCGAGCGGTTCATCGCCTCGCCGTTCGAGCCGGGGGAGCGGATGTACCGCACCGGCGACGTCGCCCGGTTCCGCGCCGACGGCGTGTGCGAGTTCCTCGGCCGCGGCGACGAGCAGATCAAGATCCGCGGCTTCCGCGTCGAGCCCGGTGAGATCGCCGCGACGCTCGCCGCGCACGACGACGTCGCCCACGCCGTCGTCGTCGCCCGCGAGGACCGGCCGGGCGACGTCCGGCTGGTCGGCTACGTCGTGCCCGCCGAAACCCCCGCGTCGGCCACGGACGAGACCGAGCAGGTCGGCGAGTGGCGCGAGCTGTACGACTCGATGTACTCCGGCGCCACCGACGACTTCGAAGGCTGGAACTCCAGCTACACCGGCGAGCCGATTCCCCGCGACGAGATGCGCGAGTGGCGCGACGCCATCGTCACGCGGATCCGCGAGACGCGGCCGCGGCGTGTGCTGGAACTCGGCGTCGGCACCGGCCTGCTGCTGACCGAGCTGGCCCCGCACTGCGAGTCGTACTGGGGCACGGACTTCTCCGTCGAGGTCATCGCGTCCCTCGGTGACCGGGTCGCGGCCGACCCCGCGCTCGCGGACTACGTCGAGCTGCGCACCGGCGACGCCGCCGACGTCTCCGGCCTGCCTTCCGGATACTTCGACACGATCGTGCTCAACTCGGTCGTCCAGTACTTCCCCAGCGGGACGTACCTCCTGGACGTCCTGAAGAAGGCCGTCAGCCTCCTCGCTCCGGGCGGGACCGTGTTCGTCGGCGACATCCGCGACCTGCGTCAGGTCCGCGCGTTCCACACCGAGGTCGCCCGGCAGCGCGGGGGAGACGTCGAGCAGGCCCTGTTGCGGGAGAAGGAACTCCTGGTCGCTCCGGAGTTCTTCGCCGGGCTTGAGGGCGTCACCGCGGACATCCGCGTCAAGCGCGGGCGTGGCGTCAACGAACTCACCCAGTTCCGCTACGACGTCGTCCTCCACACTTCGCCCATCGAAGCGCCGACGGTTGAGGTCCTGACCTGGGGCAACGAAGTGTCCTCAGTGGACGACGTCGTGCTCGACGGTGGTGTCCGGATCAACGGCGTGCCGAACGGCCGCACCACCGACGGCGTCAATCCGCAGGACTGGTACGACCTGGGCGACGCCCACGGCTACACCACGGCCGTCACCTGGTCGGCCGAAGATGACGGCTCGGTCGACGTCGTGTTCACGACCGGCTCGGTCGCCGGTGCCTTCCGGCCCGGAAGCGAGCCGCTGCTGTCCTACACCGGCAACCCCGGCCGCTTCCGCCGGATCAGCACCCTGTCCGCCGACCTGCGCGCGCTGGCCGCCGAGAGCTTGCCGGAGCACATGGTCCCGTCGGCGATCGTCGTGCTCGACGCGCTCCCGGTGACGGCCAACGGCAAGCTCGACCGCCGCGCCCTGCCCTCGCCGGACCCCGTGGCGCCGACGTCCGACCGCGAGCCGCGCACGCCCGTCGAGCGGCAGTTGTGTGAGCTGTTCGCCGACGTCCTCGGCCTGCCGCGGGTCGGCCCGGACGACAGCTTCTTCACCCTCGGCGGCCACTCCCTGCTGGCCACCCGGCTGATCGCCCGCATCCGCACGACCCTGAACGCCGAACTGGAAGTCCGGTCGGTGTTCGAAACGCCGACCGCCGCGGGCTTGGCCGAGCTGATCTCCGCCGGCAGCGGACCCGCCCGGCCACCGCTGGTCCCGGTGCAGCGACCGGCCCTGGTCCCGCTGTCGGGCGCCCAGCAGCGGCTGTGGTTCCTGCACCACCTCGAAGGCCCGTCGGCCACCTACAACGTGCCGCTGATCATGCGCCTCGACGGCGACCTGGACGTCGACGCTCTGCGGGCCGCGCTATCCGACGTGGTCGAGCGCCACGAGGCGCTGCGGACCCGGTTCCCGCAGCACGACGGCGTGCCCTACCAGGACATCCTCCCGCCGTCCGCTGTCGACCTGCCGGTCCGTGAGGTCACCGACCTCGACAGCGCCCTGACCGGTCTCGTCCGGGGCTCGTTCGACCTCGAACAGCACGCGCCGATGCGCGCGGAACTGCTGCGACTCGACGACGGCGAGCACGTGCTGGCCCTCGTGTTCCACCACATCGCCTCCGACGGCTGGTCGATGGCGCCCCTGTGGCGTGACATCGCGACGGCCTACACCGCCCGCCGCGCCGGCGAGCGTCCCCAGTGGACGCCGTTGCCGGTGCAGTACGCGGACTACACGCTGTGGCAGCAGAACCTGCTCGGCCGCGAGGACGACCCGGACAGCGTCCTGTCCGCCCAGCTCGACTACTGGCGCGACACCCTCGACGGCTTGCCCGACCGCATCGAGCTGCCCCTCGACCGGCCGCACCCGTCCACCGCGACCTTCCGCGGCGAACTGCACACCTTCACCTGGGACGCCGACCTCCACAGCGGACTGTCCACTGTGGCCCGCGAGTGCGGTGCCAGTGTGTTCATGGTCGTGCACGCGGCCCTCGCCGCGCTGCTGACGCGGCTGGGCGCGGGCCCGGACGTCCCGATCGGCTCACCCATCGCCGGGCGCACCGACCAGGCCCTCGACGACCTCGTCGGGTTCTTCGTCAACACCCTGGTGCTGCGCGTCGACACCGCGGGCGAGCCGACGTTCCGCGACCTGGTCGGCCGCGTCCGCGAGCGCAACCTCGACGCGTACGCCCACCAGGACGTCCCGTTCGAGCGCCTGGTCGAGATCCTCAACCCGGCGCGGTCGCTGTCGTACCACCCGCTGTTCCAGGTGATGATCGCCGGGCAGAACAACACGCGCGCCGAGGTCACCCTGCCCGGTCTGACCGTCACCGAGATCCCGGTGACCACCGGGACGTCGAAGTTCGACCTCTCGATTTCGCTCACCGAGCGGGACGCCGGAATCGACGGCGTCCTGGAGTTCAACGCGGACGTCTTCGACCACCCGGGTGCCGACGCCATCCTGCGCCGTCTCGAGGTCCTGCTGCGCGCGGCCCTGGCCGAGCCCGACCGCGCGGTCGGCGCCCTGGACCTCCTCGAAGGCGACGAACGTGATCTGGTGCTGACCCAGTGGGCGGGCCGCCTCGAACCCGCGGGCACGGAGACGTTCCCCGGGATGTTCGCCCAGCGGGTCCGGGAGGCCCCGGACGCGGTGGCGCTGGTATTCGAGGACGTCGAGCTGACCTACGCCGACCTCGACGTGCGGGCCAACCAGCTCGCGCACCTGCTGGTCGAGCGCGGGGCCGGGCTCGAGAAGGTCGTCGCGCTGGCCGTGCCGCGGTCGGTCGAGATGATCGTCGCGGAGCTGGCCGTGCTCAAGGCGGGTGCCGCCTACCTGCCGGTCGACGTCGACTACCCGGGCGACCGGATCGCGTTCATGGTCTCCGACGCCAAGCCGGTGTGCGTGGTGACCACGCGGGAGATCGACGGCAAGCTGCCCGCCGACGTGCCGCGCGTCTTCCAGGACGACCCCGCGCTCACTTCGATGTCCACTGTGGACCCGGCCGTGGCGGTGATACCCGAGAACGCGGCGTACGTGATCTACACGTCCGGCTCGTCCGGCCGCCCCAAGGGCGTCGTGCTGCAGCACTCCGGCGTCGCGAAGCTCGTCGCGACGCAGGTCGAGCGGTTCGGGATCGGCCCGCACAGCCGGGTGCTGCAGTTCGCGTCGCCGAGCTTCGACGTCGCGTTCTGGGACCTCTGTCTCGGCCTGCTCTCCGGCGGCCGCCTGATCGTCGTCCCGGCCGAGCGCCGGGTCGCCGGGCCCGCGCTGACCGAGTACGCGCACGAGCACGGCGCGGACTTCATGATCCTCCCGCCCGCGCTGCTCGACGCGATGCCGGCGGACTGCGACCTGCCGCGCGACAGCGTCCTGCTCGCGGGCACCGAGCGCGTGTCGCCGGAGCTGATCCGACGCTGGGCGCCGGGCCGGCGGATGTTCAACGCTTACGGCCCGACCGAGGCGACCACGAACTCGACGCTCGGCGAGAGCGACCCGGTCGAGCTCGCCGACGCGACCGTCGTGCCCATCGGCATCCCTGACCCGGGGACGCGGGCGTACGTCCTCGACGCCGGACTGCGGCCGGTCCCGCCGGGCGTGGTGGGGGAGCTGTACCTCGCCGGATCCGGCCTGGCCCGCGGGTACCTGGGCCGTGCCGGGCTGACGTCGGAGCGGTTCGTCGCGGACCCGTTCGGTTCGGGCGGACGGCTCTACCGCACCGGTGACCTGGTGAAATGGCTACCGGACGGTCGTCTCGTCTTCCTGGGCCGCGCCGACGACCAGGTCAAGATCCGCGGTTATCGCATCGAACCGGGCGAGATCGAGGCCGTCATCACCGAGCACCCGGCCATCGCGCAGTCCGTCGTGCTGGCCCAGGACGGGCGGCTCATCGCCTACGCCGTCCCGGCCGCGAGCCGCGACGAAGAAGCCGAGCTGGACCACGTCGGCGAGTGGCGCGAACTGCACGAGAACGTCTTCGACGACGCCGCGTCCGGTGGCCTGGAGGAGAACTTCACCGGGTGGAACTCCAGTTACGACGGCTCGGAGATCCCCCTCGGCGAGATGCGCGAGTGGCACGCGGCGACGATCGAGCGCATCCAGGCACTGCGGCCCAAGCGCGTGCTCGAAATCGGCGTCGGCTCTGGGCTCATTCTCTCCCGGATCGCGCCGGACGCCGAGGCGTACTGGGGCGTCGACCTGTCCGAGAAGGCGATCGCCAACCTGCGCCGCGAGCTGGCCGGACGCCCCGACCTGGCGGGCAAGGTGCACGTCGCGGCCCGGCCGGCGCACGACCTCGGCGAGCTGCCGGACGAGCCGTTCGACACCGTGATCGTCAACTCCGTCGCGCAGTACTTCCCGAGCGTCGACTACCTCGCCGAGGTCATCCGAACCGCCGCCGCGCGCGTCCGGCCCGGTGGCGTGCTCTTCCTCGGCGACATCCGGAACCTGCGCTCGCTGCGGGCGTTCCGCACGGCGACCGAGCTGCGGCACGGCCGCCGGACCGTCGCCGCGGTCGACCAGGCCGTCGCCCGTGACGGCGAGCTCGTCCTCGACCCGGACTTCTTCACCGCGGTGGCCCGCGAGCTGGACGGCTTCGACGACGTCGACCTGTGGTTCAAGCGCGGCCACGCGCACAACGAGCTGACCCGGCACCGCTACGACGTCGTCCTGCGGAAGGCGCCCAAGCCGGCCCCGGTCGACGAGCAGGTCGTCACGTTCGAGTCCGTCGCCGAGCTGGAGCGGCTGCTGGCCGAGGGGCCGGCCCGGCTGCGCGTCACCGGCGTGCCGAACGCACGCCTGTCCGGTGAGCTGGCCGCCGTCGCCGCGCTGGCCGCGGGCGACGCGGACGCGGCGTTGTCCGCTTTGGACGGTGAGCCGTCCGGTGTGGACCCCGAGACGCTGCAGGAACTGGGCTCGCGTCTGGGTTATCGGGTGTACCCGACCGTCACGGCGCAGGAGGGCGCGCTGGAGGTCGTGTTCACCACCGGTGACCCGGTGGGGATCCACCGCGCCCGCCCAGTGCGAGCCGTGCTGGGCACCCTGGGCAATCACCCGGCGGGCCGGCGCGACACGAGCGCGCTGGTGGCGGCGCTGCGGGCGCACGTCCGCGACCGGCTGCCGCAGTACATGGTGCCCTCGGCGTTCGTCGTGCTGGACCGGCTGCCGCTGCTCGCCTCCGGCAAGCTCGACCGCCGCGCCCTGCCGAGCCCGGACAAGCAGGAAGCCACCGCCGGACGCGCCCCGCGCACCCCGGTCGAGGAAGTCCTGTGCGGCCTGTTCGCCGAGGTAGTCAACACTGTCGCCATCGGCGTCGACGACGACTTCTTCGCCCTCGGCGGCCACTCGCTGATGGCGACGCGGCTGGTCGCGCGGCTGCGCGCGGTGTTCGGCGTCGAGCTGCAGGTGCGGTCGGTGTTCGAGACGCCGACCGTCGCCGGGCTCGCCGCCCTGCTGTCCACACTGGACTCGTCGGTCGCCCGGCCCGCCCTCGTGCGCGCCGACCCGCGGCCCGACCTCTTGCCGCTGTCGTTCGCCCAGCAGCGGCTGTGGTTCCTGCACCGGCTGGAAGGTCCGTCGGCGACGTACAACATGCCAACCGCGGTCCGCCTCACCGGCGACCTTGACGTCACCGCCCTGCAGGCCGCACTGTCCGACGTCGTCGAGCGGCACGAAGCCCTGCGGACCGTGTTCCCGGAGATCGACGGCGAAGCCCGCCAGCTGATCCTCGACGACGTCGAGATCCCGCTGCACACCCGCGACGTCACCGAGGCGACGCTCGCCGACGCGGTGTCCGACGTGGCCCGCACGGTGTTCGAGCTGGAGTCGGAAGTCCCGTTGCGCGCGGAGCTGCTGCGGCTGGGCGCCCGTGAACACGTCCTGGCGCTGGTCTTCCACCACATCGCCTCGGACGGCTGGTCGACCGCGCCGCTGTGGCGCGACCTCGCCACCGCCTACACCGCCCTGCGCGCCGGTGAGCGTCCCGAGTGGACGCCGTTGCCGGTGCAGTACGCGGACTACACGCTGTGGCAACGCGACGTCCTCGGCGAGCAGGTCATCGAACCGCAGCTGGCCTACTGGCGCGAGACCCTCGCGGACCTGCCGGAACGCATCGAGCTGCCGACCGACCGGCCGCACCCGGCGGAGACGTCCTACCAGGGCGAACAGTTCTCCTTCGGCTGGGACGCCGACCTCCACAGTGGACTCGTCGACCTGGCCCGCGCGTGTGGCGCCAGCGTGTTCATGGTCGTGCACGCCGGCCTCACCGCCGCGCTGACGCGGCTCGGCGCGGGCACCGACGTCCCGATCGGCACGTCCATCGCCGGCCGCACCGACCAGGCCCTCGACGACCTCGTCGGGTTCTTCGTCAACACCCTGGTCCTGCGCGTCGGCACCGACGGCGACCCGTCGTTCCGCGACCTCGTCGCCCGGGTGCGCGACCGGAGTCTCGACGCCTACGCGCACCAGGACGTCCCCTTCGAACGCCTGGTGGAGGCGCTCAATCCGGTCCGCTCGCTGGCGTACGCGCCGCTGTTCCAGACGATGCTGGCCTGGCAGAACAACGCCGTCGCCGACCTCGGCCTGCCGGGTCTGACCGTGGAGGAGGAGCCGGTCCGCACCGGCACCGCCCGCGCCGACCTGACGCTCTTCGTCGGCGAGCGGCCCGGCAACCAGACCGGGATCCGCGGCACCGCCGAGTACAACAGCGACGTCTTCGACCGCTCCGGCGTCGAGGCGATCCTGGGGCGGCTCCGCGCGTTGCTGCGCGCGGCCGTCGCCGACCCGGACACCCGGATCGGCGCGATCGACCTGCTCACCGACGCCGAGCACGAGCAGCTCGGCCACGCCGAGATCGCCACGCCACTCCCGGCCGAGACGACGGCCGGGCTGTTCGCCGCCCAGGTGGCCCGCACCCCGGACGCCACGGCGCTGATCTTCGGCACGCAGCACCTGACCTACGCCGACCTGGACACCCGGGCGACGGCGTTTGCCCGTGCGCTGCTCTCGCGGGGCGCCGGGCCGGAGCGGGTCGTGGCCGTCGCGCTCCCGCGGTCGGTCGAGCTGGTGACCGCGCTCCTGGCGGTCCTGAAGACCGGCGCCGCCTACCTCCCGCTGGACCTGAATCACCCGGCCGAGCGCGTCGAGCTGATGCTCACCGACGCGGCACCGCACCTGGTCGTCGCGCACGACGGGTTCGGCGACCGGCTGGTGCGGCCCGACGAGACCGCGGCGGAACCGGCCGAGTGGCCGGAGATCAGGCCGGAGAACCCGGCGTACGTGATCTTCACGTCGGGCTCGACCGGACGGCCGAAGGCGGTCGCGGGCACCCAGCTGGCGCTGGCCAACCGGCTGCACTGGGGCCGGGACCTCGCCCCGGGCGTGCGCGTGGCGAAGAGCGCATTGACGTTCATCGACGGCTCGACCGAGCTGCTCGGCGGGCTCGTCGCGGGCGAGCCGGTGGTCCTCGCCGACGACGTGACGGCCACCGACCCGCACGCCCTCGCCGGACTGGTGCGCCGCAGCGGCGCCCAGGTGCTGACCGTGGTGCCCAGCCTGCTCGACACCTTCGTGGAAGACGTGGAAGACACCGCCGTCGATTCGGTCACGACCTGGATCACCAGTGGTGAGCCGCTTTCCGCGGCGCTGGCCGAGAAGGTGGCCCGGCGCTGGCCGTCGGCGAAGCTGGTGAACCTGTACGGCTGCTCGGAAGTCGCGGGCGACAGCCTGGCGCAGGTCTGCGGGCCCGTGGCCATCGGGCGGCCCGTCGCGAACACCCGCGCGTACGTCCTCGACACTGCGTTGCGGCCGGTGCCGCCGGGCGTGCGCGGTGAGCTGTACCTGGCCGGGGCCGGGCTCGCCCGGGGCTACCTCGGCCGTCCCGCGTTGAGCGCGGAACGGTTCGTGGCCTCGCCATTCGCGCCGGGGGAGCGGATGTACCGCACCGGCGACCTGGTCCGGCGACGTCCGGACGGTGCGCTGGAGTTCCTCGGCCGCGCCGACCAGCAGATCAAGATCCGCGGCTTCCGCGTCGAGCCGGGTGAGGTCGAGGCCGTGCTGACGGCCGACCCGTCGGTGGCCCGCGCGGTCGTGATCGCCCGCGAGAACCGCCTCGTGGCCTACGTCGTGGGCGATCGCCCCGACCCGGTGGCGCTGCGAACGCTGGCCGCCGCGCGGCTGCCGGAGTACCTCGTGCCGTCGGCGATCGTCGTGCTGCCGGAACTGCCGGTGAACGCCAACGGCAAGCTCGACCGCCGCGCCCTTCCGGCCCCGGAGGCCCGCACCACCGGACGCGCAGCGCGGACCCCGGCCGAGCAGGCGCTGTGCGCACTCTTCGCCGACGTCCTCGGCGTCGGATCGGTCGGTCCCGACGACGGCTTCTTCACCCTCGGCGGCCACTCGCTGCTGGCGACGCGCCTGGTCAGCCGTATCCGCGCGCTGCTCGGCGTCGAGGTGCCGATCCGCGCGGTGTTCGACGCGCCGACCCCGGCCCGCCTCGCCGAGCTGCTCGATCCCGGCCGCAGCAGCCGTCCGGCGCTGGTGCCGGTGCCGCGGCCGGAGGTCCTGCCGCTGTCGTTCGCCCAGCAGCGCCTGTGGTTCCTCGATCGCCTGGACGGGCTGTCCGCGACCTACAACATCCCGTGGGCGTGGGAGCTGACCGGCCCGGTCGACGCCGACGCGCTGCGGGCGGCCCTCGGGGACGTCGTGGTCCGCCACGAGATCCTCCGGACGGTCCTCGCCGAGGACCACGGCACGCCGCGGCAGATCGTGCTGGACGCCGGCGACGAACGCGCCCGCCCGGTGCTGGTCACCGAGACGGTGGCCGAAGCGGACCTCGCGGACAGCGTCGTCGCGGCGGCGTCGTACTGCTTCACCCTCGACGCCGAGATCCCGGTACGGGCCACGCTCGTCTCCGCCGGGCCGGAGCGGCACGTGTTCGTGCTGCTGGTGCACCACATCGCGGGCGACGGCTGGTCGCTCCCGCCGCTGAAGCGCGACCTGGACACCGCGTACGCCGCCCGCCGGCGCGGTGAGCGTCCACAGTGGACGCCGTTGCCGGTGCAGTACGCCGACTACACGCTGTGGCAGCGGGAGATGTTCGGCCGTGCCGACGACCCGGACAGCCTGCTCGGCCGGCAAGCGGCGTTCTGGCGCGACACCCTCGCCGGCATCCCGGACGAGCTGGCCCTCCCGGCGGACCGGCCCCGCCCGGCGCGCTCGACCAACCGCGGCGCGGCGGTGCCGTTCACCGTGTCCGGCGAGGTGCACCGCGGCCTGCGCGACCTCGCCCACGGCAGCGACACCAGCACGTTCATGGTCCTGCAGGCGGCGCTGGCCGCGTTGCTGACCCGGCTCGGCGCGGGCACCGACATCCCGCTCGGCACCCCGGTGGCCGGCCGGATGGACCACGCCCTGGAGGACCTGGCCGGGTTCTTCGTCAACACGCTCGTGCTGCGCACGGACACCGAGGGCGACCCGACGTTCCGCGAACTGCTCGCCCGGATCCGCGAGGCCGACCTGGCCGCGTACGCCCACCAGGACCTGCCGTTCGAGCACCTCGTCGAGCTGCTCAACCCGGCCCGGTCCCTGGCTCGGCACCCGCTGTTCCAGGTCATGCTCGCGGTCTACCACTCGGGTTCCGAGCCGGAAGAGCTGCTCGGGCTCGACGCGGCCTACCGCGACACCGGGCTGCGGCAGGCGAAGTTCGACCTGTCGTTCGACCTGGTCGAAACGCCCGACGGCATCGAGGGCGACCTCGAGTTCAGCCTCGACCTGTTCGACGAGCCGACCGCCCGGACGCTCACCGAGCGCCTGGTCCGGCTGATGAGCGCCGTCGTCGCCGACCCGGACCGGCCGCTGAGCCGCATCGACGTCCTGGAACCCCTTGAGCGGCAACGGATCCTCGGCGAGTGGGGCACCGGCGCGCCGGTGACCACGGCGGCGCCGACGGTCGTCGACCGGCTGGCCGCGCAGGTGGCGGCGACCCCGGACGCGACGGCGCTGAGCGACACGCACGAGAGCGTCACCTTCCGGGAGTTCGCCGCGCGGACCGACCGGCTGGCTCGCCGGCTGACGGCGCACGGCGCCGGGCCCGAGCAGGTGGTGGCCCTGGTGCTGCCGCGCTCGGCGGCGGTCGTCGAGGCGATCTTCGGCGTGTTCAAGTCGGGTGCGGCGTACCTGCCGGTGGACCCGGACCAGCCGGAAGACCGGATCGCGGCGGTCCTCGCCGACTCCGGTGCGGCGCTGGTCCTGACCAGCCGGGCGCTGGCCGCGCCGGTGCCGGGGGCGTTGTTCGTCGAGGACTTGCTTGAGGACACTGTGGACAGTGCGGCTCAGCTGATCCCGCCGGCACCGGCGAACCCGGCTTACGTGCTCTACACGTCCGGTTCGACGGGCAAGCCCAAGGGCGTCGTCATCCCGCACTCCGGGCTGGTGAACCTGTTCCACAGCCACCGCGAGACGCTCTACCGCCCGGCCGTCGCCGCGGCGGGCGGACGGGCGCTGCGGATCGGGCACGCGTGGGCGTTCTTCTTCGACGCGTCATGGCAGCCCCAGCTGTGGATGCTGGACGGCCACGAGGTGCACGTCGTCGACGACGACACCCGCCGCGACCCGGACCGCCTCGCCGCGGTGGTGCGCGAGCGCGGCCTCGACTTCCTCGAGCTGACGCCGTCACACTTCGCGCAGCTGGCGGCGGCCGGGGTGGTCGAGGACGGTTCGTGCGCCCTGGGCGTGGTCGGTGTGGGTGGTGAGGCGGTTTCCCAGTCGCTGTGGGAAGAGCTGCGGTCGTTTCCGGGCACCGAGGCGTACAACCTGTACGGCCCGACGGAGGCCACCGTGGACGCACTGGTCGGCCGGGTCGCGGACAGCGAGCGGCCGGTGGTCGGCCGTCCGGTGCACAACGCCCGGGCCTACGTCCTCGACGGCGGGCTCACCCCGGTCCCGGCCGGCGTGCCCGGCGAGCTGTACCTGGCCGGCGCCGGGCTCGCCCGCGGCTACCACGACCGGCCCGCGCTCACCGCGGACCGGTTCGTCGCGGACCCGTTCGGGCCGCCGGGGGAGCGGATGTACCGCACCGGCGACCTGGTGCGCTGGCGCCCGGACGGGCAGCTCGAGTACCTCGGCCGCACCGACGACCAGGTGAAGGTCCGCGGCTTCCGGATCGAGCCGGGTGAGATCGAGACGGCGCTGACCCGGCACGACGACGTCGGCCAGGCGCTCGTGATCGTCCGCGAGGACCGGCCGGGGGACAAGCGGCTGGTCGCGTACACGACACCGGCGTCAGCGGATCCCCGGCGGCTGCGGGAGTTCGTGGCCCGCACGCTGCCGGAGTACATGGTGCCCGCGGCGATCGTCCCGCTGGACGCGTTCCCCGTGACGCGCAACGGGAAGCTCGACAAAGCGGCCCTGCCGGTGCCGGAGCTGGAGGCCCGCGGCCGGGCCCCGGAAACGCCACTGGAGAAGACCCTCTGCGAGGTGTTCGCGGAGGTCCTGGACGTCGGCACGGTCGGTGCCGACGACGACCTGTTCACCCTCGGCGGCCATTCGATGCTGCTGGTGGTCCTGCGCAACCGGATCACCGAACGGACCGGGACCGAGCTCCCGATCGCCGAGTTCTTCCGCACCCCCACCGCGGCCGGGCTGGCCGCCCTGCTGACCGACACCCGTACCGACACCCGAGGAAACTGATGCACCGCACCCTGATGAACGCCAAGATCCACCGCGCCACGGTGACCCAGGCCGACCTGCACTACGTCGGCTCCCTGACCATCGACGCGGACCTGATGGCCGCCGCGGACATCGTCGAAGGCGAGCAGGTCCAGATCGTCGACATCACCAACGGCGCCCGTCTGGAGACCTACGCGATCACCGGCGAACCCGGCACCGGCGTGATCGGGATCAACGGCGCGGCCGCGCACCTGGTGCACCCCGGCGACCTGGTCATCATCATCACCTACGCCCAGGTCCACGAGACCGAGCGCGCCGGGCACCGGCCGCGGGTGGTGCACGTCGACGCCGACAACCGCCAGGTCCACCTGGGACACGACCCCGCCGAGCCGGTTCCTGGCGCGGAAGCCCAGTTGTCCGGTCGGAAGTGACGCAGGTGGGCGTGGACACAGGTAGGCCACGGCGGTTGCGTTAGACAGGCTCGCCTAAATAAGGTGTGCCTACCCTAAAGGTTTGGCGAGAGGTTCTCATGTCGGTGTTTCAAGGCGGTGCCGGTCTCACCCGGCGTGGATTCCTGATCGGGACCGGCGGTCTCGCCGCGGCCGCGGCGCTCACCGCCTGCGGCAGCGGTGACGACAAGCCGGCGGCCGCCGCCTCCGGGCCGTGGGAGTTCACCGACGACCGCAACCAGAAGGCGGCGCGCGACCAGCGTCCGTCGCGCGTCGTGGCCTACGCCAGCTCGGCCGCCGCGCTCTGGGACTACGGCGTCCGCCCGATCGGCGTCTTCGGCCCGCAGAAGACGGCCGACGGCGCCAAGGAGATCCAGGCCGGCAACATCGACCTGAACGCCGTCACCTCGATCGGCAACGCGTGGGACGACTTCAGCATGGAGAAGTTCGCCGCGCTGAAGCCGGACCTGGTCGTCACCGGCCTCACCGGCACCAAGCCGACCGACCTGTGGGTGCTGAAGGACGACCTCGGCCCCAAGGTCCAGGCGATCGCGCCGATCGTCGCGCTGTCGGAGTACAAGGTCACGCTGCCGAAGGTGATCGAACGCTACGAGCAGCTTGCCGTGGCCCTCGGTGGCGACGCGAACTCCGACGCGATCAAGAAGGGCAAGGACGACTTCCAGAAGGCGTCCGACGACCTGAAGGCCGCGATCAAGTCGAAGCCCGGCCTGAAGGTGCTCGTGGTGTCCAGCGACAAGGACAACCTCTACGTCTGCAAGCCGGAGTTCTTCGCCGACCTCGCGTACTACCGCGACCTGGGCCTGGACATCATCAACGGCGCCGGCACGGACGACTACTTCGAGACGCTCAGCTGGGAGCAGGCCGGCAAGTACCCGGCCGACCTGATCCTCAGCGACAGCCGCACCTTCGCCCTGTCCCGCCAGCAGCTGGCGGCCATCCCGACGTGGGCGCAGCTGCCCGCGGTCAAGGCGAGCCAGCTCGCCGACTGGTCGACCGAGCCGCGGTTCAACCCGGTGCTCGCGGCCCCGGTCATCCAGAAGCTGGCCGACGTCGTGAAGGGCGCCCGCACCGACATCACCGCCTGAGGAGGCGCACCGTGACCAACCCGTTCGAAGACCCCGAAGGCACGTACCTGGTCCTGGTCAACGCCGAGAACCAGCACAGCCTGTGGCCCGAGTCCGTCGACGTCCCGGCCGGCTGGAGCGTCACTTTCGGTCCTGCTGCTCGCCAGGAATGCCTGGACCACGTGGAAGCGAACTGGACGGACATGCGCCCCAAGTCCCTGGCCGACGCCATGGACAACTGACCCTTCCCCGCAACGACACGCCGGGAGCCGCCATGGCTCCCGGCGTGTCGTCTTCCCGGCCCGTGTCGACCCCGCAATCACCCGAGTCGACCCTCCAGTCACGCGAGTTGACCCTCCAGTCACGCGAGTCGACCCTCCAATCACGCGAACCGACTCCCTGGGTACGTGAACCGACCCTCGGGGTACGCGAGCCGACCGTCCAGGTACGTGGGCGGGCGGGCCGGGTGCCGTGACCAGAGTCGCCGGCGCTCGTGATTCGGAGGTCGACTCGCGTGATTGAGAGGTCGACACACGTGATTGGAGAGACGACACGCCGGGAGCCCGCGTGGCTCTCGGCGTGTCGTCGTTCGGGGCGGGTCAGGCGCGCTGGCCGGACCAGGCCGCCCAGAGCTTGGCGTACTGGCCGTCCGCGGCCACCAGTTCGTCGTGGGTGCCCGACTCGACGACCGCGCCCGCGTCCAGGACCACGATGCGGTCGGACGCCGCCGCCTGGGTGAGGCGGTGCGCGACCACCAGCGCCGTGCGGCCTTCCAGGGCCGCCGCGGCTGCCGACTCCAGGACGCGGGAGCCCGCGCTGCCCGCTTCCGCCGTGGCCTCGTCGAGGATCGCGATCGGCGGGTCCGCCAGCACCAGCCGGACCAGGGCCAGCTGCTGCGCCTGCGTCACCGTCAGCTGGTGGCCGCCTTCGCCGACGACCGTCGCGAGGCCCTCCGGCAGCGCCTCCGCCCAGGTCAGCGCCCCCACCTTCGCCAGTGCCGTCCGCAGGCCGTCGTCGGACGCCGACGGCCGCGCCAGGCGCAGGTCCTCGGCCAGCGGGCCGGCGAAGACGTGGACCTCCTGGCTGATCAAGGCCACCGTGCGGCGCGTGGCCTCCGGGCCCAATTCGTCCAGGGGGACGCCGCCGAGCGTGACCGAACCCGAGCCCGGCCGGTGGATCCCGGCGATCAGCTTGGCCAGCGTCGTCTTCCCGGCGCCGCTCGCGCCGACCAGCGCCACCCGCTCGCCGGGGGCGACGCCGAGGTCGATCTCGCGCAGGACCGGGTGACCGTCCACATAGGAGTAACCCGCGCCCGCGGTCTTCACCGACGCGTCGAGCGGCCGCCCCGGCTGCGCGGGCTGGGCCTCGGCGGGCAGGTCGGCGACGCCGATCAGGCGCGCGAGGCTGGCCGCGGCCGCCTGGGCGTCGTCGACCAGCGCCAGCGCCGTCGTGATCGGGCCGAACAGGCTGTGGAAGTACAGGGCCGCCGCCGTCGCCACGCCGACCGTGACCGCGTCCGCGCCGACCAGCAGGAAGCCCATCGCCAGGATCGCGGACAGCCCGACGAACTCGGCGAGGTTGAGCCGCGCGTAGAACCGCGTCACCAGGCGGATCCCGCGCAGCGCCAGCTCGACGGCGCTGTCGGAGCGCTTGCGCACCCGCTCGATGTGCGCGTCGCCCATGCTGAACGCGCGGACGGTCTTCGCGCCGCCGATGGTGTCCAGCAGCTGCTGCTGTTGCGCGCCGACGGCCTCGCGTTGGCTGGCGTACAACGGCTTCGCGCGCGGGACGTACCAGCGCACCGTCCAGAGCTGGATCGGCACGGCGATCAGCGCGGCCAGGAAGAACCGCCAGTCGAGCACGGCCAGCGCGCCGAGAGTGAGGACCACCGTCAGCGCCGAGCGGCCCAGCTCGGGCAGCGCCTCCCGGACGCCTTCCGCGACCACGGAGACGTCGTTCGTCACGCGCGCGGTGAGATCGCCGGAGCCGGCGCGTTCCAGCTGTTCGAGCGGCAGGCCGAGGGCCCGCTCGACGAAGCGTTCGCGCAGCTCGGCCAGGATGGTCTCGCCGAGACGCGACACCATCGACACACCGAGCGCGGTGGCGACCGCCTGCGCCAGCGCGACGAGCACCAGCGCGACCACCGGCGTGACGAGCTCGGTCGCCGGCTGCTTCGACGCGACCAGGTCGACGACCCGGCCGAGCAGGGGAGCGGTGAGCAGGCCGATCGCGGTGGCCGCGACCAGCATGGTGAACGCGGCCGCGGCGCGGCCCTTGGAACGGCCGATCAGCTCGCCGACGACGGCGCGGATGCGCCTGCCGTCGGCCACGGGGAGGAGTTCTCGGGTCATGACAGCACCGCCGCCCGGTAGTCGGCCCGGCCGGCCAGCTCGGCATGACTGCCCTGGCAGGCGATGCGCCCGTCGTCGAGCAGCACGACCCGGTCGGTCGCGGCGAGCAGGGCCGGGCTGGTGGTCACGAGGATGGTCGTGCGGCCGCGTCGCAGCTGCGCCAGGCCCGCGGCGATGCGGGCCTCGGTGACGGTGTCGACGGCGGTCGTCGGGTCGTGCAGCACGAGCACCGGCGCGTCGACGGCCAGCGCCCGCGCGAGGGCGACGCGCTGGCGTTGCCCGCCGGAAAGCGATCTCCCGCGTTCGCTGACGGCGGTCGCGACGCCGTCGGGCAGCGCGCTGGCCACCTCGTCGACGGCGGCCGCGGTCATCGCTTCGGCGACGCGGGGGCCGGGCTCGACGTTCTCGGCCACGGTGCCCGCGAACAGGTCCGCGTCGTGCGCGGCGACCAGCACGACCTCCCGGATCCGCCGCGGGTCCACAGTGGACAGGTCGACGGAGTCGACCGACACCGACCCGGTGGCCGGGTCCGCGGCGCGGCCGAGGCAGTCGAGCAGGTCGGTGGCGGCGGCCGGGTCGGTGGCGACCACGCCGAGCAGTTCCCCCGGCCGGGCTTCGAAATCGACGTCGCGCAGGGCGCCGCGGCTGAGCGCGGACAGCCGCACGTGCCCGGCCGCCGGCTCCGGCAGTGTCGCGGTGCCTTCGCCGACCGCGGGCGGCGCGTTGAGCACGTCGGCGATCCGCCCGGCCGACGCCCGGCCCTGGGCGAGCTCGCCGTTGACCCACGCGAAGATCGAGAACGGCGTGATCAGGTACTGGGCGAGCCCGACCGCGGCGACCAGGTCGCCGATGGTGATGTCGCCCGCCGCGGCGAGGTTGCCGCCGACGAGCGCGACCAGCGCGATGAAGATGCCGGCGAGCGCGAGCAGCGCGCCGTTGTGCCAGGCCTGGGCGCGGGCCGCGCGAAGCGTCGCCTTCAGCGAGTCCTGGCTGGTCCGGCGGTAGCGGTCGACGGCCGCGCGCTCGGCGCCGACGCCCTTGAGCACGCGCAGGCCGGCGACGAGGTCCGTCGCGATCCCGGAGGCGAAGGCGGAGCGTTCCTGCTCGGCCTCGCTGCGGCGTTCGAGCGGCTTTCCGATGAGGTGCGCGAGGTACAGCATCGGCGGCGTGCCGAGCAGCACCAGCAGCCCGAGCGGGATCGACATGGTGAGCAGCACGACGGCGCTGACCAGCAGCCCGGCCAGCCCGGCGACACCGAAGGGCAGCACGCCGTTGAGCTGGCCGACGCGCTTCGCGTCCGACGTCCCGATGCTCACCAGCTCGCCCGCGAGGTTGCCGGCTTCGGCACCGCCGCCGGGGTGCAGCACGCGGCGGCCGAGGTCGAGGCGCAGGTCGTGGGCGGCGCGTTCCGCGGCGCGCTCGCCGGAGCGGGCGCCGAGCCGGTAGCTGGTCGACAGGCCGGCGAAGAGCACGCCCAGCACCGCCAGCCACAGCAGCAGGGTCCAGACCGAGCCGCCCGCCACGGCCTGGTCGATCACGACGCCGATCACCACCGGGACCAGCGCCTCACCGCCCTGGTGGCACGCGGTCAGCGCCGACGCGAGCGCCACCGACCTGCGTTGCCCGGCGATCGAACGGCGGAGGACTTCCCGTCCGGTCGTGCTCACCCGCGCCTCCCTGTCCTGTCGTGGGATAGGTAAGGCTAGTCTAAGTAAAGAACGTGCGGGGAAACGGTCGGCTTCGTCTCAGTTCAGTTCGAGGCTGCTACGGGATCGGTCGCCGGTTCCCCGAACCGGGCCAGCGCGAGCGCGGCGGCGACGGCCAGGACGAACCCGGCGAGCGCGACCACCACGAACCCGGGCCGAGTGCGGTCGCCGAGCACCAGCACGCCGACCAGCGACGGGAACACCGTCTCGCCCAGCACCATCATCGCGGTCGACGTCGTGACGCTGCCGCGCTGCAACGCCGTCGCGTAGAACAGCATCGCCATCCCGCCCGCGACCGCGACCGTGTAGGTCGCCGGGTCCTTGAGCAGGTCGAGCGGCGCGAGGCTCGGGATGATCCGCCCGGCGATCGCGACGACGCCGAAGCACAGCCCGGCGACCAGCCCGAGCGCCGGCGTCCGCACCCGGCGGTTCGCCTTCCCGGCGACGATCCCGGCGCCGGCCAGCACGACGACCGCGCCGATCAGCACCAGCCGGAACCCGAGCCCGACCGGGTCAGAGCCCTCGCTTTCGGCGGCGGCGCCGAGCAGGCCCAGGCCGGCGCACACGACGACGATCGCGCCCCACTCCCGCTTGCCCAGCCGGACGCCGAGGAACCGCGCGGCGACGGCGGTCACGGCGAGGCTGGCCGCGAGCGCGGCCTGCACGACGAACAGCGGCAGGACGTGCAGGGCGACGATCTGCGCGACGAACCCCAGTACGTCCAGCGAGAGGCCGAGCACGAACTTCCACTGGCCGAGCACGCGCACGAGCAGTTTCGGGTCGAGGCCGTCGGCCCCGGTGTCGGTCGCGCGCGCGGCGACCGACTGCATCACCGAAGCGACGCCGTACGCGCACGCCGCGCCCAAGGCGCACAGGAGTCCCCACCACATGTCGCCCACCCTATGACCGCCGCGGGCGGGAGCGCTGTGCGTGCGGTGCGTCGGGGCTCATGATCACGAGTCTGGCACGGTCCCCGGAAAATGTCGGACCCTCGCGCTAGGTTGCGTTCATGTCGAACACGAGTTCGAAGACCCGCCGGTCCTGGCCCGCTCGCCTGGCGTGGGAGGAGCTGCGCCTGCAGCTGGACTTCCTGCAGTTCCTGCGCGCCACGGCGGTGAACAAGGTCGCCGGGCTGAGCCGCGCGACCGCCGCGGCGACCCCGCTGCCGACGTCACCCCGGCTGAGCGTGCTGGGGGTGGTGAAGCACCTGACCGCGGTCGAACGCTGGTGGCTGGCCATCGAGGCGGGCGGCGCGGACCTGCCGTCGTTGTGGGCGGGCTCCCCGGACCCGAGCTGGGACCTGACCGAGGACGACACCCCGGCGACGGTGGTCGCGGCGTACAAGGCGGAGTGGGCACGGGTGGAGAAGGCGTTGAGCGGCCTCGGCCCGGACGACCGCACCCGGCGGCGGTCGGAGTTCACGGTGCGGTGGGTGGTGGCGCACGTGGTCCAGGAGACGGCGCGGCACGTCGGGCACCTGGACGTCCTGCGCGAGTTGGCCGACGGGGAGGTGGGCGAGTGAGAGCAGGGTGACACGCGGGTAGGCGTCGGCGTGTTGCCGTTTGTCGCGGAATGCCGTGGCCTTTCGCTGGTGCCAGTGGGTTCCGGCGCCTCGGTCGGTTGAGCTGCGCTTGATGTTCGCTTGATCGGCTTCGGAAGGGCCGCGGACCGACCCCGTAGGGTGGGCCCATGACGGATCGGCTCTACTTCCGGCAGCTCCTGGCCGGCCGCGACTTCGCGGTCGGGGACCCGGTGGCCACGCAGATGGTGAACTTCGCCTACCTGATCGGCGACCGCGAGACCGGTGACGCGGTGATCGTCGACCCGGCCTACGCCGTGCGGGATCTGCTGGACGTGCTCGCCGCCGACGGGATGCGGCTCACCGGCGTGCTCGCGACGCACCACCATCCGGACCACGTCGGTGGCGAGATGATGGGGTTCTCACTGCCCGGGATCGCCGAGCTGCTCGCCGTCGAGCAGGTGCCGATCCACGTCAACGGCGCCGAGACCGAGTGGGTGCGGCGGGTCACCGGCGTGTCGGCGACCGACCTGCGCGCGCACGACCACGACGACGTCCTCGAGGTCGGGTCCATCCCGATCCGGTTGCTGCACACCCCCGGGCACACACCGGGCAGCCAGTGCTTCCTCGTCGAGGACAAGCTGGTCTCCGGGGACACGCTGTTCCTCGAAGGCTGCGGCCGCACCGACTTCCCCGGCGGGGACGCCGAGGAGATCTACCGCAGCCTGCAGGCCCTCGCCGGGCTGGCGGGCGACCCCGTCGTCTACCCGGGCCACCAGTATTCGGCCGAAGCGTCGGCCGCGCTGTCGGAAGTGAAGCGCACCAACTTCGTCTACCGGCCGCGCTCGCTCGACGAGTGGAAGGTCATGTTCGGCGGCTGACGTCGTCGTTCCACGCACTGGAACGCCCGGATTTCACTCACTGAGACCGGGCGTCCACGGATTGACTTCACCCGTTCGTGGCTCGAAGCTCGGGACCATGCAACAGGACGCGCTTCTCGTGCGCCGCCGGCACGTCGATCTCCGGCGGCAGGCGAGCGCGGTGTGTCCGTTCGCCTAGCCCTGCGCGAAAGCCCGAATACCGAAGTTCCCGGGAGAAATCCGTGTCGATTTCCACCACGGGCGTGCTGGCGCGCGCCGAACCGGCCGCCGAAGGGCCGCCCCGCAAGACGCCCACCCGGCGCCGCCCCGACCTGCGGCGCTGGATCAGCCCGGTGGTGCTGGTCGCCGTCTGGCAGATCGCCAGCGGCACCGGCCTGCTGCCGCCCGACAAGCTCAGTTCACCGTGGACGGTCCTGCAGGCCGGTGTGGAAGTGGCGCGCAGCGGCGAACTCGGCGACGCGTTCGTCGTGTCGCTCGGCCGCGTCGGCGCCGGGTTCGCGATCGGCGCGATCGTCGGGGTCGTCCTCGGCATCGTCTCCGGGCTGTCGCGCTGGGGCGAAGCGCTCGTCGACCCGCCGGTGCAGATGCTGCGCACGCTGCCGTTCCTCGGCCTGATCCCGCTGTTCATCCTGTGGTTCGGGATCGGCGAGGAGACGAAGATCGTGCTGGTCGCGCTCGGCGTGGCCTTCCCGCTCTACCTGAACGTCCACTCGGGAATCCGCGGCGCCGACCCGAACCTCGTCGAAGCCTCCCGCGCGCTCGGGTTCAGCCGCGCGGAACGGCTCTGGCACGTCGTGCTGCCCGGCGCGCTGCCGCAGGCGCTCGTCGGGCTGCGGCAGTCGCTCGGCCTGGCGTGGCTCGCGCTGATCGTCGGCGAGACGGTCAACGCCGACGCCGGCGTCGGCTACCTCATCAACAACGCGCGGGAGTTCCTGCGCACCGACGTCGTGGTCGTCGGCCTGATCCTCTACGCCCTGCTCGGCCTGGTCACCGACGCGCTGGTCCGGCTGCTGGAACGGAAGGTGCTGCGGTGGCGAACCCGGTAGCGGACGTCGCGAACCTGACCAAGCGGTTCGGCGACCGGACCGTCCTCAGCGGACTCGACCTGACCATCGGCCGCGGCGAGTTCGTCGCCCTGCTGGGCCGCAGCGGCTCCGGCAAGTCGACGCTCCTGCGGGTGCTGGCCGGCCTCGACGGCGCCGTCGAAGGGCAGGCCGACGTCCACGGCACCGTCTCGGTCGCCTTCCAGCAACCGCGGCTGCTGCCGTGGCGGAAGGTCTGGCGCAACGTCGTCCTCGGCCTGCGCCAGGACGGCGTCTCGAAGTCCCGCAACCGGGCGCTGGCCGACAAAGCGCTGGCCGAGGTCCACCTCGCCGAGCACGCCGACGACTGGCCGCTGACGCTCTCCGGCGGCGAGGCCCAGCGCGTGTCGCTGGCCCGCGCGCTGGTGCGCGAGCCGGACCTGCTGCTGCTCGACGAGCCGTTCGGCGCCCTCGACGCGCTCACCCGGATCGCCATGCACCGGCTGGTCGAAGACCTCTGGCGCCGGCACCTGCCGGGTGTGCTGCTGGTGACCCACGACGTCGACGAGGCACTGCTGCTCGCCGACCGCGTGCTCGTCCTCGACGGCGGCCGCATCATCGCCGAACACCGGCCGGGCGGCTCCCGGCCGCGTAACCCCGCCGACCACATCGACATCCGCCGCCGCGTGCTGGCGGACCTGGGAGTGACCGAAGATGCGCCTGTATAAGGGAATTGCCGTCGTCGCGGCGGCACTGGTCCTGGCCGGGTGCGGCTCGGCCACCGGCGCTAACCCCGGGCCGGCCGCGGTGCCGCAGGCGGTGAGCGCGGCCGACCTGGCGAAGGTGACGCTCAAGGTGGGCGACCAGAAGGGCGGCGTGAAGTCGCTACTCACCGCGGCGAAGGGGCTCGACAACCTGCCGTACAAGATCGAGTGGTCGACGTTCACCTCCGGGCCGCCGCTGCTCGAGGCGGCGTCGGCGGGCGCGATCGACATCGGCCGCGTCGGCAACACGCCGCCGATCTTCGCCGCCGCCGCGAAGGCGAAGATCGCCGTCGTGAGCGTCTCGAAGAGCAACGTCGAACGCGAGGCGATCCTCGTCCCGGACGACTCGCCGCTGAAGGACGTCGCATCGCTGAAGGGCAAGACGGTCGGCGTCGCCAAGGGCAGTTCCGCCCACGGCCAGCTGCTGAACACGCTGCACAACGCCGGACTGTCGACCAAGGACATCAAGGTGACGTTCCTACAGCCGGCCGAGGCCTACGCCGCGTTCACCCAGCACACGATCGACGCGTGGGCGATCTGGGACCCCTACACCGCGCAGGCCCAGATCGAGGCCAAGGCGCGGGTGCTCGCCGACGGCCGGGGTGCGTCCAACGGCCTGAGCTTCCAGACCGCGAGCACCGCGGCGCTGGCCGACCCCGGCAAGAACTCGGCCATCCGCGACTTCGTGGTCCGCGTGGTCAAGGCGCAGAAGTGGGCCGACGCGCACCGTCCGGAATGGGCGGCGGCGTGGGCGAAAGAGACCGGGCTGAAGCTCGAGGTGGCGCAGAAGGCCGTCGACGCCGGCCGGGACCTGCCGGCTCCGCTGGACGACTCGATCGTGAAATCGGAGCAACAGCTCGCGGACGCGTTCACCGACGACAAGACTCTGCCGGGGAAGGTGGACTTCGCCGCGTACGCCGATCGGCGGTTCGGCCCTGACCTGGAGACGGCCCAGAAGACGCCGAGGAGCAACGGATGAGCATCAGGCTGCACTGGTTCCTGCCCACCAGCGGCGACGGTCGCACGATCGTGGAACGCTTCCACGCCAACCGGTCCGCCGGTCCGGCGGCGCAGCGCGACCCCGATCTCGACTACCTCGCCCAGGTGGCCCGCGCGGCCGAGCGGCAGGGTTTCGAGGGAGTGCTGACGCCGACCGGCACGTGGTGCGAGGACGCCTGGCTGACCACGGCCGCGCTGATCCGCGAGACGACCAAGCTGAAGTTCCTGGTCGCCTTCCGGCCCGGCGTCATCTCGCCGACGCTGGCCGCGCAGATGGCCGGGACGTTCCAGCGGCTGTCGGAAGGCCGCGTGCTGCTGAACATCGTCACCGGCGGCGACGCGGTCGAGCAGCGCCGGTTCGGCGACTGGCACGACCACGACGCCCGGTACGCGCGCACCGACGAGTTCCTGACGATCGTCCGCGGCGTGTGGTCGGGGAAGCCGTTCACCTTCGAAGGCGAGCACCTGAAGGTCGAAGGCGCGACGACGCTGGCCGCGCCGGACCCGGCACCGCCGATCTACTTCGGCGGCTCGTCCCCGGCCGCGCTGCCGGTCGCCGCGAAGCACGCCGACGTCTACCTGACCTGGGGCGAGCCGCCCGCGCAGGTGGCCGAGAAGATCGCCAAGGTCAAGGCGCTGGCGGGGGACCGGGACATCCGGTTCGGCGTCCGGCTGCACACGATCTCGCGCGACACGTCGGCCGAGGCGTGGGCGGAGGCGCAGAAGCTGCTGGACGCGCTGAGCCCGGAGCAGGTCGCGAAGGCGCAGGCGCAGCTGGCCGCCAGCGAGTCCGTCGGGCAGCAGCGGATGGTCGCGCTGCACGGCGGCCGCACCGACGGCGGCGTCCGCGGCCTGGAGATCCACCCGAACCTGTGGGCCGGCGTCGGCCTGGTCCGCGGCGGCGCGGGTACGGCGCTGGTGGGCAGCCACAGCGAGGTCGCCGACCTGATCGAGGAGTACCACTCGGTCGGCGTCAGCGAGTTCGTGCTGTCGGGCTACCCGCACCTGGAGGAGGCGTACTGGTTCGGCGACGGCGTCCGGCCGGAGCTGGCCCGCCGCGGCCTGCTGGCCGGCGTCCCGGCGTTGCACCGCCCGTCCCACCCCGAGCGCAACGTCGCCGCGCTTTAGGCGCTACCGGAGCAAGCCTGCCCGCGGTCTTCGCGCCCAGGCGGCCCCTGACGGCACGGGCGGCCCGCCCGAGTACAACCCCGGTACGAGGGCGACCCGCCCGCACCGCCAGGAACCACCTGGATCACGAAGCCCATCGAGCGGGCTTGCTCCGGCAGCGCCTAGCTCCAGCTGGTCGAGGCGTAGACGACGATGTTGTCGCGGTAGGAGCGTTTGGCCGCGTCGAAGCTGCCGCCGCAGGTGATGAGCCGCAGGGCGCTGCCCGGTGCGGGGCCGTAGACCGCGTCGGTGGGGAAGGCGTTCTTCGGGTAGCGCTGGACGCGGTCCACGACGAACCGCGTCTCCTGGCCGTCGGAGCGGGTGACGAACACTTCGTCGCCGCCCTTGAGGTCGCGCAGCCGGAAGAACGGTGCCGGGCCGGCTCGCGAGTCGACGTGCGCGGCGATCACCGCGGGGCCGGGGTCACCCGGCACCGGGCCGGCGGCGTACCAGCCGACGTCCTCGAACTTCGCGGGCGCCTCGAGCTGGTGGTCGGGGCCGAGCCCGAGCGGGACGAGCGCGGGCGCGTCGACGGCGATCGCCGGGATCCGCAGGTGCACCGGGCGGACTTCCGGGGCCGTCGGCAGCGGCTGCGGGCCGGCCGCGGCCGCCGGGGTGGCGGACGAGGTCACCGTCGGCGGTGGGGTGGCCGGGGCCGCCGTGGAGCAGCCCGCGACCACCAGCGCCGCGACGAGCAGCGCGCCGAGCTCAGCGCGCACGAGCCGCCCGGCGCCGTCGCAGCACCGGCCACGCCGCGAGCGCGGCCAGGAGCGCGACGACCGACGCCGCCGGCCAGATAGGCGAGCCGGTGGACATCGGCGCCGTGCCGCCACCGCCGGTCTCGACGCCGAACTTCGGCGGGTCGGGCAGCGACGCGCCGTCGGAGATCGGGTTCGCCTTGAGCGCTCCGGCGTCCTCGGTGACCAGCAGCGTCGTGGACGTCCCGGCCTTGACGTCGACGTCGGCGGTCGACTTCACCGAGCCGCCGCTCAGCTGCAGCGGCCAGCGCCCCTGCGGGACGTCGACGTAGTTGGACGTCATGCCGTACGCCGCGTCCTTGGCGATCGCCATGCCCTGCGGGCCGTCGACGGTGACCGGCGCGATGGCCGCCGACCCCTCGACGACGCGGACCCGGCCCTGGCCCGGCCCGGGCGGGGTCAGGTCGTCGGTGACGAGCTGGCCGTGCAGCGTGCCGTCCGGGCCGTTCGCGAAGACCAGCAGGGAGTAGGCGTTGCGCTCGGCGACGTCGATGGTGGCCGTCAGCGCGGGCGGGGTGGTCGAGGCGGCGTCGGCCGCGCGCATCGAGAGGGTGTACTTGCCGGGGGCGAGCGAGGAGTACGGGGTGACCGCGCCGTAGCCGGCCTTGCGGATGACGACCTTCTCGGCCTGCCCGAACGGCGCGAAGTAGATGTCGACGGGCGGCACCTTCGGGGACAGGTGCCCGACCCGGATCCAGCCGACGCCCGGACCGGGTGTGGTGGCGGCGGCCGACGCGGGCAGGGGCGTCAGCGCGCCGATCAGCAGGGCCGCGGCGATCAGCCCGGCGGGTCTGAGCAGGAGCCTGGTGCGCATGACAGGACCTTTCGAGGGGATTCAGGGAGAGGAGAACGGGACGAGCAGTCCCGAGGGTGCGAACAACGGGTAGGTGACGAGCACGCCGTCGCGGGTCCGGGCGACGGACGAGGGGCGGAACAGGTCGCGCTGGCCGGTGTAGAAGGCGGCCACGCCGTCCTCGCCGCCGGCGAACTGCACGCGGCGGCGGGGCTGTCCGGCGGATTCTTCGCCGGGGACTTCGGGGAACGCCGTGATCCGCACCGGCTGCAGGGCGGCCAGCGCGGCGATCGTGGCGATGAGCCGGGGGTCGACGCGGCCCGCGCGCAGCTCGGCGGCGGCGTCCGGGCTGACGGCGAGCCGGGTGGACGCGGCCAGCGCGGCCCCGGCGTGGGCCCGGGCCGAGTCCTCCGACGACGCGCCGGGGTCGGCCGGGGGCAGGTCGAGGCGGGACACCGTGACGCGCTGGTCGCCGGAGCCGAACACGGCCACCGTCCCGGCGTCGGTCAGGGCGCCGTCGAGGGCGGGGTAGCGCTGCCGGAGCTCGGCGCCGTCCCCGGCGAAGACCGCCCACTCGGCGGTCGGGCAGACGGCCGCGCACGCGGCGGGCGCGGCCATCATCCCGGTGGGCCAGCCCGCGTTCGCGAGCTCGGCCCAGGCCGCGTCGTCGACGAGCAGCCGGGCGCCGGAAGCGTTGTCCCGCAACCATCCCTGCGCGTCGGTCAGTGGTCCGCTGCGGTCGGGGGCCGGCTTCAGCTCGGTGAACCCGTACGCCCAGCCGACGCCCACGACCAGGACGAAGGCGGTCGCGGCCACCACGAGCCCGGTCCGGCTGCCGCCCGACGCGTGGTGCGCGGCCCGGCGCTGCCGGGTGACGGCCTGGGCGATCCCGGCCACCAGCAGCGGGGTCACCGGCAGCAGCAACGCGAGCACCGCCGTGTCGGGCACGCCCGGGACGAGCAGCATCGCGACGAGCAGCAGGCCCGACACAGCGAACGGCCGCAGCGCGGCGACGGCCAGCGCGGCGACGAGCGCGAAGGCCGACAGCACCGCCCACGCCGGGTCCAGGGCGACCCAGTCGGCGACGGACGGGCGGCTCGCGGCGGCGAGGTGGGGCCGCAGCACGGCGGCGGCCGGGCCGAACGCGACACCCAGCCCGAGGTTGAGCAGCACGCCCACCAGCGCCGCCCGGACCGGCGACCGGCGGATGAGCAGCCAGCCGGCGGCGGGCAGCAGGAACAGGGCCAGCGGTGAGGTGAGCACGGCCGCGAGCAGGCACACCGCGGCCATGACGTCGTGGCGGACCTTGGCCTCGGGGGTGGTGATCAGCACCAGCGCGCCCAGCGCCCACACCGCCGCCAGGTGCTCGACGACGACCAGCCGTTGCAGGCCCAGGGCCAGTGGTGACACGGCGACCAGCAGCACCGCGGCCGTGGCCGCCCAGCGCGTCAGGCCGAGGCGGCGGGCCAGGAACCAGAGCAGGACCGTGCCGATGACGGCCGCCACGAGCATCGTCTCGCGGACCGCCGCCAGCGCCGTGGCCGAGCGGCCGAACGCGTCGGAGACCATCGTGTAGGCGGACAGCTGCAGCCAGCCGAACCGGCTGAGCCCGGCGCCGCCCGCGTCGGTGAACGGCGTGAGGTGGCCGAGCGCGTACGCGTGGGCGACGGTCGCCGCCTCGGACGGCAGGGCCGGTGCGGTGGCGGCCAGGTAGAGCACGCGGAGGCCGCCGGCCAGGGCCAGCAGCGCCAGCACGATGTCGAGGGACAGCAGGCGGTGCGCGGCCGAGGCACGCGTGCCGGGCTGCTCGGAAAGGGTCGCGGGGGAGCGGCCCGAGAACGTCGTCCCCCAGCTGTGCTGGGCCATTGGACGGATCGTAGTCGCCGCGGATGGCCCGTACAGCTCGGGGAGGTCACGTCATCCGGACGGCCTAGAGATCTTCGCGGAGATCAAAAAGCCTTGTCCTGCAAGATTATTTCCGACTGTCCGCTGTGGAGGCCGACAGCGTCCGGGTCAACGCCAGTGCGACCGTGCGGACGGCGGGAGCAACCCGTTCGGTCCGCATCCGGTTGGCCCAGCCCGAAATCGACACGGCCGCCACCGCGACGCCGCGCGCGTCGAGCAGCGGGCTGGCCGCGCACACCACGCCGACGCCCGATTCCTCACGTTCCAACGCGATCCCGTCTTCGCGGATCCGGGTGAGCTGACGGCGCAGCAGCCCGGGCGCGGTGATCGTCTTCGGGCTCATCCGGGGCAATCCGGCGTCGATGACCTTGTTCACGACGGATTCCGCGGAAAACGCGAGGATCGCCTTGCCGACGCCGGTGGCGTGCGCGGGGAACCGGCCGCCGATGCGCGAGGGCAGCGTCGGCGCGTCCGGCCCGCGCAGGACGTCGAGGTAGACGACTTCGGTGCCCTCCAGGATCGCGAGGTGGACGGTGTTGCGCGTCGCCTCCCGGAGATCGGCGAGGTACGGCCGGGCCGCTTCGACCAGTCCTCTCCGGGGCGAGGCCAGTTGGCCGATTTCGAACAGCCGCAGCCCGAGCCGCACGGCGCCGTCCTCGCGCGTCAGCAGGCCGGTGTCGGCGAGGTGGCCGACGAGGCGGTGGACGGTCGTCTTCGCCAGCCCGGTCCGCCGGGCCAGTTCGGACACGCCGAGTGACTCGTCGCCCGGCCGGAAAGCTTCGAGGAGCGCGGCGAGCCGGGCGGCGACGAGGCCGTCGCCGCTCGCGCCGTCGTTCCGCCCAGCGGTACGCATGGGTTGAGTGTGCCCGATCTTCGCGGGACTGTCAGCGGGCGGAGGTGAGGCCGGTGGCGTCAGCGGGCCAGGTCGTCGGCGCCGAGCACGAGTTTCACGCAGTGCGCGACGAGCCGCTCGCGCGAGACCTTCAGCGAGCCGTCGAGGTAGGCGATGAAAACGTTGCTGAGCGCGCCGACCAGCCCGACGGCGACCAGCTGCCGTTCGGTCTCGTCGCCGCGGGAGAGCTGCTCGCCGACGACGGCGGTGAACACCGGCAGCAGGTGCAGGCCGCGCCGGGTGAGCGCGGGGTCGGTCAGCGGAGCCAGCAGCAGGACCCGGCCCTTGCGGGGGTCGTCGACGATCAGCTCGACGAACGCGCGCACGGCGTTCTCGGCGCGCGAGGTAGCGCTCGGCGCGTCCCGCACCGCGTCGACCAGGGCCTGGCGCGCCTGCTCACCGACGTGCTCGTAGACCGCCGCGACGAGCTCCTCGCGGTCGGCGAAGCTCTCGTAGAAGTAACGCTCGGTGAGCTTCGCGTGCCGGCAGACCGCGCGCACGCTGGTGGCGGCCGAGCCCTCGGTGCCCAGCAGCGCGAGGCCCGCGGCGACGAGCTGCTCGCGCCGGAGCGCCTTCCGGTCGTCCAGCGTCGTGCCCGCCCAGGTCCGGCCCGGCATACCCGCTCCTCGGTTGACTACGTGTGTTGTCAGATCCTAGCCTGACAACAGCCGTAGTCAGTTGAGACTCGACGAGGAGCCGCCGATGAACCCCCAACCGCTGGGTCCCGAGTCGCTGACCTGGAAGTACTTCGGCGACTGGCGTGGCCTGCTGATCGCGTTGTGGGCCGGGTCGATGCAGAACATGCACCCGGGCCTCGGTGCCGGCGTCGAGCAGCACTCGCGGTTCTTCGAGGAGCGCTGGCAGCGACTCTTCCGCTCGCTCTACCCGATCGGCGGGGTCGTCTACGACGGCCCGCGCGCGCACCGGACCGCGCTGGAAGTCCGTGGTTACCACGACCGGATCAAGGGGATCGACGCGCTGGGCCGTCGTTATCACGCGCTCGACCCCGACACCTACTACTGGGCGCACTCGACGTTCTTCGTCAGCACGATCCTCATCGCCGACCACTTCATGGGCGGCATCGGCGAGGCCGAGAAGCGGCGGCTGTTCGACGAGCACGTCACGTGGTGGCGGATGTACGACATGACGATGCGGCCGGTGCCGGAGAGCTGGGAGGACTTCCAGCGCTACTGGAAGCACATGTGCGCCGACGTCCTGGAGGACAACAAGGCCACCCGGGACGTCCTCGACCTCGCCGGGATCGCGAAGCCGCCGTTCCTGCCCTGGCTGCCGGACGCGCTCTGGCGGCCGGTGAGCGTGCTGGTCGCGCGCAACTTCGTCTGGCTGACGACCGGGCTGTACGACCGCGAGATCCGCGACCGGCTCGGCCTGCGCTGGTCCGAGCGCGACGCGCGCCGCCACCGCCGGGTGGGGAAGCTGATCAACGCCGTGTTCAAGCTCGTGCCGCACGACCGGCGTTACCACCCGCGGGCCCGGGCCGGCTGGCGCCGCGTCCGCGGCGAGGTGGCTCCGGACGCCGCCGTGGTCGAGACTCCACCCAGGAACCTGCCGCCGCTGTCCGAGCGCGGCAAACCCGAGCACTACGCGCCGAACGTCTAGGAGGTCTTCGTGAAGCTGGGATTCCACGTCGGGTACTGGGGCAGCGGGCCCACCCCGGGTGCGCTGGAGGCGGTCCTCAAGGCCGAGGAGCTCGGCTTCGACTCGGTGTGGACGGCGGAGGCCTACGGCTCGGACGCGTTCACGCCGCTGGCCTGGTGGGGCTCCTCGACCAGCCGGATCCGGCTCGGCACGAACATCGTGCAGATGGCCGCGCGCACCCCGACGGCGACGGCGATGAGCGCGCTGACCCTGGACCACCTGTCGGGCGGCCGGTTCGTGCTCGGGCTCGGCGCGTCCGGCCCGCAGGTCGTCGAGGGCTGGTACGGCCAGCCGTACCCGAAGCCGTTGGCGCGCACCCGCGAGTACATCGACATCGTGCGGCAGGTGCTGGCCCGCGAGGCGCCGGTGACGCTGGACGGGCAGCACTTCCAGCTCCCCTTGAAGGGCGGTGCCGGGCTGGGCAAGGCGCTCAAGCCGACCGTGCACCCGCTGCGCGCCGACGTCCCGATCCACCTGGCCGCGGAGGGCCCGAAGAACGTCGCCCTCTCCGCCGAGATCTGCGACGGCTGGCTCCCGCTGTTCTTTTCGCCCAAGAGCAACGACTTCTACAAGGCCGCACTCGAAGAGGGCTTCGCGCGCCCGGGCGCCCGGCACACCCTGGAGACGTTCGAAGTGCCGGCGTCGGTCCCGGTGATCGTCCACGACGACGTCGAGGAAGCGGCGAGCTGGATCAAGCCGTCGCTGGCGCTCTACATCGGCGGCATGGGCGCGAAGAGCGTGAACTTCCACCACGACGTCTTCGCGCGGCTGGGCTACGAGGACGTCGCGGACAAGGTCCAGGAGCTGTACCTGGCCGGGCGCAAGGAGGAAGCCGTCGCGGCGATCCCGACTTCGCTCGTCGAGGACACCTCGCTGATCGGGCCGGCGGCGAAGATCCGCGAAGAGCTGAAGGCGTGGGAAGACACGGTGGTCACGCAGCTGCTGCTGCGCGGCGACGCGGCGACCCTGGAGAAGATCGCCGACGCCCTGGGCTGAAAGCCGTGAAGGCCTCCTTCCCGGCCATAAGAGCCGGGAAGGAGGCCTTCACGGCTTTCCGTGGCGGCACTTCTGCCGGGTTGCCGAGGTGGCAGGGGTCACGTACGGTCCCAAACTAACGCGAATCACGTTCACGTTAGTCGGGAGATCGTATGCGGGTGAGTCGTCGTCACGTCCTGGCCGGAGCCGCCGCGCTGCCCTTCGCCGCTCTGCCCTTCGCCACCGCGGTCGCCAGACCGGCCGCGGCCGCCGAGCCCACGCTCAGGGTCGGCGTCGGGCTCGGCGACGTCACCGGGCCCGCCGCCGAGAACGGCATGATGGGCTACTCGCTGCCACAGCAGCAGACCGCCGGTATCCACCTGCGGACCCGAGCGCGCGCGTACGTCGTGGACGACGGGACCAACCGGATCGTCTTCGTCACCGCCGAGCTGGGCGCGCTCTTCCAGTCCGTCCACCAGGGCGTCCTGCGTGAGCTGGCGCGGAAGTACGGGAACACCTACACCGAGCAGAACGTGCTGCTCAACGCCACGCACACGCACTCGGCGTGCGGTGGCGACTCGCACTACGCGGCCTACGACCTGTCGATCCTCGGGTTCCAGCAGCAGACCTACGACGCCGTCGTCGCCGGGATCGTCGAGGCCATCGGCCACGCGCACGACACCCTCGCGCCCGGCGAGCTCACCCTCGGCCGCACCGAGCTGACCGAGGCGAGTGCCAACCGATCGAGGGTCGCCTTCGAGCTGAACCCGGACAAGGGCCACTTCCCGCTCTCGATCGACCCGGCCGTCACCGTGCTGCGGTTCCGGCAGGGCGGCAAGGACGTCGGCGCGATCACCTGGTTCGCCACGCACGGCACGTCGATGAGCAACGGCAACCACCTGATCAGCAGCGACAACAAGGGCTACGCCGCCTACGCGTGGGAGCACGACCACGCCGGCGTCCGCTACCTCGACGGCCCGCCGGGGTTCGTCGCCGCGTTCGCCCAGACCAACTCCGGCGACATGACGCCGAACCTCAACCTCCAGCCGGGCACGCCCGAGACGGAGTTCCAGAACACCCAGCGCATCGGCGAACTCCAGTTCCAGGCGGCGAAACGCGCGTTCGACGCCGCGAGCGAGTCCGTCACCGGCGGCGTCGACCACCGCATGACCTACGTGGACATGTCCGCCGTCGACGTCGACCCGAGGTTCACCCCGGACGGCCGTCCGCACCGGACGTGCACCGCGGCCATCGGCGTCTCGATGCTGGCCGGTAGTACTGAAGACGGGCCGGGACTGCCGCTGCCCGAGGGCGTCAAGAACCCGTTCATCGACTGGCTCGGCGGCATCGACGCGCCGATCCCGCAGGCCCTCGCCGACGCGCAGGCGCCGAAGGTCGTCGCCGTGCCGTTCGGCGCGATGAAGCCCTACCCGTGGGCGCCCGAGGTGCTGCCGCTGCAGATCGTCCGGATCGGGCAGCTGCACCTGGTCGCCGGGCCCGCCGAGTACACGATCGTGGCCGGCTTGCGGATCCGGCAGACGGTCGCCGCGGAACTCGGCGTCCCGCTGGAGAACGTCCTGATGCAGGGCTATTCCAACGCCTACAGCCAGTACGTGACGACGCCGGAGGAGTACGACTCGCAGCAGTACGAGGGCGCGTCGACGCTCTTCGGCCGCTACACGCTGCCCGCGTACCAGCAGGAGTTCGGGAAGCTCGCCGCGGCGATGAAGGCGGGCGCTGCGGTCCCGCACGGGCCGGTCCCGCGCGACCTGCGCGGCAAGCTCATCAACTTCCAGCCCGGCGTCGTTTTCGACAGCGCGCCGCTGCTGAAGAGCTTCGGTGACGTCGTCACCGACGCCAAGAGCAGCTACCGGCGGGGCGACCAGGTCTCGGTCGCCTTCGTGACCGGCCACCCGAAGAACGACCTGCGTCGCGACGGCACGTTCCTGGAGATCCAGCGGTACGTCGACGGCCGCTGGGTCCGCTACGCCGACGACGGCGACTGGGCCACGAAGTTCCGCTGGACCCGGACGTTCGTGTCCGAGTCGCGCGCCGAGGTCACCTGGGACATCCCGGCGAACACGCCGGTCGGCAAGTTCCGCGTCGTCCACTTCGGAGCCTGGAAGCACGGCCTGACCGGCGCCATCGCCCAGCTCAGCGGGACCTCCCGAGCCTTCGTCGTCTCCTGAACCCGCCATCTCGAAAGGACCGCTGTCGTGCGAAGAACCGCCATTCTCGCCGTCGTCGTCTGCGCTTTCCTCGCTCTCGTGACCGCGCCCGCTCAGGCCGCGCCCGCGAGCGTGTCCGTCCTGAGCTTCAACCTGTGGCAGCTGCCGTGGATCGCCAACCCGAACACGTCGGACAAAGAAGCCAGGGCCCAGGCCGCCGAACGCGTCATCCGGGCCAAGGCCGCCGACGTCGTCGTGCTCGAAGAAGCCTTCAGCTCCCAGGCCGAGGGGCTGCGCGACCGGCTCGTCGACGCCTACCCGTTCCAGACGCCGCTGGTCGGGCAGTCCTGCTCGACGTCGCCGGGCTGGACGTCCGTGAGCGGCAACTGCTCGAACTCGCCGATCGTCGTCAACGGCGGCGTCACGGTGCTGAGCAAGTACCCGATCACCGAGAAGCACCAGCTCGTCTACCGCAACTCCTACTCCGGCACCGCGGACTACCTGTCCAACAAGGGCGCGGCGCTGGTCCGGATCTTCGCCCACGGCAAGGCGCTCTGGCTGGCCGGCACACACCTGCAGGCCGACGAAGCCCCCGACACCCTGCCGAAGGCGCACCAGATCCGCATGGCGCAGCTCGGCGAGCTGCGCGACCTCGCCGCCGCGCACGTCCCGGCGGCGGACCCGGTCGCGATCGCCGGCGACCTCAACATCGAGTACTGGGCCGGGCAGGGTCGCCGTGACGCCCTGGGCCGCTCCCAGTCCGAGCAGGGTGAGGCGGTGCTCGGCGGGACACTGCGCACCGCGGGAGCGGGGGAGTACAGCTTCGACGCCGTCACCAACCCGGACGCGGCGAAGTCCGTCCCGGCCACCTACCGCGATTCGCTGGACTACGTCGGCTCGCTGCGACGCGCCGAGGTCGGGCCGGTACAGCTGGTGCATTACGACGGTGGCACGATTCCCTCCGACCACTACCCGGTGCTGGCCGAGATCCACTACTGATCGCCTCATCGGAATCCGCTTTTCGAGGAGGACCATGACGACGCTGTCCGGCCGGACGCGGTTCAGGTATTCGCTCGGCTCGTTCGTCACCGGGTCCTTCGGCACGGTCCCCGGCCTGATCCTGGTCAAGTACCTCACCGACACGATGGCCGTGCCCGCCGCCGCGGCGGGTGTCATCGTGTTCGTCCCGAAGGCCTGGGACGTGCTGTTCAACCCGATCGCCGGGCGGATGTCCGACGCGAACCTGCTGAAGACCGGCAGCCGGCGCCGGTTCCTGCTGATCGGCGGCATCGGCGTCTCGATCCTCTTCGCGCTGATGTTCGCCCACCCGGGCTTCGGGTCGCCGTTGCCGGACGCGCTGTACGTGGCGATCCTGTTCACCGCCTGCGCGACCGCGTACGCGGTGTTCCAGGTGCCGTTCAACGCGCTGCCGGCGGAGCTGACCGAGTCCGCCGACGAGCGGACGAAGCTCACCAGCGTGCGCATCGGCGTCCTGGCCGTGACGATCCTGATCTGCGGCGGCGGCGCCCCGGCGATCACCTCCGGCATCGGCGGGGTCGCCGGCTACCGCGTGATGGCCATCGTGATCGGGCTGATCGTGCTGGCCGCGACGCTGCTGGTGTACTTCGGGCTCAAGGGCGCGCCGGTCGGGTCGCTGCGGCCGAACACGGTGAGCTTCAAGGACCTCTCGCGGACCATCGCGCGGTGGCGGCCGTTCCGCTGGCTGCTCGGCACGTACTTCATCCAGGCGCTCGGCATCGGCACGGTGCTGGCGGCCATCCCGTTCTTCGCCCAGCGCATCCTCGGCAGCGAGGGCTACGGCACGGTGATCTTCGTGATCTTCGTCGGCCCGGCGCTGCTGACGATGCCGCTGTGGCCGCGCCTCGGCGCCCGCGTCGGCAAGCTCAACGGCTTCCGCATCGCGACGGCGGCGTTCGCGATCGGCCTGCTGGGCCTGATCCTCGCCCAGTCGCTGCCGCTCGTGATCATCCTCGTGTTCGTCGCGCTCTGCGGCGTCGGCTACGCGGGGATCTCGGTGTTCCCGCTGGCCATCCTCCCGGACCTGATCACGGCCGAGGAGGAGCGCACCGGCGAGACCCGCGCGGGGATCGCGGCCGGCGTGTGGACCGCGGGGGAGACGCTCGGCCTCGCGCTGGGCGCCGGGCTGTGGAGCGCGATCCTGGCGTTCGGCGGGTACGTCTCGAGCACCGACGCGACGACCGACCAGCCGCACAGCGCGATCGTCGCGATCCTGCTCGGCTCGTCGATCATCCCCGGCGTGCTGATCGCGCTGGCCCTGCCGCTGCTGCGGCGTTCGGTGCTGGAGCCCCGGGAACCGCTGGAGCCGCGCCATGAACCCGCCTGAGGACGTCCTCGCGGCGCTGCGGGAACTGCGCGCCGGTGACCTGCCGACGCATGGCGGCCGCACGCTGGCCTACGTCTACGACAGCGGACTGTCCGAAGTGGACTCCCTGGGGGCCGCCGCGCACGCGCTGGCGTCGTCGGCCAACGGCCTCGACCCGACGGCGTTCCCCAGCCTGCTGCGCATGGAGAACGACCTCGTCGCGGCGGCGTCCCGGCTGCTCGGCGACGTCCCGGGCGTCGTCGGCTCGGTGACGTCGGGCGGCACGGAGTCGTGCCTGCTCTCGGTCCTGGCCGCGCGTGACGCGCACCCGGAGATCGCCGCGCCGTCGATCGTGCTGCCGACCACCGCGCACGCGGCGTTCCACAAGGCCGCGCACCTGTTCGGGCTGCGCCGGATCGACGTCCCGGTCGACCCGGTGACGTTCCGCGCGGACCCGGCCGCGATGGCTGCCGCGATCGACGACTCGACGGTGCTGGTGGTGGCGAGCGCGCCGTCGTACGCGCACGGCGTCCTCGACCCGATCCCCGAGATCGCGGCCGCGGCGGCTGCCCGGGGCGTCCGGATGCACGTCGACGCCTGCATCGGCGGCTGGGTCCTGCCGTACTTCGCGCGCCTCGGCGCCGACGTCGCGCCGTTCGACTTCCGCGTCCCGGGCGTCACGAGCATTTCGGTGGACCTGCACAAGTACGCGTACTGCCCGAAGGGGACGTCGGTGCTGCTGCACGCGTCGGCGGAGCTGCGGCGGACGCACTACTTCGCGAGCGCGGGCTGGCCGGGCTACACGATGCTGAACACGACGATCCAGAGCACCCGCTCGGGCGGCCCCCTGGCCGCGGCGTGGGCGGTGGTCCGCCACCTGGGCGACGACGGCTACCTTCAGCTGGCCGCTTCGACGCGTGAAGCGGTGTCGCGAATCCGGGCCGGGGTTGCCGAAATCGCGGGCTTGCGGATCCTCGGCGATCCGGTGTCGACGCTGATCGCGTTCACCGGCGACGACGGCTTCGACCTGTTCACGGTGGCCGACGAGATGAAGACGCGCGGCTGGTACGTCCAGCCGCAGTTCGCTCATCTGACGTCCCCGGCGAACCTGCACCTCACGGTCACGGCGGCGAACAACGGCAGCGAGAAGGAATTCCTCACGGACCTGGCCGCGTCGGTGGACGCGGCCCGCGCGTCAGGCCCGGTGCTGATCGACCCGGCGGTGGCGGAGTTCGTCGCCGCCCTGGACCCGGCAACCTTGACGTCGGAACAGTTCGCAGGCCTGCTGGCGGCAGCGGGCCTAGGCGGCGCCTCAGGCCTCCCGGAGCGGATGGCGCCGATCAACGTGCTCCTCGCCACGGCGCCCGCCCCGCTACGCGAGCGCCTCCTCCTGGAGTTCCTGGGCGCCCTCTACACGCCGTGAAAAGCCGTGAAGGCCTCCTTACCGGCTCTTATGGCCGGTAAGGAGGCCTTCACGGCTTTTGGCTACTGGTTGCGGGAGGCGAGGCCCGCGGGGGCGGACTTGACCGCGGCGACGATCGCGTCCGCCAGGGCCAGGGCGTCTTCTTCCGTCAGCTCCAGGGCGACGCGGGCCGACGCGCCCAGGTCCGGGTTGCGGAAGTCGATGTTGACCGTGTGCGCGTACGGCGCGTGGACCGGGTGGTCGACGTAGACCGTGCCCTCGTTCAGGCGGAACCAGCCGCGGGCGCCCTTGCCGCTGCCTTCGAGGGCGAACTTCTCGGTGAGGTAGGTGCACATGGCGGGTCCTCTCAGGCGCTGAGCGTGCGGGCGTAGAAGTCGAGGATGCGTTCCCAGCCGTCCTTCGCGGCTTCCGGCCGGTAGCTCGGCCGGTCGACGGCGAAGAACGCGTGGCCCGCGTCCGCGTACGTGTGGAACTCGTGCTCCTTGCCGAGCTTCTCCAGCTCCGCCGCGAGCACGGCGACCTCGTCCGGGCTCGGGAACTTGTCGTCGGCGCCGAAGATGCCCAGCAGCGGGCAGGACAGCTCCGAAGCCTTGCCCAGCAACGGCTTCATGAACTTCATGGCCTCCGGCGGGTCGTTGACGACGAACGCGCCGTAGCAGTCCACCGCCGCGTCGACGTCGATCGAGCAGCCGACGAGGAACGCCTGCCGCCCGCCCGAGCAGTGCCCGATGACCCCGACGCGGCCGTTCGCGTTCTCCAGGGCCTTCAGGTAGTCGGCCGCGCCGGAGACGTCGCCTACCAGGCGGTCGTCCGGGACGCCGCCGGCCGCGCGGACGGTGGCGGCCGCGTCGTCCGGGTCCGCGCCCGGTGCCTCGCGGGTGTAGAGGTTGGGGCAGATCGCGTTGTAGCCCTCGGCGGCGAAGCGGCGCACCATCTCCTTCGTCGACGCGTCGTAGCCGGGCATGTGGTGGATCACCACGACCCCGCCGCGCGTCGCGGCGTCGGTGGGCCTGGCCGCGTAGGCCTCGATCTCGTCGCCGCCGTTCCCGGTGATGGTGACGGTTCCGGCGATGAGTTCGTCGGTCATCGGTTCTCCTTCGGTGCTTCGAGGGTCTGGGGTTCGGGGGTCTGGTGGAAATAACGGGCGCCGCGCGAGGCCGACGCCACCGCGGCGACGACGGCCATCACCGCGGCGGCGGTGAACACGATCACGAGGCCGTGGTGGAACGGCCCGGAGATCAGCTGGGGGAAGAAGTCCCCGCCGGTCAGCGTCGCCCGGTCGGCCGGCGCCAGTCCGGCGAGGACGTCCGGGCCGAGCAGGTGCCCCACCGGGTTGCTGCCGAGGAACGCCGCGAAGAGCGTGCTCACCGGCGGCAGCTGGGCGACGCCGTCGGCGACGTTCGCCGCGACGCCGTGGGCCTGCAGGCCGCTGGTGAGCGTCTGCGGCAGCGACCCGGCGAGCCCGGCGATCATCAGCGAGAAGAACACGCCGATCGACAGCGACGTCCCGGAGTTCTGGAACGTCGCGCGCATGCCGGAGGCGACGCCGCGTTGCTCGGTCGGGACGCTGCTCATGATCGCCGAGGTGTTCGGCGCGGAGAACATGCCCTGGCCGATCCCGCTGACCACGAGCAGCGCGGCGAACGCCGGGTACGGGAAGTTCACCGGCAGCACCAGCAGGCCCAGGAACGCCGCCGCGACCAGCAGCAGCCCGCCGGTGGAGAACAGCCGGGCGCCGAACCGGTCGGACAGGTACCCGGACACCGGGCCGGCGAGGAGGAACCCGACCGTCAGCGGCAGCATGTAGATGCCCGCCCACAACGGCGTCCGCTCGTAGTCGTAGCCGTGCAGCGGCAACCAGATGCCCTGCAGCCAGATGATGAGCATGAACTGCATGCCACCCCGCGCCACCGACGTCAGCAACGCGGCGATGTTGCCCGCGGCGAACGCGCGGATCCGGAACAGCCCGAGGTGGAACATCGGCGCGGCGACGCGGGTCTCGATGAGGCCGAACGCCACGAGCAGCAGCACCCCGGCGCCGATGCCGCCCAGCACCAGCGGGTTGCCCCAGCCGGTCGCGGCGCCGCCGTAGGGCTGGATGCCGTAGGTGATCGCGGCGAGCAGGATCGCGGTGCCGGCGGCGAAGGTGATGTTGCCGCCCCAGTCGACCTTCGCGCGCTTCGGCGTGCCGACCTCGCGGAGGCTGCGGATCGACCAGATCGTGCCGAGCAGCCCGAACGGCACGCTCACCCAGAACACCGCGCGCCAGTCGATCTCGGCGAGCAGCCCGCCGACGACCAGGCCGAGGAACTGCCCGGCCAGCGCGGTGATCTGGTTGACGCCCAGCGCCATGCCGCGTTGCTCGGTGGGGAAGGCGTCGGTGAGGATGGCCGCGGAGTTGGCCGTCAGCATCGACCCGCCGACGGCCTGCACCACCCGCCAGCCGATCAGCCACAGCGCACCGCCGCCGGCGTGGAACGGGTCGAACGACAACGCCACCGAGGCGACGCTGAAGACGACGAAGCCGAGGTTGTACATCTTGACCCGGCCGAACATGTCGCCGAGCCGGCCGAGCGTCACCACCAGCACGGCCTGCACCAGCAGGTAGCCGAGGATCATCCAGAGCAGGTAGCCGATGTTGCCCGGGGCGAGGGGATCGAGGCCGATGCCGCGGAAGATCGCGGGCAGCGAGATGATCACGATCGAGCCGTCGAGCGCCGACATCAGCACGCCGAGCGTGGTGTTCGACAGTGCGACCCACTTGTAGCGGTTCGCCTGGGTTCCGGTGCCGGTCACAGGGCGTCCGCCAGCCGCTCGACCAGCGGGATCGCGGCGATCAGCTTGCGCTGCTCGGCCGCGGTGAACCGCTCGGCCAGCGCGGTGGCCATCCGCTCGGTGGTCACCGACCGCCGGTCGGTGAGCAGCCGGACGCCGGCGTCGGTCACCGACATGAGGACCTTGCGGCCGTCGCTGTCGTCCTTGCGGCGCTCGACGAGGCCGCGTTCGACCAGCCCGGCGAGCGTGACGCCCATGGCCTGCGGCTTGACCCGTTCGAGGTCGGCGAGGCACCCCGGCGTGGCCGGGCCTTCCCGGTCGAGCCGCGAGAGCACCGAGCGTTCGGGCAGGGTCAGTTCGCCGAC
The DNA here is from genome assembly GCF_035982555.1 of Amycolatopsis sp. NBC_01286. Classification (NCBI taxonomy): domain Bacteria; kingdom Bacillati; phylum Actinomycetota; class Actinomycetes; order Pseudonocardiales; family Pseudonocardiaceae; genus Amycolatopsis; species Amycolatopsis sp. NBC_01286. Next base: position 7,347,662 of record NZ_CP108428.1, read on the forward strand.
GACGTAGCCCTGACGCAGCCGCCGGACCAGCCGGCCCAGGGCGACGCGCAGGTCGGTGCTCGCCTGGAGCAGCTCCTCGTCCGTCACGTTCGTCAACCTAGACTGATAAACCTGGGTTGATCAACTCGGACCTATCGGGTGAGCCGGGAGCTTTCGCCCGGTCGTCGCGGTCACCCGGTGTTAGCGTCCGAAGTGGACATATGCAGCCGAACGCATTCCCCGGAGGAACCGCCGATGACGATCCCGCACGTCGAGCACGCAGGCCACGACCACGTCCACGCCGAAGGCTGCGGGCACGCCGCGGTCCCGCACGGCGACCACGTCGACTACGCGCACGAGGGGCACCTGCACCGCGCGCACGACGGGCACTTCGACGAGTGCGAGATCGCCGGCCACGTGCCGCACACCGGCCACGACCACACCCACGGCGAAGGCTGCGGCCACGTAGCGGTCCCGCACGGCGAGCACGTCGACTACCTCCACGACGGCCACCGCCACGCCCCGCACGAAGACCACTACGACGACCACTGAACGCCCGGCCGCCTCGTCGTGAGTGTTCAGGAGGGTTAGAACGCTACTTACCACTCACGACAAGCCGCGGCAGAAGGCTCAGTGGACGTGGACGGGTTTCCACTCGGGGAACGGGTCCGGGCCGCTCGCGACGTCGCCCAGGCACTCCCGCAGCGCGCCCAGCAGTGCGTCGCCCGCCAGGTCGACGCCGATGAACACCAGCTCCTGTCTCGGCTCCGCCGTGACGCCCTGGGGTTCGAACCGCGCCACCGTCCCGGCCTGGGACCACAGGCCGGTCACCCCGGGCCGGGACGCCAGGGCGAAGAACCCCTTGGAGCGCAACACCGTCCCGAACTCGCCCGAGTCGAGCCGACGGGCGACGAAGTCCCACAGGCGCGGCGGGTCGAACGCCCGGGACGCGCGGAACACCACGCTCGAGATGCCGTACTCCTCGGTCTCCGGCACGTGGTCGCCGTTCAGCTCGGCGACCCAGCCCGGTGCCTCCTGCGCGCGCTCGACGTCGTAGCGGCCGGTGCCGAAGACGCGGCCGAGGGGCACCTTCCCGAAGCTGCTCGTCACGACGTCGGCCGCCGGGTTGAGCCGGCGGAGCACCGCCACCAGCAGCGCGGCCTCGTCCGGTGACACGAGGTCGGTCTTGTTCAGCAGCAGCACATCCGCGAACTCGATCTGGTCCACCAGCAGGTCGCTCATCGTCCGCTCGTCGCCGGCGTACTGGTCCAGCCGGCGCTCCACGAGGGAGTCGCCGGCGGCCAGTTCCCGGGCGAAGTTGGCCGCGTCGACGACCGTCACCATGGTGTCGAGGCGAGCCACCTCGTCCAGGAACGTGAACGTCGTGGCCACCGGCATCGGCTCGGAGATCCCGCTCGACTCGATGAGCACGTGGTCGAACCGGTCGTCCGCGCAGAGCGCCGCCACCTCGTCGAGGAGGTCCTCCCGCAGGGTGCAGCAGATGCACCCGTTGGTCAGCTCGACGAGGCGCTCCTGGGAGCGGACGAGCGCGGCGTCGATGTTGACCTCGCTCATGTCGTTGACGATCACCGCCACCCGCAGGCCGTCGCGGTTGGCGAGGATGTGGTTGAGCAGTGTCGTCTTGCCCGCGCCGAGGAAGCCCGACAGCACAGTGACCGGGACGCTCACGCGTGGAAGTGGCGGATCAGCCGGCGGGGGACGAGCTTCGTCTCGCCGTCGACCTTGATCGGGACCAGGTCCACCGCGGCGGCCTTCCACTGGGACCGCCGGGCGCGCGTGTTGCTGCGGGACTTCTTGCGCTTGGGGACGGCCATCAGCGCGTACCCCGCTTCCCGTAGCGGCGGTGGAACTTCTCGACCTGGCCGGCGCTGTCCATGATCCGCTGGGTGCCGGTCCAGAACGGGTGCGACCACGCGCTGATGTCGACCGTCACCAGGGGGTAGGTCTGCCCGTCGGACCACTCGATCGTCTTGTCCGACGTGGCGGTGGAGCGGGTCAGGAACGCGTCGCCGGTGGACGAGTCCTTGAAGACCACGGGGTGGTAATCGGGGTGGATGCCTTGTTTCACTGGTCTTCCTTTCGGTTCGCCGCGGTCGCGTCGTGCCGCGCCGGGTCGGGTTCGGTGTCTTCGCAGGGTTCCTCGTGCCAGTCGCCGAACGGATCGGGATAGCGCTCCCAGGCCTCCGGGCCGGCTCTCAGTTCCTCGTCGGTCAGTAGAGCGCCGCGCAGGGCCGCGTCGATCTCGTCGGGCGTTGTCTGGTCCGTCACCACGACGAGCTCCTGCGCGCGGTCGCCGTGCACCGGGTGCCAGCGCAGCGACGCCAGGGTGCGGCGCTCGGGGGAGACGTCCGTCCACTCCGGACCGTCCGGCGAGGCGAGCCACGGCCCGGCGTGCCCGATGCCCAGCCCGCCGCCGGCCGACTCGATCCAGAACGCGACGTCCGGCCGGCTGGCCACCCAGGCCCGGCCGCGGGTGCGGACGACGCCGTCGAGCAGGACGTCGAGCGCGTCGTGCAGCCGCTGCGGGTGGAACGGCCGCTCGGCGGTGAAGGTGACCAGGCCGATGCCGCAGTCGGCGTGCAGCGGCGGCTGGCCGCGCAGCAGGGCGCCGTGCATGTCGGTGACCTCGCCGCGCCGGGCATCGGCCGGAACGGCGTCGAGCACGCCGTGCCCGTCCACCCGGCTCAGCTCGACCCGCGGGGTCGACGGCGCGACGCGGTCGAGGACGGCGGACGCCTTGGCCGCGCCCCACGCGTCGGTCGCCGCGCCGGCCAGCACGAGGACGTCGGCGAACTCGACCTGGGACAGCGCCACCTGCGCGACGGTCCGGTCGTCCTCCGGGCTGGCCTGCAGGTTCCGCTCGGCCAGGGCGTCGTCGCCGGTCGCGTCGGCGAGCCAGGTCGCGCAGCCGACGACCGTGAGCACCGCGCGCAGGTCGACGTCGTCGTGCACCGGGTGGTCGCCGACCAGGACGTTGCGGATCGCCCAGCTCACCGGCTCGGGCTCCATGGCCTCGTCGAGCCGGACGACGATCCGGCGTACCTGCGGCATCCGGGCCAGCCGCCGCAGCAGCGGGAGCAGGTCCTCGCGCAGGGTGCAGGACACGCAGCCGTGCGCAAGTTCGAGGACGGTCAGCTGGTCGCGCTGCTCGAGGCGCAGGCGGCGGCGGACGACGCCGGAGTGGATGTCGCGCAGGTCGTGGTGGACGACGGCGGTGCCGGGCTCGGCGACGCGCAGCAGCTCGGCGAGTTCGGCGTTCGGTCCCGGGGCGAGACCGCCGACGAGGACGAGCGGGACGCGGGGTGGGTGGGTCACATGGGCTCCAGGAATACGGGCGGGGTACGGTGCGTAGAGTAGATGAAAACGACAACCACTATCAACTCGGGAGGGTCCGTGTCCGCCGTGTGCCAGGTCACCGGCCGCAAGCCGGGGTACGGCAAGCAGGTCTCGCACTCGCACCGCCGTACGTCCCGGCGGTGGGAGCCGAACCTGCAGAACCGCCGCTACTTCGTGCCCGGCGAGCGCCGCTGGGTGCGGCTGCGCGTCTCCGTCAAGGGGATGAAGACGATCGACAAGCGCGGGATCGAGGCCGTCGTGGCCGAATTGAAGGCGAAGGGGATGAAGTTCTGATGGCGAAGAGCACCGACATCCGGCCGGTCGTCAAGCTGCGGTCGACCGCGGGGACCGGCTTCACGTACGTCACGAAGAAGAACCGCCGCAACAACCCGGACCGGATGGTCCTGCGCAAGTACGACCCGGTCGCGCGCAAGCACGTCGAGTTCAAGGAAGAGCGCTGATGGCGAAGAAGTCGAAGATCGCGAAGAACGAGCAGCGGAAGGTGATCGCGGCCCGGTACGTCGAACGCCGTCGCGCGCTCAAGGCCGTCGTCGCGTCGCCGTCGTCGTCCGCCGAGGACAAGGGAGCGGCGGTCGTCGCGCTGCAGAAGCTGCCGCGCGACGCGAGCCCGACGCGGATCCGCAACCGGGACGCGGCCGACGGCCGGCCTCGCGGGTACCTGCGCAAGTTCGGGCTGTCCCGGGTGAAGATGCGCCAGGCCGCCCACCACGGCGAGCTGCCCGGCGTCACGAAGTCGAGCTGGTGAGCCGGATGCCGAAGCCGACCCGGGACCGCCCGGGCAAGCGCAAGGTGAACCTGCTGCACGCCCACCGGATCACCCACGTCGACTGGAAGGACGTCGACCTGCTGCGGAAGTTCGTCTCCGACCGCAGCAAGATCCGGGCCCGCCGGGTGACGGGGTTGACGCCGCAGCAACAGAAACAGGTCGCCACGGCGATCAAGAACGCGCGGGAGATGGCTTTGCTGCCTTATCCCGCTTCGGGACGCGCCGGCTGAAAACCAGGTGCGCTCGGCTGGGCGGGCGCGCGATCATGAGCCTGCGAAAGGGGGCGTCACACGGGATGTCCTGACATCAGGAGGTCCGCGTAGTGCACGCCCAGCTCACGGTCACGCCCGCCCAGCTGCCCGAAGTCCTGCTCGCCGCCGCCGTCGTGCGGCCGGTGTTCCTGTGGGGCGCGCCGGGCATCGGGAAGTCTTCCCTGGTGCGGGAATTCGCGGCGTCGCTCGGTCTCGACTGCGTCTCGCTGCTCGGTACCCAGCTCGCGCCGGAGGACCTGATCGGCGTCCCGCAGATCGTCGACGGCCGCAGCCGCTTCTGCCCGCCGGAGCAGATCGCCCGCGACGAGCCGTACTGCCTGTTCCTCGACGAGCTGAACGCCGCCGCGCCCGACGTCCAGAAGGCGTTCTACTCGCTCATCCTCGACCGCCGCATCGGCTCGTACGAGCTGCCGGCGGGCTCGGTCGTGATCGGCGCCGGCAACCGCGCCACCGACCAGGCCCTCGCGCGCCCGATGGCGTCCGCGCTGGTCAACCGGCTCGTCCACGTGCACCTGCGCGCCTCGCCCGCCGACTGGCTGACCTGGGCGACGGGCCACGACATCCACCCGTCGGTCGTCGACTACCTGATCCAGCGCCCGGACCACCTGTGGAGCCCGCCGCCGAAGACCGAAGAGCCGTTTTCGACGCCGCGGTCCTGGCACATGCTCTCGGACCTGCTGCACTCCTACGGCGACGCCGCCGGAGACGAGACGATCGCGCTGCTGGCCTACGCGACGCTCACCCCGCAGCACGCCGGCTCGTTCCGCGCGTACCTCAAGGTCGCCCGGCACGCCTTCGACCTCGAAGCGATCCTCAAGGGTGACGCCCGCTGGCCCGCCGAGCCGGGCGATCGTGACCTGCTGTACTTCCTGGCCGAGACGTTCCGCGCGCGGCTGGTCAAGGACCTGCCCGCGGACAAGCGGCACGCGTCGGCCGCGGTGCGCCAGTTCGCGTTCCGCGCGAAGAGCCTGCTCGTCGAGCTGGCCGAGATCTCCCTGGAGATGGCCCAGCTGGTCATCGCCGACGACGAGGCGGGCCACCCGCGGCTGCCGTCGTGGTTCCTGGTCGAGGCCGCCCGCGACCTGCCGCGGCTCGTGGACGCGCGCGCGTGAGCACCGCGCGGGCCGAGGACAAGCGCCGCGAACGCCGGACCAAGGCGATCGACGCCGGCTGGGCACTGGCCCGCGAGCACACCGTGCTCGACCACCTGACGCGCGGCGCGAGCCTCGGCACGCAGAGCCTGACCGGCGTCGGCAGCTGGGCCGTCGTCAGCGAGCGCGGGGTGATCACGGCCAACCGCGCCCGCGACGCCGAGCCCGCGGAGTGGGCGTGGGTCTTCGCGCACCTGCTGCTGCACCTCGGCCTCGGCCACCTCGACGAGGAGACGCTGACCGACGCCGAGGCCGTGACGCCCGGCCGGGAGATCGACGCGTCCTACGGCGCCGCCTGCTGCGTGGCCGTCCACTGGTTCGCCGAGGCGGTCCACGTCGGCGAACCCACCGTGCTGCTCCCGGAACTCCCGGGCGGCGACGAACTCTCGTTGACCCGCGCGTGGCGCGAAACCGGCGTCCCCGGCGCGTTCACGGGACTCGGCACCGGCGGCGCGCGGCCGTGCCTGCGGCTCGGACCACCCCAGAGCCGCTGGCACCTCCAGTACAACGGGAAGCCGGAGCCGTGGACCGAGCGGTTCGCCCGCGGGCTGATCGCGGCGGCCACCGGCGCCATGGAACGCGCCGCGGACGCGCGTGGCCAGACCCGGCACCGGCGGGCGCCGGGGGAGTGGGACCGCGCGCTCGCGTGGTTCACCTCGTCGTTCCCGCTGCTCGGCGCGATGGCCGCGGGCTTCACCCTGATCGCCGACGCCGAGGTCGTCCGGGCCTGGGACATCGCCGTGGCCGCGGTGGACGCCGAGCACGGCGAGATCTACGTCAACCCGCACGCGCCGCTGACCGCCGGGGAGTGGCGGTTCGTGCTGGCGCACGAGATGCTGCACGCCGCGCTGCGCCACGACCGCCGCGCGCTCGGCCGCGACCCGTACCTGTGGAACGTCGCCTGCGACTACGTGATCAACGGCTGGCTGGTCGCGATGGCCGTCGGCGTGCTGCCCGAGGACGCCCTGCACGACCCGCAGCTGACGGGCTTGTCCGCCGAGTCGGTCTACGACACGCTCACCACGGACCTCCGGCGCGCCCGCAAGCTGCAGACCCTGGGCGGCCGGGAAGCCGGTGACGTCCTGGGCGACTGGCTCACACAGCCCGAAGCGACGCAGCGCCGGTCGTCCCGGCGCGCCGACCCGCGGCCGATGCCGTGGACGGATCGTGTGCAGGGCGTCGACCTCGACGAGTTCTACCGCCGCGCGCTCACCCAGGGCCTGACCTACCACCACAACCAGGGCCGCGGGTTGCTGCCGGCCGGGCTGGAGCAGGAGATCCGGGCCCTGGAGCACCCACCGCTGCCGTGGGACGCGCAGCTGGCCCGCTGGTTCGACGAGCACGTCCGCGTCGAGCTGCCGGTGCGCAGCTACGCGCGGGCGTCGCGCCGGCAGTCGTCGACGCCGGACATCCCGCGTCCCGGCAAGGTGCGGCCCGAGCAGCTCGACCGGCGCGTCACCTTCGGCGTCGTCCTCGACACGTCCGGCTCGATGGACGTCGAACTGCTCGGCAAGGCGCTGGGTGCGATCGCGTCGTACGCCGCCGCGCGCGACGTCCCGGCGGCGCGGGTGGTGTTCTGCGACGCCGTCGCCCACGACGCCGGGTACCTCGCCGTCGAGGACATCGCGGGCCGCGTCAAGGTGCGCGGGCGCGGCGGCACGATCCTGCAGTCCGGCGTCGACCTGCTGCAGCGCGCGCCGGACTTCCCGCCGGACGGGCCGATCCTGATCATCACCGACGCGCTGTGCGACCACGTCCGGCCGCGGCGCGAGCACGCGTACCTGGTGCCCAGGGGCGCCCGGCTGCCGTTCGTCGCGCGCGGGCCGGTGTTCCGGGTTTCGTGAGAGCCTCAAAGCATGAGTGACGACGAGATCACCCCGGAGATGCTGGCGCTGTGGGCCAAGATCTTCAGGTTCGCGCGCGAAGGCCGGACCGCGGAGCTGGCCGCGTACGTCGACCGGGGAATCCCGGCCAACCTCAGCAACGACAGCGGCGACTCGCTGGTCATGCTGGCCGCCTACCACGGCCACGCCGAGACGGTCGCCGCGCTGATCGAGCGCGGCGCCGACCCGAACCGCGAGAACGACCGCGGCCAGAGCCCGCTGGCGGGCGCCGTCTTCAAGAACGAGCCGGCCGTCGTGCGCGCCCTGCTCGACGGCGGCGCCGACCCGCGCGCGGGGCAGCCGTCCGCGATCGACACGGCGAAGATGTTCGGCAACACCGACCTGCTCACACTGCTCGAACGGTGACTCTTCGCACGCCCGGCTGGTGCGCGCCGCGCGCGTAAATAAACTCCCGCCCATGGACGACCCGCACTACCTCTCCGGCCTCCAGCTGACGGGCCGCCGCGTCGTGATGTTCGGCGGCGGTTCCGTGGCCCAGCGCCGGCTGCCCCGGCTCATCCGCGCGGGCGCGCGCGTGGAACTGGTGTCCCCGCACACGACGCCGTCGGTGCAGGGCATGGTGGACGCGGGCGAGCTGGTCTGGCACGAACGCCGCTACTCCGAAGGCGACCTGAAGGACGCCTGGTACGCGCTGGCCTGCACCGACGACGCCGAGGTCAACGCGGCGATCTGCGCCGAGGCCGAGCGCGAGCGCGTGTTCTGCGTCCGCGCGGACGAGGGCGAGTCCGGCAGCGCCGTGACCCCGGCGTCCGGCCGCCACGGCGGGCTGCTGGTCGGCGTCCTCTCCGGCGGTGAGCCCCTGCGCTCGGCCGCGGTCCGCGACTCGATCCTGGACGGCCTGCACGCGGGCACGGTCGAAGACGGCCGCCGCCCGCACCCGGACGGCACCCTGCCCGGCGTCGCGCTGGTCGGCGGTGGCCCGGGCGACCCGGAGCTGATCACCGTCCGCGGCCGCCGGCTGCTCGCGCGCGCCGACGTCGTCGTCGTCGACCGGCTGGCGCCCCGCGAGCTGCTCGACGAACTCGCGCCCGAGGTGGAGATCGTCGACGCGGCGAAGATCCCGTACGGCCGCGCGGCCAGCCAGGACGTCATCAACAGCACGCTCATCGACCGCGCGAAGGAGGGCAAGTTCGTCGTCCGCCTCAAGGGCGGCGACCCGTACCTGTTCGGCCGCGGCTTCGAGGAGGTGCTGGCCTGCGCCGAAGCCGGTGTCCCGGTGACGATGGTCCCGGGCATCACCAGCGCGTTCGCGGTCCCGGCGGTCGCCGACGTCCCGGTGACCCACCGCGGCGTCGCCCACGAGGTGGTGGTCGTCTCGGGCCACGTCGCCCCGGGCGACGACCGCTCGCTGGTCGACTGGGACCTGCTGGCCCGCATGCGCGGCACGATCGTCCTGATGATGGGCGTCGAGCGGCTCCCGCAGTTCGCCAAGGCCCTGCTCGACGGCGGCCGCCCGGCCGGCACCCCGGTGGCGATCGTCGAGGACGGCACGATGCGCACCCAGCGCGCCCTGCGGTCCACATTGGACACGGTGGTCACCGACGCGGCGGCGTCGGGAGTCCGCCCGCCCGCGGTGATCGTGATCGGCCCGGTGGCGGGTCTGCCGCGGCCCTCGTGAGTGGTAATGCGGGTTCTAACCCTCATTACCACTCACGACCCGAGCCTCAGTCCTCGTAGCAGCTCGCGGCGAAGTCGCGGATCGCGTCCGACAGGCGGGTCGGGTCGAACCTCAGCTCGACCGGGCTGCGGGCTTGGACGAACTCCGCGTCCGGCATGTCGACGGCCAGGGTGTCGGCGTCGCCGAACGGGTGGATCGGGTCGCCCTGGTGGCCGATCACCAGGGCGCGGGTCGTGATCTTGCGGCGCACCGACTTCGGCGGCGCGATCCGGCCGAACAGGACCCCGTGCAGCAGGGCCGCCATCGGGGCCGGGCGCTGCGAGAGCGTGTCGGTGATGACGTCGACCCACTGGTTGCCGTGCGGGACCAGCGAGGCCCCGAAGGCCACCGCCTGCACCGTGACCGGCAGGAACCGGGCCGCCATCAGCAGCGGCGCGAACGTGAACAGGCCCGCGACGATCGCGTTGTCCAGCACCGGCATCTCGACGATCAGCCCACGCGCCCGCTCGGGGGCCGACACCGCGACCTCGAGCGAGACGTTCGCGCCCAGCGACGTCCCGCCGATCACGGCGGCGGAGACCTCGAGGTGGTCCAGCAGCGCCAGGGTCTGCTCGGCGAACGACGGCATCGAGTACAGCCACGACTCGGTCGGCCGGTCCGAGTCGCCGTGGCCGAGCAGATCCAGTGTGACCACCCGGAACCCGGCGCGGGCCAGCCGCCGCGCGAGGGGCGCGTGCATCCGGCGGGTGAGCATGATGCCGTGGGTCAGCACGACGACCTTGTCGCCGCTGCCGAACTCGGTGTACCAGAGCCGGTGCCCCTCGTGGTCGAACGAGCCGGTGAGCTCGATCGGGCGGGACGAACGCCGTGCGGGCGGGGCCGGGGGCTCCGGCTCGATCAGGGTCGCGCTGCTGGCCGGGCTCATGTCCCACCGTCCTCCCCGTGTCGTGGTCACCTTCCTCCAGGAAAGCATCCCCTGACCACGTTGGCACAGTGGCGGACCGCACGGGATCACAGTTCCATTGACACCGTGCCAATGGCGGGTGGTCGCGGGGATGGGTCAAGATGACCTCATGACCGCTACTGCTGACAGTCTGCCCGACCTCGTCTCCCTCAAGGTCGACATCGAAGGCCACGTCGCCGAAGTGACGCTCCTCGGCCCTTCGAAGGGCAACGCGATGGGCCCGGACTTCTGGCGCGAGCTGCCGCTGGTGATGGGGGCCCTCGACGCGGACCCGCAGGTCAGGGCCGTGGTGCTGACCGGCAGCGGCGCGCACTTCTCCTACGGCCTCGACCTGCCCGCGATGATGGGCGGCTGGGCGCCGCTGCTGGCGGGCGACGCGCTGGCCGGCCCGCGCAGCGAGTTCCATACCGAGGTCCGGCGGCTGCAGGCCGCCGTCAGCTCCATCGCCGAATGCCGCAAACCGGTCATCGCGGCCGTCTCCGGCTGGTGCATCGGCGGCGGCGTCGACGTCGTCACGGCGGCCGACATCCGGCTGGCCAGCACGGACGCGAAGTTCAGCGTCCGCGAGGTGCGCGTCGCGATCGTCGCCGACATCGGCAGCCTCCAGCGGCTCGCCCCGATCATCGGCGAGGGCCACGTTCGCGAGCTGGCGCTGACCGGCAAGGACATCGACGCCGCCCGCGCCGAGAAGATCGGCCTCGTCAACGACGTCTACCCGGACCAGGACGCGCTGCTGAAGGCCGCGCGGGAACTGGCCGGTGAGATAGCTGCGAACCCGCCGCTCGTGGTGCAGGGTACGAAGCAGGTACTGGCGGCGAACACCGAGCGCCAGGTCGCCGACGGCCTCCGGTACGTCGCGGCGTGGAACTCGGCGTTCCTGCCCAGCAAGGACCTCGGCGAGGCGGTGCAGGCCTTCATGGAGCGTCGCAAGCCGGAGTTCACGGGCGAGTAGCAAGAAGGAGGCAGCAGGGTGAGCAACGGCGCTTCGGAAGTCCACCACGCGTTCCGCGTGGCGCGGGACTACCTGCAGCAGCACCGCGAGGACTACGACACGGCGTACCGCGACTTCGCCTGGCCGGAGTTCGACCACTTCAACTGGGCGATCGACTGGTTTGACGTCGTGGCCCACGATCCGGACAACGCCGAGCGGCTGGCGTTGTGGATCGTCGAGGAGGACGGCACCGAGAACCGCTGGACCTACCCGGAGATGTCGGGCCGGTCCAACCAGGTGGCGAACTGGCTGCGCGGCCTCGGCGTGCGCCGCGGCGACCGGCTGATCCTCATGCTGGGCAACCAGGGCGAGCTGTGGGAGACGATCCTCGCCGCGATCAAGCTCGGCGTGGTGATCATCCCGGCGTCCACCCTGCTCGGCCCGGCCGACCTGACCGACCGCGTCGAGCGCGGCGCGGCCAAGCACGTCGTGATCCGCTCGGCGGACACGGAGAAGTTCACCGGCGTCGCCGGCGACTACACCCGGATCGCGGTGGGGGAGTCGGTCGAGGGCTGGCACCCGTACGCGACCGCGTTCGCCGAGTCGCCCGAGTTCGCCCCGGACGATCCGACGAAGGCCGCCGACCCGCTGCTGCTGTACTTCACCTCCGGCACCACGGCGAAGCCGAAACTGGTGCAGCACACGCAGGTGTCGTACCCGGTGGGGCACCTGTCCACGATGTACTGGATCGGCCTGGAGCCGGGCGACGTCCACCTCAACATCTCCTCGCCGGGCTGGGCGAAACACGCGTGGAGCAACGTCTTCGCGCCGTGGAACGCCGAGGCGACGGTGTTCCTCTACAACTACACCCGGTTCGACGCGGGCGCGCTGATGGCCCAGATGGACCGCTGCGGCATCACGAGCTTCTGCGCGCCGCCGACGGTCTGGCGGATGCTCATCCAGGCCGACCTGACGGCGCTGAAGACGCCGCCGAAGAAGGTCGTCGGCGCGGGCGAGCCGCTGAACCCCGAGGTGATCGACCAGGTCGAGAAGGCCTGGGGCATCACGATCCGGGACGGCTTCGGCCAGACCGAGAGCAGCGTCCAGATCGCCAACACGCCGGGCCAGGACGTCGTGCCGGGCTCGATGGGCCGCCCGCTGCCCGGGTTCGTCGTGGCGCTGGTCGACCCGGTCAGCGGCGAACGCGCGCAGGAGGGCGAGATCTGCCTCGACCTCGACCACCGGCCGGTGGGCCTCATGACGGGCTACGCCGGCGACGACGAGCGCACCTCGACGGCGTTCTCGAACGGCTTTTACCACACCGGTGACGTCGGTTCGATCGACGAACGCGGCTACATCACCTACGTCGGGCGCACCGACGACGTCTTCAAGGCGTCGGACTACCGGATCTCGCCGTTCGAGCTGGAGAGCGTGCTCATCGAGCACGAGGCGGTCGCCGAAGCGGCGGTCGTCCCGGCCCCCGACCCGATCCGGCTCGCGGTGCCGAAGGCCTACGTCGTGCTGGCCGCCGGCCACGAGCCGACGGCGGACACGGCGAAGGCGATCCTGGCGTACTGCCGCGAGCACCTGGCGCCGTACAAGCGGATCCGGCGGCTCGAGTTCGCGGACCTGCCGAAGACGATCTCGGGCAAGATCCGCCGCGTCGAGCTGCGCGGCCGCGAGAGCGACCCGGCGCGCGGCGCGGGCACGGAGTTCCGCGAGGAGGACTTCCCGGACCTCAAGGGCTGAGCGGGGCTCTGGGGGTGCTCAGCTGCGCGTGCCCTCGATCTGGCGGCCGTCTTCGGTCGAGCACACCGTCACCGGGTCGTTCGCGCCGCTGCCGCACGTCCACTCGTCCAGCACGACCGGGCCCGGGCCGTCGGCCGAGGCCGCCTCGGCCGGGGTCAGCTTCGTGAAGTAGTCCTTCAGCAGCGTCGTCGCCGCGGCGCAGTCGACCTTGCCGTGCGCGACGACCGCCGTCTTGGCGCCGCCCGATCCGGTGACGTCGCCGCACGGCACGCCCGGCGCCGTGGACGCCGCCGCGGCCGCCTCGGCCGGGACCGCGCTCGAGGCGGACGGCGCCGCGGGCGCCGGGTCGGCGCCGCCGCACCCCGCCAGAGCGGCGGTCGCGGCGACGAGCAGCAGGGGGTAGGCGAGTGTCTTCATGGGCCCTTCAGAAGCGGACGGGACGGGAACTCATTCGGACGGGACGACGGCGGCGAACACCGTCTGCTCGCCCTTGGTGCAGGTGGTGCCGCCTTGCGCGGCGGGCGGCCCGGAGGTGCACAGCCAGCCGTTCACCGTCTCGTTGACCGCGTCGTTCGAGCCGGCGCCCTGGCGCCCGGCGATCTTGCGGTGGAAGTCGGTGACCAGCTGGGTCGCCGCGACGCAGCTGACGCCGGACGAACCGCTGTCGAAGACGTAGAGGGTCAGCCCGCTGGCCGCGGTGATGGTGCCGCACGCGCCGGGGACGGTCGGCGGCACGGCGGCCGGCTTCGACGCCGGGCCGGGCGCGGACGAGCCGCTCGTGGCGGGCGGCGGTGGCGGCGTCCCGGCCGTCGTGGACGCCGGTGCGGCGGACGTCGAAGCCGGTGGCGGGGGAGCGGCGGACGGGGCCGGGTCGCCGGAACAGGCGGCGAGCGCGGGCACGGCGAGGCAGGCCGCGAGCAACGGCCGCCACATCCTCGTGGTGGTCGGGTGGGGCACCGCGATCCTTCCTCCCCGGTCGGGCCGGCCAGGTCGTTCTGGCCCATCCGGGCCGGGGCCCCGTGGATCGACGCGCCCAGGGGTGTGCCGGAGATTACTCCAGCCGGGTGGCGGGCGTGTCCGGTGGCTCCCGTTTGTGTGTCCACAATGGACGGTTAACCTCCTGTTCACGCTCCGATACACAAGGCTGCCATCAAGAATCGATCGGTCTAATTCCCGCCGCGGCCGTTAACAACCCGGCCCGGACTGCCGACGATCGAGGTGGAAGCCGGCGAGCTTCCCGTCCCCGACAACCGCGCCCCGACCCCGTGAGAGCGATGAACGCCGTCACCAGCACCGAAGAACCGTCCCGCCCGCCGACCGTCCCCAACACCGTCATCTGGTGCTGCGGCCGCCCCTACGTCCTCGAGTCCCGGCCCGGCCGGGCCCGCTGGGTGGGCACCGACGGCCGCGGCCGTCCCGAGGCGCTGAGCAGCGCCGAACTGCAGCGACGCGGCTGGAGCCACCGCCGCGCGTGCTGAGCCGTGAGCTCTAGGGTGGGCGAGTGAGCACAGCCGCACCCGAACCAGCTCAAGCGAACACCCCGAGCGCCGAGCCGTCGCTGCTGCGACAGGCCTTCAACGTCCCCAACATGCTGTCGCTGCTGCGGCTGGCCGGCGTGCCGGTCTTCCTCTGGCTGCTGCTCGGCCCGAAGGAGGACGGCTGGGCGCTCGCGGTGCTGATGTTCGGCGCGCTGACCGACTGGCTCGACGGCAAGCTGGCCCGCTGGCTCAACCAGATGTCGCGGCTCGGCTCGCTGCTCGACCCGGCCGCCGACCGGCTCTACATCCTGGCGACGCTCGTGGCGTTCCTGCTCCGCGAGATCATCCCGTGGTGGGTCGTGGTGCCGCTGCTGGTCCGCGAGGCCGTGCTCGGCGTGTGCGTCCTGACGCTGCGCCGCCGCGGCTTCGCCCCGCCCGAGGTCACCTACATCGGCAAGGGCGCGACCTTCGTCCTGATGTACGCCTTCCCGTTCCTGCTGCTCACCCAGGGTGGCTCGGACATCGCCGCGATCGCCCGGCCGATCGGCTACGCCTTCACGATCTGGGGCGGCGTCCTCTACGTCTGGTCCGGCGTCCTCTACGTCGTGCAGGCGCGCACCGCGCTGCGCGGGGCCGGCGACGACTGAGCGCGACCGTTCCACCGGGTCGTTCCGGGCGGCTGCGCCGTGTGGGTGTAAGACTTCGCCCAGCACATTTCGCCAGTGAGGGCATGAAAGGGGACCGGCGGTGTCCGTTCCTGAAGAGCTTCGCTACACCGAGGAACACGAGTGGGTCGCGACCCGCGGCGAGGACACCCTCGTCCGGATCGGCATCACCGAGTACGCGCAGGACCAGCTCGGCGACGTCGTGTTCGTCGACCTGCCCGAGGCCGGCCGCCACGTCGGCGCGGGCGACGTCTTCGGCGAGGTCGAGTCGACCAAGAGCGTCTCGGAGCTGTTCGCGCCGGTCGACGGCGAGATCGTCGCCGTCAACAACGCCGTCGCCGACTCGCCCGAGCTGATCAACAGCGACCCCTACGGCGAGGGCTGGCTGATCGAGATCCGGCTCGAGGACCCGTCGGCGCTCGAAGCGCTGCTCGAAGCCGAGGCGTACGGCGCGTTGATCAAGGGCTGAAACCCCGTCCGACCTCGGAATCCGGCCGATGGGAGCGATCTGCTCACGGTTCGCCGGTACCGGGGCCCGGAGAAGCGATCAGGCACGGTACGTTGGCAGCTACACGTTCTTGAAGTACTGGTAACACAGCATGTGTGGAGGAGAGCTCAGGTGAGCACGAACGACGGGCCGGGCGGCGTTCCCCCGGAGCAGTCTCCGGAGCGGACCTCTGTCTTCCGGGCCGACTTCCTGGCCGAAGCCGAAGGCCACGAGCCCGCCCCGGCCGCCGAAGCCCCGGTCCAGGGCGTCGACGCCCTGCCCGCGGGTTCGGCGCTACTGGTTGTGAAGCGGGGTCCGAACGCGGGCTCGCGCTTCCTGCTCGACCGCGACACCACCAGCGCCGGGCGTCACCCGGACAGCGACATCTTCCTGGACGACGTCACGGTCTCGCGGCGGCACGCCGAGTTCCGCCGTGAGGGCGGGGAGTTCGTCGTCATCGACGTCGGCAGCCTCAACGGCACCTACGTCAACCGCGAGCCGGTCGACCAGGCCGTTCTCGCCGGCGGCGACGAGGTCCAGATCGGGAAGTTCCGCCTGGTCTTCCTGACCGGCCCGGGGCACGGGGGCCAGGGGGCGCAGTGACGGCGGCCGGGCGGCCACAACGGGACGGGTTGAGCATCGGGGCGGTTCTGGCGCAGCTGCGCCACGACTTCCCCGACGTCACCATCTCCAAGATCCGGTTCCTCGAGGCGGAAGGCCTGGTCCAACCGGGCCGGACGCCCTCGGGTTACCGGCAGTTCGCCGCGGCGGACGTGGAGCGGCTCAAGTTCGTCCTGGCCGCCCAGCGGGATCACTACCTCCCGTTGAAGGTCATCAAGGAGCAGCTGGACGCGGCGGACTCGGGTGCCGAGCCCGCCGCGGCCATGCCGCGCCCACCACGCCGTCTGGTGCCGATCGACGGGGTCGCCGACAACGTCGGCCTGCCGGTGGCGGACGACTTCGCCGCTGGCCGGGAGCTGCGCCTGACCCAGGAGGAGCTCCTGGAACAGGCCGGCATCGACGCGGCGGAGCTGGCCGAGCTGCAGCAGTACGGCCTGGTCCGGTCCGGTCCCGCGGGGTTCTTCGACCCCGACGCGGTGCTGGTCGCGCGCACGGTGAAGGCGATGACCGAATTCGGTATCGAGCCGAGACACCTGCGTGCCTTCCGCGCCGCGGCCGACCGCGAGGTCGGCCTGCTGGAGCAGATCGTGACCCCGGTGTACCGGCATCGTGACCCGGAGGCCAAAGCACGGGCCGACGAGGTGGTGCGAGAGCTCGCGGCACTGTCGGTGACCCTGCACACGCTCCTCGTGAAGGCCGGAATCCGTGGCGCCACGGGTTGTTGAGGCGTAACGGGACGGTGAGATCCTCTTTGCGGTCCCATGTCAATGACTGAATGTTCGGCACCTCATGCCGTACCGTGAGAACAACGGTTTGCGGTAGGCGAGCCGAGAGTGTCCGACAGCGAGCACAGCGCACGGATGACGGGTAGCGTCGGTGGTGAACGGCGCGAGGCGGTTCCAGCGCTGAAGCCCGTGTGCACGAGAGGGAGGCGAAGCCCGATGAGCGAAATGCGCGTCGTCGGTGTGCGGGTCGAGCTGCCCGCGAATCAGCCGATCTTGTTGCTGCGGGAGACCGAGGGCGAACGGTACCTGCCGATCTGGATCGGCTCGGTCGAAGCGACCGCCATCGCGTTGGAGCAGCAAGGGGTCCGCCCCGCCCGCCCGCTCACCCATGACCTGCTCAAAGAGGTCATCGGGGCGTTGGGCCGCGAGCTGGAGCAGGTCGTGATCACCGACCTCAAGGAAGGCACGTTCTTCGCCGAGCTCGTGTTCGACGGAGACATCCGGGTGTCCGCCCGGCCGAGCGACTCGGTCGCGCTGGCCCTGCGGATCGGCGTCCCCATCCACGCCGTGGACGCGGTGCTGGAAGAGGCCGGCCTGATCATCCCGGACGAGCAGGAGGACGAGGTCGAGAAGTTCCGCGAGTTCCTCGACTCGGTCTCCCCGGAAGACTTCCGCGGCGCCGATACATAACGGGTGCCGCGGCTTGCCTTGACGCCGACGTCAACGTCTACCGTCGGGGCATGCGGATCGGAGAGCTGGCCAAGCGCACGGGTACCACTACCCGTGCGCTTCGCTTTTACGAGGACCAGGGCCTCCTCGCGGCCCGTCGCGCGGCCAACGGCTACCGCGAGTACGACGAGGACGACCTCCAGCTGGTCACGGAGATCCTGAAGCTGCAGACCGTCGGGCTGTCCCTCGACGAGACCCGGCCGTTCGTCGACTGCCTGCGCAGCGGCCACGAGACCGGCGACGCCTGCCCGAGCTCGATCGAGATGTACCGGCGCAAGCTCGCGGAGGCCGACGCCGTCCTCGCCCGCCTCGGCGCGATCCGCGCCGACCTCGCCGGGAAGCTCGCCGACGCGCTGGCCAGGCAGGACCCCGCCTGCGCCCCCGATCCGTGCGTCGTCCCCGAACGTCTCTGAAGGAGCTCAGTCATGTCCGGAATCCCCGAAGTCGCCGAAGTCGCCGAAGTCACGGATGCGACGTTCACCGCCGAGGTGCTCGGCGGCGACGTCCCGGTGCTGGTCGAGTTCTGGGCCACCTGGTGCCCGCCGTGCCGGATGATCGCGCCGGTGCTGGCCGAGCTGGCCCGCGAGCGCGCCGGCACGCTGTCGGTGCGCAAGATCAACTCCGACGAGAACCCGGAGACGACCCGGGCGTACCAGGTCATGTCGCTGCCGACGATGATCCTGTTCCGCGCCGGTGAGCCCGTCCTGACCGTCGTGGGCGCGCAGCCGAAGGCCCGGCTCGAAGAACGCCTCGACCGGGCCCTCGCCGATCAGGGAGCGGTGGCCCTGACGAACGTGTCCGCGACCTCGCGGCCGTAGAGCTCCAGGTCCAGCGCGGGGTCGGCCGCGTAGGCCGCCGCCACGCCGTCGATCGCCTGGGCGATCGACATCGCCATCACCTCGGGCGTGAACGCGCCGAACGTGCCCTCGGCCTGGCCCTGCTTGAGCTGCCGGGCCAGGCCGTGCACCCGCAGGTCGTCGACCAGGACCTGCGTCATCACCCAGCCCTCGGCGTCGTCGGTGTTGGCGGCCATCTCCGTCAGCACCCGCACGCAGTCCGGGTACGCCCGCAGGAACGCGATCGACGTCTCGATGTGCGCCCGCAGGTAGCCGGCGCGGTCGGCCGGGTCCAGGTCGCCGCCGGTGCGCTCCTTGAGGAACTCGTTCTTCGTCTCGACGACCGTGCTGAGCACCGCCTGCATCAGCCCGGCCTTGTTGGTGAAGTGGTAGGAGATCATCCGGGTACTGCTCAGCCCGGCGCGCTCGCGGATCTTGGCGAACGTGGCCTTGCGGTAGCCGAGGTCGTTGATGACGCCGATCGTCGCGCCGAGGATCTGCGCGCGGCGGGCGGCCTCGGTCACGCTGAGGCCCATCTCGGCCATGAGTTCGGTCTTTACTTGCATGAGTAAAAATTAACACGACTGAGTAAAAGTGTCCAGGAGGTTTGAACCACTGCCTCCCGGGTACGGCGAACGGCTCAAACGCTCATCCGACCGTTGAGGCTTGCCGCGCGTCGCGTTGACCGGCCTTGCCTGGGCGCTTACCGTCGGAGGAGGTAAATCGCCACGATGTGATTCACGGTCTGGGGCCGGATCGTGGCGGTTGATCTCCGGTGGGTCCCGCTCTGGGTCCTGTCCGGCTGTCATTCGCCGGCCGCCTGGTCGGGCGAGGGGAGGCTTGCGTGGTCGAGGCTGGTTCCGAGAAGCAGCCTGTTCGGTTCGCGGCTGGCGAGCAGGGTGAACTGTTCCCCGATGACTCGCTGCCCGACGAGCTCGTCGGCTACCGGGGTCCGGCCGCGTGCCAGATCGCCGGGATCACCTACCGTCAGCTCGACTACTGGGCTCGCACGAAACTGATCGCGCCCAGCATCCGCACCGCGCACGGCTCCGGCTCCCAGCGGCTGTACTCGTTCAAGGACATCCTGGTCCTGAAGGTGGTCAAGCGGCTGCTGGACACCGGGGTCTCGCTGCAGAACATCCGGGTCGCGGTCGACCACCTGTCCGTCCGCGGGGTCCGTGACCTCGCCAAGGTCACGCTGTTCTCCGACGGCACCACGGTCTACGAATGCACCTCGCCGGAGGAGATCGTCGATCTGCTCCAAGGCGGCCAGGGCGTGTTCGGCATCGCGGTCAGCGGTGCGATGCAGGAAATCAGCGGCACCATCCACGAGTTCCCGGCCGAACGCGCCGACGGCGGCATCGTCGAAGCGCACGAGCCGGACGAGCTGACCCAGCGCCGCAACGCCCGCCGTACCGGGTGATCATCTCCGCGGCGGCGGGAGTAAAGTGATCCACGCAGTCGACGAAACCGCGCGGGAGAGTCCGGACCACAACCTCGAGTCCGGCGCCGAAGGAGCAAGTCCTCCCCGGAACCTCTCAGGCACCCTGGACCGCGCGGTCTAGACGCCTCTGGAAAGCGGGTCGTCAGGACACAACCTGATGGCCCCGCCGAAGGTGCAAGCCCGGCTCAACCTCGGGCGAAACTCTCAGGCGCCCCTTCGGGGGTACGGACAGAGTGGGGAGGGTACGGCTTCGGGCTCGCAGGCTCGCCCGTCGCCTACCTGGTGTTTTGTGGGGGTGCAACCCCCACGCCCCGCCCGGCGGGCTCTGCCCCCGGACCCCCCGGCCGTGGTCATGTTCGCAGGAGGCCATCGTGCAGCCGTCACTCGCCTCCCTGGAACAGGGCTTTCCCTTCGCCGACCGGCACATCGGGCCCGGGCCGGCGGAACTCCGCACGATCCTCGACGTCATCGGCGTCGCCTCGCTCGACGAGCTCGCCGAGCGGGCCGTGCCCGGGTCGCTGCGCGCGTCCGCCGCGCCCCTCGACCTGCCGCCGCCCGCCACCGAAGCCCAGGCGCTCGCCGAACTGCGGGCGCTGGCCGCGCGGAACCGGCCGATGGCCCAGATGATCGGCCTCGGCTACCACGACACCGTGACCCCGCCGGTGATCCGCCGCAACGTCCTCGAGAACCCGGCCTGGTACACCGCGTACACGCCCTACCAGCCGGAAATCTCGCAGGGACGGCTCGAAGCGCTCCTCAACTTCCAGACCATGGTCGCCGACCTGACCGGCCTGCCCGTCGCGAACGCGTCCCTGCTCGACGAGGCCACCGCGGCCGCCGAGGCGATGACGCTCGTGCGCCGCGCCGGCAAGTCGGCGTCCAACCGGTTCGTCGTCGACGAAGACACCCTGCCCCAGACCCTCGCCGTGCTCCGGACCCGCGCCGAGCCGCTGGGCATCGAGCTGGTCGTCGAAGACCTGTCCCAGGGGCTGACCGGGCTCGGCCTCGGCGGCGACTTCTTCGGCGTCCTGCTGTCCTGCCCGGGCGCGTCCGGCGCGGTCCGCGAGTTCGACTTCACCATCGCCGACGCGAAGAAGCACGGCGCGGCGGTGATCGTCGCCGCGGACCCGCTGTCCCTGACGCTGCTGCGGCCGCCCGGTGAGCTCGGCGCCGACGTCGCGATCGGCTCGACCCAGCGGTTCGGCGTCCCGATGGGCTTCGGCGGCCCACACGCGGCTTACCTGGCGGTGCGTCAAGGCTTGGAGCGGCAGTTGCCCGGCCGGCTGGTCGGCGTCTCGAAGGACGAAGACGGCGCCCCGGCGTACCGGTTGGCACTGCAGACCCGGGAACAGCACATCCGCCGCGAGAAGGCGACGTCGAACATCTGCACCGCGCAGGTCCTGCTCGCCGTGATGGCCTCGATGTACGCGGTCCACCACGGCCCCGACGGCCTGCGCGCGATCGCGCTGCGCGCCCACCGGATGGCGACCGTGCTCGCGGCCGGCCTCTGCGAGGGCGGCGTCGAGGTCGTGCACGGCGAGTTCTTCGACACCGTCACCGCGGCGGTACCGGGTCGCGCGGCGGCGGTCGTCGCGGCGGCCCGCGACCTCGGCGTGAACCTGCGGCGGATCGACGACGACCACGTCGGCGTCGCCTGCGACGAGACGACCACCCGCGAACGGCTTTCGCTGGTGTGGAAGGCCTTCGGTGTCTCGGTGTCCGATGTGGACGGCCTGGACGAGGACACGGCGGACGCGCTCCCGGCGCCGCTGCGGCGCACGAGCGGCTTCCTCACCCACCCGGTGTTCCACGCCCACCGCTCCGAAACCGCGTTGCTGCGCTACCTGCGGGAGCTGTCGGACAAGGACGTCGCGCTCGACCGCAGCATGATCCCGCTCGGCTCCTGCACGATGAAGCTCAACGCCGCGGCGGAGATGGAGCCCGTCACCTGGCCGGAGTTCGCCGGGCTGCACCCGTTCGCCCCGGCCGAGGACGCGGCCGGCCTGCTGACGGTCATCGCGGACCTCGAAGCCTGGCTGGCCCGGATCACCGGCTACGACGCGGTTTCCCTGCAGCCCAACGCCGGCAGCCAGGGCGAGTTCGCCGGGCTGCTGGCCATCCGCGCCCACCACCGCTCGCGCGGCGAGGGCGAGCGCGACGTCTGCCTGATCCCGGCCAGCGCGCACGGCACCAACGCCGCCAGTGCCGTGATGGCGGGCATGCGCGTGGTCGTCATCCGGTGCGACGACAGCGGCGACATCGACCTCGCGCACTTGAAGTCCACAGTGGACGAGCACCGCGCCGATCTCGCGGCGATCATGATCACTTACCCGTCGACGCACGGGGTCTACGAGGACACTGTCGGCGAGGTCTGCGCGCTCGTGCACGACGCGGGCGGCCAGGTGTACGTCGACGGCGCCAACCTCAACGCGCTCATCGGCGTGGCGCAGTACGGCCGGTTCGGCGCCGACGTCTCGCACCTCAACCTGCACAAGACGTTCTGCGTCCCGCACGGCGGTGGCGGGCCGGGGGTCGGCCCGATCGGCGTCCGCGCGCACCTCGCGCCGTTCCTGCCGAACCACCCGCTGCAGCCCGCGGCCGGCCCGGCGACCGGCGTCGGCCCGGTCAGCGCGGCGCCGTGGGGCAGCGCGTCGATCCTGCCGATCTCGTGGGCCTACGTCCGGATGATGGGCGCCGACGGACTGCGCCGGGCGACGCTGGTGGCCGTGGCGAACGCGAACTACGTCGCGCGGCGGCTCGGTGAGCACTACCCGGTGCTCTATGCCGGCCACGAAGGCCTTGTCGCCCACGAGTGCGTCCTCGACCTGCGGCCGCTGACGAAGGCCACCGGCGTCACGGTCGACGACGTCGCCAAGCGGCTGGCGGACTACGGGCTGCACGCGCCGACGATGTCGTTCCCCGTCCCGGGCACGCTCATGGTGGAGCCGACCGAGAGCGAGAACCTGGCCGAGCTGGACCGCTTCTGCGCGGCGATGATCGCGATCCGCGGCGAGATCGACCGCGTCGCGGCGGGGGAGTGGGCCCTGGCGGACTCGCCGCTGCGGCACGCGCCGCACACCGCGCGCTGCGTCACGGGCGAGTGGGATCGCCCCTACAGCCGTGAGACGGCGGTGTTCCCGGCCGGGCCGGGCGGCGCGAAGATCTGGCCGCCGGTCCGCCGCATCGACGGCGCGGCAGGCGACCGGAACCTGGTCTGCTCGTGCCCGCCGCCGGAGGCGTTCGCCTAGGTCCGGGCTTGCGCCGGCCTCACAGGGGCGGGAGGTAGGTTGGCGCCATGGCGAGTGGCAGTGGTCCGGATCGGACGTCCGTGGTCGTGACCGGGGGCAGCGGGTTCATCGGCCGCGCCGTCGTGCGCGCCTTCCGCGAGCGGGGCGTTCCGGTGACCGTCGTCGACCGGGTCCCGTTCCCGGACGAGCCGGCCGGCGTCCGCGTGGTGACCGGCGAGCTGCTCGACGCCGCCGTCCGCGAAGAGGCCGTGACGTCGGAAACGGCGGCCATCGTGCACCTCGCCGCGCTGACTTCCGTGCTGCGCTCGGTCGAACTGCCGGAGCAGACCTTCGCCGACAACGTCCTCGTGACGCAGGAACTGCTGGAACTGGCCCGGCGCCTCGAAGTGCCGGGCTTCGTGCTCGCGTCGACGAACGCGGTGATCGGCAACGTCGGTGGCGCGACCATCACGCCGGACCTGCCGCCGCGGCCGCTGACGCCCTACGGCGCCACCAAGGCGGCGTGCGAAATGCTGCTGTCCGGCTACGCGGGCGCGTACGGGATGAAGACGTGTGCCTTGCGGTTCACCAACGTCTACGGCCCGGGAATGTCCCACAAGGACAGTTTCGTGCCGCGGATGATGCGCGCGGCGCTGACCGGCACCGGCGTCCGCGTCTACGGCGACGGGCAGCAGCGGCGCGACCTCGTGCACGTCGACGACGTCGTCAATGCCATCACCCTCGCCGTCGACAGCGGCTACTCCGGCACCGCGATCGTCGGTGCCGGGAAGTCGGTTTCGGTGCTGGAGATGGTCGAAGCCGTGCGCGAGGTGACCGGCGCCGAGCTGCCGGTGGAGCACGTCGAGGCGCCGGCGGGGGAGATGCCCGCGGTGGTCGTCGACGTCTCGGGGAGCGCGGAGACGATCGGCTACCGGCCGTCGACGTCGCTGACCGACGGGCTCGCCACGGCGTGGAAGTACTTCTCCGGTCTCGAGCGTCCGAACGCGACGGAGTGACCGCGGGCGTGTCCGGTTTCCTCCGCCGTCACTGGCTCCTGCTCCTGCTGCTGCTCCCCGCGATCGCCCTGCGGGTGCTCACCTGGCTCGCCTACCGGCCGGCCCTGCTCTACATCGACTCGTTCCGCTACATCGACAACCTGCACGCGCTGCGCGCCGACCAGCTCGACCCGATCGGCTACGACCTGGTGCTGCGCCCGTTGCTGGCGGTCGGCGGCCTGGCGTGGGTCGCGGCGGCGCAGCACATCGGCGGCCTGCTGATCGCGATCGGCGTCTACGCGCTCGTGCTGCGCCTCGGCGGCCGCCCGTGGGTCGCCGCGCTCGCCGCGGCTCCCGTACTGCTCGACGCGTACCAGCTGCAGATCGAGCAGAACATCATGTCCGAGGTCGTCTTCGAGGCGGTGCTGCTCGGGCTGCTGTGGGTGCTGCTCGGCCGCGGCGCGCCCGGCTGGAAGCGCGCCGGGATCGCGGGCCTGCTCGTCGGGTTCGCCGTGCTGGTGCGGCTGATCGGGATCTCGCTGGCCCTGCCGCTGCTGGTCTACCTGGTCGCCGCCGGGGGCGCGTGGCGGCACTGGGCGGGCTGGCGCCGCGCGGGCGTGGGCCTGCTGGGCATCCTCGTCGTCATCCTGCCGTACTCCGCGCGGGTGCACGCCGAGACCGGCAAGTGGGGCCTGACCGGGCCGTCGGGGAACATGCTCTACGGCCGCGCCGCCGCCGTCGCCGACTGCGCGAACCTGCACCTGGCGCTCGAACTGCAGGTGTTCTGCCCGGCCGAACCGCGCGAGACGCGGCTCGTGGACAACTACACGCACGCCGACCTCGACCCGAACTGGCCCGGCCCGCTGCCGCCTGGCGCGGACAAGGCGGCGCTCGCGCACCAGTTCGCGATCGAGGTGCTCAAGGCCCAGCCCGGCGACGTCGCGGGCGCGGTGCTGGACGACTTCGCCAAGAGCTTCGCCTGGGCCCGCGAGCAGGACCCGACCGACGTCCCGCTGGACCGCTGGCAGTTCCAGCTCACGTATCCCCAGTGGGCCGACCAGTCCCTGATCGACCTGGTCACGCAGCAGAACGACGGCGTCGTCGCGAGCGTCGACGAGCCACTGGCCGCCTTCCTGCGGGACTACCAGCTCAACGGCGGCTACGTCCCGGGCGCGGTGCTCGGCATCGGCGCGCTCCTCGGGCTGCTGACGGTCGTCCGGCGGAAACGGCCGGTGGACGCGGCGCGGGCGGGCGCGCTGCTGGCGTCGACGAGCGGGCTGGTCCTGCTGTTCGCCTCGGCCGTGTTCCAGTTCTCCTGGCGCTACCAGATCCCGGCGCTCGTGCTGCTGCCCGTCGCGGGCGCGCTTGGCTTCACGACGTTGACCTCGGCGAGCCGCAAGCGCCTGGCCGCCTTCCCCGACGACGTCGACACGGGCGCGCTCGCCGACTTCCGCGGCCGCCACCCCGACCTGCGGCTGTCGTCGCTGGTCGTGGTCATCGCCGCCTACAACGAGGCCGGCGGCATCGGCGGGGTGCTGGAGAAGATGCCGGACGAGTGCCTGGGCCGGCCGGTGGACGTGCTCGTCGTCGTCGACGGCGGCACAGACGACACGGCCGCCATCGCGGAGGACCACGGCGCGTACGTCTGCGTCGCGCCGCGCAACCGCGGTCAGGGCGCCGCGCTGCGCCTCGGCTACCACCTCGCGGCGGCGTCCGGCGCCGAGTACATCGTGACCACCGACGCGGACGGCCAGTACGACAACAGCGAGCTCGAAGCTCTGGTCGGCCCGGTCGTCGACGGCACGGCGGACTTCGTCACCGGCTCCCGCCGCCTGGGCCACGAGGAGGCGGACAGTCGCGTCCGCTGGCTCGGCGTCCGGGTGTTCGCGGTGCTGGCGTCGGTGCTGACCCGGCGGCGGATCACGGACACCTCGTTCGGCTTCCGGGCGATGCGCGCCGACCTGGCCTGTTCGGTCCCGCTGAACGAGCCGCAGTACCAGTCGTCGGAACTCCTGCTGGGCGTGACCGCGCGCGGCTCACGGGTCGTGGAGCTGCCGATGAGCATGCGGCTGCGCAAGGCGGGCAAGAGCAAGAAGGGCGGCAGCGTCGTCTACGGCGCCAACTACGCGAGGGTCATGACGGGGACGTGGTGGCGGGGCTACGTCCTGCGCCGCGGCCGGAAGACGGGCCGGTCGAGCAGGGTGAACACGAGCGCGTAGCCACTGGTCACGGCACGGTCGAACGGTGTTCAGCCCAGCGTGTCGTCCCACTGATCACGCGTGTCGACTCTCTGATCACGAGTGTCGGTGTTCTGATCACGGTGCCGGCCGGACGGCACGCTTACTCCGATGAACGACGCGCGTGATCGCAGGGTCGACACGCGTGATCAGTGGGACGACACGGGGTTGGTGCCGGGGACCGGACCGACCCGCCAGTTACGACGAGGACGTGGTGGCGGCCGTTCGGGCTGCGCCGCGGCCGAACACGAGGCGGTCGAGCAGCGTGAACTTCACGACGAACACCAGCGCGTAGCTGGCGACGTACGCGCCGTCGACCAGCACGACCCACCACACGTGCGGCAGGTCCAGCGGGGTGAGCAGCGAGCCGGCCAGGGTCGTCAGGCCGACCGAGGCGAGACCGCCCAGGCCGATCACGCCGAGGTAGGGCAGCAGCTCGCGGCGCACGCGGGGGCGGCCGGTGCGGCCCCACACCCAGCGGCGGGTGACGACGAAGTTCAGCACCGCGCCGGCGGCCCAGGCGAGCGTGCTGGCCAGCACCGGGACGCCGCCGCCGGCGAGCACGGCGAGCAGGACGACCTGGCTGAGGACCGTGGCGGCGACCGACGTCACCGCGGCGCGGCCCAGCCGGGCCCAGCCCCGGCGTCGCGTCGGTGTCTCCGCTGTGCGCTGGCGCACATCGCCGGTTACGGTCGTCATGCCCCCATCCTCCCCGCGGGTCGCGCGCGCCGCCGTCCGACCCCCCTATGCATAGGAGATTCACAGCTCATTGCCAGGTGCTCATCAGCACGTGATCGATAGCGTCGGGTTCTTGCAAGCCTCTGCTACTGAGTGGAATCAGCATGCTTGCCGCGTAAACGAGCAGGAAAGGCGGCACAATGCGAGTGCTGGTTCTCGGCGGTGACGGTTATCTGGGCTGGCCCACCG
The DNA here is from genome assembly GCF_035982555.1 of Amycolatopsis sp. NBC_01286. Lineage (NCBI taxonomy): Bacteria > Bacillati > Actinomycetota > Actinomycetes > Pseudonocardiales > Pseudonocardiaceae > Amycolatopsis > Amycolatopsis sp. NBC_01286. The sequence goes on from NZ_CP108428.1 coordinate 7,374,745, forward strand.
CGTTGCACTTATCGGACAAAGGCCACGAGGTGGCCGTTCTCGACAATATGGCCCGCCGTGGCTACGACGTCGAGCTCGGTGTCGAAAGCCTGGTCCCGATCGAGACGCTCCCGGACCGGATCGCCGCGTGGGAGGAGGTGTCCGGACGGCGCATCACCAGCTACGAAGGTGACCTGCTCGACGCGGACTTCCTCTTCGACGCCGTCCGCGACTTCGCGCCCGACGCCGTCGTCCACTACGCCGAGCAGCGGTCCGCGCCCTATTCGATGATCGACCGCGAACACGCGGTGTACACGCAGCACAACAATGTGGTCGGCAACCTGAACCTGCTGTACGCGATCGCCGAAATCAACCCGTCGATCCACTTGGTCAAACTGGGCACGATGGGTGAATACGGCACGCCGAACGTCGACATCGAAGAAGGCTGGCTCGACCTCGAGCACAACGGCCGCAAGGACCGCGTGCTGTTCCCGAAACGGCCCGGTTCGTTCTACCACCTGACGAAGGTCCACGACTCGCACAACATCGAGTTCACGTGCCGCGCCTGGGGGCTGCGGGCCACGGACCTCAACCAGGGCGTCGTGTACGGCCAGCGGACCCCGCAGACCGCGCTGGACCCGCGCCTGGCCACCCGCTTCGACTACGACGCCGTGTTCGGCACGGTGCTCAACCGGTTCGTCATCCAGGCGGTGCTGGGGCAGCCGCTGACGGTGTACGGCAAGGGCGCCCAGACCCGCGGCCTGATCGACATCCGCGACACCGTGGAGTGCATCCGCCTCGCCGTGGAGAACCCGGCCGAGGCGGGCGAGTTCCGCGTCTTCAACCAGATGACCGAGAGCATGTCGGTCGCCGCCATCGCCGACCTCGTCGCCGAGCGCTTCCCCGGCCCGGTGCAGATCGAGCAGCTGGAGAACCCGCGGACCGAGGCCCCGGAGCACTACTACAACGTGAAGCACACCGGCTTGGTCGGCCTCGGCCTGGAGCCGCACCTGCTGTCGGACACGCTCATCGAGTCGATGTTCGACATCGTCGGGGCGAACAAGCACCGCGTGAACATGGACAAGCTGCGCCCGACCGTCCGCTGGCGGGGCGCGCTCAAGAGCTGAGCCGAGCCGGGGCGGGCTCCTCCTCGCGGGGGAGCCCGCCCTTTTGCGCGTTCAGCCGGGCATCTTGTCGAGGAAGCCGTGGACGGCGGCGATCTTGCCGTCTTCGAGTTCCACGACGTCGAACCCGATCGCGACCGGCTCGGCGCCGGGGGTGCCGAGGTACCACTGGAACCGCGCGAGGTCGTGGTGGGCGTCGGGCTCGGCGGGCAGGCTGAAGGTGAGCCCGCCGAACTGCGCCTGCGCCCCGGCCACGAACCGGTCGATCCCGTCGTGCCCCCGGACGGCCCCGAGCGGGTCGGTGTAGCCGGCACCCTCGGTGAAGACGTCGGCGATGAGCGCCCTGCGCTTGTTCTCGTCGGTTTCGTTCCACACGGCGATGTACTGCTCCACAATGGTCCGCACGTCGGTCATGGGATGCTCCCTTTCGTTGGGGGACAACGGGTTGTCGTCGTCCGTCGCTGAGATCCACTGTGGCGCCCGGGCGGCGGCGCGTCGATTACGCGCGAGGTAATGCCGCGACGGCCCCGAAATCCGCTGGCGCATCCACGTGGGCGCTCGGCACACTCGGCACGTGCTGAACGAAGAAAGGCCGGAGCTGGTCGCGGACATCGTCGCCGCGGCCCGCGCCGACGAGCCGTCGGCCGCGCTCGAAGAGGCGGCCGTCGCCGGTTACGCGGCCGGTCTCACGCAGGCAGCGCTGCTGGCGGCCTGCGGCTGCGCCCTGGACACCGTCCTCGCCGGCGTGCCGGAAGGAACCGATGTCCCGGCCGACGACGCCATCCGTGACCTCATGGACCGGCTCGAAGGGTGGTGTCCGCCCGGAGCGCACATCGAGCCATTACCCCCGAAGTAATGGCCGCGCCCCGGTGATCGTCGTAGCGTCGGTCCCGTGACGACTTCGGTGCAGGCGGCCGCGCGGCAGCGGCCGGTGGGTGAGCTTCTGCGGGAATGGCGCGACCGGCGGCGGATCAGCCAGCTCGACCTGGCGATCTCCGCCGACATCTCCACCCGCCACCTCAGCTTCGTGGAGACCGGGCGGTCGCGGCCGAGCCGGGACATGGTGCTGCGGCTCGGGGAGCACCTCGACGTGCCGCTGCGGGACCGCAACCGGCTGCTGCTCGCCGCCGGGTTCGCGCCCGCCTACACCGAGAGCGCGCTGGGGGATCCCGAGATGACCGCCGTCCGCCAGGCCGTGCGGCAGCTGCTCGCCGGGCACGAGCCGTACCCGGCCGCCGTCGTGGACCGGAACTGGAACCTCGTCGACGCCAACGCCGCCACCGGCCTGTTCGTCGCCGGGCTGGCACCCGAGCTGACGGCCAACGTGCTGCGCGCGACCCTGCACCCGCGGGGCATGGCGCCGCACATCCGGAACCTGGGGGAGTGGCGCGCCCACCTGCTCGGCCGGCTGCGGCGCCAGGTCGGCCAGACCGCGGACACCGGCCTCGCCGATCTGCTGGCCGAGCTGCGCGGCTACCCCTGCGACCAGCCGGTGCCCGAGGTGGAGGTCCCCGGACCGGGTGACATCTTCGTGCCGCTGATCTTCCGCCACGAGGGCACCGACCTGACGTTCTTCAGCACGGTCGCCACGTTCGGCACCCCGCTGGACGTCACCGTGGCGGAATTGGTGATCGAGTCGTTCTTCCCGGCCGACCCGGCGACGGCCGCGTACCTGCGCGAGCGGTCGGCCCGGGTGGAATGATGGGGATCCCCGCGCAGCACCCGAAGTGAGGATCACCGGTTGATGGCCGTTCCGCCTTCGCTAGCCCTGTCCGACGGAGTCCGCATCCCCCAGCTGCTGTTCGGCGTCACCGGCCTGAGCGCCTCCGAGACCGGCCGCGCCGTCCGCATCGCCCTCGACACCGGCCACCGCGGCATCGACACCGCACCGGGCACCGAGGAGGCCGTGGGCGCGGTCCTCGCCGCGTCGGACGTGCCGCGCGAGGACGTGTTCGTCAGCGTCAAGGTGCCCGTGCAGGGGTACGACGCCGCCCGCCGCGCGGCCGACCAGGTGCTCGCCGGTCTGCAGGCCGACCGCGTCGACCTGATCCTGGTGGCCGGCACGAACGGCGCGTTCACCGACACCTGGCGTGCGCTGTCCCGGTTGCGCGCCGACGGCCGGGCCCGCGCGATCGGCGTGGCGGGGTTCAGCGCGGCCGAGCTGCGCCGGCTGATCGACGCCACCGGCACCGTCCCGGCGGTCAACCTGGTCGAGCTGCACCCGTGGCTGCAGCAGCTGCCGCTGCGGGAGTTCCACGACGCGCACGGCATCCTGACCGGCGCGTCGAGCCCGGCCGCGAACAGCGCGCTGCTGTCCGACGAGACGGTCACCGCGCTGGCGGCGAAGTACGGCAAGACCCCGGCGCAGATCGTCCTGCGGTGGCACCTGCAGGGCGGCACGGTCGCGGTGGCGGCTTCGGCCACCACGACCCGGACCCGGGAGCACTTCGAGGTGTTCGACTTCGAGCTGGCCGACGACGACCTGGCCGTGCTGGCCGAGCTCGACAACGGCACGCGCGTCGGCCCGGCCTGAGGATCAGGCGGTCTTGATCCCGGCGGCGGTGAAGTCGGCCTGCTGGGCGGGCTGCTCGAGGTACTCGCGGAACGTCTGGGCCGCGCGCAGCAGGGTGTCGTCGATGCCCGGCCCGGTCAGCCCGACGAACGGGTAGTCCGCCGACCGCGCGGTGGCGACCGACTGGGCGGGCGAGCCGATCATCTCGGGCTTCTTGGTGGTCAGCTCGCTGATCCAGTACGTCGACTCGGGCAGCCACGCGGTGGGCAGCCCGCCGATCGAGTCCAGGTTGGCCCGCCCGACCAGCGCGTCGAGCACCTGCGCCGAGGGCTTGGCCTCGATCGTCACGTTCACGCACTGGCCGTGGACGACGGTGGCGGCCTGGTTCCAGCGGTCGGCCGCGGCGGCCAGGGGCTTTTGCACGCTCGGGGTGACGATCACGCGCATGTGCGACGTGCCGCTGGAGCAGCTGGCGGCCTGGGCCTCGGCGCGGCTGTTGAGCTCGCTGTCGGCCCAGTTCCAGCCGACGATGCCGAGCCCGATGAGGGCGGCGAGCACGAGACAGGCGATCGGCCAGCCCGCGATCTTGCGACGCGGGGCCTTCTTGCCGACGATGCGGTGCGAGCCGGTCGCCTCGGCGACCTTGCCGAGGGTCCGCTGGGTGCCGGTGTCCTCGCTCCGGGCGGCGGTCCGGTGCGAGCCGGTGTCGTCACTCCGGTGCGGCCCGGTGCTCTCGCTCCGGCCGGGGAAGCGGGAGGTGCCGGTGGTCTCGGATCGGCCGGCGGCGCGGAAGGAACCGGTGTTCTCCCCACGACGGGCCGCGCGAAAGGTCCCGGATTCCTCGCCGCGGCGGCTGCCGTCGGCCGGCTCGGGTGCTGCGGTTTCGGGGGCCGTGTTCTGGCCGCGGCGGGTGGCGGCGCGGAACATGCCGGAGTCCTCGCCGCGGCGGGTGCCGCCGTGGGTCTCGGGCGTTTCCGTTCCGTCGGGGGCCGGGAAGGTGCCGCTGTTCTTGCCACCGCGAGTGGCGGCGCGGAACATGCCGGAGTCTTCGCCTCGGCGCGTGGCACCGGGAGTCTCGGGTGCTCCCGTTCCATCGGGAGCGGGGGTGCTGTTCTTGCCGCGGCGGCCGGCGGTGCGGAACCGGCCCGAATCCTCGCCGCGGCCGGGGGGACGCGGCGGCTCGGGGGTCTCACTGCGGAAGGTGCCGGTGTTCTCGCCGCGGCGGGGGGCGCGCGGGGCTCCGGGGGCCTCGGTCCGCCCGGCGGTCCGGAACGCTCCGGAATCCTCGGTCGGCTTGCGGAACCACCCGGAATCTTCGCTCTGGCCGGAGGCCGGGGAAGGGGCTGGGGTGGCGCCGGTGGCCGGGATGACGGTGGTGGTCTCGGTGGGGCCGGCGGCACGGGGAGCGCGCCGGCCCGTCCGGCCGGCACCGGCGGACTCGCCGCGGCCGGTCCGTCGGGACGTGGGGGGCTCGGCCTGGTTCGGACGCTGCGGGACGGCACCCGGACCCTCGGCGGGGGGACGCTTCGCCCCGGCGCGGTCCAGCGGGTGTGGCACCGGCTCGTCGGGCCGGGCGTGTCGCCCCATCGTCATCCTTTCGGCCTAAAGAGCACGTCAAGCACGCGCTGCTATGCAATCAAACCGTTATCACCCTAACAGGTGAGCAACGGGCCGGGAATAATCTAACTCACAGTTGTGTCACGCTCGCGGAGGCCGCCCGGCTGGGCTGACCAGGCTATTGCAGTGCGCGATCAGGCGAGCACGCAAGGGTGCCGAGCGGCGGGCGAACCCGGCCTGCGCGCGAGCGTACTCGGCCCGTCCCTCGGCGGTCTCGATCCGCACGGGCGGGTAGCCGAGAGCCGCGAGGTCGTACGGGCTCGCCCGCATGTCCAGCTCCCGGATCTCGGCCGCGAGCTCGAAACAGTCGGCGACGAGCTCCGCGGGCACGAACGGGTCGAGCTTGTACGCCCATTTGAACAAGTCCATGTTCGCGTGCAGGCAGCCCGGCTGCTCGAGGGTGACCTGCGTCGCCCGCGTCGGCTCCAGCTCGTTGCGGGGCCGCGCCGGCGGGGTGAAGAACCGGAACGCGTCGAAGTGCCCGCAGCGGATGTCCAGCGACTCGACGACCGCGTCGGTGCCCGTCGACCCGAGCCGCAGCGGGACCTGGTCGTGGCGCACGGAATCCGCCGGCTCGCGGTAGACCATCGCCCACTCGTGCAGCCCGAAGCAGCTCAGCCGGGGCGCGCGGGACGCCGTCGCGCTGAGCAGGCCGAGCACGAACTCCGCCGTCTTCGCCTTGCGCTCGGTGAACCCGGCCGGGTCGAGGACGACGCCGTCGCTCGTCTCGACGTAGCCCTTCCGGTCGAGGAAGCGCCGCGCCGCGGGCCCGGCGAGCGCGACGCCGGGGCCCGGCTGCCAGCGTTCGAGGTGGCCCGGCCGGTGCGAGTAGTAGGTGAACAGGAAGTCCAGCACCGGGTGCTTCTCGCCCCGGGACTTGCGGTCCTGGTGCGGGACCGTCCACCGGCGCACCCGGTCGGCGTGCGCCGCCTCCCGGGCCAGCCAGTCCGGTTCGGCGAGCACGTCGACCGCGGTCATGCGCCCACGTGGGTGCCGTCGCGCACGGTGCCCACGTACTCCTCGACGAGGTCTTCGAGCGCGACGACGCCCACCGCGTTGCCGGTGGTGTCGAGCGCCCGCGCCAGGTGGCTGCCCTCCTTGCGCATCGCCGAGAGCGCGACGTCCAGCCGGGCGTCGGCCCGCAGCTCGGTCAGCGGCCGCGTCTTCGACGCCGGCACCATCGTCGCCGGATCCTCACCGGCCAGGTCCAGGACGTCCTTGACGTGGATGTAGCCCGTCAGGCGCCCGTCGTCGGTGCACACCGGGAAGCGCGAGAAGCCGGTCGAGGACACCACCCGCTCGACGTCTCCGAGGGTCGGCGCGCACGGCAGGGTCGTCAGGTCGGCCGTCGGCACGAGCACGTCGGACACCGTCTTCTGCACCGAGGACAGCGTCTGGGTGAGCCGCCGGTGCTCGGACTGGTCGATCAGGCCCTCCCGGCGCGACTCGCTGAGCAGCTCGGCCAGCTCGTCGGAGGTGTAGGCCGTCTCCAGCTCGTCCTTCGGCTCGACCTTCACCGCGCGCAGCAGCGAGTTCGCGACGAAGTTCAGCAGCCAGATGAACGGGTTCGCGATCTTGACCCAGCCGACGTGCACCGGCACCAGCCAGAGCGCGAGCTTCTCCGGTTCGGCGATGGCGAGGTTCTTCGGCACCATCTCGCCGATCAGCACGTGCAGCACCGTGATGAAGGCCAGCGCGATCGCGAACGAGATCGGGTGCAGCAGGCCTTCGGGCAGGCCCAGCAGGTCGAAGAACGCCGAGAGCCGGTGCGCGACAGCGGGTTCGCCGAGGCGGCCGAGCAGCAGCGAGCAGATGGTGATGCCCAGCTGCGCGCCGGCCAGCATCAGCGACACGTGCTTGCTCGCGTTGATCACGATCTTCGCGCGGGTCTTGCCCTGCTCCAGCAGCGCTTCGAGCCGGTCGCGCCGCGAGGAGATGAGCGTGAACTCCGCGCCCACGAAGAAGGCGTTGAGCAGCAGCAGGAACACCACGAGGGCAATGTTCAGCCAGTCGCTCACGAGACCACCTCGCTTTCGGCGGCCTCTTCGGCCGGCTCGGCTTCGCGGACCGGGGCCACTTCGACCTCGGCGACGCGGTGGCGGTCCATCGTGGTCACGGTGAGCCGCCAGCCGTCGACCTCGGCGGCGTCGCCCTCGGCGGGGATCTTGCCCAGCCGTTCGAGGATCAGCCCGGCGATGGTCTCGTAGTCGCCGTCCGGCATCCGGAACCCGGTGACGTCGGTGACCTCGTCGGGCCGCAGCTGCCCGGACACCAGCCAGCTGTCGGTGCCGACCTGCTGCGACGCGGGGGCTTCGCGGTCGTCGTGCTCGTCGCGGACGTCGCCGATGATCTCCTCGACCACGTCCTCCAGCGTCACGAGCCCGGCCGTGCCGCCGTACTCGTCGACGACGATCGCCAGCTGGAACCGCGAGTCGCGCAGGCGGTCGAGCAGGTCGTCACCCGGCAGGGACTCCGGCACGGTCGGCACCGGTCGCATGACCGAGCCGATCGGCACCTTCTTGCGCTCGGCGGCGGGCACGGCGAAGGCCTGCTTCACGTGCACCGCGCCGCGGACGTCGTCGAGGTCCTCGGCGTGCACCGGGAACCGCGAGAACCCGGTGCGGCTGGAGATGGCGATGAGGTCCTCGATCGTGTCGTCCACGGTGAGCGCTTCCAGCTGCACGCGCGGGGTCATCAGCTCCTCCGCGGTGCGCTCGCCGAACCGCAGCGACCGGTCCAGCAGCTCCGCGGTCGACGTGTCGAGCGTGCCGCTCTCGGCGCTCGACCGCACGATCGAGCCCAGCTCCTGGGGCGACCGCGCGGACCGCAGTTCCTCCTGCGGTTCGACGCCGAACTTGCGCACCAGGAAGTTCGCGCTGTTGTTCATCAGCGTGATGAGCCAGCGGAACAAGGCGGAGAAGCGCGAGTGATAGCCGGTGACCGCGCGGGCGGTCGGCAGCGGCCGGGCGATCGCCAGGTTCTTCGGCACCATCTCGCCGAGGATCATCGACAGCGAGGTGGCGATGACCAGGGCGAGCACGATCGACGCACCCGCGGCGAACGCCGTGGGCAGCCCGACGCCGGTCAGCAGCGGCCGGACGAGCTCGCCGATCAGCGGCTCGGCCAGGTAACCGGTGATGAGCGTGGTCAGCGTGATCGCGACCTGGGCGCCGGAGAGCTGGAACGACAGCGTCCGGTGGGCCTTCTGCACGGTCAGCGCGCGGCGGTCGCCGACCTGGCGGACGTTGGCGTCGACCGTGCTGCGTTCCAGCGCGGTCAGCGAGAACTCGGCCGCGACGGCGAGTCCGGTGCCGACCGTCAGCAGGACGAAGACGAGGACGCCGAGGACGGCGAAGAGGATCTGCATCATTCCGCACCCGCCGAGGTGGCGGTGGGCGAACCTATCGGACAGCCGGGTCGGTCACCCGGCCCGGTACTGTCACCGGGTGACTGCGCTGCGCGCACGAAACGGTCACTCCTAGCGGGAAATCGGCGTGTACTGCGATTATCTGGACAATCTTAACGTGTCCTTGCCGCGCCGCGCGGGCATATCGGTGTGTCGGCGCGCTCACCTCGGCCGGCGCCCCAGCAGACCGACGAGCCGGGCGGTGGAGCCGGCCCCGCGGCGGACCGCGACGGGCGGGTCGAACAGGCCGAGCCCCTGCCACTCGTCCACCCACGGGCGCACGACGTCGATCAGGCGCTCGGCCAGCGGCTCGGTGACCGGGCTGGGCAGGCCGAGCGCGGTCGCGAGGTCCCAGCTGTGCACGGCGGCGTCGATCGTCATCTGCCAGCCGTACTCCCGGGCCGGGACCAGGCCGTAGGACAGGTGGACGGTGCGTTCGAGGACGCCGTCGTCGAGGAAGGCCTCCCGCGCGCCGTCGGCGGCCGCGTCCCAGGCACCGGCCGGGTCTTCGCCGAGGACGTCGCCGTCGAAGCGGTCCCCGACGTCGTCGAGCGTGGCGCCCGCGAGCAGCGACGGCGCCCAGAGCTGCTCGGCGACGAGGTGGTTCACGAGGTCGCGGACCGTCCACGCGGTGCACGGCGTCCGGCGGCCCCAGGCGCTGTCGCCGACGGCGTGCACGGCCTCGCCGAACGCCCGGATGGCCTGGCCGTGTGCCTCGAGGAGATCCACGCGGGCCATTGGAACACGGCCGTTCAGGTGGTGCCGGGCCGGTGCCGCCGCACCGTCTCCTCGACGAGGTCGAGCACCGGACCGAGGCCAGCGCCCGGCAGGCCCATCGCCAGGTGCGAGACGAGTCCTTCGAGGACGAGCTCGAGGAAGGCGGTGAGGACGTCGACGTCGACGTCGTCACGCAGGTTCCCGGCCTCGCGCTGGCGCAGCAGCCGCAGCCGGGTCGCGGTGGTGAGCTGTTCGGAGCGCTCGGCCCAGCGGGCGCGGAACTCCGGATCGGTGCGCAGCCGGCGGGATACTTCCAGCCGGGTGCCGAGCCAGTCGGCGGGGTGCTCGCCGTCGCCGGCCAGGAGGTCACGCATGACCTGGACGAGCCCCTGCTCGGCGACGACGTCGGCCATCCGGATGGCGTCGTCCTCGGCGAGGGCGAGGAAGAGCGACTCCTTGTCGCGGAAGTGGTGGAAGATGGCGCCGCGGGAGAGTCCGGTGGCTTCCTCGAGGCGCCGGACTGTGGCACCTTCGTAGCCGTAGCGCGCGAAGCACACCCGCGAGCCGTCGAGGATCTGGCGCCGTCTTGCGTCGAGGTGATCCTGGCTTACGCGTGGCATCCTCGAATCCTGGCACCGCGGACCGGCATCTCGCAATCCGTACGTACGTCTTGTGACCCGGAGTGCCCGGGAACCACCCGAAGGCTCCCGACGTCGGAAGGTTGCGGCGATTCGCTGACACGGAATGAGACGGTTGGCTAGTCTTTGCACCATCACGGTGGGTGAGCTGAGGGGAAGGTGCGGGGCGTGATCATCGGCGAAGCCGGACAGGCGGCGCAGGCGGTCTGGGGTGGCGACATCCTGGGCGAGGGCGGTCGCGTCTACGGCGGTGGGGGCGGCGGTGGCGGCCAGTTCAAGATGGAACCGGAAGAGCTCGCCTCGGTGATCAGCCTCTGGGAAGACGAGCTGGACAAGATCATCGACGACGGTCACACGATCGACACGCTGGTGAACGCCTCGGTGGCGCCCGGCCAGGACCCCGCCAGCGGCAGCTACGAGACGACCACCTTCGAGTCGGTCACCTCGCTGCAGACGCAGAACGATTCCATGCGCAAGTACGTGCAGGGGTACATCAAGAAGCTGAAGGAAGCGCAGACGAAGACCGTCGCGACGGACCAGGGCATGTCCGGAACGTTCGGGCAGGCGACGTGAGGCTGCCGAAGTTCGCCGAAGCGAGTGTCCTCGGCGTGGTCGCCCTGTGCTTGTGCGCGTTCGCTTCGGCTTGCACGTCGACAACCGGTGGCACCGCCAACCCCGCGGACACGTCGTCCTCTCCGGCGTCGTCCGGGGAGCCGAGCCCGACCGCGGACGCCCCGAAAGTCACCACTCCGCTGGACGCGACCAAGTACGTGGGCGACCCGTGCGGCCTCGTCCCGGCCGACGTTCTGACCCAGCTGCGGTACACCGAACCGGGCGAGCCGCGGCCAGGCGATGCCACTCCCGAAGGGCAGTCAGGCCCCAGTTGCGGGTGGAAGATCAGGGGCGACGGACTCAGCGTGCTGGTCATCCTCGGGACGGGCAACCGCGACCAGGGGGCCGGCGGATTGGCCGGCATCCAGGCGGCCCACGACCGTTCCGGAGCTCTGATCAAGTTCCTCGAACCGGCCGCGGAAGTCGACGGTTACCCCGCGCTGTACTTCGACACCCGCGACCGCAGGGCGGCCGGAAACTGCACCATGGCGGTCGGAATCGCCGACGACCTGGCGGTCTCCGTTTTCGCGGAAGGCTACGAGGGACAACAGGATTCTTGCGACGCAGCGCAACGCGTCGCGGCCGGAACGGTCAAAACACTCAAGGGGGCTTGACGAGTGGACGGCAAGCAGATCTACGAAAACTTCAAACAGGGGGACACCGAAGGACTCCGGCAGATGTCCGAGTCGGTGGAGAAGCTCTCTTCGGCCTACATGGACCGCGCGCAGGGCATCAAGTCGCTGCAGGAGCGGATGAAGCAGGCGTGGGCCGGGAGCGCCGCCGACGCCGCCAACGCCGGAGCCGGACCGCTCGAGCAGGCCTTCGCCGAGACCGCGATGCCGCTCGACATGACCAAGGCCTCGGTCGACACGCAGGCGGACGTGTTCGAAAACTCGAACAACGCCGTCGTCGAGATTCCGCCCAAGCCGGACAAGCCCAGTCCGTGGTCCGTGGGGCTCAAGGCCGCCATTCCGATCGCCGGGCCGTTCATGGCCCAGGACGAAGTCAACGACTACCAAACCGGCATCGCGAAGTACAACGCGGCCAACGAGACCAACGTCCGCGTGATGGACCAGTACAGCAGCGCCACCAGCGGCACCAAAGCCGTCCTTCCGACGGACTACGGCGTGCTCGAGTCCGACGGTGCCACGATCGCCGTGAACACGCCGCAGACGCCCGGCCGGATCAAGCCGCCGATCATCGATGGGCACAACTGGACGCCGGATCATCCCGGTGGGAGTGACGACCACACCTCGACCACCAGCGTCGACACCACGCACTCCGGTGGCCCCGACAAGCCCGGCGGTACCGGGGGAACGGGTGGTACGGGCGGCACCGGCGGCACCGGCGGCACTGGGGGAACCGGTGGCACGGGCGGTACCGGAGGAACCGGTGGCACCGACACCACCCACACGACCGGCACCGGCACGACGGGCACCCCCGGCACCAACCTGCCCGGCCGGCTGCCCACCGGACAGCAGACGGGCGACCGGCCCGGCAAGACGCCGCCCGGGACGGGTGGGGTCGACTTCTACCCGACCGGCACCGGTGGGGGCGGCGGTGGTCAGAACTACTCCAACACCTTCGGCGAACCCGGCGGCTCCGGCACGGGAACCGGTCCTGGCGGGCGCGGTCCCAGCAGCGGTTCCGCGGGCGGACGGCTTCTCGACTCCAGCGGCCGCCCGATCAGCGGCTCCGGATCCGGCAGCGGCGGGACCGGTAGCGGCAGCGGTAGCACCGGCAGTGGTTCCGGTGCGGCGGGGGAGCGTGGGCTCGGCAGTGGGCGCGGCTCCGGCATGGGCAGTCTCGGCAACGCGGCCGCCGCGGAGGCGGCCGCGGCTCGGTCGGCCGGCGGGCGGTCCGGGCAGATGGGCCCGATGGGTGCCGGTGGGCGACGTGGCGAGGGTGAGGAAGATGATGAGCACCAGCGCCCGGACTTCCTGATCGAAGCGGACCCGGACGCGATCTTCGGCACCGACCAGCGGACCAGCCCGCCGGTCATCGGCGAGTGAACGGCACCGGCCGGCGGATCAGTCCGCGGGTCATCGGCGGGTGAACGAGACCAACCGGCGAACCAGTCCGCCGGTCATCGGCGAGTAAAACGAGGTGGACGTGGCAACAGGCCGGGTGGACGTTCCGGTCGAGGCGCTGGCCGCACTGGCCGAGCGTGAGCAGGTCGGTCAGTTGCACATCACCCTGCGTCCGGAGCCCCTGTGGCTCTCGGACGAGGAGCGTGACGAGGCCGACCACCGGATCGACGCCGCGCTCGCGGAGGCCGGGCTGGTCGACGCGCGCGGGCGGGCTTCGTTCGACTTCCTCGACTGGCTTCCGTTGCTGGTGACGCCGGCGCGGGAGTGCTACGGCTGGGTCGGCGCCGGCGGCCAGACCTACGGCGTGCTCGCCGCCGCGAAGGGGCTGCAAGCGATTCTCGCGGTCTCCGACGGCGCGCACGTCGGCGTCCAGGAGATCGACCGGAACCGGCTCGCCGAGTCGCTCGTCGAGCAGCTGCCGCCGGTCGGGCCCGGTGGCGGCAACCCGCGCACCGTCCGGGTGGCGGACCTGGCCGACGCCGCCCGCCGTGGTCAGGACGCCTACCCGCTGTCCCCGGCGATCGCCGACGTCGTCAGTCTGGTCCAGCGGCCGGTCACCGGCAGTGGCGAGCTCTACGTCGGACGCCGTGACGACGTCGGCCGCCACACCTGCCTCCGGCAGCCGCTGCACTACGCCGACACGGACTGGGGCCGCTACCTCAGCTACACCTCCGGCGCCGGTGACGACGAGGTCATCCACATCGGCCCGGCCGGCCCGCGCGAGCTGGCCGACACCCTCACCGAGCTGGCCGGCTCCCTGAACTGAGCCCCGCTGAGCTGATCCAAAAGGGAGCGCGTCGGCCACGGCCCGGCGCTAATGTGACAGCGCTGTTGTATTCCGGTGGAAGGACGCGCTGATGGCTGGGCTGTACCCCGAGATCGAACCGTACGAGCACGGCCTGCTCGACGTCGGCGACGGGCACGAGATCTACTGGGAGACCTGTGGGAACCCCGACGGCAAGCCGGCGCTGGTCGTGCACGGCGGGCCGGGCTCGGGCTGCTCGACGAACGTACGCCGGTACTTCGACCCCGCGAAGTACCGGGTCGTGCTCGTCGACCAGCGCGGCTGCGGCCGCAGCACCCCGCACGCCGGGGCCGCGGTCGCCGATCTCTCCGCCAACACCACCGACCACCTGGTCGCGGACTTCGAACTGCTCCGCACCCGGCTCGGCATCGGGAAGTGGCTGCTGTTCGGCGGTTCCTGGGGCTCGGTCCTGAGCCTGACCTACGCGCTGCGCCACACCGACCGGGTGAGCGAGCTGGTCCTGATGGGCCTCGCGACCGACCGCTTCCTCGAGATCGAGATGCTCATCCGCGGCCTGGGCGCGTACTTCCCGGAGGGCTTCGCGAGGTTCCGCGACGGCGTCCCGGAAGCCGAGCGCGACGGCGACCTTTCGGCCGCCTACAACCGCCTGCTGCTGGATCCGGACCCCGAGATTCACCACCAGGCGGCCGCCGACTGGTGCGCCTGGGAGGACGCGATGCTGCCCGGCGTCCCGCCGCACGACGCCTTCGAGGATCCGGCCTACCGGCTCTGCTTCGCCCGGATCGTCACGCACTACTTCAGCAACCGGGCCTTCCTGCCCGACGGTGAGATCCTGGCCAACCTGGGCAAGCTCGCGGACGTCCCGGCCGTGCTCGCCCAGGGTGTGCTCGACACGAGCAACATGGTCGGCACGCCCTGGCTGCTGCACCACGGCTGGCCGGCCAGCGAGCTGGTCATGCTCGACAACGTCGGGCACAGCACGCAGGACGTCTCGATGCAGGACGTCCTGGTCGGCGCGACCGACCGCTTCGCGGGCTGAGGTGCCCGCGCGGCGCCCCGGTCGAGGCGCCGCGCGGACCCCGGCTCACGGGATGAGCAGCGCCGGCTCGCCCTCGGGGGTGAGCGCCACTTCGGCGCGCGCGGCCCGGTTCGCCTCCACCAGCTTCAGCCCGGTGACGCGCAGCGGCAGCCGGTCCATGTTCCACTCCGCCAGCAGGAGCGCCACCTTGGACTGCATCTCGGTGCGCAGCCGAAGGAACGAGTCGGCCGGGTCCGCGCCGACCTCGCCCAGCAGCAGCCACCACGCCCACGCCGCGGCACCGGCGTTGGCCACGAAGTCCGGCACGACGGCCACCCCGCGCGCCGAGAGCGCCGCTTCGGCCTCCGGCGTCGTCGCCGCGTTGGCCGCCTCGATGACGACCTTGGCCTTGACCAGGTTCTCGTTGTCCGGCCGCAGCGCGTAGGAGATCGCCGCCGGCACGAAGATGTCCGCGTCGGTCGAGACGACGGCGTCGCGGGGGAGCAGCTTGATCCCGGCGGGCAGCCGCTTGCGGTCGACCTCGCCGAAGCGGTCGCGCAGGTCGAGCAGCGCCGGGATGTCGAGGCCGTCGGGTGCGTAGAGCGTGCCCGCGGCGTCGGCGACCGCGACGACCTTCATGCCCGCTTCGTGCAGGTACCAGGCCGCGCCGCCGCCCATGGTGCCGATGCCCTGGATCGCCACGGTCGTCTCGCGCACGTCCCAGTCCCACGCCGACGCGACGCCGAGGCACGCCTGCGCCACGCCGTAGCCGCCGACGACGTCGCCGAGCAGCAGCCCGCCGGGCACCGGGGCGTTGAGGCCCGCCTGCACCCGGCGCAGGGTGCGCTCCGGATCGGCCGACCGGCCGATCGCGGCGTGGAACGACTGCTCCAGCCCGAGGTCGGCGAACACCGCGTCGATCAGGTGCTGCGGGACGCCGAGGTCTTCCGCGGTCACCCAGTGGGCGTCCAGCCAGGGCCGGAGGAACGAGCAGAAGCGCGTCAGGACGCCGAAGGCGCGCGGGTCCTTCGGGTCGAAGTCGATGCCGCCCTTCGCGCCGCCGACCGGCAGGTTGAAGGTCGCGGTCTTGTTGGCCATGCCCCGGGCGAGGTCCTCGACCTCGCCCATGGTGCAGCCGGCCCGCATCCGGGTGCCGCCGGTGGCGACGCCGGAGACCAGGCTGTGCACGACCAGGTAGCCGTTCGCGCCGGTGAGGGGGTCGGTCCACGACAGTCGCATCAGCGGCTCGGCGTTGCGGGGGATCATCAGGCCACTCACCTCCGGGGAAGTCGGGGCGGCCTCGTGACCGCCACCACGAGCCTGCGCCCCGGGTGGCCTTCGCGTCCATTTAACGCTACTGCACGATCTCGTTTAGGTTTGGTGCATGGAGCTTTCGTTGCATCGGCTGAAGATGCTCCGCGAGCTGCACCGCCGGGGCACCGTGACGGCTGCCGCGGCGGCCCTGCACTACACCGCTTCGGCGGTGTCGCAGCAGCTCGCGCAGCTGGAACGGGACGTCGGGGCCAAGCTGTTCGAACGGCTGGGCCGGCGGGTCCAGCTCACCGAACTGGGCAAACTGCTCACCGAACACGCCGAGGAGATCCTCGGCTCGGTCGAGCGGGCCACGCTTGCCCTGGAGGAGGCGCAGGACGCCCGGACCGTCCGGCTGACGGCCGGGGTGTGGGCCTCGGTGGCCTCCGGTCTGCTCCCGACGGCGCTGACGACGCTGGCCGGTTCGCACCCGGGCATCGAGGTCCGGACCCGGGAGCTGGCGCCGGAGGACACCGCCGAGGCGGTCCGCGACGGCGTGCTCGACCTGTCCTTCGTCATCGACTACTCCGACGCGCCGATGCCCTGGGACGCGGGCCTGGAACGGGCCGTCGTGGCCGTCGAACGCCTCCACGCGGCGGTGCCGCGCGGCGCGGTGCCCGCGGGCTCGGCGTCGCTGGACGACCTCGCCGAGCACCCCTGGATCCTGGCCAGCCCGAAGTCGCACTTCGGCCGGGCGATGCGCACGGCGTGCCGGCGCCACGGGTTCGCCCCGAAGATCAACCACGAGGTCGAGGAGCAGTCCACGGCGATGGCCATGGTGGGCGCCGGGCTGGGCATCACCCTCGTCTCCGACCTCGGCCTGCGGCTGCTGCGCCCGCCCGGGATCGACGTCGTGACGCTCACGACGCCGTTGCTCCGAACGGTGTCGATCGCCTACCGGCGCACCGCGTTCCGCCGTCCGGCGTTGCACCTGGTGATCGACGCCGTCCGGGCCTCGGCCGCCGAACTGGGGCTGGGCACGGAATCCGCTTTGCCCTGATCCGGGACTTCTTACGGAGTGGTGACCCTGTCCTGAAGGGCAGGATCAACCCTGTTTTTGTCGTACCCCGCGTGTAGCGTCCGATGTCGAGAAAGTTCCACCACACGGGACAGGATTGACATGACAGAAGCGTCTACGGTGCACGAATTCCCCGAGAAGTCGGGTAGTGCGTCGAACCGCACCGCGCGGGTCCTGGCGGACCGCGCGGCCGGGGAGGCGTACGTGGCATCGGTGTGCTTCAAGCACGGCCCGCCGCGCCTGACCGGCGTCGAGCTGGAGTTCACCGTGCACCACGCCGACGACCCGGCCAGACCGCTCGATCCCGGCCTCCTCGCCACGGCACTGGGCCCGCACACCCCGCGGACACTGCGCCCCGACAGCCCCGCTTCGCCGCTCCCGGCAGGTTCACCAGTGAGCCTCGAGCCCGGGGGCCAGGTCGAAATCTCCGCTCATCCCCAGGCCACGCTGCGCGACCTCGACGCAGTCGTCTCGGCCGATCTCCGCCACCTGGGTGAACTTCTCGCCTCCCACGGCCTCCGGTTCGGTGAATCCGGCATCGACGCGCACCGCGCGCCGCGCCGGCTGCTGGACACGCCGCGCTACGCGGCGATGGAACGCCGGTTCGCGCCCATCGGGCCCGGTGGCCTCACGATGATGTGCAGCACCGCAGGCCTGCAGGTCTGCGTCGACGCCGGGGAGGCCGAGCACCACGCGGCCCGCTGGGCGGCCGCGCACGCCATGGGCCCGCCGCTGCTCGCCCTGTTCGCCAACTCCCGCGTCCACGCCGGGCGTGACACGGGGTTCGCGTCCGCCCGCTGGCTCGCGGTGCACGACACCGAGGCCGTCCGCACGCGAACGGCGCGCGTCGCGGGGGACCCGGGGGCGTCGTGGGGCGCGCGCATGATGGACACCCCGCTGATGGCACTGCCCCGGGAAGACCGCCCGTGGGACGCGCCGGAGGGGCTGACCTTCGCCGGCTGGATCGAGGGCCGGGGCCCGGCGGCGCTGCTGCCGAAACCCACCGAGGCGGACCTCGACTACCACCTCACGACGATGTTCACCCCCGTCCGCCCGCAGGGGTACCTGGAGATCCGGTACCTCGACGCGCAACCGCCGGACGAGTGGCTGGCGCCGGCCGCGCTGGTCACCGCGCTGCTCGCCCGGCCGTCCACAGTGGACAGGGTCCGCGACCTGTGCGAGCGGGTGGCGGACCGGTGGGCCACGGCCGCGTGCCGCGGCCTGGCCGACCCGGACCTGGCGGCCGTCGCGGCCGCGCTGGCCGACCTCGGCTGCGCCGAGCTGGGCCACACCGGGCTGACGGCGGAATCCGTAACCGAGATCTGCGAGAGCGTGCAGGGGCGCGCGTACCGATCGAGGAGCGAAGCATGACCACCACGGAGTCGAAGGACCTCGGCGCGGAGGAGCTGCGTGCCCGCGCGGCCGAGGCACTGACCCGCGCCCGGGCGCGCAGCGACGCGCTGACCGACGCGGTCGACGACGAGGACCTGATCCGCCAGCACTCCAAGCTGATGTCGCCGCTGGTCTGGGACCTGGCGCACATCGGCAGCCAGGAGGAGCTGTGGCTGGTCCGCGACGTCGGCGGCCGGGAGCCGCTGCGCCCGGACATCGACGACATCTACGACGCCTTCCAGCACGCCCGCGCCGACCGGCCGGCGCTGCCGCTGCTCAGCCCGGCCGAGGCCCGCAGCTACGTCCGCGAAGTGCGCGAGAAGGCGTTCGACGTGCTGGAGCGAGTGCCGCTGGGCGGCCGCCGGCTCACCGAGCAGGCCTTCGCGTTCGGCATGGTGACCCAGCACGAGCAGCAGCACGACGAGACCATGCTGGCCACCCACCAGCTGCGCCAGGGCGACCCGGTGCTGCACGCGCCCGAGCCGCCGCCCGCGCGGCCGGGCACCCTGCCCGCCGAGGTCCTGGTGCCCGGCGGCGCGTTCACGATGGGCACGTCGGCCGAGCCGTGGGCGCTGGACAACGAGCGCCCGGCGCACGAGATCGCCGTCGACGCGTACTGGATGGACACCACGCCGGTGACTTCCGGGGCCTACGCGGGGTTCCTGGACAGCGGCGGCTACGACGACGAGCGCTGGTGGAGCCCGGCGGGCTGGGCCTACCGCACCGGAAACGGCATCACCGCACCGCGGTTCTGGAAGCGGGAGCAGGACGGCTGGTGGCGCACCCGGTTCGGGGTCTACGAGCGGATCACGGCCACCGAACCGGTCGTGCACGTCTCGTTCTTCGAGGCCGAGGCGTACGCGGCGTGGGCCGGGCGGCGGCTGCCGACCGAGGCCGAGTGGGAGAAGGCCGCGCGGTTCGACCCGGCGAGCGGCCGGTCGCGCCGTTTCCCGTGGGGTGACGAGGAACCGGGCGCCGAGCACGCCAACCTGGGCCAGCGGCACCTGCGCCCGGCACCCGCGGGCGCGTACCCGGCCGGCGCGTCGCCCACCGGCGTGCACCAGCTGATCGGTGACGTCTGGGAGTGGACGAGCACCGATCTCCACGGCTACCCGGGCTTCGCCGCGTTCCCGTACCAGGAGTACTCGGAGGTGTTCTTCGGGCCGGAGTACAAGGTGCTGCGCGGCGGCTCGTTCGGCACGGACGCCGCGGCGATCCGGGGCACGTTCCGCAACTGGGACTACCCGATCCGGCGGCAGATCTTCGCCGGCTTCCGCACCGCCCGCGACGCGGGCCCGGGCGAGGGCTAGGCGCCATGTGCAGGCATCTCGCCTACCTCGGCGCGCCCGTTTCGCCCGCCGAGGCGGTTTTTCGCGCGCCGCATTCACTGCTGGTGCAGGCCTACGCACCGGCGGACATGCGGGGCGGCGGCACCGTGAACGCCGACGGCTTCGGGCTGGGCTGGTACCTCGGCCCGGGCCACGGCGCCGACGGCGCACTGCCCCTGCGGCACCGCCGCTCGACTCCACTGTGGACGGACGAGGCGCTGCCGCCACTGGCCGCGGCGGTCACCACCCACGCGTTCGTCGCCGCGGCCCGCAACGGCACCACCGGCATGCCGGTGACCGAGGCGGCCGCGGCGCCGTTCACCACGGGCCGGTGGCTGTTCAGCCACAACGGCGTCGTCCGCGGCTTCCCCGACTCGCTGGCCGAACTGGCCAAGACCCTGCCGGTCACCGAGCTGCTGACGCTGGAGGCACCGACGGACTCGGTCGTGCTCTGGGTCCTGCTGCGGGCCCGGCTCGCGGCCGGGGAAGACCCGCTGTCGGCGGTGGCCTGGCTGACCGGCGCCGTCGAGGCGGCCGCGCCCGGCTCCCGGCTCAACTTCCTGCTCACCGACGGCGAAACACTGATCGGCACCGCCTGGACGCACTCGCTGTCCCTGCTGGAAACCCCGGCGGGCGTGCTGCTGGCGTCCGAACCCGTCGACGGCGACCCGCGCTGGAAAGCCGTCCCGGACCACCACGCCGTGCGCGCCACCGCCGCCGGCGTCGACCTGCTTCCCCTGACCCTGGAAGGCACTCTCCGATGACCGAACCCGATCTCGACCACCACCGCTCCGGCGACGCCGTCACCGAGGAGCTGCGCGCCGACGTCGTCGCCGGGCTCACCGCCGAGCAGAAGTGGCTGCCGCCCAAGTGGTTCTACGACGCCGAGGGCAGCGAGCTGTTCGAGAAGATCACCCAGCTGCCGGAGTACTACCCGACGCGCAGCGAGCGTGAGGTGCTGGCCGCGCACGCCGGCGACGTCGCGGAGCTGACCGGCGCGCACACCCTCGTCGAGCTCGGGTCCGGGTCGAGCGAGAAGACCCGGCTGCTGCTCGACGCGCTCACCAAGCACGGCACGCTGGCAGCGTTCGTCCCGCTCGACGTCTCCGAATCGGCGCTCGCCGACGCCGCCCGGTCGATCTCCGCGGACTACCCGGGCCTGGAGGTCCGGGGGGTCGTCGGCGACTTCACCCAGCACCTCGATCTGCTGCCCGGTGACGGGCCGCGGGTGGTCGCCTTCCTCGGCGGCACGATCGGCAACTTCCTGCCCGCCGAGCGCGCGACGTTCCTCCGGTCGGTGCGGGAGGTCCTCGACGAGGGGGAGTGGCTGCTGCTCGGCACGGACCTGGTGAAGGACGCCGAGACGCTGGAGCGGGCCTACGACGACGCCGCGGGCGTCACCGCCGAGTTCGACATGAACGTGCTGCGGGTGCTCAACGCCCGGCTGGGCGCGAACTTCGACCTCGACGAGTTCGAGCACGTCTCGCACTGGGACGCCGAGCACGAGTGGGTCGAGATGCGGCTGCGCGCCCGCCGCGAGCTGACCGTCGGGATCCCGGGCGCGGACCTCACCGTCCGGTTCGTCGCCGGGGAGCACATCCGCACGGAGATCTCGGCCAAGTTCCGCCCCGGCGGCGTCGAGGCCGAGCTGGCCGCCGCCGGGTTCGCCCTCGACCAGTGGTGGACCGACTCCCAGCAGCGGTTCGGGGTGAGCCTGGCAAGATCTGTGCGTGGCTAATCCTCTCCGGGCGCTGGCCCGGGCCCTGGGCACGAAGCCGTGGCTGATGCGCTCGGCCGGCTTCGTCGTCTGGGCGGACAAGAAACTGCACCGGGTGTTCGGCGGCCGGGTGAGCCTCGTGGCGCTCGCCGGGCTGCCGTCCCTGCGCCTGACGACGACCGGCCGCAAGAGCGGGCTGCCCCGCAGCACGAACCTGCTCTACTTCCCGCACGGCGACGACCTCGTGCTCACCGGGTCCAACTGGGGCCGCCCGCACGACCCGGCCTGGACGCTCAACCTGCGGGCCGACCCGAAGGCCGAGGTCGCGCTCGCCGGGCGGCCGGTCGCCGTCGTCGCGCGCGAGCTGACCGGCGCGGAGTACGCGGAAATGTGGCGTGAGCTGCTCGAGTTCTGGCCGGGGTACGCGATGGAGCAGGAGGAGGCCGCGCGGCCGTTGCCGGTTTTCGTCCTCAATCGGGTGGCTCGATAGATTCGCACCATCCTTTTGGACGGTGACGGCTTTCACCGGTTTGTGCCAGTCTCTCCCGGGTAACGCGCCGTGACGTCTCGACCGCGCGGCGAGTGCGTGACCTAGGGAGGAAACGTCGTGCGGAGATCCACAAGGGGCCGGGTGCGCTCGTTCGCGCTGGTGGGGGCACTGGTGGCCGGGATGGGACTGGCCGGCACCGCGGGCACCGCCGCCGCCGCGCCGGAAGCGGCCGTCAAGCCGGCGGTCGTCGGCGCCACGGCGCCGGTCGCCTGGGGGACCTGCTCGGCCGCCACCCTCGCCGGGGTGCCCGCGGACCAGGTGAAGTTCTACAGCTGCGCGCGCTACCGCGTGCCGATCGACCACGACAACGCGTCGCTGGGCACGATCGACATCGCCCTGCTCAAGCGCGCCGCCCGCACCCCGGACGCGCGGGTCGGCTCGCTGTTCCTCAACCCCGGTGGTCCCGGCGGCTCGGGCCTGCGGATGCCGATCAGCGGCCAGTACTACTTCCAGCCGCCGGTGCTCGACCGCTTCGACCTGATCGGCTTCGACCCGCGCGGGGTCGGCCAGAGCAACCCGCTGCGCTGCTTCACCACGCAGGAGGACGCGGACGAGATCTTCGGCGCCCAGGTCCCGGTGCCGCTGAGCCGCGCCGAGATCTCCGGCACGCTCGCCAGCTACCGCGACTACGGCCAGTTCTGCAAGAACAACGCCGGCTCGCTGCTCAACCACATGTCCACGAAGGACGTCGTGCGGGACGTCGACACGCTGCGCGCGGCGGTCGGTGACCGGAAGCTGACCTACGTCGGCTTCTCCTACGGCACGCTCATCGGCTCGACCTACGCCGCGATGTTCCCGAAGCAGTCCCGCGCGATCGTCATCGACGGCAACGTCGACCCGCAGCTGCGCACCAAGGACGGCGTCGAGTACGACCGCCAGCGGGCCCAGGGCTTCGAGGTCTCGCTCGACGGCTTCCTGAAGAAGTGCGCCGAGGCCGCCGCGAAGTGCGCGTTCAGCTCGGGCACCCCGCGGGCGAAGTTCGACGAGCTGCGCGAGTACCTGCGCAAGCAGCCGATCACCGTCCCCGGCGGCGGCTCGGTCGACATCAACGCGTTCACCGGCTCGGTGTCGAGCATCCTGTACTCGCCCTCGGCGTTCCCCGGCCTGGCCGAGGACCTGCAGGCGCTCTACGACACGATCCACCCGGCGGGCGCGCAGGCCCAGACCCTGCAGGCCCGGCAGCTCAAGCTGATCGTGAAGGGCAAGCAGGGGCTCGCTGACCAGAACCCGGACAGCCCCTACACCAGCGACGACTCGTACTTCGCCGTCAACTGCTCCGACAAGCCGTTCAAGATCAAGCAGGACCAGGTGCCGGACATCGCCGCCAAGTGGGAGCGCGAGTCGCGCACCTTCGGCCGCTACCAGGCCTTCGCCGACACGGCGGGCTGCCCGGTGTGGCCGGCGAAGAAGCCGGACGTCTACCGCGGTCCGTGGCAGGCGAAGACCGACGTCCCGGTCGTCGTGGTCAGCAACTACTACGACCCCGCGACGCGGTACAAGTTCGGCCAGCAGATGGCGGCCGAGCTGGGCAACTCCCGGCTGCTGTCGGTCGACGCGTTCGGCCACTGCATCCTCGGTGACGCCCTCGGCGTCGACCAGGCCGTGGCGGCGTACCTGACCGACCTGACGGTGCCGGCGAACGGCCAGGTGTTCCAGCCGAACGTCCAGCCCTTCTGAGTGTGAGCCCGGTCCCGCGGCCCGCACCCGGGCCGCGGGACCGGCTACCCTGGCTCAGGTTGATCATCACTAGTACGGAAGCGAGGTGAGCGGCACATGCCAGCGGACAGTCATCGGACGGCCGGGCGCGCGCTCACCGGGAGTTTCCGGCTGGGCTGACGTCCGGCCGCCTCCTGTCCGGCAGTGCGCGCACGCCGGAAAAGAGCCGGATCATGACCATCTTCGAAATGCTGCTGCGCGTGGGCACCGGCGTCGGCCTCGGCGCCGTCATCGGGTTCGAGCGCCAGTTTCGCGCCCGGATGGCCGGGCTGCGCACCAACGCCCTCGTCGCGGTCGGCGCGACCTTGTTCGTCCTGCTGTCCGCCCACGGTTTCGGCGGCCTGTCCGGCAGCGGTGACGCCGACCCGACGCGGGTGGCCGCGCAGATCGTCTCCGGCATCGGGTTCCTCGGTGCCGGCGTGATCATGCGCGACGGCCTCAACGTCCGCGGCCTCAACACCGCCGCGACGCTGTGGTGCTCGGCCGCCGTGGGATCCCTTGCTGGGTCGGGGTTGTACGCGGTCGCCCTGGCCGGGACGGCGGTCGTGGTCGGGGTGAACGTGGTGCTGCGCCCGCTCGGCCGCGTCGTCGACCGCCGCCCGGACTCGGGCGACGAAACCCCGGCCCGTTACGAGTTCCAGGCCGTCACCCGCGACGACTCCGAGGCGCACGTGCGGGCGTTGCTGGTACAAGCGTTGGCGCGCACGGACTTCCGGCTGCTGTCGGTGCTGAGCACGGACCGTCCGGAGGATCGCACGGTCGAGGTGCGTGCCGAGCTGGCCGCCGATCAGCGGGACGACGCGCAGATGGAGTCCGCGGTGTCCCGGCTGTCGTTGGAGCCCGCGGTGTCCAGTGTGCGCTGGGAAGCCGTGCCCGCTTAGGCGAGGAAATCCTCGAGCAGTGCGCCGAACCGGTCGGGTTGGTCGAGGTTCACCATGTGCGCGGCGCCGGGTACCCGGACCCGGCGCGCGTGCGGGGCTTGCTGGTACAAGCGTTGGCGCGCACGGACTTCCGCCTGCTGTCGGTGCTGAGCACGGACCGTCCGGAGGATCGCACGGTCGAGGTCCGCGCCGAGCTGGCCGCCGACCGGCGCGACGACGCTCAGATGGAGCCCGCGGTGTCCAGTGTGCGCTGGGACGCTGTGCCGGCCTAGACGAGGAACTCTTCGAGCAGCTCGCCGAACCGGTCGGGTTGGTCGAGGTTCACCATGTGCGCGGCGCCGGGCATCCGAACCCGGCGCGCGTGCGGGCCTTGGTGGTACAAGCGTTGGCGCGCACGGACTTCCGCCTGCTGTCGGTGCTGAGCACGGACCGTCCGGAGGATCGCACGGTCGAGGTCCGCGCCGAGCTGGCCGTCGACCGGCGCGACGACGCCCAAATGGAGCCCGCGGTGTCCAGCGTGCGCTGGGAAGCCGTGCCCGCTTAGGCCAGGAACTCCTCGAGCAGTGCGCCGAACCGGTCGGGTTGGTCGAGGTTCACCATGTGCGCGGCGCCGGGTACCCGGACCCGGCGCGCGTGCGGGGCTTCGCGCTCCAGCAGGTCGGCTACCGCGAAGATGTCCGTGGCGTCCAGGTCTCCCGTGACCACCAGCGTGCGGGTGCCGATCTCCGCGACCCGGCCGATCGCGCCCAGTTCGGTGCCCGGATCGGGGGCGCCGTGGCCCTGGCCGAAGTTGTCGACCAGCATGTCCCGGCACAGCCGCCGGACCGCCGGGTCCACCTCGGCGGGCGTGCGGTGCGGGCCGTCGACCCACAACCGCAGGACGCACTCCAGGACCGCGGCGCCGTCGCCCGACCGGGCCGCCTCGCCCGCCTCGGCCAGCAGGCGCAGCACGAACGGGTCCTGGAACTCCATTCCGCTGATCCCCGGCGAGCTGAGGAACAGCCCCGCCGCCCGGTCGGGGTGGGCCAGCGCGAAGTCGAGGAACACCCGGCTGCCGAGTGAGCAGCCGACCAGCACCGGGCGTTCCACGGCCAAGGCGTCGAGCAGCTGCTTCAGGTCCTCGCGGTGGGAGAAGGGACCCGACGGGTCCGACGAGCCGCCGCTGCCGCGGGCGTCGTAGCGGATCACGCGGTGCGCACCGGCGAAGCGGGTGAACTGCCGCTCCCACATCGCGCGGGTCATCCCGCCCGCGTGCAGGAACACCACCGGCGGGCCTTCGCCGCGTTCCTCGTAGGACAGGTGGCCGTCGGCGAGCTCGATGCGTTCCCCCATGCCCGCCACCGTAGCGAAAAGGCCTCCCCGCCGGGACCGGCGAGGAGGCCTTTCGTCAAGCAGAGGAACCCTTACGCGTTCGTCATCTTCCGCAGCACGTACTGCAGGATGCCGCCGTTGCGGTAGTAGTCCGCCTCACCCGGGGTGTCGATGCGGACGTCCGCCTCGAACTCCACCTTCGTGCCGTCGGTGCGGGTCGCCGTGACGTGCACGGTGCGCGGGGTCTCGCCGTCGTTCAGCTTGGTGATGCCCGAGATGTCGAACGTCTCGGTGCCGTCCAGCTTCAGCGACGCCGCCGACTCGCCCTGCGGGAACTGCAGCGGGATGACGCCCATGCCGATCAGGTTCGACCGGTGGATGCGCTCGAACGACTCGGTGATCACCGCGCGCACGCCCAGCAGCGAGGTGCCCTTGGCCGCCCAGTCGCGCGACGAGCCCGAGCCGTACTCCTTGCCGCCCAGCACGACCAGCGGCGTGCCGGCCGCCGCGTAGTTCTGCGCCGCGTCGTAGATGAACGCCTGCGGGGCGTCGTCCTGGGTGAAGTCGCGGGTGTAGCCACCCTGCACGTCGTCCAGGAGCTGGTTGCGCAGCCGGATGTTCGCGAAGGTGCCGCGGATCATCACCTCGTGGTTGCCGCGCCGCGAGCCGTAGGAGTTGAAGTCCTTCTTCTCCACGCCGTGCTCGGTCAGGTACTGCGCGGCCGGGGTGCCCG
This sequence comes from Amycolatopsis sp. NBC_01286, assembly GCF_035982555.1. Lineage (NCBI taxonomy): Bacteria > Bacillati > Actinomycetota > Actinomycetes > Pseudonocardiales > Pseudonocardiaceae > Amycolatopsis > Amycolatopsis sp. NBC_01286. Next base: position 7,401,181 of record NZ_CP108428.1, read on the forward strand.
GCTTGATCGCGCCGGCGGGGGAGATGTGGTCGGTGGTGACCGAGTCGCCCAGCTTCGCCAGCACGCGCGCGCCGGAGATGTCGGTGACCGGCGCCGGCTCGGCCTGCATGCCCTCGAAGTACGGGGGCTTCCGGACGTAGGTGGACTCGGCGTCCCACTCGAAGGTCTTGCCTTCGGGGGTGGGCAGCGCCTTCCAGCGGTCGCCGCCGTCGAAGACGTCGGCGTAGTCCTTGGTGAACATCTCCTGCGTGATCGAGGAGTCGATGGTCTCCTGGATCTCCTGCGGCGTCGGCCAGATGTCCTTGAGGAACACGTCGGTGCCGTCGGTGGCCTGGCCCAGCGGCTGGTTCGCGAAGTCGAAGTCCATCGTCCCGGCCAGCGCGTAGGCGATGACCAGCGGCGGCGACGCCAGGTAGTTCATCTTGACGTCGGGGTTGATCCGGCCTTCGAAGTTCCGGTTGCCCGAGAGCACCGAGACCGCGGTGAGGTCGTTCTCCTGGATCGCCGCGGAGATCTCGTCCGAGAGCGGGCCGGAGTTGCCGATGCACGTGGTGCAGCCGTAGCCGACCAGGTGGTAGCCCAGCTTCTCCAGGTACGGCCAGAGCCCGGCCTTGTTGTAGTAGTCGGTGACGACCTGCGAGCCCGGCGCCATCGACGTCTTGACCCACGGCTTCACCGCGAGGCCCTTGTCCACGGCGTTGCGCGCGAGCAGCGCGGCGCCGAGCATGACCGACGGGTTCGAGGTGTTGGTGCACGAGGTGATCGAGGCGATCACGACGGCGCCGTGGTCGAGCACGAACTCGCCGCGGTCGGACGTCGAGACCTTGACCGGCTTGGTCGGGCGGCCCGAGGCACCGTTGGCGGCGGAGACGATCACCGGCGCGGCGTCGTCCTCGGCGAACGACAGCGACGGCGCGTCGCTGGCCGGGAAGGACTCTTCCGAGGCTTCGTCGACCTTGGTGTGCGGGGTGGTGTCTTCGCCGTCGACGTAGTCGTGCACCGACTTGCGGAACGACGACTTCGCGTCGGTCAGCTCGATGCGGTCCTGCGGGCGCTTCGGGCCGGCGATCGACGGGACGACCGTCGAGAGGTCCAGCTCGATGTACTCGGAGAACTGCGGCTCGTGCGAGGCGTCGTGCCAGAGGCCCTGTTCCTTGGCGTAGGCCTCGACCAGGGCGACCTGCTCGGCGGAGCGGCCGGTCAGCTTGAGGTAGCGGACGGTCTCCTCGTCGATCGGGAAGATCGCCGCGGTGGAGCCGAACTCCGGGCTCATGTTGCCGATGGTGGCGCGGTTGGCCAGCGGCACCGCGCTCACGCCGTCGCCGTAGAACTCGACGAACTTGGAGACCACGCCGTGGCGGCGCAGCATCTCGGTGATGGTCAGCACGACGTCGGTCGCGGTGACGCCGGTGGGGATCTCGCCGGTCAGCTTGAAGCCGACGACGCGCGGGATCAGCATCGAGACCGGCTGGCCCAGCATGGCGGCCTCGGCCTCGATGCCGCCGACGCCCCAGCCCAGCACGCCCAGGCCGTTGACCATGGTGGTGTGCGAGTCGGTGCCGACGCAGGAGTCGGGGTAGGCCTGCCCGTTGCGGGACATCACCGTGCGCGCGAGGTGCTCGATGTTGACCTGGTGCACGATGCCGGTGCCCGGCGGGACGACCTTGAACTCGTCGAAGGCGCCCTGGCCCCAGCGCAGGAACTGGTAGCGCTCGCGGTTGCGCTCGTACTCGATCTCGACGTTGCGCTCGAAGGCGTCGGGGGTGCCGAAGACGTCGATGATCACCGAGTGGTCGATGACCAGCTCGGCCGGGGCGAGCGGGTTCACCTTGTCGGGGTCGCCGCCGAGGTCCGTGACCGCTTCGCGCATGGTGGCGAGGTCGACGACGCAGGGGACGCCGGTGAAGTCCTGCATGATCACGCGGGCGGGCGTGAACTGGATCTCGATGGAGGGGTCGGCGTTCGGGTCCCACGAGCCCAGCGCGCGGATGTGGTCGGCGGTGATGTTCGCGCCGTCCTCGGTGCGCAGCAGGTTCTCGAGCAGGATCTTCAGGCTGTACGGCAGGCGCTCGGCGCCCTCGACCTTGTTCAGGCGGAACACCTCGTACGAGGCGTCGCCGACCTTCAGCGTGTCTTTGGCGCCGAAGCTGTCCTTGCTGGCAGGTGCGGTCACGTCTAACTCCAGTGGCATGGACTTCCGCGCCGGTGCGGCGGTCGAGTCCCGGGTCAGGTTCGGTCAGTTCGGGTGTCGTGCTCGGGGTCGTGCAGGGTCCGCACGAGGCGGACGCGAGTCTTGCGCACCCCCACCGTAGGACCGGCTGCGGGATGGCACACCTCGCGGTGCCTCAAACAGTACGCGTGTCCTGTTTGGGGTTCAAGACGACACGCGGTGTGGGCTGCGCCATCCGCACGAGGGGTCCCTCAATAAGGGGAATTGGTGCCTACGGTGTGTAAGTTTCCGCTGAGGCTTGTGATAGTGGTGTGACTGCAGTGACGCGCGATGTGCGCAGGTGAGCGGAGGTGGCGGTCGTGCCGGAACGGCGCAGGGGCTGGTGTGTGCCGAGCGGGCGCCGTGGACTGACCGTGAGCACCCTGGCCTTGGTGATCTTGTTCGGCGCGGGGGGCACGGGGCTCGCGGCGCCCCCGCCGCCGCCCAACCCCAGCGACTCGGACCTCAACTCCAGCAAGGCCCAGGCGAACGCGAAGGCCGGCGAGGTCGGCCGGCTGACCAACCAGCTGGCCCAGGCCGAGCAGAAGCTGTCGCAGCTGCAGGACGACGTCGAGCTGAAGCAGGAAGAGGCCAACAAGGCGCTGGTCGACCTGCAGACCGCCCAGGACGCGGCGGCGCAGGCCGAGAACGACGCCAAGGCCGCCCGGACCGAGGCGGACGCCGCGGCCGGAGCGATCGAGAAGGCGCGCACCGACCTGAAGTCGTTCGCCGCCGCCAGCTTCCAGCAGGGCAGCACGGTCGGCTCGCTCTCGGCGTACCTGAGCGCCGACAGCCCGAAGGACATGCTGGCCCGCGCGCAGCTGCTCGACGCCGTCGGCGGCGACCGGCTCAACGCCCTCGACCGGCTCCAGCAGGCGCAGACCGAGAAGTCGAACAAGGATTCCGCGGCCCGCAAGGCCGCCGAGATCGCCCAGCAGAAGCAGGACGCCGCGCGCCAGGCGAAGAACGGCGCCGACGCCGCGCAGAACGCCGCCGTCAGCGCGCAGGACAACCAGCAGACGCAGAACTCGGCCCTCGAAGCCAACAAGTCGAGCGTCGAGCAGCAGCTCTACACCGCGCAGGCCAAGGTCAACGGCCTGCAGGGGCAGCGCCAGCGCTACCAGGACTGGCTCGCGCAGAAGCAGCGCGAGGACGACGAGCGCGCCCGGCAGGCCGCGCTCGCGTCGTCCGGCGGTGGCGGCGGTGGCCGCCCGTCCGCCGGGTCCCGCCCGTCGGCCCCGGCCGGCGCGTCGATCGAGGCCGTGATCGCCCGGGCGCTGTCCAAGCTCGGCATGCCCTACGCCTGGGGCGGCGGCAACGCGAGCGGCCCGACCCGCGGCATCCGCGACGGCGGCGTCGCCGACCGCTACGGCGACTACAACAAGATCGGCTTCGACTGCTCCGGCCTGATGATCTACGCCTTCGCCGGGGTCCGGTCGCTGTCGCACTACAGCGGCTACCAGTACACGTCCGGCCGCCGGGTCCCGCTGTCGCAGATGCGCCGCGGCGACATGCTGTTCTACGGCGGCGCGGGCGGCATCCACCACGTCGCGCTCTACCTCGGCGGCGGCCAGATGGTCGAGGCCCCGCAGTCCGGGCTCCGCGTCCGGATCGCCCCGGTGCGCTACGGCGGGATCATGCCGTACGCGACGCGCCTGGTCGGCTGAGTCAGGCGTCGCGCTTCAGCTTGCGCCAGCCGCCGGCCCGGTTGTTCGCGATGATCTGCCGGAACATCGCGGTGAGGGCGGGTGCGTTGATCGGCTCGCCGCGGCGGAAGGCGACCGTCCGCGCGGTCTTGTTGCCGTGCCCGGCGGTGATGATGCCGTCCGGGTCGGGCACGATGCCGCCGTCGTAGACGAAGACGTTGACGTGGTCCTTCGCCGCGAGCAGCGCGCAGATGTTGCCGTCCAGCACGAAGTACGGTTGCCGGGTGCGCTTGATCGTCTCGGTCACCTCGGGATCGGCCGCGTGGACGAGCTCGCGGACCTCGCGGCAGATCGCCTGCTGCCACTCGGGCAGGGCGTCGATGTAGGCGTCGACGCGCGGTTCGACGGTGTAGGTCACGCGTCGAGTATCGCCGAAACTCGCTCGACGGCGGCACCGTCGCGGCCCAGGATCGCCCGGTGGACGACGAACTGAACGCGCTGCGGCGCACCCGGATGCGCTGGAACACGCCGCTGTCCGAAGCGCACGCCGAGCTGCTGCTCGACCGCATGACGCTCACCGGAACGGTGACCGACCTCGGCTGCGGCTGGGGCGAGCTGCTGCTGCGGGCCGTCGCCCGGACGCCCGGCCTGCGCGGGGTCGGCGTCGACACCGACGTCACCGGCCTCGACCGCGGGCGTGCGGCGGCCGCGGGCCGCGACGTCGAGTTCGTCGAGGCGGACGCGGCGACCTGGGAAACTCCGGCCGAGCGGGTGTTCTGCGTCGGCGCTTCGCACGCCTTCGGCTCGTCCCGGGTCGCGCTGGAGCGCCTCGCGACGGTGGTCCCGCCCGGCGGACGGCTGCTCTACGGCGACGGCTTCTGGGCCGCGCGGCCGGGCCCGGCGGCGGTCGGGATCTTCGGCGAGGACGTCCTGACCTTGCCGGACCTGCTCGGCGCCGCCGGTGCCGCGGGTTGGCAGGTGCTCCACCTGAGCGTCGCGGACCAGCTCGAATGGGACGACTTCGAGTCGACGTCGCGGGCCGCGTGGCAGGAGTGGGCGCTGGCCCATCCGGCCGACCCGCGGGCGGCCGAGGTGCGCGCCTGGCTCGGCGAACGGCTGCGGCAGTACGTCGGGGACTACCGCGGTGTGCTGGGCTTCTCCTACCTCGTGCTGGGCCGCTAGGGTCCCGGGGTGCGGTACGCGGGGATCGTGGTGGCCGGCGGGTCGGCCCGCAGACTGTCCGGTGTGGACAAGCCGGCCCTGAACGTGGGCGGAAAACCGTTGCTGACCCGCGCCATCCACGCCCTCGAGGGCGCCGAACGGGTGATCGCGGTCGGCCCGCGACGGCCCGGTTTCGACGTCGTGTGGACCCGCGAGCCCGTGCCGGGCACCGGGCCGGTGGCCGCGGTCGCCGCCGGGCTCCTCTTCGTGCCCGAGGACGTTGAAGCGGTCGCCGTGCTCGCCGCCGACCTGCCCGGCGTCCGCCGGTCCACAGTGGACCGCCTGGTAGCCGCGGTCGGCGGCGCCGACGGTGCCGATGGTGCGGTCCTGGTCGACGCGGCGGGGGCCCGCCAGTGGCTGCTCGGCGTCTGGCGGGTGCCGGCGCTGCGGGCCGCGCTGCCCGAGCACCCGGAGAACGCGGCCCTGCGCCGGACGCTCGGCGCGCTGGACATCGTGGACGTCCCGGCCGAGCCGGGGGAGGCCGACGACATCGACACCCCCGAGGACCTGGACCGGTTGTCCTGAGCCGGTGCTTCACAGATGTCACACCGGGCACCGTGTTGGCTACCCTCACGGGCCTGCCCGTGCGTCCGCGTGCCGGACGGACGGACGACCGGGGGACGCAGTACGGTCGCACCGCGTGATCAACGTCGCGGGGGCGGCGCACGGACTCAACAAGGAGGCAGAGTGACCGAGCCCGGCTACGCCGAGGGCGGGAACGGGCAGCAGCCCGCCACGCCGGCGCGGGACGCCCAGTTGCTGGAGCGGACCGTGTTCGAGGTCAAGCGGATCATCGTCGGCCAGGACCGCCTGGTCGAGCGGATGCTGGTCGGCCTGCTGGCCAAAGGCCACCTGCTGCTCGAAGGCGTGCCCGGTGTCGCGAAGACGCTGGCCGTCGAGACGTTCGCGCGGGTCGTCGGGGGCTCGTTCTCGCGCGTGCAGTTCACCCCGGACCTGGTGCCGGCCGACATCCTCGGCACCCGGATCTACCGCCAGGGCGCCGAGCGGTTCGACGTCGAGCTCGGCCCGGTCGTGGCCAACTTCGTGCTCGCCGACGAGATCAACCGCGCGCCGGCGAAGGTGCAGTCGGCGATGCTCGAGGTGATGGCCGAGCGGCACGTGTCGATCGGCGGCCAGACGTTCCCGATGCCGGACCCGTTCCTCGTGCTCGCCACGCAGAACCCGATCGAGAACGAGGGCGTGTACCCGCTGCCGGAAGCGCAGCGTGACCGGTTCCTGTTCAAGATCCTCGTCGAGTACCCCTCCGCCGAGGAGGAGCGCGAGATCATCTACCGGATGGGCGTCACGCCGCCCACCCCGCACGAGGTGCTCAGCCCGGGCGAGCTCGTCCGCCTCCAGGGCGTCGCCGCGCAGGTCTTCGTGCACCACGCGCTGGTCGACTACGTCGTGCGGCTCGTGCTGACCACCCGCACGCCGAACGACCACGGCCTCGCCGACGTCGCCGGTTGGGTGTCCTACGGCGCCTCGCCGCGCGCCAGCCTCGGCATCATCGCCGCCTCGCGGGCGCTGGCCCTGGTCCGCGGCCGCGACTACGTGCTGCCGCAGGACGTCGTCGACGTCGTGCCGGACGTGCTGCGCCACCGGCTCGTGCTGTCCTACGACGCCCTCGCCGACGGCGTCCCCATCGACCACATCATCACCCGCGTGCTGCAGACCGTGCCGTTGCCGCAGGTCTCGGCCCGGCCGCAGGGCGGGGCCGGGCAGGGCGGCCCGGTCCCGGCGGGCGCGCCGGTCAGGTAACCCGGCGATGGCGAAGAACGAGAAGGGCGAGCGCCCTTCGTGGGCCCCGCCGGTCCTGCGCGGCGACCGGCTGGAGGCCGGGCTCCGCACGCTGGAGCTCGACGTCCGCCGCCGGCTCGACGGCCTGCTGCAGGGCAACCACCTCGGCCTGGTGCCGGGGCCGGGGTCCGAGCCCGGCGAGGCGCGGCCGTACCAGCCCGGCGACGACGTGCGCCGGATGGACTGGGCCGTCACCGCCCGCACCACCACCCCGCACATCCGCGAGACGGTGGCCGACCGCGAGCTGGAGACCTGGGTGGTCGCCGACCTGTCGGCGAGCCTCGACTTCGGCACGGCGCTGTGCGAGAAGCGGGACCTGGTGGTCTGCGCGGTCGCGGCGGTCGCGCACCTGACCGGGGGCGGCGGCAACCGGATCGGCGCGCTGCTGTCCAACGGCGCCGAGACCACCCGCGTCCCCGCGCGCGGCGGCCTCGCGCACGCTCGCGGCCTGGTCCGCAAGATCGCCGCGACGCCGCGCGCGCCCGAAGGCACCCGGGGTGACTTCGCCGACGCGTTGGAGGCGTTGCGCCGGCCGCCGCGCCGGCGGGGCCTGGCCGTGGTGATCTCCGACTTCCTGGGCGAGCCGACCTGGGAGCGGCCGCTGCGGGCGCTCGGCGGGCGCCACGAACTGATCGCGATCGAAGTCCTCGACCCGCGCGACATCGACCTGCCCGAGGTGGGCACCGTCGTGCTGGCCGACCCGGAGACAGGGAAACAGCGCGAAGTGCACGCTTCGGCCTTGCTGCGCAAGGAGTTCGGGGCCGCGGCCCACGCCCACCGGCAGACGGTGGCGGCCGGCCTGCGGCGCGCGGGTGCGGCGCACCTGACGCTGCGCACCGACGCCGACTGGATCGCCGACATGGTCCGGTTCGTCGTCGCCCGCAAGCGGCGCTGGTCCGGGGGGGTCGCGTGAGCTTGACGGGGTTCACCGCGCCCTGGTGGTTCCTGCTGCTGATCGCCGTGGCCGCGGTCGCCGTCGGGTACGTCCTGGCCCAGCGGGCGCGCCGGAAGCGGACCATGCGGTTCGCGAACCTGGAGCTGCTGGAGAAGGTCGCGCCGAAGAGCCAGGGCTGGGTCCGGCACGTGCCGGCGGTGCTGATCGTGCTGTCGCTGCTGCTGCTGACCGTGGCGCTGGCCGGGCCGACCGCCGAGCAGAAGGTGCCGCGCAACCGGGCGACCGTGATGCTGGTGATCGACGTGTCGCTGTCGATGGAGGCCACCGACGTCGCGCCGACGCGGCTGAAGGCGGCCCAGGACGCGGCGACGCAGTTCGCGCAGAACATGACCCCGGGGATCAACCTGGGGCTGATCTCCTTCGCGGGCACGGCGACGGTGCTGGTCAACCCGACCACCGACCGCAACGGCGTCATCAAGGCGATCGACAACCTGAAGCTGGCGCAGTCCACGGCCACCGGTGAGGGCATCTTCGCGGCCCTGCAGTCGGTGGAGAGCTTCTCCAGCGTCGTGGGTGGCGCCGACGGACCGCCGCCGGCGCGCATAGTGCTGATGTCCGACGGCAAGCAGACCGTCCCGGAGGACCTGTACGCGGCCCGCGGCGGCTATACCGCGGCGCAGGCGGCGAAGCAGGCCGGCGTGCCGATCTCGTCGATCTCCTTCGGCACCACGCACGGCTCGGTCGACATCGAGGGCAAGGCCCAGCCGGTGAGCGTGGACGACGAGTCGCTGCGCGAGATCGCGCGCCTGTCCGGCGGAGAGTTCTACAAGGCGGCCAGCGCGGAAGAGCTGAAGAAGGTCTATGGCGACCTCGGCGAGCAGATCGGCTACGAGATCAAGGACGCCGACGCGAGCAAGCCGTGGCTGGTCGTCGGGACGCTGATCCTGATGCTGGGCGCCGCGGCGAGCCTGTTCTACGGCCAGCGGCTCCCCTGAGCGGAGGCGGCACTTTCACGTGAAAGTGCCGCCTTGTCAGGCGCGGCGGACGCCGTACAGGCTCCCCGCCAGGAGGGTGACGCCGGAGAGCGTGCCGCTGACGAACGGGACCCACGGCAGCGCCGCCGTCCCGAGCAGGACCAGACCCACGACGCCGAGCACCGTCAGGACCGCGCCGACGACGAGGATCGAGCGTGTCTTCCACGCCGAGGCCAGTGCCACGAAGTGCAGCCCGACGATCGTGGCGATCCACGCGACGTTGGCCTGCACCGGCGCGTCGAGCAGGCTCAGCACGAAGAACCCGGCGATCAGCAGCACCACTTCGCCGATGACGATCACCCGGTAGCTCGGCCCGAACATCGGCCGGTCCGCCAGCGTGGGGCGCTCGCCCGCGCGGAACCCGACGACCACCACGGCGGCCAGCGCGACGACGGCGAGGCCGCGCAGGACCCAGCCGGCCACGGCCGGCAGCGGGTCACCGGAGTTGACCAGGACGAACACGGCACCGAACGCGGCGCCGATGAGCGCCCCCAGGAATTGCTGTCGCACCGGGCGAACCTACCGGACGCCGGTCAGGCCTCCGGAACGGCGAACCCGTTCTGCCGCCAGGCCTCGTAGATCGCGATCGCCGCGGTGTTGGCGAGGTTGAGCGAGCGGCTGGTCGGCAGCATCGGCAGCCGCACCCGGTCGGTCACCTCGGGCGCCTGCTGGACGTCGGCGGGCAGCCCGACCGACTCCGGCCCGAACAGCAGGACGTCGCCGGGGGTGTAGGCGACGTCGGTGTGCAGCCGGGTGGCGGACGCGCTGAACGCGTAGACGTTCGCCGGCAGCAGCGCCTGCCACGCCGCGTCGAGGTCCGCGTGCACCCGGACCCGCGCGAGGTCGTGGTAGTCGAGCCCGGCGCGGCGCAGCTGCTTGTCCTCCAGGGTGAACCCGAGCGGCTCGACCAGGTGCAGCTCGCAGCCGGTGTTGGCCGCGAGGCGGATCGCGTTGCCGGTGTTGGGCGGGATTTCGGGGTGGTAGAACAGAACGCGGAACACCGGCTCAGCCCTCGGCCAGGAACGCGGCGTACTGCTTGCGGACGGCGTCCGGCGGCGCGGCCGGGCGGATCGTCGCCGGGTCGATGAACACGTACCGCAGGGTCGCTTCGCTGATCAGCGCGCCGCCGCGGCGGATCTCGAAGTCGTGGACCATCGACGTCGTCCCGAGGCGGACGATGAACTGCGACACGACCAGTTCCTCGTCGTAGCGGGCCGGTGCGCGGAACTTCAGGTTCGCCTCCGCGACCACGACGTCCGTGCGGTGCGCGAGGAACTCGTCGTGGGAGCCGAAGAGGGCCTTCTCCGCCTCGAACGCGCACATGTCCACATAGGCCATGTAGTGGGCGTTGAACACGATGCCCTGGCCGTCGCATTCGTGGTAGCGCACGCGCAGCGGCATTTCGACGATCGGCCGGCGGGGTTCGGTCACCGCGCCAATCTAGCGAGCGGGTTCAGCCGTGCAGCACGCGGTACGCCGTGGCCGCGCCGGGCTGCAGCGGCACCGGCTGGGTGCCGATCAGCGTCCGGACGTCCAGGAACTGCGTGCCGACGGCTTCCGCGGGCACCAGGTCCGTGGCCCGTTCGACCAGGAGCCGGACCACCGCCGCGGCGACGTCGTCGGGGAGGGCGGGGGAGCAGACCAGCAGGTTCGCGACGCCGATCGTGCCGAGCGCGCCGACGCCGCGGTAGGCGCCTTCGGGGACCTGGACCTGGTCGTACACCGGCCCGTAGGTCGTGCGCAGCGCGGGGACCAGCGCGTCGAGGGGGAGCAGCGCGATCGGCGTCGAGCGGGTGAGGTCCGCGAGCTTCGGGGTCGGCACGCCGCCGGACCACAGCATCGCGTCGATCCGCCGGTCGGCGAGCGCGTGGACGGCGTCGTCGAACAGCAGGTGCCGGGCGTCGACGACGACTCCGGCCCGGGCGAACAGGCGCTCGCCCAGCTGCGCCGCGCCGGAGCCGCCCGCGCCCAGCGACACCGGGCGGCCGGCCAGGTCGGCGAGCCGGTGCGCGGGCCCGTCCGCGCGCACCACGAGCTGCAGGTAGTTCTCGTAGACGCGGCCGAGCGCGAGCAGTGGCACCTTCGCGGTGAACGGCGCGCCGCCGCCGAGCGCTGTCTGCGCGACGTCGGCCAGCACCAGCCCGAGATCGGCCCGGCCGCCGCGCACGAGGTCGACGTTGGCGACGCTCGCCTCGGTCGGCACGGCGGTGGCGTGCAGCCGCGGTTCCGCGCTGCTCAGCTCCGCCGCCAGCAGCTCGGCGAAGGCGAGGTAGAAGCCGCCGCGCTCGCCGGCGGCGATGGTGAGCGTCCGTTCGGGACCGGTGTAACCGGACGACGAACACCCGGCCAGTGCGAGGCCGATGCCGCCGAGCAGGGCGGTGCGCCGGGTGATCGTCATGGCCCCTCCTGCGCGAGCGGCAGCGTGACGCGGGCTTCGAGGCCGTGCGGTTCCGCCTGGCGCAGTTCGAGGACGCCGCCGCGGGTGCGCACCTGCTGGTGCGCGATGGCGAGACCGAGCCCGGTTCCGCGCGGGGCGCCTTCGCCGCCGGCGCGCCAGAACCGTTCCGTCGCCCGGGCCCGGTCCTCAGTGGACAGTCCGGGGCCGTCGTCGCGGACCACCAGCGTCGCGGTTTCGGCGCCGGCTTCCCAGTCCGTGGTGATCTTCGCGCCGCGGCCCGCGTAGTGGACGGCGTTGTCCAGCAACACATCCAGGATCTGCGCGAGCTCACCCTCCGGGCAGCGGACGGTCACCGGCTCGTCGTGCCCCGGCGGCGGGAAGAGCGCCGCCCCGGCGTCGTCGGCGGCCGGGCGCCAGGCGTCGACGCGCTCGGCGAGCACGGACGCGAGGTCGCACGGCTCGTCCGCGGCCCCGGCCGCCACGCGGGTCGCGGTGCTTTCGGCGAGAGCGAGCGCGAGCAGGCCGTCCAGCAGCTTCTCGAGGCGTTCGACCTCGGCCACGGTCGCCCGGTAGGTGGCGCCTTCCGCTTGGCCCGCCAGGGAATCGACGCGCAGGCGCAGCGCGGCCATCGGGTTGCGCAGCTGGTGCGACGCGTCGGCGACCAGTCGGTGCTGCTGGTCGGCGGCCTCCAGCACGGCCTCGGACATCCGGTTGACCTCACCGGCCAGTGACCGCAGCTCCCGCGGCCCGGCGCGTTCCGGGACGTGCGCGCGGTGCCCGGCGGCGACGGCCAGCACGCCGGTCTCCAGTTCGTGCAGCGGCCGCACCATCCACCGGGCCAGGAGCACGGCGAGCAGCACGAACACGACGGCGACCAGCAGCGCGCCGGCGGCGATGGTGCCCCAGCGGGCGGCGACGTCCGCGGCGGCCGCCGTCACCGATGCCCGCAGCACGACGACGCCGGCCACCCGGGTCCCGGTGCCGACCGGGCGCGCGAAGTACGCCGGTTCGGTCGAGAGCGGCCCGAGCCGGTCGACGCGCGGGCCGGGCTCGTTGCGCATGGTCGCCTCGACCAGCGCGTGGACGGCGGGGTCGGTCGCGGTCAGCCCGCCCGCCTGCACCAGCGGCAGGCGCCGCGCGTCGACGATGACCACGCCTTCGCCGTACAGGTCGGCGTAACGCGTCGCGTCGGCGGCCAGCGCGGCCGGATCGCGGGTGTCGACCGCCTGCTGGGCCAGCACGACGAAGCGGTCGACGTCGGCGGTGCGGGAGATGACCAGCTCCTGGGTGCGCTGCTCGGCCGTGGAGAGCAGCAGCGGCACGGCGAACGCGGCCACCACCGCCAGCGCCAGCGCGACCAGGACCACCAGCAGGCGCGTGCGCACGGCTCAGTCCCGGCCGAGCCGGTAGCCGAAGCCGCGGATCGTGGTGAGCAGACCCGGCCGGTCCAGCTTCGCGCGCAGGCCCGTGAGGTGGACGTCGAGCGAGCGCGACACCGCGAGGTAGGCGTCGCCCCAGACCTCGTCCATCAGCTGCTGGCGGCTGACCGCCGTACCGAGGCGGGTGGCGAGGACCGCCAGGATCTCGAACTCCTTGGTCGTCAGCGCGACGTCGGCGCCGGCCACCCGCACCCGGCGGGCGGCCAGGTCGATCTCGACGTCCTCGACGTGCACGACGTCGCCGGCCGGGGCGTCCCGGGCGACCGCGCGCCGCACGACGGCGTCCATCCGGGCCAGCAGTTCCGCGAGCCGCACGGGTTTCGTCAGGTAGTCGTCCGCGCCGAGGCGCAGGCCGCGCACGACCGAGCGTTCGTCACCGCGGGCCGTCAGGACGATGACCGGCACCGGCGAGACCGCGCGGATCTTGCGCAGCACGTCGAGGCCGTCGATGTCGGGCAGGCCCAGGTCGAGCAGGACGAGGTCGGCGTCGCGGTGGCGGTGCAGGGCGTCGGCGCCGCGGCCGACGCTGGTGACCGGATGGCCGCGCGCGTGCAGCGACTCGGCGAGCGCGCCGGCGACCCCGGCGTCGTCTTCGACGAGGAGCACGCGCACGGCCATCCCTTTCTCAGCGTTCGCCCGCGGCCACCGGATCCGGCCGTTCCTCCAGCTCCGAGCTCTTCGAGGTCTCCCGCATTGTGCCGTAGACGACGAGGGAAACCAGGACGCAGCCCGCGACGTAGAAGAAGAACACCGACTCGTGCCCGGCGCTCTTCAGCGCCTGCGCGATCAGCTCGGCGGTGCCGCCGAAGATCGCGACGGTCAGCGCGTACGGCAGGCCGACGCCGATGGCCCGGATCTTCGTCGGGAACAGCTCGGCCTTCACGATCGCGTTGATCGACGTGTACCCGGCGACGACCACCAGCCCCGCCAGCACGAGGAAGAACGCGCCGACCGGGTTCCGCGTCGAGCCCATGATCGTCATGATCGGGACGGTCAGCAGGGTGCCCGCGATGCCGAAGAACAGCAGCAGCGGCCGGCGGCCGATCCGGTCGGAGAGTTTTCCGGCGAGCGGCTGCAGGATCGCCGCCAGCAGGATCGCCGAGAACAGGATGATCGTGACCGTGCGCCGTGGGATGTGGGCGGTGTTCTCGAGGAACTTCTGGCTGTAGGTGGCGAAGGTGTAGAAGGCCACCGTGCCGCCCAGGGTGAGGCCGACGACGAGCGCGATCTCCTTGGGGTACTTGGCGAGCGCGCGCAACGTGCCGCGTTCCCCGGAGGCCTGGCCGGCCTCCTTGGTGAAGCTCTCGGACTCGTCCATGCCGCGACGCAGCCACATCACGCTGAGCGCGGCGACGGTGCCGACGCCGAACGCGATCCGCCAGCCCCACGCCGTCAGCTGCTGCTCGGTCAGCAGCGCCTGCAGGATGAGTTGGAGCCCGAGGGCCAGCAGCTGGCCGCCGTAGAGCGTCACGTACTGGAAGCTGGAGTAGAAGCCGCGCTTGCCGGGAGTGGCCACTTCGGACAGGTAGGTCGCCGAGGTGGAGTACTCGCCGCCGACCGAGAGGCCCTGGATCAGCCGCGCGACGAGCAGCAGGATCGGCGCGGCGATCCCGATCGTCTGGTAGCCGGGGGTGACGGCGATCAGCAGCGACCCTCCCGCCATGAGCGTCACCGACAGCACCAGCGCCCGGCGCCGGCCGAACCGGTCGGCGAACCGCCCGAGCATCCAGCCGCCGAGCGGCCGCATGAGGAACCCGACGGCGAACACCGCGGCGGTCCCGAGGAACGCCGCCGTCGTGTCGCTGGTGGGGAAGAAGGACTTGGCGAAGTAGGTGGTGAACGCCGCGTAGGCGTACCAGTCGTACCACTCGACCAGATTGCCGATGGAGCCGCGCAGCACGTTGCCGATCACGCGCTTCTCGCTCACGCCCGCGGCGCCGGTGCCGTTGATCCGGGTAGTCATCGTCGACCTCCTGTGTTGCGACTCACGGTGACCAACCGCGAGACGACCAGCAAGGCCGGAGGAGGGTTCCTTACACCCGCTTAGGACACATCCGCGCATCGCCCGGGCCGGGCTACCGGCCCAGGACGGGCACCATCCGCGACAACAGGTAGGTGCACGCCCAGCGCGCCTCGGTGCCCTTCGGGTCGATCGCACCCTTGGCCAGCTTCGGCGCGAGCTTCCGCGGATCGGGGATCGTCGTCGGGTCGTCGGCGCCCTGGAGCGCGACCGTCCAGTCGAGCTGGGTCAGCCGCGAGATCTCGCTCGCGACGATCAAGCGTCGCACCTTCGGATCGTTCTCCAGCACGTGCACGACCAGGTCGGCGTTCTCCTGGCCCGGCAGCTTCGCGATCACGCTCACCGAGTTGGTCCGCAGCGTCGCGGTATCGCCCTCGACAGCCCACTTCCGGAACCATTCGGCGGCTTTCCCGGAAACGACGCTGCCCAAGCTGACGTCGGTCCGGTGCGCCGTCGGCGTGTTCCGCAGGGGACCGGGGTCGCCTCGTTCGACCCCGGCGAGCAGCGCCGCCCGGCTTGCCTTGTCGACGATCAGCAGGTTCGAGTGCGTGATGTCCTTGCGCCACATGTCGACCCCCAGGACGTGCTCGTACGCCTCGATCAGGTCGACCGAAGCCGTGCGCCGACCGGTCTCGACCATGCCGAGCAGCGACTTGGAGAATCGGATCTTCTTCGCCATCTCGGTGAGGGAAAGGCCCGCGGCCTCACGTTCGTCCCGGAGCCGGGAGCCCGGCACGGTCGTCGGGGGTGTGGACACTCTGTGGACCCTTCGCGACTTCATCTCACTCGCTGTGCTGGCGATGTTACAGACATGCCGCACCGCCAGGGAGAAGTCGTGTCCGCAGTGATTCACATCGATCTTGATGCGATCCATCCCGTGATCGACGGGCTGTGGCACCGGACGTGGGTGCGCGGCATCCCGGTGCCTGGCGAGCCTTTGTCGATGATGTGCGGTGCCGAGGGCGTGGTGACGTTCGCGGTGCTGTCGGAACGCCGGGCGCGCGGCGCCCCACACCAGTGCCCGCGCTGCGAGGTCGTCTACCGGCGCGAGCGCGGCATCGCGCCGAGCCCGGTCGCGCGGCGGTGCTGAAGGCTCGCGCTGTGGTCTGCGTCGCACCGTTGCGGAAAGTGTAAGCAACAACGCACCGGCGGCCGCGACGTCACGCTCCGTCGACCTACCGGCCGGTACCCGCCCGCCGCACTCACGTTCCGCTGGCCGGAGCGCGCGCTTGTCGTGTGGTGTTGCCGACACCCGGCTCCGATGACGGCGGTTACCTGCAGGTATGGCGGGCGTGGCTGCGCGCCCGGAGCGGCCTGCCGATAGCCTCTTGCCGTCACTCACGCACGGTCGAAAGAGGGAGAACGCTGTGGGACGGTCGGTCTTGGTCACCGGGGGCAACCGGGGCATCGGTCTGGCGATCGCCCGGGATCTCGCCGAACAGGGCCACCAGGTCGCCGTCACGCACCGCGGGTCCGGGGCTCCCGAAGGGCTCTTCGGGGTGCAGGCGGACGTCACCGACACCGAGCAGATCGACGCGGCGTTCAAGCTCGTCGAGGAACACCAGGGCCCGGTCGAGGTGCTCGTGTCGAACGCCGGCCTGACCGACGACACCCTGCTCATGCGGATGAGCGACGACCAGTTCGAGCGGGTCATCAACGCGAACCTGACCGGCGCCTACCGGGTCGCCAAGCGCGCGTCGCGCGGCATGCTGCGCGGCAAGTGGGGCCGGTTCGTCTTCATCTCCTCGGTGGTCGGCCTCTCCGGTTCCGCGGGCCAGGCGAACTACGCGGCGAGCAAGGCGGGCCTGGTCGGCTTCGCGCGCTCGCTGGCCCGTGAGCTCGGCTCCCGCAACATCACCTCGAACGTCATCGCGCCCGGGTTCGTGCGCACCGACATGACCGACGAGCTGCCCGAGGACCGCAAGAAGCAGATCCTCGCGCAGGTGCCCTCTGGCCGGTACGCCGAGCCGTCGGAGATCGCCGCCGCCGTGCGGTACCTGGCCTCGGACGACGCCGGTTACGTCAACGGCGCGGTGCTGCCCGTCGACGGCGGCCTCGGCCTCGGCCACTGACCTCGCTTCACACCCGAACAAGACTTGGAGGACCTGTGCCCGGACTGCTCGAAGGCAAGCGCCTGCTGATCACCGGCATCATCACCGACGCCTCGCTCGCCTTCCACGCGGCCAAGATCGCGCAGCAGGAGGGTGCGAAGGTGGTCCTGACCGGCTTCGGCCGCATGTCGCTGGTCAAGACCATCGCGAAGCGGCTGCCCGAGCCGGCCCCGGTGATCGAGCTCGACGTCACCAACCAGGAGCACCTGGCCGGTCTCGCGGACAACGTCCGGGAGCACGTCGACGGCCTCGACGGCGTGCTGCACTCCATCGGCTTCGCCCCGCAGAGCTGCCTCGGCGCGCCGTTCATGGACGCGCCCGCCGAGGACGTCAAGGTCGCCGTGGACGTCTCGGCGTACTCGTTCATGTCGCTGTCGAAGGCGTGCCTGCCGCTGCTGGGCCGCGGTTCGTCGATCGTCGGCATGGACTTCGACGCCCGCGTCGCGTGGCCGGTCTACAACTGGATGGGCGTCGCGAAGGCCGCGCTGGAGTCGGTCAACCGCTACCTGGCCAAGGAGCTGGGCCCGCAGGGCATCCGCGTCAACCTGGTCAGCGCCGGCCCGATGAAGACGATGGCCGCGAAGTCGATCCCGGGCTTCTCGGACCTCGAAGACGGCTGGGGCGACCGCGCGCCGCTCGGCTGGGACAGCTCGGACCCGGACCCGACGGCGAAGAGCGTCTGCGCGCTGCTGTCGGACTGGCTGCCGGCCACGACCGGCTCGATGATCATGGTCGACGGCGGAGTCCACGCCCTCGGCATCTGATCGTTGTCCGTGAAGGCCTCCTTACCGGCTCTTATGGCCGGTAAGGAGGCCTTCACGGCTTTTCAGGCCGCGACCGGGACCGGGCGGCGGTCGTCGGCGCGCTGGACGGCGGCCGCGATCGTGAGGGCGACGACCGTCGCCGCGCCGAGGGCGATGCCCGTCCACGCGACGCTCGGGAAGCCCAGCCCGGCGCCGATCGCGACGCCGCCCAGCCACGGCCCGGCGGTGTTGCCGACGTTGAACGCCGCCGTCGTGCTGGCGCCCACGAGCGTCGGGGCGTTCCCGGCCACGGCGTAGGTGCGCACGTTCAGCGCCGGGTTGGCGCCGAACCCGGCGGCGCCGAAGACGAGCACGGCCGCGACGGCGACCACCGCGTCGGTCGTCAGGGCCAGCACGAGCAGGGCCGCCAGCGCGAGCGCGACGCAGCTGTAGAGCGTGGCGAACGGGTGCCGGTCGGCCAGCCGCCCGCCGGCCGTGATGCCGATGAGCGCGCCGACGCCGAACAGCGCGAGGACGCCCGGGACCCACGATTCCGGCAGGCCGTCCGTCTCGGTCAGCAGGGGCGCGAGGTAGCTGAACGCGGCGAAGATCATGGCCTGGCACAAGGCGATCACGCCGAGCGCGAGCCAGACCCGGCCGCGCCGGTAGAGCCGCAGCTCGGACCGGACGCTCATCCCGCCGCCGGTCGTTTCGGGCACCAGCGCGGCCACGCCGGCCGCCGCCAGCAGCGTCACCGCCGCGACCGCCCAGAACGCCGTCCGCCAGCCCGCGTGCTGCCCGATGAACGTCCCCGCGGGCACCCCGGCGACGTTCGCCACGGTCAGCCCGCCGACCAGCACCGCCATCGCGCGGCCGCGCCGCTCGACCGGCACCAGCGCGATCGTCGTGGCGACGCCGACGGCCCAGAAGCCCGCGCAGGCGAGCGCGGCGACGACCCGCGTCGCGAACAGCAGCGCGTACCCGGTGGCGAGCGCGCCCACGACGTGCGCCCCGAGGAAGACCGCGAGCAGCACCAGCAGCGTCCGGCGGCGGGGGAGCCGCAGCGTGGTGATCGCCAGCAGGGGTGCCCCGATCACCATGCCGATGGCGAACGCGGAGATCAGCAGCCCGGCGTCGGGGATGCTCACGCCGAGGTCGGCGGCCATGCCGGGGAGCAGGCCGGTGATCATGAACTCGGACGTGCCCAGCGCGAACACGCTGAGCCCGAGGACGAAGACGGCCAGGGGCACGGGTCCTCCTTGGTTGTGTATTGGTCAGTACAAAACGTGGGCATGCTGTTGTCGAAAGGAGTCCGGGTTCAGGCGACGAGCGCGGACAGGGCGAGATCGGCGACGGCGTACATCGCCTCGCGGCTGGTGCCGCGCCGGGACATCACCTTCAGGCCGGTGACGGTGTTGAGGACGAACTGCGCGACGTCGGCCGGATCCCGGCCGGGGAGCAGGCTGCCGTCGAGCACGCCTTCCCGGGCGCACTGGCCGAGCATCGCCAGGTTCCGCTCGGTGTCGCTGCGCAGGGCGGCGCCGATGCCGTCGTCCGGCATGCCGAGCTCGGCGAGGGTGTTCACGACCAGGCAGCCGCGGCGGTCGCGCTCGAGTTCGGCGTCGATGGTCGTGGTGAAGAGCGCGGTGAGCCGTTCGGCGGCCGTGCCCGGTCCATCGAGGAGTGCTTGCCGGGCCGTGAGCTGGCTGTCGGTGTAGTGCGTCAGCGACCGCTCGAACAGGGCTTTCTTGCTGGTGAAGGTGTTGTAGACGCTGCTGCGGCCCAGCCCGGTGGCGTCGCACAGGTCCTGCGTCGACGTCGCCTCGTAGCCGTGCTCCCAGAACGCGTGCATCGCGCTGTCGACGGCGGCGGACTCGTCGAACTCCCGTGGCCTGGCCATGGGATCACCGTACCAGGGTTTTGGACTGGTCGATTCACAACCGGCCCGCGTCAGCGTGCGGGGCGCCACAGCGGCAAGATGACCGAGGTGGGATACGACGCGTTGCTGTGGCTTTCGTTCGGCGGTCCGGAAGGGCCTGACGACGTCATGCCGTTCCTCGAGAACGTCACCCGGGGCCGGGGGGTGCCGCGTGAGCGGCTCCTGGAGGTCGCCGAGCACTACCAGCACTTCGGCGGGGTCTCGCCGATCAACAAGCTGAACCGCGACGCCATCGCCGCGGTCGAGAAGCAGCTCGCGGCCGCCGGTGTCGACCTGCCGGTGCACTTCGGCAACCGCAACTGGCACCCGATGGTCGAAGCGACCCTGAGCGAGCTGACGGCGGCCGGCGCGCAGCGGATCCTGGTCTTCCCCACGAGCGCGTACGGCGGCTACTCGGCGTGCCGCCAGTACGACGAGGACATCGAACGCGCTCGCGCCGCGGTCGGCGAAAATGCCCCCGAAATGGTGAAACTGCGCCAGTTCTTCGACCACCCGCTGTTCGTCTCGGCGATCGCCGACGGCGTCCGCGCCGCCCACGCGTCGCTGGGGAACGTGCCGGGCATCCGCACCGTCTTCACCGCGCACTCGGTGCCGGACAGCGCGGACAAGGCGTCCGGCCCGCCGGCCGAGGGCGGTCGCCGCTACTCGCGCCAGATCGCCGAAGCGGCCCGGCTCGTCGCGGCCGAAGCCGGCGTCGAGACCTACGACGTCGTCTGGCAGTCGCGGTCCGGGCCGCCGCAGGTGCCGTGGCTGGAGCCGGACATCGTCGACCACATCGACGCACTGCACGCTTCGGGGGTCCCCGGAGTGGTCGTCTCGCCGCTCGGGTTTGTCTCGGACCACCTCGAGGTGATCTGGGACCTGGACAACGAAGCGGCCGAACGCGCGGCGGAGCACGGCATGGCGTTCGCCCGCGCGGCGACGGCGGGCAGCGACCCGCGGTTCGCCGAGCTGGTGGTGGAGCTGATCCGCGAGCACACGCACGACGTGGCGCCGCGCAAGCTGTCGCCGTTCCCGGCGGGCGGCTGCACGGTCAACGGCGCGCCGTGCGCGATCGGCTGCTGCGAGCCCGCGAAGCGTCCCGGCCGTTAGGTTTTGCGCCCCACCAGGTGGAAGACGCGGCTGAGCCGGCGGTAGGGGTCCCGCCGGCCGGCTTCGAGTTCGACCGCGGCCACGCGTTCGGTGTCGGCCGGATCGAGGTCGGCGCCGCTGAGGTCGAGCCAGTCGACGAACAGCCAGACTCCGTACCACTGCAGGGGTTCCACACCGCGGCGGCGCAGTGATTCGCTGAGTTCGTCGACGGTGTCGGCGCGGGTCGGCAGGCCCAGCACGCCGATCTCGGCGCGGGTGTCGAACGCCGCCAGCGCGTCCTCCCACCGTCGTTCCATGGCCGGGCGCACCGCGGCGGCGTCGGCGTTGCCCGCCATGATCGAGACGAGCCCACCGGGAGCGGCGCACCGGCACAGCTGGTCGAGCACGGGTTCCGGGTCCGCCAGGTAGCCGAGCACGCCGTGGCACAACACGGCGTCGAACTGCCGGCCGCTGACCGCCTCGACGGCGTCCGCGCCGTCGGCCTCCACGAACGTCACGTCCTCCGGCAGCCGCTGCCGGGCCTTGTCCAGCATCGCGGGTGACGGGTCGAGCAGCGTGACGTCGTAGCCGGCACGGGCCAGCGGGAGCGACTGGTGTCCCGCGCCGCCGCCGACGTCGAGCACCCGGGCCGGCGGGGCCGGGAGGTGCTCCAGCAGCTGCCGGTGGATGACGTAGGTGCGCACGCGCCCCTTCGCGGTGGCGTAAGCGCCATCGGCGAACTGGTCGGCCAGTGCGGCCCAGCTGTCCTCGACCATGGCGGCCACGGTATCAGTTAGTAGTTAGTAACTGGTAACTTAAGCGCCGTGGCTACACGCATGAGCGGAACGGAACGACGGACCCAGGTACTGAGGATCGCGGCGGGGGAGTTCGCGAACCACGGGCTCCACGGCGCCTCGGTCGACGCGATAGCGCACGAAGCGGGCATCACGCAGGCCTACGTGTTCCGGATGTTCGGGACCAAGAAGGCGCTGTTCCTGGAGCTGGTCGGCGCGGCCTTCGACCGGTTCAGCGACGGCATGGCCGCCGCGGCCGAGGGCGCCGAGGGCTTGGCCGCGCTGACGCGGATGGGCGCGCGCTACTACGAGTCCCTTACCGACCGGACGACGCTCTTGCTGCAGCTTCAGGGCTTCGCCGCGTGCGGCGACAGCGAAGTCCGCGACCTGGTCCGGACGCGGTTCGCCCGCATGTGGGACACCGTCGCCGACCCGACGGGCCTCGACCCGGTGACGGTGAAGTCGTTCCTGGCCTTCGGCATGCTGCTCAACACCGCGGCCGCCCTCGACGTCGAGGAGCTGGCCGAGCCGTGGGCCGAAGGCGTGCGCACCCGCATCCGGCCGGGTCTGTTCGAGCACATCACGGCCGACACGAACCGCTGAGACGTCAGCCTTCGCGAGCGGTCTGCTCCGCGAAGACCCGCACGGCCTCGTTGACGGCGGCGCAGCGAGCGATCCGCACGGCGTCCGACAGCGGCCGCAGGGCCTGGGCCCGCAGGTTCGACGCCGACGCCGACAGGGCGCCGCCCGGGTCGTCCGTCTGGGCGATCACCAGGATCGCCGCGATCTCCTCGGCGCGTTGCAGCACCCGCAGCGCGCGGCCGGGGGTGCCCGCCGGCCAGTCGACGTCCGGGCGGGAACGCAGGTGGGCGGACAGTTCCGCGCGCACTCCCGGCCGGTCGCTGGCGACGTTCAACGTCTGGAGCGCGCCGGCGCTCGCGCGGATCGCGTCGGTCAGGCCGTGCTCGGCCTCGCCCAGCGCGACGTACTCCGGCGGGGCGGCCAGGGGGACGAGCGAGAACACCGTCCAGCGCATCAGGCCCTCGGCGACCGGCTCCGGCACGATCCCGAAGCCGAGTTCGGGCAGCACCACCGCGTCACCGGCGCGCAACGCCGCCTCGGTGAACGGGCCGCCGCCCCCGAGGCCCCGGACATCACCCGGGACGGGGAGGACCAGCCGCATGCTTTTCGCTCCCTGCGAACGCAGGGCCATCAGCAACTGGACCGGGGTGGCCGCGCGGTTGAAGGCCAGCGGGAGCTCGAACGCCTCCGCGGCGGCCGCGTCGGCGGCGACGACGTCGTGCGCCTCACCCCACGCGAGCAGGGCGTCGAGCACATCGTCGGACGCGGCGGCTCCGTTCAGCCACGCGCTGGACCAGACGGCGAAGGTCGCACTGGGTCGGCACACGACGCCCTATTTTACCGGGCCGCTCCGCAACCCGGCAGTGCGCCCACGCTGGAGTCGCTCCACATCGACGGGCCGCCGATCCGGCAGTAGCGTCGAACGGGTGAACGTAGTTCCAGACGATCTTCCCCGCACCGCCGGGGCCCTGCGCGCGGCCGGGTACGAGCCGCGGCCCATCGCGCAAGAGATCCACGACAACCTGCTGACCGCCCTCCGCACGGGGGTCGACGCCTGGCCCGGCATCGTCGGGTTCTCCCGCACGGTGCTGCCGCAGCTCGAACGCGCGCTGCTGGCCGGCCACGACGTCGTCCTGCTCGGCGAGCGCGGCCAGGGCAAGACCCGCCTGCTCCGCACCCTCTCCGGGCTCCTCGACGAGTGGACGCCCGTCATCGAGGGCTCCGAGCTGGGCGAGCACCCCCTGCAGCCGATCACGCCCGCGTCGCTGCGGCGCGCGGCCGGGCTCGGCGACGACCTGCCCGTGGCCTGGCGCCACCGCTCCGAGCGCTACACCGAGAAGCTGGCCACGCCGGACACCTCGGTCGGCGACCTGATCGGCGACGTCGACCCGGTGAAGGTCGCCGAAGGCCGCAGCCTGGGCGACCCCGAGACCATCCACTTCGGCCTGGTCCCGCGCGCCCACCGCGGCATCGTCGCCATCAACGAGCTGCCCGACCTCGCCGAGCGCATCCAGGTCGCGCTGCTCAACGTGATGGAGGAGCGCGACATCCAGGTCCGCGGCTACACGCTGCGGCTGCCCTTGGACGTCCTGCTCGTCGCCACCGCGAACCCCGAGGACTACACCAACCGCGGCCGGATCATCACCCCGCTGAAGGACCGCTTCGGCGCCGAGATCCGCACGCACTACCCGCTGGACGTGGAGTCCGAGGTCGCCGTCGTCCGGCAGGAGGCCCACCTCGTCGCGGAAGTGGGCGAGCCGCTGCTGGAGGTCATCGCCCGGTTCGTGCGGAACCTCCGCGAGTCGCCGGTCATCGACCAGCGCTCGGGTGTGTCCGCGCGGTTCGCCGTCGCGGCGGCCGAGACCGTGGCGGCCGCGGCCCTGCGCCGTTCGGCGCTGACCGGTGAGGAACCCGCGGTGGCCCGGCCGGTCGACCTCGACGCGGTGCCGTCGGTGCTGCGCGGCAAGATCGAGTTCGAGCCGGGCGAGGAGGGCCGCGAGGTCGAGCACCTCGTGCACCTGCTGCGCCGGGCGATCGCCGAGACCGCCCGCGAGCGCTTCGCCGGCCTCGACCTGCGCCCGCTGGCCGACGCGGTCGCCGACGGCCACCTCGTCGCCACCGGCGAGCGGGTACCGGGCGAGGACGTCCTCAAGGCGCTGCCGGAACTGCCGGTGCTGCACGAGGTCGCCGCGCGCGCCGGCGTCTCGCCCGACGAACCCGCCGGCCGGATCGCGGCCGCCGTCGAACTCGCCCTCGAATCGCTGTTCCTGGCCCGGCGGCTCGCCAAGGACTCCGACGACACGACCACCGTCTACGGCCGATGACCGCGGTCCCGCTCCCCGACGGCTACTCCTACGGCCCGTTCCACGACGGGCCGGACCCGCTCGCGCCGCCGGCCGACCTGCACGACGCGCTCGACGAGATCGGCCGCGACGTGATGGCCGGCTCGTCGCCGCGGGCCGCGCTGGAGGAGCTGCTGCGCCGGGGCACCGACCGCACCTCGGGGCTCGACGAGCTGACCCGGCGCCTGTGGCAGCGCCGCTCGCAGATCCAGCGGCGCAACAACCTCGACGGCACCCTGCAGGAGGTCCAGCGCCTCCTGCAGGACGCCCTCGAGGCCGAACGCCGCGAGCTGTTCCCCGACCCGGACGACGACGCCCGCTTCCGCGAGGCCCAGCTGGACGCCCTGCCGCCCGGCACGGCCGCGGCCGTCAACGAGCTGTCCGAGTACGACTGGCGCTCCGAACAGGGCCGGGAGAACTACCAGAAGATCCGCGACCTGCTCGGCCAGGAGCTGATGGAGTCGCGGTTCCAGGGCATGAAGCAGGCGCTGCAGAACGCCGGGCCCGAGGACGTCGAGCGGATCAACGAGATGCTCTCGGACCTCAACGACCTCCTCTCCGCGCACGCCCAGGGCGCCGAGGACATCCAGGAGCGCTTCGACGACTTCATGGGCAAGCACGGCGAGTACTTCCCGGAGAACCCGCAGAACGTCGAGGAGCTGATCGACGCCCTCGCGGCCCGGTCCGCCGCGGCCCAGCGGATGCTCAACTCGATGTCCGCCGAGCAGCGCGCGGAGCTGGCCGAACTGACCCAGCAGGCCTTCGGCGACCCGCGTCTCGCGCAGCAACTGTCCAACTTGGACGCCCAGCTGCGCGCGGCGCGGCCGGGTGAGGACTGGACGTCGTCGGAACGCTTCCGCGGCAAGAACCCGCTCGGCATGGGCGAAGGAGCCCAGGCGATGGCCGACCTCGCCGAGCTGGACGCGCTGGCCGAGCAGCTGGGCCAGTCCTACCCCGGCGCGAGCCTGGACGACATCGACCTGGAAGCGCTCGAGAGCCAGCTCGGGAAGGACGCCGGCGTCGACGCGCGGCGACTGTCCGAACTGGAGCGTGAGCTGCGCCGCCAGGGCCTGTTCGAACGCGCCGCCGACGGGTCGCTCCGGTTGTCGCCCAAGGCGTTGCGGCGCCTGGGCGAGACGGCGCTGTCGGACATCGTGAACGCGCTGCGCGGCAAGTCCGGCGACCGCGAGACCGAGTCGGCGGGCGCCGCGGGCGAGCCGACCGGCGCGTCACGGCCGTGGCGGTTCGGGGACATGCAGCCCTGGGACGTGCCGCGGACGATCCGCAACGCCGTGCTGCGCTCGGTGTCGGTGGGGGAGTCCGCGGTCCGGCTGGACGTCGAGGACGTCGAAGTGGTCGAGACCGAGCACCGGTCCCGCGCCGCGGTGGCGCTGCTGGTCGACACGTCGTGGTCGATGGTCTCGGAAGGCCGCTGGCTGCCGATGAAGCGCACCGCACTGGCACTGCACCAGCTGATCACCACCCGGTTCCGCAACGACGCGCTGCAGCTGATCACCTTCGGCCGCTACGCGACGTCGATGGAGCTGCCGGAGCTGGTCGGGCTGGAGGGCGCGTGGGAGCAGGGCACCAACGCGCACCACGCGCTGCTGCTGGCCGGGCGCCACCTGCGCCGTCATCCCGACGCCCAGCCGGTGGTCCTGATGGTCACCGATGGCGAGCCGACCGCGCACCTGGAACCGGACGGCGAGGCCGTCTTCGACTACCCGCCGCAGCCGCAGACCCTCCACAAGACACTGTCCGAAGTGGACCGCCTGGCCAAGCTGGGCGCGTCGGTGACGGTGTTCCGGCTGGGCGACGACCCGCGGCTGACGGCGTTCGTGGACGTCATCGCCCGCCGCTCGGGCGGCCGGGTGGTGGCACCGGACCTGGACGGCCTGGGCGCGGCGGTGGTGGGCGACTACCTGCGCACCCGGCGTCGCTGACCGTTAGCGGCGCACCCGGCGGTGCCGGACCGGCGCCGTCAGCCCGGCGAGATCGCTCCCGGCCTGCCGGCTGTACGGGTGCGCCGGTCCGAGCACCCGCTGGTAGTCGGCGGTGACGGCGGTGAGCGTCTCGCGTGCCGGGCCCGGCTTGCCGGCCCTCGCCAACGCCAGGCCGAGGTTGCGCCGGGCGTTGAGCGTGCCCGTGTGGTCCGGGCCGAGCAGCCGGGTCCGGTCGCCGGCCGTGCGCTCGAACAGCTCCAGCGCCTCCTTGGCCTTCCCGGCGTCCAGCAGCGCCCGGGCCAGGAAGAGCCGCACCCGCACCGTTTCGAGGCTGTCCGCCGGCTGCTCGCGCTCGGCGGTGTCGCGCAGCCGCCGCAGCAGCCCGATCGCGTCGCCGTGGCGCCCGGCGGCCTGGTAGGCGGCCGCGCGGTACTGCCCCCACCACGGCGTGTCGGTCCGGGTCGCGTTCTCCTCGTGCAGCGCGATCCCCTCGGTGACCCGCCCGCACCGGACGTAGGTGCGGGCCAGCTCGCCCCGGGCGTTGACCGTCGACGGGTGATCCGGCCCGTGCACCCGGACGTTCTCCCGCAGGTTCTCCTCGAACACCGGCACCGCCGCCGCGAGCTCACCGGCCGACCGGAGCGCGCTGCCGAGGTTGGCCCGGGCGTGGAGCGCCGTCTGGTGGTCGGGCCCGGCCACCCGGACCACGGCGGCGAGGTTGCCGCGGTGCACGGCGATCGCCCGGTCGAGCTGCCCGTGGCACTCGTGGTCGTAGCCGAGTGAATTGCGGGCGCCGAGCGTGCGCACGTCGTCCTCGCCGTACCACCGGGTCCGGCGCTCGACGAGCCGCTCGGAAAGGGCCACCGCTTCGCCGGTCCGCTCGCCGCGGACGCAGACCAGCCGCAGCGATCGCACCGCGCGGTCGACGTCGGCGTGCCCGGCCAGCAGGTAGGCGTCGTGGTCGGCCAGCACCTCCCGCCCCAGCGCCCGCGCTTCGGCGAGGGCGCCCGCCGCCGCGAGGTGGCCCACCGACCAGCGCCGCAGCCGCAGGATCCGCTCGAGCCGCGGCGTCAGCTCGACCGACGGCAGCGCGCGGAAGGTCCGCCACACCGCGCCGACGTGCTCGGCCAGGTCGTCGGGTGCGGAGCCGTCGCTCTCGTCCGAGCCTCCGGTTTCCTGCTCGAGCGCGTCGAAGGCCCGATCCAGGGTGGCCGCCAGGCGTTCCTCGGCGTGCAGCCGGCTCAGGACGGCCCGCTGGGTGAGCCGGTGCATGGTGACGATCTCGCCGCTGACGTCGAAGCCGGCGATGGAGGCGCCGGTCAGGGCCCCGAGCGCGGCGTCGACGGCGACCGGATCGGGGCCGAGCCGGTGCGCCAGCTCGCGCCGGACGCCCCGGGGCGCGAGGAGGGCGACGAACTCGGCGATCGCCCGCGCCCGCCCGTCCCGGGCCGTCACCGCCCGCAGCGACTCCAGCGCCGTGTCCTCGACGCGAGCGGGGTACCCCTCGCCGGGCACCCGCTCCAGCAGCGCGTTGAGCGGCGCGTGCGACAGCCGCTCCAGGTAGGTCGCGAAGGTGAGGCGCTGGCGCCGGATGACGCCACCGGCCTGGGCGAGCGCCAGCGGCAGGCCGCCCAGCTCGCGCACGACGCCGGCCGCGGCCTCATCGGGTTCCCGGCCCGACCTCGCGCACAGGAAGCCGACGGCCTCGTCCTCGTCGAACCCGCCGACCGCGACCGTGCCGCCGAGGATCTCGAAGGCCTGCACGGTGCTCGTGACGAGGACGCGGGCGCGGGCGGGCAGCCACCGGTTGAGCGCGTCGGGATCGGTCGCGTTGTCGAACACGACGACCGGCCGCTCGACGGTGTCGAGCCACGCCATCCCGGTGCGCGCGGCGGCTTCGGCGTCGACGACGGCGTCGGCCTGCCCGGCCCGGCGGGCCAGTTCGGCGTACGCCCGGACGATGTTCGCGGGATCCTCGGCGCTGACCCAGACCACCGTGGACCGTCCGTCGGTGGCGGCCGCGCGGGCGTACGCGGCGGCGAGGTGGGTTTTGCCTGCCCCGCGCCCGCCGAGCAGGACGCAGAACCCGCCGCCGTCGAAGGCGTCGTCGATCCGGGCCAGCAGCGGGCCGCGGCGCACCGCCGAGAGCGGTGCACGGGGGAGGTCGCCGAGGACGAGCCGGGTGACCGCGGGCGAAGGCCGGTCCCGGGCCGGGGTCCGGCGCAGCCGCAGGTACGCGATGAGCGCCGCGACCAAGGCGATCACCGCACCCGCGACACCCAGCGTCACCTCGGCCTTCACCCGAGTCAGGTTAACCGCGCGGGCGGGGCGGGGCGGGCTACGGAAGGGTGACGCTTGACCCTGACGTCGCGTGAGGCACCACCGTGGTCCGGGCAAGGGCCACACCGGCCGCAGAGGAGGGGAAACGATGGGGCATCCCGTGGGCAAGGTCGCCGCACTCGCCGGGGTCACCGTCCGGACGCTGCACCACTACGACGAGATCGGCCTGCTCCGCCCGAGCGGGCGGACGGCGTCGGGGTACCGCAGCTACGGCGACGACGACCTCGACCGGCTGCAGCGCATCCTGTTCTACCGGGAGCTCGGGTTTCCCCTCGAGACGATCGCGACCCTCGTCGACGACCCCGGCATCGACGCCGACGCGCACCTCGAACGGCAGCGGGAGCTGCTGGTGGCGCGGATGGGCGAGCTGGGGCGGATGGTCGCGGCCGTCGATCGTGTGATGGAGGCGAGAGCCATGGGCAACGCGTTGACGCCCGAGGAGAAGTTCGAAGTGTTCGGTGGCTTCCAGGAGCCGGACGGTTACGCGGAGGAAGCGGCGCAGCGCTGGGGGAGCACGCCCGAGTGGCGGGGTGCGCCGGCACTGTCCAAGGAGGACTTGGCCGCGGGCGAGGCGGCGCGGCAGGAGTGGGTGGGCCGGCTGAACGCCGTCCTCGACGCCGGTGCCGCGCCGGACAGCGCCGAGGCCATGGACCTGGCCGAGGAGCACCGGGTGATGCTCGGCCGGGCGATGGGGGAGTGCTCGTACGAGACCCAGCAACGGATCGGTGAGCTGTACGTCACCGAACCGGTGCAGCTGGGCTTCCTGGTCCGCGAGGACGAGCAGCGCTCAGGCGTCGGCGCGTTCGTCCGCGACGCCATCAGGGCGAACGCGGTGCGCCGGGGCTAGCACTGCCCCGGGTGGGGGACGTGTCCCACCGGGCGGGAGGGTGGCGGGAGGAACGCTTACAGTCGAGGGTATGCAGACTTGGTCATCGGTCGACGTGCCCCGCATCCCCGGCACCCCCCGCCCGCTGCGGCTCCACGACACGGCCACCGGGCAGATCCGCCCGACCGCACCCGGCGCCACCGCCCGGATGTACGTCTGCGGCATCACGCCCTACGACGCCACGCACCTCGGGCACGCCGCGACGTACCTCGCCTTCGACCTGGTGAACCGGATCTGGCGGGACAACGGGCACGACGTCCACTACGTGCAGAACGTCACGGACATCGACGAGCCGCTGCTGGAGCGGGCCGCGCGCGACCAGGACGACTGGGTCGTGCTGGGCATGCGCGAGACGGCGCTGTTCCGCGAGGACATGACCGCGCTGCGGGTGATCCCGCCGAAGCAGTTCGTCGGCGCGGTGGAGAGCATCCCGGAGATCGTCGAGGTGATCGCGAAGCTGCTGGCCAACGGCAGCGCGTACCGGGCCGACGACGCCGACCACCCGGACGTGTACTTCGACCACACGGCGACCGGGAAGTTCGGCTACGAGTCCAACTACGACGCCGAGACCATGGCGAAGCTCTTCGCCGAGCGCGGCGGCGACCCCGACCGGGTGGGCAAGCGCCACCCGCTGGACGCGCTGCTGTGGCGGGTCGCCCGCGAGGGTGAGCCGTCGTGGGAGTCCGAGCTCGGCGCGGGCCGCCCGGGCTGGCACATCGAGTGCAGCGCGATCGCCGTCAACCGCCTCGGCCTCGGCTTCGACCTCCAGGGCGGCGGCTCCGACCTGATCTTCCCGCACCACGAGTACAGCGCGGCGCACGCCGAGGCGGTGGCGAAGGACGGCCAGTTCGCCCGCCACTACGTGCACGCCGGCATGATCGGGCTCGACGGCGAGAAGATGTCCAAGTCGCGCGGGAACCTGGTGTTCGTCTCGCGGCTGCGCGCCGACAAGGTCGACCCGGGCGCGATCCGGCTGGCCCTGTTCGCCGGCCACTACCGCGGCGACCGCCCGTGGTCGGACTCCCTGCTCGCCGAGGCCCAGACGCGGCTGGCACGCTGGCGCGAGGCCGTCTCTCTCGCGACCGGCCCGGCCGCCGAGGACACGATCACGCGGCTGCGCGACCACCTCTCCGACGACCTCGACACGCCGAAGGCCCTCGCGGCGATCGACGCCTGGGCCAACGAGGCGCTGCGCCGCGACGGCACCGACCCCACGGCCCCCGGCCTGATCCGCATCGCGGTCGACGCCCTGCTCGGCATCACCCTCTAAAGCCGTGAAGGACTCCTTACCGGCCATAAGAGCCGGTAAGGAGTCCTTCACGGACCGTTGTATAACGGCCTATACCGCGGCGGGGTGGCCGGCGGCCAGCTCCAGGTGGTCGCCCGCCCAGTCCCGGCGCAGCCAGCGGTCGTGGGACGCGATGACGACGGCGCCCGGCGCCGTGTCCAGCGCGGCGAACAGCTCTTCCGCCAGGGTCAGCGAAACGTGGTTCGTCGGCTCGTCCAGCAGCAGCACGTCCGGCGGTTCGGCGAGCAGGACCGCCAGCGCCAGCCGGCGCCGCTGACCGACCGAAAGCGCGCCGACCGGCAGTCCCAGGTCGCGGGACGCCAGCAGGCCCAGCCGGCTCAGCGGGGGAGCGTCCTCGCCGAGCGCGTCGCGGTACATCTGGTTCGCGGTCCGCGCCGGGTCCGGGAACACGACATCCTGCTCCAGCAGGCCGACGCGCACCCCGTGTCCGAAGTGGACCGTGCCACTCGCCGGCGTCAGCTGTCCCGCGAGGACGGACAGCAGCGTCGACTTCCCGGCGCCGTTCCCGCCGGTGACGAGCAGCCGGGCCGAGCCGTCGACGTCGAGGCGCGGCAGGTGCAGCCGGCCCGGGACGTCCAGCTCCCGCACCGCGATCGCCGGGCCGTCGCCCGTCGAACGGCCGGTGAGCGCGGCCCGGAACCGCAGTGGCGCCGGGGGTTTGCGCACCTGGTCGCGTTCGAGGTGCTCGAGCCGCTGCTCGGCGTCGCGCACCCGCCGTGAGATCGTCTTCTGGACGCGGGCGCCCTTGAAGTGGTGGATGAACTTGTCGTTGTCCCGCGGCGCCCGGCCGTAGGCGACGTTCCGCGCGGTGACGGCGACCGTCTCGCGCAGCTCCTTCAGTTCCTCCTGCTCGTCGGCGAAGCGCTGCTCCCAGCGCGCCCGCTCGGCCTTCTTGTGCCCGAGGTAATCGGTGTAGCTGCCGCCGTAGCGGACGGCGCCACCGGCCTGGCTGTCGGCCGCGGCCGGGTCGAGGTCGACGATGTCCGTGCACACCGCGTCGAGGAAGACGCGGTCGTGCGAGGACAGCACCACGACCCCGGTCAGCTCCGCGAGGTGGCGTTCCAGGAACTCCATCGCGGCGTCGTCGAGGTGGTTGGTCGGCTCGTCCAGCAGCAGCGTCTCCGGCCGCCGGATCAGCAGCGCGGCCAGCCCGAGCCGCGAGCGCTGCCCGCCGGACATGGTGCCGAGGCGCCGGTCCGGCTCGATGCCGCCGAGGCCGAGCCCGTCGCAGACGAGCTTCGCGCGGCGGTCGGCGTCCCAGAGGTCGTGGGCCTGCGCCCATTCCAGGACCCGGCCGTACTCGTCGAGCACGGCCGCGTCGTCGGGCCGCGCGGTCATCGCCGTGGTCAGCTCGTCGAGCCGGACCGTGGCGGCGCGGATCTCGGCGAGGGCGTCGTCGACGACGTCGGCGAACGTCGCGTCCATGGCGAAGGGCAGTTCCTGCAGCAGGAACCCGACGTCCGGACCGCGCAGGACCTCGCCGGAGCGGGGTTCTTCGAGCCCGGCGAGCAGCCGCAGCAGCGTGGACTTGCCGGTGCCGTTCTCACCGACCAGGCCGAGGCGCTGGCCGGCGGACGCGGTCAGCGAGACGCCGTCGAGCACCACGCGGGTGCCGTAGCCGAAGACGACATCTTTGGCCAGCAACGGAAAAATGGGGGTGGACATGCGCGATCACCGAGCCCGGAGGAGAAGATGCGAATATCCCGCCGGGCGTCGTGGCACGCGGGAGCGTCGGCTCGACCGGGTGCCGCCTCGGAAGCGGGATGGGCGCGATCAGTTCTTCATAGTGGAGCCAGGTTAACGCAACGACTGTAGAGTTAGTCAACTCGATATGGCCTGGGTCACATTCGGCAGCTGTGTGGTCGAGCGTTCGGCCGCGGCGGTGCCGTCCGTGAGGAACCCGAGCAGGGCGGTGAGCTGCCGCCGGTCCAGGTGGGCCAGGCGCTCGCCCACGAACCGGGCCATCGGCGCGTACAGCTCCGCGAGCTCGGCCATCCGGTCCGGCAGCGGCCGGACGACGAGCCGGCGCCGGTCGGCGGGGTCGGGCGCGCGCTCGGCGAGCCGGTGCAGCGCCATCCGGTCGAGCAGCCGGGTGAACGCGCCGGTGGTCATGCCCAGCAGCCGGGCGAGCTCGGTCGGGGAGTCGCTGACGCCGCCGTGGAGCAGGTGCAGGCAGTGCAGCTCGGTGGGCGTGACGGCCATCCGCTCGGCGACCGCGGCGTGGAAGAACGCGGTCGACCCCACGAACCGGGGGAGGGCGAGGGCGGCGGCGGTGGCGAGTTCGCGCTGGTCGGGCAACATCCATCCCAGGTTCGGTGACGACGCAGTCACTGCTTCGCGCAGTCGCTGCCCGGCGAACGATAGCGGAGCCGGTTGACAAACCCGCAGGCGGGATCAACTATGAAAGAACACTTTCGAAACGATCCTTTCAGATAGGTGACCGATGGCCGAGCTGCCGCCGCGCAAGCGGGTCGAGGACGTCGAACTGCTGCGGGCGCTGTCGCACCCGCTGCGGTCGGCGCTGCTGCACCACCTGACCTCCGTCGGGCCGCGCACCGCGAGCGAGTGCGCGGAGGCCGTCGGGTCGACCGCGTCCAACTGCAGCTGGCACCTGCGGCAGCTCGCGCAGTACGGCCTGGTCGAGCGGGCGGACGCCGAAGACGGCCGGGAGCGCCCGTGGCGGGCCCGGCAGGTCGGGCTCGACCTCGGCGACATCGACGACGACCCGGTCCGCCGGGCGGCCCAGCTCGGGGTGGTCGGCGCGAGCCTCGCCAACGAGCAGGAGCTGACCCAGCGCTACCTCGACTCGCTGGACGACCTCGACCCGGCGTGGCGGTCCGCGGCCGGGCTGAGCAGCTACTCGCTGCGCGTCACGCCGGAGGAGCTGACCCGGCTCTCGCACGCGATCGACGCCCTGGTCCGGCCCTACGTCGGCGCGATTCGGACGGACGCGCCGCCCGGCGCGCGTCCGGTGCACGTCGGCGTGCGCGCGTTCCCGCGCATCGAACACTCGGGGAAGGCGGAGGAATGAAGCAGCTGCTGGGGGTACCCGCGTTCGCGCGGTTGTGGGTGGCCGCTTTCTTCGGCGAGACGGCCGAGTGGATGCTGCAGGTCGCGCTGCCGGTCTACGTCTTCCAGCGCACCGGGTCCGCGGCGTCGACGGCGCTGAGCATCGTGCTCGGCCTGCTGCCCGCGGTCCTGCTCAGCCCGGTCGCCGGCGTGGTCGCCGACCGCTGGAACCGGCGGGCGGTGCTGTTCGGCGTCTGCTGCGGCCTCGCCGTCGTCGCGCTGCCGCTGCTGGCCGAGCCGGGGATCGCCGTCGTGTACGCGGTGATGGCCGCGCAGGCGGCGCTCGCGTCGGTGTTCGAGCCGGCGCGCAACGCGCTGGTCCCGGAGCTGGTCGGCGTCGAAGAGGTCACCGGCGCGAACGGGCTGATGAGCGTCAACGGCAGCGTCGCCCGGCTGGCCGGCGGCTGGGCCGGGGGCGCGCTGCTGGGCTTCGGGGGACTCGCGGACGTCATCACCGGCTACCTGATCGTGCTGGTCGTGGCCGCAGGCCTGCTGGCGAAGCCGTTCCGCCGGGTGAGCGCGCCCATGCCGGCCGCGGCACCCGAACCGGTGGTGCAGGCGTGGCTGGACGGGCTGCGGGAACTGACGCACAACCGCCGGTTGTGGCGGACCGGGCTCGCCGTGGTGCTCACCTCGCTGGCCCAGGGCATGTTCCTGGTGCTGTTCGTGGTGTTCGTGCTGCAGGTGCTCGGCGGCAGCGAGGCCGACGCGGGCCTGCTGCGCGGTGTACAGGCGGTCGGCGGGCTCGCGGCGGGCTTCGCCATCGCGACCGTGGCGCGCCGGGTGGCGCCGGCCAGGCTGCTGGGCTGGGGCTCGATCGTGCTGGGCCTGGTCTCCGCGGTGATCTGGAACCTGGCGCTGGCGACGACCGCGCTGGGCGTCTACGTGGGGTTGTTCGTGCTGGTGGGCGCCCCCGGCGTGGTCGTCGGCGCCGGCGTGCTGTCGGAGATCCAGAGCGCGGTCGCGCCGGAGCGGGCGGGCCGGGTGCTGAGCACGACGTTCGCCGTGATGGCGACGTTCAGCACCATCGGCGCGCTGGCGGCCGGGACCCTGGTCGCGACGACCGGGCCCGCGGTGCTGCTGGACGTCCAGGCCGGGGTCTACGTCCTCGCCGGCGTCCTGGTGCTCGTGCGGAAAACCCGCCGAATCACCCGGTTCGGGGACGTCGGGGAAACGGTGGTGGCTACGGTGGAGGGGTGCCGCACCTCTTCGCCACCAGCGACCTCCACGTGACCCACGAGGGCAACGGCCCGATCCTCGACTCCGTCGTGCCCGAGACGCCCGAAGACTGGCTGCTCGTGGCGGGCGACGTCGCCGAGCGGGCCGACGTCACGATCGCGACGCTGAAGACGTTGCGCGAGCGGTTCGCGAAGGTCGTCTGGGTGCCGGGCAACCACGAGCTGTGGACCACGAAGACCGACGAGTGCCAGCTGCGCGGCCAGGCGCGCTACGAGCACCTCGTCGAGGGGTGCCGCGAGATCGGCGTGCTCACCCCCGAGGACGAGTACCCGGTGTGGCAGCACGGTTCGCGGCCGCTGACGATCGCGCCGCTGTTCCTGCTCTACGACTACAGCTGGCGGACCCCGGCGGCGGAGGGCAAGTCGCTGGAGGAGGCGCTGCGCCAGGCCCGTGAGGCCGGCGTGGTCTGCACCGACGAGTACTTCCTGCACCCGGACCCCTACCCCAGCCGCCAGGCGTGGTGCGCCGACCGGCTGAAGTTCAGCACCGAGCGGCTCGACGCGATCCCCGAGGACCACGGCACGATCCTGATGTCGCACTGGCCGCTGCACCGCCACCCGACCGCGCCGCTGTACTGGCCGGAGTTCGCGTTGTGGTGCGGGTCGACCAAGACCGAGGACTGGCACCTGCGCTATCGCGCGGAGATCGCTGTGTACGGCCACCTGCACATCCCGCGCACCACCGAAGCCGACGGCGTCCGCTTCGAAGAGGTCTCACTGGGCTACCCGCGCGAGTGGCGCAAGCGCGCCCGGGGCGCGGTGCCGATGCGCCGCATCCTCTGGCCCTCCTGACCCCGCCGCGAGGCCGCACTTTCGCCGAGAAAGTGTTCCGGAGTTACGACCTCCGCATCCGGGTTCACCCGAACGAGCGGGGCCGGTTCCGGCGCCGTGCGGGTTCCGTCGACGTCCTCGCCTCGGACGGACACCTCGGCCTGCGCCCTGATCGAGGTTGCCACGTCGGGCCGGGTCAGCGCGATCGCGGTTTCGGTCGGCGACCTCCGGTCGGTCGCGCGGACCGGCGCGGGTGCCGTCGTCAGGACTCGGCGCGGCGGCGCTCCCTGAGTGCGCGGACGCGGCCGCGGCTGGCGCACGCCGGTGAGGGGCACCAGCGGCGTCGCCCGCTCGGGTCGGCGAACACGCCCCGGCAGTCCTGCTCCGGGCAGGCCCGCAGGTCGGCGCGCAGGGGGCCGGTGAGCCAGTCGGCCGCCTGCAGCGCGAGCCTGCTCAGCGCGTCCGTCACCGTCGCCGGAGCACTGCGGTGGAGCCGGTCGAGCGCGGCCAGGTGCATCGGCTCGGCCCGGAAGAACGCCGTCAGCGCCCGCACCTGCTCGGCCCGCGGCGCGAGCCCGTCGACCGCGCCGAGCGCCAGTTCGCGCACCGCTTCGCGCAGCCGGTGCGCCGCCTCGACGTCGGCGTCGGTGACCAGCGCGAGCGGCGTCAACCCGACTTCGGCGAGCCACTCGGCCAGCCGGTCCCGCGTCGGCATCCGTTCCACCGGGCTCGCCCCGAAGTGGCGGCCGCGGGTGGCCATGAGGTCGAGCCAGGGGGCGCCGCTGTCGAAGCGGAAGGCGTGGTCGTCGGGCATGCTCGCATTGTAACGGGTCAGCCGTTACACTCGACGGCATGACCGCTGACCCGCAGGTCCGGACGGTGCTGGGTGACATCGATCCGGCCGAGCTGGGCGTGACGAACGCGCACGACCACCTCTTCTTCGCCTCGAAGCTGCTGCCGGGCCAGGAGCTGGACGACCCGTCCGCCGCCACGGAAGCGCTCCTCGAGTTCAAGGTGCGGGGCGGCTCGGCGCTCGTCCAGTGGACGCCGTACGGCCTCACGCGCCGGACCCGGGAGCTCGCCTGGATGTCACAGGAGCTAGGTGTGCACGTGGTCGCGGCCACCGGCCTGCACCGCGCGGAGCACTACGACCCGGCCGTCCTCGACCGGGTGATCGACGATCTCGTGCGCGAGTTCGTCGCCGACCTGACCGAGGGCACCCAGCCCGCCGACCTGCCGGACGAGCCGCGCACCGGCCCGCGCGCCGGGCTGGTCAAGGTCGCCGGCGCGTTCCACTCGATCGACTCCCACGCGCGGCTGACGATGACCGCCGCCGCGGTCGCCCACCAGGAGACCGGGGCCACGATCGCCGTGCACCTGGAACTCGGCACCGCGGCGCTCGAGACGGTCCACCTGCTGTGCGAGCAGCTGGACGTGCCGCCGGAGAGCGTGATCCTCGGGCACCTCAACCGCAACCCCGACGTGCGCATCCAGCGTGAGATCGCCGAGACCGGCGTCTTCCTCGGGTTCGACGGCCCGTCCCGGGCCAACCACGCGACCGACTGGCAGCTCTTCGACGGCCTGGAAGCGCTCGTCGAGGCCGGCCACGGCGGGCAGATCCTGCTGGGCGGCGACACGACGACCGCCGCGGCCCGGCGGCAGCCGGGGGCGTCCTACCTGCTCTCGACGCTGGCCCCGCGGCTCACCGAGCTGCTCGGCGGCGACGTCGTCACGGCCATGCTGGTGGCGAACCCCGCCCGGGCGTTCGCCACCAGCTGGCTCAAGTGACCTGGCTCAAGTGACTCAGCGGAGGCCGAAGCCTTCCTGGCCCCCGTTGCCGCCGCGGCCGCGGCGGCGCAGGTAGCGCTCGAACTCGGCGGCGATCTTGTCGCCGCTGACGTCCTGCTCCGCGACCTCGGTCTGCGCGTCGCCGCGCTCCTCGAGCCCGCGGACGTACTCGCTGATCTCTTCGTCCTCGTCGGCCATCTCGCTGACCGTGCGCTGCCACTCCTCGGACTGCTCCGGCAGCGCGCCCAGCGGGATCTCGACGTCGAGGATGTCCTCCAGCTTGTGCAGCAGCGCCAGCGTCGCCTTCGGGGACGGCGGGTGCGACACGTAGTGCGGCACCGCGGCCCAGATCGAGACGGCCGGGATGCCGGCCTGGACGCAGTAGTCCTGCAGGATTCCGACGATGCCGGTCGGGCCCTGGTAGTTGTTCAGGTCGAGCCCGTAGAGCGACGCGGTGTCCTTGTCGTACGCCGTCCCGGTGACCGGGACGGGCCGGGTGTGCGCCGTGTCGGCGAGCAGCGCGCCCAGTGTCACCACGGTCGCGACGTCCAGCTGCTGGATGTGTTCGAGCAGTTCGGCGCAGAAGGCGCGCCAGCGCATGTTCGGCTCGGGGCCCTGCACGAGGACAACGTCGCGGTCGAACCCGTCGGGGCGGCACACCGACAACGTCGTCGTCGGCCAGTCGACGCGGCGGGTGACGCCGTCGACCATGCGGACCGTGGGCCTGCTGACCTGGAAGTCGTAGTAGTCGTCCGGTTCCAGCTCGGCCAGTGGTGTGGCGTCCCAGTTGAGCTGCAGGTGCTCCACGGCGCGGCTGGCCGCGTCACCTGCGTCGTTCCAGCCTTCGAAGGCGACCACCATCAAGGGCCGGGAGGGTTCGGGGCGGTCGCCAGGCGGCCGCGGGGTCTCGTCGACGGGCTCACTCACCGGACCAGCCTACGACCACCGGGCCCAGGCTGTTCAGCACGTCCGGCGGCCTGTCGCCGCCGTTTACCGGCGTCACCCGTCCGGACGGCGCACCGCCGGCCTTCCTCCCGGCGGTGTGGCGGGCGCCTCAGCCGCCCCGTTGGCCGTCGAGGAGTTCTCCCGGCTCGGCTACCGTGGAGTGCGGGGGACCGCGCCCGGAGCGGAAACCCCGGCACTTCACCACCCGACCCCGGAGAGGATCCACTGTGGACGGTCTCGACGCCGTGTTGTTCGACATGGACGGAACATTGGTCGATTCCGAGAAGCTGTGGGACGTCGCGCTGTACGAGACGGCGGAAGCCCTGGGCGGCAAGCTCTCCGAAGAGACGCGGATGACGCTCGTCGGGTCCAACATGGACGACACGGCCGCCTGCCTGCTCGAGGTCGCCGGCCGTGAGGTGACGCCGGAGGCGATCGTCGAAGCGGGTGCGCTGATCCGGCGCCGCACGGCCGGGCTGTTCGACGACGCGCTGCCGTGGCGCCCCGGCGCCCGCGAAGTGCTGGCCGCCGTGCGCGCGGCAGGCCTGCGCTCGGCCCTGGTCACCTCCACCGAGCGTGACCTGACCGAGCTGGCGCTGAACACCATCGGCCGCGAGTTCTTCGACGTCTCCGTGTGCGGTGACGAGGTCGAGGGGTTCAACAAGCCGCACCCGCGCCCGTACCTCAAGGCCGCCGAGCTGCTCGGCGTCGCGCCCGGGCGCTGTGTCGCGATCGAGGACTCGCCGCCGGGCACGGCGTCGGCGGTCGCCGCCGGCTGCACGGTGCTGGTGATCCCGAACGACGTCGACGTCGAGCCGGGGGAGCGGCGCGTCTTCCGCGACACGCTCGTGGGTGTCGACGCGCGTGCGCTGACGGCCCTGCTCGGCTGAGCACCCCCATGTCGCTTTTCCGCTAGCCGGGGCGCGCGGACTCGGCGATGCTGGGGGCGTGCACGAGGACT
This sequence comes from Amycolatopsis sp. NBC_01286, assembly GCF_035982555.1. NCBI lineage: Bacteria > Bacillati > Actinomycetota > Actinomycetes > Pseudonocardiales > Pseudonocardiaceae > Amycolatopsis > Amycolatopsis sp. NBC_01286. The sequence goes on from NZ_CP108428.1 coordinate 7,440,675, forward strand.
TCGAGCGGTGCGTGCGGGCCGTGCAGGCGAAGGACGCCCGGTTCGACGGGTGGTTCTTCACGGCGGTCGTGACGACCCGGATCTACTGCCGGCCCAGCTGCCCGGTGGTACCGCCCAAACCGCGGAACATGACCTTCTACCCGAGCGCGGCGGCCGCCCAGCAGGCCGGTTTCCGGGCGTGCAAGCGTTGCCGTCCGGACGCCAGCCCGGGCTCGCCGCTGTGGAACGAGCGCGCGGACCTCGTAGCCCGGGCGATGCGGCTGATCGCCGACGGCGTCGTCGACACCGAGGGCGTCCGCGGCCTCGCCGCCCGCCTCGGCTACAGCGTCCGGCAGGTCGAGCGCCAGGTACTGGCGGAGCTCGGCGCCGGGCCGCTGGCCCTGGCCCGGGCCCAGCGCGCGCAGACCGCGCGGACGCTCATCGAGACGACCACGCTGCCGATGACCGAGCTGGCCCTGGCCGCCGGGTTCGGCAGCATCCGGACGTTCAACGACACCGTCCGCGAGGTGTTCGCCCTCTCGCCGACCGAGCTGCGCACCCGGGCCAAGGGCAAGCCGGGCGCCGCGGCCGGGGCGATCGAGCTGCGGCTGCCGTTCCGCAAGCCGCTCTGCCCGGACAACCTGTTCGGGCACCTGGTGGCCACCGGCGTGCCGGGCGTGGAGGAGTGGCGCGACGGCGCCTACCGCCGCACGCTGCGGCTGCCGCGCGGTCACGGCGTCGTCGCGCTGCGTCCCGGAGACTCCGCCGCCGGTCACATCGCCTGCCGATTGACCCTGTCCGACCTGCGCGACCTCCCGGCCGCCACCAGCCGCTGCCGCCGTCTGCTCGACCTCGACGCGGACCCGGAAGCCGTCGACGACCAGCTCACCACCGACCCGCTGCTGGCCCCGCTGGTCGCGGCCGCGCCGGGCCGGCGCGTCCCGCGCACGGTCGACGGCGCCGAGTTCGCCGTCCGCGCGGTGCTCGGGCAGCAGGTGTCGACGGCCGCCGCGCGCACCCACGCCGCCCGGCTCGTCGTCGCGCACGGCACCCCGATCGAGGACGCCGAAGGCGGCCTGACGCACCTCTTCCCGTCTCCCGAGGCGCTGGCCGACCTCGACCCGGAGACGCTCGCCATGCCGCGCAGCCGCCGTCGCACGCTGCTCGCCCTGGTCGAGGCGCTGACCGGCGGCGGCCTCGACCTCGGCGCGGGCAGCGACTGGGCCGGGACCCGCGCCGCGCTGACCGCGTTGCCCGGCTTCGGGCCGTGGACCGTCGAGAGCATCGCGATGCGCTCGCTCGGCGACCCGGACGCGTTCCTGCCCACCGACCTCGGCATCAAGTACGCGGCGGAGACGCTCGGCCTCGGCGGCCCGGCGGCCGTCGTCGCGCGGTCCGCGGCGTGGCGCCCGTGGCGCGCGTACGCCACCCAGCACCTGTGGGCCACCGGCGACCACGCCATCAACCGCATGCCCGCCGCCTGACCCACCCACGACAGGAGAATCATGCGTTCCCACACGGTGGTGGACAGCCCGTGCGGCCCGCTCACCCTCGTCGCCCAGGGCGACGCGCTCTGCGGGCTGTACATGGTCCAGCAGCGCCATCGCCCGGACGAGCTCACGTTCGGCGAACCCGATCCGGGCGCGAAGATCTTCGTGCGGGCCGAAACCGAGCTGAAGGAGTACTTCGCCGGGCAGCGCCACGAGTTCGAGGTGCCGCTCACCTTCGTCGGCACGCCGTTCCAGCAACGGGTCTGGGCCGCGCTGCGGGACATCCCTTACGGCAGTACCACTTCCTACGGCGAGCTGGCCGACCGGCTGGGGCAGCCTACGGCGTCGCGCGCGGTCGGGCTGGCCAACGGCAAGAACCCGGTCAGCATCATCGTTCCCTGCCACCGCGTCGTCGGCGCGAGTGGTTCGCTGACCGGCTACGGCGGCGGCCTCGAACGGAAGCGCTATCTGCTGGACTTCGAACAAGAGCACGAAGCCCGCTTCTGACCAGCGTCGATCCCATCCCTCGGGAGCCGATGTCCACGGAGGTGTGACATCGGCGGCACCGGGACCGGCCCGGGGCGGCGTCACCCCGGCCGGGGTGGAAGGATCTGCAGACCGTGAAGACCTTCGATGAGCTGTTCGCGGAGCTTGCCGAGCGCGCGCGTACCCGTCCCGACGGGTCCGGCACCGTCGCCGCCCTGGACGCCGGAGTGCACGCCCAAGGCAAGAAGGTGCTGGAGGAAGCCGGCGAGGTGTGGATCGCCGCCGAGCACGAGTCCGACGACCGGCTCGCCGAGGAGATCTCCCAGCTGCTGTACCGGCTGCAGGTGCTGATGCTCGGCCGCGGTCTGTCGACCGAGGACGTCTACCGCTACCTGTGACGGGTGGTCCACCGCTCGCTGAACGAGGAGAAAAGCGAAATGCTGCGTGTTGCCGTGCCGAACAAGGGAGCCCTCGCCGCCACGGCGACGGAGATGCTCGGCGAGGCGGGCTACCGGAAGCGGCATGAGCAGCGCGACCTGACGATCCTCGACACCGTCAACGAGGTCGAGTTCTTCTTCCTGCGCCCCAAGGACATCGCGATCTACGTCGGCTCCGGCGACCTCGACCTCGGCATCACCGGCCGCGACCTCGCGCTCGACTCGGGCGCGCCGGTCGAGGAGATCCAGGCCCTCGGTTTCGGCGGCTCGACGTTCCGCTACGCGGCCCCGGCGGGCCAGGACTGGAAGCCGGCCGACCTGCAGGGCAAGCGGCTCGCCACGTCGTACCCGCGGCTGGTCCGCGAGGACCTCGCCCGCCACGGCGTCACCGCCGAGGTGATCCGCCTCGACGGCGCGGTCGAGATCTCGATCCAGCTCGGGGTCGCGGACGCGATCGCCGACGTCGTCGAGTCCGGCCGCTCGCTGCGCCAGAACAACCTGGTGGCCTTCGGCGACCCGATCTGCGTGTCGGAAGCCGTGCTGCTGCAGCGCAAGGGCACCGAGCAGAGCAAGGCGAAGAGCCAGCTCGCGGCGCGGCTGCGCGGGGTCGTGTTCGCCCAGCAGTACCTGATGCTGGACTACGACTGCCCGCGGACGCTCGTCGAGCGCGCCATCGCCATCACGCCGGGCCTGGAGTCGCCGACGGTGGCCCCGCTCGCCGACGACGACTGGGTGGCGGTGCGCGCGATGGTCTCGCGCAAGGACGTCAACCGCGTCATGGACGAGCTGGCCGAGGTGGGCGCGAAGGCGATCCTGGCCTCGGACATCCGGTCCTGCCGCCTCTGAGTCCCACCGGTCGTGAGTGGTAATGCGGGTTAGAACCCGCATTACCACTCACGACGGGGTCAGCGGGGGCGGTGCGGTTTCTTGGGCAGCAGGTCGTAGAGGCCCTTGCGGGCGCCGTTGTCGTTGGCGTTGCGGGCCACCGAGACCTCGGAGATGAAGTCCTCGAAGACGAACTCCTCGTCGGCCGGGATCACCGCGGGCGCCGAGTTCTGCTCCAGGTAGGTGTCGAGCGTGCCCGCGATCTCGCGGAACGACAGCGCCTGCAGCGTTTCCGGGGCGTAGGTCGTCACCGGGACGCCGTGGGCGGCGGCCTCGTTCATCACCACACCCAGCGGCAGGTGCGACAGCATCGGGATGCCGAACTCGTACATCTCCTGCAGCGCCGCGGCCGCGTAGTGCGAGATCGGCCGGCGGTAGAGGCTCGGCACCAGCCCGAACCACGACAGCGGCTGCCGGCCGACGGTCTGCTCGACGTAGCGCACCTGATCCGCCAGCAGCCGCAGCGCGCGGATGCTCGTCTTGTCCGGCTGCACCGGGACCAGTATCCCGTGTGACGCCGCCAGCGCGTTGTTCGTCAGCACGTCGAGTGCCGGCGGGCAGTCGATGATGCAGTGGTCGTAGTTGGCGAACTGGATGACCCGGGCCAGCTGCCAGCCGGGCACGCGGAACGAGTCGAGCCGCCGGATCAGGTCGAACATCCCCGGCGACGTCGGGATGACGTCGAGCGCGCCGCCGCGGCCCAGGTTGCTGCGCGGATGCGGCACGACGAGGTCTTCGATCGGCCCCTTCCACTTCTTGGCCAGGGCTTTCGCCAGGGTCGGCGCGTCCCCGCGGACCTCGGCCAGGCCGAGCATCTCGGTCGTCGCGTGGCCCTGCGGGTCGAGGTCGACCAGCAGCACCCGCCGGCCGCGCTCGGCCAAGGCCGCCGCGGTGCCGACGCTCAGCGAGGTCTTGCCGACCCCGCCCTTCTGGTTGACCACCGAGGTGATCTGCATGCCGGAGCGCTCCTCATGTCGGTCGTTCCGCGAAGGTTATTGGATGCGGGCCCGTTGTGGTTGGCTATCCGCCCCCGGCCTGTCGCGGACGCACCATCAGCGCCTGCGCGCCGGTGGCCACCGGACCGTCGCCGTCGTGCAGGATGCTCGTCGCCGTGCCGACGCCGTGCTTGCCGACCAGCGTGACGGCGTCGAGGCCGATCCACTCGCCCGCAGGCGGCCGGCGCAGGTGCACGGTGAGCTCGGAGTTGATGAACCACCACTGCCGCGGGTCGAGGTAGTTGGACACGCCGTTGCCGGAGTCGGCGACCGCGAACAGCCGCTGCAGCCCGCTCGGCTCCTCGCCGTCGACCAGCGGGACGCGCTGGCGGGCCCACACCGCGGCCGAGCCGGGCACGTCCATGCCGCCGCGGACCGCGCGCCACTCCAGCGCGTCGAGGTAGCCGCCGTTCCAGCCTTCCGGCCAGGCCGACTCCGCCACGGTGTCCGGCGCCGGCAGCAGCGGGCCGCCGTCGGTGCTCACCGCCGCGGTGTCGGACGTCGCGATCCGCCACGCCGACGCGCGCGCGACGACCCGCTCGCTCGTCGCCAGCTCGGCCTGCAGCAGTTCCACCGACCGGCCGGGCCGCTCCACCCGGGCGCGCACCAGCAGCTCGGTCACCGGTGCCGGGCCGAGGATCTCGACGGTCACCCGCGCGAGCTCCGCGGGGTGGTGCGGTTCGACGTTTTCGAGCGCCCGGACCAGCAGCGCCGACGGCGGCCCGAAGTGCTGGGAGTCCGGGGTCCACGGCCCGGCCGTGTGCGCGGTCGCGGTGAACCGACCCTCGCCGTGGGGGACGTAGAACGCGTCGGCCATCAGTCGGCCCGGTCCAGCGGCGTCTCTTCGCCGGCGTCGGGTTCCGGCCAGCCGGGGTACGCCGGTGGGGTGCCGCCGTACTCGGGGCAGTGCGCCTGGTGGTCGCACCAGTTGCACAGCTTGCTCTTGTTCGGCCGGAAGTCGCCGGTCTTGCCCGCCTTGAGGATGGCCTGCCAGATGGCTTCCAGGGTCCGCTCGAAGCGGATCAGCTCCGCCTCGTCCGGGGTGTAGGCCAGCGACTGGCCGTCGGTCAGGTACATCAGCTTCAGCTGGCGCGGCACGATCCCGCGCAGCCGCCACAGCACCACGGCGTAGAACTTCATCTGGAACATCGCCTTGGCTTCGCCGATTTCCCGCGGCGCGGCGCCGGTCTTGTAGTCGACGACCCGGATCTCGCCGGTGGGCGCGACGTCGACGCGGTCGATGTAGCCGCGCAGCAGCACGCCCGAGCCGAGCTCGATCTCGACGTGCAGCTCGCAGGCCTCCGGTTCGAGCCGCCGCGGGTCTTCGAGCCCGAAGTACGCGTCCAAGAGCTTCTCGGCCGACCGCAGCCAGTCGGCGTGGTCGTCCGGCTTCGCGGCGTCGAACAGCTCGGTCCACTCCGGACGGTCCTCGGACAGCTCGGTCCACGCCGGGCCCAGCAGTTCGCGGGCCTTCGGCGGCACCCGTTCGCCGGCGGGCAGCGCGAAGAGCCGTTCCAGTACCGAGTGGACGAGCGTGCCGCGCAGCTGGGCCTTCGTCGGGACCTCCGGCAGCCGGTCGACCGCGCGGAACCGGTAGAGCAGCGGGCACTGCTTGAAGTCACTGGCCCGGGACGGCGACAACGCGGGCCGCCGCCGCACCCGCGTGGCGACGGCGGAGTCCGCGGCGTCCATGGGGGTGGGCGGGTCCGTGGTGACAGTGTCGGCGTCGGGCATGGGCAGAGCGTAACGCCGGGGTCCGACAGTTCCGGCGACCGCAACGCCCGGCACCGGTACCCGTACGGCGAACTCGCGTACCCGGACGGTCGGTTCGCGTGCCCGGACAGCCGGTTCGCGTGCCCGGACAGCCGGTTCGCGTACCTGGAGGGTCGGGTCGCCGAGTTACACGACCCGGTCGCGGGCGGGGCCGGATCACCCGCTCCTGACACCAGGGGCTCTAGGCTCTCCGGCATGGCCGCGACCAGTGAGCAGGGCACCGGGGGCTCCCGGCAGGCCGTCCTCGGGGACGGCGGCGGCCTCGTGCTGTTCCGCGTCGCCGGTGTCCCGGTGCTGCTGGCGCCGTCCTGGTGGATCGGCTCGCTGATCGTCGTCGTCCTGTACGCACCGCTGGTCGGGCGGCTGCTCCCGGACGTCTCCACGCTGATGTCGTGGCTGCTGGCCGCGGCGTTCGCGCTGCTGCTGGGGTTGTCGGTGCTCGCCCACGAGCTCGGCCACTGCCTGGTCGCATTGCGGCTGGGCATCCCGGTGCGCCGCCTGCGCTTGTTCCTCCTCGGCGGCCTGTCCGAGGTCGCCCGCACGCCGAAACGGCCGAGCGACGAAGGCCTGGTGGCCGCGGCCGGCCCGGCGGTGTCGCTGGTGCTGGGCGGGTTCTGCGGGCTGCTGATGTTCGCCGTGCCGCCGGGCGGCGCGGTCTGGCTGCTGATCGCCGAATGTTCCGTGGCGAACCTCGCCGTCGGTGTCTTCAACCTCCTGCCCGGCCTCCCGCTCGACGGCGGCCGGCTGGTCCGCGCCGGCGTCTGGGCGGCCACCGGCATCCGCGCCAAGGGCACCCGCGCCGCGGTGGGCGGCGGCGCGGTCGTGGCGGCGGGACTGCTCGTGTGGGCCCTGTGGGGCCTCGCGACGGCCAGCCCCGACCGCTGGCTGCGCCTCGGTGTCTGCGTCGTCACGGCGTGGTTCGTCATCCTCGGCGCGCGGTCCGAACTGGCCGCCGAACGGCGGCGTGGCTGGCCCGAGGGCCTGGTGCTGGGCGAGCTGGTCCGGCCCGTGCTGCAGCTGCCGGCGGAGAGCCCGGTGTCGGACGCGCTGGCCGCGTCGGCGGGCCGGGGCGTGGTGCTGGTCCGCGCGGACGGCGTCGCGGCCGGGCTGCTGGACGAGGGCGCGGCGGAGCGGCTGGCGAGCACGTCACCGCACGCGCCGGCCGAGCTGGCGGCCGAGCCGATCCGCGCCGAGACCGTCCTGCTGGCCTCCGAGCCGGGGGAGGAGATCGTCGAGCGGGTCCGCGAGACCCCGGCGTGGCAGTTCCTCGTGGTCGACGACGAAGGCCGCCCGGCGGGCGTGCTGCGCCGGGACGACCTGCGCGCCGCGCTGAACCGCCGTACCCGCTGACCCCGCGGCCCGGGCGGCCTGCGAAGATCTGTCGTCGGTCAAACGGCAAGAGGCCATTCGGGGTACTGGAGGAAGTGTTGTCGGTCAGCGGACCGTTTCGTGCGGGTGATCGGGTGCAGTTGACCGACTCGAAGGGGCGGCACTACACCCTGACGCTGGCCGACGGCGGTGAGTACCACACCCACCGCGGCGGCCTCGCCCACGACGACCTCATCGGCCGTCCCGAAGGCTCGGTCGTGACTTCGGTGGGCGGCTCGACGTACCTGGCGCTGCGCCCGCTGCTGCCGGACTACGTGCTCTCGATGCCCCGCGGCGCGCAGGTGATCTACCCGAAGGACGCCGCCCAGATCGTCATGTGGGGCGACATCTTCCCGGGCGCGCGGGTGCTCGAGGCGGGCGCCGGTTCCGGCGCGCTGACGTGCTCGCTGCTGCGCGCGGTCGGCCCGGCCGGGCAGGTGAGCTCGTACGAGATCCGCGACGACCACGCGGTGCACGCCGAGCACAACGTCGTGAAGTTCTTCGGCGAGAAGCCGGCGAACTGGACGCTCACGGTCGCGGACCTGGCCACGCACGAGGGCGAGGTCGACCGGGTCGTGCTGGACATGCTGGCCCCGTGGGACCAGCTCCCGAACGTCGCCGCGCACCTCGTCCCCGGCGGCGTGCTGACGGTCTACGTCGCGACGGTCACGCAGCTTTCGCGCGTCACGGAGTCGTTGCGCGAGCAGCAGTGCTGGACCGAGCCGGAGTCGTGGGAAACGCTGATGCGGCCGTGGCACGTGGTCGGCCTGGCGGTCCGCCCCGACCACCGCATGGTGGCGCACACGGCGTTCCTGCTGACGGCGCGCCGGCTGGCGGACGGCACCGTCTCCCCGCGCGTGTCGCGGCGCCCGGCCAAGGGCAAGGGCTGAGCTAGCCCGGCACGCACCACTTCCCGCTCTCCTTGTGCAGCGGGAACGGCGTGTCCTTCGTGCCGCCCGCGGCCTCGACGTGCACCACCGCCGTCGCCGACTCGCCGCGCAGTTCCGGGGGTTTCGGCAGGCTCGCCTTCACCTCGCCCGCCGCGTCCCACGTCCGCTGCAGCCCGGCCAGGGCCTCGGTGGTCTGCGGGCGGCAGGTGAGCTCGCCGAACGCCGCCGAGTCGTGCCGGGAGATCGCGGCGACGATCGCGTCGGCCAGCACCTTCACCGCCGCGGCGTCGACGGCGTCCGGGGGCGGGGCCGTGGACGTGCGGGCCGGCGCGGGCGGCGTGGCCGACGGCGGGGGCGTGCTGCCGGACGGCGCCACGAGCAGCAGTCCCAGCACGACACCCACGACCGCCACGCCGGCCAGCACGAGCCCGGCGGTGAGCGCGCGGTTCACCGCCGGCGCGGCCTCACGAGCCGTCCGCCTTGACGTTGGACAGGCACCAGAGACCGGACTCCTTGGCCGCCGACATCGTGCCGACCTTGGTCGCCGCGCCGTCGGTGGCCGAGTAGCGGACCGTGGACTTGTCGCCGACGTCCTTCGGGTCTTCGGTGAGCTTCACCGTCACCTTGGGGATCTGGCCGGTCGTGCCTTCGTAGACGCTGCGGCAGATGACGTCGCCGAGCGCCTTCTCGTCACCCGCGTTGTACGCGTCGATCGTCGAGGCGAACAGCTCCTGCGAGCTGGGCTTGCCGCCGGGGGCGGGGCCGCCGACCGGCTTCGTGGTCTTCGTCGACGGGCTGCTCGGCGTGGTGCTCTTCTTCGGGGTGGTCTTCGGCGCCGACGTCGGCGCGGGGGAGCTGCTGCTCGCCGGCGGCGCGGCCGTGGTGCTGTCGTCCCCGTTGAGGGCCAGCACCAGTGCCGTCACGCCACCGCCGACGACGATGACCGCGCCCACGGCGATGCCGATGATGAGCCCGGTTTTCTTCTTCTTGGGCGGCGGCCCGTCACCGAAACCGCCGCCACCGCCGCCGTACGGGTCGTAGCCGCCGTAGTTCTGCTGGTTCGGGTCGTACCCGCCCGGCTGCTGCTGGCCCCACTGGTCCTGCTGCCCGCCGTACGGGGGCTGAGCGCCCGGCTGGGGCGGGTAACCGCCCTGCTGCGGCTGCTGGCCGTAGGGATCCGGCTGGCCGAACTGCTGCGTGCCGCCGTAGCCCGGCTGGGACTGGGGTCCGCTCTGGGGGTAGCCGCCCGGCTGCTGACCGTAGGGCCCGGGCTGCTGCCCGTAGCCGCCGGGCTGCTGGCCGTAGCCGCCCGGTTGCTGCGGCGGGTAGGTCATGTGTGATGCCCCCTAGCGTTCCCACGACGAGATTCGGCCATCCGGTGGCCGCGTCGGCCCGATGCTAGTCACCGCGCGTGCTCGCCGCGCGGTTAGGGCGCAACTGGCCGGAAATGCCCGGCTTCGGCACGGTTGGGCCTCCCGGGGACGGGGTACTCCCTGCGTGCTTGGTTCGTCCAGCTCCGGAAGACCCCGTTCCGACCCCGTGTCACGGCACACAAATGGCCCCTTGTGCTGCAGGAATGTCCGTGCTGGACCAGGTGAAGAAACCGCGACGCGCCGATCTTGTGATGCGGAAAGGCCTTTTCTTGTCGGTGATCGCCGGTACCGTGGAATGAAAAGCACTCCGAGGAGGTGCCCGATGCATCATGACCTTCCCGGAGGTCGGCGCGAGGAGGCCGACCCTTCAGCAACATCCGGAGCTGGGACGACGGCGGACGAGCAGGCAAGGCAGATCCGCTTTCTCGAAGAGGAAGTGGCGCTGCTGCGCCGCAAGCTGACCGACTCGCCGAGGCAGAACCGCGTTCTCGAACAGCGGCTCGCCGAGGCGTCGGAAAGGGTGAGCCAGCTCACCGAGCGGAACACCAAACTGGTCGAAACCCTGCGCGAAGCGCGAGGACAGCTCCTCGCTCTCCGTGAAGAGGTCGACCGGCTGGCCCAGCCACCGTCCGGGTACGGCGTGTTCGTCACGTCGTACGAGGACAACACGGTGGACGTGTTCACGGCCGGCCGGAAGATGCGGGTGTCGGTTTCGCCCGCGGTGGAGATTTCGTCGTTGCGACGCGGCCAGGCGCTGCGCCTCAACGAAGCCCTGACCGTGGTCGAGGGCGGTGACTTCGAGCGCACCGGCGAGGTGTGCGCGTTGCGCGAGGTGCTCGCACCGGACGTCGAGGGCGCCAGCCCTCGTGCGCTCGTGGTCGGGCACGCGGACGAAGAGCGGGTTGTGCTGCTCTCCGATCTGCTGGCGGAGCAGCCGCTGAAGCCCGGCGACTCGCTCCTGGTCGACTCCAAGGCCGGTTACGCGTACGAGCGCGTGCCGAAGGCGGAAGTCGAAGACCTGGTGCTGGAGGAGGTGCCCGACGTCCGCTACGAGGACATCGGTGGCCTCACCCGGCAGATCGAGCAGATCAGGGACGCGGTCGAACTGCCGTTCCTGCACGCCGACCTCTACCAGGAGTACCAGCTGCGCCCGCCGAAGGGCGTCCTGCTCTACGGCCCGCCGGGCTGCGGCAAGACGCTCATCGCCAAGGCGGTCGCGAACTCGCTGGCCAAGAAGGTGGCGGCGGCGCGGGGCGACAACGAGGACGGGAAGTCGTACTTCCTGAACATCAAGGGTCCCGAGCTGCTCAACAAGTTCGTCGGGGAGACCGAGCGGCACATCCGCTTGATCTTCCAGCGGGCGCGGGAGAAGGCCTCCGAGGGCACCCCGGTGATCGTGTTCTTCGACGAGATGGACTCGATCTTCCGGACCCGTGGATCGGGCGTTTCGTCCGATGTGGAGACCACGATCGTCCCGCAGCTGCTCTCCGAGATCGACGGTGTCGAAGGCTTGGAAAACGTCATCGTCATCGGTGCCTCGAACCGTGAGGACATGATCGACCCGGCGATCCTGCGGCCGGGCCGGCTCGACGTCAAGATCAAGATCGAGCGTCCGGACGCCGAAGGCGCGAAGGACATCTTCTCCAAGTACCTGGCCGAAGGCCTGCCGATCCACGCGGACGACCTCGCCGAGTTCGGCGGCGACGCCAAGGCGACGTTCGACGCGATGATCCAGCACACCGTCGAGCGCATGTACGAGGAGAGCGACGAGAACCGGTTCCTCGAGGTGACCTACGCCAACGGGGACAAGGAAGTCCTGTACTTCCGCGACTTCAACTCGGGCGCGATGATCCAGAACATCGTGGACCGGGCGAAGAAGTCGGCGATCAAGTCCGTGCTGGAGACCAACCAGCCCGGCCTGCGCGTGCAGCACCTGCTGGACGCGATCGTCGACGAGTTCGCGGAGAACGAGGACCTGCCGAACACCACCAACCCGGACGACTGGGCCCGGATCTCCGGCAAGAAGGGCGAGCGGATCGTGTACATCCGCACGCTCGTCACCGGAAAGAACACGGACTCGGGGCGGGCGATCGACACCGCCACGAACACCGGTCAGTACCTGTAGATCGAACATCCCGGTGGGGCGGTCGCCGCGGCGACCGCCCCACCGGCGTGTCCGGGGTCAGTCCCGGACCAGCTCCCCTTCGGGCGCCGGCAGTGCGGCCTTGCGGCGGACGCGCAGCCGGCCGTGCGCGGCGAGAATGCCCAGCACCACCAGGATCGCGCCGGCGGGCTGGTTCCAGCTCACCGGTTCGTCCAGCACCGCCACGCCCAGCAGCACGCCGACGACCGGTGTGAGGTAGGTCACCGCCGATGCGTTAGCCGCGCCCCAGGCCGCGATGATCCGGACGTTCCAGACATAAGCCAGGCCCGTGCCGAAGATGCCGAGCGCCACCATGCTCAGCACGACCGGCAGCGTCGGGTGGATCGGCGTCACCGCGATCGCCGGCGCCAGCAGGCCGAGGATGACCGTCGCCGACGCCGTCTGCCCGAACGCGACGACGACCGGGTCCGCCCCGCGCGGCGAGACGAACCGGCGCATGTAGACGAAGCACGCGCCGTAACACGTGGTGGCGCCGAGACAGGCGAGCTGCGCGGTCAGCTGGTGCGACACGTCGACGCCGTGCCACACCCCGACGATCGTGAGCACGCCCAGGAACCCGAGCAGCAGCCCGAGCACCCGCGGCGGCGTGAACCGCTCCTCGGGCAGCGCCGCCGCAGCCAGCAGCATCGTGATCAGCGGCGTCGTCGCGTTGAAGATGCTGGCCAAACCGGACGAAATGTACTGTTCCGCCCACGAGAACAGCAGGAACGGCACCACGCACAGCAGCACCGACACGACGACGAGGTGGCCCCACAGCGCGAGATCGCGGGGGAGCGCCCGGCGGCGGACCAGCAGTACCGCGGCCAGCGCCAGCGCGCCCAGCGAAACCCGGGCCAGCGCGACCTGAGCGGGGGAGAGGCCGTCGAGGCCCACCTTGATGAACAGGAAGCTCGCGCCCCACACGGCCGCGAGCAACCCGAACCGCACCGTGACCCCGAAACCCATGACGCGCAGTCAAGCCGGGCGACCGCCGCCGGAGCCAGCGATTTTCGGACGTCGTCGTGTGTATAACGACCTATACCGCCGGGGTAGGATCAAGCCCGTGGGGGCTACGAACGACGAAGAACCGCCGTGGCGGCGGGCGCTCGCGCACGTCGCCGGCCTGGTGTCGGGGCCGCCGCTCGCCGCGGACCTGGACGTCACCGTGCACTTCCACCCGGACCGGCTGGTGGGCGGGGTGCCGCTGCTGCGGCACCTGGCCGCCGACGGCGTCTACCGCTCGCAGTTCGAGACCGGCACGAGCAACGGCGGCTTGACCGCCCACCCGGGCGGTGACCGCTGGCGCTGGGAGCACCGGATCTTCGGCGGCGCCTACGACGACGGGCCGCCGTCGGGGCGGCCCAAGTACGGCGCGTTGAACCACCGCTGCCGCGCGGCCGGCGGCTCGGTCCGGTTCGGCTCGGCCCACTTCCGGCTGAAGCGCGACGTGCTGCGGCGGACGACTTTCTGCTACCCGGACAGCTTCAGCGAGCCCGCCGACTTCGGCACAGCCGGCCACATGCCGCTGGTGGCCCTCGCCGACGCGGCGCCGGCGGACGTCCTCGACGACTACGTCGAGGCTCACGTGCACGGCCCGCTCCGGCTGGACACCGACGTCGCGGCCCTGGTGCTGGACCCGGCGTTCCGGGGGACCGACGTCGAGGCGGCGGCTGCCGCGCTGCCGTTCCCGACGTCGTGGCACCACGGTTTCCGGCTGTCCGTCGCGGTGCTCGCCGAGCACGCGGACTTCCGCGGCGAGGACGTCGTGCGGGCCGGCGAGGAGATCGCCGAACACGGGTGGCTCGACGCCCGCGTCATCGGCGACGCCGTGCGGGCCGGCACGCACGATCCGCAGACCCTCAAGCGCGTCTGGCACTGCACCGCGCGGTTCGGGCTACGCGACGACGCCGACGGGTAGCAGCGCCTCGGCCAGCCGCCGCCAGTGCGGCAGCGCGGACTGCCCGGGCTCGATCCCGACGACCTGGACGCCGACGTGGTCGGCGCCCGCGTCGAGGTGCTCCTCCAGCCGGCAGGCGATCGTGTCGAGGTCGCCCCAGAACACCAGGTCGTCGACGATCCGGTCACTGCCGCGGCCGCCGTCGATGTCGGCTTCGGTGTAGCCGAGCCGCAGGAACTTGGCCACGTTGTACCGCTGCGTCAGGTACGGGTGCAGGTGCTCCCGGGCGATCTCGCGCGCCCGGGCCGGATCGGTCTCGAAGAGGACGGCGTGCTCGACGCCGAGGAACGGGCGCTCGCCCAGGATCTCGCGCGCCTGCGCCGTGTGCCGCGGCGTCACGTGGTAGGTGTGCGCGCCGGCCGAGCGGTCGCGGGCCAGTTCGAGCATCTTCGGGCCGTACGCGGCCAGGACGCGCCGCATCGGCGCGGCGGGCGCGGGGTTGGCGTTCGTGGCCGCGTCCAGGGCGTCGAGGTAGTCGTTCATCGCCCGCAGCGGGCTGGTCGTGCCGGGGCGCCCGGCGCCGAAGCCGAGGCCGAGCAGGTGGCGGTCCGGGTAGGCGTCGGCCAGCAGCAGGGCCGCGCCGCGCGTCCACCGCGGCTCACGGGACCAGATCTGGGCGATCCCGTTGACGACGGCCAGGCGCCGGGTCGAGGCGAGCAGGAAACCGGCGTGGGTGAGGGCTTCCCGGCCGTCGCGCTCGGGGATCCAGACCGCCCGCCAGCCGAGGTCTTCCAGCTCCTGCGCGGTGTCGCGGGCCAGGCTCGCCGGCTGGTCCTCGAAGTCGAACGTCCAGATCCCGTAGCGCCCCAGGGGCATGTTGTCGATCGCGGTCATGCATCGAAGTATCGCAGAACTTCGATATGAGTCAACCGTCGGGACTGATCGGGGGGAGGGGAGTGGTCAGAGCGAGTGGCCGAGGATCTCGACGATCCGGGCGATCCGCTCTTCGTCACGGCGGTAGTGCGTCCACTTCCCGAGCCGCGTCGCGCGGACCAGCCCGGCGCGCTGCAGGGACGCCATGTAGGCCGAGACGGTCGACTGGGCCAGGCCGGCCTTCTCCTGGATGTGCGTCACGCACACCCCTTCGTCGACCACCATCGCCCCGCGCTGCTCGAGGAAGTTCTTCTCCGGATCCCGCAGCCACCCGAGGATCCGCAGCCGCACCGGGTTCGCGAGCGCCTTGAACACGTCGAGCAGCTGCTCGACCTCCGGCGGGGCCTCGGCGCGCGTCGTCACCTCTCCGATGGTAGATCACATCGCGACACTCCGATGCGACATCGGCGCGTGGTTCCCGGACCTCGGCGTATAACGACCTATACTTCACGGCTGTGAGCGAAGAAACCGGGCGACCGCGCGCGCCCATCACCGAAGCCGACGTCATGGCCTGGCTGGAGACGACCGCCGCCACCGTCGAAGCGGGGGAGGTGGGCCCCCAGGAGCTCATCGACATCCTCGGCGAGCTGCGCCGCGCCTCCGCGGCCTGCGCCGACGCTTCCGACTGGGCCCTGCTCGCTGCCCGCGAAGGCGGCGCCAGCCTGCGTCAGATCGCGCCGGTCTTCGGCAAGGGCTACGTCCGGGCCCCGGCCGCCCGCCTCGAGAAGCTCCACCGCCAGGCCCAGACCGCCGGCCAGTGGCTCGCCATCCTCCGGCACAAGCAGAACGGATGAGTACGCCCATGGATCGCGTGGATCGCATCGCGCTCGGCCTGGCGGCGCTGGGCCGGCCCGCGTACATCAACCTGGGCCGGGACGGCGCGCTGCCGGCCGTGCGGGACGTCGCGTCGATGCGGGCCGCGACGTTCACGGTGCTCGACGGCGCGTACGCCGCGGGGATCCGCAACGTCGACGTCGCCCGGTCCTACGGGCGTTCGGAGGAGTTCCTCGCCGGCTGGCTCGACGAGCGCGGGCACCGCGACGTCGTCGTCTCCAGCAAGTGGGGCTACGCCTACGTCGGCGGCTGGCGGCTCGACGCCGAGGTGCACGAGGTGAAGGAGCACTCGGCGACGCGGTTCGCCGCGCAGTGGGCGGAAACCCTGGCGCTGCTGGGGGACCGGGTCAGCCTCTACCAGGTCCATTCGCTCACTGTGGACAGTCCGCTGTTCACCGACGAGCCGCTGATCGAGGCGCTGGCGGAGCTCGCGGCGAACGGCGTCGCGGTCGGGTTCTCGACGTCGGGGCCGGCGCAGGCGGCCGCGATCGAGCGGGCGTTCGCGCTGGAAGTGGCCGGGCGGCCGGTGTTCTCCGCGGTGCAGTCGACGTGGAACCTCCTGGAGCCGTCGGCGGGGCCCGCGCTGGCCGCGGCGCACGCGGCCGGGAAACGGGTGCTGGTCAAGGAAACCCTGGCCAACGGCCGGCTGGCGGTCGAGGCGCCGCGGGCGCTGCTCGACATCGCCGCGGCGCACGGGACCGGGCCGGACGCGGTCGCCGTGGCGGCGGTGCTGGCGAACGACTGGGCCGGCGCGGCGGTCATCGGCCCGGCGAGCGCGCCGCAGCTCGAGGCGAACCTGCGCGCCACCATGCTTTCCCTGAGCACCGAGGAGGAAGCCGCGCTGGCCGGGCTGGCGGAGGATGCGGGGGACTACTGGCGACACCGGTCCTCTTTGGGCTGGGACTGACCGGCTGCACTACTCTGCGCAGTCACAGTCGGACTACGGGAGGGCCGGAGCAGGTGCGTCATCGCCAGGTGGTTGCGTTGGCCGCGGTCGCGTTGGTCGGCCTCACGGGGTGCGACGGCCCCGACCCGAACAACCTCGAGACGTACTACGACGATCCGGTCCCGTCGGCCACGCTGTCGGCGCCCACGCCGGAAGCCCTGGCGCCGGCCCCGAAGGCGGCTCCGGTCACCCAGGCGGCGCCGGACCCCGGACTGCTCGCGGAGCGGGCGCTGCTGTCCGATCAGGACGTCGCCGAAGAGGGTGTGCAGCCCGGCTCGGGCGCGGCGTCGGGCTGCCTGACGGACGACGTGTCGGCGACCAGCCGGACCGCGAGCTGGCGGTACCCGAGCGGTTCGGTGCTGCGGCACCGGGTCGCCGCCTACCCGGACGGCTCGGCCGGCGACATCGTGGCGAACGCGCAGTGCACCGGCCACACCGTGGACGTCCCGGCCCAGGCGGGCGTCGAGCGTCAGCGGGCCTGGTGCGACGGCAAGACGTGCACCGTGCTGCTGGCGCGGGGCACGCTCGTGTCCGGGCTGACCGTTTCGGCGAGCACGGAGTCGCGGGCGATCGACGCGGCGAAGCGCCTGCTGCCCGCGATGGCGGCGAAGCTGACGGCGCCGGCGGCTCAGCAGTAGCGGCGGAACCACTCCTGGACGCCTTCGCGGCCGTCGGGGATGAACGGGAGTGCCGGTGCCGGGTCGTCGACCCAGGCGCGCAGCTCGTCGAGCGGGAGCCAGCGGCCTTCGACGATCTCTTCGGCCTGGTGGTGGATCGGGCCGTCCCAGCGGACCTCGAAGGCGAAGTTGTGGCAGCGGTTGCGGCCGTCGTCGTACACCTTCGTGAACAGCGGAACGGGTTCCACCCCGTGGACGCCGAGCTCTTCGGCCAGTTCACGGCGAGCGCACTCGGCCGGTGACTCGCCGGCGGCGACGACCCCGCCGGCCCAGCAGTCCCAGGTGGACGGGAACACGTCCTTCGTGGCGGTCCGGAGGTGCACGTAGACCGCGTTTCCGTCACCCGAACGGACCAGCACGACGCCGGCGGCGTGCCACAGGCCCTCGCTGCGGAGGCGGCTGCGCAGCGTCGAACCGACGACGGAGCCGGCCTGGTCATAGAGGGCAACGAGTTCGTCACTGCCTGGCATGGGTGCATCGTTCCACTAGGCCTACCCCGTAGGGTGGTGGACATGCGGCGGATCATGGGAACCGAAGTCGAGTACGGCATCTCGGTGCCGGGCGACGCGACGGCGAACCCGGTACTCACCTCGACCCAGGTCGTGCTGGCCTACGCGGCCGCGGCCGACATCCCGCGAGCGCGGCGGGCCCGGTGGGACTACGAGGTGGAGTCCCCCTTGCGGGACGCGCGCGGGTTCGACCTGACCGGCCCGGGCGGGCCGGGGCACGACCCGGACGTCGAGGACCTGGGTGCGGCGAACGTCATCCTGACCAACGGCGCGCGGCTGTACGTCGACCACGCGCACCCGGAGTACTCGGCGCCCGAGGTGACGAACGCGCGTGACGCGGTCATCTGGGACAAGGCCGGCGAACGGGTGATGGAGGAGGCGGCGCTGAAGGCCGCGTCCGTGCCCGGGCAGCCCCCGCTCCAGCTGTACAAGAACAACGTCGACGGCAAGGGCGCCAGCTACGGCACCCACGAGAACTACCTGTGCGCGCGCTCGACGCCGTTCACCGCCATCATCGCCGGGCTGACGCCGTTCTTCGTGTCGCGGCAGGTCTTCACCGGGTCGGGCCGGGTCGGGATCGGGCAGCAGAGCGAAGAGGCCGGGTTCCAGCTCTCCCAGCGTGCGGACTACATCGAGGTCGAGGTCGGCCTGGAGACGACGCTGAAGCGCGGGATCATCAACACCCGCGACGAGCCGCACGCGGACGCGGACAAGTACCGGCGGCTGCACGTCATCATCGGCGACGCGAACATGTCCGAGTACTCGACCTACCTCAAGGTCGGCACGACGGCCCTGGTGCTCGACCTGATCGAGTCCGGCATCCGGTTCGACGACCTGAAGCTGGACGAGCCGGTCAAGGCCGTGCACCAGATCAGCCACGACCCGACGCTCAAGGCGCAGGTGTCGCTGGCCAACGGCAAGAAGTACACCGGCCTGGACCTGCAGTTCGCCTACCACGAGATCGCTTCGCAGAACCTGGAGCGCACGGGCGCGGACGAGGCCGCCAAGGAGGTGCTGCGGGTCTGGGGCGAGATCCTGGACGCGCTGGCGCGGGACCCGCAGGAGTGCGCGGACCGGCTGGACTGGCCGGCGAAGCTGCGGCTGCTGGAGGGGTACCGCCAGCGGGACAGCCTCGCCTGGGGCGCGCCGCGGCTGCGCCTGGTGGACCTGCAGTACTCGGACGTGCGGTTGGCGAAGGGCCTGTACAACCGGCTGGTCACGCGGGGCTCGATGAAGCGGCTGGTGACCGAGGAAGAGGTGCTGGCCGCCGTCACGACGCCGCCGTCGGACACGCGGGCCTACTTCCGGGGCCGGGCGCTGGAGAAGTACGCGAGCTCGATCGCGGCGGCGTCCTGGGATTCGGTCATCTTCGACGTCGGCAAGGAGTCGCTGGTGCGGATCCCGACGCTGGAGCCGTTGCGCGGGACCAAGGCGCACGTCGGCAAGCTGCTGGACAACGCGGCGACGGCGGAGGAGCTGGTGGAGGCACTCACCGGTTCGGACTAGGCGGTACGCACGCGGATCGCGGCGGTGACCCCGAATGTCGGGGTCGCTGGGTAGGCTAGGAAACATCAGCCACACCGGGAGGCGAGATGGCCCAGGAAAAGATCGAAAAGCACGGCGGCGGCGACTCCGACGAGGAGTTCGACGACACCGGCGCGGCGGGTCAGGAACGGCGCGAGAAGCTCGGCGAGGACGTCGACACGATCCTCGACGAGATCGACGACGTGCTGGAGGAGAACGCCGAGGACTTCGTCCGGGCCTACGTCCAGAAGGGCGGCGAGTAGCCGCTCGGGCGTTCGCGCCCTTGCCGACCGTTCAGCCGGCGGCCGGGGGCTCCGCGTAGTGGTGACCGTGGTCCGTGCGGGCCGGGGTCGCCGAACGCGGGGCCACGGCCGCCAAGGCCCGCACAGATGGGATTTTTGAGCACGTATGGACAACACCAGGGGCATCTCGGGTCCCGCTCTGCCGGGGGCGTACTTCTCGTCGGCGACGTCGTCGTTTTCCGACTTCCTGCGGGTGCAGGCGCCGGAACTGCTTCCGGAGCGCCGGATGTCCGGTGGTGCGGGCGACCTGGGCGTGCCGCACGGGACGACGATCGTCGCGCTGACCTTCGCGAGCGGAGTGCTGATCGCGGGTGACCGGCGGGCGACGTCGGGGAACCTGATCGCGAGCCGCGACATGGAGAAGGTGCACGTCACCGACGAGTACTCGGCGGTGGGCATCGCGGGCACGGCCGGGCTGGCCGTGGAGATGGTGCGCCTCTACGCCGTGGAGCTCGCGCACTACGAGAAGATCGAGGGCGTTTCGCTGTCGCTGGACGGCAAGACGAACAAGCTGGCCGGGATGGTCAAGGCCAACCTCGAGATGGCGATGGCCGGGCTGGCCGCGATCCCGCTCTTCGTCGGCTACGACCTGGAGGCCGAGGACGCGCGGCACGCCGGCCGGATCGTCTCGTACGACGCCGCGGGCGGGCGCTACGAGGAGAACGGCGGCTACGCCGGGATCGGCTCGGGTTCGCTGTTCGCGAAATCCGCGCTCAAGAAGCTGCACGACCCGGACGCCGACGTCGAGAACGCCACGCGGGTGGCTGTCGAGGCGCTGTACGACGCGGCGGACGACGACACCGCTTCGGGCCTGCCGGACCTGGTGCGCCGGATCTTCCCGTCCGTCGTGACGATCACCGCCGAGCACGGCGCCGTGCAGCTGCCGGAGTCGGAGACCGCCGCCGTGGCGGAGGCCGTGATCGCCGGGCGGATCGAGCGCCAGCAGCGTCGGCTGTCCTGACGCGGGCCGGAGCTGAACCAGTGAACGATGGAACACCGAAAGACCTGGAGCGCACACCGTGACGATGCCGTTGTATGCCTCTCCCGAGCAGCTGATGCGGGAGCGTTCCGAGCTGGCGCGCAAGGGCATCGCGCGCGGCCGGAGCGTGGTGGTGCTGAAGTACGCGGGCGGCGTGCTGTTCGTGGCGGAGAACCCGTCGGCGACGCTGCACAAGGTGTCCGAGATCTACGACCGGATCGGCTTCGCCGCCGTCGGGCGCTACAGCGAGTTCGAGAACCTGCGGGTCGCCGGAATCCGGCACGCGGACCTCAAGGGCTACCAGTACGACCGGCGTGACGTGAGCGCGCGGGCGCTGGCGAACGCGTACGCGGCGACGCTGGGCAGCATCTTCACCGAGCAGCTGAAGCCGTTCGAGGTCGAGGTCTGCGTGGCGGAGGTCGGGGCGAGCGCGGCGGAGGACCAGCTGTACCGGCTGACCTACGACGGCTCGATCTTCGACGAGCCGCAGTTCATCGTGATGGGCGGCCAGGCCGACAAGATCGTCACGAAGCTGAAGGAGACGTTCGAAGACGGCCTGGACCTGCAGGCGGCCCTCGGCGTGGCGGTGACGGCGTTGCGCACGCCGATCCAGCCCGCCGCGACGACGTCGTCGTCTTCGGCCGGTTCGTCGTCGTCCTCTTCGTCGGCGGCGGCGAGTGCGTCGGCCAACGGCAACGGCGAGACGGACCCCCCGATCAAGCTGGAGGTGGCGGTCCTGGACCGCGACCGCCCGCGGCGCGCGTTCCGCCGCCTGACGGGAACGGCGCTGGACGCGCTGCTGCCGGTGCCGGACCCCCAGGGTGACGAGCCGGAGAAGCCCGAAGGCGAGTAGTTCGTACGAAACGGGGCGTGGTCGATGACCACGCCCCGTTTTCGCGTCCGCGGTCAGGTGGCGCCGGAGCCGAAGAGGGCGGTGAGCACGAGGACGAAGGTGACGTTCCCGCCCAGCAGCCACCATGGCAGGTCGACAGGGTGTGCCCGGTGACGACCGATGGCCTGCGGGGTCCGCCCGTGAAGTCCACCGAGCCGTGGGCGGACACGCGGTCCGCCCACGAACGGCTGGCCGCGGGCGGGCTGCGCGGCCGTCTCGTGCTGACGCCGCGAATCCTCCCTTGCACTTGTCGGAGGGCAGCGGGCTCGGCGGTTTGCCGTCGCCGCAGGGGAACGCGCCCAGCACCACGCTGTCGAGGCGTTCGAGGCGGTAGTTCGCCCGGAGGAACAGCAGCCGGGCTTCGCTCGAACCGGTGCCGGTGAACCGGTCGTTCTTGACCGCGGTCGACCGGGTGTACTCGTCCAGCAGGACGGCTCGGGACGGCAGCGGGTCCGGTGTTCCGCACGCGGAGACGGCCAGTCCCGCGGACAGGGCGAGAACCAGGCGACCGAGGCGCACCCGGTGACCGTAGGCGGGGTGTGCCGGGACCCGTCCCGGCCTTCAGGACGCGGCGGACGGCTGCCGGAAGGTCTGGTCGGCGAAGGCCAGCAGGTACGGCAGCGTGGCCCGGGCGGTGTGCCACGTGTGGTTGAAGCCGCGTTCGGCGTGGACGACCGCTTCCTGGCCGCGGGCGTGCAGGGCGTCGGCGATGCGGTGGGCGGTCGTGACGTCGGTGGGCGCGCCGGTGCCGACGGCCAGCATCACCGAGATCGGGGCGGGGAACTTCATCGTCGGCAGGTAGCGGCGCGGGGTGTTGGCGGCGATGGCGGCCTGGTCGCCGCCGAGGACGCCGACGGAGTCGTTGAGATCGTCGTAGGGCAGGGCGATGACCAGGGTGGCGAACTCGTCGACGTGGTGCAGCCCGATGTTGAGCGCGCCGAAGCCGCCGCCGGACATGCCGCCGAGGGCGCGGTGGGCGCGGTCGGCCAGCGTCCGGTAGCGGCTGTCGATCGCCGGGACGACGGTGCGGGCGAGGTAGGTCTCCAGTTGCGGGCCGCCCGGGACGTCGAGGCACTCCCAGTCGGTGCTGGGGACGCCGGCGGTCATGTCCACGCTGACCACGATCATCGGCGCGATGACGTTGGCCTGCTGCAGGGCCTGGAGGGTGCCGGGCGCGTCGCCGGAGGTCAGCCAGTCGCGCGGGCCGCCGAACGGGTAGCCGTGGATCAGGTAGACGACGGGGTAGCGGCGGGCGGCGTTGGCCGGGTCGCCGTACCCGGCCGGCAGGATGACGTAGTTGCTGCCCGACGGCACGCCGTGCGCGGGGTCGGGCAGCGGGACGACGTCGATCTTCTGGCCGGCGGCCGCGACGCCGCTGCCGCCGTGGGGCGCCGGCTCGGACTCGGACTCCGGGGCTTCCCGGTCGTCGTCGAGCAGGCGGCCGGCCAGGTTGACGACGCCGGGGCCGCGCTGGAGCAGGCGGGCGAGGTCGTCGGAGGTGCGCACGTATCCGACGTAGCTGTTCACCGCCGTGACCGCCGCCAGCAGCACGAGGACGCCGAAGGCGGTGAACCCCCAGCGGCGGAGGCGGCGCCGGTGCGCGAGCGCGATCACGGCGGCGAGCACCGCGACCGCGGCGGTGGCGAAGGCGAGCCAGATGAACGGCGATTCGAACGGCCCGAGGTCACGGGCGCGGGCGGTGATGTCGCCCGGCAGCACCGGATCCACCGCGACCTGCGGGGTCATCCGCACCACGCCGCGTGCCACCGCATCGAAACCCCACTCGTCCCCTGGCTGCGGGCAGGAGGGCCCGCATCTCGATCTTGACGCTAGCCAGGGGACGCTGTGGGTTCGTTGAGAGAAAGTAAACGCAGATTAAAGACGGTAGATGGTGAGCGCGCTGGGGCGGGACTTGAAGCGGAACCGGTTGCCGAGCGGGCCGACCTCGCCGTCGGTGGCGACGCGGCGGTGGCCGTCGAGCAGCTCGACGTCCAGCTCGGCGACGTCGAGCTCCTGGTAGACGTGGCTGGCCGCGAGGCTGCGGGTGACCATGGCCAGCAGGAACCGGGCGCGGGAGTACGGCAGGTCGGCGCGCAGGTAGCGGACGTCGAGCAGGCCGGTGTCGAGGGCGGGCCGCCTGCTGGGGGCGAACCCCTTCGGCGCGTACGTGCCGTTGCCCACGAACAGCAGCCAGACCTGGGTGAGCTTGCCGTTGAGCCGGACGGTCAGCGGCTTGGCGTTGCGCAGCGTCCGGGTCAGCGCGATCGCGGCCGAGGGCCACTTCGGGTGCTTTTCCTGCAGCTTCTCGCGCAGCCGGACCATCTCCGGGTAGCCGCCGAGGCTCGCGGTGTTGACGAACCAGCGGTGCGCCGGGCCGTCGGGCCCTTCGACCCCGACCTCGCCGAGGTCGATGCCGACGGCGTTGCCGACCTCGGTGGCCGCGTCGGCGTCGGGCATCGAGCGGACGCCGATGTCGCGGGCGAAGTGGTTCAGCGTGCCGGCCGGGATCAGGGCGAGCGGCAGGTTCCGCTCGGCGGCGACCGAGGCGACCGCCGCGACGGTCCCGTCACCACCCGCGACGCCGAGGGCGCGGATGGTGCCGCGGGCGTCGATCTCGGCCTCGAGCTGGCCCCGCAGGTCCTGCTCGAAGTCGGGGTAGAGGATCTCGGCCTTCGGCCAGGCGAAGCGGACGTCGGCGGTCGGGTCCTGCCCGTTCACCCCGGAATGGGGGTTGACCAGCACGAGCATGTCGTCGCCGTCGACCATCTCCGGGGCGTGGGCGTCGTGGGCGGAGCGGCCCGGGATGTCGTCGTGCAGCGGCCACCAGTGCCGGGTCGCCAGGCCCACGCCGGTGCCGATGGCGAGGCCGACGCCGACGTCGGAGGGCCAGTGCACGCCGGTGTGGACGCGCGAGTAGGCGACCGCGAGCGCGAGCGGCGCGACGACGAGCCCGGCGCGCGGGGACTCCATGGCCACCGCCGTCGCGAAGGCCGCCGCGGAGGCGGAGTGGCCGGACGGGAACGACGACGACGTCGGACGTTTCCGCAGGCGGCGGTGCATCGGCATCTCTTCTTCGGCCGGGCGCCGGCGGGGGAAGAGCGGCTTGCCGATCAGGTTCGCGGCGGCGCTCGCACCGGCGATGGCGACCACGCCGCGCAGGGCGCCGCGACGGGTCGCGCCCGCGCGGACCGCCAGCCCCCCGGCGACCACCCACCAGAGGCGGGACTTGTTCGCCGACCGGGACAGGGCCATCAGCGCGTCGTCCGCCTTCGTGGCCGGCAAGCGGGCGCTGCGGCGCATCAGGGCGCGGTCGGTCCGGCCGACCCGCCGGAACGCCCGGATGAGCTGGTGTGACAAGAGGTCCGCCTTCCGCGCGACGTCAAGGGATGTGCTCCAATCGTGCCTGATTCGGGGGCTTTTCACCGTCTGTGGCCTACTGGGGGCGTGTCGACGCCCGAACGGCCCACCGTCGAGGGGGGTGCAGCGCTTACTCTGGTGGAATGCAGCGGCGGATCTTTGGCATCGAGACCGAGTTCGGGGTCACGTGCACATTCCACGGCCAGCGCAGGCTCTCGCCCGACGAGGTGGCACGCTACCTCTTCCGGCGGGTCGTCTCGTGGGGCCGTTCTTCGAACGTTTTCCTGTCGAACGGCTCCCGGCTCTACCTCGACGTCGGCTCGCACCCCGAGTACGCGACGGCGGAGTGCGACGACCTGGTCCAGCTCGTCACGCACGACAAGGCCGGTGAGCGGATCCTCGAGGACCTGCTGGTCGACGCCGAGCGGCGGCTGGCGGACGAGGGCATCGGCGGCGACATCTTCCTGTTCAAGAACAACACCGACTCGGCGGGCAACTCGTACGGCTGTCACGAGAACTACCTGGTGACCCGCGCGGGTGAGTTCTCCCGGATCGCGGACGTCCTGCTCCCGTTCCTGGTGACCCGGCAGCTCATCTGCGGCGCCGGCAAGGTGCTGCAGACCCCGCGCGGCGCGGTCTACTGCCTCTCCCAGCGTGCGGAACACATCTGGGAAGGCGTCTCGAGCGCGACGACCCGGTCGCGCCCGATCATCAACACCCGCGACGAGCCGCACGCCGACGCCGAGCGCTACCGGCGCCTGCACGTCATCGTGGGCGACTCGAACATGGCCGAGCCGACGACGATGCTCAAGGTCGGGTCGGCGAACCTGGTGCTCGAGATGATCGAGGCCGGCGTCCAGTTCCGCGACTTCACCCTGGACAACCCGATCCGGGCGATCCGCGAGATCAGCCACGACCTCACCGGCCGCCGCCAGGTGCGCCTCGCCGGCGGCCGCGAGGCCTCGGCGCTCGACATCCAGCGCGAGTACTACGCCCGCGCCGTGCAGCACCTCCAGGACAACGGCTCCAGCCCGGCGAACGACCGGGTCATCGAGCTGTGGGGCCGGGCGCTGGACGCGGTCGAGCAGCAGGACTTCGGCAAGATCGACACCGAGATCGACTGGGCGATCAAGCACCGGCTGGTCGAGCGCTACCGGCACAAGCACGACATGGACCTGTCCAGCCCGCGCATCGCCCAGCTCGACCTGGCCTACCACGACATCCGCCGTGGCCGGGGCATCTTCGACCTGCTCCAGCGCAAGGGCCTGGTCCGCCGGGTCACCGACGACGGCGAGATCGAGGCCGCCAAGGACACCCCGCCGCAGACCACGCGGGCCAAGCTGCGCGGCGACTTCATCGCCGCCGCCCAGGCCGCCGGGCGCGACTTCACCGTCGACTGGGTGCACCTGAAGCTCAACGACCAGGCCCAGCGCACCGTGCTGTGCAAGGACCCGTTCCGCTCGGTCGACGAGCGCGTCGAACGCCTGATCAGCTCGCTCTAGCCCAAAGCCGTGAAGGCCTCCTTACCGGCTCTTATGGCCGGTAAGGAGGCCTTCACGGCTTTTGACCCTACGAAAGTCGGCGGGCGGGTGCGGCAGGATCTGCCCATGCGTGTGCTGCGTGCGGTGCTTCTCGTCCTCGGTCTCCTGGCCGCGCTGGCTGTGCCCGCGTCGGCCACGGGGCACCTCCCGAAGTGGGAGCTGAGCGCCACCGGCGTCACCGCCCAGTTCCGCGGCCTGTCCGCGGTCAGCTCCCGTGTGGCCTGGGTCAGTGGGACCCAGGGCACCGTCCTGCGCACCGTCGACGGCGGCCGGAGCTGGCGGTCCGTCGGCCCGCCCGGCACCGGCACCCTCGAGTTCCGCGACGTCGAGGCCTTCGACGCCGATCACGCCGTGATCCTGTCGATCGGCCCCGGCACCGACTCCCGCGTCTACCGGACCGACGACGCCGGCGCGCACTGGCGCCAGACGTTCCAGAACACCGACGCCGCCGCGTTCTACGACTGCCTCGCCTTCTTCGACCCGTGGCGCGGGCTCGCGATGAGCGATCCGGTGGACGGGAAGTTCCGGATGCAGGCCACCGTCGACGGCGGCCGCAGCTGGCGGCAGGTCCCCGACAGCGGCTTCCCGCCCGCGCTGCCCGGTGAGGCCGGGTTCGCCGCCAGCGGCCAGTGCGTCACCACCGCGGGCCCGTTCGACGCCTGGCTGGCCACCGGCGGCGGCGCCACGGCCCGCGTCCTGCACTCCGGCGACGGCGGCCGCCACTGGACGGCGTCGGACACGCCGTTGCCGAGCAGCCCGTCGGCCGGCGTGTTCGCCCTCGCCTTCCGCACCCCGTGGCAGGGCGTCGCCATCGGCGGCGACTTCGCCGCACCGACCGCGCCCGGCCCCGCCGTCGCGCTGTCGAACGACCGCGGCCGCACCTGGCGCACCCCGGCGCAGTACCCCGCCGGGTACCGCTCCGGGCTGGCCTGGCGCGGCGGCACGGTCCTGGCCGTCGGCCCCGGCGGCAGCGACCTCAGCCCCGACGGCGGGCGGCACTGGACGTCGTTCGACACCGGCAGCTTCGACAGCGCGGACTGCACCGCGCTCGGCAGCTGCTGGGCGAGCGGCACCAAGGGCCGCGTCGCGCGGCTGGGCTAGCGACCTGCCCGGAGAGGTTGGTCAGCCGGGTGATGGGTGTCCTCCGCCGTCGGGGATGTTGCCGAACTCGGTGACGTCGACGTGGATCAGCGAGCCGGGGTGTCGTGTTCGTAGCGGCGCAGCGGTTCGCGGGTGACCGGTCGACGCGCGAGAGCCGGTTGACCCGGCTGCGCACGAGGACCGCGTGCACGGTCGAGACGGGCCGTTACCGCTCACCTCAACCCGGGGCAACGTCCCTGGACATCACAGCTAGCGGACCTGCCCGGTCGGGCGGACCATGATCTCGTTGACGTCCACGTGCGGTGGCTGCTGCAGCGCGTAGAGCACCGCCCGGGCGATGTCGGCCGGCTCCAGCTTCGGCTTCTTGCGCTGCTCGTCGCTGAGGATGCCGGTGTCGGTGATGCCCGGCTGGACCAGTGTGACGCGCACGCCGGTGCCGACGGCCTCCTCGCGGATCGCCCCGGCCATCCCCGTCACCGCCCACTTCGTCACCGAGTACAGGCTCGCGTTGCGGATGTAGCGGCCCGCGACCGAGCCGGTGATCAGCAGGTGCCCGGTCGATTCCGCCAGGGCGGGCAGCGCCGCGCGGGCGGTGTAGGCCGCGCCCAGCACGTTGACGCGGACCATCTCCTCCCACGCCGTCGGGTCGGGGTCGCCGGTGCCGAAGAACGACGTCCCGACGCCGATCCCGGCGTTGGCGAAGGCCGCGTCGAGCCGGCCGAACTTCCGCACGGTCTCGGCGACCGCCCCGGAGATGGCCGGCCAGTCCGCGACGTCGGCGCCCAGCGCCAGCGCCCGGTCTTCGCCCAGCTCGGCCGCGAGGGCCGCGACGGACTCCGCCTTGCGCGCCACGAGCGCGACCTTGAAGCCGGCCGCGGCGGCCAGCCGCGCGGTCGCGGCGCCCAGCCCGCGGGAGGCGCCGGTGACGAGGAGAACACGATCATCCATGTCCCCAGGCTAGGGAGGATTCACGGCGTCAGCACGAGACGTCCGCGGAGCCCGCCCGCGGCCAGCCGTTCGTGGGCGGACCGTGCGTCCGCCAGCGGCAGGACGTCCGCGACGCGCAGGGGGAGGACACCCTCGGCGGCCAGCCGCGCCAGCTCGGCCAGGCGAGTGCCGTCGGCGCGGATCCAGACACTGCGGACCCGGACGCCGCGCAGCGGGATCGGCGCGGCGTCCGCGGCGAAGGCGACGAACTCGCCGCCGCCGCGGACCGCGTCCAGCGCGTCCAGGCCGAGCAGCGCGGTGTCGAGGACGGCGTCCACCCCGCCGGGCACCAGCGCGCGCACGCGGTCGCCCAGCGCCGGCCCGCGCGGCACGAACTCGTCCGCGCCGAACGCCCTCACCTGCGCTTCGTCGGCGGGGCCGGCCACCGCGACCACCCGCAGCTTCCGGGCGTGCGCGAGGGCGACGGCGTAACCGCCGACCGCGCCCGCCGCGCCGGTGACCAGCAGCGTCCCGGTGGTGCCGGCGAGGTCCAGCGCCTGCGCCGCGGTCAGGGCGTTGAGCGGCAGCGTCGCCGCCTCGGCGGGGGAGACGCCGGCCGGCGCGGCGGCGACGGCGGCCGCGTCGAGCACGATCTGCTCCGCGTAGGCGCCGAGCGGCGTCGCGAGCCGGTCGCGCAGCCCGATCACCGCGTCGCCCACCCGGAAGCCGGTGCCCGCGCCGACGGCGTCGACCTCGCCGGCGACGTCCCAGCCCAGGCCGAGCACGTCCCGCGGCGGGATGATCCCGGCCTCGGTGAGCAGCCCGGACCGGGTCGCGGCGTCGACCGGGTTGACCGCGGCCGCCGCCACCCGGATCCGCACCTGACCGGGGCCCGGCACCGGCGCCGGGACGTCGACGGGCTCCAGCACTTCGGGACCGCCGAACCGGCGGACCACCATCGCACGCATCTTTCGCTCCTTCGCGGGTCGGACCTTCCCCGCGAACGTATGGGGAGCTACTCTCCATTGGGAAGTACGTACTCGCAGGTTCCCCACGTACCAGGAGGTTCGCCCGGTGCCCACGCGCACGGCGGAACAGCTGCGGCAAGCCGAGAAGGCCGCCTACGACGCCTATCTCGCCGCCTGCCCGACCCGGAAGCTGCTCGACGAGATCGCCGGCAAGTGGGTCAGCCTCGTCCTGGTGGCGCTCGGTGACGGCCCGATGCGCTACAGCGACCTTTCGCGGCGCATCGCCGGGGTGAGCCAGAAGATGCTCACCCAGACCCTGCGGGTGCTCGAACGCGACGGCCTGCTGCACCGCGAGGTGACCCCGTCGGTGCCCGTCCGCGTCGACTATTCCCTTACGCCGCTTGGCGAAAGCCTCCGCGCGCTGATGTCGGCGTTCAAGGACTGGGCCGAGGCCAACTTCGACGAGGTCAGCACCGCCCGCGCCGGTTACGACGCGCGTACACCGGACCTCACGATCGGGCCGGGCGGCGCGGGCTAGTCTCTACCGGGTGTCCACCGCACGCGCCGAACGGCTGGTCAATCTGGTGCTGGCCCTCCTGTCCACCCGGCAGTTCCTCACCGCCGAGCGGATTCGCGGCATCGTGCCCGGATACGGCGACGCGGCCAGCGACGACGCCTACTTCCGGATGTTCGAGCGGGACAAGACCGAGCTGCGCGAGCTGGGCATCCCGCTGGAAACCGGCCGCAACTCCGCCTTCGACGCCATCGAGGGCTACCGCATCGCCCGCCGCGACTACGAGCTCGGCGAGATCGACCTCGCCCCCGACGAAGCCGCCGCGGTCGCGCTGGCGTCCCGGCTGTGGGACTCGCCGGAGCTCACCGGGCAGGCCCAGGGCGCACTGGTGAAGCTGCGCGCCGCCGGCTTGGAGGTCGACGACCAGGCCCCGACCGTCGTCGAGCCCCGCGTGCGCGCCGAACCGGCGTTCGGGCCGCTGCTCGCGGCGGTCCAGAACGGCCAGGCCGTGCGCTTCGAATACCGCCGCAGCGGCTCGCCCGAACGCATCATGCGCACCCTCGAACCGTGGGGCGTGGTGTCGTGGAAGGCCCGCTGGTACGTCGTCGGGCACGACCGCGACCGCGGCGCCACCCGCTGCTTCCGGCTCTCCCGCGTCACCGGCCAGGTCCGGCCCGTCGGGAAGCCCGGCGCCGTGCAGCGGCCCGAGGGCGTCAACCTGCTGCAGCTCGTGTCGGCCACCAGCGGCGCGTCCGAACCCGCCCCGGTCACCACCGCGCGCCTGTGGGTCGCCGACGGCCGCGCCGCCGGGGTTCGCCGCCGCGGCACCGTTATCGGGCGCTCCAGCGTCGACGGCCAGGAGGGCGACCTCGTCGAGATCGGCCTCTACTTCCCGGAGTCGGCCGCCGACTGGATCACCGCGCAGGGCCCGGACGTCGTCGTGCTGGAGCCCGACGTCCTCGCCAAGACCGTCCAGGACCGGCTGGAAGCCGTCGTCGCCCGGCAGCAGCAGGGGAGTGTCCGATGAGCGGCTCCGGCGACCGGATGCCCCGGCTCCTGGCGCTCGTGCCCTACCTGCTGGCCCGGCCCGGCATCCGCGTGGACGAGGCGGCGCAGGACTTCGACGTCACGCCGAAGCAGCTGCGCAAGGACCTCGAGCTGCTCTGGATGTGCGGGCTGCCCGGCTACGGCCCCGGCGACCTGATCGACCTGTCCTTCGAGGGTGACACGATCGTCGTCACCCACGACGCCGGGATGAACCGGCCGCTGCGGCTCACCGGCGGCGAGGCGACCGCCCTGCTGGTCGCGCTGCGGGCGCTGGGGGAGACCCCGGGTGTGGTCGACGGCGACGCCGTCCGCCGCGCCATCGCCAAGATCGAGTCCGCCGCCGGGCAGGCCCAGCCGGCCGGGGTGGTCGTCGGCGGCGGCGTGCGCGAGGGCAAGAAGACCGCGCGGACCCGCGAGGAGGTCGCCCGGGCGCTGCAGGCAGGCAAGGCGATGCGGATCCGCTACTACACCGCGTCGAAGGACCAGGTCACCGAGCGCACGGTCGACCCGATGCGGGTGCTCATCGTGCAGGCCGTCGGGTACCTGGAGGCCTGGTGCCGCCGCGCCGAGGGCGTCCGGCTGTTCCGGCTGGACCGGATCGACGAGCTGACCGTGCTCGACGAGCCGTCCCGGCCGCCCGCGCACGCCCACCCGACCGACATCTCCGACGGTGTCTTCCGCGAGCGTCCCGATCAGCGGGAGGCCGTCCTGGTCCTCGACCCGGACGCACGCTGGGTAGCCGAGTACTACCCCTGCGAAGAGCTCGACGAGCTCGACGGCGGCCGCCTGCGGATCCGGATGCGCTACGCCGACCAGTCCTGGATGGTGCGCCTCGTGCTGGGCTTGAGCGGGGAAGCGCTGGTCGAGAGCCCGGCCGACCTGGCCTCCGACGTCGGCCGCCGCGCCGCCGACGCGGTGGCCCGAGCCCGTCACCTTCCGTCAACCTGCGACCACTAGGCTGACCGCGTGCCGTACCTGCCCACCATCGTGCTCGCCGCCGTCGGCCTCCTGCTGCTCGTGCTCCTGCTGGTGCGCACCGCGCGGGTCTTGCGTGGGTTCAAGCAGACCGCGAGCATGGTGGCTACGAACACCCAGGACCGGGCCGGACTCGTCCGCGCCCGGTCGGCAGCGCTGCGCGTCGCTTTCGCGCAACGCCGCCGCAAGCCGGAAAACCAGTAACATCCCTACCAGACGCAGATAGGAGGCCACCATGCTGAACGGATTGCAGCCGTGGCATTTGATCATCCTGGTGCTCGTCGTCGTGCTGTTGTTCGGGGCCAAGAGGCTTCCCGACGCGGCCCGGTCCATCGGCAAGTCCATGAAGATCTTCAAGGCCGAGACCAAGGACCTCACCGGCGAGCACAAGGCGGCGGCGCACGAAGACGCCGAGCCGGTCGAGACCCGGCAGATCCCGGTCACGCCCGTCGTGCCCGCCGCCCCGTCGGCCACCGACCAGCAGGTCGCCGACCTGCAGCGGCAGCTCGACGAGCTGAAGAAGCAGCAGCAGCAGCAGGCGCCCGCCGCCGAGCAGAAGAACGCCAGCTGAGCGGGTAGTCCACCACCGGTCCCTGGTCCACGGAGCGCGTCGAGCCCGGCGCGCTCCGAAGGACACCGACGAGAACGGAAACTCCAGTGGCGGAACCCGCCTCCGGGAACGGGGAGAAGCGCGGCACGAAGCGGCGCAAGCGCAGCCGCCGCGCCAACCCCGACGGCACGATGACGCTCATCGAGCACATCTACGAGTTCCGCCGCCGGCTCGGCTTCGCCCTGCTCGCCGTCGTCATCGGCGGCATCTTCGGGTTCATCTGGTTCAGCACCAAGCTGGGGCCGGTCCCGTCGCTCGGCGAGATCATGAAAGCGCCGTACTGCGCGATCCCGGCGGACCGGCGGCTCAACGGCGCCCAGGGCTGCCAGCTGCTGCAGACGGTGCCGTTCGAAGCGTTCATGATCCAGATCAAGGTCGGCGTCGCCGCCGGTGCGGTCCTGCTGGCCCCGGCCTGGCTCTACCAGATCTGGGCGTTCATCGCGCCGGGCCTGTACTCCAAGGAACGCAAGTACGCGCTGACGTTCGTGTCGTTCGCTTCGGTGCTGTTCGCCTCCGGCGCGGTGCTCGCCTACATCCTGTTCCCGCACGCGCTGCAGCTGCTGATGGGCTTCGGCCAGGGCGAGTTCATCACCGCGCTGACCGCGGACAAGTACATCTCGTTCATGCTGTCGCTGCTGGTCATCTTCGGCATCAGCTTCGAGCTGCCGCTGCTGGTGGTCATGCTCAACCGCGTCGGCGTGGTCAAGTACGTCCAGCTCAAGAAGTGGCGCCGCGGCATCGTGTTCGCGCTGTTCGTCTTCGCCGCTTTCGCCACTCCCGGTTCGGACCCGTTCTCGATGCTCGGGCTGGCCGCCGCGCTGACCGTGCTGTTCGAGATCTCGATCCAGATGTCGCGCTTCCACGACCGCAAGAAGGATCAGCTCCGGTCCGAAGAGGGCTGGGACAAGCTGGCCGACGACGAAGCCGCGCCGTTCGACTACACGCCGAGCAAGGTCGACGACGAGCCCTCCACGCCGACCGCCTCCGGTGGCCGGTCCGCCGGCACCGACGACATCACGTAGTGGGGATCCACGCCGCGCTCGCCGTGCACCCGGCCTCGGGGCACGGCGCCGCTGCCCGGATCGCGGACACGGTCGCCGCACGGCTCCGCACCGCCGTCGACCGCCTCGACGTCCTCGTGGCCAACTCGGTCGAGGAGTCCCGTGAGCTGATGCGGACGTCGCACGACGCGGGTCTCGACGTCCTGATCGTCCTCGGCGGCGACGGCGCCGCCCACCAGGGCGTCCAGTTCTGCGCGAACCACGACGTCGCGCTCGGCCTCGTCCCGGCGGGCACCGGCAACGACTTCGCCCGCGCCCTCGGCGTCCCCGGTGAGGCCCTGGCCGCGGTCGACGCCCTGGTGGCGGCCCTGAAGTCCGGCGCGCGCCGGCGGATCGACCTGGGCCGTGTCGGCGACACCTGGTTCGCGACGGTGCTCTGCGCGGGGTTCGACGCGAGCGTCAACGAACGCGCCAACCGGATGCGCTGGCCGTCCGGCCCGCGCCGCTACGACGTGGCGATCCTCGCCGAGCTGGCCGCGTTCCGGTCCCGCCCGGTGGTCGTCGACACCGGCACCGAACGTCTGGAGCTCGACGCGACTCTGGTGGCCATCGGCAACACCCGCTTCTACGGCGGCGGCGTCCCGATCTGCCCGACGGCCGACCCCGAGGACGGCGTCTTCGACGTCACGGTCATCGGCCACGCGACCCGCCGCGGCCTCATCCGGATGCTCCCGGGCCTGCGCACGGGCAACCACGTCACCCACCCGGCGGTCCGCACGCTCCGGGCCCGCTCGGTGACCCTGACGGGCAACAGCTGGCCCGCCTACGCCGACGGCGAGCCCCAGGGCACGGTCCCGGTGACGGTCACCTGCGTCCCCGGCGCGCTGACGGTTCTGGCTTAGTGAACTAACTCAGTGATCTCCTGACGACGCTGGCGCTCAGTAGCCCCCGGCTTCGCCGACCAGCTCCCGGAACCGCGCGGGCGCCATCAACGGCCCCTGCGCCAGGTAGACGCCGCCACAGCGGTGGCAGAACCACCCCTGCTCCCACAGCGCCTGCGCCGCCGGGATCCCGGCCCGCCGTCGCCGGTACTCCCGCACCCGCCGGACGTAGAGCCAGATCAGCGTCCCGGCGCCCCCGAACACGCACACCGACGGCAGCGCGAGCAGCGCGAACCCCAGCACCGGCCCGCCGGCGCCGCCCGGGGGAGGGTCGTCGACCGCGGAGAACGGCAGCCACAGGAAGCAGCTCCCGGCCATCAGGAGCAGCACCACACCCGCGACGAGCCCGCCGGCGCGGCGCCGGGGCGGGAACGGATCGAGCGCCCGCGCGACGCCGGTGACGGTCACCCCGGACACCTGGCCGCTGGTGTAGATCACGCCGTCACCGGCCGGCACGGCGACCGTGGGGCCTTGGCCGCGGTAGTAGGAGTGCCCGCCGTAGTAGACCGCGGGCACGTGCTGGACCTGGTCCAGCTGTCCACAGCTCGGACAGGGTGCGGTCACGACGTCCTCCTCATCGCCGCTCCGACGGCGAAACCACCGGACCGGTTCCCTCGCGACCCGGCAGACCTGAGTGTATAACGATCTATACGGCGCGGGCTGGTTACGGGCCTCCGGCCGGCGCACGAAGACCAAAAACCAGCGAAGACGGGGGACCCGATGACCACGTCACGCCACGCCGTTGGTCACGCCGCGTGCAAACTGTCGGTGGTGTGTGGAACCCTGACGGAGTGGCCAGTAGCCCTTCTCCTTCCCCGGCCGAGGCCTATGCGGCCTCCGCGCGCCGGGGGAAGCACCCTCAGCTGACCCGCTTCGCGGCGGAATCCTCCTTCGAGTTCGACGACTTCCAGATCCGTGGGTGTGAGGCCCTCGAGGGCGGCCACGGCGTGCTCGTCTGCGCGCCCACCGGGGCCGGCAAGACGATCGTCGGCGAGTTCGCCGTGCACCTGGCCATGGCCGAGGGGCGCAAGTGCTTCTACACCACGCCGATCAAGGCGTTGTCGAACCAGAAGTACGGCGACCTGGTGGCCCGGTACGGGTCGGACGCGGTGGGCCTGCTGACCGGGGACACCTCGATCAACGGCAACGCGCAGGTGGTCGTGATGACCACCGAGGTGCTGCGGAACATGCTCTACGCCGGGTCCTCGACGATCACCGACCTCGGGTACGTCGTGATGGACGAGGTCCACTACCTCGCCGACCGGTTCCGGGGCGCGGTGTGGGAAGAGGTGATCCTGCACCTGCCCGAGCACGTCCGGGTGGTCGGGTTGTCGGCGACCGTGAGCAACGCCGAGGAGTTCGGCGAGTGGCTGGTCGAGGTCCGCGGGGACACCACCGTCGTGGTGGACGAGCACCGGCCGGTGCCGCTGTGGCAGCACATGCTGGTCGGCAACCGGCTGCTGGACCTGTTCGCCGGGGAAGACGTCCACGGCCCGAACGCCGAGCTGCGCATCAACCCGACCCTGCTGCGCCGCACCGAGGAGATCGGCCGCCAGTACGCGCCGGCGGGGTTCCACGGGCCGCGGGGGGCGCGGCGGGGCGGTCCGCGGATGCCGCGGTTCCGGCCGCCGTCGCGCGTCGAGGTCGTGGAGCAGCTGGATCGGGCCGGGTTGCTGCCGGCGATCGTGTTCATCTTCTCCCGGGCGGGTTGCGAGGCCGCGGTCACGCAGTGCGTCCGGGCGGGGTTGCGGCTCAACGGGCCCGACGAGGTCGAGGAGATCCGCCGGATCATCGACGAGCGCACGTCCGGGCTACCCGAGGGCGATCTCGGGGTGCTCGGTTACTGGGAGTGGCGAGAAGCGCTCGAGCGGGGGATCGCCGGGCACCACGCCGGGTTGCTGCCGGCGTTCAAGGAGACGGTGGAGGAGCTGTTCGTCCGCGGTCTGGTGAAGGCGGTGTTCGCCACCGAGACGCTGGCGCTCGGCATCAACATGCCCGCTCGCACCGTCGTGCTCGAACGCCTCGTCAAGTACAACGGCGAGGCGCACGTCGAGCTGACGCCGGGGGAGTACACGCAGCTCACCGGCCGGGCCGGGCGCCGGGGGATCGACGTCGAGGGCCACGCCGTGGTCTCGTGGCAGCCGGGGGTCGACCCGAAGCAGGTCGCCGGGCTCGCCTCGACGCGGACCTACCCGCTGCGGTCGTCGTTCCGGCCGGGTTACAACATGGCGGTGAACCTGGTCGCCCAGGTCGGCGCGGCGCAGGCGCGTGACCTGCTGGAGCAGTCGTTCGCGCAGTTCCAGGCCGACCGGTCGGTGGTCGGCCTGGCCCGCCGGATCGAGCGGAACAAGGAAGCTCTCAAGGGCTACACCAACGCCGTGACCGGCGACTTCGACGAGATGCTCGAGTACGTCGAGCTGCGCGCGAAGATGTCGGCGCGGGAGAAGGCCCTGTCGCGGCAGAACACCACCGTGCGGCGCGCGGACACGGCGGATTCGCTGGAGAAGCTGCGCAAGGGTGACGTCATCGCGGTGCCCGCGGGCCGGCGGGCCGGGCTCGCCGTGGTCGTGGATCCCGGGCTCGACCCGATCCGCGAGCCGCGGCCGGTCGTGGTGACCGAGGACCGGTGGTCGGGGCCGTTGTCGGTGGCGGACTTCCCGGCGCCGGTCGAGGCGCTGGGCCGGATCAAGCTGCCCAAGCACATCGAGCTGCGCTCGCCCAAGACCCGCCGGGACATCGCCACGACGTTGCGCGGTGCCGGGATTTCCTTGCCCGGCAGGCAGAAGCGGCGCGCGGGGGCCAATGAGGACGGTGAGCTGGCGGCGCTGCGGCGGGCGTTGCGGGCGCACCCGTGCCACGGGCTGGCCGAGCGGGAGGCGAACCTGCGCTGGGTGGAGCGGTACCAGCGGCTGACCGGGGAAACCGAGCAGCTGGAGCGGAAGGTCGCGGCGACGACGCACTCGCTGGCCCGCGCGTTCGACCGGATCCTCGCGTTGCTGGGGGAGCGCGGCTACCTGGGGCCGGAGTCCGCGGGTGACGGCGAGGACCGCGTCACCGAGCACGGCCGCCGGCTGACCCGGCTCTACAGCGAGTCGGACCTGCTGGCCGCGGAGTGCATCCGCAACGGCGTGTGGGAGAAGCTCGGCCCGGCCGAGCTCGCCGCCGTCGTCTCGACGCTGGTGTTCGAGGCCCGGCGGGACACCGCGGGGGAGCCGCGGCTGCCCGGTGGTGCGGTGCCCGAGGCGTGGGAGGAGACGGCGCGGCTGTGGGTGGAGCTGACCGAGGACGAGCGGCGGCACCGGCTCGACCGCACGCGGGAGCCCGACGCCGGGTTCGCGTGGCCGGTCTACCGGTGGGCGCGCGGCGAGTCGCTGGAGAAGGTGCTCACGGCGGCCGAGGCGAACGGGCAGGAGCTGTCGGCGGGTGACTTCGTGCGCTGGTCGCGTCAGGTGATCGACCTGCTCGACCAGATCCGGGACGTGCTGGGCAAGTCCGACCGGGTCGGTGCGACAGCGGCTGAGGCGGTCAAGGCGCTGCGTCGTGGTGTGGTCGCCGCGGGTGCGGCGTGAGCTCGGTGTGAGGCTTGATCCGTCTCGGTGCGGCAGGAGAGCGTGGTCGCGTGTGCTGGGCCCGGACCTGTGGTTGGATCGGCCACGAACCGTGCGTACGCGGCTCGGCGGCGATATCGGGCTGGGCATGAGATGAACGAAGCAGGCGGAGGCAGACGATGAGCACGCCGTATGGCGGCAACGACCCACAGCAGCCCCAGTACGGGCAGCAGCCGGGCGGCGCGTACCCGCCGAGCGGCCCGCAGGAACAGCCTCAGTGGGGCCAGCAGCAGCCGCAGCAGCCGCCGTACGACCCCAACCAGCAGCAGCAGTGGGGTCAGCCGCAGCAACCCCAGCAGCCGCAGCAGTGGGGTCAGCAGCCCGGCGGGTACACCCCGCCGCAGCAGCCGCAGTGGGGTCAGCAGCCACCGCCGTACGGG
Organism: Amycolatopsis sp. NBC_01286; assembly: GCF_035982555.1. Taxonomy (NCBI): domain Bacteria; kingdom Bacillati; phylum Actinomycetota; class Actinomycetes; order Pseudonocardiales; family Pseudonocardiaceae; genus Amycolatopsis; species Amycolatopsis sp. NBC_01286. The sequence goes on from NZ_CP108428.1 coordinate 7,478,957, forward strand.
CAGCAGCCCGGTGGCGGGTATCCGCAGAGCGGCCCGCAGGCGCAGCCGGGGTACGGCCAGCAGCCGCCCGGTGGGCAGTACCCGCAGAGTGGGCCGCAGGCCCAGCCCGGGTACGGGCAGCAGCCGCCCGGTGGGCAGGGCCAGTACGACTACGGCCAGCAGCAGTTCCCCGGCGGCGCAGCGGCTCCCGAAGGGGAGAAGCCGGCGAAGTCGAAGAAGGGCCTGCTGATCGGCATCGTGGTGCTGGTCGTGGTCGTCGCGGTGGTCGGCATCCTCGGTTTCGTCGCGCCCGGGTTCTTCAAGACGCAGGTCTTCAACAACACCCAGATGCAGACGGACGTGCAGAAGCTGCTGTCCGACACGTACAAGATCGACGGCGTCACCGGCGTCACCTGCCCGGCCGAGCAGAAGGTCGAGGACGGTGCGAAGTTCGAGTGCACCGCCACGATCGGCGGCAAGCCGCAGCAGATCCCGATCACGGTGAAGGGCGACGGCGGCAACTACGAGGTGTCCCCGCCCGCCACCAAGTAGCGTTCTACCTCCGGCCGAGTCCGGTCGCCGCGAATTGCGGTGGCCGGACTCCGCCGTCTCCGGAGATGATCCGGGGATGACCGACTTCGAGATCCGGACGCTGCGCGACGACGAGCACCGCGCCGCGAGCACCCTCTTCCGCGCCACCGTGCACGTGCCACCGTCCGACGACAAGGACTGGGAACGCGCCGCGCGCGCCTACCAGTCCGGCGGCACGATCGGGGTGTTCGACCCGGATTTCATCGGCACCGCCCGGGCTTTCGACGCCGAGCTGACGGTGCCGGGTGGCGCCCGGCTGCCGATGGCCGGCGTGACGGGCGTCGGTGTCCGCGCCGACCGGACGCGTCGCGGCGTGCTGCGGGCCATGATGTCCGCTCAGCTGGCGGACTTCGCCGCGCGCGGGGTGGTGTTCGCGAACCTGCTCGCGTCCGAGGCGCTCATCTACGGCCGGTACGGCTACGGCTTGGCGACGCGCAGCCGGACCTACAGCGTCGACCGGCACCGCGCGCGGTTGCGGCCGGACGCGCCCGCCGCCGGGGAGGTCGAGCTGCTGGAGCTGGACGTCGCCGTCGCGGCCCTGCCGGGCGTCTACGAGCGCGTCGAGCACCGGCCCGGGATGATGACCCGCCCGGAGGTGCTGTGGCGGCTCTACGAGAACCACCTCCGCCGCAGCACCGATCCGGTGAAGGCGCTCGTGCACCACGGCCCGGACGGGCCCGACGGTTACGCCCTCTACGTCGTCGGCGGCCTGCAGGCCCACCCGTGGACCAAGACCCTGGAGGTGCCGGACATGTTCGCCGGCACGCCGGCCGCGCTGGCCGGGTTGTGGCGGTTCCTGCTCGGCATCGACCTGGTGGACCGGATCGTCGCCGAGGAACGGCCGTTGGACGAGCCGGTCGAGCTGATCCTGGCCGATCACCGCCAGGGCAACGTCGACCGCGTCGAGGACGAGCACTGGCTGCGGCTCGTCGACGTCCCGAGGGCCTTGGCCGCCCGCGAGTACGGCCACGCCGCGCCGGTCGTCGTCGAGGTCACCGATCCGTTGCTGCCGGCCAACTCCGGGACCTACCAGATCACGCCGGACGGCGCCGAGCGCACCGGGGGACCGGCCGCGCTCGCTCTCGACGTCACCACGCTCGCGATGCTCTACCTCGGCACCTGGCGCGCGTCGGCGCTCGCCGACGCCGGCCGGATCGAGGTCCGCGACCCGGCCGCCCCCGCGGCCGCCGACGTCCTGTTCAGCACGCGCGTCCAGTCGTGGTGCGGTAGCTTCTTCTGAGTCCGCACCGCCGGGGGTGAGCACCGTGACCAGGCGTTTCCTCGCGTTCCTCGGGCTGTGCTGCGTGCTCTCGGGCTGCACCGCGTCGGTCCCGGCGCCGGTGCTGCCGAGCCGCGGCACGCCGGTCTCCACGAGTGCGCCGGTGAAGGTGCTCGACCCGGTCGCGGTCCGCGACGGCGTCCGGAAGATCCTCGTCGAGAGCTTCCACATCGCCGACGTCGGCGGTGTGAGCTGCCCGGTCGGTCAGCCCGTCAGCACCGGGCGCGCGTTCGCCTGCACGGCCCAGATCGGGGGGACGGCGAAGCGGGTCCCGATCACCGTGCTCGACGGGGACGGCCGCTACCGCGTCGATCCGCCGGGCTGAGTGCCTGCGCTAAAAGGGGATGCCGCGTCGTGGGTGTCCCGGCATGATCGGGCGCATGACCACCTTCGACGTCCGCCCCATCACCGAAGCCGAGCGCCGCAGCACGTTCGACCTGCTGGGTCGCTCGCTGCACAGCAACCGGATCGGCGACGAAGACTGGTCCCGCTACGGGGAGTCCTGGCCGGCCGCGCACAAGTTCGCCGCGTTCGACGGCGAGACCCCGATCGGCATCACGAGCTCCTACGAGACGGAGATCGCCGTGCCGGGCGGGCGCACGCTCGGCGTCGCGGCGGTCGACGGCGTGGGCGTGCGCGCCGACTGGACCCGCCGTGGGGTGTTCAGCGCGCTGATGGCCACGCAGCTGGCCGACGTCGCCGCGCGCGGGCTGCCGCTGGCCGCGCTGCACGCGAGCGAGCCGACCATCTACGGCCGCGCGGGTTACGGCTCCGCGACGCTCGGCAAGACGGCCTGGATCCCGCGGCCCGCCGCGCGCCTGCACGAGCGTCTCCCGGCCACCGGGCGGGTCCGGATGCTCACCCCGGACGAGGCCGTCAAGGAGATTCCCTCGCTGTACCAGCGGATCGGGCTGCACCGGGCCGGCATGATGGGGCGGCCGCCGGGGTGGTGGGCGTTCTCGCACGACCGGCTCGTCGGTCCGGCCGGGGACCACGTCGTGGTCGTCCACAGTGGACCGGACGGGGACGACGGCTTCGCCGTGTACGGCACCGTCAACCGCCGCACCCTCGAGGCACCGGACGAGGGCGCGGTGCTGAAGGTGCGCGACCTGCACGGGGCCGACACCGCCGCGCGCGTCGCGCTCTGGCGGTTCCTGCTGTCGGTGGACCTGGTTTCGGGGGTCCGCGCCCGGTTCCGCCCGGTCGACGAGCCGCTGGCGGCGATGATGGCCGACCACCGGCACGCCCGCACGGCCGAGGTCGAGGACGACCTGTGGCTGCGCCTGATCGACGTCGGCACCGCGCTGGACGCGCGTACCTACCGCGACGCCGCCCCGGTGGTCCTCGCCGTGACCGACCGGCAGCTGACGGCGAACACCGGGCACTACGAGGTCGGTCCGGACGGCGCCCGCCGCACCGGGGCCGCCGCGCACCTGAGCCTGGACGTCGACACCCTGGCCATGCTCTACCTGGGGGAGTGGAGCGCGTCCGCGCTGGCCGAAGCGGGCCGGATCACGGTCCGCGACCCGGCGGCGACGGCCCGGGCGGACGAGCTGTTCACCACGGTCACCGCGCCGTGGTGCGGGACGCCGTTCTAAGAACCGGGCAGGGCCTCGATGAGCCGGTCCACGGACTTGCCGAGGTTCCAGCGCTCGGCCAGCTCGGCGACGCGGTCCGGGTCGGCCGGCGTGGCCGGGACCTTGTCCGGGCGCGACTGCTCCACCGGCGCGTCGACCGCGACCCGGACCACCGTCGGCGCGACGGCCAGGTAGTCGGCGGCGTCGGCCAGCCGCAGGCGCGTCTTCAACGGGACGCGGGAGTCGCTCGCCGCCGCGGCCTTCAGGAGCGCGTCGAGGGAGCCGAACTCGGTGATCAGCTTCGCCGCGGTCTTCTCGCCGATCCCGGCGACGCCGGGCAGCCCGTCCGAGGGGTCGCCGCGCATCATGGACATGTCCGCGTAGGCGGGGCCGGCGCTCTCGCGGGGGACGCTGTAGCGCTCGGCGATCTCGTCGGGGCCGAGCGCCTCGGCCTTCGCCCAGCCCTTGCCGACGTAGACGACCAACGTCGGGGTCGGCTCGTCGCGCACCAGCTGGAACAGGTCGCGGTCGCCGGTGATGACCTCGACCGCGTCCTTCTTCTCGCGGTGGGCCAGCGCGCCGATGACGTCGTCGGCCTCGTAGCCCGCCGCCTCCGCGGTGGCGAAGCCGAACGCCTCGAGGACGTCGAGGATGATCGGCACCTGCGGAGTGAGGGTGTCGGGCACCACTTCGACGTCGGGCGCCTGGCCCGTGGTCTCCTGGGCCACCCGGTGGGCCTTGTAGCTGGGCAGCAGGTCGGTCCGGAACTTCGGCCGCCAGTCCGCGTCCATGCAGCACACCAGCCGCGACGGGCGCCGGTCGGTGAGGATCCGCGCGATCGTGTCGGTGAACCCGCGCACGGCGTTCACCTGGGTGCCGTCGTCGGCGCGCATCGAGTCGGGCAGGGCGAAGAACGAGCGGAAGTAGAGGCTCGCGGAGTCGAGCAGCGCAAGGGGTCCGGTCACGCGTACAGCCTGCCACGCCCCGGCGCCGCCGACCGGCATGCCACGCGCCACCCAGCACGGTCGGAGGTGGCTCCGGCATGTCGCACCACCGGGCGGATGGATCACCCGGGCGGCCCGGCTAGGCTCGCCCCATGTCGCGCCGTTCCCTCCACACGCCCGCCCCCGACGCCGCAGCCCTGCGCGCCCGCCTGGACCGCGCCCGCACCGCCGCGGCCGCCGCGGACACCGACGCCCTGCTGATCGCGCCCGGTTCCGACCTGCGCTACCTGATCGGCCAGGCCGGCGGCTCGTTCGAGCGCCTCACCACCCTCGTCGTCCCCGCCGACGGCACACCCGCGCTGGTCGTGCCGAAGCTGGAAGCGCCCGGTTACGCCGACGTGCCGACCGACGAGCTCGGCGTCGAACTGCTGACCTGGGTGGACGGTGACGACCCGTACAAGCTGGTGGCCGACCGGCTCGGCAAGGCCGGCCGCGTCGCGGTCAGCGACTTCACCCCGGCCCTGCACGTGCTGGCCCTGCGCGCGGCGCTCGGCGAGGCCGAGCAGACCCTCGCCGGCCCGGTCGTGCGCGAGCTGCGGATGCGCAAGGACGCCGCGGAGATCGCGTCGCTGCGCGAGGCCGGCGCGGCCATCGACCGCGTGCACGCCCGCGTCCACGAGTGGCTGCGCCCGGGGCGCACCGAGGCCGAGGTCGGCGCGGACATCACCGCGGCGATCGTCGAGGAGGGCCACGTCCGGGCGGACTTCGTGATCGTCGGTTCCGGCCCGAACGGCGCCAGCCCGCACCACGACGTCTCCGACCGCGTCATCAACAGGGGTGACGTCGTGGTCGTCGACATCGGCGGGCCGCTGCCGGCCGGCTACAACTCCGACTCCACCCGCACCTACTCGGTCGGCGCGCCGCGCGACGCCGACGTCGCCGAGACCTACGCCGTGCTGCAGCGCGCCCAGGCCGCTTCGGTCGCCGCGGTGAAGCCGGGGGTCACGGCCGAGGCGGTCGACGCCGCCGCGCGCGACGTCATCACCGAGGCCGGGTTCGGCGAGTACTTCATCCACCGCACCGGGCACGGCATCGGCCTGGACGTGCACGAGGAGCCCTACATCATCGCGGGCAACACGCTGCCGCTGGAGCCGGGCATGGCCTTCAGCGTCGAGCCGGGCATCTACCAGGCGGGCCGCTGGGGCGCCCGCATCGAGGACATCGTGATCGTCACCGCGGACGGCGTCGAGTCCGTCAACAACCGGCCGCACGAACTCGTCGTGCTGGACGCATGACCACCGGTGGCCTGGAGCCGCTCGACCAGTCGATCGTCGAGGAACTCGCGGCCGACGGGCGCCGCAGCTTCACCGACCTCGCCGAACGCGTCGGGCTTTCGGTGTCGGCGGTGCACCAGCGGGTGCGCCGCCTCGAGCAGCGCGGGGTCATCCTCGGGTACACCGCGCGGCTCGACGGCGAGCAGATCGGGCTGCCGCTGACGGCCCTGATCTCGCTGACGCCCAACGACCCCGGCGCGCCCGACGACTACCCGCAGCGGATCCAGCACATCAAGGAGATCGAGTCCTGCTACTCGGTGGCCGGCGACGAGTCCTACATCCTGCTGGTGCGCGTCCAGTCGCCGCTGGCGCTGGAGGACCTGTTGCGCCGGATCCGGGAGGCCGCCAAGGTGTCCACTCGCACCACGGTGGTCCTCTCTACGCCGTTCGAGGGACGTTCGCCTACGTTCTGACACCGGGCAGGTAGCCGGGTACCGGGGGACTGGTACGGTAAAAGGTATGGCAACACGTAAGGTGACTCTTTCGCTGGACAGCGGCGCCTTGGACTTCGCCGAACGCGCCGCGAAAGCACACGGGATCTCGGTCTCGTCCTGGCTGTCGAAGGCGGCCAGGCGCGAGGCGGTACGCACGGGCTACACCCCGCAGAAGCCGGAACCGGCCGTCGCGGACCTCGACGAGGCCGAGCGCACCGCGGCGGAAAAGGATCTGCGTGCGCAGGGGTGAAGTCTGGACGTACCACCCCCCGACCGATCCGGCCCGGCAGCGCACAGTCGTGCTGCTGTCCTCGGACGGGGTGAACGAGTCCGAGCGCCCCTGGCTGCTCGGCACCGAACTGCTCGACCGCGACCCCCAGGACATCCTCGGCGTGGCGATCGACGCCCGCTACTGGGTGTCGACGCTCAACCTCACGCGGCTCTACCGCCCGTGGTTCGACGAGCGCCTCGCGGAGATCGACCAGGAGGTCCAAGAGCGCATCGACATCGCACTGCGAGCGGCCCTCGATCTTTAAGTGTATAACGCCCTATACCGCGGGGCGATAGTGAAAGACCTTGCGGTCCAGTAAGTGCAGACGGCACGACTCAACCCTGCTCGAGAGCAGGGAAGGTCAGCGGGCGACGACCTCCGGGGCCGCGTGGAGCTTGCCGTCCGCGCCCGCGAGGCAGGAGGCGTTGCCTTCGCGAGTGGTCATGAACTCCGTGAGGCAGTCGGCGATCGCGGTGTGGCCGGCGGCGTTGGGGTGGAACGACTCCTGCAGTGCGTGGCCCGCCCGGTCGGCTTGGCCGAGGTCGGCGAGCTGGAGCGTCAGGCGGGTGAACCATTCCGTCGCGGGGTTGGCGCCGCCGCTGCACGCTTCGTGCTGCACGCCGGCCTTGGCGAGGTCCAGGAACCGGGCGCCGGTCTGCCGGGCGGCCGTTTTGATGCCGGAGGACAGGACGCCGATGCCGGTCTGGGAGATCCAGCGCAGGTCTTCGACCCGGAACGGGCAGCCGTTGAGGCTGCGCAGGTCTTCGGGGACGTCGGGGCCGATCGGGGCGGCGTAGGACTGCAGGATCAGCTGGTAGTCCGCGGGTACGTAACCGGCTTGGGCCAGTACTTTCTTGACGTCGGAGACGGCGGCGGCGACCTTCGGGACCATCGCGTCCACTTTGGACTGCCAGCTCTGCTTGAGTGCCGTGCTGCACGGCGGGCCGCCGGGGTCGAACCACGCTTTGAAGCAGTCGGTGACCTGGTTGGAGAACTTGGGGTCGTCGTTGGCGCCGACGGCGATCACGACGGCGGCGACGCGGTGGTCCTTGACCAGGGCGGCGAGCTGTTGTGCTTGTGAGCCTTCGGTCCACTGCTTGACGCCGCCGAGGGCGACCTGTTCGGCGGGGGCGCCGGAGCAGGCGAGGTTGACGTGGGCGGTGATGCCGGGGACGGCGATCTTTTCGACGAAGGCGTTGGGGGATCGGTGGCACCAGTCGCCGCCCTGGCCGTTGGTGGTGGGTGTGTACTGGCCGGCGCCTTCGCCGGAGGCGGTGCTGTCGCCCATGGCGACGACGGTGAGCGGGCCGGTGCCGGGCGGGCCTTGGCGGGGTTGGGGTTGTCCGGGTTGGCTTTCGGAGCCGAAGAAGGCGAAGAAACCCACGAGGAGGGCCACGCTGACGAGGACCAGCGCCCCCCAGTACCACCGAAGTCGTCGCATCACGGCTGATTCTACGGATCAGGTGATCGGCCCGGTCGTCGGACACCGTGCGTCACGGGTCACAGAGTCGCGGTCTCACCTGGGAAAGTTCCGGTCGCTGCGTGCGGCAGCTACTTTCGCGGGCACTTGCTAGCCGGCTTGGGTGAGGTCGGTGGTGGCGGCGAGTTCGGTGGCGACGTCGGTGATGGTGTGCCGGGCGGGGTTGTCGTTGGTGGGCAGCCAGACGAGTTCGGTTCGGGCGATGTCGCCGGTGAGGGGGACGAAGGCGACGCCGGTGCGGCGGAGGCTGTGGGACGAGCGGGTCAGCCGGGTGACGCCGACTCCGGCGGCGACGAGGCCGAGCAGTCCTTGGACGGTCGGGGCGCGCTGGACGACGTGGGGGGTGTAGCCGGCGGTGGCGAAGTCGTCGTCGTAGCTGCGGTGCCAGGGTTCCCAGCTGCTGCGTGGGGTGAGGACCCAGGGTTCGTCGGCGAGGTCGGCGAGGGTGAGTGCCGTGCGGGTGGCCAGTGGGTGGTCTTGGGGGAGGACGGCGCAGACCTCTTCGGTCATGAGGGTCCGTGAGGTGAGGTCGTCGACGAGGGGTGGGCGGGTGAAGGCCAGGTCGAAGCGGCGTTCGCGGAGGCCGTCGACGAGGTCGGCGATGGCTGCTTCGGCGGTGTGGACCTCGAGGGCGGGGAATCGTTCGCGGGCCGCGCGGACGATGGGTGGCAGCAGGTAGTTGGCGGTGGTGGTGAGGAAGGCGAGCCGGATGGTGCCGATTTCGCCGCGGACGGCGCGGCCGAGGGTCGCGACGGCGTCGTCGGCTCGGGCGAGGACCGCGCGGGCTTCGGGCAGGAAGAGTGCGCCGACGGCGGTGAGGCGGGTGCCGCGGGCGTCGCGGTCGAACAGCCGGGCGCCGAGGGTGCGTTCGAGGACGGTGATCTGCTGGGAGAGGGATTGCTGGGCGATGTGCAGGCTGGTGGCGGCGCGGGTGAAGCTGGTTTCGTCGGCGACGGCGACGAAGTAGCGCAGTTGCCGCAGCTCGGGGGTCACAGGTTTTGACTGTAGCTGTGCCAGGTGATCGGTGTTGGCGCCGTGTGCGTGATCTTCCGCAGGATGGACGGAGGAAACGTACTGGGAGGAACTCGGAGATGACGAACACCGACGGCCGCGTCTGGCTGATCACGGGCTGCTCTTCCGGCTTCGGCCGGGAGGTGGCGCTGGCCGCTCTCGCGGCCGGCGATCGGGTGCTGGCCACCGCTCGGCGGCCGGAAACCTTGAGGGACCTGGAAGTGGCGGGTGGTGACCGGGTCCGGACGGCGGCGTTGGACGTCACCGATGCCGGTCAGGTCGACGCGGCGGTGAAGACGGCGCTGGAGACGTTCGGGCGGATCGACGTCGTGGTGAACAACGCCGGCAACGGTTCGGTCGGCGCGGTCGAGGAGCTGACGATGGCGGAGCTGCGCGGGTTGATGGAGGTGATGTTCTTCGGTGCGGTCGAGGTGACGAAGGCCGTGGTGCCGCACCTGCGGGCGCAGGGCAGCGGGACGGTCGTGCAGATCAGCTCGATGGGTGGGCAGCTGTCGATGCCGGGGTTCGGGGCGTACTGCGCGGCGAAGTTCGCGTTGGAGGGGCTTTCGGAGGCGCTCGCGGCGGAGGTGGCGCCGTTCGGGGTGCGGGTGCTGATCGTCGAGCCGGGCGCGTTCCGCACCGAGTTCGGTGGTGACCGGATGCACCGTTCCCGCACGATCGACGCCTACGCGGTGTCGACGTCGGGGACGCGTGGTGCGGTCGAGGGCATGGACGGCACGCAGCCGGGTGATCCGGCGAAGGCCGCGGCGGCGATCGTGCGGGCTGTGGCGAGTGAGGACGCCCCGTTGCGGCTGGCGCTGGGCGCGGACGCCGTCGAGGCGATCCGGGGTCACCACGAGGTGTTGGCGGCGGATCTGGCCGCGTGGGAGGACGTGAGCCGTTCGACCGCCTTGGCGTAAGCCGTGAATGGCACATCGAGGGACTCTGAGTCCCTCGATGTGCCATTCACGGACTTCAGTCGAGCAGGGCGGTGAGGACGCCGTCGAGGAGGCGGACGCGGCGGTCGGCTATGCGGTGGACTTCGTCGTCGTGGGTGGCGACGATGACGGCCGCGCCTTCGGCCGCGCATCGGCGTAGCAGCTTCAGGACGCGGGGGGTGCTGCCGCCGTCGAGGTGGGCGGTGGGTTCGTCGGTGAGCAGGATCCGGGGGCGGCCGGCGACGGCGCGGGCCAGGGCGACGCGTTGCTGCTGGCCGAAGGAGACTTCGAGGGGGTAGCGGTCGCCGAGGTCGCCGATGCCGAGTTCGTCGAGCAGGTCGGTGACGCGGTCGTGGATGACCTGGCGGGACGGGCGGGGGATGTCGGAGCGCAGCCGCAGGGGCAGGGCGACGTTTTCGGCGATGGTGAGTTCGTTGGCGAGGCCGAGGGCCTGGGGCAGGACCGCGCAGGTGTGCCACGGTGGTGCGCCGCTGATGGGGACGCCGTCGAGGAGCACGCAGCCGGAGTCGGGCGAGTCGAACCCGCAGAGCAGGGCCAGCAGTGCGCTCTTGCCGGAGCCGGATCGGCCGGAGACGGTGACGAGTTCGCCGGCGGCGACGCGCAGTTCGAGGCCGCGCAGGACTTCGATGTCGCCGCTGGGGTGGGCGAAGCTGCGGCGCAGGCCGACGGCTTCGAGCATGGACGGTGCGGTTTCGGCGGTCACGGCCGCGGCTCCCGTTCTTCGATGCCTTCGAGGGCGCCCTTGTGCAGGCGGGCGATCCGGGCGCCGAGGTCGATGAGGCGTTCGTCGTGTGAGGCCACCAGGACCGCGAAGTCCTGGTCCACCAGGTACTGCAGGGTGTCGAGGACGAGGTCGGCCGAGGCTTCGTCGAGCTGGGACGTCGGTTCGTCGGCGAGGATGACCGTGGAGCGGGCCGCGAGGACGCAGCCGAAGGCGAGCCGTTGCTGCTGGCCGCCGGAGAGGGCGGAGATCTTCCAGCCGCCGGTGTCGTGCAGGCCGAGCTGGGCGAGGATGTCGTCGGGGCGGCAGTGGGTGCCGGCGGCTTCGGCGGCGGCGCGGAGGTTGTCGGCGACCGAGAGGTAGCCGAGCAGGTTGTCGGAGGGGTTCTGGAACACCAGGCCCAGGTGGTGACGCCGGAGGGCGCGTCGTTCGCGGTGCTTGAGCTTGCGGACGTCGGCGCCCTGGAACGTCAGGGTGCCGCGGGCGGGTTGTTCGAACAGCCCGAGGACGCGCAGGAGGGTGGACTTCCCGGAGCCGGACGGGCCGGCGAGGACGGTCATGCCGCGGGCGGGGACGTCGATGCTGACGTCGTCGACGCCGGTGACGATGCCGGCGGGTGTCTGGTAGTCGACGCCGATGCCGCGGAGCTGGAAGATCGGTTTTTCAGGCACGGATCAGCTCCGCGGTCCGGGCGGTGCGCACCGAGCGCACCGCGATCCAGCCGGCCAGGCCCACCACGAGGACGCCGACGGCCAGCACGGTCAGGACGAACGGCAGTGGGTCGGGTAGTTCGGAGCGGGGGGCGAGGAAGGTCGCGGGGTCGAACCGCGGCACGGAGAGTCCCGCGACGGAGATCCCGCAGACCACGCCGACGACGATGGCGAGTCCGCTGAGGGCGCCGAGTTCCATGAGGTGGCTGGCGAGCAGGGTCCGTGGCCGCATGCCCATCCGCAGGACGAGGGCGCCAGCGAGGGCGTTCTGCCTTCGCCGGACTTCGACGGCGACGAGCAGCGCGAGGATCGCGACCAGGCCGAGGACGGCGCCGAGCAGGGCCACGAAGGAGAACGTCCACGAGACGACGAAGAACGGGAGGCCGTCGAGTGCGGATTCGCGGCTGACGCGGTTGGGGATGTACACCCCGGCCGAGCGCAGTGCGGTGGTGGCGTCGGCCATCGCGGTTTTGGTCAGGACGCTCCACTTGGGGATGCCGTCGAGCTGGGCGTGGCTGAGCGCGGTGCGGGACACGACGTAGCCGGGTGAGGTGCCGATCATCGGGAACACCGGCAGGTCGCCAGCGGAGACGACGTCGGGGAGGCCGCCGGGCAGGTGGGTGGACTGGCCGTCGCGGTGCCCGACCCGGATCGCGGGTGTGCCGTGCGGGTCCGGCTGGGTGATCTTCCGCAGGAGCGCGTCGAGGTCGTCGACCGGGACGCGGTCGAGTGCGGCGGCGTTGGCGAACGTCGCGGGGTCGATCACCAGCACGACGCTGCCGGTGCCGGTGAGCTCGCCGACGATGGTGCTGGTGCCGGCCAGGGCGGCGGGCATGGCGACGGTGCCCATGCCGATCGGGCTGTCGGTGTCGAGGCGGGCGTCGCTGCCGACGAAGATCGCCGACTTGGTGGCGAGGGCGTCTTCCTGGCCGTCGGCGATGCCGATCCCGGTGGCCAGGGTGCCGATCGCGAGGGTGCCGATGACGAGCACGCCGGTCACCGGGGCGCGGGCGCCCGCCAGCCGGCGGATGGCCAGCTGCAGCGCGGGGTGAGACCAGAAGCGGGCGCGGTGGGAGGCGTGCAGGGCGAGCCAGGCCAGCCGGGCGGTCAGCAGCCCGACGGTCAGGACGACGAACACCGGGTAGGTCAGGGCGAGCGGGTCGACCTGGGGTAATGGATTTCCGAGGCGTGATCCGGTGCTGTAGCCGGCCAGGCGGGTCCAGCCGAGCCAGGCCATGCCCGCGGTCGCGAGTTCCCACGGGAAGTACGCGAGCAGCCGCGCCCGGTTGCCCTTGCGGCGTACCCGGCCGAGTTCGAACTCGCGGTGCGCTCGTACGGCGACGACGAGGGCGAGCAGCGTCATGGAGAGCAGCAGGACGGCCGCGGCGACGATGCCGGCGCGCAGTTCGGCGTCGGAGTCGGGGGCGCCGGGTGGTCCGTAGACGCCGAGCAGGAGGCGGGCGGCGACCGCGCCGGCGGCGCCGCCGAGCAGGATCGGCAGGCCGAGCTCGGCGATGGCGAGCCAGCCGAGGGCGCCGGGGCCGCTGCCGCGGGCGGAGAGCAGGCGCAGCTGGGCGTGGCGGCGCTGGTACCACTGCAGGGCGACGCTGCCGAGGCCCGCGCAGCCGACGAGCACGCTGATCACCGCGAGGGGCAGGATCGAGACGAACACGTTGTCCTGGGCCTGGCGGGCGATCGTGACCGAGCGTTCGAAGGTCGGGACGTCGGCGGCGACGGCGGAGCCGAGGCCTTGGGCGGTGAGGTCCGCGCGGACGTCGGCGACCAGGTCCTGGGAGCGGCGCAGGAGGTCTTCGGCGCCGCTGAGGGTGGTGGGTGGCGGGACGTAGAACGAGATGTGGAAGTACTGCATGGTCGGCAGGCCGAGGGCGTGGACGGCGTTGTCGAAACTCGCGCGGTCGGTGGCGAAGACGATCGAGTCGATGGGGTCGTTGGCCAGCCGGTCCACGACGGCGCCGGACTGCTGGGAGCACCACCAGCGCGGTGGCGGGTCGAGCAGGTCGCGGTAGATGCCGGTGACGGGCGGCAGCGGGGTGCCCTGGACGCTCGGGCGGGCGCCGAGGCCGATGTGTTCGCCGTCGGCGACGACGTTGCCGAGCCACAGGCCGGGGGCGCGGGTGCCCTGCTGCAGGGTGAGGTGGTCGAGCCCGGCCTGGTCGCGGTAGCCGAGGCGGATCTTGTAGTGCGGGTCGCCGTTGAACTGGGTGCCGAGCAGGACGTTGGTGTACTGGCCGACGATCGGGGTGCCGAAGCCGTGGGCGGGGGCGTGGCGCTGGACGGCGGCGGTGACCGCGGGGATGGTCTCGACGGGGATGTTGCCCTTGCCGAAGACCGGGCCGTAGGCGTCCGGGCAGACGATGCCGGTCTGGTAGGTGACGGCCGCGCCGCCGGCCGCGGAGGCTTGCAGGACCGCGGCGGTGCCGAGGAAGCACGCGAGCAGCGAGGTCACCGCCGCCACGATCAGCGTCAGCGGGCTGGTGAGCGCGGCTTTCGGTGCCGCACGCCACGGCATGGTCACTCTGAGTTGTTCGATCTTCCCCCACATCACCCGCATGGAGGCGCACGCTACCGGCCCACCCCAGGAGACGGAACGTTTTTGTCACGATCGTTGCTCACCCGCTGTGGTCGAAGGTGTCGAAAAGGGCGGGTGCAACCAGTACGGCCATCCGGCCGGTTTAGTGGTCTAGACCTTGACTCCTGGATTGGTCTGATCCAATCCTGGGGACGTTCCCGCCGTGCGACGCCGCAGCACGGCTCCCCGCCGGCTTTGGAGCGCTCGTGCGTCGACGCAGACCTTTCTCCCGATTGTCCGTTTCTCTTGCCCTGGCGGCATTTTCCGCCGGTTCGCTGGTCGCCGCGGCCGGGACCGCCCAGGCCGCCACGCCGCTGCCCTCGCACGTCTTCGCCCCCTACTTCGAGGCGTGGACCGGCGAAAGCCCGGCCGCGCTCGCGCAGGCGTCCGGGGCCAAGCACCTGACCATGGCGTTCATCCAGGCCGCCACCAAGGGGCAGTGCACCGTCTACTGGAACGGTGACTCCGGGATGCCGATCTCGAGTGCCACCTTCGGCTCCGACATCACCACCATCCGCTCGCGCGGTGGGGACGTCATCCCGTCTTTCGGCGGCTACACCGCCGACAACACCGGGACCGAGATCGCCGACAGCTGCACCAACGTCGACTCGATCGCCGCGGCCTACGAGTCGGTGATCACCACCTACGACGTCCCGCGCCTCGACATGGACATCGAGGACAACTCGCTCACCAATTCAGCCGGCATCGACCGCCGCAACAAGGCCATCAAGAAGGTCCAGGACTGGGCCGCAGCCTCCGGCCGGCCGCTGCAGATCTCCTACACCCTGCCCACGACCACCCGCGGCCTGGCCGACAGCGGTCTCGCCGTGCTGCGCAACGCCGTCACCAACGGCACCCGCGTCGACGTCGTCAACATGATGACCTTCGACTACTACGACAACGCCGCCCACGAGATGGCGACCGACACCCAGACCTCGGCCACCGGCCTGGTCTCCCAGCTCGCGGCGCTCTACCCGGGCAAGACCCAGGCCCAGCTGTGGGCGAGTGTCGGGATCACCGAGATGATCGGCGTCGACGACTTCGGCCCCGCCGAGACGTTCACGACCGCCGACGCGGCCACCGTCTACAACTGGGCCGTGTCCAAGGGCATCAACGAGCTGTCCTTCTGGGCGCTGCAGCGGGACAACGGCGGCTGCCCGGGCGGGGCCGCGGCGGACAACTGCTCCGGCATCAGCCAGTCGCAGTGGTTCTTCAGCCACGCCTTCGAGCCGTTCACCGGCGGCACGACCGTGCCGGGCAACGACTTCTCCCTCGCCGCGAACCCGGCCTCGGCCGCGGTGAACCCGGGCGCCTCCACCTCGGCGACGGTCACCACCGCCGTCACCTCCGGCGCCGCCCAGTCCGTGGCCCTCTCGGTCTCGGGCGCACCCGCCGGCGTCACCGCGTCGGTCAGCCCCGGCTCGGTCACCGCGGGCGGCAGCGCGACGCTGTCGGTCGCCACGACCTCGGCCGCGGTCCCCGGCGTCTACCCGCTGACCGTGGCCGGCGCCGGAACTTCCGGCAGCCACAGCGCGACCTTCACCCTCACCGTCAACGGCACCGTGCCGACCGGCTCGGTCGTCAACGGCGGGTTCGAGACGGGCGCGCTGAGCCCGTGGGTCGGTGCCGGCGACTCGGTCGTCGCCTCGCCCGCGCACTCGGGCACCAAGGCCCTGCAGGTGACGGCCACGGCGTCGTCGACCGGTGAGGCCGCGCAGAACATCACCCTCGCGCCGAACCACGCGTACACGCTCAAGGCGTGGGTGCAGGGCAGCTACGCCTACCTCGGCGTCCGGGGCGGCGCGACCGCCAGCACCTGGACCTCGAGCAGCGGCTGGACGCAGCTGTCGGTGCCGTTCACGACCGGTGCGTCGGGCGCGGTGACGATCTACGTCCACGGCTGGTACGGCCAGGGGTCGGTCTACACCGACGACGTCACCCTCGGCTGAGAAAAGAGCGGCTCCGGTCCTCCCCGCACCTGCCCGCGGGGAGGACCGGAGCCGTTCGGCCGCAGCACCACTGGGCAAAGTGGAGGTTGGCGCGGGCCCCTTCGCCGGAAAGACTGGATCTTCCGCTCGCGAGGAGGAACACCCATGCCCCACATCCCGCTCGACCCGGAGCTGCCCGGGATCCGGTCGCTGATGGCCTACCGGCCCGAGACCGCGGTCCCGCTGAACCTCCTGGCCCAGACGCTCCTGCGCGGGCCGAGCAGCCTCACGGTCGGCGAGCGCGAGCTGATCGCGACGGTCGTGTCGAACGGCAACGAATGCCGCTTCTGCACCGGCAGCCACGCCGCCACCGCGGCCGAGACCATCGACGGCGGCCGCGCGGTGGTCGACGCGGCCTGCGCCGGGGTCGACGACGCGCCGGTGTCGGAGAAGCTCAAGGCGCTGCTGCGGATCGCGCTGGCCGTGCGGGAGACCGGCCGCAACGTCACCGACGAGCTCGTCGCCGCGGCCCGCGCCCAGGACGCGACGGACCTCGAACTGCACGACACCGTGCTGATCGCGGCCGCGTTCTGCATGTACAACCGCTACGTCGACGGGCTCGCCACGATCGCGCCCGACGACCCCGCGGCCTACGAGCAGATGGGGAAGGTCCTGGCCGCCGAGGGTTACGGACGCTGATCAGCCGTGAAGGGCACCCTCAGGGCTTATACAGCCCTGAGGGTGCCCTTCAGGACATTGCTACGCGGGCTGCAGCACGAAGTCGTAGCGGGCTTCGATCCACGGCCCGTCGCTGTGCCCGCCGTCCGGGGTCGGGCCGGCCTCGCGCGGCTCGAACGTGACGACCAGCTCCTGCTTGGTGCCGAACACGACGTCGCTGTCGAGGTACTCGGCGCCCTCCTGGAACAGGTGCGTGATCAGCGGCTCGTAGCCGGCGGCGTTGATCAGGAAGTGCACGTGCGCCGGCCGGTAGTGGCTGATGTCGGTACCGCCGATCAGCTCGCCGACCGGGCCGTCCATCGGGATCGAGTACCCCTTCGGCGCGATCGTGCGCAGGCAGTACGACCCGTCGACGCGGGTGGTGTACTTCGCGCGCAGCCGGGCCTCGTCGATGCCGGGGATCTGCGACTCGTACGCGCCTTCCTCGTCCGCCTGCCAGACGTCGAGGACCGCGCCGCCGACGGGGGAGCCGTCCAGCCCGGTGACGGTGCCGGTGACGTAGAGCGGCGCGCCCGGCAGGCCGTCGGACATGTCGCCGCCGAACTCCTTCTCCGGTGAGCCGTCGATGTGGAACGGGCCCAGCACCGTCGCCGGCGTCGCCTTCGCGTCGAACGCGTGGTTCATCTGCACGACCAGCATGCTCAGGCCCAGCACGTCGGAGGCGAGGATGAACTCCTCGCGCTTCTCGTCGCTGATCTGCCCGGTCTCGGTGAGCCACCGCATCGCGGCCATCCACTCGGTCTCGCTCAACCGCACCTCGCGGGCGAAGGCGTGCAGGTGCCGCACGAGCGCCGACATGAGCTCCGCGGTCCGCGGGTCGTGCGCGCTCGACCAGCGCCGCGCGGCGAGCTCGGTGATGTTGTCCTCGGTGACCAGCTGCATCGGCGTTCCTCTCAGACTTCCGGATCCGGGGCGACGGACCGGTTGTTCAGGTCCACCGACAGGAAGATGTCGTTCGCGACGGGATGGCGCAACTCCTCGGCGAGCTGCCCGATCAACCCGGCCGTGCGGGCCAGCAACGCGAACCCGCGCAGCAGCTCCAGCGGCAGGCCCAGGTCGGCCAGCGCCGCGCCGCAGACGCCCGCGCCGTTGAGCGGCAGCGTCTTGCCCAGCACCCGCGGGTGCACCCGGCCGATCGCCGCGAACAGCTCCAGGTGCGGGCCGCGCAAGCCCTCTTCGGCGGCGATCTCGAACAGCCGCGCGGTGCGCGGGTCGCCGTCCTTGTGCACGTGGTGCCCGAGCCCGGGCACGAACTTCCGTTGTGCGCGCATGCTTTCGACGGTCGTCAACGCGAGTGCGTCCCACCCGGCGTCGTCGGTGGGTGGGTCCTCGACGGTGCCGAGGACGTCGTGGAGGAACCGGCCGCAGTCCTCGGTGACGCCGAGGAAACGCGACCCGCCGCCGAGCAGGCCCGCGGCGAGCGCGCCCTGGATCGAGTCGGGGGCCGAGAGGTAGGTCAGCCGGGTGACGATCGCGGTCGGGGTGAAGCCGTGGTCGGCGAGCGCGGCCAGGACCGCCTCGAAGACGCGCGTCTCGCTCTTGGTCGGACGTCGTTGCGTGGCGAGCCAGAACGCCAGCTCGCCGAAGCCGACCTCGCCCATCACGTCCCGGGCGAGGTCCTGGCCGAGCAGGGTGATCTTGTCGCGGCTCGACGCGCCGAGCGCCGTCTCGTACGCCGGCATGTCAGCCATCGTCGTCCTCCCGGGGACTCGTCAGCCACTCGCGCAGCTCGGCGCCGTGCTCGTCCAGCTCCGGCGGCGGCAGCCGGTAGGCGGCGGGGGTGGCGGAGAAGCGGATGGGGTGGCGGGTGGTCGGCACCGCGCGGTCGCCGTCGCCGACTTCGACGATCGGGTCGAGGCCGAAGCGTTCGGCCATCGCGAAACCGCCGTCGATGGTGTTGATCGGCCCGCACGGCACGCCGACCTTCGTCAGCGCTTCGAACCACTCGACCGCGCCGCGGGTGGCGAGCCGCTCGATGAGCAGCGGCCGGAGCTCTTCGCGGTTCTTCGTGCGGTCGGCGTTGCGGGCGAAGCGCGGGTCGTCCGCAACATCGGGCAGGTCGAGGACTTCGCAGAGCCGGCGGAACTGGCCGTCGTTGGCCGCGGCGACGATCAGGTCGTTGTCCGCGGTGGGCAGCGGCTCGTACGGGAAGACGCTCGGGTGGGCGTTGCCCATCCGGTACGGCACCACACCCCCGGCGGCGTAAGCGGAACTGTGGTTGACGAGCCCGGTCAGCGCCGAGGACAGCAGGTTGACCTCGACGTGCTGGCCCTCGCCGGTCGCGTCGCGGTGGCGCAGCGCGGCCAGGATGCCGATGACGGCGTGGTTGCCGGCCATCACGTCGAACACCGAGATCCCGGCGCGGTAGGGCGGGCCGTCCGGGTCGCCGGTGAGGCTCATCAGCCCGGAGATCGCCTGCACCATCAGGTCGTACCCGGGCACGTGCCGGCCCTCGCCCGAGCCGAACCCGCTGATCGACGCGTACACCGACCCCGGGTTGGCGGCTTGCACGCTCGTGTAGTCGAGGCCGTACTTGGCCAGCCCGCCCGGCTTGAAGTTCTCGATCAGGATGTCCGCGCGGGCCGCCAGCTCGCGGGCGACGACGGCGTCGGCCTCGTCGCGCAGGTCCAGGGCGATGGAGCGCTTCCCGCGGTTGATGCCGAGGTAGTAGGTGGAGACGTCGCCGCGCACCGGCGGCATCCACGTGCGGGTCTCGTCACCCTGCGGGCCTTCGACCTTGACGACCTCGGCGCCCAGGTCGGCCAGCAGCATCGTGGCGTACGGCCCGGCGAGCACCCGGGAGAAGTCCGCGACCAGCAGCCCGGTCAACGGACCGGCGGCGCTGTTGTCCACCCGAACCTCACCTTCGTGTCCGTCAGTCGGACGTATGTCCGCTCAGTTTGGGGGAGTGGCTCACGGCGGTCAAGACGCCGGGACCGTCACGTGCGGGACGTCGGCGAGCCGGGCGAAGTCGGCGCTGATGTCCCCGGCGGTCTGCAGCAGCAGCGGCAGGTGGTGCTCCAGCAGCCGCTCGACGGACGTCTCGGCGGCGTGGCAGTTGACGTTGACGCCGGCGATCACCCGGCCGGAGCCGTCCCGCAGCGGCGCGGCGACCGAGCGGATGCCCAGCGTGAGCTGCTCGTCGGTGAGCGCCCAGCCGCGGGCCCGGACCTCGCGCAGCTCGGCGTCGCGCTCGGCCCGGTCGGGCTGCCAGCGCGCGACCAGCCCGGAGCGGGTCGGTTCGGCCAGCACGGCCTCCAGCTCGTCGAGGGGCAGGGCGGCGAGCTGCACCTTGCCCAGCGACGTCGGCAGCGCCGGGAACCGCGTGCCGATCTGCACGCTGAGCCCGACGATCTTCGGCACGGCCACGCGCGCCACGTAGACGATGTCGGAGCCGTCGAGCTGGGCGATCGAACACGACTCGTTCGTGCGCGCGACCAGGCGTTCCAGGTGCGGGCGGGCGACGTCCCACAAGCCCGCCGAGCGCACGTAGGCGACGCCGAGGTCGAGCACCCGGGGCGTCAGGGCGAAGCCGCGGCCGTCGGAACGGACGTAGCCGAGCTCTTCGAGGGTCAGCAGGATCCGCCGCGCGGTCGGACGGGCCAGGCTCGTGGCCGTGGCCACCTCGGCGAGCGTCATGGCCTGCTGGTGCGGGCGGAACGCCGTGATCACCTCAAGCCCGCGGGCGAGCGCCTCGATGAAGTCGGGACCGGTTCCCTCGCGTGGCATGCGCGACCTCCCTCTGCGGTAACCCTCACCGGCAGCGTAGCGGCGGGGATTGACAGCGGCGCGGCACTGGGCAAAAGTGACTGCGCCCACCCCATGTCCGTCCAGCGGACGAGTGTACGCAGAAGTGCGTGGAGAACGAGGCAGCGATGACGCAGCCCACCGACGGCCGGCCGGTCCTCCTGCGCGGCGGCACGGTCCTGACCCTCGACGACACCCGCCGGGTCCTCACCGGCGCCGACGTCCTGGTCACCGGCGACCGGATCGCCGCGATCGGCCCCGCGCTGGAAGCCCCGCCGGGAGCCGTCGAGATCGACGCGACGGACGGGATCGTCATGCCGGGCATGATCGACACCCACCGCCACATGTGGCAGACGGCCATGCGCGGCTACGGCGCCAACTGGACGCTCACCCAGTACTTCGTCTGGTACTACCTGGAGTGGGGCAAGGTCTTCCGCCCCGAAGACATCCACGCGGGCAACCTGCTCGGCGCGTGGGAAGCGCTCGAAGCGGGCGTCACGACCACCGTGGACTGGTCCCACGGCCTGCAGACCACCCAGCACGCCGACGCAGCGGCCGACGCGCTCGAATCCGTGCCGGGCCGGTTCGTGCTGGCCTACGGCAACATCCAGGACTCCCCGGCCACCTGGACGGGCACGCCGGAGTTCCGCGACTTCGTCACCCGCCGCACCGGCGGCGACCTGGGCTTCCAGCTCGCCTTCGACGTCACCGGCGACCCGGCGTTCCCCGAGAAGGCCGCCTTCGAGGTGGCGCGCGAGCTGGGCGTGCCGGTGACGACCCACGCCGGTGTCTGGGGCGCGACCGGCGACGACGGCATCCGGCTGATGTACGAGAACGGCTTCATGACGCCGGAGACGGTCTACGTCCACAGCGCGTCCCTCTCGGCCGACTCCTACCACCGCATCGCGGCCACCGGCGGCTCGGTGTCGGTGTCGACCGAGAGCGAGCAGAGCGCCGGCCAGGGTTACCCGCCCACCTGGGCGCTGCGCGCGTACGGCATCCCGGTGTCGCTGTCGATGGACACGTCGGTGTGGTGGAGCGGCGACCTGTTCTCGGCGATGCGCTCGACCCTCGGCGCGGACCGCTCCCGCGAGCACCTGGAGGCGCACAAGCTGGGCGAAACCGTGACGCACGCGGCGTTGCGCGCCGAGCAGGTCGTGGAGTGGGCCACCCGCGGCGGCGCGACGGCGCTGGGGCGCTCGGCCGACCTGGGCAGCCTCGAGGTCGGCAAGAAGGCGGACGTGGTGCTGTTGAAGAACGACGCGTCCCCGGTGTCGTTCCCGCTGCTCAACCCGTACGGCCACGTGGCGTTCCAGGCCCAGCGCGCCGACGTCCACACGGTCCTGGTCGACGGCCGCATCGTGAAACGCGACGGCGCCCTGGTGGGCGTCGACCTGCCGGCGGTCCGCCGCGAAGTGGAGTCCACAGTGGACTACCTGCGCGCGCAACTGGGCGAGGAAGCGTGGCGCCAGGGCATGAACCCGGACGTCCCGCAGACGAAGGTCCTGGACAACCCGTACACGTACACGACCTACCAGAGCGACTCCACCCACGGCGGCTGAGGACTACCTCGACCGCGACGCGTACTCCGTCAAGGCCGTGCGGTTCTGCAGGTTCGACTTCGCCATCAGGCTCGCCACGTGCTTCTCCACCGTGCGTGGCGAGATGTGCAGCCGGCGGGCGATGTCCTTGTTGCCCATGTTGTCCGCCAGCAGCTGCAGCACCTCGTACTCGCGGACCGTCACCCCGGCCGAGCGCAGGTCGGCCGGGAGGCGGTCGGTGCCCTCGCGGCGCTGGCCCACCGGGGCGCCGATCTTGCGCAGCAGGCCCCGGCACGCGCTCGCCACCGCCGAGATGCCCGCCTGGTGGAAGTACTCCTCGGCCTCCTTCAGCCACGTCACCGGGTCGCCCCAGCCGTCGGCCGCGGCGGACTCGGCGACCATGCGCAGGCCCAGGTGCCGGCTGACCGGGAACAACGCCGCCGCGTCCACCGCCTTGGCCAGGGCCGCGTCGGCCAGGTCCGCCTCGCCCGCGCGGCCGTGCCGGACCGCCTCGCCCAGCAGGACGAACTGGCGGTTCCAGCGCATCCCGCTCACCGCCGCCCGCGGCTCACCCGGTTCCGTCTCGATCCCGTCGAGGGCTTCGACCAGCAGCCGCAGGCCGTGCTGGCCCGCCAGGTGGAAGCGGCTCGGCTGCCGCTCCTCCAGCGCCATCACCTGAGCCAGCTCCCGTCGCGCGCGATCGGCGTCCTCCTCCAGCAGCGAGCAGAACACCTGGGCCAGCCCGACGCTGAGCACCATCTCCTGCGCCGTCCCGCCGCCTTCGGCGCGGAAGTCGTCCAGCGCCAGCTCCATCCGCGCCCGGTCCGCCTGGTGCGCGGCGACCATCGCGCGCGTCATGTGCGTGTACTGCAACAGCGCGACCAGCCGCAGCCGCCCGAGGACGGCGAGGTTCTCGGCCAGGATCCGGTCCGCGTGCTCGAACTCGCCGCGCATCACCGCGTGCACCGCGCGGCTCGCGTCGACCGCGCAGGTCAGCGTGATCGCGCCGGTCCGCTGGGCTTCCGCTCGGGCCAGGTCGAACGTCCGGACGTCGCCCTCGGCCAGCATCCGGTGCCCACCGAGGCGGACCAGCACCTGGGTCCGCAGGTGCGTCAGCTGGTGGCGCTCCGCGAGCCGCCGCGCCAGCTGCAGGTAGCGCTCGGCCTCCGCGAGATCGGTCTCCAGCGCCACCATGCCGAGCACCTGCAGCGCCTGGCACGACACGAACGGCACCCCGGCGCGTTCGGCGACCTGCCACGCCTGGTCGGCGAGCTTCCGGGCGCGTTCGGTGTGGGCCGGGCCGGGGACGTCGAGCCACAGCGTCGCTTCGACGGCGTCGACGGCCGCCCGCTGCTCCTCGGCCATCTCGTCGCCCAGCGGGGCGCGGGCCTGCTCGATCTGGTTGAGGCACTCGTCGTGCCGCCCGGCGATGTAGGCCGCCCAGGCCAGCTGGATGTGCAGGTCGACCGCCCGCTCCAGCCGGCCCAGCTCGGCGAAGCGCGCGGAGAACTCCACGGCCCGGTCGAACTGCCCGGTCTGCCCGAGCGCGTGCAGCAACGCCTCCAGCGCGTCGGCCCGATCCTCGGTCCCCGCCGCGGCCAGCAGTTCGACGGCCCGGGTCAGCATGGTCACGGCGGTGTCGGCGGCCCCGCCGTCACGCGCGCGGCGGCCGGCTTCGGCGAACAGCCGGCCGGCGCCGGGGTGGTCCATCGCGGTCAGCCGCAGCGACGCGGCCAGCGCGCACAGCTCCCCGGGCAGGCCCGGGTGCAGCAGCTCGACGGCGTCGGCGGCCTTGCGCGCCAGGTTCGCCTTCGTCGAGGGCACCAGCCTCGACAGCAGCGCCTCGGCGGTGAGCGGGTGCCGGAAGGCGTACCAGCCGGGCGTGGTCTCGTCGGTGGTGACGAGGTGCGCGGCGACGCTCGCGCTGATGTGGTTGTGCAGCATCCGGTCGTCCATGTCGGTCACCGCCTGCACCACCGACAGCGGGAACCGCCGCCCGAGCACCGCGGCCACCGACAGCAGCGTCTCGCCGTCCGAACCGAGCGCGTCGACCCGGGCGGCGATGCTGCTGATCAACGCCTCGGGCACCCGGGCCTGCAGCTCGCCGACCACCTGCCAGCCGCCCGGCCCGCCCACGAGCAGGCCGTCGCCGAGCATCCCGTGCAGCAGCTCCTCGACGACGAACGGGACGCCTTCGCTGTTCTGCCACAGCAGGTTCGCGACGGCGGCCGGGACCGCGTCCGGCTCGGTCTCCAGGCACGCCGCCGCGAACTCGCGCGTGCGGGCGGCGTCCAGCCGGGTCAGCTCGAAGGTGCGGCTCGACGACCGTTGCGACGCCGCCGTGGCCAGCCGCAGCGCCTCGCCGGGCTCGTTGCGCAGGGTGCCGATCAGCATCACCTTGCCCGACGCGAGGTTGTCCACCAGGTACTCGACGATGAACAACGTCTCGGCGTCGGCGTTGTGCAGGTCCTCCAGCACGATCAGGCAGCCCTCGGCGCGCCCGGCGACCGACAGCAGCCGGAACACGGCCTCGGCCAGCACCATCAGCGAGCCGTTGTCGTGCGGGCGGTCACCGCGGTACCAGTCGGGCACGAGCCGGGCCAGCACCGGCACCAGCGGGTCGAGCTCCGGCGCGGCGGGCGGGTGCCCGCCGCGGAAGTGCGACAGCAGGGCTTCGGCGAGCGGCCGGAACGGCACCATCGGCCCGATCGAGCTGGCCCGCCCGCGCAGCACCGGCATCCCGGTCGCCAGCGCCCGCGCGGCGACGTCCGCGGCGAGCCGGGACTTCCCGATCCCGCCTTCGCCGACAAGGAAGAAGGCCCCACCGTGGTCGGTGCGGGCCTTCTCCAGAGCCTGGGACAGTGCGCCGAGCTCCCTGTCCCGCCCGATGAGGCGCGTCGAACGGATGCCCATGAGCGGGGACTATAGCCGGACGGATCACTTCCGGATGCCCGTCGAAATACCGGCGGGCCGGTGTCTCACTATTCGGTGAAACCCCCGGTGACGACCGTGACGTCGAACGTGGTGAGCGAATTCATCGAAGCCCTCGGGGCCCGCCCCGACAGTGCGTGGTTGCGGGCGCCGGTGCGGGCCGACGACGGGAGGGTCAAGTCGCCGATCGGGTTGTCGATGGCGGCGGTGTCGTGCTCGGTCATGCGGGTGTCTCCACTCTCGGTAGTACTGGCGGTGCGAAAAGGACGGACGGTCAGAGGGCGAAAGTGCCGTTGGTGACGACGGTGGGATCACCGAGCGTCTCCAATGTGATCCCGGACAACCGGGGCCGCGCCCCGGCCAGCGCCCGGTTGCGCGCACCGGCGCGGTTCGCGCGCGGGAGCACCAGGGCGCCGACGGTGGCTTCGACGGTCTCGGCGGTGATTTCGGGCATCGTGCGGTTCTCCTCGTGCAGGTGGGGCGGGGCGGTCAGCGAGTCGGGGGTTGCAGGAGCAGCGCGGACGGGACACGCGGGCCGAAGCCCAGGCGCAGCAGGCCGTAGCCGATCCCGGCCAGGCCGGTCAGCAGCCCCGGCGAAGGCACGGCGTCCGGGGTGCCGCAGCGCGCGCCGTCCTGTTCGACGGCGGTCAGCAGCTGCCCGGTCCGGCGCTCCACCGCGGCGGCGGCCCCGGCGTGGCCGTTCTCGGCCAGGACACCGAGCACGTCGGTGATGCCGGTTTCGCCGTGGCACAGGCTCAGGTCGCGCAGCGGGTCCTGGGCGGCCAGGCGCCGGACCTGCTCGTCGAGACCACCGAGAACGCCCGGGTCACCGGCGTAGGCGAGCACCTGCCCGGCCAGGCCGGAGCACCAGCCGTGCCCGGTCGCCGCGGTCGCGGGCGGCAGGGTCGCCGTCTCACGCGGGTGCCCGAGCAGGGCCCAGTCGACGCCGGCCGCGCCGTGCGCGAACCCGGGGTCGGCCAGGTCGGGGTCGATGGACCGGCCGGCGAGCTCGGTGGCGTAGGCGTCGGCCAGCAGGGCCGCGCTCGCGAGCCCGGTCTGGGCGGCGACCGACCGCAGCGCGACCAGGCCACCGGCCAGGCCGGTGGTGAACCGCGGTGACGTCGCCGGCGTCGCGCCCGGCATCACGGCGACGGTCCGGGCGGCCAGGTCCAGCAGGTCGGGCCGGGCGAGCAGCCGCGCCAGCCGGGCCAGCGCGTAGGCGACACCGCCGAGCCCGAGCAGGCCGCCGCAGCCGGCCGCCTCCGCGAGCTCCGGGTCGGCTTCCAGCTCCGAGACCAGCCACGGCAGTCCGGCCAGGGCTTTCCCGGCGAGGTCGTGGTATCGGTCGATGCCGGTCAGCTCCGCGAGCTGGGCCAGGAACAACGCAACGCCGGTGTAGCCCTCGCCGAGCCCGGCGCCCATCGGCAGCACGGCCCAGTACTTCTCGTCGACCAGCTCCAGCCCGACCCAGTTGACCCGGCCGCCGGCCGAGGACGCGCGGGCGATGATGGCGTCGGCGATGCCGCACGCGGCCGAGAGCAGGTGCGCGGGCTCGGGGCTCTTGCTCGGCAGGACGCCGTCGGTGACGCCGGTGCCGGCGTGGGTCTCCTCGGCCGGGCGGGTGGCCAGCGCGGCCGAGATCAGCCACTCCTGGTCACGGCGGTCGATCGTGGTCATCCCGGCGATCTTCGCCAGCACCGACGCCAGCGGCGTCGCGCTCAGCATGTCGGGCAGCCGCTTGCC
The DNA here is from genome assembly GCF_035982555.1 of Amycolatopsis sp. NBC_01286. Lineage (NCBI taxonomy): Bacteria > Bacillati > Actinomycetota > Actinomycetes > Pseudonocardiales > Pseudonocardiaceae > Amycolatopsis > Amycolatopsis sp. NBC_01286. The sequence goes on from NZ_CP108428.1 coordinate 7,505,465, forward strand.
TTCGGCGTCCCACAGATCGGCCGAGCCGGGCTCGCCGCTGAACATCGGGACGTCACCGGCCCACAGGTCGGTGAGCTCGGCCGCGATCAGGCCGCGGCGGACGTCGTCGGTGCTGTCGTCGTGCAGCAGCGCGAACGCCTCATCGCGCTCGGCCGCGTCGGCCAGCAGCGACGGGTGCGTCGTCTCGTCGAGCATCCGGGCGTAGAAGCTGGTCGGGCGGACCAGGACGCGGATCGTGTGTGCCGCGCAGCGCTCCAGCAGGGGAGCCAGCTCGGCCGCGCCGTCGGCGATGGTGTCGTAGCCGGCGCGGAACCCGGCCAGCAGCGCGGCGCCGTGTTCGGCCGGTTCGACGTCGACCCCGCCGAGGGTGGGCCGGTTGACGCCGGCGCCGGGGCCGCCGGGGACGCGGGCCAGCCGCATCCGGTCGGTGCCCGGCTCCAGCCAGTCGACGCGCTCGAGCGCCGGGGTGGTGACGCGGCCGCCGCCGAGGCCGGAGATGTCGACCGCGCCGTGCTCGCCGACGATCATCTGCGGCAGCAGCATCGTGCGGTGCACCGAGCGGGCCAGCAGCGTCGACGCCGGATCGGCGTTGGCGTCTTCCGCGGCCAGCAGGGGCTGGAAGAGCGTCTCGATGTCGATCAGCACCGGCTGGTCACCGGCCGCGATGATGTTCTCGAAGTGCACGTCGGTGCCGTCGAGCGCGTGCAGCAGAGCCAGCAGCACGCCCTGGCGGCGGTAGAAGCGGTCGACCTCGGTCAGGTCCGCGCACGGACGGTGCTCGACGAACCGCAGCCAGCCGTACCCGGGCCGGACCAGCACGTCGACGGTCTCCAGCTCCAGGCCGGGGACACGCGGGTTGAGCCAGGCGACGACGTCGGTGAACGCCGCGTGCAGGCCCAGCGGCCGCGGCTTGTAGACGACCCGGTCGCCGCCGTCGAAGCGCAGTTCGCGCACCGAGCGGCCGCGCTGGTGCGCGTCACCGGTGCCGCCGGTGATCTCGGCCAGCCGGCCGAGGCCGGCGGTGCCGATGAGCCCGGCCAGCGCGTCGCGGTCGGTGGCGTACCGGCCGAGCAGCTCCGTGGCCGACTCGATCGCGTACAGCCCGGCCTGCGCGGCGAGCCGCGCCAGCACCGGGTAGCGGTGCAGCAGATCCGTGAGCCCGGCGGTGGTGCCGGCCTGGCGGACGAAGTCGGCGAAGCGTTCTTCACCGGTCTCCCCGGCGAGCCGGCCGGCCCGGCGGGCCCGGCCCAGCTCCAGCACCAGCGTGCGGGCGGCGAGCCCGGCGAGCTGGTGGCCCAGCTGCGCGGCACAGCCGTCCGCGACCGAGACGACGTCGACGGCGGGCGCACCCGCTGCGGCGTCGGCGATCGCGGCGCGGACCGCGCCGACGAACGGGTGGAACACGGACGCGAACGCCGTGCGCCAGGTCGGGCCGGACACCGGCGCGGCCGGTGCCGCCGAAGCGAGCGCGGTCTCGGCGAAGTCCACCCACGCGGGGCGGAGGCCGTCGGACCGCCGCTCACGCGGGGTCAGGCCCGCCGCCCACCAGGTGGGCGGAAGCGTCGTCGTCGCCGGGTTCGGCTGCGGGGGAATCACGAGATCGAGCATGCCAGCGGGTGACCGCGGTTACATGGGGGTGCTACGCCCGCATTCCGGCGCCGTATGGGGGCGTACTGGGGGCTCATAGGGGCACCGCCGGGAAAACGCCTGGTCACGGAACCCCTGATTGGGCCGGACGGACGTGGCGGTTGGGCCGTTCGGCGGGCGGGCCGCATGGGGGCGTGAAGCGGCAACAAACCCCGAACGGACGCGGTACTCCACCCACCTGGGTCACCCCGGCGCACCGGGTTCCGCACTCGCGCGCGCGGCCGCGACGCCCGCGCGCGAGGCGGTCATGGGGGTTCGCGGCGCCGCCGGAATGCGGGGACGCGGCACCCATGTGCGCCGGGCCGCCGGCGATGACTATTCGTCTCGAGAAGTTCGTGGCCGCACCCCGCCGCGCCGCGGACGTTCCCCGAACTCAAGGGAGCGAGCGCACGATGACCACCTTCCAGATCGAGCAGCACCCCGACCGGCCCGGCGTGGCCGGGCGGCGACCGCTCAAGTTCGTCCTCTCCAGCGTCCAGTCCGACTCGCACATGTGGAACCTCGTCGCCCTCCAGCTGATCATGGAGGAGATGGGCCACGAGGTGCTCAACCTCGGCGCCTGCGTCCCGGTCGAGCGGCTGCTGGCCGCCTGCCGCGACGAGCGGCCGGACTGCCTGGTGATCAGCACCATCAACGGCCACGGCCACGTCGACGGCGCCCGGGTGATCTCCGCCCTGCGCGCCGACCCCGAGCTGACCGGGCTGCCAGCCGTCATCGGCGGCAAGCTCGGCGTCCGCGGCGACGCCAACAGCGAGCTGCGGGCCGAACTGCTGGCTCTGGGCTACGACGCGGTCTTCCACGTCGGCGCCGGCGACTCCGGCCAGGCCATCGAGTCCTTCCGCGAGTTCGTCGCCGCGAACGTCCGGACGTTGCGGTGAGCGCTGCCCGGTCGGTGTTCAGCAGCTTCGTGGCCGAGCACCGCCGCAGCCGGACGCTGCTCGTCCAGCCGCGGATGGGGTTCTCGGACCCCGCCATGATGCGCCGCGGGCTGCACGCGGTCGCCGAGGCCGGGGTGCCGGCCGTCGGCACCGTGACGCTCGACAGCTACACCCGCACCGGGCAGCACGACCTCGCCGCGATGTCGCTCGAATCCGGCGTCCAGCTCAACGGCTACCCGCTCGTCGCGCTCGGCACCGGCGTCACCGCCGAACTGCTCGACGGGCTCTTCGGCCCGCGTTTCCCGGTCCAGGTGCGCCACGGTTCGCCGCAGCCCGAGGACATCTTCGCCGCGATGCTCGAAGCCGGCCTGGACGCCTCCGAAGGCGGCCCGGTGTCCTACTGCCTGCCCTACAGCAGCGTGCCGCTGCGCACCGCGACGGCGTCCTGGTCCCGGTCGGCGACGCTGCTCGCGGCCCAGGCCGACCGCGGCGTCCTCTGCCACCTGGAGAGCTTCGGCGGCTGCATGCTCGGGCAGCTGTGCCCGCCCGGGCTGCTCGTGGCGCTCTCGGTGCTGGAGTGCCTGTTCTTCGTCGAGCACGGCGTCCGCAGCGTGTCCGCCAGCTACGCCCAGCAGACCAGCCCCGAGCAGGACGCCGAAGCGCTGTGGGCGATGCGGCGGCTGTGCGCCGAAGAACTGGCAGGCGTGGACTACCACGTCGTCCTCTACACCTACATGGGCCTGTTCCCGGAAACCCCGGCCGGGGCACGGGAGCTGCTGGCCGAGAGCGTGCGGCTGGCTGTGCGCACCGGCACCGAGCGGCTGATCGTCAAGACCACCGCCGAGGCCCACCGGATCCCGACCGTCGAGGAGAACGTCGACGCGCTGCGGCTGGCCCACGCCACCGCCCTCGACCAGCCCGCGCCCGGCCGGCCGCCGTCCGGTGACACCGAGGTCTACCTGCAGGCCCGCCTGCTCGTCGACGAGGTGCGCTCGCTGGCCCCGACGATCGCCGAGGCGCTGCCGGCGGCGTTCGAACGCGGCCTGCTCGACGTCCCGTACTGCCTGCACCCCGACAACGGCAACGAAACCCGCTGCGTGCTCGACGACGAAGGCCGCCTGCAGTGGTGGCACACCGGGCGGATGCCGCTGCCCGCCGCGCTCGGCGGCCGCCGCAGCCGCGACCGGGTCAGCGCGACCCGGATGCTCGCCGACCTGTCCTACCACCGGCGGCGGCTCGATCCCGTCCTGCCGGGCCCGAGCACCGAACCCGCCCGCGCCTGAACCACCTCTGCCGACCAGCTGGGAGTGAAATCGCCATGGAGTACACCGATTCCGCCGTGCCGCCGGACCCGCGGACGCATCTGACCTCGGACACGACCAAGCACGTGCTGCGCCTGCAGCACCGGATGCTCACCGAGGCCCGCGCGTTCCTCGGCGGCCGCGGCTTCGTCGAGCTGCTGCCCCCGGTCATCGGGCCGGTCACCGACCCGGGCGGCCGCGGCGCGAAGCAGGTGGACATCGACTACTACGGCCACCGCTACAAGCTGATGACCAGCGCGATCCTCTACAAGCAGGCCTCGCTGCTGGGCTTCGACAAGATCTTCTACGTCGCCCCGAACGTCCGGCTCGAACCGCTGGAGACGGCCAACACCAGCCGTCACCTCGCCGAGTTCCACCAGCTCGACGTCGAGGTCTCCGGCGCGTCCCGCGACGACGTCCTCGACCTGCTGCAGGACCTCGTCGCCCACGTGGTGCGCCGGGTCGTCGACGACGCCGGCGACGTGCTGGAGGCGCTCGGCCGCGACTCGGGCGCGTTCGCCGACCTGCTCGGTGGCGCGTTCGGCCGGCTGTCGCACACGACCGCCGTCGAGACCCTGCGCGAGCTCGGGCACCCGCAGAGCGCCGACGCCGAGATCGACTGGGCGGGCGAGGCGATCCTGTCGGAGAAGCACGCCCGGCCGTTCTTCCTCGTCGACTACCCCAAGGGCTCGCGCGGGTTCTACGACCGGGAATCCACGTCCCAGCCCGGGATCCTGCGCAACTTCGACCTGATCGCGCCGGAGGGCTACGGCGAGCTGTGCAGTGGCAGCGAGCGCGAGCACGAGTACGGCCGGATCGTCACGCGGATGCGCGAGACGGGGGAGAACCCGGCCAAGTACGCCTGGTACCTCGACCTCGTCCGCGAGGGCATCCCGGGCAGCGCCGGGTTCGGCCTCGGGCTGCAGCGGTTCACCCGCTACGTCGCCGGCCTCGACGCCGTGTGGCAGGCCACGGCGTTCCCGAAGCTGCCGGGCGTGGTGTCCCCGTGACCGCGCTGCACGCCGGGGGCTTCCCGGAGGACGACGTCCGGGCACGCGCCCGGCTGGGTGCCGAGGCGGTGTTCCCGCCCGCGGCCGAGTACGGCACGACGCTGTTCGGTTCCTCCACGGGCGTTTCGGGTGATTCTTTGGAATCGGCTCGGCTGGTGCCGCCGGCGTTCATGCCGCGCCGGCTGGAGAAGCTGATCGAGCTGGGCCGCGAGCCGCTCTACGGCGACGTCGAGCTGGACACCGTCATCGGCGGGTTCGCCTCGGCACTGCCGCTGTACCTCTCGGCGTTCGGGTCGACGCAGGTGGCGGGCGCCGGGCTCGGCGCGGCCGCGAGTGCCCAGGCCGCGCGGCTCGGCATCCCGATGGTGGTCGGCGAGAACGTCGTCCCGGTCCACGGCCACGGCCGCACGGGCGGCGCCGCGGCGGGCACGCTGCTGGAGCGCCTCCGGGCCTACGGCGACGCGGTCCCGGACGGCCTCGGCGGCGTCGTCGTGCAGCAGAGCACCGAAGACGCCGACGCCGAAGTCTGGAACCTGGTGTATTCGGACCCGTCGGCGGCACCGCTGCTCGACTCCGGGCGGCTGGCGTTCGAGCTGAAGGTGGGCCAGGGCGCGAAGCCCGGCCTCGGCGGGATGACCCTGGTCGACCCGGCGGCGGCGGACCGGCTCGCCGAGCAGTACACAGTGGACCTCACGCTGGGCGACGGCGTGCTGCGCAGCAGCAGCCCCGGGACGTTCACCCCGGAGATCCTGCGTCAGCAGATCCGCTTGATGCGCAACAACTTCCCGCGCGCCGGCGTGTGGGTGAAGCTGCTCCCGGGCCGTGACGTCGCCTCGGCGGCCACGGTCGCCTGGGCGGCCGGCGCCGACGCGGTGACGGTCGACGGCGCGGAGGGCGGCACGGGCTGGGCGCCGACGGCGTTCCTCGGCGTCGGACTTCCTCTGGCCGAGTGCCTGGCCCGGATCGGCGCGCCGGCCGGTTGCCTGCTGACGTCCGGCCGGATGTGGGAAGGCACCCGGGTCGCGAAGGTCCTGGCCCTGGGCGCCCGCGCGGCGGGTCTCGGCCGTGCGGCACTGCTGGCGGTGGACACCGACCCGCGTGACGGGTTGGTCCGCTTCGTGGAGGCTTTGGCGCTGGAACTGCGGCTCTTGGTGAGCGCGCTGGGCCAGTACCGCGCGGACGCCCTGACCTCGGAAGACGTCTGGTTCCCGGACGAGGCGACCCAGGTCCGTGAGCAGGTGCTGTCGTGAGCGCCCGGTTTGCGGGTCTGCCGCGGCTTGTCGTGAGTGGTAATGCGGGTTCTAACCCTCATAGCCACTCACGACCCCTGGCACCGAGCGGGGGTCTGGCATGACCGCCGTTGTCGAGCCGCAGCAGTCGCGGTCGGCGCTGCCTGCGCCGTTTCTCGGGCTCGTGCTCGCCATGGGGTTGTCCTCCTTCGGGGATGCCGTCTGGCTGATCGCTCTCTCCGTGACGCTCGTCGGGGCCGCTGGGCCTGCGGTCGCGGGGCTTGTTCTTGCCCTCGGGTCGCTGCCCAAGGTGCTCACCCTGCTCGTCGGGGGTGCCGTCGCCGATCGGACCGGGCCTCGGCGGGTGCTCGTCGCCACCGATCTGATCCGGGCCGCCGCCATGGTCACCGGGGCCGTCTGCGTGCTGTTCGCCGGGCCTTCGCTGCCGCTGCTGACCGGGCTGATCGTTGTCATGGCCGTCGCCAGTGCCTTCTTCATCCCGGCCTCCGACGCGCTGCGGCCCAACCTGCTGCCGCCCGAGCACCTCGTGCGGGGCAACGCCGTCTACCTCGCCGCCGTCCGCGGGGGGCAGGCCGCCGGTGGGGCGCTCGGGTCGTGGCTGGCCGGGCTCGGCGGGCTCGTCACCGTCGCCGTCGTCAATGGGGTCAGCTTCCTCGTCTCCGCCGTCGCCGCCGGGAACACCAAGACCCTCGCCCCGGCGCAGCCCCGCGAACGCGTCAAGGTCAAGCAGCTCCTCAAGGACGTCGGTGAAGGTTGCCGCTACGTCGCCGTCCGGCCCGCGCTGCGCACCGCCATGATCGTCACCGGGCTCCTCGAACTCAGCGGTGCCGGGCCGATCAACCTCGGGCTCGTCTTGCTCGGCGGCCAGAAAGGCGCCGGCTGGCTGCTCACCGCGATGACGCTCGGCGCGTCACTGGCCTTCATCGTCTCGGTCAAGTGGCCGCCTCGCGAACGCGCCGGGCTGCTGGCGACGTGCGGGCTCGGCGCCCAGGTCGGCTGCCTGGCCCTGCTCGCCACCGGGTCCCTGGCCGTCAGCATCGCCGCGTTCTTCGCGCTCGGCCTGGTCGCCGGGCTCACCGCGCTGGTCCTGGTGTCACTGGCCCAACGCTGGTCCGCGCCGGAGATGCGCGGCCGGGTCATGTCGATCCTCGCGCTGTTCACCCTGGCCGCCACCCCGATCGGCAACCTCCTGATCGGCCTGCTGGTCGAGACGCTCGGCGTCCCGCTCACCATGTTCGCCCACGCCGCGGTCGCGCTCGTCGCGTTCGCCCTGCTCGTCGCCACCCCGGCACTCGGCCGGGCCGCACTCACAGAGGAGAAGAAGTCATGAGCAACCCCTTCGAAGACGAGAACGGCACCTTCCTGGTCCTGGTCAACGCCGAGAACCAGCACTCGCTGTGGCCGTCCACTGTGGACGTCCCGGCCGGCTGGCGGACCGTGCACGGCGAAGACACCCGCGCCGCCTGCCTCGAGTACGTCGAGACGCACTGGACCGACCTGCGCCCGGCGAGCCTCGTCGCCTCGATGCGCTGACCCCCTCCCCGCCGGCAGATTCGAACTGGAGCTGATCTACGTGAAGCACGACACCCGGCAGCTGCTGGCGGCCTGGAACGACACCACCACCGACGTCCCGGAGGCGGGCCGCACGCTCACCCGGCTGCTCACCGAGCAAGCGGCCCGCACCCCGGACGCGACGGCGCTGGTCTTCGAGGGCGAAACCCTCACCTACCGCGCCCTGCACGAGCGGGCCAACCGGCTCGCGCACCTCCTGATCGGCCGCGGTGTCGGCCCCGGCGTCCTCACCGGTGTCTGCGTCGACCGCTCCTTCGACCTGGTCATCGCCCTGCTCGGGGTGCTCAAGGCCGGCGGCGCCTACGTCCCGCTCGACCCCGACTACCCGGCCGACCGGCTGGCCTTCATGGTCGCCGACAGCGCCGCCCCCGTCGTCCTGACCCAGAGCTTCCTCGACGACGCCGACCTCGCCGCGTTCCCGGCCACCGAGCCGGAAACCACGACGACTCCGCAGGATCTCGCCTACGCCATTTACACCTCCGGCTCGACCGGGCGCCCCAAGGGCGTGCTGGTGCCGCACGAGGGGATCGTCAACCGGCTCGCCTGGACGCAGGCCGAATACGGCCTCACCACCGAAGACCGCGTGCTGCAGAAGACGCCGTCCAGCTTCGACGTCTCCGTCTGGGAGTTCTTCTGGCCGCTGCTGACCGGCGCCACGCTCGTCGTCGCGCGCCCCGGCGGCCACCGCGACCCCGCCTACCTGGCCCAGCTGATCCGCGCCGAACACATCACGACCCTGCACTTCGTCCCGTCGATGCTGCAGGCGTTCCTGCTCGACCCGGCCGCGGCCGGCTGCACCGGCCTGCGCCGCGTGCTGTGCAGCGGCGAAGCCCTGCCCGCCGAACTGCAGGCCCGGTTCTTCGACACCCTCCCCGGCGTCGAGCTGCACAACCTCTACGGCCCCACCGAGGCCTCGGTCGACGTCACGTCCTGGGCGTGCCGCGCCGACGGCGGCGCGGTCCCGATCGGCCGGCCCGTGTGGAACACGCAGACGTATGTCTTGGACGCGCAGCTGCGGCCGGTCGCGCCCGGCGACGCCGGTGAGCTGTACCTCGCCGGGATCCAGCTCGCCCGCGGTTACCACCGCCGGCCCGGCCTGACCGCCGAACGCTTCATCGCGAACCCGTTCGTACCGGGGGAGCGGATGTACCGCACCGGCGACCTCGCCCGCTGGACCGACGACGGCGCCCTGCTCTACCTCGGCCGCACCGACCACCAGGTCAAGATCCGCGGCCTGCGCGTCGAGCTGGGCGAGATCGAGACCGTGCTCGACCGCCAGCCCGGCGTCGGCGGCTCCTGCGTCCTGGCCCGCGAAGACCGCGAAGGCGACCAGCGCCTCGTCGGGTACGTCGTCCCCGACGGCGGCACCCCGAACGTCGAGGCGCTGCGGACGGCCCTGGCCGCGGACCTGCCCGAGTACATGGTGCCCGCCGCGTTTGTCGTGCTCGCCGAACTGCCGCTGACCCCCAGCGGCAAGCTCGACCGCAAGGCCCTGCCCGCCCCCGACTGGACGGCGTCCCGCACCGGCCGCGCCCCGCGCACCCCGCGGGAAGCCGCGCTGTGCACGCTGTTCTCCGAAATCCTCGGCGTCGATGGCGTCGGCATCGACGACGGCTTCCTCGCCCTCGGCGGCCACTCGCTGCTCGCCGCGAAGCTCGTCTCCCGGATCCGCGCGACCCTCGGCGTCGAGGCCGCGATCGGCGACGTCTTCCGCGCGCCGACCCCCGCCGGCCTCGCCGAACTCCTCGAAACCGCCGCGCCCGCCCGCCTGCCGCTGACCCCGCGCCGCCGTCCCGAGCCGATGCCGCTGTCCTCGGCCCAGCGCCGGCTGTGGTTCCTCGACCAGGCCGACACCTGGAACGCCGGCTACCACGTCCCGCAGGCCGTGCGCCTCGACGGCCCGGTCGACGCCGACGTGCTGCGCCTCGCCGTCGCCGACGTCGTCGCCCGCCACGAAGCCCTGCGGACGGTGTTCGACAGCCACGGCGACGAGCCCGTGCAGCAGATCCGGCCCGCCGGAGACGTCCCGTGGACGTTCGCGGAGTCCACAGAGGACACTCTCGCCGCCGATCTGCGCACCGCCACCGAAGAGAGCTTCGACCTCGCCCGGGAACTGCCGATCCACGCCGCGCTGTTCACCCTCCCCGTGAAGACGTCGGTGCTGCTGCTGGTCGTGCACCACATCGCCTGCGACGGCTGGTCGATGGCGCCCCTGCTGCGCCAGGTCGGCGAGGCCTACACCGCCCGCACCCGGCACGAAACCCCGGCGTGGGCACCGCTGCCGGTCCAGTACGCGGACTACACGCTGTGGCAACAAGAACTTCCCGTCGACAGCGACCTCGCGTACTGGCGCGACGCGCTCACCGGCCTGCCCGAGGAACTGCCGCTGCCCGCCGACCGGCCCCGCCCGCCGGTGGCGAGCCACCGCGGCGGCGTCGTCCCGATGGACGTCCCCGCCGAGGTGCGCGCCAAGCTCACCGAGCTGGCCGCCGAGTCCGGCGCGACGCTGTTCATGGTCCTGCAGGCCGCCTTCGCCGCGCTGCTGACCCGCCTCGGCGCCGGCGACGACGTCCCCGTCGGCTCACCGGTCGCCGGACGTGGTGACGCCGCCCTTGACGACCTCGTCGGGTTCTTCGTCAACACCGTCGTGCTGCGCACCGAGACGGGCGGCGACCCGACGTTCCGCGAGCTGCTCGGCCGGGCCCGCGAGACGTGCCTGGCCGCGTTCGAACACGCCGAAGTGCCCTTCGAACGCGTCGTCGAAGAGCTGAACCCCGCCCGCTCGCTCGGCCGCCACCCGCTGTTCCAGGTCCTGCTGGTGCTGCAGAACAACCTCGCCGCCGAACTGGACCTCCCCGGCGTGCGCGCGACCGGTGAGCGCGTCGACATCGGCTACGCGAAGTTCGACCTGGCCGCGATCTTCGAGGAACGCGACGGCGAACTCACAGGCCTGCTCGAATACGCGAGCGACCTGTTCGACCGCGCCACCGCCGCCACCCTGGCCACCCGGCTGCTACGCGTCCTGGCCGCCGTCGCCGCGACCCCGGACGTCCGGATCGGCGACCTCGACCTGCTCGACGCCACCGAGACCGCCCAGGCCGTCGCGGGCGGGATGACCCGGCCCGCCGCCGCGAGCGTCACCCTGCACGAGGTCGTCGAAGGCCACGCCCGCCGCAACCCGGACCGCACCGCGCTGCTGTTCGAGGACCGGATCGTCACCTACGCCGAGCTGGACGCCCGCGCCAACGGCGTCGCCGCGCTCCTGACGGACGTCCCGGCCGGCCGGATCGTCGCGATCTGCCTCGACCGCGGCCCGGACCTCATCGCCGCGATCCTCGGCGTGCTCAAGGCCGGCTGCGGCTACACGCTGCTGGACCCGTCGTTCCCCGCCGAACGCCGTCAGCTGCTGGCCGAGCAGGTCGACGCGCCCCTGGTGCTCGACGACCTGTCCACAGTGGACTCCACGGTGACCGCCCCCGGCCTCGCCGTGCCCGCCACCGGACCCGCCTGCGTCATGTTCACCTCGGGCTCCACCGGCACGCCGAAGGGTGTCATCGCCTCGCACGAAGCCGTCGCCACGACCATTCTCGGCCAGGGCTACGGCGGCGCCGTCTGGCTGCAGACCGCGCCCGTCTCCTGGGACGCCTTCGCGTTCGAGCTGTTCGGCGCGCTGCTCACCGGCGCCGCCTGCGTGCTGCAGCCGGGCCCGAAGCCCGAGCCCGCGCTCATCGCCGACCTCGTCGAGCGCCACGGCGTCACCACGATGTTCGCCTCGGCCAGCCTGCTCAACTTCCTGCTCGACGAGTACCCGGGCGTGTTCACGCAGGTCAGCGACGTCTACACCGGCGGCGAGGTCGCCTCGGTCGCACACATCACCAAGGCGCTGACGACGTTCCCGGACCTCACCGTCACCAACGCCTACGGCCCGGTCGAGAACATGATCTTCGTCAGCTGCCACCGGATCACGGCGGCCGACCTCACCGGGGCGCCGATCCCGATCGGCGTGCCGCTGCACGGCAAGCGCGCCCACGTCCTGGACGAGCGGCTGCGGCCGGTCGCCCCCGGCGTCGTCGGCGAGCTGTACGCCGCGGGCGCCGGCATCGCCGACGGCTACGTCGGCCGTCCGGACCTCACCGCCGTCCGGTTCATCGCGAACCCGTTCGCGGCGGGGGAGCGGATGTACCGCACCGGCGACCTCGTGCGCCGCCGCGCCGACGGCGTCCTGGAGTACGTCGGCCGCGCCGACGAGCAGGTCAAGATCCGCGGCTTCCGCGTCGAGCCGGGGGAGATCCGGACCGCGCTCGGCACCCACCCGGCCGTCACCGAATCCGCCGTCGTCGTCCGCGAGGACCGGCCGGGCCAGAAGCTCCTGGTCGCCTACGTCGTCGGCGAGCCGGCCGACTTCCGCGGGTACCTGGCCGAGCGGCTGCCCGAGCACCTCGTGCCGTCGGCGTTCGTGCTGCTGCCCACCCTTCCCTTGACACCCAACGGAAAGCTCGACCACCGGGCCCTGCCCGCCCCCGCGCACACGAGCACGAGCACGAGCCGCGCACCGCGCACCCCGCGCGAAGAAGTCCTCTGCGGCCTCTTCGCCGACGTCCTCGACATCGAAACCGTCGGCGTCGACGACGGGTTCTTCACCCTCGGCGGCCACTCCCTGCTCGCCGCGAGGCTCGTCGCCCGGATCGGCTCGGTGCTGGGTGCCCGGATCGGCGTCGCGGACGTCTTCCGCGCCCCGACCGTCGCCGCGCTGGCCACCGTGCTCGACACCGCCCGCGCCGCCCGCCCGGCCGTCACCGTCCGGCCGCGGCCGGAGGTGCTGCCGCTGTCCGCGGCGCAGCGCAGCCTGTGGTTCGTCGAGCAGCTCGACGCCGCCGGCGCGGCCTACAACGTGCCGCGCGCCCTGCGCCTGAGCGGCCCGCTCGACGTCCCCGCGCTGCGGGCCGCGTTCGCCGACGTCCTCGAGCGCCACGAGTCGCTGCGGACGGTGTTCCCGAACACCGACGGCGTCCCTCGCCAGGAGATCCGCGCGCTCACCGAACTGCCCTGGTTCGAAGACGTGGCGGACGTCGACGAGTTCGCCGCCCGCGAGTTCGACCTGGCCACCGACCTCCCGGTGCGCGCCGCGCTGCTGCGCCACGCCGACGACGACCACGTCCTGGTCATCGTCACCCACCACATCGCGAGCGACGGCTGGTCCCTCGCCCCGCTGCTGCGCGACCTCTCCACCGCCTACGCGGCCCGCACCGGCGGGGAAGCTCCCGGTTGGGCGCCGTTGCCGGTGCAGTACGCGGACTTCGCGCTGTGGCAGCAGGACCTGACCGGCTCCGCCGACTACTGGGCCGGTGCCCTCGCCGGGCTGCCCGACGAGATCAACCTGCCCTTCGACCACCCGCGGCCGCCCGTCGCGACCCACCGCGGCGCCACGCTCCCGGTGGCCTTGGACGCGGACCTGCACGCCCGCCTCCTCGACGTGGCCCGCGGTGAGCACGCGACGCTGTTCATGGTGCTGCAGGCCGGGTTCGCGGCCCTGCTGTCCCGGCTCGGCGCCGGCGACGACGTCGCGGTCGGCACCCCGTCCGCGGGCCGGCCGGACGCCGCGCTCGACGACCTCGTCGGCTTCTTCGTCAACACCCTCGTGCTGCGCACCGACCTCAGCGGCGACCCGAGCTTCGCCGCCCTGGTCGGCCGGGTCCGCGAGGCCGCCCTCGAAGCGTTCGACCACGCCGACGTTCCCTTCGAGCGCGTCGTCGAACGCCTCAACCCCGCTCGCTCGACCGCCCGGCACCCGCTGTTCCAGGTGATGCTGGCGCTGCAGAACAACGTCGCGGCCAACCTCGCGCTGCCCGGCACGACCGCGGCCGACGTCCCGGTGGCCACCGCGACCGCGAAGTTCGACCTGACGCTGAACCTGGAGGAGAGCACCGGCCCCGACGGTGCCCCGGCCGGCATCGGCGGCTTCCTGGAGTACGCGACCGACCTGTTCGACGCCGGCACCGCCGCCGACCTCGCCGAGCGGTTCACCCGCCTGCTCGCCGCCGCCGTCGCCACGCCCGCCGTCCCGGTGTCCGGGTTGGACCTGCTCTCCGACGCCGAGCGCGTCGACCTCCTGCAGGCATCCGCCGAGACGCCGCTGCCGGACACCTCGGTGATCGAGCTGTTCGAGGCCCAGGCGGCCCGCACGCCGGACGCGCCCGCGCTGGAGTTCGGCACTGTGACGCTGACCTACGGCGAGCTGAACGCCCAGGCCAACCGGATCGCCCGATTCCTCGCTGCACGTGGTGCCGGGCCCGAGCGGTACGTCGCCCTGGCCCTGCCGCGCGACGAAAAGCTGATCGTCGCGATGCTCGCCGTCCTGAAGACCGGCGCCGGCTACCTCGCGCTCGACCTCGACTACCCGGCCGACCGGCTCGCCGCGATGCTCGAAGACGCCGACCCGGCGCTCGTGCTCGTGACCGAGGCAGGCGCGGTGCCCGGCGACCCGGCCCGCCACGTCCTGCTGGCCGAGGCGGAGATCGGGACGGCGTGCAACCCGCTGCAGACCGCGTCTCCGGACAGCCCGGCGTACGTGATCTTCACGTCCGGCTCGACCGGCCGCCCCAAAGGCGTCGTCGTGCCCCGGCGGCCGTTGCTGAACTTCCTGCTGGACATGGTGGACCGCTTCGGCATCGCCGCAGGCGACCGGCTGCTGGCCGTCACGACCGTCGGGTTCGACATCGCCGGGCTGGAGATCTTCGCGCCCCTGCTGGCCGGAGCGACCGTCGTGCTCGCCGGACGGGACACCGTCCGCGACAGCCGCGCCCTGGCGGACCTCGCCGAGGACGGCGTCACGATCATGCAGGCCACGCCCAGCCTCTGGCACGCGCTGCTGGCCGAGCCGGTCGACCTCACCGCCGTGCACGTCCTGGTCGGCGGCGAAGCGCTGCCCGACGACCTCGCCCTCGCGCTGCGGGCGCGGGCGGCGTCGGTCACCAACATGTACGGCCCCACCGAGACGACCATCTGGTCCACCACCGCCCGCGTCGGCGAGGGCTCGCCGACCATCGGCACCGCGATCGCCAACACCCAGGTCTACGTCCTGGACCGCGCGCTGCGGCCGGTGCCGCCGGGTGTGCCGGGCGAGCTGTACATCGCCGGCGACGGCGTCGTCCGCGGCTACCTCGGCCGCCCCGACCTGACCGCCGACCGGTTCGTCGCCAACCCCTTCGCCACCGGCGAGCGGATGTACCGCACCGGCGACCTGGTCGCCCGCCGCCGCGACGGCGAGATTCGCTTCCTCGGCCGCGTCGACCACCAGGTCAAGATCCGCGGCTTCCGCATCGAGCTGGGCGAGATCGAGGCCGTGCTGGCCACGCACCCGGCCGTCGCGCTGCGCGCCGTCGTCGTCCGCGAGGACCGGCCCGGGGACAAGCGCCTGGTCGCCTACGTCGTGGGCACCGCCGACGTCGAGACGCTGCGACGGCACGTCGCGGCCGCCCTGCCCGGGTACATGGTGCCGTCGGCGTTCGTGCTGCTCGACGAGCTGCCGCGGACCCCGAACGGCAAGCTCGACCGCAAGGCCCTGCCCGCGCCGGCCGTGGAGAGCGGTACCGGCCGGGTGCCGCGCAACGCCCGTGAGCACGCGCTGTGCGAGCTGTTCGCCGAGGTCCTCGGCGTGCCCGAGGTCGGCATCGACGACGGCTTCTTCGACCTGGGCGGGCATTCGCTGCTCGCCACCCGCCTCGCCGGGCGGATCCGGGCGGCGCTCCGCCTCGACGTCACCGTGCGGGCCCTGTTCGCGAACCCGACCGTGGCGGGGCTGAGCGACAGCCTCG
Organism: Amycolatopsis sp. NBC_01286; assembly: GCF_035982555.1. Classification (NCBI taxonomy): domain Bacteria; kingdom Bacillati; phylum Actinomycetota; class Actinomycetes; order Pseudonocardiales; family Pseudonocardiaceae; genus Amycolatopsis; species Amycolatopsis sp. NBC_01286. Next base: position 7,520,937 of record NZ_CP108428.1, read on the forward strand.
GAGACACCGTCGTGGCGCGCCCGGCCATCACCGTCCGGCCGCGGCCGGCGCGGCTGCCGCTGGCCCCCGGGCAGGAACGGCTGTGGTTCCTGGCCCGTCTCGACGCCGACGACACGGCTTACCACATGCCGATCGCCCTGCGGCTGCGCGGCGACGTCGACGCCTCCGCCCTCGCCGCCGCACTGTCCGATGTGGCCGGTCGCCACGAAGCCCTGCGCACCCTTTACGCCGAGGACGAATCCGGGCCGTACCAGGTGATCCTCGACTCGTTCCGGGTCCCGTTCGAGGTCGGCACCGGCTCGGTCGCCGAGGCCGCACGCACCCCGTTCGACCTGGCCGCCGCGCCGCCGGTGCGCTCGTGGCTGTTCAGCGAGGGCGACGAGCACGTCCTGCTCGTGCTGACCCACCACATCGCCGGGGACGGCTGGTCGATCCCGGTGCTGCTGCGCGACTTGGCCGACGCCTACGCGGCCCGGCTCGACGGCCGCGCTCCGGAGTGGGTGCCGCTGCCCGTGCAGTACGCGGACTACACGCTGTGGCAACGAGAACTCGACAGCGACGTCGCGTACTGGACGGACGCCCTGGCCGGTCTGCCCGAGGAACTGGCCCTGCCCTACGACCGCGTCCGGCCCGCCACCGCGGACCACGCCGGCGGGGCCGCGGCCGTCACGATCCCGGCCGAGCTGCACACGCGACTCCTGGAGCTGGCGGCCGGGCGGCGCGCGACGCTATTCATGGTCCTGCAGGCCGCCCTCGCCACGCTGCTGGCGCGCTTCGGCGCCGGGGACGACGTCCCGATCGGCACCCCCGTCGCCGGTCGCACCGACCCGGCGCTCGACGACCTCGTCGGCTTCTTCGTCAACACCCTCGTCCTGCGCACCGACGTCAGTGGCGCTCCGGCGTTCACCGAGCTGCTGGACCGAGTCCGGGAAACCGACCTGAGTGCGTTCGAGCACGACGACGTCCCGTTCGATCGCCTGGTCGAGGAGCTGAACCCGGCCCGGTCGGCGTCGCGGCACCCGCTGTTCCAGGTGATGCTGGTGCTGCAGCAGGACAGCGCCGCGCCCGCACTGTCCGGTGTGGACGTCGAGCCGTACGAGGTGGACCGCGCGGTCGCCAAGTTCGACCTCACCGCCGCCCTGGAGGAACGCGGCAACGGCGGGGGGATCACCGGCGCCTTCGAGTACGCGACCGCGTTGTTCGACGCCGCCACCGCCGAGCGGCTGGCCGGCGCGTACGTCCGGCTGCTGGAGCAGATCGCCGACGCGCCCACGACCTCGGTCGCGGCGTTCGACGTGCTCACGGCCGCCGACCGCGACCTCGTGCTGACGTCGGGCCACGCGCTCGACCTGGCTCCGACGCCACAGGACTGCCTGCACACCATCGTCGAACGGCAGGATCCCGACGCCGTCGCGATCCTGTTCGACGGCGCCTCGATGACCTACGGCGAGCTGAACGCCCGCGCCAACCAGGTCGCCCACCACCTCCTCAACGACGGCGTCCAGCGCGGCGAGGTCGTCGGTGTCCTGCTGGACCGCGGCTTCGACTTCGTCGTCACGGTGCTCGGCGTCCTCAAGTCCGGTGCCGCCTACACCCTGCTCGACCCGAGCTACCCGGCCGAGCGCCTGGCCGCGGTCACCGAGCAGGCCCGCGTACAGCGGGTCCTGACGACCGCGCCGAGCCACTCGGACAGCACGAACCCGGACGTCGGGCTGACCCCGGCCGACCTCGCCTGCGTCATGTTCACCTCCGGCTCGACCGGCGTGCCCAAGGGCGTCGCGACGTCGCACCGCGGGGTCGTCGCCACGATGGGCCAGGACTACGCGACCTTCGACGCCGGTCAGGTGTGGCTCCAGTGCGCCCCGGTGTCGTGGGACGGTTTTGCGCTGCAGCTGTTCGGCGCGCTGCTCTACGGCGGCCGCACGGTCCTGCAGCCCGGCCAGAACCCCGAGCCCGAGCGGATCGCCGCGCTCGTCGTCGAGCACGGCGTCACCGTGCTGCACGCCTCGGCGAGCCTGTTCAACTATCTGCTCGACCAGGAGCCCCAGGTCTTCGGCGTGCTGCGCCGCGCGATGACCGGCGGCGAGCCGGCGTCCGTCGCCCACGTGACCAAGGCGCTGCGCGAGCACCCGGACGTCGCGCTGATCAACGGCTACGGCCCCGCCGAGAGCATGGGCTACACGACGTTCCACCCGATCACCGCCGCCGACCTCGGCGGCCCGGCCATCCCGATCGGCCGTCCGGTCGCCAGCAAGCGTGCCTACGTCCTCGACACGCACCTCGCCCTGGCCGCCCCCGGCGTCACGGGTGAGCTGTACCTGTCGGGCCACGGCCTGGCCGACGGCTACCGCGGCCTGCCCGGCGCGACGGCCGAGCGGTTCGTCGCCAACCCGTTCACGGCGGGGGAGCGGATGTACCGCACCGGCGACCTGGTGCGGTGGACCGCCGACGGCGTCCTCGAGTACGTCGGCCGCGCCGACGACCAGGTCAAGGTCCGCGGCTTCCGGGTCGAGCCCGGCGAGGTGCAGGCCGTGCTGGCCCGCCACGACGGCGTCGAGCAGGCCGCGGTCGTCGTCCGCGACGGCCGGCTCATCGGCTACGTCGTCGGCGCCGCCGAACCCGCCGCGCTGCGGGTCTACCTCGGCGACCGGCTGCCGGACTACCTGGTGCCCTCGGCGATCGTGCCGCTGGCCGAGCTGCCCCGGACGGCCAACGGCAAGCTCGACCGCCGCGCCCTGCCCGCCCCGGACTTCGCGGCGACGTCGTCCAGGCGCCCGCGGACCGTCACCGAGAACGTCCTCTGTGGACTGTTCGCCGAGGTGCTCGGGCTGCCCGAGGTCGGCGTCGACGACGGTTTCTTCGACCTCGGCGGCCACTCGCTGCTGGCCGCCCGGCTGATCGGCCGCGTCCGCGCCGTCCTCGGCGTCGAGCTGGGCATCCGCGACCTGTTCCGGACGCCCGCCGTCGCCGGTCTCGCCGAGGTGCTCGGCGACGCCGCCCCGGCGCGGCCGCCGGTGACCCGCCGCGACCGTCCCGCGCGGCTGCCGCTGTCGTTCGCGCAGCAGCGGCTGTGGTTCGTCGACCAGGCCGAAGAGGCCAACGCCGGCTACGACGTCCCGCGTGCCCTGCGGCTGCACGGCACCCTCGACGTCGCCGCGCTGCAGGCAGCGTTGGCCGACGTCGTCGAGCGGCACGAAGCCCTGCGCACGGTCTTCCCGTCGCACGAAGGTGAGCCGTGGCAGGAGATCCTGACCGCGCCTTCGGTGCCGTGGACTCTCACGCAGTCCACTGAGGACGAACTGCCGGGTGTGCTCTCGGCGGCCGCGTCGCACGTCTTCGACCTGCGGACCGAGCTGCCGCTGCGGGCCCACCTCGTCGAGATCGCCGCCGACGACCACGTCCTGCTGCTGGTCCTGCACCACATCGCCAGCGACGGCTGGTCAGCCGCGCCGATGCTGCGTGACCTGTCGACGGCCTACGCCGCGCGTCTCACCGGTGAAGCCCCGGGCTGGGCGCCGCTGCCGGTCCAGTACGCGGACTACACGCTCTGGCAGCGCGACGTCCTCGACGAGGCCGAGCTGGCCGGGCAGCTCGCCTTCTGGCGCTCCACACTCGCCGGAGCCCCCGAAGAGGTGGCCCTGCCCGCCGCCCGGGTCCGCCCGGCTGTCGCCAGCCACCGCGGCGGCGCCGTGGACTTCGCACTCGGCGCCGACGTTCACGCGGCGTTGGCCGACCTGGCCCGGGGCAGCGGAGCGACGCTGTTCATGGCGCTGCAGGCCGGGTTCGCCGCGCTGCTCTCACGGCTCGGCGCCGGGGACGACGTCCCGCTCGGCGCCGTCGTCGCCGGCCGCGGCGACACCGCGCTCGACGACCTGGCCGGGTTCTTCGTCAACACCCTCGTGCTGCGCACCGACGTCTCCGGGCAGCCGACGTTCCGGCAGCTCCTGGACCGCGTCCGCGACACCGGCCTCGCCGCGCTGGCCCACGCCGACGTCCCGTTCGAGCGGGTCGTCGAAGAACTGAACCCCACTCGGTCGGCGTCGCGGCACCCGCTGTTCCAGGTGATGCTGGTGCTGCAGAACAACGTCGCCGGGGAACTGCGGCTGCCCGGCCTGGCCGCCGAGGCCGTCACGGTCCAGCGGGACGTCGCGAAGTTCGACCTCACCGCGGGCGTCGAGGAGAACCGCGCCGCCGACGGCACCCCGGCCGGGCTGACCGGCCAGCTGGAGTACGCGGCCGACCTGTTCGACGCCTCGACGGCGGAAGCGATCGCGGCCCGGTTCGCCCGGTTCCTGACCGCCGCCGTGTCCACTCCGGACGTCCCGGTGACCGCCCTCGACCTGCTCACCAGTGACGAGCGCGCCGGACTTCTGGCGCAGGGCACCACTGAGGTGACCGCGCCCGCCATGCGGCTGCACGAGCTGGTCGAGCGGCAGGCCGCATGGGCGCCGGACGCGATCGCGCTCGTCTTCGAGGGCTCGCGCATGACCTACCGGGACCTCGACACCGAAGCCAACCGGCTGGCCCGGCACCTCGTCGCCGAGGGCGTCCGCCGCGGTGACCTGGTCGGCGTCCACATCGGCCGCACCCCGCGGCTGGCCGTCGCGCTGCTCGCCGTCCTCAAGACCGGCGCCGCCTACACCGTGCTGGACACGGACTTCCCGGCCGACCGCCTGGTCGGGGCGCTGCGCCGGACGTCGGCCGCGCTCGTCCTCACCGACGGACGTGAGCTGCCCTGGCGCCGGATCGACGTCGTCGCCGACGCGGCCGCCATCGCCGTCCGCGACGGCAGTGTCCTCGGCCTGCCCGGCAGCCCGGACGACCTCGCCGTCGTCATGTTCACCTCCGGCTCCACCGGCGTCCCCAAGGCCGTCGCGGCCCCGCACCGCGCGGTCGCCGGCACGCTCACCGGCCAGGACTACGCCGGATTCGGCCCGGACGACGTCTGGCTGCAGTGCGCGCCGGTCTCGTGGGACGCGTTCGGCACCCAGCTGCTCGGCCCGCTCATGGCCGGCGGCCAGGTCGTGCTGCAGCCCGGCCAGCGCCCCGACCCGGCGCTGATCGAGGACCTGGTGCTGGCGCACGACGTAACGGTCCTGGACGTCTCGGCCAGCCTGTTCAACTTCCTGGTCGACGAGCACCCGGCGGTGTTCGCGACGGTCCGCCGCGCGATGACCGGCGGCGAAGCGGCGTCACCCGCGCACCTGGCGAAGGTGCTGCACTCGTACCCGCAGGTCGCGGTGATCAACGGCTACGGCCCGGCCGAGACCATGGGCTTCAGCACCTTCCACACCGTCACGGCGGTCGACGGCCCGGTCCCGATCGGGCGGCCGCTCACCGGCAAGCACGCCTACGTCCTCGACACGCTTTTGCAGCCCACGCCCGCCGGTGTGGTCGGCGAGCTGTACCTGGCCGGCGTCGGCACCGCCCACGGGTACCTCGGGCAGCCCGGCGCGACCGCCGAGCGGTTCGTGGCGTCGCCGTTCGGCGCGGGGGAGCGGCTGTACCGCACGGGCGACCTCGCCCGGTGGAACGGCGACGGCGTGCTGGAGTACGCCGGCCGCGCCGACGACCAGGTCAAGATCCGCGGCTTCCGCGTCGAACCCGGCGAGGTCCAGGCGGTGCTGGCCCGGTACGACGGCGTCACGCAGGCCGCTGTGGTCGCTCGCGACGGGCTCCTAGTCGCCTACGTCGTCGGCACCGCCGACCCGGCCGCGGTCGCCGAGTACGCCGCCGCGCAGCTGCCGGACCACCTGGTCCCGTCGGCGATCGTGCCCTTGGAAGCACTGCCCCGGACGGCCAACGGCAAGCTCGACAAGGCCGCCCTGCCCGCACCGCGCCGGATCAGCGCCGGGCACGTCGCGCCCCGGACGGCCACCGAGGTCACGCTGGCCGCGATCTGGGCCGACGTCCTCGGCATCCCGGCACCGAGTGTGGAGGACAACTTCTTCGCGCTCGGCGGTCACTCGCTGCTGGCGGCCAAGGTGACCGGCCGGATGCGCACCGAGTTCGGCGTCCGGCTGGGCGTCCGCGCCCTGTTCGAGGCGCCCACGATCGCGTCGCTGGCCCGGCTGGTGCCGGAAGCGTCCACAGTGGACTTCGAGCCGATCCCGGCCCGGGACCGGTCGGCGCGCACGCCGCTGTCGCCGGTGCAGCGCGGCCTCTGGTTCGCCGAACGGCTCGCTCCCGGGTCTGCGGAGTACCTGGTGCCGCTGGCACTGCGGATCGAGGGTGACCTCGACGTCGAAGCGCTCACCGACGCGCTGTCGGCGCTGGTGGCGCGGCACGAGGTGCTGCGCAGCCGGTTCGTCGAGCAGGGGGGCGAGCCCGCCCAGGTCGTCGAGCCGGTGCGGCCGATGCCGCTCCCGGTCACCGACGTGACCGACGTCGAGGCGTTCGTCCGGTCCCAGGTGGACACGCCGCTCGACATCGAAAACGGTCCGGTGTTCCGGGCCGCGCTCGGCCGGGTGTCGGCCGGCGAGCACGTGCTGGTCCTGTGCCTGCACCACATCGTCGCCGACGGCTGGTCCATGGGTGTGCTGGCCGCCGAGCTGCGTGACCACTACGCCGGGAGCCGGCCGGCCGCGCTGCCGGTGCAGTTCGGCGACGTCGCCGCGTGGCAGGCCGCCGCGTCCGACGAAGCCGGGCTCGCCTTCTGGCGGGCGGCCCTCGAAGGGATGCCGCACGTCGCGGAACTGCCTGCCGACCGGCCCCGGCCCCTCGTGCGGGAGATCGCCGGTGCCAAGACGCCGGTGCACGTGCCGGCGGAGGTCGTCGGCCGGCTGACGGCGCTCGGTGCCGGGCACGGCGCGAGCCTGTTCATGACCGTGCTGGCCGCGTTCGAGGTGCTCATCGGCCGCTACACGGCCATGCGGGACTTCGCGATCGGCACCCCGGTGTCCGGCCGCAGCCACCCGCAGACCGAGGCCCTGGTCGGGCACTTCGTCAACACCGTGCCGCTGCGCGCGGACCTCACCGGCGACCCGGCGTTCACCGAACTCCTGCGCAGGGTCCGCACCAGCACGCTGGCCGCGTTCGACCACGACGACGTCCCGTTCGACCGGATCGTCGAGCTGCTGCGCCCGCAACGCGACCTCACCCGCACCCCGCTGGTGCAGATCGTGTTCGCGCTGCAGAACAACGACGAGGCCGGGTGGGCGCTGCCGGGCTTGGCCGTCGAGCGGCTGGCCGTCGACAGCCGGGTCAGCAAGTTCGACCTCGAACTCGCCCTCGCCCAGGACACCGACGGCGCGCTGACCGGCATCTTCGAGTACCCGACCGCGCTGTTCGACACCACCACGATCGAGCGGCTGGCCGGCCACTTCACGACACTCCTGCAACGGATCGCCGACGCGCCGGAAACCCCGGTCGGCGAGCTGGACCTCCTCGGCACGACCGAACGCGAGCACCTGATCAACGGCGTCAACGACACGGTCGTGGCCTACGACGAGGACGTCTGCCTTCACCACCTCATTTCGCAGCAGGCCGCGCAGACGCCGGACGCGGTCGCCGTCGAGTACCTGGACGAGCACATCGACTACGCCGAGCTGGAACGCCGGGCCGGAGTCCTCGCGGCCCGGCTGGTCGAGCACGGCGTCGGCCCGGACGTCCCGGTCGGGCTGCGGATGGACCGCTCGATCGACCTGATCGTCGGCCTGGTCGCGATCCTCAAGGCCGGCGGCGCGTTCGTCCCGATCGAGACCGACGCGCCCGAACCGCGGGTGCTCGGCATCCTCGGCGACGCCAACTCGCCGGTCTGCCTGGTCAACGCGGGCGCGTCGACGCCCCAGGACAGCGAGGTCGTCTTCCTGGAAGTGTCCGGTTTGGACGGAGAAGCGAAGCACCTGGCAGACACCACCCACCCCGACAACCTGGTCTCGATCTACTACACGTCCGGCTCCACCGGGAAGCCCAAGGGCGTCGCCAGCACCCACCGCGGCTGGGTCAACCGGCTGCGCTGGCACCAGGACACCTACCGCCTCCAGCCGGGCGAGGGCGTCCTCCAGAAGACGACGCTCGTGTTCGACGACGCGGCCGTGGAATGCTTGTGGCCGCTCATCGTCGGTGGTCGCGTCGCGCTGATCCCGCCGGGCCTGCACCGCGACCCGGCCGCGATCCTCGAAGGCGCCATCCGCCACCAGGTGTCCAACCTGCAGTTCGTGCCCAGCATGCTGACGCTGTTCCTGGAGCAGCTCACCCCGGCCGACCGCGCGGCCCTCAAGCCGCTGCGCAACGTCATCACCAGCGGCGAGGCACTCCAGCCGGAACTGCTGAAGCTGTTCTTCGACCGGCTCGGTGAGAACGCGACCCTGCACAACCAGTGGGGCGCCACCGAGGTGTCGATCGACTCGACCATGCGCGAATGCCTCCGGTCCGACCTCGACGGCGCGGGCTCGGTCAGTGTCGGGTCGCCGATCGCGAACAACCAGATCCACGTCCTCGACGAGCACTTCCGGCCGGTCCCGGTCGGCGTCCCCGGTGACCTCTTCATCGGCGGCGTCGGTCTGGCCCGCGGTTACCTCGGCAACCCGGGCAAGACGGCGGCGGCGTTCCTGGCCAGCCCGTTCGTCCCCGGCGAGCGGCTCTACCGCACCGGCGACCGCGGCCTGCGCACCCCCGACGGCGCGCTGACCTTCCTCGGCCGCCAAGACTCGCAGGTCAAGATCCGCGGCATCCGCGTCGAGCCCGGCGAAGTCGAGCAGGTGCTGCTCGAACTGCCCGGGGTGCGCGAAGCCGCGGTGACGGTCTGGCAGCCGTCGCCGGGCGACAAGCGCCTCGCCGGGTACGTCACCGCGCAGGCCGGCGTCACCCTCACCGAAGGTGAGGTCCGCGAGCAGCTGCGCGAGCGGCTGCCCGTCTACCTCGTGCCGACGGCGCTGAGCGTCCTGCCGGAGTTCCCGACCACCATCAGCGGCAAGATCGACCGCAAGGCCCTGCCCGCGCCCGCCGCGGCCGGCGCCGAGTACCGGGCGCCGGAAGGGCCGGTCGCGGAGCTGGTCGCCGAAGTCCTGCAGAACGTCCTCGGCGTCGAGCGGGTCGGCGCGGACGACAACTTCTTCGACCTGGGCGGGCACTCCCTGCTGGGCGTGCGGGTGGTCGCCGAGCTGCGCAAACGGCTCTCGGCGGACATCCCGATCCGGCTGATCTTCGACTCGCCCACGGTCGCGGAACTCGCCGACGCCGTCGCCCGCGCCACCCGCCGCGAGTTCCAGGCCATCCCGAAGCGGCCCGACGGCCCGGCACCGCTCGCGGGCGTCCAGGTCGGCATGTGGCTGGCGGACCGGATGGCGCCGTCGAGCGCGGAATACCTGGTGCCCAACGCGGTCCGCCTGCGCGGCACCCTGGACGTCGACGCCCTCGCCGCAGCCCTGACGAAGCTGGTCGAGCGGCACGAGATCCTGCGAACCCGGTTCGTGGAGCTGGACGGCGAACCCAAGCAGGTCGTCGACCCGGCCGGGCCGGTCCCGCTGCCGGTCACCGACATCGCCGCGGTCGAGCCGTTCGTGGCGGCGCGGCCCATCGACCTCGCCACGGGTCCGGTGTTCTCCGCGGCGCTCGGACGGCTGGCCGTGAACGACCACGTGCTCGTCCTGTCGGCGCACCACATCGTCCTCGACGGCTGGTCCGAAGGCATCCTCGCCGAGGAACTCCGGGACCTCTACGCGGGCATCGACCTGGCGCCGCTGCCGGTGCAGTACGCCGACGTCGCGACCTGGTCCCAGCCCACCGAAGCGGACGTCGCGTTCTGGCGGACGCAGCTGTCCGGGGTCCCGCAGGTCGTCCAGCTGCCCGCCGACCGGCCCCGGCCGGCGGTGCGCGACCCGCGGGGCGCGCGGTACGAGTTCAGCGTCCCGGCGGAGCTGGCCACCCGGCTCGGCGAGCTGGGTGCGGAAGCCCGGGCCAGCCTGTTCATGACGCTGCTGGCCGGGTTCCAGGTGCTCGTCTCCCGGCACACGGGCCTCCGCGAGTTCGCGATCGGCAGCCCGGTCGCCGGTCGCGACCACCCGGACACCGAGCGGCTGATCGGCCAGTTCGTCAACACGCTCGCCCTGCGCGCGGACCTGACGGGCTCGCCCGGCTTCACCGAACTGGTGGAACGCGTCCGCGAGACGGCGTTGAACTCCTTCAGTCACCAGGAAGTCCCGTTCGACCGCGTCGTCGCCGAGCTGCGGCCCGAGCGCGACCCGAGCCGCAACCCTCTGGTGCAGCTGATGTTCGCGCTGCAGACCGTCTCCGAAGGCGGCTGGGCACTCGGTGACCTCGACTGCGAGCCCCTCGGCATCGAGACGGGCGCGGCCAAGTTCGACCTCGCCATGGTGCTGCGCGAGCAGCCCACCGGCGCGGTCGACGGCGTCCTCGAATACCCCGTCGCGCTGTTCGACGAGGAGACGGTCGCCGCGTTCGCCGAGCGGTACGTCCGGCTCCTGACCGGGTTCGCCGCCGAACCGCAACGCCCGGTGGAGCGAGTCACAATGCTCGACGCGGCCGAGGCCACCCCGCTCGACGGCACCGCTCCCGGCGGGACGTTCGCGGGGTTGATCGAAGCCCAGGTGCGACGTTGTCCGGACGCCCCGGCCGTGCTGGCCGGACCGGACTCGCTCACCTACGGCGAACTGGACGCGGCGGCCAACCGCGTGGCCCGCGTGCTGCAGGCTCGCGGTGCCGCGCCGGAGACGGTGGTCGCGCTGCTGCTGCCGCGCTCGGCCGACCTGGTCGTGGCGCAGCTCGCGGTCGTCAAGACCGGGGCCGCGTTCCTCCCGGTCGACCCGAGCTACCCGGAGGAGCGCATCCGCTACATGCTCGACGACGCCGACCCGGTGCTCACCCTCCGCGAGCTGCCGGAGTCCACAATGGACGACGGTCCGCTGGACGTCGAGGTCAAGGCGGAGAACGCGGCGTACGTGATCTACACGTCGGGCTCCACCGGACGGCCGAAGGGCGTCGTCGTCAGCCACGCCGGCCTCGGCACACTGGTGGCCAACACCATCGACGCCTACCAAGTCGGCCCGGGGGACCGGGTCCTGCAGTACGTGTCGCCGAGCTTCGACGCCTCGGTGCTGGAACTGTGCGCCTCCCTGATGACCGGCGCCGCACTCGTCGTCACGCCGCCGGGACCGCTGCTCGGCGACCAGCTGCGGGACGTCCTCGCCGAAGGACGCGTCACGCACGCGCTGATCCCGCCCGCCGCCCTGGCCACGGTGGAGGATCCGGACCTGCCGGACTTCCGCACGGTCGTCGTCGGCGGCGACGTCTGCCCGCCCGAGCTGGTCGCGAAGTGGGCACCGGGCCGCCGGATGCTCAACATGTACGGCCCGACCGAAGCCACGGTCGTCTCCACGGTCAGCGAACCGCTGGTGCCGGGCCGGCAGGTGACCATCGGCCGTGCACTCAAGCACACCCAGGCGTACGTGCTGGACGACCGGCTCCAGCCGGTGCCACCAGGCGTCGCGGGGGAGCTGTACGTCGCCAGCCCCGGCCTGGCCCGCGGGTACCTCGGCCGTCCGGGGCTCACCGCGAGCAGGTTCGTCGCGAACCCGGCCGGTGGGCGGATGTACCGCACCGGCGACCTCGTCCGCCGCACCCGCACCGGGGACCTGGAGTTCCTCGGCCGGACCGACGACCAGGTCAAGATCCGCGGTTTCCGCATCGAACTCGGCGAAGTCGAGTCCGCGCTGCGGGCCCACCCGGCCCTCACGGCCGCGGTGGTGCTGGCCAAACCCGACCCGGCCGGACAGAAACGCCTGGTCGCGTACGTCGTCGGCGAGGTGACCCCGGCGGACCTGCGGACCTTCCTGGCCCAGCGCCTGCCGGAGCACCTGGTGCCGTCCGCGTTCGTCGTGCTCGACGCCATGCCGGTCAACGCCAGCGGCAAGCTCGACCGGGCCGCGCTGCCCGAACCGGCCGAGGAGACGGCGGACTACGTCGCCCCCGGCAGTCCCGAGGAGCAGCTGATCGCCGACATCTGGGCCGAGGTGCTCGGCGTGCCCCGCGTCGGGCTCGGCGACGACTTCTTCGCGCTGGGCGGGCACTCCGTGCTCGCCGCCAAGGTCCGCATGCGGCTGCAGGCCGCGTTCGGGGTGGACCTCTCCCTGCCCGTGCTCTTCCAGACCACCACGGTCACCGCGCTCGCCGCGGTGGTCCACACCGAGATCGAGGCCGAGCTCGCCGGCATGTCCGAGCAGGAGCTCCTCGACTCCCTCACCGAGGAGGCCAGCGCATGACCACGTTCGACACCCGCCCCGCCGGCGACGCTGTTGACGCCGATCGGGCGGCCCGGCTGCGGGCCGCGGTGCTCGCCCGGCGGCTGCGTGGACGCACCACCGCGCCGGTCCGCACCTTCGGCCGCGCCGACCGCGACGTCCCGCTGCCGCTCTCGGCCGGGCAGCAGCGGCTGTGGTTCCTCGACCGCCTAGACCCGGACAGCGCCGAGTACGCTGTGCCGCTCCTGCTCCGCCTGGACGGCGATCTCGACGTCGACGCCCTGCAGCGCGCCCTCGACGCCCTGGTGGCGCGGCACGAGATCCTGCGCACCACCTACGTCGCCGAGGACAACAAGCCGCGTCAGGTCATCGGTGCCCCGGCCCCGGTCGAGCTGCCGGTGGTCGAAGGCGACGTCGACGCGGTGCTCGCGGAGTACGTCGGCCGCCCGTTCGACCTGGCCAACGGCCCGGTGTTCCGGGCCATGCTGGTCCGCGAGACGCCGCAGCGGCACGTGCTGGCGCTCAACGTCCACCACATCGCCTGCGACGGCTGGTCCCTGCCGGTCCTCCTCGACGACCTCCGCAAGCTCTACACCGGCGCCGAACTGCCGCCGATCGCACTGTCCTATGCGGACTTCGCCGTCTGGGAGCAGTCCCGGCTGGACGTCCACGACGCCGACCTCGCCTACTGGAAGGACCGGCTCGCCGGCCTGGAGACGCTCGAGCTGCCGGCGGACCGGCCGCGTCCGGCCACCCGCGACCACCACGGCGCGTCGGTCCGGTTCACCATCCCCGCACCCGCGGCGGAAGCCGTGCTGAACCAGGGCAAAGCCGTCGGCGCGACGCCGTTCATGACGCTGCTCGCCGCCGCGTACGTGGTGCTGGGCCGGCACACCGGCCGCGAGGACATCGCCGTCGGCACCCCCGTCGCCGGCCGGTCGCGGGCCGAGCTGGAGCACATGGTCGGGTTCTTCGTGAACACCGTCGTCGCCCGCGGCGACCTCTCCGGCGACCCGGACTTCGCGACGCTGGCCGAGCGCGTCAAGGTGGCGCGGCTGGCCGACCAGTCCCACGAGGACCTGCCCTTCGAACGGCTCGTCCAGGAGCTCGCCCCGGAACGCGACCTCGCGCACACCCCGGTCGTCCAGGTGATGTTCGCCGTCTACGACGCCTCCGAAGGCGAAGCCGCACTCGGCGACCTCACGGTGTCGTCGGTGGACCAGGAGTCGTCGACGGCGAAGTTCGACCTGATGATCTCCTTCGTCCGCCAGGCCGACGGTTCCGTGGCCGGCGTGCTGGAGTACGCGACGGCGCTGTTCGACCAGGTCCGGATGGCGCGGATGGGTGAGCACTTCGTCCGCCTCTTCACCGAGCTGGCCGCCCGCCCCGCCGCCCGGCTGTCCGAAGTGGACGTCCTCGGCGCCGACGAGCGCACGCTGCTCCTGAACACCTGGAACGCCACCGCCGAGCCCTACCTGCGCGGCACCCTGCACGGCCGGATCGCCGAACAGGCGCTGTCCAACCCGGACGCCATCGCCGTCCGCTGCGGCGCGGTCGAGCTGACCTACGCCGAGGTGGAGGCCCGCGCGACCCGGCTGGCCCAGCGGTTGCGCGCCGAGGGCGTCGGCGTCGAAACCCCGGTCGGCGTCCTCTGCGAGCGCGGCCCGCTGCTGCTGCCGGTGCTGCTGGCCGTCCTCAAGACCGGCGGCCACTACATCCCGCTCGACCCGGCCTACCCGCAGGACCGCAAGGAGTACATGCTCCGCCAGGCCGGCGCCCGCGTGCTCGTCACCACCCGCCGGTACGCCGAGGAGAACCTCGGCGAGGTCGTCGTCTTCGCGGACGAGGCCGTGGCCGACGACCCGGCGCCGTGGCAGGACCCGGTCGTCGACCCGGAGAACCTCGCCTACGTCATCTACACCTCCGGCTCCACCGGCCGGCCCAAGGGCGTGATGATCAGCCACCGCGGCGTGCTGCACTATCTCGACTGGTGCCGCCAGGCCTACCGCGCCGACGAGGGCGACGGCGCGCCCGTGCACTCCTCGCTCGCCTTCGACCTCACCGTCACCGGCCTGTTCCTGCCGCTGCTGTGCGGCACGACCGTGACGCTGGTCCCGGAGGACGAGCACCCGGTCGCCGGCCTGGCGGACGTGCTGTCCAGCGGGCGGAAGTTCAGTTTCGTCAAGCTCACCCCGGCCCACCTCGAACCGCTGCGCCGCTGTCTGGAGCCCGAGGCGGCGGCCGCGGCCGCGCACCTGGTCGTCGGCGGCGAGCAGCTCACCGCCGAGGCCCTGGAGTTCTGGCGCGAGAACGCACCCGAAGTCGTCGTGGCCAACGAGTACGGCCACACCGAGACGTCCGTGGCCAACGTGATCAACCTGCTGCCCGCCGCCGAGTGCGTCAGCACGCCGATCTCGGTGGGCCGGCCGATCTGGAACACCGAGGTCTACCTGCTCGACGAGCACCTGCGCCCGGTCCCGGTCGGCGTCACCGGCGAGCTCTACGCGGGCGGTGCCGGGGTCGCCCGCGGTTTCGCCGGGAGCCCGGGCCTGACGGCGGCCAAGTACGTGCCCAACCCGTTCGGCCCGGGCCGGCTCTACCGCAGCGGTGACCTGGCCCGGTACCTGCCGGACGGGCGGCTGGAGTTCGTCGGCCGCACCGACCACCAGGTCAAGGTCCGCGGCTACCGCATCGAACTGGGCGAGATCGAGGCCGCGCTGGTCGGCGGCCCCGGCGTCACCGAGGCGGTCGCCGTGGTCCGCGACGGCGCCCTCGCCGGCTACGTCGTACCGTCCACAGTGGACGCCGACGCGTTGCGGGCCCACCTTTCCGAGCGGCTGCCGGAGTACATGGTCCCGTCGACGCTGACCACGCTGGACACGCTGCCGCTGACGTCCAACGGCAAGATCGACCGCGTCGCGCTGCCCACACCGGACGCCACGCCGGTCTCGACGTCCGGCGTCCTGCCGCGTGACGAGCTGGAGATGGCGCTCGCCAAGCTGTGGGAAGACCTGCTCGGCCGCCGCGTCGGCGTCACCGACGGCTTCTTCGAGGTCGGCGGGCACTCGCTGCTGGCCGTGGTGCTGGTCGACCGGATCGCCGCCGAACTGGGCGCCACCGTCGGGCTGGCCGAGGTGTTCCGCGCGCCGACCGTGCGGGCGCTGGCCGACCACATCCGCGCCGGAGACAGCGGCGGGGGACTGGTCGTGCCGCTCTCGCCCGGCCGCACCGGCGTCGCGCCGCTGTTCCTGCTGCCGCCCACCGCGGGCAGCCCGTTCCCCTACCTGCAGCTGGTCGCCGAGCTGGACCCGGCGCTGCCGGTGTTCGGCCTGCAGGCGCCCGGCTTCGCGCCCGGCGAGGACCCGGTCCACACCATCGAGGAGCTGGCCGCCCGGTTCGTCGCCGACCTCCTGCCGGTCGCCGGGGACCGCCCGATCCGGCTCGCGGGCTGGTCGCAGGGCGGGTCGGTGGCCTTCGAAATGGCCGCGCAGCTGGAGAAAGCGGGCCGCGCGGTCGAGCACCTGTGCGTCATCGACGCGACCGTCCTCGGCGTCGACGACTACGGCAACCCGTTGCCCGACATCGACACCAGCGACCCGCTGGCCTGGTTCGGCGAGGCGATCCTGAAGCTCGAGCCGGGCGCGGCAAGCACTGACACCTTGGACGAGATGCTCGCCGAGGCCCGTGACCGCGGCATGGTCTCCGAAGTCGCGGGCAACGCCGTGGTCGAGCAGATGGCCCGGGTCTACCTGGCCGGCAAGGACGCGGTCGAGGCCTACCGCTGCCGCGCGGTGGTCGACACCGGCATCCACCTGATCACCTCCACCGGCACCCACCCGGTGAAGGGCCGCCCGGAGGTGCGCCCGGAGAGCTGGCGCGCCCGCACGCGCGGCGAGCTGACGGTGACGCCGGTTTCGGGGCACCACTGGGACATGGTCGAACCGCCGCACGTGGCGGAGCTGGCGGCGGCCGTGCTGGCCGGGCTGGCCGTGACCGCCGACGAGTGAAGGAGAACGCCATGACCGAGGACCTCGCGGTCGCCGCACCGGCCCCCGCCCCTGTTACCAGTCCGACCAAAGGTAGGCCGACCCTCGCGCGCCACGTAACCGTTGCTACAAAGCCATTCGGCCGTGACCGTGGTCGGATTGGTAACGATCAGCACAGTACCGACCCGCGCGCGGGCAGTTTCCGCGTCGACGCCCACCACGGCGAGATCCTGCAAGGGGTCTTCGTCACCGGCGACCGGCTGCGCCGCGGCCTGGTCACGCTGCCGTGCCCGCTCTACAGCACCCGCGCGACGTTCCTGCCCACCGAGGACACCGGCACGACCGTGCGGCCCGCGTGGCGCAGCAAGGCCCGCCGCGCCGCCGACCTCACCCTCGCCCGGCTGGGCTACCCGGTGCCCGGTGGGCTGCTCGACATCACCAGCGACATCCCGCTCTGCCGCGGTTTCGGGTCGTCGACGGCGGACGTGACGTCGGCGATCGGCGCGGTGCTCGCCGCGACCGGCCGCCGGCTCACCCCGGCCGAGGTCGGCGCGCTCGCCGTCGAAGCCGAAACCGCGTCCGACTCCCTGATGTACGGCGGCCGCGCGGTGGTCTTCGCGCACCGCGAGGGCGAGCCGATCGAAGACCTCGGCGAGCTGATGCCGCTGGCCGTGCTGGGTTTCGGCACCAGCCCGGGCGGGCGCGGCGTCGACACCCTGGAACTCCCGCCCGCGCGCTACACGTCGTGGGAGATCGAGGCGTTCCGCCCGCTGCGCGGCCTGCTGCGGCGGGCCATCAACGATGGCGACGCGCGGCTGCTCGGCCGCGTCGCCACCGCCAGCACCCTGCTCAACCAGCGCCACCTGCCCATCCCGGGGCTGGACGACATCCTCGCCGTCGCCCGCGCCGCCGGGGCCGCCGGCGTGCAGGTCGCGCACAGCGGCGACGTCGCCGGCCTGATCTTCGACGCGGCCGACGCCGAAACCCCGGCGCGGCTGGAGTTCGCCGCGACCCGGCTCGACGTGACCGAAACCTGGCAGTTCGAAACCGAAAGGTGAGTCCGATGACCCTTGCCGCTCCCCTCAGCCACGCTGTCAGCCGGTCCGTTGTGGAAGCCACCGAGCTGCCCCGGATCATCCGCATCCGGCCCGGCTTCCACGTCGCCGCCTTCGGCCTGATGAAGCTGCTGCCCGCCCGGTTCATGCTCGACCGCGCCGAAGAACGCGGCGAAGTGGGCCCCGGCACCACCGTGCTCGAGACGTCGTCGGGCACCTTCGGCCTCGGCCTCGCGATGGTCTGCCGCCTGCGCGGCTACCCGCTCACGATCGTCGGCGACCCGGCGATCGACGCGCCGTTGAAGCGCCGCCTCGAGCACCTCGGCGCCCGCGTCGAGATCTGCCCGAAGCCCAGCCCGGTCGGCGGGTTCCAGCGCGCCCGGCTCGACCGGCTGGAGGAGCTGCGCGCGGAGTACCCGAACCACTGGGTGCCCGGCCAGTACAGCAATCCCGACAACCCGGCGTCCTACGCGCTGGTCGCCGAGCAGCTCGCCGAGACGATCGGCGTGCCGGACTGCCTGGTCGGCGCGGTCGGCTCCGGCGGGTCGACGTCCGGCACCAGCTCGTTCCTGCGGATGCTCGCCCCCGAGCTGAACCTGATCGGCGTCGACACCCAGCGCAGCGCGATCTTCGGCCAGCCCGACGGCCCGCGCGTGCTGCGCGGGCTCGGCAACAGCCTGGTGCCGCCCAACGTCGCGCACGAAAGCTACGACCAGGTGCACTGGATCGGCGCCGCCGAGGCGTTCGCCGCGACCCGCGAGCTGTACGCGCGGCACTGCCTGTTCATGGGCCCGACCAGCGGCGCGTCCTTCAAGGTCGCCGACTGGTGGTCGCGGCAGCACCCGGACGCCACCGTCGTCGCGCTGCTGCCGGACGAGGGCTACCGCTACCAGGACACCGTCTACTCCGACGAGTGGCTGCGAGCCCAGGGCCTGGCCCACCCGGGCGCGGCCGAGCCGTACGAGGTCGTCGCCCCCACCGAGCCCGGCGGCTCGTGGAGCTGGCTGAACTGGGGCCGGCGCCGCCTGGTTCCCGACGTGGCGGCGTGATGCGCACCCTGCTGCTCGTCGAAAGCAACACCACCGGCACCGGCCGGCTGTTCGCCCGCCGCGCCCGCGAGCTCGGCTACGAGCCGGTGCTGGCGGCGGCCGACCCGAACCGCTACCCGTACGCGGCCGAGGCCGGCGTCCGCGTCGTCCGGTGCGACACGGCCGACGCGTGCGCGGTCCTCGCCGCCGACATCGGCGAACCGGCCGGGGTGACGACCAGCTCGGAGTACTTCATCCCGGTCGCGGCACGGATCGCGGCGAAGCTGGACCTGCCCGGCCCGGACCCGGACGCCGTCACCGACTGCCGCAACAAGGCCCACCAGCGGGCCGCGCTGGCGGCGATGGCCCCGAAGTGCACGGTCGTGACGTCGGTGGCCGCGGCCGTCGCGGCGGCCACCGAGTTCCCCGTGGTGCTCAAGCCGGCCGAGGGCTCGGGCAGCGTCGGGGTGCTGCGGTGCGAGACACCCGAATCGGTGGCCTCCCAGGCGGCGGCGCTGCTTTCGGTGACCCACAACGAACGCGGCCTGCCGGTGCCGGCGCAGGTGCTCGTGGAGCCGTACGCGAGCGGGCCGGAGTACTCGGTCGAGCTGTTCGGCGACGTCGTCGTGGCGATCGTCCGCAAGCACCTCGGTCCGGCGCCGTTCTTCGTCGAGGTCGGCCACGACGCCCCGGCCGCGCTGCCACCCGCGGACGAGACCGCGCTGGCCGACACCGCACGGGCCGCGGTGGCCGCGCTCGGCCTCGGGTTCGGCGCCGCGCACGTCGAAATCCGGCTCACGCCGGATGGCCCGCGGCTGATGGAGGTCAACCCCCGCCTGGCGGGCGGGATGATCCCGGAACTGGTCCGCGCGGCCACCGGCGTCGACCTGGTGGCGGCGCAGGTGGCGGCGGTGCTGGGGGACGACCCGCACCTGCGGCCGGACCGGCGGGTGTGCGCCTCGCTGCGGTTCCTGACCGCGTCGTCGGCGTCGGTGGTCGCGGCGGGGGACGCGGTCGCCGAAGCCACCGCCGTGCCCGGAGTGGTGGAAGCCCGGCTGTCCCGGCCGGACGGCACCGTCGTCCGCCCGGCCCGGGACTACCGCGACCGGGCCGGGTACGTGCTGGCCGTCGCGGACCGGCCCCGCGCCGGCCGCGCGGCCGCGGTGGCGGGGCTGAACCGGCTGCGCGCCGCCCTGATCCCCCGAGGAGAAACCCGATGACGCTGCGGTTCCTGATCGCCACCGTCGCGCAGACCGCCGAAGCCCACGCCGACCGCGCGGGCGACGAACGGGACCCGGACGGTCCCGCACCCCACCCGGAAACCCCGGAAGGAGCACCCCGATGACCATCGCCAAGGGCGATACAGGACGGCTGAGCAGCCCGGTCGCCGCCGCGGCCCGGGAAATCCTCTTCGACCGCGACACCGCCCCCGCGGCGGACCCGGTCGCCGCCGAGCTCGGCCTGATCAGCCAGGTCGACCGCGCCCACGTCGTGATGCTGGCCGAACGCGGCATCGTCGACGCCGGCCGCGCCGCCGAGCTCCTCGCCGGCATCGAAAACCTGCGGGCGCACCGGTTCGCGCCGCTGCACGAGGTCCCCGCGCCCCGCGGCCGGTACCTCGCCTACGAGTCCTACCTGATCGACACCCTCGGCGCCGAAGTCGGCGGGATCCTCCACAGTGGACGGTCCCGCAACGACCTCAACGCCACCGTCGTGCGGCTGCGGCTGCGGGAACCGCACGAGCGGCTGCTCGCCGAGTCCGACGCCCTCGGCCGCGCCCTGCTGGAACGCGCGCGGCGCTGGGCCGACGTCACCATGCCCGCTTACACCCACCACCAGCCCGCGGTGCCGATCACCTACGGCCACTACCTGGCCGGGGTGGCGAGCGCGCTGGTGCGCGACGTCGAAGGGCTGTGGCAGGCCGGCGCGGAGCTCGACCAGAACCCGCTCGGCGCGGGCGCGGTCGGCGGGACGTCGCTGCCGGTCGACCAGCACCGCACGACGGCGTTGCTCGGCTTCGCGGAACCGCTGGCGAACTCGCTGCACGCCGTCGCGTCGCGGGACCTGGTGCTGCGGCAGCTGTCCGCGGCCACCGTGCTCGGGGTGCTGCTCTGCCGCGTCTCGCACGACCTGCAGGCCTGGACCAGCGCCGAGGCCGGGCTGCTGCGGCTGGCCGACGACGTCGTCGGGTCCAGCTCGATGATGCCGCAGAAGCGCAACCCGTTCCTGCTGGAGCACGTCCAGGGCCGGGCGCTGGCGCCGCTCGGCGCGTTCACCGCGTCGGCGAGCGCGATGGCCACCGCGCGGTTCACCAACGCCATCGCCGTCGGCACCGAAGCCGTCGCCCCTGCCTGGTCGGCGCTCGAAGCGGCCACCGACGCGGTCGTCCTGCTGCGGCTGGTCGTCGAAGGCGCCGAGCCGGTGCCCGAGCGGATGTACGAACGCGCCGTCGACGGCCAGACCGCGGCCACCCACCTCGCCGAGCGGCTCGTCGACGCCGGGATGCCGTTCCGGCAGGCGCACCACGAGGTCGGCGCCATCGCCAAGGAGGCCCTCGACGCCGGGCTGCCGCTGCACGAAGTCGCCCGGACCCGGCTGGCCGGCCAGCCCGAGCACGTCCTCGCGGCGCTCGACCCGGCCGAGGTCGCCCAGCACGCCGCCCACGGTGGCGGCCCGGCGCGGGAGTCCGTGCTCGCCGCCGTCACCGAGGCCGAGACGGCGTTCGCCCGCATCCGCGCCGACGTCGAGGAACGCCGCTGGCGCTGGAGCCAGGCCGAGATCGGCCTCGACGACGCCGTCCGCTCGCTCATCGACACCCGGAGCACGTCATGACGTTCACCGTCGTCCGCAACGACGAGGACCAGTACTCGATCTGGCCCGCCGGCCGCGACCTGCCGCCCGGCTGGCTGAGCGCCGGCGTCACCGGCCCGCGTGACGAGTGCCTCGCCCACATCGACGCCGTCTGGACCGACATGCGCCCGCGGAGCCTCCGCGACCGCATGGCCACCCGCTGACCTCTTAGGAGCCTGTTGTGACGACCTTCGCCGACGACCTCGCGACCCTGCGCCCGGAGTCCGTGCCCGCCCAGGGCACGCACGTCGAACTCCGCAGCGACACCTTCACCCTGCCCACTCCGGCGATGCTCGAGGCGGTCGCCCGCGCCCCGCTCGGCGACGACGTCTACGGCGAGGACCCGACCGTGGACCGCCTCGAGCAGCTCTCGGCCGAGCTGCTCGGCAAGCAGGCCGGCTGCCTGATGCCGAGCGGCACGATGGCCAACCTGACCGCGTTGCTGGCCCACTGCCCGCGCGGTGGCAAGGCGATCGTCGGCCACGAGTCCGATGTCTACGTCTACGAAGCGGGCGGCGCGTCGCTGTGCGGCGGCATCGTCTACGACCCGCTGCCCAACCTCGCCGACGGCACCATCGACCCGGCCGCCATCGCCGAGGCGCTCGCGGTCGACCGCAGCGACCCGCAGATCGCGCCGCCGGCGGTGCTGAGCCTGGAGACACCGCAGAACCGCTGCGGCGGGCTGCCGCTGCAGCTGGACTACCTGAGCGAGGTGTCGCGGCTGATCCGGTCGCACGGCGTCGCCCTGCACCTCGACGGCGCCCGGCTGTTCAACGCCGCGGTGGCGCTGGGCGTCAGCGCGGCGGAGATCGCCAAGCACGCCGACACCGTGCAGATCTGCCTGTCGAAGGGCCTGTGCGCGCCGATCGGCTCGGTGCTGGTCGGCGACCGCGTGACGATCGCGGCGGCCCGCCGGATGCGCAAGATGCTCGGCGGCGGCATGCGCCAGGCCGGGATGATCGCGGCCTGCGGCATCGTCGCACTCACGGAGATGACCGAGCGCCTGGCCGACGACCACGCCCGCGCAGCCCGCCTGGCCCGTGGCCTCTCGCGCGTCCCGGGCGTCCGGCTGGACCCGGGCCCGCCGCTGACGAACATGGTGTTCTTCAAGGTCCGCGACGACCGCTACACCACCCGCACCCTGATCGAGGCGGCCCGCCGCCGCGGCATCAAGGTGGAGGAGCTGGGCACCGACCGCATCCGCGCGGTCACCCACGCCGGAGTCGACGACGACGCCATCGACCGCGCGATCACGGTGTTCACCGAGCTGCTGGGCCCGACCGCCGGCCTGCGGTGACGCTCCGCTCGCGGGGTCCCCAGGCCCCGCGAGCCGGCCACCACCGGCCTGTGACCGACCGCGCTCGTGGCGACCGGTGCCCGGCATCCTCGACGCGGACTTGGCGACGCTGCTGTTCGGCTACCGGGTTACAGCGGCAGCCCGGGCCGAGGCCGGCCGACGCGACCGCCGTCGTCGTCGCAGAGCCGCGGGATCGCCGTCGATCCGTTGGTCCAGAACGAACGAGGCCCGCCTGAACCCCGCTGCGGACGGGGAAAGGCGGGCCTCGGGCTGATGCTCCTTTGTGGACTGACCGCCGTCACCGGGTGGGGGTGACGGTGCCGGTCGTGGCGGTTTCCCGGCGCTTGCGCTGGATCGCTTCCTGCTGACGCTGCAACTGGTCGTGCCAAGCTCCTGAGTCGTTCATGATGGTCTCCGGGTGGGCGAGGCGTGCGGCAATCCGGCGAAAGGCGCCGCGGCCGGTGGGTTTCGCTGTGCCGCAGAAGTACCCAACGGTGCGGCGGGTCAATCAGCTTTACCCCCTTCCACCAGGCAATTAGTCCGCTCGGGCGATGCGGCCCCCACCGCCGGGCCGGTTCGGGTACCGGTCGGCGAAGGCCCCGGACCGCTCGCCCGGGTGCCGGCCCCAGCGTCCGAACCGGACTTTTCGGTTCTTCCACAACGGATACCGGATGTTGTTCCGGCCGGGCCGCAGGTGCTATACCGGCAGCTGCCCGGTGTCGCGATGACGCGATGCCACAAGCGAGCGGGGTGTCTGGTGGCCAACCGTACTTTGCGCTCATCCGTCGTGGTGGCGGCCCTGACCGCACCCGTCCTCCTGATGGGGACCGCGACCGCGGTGGCCGGCGCTCCGCCCGGGCGGCAGCTGACGATCGAGACGGTGTCGAACCCGCGGCCCGCGCTCGTCAGCGGGGGACAGGTGCTGGTCAAGGTCGTCCCGCCGGCGAGGGCGCGGGTCACCGTGAGCGACAACGGCCACGACGTCACCTCGAGCTTCCACGCCCAGCCGGACGGCAGCCTGCTCGGCCTGGTCACCGGCCTGCGCGACGGGGCCAACGACCTGAGCGCCCGGACGAGCGGGCACGGTCCGGACCAGCGGGCCAACCTGCGTGTCACCAACCACCCGATCACCGGGCCCGTCTTCTCCGGCTCGCAGCAGCGCCCGTTCTACTGCGAGACCCAGGCGTTCGGCCTGCCCGCGGCGTCCCAGCCGTTGTGCAGCGCGCCGACCCAGGTGAGCTACCAGTACAAGACCACCGCCGGGGCGTTCGCGCCGCTCGCGGACCCGGCGACCCGGCCCGCGGACCTCGCGACGGCCACGGTCGGCGGGCACGCGGTGCCGTACGTCGTCCGCGTCGAACGCGGCACGATCGACCGCGCCGTCTACGAGATGGCGGCGCTCTACGACGGCGCGCCGTCACCCGTCGCGCCGGACAAGAGCTGGAACGGGAAGCTGGTCTACACCTTCGGCGGCGGCTGCAACGCGGGCTACCACCAGGGCAACTCGACCGGCGGGGTCGTCAACGACCTGTTCCTGGCCCAGGGCTACGCGGTCACGTCGTCGAGCCTGAACGTGCTCGACAACAACTGCAGCCCGATCATCTCCGCCGAAGCGGCGATGATGGTCAAGGAACACTTCGTCGAGACCTACGGCCCGGTCGCCCACACCATCGGCTGGGGCGGCTCGGGCGGGGCGATCCAGCAGTACGACATCGCCGAGAACTACCCCGGCATCGTCGACGGCATCATCCCCGGCGTCTCGTTCCCGGACCCGCTGAGCACCGGCGGCCCGGTGTCGGACTGCCGCCTGCTGGACCGGTACTTCGCCGGGGCGGGCGCGTCGTTCACCGCGGCGCAGAAGCAGGCCGTCGCCGGCTTCACCAGCTACGACACCTGCGTCTCCTGGGACCAGACGTTCGCCAGCCGCGCCACCGCGACCGACAGCTGCAACGCGGCCATCCCGGTCGCGGCACGCTGGGATCCCGTCACCA
Source organism: Amycolatopsis sp. NBC_01286 (assembly GCF_035982555.1). Classification (NCBI taxonomy): domain Bacteria; kingdom Bacillati; phylum Actinomycetota; class Actinomycetes; order Pseudonocardiales; family Pseudonocardiaceae; genus Amycolatopsis; species Amycolatopsis sp. NBC_01286. Next base: position 7,545,344 of record NZ_CP108428.1, read on the forward strand.
ACCCGCGCGGGGTGAAGTGCAACTCGAACGAGCAGCTGGCCAACCAGATCGGCCGTGACCCGAAGACCGGGTTCGTGCGCAGCCCGCTGGACACCACCGGGGTGCAGTACGGCTTGGCCGCGCTGAAGGCCGGGACGATCACCGCGGCGCAGTTCGTGGACCTCAACGCCGCCATCGGCGGCCTCGACTACACCGGAAAGCCCGTCGCACAGCGGATCGCGGCCGACCCGAAGGCACTCAACACGGTGTACGCCGACGACCTCGTCAACTCGGCGTCGCAGGGCTTGCGGGAGACGCCGATCATCGACCAGCGGACCGATCTCGACCTCGCCGGGTTCGGCAACGACATCCACACCACCGAGTGGTCTTACGTGATGCGGCAACGGCTTCTGCGGGCCAACGGCACCGCGGGCAACCAGGTCATCATCGAAAACCACGCCACCGGAGCCGAAGCGGCGGCCGCCAGCGTCTACGAGCTCGACGCGATGGACCGCTGGCTCACCGCGATCGACGCCGACGGCTCACACCGGAGCCACCAGCAGAAGGTGCTCGCGAACCGGCCGGGCGATCTCAGCGACGGGTGTTACCTCTCCGCCACGTCGCGGATCACCGAGAAGCTGACGTACCCGGCGAGCGGCCAGTGCGGCGCGCAGTACCCGGTGGCGGCGAACACCCGGATGGTCGCGGGGGAGAGCCTGGCCCTCGACGTGCTGAAGTGCCGGCTCCAGCCGCTGAACTTCCGCGACTACCCGGTCACCTTCACGACAGCGGAGCGGACCCGGCTGCGGGCGGCGTTCCCCGGCGGCGTGTGCGACTACAGCCGTCCGGGCGTCGGGCAGCGTGCCCCGATCGGCACCTGGCTGAGCTACGGCGACGAACGGACCGGCACCACGCCGCCGACGAAGCTGCGTTAAGAGAAGGACTCGGTGAGCGTTCCGGCCGGAACGCTCACCGAGTCGTCAGACTTCCTGGAGCGCCGTCTCGGCGGGGGCGCGGCCCCGCAGCGGGATCTGGCGGACGAAGAACGCGATGACGATGCCCGCCGCCGCGACCGAGGCGGCCACGATGAACATCGTGCCCAGGCTGTCGGTGACGGCGACCTTGAACATGTGCTGCGCGGCTTCGGGCAGCTTGTGCAGGATGGCGGGGGTCATCTGGTTGCCGCTCGCGGAGAAGCCGGCGCCCCCGGTCAGGGACGTGCTCAGCGAGCTGGTGTAGATCGCGCCCAGCAGCGCCACCCCGAGCGAGCTGCCCATGTTGCGCAGGAAGGTCGCCGCGCCCGTGCCCGCGCCGATGTCACGCAGTTCGATGCTGTTCTGCGCGATCAGCGTGGACGTCTGCATCAGGCAGCCCATCCCGGCGCCGAGCACGACCATGTAGATCGCGGTCGTCGTCTTCGACGTGTCGATGTCCAGGGTCGCGAACAGGGCGAGCGCCGCGGTGAGCAGGATGCCGCCGATGATCGGGAAGATCTTGTAGCGCCCGGTCTTGCTGATGATCGCGCCACTGGCCAGGGAGACGACCATGGCCGCGATCATCATCGGCATCAGCAGCAGCCCGCTGTTGGTCGCCGACGAGCCCTGCACGAACTGCTGGAACTGCGGCAGGAACGTGACCGCGCCGAACATCGCGAAGCCGGAGATGAACGCCAGCCCGCCGGAGAGGGTGAAGTTGACGTTGCCGAACACCCGCAGCGGCATGATCGGCTCGGCCACCCGGCGCTGCACGATCACGAAGGCGATGAACGCGGCCACGGTCACCACGGCGAGGCCGAGGATCTGCGGTGACGCCCAGTCGTACTGCGTGCCGCCCCAGCTGGTGATCAGGACGAGCGTGGTGATCCACACGGTCAGCAGGCCGGCGCCGAGCCAGTCGATGCGCGCCTTGCCGGTGCCGCGGGGGAGCTTGGCGAGGGTGAGCCAGCAGACCACCAGCGCGACCGCGCCGAGCGGCAGGTTGACGTAGAAGGCCCAGCGCCAGGAGAAGTTGTCCGTGATGAAGCCGCCGGCCAGCGGGCCGCCGATCATCGCGACCGGCATGACGGCCATCATCAGGCCCATGTACTTGCTGCGTTCCCGCGGCGGGATCATCTCGCCGATGATCGACAGCACGCCGACCATCAGGCCGCCGGCGCCGAGGCCCTGCACCGCGCGGAAGGCGACCAGTTCACCCATGTTCTGCGACATCCCGGCCAGCGCCGAGCCCGCGAGGAACACCACGACCGACGAGACGAAGACGATGCGCCGCCCGAAGAGGTCGCCGAGCTTGCCCCAGATCGGGGTGGACGCCGTCGAGGCGAGGATGTAGCCGGTCGTCACCCAGGCGAGGTGGCTCAGGCCGCCGAGGTCGCCGACGATCGTGGGCAGCGCCGGGGCGACGATCATGTTGTCCAGCATCGCCAGGAGCATCGCGATGACCAGGCCGCTCATGGTGACCATGATCTGCCGGTGGGTGAACTGGGCGGGCGCCGTTGCCGTGGCCGCGGTGTCGGGCGGGGCGGCCTCGCCGGTGGTCTCTGTCGTCATGGGGCGGGATCCTTCACGGGATGGTCAACTTACTTTCCGGCCGGTCAGTAGTGAGAGTACTGACCGGCCGGAAGGTAAGCAACGGGTTATCATGGACCCGCGGACCGATCGAGCAACCAGGAGAGCCACGCCCATGGCGCAGCAACGCAAGGCAGCGGGCGACCGGCGCGCCGAAATCCGGCGCGTCGCGCTGGACCTGTTCACCGTGCACGGCTACGAGGCCACGTCGTTGCGGCAGATCGCCGAGCAGCTCGACATCACCAAGGCCGCGTTGTACTACCACTTCGAAAGCAAGGAAGCGATCGTCCGCAGCCTGTTCGAAGACCGGCTGACCACGCTCGACGCGCTCATCGAATGGGCCGAGGGGCAGCCGCACTCGCCGGAGCGCTCGGCCAGGATAGCGGCCGGCTGGTTCGGCCTCATCATGGACGACGGCCTCGGCTTCGCCCGGTTCGCCATCGCCAACCAGGCCGCGCTGCGCGACCTCAAGCCCGACCACGGCGGCGCACTGGACCGGCTGCAGAAGATCTCGTCGCTGCTGGCCGAGCCGGGCGCGTCGGAGCTGGACCGCCTCAAGATCCGGATGGCGATGATGAGCGTCAACCTCGCGGTCATGGGCTCGCACGGGCTCGACCTGACCGACGACGAGATCCTCGCCGCGGCCACCGAGACGGCGTCCCTCATCTCCCCGGGCTTCCCGGTCGTCGTGCACTCGTAGCTTTCCGGACGTTCCCACGCGGGCAAGACTGCGGTTTTCCCGGCCCCGATCAGCCGATCCTTTACCTCGACCTCTGCGATGAGCAGGCGTGCAGGTGAGCAACGGGAGACGCATTGAGCCGGGCTGGTGGCACCGTGTCCGAAACCCTCTCCGGGGATCCCCAGCCGATCGCGGTGGTGGGCCTCGCCTGCCGGCTCCCCGGCGCCGGAAGTCCCGCCCGGTTCTGGGACCTGCTGCGCGACGGTGTCGACGCCGTCGGCGAGGTGCCCGCCGGCCGGCACTACCCCGACGGGCCCGGGCTGCCCCGCCGGGGCGGCTACCTGCCGGACGTCGACCGGTTCGACGCGCGGCTGTTTTCCGTCTCGCCGCGGGAAGCGCGCGAGATGGACCCGCAGCAGCGGCTGATCCTCGAGCTCGGCTGGGAAGCCCTCGAAGACGCCCGGATCGCGCCGGATGCCCTGCGCGGCCACGAGATCGGCGTCTACATCGGCGTCACCTCGGACGACTACTCGATCCTGCACCACCGCGCCGGCGGACCCGTCGGGCACTACGCGATGACCGGTGCGAACCGCGCCATCATCGCCAACCGCGTCTCGCACCGGTTCGGGTTCACCGGCCCGAGCATGGCCGTCGACACCGGGCAGTCGTCGGCGCTGGTCGCCGTCCACCTCGCGTGCACCGCCATCCGGGCCGGTGACTGCGAATCCGCGCTGGTCGGTGGCGTGCAGCTGAACCTGGCCGCCGAAAGCACGCAGGCCGTCGCCGCGCTCGGGGCGCTGTCGCCGGACGGGCGCTGCTTCGTCTTCGACGACCGCGCCAACGGCATCGTCCGCGGCGAGGGCGGCGGAGTCGTCGTGCTCAAGCCCCTGGCCGCCGCGCGGCGCGACGGCGACCACGTCTACTGCGTCGTCCGCGGCAGCGCCGTCAACAACGACGGGCCGACCGACGGACTCACCACACCCGGCCGCGAAACCCAGGAACGCGTGCTGGCCGCGGCCTGCCGCCGCGCCGGAGTGGCGCCCGCGGCCGTCCAGTACGTGGAGCTGCACGGCACCGGCACCCGCGTCGGCGACCCGATCGAAGCCGGCGCGCTCGGCACGGTCCACGGCGCGGGCCGGACCGAGCCGCTGTGGATCGGCTCGGCGAAGACCAACGTCGGTCACCTCGAAGGCGCCGCCGGCATGGTCGGACTGCTCAAGACCGCGCTCGCGGTCGACCGGCACATCCTGCCTGCCAGCCTCAACTTCGCCCGCCCCAACCCGGAAATCCCCTTCGCCGAGGCGAACCTGCGGGTCGTCCGGGAGACGATGCCGTGGCCTTCGGACCGCGACGCCGTCCTCGCCGGCGTCTCGTCGTTCGGTGTCGGCGGCACCAACGCCCACGTCGTCCTCGGCGCCGGCGAAGCACCCGACACCGAGCCTGCCGCCGACCCGGCCGGGCCGGTGCTGTGGCCCCTGTCCGGGCACTCCGAGCCCGCCCTGCGCGACCAAGCCGCCCGGCTGGCCGAGCACCTCGACGCCCACCCGGGCGCGTCGGCCGCCGACGTCGGGTTCTCGCTGGCGACGACGCGGGCCTCGCTGGGCGTCCGGGCCGCGGTCGTCGGCACCGGGACGGCCGAGCTGAGCGAAGCCCTGCGCGCGGTCGCCGAAGACCGCCCGACGACGGCCTGCGTGCGCGCCGTCGCCGAACCGGGCCGCGCGGCCCGCGGGCGGACCGTGTTCGTCTTCCCCGGCCAGGGCACCCAGTGGGCCGGGATGGCTGTAGAGCTGCTCGACACCGCGCCCGCGTTCGCCGAATCGCTGGCCGACTGCGACCGCGTGCTGGCGCCGCTGACCGGGTTCTCCGCGCTCGCCGTGCTGCGGGACGAGCCGGGCGCGCCGTCGATGGCCGACTCGGCCGTCAACCAGCCGGTGATGTGGGCCGTCATGGTCTCCCTCGCGGCGTTGTGGCGCGCGCACGGCGTCGAGCCGGACGCGGTCGTCGGACACTCGCAGGGCGAGCTGGCGGCGGCCTGCGTGGCCGGCGCGATGTCCCTGGACGAGGCCGCCCGCATCGTGGCGGCCCGCGGCCGGGTCGCGTCGGAGGTGATGCGCGGCGTCGGCGGCATGGTGTCGGTGGCGCTGCCCGTCGACGTCGTGCGCGAACGGATCGAGCGCTGGGCGGGCCGGCTGTCGATCGGCGCGGTCAACGGGCCCGCGTCGGTCATCGTGTCCGGCGAAACCGAAGCGCTCGACGAACTGATGGCGGCCTGGGACGGCGAAGACATCCGGCTGCGGCGGCTGAAGGTCGACTACGCCTCGCATTCGCCGCTGGTCGAACGCATCGAGGCCCCGCTGGTCGCCGCACTCGGCGAACTGCACCCGCGCAGTTCGCCCCTGCGCTTCTACTCCACCGTGACCGGTGGCCCGCTCGACACCGCCGGGCTGGACACGTCCTACTGGTACCGCAACTCGCGGGCGACGGTCGACTTCTTCGGCGCCGTCACGGCGTTGTGCCAGGACGGCTTCACGGAGTTCGTCGAGGTCAGCCCGCATCCGGCGCTGCTCGGGAACGTCCGCGACATCGCGCAGGCGGCCGGCGTCCCGCTGGTCTCGGTGGGCACGCTGCGCCGCGATCAGGGCGGCCTGACGCGCTTCGCGACGTCGATGGCCGAGCTGTACGCCGCGGGCGGGCACCTCGACTGGGCGGCCGTGTACCCGGGCGCCACCCGGATCGCGCTGCCGACGTACGCGTTCCAGCGCGAGCGCTACTGGATCGACGACACCCCGCGCGTCGCCGCGACGGCCGTCGAACCCGAGGAGTTCGACGAACCCGCCGAGCCGCAGCGGGACCTGCGCGCGCTGGTGCGGCGGGAGTGCGCCGCCGTGCTCGGGATGTCCGATGTGGACAGTCTGGAACCGGCGGCCACGTTCAAGGAGCTGGGGTTCGACTCCGCCACGCTCGTCGAGTTCGCCGGCCGGCTCAGCGCCGCCAGCGGCCGCGCCCTGACCAGCAGCGTCCTGTTCGACCACCCGACACCGGCCCGGCTCGGTGAGTTCCTCCAGCCCGACGTCGAAGCGGCCGCCGTCGAACCCGAGACCCCGCCCTGTGACGACGACGATCCGATCGTCATCGTGGGCATCGGCTGCCGTTACCCGGGCGGCATCGACTCGCCCGAGTCCTTCTGGACCCTGCTGCGCGACGGCGCCGACGCGGTGTCGGCCATGCCGGCCGACCGCGGCTGGAGCGCCGAGGTCCTGGCCACCGGCCGCGGTGGCGGGTTCCTGCACGACGCCGGCGACTTCGACGCCGCGTTCTTCCGCATCTCGCCGCGCGAGGCCCTCGCCATGGACCCGCAGCAGCGGTTGCTGCTCGAGACGTCGTGGGAGGCCCTGGAGCGCGCCGGCATCGACCCGACGACGCTGCGGGACAGCCCGACCGGTGTCTTCCTCGGCGGCATGGCGCAGGACTACGGCACCCGGCTGCACGAAAGCTCCGGCGACACCGGCGGGTACGGCCTGACCGGGACGTCGCTGAGCGTGCTGTCCGGGCGCGTCTCCTACGTCCTGGGCACGCGCGGGCCGGCGATCAGCGTCGACACCGCCTGCTCGTCTTCGCTGGTGGCGCTGCACCTCGCGGTCCGCGCGCTGCGGGCGGGGGAGTGCTCGCTCGCCCTCGCCGGCGGCGCCACCGTGATGGCGTCACCCGGCGTCTTCGTCGAGTTCGAAAAGCAGGGCGGCCTGTCCGCGGACGGGCGGTGCCGGTCGTTCGCCGACGACGCCGCCGGCACCGGCTGGGCCGAAGGCGCCGGGGTGCTGGTGCTGCAGCGGCTGTCCGACGCGCGGCGCGACGGCCGTGACGTCCTGGCCGTGGTCCGCGGTTCGGCGGTCAACCAGGACGGCGCGTCCAACGGCCTCACCGCACCCAGCGGCGCCTCCCAGCAGCAGGTGATCGGGCAGGCCCTGGCCGACGCCGGGGTGCCCGCGACCGAGGTCGACGCCGTCGAGGCGCACGGCACCGGCACCACACTCGGCGACCCGATCGAGGCCCACGCACTGCTGGCCACCTACGGCCGGGACCGGGAAACCCCGCTGTGGCTGGGTTCCCTCAAGTCCAACATCGGGCACACCCAGGCCGCCGCAGGCGTCGCCGGCGTGATCAAGATGGTCCTCGCCCTGCGGCACCGGCTGCTGCCGAAGACCCTCCACGCCGGGACGGCGTCGTCCAAAGTGGACTGGTCGGCCGGCGCCGTCCGGCTGCTGAGCGAACCGGCCGGCTGGCCCGACGCCGGACGGCCGAGCCGTGCGGGCGTCTCGTCGTTCGGCATCAGCGGCACGAACGCCCACGTCATCCTCGAACAGGCACCAGCCGTCGAGTCGCCCGCCGAGGACACCGAACCGTCGGGAGTACTTCCGCTGGTCGTCTCGGCGCGCTCGGAAGCCGGCCTGGCCGCCCAGACGGGTCGGTTGGCCACGCTCCTCGAAGACGCGCCCGCACTCGGCGCCGTCGCGGACGCCCTGCTCGTCACCCGGGCGCGGTGGGAGCACCGGGCCGTGGTGGTCGCCGACGGGCACGCGGACGCGATCGACGGACTGCGCGGCGTCTCGGCCGGCGACCCGACGTCGTTCGCCGTCACCGGCGCCGCCGATCCGGCCGGGCCGGGCAAGGTCGCGTGGGTGTTCCCGGGCCAGGGCGCGCAGTGGGCCGGGATGGGCGCGCGGCTGTGGGACACCGAACCGGTGTTCGCCGCGCGGATGGCCGAGTGCGAGGCGGCGCTGGCGCCGTTCGTGGACTGGTCGCTGGCCGACGTCGTCCGCCAGGTGCCGGGCGCGCCGTCGCTGGCCCGGGTGGACGTGGTGCAGCCGGTGTCGTTCGCGGTGATGGTGTCGCTGGCCGCGCTGTGGCGGGCCTGCGGGATCCGGCCGGACGCCGTGCTGGGGCACTCCCAGGGTGAGATCGCGGCGGCCTGCGTCGCGGGCGCGCTGTCGCTGGCCGACGCCGCGCGCACGGTCGCGTTGCGCAGCCAGGTCATCGCCGCCCGCCTGGCCGGTCGCGGCGGCATGCTGTCGGTCGCGGTGAGCGCCGAGGACGCGGCCCGCGACCTGCCCGGCGGCGTCGAGATCGCCGTCGTCAACTCGCCGTCCGCGGTGGTGCTGGCCGGCGAACCGGCCGCGCTGGACCGGGCCGAGGCCGCGTACCGCGAGCGCGGGGTGCGCGTGCGCCGCATCGACGTCGACTACGCCTCGCACACGTCCCAGGTCGACGCCGTCGAAGCCGAACTCGCCACGCTGCTGGCCGACGTCGGCGCGACCGCGCCGGAGATCGCCTGGTACTCCACAGTGGACGGTTCGTGGGCGGATGGCCCGGTCGAACCCGGCTACTGGTTCCGCAACCTGCGTGGCCGGGTCGGGTTCGCCGACGCCGTCGACGCGCTGGCAAGCAACGGTTTCCGGGTGTTCCTCGAAGTCTCGTCGCACCCGGTGCTGACGTCGAGCATCCAGGAGGGCTTGGAACGGGCCGGGGTGACCGGCGCGCTGGTCGGCGGCACCCTGCGCCGTGACCAGGGCGATCGCGAGCGATTCCTGCGCTCGGCCGCCGAACTGCACGTCCGCGGCGTGCCCGTCGACTGGCGCCCGTTCGTGCCCGGCACCGGCCGGGTAGCGCTGCCGACGACGGCGTTCCAGCGCACGCGTTACTGGGCGCCCGCCTCGACCGGCACCGACCCGGAGAGCCTCGGCCAGACCGTCGTCGCACACCCGCTGCTGGGCGCGGCGATCGACGCACCGGACACCGGCGGCGTCGTCCTGACCGGCCGGCTGTCGCTGGCCGCCCAGCCGTGGCTGGCCGACCACGCGGTGGCGGGGACCGTGCTGCTGCCCGGCGCGGCGCTGGCCGAGCTGGCCATCCAGGCCGGCGAGTGGACCCGGTGCCCGGTGCTGGCCGAGCTGATCGTCGAGGCGCCCCTGCCGTTGCCGCCGACGGCGGTGGTGCGCATCCAGGTCGTGGTCGGCGCCGCCGACGACGCGGGCCGCCGCGAGGTGGCCGTCCACTCCCGCCCGGACGAACCGGGCCGCGAATGGACCCGCCACGCCACCGGCGTCCTGACCCCCGAACCGGCGACGGTTCCCGCACCGGCCGAGTGGCCACCCGCCGGAGCCGAAACCCTTGCTGTGGAAGGGTTCTACGACGACCTAGCCGCCCGCGGCTACGACTACGGCCCGGTGTTCCGCGGCCTGACCGCCGCGTGGCGGCGCGGGGACGAGTACTTCGCCGAGGTGACACTGCCGGAGCCGGCCGACCCCGCCGGGTTCGCGATCCACCCGGCGCTGCTCGACGCCGCGCTGCACACCACCCTGCTGGCCGCGGGCCCAGCGCCCGAGGGCGAGATCGCCCTGCCGTTCGCGTGGCACGACGTCGTCGCCCACGCCACCGCCGCGGGTTCGGCCCGGGTCCACGTCACACCCGCGACCGACGGCGGCCTGGCGGTGACGCTGACGGACACGGCGGGCGAACTGCTGCTCTCGGTGGGCGCGCTGATCACCCGGCCGGTACCGCTGGCCCAGATCGGCGCGGCCCCCGCCGGCGCCGACCCGGTCTTCACGGTGGACTGGCCCGCCTTGCCAGTGGGCACCACCGAACCGCTGCCCGCCGACGCCGTACAGATCATCACCGGTCCCGGCGACATCGCCGCCCCTTGGCTCGTCTTCCCGGTCGAGCCGGGCCCGGCCGACGCGCGTGTGGCGGTCAACGCCGTTCTCACGGTGCTGCAACGCTTTCTCGCCGAACCGGAAACGCCGGGCACACGCCTGGCCATAGTCACCCGTGGTGGAGTCGCCACCGGACTCGCCGACGCCGCACCCGACCCAGCGGCCGCCGCTGTCTGGGGCCTGGTCCGCAGCGCCCAGCGAGAGAACCCCGGCCGGATCGTGCTCGCCGACCTCGACAGCGCCGACTTCGCTGCGCTCACGGCCGTCCTGCCGGTCGTCACCGCAGCCGGTGAGCCGCAGTTCGCCCTGCGTGACGGCGAAATCCGCGTCCCCCGCCTCGCCCGGCCCGGCCCCGCCGACCTGACGCCACCCGCCGGTGATGTGCCGTGGGTGCTCGACACCACCGGTACCGGCACGTTCGACGGCCTGGCCCTGCTGCCCTGCCCGGAACTGGCGGACCCCCTGTCCGCCGGGCAGGTGCGGGTCGGGATGCGTGCGGCCGGCCTGAACTTCCGGGATGTCCTCGCCGGGCTCGGCATGCGCCGGGGTGCGGCGGAGATGGGTGGCGAAGGCGCCGGCGTCGTTCTCGAAACCGGACCTGAGGTCACGGATCTCGCCGTCGGCGACCGGGTGCTCGGGCTGTTCACCCGCGGCTTCGGCCCGATCGCCGTCGCCGATGCCCGCCGGCTGGCGCGCGTGCCCGCCGGGTGGACGTTCGAGCAGGCCGCGTCGATGCCGGTTGTGTTCCTCACCGCCCTCTACGGCCTGCAGGACCTGGCCGGGCTGCGGGCAGGGGAGAAGGTCCTGGTGCACGCGGCCGCGGGCGGTGTCGGGATGGCCGCCGTGCAGGTGGCCCGCCTGCTGGGCGCCGAGGTGTTCGCCACCGCGAGCCCCGGCAAGCACGGCCTGCTGCGGGACATGGGCCTCGACGACGACCACATCGCCAGCTCCCGCACCCTCGCGTTCGAAGAGCGCTTCCTCGCGGTCACCGGCGGCACCGGCGTGGACGTCGTGCTGGACTCCCTGGCCGGCGAGTTCGTCGACGCCTCGCTGCGGCTGCTGCCCCGCGGCGGCCGGTTCCTGGAGATGGGCAAGAACGACATCCGCGACGCCGGGCAGGTCGCGCGCGAGCACCCCGGGGTCGCCTACCAGGCCTACGACCTGATCCAGCTCGATTCGCCGCGGGTCGCGGAACTGCTCGGCGACCTGCTGGAGCGGTTCGGCTCCGGGGCGCTGCGGCTGATCCCGCTGACCGCGTGGGACATCCGGCGCGCGCCCGAGGTCTTCCGGCACATGGCCCAGGGCCGCCACACCGGCAAGAACGTCCTGACGATCCCGCGGCCACTCGACGCGGGTGGCACCGTGCTCGTCACCGGCGGTACCGGCACGCTCGGCGGGCTGGTGGCCCGCCACTTCGTGCAGGAGCACGGCGTCCGCAGCGTGCTGCTGGCCTCCCGCCGCGGCCCGGCCGCCGACGGTGCCGCACAGCTGTGCGCGGACCTGCGCGACCTCGGCGCCCGTGTCGACGTCGTCGCGTGTGACACCGCCGAGCGCGACGACGTCCGGGCGCTGCTGGCCGCCGTCCCGGCCGACGCGCCGCTCACCGCCGTCGTGCACGCCGCCGGCGTCCTCGACGACGGCGTCATCGCCACGCTCGACGCGGACCGGGTGGACGCGGTGTTCCGGCCCAAGGCCGACGCCGCCGCGCACCTCGACGAGCTGACCCGCGACCTGGACCTGAGCGCCTTCGTGCTGTTCTCGTCCGTCGCCGGGGTGCTCGGCACGGCCGGGCAGGCCAACTACGCCGCCGCCAACGGGTTCCTCGACGGCCTGGCCGCCCGCCGCCGGGCCGCCGGCCACGCGGCGGTGTCGGTCGCCTGGGGCCTGTGGGCCGACGCCAGCGGGATGACCGGCCACCTCGCCGACGCCGACCGCACCCGGCTGGCCCGCACCGGCATCGGCGCACTCGGCACCGCCGACGGCCTGGCCGCCCTCGACGTCGCCCTCGGCTCGGCCCGTCCCGCGCTGGTCGCGGTGACCCCCGACCTCGGCGTCCTGCGCGAGCAGGCCCGCACCGGCACACTGCCGGCGCTGCTGCGCGACCTGGTGGGCCGCGTCCGCCGCGCCGCGCGCACCCCGGACGACAGCGGCGCCGGGACCCTCACCGCCCGGCTCGCGAACCTGGCCGGGCCCGCCCGGCGGACCGTGGTGGTCGACCTCGTCCGCACCGAAGCCGGCGTGATCCTCGGCGGGGGCGGCGCGATCGCCCCGACCCGGGCGTTCCGGGACGTCGGGTTCGACTCGCTGACCGCCGTCGAACTGCGCAACCGGCTGGCCGCCCGCGCCGGCGTCACCCTCGCGACCACCGCCGTCTTCGACCACCCCAGCCCGGTCGAGCTGGCGGATCACCTGCTGGAGAAGCTGTTCGGCACGGTCGAAGCAACCGCCGCGCCGGCCATCGCCGTGGCGCCCGCCGACGACCCGGTCGTGATCGTCGGGATCGGCGTCCGGCTGCCCGGCGGTGTCGCCGGCCCGGACGACCTGTGGGACCTGCTGCGCCGCGGCGGCGACGCGATGACGCCGTTCCCGGCCGACCGCGGCTGGCCCGAAGGGCTCTACGACCCCGATCCCGACGCGCCTGGCAAGTCCTACGCTCGCCACGGCGGGTTCCTGCCCGACGCCGCGATGTTCGACGCCGGGTTCTTCGGCATCTCCGCCCGCGAGGCCTTGGCGATGGACCCGCAGCAGCGGCTGCTGCTGGAAACCTCCTGGGAGGCCCTGGAACGGGCGGGCATCGACCCGGTGTCGCTGCGCGGCAGCCGGACCGGCGTCTTCGTCGGCGCGCTCGCCCAGGGGTACGGCACCGGCGCGGCCGCCTCGGGCGGCGAAGGTTACGTCCTGACCGGGACGTCGTCGAGCGTGCTGTCCGGGCGGGTGTCCTACGTGCTCGGCGCGCGCGGCCCGGCGGTCACCGTCGACACGGCGTGTTCGTCGTCGCTGGTGGCGATCCACCTCGCCGCGCAGTCGCTGCGGTCCGGCGAATGCGGGCTGGCGCTGGCCGGCGGCGTCACGGTGCTGACGTCGCCGATGCCGTTCGTCGAGTTCTCCCGCCAGCGCGGGCTGGCGCCCGACGGCCGGTGCAAGTCCTTCGCCGACGACGCGGACGGCACCGGCTGGGCCGAAGGCGTCGGCGTGCTGGTGCTGCAGCGGCTGTCCGACGCCCGGCGCGAAGGCCGTGAGGTGCTCGCGGTGGTCCGCGGGACCGCGGTCAACTCCGACGGCGCGTCCAACGGGCTGACCGCCCCCAACGGCCCGGCCCAGCAAGCGGTAATCAGCGACGCGCTCACCGCGGCCGGACTGGCCGCTTCAGACGTCGACGCCGTCGAGGCGCACGGCACCGGCACCACCCTCGGCGACCCCATCGAGGCGCAGGCGGTGCTGGCGACGTACGGCCAGAACCGGGAAACGCCGCTGTGGCTGGGTTCCCTCAAGTCCAACATCGGGCACGCCCAGGCCGCCGCGGGGGTCGCGGGCGTGATCAAGATGGTGCTCTCGATGCGCCACGGCGTGCTGCCGAAGACACTGCACGCGGACGCCCCGACGTCCAAAGTGGACTGGTCGGCCGGTGCGGTGCGGCTGCTGGCCGAGGAGACGCCGTGGCCCGACACCGGACGGCCGCGGCGCGCGGGCGTCTCGTCGTTCGGGATCAGCGGGACCAACGCACACGTCGTGCTCGAACAGGGCCAGCCTCTTGAGTCCGAAGTGGACACGACGGTGCCGGATCTGCTGCCGGTCGTGGTGTCCGCCCGGTCGGCGGCCGGGCTCGAGGCGCAGGCCGGTCGGCTCGCGGACTTCCTGGCCGGTGCCACCGATCTCGCCGCGGCCGCCGGCGCCCTCGCGGCCAAGTCGGCGTGGGAACACCGCGCGGTCGTGGTGGCCGGGGGCCGCGACGACGTCGTGACCGGGCTGCGTGACCTGGTCGTCCGCGGGGTCGCCGACCCGGCCGGGCGCGGGGTCGGCGTGCTGTTCACCGGCCAGGGCGCGCACCGGCCCGGCATGGGCCGAGGCCTCTACGAGCGCTTCCCGGCCTACGCGACGGCGTTCGACGACGTCTGCGCCGAACTGGACATCCACCTGGCCGGCCCGGTACCGCTGAGGGAGGCCGTCTTCGACGGGCCGCTCGACGAGGCCGCGTTCGCGCAGGCCGGCCTGTTCGCCGTCGAAGTGGCGATGTTCCGGCTGGTCGAGTCGTGGGGCGTGCGGCCGGTCGCGGTCGCGGGCCACTCGCTGGGCGAGCTGGCCGCGGCGCACGTCGCCGGGGTGCTTTCGCTGCCCGACGCGGCGAAACTGGTCGCCGCCCGCGGGCGCCTGATGGGCGCGCTGCCCGCCGGTGGCGCGATGATCGCCATCGCCGCGCCCGAAGCCGACGTCGTCGCCGAACTGGTCGACGGCGTCTCGATCGCGGCCGTCAACGGCCCCGAGGCGGTCGTCGTCTCCGGTGACGCCACCGCCGTGCACGCGGTGGCCGGCGGGTTCGCCGAGCGCGGCGTGCGGACCAAGACCCTCGACGTCAGCCACGCGTTCCACTCGCCGCTGATGGACCCGGTGCGCGACGACCTGCGCGCGGTCGCGCGGACCCTGACCCACCGGCCGGCGGCGCTCACCGTGGTGTCGTCGGTGACCGGGGCGGCCGGCGCGCCGCTGACCGCGGACTACTGGGCCGAGCAGGTGCGTCGTCCGGTGCGGTTCGCCGACGCCGTCCGCGCCATGCCGGACGTCTCGGTGCTGCTGGAACTGGGACCCGACGGCGTGCTGAGCGCGCTGGCCAACGCCCTCGACGACGTCGCGCCCGCCGTGTCGCTGGCCCGCCGGGACCGGCCGGAGGCCGAGACCGCGCTGGCCGCGCTCGCCGAGGTGTTCGTGCGCGGCAACGACGTCGACTGGACTTCGCTCGCGCCCGCCCGGCGGCCGCTTCCGTTGCCCACCACGGCGTTCCAGCGCCGCCGGTACTGGCTCGACGCGGCACCCGCCGGCGACGCCGCCGGTTTCGGCCTGGACGCGGCCCGGCACCCGGTGCTCGGCGTCGTCGTCGAAGACCCGGCCTCGGGCGGCGTCACGCTGACCGGGCGGGCGTCGCACGCGGCCCAGCCGTGGCTGGCCGAGCACCGCATCGACGGCGTGGCCGTCGTCCCCGGCGCGGCCCTGGTCGAATGGGCCGTCCGGGCCGGCGACCACGTCGGCTGCCCGGTGCTGGACGAACTCGTCGTCGAAACCCCGCTGCCGGTGCCCGAGACCGCCGCGGTGCGGATCCAGGTCGTCGTCGGCGCGGCCGCGGCGGACGGACGCCGCGAGGTCGCCGTCCACGCCCGGCCCGACCAGGGCGGTTCGTGGACCCGGCACGCGTCCGGCTATCTGGCTCCCGCGGTG
This sequence comes from Amycolatopsis sp. NBC_01286, assembly GCF_035982555.1. NCBI lineage: Bacteria > Bacillati > Actinomycetota > Actinomycetes > Pseudonocardiales > Pseudonocardiaceae > Amycolatopsis > Amycolatopsis sp. NBC_01286. Next base: position 7,560,700 of record NZ_CP108428.1, read on the forward strand.
GCCGTCCCGCCGGTTTCCGGCGAGACCTGGCCACCCGCCGGCGCCGAACCGGTGGCCCTCGACGACCTCTACGACGTCCTCGCCGAGCGCGGCTACGGCTACGGCCCGGTGTTCCGCGGGCTGACCGCGGCCTGGCGCGACGGTGCGGAGCTGTTCGGCGAGGTCGTGCTCCCGGAACCGGCCGACGTCGCGGGCTTCGTGCTCCACCCGGCGCTGCTCGACGCCGCCCTGCACCTGACTGGCCTCGACACCCCGGCCGACGACGACGGCATCGCCCTGCCGTTCGCCTGGAGCCGGGTCGCCGTGCATGCCGGTGGCGCCCGCGAGGTGCGCGTCCGGCTCACCCCGGCCGACGACGGCGCGGTCTCGCTCGACCTCACCGACCCGTCGGGAGCGCCGGTCGCGTCGGTGGGCGGGCTGATCAGCCGTCCCGTCGCCCGCGCCGCCCTGTCCGGCGCGGCCGAGGTCGTCCACGGCGTGGAGTGGCGCCCACTGCCCGCCGGAACCTCTTCGGAAACCGTTGCGGTACAGGCGATATCGGGCCCGGACGACCTGACGCGCCTGGCGGCGAACCCGCCGCGGTGGCTCGTGCTCCCGGTGGTCCCGGCCGGTGCCACGGACCCGGACCGGGCCCGCGCCGCGATCGCCGGGGTCCTGGCGGTCGCACGCCCGCTCCTGACCGAGCCCGCTTGGGCGGCGACCACCCTGGTCGTGACCACCCGCAACGCGGTGGCGGACGAGACGATCGACCCCGCTGCGGCGGCCGTCTGGGGCCTGGCGCGCTCGATCGGCACGGAGAATCCCGGCCGCGTGGCGCTCGTGGACCTCGGTGCTGCCGATGCCGCCCTGCCGGTCGGTGCGATCGAGAGCGGCGAATGGCAGCTGGCCCTGCGCGACGGCGAATTCCGCGTCCCCAGACTGACCGCCCTGCCCGCCGAACCCGTCGGCGAGTGGCTCGACCCGGCCGGCACCGTGCTGATCACCGGCGGTACCGGCGCCCTCGGCGCGGCGGTCGCCCGGCACGTGGTGACCGTCCACGGCGCACGCAGCGTGTTGCTCGCCTCCCGGCGCGGCCTCGACGCGCCCGGCGCACGCGAGCTGCGCGACGAACTCCGTGACCTCGGCGCCCGAGCCGACGTGGTGACGGCCGACGTCGCCGACCGGGCTCAGGTGCGGGCGCTGCTCGCGGGCGTCCCCGCCGATGCCCCGCTGACGGCGGTCGTGCACACCGCAGGCGTCCTCGCCGACGGTGTCGCCACCGAACTCGACGCCGCTCGCGTCGACGCCGTGTTCCGGCCCAAGGCCGACGCCGCCGTGCACCTCGACGAGCTGACCCGTGACCTCGGCCTGCGTGCCTTCGTGCTGTTCTCGTCCGTGTCCGGCGTGCTCGGCGGCGCCGGACAGGCCAACTACGCCGCGGCCAACACCTTCCTTGACGCGCTCGCGCACCGCCGTCGCGCGGCCGGGTTCCCGGCCGTCTCCCTCGCCTGGGGCCTCTGGGCGCTCGACGGTATGAACGGCGCCCTCGGCACGGCCGACACCGCCCGGATCCTCGGCTCGGGCCTCGGCCTGATCGACCCGGCCCGCGGCCTGCGCATGCTCGACACCGCCGCGAGCGCTTCACAGGCGTCGGTGGTCACCGCCGTCCTCGACCTCGCCCGGCCCGGCGCGGTCGTCTCGCCACTGCTGCGGGACCTCGCCGGTCCGGTCCGCCGCACCGTCCAAGCGAGTACCGGCGACCTGGTGCCCCGGCTCGTCGAGCTGGACGCGTCCGCGCGCGTCGAGGCGCTCCTGCAGCTGGTCCTCACCGAAGCCGGCGGCGCGCTCGGTGACGCCGCGGCCCTCGGGCCGGTCCAGGCGTTCCGCGACGCCGGGTTCGACTCCCTGGCCGCGGTCGACCTGCGCAACCGGCTCACCGCCGCGACCGGCGTGCGGCTGCCGCCGACCGTCGCCTTCAACTTCCCCAACGCCACCGCCCTCGCCGAGCACCTGCACAGCGAGCTGTACGCCGAACTCGAAGCGGTGCCCGAACCGGCACCGGCCGAAGCCGTCGTCGAGGACGACCCGGTTGTCATCGTCGGCATGGGTGTCCGGCTGCCCGGCGACGTCGCCGGCCCGGCCGACCTGTGGGACTTGCTGGCCCGCGGCGACGACGCGATCTCGGAGTTCCCCGCCGACCGCGGCTGGGACGAGGACCTCTACGACCCGGACCCCGACGTGCCGGGCAAGTCCTACACCCGCTCCGGCGGGTTCCTCCACGACGCGGCGCTGTTCGATCCCGAGTTCTTCGGCATCTCGCCGCGCGAGGCTCTCGCGATGGACCCGCAGCAGCGGCTGCTGCTGGAAACCTCCTGGGAGGCGCTGGAACACGCCGGGATCGCGCCCGCTTCGGTGCGCGGCCGCGACGTCGGCGTCTTCACCGGCCTGATGTACCACGACTACGGCACCGGGGCGCGCACCGAAGGCCTGGAAGGGCTGTTCGCGACCGGGTCCACCGGCAGCGTCGCCACCGGCCGGGTGTCCTACGTGCTGGGCCTGCGCGGCCCGGCGGTCACGATCGACACGGCGTGTTCGTCGTCGCTGGTGGCGCTGCACCTCGCTGCGCAGGCCCTGCGGTCGGGCGAGTGCTCGATGGCGCTGGCCGGCGGGGCGACGGTGATGGCGACGCCGTCGACGTTCGTCGAGTTCTCCCGCCAGCGCGGGCTCGCCGCCGACGGCCGCTGCAAGGCCTACGCCGAGTCCGCCGATGGCACCGGCTGGTCCGAGGGCGTCGGCGTCCTGGTGCTGCAGCGCCGGTCCGACGCGCTGCGCGACGGCCGCGAGATCCTGGCTGTGGTCAAGGGGATCGCGGTCAACCAGGACGGCGCGTCCAACGGCCTGACCGCGCCCAACGGTCCGGCCCAGGAAGCGGTGATCCGCCAGGCCCTGAGCCAGGCCGGGCTGGCCGCATCGGACGTCGACGCCGTCGAAGGCCACGGCACCGGCACGACCCTCGGCGACCCGATCGAGGCGCAAGCGCTGCTGGCGACGTACGGCCAGGACCGGGAAACCCCGCTGTGGCTGGGTTCCCTCAAGTCCAACATCGGCCACGCCCAGGCCGCCGCCGGTGTGGCCGGGGTGGTCAAGATGGTCCTCGCGATGCGCCACGGCGTCCTGCCGAAGACGCTGCACGCCGACACGGCGTCGTCCAAAGTGGACTGGACGGCGGGTGTCGTCCGGCTGCTGACCGAGCAGAGGCCGTGGCCGGAGACCGACCGGCCGCGCCGCGCGGCGGTGTCGTCGTTCGGCGTCTCCGGGACCAACGCGCACGTCATCCTCGAACAGGGCCCGCCGGTGAAGGCTCCTCGCAGCGTCGGACGTCGCCAGGTCCCGCTCGTGATCTCGGCCCGGTCGGCCGACGCGCTCACCGCCCAGGCCGGGCGGATCGCCACGCTCCTCGACGGTCCCGACGCGCCGGCCGAGGCCGCCGTGGCGGGTGCCCTGATGTCGTCGCGGGTCCTGTGGGAACACCGGGCCGTCGTGCTCGGCGACGTGCGGGCCGGGCTCGGCGATCTCGCCGCCGGTGTCCCGGGACCGGACGTTGTGCGCGGGATCGCCGACGCTTCCGGCAAGGTCGCGCTCGTCTTCCCGGGCCAGGGGGCCCAGTGGCCGGGCATGGGCGCGCGGCTGTGGGACTCCGAGCCGGTGTTCGCGGCGCGGATGGCCGAGTGCGACCGCGCGCTGGCGCCGTACGTGGACTGGTCGCTCGCCGACGTCGTCCGCCAGGCGCCGGACGCGCCGTCGCTCGACCGGGTCGACGTGGTGCAGCCGGTCACGTTCGCCGTGATGGTGTCGCTGGCCGCGCTGTGGCAGTCCACCGGGCTGCGCGTCGACGCCGTGGTCGGCCACTCGCAGGGCGAGATCGCCGCCGCGTGCGTCGCGGGCGCGCTGTCGCTGGCCGACGCGGCCCGGATCGTCACCCTGCGCAGCGCGCTGATCGGCGACCGGCTCGCGGGCGACGGCGGGATGCTGGCCGTCGGCACGTCCGGTGCCGAAGCCGCCCGGGACATCGAGGACTGGGGCGGCCGGGTCGAGATCGCCGCGGTGAACTCGCCGTCGGCGGTCGTGCTGGCCGGTGAACCGGCCGCCCTCGCGGCCCTGAAGGAGACCTACGAGAGCCGGGACGTCCGTGCCCGGCTGATCCCGGTGGACTACGCCTCGCACACCGTCCAGGTCGAGGGCATCGCCGAAGAACTCCTCGACGTCCTCGGCGACGTCGCGGCCACCCGGCCCGCCACACCGTGGTACTCCACTGTGGACAGTCAGTGGGTGACCGGCCCGGTCGCGGCGGACTACTGGGTCCGCAACCTCCGGCAGCCGGTCCGGTTCGCCGAGGCCGTGACGGCGCTGGGGGAGCAGGGCTTCGGCGTGTTCGTCGAGTCCAGCTCCCACCCGGTGCTCACCGCCGGCGTGCAGGACACCCTCGCGGCGGCCGGCGTCGACGCCGTCACCGGCGGCACGCTGCGGCGCGACCAGGGAGACCGGGCCCGGTTCGTCCGGTCGGTCGCTGAGCTGTTCGTCCGCGGCGTCGCGCTCGACGCGGCCACCATCGTCCCGGCCGGTCCGGCGCTGTCCGGCCTGCCGACCACCGCGTTCCGCCGCGAGCACTACTGGCTGCTGCCCGAGACGGTGAGCGACGCGGCCGGACTCGGCCAGGGCGCCGTCGACCACCCGCTGCTCGGGGCCGTCGTCGAGACCGCCACCGGCGGCGGAATCCTGCTGACCGGCCTGCTGTCGCACCGGGCGCAGCCGTGGCTCGCCGATGAGCCGCTGGTGCCCGCTTCGACGCTGGCCGAGCTGGCGATCCGGGCCGGCGACCAGGTCGGCGCACCCGCGCTCGACCGGCTGAGTGTCCACGAGCCGCTGCTCCTGCCGCCGGACACGACCGTCCGGCTCCAGGTCGTCGTCGGGGAACCGGACGACTCGGCGCGCCGGTCCGTGAGTGTCCACTCGCGCCCGGACGCCGGGAGTCCACAGTGGACTCTGCACGCCAGCGGCGTGCTGAGCGACGACGTCCGCCCGCCGTCGACGGAACCAGGCCCGTGGCCGCCCGCCGGTGCCGAACAGGCGGACGCCAGTGACGGCGTGACCGCGCTGTGGACCCGGGGTGACGACGTGTTCGCCGAGGTCAGCCTGCCGGGCGACGCCGGCGGCTTCACCATTCACCCGGCGCTGCTCGAGACGGCGCTGCAGCTCGGCCTCGGCGGCGCGTCCGTCCAGCCCACCGAGTGGACCGGGCTGACCCTGCACGCCGCGGGCGCGACGGCCGTGCGCGTCCGGCTCACCCCGGCCGCCGGCGGCGGTGTTTCGGCCGAGCTGACCGACGAACTCGGCGCCCCCGTTCTGTCGCTGGCCGCGGTGACCGGCACGTTGGTGCGTCCGGCCGTCGCCCGCGCGGGCGACGAGCTGTACGGCGTCACCTGGACCGCCCTGCCCGAAGCGGGGAGCACCCCGGACGGCTCGGTCCGGCCGATTACCGGCGTGGCCGACCTCGACGGCCCGGCCATGGACTGGCTCGTGCTGCCGGTGCCCGGCGACGACGGCACGCCCGAACCGCAGCGGGTCCGCTCCGCGGTCGGCGATGTCTTGGCCGTCCTGCAAGCCTTCCTGAACGACCCGGCTCTCGGCGCGTCCCGGCTGGTCGTCACCACCAGGCACGCGGTGAGCGTCGACGACACCGACCTGATCGACCCGGTCGCGGCGGCGGTGTGGGGCCTGGTGCGCTCGGCCCAGGCGGAGCACCCCGGCCGGCTGCTGCTGGCCGACACCGAAGGCGTCCCGGCGTCCCTCGGTGACCTCGTCGGCCGCGACGAGTGGCAGGTGGCGTTCCGCGACGGCGACCGCTGGGTGCCGCGCCTGGTCCCGATCGCCGCCGAGGCGCCGGAACCGGTGCTGGACCCCGCCGGCACCGCCCTGATCACCGGCGGCACGGGCCTGCTGGGCGCACTCGCCGCCCGGCACCTGGTCGCCACCCACGGGCTGCGCAGCGTCGTGCTGGCTTCGCGCCGGGGCCCGGCGGCCGACGGCGCCACCGAACTGAGCGACGAACTGCGGGCCCTCGGCGCCCGGGTCGAGATCGTCGCCTGCGACGTCGCCGACCGCGAGCAGGTCCGCGCGCTGCTGGCGCGGGTGCCCGCGGACGCGCCGCTGACGGCGGTCGTGCACACCGCCGGCGTGCTCGACGACGGCGTCGTCACCGCGCTCGACGCCGACCGGCTCGACGTCGTGTTCCGGCCGAAGGTCGACGCCGCCGTGCACCTCGACGAGCTGACCCGCGACCTCGACCTGACCGCGTTCGTCCTGTTCTCCTCGGCCGCCGGTGTGCTGGGCACCGTGGGCCAGGCCAACTACGCTGCGGCCAACGCCTTCCTCGACGCGCTCGCCGCTCGCCGCCGCGCGGCCGGGCAGGCCGCCGTGTCGCTCGCGTGGGGCCTCTGGGCCCCGGCCGGCGGCATGACCGATCACCTCGGCGACGCCGACCTGGCCCGGGTGACCCGCACCGGCATCGGTGCCCTGGACCCGGACCAGGGTCTGCGCCTGCTCGACAGCGCACTCTCGGCGTCCCGGCCGCTCGTCGTGCCGGTGGTGCTCGACGTCGCGGCCCTGCGCCGCCGGGCCCGCACCGAAGCGGTGTCGTCGATCCTGCGCGGCATCGTCGGCCGCGTCCGCCGTGACGCTTACACCGGATCCGCCACGAGTAGCCGGTTCGCCGGGCTGGACGCCGCCGCGCGCCGGGCGTCGCTTGTGGAGCTGGTGCGCTCCGAGGCGGCGGCGGTGCTCGGCAGCAGTGCTCCGCAGGCCGCGTCGCGGGCGTTCCGCGACGTCGGCTTCGACTCGTTGACCGCGGTGGACCTGCGCAACCGGCTCGCCGCGGCGACCGGCCTGGTGCTGCCGACGACCGTGGTGTTCGACTACCCGAACCCCGGCGCGCTGGGCGGATACCTGGACGCCGAGCTGTCCGGCGTGACCCCGGCGGCCACGCCGGTGAAAGCCGCGGCGGCCGCCGACGACCCGGTCGTGGTCGTGGGCATGGGCGTCCGGCTGCCGGGTGGCGTGACCAGCCCCGAAGACCTGTGGGACCTGCTGAGCCGCGGTGGCGACGCCATTTCGGGCTTCCCGGCCGACCGCGGCTGGGACCTGGACCCGGCCGGGTCGTTCGCGCGGCTCGGCGGCTTCCTCGACGACGCCGGCCTGTTCGATCCGGAGTTCTTCGGGATCTCGCCGCGGGAAGCCGTGGCGATGGACCCGCAGCAGCGGCTGCTGCTGGAGACGTCGTGGGAAGCCCTCGAACGGGCCGGGATCGACCCGGCTTCGGTGCGCGGCCGCGACGTCGGCGTGTTCACCGGCGCAGCCGGGCAGGACTACGGCGCGCGGCTGCACGAGGTCACCGGGCCGGGTGAGGGCTTCGCGCTGACCGGGACGTCGCCGAGTGTCCTTTCCGGCCGGGTGTCCTACGTGCTCGGCGCGCAGGGGCCGTCGCTGACGGTCGACACGGCGTGTTCGTCGTCGCTGGTCGCGCTGCACCTGGCGGCGCAGTCGCTGCGCTCGGGTGAGTGCTCGCTGGCGCTCGCCGGTGGTGTGACGGTGATGGCCTCGCCGGGCGTGTTCGTGGAGTTCGCGCGACAGGGCGGCCTCTCGGCCGACGCGCGGTGCAAGGCGTTCTCGGACACCGCGGACGGCACCGGCTGGGCCGAGGGCATCGGCGTCCTCGTGCTGCAACGGCTGTCCGACGCCCGGCGCGACGGCCGGGAGATCCTGGCCGTGGTCAAGGGCACGGCCGTCAACCAGGACGGTGCGTCCAACGGCTTGACGGCGCCCAACGGCCCGGCCCAGCAGGCGGTGATCCGCCAGGCGCTGGCCAACGCGGGTCTGCGTCCGTCCGAAGTGGACGCGGTCGAGGCGCACGGCACCGGCACCGTGCTGGGTGACCCGATCGAGGCCCAGGCGTTGATCGCGACCTACGGGCAGGACCGGGACGCGGCCCGGCCGTTGCTGCTGGGGGCGTTGAAGTCGAACATCGGGCACACCCAAGCCGCGGCCGGGGTCGCGGGCGTGATCAAGATGATCCTCGCCCTGCGCCACGGCACTCTGCCGCGGACCCTGCACGTCGAGCGGCCGTCGGCCCAGGTGGACTGGTCGGCCGGGACCGTGCGGCTGCTCACCGAGGAGACGGCCTGGCCCGAGGGTGACGGCCCGCGCCGCGCCGGTGTCTCGGCGTTCGGCGTCTCGGGCACGAACGCCCACGTCATCCTCGAACAGGCGCCGCTCGCCGAGTCCATTGTGGACGCCGAGCCGGTGGCCGGGATCGTGCCGCTGGTCGTGTCGGCCCGCAGCGAGCGGGCGCTGGCCGCGCAGGCGGACCGGCTGCTGACCGCCCTCGACACCGATCTCGGCGCTGTCGCCGGTGCGCTGGTCTCGTCGCGCGCGGTGTGGGAGCACCGCGCGGTCGTCGTGGCCACGGACCGCGAGCGGGCCCTCGACGGCCTGCGCACCGTCGCGTCCGCCGGGCTGCGCCGTGGTGTCGTGCGCGGTGAGGTCGACCCCGCCGTGGAAGGCGTCGGTGTCCTGTTCACCGGCCAGGGGTCCCAGCGGGCCGGGATGGGCCGTGAGCTGTACGAGACGTTCCCGGTGTTCGCGGAATCGTTCGACGCGGTGTGCGCGGAACTCGACCCGCTTCTGGGGGTTTCGCTGCGGGAGGTCGTGTTCGGGACCGAGCTGGACGGCACGCTGTTCACGCAGGCGGGCCTGTTCGCGGTCGAGGTCGCGATGTTCCGGCTCGTGACGTCGTGGGGTGTGCGGCCGAAGGTGGTCGCCGGGCATTCGCTGGGGGAGATCACGGCCGCGCACGTCGCCGGAGTGTTTTCCCTGGCCGACGCGGCGAAGCTGGTGGCGGCGCGTGGCCGGCTGATGGCCGACCTGCCGCCGGGTGGCGCCATGGTCGCGATCGAGGCGGCCGAGGCCGACGTGCTGGCGGCCCTCGACGGCGCGGTCTCGATCGCGGCGGTCAACGGACCGCAAGCCGTGGTCGTCTCCGGTGCCGCCGAGGCGGTGCACGCCGTTGCGGCGGAGTTCGCCGCGCGCGGTTGCCGGACCAAGGCGTTGACGGTCAGTCACGCGTTCCACTCGCCGCTGATGGACCCGGTGCTCGACGAACTGCGCACGGTCGCCGAGTCCTTGACCTACCAAGAATCCACGGTCCCTGCGGTGTCCACCGTGACCGGTGCCGTCGTGACGGACGACTGGCGTTCCCCGGAGTACTGGGTCGAGCAGGTGCGCCGTCCGGTGCGCTTCGCCGACGCCGCCACCGCGATGGGACCGCTGTCGGTGCTGCTGGAGCTGGGACCGGACGGCGTCCTCACGTCGCTCGCCGACGCCCTCGGCGTGCCTGCGGTTGTGCTGACCCGGCGGGATCGGTCCGAACCCGAGACCGCCGTCCTCGCGCTGGCCGAGCTGTTCGTGCGCGGCAACGACGTCGACTGGGCCGCGCTCGTGCCGGCCCCGCGCCGCGTGGTGCCGCTGCCGACCACGGCGTTCCAGCGCCGTCGCTTCTGGGCCGAACCCCCGGCGGCGCGGATCGTCGACGCCGACGCGCCGTTCTGGCAGGCCGTCGAAGCCGGGAACAGCGCGACCCACGGCGACCCCGCTGCCCTGGAAACCGCCTTCGCCGCGCTGTCACGGTGGCGACAGGACCAGCAGGACGAGTCGACCGTGCGCTCCTGGTCCTACCAGGTCGAGTGGGAACCCGTCAGCCACGAAGTCTCGCCGCTCACCGGCCGCTGGCTGGTGCTGTCCACCGCGGACACGGCCGTCGACGCGATCACTCTCGACCCGGCCGCGGCCGACCTGGCCGAACGGATCACCGCGGCCGGCCCGGTCGACGGCGTGGTGTGCCTGGCGGACACCGTGACCGACCTGGTGGCCGCAGTGCGCGCGCTGGTGGCCGCCGGGACGACCGCGCGGCTCTGGTGCGTCACCCGTGGCGCGGTCACCACCGGTGGAACCGACCCCGCTCCGGACCCGCACGCCGCGGCGACCTGGGGCCTCGCGCAGACCGTCGCACTCGAACACCCCGAGCTGTGGGGCGGCATCGTCGACGCCACCGACCCGGCCGAAGCGATCGCCGTGCTCACCGGCACCCCGGCCGAAGACCAGCTCGCGATCCGCCCAGCCGGCGTGTTCGCCCGCCGCCTGGTCCCGGCACCCGAAGCGACGTCCGGCGCGGGCTGGACACCGCGCGGCACTGTCCTGGTCACCACCGCGATCGACGGCGTCGCCGCGCCGGTCCTCGACCGGCTCGCCGCCGACGGCGCGGAACACCTGGTACTGCTGGACTTCCGCGGCGACGCGGCCACACCGCCCGCCATGCCCGACGGCGTCCGGGTGACGTTCGCGGCCTGCGCCCCTGACGACCGCGACGCCGTCACCGCGCTGCTCGCGCAGTACCCGCCCAACGCGGTGGTCCACACCGCCGCCGTCACCGGCGATGTCACCGCCGCCGTCGACCTCGCCCCGGCGGACTTCGCGGCCGGCGCGGCCGCCGCGCTGCTCGACGAACTCCTGCCCGACCTCGACGCCTTCGTGCTCTTCTCCTCGGTGGCCGGGGTGTGGGGCTCGGCGGGCCAGGGGGCCGCCGCGGCGAACACCGGCTTCCTCGACGCCCTCGCGCACTCGCGACGCGCCCGCGGCCGGACGGCCCTCGCCGTGGCCTGGGGCCCGTGGTCGAACCCGGACGTCCGGCACGCCGGCCCCGCCGACGAGCAGGCACGCCGCGGTGTGCTGCCGATGCTGGACGCCGACCTCGCCCTGACCGCCTTGGCGCACGCGCTGCGCCACGACCGCCCGGCGGTGGTCATCGCCTCCGTCGACTGGGCGCGGTTCGTCCCGCTGCTCACCGCCCGGCGGCCCAGCCCGCTCCTGCGGGCGCTGGCCGGCGCGGACACCCCGGTGGCCGGTTCCGTCGCCGACGACCTGCGCGCCCGGCTGGCCGGGCTCGACGCCGACGCCCGGTCGGCGCTGCTGGTGGGCCTGGTGCGCACCGAAGCCGCCGACGTGCTCGGCGCCGGTGAAGGCATCGGCGCACGGCGCTCGTTCCGCGACACCGGGTTCGACTCGCTCACGGCCGTGGAGCTGCGCGACCGCCTGCAGGCCGTGACCGGGCTCGCGTTGTCCCCGACCGTCGTGTTCGACCACGCCGACCCGGTCGCGCTCGCCGCCCACCTCGAGGCTGAGCTGACCACCGGCGACGCGCCTGTGACGACGACCGAAGCCGCCGTCACGGCGACCGACGAGCCCATCGCGATCGTCGGCATCGGCGTCCGGCTGCCCGGCGGCATCACCACCCCGGACGGCCTCTGGGAGCTGCTGCGCACCGGCGGCGACGCGATTTCGGCGTTCCCGGCCGACCGCGGCTGGGACGTCGACGGCCTCTACGACGCCGACCCCGACGCGGTCGGCAAGTCCTACACCCGCTCCGGCGGCTTCCTGCGTGACGCGGCCCTGTTCGACCCGGGCTTCTTCGGCATCTCGCCGCGCGAGGCCCTGGCCATGGACCCGCAACAGCGGCTGTTGCTGGAGACCTCCTGGGAGGCCCTGGAACGGGCGGGCGTCGACCCGACGTCACTGCGCGGGCAGGACGTCGGCGTCTTCACCGGCCTCTCGTACCAGAACTACGGGCAGGGCGCCCGCGACGCGGACCTCGACGGCCTGCTCTCGATCGGCGGCACCGGCAGCGTCGCGAGTGGCCGGGTCTCCTACGTCCTCGGCGTCCGCGGCCCGGCGATGACGGTCGACACGGCGTGTTCGTCCTCGCTGGTCGCCATCCACCTCGCCGCGCAGGCCCTGCGCTCGGGCGAATGCACGACGGCGCTGGCCGGCGGCGCGGCGATCATGGGCACGCCCATGCCGTTCGTGGACTTCTCCCGCCAGCGCGCGCTGTCCGCGGACGGCCGCTGCAAGCCGTTCGCGGCGGCCGCTGACGGCACGGGCTGGGCTGAAGGTGTCGGCGTGCTCGTGCTGCAGCGGCTCTCGGACGCCGTCCGCGACGGCCGCGAGATCCTCGCCGTGGTCAAGGGCACCGCCGTCAACCAGGACGGCGCGTCCAACGGGCTGACCGCGCCCAGCGGGCCGGCCCAGCAGGCCGTGATCCGCCAGGCACTCGCCAACGCCGGACTGTCCACTTCGGACGTCGACGCCGTCGAGGCGCACGGCACCGGCACCGCGCTGGGCGACCCGATCGAGGCCCAGGCGCTGCTGGCCACCTACGGCCGTGACCGTGACGTCCCGCTCTGGCTGGGCTCGCTGAAGTCCAACATCGGGCACGCGCAGGCGGCCGCCGGGGTCGCTGGCGTGATCAAGATGATCCTCGCCCTGCGCCACGCCGTGCTGCCGAAGACGCTGAACATCGACGAGCCGTCCGCGAAGGTCGACTGGTCGAGCGGAGCCGTCGCGCTGCTGACCGAGGAGACGTCCTGGCCCGAGCTGGGCCGCCCGCGTCGCGGCGCGGTGTCGTCGTTCGGCGTCAGCGGCACCAACGCGCACATCATCCTGGAACAGGGCCCCGAGGGCGCTCCGGCCGTCGAGGACGAGCCGGGCGTCACGCCGCTCGTGGTGACCGCCCGGACCGAAGCGGGACTCACGGCGCAGGCCGATCGGCTGGCCGAGTTCCTGGCCGGTGACGGCGACTTCGCCGGTGTGGCCGGATCCTTGGGCGCGGCACGGGCGCGCTGGGAGCACCGCGCCGTTGTCGTGGCCGCGGACGCCGCCGAGGCGGTGGCCGGGTTGCGGGCGCTCACCGGACCCGAGGTCGTGCGTGGCGTCGCCGGCGCCGACACCGGCCGCACCGTGCTGGTCTTCCCCGGCCAGGGTGCGCAGTGGCCCGGCATGGGCGCGGACCTGTGGGCCACCGAACCGGTGTTCGCCGCGCGGATGGCCGAGTGCGAGGCCGCCCTGGCGTCGCATGTGGACTGGTCCCTGTCCGACGTCGTGCGCGGCCGGGACGCCGCGGCCCTCGACCGGGTCGACGTCGTGCAGCCCGTGTCGTGGGCGGTGATGGTGTCGCTGGCCGCGCTGTGGCGCTCGGCCGGGCTGCGCGTGGACGCCGTCGTCGGGCACTCGCAGGGCGAGATCGCGGCGGCCTGCGTGGCCGGCGCGCTGTCACTCGCCGACGCCGCGCGGATCGTGGCGCTGCGGAGCAAGGTGATCGGCGAAGAACTCTCCGGCCACGGCGGGATGCTCTCGATCGCGACCGGCGCGGACGACGTCGACCTCACGGCCTGGGACGGCCGGGTCGAGCTGGCCGCGGTGAACTCGCCGTCCGCCGTGGTTCTCGCGGGCGAACCCGCGGCGCTGGCGGAGGTCCGCGACCGCTACGACGCCCGTGGCGTCCGGACGCGGCTGATCCCGGTGGACTACGCCTCGCACACCGTCCAGGTGGCCGGCGTCGCCGAGCAGCTGACCGCCGTCCTGAGCGGCACCGAACCGGCCGCGCCCGCCATCCCGTGGTACTCCACTGTGGACGGTGCCTGGGTGACCGGCCCGCTCGACCCCGGCTACTGGGTGCGCAACCTGCGCCAGCCCGTGCGCTTCGCCGAGGCGATCGCGGCGCTGGGGGAGCAGGGCTTCGGCGTGTTCGTCGAGTCCAGCTCGCACCCGGTGCTGACCGCCGCCGTCCAGGACACGCTGGCCGGCACCGACGTCGTCGTGGCCGGGACGCTGCGGCGCGACCAGGGCGACCGCGCGCGGTTCGTCCGGTCGCTGGCCGAGGTGTTCGTCCGGGGCGTCGACCTGACCTGGGCCGGGTTCCTGCCGGCACGCCGCGCGTCCTCGGCGATGCCGACGACGGCGTTCCAGCACCGGCACTTCTGGCTGCGGCCCGAGGCGGCCACCGGCGACGCGGCCGGTGCCGGCCTGACCGACGCCGGCCACCCGCTGCTCGGCGCCGTCGTCGACACCCCGGACACCGGCACCCTGGTGCTCACCGGCCGGCTCAGCCCGGCCCGGCAGCCGTGGCTCGGCGAGTACGTCGTCGACGGCGCGCGCCTGCTCCCGCCCGCGGTCCTGGTGGAACTGGCGATCCAGGCCGGCGACCACACCGGCTGCCCGACGCTGGAACGCTTCGACGCCGGTTCCGCGGCGGTCCTGCCGGAGGACGGCGCCCTGCGCGTCCAGGTCGTGGTCGGAGCCGCTGACGACACCGGACGGCGCACGATCGCCGTCCACACGCGGCCGGAGACCGAGGACGCCGCGTGGACGTGCCACGCCAACGGCATTCTCTCCACCGCGCTCACCACCGCAGCGCCCGCTGAAGAGTGGCCGCCGTCAGGCGCTCAGGCCGTCGACGTTCTCACCGAGCACGGCCCGGCCTTCACGGCCGCCTGGCGCCGCGGCCGTGAGCTGTTCGCCGAGGTCACGCTGCCGGAGCCGATCGACCCTGCGGGCTTCGCGCTGCACCCGGCGTTGCTGGACACCGCGCTGCAGGCGATCGACGGCGAGCTGCCGGTCGCGTGGACCGGCGTCACGCTGCACGCCACCGGCGCGACCGTCGTCCGGGCGCACCTCACCCCGGCAGGCGACGGCTGGTCCGCCGAGCTGACCGACCTCGCCGGGCAGCCGGTGCTGTCCGTGGCCTCGGTGACGACCGGCCGCGTCCGCGCGGTGCGGCCGGAACCGGCCGACTCGTCGTACGGCCTCGACTGGCTCGCGCTCCCGGACCTGGTCGCGGCCTCTGTCGGGCGTACACGGACTGTGCAGGACGCCGCGGGATTCGCCGAGCCCGCCGACTGGTACCTGCTGCCCGTCCCGGCCGAACCCGCCACGCCCGAAGGCATCCGGGCCGCGACGGGCCGGGTTCTGCTGGTGCTCCAAGCTTTCCTGGCCGACCCGAACCTCGCGGACGCGCGGCTGGCCGTGCTGACGCGCGGCGCGGTGGACCCGCTCGGCGGGGACGCCGACCCGGTCGCGGCGTCCGTGTGGGGCCTGGTGCGCGCCGCGCAGACCGAGAACGCCGGCCGGATCCTGCTGGCCGACGTCGACCGCGACCTCACCGACGCCGCTCTGCCGGCCGGTGCGGCCGCCGCCGGGGAGTGGCAGCTCGCCGTGCGCGACGACGTCGTGTGGGTGCCGCGCCTGACCCGGCTCACCGCCGACGCCGAGCGCGTGGCGGTGCTGAACCCCGCGGGCACCGTGCTCGTCACGGGCGGCACCGGCACGCTGGGCGCCGTCGTCGCCCGGCACCTCGTCACCGAGCACGGCGTGCGCAGCCTGCTGCTGTCGTCCCGTCGCGGCCTCGACGCCGAAGGCGCCGAAGACCTGCGGGCCGAACTCACCGGGCTCGGCGCCCGCGTCGACGTCGTGGCCTGCGACGTCGCCGAGCGCGAGCAGGTCCGCGCGCTGCTGGCGCACGTCCCGGCCGACGCGCCGCTCACCGGCGTGCTGCACCTCGCCGGGCTCCTCGACGACGGCGTCATCGCCGCCCTGGACTCCGGCCGGCTCGACACCGTCTTCCGGCCGAAGACCGACGGCGCGATCCACCTCGACGAGCTGACCCGCGACCACGACCTCGCCGCGTTCGTGCTGTTCTCCTCGGTGTCCGGCCTGATCGGCGGCCCGGGCCAGGGCAACTACGCCGCCGCGAACGCCTTCCTGGACGCGCTGGCGACCCGGCGGCGGGCCGCGGGCCTGGCGGCGACGTCGCTGGCGTGGGGTCTGTGGGCGCCGGCGAGCGGGATGACCGCGCACCTCGGCGCCGCCGACACCGCGCGGATGGCGCGCTCCGGCATGAAGGCGCTCGGCGAGACGCAGGGCATGCGGTCGCTGGACCTCGCGCTCGGCTCGGCCCGTGCCGTGCTGGCGCCGATGCTGCTGGACGTCCCGGCGCTGCGGGCCCAGGCCCGCTCGGGTGCCGCGCTCTCGCCGCTGCTGCGGACCGTGGTCGGGCACGTCCGGGCCACCGCGACCAACACCGCGGCGGTCACCGGCGTGCCGACGCTGCTCGCCGGCCTCGACACCGCCGCCCGGCGCGCGCTGCTCGTCGAGCTGGTGCGGACCGAAGCGGCCGTGGTGCTCGGCGGCGACACCCCGCTCCCGGAGTCGCGGGCCTTCCGCGACGTCGGCTTCGACTCGCTGACCGGCGTCGACCTGCGCAACCGGCTGGCCGCCGCGACCGGGCTGACGCTGCCGTCCACCGTGGTCTTCGACCACCCGAACCCCGGTGCGCTGGCCGACTTCCTGCTGGCCGAGCTGTCCGGTGTGGTCCAGGAGGCCGCGCCGGTGGCCGCCGCGATGGTGACCACCGACGACCCGATCGTGATCGTCGGCATGGGGGTCCGGCTGCCGGGCGAGGTGGGCAGCCCGGCGGACCTGTGGGATCTGCTGCGCCGCGGCGGCGACGCGATCTCCGGCTTCCCGGACGACCGCGGCTGGGACGTCGACACGCCCTCCACCACCCGCTCCGGCGGGTTCCTGAGCGGCGCCACCCTGTTCGACCCCGAGTTCTTCGGAATCTCACCGCGCGAAGCCGTCGCGATGGACCCGCAGCAGCGGCTGCTGCTGGAGACGTCGTGGGAAGCCCTGGAACGGGCCGCGATCGACCCGCAGTCGCTGCGCGGCCAGGACGTCGGTGTGTTCGCGGGCGCGTCGCCGCAGGGCTACGGCGGCGCCCTCGGCGACAGCGAGGGCTTCGCGCTGACTGGGACGTCGCCGAGTGTCCTTTCCGGACGGATCTCGTACGTCCTGGGCGTGCGCGGCCCGGCCGTCACGGTCGACACGGCGTGCTCGTCGTCGCTGGTCGCGCTGCACCTCGCGGCCCAGTCGCTGCGCTCGGGTGAGTGCTCGCTGGCGCTGGCCGGCGGTGTGACGGTAATGGCGTCGCCCGGCGTGTTCGTGGAGTTCTCCCGCCAGGGCGGGCTGTCCGCGGACGGCCGGTGCAAGGCGTTCTCCGCGGCCGCCGACGGCACCGGCTGGGCCGAAGGCGCCGGTGTCCTCGTGCTGCAACGGCTGTCCGACGCGGTCCGCGACGGCCGTGAGGTCCTGGCCGTGGTCAAGGGCACCGCGGTCAACCAGGACGGCGCGTCCAACGGCTTGACGGCGCCCAACGGCCCGGCCCAGCAGGCGGTGATCCGGCAGGCGCTGGCCAACGCCGGTCTGGCCGCTGCGGACGTCGACGCGGTGGAAGCCCACGGCACCGGCACGGTGCTGGGTGACCCGATCGAGGCGCAGGCGCTGATCGCGACCTACGGCCAGGAACGGGACGCGACGCGGCCGTTGCTGCTGGGGGCGCTGAAGTCGAACATCGGGCACACCCAGGCCGCGGCGGGGGTCGCGGGCGTGATCAAGATGGTGCTCGCGCTCGGCCACGGCGTCCTGCCGCGGACACTGCACGCCGACGAGCCGTCGGCCGAGGTCGACTGGTCGGCCGGGACCGTGCGGCTGCTCGCGGAGGAAACCGCGTGGCCGGACCGCGGTGCACCGCGCCGGGCCGGCGTGTCGTCGTTCGGCGTCTCCGGCACCAACGCCCACGTCGTCCTGGAACAGGCGCCCGCCGCCGACCGGGCCGAGCCCGATGTGGACGTTCCGGTCGTGCCGCTCGTCCTGTCCGCGCGCAGCGAGGAGGCGCTGACCGAGCAGGCCGACCGGCTCGCGGCGTTCCTCACCGACCGCACCGACCGCACCGACCTCACCGCCGTCGCCGGTTCCCTGCTGTCGTCGCGCTCCCGGTGGGAACACCGCGCGGTCGTCGTGGCCCGGGACCACGCGAGTGCCCTCGCCGGGCTGCGTGACGGGACCGCCGTCCGGGGCGAGGTCGACCCCGCCGTCAGCGGCGTCGGTGTGCTGTTCACCGGCCAGGGTGCGCAGCGGCCGGGCATGGGCCGCGAGCTGTACGAGACGTTCCCGGTGTTCGCGGACGCGTTCGACGCCGTGTGCGCGGAGCTGGACCGGTGCCTGGGCGACACCGTCCCGGTGCGCGACGTCGTGTTCGCCGAAGCGGGTTCCGCCGTCGCGGCGTTGCTCGACGACACGTTGTTCACCCAGGCCGGGCTGTTCGCGGTCGAGGTGGCGATGTTCCGCCTGACCGAGTCGTGGGGCGTCCGGCCGCAGGTCCTGGCCGGGCACTCGCTGGGTGAGATCACCGCGGCGCACGTCGCGGGCGTGCTGTCGCTCGAGGACGCGGCGAAGCTGGTGGCGGCGCGCGGCCGGCTGATGTCGGACCTGCCGCCGGGCGGCGCGATGGTCGCCATCGAGGCGTCTGAGACGGACGTGCTGGCCGCGTTGACCGACGGCGTCTCCATCGCCGCCGTCAACGGGCCGGACTCGGTCGTCATCTCGGGTGCCGCGGACGCGGTGCATGCGGTCGCGGCGGAGTTCGTCGGCCGCGGTCGCCGTACGAAGGCGCTGACGGTCAGCCACGCGTTCCACTCCGCGCTGATGGACCCGATGCTCGACGCGTTCCGCGCGGTCGCCGAAACCCTGACCTACGGGCCGCCGTCGATCCCGGTGGTGTCGATGGTGACCGGCACGCTCACCGACGACCTGCGCACTCCGGAGTACTGGGTCGAGCAGGTGCGCCGTCCGGTGCGCTTCGCCGACGCCGTCGCCGCGATGGGACCGCTCTCGGTGCT
Organism: Amycolatopsis sp. NBC_01286; assembly: GCF_035982555.1. NCBI lineage: Bacteria > Bacillati > Actinomycetota > Actinomycetes > Pseudonocardiales > Pseudonocardiaceae > Amycolatopsis > Amycolatopsis sp. NBC_01286. Next base: position 7,579,353 of record NZ_CP108428.1, read on the forward strand.
GCTGGAACTGGGCCCGGACGGCGTTCTCACGTCGCTGATTGACGCGCCTAGCGTCGTGCTGACCCGGCGGGACCGGCCCGAGGCCGAGACCGCCGTCGCCGCGCTGGCCGAACTGTTCGTGCGCGGCAACGACGTCGACTGGACCGCGCTGGTCCCGGTCCCGCGGCACGCCGTGGCGCTGCCCACGACCGCGTTCCAGCACCGCCGGTTCTGGCTGGCCCCCGTCACGTCCGGCGACGCCACGAGCCTCGGCCAGGTGTCCCTGGACCACCCGATGCTGGCCGCGGTGATGGAGGCCCCCGGCACCGGCGGTGCCGTGCTGACCGGCCGGTTGTCCACGGCGCTGCAGCCGTGGCTGGCCGACCACGCCATCGACGGCGTGGTGCTCGTCCCCGGGGCGGCCCTGGTCGAGTTCGCCGTCCAGGCGGGCGACCAGTGTGGCGTGCCGGTCGTCGACGAACTGGTCGTCGAGACGCCGATGGTGCTCACCGGCGCCGCGGCGCTGCGGGTGCAGGTGATCGTCGGCGAGACCGACGAGACCGGCCGGCGCGAGGTGGCCGTCCACTCCCGCCCGGAGCACGGTGCACCCGGCTGGACCCGGCACGCGACCGGCTGGCTGACCACCGAACCCGCCCCCGCGACGCCGTTGTCCACTTGGCCGCCCGCCGAGGCCCAGCCGGTCGACGTGACCGGCTTCTACGACACCCTCGCCGCGCGCGGCTACGGCTACGGGCCGGCCTTCCAGGCCCTGACCTCGGCCTGGACGCGTGACCGTGAGTTCTTCGGCGAGGTGACGCTGCCCGAGATCGCCGACCCCGCCGGGTTCGCCGTCCACCCCGCGCTGCTCGACGCGATGCTGCACGTGGCGCTGGTCGGGCTCGGCCCGGACGACGGGTCGCCCGTCGCGCTGCCGTTCGCGTGGAACCGCGTCGCGGTGCACGCCACCGGCGCCCGCAGCGTGCGCGTCCACGTCTCGGAACTGCCCGACGGCTCGGTGGCGATGACCGTCGCCGACCGGACGGGCGCGCCCGTGCTGGCGCTGGGTTCGCTGGTCAGCCGGCCGATGCAGGCCCCGGCCGCCACCGGTGACGACGCGATGTTCGCCGTCACCTGGACGGCGTTGCCGCAGGCGGAACCGCGGCCCGCGGAGGTCCGGTACGTCACGACGGCCGCCGACGTCACGGAACCGGCGCCCTGGCTGGTGCTGCCGGTCGACACCGGCGCTCCCGAGCAGTCCGAACCCGAGCGGGCGCGGACGGCCGTCGGCACGGTTCTCGCCGTCCTGCAGGCGTTCCTGACCGACGAGTCCACAGTGGACAGCAAGCTGGTCGTCACCACGACCGGTGCCGTCGCCACAGGCACCGAGGACGTCGACCCGGTCGCCGCGGCCGTCTGGGGCCTGGTGCGGACCGCGCAGACCGAGCACCCCGACCGGGTCGTACTCGCCGACCTCGACGCCCCGGCCGAGTTCGTGCCCGGGATCGCCGCGTTCGTCGAGACCGGCGAGACGCAGTTCGCCCTGCGTGACGGCCGGGTTCTCGTGCCCCGGCTGGTGCGGGCCGGTGCCGGTGAGCTGACCGTGCCCGCCGGGACCACGTCGTGGGCGCTGGCGACGACCGGCGGCAAGACCCTCGACGCGCTGGCCCTGCTGCCGCACCCCGAGCTGCCGGAAACCCTGACGGGCAGCCAGGTCCGGCTCGCCGTCCGGGCCGCCGGCCTGAACTTCCGCGACGTCCTGACCGCGCTGGGCCTGTACCCGGGCGACACGGGCCGGCTCGGTGCCGAGGGCGTCGGCGTCGTCACGGCCATCGGCCCGGACGTCACCGGCCTGCAGCCCGGCGATCGTGTGTTCGGCCTGATGGGCCACAGCTTCGGCCCGGTCGCGGTGACCGAGGCCGACCTGCTCGCCCCGGTGCCGGAAGCGTGGTCCGCCGAAGCGGCCGCGACCGTGCCCGTGGCGTTCCTGACCGCGTACTACGCCCTGGTCGAGCTGGCGGACCTGCGGCCGGGCGAGAAGATCCTGATCCACGCGGCCGCCGGCGGCGTCGGCATGGCCGCCGTCCAGCTGGCCCGCCACCTCGGTGCCGACGTCTTCGCCACGGCGAGCCCGGGCAAGCACGACGTGCTGCGCGGGATGGGTATCCCGGACGACCACATCGCGAACTCGCGAACCCTGGACTTCGCGGCGAAGTTCGGCACGGTCGACGTCGTGCTGAACTCGCTGGCGGGGGAGTTCGTGGATGCGTCGCTGGGGCTGCTGGCCGAGGGTGGCCGGTTCCTGGAGATGGGCAAGACCGACATCCGCGACGCCCACCCCGGCGTCATGTACCGGGCGTTCGACCTCTACGACGGCGGGCCGCCGCTGATCGGGCGGATGCTGGCCAAGCTGGTCGACCTCTTCGAGACCGGTTCGCTGCGGCTGCTGCCCTTCACCACCTGGGACGTCCGCGACGCCGTCGCCGCGTTCCGGCACATGGCCCAGGCCCAGCACGTCGGCAAGAACGTCCTCACCGTGCCGCGCACGCTCGACCTGGCCGGGACGGTGCTGATCACCGGCGCCGGCGCGCTCGGCACGCTCGTGGCCCGCCACGTCGTCGACCTCGGCGTGCGCAGCGTCGTTCTCGCTTCCCGCCGTGGCCCGGCCGCCGACGGTGCTTCGGAGCTGGTCGCGGAACTGCGGGAGCACGGCGCCGACGTCGAAGTGGTCGCGTGCGACCTGGCCGACCGCGCTCAGGTGCGGGCGCTGCTGGCGGGGATACCGGCGTTGACCGCGGTGATCCACACCGCCGGGGTCCTGGCCGACGGCGTTGTCGCCGCCCTCGACGCCGAACGCGTGGACACCGTGTTCCGGCCCAAGGTCGACGCGGCCGTCCATCTCGACGAGCTGACCCGCGACCGCGACCTGGCCGCGTTCGTCCTGTTCTCCTCCGCCTCCGGCGTCCTCGGCGGGCCCGGGCAGGGCAACTACGCCGCCGCCAACACGTTCCTCGACGCGCTGGCCGTGCGCCGGCGCGCCGCGGGGCACGCCGCGACGTCGCTCGCCTGGGGCCTGTGGCGCCAGGACGGCGGCATGACCGGGCACCTCGCGGCGGCCGACACGACCCGCATGGCACGGTCCGGCCTCGGTGTCGTCGAAGCCGCGCATGGCATGGCGCTGCTGGACGCCGCGCTGGCCAGCCCGGCGGCGTTGCTCGTGCCGATGGTGCTCGACCTGCCCGCTCTGCGTGCTCAGGCGCGGTCGGGACCGATGGCCCCGATGCTGCGCGAGCTGGCCGGCCCCGGCCGGCGCACCGCGCACACCGCCGCGCCCGCCACCGGCGTTCTGGCCGGCCTGACCGGGCTCGACCCCGAACAGCGGCTGGCCGCGCTGACCGACCTCGTCACCGCCGAAGCCGCGATCGTCCTCGGCGGCGGCCGCGGGATCGGCGCCGCCCGGGCGTTCCGTGACGCCGGGTTCGACTCGCTGACCGCGGTCGAACTCCGCAACCGGCTCACCAAGGCCACCGGCGTCCGGCTGCCCGCGACGGTCGTGTTCGACTACCCGACCCCGCGCGCCCTGGCCGGGTTCGTCGACGGCGAGCTGTTCGGCGCGACCGCCGTGGCGGCCCCGGCGCACACCGCCGTGACCGACGACCCGGTCGTCATCGTCGGCATGGGCGTCCGGCTGCCGGGCGGCGTCGCGACCCCGGACGAGCTGTGGGAGCTGCTGCGGACCGGGCGTGACGCGATCTCGGCGGTCCCCGCCGACCGCGGCTGGGACCTCGGCGACAACCACCCGCGCTCGGGCGGGTTCCTGCACGACGCGGGCTCGTTCGACCCCGGCTTCTTCGGCATCTCGCCGCGCGAGGCCCTGGCGATGGACCCGCAGCAGCGGCTGTTGCTCGAGACGTCGTGGGAAGCGCTCGAACGCGCCGGGATCGATCCGTCCTCTCTGGGCGGCCGGGACGTCGGGGTCTTCACCGGCCTGGCCTACCAGGGCTACGGCGCCGGCGTGCGGTCCGCGGAGCTGGAAGGCCTGCTGGGCACGGGGTCGGCGAGCAGCGTCGCCGCGGGCCGGGTGTCGTACGTGCTCGGGGTGCAGGGTCCCGCGGTGACGGTGGATACGGCGTGTTCGTCGTCGCTGGTGGCGATCCACCTGGCCGCGCAGTCGCTGCGCTCCGGCGAGTGCTCGGTGGCGCTCGCGGGCGGGGCGTCGGTGATGGCGTCGCCGTCGATGTTCACCGAGTTCTCCCGCCAGGGCGCGCTGTCCGGCGACGGCCGTTGCCGCGCGTTCGCCGAATCGGCCGGGGGCACCGGCTGGGCCGAGGGCGTCGGCGTCTTGGTGCTGCAACGACGGTCCGACGCGCTGCGGGAAGGCCGGGAGATCCTGGCCGTCGTCCGCGGCACGGCCGTCAACCAGGACGGCGCGTCCAACGGCCTGACCGCGCCCAACGGCCCGGCCCAGCAGGCGGTGATCCGTCAGGCTCTGGCCAACGCGGGGCTGCGGCCGTCCGAAGTGGACGCCGTCGAGGCGCACGGCACCGGCACGACCCTCGGGGACCCGATCGAGGCCCAGGCCCTGATCGTGACGTACGGCCAGGAGCGCGACGAGCCGCTGTGGCTCGGCTCGCTCAAGTCCAACATCGGGCACGCGCAGGCCGCCGCGGGCGTCGCCGGTGTGCTGAAGATGGTCCTCGCCATGCGGCACGGGACGCTGCCGCGGACGCTGCACGTCGACACGCCTTCGTCCAAAGTGGACTGGGAATCCGGTGCTGTCCGGCTGCTGACCGACACGACGCCGTGGCCCGAGGCCGGACGCCCGCGCCGGGCCGGTGTCTCGTCGTTCGGCGTCTCCGGCACGAACGCCCACCTCATCCTCGAACAGCACCCGATGGAGGTGCCTACCACACCCGAACCCACCGGAGAGCTTCTCCCGATCGTGGTGTCGGCCCGGTCGGAAGCCGGGCTGGCGGCCGAGGCGCGTTCGCTGGCCGACTGGGTCACCGGCCACGCCGACCTCGGCGCGGTGGCCGCGTCGCTGCTGTCGGATCGCGCGCTCTGGGAGCACCGCGCGGTGGTCCTCGCGACGGACGTCACCCAGGCCGCGGACAGTCTGCGCGGCCTCGCGGACGGCGTGCCGGACCCCGGGGTCGTCCACGGCGTCACGCGGACCCCGGGAAAGACCGCGCTGGTCTTCCCGGGCCAGGGCGCGCAGTGGCCGGGCATGGGCGCGGACCTGTGGGACACCGAGCCGGTGTTCGCGGCCCGGATGGCCGAGTGCGCGGCCGCGCTGGCGCCGCACGTCGGCTGGTCGCTCGCCGATGTGGTCCGCGGCCGCGACGCCCTCGACCGGGTCGACGTCGTGCAGCCGGTGTCGTTCGCCGTCATGGTGTCGCTCGCGGCGCTGTGGCGGTCCGTCGGCCTGCGGGTCGACGCCGTGGTCGGGCACTCGCAGGGCGAGATCGCCGCGGCCGTCGTCGCGGGCGCGCTGTCGCTCGAGGACGGGGCGAAGATCGTGGCCCGGCGCAGCCTGCTGATCGCCGCCCGGCTGTCCGGGCACGGCGCGATGCTCGCCGTCGGGATCTCCGGCGACGAAGCGGCCCACGACCTCGAAGACCTCGCCGGCCGAGTGGAGATCGCGGCCGTGAACTCGCCGTCGTCGACGGTCCTGGCCGGCGAACCCGAAGCCTTGAACCAGCTGCGCACAGCTTACGAGGAGCGCGGGGTGCGCGTCCGGCTGATCCCGGTGGACTACGCGTCGCACACCGTCCAGGTCGCCGGGATCGCCGACGAGCTGGCCGACGCGCTCGGCGACGTCGCCGCAGTCACGCCGTCGATCCCGTGGTACTCCACAGTGGACGATCGCTGGGTCACCGAGCCGGTGGCCGACGGCTACTGGCTGCGGAACCTGCGTCAGCCCGTCCGGTTCGCCGACGCCGTGAAGGCGCTGGGGGAGCAGGGCTTCGGCGTGTTCGTCGAGTCCAGCTCGCACCCGGTGCTGACGACCGGCGTCCAGGACACCCTGGGTGAGCCCGGCGCGATCGTGGCCGGCACGCTGCGGCGCGACCAGGGCGACCGTGCCCGGTTCCTGCGGTCGATGGCCGAGGTGTTCGCCGAGGGCGCCGACGTCGACTGGACCGGCTTGGTCCCGGCACGCCGGACGACACTGCCCACGACCGCGTTCCAGCGCAAGCACTTCTGGCTCCACGCTGTCGACGGCGGCGTCGCCGGGGCCGGGCTGGAGACCGCGGAGCACCCGCTGCTCGGCGCGGTCGTCGACATCCCGGAGACGGGCGGGCTGGTGCTGACGGGCCGGGTTTCGCCCGCCACCCACCCGTGGCTCGCCGGCACGCTCGTCGAGCTGGTGATCCAGGCGGGCGACCACGCCGGCTGCCCGGTGGTCGACGACCTGCGGATCGAAACCCCGCTCGTGGCGCCGGCTCGCCTGCGGGTGTCGGTCGGTGCCGCCGACGAGACCGGCAAGCGGCCGGTCACGGTCCACTCCCGCCCGGACGGCACGGACACCGCGTGGACCCGCCACGCCACCGCGACCCTCGGCACCGACCCGGCGCCGCGTCCGGCGTCGACGCCGGAATGGCCCCCGGCCGGAGCCGAGCCCCTCGACGTCGACGACTGCTACGACCGCCTCGCCGCTCAGGGCCACCCCCACGGGCGTGGCCTGCGAGCGGCCTGGGCCCGCGGCGAGGACCTCTTCGCCGAGGTCACCCTGCCCGAGGCCGTCGAACCCGCCGGGTTCGCGATCCACCCCGCTCTGCTCGACGCCGCGACGCACGTCGTGCTGGCCCGCGCCGGGACGGACCCGGTGGCGGCCGCCGACTGGACCGGCCTGACGGTCCACGCCACCGGCGCCACCACCGTCCGGGTCCACCTCGTGTCCACAGGGGACGGTGGGCACGCGCTCGACCTGACCGACCCGGCGGGCGAGCCGGTGCTCTCGGCCCGGTCCGTGCACACCCGGCGAATCCAGGCCACGACCGCCGCTCGCGAGACGAGCCTCTACGCCCTCGACTGGGTCCCGCTGCCCGAACCGGCCGCGGTACCGGCGGTGGCTCCGGTGGAGCTGACCGGCGCCGCGGACCTCGCCGAGGTTCCGGACTGGTTCGTGCTGCGGGTCGACACCGGCGCGCCCTCGCGAACCGAGCCGGAGCGGGTGCGGCAGGTCCTGGAGCACGTTCTGCTTGAGGTGCAAGGCTTCCTGGCCGAACCCGCCTACGCGGACGCCCGGCTGGCGGTCGTGACGCGCGGCGCCGTGAGCGTCGCCGAGGACGTGCCCGATCCGGTCGCCGCCGCCGTGTGGGGGCTGGTGCGCTCGGCGCAGTCGGAGCACCCGGACCGGCTGCTGCTCGCCGATCTCGACGACGAGGCCGGTATCGCGGCCGCGATAGCGGCTGGCGAAGGGCAGGTCGCCGTCCGCGGTGGCCGTGCCTGGGTGCCGCGGCTGCGGCGCACCACCACCGACGACAAGCAGGCTGAGCTCGACCCGGCGGGCACCGTGCTCGTCACCGGCGGCACCGGCACGCTGGGCGCGCTGGTGGCCCGGCACGTGGTGGCGGCGCACGGCGTCCGCAGCCTGGTCCTGGTCTCCCGCCGTGGCCCCGACGCCGACGGCGCGGAAGACCTGCGGGCCGAGCTGACCGGGCTCGGTGCCCGGGTCGACGTCGTCGCCTGCGACATCGCCAACCACGACCAGGTCCGCACACTGATGGCGCGGGTCCCGGCCGACGCGCCGTTGACGGCGGTCGTGCACACCGCGGGCGTCCTCGACGACGGTGTCCTCGCCGCGCTCGACGCCGACCGGATCGACACCGTGTTCCGGCCCAAGGCCGACGGCGCGGTCCACCTCGACGAGCTGACCCGCGACCGCGACCTGGCCGCGTTCGTCCTGTTCTCTTCCGCCTCCGGCACCCTCGGCGGGCTCGGCCAGGGCAACTACGCCGCCGCGAACGCCTTCCTCGACGCGCTGGCCGAACGCCGTCGCGCCGCCGGGCACGCCGCGACGTCGCTCGCCTGGGGCCTGTGGGCACCGGCGAGCGGGATGACCGGCGACCTGGCCGCGGCCGACACCGCGCGGCTGGCGCGCTCGGGCATGAAGCCGATCGGCGCCGAACAGGGGCTGCGGCTGCTGGACAGCGCGCTGGCCACGACCCGGCCCGCGGTGGTGCCGGTGGTGTTCGACGTCGCCGCGCTGCGGCAGCAGGCCCGCACCGGACCGGTGCCGGCGCTGCTGCGGGAGATCGTCGGGCACGTCCGCGCCACCGCGTCGGCGGCCGGAACCGGCCTGGCGGCCCGGCTGGCCGGGCTCGACGCGGCCGGCCGGCGCGAGGTGCTGGTCGAGCTGGTCCGCGCCGAAGCGGCCGTGGTCCTCGGCGGCGCGGCACCGGGCGTGTCCCGGGCGTTCCGCGACGCCGGTTTCGACTCGCTGACCGCCGTCGACCTGCGCAACCGGCTCGCGACGGCGACCGGGCTCGCCCTGCCGTCGACGCTGGTGTTCGACCACCCGAACCCCGCCGCGCTCGCCGACCACCTGGGCTCGCGGCTCGCGGGCACCGAACCGACGGCCGACGCAGCCGTGGCTGTCAGCAGCACCGACGACCCGGTCGTGATCGTCGGCATGGGCGTCCGCCTGCCGGGTGGCGTGACCAGCCCGGACGGCCTGTGGGAACTGCTGCGCCGCGGCGGCGACGCCATCGCGGAGTTCCCGGCGGACCGCGGCTGGGACGTCGGCTCCACCGGGTCGTTCGCCCGACGCGGCGGGTTCCTCTACGACGCCGGGCTGTTCGACCCGGAGTTCTTCGGGATCTCCCCGCGCGAGGCCCTCGCGATGGACCCCCAGCAGCGGCTGCTGCTCGAAACGTCGTGGGAAGCTCTGGAGCGGGCCGGAATCGACCCGGTTTCGCTGCGCGGCCACGACGTCGGCGTGTTCACCGGCGCCGCCGCGCAGGACTACGGCACGCGACTGCACGAAGGTGCCGGCAGCAGCGAGGGATACGCACTGACCGGGACGTCGTCGAGTGTGCTGTCGGGCCGGGTGTCCTACGTGCTCGGCCTGCGCGGCCCGGCCGTCACCGTCGACACGGCGTGTTCGTCGTCGCTGGTGGCGCTGCACCTGGCGGCGCAGTCGCTCCGCTCGGGCGAGTGCTCGGTGGCGCTGGCCGGCGGCGCCACGGTGATGGCGTCACCGGGCGTCTTCGCCGAGTTCGCCCGGCAGGGCGGGCTGTCCGCGGACGGCCGCTGCAAGGCGTTCGCCGACGCCGCCGACGGCACCGGCTGGGCCGAAGGCGTCGGCGTCCTGGTGCTGCAGCGGCAGTCCGACGCGCTGCGCGACGGCCGCCAGATCCTGGCCGTGGTCAAGGGCACCGCGGTCAACCAGGACGGCGCGTCCAACGGCCTGACCGCCCCCAACGGCCCAGCGCAGCAGGCCGTGATTCGGCAGGCGCTGGCCAACGCCGGACTGTCCACATCGGACGTCGACGTCGTCGAGGCCCACGGCACCGGCACCACGCTGGGCGACCCGATCGAGGCCCAGGCCCTGCTGGCGACCTACGGGCAGCGCGACGCCGGGCAGCCCGTGCTGCTCGGTGCGCTGAAGTCGAACCTCGGCCACACGCAGGCCGCCTCCGGCGTCGCAGGCGTCGTGAAGATGGTGCTGGCGCTGGGCCACGGCCTGGTGCCGAAGACGTTGCACGCCGACGAGCCGTCGTCGCAGGTGGACTGGTCGGCCGGGGCGTTGTCGCTGGTGACCGAGGAGACGGCGTGGCCGGAGCGCGCGACGCCGCGCCGAGCCGCCGTGTCCGCGTTCGGGGTGTCGGGCACCAACGCCCACATCATCCTCGAAGCGGCACCCGCGGTGTCCGATTTGTCCACTGTGGCTGCCGGGCCGGTGCCGCTGGTCGTGTCGGCTCGGTCGGCCCGCGCGTTGACCGAGCAGGCCGCGCGCCTGGCCGAGTTCCTTCAAGACGGCGCCGACCTCGCCGCGACGGCGGGCTCGCTGGTGGCCGGCCGGACGACGTGGGAGCACCGGCTCGTCGTCCCGGCGCTGGGCCGGGACGAGGCCGTGGCCGCACTGCGCGACGGCACCGGCGTCGTCCGCGGTGAGATCGATCCCGCCGCCGGCGGCGTCGGGATCCTGTTCACCGGGCAGGGCGCGCAGCGGCCGGGCATGGGCCGCGAGCTGTACGAGACGTTCCCGGCGTACGCGGCGGCGTTCGACGCGGTGTGCGCGCAGTTCGATCCGTTGCTGGGTATTTCCCTGCGGGAAATCGTGTTCGGTGAGGACATGGACGGCACGCTGTTCACCCAGGCCGGGCTGTTCGCCGTCGAGGTGGCGATGTTCCGGCTCGTCGAGTCGTGGGGTGTCCGGCCGAAGGTGCTCGCCGGGCACTCGCTGGGCGAGATCACCGCGGCACACGTGGCCGGGGTGTTTTCCCTGGCAGACGCGGCGAAGCTGGTCGCGGCGCGCGGCCGGTTGATGTCGGCGCTGCCGCCGGGTGGCGCCATGGTCGCGATCGAGGCCGCCGAGGCCGACGTCCTCGCCGCCCTGGGTGACGACGTGTCCATCGCCGCGGTGAACGGGCCGGAGTCCGTCGTGGTGTCCGGTGCCGCCGAGGCGGTGCACGCCGTCGCGGCGGCGTGCACCGAGCGCGGCCGCCGGACCAAGGCGCTGACCGTGAGCCACGCGTTCCACTCGCCGCTGATGGACCCGGTGCTCGACGAACTGCGCACGGTCGCCGAGTCGCTGACCTTCCGGGACGCCGTGATCCCGGTCGTCTCGACCGTCACCGGCACGGTGACCGACGACCTCGGCACACCCGGTTACTGGGCCGAGCAGGCCCGGCGCCCGGTGCGCTTCGCCGACGCCGTCACCGCGATGGGGCCGCTTTCGGTGCTGCTCGAACTCGGGCCCGACACGGTGCTGAGCACGTTGGCCAACAGCCTCGACGGCATCGCACCCGCGGTCGCGTTCACCCGCCGCGACCACGCGGAGGCCGGCACCGCGCGCACCGCGCTGGCCGAACTGTTCGTGCGCGGCATCGACGTCGACTGGAGCGCGCTCGTCCCGGCCCCGCCGCGTCCGGTGGCGCTGCCGACGACCGCGTTCCAGCACCGGCACTTCTGGCTCAAGCCCGCCGACACCACGGTCGTCGACGCGGCCGACGCCGAGTTCTGGCAGGCGGTGGATTCCGGGGACGTCTCGTCGCTGGCGGACACCGGCGACGCCGCGGCGTGGGCGGCCGCCCTGCCGCTGCTGGCGCGCTGGCGCCAGACCCGCCGGGCCGAGTCCGAGCAGCGCGAGTGGACCTACCGGATCGGCTGGGACCGGGTGCTGCCCGGCCGGGCCGTCGTGGGTACCTGGCTGCTGCTGACCGACCCCGGCGCGGCCGAAGACGGCGTCACGGCGGCGTTCGCGGCGGCCGGGATGACCACGAAGACCGTCGTGCTGTCGCCGCACCGCGACGAGCTGGCCGACCGCATCACCGCGGCCGGCGCGGTGGACGGCGTGCTGTGCCTGTCCGACCGGGTCGAGCAGGTGGTGGTGGCGATCCAGGCCCTGCGCGCCACCACCACCGGAGCCCGGTTGTGGGCCCTGACCCGGGCCGCGGTCGCCACCGGGGACGCCGACGTCGTCGCCCCGCGCGCGTCGCTGATCTGGGGGCTCGGCCAGGTGGCCGGGCTGGAGCACCCGGACCTGTGGGGCGGGCTGGTCGACGTGCCGGCCGACGCGGACTCCCGGCTGCTGGCCGACGTCGTCGCCGTGCTGACCGGCGGCAGCGGCGAGGACCAGGTCGCGGTCCGGACCACGGGGGTGTTCGCCCGCCGCCTGCACCGCGCCCCGGACACCTCGGCGTCCGACGCGCAGTGGACTCCCCGCGGGACCGTGCTCGTCACCGGCGGGACCGGGGCGCTCGGCGGGCACGTCGCCCGCTGGCTCGCCGGGAACGGCGCGGAGCACCTGGTGCTGCTGAGCCGCGCGGGCGACGCCGCCCCCGGCGTACCTGCCCTGGTCGCGGATCTCACCGGCGCCGGGGCCCGGGTCGACGTCGTCGCCTGCGACATCGCTGACCGCGACGCCGTCGCCGCCGTCCTGGCCGCCTACCCGCCGGACGCTGTTGTCCACGCGGCCGGCGTCAACAGCGAAGCGACGTTGATCGAGGACTACGAGGCCGCGGACGTCGCCAAGGTGCTCTCGGCCAAGGTCGACGGCGCCGCGATCCTCGACGAGCTGCTCGGCGACCGGCCGCTGGACACGTTCCTGCTGTTCTCCTCGATCGCCGGAGTCTGGGGTTCGGCGGGGCAGGGCGCCTACGCCGCGGCCAACAGCTACCTCGACGGCCTGGCGCACGCCCGCCGGGCCCACGGGCTGGCCGCGCACGCGGTCGCCTGGGGACCATGGTCGGGCGGCGGCATGGCCGGCCACGGCGACATCGAACGGGAGCTGCGCCGCCGGGCCGTGCTGACCATGGCCCCCGGGCCCGCGCTCGCCGCGCTGGGCCGGGTGCTGCGGCAGGACCGGCCGGCGGTGGTCGTCGCGGCCATGGACTGGCCGCGGTTCGCGCCGATCTTCACCGCGGCCCGGCCGAGCCCGCTGCTCGGCGGCTTGCCCGAGGTCCGCGAAGCCCTGACCGTCGGCACCGAGCCCGGCGCGGGTGCGGACCTGCGGTCGCGGCTGGCCGAGCTGCCCGCCGCCGACCGGCTCGAGGTGCTGATCGAGCTGGTCCGGGCGGAGGCGGGCGCGGTGCTGGGCAGCGTCGAGCCGATCGGCGTGCTCCGGGCGTTCAAGGACGTCGGGCTCGACTCGCTCACCGCGGTCGAGCTGCGCGACAAGCTCGCCGCGGCCACCGGGCTCACGCTGCCCGCGACGGTGGTCTTCAGCTACGCCGACGCCACGGCGCTGGCCGGGCACCTGCTGACCCGGCTCGCGCTGCCGGCCCCCGACGAACCGCCCGCACCCGAACCCGACGACGAGGCCCTGATCGCGGGCATGGACGTCGACGAACTCGTGCGCCTCGCACTGGACGGAACCGACTCATGACCACCGGAGGACCCGTGGGCACGCCCGATGCCAAGCTCGTCGAGGCGCTGCGGAAGGCGCTGCTCGACAACGCGCGGCTGACGAAGGCCAACGCCGCCCTGACCGCCGAGGCTGCCGACGACCCGATCGCGGTGGTCGGCATCGGCGTGCGGCTGCCGGGCGGGGTGACCGATCCCGCCGGGCTGTGGGCGTTCCTCCGGCGCGGCGGCGACGGGATCACGTCGTTCCCGGCCGACCGCGGCTGGGACCTCGACGGGATCTACGACCCGGACCCGGACGCGGCGGGCAAGTCCTACGTGCGCTCCGGCGGGTTCCTGGCCGACGCGCCCGCGTTCGACCCGGAGTTCTTCGGCATCTCCCCGCGCGAGGCCCTCGCCATGGACCCGCAGCAGCGCCTGCTGCTGGAGACGTCGTGGGAAGCGCTGGAGTACGCCGGCATCGCGCCGACGACGTTGCGCGGCGAGCGCGTGGGCGTGTTCACCGGGCTGTCCTACCAGGGTTACGGCGGCGGTGCGGCGCCCGTGGAGCTGGAAGGGCTACTCGCCACCGGATCCGCGGGCAGCGTCGCGGCGGGCCGCGTCTCGTACGTCTTAGGCCTGCGCGGTCCGGCCGTCACCGTCGACACGGCGTGTTCGTCGTCGTTGGTCGCGATGCACCTCGCGGGCCAGTCGCTGCGCGCGGGGGAGTGCCGGCTGGCGCTCGCCGGCGGCGCCACGGTGATGGCGACGCCCGGGGTATTCCTGGAGTTCTCCCGCCAGCGCGGCCTGGCCGCCGACGGCCGTTGCAAGTCCTTCGCCGACGCCGCCGACGGCACCGGCTGGGCCGAGGGCGTCGGCGTGCTGGTGTTGGAACGCCTGTCCGACGCGGTGCGCGAAGGGCGTGAGGTCCTGGCCGTGGTGCGGGCCACCGCGGTGAACCAGGACGGCGCGTCCAACGGCCTGACCGCCCCGAGCGGCCTCGCCCAGGAAGAGGTGATCCGCGAGGCCCTCGCGGCGGCCAAGCTGTCCACAGTGGACGTCGACGCGGTCGAGGCACACGGCACGGGCACAGCGCTGGGCGACCCGATCGAGGCCGACGCTTTGCTGGCCACGTACGGTCAGCACCGGGAAACCCCGCTGTGGCTGGGTTCCCTGAAGTCCAACATCGGCCACGCCCAGGCCGCGGCGGGCGTCGCGGGCGTGATCAAGATGATCCTGGCCCTTCGGCACGGCATCCTCCCGAAGACACTGCACGTCGACGCACCGTCGTCCCAAGTGGACTGGACGGCCGGCGCGGTGCGGCTGCTGACCGAGGAGACACCGTGGCCCGCGCTGGACCGCCCGCGCCGGGCGGCGGTGTCGTCGTTCGGGGTGTCGGGAACGAACGCACACGTCATCCTGGAGCAGGCGGCCTCTGTGTCCCCTGCGCCTACTTCGTCTGCGCCGGCGATCGTGCCGCTGGTGCTCTCGGCGCGTTCACCGCAGGCGCTGGCCGCACAGGCGGACCGGCTCGCGACGGCGCTCGACTCGCAGAACAACCTCTTGGCCGTCGCCGGTTCTTTGGTGTCGTCGCGGGCGCTGTGGGAACACCGCGCTGTGGTGATCGCCCCCGACCCCCTCGCCGCCCTGCGTGCTTTGGCAGCGGGTGAGTCTCACCCGGGTGTCGTGCTCGGCGAGGCTGACTCCGCCGGGGTCGGCGTTGTGTTCACCGGCCAGGGCGCGCAACGCGCCGGGATGGGCCGGGAGCTGTACGAGACGTTCCCGGCGTTCGCATCGGCATTCGACGCCATCTGCGCCGACCTCGATCCGCACGTCGGCGTCTCGTTGCGGGACGTGGTGTTCGCCGAGCCCGGCACCGACCTCGCCCGGCTGCTGGACGACACGGCGTACACGCAGGCCGCCCTGTTCGCCGTCGAGGTGGCGATGTACCGCCTCGCCGAGTCGTGGGGCGTCCGCCCGCGCGCGGTGTCCGGGCACTCGCTAGGCGAGCTGACCGCGGCGTACGTCGCCGGGGTGTGGTCGGCGGCCGACGCCGCCAAGCTGGTCGCCGCCCGCGGCCGGCTCATGTCGGCCCTGCCCGCGGGCGGCGCGATGATCGCCGTCGCCGCGGCGGAAGCCGAGGTCCGCGCCGTCCTGGCCGAGCACGGGGGACCGGTAGAGATCGCCGCCGTCAACGGCCCGACGGCCGTGGTGCTGTCCGGCCCGGCGGACGACGTGCACGCCGTCGCGGAAGCCCTCTCGGCCCGCGGGCACCGGACCCGCGCGCTGACGGTCAGCCACGCATTTCACTCAGCGCTGATGGACCCCATGCTCGATGAGTTCCGCGCAGTGGCGGAAACACTCACCTACCGTCCCCCGGCCATCCCGGTCGTCTCCGCGGTGACCGGCGCCCTCTCCGCCGACCTCTGCTCGCCCGAGTACTGGACCAGCCAGGCGCGCGAAACCGTGCGCTTCGCCGACGCCCTCTCGGCTCTCGGTGAACTCCCGGTCTCGGCACTGCTGGAACTCGGCCCGGACGGCGTCTTGACCGCGATGGCGAAGTCCGTCGAAGGTGCACCGCCCGCGGTCGCCCTGACCCGCCGCGACCGTCCCGAGCCGACGACCGCCCTGACCGCGTTAGCCGAGCTGTTCGTCCGCGGAGCCGCCGTCGAGTGGGCCGCGATAGTGCCCCGTCCGGCCCACCCGGTGCGCCTGCCCACGACGGCGTTCCGTCGCCGCCCCTTCTGGCTCACGGCCGAACCCACGGCCACACCGGACCAAGGCGAGGACGCCGCCTTCTGGCGTGCCGCCCGAACCGGCGACGCAGCCGCGCTGGACCCCGCGCTGGCCCCCGACGACCAGGCCGCGCTAGCAGCGGTCCCCCCGGTCTTGTCCCGCTGGCGAGCGGCCCGCCGCGACGACTCCGCGGTCCGAGACTGGACCTACGAGGTCACCTGGGACGAGATCACCGAGCCCACCACCCAGCCCGCTACAGGCCGCTGGCTGGTACTGGTCGACCCCGACGACGACGGCGCACTGGCCGCAGCCTTCGCCGGGACGACTGCTGACCTTTCGGCGGCCCGCACCCAGCTCGCCGGTGCCGGGCCCCTCGGTGTTGCCACGGCCGATCTCTCGACAGACCGCGCCACGCTAGCCTCGGGAATTCCCGAGCGGACTGCGGAAGCCAGCTCGGTAGCCGTGCCGGTGGGCGGTGCCGCGGCTGACCTGCCGCCGGGCCGCGCCGCGCTTGCCGATGCTAGGCCGGTTGGCGGCGTCGTCGTCGAACTCTCCCTGGATCGCGCCACGCTCGCCGCGCGGATCGCTGATGCCGGGCCCCTCGACGGCGTCGTGTGTCTGCCCCGGCGGGCGGAGCAGCTCGTCGTCGTCGTGCAAGCCCTGGCGGATGCCGGGGGCGCCGCGCGGATGTGGTGCGTTACCCGCGGTGCCGTGCGTACCGGGCCCGCCGACACCGCGCCCGACCCGCGGGCGGCGCAGCTGTGGGGCCTCGGCCAGGCGGCGGCGCTGGAACACCCGGGCCGCTGGGGTGGCCTGCTCGACTTGCCGTCCGAAGTGGACGGTGACCTGCCCGCCCGCGCGGTCGCCCTGGTGACCGCGGACGGCGGCGAAGACCAGCTCGCCCTCCGCGCAAATGGCACCTTCGCCCGTCGTCTGGCCCGCGTGGAGGACACCAACGCCGAAGGCTGGCGGCCGCGGGGCACCGTCCTGGTCACCGGTGGCTCCGGCGCGCTCGGCGGCCACGTGGCCCGCTGGCTCGCCCGTGCCGGCGCCGAGCACCTCGTGCTGCTCAGCAGGGGTGGCACCGCGCCGGACCTGACCGGCACCCGTGTCACGACCGTGGCCTGCGACGTCACCGATCGCGACGCCCTCGCCGCCGTGATCGCCCAGTACCCGCCCGACGCGGTCGTCCACGCCGCGGGGGCGGCCGCTGATGCGACCGCGCTGACCGACCACGACGTAGCTGGGTTCAGTAAGGCCGTGGCGGCGCGTATCGAGGGCGCGGCGATTCTCGACGAGCTGCTCGACGGCCACCCGCTCGACGCGTTTGTGCTGTTCTCCTCCGTCGTCGGCGTGTGGGGCTCGGCCGGGCAGTCCGCGCCCGCTGCCGCCAGTGCTTACCTCGACGCGCTCGCCGAGGCCCGTCGTGACCGCGGTAAGCCCGCGCTCTCCGTCGCCTGGGGGCCGTGGGCCGGGACCGGTGTTGTCGGTACCGCCGCCGATACCGAACGGCTGCGCCGGCGCGCGGTGCTGACCATGGAACCCGATCTGGCCCTGACCGCGCTGAACCGCGTGCTGTGCGGTGACCGGGCCGCCGTGGTCGTCGCGGCCATGGACTGGCCCCGCTTCGCCCCGATCTTCACCGCGGCCCGGCCGAGCCCGTTCCTGCGTGGGCTGCCCGAGGCGCGGGACGCCATCGACGCCGCCGAAGCGGCCGTCGCCGCCGATCGGTCGGTCACCAGTGGGCTGCGTGCCCGGCTCGAAGGCCTCGACGCCGCCGCTCGGCACGCTGAGCTCACCACGCTGGTCCGCGCGGAGGCCACACTTGTCCTCGGCAGCGAGGACGCCATCGGCCGGACGCGTGCCTTCCGCGACGTCGGCTTCGACTCGCTCACCGCCGTCGAGCTGCGCGACCGGCTGGTCACCGCCACCGGCGTCGCCCTGCCCGCGACCGTCGTGTTCGACCACCCGAACCCGGCCGCGCTGGCCGAGCACCTGCACGCCGAAATCCTCGGCGTGGACACCGTGGTCACCGCCTCGGTCGCCGCGGTGACGGTCACCGACGACCCGATCGTCATCGTCGGCGTCGGTCTGCGCCTGCCCGGCGGCGTCGACAGCCCCGAATCGCTCTGGGACCTCCTCGAAGCGGGCCGTGACGCCATTTCGGGCTTCCCGGCCGACCGCGGCTGGGACCTCGACGCGCTCTACAACCCGGACGCCGACGTCGAGGGCACGACCTACACCCGCTCCGGCGGCTTCCTGCACGACGCGGGCGACTTCGACCCCGGCTTCTTCGGGATCGCGCCGCGCGAAGCCCTCGCCATGGACCCGCAGCAGCGCCTCTTGCTGACGACGTCGTGGGAAGCGCTGGAGTACGCGGGCATCGACCCGGGGTCGCTGCGTGGACAACCGGTCGGCGTCTTCAGCGGCCTGTACTTCCAGGGTTACGGCGTCGGCTCGCGCGAACCGGGCCTCGAGGGCCTGCTGGGCACCGGGACGGCGTCGAGTGTCGCGGCCGGGCGGGTGTCGTACTTGCTGGGCCTCGAAGGGCCGTCGGTCACCCTGGACACGGCGTGCTCCTCGTCGCTGGTCGCGATCCACCTGGCCGCCCAGGCCCTGCGCTCGGGTGAGTGCTCGCTGGCGCTGGCCGGCGGCGTGACGGTGATGGCGACCCCGGGCGTGTTCGTCGGGTTCTCGCGCCAGCGCGGGCTGAGCGTCGACGGCCGCTGCAAGTCGTTCGCCGAAGCCGCCGACGGCACGGGCTGGGCCGAAGGCGCCGGCGTCGTCGTCCTGCAACGGCTGTCCGACGCGCGCCGCGAAGGCCGCGAGATCCTTGCCGTGGTCAAGGGCACGGCCGTCAACCAGGACGGCGCCTCCAACGGCCTGACCGCGCCCAGCGGCCGGGCCCAGCAGGGTGTCATCCGGCAGGCGCTGGCCAACGCCGGGCTGTCCACATCGGACGTCGACGCCGTGGAAGCCCACGGCACGGGCACGGTCCTGGGCGACCCCATCGAAGCCCAAGCGCTGCTGGCCACCTACGGCCGGAATCGGGAAACCCCGCTCTGGCTGGGGTCGCTGAAGTCGAACGTCGGGCACACGCAGGCCGCGGCCGGGGTCGCCGGCGTGATCAAGATGATCATGGCGCTGAAGCAGGGCGTGCTGCCGAAGACGCTGCACGTCGACGCGCCGTCGTCCAAAGTGGACTGGACGATCGGCGAGGTGCGGCTGCTGACCGAGCCGACGCCGTGGCCGGCACTCGACCGGCCGCGCCGCGCGGCGGTATCGGCGTTCGGCGTCTCGGGCACCAACGCCCACGTCATCCTCGAGGCCGCTCCCGAATCCACTGTGGACGAAGAGCCCAGCGTCGGACTGATGCCGTTGGTGGTGTCCGCTCGATCGGAAACCGGTCTGAACGACCAGGCCGAGCGGCTCGCGGACCATCTGACCGGACGCACAGATCTCGGCGCCATCGCCGGTTCGCTGATCGCCTCGCGCACGGTATGGGAACACCGCGCCGTCGTGCTCGCCACCGACGTCGAAGAGGCAGCCGGACGGCTCCGCACACTCGACGGCACCGGCGTCGTCCGGGGTGTGGCCGACCTGGCCGCACCCGGTATCGCCGTGCTCTTCACCGGCCAGGGCGCCCAGCGGCCGGGGATGGGCCGGGAGCTGTACGCCGCGTTCCCCGCGTACGCCGAGGCGTTCGACGCCGTGTGTGCCGAACTGGACCGGGGCCTGGCCGGGCTGCCGCCGGTGCGGGACGTCGTGTTCGCCGAGCCCGGCAGCGACCTCGCGGCCCTGCTCGACGACACGGTGTTCGCCCAGGCCGGACTGTTCGCGGTCGAGGTCGCGATGACGCGGCTCGTCGAAACCTGGGGTGTGCGGCCGGAGATCGTGGCCGGGCACTCGCTGGGTGAGCTGACCGCCGCGCACGTCGCCGGCGTGCTGTCCCTGCCCGATGCGGCGACCCTGGTCGCGGCCCGCGGCCGGCTGATGTCGGCGCTGCCCGCCGGTGGCGCGATGACCGCGATCGCCGCGTCCGAGAGCGAGGTGGTCCCGCTGCTCGGCGACCGCGTCGCGCTGGCCGCCGTCAACGGCCCGGAATCCGTGGTGATTTCGGGTGACTACGACGCCGTGCACGCCGTCGCCGAGCTGTTCGCCGCGCGCGGGGTCCGCACGAAGGCCCTGACGGTGAGTCATGCGTTCCACTCGCCGCTGATGGACCCGATGCTGGCGGACTTCCGCGAGGTCGCCGCGCGGTTGACCTACGCCGAGCCGGTCATCCCGGTCGCCTCCACCGTGACCGGCGACCGCGCCGGCGCACTGTCCATCCCGGACTACTGGGTCGAGCAGGTCCGCCGCCCGGTGCGGTTCGCCGACGCGGTCGCCGCCCTCGGGCCGCGGCCGGTGCTGCTGGAGCTGGGCCCCGACGGTGTCCTCAGCGGGCTTGCTGCTGCCCTGCCGAGCGGGCCCGCGGCGGTGACGCTGACCCGGCGGGACCGGCCCGAGGTGACGTCCGCGCTCACCGCGCTGGCCGAGGTGTTCGTCCGCGGCGGTGACGTCGACTGGGCCGCGCTCGCCCCGCGGCCACGCCGGTTGCGGCGGCTGCCGGCCACGGCGTTCCAGGAGCGGACGTACTGGCTGCCCGCCGGCACCGGCCTCGCCGACGTGTCGGCGGCCGGGCTCACCGCGGGCGGGCACCCGCTGCTCGGCGCCGTCGTCGAAGCCCCCGAGACCGGCGGCGTGGTGCTGACCGGCCGGATCTCGCGGTCGCTGCACCCGTGGCTGGCCGACCACGTCGTCGCCGGTAGCACGGTCCTGCCGGCTGCCGCGCTGGTCGAACTGGCGATCCGCGCCGGCGACCACGTCGGCTGCCCGGCACTGCGTGAGTTCACTGTGGACACTCCGGTTGCGTTGCCCGAGAACGAGGTCCGGCGTGTCCAGATCGTCGTCGGCGCGGCCGACGACGACGGAAAGCGTGAGGTCAGCGTCCACTCCCGGCCCGACACCGACGGCGCGTCCTGGACCAAGCACGCCACCGGCCGGCTCGGCGCGGGCGTCGCCACACTCGCCGCCGTGACCGGCGAGTGGCCGCCGTCCGGCGCGGAACCGGTCGACCTGACCGGGTGCTACGACGGCCACGAATTCGGTGACGCCCTGCGCGGCCTGACCGCCCTGTGGCGCCGCGGCTCGGAGCTGTACGCCGAACTCACCCTGCCCGAAACGCTGTCCGCCGACGGCTTCGCGATCCACCCGGCGCTGCTTGCCGCCGCGCTGCACCCGGTGCTCGCCACCGACCCCGGCACCGCCCCGCTGACCCCGGCCGCCTGGACCGACGTCGCGATCCACGCCACCGGCGCCCGCACGGTGCGGGCCCGGCTGACCCCGGCCGGCGACGGCGTCGCGCTGCACCTGACCGACCCCGACGGCCTGCCCGTGCTCACCGCCGCCACTGTCCGCCACCAGCGGACGGAAGTGGCCGCCACCCACCCCACCGACGTCCTCTTCGGCGTCGACTGGACACCCCTCGACGTCCCCTCGGCCGCATCGGACTCGACGTCGCAGGTCGTCACCGAACTCACCGAGACGACCACGGCCGCGGACTACGTCCTGCTGCCGGTCCCCGCGGGTACCGGCAGCACCGAACCCGAACGCGTCCGGTCCACTGTGGACGTCGCGCTCAGAGCGATCCAGTCGCTGCTCACCGAGCCGCGCTGGGCCGGGACCCGGCTCGTCCTGCTCACCCGCAACGCCGTCGCCACCCGGGACGGCGAGACCGTCGACCCGGTCGCCGCCGCGGTGTGGGGGCTGGCGCGCTCCGCCCAGTCGGAACACCCCGACCGTCTCCTGCTCGCCGACGCCGACGGGATCCCGGACACGGTGACCCTCGACGCCGCGGTCGCCGCCGGTGAGGGCCAGCTCGCCGTCCGCGAGACCGGCACGTGGGTGCCGCGGCTGACCCGGGTCACCACCGGCCCGCCCGCCGTCGCCCTGGATCCGGCCGGTACCGCGCTGATCACCGGTGGCACCGGCGCGCTCGGCGCCGTCGTCGCCCGGCATCTGATCACCGCCCACGGCTGCGGCACCGTCGTGCTCGCGTCCCGTCGCGGCCCGGACGCCGCCGGCGCGCCGGAACTCGCCGCGGAGCTGCGGGAGCTGGGCGCTCGCGTCGAGATCGTGGCCTGCGACGTCGCCGACCGCGACCAGGTACGGGCGCTGCTGGCCGGGCTGCCCGCGCCGCTGACGGCCGTCGTGCACACCGCCGGGGTGCTGGAGGACAGCGTCGTCACCTCGCTCGACGCCGCCGCGGTCGACCGCGTGTTCCGGCCCAAGGTCGACGCCGCCACCCACCTCGACGAGCTGACCCGGGACCTCGGCCTGGCCGCGTTCGTGCTGTTCTCCTCCGCCGCGGGTGTGCTGGGTGGTCCCGGCCAGGGCAACTACGCCGCCGCGAACACCTACCTCGACGCGCTCGCCACCCGCCGCCGCGCGGCCGGGCACGCCGCCGTGTCGCTCGCCTGGGGCATGTGGGCCCGCGTCGGCATGGGCGGGCGGCTCGACACCGCCGACACCGCGCGGATGGCCCGCTCGGGCATCGGCGCGGTGGACGTCGAGCACGGCATGCGGCTGCTCGACAGCGCGCTCGGCGCTGACCGCGCGGCCCTGGTCCCGGTGGTCCTCGAACCGGCGATCCTGCGCGACTACGCCCGGCTCGGCGTGCTGCCCGCGATCTTCCGCGGCCTGGTCGGCGGCGTCCGCCGGGCCGCGCGCGACGGCGACCCGACCGGCGGCCTGCCGGACCGGCTCGCCGGGCTCGACCCCGCCGAACAGCTCGCGGTGCTGACCGACCTGGTCCGCGCCGAGGCCGCCGTTGTGCTCGGCGACGCCGAGGGCGTCGGCGCGTCGCGGGCCTTCCGCGACGCCGGGTTCGACTCGCTGACCGCCGTGGAGCTGCGCAACCGGCTCACCGTGAAGACCGGCGTCAACCTGCCGTCCACGGCCGTTTTCGACTACCCCAACCCGGAAGCGCTGGCCGGGCACCTGCACGCCGAACTCGTCGGGTCCGCCGCGCCCGCCACGGTGGCTTCGGCCGCGACCGCCGTCGACGACGACCCGATCGTCATCGTCGGGACCGCGCTGCGCCTGCCCGGCGGCATCGACAGCCCCGAAGGCCTGTGGGAGCTGCTGCTCGACGGCGGCGACGCGATCGCGCCGTTCCCCGCCGATCGCGGCTGGGACCTCGGCGACCTCTACGACGCAGATCCGGACGCCTCCGGCAAGACCTACGTCCGCCACGGCGGCTTCCTGACCGGCGCCGGGCTGTTCGAACCGGAGTTCTTCGGCATCTCGCCGCGCGAGGCCCTCGCCATGGACCCGCAGCAACGGCTGCTGCTGACGACGTCCTGGGAGGCCCTGGAACGCGCCGGCGTCTCACCGGTTTCGTTGCGCGGCAAGAACATCGGCGTCTTCCACGGCGCCGCCTACCAGGGTTACGGGCTGGGCGCGCGGACCACCGGGCTGGACGGCCTGCTGGGCACCGGCTCGACGACCAGCGTCGTCGCCGGGCGCGTGTCGTATGTGCTCGGGGTGCAGGGCCCGTCGGTCACGGTGGACACGGCGTGTTCGTCGTCGCTGGTGGCGATGCACTTCGCGGCGCAGGCGCTGCGTTCGGGTGAGTGCTCGATGGCCTTGGCCGGCGGTGTGACCGTGATGGCCACCCCGGCGACGTTCGTCGAGTTCTCGCGCCAGCGCGGTCTCGCGCCCGACGGGCGTTGCAAGCCGTTCGCCGAGGCCGCCGACGGCACCGCGTGGGGTGAGGGCGCCGGGGTCGTCGTGCTCCAGCGCCTCTCCGACGCACTGCGCGAAGGCCGTCGCGTGCTGGCCGTGGTGAAGGGCACTGCGGTCAACTCCGACGGTGCGTCCAACGGACTGACCGCCCCCAACGGCCCCGCACAGCAGGCCGTGATCCGGCAGGCACTGGCCAACGCCGGACTGTCCACATCGGACGTCGACGTCGTCGAAGCCCACGGCACCGGGACGACGCTGGGCGACCCGATCGAGGCTCAGGCGCTGCTGGCGACCTACGGGCAGGACCGGCCCGACGACCAGCCGCTGCTGCTCGGCGCACTGAAGTCGAACCTCGGCCACATCCAGGCCGCGTCGGGCGTCGCTGGCGTGGTCAAGATGATCCTGGCTCTCGAGCACGGCGTGCTGCCGAAGACCCTCCACCTGGACGAGCCGTCGTCCCATGTGGACTGGACGGCGGGTTCGGTCCGGCTGCTCGGCGAGCAGACCCCGTGGCCGGAGACCGGCCACCCGCGACGGGCCGCCGTCTCGTCGTTCGGCGTCTCCGGGACCAACGCCCACGTCATCCTCGAACAGCCGCCGCACGCCGAGGTCGCCGACCGGCCCGCCGAGCCCGCCGGCCCGGTGCCGCTGGTCGTTTCGGCCCGTTCCGAAGCCGGTCTTGCCGCACAGACCGAACGGCTGGCGGCGCACCTGGCCGCGACGCCGGACGTCCGGCTCACCGACGTCGCCGGTTCACTCGTGTCCGCCCGGGCCGCGTGGGAACACCGCGCCGTGGTGCTCGCCGCCGATCCCGGCCAGGCTGTGACCGCCTTGCGCGAAGGCGGCGCCATCCGGGGCGAAGTGGACCCCGCCGGTGCCGGTGTCGCGGTCCTGTTCACCGGCCAGGGCGCGCAACGCGCCGGGATGGGCCGGGAACTCCACGCGGCGTTCCCGGTGTTCGCCGCCGCCTTCGATGCGGCCTGCGCCGAACTGGACCGGCACCTGCCGGAACACCCGCCGGTCCGCGACGTCGTCTTCGCCGAGCCGGGCACCGACCTCGCCGCGCTGCTGGACGACACCGTGTTCACCCAGGCCGGGCTGTTCGCGGTCGAGACGGCGATGTTCGCGCTGGTCCGCTCGTGGGGTGTCCGGCCGCGCGCGGTCGCGGGCCACTCGCTCGGCGAGATCACCGCGGCCCACGTCGCCGGGGTGCTGTCACTGGCGGACGCCGCGAAACTGGTGGCCGCCCGCGGCCGCCTGATGTCGGCGCTGCCTGCCGGCGGCGCGATGGTCGCGATCGCCGCGTCCGAAGAGGACGTCGTCGCCGCGCTCGACGGCCGCGTGTCGCTGGCCGCCGTCAACGGGCCGGAATCCGTGGTGATCTCCGGTGAACACGACGCCGTGCACGCGGTCGCCGAGGCGTTCGCGGCCCGCGGTTGCCGCACGAAGACGTTGGCCGTCAGCCACGCGTTCCACTCGCCGCTGATGGACCCGATGCTGGCCGAGTTCGCGACCGTGGCCGAGACGCTGGAGTACCGGCCGCCGACGATCCCGGTGGTCTCGATGGTGTCCGTCACCGCCGACTGCGCCACGTCCGAACACTGGGTCGAGCAGGTCCGCCGCCCGGTGCGGTTCGCCGACGCCGTCGGCGCGCTGGCCGGCCGGTCGCTGCTGGTCGAGCTGGGCCCGGACGGCGTCCTGAGCGGCCTCGCCGGTGCGCTGCCCGGCGCCCCCGCGGCGGTCGCGCTGACCCGGCGCGACCGGCCCGAGGTCTCGACGGCGATCCGCGCGCTGGCCGAGGTGTTCGTCCGCGGCGAGGACGTCGACTGGACCGCGCTGCTGCCGGCGTCGCGGGCCCTGGTCCCGGTGCCGACCACGGCGTTCCAGGACCGGCGGTTCTGGCTGGAGCCCCAGGAGTCCGGCAGTGCCGCGGCGCTGGGCCTGACACCGGCCGCGCACCCGCTCGTGGGCGCGGTCCTGGACACACCCGGCTCCGACGGTGTCGCGCTGGCGGGCCGGCTGTCGCAGGCCCTGCAGCCGTGGCTGGCCGACCACGCCATCGGCGGGGTCGTGCTCGTGCCCGGCACGGCGCTCGTCGAGCTGGCCGTCCGCGCGGGTGACGACGTCGGCTGCCCGGTGCTCGACGAACTCGTCATCGAGGCGCCGCTGCTGCTGCCCGCGGACGCCGTGCTGCGCCTGCAGGTCGTCGTCGGCGAGCTGGACGCGACCGGCCGCCGCGCGGTTTCGGTGTACACCCGCCCGGAGACCGGCGACGCGAGCTGGACGCGGCACGCGGCCGGGTTCCTCGGCACCGCCGTGCCGGCCGCCGCCGCGGCACCCGCGGTCTGGCCGCCGGACGGCGCGCTCCCGCTGGACCTCGACGGCTTCTACACCGCGCTCGCCGACCACGGTTACGGCTACGGGCCGGCTTTCCAGGGCCTGACCGCCGTCTGGTCGCACGGGCCGGAGCTGTTCGGCGAGGTCGTCCTGCCGGAAGCCGCGGCCGACGACGGGTTCGCGATCCACCCGGCCCTGTTCGACGCGGCCCTGCACACCGCGCTCGTCACCGCGGGCTCGGGCGAGCGCGACGGGATCGAGCTGCCCTTCGCGTGGAACCGCGTCGCCGTCCACGCCACCGGCGCGACCACGGTCCGCGTCCGCGTCACCCCCGCCGCGGACGGCGGGATGGCGGTGGAGCTGAGTGACCCGGCGGGCTCGCCGGTGCTGTCGGTGGGCTCGCTGGTCAGCCGGCCGGTCACCGCCGCGAAGCTCGACGCCGGCCCCGGAATCGGCGCCCTCTACCGGGTTTCCTGGACGGAGCTACCCGCGGCCGGTGAACAGAGCGCCGTCCCCACGAAGACGATCACCGGCCCCGCCGACCTGGCGGGCGAGGGTGAAGCGGATCTGCTCCTGCTGCTGGTGACCACCGCGCAGCTCCCCGATGACGCCCGGGCCGCGGTGACCAGCGTGCTCGAGACCGTCCAGGCGTTCCTCGCCGACGACAAGTGGCGAGGCGCCCGGCTGGTCGTCGTCACCGACGGCGCCGTCGACCCGCTCGGTACGCACCCGGCCGATCCGGCGGCCGCTGCGGTCTGGGGCCTGATCCGCTCGGCCCAGCTGGAGAACCCGGGCCGGCTGGTGCTGGCCGACACCCAGGACACCGTCGGCGGTGCGCTGGCCGCGGCGATCGACGCGGGGGAGAGCCAGTTCGCCGTCCGCGACGGCCGGATCCTGGTGCCCCGCCTGGAAAAGACGCTCCCGGACACCGACCGGCCCGCCGGGTTCGACCCGGCCGGGACGGTGCTCGTCACCGGCGGCTCCGGCACCCTCGGCGGCCTGGTGGCCCGGCACCTGGTGACCGTCTACGGCGTCCGGAGCCTGCTGTTGGCCTCGCGGCGCGGCGCGGCCGCACCCGGTGCGGCGGAGCTGGCCGCCGAGCTGCGCGACCTCGGCGCCGAGGTGCGGCTGGCGGCGTGCGACGTCGCCGACCGCGACCAGGTCCGCGCGCTGCTCGCCGACGTCCCGGCGACCGCGCCGCTGACGGCGGTGGTGCACACCGCCGGCGTGCTCGACGACGGCACCTTCGACGCCCTCGACGCCGCCCGCGTAGACGCCGTGTTCCGGCCGAAGGCCGACGCGGCGGTCCACCTCGACGAGCTGACCCGCGACCTCGGCCTGAGCGCGTTCGTCCTGTACTCCTCGGTCGCCGGGGTGCTCGGCAGCGCCGGGCAGGCCAACTACGCCGCGGCCAACGCCTTCCTCGACGCGCTGGCCGCCCGCCGCCGCGCCGCCGGGCACCCGGCCGTGTCGCTCGCCTGGGGCATGTGGGCCGAGGCGAGCACGATGACCGCGGGCCTCGGCGAGGCCGACGACGCCCGCGCCGACCGCTCCGGCATGACTCGCCTCGACGCCGCCCGTGGCCTGCGCCTGCTCGACGCCGCGCTGACCGCCGACGACGCCGTGCTCGTGCCGGCCGCGCTGGACCTGCCGGTACTGCGCGGGCACGCCCGTGCGGGCGTCCTGCCGTCGATCCTCTGGGGCGTGGCCGGCCGCGGCCGCCGGACCGCCCAGGCGGCGTCGGCGTCCACCGGGCTGCTCGCCGAGCTCGCCGGTCTCGATGCCGCCGAGCAGCTGGCCGCGCTGACCGAGCTGGTGCGCACCGAAGCCGCCGTCATCCTCGGCAGCGGCGCGGGGATCGGTGTGGCGAAGGCGTTCCGCGACGCCGGGTTCGACTCGCTGACCGCGGTCGAGCTGCGCAACCGGCTGACCGCCGCCACCGGCGTGACGTTGCCCGCGACCGTGGTGTTCGACTTCCCGAGCCCGGCCGTCCTGGCCGAGCACCTGCACGGTGAGCTGGCCGGCGACGCGGCCCCCGAAGCCCCCAGTACCACGGTCGCGGTGCGCACGGCGGCGGCCGACGACCCGATCGCCATCGTCGGGATCGGCGTCAAGCTGCCCGGCGGGGTGGCCACGCCCGAAGACCTGTGGGACCTGCTGCGTCGCGGCGGGGACGGGATCACCGAGTTCCCGTCCGGTCGTGGCTGGGACGCGGAGAACCTCTACGACCCCGATCCGGACGCCGCGGGCAAGACCTACACCCGCCACGGCGGTTTCCTGCACGACGCCGGGCAGTTCGACCCCGCCTTCTTCGGCATCTCGCCGCGGGAAGCCCTGGCGATGGACCCGCAGCAGCGGCTGCTGCTGGAGACGTCGTGGGAGGCCGTGGAGCGCGCCGGGATCGATCCGACGTCGCTGCGCGGGCAGCGGGTCGGCGTGTTCACCGGCCTGATGTACTACGACTACGGCATGGGTGCCCAGGCCGACGGCCTGGAAGGCCTGCTGGGCACCGGCGGCTCGGGCGGCGCGGCCGCCGGTCGCGTGTCGTACGTGCTCGGGGTGCAGGGCCCGTCGGTCACGGTGGACACGGCGTGCTCGTCGTCGCTGGTGGCGATCCACCTCGCCGCGCAGGCACTGCGCTCAGGTGAGTGCACGATGGCCCTGGCCGGTGGCGCGACGGTGATGGCCACGCCGGGCCCGTTCATCGGGTTCTCCCGCCAGCGCGGCCTGGCCGCCGACGGCCGGTGCAAGTCGTTCGCCGAGGCCGCCGACGGCACCGCCTGGGGCGAGGGTGTCGGCGTGCTGGTGCTGCAGCGGCTGTCCGACGCGCGCCGCGAAGGCCGTGAGGTGCTGGCCGTGGTCCGGGGGAGCGCGGTCAACTCCGACGGCGCGTCCAACGGCCTGACCGCGCCGAACGGGCCCGCGCAGCAGGCGGTCATCCGCCAGGCGCTGGCCGACGCCGGACTGGCCGCAGCGGACGTCGACGCCGTCGAGGCGCACGGCACCGGCACCACGCTGGGCGACCCGATCGAGGCCCAGGCCGTGCTCGCGACCTACGGCCAGGACCGGGAAACGCCGTTGTGGCTGGGTTCCCTGAAGTCGAACGTGGGACACACCCAGGGCGCCGCCGGCGTGGCCGGGGTGATCAAGATGGTCCTGTCCATGCGGCACGGGCTGCTGCCGAAGACCCTGCACGTCGACACGCCGTCGTCCAAAGTGGACTGGACGGCCGGTGCGGTGCGCCTGCTGACCGAGGAGACGGCGTGGCCCGAGCTGGGCCGGCCGCGTCGCTCGGCGGTGTCGTCGTTCGGGGTCAGCGGCACCAACGCGCACGTGATCGTCGAACAGGCGCCTGCCGCTGTCGTCGAGTCGGCGCCGGACGCGCCGGCGATCGTCCCGGTCGTGGTGTCGGCCCGCTCCCGGCGTGGCCTGACGGCGCAGGCGGCCCGGGTGGCCGCGCACCTGGACGCGGGGCACGACCTCGCGGCTGTGGCCGGTTCGCTGCTGTCGTCGCGGGCCGTGTGGGAACACCGCGCCGTGGTGCTCGCGGGTGACCGCGACGCCGCGGTGGCCGGGCTGACCGCCGTCGACGGCCCCGGCGTCGTCCGCGGCGAGGTCGATCCCGAGACCTCGGGTGTCGGGATCGTGTTCACCGGCCAGGGCGCGCAGCGACCCGGGATGGGACGCGAGCTGTACGACGCCTATCCGGTGTACGCCGAGGCATTCGACGAGGTCTGTGGCGCGCTGGACGCGCACCTCGACGGCCGGCCTGCCGTGCGGGACGTGGTGTTCGCCGAGCCGGGCACCGATCTGGCCGCGCTGCTGGACGACACGGCGTTCACCCA
The DNA here is from genome assembly GCF_035982555.1 of Amycolatopsis sp. NBC_01286. Taxonomy (NCBI): domain Bacteria; kingdom Bacillati; phylum Actinomycetota; class Actinomycetes; order Pseudonocardiales; family Pseudonocardiaceae; genus Amycolatopsis; species Amycolatopsis sp. NBC_01286. The sequence continues at coordinate 7,609,046 of NZ_CP108428.1, forward strand.
GACCGGGCTGTTCGCCGTCGAGGTGGCGATGTTCCGGCTCGTGCGCTCGTGGGGCGTCCGGCCGAAGCTGCTCGCCGGGCACTCGCTGGGTGAGCTGACCGCGGCCCACGTCGCCGGGGTGCTTTCGCTGGCGGACGCGGCGAAACTGGTCGCCGCTCGCGGCCGGCTGATGTCGGCGCTGCCCGCCGGGGGCGCGATGGTCGCCGTCGCGGCCACCGAAGGCGACGCGCTCAAGGCCATCGAAGCGGTCGACGGGCACGTCTCGATCGCCGCGGTCAACGGGCCCGAGTCGGTGGTGCTCTCCGGCGAGCACGAGCCGGTGCACGCCGTCGCCGGCCGGCTCGCCGCCGAGGGGCGCAAGACGTCGGTGCTCACGGTGAGCCACGCGTTCCACTCGGCGCTCATGGACCCGATGCTCGACGAATTCCGGGCCGTCGCCGAAACGCTCACCTACCAGCCTCCGGCCATCCCGGTCGTCTCCGCGGTGACCGGCACCTTCGCCGACGACCTGGGCTCGCCGGACCACTGGACGGCCCAGGCGCGCCGGACGACGCGGTTCGCCGACGTCGTCACCACCATCGCCGGGCGCTCGCCCGCGCTGGTGCTCGAACTCGGCCCGGACGCGGTGCTGTCGGCCCTGGTCGCGGCGGCCGGCACCCCGGCGGTCGCGCTGACCCGGCGCGACCGGCCCGAGGTGGCCACCGCGCTGACCGCGCTCGCCGAGCTGTTCGTGCGCGACGCCGGCGTCGACGCGTCCGCGCTGCTCGCGGGGCCGCGGCGCGTGGTTCCGGTGCCCACCACGGCGTTCCAGCACACCGAGTACTGGGTGCGCCCGGCCACCGGCGGCAACGCTGCCGGTCTCGGCCAGGCGGCGCTGGACCACCCGCTCGCCGGCGCGGTCGTGGAGATCCCGGGCGGCGGCTTCGCGCTGACCGGCCGCGTCTCGCGCGAACTGCAGCCGTGGCTGGCCGACCACGTCGTCGGCGGCGTGCTGCTGGTGCCGGGGGCCGCGCTGGTCGAGCTGGTGCTGCGGGCCGGCGCGTACGGCGACTGCCCGATGCTCGACGAGCTGGTGATCGAGGCGCCGATGCTCGTCCCGGAGACCGGGGCCCTGGACCTGCGGGTCGTCGTCGCCGAGGTCGACGACCTCGGCCGCCGCGCGGTCGCGGTGCACTCCCGGCCCGATGACGTGTCCACTGTGGACGTCGAATGGACCCGGCACGCCACCGGCTACCTGACGCCGACCGTGCCCGCCGCCCTGCCGGACACCACGACGTGGCCGCCCGCGGAAGCGGAACCCGTTGCCCTGGAAGACTTCTACGACCTGCTCGCCGAGCAGGGTTACGACTACGGCCCGGTCTTCCAGGGGCTGACCGCCGCCTGGCGCCGCGGCCCGGAGACCTTCGGCGAACTGACGCTGCCCGAGACGGCCGAGGCGCGCGGGTTCACCCTGCACCCCGCGTTGCTCGACGCCGCCCTGCACGCCGGTTTCCTCGCCGGTGACGAGAGCGGCGGCGCCCTCGGCGTCCCGTTCGCCTGGAACCGGATCGCGCTGCACGCACCGGGCGCGGACCGCCTGCGCGTGCGCGTCGCTCCGGCCGCCTCCGGCATTTCGGTGGACCTGACCGACGAAACCGGGGCGCCGGTCCTGTCGGTGGCGTCCGTGGTGAGCCGCCCGCTGCAGGCCGACGCGCCGCGGCGGGACGACCTGCTGTTCGGCCTCGACTGGGTCCCCTGGACCGAACCGGCCGTCGCCGAACCCGGCGTCGTGCGCGGCATCGACGACCTGATCGGCCCGGCTGCCGACTGGTACGTCCTGCCCGTGGCCGGCGGAACGTCACTGCACGAGGCGACGGCCGGCGTGCTGGTCGTGCTGCGCGCGTTCCTGGCCGATCCGGAACTGCGGGACGCGCGGCTCGCCGTCGTCACCCACGGCGCGGTCGACGCGGCCGGGACCGTCGCCGACCCGGTGCTCGCCGCCGTGTGGGGGCTGGTGCGCGCGGCCCAGGCCGAGGAACCCGGCCGCGTGCTGCTGGCCGACCTCGACACCGGGGACGCGCCGATGGACGTCCTCGCGGGCGCCGCGTCGGCGCAGGAGTGGCAGGTCGCCGTGCGCGAGGACGCCGTGTGGGTCCCGCGCCTGAACCGCGTCAACGCCGAGCAGACGGACGTCGCCACCCTCGATCCGGCGGGCACGGTCGTCATCACCGGCGGCACCGGCGCGCTGGGCGCGGTCGTGGCCCGGCACGTCGTCGCCACACACGGGATCCGCAGCCTGGTGCTCGCCTCCCGGCGCGGGCTCGCCGCCGACGGCGCGGCCGAACTGGCCGAGTCGCTGCGGGAACTGGGCGCGCGGGTCGATGTCGTGACCTGCGACGTCGCCGACCATGACCAGGTCCGCGGGCTGCTGGCCGCCGTCCCGGCCGACGCGCCGCTGACGGCCGTCGTGCACACCGCCGGCGTGCTGGACGACGGCATGATCGGCACCCTCGACCCCGACCGGCTGGCCACGGTGTTCGGCCCGAAGGCCGACGCGGCGAGCCACCTCGACGAGCTGACCCGCGACCTGGACCTGGCGGCATTCGTCCTGTTCTCCTCCGTCGCCGGCACGCTCGGCAGCGCCGGGCAGGGCAACTACTCGGCGGCCAACGCGTTCCTCGACGCCCTCGCCGCCCGCCGCCGCGCGGCCGGGCACCCGGCGGTCTCGCTGGCCTGGGGCCTCTGGGCCGCCGAGGGCAGCGGCATGACCGGCGGGCTCGGCGCGGCGGACACCGCGCGGATGGCGCGGTCGGGCATCAAGGCGATCGACGCCGAGCAGGGCATGCGCGCCCTCGACACCGCACTGGCCGCCGACCGCGCCGTGCTGGTACCGCTCGCGCTGGACCTGCCGGTCCTGCGTGGCCACGCGCGCGCCGGCGTGCTGCCGGCGACCCTGCGCGAGATCGTCGGCAAGGTCCGCCGCCCGGCGGACCGGACCGCGACGGCCGGCGGGGTGCTGTCCCGGCTGGCCAGTCTCGACGCCGACGCGCAGCGCGCACTGCTCACCGACCTGGTGCGCGCTGAAGCCGCCGTCGTGCTCGGCGGCACCGACCCGATGGCGGTCTCGACGGCGTTCCGCGACGCCGGGTTCGACTCGATGACCGCGGTGGAACTGCGCAACCGGCTGAGCACGGCCACCGGCGTCACGCTGCCCGCGACGGTCGTGTTCGACTTCCCGAACCCCGCCGCGCTCGCCGGGCACCTGCTCGGCGAACTGGTCGGCGAGGACGACGTCCGTGTGGTGACGGCCGCGGCCGGCGCACTCGCCGACGACCCGATCGTCATCGTCGGCATGGGCGTGCGGCTGCCCGGCGGCGTGGCGACCCCGGACGGCCTGTGGGACCTGGTCCACGAGGGCCGCGACGCCGTGTCGGCGTTCCCCGAGGACCGCGGCTGGGACCTCGGGGCGCTGCTCGGCGGCGACCCGGACGCGACGGGCCGCTCGGTCACCCGCTCCGGCGGTTTCCTGCACGACGCGGGCCTGTTCGACCCCGGCTTCTTCGGCATCTCGCCGCGTGAGGCCCTGGCCATGGACCCGCAGCAACGGCTTCTGCTGGAGACGTCGTGGGAGGCCCTCGAACGCGCCGGGGTCGACCCGACGTCGCTGCGCGGGCAGGACGTCGGCGTCTTCACCGGCCTGATGTACCAGGGCTACGGCGCGGGCGTGCGGTCCGCGGAACTCGAAGGCCTGCTGGGCACCGGTTCGGCGAGCAGCGTCGCCGCGGGCCGGGTGTCGTACGTGCTCGGTGTGCAGGGCCCGGCGGTCACGGTGGACACGGCGTGTTCGTCGTCGCTGGTGGCGATCCACCTGGCGGCCCAGTCGCTGCGCTCCGGCGAGTGCTCGGTCGCCTTGGCCGGTGGCGCGACGGTGATGGCGTCGCCGTCGACGTTCGTCGAGTTCTCCCGCCAGGGCGCGCTGTCGGCCGACGGCCGGTGCAAGTCGTTCTCGGACGACGCCGACGGCACCGGCTGGGCCGAGGGCGTCGGCGTCGTGGTGCTGCAGCGGCTGTCCGACGCGCGCCGCGAAGGACGTCCGGTCCTGGCCGTGGTCAAGGGCACGGCCGTGAATCAGGACGGCGCGTCGAACGGCTTGACGGCGCCGAACGGCCCGGCTCAGCAGGCGGTGATCCGCCAGGCGCTGGCCAACGCGGGCCTTCGTCCGTCCGAAGTGGACGCTGTCGAGGCCCACGGCACCGGCACCATGCTCGGTGACCCGATCGAAGCGCAGGCCGTCATCGCGACCTACGGCCAGGAGCGCGCCGAGCCGCTCTGGCTCGGCTCGCTCAAGTCCAACATCGGCCACTCCCAGGCCGCCGCGGGCGTCGCCGGCGTGATCAAGATGATCCTCGCCATGCGGCACGGCGTGCTGCCGCGCACGCTGCACGCCACGACGCCGTCGTCCAAAGTGGACTGGGAGTCGGGTGCCGTGCGGCTGCTGACCGACGAGGTCGCCTGGCCCGAGCCCGGCCGTCCGCGCCGCGCAGGCGTGTCATCGTTCGGCGTCTCCGGCACCAACGCGCACGTCATCCTCGAACAGGGCCCGCCGCCCGCCCCGGCCGACGCCGGCGACGGCACAGCGGTGCCCGTGGTGCTGTCGGCGCGGTCGGCCCGCGGCCTGGCCGCGCAAGCCGAGCGCCTGGCCGACTTCCTGACCGCCGACGGAGACGCGTCACTGCCCGAGGTGGCCCGCACGCTGCTGACCGGCCGGGCCGCGTGGGACCACCGCGCGGTCGTCGTGGCCGGCGACGTCGAGACGGCGATCGACGGCCTGCGCGGCGTCGCTGGCGGCCGGTCGGTGACCGGGGTGCGCACCAGGGCCGTCGTCCCGGCCACCGCGGGCGGGACCGTGCTGGTCTTCCCCGGCCAGGGCACGCAGTGGGCCGGCATGGGCCGCGACCTGCTCGGCACCGAGCCCGCGTTCGCCGCCCGGATGGCCGAGTGCGAACGCGCGCTGGCGCCGCACTTCGACTGGACGCTCTCCGACGTCATCGCCGGGGCACCCGGTGCGCCGGGCCTGGACCGCGTGGACGTCGTCCAGCCGGTGTCCTGGGCGGTGCTGGTCTCGCTGGCGGCGCTGTGGCAGTCCGCCGGCGTCCGGCCCGACGCCGTGGTCGGCCACTCGCAGGGCGAACTGGCCGCGGCGTGTGTCGCGGGGGCGCTGTCCCTTGAGGACGCCGCGAAGGTGATCGCCGTGCGCAGCAAGCTGATCCGCGACGAGCTGTCCGGGCACGGCACCATGCTGTCGGTGCTGGCCGGGGCCGACGTGGTCGAGCCGCTGCTCGGCGATCTGGCCGGCCGGGTGTCGATCGCCGCGGTGAACGCACCCGACTCCGTCACGCTGTCCGGCGAATCCGAGGCGATCGACACCGTCGAACGCCGGCTGGCCAAGGCGGGGATCATGCGCTGGCGGCCGGAAGGCGTCGACTTCGCCGCCCACACAGCCCAGGTCGAGCCGCTGCGCGAGCGCGTCCTCGCGCAGCTGGCGGACCTCGCGCCGCGTACTGCCGAGATCCCGCTGCTGTCTACCGCGACCGGCGACTGGGCCGACGGCGAGGAGCTGGACGCGCGGTACTGGTACGAGAACATGCGTCACCCGGTGCGGTTCGCCGACGCGACCAGGACGCTGGCCGAGCGTGGGTTCCGGGTGTTCGTCGAGGTCGGGCCGCATCCGGTCCTGACCACGGCGCTGGGCGAGACCCTGGACGACGTGGGGGTGCGTGACGCCGTCGTGTGCGGCACGCTGCAGCGCGGTCAGGGCGGCCGGGGCCGGTTCCTGGAGTCTCTCGCGGAGCTGTTCGTCCGCGGCGTCGCCGTCCGCTGGCCCGAGAACCCGGCGACCGGGTCGGTCGCGTCCGTGCCGACGTCCGCGTTCCAGCACGAGCACTTCTGGCTCGTACCGCAGGCCGCCACCGACGCGGCCGGCCTGGGCCAGACGGCGCTCGCGCACCCGGTGCTCGGTGCCGCGGTCGAGGACCCGGACACCGGCGGCGTCGTCCTGACCGGGCGGTTCGCGCTGGCCACCCACCCGTGGCTGGCCGACCACGCCGCCCACGGCGTCGTCCTGGTCCCGGGCGCGGCACTGGTCGAGCTGGCCGTCCAAGCCGGCGACCGGGTCGGCGCGTCGGTGGTGGAGGAGCTGGTGATCGAGGCGCCGATGCTCGTGCCCGACACCGCCGCCCTGCGCGTCCACGTCGTCGTCGGGGCGGCCGCGGAACCGGACGGCCGCCGGGCCGTCGTGATCCACTCGCGGCACGAGACCGGCGGCGCGGACTGGACCCGCCACGCTTCCGGGACGCTCGCCGAGACCACGGTGCCCGCCGGCGCCGGGCTGCGCGAGTGGCCGCCCACCGGCGCAGAGACGATCGAGGTGGGCGAGCTGTACGACACCCTCGGCGCCCGCGGGTACGACTACGGCCCCGCCTTCCGCGGCCTGACCGCCGCCTGGACGCGCGGCGACGAAATCTTCGCCGAGGTGACGCTGCCGCCGCAGGCCGGCGGCACCGGGTTCGTCTTCCACCCGGCCCTGCTCGACGCCGCCCTGCACGCGCCCATGCTGGCGCCGGGGGACAGCGGCGAAGTCTCGCTGCCGTTCGCGTGGACGGGCGTCGCGGTGCACGCCACGGCCACCGGCGCCGTCCGCGTCCGGCTCACCCCGGCCGACGGTGGCGTCGCGATCGACCTCGCCGACACCGCGGGTGAACCGGTCCTCTCGGTCGGCTCCCTGGTGACCCGGCCCGTCTCGCCCGACCAGCTCACGACCGGCCCGGACCGCGGGACCGACGGGCTCTTCGGCATCGACTGGACGGTGCTGCCGGTCCCGGCCGGTCCGCCGGTGGACGCCGTCTTCCTCGACGGCCCGGCGGATCTGGCCGAGGCGGGCGCCCCGCCGTGGCTGGTGCTGCGGCCCGGCGCCGGTGAAGACGGCGAGCCCACACCGCGGCGGGTGCGGACCGTGCTCGCCGACGTCCTCACGACGCTGCAGACCGTGCTCACCGACCCGGCCCGGGAGGACACCCGGCTGGTCGTCACCACCCGGAACGCCGTGGCCACCGAGACCGCCGACCCGGTCGCGGCGGCCGTGTGGGGCCTGGTGCGCGCGGCGCAGACGGAGAATCCCGGCCGCGTGCTGCTCGCCGACCTCGGCACCGACGGCGACCTGCCGCCGGACGTCGTCACGCCGGTCACCGACGCGGGCGAGTGGCAGATCGTCGTCCGGGACGAGCGGGTGCTCGTGCCCCGGCTGGCGGCCGGGACGTCGGAGTCCGCCGACGATCTCCCCTGCACGTTCGGCCCGAAGGGCACGGTGCTGATCACCGGCGGCACCGGCACACTGGGCTCGCTCGTGGCCCGGCACCTGGTGACCGAACACGGCGTCCGCGACCTGATGCTGGTCTCGCGCCGCGGCGGCGGTGCGGACCTCGGCGCCGAGCTGCGGGAGCTGGGTGCGCGCGTCGAGGTGGTGGCGTGCGACGTCGGCGACCGCGACCAGGTGCGCGACCTGCTCGCCCGGGTCCCGTCGGACGCGCCGCTGGCCGGGGTGGTGCACGCCGCGGGCGTGCTCGACGACGGCGTGATCACCGCGCTCGACCCGGCGCGGATCGACACCGTCTTCGGTCCGAAGGCCGACGCGGCGGTGCACCTCGACGAGCTGACCCGCGACCTCGGCCTGACGGCGTTCGTGCTGTTCTCGTCGGTGTCCGGGCTGCTCGGCAGCGCCGGGCAGGGCAACTACGCCGCGGCCAGCACGTTCCTCGACGCGCTCGCGGCCCGCCGCCGCGCCGCCGGGCACCCGGCCGTCTCGCTGGCGTGGGGCCTGTGGGCGCAGGCCAGCGGGATGACCGGCGACCTCGGCGAAGCCGACTTCGCGCGGATGGCGCGGTCGGGGATGACGGCGCTGGACGCCGCGCAGGGCCTGCGGCTGTTCGACGCCGGCCTCACCGCGCCCCGGCCGCTCGTGGTGCCGGTCGGCATCGACGTCGCCGGGCTGCGGGCCCAGGCCCGCTCGAGCGGGACCGTGGTGCCGATCCTGCGCGGCCTGGTCGGGCGCGTCCGCCGCACCGCGACGGCCGCCGCGGCCGGGACCGGCCTCGCCACCCGGCTGGCCGGGCGGGACCGGGCCGGCCGGCTCGCGGTGCTGGTCGAGCTCGTCCGCACCGAAGCCGCGGCCGAACTGGGCTACCGCTCGGTGGAGGCGATCGACGCGGACCGGCCGTTCCGGGAGCTGGGGTTCGACTCGCTGACGGCGGTGGGCCTGCGCAACCGGCTCGCCACCGCGACCGGCCAGCGGCTGCCCGCCACCGTCGTCTACGACCTCGAAAACGCCACCGCCCTGGCGGACCTGCTGGTGTCCCGGGTGGACACCGCAGAGGCCCCGGTGTCCGGCGGGCCCACGTTCGGCGACATCTACCGGACCCTGCTGCAGCAGGGCAAGGGCCGGGAGATGGAGCTGCTGGGCGCCACCGCGGCCGCCGCACGGTCCACTTTCGACAGTGCGGCCGAGTTCGACGGCGGGACGCGGATCGTCCGGCTGGCCGAGGGCGACGAAGGCCCGCACCTGATTTGCTTCGCGCCGCTGGCGGCGATGGACGCCGTGCTGAACTTCAGCAGGCTCGCCAACGAACTGCGGGGCGTCAGCGACCTTTCGCTGGTCGTCACACCCGGGTACGCATCGGGCGAGCCCCTTGCCGCCGGGTTCGACGTGCTGGTGGCCGCGCTCGCCGAGGCGACGCTCCGGTGCGCCGGCGGAAAGCCGTTCGCGCTGTTCGGGATGTCGTCGGGCGGGGTGCTGGCCGCCGCCGTCGCGGCCGAGCTGGAACGGGCGGGCACGATCCCGGCGGCCGTCGTCCTGGTCGACACCTACGTGCCCGACGAAGTGCCGTCGCGGATGCTGCGGTTCCTCAGCCACCAGTACGCGGCCATGCCGGACGCGAGCGACCTCGATTTCGAGAAGATCACCGCGTCCTCGGTGTACACGCTGATGCTGCAGGGCTGGCGGCCGAGCCCGCTCGCCGCGCCGACCCTGGTCCTGCGGCCCACCGACGCGCTGGCCGGGCCGCTCGAGCTGGAACCGCTGGCCGACGAGGAGTGGCACACGCGCTGGCCGGTCGCGCACGACGAGATCACCTTGGCCGGTGACCACTTCTCCCTGAGCAGCCGCGACGTCGCGGCGACGGCCGAGGCCGTGCGGACCTGGCTCGGCGAGCTGCCGGCCGCCCCGGAAGGAACCCACCGGTGACCGAGCGGATCTTCTTCTCCGAGCGATTCCTGCTCGCCACGCCGCCGGCCGCGCCGATGTGCATCCAGGTCGTGGTCGAGGGCACCGGAAGCCTGGCCCCGGCGGCACTGGCCGACGCCGTCGGACGCGCGGCCCGCACCTGCCACGGATCGCGGCTGACCCGCCGCGGCGGCCGGTGGCTCGACAGCGGCCGCGCCCCGGCCGTCCGCACCCTCGACGGCGACCGCGTCGACCGCGTGACGTTCGCGGGCGAGCCGGCCCTGGAGCGGCCACTGACCGGAGCCGGCGGTGAGCCGATGAGCGAGGTCGTCCTGCTCACCGGCGCGCGCCCGGCCGTCGTGTTCCGCGTCCACCACTCCCTGATGGACGGCAAGGGCGCGCTGCTCTGGGCGGGCGAGGTCTTCCGCGCCCTGCGCGGCGAAGCCCCGACGGGCCCCGACGCGCGCACGACGATGCGCGACGTCCAGCACCTGCTCGGTCCCCGCCCCGGGCCCGGACCGGCCAAGCCCACGGCCCCGCCGCCGTTGCGCGGGCGCGCCCCGCTGGCCGCGCGGGGGCACTTCTTCCGGCGGCGCACGGTCGACGGCCGGCACCCGGCCGCGGTGGCCAAGATCGCGACGGCGCTGACGGAGCTGTGCGGCCTCGACCCCGCGACGTTCATCGTCCCGGTCGACCTGCGCCGGCACCTGCCCGACGGCTTCTCGACCGGCCCGCTGACGTCACAGCTGACCCTGCCCGTGCCACCCGGCTCGACGTGGCAGCGGACGCAGGAGACGCTCCTGCGGATGGTCGGCGACGAGCAGCACCTGAGCGGCTACCCGCACCCGGCGCTGCTGTGGCTGCTCGACCGCGTGCCGCTCCCGGCCTGGCGCGCCATGTTGTCCACTGTGGACACCACGATGGCGGTCAAGGGCAAACCCGGGCCCGCCTTCACCTTGAGCCACTTGGGCCTGGTCGAGCTGGCGGACTACACAGCCGGCGGTTTCACCGCGACGACCGTCTACTCGCTGCCGGTGTGCGGCCTGCTGATCACGCCGGTGCTCACGATCGTCGAGGTCGACGGGCGCACCGAGATCATCATCTCCGGCGACGACGTCGACGGCCTCGCGAACCGGGCGGAGGCCCTGCTCGACGGCATCGCGGAGGCGCTTTCCCCGCCCGAGGCCGAGCTGCGCGGCCCGGTCACCCCAGCGGTCGACGAGACACTGGTGAGCCTGTTCGCCCGCCAAGTCGAGCGGACGCCCGGCGCGGTCGCCGTCGTCGAGGGGGACACGACCCTCACCTACGCCGAGCTGGACGCCCGGTCGGACGCCGTGGCGCACACCCTGGTCGAGCGGGGCGTGCGGCCGGGCGACCTCGTCGGCCTGCTCGCCGAGCGCACCGCGGCCACCCTCGCCGGGCTCTGGGGCGTCCTGAAAGCCGGCGCCGCCTACCTCCCGCTGGACCCGAATCACCCGGACGCGTGGCTGGCCGACCTGCTCGCCGACGCCGGGGCGGCCGCGTGCCTGCTCCCGGCGTCCCACGCCGACCGGCCGTGCACGCCCGATGGCTGCACGCGAATCACCCTGGACGATCGGCGTGCGGCGTTTCCGGGAGTGCCGGTGGCGCCTGAGGACCTGGCGTACGTGATCTACACGTCCGGGTCGACCGGGCGGCCGAAGGGCGTCGAGGTCGAGCACCGGCACGTCGTCAACTACGTGCGGTGGGCGATCCGCGAGTACCGGATCGGGCCCGCGACCCGGTTCCCGCTGTTCACCTCGCTGGCCTTCGACCTGCCGATCACCGCGATCCTGCTGCCGCTGCTCGCCGGCGGCAGTGTCGCGGTGTTCGCCGAGGAGCCCAACCACGTCGGGCTGACGCGGATGCTGCGCGACAGCGGCGTCGACTCGGTCAAGCTCACGCCGTCGCACCTGGAGCTGATCGCCAGGCTCGGGATCACCGCGCCGGGCGTGCGGCTCGCGATCGTCGGAGGGGAACGGCTGGCGGTGCGGACCGCGGCCGCGGCGCGGGCGGCGTTCGGGCCGGACTGCCGCGTCCTCAACGAATACGGGCCGACCGAGGTCACCGTCGGCTGCGTCGTCCACGAGTACGACCCCACCACCGACGTCGGCGCCGCCGTCCCGATCGGCCGACCCGCCGACAACGTCACGGTGCACCTGCTCGACGACCGGCGCGCCGCCGTACCGGCCGGCGAGGTCGGCGCGATCCACCTGAGCGGCGCGCAGACCGTCCGCGGCTACCGCGGCCGGCCGGACCTCACCGAGCGGCTGTTCGTGCGCCTGGCCGACGGCAGCCGCGCGTACGCCACCGGCGACCACGCCCGCGTCCTGCCGTCGGGCGCCTTGGACTACCTCGGCCGCGGCGACGACCAGATCAAGGTGCTCGGCCACCGCGTCGAACCCGCGGAGATCGAGCACGCGCTGGAGACCCACCCGGCGATCAGCCGCGCGGCCGTGGTCGCCAGAAGCCGCCCCGGCGACACGGACCGCGTCCCGTGCGCCTACGTCGTCTGCGCCGGGGACGTGCTACCGGCCGACCTCACGGCCCACCTGACCGCCCGGGTGCCGAAGCACCTGGTGCCACCGGTGTTCGTGGCGGTGCCCGACCTCCCGCTCGCCCCCAGCGGCAAGGTCGACGCCCACGCGCTACCGGACCCGTTCGCGACGGCGGACGTCCCCACGGCCGAACCGGCGGGTCCGACCGAGTCGGCGCTGGCCACGATCTGGGCCGCAACACTGGGCCTGCCCGAGCGCGACATCGGCCCGGACAGCGACTTCTACTCCCTGGGCGGCACCTCGTTGACGCTGATGGTGATGGTGGCGAAGGCGTGCGCGGTAGTGGTCGCGCCCGAGGACGAGCCCCACTTCATGGCGGCACTGGGCGAGATCATCGACCGCCCCACCCTGCGCCGGGTCGCGCACCTGGCCGCGAGCCCGGCGCGCGTCCCGATCGCGTGAGCGGCGTCAGCCGGCCTGCCCGGCCCACCACGTCCGGCCCGCCTCCGGCAGGGTCGAGATCGGGTCGTAGTACGGGTAACGGCGGTTCAACGCCTCCGGGTCGTCCAGTTCGATGCCCGTGCGGTAGTTCTTGGTCCAGTAGGAGATCCCCAGCTCCCGGTCGTAGTCGGCCAGCTGGTGCACCCAGCGCTTCCCGACGTACGGGACGTCGCAGACGATGCGCGGGGTGGCGTAGCCCGGGAGGTAGCCCATGATCGCGTGCTGCAGTTCCTGGGCCTCGTGCACCGACACCCGCCAGTGTTCGGCGTTGGGGATCATGTCGCACATGTAGAAGTAGTACGGCAGGATGTTCGCCTCGCCCTGCAGTGCGAAGCACAGGTCCAGCAGCTGTGCCGGCGTCGCGTTGACGCCACGCATCAGGACGCCCTGGTTGCGGACGTCGCGGACGCCGACGTTCAGCGCCGTCTGCGCGGCCTCCGCGACCAGCGGGGTCACCGACTGGGCGTGGTTGACGTGGGTGTGGATCGCCAGGTTGACGCCGCGGCGCTGGGCGGTGACGGCGACGCGCTCCAGGCCTTCGACGACCTTCGGCTGCAGCCAGTGCTGCGGCAGCGCGGCCAGGGCCTTGGTCGCCAGGCGGATGTCGCGGACCGTCTCGATGTCCATCAGGCGCATGAGGAACGACTCGAGCTGCGGCCACGGCACGTTGGCGACGTCGCCACCGGAGACGACCACGTCGCGCACGCCCGGGGTCTTCTTGAGGTACGCGATCATCGCGTCCTGGCGGTCGACCGGCTTGAGGGCCAGCTTGTGCTTCTCGACCTGCTCGGTCGAGTTGCCGACGAGGTCCATCCGGGTGCAGTGCCCGCAGTACTGCGGGCAGGTCGAGATCATCTCGGCCAGCACCTTGGTCGGGTAGCGGTGGGTGAGGCCTTCGACGACCCACATCTCCGCCTCGTGCAGCGAGTCGCGTTCCGAGTGGGGGTGGCTCGGCCACGTCGTGTCGCGGTCGCTCTTGACCGGGAGCATGTAGCGGCGGATCGGGTCGCGGTAGAACGCCTCGGTCACCTTCGCCGGGTCGGTGCCCGCCGTCGGCGCCATCGTGTTGATCATCTGCGGCGGCAGCAGCATCGACATGGTCGCCATCTCGCGCTGGTCGGCGGCCAGGTCGTCGTAGAAGCGGTCCTCCAGCAGGTCGCCCATCAGGGCGCGCAGCTGCTTGGCGTTGCGGATGCAGTGCACCCGCTGCCACTGGGCGTCACGCCACTCCGCGTCGGTCACGCCGTGCCAGCCGGGGAAGCGGCGCCAGTCGGGTTCCACCAGCTCGGCGCGGGCGTACTCGTAGGGCTGGTCGATGGCGGCGGCAGGTGTCACAGGTTCCTGGATCGCAGTCACTTGTACTCCCAGTCGTCGGTTAGGCGTCAAAATATCCTGTCATAACGTTCTCACGGAGTAAATCTTCCTGCATGCTCGCGGATCTTCCCCCAGGTGGCGGAGGGGTCGGCAGGCCGGAGCAGACTCAGGGCGTGACGGACGAACACACCACGCTCCTGCTCGGCGGACGCATCTACACCCCCGCCGGCCCGGACGCCACGGCCATGGCGGTCACCGGCGGCACCGTCGTCTGGGCCGGCCAGGACGGCCCGGCCCGCGCCCTGCACCCCGGCGCCGAGACCATCGACCTCGACGGCGCCTTCGTGGCCCCGGCGTTCGTCGACGCGCACGTCCACGCCACCGCCACCGGCCTGCACCTGACCGGCCTCGACCTCACCGCCGTCCGGGACCGCGCCGGGCTGCTGGCCGCCGTCCGCGACGCCGTCGTCCCCGGGCAGGTCCTGCTGGCCCACGGCTGGGACGAGACCACCTGGACCGACCCGCGGCTGCCCAGCCGCACCGAACTCGACGACGCCGCCGGCGGCGCCCCGGTCTACCTGAGCCGCGTTGACGTCCATTCCGCCCTCGTCTCCACGGCGCTGGTCGAGCTGGCCCCGGCCGCCCGCGGCGCCGACGGCTGGTCGCCCGACGGCCCGCTGACCCGCGACGCCCACCACGCCGTCCGCGCGGCCGTGCGCGCCGCCGTCACGCCCGACCAGCGTGAACGCGCCCAGCGCGCGTTCCTTGCCGAAGCCGCGAAACAGGGCATCGTCAGCGTCCACGAGTGCGCCGGCCCCGACATCTCCGGCCGCGACGACCTCGCCGCGCTCCTGGCCCTCGCCGGCCCGGACGCGCCCGAGGTCGTCGGCTACTGGGGCGAGCTCGGCGCCGTCGACACCGCTCGCGAACTGGGCGTGCGCGGCCTGGCCGGCGACCTCTTCGTCGACGGCGCCCTCGGCTCCCGCACCGCCGCCCTGAGCGAGCCGTACGCCGACCACCACGGCTCCGGGGCGCTCTACCTCGACGCCCACCGCATCGGCGAGCACCTCGCCGCGTGCACCGAGGCCGGGCTGCAGGCCGGGTTCCACGTCATCGGCGACGCCGCCACCGCCGAGGTCGTCGAAGGCTTCCGCCTGGCCGAGAAGCAGGTCGGCCAGCGCGCCCTCGCCGCGAGCCACCACCGGCTGGAGCACCTGGAGATGGTCACGGCCGAGCAGGCCCGGATCCTCGCCGGCTGGGGTGTCGTCGCCTCGATGCAGCCGCTGTTCGACGCCGCGTGGGGCGGCACGGACGGGATGTACGCCGAACGCTTGGGCGCCGGCCGTGCGGCCGGGCTCAACCCGTTCTCCGCCCTGGCCGCCGAAGGCGTCATGCTCGCCTTCGGCTCCGACGCGCCCGTCACGCCACTGGACCCGTGGGCGAGCGTCCGCGCGGCCGCCTACCACCGGACGCCGGGTGCGGGCCTGTCACCGCGCGCCGCGTTCACCGCGCACACCCGGGCCGGGCACCGCGCCGCCGGCGTCAACGACGGCATCACCGGGAGCCTGGCCCCGGGCGCGCCGGCGCACTACGCGATCTGGGACGCCACCGACCTCGTCGTCGCCACCCCGGACACCCGGGTGCAGCGCTGGTCCACCGACCCGCGCGCCGGCGTGCCGCCGCTGCCGCGCCTCGAGCCCGGTGCGGAGCTGCCGCGCTGCCTGCGCACGGTGCGCGCGGGCGAGGTCGTCTACGACGACTTCACGCCGGGCACCTAGAGTCAGCACCTGTGGCAGTCACCGTCGCGGACCCCGAACCGGGCGCTTCGCACCAACCCACCCGAACCCGGCGCTTCCCGCGAGAGTGGCTGCTGCGGCTGGTCGGCGCGCTGGTGTCCGGTTTCGCCTATTACCTGAGCTTCGCGCCGCGCCCGCTGTGGTGGCTCGCCCCGCTCGCCTTCGCCGGGTTCGCGCTCGTGCTGCGCGGCCGGAGCTTCCGGGGTGCGTTCGGCTACGGCTTCGCGTTCGGGCTCGTCTTCTTCCTGCCGCTGCTGACCTGGCTGCTGGACTTCCTCGGCCCGGACTTCGGCCCGTGGCCGTGGCTCGGCCTGTCGGGCGCGCTGGCGCTCTACTACGGCCTGGCGGGCGGGCTCATCACGCTGGTGGCCCGGCTGCCGCTCGCGCCGCTGTGGGGCGCGTTGATCTTCATCGCGATGGAGACGCCGCGCGCGTGGTTCCCCTTCGGCGGGTTCCCGTGGGGCCGGGTCGCGTTCAGCCAGCCCGAAGGCGCGTTCCTGCCGCTCGCCTCCATCGGCGGCGCGCCGCTGGTCGGCCTCGCCGTCGTCTTCAGCGGCTTCTGCCTCGCCGCGCTCGCCGGACGGCTCTGGGACACCCGTGCCGCGCTCCGGCCCGCACTGCGCGCCCGGCGCAACGTCCTGGCCGCCGTCGGCACGGTGCTGCCCGTCGTCGCGGGCCTGGCGCTGTGGCCGACCATCGGGACCGCCGCCCAGGACGGCGAGCGCACCATCGCCACCGTGCAGGGCAACGCCCCGGACATCGGCCTCGCGCTGCAGGGCGAGCGGGACCTGCTGCGCCGCAACACCATCGCCGAAAGCCAGCGGCTGCTGGACGCCATCCGCGCCGGGAAGGTCCCGAAGCCGGACCTGATCCTGTGGCCGGAGAGCGCCACCACCGTCAACGGCCCGGACCCGCAGGTCGACCAGCTCGTCGCGAACTTCGGCGTCCCGGCCCTGATCGGCGCCCTCTACGTGCTGCCGGACCGGCACATCCAGAACTCCGTCATCGTCTGGGACCCGAACACCGGGCCCGGGCAGCGCTACGCCAAGCAGCAGCTGGTGCCCTTCGGCGAGTACGTGCCCGCCCGCAAGCTCGCCGCGCTCGTCACGCCGTTCGTGGACCAGGAGACCGTCGACATGGTCCCGGGCGACGGCGCCAACCAGACCCTGGGCGTCGCCGGCACCCAGGTCGGGGTGTTCGTCTGCTACGAGGCCGCGTTCGACTACCCCGCCCACGACGCCGTGCGCGACGGGGCCGAGCTGCTGGTCGTGCCGACCAACAACGCCTGGTACGGGGACAGCGAGATGAGCGTGCAGCAGCTGGCGATGTCGCGGCTGCGGGCGGTCGAGCACAGCCGGTCGGTCGTGGTGTCCGCCGTCTCAGGGGTCAGCGCCATCGTCGCGCCCGACGGCACGATCACCAGCTCAACCGGCCTTTTCACGGCCGACTCCCTGGTCGGGCGCGTGCCGCTGCGCACGCAGACTACGCTGTCGGATCGACTCGGTGCGTGGACGGAGTACGGGTTGCTGGCACTGGCGATCGCCGGGGTGGCCGGCGGGCTCGTACTCCGTTTTCGCACCCGGCGCAGCAGCGCCGGCACGGCAGGGGACACGGCGGACTGACCGCCGGGGATATCGGAGGAGCACGGATGTCGCAGGCGCCGCGGGGGGCCCGGGGAATCGAGCCGGTGCTGGTGGTGATCCCGACCTACAACGAGCGGGAGAACCTCGGGCCGATCCTGGACCGCCTGCACAAGGCACTTCCGGATGTGGACGTCCTGGTCGTGGACGACGGCAGCCCGGACGGGACCGGTGAGCTCGCCGACGAGCGCGCCGCGGCCAACGAGCGCGTCCACGTGCTCCACCGGACGGAGAAGTCCGGCCTGGGTGCCGCCTACATCGCCGGGTTCCGGTGGGGCCTGGCCCGGGAGTACAACACCATCGTCGAGATGGACGCCGACGGCTCGCACGCGCCGGAGGACCTGCCGCGGCTGCTGGACGCGGTCGGCGACGCCGACCTGGCCATCGGCTCGCGGTACGTGCCCGGCGGGAGCGTGGTGAACTGGCCGGTCAACCGGCAGATCCTCTCCCGCGGCGCCAACGTC
This sequence comes from Amycolatopsis sp. NBC_01286, assembly GCF_035982555.1. Taxonomy (NCBI): domain Bacteria; kingdom Bacillati; phylum Actinomycetota; class Actinomycetes; order Pseudonocardiales; family Pseudonocardiaceae; genus Amycolatopsis; species Amycolatopsis sp. NBC_01286. The sequence continues at coordinate 7,626,530 of NZ_CP108428.1, forward strand.
TACTCGCAGCTCGCGCTGGGGATGCGCGTGCGCGACATCACCGCCGGCTTCCGCGCGTACCGGCGCCCGGTGCTGGAGAAGCTGGCCCTGGACGAGGTCAACTCGCACGGCTACTGCTTCCAGATCGACCTGACGCTGCGCACGGCCGACGCCGGGTTCGAGATCGTCGAGGTGCCGATCACGTTCACCGAGCGCGAGATCGGCGAGTCGAAGATGAGCGGCTCGATCATCCGCGAGGCGTTCCTGCGGGTGGCGACGTGGGGCGTGCAGCGCCGCACACAGCAACTGAAGCGGCTGTTCAAGCGCGGCTGAGCGCCGTCACGATCCAGGCCTCGGAGCCGAGGAAGACGCCGTCGGGGGTCTCACGCGCGGTGAACGCCGTGCGCAGCCGATCCACGGCGGCGTCTTCGTCCTGCCCGGCGAGCAGCTCCTTCGCGTCCTTGAGGCCGAGGGTGAACTCGACCGCGGTCGCGGTGTCGGGCCCGTAGCAGACCGGCTCGCGCACTTCGGTGAACTCGACGCCGGTGAAGCCTGCGCCTTCGAGCAGCGCCCGCGTGCGCTCCCGGTCACCGAGGGAGAAGTGCGATCCGGCGGGTGGCGCTGTCGTACCGGGGGCCAGGGCGTCGTGGAGCACGGAGTACCACTCGTTGCGGTCGCGCTCCTGCCAGACGAGCAGCACCACGCGCCCGCCGGGCCGCAGGGCGCGGGCGATGTTCGCGAAGGCCGCGGGCGGGTCGGGGAAGAACATCGAGCCGAACCGGCTGAGCGCGACGTCGAACCGCGCGGCCGGGAACGGGTGCGTTTGCGCGTCGGCGACCGCGAACGTGGCTTCTCCGCGTTCTGAGGCGGTCGCGATCGCCGCCTCCGAGACGTCGACGCCGAGGACGGTCCCGGTCACCGACGCCCGCGCGGCCTCCCGCGTCGACTCGCCGGTGCCGCAGCCGACGTCCAGGACGTCCTCGCCGCGGGTGACGGCCGCCGCGGCCCGGAAGCGCTCGTTGTGCGGCCGGACCTCGGCGTCGAACAGCGCCGCGAACTTCACCCGGTGCTCGGTCATGTGGTTTCCCCCTCAGTGGCCGGTGAGCCGCAGCTCGACGCCGAGTTCTGCAAGTTTCCGCACGTTCGGGTCGGTCTCGTCGGCGTCGGTGATGATTCCGGCGACGTCGGTGAAGGGCAAGACCGCGCACCGCGACGCCGCGCCGAGCTTCTCGGCGCTCGCCAGCACGTACGTGTCGGCCGCGCGCCGGGCCAGCGTCCGCTTCATCGCGGCTTCCTCGGCGTCGCCGGTGGTCAGGCCGGCCTCGGGGTGGACGCCGGTGACGCCGAGCAGGAAGACGTCGGCGCTGATCGCCTGGGCGGCCTCGGCCGCGGCGGCGCCGCAGGTGACCGCGGAGTGCCGGAACAGGCGCCCGCCCAGCAGGAACACCTCGATGCCCTCGTGGTCCAGCAACGCGGCGGCGACGGTCGGGCTGTGCGTCACGACCGTCGCCGCCAGGTCTCTGGGCAGCGCCTTAGTGACGGCCAGGGACGTGGTCCCGCCGTCGAGGATGACCGTCGACCCCTGCCGGATGAGGCCGGCGGCGAGGGCGGCCACCCGGTCCTTGCCCGCGACGGCGATCGACGTCCGGCTCGCGTAGTCGGCGACGGCGGGGGAGACGGGCAGCGCCCCGCCGTAGACGCGCTGGCAGAGCCCGGCCGCGGCGAGGTCCCGCAGGTCACGGCGGATGCTGTCCTCCGAGACGCCGAGCTCGGCCGCGACGTCTTTGGCCAGCACCTTGCCCTCGGCGGCCAGCCGGCCCAGCAGCAGCTCGCGACGTTCCCCGACCAGCATGCACGATCCTCCTTGTTCGTTCCGAGTCGTGCACATTATGGTCGCGGCATGACCCCTTCGACAAGCGTGCCCGGCCTCGACGTCCCCGACCACCGCGGCCGCACCGGCCTCGACCGGGCGGGCCGCGACCTGGACCGGAACCCGCGGGTGCGCGTTACCGACGTCGAGCTGCTCGCGGCCGGCTGGCACGTGCTGCGCCGCACGACGTTCGACTACGACCACGGCGACGGGCACCGGACGACCGAGCGGCGCGAGACCTACGACCGCGGCAACGGCGCCACCGTGCTGCTCTACGACCTCGAGGGCGCCACGGTGCTGCTGACCCGGCAGTTCCGTTACCCGGTCTACGTCAACGACCACCCCGACGGGATGCTGCTGGAGGCCGCGGCCGGGCTCCTGGACGACCAGGACCCCGAGACGGCCATCCGCCGCGAGGCGCAGGAGGAGACCGGCGTCCGCATCGGTGAGCTGGAGCACGTGTTCGACGTCTACACGAGCCCGGGCTCGGTCACCGAGCGGCTGCACTGCTACGCGGCGCCGTACCGCCCGGCCGAGCGTGGCGTAGGCGGCGGGCTCGCGGAGGAGGGGGAGGACATCGAGGTGGTCGAGCTGCCGTTCAAGGAGGCCCTGGCCATGGTGGGCACGGGGGAGATCGCCGACGCCAAGACGATCATGCTCCTGCAGTGGGCGGCCCTGGAAGGCCCGTTCAGCCGTTAGCCGTGAGGGGCACCCTCAGGGCTTATACGTCCTGAGGGTGCCCCTCACGGCCGAAGGGCCCCGGCAGCCGGTGTGCGGGCATGCGAAAGGCCCCCGCGGGGGGAGGTCGCGGGGGCCTTTCCGTTGTGGTGGGAGCAGGCTACGAGCCGAGTCCCGAAGAGGTCACGCGGACCGCGAGGTCCGGCGGCCCTTCAGCTCGGCGAGACGTTCGTTCAGCAGGTCCTCGAGCTCGGGGATGGTGCGCCGCTCAAGCAGCATGTCCCAGTGGGTCCGCGGCGGCTTGACCTTCTTCTGCTCGGGCTGCCCGCCATCGACGATCTCGGACTCGCTGCCGTGCAGCCGGCATTCCCACACCGTCGGGATCTCGGCGTCGTCAGAGAACGGCACCTCGAACTCGTGGTTCTTGGGGCAGGCGTAGCGCACGGTGCGTCGCGGGGCGAGGTCGTGGTTGCGGTCGGTCTCGTAGCTGACCGCTCCCAGCCGGCTTCCACGAAGAACACGGTCGGCCATGATGGGTCCTTTCAGTCAGCTCCGGGGTGGAGCCAGGGTGGTGCTCACCCTATGCAACGACTCAGGGTCTCCGGGGATTCCCGGTTCACCATGTCGTTGCTCACGATGAGCTGCGTCACCCGCCGGGATCAGCTTCCACTAGTAGGAGGCATTTCGCGCTCCGGCGTGACGTCAATACGGCCTTCTTAGTGCTGATATCCCCCGGATGGGCTACTCGGGCATCTCTCAGGTCAACCGTAACTGACCGTGATGAGCGGTAACGGGCCCCAGGTCACCCGCCCGAAAGTGGCGACGACACAATACCTGATAACGCAAAGTAGCCGTTTCGGCCTCAAATCGTGCTGAAGCTGAAGTTTCAACTACGGATTGTTCGGTATCTGCCACGACCACCGTATCGCCTTCGCGCACAACCTCGCCGTCGAGCACCCGCGCGTTGAACCGCCCGGTCAGCCCGCACCAGCACAGGACCTCCACCTGGACCGGCTGCAGCTCGTCCGCCAGTTCGAACAGGCGTGCGGCTCCCGGGAACAGCTTGCTCCGGAAATCCGTCGCGATCCCGAAGCAGTAGACGTCGATCTGGACCTCGTCGGCCAGCTCGGCCAGCTGGTCGACCTGTCCGGGGGAGAGGAACTGCGCCTCGTCCACCACCACGTAGTCCACGTGCTGCCCGCGCGCCCACTCCTGGCGCACCAGGTCGCGCACGTCGGTGTCCTCACCGACCTCCACCGCCTGCCGGCTCAACCCGATCCGGCTGGAGATCTGCGGCGCGCCCGAGCGGTCGTGGCGCACCAGCACCAGCCCCCGTCTGCCCTGGCGCGCGTGGTTGTGGTCGATCTGCAGCGCCAGCGTCGACTTCCCGCAGTCCATCGGCCCGTAACAGAACTTCAGCCGGCCCACCGGCGGCGTCCCGCGGCGCGAACCGGCCGCGGGAACCGACGACAGCGCGTCCGTGGGATCGGGGCCGGAGGCCCGGTCGTTCAGCGAGGTCACGACAGTCGACCCTATCGGGGACTACAGCACCTCGGGCGGACGGTTGCCCGCCGCCTCGATCGCGCGCCGCACCGGGACCAGCGCGACCAGCACCAAGCCGGCCACGAAGAAGATCACCAGCGCCACGATCGCCAGCCGGAACGACCCCGTCGCCTGCCCGACCCCCGCGAACACCAGCGGCCCCAGCCACGACGTCCCGCGCTCGCCCACGACGTAGAGCGAGTAGTACTGCGCGTCCTTGCCCTGCGGGATCATCTGGCTGAACAGCGACCGCGACAGCGCGTTCGTCCCGCCCAGCACAAGCCCGATCCCCACCGCCACCGCCAGGAACTGCACCACCTTCCCCGGCTGGATGAAGTACGCCCCGACCAGCACCACGATCCACAGCACCAGGCTGCCCAGGATCGTCCGCTTCGCCCCGTACCGCCGCGCCACCAGCCCGTGCAGCGTGCCACCCAGGTACGCCACGAACTGGATCACCAGGATCGTCATGATCAGCACTTCGTCGCCGAACCGCAGCTCGTCCTTGCCGTACTGCGCCGAGACCGCCACCACCGTGGTGATCCCGTCGGTGAAGATCAGGTAGCTGCCCAGGAACGCCAGCGTCAGCGGGAACGCCTTCGCCGAGACGATCGTCCGCCGCAGCTCGCCGAACCCCGCCCGCAGCACCGACGTCCCCGGCGCGACGTCCACCGGCGTGTGGTTGCGGGGGAGCGCCCGCACCGAGGGAACGGTGAACAACGCCCACCACAGCCCCGAGGTCAGGAAGCAGATCTGCACCGCGGTGCCCTTGGACACCCCGAAGGCGTCGTGGCCGAGGTAGAACCCCAGCTGCAACGCCAGCGCCAGACCGCCGCCCAGGTACCCGAACGCCCAGCCCTTCGCCGAGATGTCGTCCCGCTCGTCCGGCCCGCCGATGTCCACCAGGAACGAGTAGTAGACGACCAGCGAGCCGCCGTACCCGATGTTCGCCACGATGAACAGCGCCGCGCCCAGCTGCCAGTCCGACCCGGCCATGAAGAACATCGCCGCCGCCGCGGTCGCGCCCAGGAACGCGAACCCGCCCAGGATCCGCCGCTTGTTGCGGCTGCGGTCGGCCACCGCACCCGCGATCGGCAGCACCAGCACCTGCACCACGGTCGCCACCGACAGCAGGTAACCCCACGTCGAGCCGGCCGGGAAGTGCAGCCCGAACAAACTCACGTCGCAGTTGTGCAGCGTGTCCGACGCGCCGGACGCGTCGACACAAGCGTGGTCCCCGTTAAGGGTGAAGTTCGACTTCGCGTCCTCGGCCGCGATCGTGCTCATGTAGAGCGCGCCGAACACCGTCGTCGTCGACGAATAGAACGGCGAATTCGCCCAGTCGTAGAAATACCAGCCCCAGCGCTCGCGCTTGGTCGAGCGCGTTCCGGCCAGCGTCATCCACGGCTCCTCAGGGTCAAGAACGTCCAGGTCAGCGCGGAGACTACTGGGCGGTACCGCCGCCGGTCCCGAAGTTCGCCGAAACCGTGTCCGGTTCGTCGCACCGTGATCATCCGCCACTTCCGTGGCAATCACATTCGACGCGTCACGGCGTGTCGCTCGGCGGCGTGAACGGTGTTTCGTGTGAGACTCGTGCGAGCAGTGTGTCTCTTGTGGTCAAAGGGGCACCCTCTTACTGTGCTCGCATGATCCACAACCGCCGACGCACCGTGGCGAGAATCCTGCTTCTCGCCTCCGCCGCTTTGGGTCTGCAGCTGACCGTCCCCGCCATCGCCTCCGCGGACCCCGCGTCGAGCGCCTGGGCCAAGCTGCGCATGTGCGAGTCGAGCGGCCGCTACGCCACCAACACCGGCAACGGCTACTACGGCGCCTACCAGTTCGACCTCCCCACCTGGCGCAGCGTCGGCGGCGCCGGCCGCCCCGACCAGGCCGCCGCCCACGAACAGGACTACCGCGCCCTCTACCTCTACCGGATGCGCGGCTGGCAGCCCTGGCAGTGCGCCGGCATGCTCAAGCTCTCCGGCGACGGCGACGCCCGCAGCAAGCGCGTCCCCAGCTACGCCGACTCCGCCTACATCGGTGGCGGCGGACCGGCCCCCGCACCCACCCCGCCACCCCCGAGCGGCAAACCCGCCTGGCCCGGCGTCGTCTACGCCTACGGCGACTGCGCCGCCCCGCTCAAGACGTTCCAGCTCCGCATGAACGCCTTCGGCTACGGCTTCACCGGCACCGGCTGCTACCTCGAGAAGACCAAGGAAGCCGTCCTCGCCCTCCAGCGCGCCAACGGCATCAAGGACTCCGGCCTCCTCGGCCCCAAGACCTGGGACGCCGCCTGGAACGGCAAACCACCCCGCTGACGCCGGCGCCGGGCCGGGGGAGCAGCCCCGGCCCGGCCCCGACGTCACGGCAGGGGATAGAAGTAGTACCCGTCCCCGTCCAGCACGTGGTTCTCCGCCAGGAACCGGGTGAACCGCCGCTGGAACTCCGCGTGGTCGGTGTCCAGCACCGGCCGCACCGTGAACGACGACGTCGCCGAAGCACCCTGCACGCTCTCGTCGACCGGATAAGCACCGCACACGTTGGTCAGCCCACCCGAGTGCCGGTTCCAGAACGGCCCCCACGTACTCGCACACCGCGCCTCCGCCGCCACCCGGTGCGCCTCACGCGCCGCGACGTCGTAGAACAACCGGTTCTGCGGCCCGGTGAACCCGGCCGACCCACCCGACGTCCCCGGATAACCCGCGTACCGCCCGGCCGGTGCGACGTCCCGCACGAACCGCCCCGTCTCCGCGATCGGCAGCTCGGCCGCCGAGAAGTCGAACATCGGCGTGAACCACGTCCGCAGCACGCAGTCCGCACCCCGCACGTACGCCGGATCCAGCTGCCGCGCCACGTCGCACCGCACACCCGTCCCCATCGACGACCCGGTCAGCGTGAACCGGCCGTCCGTCTCCGCCACCAGCCGCGACGACACGGTGTAGGACGTCCGCTTCTCCGCGGCCACCGCCGCCGACGCCCCCGTGGCCGGCGGGTCCTCGCCGTCCAGGGAGAACACCTCCGTGACGTCGGGCGCCGCCTTCCACTCCGCGATGCTCTTCACCACCGGCACGACCGACCGGTCACAGAACCCGGCGCCACCCGTCGGCGGCCCGCACAGGATCGACACCCCGAACCGCGCCGTGTCCGCCACGTTGTCCGTCCGCCAGTTCACCAGCCGGTGCGCCATCGCCACCCGCCGCGAGTCCTTCAGCACGTTCAGCGTCGAGAACACGTACGCCGACGCCGTCCCGTCCACCCCGCACGCCGGCTCCGGGCACGCGTAGTGCGCGAACTTCAGCTCCGTGAACCAGCACGCCCCGAAGGCGCTCTTCACGTAATAGCCGTGCCGCGTGTCCACATGACACTCGTCCAGCGACAACGGCTGATCCACCGGAGCCGTGTAAGGCTCCGAATTCGGCGGCGGCCCCGCCGCCTCACCCGGCACAGCGACCAGACCCAGCAACGCCAGCACGGCGCAGAACAGCACAACAGCACGTCTTCGCATGGATTCCCTCCCCAAGGAAGCCCGGAACCGGGCGGAAACCCACGCTAGCGAGACCGGCGCGAACCGGTCACTCCGGCGAACAGGTGGACAAAATTCCCGTCACGCCTGCTGCCAGGTGCCCCGCTCGATCAGCACCTCACGCAGCAGGTCCGGCCGGTCCGTCACGATCCCGTGCACCCCGAGGTCCAGCAACGTCCGCATCTCCGCCGGATCGTCGATCGTCCACGTGTGCACCTCGATCCCGGACCGCCCCGCCATCGACACGAACGACTTGTCCACCACCCGCAACGCCCCCTGCCGCACCGGCACCTGCGCCATCACCCCCAGCACCAACCCGCCCAGCGGCAGCAACGGCAGCTTCCCGCGCGCCCACAGGGCCAGCACCGACCGCGGCCCGACCGCCGTCACCAGCTCCGGCCCCGCCAGCTTCCGCAACCGCGCCAGCCGCGCGTCCGAGAAGGACGCCGCCGCCACCCGGTCCCGCGCACCCGTCCGCTCCAGCACGTCCACGAACGGCTCCACGGCCTGATCGACCTTCACGTCGACGTTGAACCGCGCCTCCGGCAGCTCCTCCAGCACGTCCTCCAGCCGTGACAGCGCGACCTCGCCCCCGACCTTCACGTTCTTCAGCTGCGCCCACGTCTGCGACGCGATCGCCCCCGACCCGTCCGTCGTCCGGTCCAGGTGCGTGTCGTGGTGCACCACCACCACACCGTCCGCCGTCGCGTGCACGTCCGTCTCGATGTACCGGTACCCCTCCGCGAACGCCCGCTGGAACGCCGGCAGCGAGTTCTCCAGCCCCGCCAGCTCGTCGAGGTGCCAGCCACGGTGCGCGAAAGCACGGGGGAGCGGATCGGCCAGGTACGGGAAAGACGCGCGCATCCCCCAAGTGTGCACTTCCGCCATGACCCCGGCATGAGCAGACGATGGCCAGCTAGGGTCTCCCGGGTGAGGGAAGCCGCCGAACTAGCCCAGCCACCCGTGGACGACCTGGCCCCGGCCCGCCGCGGCGCCCCGAAGCACTGCGGCTGGTGTGGCCGACGCCTCCCCGAAGGCGGCAACGTCGGCCGCCGCCGACGCTACTGCGGCCAGTCCTGCCGCCAGCGCGCCTACGAACGCCGGACCGCCCTGCAACGCAGCGGCCTCCCCGAAGACGCGGTCGTGCTCTCCGACACGGAGATCGCCGCACTGCAGGACCGTCTGTTCCAGCTCCGCTGCGCCGCCGAGGACATCGTCACCGCGGCGGACGACGGAGCCGACGCCGGGGAGCTGCGCGGCCTCGCCGCCGACATCGCCCGCGCAGCCAAGGACCTCGAACAACTCCGCTGACCCACGGCGGCAAGTGCGCGAGTGGCTGTTTGTGTGAGGTAGCGCTCAAGCGGACACGTGCATGACTGGCCCTCTCCCGCGCCGAGCCGAGCGCGAGTGACCGTTCGCGTGTGAGCAACGCTCAAGGGGACACGTGCACGGCAGTCACGACTGGCCCTTTGGCGCGTAGGGGCAGAGCGCGAGTGGCCCTCTCGCGCTGGGTCGGCGCGACTGGCCCGTTCGCGCGTGCGACAGGGAGCCAACGGGCCGCTCGTGCACCGGCCCAAGCGCGAGAGGGCCGTTCGCGTCCTCGGGGCATGGCACAAATGGCCCGTTCGCGTCTGATGTGGCGCACGAGCGGTCCATTCGCACACACAGCTTGGCGTGAATGGGCCTCTCGTGCGAGATAGAGTCGCCCGCGCACCGGGGGGGGGGGTATGGCACGGACTGGCCAGGGGAGCGAGTGCTGGGGTAACGCACACGAAGACCACTCCCGTGAGGTGCCTCTCAAGAGAGCCGAGCGGCACGCCCTGCCCGGCGCGGTCGCACATGGAACTCCCGACCGCCCATCGGGAAGCTGACGGGAGAAAAGCTGACGGGGGACAGTCGGCCAGGCGCTGTCTGCTCCAGGCATGCATGGAGCGCGGCCCCCACCGTGGTGCGAGTGGCCCGTTCGTGCCCGATAACGCGCGAACGGGCCGTTCGCGCTGCCTGCGCGACTGGCCCGTGCGCGCCGTTGATGCCCCACAGTCCGCAGAACCCAGCTGACCAGGCTGGCTCGACAGCCCCCACCCGCAGAAACTGCCTGAGCCGCCGTCAGCTCAAGCCGTCCAGGGCGCGGTACGTGCGGTTGCTCGCCGCCGCCGCGCGTTGCTCTCGGCCTGTCGCCTCGATGTAGTTCTGGCTCGTCGCCAAGCTCGCGTGACCCAGCAGCGCCATGATCTCCGATGCCGTCGCGCCATCCTCCGCCAAGCGCGTCGCGAACGTGTGCCGCAACGCGTGCAGGTTCGCGCCCACCGGCACCCGGTCGTGCAGACCCGCGCCCCGGTAACACGACTTCACCAGGTACTCCAGCGCGCCCCGGCCGATCGGCTCGCCCGCTCGGTCCACCAGCAACGGCGAACCAGGGGAGGACCGCACCCCCGGGAACCGCACCCGGCACGACTCCCGGTATCGCTCGATCAGCTCCGCCAGCACCGGCTGCACCGGGATCGACCGATCCCGGCTGCCCTTCCCCTTCACGTGCAACCGCAGCTCACCGGCGCGCCCGACCAGCGACCGCGGCGTCAGCGCCCGCATCTCCGCCGCCCGCAACCCCGCCACCAGCCCCAGCGCGATCACCAGCACGTCCCGCTCCGGCCACGGGTCCCGCGCCCGCCGCGAACCGGCGGCCGCCGCAGACAGGAGCTGCTCCGGGGTTTCCTCACCCCGCAACGGCTTCGGCGTCAACGCCGGCGTCCGCGGCCGCGCCACCGCCCCCATCGGGTTGCCCGCCAGCAGCCCGTCCGCCACGCAGAACGTCAGGAACTGGTTCCACGTCGACCAGGCCCGCAGCACCGAGCTCTTCGCGTGCCCGTCCGCGAACACCCCGAACACCGAGCGCAGCGCCTGCCCGGTGAGGTCGGCGACCGCCAGGTCCTCGGCGGGGCGGCCGAGCTCCGAGACCAGGAGAGTGGTGATCCCGGCCAGATCCCGGCGGTAGGCGTCAGTGGTGTGCGGCGAGTCCTTGCGCGGCCGGCGGGCGGCGAAGAAGGCTTGCTGGGCCTCGGAAACCTTCATGGTGGATCTTGTACCGTACGGCACCGACAATTCCGCTCACCGGGTCCCGTCCGATTTCATGCATAATGGCAATTATGCATGAAATGTCGGAATCGACAGGAATCCGCTCCCGGGGGACCCCGGATCTCGCCTGACGGCCTTCGAGGCCCTCTGACGGCTCATCTGACACACCGCGGGGCATACGCACACATGTTCGACTGTCGCTTGAAGGCGTCCAGGCCTGAAGCTGGCCGAGGGCGGACCCGGAAGATGGCTCCCGATGAGCCCGTCAAGTCCCGACGACGTGCGTTCGGCCTAACATTGCGTACTCTAGTTTCGTCACCGTGACGTTTTACGGTCGGGTGACGGGACACCGGATCCGCGGCTCCAGGGGATGTCTCTCGCGGTCCCAAGGAACCCTCCCTGGGCACCCCTGAGGCTCAGGAGACTCCGTACGACGACGCTGTCGCTTCACTCCCGGCCGTTCTCTCAGGAGAAGCCGTCCTGACGAAGAACCCCCGCCGAGTTCGGCTTCTTTCGCCCCTCTTGGGTGTCCGCCGCAGGCACTGCTCTAGTGCCGATAATGTACATTATGTCAAGTAACCGGGATCTGGCGCTCCCTCGTCGTCCGAGAGGTCCTTCTGGACCCAGGCGACGTCACGCCAGGCTCCGTGCTTCCAGCCCACCTTGCGGTAGACGCCCGCGGGCTCGAACCCCAGTGCGCGGTGCAGCCCGGCGCTCGCGTCGTTCGGCATCGCCATCCCGGCGAACGCCCGCCGGTATCCGCGTTCCCGCAGTCTGCTGAACAACGCCTCGTACAACGCGCGCCCGGCGCCCGTGCGGCGTCGGCCTGGTTCCAGGTAGATGCTCGTCTCGCACGACCACCGGTACGCGGCGCGCTTGGCGAACGGGCCGGCGTAGGCGAACCCCAGTACCTGTCCATCCTCCTCGAGGACGAGCCAGGCGTGCGCGCCGGCGATGCGGCGGGTCATTTCTTCGGTGTCGGGTGGTTCGGTTTCGAAGGAGATCACCGTGTCGGTGACGTACGGCGCGTAGATGGCGGCGCAGGCGGCTGCGTCGTCCGGTGTGGCGTCTCGAACCTTCATGGCTCCTATGGTAGCCATACTGAGTCGTATAGTATCAAGTGATGACCGATCCCCTGACTCTTCGGCTGGCGGCGACCGTGCACGCGGCGCGGACGTCCCGAGGCTTGTCCGTCGCCGTGCTGGCCGAGGATTCCGGGGTGTCCCGGGCGATGATCGGGAAGATCGAGCGGGGTGACGTCCAGCCGACGGCGGCGTTGCTGGCGAAGCTGTCGTCCGCGCTGGGGATGACGTTGACGGAGCTGATCGCGCGGGCCGAGGGTGACGAGCGGCGGTTGGTGCGGGCGGCGGAGCAGCCGGTGTGGGTGGATCCGGATTCCGGGTACCGGCGCCGGTCGGTCTCCCCCGCGTCCGGGCGGCCGTTGGAGCTGGTGGAGATCGAGCTGCCGGTGGGTGCGGCGGTGCCGTTGCGGGCGAGCACGTTCTTGCACCAGCAGATCTGGGTGCTGGCCGGGCACCTGCGGATGCGGGAGGGCGCTGAGGTGCACGAGCTGGACGCCGGGGACTGCCTGCAGCTGGGGTCCGCGCCGGATCGGGTGTTCGAGAACCCGGGGTCGCTCCCCTGCCGGTATCTGGTCGCGCTGGTCCCCCGGGCCACCTGACCAGGTGATCCCGGGTGCCGTCGGGGCGTGGGGCCGTTAGTTTCGCGCGATGCGGTGGCTGCGGAGGGTCTGGTACCGGTGCGCGGAGTTCCTGCTGGTGTTGCTGGGGCTGGGGTGGTTGATCGCGCCGAACACCGGGCTGGACGTGGTGTTCCTGCTGGCGTGGGACGTGTTCGCGCTGGTGGCGATCGTGTCGCGGTGGGTGCGGATCCGGCGGTACCGGCTGGTGGGTGACGAGGTGGAGCCGTCGTGGTTGCACAGTCTCCTGGGGCGTCGGTGGAACTTCGCGGCGACGCTGGTGGTGAGTGTGGTCGGGATGACGGCGGGTGGGTTGATCCTGGTGGCGAACGCGATCGCCGACGAGGACGACGAGATGGCGTCGGTGCTGCAGATCAGTGCGGTGCCGGCGGTGCTGGCGGCGTGGATCCTGCTGCACTTCGGGTACGCGGACCGTTATGCGCACCTGCACTACCAGGCCGCGCCGGAGCCGGGGTTGCGGTTCCCGGCGACGGAGCGGCCCAATTTGCTGGACTTCGCGTATTTCGCGTTCACGGTGGGGACGTCGTTCGCGACGTCCGATGTGGAGGTGCGGGCGCGGCCGATCCGGTACACGGTGCTGACGCACAGCGTGGTGTCGTTCGTCTACAACACGGCGATCCTGGGGATCGCGGTGGGTGTGATCACCGGGAAGTAGCGAAGGCGTCGACGTCGTGCTCCCCGACCGGCCGGAGAACCGGCTGGCGCGCCGGGTGTCGACGTTCGAGGCGTCCTTCTCCTGTGTGCCGGTCGACGGCGGGGTCCGGGTGACGCGGCGGATCGTGTTCGGGTTCGCCGCTCCCCTGCGCCCGCTGCTCGAGCCGATGCTGCGGCGCAAGCTGCGAGCCGACGTCGAGGCGGAGATCCGGGGCGCGCAGGCTCTCTTGGAGCGTTGACTGAAGCAATGAATCAGTGCTTCACTTCTTGACGTGCCCTACCGCCGTACCCCGAAGGTGCAGGAACGCCTCGACGCGCAGCGCGAGACGATCGTCTCCGCCGCGACGCGCCAGCTGGCCGAGCGCGGCCACAGCGGCTGCTCCGTCGCCGCGGTCGCCGAGCGGGCCGGGGTGGCCGTCGGCAGTGTGTACCGCCACTTCCCCACCAAGGCCGACCTGGTCGTGCACGTGTTCCGGCAGGTCGTGACGCGGGAGGTCGAGGCGGTCCGGGCGGCGTCGGCGGGGCTGGACGAGCCCGCCGAGCGGGTCCTGGCCGTGTTCGAGACGTTCGCCCAGCGCGCCCTCAAGGCTCCCCGGCAGGCTTATGCCCTGCTCGCCGAGCCGGTCGACGCGCTCATCGACGCCGAACGGCTCGAGTTCCGCCGTGCGTTCACCGACGTCGTCGCCGAGCACGTCGCCGCCGGCGTGCGGGACGGCTCGCTGCCGCCGCAGGACGGCCGGATCACTGCGGCCGCGCTCGTGGGGGCTGCCGCCGAGGTCTTGATCGGCCCGTTGACCAGTGGAAACGAACAGGACGTCGGCGCTCTGCGCGCGTTCGTCCTTCGCGCTCTAGGAGGTTCCGATGCCCGCCACGCATGACGTCGTCAACCAGGTCCCGCCGCTCAACGGCCACGACGTCGCCGCCGACCCGGCGCTGCTGGACGGCCTCGAGCGGGCCGGGGCGGGCTGGGCCGCGGCCGAGGTGCACGAGCTGGGCCGGCTGGCCGGCAGCGAGCTGGCCCAGGACTGGGGTCGGCTGGTCAACGAGCACGAGCCGGTGCTGCGCACCCACGACCGTTACGGCCACCGGATCGACGAGGTCGAGTTCCACCCGCACTGGCACGACCTGATGACCGTCGCGGTCGAGCACGGGCTGCACGGGACGCCGTGGCGTGACCCGCGGGAAGGCGCGCACGCGGCGCGGGCGGCGAAGTTCTTCGTCTGGGGCCAGGTCGAGGCCGGGCACAGCTGCCCGATCTCGATGACCTACGCCGCGATCCCGGCGCTGCGGGCGAACCCGGAGCTGGCGGCGCGGTACGAGCCGCTGCTGGCGGCGACCGAGTACGACTTCGGGCTGCGGGAGCCGACGTCCAAGCGCGGCCTGATCGCGGGCATGTCGATGACGGAGAAGCAGGGCGGCTCGGACGTCCGCGCGAACACGACCACGGCGACGCCGTCCGCGGACGGCAGTTACACCCTCGTCGGGCACAAGTGGTTCACCTCCGCACCGATGTCCGACATGTTCCTGACGCTGGCGCAGGCGCCGGGCGGGCTGTCGTGCTTCCTGCTCCCCCGCGTCCTGCCCGACGGCTCGCTCAACCCGATCCGGCTGCAGCGGCTGAAGGACAAGCTGGGCAACCGGTCGAACGCGTCGTCGGAGATCGAGTACGACCACGCCGTCGGCTGGCTCGTCGGCGAAGAGGGCCGCGGGGTCCGCACGATCATCGAGATGGTCAACAACACCCGCCTCGACTGCGCGCTCGGCAGCGCGTCGGGGATGCGGCTGGGCGCGGTGCGCGCGGTGCACCACGCCACCCACCGCTACGCGTTCGGCAGGGCGCTGGTCGACCAGCCGCTGATGGCGAACGTGCTGGCCGACCTGGTGCTGGAGTCCGAAGCGGCGACGACGGTGGCGATGCGGCTCGCGGCCGCGGGCGACCGGCCCGGCGACCCGCGGGAGCAGGCGTTCCGGCGGCTCGGGCTGGCCGTGTCGAAGTACTGGGTGTGCAAGCGGGCGCCGGCGCACGCGGCGGAGGCGCTGGAGTGCTTCGGTGGCAACGGGTACGTGGAGGAGTCCGGCATGCCGCGGCTCTACCGCGAGGCGCCGCTGATGTCGATCTGGGAGGGCTCGGGCAACGTCGCGGCGCTGGACGCGCTGCGGGCGATGGGCCGGCAGCCGGAGTCGGTAGCGGCGTTCTTCGAGGAGGTCGAGCTGGCCGCCGGGGGTGACGCGCGGCTGGACGACGCCGTCGACCGGGTGCGCAAGGAGCTGACCGACCTGGACGGGATCGAGTACCGGGCGCGGCGGCTGGTGGAGTCGCTGGCGCTGGTGCTGCAGGGTTCGCTGCTGGTGCGCCACGGCGACCCGGCGGTCGCGGACGCGTTCTGCGCGTCACGTTTCGGCGGTGACTGGGGCATCGCGTTCGGCACGCTGCCGGCCGGCGTCGACACGGGCGCGATCATCGAGCGTGCCGCGGTCCGCTAGCGGCCGAGGGCGTCGAGGGCCGCGGTGACCGCCGCGGCCTTCAGTTCGTCGACGGGGGCGTCGGGGAACTGCATGCAGACGTCCTGCAGACCGCCGAGGGCGAGGATCGCGCGGGCGGCCTGTTCGAGGGTGGGTTCGGGGCCGCTGATCAGCTCGGTGAGCCGGGTGCGCCAGGCCAGGGCCTTGTCGATGAGCCCGAGGTCGGCCAGGGTCGGCGTCTCGGTGAGCAGCATGATGACGTCTTCGCGGTGCCGGTAGTTGAAGTCGAAGAACCCCTCGATGAGCTCCCGCACCGGCGCGTCGCCCCGGGCTTCCTGCTCGACCAGGAACTTCTCGCCGTCGTCGAGCAGGGGCTGGACGATGCTGCGGACCAGGTCTTCGCGGGACTGGAAGTGGTAGTACAGCGCGGGTTTGGTGATGCCGAGGACGTCGGCGATGTCCTGGAGGCTGGTGCGCTGGACGCCCTGCTGGGTGAACAGGTCGCGTGCGGTGGCCAGGATGCGCTGCTTGGTGTCGGAGGAGGGTTATCGCGGGTCCGGTGCTGGCCTATTGGCTCACCAGGTACGGCTTCGACGTCACCGTCGTCGAACGCGCGCCGGCGCTGCGCAAGACCGGCGGCCACGCCGTCGACCTCTTCCGCCCGGCCATGGACATCACCGAACGGATGGGCGTGCTGCCGCGGGTCGAGGCCCTGGCCACCGGCACCACGCGGATGACGCTGCACCGCGAAGGCGCGCGCCGGCCGACCCGGGTGGACCTGGCGAAGCTCTTCCAGGCCACCTCCGACCGGCACGTCGAAGTCATGCGCGACGACCTCAGCGAGATCTACTACGACGCCGGCCGCGACGACGTCGAGTACCTGTTCGGCGACTCGATCACCGCCATCTCCCCCGACGGTTCGGTGACCTTCGAACACGCCGCGCCCCGGACGTTCGACGTCGTCGTCGGCGCCGACGGCCTGCACTCGAACGTGCGCCGCCTGATCTTCGGCGAGGAAGCCGGGCAGACCCGGTTCATCGGCGCCTACCTCGCCGTCCTGTCCCTGCCCGGCACCCTCGGCCTCGACGGTGAGACCGTCGCCCACCTCGGCGCCGGGCGCACCGCGGCGATCTACAGCGCCCGGCACATGGACGAGGCCCGCGCGGTGTTCCTCTTCCGCCGCGACGAGCCGCTCGACTACCACCACCGCGACGTCGCGCGGCAGAAGCTACTGCTCCGGGAAGCTTTCGCCGGGATGCATCCGCAGGTCGACGGCTGGCTGGCCGAGCTGGCCGGCGAGCGCACGTTCTACTTCGACTCGATCACGCAGCTGCAGCGCGACACCTGGTCCCGGGACCGCGTCACCCTGGTCGGCGACGCCGGGTACTGCCCGGGCCCGGCCGTCGGCGGCAGCACCAGCCTCGCCGTGCTCGGCGCGTACGTCCTGGCCGGCGAGCTGGCCGCGGCGGGTGGTGACCACACGCGGGCGTTCGCCGCCTACGAACGGGAGATGGGCGACCTGGTCCGCAAAAGCCGGGCCTTCGCGCTCGGCGCGGCCCGGAGCCTGATCCCGGGTTCGCGCGCCGGGGTCTGGGCGCTCGCGCGTGGCGGGCAGCTGGTGTCGGCGTTGCCGGCCGGGCTGACCCGGGCGATCGCGAAGCTCAACACCGGCGGCGTGCGGATGCACGACTCGATGACGGTCAAGGACTACGCGGTCACCCCGGTCGTGAGTGGTTAGGGCGGTTAGAACCGCCCTAACCACTCACGACCTCGGGTGGGCGTGCTGGTCGGCGGCCTCCTGGACGCGGGTGAGGTGGCGGGTCCACCAGTCCGCGTCGCCGGCGACGTCGTGGTCGGCGCCCGGACGGCCGTCGATCGTCTCCCGGATGATGTCCGCGTGGCCGGCGTGCTGCGCGGTCTCGGCCACGACGCGCACCAGCAGGGAGCCGAACGTCGTCCGCCGGCGCTCTTCCGGCCACCACGAAACCGACGCCGGGGCGTCCAGGGGAAGCTGGGCGATCGACTCGTCGGAGTGCTGCCACGCCCGGCGGTAGAGGGTGACCAGCTCCTCGCGGGTCTGCCCGGCCGTGGCCCACATGTCCGCGCTGTCCCAGATCGACGCGTCTTCGACCCACGGCAGCGGGTCCGGAGTGGGGCGGCCGACGCTGTCGCCGAGATACCCGAACTCGACGCCGGCCAGGTGCTTGACCAGGCCCAGCAGGTTGGTCGCCGTCGGCGTCATGGGGCGGCGGACGTCGTACTCGCTCAGCCCGTCCAGCGACGCGAGCAGGCTGTTCCGCGAGTCCTGGAGGTAGCGGTGCAGATCGGCGGCGAGGTCCATGCCGCGCACGCTAGCGCCGGGCACCGACAAAAGCGGACCGGGCGGGCGCGCGGGAGGAGCCCGCGCGCCCGCACCCCCAGTGGCCCGGCGGAAGCCGCCGTCACAGGACAGGAGACAGCGAGGTTCGCGCTGGATACCGGGAATTACGGCGCTTTTCAGACCAGCAGCAGACCGGGGTCGGTCTCCGGCGGGCCGGCGGGCCACCACACGTCGTCTTCGCGGCGGTAGGGGTGCCACCGGCCCTGGTGGTCCAGGCGCAGCTGCGTGTCTCCGAGCGTGCAGTGGTTGCGCTCGAACACCGGGTCGACGTCGGCGAGCGCGGCCCGCGCGGCCGCGAGCACCGGCTTCGGCGGCGTCCACGTCGTGTCGAGGACTTCGAGCCCGGCACGGCCGCCGTGCGTCCACGCCGCCACCGCCCGCTCGAACTCCGGGCCGTCACCCAGCCGTGTGGCCGGGAACTGCGCGGCCAGCCGGACGGTGTCCTGCCGGCGGCCGGGCCACGGCTCCCCCGCCAGCACCGCGCCGGCCTGCGTCGCGGCGTTGGCCACCAGCAGCGCGAACGCCTCGGCGGGCACCCCGGGCGCCGCCGGGATCGACGGCGCCCCCGCGGGCCGGAACTCCGCCAGGTCGGGCAGCTCTCCCGGCGTCCGGTCGACGTCGGCGGAGACGTCTTCGCGGGGCGTGGTCCGGCTCTCCAGCTCCTCCCGGATCTCCCGCTCGCCCATGCCGCGCATCAGCAGCAGCACGAACGGGTCCGCGTCCAGCAGCCACGACGCCTGGAACGACAACGCCGCCGCGTGCTTGCACGGCAGCTCCCAGCCCGGGCAGTCGCACTCCGGGTCGAGGTCGCCGATCACCGGCAGCAGGTGGACGCCGGCGTCGTCGGCCGCCGCCACCAGGTCCGGCGGCATGTCCCGGTCCAGCAACGCCGCCAGGTGCCCGGCACGCGAGGCCACCCGGTCGAGGAAGCGCACCCAGTCCCCGTCGGACAGTTCCGCCAGCGTGAGCTGGGTGCGGTACGGGCCGCCGTCCACGTCATCGACCACGGCCGCGATCCGGCCCGGGCTCACCGTGATCGGCCCGACCAGCCCGGCCGCGGCGTATCGGCGGCCCTGCTTGAGCTGCCGCAGGTCCAGCGCGGTGTCCTCCATCGCGCTCACCCAGGCCCGGCCCCACCACGACGTCGCGAACCGCCCGCGCGTCCCGGTCGTCCCGAACGCGGGGAAGCCCCGCACGCGGTCGTCGTTCATCCGCGGCTCCTCAGTTCGACGAGCTCCGCGAGCTCGGTGTCGGACAGTTCGGTCAGCGCGGCCTCGCCCCCGGCCAGCACCGCGTCGGCCAGGACCCGCTTCTCCCGCAGCATCGCCGCGATCCGGTCCTCGACCGTGCCCTCGGCGACGAGCCGGTGCACCTGCACCGGCCGGGTCTGCCCGATCCGGTACGCCCGGTCGGTCGCCTGGTCTTCGACGGCGGGGTTCCACCAGCGATCGAAGTGCACGACGTGATCGGCGCGCGTCAGGTTCAGCCCGGTGCCCGCCGCCTTGAGCGACAGCAGGAACACCGGCACCGCGCCGTCCTGGAAGCGCGCCACCAGCTCCTCGCGCCGCGGCACGGGCGTACCGCCGTGCAGCAGCTGCGTGCCGATCCCGCGGGTGGCCAGGTGCTGCTCCAGCAGCCGGGCCATCGCGACGTACTGGGTGAACACCAGCACCGCGCCGCCTTCGGCGAGGATGGTGTCCAGCAGCTCGTCGAGCAGCTCCAGCTTCCCGGAGCGCCCGCCGGGTGCCTTGAGGTACTGCGCCGGGTGGTTGCAGATCTGCTTCAACGCGGTCAGCAGCTTCACGATCCGCCCGCGCCGCGCCATCCCGTCGCTCGCGGCGATGTCGGCCATCATCTCCCGCACGACCGCCTCGTACAGCGCCACCTGCTCCGGGCTGAGCGCCACCGGCCGGTCCGTCTCGGTCTTCGCGGGCAGCTCCGGCGCGATCCCCGGGTCGGACTTGCGACGCCGCAACAGGAACGGCCGCAGCAACCTACCGAGCCGCTCCGCGGTCACCGGGTCACCCGCCTCGATCGGCTTCGCCCAGCGCGCCCGGAACTCCGAGAGCGACCCCAGCAGCCCCGGCGTCGTCCAGTCGAGGATCGCCCACAGCTCCGAAAGCGTGTTCTCCACCGGCGTGCCGGTCAACGCCACCCGCGCCGACGCCGGCACCAGCCGCAACGCCTTCGCCGTGCTCGAGCGGTGGTTCTTGACGTGCTGGGCCTCGTCGGCGACCAGCAGCCCCCACCGCACACCGGCCAGCGGCGCGGGATCGGTCCGCAGCGTCCCGTAGGTCGTCAGGATAAACCCGTCGATGTCCTCGATGTCGTCGAGCGAGCGGGCCGCGCCGTGGAAGCGCCGCACCGGCACGCCCGGGGCGAACCGCCGGATCTCGCGTTCCCAGTTGCCCAGCAGCGACGCCGGGCACACCACCAGCGTCGGGCCGGCCGCCCGGTGCAGGTGCAGCGCGATCAGCGTGACCGTCTTGCCCAGGCCCATGTCGTCGGCGAGACACCCGCCGAGCCCCAGCTCGGTGACCGTGGCCAGCCACTGCAGCCCGCGCAGCTGGTAGTCCCGCAGCGACGCGGCCAGCCCGGACGGCGGCACCGGCGGTTCCGGTGGCGCGGCCAGGCGTTCCCGCAGGTCGGCCAGCCAGCCTTCGGTGACGACCTCGACGTGCTCGCCGTCGATCTCGGTGGTGCCGCTCAGCACGGCGCCGAGCGCGTCGACCGGGGTCAGCGGCTTGAGCGTCCGCTCGCGGGCCTTCGCCGCGAACGCCGGGTCGATCAGTACCCAGCGGTCGCGCAGCCGCACCACCGGACGCCGCGCCTCGGCGAGGGCGTCCAGTTCGGCCTCTGTCAGGACCTCGTCACCGAGCGCGAGCTGCCAGTCGAAGGCCAGGGCCCGGCCGCCGCCGAAGAACGACGGCAGGTCACCCGGTGCGTCCCCGGCGGCCACGACGGCCCGCGCGGTGAGCGAACCGGCCAGCTCGGCGGGCCAGTGCACATCGATGCCGGCCGCCGTCAGCCGGGGGGCCGCGGCCGCGACCAGCTCGGTGAGGTCGTCCCCCGCGAGCGCCAGCTCGTCCGGGACGGCCGAGGTCAGCAGCGGGCTCAGCGCCGGCCACACCTGCGCACCCCGCCGCAACGCCAGCACGACGTCGATGCGGGCCCGCGGCCCGAACCGGCCCGTCTCCCACAGCTCCGCCGCGTCGGCGATCTGCCCGGGATCGGCGAGGCTGTGCACCTGGACCACGGCCCGGTAGCGGCCGGCGTCGAAGCCGTCGGGGGCCTCGACGCGCAACGACACCCGGATGCCCGAGTCGAGGCCCGCGGCCAGCTCGTCCGCCCAGTCGCGCACGGCGTCGGCGCGCTGGGGCGCGACCGCGGCGAACAACTTCGTCCCGGCGGCCTTCGCCGCGGCGGGCGTGCGGGGCAGCGTGTCGGCGACGGCGTCGAGGAACGCCCGCAGCAACGGCCCCGGCGCCCGGTCATCGGCGGGCATCGCGGCGGCCAGGTCCCGCAGCCACGCGGCGTCCGCCGGCTGGAGGGGGCCGACGCGCCAGGCGTCGTGCCCGGCCTCGGTGACCCCCGGCAGCAGCCGTCCCGCGGCGACCAGCCGCAGCGCGGCCTTCGCCGCCGTCGCCCAGAACACCGCGGACGGCTCCGGGTCGTCGCTCGCGAGCAACGCCCGCAGACCGTCCACGATGGACAGTGGTGTGTCGTCGAGCACCAGGTGGCCCGCTCGTGGCGGTTCCCCCGGCAGGAAATCGGCGTTCAGTTCCCCAGCCTCCCGAATCGGCGCACGGACAGCGGCACGAACACCGCGAGCAGGACCAGCGGCCAGACCACCGCCATCACCACCGGGTGCGTACTCACCCAGGACGTCCCCACCACCCCCGGGTTGTCGAACAGGACCCGCGCCGCTGTCACCGTGGAGGACAACGGGTTCCACTCGGCCACGGTTCCCAGCCACGCCGGCATCGTCGCGGTCGCGACGAACGCGCTGGAGAGGAACCCGAACGGGAACTCCAGCGTTTGGGCGAGCGTCACCATCGACGGGTCCGTGGTCAGCAGGCCCAGGTAGATCCCGGCCCAGACCAGCGCGGCCCGCAGCAGGAGCAGCAGCGCGAGCGCGGACAGCGTCTCGCCGAGGCTGCCGTGCGGGCGCCAGCCGACCGCGAACCCGCAGCCCACCAGCACGGCCAGCGCGAGGACGGCGTTGACGAGGTCCGCGGCGACCCGGCCGGTGAGCACCGCCGACGGCGCCATCGGCAGCGACCGGAAGCGGTCGGTGACGCCCTTGGTGGCGTCGTCGAGCACCGCGATCATCGTGCCCGACAGGCCGAACGCCATGGTCATGCCGAACATCCCCGGCATCAGGAACTCGCGGTAGGAGCCGCCGCCCGGCACGGTCATCCCGCCGCCGAGCAGGTAGGCGAAGATCAGCACCATCAGGATCGGGAACGCCACCACGGTGACAAGCCGGGCCGGGCGCCGGGCCAGGTGCGCGAGGTAGCGCTGGGTCAGCGTCCAGCCGTCGGTGATCGCCCAGGTCATCGCGCCACCCCCGTCAGCTCCAGGAACACCTCATCGAGCGTCGGGTGCCGCAGGGCCACGTCGGCGAACGCCAGCTCGGTCACCGCCAGCTCGCGCACGACATCGGTCAGCATCGACGGCGCCGCCCGCGCGCTCACCCGCAGCTCCTCGGTGACCGGCTCGGCGCCGGTGACCCGGGCGAGCAACGCCGTCGCCGCGCCCACGACGTCCGGATCGGTCAGCACCAGCTCGATCCGGGTCGCGCCGAGGGACCCCTTCAGCTCGGCCGGACTGCCTTCCGCGATGACGCGCCCGTGCTCGACGAGCGAGATCCGGTCGGCCAGCCGGTCCGCCTCCTCGAGGTACTGGGTGGTGAGCAGGACGGTCGTGCCGTCGGCCACCAGGGACCGCACCGCGCGCCAGACCTCGATGCGGCTGCGCGGGTCCAGCCCGGTCGTCGGCTCGTCGAGGAACAGCACTCGCGGTGCCGCGAGCAGGGACGCGGCCAGGTCGAGGCGTCGCCGCATGCCCCCGGAGTACGCGGACACCGGCTTCGACCCGGTGTCCGCGAGGTCGAACCGCGCCAGGAGGTCGTCGGCGCGGCGGGTGGCTTCGCGGCGGCCGAGGTGGTGCAGCCGGCCGAACAACACGAGGTTCTGCCGGCCGGAGAGCAGTTCGTCGACGGCGGTCTGCTGGCCGACGACGCCGATCGCCGCCCGGACCTTCGCCGGTTCGG
Source organism: Amycolatopsis sp. NBC_01286 (assembly GCF_035982555.1). Lineage (NCBI taxonomy): Bacteria > Bacillati > Actinomycetota > Actinomycetes > Pseudonocardiales > Pseudonocardiaceae > Amycolatopsis > Amycolatopsis sp. NBC_01286. The sequence goes on from NZ_CP108428.1 coordinate 7,649,686, forward strand.
TGGCGACGTCGAAGCCGGCCACGCGCGCGACGCCGTCGTCGTGCCGTAGGAGCGTGCTCAGGACGCGGACGGCGGTGGTCTTGCCCGCGCCGTTGGGTCCCAGCAGGCCGTGCAGCGTGCCGGCCGGGACCGACAGATCGAACCCGTCGAGGGCGTACGCGGCGCCGTAGCGCTTGCGGAGTCCCTCGGCCTGGATCTGCGGAGTCATCTTCCCCCTTAACTCTGTACTGTGTACGAAGAAGAGGTTAGCACAACTCTGTACGACGTACGGGGATCGAATGGGCAGAATGAGCGGCGTGAGCACCGAGGACGACGGCGGCAGTGACCCGCGACGGGGGATCGAGCTGCTCTGGGGCGTCTCCGCGCCACCGCGACGCGGCCCGAAACCCAAGCTGACCACGGCCGACGTCGTCAAGGCCGGCATCACGATCGCCGACGCCGAGCACCTCGACGCGGTCACCATCCGCCGCGTCGCCGACCACCTCGGCGTCTCCCCCATGTCGCTCTACACCTACGTCCCCGGCCGGGACGAGCTCGTCGAGCTGATGATCGACCACGCCCGCGGCGAGCTGCCGGCCCCCGAACCCGGCCTCGGCTGGCGCGCGGCGCTGACCGCCATCGCCGAAGCGGCCTGGGCCCACTTCCACCGCCACCCCTGGCTGCTGGAAGCCGCCACGACCCGCTCGGTCCTGGGCCCGCACACCTTCGCCAGGTACGAGCACGAGCTGCGCGCGATCGACGGCATCGGCCTGGACGACGTCGAGATGGACTCCGTGATCACCATCGTCAACGGCCTCGTCCGGGCCACCGCGCGCACCTCGGTCGACGCCGCCCGCCTGGTCCGCGCCAGTGGCCTGACCGACGCGCAGTGGTGGGCGCGCGCCGCGCCGGTGCTGGCCGGCATCCCGGCCGCCGACGCGGCGAACTACCCCCTCGCCTCCCGCGTCGGCCAGGCCGCCGGCGAGACGCACAACGCCGCGTCCGACGCCGCCCACAGCTTCCACTTCGGCCTCGCCCGCGTCCTCGACGGCATCGAGACGCTGATCAACGCCCGCTCAGAGGGTCAGCGGTAGCGCCGACGGCCGCCAGGTCCCGCCGTCGGGCGCGCGCGGAACGTCGTCGACCGCCAGCGCGAGGTCCGGGAACCGCGTGAACAGTCCCGACAACGCCACCTCAGCCTGCACCCGCGCGATCGACGCGCCCAGGCAGAAGTGCGGGCCGTGCGAGAACCCCAGCTGCGCCGGCCCGGACCGGGTGACGTCGAGCCGGTCGGCGCCGTCGAACACCCGCGGGTCACGGTCGGCGGCCACCATCGCCGCGGTCACCCGCTCACCTTCCCGGATCAGGGTGCCGTCGATCTCGACGTCCTCACGCGCGAACCTCGGCGTGGTGAGCAGCTGCGGGCTGCACCACCGCATCAGCTCCTCGACCGCGCCCGGCCACAACGCCGGATCCACGCGCAGCAGTGCGAGCTGGTCCGGGTGCGTGAGCAGGGCTTCGACGGCGTTGGCGATGAGGTTGACCGGCGTCTGCCCGGCCAGCATGAGGTGCCAGACCAGGGTGACCAGCTCGGTGTCGGTGAGCCGGTCACCGTCCTGGGCGCGGACGAGGTCGCCGATGAGGTCGTCACCCGGCTCGGCGCGGCTGCGCGCGACGACGTCCTTCGCGCCCTCGATGATCACCGGGATGGCCGCGAGGAAGTCCTGGCCCACCCCGCCGGCGACCGCGGCGCCGTACTCGCGCCAGCGCGGCCGGTCCGCCGCGGGGATGCCGATCAGCTCGCAGATGACGTCCATCGGCAGCGGCCGGGCGAAGTGCGGGACCAGGTCGACGACGCCGTCCTCGGCATGGGACGGCAGCTCGTCGAGCAGGTGTCCGGTGATGGCCGCCAGCCGCGGGCGGAACTGCGCGGCCCGCTTCGGGGTGAAGGCGGGCGCCACCAGCCGTCGCAGCCGCAGGTGTTCGACGCCGTCCTGCTCGGCCATGGTCCGCATGTACTCGAGGCAGTGCTCGGGGATGCCCGGCGGGCGCATGAAGCTCTCCGGCTTCACCTCGAACCGCGGGTCGCTCAGCATCGCGCGGGCCTCGGCGTAGCGGGTCAGCGCCCAGAACGGGCCGAAGCCGGGGATCACCAGCCGCGCCACCGCGCTCGCCTCGCGTGCCTGGTCGTAGGCGGTGAACGGGTCGGTGAGCACCTTGAGGTCGGTCAGGTCGATCTCGGGGATCATCGGGGACTCCAAATGTTAAGATCAGATGTTCTTGTCATCTGGATGGTCACGGTATCTTGACCGGCAACACCGGGGCAAGGAGGACGATGGCCGGACTCAGCAGAGCGGAAACGCAGGTGCGCAACCGCGCGAAGGTGCTTTCCGCCGCCCGGGACGAGTTCGCCCGGCGCGGCTTCCGCGACGCCAAGATCGACGTCATCGCCGAGCGCGCCGAGCTCACCCGCGGCGCCGTCTACTCCAACTTCCCCGGCAAACGCGCTCTGTACTTCGCGGTACTGGCCGACCTCGCCGAACACGCACCCCGGCCCGCCACGCCGCCGTCGCACCCCAGCGCGCCGGACGCCCTGGCCGCGTTCGCCCGCGCCTGGGTCGCCCGGCTCCCCCTGGCCACCGACAGCGACAGCGAGGACGCCCGGCTCACCCGCGACCTGCTGCCGGAGATCCTCGCCGACGAGCACACCCGCCGGCCGTTCGCGCAGCTCATGCGGGTCGACGCGATCCTGCTCGGCCTCGCCCTCGAACGCCTCCGCCCGGGCGGACGCCTGGTGCGCGTCGCCGAAGCCGCGTTGACCACGCTGCACGGCGCGAGCCAGCTCGCGGCCGCCGCACCGGGCTTCGGCGAGCCGTTCCACATCGTCACCGCCTGCGAGCGGCTCCTGGAGCTGGGCCTCGACGACGACTGGCCCGCCGAGCCACCGATCACCTCCCAGCCCCGGCGCGTCGACGAACCGTGGCACCCGCCCGCCGGGACCGACCTGCTCACCGGCGAGACCGTCCGGCCCGGCGACGGCGTCGTCACCGTCCTCGGCCTGCACCGTGCCGCCGCCTTCGAGGAAGCCGTCCGCACCGGGGCCGACGTCACCGTCGCGCTCGTCACCAGCGACCCCGGCGAACTCGCCCCGCTGACCCGCCTCGCCGTCGCCGACCTGCGCGGCTGCCTCGACCAGGCTGTGGCGCCGCCCCGGGAGCCGCGGCTGCGGATCGTCTGCGACGCCTCGGGCACGCTCGCCGCGGCCGCCGGTGTCACCGCGGTCAGCGACGCCACCGAAACCGCCGTCCGCGTCGAAGGCGGCCGGATCGTCGTGCGCGCCGATGGGTTCGGCGCCTGCCACGCCGTAGCTGTCGAATCGGGGCCGGGCCGTTCGTCGGGACGGTGACAGCAACCGGGAGGAGTGGTGGTGGACGTCGAGACGGCCGTCGCCGAGGCGTTTCGCGAGGAGTGGGGCCAGGTCGTGGCCACGCTCATCCGGATCACCGGCGACTGGGACCTCGCCGAAGAGTGCGCGCAGGAGGCCTTCGCGCTTGCCCTGCGCACCTGGCCCCGCGACGGCGTCCCGAAGCGGCCCGGCGCCTGGCTCACCACCACCGCGCGCAACCGCGCCACCGACCGGCTCCGGCGCGAGACCCTCGGCGCCGCCAAGCTCCGGGAGGCCGGCCGCATGCACATCCCCGAAGACCCCGACGTCTCCGACGACAGTGATGTGCCCGACGACCGGCTGCGGCTGATCTTCACCTGCTGCCACCCGGCGCTGGCCACCGAAGCCCAGGTCGCGCTCGCGCTGCGCACGCTCGCCGGGCTCAGCACCGCCGAGATCGCCCGCGCCTTCCTCGTCCCGGAAGCGACGATGTCGCAGCGGCTCGTGCGGGTGAAGCGCAAGATCCGCCACGCCCGGATCCCCTACCGCGTCCCGCCCGCGCACCTGCTGCCCGAACGCACCGCCGCCGTGCTCGGCGTGCTCTACCTGACGTTCAACGAGGGCTACTCCGCCACCGCCGGGCCCGACCTGCTCCGCCCCGACCTCGCCGCCGAAGCCGTCCGGCTGGGCCGCGTCCTGGCCCGGCTGATGCCCGACGAACCCGAAGTCCTGGGCCTGCTCGCGCTGATGCTGCTGCAACACGCCCGCCGCACCACCCGCGTCGGCCCCGACGGCGAACTCGTGCCGCTCGAAGAGCAGGACCGCACGCGCTGGGACACCGCGCTGATCACCGAAGGCACGCAGCTGCTGGAGACGGCGTTGCGGCGCCGGCAGCCCGGGCCGTACCAGATCCAGGCCGCCATCGCGGCCTGTCACGCCACCGCCGCCACGCCCGCCGACACCGACTGGGCGCAGATCGCCGGCCTCTACCGGGAGCTGCGGAAGTTCGTCCCCAGCGCGATCGTCGCACTCAACCGGGCGGTCGCCGTCGGCATGGCCGACGGCCCCCTCGCCGGGCTCGCCCTCCTCGACGAACTGACCGAGGCGCTCGAGGGCTACCACCTGCTGCCGGCCACTCGCGCCGACTTCCTCCGCAGGCTGGGCCGCCACGACGAGGCCGCACACTGGTACGCCACGGCCCGGGACCTGGCCACGACCGCTGCCGAGCGCAGCTACCTCACCCGAAGAATTTCCGAAACGGTGTCTGTTCCGGCCGATCCCATCCGTCGGGTAGGCGAACCCCGATCCGAGGAGACGCCATGACCACCCGCACCCTCGCCGTACCCGGCGCCCGCATCACCTACGACGTCACCGGCAGCGGCCCCGTCCTGCTGCTGATCCCCGGCGGCCCCGCCGACGCCACCGGCTTCGCCCCGATCCGGCCGCTGCTGGCCGAGGACCACACCGTCGTCACGTTCGACCCCCGCGGCATCTCCCGCAGCCCCCTCGACGGCGAACCCGGCGACCACACCCTCCGAGAGCACGCCGACGACGTCCACCGCCTGCTCGCCGAGATCGGCGACGGGCCGGCTGAAGTGTTTGCCAACAGCGGCGGCGCCATCACCATGCTCAACCACGTCGTGCGCCACCCCGGCCAGGTCCGCACCGTCGTCCTGCACGAGCCGCCGGTCACGCGGTACCTCGGCCCGGGCGTGCTCGACGGCCCCGACATCCCGGCGATCTACCGCGAGCACGGCATCGGCGCCGCCATCGGCGCGTTCGCGAAGATGAGCGGCTTCGACATCACCCCGCCCACCGACCCGACGCCCGAAGAGCTCGCCCGGATGAAGGTGATGGAAGGCAACTTCGCCTACTTCTTCGGCCACCTCATGGCCGCCATCGGCGCCTACGACCCGGACCTCGACGCCCTGCGCGCGGTGACCACCCGGCTGGTCGTCGGCGTCGGCGAGAAGGCCGTCGGGCTGCCCGCCCACGAAGCCGGCCTGGGCCTCGCCGCCGACCTCGGCCTGACCGCCGAGCCGTTCCCCGGCGACCACGGCGGGTTCCTCGCCGAGCCTGCCGCCTTCGCTGTGCGCCTGCGTGAAGTCCTGGAAGGACGTTGAATGCAGTACCTGCTCATGATCTGCGGCGACGAAACCGCCGAAGGACACCAGTACGACGGCTGCGACGGCTGGGGTGAAGACCTGGACCGCCGCGGCAAGATCCGCGGTGGGGGCGGCCTGCGCCCGCCGTCGGAAGCCACCACCATCCGCGTCCGCGACGGCGAGGTCCTGCTCACCGACGGCCCGTTCACCGAGGCCAAGGAGCAGGTCGGCGGGTACGTCGTCCTCGACTGCGACGACCTCGACGAAGCCCTGGAGATCGCGGCCAAGCACCCCGCGGCGACCTACGGCAGTATCGAGGTCCGCCCGATCCGACCGGCCGAGGAGTTCGCCTGATGCCGTCCGTCGTGGACCTGCCCGCCCAGCGCTACGTCGCCGAGCGCGCCACGCTCGGCATCGCGGAGTTCCCGCGGATCGCCGACCGGCTGCCGCCGTTGATCGGCACGCTGGCCGGGCAGGGGATCGCCCTGGCCGGCGCGCCGTTCTTCCGCTACCGCGTCATCCACCCCGGGATGCGGTTCACCGTCGAGGCCGGCGTCCCGATCGCGGGCGACTTCGCCCCGGCGGAACCGGCGTTCACCGACGAGCTGCCGGCCGGGAAGTACGTCCTCGACACCTACGTCGGCGCGCCCGACGGCTTGGCCGCCGCCACCGCGTCGGTGCTGGCCTGGGGCGCGGAGCAGGGCGTCACGTGGGACCGCACCGAAGGACCCGACGGCGAGGAATGGGGCTGCCGCCTGGAAGTGCTGCGCACCAATCCGCTGGAGGTACCCGACCCCGCGCAGTGGGTCACCGACCTGCTCTTCCGCCTCACCGACTGACGTGCCTCGTGAGTGCGTAACAGTGTTCTAACACTGTTACGCACTCACGAGGGGTCAGCCACGGCGGGTGAGGACCGCGGCGACCAGGCAGCCGAAGCCCGCCGTGCTCGTGAGGGTGCGCAGTACGTTCCAGCGCACCCACGACGTCTCGAACTGCGCCCGCAGCGCCGCGTAGTCGTCGCCGCCGTTCTCCAGCGCGTTGTTGAGCGGGATGTTCAGCGTCGCGGTGATCACCAGCGTCGCCACCAGGAACACGAACCCCGCGATCACCCACGGCCGCGGCCCGGGGTTGAGGAAGATCGCCACCCCTGCCAGCAGCGGCGCGCCCAGGAACGTCAGCATGAAGACCGGGTTGACGATCGCGACGTTGATCCCGCGCATCGCCTCCACGAACGTCTTGTCGTCACCGCGCGCCAGGCCCGGCAGCACCGAGCACGAGTAGGCGTAGAACAGCCCCGCGAGCAACCCGGCCGCGACCAGCGCGGCCACCAAAACCACCGTCGACATCGGTGTCACCTTCCCCTTCACCGGGCCCAGACCCCGGTCGCCGCCGCGTCCCGCGCGAAGTCGGCGAAGTCCGTCGCCGGGCGGCCCAGCACCCGGTCGACGTCGTGCGTCACCGACTCGTTGCGCCCGTCGAGCACCCGGGCGAACAGCTCCGTCAGCGCCTCGGCTTCCGCCGTCGGCACGCCGTAGCCGACGGCCGCGGCGGCGTAGTCCTCGGCGGAAACCGGAACATAGCGGACATCCCGCCCCGACGCGGCCGCAATGTCCGCGGCGGCGTCGGCGAAGGTCAGCAGCCGTGGCCCGGTCAGCTCGTACAGCCGGCTCGTGTGGCCGGGTTCGGTCAGCACCTTCACCGCCACGTCAGCGATGTCGCGGACGTCGAGGAACGGCTCGACCACCATCCCCGCGGGCAACGCGATCTCGCCGCCGCGGACGGCGTCGAGCAGGAAGTGCTCGCTGAAGTTCTGCGCGAACCAGCTGCAGCGCAGGATGGTCCAGCCGATGTCGGCCGCGGCGACGATCCGCTCGCACGCCTCGGCCTCCTCCTCACCGCGGCCCGAGAGCAGCACCAGGTGCCGGACGCCCTCGGCGATGGCCAGCTCGGTGAACGCGCGGATGTCGTCGACCGCGCCGGGCACGACCAGGTCGGGGTAGTAGGTCAGGTAGACGGCGTCGATGCCCTCGAGCACCGGCGCCCAGGTGGCGCGGTCGGCCCAGTCGAACGGCGGCGCGCCCCGCCGGGACGTGATCCGCACCGGCAGGTCACGCTCCCGCAGCCGGTCCGCCACCCGGCGGCCGGTCTTGCCCGTGCCGCCCACCACAAGGAAGTTCGTTGTCATGGCCGTGAGTCAACCGGGCCACGGTGAGACTCTCCATAGTTCACAGCCTCGATGGCATGTGCCAGCGTCTACACTCGGACGCATGGATCCGCTCGCCGCCCTGCTCGACGGCCCCCGCGCGCACGGCGCGTTCCTGCTGCGGTCGGTACTGACCCCGCCGTGGTCGCTGCGCATCGAAGACCGGGCGCCGCTGACGGTCGTGTCGGTGGTGCGCGGCGAAGCGTGGATCGTGCCCGACGGCGGCGAAGCCGTCCAGCTGCGCGAAGGTGACGTCGCGATCGCGCGCGGCCCGGACCCGTACGTCGTCGCCGACCACCCCGGGACACCGCCGCAGGCGATCATCCTGCCGGGGCAGGAATGCCGCACGCCCGACGGCGGGCACCTCACCGACTACGCCGACCTCGGCGTCCGGACCTGGGGCCACGGCACCGACGGCCCGGTCGTGCTGCTGACCGGCACCTACGGCATGGAAGGCGAGCTCAGCAAACGGCTCCTCGCGGCACTGCCGGTGCTGATCGTCCTGCGCGCCACCGACTGGCCGACGCCGCTGGTCGGGCTGCTCGCCGGGGAGATCGGCCGGGACGTCCCGGGTCAGGAAGCCGTCCTCGACCGGCTGCTGGACCTGCTGCTCATCGCGGCGCTGCGAGCGTGGTTCGACCGGCCCGACACCAGCGCGCCCGCCTGGTACCGAGCGCACGACGACCCGATCGTCGGCCAGGCGTTGCGGCTGCTGCAGCACCAGCCCGCCGAGCCGTGGACGGTCGCGAAGCTCGCCGCCGACACCGGCGTCTCCCGGGCCGCGCTGGCCCGCCGGTTCGCCACGACCGTCGGCGAGACCCCGATGGCCTACCTGACCGGCTGGCGGCTCGCCCTGGCCGCGGATTTCCTGCGCCAGCAACGGGAAGCAACGATCGGCGCGGTCGCCCACCAGGTCGGCTACGGCAGCGCGTTCGCCCTCAGCACGGCCTTCAAACGCGAGTTCGGCGTCAGCCCGCAGCAGTACCGGACCCGGGCCGCAGCCGGGTGAGTGCTTCGCCGGTGGCGCCGTCGAACGGGACCGAGCTGTGCTCGTGGACGATCTTCCAGCCGTCATCGTCGCGGCGGAGCCCGGCAGTCGAGCGCACCCACATCGCCACGGCGGTTCCGTCGAGCATGGTGCCGCGCACGCGGAACAGGTAGGACGCGAAGGCGACATCGCCGTCGGCGACGACCTCCAGGTCGCGAATGTCCAGCTCGATCGCGGATCGGTAGACGCCGAACCACTCCCGCAGCCGGGCCCGTTCCGCTTCACGGCCCGTGTCGCGCAACGGACCGACCGCGTCGAACAGCGTGACGTCCTCGGCGTAGCAGGCCAGGAGTGCGTCGAGGTCCTTCGCCGCTACGGCCGCGACGCGGGACTCGATCAGCGCCCTCGGGGTCACTTCAGCTCCTCGCCCAGCTTGTCCAGCCAGTCGCCGGTGCCCTGCTCGCGCCAGGCGGGTTCCTCCGCGCCGTCGAGGAAGGTGCCCTGCTCGGTGAGGACGAGGCGGGTGCCGGCGGCGTCGGGGAGCAGCTCGATCGTCGTCGTCGAGACGGTGGCGAGGGTGTCGCCGCCGGTCAGCGTGGTGGAGTAGACGATCCGCTCGTCGGGGACGATGTTGTGGTAGGTCGAGGCGGCTTCGAGCTTGGTGCCGTTCGGCGCGGTGCCCGTGGTGACCTCGCTGCCGCCGGTGCGGAAGTCCAGCGCGTGGGTTTCCCCGCCGAACCAGCGGGCCTTCGCCGCGGGGTCCGCCCAGGCGTCGAACACCCGCGCGGGTGTCGCGGCGTAGGTGCGTTCCAGGGTGAACGTGCTGTGCGTGACGGTCATGAGGACGTTCCTTCCGAGTCACCCGGCTCGAGGAAGTCCCCGAGCCGGTCGAGCTTGCTCTCCCACTCGGTGCGCTGGTGCCCGAGCCAGTGCTCGCCGGCGCGCAGCACCTCCGGCACGATCCGGCAGGTGCGCACCCGGCCGACCTTCTCCGAGCGCACGATCCCGGCCGTTTCGAGCACCTGCAGGTGCTGCACGACAGCGGCGAGCGACATCGGCAGCGGCGCGGCCAGCTCGCTGACCGACGCCGGACCGCGCACGAGCCGCTCCACCAGAGCCCGTCGCGTCCGGTCCCCCAAGGCGCGGAACACCAGGTCCAGCGACTCGTCATGGTTAAGCATGTACTTAAGTTAGGCTCGCTCGGCTCATTGGTCAAGTAACTGCTTAAGTGTTGCTGAGACTTCTTCAGCCTTCAGGGCTGCGCGGACCTGGCTCAGCCGGTGGTCGGCGGCGTCGGCCCGGGCGGTACTGGCGCGCAGCTCGGCGCCCAGGTTCGTGGTGGTCTCGTGCATGGACCGGACGGTCTGCTCGTGGGACGCCTGCACCTCGGCGAGCCGCTGGTCGAAGCCGGCGCGGAGCCGTTCGACGTCGGCCTGGGCCCGGTCCGCGGCTTCCTGACGGGCCTTGGCGTGCTCCTCGCGCGCGGCGTCGAGCTTCTGTGAGACGGCTTCTGCTCGGGTTTCGGCAGCCTCCGCACGGACGGTCGCGGCTTCCGCTCGCACGTTGGCGTCCTGACCACGGCCGCGTTCGTCGTCGAGCGCGGTCCGGGTGGCGGCGAGTTCGGCGGTGACGGTGGCGATGGTCGTGGCCCGCTCCCCGGCGAGGGTCGCGGCGGCCTCGGCCCGCTCGGCGACGCGGGCGAGCTCATCCCGCACGGCGGCCAGCTGCCCCTCGGCGCGTTGCTGCTCCTGCACGGCGGCCTTCCGGACGGCGCGCTCCTGATCCCGTTCCCGACCGGCGGCGGTCTTCTCCTTCTCGGCGACGGCCGCCTGCCGCACGGCTTCTTCGGCGACGTCGCGAGCCTGGGCGGCTTCGGCGTCGGCCCGGCCGCGCTGGAGCCGGTGCTCGTCGGCCTCGGCCAGAGCGGCGTCCCGCTCGGCGAGGGCGGTGGTGGTGGTCGCTTCGAGCTGGTGGCGCAGCGTCGTGAGCGTCTCGACGAGCCCGCGGGCCGGTTCGAGCACCCGGTCGACCTGCCCGGACAACGCCGTGACGGCCGTGTCGTCGAGCGCCGTGTCGCTCTCACGCAGGGACTCGGCGTCGGCCAGGACGGCTTCGGCGTCACGGCAGGTGAGGTTCCGCCGCCCCCAGGTCTTCCCGTCCTGGCAGAACCGCGCCCGGCTCCCCCGGCCCACGGCGGGCGGCAGAGCCGCTCCGCAGCGTCGGTACTCGCAAACCCGGGCTTGACCAGCATCTTCCGTCATGGTCAAGACCCTATCAAACCTTCTGATTAGAACTAGAAGCGGCTGTTCAAAATCAAAAGATAGCTACCAGTGTGCTTAAGTTCGGATAAGGTTACATATCCAAACTCAGATGAGCCTGGAGAAGCCTTGAGGCTTGGAGGGGCGCAAAGAGGCGCTCAAAAACTAGGACCCCCCTCCCCGGGGCCCGCACACACCGCCGGACGGAGCGACGGCCAACGCGCGCCGCTCGATGACGGAGGCCGCGATCTGCCCCATCCCCCACGCGCTGATCGGGTCTGCCGCGGCTTGTCGTGAGTGTTTAGGAGGGTTAGAACCCTCCTAAACACTCACGACCGGTACCGGTGTGGCGCGTGTGACTTCTGGTGCGGTGGGGTTGGCCTGCGATGGCTGGGTGCCGGACCTGCGTGATGCGGGCCGGTGTTCCGATGGGTGGCGGAACACCGGTCCGCTAGTAGACGACTGTCGCGACGGTGCGGAACTGCCACGTGCCGAACGCCAGCCACACGATTCCGGCTGAACACAGATGACAAGCCGCGGCAGACCCGGCAACACGCCAGCCTCAGCAACCCAGAGCGCCAGCCGGACCGGTTGGTCACCAAAGCAGGTCCGCTCCAGCCCGGCTGAGCACTCACGATCCCTCGGCAAGGCTGTGGGTGCTAGTTCGGCGGCTCGTTGAGGGTGCCGCTGATGTAGCGCACGTTCCCCAGCCGCAGGCCGTCGGCCTTCAGGGGTGGGAGGTTGACGGCGGCCAGCAGGTCTCCGACCGTGCTTCCGGACAGGGCCCAACCCAGGCCCGCCAGGTAGGGCGCCGCCTCGTTGCGGTCTCCGAAGTAGCGCAGCTTGGCCATGCCCGGGTCGAAACCGCTCTCGCGCCAGCGCTCGGAGACGCGGTCCAGGCTTTCCTTCGTCCGGTCCTCCTCGCCCGGCTTCGGGTTGGGGCGGCTTTCGGTGGCCACGCGGCTGCCCGGGGCGCTGAGTTCGGTGATCGTGTCCAGCAGGCTGTCCTGGGCCTCCGGTGGCAGGTAGCCCAGCAGGCCTTCGGCGCTCCACGCGGTCGGCCGCGTCGGGTCGAAACCGGTTTCACGCAGGGCGGCCGGCCAGTCGTCGCGCAGGTCGGCCGCGGCCACTCGCCGGTCGGCGGTGGGCTTGGCGCCCAGCTCGGCCAGTGCGCGGGTCTTGAACTCGACGACCTGCGGCTGGTCCAGCTCGTACACCACGGTCCCGGCCGGCCAGGGCAGCCGGTACGCGCGGGAGTCCAGCCCCGAGGCCAGGATCACGACCTGCGTGATGCCCGCGTTCGCCGCGTCGAGGAAGAAGTCGTCGTAGAACTTGCCGCGGACCTTGGCCACGTCGATCGCCACCTGCTCGACCAGGTCGCCCGGCGGCAGCTCGCCGGACGCCAGCCGGGTGAGCAGGTCGACGCCGACCGCCCGGACTAGTGGTTCGGCGAATGGGTCGGCGAAGAGCGAGCTGTCCTCGCGGGTCGCGATCGCCCGGGCCGCCGCGGCGGCGGTGGCCGTGGTGCCGACGCTGGACGCCAGGTCCCAGGTGTCGCCGTCCTGCCTGGTGGAAGTCATGTTCTGCCCCCGTCTTCGGTTGGAGTCGCCGCACTCTAGGACGGGCCGCGAAAAATTTCGGGACCCGTCCCCCGCGGTGATGTCGAGAATGCGGGACCGGCTCCGTCCCAGGGGCGACAGCGACCACTGGAGGAACCGTGCACCAGACCGAGATCACCGAGATCCTGAACCGCCCGTACAGCCAGGAGCTGCTGGGCCGCGACCTGACCCGGCTGGCCTACGTCGCCAAGGACGGCACCCCGCGCACCATCCCGATCGGGTTCACCTGGACCGGCTCGCAGATCGTCCTCTGCACCCCGAAGAACGCCCCCAAGCTGCACGCCCTGCGCGCCAACCCGGCGGTCGCCCTCACGATCGACACCGAGGTGCACCCGCCCAAGATCCTGCTCATCCGCGGCCAGGCCGAACTGGACGTCGTCGACGGCATCCCGGAGGAGTACCTGCAGATGAACGGCACCTACGAGATGACGCCGGAGCAGCGCGTCGAGTGGGAGGCGGAGGTGCGTGACCTCTACGACGGTATGGTCCGGATCGTCGTGACCCCGACCTGGGCGAAGCTCATCGACTTCGAGCAGACCCTGCCCAGCGCCGTCGAGGAGCTGATGCACGAACGTGCCGCGCGGCAGAGCGCCTGAACCCCGAAGACCACCTCGCGAAGGAGATCACCGTGACCAAGTACCTGCTGCTCAAGCACTACCGGGGCGCCCCGGCCGCAGTCAACGACGTCCCGATGGACCAGTGGACGCCGGCGGAGCTCACGGCCCACGTCCAGTACATGCAGGACTTCGCCGACCGGCTCGAGAGCACCGGCGAGTTCGTCGAACACCGGCCGCTCTCCCCCGACGGCACGTTCGTCCGGTCCGACGGCGAGGGACGGCCGCCGGTCACTGACGGGCCGTTCGCGGAGACCAAGGACCTGATCGCCGGCTGGACGATCATCGACGTCGACAGCTACGAGCGGGCGCTCGAGCTGGCCGGCGAGCTGTCCGCCGCGCCGGGTGCCGGCGGGACGCCGATCCAGGAGTGGCTCGAGGTGCGCCCGTTCCTGACCGCGCCCCCGACGATCACGGAGTGACGTCCGTGGACGAAGCCCTGCTGCGGACCCTCACCCCCACCGTGCTCGGCGTCCTCGTCCGGCGCGGCGCCGACTTCGCGGCGGCCGAGGACGCCGTGCAGGACGCCCTGATCGAGGCGCTGCGCACGTGGCCGGACGAGGTGCCGCGCGACCCGCAGGGCTGGCTGATCACCGTGGCGTGGCGCAAGTTCCTCGACGCCACCCGCGCCGAGACGTCCCGGCGGCAGCGCGAGGAACGCGTCGACGACGAGCCCGCGCCCGAGCCGGGCGCGGCCGTGGACGACACGCTCCAGCTGTACTTCCTGTGCGCGCACCCGTCGCTGACGCCGGCGTCGGCCGTCGCGCTCACGCTGCGCGCGGTCGGCGGCCTGACCACGCGCCAGATCGCGCAGGCCTACCTCGTGCCGGAAGCGACCATGGCCCAGCGGATCAGCCGGGCCAAGAAGACCGTCTCGGGCGTCCGGCTCACCCGGACCGGCGACCTCACCACGGTGCTGCGCGTGCTCTACCTCGTCTTCAACGAGGGCTACGGCGGTGACGTCGACCTCGCCGCCGAGGCGATCCGGCTCACCCGCCAGCTGGCGATCGGGACCCACGACGAAGAGGTCGCGGGCCTGCTCGCGCTCATGCTGCTGCACCACGCCCGGCGTCCCGCGCGGACCGGGCCCGACGGCAGCCTCGTACCGCTGGCCGAGCAGGACCGCAGCCGCTGGAACACCCGCCTGATCACCGAGGGCGTCGACATCCTCCAGACGGCGTTGACCGGCGACCGCCTGGGCGAGTTCCAGGCCCAGGCGGCGATTGCCGCGCTCCACGCGGATGCCCAGACGGCCGAGGAGACCGACTGGGTGCAGATCGTCGAGTGGTACGACGAGCTGGTGCGCCTCACCGGCAGCCCGGTGGCCCGGCTCAACCGGGCCGTCGCGGTCGGCGAGGCCGACGGCGCCCGCGCCGGCCTGGCGGCGCTGGCGGATCTCGACCCCGCGCTGCCGCGCTACACGGCCGTCTCGGCGTACCTCCACGAGCGCGACGGCGACGCGGCGGGCGCGGCCCGGCTCTACGCCGAGGCCGCGCGGGCGGCGGCCAGCGTGCCGGAGCGCGACCACCTCACCCGCCAGGCGGCCCGGCTCAATGCCCGGCTACGCGGCTGAAGCCAGCCGGGTCCGGAACCCGCGCAGCATCGCCAAGCTCACCGCCGGTAGCGCGCATTCGCCGCGTAGCCGGTCCAGCTCTTCCGGCTTGGCGAGCCGCGTCGGGTCGAGGGGGCTGACGATGTGCGTGTACACCGCTGCCGGGCCGCAGTGGGCCAGGTCCGCCAGGTCGGACGCCGCTTCGGGGAAGCCGGCGTGGCCGACGACGCCGTCCGGGTGGGTCGCGCGGGTCATCACGTGTCCCGGCCGCTGGAAGTCCGTCGGGCCCGCGGACGAGTCGGCCAGCCGCGAGAGGGTCGTCGCGCGGTCGGTCGCCGAGATGCCCGTGGTGATGCCGTCCGCGGCGTCGACCGTGACGCAGTAGTCCGACGGCTGCTCGAACTCGCCCCACATCCTCGGCAGGCCCAGGTCGTCGCAGCGGCTCCGGGGCAGGGCCGCGATCAGCAGACCCGAGCCGTGCCGGACCAGGAACGCCACCCCCGACACCGAAACCTCGGCCAGTGGCAGCACGAACACGGCTTCGCGTCCGTTGTGGACGACCGCGGGCCGGCCCCGGCCCAGCTCGTCGGTGACTTCGGCCAGCGCACGCCGGCTCGGGGACAGTTCCAGTACGGACTTCACCACGACACCTCCGGTCTCAGCGGGCGACGGCGTAGGCCTGCTGCCCGCGCGGGCTCGCCGCGGCCAGGACGAGGTCGCCGTCGAACCCCGTCGCGCAGACCTTGCCCAGGGACTTGTCCGGGGCGAGGGCGACGTCGTGGCCGCGCGCCCGCAGCTCCGCGACCACCTCCGGCGGGCAGCTGTTCTCCACGACCAGCCGGTTCGGGCGGGCCGAGCGCGGCGCGAACGACGAGGGCACCTGGTCGGTGTGGAACGCCCGCTGCTCCACGGCCGCCTGGGGCCGCAGGCCGCCGTCGACGTGGCTGACGAAGAAGTTCAGCGTCCACTGGTCCTGCTGATCACCGCCCGGGGTGCCGAACGCCAGGTGCGGCCGCCCGTCCTTGGTGACCAGGGTCGGGCTCAGCGTGGTCCGCGGGCGCTTGCCGGGCGCGACCGTGTTCGGGTGGCCCTCGTCCAGCAACGCCATCTGCCCGCGGGTGCCGAGCGGGAAGCCGAGGCCGGGGATGACGGGGGAACTCTTCAGCCAGCCGCCGCTCGGCGTGGCGACGACCATGTTGCCGTCGCGGTCCGACGCGCTGATGCAGCACGTGTCGCCCTTGGCCGCGGTCAGTTTGACGACCGCCGGGATCCCGTCGGCCAGCTGCGCGCGCCAGTCGGTGTCCGGCTCGCCGGGCAGCGGCGGTTCCGGGAACCAGCCGTCCATGCCGGGACGCAATGAACCGCACGCCTTCCTGCCGATCAGCTCACGCCGGGCCGCGGCGTACGCCGGGTCCAGGAGCTCCTTGAGCGGGACGTCGGTGTGGGCCGGGTCGCCGTAGAAGGCCTCGCGGTCGGCGAAGGCGAGCTTCGCGCTCTCGACGACCGTGTGGAGGTGGTCGGCGCCGCCGTGGTCCATCGCGGCCAGGTCGAAGCCTTCGAGCAGGCCCAGCTGCTGGAGGAACACCGGGCCCTGCGACCACGGGCCGGCTTTGTGCACGGTGTGGCCGCGGTAGTCGGCGCTGACCGTTTGCTCGATGGTGGGCCGCCACGCGGCCAGGTCGTCGCCGGTGAGCAGGCCGCTGTTGCGGCGGCCGGTGGAGTCGAGCGGCTCCGCCGTGGCGAGGAAGTCGGCGATCGTCTCGGCGACGAACCCTTCGTAGAACACGGTGATCGCGGCGTCGATCCGGTTCTCGCGCCCGCCCTTGGCGGCGTCGGCCTCGGCGACGATCCGCCGGTAGGTCGCGGCGAGCGGTTTGTTGCAGATCCGCGCGCCGGGCTTCGGCGACCGGCCACCGGGCAGGTACACCTCGCCGGAGCCGGTCCACTCCTCGCGGAACAGCGGTGCGAGGACGTCGATCATGTCCGCCGCCTTCGGCAGCAGCGGGTACCCGTCTTCGGCGTAGGCGATCGCCGGGGCGAGGACGGTGCCGAGGTCGAGGCGCCCGCGGTCGCGCAACAGCCGCAGCCACGCGCCGAACGCGCCGGGCACGACCGCCGGGAGCAGGCCGGAGCCGGGGATGGCGTCGACGCCGCGGTCGCGGAACGCCTGGGGCGTGGCGGCTTCCGGCATCGGGCCCTGGCCGCAGATCACCTCGACCTCGCCGGTCGCGCCGTCGTGGACCAGGATCGGGACGTCGCCGCCCGGGCCGTTGAGGTGCGGTTCGACGACCTGGATGACGAACGCCGCGGCGACGGCGGCGTCGAAGGCGTTGCCGCCCAGGTCGAACATCGCCGTCCCGGCGGCGGAGCCGAGCCAGTGCGTGGACGAGACGGCACCCCGGGTGCCGAGCAGTTCGGGTCGGTCGAGCACGTCAGCTTCCCTTCTCGCGGTCCGGATCGGCCAGCTCGCCTGTGCCCGCGGGCAGTACGGCGCCGGAGACCGACGCCGACACCGGCCGGCCGTCGGCGACCTGGACCGAGCCGGACAAAGTGGACGGACGGCCTTGTTCGTGGCCCTGGTGCAGGGTGAAGTCGCCGCCGGCGAGCCAGCCCGCCTCGACGAGCCAGACGCCCAGGCCGAGCGCGGCCGACGAGCAGGCCGGGTCCTCGGGCATCCCGTAGCCCGGCGCGAACAGCCGACCGTGCGCGGTGCGGGTCGCCGGGTCCCAGCTGAACACCAGGACGTCGGCGAGGTCGGCGGCCGCCATCCGCGCGAAGTCGGGCTTCGCCGCGGCGACGGCGTCCGCGCGCACCGGTAGGAAGTGGAA
This sequence comes from Amycolatopsis sp. NBC_01286, assembly GCF_035982555.1. Taxonomy (NCBI): domain Bacteria; kingdom Bacillati; phylum Actinomycetota; class Actinomycetes; order Pseudonocardiales; family Pseudonocardiaceae; genus Amycolatopsis; species Amycolatopsis sp. NBC_01286. The sequence goes on from NZ_CP108428.1 coordinate 7,667,217, forward strand.
CGCCGGGCCGAACCCGCACGCGAAGGGAAGGGCGCCGCCGGCCGCGGAGGCGGGCAGGCCGACGGCGCCGAGCAGGACCCCGGCATCCAGCTTTTCGCTGGCCAGGGGGTCGTTCGCGGTGATCTTGCCCGCCTCGGCGGACACGTCCAGGGGCAGCAGCTTCGGGCCGCACTCCTGCACGACCCGCCCGGCGGGCACCAGGCCCAGCCGCGCGAGCGTCACCGCCGTGCCGACGCTGGAATGCCCGCCGAACGGCGACTCCGCCTCGGGTGTGAAGACGCGGACGCGGTAGTCGGCGCCGGTCCCGGTCGGGGGCAGCACGAACGCCGTCTCGGTGTGGTTGATCTCGCGGGCCAGCGCCTGCATCCCCGCCGTGTCGAGGTCACCGGCCCGCGGGACGACGCCGAGCGCGCTGCCGGCGTAGACGTGGTCGGCGAACATGTTGACGATCTCGTACGCGGGCATGCTGCTCCTTTCAGGCCAGGTCCAGCTCGTCGAGGACCCGCTCGTCCCCTTGGTAGGGCTCGGACGGCCGGGGCCAGTGCACGACCAGGTCGGTGAAGCCGAGGTCGGCGAACGTGCCCGAGGCGTCCCGGAAGGACTGCGCCGAATCCAGCACACCCCCGACGGTCGCGCCCGTCACCAGCAGCTTCCCCACCGCCGCCGGCTCGCGGCCCGCCGCGGCACAGGCGTCTTCGAACGCCCGGAGCTGGTCCTTCAGCTCCGGCACGACCAGGTCCCAGCGCCGCGCGTCGAACCGGCCCGGCGCCCCCGCGGTGATCCACGTTTCGGCGTACCGCGCGGCCAGGCCCATCGCCTTCGGGCCGGTCGCGGCGACCGCGAACGGCAGCCGCGGGCGCTGCACGCAGCCCGGCACCATCCGGGCGCCTTCGCAGCGGTAGTACTCGCCCTCGTACGACGTCACCGGCTGCCGCAGCAGCAGGTCCGTCAGCTCGAGGAACTCCGCGAACCGCCCGGCCCGGCTGCCTTCTTGTTCAGCGCCGAAGACGCTCTCGTCGTACCCGCCGGCCCCGGAGCCGACGCCGCAGATCAGCCGTCCGCCGGAGATGTCGTCGAGCGTCATCAGCTCCTTGGCGAAGGGCACCGGGTGGCGGAACGTCGGGGTGGCGACGAGCGAGCCGAGCCGCATCTTCGACGTCACCCCGGCCGCGGCGGTCAGCGTCGGCAGGCAGCCGAACCACGTCTCGTCGCGCAGCCAGCGCCACATCAGGTGGTCGTAGGTCCAGGCGTGGTCGAACCCGAGCTCTTCGGCGCGGCGCCAGCGGTCCCGCGCGGCGGACCAGCGCTGCTCGGGCAGCAGGACTATGCCGTGGCGCACGGCTCAGTCCGCCGGGGAGCCGGCCGCGCACGCCGCGACGTCGGCGAGGAGGCCGACGAACCCGGCCTCGCAGGAGCGGACCTCGGGACTGGTCAGCTCGGCCGGCGGGTCCTCGGCGTCGGACACCGCGTCGACGCCGTTCTGCGTGACGTCCAGCGCCACGGCGTTGAGCCGGCGCAGCAGCTGGGCCACGACGTCCGGCAGCGACGTCGGCGCTCGCAGCGTCATGAAGTAGTTGTCGTAGACGACGCTCAGCACGTCCGGGTGCGGCGCCTCGGCCGCGCCCGCCGCGTCCTGCAGCAGCGACCGGCCACTCGGCACCAGCTTGGCCGCGATCCCGCCGTGGACGCGCTGGTAGAAGCCGACTTCGTCGCGCAGGGCCTGGACGCCGGGCGAGTCGTCATCGGGCAGGCCCTTGCCGCGGTAGAGATCGCGGACGGGGGCGAAGTCCGGCGCCCACGTGCCGCTGAACCCGCGGTGCTGCAGGAACATGCTCGGCCGGATGACCTCGTGGTAGACGTCGATCGGCGTCGAGCTGGTGTAGAGCAGCATCGCGCTGAAGCCGCGGGTGAACAGCGCCGCCGAGGCCAGCGCGGCCTCGCGGTCACGCTCGCCGCGTTCGGCCATGGCCAGTTCGCGGGCGACGAGCTGCCACAGCACGAACGTCACCTGGTGGCCGGTGATCCAGCGGAACCAGTACAGCCGGTCGGACGACTCGACGGGTTCGACCGGGCCCGGCACCCCGCTGCGCGAGATGTGCTCCAGGTGGGTGCACAGCCCGGCGAAGCGGGAGCAGGGGCCGTCGCCGCCGGGCTCGGTGCCGGCGTCCGGGATGGTCAGCGGTTCGAGGCCGTAGGGGAAGTCGCCGAAGTCCCACCCCTCGCGCACGGGGACCCCGGTCAGCACGGGAACGGTCATGACGCGGCCTCCGGAATCCAGGTGAACTCGTATTCGAGGCCGTTCACGTCGAATACGTAGAAACTCTGCACGCCGTCGTCATCGGTGACGATCTCCGTCGCCGGTTCGTCACGCGTGAAATGGAATCGGCCGGATTCGTACAACCGGGTCCAGTGCCGCTGCCACGCGGACATTTCCGCCGGCGAGCCGACCTCCATGCAGACGTGCTGGAATTGCGCGTTGCCGGGCTCGGGCGGTTCACTGCCTTCGCCCGCGCGCTCGAAGAGGTGGAACCGGGTGCCGCCGGCCCGCAGTTCGACGAGCTTGACGATGCCCGGCAGCCGGCTGGTGGTCAGCTCGGAGAACTCGTCGAGGTTCCAGTTCTCCTTGCAGCCGAAGAACTCCTGGTACCAGGAGACGCAGTTGGCGAGATCGGCGGTCTGGATCCCCAGGTGGTGGAACGCGGCCGCGCGGAGCGGGGCAAGGCGGGGCGACTCGAGGGTCGCCACGGCGTTCTCGGACATGTCGCCATCCTTTCTTCCGGCGCCGGGAAAGCATTCCCAGACGGCGCCTCGGAGAGTGGCCTTGATCGATCATCGGGGGCGGCGGCGAAACAACCGCCCGATCTCCTTCGACACTACAGTGGTTGCCTCCAGGAAATCAACCTGACGAGAAAAATAATCCATTATCCCTATAGCCGCGCGCCTTCCTCAAGTAACATCGGGAGACATGAGCGAAGACCAGTGGACGAAAATCGACACCTACACCTCGAACCTGATGGTGGAGCACGACGCCGCCCTGGACCTCGCGGCCAAGGCCAGTGCCGAGGCCGGGCTGCCGGAGATCGCGGTGGCACCCAACCAGGGCAAGTTCCTCCACCTGCTCGCCCGCACCCACGGCGCGCGTCGCATCCTCGAGATCGGCGCGTTCGGCGGCTACAGCGCGATCTGGCTGGCCCGCGCGCTGCCCGCGGGCGGCACGCTGACCACGCTGGAGGCCGAACCGTCCTTCGCCGAGGTCGCGCAGCGCAACATCGACAACGCCGGCCTGTCCGACGTCGTCGACCTGCGCGTCGGCAAGGCGCTCGAGACCCTGCCGGAGCTGGCGGGCGGCGAGCCGTTCGACCTCGTGTTCATCGACGCCGACAAGGCCAACATCCCGGAGTACTTCGGCTGGGCCCTGAAGCTGACCCGCCCGGGCAGCGTCATCGTCGTGGACAACGTGGTGCTCGACGGGCTCGTCATCGAGGCCGACAGCCCCAACCCGGCGGTGCAGGGCGTGCGCCGGTTCAACCAGCTGGTGGCCGACGAACCGCGCGTCACGGCGACGACCGTGCAGACCGTCGGCAGCCGCGGCCACGACGGGTTCTGCCTGATGCTCGTCGAAAGCTGAGGAACCAGCTGACAGACGCACGACCGGAGGGCCTTCCCGCACCGCGGGGAGGCCCTCCGTCACGTCGTGGCTCACGTCAGAGCCGATCGGGGTTGATCAGGTCCGGTGCGGTCCAGCCGTCGAGGTCGTACTCGGCCAGGCACTGCTCGGCGAAGCCCTTGTAGCCGTCGACCTGCCCGGACGCCTGCTGGGCGGTGAGCATCTCGATCCGGACGTTCTCGTGGTTGCCCGAGAAGTTCCGCTCGTAGAGCTCGTTGCGGCCGGCGAACTCCGTGCCGACGGAGTCCCAGATCAGCTTCATCAGCTTGACCCGCTCGACCGCGTCGTAGCCCGACGAGCCCCGGACGTACTTGTCCAGGTAGGGCCGCAGCTCCGGGTTCTGGAAGTCGCTGGCGTGCGAGTTCAGGTAGATCAGCGCGCTGCCCAGGTCCTGGTGGATGATCTCCCGCACCCGCGGGTAGCCGATCGTCATGAACCAGCGGTAGGCCATGCCGTAGTCGAGCTTCGGCAGCACCGCGCCGTCCTTCCACGGGTCCGGGTTCAGCGCCATCGCATCGCTCAGGCCCCAGAACATGTTCCGCCACGCGATGACCTCGCCGATGCGGGTCTGGATGCCGCGGAAGTCCTTGGTGCCGGTGACGTCGACGCCCTTGAGCAGCAGCCCGGCCAGGAAGTCCAGCTTCACGGCCAGCCGCGTCACGCCGTGGAACGTCGAGCGGTTCAGGAACCCCGACGCCGACAGGAACGTCGCCGCCTTCGCCTGGTCGCCGTAGACGAAGACGTTCTCCCAGGGGATCTTCACCTTGTCGAGCACGAAGATCGTGTCGTTCTCGTCGAGCCGGCTCGACAGCGGGTAGTCGAACGGGCTGCCCGTCGTGTCCGCCTGCAGCGCGTAGGACGGCCGGCAGATGAGCTTCAGCCCCGGCGAGTCCATCGGCAGCGTCGCCACCAGCGCGAACTCGCGCTTCTTCACCGGCAGCCCGTAATGGGCGATGAAGTTGCCGTGCGTCAGCGCGGACCCGGTCGCGACGACCTTGGCGCCGCTGACGACCAGGCCGTCGTCGCGTTCCTCCTCGACGTGCACGAACACGTCCCCGACGTCGTCGGCCGCCTTGTGCCGGTCGACGGGCGGGTTGATGATCGCGTGGTTCCAGAAGAGGACCTTCTCCTGCGCCTCGGCGTACCAGCGACGCGCGTTGCCCTCGAACTCGCCGTAGTAACCCGGGTCGACGCCGAGGGTGGCGAGGAAGCTCGCCTTGTAGTCCGGGCTGCGGCCCAGCCAGCCGTAGCTCATCTTGGCCCACTCGGCGATCGCGTCCCGGTCGCCGATCAGGTCCTGTGCGGACCTCGGCGCGCGGAAGAACCGGTGCGTGAACCCGCCGCTGCCCGTGTCGGTCGGCGTGGTCAGCACGTCCTGCTTCTCCGGGTCGTGCAGCGCGTCGTACAGCCGCGCGGTCATCCGGGCGGTGTTGCGGAACGCCGGGTGCTTGGTCACGTCGTCGACGCGTTCGCCGTAGGCCCAGATCTCGCGGCCGTCGCGGATGCTCTCCAGGTACTCGTCCCCGGTCAACGGCCGGGTCGTCGTCTCGCTCACTTGCCTGCCTCCCATCGTTGGGGTGTCGGGTCGTCCAGCGACCACGACCAGTGCGGTGCTTCGGGGTCTTCGGCCAGCCGCGGGAACTCGCCGCCGAAGAACAGCAGCGGCCGCCCGCCGGCCAGGTCGAGGCCGGTCACCTCGCCGACGTGCAGCACGTGGTCGCCGCCGTCGTAGGCGCGCCACGGGGTGCACTCGACGTGCCCGACCGTGCCGCCCAGCCGCGGCACCGGCGAGTCGAGGTCGACCCACGGCACGTCGTCGTCGGCCAGCGGCTTGCCCGCGAAGTGCATCGCGACGTCCTGCTGGTCCTCGGCGAGGATGTTGACCACGAACGGCCCGTCGCCGAGGTGCTGCACCGAGCGGCTGCGCCGGTCCAGGGAGACGAGCACGAGCGGCGGGTCCAGCGACACCGACGTGAACGCGTTGACGGTCGCGCCGCGCACCATCGGCCCGCGCCGGTAGGTGACGACCGTGACGCCGGTGGTGAAGTGGCCGAGGAAGGTCCTCAGCCGGGCGCGGTCGAACGCCGGGGCGGTCGCTGTCATGAGCTGCCTCCTTCGGTCGCGTGGTCGACGACGTCGCGCAGGATCGCCGGACCGTCCTCGGTGAGGAAGGACTCGGCGTGGAACTGGATGGTCGCCAGTCCCGGCCCGCGCAGGCCGATGACCTGGTCGTCGAGCCCGCGGACGACGTCGGCGGGCGCACGGCCGGGCACCGCGACGCGGTCGTCGGCCGTCCGCGCGGCGAAGCTGTTGTAGAACCCGACCGCACGGCGGGTGCCTTCGATCGTCACGTGCGCCTGACGGCCCTGGTTGGGCCGCGCCAGCCGCTGGACGGACAGCCCGAGTTCGGCGCAGAGCATCTGGTGGCCCAGGCAGACGCCGACCAGCGGACGGCCTTCGCGCAGCAGATCCGCGGCCAGTGCGCGCAGCCGGCCGACCTTCGCGCCGCCGACGTCGTTGGGGTCGCCCGGGCCGGGGCCGAGCAGCACCAGGTCGTTGTCCGGCAGCTCCCCCGCGTCCCACGGCACCGTCGTCACGTCGCAGTTCACCGACTTGAGCTGGTAGGCCAGCATCGAGGTGAACGCGTCTTCGGCGTCGACGACGGTGATCCGCACCCGGGACCCGGTGCCGGGCCGGGCGCCGTCGAGCCAGAACCGGGACTTCCCGTCGTTGCGTGCCTTCAACGCCGAACGCACCTCGTCCGACGACGTCGACGGCGGTGGCGAAGCCGTGGCGGCGCGGGTTTCGCCGGAGAGCGACTTCAGGACGGCCGACACCTTCGCCGTCGTCTCGGCGGCTTCCGACAGCGGCGCCGACTCGCGGACGATCGTCGACCCGGCGGCCAGCCGGACGTCGCCGCCCGGCGAGATGTCCGCGGTGCGGATGAGGATCGCCGAGTCCAGGGAGCGGCGGCCGTCGTCGTCGCTGCCGACGAGCCCGATGACGCCGCTGTAGTAGCCGCGCCCCTTCGGTTCGTACCGGCGGATCACGCGGCAGGCGTTGACCAGCGGGCTGCCGGTGACGGTCGGCGCGAGCAGCGTGTGCCGCAGCACCTCCGTCAGCGGCCGGCCGGTCTCGCCCTCCAGGGAGTACTCGGTGTGGGCCAGCCGCGACATGCGCCGCAGCCGCGGCCCGGACACCCGGATGCCGCGGTCGCACAGCTCGGCCATCATCTTCAGTTCCTCGTCGACGACCATGCAGAGCTCGTCGGCCTCCTTCTCGTCGTGGAGGAACTCGAGCAGGCCTTCGGCGTCGGCGCCGCCCTCGGGATAGCGGTAGGTGCCGCTGATCGGGTTCATCGTCACCGTGCGGTCGAACAGCCGGACGTGCTGCTCGGGCGTGCTGCCGAGCAGGTACCGCTCGCCGGTGAAGACCAGGAACGTCCAGTACGCCCCGGCTTCCGCGCCCAGCAGGCGCTTGAAGACCGCCCGCGCGACGTCGTCGTCGAAGCCGGGGAACCGGCCGCGCAGGCTGCGGGAGAGCACGAAGTTCGCGCCCTCGCCGGCCCCGATCTCGTCGTCGAGGATCCGCTCGACCGTGCGGGCGTACTCATCGTCGCCGAGGTCGAACGCGCGGTCTTCCAGCGGCGGGACGCCGTCGGGCAGCGCCGCGAGGGTCTCGGCGACGGTGAGGGTCGTCTGGGCCTCGATGTCCATCACCTGCAGCGGGACCTGGTCGTCCGGGCAGTCGTAACCGCGCTCGGCGAGCTGCCGGTACGGGAGCAGCACCAGTTTCGTGTGCCGGCCCCGGCCTTCCCACGAGCCGTCGTCCAGGGTCAGGTCGGCCAGCCGCTCGGCGGTGCGGACCGGGCCGGAGACGATCTCGACCTGGTCGCCGCGGCCGCTGCCGGGCCGGTGCAGGATCGCGTACGGCGAGCCCGCGCGGATGGGCAGGGGACTCACGTGACCACCGCCCCTTCCAGCTCGCCGACCAGCGCCGCCGTGGTGGTCGCGACGGCGCAGTTGCGGGCCGCGTAGTCCACCGCGAGCCGGTGCTCGTCCGGGCCGAAGTCGGCGACCGCGTCGGCGACGAAGAACGTCTCGATGTCGTGCGTGAACGCCTCGACGGCGGTGACCAGGCAGCCGACGTGCGCGTAGATCCCGCAGACGATCAACTGGTCGCGACCGGCCGCGCGCAGCCGGTCGAGCAGGTCGGTGCGGTGGAACGCGCTGTAGCGCCACTTCGTCAGCACGACGTCGGACGGCGTCGGCGTCAGTTCGTCGATCACCTGCCGGTCGGCCGGGGTGGCTTTCATGCCCGGGCCCCAGATGTCCTGCAGCAGCCCGCGGTCCTCGGGTGTCATCGAGCCGGGCTGGGCGGTGTAGAACACCGGGATGCCCAGCCGGTCGGCCGTTTCCCGCGCCTGGACGACGTTGCGGACGAGCGTGCGCCGCAGTTCGCCGTCCTCGGGGTAGAAGCCGAGGAAGTAGCGCTGCATGTCGTGGATCAGCAGGGCCGCGCGGCCCGGGTGGGGCCGCCAGGTCGCGGTGCTGGCCGGGACGGTGGTGGGCAGGTCGTACGGTTCGATCGTGATGCCGGTCATCAGGCCTCCTTCAGACGGCGCCGAGGGCCGCGCCGCCGTCGACGAGCAGGGTGGCGAGGGTGACGTGCCGGGCCTCGTCCGACAGCAGGAACGCGACGCTGCGGGCGACGTCCTCGGCCACGCCGATCCGGCCCAGCGGGATGCCGAGGCGGAACTGGCCCGGGTCGCCGTCGACCGTGGCCTGCCGCCCGGTGTCGTCCGTCCACATGGAACGCAGCATCGGCGTGTCGGTCGAGCCGGGCGCGACGACGTTGCAGCGGATGCCGAGCGGGGCGAGGTCCAGGCCGAGGCTGTGGGTCAGGCTGGTCGCGGCGGACTTCGACGCGGCGTAGGCGGCCATGTGGCTGCGGGGCACCCCCGCGGCGTTGGACGCCACCGTGACGATCGAGCCGCTCTTGCGCGCCGCCATCCGGCGGGACACCGCCCGGCAGACGTGGAACACGCCGGTCGCGTTGACCGCGAACGTCTCGTTCCAGTCCTCGTCGGACAGCTCGGCCACCCGGCCCATCCGCAGCACCCCGGCGACGTTCGCCAGGCCACTGATCGGCCCGAAGCCGGTCTCGACGTGCTCGACGGCGGCGTCGACCTCCGCGCTGGAGGTGACGTCGACGACGTGCGTCTCCACGCTGCGGCCGTCGTCCAGCAGGGGTTTCGCAACCTGGGCGAGGGCGTCCTCGTCCCGGTCGAACAACGCGAGGGTGTGGCCGCGTTCGGCCAGGAGGGTCGCGGTGGCGGCGCCGATGCCGCTGCCGGCTCCGGTTATGAGGGTCACGGTCATGACGCCAGCTCCGTCCTGAGTTCGTGGGCCGCCTCGGGCTGCCAGTGCGCGGTCAGCGCGACGGCCTGGGTGAGGTTCAGCCGCGGGTCGCACAGCGTCGTGTAGCCGGGCCCGCGGGCGGCGGTGATGCCGGCGCCGTGGCATTCGGAGATCTCGCTGGGCGAGGCCTCCATGTGCAGCCCTGCGCAGGCGCCGCCCTCGCCGGTGACGATCCGGACGAACTGGCGCAGCTCGTTCATGATGTCCTCGAGCCAGCGGACCTTGAGCCCGTCGTCGGCGACGACGGTGTTGCCGTGCATCGGGTCGCACAGCCACAGCACCGGGTGCCCGGCGTCGCGCACCGCCCGCACCAGCGGCGCGAGTTCCCCGATGCGGGCCGCGCCGAACCGCGGGATCAGCGTGAGCCGCCCGGGCGTGCGGAACGGGTCGATCTGCCCGCAGAGCTTCAGGACGTCCTCGATCGGCGCCTTCGCGCTCACCTTCGCCGCCACCGGGTTGACCACAGTGGACAGCAGGTGCACGTGGGCGCCGTCCGAGCGCCGGGTGCGTTCGCCGATCCACGGCCAGTGCGTCGAGGCGAGGTAGCTGCGGCCGCCGGGCATCCGGCGCACCAGCGGGACCTCGTAGTCCAGCAGCAGGGCTTCGTGACTGGTCCAGATCCGGCCGGCCGGCTCGGCTCCGGTCCCCCGGCCGAGGCGGCCGATCGACGCGCGGACGCCGAGCGCGGCGTCATGCGCGTCCAGGATCCGGGTGGGGTCGGGCCGCCGGGCTTCGGCGGTCGGTTCGGGGCTGTTGACGATCGGGCCGCGGTAGACGGGCAGCTCGTGGCCGTCGACGTTCTCGACGTTCTGCGAGCGGGGTTTGGCGTACTGGCCGGCGATCCGGCCGACCTCGAGGACCGGGCGGCCGGAGCCGACCCGCATCACCTCGGCGAGCGTGTCGAGCATGCCGATCTTGCGGGCCACGGCCCGGACGCCGGTGTCAGCCGGGTCTTCGGCGCAGTCACCCGCTTGAAGCACGCAGAACTCGCCTTCGGCGGCGCGGGCCAGCAGGGACCGCAGTTGCAGCACCTCGGCGGCGCCGACGACGTCTTCACGCTCGGACAGCGTGTCGCGGACGCCGGCGAGCTCGGCCGGGTCGGGCCAGTCGGGTTGCTGGGCGGCGGGGTAGTCGGACAGGGTCTCGTCGCACTGATCGGCGGCGCGGTGCAGGACCGGCCGGGCTCGTGCGGGCAGCGTCTTCCTCATCACGCATTCCTTGCTTGAGCCGGATATCGGGAGCACGGGGACGAATCGGCGTCAGCCGGTGAATTCGCCCGTTTCACGGAAATAGCCGATCATTTTCGTGAACACGGCCGGGGTGATCTCCGGCCAGCACAGGCCCAGCCGGGCGAGCTCGCGCCCGGTGTGCTCGTTGCCGTAGACGTTGTCGCCGATGTCGAGGGCCCCTTCCTGGTAGAGCGGGGCCATCGCGGACAACGGGTTGTCCCGGTCGGCCAGCGCCGCGCGCCATTCCTCGACCGGGATTTCGCGCAGCGGGTAGCCCAGCTCGCGAATGGCTTCGTAAACGACGTCGAAGGTCTTGATGCCGGGGTTGAACAGGTGCCAGGTGCCGTTCTCCGCCGGGCGGGCCTTCGCCAGCCGGACCAGCGCGCGGCCGACGAAGTCGACCGGCAGGAGGTCGGTGTCGTGTTCCTCGGGCGGCGGGACGACGCCGAGGGCGAGGAAGCTCTTGACCTGCCGCCAGAGGAAGTCCTCGGACTGCAGCGCGCCGGTCTCGCTGTCGCCGGCGATCCGGCCGATGCGGTAGATCGTCACCGGCACCCCGCGGTCGCGGGCCAGCCGCGCGACCTCCTCGGCGACCCACTTGCTCTGGGTGTAGCCGATCGTCAGGTCGTGCGCGTCGTCCGGGACGTCGTCCTCGGTGATCGTCTCGGGCCGCGGCTTCGGCGAGAACACCGCCACCGTGGAGGTGTAGTGCACCGGCTTGACCGGCCCTGACGCGGCGAACTCGACGATCCGGGCCAGGCCGTCCACATTGGCCTGTTTCACCGAGGCGTACGGCGCGACGAAGTTGATGTGCGCCGCCGTGTGGTGGATGGTGCCGACGCGGTGCGCGAGGTCGTCGTAGTCCGCTTCGGACAGTCCCAGCCGCTCGGCGGCGAGGTCGCCGGGGACCGCGGTGACGCGGTCGCGGTCGAGGGACTTCCCGATGCCGTAGCGGTCGGCCGTCGCGGAGATCCGGTCCCACGCGGCGTCGGCGTCGGTGGCCCGGACCAGGCAGTGCACCCGGTCGGTGGTCTCGGTGAGCAGCTCGCGCAGCAGGTGGATCCCCAGGAACCCGGTCGCGCCGGTGAGCAGGACGTCGTCGGCGGTGGCGCGCGGTGCGCCGTCCGGAACGCGGATGTGGTCCGGCAGCCGGACGTCGGCCCGCAGGTCGACGCGGTCGCCGGTGTCCTCGCCGGAGCGCAGCGCGTCGATGCGCGCGGCCATCCCGCCGACGGTCGGGTTGTCGAACAGCACTCGCAGCGGCACGTCGACGTCGAACCGCTTGCGCAGCCGGTACATCAGCTCGGTGGCGAGGATCGAGTGGCCGCCCGCGGCGAAGAAGTCCTCGTCCAGGCCGACCCCGCCGGTGCCCAGCAGGTCGGTCCACGCTTCGGCGATGGCCTGCTCGGTCGGCGTCTCCGGCGGCCGCGACGCGGTCGTCGTGCCCGGGTCGAACAGGTCCGGCAGTGCCTTGCGGTCGATCTTGCCGCTGGGCGCGATCGGCAGCGCGGCGAGCCGCACGAAGTGGGACGGCACGAGGTAGTCCGGCAGCGTCCCGGCGAGCGCGGCCCGCACCCGCACCGGGTCGGGTTCCCGTTCGGTGACGAGGTAGCCGACCAGGCGGCGGTCGCCGGCGCCGAACGTCACCGGGGCCACCGCGGACGCGCTGACCTCGGGCAGCTCGTTCAACGCCGCCTCGACCTCGGCCGGTTCGACGCGGTAGCCGCGGATCTTGATCTGGGTGTCGGCGCGCCCGAGGTAGTCGAACTCGCCGTGCCGGTCGTAGCGGACCAGGTCGCCGGTGCGGTAGAGGCGCCCGAACGGCGTCTCCACGAACCGTTCACGGGTCTGCTCGGGCAGGCCGTGGTAACCCGGCGAGACCAGGTCGCCGCCGAGGTACAGCTCCCCCGGCACCCCGGGTGGGACGAGCCGGCCGCCGTCGTCGAGGGCCAGCATCGACAGGCCCCCGATCGGGCCGCCGATCGACGGCGCCTCCGGCCAGCCGGCCGGGTCGCCGCTCAGCTCGTGCGCGGACGCCAGGTGCGTCTCGGACGGCCCGTACATGTTCAGGAACCGGATTTCCGGCCGCCGCGCGAAGAACGCGCGGATCTGCGGGGTGATCACCAGCTGTTCGCCGACGGAGGCGACCTCCACCAGGTCGGGGAACGGCTTGTCCTCGGCGACCGCGGCCAGCTGCTGCACGGCGACGTACGGCAGGTAGGTCCGGGAGATCCGGTGGTCACGCAGGAAGCCGCTGAGCCGGTGCAGGTCCTTTTGCAGGTCTTCGTCGATCAGCACGAGCGTGCCACCGGCGCAGAGCGTCCCCAGGATCTCCATCACCGAGACGTCGAAGGACAACGTCATGTACTGCAACGTCCGCCCGGTCGCGCCGATCGGCGACGTCCGGCGTTGGTACTCGACGAGGTTAGTGACCGTCGCTTCGGTGAGCACGACGCCCTTGGGACGCCCGGTCGAACCGGAGGTGTAGATGACGTAGATCTCGTCGTCGCCGGTCTTCAGCCGGCCCAGGTCGGTCTCGTCGGTGGCTTCCGCGTCCGCCGACTCCAGCACCAGCGCGACGCCGGAGTCCGCCAGCATGTACTCGATCCGCTCGGCCGGGTACGACGGGTCGACCGGCACGTACGCCGCGCCTGCCTTCAGGACACCCAGCAGCGCGACGACCATGTCCGGCGACCGCGGCACGTGGATGCCGACGCGGTCACCGCGTCCGACGCCCTTCGCCCGCAGGTCACGGGCCAGCCGGTTGGCGCGGCCGTTGAGCTCGCGGTAGGTCAGGACGCGGTCGCCGTGTTCCAGCGCGGGCGCGTCCGGGGTGACCGCGGCCTGCGTCTCGAACAGCTCCGCGACCGGACGGCGGGTGGTGTCCTCCACCGGCGGCGCGCACCACGCGAGCACCTCCTGCTCCTGCGCGTCCGACAGCAGCCCCAGTTCACCGACGGTGCCGCCAGGATTCGCGACGAGCGCTTCCAGCAACCGGACGTACCGGTCGCCGAACTCCTCGACGGTCTCGCGGTCGAACAACGCCGTGTCGTACTCGAACACCCCGCGCAGCGCCGTGCCGTCCTGCTCGACGATCAACGAGAGGTCGTACTTCGAGCTGCGGCTGACGTAGAGGTCGAGGTCGGCGTCCAGGCCGAGCCGGTCGAGGGCCGCCCAGTCGGAGTCCGGCAGCACGAACATGGTCTGGAAGACCGGCGCGTGGCTCGGGCTGCGGGGCGGGTTGACGCGCTCGATGACCTTCTCGAACGGCGCGTCCTTGTGCCGCAGGGCTTCGGTGATCTCGGTGCCGGCCTGCGCGTACAGCTCCCGCAGCGGCTGGTCACCGCGCACGCCGTGGCGGAAGACGACCATGTTGACGAAGTAGCCGAGCATCCCGGCCGTCTCGGGCAGGTCCCGCAGCGAGACCGGGCTGCCGATCAGGACGTCGTCCTGGCGCGTGTGCCGGTGCAGGAACGCCGCGTACGCGGCTTCCAGCAGCATGAACAGCGTGACGCCTTCGTCGGCGGCCAGGGCGCGGACCTGCTCGGTCAGCTCCGGCGGGAGGTCGAACCGGACGATGTCGCCGCGGTGCGACTGCTCCAGCGGCCGCGGCCGGTCCGTCGGCAGGTCCAGCAGCGGCAGCGGCCCGGCGAGCCGCTCTTCCCAGTACCCCAGCAGGTCGGCCAGCTTGTCGTCGCGGACGGTCTCCCGCTGCCGGCGGGCGAAGTCGCGGTACTGCGGCCGGTCCGGGCCCTCGTCGAACGGGTCCCCGGCGAGCGCGGCGTGGTAGCGGGTGAACCACTCGGTGAGGAACACCCCGGCCGAGGCCGCGTCGAAGACGATGTGGTGGATGCTGCAGACGACGTGCGTCGGCCCGTCCGGCTCGGCCGCGCAGACCACCTTGACCAGCGGGCCGTTCCCCAGGTCGAACTCGGTGTCGACGACCTCGGCGACGACGTCGTCCAGCGGCCGCTCGACACTCAATTCGACGGTCGAGAAGTCGGCGACCGGGTCGGGGTTGACCTGCTGGAAGACCTCGCCGCCGTCGGCGGTGAACGTCGTGCGCAGGATCTCGTGCCGGGCCAGCACGGCCCGCAGGCTCTCCTGCAGCACGGCGGTGTCCAGTGGGGTCTTGACGGTGAACACGAACGGCGCGTTGTAGGCCGCCGGCCGCGGCGAGTACTGGTCGATGAACCAGATGCCGCGCTGGCCGTAGGAGGCGGGGGCCGGGCCGCTGTCGTGGCTCGCGGTGAGGCCGGGCGGGCCGCCGCGCAGGTCGTCGATGTGCCGGGCCAGGTCCGCGGGGTCCTCGTGGCGCCGGACGTCCTCGGCCCCCAGCGTGATCCCCAGCAGCGCACCGAGCAGCCCGGCGAACTGCTCGTGGCCGGCCACACCGTCGGCGGTGACGCCGGAACGGGCCCGGCGGATCACCGACTCGAGTGGGTTCTCCATGGTGTCAGTACCTCTCCGATCATCGCGGCCCCCCGTGCGTCGGTTCGGTCTGCCGCTCACCTGGCGGCGGCGCCGGCCCGCAGGGACTCGACGTGCTCGGCGAGCTTGCGGACGGTGCCGTGTCGGAACACGTCCTCGGGCCGGACCTCGACCGCGAAGACCGACTGCAGGCCGGAAGCGAACTTCACGAAGTGCAGGGAATTGCCGCCGTGCCCGACGAACGGGTCGGTGACCGAATAGTCGTCACTGCCGATGATGTCGCGCCACATCTGCAGAATGACCGTTTCGAGGGGGTTCGACATGCGTTGCTCCTTTTCTGCTCGGGGATCTTCCGGCGGCCGGGCGCGCGGGTCGTGCAGTGCGGCCCGGTCGATCTTTCCGTTGAGGTTCGCCGGCATCGCTTCGAGCCGGCGGAAGTCTGACGGGATCATGTGCTCCGGCAGGGAATCGGCGAGTTGCGCGATCAGTTCGCCGGTGCCGATTTCCTGCCCGCTCCACGTCGTGTAGAACGCGACGAGGCTCTTTTCGTTCGCTTCGTTCCCGAAGGCCTTGACCACGGCGTGCTCGACGTCGTCGAAGGACTTCAGGGCGAGCTCCACGGCGCTGGTTTCGACACGGAACCCGCGGATCTTCACGAGACTGTCGGACCGGCCGACCAGGACGACGTCACCGTCGGGGGTCAGCCGGGCGAGGTCGCCGGTGCGGTAGCGGGTGCCGCCGTCGACGAACTTCCCGGCCTGGGCGTCCGGCAGGTTCAGGTAGCCGTTGGCGACGCCGGTGCCGCCGATGCACAGCTCGCCGACGTCGCCGGGCGGGCACGGCTTGAGGTCCTGGTCGAGCACGTCCATCGTGACTCCGGTCAGCGGCTTGCCGACTGGCACCCGGTCGAGGTCGCGGACCGCCGGCGTGATCGGGTACAGCGAGGAGATCGCGGAGTTCTCGGTGCAGCCGTAGCCGTTGAAGATCGCGGCGGTGGTGTGCTCGGCCGCGGTCGCCAGGTGCGCCGGCGACGGGAAGTCGCCGCTGACCATGATCACGCGCAGCTGCCGCAGGGCGTCGAGTTCGTTGTCGACCAAGAGGTTGAACAGTCCACAAGGCAGGCTCAGCACGCTCACGCCGTGCTTGGTGATCACGTCACGCAGGTCGGACAGCGACGGCAGGCCGGGCGGCAGCAGGACGAGCTCGGCGCCGTTGAGCAGGCTCAGCCAGAACTCGTTGCCGGACGCGGCGAAGGAGAACGCGGCCAGCTGCACCAGGCAGTCGTCCGGCGTGATCGTCAGCTTCGGGTCCGCGACCGCGAGCCGGGCGAGGCCGCGGTGGGCGAGCCGGACACCCTTGGGCCGGCCGGTGGAGCCGGAGGTGAACAGGACGAACGCGTCGTCTTCGGCGGCCGGCGCCTGGTCGAGGTCGTGGTCGTCCTGGGACGCGCTTTCCTCCATCAGGTCGGCGACGTGCGCCTGCCGGACCGGCAGGTCCGCCTCCGCCAGCGACGGCTGTCCTTGGTGGACGACCGTGCGCAGGCCGGTCTCCTCGACGATGTGGCGGATCATCTTGGCCGGGTAGGCCGGGTTCAGCGGGACGACGCAGCCGCCCGCCTTGAGCACCGCGAG
Organism: Amycolatopsis sp. NBC_01286; assembly: GCF_035982555.1. Classification (NCBI taxonomy): domain Bacteria; kingdom Bacillati; phylum Actinomycetota; class Actinomycetes; order Pseudonocardiales; family Pseudonocardiaceae; genus Amycolatopsis; species Amycolatopsis sp. NBC_01286. The sequence continues at coordinate 7,683,595 of NZ_CP108428.1, forward strand.
CAGCGCGACGACGAGGTCGGCCGAGCGGTCCAGGTAGAGGCCGGCCGGGGCGCCGTCACGCACCTGCGTCAGGCGCAGCGTCCGGGCCAGCCGGTTGGCGCGGGCGTTGAGGTCCGCATAGGACACTTCGGGGCCGTCGCCGCTCAGCGCCGTCCGATGTGGACGCAGCGCGGCGGCGCGTTCGAACAGCCGTGGCAGCACAAGCTCGGGCACGGCCGGGTTCCCGTCGACGGGCATGGATCCCCCTGTTCGGTGCCGATGGCGATCGCCTTTACCGCAAGGAAGCGGCACTAATGATCAATTCAGGCGAGATGATTTCTTTTCAGCAACCAGTATGCAAACGGCCCGGAAGCCTGTCAACCGCGGGCAATATCAATGACCCAGCGTTGCCTTTATCGCCTGAAAACGATTACCCGAGAAATTGTTTATCGCCGCGAATTCGCGCGCGTACGGTACCGGCCATTGCGGTCACGGCAACCCGGGCGCGGGAATCCGATGTGGATTGCCGACGGTCAGCGGTGCGCACTGGTCCGATCGGTGGAGAGGTGTCGCGGGAGCACCGGCGTGCACGCGGGGTGACGTCGGCGCGAGCGCGTTTGAGCCGGTCACGGCCGGGGAAACCGTAACGGGACGTGAGCGTCTGGGGGCCAGGCGTGACCGCGCGGATCAGACGTCGCGAAGCGGGAAAGGCTGGGGTGTGGAGTGCAGTGCGTCGGCGACCTTCTGGCAGAGCTCGGCGAAGAGCTGCGCTTCGCCCGATGTGAGCGCCACGCCGGCGACCTTGGCCGTCTCGCGGCGGCCCTGAGCGGCCCGCATGAGGAACTCTTCGCCCTCGGCGGTCAGCGAGGTCGTCTGCTCGCGCCGGTCGGTGCCGCGGGAGGCCTGCTCGATCAGGAACTGGTCCTTGAGCACGCGCAGCACCTTGGACGTGCTCTGGCGCGAGATGCCCAGGGACTCGCCGATCGCCGACGGCGTCAGCGGGCCGTGGATCCGCAGGGTTTCGAGCACGTCGTACTGCGACCAGGTGATCTTCTCCGGCGTCGCGCGCGTACGCCGCGCCACCAGCACGCATTGCATGTACGACAACGCGTTCTCGAGTTCGCCGGGCGGGCCCGGCGGAGCGGTCGGGGAACCGTGGAACTTGGTCATAACCCACCTCCGCTTTCGAGGGAAAGCGCACCGCAATCGGAAAGCCCGAGGATATCATCTTCCGTTCGCGCACAGGCCATACGGCGCTCGCGATACACCTGCCGCCGGTCCGTCACCCGGCCGTGACGGACTCGGGATGGTAAAGTGATTGCCCGAAGGCAATCAATCGTCCGATCGACCACCGGGTCGCGTGGCTTCGGCCCCGGGACGAGGAGGCGCAGGTCATGGCGAACCGGCAGACCCGCCGCACCGGCGGCCACATCGTGCTCGAAGGTGCGTGTGAGAACAACCTGAAGAACGTCTCGCTCTGCATCCCCAAGGGCGAGATCACCGTGTTCACCGGCGTATCGGGCTCGGGGAAATCGTCGATCGTGTTCGACACGATCGCGGTCGAGTCCCAGCGCCAGCTCAGCGAGACCTTCAGCTGGTTCATCCGCAACCGGCTGCCCAAGCACGAACGCCCGCGCGCGGAACGGATGTCGAACCTGTCGACGGCGATCGTGGTGGACCAGAAGCCGATCGGCGGCAACGCCCGCTCCACGGTCGGCACGATGAGCGAGATCCACGCGATGCTGCGTGTGCTGTTCTCCCGCTACGGGAAGCCGAGCGCGGGGTCGTCGAACCTGTACTCGTTCAACGACCCGCAGGGCATGTGCGAGGAGTGCCAGGGCCTGGGCAAGACCACCAAGCTGGACCTGGACCTGCTGATCGACCGCGACAAGACGCTCAACGAGGGCGCGCTGGACTCCCCGCTGTTCGCGATCGGCACCTACATGTGGCAGCTCTACGCGCAGTCCGGACTGTTCGATCCGGACAAACCGCTGAAGAAGTTCACGAAGAAGGAATGGGAGCTGCTGCTGCACGGCGGTGGCTTCCGGGTGGACCGCTCGGGCAAACGGCAGAACTACTCGAACGAGTACGAAGGTGTCGTCGTCAAGCTCGACCGCCGGTACCTCAAGAACGGCCTCGACACGCTCAAGGAGCGTGACCGCCGCGAGGTGGAGAAGATCGTCGCGGCCGGCCCGTGCGCCGTCTGCAAGGGCGGCCGGCTGAACCAGGCCGCGCTGGCGTCGAAGATCAACGGCAAGAACATCGCCGACCACTGCGCGCTGGAGGTCAGCGAGCTGATCGCCGAGCTGAAGGCGATCGACGTCCCGGCGGCGAAGTCGGTGCTCGCGGGCGCGCTCGCGGCACTGGAACGCGTCGAGTCGATCGGGCTGGGTTACCTCAGCCTCGACCGGGAGACCTCGACGCTCTCGGGCGGTGAGGGCCAGCGGCTCAAGACGGTCAAGCACCTGGGCAGCAGCCTCACCGACCTCACCTACGTCTTCGACGAGCCGAGCGTCGGGCTGCACCCCCGCGACGTGCACCGGCTCAACGAGCTGCTGTGCGCGCTGCGGGACAAGGGCAACACGGTGCTGGTCGTCGAGCACGACCGCGACGTCATCGACATCGCCGACCACGTCGTCGACATGGGCCCCGGCGCCGGCACGCACGGCGGTGAGGTCGTGTTCGAGGGCACAGTCAAGCAGCTGCGCCGCTCCTCGACGCTCACCGGCAAGTGCCTGACGCACATCCCGGGGCTCAAGGAGGGCTTCCGCGAGCCGACCGGGCAGCTGCCGATCGAGAAGGCCGACCTGCACAACCTGCACGACGTGTCGGTCGACGTCCCCACCGGCGTCCTCACCGTGGTGACCGGCGTGGCGGGCTCGGGCAAGAGCACGCTGATCTCGGGCTCGTTCCGCCGGCAGCACCCGGACGCGGTGATGATCGACCAGTCGGCCATCGGGGTTTCGACGCGGTCGACGCCGGCGACCTACCTCGACGTCATGGACGTGATCCGCAAGCTGTTCGCCGAGGCCAACAACGCGCAGCCGGGGCTGTTCAGCTTCAACTCCGAGGGCGGCTGCCCGGAGTGCAAGGGCCGCGGGGTCATCGAGACCGACCTGGCCTACATGGACCCGGTGACGACCGTCTGCGAAGCGTGCGACGGTCGCCGCTACCGCCCCGAGGTGCTGGACAAGACGTTGCGGGGCAAGAACATCGTCGACGTGCTCGCGCTGACCGTCGAGGAAGCCCTCGGCTACTTCACCGAAGAGCCGATCACGAAGAAGCTGGAACTGCTGACCGAGGTCGGGCTGTCGTACCTGACGCTGGGCCAGCCGCTCTCGACGTTGTCCGGCGGTGAACGGCAGCGGGTCAAGCTCGCGCACCGGCTGCGCGAGACCGGCAACGTCTACCTGTTCGACGAACCGACCACCGGCCTGCACATGGCCGACATCGGGCACCTGCTGGACCTGCTCGACCGCTTGGTGGACGGCGGCAACACGGTCGTGGTGATCGAGCACGACCTCGACGTCGTCAAGCACGCGGACTGGGTGATCGACCTGGGCCCGGAGGCCGGCCGCCACGGTGGCCGCGTGCTGTTCGAAGGCACACCGGAGAAGCTCTTGAAGGACAAGAAGTCCTACACCGCCGAATACCTGCGCGCGGATCTCGAACACGCCAAGTGATTTCGGCGTTTCCCGTTGACCTGAAAGAAGAACGACTATCCGATAGGAGATGCGCATGTCCCGTGGCACCACGAAGGACCGCCTCCCCGACGGGCAGCTGCGATTCGGCTTCATGTGGCTCAGCTCGCCGACCCCCACCGCGACGTCCAAGGCGGTCGCCGACCGCAACCCGGACGCCCTCGACCCCGCCACGCAGATGGACCTGGCCCGCCGGGTCGAGGACATCGGCATGGACTACGTCTTCTTCGCCGACGGCTACATCACCCACGGCGAGAACAGCGCACGCATCGGGCACGCGCAGCCGCACATCTCGGCGCCGATCTACGCACCCGTCGTGATGGCCGCGACGCAGCACATCGGCGTCGTCACCACCATGCACACCCGCTACCTCTCCCCCGGCGTCATCGCCCGCCTCGGCGCCAACCTGGACGCGCTCAGCGGCGGCCGCTGGGGCTGGAACATCGTGCCCGGCTGGAAGACGCCGGAGGCCGAGCTCCTCGGCGCGCCCACCGACACCGACCACGACCTGCGCTACAAGATCACCACCGAAGCCGTCGAAGCGGTCAAGACGCTGTGGGCCGCGCGCGGTGAGCACGTCGAGTTCCACGGCGAGTACCACGACCTGCGCGGCAGCCTGATCGGCCCGCACATCGAGCAGCAGCCGTGGCCGTGCCTGTTCAACGCCGGCGTCTCGGCGGCCGGGCAGGAGCTGATCGCGGGCACCTGCGACTTCGCGTTCACCCCGCTGCCCGACGACTACTCGAAGGTCCGCAAGACCGTCGACTCGCTCGCCGAGCGCACCGAGGCGGCCGGGCGGTCGCCGCTGGACGTCAACATGGCCGGCGCGGTCGGCGTGCTGCTCGGCCGGACCGACGCCGAGGCGCAGGAGAAGTTCGAGTGGGTCCGCGACTCGCTCGACATGGGCGCCGCCCGCGACATCGCGACGGAACTGATGGGCGGCAGCGAGACCTACCAGGAGAACTACGAGGGCGAGTTCGACGACATCGCCCGCACGATCGGTCTCGCGTGCGGCAGCAAGGTGCTGGTCGGCTCGCCGGAGACGGTCGCCGAGCAGTTGCTGGACCTGCACCACGAGACCGGCGTCCGCGGGTTCATGTTCCTGCCGGTGATGTACGACGCCGAGCAGATCCGGCTGATGGGCGAGGTCTTCCCGTACCTGCAGAAGGCGAACGTCTGGACGCCGCCGGCCGAACGCGGCTGGAGCTGGTGACACGCTAGCCGCACACGGCGAGTTTCCGTTCCAGCAACGTTCTTTCAGCGGCGTTGTGAGTCAGCTCGATCGCCGTCGTGTACGCCGTGACCGCGTCCTGCCGGCGCCCGAGGCGCTCGAGCAGGTCCGCGCGGATCGCGTGGTAGAGCGGGAATCCGCCGAGGTCGAGGTCTTCGACCAGGACGAGCCCGGCGGCGGGCCCCTCGACCTCGGCGACGGCGATCGCCCGGTTCAGCGCCACCACCGGGGTCGGGGTGAGCACGAGGAGCTGGTCGTAGAGCTGCTTGACCTGCGCCCAGTCGGTGGGGGCGTCGCTGTGGACGGCGTTGATCGCCGCCTGGATCTGGTACGGGCCCGGCTGGTTCCGCCGCAAGCAGCGGCGGACGATCTCCTGGCCCTCGGCGATCAGGCCCGCGTCCCACCGGGCGCGGTCCTGATCGGCCAGGAGGACGAGGTCGCCGTCGGCGGTGGTGCGGGCGCCGCGCCGGGAGTCGACGATCAGCATCAGCGCGAGCAGGCCCCAGACCTCGGGTTCGTCCGGCAGCAGGCCGGTGAGGACCCGGGTGAGGCGGATCGCCTCACGGCACAGGTCTTCGCGGACCAGGTCGGCGCCGGCGCTGGCGGTGTAGCCCTCGGTGAAGATCAGGTAAAGCACGGCCAGCACCGCCGCCAGCCGGTCGGGCAGGTCGGTGTCCTGGGGGACGCGGTACGGGATGCCGGCGTCTCGGATCTTGTTCTTCGCGCGGACGATGCGCTGGGCCATCGTGGCCTCGCCGACCAGGAACGCGCTCGCGATCTCGGCGGTGGTCAGGCCGCCGAGCAGCCGCAGGGTGAGCGCGACCTGGGCGGTGGGGGCCAGCGCGGGGTGGCAGCAGGTGAAGATCAGCCGGAGCCGGTCGTCGGGCACGGCGCCCTCCTCGACGGACTCGGTCTCGGCATGCAGCAGCGCGGCCTGGGCGTGTTTGTCTTCGCGCGCGGACTCGCGGCGCAGCCGGTCGACGGCCCGGTTGCGGGCGGTGGTGATGATCCAGCCGGCCGGGCTGGGCGGCTGCCCGGACTCCGGCCACCGCCGGACGGCCTCGGCGAACGCGTCCTGGACGGCTTCCTCGGCGATGTCGATGTTCCCGAAGACCCGCACCAGCACGGACACCGCTCGCCCGTACTCGGCGGCGAAGACGCGTTCGACGCTCATGTGCCGTCGGCGAAGGGCCGCACCTCGACCGGCAGCGGCGCGACGGCGTCGGCGAGCCGGCGGCCCCACGCCAGGGCGGCGTCGAGGTCGGGCGCGGTGATGATGGTGAACCCGCCGAGGTGTTCGCGGCCTTCGGCGAAGGGCCCGTCGGTGCGAAGTGGCTCCCCGGCCCGCACCACGGTGGCGCTCGACGGCGGGTGCAGTCCCCCGGCGAACACCCAGGCCCCGGCGGTCTTGAGGTCGGCGTTGAGCGCGTCGAGCTTCCCGGTGACCCCGGCGAGCACGTCCGGCGGCGGGGTCGGGCCGTCGGGCTGGTAGATGCTGAGCAGGTAGTGCGTCACGGCAGGATCATGGCACGACGACCCGCGCGGGCTCCGGTCCGCGGAGATCGACATCCCGTAACCTCGGCGGGTGCCTGGCGACCTGGAACCGGTGACCGACGCGGCCCTGGCCGCCGCGAGCCCGGAAGACCGGCTCGCGCTGCTGGACGAGGCCGCCACGCGGCACGTCGACGGGCAACGGCCGCCCAACACGCTCAAGGCCTACGCGCAGGACTGGCAGGTGTGGCAGGACTACACCGCCGAGACCGGGATCCCGCCGCTGTCGGCGTCGATCGGCGCGCTGACCGGGTTCGTCGTGTGGCTCGAACGCGGACGCACGCTGCGCCCGGACGAACGTGTCGTGCCCGAGGTGCCGGAGCGGGCCGCCCCGGCGGCGCCGTCGACGATCGAACGGCGGCTCACCGGCGCGCTCGCCGGGCTGCGGCACCACAAGGTCGTCATCGACACCGAGGCGAGCCGGGCGGCCTGGCGCGCGTTGAAGGGCTACCGGCAGCGGCTCGCGCGCGAAGGCGTCAAGCTCGGCCGCGGCAAGGCCACCATGGTCACCCTCCCCGACCTGCGGGCGATGTCGCGGGCCTGCCCGGACACCCTCGCCGGCGCGCGCGACCGGGCGATGCTGCTGATCGGGTTCCCGATCGCCGCGCGGTGCTCGGATCTGGCGAACCTGCTGGTCACCGACGTCGAGCCGGTCGACGACCGGGGCCTGGCGATCACCGTGCGGCACGGCAAGAGCACCGGTGACATGGTCGTGCCGCGGCGGGAGAGCCCGGACACCGATCCGGTCCGGGCGTGGCACGCGTGGCGCTCGGGCGCCGGGATCGGCGACGGGCCCGCGTTCCGCCGGGTCGACCGGCACGGCAACGTCGGCGTGCCGGCGCTGAGCACGACCGGCGTCAACCAGATCCTCACCCGGGCCGGTGTCCGCGCCGGGCTGCCGTACCCGGTGACCGGGCACTCCCTGCGGTCCGGGTTCGCCACGGAGGCCCGCCGGGCCGGGGCCGACGACCTCGCGATCGCCGACCAGGGCCGGTGGGTGCGCGGCAGCCGCGCGCTGTACGAGTACATCCGCCGGGTCGACCAGTGGGACGACAACGCGGCGGGCGTGCTCGACCTCTGACTCACCGGGTCAGCTGCCCTCTCGTCGCGCCGACGACTTCGCCGTCGAGGCGCGCGAGCCAGCTGCCGCAGACGCAGCGCACGTACTCGAGCCGGTGGGAAACGGGCTGGGCCGCGGGCAGTTCGGCGAGCGGCCAGCCGCAGCGGGGGCAGCGGGTGGTGTCCATGATTCGATCGTGCTGTAATGACTCAGTGCACTTCAACCCTTACGGCGGACCGGCCGCACAAGTCGCCGCCGGCCTGGTCAACGCGAGTTCGGCGAGCGAGCTGTTCGACGCGATGGCCGGCAACGGCATGTCCATCGCCGCGCTGACCGGCGACGAGGCCGCGCGCATCGGCGCCTGGGCGGCCCGGCTGCGGCCGGTGTTCGCCGCGACGCCGGCCGAGCGCGTCGACCTCGTCAACGCGCTGCTCACGGAGTCGGCGTGCCGGCCGTACATCACCAGCCACGACGGCAAGCCGCCCCACCTGCACTACTCCGAGGAGGACGCCGGCCCGGTCGGCCGCGTCCGCGCCTACACCTCCGGCGGCTTGGCCCACCTGGTCTGCGAAGCGCCGGACCGGCTCGGCATCTGCGGCCGCGACGGCTGCGAAACGGCGTACGTCGACACCTCGCGCAACGGCCGCCGCCGCTTCTGCTCGACCCGCTGCGCGACCCGCGTCCACGTCGCCGACCACCGCGCCCGGCAGCTCACGGCCTAGTTCCGCGCCCGCCAGGCGAGCACCATCAGGCTGGGTTCGCCGCCCTCGGCGAACCGCTCGAACGTCAGGCCCGCGCCGAGCACCGCGTGCAGCAGCTCGGGCAGCGACAGGTGTGCGGCGCGGACCTTGTCGCGCAGCCCCTGGTCGGTCCACGACGTCGTCGTCCAGCCGGCCTCCCGGTAGCCGGGCCGGATCACGACGGCGCGTTCGTCGGAGCGGTCGGCGAACCCGCCACAGAAGCACGGGTGCACGCCGACGTGCACGAACACGACACCGGGCGCCAGGACGCGGGCGACCTCGCGCAGCACCGCCGGGTAGGCGGGCATGTCGGTGTGCACCATGACGGCCACGACGGCGGGCAGCGACCCGTCGGCGAACGGCGGCGTCACCGCGCGCGATCGGGAGCGTGCAGGCGCCACCGCGCGCCACCGGCAGCCGGTCCGCCGCGTACCGCAGCATGCCTTCGGAGACGTCGAGGCCGAGCGGGGTCCGGCCGAGCGACCGGTCCATGCGGGAGCGGAGTCAGGGATTCCGCGAAGGGCGGAACCGGGTCTCCGGGTGATCGGCGTCGCTGCCTAGACTGGATCTCATGAGCAAGCGCTTAGTAGCACTGGGGGACTCGTTCACCGAAGGCGTCGGAGACGACGATCCGGCCGCTCCCAACGGTGTGCGCGGCTGGGCCGATCGCACCGCCGAGGAGCTCGCGGCCCACGAGCCGGGCTTCCGGTACGCCAACCTCGCCATCCGCGGCAAGCTGATGGGGCAGGTGCTCGCCGAGCAGCTCGAGCCGGCCCTGGCCATGGCGCCCGACGTCGTAACGCTCTACGCGGGCGGCAACGACCTGATGCGGCCCAAGGTCGACATCGACGCGCTGATGGACGCCTACGAGACCGCCGTCGCCCGGATTCGCGCGACCGGGGCCCGGCTGGTGCTGTTCACCGGGGTCGACGGCGTCGAGGACCCGCTGTTCCGCACGATCCGCGGCCGGGTCGCGATCTACAACGAGCACGTCCGCGGTATCGCGGCCCGCCACGACGCGCTGCTGGTGGACATGTGGGGCATGCGGCAGCTGCGCGACCGGCGGCGCTGGGCGCCGGATCGCTTGCACCTCAACGCTTTCGGCCACACCGAGGTCGCCATCGCGGTGCTGGACGCCCTCGGCGTGACGCACCCGCTCACCGCGGCCGTGCTGGGCCCGCGTGAGGTGCTCAGCCCCACCGAGCGCCGCAGCCGGAACCTTCGGTGGGCCCAAGAGCACGCCGTGCCGTGGGTGCGGCGCCGGCTGCGCGGTGAGTCGTCCGGGGACACGATGACCGCGAAGCGGCCCACGCTGGAGCCGATCGGCTCAGCCGCGCTCCCCCGCTGACGCGCGGGGGCGGAGGCCGTCGAAGAGGATCGCCACGGCCCGGTCGCGCAGGCGCGCGTCCGGGCCGGCGTACTCGGCGGCCCGCGCGGTGCCGATGATCACCGTGATCAGCTCGCCGACGACGAGGTCGTCGCGGACCGCGCCGACACCCTGTGCCCGCGAGAGCAGCACGCCGAGCGACTCGATCAGCCGCGCGCCGATGTCGGACTCCGTCTTCGGCACGGTGACGCCGGCCGCGGTGAGCGCCTCGAAGTAGGCGTTCTTGGCGCTCGACATCTCGATCCAGCTGGTCAGGAACGCGAAGAACGCGCCACCCGGGTCGCCGGACTCCGCCTCGACGACGGATTCGGCCTCGTCGACGAACCGCTGCAACCGCGCGTAGAGCACCGCTTCGAGGAGGGCTTCCTTCGTCGGGAAGTGCCGGAAGACGGTGCCGATGCCGACCCCCGCGGCGCGCGCGACCTCTTCGGTGGGTGCCCCGGTGCCCTTGGTGGCGAAGACGCTCTCGGCGGCTTCCAGCACGCGGGCCCGGTTGCGCCGGGCGTCGGCTCGCAGCGGCTTCGACTCGGTGGGATCAGCGGCGGCGGGGGTCACCACCCGATGGTAGCTGGGCCTCGTCGGTCAGCGTGTCCAGCAGCCGGGCCAGGGCCCGCGGCACGTGGGAGCGCCAGCCGCCGCCCATGATCCGCCGGGACATCCGCTGGAACTCGTCGTCGGGGTCGAACCCCTCGTGGCTGAGGAAGAGCCGGGTGCCGGTGCCTTCGGGTTCGAGGCGCCAGGTGACCGTCCACTGCGGACCCCAGCGGATGCTGAGCTTGCGCTCGGGCTCGACTTCGAGCACCTCGCAGGCCACCGGCCCGCCGGCGAACCCGGCCGCGGGCACCGGCTCGGCCAGCAGCTGGAACCGGTGCCCCACCACGGGTTTGATGTCGTTGGGCATGCTGATCCAGCGTTCGAGCAGGTCCGGTTCGGTGAGCGCGCGCCACACCTTGCGGGCCGGGTGGGCCAGGAACTGGTCGACGTGGATCGCGGTCGGGTCGTCGTCGGTCACAGGTCCTCTTCCCGGTCGAGCAGGTCACGCAGGTTGGCGAGTTTGCCGCGCCAGAAGCGTTCGTACGGGGTGAGCCAGTCCGCGACCTCTTCGAGCGGGGCCGCTTCCAGCCGGTAGACGCGGTTGCGGCCGTGGCGCTGTTCGTCGACCAGTCCGGCCTCCCGGAGCACCCGCAGGTGTTCCGAGAGGCTGGGCCGGGCCATCTCGAACCGCTCGGCGATCGCGCCCGCGGCCATCGGGCCGTCGAGCAGCAGCCGCAGCACCTCCCGCCGGGCGGGGCTGGCCAGTGCGGCGAAGACGTCGTCGTTGACCGGCATGCGCCCGACAATACGTAGGAGATATCCTACATGTCAACCGGGCTGCCGAACCACCGCTCCAAAGCCGCCCGAAGGGCCTTCCGATCGGTGTCGTCGGGATCCGTCGCGCTCGTCGCCCAGGCGACGTACCCGTCGGGCCGGATCAGCATCGCGGTCGCCTCCTGGCCGGCCTTCCCGGTGACGACGTCGACGCGGCCGGCCCAGCCGGTCACCTCGTCACCGAGCGAGGCCGGCGGGGTCAGGTCGAGCAGCAGCGGCCGGGCCGTCCTGGTCAGCTCGGCGAGGCGGATCCCGTTGGCCAGCACCAGATCCGGGGCCCAGCGGCCGTCGAGCGGGTGGGCGGTGCCCGGCTCGTAGCGGATGTCGGCGCCGGACATCAGGTCCGCGATGTGCTGCACGGTGCTCGGCTGCCGCAGCAGCTCGCCGAACAGCTCCCGCAGCGCCGTGACGTCACTGCCCGGCGCGATCAGCGCCGACTGGGCCTGGGAGTGCATGACGACCCGCTCCGCGACCGGGCGGCGTTCGGCCTCGTAGGTGTCGAGCAGCCCGGCCGGCGCCCGGCCGCCGATCTCGGCGGCGAGCTTCCAGCCGAGGTTGACCGCGTCCTGCAGACCGAGGTTGAGGCCGGGCCCGCCGATCGCGGAGTGGACGTGCGCCGCGTCGCCGACCAGCAGTACACGACCGGCGCGGAACCGGTCGGCGAGCCGGGTGTTGCGGCCCTTCAGCCGGCGCAGCAGGTGCGGGCCGTCGCCGTCGGGCGGGCCGATCGGCAGGTCGAAGCCGAGAACCCGGTGGACGCTCGCGCGCACCTCGTCGAGGGTCACCGGGCGGTCCTCGTCGTCCTCGGCGTCGTCGCCCCACTCGATGGCGGTGACGCCCGTGCCCGCGGCCAGCGGCGCGTAGACGAAGAGCCCGTGTTCGGTGCGGTAGTGGAACAGCGGCGGGATCACGCCGTGACCCGGCACGCGCAGGCCACCGGTCGCGGCGTCGATCAGGTCGGCGGGCACGGTGGCGCTCGCGCTGTAGGAGATCGTGCGATCGTCGGTGACGCCGGGGAACCCGATCCCGGCGAGCTTGCGGGTGACGCTCTTGCCGCCGTCCGCGCCGACGACGTACCGCGCGGTCAGCGCGTAGGGCCCGTCCGGGCCGGCGATCTCGACGGTGACCTGCTCGTCGTCCTGCGTCAGGCCGGTCAAGGCGTGGCCTCGGCGGATCTCGACGCCGAGTTCGGCCGCGCGCTCACCGAGTGCTGCTTCGATCCGCCGCTGCGGGACGGGGAGGATGTTCAGCGGGTTGGGTTCGGTGAGGGTGAGGTCGAGCCGCAGGGCGCCGAACACGAAGGCGGGCACGGGCGGGCCGATCGGGCCGGCCAGCCGCTCGTGCAGGCCGCGGCGGTCGAGCAGGCGCACGACCTGGCCGACGAGCCCGTTCGCGCGGGGCGTCGGGCTCGGTTCGGGCAGCGCCTCGAGGACGATCGGGTGGACTCCGGCCAGGGCCAGCTCGCAGGCGAGCATGAGGCCGTTCGGTCCGGCTCCGGCGATGACGACGTCTTCCATGGCGGAACTCCTTGTGCTGGAGCGGAAAAGGGCATGACGAACTCGCCCGGCGGGTGCCGGGCGCCCCAGTGGTGCGATAGGTCAGCGCGGTTCGGGCAGGCCGGCGGCGAGCCGGCCGAACACGTCCCGCAGCAGGGCTTCCATCGACGGCGGCGGGTCGGTACCGAGCCACTGCTGGATCACGACGTGGTGCGCGGCCCCGACCACGGCCGCCACCAGCTGCGGGTAGACGTCCGTGGCGGCGTCGGTGCCGGTGCGTTCGGCGACGGCGAGGGCGAACTCGGCCTCCCCCGCGGTCACCGCCTTGTGCATCTCGCCCTGCAGCGCGGGCTCGGCGACCATCAGCCGGACGCCCTCGATCCACGCCTGGTCCGGCGCGCGCCCCTGCCCTTGCTCGCCGAGCGCGAACCCGGTCAGCACGGCGTGGGTGACGGCCTCCCAGAGCGGCTCCCCGGCCGGCCGCTCGCGCAGCGCGGCCGCGATGGCCCGCGACCGGTCGTACTGCCGGGCCGCGATGGCCTCGCCCTTGCTGCCGAAGTAGTTGCTGAAGGTCCGGGTGGACACTCCGGCCGCGGCGGCGATGTCCTCGACCCGGACGTTGTCCAGCCCCCGTTCGACGGTGAGCCGGATGGCCGCCCAGCTCAGCGCGACGCGCGTCTCCTGCTTCTTGCGCTCACGGAGGCCGCCGGTGTCGAGGTCCATGACTCCAAGGTACAGAAACTTGCCGAATCTGCAAACCTGCCGATTCGGCAAGTTTCAGCCGCGCTCCCGGCCCGGCAGCGGCACCCCACCGAGGAACGCCTCGTACGGACCGGCTGCGTCAGCGTCGACCGCCGGCGAGCCGGGGCCGTAGCGACCGTCGGTCCGATCGCGCTTCGGCCCGGACAGCCAGAACTCTTCGCCGCTGTCGACGTCGACGAAGTTGGCGGAGGACAGGCCCCACCAGCGCCGCAGGGTGCGGCCGTGGACGTAGGCCGTCTGCCAGGTCTTGGAGAACCGGACCCACGCAATCCACGACGGGCCGCGATCGGTGTCGTAACCCGTCTTGAGCTGGAGGTACATGACCCGGCGCGCCATGAGGTGACGGTAACCGGCGCGGCATCGACCCCGCGCGAGGTTTCGCGCGCGCCGGGAGTCCTTCACGGCTTGAACAACTTCTCCGTCATCGATCGCCGAATTCGTCGAGGACCGTCACACTGTTGTGTGACGTCAGTCACCGGAGGTGTTGATAGATGGTCCTCGGAGACAATGGAATCACTCACAAGGTGGAGCCGGACAGCAAGTCAGGGCGGGTGCAAGTACGGCGTGCGGCGCTGGCGAGCTCGATCGGCACGACCATCGAGTGGTACGACTTCTTCCTCTACAACACCGCGGCCGCCCTGGTTTTCCCGCACCTGTTCTTCCCCGCGTCGAGCGCCTACGCCGGGGCGATGCAGTCGTTCGCGACCTACGCGGTCGGCTTCGCGGCCCGCCCGGTCGGGGCCGCGATCTTCGGGCACTGGGGTGACCGGATCGGGCGCAAGACGACGCTGATCGTCACGTTGCTGCTGATGGGCATCTCTTCCGGCGTGGTCGGGCTGCTGCCCGGGACGGCGGCGATCGGGTTCGCGGCACCCCTGATCCTGGTGCTGCTGCGGCTGGTCCAGGGCATCGCGATCGGCGGCGAGTGGAGCGGCTCGGTGCTGCTCGCGATGGAGTGGGGCGACCAGAAGAAACGCGGGCTGCTCGGCAGTTTCGCGCAGATCGGCGTGCCGGTCGGGCTGGTGCTCGGCACCGGCGGCATGACGCTGCTCTCGGCGACGCTCTCCCCCGCGTCCTTCGACTCCTGGGGCTGGCGGCTGCCGTTCCTGGCCAGCCTGATCCTGGTCGCGATCGGCCTGGTGATCCGGCTGAAGATCCTCGAGACGCCGATGTTCGCCAAGCTCATCGAGAAGGGCGAGACCGCGAAGACGCCGGTGCTCGACGCGATCCGCCAGCACTGGCGCGAGATCCTGCTCTCGTCCGGGGTGCGCTTCAGCGAGCAGATGCCGTTCTACCTGTTCACCAGCTACGTGCTGATCTACGTCGTGGCGCGCCACGACTTCAGCAAGACGTTCGTGCTCAACGCGGTGCTCGTCGGCGCCGCGCTGGAGCTGCTGATGATCCCGTTGTTCTCGCAGCTGTCCGACCGCTACGGCCGCAAGAAGGTCTACCTGACCGGGGTGGTGCTCACCGGGCTGATCGCGTTCCCCTACTTCGCGATCCTGACCAGCGGCGGGCACGCTCTGGTGTTCGTGATCGTCGTCGTGTCGTTCATCCCGCACGCCCTGCAGTACGGCCCGCAGGCCGCACTCATCGGCGAGAGCTTCCCGACGCACCTGCGTTACGGCGGCGCGGGCCTGGGCTACCAGCTGGCGTCGGTGTTCGCGGGCGGGCCGGCGCCGCTTCTGGCGACGTGGCTGCTGCACCAGACCGGGACGCCGTACTCGATCTCGGGTTACATCGTGCTGTCGGCGATCGTCTCGGTGGTGTGCGTGATCTGGCTGAAGGACCGTTCACACGCCGACATCGACGACGCGAGCGTCTACCGCCGGGCCTGAAACGCCGCGAAGGCCTCCTTACCGGCCATAAGAGCCGGTAAGGAGGCCTTCACGGACCAAGCGTCAGCGGCGCGGGCCACCGAACGGGGGCTGCTGCGGGAACGGCCCGCTGCCCGGGTTCTGCTGCTGGCCACCGAACTGCCCCGGCGGCGGGGTCTGCGGCGGCGGGCCCTGGTAGGACCCACCCTGCGGCGGACCGGAGTGCTGCTGGGACTGCAGGGGCGACTGCGGCTGGGGCAGGCCGGCCGGCGGCGTCGACGCCTGCTTCGGCGGTGCGGGCGCGGGGGTGACCTCGGTGCCGCGGTCCTCGTCGGCCTCGGGTTCCGGTGCGGGAGCCTGCTGCTGTTGCGGACGCGGGATCTGCGGCCGCGCGGGCGGCGCGCTGCTCGGCACCCCGAGCGCCGGGACCTCCTGGCGCGCCACGGCTTCCGCGGCCGCGACGGCTTCGGCGACCTTCGGGTCGCTCTTCGTCTCGAACCAGTCGGCGACCTCTTCGTCCTCGAGCTCGGGCTTGGCCGGGACGTCGTCGTCCTTCGCCGGCTCGTAGCGGAAGACGCCGTCGTCGCCCGGAGCGCCGAGTGCGCGGGCGAAGCCTTCGAGAGCCTTGCCGTAGTCGCTCGGGATCATCCAGACCTTGTTCGCGTCGCCCTGCGCCATCTGCGGGAGCGTCTGCAGGTACTGGTAGGCCAGCACCTCCGGCGTCGGGCGGCCGGCCTTGATCGCGGCGAACACCTTCTCGATCGCCTTCGCCTGGCCCTGCGCCTGCAGGTACCGCGCGGCGCGTTCACCCTGCGCCCGCAGGATGCGCGACTGCCGCTCGGCCTCGGCGGCGAGGATGGTCGCCTGGCGGGCACCTTCGGCCGAGAGGATCTGGCTCTGCTTCTGGCCCTCCGCGGTCTTGATCGCGGACTCCCGCTGACCTTCCGCGGTGAGGATCATGGCGCGCTTCTCACGGTCGGCGCGCATCTGCTTCTCCATCGAGTCCTGGATGGAGGGCGGCGGGTCGATCGCCTTGAGCTCGACGCGGCCGACGCGGATGCCCCAGCGGCCGGTCGCCTCGTCGAGCACGCCGCGCAGCTGGGTGTTGATCGAGTCGCGCGAGGTCAGCGTCTGCTCGAGGCTCATGCCGCCGACCACGTTGCGGAGCGTGGTGGTGGTGAGCTGCTCGACACCGACGATGTAGTTCGAGATCTCGTAGACCGCGGCACGCGAGTCGGTGACCTGGAAGTACACGACGGTGTCGATCGACACCGTCAGGTTGTCCTCGGTGATGACGGGCTGCGGCGGGAACGAGACGACCTGCTCGCGCAGGTCGATCCGGGCCCGTACCTTGTCCAGGAACGGAACCAGGAAGGTGAGGCCCGGTGACGCCACTGTGCGGAACCGGCCCAGCCGCTCGATCACGGCCGACTGCGCCTGCGGCACGACCATGATCGCCTTGGCCACCACGATGATCACGAACAGGACCACCGCGATGACGGCTATGAGCGCTGCTGTCCCCAAGAGACCTTCTCCTTACCTAGTACCATTCTTGCGCGGTTGATGGCGTTCCGGGCGCCGCGGGCGGACGCACCGTGAGCTCGAGCTCCTTGGTGGTGATCCCCCAGCGTCCCGTGGTGTCGTGCAGGACCGTCCACACTGTACGGTGCAGGTCCTCCGGTGCGGCGACGGCACGCTCGGCGGTCGTCAGGCCGGTCTCCTGCCGCAGTGCGGTCAGGGTCAGCTGTTCGATCGCGATGGCCGGGTTGCCGATTTCGTAGGTGGCCAGCCGCGGGTCCGTGACGGCGAAAGTGACCTCGAACCCGACGAGGACCTCGTGCCCGTCACCCGCTTCGACGGCCCGCGGCGGACAGGACAGGATCTGGTCGCCGAGGTCGACGCGGGCCCGGACGCTGTCGGCGAACGGGGTCACGAAGTGCCGGCCGGGGCCGAGCACGGTGCGGAACCGCCCGAGGCGCTCGATCACCGCGGCCCGGCCTTCGGGCACGCGCACCAGGCCGAGGCTCACAGCTCGGCCGACACGACGGCGGTGGCCCCGGCGATTTCGACCACGGTGACCGCGGTCCCGGGGGCGATCGGCTCGTGCTGTTCGGAAATGCTGCGCGCGGACCAGACGTCCCCGGCGAGTTTCACCTGCCCCGCTTCGAAATCCACTGTGGACACCACGACGGCGCGGGCGCCGATGAGCGCGTCGATGCCGGTGCGATGGCCGGTGCCGGCGAAGAACCGGCGTTTCAGCGCGGGCCGGACCAGCACGAGCATCCCGACCGAGGTCACGGCGAACACGACGGCGTCGATCAGCAGGTTCCCGGTGAGCACGTCGGAGCCCGCACCGAACAACGCGGCGACGCCGAGCATGATCAGCACGAAGTCGCCGGAGAGGACTTCCGCGATCATCAGGGCGATGCCGACGATCAACCAGACCACTGCCCATGCCATGGCTTCATGCTCTCAGATCGTGCCGGTTCGCACCGGCGGAGTGACGGGACGTGACCTACGCGTGACCTTGGACAAATCAGACATTCAGCCTTCTTTAGCCGGCTCCGTCGTCGGCTCCGTGACGAAGTCGATGAGCCGCTCCACGGCCCCGATGAGCGGGGTCTCGAGGTCGCGGAAACTGCTCACCCCGCTCAGGACACGTTGCCAGCCTTCGAAAGGTTGCCCCCAGCCGAGCGCGTCGCAGATCCCCTGCTTCCACTCGGTGCCGCGCGGGATCTTCGGCCACGCCCTGATCCCGACCGCTTCGGGCCGCACGGCCTCCCAGACGTCGATGTAGGGATGGCCGGTGACCAGCACGTTCTCGTCGCGGACGCCCGCGACGAGCCGGGACTCCTTGCTGCCGGGCACGAGGTGGTCGACCAGCACGCCGAGCCGCCGGCCGGGGCCGGTGCCGAACTCGGCGATCCGGTCGGAGAGCACGTCGACGCCGTCGAGCGGTTCCACGACGACGCCTTCGACGCGCAGGTCGTGGCCCCAGACGCGTTCGACCAGCTCGGCGTCGTGCTTGCCCTCGACCCAGATCCGCGAGTCGCGGGCGACGCGCGCCTGCAGGCCCTGGACCTTGACCGAACCGGACGCCGACACCTGCTTGACCGGCGTCTGCACCGTCTTGACCGGCACGAGCGTCACCGGCTTGCCCTCCAGCAGGAACCCGGCGGGCTCGAGCGGGAACACGCGGTGGCGGCCCTTGCCGTCTTCGAGCACGACGTTGCCGTACTCGATCTTGATCACGGCACCGCAGAACCCGCTGGCCGGGTCTTCGACGACCAGGCCGGGCTCGGCGGGGACTTCCGGCACCTTCTTGCGGCGCCGGCCGGCGAGCACGTCGTCATAGGAGTGGGAGCGCACGACCAGCGAAGGTAGTGGCCGGAGTGACCCCGGTGGGTGACGCCACGCCGGTCAGCGCGCCATCTGCAGCAGGGCGTCGGTGAACGGCGTGCGCTCGCCGCGGCGCAGCGGGCCGTGCGCGAGCAGCGGCGCCAGCGCGACGCACCAGGCGTGGACGCGCTCGGCGTCGAGGTGCGGCACGTGCGGCGCGAGCAGGGTGATGCCGTCGTCGATCGTGCCGCCCGCCGCCATCGGCAGGAAGGCCCAGTCGACGGCGTCCATGGCCGGGTCGCCGACGCTGGGGCGCGGGTCGATGGCGACCACGCCGCGGCCGGGGCCGGCGTCGAGGACGTTGCCGGGGTGCAGGTCGCCGTGCACGACCGCGACCGGGCCGCCGGTGGCGGCCAGGGCGAGCGCCCGGTTCCGGGCCCTGGCCAGCAGGTCGCGGGTCAGGTGGGGCTCGGCCGCGGACCCGGGGACGGTGCGGTCGGTGATGTCGTACATGAACGTCACCCGGTCGGTCAGCGACGGGAGGCCGGCCGGGGGTGCGACGCTGTGCAGCTGGGTGAGCAGGTCGCCGATCTCGGCCCACGGGACGTCCCGGCCACGCAGCTCGGTGCCGGGGACCAGGCCTTCGAGCAGGATGGCGCCGGCGTCGGGATCGGTGTCGAGGACCTGCACGGCGCGGGGGCAGCCGGTCCACGCGCGCAGCCCCGCGGCCTCGAGCCGGGCGATCTCGGGGTCCGGGGTCAGCTTCAGGACCTGCAGCTCACCGCCGGGGCCGGTGCACAGCAGCGTGCGGCCGGTGTTGCCGGGCCGGGCGTCGCGCACCTCCAGCCCCCAGCGGGCGCTCAGCCGGGCCACCAGGTCCGGGAGGGCGTCGCACCACGGGCCGGCCACGTCCGCGCCGAAGCGGGTCACGAGCCGGGCGCGCGCGGCGGCGTCGAGGACCGCCGTCATCAGAACAAGGGCCAGGGAACCGCGCGCCAGTCGTCGCCGGGCTCGGGGAAGATGCCTTCCGCGAGCAGCAGGTCGGTGCGCTCGGCCAGGGCCCGGATCTCGAACCTGGTGATGTGCTCGGCCAGCTGCTCGCCGAGCTTCCCGTCGATCTCCGAGCGCAGCTTCCGCAGCTTCTCGACGGTGTCCGGCGGCACCGGCTCGCCGATCCAGCCCCAGAGCACGGTCCGCAGCTTGGGGTCGGTGTGCAGGCAGATGCCGTGGTCGACGCCGTAGACGCGGCCGTCGACGCCGGGCAGCAGGTGCCCGCCCTTGCGGTCGGTGTTGTTGACGACGATGTCGAGCACGGCGAGGTCGCGCAGGCCGGGGTGGTCGGCGTGGGCCAGCACCGCGGGCTCGCCGAACCGGTCGTGGGCGTGCAGCACGACCCGCCAGCCGTCGGGCAGCTCCTCGGGGGCGCGGACCTCGACCAGGTCGTCCTCGGTCGTCTCGATCCACAGCTGGACCATGCCGGGGCCGAACGGGCCGTCGCGCAGCACGGTCGGCGGGATCCCGCCGATGCCGCTGGCCTCGGCGATGATCGCGGTGGCGAACTCGCGGCCGGCGAGCGTGCCGTCGGGGAAGTCCCACAGCGGCTTCTCCCCCGACACCGGCTTGTACACGACGGTGCCGGTGACGCCGTCGAGCTCGATGGCGCAGAACAGCGTGACGTTGGAGGCGTCGACGAGCCGGCCCTCGACGTCGATGCGGCCGTGCGTGACGAGCTCACGCGACGCCGGGTCGGCCGGGTCCGGCTGTGCCACCGGCGTGTCGGCCATGGTCAGTCTTCGCCGGCGTCGGTGTCGCGCCGGTAGCCGTTCTGCCGGGGGCAGATGTGCCCGGCCGGGTCGAGCGGCTCGGCGCACAGCGGACACGGCTTGCGGCCGGCGTTGACGACGCGGTCGGCGCGCTCGGCGAAGGCCCGCGCGGCGGCCGGGGTGAGGAAGACGCGGACGGCGTCCGGGCCCTCTTCGGTGTCGTCCAGCACGACCGTTTCGTCGACTTCGCCCTCGGTGATGGCGAGCAGCTCGATGACGACGGCGCTGCTGTCGGCGTCCCAGCCGAGGCCCATGGTGCCGACGCGGAACTCCTCCTCGACCGGCACCGTGAGCGGCTCGAGGTCGACGAGGTCGTCGGGCGCGTCGTCGGGCACGTCGGCACCGAAGCGGCTCGCCACCTCCTCGAGCAGCGAGCCGAGGCGTTCCGCGAGGACGACGACCTGCTGTTTTTCGATGGAGACGCTGATCGTCCGCACTTCCTCCGAGGCCTGGAGGTAGAAGGTGCGGTCGCCGGGCTCGCCGACGGTGCCGGCGACGAAGCGATCCGGCTGGCGGAAGACGTGGATTACGCGAGACATAGCACCAACGACCCTAGGCCACCGGCGCATGATCGGCATCCGCCGCCCCTCGTTCCCGGGCCGCTAGCCTCTGGGGGTGTCTCCGATCTCCCCGTACGGAACGTGGTCCTCGCCCATCACCGCCGCCGAGGTGGCCGCCGCCGGCGGCGGCCCGCAGTGGCTCGACGTCGTCGGCGAAGAAGTGTGGTGGGCCGAAGCAAGGCCTGGTGAGCAGGGTCGCGTGGCCCTCGTGCGCGCGGTGCCGGGCGGTGGGACCGAGGACGTGCTCCCGGCGCCGTGGAACGTCCGCAACCGGCTGCACGAGTACGGCGGGAGGCCGTGGGTGGCCGTCGGCGGTGTGGTGGTGTTCACGCACTGGGCCGACCAGCGGGTGTACGCCCAGCGGCCCGAAGGTGTGGTGGCGCTCACTCCGGAGCCCGCGCGGCCCCAGGCCGTCCGCTACGGCGACCTCGGACCGGGCCGGCCCGGTGAGGTCTGGGCGGTGCGCGAGCGCAGTGTCGGCGAGCGCCCGGCCGACATCGAACGTGAGCTCGTCGCGATCGCGGTGGCCGACGGCGCCGAGCGGGTGCTGGGCGCGAGCCACCACTTCCTGACCGCGGCGAAGCTGTCCCCGGACGGGCGGCACGCGGCGTGGTTCGGCTGGGACCACCCGGCGATGCCGTGGGACGGCACCGAGCTGTGCGTCGCGCCCGTGCTCGAAGACGGGACGTTCGGGCCGCACCGGGTGGTCGCGGGCGGCGCGGACGTGTCCGTCTGCCAGGTCGAGTGGGAGTCGGCGGACACGCTGCTGGCGCTGCTGGACCCGGACGGCTGGTGGAACCTGCACCGCGTCGGCCTCGACGGGACGCTGACCAACCTCGCGCCGGTCGAGCAGGAGCTGGGCGGGCCGCTCTGGAAGCCGGGTGCGCGGTGGTTCGTGTCGCTGGGCGGCGGCCGACACGCGGTGCTGGCGTCGAGCCGGCTGGCCGTGCTGGACGAGGCGGCCGGGTCGGTAACGACCGTGGCGCACCAGCTGACGGCGTGGTCGAGCACCGGGCTCGCCGCCTACGACGACGGCGTCGCCGGGGTCGCGGCCGGGCCGATCCGCGAGGCCGGCGTCGTGCACTACGCGATCGACGCGGACCTGCTCACCGACCTGACCGAGCAGCCGGAGCTGGCCGTGGCCCACGTGCCGGTGCCGGACGAGCGGGTGTTCACGACGGCGGACGGCGAGACCGTGCCGGTGGTGCTCTACCCGCCGTCCAACCCGGAGTTCATCGCGCCCGAGGGCGCGGTGCCGCCGCTGCTGGTGCACGTCCACGGCGGCCCGACCGGGCAGCACCTGCCGGTGCTGGACCTGGAGATCGCGTACTTCACCAGCCGCGGGTTCGCCGTCGCGGCCGTCAACTACGGCGGCTCGACCGGCTTCGGCCGCGCTTACCGGGAGCGGCTGCGTGAGCAGTGGGGTGTCGTCGACGTCGCCGACTGCGTCGCGGTGGCCGAGGCGCTGGTGGCGGCCGGGCTGGCCGACGGCGAGCGGCTGGCGGTCCGGGGCGGCAGCGCCGGCGGGTTCACCGCGGCGGCGTCGCTCACCACGACGAAGACCTACCGCGCGGGCACCGTGATGTACCCGATCGTGGACCTCGCCGGGTGGACCGGCGACGGCGGCGAGACGCACGACTTCGAGTCGCGGTACCTGGAGGGCCTGGTCGGGTCGCTGCCCGCGCACCGGCAGCGCTACGTAGACCGGTCGCCGCTGGCGAACGCCGGGGCGCTGGCCGGGCCGGTGCTGTTCCAGCAGGGCCTGGAGGACCGGATCTGCCCGCCGGAACAGGCGGACCGGTTCGTCGCCGGGCTGGCCGGGCGCGGGATCCCGTACGCCTACCAGCGGTTCCCCGGTGAGCAGCACGGGTTCCGCCGCGCGGAGACGATCGTCGCGGCGCTGGAGGCCGAATTGTCCTTCTACGGCCAGGTGTTCGGGTTCGAGGCGCCGGGTGTGCCGCGGCTGGAGCTGTCGCGATGAGGCCACCGCGGCTGCGGGCGGGCGACACGCTCGCCCTGGTGGCGCCGGCCGGGCCGGTGCCCGCGGACCTGCTGGAGAAGGCACTGCCGGTGCTGCGCGGCTGGGGTGTCGAGCTGCGGATCGGGCCGTGCGTGCGCGCTTCGGCGGGGTCGCCGCCGTACCTGTCCGGTTCGGACGCCGCGCGGGCGGCGGAGTTCACCGAGGCGTGGTGCGACCCGGGCGTGCGGTGCGTCCTGGCCGCGCGCGGTGGCTACGGCGTGCAGCGGATGCTGGATTTGGTCGACTGGACGGCGTTGCGCGCGGCGGGGCCGAAGGTGCTGGCCGGGTCGAGTGACGTCACGGCGTTGCACCGGGCGGTGGACGTCCACTTGGGACTGTCCAGTTTGTTCTCCCCGATGCCGGCGAGCGTGCTGTTCGACGACGTCGCGGTGGAGCACCTGCGGCGCGCGTTGTTCGAGCCGGAGCGCAACCTCGTCGTACGGGGCACCGCGGCTTCGACCCTGGTGCCGGGCCGCGCGTCGGGGACGCTCGTGGGCGGGAACCTGTCGTTGCTGGCGGGCGGCATCGGCACGCCGGAGCACGGGTCGGCGCGCGACGCGGTCGTGCTGCTGGAAGACGTCACCGAGAGCGTCTACCGGCTGGACCGGATGTTGACGCAGCTGCTGCGCAGCGGCTGGTTCACCGGCGTCCGCGGGATCGTGCTGGGCTCGTGGGCGGCATGCGGCGCACCGGCGGACGTCGAGGCGCTGCTGCTGGAGCGGCTGGGGCCGCTGGGGGTGCCGATGGTGGGCGAGTTCGGGTTCGGGCACGTGGCGTCGTCGCCGACGTTGCCGCTGGGCGTGCCGGTGACCCTGGACGCGGACCTGGGGACGCTGACGTTCGACGCCCCGGCGCTGACATGAGGCTGCCTCCCGAGGAAGCCCGCACCCGGTTCGCCGCCGCTCGGGTGGCCCGGCTGGCGACGGCGTCGGCGTCCGGTGTCCCGCACCTGGTCCCGGTGACGTTCGCGGTGCACGGCGACCGGATCGTGTTCGCGGTGGACCACAAGCCGAAGTCGACGACGGCTCTGCGTCGGCTGGCGAACATCGCGGAGAACCCGTCGGTGAGCTTCCTGACCGACGGCTACGACGAGGACTGGTCACGCCTGTGGTGGACCCGCGCGGACGGCGTGGCGAGGGTCCTCGCCGACACGGACCGCGCCGAGCCGGTGTCGTGGCTGGTGGCGAAGTACGAGCAGTACGCGGAGCGGCCGCCGGAGCACGCGGTGGTCTCGACCCTGGTCCGCACCTGGCGGGGCTGGGCCGGGTCGTGAGTGTTTAGGAGGGTTAGAACCCTCCTAAACACTCACGACAAGCCGCGGCAGACCCGGTACAGCGACGGAATTCGGTCGCCTAGTCGCGGATGAACTTCTCCGGGCGGCGCCAGGCGTCGATGAGCCCGAGCGGGTCCGGGCGCAGCAGGGACGCCGCCGAGTAGAGGCTGGCCACGACGACCAGGGCGATGAACCACCAGTCGTAGAGGGCCTGTTCGCCCGTCGGGTAGTAGACCAGCGTCACGAACACCACGACCGCGACCACGACCGCGAGGTGGCGGGGCTGCCACTTGAACGCCGACAGGAGCACGAAACCCCAGGTCAGGTACCACGGCAGGGTCGGCGGCATGAGGATCGCCACCGCCAGCAGCGAGATGCCGGCGCGGTAGACGGCCTCGTGGCCGCCGCCGCGGGCCAGCCACCACTGGCGGACGCCGAAGGCGACCAACAGGAGCATGCCCGCCGCGCGGGCGACCGTGACGAACGGCGAGACCTGGACGTCCACCACCAGGTGCACGAGGTTGTAGAAGACCTCGCCGATGCCGGTGGGGATGTTGAGCCAGTTCGCGATGAGCTGCGGGGCCTTGAGGCCGGACCACCAGCCGAGGTTGAGCGACCCCAGCGAGATCCACGTGCCGGCGACGAACACCGGCAGGAACAGCCCGACCGAGGCGGCGCCGGCGCGCAGGAAGTTGCGGACCTTCGACTCGCCCGCCATGTGGTTGGCCCACATCCAGACGATGAACGGCAGTGCGATCGCCGCCGTCGGCTTGATCAGCATGCCGATCGTGACCAGGACGACCGCGAGGACGTGCTTGCGTTCCAGGGCGGCGAGGACGCCGATGGTGAGGAACGCGAGCATCATCAGGTCGTTGTGCGGGCCGCCGAAGAGGTGGATGACCATCATCGGGCTGGCCACCGCGAGCCACAGCGCGACCGGGAGCTTGCCGCCGAGGTGCTTGACCAGTCGCGGCAGCGCCCACAGCGTGCCGGCCAGGCCGACCAGCAGGACCAGGCGCATCAGGATGACGCCGAGGATCATGTTGTCGCCGGAAACGGCGACGACGCCCTTGGAGATCAGCAGGAACAGCGGCCCGTACGGCGCCGGGGTGGTCTGCCAGAGCGGGTGGACGTTCTGCACCACGTTCGGCAGCACGTCGAGCTCGGCGGGCCCGTTGGCGTACGGGTCGAGGCCGTAGAGCAGCTGGGCGCCCTGGCCGAGGTAGGAGAAGACGTCGCGGGTGAACAGCGGCGGCGAGATGAGCAGCGGCGCCATCCAGCAGCCGGCGGCGACCAGGATCGGGCGGCTGCCGACGCGGCCCTGCAGGACGTAGCGGCCGAGCCGGACCCACGCCCACACCACGAGGCCGAAGCCGGTGTAGAGGACGGCGTTGGCGAGCATGCGCCCGTGGCCGTAGCGGATCCACGAGAGCGGGCCGTGGCCGAGCACGGGGTCCTTGATCAGGATGCCGCCGGCGCCGAAGGCGGCGAGCATGAGCAGCGTGCTGCCGACGGTGCCCATCGCGATCGTGCGGTACGGGAATCGCGAGGGCACGAGGAGTCGCTCGGCCAGTCCGGTCGAGGACGTCTGCGCGGGGTCGGTGGTGGTCGCCATTTCCGTTCGGAGGTTACACACCTGGCCGAGGTGACCTTTCCGCAGTGCCGGGTTTCGATGGGACGAGCCCGGCACCGCGGTTTCAGGCCCGCGCGGTCCGGCGCTGGGCGGTACCGCCGGGCAGGGCGGCCAGCAGGGATTTCGTGTACTCGTGGTGCGGGTCGAGCAGGACCTGTTCGACGGTCCCGGTTTCGACGAGCTCGCCGCGGTACATCACGGCGACGCGGTCGGCGATGTTCCAGGCCAGCCCGAGGTCGTGGGTGATCACCAGCCCGGCTAGGCCGAGCTCGCGGCGCAGCCGCAGCAGCAGCCCGAGGATCTCGCCGCGGACGGACGCGTCCAGCGACGCGACCGGCTCGTCAGCCACCACCACCGACGGTTCCAGCGCCAGGGCCCCGGCGATCACGACGCGCTGGCGCTGGCCGCCGGACAGCTCGTGCGGAAGTCGGTCGGCGTACTTCTCCGCCGGCCGCAGTTCGGCGGCCTCCAGCGCCCGGTGCACGACCGCGCGCTCGTCGCGCAGGCCGTGGATCCGGGGACCTTCGGCGACGGCCTCGTAGACGGTGTGGGCCGGGTTGAGCGCGCTGGTCGGGTCCTGCAGCACCAGCTGGACCTGGCGGCGGTAGGCCTTGAGTCCGGACCCGCCTGACGGCACCGGTTTTCCGGCGTAGCGGACCACGCCGGAGTCGGGTTTCTGCAGGCCGAGCAGGGTGCGGGCGAGCGTCGTCTTGCCGGAGCCGGACTGCCCGACCAGTGCGACGATCTCGTCGCGCGACACCGTGAGGTCGACGCCGGCGACGGCGTCGATCCGCTTGCCGGTGCGGTCGCGGAAGGACACCCGCAGGTTCTCCGCCGCCAGCAGCGGCTCACCGCCGGCCGCGCGGGACGCCGGTTCGGGCGGCAGCGGCGTGCTGGTGGCGGGGGCGAACCGGGACACCGGGTCGCCGACGGTCGGGAACGCCGCCGCGAGGGCCTGGCTGTGCGGGTGCCGCGGGTCGGCCATCAGCTCGGCGCTGGGGCGTTCCTCGACGATCTCGCCGTCGTACATCACCGCGATGCGCTCGCAGGTGGCGGCGAGCACGGACAGGTCGTGGCTGATCATGACCAGCCCGATGTCCTGTTCGGCGACCAGCCGCGAGAGCAGGGCGAGGACCTGGGCCTGGACGATGACGTCCAGCGCCGTGGTCGGCTCGTCGGCGATGATCAGCCGGGGCGAGCAGGCCAAGGCCATCGCGATCATGACGCGCTGCTTCTGCCCGCCGGAGAGCTCGTGCGGGTAGGCGCCGGCGCGGCCCGGGGGCAGGTCGACCTGGGTGAGCAGGTCGGCGACGCGGGCGTCGATCTCGGTGTCGGACAGCATCTTGCCGTCGGTCGGGTGCAGCCGCAGCGGCTCGGCGATCTGCTCGCCGATCTTGCGGACGGGGTTAAGCGCGTGCATGGCGCCCTGGAAGACCACGGACGCCTCGGCCCAGCGGACCGCGCGCAGCCGGCCCCACTTCATGGCGGTGACGTCTTCGCCGTCGAGGAGGATCTCGCCGCTGATCTTGGCCGTGCGCGGCAGGAGGCGCAGGACGCTCATCGCGACCGTGGACTTGCCGGAGCCGGACTCCCCCGCCACGCCGAGCGTGCCGCCGGGGTCGAGGGTGAGGTCGACCCCGCGCACGGCGGGGATGTCGCCGCCGGCCGTCTCGTAGGTGACGGTGAGGTCCTTGAGCTGCAGCAGCGGGGTCACTTCTTCAACCTCGGGTTGAGCACGGTCTCCAGTCCCCGGCCGACCAGGGTGAAGCAGAGCACGACGAGCACGATGGCGATGCCCGGCGGGAGCAGGTTCCACCAGGCGCCGCGGGTGACGGCGCCGTTGTTGAGGGCGGTTTCCAGCATCGCGCCCCAGGAGACGGCGTTCGGGTCGCCGACGCCGAGGAAGGCCAGGGTGGCGTCGGCGATGACGGCGTTGCCGACGACCAGGGTGGTGTTGGCCAGCACGAGCGGCGCGACGCCGGGCAGGACGTGCTTGCCGACGACGTGCAGGTGGCCCCCGCCCAGGGCCCGGGCGCGCTCGATGTAGGGCCGGCTCTCGATGGTCAGCGTCTGGGCGCGGACCAGCCGCGCGGTGCCGGGCCAGGAGGTCAGGCCGATCGCGACGATGACCGTGGTGACGCCTTGGGGCAGCACGGCCGAGAGCGCGATGGCCAGCACCAGCGAGGGCAGGACCAGGAAGAAGTCGGTGAACCGCAGCAGGATCGTCGAGACCCAGCCGCCGAAGTGGGCGGCGGTGATGCCGATGAGCGTGCCGATCAGCACGGACAGCACGGTCGCGGAGAACCCGACGAGCAGCGAGATCCGGGCGCCCCAGAGCGTCATGAGCAGGACGGACCGGCCGTCGATGTCGGTGCCGAGCCAGTACTGGCCACTCGGCGGGCGCAGCGCGCCGCCATCGGCCTTGGTGACGTCGAGGCCGCCTTCGTCGCTGATCACCGGCAGCAGCAGCGCCATGACGACGGTGAGGGCGAGCAGGATCAGCCCGGTGAGCGCGCCCTTCTGGGCGGCGAACTCGGTCCAGGTGCGCGCCGCGGACTGGCGGCGCCGCCGCCAGGCGATCGCCCGCGGCGATTCGATGGACTCGGTGGTCATGAGGTGCGCACCCTCGGGTCGAGCACGCGGTAGAGCAACTCCGCGAGCAGGTTCATCAGCACGACGGCGCCGGCGAGGACGACGAAGACCCCTTGCAGCACCGGCAGGTCCGGGCCGTGCAGGGCCTGGTAGGTCAGCTGCCCGAGGCCCGGCCAGCTGAACACCGCCTCGACCGACACGGCGCCGGCGACGACCGCGCCGAACTGCATGAACACCAGCGTCGTGGTGGGCAGCAGCGCGTTCGGGACGGCGTGGCGACGGCGGACGAGGTCGTCCTTCAGCCCCTTGGCGCGGGCGGTGGTCAGGTAGTCGGCGTTCATCTCCCCCAGCAGCGACGAGCGCATGATCAGCATGTACTGGGCGTAGAACACCGCCAGCAGCGTCACGCACGGCAGCACCAGGTGGTGCAGCACGTCGAGGGTCTGGGAGAAGACGTCCGGCGCCGCGTCCGGGGAGTGCATGCCGCGGCTGGGGAACAGGCCGTTGGTCGCGACCAGCAGGATCAGGCCGAGCCAGAACTGCGGGACCGACCACAGCGTGAGCGCGATGCCGGTCTGGGTGCGGTCGAACACGCTGTCGCGGCGCCAGGCCGCACGCGTGCCCAGCCACAGCCCGAGCGCGATGGCGAGCACGGTCGCGCTGCCGACCAGCAGGATCGTCGGCCAGAGGCGTTCGCCGATCATGTCCGCGACCGGGCGCTGCTCCAGGTAGGACGTACCGAAGTCGCCGTGCAGCAGCTTCCACAGGTAGTCGCCGAACTGCTGGAACACGGGCCGGTCGACGCCGAGGCGCTCCCGGATCTCCGCGATCTGCTTCGGGTCGGTCGGCCGGTCGCGGATCATCGTGGCGACCGGGTCGCCGGGCAGCATCCGGAACAGGAAGAAGAACAGCACGATCACCAGCAGGATGCTGACGAGCGCTTCGACGACCTTCTTGAGGACGAACCGGGCGGTGCCGGTCCCGCCGCGGCGCTCGTCGGGGTCGACGAGCGCCGCGGCTTGTTCGGGGGCGGTCACGCGCTACTCGCGGTCTTCGGACGTCTTGTTGCGGCGGCTGATGATGACGAGCCCGCCGGCCACGATCACCACGACGATGACGCCGACGACGATCCACACGACCGTGCCGCTGTCCCCGGAGTCGGCCGAGGCCTCGGTGCCGGCCGGGGTGGCGCCGTAGACGCCCCAGTAGCCGGACTGCTCGAGGATCGCGCCCTCGGGCTGCGGCTGCTTGGCGAAGCCGGAGAACTTGTCCGAGCGGTACGCCTCGAGCGCGTTCTGGTAGTCGAGCACGACGTTGACGGCCTGGCCGGCCAGGCGGGCCTGGGCCTGCTTCACCGTGGCGGCCCGCTGCGTGTCGTCGGTCTCGGTGAGCTGCTTGGCGCGCAGCGCGTCGAACTCGGGGTCGCAGAAGAACGTGTCGGTCGTGGCGCCCTTGCCCTGGGCGTTCGGCCGGGCCGCGCAGGTGTGCAGCTGCAGCGCGGAGTCCGGGTCCGGGTTGGTCGCGTAGCCGGAGATCGCCAGGTCGTAGTTGCCGGCCGTGGTGCGGTCGTTGAGCTCGTCGTCGGAGACGAGCTCCTGCTTGACTGTGATGCCGATGTCCTTGAGCCAGCCGGAGACGTACTGCGCGAGCCGCTGGTCGTAGGGGCGGTTCGCGTGCCCGGTCAGCCGCAGTTCCAGCTTCGCGCCGCCGGGGGCGGCGCGGACGCCGTCGGAGCCCTTGACGTACCCGGCCTGGTCGAGCGCGGTGTTGGCGCCGGCGATGTCGAACCCGACCTTGTCCGCGCCGGAGGGCTCCCAGTGGTAGGCCTGGTAGATCGGCGGGACGATGCCGGTGCCGAGCTGGGCGTGGCCGCCGGCGACCCGGTCGACGATCGTCTGCTTGTCGATGGCCTGCACGATGGCCTTGCGCAGCCGGATGTCCTTGAGGACCGGGTTGCCGTTGCCGATCGGCTGGTTCTGGTTGTTCTGGACGCCGAAGTTGAGGTTGATCTCGTCGTAGCGGCGGCTCGGGGCGGCGTTGGTCGTGATGTTCGGCTGGCCGTTGAGCGAGTCGAACTGGGTCGGGGTGAGCCGGTTGATGACGTCGACCTCGCCCTGGCGCAGCGCGTTCACCGCGGCCTCGGCGTCCTTGAAGATGAGCAGCTGCAGTTCGTCGACCTTCGGCGCGGTGCGCCAGTAGTCCTTGTTGGCCTTGAACTTGACGTACTCGTTCTGCTTGTACTCGGTGAGCTGGTAGGGCCCGTCGCTGACGCCCACGACCGAGATGTCGTCGGTCTTGGGGTCGTTGAGGTCCTTGATCGGCGCCCAGATGTGCTCCGGGACGATCGGCACGTCGAGCAGGTTCATGTCCGACTGCACGGTCTTGGTCTTGATGACCAGCGTGGTGTCGTCGGGCGCGGTGACCGTGTCGAAGTTGGTCACGTAGCTGCCGTTGGCGGTGCGGGCGTTCTCGTCGGTCAGCATCCGGTTGAACGTGAACGCGGCGTCCTTGGCCGTGACCGGCTGCCCGTCGCTCCACTTGGCGCCGGAGCGGATCTTGTACGTCCAGGTCAGCTTGTCCGCCGACGGCGTCCACGACTCGGCGAGCGCGGGCGAGGCCTGCGCGGTCTCGGCCGAGGGGATGGTGAGGAACTCGTAGATGAACCGGCCCACCTGGGTGGACGCCGCCAGTGACGCGGTGAACGGGTTCAGGTGGTCGATACCCGTGGTCAGCGCGACCCGCAGCACCTTGCCCTGCTGCGCCTGCGCCGGCGCAGCGAGCGGGATCGCCCCCAGTGTCGCGACGGCGACGATCGCCGCCACGCGGCCGAACCGGCCGGGTCTGCGTTGGAAATGCACCAAAAACCACCCCATCGTTCTCGCTGTGAGCCTCCCCAAGGACGAGAAGTAACCACATACCCGGACAACCGCGCAATATGTTGCCACCTCGGCAGGTGTCCGATCGTTATCGACCGGACAAAGTTCACGCTGCGTGACATTCGGAAGGCGGGATTCGGTGCTCGTGGGTCGCGCGGGCTGGTTAGAGTGCCCCGCATGCGCATCATGATCTCGGCGGACATGGAGGGCGCCACCGGCGTCACCTGGACCGACGACGTCGTGCCCGGTTCGCCGCAGTGGGACCGCTTCCGGCGGCTGTTCACCGGCGACGTCAACGCGGTGCTGGCCGGGCTGTTCGACGCCGGGGCCGGCGACGTCCTGGTGAACGAGGCGCATTCCTCGCAGCGGAACCTGCTGCTGGAGGACCTCGACCCGCGGGCGCGGCTGCTGACCGGGCGGCACAAGCCGCTGTCGATGATGCAGGGCGTCGACTCCGGTGTGGACGGTGTCGTCTTCCTGGGCTATCACGCCGGTGCCGGGTTCGACGGGGTGCTTTCCCACACGTACCTGGAGAACCAGATCACCGGGGTGTGGCTGGACGACGTCCCGGCGAGCGAGGGCCGGTTGAACGCGGCGATGGCCGCGGAGTACGGCGTGCCCGTCCTGCTCGTTTCGGGTGACGACGAAACGTGCGAAGACGCGCGTGATTACGCACCGGACGCGGAGCTGGTCCAGGTGAAGGAGTGCGTCAGCCGGTACGCGGCGATCTGCCTGCCGCCCGCGCGCACGGCGGAGCTGCTGACGACCGCGGCCGCCGACGCGATGGCGCAGGCCGGCCGCCTGGAGCGGCGGGTCGGGCCGCACCGGATCGAGGTCGAGTTCGACGCGAGCCACCTGGCCCAGGCCACCGCGGTGATCCCGACGGTGGAGCAGATCGGCGTCCGGCGCGTCGGGTTCGACGCGGTGACGATGACCGAGGCGATGAAGGCGTTCAAGGTCGTGACGGCGATCGCGGCGGGGGCGGTGCAGGGCATCTATGGCTGACGTGGCCGACGCTGTCCAGCTCTGCGCGGACTTGATCCGGTTCGACACCACCAACCGCGGTGGGGGTGACGCTTCGCCGGAGCGGCCGGCGGCGGAGTACGTGGCCGCGTTCCTGGACGGGCTCGGCATCCCGTCGAAGATCTTCGAGGCCGCGCCGGGCCGGGCCAGTGTGATCGCGCGCGTCGCGGGCACCGACCCGTCGCTGCCCGCCCTGCTGGTGCAGGGCCACCTGGACGTCGTCCCGGCGGACGCCGCGGACTGGTCGGTGCCACCGTTCTCCGGCGAGGTCCGCGACGGCTACCTGTGGGGCCGCGGCGCGACCGACATGAAGGACTTCGTCGCGATGGTGCTGGCCGCGCTGGCCGGCGGGGTGCGGCCGCGGCGTGACGTCGTGCTGGCGTTCGTCGCCGACGAGGAGGACCGCGGCGACTACGGCGCGCACTGGCTGGTCGCCGCGCACCCGGAGCTGTTCGAGGGCTGCGCGGCGGCGATCAGCGAGTCGGGCGGCTACACCTACCACGTGCCGGCGGCGGACGGCCGGATCGTGCACCTGTACCCGGTCGGGACGGCCGAGCGCGGCACGGCGCACCTGCGCCTCACCGCGCGTGGCCGCGCCGGGCACGGGTCGCGGCCCAACGACGAGAACGCCGTCACCCGGTTGGTGGACGCGTTGCACCGGATCGCGGCGCACCAGTGGCCGGTGTCGCTGACCCCGACGGTGCAGGCGTTCCTGGAGCGGACCGGCGCGGCTTTGGGCATCCCGGTGGATCTGTCCGATGTGGACGTCACGGTGGCGGCTCTGGGTCCGGCGGGCGGGCTGGTGGTGCCGACGGTCCGCAACAGCACGACCCCGACGATGCTGGACGCGGGCTACAAGGTGAACGTGATCCCGACGACGGCGACCGCCCAGGTCGACGTCCGGGTCCTGCCGGGCACCGAGGACGCGCTGTTCGCGGAGCTGGACGAGCTGCTCGGCGTGGGCGTCACGCGGGAGTTCGTCGCGCACCAGCCGCCGGTGCAGGCCCCGGTCGATTCGCCGTGGTTCGCCTCGATGGCCGCGGCTTTGCAGGCCGAGGACCCGGAGGCGGTAGTGGTGCCGTACTGCATGGGCGGTGGCACCGACGCGAAGGCGTTCGCCCAGCTCGGGATCGTGAACTACGGCTTCGCGCCGCTCTGGCTGCCGGCGGGGTTCCCGTACCGGGCGATGGCGCACGGGGTGGACGAGCGGGTCCCGGTGGAGGGCCTGCACTTCGGGACGCGGGTGCTGTCCCGGTTCCTGGAGAGCTGCTAGACGTCCCGAACCTCCGCGACGCGCGCCTCCGCCTCTGCGCTGTGCCGCAGGGGTCGTGAGTGTTTAGGAGGGTTAGAACCCTCCTAAACACTCACGACAAGCCGCGGCAGACCGCTTACCGATGAGTCGCGGGCGGGCCGGGCGCGTTACCGGGTGAAGGTGGCCCAGTGGCGGGCGCCGTCGCGGACCGTGCCCAGGCTGACCAGGCGTACGCCGTCCTGGGCGATCGACTCGATCTCGGCGCGGCTGAACGGCCACGGCGGGCTGACCCACGTCTCGACGTCCGTGCTTTCCTCCGCGACCTCGCTGACCAGCGCCGTGCCGCCCGGGGCGAGGAACCCGGCCAGCGACGTGAGCGCCGCGGGGCGGAAGTCGCGGGGCATCGCCTGGACGTTCATGATCTCGACGACCAGGTCGAACGCCTGGTGCCACTCCCCCGGCGGCTTCAGCAGATCGGCCACGACGTAGTCCACCGCGGACTCCGGGAAGCGGACGCGGGCGGCCTCGACCGCCGTCGGGGCGACGTCGAAGCCCGTCACCGCCCACCCCGCGGCCGCCAGCAGTTCGGAGTCGTCGCCGAGGGCGCTGCCGACCACCAGGGCGCGGCGGCCTTCGCCGGGGTGCTCGGCCGCCCAGGTCACCAGGTCCGCCTGGGGCTTGCCACGGGTCCACGGGACTTCCGCCTCACCGCGGGCGGCGGCGGTGTAAAGCTCGTCGAACCACGCGGTCGGGTTGCCCTCGGCGAGCGAGGCACGGGACAGGACACGGTCGGCGGGCTCCGAGGTCGACATGATCACGACTTTAGCGACGACCCCGGAGCCGCGTGACCGATTTACCGCGCGACCGGGCCGGTCGCGGCGACGACGGTGGCCGCGGTGATGTGGGTGGTGGCGCCCGGCAGGGTGAACCCGCGGGCCGGATCGCCGCAGGCGGTGCTCGGCCGGACGGTGGAGCCGGTGGCCGCCGGGGTGAAGGCGGTGGTCACGAGCAGGGGCGTCACGACCGCGGCAATGGTCCGGACGGTTCTCACCAGGTCCCCCGGTGGTTGGGTTGTCCAGTTCTGGCCAGGTTTGCCGACCGGTCTTGACATCGATGTCACCCGCGCGTTTGTCTTCCTACGCGCCGCCGGTTTCCCCGTCGCGCGGTGCCGTTGTTCATCCCCTCCAGAGCTTGGAGCAATGATGCCCCGAAGCGCCAGACCACCGGTCGCCATGATGCTGGCCGCCACCGTGGTCGCCGCCGGCCTGGTCGCCCTCCCCGCGGCCGCTTACGCCGCCGAGGACGCCCTTCCCGCCGACTTCTCGTCCTCGTTCGAGCCGGGTGACCCCCAGCCGACGTGGACCGACACCGTCGACACCGACGCGGCCGGGAAGCCGCGCGCGTTCGGCGTCAACGGCGCGAACGGCACCGCGATCCCCGGCGACATCCGCGGCAAGGTCACCGAGACCAGCGCGAGCAGTGAGAACACCGACGGCGGCGAGGTCGTCGCCAACCTCGTCGACGGCACGCCGGACACGAAGTGGCTGTCCTGGGACCCGACCGCGTGGGCGCAGGTGAACCTGTCGGAGGCCACGTCGGTGACGCACTACGCGATCACCTCGGCCAACGACCACGACGAGCGCGACCCCAAGGACTGGACCCTGCAGGGGTCGGACGACGCGCAGACCTGGACGGACCTGGACAAGCAGGCCGGCCAGACGTTCAGCGCCCGGTTCCAGCAGAAGGACTACAAGCTGGCCGCGCCGAGCGCGCCGTACAAGTTCTTCCGGCTGAACGTGACGGCCAACAACGGCGGCGACATCCTGCAGGCCGCCGAGCTGCTGCTGGCCAACGACGACCCGACGCCGCCGCCGCTGCCGAACATGCGCAGCTTCACCGACTCCGGCCCGACCGGCGGGTACACGAACAAGAACCGCGCCGGCTTCACCGGGCTCAAGGCGTTCCGCTACTCCGGCAGCCAGACCGAGGCCGGGCACGGCTGGTCGTACAACAAGGTCTTCGACGTCAACGTCCCGGTCGTCGCCTCGACCGAGCTCTCGTACAAGGTGCAGCCGCAGTTCATCACCGGCGACCTGAAGTACCCGAGCACCAACGTCGCGATCGACCTGGCCTTCACCGACGGCACCTACCTGCGCAACCTCGGCGCCACCGACCAGTACGGCTTCCCGCTGACCCCGGAGGGCCAGGGCGCCTCGAAGGTGCTCTACGCCAACCAGTGGAACCTGGTGCGCTCGGCGATCGGCTCGGTCGCCAAGGGCAAGACCATCGAC
The DNA here is from genome assembly GCF_035982555.1 of Amycolatopsis sp. NBC_01286. Classification (NCBI taxonomy): domain Bacteria; kingdom Bacillati; phylum Actinomycetota; class Actinomycetes; order Pseudonocardiales; family Pseudonocardiaceae; genus Amycolatopsis; species Amycolatopsis sp. NBC_01286. The sequence continues at coordinate 7,719,369 of NZ_CP108428.1, forward strand.
CGGATCCTCGTCGGGTACGACAACCCGAACGGCCCCGGCACGCTGCAGGGCTGGCTGGACGACGTGAAGGTCTCGGCCACGCCGACGCCGCCGTCGAGCACCCGGCCGAGCGACAACGTCGTGACCACGCGCGGCACGATGGCCAACAGCACGTTCTCCCGCGGCAACAACTTCCCCGCCACGGCGGTGCCGCACGGGTTCAACTTCTGGACGCCGGTGACCGACGCCGGGTCGAGCAGCTGGCTCTACAACTACAGCACCCAGAACAACGCGCAGAACCTCCCGCAGCTGCAGGCGTTCAGCGTGAGCCACGAGCCGAGCCCGTGGATGGGTGACCGGGAGGCGTTCCAGGTGATGCCGTCCGCGGCCACCGGGGTGCCCGACGCCAACCGCGACGCGCGGGCGCTGCCGTTCAAGCACAGCGACGAGGTCGCGCGGGCGCACTACTACGGCGTGCAGTTCCAGAACGGGATCAAGACCGAGATCGCGCCGACCGACCACGCGGCGATGATGAAGTTCTCGTTCCCGGGCGCGGACTCGAGCCTGATCTTCGACAGCGTCAACAACTCCGCCGGGCTCACGCTCGACCCCGCCACCGGCACGCTCTCGGGGTACACCGAGACCAACGTGTACGCCGGCGCGGGCCGGATGTTCGTCTACGCGACGTTCGACAAGCCGGTCACCACGGGCGGCAAGCTCACCGGGCAGGGCCGCGACAACGTCACCGGCTACCTGCGGTTCGCCGCGGGCGCCGACAAGACCGTGAACATGAAGATCGCGACGTCGCTGATCAGCCTGGACCAGGCGAAGAAGAACCTCGCCATGGAGATCGCCCCGGCCGCGACGTTCGACTCGGTGCGTGACGCCGCGCAGAAGGCGTGGGACGACCAGCTCAAGGTGATCGAGGTCGAGGGCGCGTCGAAGGACCAGCTCACGACGCTCTACTCGAACCTGTACCGGCTGTTCCTGTACCCGAACTCCGGGTTCGAGAACACCGGCACCGCCGCCAAGCCCGCCTACAAGTACGCGAGCCCGGTGTCGCCGAAGACCGGCCCGGACACCGCGACCCAGACCGGGTCGAAGGTGGTCGACGGCCAGACCTACGTCAACAACGGGTTCTGGGACACCTACCGCACGACGTGGCCGGCGTACTCGCTGCTCACGCCGGACATGGCCGGGAAGATGGTCGACGGGTTCGTGCAGCAGTACCGCGACGGCGGCTGGATCGCGCGCTGGTCCTCCCCCGGGTACGCGGACCTGATGACCGGCACCAGCTCCGACGTCGCGTTCGCCGACGCCTACCTCAAGGGCGTCAAGAACTTCGACGTCAAGTCGGCCTACGACGCGGCGCTGAAGAACGCCACGGTGACCCCGCCGAACTCGGCGGTCGGGCGCAAGGGCCTGGACCAGGGCACCTTCCTCGGCTACACGCCCAACACCGCCAGCGAGGGCTTCTCGTGGGCGATCGAGGGGTACGTCAACGACTTCGGCATCGCCAACCTGTCGAAGAAGCTGGCCGACGAAGCGGCGCCGAACGACCCGCGCAAGGCGGAGTACCAGGAGAACTACGAGTACTTCACCAGCCGCGCCCAGCAGTACGTGAACCTGTACGACCCGAGCATCGGGTTCTTCCAGGGCAAGGACGCCAGCGGCAAGTTCACCAAGACGAAGGACCAGTACGACCCGCGCTCGTGGGGTGGCGACTACACCGAGACCGACGGCTGGGGCATGGCGTTCACCGTGCCGCAGGACGGCAAGGGCCTGGCGAACCTCTACGGCGGTCAGGCGGGCCTGGCGAACAAGCTGGACCAGTTCTTCGCCGACCAGGAGACCGCCAACTACCCGGGTTCCTACGGTGGCGTGATCCACGAGATGCGGGAAGCGCGGGACGTGCGGATGGGCCAGTACGGCCACTCCAACCAGCCTTCGCACCACCTGCTCTACATGTACGACTACGCGGGTCAGCCGTCGAAGACGCAGGCGAAGGTCCGTGAGGCCCTCTCGCGGCTCTACAACGGCGCCGAGATCGGCCAGGGTTACGCCGGCGACGAGGACAACGGCGAGATGTCCGCGTGGTACATCTTCAGCGCGCTGGGCTTCTACCCGCTGCAGATGGGCAGCCCGAACTACGCGATCGGGTCGCCGCTGTTCAAGAAGGCGACGATCCACCTGGCCGGCGGCAAGGACCTGACGATCAACGCGCCGAAGAACAGCGCGAAGAACGTCTACGTCCAGGGCGTGAAGGTCAACGGCAAGGCCTACAGCTCGACGTCGCTGCCGCAGGACGTCATCGCCAAGGGCGGCACGATCGACTTCGACATGGGCCCCAACCCGTCGAAGTGGGGCACCGCCCCGAACGACGCGCCGACGTCGATCACCAAGGACAACGCGGTGCCGACGCCGTTGCACGACGAGACCGGTCCGGGCAAGGGCACGCTGTCCACTTCGGACGGCTCGGACGCGGGGGCGTTGCTCGACAACACCTCACGCACCCAGGCCGCCGTCACCGGCGCCCTGCAGTACCAGCTCAACTCGACCGACGAAGCCGTCAGCCACTACACGCTGACGTCCCAGACCGGTGCGGGCGACCCGAAGAGCTGGACGCTGAAGGGCTCCTACGACGGCAAGACGTGGGCGGTCGCGGACCAGCAGACGAACCAGAGCTTCGCCTGGCGGCAGCAGACCCGCGCGTTCAAGGTGGCCAACCCGGCGCACTACGCCTACTACAAGCTCGAAGTCACCGCGACCAGCACCGGCGCCCCGGCGCAGCTGGCCGAGTTCGAGCTGCTGGGCAAGCCGGACGTCTCCTGCACGCAGACCATCACCGGTGACCGCAAGGGACCGCTGAACGTCTCGAGCGGCACGGTGTGCCTGCAGGACGCGACGGTGTCGGGTCCGGTCACCGTGGGCGGCGGCGCTTCGCTGATCGTCCGCGGCGGCGAGGTCAAGGGCCCGCTCGCGGCGACGGGTGCCGCCCAGGTCGTGCTCAACCGCACGAAGGTGGACGGCCCGGTGGCGATCACCGGGGTGACCGGTCAGGTGTCGATCGAGCTGACGACCATCGGCGGCCCGGTGGCGCTGACCGCCAACCACGGGCCGGTGCTCACGTCGAGCACGATCGGCGGCCCGCTGGCGTGTGCGATCAACTCGCCGGCCCCGACGGACTACGACCTGCCGAACACCGTCCGCGGCCCGTCCGCCGGGCAGTGCGCGAAGATCTAGTCCCGCAGTAGCCAGGTCCGTGAAGGCCTCCTTACCGGCTCTTACCGCCGGGAAGGAGGCCTTCACGGCTTTCGGAGGGGGGTGAGATGGAGTTCTTCTGCTACCACCGGGACCGGCCCGGCTCGGCCGGGTTGCGTCAGGAGCTGCGGGAGGCGCACTGGACCTACATGGACCGCTTCCCGATGATCGCCCGCGGCCCCACGATGGACGGGGACACGCCCACCGGCAGCGTCCACGTCCTCGACCTGCCGGATTCCGCCGCGGCCCGCGCGTTCGCCTTCGACGAGCCGGGCTACCAGGCCGGGGCGTACCGGGACGTGCTGCTGCGCCGGTGGCGCAACTCCCTGGGCCGCACCATGGGCGACTTCCCGGGCGGGCGCACCGGTGGCCGCCGGTACCTGGTGCTCGGCCTCGGTTCCGGCACACCGGCCGATCTCGAGGTCCCGCCGGGACGGGACGAGCTGATCGCGTACGGGCCCCTGCTGTCCGACGACGGCGAAGCGTGGCTCGGGACGGCGGTGCTGCTGCGGGCCCCGGACCCGGACGCCGCCCGCGCCGTCCTCACCGCGGACCGCTACGCCGCGATCGAGGTGCACGCCTGGCAGTTCGGCGGCCGTCCCGCCTGAGCTTTCGTCAGGGGCGGCGCAGGCCGGCCAGTTCCTTGGCTAGGGCGTCGGCGAAAGGGCCCGGTTCGGACACGAAGCCGAGGTGGTCGCCGGGGAACTCGACGTAGCGGCAGGCCAGGTGCTCGGCCTGCAGCCGCGCGGCCTGGGCGTGGCAGGCGTCCCGGTTGCCGGCACCGGCGGCGGTGACCACCGGGATCCCGGTGCGGCGGACGGCGTCGAGGTCCGGGATGGACAGGGCGATCGGCAGGAACTCCCGGCGCAGGAAGTAGTCGGCGGCCGCCGGTTCGGCGAAGTCGGCCGGGGACGCGCCGAGCAGCTCCAGTGCCGGCACCGCGCCGCGCTGCGTGTAGGTGGTCCGGACCTGCCGGGCGAACGCCAGCCGCTGCGGGGCGTCGGGCAGCAGCGCCAGGCTGGGGGCGTCGTGGACGACGAGCTCGGTGACGACGTCCGGCTGGTGCGCGGCCAGCTCGAACGCGATCGACCCGCCGCCGCCCTGGCCGAACACCACCGCGCGGGCCGTGGCGGGGCGGGCCGAGCGGATGACCGCGGCGGCGTCCCGGGCCTGCTGCGCCAGGTCGAAGTCGGTGTCGCGGCCGGTGCTGCGCCCGGTGCGCCGCCGGTCGTAGGTCACCACGGTGTAGTCGTCCGACAGCTGCTCCGCGAGACCGGCGTAGCGCGTGGCGTCACCGCCGAGGCCGGCGATCAGGAGCAGGAGCGGGCCGGCGCCCCGGAGGTCGTAGGTGAGGTCGGCGCCCTCGTGCCGGACGGTGTGCGTGCCCACGCGCCCCTCCCCCTGCGTCGAGTCTGCCGGGCCACACGCTACGCCGTTCGGCCGATACGGTGGGCACATGTCCGACGCCGTGTTCTTCTCCTCTTTCGAAACCGGTGACCCGCAGCCGGTGGACCCCGCGCTGCGGGTCGATCGTGGGCCGGACCGGTCCCCCACGGCCAAGACCGGCGTCGGCTTCACCGGGGCCCGCGCCCTGCGCTACACCGCGCGTCCGTACGGTGTCCTGTTCGAACTCGACGCACCCGTCACCGACCGCACCGAGCTGTCCTATGTGGTCTTCCCGCGGTCCGACGGGGAGATCCCGGCCTACCACGCGACCTGGGTCAGCCTCGACGTCGAGTTCGCCGACGGCACGTCCGCCGGGTTCGACCCCGTGGACGACAAGACGCTGTGGGTGGACCAGTGGAACCCCGTCCGCCGCGCGCTCGGTGCGTTCGCCGGGCGCCGGATCGCCCGGATCGTGCTGCGGACCGCGTCACCGGACGGCGAGATCACCGGCTGGCTCGACGACGTCCGGATCACCGAGCGGGAAGACGCGCCGCGCGAACCCGCCGACCTCGTCCACACCACCCGCGGCACGCACTCCAGCGGCGACTACTCCCGCGGCAACAACTTCCCCGCGACGGCGGTGCCGCACGGGTTCAACTTCTGGACCCCGGTCACCGACGCCGGCGTCACCAACTGGATCTACTCCTACCACCGCCACAACGACGAGCAGAACCGTCCGGCACTGCAGGCGTTCGCGCTGAGCCACCAGCCGAGCCCGTGGATGGGCGACCGGCACACCTTCCACATCATGCCCGGCACCGGGCCGGTCGAACCGGACCGCCGCAAGCGCGCCCTCGCCTTCTCCCACGACGACGAGACCGACTCGCCGCACCACTACGGCGTCCGCTTCGCCAACGGCATGACCGCCGACCTCGCCCCGGCCGACCACGCGGCGATCCTGCGGTGCACCTTCCCCGACAAGCACGGCTGGCTGCTCTTCGACAACGTCGGCCACCGCGGCGGCCTCCGGCTCAACGCCGACACCGGCGTCGTCACCGGCCACACCTGGGTCCGCAGCCGCCTCTCGGCCGGCGCCCGCCGGATGTTCGTCTACGCCCAGACCGACGCCCCGGCCACCCGCGGCACCAAGTACCGCCGGCCCTGGCGGCGCGTCTCGGGTTACTTCGAGTTCGACGGCCCCGAGGTGACGCTGCGGATCGCGACGTCGCTGATCAGCCTCGCCCAGGCCAAGCGCAACCTCGAACTCGAGATCCCGGCCGGGACGACGTTCGAGCAGGTCCGGGCGCAGGCGCGGGAGCGGTGGCAGGAGCAGCTCGGCCGGATCGAGGTCGAAGGCGCCACCGACGACCAGCGCACCACGCTCTACTCGAACCTCTACCGGCTGTTCCTGTACCCGAACAGCGCGCACGAGAACACCCCGAAGGGGATCCGGCACGCGAGCCCGGTCGTGCCCCGGCGGTGGCCGAGCACCCGCAAGCGCACCGGCGCGAAGGTCGTGGACGGCGAGATGTTCGTCAACAACGGCTTCTGGGACACCTACCGCACCACCTGGCCCGCGTACGCGCTGCTGACCCCGGCCCACTGCGGCCGGATGATCGACGGGTTCGTCCAGCAGTACCGCGAAGGCGGCTGGATCTCCCGGTGGTCGTCCCCGGGGTACGCCGACCTGATGACCGGCACCAGCTCCGACGTCGCGTTCGCCGACGCCTACCTCAAGGGCGTCCGCGGCTTCGACGTCGAGGCCGCCTTCGACGCCGGGCTGAAGAACGCCACCGTCACCCCGCCGCATCGCTCGGTCGGCCGCAAGGGACTCGACCGGTCGATCTTCCTCGGTTACACGCCGACGTCCGTCCACGAAGGACTGTCCTGGGCGCTGGAAGGCTGCATCAACGACTTCGGCCTCGCCAACCTCTCGACGGCACTTTCCCGTGAAAGCGACGGGCCGCGCGCCCGGATGTACGCCGACTACGCCGCCTACTTCCGCGAGCGCGCGCAGCACTACGTCCACCACTTCGACCCGAAGATCGGCTTCTTCCAGGGCCGCAAGCGCGACGGCGGCCGCAAGTTCGCCCCCGAGGGCTACGACCCCGCCGCGTGGGGCGGCGACTTCGTCGAGACCAACGCCTGGAACACCGCCTTCACCGCACCCCACGACGGCCCCGGCCTCGCCGCCCTGCACGGCGGCAACGCCGGCCTCGAAGCCAAGCTCGACACCTTCTTCGCCACCCCCGAAACCGGCCAGCGACCCGGCGCCTACGGCGGCCTCATCCACGAGATGACCGAAGCCCGCGACGTCCGGATGGGCCAGTACGGCCACTCCAACCAGCCCTCGCACCACATCCCCTACATCTACAACCACGCCGGCGCGCCCGCGAAGACCCAGCGCGTCGTCCGTGAGGTGCTGCGGCGGCTCTACCTCGGCAGCGAGCTCGGCCAGGGCTACCCCGGCGACGAGGACAACGGCGAGATGTCCGCCTGGTACCTCTTCAGCGCCCTCGGCTTCTACCCGCTGGCCGTCGGCAGCCCGCGCTACGCGATCGGCTCGCCGCTGTTCGAGAAGGCGACCGTGCACCTGGGCGACGGCAAGAAGCTCGTCGTCCACGCACCCGGCAACACCGACGAGACGGTCTACGTCCGCGGCCTCACCGTCGACGGCGCACCGCACGACGCCACCACGATCGCCCACGCCACCCTCGCCGGCGGCGCCGAGCTCGTCTTCGACCTCACCACCGAACCGACCACCTGGGGCGCCCCGCCGCCGCCCGCCGAGCAGCCGGCCCCGGTCACCGACCTCACCGGCACCGCGACCAGCTCCGACGGCACCCGCGTCACCGCGCTGTTCGACGACACCACCGGCACCCAGGTCACCTTCCGCGGCGCCGAGCCGGTCGTCGAGTTCACCGTCACCGGCGACCCCCGCGAGGTCACGATGTACACGCTCACCTCCGGCACCCGCCGCGGCGACCCCAGCGCCTGGACCCTCGAAGGCTCCGACGACGGCACCGACTGGACGACACTCGACGAACGCACCGGCGAGCTGTTCCGCTGGCGCCGCCAGACCCGCCCGTTCGTCCTCGCCACCCCGGCCGCGCACGCGCGCTACCGGCTGCGGATCACCGCCACCCGCGGCCGCCGGGCCACCTTCGCCCAGTGGGAGCTGCTCGCCCGATGAACCACCTCCGCACCGCCGCGCTCGACCGGTTCGCGGCGGCCGACCCCGGCCTGGTCCGGCTGCGCCTGGCCGGCTCCGCGGTCCTCGGCATCGTCCTGGCCGTCGGGGCGCTGCTGCCGGCGCACCTGCCGCTGACGGTGATGCTGGTCGGCGCGATCGCGGCGATGATGACGGCGTTCACGGTCAACGACGTCACCCCCGGCGGCCAGGCCGGCACCCTGGCCCTCGCGTTCCTCACCGGCGCCGCGTCGATCACCGTCGCCAGCCTCGGCTCGGTCCTGCCGCCGCTCGACACGATCGTCTTCGTGCTGCTGATCTTCGTCGCGGTCTACGCCCAGCGCTTCGGCCCGCGCGGCACCGCGCTCGGCTCCATCGGGTTCTTCCTGTTCTTCTTCCCGATGTTCCTGCAGACCCACCTCAAGCAGGTCCCGCAGCTGCTGCTCGCGCTCGCCGTCGGCGTGCTGGCCAACACCGTCGTCCGGTTCGTGCTGCTGCGCCGCAACCCCGAGGCCGAGTTCCTCCGGGTCCGCCGCGCCTTCCGCGCCCGGCTCGCCGCCGTCGTCCGCGCCACCGAGGCCTACCTCGCGGTCAACGGCAGCGAACGCACCCGCAAGCAGCTGCGCAGCTCCATCAGCCGGCTCCACGAGTGCGTCCTGCTCATCGAGGACGCCGCCCCCGACGTCGTCGACGCCCGTGCCACCGACCGGCTCCGCCGCCGCGCCATCGAGGTCGAGCTCGCTGTCCAGTGGCTCGCCAGCACCGTGCAGCGCACTTGCTCCGACGAGCTCACCGCCGAAGTCCGCGACGACCTCATCGCCCGGCTCGCCCGCTTCCGCGCCCTGATGGAACGCGACCCGCGCGAACTGCCGCTGATCAGCCAGACCGGCGAGTACAGCCGGATGCTCGTCGAAGGCAGCCGGATCGACGAGCACGCCGCGCCCGGCGACGGCGTCCGCAAGGCCCTGGCCGAACTGGCGCTGGCCGACGACCGCGCCCAGCGCGCCGCCGACCCGGAGACCTCGACCGACCCGCTCGACGCCGAAGAGGACGCCGACGAGCCGACGCGGAAGTTCGCCTACGACAACCAGACCCGCAGCGCCATCCAGGCCGTCGTCGGCGGCGGGCTCGCCGTGCTCGGCGGCGCGCTCGTCTCCCACCAGCGCTGGTACTGGGCCGTGCTCACGGTGTTCGTGGTCTTCATCGGCGCCTCCAGCGCCGGCGCCACCTTCGTCAAGGGCGTCCGCCGCCTCGGCGGCACCCTGATCGGCATCTTCGGCGGTGTCCTGCTCGCCCTGCTGGTCGCCGGCAGCACCCCGGCCACCCTCGCGCTGATCCTGGTCTGCGTGTTCGGGATGGTCTACACCGCGCGCGTCTCGCAGGTGGTGATGGCGTTCTTCGTCACCAGCATGCTGGGCCTGCTCTACAGCCTGCTCGGCACGTTCAGCTTCGCGGTGCTCTGGATCCGCGTCGCCGAGACCGCCGTCGGTGCCGCCGCCGGGATCCTCGCCGCGGTCGTCATCGTCCCGGTGCGCACCCGCTCGGTCATGCTCGACAACATCACCGAAGTCCTCGACGAGCTCACCGAGTTCCTCGAACACGCCGAGGGCCTGCTCGCCGGCGAGGAGAACGTCAACATCATCGAGCTCTCCCGCGACCTCGACCGCGCCGTCGAGCAGGTCCGCACCACGATCGAACCCCTCACCCACCCGGTGAACCTGCGCAGCGCCCGCCGCGACTACGGCTGGCACGTGCTCACCACGCTGGAGACCATCGCGTTCCGCGCCCGCCACGTCGCCGCTCGTGCCCAGCCCGGCCAGCTCGCCGGCGGCGACGTCGACCGGCTCCGGCTGTTCACCGGCCGGCTGCTGGCCAACATCGACGTCCTCCGCAAAGCCCTCGACTCACCGGGCGGCCCCACCCCCGGCACGCTCGTGCGCGACGACGGCACCCCCGTCTCCGACCGCATCGAGCAGGCCGAAACCCGGGCCGTCCTCTCCAGCCTCAGCCACCTCGACGAAGGCCTCATCTCCCTCGGCCGCGTCTTCCACGTCGAAGCCACCGATCCCCGGGTACCCGCGAAACGGCCGTGAGGGCGGCGCGGACTCGCCCGGCGAGAGCCGCGTGCTGATCGTCCTTCTCGATCTCCCCGGTACGGCCGTCCCACCTCGTCACAGTGCCGCGCGAGCACGGCCAGCTTGTGCCGGACCGTGCGCCCGCCGTCCGGGACGCCGGTTCCCCGATCGGGCGCTCCGGCCGGTAGTGCGCACCCTCGAACGGCGAGGCGTCTCCGTCCCACATCCGGAACGCCGGCCGGACGGTCTCGTCCAGCCGCTCGAACCGTTCCCCCACCGGCGGGAACGGCAGGCCCATCGCCCGCGCCTCGCCGTCGTGGTGCCCGGTGCCGATCCCGAACCGCGCCCGCCGGGCCACGAGAAGTCCGTGATGCCGATGCCGAACCGCACGACAGCTCCTCAGGCCCGCGTGAGCAGCTCCAGGTTGTGCCCGTCCGGGTCGGCGAAGTAGACGCCCCGACCCCCGAGTTCGTGGTTGATCTCGTCCGGCACCCGGTGGAAGGGGTCGGCCCAGAACGGCGTCCCCGACGCCCGCAGCCGAGCCAGCGCCGCGTCGAACTCCCCGTCGCCGACCAGGAACGCGTAGTGCTGACCCTGCACCGCGCCCTCGGCCATCGCGAAGTCCAGCGTGACGCCGTTCGCCAGCCGCAGCTGGCGGAACGGCCCGGCCACCGGCCCCACCGGCAGTCCGAGGATCCCGGCCAGGAAGCCCGCCGACGCCTCCCGGTCCGACGCCCACACGATCGTGTGGTTCAGCTCCACGCCCATTATGCGGCCCCCGGCGTGAACGGCAGCGGGCCGCCGATCGCGCTGAGGTGGATCCCGGCCAGCCGCCAGCCGCCGTCCTCGCGCACCAGGACGTGCGTGGCGCGGAACTTCCCGTCCGCGGGCGCGCCCTTGAACGACGCGGTCTGCTCGTGGACGCCGATCGCGATCGCCGTGTCCCCGAACTCGCGCACCTCGACGTCACGCCAGTCGAGGGCCTTCGTGACCAGGTCGCCGGTGCGGTAGCGCGCCAGCCACTGCGGCCCGTCCAGGACGAACCCGACCGGGCCGACCAGCCGGAAGCCGTCGGCGACCAACGCGCCGAGCGCCTCGGTGTCACCCCGCACCTCGGCGTCCGCCCACCGGCGTCCCACGGCCCTGACCTGCTCTTCGGTACTGCTCATGATCGCGCTCCCCACCGGGCGGTGACTTGACGACGCAAACGTTAGAAGTCTAACCGTTCGAAGTCAAACGCTTAGACCTCTCCACACCTGCGATACGGTCCCCCCGTGCCACCACCCACCACCGCCCCCATCGGCGTCGTCCTCGCCCGCACCGCCAAAACCGCCAGCCGCGCCTTCGACCACGCCCTCACCGCCGCCGGCAGCTCCCAGCCCATCTGGCAGATCCTCATCTCCCTCAAAACCACCCCCGTCGCCAACCAACGCGAACTCGCCGACGCCGTCGGCATCCAAGGCGCCACCCTCACCCACCACCTCAACGGCATGGAAACCACCGGCCTCGTCACCCGCCGCCGCGACCCCGACAACCGCCGCATCCACGTCGTCGAACTCACCGACCACGGCGAACAGCTCTTCCACCAGCTCGCCACCGCCGCCATCGCCCACGACAAACGCCTCCGCGCCGGCTTCACCGACGACGAGATCACCACCCTCGCCAGCCTCCTGCACCGCCTCGCCGCCAACCTCACCGACCAACCCGCCCCCGAACCGATCCGGCGAGAGTGACTGGACGCACCCGGACGGCGACCACGGAGAGGGATAGGCTCCGACGCACAAGCCAAAGTCGTCTCGATTTCAAGCTGGAGTAGCGCTATGACCCAAGCCCCCGTCAACGTGACCGTCACCGGCGCCGCCGGCCAGATCGGCTACGCGCTGCTCTTCCGCATCGCGTCCGGTCAGCTCCTCGGCCAGGACGTCCCGGTGAAGCTGCGGCTCCTCGAGATCCCGCAGGCGGTCAAGGCGGCCGAGGGCACCGCGATGGAACTCGACGACGGCGCCTTCCCGCTCCTCGCCGGCATCGACATCTTCGACGACCCCAAGCAGGCCTTCGAAGGCACCAACATCGCCCTCCTCGTCGGCGCCCGCCCCCGCAGCAAGGGCATGGAGCGCGGCGACCTCCTCGAAGCCAACGGCGGCATCTTCAAGCCCCAGGGCGAAGCCATCAACGCCGGCGCCGCCTCCGACATCAAGGTCCTCGTCGTCGGCAACCCCGCCAACACCAACGCCCTCATCGCCCAGTCCCACGCCCCCGACGTGCCGGCCGACCGCTTCACCGCGATGACCCGCCTCGACCACAACCGCGCGCTCGCCCAGCTCTCCAAGAAGCTCGGCGTCTCCGTCACCGACATCAAGAAGCTCGCGATCTGGGGCAACCACTCCGCCACCCAGTACCCCTCGGTCCAGCACGCCGAGGTCAACGGCAAGACCGTCGACCTCGACCAGGCCTGGCTCGAGAGCGACTTCATCCCCACCGTCGCCAAGCGCGGCGCGGCGATCATCGAGGCCCGCGGCCTCTCCTCGGCCGCCTCGGCCGCGTCCGCCGCCATCGACCACGTCCACACCTGGGTCAACGGCACCAACGACGGCGACTGGACCTCCGCCGCCGTCGTCTCCGACGGCTCCTACGGCGTCCCCGAAGGCATCATCTCGTCGTTCCCGGTCACCGCCGCCGGCGGCGAGTACAAGATCGTCCAGGGCCTCGAGATCGACGACTTCTCCCGCGCCCGCATCGACGCCTCCGTCGCGGAGCTCGTCGAGGAGCGCGACACCGTCCAGAAGCTCGGCCTCATCTGAGCCAGTACCTCGTAGCGAAAGGGTCGCCGTCCGATGTGGACGGCGACCCTTTCCGCGTCAGTACGAGATCCGCGCCAGCTTCCCGATCTCCAGCGCCGTCCACAGTGCACCGTCCGGACCCACCGCGATCCCATGCGGCTCCGACCCCGGCGTCGACAGCTCCACCTCGGTGATCACGCCGTCCACCGTGATCCGCCCGATCCGGTTACCACCCCACACCGTGAACCAGCAGGCCCCATCCGGGCCCGCCACGATCGCGTGCGGCCGCGACCCGCGGTCCGGCAACGGGAACTCGACGACCTCCCCGCCGGTGTCGATCCGCCCGACCTGACCCGCACCGATCTCCACAAACCACAACGCGCCGTCCGGCCCGGCCGTGATCCCCACCGGTGCCGCGGCCTCCGTCGGCAACGGGTACACCGAAACCTCACCGGACGTCGTGATCCGCCCGATCGCGTTCGCCTGGTTCAAGGTGACCCACAACGCCCCGTCGGAACCCGCGGTGATCATGGACGGGAACGCACCCGAAACCGGCAGGCGAAACTCCGTCACCTCACCCTCGACGGTGATCCGGCCGACCCGATCGGCGTTGATCTCGGTGAACCACAGCGCCCCGTCCGGCCCCGCCGTGATGCCGTACGGCGTCGGCACCGCGAACGACGACACCGCCCCCTCGGTCGTGATCCGCCCGATCCGGTTCCCCTGGTACTCCGTGAACCACAACGCGCCGTCCGGCCCCGGCGTGATCACCGTCGGCCCGGTCGTCGCCGGGTCCAGCTGATAGGTCGTCACCTCATACGCGGTGCTCATGCGGCCGATCTGCCCACTGTGGACCAGCGTGAACCACAACCCGCCATCCGGCCCGGCCACGACCCCGTACGGCCCCTGGCCCGGCACCACGAACTCTTCGATCGACGCCATCACGCGCCCCCCATCCCCGGTGATCGCCCGGAGCGAAACTCGCACGCCCACAGCGAACGACGATCACCACCACACCCCCAGCACCCTACGGTCGGGCCCATGACCCTCCTCGCCGTACCCGACATGCAGACACCCGGCCAGTCCTTCACCGACTCCGTCAACGAACAGCTCCTGCGCGACCGCATCGTCTTCCTCGGCACCGAAGTCACCGACGACGTCGCCAACCGGATCGTCGCCCAGCTGCTCCTGCTCGCCGCCGACGACCCCGAGAAGGACATCACCTTCTACATCAACTCACCCGGCGGCTCCGTCACGGCCGGCATGGCCATCTACGACACCATGCAGCTCGTCAAACCCGACGTCTCCACCTGGGGCCTCGGCTTCGTCGCGTCCATGGGCCAGTTCCTGCTGACCTCGGGCACCCCCGGCAAGCGCTACCTGCTGCCCAACACGCGCATCGTCATGCACCAGCCGTCGGCCGGGATCAGCGGCGCCGCCACGGACATCGCCATCCAGGCCGAGGTGTTCGGCAAGATGAAGCTCCGCATGGCCGAGCTCACCGCGCAGCAGACCGGCCAGAGCGTCGAGCGGATCACCGCCGACGCCGACCGCGACCGCTGGTTCGACGCCGGCGAAGCACTGGCGTACGGCTTCATCGACCACATCGTCACCCGCGAACAGGCGACGGCCTGACTTCCCTGGTCTTTGCTGGTTTGTAACAGCTACAGGACCGCTGATCTTCTTGAAACCAGCCCCGCAGTATAGGGCGTTATACACTTAGAGATGCTGCTGGACCCGGATGTGGTGGTCCGGGTCCAGCAGGGTTGGTCAGATGCCTCAGACGCCGTTGATGCCGCGGCGGATGAGCAGGGGTTCGATCTCGGGGTCGCGGCCGCGGAAGGCGCGGAAGGCGTCCATCGGGTCGACGCTGCCCCCCTTCCCCAGCAGGGTGCGGCGGAAGTGGTCGCCGTTCTCGCGGGTCAGGCCGCCGCTCTCGCGGAACCACTGGACGGTGTCGGCGTCGAGGACTTCGCTCCAGATGTAGGAGTAGTACCCGGCGCTGTAGCCACCGCTGAAGACGTGGGCGAAGTAGGTGGTGCGGTAGCGCGGCGGCACGCTTTCGAGCGCCACACCGGCCTTGACGAGGGCGGCGGTCTCGAACCGCTGCACCTCCCCCACGTGGTCGTCGACGCCGAGGCCGTGCCAGGCCTGGTCGAGCAGGGATGCCGCGAGGTATTCGGTGGTGGAGAAGCCTTCGCCGTACTGCTGGGCGGCGAGGAGCTTCTCGACCTGCTCGGCGGGCAGCGGCTCACCGGTCACGTGGTGCTTGGCGTAGTGGGCCAGGACCTCCGGCCACAGCATCCACATCTCGTTGACCTGCGACGGGTACTCGACGAAGTCGCGCGGCACGTTGGTGCCGGAGAACGTCGGGTAGCGCACCGCCGAGACCAGCGCGTGGAGCGCGTGCCCGAACTCGTGGAACGCGGTGACGACCTCGTCGAAGGTCAGCAGGGTGGGCTCCCCCGCCGGCGGCTTGTTGACGTTGAGCACGTTCACCACGACCGTGCGCTCGCCGAGCAGGTCGGACTGGTCGACGAAGGTGTTCATCCAGGCGCCGCCGCGCTTGGCGTCGCGGGTGTAGAGGTCGAGCAGGTACAGCCCGAGCGCGGTGCCGTCGGTGTCGAAGACCTCGAAGGTGCGGACCTCCGGGTGGTAGACGGGCAGGTCGTGGCGCTCGGTGAAGGTCAGGCCGTACAGCTTGCTGGCGGCGAAGAAGACGCCGTCGAGGTACACCCGGTCGGCCTCGAAGTACGGCCGCAGGCCCTCGGTGTCGACGTCGAAGCGCTCACGGCGGACCTGCGCGGCGTAGTACGGCCAGTCCGACGGCCGCAGCTTCGCGCCCGGGACGTCGGCCTCCAGCAGCTTCTGCAGCTCCGCGGCTTCGGTGCGGGCGTTCGCGACGGCGGCCGGGGCGAGGCGCTCGAGCAGCCCGGCGGCCGCCTCGGCGGTCTTCGCCGTCTCGTCCGCGATGACGTACGCGGCGTGGTTCGGATAGCCCAGCAGCGCGGCGCGTTCGGCGCGCAGGTGCGCGATCTCGGCGACGACGGCGTTGTTGTCCTGGTCGTTGCCCTGGTTGCCACGCGCCATCGACGCGGTGTGGATCCGCTCACGCACGTCACGGTCGCTGAGCGTCTCCAGGGGCGAAGCCTGGCTGGTCGGCAGCGTCAGGTTGATGACGTACTTGCCGGTCTCCCCGCGGGAAGCCGCCGCTTCGGCCGCCGTGGCGATCGCGCTGTCACCGAAGCCGGCCAGCTCGGCGCGGTCGCCGATGACGACGGCCAGCTCGTTGGTGTCCTTGAGCAGGTTCTGCTGGAACTTGGTCTGCAGCGTCGAGAGCTGCCCGTTGAGCTCGCGCAGGCGGGCCTGCTCGGCCTCGCCGAGCCCGGCGCCGGCGCGGCTGAAGTCGGTGTGCCGGCGTTCCAGCAGCCGCAGCGACTCCTCGTCCAGCCCGAGGTCTTCGCGCCGGGCGTGGAGCGCGTCGATCCGGGCGAACAGCCGCGGGTTGAGGTGGATCGCGTCGTGGTGGGCGGCCAGCTTCGGCGCGAACTCCGCCTGGATGGCCTGGATCTCGTCGGTGCTGTTGGAGCCGGCCAGGTTGTAGAAGACGCTCGCCACGCGGCCGAGCAGCTCCCCGGCGCGTTCGAGGGCCTCGACGGTGTTCTCGAACGTCGGCTCGGCGTCCTGCGCCGCGATCTGCTCGATCTCGGCGGCGTGCTCGGCCAGGCCCGCCTCGAACGCGGGCCGGTAGTGCTCGTCGGAAATCCGGTCGAAGGGCGGCAGGGCGTAGGGCAGCTCGCTGGGTGCGGCGAACGGATTGTCCGGCGAAATCATCTCGGGGCAGGCTCCTGGTCGGGGAAAACACTCGGTCCCGCCACCCTACGTGCTCCCCCGGGAGCGATGTCAGCGCTTTCCGTAGGTGGCCGGGGTCACCGGCCGGTGGTACCGCCGACGACCGCGTCGCTGCTCGAGGCGTCCTTCGCGGCCTTTTTGCCCCGCTTCGCCGGTTTCGGCGCGGGCGGCACGATGCCGCGGAAGTCACCGCTGTGGTCGTTGACGCGCAGGACGAACGGCCGGGTCTCGGTGTAGCGCACGACCGAGATCGACGACGGGTCGACGACGATCCGCTGGAAGGCGTCGAGGTGCTGGCCGAGGGCGTCGGCGATGAGGGACTTGATCACGTCGCCGTGGCTGCACAGCAACCAGACGGCGTGGTCGCCGTGCTCGGCGGCGATCCGGCGGTCGTGGGCCCGGACCGCGGCCACCGAGCGGGCCTGCATCTGCGCGAGCCCCTCGCCGCCGGGGAACACCGCGGCGGAGGCGTGCGCCTGCACGACGCGCCAGAGCGGTTCCTTGGCCAGGTGCTTGAGCTCCTTGCCGGTCCAGTCGCCGTAGTCCACTTCGGACAGCCCGGGCTCGACGGTCTTCCCGATCCCCCGCGCCGCCAGCAGCGGCGCGACGGTCTGCTTGCACCGCAGCATCGGCGACACGACCACGCCAGCCAGCGGGACGCCGTCGAGGCGTTCGACGAGCTTCTCCGCCTGGGCCCGGCCCGTGTCGTCGAGGTTCACCTTCGGGGACCGCCCGGCCAGGATGCCGGATCCGTTGGCCGTCGACTTGCCGTGCCTGACCAGAATGACCGTACTCACAGGACCCACCCTACGTTGCCGCCGATCATCCTCCCGGGTACTGGGCGGCAACGCGGGTGACCCGCGACGATCAGCTGCCGACCGGCCCGGCGTTCGGGTCCAGGGCGCCGGTGAAGATGAGGACGAACAGCAGCACGCCCAGAACCAGGCGGTAGACCACGAACGGCACGAAGCTGCGCTTCTTGATGTAGGCCATCAGCCAGGCGATCACCAGGTAGCCGACGCCGAAGGCGACCAGCGTGGCCAGGATCGTCGGGCCCCACTGGGCCGGTACGCCGCCCGAGCCGATGTCCTTGAGCTTGTACACGCCCGAGCCGAACACCGCGGGCAGCGCCAGCAGGAACGAGTACTCGGCCGCCTCGGCGCGGGTGTAGCCCATCAGCAGGCCCGCGCTGGTCGTGCCGCCCGAGCGGGAGACGCCGGGGATGAGCGCCAGCGCCTGGGCGAACCCGAAACCGAGGCCGTGCGGCACGGTCAGCTCGTCCAGGCCGCGCTCCTGCTTCCCGATCCGGTCGGCGACCAGCAGGATCAGGCCGAACACGATGAGCACGGTCGCGGTGATCCGCAGGTCGCGGAACGCGCTGTCGATGGCGTCCTGCAGCAGCAGGCCGAGCACCACGATCGGCAGCGAGCCGACGATGATCAGCCAGCCCAGCCGGGCGTCCGGGTCCCGGCGCCAGTCCGGTTTGTACAGCGAGAAGAACCAGGCCTGCAGGATCTTCCCGATCTTCTTGCCGAAGTAGAGGATCACCGCGAGCTCGGTGCCGATCTGGGTGACGGCGGTGAACGCCGCCCCCGGGTCGTCCCAGCCGACGAGCGCCGCGACGATCCGCAGGTGCGCGCTCGAGGAGATCGGCAGGAACTCCGTCAAACCCTGGACCAGGCCCAGGACGAGCGATTCGAACCACCCCACGTCAGGCCACCCCCGCCAGCTCGAGCGCCTCGACGGCCGTGCGCAGGGCGGCCCCCGGGTCGGGGCTGAACGACGACACCGACAGGGTCGTCACGCCGGCTTCGGCGAATTGGGTCATCTTCTCCGCGATCCGTTCCTTGGGTCCGAGCAGCGACGTGGCGTCGAGGAACTCCAGCGGCACCGCCGCCATCGCCCCCGCGCGGTCGCGGGTCAGGTACTTCTCCTGCACTTCGGCGGCTTCGGCTGCGAAGCCCATCCGGCAGGCCAGCTGGTTGTAGAAGTTCTTCTCCCGGCTGCCCATGCCGCCGAGGTAGAGCGCCGCGTACCCGCGGACGGCGTCCGCGCAGGCCCGCCAGTCGTCGCCGACGACCAGGGGCACGGTCGGGACGACGTCGAAGCCGTCCATCGACCGCCCGGCCGCGTCGGCGCCGGCCCGGATCTGCGCGAGCTGCTCCCCCGCGTGGGCGGGCGAGAAGAACACCGGCAGCCAGCCGTCGGCGATCTCGCCGGTCAGCGCCAGGTTCTTCGGCCCGATCGCGGCCAGGTACAGCGGGATGTGCTTGCGCGCCGGGCGGACGGTCAGCCGCAGCGCCTTGCCGGGGCCGTCCGGCAGCGGGAGCGTGAAGTGCTCGCCCTCGAACTTCAGCCGCTCGCGGCGCAGCGCGCTGCGCACGATCCCGACGTACTCGCGGGTGCGGCCCAGCGGCGACGCGAACCGCACGCCGTGCCAGCCCTCGGACACCTGCGGTCCGGAGACGCCGAGGCCGAGCCGGAACCGGCCGCCCGAGAGCGTGTCCAGGGTGGCGGCGGTCATCGCGGTCATCGCCGGGGTCCGCGCCGGGATCTGCAGCACCGCGGCGCCGACGTCGATCCGCGACGTCTGCGCCGCGATCCAGGAAAGCACCGTCACGGCGTCCGAACCGTAGGCCTCCGCCGCCCACACGACGGCGTAGCCGAGTTCGTCCGCTTGTTTCGCCAGGGCCAGGTTCGCGGGGTCGTTCCCCGCTCCCCAGTAGCCGAGATTCAGTCCGAGTCGCACGGGGCCAGACCCTAACGGGGGCCCTTGTGGGCGACACGACTCACCTTGGTCAGGTCCGGCCGGGGCGGCCCACTAGGCTCGGCGGTCGTGGAAAAGCGACAGCTGGGCCGCTCGGGACTGCGGGTCTCGCGGATGGCGCTCGGCACCATGACCTGGGGTGGCGACACCGACGCGGAGGAAGCGGCGAGCCAGCTGGTCGCCTTCGTCGACGCCGGCGGCACCCTGGTGGACACCGCCGACATCTACGGCGAAGGCGAAGCCGAACGGGTGCTCGGCTCACTTCTGGGTGATCTCGTCCCGCGCGACGACATCGTCCTCGCGACGAAGGCCGTCGCCCGGCGCACCGACGGCCCGTTCGGCGGTGGCGCCTCCCGCGGCGCGCTGCTCTCGGCGCTCGACGGCTCGCTGAAACGCCTCGGCACCGACCACATCGACCTGTGGCAGCTGCACGCCTGGGACCCGACGGTGCCGGTCGCCGAGACCCTCGCCGCCCTCGAATACGCCGTCAACAGCGGCAAGGCCCGCTACGTCGGCGTGTCCAACTACTGCGGCTGGCAGCTGGCGACGGCCGCCGCCGGGGCCGCCGCGGTCGCGCCGCTCGTCTCCACCCAGGTCGAGTACTCGCTGCTGGAACGCGGGGTGGACCGCGAGGTCGTGCCCGCCGCCGAGCACCACGGCATCGGCCTGCTGCCCTGGGCACCGCTCGGGCGCGGGGTGCTGACCGGCAAGTACCGCAGCGGCACGCCGGCCGACTCCCGCGGCGCCTCCAGCGTGTTCGCCGGGTACGTCGAGCACCACCGCACCGACCGCGCCGCCCGGATCGTGCAGGCGGTCGCGACCGCCGCCGACGGGCTCGGCACGTCCCCGCTCGCCGTTGCGCTGGCCTGGGTCCGCGACCGGCCCGGCGTGGTCGCCCCGGTCGTCGGCGCCCGCGACACCGGCCAGCTCACCGGCTCCCTCACGGCGGAGGGCATCACCCTCCCGCCGGCGATCCGGTCGGCGCTCGACGACGTCAGCGCGATCGAGGCCGGCTACCCGGAGCGGTGGCCCCGGTGATCGACACCACGGCAGGTGTCTGTTGGGTGACATGCACGTGACGGCAAGACGATCGTGGAGGATGCTGGTGAAGACCGCCCGTCGAGGGACATCTGGAGGCACCAACGTGCGTCGGCTCACCGCCGCGTCGCGGATCGCGATCCCGCTCGCCGGTGTTCTGGTGCTCGCCGGCTGCTCCTCGGCCAAGTCGGACAGCGACGACCTGCAGATCGTCGCGAACCCGGTGGCCGCGCAGCCGGCCGTCTCCCCCGCTGTCACCGTGAAACCCGCCGGGCAGGTCCTGCCCGGCGCCGCCGTTTCCGCGGTGGCCGTGTCGGGGGCGACGCTGGTCGTCGCTCTCGCTCGGCAGCCGTCTTTGCAGCTCTACGACCTGAACGCGCTTGCGTCACCGCCGGTGAATATGCCGTTATACGGCACAGCTTCACGGTTGACCGTGGCGCCCGGCCGGGTGGAGATCGCGGAGCCGGGTCAGGGTGTGGTGCAGCAGCTGACGTTGCCGGACCGGAAGCTCACGGAGACGAAGACGGGCGGGCAGCCGGCGTCGAGCATCGCCTACGGCGCCGATCGGCTGGTCGCGATGGGGGCGGCGAAGGACATCCAGGTGCTGCCCGCGAGCGGTCCGGCGCGGACGATCGGCGGGCAGATCTACAGCGCCGACGACGTCCTGGCGGCCGGCGACGGTGTCGTGGTACTGGATCGCCTGCGCACGGCCGTGTTCTCCGTGGACGTCGCCGGCGGCAAGATCAACGAAGGCCTGCGGGCGGGTGACGGCGCCGCCAACGCCGTCGCGGACTCCTACGGCCGGATCCTGGTGACCGACGCGCGGGCGGGCGCGCTGATCGCGTTCTCGGCGTCGCCGCTGATCATGCGGCAGCGCTACCCGGTGCCGGGTGGCGCGTACGGGATCGCCTACGACGCCAAGCGAAGCCTCGCCTGGGTGACGCTGACGGCACGCAACGAAGTGGTCGGGTTCGACGTCCGCGGCGGTGAGCCGGTCGAGAAGTACCGGTTCCCCACCGTGCGCCAGCCCGACTCGGTGGGGGTCGAGGACCAGAGCGGCCGGGTGATCATCGGCTCCGCCGCCGGAGAAGGGACCCAGGTGATCCAGCCATGACGACGGTCAGCGAGGCGGTGGTCGAAGGGGATTGGGAGTACCGCCGCCTGCACCTGCCCCCGGGTGTGTCCCGGCGTGCGGCGGCGATCCAGCTCTCCATCCACGCGGAGTTCGCCGGCTGGGAACTGCGGAACGTGCGGCTCTACGCCGACGGCACCCGCAAGGTCTGGCTGCGCCGCAAGAAGACGGGTGAGACCCTGCCCGGCGGCCTGCCCACCTGATCGACCGGCGCCGACCGGCCTCGGGTGGCTGCGCCCCGGGCCGTCAGACGACGCCGTCCAGCTCGGTGCGCAGGCCGATCGCCTTGACCAGCAGGTGCCGGCCGGCGAACAGGAGCAGCACCGCCGCCGTGCCCGCCACGACCGCCGCGGCCGTGCCGAGCCAGAGGCCGATGACCTCCATGCCGTCGCTCGGTGACGGGATGTCGGCGAGGGTCACGTAGGCGAAGACCGCGGCGGTGACCACGGTCGCGGCCGCCGTCGCGCCGACCACGACGTTCGCCCCGGTGAGGGCCGACGGCTGGAAGACCGTGCCCCGGCTCGCCCGGCGCAGCAGCATCCCGAGGCCGACGAGCGCGAGCTGCCCGCACGCCACGAACGCGATCGCCGCGGCCACCAGGGGGAGCCGGATCGGCGCGTACGGCGGGAACAGCTCGACCTGGTCGGCCGCGCTCGTCGGGATCACGACGAGCTGGGCGTACAGGCCGACGAGGAACGCGCCGGCGACGACGGTCTGCAGCGAGGCGACGAGTAAGCGAGGCATGTATCGATAGTCGATGCCTACCGCTCGATTGTCAATCGAACACGCGGGCCAGCCAGTCGCTCCAGATCTTTTCTTCGACCTCGCCGTCCGCGCCGGGCGTGAAAACGTGGTGGGCCGCGACCACCGGACCGCGGAAGCCCCGCATGAACCGGATCATCGCGTCGGGCGTGCGGATGCCGACGGCCTGGTCGTCGGCCACGTAGACGACGCCCTCGACCGGCGCGCGGCCGTCGAGGTCCAGGCGCACCCGGTCCCCTTCGGCGATCCGGGCCGGAAGTCCCAGCGCGGCCCCGAGTTTCGCCCAGGCTTCGGTCCAGTCCGGGACCGGCGGCCCGAACGCCGTGACCGGGACCGCGACGCGGCCGGCGAAGTGCGTGACGTACTCGACCAGCGTGCGCAGGAACAGCGCCCGGCCCGACGTCATCGCCTCGAACTCGTCCTCCCAGTCGTCGCCCGGCAGGAAGCCGCTCGTGACGCACCGGATCACCGAACTGCCGCCTTCGCGGCCCTCGATGAGGAACTCGTAGGCGATGTGCCGGCCGTCGGGCGCGGTGTCGGTGCCGTAGACCAGCCGCTCGAGCGGCTCCCACTCGCGGATCCCGCACTCGGACCGGTAGCCGCCGAAGGCGCCGCGGACGACACCGCCGGTGCCGCTCTCGACCTCGTTGCGGCCCATGAACCACGAGTCGATGCCCGGGCCGGTGGCGATGGCCGCCCACAGCTGTTCCGGCGTCGCGTCGACGTCGGCGACGTCGGTCCGTTCGAAGTCGCGGCCCATGTCAGGACTCCTCCCCCGGCGTCGCCGGCACGCTCGGGTGCACGGCGACGATCACCCGGTGCTTGCGGCCCTTCTCGGCCGTCTCGTCGTGGTACTTCCCCACCAGCGTGGTGACGGCCGTCGCTAGCTCCTCGGCGAACGCGGCCCGGTCGGCCGCCGAGGCGAACCGCACCTCGCCGTCGAGCGCGAAGGTGGCGACCCGCTGGTTCGCCTTGGCCGCGCCGGTGATGAGCACGCCGACGTCACGCACCAGCCGGCCGGCCACCGCGAGCAGCCAGCGGGCCGAGAGCCGGTCCGGCGACCGGGCCGGGTCCGGCTGCACCGCGGCCAGGGCCGCCGGCGAGATGACGTACGAGGACGCCGTCGCCCGCATCATCCGCTCGGTGACGTTGCCCTTCCGGCGCTCCTCGACCAGCTCCACCAGGCCGTGCGCCTCCAGCGCCCGCAGGTGGTAGTTGACCTTCTGCCGCGGCAGGTCGACCCGCCCGGCCAGCATCGTCGCGGACGCCGGTTCCGCCAGCTCGGCCAGGAGCCGGGCCCGGATGGGGTCCAGCGAAACCTCGGCCGCCGCCGGGTCTTCGATCACCGCCACGGAGAACATGCGCCCAGCATCGTGCCGAACAGAAGAGTTGTCAAGAACTCTCGTCTTGTCGGTAACTCGCGTTCACCAGAGCGAGGATCCGCGGCAGCACCTGCGGCGCGGCCTCCAGCGGCACGACGTGCCCGACACCCGGCAGCACCACGGCCGTGCCGTCGTCGAGGCCGCCGGCCCACTGCTCGACGTCGGCGGCCCGGACGATGCGGTCCCGCTCCCCCACGATCGCCGTCACCGGCAGGCCGCTGACCTGCGTCAACGCCGCGTCACGCGCGTAGGCGTCCAGGGCCGGGCGGAACAGGGAGACGGTGTGCGGCCAGTTGCCGCGGATCATCTGCACGGTCAGCTCGACCAGGTCCGGCTCGGGGTCGTCGC
Source organism: Amycolatopsis sp. NBC_01286 (assembly GCF_035982555.1). NCBI lineage: Bacteria > Bacillati > Actinomycetota > Actinomycetes > Pseudonocardiales > Pseudonocardiaceae > Amycolatopsis > Amycolatopsis sp. NBC_01286. The sequence goes on from NZ_CP108428.1 coordinate 7,743,321, forward strand.
CGAAGAGCCACCACCGCAGCCCGGCACTCACCGCGCGGCTCGTGCGCTCGTGCACCACGCCGAACAGCTTCGAGCCGAGCACCGCTTCGAGGTCGCGGGCCAGCTTGCCCAGCGCGTTCGGCCAGGTCGCCGAGACCTCCGTGGCCAGCGTGCCCGACGACGTCGCGAGCAGCGCCAGCCCGGACACCCGGGCGCGGAACAGCTCCGGGTGCCGCTGGGACAGCGACATGATCGCCAGCCCGCCCATGTCGTGCCCGACCAGCACCACCCGCCCGGCCGGGACCTCGCGCTCCAGCAGCTCGGCGAGGTCGTCGCCGAGCTGGGCCATGGTCGCCGTCCCGCGGCGCGCCCGCCCGGACCCGCCGTGGCCGCGCTGGTCGTAGGTCAGCACGGCCACCGGCCCCTCGGCGGCGTCCGGCACCAGCGGCGCGATCCGGTCCCAGCTGCGCTGGTCGAGCGCGTAGCCGTGGACGAACACCACCGCGACCGGCGCGTCCGGGTCGCCCCGGCGGACGACCGCCAGCGGCGTGCCGTCGGCGAGCGCGAAGCCGGTCATCAGGACGTGCGCAGGAACCGGTCCAGCACGCGGGTGCCGAACTTCAGCGCCTCGATCGGGACGCGCTCGTCGACGCCGTGGAACAGGGCCGAGAAGTCGAGGTCCGCGGGCAGCTTGAGCGGCGCGAAGCCGAAGTTGCGGATGCCGAGGTCCTGGAAGGACTTCGCGTCGGTGCCGCCGGAAAGCATGTACGGCAACGTCTTCGCGCCCGGGTCCTCGGCCAGGATCGCCGCGGTCATGGCGTCGACGAGCGCGCCGTCGAAGGTCGTCTCGACCGGCGGCAGCTCCATCCACTCCTTCTCGATGTCTGGGCCGAGCAGCTCGTCGAGCTCGCGGTCGAACGCCTCGAGGCGACCCGGCAGGATCCGGCAGTCCACCGACGCCTCGGCCACCGACGGGATGACGTTCGACTTGTAGCCGGCGGTGAGCATCGTCGGGTTGGCCGTGTCGCGCAGGGTCGCGCCGATCATCCGGGAGATGTTGCCCAGCTTGGCGACCGAGCCCTCCAGGTCGTCCTCCGGGAAGTCCCAGCCGGTGATCTCGGTGACACCGGCGAGGAACTCCTTCACGGAGTCGGTGAGCACCAGCGGGAAGCGGTGGTTGCCGAGCTTCGCGACGGCTTCGGCCAGCTTCGTCACGGCGTTGTCGCGGTGGATCATCGAGCCGTGGCCGGCGGTGCCGCGCACGCGCAGCTTCATCCAGCGGATGCCCTTCTCCGCCGTCTCGATCAGGTACGCGCGGACGTCGTCCTTCAGCGTGATCGAGAAGCCGCCGACCTCGCTGATCGCCTCGGTGACGCCCTCGAACAGCTCGGGCCGGTTCTCGACCAGCCACTGGGCGCCGTACTTGCCGCCCGCCTCTTCGTCGGCGAGGAACGCGAAGACCAGGTCGCGCGGCGGCACGACGTTGTGCATCTTGTAGTGCCGGGCCAGCGCGAGCGCCATCCCGCACATGTCCTTCATGTCGACCGCGCCGCGGCCCCAGACGTAGTCGTCCTGGATCGCGCCGGAGAACGGGTGGACCGACCACTCGGACGGATCGGCCGGCACGGCGTCGAGGTGACCGTGGATCAGCAGCCCACCCCGCTCGCGATCGGCCCCTTCGAGCCGCACGATGACGTTGTGCCGGTTCTTCCCACCCGACTCGACGTAGGTGATCTCGTAGCCGGCGTCGGTCAGCTTCTCCGCGACGTACTCGGCCGCCGCCCGCTCGCCGACCAGGGTCTCGGGGTCCCCGGTGTTGGTGGTGTCGATGCGGATGAGCTCACTGGTCAGCGTGACGGCCTCGGCCGCGGCGGCTTCGATCAGGTTCGGTTCGGTCACCGGCCATTCCTATCATTCCGCGAGGCGGGAAGCCGGACGCGATCACCCGCTGGACCGTGGGTGGCCCGCTCGGCGGCGGGCGGGCCACCGGTCACCGGACCCACGTTCGGGGCTCCGCGAACAACTTCCGTCGCGCGGGCACCGGAAACTGCGGTCAGGGCGGCCGCCGGCTGTGCGTTTCCCCACCTTTCCCGGGCGCCGCGGTGTCACTCCTCCGCGGTGCGGCCGCCCAGGGCGCCGGCCAGGTCCGGACGGCCGTCGATCTTCAGCTTGCGGTAAGAGCTTGTCAGGTGCTTCTCCACCGCTCGGCGGCTGATGCTCAGCTGCTCGGCGATCTCCGAGTTCGTCCTCCCGCGCACCGCCAGTTCCGCCACCGTTGCCTCGCCGCGGGTCAGTTCGGCTGTTGCGCGAGCGGGCTCGGTGTGGGTTACCGGGCCGGCCTCGCGGGTCAGCAGGCGGCCCATTCCGCAGGTTTCCGCCAGGGCCTGGGCGCGGGCCAGCAACCGTTGCGCCGCTTCGGGTTCCGTGGGCCTCAGCCGCTCGGCCAGGTCGGCTCGGGCCTTGGCCTCCTCCAGGTCGTCCGGTGAGCGGGCGAGCAACTCGACCGCCTCGTGCAGCAGCCGGATTCCGTCGCGGCCGGCGTCCAATGCCGCGAGGACTCGCAGGGCGCGGCCGACCGTTGCGGGTGCGCCCCACGCGACGCAGCGGCGGTGGTGTTCTTCGGCCAGGCGTCCGGCTTCGTCGGTGCGGCCGAGGCGGTGGGCCAGTAGCGCCGCCGACGTGCGCCACGGGTAGAGGGCTGGGTTGCGCCAGCCGGCCCGGTCGAGCCGGCGCCCGCAGTCGAGGAACTGCGCCAGCGCCGCGCCGGGGTCGTCGGCGGCGGCCAGTGTCCCGCGCAGGCTCCGCTGGACGGCGAGCACGGCGAGGCCGTCGCCGGCCGGGAGGTCGTCCAGCACCGTGCGGGTCAGCGTCCGGTCGCCGGTCGCGGTCGCGACCAGGCCGAGGATCGTGGCCGGTAGCGCGAGCACGTCGTAGCCGGCGGGCTCGGCGAGCCGGAACGCCCGGCCCGCCGGTTCCCCGGCCGCCGCGGCCCGGCCGCGGGCCAGCAGCGCCAGCGCCCGGTGCACGTCCAGCAGCGCCCGGGTCGCCGCGGTGCCCGCCGCGCCGGTGGCCGACAGCCACGGCGTCACGACGTCGACGCGGCCCGCCGCGACCAGGACGACCGGGACGATCCGCAGCATGGCCCCGGCGCGGACGGACCGCGCGGGCTCGTGGTCCAGCAGGCAGGTCGCCCGGCGCGCGGCTTCCTCGGCGTCGATCCGCCCGGCCAGCGTCGCGGCCAGCAGCAGCACGGCCCGCAGCTCGCGTTCGGCCGCCCCGGGGCCGGCCGGGGTGTCGGTCAGCTCGCGCAGCCGGGCCGGCGCCGCGGCCAGCCGGGCCGGGTCCTCCAGCGCGGCGAACCAGTCGTGCGCTTCCAGCCGCAGGGCGAGGTCGCGGTCGTGCCCGGTCAGGGCGGCGGCCGGGCCGAGCTCGCCGGCGACGGCGCGCACGAGCTCGGTCACCAGCGGGCCGCGCGCGGTGATCGTGAACGGGATCCGGGTGACCGCCGCGGCCCGGTCGCGAACCGTCGGCAGCAGCGGTGCGGCCTGGACCAGGTGCCGCACGGCGGAGGCCGGGTCGGGGCCGAGCTCGGCGGCGGCCAGCTCGACGAGCAGCGGCGCGCGCCCGGCGCTGCCCGGCGGCAGTTCGAGCAGCGCCCGCCGCAGGTAGCGCGCCGCGGACTCGGGCGCGCCCCGGCGCAGCGCGCCGACGGCGGCCGCCCGCAGCATCTCGATCTCCGGGCCGCCGCACAGGGTGTCGACGCGCAGCAGCTGCCCGGCGATGTCCTCCGCGGGGTAGCCCCGCACGGTCAGCAGCCCGGCCGCGGTGCGGTGGGCGGCGGCGGTGTCTGCGGCCGACGCGGTCTCTTCGACCACCCGCACCAGCGCGGCCTCGGGTACCAGCCGGCCGTCCGCGGCGACGGTGAGCCAGGGGCCCTGCAGCGCGGCGCGCGCCGCGCTGCAGGCGGCGTCGGCCAGCCCGCTCAGCGCCGCGACGAGCGCGGGTTCGGCGTGCCGCCCCAGCACGACCACGGCCCGGGCGAAGGCCTCGACCTCCGGATCACGCCGGACGAGCACCCGCAGCCGCTCGCGGCGGAGGTCCGCGCCGAGGGCACGCAGCCGGGCGCGGTCGTCGGCCTTCGCCGTCAACCGGTGGGAGAACGCCCGGTCCAGCAGGGCCCGCAGGTCCTTGGGACGGCCGCCGGTGAGCTCGTGGCAGGCCGCCGCGAACTCCGGGTCGTGACCGGCGTCGAAGCGCGCGGCGACCAGCCGCCCGGTCGCGGCGAGCGACAGCGGCTCGGCCCGCACGTGGTGGCGGGCGGCGGCCTCGATCTCCGGCACGAACGCGGTGCGGGCACCCGCGCCGTCGCGCAGGACCGCGCCGATCAGGACGCGCATGCCGGACAGCCGGGTGACCAGGAAAGCCAGGGCCCGCAAGGAAAGCTCGTCCGCCCAGTGCAGGTCGTCGACGAGCACGACCACCCCGCGGGACCGGCTCAGCCGCGCCAGCAGCGCGTGCAACCCGTGCAGCAGGGACGCCAGCTCCGCCGGACCGGCCGAGCCGTCGGCCAGCGGGCCGAGCACCTGCCGGGCCACCGGCGGCAGCGCCGGGTCGTCCGGGTCGGCGAGGATCGGCAGCACGAGCTGCCGGACGACCCCGAGCGGGAAGGCCTGTTCGAGCTGGGCCCCGCTCGAACGCAGGATCCGCGCGCCGTGGGCCGCGCCGAGCTGGGCCAGGTGCCGCAGCAGCGCCGAGCCACCGGCGCCGGCCTCGCCGTGGATCAGCAGCAGGCCGCCGCTCCCGGCGTCGGCGTCGCGCACCGCCTCGTCCAGCACCGACAGGTGCGCTTCCCGTTCCAGCAGCACCGGTCAGTCCCCCAGCGTCCAGGTCGCCCAGCGCTCGGTGAGCGCGGAGCGGCCCTTGAGACCGAGCTTGCGGTACACCTTCGTCAGCCGCAGTTCGACCGTGCGCAGCGCGATCGAGAGCTCCCGGGCGATCTCGCGGTTCGGCAGCCCGCGCGCGGCGAGCGCGGCGACGTCCTGTTCGGCGGGCGAGAGCACCTCCGGCCGGCGCGGCTCGAACCGGCGTCCCGGCGGCAGCACGGGTTCGGGCACCGGCTCGGCCGGCCGCCGCTGCGCGGGCACGCTGCGCCGCAGTTCGGCGACCGCGCGTTCACGCAGGGCGTCGAAGGCCCCGTCGGTGCCCCAGTAGCCGGCCAGCGACAGCTCCTCGGCCGAGAGTGCCGCGGCCGCCGCGCCGTCGCCGAGGCTGCGCAACGCGAAGCCGGCGATCGTGCGCCACGGGCACAGCATCGGGTTGACCCACTGCCGGGACCGCAGGATCCGGCCGCACTCGCGGGCCGCGGCGAGGGCGGCCTCCAGCTCGTCGGCGGCCAGGGCCAGCTCGGCCCGCGCGTACAGGAGGAACGCCTGCCCCGCGGTGTGCTCGCCGCCGCGCGGCAGCGGTTCGGCGGCGAGCCGGCGGGCGCGTTCGGTCCGGCCCAGCTTGAGGTGCGCGGAGATCTCGACGGCGAGGTAGGCCGGGACGAGCGCGGGGTGCCAGCACCGGACGGGCAGCTCCCGCCCGGCGGCGGTGAGGTCGTGGAGGGCGTCGTCGGGCCGGTTGCGCCGCAGGTTCACGACGGCCCGGTGCAGCAGCGCCTGCGCGGCGGCGGCCTTGGCGTCCCGGCGCCGGGCCGCGGCGGCGACGGCGGTGAGCCCTTCGGCGGCGGACTCCAGCTCGTCGCAGCACAGCAAGGCCCGGCAGGCGGCGATCCGCGGCATGAGCGGCGCGTCCTCACGCACGATGAGAGCCTGCTCGGCCAGGTCGAGCGCCCGGCGGCGGTCCTCGCCCCGGGTCGCGAGCCACCAGGCTTCGGCCCCGGCTTCGGCGGGACCGCCGGGCCGCGGGTTCCAGAGGAGCGGCGCGACGGGCATGACCGGGTCCACCGCGGCTTCCTCCTCGGCGATCCGGCCGAGGGCGACCAGGTCCGAGTCCACAGTGGACGAGACGGGGGCGTCCGCCACGTCACTTTCCACAGTGGACACCAACGCGCGGCCGCGTAGCTCCGCCACCGCGCGCCGGGTCGTCTCGACGTCGCCGCGGGCCAGGAGGAGGTCGGCCGCCGTCACGGCCGCGGGCAACGTGCTCAGTCCGGGTTCGGCCAGGATCCTGCGCAGCCGCCCGTCCGCCGCCTCGGGGTCCCGCGTCACCTCCATCGACGCCAGGCGCAGCAGCAACGCCGCGCGCTCCGCCGGTTCCAGCGGCTCCAGCAGCACTCGGCGCAGCGCGTCGGCCGCCGCCGACGTACGGCCCTGCAGGAACCACTGCTCGGCCGCCTCCACCAGGACCGTCCGCGCCCACGGCTCCCCCACCGCAGGCGCCGCGCAGAGCAGGTCGGCCGCCACCGTCGCGCCGGCCCCGGTGCCGTGCGCCAGTTCCGCCGCCCGCCGGTGCAGGTCGCCGCGAGCGTCGGCGTCCAGCTCCGCCAGCACTTCCGCCGCCAGGTGCGGTTCGGCGGGCCGCCCGGCCGCCACCAGGCCGCTCGCCACGAGCGGTTCCAGCGCACCGGCGACCGCGGTCTCCGGCAGGCCCGCCAGCCGGCCCGCGAGCACGACGTCCGATGTGGACACCGACATCGCCCGCAGCAGCGCCAGCGCGTCGGCCGGCAGGCCGCGCCGGACGCGGGCGGCGCGCGCCGACGTCACCGCGCGCCCGATCCGCACCAGGTGGGGTACCTGCTCGGGCTCGGGCGGGCGCCCGTCGGCGCTCCAGCGCGTCACGATCTCGCGCAGCACCGCGGGCCGGCCGGCCGCGATGCTCAGCGCCGCCGTGGTGAACGCCGCCCCGCCCGGGGCCCCCGGGATCTCCCGCAGCAACGCCGCGGTCTCCGCCTCGGTCAGCGGCGGCAGGTCCAGCTGGGTGCCCGGGCCGTCGCCGAGGTAGCGCGCCAGCGGGCCGTGCGCGGCCGCGACCAGCAGGATCGGGCCGGGCCGGGCGGCCATCGTGGCGAAGCACCGCAGCGACCAGGCGTCCGCCCACTGGAGGTCGTCGATCGCCAGCACCAGCGGCCCGTCGGCGGCCAGCTCGGCGAACACGTCGCACAGCAGCGGCACGGTGGCGTCGCACGGGCCGGCGAAGCACTCGGTCGCCAGGTCCGCGAACCGCGCCGGCGAGTGCAGGGCCGCGACCAGCTGCGACGCCGTGCTGAACGGGATCCCGGTCTCCACCGGCGAGCACGACGCCAGGCCGGCGACGGCGCCGCGTTCGCGGGCGGTGGCGAGCACGTGGCGCAGCAGGACCGTGCGGCCGGTCCCGGCGGCACCCGAGACGCCGGCCCGGGCGGGACGGCCCGCGAAGAGGCCGTCGACGAGGTCGTCGAGCAGGGCGAGCTGGCGCTCCCGGCCGATCAACCGCCCGGCCGGGCGGTGGTGTCCGGAGTTGATCACGGACAGTGGCCGGTGGTACGGCACGGACGACCTCCCTCGGCGCGACGACGGGCGCTCGGACTGGTGGATCCACCAGGGAGGCTAGCTCCGCACTACGGCATCCGCCGACGCCGTGGCCGCCGGACGGGCATTTCCGTCCCCCTTGGCCATTCCGGGTGGCACAAGCGGGCAATGCGTGACGGCGGGTAAGGGATACCGCGGCTCACCAGGTGCGCAGGGCCTCCGCGAGATCCGCCCGGCCCTTGATGCCCAGCTTGCGGTAGACGCTGGTCAAGTGCACCTCGACGGTGCGCTGGGTGAGGAACAGCGACTCGGCGATCTCCCGGTTGGTCGCGCCGGTCGCGGCCCGCTCGGCGACCCGCCGCTCGCTGCCGCTCAGCGCGTCCGCCGGCGAGTCGGTCCCGCTGCGCATCCGCCCGCCCGCCTCGGTCAGCGCCGGCAGCGCCAGCCCGAGCTGCTGCTTGTCCCGGCTGAGCACGGACAGGTCGATCGACCGGCGCAGCCGTTCCCGCGCGCCCTCGGTGTCGCCCCGGCGCAGCAGCCGGCGGCCCAGCAGGTACTCGGCCTTCGCGAGCTCCAGCTTGGCGGGCGAGCCGGCCAGCACGTCGGCGGCCGCCGACAGCCGCTCGATCGCCGCGTCGCCGTCGGCCAGCACCCCGCGGCCGGTCTCCAGCATGCCGAGGGCCCGCGTGGTGCCCCAGCGGCGGACCGCCGGCTCGACCTCGTCGAGCACGGCCACGCCCTCGGCCACCCGGCCGAGGCCCGCCAGCAGCTCGGCCGAGTCGTACCACCACGGCGCCAGCACCGGGTTGCCGATGCCGCTGCCGCGCAGGCTGTCCCCGCAGGTGCGCAGCACGGTCAGCGCGCCTTCGACGTCGCCCTGCGCCGCCCGCGCCCTGGCGCGGGCCATCAGGAACCAGTGGTACTCCAGGGTGAACTCCGACAGCCGCGGCCGGGTCACCGTGTCCAGCACCTCTTCGGCGCGGACCGGGTCCCCTTGACGGACCAGCATCGCGCCGAGCGCCGCCTGCGGCATGGAGACGCCGGGAGCCCACCGCTCCTGCGTGACGACGTCGAACGAGTACTGCGCGTCCGACAGCCCTTCCGCGAGGTTCCCGGTGAACTCGTGCATCAGCGCGCGGGTGCTCGCGCCGAGGGCGTAGGTCCACGCCTCACCGCGGCTCTGGGCGTGGTTGAGCAGCTCGTTGATCGCGGTCAGGGCCGGCTCGCCGTGGTCGCCGAGGTAGAGCGAGAGGACGGCGCCCAGCACGGCCCAGCCGCCGGGGGCGACGTCGCCGATCAGCAGGACCCGGCTCGCCTGGTCGGCCACTTCGGCCGCCGGCCGGCCCTGCAGTGTGCCCAGCGACGAGAGCATGCCGAGCAGCTGGCGTTCCTCGGCGGTGTCGCCGGGCGGCGGCGTGACGTCGCGCAGCCGCGCGCTGACCCGGGGCACGCCGGACTTCTCGTCGAGGCCCGAGAGCAGCAGCGCGGACTCGAGCAGCATCCGCAGGGCCCGGTCGGCGGGCGACGGGTCCGGGCCGCCGGCCGCGACCAGGGCGTCCAGTGCCTCTTCGCCCAGCGCGTAGGCCCGCTGGGAGTTCTGCGCGGCCAGCGAGATCATCGTGTACTGCATGACGACCGGCACCCGGCGGCGCGGATCGGTCACCAGGCCCAGCACCCGCTCCAGGTGCCACAGGGACGACGCCGGGTCCAGCTGCCCCTGCACCCGGGACAGGTGCACCAGCACGGCGACGTCGTCCTCGTCGGCCCGCAGGGCGCGGGTCAGGTACCGGGCGGCGGCCGAGGGCGCGCCCCGGCCCTCGGCCGAGACGGCGGCGTCGCGCAGCACGTTCACCATCCACGGCTGCGGCACCGAGTCGAGCAGCAGCAGGTGGACGGCGACCTCCTCGGCGGGCCGGCCGCGGTCGTTGAGCAGGACGGCCGCGCGTTCCCGCAACCGGGCCAGCTCGGCGGGCGGCACGGAGTCCAGCACCGCGGTGCGGATCAGGTCGTGCGCGTAGTCCAGCCGGTCCGGCGCCAGCAGCTCGCCGGCGCGCAGGGCCCGCACGGCGCCGCTCGCCGGGCCGGGCTGGGTCCCGGCGAGCGCGGCGATCGTCTCCAGGTCTTCCCCGCTCAGCACGGCGATCGCGCGCGCCACGGCGAACGCGCCTTCCGGCAGCCGGTCCAGCAACGGCCGCGCCACGACCTCGCGGCCGATCCGTTCGAGCAGCGCGACGCGCTCGGCGCCCGGCGTCCCCTCGTCCCGGACCCGGCTGACGACCCGGTCGAGCAGGAACGGGTTCCCGCCGGTGAGGTCGAGGACGCGGGCGGCGAAGACCGGGTCCGGCGCCGCGCCGAACGCCGACTCCAGGACGTCGGCGACGGCGTCCGGGGACAGCGGCGCCAGGTCGACCGTCAGGCAGCTCAGGGCCGCGCCGATCTCGCCGAGCACCTCCGGGACGGGTTCGTCCGGCCCGGTCCGCTGGGTCATCAGCACCAGCAACGGCAGGTCTTCCGCGCGGCGCAGCAGGAACCCCAGCCACCGCAGCGACGTCTCGTCGCACCACTGGACGTCGTCGAGCGCGAGCACCACGAGGCCGCGGGCGGCCAGGCCGGCGGTGAGCCAGTGCAGGCCGTGCATCACGGAGTAGGTGTCGGCGCTGCCCTGGCCCTCGCCGAGCGCGGGGACGAGGGCCGGCAGCGCCAGCCGGGCGCTGCCGGTGAGCAGGTCGGCCGCGGCGGCGCCGGCCGGCTGCAGCGGCTCGAACAGCGCCCGGACGGCTTCGTAGGCCGCGACCCCGCTGTCCGGGCAGGCCACCGTGAGGACGGTGGCGGCGATCCCGTCGAGCTCGTCGAGCGCGGCGGCGAGCAGCTTCGTCTTCCCGATCCCCGCGGGCCCGCGCAGCAGGACCGCCTGCCCCGCGCCGACGGCGGCGGCCCGGGCCCGGTCGGCGAGCAGCCGGACCTCCCACTCCCGGCCGGCCAGTTCTGTCCCGGGCAAGGCCCGGAGGCCGCTGCGTAGGGCCACGGATCTCCAGTCTCAGCTGCGATGCGGGGTTTCCGGAGCGGTGCCGGGCGGTGGGTCGCACCGCCTTGCGCTCGCGTACCGGCGCTCGGGACGCCGCCGTCGCGAACGTCACCGAACAGGGCCGAAACCCTTCGATCACCTTACTGGCCGGACCTCGGGATCCGGTCACCCCGCCCGCGTCCGGGTGAGGTGACAGGATGCGGCGGTGTCTTCCCTGCCTTCCCTCCCGCTCGACGGCGTCACCGTCGTCTCCTGCGAGCAGGCGGTCGCGGCGCCGCTGGCCACGCGGCACCTGGCCGACCTCGGCGCGCGGGTGCTCAAGATCGAGCGGCCGGGCAGCGGCGACTTCGCGCGGGCCTACGACGAGACCGTCCGCGGGCTTTCGAGCCACTTCGTCTGGCTGAACCGGTCGAAGGAGAGCGTCACGCTCGACCTGAAGCACGAGGCCGCGCCCGAGGTGATGGGCCGGCTGATCGACGGCGCCGACGTCTTCGTGCAGAACTTCGCCCCCGGCGTCGCCGAGCGGCTCGGGCTCGGCGCCGCCGCGTTGCGGGCGTCACGGCCGGGGCTGATCACGTGCTCGATCTCGGGGTACGGCTCGACCGGCCCGTACCGCGACGCGAAGGCGTACGACCTGCTGATCCAGTCCGAAGCCGGGCTGGTGTCGGTGACCGGCACGGCGGACGAGCCGGCGAAGAGCGGCATCCCGGCGGCCGACATCGGGGCCGGGATGTACGCCTACTCCGGCATCCTGTCGGCGTTGTTCCACCGCGAACGCACCGGCGAGGGCACCGAGCTGGAGGTGAGCCTGTTCGACGCGCTGATCGAGTGGATGGGTTTCCCGCTCTACTACACGGATTTCGGCGGCACCCCGCCGCCGCGGGCCGGCACGAGCCACCCGGCGATCGCGCCGTACGGCACGTTCGCCGCCGGCGACGGGACGCAGCTGGTGCTGGCCGTGCAGAACGACCGGGAGTGGGCCGCCTTCTGCCGGCACGCGGTCGGCCGTCCCGAGTGGACGTCCGACGAGCGGTTCGCCACAGGCAGCGCGCGCGTCGCTCACCGGGCCGAGCTGGAGCGGGAGATCGGCGTGATCTTCGCCGAGCTGACCGGCGAGGAGCTGGCGGCGCGGCTGAGCGAGGGCCGGATCGCTCACGCCCGGCGGCGTGAGCTGCCGGAGGTCCTGGAGCACCCGCAGCTGACCGAACGCGACCGGTTCGCCGAGGTCGGCTCGCCGGCAGGGCCGCTGCGGATGACGCTGCCGCCGGTGACGGTGCCCGGCCGCCCGCCGCGCCTCGACCCGATCCCGGCGCTGGGCGAACACACGGACGCGGTGCTCACGGAGTTCGGCTTCGATGCCGCGGACCTGCGACGGCGCGGCTTGTCGTGAGTGGTTAGGGCGGTTAGAACCGCCCTAACCACTCACGACAAGCCGCGGCAGACCACCCAGGCGGGCTTTCCCCGGTGCTCGCGCTAGGCGGTGGCCGCCAGTTCTTCCAGGCGGCGGCCGTCCGGTTTGCCGTTGCGGTTGAGCGGGAAGCTGTCGACGACGACCACCCGGTTGGGGACCTCGTACGGCGGCAGGATCCGGGCCATCCGCTCGCGCCAGTACGCCGGGGCGTGGCCGGCCTCGTCCTCGACGAAGGCGACCAGGCGGCTGCCGTGGCGCTCGTCGGGGACCGCGACGACCTTCGCGCAGCAGCCCGCCTCCGCGACGCGCGCCTCGATCATGTCCGGGTACAGCGTGTAGCCCATCCGGTGGACCGCGCGCTTGCGGCCCAGGACGTGGAGGTTGCCGGCGCCGTCGAGCAGACCGAAGTCGCCGGTGCGGAACCAGCCGCCCGGCTCCGGTGCCACCTCGCCGGCGTCGTCCAGCACCCCGGTCGGCAGGTCGGGGGTGCGCACGAGCAGCTCGCCCACCTCGCCGGGCGCGACCGCGACGTCGGAGTCGTCGACGACGCGGACGTCCACCCCGTGGACCGGGCGGCCGGTGGCGACCGGGTTGCCGGGCACGGCGAAGGAGATGTTGCCGAGCTCCGTGCTGCCGTAGCCGTCCAGCAGGGGCTTCCCGAATTCCCCGCGGTACTCCGCGACCAGCCGGTGGTTCAGCGGCGCCGCGCCGACGCACAGCATCCGCGCCCGCTGCAGCGCGGCCCGCAGGACCGGCCGCTGCCGGGTGATGTTCAGCATGCTGCGGTAGGTCGAGGGCGCGGCGTCGAGCACGGTCGCGCCGCGCAGCCCGGCCAGGCCGAGCGCGTGGTCGAGCCGGCGGTAGGGCACGACCACCAGCGAGCAGCGGACCAGCCAGGCGAGCAGCACGATCGACAGGCCGTACTGGTGGGAGAACGGCAGGAACGGCGCGAGGACGTCGGAACGCGTGTAGCCGAGGGTGTCCGCGGTGCGCCGGAGGTTGGCGAGGAACACGGCGCCGGACTTCACGACCACCTTCGGCCGCCCGGTCGACCCCGAGGACGACATGAGCAGCCCGTCGGGCAGCGCGGCCCACGCCCCGGCGTCGACACCGCCCGGCACCGGCCGGGCGGCCGCGGCCAGCTCCGGCAGCAGGATTGCCGGGACCGGGGCGACGCTCGCCGCCACCGCGGCGTCGTCCACCAGGCACGCCTTGACCTTCGCACGGCTGAGGACGTCGCAGGTGGCCGCCGGGCTGTCCCGGTGGTCGATCAGCACGATCGACGCGCCGAGGTGGACCAGGGCCAGCACCGCCGTCACGTAGCCGATCGAGTTGTCCGCCTTGAGCAGCACGCGATCGCCGCGCCCGAGGCCTCGCGCGGTCAGTTCGGCCGCGATCCCCGCGGCGTCCGCCTCGAGCTCGTCGAGGGTGTACGCGGCGTCGGTCCCGCAGATGGTGGCCATGGCCCGCCCCTTCGTCGCCGGCAAGCTCCTGGCCCGAGTCTCGCCGATGGGGTTCAAGGATTTGTCCAGTACCGGCCGGACGGGTGGCGAGGTGTGGGCATCGCACTAGATTTTCCGCCCGGTGCTGGGCAGCCGCCGAGAGTCCACGATCCACTGGGTCTCCCGTGCGCGGGCAGGGAGACGGAGAAGGGGTACCGGCACATGCGGATGGCTGAGCTGAGCACGGAGTCGGGGGTGCCGGTCGCGACCGTCAAGTACTACCTGCGTGAGGGCCTGCTGCCCGCGGGGCGCCGGATCGGGCCGAACCAGGCGCAGTACTCCGACGAGCACCTCCGGCGGCTCCGGCTCGTCTGCGCGCTCCGCGAGATCGGTGGCCTTTCGCTGGCCGAAGTGGCCGCCGTGCTGGCCGCGCTCGACTCCGGCCACGCCTCCCCCGTCGTGCTGGGCGTCGCCCAGGACGGCCGGGTCAGCACGCGCCCGACCGGCGAGGCCGCCCGGGCGTGGGCGCTGGACCGGGTCCGGGCCCTGCTGGGCGAGCACGACGGCGGTACCGTGGACGCCGCCGATCCCAGCATCGCGAACCTCGTGACCGTCCTGGCCACCTTCCACGCCCTCGGCCACAGCGCCGTCACCGGCAAGCTCGCCGACTACGCCGCGCTGGCCCGGGCGACCGCCGAGGTCGACGCCGGGCTGATCGCGGACGTCGGGCCCGCCCGCCGGCCCGCCGAGACGGCGTTGATCACCACCCTGCTCGGGGAACGGCTCTTCGCCGGGCTCCGCCACCTCGCGCTCGTGAACGTGGTCCGGGCGGAAACCGCGGAGGCCTGACTCGCGCCAGGCCTCCGCGGTCTTTCCTCAGCGCGCCTTCCGGGTCAGCGGGTGCCGGCCCGCGTACACGGCGGTGCTGCCGAGGTCTTCTTCGATCCGCAGCAGCTGGTTGTACTTGGCCGTGCGGTCGGCGCGGGAGAGCGAACCCGTCTTGATCTGGCCGCAGTCGACGGCGACCGCGAGGTCCGCGATGGTGGTGTCCTCGGTCTCGCCGGACCGGTGCGAGAGCACGACGCCGTACCCGGCCTGGTAGGCGACCTCGACGGCCTCGAGCGTCTCGGTGAGCGTGCCGATCTGGTTGACCTTCACCAGGATCGCGTTGCCGACGCCGTTTTCGATGCCGTGCTTCAGCAGCTCCACGTTGGTGCAGAAGACGTCGTCGCCGACGAGCTGGCAGCGCTCCCCCAGCTCGCGCGTGACGAGCTGCCAGCCGGCGATGTCGTCCTGGGCCATGGCGTCCTCGATCGACGCGATCGGGTACCGGTCGACCAGGCCGGCCAGGTAGTCGACGTGCTCCTCGGCCGAGCGCTTCCGCCCTTCGCCGCGGTAGTGGTAGACGCCCTCCTCGTAGAACTCCGACGCCGCGAGGTCGAGCATCAGCACGACGTCGTCGCCCGCCACGTAGCCGGCCTTCTCGACGGCGCGGACCACGAAGTCGAGTGCCTCGTCGGCCGAGCCGAGCTGCGGGGCGAAGCCGCCCTCGTCGCCGACGTTGGTGTTGTGCCCGGCGTCGCGGAGGATCTTGCGCAGCGTGTGGAAGATCTCCGAGCCGATCCGGACGGCGTCGGCGAAGTTCGTCGCGCCGACCGGGGCGATCATGAACTCCTGGTAGTCGATGCCGTTGTCGGCGTGGGCGCCGCCGTTGACGATGTTCATCATCGGCGTCGGCAGCAGGTGCGCGTCGGCGCCGCCGAGGTGGCGGTAGAGCGGCAGCACGTGGGTCTGGGCGGCCGCCTTCGCGGCGGCCAGCGAGACGCCGAGGATGGCGTTCGCGCCGAGGCGGGCCTTGTTCGCCGTGCCGTCGAGCTCGATCATCGCGCGGTCGACGGCGGCCTGGTCGTCGGCGTCGAGGCCGACGACCGCGTCGGCCAGCTCGCCGTTCACGGCCGCGACCGCGCCGGTGACGCCCTTGCCCAGGTACCGGTGCGGATCGCCGTCACGCAGCTCGACCGCTTCCCGGGTGCCCGTCGACGCGCCCGAGGGCACCGCCGCGCGCCCGAACGAGCCGTCGGCCAGCTCGACGTCGACCTCGACGGTCGGATTGCCCCGGCTGTCCAGGATCTCCCGGCCCGTGACTTGGACGATGGCAGTCATTTCACTCCTCGGCGGCGGGTGCCCACGACTTCGGCGCACCCTGGGATTCGGTTACGGGAAGGTCGTCGTCGACACCACTCGCACCCGGCGGGCGCGACTTCGTCGTCGCCGGCCGCCGAGCCGACCCGTTGTACCGCGTCCCCCACTGGGGAAAACCCCAGCGATGGGTCACGGCGGCCCGGCGCGCACCGGCCGTCACGCTATGTTCGACGGGTTCCCCAGCCGGAGATCGAGAGGACCTGACCGATGCCCATCGCGACCCCCGAGGTCTACGCGGAGATGCTGGATCGGGCCAAGGCGAACGAGTTCGCCTACCCCGCCATCAACGTGACCTCGTCCGAAACCGTGAACGCCGCCATCCGCGGCTTCGCCGAAGCGGAGAGCGACGGGATCATCCAGTTCTCCACCGGCGGCGCCGAATTCGCCTCCGGCCAAAAAGTCAAGGACATGGTCGTCGGCTCCGTCGCCCTCGCCGAATTCGCGCAGGTCGTCGCCGCCCGCTACGACGTCAACGTCGCGCTGCACACCGACCACTGCCCCAAGGACAAACTCGACGGGTTCGTCCGCCCGCTGATCGAGATCTCCGCCGAACGCGTCAAAAACGGCCAGAACCCGCTGTTCCAGTCCCACATGTGGGACGGCTCCGCCATCGACCTCGACGAGAACCTCGTCATCGCGCAGGAGCTGCTGGCCAAGACCGCGGCCGCGAACATCATCCTCGAGGTGGAGATCGGCGTCGTCGGCGGCGAAGAGGACGGTGTCGAGGCGGAGATCAACGAGAAGCTCTACACCGCCGAAGGCGACTTCCTCAAAACGATCGACGCGCTCGGGTCCGGCGAGAACGGCCGCTACCTGCTCGCCGCCACGTTCGGGAACGTCCACGGCGTGTACAAGCCGGGCAACGTCAAGCTGCGCCCGGACGTGCTCAAGGGCGGCCAGGAAGCCGCGTCGAAGAAGCTCGGCCTCGACGCCGGGTCGAAGCCGTTCGAGCTGGTCTTCCACGGCGGCTCCGGCTCACTGCCGGAAGAAATCCGCGAAGCCGTCTCCTACGGCGTGGTGAAGATGAACGTGGACACGGACACGCAGTACGCGTTCACCCGCCCGATCGTGGACCACTTCTTCAAAAACTACGACGGCGTCCTGAAGATCGACGGCGAGGTCGGCAACAAGAAGTTCTACGACCCGCGTTCGTACCTCAAGGCCGCCGAAGGCGGCATGGCCGCCCGGATCGTGGAGGCCTGCCAGGCCCTCGGCTCCGCCGGCACCAAGCTCAAGTAGGACCACAACGACGAAGGGGCGGCACTTTCACGTGAAAGTGCCGCCCCTTCGCGCGTGTCAGTCCCAGTCGGCGCTCAGCTTCTCGTCCAGCAGGGCGAAGACGTCCTCGTCGCTGGCCGCGTCGAAGTCGAAGCCGTCGCCTTCCACGTCTTCGCGGGCGCTCCACGTGCCGCGCAGCTGCTCCAGCCGGGTCGCGATCTCCTCGTGCGAACCCGGGTCGAGCACGGCGTCCTGCAGCACCTTCTCCAGCCGCGCGAGGTCGGCGAGGATCGCCTGCTCCGGCTTCTCCTCCGGGGCGACCAGCTCGGCGAGGTAGGCCGCGAGGTCGCGCGGGGTCGGCTGGTCGAACGCGAGCGTCGCCGGCAGCTGCAGCCCGGTGGCGCCCTCCAGGCGCCGCCGCAGTTCGACCGCGGTGAGCGAGTCGAAGCCGAGTTCGGTGAACGCTTGGTCGGGCCCGACGACGTCCGCCGGCCCGTGTTCCAGCACCACGGCCACCGCGTCGGCGACGACCTCCAGGAGCACCTCGATCCGGTCCGCCGGGGACAGCCCGGCCAGCCGCGGCGCGAGGTCCGCCCGGGCCGGGGCCGCAGCCGCGGTTCGCCGCGGCGGCACCAGCTTGCGCAGCACCGGCGGGACGTCCTGCCCGCGCAGCACCGGCAGGTTCAGGTGGACCGGCACGGCCAGGGGGTCGCCGCCCGCGCGGACCGCGTCGAACACGGCCAGCCCGTCGTCGGCGGCCAGGAGCTCGACGCCGGCCCGGGCCAGGCGCCGGATCTCGGCGTCGGGCAGGGCGGCGGTCATGCCCGCCTCCGGCGTCCACGGGCCCCACGCCAGCGAGACCGCGGGCCGGCCGTGGGCGTGGCGGTGGACGGCGAGGGCGTCGAGGAACGCGTTCGCCGCGGCGTAGTTGGCCTGCCCCGCGCCGCCGAGCGTCCCCGCGAGCGAGGAGAACAGCACGAAGCCCGCGAGGTCGTGCCCGGCCGTGAGTTCGTGCAGGTGCCACGCGCCGTCGGCCTTGGGCCGCAGCACCGTCTCGAAGCGGTCCGGGGTCAGCGATCCGAGGACGCCGTCGTCGAGCACGCCCGCGGCGTGCACCACGGCCGTGAGGTCGACGTCGTCGAGCAGCGCGGCGAGGGCAGCCCGGTCGCCGACGTCGCAGGCAGCGACGGTGACCGAGGCGTCCAGCGCGCGCAGGTCGGCTTCGAGCCCGGCTTCGGCGACGCCGGATCGGCTGACCAGCAACAACTTCCGCTGACCGGCCGCGGCGAGCCGCCGCGCGACGAGGGCGCCGAGACCGCCGGTGCCGCCGGTGATCAGGACCGTGCGTTCCGGGTCCCACTCCGTGACGTCGGGGCCGGTGGTGGCGCGATCGAGCCGGGCGGCCGACGCGGCTCCGTCCCGAATGGACAGGTCCGGCTCGCCGGCACCGAGGAAGTCCCGCAGGGGCAGCGAATCGTCGGTGTCGGCCAGGACGAACCGGCCCGGGTTCTCCTGCTGCGCCGAGCGCACCAGGCCCCACACCGCGGCGGCCGCGAGGTCGTCGCCGGTCAGGGCCCCGCTGGTGCGCAGGACGAGGACGTCGTCGAACCGCGGGTCCGCCAGCCAGGCCTGCAGCAACGCCAGGACCGCGGTGGTCGCGGCGCGGGTCGCGACCGTCGGGCCGCCCGGGTACGCCGGAACGGTGACCACGACCGGGCCGTCGGTGCCCAGCGCTGCGAGGTCGTCGAGGGCGCGGGCCGGGTCGGTCAGCGTGTGGTCCGGGGCGGTCACCTCGGCCGCCGGGATCGCCGACAGCGGGGTCCAGGTGAGCCGGTAGAGGTGGTTCGCCCGGAGCTGGTCGGCGGCCGGTTCGCGGACCGTCAGGCCGTCGACCGTGGCCACGGGTGCGCCCGCCGGGTCGGTGATGGTGATGCCGATCGTGTCCGGGCCCGCCGGGGCCAGCCGGACGCGCAGGTCCGCCGCGCCGGTCTGGTGCAGCGAGACGCCGCGCCAGGTGAACGGCAGCGCGGGCTTACCGTCCGGGTCGGCCACCATGCTCGGGTGCAGGGCGGCGTCGAGCAACGCCGGGTGCAGCCCGAACGCGCTGGTCTCCGGGTCGTCGAGCCGCACTTCGGCGAACAGCTCGTCGCCCTGCCGCCAGAGCGCCGTCAGGCCCTGGAACACCGGGCCGTAGTCGAAACCACGGTCCGCCAGCAGCGAGTAGGCGTCCGTGAGATCCACCGGCGACACTCCGGCGGGCGGCCACTCGCTCGTGTCGGACGCGGGTGCCGGGGTGGCCGGGGCGAGGACGCCGGTGGCGTGCCGGGTCCAGGTGCCGCCTTCGAGCAGGGAATGGACCTCGACCGGCCGGTTCCCGGCGTCGTCGGCCGGGCCGGCCGACACCTGGATCGTGGCGGCGCCGTCGGCGGGCAGGACCAGCGGGGCGAGCAGGGTCAGCTCGTCGACGCGGTCGCAGCCGACCTGCGTCCCGAGGTGGCGGGCCAGTTCGAGGAACGCCGTGCCGGGCAGCACGATCGAGCCGAAGATCGTGTGGTCGGCCAGCCACGGCTGGGCCGCCGCGGACAGCCGCCCGGTGCAGACGGCGGTGCCGGACGCGCCCAGGTCGAGCACGCCGCCGAGCAGCGGGTGCCCGGCGCTGCCACGCGCGTCACCCTGGCGCACGGGCGGCCAGAAGCGGCGGTGCTCGAACGGGTAGCCCGGCAGGTCGGCCCGCGGCCCGGGGGTGGACCAGGCGACGTCGACGCCGGAGACGTACAGCTCGGCCAGGGCGGTCAGGAACGTCCGCTCCTCGTCGCGGTCGCGGCGCGCCACCGGGACGACGAGCGCGCCCGGGACGTCGACCAGGCTCGCGAGCACCGCGTCCGGGCCGACCTCGACGAACCGCGTCACGCCGGACTCGGCGAGCCGGTCGACCGCGTCGGCGAACCGCACCGCGTCGCGCACCTGCCGGACCCAGTACCCGGGTGACGTGACGTCGCCCGCCGCGATCATCGGCACCGCCGGCGTCGAGAACTCCAAGCCCGCGACGACCTCGCCGAACTCGGCCAGCATCGGTTCCATCAGCAGCGAGTGGAACGCGTGCGACACGCGCAGCCGGCGCTGCTTCGCGAACTTCGACGCCACCGCCTCGACCGCGTCTTCGAGGCCGGACAACACAACCGACTCGGGACCGTTGATCGCGGCGATGTCGACGCCGTCGCTCAGCAGCGGCAAGACGTCCGCCTCGGACGCCCGGACAGCGACCATCACGCCGCCTTCGGGCAGCGCGCCCATCAGGCGCGACCGGGCGGAGACCAGCGTGCACGCGTCTTGGAGCGTCAGCACGCCCGCGATGTGAGCGGCCGCGATCTCCCCCACCGAGTGGCCGGTGACGAAGTCCGGGTGCACGCCCTGCGACTCGAGGAGCCGCGCCGCGGCGACCTCGAACGCGAGCAGGCCGGGCTGGGTGTACTCCGTGCGGTCGACGAGATCGGTGTCGAGTGCCGCCCGGACGTCCGGGGCCAGCAGGCTCAGGACCTCGTCGAACGCCGTGGCGAACACCGGGAACCGCTCGGCCAGCCGGCGGCCCATCCCCGGTCGCTGCGCGCCCTGTCCGGAGAACAGGAACGCGGTCGGCCCGGTCAGGACTGTGCCCTCGACGACGTCGGCGGACGGGCCCGCCTCGACGTACGCGGCCAGCGCGGCCGCCGGGTCTTCGGAGACCACCGCGGCGCGGTGCGGGAACGGCGACCGCAGGGCCAGCGCACGACTGACGTCGCCCGCGTCCAGACGGTCGACGACGCCGCCGAGCCGCGTGGCCTGGGCCCGGACCGCCGCGGCGGAGCGCGCGGACAGCGGCCAGACGGCGAGTCCGGCGGCCGGTGCGGCGGGCGGCTCGGGAGCCTGCTCGATGATGACGTGGGCGTTGGTGCCGCTGATCCCGAACGACGAGATCCCGGCCCGCCGCGCCCGGCCGACCTCCGGCCAGCCGCGGGTTTCGCCGACCAGCTCGACGGCGCCGGCGTCCCAGTCCACATGGGACGACGGCTCGCCGACGTGCAGCGACTTGGGCACGATTCCGTGGCGCATCGCCTCGACCATCTTGATGATCCCCGCGACACCGGCGGCGGCCTGGGTGTGCCCGAAGTTGGACTTCACCGAGCCCAGCAGCAGCGGGGTTTCCCGGTCCTGGCCGTAGGTGGCCAGAAGGGCCTGAGCCTCGATCGGGTCGCCCAGTTTCGTGCCGGTGCCGTGCGCTTCGACGACGTCGACGTCCGAAGTGGACAGTCCGGCGCTGGCCAGGGCCTGGCGGATGACGCGTTGCTGCGAGGGGCCGTTCGGGGCGGTGAGGCCGTTGGACGCGCCGTCCTGGTTGACCGCCGAACCGCGCACCACGGCGAGGATCTCGTGGCCGTTGCGGAGGGCGTCCGACCGGCGTTCGAGGACGAGCAGGCCGACGCCTTCGGACCAGCCGGTGCCGTCGGCGTCGTCGGAGAACGCCTTGCAGCGGCCGTCCGGGGACAGCCCGCGTTGGCGGGAGAACTCGACGAACGTGGCCGGGGTGGACATCACCGTCACACCACCGGCCAAAGCGAGCGAGCACTCCCCCGCCCGCAGGGCCTGCGACGCCCAGTGCAGCGCCACCAGCGACGACGAGCACGCCGTGTCCACCGTGACCGCGGGACCTTCGAGGCCGAGGGTGTAGGCGACGCGGCCGGAGGCGACGCTCGGGGCGCTGCCGTAACCCTGCTGGCCTTCGTACTCGCCGCCGGTGAGCAGGCCGCCGTAGTCGCTGTACATCACGCCCGCGAACACGCCGGTCGACGAGCCGCGCAGGCTCACCGGGTCGATCCCCGCGTGTTCCAGGGCCTCCCACGACGTCTCCAGCAGGAGCCGCTGCTGGACGTCGGTGGCGACGGCCTCGCGCGGGCTCATCCCGAAGAACGCGGCGTCGAATTCGGCCGCGGCGTGCAGGAAGCCGCCTTCGCGGGTGTAGGTCGTGCCCGTGTGGTCGGGTTCCGGGTCGTAGAGCGCGCCGAGGTCCCAGCCGCGGTCGGCCGGGAAGCCGCCGATCGCGTCGGTGCCGGCGGCGACCAGGTCCCAGAACTCGGCCGGGGAACCGGCGCCGCCCGGGTAGCGGCAGCCCATGCCGACGATGACGATCGGGTCGTCGTCGGCTGCCCGGACCGGACGCGTTTCCGCGGCGGTTTCCGTGGTGCCGACCAGTTCGGCGAGCAGGTGGGCCGTCAGCGCGGCCGCGTTCGGGTGGTCGAAGACGAGCGTCGTGGGCAGCCGCAGCCCGGTCGCCGTGGCGATCCGGTTCCGCAGCTCGACGCCGGTGAGCGAGTCGAAGCCCATGGCCGAGAACGCCCGGCCGGGGTCGATCGACGTGCTGTCGGCGTGCCCGAGCACCGCGGCGACCTGCCCGGCGACCAGGTCCGCGACGACGTCCCGGCGTTCGGCCCCGGTGAGCCCGGCCAGCCGCCGGCCCAGCTCGCCGGTGCTCGCCGTCTTGGCGCGGCGGGTGGTCGCGCGGACCAGCCCCCGCAGCGGCGGCGCGACCTCGCCGGTCGCCGACGCGGCCGGCCGGACCGGTGCGAGCACCGGGGTTCCGGCGCCGAGGGCGGCGTCGAACAGTTCCAGGCCGTCCTCGGCCGTGAGGACCGAGACGCCGTCGCGGGCCATCCGGCGGACGTCGGCGTCGGTGAGGTCCGCCGTCATGCCGCCGGTGCCGGACCACGGGCCCCAGGCCAGCGAGACGGCGGGCAGCCCGAGGGCGGTGCGGTGGTGGGCGAGCGCATCGAGGAAGGCGTTGCCCGCGGCGTAGTTCGCCTGGCCCGCGCCGCCGATGGTGCCGGCGATCGAGGAGAACAACACGAACCCGGCGAGGTCGGCGGTCAGCTCGTGCAGCGCCCAGGCGGCGTCGGCCTTGGTGCGCAGGACGCGGTGGAGCTGGTCGTCGGTCAGGGTCTCTACGGTCGCGTCGTCCAGGACGCCGGCCGCGTGGACGACGGCGGTGAGCGGGTGCTCGAGGCCGTCGATCAGGGCCTTGAGCGCGGCGCGGTCGGTGACGTCGCAGCGCGCGACGGTCACCCCGGCGCCGAGGTCGATGTCGACCTGAGCGCTGCGGCTGACCAGCAGCACGTGCCGCATGCCGTGCTCCCGCACCAGGTGCCGGGCCAGCAGGCGGCCCAGTCCCCCGGTGCCGCCGGTGATCAGGACGGTCCCGTCGGGATCCCAGGTCCACGGCTCGGATGTGACGTCGGCGCGCACCAGGCGCGGCACGGCCAGCTCGCCGTCACGCACGCGGACCTGCGGTTCTCCGGCGGCGAAGGCGAGTTCGCCGTCGACGAGCAGGAAGCGGTCCGGATGCTCGGTCTGCGCTGAGCGGACGAGCCCCCAGACGGCGGCCGCGGCGAGGTCGGTGCCGTCGGTGGCGCCGCGGGTGTGGAAGACGAGTTTCGCGTCGGCGAAGCGGGGGTCGGCGAGCCAGTCGCGGACCAGGGTGAGCGCCCCGGCGGTGACTTCGTGGACGTCTCCCCCGGTGATCGGGACGACGACGTGGTCCGGCACCTCCGCCAGGTCGGCCAGCGTGCCTTCGAGGACCACGGACGACGTGCTCGGTGCGGCTGTGGCCGGGATCCAGTCGAGCCGGAGCAGGGCGTCCTTGACGGCGGACCGGGCGCGGGTGACCGCGGCGGGCCGGAACGTCACGGCGTCGACCGTGGCGACCGGAGTGCCGTCGGCGTCCGCGAGGGCCAGGGCGACCGTGTCGGTCCCGGCCGGGGTGATGCGGGCCTGCAGGAACGACGCCCCGGCGGCGTGCAGCCGGACGCCGCGCCAGCTGAACGGCACGTGCGGGCGGGCATGGTCCGCCGTGAGGGCCACCGCGTGCAGAACCGAGTCGAGCAACGCCGGGTGCAGGCCGAACGCGGCGGTGTCCTCACCCAGCTCGATCTCGGCGTAGACGTCCTCGCCGCTGCGCCAGACCCGGCGCAGGCCCTGGAACGCGGGCCCGTAACCGAGGCCTAGCGCGGCGAGGGTTTCGTAGTCGGCGTCGACCGGGATCGCGTCGGCCGGGCGGGTCACGTCGATCGCGGCCGTGCCGGTCGACGGCTCCAGGACGCCGGTCGCGTGCCGGGTCCAGCTGCCGTGGTCACCTTCGGGGCGGGAGAAGACGTCGACGTCGCGCAGGCCCGCGGCGTCCGGCGCGGCGACGCGGATCTGCAGGTGCGCGGCCGTGTCGAGGGCCAGTGGCTCCAGGAGGGTCAGCTCGCGGACGGCCGGGCAGCCGGCCTCGTCGCCGGCGCGGCGGACGAGTTCGACGAACGCCGTGCCGGGCAGCACCGTCGCGCCGAGGACCGTGTGGTCGGCCAGCCACGGCTGCGTCTGCGTCGAGAGCCGGCCGGTGAACAGCAGACCGGCGTCCTCGGCCAGCTCGACCGACCCGCCGAGCAGCGGGTGCCCGGGCGCGCCGAGGCCCAGTCCGGCCGGGTCACCGGCCACGGCGCGGGCGTGCGGCCAGAACCGCTGGTGCTGGAAGGCGTAAGTGGGCACCGGGACTGCGCGGCCCTCGAAGAAGCCGTCCCACGACACCGGCAGGCCGGAGACGTAAAGCTGGGCGAGGGCGGTCAGGAAAGTGCGGGATTCATCGTGGTCCCGGCGCAGGGCCGGGACGACGATGGCGTCTTC
This sequence comes from Amycolatopsis sp. NBC_01286, assembly GCF_035982555.1. Lineage (NCBI taxonomy): Bacteria > Bacillati > Actinomycetota > Actinomycetes > Pseudonocardiales > Pseudonocardiaceae > Amycolatopsis > Amycolatopsis sp. NBC_01286. The sequence goes on from NZ_CP108428.1 coordinate 7,767,741, forward strand.
GCCGACGACGTCGGCCGCGAGCCCGGCGAGCACCGCGTCCGGGCCGAGTTCGACGTAGCGATCGACGTCCCACGCTTCGAGGGCTCGCAGCGCGTCGAGGTAGCGGACGGGCTCGCGCACCTGGCGGACCCAGTACTCGGGCGAGGTGACGATGCCCGCGGCCACGACCGGGATCGACGGCTCGTGGTAGGTCAGCTCCGCCGCGACGGCGGCGAACTCGGCGAGCATCGGGTCCATCAGCGACGAGTGGAACGCGTGCGAGACGCTGAGTCGCTTGGCGTCGCCGAACCGCTCCGCGACGGCCAGCACCGCGGCCTCCGGCCCGGCGATCACGACCGAGCGGGGGCCGTTGACCGCGGCCAGGGAGACGTCGTCGCCGAGCAGCGGGAGGACGTCGGCTTCGGTGACGCGCAGGGCGACCATCGCGCCGCCCGGCGGGAGCGCCTGCATCAGCCGGCCGCGCGCGGCGACCAGACGGCAGGCGTCGTCCAGGGAGAACACGCCGGCGACGTGCGCGGCGGCGATCTCGCCGATCGAGTGCCCGGCGACGTAGTCCGGGCGCACGCCGCGGGCGGTCAGGGCCTGGAACAGCGCGACCTCGACGGCGAACAGCGCGGCCTGCGTGTGTTCGGTGCGGTTGAGCGCGGCCGCGTCGTCGCCCCACATGACCTCGCGGACCGCCGGGGCGAACCCGGCGAGCACCGTGTCCAGCGCGGCCGCGAACACCGCGTCGGCGGCGGCCAGGTCCCGGCCCATGCCGAGGCGCTGGGAACCCTGGCCGGAGAACAGGAACGCCGTCCGGCCGGTGGTCTGGGTACCGGTCACGACGTCCGGGTGGGTAGCGCTCGCGCTCAAGGCGGCCAGGGCCGCGCCGTCGTGGTCCGGGCCGGCGAGGACGACGGCCCGCGCGTCGAAGCGGGACCGGCCGTGGGCCAGGGTCCACGCGACGTCGCGGTGGTCGGCTCCGGTGACGTGCTCGCGGAGCACGGCAGCCTGCGCCCGCAACGCTTCCTGGGTCTTGGCGCTGAGCAGCCACGGGACGGTCCCGGCTTCGGGCCGTGTGGCGGCCGGGGGCGGCGGCGCGGGCTGTTCCAGGATCACGTGGGCGTTCGTGCCGCTGATCCCGAACGACGAGACTCCCGCGCGGCGCGCCCGGTCCGCGTGGGGCCAGGCGGTTTCGGCGGTGGTCAGCTCGACCGCGCCCGCGGTCCAGTCGACGTGCTTCGACGGTTCGGTGACGTGCAGCGTCCGCGGCACGACGCCGTGGCGCATCGCCTGGACCATCTTGATGATCCCGGCGACCCCGGACGCGGCCTGGGTGTGCCCGAGGTTCGACTTGACCGAACCCAGCAGCAGCGGGGTTTCCCGGTCCTGGCCGTAGGTGGCCAGGAGAGCCTGGGCCTCGATCGGGTCGCCGAGTTTCGTGCCGGTGCCGTGCGCTTCGACGACGTCGACGTCCGAAGTGGACAGTCCGGCGCCCGCCAGGGCCTGGCGGATGACACGCTGCTGGGACGGGCCGTTCGGGGCGGTCAGGCCGTTGGAGGCGCCGTCCTGGTTGACCGCCGAGCCGCGCACGACGGCGAGGATCTCGTGGCCGTGGCGCTGGGCGTCGGAGAGGCGTTCCAGGACCAGGATGCCGACGCCTTCCGACCAGCCGACGCCGTCGGCGCTGTCGGAGAACGGCTTCGAGCGGCCGTCGGCGGCGAGGCCGCGCTGGCGGGAGAACTCGACGAACGCCGCCGGCGTCGACATCACCGTGACGCCGCCCGCGAGGGCGAGGTCGCAGTCGCCGGCCCGCAGCGCCTGGGCCGCCCAGTGCAGGGCGACCAGGGACGACGAACACGCGGTGTCGACGGTGACGGCCGGGCCTTCCAGCCCGAGCGCGTACGAGACGCGACCCGAGGCGACGCTGCCCGCGCTGCCGCTGGTCTTGTAGCCCTCGACGTCTTCGCTGCCGTCGAGCAGGCGGCTGTAGTCGCTGTACATGACGCCCGCGAACACGCCGGTCGCGCTGCCGCGCAGCGAAGCCGGGTCGACGCCCGCGCTCTCGACCGCGGCCCACGACGTCTCCAGCAGCAGCCGCTGCTGGACGTCGGTCGCGACGGCTTCACGCGGGCTCATCCCGAAGAAGTCCGCGTCGAACTCCGCGGCGTCGTGCAGGAAGCCGCCGTGGCGGGTGTAGGACGTCCCGGAGTGGTCCGGGTCGGGATCGTAGAGCGCGCCGACGTCCCAGCCGCGGTCGGCGGGGAACTCGCTGATCGCGTCGCCGCCTTCGCGGACCAGCCGCCACAGGTCCTCGGGCGACGTCACGCCGCCCGGGTAGCGGCAGGCCATGCCGACGATGACGATCGGGTCGCCGTCGACGACACCGGTCGCGCGGATGGTCTCGACCGGCGCGTCACCGAAGATCTCCCCGACGATGTGCGCGGCCAGGGCCCCGATGGTCGGGTAGTCGAACACGAGCGTCGCCGGGAGCCGCAGTCCCGTGGCGGCGTTGAGGCGGTTGCGCAGTTCGACGGCGGTGAGCGAGTCGAAGCCGAGTTCGGCGAAAGAGCGCGTTGGCGCGATCTTGCGGGTGCCGGTGTGGCCGAGGACGTGCGCGACCTCGTTGGCGACGACGACGCCCGCTTCCTGCAGCCGTTCCTCCGCGGACCGGGTCCGCAGGCGGCGTTCGAGCGCGCCTTCGGCGACCGCGAGGGTGCGGCGGGCGGGCGCGCGGACCAGGCCGCGCAGGGGGTGCGGGATGTCGTCGCGGGCCTGGAGGGCGGCGCGGTCGAGGCGAACCGGCAGCAGCACCGGCGCGGCCGCGGACAGGGCCGCGTCGAACAGCTGAAGACCCTGCTCGACCGACAGCGGCGGGAAGCCGGCGCGGGCGAGGCGGTCGAGACCGGCCTCGCCGAGGTCGGCGGTCATGCCGGTCGTCGGGACCCACGGGCCCCAGGCCAGGGAGACGGCCGGGAGACCCTGGGCCCGGCGGTGCGCGGCGAGGGCGTCGAGGAACGCGTTGGCGGCACCGTAGTTGGCCTGGCCGGGGATGCCGAGGGTGCCCGAGACCGAGGAGAACAGCACGAACGCGGTCAGGTCGCCGGTCAGTTCGCCGGTCAGTTCGTGGAGCAGCCAGGCGGCGTCCGCCTTCGGCCGCCGGACGGTCGCGAGCCGCTCGGGCGTCATCGCTTCGAGGGGCGCGTCGTCGAGCACGCCGGCGGCGTGGACGACGGCGGTGGGCGGGTGGCTCGCCAGCAGTGCGGTGAGCTGGGCGCGGTCGGCGACGTCGCAGGCCTCGACGACGACGTCGGCACCGGCGGTCCGCAGCTCCGCCACGAGGTCCGCGGCGCCCGGGCTGTCCGCGCCGCGGCGGCTGACCAGCAGCAGGCGACGGGCCCCGTGCTCGGTCACCAGGTGCCGGGCGAGGACGGCGCCCAGTCCCCCGGTGCCGCCCGTGATCAGGACGGTCCCTTCGGGGTCCCAGGCCGTGCTTTCCGTCGGCACGGCGGGCGCGAAACGGGCCGCGAGCAGTTTGCCGTCACGCAGCGCGACCTGCGGTTCTTCGGTCGCGAACACGGCCGGCGGCAGCGTGGACCCGTCGAGTTCGAGGAGGCCGAAGCGGCCCGGGTGCTCGGCTTGCGCGGCGCGCACGAGACCCCAGACGGCGGCGGCCGGGAGGTCGCCCTCGCGGGTCACGAAGATCAGCTTCGCGTCGGCGTAGCGGTCGTCCGTGATCCAGCGCTGGGCCAGCTCGAGGGCTCGGTCGGCGAGGTCGGCCGCCGAGCCCGGCACGTCGGCCGCGTCGCCGGTCAGGCAGGTGACGACGACGTCGGGTGCGTCGGCGCGGTCGTCCAGCGCGGCCACTCCGATGCCGAGGGGGTCGTCGCCCAGGAGCGCGACCGAAAGGGAGGTCGCGTCCGGGATCGGCACCGGCGTCCAGTCGAGCTGGAACAGGGAATCGTTGCGGCGCACGGCGTCGCGGCCGGCTTCGCGGACGACCAGGGAGTCGATGGTCGCCACCGGGTCGCCGTCGGCGGTGGTCAGTTCGAGACCGATGCCGGGGGTCACGCGGACCCGCAGGGCGACGGCTCCGGCGGCGTGCAGTGAGAAGCCCTGCCACGAGAACGGCAGTTCACGCGCGGCCGGGGCGCCCGGGCGGAGCGTCACGGCGTGCAGGGCCGCGTCCAGCAACGCCGGGTGCAGGCCGAACCCGGCCGCTTCGGCGTGGTGGGCGGGATCCAGTTCGACCTCGGCGAAGACGTCGTCGCCGCTCCGCCAGGCCGCGCGCAGGCCGCGGAACCGGGGGCCGTAGTCGAAGCCGTCCGCGGCGAAACTCTCGTAGAAGTCGTCCAGGGGCACCGGAATCGCGTCCGGCGGCGGCCAGGCCGTGGTGTCCGAATCAGACACAGTGGACACCGGGGTGGCCGGGCTCAGGGTGCCCGTGGCGTGTTCGGTCCAGGCGTCCGCGGTCCGCGAGTGGATGCCGACCGGGCGGCGGCCGCGGGCGTCCGGCTCGCCGACCCGGACCTGCACCTGGACGCCACCCTGCGGCGGCACGACCAGCGGGACGGCCATGGTCAGCTCGTCGATGCGGGGGCAGCCGGTCTCGTCGCCGGCGCGGATGGCCATCTCGGCCAGCGCCGTGCCCGGCAGCAGGACCTGGCCGTACACGACGTGCTCGGCCAGCCACGGCTGGGTGTGCAGGGAAAGCCGGCTGGTCAGCACGACCTCGTCGGAGCCCGCGAGGCGGACGGTTCCGTCGAGCAGCGGGTGCCCCGGCGCGCCGAGCCCGAGCGACGTGGCGTCGCCGCCGGTCCGGGTGGCCGGTGGCCAGAACAGCTCGCGCCGGAACGGGTAGGTGGGCAGGTCGACGCGGCGGCCGCCGGTCAGGGCCGGCGTCCAGTCGACGTCGGCGCCCGAGACGTGCAGCCGCGCGACGGCTTCGGTGAAGGCGATCTCCTCGCCGCGGTCACGGCGCAGCAGCGGCACCGCGACGGCGTCCGGCGCCACGCCCGCGACCAGCGCGGACAGCACGCCGTCCGGGCCCGCCTCGACGAACCGGGACGCCCCCGCGGCCACCAGCGCGCCGACACCGTCGGCGAAGCGGACGGCGTCACGTGCGTGGCGCACCCAGTGCTCGACGGTGGTGACGTCGGCGTCGGCGCTCACGGTGGAGACGAGCGGCAGGCGCGGCTCGTGGAAGGTCAGGCCCGCGAGGACGTCGGCGAAGTCCGCGAGCATCGGCTCCATGAGCGGCGAGTGGAATGCGTGCGAGACGGTGAGCCGCCGCGTCTTCTCGAACCGTGCGGCGATCGCGACGACGGCGTCCTCCGCCCCGGCGACGACGACCGAACGCGGCCCGTTCACCGCGGCGATCGAGACGTCCGCGCCGAGCAGCGGACGCACCTCGTCCTCGGTGGCCTGCAACGCGATCATCGCGCCGCCGGCGGGCAGCGCCTGCATCAGCGCGCCGCGGGCGGCGACGAGCGTGGACGCGTCTTCGAGGGAAAGGACGCCCGCGGCGTGAGCCGCGGTGATCTCGCCGATCGAGTGGCCGGCGACGAGGTCGGGCTCGACGCCCCACGACGCGGTCAGCCGAAGCAACGCAACCTGGAGTGCGAACAGCGCGGGCTGGGCGAACTCGGTGCGGTCGAGCGCGGTCTGGTCGTCGCCGCGGACGACGTCGGCGATGCGGTCGCCGAACTGCGCGAGCACGGCGTCGTGGGCCTCGGCGAACACCGGGAACCGCTGGGCCAGCTCGCGGCCCATGCCGGTGCGCTGGCCGCCCTGCCCGCTGAAGACGACCGCGGTGCGGCCCGGGACGACCTCGCCGGTGACGACCGCGGGGTGCGAGCCGAGGGCGGTCAGGGCGTCGGCGTGGTCGGCGAGGACGACGGCACGGTGCGTGAACCGGGAGCGGGTTGTCGCCAGGGAGTGGCCGACGTCGAGGGGGTCGGCGGTCAGCCCGGCCAGCTGCGTGGCCTGGGCGTGCAGGGCCTCTTCGGACTTCGCGGACAGCACCCAGGGCACGACTTCCGGCCGGGGCGCTGCGGGGGCGGTCGGTGTGGCGGGCGGCTGTTCGACGATCGCGTGGGCGTTGGTCCCGCTGATCCCGAACGACGAGACCGCCGCGCGGCGCGGGCGGCCCGTCTCCGGCCACGCCGTCGGCTCGGCGAGCAGGGTGACCCCGCCCTCGGCCCAGTCGACGCGCGACGACGGCGTCTCGGCGTGCAGGGTCCGCGGCAGCACGCCGTGGCGCATGGCCAGGACCATCTTGATGATCCCGGCGACACCGGCGGCGGCCTGGGTGTGCCCGAGGTTCGACTTCACCGAACCCAGCAGCAGCGGCGTTTCGCGGTCACGGCCGTAGGTCGCGAGCAGGGCCTGGGCTTCGATCGGGTCGCCCAGCGACGTCCCGGTGCCGTGGCCTTCGACCGCGTCGACGTCCGTTGCAGCCAGTCCGGCGTTGGCGAGGGCCTGGCGGATGACGCGTTGCTGCGACGGGCCGTTGGGCGCGGTCAGGCCGTTGGAGGCGCCGTCCTGGTTGAGCGCGGAGCCGCGGACGACGGCCAGCACCGGGTGCCCGAGCCGCCGCGCGTCGGACAGCCGTTCCAGCAGCAGCATTCCGGCGCCTTCGGACCAGCCGGTGCCGTTCGCGCCGTCGCCGAAGGAGCGGCAGCGGCCGTCTTCGGACAGGCCGCGCTGGCGGGAGAACTCGATGAACGTCGACGGCGTCGACATCACCGTGACGCCGCCGGCCAGCGCCAGGTCGCACTCCCCCGATCGCAGCGCCTGCGCGGCGAGGTGCAGCGCGACCAGCGACGACGAGCAGGCGGTGTCGACCGTGACGGCCGGGCCTTCCAGGCCGAGCACGTAGGACACCCGGCCGGAGGCGACGCTGCCCGCGCTGCCGCTGGTCTGGTAGCCCTCGGCGTCCTCACTGCCGTCGAGCAGGCGGCTGTAGTCGTGGTACATCACGCCGGCGAAGACGCCGGTGGCGCTGCCGCGCAGCACGACCGGGTCGATCCCGGCGCGCTCGATGGCCTCCCACGACGTCTCCAGCAGCAGGCGCTGCTGGACGTCGGTGGCGACGGCCTCACGCGGGCTCATGCCGAAGAACTCGGCGTCGAACTGCCCGGCGTCGTGCAGGAACCCGCCGTGACGGGTGTAGGACGTCCCGGCGTGGTCGGGGTCCGGGTCGTAGAGCGCGTCCAGGTTCCAGCCGCGGTTGGCGGGGAATCCGGAGATGGCGTCGCCGCCGTCGTTGATCAGGTCCCACAGCTGCTCGGGCGTGGTGACGCCGCCGGGGTAGCGGCAGCTCATGCCGACGATGACGATCGGGTCGGTCGTGGTCGCGGCTTTGCGGACCTCGGCGACCGGCGCGTCGGCGTCGAACAGCTCGGCCAGGAGGTGCTCGGCCAGCGCCGTGACGGTCGGGTGGTCGAAGACGAGGGTGCTCGGCAGCCGCAGCCCGGTCGCCGCGGCGAGGCGGTTGCGCAGGTCGACGCCGCTGAGCGAGTCGAACCCGAGGTCGGAGAACGCCCGGCCCGGCTCGATCGCGGCCGCGTCGGCGTGCCCGAGCGCGAGGGCGACGTGCGTGGCGACCAGGCCTTTCAGCGCGTCGGCACGTTCGGCGACGGGGAGCTGGGTGAGCGTGCCGGTGAGGTCCCCGGCGGCCGCGGTGGCCCGGCGGCGGGCCGGGCGGACGAGGCCGCGCAGGACGTGCGGGATCTCCGGCTGCCGTCGCACGGCGGCCAGGTCGAGCGGCAACGGCAGGACGGCGGGTTCGCCGGTGCCGCGGGCGGCGTCGAACAGCGCGAGTCCGTCCTCTGTGGACACCGGCGGCATGCCCGCTTCGGCGAGGCGCCGCAGGTCGGTGTCCGAGAGCGTCGCCGTCATGCCGCTGCCGGACTCCCACGGGCCCCAGCCGAGCGAGCGCGCGGGCAGGCCGTCGCGGTGACGGCGCCGGGCGAGCGCGTCGAGGAAGGCGTTGGCGGCGGCGTAGTTCGCCTGTCCCGCGCCGCCGAACGTGCCGACGACCGAGGAGAACAGCACGAAGTCGGTGAGGCCGGTGGTCAGCTCGTGGAGGTGCCAGGCGCCGTCGGCCTTGGCCCGCAGGACCTGCTCGAAGCGTTCGGGGGTGAGGGCGGCGAGGATGCCGTCGTCGAGAACACCGGCGGCGTGCACGACGGCGGTGATCTCACGGCCGTCCAGGAGCCGCTCGACGGCGTCCCGGTCGCCGACGTCGCACGCGGCGACCTCGACGTGCGCGCCCAGCGCGGCCAGGTCGTCGAGCAGGCCGGGCGCGGTGCGGCCGGACCGGCTGACCAGCAGGAGGTCGCGGCGCCCGCGCGCGGCCAGGTGTTTCGCGACGGCGCTGCCCAGGCCGCCGGTGCCGCCGGTGATCAGGACGGTGCCGTCCTGCTCGTCGATCTCCTGCGGTGTTTCGGTGATCCGCGCGAGCCGGGCGGCATGGACCTGGCCGTCGCTGATCTTGAGCACCGGTTCGCCGGTGGCCACGATCGCCGTGGTCAGCGGCGTGGAGTCGTCGGTGTCGACGAGCACGATGCGGCCGGGGTGCTCGGCCTGGGCGGAGCGGACGAGCCCCGCGGCGGCCGCGGCGACCGGATCGGTGCCATCCCACGCGCCCCGCGTGACGACGACCAGGGTGGCCGCGCTGTCCCGCGTCAGCCAGTTCTGCAGTTGCGTCAGGACCCGGCCGGTCTCGCGGCGCAGGGACAGCGGCACGGCACGCAGGTCTCCGGCGACCGGCCAGGCCACGAACTCCGGCGCCTCCGTCAGCGACGCGGGATCCTCGGTCTCGAAGACCGGGTCCGCCGCCGGCACCGGGATCGGCGTCCAGTCCAGGCGCAGCAGGGAGCGGGCCTGCGTCCGGGCGGCCGGGCCGGTGCGGCGCAAGGTGAGGCGGTCCACCGTGACGACCGGGGTGCCCGACGGGTCGGCGGCGGTGACGCGGATCGCGTCGCCGTCGCCCGGGGTGAGCCGCACGCGCAGGGCGGACGCGCCGGTGGCGTGCAGGGAGACGCCGTGCCACGAGAACGGGACGCTGCCCGTGAAGTCGGGGCTCAGCAGGGAAACCACGCGCAGGGTCGCGTCGAACAGGGCCGGGTGCAGGCCGTAGGCGTCCGGCTGGTCCGTGCTCGGGAGCGCGACCTCGGCGAAGATCTCGCCGTCGCGGCGCCAGGCGGCGGACGGGCCGGGGAACGCGGGGCCGTACCCGAGGCCGTCTTCGGCGAGCCGTTCGGTCAGGCCGGTCAGGTCGAGGGGTTCGGCGTCGGCGGGCGGCCAAGCCTCGAAGTCGGCGGGGGCTGCGGTGTCCGGGACGAGCCAGCCCGCGGCGTGCCGGGTCCAGGGGTCGTCGGTGCTGCCGTCGGTCCGGGACGAGAACGTGAACTCGCGGGCGCCCGCGTCGCCGGGGGCGCTGATGCGCAGCTGGAGCTGCCGTCCGCTCGACTCGAGGACCAGCGGGGCCTCGATGGTGAGTTCGTCGACGCGCTCGCAGCCGAGGTCGGCGCCCGCGGCGAGGGCGAGTTCGACGAACGCGGTGCCGGGTAGGACGGGCTCGCCGTGCACGGTGTGGTCGGCGAGCCAGGGCCGGGTCGCGGTGGTGAGCAGGCCGGTGAGCACGACACCGCCGTCGTCGGCGAGGTCGAGCGCCGCGCCCAGCAGCGGGTGCCCCGCGGCGGCCAGACCGGCGCCGCGGAGGTCGCCGGTGGCACGGGCGACGGGCCAGAACCGGCTGCGCTGGAAGGGGTAGGTGGGCAGGTCGACGGTCCGCGCGCCGCGGCCGGCGAACCACGCGGCCCAGTCGACGGTGGTCCCGGCGACGTGCACCCGGGCGAGGGCTTCGAGGACGGCCACGGTTTCGGGACGGTCCCGGCGCAGCAGCGGCGTGACGACAGCGTCCGCGTCGACCATCCCGGCCAACACGGCGTCCGGCCCGACCTCGACGTACGTGGTGACGCCGGCGTCGGCGAGCCGGCCGAGGGTGTCGCCGAAGCGGACGGTGGCCCGCACGTGCTCGACCCAGTACTCCGGCGACGTCACGTCCCCGGCGGCGATCACCGGGAGCTGCGGCTCGTTGAGGGTCAGCTCGGCGACGACCGCGCGGAAGTCGTCGAGCATCGGGTCCATCAGGTGCGAGTGGAAAGCGTGGCTCACCTTGAGGCGGGTGGTCTTCTCGAACTTCGCCGCCACTTCCAGTACCGCGGCTTCGACGCCGGACAGCACGACCGAGCGCGGGCCGTTGACCGCCGCGATGTCGACGCCGTCGGTGAGCGCCGCGCGAACGTCCTCTTCGGACGCTCGCACCGCGACCATCGCGCCGCCCGGCGGCAGGGCTTGCATCAGGCAGCCACGCGCCGCGACCAGCGCACACGCGTCGTCCAGGGACAGGACACCGGCGAGGTGGGCGGCCGCGATCTCGCCGATCGAATGGCCGGCGACGTAATCGGGGCGGACACCCCAAGTGCTGAAGAGCTTGGCGAGCGCGACTTCGATGGCGAACAGCGCGGGCTGGGCGGTTCCGGTCTCGGCGATCAGGGCGGGATCCGTGCCCCAGATGACGTCCCGGAGTTCCGGGTCGAAATGGGCGAGGACCTCGTCCAAGGCCGCAGCGAAGACCGGGTACTCCTCCGCCAGCTCGCGACCCATGCCGAGCCGCTGGGCGCCCTGGCCGGTGAACAGGAAGGCGACGCTTGGTGCCGCCGCTTGTCCTCGGGCCGCCTCCCGCACGCCGTCCGGCGTCGCCAGGAGGACGGCTCGGTGGGCGAAGGTCGCGCGGGTGGTGACCAGGGAGTATCCGGCGTCGAGCGGGTCGAGCCCGGCCAGCCGCTCGGTCTGCGCGTCGAGGGCGGCGTCGGAGCGGGCCGAGAGCACCCACGGCACGACCGGCGGGACCGGCCGCGGTTCGGGGGTGTGCGCGGGCGCGGGGGCTTCGATGACGACGTGGGCGTTGGTGCCGCTGATCCCGAACGACGAGATCCCGGCCCGCCGCGCCCGGTCGACCGCGGGCCAGTCGCGGGCCTCGGCGACCAGCTCGACCGCGCCCGTGTCCCACTCGACGTGGGACGACGGCGTCCCGGCCCAGAGCGACTTCGGGACGACGCCGTGACGCATGGCGAGGATCATCTTGATGATGCCCGCGACGCCGGCGGCGGCCTGGGTGTGGCCGAGGTTGGACTTGACGGAACCCAGCAGCAACGGCGTTTCGCGGTCCTGACCGTAGGTGGCCAGCAGGGCCTGGGCCTCGATCGGGTCGCCGAGTTTCGTGCCGGTGCCGTGGGCTTCGACGACGTCGACGTCCGTTGTGGACAGTCCGGCGCTCGCGAGGGCCTGGCGGATGACGCGTTGCTGCGACGGGCCGTTCGGGGCGGTGAGGCCGTTGGACGCGCCGTCCTGGTTGACCGCACTCCCCCGCACGACGGCGAGGATGCGGTGGCCGTTGCGGAGCGCGTCCGACTGGCGCTCGAGGACCAGGAGGCCGACGCCTTCGGACCAGCCGGTGCCGTCGGCGTCGTCGGAGAAGGACTTGCAGCGCCCGTCGCCGGCGAGGCCGCCTTGGCGGGCGAAGTCGAGGAACGTCGCCGGGGTGGACATCACCGTCACGCCGCCGGCCAGCGCGAGGGAGCACTCCCCCGCCCGCAGGGCCTGCGACGCCCAGTGCAGCGCCACCAGCGACGACGAGCACGCCGTGTCGACCGTGACCGCGGGACCTTCCAGGCCGAGCGCGTAGGAGACGCGGCCCGAGGCGACGCTGCCGGCGGTGCCGTTGACGTCGAAGCCGCGCGCGTCCGGGTCCTGCCCGGCGGTGACCGCCGCGTAGTCGTGGTACATCACGCCGGCGAAGACGCCGGTGTCGGATCCCTTGAGCGACAACGGGTTGATGCCCGCCTGCTCGAACGCCTCCCACGACGTCTCCAGCAGCAGCCGCTGCTGCGGATCGGCGCTGAGCGCGTCACGCGGGGAGATGCCGAAGAAGTCGGCGTCGAACTCGGCGGCGCCGTGCAGGAAGCCGCCGGCGCGGGTGAAGTCCGCGTCCGGGACGTGCCAGCCACGGTCGGCCGGGAAGCCGGTTATCCCGTCGCGGCCCTCGGTGAGGAGGTCCCACAGCTCGTCCGGGGTCGTCACGTCGCCGGGATAGCGGCAGGCCATGCCGACGACGACGATCGGGTCGTCGGTGCGCGCGGTGGTGACGGTCCGGGCCGGCGCCGGGGTGTCGCCCTCGACGAGGGTCTTGAGGAACGCGCTGACCGCGTCGGGGGTCGGGTGGTCGAAGACGAGGGTGGCGGGCAGGCGGAGGCCGGTCGCTTCGGCGAGGCGGTTGCGGAGTTCGACCGAGGTCAGGGAGTCCAGGCCGAGTTCGCGGAAGGTCAGAGCGGGGTCGACGTTCGCCGCGGAGGCGTGGCCGAGGACGTTCGCGACGGTGGTGACGACGACGGCGCCGAGGTCGGTCGCGGGCTGCCCGGCGGCGACGGCGGCGCGACGCGGGCGCGGCGGGACCAGGCGGTGCAGGATCGGCGGCACGGAGTCGAGGGCCCGCAGCGCGGCGCGATCGAGGTGCGCGGCGACGACGACCGGGTCTCGTCCTTCCAGCGCGGCGTCGAACCAGGCGAGACCGTCTTCGACGGAGTGCGTCGGCAGGCCGGCGCGGGCCATCCGCCGCAGTTCGGTGTCGGACAACGTCCCGGTCATCCCGCTCTGCTGCGCCCACGGCCCCCACGCGACGGCCCGGCCGGGCAACCCCGCGGCGGCCCGCCCCCGGATCAGCTCGTCGAGAGCGGCGTTGGCGGCGGTGTAGGCGCCCTGGCCGCCGTTGCCGAGCACGCCGAAGACGGAGGTGAACACGACGAAGCCGGCGAGATCGGGCAACAGCTCGTGCAGATGCCAGGCCGCGTCGACCTTGGGCGCGAGCACCCGGGCGAGCCGCTCGGGGGTGAGAGCATCGAGGACCCCGTCGTCGAGCACCCCGGCGGCGTGGACGACACCGGTGATGGCGTGCTGGGCCAGCAGCTCGGCCAGAGCAGCGCGATCGGAGACGTCACAGGCGGCGACGGTGACGTCCGCGCCGCACTCGGTGAGTTCGGTTGCCAGGTCGGCAACACCGGGAGCAGCGCTCCCCCGGCGACCGACGAGTACGAGCCGGGTAACGCCATGGTGGGCGACAAGGTGCCGAGCGACGTGCGCGCCGAGCCCGCCGGTACCACCGGTGATCAGAACAGCCCCATCACCCCAGCCGGCCGAGGTCGGCTCGGCGACGGTCGCGGACGCGGGCACTGGGGCGAGGCGGGGTACCTCCACCCGGCCGCCGCGCACGCGGATCTCGGTCTCTCCCGACTCCGGCAATGCCGCCAGGGCCGCCGCCAGTGTCTCGTCCACTTCGGACTCGGTGTCTTCCAGTGACAGCAGGAAGAAGCGGCCCGGCCGTTCCGCCTGGGCCGAGCGGACCAAGCCCTCCGCGGCCGCCGCGGCTGGGCCGCCGCGGGTGAGGAACACCAGCTGGGCTTCGTCCTCCAGGTGGTCACGCAGGTGGCCCAGGACCGCCGACGTCACCAAGCGGATGCCGTCCGGGGCCGAGAGGCCTACCGGGTCCGGGACCGGGACCACGAGCACGTCGGCCGCCGAAGGTGCCGCGCGGCGGCTCGGCAGCAGTGCACCCAGGTCGTCCGGGCCGACCGAAGCCCACGTCAGGTCCGCCGGGGTGCCCAGGTCCTTCGGCGTCCACTCGATGCGCAGCAGTGGCGGCGGGCCTGCCGGGGCCGGGTCGGCCGGTGGGCGCAGGACCAGGGAACCCACCGTCGCGACCGGGGCGTCGGCGGCGTCGGTCAAGGACAGTGTCACCGTGTCCGGGCCCAGGCGGCGGATGCGCAGCCGCACGGCCGAAGCGCCCACCGCGTGCAGTGCGACGTCCGACCAGACGAACGGCAAGCGAGCCCGCGGTTCGGCGTCCAGGCCCAAGAACGGGACCAGGTGCAGCGCGGCGTCGAACAGCGCCGGGTGCAGCAGGTAGCCCTCGGCGTCACCCGCCGCGGGCGGCAGGGTCAGGTCCGCGCACAGGTCGTCGCCCTCGTGCCAGGCCGCCTGGACGCCGCGGAACGCGGGGCCGTAGTCCAGGCCGGCCGCGGACAACGTCCGGTACATCTCCTCGACGTCGAGCGGCGAGGCGGCGGGGCCTGACGACGTCAGGACCGGCGCGGCGGCTGAAGGGGCCAAGCGACCGGTGGCGTGACGCGTCCACGCACCGCCGGGCGTGCGCGAGTGAATGGAGACATCCCGGCGTCCCGCCGAGTCGGGGCCGCCGACGCGGACCCGGATGCTCACACCGTCGCGTTCCAGGGGCAGGGGCGCGGTCACCGTCAGCTCGGTGAGCGCGCCGCAGCCCAGTTCGACGCCCGCGCGCAGCGCCAGCTCGACGAAACCGGTGCCGGGGAACAGGATCCGCTCTTCGACGACGTGGTCGGCCGGCCACGGCAGCGACGACGGCGAGAGGTGCCCGGTGAACACCGAGCCGTCGTCGCCGGGCAGCTCGACGGCCGCGCCGAGCAGCGGGTGCCCCGGCCGGTCCAGGCCCAGCTCCACCGGCGCGGGGCGCGCGGTGACCCAGAACCGCTCGTGCTGGAAGGGATACGTCGGCAGCGCGACGCGACGCGCACCCGTCCCGGCGAAGTAGGCGTCCCAATCGAGGGGGACGCCGAGCAGGTGCAGCCGGCCGAGTGCGGCGGCGACGGCCGGTTCCTCGGCGCGGTCGGCGCGCAGCAGCGGTACGGTCGCCGCACCCGGCAGGGCCCGCGCGATCATGCCCGACAGCGTGGTGTCCGGGCCGATCTCGACGAACGCCTCGGTTCCCGCGGCCTGCAGCGTGGTCACGGCGTCGGCGAACCGCACGGTCGCGACGACCTGCTCGACCCAGTACCCGGGGTCGGTCAGTCCGGCTTCGATCCGGCCGGTGACCGTCGAGACGACCGGGATCGACGGCTCGTGGAACGTCAGGCCTTCGGCGACGCGGCGGAAGTCGTCGAGCATCGGGGCCATCAGCGGCGAGTGGAACGCGTGCGACACCGAAAGCCGCCGCGTGTCCTCGAACGCCGACGCGACCTGCAGAACCGCATCCGCGACGCCGGAGATCACCAGCGACGTGGGGCCGTTGATCGCGGCGATCGTGACGCCGTCGACCAGCAGCGGCCGGACCTCGTCCTCGGACGCGCGCAGCGAGACCATCGCGCCGCCCTCGGGCAGCGCCTCCATCAACCGGCCGCGCGCGGCGACCAGCGTGCACGCGTCGGCCAGCGACAGCACACCGGCGACGTGGGCCGCCGCCAGCTCGCCGATCGAGTGGCCGGCGACGTGGTCGGGTCGCACCCCGAGCGATTCGGCGAGGCGGAACAACGCGACCTCGAGCGCGAACAACGCGGGCTGCGCGGTGCCGGTCCGGTTCAGGACGGCGGCGTCGTCGGTGCCGATCGCGGCGTCGAAGTGGCTGATGACCTCCTGGTACGCGGCGGCGAACACCGGGAACCGGGCGGCGAGCCCGGTGCCCATGCCGACGCGCTGGGTGCCCTGGCCGGCGAACAGCACCGCGACGAGGGGCTCGACCGGCGGCGCCGTCCCGCGGGCGACCTCGGCGAGCCCGTCCGGCCCGGCGAGCAGCACGGCCCGCCGGTCGAACGACGAGCGCGTGGTGACCAGCGACGCACCGACGTCGACCGGGTCCGCGTCGATCGCGCGCAGCTGCTCGACGGCCATGTGCAGGGCGTCGTCGGACTGCGCGGACACGACCCACGGCACGACGGCGGGGACGACGTCGCGCGCCGGTTCGGCCGGCTCGAAAGCGGGCGCCTGTTCCAGGATCACGTGGGCGTTGGTGCCGCTGATGCCGAACGACGACACCGCGGCCCGGCGCGGCCGCTCCCCCGCCGGCCAGTCACGCGCCACCGTCGCGAGTTCCACCGCGCCGGCCGTCCAGTCCACGTGGGACGACGGGACGTCGGCGTGCAGCGTGCGCGGCACCGAGCCGTGGCGCATCGCGAAGATCATCTTGATCACGCCGGCCACCCCGGCCGCGGCCTGGGTGTGCCCGATGTTCGACTTCACCGAGCCCAGCACGAGCGGGCTCGGCCGGTCCTGGCCGTAGGTGGCCAGCGCCGCCCGGGCTTCGATCGGGTCGCCCAGCCGGGTGCCGGTGCCGTGGGCTTCGAGGACGTCGACGTCCGATGCAGCCAGTCCGGCGTCGCCGAGGGCCTGGCGGATCACGCGTTGCTGCGCGAGGCCGTTCGGGGCGGTGAGGCCGTTGGACGCGCCGTCGGAGTTGACGGCGGAGCCGCGGACCACGGCGAGGACGTCGTGGCCGAGTTCGCGGGCACGCGAAAGCCGTTCGACGACGACCATGCCGACGCCTTCGGCCCAGCCGGTGCCGTCGGCGCCGTCGCCGAACGCCTTGCAGCGGCCGTCCTCGGACAGGCCGCCCTGCTTGGCGAACTCGACGAAGATGCCGGGCTCGGCCATCACCGTGACGCCACCCGCGATGGCCAGGGACGTCTCGCCGGACAGCACCGACCGGACGGCCAGGTGCAGCGCGACCAGCGACGACGAACACGCCGTGTCCACCGTGACCGCGGGGCCCTCGGTGCCCAGGACGTACGCGAGGCGGCCGGAGACGAGGCTCGGCGAGGTGCCGGTGAGGACGTACCCCTCGGCGTCGCCGGTCGCTTCGGCCAGCTTCGGGCCGTAGTCCTGCGCCGTTGCGCCGACGAAAACGCCGGTCGGCGTGCCGCGCAGGGACAGCGGCGCGATGCCGGAACGCTCAAGGGCTTCCCAGGCGACTTCCAGGACCAGCCGCTGCTGCGGCTCCATGGACTGCGCTTCGCGCGGTGAGATGCCGAACAGACCGGCGTCGAAGCCGGCGACGTCGTCGAGGAACCCGCCGGGACGGCCGGTGTCCAGGACGGCGGCGGGCCAGCCGCGGTCGCCGGGCATGGCCGCGATCGCATCGACCTCGCCGTCGACGAGGCGCCACAGGTCTTCGGGCGAGCGGACGCCGCCGGGGTACCGGCAGCCGATGCCGACCACGACGACCGGGTCGGCCGCGCCGCCGGCCGCCGGAGCGGGGCCGGTGGGCTCGGCGACGAAGCCGGCCAGGTAGCCGGCCAGATCACGGGCCGTCGGGTGGTCGAAGACCTCGGTCGTGGCCAGCGTCCGGCCGGTGGCCGCGCCGACGCGGACCGCGAGGTCGACGTTCATCGCCGAGTCGAAACCCAGTTCGCGGAAGGAGGTGTCGGGGTCGACGCCGCCGGTGACGCCGAGGACCGCGGCGGCCTCGCCGCGCACCAGCCGCAGCAGGTCGCGGCCGGCCGGCGGCGCGGGCGTGGCCCGGGCGGGCTCGGCGGCGTCGAACCAGTGCCGCTCCCGGTCGAACGCGTAGGTCGGCAGGTCCAGCACCGCACCGCCGCCGGTCACGGCGGTCCAGTCGACGTCGAGGCCGTGCACGTACAGCCCGGCCAGAGCGGCGATGACGCCGTGGTCCTCGGGCCGGCCGGACAGCGAGGCCCGCACGGTGACGGGTTCGCCGTGGCCGTCGAGGGACGCGCGGACGAGCGAGGTGAGCGTGCCGTCCGGGCCGAGCTCCAGGAACGCCGTGACGCCTTGGCGCCACAACGTCGTCACGGCGTCGGCGAACCGGACGGTCTCGCGCGCCTGCCGGACCCAGTGGTCCGCCGACTGCAGCTGCGCCGCGCTCAGCGGGCGGCCGGTCACGGTCGAGACGACCGGCAGCACCGGCGGCCGCAGGTCGAGCTGGTCGACGACGCCGCGGTACTCCGCCAGCATCGGGTCCATCAGCGGCGAGTGGAACGCGTGGCTCACCGGCAGCCGCGTCACCTTGCGGCCGTCGGCCTCGAACCGGGCGGCCAGCGCCAGCACCGGCTCCTCGGGCCCGGCGATGACGACGGACGCGGGCCCGTTGATCGCGGCCAGCACGACGTCGCCGGTCAGGTGCGGCTCGACCTCGTCGGCGGCGGCGCGGATCGAGACCATCGCGCCGCCGACAGGCAGCGAGCCCATCAGGCGGCCGCGGGCGGTGACCAGCATGCAGGCGTCGTCCAGCGACAGGACGCCGGCGACGTGCGCGGCGGCCAGCTCGCCGACCGAGTGCCCGGCGACGAACGCCGGGGCGACGCCCCAGGACGCGAACAGCCGGTACAGCGCGACTTCGAACGCGAACAACGCGGGCTGGGTGTGCCCGGTCTCGTCGAGGACCGCGGCGTCGGCCGAGCCCTCCTCGGCGAACAGGACGTCCCGCAGCGGGCGTTCGGTGTCGCAGCGCGCGCAGATCTCGTCGATCGCGTCGGCGAAGACGGGGAACCGCGTGTACAGCTCGCGGCCCATCCCGGGCCGCTGGGCGCCCTGGCCGGGGAACACGACGGCCAGGCGCGGGGCGTCGGCGGCGGTGCCCGCGACGACGTCGGCCGCCGGGTCACCGGCGGCGAGGGCGGCCAGCGCGGCCGGCCGGTCGGCGGCCAGGACGACGGCGCGGTGCGGGAACGCGCTGCGGGTGGTGACGAGCGAGTGCGCGACGTCGAGCGGGGCCGCGTCGAGGGCGGCGAGCCCGGTGGCCTGGCCGCGGAGGCCGCCCGGGGTCCGGGCGGACAGCACCCACGGCACGACCGCGCCCGGACCGTCCACACGGGAGCGTCCGGTCGTCTCGACCCGCTGCGGCGGGGCGGAAAGGACGAGGTGGCAGTTCGTGCCGCCCATGCCGAAGGACGAGACGCCCGCGTAGGCCGTCGCCTCGGGCCACGGCCGGACGTCGGCGGTGACGCGCAGGCGCCACTCGTCGAACCGGATGGCCGGGTTCGGGTGCTCGTGGTTGCGGCTGGGCGGGATCTCGCCGTGGGCCAGGGACAGCGCGACCTTCAGCAGGCCGGCGATGCCCGCCGCGCCTTCGAGGTGGCCGATGTTGGTCTTGACCGAGCCGACCCACAGCGGGTCGTCGCCGGGGCGGCCGGGCGCGAACACCGCGCCGAGCGCGGCCGCTTCCAGGGGGTCGCCGACGCGGGTGCCGGTGCCGTGCAGCTCGACGTAGCGCACCGCGTCCGCCGGGACACCCGCGCGGCGCAGCGCGGCCCGGACGACCGCTTCCTGCGCCTGCGCGCTCGGGGTGGTGAGGGTGTCGCTGAAGCCGTCGTTGTTGACCGCGCCGCCCTCGATGACGCAGTGGATGCGGTCGCCGTCGGCCAGCGCCGCGGCCAGGGGCTTGAGGACGACGAACCCGCCGCCCTCACCGCGGACGTAGCCGTTGGCGCGCTCGTCGAAGGTGTAGCAGCGGCCGTCGGGCGAGAGGCCGCCGAACCGGTCGGCGGCGACGGTGCTCTCGGGCGCGAGGTTGAGCTGGACGCCGCCGGCCAGCGCGAGGTCCGCTTCGCCGCTGCGCAGGGCCTCGCAGGCGAGGTGCACGGCGACGAGCGAGGACGACTGCCCGGTGTCGACGGACATGCTGGGCCCGCGCAGGCCGAACGTGTAGGAGATGCGGTTGGCGACGACGGCGCGGCTCTGGCCGGTGAGCGTGTGGTGCCCGATGGCGGCGGCGCCGCGTTGCTTGAGCAGGGTCGCGTAGTCGTCCGCGCTGGAGCCGACGAAGACGCCGGTCGCGCTGCCTTCGAGGCGGGCCGGGACGATCCGCGCGTCCTCCAGGGCCTCCCAGCCCAGTTCCAGGGCGAGGCGCTGCTGCGGGTCCATCGTCGCGGCTTCCCGCGCCGGCACGCCGAAGAACGCGGCGTCGAACGTGTCCACATCGGACAGAAAACCGCCGCGGCGGGTCTCCGGCGGCACCGAGGCGCGGCGCTCCGGCGGGACGTCGGTGGTGCCGTCGGCGCCTTCGCGCAGCAGCGTCCAGAACGCGCCGGGCCCGTCGGCCGACGGCAGCCGGCAGGCGAGGCCCACGACCGCGACGGCACCTGCACGGGCAACGGCACGCTCGTCAGGCACGTGCTCGGATCGTTCCACCGCGGCGCTCCCAAGGGTTCGGACGGGGTCCGTTCCGGCGTGCGCTGGGGAAGCCGCGGTACGCCGCCGCCCGAACCACCGCCGACACGGAGGTCAGGCAGACTATGCCGCCGGACGGACCCTGTTTTCCCTAGCTGTTGCGGCCGATCCGGGATCGGTGGAGAGCGAACTCTACGGTTTTCCCCACTGTCTTCGCGCCACACTCTTCGCGCCGGTTCCTCCCACGGAAGGCCCACCCATGTCACGCATCGGAACGGCGCTGAGACGCCCCTGGATCGTCCCCTTCTACTTCCTCGCGTTCGGTTTCCTCGCGTTCCGGCTGCCCAACTACGTCGGCCTGGATCCGAGCAAGTCGACGGCGGCGACCCGGCTGGACGTGCCGTTCTACTACCCGCTGCTGGTGGCGCACATCTTCTTCGGCTCGGTCGCGTTCGTGACCGCGGCGATCCAGGTGTGGCCTCGCCTCCGGAACAAGTTCCCGAAGCTGCACCGCGTGTCCGGCCGGATCTACGTCTTCGGCGGCGCGCTGCCGGCCGGGATCGCGATCCTGACGATCACGCCGCTGCTGACCCACGGCCCCGGCCAGAAGGTCGGCAACGCGATCCTCGGGCTGCTGTGGCTGATCACCACGATCACCGGGTTCCGCCGCGCCCGCCAGGGCCGCATCGTGGAGCACCGCGAGTGGATGCTGCGCAGCTTCGCGCTGTGCTTCTCGATCCTGGCGTCGCGCTTCTGGCTCGGCCCGGCGATCCTCTGGCTGGAGCCGGAGGTCTTCACGATGGGCGTCGACGGCCCGGCGGCGGTGCAGGACCAGGTGTCCACGCTGACGTCGTGGGTGCCCTGGGTGGTCAACCTGCTGATCGCGGAGTTCTTCATCAACCGCGCCCGCTACAAGAAGCTGGGCGAGCAGGCCGCGAAGCGCAAGGCGGCCCAGGCGCGCGCGGCCGCGTCGGAGACGGCCGATGTCACCCCCACTGAGGCGACCCTGGTCCCGGACGCGAAGACGCCGCTGCTGGACGCACGGCCGTCACCCGATCCGGTGGCCTGACCCCGAGAACGCGCCTTCCCCGGCGGCGGACGAGCCCGGCACCATCCCCCGGTGCCGGGCTCGTCCGCGTGTCCCGTCAGACGAGGACGACGATCTTCCCCTGCGTGTGGCCGCCTTCGGAGTCCCGGTGCGCGTCGGCGATGTCGTCCAGCGCGTAGGTCGCGGCGAGGTGCGGCGTGTACCCGCCCCGGGCGCCCAGCGCGGCGCCTTCGGCCAGCAGCGCGGAGTTGTTCTCCGAAGACCGGGCCCGGACGCCGAGGTCACCCGCACGGGCCGCGTCGGCGACCGTCACGACGCGGTCCGCGTCACCGGCGATGGCGACGAGGTCGGGCAGCGAGCCGGACGCGGCCGTGTCGAGCACGGCGTCCACCCCGCCGGGGGCGAGTTCGCGGACGCGGTCGGCCAGCCCTTCGCCGTAGGTGGTGGGCAGCGCGCCCAGCTCGCGCAGGTAGTCGTGCTTGCCCGCGCTCGCCGTGCCGATGACGGTGGCGCCACGCGCCACGGCCAGCGCGACGGCGGCACTGCCCACTCCGCCGGCCGCGCCTTCGACCAGCAGCGTGCGGCCGGCCAGGTCGCCGAGCGCGTCGAGCCCGCTGCCGGCGGTGTCGACGGCCAGCCCAGCGCCGGCGGCCTGCGCCAGGGTCCACTGGTCCGGCACGGGCGCCCACGCCGACAGCGTGGCGTACTGCGCGGACGCCCCGAACACACCGCCGAGCCCGAACACCCGGTCACCGACAGTGACACCGGTGACCCCTTCGCCGACCTCGTCCACCACGCCGGCGGCGTCGCGGCCGGGGATCGCCGGGAAGCCGACCTCGAACATCGCGCGGGCCGCCCCCGAGCGCACTTTCCAGTCGACCGGGTTCACACTGGCGGCGGCGACCCGGATCCGGACCTCGCCGGGCCCGGCGTGCGGTTCCGGGACGTCCTCGACGACGAGCACCTCCGCCGGGCCGTAGTCGTGGTAGCGGGCTGCGCGCATGGTGACTCCTTGATCTGCGGATGCTTTCCCTGGAAACTAACTTAGAGTCAGTTACTTTCCATGGCAAGTGTCTCGCAAATCACTTTCCGCGGAAAGTGACTGCGTGTACAGTCACGCCCGTGGAAGCGGATGACAGCTTCGCCCCGGCCGAGGCGGACACCTGGGAGTCGCTGCTGTCCGTGATCCTGTGGCTGCCCGCGGCGCTGGAGGGGCGGCTCAAGCAGGATGGCCTGAGTCACGCCGAATTCCTGATCCTGTGGTGCCTGTCGCAGCACCAGGACCGCACCATGACCTCGCTGGCCGAGATGTCCCGGGTCACGCCGTCGCACCTGTCTCGCATCGCCTCCCGGCTGGAGAAGCAGGGCTGGCTGGTCCGCAAGTCCGACCCGGCCGACACCCGCTACACGATCGCGTCACTGACCCCGGCGGGGTCGCGGAAGTACGACGAGTCGGCACCCGGCTACTACGCGACCCTGCGCGAGCACGTCTTCGGCCTGCTGACCGAGGAACAGCTCGGTCAGCTCGGCGGCATCACCGGGATCGTCGCGCGCTCCCTCGACCCGAGCGCGGACTAGCGCCCGAGCCGGCCCGCGGCCTGGTGAGTCTGCCGCGGCTTGTCGTGAGTGTTTAGGGCGGTTCTAACCGCCCTAAACACTCACGACAAGTCTGGGCGCTGCCAAGCCGTCAGCCGACGTCCGGGAGCCAGGCCCGGACTGCCGCGACCGCCTCCGCGATGTGTTCCTCCACGATCGTGAAGTGGTTGCCCGGGACGTCGGTCACGGTGTCCGCGTGGGCCCAGGCCGAGCGCCACTCGACTTCCGCCTGCTCCGCCACGATCGGCTCCGACGCGCGGACGAGCAGCGTCGGGCACGGCAGCGGGCCCAGGTCCCAGCCCTCCATCAGGTCGAAGCACCACGCCATCGCCGACAGCCCGGCGCTGGTGACCTCGGTGTACTGCTGGTTCCGCTTGTACAGCCCCGTCATCAGGCCGCCGCCCGCGCTGGCGACGAACTGGCTGTCCACCGCGTACGGGTCCAGCAGCGCGACGCCGGCCGGCGGGGTGCCGCGGCGGGTCAGTTCCGTCGCGATCGCGTGCACCAGCAGGCCGCCGGTGGAGACGCCGAGCACCACGAACGGCTCCCCCGCCGCGTACGCGAAGATCGCGTCGGCTTCGGCGGCCACCAACGACGCCCGGTCGGCCGGGAGGGCTTCGCCGTCGGTGAAGCCCGGGATCGGGACCGCCGAGACGTCGTACTGGCCACGGCAGGACGCCGCGAACAGCGAGTACTGTTGCACCCCGGCCATCGCGACCAGCGCGGGGACGCAGATCAGGTGCGGGCCGGGTGCCGCGTCCGGGTCACGCCGGGCCAGGCGCAGCGGGCGGATCGGCCGGGTCAGCTCGTCCGACGTGCGGAACTTCGGGCGCAGGGTCGCCGCGGCGCGGAGGAAGTCGATCGCGTCGGCTTGCTGGCCGTTGTACAGCGCCTGGGTGAACAGGCCGGAGATCGTCTCGTTCGCTTGCGCGGACACGGTTTCCGGCGCGGACGACTCGGCCGGCCGGGAAACCCGGTCCAGCTCGGCGCCCAGGTGGCCGGCCAGCTCGAGCGGGGTCGGGTGGTCGAAGACCACACCGACCTGCAGGATCAGGTCCGTCGCCGCCTGGAGACGGTTGCGCAGGTCCATCGCCGTCAGCGAGTCGAAGCCGAGTTCGGGGAAGCCGCCGTCGATGGCCACCGCGGCCGCGCTCGGGTGCCCGAGCACCGCGGCGGCGAGCGTGCGGACCAGGTCCAGGACAGCCGCGCCACGGTCATCCTCCGCGAGGCCCAGGTACGTCTTGGCGAACGAGCCCGCAGCCTCGGCCGACACCGCCGACCGGCGGGACGGCGGCGGGACCAGCAGCCGCATCATCGGCGGCACCTCGCCCGACGCGCGCATCGCGGCCAGGTCCAGGCGGATCGCGGCGAGCACCGGGTCGGCCGGGCGGGCCATAGCGGCGTCGAACAGGGCGACGCCCTGCTCCCCCGTCAGCTCCAGGGCCCCGCCACGCGCTTGGCGGCGGCGGGCGGCGTCGTCGAGCTGCGCGGCCATCACGCTGTCGGCGCGCACCCAGCTGCCCCAGGCCACCGACGTGCCCGGCAGGCCGAGGCCGCGGCGGTGCCGGGCCAGCGCGTCGAGGAAGCTGTTGGCGGCGGCGTAGTTGCCCTGCCCGGCGGTGCCGGCCAGCCCGGCGAACGACGAGAACAGGACGAACGCCGCCAGGTCGCGGTCGCGGGTCAGGTCGTGCAGGTGCCAGGCCGCGTCGAGCTTCGGCGCGAACACCGTCTCGAGCTTCTTCGGCGTCAGCGAACCGAGGACGCCGTCTTCGAGGGCGCCGGCGGTGTGGACGATCGCCCGGACCGACGGCTCGGCGTCGAGCAAGCGGGCCAGTTCGTCCCGGTTGGACACGTCGCAGGCGCGGTACTCCACCACGGCGTCGAGTTCCGCGGCGAACTCCGCCGCGCCCGGCGCCGAGCCGCCGCTGCGGCTCACGAGCAGCAGCTCGCGGACGCCGTGTTCGACGACCAGGTGCCGCGCGATCGTCCGGGCCAGCGCGCCGGTACCGCCGGTGACGAGGACCTTGCCCGCGTCGCGCCAGACCTCCGTCGGCGAGGCGTCGCCGCGCACGCGGGCCAGGCGGCCGACGTGCGGGACGCCGTCGCGCAGCGCCACCTGGGGCTCGCCCGAGGCGAGCAGGCCGGGCAGCATCGGGAGCAGGTCGCGGATGGACTGGTCGCCGGACTCGTCGAGGTCGACGAGCACGAGCCGGCCCGGGTTCTCGGTCTGCGCGGAGCGCAGCAGGCCCCACGCCGCGGCGGCGGAGAGGTCGGTGTCGCCCGTGGCGCCGCGGGTGACGAAGACGAGCCGGGTGGTGCGCAGCCGGTCCTCCTCGAGGAACGCCTGGACCTGGCCCAGCACCCACTTCGTCAGCAGGTGGGCCGATTCCCGGGGGTCCTCGGGCCGCACGTGCACCAGCGGCACCAGGATCAGCTCGGGTGGCTCCAGGCCGTCGTCGAGAGCGGCGGACAGCGTGCCGAGGCCGAGGAACGTCTCGACCGCGCGGCCGAGGGTGTAGACGGCGCCGGTGAGGCCGAACTCGTCGGCGCCGGCCACGACCCAGCTGCCGTCGGCCAGGCGGCCGGGTTCCGGCGCGGGCACGGCCTGCCACTCCCAGCGGAACAGGCTGTCGCCGAAAGGGGATGCGACGGCGACAGCGTCCGTGGCGGCCGCGCGCAGCAGCAGCGAGCCGACCGACGCGACGGGCTCCCCGGTCGCGTCGGCGAGGTCGATGCGGACGCTGCCGCTGCCGGACGGCACGATCCGGACCCGGGCCCGGGACGCGCCGACCGCGTACAGCTCGACGTCGGTCCACGAGAACGGCAGCCGGCTCTGGCCGCCGTCGCCGGTGAACGACGTCGCGTGCAGCGCGGCGTCGAGCAACGCGGGGTGCAGGGCGCACGCGCCCGCTTCGGCGCGGTTCGCCTCCGGCAGGGCGACTTCGGCGTAGACCTCTTCGCCGAGGCGCCACACCGATTCCAGGCCGCGGAAGAGCGAGCCGTAACCGAAGCCGTTTTCGGCGGCCTGGTCGTAGAAGCCGGTGAGATCGACGCGCTCGGCGCCGGCCGGCGGCCACTCGGCGGGGAACTCCCCCGCCGTCGGCTGCTCGCCGGCGCGCAGGACGCCGTTGGCGTGGCAGGTCCACGGCTCGTCGCCGTCGGTGTCGGGCCGCCCGTAGACGGCGAGGGTGCGGCGGCCGGCCGGGGTCAGCGGACCGAGCACGAGCTGCGTCCGGACGGCCTGACCCGGGGGAACGATCAGGGGCACGGCGAGGGTCAGCTCTTCGACGACCGGGCAGCCGGCCTCGTCACCCGCGCGGATCGCGAGTTCCAGGAACGCGGTGCCGGGCAGCAGGACCGAGCCACCGAAGGTGTGCTCGGCCAGCCACGGGTGCGTCGCCACCGACAGCCGTGAGGTGAAGAGAAAGCCTTCGGTGTCCGGCAACGCCGTCACCGCGCCCATCAACGGGTGGTTCGCCGCGCCGAGGCCCAGCGCGGTGACGTCGCCGGCCGGGAGCAGGCTGGTCTGCGGCCAGATGTTCGTGCGCTGGAAGGGATACGTCGGGAGCGGGACACGGCTGCCGGCAGGCACGTTCCAGTCGACGTCGGCGCCGCGGGCGAACGCGGCTCCGACGGCGACCAGGAACCGGTCCAGGCCGCCGTGGCCGAGCAGGAGCGTGGCCGACGCCGTGGCGCCGGTGCCCGACTCCTCGAGGATCGCCTGCAGCCCGAGGCTCAGCACCGGTTGCGGGCTCACCTCGACGAAGTGCCGGCCGCCGCGCTCCAGGGCGGCGTGGACGCCGGAGTCGAACCGCACCGTGCGTTCCAGGTTGCGGTACCAGTACTCGGCGTCCAGCTCCGGGCCGTCGAGCCACTTTTCGTCGGCGGTGGAGAAGAACGGGATTTCCGACGTCGCAGGGTGCAGCTCGCCGAGGAGGGACACCAGTTCGTCGTGCAGCACGCGCACCTGCGGGCTGTGCGCGGCGAAGTCGATGCCCTCGACGCGCCAGCGCATCATCCCGGCCGCCGAGAGGCGCTTCTCCAAGGTGGTCAGCGCGCCGGGCTCGCCGGCGACGGTCACCGTGCGCGGGCCGTTGACGGCGGCGATCGACAGCGTGCCGTCGAAGTCGCCGAGCAGCGCGCGGACGTCCTCTTCGGACGCCATCACCGACAGCAGGCCGCCGTGGCCGGCGAGCCGGTCGCCGATCAGGCGGCTGCGCAGGGTCACGATGCGCGCGGCTTCGGGCAGCGGCAGGGCGCCGGCGAAGCAAGCGGCGGCGATCTCGCCCTGCGAGTGGCCCAGGACCGCGGCCGGACGGACGCCGTAGGAGCGCCAGAGGTGCGCGAGCGACACCATCACCGAGAACAGGACGGGCTGCACGACGTCGACGCGGTCGACCGAGGGCGCGCCGTCGACGCCGCGCAGGACGTCGAGCAGCGACCAGTCGACGAAGGGGGCGAAGGCTTCGGCGCACTCCTCGATGTGACGCCGGAACACGGGCGCGGTGTCGAGGAGGCTCGCGGCCATCTCCGGCCACTGCGAGCCCTGGCCGGGGAACACGAACACCGGGCCGGGCCCGGCGGTCGCGGCGCCGGTGGCCGCGTACGGCGACGGCACGCCCGCCGCCAGGGCGGACAGGCCTTCGCGCAGGGTGGCGACGCCGGTGCCGGCCACGACGGCGCGGTGGTCGAAGCGGCTGCGGGCCAGCAGGGTGCGGGCGATCGCGGCCGGGGGCTGCCCGGTGTGCTCGTCGAGGTGGGCCAGCAGGCCCGCGGCCTGGGCGGCCAGCGCTTCCGGCGACTTGGCCGACAGCACCCACGGCACGGCGGGCGGTTCGGCGGAAACGGCCGGTGCCTCGGCGGGCGGGGCTTGTTCGAGGACGACGTGGGCGTTGGTGCCGCTGACGCCGAACGACGAGACGGCGGCCCGGCGCGGGGCTCCGGTGCGCGGCCACGGCCGGGACGTCGTCAGCAGCTCGACGTCACCCGCGGCCCAGTCGACGCGCGACGACGGCGTCTCGGCGTGCAGGGTGCGCGGCAGGACGCCGTTGCGCATGGCCAGGATCATCTTCATCACGCCGCCGACGCCGGCGGCGGCCTGGGTGTGCCCGATGTTGGACTTCAGCGAGCCCAGCCACAGCGGGCGGCCTTCGGGCCGGTCCTGGCCGTAGGCCGCGATCAGCGCTTGGGCCTCGATCGGGTCGCCGAGCGACGTACCGGTGCCGTGGGCCTCGACGACGTCCACTTCGGACGGTGAGAGTTTCGCGTCGGCCAGCGCCTGGCGGATCACCCGCTGCTGGGACGGGCCGTTGGGGGCGGTGAGGCCGTTGGACGCGCCGTCGGAGTTCACGGCCGAGCCGCGCAATACGGCCAGGACCTCGTGGCCGTTGCGCCGCGCGTCGGACAGCTTTTCGAGCGCGAGCATGCCGACGCCTTCGGACCAGCCGGTGCCGTCCGCGCCCTCGGCGAACGCGCGTGAGCGGCCTGTCGGCGACAGGGCGCCCTGTCGGCTGTACTCGATGAACACCATCGGCGTCGACATCACGGCGACGCCGCCGGCCAGCGCCAGCGAGCACTCGCCGCGGCGCAGCGCCTGGGCCGCGAGGTGCATGGTGACCAGCGACGACGAGCACGCGGTGTCGACGCTGACGGTCGGGCCCTCGAAGCCGAACGTGTAGGAGATCCGGCCGGAGGCGACGCTGCCGGCGCTGCCGTTGCTCTGGTAGCCCTCGAGGTCTTCGGTGACGCCCTGCAGCGCGATCGCGTAGTCGTTGTACATCACGCCGACGAACACGCCGGTGTCGCTGCCGCGCAGCGTGTGCGGGTCGATCCCGGCGGATTCGCAGGCCTCCCAGGACGTTTCGAGCAGCAGCCGCTGCTGCGGGTCGGTGGCCAGCGCCTCGCGCGGGCTCATCCCGAAGAACGCCGGGTCGAAGCCGCCGGCGCCGTGCAGGAAGCCGCCCTCGGCCGTGGCGGACGTCCCGGGGGCGCCGGGTTCGCCGAGCAGGCCGGCCAGGGGCCAGCCGCGGTCCTCCGGGAAGCCGGAGATCGCGTCGACCCCGCCGTCGACCAGCCGCCACAACGCTTCGGGCGTGTCGACGTCGCCGGGGTAGCGGCAGCTCATGCCGACCACCGCGATGGGTTCACCGCCCGCGGATTCCGCCTCCACCAGCCGCTCGCGCGTGCGGGTCAGGTCGGCGGTCACCCGCCGGAGGTAGTCGAGGAGTTTGGCCTCGCTCATCGAACCATCCGTTCGGTCCGGCTGCGGCGTCTCGGTCGCCACTGGTCACCTCACACCCAGGTCGTTGTCGATGAACGCGAACAGGTCGTCGGCGGTGCTGAGCTCCGGGACCGACGAGTCGCCGGCGTCGCGGGCGTCGCCCGAACCGGTCCACTTGACGAGCAGGGCCTGCAGCCGCACGGTGATCGCGGCGCGGGCGTCGTCGTCGGCGTCGACCGCGGACAGCAGGTTTTCGAGCTTCTGGAGTTCCGCCAGTGCCGGGCGGGCGGCCGCGCCGTCGCCCAGCGCGGACGTGACGAGCAGGTCCGCCACCCGCGTGATGGTCGGGTGGTCGAAGACGAGCGTCGCCGGCAGCCGCAGCCCGGTGCGGGCTTCGAGGCGGTTGCGCAGCTCCACCGACGTCAGCGAGTCGAAGCCGAGTTCGGTGAAGCTGCGGTCGGGCCCGACGGCGTCATCGTGGCCGAGCACGGCCCCGACCTGCTTGCCGACCAGCCCGATCGCGAACGGCAGCCGGTCGTCCTGGGGCAGTTCGGCCAGCCGGGTGGCGAGGTCCGCTCCCCCGGGTTCGAGGGCCGCGGCCGCCGCGCGCCGCGGTGCGGTGGTGACGAGACCGCGCAGGGCCGGCAGGAGCGGGTCCTGCCCGCGCAGCACGGCGAGGTCGAGCCGCAGCGCCGCCACTGCGGGCGACGCAGTGGCGAGGGCGGCGTCGAACAGCGCGACGCCTTCTTCGGTGGCCAGCGGGGGCATGCCGGACCGCTGCATCCGCGCCAGTTCGGCGTCGGTGAGCGCGCCGGTCATGCCGCTGCCGGCGTGCCAGGCGCCCCAGGCGATCGAGACGGCCGCCTGGCCCGCGGCGGCCCGCTGGTGGGCGAGCGCGTCGAGGAAGGCGTTGGCCGCGGCGTAGTTCGCCTGCCCGGCCGCGCCGAGCGTGCCCGCGATCGAGGAGAACAGGACGAACGCCTTCAGGTCGCGGTCGGCGGTGAGCTCGTGCAGGTGCCAGGCGGCGTCGACCTTCGGCGCGAACACCGTGCCGAGCCGCTCGGGCGTCAGGGCGCCGAGCACGCCGTCGTCGAGGACGCCGGCGGCGTGCACGACGGCGGTCAGGTCCGGCACCGTGCCGAGCACGGCGGCCAGGGCCGCGCGGTCGGCGGCGTCGCAGGCCGCGACGCGGACGTCCGCGCCCAGCTTGGCGAGTTCGTCGACCAGGTCCGGGACGCCGGGGGCGGCGTCGCCGCGGCGGCCGAGCAGCAGCAGGCGCCGCACGCCGCGTTCGGTGACGAGGTGCCGGGCGAAGGTCGCGCCGAGCCCGCCGGTGCCGCCGGTGATGAGGACGGTGCCGTCGGGGTCCCACAGTGCGGGTTCGGCGGCCGGTTCGGCGGCGGCCAGGCGGGCCGTGTGGAGGTGACCGTCGCGCAGCGCGACCTGGGGTTCTCCGGCCGCGAGGGCACCGGCGACCGCGGCCGACGGGAGGTCGCCGTCGTCGAGGTCGAGCAGGACCAGGCGGCCCGGGTTCTCCAGCTGGGCCGCGCGGAGCAGGCCCCAGACGGCGGCCTGCGCGAGGTCGACGTCTTCGGCGCCGACCGCAACGGCGCGGCGGGTGACGACCACCAGAACCGCACCGGCGGCCCGGTCGTCGGCGAGCCACTGCTGGGTCTGGAGCAGGACGTCGGTCGTGACGGTCCGGACGGCGGTGGGCACCGGCATGCCCGGCGGGGCCGAGGTGACCGGCAGCAGCACGACCGGCGGCACGGGCTCGGCGGACTCCAGCAGCGCCGCCAGGCTCGGGTACTCGACGGCTCCTTCGGCCGTCAGGCCCGGTCCGGCGATCGCCGACGTGCCGGCGGCGACCAGCGTCGCTTCCGGCAGCTGCGGCCAGGTGAGCCGGTAGCCGGTCGTGGTGCGCGCCGGGGCGGCGATCCCGGTCGGGACGGCCCGCAGCGCCAGCGACTTCACCGCCACGACGGGCGTGCCGTCCACAGTGGACGCGGTGAGGGCGATGGCGTCGCCCTCCTGCGGCGTGATCCGGACCCGCAGGCCGGTCGCGCCGGCCGCCAGGAAGGACGCGCCGGACCAGCTGAACGGGAGCCGTCCGGCACCGTCCGCGGACAAGCGGGTGAGCGACGCGGCGTGCAGCGCGGAGTCCAGCAGCGCGGGGTGGACGACGAACGACGCGGCTTCGTCGCGGTCGTCCTCGGCGAGGGCGACTTCGGCGTAGACGTCGTCGCCGTGGCGCCAGGCGCGGGTCAGGCCCTGGAACATCGGGCCGTACCCGAGACCGCGCTCGGCCATCGTGTCGTAGAAGCCTTCGAGGTCGACGGCTTCGGCGCCGTCCGGCGGCCAGGTGATCGGGTCGGCGGGTTCGACGTCGGCGGCGGGCACGAGCGTGCCGCTCGCGTTCCGGATCCAGGCCGCGTCCGGGTCGCCGTCGGCCCGCGAGTAGATCCGCAGTGAGCGACGGCCTTCGTCGTCCGCTCCGGCCACCGCGACCTGCAGGACCACGCGGCCCGCGTCCGGCACGACCAGCGGGGCTTCCAGGGTGAGCTCGTCGACCTGCGGGCAGCCCGCCTGGTCGCCGGCGCGGACGGCGAGTTCGAGCAGCGCGGTGCCGGGGACCACGACGGCGCCGCCGACGGTGTGCCCGGCCAGCCACGGCTGCGCCGCGACCGAAAGCCGGCCGGTGAACAGCAGCCCACCGGTGTCCGGCAGCTCGACGGCCGCCCCGACCAGCGGGTGCCCGGCCGCCCACAGCCCGGCGGCGGAGACGTCGCCCGCCTGGGCGAGCAGGCCCTGCGGCCAGATGTGCTGGTGCTGGAACGCGTAGGTGGGCAGCGGGACGGTGCGCGCGGGGCCGAACACCGCGGGCCAGTCCGCGGTGACGCCGGCGACGTGCAGCCGCCCGAGCGCCTCGGTCGCCGCGGTGGCTTCGGGCCGGTCGCGGCGCAGGAGGGCGACGGTGGTCTGACCGGCGTCGAGCGACTCGGCGGCCATGGCCGCCACGGTGCCGTCCGGGCCGATCTCGGCGAAGACGGTCACGCCCAGCTCGGCCAGGCGGCGCACGGCGGGCCCGAACCGGACCGGGCGGCGGACCTGCTCGACCCAGTGGTCGGCGGACGCGAGGACTTCGGCTGTGACCAGGTCGCCGGTGACCGTCGAGACGATCGGCACCGTCGGCGCGGCGGCCGTCAGCCCGGCGACGACCTTGCGGAAGTCGTCGAGCATCCCGTCCATGCGCGGCGAGTGGAAGGCGTGGCTGACGCGCAGGCGGCGGATCTTGCGGCCGTCCGCGGCGAACCGCGCGGCGATCTCCTCGACGCGCCCGGCCTCGCCGGAGAGGACGACCGACGACGGCCCGTTGACCGCGGCGAGGGCGACCTCGTCCTCGCGGCCGTCGAGCAGTGGCCGGACCTCGTCCTCGGTGGCCTGGACGGCGATCATCGCGCCGCCTTCGGGCAGCTGCTGCATGAGCCGGCCGCGCGCCGCGACCAGCGTGCAGGCGTCGTCGAGGCTGAAGACACCGGCCACGTGCGCGGCGGCGATCTCGCCGACCGAGTGCCCGGTCAGGTACTGCGGCTCGACACCCCAGGAGCGGACCAGCCGGTAGAGCGCGACTTCCAGCGCGAACAGCGCCGGCTGCGCGTAGCGCGTCTCGTCGAGCGCGGCGGCGGCTTCGGTGTCTTCCTCGGCGAAGAGCAGCTCCCGCAGCGGGCGATCGAGTTCGCGGTCGAGCCGCGTGACGACCTCGTCGAGCGCGTCGGCGAACGCCGGGAAGGCGTCGGCCAGCTCGCGGCCCATCCCGGCCCGCTGGCTGCCCTGGCCGGCGAACAGGAACGCCGGCACGGCTTCCCCGGACGTCCCGGTGACAAGACCGGCCGAGGAGCCACCACGGGCCAGAACCTCAAGCCGCGCTTGGAGTTCTTCACGGGTGCTGCCGACGACGACGGCCCGCTCGGCGAAGTGCGTCCGGGTCGTGGCCAGCGCGAGGCCCAGGTCGGCGGCGGACGCGGGGTGGGCCTGAGTGTGCGTGAGCAGCCGTTCCGCCTGGTCGCGCAGGGCGTCCGGGGTGCGGCCGGACAAGAGCCACGACACGACGGCGGGTTCGGGCCGGACGTCCACCGGCGCGGGTGCGACGGCGGGCGGCTGCTCGATGACGGTGTGGGCGTTGGTGCCGCTGATGCCGAACGACGAGACGGCGGCGCGGCGCGGGCGGCCGCGGTCGGGCCAGGCGCGGGACTCGGTGAGCAGCGCGATCGTGCCGTCCGACCAGTCGACGTGCGAGGACGGCTCGGTGACGTGCAGGCTGCGCGGCAGCGTGCCGTGCCGCATGGCCTGGACCATCTTGATGATCCCGGCGACGCCGGAGGCGGCCTGCGTGTGGCCGAGGTTCGACTTGATCGACCCGAGCAGCAGCGGGTCGGCGTCGCCGCGTTCCCGGCCGTAGGTGGCCATCAGCGCTTGGGCCTCGATCGGGTCGCCGAGGGTGGTGCCGGTGCCGTGCGCCTCGACGACGTCGATGTCCGAAGTGGACAGTCCGGACGCGGCGAGAGCCTGGCGGATCACGCGTTGCTGCGACGGGCCGTTCGGCGCCGTCAAGCCGTTGGACGCGCCGTCGGAGTTGACGGCCGAGCCCTTCACCACGGCCAGGATGTCGTGGCCGTTGCGGCGGGCGTCGGACATCCGCTCCAGCACCAGGATTCCGGCGCCTTCGGACCAGCCGACGCCGTCGGCGGTGTCCGAGAAGGACTTGCAACGGCCGTCGGCGGACAGGCCGCGCTGGCGGCTGAAGCCGATGAACGTGCTCGGCGTGGACATCACGGTGACACCGCCGGCGAGCGCGAGGGAGCATTCCCCGTTCTGCAAGGCGCGAGCCGCGAGGTGCAGTGCGACCAGCGACGACGAGCACGCCGTGTCCACGGTCAGCGTCGGGCCTTCCAGGCCGAGCGCGTAGGCGACGCGGCCGGACGCGACACTGGGCGCGCTGCCGTTGCCCTGGTAGCCCTCGGTGTCCGGGCTGCCCTGCAGCAACATGCCGTAGTCGGAGTACATGACGCCGACGAACACGCCGGTCCGGGACCCGCGCAGCGACGCCGGATCGACGCCGGTCCGCTCGACGGCCTCCCACGACACTTCGAGCAGCAGCCGCTGCTGCGAGTCCGTGGCCAGGGCTTCACGCGGGCTCATGCCGAAGAAGGCCGGGTCGAACTCCCCCGCCTCGTGCAGGAAACCGCCGCTGCGGGTGTAGGACGTGCCGGGGTGGTCGGGGTCCGGGTCGTAGATGCCTTCGACGTCCCAGCCGCGGTTGGCCGGGAAGTCCGAGACGGCGTCGACGCCGCCGTCGACCAGGCCCCACAGGTCCTCGGGCGAGGTGACCCCGCCCGGGTAGCGGCAGCCCATGCCGACGATGACGATCGGGTCGTTGTCGACGGCCTTCGCCTGGACGACCACCTGGTCGGGCACGTCGGCCTCGCCGGCGATCTCGCCGATCAGGAACGCGGCCAGCGCGGCGGGGCTCGGATAGTCGAAGGTGAGTGTCGCGGGCAGGCGCAGGCCCGTCGCGGCGTCGAGGCGGTTGCGGAGTTCGACGGCGGTCAGCGAGTCGAAGCCGAGTTCGCGGAACGGTCGGTCGGCGGACACGCCGGCCGACGTGCTGTGCCCGAGCACCGCGGCGACCTGCCCGCGGACCAGGTCGAGCACCGCCCGGGAACGTTCGGCCGGGTTCATCCCGGCGAGCGGGTCGTCCAGCCGGGGCAAGTTGGCCGCGGTCTGGCGGACCGGCGTCCGGACCAGGCCGCGCAGCAGGTGCGTGACCTCGGGCTGGACGCTGAGCGCGGCGAAGTCGAGCCGGACCGGCAGCACGGTGTCGAGACCGGTGGCGCAGGCCGCGTCGAACAGGGCCAGGCCCTGCTCGGGTTCGAGGGCGGGCATGCCGGACGCGGCCATCCGCCGCAGGTCGGTGTCGGTGAGCGTGGCGGTCATGCCACCGGCGCGGGACCACGCGCCCCAGCCCAGCGACAGCGCCGGGAGGCCGGCCGCACGACGGCGCCGCACGAGCGCGTCGACGGCGGCGTTGGCCGCGGTGTAGTTCGCCTGCCCGGCCGCGCCGAAGGTGCCCGCGACCGAGGAGAACACGACGAACGCGGCGAGGTCGCCGGTCAGGTCGTCGAGGTGCCAGGCGGCGTCGAACTTCGGCGCGAACACCGTGTCGAGCCGCTCGGGGGTGAGGGAGCCGAGGATGCCGTCGTCGAGGACACCGGCGGCGTGCACGACCGCGGTCAGCGGGTGTGTCTCGGGAATGTCGGCCAGGACCCGCGCCAGGTCGGCGCGGTCGGCGACGTCGGCCGCGGCGGCCGTGACCTCGGCGCCCGACTCGGCCAGCTCGGCGATCAGGTCCGCCGCGCCCGGGGCGTCCGGGCCGCGACGGCTGACGAGCAGCAGCCGCCGGGTGCCGTGGGTGGTCACGAGGTGCCGGGCCAGGGTCGCACCCAGTCCCCCGGTGCCGCCGGTGATCAGGACGGTGCCGTCGCCGTCCCACGCGATCGGCGTGACGTCGTCACGGCGCGGAGCCCGAGCGACACGGGCGGCGGTGATCTCCCCGGCACGCACGCGCACCTGGGGTTCGCCGGTGGCGAGGACAGCGGCAAGGGAGTCCGTGTTGTCGGTGTTGTCTACGTCAGCCAGGACGAACCGGCCCGGATTCTCCCGCTGCGCCGAGCGCACCAAGCCCCAGACGGCGGCGGCCGCGAGGTCGGTGTCGGCCTCAGTGGTGACGAAAACCAGCCGCGAGCCGGTCAGTTCGGGAGCCGCCGACCAGGCCTGCAGCAGGGCGAGCGCGTCGACTGCCGCGGCGCGGACGCCGTCGGGGTCGCCGGCGCGGGCCGGGACCGGGCAGACGACGACCTCGGGTGCCGCCGCGACGACCGCGGCGAAGTCCGGCAGGTCGGCGCCGAAGACGGCCCAGTCCGGGCCCGCCTCGACGTCCGGGCGGGGCACCGGGATCCAGTCGAGGTGGTAGAGCGAGTCGGTGTCGTGGCCGACCTTCGCCACGGCCGCGGGCCGCAACACCAGGGAGTCGACGGTGGCGACCGGGTCGCCGGCCGCGTCACGCAGTTCGATGGCGACGGAGTCCTCGCCGCGCCGGGTGATCTTGGCACGAACGACCGCAGCGCCGCTCGCATGAAGAGTGACGCCGCTCCAGGCGAAGGGCAGGCGGCCACCGTCCACATCGGTCAGTCCGGCGTGTTCGGAGGCGTGCAGGACGGCGTCGAGCAGCGCCGGGTGGACCCCGAACGCCGCCGCGTCGCGCTCGGCTTCCTCGGGCAGGACGACGTCGGCGAAGACCGCGTCCTGACCGCGCCAGACGGCCTTGAGGCCGCGGAACAGCGGGCCGTAGGCGAACCCGCCGGAGGCGAGGCGCTCGTAGAAGCCGTCCAGGGAAACGGGTTCCGCGTCGGTCGGCGGCCAGGTGCGGTCGCCGTCGGCGGGCTGGGTCGTGCCGGTCCCGAGGCGGCCGCTCGCGTGGCGCGTCCACGGCTGTTCGCCGCCGCCGGCGGGGCTGGAGTAGACGGCGAGGTCGCGGTCGCCCGCGGACCCGGCCGGGCCGACGACGACCTGCAGGCGCACGGCGCCCTCGGACGGCAGGACCAGCGGGACTTCGAGGGTGAGTTCGTCGACGCGGGCGCAGCCGACCTGGTCGGCGGCGCGGATCGCGAGGTCGAGGTAGGCGGTGCCGGGCAGCAGGGCCGCGCCGAGCACGAAGTGGTCGGCCAGCCACGGGTGCGTCCGCAGCGAAAGCTGAGCGGTGAACAGGAAGCCCCCCGAGCCGGGCAGTTCGACACCGGCGCCGAGCAGCGGGTGCCGCGCGGCGGTCAGGCCGACCGAGCCGAGGTCGCCCGGGACCGCGCCGGTGGTGCGCGGCCAGTAACGCTCGCGCTGGAACGGATACGTGGGCAGGTCCGGGCCGGGACCGGCGGCCGGGCCGAAGAAGGACGTCCAGTTCACGGCCACGCCGGCGACGTGCAGGCGGCCCAGCGCCCGGACGAACGCGGTCTCTTCGGGCTGGTCGCGGCGCAGCAGCGGGACGCACGCGACGTCGGCGTCCAGGGACGCGGCGGTGGCGGCGGACAGCGAGCCGTCGGGCCCGAGTTCGACGACGGCACCGGCGCCGTACTCGCCGAGCGCGGCGACGGCGTCGGCGAACCGGACGGGCCGGCGCACGTGGTCGACCCAGTACTCCGGCGAGCGCAGTTCGGCCGCGTCGGCGAGGCGGCCGGTCACGGTGGACACGATCGGCAGCCGCGGCTCGCCGAACTCCAGGCCCGCCAGGACGGCGGCGAAGTCCTCGAGCATCGGGTCCATCAGCGGCGAGTGGAACGCGTGGCTGACCGTGAGCTGCCGGACGCGGAACCCCGCGGTGGTCAGGGCCGTGCTGCTCTGCTCGACGGCGTCGGCGGTACCGGCGATGACGACGGCGTCGGGGCCGTTGACGGCGGCGATCGACGTGCCGTCGGCCAGGAGCCCGCGGACGTCGGCCTCCGGCGCGCGCACCGAGGCCATCGCCCCGCCGGCCGGGAGCGCGGCCATGAGGCGGCCACGGGCGGCGACGAGCGCGCAGGCGTCAGCGAGGGACAGGACGTCGGCGACGTGGGCCGCGGCGATCTCACCGACGGAGTGCCCGACGAGCCAGGACGGCTTGACACCGAAGGACTCCAGCAGCCGGAACAACGCGACGCTCAGGGCGAAGGTGGCGGGCTGGGTCCAGTCGGTCCGGTCGAGCAGGGTGGCCTCGGGCGTGCCCAGCTCGGCGAACAGGACGTCGCGCAGCGGGCGGTCCAGGTGCGGGTCGAGGTGGGCGCAGACGGCGTCGAGCGCGTCGGCGAACACCGGGAAGCGCCGGTACAGCTCGTGGCCCATGCCGGGACGCTGGGCGCCCTGACCGGCAAAGACGAACGCGCTCTTGGCCCGCGAGCGAGCGGGTGCCGTGGCCGGGGTCTCCCCCGCGGCGAGAGCGGCCAGTTCGGCCAGCGGGTCGTCGCCGACGATGGCCGCGCGGTGCTCGAACGCCGTGCG
The DNA here is from genome assembly GCF_035982555.1 of Amycolatopsis sp. NBC_01286. Taxonomy (NCBI): domain Bacteria; kingdom Bacillati; phylum Actinomycetota; class Actinomycetes; order Pseudonocardiales; family Pseudonocardiaceae; genus Amycolatopsis; species Amycolatopsis sp. NBC_01286. Next base: position 7,805,669 of record NZ_CP108428.1, read on the forward strand.
CGTGGTGGCCAGCGCCCGGGCGAACCCGACAGGCGTGGGCTCCGAGGACAGGAGGTCGTGCAGTTGCCCGGCCTGGGCGGCGAGGGCCTGCGGGGTACGCGCCGCCAGCAACAGCGGCACGGTCGCGGGCTCCGCCGCGACGGGAGCTTCCGGCGCGGGCGGGGCTTGTTCGAGGATCGCGTGGGCGTTGGTGCCGCTCAGGCCGAACGACGAGACGCCGGCGCGGCGCGGGCGGCCGGTCTCGGGCCAGGTCTGGTGCTCGGTCAGCACCTTCACGGCCCCGGCGGTCCAGTCGACGCGGCTCGAGACCTCGTCGACGTGCAGCGTCCGCGGGAGTTCGCCGTGGCGCAGGGCGAGGATCATCTTGATGACCCCGGCGACACCCGCGGCGGCCTGGGTGTGGCCGAGGTTGGACTTGACCGCGCCGAGCCACAGGGGCTCGCCGTCGCGGTCGCGGCCGTAGGTGGCCAGCAGCGCCTGCGCCTCGATCGGGTCGCCCAGCACCGTGCCGGTGCCGTGGGCCTCGACCGCGTCGACGTCCGATGTGGACAGTCCGGCGTCGGCCAGGGCCTGGCGGATGACGCGCTGCTGGGCCGGGCCGTTGGGGGCGGTGAGGCCGTTGGACGCGCCGTCGGAGTTGACGGCTGTGCCGCGCAGCACCGCCAGCACCGGGTGCCCCAGCTCGCGGGCGGTGGAAAGCCGCTCCACCACGAGCATGCCGGCGCCTTCGGACCAGCCGGTGCCGTCGGCGGCGTCGGCGAAGGGCTTGCAGCGGCCGTCCGCGGCGAGGCCGCCCTGGCGGGCGAACTCGGCGAAGGAGTTCGGGGTGGACATCACGGTGACGCCGCCGACGAGTGCGGCGCCGCACTCGCCGCGGCGCAGGGCCTGCGCGGCCCAGTGCAGCGCGACCAGCGACGACGAGCACGCGGTGTCGACGGTGACCGACGGCCCTTCCAGCCCGAGCGTGTAGGACAGCCGCCCGGACATCACGCTCGCGGTGTTGCCGGTGGCGAGGTGGCCCTGGACGTCTTCGCCGGACGTGGCGAGCAGGTTCACGTAGTCCTGGCCGTTGGTGCCGACGAACACACCGGTGTCACCGCCGCGCAGGGTGGCCGGATCGATGCCGGCGCGCTCCAGCGCTTCCCACGAGACTTCCAGCAGCAGCCGCTGCTGCGGGTCCATCGCGACGGCTTCGCGCGGCGAGATGCCGAAGAAGTCCGCGTCGAAACCGGCTACGCCGTCGAGGAAACCGCCGGTCAGCGCGTACTCGTAGCCGGAGGCCAGCATGCCCAGGTCCCAGCCGCGGTCGGCCGGGAACGCCGTGATGCCGTCCTCGCCGCCGGCGAGCAGGCGCCAGTAGTCCTCGGGCCCGTCGACGCCGCCGGGGAAGCGGCAGCCCATGCCGACGATGACGATCGGGTCGTCGTCCGCCGCTGCGCCGCCGGTCACCAGGCGGACCGGCGTTTCGAGGGTGCCGGCCAGCTCGCCGAGCAGGTACTCGGTCAGGACTTCCGGGGTCGGGTGGTCGAAGACCAGCGACGGCGGCAGGTCGAGCCCGGTCGCCAGGGTCAGCGTGTTGCGGAGTTCGACGGCGGTGAGCGAGTCGAAACCGAGGTCGCGGAACGCGCGGTCGGCCGCGACGCCGCCGGTCCCGGCGTGCCCGAGGACCAAGGCGACCTGTTCCAGCAGCAGGCCGAGCAGGAAGTCGAAGCGGTCGTGCTCGGGCACGGCGCCCAGGCGGGCGCGAAGGCCTTCGTCACCGCGCGGCGACGAGCCGCGCAACGCCGCCAGGACGTCCTTCGCGGCCGGGATGCCGCTGAGCAGCGGGCTCGGCCGCAGCCCGGAAAGCACGGGTGCGTACCGGGTCCAGTCGATGTCGGCGACAGCGACCGTGGTGTCGTCGTGCCCGAGCGCGCGCTCCAGCGCGGCGCCCGCGCGGTCCGGGTCCATCGGCGCGAGGCCGCCGCGACGGGCCCGCTCGGCGACACCGGCTTCGAGCATGCCGTCGCCCGCCCACGGGCCCCACGCGACCGAGGTCGCGGTCAGGCCGAGGCCGCGGCGGTGCTCGGCGAGCGCGTCGAGGGTCGTGTTCGCGGCCGCGTAGACCGCCTGGCCGGCCGATCCCAAGGTGCCGGCGACCGAGGAGAACAGCACGAAGTTCGCGAGATCCGCGGTACGGGTCAGCTCGTGCAGGTGAATCGCCGACGTGACCTTGGCGCGGTGCACGGCGGCGAACCGCTCCGGGGTGAGCGAGTCGAGGACGGCGTCGTCGAGCACACCGGCGGTGTGCACGACCTCGGTCAGCGGCCGGTCTTCGGGGATCGCGGCCAGCACGGCGGCGAGGGCGTCGCGGTCGGCGACGTCGCACGCGGCGATCGTCACCTCGGCGCCCAGCTCGACCAGCTCGTCGCGGAGTTCCGGCGCGCCGGGCGCGTCGGAGCCGCGGCGGCTGAGCAGCAGCAGGTGGGTGCGGCCGGCGCGGGCCAGCAGCCGGGCCGTCACGGCGCCCAGTGCGCCGGTGCCGCCGGTGATCAGGGTGGTGCCGCCGGTGACGTCGGCGCGGGACCGGCGGGTGGTGACCGGAGCGGCGACGAGGCGGCGGCCGAACACCCCGGCCGGGCGGATCGCCAGCTGGTCCTCGCCGTCGGCACCGGCCAGCGCGGCGGCCAGGCGGCGAGACACCTCGGCGTCGAGGTCGCCGGGAAGGTCGATCAGGCCGCCCCAGCGCTGGGGCAGTTCGAGGGCCGCGGCGCGGCCCAGGCCCCAGACGGCGGCCTGAGCGGCGTGGGCGACCGGCTCGCCGGGCGAGACGGCGACGGCTTCGCGGGTCACGCACCACAGCGGCGCGCCGATCCCGGCGTCACCGAGGGCCTGCAGCAGCGTGGTCGTCGCGGTCAGCCCGGCCGGGACGCCGGGGAAGCCGGATTCGTCCAGCGCCAGCAGGGAAAGCACCCCGGTGGCGTCGTTCGGCAGGAGCGCGGCGACCTCGGTGCGATCCAGCGCCGGGTCGAGGGCCAAGGGTTCCGTGCCGAAGTAGCCGGCGACGGTCGTGACCCACGGGTCGTCGGCCAGCGCAGCCGGGACGACCACGAGCCACGAGCCGAGGGCGCCGGAGCGGCCGGCGTTGACCGGGGTCCAGGTCGCGCGGTAGCGCCATCTGTCCACAAGGGACTCGTCGGCGCGGGAGCGGCGGTAGGACGACAGCGCGGGCAGGATCGCGCCGAGCGAGGCGTCGTCGACGTCGAGGCGGGCGGCCAGGCCGGTGACGTCGTGGCGGTCCACGGCGTCCCAGAACTCGGCGTCCCCGCCGCCGGCCGGCTGGGCCGGGGCGGTCGGCGGCCAGAACCACTCGTGCTGGAAGGCGTAGGTCGGCAGGGCGACGCGGCGGGCGCCGGTGCCGGCGTAGAAGGCGGGCCAATCGACGCGGACGCCCTCGACGGACAGCTGCCCGAGGGCGCCGACGAGCGTCTCGACGTCGTCGCGGTTGCGCCGGGCCACGGCGACCGCGGGCACGTCGGGGAGGATCTCGGTGACCATCGCGGACAGCACGGCGTCCGGCCCGACCTCGACGAACAGGCCGGTCCCGGCCTCACGCAGCCGGGTCGTGACGGCGGCGAAACGGACGGGTTCGCGGACGTGGGCGACCCAGCGTTCCGGGTCGGTGACGTCGCCGTCCGCGATCAGCGGCACCGCCGGGGCGCTGAAGGTCAGTCCCGCCACGACCTCGCGGAACGCGGGCAGCATCGGGTCCATCAGCGCCGAGTGGAACGCGTGCGAGACCGTCAGGCGTTTGGTCTCCTCGAAGTGGCTCGCGGCGGCGAGCACGGCCGCCTCGGTGCCGGAGAGCACCACCGAGCGCGGCCCGTTGACGGCCGCGAGCGCGACGTCGTCGCCCAGGTACGGCGCGATCTCGTCCTCGGTGGCGCGGACGGCGACCATCGCGCCGCCCGGTTCGAGCTGCTGCATCAGCGACGCGCGCGCCGTGACCAGCGTGCAGGCGTCGTCCGGAGAGAGCACTCCGGCGACGTGCGCGGCGGCGATCTCGCCGACGGAGTGGCCGGCGACGAAGTCGGGCCGGACGCCCCAGGCGGTGAGCAGCTTGGCCAGCGCGACCTCGACGGCGAACAACGCGGGCTGGGCGAACTCGGTGCGGGACAACGCCTCGGCGTCTTCGGACCACAGGACGTCCCGCACGCGGGAGTCGAGGCGGTCGAGCAGCTCGTCGAGGGCGGCGGCGAAGACCGGATACCGCTCGTACAGCCCGCGGGTCATCCCGGGCCGCTGGGCGCCCTGGCCGGTGAAGACGAACGCCGTCTTCGGGATCGACTTGGCCTCACCCAGGCTGACCAGGGCAGACGGGCGCCCGGCGGCCAGCGCGGCCAGGCCGTCGGCGGCCGACGCGGCGTCGGTCGCGCGGACGACGGCGCGGTGGTCGAACGCCGACCGCGTGGTGGCGAGCGAGAACCCGAGGTCGGCCAGCGGTGTCCCGCTGACGACGTCGAGCAGGCGGGCGGCCTGGTCGCGCAGCGCGTCCGGGGTGCGGCCGGTGACGACCAGCGGCACACAGGTCGGTTCGGTCGCTTCCACGACGGCGGCGGCCGCTGCGGCGGGCGGCTCTTCGATGATGGTGTGGGCGTTGGTGCCGCTGATGCCGAACGACGAGATGCCCGCGCGGCGGGGGCGGCCGGGCGAGGGCCACGGCTGGGCGTCGGTGAGCAGCTCGACGTTCCCGGCGGCCCATTCGACGTGCGTCGAGGGCTCGGTGACGTGCAGGGTGCGCGGCATTGTCTCGTGCCGCATCGCCTGGACCATCTTGATGATCCCCGCGACGCCCGCGGCGGCCTGCGCGTGCCCGATGTTGGACTTGATCGACCCCAGCCGCAGCGGGGTCTCGCGGTCCTGACCGTAGGTGGCCAGCAGGGCCTGGGCCTCGATCGGGTCGCCCAGGGTGGTGCCGGTGCCGTGCGCCTCGACAACGTCGACGTCCGCAGTGGACAGTCCGGACGCGGCCAGCGCCTGGCGGATCACCCGCTGCTGCGAGGGGCCGTTGGGGGCGGTCAGGCCGTTGGACGCGCCGTCGGAGTTGACCGCCGAGCCGCGCACGACGGCGAGGATGTCGTGGCCGTTGCGGCGGGCGTCCGACATCCGCTCCAGGACGAGGATGCCGGCGCCTTCGGACCAGCCGACGCCGTCGGCGGTGTCCGAGAAGGACTTGCAGCGGCCGTCTTCGGCGATGCCGCGCTGGCGGCTGGAGGCGATGAACGAGCCGGGCGTCGACATCACGGTGACGCCGCCCGCCAGGGCCAGGGAGCACTCCCCCTGCCGCAGCGCCTGCGCCGCCCAGTGCAGCGCGACGAGCGACGACGAGCACGCGGTGTCGACGGTGACCGTGGGGCCTTCGAGGCCCATCGTGTAGGCGATCCGGCCCGAGGCGACGCTCGGCGCGCTGCCGTTGCCCTGGTAGGCCTCGGCTTCCGGGCTGCCCTGCAAGAGCATCCCGTAGTCGGAGTACATCACGCCGACGAAGACGCCGGTGCGGGAGCCGCGCAGCGACACCGGGTCGACCCCGGCACGCTCGACGGCTTCCCAGGAGACCTCGAGCAGCAGCCGCTGCTGCGAGTCCGTGGCGATGGCCTCGCGCGGGCTCATCCCGAAGAACGCCGGGTCGAACTGCCCCGCGTCGTGCAGGAAACCGCCACTGCGCGTGTACGACGTCCCCGGGTGGTCGGGGTCGGGGTTGTAGAGGCCTTCGACGTCCCAGCCGCGGTTGACCGGGAAGCCGGACACCGCGTCGACGCCGCCGTCGACCAGGCCCCAGAGGTCTTCCGGCGAGCCGACGCCGCCCGGGTACCGGCAGCCCATGCCGACGATGACGATCGGGTCGTCGGACACCGGCCGCAGCGTCGTCGGCGCGTCCGTCGTCTCTGCGGCGGCGCCGGTCAGTTCCCGGTCGAGGTGGGTGGCCAGGGCTTCAGGGGTCGGGTAGTCGAAGACGAGCGTCGCGGGCAGGCGCAGACCGGTCGCGGCGTCGAGGCGGTTGCGCAGCTCGACGGCCGTCAGCGAGTCGAAGCCGAGGTCCTTGAACGCGCTGCGGACGTCGACGGTGTCGGTCGCCGCGTAGCCGAGCACGAGGCCCGCTTCGGCGCGGACGAGGTCTTCGAGGACGCGGGCCCGGTCGGCCGGGTCCAGCGCGCCGAGGCGTTCGGCCAGCGCGGACGCCGGGACCGCGCCGGCCGCCGGCCGGCCGCCACCGGGGACGAGCCCGCGCAGCAGCGGCGGGATGCCCGGGCGGCCGCGCAGGGCCGCGAGGTCCACGCGCATCGGCAGCACGGCGGGTTCGTTCTCGGCCAGCGCGGCGTCGAACAACGCGAGGCCCTGGGCGGGGTCGAGGGACGGCAGGCCCGCGGCGGCGAGGCGCCGGTGGTCGGCGTCGGACAGGTGCGCGGCCATGCCCGCGTCACCGGCCCAGGCGCCCCAGGCCAGGGACAGGCCCGGCAGTCCCAGCGCGCGGCGGCGCTGGGCGAGCGCGTCGAGGAAGGCGTTGGCGGCGGCGTAGTTGCCCTGGCCGGGGCTGCCGAGCACACCGGCGGCCGAGGAGAACAGGACGAACGCGCCGAGGTCGTGGTCGCGGGTCAGCTCGTGCAGCGCCCAGGCCGCGTCGACCTTGGCGCGGAAGACGGTGGCGACGCGCTCGGGCGTCAGGGTTTCGATGACGCCGTCGTCGAGGGCGCCGGCGGTGTGCACGACGGCGCTGAGCGGGTGCTCGGCCGGGATCGAGCCGAGCAGCGCGGTCAGCGCGTCACGGTCGGCGGCGTCGCACGCCACCACGGACGCCTGCGCGCCGAGCGCGGCCAGGTCGGCGACGAGGTCGGCCGCGCCGGGCGCGTCCGGGCCGCGACGACCGGCGAGCAGCAGGTGCCGGACACCGTGTTCGGTGACCAGGTGCTTGGCGATCAGGCCGCCCAGTCCCCCGGTGCCGCCGGTGACGAGGACCGTGGCGCCGTCCGGGATGCGCGGCGTGGCGGGCTCGTCGCCGACGGGCAGTCGGGCCAGGCGCGGCAGCACGATGCCGCCGTCGCGGATCGCGGCCTGGGACTCGCCGGAGCCGAGCAGCCGCGGCAGGACCGCGGCCAGGTCGTCGGGGTCGGTGACGTCGACCAGCACGAACCGCTCGGGGTGCTCGGCCTGGGCCGCGCGCACCAGGCCCCAGACCGCGGCGGCGGCGGGATCGACGTCGTCGTCCGGGAGGACCGCCTCGGCGCCGCTGGTGACGAACACCAGCCGCGAGCGGGCGAAGTCTTCGTCGGCGAGCCAGCTCTGCAGCAGTTCGAGGGCCCAGGAGGTGGCGGCGTGGGCCGCGGCCGCGTCGCCCTCACCGGTCGGCGGGAGCGGGGCCAGCACGACGGCGGGCGGGGTGTCGGCGGCGATCCGGATCGTGCGCAGGTCGTCGAACACGGCCGGGGCGGAGAAGCCGAAGTCCGCGCCGTGGCCCAGGAGTACCCAATCCGCGTCGTCGGCGGGCTTCGTCATCGAGACGGCCGGGACCGGCGTCCACACCGTGCGGAACAGCGAATCGTGGCGGGTGGCGCGGACTTCGCCGGCGCTGACCGCGCGGAAGGTGAGCGACTCCGCTGCCAGCACGGGGTTGCCCGCGGTGTCGGTGACCTCGACGGACACCGCGTTGTCGCCCGCCGGGGCGAGCCGGGCCCGCAGTGTCGAGGCGTGCGAGGGGTGCACGCCGACGCCGCGCCAGGAGAACGGGAGGCCGTCGCGGTCTTCGTAGTGGGCCGACGCGTGCAGGACCGCGTCAAGCAGCGCCGGGTGCAGGCCGAACGACGACGCCTCGGCCTCGTGCTCCGGCGGCAGCGCGACCTCGGCGTAGATCTCCTCGCCGACGCGCCAGGCGGCACGCAGGCCGCGGAACGCCGGGCCGTAGTCCAGGCCCTGGTCGACGAGCCCGTCGTAGAAGCCGTCGAGGACGATCGGCTCGGCTCCGGCCGGCGGCCACTGCGCGCCGACCGTGGCGACCACGGCGCCGCCGACACCGAGGCGGCCGCTCGCGTGCCGCACCCAGGTCTGGGCGTCGCCGTCGTCCTGCTGCGAGAAGACGCTCAGCGAGCGGCTGCCGTCGACGTCGGGCGGGCCGACGACGACCTGCAGGCGCACCCCGGTCGTCGCGGGCAGGACCAGCGGGGCCGCGAGGGTCAGCTCTTCGACGCGGGCGCAGCCGACCTGGGCACCGGCGCGGCCGGCCAGCTCCAGGAACGCCGTGCCGGGCAGGAGCTTCGCGCCGAGCACGACGTGCTGGCCCAGCCACGGCTGCCGGTTGACCGACAGCTGGCCGGCGAACAGGAACCCACCCGATTCGGGCAGTTCCACGGCGGCGCCGAGCAGCGGGTGCCCGGCCGCGTCGAAGCCGAGCCGGCTGAGGTCGCCGCCGGTGCCGGCTTCGAGCCAGTAGGTGCGGCGCTGGAAGGCGTACGTCGGCAGCTCGATCGTCCGGGCGCCGGTGCCCTCGTGCCACGCCGTCCAGTCGAACTTGCCGCCGCGGACGTGCCAGCGCGCCAGGGCGGAGAGCAGCGTGGTGGTCTCGTCGCGGCCACGGCGCGACGCGGGGATGCACTCGGTGTCGAGGGTGGGGTCGAGCAGCTCGGCCGTCATCGCGGACAGCGTCGCGTCCGGGCCCACTTCGACGAAGGTGCGTGCGCCGCGCGACACCAGGTCCGCGACCGTGTCGGCGAACCGGACGGCGTCGCGCACGTGCGAGACCCAGTAGTCCACAGTGGACACGTCGCCGGTCGCGACGACCGGGATCGTCGGGGCGGCGAACGTCAGCCCGAGCAGCACCCCGCGGAACTGGTCGAGGATCGGGTCCATCAGCGGCGAGTGGAAGGCGTGGGACACCTTGAGCCGCTTGGTCTTCTCGAACTGCCCGGCGACGGCCAGCACGGCGTCCTCGGTGCCGGAGAGCACCACGGCCTGCGGGCCGTTGACGGCCGCGATCGCGACGCCGTCGGTCAGCAGCGGCAGCACGTCGGCTTCGGCGGCCTGCACGGCGACCATCACGCCGCCGTCCGGCAGGGCCTGCATGAGCCGGCCGCGGGCGGAGACGAGGGTGCACGCGTCGGCCAGGGACAGCACCCCGGCGACGTGGGCCGCGGCGATCTCGCCGACCGAGTGGCCGGCGACGAAGGCGGGCCGCACGCCGAGGGACTCAAGCAGGCGGTAGAGCGCGACTTCGAAGGCGAAGAGGGCGGGCTGGGCGACGCCGGTACCGTCCAAAGCGGATTCGCCGTTGCCGGTCAGCGCGTCGCGGACGGCCGGGTCGAGCAGCGCGAGGATCTCGTCGAGGGCCGCGGCGAACACCGGGAACGCGGCCGCGAGGGTGCGGCCCATCCCGGCCCGCTGCGAGCCCTGGCCGGTGAACAGGAACGCCGCGTCGCCGGTGTGCAGGGCGGAACCGGTGTGGACGCCGGGGGCGACGTTTCCGGCGGCGAGCGCGCGCAGGCCGTCGAGGAGCTCGTCGCGGGTGGTGCCGGTGACGACGGCCCGCTGCGGGAACGCGACGCGGGTGTCCGCCAGCGAGCCGGCGACGTCGAGGGCGGTGACGTCGGCGTGGTCGTCGAGGTGCGTGCGCAGGCGCGCGGCTTGATCGCGGACGGCGTCCGCGGTGCGCCCGGAGATCGGCCACAAATACCCGGCGGGCGCGCGCTGCGGCTCGGCGGCTTCGACGGGGGTGTCGCCGGGTTGTTCGAGGATGATGTGCGCGTTCGTGCCGCTGATGCCGAACGACGACACGGCCGCGCGGCGCGGTTTCCCGGTCTCCGGCCACGGCCGCTGCTCGGTGAGCAGCGAGACGGCGCCGGCGGTCCAGTCCACATGGGACGTCGGGGCGTCGACGTGCAGGGTCTTGGGCAGGACGCCGTGGCGCATCGCCATGATCATCTTGATGATGCCGCCGACGCCGGCCGCGGACTGCGTGTGCCCGACGTTCGACTTGAAGGAGCCCAGCCACAGCGGCCGGTCGGTCGGCCGGTCGCCGCCGTAGGTGGCCAGCAGGGCCTGGGCCTCGATCGGGTCGCCGAGCACCGTGCCGGTGCCGTGGGCCTCGACGGTGTCGATGTCGGCGGGCGCGAGCCCGGCGTTGTCGAGGGCCTGGCGGATCACGCGCTGCTGCGACGGGCCGTTGGGGGCGGTGATGCCGTTGGACGCGCCGTCGGAGTTCACCGCGGACCCGCGGAGCACGGCGAGCACCTGGTGCCCGTTGCGCCGCGCGTCGGACAGCCGCTCCAGCAGCAGCATGCCGGCGCCTTCGGAGAACCCGGCGCCGTCGGCCGCGTCGGCGAACGACTTGCAGCGGCCGTCGGAGGCGAGGCCGCCCTGCCGGTCGAACTCCCCGTACAGGCCGGGCGTCGCCATCACCGTGACGCCGCCGGCCAGCGCCAGCGAGCACTCGCGGGCCCGCAGCGAACGGGCGGCCCAGTGCAGCGCGACCAGCGACGACGAGCAGGCGGTGTCGACCGTGACGGCCGGGCCCTCCAGGCCGTAGAAGTAGGCGATCCGGCCGGAGATGACCGAGCACTCGGTGCCGGTGACCAGGTAGCCCTCGACGCCGTCGGGCAGCGCGGCGAGGCCGCGGCCGTAGTCCTGGGACGCCGCGCCGACGAACACGCCGCCGGTGCTGCCTTCGAGGCTGCCGGGGTCGATCCCGGCCCGCTCGAACGCTTCCCAGGCCAGCTCCAGCACGATCCGCTGCTGCGGGTCCATCGCCAGCGCTTCCCGCGGCGAGATGCCGAAGAACGCCGGGTCGAAGTCACCGGCCTGGTGCAGGAACCCGCCCTGGTGCGCGCTCTCGGGCCAGCCGCGGCCGTCCGGGAAGCCGGACACCGCGTCGACCCCGTCGGCGACCAGCCGCCACAGCTCGTCCGGGGATTCGACCCCGCCCGGGTAGCGGCAGCTCATCGCGACGATCGCGACGGGCTCGCTCGACGTCGAGAGGAGATTCTGGTTCTGTCGCCGCAGCTGCTGGTTCTCCTGCACCGCGACGCGCAACGCCTCGACAACTCGATCGGACCCGGCCGGCATAGTCTTCTCCACGGTGAGCGCATCGGTGTTGACGGTTACCTGGGTAGCGCCACCGCGTCGGCGTTCTCCTCTGGACCGGCGGCGGGCGAACGTCCTTCTTGGCGAGTGAGTCAACCGCACGGCAGACCCGGAAACGTCTAGTTGTTGCCCGTCACCGGGGCCGCCATCCGGCCTAGACCCGCTGCTCTCAGTCCTGTCCGCCCAGCACGAAGCGGACGAGATCGTCCGCATCCATGTCGCCGATATCGCCGTCGTCGCCGGTCTCCGCCGCGGATTCCTCGTCGTAGGTCCGCTCCGACCGGTCGACCGCCTCCACGAGCAGGTCCATCAGGCCCAGCGAGCGCAGCTGGTCGAATGAGACCGCCGCCAGGAACTTCCGGACGCGGGTCTCCTCTTCGGACAGCGGAACGTCGTCGACGTCACCGAACAGCTCGCGGTGGAGGTGCCCGGCGATGGCGTTCGCGGTCGGGTAGTCGAACACCAGCGTCGAGGCCAGCCGCACGCCCGTCCGCTCCGCCAGCACGTTCCGGACCTCGACGGCGGCGAGCGAGTCGACACCCATCTCCCGGAACGCCTGGGTCGGCTCGATGTCCGACCCGTCGCCGTAACCGAGCAGCTCGGCGGCGATCGAGCGCACCAGCGTCAGCAGCGCCTCGCGCCGCTCCGCCGGTTCCAGGTGGGCCAGTTCCTCGTGCAGGGTCGCCTCGGCCACGACGGCGTCGCGTTCGACGATCGTGTCCGCGCCCAGCGCCTGCCGGACCTCCGGCAGCTCGCTCAGCAGCGCGCTCTGGCGGGGCAGGGTGAACGTCTGGGCGAAGCGGCTCCAGTCGAAGTCCGCGGCCAGCACGGAGCCCTGGAAGCCCAGGGCACGGCCGAACGCCGTCATCGCCTCGGCCGGGGCCAGCGGGACCAGGCCGTGGCGCTGCATGTGGTCGAGCATGTCGCCCTGCATCGCCATCCCGGTCTCGCCCCAGAGGCCCCAGCCGAGCGAGGTGCCGCGCAGCCCGCGGCGCACCCGGTCTTCGGCCAGCGCGTTCAGGTAGGCGTTGGCCGCGGCGTAGGCGCTCTGCTTGCCGCTGCCGAGCATGCCGGCGACCGACGAGTACAGCACGAAGAAGTCGAGCTCCCGGTCCCCGACGAGCTCGTCGAGCAGCCGGGCCCCGGCCACCTTGGACTTGAGGACCGCTTCGACGTCGTCGAGGGTCAGGGCGACGACGTCGGCGCCGCCCTGCGGGACGCCGGCGGAGTGGACGACACCGCGCAGCGGGTGCTCGGCCGGGATCGCGTCGAGCATCGCGGCGAGCTGGTCGCGCTCGGCGACGTCGCAGGCCACGACGGCCGCCTCGGCGCCCCGCGCGGCCAGGTCTTCGACCAGCTCGGCGGCACCTGGTGCGTCCGGGCCGCGGCGGCTGGTCAGCACCAGCCGCTTGACGCCGGCGTCGGCGAGCCAGCGTGCGGTCTCCGCGCCGAGCGCGCCGGTGCCGCCGGTGACCAGGACCGTGCCGGGCCCGGCCAGCGCCGGGGTGATCACCGGGGTCTCGGCCGCGGTGGTGCGGCGCAGCCGCCGGCCGAGGATCCGGCCGGTCCGCAGGCACACCTGGTCCTCGCCGTCGATCCCGGCGAGCACGAGCGGCAGGTTCTTGAGGTCGGTCTCGCTCGGTTCGGCCGTGAGGTCGACCATGCCGCCCCAGGCCGCGGACAGCTCCAGCGCGACGGTGCGGCCGAAGCCCCAGACCGCGGCCTGCTCGACGGTGTCCGGCGCCGCCGGATGGTCCTCGACGCCCAGTGCCTCACGGGTCAGGCACCACAGCCGGACCCCGGCGCCGAACCGGTCGACCTCCTGGACCAGCGCCTGGACCAGGACGGCGGTGAGCGTCATCCCGGCCGGGGCCGTCGGTGCGCCCGGCAGCGGTTCGGAGCGCAGGGCCAGCAACGAGACGACGCCGTCGAACGAGCCGGGCAGCGCCTCGATCCGGGCCGCCAGGGCGACCGGGTCGGGTTCGGCGACCGGCAGCACCGTGACGTCACCGGGCAGCGCGCCGAGCACCCGGCCGACCCACGGCTGGTCCTCGGTGCCCTCGGCGATTACGGCGAGCCACCGGCCCGGCACCGCGGCTTCCGCCGGCACCTTCAACGGCGTCCAGTCGATCCGGTACCACCAGCGGTCGATCGCGGCGTCGCTGCGCAGCTTCTCCCGCCACGACGTCAGCGCGGGCAGGACGGAGTCCAGCGCCGTGCGGTCGACGTCCAGGACCGAAGCCAGGGTGTCGACGTCGGCGGCGGCGACCGTGCCCCACAGCCGCGCGTCCGCCGCGCTCTCCCCCGCCTCGGGCGCGGCCTTCGGCTGGGCCTCGGGCCAGTAGTTCTTGCGCTGGAAGGCGTACGTCGGCAGCGGGACGCCGGTGGTGACGCCGGCGCGGTCGAAGTAGGCGCGCCAGTCGATGGTGACGCCCTGGGCGTGCGCACCGGCGACCGCGGTCACCATCCGGCGCCAATCGCCCTCGCCGGTGCGCAGGGTCTCCTGGAACACCAGCGGCTCGCCGGTGGGGTCCATGGTCTGCTCCAGCGCCATCTTCAGCACCGGGCTCGGGCTGGGCTCGATGAACGCCGCGGTCCCGTCGGCGACCATCGCCGCGGACGCGTCGCCGAACAGCACGGTCTGGCGGATGTTGCGGTACCAGTACCGGGCGTCCAGTTCGGCGGTGTCCAGCAGGCCGCCGGTCACCGACGAATAGAACCGCACCGTGCTGCTGCGCGGCGTGATCGGCGCCAGCTGCTCCAGCAGGTCGTCCTCGAGGAGCTCCACCTGCGGCGAGTGCGCGGCGAAGTTCACCCCGGCCAGGCGCCAGCGCATCATGCCGGCGGCCGAGAGGCGCTTCTCCAGCGCGGTCAACGCGCCTTCGTCGCCGGAGACGGTGACCAGCTTCGGCCCGTTGACCGCGGCGATCGAGACCTCGTCACCGAGGTCCGCCACCAGGGCACGGACGTCGTCGGCCGGCGCCACGATCGACAGCATCACGCCGGTGCGGGCGAGCTTCTGCCTGATCAAACGACTGCGCAGGGCAACTACCCGGGCGCCGTCGGACAGGCTCAGGGCGCCCGCGACGCAGGCCGCGGCGATCTCGCCCTGCGAGTGCCCGACCACGGCGGCGGGCTCGACGCCGAACTCGCGCCACAGCGCGGCCAGCGACACCATCACCGCCCACAGCGCGGGCTGGACGATGTCGACCTCCTGCAAGGCCTCGTCGTCCTCCAGGACCTCGAGCAGCGACCAGTCGACGAACTCGGACAGCGCCGCGGCGCACTCGGCCATCGTCCCGGCGAAGACCGGGGACGCGGCCAGCAGGTCGCGGGCCATCCCGGCCCACTGCGAGCCCTGGCCCGGGAAGACGAACGCCGGGGCGCGGGTGCCGAAGGTGCGGCCGGTCACGACGTCCGGTGCGGCCTCCCCGGCGGCGACGGCGGTGAGCGCGGCCGTCAGCCCCGCCCGGTCCTCGCCGACCAGGACGGCCCGGTGCGCGAACGCCGACCGGCCGGCCAGCGCGCGGCCGATCGCGGCCGCGTCCGCCTGCTCGGGCAGGTGCGCCAGCACCCGCTCCGCCTGGCCGCGCAGGGCGGCCGACGTCCGGCCCGAGAGCACCCACGGCACGATCGCCGGCGGCGTCTCCGGGGCGGGCGCGGGGGCCGGCGCGGGGGCGGCTTCCAGCACGGTGTGGGCGTTGGTGCCGCTGATGCCGAAGGACGACACCGCCGCGCGGCGCACGCGGCCGGCGTCCGGCCACGGCCGGGCCTGCGACAGCACCTCGACACCGCTGTCCTGCCAGTCCACGTGGGACGACGGGGTGGCCGCGTGCAGCGAGCGCGGCAGGACGCCGTGGCGCATGGCGAGGACCATCTTGATGATCCCGGCCACGCCGGCGGCGGCCTGCGTGTGCCCGATGTTGGACTTCACCGAGCCGATCGGCAGCGGGTGCTCCCGGTCGCGGCCGTAGGTCGCGATGAGCGCCTGCGCCTCGATCGGGTCACCGAGCTTGGTGCCGGTGCCGTGCGCCTCGATCGCGTCGATGTCCGAAGTGGACAGTCCGGCCGCGGCGAGCGCCTGGCGGATGACCCGCTGCTGCGAGGGCCCGTTGGGCGCGGTGAGGCCGTTGGACGCGCCGTCGGAGTTGATCGCCGAGCCGCGGACGACCGCCAGGATCTCGTGGCCGTTGCGCCGCGCGTCGGACATCCGTTCCAGCAGCAGCATCCCGACGCCCTCGGCGAAGCCCAGGCCGTCGGCGTCGTCGGAGAACGCCTTGCAGCGGCCGTCGGTGGCGAGGCCGCGCTGGCGGCTGAACCCGACGAACGTGCCGGGCGTGGCCATCACGGTCGCGCCGCCGGCCAGCGCCAGCCCGCACTCGCCGTTGCGCAGCGCCTGCGCGGCCAGGTGCAGGGTGACCAGCGACGACGAGCACGCCGTGTCGACGGTCAGGGTCGGGCCTTCGAAGCCGAAGGTGTAGGCGACCCGGCCGGAGGCGACGCTCGGCGAGCTGCCGTTGCTCTCGTAGCCGTCGGTGTCGGCCATGTGGTTCAGCGTCAGGCCGTAGTCGTTGTACATCACGCCGACGAACACGCCGGTGCGGCTGCCGCGCAGGGTGGCCGGGTCGATCCCGGCGCCCTCGACGGCCTCCCAGCCGGTCTCCAGCAGCAGCCGCTGCTGGGCGTCGGTGGCCAGCGCCTCGCGCGGGTTCATCCCGAAGAACTCCGGGTCGAACTCCCCCGCGTTGTGCAGGAAACCGCCTTCGCGGGTGTAGGTCGTGCCGGGGTTGTCGGGGTCCGGGTGGTAGAGCGAGGCGATGTCCCAGCCGCGGTTGGCCGGGAACGCCGTGATCGCGTCGCGCTCCTCGGTCAGCAGCTGCCACAGGTCTTCGGGCGAGGAGACCCCGCCCGGGAACCGGCAGCTCATGCCGACGATGACGATCGGGTCGCCCGCGACGGCGGCGGGCACGGCGGTTTCGTCGGTCACCGCGCCGGAACCGAGCAGCGCTTCCAGGAGGTGCCCGCCGAGCGCGGCGATGGTCGGGTAGTCGAACACGGCGGTGGCGCTGAGCCGGACGCCGGTCGCGCCGTCGAGCCGGTTGCGCAGCTCCAGGGCGGTCAGCGAGTCGAAGCCGAGCTGCTGGAACGTCTGGTCGGCGTCGAGCCCGCCGGTGTCGGCGTGCCCGAGGACCTGGGCGACCTGCGCGGTGATCAGCTCGCGCAGGGCCCGGACGCGCCCGGCCTCGTCGAGCGCGCCGAGCCGGCGGACGAGACCGACCGCGGCTTCGCCACCCGCCGCGGCGGCGGACCGGCGCAGCGGGACGCGGATCAGGCCGCGCAGGATCGGCGGGACCTCGCCCATGGCCCGCAGCACGGGCAGGTCGAGGTGGACCGGCGCGAGGTCGGGCACGCCGGCGGCCAGGGCCGCGTCGAACAGCCGCGTGCCCAGCTCGGCCGGGATGGCAGGGGTGCCGGCGCGGGCCATCCGGGCGAGGTCGGCGTCGGTCAGCGCGCTCGTCATGCCGCTGCCCGCGGCCCACGGGCCCCAGGCGAGCGAGGTGGCGGGCAGGCCTTCGGCGTGGCGGCGGCGGGCGAGGGCGTCGAGGAACGCGTTGGCCGCGGCGTAGTTCGCCTGGCCCGCGGTGCCGACGGTGCCGGCGACCGACGAGAACACCACGAACGACGTCAGGCCGAGGTCCTTGGTCAGCTCGTGCAGGTTCCACGCGCCCTGGGCCTTGGGCCGCAGCACGCGGTCGAAGCGCTCGGCGGTCAGGGAGTCGAGAACGCCGTCGTCGACGACGCCCGCACTGTGCACGACGGCGGTCAGCGGGTGCTCGGCCGGGATCCCGGCCAGCAGCGCGGCCAGGGCGTCCCGGTCGGCGACGTCGCACGCGGCGACGCTCGCTTCGGTGCCGTGCGCGGCGAGTTCGGCGATCAGGGCGGTGACCTCGTCGACGTCGCCGCCGCTGCGGCTGACCAGCAGCAGCCGGCGCATGCCGTGCTCGGAAGCCAGGTGCCGGGCGAACAGCGCGCCCAGTCCCCCGGTGCCGCCGGTGATCAGGACGGTGCCGTCGGGGTCGCCGAAAGCCTCGGCTTCGGCCACGGCGACGCGGGCGAGCCGGCCACCGTGCACCTCACCGTCGCGCAGGACGACCTGCGGTTCGTCCGTGGCGAGAGCAGCGGCCAGGCCGGTCGTGTCGTCGGCGAGGTCGACCAGCGTGACGCGGCCCGGGTGCTCGGCCTGCGCGGAGCGCACGAGCCCCCAGACGGCCGCCGCGGCGGGGTCACCGTCGGTGGCCCCGCGGGTGAGGACGACAAGCCGGGTCTCCCGCAGCCGATCCTCGGCCAGCCATTCCTGGAGGAGTCCGAGAGTGCGGGCGGTCAGGGCACGGGCCGATTCGGCCGCGTCGTCGTGCGGCTGGCCCAGAAGCGGGAGGACCACCAGGTCCGGTGCGGCCGTGGCGGCCGCTTCGACGTCGTCGAAGGCGGTCTCGATTCCCGCTGTGGTCAGGAGTTCGGTCGTGTCGCCCAGGACACCGGCGGTGGCGAAGCCGGACGGCGTCGCGGTCAGCGGGGTCCACGTGAGCCGGTACAGGTGTTCCTGGCCCACCGGGCCGGGACGGGACGCGGTCAGCGGGCGCAGCCGCAGCGACGCGGCCTCCGCGACCGGCTGCCCGGCCGGGTCGGCGACGGCGATCGCGACACCCGCGCCGGACCGGGAGATCCGGACCCGGACGTTCGCCGCGCCGGTCGCGTGCAGCTGGACGCCTTCCCAGGCGAACGGCAGCTCGGCGGCACCGCTTTCGGTACCCAGCAAGCCGATCGCGTGCAGGCAGGCGTCGAACAGGGCCGGGTGCAGGCCGAACGCGCCCGCCTCCCCCGCCTCGTCGCTCGGGAGCGCGACGTCGGCGAAGACGTCGTCGCCGAGCTGCCACGCGGCGGTCAGGCCGCGGAACGCTCCGGTGTAGGCCAGTCCGGCGTCGGTGAGGCGCTCGTAGTGGCCGTCGAGGTCGACCTCGACGGCGCCGGCAGGCGGCCACTCCGCGGCGTCGAAGGTGGCCGCCGGACGTGCCGGGCCGAACATACCGGTGGCGTGCTGGATCCAGGCCAGGTCGTCGGCGTCTTCCGGTCGCGAGTAGACGGTGAGGGCGCGACGTCCGTCGCCGGCCGGCTCGGCTACGCGCAGCTGCACCTGGACGCCGCCGCGGCCGGGCAGGACCAGGGGCGCGGTGAGCGTGAGCTCTTCCAGGCACGGCGTCCCGGCTTCGTCGCCGGCCCGCAGGGCGAGTTCGGCGAAGACGGTGCCGGGCAGCACCACGCTGCCGCCGACGACGTGCCCGGCCAGCCACGGGTGCCCGGACACGGACAGCCGGCTGGTCAGCAGGATCTCGCCCGACCCGGCCGGGCGCACCACGGCGCCGACCATCGGGTGGCCGCCGACGCCGAGGCCCGCGGCGGTGGCGTCGCCACGTGGGGTCGCGCCGCCCTTCGGCCAGAAGCGTTCCCGCTGGAACGCGTACGTCGGCAGTGCCGTCCGCCGGCCACCGGCCAGCACCGCGGCCCAGTCGACGCGGACGCCGGTGACGTGCAGGCCGCCCAGCCCGGCGAGCGCGGCCCGCGGCTCGGGGACGTCCTTGCGCAGCAACGGAACCGTGACAACGTCGGACGGAAGGGTCCCGGCGGTCATCGCCGACAGGACGCCGTCCGGGCCGAACTCGGCGAAGACGCGGACGCCGCGCCCGTGCAGCGCCGTGACGCCGTCGGCGAAGCGGACCGTGCGGCGGACGTTGGCGACCCAGTGGTCCGCGCTCACGGATTCCAGCAGCTCGCCGGTCACCGTGGACACGAGCGGGATCCGCGGCGTGGCGTAGGTCAGGGACTCGGCCACCGCTCGGAACTCGTCGAGCATCGGGTCCATCAGCGGCGAGTGGAACGCGTGGCTCACCTTGAGCTGTGTCGTCTTCTCGAACTGGGCCGCGACGGCCAGTACGGCGTCCTCGACGCCCGCGAGCACGACGGCTTCGGGACCGTTGACCGCCGCGATGGCGACGTCGTCGCCCAGCAACGGGCGCACTTCGTCTTCGGTGGCCCGCACGGACACCATCGCGCCACCGGCGGGCAGCGCGCCCATCAGCGAGGCGCGGGCCGCGACCAGGGTGCAGGCGTCGGCCAGGGACAGCACACCCGCGACGTGCGCGGCCGCGATCTCCCCCACCGAGTGCCCGAGCACGTAGTCCGGGCGCACGCCCCACGACTCGGCGAGCCGGAACAGCGCGACTTCGAGCGCGAACAACGCGGGCTGCGCGGCGGCGGTGCCGGCCAGCGCGCGGGAGTCCTCGCCCCAGACGATCCCGGACCAGTCGCCGGGCAGCAGCTCGACGACCGCGTCCCAGGCCTGGGCAAACGCGGGGTACCGGGCGTAGAGCCGGCGGCCCATGCCGAGACGCTGGGCGCCCTGCCCGGCGAACAGGGCGGCGAGCTTCGCCGTCTCGTCCGCCTGGCCGGTGACGACGGCCGGGTGCGGCTCCCCCGCGGCCAGCGCTTCGAGCGCGGCGGCGAGTTCGCCGCGGTGCTCGGACAGCACGACCGCGCGCTGGTCGAAGGCGGTCCGGCCGGTGGCCAGGCTGTAGCCCGCGTCGACGCGGTTCAGTTCGGTGGCTTCGGTCGCGTGCTCCGCCAGCCGGGCGGCCTGCGCCCGCAGGGCTGGTTCGGTGAACGCGGACAGCGGCCACGGCACGACACCGGCGTCCGGCGGCGCGTCCGGCAGGTTCGCGTCCGGGGCCTGCTCGATGATCGTGTGGGCGTTGGTACCGCTGATGCCGAACGACGACACCGCCGCGCGGCGCGCCCGGCCGGTCTCCGGCCAGGGCCGGTTCCCGGTGACGACCTCGACGTCGCCGGCGGCCCAGTCGACGTGCGTGGACACCGCGCCGGCGTGCAGGCTCGGCGGGACGACGCCGTGCCGCAGCGCCTCGACCATCTTGATGATGCCGGCGACGCCGGCGGCGGCCTGGGTGTGGCCGATGTTGGACTTGACCGAGCCCAGCAGCAGCGGGGTTTCCCGGTCGCGGCCGTAGGTCGCGAGCAGCGCCTGGGCCTCGATCGGGTCACCGAGCGTGGTGCCGGTGCCGTGGCCTTCGACGACGTCGACGTCCGCAGTGGACAGTCCGGACGCGGCCAGCGCCTGGCGGATCACGCGTTGCTGCGACGGGCCGTTGGGGGCGGTGAGGCCGTTGGACGCGCCGTCGGAGTTGACGGCGGAACCCTTGACCACGGCGAGCACCGGGTGGCCGTTGCGGCGCGCGTCGGACAGCCGCTCCAGCAGCAGCATCCCGGCGCCCTCGGACCAGCCGACGCCGTCCGCGTCGTCGGAGAAGGACTTGCAGCGGCCGTCGGCGGACAGGCCGCGCTGACGGGAGAACCCGACGAACGTGCCCGGCGTCGACATCACGGTGACGCCGCCGGCGAGGGCGAGCGTGCACTCGCCGGAACGCAGCGCCTGCGCCGCCCAGTGCAGCGCGACCAGCGACGACGAACACGCCGTGTCGACGGTGACGGCGGGGCCTTCGAGGCCCAGCACGTACGAGACGCGGCCGGAGGCGACGCTGCCCGCGCTGCCGTTGCCCTGGTAGGCCTCGAGGTCACCGCCGGAGACGAGGCTGTTGTAGTCGTTGTACATCACGCCGGCGAACACGCCGGTCCGGCTGCCGCGCAGGACACGCGGGTCGATGCCGGCCCGTTCGATCGCCTCCCACGAGACTTCCAGCAGCAGCCGCTGCTGGGTGTCGGTGGCGACGGCTTCGCGGGGGCTCATCCCGAAGAACGCGGCGTCGAACTCGGCCGCGTCGTGCAGGAACCCGCCGTGGCGCGTGTAGGACGTGCCCGGGTGGTCCGGGTCGGGGTCGTAGAGGGAGTCGACGTCCCAGCCGCGATCGGACGGGAACTCGGTGATGGCGTCGGTACTTCCGGCGACGAGGTCCCAGAGCTGCTCGGGCGTGGTGACGCCGCCCGGGTAGCGGCAGCTCATCGCGACGATCGCGATCGGCTCGTCGAGCAACGGCGCAGTCACCCGTGCCGCGTCCTGGTGGTCGTCGTCCGCGCCGGCCAGCTGGCCGGTCAGGTGCCGGGCCAGCGCGGTCATCGTCGGGTAGTCGAAGACGGTCGTGGCCGGCAGCGCGACGCCGGACGCGGCGGTCAGCTTGTTGCGCAGGTCGACGGCGGTCAGGGAGTCGAGACCGAGCTCCTGGAACGTCTTCGCGGCGGGGATCGCGGCGGCGTCGGCGTGCCCGAGCACCAGCGCGACCTGGCCACGCACGAGGTCGAGCACGGCTTCGGCCCGCTCGTTCTCGCTCAGCCCGGCCAGGCGGCGCACCAGGCCGGCGGCGGCCGGACCACCGCCGGCGAGGCGACGCCCGGAGACCCGGACCAGGCCGCGCAGCAGCGGCGGGATCTCCGGCTGGGTCCGGATCACCGGCAGGTCGAGGCGCACCGGCAGCAGCACGGCGCGGTCGGTGGTCAACGCGCGGTCGAACAGCCGGATGCTCTGCTCCGGCTGCAGCACCGGCATGCCGAGCCGGGCCATCCGCTCGATGTCGGCGTCGGAGAGCGCCCGGGTCATCCCGGTCGCGGCGGCCCACGGGCCCCAGCCCAGCGACTGCGCGGGACGTCCTTCGCCGGCGCGGCGCAGGGCGAGCGCGTCGAGGAAGGCGTTGGCGGCGGCGTAGTTGGCCTGCCCGGCACCACCGAAGGTGCCGGCGACCGACGAGAAGGAGACGAACGCGGCGAGGTCGAGATCGCGGGTCAGCTCGTGCAGGTTCCAGGCCGCGTCCACCTTGGGGCGCAGCACGGTCGCGAGCCGCTCGGGGGTCAGCGACCCGAGAACGCCGTCGTCGAGCACACCGGCGGTCTGCACGACGGCGGTCAGCGGGTGCTCGGCCGGGACGTCTTCGAGCAGCGCTCGCAGCGCGTCGCGGTCGGCGATGTCGCAGGACCGGACGTCGACCTCGGCACCGGCCTCGGTGAGGTCGGCGACCAGTTCGGGAGCGCCGTCGGCGGCCAGGCCGCGGCGGCTGACGAGCAGCAGGCGCCGGGCGCCGCGCTCGGTGACCAGGTGGCGGGCCAGCAGCCCGCCGAGCCCACCGGTGCCGCCGGTGATGAGCACGGTGCCGTCGGGGTCCCAGGAGGCGGCACTTTCACGTGAAAGTGCCGCTTCGGCGCGGGTGAGGCGGGCCGCGCGCAGGTCGCCGTCGACCAGCGTGACCTGCGGTTCGCCCGTTCCGAGGGCCGAGGGCAGTGCGGCCAGGGACTCGGCGGTGCCGTCGAGGTCGACGAGCACGATGCGGCCAGGGTGCTCGACCTGGGCGGTGCGGGCGAGGCCCCAGACGGCGGCGGCGGGCAGGTCCGCCCCGGTCGTCGCGCCGCGGGTGACGAGCACCAGCCGCGCCGCGGCGAACCGCTCGTCGGCCAGCCAGTCCTGCAGCAGGGCCAGGACGTGCGTGGTGAGTTCGCGCGTTTCCCGCACGACGTCGGCGTTCTCGGCCCCGGCGACCGGGAGGACGACGAACGGCGGGACGTCACCCTCGAAGGTCAGCGGGCTCGGGAGCCGCGTCGCGTCCGGGAAGACGCCGGCGACGCCGAGCGGGTCACTGCCCGCGACGGCCACCGCGCCGGTCTCGGGGGCGCCGGGGGTGAACGGGATCCAGTCGAGCTGGAACAGGGAGTCGCGGTCGGCGGTGTCGTCGATCGCGCCCGAGGGCAGCGGCCGGAGCACCAGCGAGCGCACGGACGCGACGGGGTGGTCGTCGGCGTCGGTGACGTGCAGGGAAACCGCGTCGTCGCCGGCGGGTGAGATCCGCACGAGCACCGCGGTCGCGCCGGCCGCGTGCACCGAGACGCCTTCCCACGAGAACGGCAGCGAGCCGGGGCGGACGGCGGTGCTGAACGACGTCGCGTGCAGGCAGGCGTCGAGGAGCGCGGGGTGCAGCCCGAACGACGCCGCGTCGGCGTGTTCGTCCTCCGGCAGCTCGACTTCGGCGAAGACGTCCTCGCCGTGCCGCCACACCGCGGTCAGGCCGCGGAAGGCCGGGCCGTACTCGAAGCCCTGGTCGGCGAACCGGTCGTACAGGTCGGCCAGGTCTGCTTCGGCCGCGCCGTCGGGACGGCGGACCGGCTCCGGCGCGGGTTCAGCGGTGGCCAGCAGCGTGCCGCTCGCGTGCCGGGTCCACGGCTGGTCGATGGCGTCTTCGCGGCGCGAATAGACGGTGATCGGCCGGTCGCCGGCCTCGTCGGGCGGGCCGACGGCGACCTGGACGTGCGTGCCGGCCTCGTCGGCCAGCACCAGCGGCGCTTGCAGGGTCAGCTCGCCGACACCCGGGCAGCCGAGCTGGTCGCCCGCGCAGACGGCGAGCTCGAGCAGCGCGGTACCGGGCAGCAGGACCGAACCGGCGATGCGGTGCCCGGCCAGCCACGGGTGGGTGGCCAGCGAAACCCGTGCGGTGAACAGGAATCCGCCCGACTCGGGCAGGTCGATGCCGCCGCCGAGCAGCGGGTGGGCGACGGCGCCGAGGCCGATCGCGCCGACGTCGCCGGGCAGCGTGGCCATCCGCGGCCAGAAGCGTTCGTGCTGGAAGGCGTAGGTGGGCAGGGCGAGCTGGTGGCCCCCGACGAAGTAGGCGTCCCAGTCGACGTCGACGCCGTGCCGGTGGAGCGCGCTGAGGGCATCAACGATCGCGTCGACGTCCTCGCGGTCACGGCGCAGTGCCGGGACGGCGACGGCTTCGGCGGGGAGAGTGTCGGCGGCCATGGCGCTGAGCACGCCGGCCGGGCCGACCTCGAGGAACGCCGTAACGCCGTCGGCGAGCAGGGCCGCGACGCCGTCGGCGAACCGGACGGCTTCGCGGACGTGGCGCACCCAGTAGTCCGCCGTGCCCAGCTCGTCGCCGGCGATCGCGCCGGTCAGGTTCGACACCACCGGCAGCTCGGCCGGGGCGTACTCGACGGTCTCCGCGATCGCGCGGAAGTCGTCGAGCATCGGGTCCATCAGCGGTGAGTGGAACGCGTGGCTGACCTTGAGGCGGCTGGTCCGGTAACCGTCCGAGGCGAAGGTCGCGGCGATCTCCGTGACGACGTCTTCGTCGCCCGACAGGACGACCGACTCCGGCCCGTTGACCGCGGCGATCGACACTCCGGCGCGGCCGTCGATCGCTCCGGCGACAGCCGCTTCGGTCGCGTTGATCGCGACCATCGCGCCACTTGTGGGCAGTGCGGCCATCAAGCGGCCACGCGCCGCCACCAGGCGGGACGCGTCGGCGAGGGAGAAGACGCCGGCGACGTGCGCCGCGGCCAGCTCACCGATCGAGTGGCCGAGCAGCAGGTCCGGCGTGACGCCCCAGGAGCGCAGCAGGCGGTACAGCGCGACCTCGATCGCGAACAGCGCGGGCTGCGCGACGTCGGTGGGTTCGAGGGACGCGTCGACGTCGAACATGCGCTCCCGCAAGGAGAACCCGAGTTCCGGGTCGAGGTGCGCGCAGACGTCGTCGAGGGCCTCGGCGAACGCCGGGAACCGCTCGTACAGCTCACGTCCGGCGCCGGCGCGCTGGGCGCCCTGGCCGGTGAACAGGAACGCCGTCCGGGCCCCCGGGGTGGCCGGAAGTGGCACGTCCTCCCCCGCCGCGAGGGCGGTGAGCGCGGCGACCGGGTCGCCGGTGAGGACCGCGCGGTACTCGAACGCCGTCCGGGTGGTGGCCAGTGACCAGGCGACGTCGCGGGGGTCGGCGTCGCCGACCGCCGTCAGGAGCCGTTCGGCCTGGGCACGCAGGGCTTCCGGCGTCCGGGCGGCCAGCAGCCACGGCGCGGGCCGGTCGTCCTGGGTCACCACGGGTGCCGGTTCGGCGGCCGGGGCCTGCTCCAGCACGACGTGGGCGTTGGTGCCGCTGATGCCGAACGACGACACGGCGGCCCTGCGTGGGCGGCCGGTCTCCGGCCACGGCCGGGTGTCCGTCACGAGCTGGATGTCGCCGGCCGTCCAGTCCACGTGGGACGACGGCGCGTCGATGTGCAGGCTCTTGGGGACGATGCCGGCGCGCATGGCGAGCACGGACTTGATCACGCCCGCGACACCGGCGGCGGCCTGGGTGTGGCCGAGGTTCGACTTGACCGAACCGAGCAGCAGCGGCTGGAACTCGTCCCGCTCCTGGCCGTAGGTGGCCAGCAGCGCCTGCGCCTCGATCGGGTCGCCGAGGGTAGTGCCGGTGCCGTGGCCTTCGACGACGTCCACTTCGGACGGTGTCAGCCCGGCGGCGCCGAGTGCTTGACGGATGACGCGCTGCTGCGACGGCCCGTTCGGCGCGGTGAGGCCGTTGGACGCGCCGTCGGAGTTGACGGCGGAGCCGCGGACCACGGCGAGCACGGGGTGACCGTTGCGGCGCGCGTCGGACAGCCGCTCCAGCACGAGGACGCCGACGCCTTCGGACCAGCCGACGCCGTCGGCACTGTCCGCGTAGGACTTGCAACGGCCGTCGGCGGCGAGGCCGCGCTGGCGGCTGAAGTCGATGAACGTGCCCGGCGTGGCCATCACCGTGACGCCGCCGGCCAAGGCCAGCTCGCACTCGCCGCGTTGCAGGGCGGTCGCCGCCATGTGCAGCGCGACCAGCGAAGACGAGCACGCGGTGTCGACGGTGACCGACGGGCCTTCCAGCCCGAAGACGTAGGAGATGCGGCCGGACAGCACACTGCCCGCGTTGCCGGTGCCGAGGTAACCGAGCGAGTCAGCCGGGAACTCGACGTTGGCGCCGAGGTAGTCGTGGTACATGATCCCGGCGTAGACGCCGGTCCGGCTGCCGCGCAGGGTGCCCGGCCGGATCCCGGCGCGTTCCAGGGCCTCCCACGACGTCTCCAGCAGCTGGCGCTGCTGCGGGTCCATCGCCAGGGCCTCACGCGGCGAGATGCCGAAGAAGCCGGGGTCGAAGCCCGCGACGTCGTCGAGGAAGCCGCCGTCGCGGGTGTAGCTGGTGCCCGCGTGGTCGGGGTCGGGGTGGTAGATGGCGTCGACGGGCCAGCCGCGGTCGCCGGGGAAGCGTGAGATGCCGTCGCCGTCGCCGACGACGAAGTCCCACAGCTCGTCCGGGGACGTGATGCCGCCCGGGTAGCGGCAGCCCATCGAGACGATGACGACGGGGTCGGACTCGACGGCGGCCGCCGTGCGCACCGGCGTCCGGTCGACGGCATCCAGGGAGCCGAGGGAGCCGACCAGTTCGTCGTGCAGGTGGCGGGCCAGGGCGAGGACGGTCGGGTAGTCGAAGACGAGCGTCGCGGGCAGCCGCAGGCCGGTTTCGGCCTGCACGGCGTTGCGCAGCTCGACCGCCGACAGCGAGTCGAAACCGAGGTCGGAGAACGACTGGGCGGGCTCGACCTGGCTGATCGAGCTGTAGCCGAGCAGGCCGACGACGTGCGTGCGCACCAGGTCGACCAGCGCGCGCTGCCGGTCGGCCGGGGCCAGCGCGGCGAGCCGGGCGGTCAGACCAGAGTCGGCCTTCGGGCGGCGGCGGGCCGAGCCGCGCACCAGGCGTCGCAGCAGGGGCGGGACCTCCGGCGCGCCCGAAAGCGTGTCGAGGTCGAGGCGGACCGGGGCGAGCAGGGCGTCGTCGGCGCCGAGCGCGGCGTCGAACAGGCTCAGCGCCTGGTCGAGGGCGAGCGGCGGGGTGCCGGCGCGGGTCATCCGCTCGATGTCGGCGTCCGCGAGAGTGCCGGCCATGCCGAGATTGCCACCTTCGGACTCCCACGGCGCCCACGCGCCCCAGGCCAGCGAGACGGCCGGAAGTCCTTGTGTGCGGCGGTGGTCGGCGAGGGCGTCGAGGAAGGCGTTGGCGGCGGCGTAGTTGCCCTGCCCGGCCGCGCCGAAGACGCCGGCGACGGACGAGAAGAGCACGAACGCCGTGACGCCCGGCAGGTCGGCGGTCAGTTCGTGGAGGTGCCAGGCGGCGTCGACCTTGGGCCGCAGGACGGCGTCGACCTGCTCGCCGGTGAGTGACGGGAAGGTCGCGTCGGCGAGGACGCCCGCGGTGTGGACGACGGCCGTGATCTCGTGGCCGGCGAACACCGCGGCCAGGCCGTCGCGGTCGGCGACGTCGCACGCGATCGCCGTGGCGTCGGCGCCCAATTCGGCGAGGTCGGCGCACAGGCGGTCGGCGCCCGGGGTGTCCGGGCCGCGGCGGCCGAGCAGCAGCAGCCGCCGGACGCCGTGTTCGGTGACGAGGTGCCGGGCGACCTGGCCGCCGAGCCCGCCGAGGCCACCGGTGACGAGCACCGTCGAGGTCTCGTCGAACACCGGCGTCGCATCGGTGGTGACGGCGGCCCGCGCGAGCCGGGGCACGCACAGCTTTCCTTCACGGATGGCGATCTTGGGCTCGCCCAGCGCCACCGCGGCGCTCAGCAGCTCCGCGGACGCGGGGTCGTCGTCCAGCTCGACCAGGGTGATCCGGTCCGGCTGCTCGGCCTGGGCGGAGCCCAGCAGACCCCACAGCGGTGCCGTGACGAGGTCGCTGTGGGTCACGACGACCAGCCGCGAGCGGGTGAACCGGTCGTCGGCCAGCCAGTCCTGGACGGTGCTCAGGGCCGTGTGGACGGCTTCCCTTACCGCACTGGGAGTCTCGCCGTCCGGCACGACCGGGGTGTAGCGGACGAGCGCCGGGATCTCCGGGCCGAAGTCGGCGCCGAGCGCGGGCCAGTCCGCGACGGCGGGGGCCGCACCGGCCGGGACCGGGACCCACTCGACCGTGAAGAGCGATTCGTGGCGTGCCTTGCGTCCGGTGTTCGTGGAAACCGGGCGCAGGGCGAGGGAATCCACCGTCGCCACGGGTTCACCGGCGGCGTCGGAGACGTTCAGGGAGACCGAAACCGGGTTGGTCGCGTCGATCCGGACGCGCAGCGCGGACGCGCCGGCGGCGTGGAGGGTGACGCCGGACCACGCGAAGGGCAGCAGGCGGTCCGCGTCCTCGGCCCGGCCCGCCGCGCCGAGCGCGTGCAGGGCGGCGTCGAGCAGGGCGGGATGCAGGCCGTAGGAGTCGGCGGCGGTCGCCTGACGCGGGCGCGAGACTTCGGCGAAGACCTCGTCGCCGCGGCGCCACACGCGTTCCAGGCCCTGGAACGCGGGCCCGTAACCGAACCCGACGGACGCGAGGCCGTCGTAGAAGCCGGTTATGTCGACCTCGTCGGCACCGGCGGGCGGCCAGGCCTCCGCGGCCGGGACCGTGACCGGCTCGCCCGGAGCGAGCACGCCACTGGCGTGGCGCTCCCAGGCCGTGTCCTCGGGTTCGTCGTCGAGTCGCGAGTGGACGGTGATCGGGCGGCGGCCGGCGTGGTCGGCCGCGCCGACGATCAGCTGCAGCCGCACCCCACCGCGCTCCGGCACGACCAGGGGCGCTTCGAGGGTGAGCTCGGCGACCTGCGGGCAGCCGACGCTGTCGCCGGCGCGCACGGCCAGCTCCAGGAACGCCGTGCCCGGCAACAGGATCGAGCCCATGATGACGTGGTCGGCGAGCCACGGCGTCGCCGCCGCGGTGAGCCGGCCGGTGAACAGGTAGCCCTCGCCGTCGGCCAGGCCGATCGCGGTGCCGAGCAGCGGGTGCCCGGCCGCGGTGAGGCCCAGGCCGGCCGGGTCGGTGGCCGCCGCGCCCGGCGGCGTCGCCTCGGGCCAGTAGCGCTCGTGCTGGAACGCGTAGGTCGGCAGGTCCACCCGGGTCGCGCCGGTCCCGGCGTAGAACCCGGCCCAGTCGACGGGCACCCCGGCGACGTGCAGCGTCGCGAGCGCCGTGGCGGCGGAGAGTTCCTCCGGCCGGCCCGAGCGCAGCAGCGGGACGCAGCGGACGTCGTCGCTCACGGTCTGCTGGGCCATCGCGCTGAGCACGCCGTCGGGCCCCAGCTCGACGAAGCGGGTGACGTCGCGTTCGGCCAGCCAGCGGACGCCGTCGGCGAAGCGGACGGCTTCGCGGACGTGGGAAACCCAGTACGCCGGGTCCTGCAGCTCACCCGGGGTCGCGACGCGGCCGGTGCGGTTCGAGACCACCGGCAGGCGGGCTTCGCCGTAGGTGATGCCGCGGGCCACGGCGGCGAACTCGCCGAGCATCGGCTCCATCCGCGGCGAGTGGAAGGCGTGGCTGACGCGCAGGCGCTTGGTCCGGCGGCCGCGTGTGGTCAGTTCGGCGGCGAGCTCGTCGATCGCCGTCTCGTCGCCGGAGAGCACGACGGAGTCCGGGCCGTTGATCGCGGCCAGCGAGACCGCGGCTTCGCGACCGGCGATCAGTTCGAGGGCTTCGGCCTCGGGGATCTCGGCGGCGAGCATCGCGCCGCCGGCCGGGAGGGCCTGCATGAGCCGGCCGCGCGCCGAGACGAGCGCGCAGGCGTCTTCAAGGGAGAACACGCCCGCGACGTGGGCCGCGGCGATCTCGCCGACGGAGTGGCCGAGCAGGTAGTCCGGGTGCAGGCCCCACGACTCGGTCAGCCGGAAGAGCGCGACCTCCAGCGCGAACAGGGCGGCCTGAGCGTACTGAGTCTCGTCGAGGTTGCCAGTGCCGCGGACGACGTCCGTCAGCGCGGGGTCGAGGTGGGCGCACGCGGCGTCCCAAGCCTCGGCGAACACCGGGAACGCCTGGTACAGCTCGGCTCCCATGCCAACACGCTGCGCGCCTTGGCCGGTGAACAGGAACGCGACGGCGCCAGAGGCGGCCACGCCGGAGGGGCCGTTGCCCGCGGCGAGGGCGGCCAGACCCTGGCGGAGGTCGTCGAGGCCGGCGCCGGTGACGACCGCGCGGTGCGGCAGCGCGGCGCGGGTGGTGCCGAGCGAGTACGCGAGGTCCAGCGGTGCGACCTCTCCGTCCACAAAGGACAGCAGACGCGCGGCCTGGGCCCGCAGCCCGGCCGCGTTCTTGCCCGCCAGCGGCCAGTTCAGCACGCCCGGGACGCGGACGTCCGGCGAGGACTCCCGCTCGGGGATCGCCGGGGCCTGCTCCAGGATGATGTGGGCGTTCGTGCCGCTGAGGCCGAACGACGAGACGCCGGCGCGGCGCGGCCGGCCGGTCTCCGGCCACTCGCGGGTGCCGGTGACCAGGGCCAGACCGCTGGAATCCCAGTCGAGGGCCGGGGTCGGCGCGTCGACGCCGAGGGTCTCGGGCAGCACGCCGTGCTGCAGGGCGAGCACCATCTTCAGCACGCCGGCCACACCGGCGGCGGCCTGGGTGTGCCCCAGGTTCGACTTCACCGAGCCGAGCCACAGCGGCTCACCCTGGCGGTCACGGCCGTAGGTGGCGGCCAGGGCGCGGGCCTCGATCGGGTCGCCGAGGGTGGTGCCGGTGCCGTGGGCCTCGACGGCGTCGACGTCGGCCGGGGTGAGCCCGGCGCCGGCGAGCGCGGCGCGGATCACGCGTTCCTGCGCGGGCCCGCTCGGGGCGGTGAGGCCGTTGGACGCGCCGTCCTGGTTGACCGCGCTCCCCCGCATGACCGCGAGGATCCGGTGGCCGTTGCGTTCGGCGTCGGACAGCCGCTCCAGGACGAGGACGCCCGCGCCCTCACCCCAGCCGGTGCCCTCGGCGCCGGCGGCGAACGAGCGGCAGCGGCCGTCGGGCGCGAGGCCGCGCTGGCGGCTGAAGGCGATGAACAACGTCGGGGTGGCCATGATCGTCGCGCCGCCGGCCAGGGCCAGCGAGCAGTCGCCGCGGCGCAGCGCGTGCGCGGCCAGGTGCATCGCGACCAGCGACGCCGAGCACGCGGTGTCGACGGTGATCGCGGGACCTTCCAGGCCGAGCGCGTACGCGACCCGGCCGGACAGCACACTGGAGGCGTTCGCCGTGGACAGGTAGTCCTCGGCGCCCTCGGCCGCGCTGGCCGCGAGGTGGATGTAGTCCTGGAAGTTCGTGCCGGTGAACACGCCGGTCGACGAGCCGCGCAGCGCGGCCGGGTCGATCCCGGCGCGCTCGATCGCCTCCCAGGAGATCTCCAGCATCAGCCGCTGCTGCGGGTCCATGACCAGTGCTTCGCGCGGCGAGATGCCGAAGAACGCGGGGTCGAAGTCACCCGCGTCGTGCAGGAAACCGCCGTGCCGGACGTACGACGTGCCGCGGGTGTTGCCCTCGGCGTCGTGCAGCCGGTCGACGTCCCAGCCGCGGTCGTCCGGGAACTCCGTGATCGCGTCGCGTCCGCCGGACAGCAGCTCCCACAGCGCCTCGGGACTCGAGGCCCCGCCGGGGAAGCGGCAGCCCAGGCCGACGATCGCGATCGGCTCCTGGTCCGCCGTCTCGGCTTCGCGCAGCTTTTCGCGGGTCTCCTGCAGTTCCACGGTGACGCGCTTGAGGAAGTGCCGAAGCTTCTCTTCGTTGTCCATGAACCCTCGCCCATCGTGGCTGTTCACGAGATCCCGAACTCCTTGCCGAGCAGGTCGAACATTTCGTCGTCCGAAGCCGCGAGGACGACGTCGCCGGCGACGCGGTCGGACCGCATCCCGTCGAGCAGCCCGTGCAGCCGGCGGGTGAGGTCGTCCTTGCGGACGTCGCTGAGCTGGGCGCCCGCCAGCGCCCGTTCCAGCCGGTCCAGTTCTTCGGTCAGCGGATCGGTCGCCGGCCGGTCCGCCGGCACCAGCTCGGTCCGCAGGAACTGCGCGAGCGCGAGCGGCGTCGGGTGGTCGAAGACGATGCCCTGCGCCAGGTTCAGCCCGGTGCGGCGAGCCAGCAGGTTGCGGAACTCGACCGCGCTCAGCGAGTCGAAGCCGAGACCGCCGAACTTGGCCTCCGGCTCGATCGCATCCGGTGACGCGTGCCCGAGGATCATCGCGGCCGCCGTCCGCACCGCGCGGGACAGCGTGCTGACCCGCTCCGGTTCGGACATCGCGGCCAGCTCGTCCACGAGCGACGTTTCCGCGGCTTCCGGTTCACGCCGCGCGGCCTCGACGGCGGCGCGGGCGGCCGGGACCCCGTCGAGCAGGTGCGTCATCCGCATCAGCGCCATGCCCGGCGCGTAGCGGCTCCAGTCGATGTCGGCGACGGTCAGCGAGACGTCGCCGCGGCGCAGGGCCTCGCCGAGGGCGAGGATCGCGCGTCTCGGCGCGAGGGCCGCGGCGCCGCTGCGGCGCATCCGTTCCTGGATCGCCGGGTCGGCCGCCATGCCGACCTCGCCCCAGGCGCCCCAGGCGACCGACGTCGCGGCCAGCCCGTCCCGGGCGCGTTGTTCGGCGAGGGCGTCGAGCACGGCGTTGGCGGCGGCGTAACTGCCCTGGCCGGGCCCGCCCACGGTGCCGGCGATCGAGGCGAACAGCACGAACATGCTCAGGTCGTGGTCCGCGGTCAGCTCGTGCAGGTTGAGCGCGGCGGCCGTCTTGGGCCGCAGCACGGTCTCGAAGCGGCCCGGGTCGACGGCGTCGACCACGCAGTCGTCGAGCACACCGGCGGCGTGCACCACGCCGCGCAGCGGGAACTCGGCCGGCAGCCCCTGGATCAGGCCGGCCAGCGCGGTCCTGTCGGAGACATCGCAGGCGGCGACGGTCACGCGGGCCCCGGCCGCCGTCAGGTCGTCGGCGAGTTCCCGCGCACCCGGCGCGTCGAGCCCGCGGCGGCTGGTGAGCACGATGTGCCCGGCACCTTCGTCGGCGAGCCAGTGCGCGAGCTTGCCGCCCAGCGCGCCGGTACCACCGGTGACGATGACCGTGCCGTCCTTCGGGACGGCGGCCCGGTCCGGCACCGGCCCTCCGGCCGGGGCGGGGACGAGACGGCGGACGTGCGCGCCACCGGGGCGCAGCGCGAGCTGGTCCTCCTCCCCCGCCGCGGCCAGCGTCGCGGGCAGGCGGGTGAGCGCACGGGGGTCGAAGTCGGCGGGCAGGTCGACCAGGCCGCCCCAGCGGCCGGGGTACTCCATCGCGGCGACCCGGCCCAGGCCCCAGACGGCGGCCTGCGCCAGGCTCCCGGCGGCGTCGGCCGGGCCGATCCGGACGGCTCCGGTGGTAACGCACCACAGCGGCGCGTCGACGCCGGCGTCGCCGAGGGCCTGGACGAGCGCGGCCGTCGTCGCGAGCCCGGCGGGCACCGACGGCGTGTCCGCCGCGGGTTCCTCGTCGAGCGCGAGCAGGGACAAGACCCCCGCCGGGCGCGGGAAGCTTTCGAGCAGCGCGGTGATCCGGTCGTGGAGGACGTCGCGGTCCGGGGTGTCGACGACCAGCCGGACGGTGTCGGCGCCGAGCGCGTCCACGATGACGTCGATCCGCTCGTCGCCGTCGAGGGCGGCGGGCACGGCGACCAGCCAGTCTTCGCGGCGCGGCGCGGCGGTGGCCGTCAGGGGCTGCCAGTCGACGCGGTAGCGCCAGCCGTCGGTGATCGTGCGGTCCACGTGGCCCTTGCGGCGTGCGGAAAGCGCGGGCAGGACGCGGGCGAGTTCGTCGGCGTTCGCGTCGAGTTCGGCCGCCAGCCCGGTGAAGTCGGCGCCGTCGAGAGCCGCCCAGAACTCCTCGTCACCGCCGCTCTCCACCGGCGTCGCGACGGCCGCCGGCTGCGGCCAGAAGCGCTCGCCCGCGAACGGGTACGTCGGCAGCGCGACACCCCGCGCGTCAGCTCCGGCGAAGAACGCGGGCCAGGCCACGTCGACGCCGTCGGTGTGCAGGCGGGCCAGCGCGGTGACGACCGTGGTCTCTTCGTCGCGACCTGATCGCAGCAGCGGCACGAGTACGGCGTCGTCGAGGATCTCCGCGGCCATGCCGGACAGCACGCCGTCCGGGCCGACCTCGACGAACCGCGTGACACCGCGGGCGGCGAGGTCGGCGACGACGTCACCGAAGCGGACGGTCTGGCGGACGTGGTCGACCCAGTACTGCGCGGTGGCCAGCAGCTCACGCTCGGGCCGCCCGGTCACGGCGGACACGATCGCCCGCCGCGGCACGCGCAGGTCGAGCCCGGCGACGACCTTCGCGAAGTCGTCCAGCATCGGCTCCATCAACGGCGAGTGGAAGGCGTGGCTGACGGTGATCCGCCGCGCCTTCTCGAAGTGCGCGGCGACGGCTTCGGCGGCCGCCTCGGTCCCGGCGATCACGACGGACGCGGGCCCGTTGACCGCGGCGAGCGAGACGTCCGGGCCGAGCAGCGGCAGCACCTCGTCGGCGCTCGCCCGCAGCGCGATCATCGCGCCGCCCTCGGGCAGCTCCTGCATCAGCCGGGCGCGGGCCGCGACGAGCGTGCACGCGTCTTCCAGGGACAGCACCCCGGCACCGTGCGCGGCGGCGATCTCGCCGATCGAGTGGCCGGCGAAGTGGTCGGCCCGCACGCCCCAGGACTCGATCAGCCGCAGCAGCGCGACTTCCAGCGCGAAGATCGCGGGCTGCGCCCAGCCGGTGGTGTCGAGCAGCGCCGCGTCGTCGCCGAAGACGACGTCACGCAGTGATCCCTCGAACTGCGCGCAGACCTCGTCGAAGGCGTCGCGGAAGACCGGGAAGCGGGTGTGCAGCTCGCGGCCCATGCCGAGCCGCTGTGCGCCCTGCCCGGTGAACAGCAGCGCGAGGCCACCGTCGCGGGCCGTGCCCTCGACGACGTTCCCGGACTCGTCTCCGGCGGCCAAGGCGGCCAGGCCGGACCTGAGCGCGGCCGGGTCGGCGCCGACGACGACCGCGCGGTGGTGCAGCGCGGCGCGTCGGGTCGCGAGAGCGAGCCCGGTGGCGGCGAGCGGCGCGGTCTCCGCGTCGATCAGCCGGGCGGCCTGGGCCTGCAGCGCGGAGCGGCTCGCCGCGGACAGCACCCACGGGACGACCGCGGGCTCCGGGTCCGGCTTCCGCGCCGGGGCGGCCGGAGCCTGTTCCAGGACGACGTGGGCGTTCGTGCCGCTGACGCCGAAGGCGGAGACGCCGGCGCGGCGCGGGCGTTCGGCAGCGGGCCACGGTGTCGGCTCGGTGACCAGCTCGATGGCGCCGGTCGTCCAGTCCACGTGGGACGACGGCGCGTCGACGTGCAGGGTCGGCGGCACGATGCCGTGGCGCATCGCCTGGACCATCTTGATGATCCCGCCGACCCCGGCGGCCGCCTGGGTGTGCCCGATGTTGGACTTGAACGACCCGAGCAGCAAGGGGTTCTCGCGGTCCTGGCCGTAGGTGGCCAGCAGCGCCTGCGCCTCGATCGGGTCACCCAGGGTCGTGCCGGTGCCGTGCGCCTCGACGACGTCGACGTCCGATGTGGACAGTCCGGCGTCCTCCAGCGCGGCGCGGATGACCCGGCGCTGGGACGGGCCGTTGGGGGCGGTGATGCCGTTGGACGCGCCGTCGGAGTTGACCGCCGAGCCGCGCACCACGGCGAGGACCTCGTGACCGTTGCGGCGCGCGTCGGAGAGGCGTTCGACAACGAGCATGCCGACGCCTTCGGCCCAGCCGGTGCCGTCGGCCGCGTCGGCGAACGCCTTGCAGCGCCCGTCCGGGGCGAGGCCGCCCTGCTGGCTGGTGCCGAGGAAGTAGTTGGCGCTGGACATCACGAGCACGCCGCCGACGATCGCCAGCGAGCACTCGCCGCCCCGCAGCGCCTGGCTCGCGAGGTGCAGCGCGACGAGCGACGACGAACACGCCGTGTCGACGGTCATCGACGGACCTTCCAGCCCGAGCACGTAGGACACCCGGCCGGAGACGGCGCTCGCCGCGTTGCCGAGGCCCGCGTGCGCGCCGACGTCGGCGTCGCTGCCGGCGAGCACGCTCGCGTAGTCCTG
The DNA here is from genome assembly GCF_035982555.1 of Amycolatopsis sp. NBC_01286. NCBI lineage: Bacteria > Bacillati > Actinomycetota > Actinomycetes > Pseudonocardiales > Pseudonocardiaceae > Amycolatopsis > Amycolatopsis sp. NBC_01286. The sequence continues at coordinate 7,841,480 of NZ_CP108428.1, forward strand.
GCCGTTGGTGCCGACGAACACGCCGGTCGCGCTGGCGCGCAGGCTGAGCGGGTCGATCCCGGCGTCTTCCAGGGCCTCCCACGACGTCTCGAGCACCTGGCGCTGCTGCGGGTCCATGGCGAGGGCCTCGCGGGGCGAGATGCCGAAGAAGGAGGCGTCGAAGCGGTCGATCTCGTCGAGGAACCCGCCGTAGGTGGTGGCGGACGCGCCCGCGGCGAGCGTGGCGAGGTCCCAGCCGCGGTCGGCGGGGAACGGGCCGACGGCGTCGTCGCCGTTCGAGACCATGGTCCAGAGGTCGGCCGGGGACCGGACGCCGCCGGGATAACGGCAGCTCATCCCGACGATGACGACCGGGTCGTCACCGCGCGCCCGGGTGCGGCGGACCGGGCCGGTGCGCTCGGCTTCCCCGAAGAGGCCGGCGAGCAGCAGCTGGGCGACGTCGGCCGGGGTGGGGTGGTCGAACACGAGCGTGGCCGGCAGGTCCAGGGTCGTCGCGGCGGTCAGGCGGTTGCGGAGTTCGACCGACATCATCGAGTCGAAGCCGAGGTCGGTGAACGGCTGGCCGGTGCCGACCGCGCCGGTGTCGCCGTGGCCGAGCACGGCCGCGACGGTGGTGCGGACCAGGTCTTCGGCCGCGCGGGTGCGGTCGGCCTCGCCGAGGTCGGCCCAGTTCCCGGCCAGTGGGCTGGCGGCGACGCGCGCGACCGGCCCGGCGGCGAGGTCCGACAGGTCGGCCAGGCCGGTGCCACCGGCGAACTCGACCGCACCGGCCAGGAACACCGGCCGATCGGCGGAGTCGAGCAAGGCCAGGCTCACGGCCGCGTCACCGAGCGGCGCCACCCGCAGCCGCAGCCGGGTCATGCCCTGGGCGTGCAGCGAAACCCCACGCCAGACCCGGGGTTCCGGGGCGGGCTCGCCGTCGGCCACGCAGGCACGCAGCGCCTCGGCCAGCAGCAGCGGGTGGAGGTCGAAGTGCCCGTCGAGGGTGTCCGGCAGGGTGACGTCGGTGCGGTACGCGCCTTCGGTGAGCACCGCGGGTTCCGGGCCGGGCCCGGCGGCGAGGGTGCCGGTGGCGTGGTGGGTCCAGTCCGGCACGTCGGTGCCGGCGGGCGCGCTGTGGACGTCGATCGGGCGGCTGCCGTCGGCCTCGGGCGGGCCGACGCGCACCTGCAGGACGAGGGCGTCGGACGGGCCGAGCACCAGCGGCGCGGTGAGCGTCAGTTCGGTGATCTCCGGGCAGCCGAGGTTGCGGGCCGCGCGCAGGGCGAGTTCGAGGAAACCGGTGCCGGGGAAGGTGATCCAGCCGTCGTCGAGGTGTGCGGCGAGCCACGGCTGGGTGGCCAGCGAGAGCGTCCCGGTGAGCAGGGACTCGGTCGTCCCGGCGACGTCGAGGGCGGCGCCGAGCAGCGGGTGGCGGACGGCGGCGAGGCCGAGCCCGGCGGCGTTGCCGGCGCGGACGGTGAGCGTGGGCCAGTACCGCTCGCGCTGGAACGGGTAGGTGGGCAGGTCGACCAGGCGGGCCCCGGCGAGCACGGCCGTCCAGCCGACGGTGCCGCCGCCGACGTGCAGTGCGGCCAGGCCGGTGACCAGCGTGGTGTCCTCGTCGTGGTCACGGCGGGACAGGGGCACGACGACGGCCGCGTCGACCAGGCCGGACAGCACGGCGTCCGGGCCGACCTCGGCGAACCGCGTCACGCCGGCTTCGGTGAGCCGGGACAGGGCGTCGCCGAAGCGGACGGTGTCGCGGACCTGCCGGACCCAGTACTCCGGGTCGGTGACGTCGCCGGCCGAGACGACCGGAACGCGCGGGGTGGCAAGAGCGAGTTGCGCGACGACCTGGCGGAACTCGTCCAGCATCGGCTCCATCAGGACCGAGTGGAACGCGTGCGAGACGCGCAGGCGGCGGTGCTTGGCGAACTTCGCGGCGACCGCGACGACGGCGTCCTCGACACCGGAGAGCACAACCGACTCCGGGCCGTTGACGGCGGCGATGTCGACGCCGTCCGCAAGCACCAGCTGAACGTCCACTTCGGACGCGCGCACGGCGACCATCACGCCACCCTCGGGCAGCGCGCCCATCAGCCGCGCCCGGGCCGCGACCAGCGCGCAGGCGTCGTCGAGGGTCAGGACGCCGGCGACGTGCGCGGCGGCGATCTCGCCGACCGAGTGCCCGGCGACGTGGTCCGGGCGCACGCCCCAGGTGCCGAGGAGCCTCGCCAGTGCGACCTCGAACGCGAAGAGCGCGGGCTGCGCGAACTCCGTCCGGTCGATCCGGTCGTCGCCGAGGGCGTCACGCAGGTCCGGGAACCGCTCGACGATCTCGTCGAAGGCGGCCGCGAAGACCGGGTAGACCTCGGCCAGGCGGCGGCCCATGTCGCGGTGCTGGGCGCCCTGGCCGGAGAACAGGAACGCCGTCTCGCCGCGGACCGCGGACGCCGTGGTGACGCCGGGAGCTGCGCCCTTGTCGAGCCAGCCGCGCAGAGCTTCGCGCAGGGTCGCGGAGTCCGGGCCGACGGCGGCCAGGCCGTGCTCGAACCCCGCGCGCGTCACCGCCGAGGACAAGGCGACGTCGGCGGCGGGTGTCGTGTCGGTGGTCGCGGCGAGAAGGCGCTCGACCTGGGCCCGCAACGCCGTCTCGGAGCGGGCCGAGGCGAACCACGGCACCGGACCCGCGGTGGTCGTGGGCTCGACGGCTTCGGGCTCGGGGGCCTGCTCGACGATCGTGTGGGCGTTGGTCCCGCTGACCCCGAACGACGACACCGCCGCGCGGCGCGGCCGGTCGGTCTCGGGCCAGGACACCTGCTCGGTCACCGGGGTGACGGCGCCGGCGGACCAGTCCACCTGGGACGACGGCGTCTCGGCGTGCAGCGTGCGCGGCACTTCGCCGTGGCGGATCGCCATGACCATCTTGATGATCCCGGCGACCCCGGCGGCGGCCTGGGTGTGGCCGAAGTTCGACTTCACCGAGCCCAGCAGCAGCGGGATCTCGCGGTCCTTGCCGTAGGTCGCGAGCAGCGCCTGCGCTTCGATCGGGTCGCCGAGTTTCGTGCCGGTGCCGTGGGCTTCCACGACGTCGACGTCGTTCGTCGTCAGGCCGGAAGCGGCGAGCGCGGAGCGGATCACGCGCTGCTGCGACGGTCCATTGGGGACGGTCAGGCCGCTGCTGGCGCCGTCGGAGTTCACGGCGGTGCCGCGCAGCACGGCGAGCACCGGGTGGCCGTGGCGCCGGGCGTCGGAAAGCCGTTCCAGGACGAGGATGCCGGCGCCTTCGGACCAGCCGACGCCGTCGGCGCCGTCGGCGAACGCCTTGCAACGGCCGTCCGGCGCGAGGCCGCCCTGCTTGCTGAACTCCGCGAACGCCTCGGGCGTCGCCATCACCGTGACGCCGCCGGCGAGCGCGAGGGAGCACTCGCCGGAGCGCAGGGACTGCGTCGCCCAGTGCGCGGCGACCAGCGAAGACGAACAGGCGGTGTCGACGGTGACCGAGGCGCCTTCGAACCCGAAGGCGTAGGCGATCCGGCCGGACAGGACGGCGGCGGTGTTGCCGGTGCCGGTGTGCCCTTCGACGGTCTCGCCGGACGCGGCGAGGAGCTTGCCGTAGCTCTGGCCGTTGGTTCCGACGAAGACGCCGGTGCGGCTGCCGCGCAGGCTCGCGGGGACGATCCGGGCGCGTTCGAGGGCTTCCCAGGTGACCTCCAGCAGCACGCGCTGCTGCGGGTCCATGGCGAGGGCCTCGCGCGGGGAGATGCGGAAGAAGCCGGCGTCGAAGCGGTCGGGCTCGTCGACGAAGCCGCCGCGCCAGGCGTCGACGTCACCGAGGCTGACGGTGCTGCGGTCGACGCCGGCGAGCAGCGCGTCCCAGCCGCGGCCCGCGGGCAGCGGGCCGATCGCGTCGGTGCCGGCCGCGACGAGGTCCCACAGCTGCTCCGGCGAACAGACGCCGCCGGGGAACCGGCAACCGATCCCGATCACGGCGATCGGCTCGGTCGCGGCCGTCTCGAACTCGCGCACGCGCTGCCGGGACCGGTGCAGGTCGGCGGTGACGCGCTTGAGGTAGTCACGAAGCTGGCTCTCGCTAGCCATCCTGGCCTCTCGGTGTCGTCCGGACGGGTCCGGCGGCGCCGGATCCCGGGGCCGGGTCCGGATTCCGCATCGCGTGAGTCAAACCCACCCCACGCCCGCAAACCCTTAGTCTTTCCAGCCGCCCCCGGCGGCCACACCGGCCGACACGCGCGCGGGAGCGACCAACACGCCGACGCCCCGGCCACTCCCGGCGGCGTGTTGGCCGCTCCGGGCACCGAAATCGCCCCTCCGGCGCCGAGTCCGCAGCGCTGTGTCGGCCGCTCCCCGGCACCGGGCCGGCGACTCCGCGCACCAAGTTGGCCCTGCCGGCACCGAGGTGGCCGCCTTGGGCTGAAAGTCGGCCCTTACCGGCCGCGAGTCGGCCGCACCCGACGCTGTGTCGGCCACTCCGGGCACTGTGTCGGCCGCTCCCGGCGGGGAGTTGGCCACCATCGGCACCGAGTTCGCCGCGCCGAGCGGCAAGTCGGCACACCGCGCGCCGCAGCTGACCGTTCCCCGGCGCCGTGTCAGCCGCACCGGGCACCGAAATTCGCCTTCCGGCGCCGAGTCCGCGGCTCCGGGCGCGGACTCGACCACTCCCGGCGCTGCGCTGGCCGTCCCGGGCGCCGTGTTGGCCGATCTCGCGCACCGTGTCCGCCGCTCCCCCAGCGCCGCGGACCGCGCGCAACAGTAGGTAAATCACGGAAACTCCGCTGTTACGGTCGCCCGGTCCGCGCGCTTCCCGTCCGTGAAAGGTGCTCGACCATGAGCCGAGATCGGCGCCCGATCCTCTTCGTCAGCTCGCCGGACAGCGGACTGATCAACCCCCAGCTGGTGCTCGCCGCCGAGCTCTCCCGGCGGGGCGTTCCCGACCTGTACTTCGCGACGAGCGACAACCGCCGGGACGAGGTGGAGGCGATCGGGACCGTCGCGTTCCGGTCGCTCGGTGCGCCGATCCCCGAGCTGTCCTCGGGTGCCTGGGACGACGAGACCTACGCGGCCGTCACCCAGCAGTCCCGCTGGAAGGCGCACAAGGCGCTGATGCGCCAGACCTTCGACACCCGCTTCCGCAACGCGACCTACCGCGCGCTCGAGGAGATCGTCCGCGAGGTCGAGCCGGCGCTGATGGTGATCGACTCCCTGCTGCACGCGGGCTTCGAGCTGGCCGTCACCTACGGCATCCCCTACGTCGTGAGCGCGCCGTTCTCGCCGAGCAACCTCGTCAACAAGCTCCCGAAGACCTACCCCGCCCCGCACTCCGGGCTGCCGCAGGACATGACGCCCAGGCAGCGCCGGGAGAACAACGCCTTCCGCCGCCGCCGCGGCCGTCTGTTCATCGCGGACTCGCTGCTGCGCAAGCGGGTCGTCGAGTACGTCAAGTCCAACAAGGAGCTGGGCGTGTCGCGGCTGGCCGCGAAGTACACGTCCCGCATCGACCAGGCCCGGCTCGTGTTCAGCTACACCCTGGCCGAGCTCGACTACCCGCTCGAGATCCCGGAGCACTTCCGGATGCTCGGCGCGATCCTGCCGCCGATCCCGGAACTGCCGGACGAGCAGGACGTCAAGGGTTGGCTCGACCGGCACGAATCCGTGGTGTACATGGGGTTCGGCACGGTCGCCCGGCTGGGTGCGACGGAGGTCGCGAACCTCGTCGAGGTCGTGCGGCGGCTCTACGGCGACCACTCCGTGCTGTGGCGGCTGCCCGCCGCGGCCCACAAACTGCTGCCGGACGACCTGCCCGCGAACCTGCGGATCGAGAAGTGGCTGCCGTCGCAGCTGGACGTCCTCGCCCACCCGCACGTGCGCGCCCACTTCACCCACGGCGGCGGCAACGGGTTCGTCGAGAGCCTCTACTTCGGCAAGCCGCTGCTGACCCGTCCGCTGTTCGTCGACTGCTACGACCAGGCCGTCCGCGGCCGGGACCTCGGCGTCGGCCTGGTCGTCGACCGGCCCGAAATCGTCGACGTCGACGACACCGTCGCGAAGCTGACCGAAGTGCTGCGGAACCCGGAGTTCACCACCCGGGCCCGGGAAATCGCCCGGCTGCAGCACGAACCCGGCCGCGGCCGCGAAGCCGCCGCCGACCTGCTGCTGTCCCTCGTCGCAGACGAGCCGGCCGCGCAGTCACCCACCCCGTCGGCCCGGCTCGCCCGGTGACCGGCCGGCGCACCCGGAGGTATCGATGATCAAGGCCCAGGGGCTGGCCCGGACGTTCACCGCGCAGGGCCGCACGGTCGAGGCGGTGCGCGGGGTCGACCTGGACGTCGGCGCCGGCGAGATCGTGGCGTTCCTCGGCCCGAACGGCGCCGGGAAGACCACGACCATGCGCATGCTGACGACGTTGATCAAGCCGACGGCCGGCACGGCCACCATCGCCGGCGCCGACCTGCTCACCGAGCCGACGAGCGTGCGCCGGCACATCGGCTACGTCGCCCAGGGCGGCGGCACGGTCGAAGAGCGCAAGGTCAGCGAGGAACTGGTGCTGCAGGGCCGGTTGTACGGCCTGAACAAGTCCGACGCGCTCGAGCGGGCGCGGGACATCTCGCACCAGCTCGACCTCGACGGCCTGCAGGACCGCCTCACGGTGACGCTCTCGGGCGGCCAGCGGCGGCGGCTCGACCTGGCGCTCGGCATGGTCCACAGCCCGGCGCTGCTGTTCCTCGACGAGCCGACCACCGGCCTCGACCCGCAGAGCCGCGCCCACCTGTGGAGCCACATCCGGCGGCTGCGTGACGAGCAGGGCGTCACCGTGTTCCTCTCGACGCACTACCTCGACGAGGCCGACGCGCTGGCCGACCGCATCCAGATCATCGACAACGGCGTGATCGTCGCCGAGGACACCCCGGACGCGCTGAAGTCGCGGCTGCTCGGCGACGGCGTCGAGGTCACGGTGCCCGAGGAGCTCGCGGACCACGCCGAGCTGGTCGTCGCCGGACTGGGCTCGGCGGAACGGCTGCGGCGCGACGGCGCGACCCTGCACTTCCAGGTCGCGCACAGCGAGGAGGTCCTCTCGCCACTGGTCCGGGCGCTGGACCGGGCGGACATCCCGCTGGTCGCGCTGCGCGTCCAGCGGCCGACGCTCGACGACGTGTTCTTCACCCTGACCGGCCGGAGCCTGCGCGAGCCGGCCGCCGCCGGACTTGAACCCGACGGAGTCACCGATGCTGCGTGAAGCGATCCTGATCTACCGCAGCGAACTGGCCGTCACGCTGCGGAACAAGCCGTACCTGATGATGGGCATGATCCAGCCGGTGCTGTACCTGGTGCTGTGCGGGCCGCTGCTGGCGGTGCTGGTGACGCGCGCGCCGGGCACCCCGGCGGGCACGTCGTGGGTGGACCTGACCCCGGCGCTGATCGTCCAGATCGCGGCGACCAACGGCATTTACGGCGGCTACATCCTGCTGAGCAACCTCCGCAACGGCACCCTGGACCGGCTGCGCGTCACCCCGGTCAGCCGGACGTCGCTGAGCCTGGGCAAGGCGCTGCCGTCGGTGACGCTGTCGCTGATCCAGAGCGTGATCATCCTGGTACTGGCGGGCGGCGTCTTCGGCGTCTCGCTGAGCATCGTGGGTGTGCTGCTGGTGCTGGCGATCGCGGCCCTGACGTCGATGACGATCGCCTGCTGCTCGCACGCGATCGTGCTGAAGCTGAAGAACGAGGACGCGTTCTCGTCGCTGGTGAACATCGCGATCCTGCCCCTGACGCTGCTGTCGGGCATCCTGCTCCCGATCACCCCCGACCGCGCCCCGACGTGGCTGTACGTCCTGTCGCGCTTCAACCCGCTCGCGTACATCGTGGACATCAGCCGCGCGAGCTTCCGCGAAACCCTCCCGCTGGTCCCGACCCTGATGGGTGCGGTGGTCATCATCGCGCTGGCGGCGTTGGCCCTGCGCTGGAACACCCGCACCTTCCAAACCGAAACCGCTTAAGCTCCACACGAAAGCCGGGCCGGGGACACGTTCCCCGGCCCGGCTTTCTGCTGCCCAATCACACGAGTCGACCCTCCAATCACGTGTCGTCGCCCCAATCACGCGTGTCGACCCTCTGATCACACGTGTCGACCCTCCAAGCACACGATGACCGTTCCCGCTCCTTGTGATGGAAGCGCCGACACGCGTGATTGAGGGGTCAACTCGCGTGATTGGGAGGTCGACACGACGAAACCGGGGCCGTCGGCGTTAGCCGGCGGCCCCGTTTCGCGTCTGGGTTAGGAGAGTTCGGAGTCGATCAGGCGGAACAGCTCGCCGTCGCTGGCCGAGTCCAGGGAATCCAGGAACTCGTCGCCGCCGGCGTCCAGGCGGTCCAGTAGGGAGCGGAGGCGGGTGGTCAAGGTGGTCACCGCGGCCGGGGTCAGGGCCGGGTTTTCCGCCAGCGCCTCGAAGCGGGTCAGTTCTGTCAGGACGCGCTCCGCGGGGTCGGTTTCCTCCGGGCTCAGGAGGTCGCGCAGGTGCTCGCTCAGGTCGCGGGGGTTGGGGTGGTCGAACAGGACCGTCGCCGGGAGGGTGAGGCCCGTCGCGTAGCTGAGGCGGTTGCGCAGCTCCACCACCGTCAGCGAGTCGAAGCCGATCTCGGTGAAGCCGACGTCCGGGTCGATCGCCTGCGGGGTGTTGTGGCCCAGCACGCTCGCCGCCAGTTCGCGGACCAGACCCAGCAGCTCCTTCTGCTGCGCCGCGGGCTCGAGGTCGCCCAGCTGCGGCACGAACGACCGCAGGCCCTCCTCGCTGATCTTGGCCGTGCGGCGGACCTTCGGGACCAGCCCGTGCAGCACCGGCGGGACGACGTGGCCGCGCAGGATCGCGAGGTCCAGGGCCACCGGGACGATGGTCGCGGTACCGGCGGAAAGAGCCGCGTCGAACAACGCCAAGCCCTCCTCCGGACGCAGGCGCCGCATGCCGGACTTCTCCAGCCGCTGCGCGTCGACGTCGGCGAGCGTGCCCGCCATGCCGTCCGCCTGAGCCCACGGGCCCCACGCCAGCGACAACGCCGGCCGCCCCTCGTCACGCCGGAGTTCGGCCAGCGCGTCGAGGAACGAGTTGGCCGCCGCGTAGTTGCCCTGGCCGACGCCGCCGAGCAGGCCGCTCGCCGACGAGTACAGGACGAACGCCGAGAGGTCGAGGTCGCGGGTCAGGTCGTGCAGGTTCCAGGCGCCGTCCACCTTGGGGCGCAACACCTTCTTCAGCCGCGCCGGGGTCAGCGACCCGACGACGCCGTCGTCGAGCACGCCCGCCGTGTGCACGACCGCCGTCAGCGGGTGGTCGGCGGGCACCGACGCGAGCAGGTCCACGACGTCCTCGCGGTCCGATGTGTCGCACGCGGCGACCCGGACGTCGGCGCCGAGTTCCTTCAGCTCCGCCACCAGTTCCGCGGCCCCGGCGGAGCCGAGTCCCCGGCGACTGGCGAGCAGCAGGTGCCGGACGCCGTGGGTGGTGACGAGGTGCCTGGCCAGCAAGCGGCCCAGTCCCCCGGTGCCGCCGGTGACGAGCACCGTCCCGTCGCCGAGGTCGAAGTCCGCACCCGCGGTAACCGCCCGCACCAGGCGCGCGCGGTGCAGGACGCCGTCGCGCACCGAGATCTGGGTCTCCCCCGACGCCACGACGACGGGCAGCACACCCGCATCCGACGCGCCGAGGTCGACCAGCAGGAACCGGCCCGGGTTCTCCGACTGCGCGGCCCGGACGAGCCCGTGCACCGCGGCGGCGACCGGGCCGCCGCCGCGGGTGACGAACACCGTCGTGACGCCGTCGAGGCCCTCGGCGGCCAGGAGGAACTGCAGCTGGTCCAGCACGGTCGCGGTCGCGCGGTGCGTGACAGCGGCCAGGTCGTCGCCCTCGGTCGCGACCGGGATGACGAGGACCGCGTCGTCGCTCGCCGCGGCCACGAGGCCGGGCAGGTCGGCGTGCGCCTCGGCGTCCGGGAAGCCCGCGGAGTCGCCGAGCACAAGCCAGCGGGCCGCCCGAGGCGACGGCGTTTCGGGCAGCGGCGTCCACTCCAAGTGAAACAGCGAGTCGGAGCCCGATTCCCGTGGCGCGACGGCGGCTTCGCCGAGCACCACCGTCTCCGCCGATGCGACCAGCGCGCCGGCGGCATCGGTGAGGTCGAGCGTGATCGTGTCCTCGGCCGTCCGCCGGACGTGGACGCGGGCGGCGGCGGCACCCGCGGCGTGCAGTGCGAAACGCGTCCAGCCGGTCGCCGCGCGGGGCGTGGAATCCAGCAGCGACACGGCTTGCAAGGCCGCGTCGAGCAACGCCGGGTGGAGCCCGAACTTGGCGGCGTCGTCCTGCCGCTCGGCGGGCAGCGCGATCTCCGCGAACACCTCGTCCGCGGCCAGCCACGCCGTCCGCAGGCCGCGGAAAGCGGCGCCGACGACGTGCCCGCGTTCGGCGAGCCCGTCGTAGAAGTCCTCGAGATCGACCTCGGTCGCGTCGGGCGGCCACGTCGGGTCGACCGCGGGTTCGCCGGCCCCCATCGAGAGCCGGCCGGACGCGGTGCGCGTCCACGACGCCTCGCCGACACCCTCGGGCCGGGTCCAGATGGTCAGGTCCCGGTCACCCGCGGGGTTCGCGGCGCCGACGACGACCTGGGCGTGCACCCCGCCGACCGGCGGCAGCGTCAACGGCGTCTCGACGGTCAGCTCGGCGACGACGTCGCAGCCGACCTCGTCGCCCGCCCGCACGGCGAGTTCGACGAACCCGGCCTCCGGGAACACGATCGTCCCCTCGACGGTGTGGTCGGCCAGCCACGGCTGCACCTGCGGCGACAGCGCGCCGGTGAACAGGAACCCGCCGGACTCCGGCAGCGCGACCCCGGCGCCGAGCAGCGGGTGCTCGGCGGAGTGCAGGCCGGACAGGCGCAGGTCGCCGCCCGCGCCGTGGAATCCCTCGGGCCAGTACCGATCGGCGGCGAAGGGGTAGGTGGGCAGGTCGACCGGGACGCCGCCGCCGAAGAACGCGGCCCAGTCCAGGGGCACGTTCCGGGCGTGCAGGCGGGTCAGCGCGGTGGTCAGCGCGCGGCACTCGTCGCCGTCGGCGCGAACGGCCGCGACGACCTCCCCCGCGTCCTCGGCCAGGCTGTCGGCCGCCATCGCGGCGGCGACGCCGTCCGGGCCGACGTCGAGGAACGTCGTCGCGCCGGCCTCGGCGAGCGTGGTGACGGCGTCCGCGAACCGGACGGCCTCGCGCGCCTGGCGCACCCAGTACTCCGGCGAGTCCAGCTCGGTCGCGAGAGTGCCGGTGACGCCCGAGACGACCGGGATCGACGGCGCCGCGAACTCCAGCTCCGCCACGACCTTGCCGAACTCGTCCAGAGCGGGCTCGATCAGCGGCGAGTGGAAGGCGTGGGAGACCGACAGCCGCCGCGTCTTCGCGAAGTGCGCACCCAGCGCGAGCACGGCTTCTTCGGTGCCGGAGACGACGACGGACCGCGGGCCGTTGAGGGCGGCGATGGCGACGTCACCGGTGAGCAGCGGCCGGACCTCGTCCTCGGTCGCCACGAGCGACAGCATCGCGCCGCCGGGCGGCAGGGCCTGCATGAGCCGGCCGCGCGCGGCGACCATCCGGCATGCGTCAGCCAGGCTCAGCACGCCGGTGACGTGCGCGGCCGCGATCTCGCCGATCGAGTGTCCCGTCACGAAGTCCGCCCGCACGCCCCACGACTCGAGGAGCCGGTAGAGCGCGACCTCGAAAGCGAAGATGGCGGGCTGCGCGTAACCGGTCTCGTCGAGCAGCTCGGTGTGGTCGCCGTGCAGTACGGAGCGCAGCGGGCGGTCGAGTTCGACGTCGAGGTGGGCGAGCACGGCGTCGAGCGCGTCGGCGAACACCGGGTACGCGGCGGCGAGGTCACGGCCCATGCCCGGACGCTGGCTGCCCTGCCCGGCGAACAGGATCGCGAGCTTCCCGCCGGCCGGTCCGGCCGCGGTGGGCGCCCGGGTTCCGCGCGCCAGCACGGTGAGGCCGTCGAGGAGTTCGTCCCGGTCGCGCGCGACGAGACCGGCGCGGTGGTCGAACCGCGTGCGGCCCGCGAGCGCGGCGGCCAGGTCGGCGACGGCGACGTCCGGGTGCTCGGTGACGAACGCGGCCAGGCGGTCGGCCTGCGCCGCGAGCTGGTCGGGTGTGCGAGCCGAGACCACGACAGGCACCGGACCGGCGACCGACGCAGGCATCGATTCCACAGCCGTGGCCTGTTCCAGGATCACGTGCGCGTTGGTGCCGCTGACGCCGAACGAGGACACGCCCGCGCGGCGCGGCCGTCCCGTCTCGGGCCAGTCCTGCTGGTCGCCCAGCAGGGTGACGGCGTCGGGCTGCCAGTCCACTTTGGACGTCGGTGCGTCGAGGTGCAGGGTTTTCGGCAGCACGCCGTGGCGGATGGCCTCGACCATCTTGATCACTCCGGCGACGCCGGCGGCGGACTGCGAGTGGCCGATGTTGGACTTGATCGAGCCGAGCAGCAGCGGCCGTTCGCGGCCGGTGCCGTAGGCGGCGATCAGGGCCTGGGCCTCGATCGGGTCGCCCAGCTGGGTGCCGGTGCCGTGCGCCTCGACGGCGTCGACCTCGGTGCCGGTCAGGCCCGCGTTGGCCAGGGCCTGGCGGATGACGCGCTGCTGCGACGGCCCGTTCGGGGCGGTGAGGCCGTTGGACGCGCCGTCGGAGTTGACCGCGGTCCCGCGCACCACAGCGAGCGGGGTGTGGCCGTTGCGGACGGCGTCGGACAGCCGCTCCAGCAGGAGCAGGCCGGTGCCCTCGGACCAGCCGGTGCCGCCCGCGGCCTCGTCGAACGACCGGCAGCGGCCGTCGGCCGCGAGCCCGCCCTGGTAGCTGAACTCGACGAACGCGCTGGGCGTCGCCATCACGGTGACCCCGCCGGCGACGGCCAGGGAGCACTCCCCGGACGCCAGGGCGCGCGCGGCCATGTGCAGCGCGACCAGGGAAGACGAGCACGCGGTGTCGACGGTGACCGACGGGCCTTCGAGGCCGAACAGGTAGGAGATCCGGCCGGACAGGACACTCGTGGCCGCGCCGGTGAGCAGGTGCCCGGCCAGCTCCGGCGGCGGCGAGTAGCCGTTGCCGGAGCCGCCGACGTAGACGCCGGTGTCGCTGCCGCGCAGGCTGTCCGAGCTGACGCCGGCGCGTTCGAACAGCTCCCAGGCCGTTTCGAGGAGCTGGCGCTGCTGCGGGTCCATGGCCAGGGCTTCGCGGGGTGAGATGCCGAAGAAGCCGGCGTCGAAGTCGGCGACGCCGTCGACGAACCCGCCTTCCTGGACGTAGGACATGCCGCCGCTGAGGCCGAGCAGGTCCCAGCCGCGGTCGACGGGGAACTCGGTGATCGCGTCGGTGCCGTCGGCGACGAGGCGCCACAGGTCCTCGGGCGAGCGGACACCGCCCGGGTAGCGGCAGCTCATGCCGACGATGACGATCGGGTCGCCGTCGACGATCCCCGACGCCGCCGGGGCGGCCGTGAGGTCGCCGCCGCCGAGCAGCTCGGTCGCCAGCAGGCGCGCGACGGCGTCCGGGCGCGGGTGGTCGAACACGAGCGTGGAGGGCAGCGTGAGGCCGGTCGCGGCGTTGATCCGGTTCCGCAGCTCCACCGAGGTGAGCGAGTCGAAGCCGAGGTCGCGGAACGGCCGGCGGGCCTCGATGGCGGCGCCGCCCGCGTAGCCGAGCAGGCCCGCGACCTGGTCGCGGACGAGGTCGAGCAGCGCGTCTTCGCGTTCGCGCTCGGACAGGCCACGCAGCCGGTCCAGCAGCGCCGACGCGGTCGAGACGGCGTCGGCGGACGGGCCGTCCGCCAGTTCGCGCACCTCGGGCAGCTCGTCGAGCAGCGTGCCGGACCGGCGGGAGGTCAGGGCCGGGACGAACCGGTCCCACCGGACGTCGGCGAGCACGACGGCGGTGTCGTCGTGGGCGACGGCTTGGCCCAGGGCAAGCAGCGCCTGGTCGGGGTCGAGCGGCGGCAAACCGCGCGCCCGCAGGAACTCGGCCGTCTCCTCGTCGGCGGCGACGCCGGTACCGGCCCACGCGCTCCAGGCGATCGACGTCGCGGCCAGACCGCGGTCCCGGCGGTGGCGGGCCAGGGCGTCGAGCCCGGTGTCGACGGCGGCGCGGTCGCGCTGGCCTTCGGCGCCCCAGATCGCGGACACCGACGAGAACAGCACGAACGCTTCGAGGTCGTGGTCGGCGAGGACGTCGTCGAGCAGGACGGCGGAGTCGTAGGCACCGGCTTCCGCCATCCCGGCGGTGTGCAGCACGGCGGTCAGGGGCCGATCCTCGGGCACGGTGGCGAGCAGGGCGGTCAGCGCGTCGCGGTTGGCGAGGTCTTCCGGGCCCGCGTGCAGGACGTTGACGTCGGTGAGCCAGCGCGTGACGTGCTCGCCGAACCCTTCGTGGCCGCCGGTGACCAGGACGGTCCCGTGCGGGCGCCACGGTTCTGCTGCTCCCCCGGCCGCGGAGCGGACCAGACGGCGGCCGAACAGCCCGGACGCGCGCACGGCGACCTGGTCCTCAGGGCCGCCGACGGCGGCGGCGAACCGGGCCGCGGCCCGGGCGTCGAGGGTCTCGGGCAGGTCGATCAGGCCGCCCCAGGCGCGCGGGAACTCCAGGGCCAGCACCCGCCCGGCACCCCAGAGTGCGGCGCGGGCGGGGTTGTGGACCGGCTCGGACCGGCCGACCGACACCGCGCCGCGGGTGACGCACCACAGCGGCACCACGGCCTCGGCTTCGGCCAGCGCCTCGGTGAGCGCGGCCGTGGTGGCGAAGGACGTCCCGTCGAGGTCGAGCAGCGAGAGGACGCCGGTGTAGTCCTGGCCCGGCAACGCTTCGCGCAAGACGTCGACGGCGTCGGTCTCGACGCGGACCTGGACGGCGTTCAGCGTGTCGAGGGCTTCCGCGATGTCGGCGGGCAGGTCGGTGGGGACGAGCGCGAGCCACCGGCCCGGCGCGGACGTCTCGGCCGACAACGGCTTCCACGTGATGCGGTAGCGCCAAGCGTCCACAGCGGACTGTTCGCCGCGGCGGCGGCGCCACGACGAGAGCGCGGGCAGCACGCGGGTGAGCGCGTCCTCCTCGACGTCGAGGGTGGTGCTGAGCGCGGCGAAGTCGGCGTCGTCGACGGCCGTCCAGAACGCGGCCTCGGCCGGGTCCGCGACGGCGTCGGCCGAGGCCGGCTCGGGCCAGTAGTACTCGTGCTGGAAGGCGTAGGTGGGCAGCGGGACGATGTGCGCGCCGGCGGCCAGCAGCGCCTTCCAGTCCGGGCTGACGCCGCGGACGTGCGCCTCGGCGACCGACGTCAGGAACCGGTCGAGGCCGCCGTTGTCGCGGCGCAGGGTGCCGGTGACGACCGCGCGGGCGTCGGCGGACTCGGCGGTGTCCTGGATCGCGACGGCCAGCACCGGGTGCGAGCTGATCTCGAAGAACACCTGGTACTGCAACGAAAGCAGCTCGCGGACGGCGTCTTCGAAGCGGACGCGCTGCCGCAGGTTCCGGTACCAGTAGGCGGCGTCCATCTTGGTCGTGTCGAGCCAGTCGCTGTCGACCGTGGAGAAGAACGGGATGTCCGACTGGCGCGGTGCGAGCCCGGCCAGCGCGGTGTGCAGTTCCTGCTCGATCAGCTCGACGTGCGCGGAGTGCGACGCGTAGTCGACGTCGACGCGGCGGACGCGGATCTCGGCCGCGGTCAGCTCGGCGATGAGCTGCTCCCCCGCCTCCGGATCCCCGGCGACGACGACGGACGCCGGGCTGTTGACCACGGCGACGGACAGCTTGTCCGCATAGGACTCAAGCCGCGTTTCGACGTCGGCGACCGGCAGGGCCACCGAGATCATGCACCCGGCACCGGCCAGCCGGCGGGCGATGGCCTGGCTGCGCAACGCGACGACGCGGGCAGCGTCGGCCAGGCTCAGCGCGCCGGAGACGCAGGCGGCCGCGATCTCGCCCTGGGAGTGGCCGGCGACGGCGTCCGGCCGGATGCCGGCGGACTGCCAGAGCGCGGCCAGGCCGACCATGACGGCGAACGACGCGGGCTGGATGACGTCGACCCGGTCCAGCTTGGGCGCGTCGTCGTCACCGCGCAGGACGGCGGTCAGGGACCAGTCGACGTGTGCGGACAAGGCTGCTTCGCACTCGGCGATCCGGGCCGCGAACACCGGCGACTCGGTCAGGAGCCGCGCGCCCATGCCGGCCCACTGCGCGCCCTGGCCGGGGAAGACGAAGACGATCTGGCCGTCGACGTCGGCGGCGCCGGTGGTGACGGCCGGGTCCGGGGTGCCGGCCGCGAGTGCCGCGAGGCCCACGCGGGGGTCGTCGGCGACGATCACCGCGCGGTGGTCGAGCGCGGCGCGGGACGCGGCCAGCGACCACGCGAGGTCGGGCGCGTCGAGGGCGCCGTCGCCGAGGTGCGCGAGCAGGCGCGCGGCCTGGGCTTTCAAGGCGGCTTCGGTGCGGCCGGCCAGGACGAACGGACGGACCCCGGCGGGCGCGGTGTCCCCGGCGGTCACGTCGGCGGGTTCGGCCTGTTCGAGGATGACGTGGGCGTTGGTGCCGCTGATGCCGAACGACGAGACGGCGGCGCGGCGCGCGCGGTCCACCTCCGGCCAGGCGGTGTTCTCGGTGACGACCTCGACGGCGCCCGCCGTCCAGTCCACCTGGGACGACGGGCCGTCCAGGTTCACGGACTTCGGCACGACGCCGTGGCGCAGCGCCTGGACCATCTTGATCACGCCCGCGACACCCGCGGCGGCCTGGGTGTGGCCGATGTTCGACTTCACCGACCCCAGCAGCAGCGGCGTCTCGCGGCCGCGGCCGTAGGTGGCCAGCAGGGCCTGCGCCTCGATCGGGTCGCCCAGGGGCGTGCCGGTGCCGTGGCCTTCGACGACGTCCACATCGGACAGTCCGAGGCCGGCGCCGGTCAGCGCCTGCCGGATGACCCGCTGCTGCGACGGGCCGTTGGGGGCGGTGATGCCGTTGGACGCGCCGTCCTGGTTGACCGCGGATCCGCGAAGCACGGCGAGGACTTCGTGGCCGTTGCGACGCGCGTCCGACAGGCGCTCCAGCATGATCAAGCCGACGCCCTCGGACCAGCCGACGCCGTCCGCGGCGTCCGCGTAGGACTTGCAGCGGCCGTCGCGCGCGAGGCCGCCCTGCGCGGAGAAGTCGACGAACGAGCCCGGCGTCGCCATGATCGTGACACCGCCGGCGAGGGCCAGGTCGCAGTCGCCCGCCCGCAGCGCCTGCGCGGCCCAGTGCATCGCGACCAGCGACGACGAGCACGCCGTGTCGATCGTGACAGCGGGGCCTTCGAGGCCCAGCGAATACGAGACGCGGCCGGACATGACGCTGCCCGCGGTGCCGACGCCGAGGAAGCCGAGGGCCTCGTCGGGGAACTGGGCGCCTTGGCCGTAGTCGTGGTACATCACGCCGGCGAACACGCCGGTTTTGCTGCCGCGCAACGAAAGCGGGTCGACGCCGGCGCGTTCGATGGCCTCCCACGACGTCTCCAGGAGGAGGCGCTGCTGCGGGTCCATCGCCAGGGCTTCGCGCGGCGAGATGCCGAACAGGCCCGGGTCGAACTTCCCGGCGCCGTCGACGAAACCGCCTTCGCGGACGTAGGAGCGGCCACGCTCGTCGCCGAACAGCGAATCCAGGTCCCAGCCGCGGTCCTCGGGGAACCCGGCGATGCCGTCGCCCCCGGACAGGACGAGGTCCCAGAGGTCCTCCGGCGACCGCACCCCACCCGGGTAGCGGCACGCCATCGACACGATCGCGACCGGCTCCTGCTCCGCCGACTCCAGCTCCTCGACCCGCTTGCGCGTCTTGGCGAGGTCGGCGGTGACCCACTTGAGGTACTCGACGAGCTTCTTGTCCTCGGTCATGGCGGCCTCAGCCTTCCTGGTCGAAGGGGGACCCGGGTGCGTCACCGAGCCGGCCCAGTTCGTTGTCGATGAAGGCGAACACCTCGTCGGTGCTGGCCGCGTCGATCCGGTCGGTGACGTCTTCGGGCGCGGCCGCACCGCCGATCTTCGCCAGGATCCGGCGCAGCCGGGCCGCGACCTCCGCCTGGGCGACGTCGTCGGCCGAGCTGGCCTCCATCAGCTCGTCGAGCCGGTCGAGCTCCGCCGGCAGCGACGTCGCCGCGGCGGGAGCGGGCGCGAGCTCGGTCCGCAGGTGCCGGGCGAGCCCGGCCGGGGTCGGGTAGTCGAAGACGAGCGTCGCGGACAGCGTCAGGCCGGTGGCCGCCGACAGGCGGTTGCGGAACTCGACGGCGGTCAGCGAGTCGAAGCCGAGTTCGCGGAACTCGAGGCCGCCATCGATCCGGTCGGCCGGGTGGCCGAGCACGGCCGAGACCTGGGCCCGCACGAGCGTCAGCAGCGTCCGGTCCTGCTCGTTCTCCCGCATCCCGGCGAGCTTCAGGCGCAGGTCGCCGGCCGCGGCCCGGTCGGCTCCGGCGGCGGCGCTGCGCCGGCCGGGACGGCCGATCGGCCGCAGCAGCCAGGGCAGCTCGCCACGAGTGCGCAGCACGGGCAGGTCGACGAGCACCGGCACGAGCGCCGATTCCGTCGACGCGACAGCGCGGTCGAACAGTTCCGCGCCCTGCTCGCGGCCCAGCGGCGGCATCCCGCCGCGGACCATCCGTTCGCGTTCGGCGTCGGTCAGGTCGCCGGTCATGCCGGTGTCCCAGGCGCCCCAGGCCAGCGAGAGCCCGGGCAGACCGCGGTCGCGGCGCAGGTCGGCGAGGGCGTCGAGGAACGCGTTGGCCGCCGCGTAGTTCGCTTGGCCCGGCGTGCCGATGGTGCCGGCGACCGAGGAGAACAGGACGAACCCGGCGAGGGGCAGGTCGGCGGTCAGCTCGTGCAGGTGCCAGGCCGCGTCGAGCTTCGGCGCGAACACCGTGTCCAGGCGCTCGGCCGTCAGCGAGCCGACGACGCCGTCGTCGACGACCCCGGCGGTGTGCACGACGGCGGTGAGCGGGTGCTCGGCCGGGATGCCCGCGAGCAGCGCGGCCACGGCGTCGCGGTCGGCGACGTCGCAGGCCTCGACGCGGACGTCGGCCCCGGCCGTCTTGAGTTCCGCGACCAGTTCGGCGACGCCGTCGGCGCCCGGGCCGCGGCGGCTGGCCAGCAGCAAGTGGCGGGCACCGCCGGTGACGAGGTGCCGGGCGAAGACCCGGCCCAGGCCACCGGTGCCGCCGGTGATGAGCACGGTGCCGTCGGGGTCCCAGGTCGTCTCGGTGGTGTCGAGGGTCGCGCGGGCCAAGCGGGCGACGTTCAGGACGCCGTCACGCAGGACCAGCTGAGGTTCGCCGGTGGCGACCGCGGCACGCAGGACGTCCGCGTTGGGCTCGTCGACGTCGAGGAGCACGAACCGGCCCGGGTCCTCCGACTGGGCCGAGCGCACCAGGCCCCAGACGGCGGCGGCCGCGACGTCCGTGCGGCCCGGGCCCGCGGCACCGCGCGTCACGAAGACGACCTTGGTGGCCGAGTCCGTCTGGAGCTGTTCGAGCACCGACGCGGTGAGCGCGTGCGCGGCGGCTCCGGCATCGGCGTCACCGGACACCGGGACGGCGACCACTCCGGCACCGGACGCCACGGCGGCGGCCAGGTCAGGGTGCGTATCGCAGCCCAGGGTCTCGGCCAGGCCGAAGCCGTCGCCGACGACGGCCCAGGTGCTGTCGTCCGGCTCGGGGACCGGGACCGGCAGCCAGTTCAGGCGGAACAGCGGGTCGGCCGCGTCCGGCGCGGTGGCCGCGCGGAGGGTGACGCCGGTGGCCGAGAGCACGGGCTTGCCCGCCTCGTCGGCGATGGCGAGGGAGACGGAGCCGCCGCCGACCGGGGAGATCCGGACGCGGGCGCGGCTCGCGCCGGCCGCGTGCAGCGACACGCCCGTCCAGGCGAACGGCAGCCCGGCCGGGGCGCCTTCGCCGAAGCCGATGGCCTGCAACGCGGCGTCGAGCAACGCCGGGTGCAGCCCGAACCGCGCGGCTTCCTGGCCCTCGGGCAGCGCCAGCTCGGCGAAGACGTCGGCGCCGTCCTGCCAGACGCGGTTGAGGCCCTGGAACGCGGGCCCGTAACCGAATCCGGCTTCGGCGGACGTTTCGTAGAAGCCCGTCAAGTCCACTTCGGACGCTTCGGCGGGCGGCCAGGTCTCGGGCACCGGTTCGGCCGCCACCGCCTGCGGCGACAGCGTGCCGGTCGCGTGGCGGACCCACTCGTCGGTGTCGTCGGCGCGGGAGGAGATCGTCAGCTCACGACGGCCTGTGTCGTCCGGCTCCCCCGCGGCCAGCTGCAGGACGACGGCGCTGTCCGGCTCGAGGACCAGCGGCACGGACAGGGTCAGGTCGGCGACCGACGCACAGCCGACCTCGTCGGCCGCGCGGACGGCCAGTTCGAGGAAAGCCGCGCCCGGGAACAGGATCCGGCCGCCGATGACGTGGTCACGCAGCCACGGCTGGGTGGCCGCGGAGAGCCGCCCGGAGAACAGGACGCCGAGCGAATCGGCCAGCGTGACGGTCGCGCCGAGCAGCGGGTGGCCCGTCGGCGCGAGGCCGAGCCCGGTGGCGTCGCCGCCGGTGGCCGGCAGCGGCCAGAACCACTCGTGCTGGAACGCGTAGGTCGGCAGGGCGACGCGCTGCGCACCGGCGAAGTAGTCGTCCCAGCCGACGCCGACGCCGGCGACGTGCAGCCGCGCGATCGCCTCGGTGACCGCGGCCGCCTCGTCACGGTCCTTGCGCAGCAACGGGATCACGCTCGCGGACGGTTCGTCGACGGACGCGGACAGGGTCGCGTCCGGGCCCACCTCGGCGAAGACGGTCACGCCGGCTTCGGTGAGCCGCTCGACCGCGTCGCCGAAGCGGACGGTGTCGCGGATCTGGCTGACCCAGTACTCCGGCGACGTGACGTCCCCGGCCGAGACGACCGGCACCCGCGGCTTCGCGAACTCCAGGTTCGCCACGACCTCGCCGAACTCGGCGAGCATCGGCTCCATCAGGACGGAGTGGAAGGCGTGCGACACCCGCAGGCGGCGCCGCTTGGCGAACTTCGACGCCACCGCGACGACGGCGTCCTCGTGCCCGGACAGGACGACCGAGCCCGGGCCGTTGACGGCCGCGACGTCGACGCCCTCGCCGAGCAGCGGCAGGACGTCCGATTCGGACGCGCGCACCGCGACCATGACGCCGCCGGTCGGCAGCGCGCCCATGAGCCGGGCGCGGGCGGACACCAGGGCGCAGGCGTCGGGCAGGGACAGCACGCCGGCCACGTGGGCGGCGGCGATCTCGCCGACGGAGTGCCCGGTCACGAAGTCCGGGTGCACGCCCCACGACTCCAGGAGGCGGAAGAGCGCGACCTCGAAGGCGAACAGCGCGGGCTGCGCGAAGTCGGTGCGGTCGATCAGGTCCGCGTCGCCAAGAGCGTCCCGGACGGCCGGGTCGAGCTGGGCCAGGATCTCGTCGAACGCGCCCGCGAACACCGGGTACACCTCGTGCAGGCGGCGGCCCATGCCGATCCGCTGCGAGCCCTGCCCGGCGAAGAGGAACGCGACCGGCGGGGCGACCCGCGCCTCACCACGCACGACTCCGGCGGGGGTCTCGCCGGCGGCCAGCTCACGCAGGCCGCTGACCAGGCCGTCGAGGTCGTCGGCGACGACGGCCGCGCGCTGGGCCAGCGCCGCGCGCGTCACCGCGGCGGAGTAGGCGAGGTCGGCCGGGGCGAGCGTCTGGTCGGCCTCGATCCGGTCGGCCAGGCGCGCGGCCTGGGACCGGAGCGCCTCCGGAGTCCGTCCGGAGACGACGACCGGCACCGGGCGGGACAGCGGCGCGGACGGACGCGGCGCGGGCCGGTCGGCCGGGGCGGGCTGCTCCAGGATGACGTGAGCGTTGGTGCCGCTGATGCCGAACGACGACACCGCCGACCGGCGGACGCGGTCCACCTCGGGCCAGGAGGTGTTCTCCGGCACCAGCGAAACCGCGCCCTCGGTCCAGTCGACATGGGACGACGGCTCGGCCGAGAACCGGGACTGCGGGACGACACCGTGGCGCATGGCCTGCACCATCTTGATCACGCCCGCGACCCCGGCGGCGGCCTGGGTGTGCCCGATGTTCGACTTCACCGAGCCCAGGAGCAGCGGCGTCTCACGGTCACGGCCGTAGGTGGCGAGGAGGCTCTGGGCCTCGATCGGGTCGCCCAGCGGCGTCCCGGTGCCGTGGCCTTCGACGACGTCCACATCGGACACGCCGAGCCCGGAGACCGACAGCGCCTGGCGGATGACGCGCTGCTGCGACGGGCCGTTCGGGGCGGTCAGGCCGTTGGACGCGCCGTCCTGGTTGACGGCGGAGCCGCGCAGCACGGCGAGGACTTCGTGGCCGTTGCGCCGCGCGTCGGACAGGCGTTCCAGCATGACCAGGCCGACACCTTCGGCCCAGCCGACGCCGTCGGCGGAGTCGGAGAACGACTTGCAGCGGCCGTCACCGGCGAGGCCGCCCTGGGCCGAGAAGTCCACGAACGCGCCCGGCGTCGCCATCACGGTCACGCCGCCGGCGAGCGCCAGTTCGCAGTCACCGGCCCGCAACGCCTGCGCGGCCCAGTGCATCGCGACCAGCGAAGACGAGCACGCCGTGTCGATCGTGACGGCCGGACCTTCCAGGCCCAGCGCGTAGGAGACACGGCCGGACATCACGCTGCCCGCGGTGCCGATCCCGAGGAAACCGAGGGCCTCCTCCGGGAACTGCACGCCCTGGCCGTAGTCGTGGTACATCACCCCGGCGAAGACGCCGGTCCGGCTGCCCCGCAGCGACACGGGGTCGACGCCGGCGCGTTCGATCACTTCCCAGGACGTCTCCAGGAGGAGGCGCTGCTGCGGGTCCATCGCCAGCGCTTCGCGCGGCGAGATCCCGAAGAGCCCAGGATCGAAGCTTCCCGCACCACCGAGAAAACCGCCTTCACGAACATAAGAACGTCCCCGATCCGCCCCGAAGAGGCCACTCAGGTCCCAGCCGCGGTCGGCCGGGAAGGGTCCGACGCCGTCGCCGCCGGTCAGGACCATGTCCCACAGGTCCTCCGGCGAGGTCACGCCGCCCGGGTAGCGGCAGGCCATCGACACGATCGCGATCGGCTCGTCGGCGACCGGCGTGGTCGTGGTCCGCGCCCGCAGCACCGGCGCGGCGTCCGCGCCGGACAGCTCGTCGCGGAGGTACCCGGCCAGCACGACCGGCGTCGGGTGGTCGAAGACGAGCGTCGCGGGCAGCCGCAGGCCGGTGGCCGACGCGAGGTGGTTGCGGAACTCGACGGCGGTCAGCGAGTCGAAGCCGAGGCCGCGGAACTCGCGGGCGACGTCGACGGTGGCGGCGTCGAACCTGAGCACCGCGGCGACCTGCGCGCGGATGACGTCGAGCAGCACCTTCTGCTGCTCCCCCTCACGCAGGCCGGACAGCCGGTCGCGCAGGGCGTTCGCGGTCGGCGTCGACCGGCCCGCACCGCGGCGGCCCGGGCGGCCGACCGGGCGCACCAGCCACGGCGGCTCGGCCTGCGAGCGGATCAGCGGCAGGTCCATCAGCACCGGCACGAGCGCGGGTTCGCCCGATTCCAGGGCGCGGTCGAACAGCTCGCAGCCCTGCTCGACGGGCAGCGGCGGCATGCCCGCGCGGGTCATCCGGTCGCGGTCGGCGTCGGTCAGGGTGCCGGTCATGCCGGTCTCCCACGCGCCCCAGGCCAGCGACGTCGCGGCCAGGCCGCGGTCGTGCCGGTGGGCGGCGAGCGCGTCGAGGAAGGTGTTGGCGGCGGCGTAGTTCGCCTGGCCCGGCGAGCCGATCGTGCCGGCGACCGAGGAGAACAGCACGAACGCGGCGACGTCGCCGGCCAGCTCGTGCAGGTGCCACGCGGCGTCGGCCTTCGGGCGCAGCACGGTGTCGAGGCGAGCGGCGTCGAGCGAACCGATGACGCCGTCGTCGAGCACACCGGCGGCGTGCACGACGGCGGTGAGCGGCCGGTCGGCCGGGATGGCGGCCAGCAGCGCGGCGACGGCGTCGCGGTCGGCGAGGTCGCACGCCTCGACGCTGACCTCGGTGCCGTGCGCGGCGAGTTCGGCGACCAGCTCGACGAGCCCGTCGGCCGCACCGCCGCGGCGGCTGGCGAGCAGGACGTGCCGGGCGCCGTACTCGGCGGCGATGTGCCGGGCGAAGACCCGGCCCAGGCCACCGGTGCCGCCGGTGATGAGCACGGTGCCGTCGGGGTTCCAGGCGGCACTTTCACGTGAAAGTGCCGCATTCGGACGGCCGAGGCGGGCGACGCGGGCGGTGCCGTCGCGCAGCAGCAGCTGGGGTTCGCCGGTGGCCAGCGCGGCGGGCAGGCCGGGCAGGGACACGTCGTCGGCGTCGGCGAGCACGAACCGGCCGGGGTCCTCCGACTGGGCCGAGCGCACGAGGCCCCAGGCGGCGGCCGCGGCGAGGTCCGTCGGCGCGGTGCCGACGGCGCCGTGGGTCACGAAGACGACCCGGCCGAGGCCGCGTTCGCTCGCGGCCTGCACGACGGCCAGGACGTCGGCGGTGACGCGGCGGAGAGCGTCGGGGACGTCGCCGGTGCCCTGGACCGGGACGACGAGGACGTCCGGGTCCGCGGCCAGCGCGGCGTCGAGGTCCGGGTACTCCGGGCCGAGTTCGCCGAGGCGGGTGTCGTGGCCGAGCACGGCCCACTGGCCGTCCGCTTCGCCGGCGGGCACCGGCAGCGGCACCCAGTCCAGGCGGAACAGCGGCTCGGGTCCGGCGGCGGCCTGGGTCGTCGCGCGCAGCGTCAGGGCGTCGACCGAGAGCACGGGCGCGCCGGACTCGTCGGTCAGGGTGAGCGCGACGGCGTCGTCGGCGGCCCGGGTGATCCGGGCGCGGACCTTCTCCGCGCCCGTCGCGTGGAGCACGGCACCTGCCCAGGAGAACGGCAGGCCGCCGGGCACGGAGTCCACAAAGGACACCGCTTGCAGGACCGAGTCGAGCAGCGCCGGGTGCAGGCCGAACGCGTCGGCGTCCTCACCGGGCAGCTCCGCCTCGACGAAGACTTCGCCGTCGCGCAGCCAGACGCGCCGCAGGCCCTGGAACTCCGGGCCGTACGCGAAGCCGGCGCCGGCGAAGTTGTCGTAGAACGCGGTGAGGTCGACCGGCTCGGCACCGGACGGCGGCCACTCGGTGTCCGGCGCGGCGGTCGGCAGCGTGCCGGGCGCGACGATGCCGGTGCCGTGGCGGACCCAGTCGGCGTCCGGGCCCTCGGCCCGCGACGAGACGCCGACCTCGCGACGGCCCGAAGCGTCGGGCGCGCCGACGACGAGCTGCACCAGGCTGGCGGTGTCGCCGAGCACGAGCGGCGCGGCGACGGTGAAGTCCTCGACCTGGCCGCAGCCGACCTGGTCACCGGCCCGCACGACCAGCTCCAGGAAACCGGCGCCCGGGAACAGGACCTGACCGCCGATGACGTGATCGCCCAGCCAGGGCGTCGTCTTCAGCGACAGCCGGCCGGAGAACACCAGGTCACCGGACCCCGCGACCTCGGTGATCGCGCCGAGCAGCGGGTGCCCGGCCGCGGTCAGGCCGAGGCCGCCGAGCTGGCCCGCGCCGGCCACGAGCCGCGGCCAGAAACGCTGCCGCTGGAACGGGTAGGTGGGCAGTGCGACGCGCCGGGCGCCGGTGCCCTCGAAGAGCGCGGCCCAATCCACGGCGACGCCGCCGGTGTGCAGTGCGGCCAGCGCGGTGACGGCGGCCGTCTCCTCGTCGCGGCCGGCACGCAGCACCGGCGCGAGGACCTGGTCGTCACCGTCGACGAGGGCGGTGAGTACGGCGTCCGGGCCCAGTTCGACGAACGCGCTGACGCCCGCCCCGGTGAGCCGGGTGACGGCGACGGCGAACCGGACGGTGCCGCGGACCTGGCCGACCCAGTACTCCGGCGACGTGACATCGCCGTCGCACACCACCGGGACGTCCGGCTCGGCGAAGGTCAGCGTCTCGGCGACCGCGCGGAACTCGGCCAGCATCGGGTCCATCGCCGCGGAGTGGAAGGCGTGGGACACGGTGAGCCGCTTGGTCTTCTCGAACCGCGCGGCGACGGCCAGCACGGCATCCTCGACACCCGAGAGCACGACGGCCTCGGGTCCGTTGACGGCGGCGAGCGAGACGTCGTCGTTGAGGAACGGCCGGACGTCGTCTTCGGTGGCCCGGATCGCCACCATCGCGCCACCCGAAGGCAGGGCCTGCATCAAGCGGGCACGAGCGGCGACGAGCGTGCACGCGTCGGCGAGGGACAGCACACCCGCGCAGTGGGCGGCCGCGATCTCGCCGACCGAGTGCCCGGCGAGGAACGCGGGCCGCACACCCCACGAGCGCACGAGCCGGAACAGGGCCACTTCCAGCGCGAACAGCGCGGGCTGCGCCCAGCCGGTCTCGTCGAGCGCGGCCACGTCGTCGCCGAAGACGACGTCACGCAGCGGCTGCGGGAGGGCGGTGTCGAGGTGGGCGCAGACGGCGTCGAAGGCGTCGGCGAACACCGGGAAGCGCTCGTAGAGCCCGCGGCCCATGCCGAGGCGCTGCGAACCCTGGCCGGTGAAGAGGAACGCGGCCGTGCGCTCGCGGGCGACGCCGCGGGCGACCTGGTCGCCGGGGGCGAGCAGCACCGCGCGGTGCTCGAACGCCGCCCGCGTCGTGACCAGGGAGAAGCCGGTGTCGATCGGGTCGAGGTCGCGGGGCAGGGCCGCGAGCTGCGCGTCCAGGGCGGCTTCGGACCGGCCGGACAGCACCCACGGCACCACGCTCGGGGTGACGTCCCGGCGAGGTTCGACCGGCACGGAGACGGGCGCCTGCTCGATGATCACGTGGGCGTTCGTGCCGCTGAGGCCGAACGACGAGATGCCGGCACGGCGCGGGTGGCCGTTCTCGCGCCACTCGGTCGCCTCGGTGACCAGCCGGATGTCGCCGCCCGTCCAGTCCACGTGGGACGACGGTTCGGTGACGTGCAGCGTCGCGGGCACCAGTTCCCGTTGCAGGGCAAGGACCATCTTGATGATCCCGGCAACACCGGCCGCGGCCTGGGTGTGCCCGAGGTTGGACTTGACCGAGCCGAGCAGCAGCGGCCGCTCGCGGTCGCGGCCGTACGCGGCCAGCAACGCCTGGGCTTCGATCGGGTCGCCCAGCGTGGTGCCGGTGCCGTGGCCTTCGACGACGTCCACTTCGGACGGCTGCAGCCCGGCCGACGCGAGCGCCTGGCGGATGACGCGCTGCTGCGAGGGCCCGTTGGGGGCGGTGAGGCCGTTGGACGCGCCGTCGGAGTTGATGGCCGAGCCGGCGACGACCGCCAGGACGTCGTGACCGTGGCGGCGCGCGTCGGACAGCCGTTCCACGACGAGGACGCCGATGCCTTCGGACCAGCCGGTGCCGTCGGCGGAGTCGGAATAGGCCTTGCAGAGGCCGTCCGGGGCGAGGCCGTTCTGGCGGCTGAAGCCGACGAAGCTGACAGGGGTGGACATCACGGTGACGCCGCCCGCCAGGGCGAGTTCGCACTCGCCGGCGCGCAGGGCCTGGGCGGCGAGGTGCAGCGCGACCAGCGACGACGAGCACGCCGTGTCGATCGTCATCGCCGGGCCTTCGAGGCCGAGCGCGTAGGACAGCCGGCCGGACACGACGCTCGCCGCGACGCCGGTGCCCGCGTGGGCCTCGACGTCGGTGGCGGAGTTGACGATCACGCCGGCGTAGTCCTGGCCGTTGGTGCCGACGAAGACACCGGTGCGGCTGCCGCGCAGGCCGCTCGGGTCGATGCCCGTGCGTTCGACGGCTTCCCACGACGTCTCCAGCAGGAGCCGCTGCTGCGGGTCCATGGCGAGGGCTTCACGCGGGGAGATGCCGAAGAACTCCGGGTCGAACTCGGCGGCGTCGGGCAGGAAGCCGCCGCGGTCGACGTAGCTGCTGCCGCGGCCCTGGCCGCCGAGGGCGGTCATGTCCCAGCCGCGGTCGGCCGGGAAGCCGGTGATCGCGTCGCGGCCGTCGGAGAGCAGGTCCCACAGGTGTTCCGGGGTGCGGACGTCGCCGGGGAAGCGGCAGCTCATGCCGACGATGACGATCGGGTCGCCGGTGCCCGCGGCCGCGTTCGGCAGGAGCGCGACGGGCAGGTCGGTGCCGTCCCCGATCAGCTCGCCCAGGAGGAACTCGCCCAGCGCGGCCGGGTTCGGGTGGTCGAAGACGAGGGTGGCGGGCAGGCTCAGCGCGGTCGCGGTCTCCATCCGGTTGCGCAGTTCGATGGCGGTCAGCGAGTCGAAGCCGAGGTCGGAGAACGCCCGCGTGGCGCCGATTTCACCGGTGCCGGTGTGGCCGAGGACGGCGGCGACGTGGTCGCGCACCAGGTCCAGCAGGACGGTGCCGCGCTCGGCCGCGGGCGTCGTGAGCAACCGGGTGGCCAGCGCGCTGGTGCCGGGCGCGGGAGCCGCGTCCAGCTCGGCGACGACACGGCGGACCGCGGGGAGGTCGGCCAGCAGCGGGCTGCGGCGGATGCTGAGCAGCGAGCGCAGGACGTCGGCGTTCTGGATGTCGGCGACGACGAGCTGTGCGGCGGGCCCACCGGCGTCGGCGAGGACGGTGGCGGCCAGATCCGGGTCGAGGCCGCCGCCGAGGCCCGCGGCCATGCCGTCGCCCGCCCAGGCGCCCCAGGCGATGGACGTCGCGGCCTGGCCGCGGGCGCGCCGGGTTTCGGCCAGGGCGTCGAGGACGGCGTTGGCGGCGGCGTAGTTGGCCTGGCCGGGGTTGCCGACGGCGCCGGCGACCGAGGAGAACAGGATGAACGCGTCGAGGTCGCCGGCCAGCTCGTCGAGCAGGACGGCCGACTCGACCTTGGCGCGGAACACCGCGGCGAAGCGGTCGGGCGTCAGGCTGCCGAGGACGCAGTCGTCGAGCACACCCGCGGCGTGGATCACGGCGCCGGGGCGGTATTCGGCGAGCAGCGCGGTGAGCTGCTCACGGTCGGCGACGTCGCAGCGGGCGATGACGATCCGCTCGTCGGCGTCGGGCTCGCCGCCGGAACGGCTGGCCAGGACCACGCGCTCGGCACCCTGGCTCAGGAGCCACTTCGTGACGTGCCGGCCGAGCGCGCCGGTGCCGCCGGTGACGAGGACCGTGCCGCTGGGCTGCCACGGCGACGGCGCGGCCGCCGCGGGGGCGAGCCGACGCCCGTAGACCCCGGAGGCGCGGACGGCGATCTGGTCGTCGTCGCCTTCCAGCGCTCCGGCGAAGCGGGTGAGCAGGCGGGCGTCGAGCTCGGCCGGCAGGTCGGCGAGGCCGCCCCAGCGGCGCGGGTATTCGAGGGCCGCGACACGGCCGAGGCCCCAGGTCGCGGCCTGGGCCGGCGCGGTGAGGCGGTCGGCCGGGCCGGTGGTGACGGCGCCGCGCGTGACGCACCAGAGCGCGGTGTCCGCGCCGAGGTCGTCGAGGGCCTGGACGACGGCGGTGTTGCCGGTGAGGCCGGCGGACTCGTCGAGGGCGAGCAGCGAGACGACGAGCCCGCTGACCTGGTCGCGCAGGAGGTCGGCGAAGGTGTCGCGGTCGGCGCCGGCGGGGATTTCGACGGTCGTGCCGAGGGCGTCGGCGACCTGCCGCGCCCACGGGTCATCGATGTGGGACGCGGGGACCAGGACCAGCCGCTCCCCCGCCGTCGCCGGGGTCGCGTCCAGCGGACGCCACTCGACGCGGTAGCGCCAGCCGTCCACAAGGGACTGACGCTGCCGCCGGGCCCGCAGGGCGGACAGCGCGGGCAGGACGGTTTCCAGGGCCGGGGCGTCGACCTGGAGGTCGGCGGCCAGCTCGGCGAGGTCGCCGCCTTCGACGACGGCCCAGAAGGCGTCGTCACCGGTCGAGGCGCGGACGGCCGCTTCCGGCCAGTAGCGGCGGTGCTGGAAGGCGTAGGTGGGCAGGTCGACGGGCCGGGCACCGGTTCCGGCGAACCACGCGGTCCAGTCGATCCGGACGCCGGCGACGTGCAACGCGGCGACCGCGGTGGTGACGGCGGTGCGTTCGTCCCGGCCGCGGCGCAGGACGGGGACGGCGGTCGCGCCGGGCACGTCGACCAGGCCGGTGAGGACGGCGTCCGGCCCGACCTCGACGTACGTCGTGACGCCGGCGTCGGCCAGTTTCCCGACGGTGTCGCCGAAGCGGACGGTGGCGCGCACGTGCTCGACCCAGTACTCCGGCGACGTCACGTCCCCGGACGCGACGACCGGCAGCTGCGGCTGCGCGAACTTCAGGGCCGAGACGACCTGGCGGAACTCCGCCAGCATCGGGTCCATCAGGTGCGAGTGGAACGCGTGGCTCACCTTGAGCCGCTTGGTCTTCTCGAACCGCGCCGCGACCTCGAGCACGGCGGCTTCGACGCCGGACAGCACGACCGAGCGCGGCCCGTTGACCGCGGCGATGTCGACGCCGTCGGTCAGCACCGCGCGGACGTCCGCTTCGGACGCTTCGACCGAGACCATGGCGCCACCGGCCGGCAGCGCCTGCATGAGGCGGCCGCGCGCCGAGACCAGCGCGCACGCGTCGGCCAGCGACAGCACCCCGGCGACCTGCGCGGCGGCGATCTCGCCGATCGAATGACCCGCCACGTAGTCGGGGCGGATGCCCCACGCGTCCAGGAGCCTGGTCAGCGCGATCTCGATGGCGAACAGGGCCGGCTGGGCCCAGCCGGTCTCCGCGATCACGCCCGCGTCCGTGCCCCAGACGACGTCGCGCAGGTCCGGGTGGAAGTACGCCAGCACCTCGTCGAGGGCCTCGGCGAACACCGGGTACGTCTCCGCCAGCTCGCGGCCCATGCCGAGCCGCTGCGCGCCCTGGCCGGTGAACAGGAACGCCTGGACGGGCTGGTGCGCGGTCTCACCGGTGAGCGCCCCCGCGGCGGGCTCACCGTCGGCGAGGGCCCGCAGCGCGCGGACGGCGGTGCCGGTTTCGTCGACGACGATCGCCGCGCGGTGCGCGAAGCTCGTCCGGGTGGTGGCCGCCGCGAAGGCGACGTCGAGCAGGTTCGAATCGCCGGCCAGGACACTCAGGAGGCGTCCCGCCTGGGCGCGGAGAGCGTCCTCAGTTCGGCCGGAGACGAGCAGCGGCACGGTGGTCGCGGCCGGGGTCTCGCGCGGCACCTCCGGCGTGGATTCGGGGGCCTCGATGATGATGTGGGCGTTGGTGCCGCTGATGCCGAAGGACGAGATCCCGGCCCGGCGCGCGCGGTCGGCGGCAGGCCAGTCGGTGGCCTCGGCCACGACCTCGACGGCCCCGGCCTCCCAGTCCACATGGGACGACGGTTCGCCGACGTGCAGCGACTTCGGCACGATCCCGTGCCGCATCGCCTCGACCATCTTGATGATCCCGGCCACGCCGGCGGCGGCCTGGGTGTGGCCGAAGTTCGACTTGATCGAGCCCAGCAGCAACGGGGTTTCCCGGTCCTGGCCGTAGGTGGCCAGCAGCGCCTGAGCCTCGATCGGGTCGCCCAGCACCGTGCCCGTTCCGTGCGCTTCGACGACGTCGACGTCCGAAGTGGACAGTCCCGCGTTGGCGAGAGCCTGGCGGATGACCCGCTGCTGTGACGGCCCGTTCGGGGCGGTGAGGCCGTTCGACGCGCCGTCCTGGTTGACCGCGGAACCCCGCACCACGGCGAGGATCCGGTGGCCGTTGCGGATGGCGTCGGACTGACGCTCGACCACGAGCAGGCCGACGCCCTCAGACCAGCCGGTGCCGTCGGCGTCGTCGGAGAACGCCTTGCACCGGCCGTCCGGCGCGAGGCCGTTCTGGCCGCTGAAGCCCACGAAACCGCCCGGCGTCGCCATCACGGTGACACCGCCCGCGAGCGCGAGGGAGCACTCGCCGGAGCGCAGTGACTGCGCGGCCAGGTGCAGCGCGACCAGCGACGACGAACACGCCGTGTCCACCGTCATCGCCGGGCCTTCGAGCCCCAGTACGTACGACAGGCGGCCCGACGCGACGCTCCCGGCGATGCCGGTGCCCGTCTGCCCGCGCAGCTCGGCGTCCGTGCTCATCAGCAGGTCTGAGTACGACTGCCCGTTGGTTCCGACGAAGACGCCGGTGCGGGAGCCACGCAACGTCGACGCGTCCAGGCCCGCGCGCTCGAACGCCTCCCACGAGACTTCCAGGAGCAGGCGCTGCTGCGGGTCCATCGCGACGGCTTCGCGCGGTGAGATGCCGAAGAAGCCCGCGTCGAACTCGGTGGCGTCGTAGAGGAAGCCGCCCGCCTGGGTGTCGCTCCCGGCGAGGGAGGCGACGTCCCAGCCGCGGTCGGCCGGGAAGCCCGAGACGGCGTCGCCGCCCGAAGCCACCAGGTCCCACAGGTCGTCGGGGCCGGTCACGCCGCCCGGGAAGCGGCACGCCATCCCGACCAGCACGATCGGGTCGCCTTCCACGGCCGCGGTCGTCACGACGGCGTCGGCGCCGCGGGCGCCGAACAGCTCGCCCAGCACGAACCCGGCCACCGCGACCGGTGTCGGGTAGTCGAAGACCAGCGTGGACGGCAACCGCAGGCCCGTCACGCCGGCCAGCCGGTTGCGGAACTCCACCGCCGTCAGGGAATCGAAGCCCAGTTCGCGGAATTCGCCGGTGGTGTCGACGTTCTCCGGCGCGTGGCCGAGCACGGTCGCGACCTCGGCGACGACCCGGCCGGTGAGCACCCGCAGCTGCTCGGGCTCGCGCATCCCGGCGAGCTGTTCGCGCAGCGAGCCGCGGACGTGCGCGGCGTCGCCGCCGGCGCGGCGGCGGCCGGGCTGGGTGACCGGGCGCAGCAGCCACGGGAGTTCGCCCTGGGCGCGCATGGCCGTCATGTCCACGCGCATCGGCACGACGACGGCGCTCGGCGAGCGGGTGGCGCGGTCGAACAGCCGCATACCGTGCTCGACGGTCAGCGGCGGCACGCCCCCGCGTGCCATCCGCTCGCGGTCGGCGTCGCTGAGCGTGCCGACCATGCCGGTTTCCCAGCCGCCCCAGGCCAGGGAGGTCGCGACGCGGCCTTCGGCGTGGCGGTGGACGGCGAAGGAGTCGAGGAAGGCGTTGGCGGCGGCGTAGTTGCCCTGCCCGGCCGAGCCGACGGTGCCGGCGACCGAGGAGAACACGACGAACGCGGCGAGGTCGGCCTCGCGGGTCAGCTCGTCGAGGTGGACGACGGCGTCGGCCTTGGGCCGCAGCACGTGGTCGAGCCGGTCGGCGTCCAGGGACGCGACGACGCCGTCGTCGAGGACACCGGCGGTGTGCACGATCGCCTTGAGCGGGTGCTCAGCGGGGATCCGGCCGAGGACGGCGGCGAGCTGGTCGCGGTCGGCGGCGTCGCAGGCCTCGACCGTGACGTCGACACCGAGAGCGGTCAGCTCGTCACGCAGCTCCGCGGCGCCAGGCGCGTCCACACCGCGGCGGCTGGTGAGCACGAGGTGCCGGATGTCGTAACCGGCGACGAGGTGGCGGGCCAGCTCGCGGCCCAGGCCACCGGTGCCGCCGGTGATGAGCAGCGTGCCTTCGGGGTCCCAGCGCGGCGGCAGGGTCAGCACGATCTTGCCGATGTGCCGGGCGCGGCTCATGAACCGGAACGCGGCGGCGCTCTGGCGCAGGTCCCAGCTGCGGATCGGCAGCGGCGTGAGCACACCCTCGCCGAAGAGCCGCAGCAGCTCGACGAGCAGTTCCTGCGTCCGGTCGGGTCCGGCCTCGCCGAGGTCGAACGCGCGGTAGCGGATCCGGCTCAGCGAGGCGGCGTCGCGGACGTCGGTCTTGCCCATCTCGAGGAACCGGCCGCCGTCGGCGAGCAGGTTCAGCGACGCGTCGGCGAAGTCGCCGGCCAGGGCGTTGAGCACGACGTCGACGCCCTGACCACCGGTGACCCGGCGGAAGGCGGCTTCGAAGTCGAGGGTCCGGGAGGAGGCGATGTGGTCGTCGGCGACACCCAGCTCACGCAGGACGTGCTGCTTGCCGGAACTGGCCGTCGCGAAGACCTCGGCGCCGAGGTGGTGGGCCAGCTGGATCGCGGCCATCCCGACGCCGCCGGCACCCGCGTGGATCAGGATCTTCTCGCCCGGCCGCAGGTCGGCCAGGTCGACGAGCGCGTAGTAGGCGGTGAGGAAGACCAGCGGCACCGACGCGGCGGTGCGCGAGGACCACTCGGCCGGCACCGGGGCCACGTAACGGGCGTCGAGGGTGGTGTACGGGCCGAACGGGCCCGGCATCATGCCGAAGACGCGCTCGCCGACGCGGGCCGGGTCGACGCCGGGGCCGGTGGCCTCGATGACGCCCGCGCCCTCGGCGCCGAGCTTGCCGGCCTCGCCGGGGTACATGCCCAGGACGTTGAGCACGTCGCGGAAGTTGAGGCCGGCGGCCTCGACGCGGACGCGGATCTCGCCGGGTGCCAGATCGTCGAGGACCTCGGGGCACGTTTCGGCGGTCAGGCCGTCGATCCCCGCGGCACCGGCGGTGAGCCGCCACGCCGGTACCGCGGGAGGCAGGATGTCGCCGTTGCCGGCGAGGCGCCCGAGCCGGGCGACGCGGATGCTTTCGCCGCGGACGGCGAACTGCGGTTCGCCGGAGACGACGAAGCCGGTGCCCGGCAGCGCCGCGCCGGGTTTCAGGTCGACCAGGACGAACCGGTCGGGCTGCTCGGACTGGGCCGAGCGGATCAGGCCCCAGGCCGCGGCGGCGGCGAGGTCGGCGATCCGGTCGCCCGGGTCGACGGCCACGGCGCCGCGCGTCACGAAGACGATCCGGCCGGCGCGCTCGTCGGTGAAAGCGTGCTGCAGCACCGAAAGGACCCGCGCGGTGACCTCACGGACGGCGGTGAGGACGTCGCCGACACCCGCGACGGGCACGAGCAGGACGTCCGGTTCGAGGGAAAGGGCCTGCTCCAGCTCGGCGCAGCGCCGGGCGACGGGCGCCAGCAGCGGGTCGTCGCCGAGCAGCGCCCACGTGCCGGCCGGGGCGTCCTTGGCCAGCGCGGCCGGGACCCAGGTCGTCTGGAACAGCGACTCGTCGTCGGCGCTGCGAGGCGTGGCTTCGCGCAGCTGCAGGGATTCCGCCGACAGCACCGGCGCGCCGGTCTCGTCGGCGACGGCGATGGCCACCGACTCCTGGTCGACCGGGGTGATCCGGGCGCGGATCCGGGTCGCGCCGGTCGCGTGCAGGGAGACGCCGGACCAGGCGAACGGCA
The DNA here is from genome assembly GCF_035982555.1 of Amycolatopsis sp. NBC_01286. NCBI lineage: Bacteria > Bacillati > Actinomycetota > Actinomycetes > Pseudonocardiales > Pseudonocardiaceae > Amycolatopsis > Amycolatopsis sp. NBC_01286. Next base: position 7,876,710 of record NZ_CP108428.1, read on the forward strand.
GGCCGGGGGCGATCGAGTCGAGCCGGTGGATGGCGTGCAGCACCGAGTCGAGCAGCGCGGGGTGCAGGCCGAACGCGTCGCCGTCCTCGGGCAGCGCGGCTTCGACGAGCAGGTCTTCGCCGTCGTGCCAGGCCTTGACCAGCCCACGGAAGGCGGGGCCGTAGTCGAGACCGTTGTCGGCTAGTTCGTTATACAGCGTCGTGACGTCCACTTCGGACGCGTTCGCCGGTGGCCAGTCGCCGACCGTGGCGGCCGGGCGTTCGCCGACCGCGACAACGCCGGCGGCGTGCTGCGTCCACTCCGCGTGCGGGTCGGTGCCGCGGGAGGAGATGGTCAGTTCGCGCAGGCCCGCGTCGTCGGGGCCGCCGACGGTGACCTGCAGCAGGGTCGGCTCGTGCTCGCGCAGCCACAGCGGCGCGGCGACGGTGAGGCTTTCGACGGCCGAGCAGCCGACCTGGTCGGCGGCGCGGACGGCGAGGTCGAGGAAGCCGGTGCCGGGGAACAGCACGTGCCCGCCGACGACGTGGTCGGCCAGCCACGGCTGCCCGGCCAGGGACAGCAGGCCGGAGAAGACGACACCGCCCGAGTCGGCGAGGTCGACGGCGAAGTCGAGCAGCGGGTGCCCGGCCGGGGTGAGGCCGAGGCGTTCGACGGCGCCGCGGCCCGGCGTCACGCTGGGCCAGTAGTGCTGGCGCTGGAAGGCGTAGGTGGGCAGGTCGACGGTCCGGGCGCCGGTGCCGGCGAACCACGGCGTCCAGTCGACGTCCACGCCGGCGACGTGCAGCCGGGCCAGCGCGCCGAGCACGGCGTCGGGCTCCGGGCGGTCCTTGCGCAGCAACGGCGTGACGACGGCTTCGGGCGCGTCGACCATCGCGGAGAGGACGCCGTCCGGGCCGACCTCGAGGAAGGCGGTGACGCCCGCTTCGGTGAGCCGGCCCAGCGCGTCGGCGAACCGGACGGTGTCGCGGACGTGGCGGACCCAGTACTCCGGCGAGGTGACGTCGCCGGTGGTGACGAACGGGATGCGCGGCTGCGCGAAGGTCAGCGTCGAGACGACCTCGCGGAACTCGTCGAGCATCAAGTCCATCAGCCCGGAGTGGAAAGCGTGGCTGACCTTGAGGCGCTTGGACTTCGCGAACCGGCCGGCGACGGCCAGGACGTCGGCCTCGACGCCGGACAGCACGACCGAGCGCGGGCCGTTGACGGCGGCCAGGGAGACGCCGTCGGTGAGCAGCGGGCGGACGTCGGATTCGGACGCTTCGACGGCGACCATCGCGCCACCGCGCGGCAGGGCCTGCATGAGGCGGCCGCGGGCGGTGACCAGGGTGGCGGCGTCGGCCAGCGACAGCACGCCGGCGATGTGGGCGGCGGCGATCTCGCCGATCGAGTGGCCGGCGACGTGGGCGGGCCGGACGCCGTGGGCCTCGGCCAGGCGGGCCAGGGCGACCTCGATGGCGAACAGCGCAGGCTGCGCCCAGCCGGTTTCGGCCAGGAGGCTCGGGTCGTCGCCCCACAGGACGTCGCGGACGCCGGGGTCGAGGTGGCCGAGGACCTCGTCGAGGGCCGCGGCGAACGGCGCCGACGTGGCGTGCAGCTCCCGGCCCATGCCGAGCCGCTGGGAGCCCTGGCCGGTGAACAGCAGCGCGACCGACGGGGTCGTGGTGGCCGCGCCGGTGGCGGCTTCGCGGACGCCGTCGAGGGTGGCGAGGAGGACGGTGCGGTGCGGGAAGCTCGCGCGGGTGGTGACGAGCGAGTGGCCCACATCGAGGCGGTCGAGGCCGGTCTCGGTGACCCGCGCGACCTGCGCGGCGACGGCGGCTTCGGTCTTGCCGGAGACGACCCACGGGACGACCGGCAGCTCACGGCGTTCGGCGTCCGGCTCGGCGACGGGCTCGGGCGCCTCGATGATGACGTGCGCGTTGGTACCGCTGATGCCGAAGGACGAGATGCCCGCGCGGCGCGCGCGGTCGGCGGCGGGCCAGTCGACGGCCTCGGAGACGACCTCGACGGACCCCGCCGTCCAGTCCACATGGGACGACGGCTCGCCGACGTGCAGCGACGGCGGCACGGTCCCGTGCCGCATCGCCTCGATCATCTTGATGATGCCCGCGACACCCGCGGCGGCCTGGGTGTGCCCGAAGTTCGACTTGATGGAACCCAGCAGCAGCGGCGTTTCCCGGTCCTGACCGTAGGTCGCCAGCAACGCCTGGGCCTCGATCGGGTCACCCAGCACCGTGCCGGTGCCGTGCGCCTCGACGACGTCGACGTCCGAAGTGGACAGTCCGGCGTTGGCCAGGGCCTGGCGGATGACGCGCTGCTGCGAAGGGCCGTTCGGGGCGGTGAGGCCGTTGGACGCGCCGTCCTGGTTGACGGCCGAGCCGCGGAGCACGGCGTGGATCCGGTGGCCGTTGCGGAGGGCGTCGGACTGGCGTTCCAGCACCAGGACGCCGACACCTTCGGACCAGCCGGTGCCGTCGGCGTCGTCGGAGAACGCCTTGCAGTGCCCGTCCGGGGCGAGGCCGTTCTGGCCGCTGAAGCCGACGAACCCACCAGGCGTGGCCATCACGGTGACGCCGCCGGCCAGCGCGAGGGTGCACTCCCCCGAGCGCAGCGACTGGGCCGCCAGGTGCATCGCGACCAGCGACGACGAACACGCCGTGTCGACGGTCATCGCCGGGCCCTCCAGGCCCAGCACGTACGAGAGGCGGCCGGACACGACGCTGCCGGCGATGCCGGTGCCGGTCTGGCCGCGCATGTCGACGTCGGCGGTGAGGAACAGGTCGGAGTACGACTGGCCGTTGGTGCCGACGAACACGCCGGTCCGGGAGCCGCGCAGGCCGGTGGCGTCGAGGCCGGCGCGTTCGAACGCCTCCCACGACACTTCCAGCAGCAGGCGCTGCTGCGGGTCCATCGACATCGCCTCGCGCGGCGAGATGCCGAAGAAGCCCGCGTCGAACTCGGCCGCGTCGTAGAGGAAACCCCCGGCGCGGGTGTCGGAGGCGGCCAGCGCCGCGACGTCCCAGCCGCGGTCGACCGGGAAGCCCGAGACGGCGTCGCCGCCCGAGACGACCAGGTCCCACAGGTCCTCGGGACCGGCGATGCCGCCGGGGAAGCGGCAGGCGACGCCGACCACGACGACCGGGTCGTCCGCGAGCGCGCCCGTGTTCGCCACGACGTCGTCGACGCCGCGGGCGCCGAACAGCTCGCCCAGCACGAACTGCGCGACGGCCGTCGGGGTCGGGTGGTCGAAGACGAGCGTCGCGGGCAGGCGCAGGCCCGTGACGGTGGCCAGCTTGTTGCGGAACTCGACCGCGGTCAGCGAGTCGAAACCCAGGTCGGAGAACGACTTCCCGGCGCCGACGGCGGTGGCGTCGGCGTGGCCGAGCACCGTGGCGGCGCGGCTGCGGACCAGGTCGACGACGGCGGTGAGCCGGTCGGCCTCGGACAGCTCGCGCAGGCCGCGGGCGAGGTCACCGGCGGCCGCGGAGGTGGCGACGGCGGCCGAGCGGCGGGTGCCGCCGACCAGGCCGCGCAGCAGCGGCGGGAGCTCGTCGAGCAGGCGCAGCGCGGCGAGGTCGACGGCGACCGGGACGACGAGCGCGTGCGGCAGGGTCAGGGCGGTGTCGAAGAGCGCGAGGCCGTGATCGAGTTCGAGGGGCGGCATGCCGGTGCGGGCCATCCGCGCGCGGTCGGCCTCCGACAGGGAGCCGGCCATGCCGCCTTCGACGGCCCACGAGCCCCAGGCCAGGGAGAGGCCGGGCAGGCCGGTGGCACGGCGGTGGGCCGCGAGGGCGTCGAGGAAGCTGTTGGCGGCGGCGTAGTTGCCCTGCCCGGCGCCGCCCATGATCCCGGCGACGGAGGAGAACAGCACGAACGCGGCGACGTCGCCGGCCAGCTCGTGCAGGTGCCACGCGGACGCGGCCTTGGCATTCAGGACACGAGTCAGCCGCTCGGGCGTGAGCGCGGTGACGACGCCGTCGTCGAGGACACCGGCCGCGTGCACGACGGCGGTGAGCGGGTGCTCGGCCGGGATCGCGGCGAGAGCGGTTTCGAGCGCCGCGCGGTCGGCGACGTCGCAGGCGGCGACGGTCGCGTCGACCCCGAGGGCGGCCAGGTCGTCGCGGAGGTCCTGCGCGCCCGGAGCGTCCGGGCCGCGACGGCTGAGCAGGAGCAAGTGCCGGACGCCGTGCTCGCGCACGAGGTGCCGGGCGAGTTCGGCGCCGAGGCCGCCGGTGCCGCCGGTGATCAGGACGGTGCCGTCCGGGTTCCACGCGCGTGCTTCGGCGCCGGTCATCCGGGCCCGGGCGAGTCTCGCCGCGCGGACGTCGTCGCCGCGCAGCGCGAGCTGCGGTTCGTCGAGCGCGAGGGCCCGCGCCACCGCGTCGGCCGACGTCTCGGCGTCGACGTCCACCAGCACGAACCGGCCCGGGTTCTCGGCCTGGGCGGTGCGGATCAGGCCCCAGACGGCCGCCGCGGCGAGGTCGTGGATCGGCTCGCCGTCCTCGGCCGCCACAGCGCCTTCCGTCACGAACGCCAGCCGGGCGTGCGCGAACCGTTCGTCGGCCAGCCACTCCTGGGCCAGCACCAGGGCCCGCGTCGCCAAGCCGTCCAGCGGGTCCGACGCCGTGAGCCGGACCGTGACGACGGCCGGGACGTCGGCCAGGTCGGCGAGCGGGCCGGTCAGCTCGGTGACGACGACGGCGTCCGGCGGGAGCACGACCGGCGCCCAGCGCGGCTCGAACAGCGAGTCCGCACCGGTGAACGTCACGGTGCCGAGGTCTTCCGCGTGGACGGACCCGACCGACGCGACGGGCTGCCCGGCCGCATCGGCCATGGCCAGCGAAACGCCGTCCTCGCCGTGGCGGATCCGGACGCGCACCCGGGCCGCGCCCGCGGCGTGCAGCGTCACCCGGGTCCACCGCGCCGGGTAGCCCCGCAGCCCGGCCGCCTGCAGCGTGCTCTCCAGCAGCCGCGGGTGCAGCCCGAACGCCGTGGTCTCGTCCTCGCCGAAGGCGACCTCGGCGAACACGTCGTCGCCGCGGCGCCACAGGCCGCGCAGCTCCGGGACGTCCGACGTCAGCTCTTCGGCGTCGGCCGGCGGCCACTCGGCCGTGGCGAAGTCTTCGTGGTGCCCGCCGGTGGCGAGCACGCCTTCGGCGCGGCGGACCCAGCTGCCGACGACCGACCCGGCGGGCCGGGTGTGGATGTCGAGGCGGCGGCGGCCGGTCGCGTCCGGCTCCCCCACCGACAGCTGCAGGTCGACGGCCTCGTCGGCGGCCGGCTCCAGCGGCGCGCCGAGGGTGAGTTCCTCCACCAGGTCGCAGCCCAGGTCGAGCCCGGCCCGCAGGGCCAGCTCGAGGAATCCGCTGCCGGGGAACCGCGTGTCGGTCAGCCACGGGTGCGTGCGCGCGGACAGCCGGCCGGTGAGCAGCAGGCCGTCGGACTCGGCGAGGGTGAGCGACGCGCCGAGCAGCGGGTGCTGCACCGGCGTCAGGCCGAGCCCGGCCGCGTCGGTAACCGCGTCCACAGTGGACGGCCAGTACCGCTCGCTCTGGAACGGGTAGGTCGGCAGGGCCACGGGCCGCGCGCCGGTGCCGGCGAAGAACGCCGTCCAGTCGATCCGGACACCCGCGGTGTGCAGGGCGGCCAGCGCGGCCGTCAGCGTCTCGGGCTCGTCGAGGTCCTTGCGCAGCACCGGGATCGCGGTGACGTCGTCGGCGGTCAGGCCGATCAACGGGGTGAGCACGGCGGCCGGGCCCAGCTCGGCGAACACCGTCGCGCCCCGCTCGGCGAGCCGGCGCACGGCGTCGCCGAAACGAACCGGCTCGCGGACGTGGCTCACCCAGTACTCGGCCGAGGTGACGTCGCCACCGGCGACGAACGGGAGCACCGGCTCGGCGAAGGTCAGGCCGCTGACGATCTGCCGGAAGTCGCCCAGCATCGGGTCCATCAGGCGCGAGTGGAAGGCGTGCGACACGGCCAGCCGGCGCGGCCGGTCGAACCGCTCGGCCACGGCGAGCACGGCGTCTTCGGTGCCGGACAGCACCACCGACGTCGGCCCGTTGACCGCGGCGACGCACACGTCGTCGCCCAGGTACGGCCGGACGTCGTCTTCGGACGCCCGCACGGCCACCATCGCGCCGCCCGCGGGCAGCGCCTGCATCAGCCGGGCGCGCGCGCTGACCAGCACACAGGCGTCGTTCAGGGACAGCACACCGGAGACGTGCGCAGCGGCGATCTCGCCGACGGAGTGCCCGGCGACGAAGTCGGGCCGCACGCCCCAGGACTCCAGCAAGCGGAACAGGGCCACTTCCACGGCGAACAGCGCGGGCTGCGCGTGCCCGGTCTCGTCGAGGGCAGCGGTGTCGGCGCCGGCCAGCACCTCGCGGACGCGCGGGTCGAGCAGGTCGAGCGTCGCGGACAGGGCGTCGGCGAAGACCGGGAACCGGGCGGCGAGGGTGCGGCTCATGCCGAGCCACTGCGCACCTTGCCCGGAGAAGACGTAGGCGAGGGCCGGGGGCTGGTCGGCCGAACCGGTGACGACGCCGGCCGCTTCACCGTCGTCCAGCCAGGACGCCAGGGCGGCCCGCGGGTCGCTACCGACGACCGACAGCCGCTCCTCGAACGACGAGCGGGTGGTCGCCAGCGACCACGCCACGTCCAGGGGTTCGCGGTCTTCGGTGGCCGAGAGCACCTGGGCGACCTGGGCGCGCAGCGCGGCCGGGGTGCGCCCGGACAGCAGCCACGGCACGGGAATCGAGGCCCGCGGCATCTCCTCGGCAACCGGCGCCGGCGGGGCCTGCTCGATCAGCGCGTGGGCGTTGGTCCCGCTGACGCCGAACGACGACACACCGGCGCGACGCGGGCGGCCGGTCTCCGGCCACGGCGTCTGCTCGGCGGCCAGGACGACAGCGCCGGACTTCCAGTCCACATGGGACGACGGCTCGGCGGCGTGCAGGGTCTGCGGCACGACGCCGTGCCGGATCGCCTCGACGGTCTTGATGATCCCGGCGACCCCGGCCGCGGCCTGGGTGTGGCCGATGTTGGACTTGACGGACCCCAGCAGCAGCGGCGTCTCGCGGTCCTGACCGTAGGTGGCCAGCAGGGCTTGGGCCTCGATCGGGTCGCCGAGCTTCGTACCGGTACCGTGCGCCTCGACGACGTCGACGTCCGAAGTGGACAGTCCGGCGCTCGCGAGGGCCTGGCGGATGACACGCTGCTGCGACGGGCCGTTCGGCGCGGTGAAGCCGTTCGACGCACCGTCGGAGTTGACGGCGGTGCCGCGGACGACGGCGAGGACCTCGTGCCCGAGGCGCTGGGCGTCGGACAACCGCTCCAGCACCAGCACACCGACGCCTTCGGACCAGCCGGTGCCGTCGGCGTCGTCGGAGAACGCCTTGCAGCGGCCGTCACCGGCGAGCCCGCCCTGACGGCTGAACTCCATGAGCGAGCCGGGCGTCGACATCACGTTGACCCCGGCGGCGAGCGCGAGCGAGCACTCCCCCGCCCGCAGGGCCTGCGCGGCCAGGTGCACCGCGACCAGCGACGACGAACACGCCGTGTCGATGGTCACGACCGGGCCTTCCAGGCCCAGCGAGTACGCGAGCCGGCCGGAGATCGCGCTCGCGGCGATCCCGGTGCCCACCGAGCCGTCCGCGTCGGCGAGCGAGCGGACCATCAGGTAGGCGTAGTCCTGGCCGTTCGTCCCGGCGAACACGCCGGTCTTGCTGCCCCGCAACCGTTTCGGGTCGATGCCGGCGCGTTCGATGGCCTCCCAGGACACCTCCAGCAGCAGCCGCTGCTGCGGGTCCAGGGACACCGCCTCACGCGGCGAGATCCCGAAGAACCCGGCGTCGAAGTCGGCGACGCCGTCGAGGAAGCCGCCGGCCTGGCTGACGCTCATGCCGCGCTCGTCGACGCCGGCGCCGGTGACCGCTTCGAGGTCCCAGTCGCGGTCGGCGGGGAACGGCCCGATGGCGTCCCCGCCGTTCGCCACCAGGTCCCAGAGGGCCTCCGGGGAGCGGACGCCACCGGGGAACCGGCAGCTCATGGCCACGATCGCGATCGGCTCCGTCGACGCGGCCAGCAACTCCTGGTTCTGCCGCTTGAGCCGTTCGGACTCCTTCATGGCGGCACGGAGTGCTTCGACGACCCGGTCGTTCGGCGTGGACATGTGTCAGCTCCGTAGGTTCATCGGGATCAGGTGGCCTCACCGTCGAGCGCGGCGCGGACCAGGTCGTCGAGCGACATCCCGTCGATGTCTTCGCTCGCCTTCCCGGTGCCGCCGACCGGGTCCGGGACCTGCCCGGCCAGGCGCCGCAGGGGTTCCAGCACGCCGATCTCACGCAGGCGGGCCAGGGGTACCGTCGCGAGCAGGGCTCGCAGTTCGGCGTCGTCGTCGGAATCCGTGGCCGGCACCAGCTGCCGGACCAGGTCCGCCGCCAGCACTGCCGGGGACGGGTGGTCGAACACCAGCGTCGCGGGCAGTTCCAGGCCGGTCGCCGCCGCGAGCTGGTTGCGCAGCTCGATCGCGCTGAGCGAGTCGAAGCCCAGCCCGGAGAACGGCCGTTCCGGGTCGACCGCGTGCGGCCCGGCGAAGCCGAGCACCGCGGCGACCTGGGTGCGGACGACGTCCAGCGCGGCCTTCTCGCGGTCCGGAGCCGGCAGCTTCGCCAGCTTCTCCCGCAGGGCCCCGGAGACGTCGACCGGTGCCTCGGCGGTGAGCCGGTGGTACTCGGGCAGGTCGGTCAGCAGCGGGCTCGGGCGGGCCGCGGTGAACGTGCGCAGGAACGTGGCGTGGTCGATGTCGGCGACCACCGGGGTGGCGTCGCTCGCGAGCACGACCTGCGCGAACGTGGTGAGCGCGAGGTCCACCGGCACCGGCCGGGTCCCGGTGCGCTTGGCCCGGGCGGCGGCGTCGGCCGTCTCGGCCATGCCGGCCTGCCAAGCGCCCCAGGCGATCGACGTGCCCGGCAGCCCGGCGCGGGTCCGGTGTTCGGCGATCGCGTCGAGCACGGCGTTCGCCGCGGCGTAGTTGGCCTGCCCGGCGTTGCCGACCGAGCTGGACGCCGAGGAGAACAACGCGAAGACGTCGAGGTCGAGTTCGAGTTCGCGGGTGACCTGGTCGAGCACCCGCGCCGAGTCGGCCTTCGCCGCGAAGACGGCGTCGAACCGGTCGGCGTCGTAGCTTTCGAGGACACCGTCGTCGAGCACGCCCGCCGCGTGGACCACGGCGGACAGGGGCGCGTCGGCCGAGACGTCGGTCAGCAGGGTGCGCACGGCGGCCACGGCGGTCAGGTCGCACGCCACGATCGACGCGCGCTCGCCCAGCTCGGCCAGCAGTTCTGCGGCGTCGGGGGTGTCCGGGCCGCGGCGGCCGGTCAGCACGACCTTGGCCGCGCCTTCGTCGAGCAGCCAGCGGGCCAGCCGCCGGCCCAGCGCACCGGTACCGCCGGTGACGACGACGGTGCCGTGCGGGCGCCACGCCTTCGGGGCCGCGCCGGACGGCGTCCGGACGAGCCGGCGGGCGAACACGCCTGCGGCCCGGACCGCGACCTGGTCCTCACCGCCGGCGAGGATGCCGCCGAGCCGTGCGACCGCGTGGTCGTCGAGCTCGCCCGGCAGGTCGATCAGGCCGCCCCAGCGGCCCGGCTGTTCGAGCGCGGCCACCCGGCCGAGGCCCCAGAGCGCGGCCTGCGCCGGCGAGGTGAGCCGGTCGGACGGGATCGCGGTGACGGCGCCGCGGGTCAGGCACCACAGCGGTGCGGTGCTGCCGGTCCCGGCGAGGGCCTGCAGCAGCGCGGTGGTCGCCGCGACCCCCGCCGTCGGCGAGGATTCGTCGAGGCCCAGCAGGGAAACGACGCCGGCGACGTCGTCGAACCCGCTGAGCGCGGCGGTCAGCGCCGCGCGGTCGGTGCCGGTGACGTCCATGCGCTCGGCCCCGAGGGCCTTGACCACACCGGCGGCCCAGGCGTCGTCGGTGCACCCGGCGGGCACGAGGACCAGCCAGGTGCCGTCCGGGACGACGCCGAGGGAGCCGCCGAGCGGCTTCCAGGCGATCCGGTAGCGCAGGTCGTCCACAGTGGACTGGGTGGCCCGTCGGTGCTTGAGGTCCAGCAACGCGGGCAGGACGGCGTCGAGCGCGGCGCGGTCGACACCGAGGCCGGCCAGGGATTCGGCGTCCAGCTCCGCCCACAGGTCCTCGCTGGTACCGGCGGTGAACTGCGTCTGGTCCGGCCAGAAGCGTTCGTGCTGGAACCGGTAGGTGGGCAGGTCGACCGGCCGCGCGCCGGTGCCGGCGAAGAAGTCCGCCCAGCGGACCGGGGTGCCGGCGACGTCGAGGCGGGCCAGCGCGGCGACCACGGACGACTCGTCCGAGCGGCCCTTGCGCAGGGCGGCGGTGACCGTCGCGGCCTCGCCGGCGAACGAGCGGGTCAGCGCCGCGAGGGTGCTGTCCGGCCCGAGCTCGAGGTACTTGGTGACGCCGAGGGCGCCGAGAGCGGAGATCGCGCCGGTGAAGAGCACCGGACGGCGGGCGTGGTCCACCCAGTACTGCGCGTCCTGGATCTCCGGCCCGGCCGGGGAGGCCGTCACCGTGGACACGATCGGGAGCACCGCGGGGGCGTACACCACCCCCGCGGCGACCCGCCCGAAGTCGTCCATCATCGCGTCCATGTGGGACGAGTGAAACGCATGGCTGACCCGCAAATGTCTAGTCTTTCCGCCCGCCGCCGCGACGACCCCGGCCACTTCGGCCACGGCGTCCTGGTCGCCGGAGACGACCACCGCGTCGGTCCCGTTGACCGCCGCGATCGACAGCCGGCCGGCGAACCCGGCGACGAGGCGCTCGGCTTCGGCCTCGGTGGTCTGCAGCGAGACCATCGCCCCGCGCGGCAGCTCCTGCATGAGCCGGCCGCGGGCGGCGATCAGCGTGCAGGCGTCGGCCAGGGACAGCACCCCGGCGACGTGCGCGGCGGCGAACTCGCCGATCGAGTGCCCGACGAGGTAGTCGGGCCGCACGCCCCACGACTCGACGAGCCGGAACAACGCCACTTCCAGCGCGAACACCGCGGGCTGGGCCCACCGGGTCTCGGCCAGCAGGTCGGCGTCGTCGCCGAACATCGCGTCGCGCAGCGAACCGGGCAGTTCGAGGTCCAGGTGCGCGAACACGGCGTCGAGCGCCTCGGCGAACACCGGGAACCGCGTGTAGAGGTCGCGGCCCATGCCGGGACGCTGGGAGCCCTGCCCGGAGAACAGGAACGCGAGCTTCCCGCCCGTCTGCGGGCCCGTGAGCACCAGCGGCGACGGCGTGCCGGCGGTGATCGCGGCGAGCCCGGTCAGCAGCTCCTCGCGGTCCTCGGCCACCACGGTGGCCCGCGACTCGAGCCACGCGCGGGTGGTCGCCGCGGAGTACGCGACGTCGGGCAGCGCCAGCTCCGGGCGCGCGGCGAGGTGGTCCCGCAGCGCGCGGGCCTGGGCCCGCAGGCCCTCGGGCGTCCGCGCCGACAGCTTGACCGGCACGGCCACGGCTTCGGCGGGCTCCCGCGCCGGCGTCGGCGGGGCCTGTTCGAGGATGAGGTGCGCGTTGGTGCCGCTGGCGCCGAAGGCCGAGATCCCGGCGCGGCGTGGGCGGCCGGTGGCCGGCCACGGCGTGCTCTCGGCCAGCAGCGACACCGTGCCCGCCGACCAGTCGACGTGCTCCGAGGGCCGGTCGACGTGCAGGGTCCTGGGCAGCAGCCCGTGCCGCATGGCGAGCACCATCTTGATCACCGCGGCGGCGCCGGCGGCGGCCTGGGTGTGGCCGATGTTGGACTTCACCGAGCCGAGCAGCAGCGGCCGGTCCCGCTCGCGGCCGTAGGTGGCCAGCAGGGCCTGCGCTTCGATCGGGTCGCCGAGCTTGGTCCCGGTGCCGTGCGCCTCCACGGCGTCCACTTCGGACGCCGTGAGCCCGGAAACGGCCAGGGCGCGGGTGATCACGCGTTGCTGGGCGGGGCCACTGGGGGCGGTGAGACCGTTGGACGCGCCGTCGGAGTTGACGGCCGAACCGCGCACGACGGCGAGGATCGTGTGCCCGTTGCGCCGCGCGTCGGATTCGCGTTCCAGCACGATCATCCCGACGCCCTCGGACCAGCCGGTGCCGTCGGCGGCGTCGGCGAACGCCTTGCAGCGCCCGTCGGCCGACAGCGCGCCCATCTCGCCGAACTCGACGAACCCGGCCGGGCTGGACATGATCATCACGCCGCCGGCGACGGCGAGCGAACACTCCCCCGCCCGCAGCGCCTGCGCGGCGAGGTGCATCGCGACCAGTGAAGACGAGCACGCGGTGTCGACGGTGACCGACGGGCCTTCCAGCCCGAAGGTGTAGGAGACGCGCCCGGACAGCAGGCTTCCGGCCTGGGCCGTGGACTGGTGGCCCGCGGTGTCGGTCGGCGGCCGGTAGTCGCCGGAGCCGCCGCCGATGTAGACGCCGGTGTCGCCGCCGCGCAACGCGGTCGCGTCGACGCCGGAGCGTTCGAAGGCCTCCCACGCCACTTCGAGGACGAACCGCTGCTGCGGGTCCATCACGATGGCCTCGCGCGGCGCGATCCCGAAGAAACCGGGGTCGAACTCGGCCGCGTCGTGCAGGAAGCCGCCTTCCTTGGCGGCGCTGCTGCCCGGTCCGTCGCCGGTCAGGGTGGCCAGGTCCCAGCCGCGGTCGGCCGGGAAGCCGCCGACGACGTCACGCTCGTCGACGATCGCCCGCCAGAGCTCTTCCGGCGAGCCGATGCCGCCGGGGTACCGGCAGCTCATGCCGACGATGACGATCGGGTCGCCCGCGACCGGCGCGGCCACGCTCACCGCTGTCTCCTCGGCCTCGCCGATCAGCTCGCCGAGCAGGAACGCGGCCAGCTCGCGTGGGGTCGGCCGGTCGAAGACCAGCGTCGCCGGGAGCCGCAGGCCGGTCTCGGTGCTCAGCGCGTTGCGCAGGTCCATCGCGGTGAGCGAGTCGAAGCCCAGCGCGGAGAACGCGCGGTCGGTGTCGATCTCGGTCGTGTCCGGGTGCCGCAGCACCTCGGCGACGGCCGTCTTCACCACGTCCAGCACGACGTCGGCCCGGTCGCCCGCGGACTGGGCGAGCAGCCGGTCGCGCAGGCCGTGGGTCCGCTCGCCGGTCTCGGCCGGGCTGTGCAGCTGCGCCAGCAGCGGGCTCGGGCGCCGCGCGGTGAACGCCGGGCCGAACCGCTCCCAGCGGACGTCGGCCACGACGGTGGTGACGTCGTCGGCGCGCACGGCCGTCGTGAGCGCGGTGACGGCGGTCGCCGGGTCCAGCGCGGGCAGGCCGCTGTCACGCAGGTGGTCGAGGTCCTCGTCGGCGCCTTCCCACGCCGAGAACGCGACGACCGCCGCCTTCTCGCCGCGGTCCCGGCGCTGCCGGGCGAACGCTTCGAGTGCGGCGGCCTCGGCGGCTTCGTCACCGCGGCCGCGCACGCCCCACACCCCGGCGATCGAGGTGAGCAGCACGAAAGCGTCGAGTTCCTTGCTGTCGAGCAGGTCCGCGAGGTGCCGGGCACCCGCGAGACCTTCGCCGTGGATGACGGCGTCGGGCGGGAACTGCGTGAGCAGGTCGCGCAACGTGTCCGGGTCGGCCGTGGCGCCGCGGACGACGTGGACGCCGTCGCGCTCGGCGAGCCGGTCCGCGATCGCGGCGGCCGGGCCGTCGCCGGTGACGAGCACGGTGCCGACCGGCTCCCAGCGCTCGCCGGGCGCGCCGGCGCGGGTCAGGCGGCGGCCGTAGGCCCCGGCCGCCCGGACGGCGACCTGGTCCTCGTCGCCGGCCAGCACGCCGGCCAGCCGGGCCGCGGTCCGCGCGTCCAGGTCGGCGGGGACGTCGACGAGCCCGCCCCAGCGCACCGGGTCGTGCAGCGCGGCGACGCGGCCGAAGCCCCACAGCGCGGCCGTTTCCGGCGACGCGATCCGCTCGGCCGGGGTCACGGCGACCGCGCCCCGGGTCACGCACCACACCGGCGCGTCGAGGCCGGCGTCGTCGAGCGTGGCCAGCAGCGCGCGGGTGTCGGCCACGGTGTCGAGCAGGGAGACGATCCGTGTGGCTCGCACCTGCGTCAGGTCGGCGTCCGGGCTGTGGACGTCGGCGCCGAGCGCGTCGGCGAGGGTTTCGGCCCATTCGGTGTCCGGGCCGCTGATGACCACGACGTCGGTGGTGTCCGCCGCGCCGACGGTGACGGGCTGCCAGGTGATCCGGTAGCGCAGGTCGTCGGCGGCGGATTCGGCGTCGCGCTTGCGGCGCCACTCGGCCAAGGCGGGCAGGACGGCGGTGAGTGCCGCCGGGTCGACGTCCAGGGCGGTCGCCAGCTCGGCGCCGTCGGCGCGGTCGACCGACGCCCAGAACTCGGCGTCGACGGCGGTCCCGGCCACGGCCGTGGCGGGCGCGTCGGGCCAGTAGCGACGGCGCTGGAAGGCGTAGGTCGGCAGTTCGGTGCGTCGCGCGGCGGTGCCGGCGAACCAGGCGGTCCAGTCCGGATCGGCCCCGGCGGTGAACAGCGTGCCGAGCGCAGTGGCCGCACTGTCCTCTTCGGACTTTCCGCGGCGGAGCACCGGCACGACGACGCGGTCGTCCGCCTCGGCGACGAGCGGCGCCAAGACGGCGTCCGGCCCGATCTCGACGTACAGCGAGACGTCCGACTCCGCGAGCCGGTCCAGGGTGTCGCCGAACCGGACGGTGTCACGCACGTGCCGCACCCAGTACTCCGGCGACGTGACGTCCCCGGCCGTGACGACCGGGATCGACGGCGCCGCGAACCGCAGGCCCGCCACCACCGCCCGGAACTCGTCGAGCATCGGCTCCATCAGGTGCGAGTGGAACGCGTGCGAGACCGAAAGCCGTTTGCTGCTCTCGAAGTTCGCCGCGACGGCGAGCACGGCGTCCTCGACTCCGGACAGCACGATCGACTCGGGCCCGTTGACGGCGGCGAGGTCGACGCCGTCGGTGAGCCGGACATCGGCCTCGGCCGCGCGGACGGCGACCATCGCGCCGCCCGTCGGCAGCGCCTGCATGAGCCGGCCGCGAGCCGCGACGAGTGTGCACGCGTCGTCCAGGGACAGCACACTGGCGACGTGCGCGGCGGCGATCTCGCCGATCGAGTGCCCGGCGACGAAGTCGGGCCGGATGCCCCACGACTCCAGGAGCCGGAACAGCGCGACCTCGACCGCGAACAACGCGGGCTGGGCCCAGCCGGTGTGGTTCAGTTCGGCCGCGTCGTCGCCCCAGGCGATGTCACGCAGCGAGCCGGGCAGCCCGGCGTCGAAGTGGGCGCAGACCTCGTCCCACGCCTCGGCGAACACCGGGAACCGGTCGTACAGCTCGCGGCCCATGCCGAGGCGCTGGGCGCCCTGGCCGGAGAACAGGAACGCACTCACGCGCTCGCGGGCCACACCTCGCGCGACGACCCGGCCGTCGGCGAGGACGGCCCGGTGGTCGAGCGCGGCGCGTCCGGTGGCCAGGGTGAACCCGGCGTCCAGGGCGTCGGTCTCGACGTCGGCCAGCAGAGCGAGCTGCGCGTCGAGCGCGGCCGCCGAACGCGCCGACACCGGCCACGGGACGACCGCCGGGCGAGTGCCGGTGACGTCCTCGCGAGCGGGCGGCGCCTCCAGGATCACGTGGGCGTTGGTGCCGCTGACGCCGAACGACGACACGGCGGCGCGACGCGGGCGGCCGGTCTCGGGCCACTCCGTCGCCTCGGTGACGAGCCGGACCGCGCCGGCCGTCCAGTCCACATGGGACGACGGCTCGCCGACGTGCAGTGTCTTCGGCACGGTGCCGCGGCCCAGGGCCAGCACCATCTTGATGACGCCGGCGGCACCGGCCGCGGCCTGGGTGTGGCCCAGGTTCGACTTCACGGAACCGAGCAGCAGCGGCTCTTCGCGCTCGCGGCCGTAGGTGGCCAGCAGCGCCTGGGCCTCGATCGGGTCGCCGAGGGTGGTGCCGGTGCCGTGGCCTTCGATGACGTCGACGTCCGAAGCAGCCAGTCCGGCGTTGGCCAGGGCCTGGCGGATCACGCGTTGCTGCGACGGGCCGTTCGGGGCGGTGAGGCCGTTGGACGCGCCGTCCTGGTTCATCGCCGAGCCCCGCACCACGGCGAGGACGTCGTGGCCGAGGCGGCGCGCGTCGGACAGCCGCTCGACGACCAGCACACCCGCGCCTTCGGACCAGGTCGTGCCGTCGGCGTCGTCGGAGAAGGCCTTGCAGCGGCCGTCGGCGGCGAGGCCGCCCTGGGCGTCGAACTCGACGAACGAGAACGGGCTGGTCATCACCGTGACGCCGCCGACCAGGGCCAGCGAGCACTCGCCCGAGGCGAGCGACTGAGCCGCCCAGTGCAGCGCGACCAGCGACGACGAGCAGGCCGTGTCGACCGTGACGGCCGGGCCTTCCAGGCCGAGGGTGTAGGACAGCCGGCCGGACAGCACGCTCGCCGTCGTGCCGGTGGCCATGTGCCCGGCGACGTCCGCGCCGGAGGTGAGCAGCAGGCCGGTGTAGTCCTGGCCGTTGGTGCCGACGAACACGCCGGTGTCGGAGCCGCGCAGCGTCGCCGGGTCGATCCCGGCGTGCTCCAGGGACTCCCACGACGTCTCCAGCAGCAGCCGCTGCTGCGGGTCCATCGCCAGGGCCTCGCGCGGCGAGATGCCGAAGAACCCGGCGTCGAAGTGCCCGGCGTCGGGCAGGAACCCGGCCTGGCCGGCGCTGATCGTCGAGAGGTCCCAGCCGCGGTCGGTGGGGAACGGCCCGATCGCGTCGCCGCCGCCGTCCAGGAGGTCCCAGAAGGTGCGCGGCGAGGTGACGCCGCCGGGGAAGCGGCAGCCGATGCCGACGATGACGACCGGGTCGGTCGCGTCGGCCCGGGTGGCCGCCGTGGTCGTGATGAGTTCGGTGGTGCCGACCAGTTCGCCGAGCAGGAACGCGGTCAGCGCGCGCGGCGTCGGGTGGTCGAAGACCAGCGACGACGGCAGCGCGAGCGCGGTCGCCGCGCCGATGCCGTTGCGGAGTTCGACCGCGGTGAGCGAGTCGAAGCCGAGGTCGGCGAACGCGGCGTCCGGCGCGACGGCACCGGCGTCGGAGTGCCCGAGCACCATCGCGACCTGGGTGCGCAGCAGGGTCAGCAGGTGCTTCTCGCGGTCCGCGTCGGGCAGCCCGGCCAGGGTGGTGCGCAGGTCGCCGCGCTCCCCCGCCTCGCGGGCCTGGCTGAGGACGGCCTTCGCCGCGGGCAGGTCGGCCAGCAGCGGGAACGGGCGGCCGATGCTGAACGCCGGGATGAAGCGGGTGAAGTCGATGTCGGCGACGAGCACTTCGGCGTCGCCGGCGCCGATCGCGCGGCGCATCGCCGCGATCGCGCGGTCCGGCGGCAGCAGGGCGAGCCCGCCGCGGCCGACGCGGTCCTGCACCCCGGCGTCGCCGCCGAGCATGCCGGCGCCCGCCCAGGGACCCCAGGCGATCGACGTCGCGGGCTGGCCCGCGGCCCGGCGGCGGGCGGCGAGGGCGTCGAGGTAGGCGTTGGCGGCCGCGTAGTTGCCCTGCCCGGCAGCGCCGAACGTGCCCGCGGTCGAGGAGAACAGCACGAAGGCGTCGAGGTTCTCGGTCAGTTCGTCGAGGTTCTCGGCGCCGGTGCACTTCGGGCCGAAGACGGTCGCGAACTGGTCCGGGGTCAGGGAATCCGTGGTGCCGTCGTCGACGACACCGGCGGTGTGCACGACGGCGTTCACCGTCGGGAGCGACGCGATCAGTGCGGCCAGGGCGTCGCGGTCGGCGACGTCGCAGGCCGCGATCGTCACGCGCGCTCCGGCTGCGGTGAGTTCGGCTTCGAGGTCGGCCGCGCCGGGCGCGTCCGGGCCGCTGCGGCTGACGAGCACCAGGTGCTCGGCACCGGCCGTGGCGAAGCGGCGCGCGACTTCCGCGCCGAGCCCGCCGGTGCCGCCGGTGATCAGGACGGTGCCGCGCGGCGTGTAGGCCTCGACGGTCGTCATGGGGGCTGTGGCGAGGCGTCGGGCGAAGACCCCGGACGACCGGACGGCGACCTGGTCCTCGTCGCCGATCCCGGCCAGGACGGCGAAGAGCCGGATGACCGCGCGGGTGTCCAGGGTTTCGGGCAGGTCGACGAGCCCGCCCCAGCGCTGCGGCTGCTCCAGCCCCAGCACCCGGCCGAGGCCCCACAGGGCCGCACCACGCGGGTCCGCCGCGGGGTCGGCGGCACCGACGCTGACGGCGCCGCGGGTCGCCCACCACAGCGGGGCGGCGATCCCGGCGTCGCCGAGCGCCTGCGCCACGGTGAGGGCGCGGTCGGTTTCTCCCAGCAGGGAAAGCACGACGTCTATGTCCACTTCGGACAGTCGTGCGGCCAGGGTCTCGCGGTCTTCGGCGCCGACCTCGAACCGGACACCGTCCACAGCGGACAGGACCGACTCGGCCCACGCGCCGGGTTCGGCGGGCACGACGACCAGCACGCGACGCGGGGTCGCGGCCTCGGTACGGACCGGCGTCCAGACGACGCGGTAGCGCCACGCGTCGGCCTCGGACTCCGTCCGCACCTGGCGCCGCCACGCGGTGAGCGCGGGCAGCACGGTGCCGAGCGCGTCGCGGTCGACGTCGAGCGTGGTCGACAGCGAGGTGACGTCGGCCGCTTCGAGAGCCGTCCAGAAGCCCGTGTCGGCTTCGGCCGCGGACTCCGCCGGAGCGGGCTCCGGCCAGTAGCGGGCGCGCTGGAACGCGTAGGTGGGCAGGTCGATCCGGCGGGCGCCGGTGCCGGCGTAGAAGGCGGCCCAGTCGGGGCGGACGCCGTGCGCGTGCAGCTCGCCGAGCAGCGCCGCGACGGTCTCCCCCTCCGGCCGGTCGCGCCGCAGCACGGGCCGCACGGCGACGCCGGTGTCGGTGACGGTCTCGCCGACCATCGCCGACAACACGCCGTCGGGCCCGAGTTCGACGTAGGCGGTGACGCCGGCGTCGTGCAACGCGGTGATCGTGTCGCCGAAGCGGACGGCCTCGCGGGCGTGGCGCACCCAGTAGTCCGGAGTGGACACCAGGTCCGCGTCGCCGAAGCCGCCGGTGATGCCGGAGACGAGCGACAGGTCGGGCGCGGAGTAGGTCAGCCCGGCGACAGCCGCGCGGAACTCGTCCAGCATCGGGTCCATCGCCGCGGAGTGGAACGCGTGGGAGACGGTCAGGCGCCGGGTCTTCGGGAACTGCTCGGCGAACGCGAGGACGGCGTCCTCGGGACCGGCGACGACGGTTGCCCGCGGCCCGTTGACCGCCGCGATGTCGACGCCCTCGGGCAGCAGCGCCCGCACGTCCGCCTCGGCCTCGCGGATCGCCACCATGGCGCCCCCGGACGGCAGTGCCTGCATCAGGCGCCCGCGGGCGAGCACCAGCGTGGCGGCGTCGGCCAGGGAAAACACCCCGGCGACGTGCGCCGCGGCGATCTCGCCGACCGAGTGGCCGGCGACGTGGTCGGGCCGCACGCCCCACGACTCCAGGAGCCGGAAGAGCGCGACCTCGATCGCGAACAACGCGGGCTGGGCGTAGCGGGTTTCGTCGAGCAGCGCGGCTTCCGGCGTCCCCGGCTCGGCGAACAGCAGGCCGTGCAGCGGGTGCTCGAGCCCGGAGTCCAGGTGCGAGACGACCTCGTCGAGGGCCTCGGCGAAGACGGGGAACCGCTCGGCCAGCTCACGCCCGGCACCCGGGCGCTGGCTGCCCTGCCCGGTGAACAGGAACGCCGTGCCGGGGCCACCGGTGGTGCCGCGCAGCACGGACGCCGCGGGCTCGTCGGCGGCGACGGCGGCGAGCCCGTCGAGGACGTCGTCGTGCGTGGCGGCCAGGACGACCGCGCGGTGGCTCAGGTCGGCCCGGGCCGTCGCGAGCGAGAAGCCGAGGTCGGCGAGCGCGGGCTCGGGCTGGTCGGCCAGCCAGGTGCGCAGGCGGGCCGCCTGGGCGCGCAGGGCTTCCGGCGTCCGGGCCGACACGACCAGCGGGACGGTCCCGACGGTCTTGGGCTCGGCCTCGGCTTCCTCGATTTCGGCGGCGGGCGCCTGTTCCAGCACGGTGTGGACGTTGGTGCCGCTCAGGCCGAACGACGAGACGGCGGCGCGTCGCGGCGCACCGGTCTCGGGCCAGTCCACCTGCTCGTCGAGCAGCGCGATCGTCCCGCTCGACCAGTCGATGTGCGACGACGGCGTCCCGGCGTGCAGTGTCTTCGGCAGCACGCCGTGACGCATCGCCATGACCATCTTGAGGACACCGGCGATGCCGGAGGCCATCTGCGTGTGGCCGATATTGGACTTCACCGAGCCGAGCAGCAGCGGCCGCTCGCGCTCGCGGCCGTAGGTGGCCTGCAGCGCCTGGACCTCGATCGGGTCGCCGAGCGCGGTGCCCGTGCCGTGCCCCTCGATGACGTCGACGTCCGAAGCAGCCAGTCCCGAGTTGGCCAGCGCCTGCTTGATCACGCGCTGCTGGGACGGCCCGTTCGGCGCGGTCATGCCGTTGGACGCGCCGTCGGAGTTCATCGCCGAGCCGCGGACGACGGCCAGGATCTCGTGGCCGTTGCGTTGCGCGTCGGACAGGCGTTCGACGAGGACCAGGCCGATGCCCTCGGCGAGGCTCATGCCGTCGGCCTCGTCGGAATAGGCCTTGCAGCGGCCGTCGGGCGCCATCGCGCGCTGGCGGCTGAAGCCGATCCACGGCGCGGGTGTCGCCATCACGGTGACGCCACCGGCGAGGGCCATCGTGCTCTCGCCGTTGCGCAGGGACTGGCAGGCCAGGTGCAGCGCGACCAGCGACGACGAGCACGCCGTGTCAAGCGTGACGGCCGGGCCTTCCAAACCGAACAGGTAGGCGACCCGTCCGGACAGGACACTCGACACCGAGCCGGTGATCATGTGGCCTTCGGAGCCCTCGGCCGCATTGAGCACGGTCGAGCCGTAGTCCTGGTAGCTGGAGCCGATGAAGACGCCGGTGCGGCTACCGCGCACGGTCGCCGGGTCGACGCCGGCGCGTTCGAGGGCCTCCCAGGACACTTCCAGCAGGAGCCGCTGCTGCGGGTCCATCGAGAGCGCCTCGCGGGGCGAGATCCCGAAGAAGCCGGCGTCGAAGTCCGCGGCACCTTCAAGGAAGCCGCCGAGCGTCGAGTAGGTCTTGCCGCTGCGGTCGGGGTCGGGGTCGAACAGCCCGGCCGCGTCCCAGCCGCGATCGGCCGGGAACGACGAGATCGCGTCCCCGCCGCCGAGCACGAGGTCCCACAACGCTTCCGGCGACGCGACGCCACCGGGGAAGCGGCAGCTCATGCCGACGATGGCGATCGGCTCGTCGGTCATCGCCCGCGTGACGACGGTCTCGGCGGTGTCCGATCCGTCCAGAGTGGACAGGATGAACCCGGCCAGCGCGTCGGCGTTCGGGTAGTCGAACACGACGGTGCTGGGCAGGCTCAGCCCGGTCACGACTTCGAGACGGTTGCGCAGGTCGACGGCGGTGAGCGAGTCGAAGCCCAGGTCGCGGAAGGCGCGGTCGGCCTCGACGGCGTCCCCACCGGCGTGGCCGAGCACGGTCGCGGCTTCGGCGCGGACGAGGTCGACGACGAGCCGTCGTCCGGCCGCGGCGGGCAGGGCGCGGACCCGGCCGGCGAACGCGGCGACGTCGGCGGTCTCCGGCGCGGCCTCGGCGAGTTTGCGGACCGCGGGCAGCTCGGCGAACAGCGGGCTGGGCCGCACCGACGTGAAGACCGGGTAGTACCGCTCCCAGTCGAGGTCGGCGATCATCAGCGACGTCTCGTCGTCCTCGAGGGCGCGCTTCAGCCCGGCGAGCGCGAGGCGCGGTTCCATGAACTGCAGGCCACTGCGCAGGATCCGGCCCGGGTCGACCCGGCCCAGCTCGCGGTCGTCGGCCCAGATGCCCCAGGCGATCGTCGTCGCCGGGACACCGCGGGCACGCCGCTGCTCGGCGAGCGCGCCGAGGTAGGCGTTGGCCGCGGAGTAGGCGCCGTGGTCGCCACTGCCCCAGACGCCGGCGGTCGAGGAGTACATCACGAAGTGCTCGAGTTCGCCCTCGTCGAGCAGGTCGTCGAGAACGGCGTCGAGGTTGGCAGCACCGGTGACCTTGGCGTCGAGAACCTCGGCGAAGGCGGCGGGGTTCGTGCCGGTCAGCGGCGCGAGCGCGATGTGCGCGGCGGTGTGCACCACGGTGGTGATGCGGCGGCCTTCACCCTTGAGCCGGGTGATGAGCGCGGCGACGGCTTCGCGATCAGTGACGTCGAGAGCGACCACTTCAGCCGACGCGAGTTCGGCCTGGAGAGCCTCGGCACCAGGCGCGTCGAGACCACGACGGCCGGTCAGCACGACGTGCTCGACACCCTCACCGGCGAGCCAGCGGGCGAGGTGCGGACCGAGGGTGCCGGTACCGCCGGTGACGATGGCGGTGCCGTGGGCGCGCCAGGTCCGTTCCGGACGACGCCCGGCCACGGGAGCCGGCACGATCCGGCGCGCGAACACGCCGGACGCCCGGACGGCGAGCTGGTCCTCATCACCGGACCCGGCCAGTACAGCGGCAAACCGCCGAGCGGCCGCGGCATCGAGGGTCTCGGGCAGGTCGATCAGCCCGGCCCAGTGCCCGGGGTGTTCGAGGGCGGCGGACCAGCCGAGGCCGTGCACCTGAGCTTGGGCCGGGTCGCGGACGGGGTCGGCGGGCCCGGTGGAGACGGCCCCGCGGGTCAACGCCCAGATCGGGATGGCGGGGTCGGTCTCGGCAACGGCTTGGACGAGCGAGAGGGTCCGCAGCAACCCGCGGTCGAGGCCCGGGTGGTCGGTCGGAGCGTGATCGGCGGCCAGCAGCGACACGATGCCGGTCACACCGTCGGTGTGCCCGAGCGCGGTCGTCAAGGCCTCACGATCGGAGTCGTCGGCGAGGACGACCGGGCGCACCTCGGCGCCGTGGCTGCGCAGGGCCTCGGCGACCTCGCCATCCGCGTCGTCGCCGAGGACCAGCCACGTGCCGGACAGGGTGCCGCCGGCTGGGCGGGACGGGCGCCACGCCACGCGGTAGCGCCAGGCGTCCACAGTGGACTCTTCGTCCCGGCGGGCGTGCCAGGCCGACAGGGACGGCAGCAGGTCGTCGAGCGCTCCCCGCTGGTGCTCGTCCAGGTCCAGCAGGCGGGTCAGCTCACCCGTGTCGGCGCGGCCCACCGCCTGCCACAGCTCGTCGTCGGCCGGGGCGCCCGACACCGCCGCAGCCGCTTCTTCGATGGCCCAGTAGTGCTCGTGCTGGAACGCGTACGTGGGCAGGTCGGCGCGGCGGCCGCCGGTCAGGGTGTCCGCCCAGTCGACCGCCACCCCGCGGGTGTGCGCCTCGGCCAGGGACTTCAAGAACCGGTCGGACCCGCCGTCGTCGCGGCGCAGGGTGCCCAGCGCCGCGACCGGCACCCCGGCCGCCTCGGCCAGTTCGCCGATGGCCATGCTGAACACCGGGTGCGGGCTCGACTCGACGAACACCGGGTGGCCGTCGGCGACCGCCGCGGACAGCGCGGCGCCGAACTCGACGGTCCCCCGCAGGTTGCGGCACCAGTAGCCGCCGGTCAGCTCCGTCGGCTCGACGAGCCCGCCGGTCACCGTCGAGTAGAACCGGACGCCGGTCTCGCGCGGGGCCACCGGTGCCAGCAGCTCGGCGAGTTCGCCGGCGATCGCGTCCACCTGCGGCGAGTGCGCGGCGAAGTCGACGCCGTCCAGCCGCCAGCGCATCATGCCCGCCTTGGCGAGCCGCCGTTCCAGCACGGCCAAGGCGTCCGGATCGCCGGACACGGTGACCGAACGCGGCCCGTTGACCGCCGCGACGGCGATCCGGTCGGCCAGCTCGGCGATCAGCTCGCGGACGTCGTCCGCGGCCGCGACGACCGACAACATCGCCCCACGGCCGGAAAGCCGCTCGGCGATCAGCCTCGACCGCAGCGCCACGATCCGGGCGCCGTCCTGCAGCGTCAACGCCCCGGCCACGCAGGCCGCGGCGATCTCGCCCTGGGAGTGCCCGATCACGGCGACCGGCTCGACGCCGTGCGCGCTCCACAGGCTCGCCAGGGAGACCATCACGGCCCACAGCACCGGCTGGATCACGTCGACCCGGGCCAGCGCCTCGTCGTCGCGCAGCACGTCCGGCAGCGACCAGTCGGTGAACTCCGCGAGCGCGGCGGCGCACTCGGCCATCCGGCCGGCGAACACCGGCGACGACGCCAGCAGCTCGCGGGCCATCCCCGGCCACTGCGAGTCCTGGCCGGGGAAGACGAACACGGGTGCGGCGGTGCGCTTGGCGACCCCGCGCACGAGCGCGGCGTCGGCGGCGTTCCCGGCCAAGGCCGCGAGACCGCGACGCAGATCCAGGGGGTCTTCGCCGACGACGACCGCGCGCTGCTCGAACACCGACCGCATGCCGGAAAGGGACCAGCCGACGTCGACCGGCCGCGTCGCGGGGTGCTCGTCGAGGTGGTGCAGCAACCGCAACGCCTGGGCCTGCAGGGCGGGCGCGGTGCGGGCGGACAGCGGCCAGACGACCGGTCCGGCCGCGGTCTCGGGCTCGGCCGCGACGTCTTCCGCTGCGGGGGCTTCGATGATCGCGTGGGCGTTGGTGCCGCTGATGCCGAACGACGAGACGCCGGCCCGGCGCGGACGTCCGGTCTCCGGCCACTCGGCCTGTTCGTGCAGCAGCTGGACGGCGCCGGCCGACCAGTCGATCTTCGTGGACGGCTGGTCGACGTGCAGGGTGCGCGGCAGCACGCCGTGGCGCATGGCGTGCACCATCTTGATCAAGCTGGCCACGCCGGCGGCGGACTGCGTGTGCCCGATGTTGGACTTCACCGAGCCGATCAGCAGCGGCCGCTCGCGGTCGCGGCCGTAGGTGGCCTGCAGCGCCTGGACCTCGATCGGGTCGCCGAGCGCGGTGCCGGTGCCGTGCGCGTCGAGCGCGTCGACCTCGGCCGCGGCGAGCCCGGCGTTGGCCAGGGCCTGGCGGATGACCCGCTGCTGCGAGGGGCCGTTGGGCGCGGTGAGGCCGTTGGACGCGCCGTCGGAGTTGACCGCGGTGCCGCGCACGACGGCGAGGACCTGGTGGCCGTGGCGGCGGGCGTCGGACAGCCGTTCCAGCACGAGGATGCCGACACCTTCGGCGAGGCTCATGCCGTCGCCGGCTTCGGAGAACGCCTTGCAGCGTCCGTCGGCGGCGAGCGCGCGCTGGCGGCTGAACGCGACGAACGGGTCGGGCGACGCCATGATCGTGGCCCCGCCGGCCAGAGCCAAGGAGCTTTCCCCGGCGCGCAGCGACTGGCACGCGAGGTGCAGCGCGACGATCGACGACGAACACGCCGTGTCGACGGTGACCGACGGGCCCTCGAAGCCGAACAGGTACGACAACCGTCCGGAAAGGACACTCGGGATGGTGCCGGTGACGAGGTGGCCCTCGGAGCCTTCGCCGGTCGAGGTGCCGTAGTCCTGGAAGCTGGAGCCGATGAAGACGCCGGTCCGGCTCCCCCGCACCGAAGCGGGGTCGACGCCTGCGCGTTCCAAAGCCTCCCAGGACACTTCGAGCAGGAACCGTTGCTGCGGGTCCATGGACATGGCTTCGCGCGGCGAGATCCCGAAGAACCCGGCGTCGAACTCGGCGGCGTCTTCCAGGAAGCCGCCGAGCGTCGAGTAGGTCTTGCCGCCGCGGTCGGGGTCCGGGTCGAACAGGCCCGCGATGTCCCAGCCGCGGTCGGCGGGGAACGACGAGATCGCGTCCACACCGCCGGCGACGACGTTCCACAGGTCTTCCGGCGAGCCGACGCCGCCCGGGAAGCGGCAGCCCATGCCGACGATGGCGATGGGCTCGTCGACGGCACCCGGCGTGACGACGACGTCGCCGACGGCCGGGCCGTCGATCTCCTCGCGCAGGAACGCGACGAGCGCGAGGGGGGTCGGGTAGTCGAAGACCAGCGTCGCGGGCAGGGACAGACCGGTGGCGTCGACGAGACGGCGGCGGAACTCGACGGCGGTCAGCGAGTCGAAGCCGAGGTCGCGGAACGCGCGGTCCTCGTCGATGGCGTCGGCCGTCACGTGGCCCAGCACTTCGGCGGCTTCGACGCGTACCAGGTCCAGCAGCGCGCGGTCGCGTTCGGCCTCGGACATCCCGGCAAAGCGTGCGGCGAACGCGGTCACGGCGGTGGCCGCGACGGGCTCGGGCTTGCTCTCGACGAGTTCGTCGAACAGCCGGGTGGCGCGGGTGGCGGTGAACACCGGCAGGAAGGTGTCCCAGGTGATGTCGGCGACGACGACGGCCGTGTCGTCGCGCAGCAGCGCGCGTTCCAGCTCGGCGAGCGCGGGCGCGGTCGGCAGGAAGCCGAGGCCGCGGCGGCTCAGCTGGCCGGCGACGTGCTCGTCGGTGGCCATGCCTTCCTCGGCCCAGGCACCCCAGGCGATCGACGTCGCCTTGCGGCCGCGAGCCCGGCGGGCCTCGGCGAGCGCGTCGAGGTAGGCGTTGCCGGCGGCGTAGGCGGCCTGGCCGCCACTGCCCCAGACGCCGGCGACGGACCCGAACAGCAGGAAGAAGTCGAGGTCGTGCCCGGCGAGGAGGACGTCGAGGTGCGCGGCGCCCTCGGTCTTGGCGGCCATGACGCGGGTGTACTCGGCGAAGTCGGCGGTGTGGATCGGGTCCATCGCCTGCGCGATGCCCGCGGTGTGCACGACCCCGGTCAGCTGCAGGCCGTCGAGCAGTTCCTCGACGGCGGCGCGATCGGCGATGTCGCAGGCGGCGATCGTCACCCGGGCGCCGGCCGCGGTGAGTTCGGCTTCGAGTTCGGCGGCGCCGGGTGCTCCCGGGCCGCGACGGCTGACGAGCACGAGGTGCTCGGCCCCGGCGGCGGCGAGCCACCGCGCGACGGACGCGCCGAGCGCACCGGTGCCGCCCGTGACGAGCACGGTCCCGGAAGCGCGGAAGCGTCCGGTGGGCTCGGCGGGCAGGTACCGCCCGACCCGGCGGCCGAAGGCCCCTTGGGCTCGGATGGCGACCTGGTCCTCCCCACCGGATCCGGCGAGGACAGCGGCGAGCCGTCGCCCGACGGCGGGGTCGAGGGTGGCGGGCAGGTCGATCAGCCCGCCCCACAGCGCGGGCAGTTCGAGCGCGGCGGTCCGGCCCAGCCCCCACACCCGCGCGGCGACGGGATCGGGCGCCCCTTCCCCCGCGGTGACGACGGCACCGGAGGTCAGAGTCCACAAGCGAAGGCCGAGGTCGGCGTCGCCGAGAGCCTGGACGAGCGTGAGCAGCTCCCGCAGCCCGCCATCCCCGGCGGCGGGCAGGTGCAGGACCCCGTCAACGGGCCCAGCCGCAGCCAACGCCGCGGCGAGCTGCGCGCGGTCGGCCAAGTCCGTGAATGCCACATTGAGGGACCTAGTGTCCGTGGATGTGGCATTCACGGACTTCGGGGCCTCGGCGGCGTCGAGAGCCGAGAGTGTGATGCGCTTGATCGTCGCGCCGTGAGCCGTCAGGGCTGTGGCGATCTCCGTGCCTTCGTCGGTGGTCGACGTCACCAGCAGCCACGTTCCCGGCAGGGAAGGGTTCTCCGCGGTGCGGAACGGGTGCCACTCCGTGCGGTAGCGCCAGGACTTCGCCTTCTCCTCCGCCGCCCGGCGGTCGCGCCAGCCCGACAGGGCCGGGAGCAGCGTGGTCAACGACTCCTGCTGGTCGTCGCCGAGGTCGAGCAGGCCGGCCAGCTCCGTCGGGTCGCCGCGGCCGATCGCTTCCCACAGGGGGCCGTCCGCGGTGGCGGCCACCGGCCGCGCCGGGGTGGCGGCAGCCCAGTAGTGCTCGCGCTGGAACGGGTACGTCGGCAGCTCCACCGGCGCGCCCGCGCGGCCGAGGTAGGCCGGCCAGTCCACCGCGCAGCCGCGCGTGTGCAGCACCGCCAGGGCCGTGACGGCGGACTCCACCTCCGGACGGTCCTTGCGCAGCAACGGGATCGCGCCCGGCCGGTCGATCATGGCCGACAGCACCGCGCCCGGCCCGAGTTCCAGGAACGTGACGGCGTCCGAACGCGCGATCGTCTCGGCGAACCGGACCGTCGCGCGCACGTGCTCGACCCAGTAGCCCGGCGACCGGACGTCGCCCTGGGCGACGAACGTCAGCGACGGCTCGGCGAAGTCCAGCCCCCGCACGACCTCGCCGAACTCCGCCAGCATCGGGTCCATCAGGTGCGAGTGGAACGCGTGCGACACCTGCAGCCGCTTCGTCCGCTCGAAGCGCGCGGCGACGGCCAGCACGGCGTCCTCGACGCCCGAGAGCACCACCGAGTCCGGGCCGTTGATCGCCGCGATGTCGACGCCGTCGGTCAGGCCTGCGCGAACGTCCTCTTCGGACGCCTGCACCGACACCATCGCCCCGCCGGCGGGCAGGGCCTGCATCAGCCGGGCCCGTGCGGACACCAGCGCGCACGCGTCGTCCAGCGACAGCACGCCCGAGACGTGCGCCGCCGCGATCTCGCCGATCGAGTGCCCGGCCACGAGGTCCGGGCGGACACCCCACGACTCCAGCAGCCGGAACGCGGCCACGCCGAAGGCGAACAGCGCGGGCTGCGCGGTCCCGGTCCGCTCCAGCGCGGCCGGGTCGTCGCCCCACACCGCGTCCCGCAGGCCCGGCTCGCACCGGTCGAGGACGTCGGTGAAGACGTCGGCGAACACGGGGAACCGCGCCGCCAACTCACGCCCCATGCCCAGGCGCTGGGCGCCCTGACCGGGGAAGACGAACGCGAGCCCACCGGCCACGGTGGTACCGCTGACCAGCCCGGTTGCCGTGCTTCCGGCGGCGAGCGCGGCCAGCGACGACGAGACGTCGTCGCCGAGCACCACGGCCCGGTGCTCGAACGCGGTGCGCGTGGTCGCCAGGGACCACGCGAGGTCCAGCCGGCCGGCGTCGATCGACGCCAGGTTCGCGGCCTGCTCACGCAGCCCACCGGCGGTCCGCGCGGACAGCAGCAGCGGCGCGGCCACGGCGTCCACGGGCGTCACGACCGGCGAGGCCTCGACGAACGGAGCCGCTTCGAGGACGACGTGCGCGTTGGTCCCGCTGATGCCGAACGACGACACCGCGCCACGCCGGGCGCGCCCGGTCTCCGGCCACGGCGACGGCTCGGCGAGCAGCGACACCGCGCCCGCGGTCCAGTCCACATGGGACGACGGCGCGGCCGCGTGCAGTGACCGGGGCACGGTGCCGTGCCGCATCGCCATGATCAGCTTGATCACGCCGGCGACACCCGCGGCGGCCTGCGTGTGCCCGATGTTCGACTTTACCGAACCCAGCAGCAGCGGGGTTTCCCGGTCCTGGCCGTAGGTCGCGAGCAGCGCCTGCGCCTCGATCGGGTCGCCCAGCGTCGTGCCGGTGCCGTGGCCCTCGACGACGTCGACGTCCGAAGTGGACAGTCCGGCGCCGGCCAGCGCGGCGCGGATGACACGCTGCTGCGACGGGCCGTTCGGCGCGGTGAGACCGTTGGACGCGCCGTCTTGGTTGACGGCGGAGCCGCGGACGAGACCCAGCACGCGGTGGCCGTGCCGGCGGGCGTCGGAGAGGCGTTCGAGCACGAGCACGCCCGCGCCTTCGGACCAGCCGACGCCGTCGGCTTCGTCCGAATAGGACTTGCAGCGGCCGTCGGGCGAGAGGCCGCGCTGGCGGGAGAACTCGACGAACGAGTTCGGGGTGGACATCACGGTGACGCCGCCGGCCAGGGCCAGCGTGCAGTCGCCCGAGCGCAGGGCCTGCATCGCCCAGTGCATCGCCACGAGCGACGAAGAACAGGCCGTGTCGATCGTGACGGCCGGGCCTTCGAGGCCGAGCGAGTAGGCGACCCGGCCGGACACGACGCTCGACGCCGTGCCGCTACCCTGGAAGCCTTCGAAGTCGCCGCCGGCCATGACGAGGCCGTAGTCGTTGTACATCACGCCGGCGAACACGCCGGTGGAGCTGCCGCGCAGGCGTCGCGGGTCGATCCCGGCGCGCTCGATCGCCTCCCACGAGACCTCCAGCAGCAGCCGCTGCTGCGGGTCGGTGGCTTCGGCTTCGCGCGGGCTCATCCCGAAGAACGCCGGGTCGAACTCGCCGGCGTTGTGCAGGAAGCCGCCTTCGCGGGTGTAGGAGGTGCCCTTGTGGTCGGGGTCCGGGTCGTACAGCGCACCCAGGTCCCAGCCGCGGTTGACCGGGAACGTCGACGTCGTGTCGCGCCCCTCGGCCACCGCCGCCCACAGGTCCTCCGGCGAGGCGATCCCGCCCGGGAAGCGGCAGCTCATCCCGACGATGGCGATCGGGTCGTCGTCGGCCGCGACGGTCCGCGTGACGACCGGGCCGCGGGCGTCGTCGCCGAGCAGCTCGGCCAGGATGTGGGCGGCCAGCGCGGCGGGTGTCGGGTGGTCGAACGCCGTCGTGGCGGGCAGGCGCAGCCCGGTCGCGGCGTCGAGGCGGTTGCGCAGCTCGACCGCGGTGAGGGAGTCGAACCCGAGTTCGGAGAACGAGCGCTCCGGGTCGACGGCCGCGGCCCCGGCGTGTCCGAGCACGCCGGCGACTTCGCGGCGGACCAGGTCGGCGACCCGTGCCGCGCGCGCAGCGTCGTCCAATGTGGACAGCTGGTGCGCCAGCCGGCCGGCCCCGCCCGCGGTCCGCACGGCCCGGCGGCCGCCGCCGACGAGCGACCGCAGCACGGCGGGTGGCTCCGGCCGGGCGCTCAGCACCGGCAGGTCGAAGCGGACCGGGACGACGACGGGCTCGTCGGCCGCGAGGGCCGCGTCGAACAGCGCGACACCTTCGGCCTCGGTGAGCGCGGGGATGCCCATCCGGGCGAAGCGGCGCAGGGTGCCGTCGCCGGCCATCCCGGCTTCACCGGCCCACGGCCCCCACGCGAGGGACACCGCGGGCAGACCGGCGTCGCGGCGCACCTGGGCGAGCGTGTCGAGGAAGGCGTTGCCGGCGGCGTAGTTGGCCTGCCCGGCGGCGCCGAGCGTGCCGGCCAGGGAGGAGAACAGGACGAACGCGGTCAGGT
Organism: Amycolatopsis sp. NBC_01286; assembly: GCF_035982555.1. NCBI lineage: Bacteria > Bacillati > Actinomycetota > Actinomycetes > Pseudonocardiales > Pseudonocardiaceae > Amycolatopsis > Amycolatopsis sp. NBC_01286. The sequence goes on from NZ_CP108428.1 coordinate 7,907,771, forward strand.
CCTGGTCGCGGGTCAGCTCGTGCAGGTTCCAGGCCGCGTCGGCCTTGGGCGCCAGCACGGTGGCGAGCTTCGCCGCGTCGAGGGTGCCGAGCAGGCCGTCGTCGAGGACGCCGGCCGCGTGCACGACGGCGGTCAGCGGGTGGGCGGCGGGGATGTCCGCGAGCAGCGCGGCCAGCGCGGCGCGGTCGCTCGCGTCGCAGGCGACGACGCTGACGTCGGCGCCTTGACCGGCCAGCTCGGTGAGGAGGTCGTCGGGAGCAACGCCACGGCGGCTGGCCAGAACCAGGTGCCGGACGCCGTGCTCGCGCACGAGGTGCCGGGCGATGATCCGGCCCAGTCCCCCGGTGCCGCCGGTGATCAGGACGGTGCCGTCGGCGTCCCAGCCGCGCGGCTCGGCGGGCACGGCCCGCACCAGCCGGGGCACGAGCACGCGCCCGGCGCGGATCAGGGCGCGCGGCTCGCCGGTCGACAGCGCGGTCGTGACGGCGTCGGCGGACGCCGGCTGCTCGTCGGTCTCGATCAGGACGAACCGGCCGGGGTGTTCCTGCTGGGCGGCCAGGACGAGCCCGCGCACGGTCGCCGCGGCGGGCACCCCGGCCGGGATGACCAGGGCCAGCCGCCGGTCGTCGGCCGCTTCGACGCGCGCCTGCAGCAGGCCGAGGGCGTGCGCGGCGAGGTCGCGTGCCGCCGCCGGGGTCTCCCCCGCCGGGACGTCGAGGGAGACGACGTCGGCGTCGGCCGGGTCGGCGATCCCGGTGACCGGCTCGGTCCAGTCGACCCGGTACAGGCCGCCGCCGGTGCCGGCGGCGAAGGATTCGGCGGCGATCGGCCGCACGGACAGTCCGCCGGCCACCGCGACCAGGTCGCCCTCAGGCGTCGATAGGACGAGCGACAGCGAGTCGTCACCGGTCTTGCGCAGCTCGGCCCGCAGCACCGTCGCGCCGACCGCGCGCACGGCGACGTCCCGCCACGAGAACGGCAGGCCGCCGTCACCGGCGAGGAACGCCGTGGCGTGCAGGGCCGCGTCGAACAGCGCGGGGTGCAGGTCGAACGTCTCGGCTTCGACGTCGTCGGGCAGCGCGACCTCGGCGAAGACGTCGTCGCCGCGACGCCAGGCGGCACGCAGGCCACGGAACGCCGGGCCGTACTCCCGGCCGTCGTCGATGCCGTCGTAGAACCCGGCCAGCTCGACGGGGGTGGCGTCCGCGGGCGGCCAGACGGCCTCCGGGATCACGATTTCCCGGGTGACGGCGGTCAGCCGGCCGACCGCGTGGGACGTCCAGTTGCCGCTGACTTCGCCGTCCGGGCGTGAGTGGACGGCCACGGCGCGGCGGCCGTCGTCGTCCGGGGCACCGACCCACACCTGGACGACGACGCGCTCGTCCGCGCCCAGCACCAGCGGCCGGGTCAGGGTCAGCTCTTCGACGTCCGGGCAGCCGGTCTCGGCACCGGCGCGGACGGCCAGCTCCAGCAGCGCCGTGCCGGGCACGACGACCGCGCCGCCGACGCGGTGGTCGGCCAGCCAGGCGTGCGTGCCGGCCGACAGCCGGCCGGTCAGCAGCAGGCCACGGGCGTCGGCGACCTCGACGGCGGTGCCGAGCAGCGGGTGGTCGACGCTGCGCAGGCCCGCGGACCGCAGGTCGCCGCGGCCGCGGCCGGTGTCACGCGGCCAGAACCGCAGGCGCTGGAAGGCGTAGGTGGGCAGCTCGGTCCAGGCGGCGCCGGTCCCGGCGAAGAACGCGGTCCAGTCGATGGCGACGCCGTCGCCGTGCAACCGGGCGAGCGCCTCGGCGGCGGAGGTGTGCTCGTCGCGGTCCTTGCGCAGCACCGGCACGGCGAGCGCGTCCGGGACGTCGACCAGCGGCGTCAGCGCGGCTTCCGGCCCGACCTCGACGAACCGGTTGGCCCCGGCGTCGGCGAGGCGGGCGAGGACGTCGCCGAAGCGGACGGTCTCGCGGACGTGGCGCACCCAGTACTCCGGGTCGGTCACCTCACCGGCGACGACCAGCGCACGCGTGGGCTCGGCGAAGCTCAGTCCGGCGACGACCTCGCGGAACGCGGGCAGCATCGGGTCCATCAGGTGCGAGTGGAACGCGTGGGACGCACGCAGCCGCGTCGTCCGCTCGAAGCGGGAAGCGACGGCCAGCACCGCGTCTTCGGTACCGGACAGCACCACCGCGCGAGGGCCGTTGACGGCGGCGATACCCACGCCGTCGACCAGCTCGGCGCGGACTTCGTCCTCGGTGGCCCGGACGGCGACCATCGCGCCGCCGGCGGGCAGGTCCCGCATCAGCCGGGCGCGCGCGGCCACCAGGGCACAGGCGTCGTCGAGCGACAGCACGCCCGCGCAGTGGGCGGCGGCGATCTCGCCCGCCGAGTGCCCGGCGAGCAGGTCGGCGCGGACCCCCCACGACTCCAGCAGGCGGAAGAGCGCGACCTCGACGGCGAAGATCGCCGGCTGCGCCCAGCCGGTGCCGGCGAGCGTGCCGGCAGCGTCGGCACTGGTGCCCCAGACGACGTCCCGGAGTCCGGGCTCGAGCCGCTCCAGGACCTCGTCGAACGCGGCGGCGAACGCCGGGTGCGCGGTGTACAGCTCGCGGCCCATGCCCAGGTGCTGCGAACCCTGGCCGGTGAACAGGAACGCGGTCTTGGCCCGCGCACGCGGCGAGCCGACAACCGCGGATTCCCCCGCGGCGAGCGCGCGCAGGGCGTCCGCCACGGCGGCGCGATCGGAACCGACGACGGCAGCGCGACGCTCGAACGGCGTCCGCGCGGTGGCCAGGGAGAACGCGACGTCGGCGAGCGGCGCGTCGCCGTCCGCCAGCTGCCGCGCGAGACGTCCGGCCTGCTCGCGCAGTGCCTCGTCGGTCTTGCCGGAAATCAGGAAAGGCACCGGCCGCGCGACGACCTCACGCGGCTCGGCGTCCTCGGCCGGGGCCTGCTCGATGATCGCGTGCGCGTTGGTGCCGCTGAGCCCGAACGACGACACGCCCGCGCGGCGGGGCTCGCCGGTCTCCGGCCATTCGGTGGCCTCGGTGACCAGGTCGACCCGGCCCGCGCGCCAGTCCACATGGGACGACGGCGCGTCGACGTGCAGCGTGGGCGGGACGACGCCGTGGCGCATGGCCAGGACCATCTTGATCACGCCGGCGACGCCGGCGGCGGCCTGGGTGTGGCTGATGTTGGACTTGATCGACCCGAGCAGCAGCGCGCGTTCGCGGTCCTGCCCGTAGGTCGCCATCAGGGCCTGGGCCTCGACGGGGTCGCCCAGCCGGGTGCCGGTGCCGTGCGCCTCGACGACGTCGACCTGGCTCGGCGAAAGCCGGGAGCTCTTCAGCGCCTCACGGATCACCCGCTGCTGGGACGGGCCGTTGGGGGCGGTCAGGCCGTTGGTGGCGCCGTCCTGGTTGACGGCGCTGCCGCGGACCACCGCGAGCACGGGGTGGCCGTGGCGGCGGGCGTCCGACAGGCGTTCGAGCACGAGCACACCCGAGCCCTCGGCCCAGCCGGTGCCGGCGGCCGAGTCCGCGAACGAGTGGCAGCGGCCGTCCGGGGACAGCCCGCCCTGCCGGCTGAACTCGACGAACGTGGTCGGGGCCGACATCACCGTCACGCCGCCCGCGACGGCGAGCGTCGACTCCCCCGACCGCAGCGACTGCGCGGCCAGGTGCAGCGCGACGAGCGACGACGAACACGCGGTGTCGACGGTGACGGCCGGGCCGACCAGGCCCAGCACGTAGGAAAGGCGGCCGGACAGGACGCTGTTCGTGTTGCCCGTCAGCAGGAAGCCTTCGGACGGCCCGGCGGCGCCGGTCAGGTACTCCTGGGCCATCGCGCCGACGAACACACCGGTGCGGGTGCCCTTGAGCGACGACGGCGCGATGCCGGCGCGCTCGATCGCCTCCCACGTCGTCTCGAGCAGGATCCGTTGCTGCGGGTCCATTTCGGCCGCCTCGCGCGGCGAGATGCCGAAGAAGCCGGCGTCGAACTCGGCGGCGTCGAGCAGGAACCCGCCGGACATCGCCGCCTCGCCGCCGGCCTCGGCGAGCGCGCCGAGGTCCCAGCCGCGGTCGGCGGGCAGCCCGGTGACGCCGTCGCGCCCGGAGCCGACCAGCTCCCAGAGGTCTTCGGGGCTGGCGACCCCGCCGGGATAGCGGCAGCTCATCCCGACGATCGCGATCGGTTCGACCGCGCGGGTCTCCAGCTCCTCCAGCCTCTGCTGGGTGCGCACGAGGTCCGCGCTGGCCCGCTTGAGGTAGCTCCGGAGCTTCTGTTCGTTGTCCATGAATCAGCAACCCATCCCGACACGACGGCGAGCGGTGGCGCCCCGGGACGGCTGCTGCGGTGGCAGTCCGGCGCACGGCCGGCTGCCGCCCGGGGCGCGGAAATGGTTTTCTGCGGCGGAAATCGTCCTCGGCGGCACTTCGCCCGGGCCGCGACCGCCGAGTTCATCCGGGACCGGCCTGGGCCGATTACCAGACGGCGGCGGTCAGCGCCTCGCCGAGGTCCAGCTCCCGGGCGGTCTGGTGCAGGTCGGACTCGACCATCATGCGCATCAGCTCTTCGAACGGCACCGACGGCTTCCAGCCCAGATCGGCGCGGGCCAGCGTGGCGTCGGCGCACAGCGTCTCGACCTCGGCGGGGCGCACCAGGCTCGGGTCGACGACGACGTAGTCGCGCCAGTCGAGATCGGCGGCGGCGAACGCGATGTCGGCGGCGTCGCGGACGGTGTGCATCCGGCCGGTGCCGATCACGTAGTCGCACGCCTCGTCGCGCTGCAGCATGAGGTGCATCGCCTGGACGTAGTCGCCGGCGAAGCCCCAGTCGCGCACGGCGTCGAGGTTGCCGAGGCGCAGCTCGTCCTGCAGGCCCAGCTTGATCCGCGCGACGGCGTTGGAGATCTTGCGGGTGACGAACTCGATGCCGCGGCGCGGCGACTCGTGGTTGAACAGGATGCCGGAGACGCCGTACATCCCGTAGGACTCGCGGTAGTTGCGCGTGATGTAGTGGCCGTAGGCCTTCGCGACGCCGTACGGGCTGCGCGGGTGCAGGATCGTCTTCTCGTTCTGCGGCGTCTCGGCCGCCTTGCCGAACATCTCCGACGACGACGCCTGGTAGAACCGGATCTGGCTGCCCGGCGCGGTGGTCCGCGACTTGTCCAGCCCGGAGACCATCCGGATCGCCTCCAGCACGCGCAGCACGCCCATGCCGTTGACGTCGGTGGTGAGCTCGGCCTGCTGCCACGACATCGGCACGAACGAGATCGCGCCCAGGTTGTAGACCTCGTCCGGCTGCACCAGGTCCACGGCCCCGACGAGACTCGCCTGGTCCAGCAGGTCGCCGTGGACGAAGTTCAGCTCGGCGGCGATCCGGCTGACCCGGGACTTGCGCGGGTTCGCCTGACCGCGCACCAGGCCCCACACGTCGTAGCCCAGTGCCAGCAGGTGCTCGGCCAGGTAAGAGCCGTCCTGTCCCGTGACACCTGTGATCAATGCTCGTTTCGTCATAGCTCTCCCACGTTCACCGGCCAACCGGCCGTGCTCGCGGCCGCCCGGCACCGCCGCTGATCCGCTCGATCACACACCCGCCCCGCCCTGGAAAACATTGGACAATCCGTGCCCCCATCGGGAACTACTGGTGATTTCCCGTCTTCAGCGGGTCCATCCTGCAGCTTTCCGGTAGCCGAGGCATGCGAGGACCTGATGGCATTCCGATATCCCGTCTCCCAGCCCCATCTCACCGGCCGTGAGATCTACTACGTCACCGAAGCGGTGACGACGGGCTGGATCTCCTCCCAGGGCCCGTTCGTGCAGCGCTTCGAAGAGACCTTCGCCGACTGGAACGGCCAGGGTCACGGCGTCGCCTGCTCCTCCGGGACGACGGCGCTCACCCTCGCCCTGCGCGCGCTCGGCATCGGTCCCGGCGACGAGGTGCTGGTGCCGGAGTTCACCATGATCGCGTCGGCCTGGGCGGTCACCTACACCGGCGCCACGCCGGTCTTCGTCGACTGCGGCGACGATCTCAACATCGACGTCGCGCAGCTCGAAGCCAAGATCACGCCGCGGACCAAGGCGATCATGCCGGTGCACATCTACGGCCGGCGCTGCGACATGGACGCGATCATGGACCTCGCCTACCAGTACAACCTGCGGGTCGTCGAGGACTCGGCCGAGGCCCACGGCGTCCGCCCCGTCGGCGACATCGCGTGCTTCTCCTTGTACGCCAACAAGATCATCTCGTCCGGCGAGGGCGGCATCTGCCTGACGAACGACACGCGGCTGGCCGAGCAGATGAAGCACCTGCGCGGCATGGCCTTCAGCAAGGCCCACGACTTCGTCCACAAGAAGCTGGCCTACAACTTCCGGATGACCAACCTGCAGGCCGGCGTCGCGCTGGCCCAGGTGGAGCGGATCGACGAGATCCTCGAGCTGCGGTCCCGGATCGAAAAGCAGTACGACGAACGGCTTTCCGGCATCCCCGGGATCACCCGCATGCCCGGTCGCGACGTCCTGTGGATGTACGACCTGCTGGCCGAGGGCCGCGACGAGCTGCGCGCCCACCTGAGCGCCGCCGGCGTCGAGACGCGGCTGTTCTTCCAGCCGATGAGCCGCCAGCCGATGTACCTCGACCCGAAGTGGCCGGAGCTGAACGCGGCCCGCCTGGCCGCCCAGGGCTTCTACCTGCCGACCTACGTCGGCCTGGAGGAGAGCGACCAGGACTTCATCGTGGACCGCGTCGCGGAGTTCTACGGCAGCAACTGAGACGACGAAAGCCCGCCGGGAAACCGGCGGGCTGTGTCAGGTTTGGGGACCGGTGAGCCGCCCGGACAGTGACCAGGACGGCTCACCGGCGTTCGTGGGCCGGAGGGAAACTCCGGCGCGGCGGTGGGCCGGCAGACCAGGGGGTCGCCTGCCGGACCACCGACGTCAGCCGGCCGGCTGCTCGGCCGAGTCGAGATCGCGCGCCAGCAGCTCGGCGATCTCCGTCACGGCGGCGTCGGCGCCTTCGCCCTCGGCCGAGATCAGCACCTCTTCGCCGCCGCGGACACCGAGCGCCATGACGCCCAGGATGCTGGTGGCGTCCACCAGCTTGTCCTCGGTGCGGCCGATCTTCACCGGCACCGGCTGCCGGCCCGCGGCCTCGACGAGCAGCTTGACCGGACGCGCGTGCAGCCCGACGGGCGAGCCGATTACCACCTTTTTACTGGACATTCCCGATTCCCATCTCGTGGAGAAAGCTGTGACGCGTCAGCCGGCCGTCTTGGCGGAGAATTCCTCCGCGATCCGGCGCGCCGTCGGCACGTCGGACGCGGAAAGCACCTCGCGGGCGAGGGTTTCGCACTGGTCGAGGGTGTAGTCCTTCAACGCGGCGCGGACCGCGGGAACCGCGGACACCGACATCGACAGACTGGTGATGCCCAGGCCGGCGAACACCGGGGCCAGGCCCGGGTCGCTGGCCGCCTCGCCGCAGATGCCGGCGGACTTGCCGGCCTCCTTGGCCGCCGCCGCGACGTTCGCCACGAGCGCCAGCAACGCCGGCTGCCAGGGGTCGAGCAGGTCCCCCAGCTCACCCAGCATCCGGTCCGCGGCGTAGGTGTACTGCGAAAGGTCGTTGGTGCCAATGCTGACGAAGTCGACCTCCGCCAGGATGTCCGCGGCACGGATCGCCGCGGCGGGCACCTCGATCATCACACCGGCCTGGCCGATCCCGTGCTCGCGGGCGAGGTCGCGGAACGCCGCGGCCTCCGCCGGCGTGGCGATCATCGGCGCCATCACCCGCACGTCGGCCTCGTGGTCGGCCGCCGCCAGGCTGATCGCCTCCAGCTGCGCGGTGAGCAGCCCCGGGTTGCGGACACCGACGCGGTAGCCGCGCACGCCCAGCGCCGGGTTCGGCTCGTCCTCGGTGTTCGCGAACGGGATGTACTTGTCGGCGCCGGCGTCCAGCGTGCGGATGACGACCGGCCGGCCGCCGAACCCACGCAGCACCTCGCCGTAGGCCGCCCGCTGCTCCTCGACCGTCGGAGCCTCCGTGCGGTCCAGGAACAGGAACTCGGTGCGGAACAGCCCGACACCCTCGGCGTCGGCCGCCGCGTCCTGCTCCACCCCGCCGGCGCTGCCGACGTTGAGCAGGAGCTTGACCGGGTGGCCGTCCGCGGTGGCGCCGGGGCCGCTGTGCGCCGCCAGCTTCTCCTTCAGCGACGCCGCTTCCGCCTCGACCTGCCGGACGTAGTCGTCCGTCGGGTCGACGACGACCGTGCCGCGCCCGCCGTCGACGGCGATCCGCTGCCCGTCCGCCAGGCCCGCGGCGCCGGCGCAGCCGACCACCGCCGGGATCCCGAGAGCGCGGGCGACGATCGCCGTGTGGCTGGTCGGGCCGCCCTTCTCGGTGACGACGCCGAGCACCTTCGCCGGGTCGAGCAGCACCGTGTCGGCCGGCGCGATGTCCTGGCCGACGAGGACGAACGTGCCGTCGACGTCCGGGATGCCGGGCTGGGCCAGCCCCAGCGCGGCGGCGATCGCCCGGTCCCGGATGTCGATGAGGTCGGCCGCCCGCTCGCCGAGGTAGCCGCCGATGGCCTCCAGCGCGGCCACGTGCTTGCCGAACGCGTCGCGGATCGCCCAGGCGGCGGGGCGGCCGGCGGCCACCCCCTCCTGGATCCCGGTCCGCAGCGTCGGGTCCTGCGCCATCATGATCTGGGTGTCCATGATGGACTTGGACTCGCCCGAAACCGTCGCCGCGCGCTTCTCCAGGTCCGCCACCGCCGCGTCGAGCGCTTCGGTCGCCGCCGCCAGCTCCTCCTCGGGAGCCGACGGCGTGTCCCAGTGCTCCGGCAGGACCGGGGGCGGCGTCAGCCGCACCACCGGCCCGGCGGCCGCGCCCGGGCTCGCCGGGTTGCCGCGCAGTTCGTCAACCACCGTTGGTCGCCTCCTTGGGATTCGGGCCCGCACCGCTCACGCGGGGACGGCCGCGCCCGGCTCGATCGTCACCTTGATCGCCTCGCCGCTGCTGACGATGTCGATCGCCTTCAGCACGTCCGAGAGCGGGAGGTGGTGGGTGATCAGGTCGTCGACCGGGACCTTGCCCGACGAGATCAGCTCGAGCGCCTGGCGGTTGTGCTCGGGGCTGGACCCGTTGGCGCCGTAGATGGTCAGCTCGCGGTAGTGCACCAGGTTCGAGTCGCACGCGATGATCGGGTTGTCCTTCGGCAGGCCGCCGAAGAAGCTGATCCGGCCCCGGCGCGCGGTCATCTTGAGCGCGTCCTCCTGGGCCTTGCCCGCCGCCGCGGCCGTGATGACCACGTCCGCGCCGTCGCCACCGGTGAGCTCGAGGACCTTCGCGACCGGGTCCTCCTCGGCGCCGCAGATCGCGGCGTCGGGCTTGACCAGCTCGGCGGCCATGTCGAGCCGGCCGCGGTTCAGCTCGACCAGGTAGACGGCCGCCGCGCCCTTGGCGCGAGCGAGCCGCACGTGCAGGCAGCCGATCGGGCCGGCACCGACGACCACGACGACGTCGCCTTCGCCGACCTGCGCGAAGCTCTGTCCATTGAGGACACAGGCCAGCGGCTCGGCGACCGAGGCCTCCGCGTAGCTGACGCCCTCCGGGATCCGGTTGACACCGTCGACCTTGAGGACCTGCTTCGGCACGATCATGTACTCGGCGAAGCCGCCGTCGAAGTGGTACCCCATCGACAGCTGGTTCGGACACACCTGCTGCAGGCCCTTGAGGCACTGCTTGCACTCACCACACGGGATCGCGGCGATGACCTGCACGCGGTCGCCCGACTCCCAGCCGGAGACGTTCGCGCCGGTCTCGACGACCTCGCCGGCGATCTCGTGCCCGATCACGCGCGGCGGGTCGATGTGGTGGTGCCCGTGGCGGAAGATCTTCAGGTCCGTGCCGCACGTCGAGGTGTTGTGCACCCGGATCTTGATCTCGTCCGGGCCCGGGCTGGGCTCGTCGGCGTCTTCGACCCGCAGGTCACCTGGCGCGTAGAAACGTGCCACCTTCATTCGGAGAACTCCTCGTCCATCTGGTTCAACAGTCGCAAGATCGTCTCGGCGTCCGGTGCTTCCCGCAGCTGCCGGACCTGCTCGCCGTCCATCAGGATCCGGGCGAGCGAGGACAGGATGCCGACCTGCTCGGACCCCTTGGCCGCGATGCCGACGCACAGCCGGACCTCGTTGCCGTCCCAGTCGACCCCGTCGGGGAACTGGAGGATCGCGAGCGCGGTCCGCTTCACGAAGCGGCGGGACTCGTCGGTGCCGTGCGGGATCGCGACGCCCTCGCCCAGGAAGGTCGAGACGGAGCGTTCGCGTTCGTGCATCGCGTCGAGGTAGCCCGGCTCCACCGCCCCCAGCTCCAGGAGCTTCCGGCCGACCTGCGTGATCGCGTCGGCCTGGTCGGGGGCGGTGCAGCCGATGAGAACCGACTCGGCGCTGAGGATGGAAGCGTCAGTCGGCAAGGGAACCGCCGTCCCTGATCGCCTGCTCGACCTGGTCGAACACCGGGTCACCCAGGAAGCTCTGGAACCCGAGGATCACCGCCGTGGTGTTGGCCTTGCGGGCCCGCTTCACGAGGGTGCTCTGGCAGAGCACGACCTGGGCGTCGCCCGGGATCTCGTTGACCGGCGTGTGCTCGACCTTGACCGAGTAGGGCTTCAGCCGCTTGGCCAGCTGGGACGCGACCATCACGCTGCTGCCCATCCCGGCGTCGCAGGCGATGATGACCTTCTTGACTTCCTTGCCTTCGATGCTGCTCACAACCGCACTTCCTTCCTTCGATCGACGATGATCGTCAAGCCACCGCTCCGCCTTCGGCGACGGCCAGTTCCCGTTCTTCCCTGCGGGCATCCTTGCCGAACTTCAGCAAGGCCGCAGCGACGACGAACGATACGGCCGCGGCGATCAGGACACCCAGGACCACACCCAGGTAACCGCCCTTCGGCGTCACCGCGAGGACCGCGATGATGCTGCCCGGCGACGGCGTCGCCGTCAGGCCGGCGTCGAAGATCGCGAACGTCGCGACACCCGCGGCGCCACCGGCGATCGCGGCCAGGATCAGGCGCGGGGTGGCCAGGATGTACGGGAAGTAGATCTCGTGGATACCACCCAGGAACTGGATGACGATCGCGCCCGGCGCGGTGGCCCGCGCGCTGCGGGCGCCGAAGAACGTCAGCGCCAGCAGGATGCCGAGACCGGGGCCGGGGTTCGGCTCGATCAGGAACTCGATGGCCTTGCCGTCCTTCAACGCGTCGGCGACGCCCAGCGGGCTCAGCACGCCGTGGTTGATCGCGTTGTTGAGGAACAGCACCTTGGCCGGCTCGACGATGATCGAGACCAGCGGCAGCAGGTGGGCGTCGATCAGGGCCTGCACGCCGTTGCCGAGACCCTTGGTGATGCCCTGCACGACCGGGCCGATGCCCAGCAGGCCCAGCACCGCCATGATGCCGCCGATGATGCCGGCGCTGAAGTTGTCGACGAGCATCTTGAAGCCCGGCGCGGTCTTGCTGCCGACCTTGTCGTCCCACAGCTTGATCAGGAAACCACCGAGCGGGCCGACGATCATCGCGCCGAGGAACATCGGGATGGAGGCACCGACCGCGATGCCGACCGTCGCGACCGCACCCACGACCGCACCGCGCTGGCCGTGCACCAGCCGGCCACCGGTGTAACCGATCAGGACCGGCAGCAGGAAGTTGATCATCGGGTCGACGAGCTCGGCGATGTGCGCGTTCGGTGTCCACCCGCTCGGGATGAACAACGCGGTGATCAGGCCCCAGGCGATGAACGCCCCGATGTTCGGCATGACCATGCTCGCGAGCTGACCGCCGAAGCGCTGGATCGAAACCCGCGCGCGCTCCGCCCTCGACGGAGTTTCGTCGTCGATCTCCGTGGTGGTTGTCATCGTTGGCTTCCTCTTCTGGAAAGGTGATTTGAGGGTTTCGCCATCACCGGATGGCGGTGGTCGGGGCGAGCCGCTTCGCGTGGTGCCCCAGGGCTATTCGCGAATCTTCTCGTCCCAGCCGGGATGCGGGTCCACCCGCACTCGTCGTGCCCCCACGTCTTCGGGACCCGGCATCGTGCTTCCCGGGAGCGACACCGCGGCCGCACCCCAGGCGACGGCTGTGGCCAGCGCTTGCGGGCCACTCCCCCCTGCCGCCAGGAAACCGGCGAGCATCGCGTCGCCGGCACCGACCGAACTGCGCGGTTCGGCCGATGCGTTGGCGCACCAGATCCCCGCGTCTTCGACCAGCACGGCACCTTTGCTGCCGAGACTGGCCAAAACCGTGCCCGCGCCCAGAGAGCGCAGTTCCTGTGCGGCGTCCACGACGTCCCGCACCGTGTCGAGCTGACGGTCGACCGCTTCCTCGAGCTCGTCGAGGTTCGGCTTCACCAACGCCGGCCCGGCTTTCACCGACGTCCGGAACGCCGGGCCGCTGGTGTCGACGACGACCCGGACCCCGCTGGGGGCCAGGCGCGCGATCAGCTCCGCGTAGAAGTCCTCGTTCACACCGGGCGGCAGACTTCCCGCCGCCACAACCCATTCCGCGTCGGCCACGTTGGCCAGCAGGACGTCGCACAGGGTTTCGATCTCCCGCCCCGTGAGGTGCGGGCCGATCTCGTTCACCTTCGTCACGGTGGCGTCCGGCTCGACGACGCTGATGTTGCTGCGCACGGACTCTTCCGTGCGAACCCGGACCACGTCGATGTTGTAGTCCTCGAGCAAGCTGATCAGCTGGTCGCCTTCGGCACCGCCGGCGGGAACCACCGCGCGGGCCTTGAGTCCGTTGCGCACCAAGGCACGCGCCACGTTGATGCCTTTTCCACCCGGCTGCACACTGGCGCCCGAAGCGCGGTGGAGACCGCCCCGGTTCAGCCGGTCGACCTCGACCGTGCGGTCGACGCTCGGGTTCGCCGTCAGAGTCACGAACACTTCAGTACACCTCCGCCGGAACCTCTTTGGTTTGAGTGATATTGCCTGTGTTCGCCTGCGTTTGCAAGACCCGATCTCGAGGAGTATCGAACCGTTACCATCAGATGACCGGCAGACTGTCACCTTGTGCAGCCAAAACACTCTGATCCGTGCCCACTCGGGGACGCCGTGTGACCATCGGGTAAAGCCACATAAAGCCACACCAGGGCGGTGACCCGGGTCACGAGCCAACATTGGGTGTCCGCAGACAGCCGCTTTCGGGGGTTCCGGGTGGCGGAGCCCCCGGCCCGGGACGAAGTCCCGGTTGACACAGCGAAGCGGGCCGCACGCCCACCCGTCTCGCGAGTGCGCCTGCGGCCCGCCCTCGGCGTCACCGGTCCGGCCCGTCACCACCGGCGTGTCACCGGACGAAGTCCGGCAGCGCGCGCGGCGGCCAGGAACCGACCCCGAAGATGCCCATGGAATAGGCCTTCGAGATCAACGCGGGGCGGTTCTTCACCTTCATCTTCCGCAGCAGCGTCGTCACGTGGTATTCGACGCCGCCTCGGCTCATGTAGAGATTGGCCGCCAGCTGAATCGTCGAAACACCCGACGCGACGCCCTCGAGAATGCGGGCGTCCATCTCGGTCAGGATTTTCTTCCGCGTGACGGCGACCTGGTTGTCCCGGTCGGACTTGTCCGGCCGGAAAACCACGGTGAGGCTGTCGAGCCGGTCACCGACGCTGTGCACGGTCGAGCCCAGGAAATCGCCGCTGAGCGTCGTGCCGTTGTCCCGCATGACCAGGATCCGCTCGGCGAAGCGGGTGCGCTCACCGCGCACCAGCAGCCGGAGCTGCTGCTCGACCTTGTCCCGCACGCTGGGGTGGAGCAGGTCGCACAGGCTGGTGCCGGTGACGCCGTCGGAAGTGCGCTCGAACACGCGGAAGAATTCCATGCTGGCCGAGACAATGCGCAGCCGGTGGTCGACGTTCACCATGCACATTTCCGGGGTGACCGGTCGGGGAGCCGGCTTCCGCGGCGCGGGGCGGCTGATTCGCTCCAGCGCCGAAGCCAGGCTCACGCCTGTGACCGCATCTGCAACGTCTGCACTCATGAAGGGATTCCTCTCTTCGGCGAGAAGCACTCCGACAAGAAAGCCGGGTACTGGTGGCGATCGTGCGAGCCACATCTCCGGGGTGACGCAGATCATGTTAGGCACGGCCGATTAGCGGGGGCAACAGGTTGCGGACACCCGGCCTTAACACTGTGGTGCGCCCCCGTTGGGGGTACGGAGGTACGGAGTGCGGTGCGGTGCGGTTCGGTACCGAACGCCGGTGGTGACCCCCGTGCGGGCACGTCTTGGCCTGGGCCAGGGGATTCGCAGGTGAATGGGGGTCCGAACCCCCGCACCGCACGCCGCGTGCGGTCCGTACCCCGGGTGCGGAACCGCACCGGGGTCCGTACCCCGGGGTCAGTCGCGCTCGGACTCGCCGAGGTGCTCGATGAGCTCGGCGCGGCCGCTGACCTCGAGCTTGCGGTAGGCGCCGGTCAGATTCTTCTCGACCGCGCGCCGGGTTACCCCCAGAGAGTCCGCGATCTGCTGGTTGGTCCAGCCGCGCACGACGAGGCGGGCCACCGCGGCCTCGGCCTTCGTCAGGTTTTCCAGGCCGCCGCCGGAAAACCGCAGCACGGGACCGTTCAGCTCGGTCTCCCCCGTGCCGTCGAGCCACGTCGCGCCGATGGCCTTGGCCAGTTCCCGGCCCTCCGCAAGGAATCCCGCCGCGTCCGGCTCACCGGAGTCGAGCAGCCGGGTCCCGAGGACCACCGACGTCCGCGCCCGTTCGGCGAGGTCTTCCGACTCGCGGATGATGCCCGCGGCCTCGTAGAGCAGGCCGATGCCGTCGGCGCCGCCGGTCAGCATGCCCTGCAGCCGCAGGGAACGCCCGACGCTCAGCGGGCTCCCCCACTGCTGGGCGACGACGTCTTCGGCCGCGGCGTGCGCCTGCGCGGCCGGCAGGTCGCCCATCCGCTGCCGCACCAGCGCGGCCCAGGTGCGCCACGGGTACTGGGGCGTGTTGACCCAGCCCTCGCGCTCCAGCCGCCGCCCGCAGTCGAGGAACCGGCCCAGCGCCGTGGCCGGATCGCCGCGCACCAGGTCGATCATGCCGCGGGTCAGCCGGCGCGCGGCGAACACGCGGTGGTCGGTGCTGTCCATCGGCACCGCCAGCAGGCGCTCGCCGAGCTCGGGATCCTGGGTCTCCAGGGCGATCTGGGCCAGCGTGGTGACCGACAGCGCGAGCGCGTCGGGCCAGGTTTCGTGGTCGGCGCCTTCGAGGACGCCCAGCGCGATCCGCCGGGCCTTGGCGAGATCCCCTTGCGCGCGCTTGACTTCCGCGGTCTCCGCGGCGATCAGGTGCGCGGTGTCCTGCCACCGGCGCTGGGTCGCCTGCTCCGCCGCCGCGGCCAGCGCCGGTTCGAGGACGCTCGCGGTGTCGGCGGCCACCAGCGTGGTGACCAGCAGGGGCAGGGCGGTGTAGGCGTGCGCCGGGTCGAACGGCTCCTCGGTGACGAGTCGCTTGAGGACGGTCTCGACCTCGTCGGCCGCCACACTGCCCGACAGTGCGGCGGAGTGCAGCAGCACGACGGCGAGTTCGCGGCCGGCGGGCGAGTCGAGCCGCTCGGCCGTCTCCAGCTCGCGCAGCCGCGCCAAAGCGGCGTCACCCTGGCCCGGCGGGCGGGCCCCCGGGTACCAGGTCCGCGCCTCCGCCCGCAGCTCCAGGTCCGTGCCGGCGGCCGGGTCGGCGTCCCGCAGCACGGAGTCGACGGCCGTGCGCACGGCCGCGCCGAGCGCGGGCACCGTCACCGCGAGCGCGGGCGGGATCCACAGCGCCGCTTCCGCCTGCGCGGGCCCGGCCGGCAGCAGGGACAACGCCTGCGAGACGTGCCGCGCCGACGCGATCAGGTCGAACCCGCGTTCCGCCGCGGCGAGCTCCACCATCAGGCGGCCGCGTTCCTCACTGTCGGGCGAGGTGTTGAGCAAGGCCCGGCGCAGGTAGCGCGCGGCCAGGTCGCCGGCGCCCCGCTCCAGCACGGTTCCCGCGGCGGAGCTGAGGATGCGGACCTCCCACGGGTCCTCGGCCGCGCCGACCTTCATCAGCTTCTCCGCGACGCGCTCGGCGGGCCGGCCGTGCTCGTAGAGCAGCCGCGCCGCCCGGCGGTAGAGGACTTCGCGCAGTTCCACCGGGATCGCCGGCTCGACGCCTTCCCGGACCGTGGCGTTGGCGAAGCCGATCCGGCGCTCGTCGTGGACGAGCAGGCCGAGGCGTTCGAGGCTCTGCAGGGCCGACTTGTACTCGACCTCGTCGAGGCCGGCCAGGTCGGCGGCGAGCTGCGGCTCGGCGAGGTCGCCGAGGACCGCGACCGCGCGCACCAGCGCGAGCACCGCGGGCGGCTGCGAGCCGAGCGAGAGCATGATGCGGTGGTCGAGCAGGCGTTCGGCTTCGGCCGTGGCCGCCGTGATCTGCGCGGCGATCGGCCGCAGGCCTTCGCCGACCAGTCCGGTGAGGACGGTCGCGACGTTCGCCGGGTTGCCGCCCGAAACCCGGTGCAGCATGGCGGTGAACGGTTCCTCGGCGCGTTCGCCGAACGCGACCTCGGCCATCGACGCGACGCCGTCGGGCGACAGCGGCGCCGGGACGACGATCCGCGCGGCCGCGGTGACGAGCTCGTGCACCAGCGCGTACTTCGGCGCCTCGCACTCCTCCGCCACGGCCAGCGCGAGCAGGATCCGCGACCCGCTGAGCCGCTTGGCCAGGTAGGCCAGCAGCCGCAGCGAACCGTGGTCCGCCCACTGCAGGTCGTCGACGATCACCACGACCAGGTCGTCGTGCGACATCGCGTGCACCACCGTGTGCAGTCCATAGAGGACAGCTTCGGTGGGCAGGTTGTGCTCGTGCCCGTTGGTGACGAGCCGCTCTTCGGTCAGCGCGCGCAGGATCTGCTCGGACGCGCCCTGGAACCAGCGTTCCCGCTCGGCCGTGCCGGCGGCCACGAGGACCGGGCGGCACAACTGCTGCGCGATGCCGAAGGCGAAGTCCTCTTCGAGCTGGGTCGCGTCCGCGCGCAGCACGCGGGCGCCGGCGGCCAGCGCCGACGCCGTCGCGTCCCGCAGCAGCGCCGACTTGCCGCTGCCCGCCGGCCCGCTGATCAGCAGCAGCGAGCCGTCGTTGCCCGCGGCCGCGTTCAGCGCGGTCGCGATCGCGGCCCGCTCGGCGTCACGCTCAAGTAGCACCGGTCATCAACTCGCCGCGGAATCGGGGCTCATGAGCTCGGTCAGCTGGCGCCGCCCGGTCACCGTCAGCTTCCGGTAGATCCGCGTGAGCCGGAGTTCGACGAGCCGGCCGCTCAACCGCAGCGACCGCGCGATCTCCGAGTTCGAATGACCCGCGGCGGCGAGGGCCGCGATGCTGGCCTCCTCTTCGGACAGTGAGCCGACGGGGTCGCCCGCCACCGGCTCGACGGCGGCCGTGCCGGTGCTGCGCGTCAGCCGGCCGGTCACGTCGCGGATCTTGGCCACGAGACCGGCGGGCAGCAGCAGCGGGCGGATCGTGGAAACCCGGCCCAGCAGCGCCGCCGCCTCCACCGGATCGCCGTCGTCGAGGCAGGCGCCGGCCAGATCGGTCACCGCGGTGAGGAACTGGACCCGCAGCGGCGATCCCTCCAGCAGGGCGACCGCCGCTTCCAGCCGGGCCCGGGTTTCGGCACCGCCGAAGACCTCCGCCAGGTACAGGTTCGCCGTGCCCCGGCCGCTCGAGGCGCCCCAGGTCTCCGCGCGCGCCAACGCTTCCCGCGCGATCTCCGCGGCCGCGGCGGGCTCGCCGAGCCGGGCCAGCGCGATCGCCACACCGGTGCGCCACGGCAGGTCGACGGGGTTGCCTTCGCGACGGGCGCGGGTGCCGCGGCCGGCCGCGCGGAAGTCTTCGAGTGCCGCCGCCGGGTCGCCGCCGGCGAGGCGCACGGCGCCCCGCTGCACCAGGAAGTACGCGGCGGCCATGCCGTCTTCGGCGCCGGCGGGAAGCGGGTCGGCCACGGCCTTTTCGGCCTCGTCCAGCCGCAGGCCGGCCAAAGCGAACTCGGCCCGCACGGCCAGCAGCCGAGAAACCGAGCGCGGGTGCCAGGCCGCTTCCGGCAGCCGGGTTTCCGCCGCCTCGATGTCGGCCTCGGCCTGGCCGAGGTTGCCGCGCCGCAGTTCGCAGCGGGCCCGCATTAGCAGCGCGTTGGCCGCGGCCGCCCGGGCGCCGACGCGGGTGGCGTCCTGCAGCACGTCGGTCAGGCCCAGCACGGCTTCGGTGAGGTCGTCGGTGCAGAACAGCACCCAGGAGGCCTGGATCCGCAGGCTGGACGGGAGTTTCCCGGACCGCGGCGCGAGCGCCACCCGGGCCAGTTCGCGGGCCCGGTCGAACTCGCGGCCCCGGCCGGCGAGCTCCGACGCGATCGTCGCGGCACGCGCCGCGTCGGGCGGACCGGGCTGCGCCGCGGGCGCCCCGAACACCGGCGTCGGCACCACCGGGCCGGCCACGGAGTCCTCCTGCGCCAGCCAGCCGAGCGCGGCGAGCGCCGACGTGCCGGCGTCGAACGCGCTGCGCCGCCGCCAGGTCGCCGCGATCGCGCGGTGCGCGGTGCGGGTGTCGCCCCGCGAGAGCAGGTGGTCGGCCGCGTCGAGCAGGACGGCGCCGGAGACCTCGGGCCCGGCGTCGAGCAGCACCCGCTGCAGCCGCAGGTCGCTCAGCTCGGGCTGGTCGGCGACCTCGGCCAGGGCCAGGCCCAGCATCAGCTTCCGGCGTTCGGCCTGGCTGACCGGTTCGCGCAGCGCCCGCGTCAGCAGCCGCGCCGCGCCGTGCCGGTCGCCGACCGCACGACGCTGCTCGGCGGCGCGCCGCAGGGTGGCGACCGCCCAGGTCGTGCCGATCGGCCGGATCGTGGTCAGCAGCTCGGCGAGCTGGTCGTCCGGCACCGCCGCGCGGTAGGCCAGCTCGGCCGCGCGGGTCGCGAGCGCGGCGCGCTCGGCGGAGTTCAGGGTGCCCAGTGCGGCGTCCGCGGTGACGTCGTCGGCGACCTTGGGCTCCGCGCCGCCGAACACGAGACCGAACCCGCTGAGCATGCGCAGGGCGACTTCGGCCGAGCCGGTGAGCGGGCCGGCCAGGGTCGTCACGAGCTCGAAGTCGAGCAGGCCGCGGCAGATCGCGATGGCCCGCAGCAGGTGCAGGGCGTCGGCCGGGAGCGCGGCGATCGAGACGGCGAGATCGGCGTCGCGCAGGTCGGCCAGGTGCGCGATGACCGCGGGCAGGCGCTCGGCGACCGGCTCGAGCCCGGCGGCGGACAGCCGTTCGAGAACCGGGGCCACCAGTGCCGGCTTGCCGCCGGTGGCCAGGTGCAGCCCGGCGGCGAACCGCGCGTCCGGGCGGGTGCCCGGGAAGCGGTCCGCGACCAGCTGGCGCAGGCCGTCTTCGGTCAGCGGGCGGACGACGACGGTGTCCACCCCGTCGGCCCGCACGGCGAGCGGCCGGTGACCGGCCTGCATGACGGCGCGGACCAGCAGGATCGGCGCCTGCTGCAGGCGGTGTTCCATGGCCTCGAGCCAGGCCCGCGAGCCCGGGTCGGACCACTGCGAGTCGTCGACGGCGATCAGGAGCGGGCCTTGGCTCGCGACCCCCACGAAGTCCCCGCACAACGTCGGGATGGTCCGCTCGGTCTGCGTCCGGCCGCAGGTGCGCGTGCCGCTGTCCAGCCGGCAGCCGGCGCCCGCGATGTCCGCGGAGAGCTGGTTGATCACGCCGCGGTGGACGGTGGACTCGGCGGGCGTGCAGCGGGCGAACGCCGTGATCATCCCGGCGACGCGCGCTTCGCGGACGGCCGCGGCGAGCAACGCGCTGCTGCCCGCGCCACGCGGGCCGACGACGACCACCCGGCCGGACCGGCCGGCGACCGCGCCGCGGATCCCGCGGCGCAGCACGGCGATCTCGTCTTCGCGTTCGACCAGGCGGACGTTCCCGGCGCGGCGGGCGCGGCGTTCGAACTCGCCCCGCCACGGGAGGGTCAGCACCGACGGCGCCGCGGGGCCGTCGCCACCGGC
The DNA here is from genome assembly GCF_035982555.1 of Amycolatopsis sp. NBC_01286. NCBI lineage: Bacteria > Bacillati > Actinomycetota > Actinomycetes > Pseudonocardiales > Pseudonocardiaceae > Amycolatopsis > Amycolatopsis sp. NBC_01286. The sequence goes on from NZ_CP108428.1 coordinate 7,927,815, forward strand.
CGGGCGATCCCGGACGGCGGGCGCCGCGACAGGGCGGACGAGCGCGTCCGCCATCGCCGGTTCGGCCCTACCTGGTCCGGGCAACACCATCACCCTCCGACCCACACAGCGGCTCGTCGCCGCCGCTCACCCATCGTTGCGTCGAGCGACTTGGCCTCCCAGCGTAGGACGCAGAATGTTGGTTTAACAAGCCCAACGCCTTCGTTTTGTCTGTACTTGGGCCTCGTGGACAACGCACTACCCACGAAGTCCCAGGAAAACCCACGTCTCTGGCGGTGATACTTGACAGGCCTGACCGCCCGGTGGCCAGGCTGTGCGCCGCGCCGCACACGGACTTTACGGGGCCAGAAACATGAATAAGAATCGTAAACGCCGCCCCAGCAAGATCGAATACCACCCGCTGTCCTTCGGCGGCTGGGGTGAGTACGAGCTGTGGGTCGAACATGGGTTCACACCCAAACCCAAGTCCGAGCCGGCCGCCGCGAGCCCGGATCCGGGCACGAACGGGGCCGAAGCGGGCACAGCGGCCACAGCCGTGCTCGCCGGACCACCCGAAACGCCCGCCGCCGAGCCGCCCGAGCCGTCCGAACCGTCCTGGCCGGCGGCGGAGAGCCCCGCCCGCGAGCCGCTCGGCATGCGCGAGCCACTCCGCCCGCGGCCCTACGTCCGCGGCACCCGCCCACCGCCGCCGGGACCGCGGCACCCCCTGCTGCCCGAGGTCATGCTGACCACGACCGGGCGGCACCGGACCACCACCGGCCTCGACCCCGACCTCGTGGCCGTCTGCCGGATGTGCCAGATCCCGACGTCGGTGGCCGAGGTCGCCGCCTACCTCATGCGGCCACTCGACGTCACCCGCCCGCTCGTCCTGCAGGGCATCCGCGATGGCCTGCTGCTCGCGCGCGGGACCGACCTCGGGCGCACCGACCGGCCGCCGCTCGAGCTGCTGCACCGCGTCCACGCGGGCCTGCTGCGGCTCGGCTGAGCGGCCGGACTTACTAGACAGTTCCAGGTAGCCGCGCCCCTACGCTCACGCCATGGCGAGCCAACTACTGGCGTCCTCCGACGTGCTCACGTACGTGAGCGACCATTCCCGTGCCGAGGACGAGATCCTGCGCGAGTTGCGAGAAGAAACGGCGTCGCTGCCGATGGGTGCGGCGATGCAGGTGTCCGCCGAGGAGGGCCAGTTGCTCGCGCTGCTGGTCAAGCTCACGCGGGCGCGGACGGTGGTGGAGGTCGGCACCTTCACCGGCTACAGCTCACTCTGCATGGCCCGGGCGCTGCCCGACCGCGGCCTGCTGATCACCTGCGACGTCACCGACCGCTGGCCGGCGTTCGGCCGGCCCTACTGGAAGCGGGCCGGCGTCGACGACCGGATCGACCTGCGGATCGCCCCGGCGACCGCGGTGCTCGACTCGCTCTTCGCCGAATACGGCCCGGGCTCGATCGACCTGGTCTTCATCGACGCCGACAAGGCGGGTTACGCCGCCTACTACGAGGCCGCCCTGATGCTGCTGGCACCGGACGGGCTCGTCGTCGTCGACAACACCCTGTTCTTCGGCCGGGTCACCGACCCGGACGCCCAGGACCCCGACACGGTGGCCATCCGCGAGTTCAACCGCTTCGTGCGGGACGACCCGCGCGTGGAGATGTCGCTGCTGCCGGTCGCCGACGGCATCACCCTCATCCGCAAGGCGAGCTGAAACCCCGACCACACGCACAAACCGAAGGCCGCCGCGGGATTCCCGCGGCGGCCTTCGGTTTTGTGTTGCTACGGCGCTCAGTGCACGCTGATCGCCTCGGTGAGGTCGGGGGCCACCAGGGCCACCGTCGTCGGCTCCTCCTGCGGCACCGGCTCGAGGTGCAGGCGCTGCAGGCCGTCCAGGCCCGGGTCGGCGAGCACCGCCTGGCACGCGCACGCCTCGTCGGCGAATCCGGTGAAGCGGTAGGCGATCTCCATCATCCGGTTGCGGTCGGTCGGCCGGAAGTCGGCCACCAGGTGCGCGTCGGCGGTGGCGGCCTGGTTGATCAGCCAGCGCAGGATGATCGAGCCGGCCCCGAACGACACGACCCGGCAGGACGTCGCCAGCAGCTTCAGGTGCCAGACCTCGGAGCCGGTCTCCAGCAGCAGCACGCCGACGGCGCCGTGCGGGCCGAAGCGGTCCTGCATGCTCACCACGAGCACCCGGTGCCCGGGGTCGTCGATCAGGGCGCTCAGCGCCTCGTGGGAGTAGTGGACGCCGGTCGCGTTCATCTGGCTCGTGCGCCGGGTCAGCTCCTCGACGCGCGTCAGCTCGGAGTCGGTCGCCGGGCTGATCGTCATCTTCAGTTCCAGCGACCGCAGGAAGTCCTCGTCCGGGCCGGTGAAGCCGGCCTGCGCCTCCTGGCGGCGGAACGACGCCTGGTACATCTGGCGACGGCGGCGCGAGTCGACGGTGACCGTCGCCGGGCTGAACTCCGGCAGGCCGGCCAGCTCCAGCACCTGCTCGGCGCGGTAGGTCCGCACCTGCGGGAGGTGGAAGGTCACCTCGGCGAGCTCGGCCTCCTGGTCGTCGACGAAGGCGATGGTGTCGAGGGCGAACTTCAGCTCGTCCGCGATCGACCGGATGGACTCCGACTTCGGGTTCCAGCCGATCCGCGGCAGCACGAAGTACTCCGCGAGACCCAGCTCCTCCAGCCGCGCCCAGGCGTGGTCGTGGTCGTTCTTGCTCGCGACGGTCTGCAGGATGCCGCGCGCGTCCAGGGTCCGCACGAGCTCCCGGATCGGCTCGGGGATCTCGACCGAGCCGTCCTCCAGCAGTGTCCCGTTCCACAGCGTGTTGTCGAGGTCCCACACGAGACACTTGACCATTTGCGTGCTTGCCACCGGACTCCTCCTTAGCCGCCGCTGTTCGCGAGGACACGCGTGTGCCCCGCCAGGATCAGCTGGCAGATTTCGTTGCTGCCCTCGATGAGTTCCATGAGCTTCGCGTCGCGGTGCGCGCGGGCGACCACGTGGCCGTCCTGCGCGGCGGCCGAGGCCAGCACCTGCACCGCCGCCGCGGCACCGCGTGCCGCGCTCGTCGAGCTGACGTACTTCGCCAGCACGGTCGAGACCACCATCTCCGGGGAGCGCTGGTCCCACGCCCGGCTGGCGTGCTCGCACACCCGGGTCGCGGCCTGCTCGTCGGCGAACAGGTCGGCGAGGTGACGGGCCACCAGCTGGCGGTCGGCCAGCGGGATCCCGCCCTGGTGCCGCTTGCCCGCGTGGTCGCCGGCCGCCGTCAGGCAGGCCCGCAGGATGCCGACGCACCCCCAGGCGACCGAGATCCGGCCGTACGCCAGCGCCGTCGTGACCAGCATCGACAGGTCGACGCCGCCCCCGCCCAGCAGAGCGGAGCGCGGCAGCCGGACGTTGTCGAGCCGCACGGTCGAGTGCCCCGCGGCCCGGCACCCGCTCGGGTACGGGATGCGTTCGATCGACACGCCTTCCGCGCGCGCCGGGACGACCACCGCCGCGCCCAGGCCGTCGAGCTCGCCGACGACGACGAGCAGGTCGGCGTAGGCCGCCGCGGTGATCCAGACCTTCTCGCCGCTGATGACGATGTCGTCGCCGTCGGTGCGGACGGTGGTCGCGACCGAGGAGAGGTCGCTGCCCGCGGCGGGTTCGCTGAACGCGACCGCGGCCAGGTCACCCGACGTCAGGCGCCCGAGGTACCGGGCCCGCTGGGCCCGGTCCCCGAACCGCTGGATCGTCCACGCCGCCATGCCCTGCGACGTCATCACGCTGCGCAGCGAGCTGCACAACGCGCCGGCGTGCGCGGTGAAGTGTCCACTGTGGAGACTGCCGGCGCCGAGGCCGCCGAAGTCGGCGGGCACCTCGGCGCACAGCAGGCCACGGGCACCGAGCCCGCGCAGCATGTCGACGGGCAGCAGGCCCTCGACGTCCCAGCCGGCCGCCCGGTCGGCGACCAGCGCGGTCAGCTCGGCGGCGGCGCCGGCGAGCGGGTCCTCACTCATCGAGCAGGCGCCGGACGAGTGCGGACATGCCGTCGACGGTGCGGAAGTTGTCCAGCTTCAGGTCCGGGCCGACGATCGCGATGCCGTAGGTCTGCTCGAGGAACACGACCAGCTCCATGGCGAACATCGAGGACACCAGCCCGGTGCGGAACAGGTCCTGGTCGGAGGGGACCTCCTGGTTGATGCGGCCGGCCAGGAAGTCCTTGATCTGCTGGGCGACGACCTCCGGCGTCCGCGCCGGGGTTTCGGTGGTGGAGACGTCGTTCACTGGAACACCTTCCCGTACTCGTAGAATCCTCGTCCGGACTTCCGGCCGAGGTGGCCTTCGGCCACTTTGGACTCCAGCAGCGCGCACGGCAGGTGCCGCGGGTCGCCGGTGCGTTCGGACAGCAGCCGCAGCGCGTCGGCCAGGTTGTCCAGGCCGATCAGGTCCGCGGTGCGCAACGGGCCCGTCGGGTGGCCGAGGCAGCCCTGCATGAGCTCGTCGACCGACTCGACCGACGCGGTGCCCTCTTCGACCAGCCGCGCCGCGTCGTTGATCTGCGGGTGCAGCAGCCGGCTCGTGACGAACCCCGGGGAGTCGTTCACGACGATCGGGCGCCGCTTCAGCCGTTCCAGCAGCGCGAGGACTCCTGCGAGCGTGTCGCTCCCGGTCCGCGGGCCGCGTACGACCTCGACGGTCCGGATGAGGTACGTCGGGTTCATGAAGTGCGTCGCGAGCAGGTCCTCCGGGCGCTCGACCGCGTCGGCGAGCTCGTCGACCGGGATGCCGGAGGTGTTGGTGATCAACGGGGTCCGCGGGGCGACGAGCCCCGCGATCCTGGCCAGTACGCCGGCCTTGCTCGACGCGTCTTCGATGATCGCTTCGACGACGGCCGTGGCGCCCTTGGCCGCGGTCAGGTCCGTCGTCGCCGTCAGCTCGCCCGGTTCGACGTCGGGGAACGCGCCCATCAGGCGGCCGTGCCGCAGCTGCTGGTCCACCCTCCGCCGCGCCAGGGCCAGTGCTTCTTCGCCGGCTTCGACCAGTGTGACCGGAACACCGTGTCCCAGTGCCATCGCCGTGATGGCCGATCCCATCACGCCGCCACCGATCACGGCCGGGTGATCCTGCGTTTGTCCGCCCACCACCGCGCCTCCACAATCCTCGGGACATTCCCTCGTGCGTTGGGAGGGTCTGTCACGGAGGCGTGGGTGGTCAACGAGCCTGCGCCAACTCTAGGGTTTTTCCGCCGGACACGGCGGTTTCCGCGTGGAGAGCCGACTATCCATTCAGAACGGAAACCATTGCCGGCGAGTCGCGATCAGGACTCCAGCACGCCGATCGCGGCCAGGTCACCCATCCACGCGCGGATGGAGTCGGCCAGCTCGTTCGGTTCGAGGTCGCATTCGGGCGCGAGGGTCAGCGCCGCTTCGCCGGGGTCCCAGTCGTGCTGGGCCAGCGCGATCCACATGGCCGCGCCGATGCCCTGCGCGAGGACCCGCTGCTCACCGGAGGGCAGCGACATCTCGAGCACGCCGGCGTCGTCCACGACCACCGCCAGTCCCGCCACCGGCCGCATTCCGCTCCCCGTTTTCTCCCGCGTCGGATCCCCGCGGATCCCCCTGCCGGATCCCATCGTCAGCGCCCTCGAACGACTTCCCCTCGAACGCTATCACCGCAGGTCGGGAACAGACCAGGACGTTTGTCACCTATTGTGGTTCCCAGCCGGCGGGACACCCGCGCATTCTCGCACGCGTTTACGCGGATCGGATGGGAATATCCCCACCGCACGCGGAGCCGATTATTCCCCGCTGTCCGTCAGGACAATTCGGGACCGGCCAGTGCGGGCTCCGGCGCGAGCAGGCCCCGCGAGAAGCTTTCCTGCAGGTGAGCGCGGCCGTTGACGCCGAGCTTGCGGTACACGCTCGTCAGGTGGATTTCCACCGTCCGCAGGGCCAGCAGGAGCCGGTCCGCGATCTCCCGGTTGGTGGCGCCGGTCGCGGCCAGGTCCCCGACCCGCCGCTCCCCCACCGTCAGCACGTCGGTGACGTTGCCGGTCACGGCGTAGTTCCGCCCGCCCGACGCCGTCACGCCGGCCCGGGCCCGGTCCGCCCGGCCCCAGAACCCGGCTCGCACCGAGAGGTCGACGGCGGCCCGGAAGTGCTTGCGGGCGCCGGGGTGGTCGCCCGCGTCCAGGAGCGCCTGCCCCAGCAGGATCTCCGCCTCCGTCCGGTACCAGGACGCCGGCGTGCCGGCCAGCACCTCGGCGGCCGCGGCCAGCCGGTCGACGGCCGTGCCGCCGTCGGCGGTGAGGCCGCGGCCCAGCAGGGCCAGGCCCCGCGCGGACGCCGTTCCCCAGCTCCGGGCCAGGTCTTCCCCCTGGTCTACGAGCTCGATCGCCTCGGCCCGCCGGCCGAGCCGGACGAGCACGCGGGCGGCGTCCAGCCACCACGGCGCGAAGACCGGGTTGCGCACGTCCTCCTCCCGCAGCAGCCGGCCGCAGCGCAGGAGGTGGCCGAGCGCGGTTTCGGCGTCGCCGCCCAGTTCGCACAGCCGGGCCCGGGCCAGCAGCAGGTGCGGCAGCCGGAGGACCGCGGTGTCCGGGCCCTCCCGTTCGGCCCGGGCGAGCGCGTGTTCCGCGCCGCCGACGTCCCCTTGGCGCAGCAGGATCTGCGCCTGGGAGACCAGCGGGGCCCCGGCGAGCTCGGGGCGGCCGTCGCCGTCGGCGAGCCGGACGGCGGCGGTCGCGTCGGACAGGGCCCTGGCGAGGTCGCCGGCCCCGCACATGAGCCAGGACTGCGCGGTCAAGGCGGTGATAGCGGCCCAGCCGGCTTCGTCGCGCGGCGCGTCCGGTACGACGTCGTCGAGCGCGCCGGTCGCCTCGTCCACCTCGTCGGCGAGGTAGAGGACGTAGGCGGCCAGCGAACCGGACCAGAGCACCGCGGGTTCCGGCCGGTCCAGGGCCCGGCGCGCGCAGGACACGGCGGTCTCGCGGTCGGTGCCCGCCAGCATGTGGGCCACCGAGGCCAGGGCCAGCACGCTCGTCTCGGCCGGCGTCTGGCCGCCAAGACCGGACATCCCGGCGAGCCGGCCGTCGAGGAGGCCGAGGGTCCCCGGCTGTTCGAAGGCCACCACGAGCAGCGTGGCCTCGAGCTCGGTGCGCAGGCCGCGGCCGTCGTCGGCCGTGGTGCCGGGCGGCTCCGCGTCGAGCTCGGCCAGCGCCGTGGTCAGCAGCCGGGTCGCCTCACCCGGCTCGCGGGCCGTCAGCGCGGCCTTGGCCAGCTGCAGGGAGATCCGGGCTCGGCTGCGGGTGTCCCCGGCCAGTACCGACGTCCCGGCGAGCGTCGCGTACGCGGCCAGCGGGTCGCGCACGCCGACCACGCGGGCGAACTCGATCCGGGTCGGCACGTCCTCGGGGCGGTCGGCGACCAGCACGCCGAGGAAGCGCGCCGCGTCGGTGTGCCGGCCGGCCCGCTCCGCGACGCGCGCGGCCTCGGCGAGCACGTCCCGCATCCACTGTTCGGGCAGCCGTCGCCGGCCGAGCAGGTGCGTACCGACCTCCTCCGCGGGCCGGCCGCGGTCGTTGAGCAGGCGGGCCGCGGTCAGCCGTGACGCCGTCAGCCGCCGTTCGGACACCCCGGCCAGGACGCCGGCCCGTGCCTCGGCGGAGGTGAACCCGTGACCGGCCGGGCCGAGGACGTGCTCGGCGGCCAGCACCCGGACGGCGTCGCCGACCAGGGGTTCGGGCACGCCGCTGAGCAGGGCGACCAGTTCGACGTCGGTCCGGTCCAGCACGGCGGCGGCCTCGGCGACGCGGCCGACGTACGCGGGGCGGCCCGCGAGGATCCGCTCCACGAGACGGGCGTGGGCGCCCGGGGCGAGCAGCCGGGCGCGTGCGGCACCGTGGTGGTCCGGCTCGAAGCCTTCGGCACGCAGCGTCCGGCACACCTGGCCCAGCAGCGACGGGTTTCCCCCGGTCAGCTCGGTGAGGTCGGCGGCGAAGCCGGGCTCCGGCCGGATCGGCCAGAGCTCGGTGACCACCTCTTCGACGGCGGCCTCGCCGAACCCGGCCAGGTCGATCGTCGCGACGTCACCCGGCGGCAGCGCCAGCGGCGGCCAGACGGGCAGGTCGGCCGGCCGCTGCGCGACCACCAGCAGCACCGGCAGTTCGGCCGCGCGGTGCAGCTGGTGGGCCAGCACCCGCAGCGAAGCCTCGTCGCAGCAGTGGAAGTCGTCGAGCAGGAGCACGGCCGGGAGGGTGGCGGTGACCTCGGCCAGCCAGCGGCCCAGCCGCCGCGACACGAGCGCGACCGGCGTGCCGTCACCACTCGCGCCGCCGGGCAGCAGTTCTTCGACGGCGCGTTCGGCGTTCGCGCGGCCGGGTCGGCGGCACGTGCCGCGCAGGACCGTCGCGCGGTCCTCGACCTGCTCCGCGAACGCGTCCAGCACCGTGGTCTTGCCGGTGCCCGCGGCGCCGCGAACGCGCACGAGCGTGGCCGCGCCGGCGCGCGCGTTGGCGAACGCCGAGCTCAGGATCTCCAGCTCGCGCCGGCGCCCGGTCGTCCGCGCCGTCGTCCCACTCGCCACACCGGGCATCCCGCACCTGCTTCCCGCACCGTCGAGGTCAGCGTTTCGAGGTCAGCTCACTGGTGCCGGCGGCCGCCGAGCCCTTCGTCGTCCGCGCCGTGCCACATGTCCAGCCGGTAGGGCGTGTCGGGCACGACGATCCGTTCGATGCCCTCGCACGCGGCGGCGGCCGGCAGCTCACCGAGGCCGGCGTCGATCCAGTCGAGGTCGCTCAGCAACCGGCGCATCGAGTGCGTGTCACCGTGGATCCGGTGCAGGGACTGGACGGCCCGGCGCAGCTCGGTGGCCTTGCGCCGGGCGAGGGCGAGCGCGTCACCGGTCATCGGAGCTCCTCTCGGGGCGGTCGGGCGCGGCCGGGGAAACGGCCGTACGCGCAGGTTAGGCGGGCCCTGACCCGGAAAACCGTGGATCTCACGCGTTCCGTCGCGGGTGACCGGCAACACTAAGGTTTCCGTTGCGGCGGCCTGGGTTTACTGGTGACCCGTAAGCACGCCGAAAGGAACACGCCTCGTGAACATCGCGGACAACGCCACGACGCCGTGGATCCGCCGCTACCACCAGGCGGCCGAAGCACGGACCCGGCTGGTGTGCTTCCCGCACGCCGGCGGTTCCGCCAGCTACTTCCACCCGGTCTCCGCCCGGTTCGCACCGGACGTCGACGTCGTTTCCCTGCAGTACCCCGGCCGCCAGGACCGCCGCCGCGAACCGTGCGTCGACACCATCACCGGCCTGGCCGACCTGGTCACCACGGAACTGCTGGCCCTGTCGGCGAAACCGACGGTGTTCTTCGGCCACAGCATGGGTGCGGTGCTGGCCTTCGAAGTCGCGCTGCGGCTGGCGGACCGCGGCGCGCCGGGGCCCGGCGCGCTGATCGCGTCCGGCCGCCGCGGTCCCTCGACCCACCGCGACGAACGGATCCACGAGCGCGACGACGACGGGATCATCGCGGAGGTCAAGGAGCTCAACAAGCAGGACCTGACCGTGCTCGGCGGCGACGAGATCCTCCGCATGGCCCTGCCGGCCATCCGGAACGACTACCGCGCCATCGAGACCTACACCTGCGCTCCCGGCCGCCGCGTCCCGTGCCCGCTCACCGCCCTGATCGGCGCCGACGACCCCAAGGTCACCGCCGAAGAGGCGGAAAACTGGCGCGAGCACACCGACGACGCGTTCCGGCTGGAGGTTTTCCCCGGCGGCCACTTCTTCCTCGCGCGTCACCAGGGGGCCGTCAACGGCGAGATCCAGCGGGAACTGCGGGCCCTGGCCACGGAGACCCCGGCGTTGCTTTCCGGACGTGATTCAACATAAACTCACATCGCCGGCAACACACATCGACATGGAGGGGGCGGCGATGTACGCGGAGGAGCGTCAGCAAATGATCCTCGAGCGTGCACGTACGCGGGGCAGAGTCGACGTCGCCGAGCTGGCGGGCGAGTTCACCGTCACCACCGAAACCATCCGCCGCGACCTCACCACGCTGGAGCGGCACGGATCGCTCCGCCGCGTGCACGGCGGGGCGATCCCCATCGAACGGCTGGGTTTCGAACCGGCGTTCACCACGCGGGAAAGCGTGATGACGGCGGAGAAGAAGCGCATCGGCAAGGCGGCGCTGGCGGAACTGCCGTCGGAGGGCGCGATCCTGCTCGACGCCGGGACGACCACCGCGCACCTGGCCGAGGCCCTGCCGATCGACTGCAACCTCACGGTCGTCACGAACTCCGTCAACATCGCGCTTTCGCTGTCCAAGCGCCCCAACCTGACGGTCATGCTGGTCGGCGGCCGGCTGCGGGCCCGCACGCTCGCGTCGGTGGACGCCTGGGCCCTGCACGCGCTGAGCGAGACGTTCGTCGAAGTGGCGTTCATGGCGACCAACGGCCTGTCGGTCGAGCGCGGCCTGACCACTCCGGACCCGGCCGAGGCGATGGTCAAGCGCGCCTCGATCGCCGGCGCCCGCCGCGTGGTCCTGCTCGCCGATCACACGAAGGTCGGCAACGACCACTTCGCGCGCTTCGCCGAACTGTCCGAAGTGGACACCTTCATCACCGACGGCGGCATCGATTCCACCGTGGCGGCGGAGATCGAGCGTGAAGGCGTCAACGTCCTGACCGCCTGACGCCGCCCTACCACCGCGCCGGCAGCTCGTACAGTCCGAAGAGGACACCGTCGTGCTTGAAGTTCAGCTCGTCGGCCGGCACCGCCAGACGCAGCCGCGGGATCCGGGCGAACAGCGTCGTCAGCGCGACCTCCATCTCCAGGCGCGCCAGGTTCTGGCCGATGCACTGGTGGATGCCGTACCCGAAGGCGACGTGGCTGCGCGCGGACCGCGCCGGGCAGAACTCGCCCGGGTCGTCGAACACCGTGCCGTCGTGCCCGGCCGCCAGCCCGAGCGGCGCCACGCCCTCGCCGCGGCGGATCAGCTGGCCCGAGATCTCGAGGTCCTCGGTGGCGACGCGCAGGCTGACGACGTCGGAGATCGAGTAGAACCGCAGCAGCTCCTCGACGACACCCTCATGCCCGATCCACTGTGGATTCTCCAGCAGCGTGACCACGCCGAGGGACAGCATGTTCGCCGTCGTCTCGTGGCCGGCGACCAGCAGCAGCATCGCGACGCCACGCAGCTCGTCGTCGTCCAGCGTGCCACCGGCCAGCAGCCGGCTGATCAGGTCCTCCCCCGGCTCCTCGCGCTTCGCCGCGATGAGCTCGGTGAGGTAGGTGTTGATCTCGCCGAGCGCGACCTCGCGCTGGCGCGCCGTCGAGGCCAGGCTGACCAGGACGCGGGTGCGCGACTCGAAGTGCTCGTGGTCCCCGTAAGGCACGCCCAGCAGCTGGCAGATGACCAGCGAGGGCAGCACGAGGCAGAAGGCGGACACGAGGTCGGCGGCGTTGCCGGCGGCGAGCATCGCGTCGATCCGGTCGTCGACGACCTGCTGGATGCCCGGCCGCAGCTCCCGCACCTTGCGGACGGTGAACTCCGGGATCAGCAGCTTGCGGTACCGCGTGTGCTCCGGCGCGTCCATCGCGACGAACCACCCGGGGACCGCTTCGGGTGCCCCACCGGTGGCCGGGAAGCCGGGCAGCGCCGGGTTGGAGCTGAGCCGCGGATCGGTCAGCGCGGCCCGGACGTCTTCGTGCCGGGTGACGAGCCAGACCAGGTTCCCGCCGGGCAGCATGGTCCGGCACAGCCCGGGCTTCCCGCGCAGCGCGGCGTAGCCGTCGGGCGGGGAGGTCTGGCCGGGCGCGCGCCGGGGGAAGCTCACCACGCCGGATTCCGTGCTCACCATGCGGATTGTTGTACCGCCCGGCGGCCCGTCAAGGCTGCTGCGACGGCGGAAGTCTGCAAGAACCCCTAGTCTCGTCCGAGCGAGCCTGTTCTTGCCCGATATCGGGCAGGAATTTGGTGTTCGCGACGTCGCCATGCATGATGAGTGCCATGGAGGACGCCTCACTCATCGACCAGGTCGCGCTGTCCACGGGTCTGTCGCCCGCGGTGGCCGGGCGCGTGGTCGAGGACGTGCTGGCGTTCTACCGGGAGACCGCCGAGCAGTACGTCCGGCGCCGGCACGCGGAGCTGCAGACCGAGGGGAAGAAGAACCCCGAGATCTTCCCGCTGCTCGCCGGCGAGCTGGACGGCAGGCTCGTCGCGCCGCCCACCCTGTCCGAGCGGCAGCTGCGCCGCATCGTCTACGGCTGACCGGGCCCGCCCCGGTCCCCCGTCCCCTGCTCCAGTGAGGTCACCCCGGCATGTGCGGAATCGTCGGATACATCGGCACCCAGAACGCGGCCCCGATCCTGCTCGAAGGGCTCACCCGCCTCGAGTACCGCGGCTACGACTCGGCCGGGATCGCCGTGCTCGGCACCGGCGGCCAGAGCGTGCACCGGATCACCGGCCGCGTCCGCAACCTGACCGCCGCGCTGCCCAAGCGGCTGGCCGGCAAGGCCGGCATCGGGCACACGCGCTGGGCGACGCACGGCGGGCCGACCGAGGCCAACGCCCACCCGCACGTCTCCGAAGACGGCCGGATCGCCGTGGTGCACAACGGGATCATCGACAACGCCGACGCGCTGCGCGAGCAGCTCACCCGCGCCGGCGTCACGCTCGCCTCCGACACCGACACCGAGGTGCTCGCCCACCTGATCGCCCGCTCGGCGGCGGAGACCCTGGAGGACGCGGTCGTCGAAGCCGTCTCCCGGATCTCCGGCACGTACGCGATCGCCGTCACCGACGCCAGCCGTCCGGACCGCGTCGTCGTGGCGCGCAACGGGTCCCCGCTGATCGTCGGCGTCGGCGACAAGGAGATGTTCGTGGCCAGCGACCTGGCCGCGCTCGTCCGCCACACCTCCAGCGTCGTGCACCTCGCCGACGGCGAATTCGCCAGCGTCACGGCCAAGGGGTACCGCACGTTCACCGTCGAGGAGGCCGACACCGGCCGCCCGCCGACGGCGATCGACATCGAGGCCGACGACCTGGACCTCGGCGAGCACAGCCACTACATGTACAAGGAGATCCAGGAGCAGCCCGAGTCGGTGGAGCGGATGATCCGCGGCCGCCTCGACGAGCGCTTCGGCGTCTCCCGCCTGGACGGGTTGAACCTGACGCCGCGGGAACTGCGCGGGTTCGCGCGGGTGAAGATCCTCGGCTGCGGGTCGGCGTACTACGTCGGGCAGATCGGCGCGACGATGATCGAGGAGCTGGCCCGGATCCCGGCCGACGCCGAGGCCGCGTCGGAGTTCCGCTACCGCAACCCGATCATCGAGGCGGACACCCTCTACATCGCGGTCAGCCAGTCCGGTGAGACGGTCGACACCGCGTTCGCCGTCGAAGAGGTCAAGCGCAAGGGCGGCCGGGTCATCGGGCTGGTGAACGTGGTCGGCTCGGCGATCGCGCGGGCCTGCGACGGCGGGCTGTACCTGCACGCCGGGCCGGAGGTCGCGGTCGCGTCCACGAAGGCGCTGACGAACATGGCCGTCGGGTTCGCGATGCTCGCGCTGGCGCTGGGCCGCGTCCGGGACCTGTCCAACGCGTCCGGGCAGCGGATCGTCACGGCGATCCGCGCGCTGCCGGACCAGATCCGGGCGGTGCTCGCCGAGGAGAAGCTGATCGAGGAGCACGCCCGCGCCTGCGCCGACGCGAAGAGCCTGTTCTTCGTCGGCCGCGTCCGCGGCTTCCCGGTGGCGCGCGAAGGGGCCCAGAAGTTCAAGGAGGTCTCCTACCGGCACGCCGAGGCGTACCAGACCTCCGAGCTCAAGCACGGCCCGCTGGCGCTGATCGACGCGTCGGTGCCGACCGTCGCGATCGTGCCGGCGGACGAGCTCGCCGAGCGCAACCTCGGTGCGCTGCAGCAGATCCGGGCCCGCTCGGGGCCGGTGCTGGCCGTCACGCACGAAGACGTCGACTTCGGCGCGCTGGACGTCCCACGCCTGGTGGTGCCGCGGACCGAGCCGGAGCTGGACCCGATCCTGCTGACGATCCCGTTGCAGCTGCTGGCCTACCACGCGGCGCTGGCGCTGGGCCACGACATCGACAAGCCGCGGAACCTGGCGAAGTCCGTCACCGTGGAGTGATGCCCCGCGGGTATCACAGCGGCCGGAAAGGGTCTTGGACGCGGGCGCGGATCGGGCCGAGAGTCGGAGGGGAACCACGACGAAAGGTCCCTTGCGATGAAGGTCTTCCTCACCGGCGGCTCCGGCTACGTCGGCCGCCCCACGATCCGGGCCCTGATCCGGCACGGCCACGAGGTGAGCGCACTCGCCCGCAGCGAGACGGCGGCCCGAACGGTCACCGACCTGGGCGCCCACCCGGTGCCCGGCACCCTGACGGACACGGCCGTCCTGCGCGAAGCAGCCGCGTCCGCCGACGGCGTCATCCACCTGGGCCAGCACTACGGCGACGACACGGCCGCCGTCGATGACGCGGCGGCGTCGGCGATGCAGGACGGCCTGGGCGACCGGGGCGTCTACGTGCACACGGGCGGCGTCTGGGTGTACGGCGACACGGCCGGCGTCGTCACGGAGGACGCGCCACAGAACCCACCGCGCATCACGGCGTGGCGCCGGGCGAACGAAGAGCGCGTCCTGTCCCGAGGCGGCCGCCCGGTCCTGGTGATGCCGGGCCTGGTCTACGGCCACGGCGGCGGCCTGGCCGAGTCGTTCTTCGCGGCCCCGGCCCGCGAACACGGCGCGGTCCCGGTAATCGGCGACGGTCACAACCACTGGGCGCTGGTGCACGCGGACGACATCGCGGAGCTGTACGCACTGGCGCTGCAGGCGCCCGCGAAGTCGGTGTACGCGGGCGTGAGCGGCGAGAACATCCGCCTGGCGGAGATCGCCGACGCCCTCAGCTCGGCCGCCGGCTGCCCAGGCCGCTTCGAACAGCTCACCCTCGCGGAGGCCGAGGACCGGATGGGCCCGATCGCGGAGGCGTTCGCCCTGGACCAGCGGCTGACGCCGGACCGTGCCCGCTCCGAGCTGGGCTGGCGGCCGTCCCACCTGGACGCGCTGTCGGACCTGCGCGGGTAAGGGGCCGGCGCGGCGGAAAGGTGCGTGATCACCCGATGCCGCGCCGCCTCCCTCAGGCCGATCCTCGAAGCAGGAACCAACGGCCGAGAGGAACGCCATGCGAGGCGACTGGATCTACGACTGGGTACAGGTGGAGATGGCCTACCGAACGGGCGCAGCCACACGGCAAGCCCCCGTCCGCCGCACACGCCCGTCCCGCCCGTGGGCAACGCTGCGGGCAGCGTTGTTCACCACCCCAAGCCAACCGGCTGAGCACCCGCGCCGCCTGGCGCTGCCGCAGGGAAAGTAACCACGACGGCCCACCGACCGCCGGCGGCTCGGAGGCCCTCGCGATCGGCGCCGCCGTGCACTTGGCGCGCCGCCCAACGGGCAGTCGCCGAGAAACCCTGCCGCGCCAAGACTTCGCAGGCCGCATCGGGAGCGTCCGCGTCAGCCTGCGGTCAGGCTCTTCAGCGCTCGCTCGAGGTGGTCTTTTGCCTCGGCCTCCGCGCCGGCCGGGTTGCCCGACTCCACCGCCTCCAGCAGGCGGCGGTGCTCCGCCGCCAGTTCGGCCGGGTCCGGGTGGGCCTCCCGGAGCTGTGCGAGGCACAACTGCATCTCCTCCTGCAACGGCGGGTAGATGCGGCTCAACCGTGGACTGCCCGCCGCCTCGACCAGCGCGACGTGGAAGGCCGTGTGTGCCTCCACCCGCTCCGCCCAGCTCGCCGACGCCGGCAGCGCCTCCAGCACGGCCAGTGCCGCCTTCGGCCCGGCGAGGGAACCACCGTCGGTCACCACGGCACGGACCGCCGCGACCTCCAGCGGCAGCCGGACCCGGAACAGGTCGCGGACGTCCGCCTCGGTCAGCACCGGAACCCGCAGCGAGCGGCCGTCGGCCCGCTCCGCCAGATGCCGCGCCTCCAGTTCCTGCAGCGCCGACCGCACCGTCGGACGCGCGACCCCGAACGTCGTCGCCAGCCCCTGCTCCGTCAGCGCCGTGCCGGGCGCCAGTTCCCCGCTCAGGATCTGCTGCCGCACCTCGGCCACCAGCGCGTCCCGCATGTTCGTCGTCCGCAGCGCCATCGGTCCCCCTTTTCGCAGGTCACAGGCTAGCAGCCAGACTGACCAGACCCGTCGAACCACGACGCCGCGATCTCGGCGAACTCGAAGATCACCCGAGACCGACGAGCGGCCACCCACGCCAGGCACACCTCGTTCGGCGGCAGGTCCGAGACCGGCACGTGCGCGACGTCCGGGCGGGTGTAGTACTCCGACGTCGAGAGCGGCACGACCGCGATCCCCGTTCCCGCCGCGACGTGCTCCAGCTTCTCCTCGACGCTCCGGAATCCGCGGAAGGGCAAAGCCGTACCGTCCCGCAGCTCGACGGCGACCTCCCGCCACTCCGGCACCGCGCCCGGGTCGTTGAGCAGGTGCTCACCGGCCAGATCGGCGACCGTCACCGACTCCTTGCCGGCCAAGCGGTGGTCGGCGCGCAGTACCGCGACCCGCGGCTCTCGGAACAGCGGCCGCAGCGTCAGGCCACGCGGGTCCACCGGCAGCCGGACGACGCTGACGTCGGCGCGGCCGTCGTGCAGCACCTCGATCTGGTCATCCCACGTCGTGCGCACCAGGCCGACGTCCAGGGTCGGGTGCCGTGCGGTCAAGTCGCGTACCGCGCCCGTCACCGTGATCCCGGGCATGAACCCGATCGTGAACGCCGACGTCCCCCGCGCGGCCAGCGCGACCCGGCGCCGTAGGGCTTCAGCCGCGGCCAAGAGCGGGCGGGCGTCCTCCAGCAGCTGACGGCCGGCCTCGGTCAGCTCCGTGGATCGCCTGTCCCGTAAGAAGACCTGCGCTCGTAGCTCCGACTCGAGCGCGCGGATCTGCCGGGAAAGGACCGGCTGTGCGATGTGCAGCCGCTCGGCGGCCCGGCCGAAGTGCAGCTCTTCGGCGACCGCCACGAAGTACCGCAGCTTCCGCAGATCGACGTCCACCAGCGGCCTCCCGTCCCGGTGAGACCTCCAGGGTATTAGGCGTGCGCGTCGAGGAAGCGCCGCAGGTGCGGATTCACCTCGCCCGGGTGGGTGTAGCTCAAGAAGTGCGCCCCGTCCTCGACGACGACCAACGACGCGTCAGGCAGCGCCGACGCCAGTTCCGAAGCCCGGTCCACCGGGTACGCCAGGTCCGCCGTGCCGTGCAGGACCAGGGCCGGGCACACGATCTCCCCCGCCCGGTCCAGCACGGCGTCGCGGTCGACGAGGGCCGTCATCGCGAACGTCAGCTGGTCCGCCGGAACCGACGCCCAGCGCCGCTTCCACTCCCCCACCTCCGCCGGGCCGAAGCAGATCGTCGCGACGCCGTCGAGGACCTCCGGCGGAGCGCCGCCCGAGACCCAGGCGTCCAGGACGGCCCGGTAGCCCGTCGCCACGGCCGGGTCCTCCGCCGCGGCCGAGGTGCCGAGCACTGCCAGCGCACGAACCCGGGAAGGCGCCAGCAGCGCCATCCGCAACGCGACGAACCCGCCCTGGCTCGTCCCGACCACCGCCGCGGACGAGACGTCCAAGTGGTCCAAGACCGCCAGGACGTCGCGAGCCACGTCCCAGTAGTCGAACGGGCCCGAAGCGGGCGTGCCGCCGTGGGCGCGCTCGTCGACCGTGATGCAGCGGAAGCCCTTCAGGGCCGGCAGCTGCGCGGCGAACATGCGGCGGTCCATCAGGAAGCTGTGCAGCAGCACGACCGCCGGGCCCGGGCCGCCGTGATCCGTGAAGGCGGGGAGCGTCATCGATCCTCCGATAAGGGAAGGTCAGCCGGCGAACCGGCCCACGGCGACGAACGCCGCCAGCACCAGCAGCACGACGTTCATCGGCAGCGCCTTGGTCTCCTTGCGGCGCGCGTGCACGATGATCGCACCGATCTGGACGATCGCCAGTCCGGTGGCCGCGAGCGGGGTCAGCACCGGCGCGATGTCCAGCGCCCACGGCAGGATCAGGCCGATCGCGCCGACGATCTCGATCGCGCCGATCCCCTTGATCGCCGCCGCCGAGAAGTCCGCCGTCCACCCCATGTTGGGGTTTTCCAGAAGCTTCTCCCGCGGCGTGGCGAGCTTCATGCCCCCGGCGCCGAGGTACAGAACAGCCAGCAGGCCGGCGGCGATCCACAGGACGACGTTCACGGTGACTCCAAACTCCGGAATAAGTGATTGAACACTACGTCACTTTCCGGAGGATGGACCTCAACTTGGCGTGATCGTGATCGACGCGCCGGGCCGCAGGGAGATCGTGCGCTTCCAGGCGCCGGCCCGCACCTCGGTCCGGGTCCCGCCGACGCTCCGGATCACCGCCCGGGTCACCTTGCCGTCGCGCCACGCGACGTCGACCTCGAACCCGCCGCGCGCGCCGATCCCGGTCACCCTCCCCGACCGAGCCCACGCCGACGGCAGCGCGGGCAGCAGTTCCAGCACGCCCGGCCGCGAGTACAGCAGCATCTCCAGCGCCGCGGTGGGCGCGCCGAGGTTCGCGTCGATCTGGAAGATCGTGTAGCTGCCCTGGCTGTACATGTCGAAGAAGTTCGGCGCGGTGCCGTTGCCGTTGGCCACCGACGGCCGCATGACCGTGAGCAGCAGCTGGTACGCCTTGTCCGCGTCCTTCAGCCGCGCCCAGCACGCCGACCGCCACGCGGTCGCCCAGCCGAAGCTGTCCATCCCCCGCGCGGTCAGCAGGGCACGCACCCCGCCGAGCAGCTCGGCGGACGACGTGTCCGTCGCGATGCGGTCGCCCGGGAAGAACCCGATCAGCGGCGACAGGTGCCGGTGCGTGGTCTCGCCCAGGTTGTCGGGCGACATCCACTCCTCGAGCCAGCCGGTCGTCGGGCTCACCTTCGGCAGGTACAGCTTCCGCTGCAGCCCGGCGATCCGGTCGCCGTACGCGCGGTCGCGCCCCAGCGTCGTGACCGCCGCGCGGTAGTGCTCGAACAGGTCCCAGACGATCTCCTGGGAGTACGTGTTCCCGAGCGTGTCCTGCGGGCCGTGCTCGGGTGACCAGTCGTGGTCGTCGACCAGCACCTCGCGGCCGTCGACGGTCGTGGTGACGAGCCGCGCCTCCCAGAACTCGGCGGCCCCCTTGAGGAGCGGGTAGATCCGCGCGAGGTAGGCCTTGTCCTTCGTGAACGCGTAGTGGTCCCACAGGGAGTTGCACAGCCACGCGTTGCCGGCCGGGTGCCACCACCAGCCGGAGCCGCCGTAGATGTTGGTGGAGAACGCGATGGCCCAGCCGCCGATCTTGCCGCTCGTGTTGCGGAAGCGGTTTCTCGGGTCGTTGAACAGCTTCTTCGTGGTGTCCGTCCACACGGGAAGCTGCGAGAGGCAGTAGTCGGCCAGCGCGGTGAAACTGCCCGGCAGCGCCGCGCGGTCGGCCAGCCAGTAGTTCATCTGGACGTTGATGTCGGTGTGGTAGTCGCTCATCCAGTCGGGCGTGTTGTTGTTCTGCCACAGGCCTTGCAGGCCCATCGGCAGGCCGTCGCGCGAGCCGGTGATCGTCAGGTACCGGCCGTACTGGAGGTAGGACGCCTCCAGCTCCGGGTCCGGCGTGGCCGGGTCGTCGTGCCGCGCCACCAGCCGCGCCCACGTGTCCAGCGAGCGCTTCGACGCCGGGGACGCGCCCAGGTCGAGCGTCATCCGGTCGTAGAGCCGCCGGTAGTCGGCGACGTGCGTCGCGAGCAACGCGCCACCGCCGGCCCGCAGCGCGCGAGCCGCCTTCTGCTTCGACAGCGCCAGCGGATCCACCGACGCGTCGAGGAACTTCCGCGCCGCATCGGGCACGTAGTTCGTGCCACCCGAAAGCACGATGACGACTTCACGGCAGCCGGTGAACACCACGCTGTTCCCCTGCTGCGACACCTTGCCGCCCTGACCGGACGCCGACGCCGCGCACGCGTACTTCAGCCCGTTGGCGAAGGTCGCCGCGAACGCGGGGCCGCTCAGCACCTCGTCCCGCGTCGGCTCGAGGGCGACCGCGCCGGTCAGCGTCCCGCGGCCTTCGCTGGTCAGCCGGACGACCACGACGTCGTCGGGGTGGCTCGCGTAGACCTCCCGCCGGTACCGGGTGCCCTGGCACGCGTAGGTGACGGTCACCAGGCCGTTGCTCAGGTTGAGCGTGCGCCGGTAGTCCGTGACGCCGGTGTGCGCGGGCACCGAGATCCGCGCCTTCGCCAGCAGCCCCAGCGTGCCGAACTTCTCGCGCTCGTACGGGAACTGGCCGTCGTCTTCGAGGACGTCGTTGGCGCCGCCGGTCCAGAGGGACGCGTCGGCGAGGTACAGGAAGTCGGCGGCCGGGTCGCCGCCGACGAGGGCACCGATCCGACCATTGCCGATCGGCAAGCCCTGCTCGATGATCTTGTCCTCCGCCGCGGGCGACGGGTACCACAGCGTCGTCGCCCGGCTGCCGGGAACGAGATCCGCGACAGCCGGACGCACGACGTCCGCGCTGGCGACGAAAGGACGAACGCCACTCAGGGCGATCCCGGCGCCGACCGCGCCACCGAGCTTGAGGAACGCGCGGCGCGAGGGCGGGAGGGAAGGGTTCGACATGTCGGATCCGTTCGGCGTTGAAGGCGGGGACCGGCGTGAAGCCCGCCAAACATATGACCTATCCGGATCCGAGGTCAAGATTCTTCGTAATTAATCCGATAATATGAACAGCTCAGCAGCTCGACGGCGCGGGCTTCCCGGCCAGCCGGTCGTGGATGTAGGCGAGCGCCCCGGGTGCCCCCTGGACCGCGACGGTGACGTGGCCGCCGATCGGGATCCGGTTGTACTGGATCGTCACGCCTTCGGCGCAGTACTTCCGCACCAGCGCGTCCACCGGCGGCGTGAGCGCCAGCTCGTCGAAGATCCCCTGGTAGAAGTACGTCGGCGAGCCGGGTTTGCGGGTGCCCATCACGTTCTGGGCGATCACGTTCCGCACGGCCGGCACGTCGAGCAGCTGCGGCACGGTCGTGTAGTCGCTCATCCGGTGGAACGCCTGGGCGACGCTGAACTGGGCGATGCACTGCTTGCCGACGTCCTCGAACGCCTGCTTGCCGCGCGTGTTGAGCAGCGTGGCCGTGTCGATCTCCGGGTACGCGCGGCTCAGGCCGACCGCGGCGCCGATGTAGATCCCGGCGAACGGCCCGCCGTCGATGCGGCGGGCAACGTACTCGATGTCCGCGGGCACACCACCGGCGGCGACACCGGCGAACTTCAGTTCCGGCGCGTAGGTCGGCTGGACCTCGTTGGCCCACTGACTCGCCAGCGCCCCGCCCGAGTAGCCCATCAGCGCCGTCGGCGTCGTGGGCCCGGACAGCCCGGCGGGCGCGAACGACTGGGCCGCGCGGATGCCGTCGAGGACGCCGTGCGCGGTGTTGAGCCCGGCCGTCCACTCGGACCGCGGGCCCTCGTAGTCGGCGGTGACGACGGTGTGGCCCGCGGCGAGCAGCGGCACCATCAAGGCCAGCTCTTCGGCGGGCAACGCCGTCCCGGTGGCCAGCACGTACGACGGCGCGCAGTCGAGGCTGAGCCCGTCCTGCGCGGTCTGGTACGAGACCAGCGTCTTCGAGGTGGACGACACCGGCTGCATGACCGTCGCGACGTCGGCGATGGCCGCGCCGCGGGTGTCCGACGAGCGGTACTTGACCTGCCAGGCCCGGATCGGCACCGGCAGGGTGAGCGCCCGGATCGTGATCGGGCGCGAGTCGAGGATCGTGCCCGGCGCGACGTCGGGGAACGGCGACGGCTGGGCGTAGAAGGGATCGGCGGCGGGGTTCGGCGGCAGCCCGGCGGCGGACGCCGTAGCGGCGGGGGCGACGAGAGCGGCCGCGGCGAGGACCACGACGGTGAGGGTTCGGCGGATGTCGGCGCTGACAGTGGGCACGGGACCTCCCGGTTTCGATACCGACTGGTATCGTGTGTCCGATTTACCAGATGACCCGCGTCACAGTCAACGACGGACGCCCAGGTGAGGGAGGCGGTAGCGTGCGCTCCATGACCGGCCCCGCACGCCGCCGCCCGAGCCGCGCCGAGACCCGGCGGCGGATCATCGACGCCGCCACCGCGGTGTTCGCCCGCCAGGGCATCGCCGCGACGTCGCTCAACGACGTCGCGGCCGAGGCCGGCCTGACCAAGGGCGCCGTCTACTCCAGCTTCACCGGCCGCGACGACCTGGTGCTGACGATCATGGAGGAGCACATCGTCGAGCGGATGGCGGGCGCGACGACGGCGTTCGCCGACCTGGCCGACCTCGACGAGGCCACCACCGAGGCCGGCGCGCGGCTGCTGGCCGGGATCGACTCGGACGCCACCTGGCACCGGCTGCTGCTGGAGTACTGGGGCCTGGCCATGCGGAACCCGGCTGTCCACAAAGGACTGGCCGAGCGCCGGGCGCGGCTGCGCGAAGCGGTCACCGCGGCGATCGGCAACGTCGCCGACCGGCACGGCATCACGCTGCCCCTGGCGCCCGAGCACCTCGCGGTGGTGGTGCTCGCGCTGTCCAACGGCCTCGCGGTGGAACGCGGCGTCGACCCGGACGCGGTCCCGTCGTCGCTGTTCAGCGACGTGCTCAAACTGCTCGTGACGCCCCGGCCGGCCGACGTCTAGGGGTTTCCAGGTGCGACGAAAGGTCTACTACCGGTGATGACCAATCCCTTCCTCGAAGGCAACTTCGCCCCGATCAGCCAGGAGCACACGCTCACCGAGCTCGAGGTCACCGGCACCATCCCGGACTTCCTCGACGGCCGCTACCTGCGCAACGGCCCCAACCCGCTGTCCGAAGTGGACCCGGCGGCCTACCACTGGTTCATGGGCGACGGCATGGTCCACGGCGTCCGCCTGCGCGACGGCAAGGCCGAGTGGTACCGCAACCGCTGGGTGCGCAACCCCTCGATCGACGCGATCCTCGACGGCGACCGGCCGCGCCGCACCCCGCACGGCCTCAGCGCCAACACCAACGTCATCGGCCACGCCGGCAAGACGCTCGCGCTGATGGAGGCGGGCGCCACGATCTGGGAGCTGTCCGACGAGCTCGACACCGAGGGCCGCTGCGACTTCGACGGCACCCTCTCCGGCGGGTACACCGCCCACCCCAAGCGCGACCCGCTGACCGGCGAGCTGCACGCCGTCTCGTACTCGATGGCCAGGGGCAACAAGGTCACCTACTCCGTGATCGACGCGGCCGGCCGGGTCCGGCGCGAGGTGGACGTCGAGGTCACCGGCGCGCCGATGATGCACGACTTCTCCCTCACCGAGCGGCACGTCGTCTTCTACGACCTGCCCGTGACCTTCGACGCCGGCATGGCGACCGCGGCGATCCCGTCCCGGTTGCTGCGCACCACCGCCCGACTCGTGCTGTCGGCGGTCATCGGCCGGGTGCGGATCCCCGACCCGATCACCGCGCGGCTGGCCACGAAGATCGCGGCCAACGGTGGCCTGCCCTACCACTGGAACCCGAAGTACCCCGCGCGGATCGGCGTCATGCCGCGCGAAGGCGGCAACGCCGACGTCCGCTGGTTCGACGTCGAGCCGTG
Source organism: Amycolatopsis sp. NBC_01286 (assembly GCF_035982555.1). NCBI lineage: Bacteria > Bacillati > Actinomycetota > Actinomycetes > Pseudonocardiales > Pseudonocardiaceae > Amycolatopsis > Amycolatopsis sp. NBC_01286. Next base: position 7,951,429 of record NZ_CP108428.1, read on the forward strand.
CTACGTCTTCCACCCGCTCAACGCCTACGACGACGGCGACAGCGTGGTGCTCGACGTCGTCCGGCACCCCCGGATCTTCGACCGGGAGCTGCACGGTCCCGACGAGGGCGTCCCGACGCTGGACCGGTGGACGGTCGACTTCTCCTCCGGCAAGGTCATCGAGGAGCGGCTCGACGACCGCGGCCAGGAGTTCCCGCGCGTCGACGAACGCGTGGTCGGCCGCCCGCACCGCTACGGCTACGCACCGTCGGTGACCACCGGCGCCAGCCCGGCGGACTCGTTGTACAAGCACGACTTCTCGAACGGCTCGACGCAGGTGCGGTCGTTCGGGCCCGGGCGCTCGCCCGCGGAGTTCGTGTTCGTGCCGCGCGCCGCGGACGCCGCCGAGGACGACGGCGTCCTGGCCGGCTTCGTGCACGACGCGGCGACCGAGCGCAGCGAACTCACGCTGCTCGACGCCGGCACGCTCGAAACGGTCGCCGCGATCCACCTGCCCGACCGGGTGCCGATCGGCTTCCACGGCAACTGGCTGCCGAGCTAGCGCTTCCGGTACCCCAGCACCCCGGCGTCGGCCTGCTCGGACAGGTACCGCGCGAACGTGATCTCGCCGTCGAGGTGGTCCGGCGCGAGGTGCCCGCCGCCGGCGTACGCCCGGAACGTCTCCCCCGGCACCTTCACCGAGACGATCCGGCGGCGCCGCCCGCTCGCCTCCGCGACCGCCTGGGCCAGCTCGGCCGCGGCCAGGATCTCGGGACCGCCGAAGTCGTCGACGCGGCCCGCCGGATCACCGGTGGCCAGGTCGGCGAGGCGCGGCGCGAGGTCGCGCACGTCCACCGGCTGGAACCGCACCCGCGGCACGGGCAGCACCGGCAGCCGGGACGCGCCCGCGAACAGCGTCCGGACCAGCGCGTGGAACTGCGTCGCCCGCTGGATCGTGTACGGCAGGCCCGACGCGGCGATCAGCTCCTCGGTCGCGAGCTTGCTCTTGTAGTAGCCCAGCGGGACGCGGTCGACGCCGACGATCGAGACGTAGACCAGGTGCGGCCCGCCGGTCCAGCGCGCGGCCTCCAGCAGCGTCCGCGCGAGCGCCGTCTCGTGCCGAAAGTCGGTGGCGCAGTGGACGACGGTGTCGACGCCGGCCAGCGCGCTGTCGACGCCGCGGCCGGTCCGCAGGTCGCCGGGCACGACGTCCGGCCCGGGCCGTCTGCTGAGGACGCGGACCTCCTCGCCCGCCGCGCGCAGCCGCGCGGCGACCACCCTGTCGAGCTGCCCGGTGCCGCCGGTGACCAGGATCCGCACGAGGCCCACCTCCGCCCATCAACGCCGTCAAGGCCACCTTACGGGCGTCTGTCGCCCGTAAGGTGGCCTTGACGGCACTATTCGATCAGTTGCGGACGATGGTGAACGTGCTCGTCGTGTTCCGGATGTCCTGGACGTTGTTGCTCAGCGTGAGCCCGGTGAACGTCGCCGAGCCGACGGCCGGGCCCTGACCCGGTTCCGGCAGCTCGTTGGCCCAGATGCCGATCCCGGACTTCGCGTCGAAGGCGTCCCCGCTGCGCTGGGCCCCGCTGATGTTCACGTTGGTGAACACGGTGTCCTGCACGGAGTTCTGCGGCTGCCCGCCGACGTAGTTCGTCTGGAACATGATCCCGCTGTAGGTCGGGCTCTGGATGTCCACATCGGACACCCGGATCCCGCGGAACTCCTTGGAAGCGGAAAACATCCAGATCGCCGGGAAGGTCTGCTGGCCCCAGAAGTGGCCACCCGCCCGGACGAGCGAGGCGTTCTGGACCGTCGTCGGCTGCGGCCCGAACCCGAGGAACGGGTAGCCGAAGTCGAGCGAGCTGATCGTGATCGCCGAGTACGTCAGCGTGTCCGCGATGTAGAGGTTGCGGAAGGTGTTGTTGTACCCGCCGTAGACCGCCAGCCCGGCCGCGCGCCACGGGGTGAGCGCGGTCAGGTTCTCGAACACGTTGTCGTACTGGTTGCCCTGGTTGATGTCCGTGGCGGCGAACAGCGCGAAGCTGTCGTCACCGGTGGACCGGGCTTCGTCGTTGACGACGTGGTTGCCGGTGCTCCCGTTCGTGAGGTTGATCCCGTCGGCGTAGGTGTCGCGGATCCGGGAGTTCTTGATCGTGGTGTTGTCCACGTTGGTGCCCCACACCATGACCACCTGGTGCTCCACCCAGATGTTGTCGATCGTCAGGTTCGCGACGTTGGCCAGGTTGAACACCTTGCCGGGGCCGTCGATGCGGGAGGTGTAGTTCCCGAACACCGCGAACCCGCTGACCGTCGACCCGTTGGCGGTCGACTGGACGTCGAAGCCGATGTCGGTGTTCTCCTGCCCGGCGGGCGCGGAGAACTTCGTGAACCACGGCCCGGCGCCGATCAGCGTGATCGCCTTGCCGTAGACGTTCACCTTGCTCGACAGCGAGTAGTTCCCGGCCGGCAGGTAGACGCCGGTGAGGGTGCTGTCCTGGCGAACCTTGTCCAGGGCGGCCTGGACGTCCTGCTGCGTGAACCCGGCCGGCACGGCGAAGTGCGCCGGGTCCGGGTTCGCCTGCGCGGTGGCCTGCTCGAAGTTCACGAAGTCGATCGCGTAGTTCGTGCTGTTCGCCGCGTCCTTCTGCAGCTTGATCTTGCTGCCCGCCGGCACCGTGGTGCCGAGCAGCGCGCTGGCCTCGTCGTAGATGTGGCGCGGCCCGGTGCCCGGCGAGTTGCCCGGGCCGGTTTCGGCGCCGTAGAGCCACGCGTAGTGCGAGGTCAGGTCGACCGCCTTGAGGAAGGTGCCGTTGACGTAGACGTCGATCGTCGAGTTGATCCCGCCACCGCCCGCCGAGTCCGGGATGGAGAAGCGCGTGACCAGCGTGTTCGTCGCCGCCCGCGTGGTGAACTCCACCGAGGAGCCGGTCGAGTTCAGCGTGACGGCCTTGCGTCCGGACGCCTCGCCGGCGAGGTCGCCGATGGTGCGGTTCGGGCCGACCACGGCCGCACCGCCCGCGAGGACGCCGTCCTCGGCCTCGTACATGTCGTAGGGCATGTTCGCGCCCTGGCCGACGAACAGCGTCTGCGTGCTGGTGTTGTTGGCCTGCTTCACCGGCAGCTCGTTGGCGTCGTTCGCGACGACCGTCTTCACGGTGTACTTGCCGTTGGCCGCCGTCCACGTGCCGACGTTGACCGGCGACGCCGTGGCCCCGGCCGCGATGGCGCCGGAGTACGAGCCGGTCAGCGTCTTCACGACGGTGCCGCTCGTGTCGGTGAGCGTCACGGTCACACCGTGCGCACCGGACGCCGACGCGATCGTGCCCTGGTTGCGCAGCGTCACGCTGAAGGTCACCGTGTTGCCCGCCGACGGGGAGTTCGGCGACCAGCCGGTCGCCGCGACGAGGTCGGAGCTCTGCACCGGGCTGACGACGAGCGCCGTCGAGCCGGTGAACGAGTTGTTGTTCTCGTTCTGCTCGAGCACGGCGTTGGCCTCGTCGACCTTCGCGGTCAGCTGGTAGCTGCCCGCGTTCTGGGCGCCGATGTTCGCCGACACCGTCGTCGACGCTCCGGCGGCCAGCGCGCCGACCGCGGCGGTGCCGACCTTCGTGGTGCCGAGGTAGAGGTTGACGTTCGTCGCGCCCGCGGCCGCCGTGCCGGCGTTGCGGACGGTCGCCGACGCCGTGATCGCGTCGGTCTCCACCGGGTTCTGCGGCGACCAGGACACGCCCGAGACCGTGAGGTCCGGGTTGGGCGCGGGGACGCCGATCACCTGGAACTCCGCGGTCTGCCCACCGCCGGCGCCGGAGTTGGCGGTGACGCGCAGCCGGACGTCGGCGACGCGGCCGCTCAGCGGGATGGTGACGCTGTTCCCGGTGCTGGGGTTGAAGTTGTACGTCTGCGCGGCGGCCAGGGTCGTGAACGTCGAGGACGCCTGCTCACGGCCTTCGACGGCGATGGTCTGGGTGCGCGGGCCCCACGAGGCGTCCGGGTTGAGCTTGACGACGACCTGGCTGAGGTCGGCGTTGGAGCCGAGCCCGACGGTCAGCAGGTTCGGGTAGGTCCCGCCGCCGCCCTCCCAGTACGTGCTGGTCGAGTTGTCGTTCGCGTTCGTGGCGACGAACGTGAACTCCGTCGACGACGCCGTGATCGGCTTGCCGACCGCGAGGTTCGTGCCGACCTGGGTGCCGTTGCGCGTCACCGTGTTGCTGTTCGCCGACTGGTTGCCCGCGGCGTCGTGCGCGCGGACGTAGTAGGCCACGGTCGTGCCGTCGGGCTGGCTGTCCGTGTAGGTCAGGACGGTGCCCGCGACGCTGCCGCGCAGCGCGTTGTTCGCGTAGACGTCGTAGCCGGTGACGCCGATGTTGTCGGTCGAGGCCGACCACGTCAGCCGGAGCTGGCCGCTCGCGGGCGCCGTGTAGGCGAGGTTGCCGGGCGCGGACGGGGCCTGCGTGTCGCCGCCGGAGGTGCTGCCGTGCACCTCGAACTCGGACAGCTGCGCGGCGGGCCAGCCCGTGTTGGCGGTGACGTTCAGCCGCACGTAGCGGGTGCTGCCGGTGACGTTGATCGTCACGGTGTTGGCCGTGGCCGGGTCGAACCGGTAGCCGGCCGACGCGACGAGGTCGCTGAAGCTCGTCCCGTTCGTGCTGCCCTGCACGGTGAGGGTCTCGGTGCGCGCTTCCCAGCCGGCCGGCAGCTTCAGCACGAGCTGCGCGAGGTTCGTGGTGGCACCGAGGTCGGCCTGGATCCACTGCGGGAACTGGTTGTTCGCGCTTTCCCAGTAGGTGGCCTGGTTGCCGTCGCCGACGTTCGAGGCGGGGTACTCGGCGATCTGGCTGCTGGCCGTGTAGGTCGCCGACGCGGCCTGGGCAGCGGGCTGGACCGCGGCGGCAGCGGCGGGGACGGCGGTCGCGGCCGGGGCGCCGCTCGCCGCGACGGCGGGTGCCGCCAGGAGCAGGGACAGGGCGGCGTAGGTCGCCGCGCGCGACAGGAGTCGCTTCGTTCTCATGGGGTTCCTCTGATCCGGGGAGGACGGGGAGACGACAGGAGCGAGGACCGGCCCGCGGAGCGCGGGCACGGCGGAGACCGGGGAACGGACGGGCGCGACCGGACGGGCCGGAGGCGCGCGTGGGCAGGGCGAAGCAGCCGTCATGGACACCTCGGCGTTGAGGAGCTGGGCGGGATCTTCCTGACTGCTGCCGCGATTTCTCGCGCTGCTGTCAGGTTCTTGCACTGATTCGTTCAAGAGTTACAGTGACGGGGGTCTCAAGTCAACGCCCAAACGGCCGGAAGGCCCCTCGCGAGTGCGAAGGGCCTTCCGGGAGATGGAGGTGCGGACGTCAGTGCACGGCGCCCAGCCGGATCGCGTGGGTGCCGGGCGCGTCGACCGGCTCGCCGCAGTGCTCGCAGACCGTCACCGCGCGCAGTTCGGCGCCACAGGCGTGCCGCCACAACGTGGGCGGTTCGCCCTGGTGGACGTACTTGTCGCCCCAGGCCATCAGACCGAGCAGGATCGGCTGCAGCGCGCGGCCGGCTTCGGTCGGGTAGTACTCGTGCCGCGGCGGGTGCGCCTCGTACTGGACCTTCTCGAGCACGCCGGCGTCGACGAGCTTGCGCAGCCGCGCGGCGAGGATGTCGCGGCTGGCGCCGGTGTTCTCGGCGATCTGGTTGAACCGCCGCTCCCCCAGCATGATCTCGCGCAGGGCGAGCAGGCTCCACCGCTCGCCGACGACTTCGAGGGCTTCCGCCACCGAACACTCGCGACCACGCCGCACGACGTCACCTCCACGGGTTGAAAATCCAACCTAGCACGTCAAGAACGTGTGACTTGGCGAACAGGTCAGTTGTGCAATCCAACTCACCCGGCGTATACCGAGGGTATCCCCGATCTGCGAGGAGGCAGACGCCATGACGGACGCGGTGATCGTCGACGCGGTACGGACCCCCATCGGCAAGGGCAAGCCGAACGGGACGCTGGCCGGGGTGCACCCGGTCGACCTGCACGCCCACGCGCTCCGCTCGCTCGTCGAGCGCACCGGCGTCGACCCGGCCCGGATCGACGACGTCATCAGCGGCGCCGTCGGCCAGATCGGCGAGCAGAGCATGAACACCGCCCGCTGGGCCGCGCTCGCCGCCGGCCTGCCGGAGTCGGTGCCCGCCGTGACCGTGGACCGGCAGTGCGGCAGCAGCCAGCAGGCCGTCCACTTCGCCGCGCAGGGCGTCATCGCCGGTGCGTACGACGCCGTGATCGCGTCCGGCGTCGAGTCGATGAGCCGGGTGCCGATGGGCAGCCAGGTGGCCGGGCGCGACCCGTTCGGCCCGCAGGTCGCCGCCCGTTACCCGGACGGCTTGGTGCCGCAGGGCATCAGCGCCGAACTCATCGCGGCCAAGTGGGGCCTGACGCGGGAGCAGCTCGACGCGTTCTCCGCCGAAAGCCACCAGCGCGCCGCGAAGGCGTGGGCCGACGGGAAGTTCACCCGCGAGGTCGCACCGCTCAAGGCTCCCGGCCCCGACGGCGTGCTCGTCGACGTCACGACCGACGAGACGGTCCGGCCGGGCACCACACCGGAGATCCTGGCCGGGCTGAAGCCCGCGTTCCGCGCCGACGTCTGGGAGCAGCGCTTCCCGGACCTGGACTGGCGCGTCACGGCGGGCAACTCGTCACCGATCAACGATGGTGCCGCCGCGCTCATGATCACCAGCAGCGAGACGGCCGCGGCGCTCGGACTGCGTCCGCGAGCGCGGATCCGGAACTTCGCCGTGGTCGGCGACGACCCGCTGTACATGCTCACCGGCGTCATCCCGGCGACCCGCAAGGTCCTGGACCGGGCCGGGCTGAGTGTGTCCGACATCGACGCCTTCGAGGTCAACGAGGCGTTCGCCAGCGTCGTGCTGGCCTGGCAGGCCGAGATCGGCGCGGACCTGGCGAAGGTCAACGTCCACGGCGGCGCGATCGCACTCGGCCACCCGCTCGGTGGCAGCGGCGCCCGCCTGATGACGACGCTGCTGTCGGTGCTGGAGGAAACCGGCGGCCGCTACGGCCTGCAGACGATGTGCGAGGCGGGCGGCCTCGCCAACGCAACGATCATCGAGCGCCTCGACTGACCGCACGAGGTAGGCGCGCAACGCCGCCACGGCTCCCCCGGGATCCGTGGTGGCGACCGGGAACGCGTCGTCGTAGCCGAGGTCGAGCAGGTCCGCGCGCGTGCCCGGCAGGCGGCCTCCGATCACCACGGGTAACCCGCCCAGCCCGGGCTCGGCGCGCACGCGGAGCAGCACGTCCACGCCCGAGGCACCGAATACGGTGGACAGCACCAGGCAGTCCGGCTGTTCACGGCGGCACGCCGCGAGCACGTCGGCCGCCACGCACACGACGTGGCCTTCGCGTTCGAGGATCACCTGCAGCGCGACCAGGCTCCACGCCCCGGCGTCCACACCGGACAGCACGACTTTCATACCGAGCGGAGCCGTGAGGCTGTCCGGAAATACGTCAGTCTCCGGGTGGTTCCTCGACAGCCTTTTCGATGCCGTCGCGGTCGGCCCACTCCAGCAGCGGGTCGAGGGAGAACACCGCGTCGTCGATGCCGGCGTGGAGGTCGCCCAGCTCGGCGAAGCGGGCCGGGACGGTCGCGATGGTGAAGTCGCCGGGCTCGGCGTCGTCGATCTCGTCCCAGCGGATCGGCGTCGAGACCGTGCCTTCCGGGTTGCCGCGCACCGAGTACGCGCTGGCGATCGTGTGGTCGCGCGCGTTCTGGTTGTAGTCGACGAACAGCGTGCGCGGGTCGCGGTCCTTGCGCCACCAGGTCGTCGTCACCTCGTCCGGGGCCCGTCGTTCCACTTCGTGCGCGAAGGCCAGCGCGGCGCGGCGGACGTCCTGGAAACCCCAGCGCGGCTCGATCCGGACGTAGACGTGCAGCCCGCGACCGCCGGACGTCTTGGGCCAGCCGACCGCGCCCAGTTCGTCGAGGATCTCGTGGGCCACGTGCGCGACCCGGCGGACGCGGTCGTAACCGCAGTCGGGCATCGGGTCGAGGTCGATGCGCCACTCGTCGGGCTTTTCCGTGTCCGCGCGTCGCGAGTTCCACGGGTGGAACTCCACAGTGGACATCTGCACCGCCCAGGCGACGTGCGCCAGCTCGGTGACGCACAGCTCGTCCGCGTGCCGCTTGTAACGCGGGAACTCGACCCGGACGGTCTCCAGCCACGGCGGCGCGCCGTTCGGGACGCGCTTCTGGTGCACCTTCTCCCCCGCGACGCCGGACGGGAAGCGGTGCAGCATGCAGGGCCGCTCGCGCAGCGCGTTGACGATGCCGTCGCCCACCGAGAGGTAGTAGTTGACCAGGTCGAGCTTGGTCTCGCCGCGGGCCGGGAAGTACACCCGGTCCGGGTTCGAGATCCGCACCGTGTGCGGCCCGACCTCCAGCTCCACCGCCTTCTGCGCCATACCGAGACGCTAGCTCAAATCCGGCGTTACGGTGGTCCGGTGAGTCTGCCGACGGACGGCCACGTCCACACCGAATGGTCCTGGGACACGGTCACCGGGTCGATGATCGGCTCGTGCGCACGCGCGCTGGAGCTGGGGCTGCCGTCGGTCGCGTTCACCGAGCACGCGGACCTCACGCCGTGGCTGATCCCGGAGCCGATCCGCCCGCTGCTGCCGGACCACTTCCGGGTGCGGCTGCGCCCGGACGGCGTCCTGGAGCCGCCGGACCTCGACGTCGAGGGCTACCTGGCGTCGGTCGACGAGTGCCGCGGCCGGTTCCCGGACCTGCGGATCCTGTCCGGAGTGGAGCTGAGCGAGCCGCACTGGCACCGCTCCCGCGCCGACGCGCTGCTGGCGTCCCACTCGTTCGACCGCGTGCTGGGTTCGGTGCACTCGCTGCCGGGCGACGACGGGCACCACCAAGAGCTGACGATCGTCTCGGACCGCCCGCCCGGCGAGATCCTGCGCGCGTACCTGTCGGAGGTACTGGGCCTGGTCGAGTCCACGGCGGACTTCGCCGTGCTGGCGCACATCGACTACGCCCTGCGCTCGTGGCCCGGCGAGGGCCCACCGTTCGTGGCGGCGGACTTCGAGGAGGAGTTCCGCACGGTGCTGCGGGCCCTGGCCGGCAGCGGACGCGCGCTGGAGGTCAACACGAAGGTGCCGCTGCCGGGCGAGGTGGTCCGCTGGTGGTTCGAGGACGGCGGCGAGGCGGTCGCGTTCGGCAGCGACGCCCACGAGCCGGGCCTGGTCGGCCACGGCTTCGCGACGGCCGCGGCCTTGGTGGAGTCCTGCGGCTTCCGCCCGGGCCGCACCCCACACGACTTCTGGCGCCGCTGACGGCACTTTCACGTGAAAGCGCCGCCCCCAGGTGGTCACTTTCACGTGAAAGCGCCGCCCCCGAAAGTGCCCGCCTCCGGTGACCGACCGGTCGCCACTTTCGCCAGGAAAGATGCGTCCGAAGGCCGCCTGGACGCATCTTTCCTAGCGAAAGCTCCGCTTTGCGGAGCAAAGGTTCACTCGAAGGTGACGGGTCACGCCAGGGCGTGGCGGCCGTAGGCGCGGACCTCCGTGCTCTGGTCCAGCAGACGCGTCGCCACCCGGCCGATCGCCGCGTCCAGCTCGGCCCGGTCGCCCGTGCCCCAGTCGCCGAGGCGGGACGCCAGCCAGTCGTGCCACGCCCGGACCACCTTGGCGAACTCCTCGCGGCCCGCCTCCGTCAGCTCCCAGCCGCCGCCCGCGTAACGCAGGTGGCCGGTCAGCTCCAGGCGGTTGAACGCCGGTTCCAGCACCGGCGCCGGGACGCCGAAGTGCTCGCCGATCGCCCGGAGCGTGGCCGGCTCGCCGCGGCGTTCCCGCAGGTGGACCTGCAGCAGGCACCAGATGCCGCCCTCGTCGAGGTCGCTGCCCGCGCGTTCGACGATCGCCGGGGCGACGTTGCGGCGCTCGCGGAAGAAGAGCGTCGCGACGGCGCGTTCCAGCTCGCGGTCGTCCGTGCGGGCCTCCGGCATCGCGAAGCCGTCGCCGAGGTCCGGCGCCGCGGCGCGCGCGGTGTCGCGCAGCGGGACCTCCTTGAGGAAGAACGCCAGCGCGAACGCGACCAGGCCGACCGGCGCGGCGGCGAGGAACACGACGTGCAGCGAGTCGCTGTAGGCCTGGATCACCGGCGCCGACACCGCGTCCGGCAGCGCGTGCAGGGCGCTCGGGATCTGCGTCACGTGCGGGTCGACGCCGGGTGGCAGCGGATGGGCGGCCGCCGCGGCGGCCAGGTTCGGCGCCAGCTGGTTCGCGTACACCGTCCCGAAGATCGCCGCGCCGAACGAGCTGCCGATCGACCGCAGGAACGTCACGCCCGAGGTGGCGACGCCGAGGTCGGCGTAGTCGACGGTGTTCTGCACGGCGATGGTCAGCACCTGCATGCCCAGCCCGATGCCGAAGCCGAGCACGGCCATGTAGGCCGACGCCTCCCAGAAGCCGGTGTCGGTGTCGAGCCGCGAGAGCAGGTACAGCCCGATCGTCATGCCCGCGGAGCCGACCAGCGGGAAGATCTTGTACCGCCCGGTCTTGCTGACGGCGTTGCCCGCGGCGATCGACGCCACCAGCAGCGCCAGCACCATCGGCAGCAGCCGCACCCCGGACGTCGTCGCCGAGGTGCCCTGGACGTACTGCATGTACGTCGGCAGGTAGGACAGCGCGCCGAGCATCGCGAAGCCGACGACGAAGCTCATGATCCCGCCGACGGTGAACACCGGGTTCCGGAACAGCCGCATCGGCAGCATCGGTTCCTTGGCTCTCAGCTCCACGAAGACGAACGCGCCCAGCAGCACCACCGAGCCGATCGCCATCCCGATGATCGTCGGCGACCCCCACGCGTACTGGGTGCCGCCCCAGCTGGTGACGAGCGTCAGCCCGGTCGCGGCCAGGCCGATGAGCAGGATGCCGAGGTAGTCGATCACCGGCTTGACCGCGGCGCGCGCGTTCGGCATCGCCGAGGACGCGACGATCAGCACCACGATGACCAGCGGGATGTTGACGTAGAACGCCCAGCGCCAGGACAGGTGGTCGACGAAGAACCCGCCGAGCATCGGGCCGGCGACGGTCACCACGCCGAAGACCGAGCCGAGCACACCCTGGTACTTGCCGCGTTCGCGCAGCGGGACGACGTCGGCGATGAGCGCGGTCGAGGTGACCATCAGCCCGCCGCCGCCGAGGCCCTGCACCGCGCGCCAGACGATCAGCCAGACCATGCTGTCGGCGAACCCGGCGCAGAACGAGCCGATGCCGAAGACGATCACCGACAGCTGGAACATCAGCTTGCGGCCGAACAGGTCACCGAGCTTGCCGACGACGACGGTCATGATCGTCTCGGCCAGCAGGTAGGACGTGACGACCCAGGACAGGTGCCCGGCGCCCCCGAGGTCGCCGACGATGGTGGGCAGCGCGGTGCCGACGATGGTCTGGTCGAGCGCGGCCAGCAGCATGCCGAGCAGCACCGCGCCGAAGACGGCGTTGACCCGACCCTTGCTGAGCTGCGCGGGCGCCGGCTCCTGGGCGACCTCCGCGGTGGCCGTCATGGCACCCTCCCTCGCTCGGCCTCCCAAGCTAGTGCGCGGGAGCGGCCGGCGCGGAGTCCACTGTGGAGAGTCACCCGTTCCGGTGACACGTCAGAGCGTCCAACGGGCCAGGGCAGCCCAGCGGCCTCATGAGTCTGCCGCGGCTTGTCGTGAGTGTTTAGGGCGGTTAGAACCGCCCTAAACACTCACGACAAGTCTGGGCGCTGTCGCCTCGGCGATGTGCTCCTCCACGATCGTGAAGTGGTTGCCCGGCACTCCGTCACCGCGCCTTTGGACGCCGGGTAGGCCGCGGTGCCGCAGTTGAGCGGGCCGAGCACGTTGGTCTCGACCAGGGCCCGAGTACGACTCAGGAGGTTCGCCGCAGGATCACCTCGAACGGCTCGAAGCCCTGCGCCCGGTAGAACTCCAGCGCGCCCTCGTTGGCCGCGAAGGCCTTGACCTTCGTCTCGGTCGCCCCGTTTTCCTTCGCCCAGGCGAAGAAGGCGGCCACGAGTTCGGCGCCGATCCCGGCACGCCGGTGCCCGGCGTCGACCCGCAGGCTCTCCAGATCCGCCGTCACCACGCCCGGCCGCAGCGGGTTCGGCCGGCACAGCCGCCCGACCAGGTGGCCACCGCCACCGGGGACCAGCAGGCAGAGGACGGCCGGATCCTCGACGAGCGCGGCGTAGTAGGACTCGCCCTCACGGGCGGGCCAGCCGACGTCCACGGACGGGTCGTGGCGGCCGCCGTCTTCGGCGAACAACCCCACCGCCGACGCCACGAGCTGCGGGACTTCCTCGGCCGTGCACACGGAAACTGTCATGCCGAGCACGGTAACCCGGATGATTTTTCGAAGTAAACAACATTCTTTCAGGGCCGCAGGTGCGCCAGGCTCTCCAGTGCCAGCTGTTCCAGGTGTCCCGCCGCGGCCGGGCTGCCGCCCGCGGCGTGGAACGACGCCGCCAGCGTCTCCGCGGCCCGGCGGTACGACGGCTCGGTCAGCACCTCGTCGACCGCCGCCCCGACACGGCCGGCGTCCGCGCGGCCGAACCGCAGGCGGACGCCCGCGCCGGCCGCGACCACCTGGGCGGCCACGATCGGCTGGTCGTCGCGGATCGGCGCCACGACCAGCGGCTTGCCGTGCCAGAGCGTCTCGCAGACGGTGTTGTGCCCCGCGTGGCACACCACGGCGTCGACGTGCGCGAGCAGCGGCAGCTGCGGGACACGCGGGCGCACCAGGACGTTCGGCGGCACGGCACCGAGCACCCCGCCCGGGTCGACGACGACGGCCCGGGCCTCCCGGCCGGCGAAGGCGTCCACTGTGGACGTGAGGAATCCCGTTCCCGCGTCGGTGTTCGCGGTGCCGAGTGAGACGAGCACGGTGGGCCGCGGCGGGTCGAGCCACTCCCACGGGAAGTCCGTTGTGGACGGCCGGCCGGAGATGGACGGGCCGACCAGCCGGACGTTCGGCGGCAGCGTGACCGCGCCGAGCAGCTCGCGGGTGGTGAAGGCGAGTACGCCGTGTGGCGAGAACCGGGGATCGGCCGTGCCGCCGCCGATCCGCGCGCGCAGGCCGTCGAGCAGCTCGGCCACCCAGTCCGCGACCTTGGGCATGCCCGCGAGCGGGTCGACCAGTTCGGCGGACGTCGTCGCGGAGGTGACCCACGGCAGGCCGCGCGCGTCGGCGAGCAGGCCGCCGGCGAGGGCCTGCTGGTCGGCGACGACCACGTGCGGTCCGAACGCGTCGATGGCCGCGGCGACCCCGGGCGCCATCGCGTCGGCCAGCGGGACGAGGAAGTCCTGCCAGAGGAACCGCAGCGCGGCGGGCCCCTTCAGCTCGGGCGGGCGCTCCGGCGCGTCCGGCGGCAGCGCGCACGAGAACACCAGCGCGTCCGGGCCGGCCAGGTGCCACAGCAGCTCGTCGTGCCCGGCCCAGGCGACCTCGTGGCCGCGCGCGGTGAGCTCGGCGGCCACCCCGGCGGCCGGGTTGACGTGCCCGACCAGCGGCGGGACGACGAACAGGTACCGGGCCACTACCGCACCCGGGCCGGGAGCCGGGAGACGTCGCGGACCCAGTCGAAGATCAGCTCGATGGTCTCGGCGGTCCGCTCGACCAGCACCGAGTGCCCCTGGTCGGGCAGCACGACGGTGCGGCAGTGGTCGAGGTGCTCCTCGAAGTGCGGCACCTGCGCCGCCAGCCCCGAATCGCCGCCGAAGAGGGCGAACACCGGGCAGTGGACGTCCGAGAGGTCCGCGTTGATGGTCGCGCTGCGCGGGATGTCGTCGGCCATCGTGGTCGTCTGGAGGATCCGGTTGGCCGCCTTGGACAGCCGCGCGGTGTGCGCGCCGTGGTTGTCCTTGATCCAGCCGATCACCTCGTCGATGGCGAGGCGGGTCTTCGCGTCGGCGAGGCCGTCGGCCATGTGCCGCGTCCACGCCGCCGTCGGCGGCTCGGCCTCGATGGCGATGACGCTGGCGACGCGGTCGGGCCGGGCGGCGGCCAGCCCGAAGGCCACCGAGCCGCCGAACGAGTTGCCGATCACGTGCACCGGCCGGGTGATGCCGAGCGCGTCGAGGACGTCGACCAGGTCGACGACGAACGATTCGAGGTGGTAGCCGCTTTCGGGCCGGGTCGTGCGGCCGTGCCCGCGCAGGTCGTACATCAGCACGTCGAGGCCGCGTTCGGCGAAGGCGGGCCCGAGGGTGAAGTAGTAGCTGGCCAGGCTGTCGGTGAGCAGCCCGTGGACGCACACCACGATCGGCGCGTCGCCGTCGAGCGGGACGTCGGGGGTCAGGCGCTGGACGTGGACGTCCAGCTCGCCCGCCCGGATCCGGCTCACGGCCGGTCCCGCAGCGAGGCGACGATGTACCGGACCAGCTCGCCGACGGTCAGCGCGATGATCTCGTCGAGGTCGCGCTCGGCGATGAAGGTCGCGAAGTTGACGCGCTCGCCGTAGTGCTCGCGCAGCTGCCCGGACAGCGCCACGAGGTCGACGCTCTCCAGTTCGAGGTCGTCGTGGAACGTGGTGTCCATGGTGATCTCCGCGTCGTCGAGGCCGTACTCCTCGAGCAGCTCACGCAGCATTCCGCCGAGCTGAGCGAGCACCGCCGCCTCGCCGGTGGCCGTCGTCTCGATGCTCATTCCGCAGTCTCCTTCGTCTCCTCGGTCCAGGCCACGACGTACCGGCGCGGCGGTGCGCCCGGCAGGTTCGCGGTCTCGGTGCAGCGGACGTGGTGGTCGTGCCCGGCCACCCGGACGATCAGCTCTTCCGGCGCCGCCGCGACGACCTCGAAGTCGCGGGGCTCACCCCGCAGCCCGGTGCCACGTAGTTTCGCGACGGCTTCCTTCGCGGTCCAGAACCGGGCGAACCAGACGTCCGGATCGCCCTCCTGGGCCGCGAACAGCGCCCGTTCGGCCGGCCCGAACGCCGCGTCCACAGTGGACTCCGCGCGCGGTGCGACCTCTTCGACGTCGATCCCGCACGGGCCGAACCGCGCGATCGCCACGCCGGCCTCGGCGCGGTGGGCCACCGAGATCGTCACCTCCGGCAGCTCCCGGCCGTACGCGCCGGTCGCGCAGGGGCGGCCTGCGTCGTCGTTGCCGATGCTCAGCTCGGCCGGGAACATCTCGGGTTCGCCGCGCGCCCAGAGGAAGTGGCGGACGGCGTCCTTCGCGGCGATCCGGCCGAGCAGCCACTGACGGCGGCCGCGCGGCGGGCGCCGGTCGTAGGCGCCGCGGTCCGGGCCGGCGAGGTAGTTGCGCATGATCAGCTCGCGCGTCGCCAGGTCCGGCCACTGCTCGTGCACCAGCGCCCAGCCCCCGGGTTGCTCCTTCGACAGCGTCGAGCGCTCGGGCGTCCGGTCGGCCTGGCGGATCTCCGGGTTGCTGTCGAACCGGCGATCGCGCCAGCCGGTGAACTCGGCCCAGACCTGTCCGTTGTGGACGAGCTGCATGTCGGCGTCGAGGAACTCGCCGGTCAGCGACGTGATCTTGACCAGGCACTCCAGCTGCTCCCCCGGCGCCGGGTGCGGGCCGTGGAACCGGATCTCGCGCATCGCGACCGGGAAGACGGTGGTGCGTTCCGGCAGCCGGGACATGATCCAGTAGCCGAGCACCTGGCCGACGTTGTCCAGCAGCGCGCCGGGCGCGGCCGGGGTGGTGAGCACGGCGCGGACGTGCCGCTCGCCGACGGCGGTCAGCTCGGTGACGCCCTGGAAGCGCGGGCCGTGGAACATCCAGCGGTCGTCGTACAGCTCGCGGGCCTGGGTCTCGGGGACCTCCTCGGCCGACGCCGGGAAGCGCCACGGCGCAACGCCGGCGGCCGGATAGGACCCGGCCAGCTCGACGACGGCTTGGGAGTAGCTGCCCAGTGCGGCGAACACCCGGTCATGACCTCGGGGCACGACGTGCACCGGCACGGTGACCGCCGGGATCGCCGTGATCCACTGGTTCAGCCGTACGTCGTGGACCGCGACCGCGCGCCGGCCGGGCGCCGCCTGCTCGGCGAAGCCCATCAGGTGGTCGATGACCGTGGTGGCGGGCACGACCGGCCAGCGGTCGCCCGGGTCGGCCCGCGGTGGCTGCTTGAAGAAGCAGTGGTCGAGCAGGTACGGCATCGCGTCGACCGAGACGTCCAAAGTGGTCCGCAGCTCGACCGGCGGCGGCGTGGCGGCCTTGCGCCCACCGAGCACAGTGGACGCCAGGTTCGCCGTGTCCTGCAGCAGCGCCGCGAACTCGGCCGCAAGGGGGCCCTTCCCGGCCAGGACGTCCACAGTGGACCCCTGCGCCAGCCGGGCGCCGACCTGCGCGCGGGTCCGGTCGTCGAGGGTGATGACGTGCCCGCCGAGGTCCAGCTTGACGGCCTTGCGGGTCACGGCGCGGGTCTGGCCCGGCAGCGCCGTGCCGTCGAGGGCCGCGCCCTCGGCCCACAACGCGGTGGCGACGCGCAACAGCTGCGCGAGCCCGGGCCGGTGCGGCGAGTGCGCCGCGACGACGAAGTGGTCCTCGCCGTGCAGGGTGTCGCCGATGAGCGAGCCGAGCTGACCGGCGCCGACCTGCACGAACGCCCGGAACCCGGCCGCGTGCAGTGTCTCGGCGAGCGGCCGGAACCGGACCGGTTCGAGCAGGTGCCGCACGAACAGCGCGCGGACGTCGGCCTCGGCGGCCGGGTACTCCGACACCGTCGTCGCCGACCAGATCGGCACCCGCGGCGGGTGCAGCGTGAAGCCGTCGGCGGCCGCGCGGATCGGGCCGAGGTAGGGCCGCAGCATCGGGGTGTGGAAGCCGGAGCGGAACGGCAGGACCTGGGACACGGTCCCGGCTGTCCGGAACGTCTTCACGAGCGCGTCGACGGCCGCGGCGGGGCCGCAGACCATCGCCTGGTTCGGGGAGTTGTCGTGGGACAGCACGACGTCGTCGCGGCCGGCCAGCTCGGCCAGCACCTGCGTGGCGGGCGCGCCGATCGCGGCGAACGCCAGGCCCGGCACGACCAGGCTGTCGGGGTCGAACCCGGCGAGGAACGCGTCGATCTCGGCCGTCGTGTGCATCCCGGCCGCGGCCATCGCGGTCCATTCGCCGAGGCTGTGGCCGGCGACGGCGTCCGGCGTCACGCCCATCCGCCGCAGGGCGGCTTCCAGGAGCCGGCCCAGCTCGAACACGGCGGCGCCCTGGCGGCCGACGTCGCCGACCGCGGCGTCGGAGTGCTGCCACGGGAGGCCGAAGTGGCGGGCGACGTCTCCGCAGTTCAGGGCCAGTTCGGCTTCGAGGCCTGGGAAGACGAACGCGACCTTGCCGCCGCCCGGGCCGAGCAGCGGCTTGTCGGCGAACCAGACGTCGTTGCGGCCGCGCCACGGCCGGCCCCGGCCGACGGCCTTGCGGGCCAGGGCCAGGCGTTTCCCGGTCGGGTCGACGATGCCGAGCCGCACGGGCCCGGTGCCTTCGGGCGCGGTGAGCACCGCGCGGTCCGGTCCGGAAAGGACGTCACGCAGCGCTTCGACGGTCGGCGCGGCGAGCCGCAGCACGCGCTCGGCCTCGCGCACGACGACCGCGGCCGCCCGGTCCGGAGCCTGCTCCAGCACGACGTGGGCGTTGATCCCGCCGAACCCGAACGCGTTGACCCCGGCGCGGCGCACCGCCGCGTCCCAGGGGCGCGCGGTGTCCAAAGTGGAGAACCGGGTCTTGTCGAGAGCGGGGTTCGGGTCGTCGCAGTGCAGGGTCGGCAGCAGGACGCCGTGGTGGACGGCGAGCGCGGCCTTGACCAGCCCGGCCACGCCGGCCGCGGGCATCGTGTGGCCGATCATCGACTTCACCGAGCCGAGCACCGCGCTCCCGGCCTGGCCGAACACCTCGGCGAGCGTGGCGAGCTCGGCCGCGTCGCCGGCCGGGGTCGCCGTGCCGTGTGCTTCGAGCAGCCCCAGCGAGTCCGGGTCCCGCGGGTCGAGCCCGGCCGCGGCCCAGGCCTGGCGGACGGCGCGGACCTGGCCGCCGGAGTCCGGGTTGGCCAGGCTGGCGGTCCGCCCGTCGGAGGCGACGCCGGTGCCGGTGACCACGGCGTAGACGCGGTCACCGTCGCGCTGGGCGTCGACGAGCCGCTTGAGCACGACGACGCCGGTGCCCTCACCGATCAGCACGCCGTCGGCGTCGCGGTGGAACGGCCGGATGCGCTCGGACGGCGACAGCGCGCCGAGCTGGGTGAACACGCTCCAGAACGTGATGTCGTGGCAGTGGTGCACGCCGCCGGCGAGCACGACGTCACAGCGGCCGGACGCGAGCTCGCGCACGGCGTGGTCGACCGCGATCAGCGACGACGCGCACGCGGCGTCCACGGTGTACGCCGGGCCGCGCAGGTCGAGGCGGTTGGCGAGCCGGGAGGCGGCCAGGTTGGGCACCAGCCCGATCGCCGACTCCGGCGCCTCCGGGCCGAGCTGGTCGGTGAAGGCCTGCCGAACGGCGTCGAGGCGGTCGGCGTCCAGCTCCGGCAGCAGCTCGCCGAGGGTGCGCACGAGCTGGCTCGCGGTGCGGACGCGCTGGTCGAGCCGGACCAGACCGGGCGTCAGGTAGCCGCCGCGGCCGAGGATGACGCCGACGCGGGAGCGGTCGGCGGGCAGCCGGTCCGGGCCACCGGCGTCGGCCAGGGCCTGGGCCGCGACCCGCAGCGCGATCAGCTGGTCGGGCTCGGTGGCGGGGATCGAGTTGGGCATGATCCCGAAGCCGGTGACGTCCACTTCGGCCAGTTCGTCGACGAACCCGCCGCGCCGGCAGTAGATCCGGTCGGCACGCCGCTCGGCGTCCGGGGCGTAGTGCGCGCTGTCCCACTTCTCCGGCGGCACCTCGGTGATCGCGTCGACGCCGCCGACGAGGTTGCGCCAGTACGTGTCGAGGTCCGGCGCGCCGGGCAGCAGCACCGACATGCCGACGATCGCGAACCTGCTGGCCGTGGGGTCCGGCATCCGCGTCACCAGCCCGAGGCGGTGTGGACGACGGCGGCGGTCTCCGGGCGGCCCCAGGCCAGCTCGCGCAGCAGGCCGAGGGTGCCTTCCTCCGGGTCGATCAGCTCGATGCCGCGGCGGGCGTACTCCCGCATCAGCGCCGGCGTGACCATGCCGTCGTTGGTGCCGGTCGGCGCCCACGGTCCCCAGTGGACGGTCACCGCGCGGCCGGCCGGCCAGCGGCGGCCGAGGGATTCCAGGGCGTCGTTGGCGGCGGCGTAGTCCGACTGGCCGCGGTTGCCGAGCGCCGCGGCGATGCTGCCGAAGAGGACGACGAACTTCGGCTCGTCGGGCAGGTCCGCCGTCGCTTCGAGGAGGGTTTTGGCCCCGTCCACTTTGGTCCCGTAGACGCGGGCGAACGACTCGGGCGTCTTCTCGGCGACGAGCTTGTCCTCGATGACGCCGGCCGCGTAGACGATGCCGTCGAGGCGGCCGTGCTCGGCGTGGATCTCCTTGACCGCGCGGTGCACGGCCTCGGCGTCGAGCATGTCGACGGACTGGTAGCGCACCGGGCTGCCGAGCGCTTCGAGCCGCTTCAGGGTCCCCCGGACCTCGCGTTCGCCGAGGATGCGGCGCACTTCGCGTTCGATCTCGGCCGGGTTCTTCAGGCCGCTCGCGATCAGGGCGGCCCGCAGTTCCCTGGCGTCCGTCGCGTGCGGGTATTCGTCCTCTGTGGACGGCACGGGTGTCCGGCCGACCAGTTCGAGCCGGCAGCGGGACGCGGCGGCGAGCGTCGCGGCGAACCGGGCGGTGATGCCCTTGGCTCCGCCGACGAGCAGCACGACCGAATCGCGGTCCAGCCCGGCCGCGGCCGCTTCGGCGGTGCCGTCGCCCGCCGGACCCGCGCCGCTGCTGCCGAGCAGGCCGAGGCCCTGTTCGGTCATCCGGAGCCCACTGCGCTTCTCGCCGTCCCGGAGCACGACGGGTTCGCGGTCCACAGTGGACAACTCTTCGACGATCTTTTCCGCCTGGTCGGCGACATCCGTGCCCGGCGACTGCTCGACGACCCGGGCGATCGTGTCCGGGTACTCGCGCGAGACGCTGCGGTAGAAGCCGCGGAGCCCTTCACCGGGACCGGCGGTCAGCAGCCAGGTGGGGTTCCCCACGAGGGCGTCACGGTAGCGGGGGAAGGCGGCGGGCAGCACCGGCCCGGCGTCGGCGGCGGGCAGGTCGATGACGCCGTCGAAGCCCGGGCGGACGGCGTCGGCGATCTCGGCCGTGGCGCCCAGGTCGGTCAGCCGAGTCCGGACAGCCTCGGCCAGCGGGCCGGCGCCGAGCACCAGGAACGTCCGTCCGGTGACGTCGGGGGCGTCGGCGGGCGCGAGGTCGAATTCGGCCATGACCAGGCGCTTCGGCGCAACGATCACCGGCTGCGGCCCGGCCGGGGTGCCGGGCTGCAGCCCGGCGCTCGGCTCGGCTGCGCCACTGACCAGGACCGGCTTCGGCTCGGCCGCCCCGCCCACGAGCGCGGCGATCGCGGCGGCGGTGCGGGCCTTGGCGAGCTCCTCGACGTCACCGTCCGGATCGAGGCCGAGGCGCGTGGCCAGTTCCCCGGCGATCTCGGCGCGCTTGATGGAGTCGATGCTCAGGTCGGCTTCGAGATCGAGGTCGGGCTCGATCATGTCCCCGGGGTAGCCGGTCCGGTCGGCGATCACGTCGATCACCGTGTCCAAAACAGACCGCTCAGCCACGACAACAACCGGCACGACAGGCTGCGGAGCCCCGGCCCCGATCAGCTCCGCGATCGACGCCGCGGTCCGCGCCTTGGCGAACGTCTCGATGTCCTCACCGGCATCCAGCCCCAGCCGGCTCGCCAGCTCACCCGCGATCTCCGCACGCTTGATCGAATCCACGCTCAAGTCGGCTTCCAGATCGAGATCAGGCTCGATCATGTCCACCGGATAACCGGTCCGCTCCCCGATCACCTCGATCACCGTGTCCAAAACGGACCGCACCGGCGCCGGGACAGCGACCGGCAGCACCTCGACCACCGGCGTGACGACGACCGGGGCGACGGCCGCCGGGATGTCGGTGCCGAAGTAGCCCAGCAGTACGTCGCGCTGGGCCGCGATCATCTCGCGGCTCGTGCGCAGGAAGTCCGCCACCATCGCGTCCGATGTGCTCGCCGCCACCGGGGCGGCGGCCGGGGCCAGGACCTGCGGGAGGCGTTCCGCGGGCCGGAGGGCGCCCGCCGGGATCGTGCCGTCCGCGGTGCGGAGCAGGTGGCCGTCCACCGTCCACCCCGGACGCTTCGGGCGTGGGACGGACGCCGCGTCGACGGCGTCGCGGCCGCGGAACAGCCAGCCCGTCTCGATCGGCACGCCGGAGACCGCCAGCTGCGCGAGTGCGCTGAGGAAACCCGGCACGCCGCGGCGGCCCGGCTGCTCGAACCCGACCGTCCGGTGTGGACGGTCACCGAGGATCGCCGTGATCTGCTTCGCCAGCACCGCGCCGGGACCCGCCTCGACGAACACCCGGGCGCCCGCCGCGTACATCGCTTCGATCTGCTCGACGAACCAGACCGGCGAACCGATCTGGGCGGCCAGTTCGCCGCGGACGTCGTCCGGGTAGGGCGCCGCAGTGCGGTTGCCGTACACCGGGATGGTGGGACGCACGACGCCGATCGCGCCTAGGGCCCGGCCGAACGTCTCCCCCGCGGCCGCGACCAGCGGGCTGTGGAACGCGCACGCGACCGTGAGCCGTTTCGCGCCGAGCCCGGCGGCCCGCAGCAGCCCGACCGCCGTCTCGATGTCGGCGGTCGGCCCGGAGATCACCGTCTGCGTCGGCGAGTTGTGGTTGGCCAGGACCACGGTGTTCAGGTCGGCGATGACCTCGCCGACGGCGGCGGCGGACGCCGAGACCGCGGCCATCGCGCCCGGGTCCGACGCCGGGATCGCGTCGAGGATCGCCTCGGCCCGGGCGTGGCTGGCGTGCAGCAGCGCTTCCGGCGTGAGGGCGCCGGCCGCGGCCAGGGCGATCAGCTCGCCGTAACTGTGGCCGCCGGCCATCGCGGGCCGGACGCCGGCGCGGGTCAGCAGCCGGAACGCGGCCAGCCCGGCGAGGCCGAGCGCGGGCTGGGCGACGCGGGTGTCGGTCACCCGGTCGGCAAAGGCCTGCCGCGCCGGTTCGCCGAACACGGCCGGGCCGAACACCGTCGCGGCGGTGGCCGGGTCGAGCCGCAGGTAGCGCTGCAGCTCGGGGAACGTGACGAACAGCTCGGCGAACATCCCCGGCCGCTGGCTCCCCTGGCCGGGGAACAGCACCGCGACCTCACCCGGCTCGAAGTCCCCGAAGCGGTACACGCCTGGCGCGTCGGAGCCGGCCAACGCCTGACGCAGCAACCCGGTCAGTTCATCCACAGTGGACGCGACAACGGCGAGCCGAACCCGACCGGCCGCCTCGGACCGGCGTGACGCGCTCAGCGCGAGGTCCCGCAGGCGCCACGGCTGCTTGCCCGCCGGGACGTCCTCGGCCAGCGCCAGCAGGTCCCGCGCCGCCGCGTCCGTCGCGAAGGTGAACAGCTCGGCCGGCCACTCGTCGCCGACCTGGGCGGGCGGGACGCCGTCGTGCGCGCCGAGCACGACGTGGAAGTTGGTGCCCCCGAAGCCGAACGCGCTGACCCCGGCGATCCGCTCGGCGGGCGGCGCGCTCCACGGCTGCGGCGCCGACTGGAACACGAACGGGCTGGTCGCGGCGTCCCACGCCGGGTTCGGCGCGGTCACGTGCAGGGTCGGCGGTTTGACGCCGGTGTGCAGCGCCATCGCCGTCTTGATCAGCCCGGCGAGGCCGGCGGCGCACTTGGTGTGGCCGATCTGGGACTTCACCGAGCCGATCGTGCAGCCACCCGGCGCGGCCCCGGCCTCGGTGAAGACCTTGGTCAGCGTGCTCAGTTCGGTCCGGTCGCCGACGACGGTGCCGGTGCCGTGCGCCTCGACCAGCCCGACCTGCGCGGGTGAGACGCCGGCGTTGCGGTAGGCGCGGGTCAGCGCGGTGTGCTGGCCTTCGGGCCGGGGCGCCGTCAGCCCGAGCGCGCGCCCGTCGGACGCCGCGCCGACGCCCTTGATCACGGCGTACACGCGGTCGCCGTCGCGTTCGGCGTCGGCGAGGCGCTTCAGCGCGACGCAGCCGACGCCTTCGCCGAGCGCGATGCCGTCGGCCGCGCCGTCGAACGTCGCCGAGCGCCCGGTCGGCGACAGGGCGTGCGCCGAGGCGAAGAGCAGGTAGTCGTTGATGCCGTTGTGCAGGTCCGCGCCACCGCACAGGACGAGGTCGCTGGTGCCGGCGGTCAGTTCCTTGCAGGCGACGTCGACGGCGGTGAGCGAGGACGCGCAGGCCGCGTCGACGGTGTAGTTCGCGCCGCCGAGGTCGAGCCGGTTGGCGATCCGGCCGGCGATGACGTTGGCGAGCACGCCGGGGAACGAGTCCTCGGTGATCTTCGGCAGCCGCTCGTCGAGCCCGGGCGGCAGTTCGCCCACGTAGGACGGCAGGACGGTCCGCAGGCTCATCGCGTTGGACAGGTCGCTGCCCGCCTCGGCGCCGAACACGACGGACGTCCGCGTCCGGTCGAAGGCGCGCTCGCCGTAACCCGCGTCGGCGAGCGCCCGGTGCGCGGCTTCGAGCGCCAGCAGCTGGACCGGCTCGATGCTGGCCAGCGACGACGGCGGGATGCCGTAGCGCAGCGGGTCGAACCCGATCTCGGGCAGAAAGCCGCCCCAGCGTGACGGCGTCTTCTCGCCTTGGCCCTCGGGATCGAAGTAGAGGGTGGTGTCCCAGCGCTGCGGCGGGACCTCGGTGACGGCGTCCGCGCCGGCCAGGACGTTCGCCCAGAACGACGCCAGGTCCGGGGCCTGCGGGAACATGCAGGCCATCCCGACGATCGCGATGTCCAGGGGTTCCGGCGCGGGCGGCTCCGGCGTCGTGACACCGGCCGCGGCGGCCCGCTCGCGCAGGAAGGCGTTCGCGCCTTCGCCGACGGCGGTGTGCAGCTCGGCGATCGTGGTGACGGCCGAGCGCAGCACGGCGACCTCGCCCGCCATGAACATGCCTTCGGTGAGCTGCCGGTCTTCGCCGACCGGCCGCAGGTCGGCGCCGACGCGCTCGATGCCCTTGCTGGCCAGGCGGAGGCGGCCGACGTTGAGCGTCTCCAGCTGCTCCCACGCGTCGCGGCTGGGCACGCCCTGCTCGGCGAGGTCCGCCTTGAGCGCGGCGTACTCCTCGGTGAACGGGCTTCGGACGCAGCGGGTGGCGTGGCCGGGCGCGGTTTCGAGCAGGTCGGTGTGCCGGGCTTCGAGCAGCTGCCGCTGGAAGAGCGGGAGCACCGCGCCGGCGTCGACGGCTTCGTGGGTGAAGAGGTAAGCGGTGCCCATGAGGACGCCGATGGCGGCGCCGCGGGCGGCGACCGGCGCGGCGAGGGCGGCGACCATCGCGGCCGAGCGTTCGTCGTGGATGCCGCCCGCGAACAGGATCTGCAGGTCCGCGGCGGCGTCCGGGGTGCTGGCGACGAAGTCGCCGAGGACGCCGAGCTGAGCCTCCCAGAGCGGGAAGCTGGTGCGCGGGCCGACGTGGCCGCCGCACTCCGAGCCTTCGAAGACGAACTTGCGGGCGCCGGCCTCGAGGAACTGCTTCAGCAGGCCGGGTGAGGGCACGTGCAGGAAGGTGGCGATGCCGGCGCCTTCCAGGGCCGCGGCCTGGGCCGGGCGGCCGCCGGCGATGATCGCGTGGGTGGGCCGCAGCTCGCGGATCACCTCGAGCTGCGCGGTTTTGACGTCGTCGGCGGCGAAGCCGAGCACGCCGACGCCCCACGGCGCGCCGCCGACGGCTTCGCGGGTTCGTTCCAGAACTTCGCGGGTCTGCTCCGGGCCGGACAGCGCGAGCGCGATGAACGGCAGCGCCCCGCCCGCGGCGACCTCGGCGGCGAAGGCGGCCTGGTCGCTC
This sequence comes from Amycolatopsis sp. NBC_01286, assembly GCF_035982555.1. Taxonomy (NCBI): domain Bacteria; kingdom Bacillati; phylum Actinomycetota; class Actinomycetes; order Pseudonocardiales; family Pseudonocardiaceae; genus Amycolatopsis; species Amycolatopsis sp. NBC_01286. Next base: position 7,976,368 of record NZ_CP108428.1, read on the forward strand.
ACCCGGGTCATCGGGCCCTGCGCGACCGGCTGGGTGGTGCCGAACGCGCGGCTGCCGGCGGTGCCCGGGCCGAGCACGGTGACGTCCGCGCGCAGCGCGTCGCCGATCGCGTCGCCGAGACCACGCACGGCCGCGGTCACCGTGCCCCAGCGGTCGCGGAAGCGGGTGGCGAGGAAGACGTCCTGGCCGGCCTCGATCGACGTCACGGCTGTCCCGCGGCGGGACAGCACGCGGACGCCGTCGACGACCACGGTCTCGGAGCCGTCGAGGCCGGTGACGGCGGTGGTGAGGGCCGACGGCAGTTCCGCCTCCGGCAGGAGCGCGAGCTGGGTGTCGACGACGACGCCGGCCGCGCCGCCCGCGATGGCGGCGGCCGCGGTGTGCGGGCCGATCCCGCCCGCCGCCCAGACCGGGACGGTCTTGTCGGCCAGCAAGGCCTGGAGCAACACGAAAGTGCTCAGCTCACCCGTCCGGCCGCCGCACTCGTGACCGCGGGCGATCAAGCCGTGGGCGCCGCCGTCGACCGCCCGCGCGGCCGACACGCGGCTCGTGACCTCGGCCAGCACCCGTCGTCCCGGGAAGTCGCGCGCGGTGCACGGCGAGTCCTCGGTCAGCAGGACGGTGCCGGCGGCTTCGGGCAGCTCCGTGCCCGCGGCCAGGCGCGTGAGCCGGATCCCGAAGGCCGGGATCCCCCATTCCGCCAGGAGGGCGAGCTCTTCCGAAGCGGTGCCGCCCGGGCCGGTGAGGTCGAGCACGCCGAGCCCGCCACCGCGCGCGGCGGCCGCGACGCCCCGCGCGGAAGGCCACGCGAGCGGCGAGACGGCGACGACCGGCACGGCCGGTTCGCGAACGTCTTTCGAGACACGCATGGGAACTCCCGCTACGCACGAAAGGGGGTGATGGGGTAACGGGGAGTACTTAAGCGCGTTCATCCCGTTCCGTCAACAACCCACCACGAATTCGTGGTGGTTGTGCAGAAAATTCGGGAGCGACCAGGCTGGAGACGCAAGAATTTAACGCGGCCGTCACGTACCACGAGCCGGGATCGGACGCGGGATTGCCTTGTACGGCGGTCAATAGTCATACCTCGTGGTACACGTGTCCCACACCTCCATACGGGGCAAGCCATCTCACCCGGTGGACGCAGCGGGACTGGCCACACCGGCCCACTCCGTCCGGCGGGCCCACTGTTTCCCGGGAGCCAACGCGAAGTGTCGTGGCGGTAAAATCGGCCATGCGCCGAAGCCGTCACGGCATTAACGCGGAACCGTGCCACAGATCACGTGGGGACTATTCACCCGGCAATTTTGCGGACGCCCCGTAAGAATAATCGTAAAAGACCGGACCGGGCTCGACACACCCCCGCGAGTCCACTGTGGATTCGCTACACTCCGGGATTCCCCGTGTTCACACGACCCGGAAGAGCCGGATCCCCGCGCCCGGACACCAGGGTGCACCCGCCCGCGCAGGCGACTGCGGGTATTCGCCCGGACACCATCGGTACCCCCGGATACCGGTCCCCGCGCGGCCGAGATCGAAATCTCCGCCACGCGCGTTACGGATCTTTCCTGAGAAGAAGCTGAAAACATTTCGCGTACTTGTCGGTAACCGTAGACACGACGTCTACCCTTGGACCAACTGTCCAACGTGGAGGTGGTCGTGGACTACTGGTACGCCGACGAGCGATCCGGAACGCGCTACCCCGGCGACCCGCGGCGCTGGCGGGGTGACGACGGCGCCCCGCTCACCGTCGCACCACGGCCCGGCCTGACGCCCGGCGACGTCGACACCGGCGTCCGGTCGCTCTGGCGCTACCGCGCCGCCCTGCCCGGCGACCTGCGTCCGCTCTCGCTCGGCGAAGGCTGCACTCCCCTGGTCCGGCAGCCGTGGGGCGAGGCCGAGGTCCGGTTCAAGCTCGAGTGGTTCAGCCCGACCGGCAGCTTCAAGGACCGCGGGTCCAGCGTGATGGTCGCGGCGCTGGCCGGCGCCGGCGTCACGGAACTGCTGGAGGACAGCTCGGGCAACGGCGGCTCGTCGGTCGCGGCCTACAGCGCCGCCGCCGGGATCGCCGCGACCGTCCTGGCCCCCGAGGGGACGTCCGCCGCGAAGGTCCTGCAGACCCGCGCGTACGGCGCGACCGTCGAGCTCGTGCCCGGCACCCGCGACGACACCGCCGCCGAGGCGGTCCGGCGCTCGGCGTCGACGACCTACGCCAGCCACAACTGGCACCCGTTCTTCCTGCAAGGCACCAAGACCCTCGCCTACGAACTGTGGGAGGACCTGGGGTTCCGCGCGCCGGACGCGGTCGTCACGGTCGCCGGCGCCGGCAGCATCGTGCTGGGCCTCGACCTCGGGTTCGGCGAACTCCTCGACGTCGGTTCGATCGCGCGACGCCCGCGTCTGCTCGTCGCGCAGCCCCGCAACTGCTCCCCGATCGACGCCGCGTTCCACGACCGGCAGCCACCGCCGTTCGCCCCGACCGTCGCCGAAGGCACCGCGATCCGGCACCCGATCCGGCTCCCCGAGGTCGTCGCGGCGATCCGGCGCTCGGGCGGCGACACGGCCGCGATCGAGGAGGACGCCATCGCCGCGGCCGCCCGGCGCCTCGCGTCCCTCGGCCTCTACGCCGAGCCGACCAGCGCGAGCGCCGCCGCGGCGATCGACGTGTTCCGCGAGCGCGGCGCGATCCGGCCGGGCGAGACCACCGTCGTCGTGCTCACCGGATCCGGGCTGAAGGCGCCGGACAAGCTGCGGGAGCTGCTCGGATGACCGAGGACGAGCTGCTGCTGCGCGAGGCGGAGAAGATCGCGCACGCCGTCGGCCGGATGTTCCCCGGGCTGTGCGAGGTCGTGCTGCACGACCTGCGCGACCCGGCCCACGCGGTGCGCGCGATCGAAGGCGGCCTGTCCGGGCGCGCCGTGGGCGACCCGGCGACCGAGCTGGGCCTGGCCCGGATCGCCGACCCCGCGTTCCCGGACGTGCTGCAGAACTACCCGAACCGCTTCCCCGACGGCCGCCCGGCCAAGAGCACGTCGATCGGCCTCCGCAACGCGGCCGGCGAGTACGTCGCGGCCCTGTGCCTCAACCTGGACGTCTCCGTGCTCGGCTCGGCCGCCCACGCCCTGACCCGCCTCACCCGCACCGACGACCCGGCACCCTTGACCGAGACCCTGCGGGCCCGCACGGCCGACGAGCTGCGAGCGCTGGTCGAGGACTACGCGGCCGACCGCGGCCACACCCCGCGCACCCTGCCGGCGGCCGGGAAGAAGGACCTCGTTCGGTTGCTGAAGGCGCGCGGGTTCCTGGAGCTGAAGAACGCGGTGCCGGCGTTGACCGAGCTGCTGGGCATCTCGCGGGCGAGCGTCTACAACTACCTGCGTTAGAAGACCGACCAGCCGGTCAGCGTCGTGAAGCGGTCGAGGGCCGCGACGCCCGCCACCGAGTTGCCGCGGGCGTCCAGACCCGGGCTCCAGACGCAGACCGCGCAGCGGCCCGGGACGATCGCCACGATGCCGCCGCCGACGCCGCTCTTGCCCGGGAGGCCGACGCGGTAGGCGAACTCGCCCGCGGCGTCGTAGGTGCCGCACGTCAGCATCACGGCGTTGATGCGCTTCGCCGAGCTGAGCCCGAGCAGGCGGGTGCCGTCGTTGCGGATGCCGTGGCGGGCGAGGAACAGCGCCGAGCGGGCGACGTCGCGGCAGGACATCGCGATCGAGCACTGGCGGACGTACTGGTCCAAAACGGACGGTACCGGGTTGCGCATGTTGCCGTAGGAGGCCATGAAGTACGCGAGCGCGCGGTTGCGGTCGGCGTGGCCGGCCTCGGACGCGGCCACCTCGGCGTCGACGTCGATGTCCGCGCGGCCGCTTTCCGCGCGCAGGAAACCGAGCAGCGCGCCCACGGCGTCGCCGTGGCAGGTGAGCTCGTCGGTCACCACCAGCGCACCCGCGTTGATGAACGGGTTGCGCGGGATTCCGTCCTCGTGTTCCAGCTGCACCAGGGAGTTGAACGGGTCGCCGGACGGTTCGCGGCCCACGCGCGTCCAGACGTCGTCGCCGCGGGCGAGCACCAGGGCGAGGGTGAAGACCTTCGACATGCTCTGCACGGAGAACGGCCGCAGCCAGTCGCCCGCGCCGTGCACGGCACCGTCCACATCGGCCACCGCGATGCCGAACCCCGGCCGGACCCGGGCCAGGGCGGGGATGTAGTCCGCGACGGCGCCCCGGCCGACCTCGGGTGCGACGTCGTCCGCGATCCGGTCCAGCAGCGCCGCGAGATCCACGGCCGTAGCGTAGAGCCGGGCGGAACGCGCGAGGATTCGGGGTCGAAGGTGATCTTGTCAAATCGAAACGGGAAACACGCGGGAAACCATCGAGGTGATCTCTCGCACACCTTAAGTCTTCCTTAGTGTGCTTGGTCACTTGCGGCTAACGCCTCTAGCGTCTGGCAACCATGGATTCCTCGCTGCTCACCGAAAAAGGTGAAAGCTACTCGAAAGCGCTCGGCAACCGCCAAGTGCAGATGATCGCCATCGGCGGCGCGATCGGTGTCGGGCTCTTCCTCGGCGCCGGCGGCAAGCTCCACCAGGTCGGCCCGTCACTGGTCCTGTCCTACGCGATCTGCGGGGTGGCCGCCTACTTCGTGATGCGCGCGCTCGGCGAGCTCGTGCTGCACGAGCCGAGCTCCGGCAGTTTCGTCACCTACGCCCGGAAGTTCATCGGGCCGTGGGCCGGCTTCGCCTCCGGCTGGATGTACTGGGTGAACTGGGCGATGACCGGAATCGCGGAGATCACCGCGGTCGCGATCTACGTCCACAAGTGGCTGCCGGACGTGCCCCAGTGGATCACCGCCCTGGTCGCCCTCGGCGTCCTGCTGGCCGTGAACCTGGTCTCGGTGAAGCTGTTCGGTGAGCTGGAGTTCTGGTTCTCGGTGGTCAAGGTGCTGGCCATCGTCGTCTTCCTGATCACCGCGCTCGGGCTGGTGTTCACCAGCGCCGACATCGGCGGCACCCCGGCCGGCGTGCACAACCTGACCGACCACAGTGGATTCTTCCCGGCCGGCATCGGCGTCGCCCTGATGACGCTGCAGGCGGTCATCTTCGCCTATTCGGCCATCGAGGTCGTCGGCATCGCGGCCGGTGAAACGAAGAATCCGCGCCAGGTCCTGCCCAAGGCGATCAACGGCGTGGTCTGGCGGATCGGCGTGTTCTACGTCGGTTCGGTGCTGATGCTGGCGATGCTGCTGCCCTGGCCGTTCTACAACGGCGATGAAAGCCCGTTCGTCACGGTGTTCAGCCGCCTCGGCATCCCGGGCATCGGCGACGTGATGAACGCCGTCGTGCTGACCGCGGCGCTCTCCAGCGTCAACTCCGGGCTCTACTCGACCGGCCGGATCCTGCGCTCGCTGGCCGACAAGGGCGAGGCGCCGGCGTTCGTCGGCCGGATGAACCGCCGGCAGGTCCCCTACGGCGGCATCATGTTCACCTCGATCGCCTACCTGCTCGGCGTGGTGCTGAACTACCTGGTGCCGAAGGAGGCGTTCGACATCGCCATCGCGATCGCGTCACTGGGCGTGATCACGACGTGGGCGACGCTGATCTTCTGCCAGATGCGGCTGCGCCAGGCGGCGCTGCGCGGCGAGCTGGAGCGGCCCTCGTACCGGATGCCGTGGGCGCCGTACTCCGGCTGGGCGACGCTGGCGTTCCTCGCCCTGGTGGTGGTGCTGATGGGCTTCTCCGACGGCGCCGAGAAAATCGCGTTCTACTCGATCCCGGTGCTGGCGATCGTGCTCGCGGTCGGCTGGCGGGTCATCTCGAAACGCCGCGAACGCGTCCCGGCCGAATAACAGCCGGGTGAGCGAAGGCCTCCTCGACGGCAATCCCGAGCCGCCGAGGAGGCCTTCCCGCATTCCGGCGGGCATACTCGGACGTCGGCAGGTGGGGATCCACGACGTCGCCCGCACGGCCGGCGCCATGAAGGGCTGAAGGGACGTCATGTCGTACGTCGAAGACCCGGGCCCCGGCCACGGCTCGGTGCCGCCGCGCGCGGCCTTCACCTCCGACGCGCCGGCGCTGTCGCTGAGCGGCACCTGGCGGTTCCGGCTCTTCTCCGCCGTCGCCGCGGCGCCGGCCGGCGTCGAGCGTGACGACTTCGACGACTCGGTGTGGGATGAGCTGCCCGTGCCGTCGATGTGGCAGCTGCACGGGTACGGCAAGCCCGCCTACACGAACGTGCGGTACCCGTTCCCGGTCGACCCGCCGCACGTGCCGTCGGACAACCCGACCGGCGACCACCGGCGGCGGTTCGACCTGCCCGCGTCGTGGCCCACCGGGCCCGCGGTGCTGCGCTTCGACGGGATCGACTCGTGCGCGCGGATCTGGCTCAACGGCGTCGAGCTCGGCGTCACGAAGGGCAGCCGGCTGCCCGCGGAGTTCGAGGTCGGGCCGCTGCTGCGGCCGCGGGACAACGTCCTGGCCGTGCGCGTGCACCAGTGGTCGGCGGGCAGTTACCTCGAAGACCAGGACATGTGGTGGCTGTCCGGGATCTTCCGCGACGTCACGCTGCTCGCGCGGCCCGTCGGCGGGATCGGCGACTACTGGCTCCGCGCGGACTACGACCACACGACCGGCCTCGGCACGGTCCGCGTCGAGACCGAGGCCGACGCGCTGCTCGGTATCCCCGAGTTGGGGGTGTCGGCTCACCCGGCCGGGTTACCGCTGGAGCTGCCGGTCGAGCCGTGGAGCGCGGAGTCGCCGCGGCTGTACGACGGCTCGCTGTCGACGGCGGCCGAACGGGTGCCGGTGCGGATCGGGTTCCGGACCGTGGCGATCGACGACGGCCTGCTGAAGGTCAACGGCCGCCGGCTGCTGCTGCGCGGCGTGAACCGGCACGAGCACCACCCGCGCACCGGCCGGGCCGTGCCCCGCGACGTCGCGCTGGCCGACGTCCTGCTCATGAAGCGGCACAACGTCAACGCCGTCCGGACCAGCCACTACCCGCCGGATCCGGCGTTCCTCGAGCTGTGCGACGAGTACGGCCTCTGGGTGATCGACGAGTGCGACCTGGAGACGCACGGCTTCGAGCCGCTGGAGTGGGAGCGCAACCCGAGCGCCGACCCGGCGTGGGAAGTCGCCTACCTCGACCGGATGCGGCGCACGGTCGAGCGGGACAAGAACCGGCCGAGCGTGATCCTCTGGTCGCTCGGCAACGAGAGCCACACCGGGCCGAACCTCGAGCGGATGGCCGAGTGGACGCGCCACCGCGACCCGACCCGGCCGGTGCACTACGAAGGCGACCACGACTGCTCCTATGTGGATGTCCACAGCCGGATGTACGCGACCCACGCCGAGGTCGAGTCGATCGGGCTTCGCGAGGACGTCGACGCGCGGCGGCGTGACCTGCCGTTCCTGCTCTGCGAATACGGGCACGCGATGGGCAACGGCCCGGGCGGGCTGCTGGAGTACCGGGAGCTGTTCGAGCGGTACCCGAACTGCCAGGGCGGGTTCGTCTGGGAGTGGCTCGACCACGGGTTGCTCGCCGGCGACCACTTCGCCTACGGCGGCGACTTCGGCGAAGCGATCCACGACGGCAACTTCGTCATCGACGGGCTCGTCTTCCCGGACCGGACGCCGTCGCCGGGGCTGGTGGAGTTCGCCAAGATCATCGAGCCGGTCCGGATCGAGGCCGCTCCCGGCGGGATCCGGGTGTCGAACCACTACGACTTCGTGAGCACCGCGCACCTCACGTTCACCTGGGTCTTGGAGTCCGAGGGAATCCCGGTCGAGGAGGGCATTCTCGACGTTCCGACCGTCCAATCCGGACAAAACGCGCTGGTGCCCCTCCCCCGGTTGCCCGCGACGGGCGGTGAATCGTGGCTGACGGTTTCGGCGTCGCTGACGTCCGGTTCGTCGTGGGCTCCGGCCGGGCACGTCGTCGGCTGGGGGCAGCTGCCGGTGTCGCCCGCGCCCGCCGTGGTGTGGCCGGCGGGTCGCGGCCCGGTGTTCCGCACCGGCGGGCGGCTGCGGCTGGGCGTCGGCGAGTTCGACCCGGTGACCGGCCGGCTGATCGCGCTCGGCGGCCATCCGGTGCGGGGGCCGCGGCTGAACGTCTGGCGGGCGACGACGGACAACGACCGCGCCGAGTCGGCTTCGGAGTGGCGGGAAGCGGGACTGCACCGGCTGCAGCACCGGGTGATCGCCGTCGACGCCGACGGCGACGACTTGCTCGTGCGGACCCGGGTGGCGCCGCCGGCGCAGGCGTCCGGGCTGCTCACGGACTACACGTGGACGGCGCTCGGCGATCGGCTGCGGCTGCGCGTCGAGATCACGCCCGACGGTCTGGCGGGCACGCTCCCCCGGCTCGGCCTGACGATGGCCGTCCCGGGCGCCTTCGGCTCGGCCGAGTGGTTCGGCGGCGGCCCCGGCGAGGCGTACCCGGACAGCCGCCAGGCGGCGCGGATCGGGCGCTTCTCCCGCGGCGTCGACGACCTGCAGACGCCGTACGTCTTCCCGCAGGAGAACGGCAACCGCGTCGACGTCCGCTGGCTGCGGCTGACCAACGCCGAGGGCACCGGAATCCGCGTCGACGGTGATCCGGCGTTCGACTTCACGGCCCGCCGCTGGACGTCGGCCGCGCTCGAAGCCGCGCGGCACACCACGGACCTGCACGCGGGCGACCTGGTCCACCTCACCCTGGACGTCGCCCAGCACGGCCTCGGCTCGGCGTCCTGCGGGCCGGGGGTGCTGCCGCGGTACCGGCTCCAGGTGCGGAAGACGGAGTTCACGCTGGGGTTCGGTGTCGCAAATTGAGACCGCCGGGGCGCGCCGGATGCGGTGTGGTGGAAGCTCAGACCGTCAGGAGCGTGCCCGGATGACCCAGCCTACGACCGCCCCTTCAAGCGCCCGGTTGCTGGCGACGCCCGGTGCCCTGGGCCTGGCCGACCTCGTCGGGATCTTCGACGACCTGCAGTTCGCGCTCAAGTGCTGCGAACGTCTCGTCGCCGAGCTGGAACGGCCCCCGGGCCGGCTGGACGCCGTGCTGGTCGAGTCGCTGTGGGTGTCCGCGCTGAACTCGTACGCGCGCTGCTTCCGCACCGGCGACCGGGGCATGGGCCTGACCGTGGAGGACGTCAAGGCCACCGAGGTGCCGGGTGAGGTCGCCGAATGGCACGAGCTGCTCGGCCGGATCCGCGACTTCGCGATCGACGGCGCGACCAACCCGCGTGAGGACTACTCGGTCGGCGTCTCACAATCCGAGTCCGGCCAGGCCGCGGGGATCGTCATCACGTCGGCCGTCCGGCCGCTGGTGGACGACGTCACGGTCCGCCAGACCGGCCGGCTGGCCTTCGAGCTGAGCCGGCTGGTCGACGAGCGGATCAAGGAGCAGCAGCAGAAGGTCTTCACGGCCGCCGAGCGGATGACGCCGGAGCAGCTCACGGCATTGCCGGCCATCGAGGTCGCGGTGGACCCGGCCGCGGCGCCGTCTCAATAAGTCTCACAAGTCGTCTCACTATTCCGCGTCCGGTAGATGCCGGTAGATCGTCGCGCGGGAGACGCCCAGCGCCGTCGCGATGTCGGCTGCCGAGTGGCCGGCGTCGTAGAGGCGGTGGGCCGCCTCCACCGTCTCGGGGCTCATCACGCTCGGTCGCCCCCGGCGGCCGCGAGCAGCCGCCGGCGTGCCGAACAGCCGGGCGACGCCGTCGAGGATCGTGGCTCGCAGCTCGTCGGTCGGGGCGTCGGCGAACAGGACCACCGGGTCGCTGAGCATCGCGATCGCCTGTGCCGCGCGGACCCGCGCCGCCAGGTCCGCGGCCGGGCCCGCGACCAGCACGTTCGCCTTCAGCATGCCGTCGCGGAAGCGCTCGAACACCGCTTTCGACGCCGTCAGGCCGAGGTCGCGCAGGTTCATCCGCAGCAGGTACCGGTGGCTCAGCCACACGTCGAGAACCCCCTCGATCGCCGCGGCGCGCGGGTCGGCGGCGGCCTCGGCCTTGTCCATCGTCGCCTCGAGGTCATCGAGCAGCGGCTCGGCCAGCGCCGTCACGATGTCGGCCTTGCCGGGGAAGTGGTAGAGCACCGCGGTCTTGGTCACGCCGACGCGTTCGGCCAGCTCACGCACCGACGTCGCGTGGTAGCCGCGCTCCGAGAACTCCTCCAGCGCGGCGCTCAGGATCCGGGCGCGGGTATCGGCCTCCGTCATCCCCCGAGCCTAGCCGCTTGCCTGACCGCCGGACAGTGGCGTACCTTCGGGACTGACCGATGGTCAGGAACATCATCCAGGGGGTACAACCATGAACGAGCAGACGGTATTGATCTCCGGCGCCGGCGTCGCCGGGCCGACACTGGCCTACTGGCTGGCCCGCGCGGGCTACCGGCCGACCGTCGTCGAACGCGCCAAGGGGCTGCGGTCGAGCGGCAGCCCGGTCGACGTCCGCGGCCCCGCCACCCACGTCGCGGCCGAGATGGGCCTCACCGGGAAGCTGCGCGAAGCGAGCACCGACGTCACGGCGTTGAAGTTCGTCGACGACGCGGGCCGGCGCACCGGCCGGGTGGCCATGAGCGTGCTGGGCAGCGGCGACGACGTCGAACTGTCGCGCACGGACCTCGCGGCCATCCTTTATGAGACGGCCGCGGACCGCGCCGAGTTCGTCTTCCACGACTCGATCACCGGGCTACGCCAGGACGACGGCGGCGTCGACGTCACCTTCGAGCGAGGTGCCCCACGGCGGTTCGACCTGGTGATCGGCGCCGACGGCCTGCACTCGGGCGTGCGGCGGCTGGCGTTCGGGCCGGAGCAGGCGTTCGTCGAGCACATGGGCGTCTACATCGCGACGCTGCCGCTGGCCGAGGCGCCGACCGACCGCACCGAGCTGGTCATGTACAACTCGCCGGGCCGGGCGGTCGCCGTCCACCCGTCGCGCGGCCACGCGATCGCGGCGTTCATGTTCCGCGGCGCCGAGGTGCCGGGCTTCGACTACCGGAACACCGCGCTGCACAAGGAAATGCTCGCCGAGGCGTACGCCGGCGCGGGCTGGCGGGTCCCCGAGCTGCTGGCGCAGGTGCGCGACGCGGACGACCTGTACTTCGACTCGGTGAGCCGCGTCCGGATGGACAGCTGGGCGGCGGGCCGGATCGTCCTGGCGGGCGACGCGGCCTCGTGCGTCTCCCTCTTCGGCGACGGCTCGACACTGGCGATGGCGGGCGCGTACACGCTGGCGCAGGAGCTGGGCCGGACGCCCGAGGACCCGGCGGCGGCGTTCCGGCGGTACGAAGCCGAGCACCGCAAGCTGGTGGAACCCAAGCAGCGCAACGTCTCGGCGGCCGCGGCCATGCTGATCCCGGCTACGCGCCGGGGTCTGGTGGCCCGCAACCTCGGGACTCGCCTGATGCCACTGGTGTCCGCGGCCCGACGGCTCGTGCCGGCGCGGGCGGCGTAGCCGGACCAGAACTTTGGCAGACGTGCGTCAGCCGCGCAGCATCGGTGGGTACAGCAGCTCCGCCTTGCCCCGCCGGTACAGCTGGGCCGGGCGGCCGCCGTCGCGGGTGGTCGTCCGGCCTGTCGGCTCCAGGAGGCCGTCCGCGCCCGTCACCTTGCGGTGGAAGTTGCGGGGGTCGAGGCGGGTGTCCCAGACCAGCTCGTACACCCGGCGCAGCTCCGCGACCGTGAACTCCGGCGGGCAGAACGCCGTCGCCAGCGGTGAGTACTCCAGCTTCGCGCGGGCGCGCTCCAGGCCGTCGGCGAGGATCCGGTCGTGGTCGAACGCCAGGCTTTCGCCCGCCAGGGAACGCACCGGGGCCCAGCGCGCGTCCGCCGCGTCGGTGCCCGCGCGCGGGGTCGGGAGGTCCGGGGCCAGCGCCAGGTAGGCCACCGTGACGACGCGCATCCGCGGGTCGCGGTCCGGGGCGCCGTAGCCGGCGAGCTGTTCGATGTGGACGGTGCCCGGCGCCAAGCCCGTCTCCTCCGCCAGTTCGCGGCAGGCCGCCTCCTCGAGATCCTCGTCCGCGCGGACGAAGCCGCCGGGCAGCGCCCAGCCGCCGAGGAACGGCGCCACTCCCCTGCGGACCAGGAGGGCGCACAGCTCGTCCCCGGTCAGGGTGAGCACGACGAGGTCGGCGGTGACGGCGAACGGTGGGTGACCCATGCCACCACCCTAGCCGGTAATCGTCAGCTTGACGATTAGGCCGTCCACCCCATATCGTCAGGCCGACGATAAGAGGAGGCATCAGATGGCCGACATCAACCGCCGGTTCGGGTTCCGGCACCTGCGCGGCGCCCCGACCGTGCACATCCGCCACTACCGCCGCGGCAAGCTCGCGCACGACGGGCTCGGGCTGTCGTTCTGGTACCGGCCGCTCACGGCGGTCGTCTCGGAGGTCCCGGTCGACGACCGCGAGCTGCCGCTGCTGTTCCACGCCCGCACGGCCGACTTCCAGGACGTCACCGTGCAGCTCGCGCTGACCTTCCGGATCGTGGACCCGGCGCTGGCCGCGCAGCGGATCGACTTCTCGATCGACCCCGACACCGGGCGCTGGAGAAGCGACCCGCTGGCCCAGATCAGCGGGCTGCTCACCGAGAACGTCCAGCAGTACGCGGTCGAGGTGCTCACCCGCACTCCCCTGGCCACCGCGCTCGTCGACGGCGTCGGCGCGGTCCGCGACCGGATCCGCGCCGCGCTCGCCGACGAGGACACACGCCTCTCGCAGACCGGCTCGGCGGTCCTCGACGTCCGCGTCGTCTCCATCCGCGCCGAGCCGGAGGTCGAGAAGGCCCTGCAGACGACCGCCCGGGAGAAGGTGCAGCAGGAGGCCGACCGGGCGACGTTCGAGCGGCGCGCGCTGGCCGTCGAACGCGAGCGGGCGATCAGCGAGAACGAGCTGCAGAGCCAGATCGAGCTGGCCCGCCGCGAGGAGCAGCTGCTCGCCCAGCGCGGCGCGAACGCCCGGCGTCAGGCCGAAGAGGCCGCGCAGGCGAACCGGATCGACACCGAGGCGCAGGCGTCGCGGGAAGAGCGGCTGACGCAGGTCAAGGCCGACGGCCAGCGCGCGCTCGGCGAGGCCGCGGCGGCCGGCGAGGCGGCCCGGCTCGCGGCGTACCGCGACCTGCCCGAAGGCGTGCTCACCGGGCTGGCGCTCAAGGAACTCGCCGGGAACCTGCCGAAGATCGACAGCCTCGTGCTCACGCCGGACCTGCTCACGCCGCTGCTGACCAAGCTCGGCGTGCGGTCGTGAGCCTCGCGCCGCGCGTGGTGCTGGTGCACCGGCGCACCGAGCTCGACGAGCTGCTCGCCCGGCACGGCACCCGCGGCCAGGCCGAGTTCTTCCTGCGCACGCGTGGCCGTGATCTGGCGGAGGTGACGGAGGCGGACGCCGCAGTACGCACGGCTTTGGCCACGGCGTCGGCGGCGATCCCGCTCGACTGGCGCCGCGGCGAGGTCGAACGCGGCGACCTCTCGCGGTTCCTGTTCACCCCCGAGGACGTCGTCGTCGTGGTCGGCCAGGACGGGCTGGTCGCCAACGTCGCCAAGTACCTCGACGGCCAGCCGGTCGTCGGCATCGCGCCGGGCGCGCCCGGGGTGCTGGTGCGGCACCCGGCCGCGGCGGTCGCGGACCTGGTGCGCGCCACCGGGAACGTCGAGCACCGGACGATGGCCGAGTTCACCGCGGACGACGGCCAGCGGCTGCTGGCGCTCAACGAGATCTACCTCGGCCACGCCGGGCACCAGACGGCCCGCTACCGGCTGGGGGTCGGTGGCGGGCCGGCGGAACGCCAGGCGTCGTCGGGGATCCTGGTCGGGACGGGCACCGGCGCGACGGGCTGGTGCGGCTCGGTGTGGCAGGAACGCCGCAGCCCGCTGCGCCTGCCCGCGCCCGGCGAGGCGCGGCTGGTCTGGTTCGTGCGGGAGGCGTGGCCGTCGCCGACGACCGGGACGTCGCACACCGAAGGCGAGCTGACGTCGGCGCCGCTGACGATCGAGGTCGAGTCGGACCGCCTGGTCGCGTTCGGCGACGGCCTCGAGACGGACAGCGTCACCCTCACCCGCGGCCAGAGCGCGAGGTTCGTCCCGGCCGCGAAGACCGTCCACTTGGTCCGGTGATCTTCTGGGACACGATGCGGCAACGTTGTCACATTCCCCAGCCACGCCAGCCAGAATGATCTCCTCCCCGACTAGCGGAGGTGGACCGGGATGACGTGGGTGGTGTGGGTGGTCGCCGTGGTGGTGGTCGTCGTCGCCGGGGCCGGGGTGGTCGCCGTGCCGCGGCTGCGGGACCGGGACCTGCGCCGGCGGACCGCCTGGTCGGCCGCGCGGGCCGCGATCGACAGCGCCGCCGTGAGCCGCGACGCCGCGACGACGTCCCAGCCGGAAGCCGAGCAGCTCCTCGCCCGCGCCGAGACCCTCGCCGCCGCGCACGGCGGGCCGCGGGCGGCCGAGTCGGCCCACGACCACGCCGTCCGGGCCGACGAACTCTGGCGGGCCGCCCGTGACTGAGCCGACTGTGACGAAGCAGCCCGTGACTAGGCACTGGCCGGACCGGGTCCGGTGGATCCTGCTCGCGGTGGCCGTCGTCGTGCTGGTGGCGTTCCTCCTGGTGCAGAAGCAGAGCACCCAGGTCAGCTACGGCCAGGCCCCCGCCGGCGCCGACCCGATCCCGGAGGGTTCCGCCGGCGAGCTGAGCGGCGCGACCATCCCGTCCACCGAGCAGCTGACGGCGATGGTGAAGGCCGCCCCCGTCGTGCGGCTGCCCGGCTCGATCGCGACCTGGGACGACCAGGCCGTGAAGGCCGCGGCGGGCAGCGCCGGGGCTCGCATCCTCGTCGCGCCGCCCGGGCTCAAGAAGGACGACAGCGCCCGGCTGCGGGACGTCGACGACGCGACCGTCCGCGTCATCGGCACCGAGGTCAGCGGCGGTGTCCTCCAGGCCTCGGCCGACCGCGCGGGCGAGTGGATCCGGCAGTTCGCCACCGGCGACGTCACCGAGTCGCTGACCACCCTGGTCGCCCACCTCAACCACCAGCCGGACGCGCCCGACCAGCCCGCGCTCGCCCGGCGCGACCCGACCGCCGGCGAACTGACCGCGGCCACCGCGGCGCTCCAGAGCACCGGCCGGTTCATCGCGCCGGGAGCGACGATGAAGGACGTCCCGGCGTCGACGGCGGCGTTCCCCGGCGCCCAGCCGCTGTACGTCGCGCTGCCACAGCAGCCGGCCGGTCAGCCGCTGATCCACTACGGCCCGGCGCTGGCCAAGGAGTTCCCCGGCCGCCCGATCGTCGCGGTGTACGGCTCGTGGGTGGAGTACGACGGGCCGTCGGCCGCCGCGTTCGCCGACGTCGCCACGGCCAGCTTCTACGGCCAGTTCGGCGACCGGCTCAGCGAGTACGCCTACCCGCAGCGCAACGTCCTGGGCGCCTGGCTCGACCGGGTCACGGCCATCCGCTACGCCGGGCTGTTCGACCGCCCGCTGCCCTACGTGCCGTTCGACCCCGTCCGCGTCGCGCTGCCCGCGCTGCCGTGGCTCTTCGCCGCCTGCGCGGTCGGGTTCCTCGCCCTGTCGGCGCGCAAGGTGCTGCGGCCCGGCCGGCCCGGCACCGGGGTCGGCGTACCCGCCCGGCTGGCCGGTCTGACGGCACTGGCCGTGGAGATCTCGGGCCTCACCGGCGGCGCGTCGGACGCGTCGCTCACCCGCGGGATCACCCAGCTGACGGCGGCCCGCGAAGCGTTCGACCAGAAGCTGCCGGACAAGCACGTGCACGGCCTGCTCGACGCGGCCGAGTCCGATTTGGACACCACCGCCGAGCTGCTGGGCCGCGCGGACTACCGGCCGGCCGCGTTCCTGCAGGGGAGGCTCGCGTGAAACGGTTCTTCCGCAGCGCGTTCGGTGTCGCGGTGCTCGGCTGCCTGGTGCTGGCGGGCTGGGCGGTGTGGTCCGCTGGCGTGTTCGATGGCCCGATCGCCCGGCAGCTGCGGACGTCGTCGGTGTACGCCGCGCCCGGCGTCGCGATCGACCAGGCCGCCGCGGAACGCGTGATCGGCAACCGGCGGCTGACCGTCGCGTTCCTCGAACCGGGCACCGACCTGAGCGACGCGTGCGACAGCGTGTCCGGCGCGGCCGACGGCACCCTCGCCCTGATGCTCAGCCGCGACGGCGACGACTTCGAGAAGTACGGCTGCTCCCAGCTGCCGGACAAGGACGACGAGAACTTCGGCAAGGCGTTCGTGGCGGAGTCGATGATCGGCAACGGCATCGACGCGTTCACGAACAACCCGGTCGACGCGCTGAAGGTGGCGGTCGTCAACTACGACCTGCTGGTCCGCTCCGGCGCGATCCCCGACGGCGGCCGCACGGTCAGCCCGTCCCTGCCGCGCTACCTCGTCGCGGTGGCCGCGATCGCGGCCGTGCTCCTGGGTGCGGCCGCGCTGTACCTGGCCGCCCGCCGGACCGCTCGCACGGCGCTGGCCCGTCAGGAACGCCGTGACGCCGAGGCGGACGCGCGAACCGAACTGTCGGCGGCCGCCGCCGTCCTGGCCCAGGAGATCATCGACCTCGACAAGCGGTACGCGCGGGAGAAGGCCAAGAGCAAATTCGTCCGCGGCTATCGGAGCCTGGTGTCGGACTACGCAAACCTGCTGCCGGACCTCGGTCGAGAGACGCCCGAGCTGCGGGCCCGGGTCGAGAAGCTGCTGACCCGGGCCCGGAAGCTGGCCGCTCAGGTGCCGTAACGGGCCTTGACGATCGACGGCGTGTCGAGGTTGTGGCCCGCGTCGATGTTCTGCGCGAGCCGGAGGTACTGGCCCTCGGCCCACATCAGCGGGCCCGCGCTGCCGGTCGGGCGGCCGAGGCCGAAGCAGCCGACGTCGGCGCGGTCCCAGACCTGCTCGGGCACGAAGTAGCCGTCGTTGGCCGAGTCCGCCATCGACTTGAGGTACACCGCCGCCGAGCGGCCGTTGGCCAGCTCGTACTGGCCGCGCTCCCCCGACAGCACCGGCCACAGCCGGCCGAACCGCTGCGCGCCGCCCGCGGGCCAGCCACTGCAGTTCGACGTGCTCTCGCCGTAGTTGTCGTGGGCGTACCGGTGGAAGTAGACGTCACCGTTGGGCAGCGTCACCTGCACCGTCGAGTTGCCGTCGGACGCGGCGGCGGTCGGGGCGACCGAGTTCGCGATCGTGGTGTCGTTCGCCGAGCGGATGCCGAGCCGCACCAGGTCGAGGAACCCGAAGTCGGTGACGTCGTGTTCGTAGAAGCAGCCTTCGTCGAAGCAGATCGTGCCTGTGTCGTTCGGGTTGCCGCTGCGGTCGAGGCGTTCGTAGTAGGTGTGGCCGCCCCAGTAACCGGACGTCGTGACCGTCCAGCCCGCCAGGGAGTTGCGCCAGGAGTCCGCGGTGGACTCCCACGACGTCGCGCTCGCGGTGTCGCCGTTGGCTCGGGCGATCGCGCCGGCCGCGACGAGCCCGGCGATCTCGGCGGCGATCGACGACGGCGACTTGCCGTACTGCTCCTCCCACCGCTCGGTGGTGTCCGGACCGGTCGCGACGATGTGGTTCGCCGTCGTCTTGACCTTGGCGTAGGTCGAGGCGTCGGTGACGCCGGTCAGCCAGGCCAGCAGGATCGCGTCGGCGTCCTGGTCGAGCTGCTCGCAGCAGCCGAGCTGCTGCGCGCTGGCCCCGGCGACGCCGGAAACCGGGCTGTAGCGCGGGAACGAGCCGGCCGGGTACGTCACGCCGTCACCCGCGGTCGGGCTGCCGATCCACTGGGAGTTCCAGAGGAACTGCGCCATCCGCTTGGCCTGCGCGGCGTCGCCGGCGGCGAGCAGGCCGGTCGCCTGCTGGTAGAGGTCACGGCCCCAGACGCGGTGGTAGCCGTCGTTGAGCTGGTCGCCGTTGGTGTAGTCGCCCCACGGCGTCGCCAGGCCCGCGACGCTCGCGCCCGGGTGCTGCTTGTCCTCGGCGGTCTTGAGCGCCATCGCCGCGACGTAGTAGGCGCGACGGCGTTGCGTGTCCCCGGAAACGCTGGCGGGGGCGGGTTTCAGGCTGCCGACGTAGGTGTTCCACCCGGAGCGGTAGCTCGCTGCGGTGGTGCTGAACCCGCTGCTCAGCGACCCGCTCGCGGCCGACGTCGCGGCGGCCGCGGTGCCACCGTAGCCGAGGGCGACGGTGAACGTCGTATCCGTGCCGACCGGGATCTGTCCACATTGGACGACGTTGCCGGTGCCCGAGATGTTGTCGAACTGGTTGTTCAAGGTCTTGTCGGCGCGCAGGTCGGTCAGGCAGTCGCTGCCGGCGCCGGTGTAGCCGTTGTCGTGCGCGGTGAAGCCGGTCGAGACGCGCAGTGCGGAGACGACGGTGGTGGCCGCGCCGCCGAAGAGCGTCTCGGTGCCACTGGCCAGCAGGCCACTGCCGTCCCACCAGGCGTTGTCGTGGGCGCCGCCGCCGGCCATCGACGGGTTGGCCAGGAGGTAGAGCCGGTAGCTGCCGCCGTCGAGGGACTGGAACCGGGTGTTTGTGACGAGCGTGGCGCGGGCCGGGTCGGTGACGTAGTCGGTGGTGATCCGGTACTTCCCGCTCTTGGCGGTGTTGGTGACGGTGTACTCCAGCGCCTTCTCGTCCGGCATGGTGACGACGTGGTTGGTGTTGTCGCGTTCCAGGTCGACGAAGCTGCTCCCGTCGGTGACGACGTACTGCATGTCCTGCATGTTCGGGACGTCGGCGCGCGGGTAGAACACCTCCGACGTGACGCCGTTCGCCACAGTGAACCACACCGGGCTCGCGCTGGTCGTCGACGTGCCGAGGGCGGATTTGTTGCCCGTGGCCCAGGACGCACCACCGCCGCAGCAGTCCGTCGCCG
Organism: Amycolatopsis sp. NBC_01286; assembly: GCF_035982555.1. NCBI lineage: Bacteria > Bacillati > Actinomycetota > Actinomycetes > Pseudonocardiales > Pseudonocardiaceae > Amycolatopsis > Amycolatopsis sp. NBC_01286. The sequence continues at coordinate 7,995,203 of NZ_CP108428.1, forward strand.
TGCCGCTCGCCAGCGCCGTGCCGGGCAGTGCGCCGGCGAGCAGAACGCTCGCTCCGGCGCAGGCCAGGACCGCTTTCCAGCTGATCATCGGGACCCTCCGACGTCGTTGTCGCAATATGTTGCGGGCCGCAACATATTGGGCCACGGAGCGATGACAGGCAATGTCCGATAGTTCTGAACCGATCCAGCTCTGACGGCCGACTCGGCAACCACGCCGACACCCGAACGCCGTGTCGTCCCTCAGATCACGCGTGCCGGCTTCCTGATCACGCGTGCCGGCGTTCCCGTCACAAGGTCCACCGGGCCCGCCGTGATCAGAACGCCGGCATGCGTGTCTGGAGGGTCGACACGCGTGATCAGCGAGACGACACGGTGATTCGGTTGCCGCCTCAGGCGTCGGCGATGCGGTCCAGCCACTCGGACAGCAGCACCCGCTCGGCGTCGGTCAACGCCGTCGTCCCGGTCAGCCCCGCCCGCAGCGCGATCGCCCGGCCCGGGAGGTCGTCCGCGCCCGACGGCGTCGACGCCTCCGTCAGGATCCGGGCCAGTACCGTCTCGCGGGCCGTCACCGACAGCTCGAGGTCGCGTTCTTCGACCGGCGTCGCGATCTGGTTCAGCACCACGCCCATGCCGGTCGCGTGGACCAGCCGCGCCGCGCGCTCGACGCTCACCCGCAGCCGGCCCGCTTCGGCGACTCGCGTGACGATGCCGTGCAGCATCGCCTCCGCCTCGCGCGCCGCCGGGGAGGTGCGGCCCGGGCGGGCGTCGCCGTACATCAGGACATAGAACTCCGGGCGGGACAAGCCGAACTCGATGTGGAGGTCCCAGCCGCGCCGGAGGTCCTCGACCGCGTCGCCGGTCGAGCCCAGCTCGCGCTTGCTCGTCAGGTACTCGTCGAAGCCGTACGCCGCGACCGCGTCCAGGAGACCGTCCTTGTCGCCGAACAGCCGGTACAGCGCCGGCGGCTGAACGCCCGCCGCGGCACTCACCGCGCGGGTCGACAAACCGTCGCGGCCCTCGGCGACCAGCAGGGCCGCCGCGGCCTCGAGGATCCGCCCACGGGTATCCGCTGCCGTCTTCGTCACCATGGTTCCGATGATAACAAAACCGGCGTAACGGCTGTTCAGAGCCGGTCGACCGCGACCCTATGGGCCAGCCGACGCAACAGCGCGAAGGCGTCGGCCATGCAGCGGGCCGGGTCAGGTTCGAGGTCCGTCAGCGCGTACGCGGCCGAAATGCCCGCACCCGAAAGCTCCTCAGTGGACAGTTGACAGCGTCCGGCGACCGCGACGCACGGGATGCCCTTGTCCGCCGCCGCCCGGGCGACGCCGGCCGGGGCCTTGCCGGACAGCGTCTGCCGGTCCAGTGATCCCTCGCCAGTGACGACCAGCGACGCACCGGCCAGGGCATCGTCGAAGCCCAGCAGCTCCAGCAGCAATCCGATGCCCGGACGCATCCGGGCACCGAGCACCGCCATCGCGGCGAACCCCACTCCCCCGGCCGCGCCCGCGCCCGGCCGGCCGGCGAACTCCGGGCCGGCGTGGGACGCCCAGTGCCGCAGTGCTTCGTCGAGCACCTCGACGTCGTCGGGCGACGCACCCTTCTGAGGCCCGTAGACCACAGCGGCACCGTTGAGGCCGAACAGCGGGTTGTCGACGTCGCTCGCCAGCTCGATGTCCACTTCGGACAACCGCGGGTCCAGACCGGACAGGTCGAGCGCGGCGAGCCGGCTCAGGGCCGCCCCGCCGGGCGGCAGCTCGCGACCCGCGCCGTCCAGGAGCCGGGCGCCCAGGACGGCCAGCATCCCGGCACCGCCGTCGGTGCAGGCGCTGCCGCCGACGCCGAGCACGATCCGGCGGCACCCCGCGCGCAGGGCGGCCGCGATCACGTCGCCGGTGCCCGCGCTGGTGGCCTCGCGCGGCGCGGGCGCGCCGGGCAGGCGGTGCAGCCCGGACGCCTCGGCCAGCTCGACGACGGCGGTGTCGCCGCGCACCGCGTAACAGGCGGTCAGCGGCCACCCGGTCGGCCCGCGCGCCGGCACCCGCACCCGGCGGAAGCCGGCGGCGACGGCCGCGTCGACCGTGCCGTCACCGCCGTCCGCCACCGGGAGGCACTGCACCGCGAGGGCCGGGTGGACGTCGGCGAGGCCCTGGGCCACCGCCGACGCCACCTCGGCCGCGGTCAGCGACCCCTTGAACTTGTCGGGCGCGACCAGGACCCTCACGCGCTCGCCTTGTACGCCCGCCAGTCGCCGACCTCGGTGATGTCCCGCAAGGCGACGTGCGAGGTGTAGGGCCGCCGCAGCAGCATCGCGAACGCCGAACTGCCGTCGGCCAGCTCCACCACACCCAGCTCCAGCTCGTGCGGCTCGGACGGGAGCACCTTGTCCCGCAACGCGTCCAGCGAGACGTCGTACACCTCGCCGGTCACCGCCGCGCCGCCGTGCGACACCGGGTACAGCGCCGGGCACTGCTCGCCGACGGCGTAGAACCGGTACTTCGGCGCGGTCTTGGCGCTCGTCACGAAGGGCGAGCCGTCGAGCAGGTGGTGCAGCGGCTCGCCACGCATGGCGCCGCCGTTGAAGAACATCAAGGCCACCGGGAACTCCTAACGGAAGAGGGCTTCGACGCCGTCGACGGCGAAGTACACCGCGAACACCAAGGCCAGCAGCGAAAGCAGCCAGCCTGCCTCACGCCACTTGCCGCGGCCGATCTTGATCAGCACGAACGCGATCAGGCCCGCGCCGACACCGTTGGTGATCGAGTAGGTGAACGGGATCAGCGCGGCGGTCAGAAACACCGGGATCGTGTAGTCCGGGTCGTGCCACGGGATGTTGCGGCACTGGGCGACCATCATGCCGCCGATGACGACCAGCGCGGGCGCCGCGGCCTGGGCCGGCACGACCCCGGCGAGCGGCGTGAACAGCAGCGTCCCGGCGAACAGCAGCCCGGTGACGACGCTGGCGAGGCCCGTCCGGGCGCCCTCCCCGACGCCGGCCGCGGACTCCAGGAACACCGTGTTCGGCGACGAGCCGGTGACCCCGCCGGCGATCGCGCCCGCGCCGTCGACCAGCAGGATCCGGCCCATCCGCGGCACCTTGCCGTTCTTCGACAGGCCGGCCTCGTCGGAGACGCTGGTGATCGTGCCCATCGCGTCGAAGAACCCGGACAGCACCAGCGTGAACAGGAACACCGTGGCGGCGAGCGCGCCCGCCGAGGCGAACCCGCCGAAGAGGTCGATGTGGCCGAACAACCCGAAGTCCGGCGCCGCGACGACGTGGTCGGGCAGGGCCGGAGACGTGAGGCCCCAGCCGCCGACGCCGAACCCCTCGTGCAGCACGACGGCGAACACCGTGGCCACGCCGATGCTGATCAGCACCGCGCCCGGCACCTTGCGGGCCATCAGCACGATCATCAGCAGCAGGCCGAAGCAGAACACCACGATCGGCCAGCCGTGCAGGTGCCCGCTCGCCCCGAGGCGCACCGGGACCGTGGTCTCCGCCGCGTCCGGCACCCGGGTCACGAACCCGGCGCTGACCAGGCCGACCAGGGCGATGTAGAGCCCGATGCCGACGGTGATCGCCGTCTTGAGCGGCCGCGGGATGGCGTTCATGATCCGCTCGCGGACGCCGCTGACGGCCATCAGCACGATGCAGACGCCTTCGAGCACCACCAGCCCGAACGCCTGGGGCCAGGTCATCGTCGGCGCCATCTGGAACGCGACGATGCCGTTGATGCCGAGGCCGGCGGCCAGCGCGAGGGGCGCGTTGCCGACGAGTCCCATGAGGATGGTCATCACGGCGGCGGCCAGCGCGGTCGCCGTCGTGACCTGCGCGGCGGACAGCCGGGCGCCGGTGATGTCGGTGGCGGCGCCGAGGATGAGCGGGTTGAGCAGCACGATGTACGCCATCGCGACGAACGTCGTGAGGCCGCCGCGGACTTCGCGGCCGATCGTCGTCTGCCGGGCGCGGATCTCGAACAGCCGGTCCAGCAGCGTCCTGCGGCCGGGCGGCGGTTCGGGTACTTCGTCGCGTACGGGGTCCTTGATTTCTGCCTGGGTCATGCGTCCTGCCCTTGCCGGTGGGTGTGCTCGGCCAGGCCAAGGCACAACACCGTGCCTGGGCGAGCGGGACGTTCTCTTCGGGAATGCTCCGGTCAGCTGGCCTTGTGGGTCAGTAAGCGGCGGGTCAGTAGTCGGTGCGGTCGCTCTTGTCGAGCCAGGCCGCGAAGGGCGCGAAACCGTCCGTTGCGGACAGCCGGGTCACGGGGACCGTCCAGGTCTCCCGGGGACGGTCGAACAGTTCGTAGAAGGCACGGTCGTCGAAGCCGGCCTTGGCCGCGTCGTCGCGGTCGGCGGCGTAGACGACCTTGTCGACGCGCGCCCACAGCGCCGAGGACAGGCACATCGGGCACGGCTCGCAGCTGGAGACGAGCACGCAGCCGTCCAGCGTGAAGGTGCCCAGCGCCTGGCAGGCCGCGCGGATGGCGACGACCTCGGCGTGCGCGGTCGGGTCGAGGTTCGCGGTGACGCGGTTGACGCCGGTGGAGACGATCTCGCCGTCCTTCACGATCAGCGCGCCGAAGGGGCCGCCGCCGTTCGCGACGTTCGTCTCCGCGATGCGGATGGCTTCCGCCAGCCACTCCTGCTCGGCGGAAATCGACGTGGTCATCTCAGACTCCAGTGATGTGTTCGGGGCGGATGGGGACGCGCGGCAGCTCGAGGCCGGTGGCCGCGCGGATGGCGTTGGCGATCGCCGGCGTGGCGGAGATCGTGGGTGGTTCGCCGACGCCGCGGACGCCGTAGGGCGCGTGCGGGTCGGGGCGCTCCAGGACGTCGACGCGCATCGGCGGCATGTCGAGGATGGTCGGGATCAGGTAGTCGGTGAACGACGGATTCCGCACCTTCCCGTCCTTGACCAGGATCTCCTCCATCACGGCGAGCCCGAGGCCCTGGGCCGAGCCGCCCTGGATCTGGGCGACGACGGCGTCCGGGTTCATCGCCTTGCCGACGTCCTGGGCGCAGTCCAGCTGCACCACCTTGACCAGGCCGAGGTCCAGGTCGACGTCGACGACCGCGCGGTGGGCGGAGAAGCCGTACTGCACGTGGGCGTCACCCTGGCCGGTCTCCGGGTCGAGCGGGTAGGTCTTGCGGTGGTGGAACTCGCGGGTCTCCTCGATGGCCGTCTCGCCGAGCAGGTCGGCGAGGTCGGCGACGACCTCGCCGTCGGCCGCGACGATCTTGCCGCCGGCCAGGGTCGCGCCTTCGACGGCGCGGCCGAGGCGGAGCGCGGCGAGCGCGTACACCGCGTCGGCGACCGCGCGGCAGGCGTTGCGGACCGCGCCGCCAGTGACGTAGGTCTGGCGGGACGCCGAGCTGGAGCCCGCGTCGCCGACGCTCGTGTCGGCCGGGTGCACGCTCACCCGCGTCAAGCCCAGCTCGGTGCGGGCGATCTGCTGCTGCAGCGTCACCAGGCCCTGGCCGACCTCGGCGGCCGCCGTGTGCACCAGCGCGACCGGCTCGCCGCCGATCACCTCCAGCCGCACGCGGGCGGTCGAGTAGTCGTCGAGGCCCTCGGCGTAGGAGATGTTCTTGATGGTGACGCCGTACCCGACGCCGCGGACGACGCCTTCGCCGTGGGTGGTGTTGGACGCGCCGCCGGGCAGGTCCCGGATGTCGCGCTCGCCCGTCGGTTCCGGCGGCAGCGGCAGGTCGCGGACGCGCTGGACCAGCTCGGCCACCGGCGCCGGGAAGTCGACCACCTGGCCGGTGACCACAGTGGACCCTTCGCTCATCGCGTTGCGGATCCGCAGTTCGGCCGGGTCCAGGCCCAGTGCGGCGGCCAGTTTGTCCATCTGGGACTCGTAGGCGTACGTCGGCTGCACCGCGCCGAGCCCGCGCATCGCGCCGCAGGTCGGGTTGTTGGTGTAAACGCCCCAGCCCTCGATGTGCGCGTTGGGCACGTCGTACGGGCCGACGCTCAGCGTGGTGCCGTTGCCGACCACGACCGGGGTCTTCGACGCGTACGCGCCGCCGTCGAAGTACATCTTCGCGCGGACGTAGACGAGCTTGCCGTCACGCGTGGCGCCGTGCTCGTAGTACATCTTCGCCGGGTGGCGGTGGACGTGCCCGAAGAACGACTCCAGCCGGTTGTAACTCATCTTCACCGGGCGGCCGGTGCGCAGCGCGAGCATGCACGAGTGGATCTGCATCGACAGGTCTTCGCGGCCGCCGAACGCGCCGCCGACGCCGGACAGCGTCAGCCGCACCTTCTCCAGGGGCAGGCCGAGCGCCTTCGCCGTCTGGCGCTGGTCGACGTGCAGCCACTGGGTGGCCAGGTAGAGGTCGACGCCGCCGTCCTCGGCCGGCACCGCGAGGCCCGACTCCGGGCCGAGGAACGCCTGGTCCTGCATGCCGATCTCGTAGACGCCGGAGACCACGACGTCGGCCGTCGCGGCCGGGTCGCCCTTGACGATCCGCTGGTGGCGGACCAGGTTCCCGCCGGGGTGGAGCTTCGGCAGGGTGTCGTCGTGCGCGGCCCGCTCGGGGTCGGTGATGGGCTCGAGGACGTCGTACTCGACGACGATCTCCTTGAGCGCCTGCCGCGCGATCTCCGGGTGGTCCGCGGCGAGGATCGCGACCGGTTCGCCCTGGTAGCGGACCAGGTCACCGGCCAGCGCGGGGGTGTCCTGGTACTTGAGGCCGTAGACGTTCTCGCCGGGCACGTCCTCGTGGGTGAGCACCGCGTGCACACCCGGCTGGGCCAGCGCGCGGGAGACGTCGAGGCGGACGATCCGGGCGTGCGGGTGCGGGCTGCGCAGGGTGGCGCCCCACAGCATGTCCTCGTGCCACAGGTCGGAGGAGTAGGCGAACTCGCCGCGCACCTTGAGCGTGCCGTCCGGGCGCAGCGGGCTCTCGCCGATGCCGCCGGCGATCGTGTCGTGCAGCTCCTGCGGGGAGCGGGCCGGGGCGCTCATCGGACCGCCTTCTTGGCTGCGGCGTCGCGGACCGCGTCCAGGATCTTCTCGTAGCCGGTGCAGCGGCAGAGGTTCCCGGCCAGCGCCTCGCGGATCTCGACGTCGCTGGGGTCGGGGACGCGCTCGATCAGGTCGTGCGCGGCGACCAGCAGGCCCGGCGTGCAGAAGCCGCACTGGACGGCGCCCTGCTCCACAAAGGACTCCTGGACCGGGTCGAGCGCGTCGCCCTCGGCGAGACCTTCGACCGTGACGACGTCGCGGCCCTCGGCCTGCCCGGCCGCGACCAGGCAGGCGCAAGCGGGGACGCCGTCGACGTAGACCGTGCACGAGCCGCATTCGCCCTGCTCACAGGCGTTCTTCGAGCCCGGCAGGCCGAGCCGCTCACGCAGCACGTAGAGCAGGCTTTCGCCTTCCCAGACGTTGTCCGCCCGGCGGGGTTCGCCGTTGACGGTGACGTTCACGCGCACTTCGCGCTCCCTTCGCAGTATTCGCCCCAGGCCCAGGTCAGGGTGCGCCGCGCCATCACGCTCAGGGCGTGACGGCGGTAGGCGGCGCTCCCCCGGACGTCGTCGATCGGCGCGGCGGCCGCCGCGACCAGGTCGCCGAAGCGGCGTTTCACGGAGTCTGTCAGCGCTCGAGGTGAGTCCCAGTCCAGCTCGCCGGCCAGGAACTCCTCGGCGTCGAACGCCCGGCGCGGGGTCGGTGCGGCCGAGCCGACGCCGGTGCCGACCCGCTTTTCGGCGGGGTGCAGCGCCAGCCCGAAGGCGGCGACGGCGATGACCATCGCGTTGCGGGTGCCGATCTTGCTGAACTGCTGGGGCCCGGTGGCCGGTTCCAGCAGCACGCCCGTGATGAGCTCGTCCGGCTCCAGGACGTTCTTCTTGACCCCTACGTAGAAGTCCTTCGCCGCGACGATCCGGGTGCCGCGCACCGAGGCGATCTCGACCTCCGCGTCGGCCGCGAGCAACGCCGGGTGCGAGTCTCCCGCGGGCGAAGCCGCGCCGAGATTGCCGCCCACGGAACCGCGGTTGCGAATCTGCGGGGAGCCGACGGTCCGCGACGCCATCGCGAGGCCGGGCAGCTGTGCGCCCAGTTCGGTGATGATCCGGGTGTAGGGCACGGCGGCCCCGATCCGGATCCGGCCGCCGTCGGTGCCGTGCTCGTGCAGCTCGGCCACGCGGCCGAGGTCGAGCAGCGCTTCGGGCCTGCGGTGGTCGAAGTTGATCTCGACCATCACGTCCGTGCCGCCGGCGAGGGGGACCGCGCCGGGGTTCGCGGCCTTCGCGGCGAGCGCGTCGGCCAGCGAGGCGGGTCGGAGGAATTCCACTGTGGACGTCCTTTCGGGGGTGCTTCGTGAAGAAGTACACACGCTCGGCTGTGGCCGGGACCACGGCAAAACCCCTGAAAGAGGGGTGAATTTCGGGCCCGCGTTTGTACTTTCCGACAACCGCCGTCCCGCGGACGCGGAAAGGCCGCCGCGCGAGGTCGGGGGTCTCGCACGGCGGCCGGGGTCACGCTGGGGGGTCGTGAGTGCGTAACAGTGTTAGAACACTGTTACGCACTCACGACGAGCTGCGGCAGACTGCTCAGCCCGCCGGTTCGAACTCGCGGACCGAGTCGAGGGCGGCGCCCATCGCGGCGTTGCCCTCGCGTTCGATCATGATCTCCACCAGGACCGGGCGGCTGGTGCGCTCGGCCTCCTTGCGGGCCCACTCCAGCGACGTCCGGATCTCGCCGGGCTCGTGCACGCGGGTGCCCGAACAGCCGTAGGCCTCCATGATCTTCACGTTGTCCGTGCCGATCGCGTCGTAGTGGATGTCGACCTCGAAGTTCATGTCGTAGCCGGTCTCGGCCTGGCGGATCAGGCCGAGGTACTCGTTGTTGAGCATGATCAGGACGAACCCGACGTCGTACTGGGCGGCGACGGCCAGCTCCTCGACCAGGAACTGGAACGAGTAGTCGCCGACCACGCCGACGACCTCGGCCTCGGGCCGCGCCTTCTTGACGCCGATCGCGGCCGGGATCTCCCAGCCGAGCGGGCCGGCCTGGCCGCACACCTGGTAGTGACGCGGCTTGTGCGCCTTCTGGAACTGGCCCGACCAGATCTGGTAGAGCCCGATCGCCGTGACGAAGTAGGTGTCCTCGCCGAAGGTCTCGTTGATCTCCTTGAACACCCGGGGCGCCTTGATCGGCAGGGTGTCGAAGTCCTCCCGGCGGGGAAGCGCTTCCTTCAGCTCCGCGATCCGGCCGACCCACTCGCGCCGGGCCTTCAGCTCGCGCTTCTCCAGCGCCGCGAGCAGCGCGTCGAGGAACTCGCCGGTGTCCGAGACGATCCCGAGGTCCGGGCCGAACACCTTGCCCAGCTGCGTCGGCTCGATGTCGACGTGGATGAACTTCCGGTCGCCCCGGTACACCGAAAGCTCACCGGTGTGCCGGTCGCCGAAGCGGGCACCGAGCGCCAAGACCAGGTCGGCCTCCAGGAAGGCGGCGTTCGCGTAGCGCTGCGACGTCTGGATGCCGGCCATCCCGGCGAACAGCTCGTGGTCCTCGGGGAAGCTCCCCTTGCCCATCAGCGTGACCTGCACCGGGACATCGAGCCGCTCGGCCGCGGCCCGCAGCTGCTCGCTCGCCTCGCCGAGCACGACCCCGCCACCCGCCAGGATCAGCGGGCGCTCGGCCGCCAGCAGCAGGTCGAGGGCCCGCTCGACGCGCGCGGGCGCCGGGCTGATCGTCGGGACCGGCAGCGCCGAGTCGATCGAGGAGTCCCACTCGATGTCCTGCTTCTGGACGTCGATCGGCAGGTCGATGAGCACCGGGCCGGGACGCCCCGAGCGGGCGATCCGGAACGCCTCCCGGAAGATCCACGGCAGCTGCGCCGCCTCCTTGACCTGCACCGCCCACTTGGTGACCGGCTTGGCGATCTCGACGATGTCGACCGCTTGGAACGCCTCGGTGTGCAGCTTGTCCGACGCCGCTTGCCCGGTGATGCAGATGATCGGGATCGAGTCCGCGTGCGCGGTGTAGAGGCCGGTGATCATGTTCGTGCCGGCCGGGCCGGACGTGCCGATCGCCACGCCGACGTTGCCGGTCGTGCGCGACCAGCCGTCGGCCATGTGCGTGGCCCCTTCTTCGTGCCGGACGATCAGGTGCTCGATCGCGCGGCCTTGTAGGGCGTTATACAGCGGGAGGATCGCGGCGCCGGGGCAGCCGAAGACGGTGTCGACGCCTTCGCTCTCCAGGACGTCGACGACTGCCTGCATGACGGGGATCCGGGGCATGTCACACCTCCGCCGGGACGCGGCCCGACAACTGTTCGACGACCTTGAGCAGGGCCGAGTGGTCCAGGGAGCCGTACCCCATGGCACGGCCGGCGGCGACGAGCTGGGCGACCAGGCCCGTCAGCGGGAGCGCGACGTCGGCCTGCCGGGCGGCGGCCAGCGCGATCCCCATGTCCTTGTGGTGCAGGTCGATCCGGAAGCCGGGCGCGAACTGGCGGTCCACCATGGACTTGCGTTTGAGCTCGAGGATCCGGCTGCCGGCCAGGCCGCCGGCGAGCACGTCGAGGCCCGTCGCGGCGTCCACCCCGGACGCTTCCAGCAGCACGATCGCCTCGGCGACCAGGCCGTAGATCCCGCCCACCACGAGCTGGTTGGCGGCCTTCACGACCTGGCCGGCGCCGTGCGGGCCGACGTGCACGATGGTCTTGCCGAGCGCCTCGAACAGCGGCTTCGCGGCCTCGAAGTCGGCCGCGTCGCCGCCGACCATGATGGACAGCGCGGCCTGCTCGGCGCCGGCCTGGCCGCCGGACACGGGTGCGTCGAGCACGCGGATCTTCTTGTCCCGCGCGACGTTCGCGACCTCGATCGACGTCTCGGGCCGGATGGTGCTCATGTCGATCAGCAGCGTGCCGGGCGCGGCGGTGGCGAGGACCCCGCCGTCGCCGAGCGCGACCGCTTCGACCTGCGGGTGGTTCGGCAGCATCGTGATCACGACGGCCGCCCCGGCGACGGCGTCGGCCACGTCGGTGGCGGCGTGCCCGCCGGCAGCCTGCAGCTTCTCGCCGGCCGCGGCGGTGACGTCGAAGCCGCTGACGTCGTGCCCGGCCGCGACCAGGTGCGCGGCCATCGGCGCGCCCATCACGCCCAGTCCGATGAATCCCAGTTTCATGCTCGTCCCCTTCGGGTGATCGGCAGCCAGTCCAGCGAGGCGAGGGTGTCGGGTTCCGGGACGTACTCGATCCCGACGAACCCGTCGTAACCCGCGGCCTGGAGTTTGTGCAGGTGGCCGTCGAGGTCGACGGTCCCGGTGCCGGGCTGGTGGCGCCCGGGCGCGTCGGCGATCTGCACGTGCCCGATCCGGGCGATGTGGGTCGTCGACAAGGCGTCCAGGTCGTCGCCGTTGACTGCCAGGTGGTACAGGTCGGCCAGCAGCCGCACGTTGCCGCGCCCGAGGTCGTCGAGCACGGCCACGGCGTCCGCGGCGGTCTTGAGCGGGTAGCGGTCCGCGCCGGAGAGCGGTTCGAGGACCAGCTGCGCGCCGATCTTCGCCGCGCCTTCGGCCGCGTTCGCGAGGTTGACCAGCGCCAGGTCGTCCTGCTTGGCGGGGTCTTCGCCGTCGAGCCGGTTGCCGTAGAGCGCGTTGAAGCTGCGGCACCCGGTGCGTTCGGCGATCCCGAGCGCGACGACGAGGCTGTCGGCGAACTCGGCTTCCCGGCCGAGCCACGACACCAGGCCGCGCTCCCCCGCCGCCATGTCGCCGGCGTAGAAGTTCAGCCCACGCAGCCGGACGCCCGCGTTTTCGAGCGACGCGACGAAGGCGTCGACCTCGTCCCGCGCCGGGACCGCCACGTCGAACGGCCACCAGTACTCGACGTCGGTGAAGCCCGCCGCGCGCGCCGCTCCCGCCCGGTCGAGCAGCGGTACCTCCTTGAACAGGGTCGACAGGTTGGCGACGTACGGCAGGGTGTGCCCCTCTTCTGGCATCGTGTCCTCAAATTTCGCTATCCGGAATTTTTCTTTCGCATATCGAGAATAGCCCGCGACCTGCACTGAGGTCAACGGGTGCCGGCCCGCCCTCGATCGCGGCGCGGCAGGGATCCTCAGCGCTTCTCGCGGCCACGTCCCAGCCGGACGATTCCCGCGCGGACGGCGCCCCCTCACCCAAGGTGGCCTGCGGTGCCGCGCCACGGCAGAGGGTCCTCGGCTTTCCTCGATGGAGGATGCTGGACGCTCGACGTCCCAAATCCTCCATCGACACCTCGCGGCCATGTCCCAGCCGGAAGATCCCCGCGCGGACGGCGCCCACGCACCCGCGGCACTACCGAACCCCTGTCGACGAAACCTCGGGACGCGTACGCCTAGGAGCCGTCCACATCAGACTCGGGCACCAACGGGCGCCGGGTGCTCAGTACCGCCGACGCGCCCGTCGCCGGGGCGAGCCGTTCGGTCACCGGCGGGTCGCCGGCTTGGAACGCCAGCGCCGCGGGGGCTTCTTCGCAGGCGCCGAGGCACGGGCTACGCAGCCACATGACCCCGGCGACCGCCTTCCCCGCGGCGCCGACGTGCTCGGTGAGGACGTCGCACACGGTGTCCGCTCCGGCGTTCCGGCAGGCGACATCCGTGCACACACGCAGCTGCCGTCCCGGACGTTCCTCCAGCGAGAACCGCGGGTGCGTGCGGACGACCGTCGCCACCTCGGCCGGCCGGACGCCCAACGTCGACGCGATGAGACTCAGGGCATGCGGGCTGATCCAGCCGATCCGGTCGGTGACCGCGTGCAGGACGGGCAGCAGCTGGTCGTGGGCGGTGAACCCGCCGATCACCTCGCGTTCCTCGCGGGCCTGGCGGACGTCGAGGAACTCGATCGTCATCCGACCGGGACCGGAGCGTTGACCGTGCGGTCGAGCAGGCCGACGGCGGCGTGGACGTGCCGCAGCGCGGGTGCCGCGACGCCGGTCAGCTCGGCCAGCTCGACGACCGCGCCGATGATCGCGTCGATCTCCAGGGGCTTGCCGGCTTCGAGGTCCTGCAGCATCGACGTCTTGTGGTGGCCGACGCGCCAGGCGCCGTCGATGCGCTTCTCCACCGACACCTGCGGGTCGCTGCCCGCCGCGCGGGCGATGTCGAGGGCCTCGGTCATCATCGTGGCGACGAGCGCGCGGGTGTCGTCGTGCTCGCACATCTGCGCCATGGTCGCCCGGGTCAGCGCCGAGAGCGGGTTGAACGCGACGTTGCCCATCAGCTTGACCCAGATGTCGTTGCGCAGCGCGGGTTCCACCGGTGCCTTGAGGCCGCCGGCGACCATCGCCGCGCTCAAGTCCGTGCAGCGCGCGGAGATCTCGCCGTCCGGTTCGCCGAGGGAGAACCGGGTGCCTTCCAGGTGCCGGATCACGCCGGGTTCCTCGATCACCGTCGAGCAGTAGACGACGCAGCCGATCGCGCGACGCAGCTCCAGCACGGCCGTCACCGCGCCGCCCGGGTCGACCGTCTCGACGCGGCGGCCTTCGAGCGGATGCCCCTTCAGGCCGTGGAAGTACCACCACGGGATGCCGTTCTGCGCGGCGACGACCGCCGTCTCCGGGCCCAGCAGCGGCGCGAGGAGCGGACCGCTCGTGGCGTAGGAATTCGCTTTCAGGCCAAGGAAAACGTAGTCGACCTCGCCGACGTCGGCCGGGTCGTCCGTGACGTGCGGGTGCGCGGTGAAGTCGCCGCGCGGGCTCAGCACGCGGACGCCGTGCTCGCGCATCGCCGCGAGGTGGGCCCGCCGGGCGATCAGGTGCACCTCGGTCCCGCCGCGGTGCAGCGCGGCCCCGACGTAGGCGCCGATCGCCCCGGCTCCGAGAACAGCCACCTTCATGATGTGCCTCCCACTTCGGTCGAGCACGTGATTGCATACAGTATCCTGAATCCACAATCGGAACCAGGTGTGCCACCCGGGCGGCGCAGCGAAGCGTGACAATCCGGCACAACCGGTCATTTCCGCTGGTGACCGCTGATCCACATCGACCGAAAACACCCACTCCGGGTGAGATTCCGGGATTTTGCATACCAAAACCTGTATCCTGAGAACAGACAGCCGTGTTCCACTCCGTTTCGAGGTGTCCCGTGAGCCAGCCCGCTTCCCCGCTCCCCGACCGCGGCCCGACCGGCCGCCGCACGGCCAAGGGCGCGCTCGGCTCGACCCCCGCCAAGCGCGTCGAACGGCCGGCGCCGCTGCGCCAGGTCGTCTACGAGGCCCTCGCCGAGCTGATCATCAACCGCACCCTCGAACCCGGGCAGCACCTGGTCGAAGCCGACCTGGCCGAGTACCTGGGCGTCAGCCGCCAGCCGGTCCGCGAGGCCCTGCAGCGGCTGCAGAGCGAAGGCTGGGTCGACCTCCGCCCCGCCCAGGGCGCGTTCGTGCACCTGCCCACCGACGAAGAAGCCGACCAGCTGCTGAGCGTCCGCAGCGTGCTGGAGACGCACTCCGCGAAGCTCGCCGCCGGGCGGGCCACCGCGGACGACGTCAAACGCCTGTGGGATCTGCAGAACATCGGCGTCAAGGCGCTCGCCGACGAAGACACCGAGGGGCTCGTCGCCGCGAACGCCGCCCTGCACGCGTACATCACGGAACTGTCCGGTAACGCCGTGCTCGCGGAACTCATCGGCCTGGTCGACCGCCGGGTCCGCTGGTACTACACGCCGATCGCCCGCCCCCGCGGCCAGGACGCGTGGCACGAACACGAAGAGCTGATCAACGCCATCTCGGCCAAGGACACCGGTGCCGCCGAGCAGATCATGACCAAGCACACCGAACGGACCCGCCAGGCCTACCACGAACGTCCGGACGCGCCCCGGTCCTGATGTCCGCAGGACCGGGGCGCGGGCTACCGGACTAGCCGCCAGTGGCGGCAGACGGTCGCGCCACCAGCTCGGTTTCGGCGAGCTGGTGGTGCGTCCGCTTGGGCTGGCGCAGGAAGAGCGTCAGCACCGCGGACAGCAGCGCGATGCACCCGGCGAGGATGTACGCGCCGGTGTAGCCCCACGCGCTGATGACCCCCGCCGCGAGGCCACCGCCGCCGACGCCACCGATCAGTTTCGCGCTGTAGACCAGACCGTAGTTCGACGCGTTGTTGTTCTCGCCGAAGTAGTCCGGCACGAGCGCGGCGAACAGCGGGTAGAACGCCCCGCCGCCGAACCCGGTCAGGAACGCGAACACCATGAACAGCACCAGGTTGTGCGTGTTGCCGGCGTACATCACGCCGAACTGCGCACCACCCGCGATCACCAGCACGACGGTGAGCGTCTGCCGCCGGCCGATCCGGTCCGACACCCAGCCGACCACGGCGCGGCCGGTGCCGTTGACGATCGAGAGCACCCCGGCCGACGACGCCGCGACGAACGCCCCGAACCCGCTCTCCTTGGCGAACGGCACCTGGAAGTTGATGCCGAACAGGGAAACCCCGCCGATGATCACCAGGCACACCCACATCAGCGGGAGCATGCCGGTCCGGATCGCCTCCATCGGGGAGAACTGCTTGACCGCGGGCGGGTTCTTGGCCAGGCCGCCGCTCTTGGTCCGCCGGTTCGCGGCCCAGTTCTTCGGGTCGACCTCCCGGGGCCACCAGCTCTTCGGCGGGTCCTTGAACAGGAACCCGCAGACCCCGACGACGAGCAGCATGTAGACGCCGATGACGTCGAGGATCACCGTGTAGTTCGTCGGGGTGAGGAACGCGGCGAACACGTAGATGAACGGGACGGCGCCGTAAGCGAACCCGCCGTTGACGAAGCCCGTCCTCGCACCCCGTTTCTCGGGGTACCACTTGCCGACCATGTTGATGCAGGTCGCGTACACCAGCCCGGCCCCGGTCCCGCCGAGCATGGAATACCCGATGAAGGCCACGGCCAGGTTGCCGCTGTGGGAGATGGTGAAGTAGCCGATGCCACTGCACACCGCGCCGGCCAGCATGGCCGTCTTCGCCGAGACGATGTTCTTCTCGCGCAGCCGGCCCGCCGGGAACGCGACCCCGGCCTGGAACACGGCCCAGATGCTGGCCAGCCAGAACGCGTCGCTGAGCGACCAGCCGTACTTCTCTTCCAACGTGCCTTCGACGGCGCCCCAGCCGTATTCGAAGACACTGACCGCCATCATGGCGATCCAGGGCAGCCACACCATCCAGCTTCGCGAACGCCCCATGATGTCCTGCGGCGTCTCGCCTACTCGGTAGACCCGTCCGTTCTCGTCAACGATCTCCTGGTACGTCGCTGCGGTCATAAGAGTTCTCTTTCGTCACCGTTGACTCATGTCCCTCTGCGTGCCGTCGTGCGGTGGATCTTCGTCCCTTCTCAGTCGGTCGACCAGCCCCTGTGGAGTTGTTCAAAGCAGTCCCGCGGCCCGCGCCCAGCGGTACTTCGCGCCGAGCACCGCGACCGGCTTCTCGGTCGTGTACGGGTAGGCCACGACCCCGTGCTGGTAGAGGTAGTCGCTGGCTTCCTCGACTTCGACGTCACCCGAGAGCGACGCGACGACGGGCTTGTGGATGCCCTTCGCGCGGTACTCGGCGACGACCTCGGAAACCAGCTCGGCGAACACCATGGGCGGGGTGACGATGGTGTGCCAGTAGCCCAGGATCAGAGCGTGGATGCGGTCGTCCTCGAGGCCCAGCGCGATCGTGTTGCGGTAGGTCGAGGGCGGCTCGCCGCCGGTGATGTCCACCGGGTTGCCCGCCGCGCCGAACGGCGGGATGAACTTCCGGAACGCCGTGTCGAGGTCCGGCGGGATCTCCATCAAGCTCAGGCCGTTGTCGACGCAGGCGTCCGAGAGCAGCACGCCGGAGCCGCCCGCGCCGGTGATGATGACGACGTTCTCGCCCTTCGGCGTCGGCAGCAGCGGGATGCCCCGGGCGTACTCGAGCATGTCGTTCAGCCCAGGCGCCCGGATGACGCCGCTCTGGCGCAGGATGTCGTCGTACACCTTGTCGTTTCCCGCCAGTGCGCCGGTGTGGGAGCTCGCCGCCTTCGCGCCCTGCGACGTCCGGCCCGCCTTGAGCACCACGACCGGCTTGCGCCGCGACACCCGCTTCGCCGTCTCCGCGAACGAGCGGCCGTCCTTGAGGTCCTCGAGGTGCATGGCGATGAGCTCGGTGTGCTCGTCCTGCTCGAAGAACGTGAGCAGGTCGTCCTCGTCGATGTCGGCCTTGTTGCCTACGCCGACGATCGAGGACACGCCCATCTTCGCCGAGCGGCTGAACCCGAGGATCGCCATCCCGATGCCGCCGCTCTGCGACGAGAGCGCCACGCCTCCTTTGACGTCGTACGGCGTGCAGAACGTCGCCGACAGGTTCTCCGGCGTGTAGTAGTAGCCGTAGATGTTCGGCCCGAGCACGCGCACGCCGTGCTTGCGCGCGATCGCCACGACCTCGTCCTGCAGCGCAATGTTGCCGGTCTCGCCGAAGCCGGACGGGATGAGGATGGCGCCGGCGACGCCCTTCGCCCCCGCCTCCTCCAGCGCGGCCGCGACGAACTTCGCCGGGATGGTGAAGATCGCGACGTCGACGTCGCCGGGGACGTCGGTGATGCTCGCGTAGGCCTTGCGGTCGAGGATCTCGGTGGCCTTGGGGTTGATCGGGTGGATCTCCCCCGCGTAGCCGCCGTTGACCAAGTTCTTCATCACCGAGTTGCCGATCTTCCCGGCCTCGGCGGACGCGCCGATCACCGCGATCGACGCCGGTTTCATGATCCGCGTCATCGACGCGAGGATCTCCTCCTGGGTGAACCGCACCGGCTCCTTCGCCGCGTCCGGGTCGATCAGGATCCGGACGTCGACGGCGGTGGCGCCCGACGGCGTGGCCAGCACCGGGTTCAGGTCCACTTCGGACAGCTGCGGGAAGTCGGTGACCAGCTGCCCGAGGGTGTGGATCACCCCCGACAGCGCGTCCCGGTCGACCGGTTCGGCACCGCGGACCCCGCGCAGGATCTCCGCGGCCTGGATGCCGTCGAGCATCGAAAGCGCTTCCTCGGTGCTGGTCGGCGCCAGCCGGAACGTGACGTCCTTGAGCACTTCGACGAGCACGCCGCCGAGGCCGAAGGCGACGATCTTGCCGAACGTCGGGTCGGTCACCGAGCCGATGATCACCTCCTGCCCCTCGGTGAGCATCCGCTGCACCTGGACGCCGAGGATCTCCGCGTCGGCGTTGTACGCCTTGGCGTTCTCGACGACCTTCGCGAATCCGGCCGACACCGCCTCCGGATCTTTCAGGCCGACGAGGACACCGCCGGCCTCGGTCTTGTGCAGGATGTCCGGTGAGACGATCTTGAGCACCACCGGCAGCCCGATCTCCAGGGCTTGCGTCACGGCTTCCTCGGCCGTGGCCGCCAGCCGCTCGGCCGGCGTCGGGATGCCGTACGCCTCGCACACCGCACGCCCCTCGGGCGCGGTCAGCGAAGACCGTCCTTCGGCCGCCGCCTGTTCGAGGATCATCTCGACCGCCGCGCGATCCGCCACTCAGATCACCCCGGCCGAACGGAGCTTGTCCAGCTCGGCTTCGCCGTAACCGAGTTCGCCGAGCACTTCGTCGGTGTGCTCGCTCAGCAGCGGCGAGCGTTCGATCTCGACGGGCGAGTCGGACAGCTTGAGCGGGCAGCCGACGGTCTTGAAGCTGCCCCGCTCCGGGTGTGCGACCTCGACGACGGAGCCGAGCGCGGCGAGGGTCTCGTCCTCGATCAGCTCCTGCGTCGACAGGATGGGGCCGCACGGGATGCTGTGGGCGTTGAGCGCCTCCATCACCTCCCACTTGGTGTGCGTCTCGGTCCACTCCTCGACCAGCGCGAACACCTTGTCCAGTTTGGACAGCCGGACCTCCGGGGTGGACCAGGCCGGGTCCTCGGCCAGCTCGGCTTTGCCCAGCAGCCGGGTGAGCGGGGCCCAGCCGACCGGCTGGATGATGACGTAGATGTAGTCGTTCGGGCCGCCCGGCGCGCACTTCACCGCCCAGCCCGGCTGACCGCCACCGGACGCGTTGCCCGAGCGCGGGACCTCGTCGCCGAAGTGGTCGTTCGGGTACTCCCCGAGCGGCCCGTGCGCCAGCCGCTGCTGGTCGCGCAGCTTCACCCGGCAAAGGTTGAGCACGGCGTCCTGCATGGCGACCTGGACGCGCTGGCCGCGGCCGGTGGACGTCCGCTGGTACAGCGCGGCGAGGATGGCGGCCACCAGGTGGATGCCGGTGCCGGAGTCGCCGATCTGCGCGCCGGTCGCGGTCGGCGGGCCGTCCTCGAAGCCGGTGGTGCTCATCGCGCCGCCCATCGCCTGCGCGATCACCTCGTAGGCCTTGAAGTCGGCGTAGCGGCCGGGACCGAAGCCCTTGATGGAGGCGTAGATCAGCCGCGGGTTGAGCGCGGCCAGTTTCTCCCACGGGTAGCCGAACCGGTCGACGACACCGGGGCCGAAGTTCTCGACCAGGACGTCCACGCCGGAGACGAGCTTTTCGAAGACTTCCTTGCCTTCGTCGCTCTTCATGTTGAGGGTGATGCTGCGCTTGTTGGCGTTCAGCATCGTGAAGTAGAGGCTGTCCACCCCAGGCAGGTCGCGCAGCTGGCCGCGTGTGATGTCGCCTCGGCCGGGGGTTTCCAGCTTGATCACGTCGGCGCCGAGCCAGGCGAGCAGCTGCGTGGACGACGGACCGGACTGCACGTGCGTCATGTCGAGGACACGGACGCCCTCCAGTGCCTTACCCATCTTGTCTCCGCTCACTTGTACATGGTCTGGTTCATGGTTCCGGGGGCGTACACGTCCGGGTCGACCCAGACGTTGATCAGCGACGGCACGCCCGACTCGCGGGCCCGCTGCAGCGCCGGCGCGATGTCGGCCGGGTCGCGGACCTCCTCGCCGTACCCGCCGAGCATCCGGGCGAACTCGTCGTACCGGACGTCGCCGAGGGTGTTGCCGACGCGCTCACGCGGGAGGCCGTACTTCGCGGCCTGGCCGTAGCGGATCTGGTTCATCGACGAGTTGTTGCCGACGATCCCGACGAACGGCAGGTCGAACCGCACGAGCGTCTCGAAGTCCCAGCCGGTGAGGCTGAAGGCGCCGTCGCCGAACAGGGCGACGACCTCCTTGTCGGGCCGGGCGTGCTTGGCGGCCAGCACGAACGGGATGCCGACGCCGAGTGTCCCGAGTGGACCGGGGTCCATCCAGTGACCGGGCGACTTGGGCTGGACGACCTGGCCGGAGAACGTGACGATGTCGCCGCCGTCGCCGATGTAGATCGAGTCCTCGGTGAGGAACTCGTTGATCTCGTGGACGAGGCGGTACGGGTGGATCGGCGTCGCGTCGGAGTGCTGCAGCGGCAACCGCTTCTGCTTCGCCTTCTCCTCCACGGCCTGCAGCTCCTCGAGCCAGACCTTGCGCCCGACCGAGCCGTTGTCGGAGCGGCCGGACGCGGCCTCGGCGACGGCGGCCAGCACTTGGCCGGCGTCGCCGACGATGCCGAGGTCGATGTCCCGGTTCTTGCCGACGGTCCGGTAGTCGAGGTCGATCTGGACGACGGTGGCGTCCGGGGACAGCCGCTTGCCGTAGCCCATCCGGAAGTCGAACGGGGTGCCGACGATGACGATGACGTCGGCGTTGTCGAAGGCGTACCGGCGTGAGAGCTGGAAGTGGTGCGGGTCGCCCGGCGGCAGCGTGCCGCGGCCGGCGCCGTTCATGTACGCCGGGATGTTCAGCGTGCGCACCAGGTCCACGGCGGGTTCGGTGGCGCGGGTCGTCCAGACCTGGCTGCCGAGCAGGATCGCCGGTTTCCTGGCGTGCACCAGCAGGTCGGCCAGCTTCTCGATGTCGGCGGGATCACCGGCGTTGCGGGTGGACGCCCGGTAGCGGCCCGACTCGGGGATGCGCGCCTGGGACAGCGGGACCCGCGCGTCGAGGACGTCGCGCGGGATCTCCAGGAACGACGGCCCGGGCGCGCCGGCGTAGGCCTCGCGGAACGCCATCGACACCAGGTCGGCGACGCGGGCGGTGTGCGGCACGGTGGCGGCGAACTTGGTGATCGGCGTCATCATGTCCACGTGCGGGAGGTCCTGCAGGGACCCCATCTTGTGCTGGGTGAGCGCGCCCTGGCCGCCGATCAGCAGCATCGGGCTCTCCGCGCGCAGGGCGTTGGCGACGCCGGTGACCGCGTCGGTCGTGCCGGGCCCGGCGGTGACCACCGCGCAGCCCGGCTTGCCGGTGATCCGCGCGTAACCGTCGGCCGCGTGCGCGGCGACCTGCTCGTGCCGGACGTCGATGACCTTGATGCCCTCGTCGACGCAGCCGTCGTAGATGTCGATGATGTGGCCGCCGCAGAGCGTGAAGATGGTGTCGACGCCTTCGGCCTTGAGGGCCTTGGCCACCAGGTGGCCGCCCGAGATCTCCGCCGGCGCGGGTTCCGCGCCGTTCGTCGACCGGGCGCTCTCCCCCGCGGTGGTGCCTGTGGTTGTCATTCGCTCGACTCCTCTGGTCCACGCCGGGTCTCTCTGGCCCGGCGTTCGCTCGTCGCCGCTCCCCTGTCCGGTCCTTCGGGGGTTCCGGGTGGCGGAGCCCCCGGCCCGGGCCGAAGGTCCGGTTGTTACAGCCGAGGTCAGCGGCCTCTTCGCGGCAGACTGTAGATTGCATACCGTATGGGGTAGGCATATAGTCACCCTTCTAGCAGCCCGTGTCCAGGCCCATCCGCAGGGTTTTTCCCAGCCCCGCGGGGTGCGATCGCCTGCCCCGGACACGGCGGACCTCCTTGCCCTGCAGCACCGCGGAAGGACGCCCCGCATGGACCTCTTCGAACACGAAGCCCGAGATCTCTTCGAGAAACACGGCGTGCCCGTCCCCCGCGGCCGCGTCGCCGCCGATCCCGCCGCCGCCCGCGACGCCGCCGTGTCCCTCGGCGGGCCGGTGGTGGTCAAGGCCCAGGTGAAGACCGGCGGCCGCGGCAAGGCGGGCGGCGTCCGCGTCGTGCGCACGGCCGACGACGCCGAGCAGGCCGCCGACGACATCCTCGGCATGGACATCAAGGGGCACACCGTGCACCGGGTGCTCGTCACCGAGGCGAGCGAGATCGCCGAGGAGTACTACGTCTCGTTCCTGCTCGACCGCGCCGGCCGCACGTTCCTGGCCATGGCGTCGACCGAGGGCGGCATGGAGATCGAGGAGGTCGCCGCGACGAAACCCGAAGCACTGCTGCGGGTTCCGGTGAACGCCGTGCACGGAGTGGACGCTTCGGCGGTGGCCGAAGCCTTCCCGGCCGACGTCCGCGAGGAGGCCGCGGAGGTCGTCCAGAAGCTGTGGGACGTCTTCGTCGCCGAGGACGCGACGCTCGTCGAGGTGAATCCCTTGGCGAAGACCGCCACCGGGATCGTCGCCCTGGACGGCAAGATCACCCTCGACGACAACGCGGACTTCCGCCGCTCGGCGGCGTTCGACGACCCGCACGACGGCGACCCGCTGGAACGGGCCGCGCGGGAGAAGGGCCTCAACTACGTCAAGCTGGACGGCGACGTCGGCGTGATCGGCAACGGCGCCGGGCTCGTCATGTCCACATTGGACGTCGTCGCGGCGGCCGCCGCCGCGGTCGGCGCGCGCGGACCGGCGAACTTCCTCGACATCGGCGGTGGCGCCTCGGCCGAGGTGATGGTCGCCGGGCTGAGCGTCATCCTCGGCGATCCGCAGGTCCGGAGCGTGTTCGTCAACGTCTTCGGCGGCATCACCGCCTGCGACGCCGTCGCGACCGGGATCGTGCGCTCGCTGGAGGTCCTCGGCGAGCGGGCCACGAAACCGCTCGTCGTGCGGCTCGACGGCAACAACGTGGCCGAGGGCAGGCGAATCCTCGAACAAGCCGCGCACCCGCTGGTCACCGTGGTGGCCACCATGGACGACGCCGCGCGCGAAGCGGCGAAGCTCGCGATCGCGGAGGTCTGACCCGTGGCCATCTTCCTGGACGAGAACAGCCGGATCGTCGTCTCGGGCATCACCGGCACCGAGGGCGCGAAGCACACCGCGCGGATGCTGGCCGCCGGCACGAACGTCGTCGGCGGGGTGAACCCGCGCAAAGCCGGGCAGCACGTCGAGATCGCCTCGGCGACGCTGCCGGTCTTCGGCAGTGTCGCCGACGCGATGGCCGGGACCGGCGCCGACGTCTGCGTGCTCTTCGTGCCGCCGCCGTTCGTCGAGGACGCCGTCGTCGAAGCCGTCGACGCCGGGATCGGTCTCGCGGTGGTGATCACCGAAGGCGTCCCGGTGCACGACACCGCGCGGCTGTGGGCGCACGCCGTCGCCGCGGGCGGGCGGACCCGGATCATCGGGCCGAACTGCCCCGGCGTCATCTCCCCCGGCAAGTCCAACGCCGGGATCATCCCCGCCGACATCACCGGACCGGGGCGGATCGGGCTCGTCTCGAAGTCCGGCACGCTGACCTACCAGCTCATGCACGAACTGCGCGACATCGGGTTCTCGACGTGCGTCGGGATCGGCGGCGACCCGATCATCGGGACGACGCACATCGACGCCGTCGAGGCGTTCGAGAAGGACCCGGACACCGACCTGATCGTGCTGATCGGCGAGATCGGCGGCGACGCCGAAGAGCGGGCCGCGGAGTACGTGCGCGCCCACGTGTCCAAGCCGGTCGTGGGTTACGTCGCGGGCTTCACCGCGCCCGAAGGCAAGACCATGGGCCACGCGGGCGCGATCGTGTCCGGCTCGTCCGGTACCGCGGAGGCGAAGAAGACGGCGCTGGAGGCGGCCGGGATCCGCGTCGGCCGGACGCCGAGCGAGACCGCGGCCCTCGCCCGCGAAATCCTCGGCTGATGTCGGCGAGGCCGCGGCTCGGCCTGGCGGTGCTCGCGTGCATGGACGCGAGGATGAACGTCTACCGCCTGCTCGGGCTCCAGGAAGGCGACGCGCACGTCATCCGCAACGCCGGCGGCGCCGTCACCGACGACGCGATCCGGTCGCTGACCGTCAGCCAGCACCTGCTCGGCACCCGCGAGATCGTGCTGCTGCACCACCACGACTGCGGGATGCGGACCTTCACCGACACGGAGTTCGCGCGGCGGCTGGAGGAACGCACCGGGATCCGGCCGGGCTGGGCCGCGGAGTCGTTCACCGACCCGGCCCAGGACGTCCGGCAGTGCATCGCGCGGCTGCGGGCCAGCCCGTTCCTGCCGCACACCGGCGCGGTGCGCGGGTTCGTCCTCGACGAGCGGACCGGCGTGCTGGACGAGGTGACGTGATGGACCTGCGCCAGCTCGCGGTCGTGGTGGCGGTCGCCGAGGAAGGCGGCTTCACCGCGGCCGCGCTGCGCCTGCACACCGTGCAGTCGACGGTGTCCACCGTCGTGCGGGCGCTGGAACGCGACCTCGGCACGCCGCTGTTCCACCGCACCACGCACCGTGTGGCGCTGACGCCCGCCGGCGAGGCCTTCGTGCCCGCCGCGCGGGCGGCCCTCGAAGCGGTGGAACGCGCCCGCGCGGCGATCTCCCCCGTCCACGGCCGGGTCCGGCTGGGCCTGGCCCCCGGGTTGCTGCTCGACCTGCACCGGGTCCTCGCGGCGTTGCGGCAGGCGCACCCGGGCCTGGTCGTCGAGGTCCGCCAGCTGCCGGCGGACCGGCTGGGGTGCGCGCTCGCCGAGTCCACAGTGGACATCACGCTAGCGGTGTTCACCGAGCTCGGGTTCGCGGATCCTCGGGACACGGCCGGCGCCAGGCCGGGATCCCGTGGCGCTCCCAACCCGGCCGAGGACGCCCCGGATCCCCGCACCGGGACCGGCTCGGGCGGGCCCGGGTTCGCGTCGCCGCCGGATTCCGGGGGCCTGGTCACCACTCCCCTGGCGTGTGAAGAACTCGTCCTCGCCACCGCCCCCGGCGGCTCCCGCTCCGCGCCCGGCGACCTCTCCGGGCTCTCGCTCGTCGACTTCCCTGCGGGGTGGGCGATCCGGGAGGTCGTCGACCGCGCGTTCGCCGACCGCCGCGTCAGCCTGGAGGCCGACGACCTCACCGCCGCCGCTTCGCTGGTGCGGGCCGGGCTGGCCGCCTGCGTCCTGCCGGCGTCGGCCGCGGCGCGGTTTCCCGAGGTCACCGCGCGGCGGTTCGCCGCTCCCCCGCTCTGGCAGCTCGCCGCGAGCCACCGCGAAGAGCCGCCGGCGCCCGTCGCCGCCGTGCTCGCTCACCTAGGCTGAACCCATGCTGCTGCGCCAGCTCGAATACCTCGTCGCGCTGGCCCGTGAGGGACACTTCGCCCGGGCCGCCGAGGCGTGCCACGTGTCCCAGCCGTCGCTCTCGGCCGGGATCCGGAAGCTCGAACGCGAGCTCGGCACCCAGGTCGTCCAGCGCGGCGCGCGGTATGCCGGGTTGACGCCCGAAGGCGAGCGCGTCCTGGTGTGGGCGCAGCGGATCCTGGCCGAGCGCGACGCGCTCAACGAAGACCTCTCGACGATGCGCGACAGTCTCTCGGGGGTGCTGCGCGTCGGCGCCATCCCCACCGCGCTCACCGCTATGTCGATGCTCACCGCGCCCTTCTGCGAGCGGCACCCGCACGCCCGGGTGACGCTGGAGTCGTTGTCCTCCGACGAGATCGCCCGCCGGCTGACCGCGTTCGAGCTCGACGCCGGACTGACCTATGTGGACGACGAACCACCGCACGGACTGCGCTGCGTCCCGCTCTACGAGGAGCGGTACCTGCTGCTGACGCCGTCCGACGGCGAGCTGGCCGGACGCCGGCTGGTGCGCTGGGCCGAGGTCGCCACGCTGCCGCTGTGCCTGCTCATGCCGCACATGCGCAACCGCCGCGTGCTCGACGCGCTGTTCGCCGAGGCCGGCGCCACCGTCGTGCCGGCGATCGAGACGGACACCGTCTCCGCGCTCTACTCGCACGTCGCCACCCACCACTGGTCGAGCGTCATCTCCCACGCCTGGCTGCACCTGTTCGGCGTGCCGCCGGGCATGCGCGTGGTGCCGCTCGAAACACCGTCGCGATCGCACCGGATCGGTCTGGTGGTGACGGCGGGTTCGCCCGAGCCGATCCTCGCCCGCGCGCTGCTGGAGGTCGTCCGCGGCGTCGACGTCCGCGGCACCCTCGACGCGCTGCTGCACCGGCACCTCGCCGAACAGGCCCGATAGCCGGCGCCTATCCCGGGATAGAAACCTTCACGTTGACCCGCTCGCGCGCGCGGAGGACGGTGAAAGTACTTGTCCCGCAACAAAAAACCTGGAGTGTGACGCCGTGGCAAAGGTGCTGTGCGTGCTCTACGACGACCCGGTGGACGGCTACCCGAAGACCTACCCGCGTGACGACCTGCCGCACCTGGACGGCTACCCCGGCGGCCAGACCCTGCCCACCCCGCAGGGTGTGGACTTCACGCCCGGGCAGCTGCTCGGCAGCGTCTCCGGTGAGCTCGGGCTGCGGAAGTTCCTGGAGTCGCAGGGACACACGCTCGTCGTCACCTCGGACAAGGACGGCGACGGCTCGGAGTTCGACCGCGAGCTCGCCGACGCCGAGATCGTGATCTCCCAGCCGTTCTGGCCCGCCTACCTCACCCCCGAGCGGATCGCCCGGGCACCGAAGCTGAAGCTGGCCGTCACGGCCGGGATCGGCTCGGACCACGTCGACCTCGACGCGGCCATCGCCCACGGCGTCACGGTCGCCGAAGTCACCTACTGCAACAGCATCAGCGTCGCCGAGCACGTCGTGATGATGATCCTCTCGCAGGTGCGCAACTACCTGCCGTCGCACCAGGTCGTGCTGGACGGCGGCTGGAACATCGCCGACTGCGTCGCGCGCTCCTACGACGTCGAGGGCATGCACATCGGCACGGTCGCGGCCGGGCGGATCGGCACCGCCGTGCTGCGGCGGCTGGCCCCGTTCGACGTCCACCTGCACTACACCGACCGGCACCGGCTGCCGGCCGAGGTGGAGCGGGAACTGAACCTGACCTTCCACCCAAGTGCCGCGGAGATGGTGCCGCACTGCGACGTCGTGACGATCAACGCGCCGCTGCACCCGGAGACCGAAGGCCTGTTCGGCGACGAGCTGATCGCGTCGATGAAGCGCGGCGCGTACCTGATCAACACGGCGCGGGCGAAGATCGCCGACCGCGACGCCGTGGTCCGCGCACTGGAGAGCGGGCAGCTGGCCGGGTACGCGGGCGACGTCTGGTACCCGCAGCCGGCGCCGGCCGACCACCCGTGGCGGACGATGCCGTACCAGGGCATGACCCCGCACATCTCCGGGTCGTCGCTCTCGGCGCAGGCGCGCTACGCGGCGGGGACGCGCGAGATCCTGGAGGACTACTTCGGGGGGTCGCCGATCCGCGACGAGTACCTGATCGTCGACGGCGGCAAGCTCGCCGGCACCGGCGCGCACTCCTACTCGACGCGCTGAGCCCGCGTCCGGTGGGCGGGGAGGTCCCCGCCCACCGGGCCTACGCCGCGGGCAGCAGGGACTTCGGCCGGCCGGGCTGGGTGAGACGGCCGGTGAGCAGCGCCCCGGCGAGGCTCAGCACCCCGGCGACGGCGAACGCGCCCAGCAGGCCGACCGCGGCGAGCCCGACCCCGACGACGGCGCCGACGGCCTTGGCGCTGTACAGGATCCCGAAGTTCTGCAGGGCCGACTCCTCACCGAAGTACTCGCGCACCAGGCCGACCAGCAGCGTGTAGCAGCAGCCGTTGCCGAGCCCGGCCAGCGTGACACCGAGCAGCAGGCCGACGGCGTGGCGGTGCTCGCCCGAGTAGTAGAGGACGAACTGAGCGATTCCGCCGGCGAGCAGGGCGAGGCGCAGGATCCGGCGACGACCGAGCCGGTCGGCCAGCCGTCCGATGAGGAGCCGGCCCGACCCGGTGGCCGCGGCGAGCAGGGCCAGCGCGGCGGCGGCGAGACCGGGTCCACTGCGCTCGGCGACGAACGTCGCCAGGTACGCGAGGTCGAACAACAGCACGGCGGCGGCGAGCACGACGACGAGGTACAGCGCGAGGGTGGTGCCGCAGCGGAACAGCTCGGCGGGCCGGTAGTGCCGGATCGCCGGGTGCCGGTTGTGCGTCCTGTCCAGGGCCCACGCGCGCGGTTCCGGCGTCGCGGGCCACCAGTGCCGCGGCGGGTAACGCAGCAGGGCGCCGCACCCGGCGATGACGACGAGCACCACGGCGGCGGTCGCGTCGAGCAGCACCGGGCGGACGTCCGGCAGCAGGGCGGCCAGCACGACGAACGGCACGCTCCCCCACGCGAAGGCACCGCTGACGACACCCGCGCTCGGGCCGGAACGGTCCGGGAACCAGGCCAGCACCGCGCCGACGCAGGTGGCGTAGACGAGGCCGGTGCCGAGGCCGCCGAGCACGGAGTAGCCGAGGAACACGGTGAGCAGGCTGCCCGCGCGCCCGAGCGTGACCAGCCCGGCGGCGCACAGGACCGCGCCGAGCGTCATCGCGGCGGGCGCGGGCAGCGTGCCGCGTTCGCGCAGCCACGCGGCGGGGAACGCGATCCCGGCCTGGCAGACGGCCCACAGCGCGAAGGTGAGGACGATCGCGCCGAACGTCCAGCCGTGCGCCCGGCTCAGCTCGGGCACGATCGCGCCGAAGCCGTACTGCTGCACCCCGGCGGCGAGCATCCCCGCCGCGGCGAGCCAGGTGATCCGGCCGCGCGGCCGGCCGAGCAGCTCGAGGTCGGTCTCCCCGACCCGGTACCGCCGTCCGTAGACGTCCCGGAGCTCGCGGACTTGGGACATCACGACCACCACCCGTTTCGACTGCCGATTGTATGCAGTATGGAGTAGTCAGAGTGTGCGCCCTAGGTGGCGGCGATGTCCACCCACCGGACCCGTTCGGCGGTCCGTGCTGCGAATTTCGTGAGCCGGACGCGCCGCGAGCACGGGTTTCGGTGCGGTGCGGGGATTCCGGGGTGGCCCGCGCCGGGCGCCGGGCGGAAAGGCGGCCCGGTGGCCATCGAGGGAGGAGGCGGCCACCGGGCCGGTGCTCCGGCGCGGTACCGGCCGCGTAGGAGCACTGACAGTCTGGCCAGCGGAGACCCCCTCCGACAAGCCTTTGGGCACCTGGGAAGTGCCGGTTTTCCAGCCGATCATCGCAGGCCGGACCGCCAGGGGGTCCGATGTGGTCACGCCGAGGAAGCAGCAGACTTCAGTCCGACACGACGGCCGGAGCGGGGCGTCGCGAGGGGCGTGGGTCGGGAGCGGGTTTGACGACGGCCGCATCGGCCTGCAGCGGCGACTCGGTCGGCGAGGCACCCAACCTGCCGACCGGACACCATCGCGCCGGACTCTCGGCCTGCCGCAGCAACTCAATCGGCGGAGCACTCAGCCCGGCGATCGGGCCCCCATGGCGCCGGACTCCTCGCCCTACAACGGCAACTCGATCGACGGCACGCCCAACCTGCCAGCCGGGCACCCTCGCGCCGGACTCTTCTCAACCTGTAGCGGCAACTCGATCGGGACCGCTCAGCTTGCCGACCCGGGCACCATCGCCCCAGACTGTCCTCGGCCTACAGCGGGAACTCGATCGGCGGAACGGCTCCGCCTGCCCACCGGACACCATCGCCATGACCTCAAGCCGCGCCGCGGTCGTGCCGGCGCGTGCCGCAACAGCCCTGCGGAAGCGGCGATCGCCTCCTCAAAACGTGGCGGCGCGCCGGACTCTTCTCGGCCGACCGGCTTGCGCGCCGGACCGAGTGACTTGCCCGCCGCTCAACTCAATCACCCAGTGGGATGAGACAAGCAGTTCGCCGGGTGCCTACCGGGATCCGCGCTGTGGGCAGCGCTTCTCCAGGCTGGCACCCGGCGTCCGGAACTTCCTCGGCGCGACCGCGCTTCGGGTGGCCGGCGCCCCCAGGCGCCGGACCCGTTGCACAGCACGGGATCCGCGTCAGGCCTTCTTGCGGGTTGCGCGCTTGCGGGCCGGCTTGGCTTCCGCTGGTTCGGCCGCCGCGGCCTGGTGTTCCTCGAAACCGGCGATGATCTCGCTGGAGAGGCGGCCGCGCTCGGCTACCTCGTAGCCGTTGTCCTGCGCCCACTCCCGGATCTGCCGGTTGCGCTCGCGGTCGGTGCCCGAGCCCGACGCGCCCGTCAGCGACTGGCCCGTCGCGAGGCGGACCTTGCGGCCGCCGATGCGCCGTGCGGCGCCGACGTAGCGGGCGAGCTCGTCCCGCAGTGCCGAAGCGTTCTCCTCGGAGAGGTCGATCTCGAAGCTCACCCCGTCGAGAGCGAAGGGGACGGTCTGGTTCGCCTCGCTCCCGTCGAGGTCGTCCACCATCTCGACGTGCACCCGTTGCGCCATGGTTCGTCGTTCCTCATCTTCTCCAGAACACGGTCGGACAGACCCTAACCTGTCGAATCCCGTCAAGCACGCGGGGCGTCCACAATGGCCGCTCGGGCGCCGGGGCCGCCCGCGTACAGACGTGATCGCAACCTAGTCGAAATGGGCGTGATCTTGTAGACTTTTTGTTTTCGTGATATGCTCGAAATCAAATCGGTACCGTTGCGGCATGACTTCGCCCGATTCCCCCGGCAATGCGCCCGGCGTCAGCCGCACGGCGTTCACGGCGGCCGCCGCACGGGCCGCACATTTGCTCGTCGACGCCGCGCCGCCCCTCTTCTCGGACCCGCTCGCCGCGCCGCTGCTCGGCGCCCGCGCGGAGGAACTGCTGGCGTATCACCGGCTCCACGGTACCCATCCGGTCCTCGCCGGCGCGCGAGCCGAGGCCGTCTGCCGCAGCCGGTTCACCGAAGAGCGTCTTCTGCGCGCCAATTCCGGTATATACCAGTATGTGATTCTCGGCGCCGGACTCGATTCGTTCGCTTATCGGACACCGCCCGGCCGGTTCCGCGTGTTCGAGGTCGACCGGGCCGCGACCCAAGCGGCCAAACGCGCACTCCTGGAAGCCGCGGGGATCACCGAGCCGCCGTCGGTGACCTTCGTCGCGGTCGACTTCGAAACCGAGACGCTCGCCGACCGGCTCGTCCAGAGTGGACTCGACTCGCGCCGTCCCGTGTTCGTCAGCTGGCTCGGCGTCACCATGTACCTGACCAGGGCGGCGATCCTGACGACCTTGACCGAGCTCGGCGGCCTCGCCCCCGGGTCGGAAATCGTGGCCGACCACCTGCTCCCCGCGGAACTGCGCGACGCGGCCGGAAACGGTTACGCCGAAGCCGTCGCGCCGATGGCCGCAGCAGAAGGTGAGC
This sequence comes from Amycolatopsis sp. NBC_01286, assembly GCF_035982555.1. Taxonomy (NCBI): domain Bacteria; kingdom Bacillati; phylum Actinomycetota; class Actinomycetes; order Pseudonocardiales; family Pseudonocardiaceae; genus Amycolatopsis; species Amycolatopsis sp. NBC_01286. Next base: position 8,026,352 of record NZ_CP108428.1, read on the forward strand.
CCTGGCGGACGTTCCTCTCCCCCGCCGCCATGGCGGATCTCCTGCGCGGCACCGGTTTCGAAGTGATCGAACAGACCGGTCAGCGCGGCAGCGTGGGCGCGGATGAGTGGAATCGCGACGACGCGCTGAAGCCGAGCCGGCTTTCCCACCTGACCCACGCGCGCATTCCCGCACCACCCCGGGAAAGCTGAACACTTTCCCGACGCACCGTCGCGCTTCTCTGTCAATCGGGCAGCAGCGGCATCTCCGGCTCGGCCGGACGGCCCAGCAGAACCGCGCGGGTGACGGCCGCTTTCCCGAACCGGTCCCGCACCGAGTCCACGGCCGTGTCGAGCTGGGTGGCCCGCTGGCGTTCGAACGGGAGGGCCAGCTGGACGTGGTCGTCACCGGTCAGGTTGGACAGGGACGCGCCGAGCAGCGTGATCCCGCGGTCGGCGATCAGCGGCAGCGCGGCCTCCAGGAGCTCGCGCGCCGCGGCGAGCAGCCGGCCGGTGCCCTCGGTCGGCTCGGTCAGCGTGCACGAGCGCGTCGCGCGGGTGAAGTCGGCGAAGCGCAGGCGGATCGTCACCGTGCGGCAGATGCGGTGGGCGGCGCGCAGCCGCCGGGCGATGCGGTCGATCAGGGCCACGAGGACGACGTCGAGTTCGGCGGGGGTCCGCCGGCCGCGCCCGAGGGCCCGCTGGGCGCCGATCGACCGGCGCCGCACGCCGGTCTCGACCACGCGCGGGTCGCGGTTGTGCGCCAGTGCGTGCAGGTGCCGCCCGGCGCCGCGGCCCAGCAGGCCGGCGAGGTCCACCGGCTCAGACGCGGCCAGCTGGCCCACCGTGGTGATCCCGCACGCGCGCAGCTTCTCCTCGGTCACCTTCCCGACGCCCCACAGCGCCCCGACCGGCAGCGGGTGCAGGAACGCCAGCTCCGCGTCGTGCGGCACGACGAGCAGGCCGTCCGGCTTCGCCACCCGGCTGGCGACCTTGGCGAGGAACTTCGTCCGCGCGACGCCGACGGTGATCGGCAGCCCGGCCCGCTCGGCGACCGCCTGCCGCAGCCGTTCGGCGACCGCGCTCGGCCGTCCGGCGATCTTGGCCAATCCACCGACGTCGAGGAAGGCTTCGTCGATGGAAATGCCCTCCACCAGCGGGGTGGTGTCCCGGAAGACCTCGAACACCGCCTTGCTCGCGGCCGAGTAGGCCGACATCCGCGGCGGCACGACGACGGCGTGCGGGCACAGCCGCCGGGCCTGCGCGCCGCCCATCGCGGTGCGCACGCCGTAGGCCTTGGCCTCGTAACTCGCGGCCAGCACCACCCCGCCGCCGACGATGATCGGCCGGCCCTTCAGCCCCGGGTCGTCGCGCTGCTCGACCGACGCGTAGAAGGAGTCGAGGTCGGCGTGGAGGATGGGGCCCTCGGCGGTCATAGAACATATGTTCGCATACCCGCGCGCCGAATTCCGCTCGTCCGTCCGCCGTCACCGTCGCGCCGCTGGGCGAAACTGAGCGTTTTCCCGGTAGTCCCCGTGCGTGACCGCGCCCACACTCGAAGACATCGACTTACCGGAACTTGGGAGCGACATGACCGAGAAGTGCCGCTGCGGCGACCACCACGCGTGGGCCGGGCCGAACCCGCAGGACAGGCCGGCCGCCCCGCGCCAGCCGCTGCTGGCCACGACGCTGGCCCGCGAGGACCGGGTGGAGGACACCGGCGGGCTCGACCCGACCGACCGGGTCACCTGCCGGACGCACCGCCGCTGGCTGCACGAGTGCGTCTCGTCCCCGGTGCACGCCAACTCCGCGATCGGCTACCGCTGGTGCCGCCGGTGCGACCACCAGGCCCTGGTCGCGGTGGACGAGCTCACCGGCGAGGTCGCCATCCGCTGCGGGCTCTGCGGCCGCAGCCCGCGCAGCCGCGCGAACGACGAGCTGGTCGCACTGTGCCGCCGCAGCCTGGCCCTGTCCCGCGCGAGCCGGTTCCCGGAAAGCGCCGCCGCCTGAGCGGGTTCCGTTCCGAGGGACCCCGCTGGTCCGCGCGCCTGTGCTGCCGCGGGCGGCGGTCCGACCGGGTGCACTGCCATGATGCGAAGGTGCCCCGACCCGGAACCACCGCGCTGGTGATCCTGCTGCCCGCCGCCGAGCCCGTGCTCGCCGCGGCCCGGCGCACCGCCCCCGAGCTGGTCCGCCCCGGCCTGCCCGCGCACGTGACGGCGCTGTACCCGTTCCTCTCCGCGTCCGAGGTGACCGACGAGGTCCTCGACGCCGTGCGCGCGCTGGCCGCCGCCGCCGCGCCGGTCGGCGTCCCGCTCACCGAACTGGTCACCGCGCCGGGTTTCTCGGCGATCCCCGTGCCCGCGTTGCAGGCGATCGCGGACGCGGTCTGCGCGCGCTGGCCGGACGTCCCGCCCTACGGCGGCCGGTTCGGCGCGACGCCCGACGCCCACCTGACCGTCGCGATGGGCGGGACCGACGCCGACCTCGAGCGGGTCGCGGCCGAGGTCCGGCCGCTGCTCCCGCTGGCCGCCCGCGCGGAGGCCCTGCACCTGGTCGCCCTCGACGACGAGGGCTGGGAAACCCGCCTCACCGCGCCGTTCGGCGCGTGACTCACCCGGTGGTGCCGCTCCGGTAGGCCTGCGCGATCGCCCGCAGCCGCGCGACGTCCGCGGCGAACGGTTCCGCACCGGCGACCGGCGGCGCGGTCTCCCCCGGCTCGTCCGGCAGGTCGCGCACCAGCCGCGCGGCCGCCGGCGCCGCCAGCTCCGGCGTCACCCCGGCGAGGATCAGGCCGTCGTTGGTCTCGCTCATCGCCGTCAGCAGCCGTTCGCGGCGCGACGGGCCGCCCGGGTCGATGCGGACGATCTCCGGGAACCGGCGGGTGAGGTGCTCACGCAGCGGCCGCAGCACACGCAGGGTCCGCGCGTCGCGGCGGCCGGCCGCCAGCCCCGGGATCGACGGGATCGTCAGCCCCAGCACGATCAGCAGCACCGACACGGCCGGGAAGCCGACGTCGAGCGCGCACGGCAGCGTCGAGAACGGCCCGGCGCACAACGCCTTGGCCGGGTGGTCGGCCTGCAGCGCCTTGATCGTCGCGACGACCTTCCCGCCGAGGTAGGCGACGGCGAACGCGGACGCCAGCAGCAGCAAGGCGAGCCCGGCGCGCAACGCGCCGCCGCTCGCCCGGATCGTCACCGCCGACACGATCCCGATGTCGAGCACCGCGAACCCGAGGTAGACGGTGTAGGCGAAGACGTACACGACGAGCGTCGGGTGGGTCCGGTACAGCTCGTCGAACAACCCGAGGCCGCGTGGCAGGTCCGGCGTGCTGAAGAACATCACCACCAGCAGGGTCAACGCCGTGGCCAGTGCGACGAGCCGGGTGCGCCGGCCGCGGTCGCGGGTGCCGCTGATCTCCGCGACGGTCAGCCCGATCCCGTAGGCCGCGACCATGGTCGCGAGGTTCGAGAGCAGCCGGCCGAGGCTCGGGTACAGCTCGCTCTCCAGGACCTGCGCACGATTGGAGAGGAAGCAGAACGCCGCGCCGAGCGCGATGAGCGAAACGGCGAGCCCCGCACCGGCGCCGGTCCGTCGCGCCCGCACGGCGCGCCAGATCCCGACGGCCAGCGCGAAGAGCCCGACCCCGAGGAACAGAATGTCGATCACGGGACCGGACTATCCCAGCAGCGCCGCCAGCCGCCTCGCCTGGTCCGCCGCACGGCCGGACGCACCGGGCTGGACGGCGAGCGGTTCGCTCGTCGCCGCGCTCATCAGCAGCACGGCGATCAGTTCGGCCTCGTACTCGTCGCGGCCGCTCGTCACGCGCGTGAGCAGGTGCGACAGCGCGCGCGGCGCCAGATCGGGGGCGAGCTCGGCGGCTTCGGACTCCGACATCAGGCAGCTGCCGGTGTGCGCGCACAGCATGTGGGCGAGCTCGTGGGCGATGATGTGGTCCTGGTGCAGCGCCGACGTGTGCTCGGTGTAGGCGATCAGGTCGTAGGCCGGGCGGGCCTGCCAGGCGCCGGACGGCTGGCCGGGCCGGTACTCGACCGGCACGAGGTCGATTTCGCGGCCGCGCCACGCCTCCAGGCCGTCGACCCAGCGGTTCATCGACCACGGCCGCGGCAGCGGGACGGCCGTGAGCACCGCCAGCACCCGGGCGCGGGCCCCGGCTCGCAGCTTCGTCAGGCCGTGCGCGTCGATGGGCCCTCCCCGCTGAGCGGGCGCCAGCCGGGTGCACCGGGGCGCGATCACGGACGACGTCATCGTAGCCGACCGTTCACCGCACGCACGTCACTCCGGCTTCCGGCGCCGGCCCTCGCGGCGGCGGGTCTCGTCGTAGCTGCCGAGCTGGTCCATCAGGGCGGTCACGGTCTCGCGGTCGCGCGGCGAGAGCTGCATCGCCCGCTGCGCCATCTTCCGGGCCTCGCCGTCACGCCAGGCCACGACGTCCTCGACCTGCTTGTCGACCTCGCCGGCCACCTCGTCGTCGAAGAAGTAGGTCACCGGCACGCCGAAGAACTGGGCCAGCGCCTGGATGTGGGAGCGCTTGGGGTCCTTGCGCGCGCCAACGGCGAGCTGCTGCACGTGGGTCGCCGACATCGTGACGCCGGTCTGCTCCGCGACGCCGTGCGCGATCTCCCGGTAGGAGTAGGGCTTGCGGTCCGGCGGGTGCACGGTCGCGATCAAGTGCGCCAGCCGTTCGGCGAAACTGCGCTCCTCGCTCACCGCACACCACCCTCAACCGTGAAACGTGACAACAGCCAGCCTAGCTGTCCCGAAAACTTGACACAGCATGTACCGGAAAGACTACGATACCGACGGTAGGTGTTTCGGAAACGGAACACCAGCCCGGGCCGGCTCGGCGGCCGCGAGGTGACTCACGTGGCCGCTGGGGGTGGCCACGCGCCGAACCCGCGGCCCCGCGCCGGCCCTCTTCCGTTCAGTGCGCGCCCGCCGGCTTCGTGAGGTCGTCGCGCAGCCGTGGCAGTTCGACGACTTCGCGGTCGAAGTCTGCGGCGGGGCGGAGCGCGACGATCAGGCCGCCCAGCGCGGGACGGCGGCACGATAGGGGTCACGGTGTCCGCCGTGGCGGACCATGCAGTGTGGCGCGGCAAAGTGCCGCCGTCCCCACGGATCCGACGGCAGTGGCCCCTCCCGGCACGGGAGGGGCCACCACTAGCTGTCGTCAGCTCCGGTAGACGCCGAACTCGTACACCGAATACCCGTACGCCGTCCCGCGCTGGGTGGCGTTCACCCGCACGTACCGGGCGGTGGCCGAGACCGCGAGGTCGTCGGCGCCGCCGTCACCGGTCGTGGTGCCGTAGACCGAGCGCCAGTTCGTCCCGTCGTCGCTGACCTGGATCTCGTACGCCTTGCCGAACGCCGACTCCCAGACCAGCTGGACGTGGTTGAACGCCTGCCGGCTGCCCAGGTCGACCTGCAGCCACTGCGGGTCGGCCCACGCGCTCGCCCAGCGCGTCGCCTGGTTGCCGTCGGTCGCGGCCTGCGGCGGGTAGGGCGCGCCGGGACCGTCGGCCTGGTAGGTCGACGCCGTGGTCGCCGCGCCGCGGGCCAGGTTGGTACCCGGCACCGATGGTGCGACCACGCGCAGCGAGCGCGTCTCGATGCCGACGTTGCCGTGCCCGTCGCGGGCGTAGAGGTAGATCTTCCAGACGCCGAGGTCCTGCGGCGCGGTGACGGTGAACGTGCCGTTGCCGGTGAACTGCGCCGGGATCAGGCCGGCCGCGTTGTTGATGTACTTGCTGTTGTAGCCCATGGTGTAGGTGATCGGGTCACCGTCCGGATCGGACACGTTCGCCGTCACGGTGAAGGTGCCGCCGGCCGGGACGTCGGTGGTGCGGCTCAGGTTCATCGACGAGATCACCGGGGGCGTGTTGCCGCCGGTCTGTCCACTGTAGATCTTGCGGACGGCGTACCAGGACAGCCGCTTCTCGTTGCCCGTGGTGATGTTGAACCAGACGCCGCCGAAGTCGCCTTCGCTGCCGTAGTGGAACAACGTCGCGCCGAGCGCCACGCCCGGGTGGGCCAGCACGCAGTTCCAGGCGTTCGTGTAGCCGTCGCGCTTCTGCTGGTCGGTGGGCTCGGTCGGGACGCCGTTGACGTCGTTCGGGACCTCCCACTCGCCGGCCGGGCCGGTCTCGGTGATGATGTAGGGCTTCGTGTAACCGCCGTTGATCCAGTCCTGCTTGACCTGGCAGACCTGCGCATACGAGTTCACGGAGTACAGGTCGAGGTTCGGCGTGTAGGCCTTGTAGTACGGCCACGCGCCGGTCCAGGCGTCGGTCGAGGTGACGGGGTGGTTGGCGTCGATCGCGTGGATCGCCTGCGCGGCCTGGTCGACGAACCGGGCGTAGGCGATGCGGTTCTGCTCCAGCAGCGTGCCGGAGTAGCAGTTCTGCATGCCGAGGATCGACTCGTTCCCGACGTTCCACATGAGCACGCCGGCGTTGCCCTTGTAGGCGTTGACCCACTTCTGGATCTCGCCGAGCATCGTGTTCTTGTAGGTCGTGTCGGTGGTGTAGTCGACGCAGCCGCCGCTGCCCGGCCCGCCGCCGGGCTGCAGCCAGAAGCCGGCGACGACCTTGATCCCGTTGGCCGCGGCGGCGTCCAGCAGTGGCTGGCTGCTGCCGTCGGTGCCCCAGGTGCGGACGGTGTTGACGCCGATCGAGTGCAGCTCCGGCATCCGCGACGCGGCTTCGCTGACCGGCGGGCCCCAGGTGAGGCCCTTGACCGTCCACGGCTGGCCGTCGACGCTCAGCTGCCAGTTGCCCTGGCTGCCGGTCACCTTGGTGACGCCGGGGCCGCCCGGCGTCGTCGTGCCCGGGGTGCCGCTGACCTGGAACTCCCAGAGCGAGTAGCCGTAGCCGCCGACCCGGTGGGTGCCGTAGAAGCGCACGTACCGGCCGTGGCCGCTGACGGCGAGGTTCTGCACGCCACCGGTCGCCGTCGTCGTGCTGTAGATCGAGGTCCACGACGACGCGTTGTCGGACACCTGGATCTCGTACGCCGTCGCGTAGGCGGATTCCCAGTTCAGGGTCACCTGGCTGATGTCGGCGGCGGCGCCGAGGTCGACCTGCAGCCATTGCGGGTCGCTCCAGGCGCTGGCCCAGCGGGTGCCCGCGTTGCCGTCGACCGCGGCGGACGCCGGCGTCGACGCGCCTTCGCTGCTGGAGGCGGTCACGGGTCTGCCTTGGGATAACAACGTCGCGGCGTGTGCCGGGGTCGGGCCGGCTAGCAGGCCCAGCACCAGCAGGACCACGAGTGCCGGGACGGCACGAAGGGGCAACGGTCGGTCCACGATGACTCCCGCGCGAAAAAGGGGACGGAGGTTGGAGAGCGCTCTCCGGCACGGCCGATCGTTCGTCACGGCGGCCCGCGTTGTCAAGCTTCCCGTCTGGAAACGGACAATGCCCGTCCGCGCCGGGATGCGGGTACTCCTTGACAGGGTGGCAGCACGGTGCGCATGCTCTTGGAGAGCGCTCTCCCATTCCTCAGGCACCCTCACCGTGGAGGACCCTTGGCATCGAAAGCCGCGCTCCTCGCCTGCACCGCCGCCACCGTGCTGGCAGGCGCCTTCCTGACCGCGGCGACGTCGTCGCCGGCCGGAGCCGACAACCTGGTGACGCACCACGAGTTCCAGGTCAACTGCTCCCCCAGCCACCACCAGCCGGACGACCCGATCGTTTTCCCCGGGCTGCCCGGCGCGTCGCACGACCACACGTTCATCGGCAACAAGACCACCAACGCGGCCACGACGACCCAGTCGCTGCAGGCCGCGGGCGTGGGCAACACGACCTGCCTGGCGCCCGACGACCTGTCGGCGTACTGGTTCCCGACGGTCTACAACGGCAACCAGGTGATCCTGCCGAACTTCGCGCAGGTCGTGTACTACAAGTCCGGCATCCTCGACTACACCAAGGTCGTGCCGTTCCCGCCCGGCCTGCGTTACGTCGCCGGGACGGTCACGGCGACGCAGGACCAGTTCCAGAACGCGCCCGGCGCGATCGAGGGCTGGGAGTGCGGGGACAGCTTCCACAACTGGGACATCCCGGTGCAGTGCACGCCGGGCAGCCAGCTGAACATCCGGTACCAGGCCCCGAGCTGCTGGGACGGCGTCCACCTGGACTCCGCCGATCACAAGAGCCACATGGCCTACCCGGACAAGACGACGCTGACGTGCCCGGCCGACCACCCGGTCGCGGTGCCGATGCTGGAGTTCAAGATCGCGTTCCCGGTCAGCGGTGACATGTCCGGCGTCCACCTGGCCAGCGGGCGCGGGTATTCGTGGCACTACGACTTCTTCAACGCGTGGGACCCGCCCACCCTCGCCGCGCTGGTCACGCACTGCATCAACGGCGGGCTCCAGTGCGACCCGCGCGGGTTCGACCTCTACAAACCGGACCGCGGCACCGTCCTCGGTCCGAACTACCGGCTGCCCGGCCGGCCGTGAGGCGGCGGACGCCGGTGGTCGCGGCGGTGGTGGTGGCGATGTCCATGGGCGGGTGTGCCACCACCGCCGTGCCGGCGGCCCCGGCGCCGCCGCCCGGCCCCGGGGCGGGTTCCGGCTCCGGGGCGTTCAACCCGACCGACATCGCGTGGTTGCAGCTGACCGTGCCGATGACGGAGAACGCCGTCACCGCGGCCCACCTGGCGGCGGACCACGCGGCGAGCACCGCCGTGCGGTCCGCCGCCTCGGCGCTCGAGCCGGCCCAGGACGGGTTCCTGACCCGCCTGCGGGCGGCTCGTGACCGGGCGGGGTTGCCGGCCGGAAACGTCCACAGTGGACACCAGATGCCGGGGATGATCACCGAAGCCGACCTGGTCGCGCTCCGGACCAGCCACGGTGGCGACTTCGACCAGCGGCTCGTCGCGTTGCTGCGGGCGCACTCGAAGCAGATCGTGGTGCTGGCGAAGGGCGAACAGACCGCGGGCGCCGACCCGGCGACCCAGGCGCTGGCCCGGGACCTCGCCACCGCCGCGACGCGCGAAGCGGAGGTCCTGGACCGGACGAGCTGACCGGAGACCGCCGCCCGGCCCCACTGCCGGGCCCCGGCCGGCCACGGGAGCGGCTCGGCCGGGAGCGCGGACTCCGGTGCAGGTACTCGGCGACGAGTGACGGCAACCCGTCACTCGTCGCCGAGTTGCCGTCGTGCCAAGGTCCCCCACCGCCCGACCCGCGTACCCGGAGGGTCGACTCGCGTACCTGGAGGGTCGGCTCACGTACCCAGGGAGTCGGCTAGCGTGCCTGGAGGGTCGGTTCGCGTGCTTGGAGGGTCGACTCGCGTGTCTGAGGAGTCGACACGTGTGATTGGAAGGACGACACGGCAAGGCGAACTCGGGCAGCGTGTCGTCCGGCGGAGTTCGCGAGCCGACCGTCTGGGTACGTGGGCCGACTGGCTGGGTACGTGGGCCGGCGGGTCAGGCGGAGTCTCGGACCACCAGTTCCGGGTCGAAGATCACCGATTCTGCGCGCAGCGTGGGGTTCGCCATGCGGTCCAGGACCATCCGCGCCATCGCCGCGCCCATGGCCTCGACCGGCTGGCGGATCGTCGTGAGGCGGGGGCGGCAGCTCAGCGCGACGCGGCTGTCGTCGAAACCGATCACCGCGATGTCGTCCGGGACCCGGCGCCCGGCGTCGGAAAGCACCGACAGCGCGCCGTAGGCCATCAGATCATTGGCGACGAACACGCCGTCCAGGTCCGGCTCGGCCGCCAGCAGCCGCTCCATCGCGAGCTCGCCGCCGTGCTGGGTGAAGTCGCCCTCGGCGACGGCCACGTACGCGTGGCCGTGGCGGGCCATCGCGTCGCGGAAGCCCGCCAGCCGGTCGTGGCCCGCCGGGGTGCCGCCCGGGCCGGCGATCGTCGCGACCCGCCGGCAGCCGCGGGCGACGAGCCGGTCCGCCGCGATCCGGGCGCCGTCCTGGTGGGCGACGTCGACGTAGCAGACCGGTGCCGGGCGGGCGGGCCGCGCGAACAGCGCCGTCGGGACGCCCGCCTCGGTCAGCATCAGCGGCAACGGGTCCCGGTCGGGGGCCAGCGAGATCAGCAGCACCCCGCTGACCTGCTCCTGCCGCAGCTTCGCCACGAGCGACGCGCGTTCGTCCTCGCTGTCGACGAGCATCAGCAGCGGGTGCCGGCCGTGCGGGCGCAGGTGCGCGACGACGCCCTCGACCACCCGGCCGAAGAACGGGTCGCCGAACACGCCGCCGGTGAACGCCTCGGCGTCGACGTGCCGCTCGGGTTCGGACACCACCAGCGCGATCCCGCCGGTGTGCCGCGTGACCAGCGACCGCGCGGCCCGGTTCGGCACGTAGCCGGTGTCGGCGATGGCGCGTTCGACGGTTTCGCGCAGCTTCGGGTCGACGTTGCGCACGCTGTTCACCACCCGCGACACCGTGGCGCGCGAGACGCCGGCGACCCGCGCGACGTCTTCGAGGGTCGGTGGCGCCGGAGGCGGATGCGTCGTCACCCGTTCTTTGTAGCACCTGTGAGAGCGCTCTCCCAGTCCTGGGCCGACAACACGATGACAAATGTCATGAGCGCCCGGTGCGGGACGGCACTGCCCGCCGGGAGCCCGCGCGACGAGCATTTCCGGGGCAAGCAACTCCGTTCCGCACTCCCCGGGGAGAACACCGTGACCGTCCAGACCACCGCGCCGGCCTTCCGCCGCGTGCTCGCCCTCATCGGCACCTACCTCGGCGTCAGCGTCCTGACGCTCGGCGCGATCGTCCTGCTCCGCGACCACCCCTCGATGGTGACCGACGCCGTCTGGGTGCGCGCCACGATCGTCGTCGCCAGCGCGCTCCTGACGCTCTCCTTCGCCCGCCGGGCGGCACGCGGGTCGAAGAAGGCGTTCCTGCGGCTGCGGATCGTCTCGGGCGTGATGCTGGTGGCGATCGCCGTCATCGTCGCGCTGCCGGGCGCGTTCCCGGTGTGGCTGCGGCTCGAGCAGGCGGTCTGCGGGCTGCTGCTGCTCGGCGTCGCCGTGCTGGTGAACGGCCGCGAGCTGCGGTCGCGGTTCGCGGCCCGCTGAGGCCGGGCGCGGTAGCGTGCCGCTGATGAACGACTCGACGGCGCCCGCCGACGCGCAGCGGTGGGTGCACGGCTGGCGGCGGCTGGTCCTCGACGCGGGCCTGCTCGCCTTCCCGATCGTCACGGTGCCGGCGGTGCTGGAGCACTCGAGCGGCGCCGCCGCGGTGGCCGGCTGCGTGATCGTGGCCGCCTTCGCCGTCGCCTACGTCGTCGGCGCCGTCGCCGCCGCCCGCCGCACCTGGCGGCGGTACTGGGTGTCCCTCGGCGTCTGCACGGTGCTCTTCGCCGCGGCGCTCCCCTTCGCCCACGGGGAGGCCTTCTTCCTCGCCGCGGTCGTCGTTTCGCTGGTCGCGCCGCGCATCGGCCGCTACGCCCCGGCGCTGGGTGCCGTCGTCGCGCTGGCCGCCGTCCTGGTCCCGTGGGCCGTGCCGTCGTGGCGGGCCGAACCGGGCTGGCCGCAGGCGATCGCCCTGTTCTTCACCGTGCTCGTGGTCTACGCCTTCGCCGAAGCCATCCACGCCAACATCGCCCTCGTCGAGGCCCGCGCCGAGGTCGCGCGGCTGGCGTCGGAGGCCGAGCGCACCCGGATCGCCCGCGACCTGCACGACCTGCTCGGCCACTCGCTGACCGCGATCACCGTCAAGAGCACGCTGGCCCGGCGGCTGCTCGAGACCGAGACCGCGCGGGCCGGCGAGGAGATGGCCGCCGTCGAGACGCTCGCCCGCCAGGCGCTGACCGACGTCCGGGCCGCCGTGTCGGGCTACCGGGACGTCACCCTCGCCGGGGAGCTGGCCCGCGGCCGCGAACTGCTGCGCGCGTGCGGGGTCACCGCCGACCTGCCCACCGCCGTCGACGTCGTCGGCCCGGACCACCAGGAGCTGTTCGGCTGGGTCGTGCGCGAAGGGCTCACCAACGTGGCCCGCCACGCCCGCGCGACCCGCTGCGCTGTCACGCTTTCCGCGTCCTCGGTCGAGGTGCTCGACGACGGCGTCGGCGGCGCGACCACCGAAGGCAGCGGGCTCGCGGGGCTCCGCGAACGGGTCGCGGACGCGGGCGGGCGCGTCGAAGCCGGGCCGGCAAGCCCCCGGGGCTGGCGGCTGGCCGTGTCCCTGACCCCGGTGGAGGTGCCGTGACCATCCGGCTGTTGCTGGCCGACGACCAGGAGATGGTCCGCCAAGCTCTCGGCACCCTCCTGGACCTGGAGGACGACTTCGAGGTCGTCGCGTCCGTCGGGCGGGGCGACGAGATCGTCGCGGCCGCACGGGAGCACCGGCCCGACGTCGCGCTGCTCGACATCGAGATGCCGGGCCTCGACGGGCTGGCCGCCGCGGCCGTGCTGGCCGCGCAGGTGCCGGACTGCCGCGTCGTCATGCTCACGACGTTCGGCCGCGCCGGCTACCTGCGCCGCGCGATGGAGGCCGGGGCGGTCGGGTTCGTCGTCAAGGACGCGCCGGCCGACGCCCTCGCCGACGCGATCCGCCGGGTCGTGAAGGGCGAGCGCGTGGTCGACCCGGCGCTCGCGGTGGCGACGCTCGCCGCGGGCGAATCCCCGCTGACGGCACGCGAACGCGACGTCCTCATCACCGCGCGGACCGGCGCGACCGTCGCCGAGATCGCGTCCCGGCTGTACCTGTCCGAAGGCACCGTGCGGAACTACGTCTCCGCGGCGATCACCAAGACCGGCGGGCGCAACCGCGTCGACGCCGTCCGGATCGCCGACGACCGCGGCTGGCTCTGATTGGCCCGGTCCGCTGACGTGGAATTGGATCTTCTGCCGGGCCGGTCGCCGGGCTTAGCGTGCGGGGCGTGACCGAAGTGAAGACCGTCGACCTGTGGTTCGACCCCGTGTGCCCGTGGGCCTGGATCGGCTCGCGGTGGCTCCTCGAAGTGGAACAGGTGCGCGACGTCCGGACGCGGTTCCACGTGTTCAGCCTGGCCGTGCACAACGAAGGCCGCGAAGTGGACGCCTGGTACCGGGAGTGGCTCGACGAGCGCTGGGGCCCGGCCCGCGTCGCGCTGGCCGCCGAGCGGGCGCACGGCAACGACGTCCTGCGCGGCTTCTACACCGCGTTCGGCACCCGCGTGCACCGTGACAAGGCGCCGGTCGACCGGGCCACGCTCGAAGCCGCCCTCGCCGAGGCGGGACTGCCCGCCGCTCTCGCGGACGCGGCCGACAGCAAGGAGTTCGACGCGGATCTGCTGAAGAGCAACCGCGCGGCGCTCGACCCGATCGGCGAGGACCTCGGCGTCCCGGCCCTCCACCTGCCCGGAGACGACGGCGCGGTGAACGCGTTCTTCGGCCCGGTCGTCAGCCCGGTCCCCCGCGGCGAGGCGGCCGGACGGCTGTGGGACGGCGTCGTGCTCGTGACCGGCACGGCGGGCTTCTTCGAGCTGAAGCGCGGCCGCGGCCGGCCGGTCACGAGCTGAGCGTCAGGCGTTCTCGTCGAACGGGATACCGCCCGGCTTGGCCTTGCCGAGGTTTCCGTTGAACTGGCCGTCCTTGATGCCGAAGGTGGCGCTGCCGAAGTCGGCGGCGACGAGCTTGTCGCGGAGCCCGGCCGGGTAGCCGTCCCAGCCGACCAGGGTCGGGTACTGCCAGACGCCCTTGTGGTTCTCCGGCGGGTCGTCGTTGCCGTTGGCCGAGCGGAAGCAGTGCGTCGAGCCGCCGTCCTTGTGGTAGACGACCTTCGCGTGCGTACCCTCGAACAGCAAACTCGCGCGGTCGTGCACCGCGAAACCGCCGTGCTGCGACGTCGCGACGTACTCGACCTGGTTGTCCTTGACCCACACGACGATGTGTTCCCAGTCGTTGCGGTGCCCGGCGCTGCCGGGGCCGAGCGAGGCCTGGTCCTTCTCGAAGTAGAGCGTGTACATCACCGCGCACCAGCCGTTGTTGCACTTCTGGCGCGAGTAGGAGTTGGTGTTGTCGAGGTCCCAGGAGTCGCGGCAGTGGCCGTTGGTGTCGCCGCCGAGGGACAGGCCGGGCGCGATCGTCCCGTCCGGGCCGATCGCCGGGGTCGGGTAACAGCCGTCCTTGTCGTAGTCGAAGGCCGGCTGGAAGGTCTTCTCGAAGTCGCTCGCGCTGGCGGGCAGGGCGCCGGGCGGGTCGGCGAACGCCGTCGCCGGGAAGGCCACGGCGAGGCCCAGCGCGGCGGCGGCCACAGCGGCCAGGGTGCGGGATCGGTGCGCCATTACGTACTCCCTCGGTCGCGGTCGGCACTGTTCCGACGTCAGCGTCACCAGGTCACCCGGGGTCCGCAACGGTACTCGCGGGGAGTATGCCCGCCGAGGACCGTCGCAAGGGGACGAACGCGCACTCCTGCCCCGTCCACCGGCACGCCAGACCCACGGTCGTGAGTGGTAATGAGGGTTAGAACCCTCATTACCACTCACGACCCTCAGCCGAGCCGGGACTCTGCGGCGGCCCAGTCGGCGCGGCCGGAGGGTTCGTAGCGCTTCAGGGTCTGGGTTTCGCGGACCAGGGCGCGCATCGACGGCAGGTCCGGGAGGTCCTCGCCCAGGGCTCGGGCCTGGACCAGGACGTTGCCCAGCGCGGCCGCTTCGACTGGGCCGGCCAGGACCGGGACGCCGCACGCGTCCGCCGTCAGCTGGCACAGGAGTTCGTTGCGGGCTCCCCCGCCGACGATGTGGACGACGTCGAACGAGCGGCCGGAGATCGCCGCGGCTGCTCGGAGCGTGCGGCGGTGGGCCAGGGCCAGACTGTCCACAATGCACCGGACGACCTCGGCCGGTCGCGACGGCGGGCGCTGGCCGGTGGCGCGGCAGGCCGCCGTGATGCGGGCGGGCATGTCGCCCGGCGGCAGGAACGCGGGCGCGTCGATGTCCACGACCGCCGCGAGGGCCGGGGCTGAGGCGGCCGCCGCCAGCAGGTCCGGGAGGTCCGTGCGGGACCACGTCCGCAGGGTCTCCGACAGGACCCACAGGCCCATCACGTTGCGCAGGAACCGGATCGTGCCGTCGACGCCGCCTTCGTTGGTGAAGTTCGCGGCCAGGGCCGCGTCGCCCAGCTCCGGTTCGGGCAGCTCCAGCCCGGCGAGCGACCAGGTGCCGCAGGAGATGTACGCGAAATTGCTCCCGGGTGACGCCGGGACCGCGACGACGGCCGACGCCGTGTCGTGCGAGCCGACCGCGATCACCGGCACGCCGGACAGCTCCCGCGCCGGGCCCACCACCGTGCCGGGGTCGCGCAGCGGTGGCAGCAGCCGCGGCGGGATGCCCACGCGCGAAGCCAGCGAAAACGCCCAGGTCCGCGCGCGGACGTCGTAGAGCTGAGTGGTCGACGCGTTGGTGCGCTCGGCGCCGATCTCGCCGGTCAGCCAGTAGTTCAGCAGGTCCGGGATCAGCAGCATGGTGTGGGCCGCGGTCAGCCGGTCCTGCTCGGACACCAGCTGGTACAGCGTGTTGAACGGCAGCTGCTGCAGCCCGGTGACGTCGTACAGCTCACGGGCGGAGATCGACGCGGCCACCTTCTCGGGCACGCCGTCGGTGCGGGAGTCGCGGTGGTGCACGGGGTTGCCGAGCAACGCGCCGGAGGCGTCGAGGAGCCCGTAGTCGACGGCCCAGGAGTCGATGCCGATGCCGTCCACCGCGCCGGCGTCGCGGATCCCGGCGAGGGTCTCCCGGTACAGGCCCAGGACGTCCCAATAGAGCAACGGCCCCGCCTGGACGCCGCCGTTGGGGAACCGCCGGACCTCCTCCAGGCTCAGGCGGCCCGGTCCCGCGGTCCCGGCCATCACGCGCCCGCTGGACGCGCCTAGGTCGACGGCCGCGACCCGCGTCACGCCCGCACCACGGTCAGCTCCAGCCCGAGCAGGTCCGCCACCGCCGTCAGCTCGGCGACGCGGTGGCCGGTGCCCAAGGCCCAGTGGTGCGCGATGCCGCTGGCCGACCACGCGTCGGTCCACTCCCCCGGGTCGCACCCGAAGTCGACGCGGGACGTCGTGTTGCCGATTCGCAGCAGCGGCCCGGGCACGACCGTGCCTTCGGACGCGACGAGCGAGAACGTGCCGTCGAGCGCCTGCGCCAGCCCGCACAGCGTCACCGGCCCCTGCTTGACGTCGAACTCGACCGAGACGCCCCAGCCGCGCTTGCCGTGGTAGACGCCGAGGCCGCGCAGCAGCGGCTTGCGGGCGCTGATGCCGAGGTGCGCCGGGCCGTCGTGGCCCATCTCGACCACGTTGTCGCGGAAGTTCAGCGCCTGCAGCTCGGTGAACGAGCCGCCCGCGCCGAGCCGGTCCATCAGCAGCATGGCCAGGGACGTCCGCAGCTCGTACTCGCCGACGGCGGGGATGCCGCGGGCGGTGAGCAGTGACGCGCCGAGGATGAACCCGGCGCCGACGCGCTCGTGGGTCTCGCCGTCGAGGCCGCGATGGTAGTACGCGAGGGAGTCGAGGGAGAAGTCCTCGACGAGCCGGTCCAAAGCAACAGAAACGCGAGCGCCCCAGGCGAAGTCTTCGTCCACAACGGACTCGTCCACTGTGAACACATCGCACGCCAGGGCGACGCGGTCGGCCGTCTCGCTTTCGGTCACCTTCTCGACGCGCACGCGCAGATCGTCGATCTCCAGGATCTCGACGTGCCCGCCGAGCTGGGCGGACACCAGCGTCGGATCGGTCGAAACGTCCATCATGCCCGGGTAGAGGTGCCCGAGCAGGCCGTGGCGGCCGTTGCGGAACGCCGCGCGCACACCCGCCGCCTTGATCCAGCGCTCGATCCGCGTCCAGGCGCGCGTGTCTTCCAGGTACCCGGACACCGAACGGAACTCGACGCCGAGCCGGCGGAACGTGTTGGCCATCTCCGGCAGCGGGCAGGCGCCGCAATAGGCCAGCCACGCGCCGGTGTCGAAGGACTCGTGGTCCATCGCCTCGGTGGGCTGCAGGTTCAGCAGCAGCACCGGCGCGCCGGACCGCTGGGCGACCGGCGCCAGCATGCTGGAGGTCAGGTACGTCGTGAGGAAGCCGATGATCAGGTCGCAGCCGGCGACCCGCAGCTCCTCCGCGGCGGCCGCGCCCTCCTGGGCGTCCGACACGAACCCGACGTCGACGACCTCGCAGTCCATTCCGGACAGTCGCTCGGCCACCCGCCGGGCGGACGCCTGCAGCTGCGGCAGCAGCTTCGGGAACTGCGGCCAGTACGCGCCGAGCCCGCCCGCGACGAGCCCGACGCGGGTCTTGCGCGGCGTGATGCGGTCGAGGGTCATCGCTCTCCTTCAGCCGGGATCAACGCAGGAACGCCGCGGCCACCCCGGCGTCCACCGGCACGTGCAGGCCGGTGGTGTGGGTCAGGTCGCCGCCGGTGAGGGCGAACACCGCCGCCGCGACGTGCTCGGGCAGCACCTCGCGCTTGAGGATGGTGCGCTGGGCGTAGAACTCGCCGAGCTTCGCCTCCTCGACGCCGTACACCGCGGCGCGTTGCGCGCCCCAGCCGCCGGCGAAGATGCCGGAGCCCTGGACGACGCCGTCCGGGTTGACGCCGTTGACGCGGATGCCGTACGCGCCGAGCTCGGCGGCCAGGAGCCGGACCTGGTGGGCCTGGTCGGCCTTGGCCGCACCGTAGGCGACGTTGTTGGGGCCCGCGAACACGGCGTTCTTGGACGAGATGTAGACGATGTCGCCGCCGTTGTCCTGGTCGATCATGGCCTTCGCCGCGGCGCGCGCGACGAGGAACGAGCCCTTGGCCATGACGTCGTGCTGCAGGTCCCAGTCGCGTTCGGTGGTCTCCAGCAGCGGCTTCGAAATGGACAGCCCGGCGTTGTTGACGACCAAGTCGATCCCACCGAAAGCCAGTACGGTCGCGTCCACAGCCGCCTGCACGGCGTCGGCGTCGGTGACGTCCGCGGTGACCGCGAGGCCGCCGATCTCCGAAGCCACCTCTTCGGCCGCCGAGGTGTTCAGGTCGGCGATCGTGACGCACGCGCCCTCGGCGGCGAGCCGCAGCGCGATGGCCTTGCCGATTCCCGAGCCGGCGCCGGTCACCAGGGCGATCCGCCCGGCGAGGGGCTTGGCCTTCGGCATCCGCTGCAGCTTGGCCTCTTCGAGGGCCCAGTACTCGATGCGGAACTTCTCGCTCTCGGCGATCGGGGCGTACGTCGAGACGGACTCCGCGCCACGCATGACGTTGATCGCGTTGACGTAGAATTCGCCCGCCACCCGGGCGGTCTGCTTGTCCTTGCCGAAGGAGAACATCCCGACGCCCGGGACGAGCACGATCGCCGGGTCGGCGCCGCGCATCGCGGGCGAGTCCGGGGTCGCGTGCCGCTCGTAGTAGGCGCGATATTCGTCGCGGTACTCGGCGTGCAGTTCCTTCAGCCGCGCGACGACGTCCTCCAGCGACGCGGTCGCCGGGAGATCCACCACCAGGGGCCGGACCTTGGTGCGCAGGAAGTGGTCCGGGCAGGACGTGCCGAGCGCGGCCAGCGGCGCGAGCTTCTCGCGGGCCAGGAATTCGAGGACGGCGTCGCTGTCGGTGTAGTGCCCGACGACGCGCTGGTCGGTCGAGGCGAGCCCGCGAACCACCGGCGCGAGTGCGGCCGCGCGTGCACGCCGCTCAACCGACGGCAGGGCCTCGAAGCCGGGGACGACGGGGCCGAACGGCTCGGCGGAACCCCGTGCGGCCAGGAACTCCTCGGCCGTGCGGATGATGTCCAGGGAGTTGCGCTCGCACTCTTCCGAGGTCGCGCCCCAGGCGGTGATGCCGTGGCCGCCGAGGATGACGCCGATCGCCTGCGGGTTGGCCGCCTTGACGGCCGCGATGTCCAGCCCGAGCTGGAAGCCGGGACGCCGCCAGTCGACCCACGCGACGCGGTCGCCGAAGCACTCCTTGGTCAGCGCGGCGCCGTCGGCCGCGGTGGCTAGCGCGATGCCGGAGTCCGGGTGCAGGTGGTCGACGTGCGGGGCCTCGACGAGCCCGTGCATCGCGGTGTCGATCGAGGGGGCCGCGCCGCCGCGGCCGTGCAGGCAGTAGTCGAACGCGGCGACCATCTCGTCTTCGCGCTCGACGCCCGGGTAGACGTCGACCAGTGCGCGCAGCCGGTCCAGCCGCAGGACCGCGAGCCCGGACTCCTTGAGCGTCCCGAGGTCGCCGCCGGAGCCCTTGACCCACAGCACCTCGGTCGGCGCGCCGGTGACCGGGTCGGTGAGGTCGCCCTTGGCGGAGGTGTTGCCGCCGGCGTAGTTGGTGTTCCGCGGGTCGGCGCCGAGCGCGTTGCTGCGCGCTACCAGGTCCTCCGGCACGGTCATGCTCATGCTCCCCATCCGGCCTGCGTGCCGCCGGCGCGCTCGGCCACGATCTTGTCCTGGTACCCGCTGCGGTGGTAGGCCGCGACCGGGTCGGGGTCGAGCCCGTCTTCTTCGCGGATTTCGGCCAGCAGCGGCCGGACGTCGGTGTTGTAGGCGTCCATCAGGACGGCGTTGGCTTCGAGGACGTTGCCGGCCTGCTGGGCGGCGCGCAGGTCATCGCGGTCGACGAGCAGGGCCTTGGCCGTCGCCTCCTGGACGTTGAGCACCGAGCGGATGATCGCCGGGATCTTGGCCTCGATGTTGTGGCACTGGTCGAGCATGAACGCGATGCCGTAGGCCGGGTCGAGGGCGTCGCCGCGGACGATCTCGTACATGATCCGGAACAGCTGGAACGGGTCCGCCGCGCCGGCCATCAGGTCGTCGTCGGCGTAGAAGCGGGAGTTGAAGTCGAACGCGCCGAGCTTCCCGGCGCGCAGCAGGAACGCCACGATGAACTCGATGTTCGTGCCGGGCGCGTGGTGGCCGGTGTCGATGCAGACCGTGGCCTTCTCGCCCAGTTCCATGCAGTGCGCGTACGACGTGCCCCAGTCGGGGACGTCGGTGGCGTAGAAGGCGGGCTCGAACAGCTTGTACTCCAGCAGGATCCGCTGGTCGTCCCCGAGCCGGTCGTACGTCTCCTTCAGGGCCGCGGCGAGGCGGTCCTGGCGGTCGCGGATGTCGTCCTGGCCCGGGTAGTTGATGCCGTCGGAGAACCACAGCTTCAGGTCGCGGGAGCCGGTGGCGTCCATGATGGAGATCGCCTCGAGCAGGTGGTCGGTCGCCTTGCGGCGGATGCCGGCCTCGGGGTTGGTCACCGAGCCGAGCTTGTAGTCCTCGTCCTGGAAGACGTTGGTGTTGATGGCGCCGATCTCGACACCGAGGTCGCGCGCGTACGCGGTGAGGGCGCCGTAGTCGTCGACGCGGTCCCACGGGATGTGCAGCGCCACGCTCGGCGCGATGCCGGTGAACCGGTGCACGGTCGCGGCGTCGGCGATCTTCTCTTCGGCCGTGCGCGGGACGCCGGGCTGCGGGAACACCTTGAAGCGGGTGCCCGAGTTGGCGTACGCCCACGACGGCGTCTCGATGCGCTGCGCCCGCAGGGCCTGTTTCACGGCCGTCATGTCGCGCAAGACGATCACTGTCCTTCCCGGACGGAGGGGGTTTCGAGGTGGAAGACCTCGTGCAGCAGCCGGAACCCCTCGTCGGGTGGGCCGCCGTCGAGGCCGGTGAAGAACTCCGCCATCGCCGCCTGCCAGCGGGTGTTGACCTCGGTGCGGGCCATCGCGGCCTGCGCGGCGGCGAGGTCGTCGGCTTCGACGTAGCCGATGAGCAGGCCGTCCTCGCGCAGGAAGAGCGAGTAGTTGCGCCAGCCCGTGTCGTGCAGGGCCTGGCGCATCTCCGGCCACACCGCGCGGTGCCGTTCGGCGTACTCGGCCGCGCGGTCCGGCTTCACCTGCAGGCAGAAGCAGTAACGGGGCATCTTCCATAGTCCTTTGTGGACCCGCGGCCGGACCGGGGCGGCGATCCGGTCCGGCCGCGGGAGCTGATCAGAAGTTGAACTTGTCGATGTTGTTCGCGTCGAAGGTCGTCGGCGGGCCGAGGACGATCTCACCGCTCGCGCCGATGGTGTACTCACCGAGCTTGCCGGCCTTGAACTTCTCGCCTTCCTTGCCGCTGATCTGGCCCGAGGACAGCGCGACGCCGGCGTACGCGGCGAGGTAGCCGATGTCGGCCGGGTTCCACAGCGCGAACTGCTTCACGGTGCCGTCCTTGACGAACGCGCGCATCTGGTTCGGCGTGCCCAGCCCGGTCACCGCGACCTTGCCCTTGTAGCTCGACGAGCTGACGTAGCGCGCGGCGGCCGCGATGCCCACGGTGGTCGGCGAGACGATCACCTTGAGGTTCGGGAACGACTGCAGCAGGCCCTGGGCCTCCTGGAACGACTTCTGGTCGTCGTCGTTGCCGTAGGCGATCTTGTCCAGCTTCAGGCCCGCGTAGTCCGGCTTGGCGAGCTCCTTCTTGAGGACCTCGATCCAGGCGTTCTGGTTGGTGGCGTTCGGCGTCGCGGACAGGACCGCGATCTCGCCGGAGCCGCCGGAGAGGTCCTTGGCCTGCTTGGCCAGCGCCTCGCCGATGCCCTGGGTGGTGGCCTGGTTGATGAAGACGTCGCGGCAGTCCTTGGCGGCGTCGGAGTCGAAGGCGACGACCTTGATGCCCGCGGTGCGGGCTTGATTCAGCGACGGGCAGACCGCGTTCGGGTCGTTCGCGGCGATGCCGATCACGTTCTGCTGCTGCTGGATCAGCGTGTTGATGTAGCTGACCTGCGACGACGCGCTCGCGTCGTTCGGGCCGACCAGCTTGTACTCGCCCTTCAGCTCGTCGAGCGCGGTCTTGCCGCCGCTGACCTCGATGTCGCTGTAGGGGTTGTTGAGCTGCTTGGGGAGGAACGCCATCTTGACGCCCTCCTTGGCCGCGGCGTTCGGGTTCGCCGCCGCCGTGGACTGCTGGGCACCGGCATCGGTGCTGTCGTTCTTCGTCGTGCCGCTGCAGGCGGCCAGGACGAGCACCAGCCCGGCCGACACTGCGCCGGTGATGAACCGTCGGGACATCTTCGTCACCTTTCTGGGGATACCGCGCCGGTAGCTGTGGCCCGGTTCCGCCGCCGGAGCGCCGTTCGGGCCGAGGACACGATGTTGGGGAGCAGGACCGACACGATCAGGAGCACGCCGGTCACGATGTTGAGCGCCTCGTTCGAGACGTCCTGCAGGCGCAGGGCGTTCTGCAGGGAGGCCAGCAGCACCACGCCGGCGAGCACGCCGGGCAGGGTGCCCTTGCCGCCGAAGATGGACACGCCGCCCAGCAGGACCGCGGCCACGACGGCGAGTTCGAGGCCGAAGCCGTTGTCCGCGCGGGCGCTGGAGTAGCGCAGCGTCCACAGCACCCCGGCGACCCCGGCCACCGCGCCGCTCACGACGTAGAGCCAGAACTTCAGCCGTCCGGTGCGGATGCCGGCGAACCGCGCGGCCTGCTCACCGGCGCCGGCCGCGAAGACGCTGCGGCCGACCGGCGTCGCGTGCAGCACGAGGCCGAACAGCGCCGCCACCACGATCAGCGGGATCAGGACGTTCGGGATCGGGCCGTCGCCGATGGTCCCGGTGACCCAGCTCGTGTAGTCGCGCGGGAAGTCGGCGACCGCGCCGTCGCCGAGGACGACGAAGGCCAGGCCGCGGTACAGCGCGAGCGTGCCGATCGTGACGGCGAGGGCGGGCAGTTTCAGGACGGTGACGAAGAAGCCGTTCACCGCGCCGAGGATCGCGCCGAGCACGATGCACAGCGGGATGATCATCTCGATCGAGAGGCCCGCGTCCCACAGCGAGCCCATCACCGCGGACGTCAGCCCGAGCGTGCTCGCCACCGAGAGGTCGATCTCGCCGGTGACGATGATGAACGTCATCGGCAGGGCGATCAGCGCGATCGGCAGCAGGTCGAGCAGCAGGAAGGTGAAGTTGCGGCTGGTGCCGAAGTTCTCGACGGCGCCGGAGGCCACCAGCACCACGACGACCGTCACGAGCACGACCGCGGCGTCCCAGCTGAGCAGCCTGCCGAACCGGTTCCCGGTGTCAGACATGGGAATCCCTCTTCTTCAGTGCTTTGGTGACCCGGACGGCGACCAGCCGGTCGGCCCCGATCGCGAGCAGGATCAGCGCGCCGACGATCGCCTGCTGCCAGAACTGGTTGATGTCGAGCACGGCCAGGGCGCTGCCGATGACCGTGAGCAGCAGCGCGCCGAGGCCGGCGCCCCAGACCGAGCCGCTGCCGCCGAACACCGCGACCCCGCCGACGACGGCCGCGGCGACGACGTTCAGCTCGTAGCCGGTGCCGGCCGCCGCGTCGACGGTGCCGAACCGCGCGGCGAACAGCACCCCGGCCAGGCCGGCGAGCGCGCCGCTGACCAGGAACGCGGCGCTGGTGTTGCGGCCGACCTTGATGCCGGCCAGCTTCGCGGCCTGCGGGCTGGAGCCCATGGCGTAGAGCTCGCGGCCGGCGCGGTAGCTGCGCAGCACGATCCCGGCGAGCACCAGCACGACCACCGCGATCAGCACCAGCCACGGGATCCCGAGGATCGACGCCGTGCCGAAGTCCAGGAAGGACTGCGGCAGCTTGTCGGCGTTGATCTGCTGGCCGCCGGCCCAGAAGAAGCTGACCCCGCGGAAGGCGTAGAGCGTGCCGAGGGTGACGACCAGCGCCGGCACCTGGCCGAACCGGACGAGCACGCCGTTGAGCAGGCCGCAGACCGCGCCGACGACGATCCCGGCGAGCACCGCGACGAGCACCGGCAGGCCGGGGTTGTCGCGCATCAGCGAGCCGACGGCGAACGCCGACAGGCCGAGCACGGACCCGACCGACAGGTCGATGTTGCGGGTGATGATCACGACCGCCTGCCCGACGGCCAGCACCGCGAGGATCGCCGTGCCGAGCAGGATGTCGCGGATGCTCTGCCCGGACAGGAACCGGGAGTTCTGCGTCGCGGTGAACACGACCAGCACGATCAGGGCCAGCACGATCCCGGACTCGCGGGCCTTGAAGACGTTCGTGGTCCACGACTGCCGGTCCCCGGTCACCGGTCCGCGGGGCGGTGCGGCCACCTTGGTCGCGTTCACGCGGCGGCCCCCTGTCCCATCGCGGCGAACATGACCGAGTCTTCGGTGGCCTCGGCGCGCGGGAGCTCGGCGACGATCCGCCCCTCCCGCATCACCAGCACGCGGTCGGCCATGCCCAGCACCTCCGGCAGTTCGGACGACACCATGACGACGGCGACGCCTTCGGCCGCGAGCGACGACATCAGCCGGTGCACCTCGGCCTTCGTGCCGACGTCGATGCCGCGGGTCGGTTCGTCCACGATCAGCACCTTCGGCGCCATCGCGAGCCACTTGGCCAGCACGACCTTCTGCTGGTTGCCGCCGGACAGCGTGCCGACGGGGTCGCCGAGGCGGCGGTACTTGGTGCGCAGCCGCTCGGTCCAGTGCCGCGCCTCCTGCCGTTCGGTCCCGCCGCCGAGGAACCCGAAGTTCGCGAGCGCGCCGGAGCGCGGCAGCGTCACGTTGCGCTCGATCGAGAGGTCCATGATCAGGCCCTGCTGCCGCCGGTCCTCGGGGACCAGCGCCATCCCGGCGTTCATCGCCGCGCGCGACGAGTGCGCCTTGAGCTTCTTCCCGTTGACGCGCACGACTCCGGCGTCGCGTTCGTCCACCCCGAACACGGCCTGGACGACCTCGGAGCGGCCGGACCCGACGAGCCCGGCGAACGCGACGATCTCGCCCGCGCGCACGGAGAAGGAGATGTCGCGGAAGACGCCTTCCCGGGCCAGGCCTTCGACTTCGAGGACCACGGCGCCGGGTTCGACGTCCTGCTTGGGGAAGAGCGCGTCCAGATCGCGCCCGACCATGCGGTGCACCATCTCGTCGACCGTGACGTCGGCGACCAGGTCGGTGGAGACGTGCTTGCCGTCGCGCATGATCGTGACGCGCTGGCAGAGCTCGGTGATCTCCTCGAAGCGGTGGGAGATGAACATGATCGCCGCACCCTCCTCGCGCAGCGTCCGCGCGACCGTGAACAGCCGTTCGACCTCGACGCGGCTCAGCGCGGCGGTCGGCTCGTCCATGATCAGCACGCGGGCGTCCGCGCTGAGCGCCTTGGCGATCTCGACGATCTGCTGGTCGGCGATCGACAGCCCGCGGGCCGGGCGGGCCGGGTCGATCCGGACGCCGAGCCGCGTGAACAGCCGGTCGGCTTCGGCGCGGATCGCGGCCCGGTCGATGCGGCCGAAGCTCTTGCGCGGGTGGCGGCCCATGACGATGTTCTCCGCGACCGAAAGATCGGGGAACAGCGTGGGTTCCTGGTAGATCACCGCGATGCCGGCGGCCTTGGCGTCGGCCGGGGAGCCGAACGTGACCGGTTCGCCGTCGAGCAGCAGCGTGCCGTCGTCGGGCTTGTGCACGCCGGCCAGCATCTTGACGATCGTCGACTTGCCGGCGCCGTTCTCCCCGACCAGCGCGTGGGCCTCTCCGGCGTGCAGGGGGAACGACACTCCGGCGACCGCCGCGACGGCGCCGAACGACTTGCTCACGCCGCGCACCTCCAGCAGAGGGGCTCGGCCCGGGTCCTGCCGCGTCATCGCGACCTCCGGTTCGAAGGGCTATTGAAAGGTTTCACAAACCTGGCGCGGTGACGCTACTATGCAGCCGAAGAACAAGTCAATGCATCCACCGAACCGTGGCCAAACGTCGTCGGGACCACGCAGTTGGTGGCGATGTTACGTTTCAACGGTGCGTGCTCAGGAGGGGGTCAGATGACGGTCCAGGAGTCCGGCGCCGAGCCGAGAGCGGCGGGCATGAAGGACGTCGCCGCGGCCGCGGGCGTCTCCCTCGGCACGGTGTCCAACGTGCTGAACCGGCCCGGCCGCGTCAGCCCCGCCACGCGCGCGAAGGTGGAGGCCGCGATGGCCGAACTCCGCTTCGTGCGCAACGAATCCGCGCGGCAGCTCCGGGCGGGCCGCAGCCGTGTGCTGGCCTACGTGATGCTCGACGGCAGCAACCCGTTCTTCACCGACGTCGCGGCCGGCATGGAAGACGCCGCCGACGAGAGCGACCTGTCCCTGTTCCTCTGCAACAGCGCCCACCAGCCGTCCCGGGAAGAGGCCTACCTCGGCCGCCTCGAACAGCAGCGCGTGCAAGGCATCCTCATCACGCCGGTCGACCCGGACGCGCCGCTGCTGCACGAGATCGCCCGCCGCGGCACGCCGGTCGTTGTCGTCGACCGCACCCCGGACGGCACCGCGCACTGCTCGGTCGCGGTCGACGACGTCTACGGCGGCGAGATCGCCGTCCGGCACCTGATCGAGCAGGGCCACGAGCGGATCGCGTTCATCGGCAACCACACGACGGTCGGCCAGGTGCGCGACCGGCGTCAGGGCGCGCTGCGCGCACTGGCCGCGGCCGGCCTGGCCCCGGACCACCTGGTCGACCTCACGACGACGGCGCTGACGGTCGCCGACGGCCGCGGCGCCGGCGAGCGCCTGGCGGGCCTGCCGTCGGCGATCCGCCCGACCGCCGCGTTCTGCGCCAACGACCTGGTCGCCCTCGGCCTGCTGCAGACGTGCGCCACCCTGCGCATGCGCGTCCCGGAGGACCTGGCGATAGTGGGCTACGACGACATCGAGTTCGCCGCGGCGGCCGCCGTCCCGCTCACCTCGGTCCGCCAGCCCCGCCACCGCCTCGGCCGCACCGCGGCGGAGCTGCTACTGGCCGAAACCACCGAAACCGCCCACGAGCACCGGCAGGTCGTCTTCACCCCGGAACTGGTGGTACGCACCTCGACCCTGCGCTGACGGGTCAGCGCCCCAGATAGCCGAACGCCGCCCAGGCGTGCGGGCGGGACAGCTCGTCGGAGGCGGCCCGTCGTGCCAGTCCGTCAGGCAGCCCCGGCGGCGCCTGCCGGTCCGGGTCCAGGGCCCACAGCTGGGCGGCCCGCAAAGCCTCCGCGGGAGCCCGGCCGAATTCGACGAGCTCACGGTGCAGCACGCACATCATCAAGCTGGAGTGGACGTCGTCCACCGACCACCGCGATCCGACGACACCCGTGGCTCCGGCCGAGATGAACGACGCCCCCAACGTCAGCACCTCGTCGTGGGCCGCCGAAGTCAGATCGCTCTGGCAGGCAGCCAGGACCACCAGCCCACCCGGCAGGGTCCGGCGCCCGCCGGGCCGCAGAATCCGCTCCACGGTCAAGGTCCCGCCCGCCAGCAGCAGCGCCGACTCGGACGGAACCGCGCCGCTCCTCGCGTGGCAGGAAAGGTGGAGCATCGACGCGGACCGGGACGCGAGGTGTACCTCCTCCGGCGTTCCCGCTCCGACCACCGCGGCGTCGCCAGCGGCCCGGCCGTAGAACCGGCCGCCCGGGTAGATCCCGCGCAGGTAGGCGGCTTCCTCCTGCGACCCGACCAGGCTTCCCTCGGGGTCCGTCACGACGACCGGCCGCTCCCCCAGCGGTGACGTGGCCCGTCCGGCGACCTCGCACAGCTGCCGCGCGGTGGAGGCGTAGGACACCGTCATCTCGTGGACGAGCGGCCTGCCGGCCGGACCGGCCGCGTGCCACGGGACGGCACCCAGGCCACCGCACGCGATGACCACCAGCCGCGGGGTGCCGGCGATCAGGCGGCGCACCCGGGCGGCGACGGGCCGCATCGCGACTTCCCAAGCCCACTCGACGATCGCGTCGACTTCACCGGCCCAGCGGCGCGCGGCCGGTGAACCCCGCTCGGCGGAATCAGCACGTCCACGCACGTCGAGGTAGTTCAGGTACGCGCCGTCGTCGTCGCGCAGCAACGGCAGGACGACCTCGTCGAGCGCTCCGTCGGCGAAGACCAGCAGCGCCCGGCCGTACGCCTCACCCTGGCAGGGAATCAGGTAGCACAGCACGTCGGCGCCGATCTCCCGCAGCGCGGCCGTGATCTCCGCGGCCCCGGGCGGCCGCGACGGCGAGCTCCCGGCCGGCTCGGTGGACAGTGCCTCGAGAACGCGGTGCCGCAGGTCGCTCACCGCCGCGGGCGCCGTCAGGGCCTGCGCCAGGGTCAGCAGACTCGATTCCTCGTCGTCGAACCGATCCGCGTCGGTCGCGGCGAGTTCCCACTCGTCGGCGAGTCCCTGGTGGCCGGCGCGGCGCAGTTCGGCCCCGAGGTTCGCCGCCGTCGAGACCGCGCCGAGCACCATCCCGCGTCCCGCTTCAATCGCTTCCACCGCTCGGTGCCGGTCGCCCAGTGCCAGACACCGCAAGGTCAGCAGCAGGGACTGCTCCGCCGCCTTCTGCGCCCGGGCCAGCCCGTGGTCGCCCCCGCTCTGGAGCAGCACTTCCCGAGCCTGCTGGCCGAGGAGGGAGAAGCTGATCTCGACGGCGCGCTCGGCGTGCATCGTGGTCCCGTGGTCCCAGTAGGCCGACGCCGCCAAGCCCCCCAACATCGGCAGACCGCGGTTGGTGGTGCCGGCCGGACCGCTGGTGGCGGCTTCGAAGGCGCGAAGCGCGTTCTCCCGCGCCTCCGTACTGTTCGTCGCTGTGTGCCAGATGAGCCATGACGCGGCCAAGAGCCACGGCAAGAACGCCGTGACCTGAGGGTCCGGTGAAGCGCCGAGCACCTCCAGCCGCGCCAGGGCGCCGTCGAAACGAGCCCGGTCCGCGGTGATCAACGCGGTCAGCACCGTCAGCAGGACGCCCTTGATCTCGAACGACGCGTAGAGGGCGTTGCCGGGTGGGGTCAGTTCCAGCACACGCGCCATGACCGAGTCCGCGGACACCACGTCGGCCAGGTCACCGGCGTGCATCGCTCGCATCGCCAGGAGATCGGCGAGCTGGTTGCCCTCGACCAGCACGTGCGCGTGGGTCATCGCCGTCCCGGTGATCGCCGCGCTGTCGCGCTCGAACCGTACGACGAGTTCGGCGATGTGCTCGTCGAGATCGACCGCGAGACCCTGCGCTCCGGCGGCCGCTCGGACGGCACGCAGGTGCGCGGCCGTCCTGGCGAGCTCGGCCTCGTCCAGCGTGCACGGTCCCGCCTGCAGCTGCTCGACGTACCGCATGGCCAGGTCGATGTCGCGGAGGTCGCCGAGCTCACCGAAACGGTCGACGTGGGCCAGCGCCAGGGTGTGGAGCGCGTCCTCGCCCCGAGGATCGCCTCGCGGGAGGATTTCGGCTATCCGGCGGAAGCAGGCCATTCCCGCGGCCATGCGTTCGGGGCGACGCTCCTTGGCGAAGCGGAGCATGTCGACATGACCGATCGAAGCCAAGCAGTGCGCTCGGTAGTCACGTGAATTTCCCGGGTCCTCGGCGGCCTCGCGAAGAAGCTTCTCCCCGGTATCGTGATCGATCACCGTAGCGCGGTACATGGCCGCGATCGTGATCACGGCTCCGTACCGGTACAGGGTGTCCCGACAGAGCGGGTGGTCGGGTTCGAGGCGGACGAGCAGGTCGTCGAAGATCGCGGCGGCGCGCCGGATGTCCGCTTCCCCATCGGACACGTGCCGGGCGAGGTCGGCGTGGTGGATGCCGAGCCGCTGCTGGACGACCAGCCGGACGGGATCGTCCGAGGCCAGCGCCGCGTCGGCGTCCGACAGGCACTCGATCGCGGCGAGCACCGCCTTGTGCCGTGAAGCACCCGGCTCGGACTCGTCGACCAGGTAGGACCGGAGCAGCGCGACGGCCGTCAGCTCGTCCGCCCCGCCGGGCGGGGAGTCCGCCTGGTCGAACCAATGGAGCCAGACCACCATGTCGTCCGCGTCGAAAGCGGCGAGCCGCGCGAAGAACCCGGTGAAGGGTGGCTCACGGCCGGGCTGGTCTCGTAGCCGGCGGATCACCGCCGCCACGCTCAGGACCAGTGTCAGATCGCTGTCCAGGGAACTCCGGTGCCGCGCTTGCACCGACAGGAACTCGGCTTCGGCGGCCGCCGAAGCCAGGTCGCCCGCCAGCACTGCGGTCTCGGCGAGAGCGATCGAGCGCACGGTGCGGAGCCATTCCCGGCTCAGCCCGGTTCCCGATTCGCCGGCGATCGTTTCGTCGAGGAGCGCGATCACGGGCTCGAGCGTGCCCGGCGCGAGGCCGGAGCGGAGTGCGTACGCCTGGAGCAGCGTCAGGCCCATCGGCGTGCCGGACCCGCTCCCTTTCCGGGCTTCTTCGAGGTATTCGATCACGGCTTCGACGTTTTCAAGGGTCGGCACGCGCTTCGCCCGCTCGAGGAGGAAGTCGCCGAAGATCTCCCGCTGCTGTTCCTCCAGCGCGTCCTTGCCGTCCCGTGCGACGCGGGTGAGCACCCGGATGCCCATTTCGGCATCCATCGGGTCGGCCGCCTCACCGAGCCGCATGTACAGGGCCGACGCCAGCCGCTCGACCACCATCGGGTGATCCTTCTCCCGTACGCCCTGCAGGTACTCGACTGCTTGGTCGAGCTCGGCCAGGTCCGCGCCGGTGCGTTCGAACTCCGGGCTGACGTAGCGCAGGGTGTGGAGTTCGGCGAGGTTGTAGAGCACTTCGTCCCGGGAGATGTAGCCCTGCCCCAGCGCACCGAGACTTCCGGTGAGCAGTTCGATCGGCCGGGTGAGCCTTTCGACCGCACCCGGTTCGGCCCGCAGGCGCTCCCAGCGGGTCAAGGCGAACCCGAGCGTCACGGTGACCGCGGTCCCGAGGTCGCCGTCCGGCCCGTCGGCCCGGGCCGCCTCGAGCAGGGTCACGGCCTCGGCCAGGTCGCCCTCGCCCTCGCGGTCGGTGCCCTCCCGCTCGAGGAGCATTTCACCCTGCGTCAGCCGGTTCAGAGCCGTGGGATCGAACTCCGTGACACACCGGCCCGCTTCGATCGCCACGTCGAGCAACTCGGGATCCGCGTCGTCGCCGGCCAGCCCCAAGAGCCCTTGACATGCGTCGCGCAGCACCATCTGGGCCATCATCCACTCGAGCTCACCCGGCGGGACGACGGCGAGGATCCACTCGGCGTGGTACCGGGCTTCCGCCAGGTCTTCCGGGTCTTCGGCCACCTCACCGCTGTCGTACTGCTCGACCAACGCCGCGCACAAGTCGGCTCGCACCTTCGCCTCCCGGTCGTAACCGGCGGACGCCAGATCGCCTCTGAGCTGCTCGATCCCCGCCGCCACCGGCTCCGGCACGGTCACGGGCGGCCCAGCCGGCGGACGGTTCGGTAGCACAGCCCGATCACCGGCAGGTACACCAGGAGCGCGGCCCAGAACGCGCCGCTCCCCCAGAAAGCGCCGAGCCGCACCAGCGGCCCGGTCAGCACGGGATACCGGATCGCTTCCAGCGGCGGGATTTCGGTACCCCAGACACCGATCACGACCACTCCGGCGAAGCAAGCCAGCAACAGCCGGTGCGTCCTCGGCCACCCCATCGCGACGATCGCCGCGGCCACGAGCACCGGCAGGACGAAGCTGCTCTGGACGACGGCGAAGTACGGACCGCCGTCACCGATCGAGAAGCGCCCACGGCCGGTCACCGCCGAGGCGAGCGCTCCGGCCGCCCACAACCCGGCCAGCAAGGCCACGACGACCAGCCCGTACACCGCCGCCCTGCGCGGCGGGGAAACCGCGCGGGTGCTCGGATAACCGTCCGTCCACCCGGCCGGACCCGCCGACAACCGCTGCACGACGAGCAGGAACACGCCCGCGACGAGCAGGCTCACGAGCACTCCCGGCCAGGGTTTGCCCGTCCAGAGACCGGCCACTTCGGTGAGGAGGTCATCGACCGGACCCGGGACCTCGACGATCGTGAACGGGGGCAAGGTGTCGCCGAAGAAACCGCACAACACGGCCAGCCCCCACCCGCAAAGCGTCCAGAAACGCCGAGGGCGTCCCAGAAGGACCGTCAAGGACGCGAGCACCAGTACGGCCGGAGCCAGACCGAGCTGGACGGCGGTCGCCCCGTTCATCGCCGCCGCGGCGAGCGCGGGGTTGTCACCGAAGGCCTGTTCCGCGTGCGCCAGCATGGCCGCCACCCACAGGGCCGGGAGCATCCCGAAGAACGAGAGCAACGCGATACCGAGTGACCGGCCCGACCGGCTCAGGCGCCTCCGCACCGCGTCGCGCTGTTCCCCGATCGCCCCCGAGGTGTCCTCGTGCGCCCGCCGTTCCAGGACGCCTGCCGCGGTGACGAGTGCGCGACCGGCCGGCGTCGACGGATCAGCCCTCGCCACGCGCAGCGCGAACGACCGCCACCACCGGGGTCCGAAGAGGACGGTAGCGGCGCCGGCCCGCACCTGTCTGGCGGCGAGCGATGGCTCCAGGAGGACCAGCAGCGCAAGGTCGTGCAGACGAGCGCGCTCGGGATCACCGAGGGAAATCGGCGCGTCCGGCGCACGGGTTTCGCGGATGACGGCTTCGGCCGCGGCGACCGTGCGCGGCAGCTCGACGGCCACCTCGTCGAGCACCGCGCACCGGCCGGCGCAGCTGTCGTGCCCGCACCGGTACTCAGCGGCCGTCCCGAACGCGCGGGAGTCGGCCAGTTCCCTGGCGATCGCCGCTCCGTCGCCGTCGCCGAGAAGCTGCAGCAGACCACCGGCATCCACCGGATGCCCACGCCACCGAGGCACAGCCGACGGTGCGAAGGAGGCGCCGAACGCGAGCACCGCTCGGTGCACGCCGGGCAACCCCTTGCTCAGCCCGCGCAGCAGGGTGATGTCGAACCGGCTCGTGAGCTTCTCGCGCCCCAGCCAGTCGAGGAGCGCCTGCCGGCCTTCCCCGCACAGCCACTCTTCCGCCAGGTCCGGTGCGTCGAGCAGCTGGACGGCCAGCTCCGCCGGATCACGAAACGTACGCCCGTGGGCGAAGGTGATCGGGCCGTGCTTCGGTTCCGTGGCACCGGGAGCGGCTTCCGGGCCGATCACCGCGGGGCTTCCCCCGGCCAGCCACTCGGTGATCTCCCCGTGGGTCCAGCGATCGGCCGGATCCCTCGTGAGCAGGCCGCGCAGCAGGAGCTGCCAGCGCGGCTCCGCGATCCCGCCGAGTTCGAGCACTCCGACGTGCCGGATGCGCAGGACGACCTCGTCCGGGTACCGGGTGCCGTCCGGCGACTGGAACCGCGTGTGCCCGGTCCGGATCAGGTAGGCGATCTCGCCGAGCGACCACCACGGCCACGGTGATCGCTTCTCCTGCCAGACCCCTTCGGGCGGGGTGTAGGCGAGCGCCGCCATGAAGGTGCCACCCACTTGCTGGCTGGCGGTGAACGCGGCGACACCGCCGAAGTCGGCCAGCACTACGCGCGGCGGGGACTCCGCACGGACCATCAGGTTGTCCGGCTTGAAGTCCAGCGGGTTCCGCTCGATCTCGCCCTGCCAGAAAGCCAGGCAGCGGGCGACCTCGGCCAGGACCTCCTGTCCCCGAGCCGCGTCGAGGCCGGCCCCGACGACGTCTTCGAGCGTCCGGTCCAGGTACTCCATCGCGGCCCAGAACACTTCGCCGTGCGGGGTCATGAGCCTGCCGTGGTCGTGGATCTCGGGTACGTGACGGCGGAACGCGGGTCGCGACAGGTGATCCAGCAGCTCGGCGTCCATCGGCCGCCCGGCGAAGTTGACCTTCACCGCGACCCGCTGCCCCGCGCCGGTCGTACAACGCCAGACGGCACCTTCCGTGCCGTACCCCCGCAGCTCTTCGGGGGTGTAGCGGTCGCGCAGGGCGTCCGGGAAGACCGGGTCCCCCGTGTTCGCACTGGATTCGCCGGGCTCCTGACGTCTGGTCGCGTCCGGCCGCCCCTGCCGGCGGGTCCGCCCGGCCGCCCCCGGCCCGCCGGGCGCCTCGTCAGAGCCGCCCTGCTGGACGGTGGGCGTCGACCGGCGGCCCTGCTGCCGGGTCCGGTCGGCGGCGGGACGAGGTGCGTCGGCCGGTTCAGCCATGGTTCTCCTCGGCTGGTCGGGATGCGGTGACTTCCAGGAAGCAGATCGAGACGTTGTCCGGCGCGCCCGCCTCGGCCGCCGCCAATGCCAGGCCGGCGACCGCGTCCTCGAGCCTCGGCGCCGCGGCCCGGTCGCGCAGGACCTCTGCCGAGACAACCCCGTGCAAGCCGTCGGTGCACAGGAGCAGCCGGAGACCCGGCGTGACCGGGATCCGGCTGATCCGCGGTGACACGGGGCGGTCGGGCAGTCCCCCGAGCACCTGCGTCAGGGCACCGGATCCGAGCGGGTCGACGTCGTCGGCCGTCAACTGTTCGACGAGTCCGGGCTCGACGTAGTAGACGCGGCTGTCCCCGACGTTGCAGACCAGGACGTCCTCCCCGCGCAGCACCACCGCGGACAAGGTGGTGCCCATCCCGTTCCGGTCCGGACGTGCCGCGGCGGCTTCGAGCAGGTCCGCATGGATCTCCAGGCAGCGGTCCCGCACCGCGGTCTCGTCGGTCAGCCCGGCGGGGTCGGCCATGAAGCCGGAGACGGCCGCGAGGCTGGCGACCTCGCCCGCGAGATGCCCGCCCAGCCCGTCGGCCACCACGGCCACCAGCGCTGCGTCGAGACCGGCGGCCAGCACGACCGGACCGGGTGTTTCGAGCGGGCCCAGCCAGCCGAACACGCCCAGGCGGTCCTCGTTCGCCGCCCGCACCAACCCCGGTCCCGTCGTCACGGCGACCTTCACCACGGCGCTCACCGCGGCAGCCCGAACTCGTCGAGCTCCTGCGCGGCCACGGTCACCGGCACGTCCAGGCCGAGCCGCAGACTCTGGCCGGGGACCAGTCGCCGCGGGGTGTCGACGCGCTCGCCGTCGACGTAGGTCCCGTTGGTCGAACCGCAGTCCCGGATGTACAGCACGTCTCCGAGCCAGTAGATCTTCGCGTGCTCACGCGAGATCTGGGTGTGGCGGTCCATGTCGGGGACATCGGCGAACGGCCCTGCCTCCCGCCCGAGACACAGACCGTCGCCGGCCACCGTGACCGTGCGGCCGAGCAGCGTCACCGACACGTCGGGCCGGGCAGCCGGTCCGGGTTCCGGCCCGGTTTCCCGCGGGGTCGGGTGGTCGGGTGGTACGACCGTCCGGATCGCCCGCAACGGCCGCAGCGGATGACGGGTACAGAATCCCGGCGCGGCGTAGTCCCCGCAGCCGGCCGGATCGATCGCGCACTCGTACTTCAGCGTCGCCACGCCACCTCCCGGAATGCGATGCCTTGGTCCCGCAGCGCGCGTTCGAGCCGCGGCAGCGCGCCGGGCGGCGGCACGCCGATGACGAACAGCCGCTCGTCGTCGACCGCGATCTGGATCGGGGGGTGGTCCACGACGAAGTCGGTGTACGCCGCGTAGCGGTCTCGGCCCAGGTCGGTCAACGGGATGAGCTGCTGGTTCGCCGAACCCCGCCACAGCAGACCGGTCGGCAGTGCGACCTGGTACCGGCCGGTGACGACGGCGTCGGCTCGCGCGAGCACGGCTCTCCGGGTCACGTCGAGCTCGTCGAGCTCGAAGCCGGTGTAGAGCAGGAAGTCCGGTTCCTGATCACCGCCGACCGCCCTGGCCTCGTCGAGGAACCGCGCCAGCGGTTCGGCCTGCTCGAGCGGTTCGCCACCGCTGACGGTCAGGCCGTCCGCACCGGCGGCCACCGCGCGCCGCCACAGCGCCACCAGTTCCGCGATCGGCACATCGGTGCCGCCGTTCGGATCCCAGGTGTCGCGCGACATGCAGCCCGGGCACGCGAGGGGGCAGCCCTGCAGCCAGATACCCAGCCGGGTCCCCGGGCCCAGCGCCGTGACGGGGTGGTGGACCCGGTTCACGCGGAGCATCGGCTCACCTCGATCGCCGTCTCGTCACCGGTGGCCTTGATCGCCGTCACCGTCCACGTGGCGCCGGGCTCCGGCGGATCGACGAGCAGCTCCCGGGACAACGGGTTGATCAGCAGTGTCTCGACCACGGTGTTCACCCCGCGGCCGCCGGAGTCGAGCGCGTCCACCGCGCGGTCGTGCAACGCCTGCCGTGCCTCGGGCGCGAGCACGAGGTCGATCCGGTGCACGGCGTCCACCCGCGAGCGCACCGACTTCAGGGCCTTGTCCAGCAGCGCCGGGACGACTTCGGGCTGGATGAAGTCCATCGCGATGAACGAGTCGCCGATCCGGTTGCGCAGCTCGGGCCGGCCGAGCTTGGTGTCGAAGAAGTCGACGAAGGCCTGTTCCAGGACCCGCCGCACGTCGTCCGGATCGCTGCGGTGGGTCAGCCGGGTCAGCGTCCGGCCGCCGGTCGCCGACGACGTCATGCCGAGGTTGGAGGTGAAGATCAGCACGCACTCCGTGAAGTGCACAGTGGATCCCCGGCCGTCGGTCAGCCGGCCGTCCTCCAGGATCTGGAGGAAGATGTCGAACAGCCGCGGGTGTGCCTTTTCGATCTCGTCGAACAGCAGCACGCACATCGGGGTCGCCCGGACCGCGTTGGTCAGCTCCCCGCCCGCGTCGAAGCCGACGAACCCCGGTGGAGCGCCGATCAGCCGTTCCCGCGCGTGTTCCTGGCCGAATTCGCTCATGTCGAACCGGATCGGCTCGGCGTCGCGGCCGAAGATCATCCGCGCGATCCCCTTGGCCAGCTCGGTCTTGCCGACTCCGGTCGGCCCGGCGAGGAACAGCACCCCGCGCGGCCGGTTCGGCGAACTCGAGGACTGGGCGCCGGTGAGCCCGGCCGCGGACCGCATGAAGATGTCGACCGCCTTGCGCACCGCGCGGTCCTGACCGAGGACGCCGATCGAGTCCACGGTGCCGTCGGCACCCTCCCCCGTGAGGCGGCGCTCGCCGTCGACGATCTTCTTCCGGATCTCCGCGGCGGCCCACGGGTTGTCGGTCACACCGATCCGGTAGAGCCGTGCGGCCTCGTCCAGCCGCTCGACCGGGATCCGCTGGTCCAAGGCGACCTTCGCGATCGCGAGCACCTCCGAGTTCGACATGCCGTGTGTGACACCGACGAGGTTCTCCACTGCCGCCGCGACCCACGAACCGGCGGAATCGCCTCCGCCGGTGGAGGCCAGGACACTGCGGACGGCCAGCTCGGCCGCGGCCTGCCGCTGGTCGATCGGAGCCGGCGGGATCGTCACCACCCGTACCGTTCGCGAGGAGAGCGCGAAGTCGATGGGCATCTGGTCCTGCCGTTCGGCCACCCAGAACACGGTGTTGAAGACCATCGCGCCGTCGGCGCCCGCGACCTCGGTCGCCTCGTGGGCCAGCGCCTCCGCGCTCGCCATCAGGAGCTTCCCCTCGCCCGACAACTCGGAACGCGGTGATCCGAGCCGCTGGGCATACGGGAACATGACGGCGACCGGGGTGCCACGGGTCTCGACGATGTCGCGCAGGACGCGCCGGATCCGCCGCAGCATCCGGACGTCGGGCTCCTCGTCCCCGGACGCGCCCGCGGTCGCACCGGTCATCGCGTCGGCGACGGCCATCTCCCGCAGTGAGTCCGGGACCTCCAGGCCTTGCTCGCGCAGGTTCTGCAGGCTCATCCGGTCGTGCACCACGTCGAACGTGGCGAGCGCGCCGAACCCTCGCCGCCGGCAGACCCGCTCGACGACGTCCCACAGCCCGAGTGGCAGAAGGCCGCCGCTCCCGTCCTCGGCGGGCAGCAGGTACTGGTCCCTCACGTTGCCCACGAGCAGGATCTGCGGGTGCGTGGTGAGGGACATGTCCAATTCCCGCACCCACGGTGGGAGCTCAGCCATCCCGGCGCTCCCGCTGCCGCTGCTCGGTTCCGGCCTGATACGCGGCTCTGGTCTTCTTCACCTTCCGCGTCCGGGGCAGGCGATCCGCATCGACTGCCGGCACCGCGCGGCGGCCGGGTTCCAGCCGCAGGAACGGGGTTTCGCCGAGCTTCACGCCGCCTGCGTCCAGCGAACCGACCAGCTTGGGCAGCGTGACGTCACAAAACCCGCGCTGGGCCGCGACATCGCGGTCCGCGTCGGCCTCGACCGTTTCGGATCGGACGACGGCCGCCATGATCCGGGCGCCGTCGTCCGGCAACCGGACGAGCACGCCGTAACCCTTCGGATCGCCGTCCAGGCGCGCCACCGCTTCCCGCCGGTCCGCGAGCAAGGTGGCGAAGTCGTCCCCGACCGTGCATCCGGCGGCGGTCAGCGCCTCGGCGGCGGCCACGGCGACCGTCGACCGGCACCGCGCGACATCGGCGCGTTCCACGGCCTGGTGCACGGCGTTCCGCATCGTCTCCGGATCCACCGCGGCGCGCACCGCCTCGGCCAGCTGGTCGCGTTCCGCCTCCGGGGCTTCGGGAACCAGGGTGAGCAGGGCTGCCCGAACCTCCTCCGCCACGTCGGCCGTCTTGCGGCGGACGACCGATTCCTTGACCTCGAGAGCGAACCCGAGTGCCCCGGCCCGGACGTCGGCCACTTTCTCCAATCGCGCGAGCTTTCCGAGCTCCTCGGTGAGCCGCTCGAGATCCGCCGGGTCACATCGCGGCCCATCCTGTTCCACGAGCCGCCGGGCGTCGTTCATCGCCGACTCCCGAGCCCGCGCGGCGCGCTGTTCCGCCTCACCCGTCGTCCGCGCCCGGTCGGCCGCGAGTTCGTCCGCGGCGCTGAGCCCGGCCGCCGACGGCGTCCTGGCGGACGCGCTTTCCCTGATGCGCTCGCGCCACCGCTGCGACCAGGCGGTGTCGAGACGGCCCTCGACAGCTTCGACCGCGGCGCGCAGCCCGCCGATCGTCGCGGTCAACTCCGCGCTGGTTTCACCGGCGCGGATCCTCACCTTCGGTACGCCGACCGACAGCGCGGTCGCTTGGTGACGCGCTCGATCGAACCGCACCCGCAGGGCGGCCAGATCAGCCCGCAGTGCGCGAACCCGCTCGGCCTCGACCTCAGCCGCCGAGTAGTAGTAGCCGACCGACGAACTCATCCCCACCTCGTTCCCTCTCCCGACCAGCCCAGCACAGCGCGGCCACCGAATGGGCCCGATGACGGCAACCTGCCAGTGACCGGAACCAGTCATCGCGGCCCGAGACCGCCCTCGGCGAAAGAGAATCGAGTGACCGAGGGGAGAAGACATGGCGATCCCGGCGATGATCGTGGCGCTGGCCGAGCAGTGGGAGAGGGTCAACGCCGCACTCCGGCCGGCCGCGCGGGAGCAGTTGCGGGACCTGGTGCTGAGCCTCGCCGACACCGTCGACGGCGAACAGCGTGTGGACCTGCGCTCCGCGATCGCCCGAGTCCTGTTCGCCGGGCTGCCCGACGAAGATCCGGTCGTCAAGATCGGCAACCGCTTCGCCGGACCCTCGAGCGAGGCGGAACCGGCACTCGCCGACGCCACGACCTCGATCCGTCTCCGCCTCGCCGACCGGGCGCCTTGGTCGGCCTACCACCGGATCCTCACAACCGCGTGCGAGGACATCAGCTCACTGCGGCAACGAGGGATCGACCCCGACGTCCCCCACCTGATCCGGCTGGACCGCGACGACGGAAGAGTCGCCGTCCCGTCGTTCCAGCTCGACGACGACGGAAATCCCACCGAGTTCGTCCTGCGCGTGAACCGTCTTCTCGGTGCCCAGGACGACCCTTGGGGCGCTGCCGACTGGTGGCTCAGCACGAACAGCTGGCTGCACGAACCCCCTGTCCGCTTGCTCCCCCGGCCTGGTCGCGAATCGGTCGTGGCGGCGGCCGTCGCGGCGATGGAGGGCTGAACGTTGCCGTTGCTGCCACCTCCCGAGCGTCTCGACCGCGAACCCGCCCGGCACGTCCTGCCGGCAGGCACCCGGTTGTGGCGCACCCATCCGGTCGCACACCCCGCCGTAGCCTTCGAGTCTCCCCAGGACCGCGTCTTCGGTGGCCGCCGATTCGACGGCACCACCACGAACGGGTACTGCGTCCTCTACGCGTCGCCGGGGCAGGTCACCGCTGTAGCCGAACGGGTGCTGCCGGAGTTCGACCTCAACCCCGCCGTGCCCCGGATGCTGCACCACGCACGTCTGGACGGTGAAGTCCTGTCCGCGCTGGAGACCACCGCGGACCTGCCGCTGCTGCGGCTGCTGAGCAGCGCGGACCTCGCCGGGATCCACGCCGACATCGCGCTGCTCGTCGAGCGGGACGGGTTGTACCCGGTGATCCGCGAGTGGGGTGCCTGGCTGCGCCGGGAGGTGCCGTGGGCGGCGGGCATCATCTGGCAGTCCATGGTGGACATTCCGAACCCGACCTTGGTGCTGTTCGCCGAGCGGTGCTCCGGTCTCGTGCGCGAACTCCCCGAGCTGCGGCAGGACCTCGGCGGACCGGAGCCCGCCGGGTGGCTGGTCGACGCGATGACCGGGCTGGGGGTGGAGACCCGGACACCGCCACGGGCGAAACCCCTCGCCTTCCTCAACTACCGGACCGGCGACGGCGACGGCACCGTGCTGCTCCTCCACGACGAACTCTCCCGTCGGTTCGGGGAACGCCGTGTCTTCCGCGATACGAACTCCATCCAGCCCGGCTCCGACTACCGGCCCGCCCTCATGGACGGTGTCCGCACGAGCGGCGTGGTACTGGCCGTCATCGGGCGCAATTGGGAACGGGCTACCGGTCGCGACGGCAACCGGTTGCTCGACGACCCGGAAGACTGGGTGCGCAAGGAGATTCTCCTGGCTTGGGAGAACGGTGTGGACGTCATCCCCGTCCTGGTGGGGACCCGGCAGCGGCTGCAGCTCGACGATCTGCCGGAGGCACTCGCAGAACTGGCCTTCACCCAGTACCTCCACCTGCCCCACGGCGCGGGCGAGAGTGAGGTCCGGGCCCTGATCGACCGCCTGCTCCGGCTTCGCCCGGATCTCACATGAGAGCAGGCTCAGATCCAGCCGCGTCGGGCCGCCGCCACCCCCGCGGCGAACCGGTTGTCGACCTGCAGCGCGCCGTACACCTGCCGTACCTTGCGGCGGACGGTGCTGACGCTCACCCCCGTCTTGCGGGCGATGGTCTCGTCGTCGTCGAACGGCATCATCGCGAGAACCCGCGCCACGTCGGCCGGCAGTTCCGAAGTGGCGGCGGTCCGAGCGGGTTCCGCCGCGATGGCGCGGCTTGCCCAGACGAGGTCGAACCAGTCGCCCAGCACCGCGAGCAGGGCCGGGTCGCGGACCAGGGACGCGGACCCACCGGCGCGGTCCGCCGAAACCAGTGCGACGGCGTCGTCGACGTGCACCATCCGGATGGTCAACCGCGCGCACGAGCGGACTTCGGCTCCCGGCCGGTCCGGCACGGGAGGGGTGTCCCCTTCGTGGATCAGCCTCCGGAACGCTCCGGCTCGGCCGACGCGGACGAGCTTTCGCGACCACCAGCTCGCCGGGTCGCCGATCTCCACCGCCCGCAGGAGCCGGCGTGGCGAGGCGTGCAGCACCGCCGCCCGATCGGCGATTTCGTGCGGGTCGTCGAGGACCCGCACCCCGGCGGCCGGCCCGGCCGGAACAGTCTCGGCGGCGAGCGATATCAACCGGTCCCACCCGGAAACCATCCGCTCGTGTCCTTCGACCAGACGAGCCTGCTGGTCCTCGAGCAGCACACGCAGGGCGAGGGTCGTGCCGACCGGGGCGACCCGATCGGCGCCGGGCTGCCGGAACACGAGGCCCCGCTCCAGCAGCTCCGCGGCCGCTTCGCCATTCGCCTGGAAGATCGCGCTCGGCATGGACCTCGCCAGCCGCAGGCGGTTGTAGAGGTGTTCGGCCTCGTGGCTCACCATTCCCGCCAGAACCGAGACCGATTGCCGGGGACTCGCCATACCGCTCCTTTGTCCGATCCGCCGTGAACGGCCGCGAAATGCTTTTCGATCGAGGACACCGCCGGCAACCGGCAGCGCGAACGACGCTGGAGGAGTCGATGGCGGACAACGGCCTGTTACGGGCGCGTGGTCACCGTTACCCGAGCGGATCGATCTCCGGCGTTGTTCGTTTCCCGAGGCGGCTTCGCACCGAACCGGTCCTGTCCGGTAACAGACGGACGGTCAGGGGTTCAGGGACTCGCCGACGCCACGCAGCACCTGCTCGGCCCGGGCCAGTTCGCTCTCTCCGTCGCGCAGCGCGTTCAGCACCGCTGCGTTGTCCTGGTCCAGCGCCGCGAGAACCTCGCGTTCGAACCGCTCGGAGTGGGGGTCGCGCCAGGTCGCCATCAGCGAGCGGGTCGCGGCCCGGAAGGTGGTGTGATCGCGGATCAGGGCGGTGGTCAACGCCGCCAGCGCGGTCACGGTACGTCCAGAACGTCGGCGGGCAAGCTGTCGATGCCTGCTTGCCTGGCCAGCCAGATGCGGTGGTAACCGTTGCGCACGGTGTACCGACCGTCCCGCCCCCGGCTCAATTTGACCGATGTGTCACCGAAAAAGGACTCGTAGACCGTCACGTGGGAAGCAGGCGAACCAGTGAGGCCGGATCTGGTGTCGAGCTCACGCATATCCTCCAATCGAGCACCGGCCCGCACAGCCGGCAGAACCTCCGTTTCGAGCCGCATCAGACCAGCACGCATGACGCGCATCTCCACCTTGAGGAAGTCCGCCGCGCCGAACACCGGTGAGTCGGAGTCGTCGATCAGATCGAGGAGGACGAGCGCCTGCGGGCCGGGTCCGATCGGCTGCGGCAACGGCGAGCGGGCGGCGGGACTCGCGCTCGTGCCGACGTTCATCGCAGAACCCGAGACGTAGCTCGGCGCGGCGAGGCCGGTCATCGGGGCGGTCGAACGACCCAAGCAGCGTGAGACGGCGGTCTCGAACGCGCTGACCGCGCGCTCGACGAGCCGCCAGAGCGCCAGCACCCGCACCCGGCCCTGCTCGGTGGTCCGGATCGCGCTCAGCAACCGGGGTCCGGTGCTCGACCGCAGGTCGGCGACGGTCCGCTCGATCCGGCGCTTCTGCTCCCGGCCGGCGTCCCGGTTCGCCGTCGCGATCTCGACTTCACGGATTGCCGCGGCCACAGCCGCAGCGTCCTCCGGGTCGACGGCTTCGAGTTTGGCGCGTGCCGTCCGCAGCCTGCCTTCGAGCCGGCTCACCGCCGCCTCGGCCGCGCGGGAGACCTCCGCGCACGCCAGCTCGACGGCGGTCCGGTGCTGGGCCAGTTGGCCGCCGTAGCGCAGCAGCGCGGCGCCGACGGGAGGCAGCTGGTCGGGATCTCCGGCGAAGCGCACGGCTCACCGGTTCAGCAGGCGGGCCTGGGCCGCCAGCGTCTTCAGGGCCTGGATCACCTCGTCGAGGTCGCGGGCGTCCTGGTCCAGTCGTTTCGCCACCTGGTCGACGTAGGCCCGCGCCTTGTCCGCCGCGCTGCCCTGGAAGCGGCTGATGCCGTGAATCGACGCCCGGACGCGCTTGGCGTGTTGCTGGACCTGCTCTCTCGACTGGCCGAGCACGTGCGCGGCACGATCGACCTCGTCCGGGTCGAACCCCTGGTAGCTCATCGATTCGCCTTCTTCCGGGTAGCCGCGTCGGCGGCCGCCGAGCGCCAGGCGTCGCCCGGTCGCGGAAACAGCCGCAAGGTCTCGGTCCGATCGTCGTCCGGTTCGTGCAGCACCACGTAGTGCTCTCCGAGCTTCCCGGCGGCCCCGCTGCCCAGGAGCCGTTGAGACGCGTCGACTGAACACTGCCCGACGACCCGGGCGCCGAACTGGCTCAGGCCACCGTGACCGAGGCGCCGGTCGACCGCGTCGACCGAGTCCGTCAGCACC
Organism: Amycolatopsis sp. NBC_01286; assembly: GCF_035982555.1. NCBI lineage: Bacteria > Bacillati > Actinomycetota > Actinomycetes > Pseudonocardiales > Pseudonocardiaceae > Amycolatopsis > Amycolatopsis sp. NBC_01286. Next base: position 8,069,845 of record NZ_CP108428.1, read on the forward strand.
ACTGTGTGCACGCCGTAGTCCGGTCCCTCGCTGAGCACCTTCAGCAGGTTCTCCCGCGGAGAACCCTCTTCGCCGTAGCTGTTCTCATCGCCGAGGACGCGGGCGCGCTGGAGGGCGTTGAGCACAAGGATGGTGCGCTCGCCGCCGCGTTCCTCCTCCAGCCGGCGCCGTACGTCGTCCGCGAGCTCCGCGAGTGACGCGGCGATCTTCGCGTGACCCACGCACGTGGCGTTGTCGCCGATCTCAAGGACGTGCCGCAGCTTTTCGTCCTCCTCGTCATCTTGTCCCAGGCAGTCCAGCCCGACGACCCGCAACGGGTCACCCGTCGACAACCGCGCCGTCGCGAGCGCCACGGCCAGCGCGCCCACCGCGTGTGCCGGCTCCCGGTGCACGATCAGAAGGTTCGACCCGCCCGCGCGCCGCAGCCCGATCCCGCCGGATCCCTTGATCGCCACCGGCAGGCCGAGGTGCAGCCACAAACGTTTCCCGTCGACCCGCGCGGTGCCGTCGACCAGTCCCTGGACCTGGTCGTCTTGCGTGACGTCGACCGGCTTGGTGCCGTCGAACACGCGGGGACCCCGGGTGAAGCCCGCCCGGTCGGCGGATGCCCGGGCTTCGGCGACGGCGGCGTCACGCGCCGCGTCCTCGGTGTGTGCGACCTGGAACTCGACGTTGCCCTCCGGCCGGCCACCGTCGCCGTTGAAGACGGCTTGGCCGGGACGGGTCAGGCGCGCGCCCGCCGGGTTCTCGTCGCTGAGGAACAGACGTGAGTCGGTTTCGCTGGTCTTGAGCACGATCCGCACGGCGACCTGGTCGAGCGTGCCGCGCAACAGGCCCATCGCACCGTGCCCGCGCAAGGTCTGCGTACCCAGCACCGTGTGCACGCCGAACGCGCGGCCCTGCCGCACCACGTGGTCGAGGAGCTGGGCGCACTCGTGGGCGATCCGGTCGTCCTCCGCGAAGAGCACCTGGAATTCGTCGACCACCACGACGATCCGAGGCAGCTTCTCGAGGGTGCGCTCGCGGTATTCGGTGAGCCCGTCGGCGCCCGCGCCCTGGGGACCGCGGAGCAGCTCGGCCCGCCGGTCGATCTCGGCCCGCAGATCGCGCAGCACCGACAGGCCGAAGTCCCGTTCGCTCTGCACCGCGACCACGCGAGCGTGGGGCAACGCTCCGTCCGCGTAGGGTTGGAATTCGACGCCCTGCTTGAAGTCCAGCAGGTACAGCTCGAGCTCCTCCGGGTCGTACCGGCGGATCGCGTTGACGATGAGCGTGTGGAAGAGCGTCGACTTGCCGGAGCCCGGAAGACCGCCGACCAGCACGTTCTGCGACAGCTTGTGTCCCAGCCGCAGGCTCAGGATCTCCCGGCGGCCCTGCAGGCCGAGCGGGATGTCCACGCTATTCGTCGTCACCGCGCCCGTGCCCGGTTCGACCAGGCTGCTGGCGTCGATCTTCACCTCGGCGGCGGACTCGGTGGCGCTCGCGTATCCGGCCACGATCGCGTTGGCGGCCTCGGCCGTGAACACGAGCGGATCGCACGGAACCCAGCGCGGGTACTCCCCGAACTGCAGCGGGGCGTGCATACGACCCTTCGCACCCAGCACATACGCGTACGGCTGGAGCAGCTGCGCGTTCCACCAAGGCGCCGTGGCCGGAGCCGTGCCGCCGACCCGGCCGACCGGGTAGTGCCCGCCCGTGTCGTCCATGCGGTAGGCGTGCGAAAGTGACTGGTCCACGACCACGAGCACAGCGATACCGAGGCGGGCGCCACTCTCCATGATCTGGCGCAGCCGCTGGGCGGAGTCCTCCGAGAACCCCTGCGGATAACCGGTCACGACGACGACGTGGTTCGGTTCGGCCAGCTGCCCCGCCGTCTCGTTGTAGGCGTCGAGGTCGGGATAGGTGTCCTTGAGCGCGCGCTGTTCCAGCTGCGCCATCCGGTCGCTCACCCGCCGGAGGGCAGCGGCGATGTCGTCCGGTTCGGACCAGACGGCGTCGCCGATCAGCTGTTTGCCGAGCTCGAGCAGTGACAGGAGCGGGCCCGCACTCTGCCCGCGCCCCCGCGGGTCGATCCAGGTCAACGTCAGCCGGCCGGGGCGGGCCCGGGACATCTGGTCGAGCACGATCCCCGTCACAGCCCGGCAGGCCTGCTCGTACGGCAGGTTCTGGTGGTCGGAGACGAAGACGATGCTCTGGTACCGGTAGTCCAGGTACGGCATCCGGGACCACCGCTCACCCGGCAGCGGGTCGAACGTCCACAGGTGGTGCGGAGCCCGCCGCTCCCCCAGTTCCGCCGCCACCTCGGGCTCCGTACGCCGATAGTGATCGAACTGCCGGGAAGACTCCGGCCAGAGCTTGTTGTACCGGGAGACGGGCTCGGTGAACGGACGGGCGAGCGGCCGCAGTCCGCCGACGCCCTCGGTGCGAGCGGTCTCCGCTCGCTGGGCGGCGTTCCGCGCCGCGACCGTCAGCTGCTCCCAGCGCGCCAGCAGCTCCCTGGCCTCGTCCTCGATCATCGCGGCCGGGTTGCCGAGCATGATCTTCTTGAACAGACCGCTGCGCGAGTACTCGTGACGTGCAGCGATGAGCGCCCGCATCCCGTCCACGTCGATACCCCGCGAGGTCAGCAGGCCTTGGCTCGCGCCGAGTTCTCCCTGCGGCAGTTCGTCGCGCAGGGTCACCGCGCCGCTTCGCAGTTCGGCGTAGGTCTCGGCGGCCTGGATCGCGTTCGTGGCCAGTTCTTCCTCCGCTTGGGCGATCGCGGTGACGACGGAGTTGGGATCCGTACCGTCCACCGCGCGAACGGCCCGGTCCCTCGTGCCCGACCGGGCCTCGACCGACGGCCACAGCGGCTCGGGGGCGTTGAAGGCCACGGCCGCCATCACCACAGCCGGGAGATCGTCGGCGTAGGCGCCGGGGATCAACCCGGAGTTCAGGTCGTGCCGGATCGCGCTGACGAAGGCGCCGAGCCGGTCGGTCGCCGACAGCACCGCCGGCGTGACATCGTGGACGCCGCTTTCGGCCAGGATCCGCCGGAGCGCGTCGGCGTGGTCCGGCACCGGTTCGGGTCGCACCCCGAGACTCAATTGGATCAAGGCGCACTGGGCGATGACGAGAAAAGAAAAAGGATCTTCGAGCAGCACGGTCTCCTGCTGCGCGAAACCGAGCCGGAAACGGCTCGCCAGCTGTTCCTCGTCATGATCCGCGCGCGCCGATCGCACCCGGCACACTCCGCCCGCCAGTTCGTCGAGCAGCATCTCGACGACGGGATCCGGCAGTTCCACGGGAAATGGCAAGGGCCCAGCGGGGTTTCCGGTACGGGCGATCGTGCTGAGTTCCACGGGCAGGACCCCTCGATCTTCGACGGCGAATCACTCTGCCCCCAGGGTTCGCGCAATTCCCGACCCGTGTTACGGATTCCGTACGGATACTTATTTTCCACTCTTACAAGCACTCGGAAACGGAATTTCTCCGACCTTTCTGCAACATTTCCCGCGGCCGGTTCGATAGTCCACCGCGCGACCGGGAGCCGGTCGTGACGATGCGAGGTGTGCGATGCAGTTCTGTTCCCGTTGTCACCGCCGGATGTCCGGTACGGCACCGTGCTCCTGCGCGGCCACGGCCGAGACCGTCGTCGCGCGGATCCCGCCACGGAGCTCCGACGCCACAGCGATGCTGGCCGCTCGCCGGACCAACCGGACGATCGCTCTGGTGGTCACCGCCGTGGTGGCGGTGGTGGGCCTCGTGATAACGGTGTCGGTCCAGGGCCAAGGCAGGAGTTCGAACGCGAGCTCGTCTTCGGGCTACAGCGCGGCGGACGTGGGCGGCCTCGGTGCCGGTTCGGGCGGTTACCAGCCGAGCTACCCGACCGCCTCCGACTCCCCGACAACGACGTCCTCGGCGCTGCCGACCTCGTCGGCCGATGCCGTGGATCAGCTCAGGCAGTACGCCGACGCCGACCTGCCCGCCGTCCGCTCCGCACTGGAAGACCATTGGGTCGCCCAGCTGAGTTCGAAGAAGGTCGGGATGGAGGCGGACGGGATCGTCTACGACGCTCCTGCGATCCTTCAGGACCACTTGCGTCTCCGGACCAGTTTCGCTTCGGTTCGCCTGATCTGGACAGGTGACTGGAGCAGCTTCAAGTATCCGGACTTCTGGGTCACCGTGCAGGACCAGTCGTTCGGCACGGCCGACGACGCGAACGCCTGGTGTGACGGCCAAGGCCTGCCGAAGGACGACTGCTACGCGAAGCGGCTGCGATCCAGCGGTGGCTACGAAGGGAACACGAAAGTCCGATGACCCGGACCAGGACCGTGCTCGCAGCAGTCGTCGTGGGCGGGTTTCTCGCGGCCGCGGTCTCGCACAACTCGGGGGAAACCCCGTCCTCCGGCACCGCCTCGCCGGCGGCCGCGGAAGGTGCTCGTCGCGGACCGGTCGCGCCGTGCGGAGCAGTCGTGAGCGGGCTTCCGCTGCGACGGCAACTCGCTCAGCTGACCGTCGTCGGCGTGGACGCGAGCGATGTCACCGCGGTCGTCGGGCTCGTGCGGAGCGAGCAGGTCGGTGGCATCTTCCTCGGTGGCAACGCGACCCCGTTGCTCCGCGACGGCGCCTTGTCCCGCGTGCAGGCGGTGACCGATTTGCCTGTCTCGGTCGCCGTCGACGACGAGGGCGGCCGCGTGCAGCGGATCGACGCCTTGGACGGCGAACTTCCGAGCGCCCGTAACGCCGCCGCGACGATGACCCCGCTTCAGGTGCATGACCTCGGCCTGCAGCGGGCCCAGGCGCTGCGGGCGCGAGGCGTCACAGTCGACTACGCACCGGTTCTCGACGTCAGCGATCAACCGGCTCAGGCGGTCATCGGCGACCGGTCCTACGGCCCGGACCCGGAGTCCGTCACGGCCTACGCCTACGCGTTCGCTTCAGGCCTCCGCGAGGGCGGCGTGATGCCTGTGTTCAAGCATTTCCCGGGGCACGGCCACGCACGCGGCGATTCGCACCGGGTACTCCCGCAGACCCCGCCGCTGGGTCGCCTGAGCACGTCCGACCTCCTCCCCTACGAGCGGCTGGCGGGCTTTGGTGCCGCGGGAGTCATGGTCGGGCATCTCGCCGTACCCGGGTTGACAGCCGGCGAGCCCGCGTCACTCAGTCCGGCGGCGTACCGCCTGCTGCGGGACACGTACCGCTTCGACGGCCCCGCCGTCACCGACGACCTCGGGGCCATGCGGGCGATCACCGCGGCCCACCCGTTGCCCGAAGCCGCCCTCCTGGCCTTGCGGGCCGGCGCCGACCAGGTGCTGTGGTCTTCCGGCGGGCACGTGACCGAGGTGCTGGACCGGCTGGTCGCCGCCGTGACATCGGGCAGGCTCGGCGCGGAGCGGGTCCGGGAGGCGGTGCACCGGGTACTGGTCGCGAAAGGCGCGTGCCGGAACTGACCTGGCCCCCGTAATGGCGTGTTGATCAGGTGCGATGCCACAGTGGGTCCGTTGGGGACACACTGGAGCCGATGGGCGCGGTGCTCGCCCGGGCACGGAGGTCGGCATGGCGGACGGACGGCGGCTCTCGCGGCGCGGGTTCCTCGCCGCGGGCGGGGCCGCGCTCGGGGCCGCCGTCGTGGGGACCACCGTTGCCGGGTCCGCCGGGATGGGGGAACCGGATCCGGATGCGGTGCGGCTGGGCGATTTCTGGCTTTTCGGGCGGTACGAGGACGGCTGCGCCGACGCCGACTTCGACGAAGAAGACCTTTCGCCCGTGCAGCTCCCCCACTGCGTGACACCGTTGTCGTGGACCGGCTGGGACCCGGCGTCGTGGCAGGACCGGTGGATCTACCGCAAGCACTTCACGGTGTCCCCGGCGATGGTCGCCGAACGCGTCCGGGCCCGGTTCGACGGCGTCATGACCAACGCGGCCGTCTACCTCAACGGCACGCTCGTCACCTCCCACAACGGCGGCTACCTGCCCTTCGAGGTGGAACTTCCGCAGGTCACGGCGGGCGACAACATCCTCGCCGTGGTGGTCGACGGGCGGTGGCAGCTCGACGTCCCGCCCAACCTGCCGCGGATGGCCGGCCCGTCGGTGATCGACTTCTACCAGCCGGCCGGGATCTACCGCCCGGCCACGATCGGCACGGTGCCGCGCACCCGCCTCACCGACGTCTTCGCCTGCCCCACTGACGTCCTCACCCCGGCCCGGTCGCTGCGTCTGACCTGCGAACTGGACACGACGGCCGTGATCGCCGAACCGCTGCAGCTCACGGCGTCGGTGAGCCAGGCCGGGCGCGAGCTGGCCCAGGCCGCCACGACCGTCGGGCCGATGCCGGTCGGCACGAAGACCGTCACGTTCGAGGTGAGCGGGCTCGGCGCGGTCCGGCTGTGGGACGTCGAAGACCCCGCGCTGTGCGACGTCACGGTGAGCGTGCGCTCCGGACCGCGGCGGCTCGACCAGCGCGTGGTGCGCGTCGGGTTCCGCGAAGCCAGGTTCACCCCGGACGGCTTCTTCCTCAACGGCAGCCGGCTCAAGCTGTTCGGCCTCAACCGCCACCAGTGGTACCCGTTCGCCGGCGGCGCGATGCCCGACCGCGTCCAACGGCGCGACGCCGAGATCCTGCGCCGCGAGCTGAACTGCACGATGGTCCGCTGCTCGCACTACCCGCAGTCGAGCGCGTTCCTCGACGCCTGCGACGAGCTGGGCCTGCTGGTGTGGGAGGAGATCCCGGGCTGGGGCCGGGTCGGCGACGCCGCCTGGCAGCAGCAGAACCTGCGTGACGTCTCCGCGATGGTGATCCGGGACCGCAACCACCCGAGCGTCGTCGTCTGGGGCACCCGCGTCAACGAGGCCGCCGGGACGACCGAGATGTACCTGAAGACCGGCAAGCTGGCGAAGCAGCTGGACCCGTCGCGCCCGACCAGCGGGGCGCTGGCCAGCACCACCGGCGCGCGGCTGGCGCTGCCGCCGGGCACCGACGAGCAGGTGCTCGCCTACAACGACTACACCGCGCACCGCGGCGCGCCGTTCCAGCTCAAGGCGCCGCGCCCCGGGGTGCCGTACCTGGTGACGGAGTCGATCGGCACGCTCGCCGGCGTCCGCGCGTACCGCCGGACCGACCCGAACGCGACCCAGCAGCTGCAGGCCGAACTGCACGCGAAGGCCCACGACCTGGCCGCGGCGGACGACCACTACAGCGGGCTGCTCGCCTGGTGCGCGTTCGACTACCCGTCGGGCTGGCAGCGCTCGCTGGGCGGCTCGAAGTTCGCCGGCGTGTCCGACATCTTCCGGATCCCGAAGCCGGCCGCGGCGTTCTACGCCTCGCAGGGCGACCCGCGGGTGCGCGCGGTCGTCGAGGCCGGGTTCGCGTGGGACGACGGGGTGCCGCTGCCAGGGCCGGGCGCGACGGTCTGGTCGAACTGCGACCGCCTGGAGCTGTTCCTCGGCGGCCGGCACGCGGGCCCGGCCCGCAGCCGCCGCGCGGACTTCCCGCACCTGGCGCACCCGCCGTTCGCGGTGGACTTCCCGCTGACCCGGGCCGAGCTGCGCATCGACGGCTACCTGGGTGACCGCCTGGTCGCGACCCGGCGCTACAGCGGCGACCGGAGCCGGGACGCGCTGAGCTGCGTCCCGGACGACACGGACCTGCGGGCCGACGGCGCCGACGCGACCCGCGTCGTCGTGGCGGTGACGGACCGCTACGGCACCCTGCGCGCGTCGGCGGGCGGCAAGGTGACGCTGGCGCTGACGGGCCCGGCCGAGCTGGTCGGCGACACCACGCTGGACCTCGCCGCGACCGGCGGCGCGGCGGCGGTGTGGCTGCGCCCGTTCGCGGGACCGGCGGGGACGCTCACGCTGACGGCCCGCCACGACACGCTGGGCACCACGACGGCCACGGTGACGACCCGCGCCCCGGGCACGGCCCCCACCGCCGCCACCCGGCCGTGACGGCCCGCGGGTCAGGCGTCGCCGGTGAGCACGGCGGCGAGGACGGCCACCTGGCTCAGCGGCAACGTCGGGCTCGCCGTCAGCAGGGTCAGGGGGCCGCCCGCCGCGAGGTCCACCAGCCTGGCCAGGGCCGCCAGCTGGTCCGGCTCGCGCAGTTCCGCGCGGTAGCGCTGCGCGAACTCGGGGAAGCGGTCCGGGTCGTGGCCGTACCAGGTGCGCAGCTCGTCCGAAGGCGCGAGCTGGCGGTACCAGCCGTCCAGCTCGACCGCCCGGGACGCGCCGCGCGGCCAGAGCCGTTCCACGAGCACACGGGTACCGTCGGCGGGCCCGGCCGGGTCGGTCAGGCGCGCCACGCGGACCGGCGTGGGGTGCATGCGCGCATTCTGCGTCGCGCCCGCCTGCTCCGCCACTCCGGACGCCACCACCCGAGACCTGGGAGAACGCCGTGCGCAACCGCGTGACGCCGACCGGCGGGATCGTCGACGTCCCCCTGCGCGGCGCGTGGACCGGCAACCGCGGGGTGCTGCACGAGGGTCACGACATCGTCCGCTTCCACGCCGGCGACCTGTGGATCACCTGCGTGCTCGAGTTCCGCGGCCGCTGGCGCGAGCAGTGGCTGCCGGGCCGCTACACCCACCTGTACTTCCACGACGAGGCCGTCTCGTTCGCCGCCGGGCACCGGCCGTGCGGCGAGTGCCGCCGCAGCGACTACACCGCCTACCGCGACGCCTGGGGCGGCGAGCCGTCCGCGACGGCGATGAACCGGCAGCTGCACCGCGAACGCCTCCACCGCGGCACCCACCGCCGCCGCCTCCACGAGCTGCCCTGGACCGGCCTCCCGGACGGCGCCTTCGTCCGCCGCGGCGACCACCCGGAACTTGTCCTCGGCGATCACCTCACGGAGTGGACGACCACGGGCTACGGCACCCGGCGGCCGCGTCCCACCACCGGCACCGTCCCGGTCCTCACTCCCCCGGCGACGACCGCCGTGCTGCGTGCCGGTTACCCCGTGCAGATCGACGACACCGCGCGCTGAACCGAGGCTTGCGGGCCGGACCGTCCCGACCGAGACTGCCGGGATGGATCAGGTCACCGCCGCCCTCGTCGACCGCGCCCGGCAGCACGCGCTGGGCGATCTCCTCCGCCGCACCGCGCTGCGGCTGCCGGACAAGCTCGCCGTCGTCTCCGGGGACACCCGGATCACCTTCGCCGAGTTCGAAGCCGCCGCCAACCGCTGCGCCCACGCCCTCGCCGCGCGCGGCCTGCGCAAGGGCGACCGGCTCGCGCTGCTGAGCCACAACTGCTGGCAGTACGGCGTGCTGGCCTTCGCCACCGCGAAACTCGGCGTGCTCCTGGTCCCGGTCAACTTCATGCTCGGCGCCGACGAGGTCGCCTACATCCTCCGCCACGCCGAAGCCGCCGCCTTCGTCACCGAGGACGCCCTCGAAGCGACCGCCGCCGAGGCCCTCGAACTGTCGGAGTTGAAAGACGTCGTCCGCGGCCGGATCGGCTCCGGCGGCAGCTGGGAGGACATCGGCACCTGGCTGTCCGAAGGAGACGATCAGGCCCCGGACGTCGTCGTCGCCGACGACGACCCACTGCGGCTGATGTACACCTCCGGCACCGAGTCGCGGCCGAAGGGCGTGCTGCTCTCGAGCCGGTCCCTGATCGCGCAGTACGTCTCGTGCGTGATCGACGGCGGGATGAGCGCCGACGACGTCGAGGTGCACTCGCTCCCGCTCTACCACTGCGCGCAGCTGGACTGCTTCTTCTCCGTCGACGTCTACCTCGGCGCCACCAGCGTCATCCTGCCCGGCCCGGACCCCGCGGCGCTGCTCGCGGCCGTCGAACGGGAGCGGGCGACGAAGCTGTTCGCCCCGCCGACCGTGTGGATCTCCTTGCTGCGTCACGAAAACTTCGACCGCACCGACCTGTCGAGCCTGCGAAAAGGGTACTACGGCGCGTCGGCGATGCCGGTCGAGGTCCTGCGCGAGCTGCGACGACGGCTGCCGGACGTCGCGTTCTGGAACTTCTACGGCCAGACGGAAATGGCGCCGCTGGCCACGATCCTGCGCCCGGACGAGCAGCTCCCCCACGCCGGCTCGGCCGGGCGGGCGTCGCTCAACGTCGAGACGCGCATCGTCGACGACGAGGACGTCCCGGTGGCGCCGGGCGTCGTCGGCGAGATCGTGCACCGCAGCCCGCACGCCACCCTCGGCTACTACCGGGACGAGGAGAAGACGGCGGAGGCGTTCCGCGCGGGCTGGTTCCACTCCGGCGACCTGGGCGTGATCGACGAGGACGGTTACCTGTCCGTCGTGGACCGCAAGAAGGACATGATCAAGACCGGCGGCGAGAACGTCGCGAGCCGCGAGGTCGAAGAAGCCCTGTACCTGCTGGACGGCGTCGCCGAGGTCGCGGTGTTCGGGATCGGCCATCCACACTGGATCGAAGCCGTCACCGCGGTGGTCGTGCCACGCGAAAACGTCGAACTGACGGCGGCGCAGGTGATCGACCACGCCCGTACGCGGCTGGCCGGTTACAAATGTCCCAAGTACGTCGTGTTCGCGGACCGGCTTCCCAAGAACCCCAGCGGAAAGATCGTGAAGCGCGAACTGCGGGAGCGACACGCCGGACTGGCCAAGCAGGACTGAACGACCGAATTCCTCTTGAGTGGCAAGGAAAGCCACGGTTAACGCTGTACAAGAACGCGTCGGCGCCCGGGAACACCAGCCCGACCGTCCACCAGGGCCGACCGGCCCGGGACCGGGATGTCCAAAAGCCGTGGCGCGGCCCGTCCGTCGGGTCTAGTAATGAGGCCGTCGTCGTTTCCGGCGGCGGAACCCGAGGGGAAGAGGTACAGATCGTGTCCGTTTTCATCGCCGTCCTGCTCGCGCTGGGCGCCGGGCTGCTCGTCGGCGGCCGGGTCCACCACGCCAGGGAGGCCCGCTCCAACTACTCCGCCTACCGCGCCCGGACGGCCAAGGGCTTCGGGGAGATGATCCGCAGCGTCGTCGCCGCCGGCATCGCGGTGATCGGCGCCGTCGCGCTGCTCGTCATCCTGCTCAACGTGCTCCAGCAGGCGTAACCGCACGAACCCGACTCATGGCGGGTTGTTGCCACCGGACCCGCAGAGGACGCTTTCCAAGGCTCCGAGGTGCGGGGCCGCGAAAGGACGACCTCATGAGATCGAGGGTGCTTTCCGCTGCGCTCGGTGTGGCCGCAGGCCTGCTGGGCACAGTCGCCGTCGCCGCGCCGGCGCAAGCCGCCGCCGCGGTCTGCGGCGACCAGCTCGTCGGCAACGGCGGGTTCGAGAGCGGCACCACGCCGTGGACCCAGACCAGTGGTGTCATCTCCGCGGCGACCACCGCGGAACCGGCCCACGGCGGGACGATGGACGCCTGGCTGGACGGCTACGGCACCACCCACACCGACACCCTGTCCCAGGCCCTGACGCTCCCGGCCGGCTGCGCGACGGCCAGCCTGACCTGGTGGTCGCACGTCGACACCAAGGAGACGTCGACGACGACCGCCTACGACAAGCTCGTGGTGCAGGCCGGGACCGACACCCTCGCGAGCTACTCGAACCTCGACAAGAACACCGGCTACGTCCAGCGCACCGTGGACGTCTCGCGCTACCTCGGGCAGACCGTGACGCTGAAGGTCACCGGCACCGAGGACTCGAGCCTGGCCACCAACTTCCTGCTCGACGACTTCGCCCTGACCACGACCGGGACGTCGAACCCGCAGTCCCCGGTCGTCACCTCGCCCGGCAGCCAGACCACCGCCGCCGGCCAGGCGGTGTCGCTGCAGGTCCAGGCCACCGACCCGCAGAACGACGCGCTGACCTGGACCGCGACCGGCCTGCCCGCCGGGCTGGCCATCGGCGCGAGCACCGGGAAGATCACCGGCACGCCGACCACCGCCGGCACGTCGTCGGTCACCGTCACGGCCAAGGACCCGGGCGGCAACAGCGGCAGCGCCACGTTCTCGTGGACGATCGGCTCGGCCCCCGCCGACTCGACGCGCACGCCGATCAACCCGGCCTACACCGTGAACCTGACGTCGAACACCGCCGGCGACACCTGGAACGGGCACCAGTCCGTCAGCTTCACCAACGGCTCGCCGACCGCGCTGCCCGAGGTCTACCTGCGGCTCTGGGACAACTACCACGGCACCTGCCCGACGACGCCGATCACGGTCACGAACGTCACCGGCGGCACGGCGTCGGCGCTGAGCGTGAACTGCACCGCGCTGAAGATCACGCTGCCCTCGCCGCTGGCGCAGGGGCAGTCGGCGTCGATCGGGTTCGACCTGAAGATCGTCGTGCCCAGCGGCGCCGACCGGTTCGGCCACGACGGCGCCTTCAACATGATCGGCAACGCCCTGCCGATCCTGGCGGTCCGCGACGGCGCGGGCTGGCACCTCGACCCGTACACCAACAACGGCGAGGCGTTCTACAGCCTGATCAGCGACTTCGACGTCACCCTCGTGCACCCGAGCACGGTGCTGACCCCGGCCACCGGCACGTCGACCGAGACGACCAGCGGCAGCACGACGACCACCCACGCCGTCGCGAACAAGGTGCGTGACTTCGCCTGGGGCGCCGGGCCGTTCGCGAAGATCAGCACGACGTCCGGCAAGGGCGTGCGGGTCAACGTCTACTCGGTCAGCGGGATCTCCACGAGCAGCGCGAACCAGATGCTGAGCCTGGCCGCCGACTCCATCGACGTCCACTCGGGCCGCTTCGGCGACTACCCGTACGGCGAGGTGGACGTGGTGCTGGACAACAACTTCTGGTTCGGCGGCATGGAGTACCCGGGCTTCGTGATGGACCTCGTGTCGACCACGGCGCTCCCGCACGAGCTGGCCCACCAGTGGTTCTACGGGATCGTCGGCGACGACGAGTACAACTCGCCGTGGCTCGACGAGAGCTTCACCGACTACGCGACCGACCTCTACCGCGGCATCACCGGCAGCGGCTGCGGCATCACGTGGCAGTCGAGCGCGGAGAAGCTGACCAACTCGATGGCGTACTGGGACGCGCATTCGTCGCGGTACTCCACCGTCGTCTACAACTACGGCAAGTGCACCCTGCACGACCTGCGGCGGCTCATCGGCGACACGCCGATGGCGAACCTGCTGAAGTCGTACGCGCAGTCGCACTGGTACGGGGTGTCGACGACGGCCGAGTTCAAGGCCGCGGCGCAGGCGGCGGCCGGGTCGACCGACCTGACGTCGTTCTGGGCGTCGCATCGGGTGGAAGGCTAAATCGGTTGGTTCCCCGCCCGTGCGTCCGGCACGCTGGGCGCATGGGCGGGGACCGGCTTTTCTGTGACGTCGCGCTGGCGGCGCGGATCGAACGCGCCGAGGCGCGGCTGATCGAGGCGTGCAACGAGGCCGGACGCGCACGGCGCGGCACCGGGTTCGCGCGCCCGCTCGCCGGCGGGGTCGCGAGCCTCGCCGAAGCGGACTCGCCGTTCACCAAGATCGCCGCACTCGGTTTCGACGGCCTGCCTGACACCGCCGAGCTGGCCGAGGTCGAGCAGGCCTTCGCGGAGCTGGGCGCGCCGGTCCAGGTCGAGCTGTGCCAGCTGGCCGATTCCGCGGTCGGCGTGTTCCTCACCGAGCGCGGCTACCGGCTGGAGTCGTTCGAGAACGTCCTCGGGCGGCGGCTCGGCGACACGGACGTCCCCGAGGACGTCCGGCTGTGCCGCGACGACGAGCTGGAGCGGTGGCTGGCCGTGGTCGCCGAGGCCAGCGCCGTCGCCGACACCGAGGGGCTGCCCTCGCACGAGGACTTCCCGCGGGAGACGCTGGTCCGCGCGTTGCGGGACATGGCCGGGGTCCGGCGGTACGTCGCGGTGCGCGACGGCGAGTTCGCGGGCGGCGCCAGTTTCCGCGTCACGGACGGGATCGCGCAGTTCACCGGCGCGGCCACGCTGCCCGCGCACCGCCGGCGTGGCGTCCAGACGGCGTTGCTGCGGGCCCGGCTCGCCGCGGCCACCGAAGCCGGGTGCGACGTCGCCGTCGTCACCACGCAGCCGGGGTCGAAGTCGCACCAGAACGCGCAGCGGCAGGGGTTCGACCTGCTCTACACCCGGGCGATCCTGGTGAAGGGCACCTCGGCGACCAGCTCTTCGGGCGCCGACAGCCGCCAGGCCTCGTAGATCAGCTCGGCCAGCTCGTCGGCCTCGATGCCGTCCAGGTGGACGACGACCCAGCCGAAGCCGCCCATGGTGAACTGGACCTCGAAGACGTCCGGGCGCTCGGCGACGAGGGCGAGCTGCTCGGAGATCGTCTGCTTGAGGCCGACGGTCCGCGTCCGCGGCCAGTAGTACCCGAACCGCTTCCCGCGCACGCTGAACGACGAATAGTCGCGCGCCTCGGAGCGTTCCACGTCCGCCAGCGCGCCGAGCACCCGTTCGAAGTCCTGCACCGGCCCACCGTAGCGCGCCGGTACCGTGCGGGTCATGAGCGACCTGACCGAGGCCGTACTCGACGACGGCCGCGCCGTCGTGGTCAAACGCGGCGCCGGGCCGCGCGCGACGGCGGCCGAGGTGGCGGGCCTGCGCTGGCTGGCCGCGGCGGGCGCGGTCCCGGTGCCGGAAGTGCACAGCCACGACGACGACCAGCTCGTCATCGACCGCGTCCCCGCCGGACGTCCGGACGCGGGAGCCGCCGAGCGGTTCGGCCGCGGGCTGGCCCGCCTGCACGCGGCCGGCGCGCCCGCGTTCGGCGCCGCTCCCCCGGGTGGGCCCGTCGACGCCTGGATCGGCCTGGCGCCGATGGCGAACGTCCCGGGTGAGGACTGGCCGTCGTGGTACGCGGCGCACCGCGTCCTGCCCTACGTCCGGCAGGCCGTGGACGCCGGTCTGCTCGAAGCCGCGCCCTTCGAGCGCGCGTGCTCCCGGTTCGCCGCGCCCGACGAGCCACCGGCGCGGCTGCACGGCGACCTCTGGAACGGCAACGTCCTGTGGGACGGCCGCGACGCGTGGCTGATCGACCCGGCCGCGCACGGCGGCCACCGCGAGACGGATCTGGCGATGCTGCACCTGTTCGGCTGCCCGCACCTGGACCGGATCGTCGCCGCGTACGACGAGACCGCGCCACTGGCCAGTGGCTGGCACGACCGGATCGGCATGCACCAGCTGTTCCCGCTGCTGGTGCACACCATCCTGTTCGGACAGTCCTACGCCGCGCAGGCCCTCGCCGCGGCCCGGTCACTCGGTTAACACTTGGCGAGCATGGTCTCCAGGGCGGTCTTCTCCGGCACGGTGATCGTGAGGCCGTAGTTGCGCTTCACGACGATCCAGTCGGTGGCGTAGGTGCACCAGTACGACACGAGCGGCGGCTTCCAGGCGTCCGGCGCCTTGTCGCTCTTCTGCTCGTTGAGGTTGTCGGTCACCGCGTGCAGCTGCGGCCGGACCAGGTCGTTCGCGAACTGCTCGCGGCGTTCCTTCGTCCACTTCTTGGCGCCGCTGACCCAGGCCTGCCCGAGCGGCACCATGTGGTCGATGTCCACATCGGACGCCTTCGTCCAGGTCTGGCCGTCGTAGGCGCTGACCCAGGTGCCGGACTTGGCGGCGCACTGGGCGTCCACCGACACGTTCTTGCCGTCCCGCTTGAGGACCTGTTCGCGGGTGTCGCAGGCGCCGTCGACCTTGTCCCAGTGCGGGAACTCGTCGCGGGAGTAGCCGTCCATGGTGCCGCGGACGGCGACCTGCAGCGCGTTCAGCTCGGTGCGGGCCTCGGCGGGCGCGACCGGCGCCGCGGCGGCCGTCCCGCCGGGTTGGCTGCCCTGGCCCCCGGCGGCCAGGTCTTCCGGCTTGCACCCGGTCAGCGCGCTGCCCGCCACGGCGGCCAGCAGGACCAAGGAGAGCGCTTTGGTGCGCGACATCGTGAGCCCCTTTCACGTCTACCGGGTGATGCCCAGGAGACGCGCCGGGGAAACGGTGCAATCGGCCTAGTTGGCGCGAACCGAGCGCGTCAGCCGCCGTGGAAGACCTGCGCGACGAACACCGCGGCGACGAGACCGATCGTCACGAGCAGGCTCAGCACCACGACGAGCCCCCACGGCACCTGCCGGATCGGCCGCTGCCGGGGGAACACGGCGGAGACCGGGCCTCGTGGCCGGAGCGGCGCGGGCTCTTCGACCGTCGGCTCGGGCGGTTCCACCACCTCGGCGGCCACCTCCCGCAGCTCCGGGACCGGCTGCAGGACCCGGGCCGCGGTGGGCAGCCGCAGCGGGAACCGTTCGGCCAGCAGCGCGGCCCGCGGCGGCGCGAGGTGGGCGAGGGACAGGGCGTAGCAGGCTTCGAGGACGTCGTCGGCGGTCCAGACGGTCCGCCACCGGTTGTGCTGCGCGATGATCCGCCGCAGCCCGCGCGGATCGGCGAGCACGGTGGCGACGCCCGCTTCGGGTTCGTGCATCGGCAGCAACGGCCACGCGTGCCGGATCCCCGGGAGGCCCGCCGGTGGTGGCGGGGCGGGCAGCGTCCGCTCACCGGGGAACGCGCCGTGGCCGGGTGCCACCAGCTCGGGCCGCCGCGGTTCGACGTCGGCGGCGGCTTCGGTTGCGGCCCAGGGGGAATCCAGCTGCCGCGCCGGCGGCACCACCACGACGAGCCCGGTCACGTACTCGCCCCCGCCGAGCGCGCCCAGCGCACCTTTCACCGCCGCCACCGCCACGCCCACCTGCGGCCCCGGCTCGGCGCCCGTCACCAGGCCCGGCTCGTGCGCCGCGAGCACCACCACGCCGCTGCGCGTGAACACCAGCGCGTCGATGAACCGGGGTCCGGCGCGGCTCGGCACGCTGATCCCCGCCAACGCCAGGCCCCGCAGCTGGTCCGGGCCCCAAGACCGCAGCAACCCCACGAGATGCTCCGCGGCGACGGGCAGGCCCTGGTCGCCGGTGCGCTGCTGCGCGACGAGCACGCCGGTCACACCTCCATGACGAGAACGGCGAACGGTCCCTCGACGGTAGGAGGCGGACCGCTTTCCTCCCAGGCGCCGAACGAGTGGTCGATTGCGACGAACCGGGCACCGTCCGTAGCGGGGCATGCTGGACGGGCACCCCGAAGCCGACCAGGGAGATCGCCGATGGGCTCACCGCCACCCGCCTACCGGGCCACCGCCGGCGGCGCGCTCGACATCGACCGGCCGTTCTACCAGCGGCTCGCCGTCGAAACCGGCCGCGAGCTGGTCGCCAGCCTCGAGGTCCCGATCCGTTCGGGACGCGCGTGGCGGGTACCGCGCGGGCACCTGTGCCGGCTGCGGACCATCGACGGCCCCCAGGTCGGCGACCTCAACCTGTGGAACGCCGACGACCCGCGCGAGCGCTTCTGGGCCGCGCGCACCCGGCAGCTGCAACGCGCGCACGTCAGCACGTTCGACCGGCTGTGGTCGACGCTGCCGTTCCTGCGCCCGCTGGCCACCATCACGTCCGACACGCTGGCGGGCTACGGCGTCGACGGTGAGGGCGGCCGGGTGCACGACCTGCTCGGCACCCGCTGCGACCCGTACGTCAACCGGATGCTCACCGGCGAGGACTTCGACTTCCACTGCCACTCGAACCTGGTCCGGGCGGTGGCGCCGTTCGGGCTCACCGAGTTCGACGTGCACGACGTGCTGAACGTCTTCCAGTGCACCGGCCTCACCGAGGACGACCGGTACTTCATGAAGGCCTGCCCGGCCCGCCCGGGCGACCACTTCGAGTTCTTCGCCGAAGTCGACCTGCTGTGCGCACTCTCGACGTGCCCGGGCGGCGACCTGTCGATCCCGCTGTGGGGCCCGGACGCCCGCGACCCGCTGGAGGTCTGCCGCCCGATCGGCGTCGAGGTCTTCGCACCACCGCCGCACCTGCTCGAGGGCTGGTCGTCCCCGCCGCGAGCGGCTTATCGCGGCCTGCACGGCGTCCGGCAACCGGAATGGGGTGAACCGGGCTCGACCTAGACCGGGGGGCGACGGGGCCGGGTTACGTTGCCCGGGTGGAACTACTGCCCTTCGACGAGTACGTCCGCTCCCTCGACCGCAAGCGGACGGCGGCCGGGGTGCTTCTGCGCGACACGGCGGATCATGTGCTGTTCGTCCGGCCGTCGTACCAGCCGTTCTGGGAAATCCCGGGCGGCGCCGGCGAGGCGGGTGAGGCCCCGTGGCACACGGCTGTGCGTGAACTGCGCGAAGAACTCGGGCTCGACCGGCCGGCGGGACGCCTCCTGGTGCTCGACCACCAGCCGGCGGGCCGGCTGCCCGAGGGCCTCAACTTCGTCTTCGACGGCGGCCTGGTGACCGAGGACGACGTCACCCGCCTGACGTTCACCGACGCCGAGATCGTCTCGGCCCACCTGCTCTCGCTCGCCGACGCGACACCCGGACTCCAGCCGGTCCTCGCCCGTCGGGTCGCCGCCGCGCTGGCCGCCGTCCGATCGGGCGAGCTGCTCCTGTGTGAAGACGGCCACCCGGTCCGATGATCACCGAACCCTTGGGTGGGAACGGTTTGAGCGGTTCACCCCGCGCGCGGTCCGTGTGATGATGGGCGGCGGGTACCCGATCGGCTCGACGAGGAGTGCGAAGGTGGACCTGCGGACCGAGATCGCGCAGTCGTGGCGGCGGGCCGAGCTGTCCGGGCTCTCCCCCGGGGCGGCCGTCGACCGGCTGGACGTCACCGACGTCGACAGCCGCAGCCGGCTGCTGCGTGCCGCGTCGCCGGTGCTCGACGAGCTGGCCCGGCAGCTGGCCGGCACCCGGTTCTGCGTCGTGCTGGCCGACCACGAGTGCCGGATCGTCGCGCGGCGGTTCACCGAGCGGTCCGTGGAGCTGGCCCTGGAGGACATCAGCGCGGTGCCCGGCTGCCAGTTCCTGGAGGAGCGGACCGGGACGAACGCCCTCGCGACGCCGTTCGAGACCCGCCGCGGCGTCGCGGTCGACGGCGGTGAGCACTTCCTCGAGGCGATGAAGCAGTTCACCTGCTACGGCCACCCGGTGACGCACCCGGCGACCCGGCGCCTGGCCGGCGTCCTCGACATCACCGGTCCGGCGGGCGACGCGAACCCGCTGCTCGGGCCGTTCCTGCGGCGCGCGGTGTCCGACATCGAACGGCGGCTGCTCGACGGCGCGAAGCTCGCCGAGCAGCAGCTGCTGGCGGCGTTCCAGTCGGTGCAGCACCGGGCGGGCGCGGTGCTGGCCCTCGGCCAGAACGTCGTGCTGGCCAACACCGCGGCGACCGAGCTGGTCGACACCGCCGACCACCGGCTGCTGCAGGAGCTCGGCCGCACCCGGCGCGGGGTCCGGCGGATCCGGCTGACCTCGGGCACGCCGGTCGAGGTCCGGGTCGAGGCGGTGTCGGCGAACGCCGGGCTGCTGTTCGAGCTGGCCCCGGTCCGCCCGGCGAGCCCGGTGGTGTCCCGCCCGCGCGGCACGCGCGAGCTGTTCCCGACGGCGGTGGAGGACCGCCTCCGCAACGCCGGCCGCGCCCGCCGCCGGGTCCTGATCTGCGGCGAGCCGGGCGCCGGCCGCAGCACGGCGGCGCGGGTCGTCGCCGGCGACGCACCGGTGGTCGAGTTCGACGCCTCGGACGTCGTCTCCGGAGCGGCGTCGTGGTGCGCCGGCGTGGAGGCCGCGGCCGGTACGCCCGGCCTGCTGGTGATCGACGGCATCCAGCTGCTCCCGCCCTTGGCCGCGGTGCGCCTGTCCCGGCTCCTGGACACGACCACGGCGTGGTTCGCCCTGGTCAGCGGCCCGGCGTCGGAACTGCACGGCGAGCAGGCGACCCTCGCGGCGCGCGTGCACCGGCGCATCGAGCTGCCGCCGCTGCGGGAGCGCCGCGACGAGATCCCGTCGATCGCCCGCGCGTTGCTGCGCGACTCCGGCGCGTCGCTGCGGCTGACGCCGGGCGCGCTGGAGCTGCTGGGCTCACAGCAGTGGCCGGGCAACCTCCGCGAGCTGGCCGGAGTCCTCTCGGCGGCCGCCGACCGCCGCTCGGCGGGCGACCTGACCGCGGAGGACGTCGCCCCGGGCTGCGCGTCGACCGCCCCGGGCGCGGCCCTGAGCGGCTGGGAACAGGCGGAGTACGACGTCATCGTCCGGACGCTGAGGGCGTGCGGCGGCAACAAGGTGCACGCGGCCAAGCAGCTGGGCATCAGCCGCTCCACGCTCTACAACCGGATGCGCGCGCTGCGGGTCCGCTGAACTGGCACTGTCCGGGAATCGGACACTTCGCGGCCCTTCCCGCTGCACACAATCGGCTGCGTAGGGGTGCACCGCCGCACGTTGAGGAGATGGCCGTGAAGACCAAGGCAGCCGTATTGTTCGATGCCGGGAAGCCGTTCGAGCTGATGGAGCTCGACCTCGACGGGCCCGGGCCGGGCGAGGTGCTGATCAAGTACACCGCCGCCGGGTTGTGCCACTCGGATCTGCACCTGATCGACAACGACCTCGTGCCGCGGTTCCCGATCATCGGCGGGCACGAGGGCGCCGGGATCATCGAGGACGTCGGCCCCGGCGTCACGAAAGTGCAGCCCGGCGACCACGTCGTGTGCAGCTTCATCCCGAACTGCGGCACCTGCCGCTACTGCTCCACCGGCCGCCAGAACCTGTGCGACATGGGCGCCACCATCCTCGACGGCCACATGCCGGACGGCACCTTCCGCTTCCACGCCGGCGGCCAGGACTTCGGCGCGATGTGCATGCTCGGCACGTTCTCCGAGCGCGCCACCATCTCGCAGCACTCGGTCGTCAAGGTCGACGACTGGCTGCCGCTGGAGACCGCCGTGCTCGTCGGCTGCGGGGTGCCCACCGGGTGGGCCACGGCCAACTACGCCGGCGGCGTCCGGGCCGGCGACACGACCGTCGTCTACGGCATCGGCGGCATCGGCATCAACGCCGTGCAGGGCGCCGCGCACGCCGGCGCGAAGTACGTCGTCGCCGTGGACCCGGTGGAGTTCAAGCGGGAGGCCGCGCTCAAGTTCGGCGCCACCCACGCCTTCGCCACCGCCGCCGAAGCCGCGGAGAAGGTCAACGAGCTCACCTGGGGCCAGCTGGCCGACCAGGCGCTGATCACCGTCGGCACCGTCGAGGAGGACGTCGTCAGCCAGGCCTTCGACGTCGTCGGCAAGGGCGGCACCGTCGTCATCACCGGGCTCGCCAACCCCGAGAAGCTCACCGTGCACGTCTCCGGCGGCGTGATGACGCTGTTCGAGAAGACGATCAAGGGCACGCTCTTCGGCTCGGCGAACCCGCAGTACGACATCGTGCGCCTGCTGCGGCTCTACGACGCCGGGAAGCTCAAGCTCGACGAGCTGGTGACCCGCAAGTACACCCTCGACCAGGTCAACGAGGGCTACCAGGACCTGCGCGACGGCAAGAACATCCGCGGCGTCATCGTCCACGCCCAGTGACCACCCGACCGGAGGAGGACAGCATGGCCGAGGAAACCCCGGACATCCAGGAGCCGATCGAGGAGCCTGTCGAAGAGCTGCTCGTCGAAGAAGTCTCGATCGACGGTATGTGCGGTGTCTACTAAAACGTCCACAGAGGACACTCAGGTGAACCTCGACGCCGCGTACCGGCTCAACCCGCAGGTGGCGCTGCGCCCCGAACCGTTCGGGGCGCTCGCCTACCACTTCGGGAACCGCAAGCTGTCGTTCCTCAAGTCCCCGGACCTCGTCGCGTTCGTCCGCGAGCTGGCGACCCACGCCAGCCTGCGCGACGCGCTCGACGCGGCCGAGCTCGGGGAAGCCCGCCGGGCGAGCTTTCTCACCGCCCTCGAATCCCTCGTCGCCACCGACATGATCGTGGAGGACCCGTGAGCGTCCCGGCCCTGGTCGACCAGTTCAAGTACGGCCTCACCGCACCGATCTGCCTGACCTGGGAATGGACCTACGCCTGCAACCTGGCGTGCGAGCACTGCCTCTCGTCCTCGGGCCGGCGCGACCCGCGCGAGCTGTCGACCGCCGAGATCAAGGCGGTGATCGACGAGCTGGAGCGGATGCAGGTCTTCTACGTCAACGTCGGCGGCGGCGAACCGACCGTCCGGAGCGACTTCTGGGAGCTGCTGGACTACGCGATCGCCCACCACGTCGGGATCAAGTTCTCCACCAACGGCGTCAAGATCACCCCGGCGCGGGCGGAACAGCTCGCGAGCACGGACTACGTCGACGTCCAGATCTCGCTCGACGGCGCCACCCGCGAGGTCAACGACGCCGTGCGCGGCCCGGGCTCCTACGACATGGCGATGCGGGCGCTGCGCAACCTGGCCGACGCCGGGATGAAGGACTTCAAGATCTCCGTCGTCATGACCCGGCACAACGTCTCGCAGCTCGACGAGTTCAAGCGCATCGCGGACGACTTCGGCGCGCAGCTGCGGATCACCCGGCTGCGCCCGTCCGGGCGCGGCGCCGACGTCTGGGACGACCTGCACCCGGCCGCCGAGCAGCAGCTCGAGCTGTACGACTGGCTGGTGGCCCACGGCGAGGGTGTGCTGACCGGCGACTCGTTCTTCCACCTCAACGCGCTCGGCTCCACGCCCCTGCCCGGGCTGAACCTGTGCGGCGCGGGCCGGGTCGTCTGCTTGATCGACCCCATCGGCGACGTCTACGCCTGCCCGTTCGCCATCCACGACGCGTTCAAGGCCGGCAACGTCCGCGGCGCCGGGTTCGGCCCGGTGTGGCGGGACTCGGCGCTGTTCGCCGACCTGCGCCGGCCGCAGACGGGCGGCGCGTGCTCCTCGTGCGTGGCCTACGACAGCTGCCAGGGCGGCTGCATGGCGGCGAAGTTCTTCACCGGCCTGCCCCTGGACGGCCCGGACCCCGAGTGCGTCAAGGGCCACGGCGAACACGCACTGTCCACACGCGACACTGCCGGGCTGCCGAAGGCGGGCCAGGACCACTCCCGCACCGGGAAGCGCACGAGCGTCCTGCTCGGCCTGCCGGCGGTGCGGATCCCGGACCGGGCGTGCGACACCAGCCCGCTGGCCGGCCGCCGCTGACCGTCCACACTGGACAGCTGCCGGAAATGTGAGAATGGCCTTACGACCACGCAAAGTGACCGGTGGTGTGACAGGGTGGAGGGCATGGCCGCCCTGAGATCCTTCCTGACGTCCTGGACCTCCGTCACCCCGGTGCTGGGGGTGCTCGTGCTGGTCGTGGCCTGGGGTCGCGACCTCGGGCCGGTCTTCGTGGCCGTCGTCGCGATCGCGCTCGGCGCTACCGTGCTCTCGGCGGTGCACCACGCGGAGGTCGTCGCCCACCGGGTGGGTGAACCGTTCGGGTCGCTGGTGCTGGCGGTCGCGGTGACCGTCATCGAGGTCGCGCTGATCGTCACGATGATGGTCTCCGGCGGCCCGGACGCGACGTCGCTGGCGCGCGACACCGTGTTCGCCGCGGTGATGATCACGACCAACGGCATCGTCGGCATCTCGCTGCTCGTCGGCGCGCGCCGCTACGGCTCGACGCTGTTCAACCCCGAAGGCAGCGGCGCGGCGATGGCCACGGTCGCGACGCTGGCCACGCTGAGCCTGGTGCTGCCGTCGTTCACCTCGAGCACACCCGGCCCGGCGTTCTCGAGCGCCCAGCTGACCTTCGCCGCGCTCGCGTCGCTGGTGCTCTACGGGATGTTCGTGCTGACCCAGACCGTCCGGCACCGCGACTTCTTCCTCCCGGTGGCCGCCGACGGCGAGGTCAAGGAGGACGACCACGCCGACCCGCCGACGAGCAAGGCCGCGCTCGGCAGTCTCGCGTTGCTGCTGGTGGCGCTGGTCGCGGTGGTCGGCCTGGCCAAGGTGGAGTCCCCGGCGATCGAGGCGGGCGTGCGCGCGGCCGGGTTCCCGCAGTCGTTCGTCGGCGTCGTGATCGCGTTGCTGGTGCTGCTCCCGGAGACCCTCGCCGCGACCCGCGCGGCCCAGCGCGACCGGATGCAGATCAGCCTCAACCTGGCCTACGGCTCGGCCATCGCGAGCATCGGCCTGACGATCCCGGCGATCGCCCTGGCGTCGATCTGGCTGCCGGGTGAGCTGCTGCTCGGCCTCGGCTCGACGCAGATCGTGCTGCTGGCCCTGACCGTGGTGGTCAGCGTCCTGACGGTCGTCCCCGGCCGCGCGACCCGCCTGCAGGGCGGCGTCCACCTGGTCCTGCTGGCCGGCTTCCTGGTGCTGGCCGTGAACCCCTGATGCGGATCGTCTCGTTGCTGCCCGCCGCGACCGACATCGTCGCGACGCTCGGTCTGCTGCCCGACCTCGTCGGCCGCACCCACGAGTGCGACTGGCCGCCGGGCGAGGTCGAGCACATCCCGGTCGTGACGCGGGCGGAGTTCGATCCGGACGCGCTGTCCAGCCGCGAGATCTCCGAGGCCGTCGGCGGCGCGCGGCACAGCGGCTCGGCGCTCTACACCCTCGACGGCGACACGCTGGCCGCGGCGAACCCCGACGTCATCCTCACCCAGGATCTCTGCGGCGTCTGCGCGGTCTCCTACGAGCGGGTGTCCGAAGCGGTGCGGACCCTCGACACCGGGCCGCTCGTCGTCAGCCTCGAACCGGCGACGATCGACGGTGTCCTCGACTGCCTCCGCCGCGTCGGGGACGTCCTCGGCGTCCCGGACCGGACCGAAGCCGAGGTCGCCGGGCTGCGGAACCGCCTCGACGCCGTCCGGAAGGCCCCCGGAACGCCCCGCGTGGCCGCCTTGGAGTGGCTCGACCCGATCTGGCCGGCCGGGCACTGGGTGCCGGAGCAGATCGCCCTCGCCGGCGGCGAGCCGCTGCTGGGGAAGGCCGGGGAGCACACGCGGCCGATCGCGTGGGACGCCGTCGTCGACGCCCAGCCTGACGTGCTGCTCCTGCTCCCCTGCGGCTTCACCCCGGAGCGCACCCGCGCGGAACTCCCCCAGCTGGCGAAGCGGCCGGGCTGGGCGGAGCTGCCCGCCGTGCGGCACGGCCGGGTCCACGTCCTCGACGGGCCCGCGTACTTCAACCGTCCCGGGCCGCGGGTCGTCGACGGGGCCGAGATCCTCGCGGACGTCTTCAGCCGGTGACCTCGATGCCGACCACGCAGGTGTCGTCGTCGGTGTCGGCTGTGCTGTAGGTGAGCAGCGTGTCGAGCTGGTGTTCCAGCCCGCCTTCGTGGCCTTCGACCAGCGTGACCAGCCGCGCCACAGACTCCTGCACGGGCGCGTCGCGGCGTTCGATCAGGCCGTCGGTGTAGATCAGCAGGATGTCGCCGTCGGCCAGCTGGACGGTTTCCTCCTGGTAGACGACGTCCCGGAGCGCGCCGAGCAGTGAGCCGCGGATCAGCGGCAACGTCGTCGCCGTGCCGTCGCGGTGCCGCACGATCGGCGGCAGGTGCCCGGCCCGCGCCCAGCGCAGCTTCCGGGTCGCCGGGTCGAACACGGCGGCGACCGCGGTCGCCGTGACGTGGTCGGTGAGGTGGTAGGCCACCAGGTTGAGCCAGGTCAGCAGCTGCGCCGGCCCGGCGCCGGTGGCCGCGAGGCCGCGCAGGGCGTTGCGCAGGCTGACCATGCCGGTGGCGGCGTCGATGCCGTGCCCGGCGACGTCGCCCACGCACAGCAGGATCTCCCCGGTCGGCAGCGCGACGGCGTCGTACCAGTCGCCGCCGACCAGGTGTTCCTTCTCCGCCGGGCGGTAGCGGACGGCGGCGCGCAGGCCCAGCATGTCGAGCGGCCCCTTCGCGGGCGGCATGATCGCGTGCTGCAGCTGCAGCGTGAGCCGGTTGCGCTCGATCGCCTCCTGCTCGGTCTCGGCCAGCCTGTCGCGGGTCGCGGCCAGCGCGACCTCGGTCCAGTGCTGCGACGAGACGTCCTGGTAGGCCCCGCGCACCGCGACCAGCTCGCCGCGGCCGTCGACGACCGGCTCGGCGACCACCCGGATGTGCCGGGCGACGCCGTCGGAGCGTTGCAGCCGGAACGCCGTGGACCCCGGGCGCTTGTGGTGCAGGACCGTGCGCAGGAACCGGCCGATCGCCTGGGCGTCGTCGGGGTGCGCGTACCCGGTCAGCTGGTGCAGCGACAGCGGCGAGGCGGTGGGCGGCAGGCCGTAGAGCGCGAACAGCTCGGTGTTCCAGGTGATCGCCCCGGTGACGACGTTCTCCTCGAAACCGCCGATGCGCCCGAGGCGCTGGGCGTGCTGCAGCAGCACCGCGAGCTTCGCGGCGTCGTCCTGGATGCGCAGGATGAGCAGCACGTTGCCGGCGAAGCGGGTGATGCTGACGTCGGTCAGCACGGTCAGCGGCACCTGGTCGACCAGCGTCGTGACGGCCATGTTGTCGGCGCGGAACGGCTCGCCGGTGGCGTAGACGCGCCGGATCTTGTCCAGCAGCCCGCTTTCCTCGGCCGCGAGCGGGTACGCCTCCAGCAGCCTCGACCCGACGAGCAGGCTGCGCGGCCGGCCGCCCGGGTCGGCGAACCGGACGTTCGCGTGGTGGATGCGGAAGTCGCTGAGCCGGTCGCCGCCGTCGAGGCACGGCGAGAGCAGCACGGCCGGGTCGTGCAGGCCGTCGACGAAGTCCACCAGCTCGCCCAGGAGGTCACCGGCGCCGCCGGTGGCCGGCGGCGCGACGACGCCGTCCCAGGTGTCGAGGGTGTGCGCGCACAGCTCGGCTAGGGCCTCCAGCTGACGGCGTTCGCGCCCGGGCTCGGCGGGCAGCGGTTCCGGCCAGCACATCTCGACGACGCCGATGATCCGGCCGCCGGTGCCGGTGGGCACCGCGACCCGGCCGCCGCCGGCGAGGGTGTGCTGCCCGATCGACGGCAGCCCGGACGACGCGAGCGTGGTGAACCATTCCGTGTCACGCTCGATCAGCGCGCTGCGCGCCGGCGTCGCGACGCCGGGCGGGACGTAGCGCCAGCGCGCGGCTTCCTCGGCCGAGAACCCGGCCGAGCCGGCCAGCGTCAGCGAGCCGTCGGGCCCGGCGAGCCAGACCGCGACGGCGGTCGCACCGAGCGGCCGCAGCGCGTGCTCCAGGATCGACTCCGCGACACGCTGGGTGTCCCCCGCCGCCAGTGCGCCGCTTTCCGCCGTGCGCAAGCGAACCGCGACGGAGTCCGCTTCCGTGCGGGCGAGGAAGTCCTGCGCCACGTCGGTGATGCGGTCCTCGGCGGCCTCGCCGACGACGTCCGCCGCGAACTCCAGCGGCGTCAGCCCGGACCGCTGCGCGAGCGACTCCAGCTGCTTCGCGGCGTCGGCGGGCGAGCAGTGCAGGCGTTCCATCAGGACGCCCTTGGCCAGCTCGATCAGCGCGCGGCCGTCGGCGACGGCGTGCGCGTGGTCGACCTCGGCCCGCAGGCGGGCGACGGTGTCGGCGAGCCGGGCGAGGTTCGCCGACACCTCGGCGGGCGGCGCCAGCACGGGCACGCCCGGTTCTTCGGAAGGCAAGCGGGCTCCCCGATCAGGCCGTCAGGTGCCGTTTGATGCGGGCGACCAGGTCGTCCGCGTCGACGGGCTTGGTCACGTAGTCGGTGGCGCCCGACGCGAGGCTCTTCTCGCGGTCTCCCGGCATCGCCTTCGCCGTCACCGCCACGATCGGGATCGTGGCGTGCTCCGGCATCGCGCGGATCTTCGCGGTCGCGGTGTAGCCGTCCATCTCCGGCATCATCACGTCCATCAGGATCAGGTCGATCCCGGGGTGCGCCGCGACCGTCTCGACGCCCTTGCGGCCGTCTTCGGCGTGCAGCACCTGCATCCCGTGCAGCTCCAGGATCCCGGTGAGCGCGTAGACGTTGCGCGGGTCGTCGTCGACGATCAGCACCGTGCGCCCGGCCAGCGTGGTGTCCACCTCGCGCGCCGTCACCGGCGCGGCCGGCTCGTCCGCGCGGACCAGCGGCAGCACCGCGCCGGGCTTCTCCGCCGACAGGTGCAGCGCGATCCGCTCCCGCAGCTCGTCGAGGCCGGAGAGGACCTCCAGGGCGTGGACGTCCGACCGGGACTGCAGCAGCTGCTCCAGCTCGGTGTCGAGGCGGCGGCTGTTGTGCGCCAGCACCGGGACGAGCCGCAGCGCGGCGTCGCCCTGCATCGCGTCGAGGAAGCCGAACGCGGCCCGCTCGGGCAGGTCCAGGTCCAGCACCACGCAGTGGTAGGCGTCGGTGGCCAGCGCGGCCGCGGCCTCCTGGGTGCCGACCGCGGTGACGACCTCGACCTCGGCGGGCGAGATGCCGATGTCGCGGCTGTCGGCCAGGTCCGCGGCGGCGCTCTCGGCCACGAGCGTCAGCAGGCCGTGCTGGCGCTCCTCGACCACCAGCAGCCGGCGGTGGGTGCGGGCCGCCGGCACCACGAGCCCGGCGCCGGTGTCCCCGGCCGTCACCGCGGCCCGGGTCTCCTCGCCCGGCGGGCGCGTCTCGAAGTCCGGCCGCGCGACCGGCAGCGAGAAGGTGAACGTGCTGCCCTCGCCGGGGGTGCTCTCCGCGGTGATGAACCCGCCGAGCAGCTGGGCGATCTCGCGGCTGATCGACAGGCCGAGCCCGGTGCCGCCGTACTTGCGGCTGGTGGTGCCGTCGGCCTGCTGGAACGCGCCGAAGATCGACTCCAGCTGGTGCTCGGCGATGCCGATGCCGGAGTCGGCGACGCGGAAGGCGACCGCGGGCCCGTGCGCGCGCAGCGGCCGCGGCAGCCGGTCGGGCTCCACCCGCTCGATGTGCAGCTCGATCACGCCGACCTCGGTGAACTTGACGGCGTTGGACAGCAGGTTGCGCAGGACCTGCCGCAGCCGCGAGTCGTCGGTGAGCAGCTCGGTGGGCGACCCGGGCGCGACGGTGATCCGGAAGTCCAGGTTGCGCTGCGACGTCATCGGCCGGAACGTCGCCTCGACGTAGTCCAGCAGCCCACGCAGTGACACTTGTTCCGGGCTGACGTCCATCTTCCCGGCCTCGACCTTGGACAGGTCGAGGATGTCGTTGATCAGCTGCAGCAGGTCCGACCCGGCGGAGTGGATGATGCCGGCGTACTCGACCTGCTTCGCGGTGAGGTTGCGGGTCGGGTTCTGCGCGAGCAGCTGGGCGAGGATGAGCAGGCTGTTGAGCGGGGTCCGCAGCTCGTGGCTCATGTTGGCCAGGAACTCCGACTTGTACTTCGACGCCAGCGTCAGCTGCTGGGCGCGCGCTTCCAGCTCCTGGCGGGCCTGCTCGATCTCCAGGTTCTTCGTCTCGATGTCGCGGTTCTGCGTGACCAGCAGCGCGGCCTTCTCCTCCAGCTCGGCGTTGGACGACTGGAGTTCTTCCTGGCGCGCCTGCAGCTCCTCGGACCGGGCCTGCAGCTCCGCGGTCAGCCGCTGCGACTCGCCGAGCAGCTCGTCGGTGCGGGCGTTGGCGACGATGCTGTTGACGTTGACGCCGATCTGCTCCATGAGCAGCTCGAGGAACGCCCGGTGCACCGCGGTGAAGCCGTGCATCGAGGCCAGCTCCAGCACGCCGAGCACCTGGTCCTCGACCACGATCGGCAGCACGATCAGGCTGGCCGGCGCGGTCCGGCCGAGACCCGACGAGATGGTGGCGTAACCGGGCGGGACGTCGTCGACCGCGATCGGGCGGCGGCTGCGCGCGGCCTGCCCGACCAGCGACTGGCCGACCCGGAACCGCACCACCGGGCCCGCGTTGTCGTCCGGGTGGCCGTACGCGCCGACCAGCCGCAGCTCCGGGATCTCGGCCGTGTCGTCGGCCAGGTAGAACGCGCCGTACTGGGCGTTGACCAGCGGGACGAGCTCGTCCATCACCGCGGCCGCGACGACGGCGAGGTCACGGCGGCCCTGCATCAGCCCGGTGATCGTGGCCAGGTTGGACTTGAGCCAGTCCTGCTCCTGGTTCGCCCGCGTGGTCTCGCGCAGCGACTCGACCATCGAGTTGATGTTGTCCTTCAGCTCGGCGACCTCGCCGGAGGCGTCGACGGTGATCGAGCGGGTCAGGTCGCCCTCGGCGACGGCGCTGGTCACCTCGGCGATCGCGCGGACCTGGCGGGTGAGGTTCCCGGCCAGCTCGTTGACGTTCTCGGTCAGCCGCTTCCAGGTACCGGACACGCCTTCGACCTCGGCCTGCCCGCCGAGCCGGCCTTCGCTGCCGACCTCGCGCGCGACGCGGGTGACCTCCGCGGCGAACGCGGAGAGCTGGTCGACCATCGTGTTGATCGTGGTCTTGAGCTCCAGGATCTCGCCGCGGGCGTCGACGTCGATCTTGCGGGTCAGGTCGCCCTGCGCGACGGCGGTGGTCACCTGGGCGATGTTGCGGACCTGCCCGGTGAGGTTGTTCGCCATCGAGTTGACGTTGTCGGTGAGGTCCTTCCAGGTGCCCGCGACGTTCGGCACACGCGCCTGCCCGCCGAGCATCCCCTCGGTGCCGACCTCGCGGGCGACGCGGGTGACCTCGTCGGCGAACGCGGACAGCGTGTCGACCATCGTGTTGATGACGTCGGCGAGCGCCGCGACCTCGCCCTTGGCCTCGACGGTGATCTTGCGGGACAGGTCGCCGCGGGCGACCGCCGTCGCGACCTGGGCGATCGAGCGGACCTGACCGGTCAGGTTGGACGCCATCACGTTGACGTTGTCGGTGAGGTTCTTCCAGGTCCCCGAGACGCCGCGGACCGTGGCCTGGCCGCCGAGGTTGCCCTCGGTGCCGACCTCGCGCGCGACGCGCGTGACCTCGTCGGCGAACGCGGAGAGCTGGTCCACCATCGTGTTGATGGTGTCCTTCAGCTCGAGGATCTCGCCGCGGGCGTCGACCCGGATCTTCTGGGACAGGTCGCCGCGGGCGACGGCGGTGGTGACCTGGGCGATCGAGCGGACCTGCGCGGTCAGGTTGTCGCCCATGACGTTGACCGACTCGGTCAGGTCCTTCCAGGTGCCGGAGACGCCCTTGACGTCCGCCTGCCCGCCCAGCCGGCCCTCGGTGCCCACCTCGCGGGCCACTCTCGTGACCTCGTCCGCGAACGCGGACAGCTGATCCACCATCGTGTTGATGGTGTCCTTCAGCTCCAGGACCTCGCCGCGGGCGTCGACCCGGATCTTCTGCGACAGGTCGCCCTTGGCCACGGCCGTCGCGACCTGGGCGATGTTGCGGACCTGGTCGGTGAGGTTGCCGGCCATGAAGTTGACCGAGTCGGTGAGGTCGCGCCAGGTGCCGGAGACGCCCTTGACGTCCGCCTGGCCGCCGAGGCGGCCTTCCGTGCCGACCTCGCGCGCGACGCGGGTGACCTCGTCCGCGAACGACGACAGCTGGTCGACCATCGTGTTGATCGTGCTCTTGAGCTCGAGGATCTCGCCCCGGGCGTCGACCGTGATCTTCTGCGAGAGGTCGCCCTTGGCCACCGCCGTCGTCACCTGGGCGACGTTGCGGACCTGGTCGGTCAGGTTCCCGGCCATGAAGTTCACCGAGTCGGTGAGGTCGCGCCAGACGCCGCCGACGCCGGGGACCTGCGCCTGCCCGCCGAGCCGGCCTTCGCTGCCGACCTCGCGGGCCACGCGGGTGACCTCGTCCGCGAACGACGACAGCTGGTCCACCATCGTGTTGACGGTGTCCTTCAGCTCCAGGATCTCGCCGCGGGCGTCGACGTCGATCTTCTGCGACAGGTCGCCCTTCGCGACGGCGGTCGCCACCTGGGCGATGTCGCGGACCTGGGTGGTGAGGTTGCCGGCCATGGCGTTGACCGAGTCGGTGAGGTCCTTCCAGGTGCCGGACACGCCGGGGACCTTCGCCTGCCCGCCGAGCTGGCCCTCGCTGCCGACCTCACGCGCGACGCGGGTGACCTCGGAGGTGAACAGGGACAGCTGGTCGGCCATGCCGTTGAAGACGGTGGCGATCTCGCCGAGCAGGCCGTCGGTCTCGCCCGGCAGCCGGATGCCGAAGTCGCCGTCGCGCACCGCGGTCAGGCCGGCCAGCAGCCGGCGCAGCTCCTGCTCGCCCGCCTCGCCCACGCCCGAAGCGTCCGCCCCCGCACCCGGGCGCACGCCTTCGACCATTGCCCCACCCATCCGCCACCCGTTTCTCCGGTTGCCGGCGCCCCGTGCGCCGGGCCCGGCGCACGCCGGATGGTCCAGCATAGTGCAGGGGCACTAAGCTGAGCGGCAACGGTTGAGCAACCAGCCGCGCCCGGACCCGGATGCGCAGTCGAGGCGGTGCTCGCGAGCCTTTCCCTTCCCCCGCAGGCCTTCCGGCCCGGTTGACCCGTTCGGCTGAACGCCGCGGCGACGTCCCCTCGGACGCGTCGCGGGCTTCGTCGCGCGCGAGCACAAGAGTCTATTGTGGACACTTTGCACGTCCACTGTGGAGGGTCGACGGCGCCGCCCGGCCGGCCGCGGGTGCTCGGGGGCGAATCAGAGTTGTAGAGGTGCTTTGTAGAGGTTGTCGCTGTCGCGTCCGGCGGCCCGCCGCGAAGATCGGCGTGCCGTGAAAGTCCCGGACGAGGAAGGCATCGGTGACGACCTCCTGGAGGCTCCTTTCGGCCGCACTGCTCGCGGCCGGCTCGCTCGCCGGCGTGCCCGGAACCGCGGCGGCCGCCGCGCCGCCGCAGACGCGGCTGCTCTACGTGCAGCGCGTCCGCGACACGATCCTGCTGACCTGCGCCACCGGGAAAGCGGACGTCGTCGCCTGCCACGCCGTGCACCGGCCGCGGCCGTTCCTGACCGCCGGGCTCGTCGCCGGGGCCGGCGCTACAGCCGTTCCAGGTCCGCTCGGACCGCTGCGACGCGCTCCTCGCCCCCGTACTCCCGCATCATCGCCAGCGCCTCCGTGAGCACGTCCCGCGCCTGCTCGCGGTCCCCCGCCTCCAGGTGCGCGCGGCCCAGCTCGGCGAGCGCCATCGCCTCGTACAGCCGGACACCCGCGACGCGCCAGAGCCCGGCGCTGCGGCGGAGTTCCCCGAGGGCTTCGGCGGGCCGGCCCGCCTCGCGGTGCACGATGCCGGCCCGCATGCAGCCGTAGGCCATGCCCCGCACGTCACCGGTGTCGCCGGCGACGGCCACCGCGTCGGTCGCGTAGACCAGCTCGCGCTCCCGGTCACCCCGGCGCCCGTACAGGATGCCGAGGTTGACCAGGTTCAGCGTCTCGACGTGCCGCAGGCCCAGCGACCGGTTGAGCTTCAGGCCGCGCTCCCCGAACTCGATGGCCGAGTCCAGGTCGTCGCCGAGGCCGAACACGAAGCAGAGGTTGTTGAGGCTGCTCGCGAGCTGGCGCGGGTCCCCGATCGCCTCCCAGTCCGCGAGGCTGCGGCGCATGTGCGCGTGGGCCCGCCGGAAGTCCGGCGCCTCACCGCCGTGGACCAGCTCGGCCTCGGCGACGCCGAGGTCGTTGCGCAGCGTCGCGGCGGCCACCCGGTCGACGCCGTCGACCAGCTCCAGGGCCAGCTCGTCGACGTGGACGGCGTCGCGCCACCGCGCCCGCGCCCGGTGGTACTCGAACAGGCCGAGCCCGATCGCGGCGATCGACTCCGCGGGCACCCCCGGCGTCGCGGCGGCCTGCCGCACGACGGTGACCAGGTGCGGCTGGTGGGCGTCGAGCCAGCCGAACACCTCCTCCGTGGACGCCGGCGCCGGCTCGACCGACCAGCGGCCCGCGGCCCAGTCGTGTCGCTGCGAGGCCGCCGCGACCAGCGCCATGCTCCGCCAGGCCATCGCCGCGCACAGCTCGACGACCCGGGTGATCGCGCCGGCCCGCTCGGCCGTGGTCAGCCGCTCGGCGTGTTCGCGGGCGTAGAGCCGGAGCAGGTCGTGCAGCCGGTACCAGCCGGGCGCGGGCGTGGTCAGCAGGTGCTCGTCGGTGAGCCGTTCCAGCAGCTCCTCGGTCTCTCGTTCGGGCGCGTCGAGCAGCCGGCTCGCGACGGCCACCGACAGCTCCGGGACGTCGAGCAGCGACAGCAGCGGGTACGCGCGGGCGGCGGCCGGGTCACCGGCCTCCAGCCGGCCGAACGCGAGCTCGAAGCTCGTCCGGACGCCGGTTTCGTCGAGGCGGCGGCGCTCGTCGTCGAGCCGGTGCGCGAGGTGGGCGACGGGCCAGTTCGGCCGGGTCGCGAGCCGGGCCCCGGCGAGGTGCAGGGCCAGCGGCAGGTACCCGCACAGCCGGGCGACCGCGCGCGCCGCGGCGGGTTCGGCCGCGACCCGCCCGGCGCCGATCTCCGCGGCCAGCAGCCGCAGCGCGTCCGTCTCGGGCAGCACGTCGAGCAGAACCTGGTGCGCCTGCGGCAGGTCGGTCAGCGCGGCACGGCTGGTGACGATCGCCCCCGAGCCGCCGCCCCCGGGCAGCAGCGGCGCGACGTGCGCGGCGTCCCGGGCGTTGTCGAGCAGGAGCAGCACGCGTTTCGCGGCGAGCAGCGACCGCAGCCGCGCCGTCGCGGTGTCGAGCGCGAGCGGCGTCGGCGATTCGCCGCCGAGCTCCCGGATCACGCGGTCGACCAGGTCGAGCGGGTCCGGCGGGTCGGCCGCGTGCCCGCGCAGGTCCAGGTGCAGGGAGCCGTCGGGGAAGCGCCGCGCGAGCCGGTGCCCGGCGTGCAGGGCCAGCGCCGTCTTCCCGATCCCGGCCATCCCGGCGACGGCGACCACGACCCCCGGCCGGTCCTCGCCGAAGCAGGCCAGGACGCGCTCGATCTCGGCTTCCCGCCCGGTGAACGCGGCGATCTCGCCCGGCAGCTCGCGCGGGACGACGCCCGGTTCCGGCTTGGGCGTGCCGGGCCGGGCGGCGGCCGCGACGAAGGCGTCCCGCTCGTCGCCGTCGAGGTCGAGGGCGTCGGCGAGCCGGTCGAGGGTGGCGCGGTGCGGGAACCGCCGGTCCCCGCGCTCGAGCGCGCCGACGGCCTGCCCGCTGAGGCCCGACTTCTCGGCCAGCGCCTCCTGGGTCAGCCCGAGGGCGCGCCGAAGACGGCGCAACCGCGCCCCGAACGAGTCCATCTCCCCTCCCCCTCCACTACCGAGCATCACACGTGGGCTCCGTGCCGCGCTACCCGTCGAATTCGTCGGTGCCGCCCGCTACGGTCGCCGCGAACCGACTTCGAGGGGGGATCGATGACCGCGCTGCAGGACGCCGCCGAACGCGGCACGCCGGAGCAGGTGGCGGAGCTGGCGCGCCAGGCCGCCGACGTCGACGCCGAAACCGAGGGCCACACCGCGCTGTGGTGGGCGGTGCACGCCCGCCGGCCGGAGAACGCCCGCGTGCTGGCCGGCGCGGGCGCGGATCCGTGGCGGCCGGACCCGGCCGGCTGGCCGCCAGGGCGGCTCGCGCTGGCCGGGCCCACCCCGGACCTGTTCGGCGCCGCACCCGCCGGGGTCGTGCTCAGCGACGCCGAGGCCGTGATCGTGGCGGCGGCGGCCGGTCTCGGCGCCGCGCTGCACGGCTGCCTGCTCGAAGGCACCGGCCTCGCGTGTGTCGCGGGTGTCGACGCGGCGGAAGCGGCGCGGCGGCTCGACGCCGTCCCCGCCGATCCCGCGGTCGGCCGGGCGCTGTCCGCGGATCCGTGGGCGCCCGAGGGCACCGACCAGATCGTGGGGGTCACCGACGTGCCCGGCGGCTGCGTCGTCACCCAGCCGTGGGGTTACCTGCCGCAGACCCCGGTCGTCACCGGGCTCCTGTCTGCGGGCACGGTCTGTTACGGCGTGTACTCGAACCCGAAGAGCGGCAACCAGGGGTGCATCGTCCGCGACGGCGTCACCGAAGGGTCGGACCTGCACCCCGGCGGCGCGCCGTACGTCGACTCCTCGGCCTTGGAGGTGCTGCTTTCCTACCTGTACCCGGGAAACGCCGCGGCCTACGCCTGTGCGTACGCCGGGCTGCGGCCGGTCGACGCGCGGGCGATCACCGGGCCGCCCGACACCTGGCTCGTGCTGCCCGAGCGGGACTACTGGCACCACTCAGCGTAACCGGAATGGTACCGCAGGAGCATTGCCGGGCAAGATCGTATCGCTTATCGTATACGACACTCCCGATGCTGCGAGGTGACCCGTGCCCGCCCCCACGACCCTGATCGCCCGGGACTTCACCGAGTTCCGCGCCGCCGTCACGCAGTCCTTCGTGCCGCTGCACGTCACCGCCGGCGCCGGGGAGGCCTTCCGCGGCCGGATCCGCTCGTCGACGGCCGACGAGGTGCAGGTCTCGGAGATCTCGGCGTCGCCGCACGTCGTCCGGCGCACGCCGGAGCTGATCGCGCGCGGCGAACGCCGGTACTACAAGCTGAGCCTGATCCTGGCCGGCACCGGGCTGCTGGTGCAGGACGACCGGCAGGCCGTCCTGCGGCCCGGCGACGTCGCGCTCTACGACACGCACCGGCCGTACTCGCTGGAGTTCGCCGAGGACTTCCGCACCCTGGTGGTGATGTTCCCGCAGCGGCTCATCGACCTGCCCGCCGAGCTCGTCGGGCGGCTGACGGCGGTGCGGATGTCCGGCAAGGAGGGCGTCGGCAACGTCGTGGTGCCGTTCCTCGCCCAGCTCGGCAGCAACCTCGAGCAGCTGGCCGGCCCGGCGGGCGCGCGGCTGGCGCACAGCGCCGTCGACCTGCTGAGCACGATGGTCGCCACCGAGCTCGACCTCGCGCACGCGGGCGCCGACCCGCACCACGAGCTGATGCGCCGGATCCGCGCGCACATCGACGCCAACCTGCACTCCCCCGAGCTGAACCCGGCGCGGATCGCCGCCGAGCACTTCATCTCGACGCGGCACCTGCACGGGCTGTTCCAGGAGCAGGGCACCACGGTCGCCGGCTGGATCCGCACCCGGCGCCTCGAGCACTGCCGCCGTGACCTGCTCGACCCGGTGCACGCCGGCCGCCCGGTCGCGGCCATCGCGTCGCGCTGGGGGTTCGTCGACGCCGCGCACTTCAGCCGGGTGTTCAAGACGGCGTTCGGGCGCGCGCCGAGCGAGCTGCGCCGCGAGTTGACCGTCAGCGACCGGTAGTTGCCCCCCAGCGCGTGACCGCTCGCTCGCCGCCGGGCGCCGCTCGACGATGAGCCCATGCCCGAAGCCCCCACCGACGGCTGGCGCACCTACGACGAGTTCGCCGCCGGGATCGCCACCTACCGCCTGCCGAACGCCGACCTCACCGGCCACTCGGTCACGATCACCCTCGACGACGGCGCCTCGCTCGCGCTGAGTTTTCCCGACGCGGACCACGTCATCTGCAACGGCGTCGAAGATCCCTACGACGCGGTGGCCGTCCGCGACGACGTGTACTTCGTCAACATCCCGCTGACCAGCGTCGAAGGCGAAGCCCTGACGGTCGTCTATTCGACGTCGACCCACCGCGCGCTCGCCGTCCGGTCGGTGATCGGCGCGGAGGACGTCGACGGCGTTCCCCGGGTGTCCCAGAGCTTCCGGGCCGGGACGACCGGCGGCGGCGAGCCGTCCGGTGCCGTGCCCGGGCCGTCGCGGGACCTGATCGGCAAGCGCAACCTCTACCGCTACAGCCCCGATCACCTCTACGAGCACGTCTACGTCTCGTCGGAGCGTTACGCCTGGCAGTGCCTGGAAGGCGTGCAGCGCGGCCACGGCGACATGGACCTGTCGACCGTGTGGAAGTTCCAGGACGGCCTCTACCTGTTCTGCTTCCGCGAGTTCCGGATCGCCGTGGCGAGCGTGTGGCTGCACGACCTCGGTTACGCGCTGCGCACCACCGGTGTGTTCCTCGGCCTCACCGGCGAGGGCCGGTCCGAGCACTCCCGCGCCGGCGGGCACGTCTACCCGCTCGGCTCGGTCGCCTACCCCGACGCCCAGCCCGTCTGAAGGAGCTTCCCGTGTCCCCTGTGGACGTCATCCGCGCGCACTACGACGCCAGCGACCGCGGCGACCTGCCCGGCATGCTGGCCCCGCTCGGCCCCGGCACGACGTGGACGGAGGCCGCCGGTTTCCCTTATGCCGGAAACTACACCGGCCCTGACGAAGTCCGGCAGCACGTCTTCGAGGCCATCGGCCGGGACTGGGACGGCTACCGCTTCACCCTCGCCGACCTCCTCGACGCGGGCGACACCGTCGTCGGCGTCGGCACCTACACCGGGACCCACCGCGGCACCGGGAAGTCCTTCACCGCCCGCGTCGCCCACGTGTGGCGGTTCGCCGCGGGTGCCGTCGCGAGTTTCGAGCAGATCGTCGACTCCGCGCCCGTCGTGGCCGCAACCCGGGAGCACTCATGAGAAAGACCCTGCCCGCCCTGGCGATCGCCGTGGTGCTGGCCACCGCCGGGTGCGCCGGCGCCGGGTCCGGTACGAACGGGCCGATCGTCGTCGGCTCGGTCAACGCGCTGAGCGGCGCGGCCACCTTCCCGGAGGCCTCCCAGGCCGCGAAGGCCGTGTTCGACGCGGCCAACGCGGCCGGCGGCGTCAACGGGCGGCAGATCGAGTACAAGGCGATCGACGACAAGGGTGACCCGTCGGCCGCCGCGGCCGCCGCCCGCGAGGTGGTCGGCGGCGACGAGGCCGTCGCGCTCGTCGGGTCGTCGAGCCTCATCGAGTGCGAGATCAACGCGAAGTACTACGAGCAGCAGAAGATCCTTTCGGTGCAGGGCATCGGCGTCGACCCGGCGTGCTTCTCGAGCCCCAACATCGCGCCGGTCAACGTCGGGCCGTTCCACGACATGACGCTCACCCTGCTCTACGGCTCGGAAGTGCTGAAGCTGAACGACATCTGCGCACTGCTGGAGATCGCGGGCAACACGCTCCCGGCGTACCAGGCCGCGATCGACGAGTGGACGAAGATCACCGGCAAGAAGCTGAAGTACCTCGACGCGACCGTGCCCTACGGCGGCTCGGACTACACCTCCTACGTCGTCAAGACGCGGGCGGCGGGCTGCAAGGCCATCACGGTCAACCCGGTGGAGCCCGACTCGATCGGCCAGCTCAAGGCCGCGCAGGCGCAGGGCTGGAACGACGTCACGTGGCTGCTGCTGACCAGCGTGTACAGCGAGAACTACGCCAAGGCGATCTCGGACGCCGGCGCCGGGGTCTACGTGCCCGCCGAGTTCTACCCCTTCACCGACGCCGGCAGCCCGCAGACCAAGGACTGGCGCGACCTGATGACGAAGAACAAGATCCCGCTGACGTCGTTCAGCCAGGGCGGTTACCTGGCGGCGAAGTACTTCCTCGACGTCGTCCGCGGGATCCAGGGGGACGTCACCCGCGAGTCGGTGACGAAGGCGCTGCGCGGGATGAAGCCGGTCACCGACCCGATGGTCGGCACGCCGTACGTCTTCGGCCCGGCCGCGACGCACCACGACAACACCGCCGGCTGGCCGATCAAGCTCGCCACCGGCACGAACAAGTGGGAGCTGGCCGGGCAGGACTGGCTACGGATCCCTCGCTCGTAGGAGGATGTCGATGCTGCAAGGTGCGCTGGCCGGGCTGGCCGCGGGCGGGCTCTACGCGGTGCTCGCGGTCTGCCTGACGTTGATGTCCCGGCTGGTGCGGGTGGTCAACTTCGCGCAGTCCGCCACCGGGATGTTCGGCTGTTACGTCGCCGTCTTCCTCTCGGTCCACTTAGGACTCCCGGAGTGGGCGGCGACGCTCGCCGGGATCGTCCTGGGTGGCGCGCTGAGCGCGGTGCTCGGCTGGATCGTGTCCACCTGGCTCGCCGAAGCCGACACCGGGACGCGCTCGGCGGTCACGGTCGCGGTGCTCCTGCTGCTGATCTCGCTGGCGTTCATCCTGTTCGGGAACAAGCCGCAGCCGTTCCACCCGCTGCTGGCCGGCCCGGCGTTCACCGTCGGCGGGGTGGTGATCAGCCAGGTCACCGTGGTGACGGTCGCGCTGGCGATCGTGGTGGCGCTCGCCTGCCGCGCGGTCCTGGCCCGCACCACGCTGGGCGTCCGGCTGCGGGCGTTGTCCGAGCGTCCGACGACGGCGGAGCTGCTGGGCATCCCGGCCCGCCCGCTGGCGGTCGGCGTCTGGACGGCGACCGGGGTGATCGCGACGCTCGCGGTGTCGATCGTCGCGCCGTCGCAGTCGAACGACCCGACGTCGCTGGCGATGCTGGTGGTCCCGGCGGCCGCGGCGGCGTTGCTCGGCGGCTTCCGGCGGCTCGACCTGGCCGTGGCGGGCGGCCTGGTACTGGGCATGGCCCAGGGCGCGGTCGCCCAGTCCGACCGGCTGTCGGTGCTGCGGTACTTCCTCCCGTTCCTGGTCATCGTCGCGCTGCTGCTGTGGACGCAGCGCAAGGAGGTGTGGGATGCGGCTCGCTGAACGACTCCTGCCGGTCCTCGTCGCGACCGCCGCCGTCGGCGTCGGGTACGCGTTGAGCGTCGGGCTCGCCGGGTACTTCGTCTACCTCGGCGTCAGCGCCGTCGTCGCGGCGATCGCGCTGCTCGGCCTCGGCGTGGTGACCGGCACCGCCGGGATGATCTCCCTGTGCCAGCTGACCTTCGGCGCGGTCGGGGCGTTCGTCGTGTCGGCGTGCAACGTCGCCGGGGTGCCCGGCGGGTTCGTCGTCTGGCTGGTCCTCGGCGGGCTGGCCGCGGCGGTGGCCGGGGTGCTCGTCGGGCTGCCCGCGCTGCGGCTGCGCGGCATCACGCTCGCCGTCGTCACCCTCGGGCTGGCCGCGGCCGCCGACCTGACGCTGGTGCAGATCCAGTTCCCCGGCGCCACCGAAGGCACGGCGGTCGAGCGGCCCGACGCGTTCGCCGACGACCGGTCGTACTTCCTGTTCGCGGTGCTGGTGCTCGTCGCCTGCGGGCTGGTCGTGCACTTCCTGCGCCGCGGGCGCTGGGGCAGCAGCTGGCACCTGGTCGCCTTCTCCGAGCGCGGCACGGCGGCGGTCGGCGCCGGGGTGCGGACGTCGAAGCTGACGGCGTTCGCGGTCAGCGCCGCCCTCGGCGGGATCAGCGGCGGCCTGCTCACCGGGCAGGTCGGGCTGGCCTTCCCGGCCAGTTTCACCGCGATCCAGTCGCTCGCGCTCTACGTGCTGGCCATCATGTCCGGCGCGCACCTGATCGACATGGCGGTGTTCGGCGCGCTGCTCTGGGTGGCCGTGCCGGAGCTGCTGAAACGCTGGGGCGTGCCGCAGGACTGGGGCTTCGTCATCTTCGGCGTGCTCGGCGTCCAGGCCCTGGCCGGGCGCGGCAACCTCGGCACGGCCTGGCGCAACCTCTGGTACCGCCGCCGGTCCCGCACCACGGCCGGGGTCGGCCTCACCGACGTCGCCGACGTCGAAGCGCTGCCACCCGGGGACCCGGTGCTGGAGGTGCGCGGGCTGAGTGTCTCCTTCGGACACGTACGCGCACTGTCCGATGTGGACATCTCGGTGCCGGAACACGGCGTGCTGGGCGTGATCGGGCCGAATGGCGCCGGGAAGTCGACGCTCGTGGACGTCATCAGCGGGTTCCTGCCACGGGCGACCGGGACCGTGACGCTCGACGGCCGTCCACTGGCCGGCTCCCCCACGCGCCGGGCCCGCGCCG
Organism: Amycolatopsis sp. NBC_01286; assembly: GCF_035982555.1. Taxonomy (NCBI): domain Bacteria; kingdom Bacillati; phylum Actinomycetota; class Actinomycetes; order Pseudonocardiales; family Pseudonocardiaceae; genus Amycolatopsis; species Amycolatopsis sp. NBC_01286. Next base: position 8,111,117 of record NZ_CP108428.1, read on the forward strand.
GGCTGCGGCGGACGTTCCAGCAGGACCGCGTCCCGCCCGGGCTGACGGTCGGCGCGTACGTGCGGTTCGTCGCCCGGCGGCGGATCACGGCCGCCGAGGTCGCCGACGCGCTGGAGTTCTTCGGCTGCCCGCCCGCGCGGACGCCGTTGTCGCGGGTGGACGCCGGCGCGCGGCGGCTCGTCGAGGTCGCGGGGCACCTGCTGGCGCGGCCGCGGGTGCTGCTGCTCGACGAGCCGGCGGCCGGCCTGCCGCACGAAGAGCACGTCGCGTTCGGGCGGCGGCTGCGTCAGGTGCCCGCGCGGTTCGGGGTGTCGGTGCTGCTCATCGAGCACGACCTGGACCTCGTGCGGTCGGTGTGCGACAGCCTGACGGTGCTCGACTTCGGGCAGGTCCTGGCGAGCGGGCCGCAGGCGGACGTGCTGGCCGACCCGGCCGTGCTGAAGGCGTACATGGGCGAAACGGAGCTGCTGTGAACGCGTTGCGGGTGCACGGCCTGACGGTCCGGCGCGGGGCGGGCCCGGTGATCCGGGACGTCGACCTCGTCCTCGAGCCGGGCCGGATCACGGCGCTGGTCGGGCCGAACGGCGCCGGGAAGACCAGCCTCCTCGAAGCCGTCTCGGGCGTGGTCGCGCCGGCCGCGGGGAGCGTCCACCTCGGCGGGGTGAACGTCACGCGGCACTCGCGGGTCGCGCGAGCACGGCTCGGGCTGGCGCACATCGAGCAGGGCCGCGCGGTGTTCCCGGGCCTGACGGTGCTGGAGAACCTCCGCCTGACCGCCCGCACCGCGGCCCGCGTCGACGAGGTCCTGGAGCTGTTCCCGGAGCTGGACAAGCGCCGCGACTCCCCCGCGGCGCTGCTGTCCGGCGGCGAGCAGCAGATGGTGGTCCTGGCCCGCGCGTTCGCGGCACGCCCGGCGTTCCTGCTCATCGACGAGATGTCCCTGGGCCTGGCACCGGTGGTCTTCACCCGCCTGCTGCCGGTGGTGACGCGCTTCGCGGCCGAGGGCGCGGCGATCCTGCTGGTGGAGCAGTTCACCCACCTGGCACTAGGCGTCGCCCAAGAGGCCCTGGTCGTCTCCTCAGGCCGGGTGACGTACTCAGGCGACGCCCAGCCCCTGCTGGACTCCCCCACCACCCTGCACGCCGCCTACCTCGGGTCGTGAGTGCGTAACAGTGTTCTAACACTGTTACGCACTCACGACCGGGGGTGTCACATGCCGGCGCGTTCGAAGGCCAGCGTGGGGAGGTCGACGCAGTGGGCGCCGCCGTCGGCGACCAGGACCGCGCCCGTGATGTACGACGACTCCGGCGAGCCCAGGAACCGGATGATCGACGCGATCTCCGCCGGCTCGGCCGGGCGGCGCAGCGGGACGTCGGCCGTCACGCGGCGGTAGCCCTCGTCGTGGCCGCCCGCGAAGCCGGCCGCCGCGGCGAACTGGTCCATCTCGCCGTCGGCCATCGGGGTGCGGACCCAGCCCGGGCAGACGGCGTTCGCGCGGACGCCGCGGGGGCCGAAGTCGCGGGCGATCGAGCGGGTCAGGCCGATCAGCGCGTGCTTGGCGACGGTGTAGCCGGCGACGTTCGGCCCGGCGAACAGCCCGGCCAGCGACGACACGACGACGACCTGGCCGCCCGTCTCGACCAGCGACGGCAGCGCGGCCCGGCAGAACACGAACGCGCTCGACAGGTTCGACCGCAGCGCGAGTTCCCACTCCTCGTCGCCGGTGTCGGTGACCGACGACAGGCCGTGCCCGCCGGCGTTGGCGACGACGACGTCCAGCCGGCCGAACCGCTCGACGATCTCGGCGACGGCGTTCTCGGCGTCCGCGCGCACACTCGCGTCGCAGGTGATGACGTGCGCACCGATCTCGACGGCGATCTCGTCCAGGGGTTCGCGACGCCGGCCCAGCACGACGACCCGGGCGCCGTCGCTCGCGTAGCGGCGGGCGGCCGCGGCGCCGATGCCGGTGCCTCCGCCGGTGATGGCGACAACTGAGTCCGAAGAGTCCACTGTGGATCCTTTCCTAGGCGGGGAACGCCGAACGGGCCGACAGGCCGAAGTCGGCGAGCAGGGCCTGGCCGTTGACCGGCCGCGAGGCCGGGGACGCGAGGAACAGCACCTGGCGGGCGACGTCGTCGGCGGCCTGCACCGGGAACGCCGGGTCGTCGAGCACGTCGCCGAGGTCCGCGCGCGCCATCGGCGTGTCCACGACCGACGGGCACACGCAGTTGACCCGGATCCCCGGCAGCTCGACCGCCAGGGCCCGGGTCAGCGCCACGACCGCGCCCTTGGACGCGCAGTAGGGCACCATGCCCGGCGCGGCCGTGAAGGCGGAGTCGCTGCCGAGCAGCACCACGGCACCGCCCTCGGCCAGCCACGGCCGCGCGTGCTTGACCAGCAGGAACTGCCCGGTGACGTTGACGGCGAGCACCGCGGCGATGTCGGCGGCGGTGATGGCGGCCAGTGGGGTGCCGACCGGGCCGGAGATCCCGGCGCAGCCGACGACGACGTCGAGACCGCCGAACCCGCGGGCGACCGTCTCCACCGCCGCGGCCAGGGCCGCTTCGTCGGTGACGTCGGCCCGGACGTCGGCGCCGGGCGCCCGGTCGATGACCGCCACCCGGGCGCCTTCGGCGCGGAACGCCCGCACGCAGGCCAGCCCGATGCCGGACGCCCCGCCGGTCACCACGACCGCCTTGCCGGCGAGATCGGTTCGCATGCGCCCATCCTCAACGCGGGCGCCCGCCGGGCGGTTGGCCGAGAGCGCAGTTCTGTTGTCCGCGCCCGCACGCGCGGTCGCGGACGACGCCGCGCGGGCCGAGACTGACCGGGGTGAGCACCCCGCACCCCCTCGACCCGCTGACCGCCGCCGAACTGTCCGCCGGCCGCGCGATCCTCGCCGGCGCCGGACTCACCGGGGAGACGATCCGCTTCCCGCAGGTGCTGCCGGTCGAACCCGCCAAGGCGGACGTCCGCGCCGGCACCGGCGACCGGCGCATCCGCTACACGCTGCTCGACACCGCCACCGGCCGGGCCGGGGAGGCCGTCGTCTCGGTGACCGCGCACGAACTCGTCTCCTGGGACGACTGGGCCGAAGCCGACGGGCAGCCGTCGTACCTGTTCGAGGAGTACGCCCTCGCCGAGCAGTTGACGAAGGCGTCCGACGGCTGGCGGGCCGCGATGGCCCGGCGCGGCCTCGCCGACCACGTCGAGCACGCCTTCTGCGCACCGCTCGCGCCCGGCCACTTCGGCCGCGCCGACGAGACGGGGCGCGTGATCCGCTCGCTGACCTTCCTCCGCGACGACGACGGCGACAGCCCGTGGGCGCGGCCCGTCGAGGGGCTGGTCGTGCACCTCGACCTCACGAGGCGGCAGGTGCTGCGCGTCGAGGACGAAGGTGACGTCCCCGTCCCACCCGAGCACGGCCGCTACGGCGACGTCCCGGCGCGGACGTCGCTGAAGCCGATCGAGATCACCCAGCCCGAGGGGCCGAGCTTCACGGTCGACGGGACCGAGGTGGTCTGGGAGGGCTGGCGGCTGCGCGTCGGCTTCAACACCCGCGAAGGCCTGACGCTGCACCAGGTGGGCTTCCAGGACCGGCCGGTCCTGTACCGGGCCTCGGTCCCCGAGATGGTGGTGCCCTACGGCGACGTCGCGCCCGGCCGGTTCTGGATCAGCTACTTCGACGCCGGTGAATACCAGTTCGGCAAGAACGGCAACGACCTGCGGCTCGGCTGCGACTGCCTGGGCGTCATCCACTACTTCCCGGCCTGGGTCGCCGACGACCACGGCGAGCCGGTCGAGATCCCGCGGGCGATCTGCCTGCACGAAGAGGACGACGGGATCCTCTGGAAGCACACCGATCTCGGCGGGCACCCGGAGGTGCGCCGCTCGCGGCGGCTGGTCGTCTCGTCGATCTCGACGATCGGCAACTACGACTACGGCCACTACTGGTACCTCTACCTCGACGGCACCATCGAGTTCGAGGCGAAGGCCACCGGCGTCGTCTTCTGCGGCGCCGGCACCCCGGGGCGGGAGCAGCCGCACGCGACCGAGATCGCGCCCGGCCTCTTCGCGCCGGTGCACCAGCACCTGTTCTGCGCCCGGCTGGACGTCGAGGTCGACGGCGAGCGCAACAACCTCCACGAAGTCGACGTCGTGGGGGTGCCGACCGGCCCCGAAAACCCGTACGGCAACGCGTTCACCTGGCGCAGCACGCCGCTGCGCACCGAACACGACGCGATGCGCCTGGCCGATCCGGCGCGCGCCCGGGTCTGGGAGATCCGCAGCGCCGACCGCGTCAACCGGCTCGGCAAGCCGACGGCCTACCAGCTCGTGCCGCGGCCGGCGGCCACGCTGCTGGCGCAGCCCGAGGCATCCGTGCACGCCCGGGCGACCTTCGCGACGAAGCACCTGTGGGCGACGCCGTACCGCGACGACGAGCGGTTCCCGGCGGGCGAGCGGCCCAACGCCCACCCCGGCGGCGCGGGCCTGCCCGCCTGGACCACCGCGAACCGCGACCTGACCGACACCGATCTCGTGCTGTGGCACGTGTTCGGCCCGACCCACGTGCCGCGCCCCGAGGACTGGCCGGTGATGCCGGTCGACAAATCCGGGTTCCTGGTGCGGCCCTACGGCTTCTGCGACCGCAACCCGGCCCTCGACCTGCCCGCCGGCGCCCACCACTGCGAACCCTAAGGACGTCATGACGCTCTCCGACACCTCGACCTGGCTGCCGCTCGACGGCCTCGCGCCGGGTTTCGACGCGAACAAGGCCCCGCTCACCGGCGACCTCCACGGCCGCGCGTTCGTGCTGCGCGACGACGCCGGCGGCCCGGGCTTCACCTGGGACGGCACCGAAGCCGAGACGTTCCTCGTCGACGACGGCCTGTACTACGTCCAGCCCCACCCCGGCGCCGCGCGCGAGGCCGTGTCCCTGATCCTCGACGTCCGCGACGGCCGCGCCCTGGTCGTCACCACCCGGATCGGCGACGCCGGCACCCCGCGCGTCACCCAGGAGTTCCGGCCCGCCACGATCGACGGCGCCGAGGTGCGCGGCAAGGCGATGGCGCCGAGCACCGCGCTGATCGGGCGCCGCGTGGTGTGGGTGTACAGCGAAGACCACGCCTACGAGCACGTCTACCTCAGCCCGCACTGGTACACCTGGCAGTGCCTGGCCGGGCCCGAGCGCGGGCTGGCCGACACCGACGAGAACTCCGTGTACCAGGTCCGGCCCGGGATCCACGTGTTCGCCTGGCGCGAGAAGGTGATCTCGTGCGCGTCGGTGACGATCGCCGACCACCGCAACGCCCGCGCGCTGCGCTCCCACGGTGTCCTCTTCGGACTAGACCACACCGGTGAGGACACGACGTGCTTCACGTTCGGCGCGCACGGGCGGCTGCTGAGCACCACCGTCCACCCCGCGGGCCTCGACCCGGCGGAGCACTGAGCCGTGGCCGCCGACCTGATCCTCACCAACGCCGTCGTGTACACCCTGGACCGGGTACGGCCGTGGGCGTCCTCGCTGGCCGTCACCGACGGGAAGGTCCTGGCTCTCGAAGACGTCGAGCGCGGGCCGAAGACCGAGGTGCTCGACCTCGGCGGCGCGTTCGTCCTGCCCGGGCTGGTGGACGTGCACAACCACCACGCGATGGCCGGCCGCGCCGAGCTGTTCGAGCTCACCTTCGGCGCGGACGCGGGGTTCGCGGACATCCTCGACGCCGTCCGCGCGCGAGCGCGTGACCTCGGCCCGGACGACTGGCTGATCGGCGGCGCCTGGGCGTCGACGCTGGTCGAGACGCTTTCGCACGCCTCGGCGCGGCGCGCGCTCGACGACGCCGCGGGCGGCCGGCCGGTCGCGCTGGCCGACGACAGCCGCCACAACCGCTTCGTGAGCACCCGGGCTCTGGAGCTGGCCGGGATCACCGCGGCGACGCCGGACCCGCCGGGCGGGGTGATCCACCGGGACGGCGGCGAGCCGAGCGGCCTGCTGCTGGAAGCCGCGGGGGTGCTCGTCGAGTACGTCGCCGGCGGCCTGACGCCGCAGCAGCACCGCCGGGCGTCCCAGCGGGCGATCGAGATCCTGCACGGCTTCGGCGTCACCGCGTTCCAGGACGCGGGCGTCTCGACCGACATCCTCGGCGCGCTGAAGTCCCTCGACGACGCGGACGAGCTGGACGCCTGGGTGGTGTCGTCGCTGCTGGTCAACGACCCGATCTTCGGGTTCGACCCGGTCGGCGCGCCGCTGCTGGAGGTCGCCGGGCGCTACCGGACCGAGCACCACCGGCCCGACTTCGTGAAGATCTTCCTCGACGGCGTCCCGCCGACCCGCACGGCCGCGTTCCTCGAGCCGTACCTGCCCGACGACGTCCACGGCGGCTGCTTCCACGGCGAGCCGACCATGTCCGCCGAGGAGCTGACGGGCTGGCTGCGCACGGCGGCGTCCGCGGGCCTGTCGGCCAAGGTGCACTGCACCGGCGACGCGTCGGTCCGGCTGCTGCTCGACGCCGTCTCGAAGCTGCGCGCCGAGGGGTTCACCGACGTGCGGTTCCAGGTGGCGCACGGCCAGTTCGTGCACCCCGACGACCTGCCGCGGTTCGCCGAACTGGGTGTCGCGGCGGACATCTCGCCGTTCCTCTGGGTGCCCGGCGTCATTCCGGAGGCCATCGCCGGGGTGCTGCCCGCGGCCCGCGCGGCCCGGATGCAGCCGAACCGCGCGCTGCTGGACAGCGGCGCGCTCGTGGCCGGCGGTTCGGACTGGCCGGTCAGCGCGTCGCCGAACGCGTGGGAGGGCATCGCGGGCCTGGTCACGCGCGAAGACCCGCACGGTCGCCGGCCGGGCGCGCTCTGGCCGGAGCAGGCGATCACCCTGGCCGAGGCGATCGAGGTGTTCACCCTCGGCGGGGCCCGCGCGTGCGGCCTCGACGACGTCGCCGGGGCGCTGACCCCGGGCCGCTCGGCCGACTTCGTGGTCCTCGACCGGGATCCGTTCCGGACCGCCGACGTGGCCGGCACGCAGGTCGTCGAGACCTGGTTCGCGGGACGGCGGGTGTTCCGGCGCTGACCCGATCCGGTGCTTCCGGGTAGTTTCTCCTACACTGGTAGAGAAAACCAGTGCGGAGGTGCCGGGTGCCCAAGATCATCGACCACGACCAGCGGCGCAGGGACATCGTCGACGTCACCTGGGACCTGATCGTGCGCGGCGGGATCGAAGCCGCCACGATGCGCGAGATCGCCGCGGCGGCCGGGTTCGCGAACGGCGCGCTCAAGCTGTACTTCGCCGGCAAGGAAGAGATCATCGCGGCGACCTACGAGCGGGCGCTGGACATGATGCGCGAGTACGTGGCCCTCGACGGCCTGCGCGGGCTGGCCGCGCTGCGCGAGCTCTGCGTGTCCTCGATGCCGATCGACGAAGCCCGCATCACGGCCGGGCGCGTGCTGCTGATCTTCTGGCAGATGTCCCTGTCGGACCAGGGGATGCACGACAAGTACCTCGAGCACGTCCGCGAGTGGCGCGGGCTCCTGCACCGCTTCCTGGCCGAAGGCCGCGAGGACGGCGACATCGTCACCGAGACGCCGGACGAGCAGCTGGTGGACGAGGTCATCCTGGTCAACGCGGGCGCGAACGTGATGAGCCTGGTCGCGGGCGAGTTCTCCACCGTGGCGCTGCAGCACCGCCACCTGGAGTCGTTCCTGGCCCGGCTCACCAAGCCGTGAGGGGCACCTTCAGGGCGTTAAAAGCCATGAAGGTGCCCCTCATGCGCTACGCGGTGAAGATCCCGCGCAGGTAGGCCGCCACCTCCGCGTGGGACTTCGGGGACGAGGGCAGGTCCGTGTACAGGCCGTAGAAGCCGTGGATCTGGCCCGCGTAGCGGGTGAGGTCGACGGCCACGCCCGCGTCGGTCAGCTGCCGGGCGAACGCCTCGCCCTCGTCGCGCAGGACGTCGTACTCCGCTGTCAGGATCAAGGCCGGGGGCAGGCTCTTCAGGTCCTTCGAGCGTGACGGCAGCAGGTACGGGTCGGTCAGGCGAGCCGGGTCCGGGGCGTACTGGGCGAAGAAGAACCGCATCGCGTCGGCCGTCATGCCGTAGCCCGTCGCGAAGTCCGCGTAGGACGCGAAGCCGTCGTCGGGGTGGGCGAACACCGGGCAGATCAGCACCTGCGCGGAAATCGAAGGCCCGCCCCGATCCCGGGCCATCAGAGAGACCACAGTGGACAGATTGCCGCCGGCGCTCTCACCGCCGACGGCGATCCGCTCCGGCGAGACCGCCGGACCCGCGCCGCCCGCGGCCAGCCACTCCAGCACGGCGTAGCAGTCCTCGGGCGCGGCCGGGTAGGGGTCTTCCGGCGCCAGCCGGTACTCGACGGCGGCCACCGCGACCGACGCCCCGGCACACACCGCGTGTGAGGCGACCTCGTTCTCGTCGACCGAGCCGATCGTCCAGCCACCACCGTGGATCCACAGGAAGACCGGCACCGGGCCGGGCGCCTCCGGCAGGTACAGCCGGACCCGGAGGTCGCCCACCCGGCGTTCGGTCACCGCCGCGACCGGCGCCAGCGCACCCGGCGCCGGCCGGGACGCGGCGAACGCGGCCCTCAGCTCCACCGCCGTCGGCGGCCGTTCGGGCACCGGCGCGTCGGCGGCCAGGGCGAGCAGCTCCTGAACCGCGGGGTCGAGGGTCATGCGGACACCGCCTCGGGGGAAAGACCGGGCAGCTCGAGCGCTGCCGGATCGAGAGTCGCCGGGGAGCCGCTTCGACGACGAGGATCGGCGATGGCGAGGGCACCTCCTCGGCCACGAGACCCCGCGGGCCCGAAGGCCACGCAGACCTCGCCTCGACGAGCCCGCAGCGGAACGTCGGGTTCAAGAAGGCAACCCGCGCGGCCGAAGGCCATCCCGGCACCGCTTCGGCGGGAAGAACCCGCAGGATCGAAGGCCATCCTCACACCGCCTCGGCGACGAGGACGCGCGGCGATCCGGGCAGGGTCAGCCGGTCCACCGGCCGCCACCCCGCGTCCGCCAGCCAGCCCCGGACGTCGGCCTCGGGGTACACGACCGTGCCGTCGATGACCAGGTACTCCCCCGCGTGCAGCGCGTCGAGCGACCGCGGCACGGCGTCGTCGTCCAGGAAGAAGTCCAGCAGCAGGAGACGCGCACCCGGCGCCGCCGCGGCCCGCGCGTGCCGCAGGATCGCGCGGTTCTCCTCGACGCCGAACCGGTGCAGGACGTGGTTCACCATGACGAGGTCGTACTCGCCGTCGGGCTCGGCCTCCGGGGTCGGCGCGCCCACGACCCGCGTCCGGTCCGCGAACTCCGCCACCGCCTCGGTCACCGACGGCACCGACCGCGGGTCGTAGACGAACGTCGTGTGCAGGACGTCGTTGGCCCGCAGGGCTTCCAGGGCGAAGGCGGCCGACAGGCCGCCGAGGTCCAGCAACCGCTTGGCCGACCCGAAGTCGAACGCCTGCGCCAAAGCCCGAGCGTGTAGGGCGTTATACACCATGACCCCGCCGATGAAGGTGGTCCAGCGGTCGCCGGTGAGGTCGAGCTCGCCGGGTTCGCCGGTGTCGGCGGTGTGCGGGAACTGCTGCCAGTGGGGGTAGCTGATGGTTTCGAGGAAGGTGAGGAACGGCGCGAGGTCCGGCTCCTCCCCCGTGCCGCCGAGGTAGGCGGCGGTGTCCGGCGTCAGCGCGTACCGGCCGTCCACTCGCGACAGCAGGCCCAGTGACGACAGCGCGTCACCGAGGATGCGCGTGATGTTCTCCGGCCGGCCGGTGCGTTCCGCGAGTTCCGCCGCGTCGAGCGGCCCGGGCGCGAGTGCGCGGAACAGGCCGATGCGGTTGGCGGCGAACAACTGCCCGGCGGCCATGTAGCCCACGGCGACGTCCACGATGCGCTGGGGCGTGGCTGGTGTTTCCGTCCCGGTCACGGTGACCCTCCTTCTGTTCGACTGGGACACTCTACATCCGTAGATAAAAGAGTCCAGCGCCGATTTTCCACGCGCAGCAAGGGAAATCCGTCGTGTTTCAACTTCCTACGTTCGTAGAATAAAACCATTGACAGCGCATGACGGGAGTGTCAACATGCGTAGAACTACCCCTGCCGGTACCGGCAGTCCGGCCCGCCCGTCGCGGCGGGCGCGAGGAAGGGGAACCCATGACGCTGCTCGAAATCCGGGACCTCACCGTCGGCGTCGTCACCGAAGACGCCGAAAACGCCGATCGCGAACTCGTGCGGGAGCTGTCCTTCGATCTCGATCAGGGACGGACACTGTGCGTGGTCGGCGAGAGCGGCAGCGGCAAGACGGTCACCGCGCTGTCGATCATCCGCCTGCTCGAGTTCGTCGCCCCGGTCCGCACGCGCGGCGAGATCGCGATCGACGGCGTGGACGTGACGAAGCTGCCGGCCGACGCCATGCGTGCCTACCGCGGCCCGCGGATCGGCATGATCTTCCAGGAAGCCCTGGACTCGCTGAACCCGGGCCGCCGGGTGGGCGGGCAGCTGGTCGAGGCCTACCGCGAGCCCGGTTCCCTGCCGGGCCAGGCGGCCCGGCGCGGCAGCCCGCTGCACCGCAAGGCCGAGGCCAAGGCCCGGCAGCTGCTCACCGAGGTGGGCCTCGGCGACACCGACCGGATCCTGCGGCTCTACCCGCACCAGATGTCCGGCGGCATGCAGCAGCGGGTGATGATCGCGCTGGCCCTGATGGCCGATCCGGACCTGCTCATCGCCGACGAGCCGACCACCGCGCTCGACGTCACCACGCAGGCGGAGATCCTGACGTTGTTCGACCGGGTCCGCCGCGACCACGGGACGGCGTGCGTGTTCATCACCCACGACATGGGCGTCGCGGCTCAGGTGGCCGACCGGATCGCGGTGATGTACCGCGGCCGCCTGGTCGAAACGGGCTCGCGCGACGACGTCCTGACACGCCCGCGGCACCCCTACACCCGGGCCCTGCTGAGCTGCGTGCCGCAGCTGGGCGTCAGCCGGCGCGACGGCTTCCCGACCATCTCCGCCACCCGGCTCGCCGCCGCCATGGCGGGCGAAGCGACCGAAGCCGTCGAAACCCGGACGCTGAAGCCGCCACCGCGGAAGGACCACGAAGGCGCCACGCTCAGCATCGCCGGAGTGTCCAAAGTGTACGGCCGAAAAGGACGGTTCGGCCGCGCGGGCAGCGAGGTGCACGCGGTCCGGGACGTCTCCCTCGACATCCCGCCGGGCGAGTTCTTCGGGCTGGTCGGCGAGTCCGGCTCCGGCAAGACCACCCTCGGCCGCTTGGTGACGGCCTTGGAGCCGCCGGAGTCGGGCACGATCACCTTCGGCCCGCACACCGTCACCGCGTCCGGGCTCGACGGCGGTGAGCGCGCATTCCGCCGCCGCGTCCAGCTGATCTTCCAGGACCCGCAGAGCTCCCTCGACCCGCGCCACACCGCCGCGCGGATCATCGCCGAGCCGCTCAAGGAGCTGACCGGGCTGCGGGGCGCCGAGCTGGACCGCCGCGTCGCCGACCTGATCGACGAGGTCGGCCTCCCCCGCGACACCGCGGGCAAGCTCCCGTCGCAGCTGTCCGGCGGGCAGCGGCAGCGGGTGTCGATCGCCCGCGCGATCGCCGCCGAACCGGAGCTGATCGTCGCCGACGAGCCGACGTCGGCCCTCGACGTCTCGGTGCAGGGCCAGGTGCTGAACCTGCTGCTCGACCTGCGCCGCACCCGCACGCTCAGCCTGCTGTTCATCACCCACAACCTCAGCCTCGTGCTGTCGGTCGCCGACCGCGTCGGCGTGATGTACCGGGGCGAGCTCATCGAGGTCGGCGACCCCGACGCCGTCCGCCTCACCCCGCGCCACGACTACACGCGGCGGCTCCTCGCCGCGAACCCCGACCTGCCCGCCCTCCCCCACACAGGATCGACGCGCCCATGAAACGAACTCCTTTGCTCGCCGCCCTCGCCGCCGCGGGCGCGCTCCTCGCCGGCTGCATGGGCGCCACCGCCACCGGTGGTGCCGCGGCGGACGGCCCACCGGTCCGCGGCGGCAACCTGACCGTCGCCGTCCCGACCGACCCGCAGTCCCTGGACATGGTGGCCAACCCCGGCCAGGTGACCGCCCAGATCGGCAACATGATGTACGAGAAGCTCTTCGAGGTCGACCAGGGCTTCGTCGCGCGGCCGATGCTGGTCGACACGTTCACGACCAGCCCGGACCGGCTCACCTACACGTTCAAGCTGCGCCAGGGCGTCACCTTCCAGGACGGCAACCCGCTCACGGGCAACGACGTCGTCGTGAGCCTGCAGCGCTGGCAGAAGAGCCACCGGACCGGCCAGCTCGTCACCCCGGACATCGACACGATCACCGCGCCGGACGCGGCGACCGTGAGCATCCACCTCAAGCGGCCGCGCTACCCGCTCGTCGACGAGCTGGCCGGCGCGGGCACCGAGATCTACGAGGCGAAGAACCTCACCGGGCTGCCCGCGACCGGGTTCGAGCAGGACAAGGCGATCGGCACCGGGCCGTACAAGCTGAAGAGCTGGGACATCGGCCAGCAGCTGGTCCTGGAACGCTACGACGGCTACAAGTCGCGCACCGAGGAGAACTGGGGCGGCCAGGCCGGTGCGAAGCACGCCTACCTCGACACGATCACCTACAAGATCGTCGGCGACCAGGACGCGCTGATCAGCGGCCTGCAGACCGGCCAGTGGGACCACGCGATGCCGGCCAACGACCAGTACGAGACGCTCAAGGCCAACCCGAACCTCGTCGTGCACAACCTGCCGGGCGGCAACGAGAACGTCATCATCCCCAACTTCAACCCGGGTTCGAAGTTCGCCGACCCGCGAGCGCGCCAGGCGCTGAACCTGCTGCTCGACAAGCCCGCGATCAACGCGGCGACCGGCGGCAGCAAGGACCTGACGATCGAGACCGGCGCGTTCGCCTCGCCGGACAACAAGGCGTCCTACTCGGCCGCCGGCGACGACGTCTACCGGCAGCACGACCCGGAGAAGGCGCGGCAACTGCTCGCCGAAGCCGGCGTCCCCGCCGGGTCGACCGTCCACATCGTCACCACGAACTCCTACCCCGAGTTCGGCAAGTGGGCCGTGCTCATCCAGGACGAGCTGTCGAAGATCGGGCTCACCGCCAAGATCGACACCTACGACTTCGCCACCATGCTCGGCACGCTGACCAAGGACCCGGGCGGCTGGGACATCACGACGTTGTTCTTCGACTCGTCGCTGTCCTCGCCCGCGCAGATGCCGGCGCTCACCCTGGGCACGCTCAACGGGTCGTCGTCGCCGGAGATGGACGGGTTGCTGGCCGAGTTCAACGCGGCCACGACGCCGGAGCAGGCCAAGGCCGTGATCGACAAGCTGCAGGCGTACACGTGGAAGCAGCTGTCGGTGATCACGCTGAGCCAGTCCAAGCTGTACGCGGCCTACACGCCGCGGCTGAAGGGCTACGGCGACTTCTACCGGATCTTCTGGAACTCCTGGCTGGCGGCGGCATGACCGGAGTCCTGCTGCGCCGGCTGCGCGACCTGGCGATCATCCTGGTCATCGTCGGCACGATGATGTTCTTCGTCATCCGGCTCATCCCCGGCGACCCGGCCCAGGCCATCCTGGGCCCGACCGCGCGGCCGGCCGACGTCGCCGCCCTGCGCGCGAGCATGGGCCTCGACGGCTCGCTCTGGCAGCAGTACCTGACCTGGGCCGGGCACGTGCTGCGCGGCGACTTCGGGACGTCGATCACCTACCACCAGCCGGTGCTGGGCGTGGTCGCCGGCCACATCGTGCCGACGCTGACGCTCGCCGTGCTGTCGACGATCATCAGCTTCGTCCTGTCCGTGGCGATCACGGCGTGGCAGGCGGTGTCGCCGCGCAACCCGGTGGCCCGCGCGCTCGACCGGCTCTCGTCGCTCGGCATGGCGCTGCCGGACTTCTGGATCTCGCTGGTCCTGGTGCTGGTGTTCTCGGTGACGCTGCGCTGGTTCCCCTCCAGCGGCTACCACGACCTGCTGACCGACCCGGCCGGCGCGGTGCCGGCGCTCGTGCTGCCGCTGGCGGTGCTCGTCATCGGCCAGACGGCGTTGTTCGTGCTCACCCTGCGCGAGAGCGTCCTGGGTGAGCTGCCGCTGGCCTACCTGCGCACGGCGCGCGTCAAGGGCCTGCCCGAACGCCGGGTGCTGCTGAAGCACGTGCTGCCGAACGCGCTGATGCCGCTGATCACCCAGCTGGGCAGCAACTTCGCCATGCTGGTCGGCGGGATCGTGATCATCGAGTCGATCTTCGTCGTGCCCGGGCTCGGCCACCTGCTCATGGGCGCGGTGTCCACCCGCGACTTCCCGCTGATCCAGGGCGTGACGTTGTTCGTCGCGGTGCTGTTCGTCGTGGTCAACCTGCTGGTGGACCTGTCGTACGCGCTGCTCGACCCGAAGGTGCGTGTCGCATGAGCCTCGCCCTCGCCGACCAGGCGCCCGCGGTGGCCGCTCCCCCGCCGCGGCGCGCGGCCCGGGTGTTCCGCCGCAACCGGACGCTGGTCGTCTGCTCGGCGCTGCTCGGGCTCATCGTCCTCGCGGTGGTGGTGCTGCCGGTCTTCCTGCCGAGCGTCAGCGCCACCGACCCGGTGCACCGGCTGCTGCCGCCGTCGCCGGGGCATCTGCTCGGCACGGACTCCTACGGCCGCGACGTCCTCGCGCGGCTGGTGTCCGGCGGGCGGGCGTCACTCGGGCTGTCGGCGCTGATCACGCTGTGCGCGGCGTTCTCCGGCATGGTCATCGGCCTGGTCAGCGGCTTCTACCGGACCGCGGGCGCGGTGCTGATGCGGCTGATGGACGCGTGGATGTCCTTCCCGGCGATCATCCTCGCCATGGCGCTGGCCATCGCGCTCGGCGCCAGCATCTGGACCGAGCTGATCGCGCTGACGGTGATCTTCACGCCGTTCACCGCCCGGGTCATCCGCAGCCGCGTGCTCGGCGTCGCCGGGCGCCAGTACATCGGCGCCGCGCGGGTGTCCGGGATGAGCCGCGGCAAGATCCTGCTGGTGCACGTGTTCCCCAACGTGCTGCCGCTCGCGCTCGTCCAGGTCGTCATCCTGGCCGCGGCCGCGATGCTGGTCGACGGCGCGCTGAGCTTCCTCGGCCTCGGCATCGCCCCGCCCACGCCGACCTGGGGGAACATGATCGCCGAAGGCCGCTCGTACCTGGTCGTCGCGCCGTGGCTGATGCTCGTGCCGGGCGTGACGATCGTGCTCTGCGTGCTCCTGCTCAACCTGATCGGCTCCGCGCTGCGGATCGCCGTCGACCCCCGCGCCCGCACCCTCGGCGAGCTGCAGCGCCTGCGCGTCCGCCGTCCCGCCCGTTCGTGAGAGAGGATCTCCTTGACCGTCCCGACTTCCCTGGCCGTGCGCCGGTTCGCCCCCGACGGCGCGCCCGCCGGCCCGCCGGTGCTGCTCCTGCACGGGTTCGCCTCCGACGGCCCGACCGACTGGATCGGCACCGGCTGGCCCGCGGCCCTCACAGCCGCGGGCCGCCCGGTCCTCGTGCCGGACCTGCCGGGTCACGGCTCGAGTCCGGCGCTCGCCGACGCCACCCCGAAGGCCGTCACCGAGGAGCTCGTCCTCGCGGTCGGCGACGTGTCCGAAGTGGACGTCGTCGGCTACTCGCTGGGGGCGCGGCTGGCCTGGGAGCTGCCCGCGCTGCTGCCCGTCCGGCGGCTGGTGCTGGCCGGGATCAGCCCGCACGAGCCGTTCGGCTCGGTCGACGTCGAGGCCGCGCGAGCCTTCGCCGACGGCGGGCGGCTGCCGGCCGACCCGCTGACCGCGGCGATCGCCCGGATGATCACCGCGCCGGGCCGCGACCCCGCGGCCCTGCTCCGGTGCGTCGAGGGCCTGCGCCGGGAGCCGTTCGCGCCCCAGGTGGGCACGATCGGCGTGCCGACGCGGTTCGTCGCGGGCCGGGACGACCCGATCAGCCAGGGCATCGAGACCCTGGTCCCCCTGGTGCCGGGCAGCGACCTGCTCCTGGTGCCCGGCGACCACGGCGGCGCCCTGCGCGGCGCCGCCTTCAAGACCGCGGTGCTCACCTTCCTCGACACGCCCTGACCCGGTCGTGAGTGGTAATGCGGGTTAGAACCCTCATTACCACTCACGACGGGCCTCACCAGGATCCGTCGGGGCTCACTCCTCGGTCGGCTTGGAGGTGGCTGACCGCCGCGCGGATCTCGGTGCCGTGGGTGCGGGCCAGGTCGAGCGCGCCCAGGTTGTCCGTCAGCTGCTCCGCGCGGCTCGCGCCGAACAGGACGTTCGCCACCGGCTCGTACGCGAGGCAGAACGCGAGGGCCAGCTGCGCCCGGGTCGCGCCGAACTCCGCGGCGATCGTGGCCAGCTCGGCGGACGCGTCCACAATGGACGCCCGGATGCCGCCGACGTCCGCGCCGATCTTCCGGGTGGGCGCGTGGTTGCCCAGCAGGACGCCGCCTTCGAAGACGTCCGACGCCTGCAGCGCGAGCCGGCCCCAGTGCTTGCCGTAGTGCGGGCCTTCGGCCATGGACCGGCGGGCGATCGAGTACTTCAGCTGGGCGAATTCCGGCGCCGGCAGGCCTTCGCGGTCCGCGAAGGCCAGGGCCGCGTCGAGGTCGTCGGCCCACCAGTTGTTGACGCCCCAGCCGCCGATCCGCCCGGCCCGCACCTGCTCGGCGACCTCGGTGACGAGCCGCGGGACGTCCGGGCGGTCGAGGTAGTCGCCCACGACGACCAGGTCCGCGTGGTCCGTGCCGATCCGGCCGAGCGACGTCTCCAGCTGCCGCGCGAACCCCGTCCGCGGGTGGTCCCACAGCCAGAGCTTCCCGCACAGCACGTAGTCCTCGCGGGCGATCCCCGCTTCCCGCACGGCTTTCCCGAAGATCACGTCGGTGTCCGAACCCTCGGCGTGCGGGCCCATGTCGTAGTGCGCGACGTCGAACAACGTCACGCCGGCGTCGACGGCCGTCCGCAGCAGCGCGACGGCGTCGCCGAAGTCCATCCGGTCCCAGGTGTTCCACGAGCCGAGCCCGAAGGCCGATCTGCCGAGCATGCTGTTTCCCTTCTCCGGCAACCTATCTTTAGTCTACGATTGTAGAATGAAACAGCGAATCGTGGTGGTGACCGGCGGCGCGAGCGGGATCGGCCGGGGCGTCACCGAAGGTTTCCTCGCCGCGGGCGACCGCGTGATCGTCGCCGACGTCGACGCCCGCGCGGCCCACGACACCGGCCGGGACCACGTCGAGCTCGACATCTCCGACCCGACGTCCGTCGACGCGGCGGTTTCGCTGGTGACGCGGCAGTTCGGGCCGATCGACGTGCTGGTCAACAACGCCGGGCTGGCGGGTGGCGGCGGCCCGCTGACCGCGCTCGACGTCGAGGTGTTCGACCGTTGCGTGCGCGTCAACTTCCGCGGCACGTTCCTGATGACACGTGCGGTCGGCGCGCACATGACCGAAGCGGGCACGCGGGGCGCGATCGTGAACGTCTCGTCGATCGGCGCCCGCCAGCCGACCCCCGGGCTGGGTCACTACGAGGCCACCAAGGCGGCCGTCGACGCGCTGACCCGGTCCGCGGCCCTCGAACTGGCACCGCACGGGATCCGGGTCAACGCCGTCGCGCCCGGCCCGGTGCTCACGCCGATGACCGCCGGGTTCGCCGCCGACACCGCGGCCCGCGCGGCCTGGGAGTCGCGGATCCCGTTGGGCCGCATCGCCTCCGTCGAGGACGTCGTGCCGGCGGTGGTGTTCCTGGCCTCGCCCGCCGCCGGGCACATCACCGGCGTGAGCCTGGCGGTCGACGGCGGCCAGCTGCTCACCTGACTATCCCTTGTGGACGATCCGGCCGTCGGTCACGGTCAGCTCGACCGCGACCGACGGCAGGTCGGCCAGGGCGACGCCATGGGGGTCCGCCGCCAGGACGCAGAAGTCCGCGGCCATCCCGGGCGCAAGGGTCCCCTTCCAGCTCGCGGACCCGTCCTGCACCGCGGCTTCGGTGGTGTAACAGCGCAGCAACCGTGCCGTCAGGTCCGGCGTCACCCCACGTGCCCCCAGCAGCTCGCCGGCCGCGGCGAGGTGCACCCGCCAGTCCGGGGTGACGACCGGCGCGTCGCTGCTCAAGGTCAGCGGGACGCCGGACGCCAGGATCTCCCGCAGTGGCCACGCGTTCGCGGCGACGTCGACCCCCAGCGCGGCCGCGACCATCGGGCGCATGGCCGTCGCGATGGCGGGCTGGGTGGTCAGGCCGACACCGCGGGCCGCCATCCGGCGCAGCTGCGCCGGCGTGACGAGGTCGCCGTGCACGAGGTGGTCACCGCGGCGCAGGTGCGCGAGCGCGGCCTCGATGCTGCGCTCCCCCGTCGCGTGGACGCCGACGACCAGGCCGGCATCGTGCGCCGCACTGATCATCGCGCCCAGGTTGCCCGCGCGGGCGTCGTCGTCCGGGCCGTCGACGAGCAGGGCGCCGTGACCGCCGTCGGCGTAGCAGTGGTGTGTCCAGGCCGTGCCCATCGGCGGGATGCCGTCGGCGAAGATCTTGACGCCGGTGACGGCCAGCCACTCCGGATCCGCTTGCGGCACGGGCGTTTCGAGACCGCGCTTGAAGTCCGGCAGCGAACTGGCGCCGTCCAGGAGCCCGAACAGACGCAGGACGGTGACCCGCGCCCGCAGCAGCCCTTCCCGGTGCAGAGTGGCGTATTCGTCGAGGACCGCCGCCGAGAAGCAGCCGGTTTCGCCGGGGCCGAGACCGGGTTCGGTGTAGCTGGTGATGCCCAGCGACGCGCAGAGGTCGCCCGCGCGCAGGATCGCCGCTCGCCGCTCCGCCGAGGTCGTCACCGGCGCCTCGTCGTGCGGCGGGCCGAGCAGCGGGTGCGGCCAGCGGGCGCCCAGCCAGGTCGCGTGCAGGTGGGCGTCGTTGATCCCGGGCAGCACCGTGCGCCCGGCGAGGTCGACGACCTCGGTGTCCGGTCCGATGCAGGCGGTCAGGTCGGCACCGGCCGCGACGATCCGGCCGCCGTGGACAGCGAGGCCGTCCGCCACCGTGCCCAGCCGGTCGAAGGTGTGGACGGTCCCCCCGCGCACGATCAGGTCGGCCGGGTGGATCCGTTGGCTCGTCATGGTTTCCTCCCGGATCTGGACTTTTTCTTCCACGACTGTAGACTAAAAAGATGGCACTGCCCACCCGCACCGAGGCCGCGGTCCTCACCGGCCACCACGCGCCCCTCGAACTGCGCGAACTCCCCCTGCCGGAACCGGAACCCGGCGCCGCGCTGGTCCGGCTCACCTGCACCACGTTGTGCGGCACCGACGTCCACCTGTGGGCCGGGCAGATGAGCTTCCCCGGCATTCTCCCGATGGTGCTCGGGCACGAGATGGTCGGCGAGGTCGTCGCCGCCGGAGCCGGCACCACCGACACTCTCGGCCGGGAGATCAAGCCGGGCGACCGGATCGGCTGGTCGGAGTCGGTCTGCGGGAAGTGCTTCGGCTGCACGATCCTGCGCGAGCCCGTCGCCTGCGAGTCGCGTGGTTACGGTTTCCTCCAGCGGTCCGACCGGTTCCCCTACGCGACCGGCGGGCTCGCGCGGCACTGTTACGTCACGCCCGGCGCGGCGAAACTCCTGCTGCCCGACGACGTCGCGGACACCTGGGCGTCGATGTCGGGCTGCGCGGGCAAGACCGTGCTGCGGGCCGTCGCCCGCTCCGGCGGGATCCGTCCGAACGCGACAGTCGTCGTCCAGGGCGCCGGCGCGCTCGGCGTGTTCGCCACGGCGGTCGCGCGGCTCTGCGGCGCGGGTACGGTGCTCACCGTCGGCGGCCCGGCGAGCCGCCTGGAGACGGCGGTGCGCTTCGGCGCCACGGCGACGATCCCCGTCGACACCTCGGCCGAAGAACGCATCGAGCGGGTCAAGGAACTGACCGGTGGCCGCGGCGCGGACCACGTTTTCGACTTCGCCGGCGGCCCGACGATCGGCGAGGAGGCGGTCGCCTTCGCCGCGCAACGCGGCACGGTCGCGATCGTCGGGTCGACCGGTCCGGCGCCCGCCCCCGTGCCGCTGGGCACGGTGATGGGCAAGGAACTGACCATCGTGGGCTCGCTCAACGGCGACATCGCCGACTACCACCGCTCGGTCGGGTTCTTCCGCGCCTTCGCCGGGCGGATGCCGTGGGACGAGCTGTTCAGCCCGCCCGTCGGGCTGTCCGGCGCGTCCGACGCCGTCGAGTCGATGTCCCGGCTCGGCGAGCTCAAAGCCGTCATCGACCCCCGACTGCCCTAGGAGGGTTTTCGTGAGCATTCCCCAGCGCCGCATCGGCCGCGACGGCCCGCACACCGGCGTCCTGTCGCTCGGCTCGTGGCACACCTACGACCGGATGGACTTCCGCGAGGCGGTGACGCTGCTGCGCACCGCCGTCGACGCCGGGATCACCCTGTTCGACGTCGGCGTCTACGGCTTTCCCGGCAGCGACCCGGTGTTCACCGACGTGCTGTTCTCCGCGATGGTCCGCGCCGCGGGCCTGCGCCGCGACGACTACCTGCTGTCCTCGAAACTGTGGCTCGAGGGTTATCCCGGGCACAGCCTGCGGGAGCAGCTGGAGAACGCGTTCTTCCGCGCCGGCGTCGAGCACGCCGATCTCGTGATCCTCGGGGACCTGCGCCGCGACGACACCGACCTGCACGCGCTCGTCCGCGATCTGGCCGAGCTGCACGAGGCCGGGCTGATCCGGCAGTGGGGCGTGAACAACTGGTCGGCCTCGACGATCCGCGCGGTGCACGACTTCGCGCTCGCCGACGGCGTGCCCGGGCCGGCCATCGCCCAGCTGAAGTACAGCGTCGCGCGACGGTCCATTCCGGACGGTGCGCCGTTCGCCGCGGTGTTCGACGACCTCGGCGTCACGCTCCAGGCGTCGGACGTCTTCGAGGGTGGCGTGCTGCTCGGCAAGGGCGGCCGCCAGGTCGGCCGCGACCCGGGTGACGTCCGGCAGCGCATCGCCGACTCCGCCGAGGGGATCCGGAAGGTCGCCGGGAGCCTCGGTGCGACGGCCGCCCAGCTGTGCCTCGCCTTCACCCTCACCCACCCGGCCACCACGACGACGTTGTTCGGCGCCACCAGCGTCCGGCAGCTGGAGGACAACCTGGCCGCGGTCGGCCTCCTGGAGCGGGTGGGTGCCACCGAGCTGCGGGCGCTCGTGGAGCCGTTCTGGGCCGACCGCGACGCCGTCGACCCGGAGGGGCCGTGACCGGCCCGCAGCTGCCGCTGTCCGCGTCGACGCTGCCCGCGATCCGGGAGGCGATGCGCAACCCGACCTGCGCGGAGGCGGTCGGCGACCGGGACATCACCTGGTCGGACCACGTCGTGCCCGGCACCGGCGTCGTCGTCACCGTGCTGCGGCCGCGCGAACCGACGGCCGCGCTGTTCAGCATCCACGGCGGTGGCATGGTCATGGACGACCGGTTCGCCGACCTGCCCCGGCTGGTCGCGCTGATCGAGGAGTTCGGGTTCGTGGCCGCGACCGTCGAGTACCGGCTGGCGCCGGAACACCCGCACCCCGCGCCCCTCGAAGACTGCTACGCGGGCCTCGTGTGGTTCGCCGCGGAGGTGGGCCTCGACCGCCTGGTCGTGGCAGGTGGCAGCGCGGGCGGCGGGCTCGCCGCCGGGTGCGCGTTGCTGGCCCGCGACCGCGGCGGCCCGGCACTGGCGGGCCAGCTACTGCTGTGCCCGATGCTCGACGACCGCACGGCGGTGGACGTCCCGGACGCGGTGTGGACCCGCGAGGCCAACGACTTCGGCTGGCGAAGCCTGCTGGCCGGGCAGACGTCGCCCTACGCGGCGCCGGCCCGGATGACGGACCTGGGCGGCCTGCCCCCGGCGTTCGTCGAGGTGGGCGGGGCGGAGATCTTCCGCGACGAGGACGTCGCGTACGCCCAGCGGCTGGCCCGGGCCGGGGTCCCGACGGAACTGCACGTCTGGGCGGGCGCCCACCACGGCTTCGACCGCTTCGCCCCGGACGCGGAGGTGACCCGCGCGGCCCTCGCGGCCCGGTCGTCGTGGCTGCGGCGCCTGCTGGGCGCTACAGGCCGAGGATGAACCGCGCCGCCTGCTCCCCCACCAGCACCGCGGGCGCGTTGGTGTTGCCCGTCGGCACCCGGGGCAGCACCGACGCGTCCGCGACCCGCAGCCCCTCCAGCCCGTGCACCTTGAGGTCCGGGCTCACCACGGTCCCCAGTCCGCACGTGCCGACCTGGTGGTGGTAGGTGATCGCCGTGCGGCGGACGTATTCGCGCACGTCGTCGTCCGGTGCCGGGTACAGCTGCCGCGCGCCCCACCCGGCGGCCAGGGCCGGGGCTCGGCCGACCGCGAGACACTGCTCCACCGACGCCACCAGGCTCTCGAAGTCCGCCGGCGCGGACAGCACGCCCAGGTCGATCAGCAACCCGCCGTCCGGTGACAGCCGGACGCTGCCGCGGCTCTCCGGCGTCACCATGCCCGCCATCAGCGAGAACCCGGTCGGCGGCCCGGTCATCCACGGCTCGTACATCGGCACGCTGAAGCAGATCGGCTGCGTGTCGGGCACCGCGAGCCCCGGACGGCTGCGCCAGAACCAGTGGACCTGCGTGACTGACCGGCCCGCCACTGGCGGCTCGACAGGACGATCCGTCGCGAAGATCACCGGTGCGAGCAGGTGATCGTGCAGGTTGCGCCCGACGGGCAGATCGGCGACGACGTCAACGTTCAGTTCGTCCGCCGGGCCGACGCCGCTGCGCAGCAGGATGGCCGGCGACGCCAGCGCGCCCGCCGCCAGCACGACCAGATCGGCGGACAGCTCCCGCACCGCACCACCGATCGAGGCCACCACTCCGGTGGCACGCGAGCCCTTGAACACGACCCGGTGGACCAGCGCTCCCGTGTGGACAGTCATCCGGGAAGCCACCGGCGAAGCGTAGGCGCGCCACGTGGTGACACGGCGGCCTTCGCGAGCCGTGATCCGCTCGACCGAGACGCCGTCCTGCGTGGCACCGTTGTAGTCCGGGTTGAACGGCAAGCCGATCGAGACGGCGGCGTCCACAATGGACTGCTGGATCGGGTGCAGCGGCTCGTTCGGCACGATCGTGAGGAGGTCCTTCTCGACGCGCTCGAACACCGGGCGGACGTCGTCCCAGGTCCAGCCCGGCACACCCCAGCCGTCGTAGTCGGCGGGCGCGCCGCGGACCCAGATCATCGCGTTGAGCGCGTGCGAACCGCCGAGCACCTTGCCCCGCGGCAGGTGCAGCCGCCGGTTCGCCGCGTGCGGCTGCGGAACCGTGTGGTGGTCCCAGTCCTCCGGGCCGTGCCACAGCTCCCCGGCCCGCGCCGGGTCGTGGACGGCGGGGTTGACGTCCGGACCGCCCGCCTCCAGCAGCGTCACCGCCGCACCCGCGTCGACCAGCCGCCGGGCCACCACGCACCCGGCCGAACCCGCGCCCACCACGATCACGTCCATGGGCCCAGCCTGACGCGCGTCCCGGCCGCCGGGGCGGATCCCTTCGCCGTCAGTCAACCGGCATGCGTGAGCGGACAAGACCCGCGGCCGCCTCGCGCCCGATACTCGGTCCACCCCACGAAGGAGGAACCCGGGATGGCGACACGCCTGTGCATCGACGGCCAGTGGACCGAGGCCGGCGGCGGTGCCCTTCCCACGCTCGACCCGGCCACCGGCCGCGTGCTCGAGGAGGTCGGCACCGCGTCGCGGGCCGACGTCGACGCCGCCGTCGCGGCCGCCCGGCGCGCGCTGACCGCGCCGGCGTGGGCCGGGCTGCTCCCGGTGCAGCGAGCCGCGCTGCTGTTCCGGCTCGCCGACCTGATCGACGCGCACCACGAGGAGCTGGCCCAGCTGGAGACCCGCGACCAGGGTCAGCCGATCGGGGTGTCCCGGCAGGTGAGCGCCACCGGCGCGGCCGAGCACTTCCGGTACTTCGCGGGCTGGGTGACGAAGCTGCAGGGCACCACGAACCCGGTGTCGTTCCCGGACACGCTGCACTACACCCGCCGTGAGCCGGTCGGGGTGAACGCGCTGATCACGCCGTGGAACTTCCCGCTGATGATCCTCGCCTGGAAGCTCGCGCCGGCGCTCGCCACCGGCAACACCGTGGTGATCAAGCCGAGCGAGGTCACGCCCCTGACCAGCATCCGCCTGGTCGAACTGGCCCACGAAGCCGGGATCCCGCCGGGCGTCGTCAACCTCGTCACCGGGGACGGCGCGGTCGGCGCGATGCTCAGCGAGCACCACGGCGTCGACCACCTCTCCTACACCGGCTCGACGGCCGTCGGGAAGCTGATCACCGCGGCGAGTGCGGCGTCCAACCTCAAACGGCTCACGCTCGAACTCGGTGGCAAAGCCCCGAGCATCATCGCGGCCGACGCCGACATCGACGCCGCCGTCGCGGGCAACCTCGCCGGGGCGACGCTCAACACCGGCCAGGTCTGCGCGGCCTACACGCGCTTCTACGTCGACCGCAAGCGCGAGCAGGAGTTCGTCGGCAAGCTCGCCCGCGGCCTCGAAGGCCTGCGGCTCGGCCCCGGCGCCGAGGAAAGCACCCAGCTCGGGCCGCTGGTGTCGGACAAGCACCGCGAGCACGTCGACTTCCTCGTCACCACCGGCCGCGAACAGGGCGCCGACCTGGTGACCGGCGGCGGCCCGGTCGACGGCGACGGCTACTTCTACCGGCCGACGCTGTTCGCCGGCGTCACCGACGGGATGGCGGTCATGCGCGAGGAGATCTTCGGACCGGTCCTGGCCGTCACCGCCTACGACGACGGCGACGACGTGCTCGGCCGCGCCAACGACACCGAGTACGGCCTGGCCGCGACCATCTGGACCCGCGACATCCGCACCGCCCAGCGCTACGCCGACGGGATCCGGGCCGGCGCGGTGTTCGTCAACATGCCCCCGGTCCCGGACATGGCCGCGCCGTGGGGCGGCTACAAGGCGTCCGGCTGGGGCCGCGAGATGGGCCCGTGGGCCCTCGACGTCTACACCGAGACCAAGTCGGTCTGGCTGCACTACGGCTACTGAAAAGCGGGCTGCCGAACGGGGGTTTCCCCGGACGTCAGATCGTATATTATTTGGGATATCTTCGCCCGAACCGGCAGGCAGGAACCACGGATGACCAGCATCGCGCGGCCCGGCAAGATCATCGCGCTGCACCTGAACTACCGCTCCCGCGCCGCGCAACGCGGCCGGGTCCCCGAGCAGCCGTCGTACTTCCTCAAGCCGCCTACGTCGGTCGCGGCGAGCGGAGACGTCCTCGAGCGCCCGGCCGGCACCGAGCTGCTCGGCTTCGAGGGCGAGATCGCACTGGTCATCGGCCGGCTCGCCCGCCGCGTCTCCCCCGACGACGGCTGGGCGTACGTCGGCGGCGTCACCGCGGCCAACGACTTCGGCGTCTACGACCTGCGCTACGCCGACAAGGGCAGCAACCTGCGCTCGAAGGGCGGTGACGGCTTCACCCCGCTCGGCCCGGCCCTCCTGACCGCCGCGGACGTCGACCCGGCCGCGCTGCGGCTGCGGACCTGGCTCAACGGCGACCTCGTCCAGGACGACACCACCGCCGATCTGCTGTTCGGCTTCGGCCGGCTGGTCGCCGACCTCTCGCAGCTCATCACCCTCGAACCCGGCGACGTCGTGCTCACCGGCACCCCGGCGGGCGCCTCGGTGGCCGGCCCGGGTGACGTCGTCGAGGTCGAGGTCAGCGCCGGAGGGCACACCACCGGCCGTCTGGTCACGCCGATCGCGGCCGGCACCGTCCCGTTCGGACCGTTCGGCGCGCTCCCCCGCGTCGACGAGCAGCAGCGCGCGGACGCCCACGGGACGGCCGAGCCGGAGTTCACCTTGACGCCGGAACTGCGGGCGCGGATCGAATCCGTCGGCACCGCAACACTTTCCGTCCAGCTCCGCAAGCGCGGGTACCACGACGTCTTCATCGAGGGCCTCACCTCGACCCGGCCCGGCGCCCGGCTGACCGGCCGCGCGCGGACCCTGCGTTACCTGCCCTACCGCGAGGACCTGTTCCGCGCGCACGGCGGCGGCTACAACGCGCAGAAACGCGCGATCGACGCCCTCGGCCCCGGTGACGTCCTGGTCATGGAGGCCCGCGGCGAACGCGGCACCGGGACCGTCGGCGACATCCTGGCGCTGCGCGCGCAGGTCACCGGCGCGGCCGGGATCGTCACCGACGGCGGCGTCCGCGACCTGGCCGCGGTGTCCGCTTTGGACATTCCGACCTACCACGCCGGGCCGCACCCGGCGGTGCTCGGGCGGCGGCACGTGCCGTGGGACGTCGACGTCGCGATCGCCTGCGGTGGCGCGGCCGTCTGCCCCGGCGACGTCATCGCCGGTGACGGCGACGGCGTGCTCGTCATCCCGCCGCACCTGGTCGAGGAGGTCGTCGACGCGGCGATCGAGCAGGAGCGGCAGGAGACGTTCATCGCCGAGCAGGTCGCCGCGGGCGAGCGCGTCGAAGGCCTCTACCCGCTGGACGAGCACTGGCGCGGAAGGTACGCCGCATGGCTCGCGCAACGGTGACCGGCGCCGCGCTGAGCAAGTCGCGCATCGCCTACGAATGGATCAAGGCCCGCATCGGCGACGGCACCTTCTCCCCCGGCTACCGCCTCGTCCTCGGCCAGCTCGCGCAGGAGCTCGGCGTCAGCGTGGTGCCCGTCCGCGAAGCGATCCGGCTGCTGGAAGCCGAAGGACTCGTCACGTTCGAACGGAACGTCGGCGCGCAGGTCGCGATGGTCGACGAGCGCGAGTACCAGCACACGATGCAGACCCTCGCGCTGGTGGAGGGCTACGCGGCCGCCCTGGCCGCGCCCCTGCTGCCGGCGGGCGCGCTCGACGAGGCCCGCGAGCTGAACGCCCAGCTCGCGGACTGCCTCGGGCACTTCGAGCCCGCGCGGTTCACGGCGCTCAACCGGGACTTCCACGCGGTGCTGTTCGGCGCCTGTCCCAACCCGCAGGTGCTCGACCTGGTCGAGCGCGGCTGGAACCGGCTCAGCGGCCTGCGGACCTCGACGTTCAGCTTCGTACCCGGCCGCGCCCACGAGTCGGTGGCCGAGCACGAAGCCATCCTCGGCCTGCTCGACGACGGCGCCCCCGCGGCCGACGTCGAGCGGGCCGTGCGTGACCACCGGCTGGCCACCCTGAACACCTTCCTGGCCCACCGCCACCCCTGACGCAGAAGGGAAACCCATGCGATTCCGCTCCGACCCCCAGGCGATCCGCGGGTCGATCGCGCCGCTGATGACACCGTTCACCGCCGACGGCGCGGTGGACCACGACGGCCTCACCAACCTCGTGCGCTGGCAGCTCGCGTCCGGCACCCACGGCATCTCGATCGGCGGCTCCACCGGCGAGCCCGGGTCCCAGACGGTCGCCGAACGCGCCGAGGCGATCCGCACGGTCGCCGCGGCCGTCGGCGACCGCGTCCCGATCGCCGCGGGCACCGGCTCCGCGAAGCTGGACGAGACCCTGGAGCTGACGGCCGCCGGGCGCGACGCCGGGATCGACGCGGCGCTCGTCATCACGCCGTACTACGCGCGCCCGACCCAGGACGCCCTGTTCGTCTGGTACCGCACGGTCGCCGACGAGTTCCCCGACCTGCCGATCGTCGCCTACAACGTGCCCAGCCGCACCGCCGTGGACCTCGCGCCGGAGACCGTCGCGCGGCTGTTCCGCTCGTGCGACAACTTCGTCGGCATCAAGGAGACGACCAAGGACTTCGAGCACTTCTCGCGCGTGCTGCACCTGTGCGGGCGGGAGCTGATCGTGTGGTCCGGGATCGAGCTGCTCTGCCTGCCCCTGCTGGCCCTCGGCGGCGCCGGGTTCGTCAGCGCGACGGCGAACATCGCCCCCGCCGCCTGCGCCGAGATGTACGAGGCCTGGCAGGCCGGCGACCTCGAACGCGCACGGGAGATCCACTACGGCCTGCACCCGCTGGTCGACCTGCTGTTCGTCGAGACCAACCCGGCGCCCGGCAAGTGGGTCCTCGAACACCGCGGGCTGATCGGGTCCGGCCACGTCCGGCCGCCGCTGCTCCCGCCGTCCGAAGCCGGCGTCGCCCGGATCAAGGACTTCCTGGCCGAAGGCGCGAAGTACCTCTCGCCGGCCGAAGGCTTCACCGTGGAAGGAAAGTCATGAGTCACCACGTCCCGGAAGGACTGCCGGGCGAGCTGAAGCACTACATCGGCGGGCAGCTCGTCGACAGCGTCTCGGGCAAGACCTTCGACGTGCTCGACCCGGTGTCGAACACCCCGTACGTCACCGCCGCCGCGGGCCAGACCGAGGACGTCGACCGGGCCGTCGCCGCGGCACGCACGGCGTTCGTCGAGGGCCCTTGGCCACGGCTGGCGCCGCGCGCGCGGGCCCGGGTGCTGAACAAGATCGCCGACGCCGTCGAGGCCCAGGACGCCCGGCTGGCCGAGCTGGAGACGTTCGACACCGGCCTGCCGATCACCCAGGCCCTGGGCCAGGCGCAGCGCGCGGCCGAGAACTTCCGGTTCTTCGCCGACCTCGTCGTCGCCCAGGCCGACGACACCTACCAGGTGCCCGGACGGCAGGTGAACTACGTGCACCGCAAGCCGGTCGGCGTCGCCGGGCTGATCACGCCGTGGAACACGCCGTTCATGCTGGAGAGCTGGAAGCTCGCGCCCGCGCTGGCGTCCGGCTGCACGGTGGTGCTGAAGCCGGCCGAGTTCACGCCGCTGTCGGCGAGCCTCTGGGCGGCGATCTTCGCCGGCGCGGGCCTGCCCGACGGCGTGTTCAACCTGGTCAACGGCTTCGGCGAGGAAGCGGGCGACGCGCTCGTCAAGCACCCCGACGTCCCGCTGATCTCGTTCACCGGCGAGTCCACGACGGGTCAGACGATCTTCCGCAACTGCGCGACCGGGCTCAAGGGCATGTCGATGGAGCTGGGCGGCAAGTCCCCGGCGATCGTCTTCGCCGACGCCGATCTCGACGCCGCGCTCGACTCGACGTTGTTCGGCGTGTTCTCGCTCAACGGCGAACGCTGCACCGCGGGCAGCCGGATCCTGATCGAGCGCCCGATCTACGACGAGTTCTGCGAACGCTACGCCGAGCGGGCGCGCAACATCGTCGTCGGCGACCCGCACGACCCGGCCACCGAGGTCGGCGCGCTGGTGCACCCCGAGCACTACGACAAGGTGATGCGGTACGTCGAGCTGGGCAAGTCCGAGGGGCGCCTGCTCGCCGGCGGCGGCCGTCCGTCCGGTGTGGACACTGGCAACTACGTCGCGCCGACGGTGTTCGCCGACGTCGCGCCGGACGCCCGGATCTTCCAGGAGGAGATCTTCGGCCCGGTCGTCGCGCTGACGCCGTTCGACACCGAAGCCGAAGCCTTGGCGCTGGCCAACGACGTCAAGTACGGGCTGGCCGCCTACCTCTGGACGTCGAACCTGGAGCGGGCGCACACCTTCGCGCAGTCGGTCGAGGCCGGGATGGTCTGGCTGAACTCGCACAACGTCCGCGACCTGCGCACGCCGTTCGGCGGGGTCAAGGCGTCCGGCCTCGGCCAGGAGGGCGGCTACCGCTCCCTCGACTTCTACACCCACCAGCAGGCGATCCACGTCTCGCTCGGGCCGGTGCACACGGCCCGCTTCGGCAGCGTCCGGAAAGGACAGTCATGACCGCCACCCCGCCGGACGTCCTGCGCTGCGCGTACGCCGAACTCGTCGTCACGGACTTGGCCGCGTCCCGCGACTTCTACGTCGGCGTGCTCGGGCTCGTCGTGACGCACGAGGACGACGAAGCGCTGTATCTGCGGGCGTTCGAGGAGTACCTGCACCATTCGCTGGTGCTGAGGAAGGGCGCGACGCCCGCGCTGGCCGTGCTCGGCTACCGCGTCCGGAGCGCGGCCGACCTCGACCTCGCCGAGGCGTACTACCGCGCCCTCGGCTGCCGGGTCGAGCGCCGCGCGGCGGGCGCGACCCGTGGCATCGGCGAGGCCGTCCGCGTCGAAGACCCGCTCGGGTTCCCGGTGGAGTTCTTCTGCGAGGCCGAGCACGTCGAGCGGTTCACCCAGCGCTACGACGTCCACGGCGCCGGCGCGCTGGCGCGGCTGGACCACTTCAACCTCGACACCCCGGACGTCCCGGCGGCCCGGAAGTACTACGAGGGCCTGGGTTTCCGCGTCTCGGAGGACATCCAGGACGACGCGGGCACGGTGTACGCGGCCTGGATGTTCCGCAAGCCGACGGTGCACGACGTCGCCCTCACCGGCGGCGACGGGCCGCGGCTGCACCACATCGCGTTCGCGAGCCACGAGCGGACGCAGATCCTGCACCTCTGCGACCACCTCGGCGCGCTGCGCCAGTCCGGCATGATCGAACGCGGGCCGGGCCGCCACGGCGTGTCGAACGCGTTCTACCTCTACGTCCGCGACCCGGACGGGCACCGGATCGAGATCTACACGCACGACTACTACACCGGCGACCCGGACAACCCGGTGATCACCTGGGACGTGCACGACAACCAGCGCCGCGACTGGTGGGGCAACCCGGTGGTGCCGAGCTGGTACGCCGACGCGTCGACCGTCCTGGACCTGGACGGCAAGCCGCAGCCGCTGGTCGCCCGGGCCGAGGCGCGCGAAGCCGACGTCACCATCGGCGCCGACGGCTTCTCGTACACGTCGAAGGACGCCGAATTCAAGCTGGGCGAACAGGTTTGAGCCACCGGGTGAACCACTCGCGGGTGCGGTGCAGGAAATCGAGCTGGTGCTCGCGGCCGCGCAGCGAGTGGTTCTCCCCCGGGTAGACGGCGAACTCGTGCTCGACGCCGAAGTGGCGCAGCGCGCGGTGGAGGAACTCGGCCTGCGAGAGCGGGACGTTCGTGTCGTCCGCGCCGTGCAGCAGCAGGATCGGCGTCCGGATGTCGGCGGCGTAGGAGATCGGGCTGTTCCGGTCGTGCCGGTGCGGGCCCGGGCCCTCCCAGCCGATGCTGCCGCCCAGCGCCCCCTCGAAGGGGGCGCCCTGCTCGCCGGTGGCGGCCATCATGCCCCAGTCGCTGATGCCCGCGTTGACGTACGCCGCCGCGAAGCGGTCGCTGCGCGCGGCCGCCCAGGCGGCGAGGAACCCGCCGTGGCTGCCGCCGCCGATGCCGAGCCGGTCCGGATCGGCGACACCGGCGTCGATCAGCAGGTCGATGCCGGTGAGGATGTCCGTCCACTCCGCGCCGCCGACCTCACCGGCGACGGAAACGGCGAACGCGTGGCCGTGGCCCTGGCTGCCGCGCGGGTTGGGCAGGAAGGCGGCGAACCCGTCGTCGGCCAGCCACCGCGCCTGCCGGAACCAGCCGACCATGAAGCGGTCGGCGTAGCGGTCGTACGGACCGCCGTGCGCCAGCGTGACCAGCGGGAACGGGCCGTCCTGGCGGGTGGTGCCGGGTGGGAGGACGAGCAGGCCGTCCAGCTCCAGGCCGTCGTCGGCGCGGTAGGCCAGGCGCTCCTGCGGGCCCCAGGTCCTGGCGCGCAGCTCCGGGCTGCTGTCGGTGAGCCGGGTCAGCGGGCCCGCCGGGGGGCCGACGTGGACGTCGTCGGGCTCGGTCGCGGTGCTCGCGACCACGGCGACGACACCGCCGCCGTGGCTCAGGAAGTCGAGGGAGCCCGGCGCGTGGGTGATCCCGGTGAACCTGCGTGTGGCCGGGTCGAGCCGCCGGATCGTGGTGTCGAAGCCTTCGGCGAACAGGGCGAGCGGCGGGCCGTCGTCGACCTGGACGAGTTCCACCGGGCAGACGTCCATCCCCTCGGTGAGGTCGGTGCCGTCCTCGGCGTCGAAGATCGCGTAACCGCCGACGAGCCCGGGCCGGGTCACGCCGCGGTAGAGGAGGCGGTCGTCCCACCAGGTGAGCGCGGACGCCTCGACGGCCGGGGCGGGCAGGTCGCGGCCGCCGACTACGTGGAGCCGCGGTTCGAGCATGCCGGGATCGGGGTCGGCGACCGGCCAGGTCAGCACGGCGAGCGGGCCGCCGCCCGGATGGGCCGCGACCTCAACGACGTGCCGGTCACCGAGGTCGCCGTGCGGCCGGACGTCGCCGGTGGTCAGGTCGAGCAGCCACAGCCGGTCGGGCGGGCTCGGCACGCGCAGGTACGGGTCTTTCGCGGGCTCATCGCCGGGCCCGACGAGGGCCACGAGATCGCCGGGCAGCGGGACGCAGGCGGTGACGGCCCGGTCCGTGAGGCGTTCGGCGTTCCCGCTGAGCGGGACCCGGTGGAGCCGCTCGGCGGCCAGGTAGAACACCGAGCCGGAGTCCGGGGCCCACCGGGGTGCCTCGGCCGTGCCGGCCAGCCGGCGCGGTGGCGCACCGCCGCCGGCGGGGACGAGCCACAGGTCACCGGCCTTCCGGCCCCCGGTCGTCGTCAGGTACACGACCCAGCGGCCGTCGGGGGAAACCCGCGGCTCCCTCGGGACGATCCGGTCGACGACGGCTTCGGCGCTCAAGTTCCCCATGAACGCAGTCTGGCAGCCATCCGCGCGACCGGTGGCGCCGAACTCCTGGTGGGCGTGTCCGGGTGCGAGGGAGCGATGGATGGACGGCGAAGCACTGCCCCCGGGCTGGGACCTGGTCGTGGAGCGGCTCAGCCTGCGGGTCGCCACGGCCGCGGAGCTGACCGTCGACCTCACGACGCGGCCGGCGCTGCGCCGGATCCGCTCGACCGTCGCCGGCTGCCTCGGCTTCGGGCGGACGAAGGACGAGCCGCTCGGCGCGCTGCTGCTCGTGGTCGACGAGCTGGTCGGCAACGCCTACGACCACACCCCGCGCCCGTCCTGGCTGCGGGTGACGCGCGAACTGCGCGGCCTGCTGGTCGAGGTCGTCGACGAAGACCCGTCGGTCGAGCGCGTCGCGGCCGGCGGCGGCCACGGCCTGCAGCTGGTCGAACAGCTGTCGCTGGGGTGGGGCGTGCGCGCGACCGAACCGGGCAAGACGGTGTGGGCGCTCGTCCCGGCCCAGCTGTTCCGCGAACACTGACCGCTCACGGCCCGTTCCCCGGCGTGAGATCGCGGACGGCCTGGAACCCCGGCCGCGGTCATTCCGCCGGGAGCGCGCCGAGCAGCTCCTCGTGGTGGCCCGCCGCCCGCAGGACCGGCGCGTCGAGCAGCCCCGCGGCGGGGTCGCCGGCGCGCACGGCGGCGAGGAACCGCACGACGGCGCGGGGTTCGGGCAGCACTTCGCCGCCGAGGTAGGCCAGCACGACGGCGTCGCCGCCGGAGTCCTCCAGCGCCACGGCCCAGCCGTGCACCTCGTCCCAGACGAGGGCGAGATCGTGCCCGGGGAAGCGGCGCAGCCGCCAGTCCAGGGCGACGTAGGCCGACACCGGGGTGTCGAGGTCGATGGTGCCGGACTCCGGCCCGACCCCCACGGCCCGGGCGACCGCCCCCAGGTAACCGCGCAACCGCCGCTCGAACGAGAACTCCGTGTCGCGCCCGAAATCGATGGAAATGCTCAACGCCGCCTCGCTTTCCCCGTCGGCGCGGGATCTTCCGCGCCCTCGTTCGGGACCCGATCGCGGATACCCCACGCCCCCGTGGATCAACCACGGGATCGGGGCCGGTTCCGGCCAACGGGACAACGAGCGGACAGGCACGGTGCGCTGACTTCCCCCGTGAGGCAGGATCGGGGTGTGACGATCGATCAGGCCGGTGCGCCCCAGGCCCGCCCGGGCCCGGCCTTCCCCGAACACGAATCCCGCGTCGACGACCTCAGGCGGCAGCTGGCGGCGGTCGCCGGCGAAGCCACGGTCCGGCTGGCGAAGCGGACGTCGAACCTCTTCCGCTCCCGCACCTCGGCCGGGCACCCCGGCCTGGACGTCTCCGGGTTCACCCACGTGCTGCGCGTCGACCCGGAGACGCTGACCGCCGACGTCGAAGGCATGGTCACCTACGAGCAACTGGTCGACGCCACGCTGCCGCACGGGCTGATGCCCCTGGTGGTGCCACAGCTCAAGACGATCACCCTCGGCGGCGCGGTCACCGGCCTCGGCATCGAGTCGAGCTCGTTCCGCAGCGGCATGCCGCACGAGTCGGTGCTGGAGCTGGAGATCATGACCGGCGACGGCGGCATCGTCGTCGCCACGCCGGACAACGAGCACCGCGACCTGTTCCACGGCTTCCCGAACTCCTACGGCACGCTCGGGTACGCGCTGCGCCTGCGGATCCGGCTGGAACCGGTGAAGCCGTTCGTGAAGGTGCGCCACGTCCGCCACCACGACCGCGAGGCGCTGTTCGCGGCCCTCGGTGAGGTCTGTACCACTCGGACGTACGAGGGCGAGGCGGTCGACTTCGTCGACGGCACCGTGTTCGGCCCGGACGAGCTGTACCTCACGCTGGGCACGTTCACCGACACCGCGCCGGCGACGAGCGACTACACCTGGCTCGACATCTACTACCGCTCGATCCAGCGCCGCGAGACCGACCACCTCACCGTCCGTGACTACCTGTGGCGCTGGGACACCGACTGGTTCTGGTGCTCGCGCGCCTTCGGCGTCCAGTCCCGGCTGCCCCGGCTGCTGATGGGCCGCCGCTTCCTGCGCTCCTCGGTCTACTGGAAGCTCGTCGCGCTCGACCGCCGCTTCGGGATCGCCGCCAAGCTCCTCAAGCTCCGGCGGATGCCGCCCGAGGAGACGATCGTGCAGGACATCGAGGTGCCGCTGAGCCGGGCCGCGGACTTCCTCGAGTTCTTCGAGCGGGAGATCCCGATCAGCCCGGTGTGGATCTGCCCGCTGCGCCAGCGCCCCGGCGGGGTGCGCTGGCCGCTCTACGAACTGGACCCCGAAGAGCTCTACGTCAACTTCGGGTTCTGGTCTTCGGTACCCCTGGACCCGGGCGAACGCGACGGCGTCCACAATCGGCTGATCGAAGCCGAGGTCACCCGCCTCGGCGGCCACAAGTCGCTCTACTCGGACAGCTTCTACTCCGAGGAAGAGTTCTGGCGCCTCTACAACGGGGACGCCTACCGGGAGCTCAAACGGGCCTACGACCCGGACGGCCGGTTGCTCGGCCTCTACGAGAAGTGCGTCCGGCGCCGGTGAACGCCCTGAAAGGAACGAACGTGACCAAGGCAACCATCCCGGTCGGCGAAGTCTTCGCACGCCTGCTCGGCCCCAGCTCCACGGTGTCCATCACCGCCTACGACGGCACCGGCACCGGTCCGGCCGACGCGCCGGTGGCCATCGAGGTCCGCTCGCCGCTCGCGCTGGACTACCTGATCTCCTCCCCCGGTGACCTCGGCCTGGCCCGCGCGTACGTCGCCGGCGCCATCGACGTCAAGGGCGACCTCTACACGGCGCTGCACGCGCTGGCGGCCCAGGTCGACCAGCTGACCCCAGCCGACCGCGTCTGGCTGCTGCGCAAGCTCGGGCCCGCCCACCTGCGCCGCGTCGAGCCGCCCGCCGAGGAGCTGCCCGGCCGGTTCCGGCGGAGCCTGTCCGGCCTGCGGCACTCGAAGGAGCGCGACAGCAGCGCGATCTCGAACCACTACGACGTCTCCAACCGGTTCTACGAGCTGGTCCTCGGGCCGTCCATGGCCTACACCTGCGCCGTGTTCCCCGAGGACGGCGCCACGCTGGAGCAGGCCCAAGAGCACAAGTTCGACCTGGTCTGCCGCAAGCTCGGCCTCAAGCCCGGCATGAAGCTGCTCGACGTCGGCTGCGGCTGGGGCGGCATGGTCGCGCACGCCGTCCGCCACTACGGCGTCGAGGCGCTCGGGGTCACACTTTCGCGTGAACAAGCGCAGTGGGCGCAGAAGAACATCGTCGCCCTCGGCCTGGCCGACCGCGCCGAGATCCGGCACCTCGACTACCGGGACGTCACCGAAACCGGGTTCGACGCGATCTCGTCGATCGGCCTGACCGAGCACATCGGCGCCCGCAACGTGCCCGGCTACTTCCGCTTCCTGGCCGCCAAGCTCAAGCCGCACGGGCGGCTGCTCAACCACTGCATCACCAACCCGGACTCGAGCGTCGCGCACCGCTCCCGGGGCTTCATCGACCGCTACGTCTTCCCGGACGGCGAGCTGGAGGCCCCCGGCGAGCTGATGACGGCCATGCACGACAGCGGCCTGGAGGTGCGGCACTCGGAGAACCTCCGCGAGCACTACGCGACCACCCTGGCCGGCTGGTGCGCCAACCTCGACGAGCACTGGGACGAGGCCGTCGCCGAGGCCGGGGCGGGCCGGAGCCGGGTGTGGGCGCTCTACCTCGCGGCCTGCCGGTTGGCGTTCGAACGGCGGGAAATCGAGCTCCACCAGATCCTCGGCGTACGCACCGACAACCAGGGCGGAATGGGGATGCCGCTGCGTCCCGACTGGGGCGTTTGAGACCGGGCGTGCCTCTCGCGCGCACTTCTGCGAGGATAGTCACGAGACCGGGCGTCCGAACGGGGCGGCCAGGCTCACTGATGAGAAGTAGGTATGGGTATGGCTCAGGGCAGTGTCAAGTGGTTCAACGGTGAAAAGGGCTTCGGCTTCATCGCTCAGGATGGCGGGGGTCCGGACGTGTTCGTCCACTACTCCGAGATCCAGGGCACCGGCTTCAAGTCGCTCGACGAGGGCCAGCGTGTGGAGTTCGAAATCGGCCAGGGCCAGAAGGGCCCCCAGGCCCAGCGGGTCAGCGTCATCTGAACCACGCGACATTGGAATGCCCTCGCCCCCTCGGGGCGGGGGCATTCCCCTTTTCCGGGGCTCTCCGACGCCCCGTCAGCGGTTGGACGTCGGGAACCGGCGGCCGGGGGTGCCGAGGGCGACGAGCTCGGTGTACTGGGCCTGCCAGGACTGCTCGGTGGCCAGCAGGTCGGCCAGGCGCTGGGTCCAGCCGGCGTCGACGGTGGCCTCGGCGGTGCCGAGGTGCCGGTGGGTCTCGTCGCGGGCCTTGAGCCATTCGGAGAGGGTCGGGTCCAGCGCGGGTCCACCTGCTCGTTCTGCCATCCGCCCACCGTACTGCGCCGGTGCGCGCCCCAGGTCCGCTCGTTCGCCACACTGCGGGCTCACACGCGGCTCAGGTAGCCTCGGAAACACGGGAGCACCTCGTAGGCCGGCGCAGTGCCGGGCGCACTCCCGTCCTCGGCCCTTGACGGCCGGGCGCCGGCAGGAGCGGCGACCGTGCGGCGGGCCGCGCGTACACAGCTGATCGAGCCGGGTGTCCCGCGTCCCCGGCCTCCCGCGCAGGACCCCCTCCGCGCGTGGCGAAGACCTCGAAACGAGTGGTGCATGACCTCACCCACCCCGGTGAAACCCCGACCTGCCCCGAAGCCGGTCCTCTCCGGCAAGCAGACCATCCCCGAGCTGCTCACCATCCGCGCTTTCCTCCTCATCCCGTTCCTCGCGCTCGCCGCGGCGGTCCCGGTGTTCTGGGGCTGGGGCGTCAGCTGGCTGGACCTGGCGATCGGCGGCGGCTTCTTCGTCGTCTCGACGCTCGGGATCACCATCGGCTACCACCGCTACTTCACGCACGGCGCGTTCCGGGCGAAGCGGGCGCTGCGCATCGCGCTCGCCGTCGCCGGCGGCCTCGCCGCCCAGGGCCCCGTGATCACCTGGGTGGCCGACCACCGCCGCCACCACGCGTTCTCCGACCGCGAGGGCGACCCGCACTCCCCGTGGCTGTTCGGCACGTCCCCGATCGCGCTGGCCCGCGGCTTCTGGCACGCGCACATGGGCTGGCTCTTCGGCCGCGACAAGACCAACATCGAGCGGTTCGCCCCCGACCTGGCCGCCGACCGCGACATCCGCGTCGTCGACCGCCTGTTCCCCGTGTGGGTGGTGACGAGCCTGCTGCTCCCGGCACTGCTCGGCGGCCTGATCACGCTGTCGTGGTGGGGCGCGCTGACCGCGTTCCTGTGGGCCGGGCTGGCCCGGATCTCCTTCCAGCACCACGTGACGTGGTCGGTGAACTCGATCTGCCACATGATCGGCGAACGGCCGTTCGCGAGCCGGGACCGCTCGGCGAACTTCTGGCCGCTGGCGATCCTGTCGATGGGCGAGTCCTGGCACAACTCCCACCACGCGGACCCGACGTCGGCCCGCCACGGCGTGCAGCGCGGCCAGATCGACATCTCCGCCCGGGTGATCTGGGCGTTCGAGAAGCTCGGCTGGGCCTGGCAGGTCCGCTGGCCGACGGCCAAGCGCCTCGCCGCCATGGCGCGCTGAAAGCCCGCCGAAACTCCTTGCCGGTCGTCGCGGGCGGGGTGGACCGTGGACGGATGGACACGGTCGCCCTGACCTTCGACGACGGCCCCCACCCGGAGACGACGCCGGCGCTGCTCGCCGCACTGGGCGACGCGCCGGCGACGTTCTTCCTCCAGGGCTCCTGCGCGGCTGATCACCCGGACCTGGTCCGCGCTATCGCCGCGGCCGGGCACACCATCGGCAACCACAGCTGGACGCACCCGCGGCTGCCGTCGCTCTCCCCCGCGGCCCGGGAGCTGGAGGTGGCGCGCACGCAGGACCTGCTCGCCGGGATCACCGGCACCCGGCCCGCGCTGTTCCGGCCGCCGTACGGCGACACGGACGCTTCGGTGGCGGCCACGATCGCCGGGCACGGGCTCACCGAGGTCCTGTGGACGGTCGACACCCGCGACTGGGCCGGGGTTTCGACCGGCGATATCGTCGACGCCGCAGCCGCGGTCGAGCCGGGCGGGATCATCCTGATGCACGACGTCGGCTACGCGTCGACGGTCGCCGCAGTCCCCCGCATCCTGGCCGCGCTCGCTTCCCGGCGCCTGCGCCCGGGCGCGATCACGGGTTGATGCGCGCGTAGTCCGTCTTCGGCTTTCGGCCCGCCCGCGCACCGCCTGGACCG
Source organism: Amycolatopsis sp. NBC_01286 (assembly GCF_035982555.1). Classification (NCBI taxonomy): domain Bacteria; kingdom Bacillati; phylum Actinomycetota; class Actinomycetes; order Pseudonocardiales; family Pseudonocardiaceae; genus Amycolatopsis; species Amycolatopsis sp. NBC_01286. Next base: position 8,149,956 of record NZ_CP108428.1, read on the forward strand.
TGCCCCATTTTCCTCTCGTTCTCCGGCGTCACGTTGTCGAATTCCCGGGTGAGGACAGCGCGAGCGCCACCACCGCGACCAGGGCGCGTTCGACCGGAATTGCGTGCACCATGTCGTGACTCCTCGGGGAATAGGGCGATTTCCGACGATAGAAGCCGCCGTCGGCGGTGGTCAAGGTACCTTTCGGAGCAATGCTCGAAAGTTTCGAGCGTGTCCATTCCGCGCCTGATGACCTAGAATCCCCTTCATGCCAGTGAAATCCGACGATCTCGAACCCGCAGCGTCGCGGGTCACCATCGCCCGGATCGCCGCCGAGACCGGCGTTTCCGTGCCGACCGTTTCGAAGGTGCTGAACGGGCGTCCGGACGTCGCCGAAAGCACGCGCGCCCGCGTCGAAGCCGTCATCGGGAAATACGGTTACCGGCGGCGCGCCGACGAGCGTTCCCGCCGTTCCCGGCTGCTGGAACTGATGTTCCACGAACTCGAAAGCACGTGGGCGCTCGAAATCATCCGCGGGGTCGAGTACGTCGCCCGCGAAAACGGAATGGCGGTCGTGCTGGCGGAATCGTCGGGGCGGCACACGCCGGGGCAGAGCTGGCTGGAAAGCGTGCTCGCCCGGCGGCCGGTCGGCATCGTTTCGGTGTGTTCCGACTTCACGAGCGGGCAGCTGGCGAAACTGCGCGCGCGGGACATCCCGCTGGTGATCGTCGACCCCGCCGGCGCGCCCGGCCCGGAGACGCCCTCGATCGGGGCCACGAACTGGCAGGGCGGGCTGACGGCCACCCGGCACCTGGTGGAGCTGGGCCACCGCCGGATCGCGATGATCGGCGGCCCGGACGGCGTGCTGTGCAGCCGCGCCCGGATCGACGGCTACCGCACGGCGCTGGAGACGGCCGGGCTGGCGTTCGACCCGGCGCTGGTCCGCAAGGGCGACTTCCACGTCCGGTCGGGCTACCGCGAGCTGGCATCACTGCTCACCCTCCCCGACCGCCCGACGGCGGTCTTCGCCGGCAGCGACCTGCAGGCCCTGGGCGTGTACGAGGCAGCCCGCGACGCGGGTTTGAAGATCCCCACCGACCTGAGCGTGGTCGGCTTCGACGACCTCCCGGTGGCCAGGTGGCTGACCCCGGAGCTGACGACGATCCGCCAACCCCTGCAGGAAATGGCGGCGGCGGGTGCGCGGCTGGCGATCGCACTGGCCCGCGGCATGGCCCCGGAGGCGCGACGGCTGGAGCTGGCGACGAGCCTGGTGGTCCGCCACAGCACCGCGGCCCCGGCGGAGCACGTGATCCCCGCACCGCGGTGACCGGGCTGGAGCCGCCCGGCAGAGCGGTCGGTCACGGCGGACGCTCTCCGGACCGCGACCAGGCGACCAGGCGCAGCGGCTGGTCACCTTCCCAGCCTCGTGCTCTCCGGTGGTCCGAGGTAGCTCGGCCGCAGGCCGCCCGTGTCGACCACCAGTTTCTGCACCACCACCGCCGGGTCGATCATCCAGAGCTTCAGCACGTGCGGGCCCGGCGCGGCGACCACGTGCCGCGTCGAGGTCAGGTTGACGTTGTCCGATGTCGTCCGTTCCCACTGGCGGTTCATGGTCGTGTCGTCCGCGCCGGACACCTTCGTGATGTTGACGACCTGCGGGGCCGCGTCGTCCAGTGAGACCGCGTAGCGCAGCCCGTCGCCCTGCAGCACGTTGTTGCGCGGCGAAAGGTACGCCCAGACCGTCACCGGGCCGGTCGTGAACAGCGTCATCCGGTACTCCAGCCGCGGGCCCGCGCCCGCCGCGTGGCTCGGCGCCGTCACCGGGAACGGGGTCATCCCGGCGCCCGTGCGGCCGAGGTCCGGGATCCGCCGCCACGACACGCCCGCCGCGGGCACGGCGTCGCCGTGGTCGGCCTCCATCGAGACGTGCCCGCCGGCCTCGACGAACCCGTGCCGCCACGTCACCGGGAGCGAGCGGTTGACGACCATCGCGTCCACGACGACCGTGCGTCCCGCGCCCGACACCGCGATCGGCACCGTCGTGGTGCCCTTCGGCGCGCGGGCCCAGTCGATCCGCACCGTCATCCGCAGCTCCTCGTCCACCCGGCCGCCGCGCGGCTCGACGCGTACCCACGGCGCCCCGGCCGTGACGGTGCAGCGGAACGGCGTCCGCCCCCGGTTGAACACGTCGACGTACTGCGCCGGCGTGCTCTGGAACGGGCTGAACTCCGGCAGCACCGGACGTCCCGGCGCCGCGGGCCACCACTGCTCGGACCCGTCGACGGCGACCCCCATCTCGGCGGCAGCGGGAACAGAAGCCCGTTGTACCGCCGGGAAGATGACGTCCGGCAGCGCGACGTTGTCCTTCTCCGGCTGCTGCCACGGCGCGTTCGGGCCGTAGCGCGCGACGTCGCCGTAGTCGATGTGCGGCTGGGTCTGGAACCCGTTCCACTTCCCGCCCGCGATGCCGGTGTTGTACTTCGCCGCCAGCGCGAGGTCGTCGGCGAACCGGGCCTCGGTCAACGCGGCCAAGCCGTTCGCCGAAGCACGACCCTGCGCCGCGTACAGCAGGTTCGTGAACTCGGCGCGCCGCAACGCGTACAGGTTCGCCGTCGCCTCGACCTCGTACAGCACCAGCTCGTAGTAGGCGTCGCGATAAACCGCGGGCAGTCGCGAAGAGATCTTCGACGCACGCGCGGCCAGCGCCTGCCACTCGTCGGTGACCGTGTCCAGCTCGCGGTAGTTGACCAGGCTGAACGGCGTCGCCTGGTCGTCGTACACGATCGTGCCGTCGGCCTGCAGCGTGATCTTCCGGTTCAGCAGCTCCGGCTTCCGGCGCGACTGCAGCCGCCCGTAGTCGTGCAGCACCGACGCGATGTCCGACGCCGGCGCGGCACCGAAGTTCGTCGCCGCGAAGTCCCGCTCCCAGGTGGACAGTCGCGACGCGGGCAGCGCCGACGGATTCCAGGCGTAGTCGAGGAAGAACTGCAGCGGCAGCTCGTTGCCCTTCAGGTCGCCGACGTTGACGACCCACAGCCGGTCGTTGCCGTAGGAGACGGCCTGGTTCAGCTGCTCCCACGTGTTCGCGATCAGGGCGGTGTCGACCCACTTGTAGTTGCGACCGCCGCCGACGTAGTCGAAGTGGTAGTACAGCCCGTACCCGCCCGGATGCGGCGGCAACGAGAGATCCGGGTGCTTGCGGATGTTGCCCCAGTTGTCGTCGGTGAACACCACGATGACGTCGTCGGCCGGCCGCAGGCCCTGCGCCCAGTACCGCTGGACTTCCTTGTAGAGCGTCCACACCTGCGGGACGTCCGTGGTCAGCTCCCGCGCGAGGATTTCCCGTTCGGTGGCCAGGATCTCGCGCATCAGCTCGATGCCGTCGCCGTCGGGCAGGCTGACGTCGCCGTTGCCGCGCATGCCGAGCGTGACGACGCCTTCGAAGTCCTCGCGGGCCATCCGGCGGATCCCGTCGGCCCAGTAGGCCTTGATCGCCTCGCCGTTGCGGCGGAAGCTCCACTCCCCCGTGCCGCCGTACGGGTCGTGGCCGGGCGTGACGATGGTGCCCGCCGCGTCGCGGACCGCGGCGACCGCGTGCCGGTTCCACTCCTCGATCCCGCGCATCATCGGCGCCTCGTGCGAAGTGCCCATGACGACGCCGTACTCCTTGGCCGTCGCGTGGTTGAGCGGGTCGTCCTCGGCGAACGCGCGGCCCCACACCGCCGGCCACAGGTAGTTGGCCCGCAGCCGCAGCATGGTCTCGAAGACCTTCGCGAAGAACTCGTGGGTGAAGCCGCCCGGGTAGCCCGGCGCCTTGCCCGGCCCGAAGTACGCCGGTGCCCAGGTGCCGAGCGCCGGGTTCTCGTCGTTGATGAAGAACCCGCGGTACTTGACGCGGGGCGTGCCCAGGCTGAACCGCTCCCCCGGCAGGTGCAGCTCCGCGCTGCGCCGCGGCGGGACGTCGGCCCACCAGTACCACGGCGAGACGCCGATGCGCCGCGAGATCTCGTAGACGCCGTAGATCACGCCGCGCTGGTCGCTGCCGGTGAGCACCAGCGTCCCGTCGACGACCTGGCTCAGCGACGTCTCCCACTTACCGGCGACGCCGGTGACGTCGAGTCGGCCCGCGCGGACCAGGTCGTCGACCAGCGGGCTGTGGCCGAGGGTGCCGATCAGCACCACCGGCCCGTGCGCGGGGACGACGTCGATCGAGACGGCGGGCCGCACGCCCGTGACGCGCTCGACGTCGGTCGCGAGGTCGCCGGCGACCCGGCGCACCCCCGGCCGGTCCCCGGAACCCACCACGATGGTCGCGGCTTTCCCGCGCTCCACCAGGGGAAAGCCCGTGCCTGCTTCGGCGGTTCCCGGCAGCACGGCGGTTCCGGCGCCGGCCACGGCCAGCAGCTGGAGGAAGGCACGGCGGTGTACCTCGGACGTCACGGGAGACCTCCTGAGTCAGCCCTTCACGGATCCGGTGAGCCCGCCGACGATGCGTCGTTCGGCGAGCACGAAGAACGCGAGCGCGGGGATCATCGACAACGCGGTGAACGCGAGCACCCGGGCGGTGTCCTGGGAGTACTGGGACTGGAACGTGGCGACGCCGAGCGGGAGCGTGAAGTGCGCGGAGTCGTTGAACACGAGCAGGGGCAGCAGGTAGGCGTTCCAGCTGGTGACGAAGGCGAGCACGCCGACCGTCGTCAGCGCGGGCGCCGACAGCGGCAGCAGGATCCGCCAGAAGAACCCGAGCCGGCTCGCGCCGTCGAGCACCGCGGCGTCCTCCAGCTCGCCGGGGATGGCGTGCATGAACGGACGGAGGATCACGATCGTCACGGGCAGCGAGAACGCCGCCTCGGGGATCGCGACGCCCCAGAAGCTCTCCAGCATGCCGAGCTGGCGCAGCCACAGGTACAGCGGCAGCGTCGCCACGGTGAGCGGGAACAGCAGGCCGAGCGTGAACAGCGTGTACAGCGCTTCACGGCCCTTGAAGTGGTACCGCGACAGCGCGAACCCGGCCATCGAGCCCAGGCCGACGGCCACGGCGGTCGCGATCACCGCGATCAGCGCGCTGTTGCCGAGGAACGTCCAGAACGCGCTCGAGCCGAGGACCGAGGCGTAGTTCTCGGTGATCCACGGCCCGGGCAGCCCCGCCGGGTCGGAGTTGATCTGCGCGTTGCTGCGAAACCCGCCGAGCACCACGAACAGAAGCGGCACGAGAGTCACACCGACCACGACGATCGCCGCGAGATACCCCATCGACAAGCCGAACCGGCGCGAGCGCATCAGCCCACCATCCTGGTCAGGGCGCCCTGGGTGTCCCGGCGGAGCGCGAACCGCTGGTACAGCAGCGCGAACACGAAGCAGATGACGAAGAGGATCACCGCGACGGCGGAGCCGAACCCGAACTCGTAGCGCTTGAAGCCGTGGTCGACCAGGTAGGTCGCCATCGTCGTCGACGCGTTCGCGGGCCCGCCGAGCGTCATGATCCACACGATGTCGAACAGCTGCAGAGAGCCGATCACCGACAGGAAGATCCAGATCCGGATGGTCGGCCCGAGCAGCGGCAGCACGACGTGGCGGGTGGTCTGCCACGCCGACGCGCCATCGAGCGCGGCGGCCTCGCGCAACTCGGCCGGCACCCCCTGCAGCCCGGCCAGCAGCAGGATGATGCCGAAGCCGATGAACTTCCAGGTGATCACCGCGAACAGCGTGTAGAGCACGATGCCCGGGTCGGCCAGCCACTGCCGGACCAGGCCGCCGAGCCCGGCGCCTTCGAGCACCTGGTCGGCGAACCCGCTCGGCTGCAGCATGAGCACCCAGATCACCGCGGTGATCGCCTCGGACAGGACGTACGGCGCGAACACCAGGGACCGCAGCACCGCCCGGCCGCGCAGCTTCCGGTTGAGCAGCAGCGCCAGACCGATCGACAGCGGCAGCTGCACCACGATCGACAGCCCGGCGATGATCAGGTTGTGCACGATCGCGCTCTGGAACACGTCGCCGCCGAAGGCGTCGACGTAGTTGTCGAAGCCCACGAAGTCGTCGAGCGCGCCGAACCCGTTCCAGTTGAACAGGCTGTAGAACGCGGCGATCCCGATCGGCACCAGGACGAACCCGGCGAACAGCAGCAGCGCCGGGCCGAGCAGCAGCGCCAGCTCGAGCCGCTTGCGCAGGCTCGACCGCCGCTTCCGGACCGGCACCGCCGGTGCGGGCGGTCGCGCCGCCCGCACCGGGCTGGTGGTCGTGGTCACTTGTTGCCCGCCGCGGCCTGGTTGACGGCCGCCACGATGCCTTCGGGGGTGCCCTGGCCGGCGAACATGTTGGCCACCGCGTCGTTCAGCGCGGCGCCGACCGCCGTCGGGAACGCCCGGTCGAAGTACATCTGCAGGTAAGGCGACTTCGTGCCGTAGTCGTAGACGGCCTTCAGGGTGTCGGTCTTCAGCGCCTTGGCGGCAACGGTGTTGACGGGCAAGCCGGCGCCCTGCGCGGCGAGCTGCGTCTGCACCGGCTCGCTACCCAGGTACTGCAGGAAGTCCGCGCACGCCTTCGACGCGCGGGTGGTGCAGGCGAAACCGTCACCGCCGCCGAGCACGGCCGCGGGGTCGCCCGCGCCGCCGGGCACGGACGGGAACGGGAACCAGCCGACCTTGGAATCCAGCTGCTTGTCCTCGGTCAGCGCCGACATCGTGCCGGGCTCCCAGTCGCCCTGCAGCTCCATCGCCGCCTTGCCGTTGGCGACCAGGCCGGCCGAGCTGCCCGCGCCCTGCTGGGCGGCGGTGCCGGCGAACCCGGTCTGGAACGGCTGCGTGGCCAGGAAGTTCTTCAGGTCCTGCCCCGCCTTCGTCCAGCACGGGTCCTCGAGCTTGATCGCCTTCACCGACTGCTTGAGCACGTCGACCGAGCATTCGCGGACGGCGAAGTAGTTGAAGTAGAAGGCATCCGGCCAGCGGTCCTTGCCACCCACCGAAATCGGCGCGACGCCCTTGGCCTTGAGCTTGGTGACGGCGGTGTTCAGGTCGTCGATGGTCTTCGGCGGCTCGGTGATCCCGGCGTCGGAGAACAGGTCCTTGCGGTACCAGAAGCCGACGAAGTGCTGCTCGAACGGCACGCCGTACTGCTTGCCGTCGACCTGCCAGTTTTCGCCGAACTTGCCGGTGGTCGCGGAGATCCACGACTTCGTGGCGTCGGTGATGTCGGCGACCTTGCCCGAAGTGATCTGCGAAGCCAGGTCGCCGGCGCCCCAGGACTGGTAGACGTCCGGTGGCTCGGCCCCCTGCAGGGCGAGGGGCACCTTGGTGGGGAAGTCCTCGTTCTGCAGCGGCTGGGCCTTGATGGTGACGTCCGGGTGCGCTTGGTGGTAGTCGGTGACCACCTTCTCCCAGATCGACTTGATCGGGTCGGTGGTGCCGTTGTGCCACCAGGTGAGGGTGACCGGGCCGCTCGGCTGCGCGGGCGCGTCACTCCCCCCACCGCTGCACGCCGCGAGGGCGAGCGGTACGACCGCCGCGAGCGCGGCGACTACGGGGATTCGGCGTTTCACAAACATCTTGGGTCCACTCCTGACGACTTCGGCCGAGTTGGACGGGGCGTGACAACGCCCGGGTTGGCGAAGAGTCTGCGCCAGCGAAAAACGGATGTCAATCGTTGTCGATAACGTTTTACATGGCTAGTCTGAGCCGATGCAGCCCAGTTCCAGGGTGACCATCCGTGACGTCGCGGCCCGCGCCGGCGTCTCGGTGGCCACGGTCTCCAAAGTGATCAACGACCGCTACGGCGTCTCCGCCGCGACGCTCGCGAAGGTCCGGGCGGTGATCGAAGAACTCGGCTACGAAGCGAGCCTCGTCGCGCAGAGCCTGCGCAACCACCGGACCAACGTGATCGGCATCCTGGTCGCCGACCTGGAACCGTTCTCGACCGAGCTGCTCAAGGGGGCCGCGGACGCGATCCGCGGCAGTGGCTTCGAGCTCGTCGTCTACTCCGCGGGCGGGCGCACCGGCGACCCGAAGGGCTGGGAGAAGCGCTACCTCTCCCGGCTGAGCGGCACCCTCGTCGACGGCGCCGTGCTGGTCACGCCGGCCGTCTCGCTGGAGGCCGTGCCCGGCACGCCGGTGGTCGCGGTCGACCCGCACACCGGGCCGTCGCACCTGCCCACCATCGACTCGGACAACCTGCGCGGCGCGCAGCTGGCCACCGAGCACCTCCTCGAGCTGGGCCACCGCCGGATCGGCTTCCTCGCCGGCCGGCCCGACCTGCAGTCCGCCGAGCTGCGCAAGACCGGCTACCTGCGCGCCCTGACGGCGGCGGGCGTCGCGGTGGACGAGGCCCTGATCCGGGACGGCGCGTACGACCCGGAGATCTCCGCGGCCTCGGCGCACGAGCTGCTCACCGGGCCCGACCGGCCGACCGCGGTGTTCGCCGCGAACGACATCTCGGCCATCGCGACCGTCGGCGCCGCCCGCGAGCTGGGTCTCTCGGTGCCCGAAGACCTTTCCGTGGTGGGCTTCGACAACGTGCCCGAGTCGGCGCTCTGCAGCCCGCCACTGACCACAGTGGACCAGCCGATCCGCGAGATGGGCCACCGCGCGATCAGCATGCTCATCGCGCTGATCAACGGCGACGCCGTCGAGCGCACCCACCTCACCCTGGACACCGGCCTGGTGGTGCGGCGCTCGACCCGCGCCCTCCCCTGATCTTCTCCCCTACGAAGGGCGGACAGCCTTGACCACGCAGCCCACCGAGGCCCCCAAATCAGCGGAGCCCTGGCGTGACCCCACCGCCGACCCGGCCGAGCGCGTCCGCGCGCTGATGGGGCGGATGACCCCGCGCGAAAAGCTCGGCCAGCTCTACGGCGTCTGGGTCGGCATCGACGCCGGCGGCGAGATGGCCCCGCACCAGCACGAGTTCGTCGACGCCGTGATCGACCTCGACGACCTGGCCCGGCACGGGATCGGCCAGCTGACCCGGGTGTTCGGCACCCGCCCGGTCGACCCGGTGATCGGCGCCCGCAGCCTGGCGCGCACCCAGCGGCAGATCATCACGAGCAGCCGGTTCGGGATTCCCGCCATGGTGCACGAGGAGTGCCTCACCGGGCTCGCCGCGTGGCAGGCCACCATCTTCCCCGCGCCGCTGTCGTGGGGCGCGAGCTTCGACCCGGACCTGGTGCGCCGCATGGCCGAACGGATCGGCCGGACCATGGTGGGCCTCGGCGTGCACCAGGGCCTCGCGCCGGTCCTGGACGTAGCCCGCGACCTGCGCTGGGGCCGCGTCGAAGAGACCATCGGCGAGGACCCGTACCTGGTCGGTACGATCGGCAGCGCCTACGTCGCGGGCCTCGAGTCGGCTGGCGTCGTCGCCACGCTGAAGCACTTCGTCGGGTACTCCGCCTCCCGCGCGGGCCGCAACCTCGCGCCGGTTTCCGTGGGCCCGCGCGAAATCGCGGACGTCCTGCTCCCGCCGTTCGAGCTGGCCCTGCGCGCGGGCGCCCGCTCGGTGATGAACTCCTACACCGACGTCGACGGCGTCCCGGCCGTCGCCGACCAGGCGCTGCTGACGGATCTGCTGCGCGACACCTACGGGTTCACGGGCACGCTCGTCGCCGACTACTTCTCGGTGGCGTTCCTGCATCGGCTGCACGGCGTCGCCGCCGACCGCGGCGACGCCGCCGGCCAGGCCCTGACCGCGGGCGTCGACGTGGAACTGCCCACCATGGACTGCTACGGCGAGCCGCTGCTCGCCGCGGTGGAAGAGGGCTCGGTCGATGCCGCCGTCGTCGACCGGGCCCTCGAACGCGTGCTGCGCCAGAAGTGCGAGCTGGGCCTGCTCGACGCGGACTGGGCGCCCGAGGTGCCGGAGGAGATCGACCTCGACGACGCGGAGTCCCGGGACCTGGCCCGTGAGGTGGCCGAACGCTCGATCGTGCTGCTGCGCAACGACGGCACGCTCCCGCTGGCCCCCGGCCGCCGGGTCGCCGTCGTCGGCCCGCGCGCGGACGCGGCCGGCGCGATGATGGGCTGCTACTCGTTCCCGCTGCACGTCGGCGTCCACCACCCCGACGTCCCGTTCGGCGTCGAGGTGCCCACGGTCGTCGAGGCCTTGCGGGCCGACCACGACGTCACCTACGCGCTGGGCTGCCCGGTGGTCGGCGGGGACGACGACGGGATCGCCGAGGCCGTCTCGGCCGTGGCGGCCGCGGACGTCTGCGTCGCCGTGCTGGGCGACCGGGCCGGGTTGTTCGGCGGCGGAACGTCCGGTGAGGGCTGCGACGCGCCCGACCTGCGACTGCCCGGCCGGCAGGAGGAACTCCTCGAAGCCCTGCTCGCGACGGGCAAGCCGGTGATCCTCATCCTGCTGTCCGGGCGGCCGTACGAGCTGTCGCGGCAGGCGGACCGGCTGGCCGCGATCGTCTGCGGTTTCTACCCCGGCGAAGAGGGCGCGCCCGCGCTCGCGAGTGTCCTCAGTGGACGGATCAACCCCTCGGGCCGGCTGCCGGTCGGTTTCCCCGCGGCCGGCGCGAGCCAGCCGTCGACGTACCTGGCGGCGCCGCTCGGCCGGCGCAGCGAGGTCAGCACGGTCGACCCGACACCGCTGTACCCCTTCGGGCATGGCCTTTCCTACGCACCGGCGACCTGGCAGGACGTCAGCGCGACGGGATCGCTGTGGCCGACCGACGGCACCTGTCAGGTCCGGGTGACGCTGCGCAACGACCACGACCGGCCGACGTCCGAAGTCGTCCAGGTGTACCTGCACGACCCGGTCGCCGAGGTGGCCCGCCCGGAGCGTCAGCTGATCGCCGCGCGGCGGGTCGACCTCCAGCCCGGTGAGGCGAAGGTCCTGGACGTCGGCCTGCACGCGGACCTGACGTCCTACACCGGCCGCGCGGGTCACCGCCTGGTCGAGCCCGGCGACGTCGAACTGCGCGTCGGCACGTCGAGCGAGCAGATCGTCGCGACGTTGCACTGCACGCTGTCCGGACCGCGCCGGGAGGTCGGGTTCGATCGCGTACTGGCGCCGGAGTTCTCGGTGTGAAGCGCCCCGTCAACGCTTCGCTGCGCCAGACCGCCCACCTCTCCGCGGGCGGCCCCGGATCTGCCTGCGGCTGAGCACACCCCGGAAGTCCGTGAATGCCACATCGAGGGACATGGTGTCCCTCGATGTGGCATTCACGGACTTCGGCGGGCCCTGACGATTCTCCCGAACGCCTTCCACGGAAAGCCGTCGACGACGGTCACCTCCCACCCGGGCTCGCGCACGACGTCGTACCTGGTGCCGGTGATCAGGTGACCGCCGTGGACCTGCCGGGCGCGACCCCGGCCGACCACTGGTACTTCCTGAGCGGCGTCGAGGTGCTGTCCCCCGCGTCGGCGGTGGCGGTGATCGGCGACGGCCGGGCTCGACGACGAACGGCAACGACCGCCGGCCCGACGTCCTCGCCTCGCGCGTGCCGGCCGCCGTGGTCAACCCGGCGGCGGGCGGCAACCGCGTGCTGCAGGACACTTCGACGCGGTGCTCGACTTCGACCGCGTGGCCCGCGATCCGGCCGCGCCCGGGCAGCTGCGGCCCGCCTACGACGCCGGCGACCACCTGCACCTCAACCTGGCCGGGTACCGGGAACTCCGGTCGAGTGTCCCTTTTGGACTGTTCGCCACCGCTGACGCTCCCCCGCGGGGGTGAAGACGCGCTTGTGAAGCCGACCACAATCCTCTGTGGAGCGTGGTCTGCTTGATCTTCTCTCCGTCGCCCTGCGAGAGACACCGCCACTCCATCGGGTGGCGGTGTCGCTCGATCTTCATCATTCGTGGTCGCAAAGCGTGACGCACCGTCAATTCTCTTGCGAGTAAAGGATTTCCCGGCTGGGCCGAGCGGGAAGATCGCCGCGGCGCACCGCCGGGCCGGGCCGTCCGCCCGCTGCTAGTGTCCCGCCTGCCCTGGTCCGGACCACGCTCGCCGCGGCCGGACAGGTCCCCCGGAACTCCTTGAGAAAAGACGGAACTTGACCGACCTGAACCACCCCGGCCCCCGCGAATCGTGGTCCCCGCAGCCCGGCTCGCCGGACTGGCACGTCACCGCGTTCCTCGGGCCGCAGCCGGGCGCCGGCGACCACACCCTGATCGACGCGGTCCGCGAGCTGCGCGCCCGGATCCTGTTCGACCACGGCCGCCGCCCCGCGTTCCTCCGCTCGGACGGCTCCCACGCCGACGACCAGGACCTCGACTTCGGCGCGTGGCACTTCATCGCCCGCCGCAGTCCCGGCGGTGAGCCGCTGGGCTACATCCGGCTGTCTGCACCGGACTCCGGCGAACGCTTCCAGTCCCGGGCCTACCTCGGCGACGCGAGCTACGAGGAACTCCTAGCGGCCGAAGGCATTCCGGTGTCCGAGGTGTTCGAGCACAGCCGGCTCGTCGTCGAGCACCGGGCCCGCAAGCTCGGGCTCGGGCAGTACCTCAACGCGCTGGCGATCGGCGCGGCCCACCACCTGGGCGCGCGGGCGATGATCGGCACGTCCGGCACGAAGGACGGCCAAGACCGGTTCCACGAACGGTTCGGCTTCCGGCCGGTGCCCGGTACCCGCCGCTACGTCCCGCGCTACACCGAGGACGTCGTGATCATGTTCCACCGCGTGCTCGACGGCGCGGGCCGGCAGCACGACCTCGTGACGCGGCTGCGGGACGAGTTCCCGCTCATCGCGGCGAGCGGCCCGTCGCCGCTGCTCCCCGCACCGCGGGCGCCCCGCGCGGCGCCGCTCACGCTGACCGAAGCCGCCGCGCCCGACCGCGACGTCTGGCGGCCGGTGCTGTTCACCGCAGCCGACCACGACGCGCTCACCCGGCTGCTGACCTCCGGCGAGGTCCGCGAAGTCCACGACACCCTCGACGAGCAGCTCACCGAACTGGTCCGCAGCCGCGAACCGGCGTGCCGGGACGACGCCGAGATCGACCGCAAGAAGCGCGAGCAGCTGACCGGCGTCGCGGCGTGGGAGTACGGCACCTGGGTGTGGTACCCGTGGTCGGGACGGCTGGTGCACGTGCTGCCGCGCGAGGAGTTCCGGCTCGTCCGCACCGACCGCAACCGCGGCCGGATCGAGCGCCCGGAACAGCGCGACCTGTTCGGCAAGCGGATCGGGATCATCGGCCTGTCGGTCGGCAACAGCGCGGCGCTGACGTTCGCGCTGGAGGGCATCGGCGGCGCGTACCGGCTGGCCGACTTCGACGACTTCGGGCTGTCCAACCTGAACCGGTTGCGCGCGGGCGTGCACCACCTCGGCGTCAACAAGGCGGTGCTGTCCGCGCGGCAGATGTTCGAGATCGACCCGTACCTCGACATCGAGATCGAGCGCGACGGGCTGACCGCGGACACCATCGAGGACTTCTTCGCCGGCGGGATCGACCTGCTCGTCGAGGAGTGCGACACGCCGTGGGTGAAGATCGCGGCCCGCGAGTACGCGCGTGACCTCGGCATCCCGGTGGTGATGGACTGCAACGACCGCGGCATGCTCGACGTCGAGCGGTTCGACCGGGAGCCCGACCGGGCGCTGCTGCACGGCTTGCTCGGCGACGTGAAGTCCGTGGACCTGGCCGACCTCGGCTACCAGGAGAAGGTCGACCTCATCCTGGCGATGGTGGACGCCGACCGGATCAGCCCCGAGCTGGCCGCGTCGTTCAACGAGCTCGGGCGCACGCTGAGCAGCTGGCCGCAGCTGGCGTCCGGCGTCGCGCTCGGTGGCGCGCTGTGCGCCGAGGCGGCCCGCCGCATCCTGCTCGGCCGCCCGTGCGAGTCGGGCCGGTTCTACACCGACCTCTCCCAGCAGCTCAGCCCGGCGCGCAGCGTCTTCGCGGGCGGTGCGGTGTGAGCGCGCTGGCCGTCCCGGTCACGATCACCGGCACCGGCGTCCACCTGCCGCCGGACGCCGTCACGAACGCGGAGCTGGCCGCGACGCTCGACACGTCGGACGAGTGGATCATCAGCCGCACGGGCATCCGCGTCCGCCGCCGGCTCGCGCCGGACCGCGCGACGTCGGACATGTGCGTGGCGGCGGCCCACTCCGCGCTGGCCGCGGCGGGCATCACCGCCCGCGACGTCGACGCGATCATCGTCGGGACCTACACCTACGACCAGCCGCTCCCCTCGACGGCGCTGATCGTGAAGGAGCTGCTGGGCGCGGACCGCGCGCTGACGCTGGACATCACGCAGGCGGCGTGTGCGAACGGCGTCCAAGCGTTGTTCCTCGCGGCACACCTACTGCAGACGTCGGCGGCGTCGACGGTGCTGGTCATCGCGGCGGACTGCGCGTCTCGCGTCACCGACCCGGCCGACCGCACGACGCGCGTGTTCTTCGGAGACGCGGCGGGCGCGGCCGTCCTGACCCACGCGTCGTCGTCCGGCGGACTGCTGGGCTGGGACTTCGGCACGGAGCTGTCGTACGACGTCGAGATCCCGGCGGGCGGTTCGCGCCTCCCGCCGGCCGCCGCGTCGGCGTCGGACCACTACCTGAAGATGGACGGCCGCGCGGTCTGGAACACCGCGACCCGCTGCCTGCCGGACAGCATCCTGCGGGCGGTCGACGAGGCCGGGCTGTCGGTGGAGGAGATCACGCACTTCTTCCTGCACCAGGCGAACTTGAACATCATCACGGCGGCGCTGGACAAGCTGGGCGTGGCACGCTCGCGGGCGCCGATCACGGTGGACCGCCTGGGCAACACCGGTTCGGCCGGCGTGTTCACGGCGCTGCACGCGGCGTTCGGCCAGGGCGCGGTCCGCCGGGGCGACACGTACGTGGTCTCGTCCATCGGCGCGGGCTTCCAGTGGGGGACGCTGTGCTTCCGCCACGGGTGAGCTGAGCGGGCGCGGCCCCGGCTCCCGAGCCGGGGCCGCGTCACCGCCCGACCACCGCGAGTGACGTCGCGCGGATTGTGGACATCTTTGGGACACAAGGGAAAACCCGACGGCAGGGTACGTGATCGGGGTCACGGTCATGCCCTATAGTGGCGCCGTCTTGTTCGTCCCCACCCGAAGTCGTCGCTCCCGAAAAGGGGAACCCATGTCCGACGTCATCAACAGCATCTTCGGCCGCCCCAACTCCGGCACCCCCGCCACCGGCGGGTACCCCCCGGCCGAATCCACACCCGAAGTCGTTGCCACCGAAGAGATCGAGGCCGACGCGGCCGAGACCACCGAGCCCGCCGAGGACACCGAGGACGTCGCGACCGAGGACGCTTCGGTCTCCGCCTCCGAAGACGCCGAGGTCGCCGAAGTCTCCGGCGTCGAGGCCGAAGCCGTCGACACCGAAACCGACGAGGCCGCGGACGACGTCGAAGACGAGGCCGTCACCGAGGACTCCGACGAGGCGGCCGCGGACTCTGTCGTCGAGGTGCCCGAAGAGGAAACCGACCGGGTCGCGACGCCGGTCGAGACCGAGGCCGTGGTGGTCGAACCCGTAGCGGCGGTCGAGGTCGTCGACGAGGCGGAGCGAGTCGTCGCGGCCGCCGCCCGCCCCGCCGCCGGCACCCGCGGCGCCACCACCATCGGCGACGACGTCGTGGTGAAGATCGTGTACCGGGTGGCCCGCAAGGCCGAAGGCGTCCACGAACTCACCAGCGACGACGTCGAGGTAGCGGTAGACGGCGACGTCGCCACGATCACCATCTCCGTGGTGATCGACTTCGGCCACGCCGTCAAGGCCCTGGCCGAGAAGATCCGCACCGACGTGATCGACGCGGTGGAAAAGTTCCTCGGCCTCGACGTCGAGGGCGTCGACGTCCACATCGCCGACATCCACTTCCCCGACGCCGACTGACATCGACCGGTTCGGTCCCGGGGGCGTGCCCCGGGACCGGGCTAGCGGGCCACCCGGTAACGGAGGTGGGTCACGCCGTTCCCGTCGAGCCGCCGGACGACGTCCAGCTCGACCCGCTCCGACTCCGCGAACAACCGCCGGCCGCCGCCGAGCAGGACCGGGACCAGGTGGATCTCCAGCTCGTCGAGCAAACCCGCGCGCAGCAACGATTGCGCCGCCCCCGCGCCGTGCACCATGACCGGCCGGCCGCCGGCCGCCTGCACCGCTTCGGTCACACACGCGACGACGTCCGTGTAGAACCGCGCACTTCCCGGCGGCTCGTCCCCGGGGTCCACGTGGTGCGTCAGGACGTGGATCGGGACGCCGTCGTGGTGGTCGCCTTGCCACCGACCGGCCAGCTCGAACGTCCGGCGGCCGGAGATCACCGCACCGGTGGCCAAAGCCTCGCGGTACACCTGGCCGTTCACCCCCTCCCCCAGCCGCTCGTCCAGCCAGTCGAACAACCGCCCGCCACCACGGCCGAGCTCCTGGCCGGCCCGATCGTCCGGGCCGGCGATGAAGCCGTCGAGGGACATCGACATGTACAAGATCACCTGGGACACGGGAGAACCTCCTTCACCAAGGCGTCGAACGAGCGACGCCCGGATCGACAGGTTCAGGCCTCCCGGGCCCGGCTGATCACCTGACAGGTTCTGGACATTTTCTGGCCACAAAGCGGAAGGGAATCACCGACCGGTCCTTCGGGAGGGCTGCCCGTGGTCCCGTCCCGGCGTGGGTGGCTCGCCCTTCGGCGGTGCCGCCGTGTCGGTGCGGCCCCGCGCGGGGCGGCCGGCGGAGCTGGCCTGGGGCGACCCGACGATGACCTGACGCCGAGCCGCCCTCCGCACGTCAGGGCGTGATGACCACCTTCAGCGCCGAGTTGGCGGCCGCGTTGGCGAAGACTTCATACGCCTCGTCCATCTCCGCGAAGGTGAACGTGTGGGTGCCCATCTTCTCCGCCGGGATGCGGCCCGAGGACACCATCTTCAGCAGGGTCGGGATCGAGACCGTGTCCACCAGGCCCATCGTCAGCGTGACGTTCTGGATCCACATCTCCTGCATCGGCAGCTCCACCGGGACGCCGTGGACGCCGATGTTCGCGATGCGGCCGCCCGGGCGGACCAGGGACGCCGCCGTCTGCAGGGTCTGGGGGTAGCCGACCGCCTCGATCGAGACGTCTACCCCCAGGCCGTCCGTCATGGCCAGGACGTCGGCCTTCGTGTCCGGGCCGGCTTCGATCGCGTCCGTCGCGCCGAAGTCCAGGGCCTTCTCGAGGCGGAACTTGTTGGAGTCCACCGCGATCACCTTCGACGCGCCCCACAGGCCCGTCGTCAGGATCGCCGACAGGCCGACCGCGCCCGCGCCGACCACCGCCACCGTGTCGCCCGGGCGGACGCGGCCGGCCAGGACGCCGACCTCGTAGCCCGTCGGCAGCGAGTCGGCCAGGAAGATCGCCTGCTCGTTCGTGACGTCGTCCGGGACCGCGTACAACGACGTGTCCGCGAACGGGACGCGCACCAGCTCGGCCTGGGTGCCGTCGATGAGGTGACCGAAGATCCAGCCGATCCCGCCGACCGTCTGGCAGTGCGACGGCATCCCGCGGCCGCAGTACTCGCAGCGGCCGCACTGGGTGATCGCCGGGACGAGCACCCGGTCGCCGACGGCGAACGCCCGGACCGCGTCGCCGGCCGCCGTCACCGTGCCGACCGCTTCGTGGCCGAGGATCCGGCCGTCGGTCACCGCGGCGACGTCGCCCTGCAGGATGTGCAGGTCGGTGCCGCAGATCGTCGTCGTGTCGACGCGCACGACCACGTCGGTGGGCTCCTGGACGGCGGCGTCCGGGACGTCTTCCCAGGCCTTCGCGCCCGGACCGTGGTAGACCAGCGCCTTCATCGTCGCCTCCGGCGACCGCCCGGCACCCGCGTCCGGGCACGGCCGCCCACCGAACCTAGGACGGTCGCGGCCGCCCGGCTGTCGCAATTAGAGACAGTGGCTCAGCTGGACGTCCGGACATCGCGAGCTGGGAACCGTCAGTCGTCCTCGGCGTTGCGGGCCATGAAGCTCTTCGCGTCACCCGCGGCCGGGTCGACGAAGACGATGTCGTCCGGGCGGCGGCGGGGGACGTCGATCGCCAGGACCACCAACGGCTCCGCGGTGATGGTCGGGAAGCCGTGGACCTTGCGCCGCTCGAAGGCCAGGAACATGCCCGGCCTCGCTTCGAACTCCTCGCCGTCCAGGTGGAACGTGCCGCCGCCGCTGAGCAGGTAGAGGTGCTCGTCGCAGTCGTCGTGGTAGTGCAGCGGGACTTCGCGGTAGATCCGGAAGATCCGCGCGCTGGCCGAAGCCTTGTCGACGAAGTACTTGTCCACCAGCATGGTTTCGGCGGTCCCGGGCAGCGCCGCGGCTTCCGCGAGGACGTCGAACACGCTCTGGGTGTTGTCGCTCTCCATGACCCTCGAACCTAGCCGACCAGCGGCAGGAGCACCTCGTCGACGATCGCGGCGACTTCGGCCTCGGAGACCGGCCCGGCCTCGATGTGCGCGACCAGGACCAGCCGCGGCCCGACGGCGGCGAGCCGCGCGGTGCCGGTCTCCCCCAGCAGCTCCAGGATCAGCTCCTGCCGCGGCCGGAACACGAGGTCGCGGACCCGCTCGAACAGCGCCGGGTGCCGCCGGCGCTGCGTGATCAGCTGGACCAGCGCCCGCCCGTGCGGCTCGTCGAGCACGCGGGCGAAACCGCCGAGGAGCACCAGCAGGTCCGTACGCAGGTCGCCGGTGCCGGGCGGCGGGGTCTCGCCGAAGCCGGCGACCGGGTCGGTCAGGGCGGCCAGCACCAGCTCCGCGGGTGTCGACCAGCGCCGGTAGAGCGCCGCTTTGCCGGTGTGGGCGCGAAGAGCGATCTTCTCGAAGCTCAGCTCCGCGAAGCCGGCCTCCGCCAGCTCGGCCAGCGTCGACGCGTAGATCGCCCGCACCAGGTCGTCGCCCCGTCGCCGCGTGTCCGGCATCGCCCGCCCTTCCCGTGTACCGTGCTTAGTGAACAGTACCGTTCCTTATCGGGGAGTGTCGCATGAGCAGGACCGCCGTCACGAACGTCCGGGTCTTCGACGGCGCCGGGCTCACCGAGCCGCGCACGGTCGTGATCGACGGCGGCACGATCGGCACAGACCCCGCCGGGGCCGATACCGTCGACGGCGGTGGCGGCGTCCTGCTGCCCGGGCTCATCGACACCCACATCCACCTGCACGGCCCCGAGAACCTCGAGCAGCTGGCGCGCCACGGCGTCACGACGGCCCTCGACATGGCGACGTTCTCGGCCGAACTGCTCGCGTCACTGCGCGACCGGCCGGGGCTGACCGACATCCGCAGCGCCGGGATCCCGGCCATCGGGCCGAGCGGGATGCACGCCCGGATCCCCGGCATGCCCGCCGAAGCCGTCATCACCGATCCCGGGCAGGCCAAGGACTTCGTCGCCGCCCGGGTCGCGGCGGGGTCCGACTACCTGAAGATCGTCCTGGAGGCGCCCGGTGGCGGCGGCCCGGAGCTGCCCGCCGCCCGGGCGCTCACCGAAGCCGCGCACGAGGCCGGGCTGCTGGTCGTCGCGCACGCCACTTCGGCCGGGGCCTACACGATGGGCCTCGACGCCGGGGTCGACGTCCTCACGCACGCACCGCTGGGCGCCCCGATCACGACGGACGACGTGGCCCGCGCCCGGATCGTCGCGCCGACGCTGACCATGATGAAAGGCGTGTCCGCGATGGTCGGGCGGCCGCAGCTCTACGAAGGCGCGAAGGCGTCGGTGACCGCGTTGTACCGCGCGGGCGTGCCCATCCTCGCCGGGACGGACGCCAACACCGAGCCGGGCGTGCCGGCCACCGTCGAGCACGGCGTGAGCCTGCACGACGAACTCGAGCTGCTCGTCGACGCCGGCTTGTCCACTGTGGACGCTCTCCGTGCGGCGACGGCGTTGCCCGCCAAGCACTTCGGCCTCGACGACCGCGGTGCCATCCGCCCCGGCCTGCGTGCCGACCTGGTCCTGGTCGACGGCGACCCGATCACGGACATCCGGGCCACCCGCGCGATCACCCGGGTCTGGTGCGCCGGTACCGCAGTCACGGCCCCAGCAGGGCGATAGACGCGCGGACTGCGACCTCGGTGACGTCGCCGGCGCGGCCGCCGTCCTCGACGGTCGTCGCGATCAGCTCGCGCAACCCGCCCAGCAGCATGATCGCCAGCTGCCGGGACAGCGGCCGGATCCCCGCCGCCCGCATCTCGGCCGTGTCGGTCAGCCGCAGCGTCATCGCGATGAAGCCCTCCATCGCCTCGCGCTGCAGATCGCGGGTCGAGGCGCCGAGCGCGGGGACGTCGCGGATCCAGCTCAGGGTGATCTCCGGCTGCGACTCCGCGGCGGCGATCCACGCCTCGATCGCCTGGCGCACCTGATCGGCCCACGGCGCGCGCGGGTCGACGGCTTCGGTGATCTGCCGGATCATCTGGCGGTTCGCTTCGGCCAGCAGCGCGACGAAGCACGCTTCCTTGCTGGAGAAGTGTTCGTAGAACGTGCGACGCGAGGTCCGGGCCCGGCGGACGATGCCGGCGACCGTCGTGTCGCGGAAGCCGTCCTCGGTGATCGAGGCGGCCAAGCCGTCGAGCAGCCGCTGCCGGAACCGGTGGGTCTCGACCGTGGTCACCGTCGTCACGCTATACCCCTTCCGCGGCCGGAGCCCCTTGAAACCGGATGGTACCCCGGCGTACCGTACCGACGGTACGTTCGCGTACCACCGAGCGGGGAGATGTCGATGACGACCGTGACACGCCCAGGGCCCGTGACGCTGCCGCCGGGGCCGGCCGCGCCCCGCGCCGTCCAGGGCGCCTACGCGCTGACCAGCCCGCTGCGCGGCATGCGCCGGCTGCGGGAGAAGTACGGGGACGCCTTCACGGTGAACGTGCCGATCTTCGGCCACGCCGTCGTGATCAGCGGCGCGGCCGAGATCAAGCAGCTGTTCATGTCCGGGCCGGACCTGGTCGACAACCAAGAGGTGAACCTCGGGCGCGTGCTCGGCCCGCGGTCGCTGTTCGCCCTCTCGGGCGAGGAACACCGCCGGCAGCGCAAGCTCCTGGTGCCGCCGTTCCACGGCCGCCGGCTCGCTGCCTACGAGAAGATCGTCGAGGAAGAGACCGTCCGCGAACTGGCGAGCTGGCCGGAGGGCCGCGCGTTCGCGACGCTGCCGTCGATGATGCGGATCACCCTCAACGCCATCCTGCGCGCGGTGTTCGGCGCGGAAGGAGCCGAATTCGCCGAGCTGCGGGCGCTTCTCCCGCCGTTCGTGACGCTCGGTTCACGGCTGGCCGTACTGCCGATCTCCAAGAAGGGCCGCCTGAACCCGTGGCGCCGCTTCGAACGGCTGCGCCGCGAGTACGACGCGATCGTCGACCGGCTGATCGCCAAGGCCCGCGCCGACGAGCGTCTCGACGAGCGTGACGACGTCCTCGCGCTGATGCTGCAGAGCCGCTACGACGACGGTGCCGAGCTGAGCCGCGAAGAGATCGCCGACCAGCTGCTGGCCCTGCTCACCGCCGGGCACGAAACCACCGCGACCACGCTGGCCTGGGCGGTCGAACGGCTCCGGCGCCACCCCGGCGTGCTGCGGGAGCTCGCCGAAGCGACCGACAGCAAGCTGCTCGACGCGACGATCCTCGAGGTCCAGCGCACCCGCCCGGTCATCGATCTCACGGCCCGGCAGGTCAAGCAGGACGGCTTCCGGCTCGGCCCGTGGACGCTGCCGAAGGGGTACGTGGTGCTCGTCAGCATCGCCCTGATCCACGACGACGACACGCTCTTCCCGCACGCCGCGACGTTCGACCCGCACCGCTTCTCCGGCGCACGACCGGACCTCTACCAGTGGATCCCGTTCGGCGGCGGCACCCGCCGCTGCATCGGCGCCGCGTTCGCGACGATGGAGATGACCGTCGTCCTGCGCACCCTGCTGCGCGACTTCACGCTCGAGCTGACCACCGAGGCGGACGAGCGCTGGCACTCCCGGGGCGTCGCCTACGCCCCGGCCAAGGGCGGGCGCGCGGTCGTGCGCCGCCGGGAAGGAATCGCGTGAACGAACAGATCGCCGACGCCGGCCGGGGGATTTCCCTGGCGTACGAACGGATCGGGGACGACGGCGCCGAGCCGCTGGTGCTCGTCGCCGGGCTGGGCCAGCAGCTGCACAGCTGGCCGGACGCCTTCTGCGCCGAGCTGGCCGGGCGCGGGTTCCAGGTCGTCCGCTTCGACAACCGCGACGCCGGGCGCTCGACGCACCCGCGGTTCCGGCCGGCGAAGCTGCCCGCGATGGTCGCCGGCCGCTTCCCGCCGGAGCAGTACGACCTGAGGGACATGGCCGCCGACACCGTGGGCCTGCTCGACGCGCTGGGCCTGGACCGCGTGCACCTCGCGGGCGTGTCGATGGGCGGCATGATCTCCCAGTCGGTGGCGGCGCTGCACCCGGCGCGGGTCCGGACCCTGACGTCGATCATGTCGACGACCGGGTCCCGCCTGATCGGCCGCCCGGCGTTCTCGACGTTGCGGCTGATGGGCGCGAAGCCGCCGAAGTCGCGCGAAGAGGCTGTCGAAAGCGCCGTGAAGATGTTCCGGCACATCAGCTCGCACGGCTTCCCCTTCGACGAGGCCTGGGTGCGCGAAACGGCCGGGACGGGCTGGGACCGCGACCCGACGGCGGGCGGTGTGGGCCGTCAGCTCGGCGCGATCCTCAAGTCCGGCAACCGGACGGCGTGGCTGAAGAAGATCACCGCGCCCACGCTGGTGGTGCACGGCGACCGCGACCGGATGGTGCACCCGACCGGCGGCGCCGCCACGGCGCGGGCGATTCCCGGGGCCCGCCTCGAAACCGTCCGCGGCTTGGGGCACAACCTGCCCGAAGGCGCGTGGCCCGCCCTGCTCGACCTGATCGCCGGCCACGCGAGGAGCAGCGATGTCCCGACCACCTAGCCTCACCGGCCGCCCGGTGGTCATCACCGGTGCGGCGTCCGGCATCGGCCGTGCCCTCGCGACGCGGCTGTCCAAGCTCGGCTCCCCCGTCGCCATCGCCGACGTCGACGAAGCCGGGCTCAAGGCGACCACGGCCGGCCTGCGCGGACACGTGCTGACCCGGGTTCTCGACGTCCGTGACGCCGCCGACCAGCTCCGCTTCGCCGATGAGGTGCGCGAGTGGCTCCCGGCGCCGCTGGCCGCCGTGTTCAACAACGCCGGCGTCGCGGTGACGTCGACCGTGCTCGACGCGGTGCCCGAGGACGACGACTGGCTGCACGACATCAACTTCCGCGGGGTCGTGCACGGGACGCGGGCGTTCCTGCCGATCCTCGCCGAGCAGGATTCGGGTGCCGTGGTGAACACCTCCAGCGTGTTCGGCCTGGCCGGGATGCCGCACCAGAGCGCCTACTGCGCGGCGAAGTTCGCCGTCCGCGGCTTCACCGAGTCGCTGCGCCACGAGCTGCGCGGCACCGGCGTCCGCGCGATCACCGTGCACCCGGGCGGGATCACCACGAACATCGCGCGCAACGCCCGGGTGCGGCGTGACCCCGAAGGCCGCGGCCGCACGAAGGACGAGATGGCCGCGCAGTTCGAGGCGATGACGATGACGTCGCCCGAACGGGCCGCGGAGATCATCCACACGGGCGTCGACCGCGGGAAGGCCCGTATCCTGGTCGGGCCCGACGCCCACCTGTTCGACGCGCTCACCCGCGTCACCCCGACCCACTACTACGCCGTGCTCTCCCGCCTGCAGAACCGCATGCGTGCCCGGCAGACGGAGGCCGTGAAATGACCGAGCACGTCGACGTGCTGATCGTCGGGGCCGGGCTGTCCGGTGTCGGTGCCGCCCACCACCTGCGGGAGGCGTTCCCGCGCAAGACGTACACGATCCTGGAGGCGCGCGACGCCATCGGCGGCACGTGGGACCTGTTCCGCTACCCCGGCGTGCGGTCCGACTCGGACATGCAGACGCTCGGGTACCGGTTCCGGCCGTGGACCAGCGAGAAGGCCATCGCCGACGGGCCGTCGATCCTGCAGTACGTCCGCGACACCGCGACCGAGGCGGGCATCGACCGGCACATCCGGTTCGGGCACAAGGTGATCCGCGCGGAATGGTCCACAGAGGACGCGTTGTGGACGGTCGAGGCGACGCACGATGGCGAGCCCGTGCGCTTCACGGCGAAGTTCCTGTACCTGTGCAGCGGTTATTACGACTACGAAGGCGGCCACACGCCGCAGTTCCCCGGCGTCGAGGAGTTCGGCGGCACCGTGGTGCACCCGCAGCACTGGCCCGAGGACCTCGACTACGCGGGCAAGAAGGTCGTCGTGATCGGCAGCGGCGCGACGGCCGTGACGCTCGTCCCGGCGATGACCGACCGCGCCGAGCACGTCACCATGCTGCAGCGCTCCCCCACCTACATCCTGTCGCTGCCGTCGGAGGACGCGCTGGCCAACCGGCTGCGCGGCCTGCTCGGTCCGAAGCTGGCCTACCCCATCGCGCGCTGGAAGAACGTCGCCGTGAGCACGCTGATCTACCAGCTCAGCCGGCGTCGTCCGGGCGTGGTGAAGGCGATGATCCGCAAGGCCGCGATGAAGCAGCTGCCGGCCGGGTACGCCGTCGACACGCACTTCAAGCCGAAGTACCAGCCCTGGGACCAGCGGCTCTGCCTGGTGCCGGACGGCGACCTGTTCCGCTCGATCAAGCACGGCGACGCCTCGATCGTCACCGACCGGATCGCGTCGTTCACGAAGACCGGGATCCGGCTGGAGTCCGGCGACGAGCTCGAAGCGGACGTCGTCGTGTCGGCCACCGGGCTGCGGCTGCTGGCCTTCGGCGGCATCGAGCTGGCCGTCGACGGGCACGTCGTCAAGCTGCCGGAAACCATGGCGTACAAGGGGATGATGCTCAGCGGCGTGCCGAACTTCGCGTTCACCATCGGCTACACGAACGCGTCGTGGACGCTCAAGGCCGACCTCGTCGGCGAGTACGTCGTGCGGCTGCTGCGTCACCTCGACCGGACCGGGCAGGACCAGGCCGTCCCGGTGAACGACGACCCGGCGGTCACCGAGCGGCCGCTGCTGGACTTCGACGCCGGGTACGTGCTGCGGGCGATCGACGCGTTCCCGAAGGCCGGGTCGCGGGCGCCGTGGACGCTCGGCATGAGCTACGCGCACGACGTCGTCAAGCTGCGGCACGGCCGGATCGACGACGGCGCGCTGCGGTTCTCGCGGCGGCCCGCCTGAGCGTGCAGACTGGGCGCATGACGCCTTCGCCCCGCCGGGCCCGCTGATGCACAGCGCGGGCCTGGTCCTGCACCCCCGCCGCGACTCCGCGGCCGCCGTCGAGGCGGTGCTCGGCTGGGCCGGGAACCGCGGCATCGAGATCCTCGGCATCGCCGACGAGATCGTCCGGCTGAAGTGCGCCGCCGTCGGCGTGACGTCGGAGGAGCTGGGCCGCCGCTCGGACCTGCTGGTCAGCCTGGGTGGCGACGGCACGATGCTGCGCGCCATGCGGCTGGCCGACGGGCAGCGCGCGCCGGTGCTCGGGGTGAACCTGGGCAAGCTCGGGTTCCTCGCCGAGGTCGACGTGCCGGACCTGCCGGACGCGCTGTCGGCCATCGACGGCAACGAGTTCACGGTGGAGCCGCGCCTCGCCGTCGACGCCGTGTTCGACGGCCAGCGGATCACGGCGTTCAACGACATCGCGGTGGTCCGCGTCCCCGGCGACGGCAGCGCGGTCGTCGCGGTGCGCGTCAACGGCCAGCCGTTCGTGAGCTACTCGGCGGACGCGGTGATCGTCGCGACCCCGACCGGCTCGACGGCGTACAGCTTCTCCGCGGGCGGCCCGATCACGAGCCCGTCGGTGGAGGCCCTGCTGGTGACGCCGGCGGCACCGCACTCGGCGTACAGCCGGGGCGTGGTGCTCTCGGTGCACGACACGGTGGCGCTGGAGGTCCTGCCGACGAGCGGCCGCCTCGCGGTGGAGGTGGACGGCCAGGTAGCGGGCTACGTCAACCCGGGCGACCGCTTGGACCTGCGAGGCCGCCCGAGCGCGGCCCGGGTGGTCCGCCTCGGCATGACGACGTTCTACCAGCGGGCGCGCCGCAAGCTGCGCCTCACGGACTCGGCAGAAATCCCCCAGGACGGCGACCACTGACGCATCTTTCCTGGGGAAAGTGCGAGTTTGCGGAACAAAGCGGCACTTTCACGTGAAAGCGCCGCCTTGGGTCGGGCCGAGGCGCCGGAGCGTGGGGTGCGTCACAGCGCAGGTGTGTCTGCGATGGTCACGGAATGGTCACGGGTAGCGTCGCCGACTTCGCCTGAACCCGTTGAGCGTCCCCGGAGTGAACCTAGGCATGCTGGCCCCCGCACCGACCCACCCTTTCCCTTCGCGCCCGGCTGCTCGTGCCCGGTGCGCAAGCCGCGTTCGCCGCGGCCGTCGTCCTGCTCGCTGTGCTGCACCTCGATCGGCGGCTCGCGCCGCTCGATCCCGTCACCGCGATGCTCAGTGACTACGCCCTGGTCCCCGGCCGCTGGATGTGGGACGGCGCGTTGATCCTCACCAGCACCGGCTCGGCGTTGCTGCTCGTCGCGCTCTACCGCCGCGGGCTGCTGGCCAACCCGGCGCTCGTCGCGGCGAAAGCCCTCTGGTGCGTCAGCCTGCTCACCGTCGCGATCTTCGCGAAGGATCCGCAAGGCGGGGCCATCACGACCACCGGCAAGATCCACCTCTACGCCTCCGCCGTGACGTGCCTGAGCCTGCCCGTCGTCGGCTGGGCGCTGGGCCGGCGGCACCGCGACGACCCGCGCTGGCGCCGCTTCGCCACTTGGTCGCGCCGGCTGGCGCTGGCCGCGATCCCGTTCTACCTGCCGTTCATCGTCCCGTTCGCGGTGAACGTCGTGCTCGGCGGCCACCTGCCGACCGTGGCGACCGGCCTGGTCGAACGCCTGATGATGCTCCTGGAGATCGCCCTGCTCGCCGTCCTCGGCGTCTGGGCGCACCGCGCGGCGACTGCGCCCACAATGCGTAAGTCACTTTCGTTATCGCCTGTGCCACACTAGATCTTCTCGCAAAGAGTGAGCGAATCGCCGAGCCGTTCCTCGGCGGCCTGTTCTCCGACGCGCTGTCGTGGCGGTGGATCTTCTACGTCAAGGTCCCGGTCGGCGTCGTCGCGATCGTCGCCATCGCCGCGCGGTTGCACCTGCCGAAGCCGGTCGGCCGCGGCCGGGTCGACGTCCTCGGCGGGGTCCTCGTCACCGTGGCGACCACGGCCGTGCTGCTGGTGGCCACGCTCGGGCCGGACCGGGGCTGGACGACCACGCCGGTGCTCGCGCTGATCGCCGTCGCCGTCGTGTCGCTCGTGGGCTACGTCCTCACCGAGCGCCGGGCGGCGGAGCCGATCACGCCGCTGCCGATGTTCCGCAACGGCGTCTTCGTGATCTCCGCCGTCCAGTTCTTCCTCTCGACGCTGGTGCTGTTCGTCGCGATGCTCTACGTCCCGCTGTTCCTGCAGACCGTGCGGCACGCGTCGGCGTTCACCGCGGGGCTGTACGTGATCCCGCTCCTGGTCGGCCTGGTCGCGGCGACAGCGGTGGCCGAGCCGCTGATCGCGAAGACCGGGCACTACAAGCGCTACCCCGTCATCGGTGCCCTGCTGGCCGGCCCGTCGATGGCGTGCGCACGGCTTCTCGGTCGTCTTCCTCGGCACCGTCCCGATCGCGGCCGTGATGCTGGTGCTCGCGCTGGTCGTGCGGGAGAAGCCGCTGGCGGAACAGATGCGCGAAATCGCCGACGGCACGGCCGAAGCG
Source organism: Amycolatopsis sp. NBC_01286 (assembly GCF_035982555.1). Classification (NCBI taxonomy): domain Bacteria; kingdom Bacillati; phylum Actinomycetota; class Actinomycetes; order Pseudonocardiales; family Pseudonocardiaceae; genus Amycolatopsis; species Amycolatopsis sp. NBC_01286. The sequence continues at coordinate 8,177,605 of NZ_CP108428.1, forward strand.
CCCGCGTACTGATCGTTTCCGGTCGCCTGTGAAAGGGTGAGGGCATGACCGAGGAGCCGCGCGAAGGACTGCGGGAGCGCAAGAAGCGCCTGACCCGCGAGACGCTGGCCGCCAACGCCGAGCGGATGTTCCGGGAGCGCGGCTTCGACCAGGTGACCGTCGCCGAGGTCGCCGGGGCGTCCGACGTGTCGGTGAAGACGTTGTTCGTCTACTTCGACAGCAAGGAGGACCTCGTCTTCGCCGACGAATTCTCCCTGCTCGACCGGATCGAGCAGCGGCTGGCCGGCCGCCCGGCGGGCACCTCGCCCGCCGAGGCGGTCCGCCGCCTGGCCCACGAGCTCATCGACGGGACGCTGCCCGGCGACGGCTCCGAGGGCATCGTCGCGTTCGCGCGGCTGATCGGCGAGAACCCGGCGCTGCACAGCCGGCTGCAGCTGATGTGGGAACGCTACGAGCAGCGCCTCGCGACCACGCTCGCGGCCGAGGCGGGCGGCTCCCCGTTCGACCCGGCGACGCGCGCGGCGGCGGCGTTGCTGATCACCCCGTTCCGGGTGCTGACCAGCTCCGACGTCCGCGGCCGCATCCCCGACGACGGCGCCGCGACCTGGATCGACGCCTGCTTCACGCTCATCGAGAAGGGGCTGCCGGGCTAGGTGCGCTGCGAAGCCACCGTCCGCATCGCCTGCGTCGACGAGTAGCCATGACCAGCCGATACTCCCGGCGATCCGAGAGCCCGCACCACCAAAGCTCGGTACGGGCGCGAGTGACGGAAACTCCCGGTATCCGGCACCCGATCGCCCGTCTTTGCAGCACCGGGATTGCCGCCGCCGGCAAGATTACCCCTCAGCCGAAGCCGCTGAGAACCCACTTCTGAAGCGAGCCTAGCTCCGCGCGGGCTGTTCCTTGGTCCGGTGCAGCAGCCAGTCGCGGCCCGTGTCGATCAACGCGTAACGGACGTCACCTTCCCGGCCGTGCAACGTGAACAGCATTCGCTTGGGCGTGCGGTCGTGCTCCTCCCACCAGCCGGTGTCGGCGACCTTCTTGTGCTCGTCCTCGTAGCCGAGGTGGTCGAGCGCGTGGTCGGGGACGGCGATCGCGAGGCGGTTGCCGCCCGCGGTGGCGGGCAGGCCGCGCGGGACGGCCCACGACCGCAGCACGCCGTTCTCCTCCAAGCGCAGGTCGAAGTGGTGCCGGGGCCGCCAGTGCTCGTGCAGCACGAACGCCGGGCGCGGGTCTTCCATCCCGCTCACGATGCCAGAAGTTCCTGGCGTGTACCCGGTTTCACCCCTTCGAAACCGTCCTTCCGTGGACTTGACCCAGTCCAGAAACAGGCGCACGGTGGGGAGTCATGAGCGATGCGGCCGGCATGTTACGAGCGGCGGGTCTGCGGGTAACCGCGCCCCGGCGGGCGGTGCTGACCTGGCTGGCGCAGCACCCTCATTCCACTGTGGACGCCATCGGCACCGGCGTCCGCGCCATGCTGGACTCCGTGTCCACCCAGGCGATCTACGACGTCCTGGGCGCGTGCACGGAAGCCGGCCTGATCCGGCGGATCGAGCTGCCGGGGCACCCCGCCCGGTTCGAGCGGCGAGCCGGGGACAACCACCACCACGTCGTGTGCCGCGGGTGCGGGCGGACCGAGGACGTCGACTGCGCGGTCGGCGCCACACCCTGCCTCACCCCCGGCGCCGGGCACGGCTTCACCATCGACGAGGCGGAAGTGGTGTTCTGGGGCTTCTGCCCCGGGTGCACCGCGAACCACCACGCAGAAAGAGGACCGCAGTGACGCAGATCCATCCCGAACCGACCACCACCGACGCCGGCATCCCCGTCGAAAGCGACGAACACTCGCTCACCGTCGGGGCGGACGGCCCGATCCTGCTGCACGACAACTACCTCATCGAGCAGATGGCGCAGTTCAACCGCGAGCGCGTCCCCGAGCGGCAGCCGCACGCCAAGGGCAGTGGCGCCTTCGGGCGGTTCGAGGTGACCGGCGACGTCAGCGCGTACACGAAGGCCGCGGTGTTCCAGCCGGGGACGAAGACCGACCTGCTGATCCGGTTCTCCACCGTCGCCGGCGAGCGGGGCAGCCCCGACACCTGGCGCGACCCGCGCGGCTTCGCGGTCAAGTTCTACACCAGCGAAGGCAACTACGACATGGTCGGGAACAACACCCCGGTGTTCTTCCTGCGCGACCCGTTGAAGTTCCAGCACTTCATCCGCTCGCAGAAGCGCCGCGCCGACAACAACCTGCGCGACCACGACATGCAGTGGGACTTCTGGACACTGTCGCCGGAGTCGGCGCACCAGGTGACGTGGCTGATGGGCGACCGCGGCATCCCGCGGACCTGGCGCCACATGAACGGCTACAGCTCGCACACCTACATGTGGGTCAACGCCGGTGGTGAACGCTTCTGGGTGAAGTACCACTTCAAGACCGACCAGGGCGTCGAGACCTTCACCCAGGACGAGGCCGACCAGATGGCCGCCGCCGACACCGACTACCACACGCGCGACCTGTACGAGACGATCGAGGCCGGCGACCATCCCAGCTGGACGCTCAAGGTCCAGGTCATGCCGTTCGAGGACGCCAAGACCTACCGGTTCAACCCGTTCGACCTCACGAAGGTGTGGCCGCACGCCGACTACCCGCTCATCGACGTCGGCCGGATGACGCTCGACCGGAACCCGACCGACCACCACACCGAGATCGAGCAGGCCGCGTTCGAGCCGAGCAACCTGGTGCCGGGGATCGGCGCGAGCCCGGACAAGATGCTGCTGGGCCGGCTGTTCTCCTACCCGGACGCGCACCGCTACCGGATCGGCGCGAACTACAAGCAGCTGCCGGTCAACGCGCCCGTGTCGCCGGTGCACAGCTACAGCAAGGACGGCGCGATGCGCTACACCAAGGTCGCCGACCCGGTGTACGCGCCGAACTCCAAGGGCGGCCCGCACGCCGACGTCGCGAAGTACGGCCAGCCGGCGGGCTGGCACACCGACGGCGACATGGTCCGCACCGCGTACACGCTGCGCGAAGAGGACGACGACTGGGGCCAGGCCGGCACGATGATCCGTGAGGTCTTCGACGACGCCGGCCGCGAGCGGTTCGTCGACAACGTCGTGGGTCACCTGCTCAACGGCGTCACCGAGCCGGTGCTGCAGCGCGCCTTCGACTACTGGCGCAACGTCGACAAGGACATCGGCGACCGGATCGAGTCGGGCGTCCGCGCCAAGGCCGACGAGAAGGACCCGAAGGCGGCCAAGCAGGCGAACCCCGCCCGGTCGAGCATGCAGAAGAAGGCCTGACGAACGGGGCGAGTCACTCTCCCGGGTGACTCGCCCCGGTTCGCGGCCCCGAAGTCCCTCGGCTACGTTGACTTCCTCGTGGGGGAACAGTCAGGGGAGGCCGGGTGAACTTCGCCGGAGCCGCGCTGCCCTTGGCCGCCGGGGTCGCGCTGCTCGTCTTCCTGATCCGGCTCGCGCGCGAACCGCGCCGGCTCGGGAACGCCGTCTGGCTCGGGGTCGCGTTGCTGCTGACCGGCGCCTGGCTGCTGCGCGAGGCCCTGCACCTCGAGTGGCTGACCCCGGTGGTGGCCGTGCTGCTGGCGGCGATCGCGGTGATCGTCGCGCTGGTGCTGCCCGCCGCGCTGATCTTCAACGGCGCGCAGATGTGGCGGAAGGAAGGCCGCAGCAAGGGGAACCTGCTGTCGCTGGCCCTCGGCGCCGGGCTGATCACGCTCGAAGTGCTCTTCTTCGTCCCGCTCGGCCGCTGGGGCACGGCGCTCGTGGCGATCGCCATCGTGCTCACGAGCTACTTCGGGTTCCTGCTCGCGTCACTGCTGGTCTACTCCGTGCTCTACAGCCGGGTCGGGCGCCACCGGGACGTCGAGGCGATCATCGTCCTCGGCTGCGGGCTCGCCGGCGACCGCGTCCCGCCGCTGCTCGCCGGCCGCCTCGACCGCGCGATCCGGCTCTACGAACGGGAACCCGCGCACCCGCCGCTGCTGGTCGTCTCCGGCGGGAAGGGCCCGGGCGAGAGCGTCACGGAGGCCGTGGCGATGCACGGCTACCTGCGCGAGCGCGGCGTCCCGGAGGACCGGATCCGCCGCGAGGACCAGGCGACGACGACCGAGGAGAACCTGCGTTTCTCGGCCGCCCTGCTCCCCCAGTCCGGCCGGGCGGGTCGCGTCCTGGCGGTGACGAGCAACTACCACGTCTTCCGCACGGCGGTGGAGTGCCGCCGCCTCGGGCTGCCGATCCACGCGACCGGCTCCCCCACCGCGAGCTATTTCCTGCCGAGCGCCCTGCTGCGTGAGTTCGCGGCGCTGATCCTGCACTACCGCCGCACGACGATCGCGGCGTGCGTCCTGATCACCGGGGCGGGCGTCGCACTCGCCGTCGTCTAGGCGGTGTCCTGCAAGTCAAGCTCGCGGTCTTCGCGCCCAGGTGGTTCCTGACGGCACGGGCGGGATCACCCGAGTACGGCCCCGTACGAGGGTGACCCGCCCGTGCCGTCAGGAACCACCTGGATCACGAAGCCCATCGAGCAGACTTGCAGGACACCGCCTAGTCCCCCGCCGGGACGGCCGCGACCGCTTCCACCTCCGCCGTGTAGTCCGGCCCCGCCAAGGCGGCCACCACGGCCAGCGACTGGGCCGGGAAGTCGCCGTCCGGGAACCACTTCGCGAACGCCTCCACCTGCGCGGCCCGGTAGCCGGGCAGGTGTTCCGTGCCGGACACCAGGGTCAGCAGTTTCACCAGGTGCTCGGGCCCGGCACCCTGCGCGGCCAGCAGGGTCCCGAGGTTGACGAAGATCTGCCGCGCCTGCGTCTCGGCGTCCGGTCCGGCGAGGGAGCCGTCCGGGAGGACACCGAGCTGACCCGAGACGAACACCAGCCGGTGCCCCGGCGGCACCTCGGCCAGGTGGCTGTAGCGGCCCAGCGGCGGCGCGACGGTCTCCGGATTCCAGCGGCGTGGCTTCATCCGGCCATGATCGCATGGTAGGTTCACCGCCGGATCTGGTTTGCCAAATAAACTAGTTACGAAGTGGGGACGCATGACCGACCTGCCGCCGGCCGTCCTGCTCGACGAGCTGGCCCGCCTCAAGACGCGGACCCGGGCGGACCGGCACGCGTACGTGCCGCCAGTGCTGCTGTTCGGCGTGCTCGTGCTGCTCGCCCCGCTGTGGCCGGCCGGCGGACCGGCGCTCTTCGGCGTCGCCGGCGCCTGGTTCGGCACACCCCGCGACCTGTACTGGCTGGTCGCGGCGACCGGCGGGTTCCTCGCCACGGCGTGCTGGTACCTCCACCGCGGCCGGCGCCGCGGGGTGCGGACGCCCATCGGCGCCCACCTCGCCGTCGGCTTCACCGGGGTCGTCGCGATCTGTCTCGGCATGCCGGTGGTGGCGTCCTTCGCCTACCGGGTCGCGCGGTCGCCGTACGCGCAGGGGCCCGTCCTCGGGCCCGTCATGATCGTCGCCACCGTGGTACTGGGTGGCCTGCTGTGGCTGCGGTCCGCCCTCACGGGCCGCACCGCCCGGGGCGTCGTCACGGCCGCCGCCGTGCTGGCCGGCCTCGTCGCGCTGGGTGCGCTCGACCTCCGGTTCGCGCCCTACCGGCCCTACGCGTCGCTCGTCACCATCGGGCTCGGCCTGATCGGGCTGGCGTGGCTGGAGCGGAGCAGACTGCTGGGCGTGATCACCGGTCTCTTCGCCGCCTCGGCCCTGCTGGCGAACCTCGGCGTTTTCGCGCACTACGAAACGGCGCACGCGTTCAAGAGCTCGCTGCTGCCGGGCCTCATCCTGGTCGCGGGCGGCGTCGTGGCGTGGTTCCACGAGCGAGGGGCACGCGCGTGAGCGACCACCCCGCCGCGGGCCTCGACGAGACCGTGCACCAGCGCCACCGGCTCGGCATCCTGACCATCGCCGCCGAGGCGGGCCAGGTCGACTTCGGTTACCTGCGCCGGACCCTGGACATGACGGCCGGGAACCTGTCCCGGCACGTCACGATCCTCGACGAGGCCGGCCTGATCGACGTCGAGAAGGGCTACGAGGGCAAGCGCCCGCGGACGTGGATCTCGATCAGCCCGGCCGGTCGCAAGGCCCTGGCCGCGGAGCTGGCCGCGCTGCGGGCCCTGGTGGCGGCGGCCGAAGGGGCCGTCCCGGCGATCCGGCCGCGGACCACCTAGACCTGGGTGCCGCGGCGCCCGCCGGCGGCGATTCCTGCGCATGCGTATTCCTTCTCCGGTCGATCGATCGAATTCGAAAAGTGACGTCGATCACCCGGAAAACGTCCGGGACATGCACACAAGCCAGAGGAACCCGGCCAGGGTCCGCAATTGTCTTGCCCGCCACCCGGCTGGACAATATGAAGGGGAGAGAACAGAAAGCGAACACTCCCCCACGCGGGTGGACCCGCGATCACCCACTGTGATCACTGTCGTCGTACCCACGGGTAACCCCTGCGCTTCACCAGCCGAATTACGGCGATTTCGCAGGTCACCCCCAGTAGATAAAGAGCTTTTACGTTTTCTTGACACCCTTCCGGTAACCGATTACTTGTCGTAGCGTTCGCCCTGTTCCGCCGGGCCGACGGCCACCGCACACGCCGTTCCACCGCGGGACCGCGAACCCTCGAATCCACCGGAAAGGGCGTGTCCATGACTGCCCGAATTCGTCGCCCGTCCCGTTTTCCGCCGGCGCGCGTCGCGGCCCTGCTGATCGTCGCCGCCGCGGCCGGGACCATTTCCGGCTCGGCGGGGAAACCGGAAACAATGCCTCCGGTTTCGCTTCCGCCCACTGTTCCCGTGTCCGTTCCGCTGCCACCCGGCGTGGTTCCGCTCGCGCCACGCGGCACCTTCGACGTCGCCAGCGCGAAAACCCTGTCCTATCAACAGGTTCTGCCGCGGCTGCGCACCGTCGCCGGAGCCACCGACCTCGACACCCCGGCCGTCACCGCGTGGCAGCACGCGGCGGCGCGGCTGGGCCGATAGACCGGAGGAGAACCCATGAACCTGGCCCCGGAAAGCCCGGCGGGTGACACCCTGATCGCGTGCCTGCGGCACTGGGCGACGGTCAAGGCCGACGACCCTGCGCTGACCTTCGCCGGCTTCAGCGGCGACCGCGGCGGGCGGCGGACCCTCACCTGGCGGGAGCTGGCCCGGCGCGTCGACGCCGCGGCGGGCGCGCTGCCGGTCCGGCCCGGCGACCGGGTGGCCGTGCTCTGCCCGCAGGGCATCGACTACGTCGTCGGGTTCCTCGCCGCGATCGCCGCGGGCGCGATCGCCGTGCCGCTGTTCGCCCCCGGCCTGCCCGGGCGCGCCGGGCGGCTCACCGCAGTGCTCACCGACTGCGCGCCCGCGGCCGTCGTCACGACGTCCGCCGCGCGGGCCGCCGTCGAGGAACTGCTCGGAGCCGGCTTGGAGGTCGTGGCCGTCGACCGCGTCGACGCGGTCCGGACCCGGCCCGCCCCGGAAGCGAAGGCAAGCGACGTCGCGTACCTGCAGTACACGTGCGGCTCCACCCGCTCTCCCGCCGGCGTGGTGCTGACCCACGCGAACGTGCTCGCCAACGTGCGGCAGGCCACCCGCGGGCTCGGCCTCGACCCCCAGGAGGCCACGACGGTCTCGTGGCTGCCGCTGTTCCACGAAATGGGCCTGGTCCTCGGCCTGATCACGCCGCTGGTGCTGGGCCTGCGCTCGGTGCTGATGGACCCGCTGGCCTTCATCGAACGCCCGATCCGCTGGCTGGAACTGCTCGGTGACCGGCCCGGCGCGTGGACCGCCGCGCCGAACTTCGCCTTCCGCTACTGCGCGAGCCGCGTGCGGGAAACCGACCGCGCCCGGCTGCGCCTCGGCGGCGTCGCCGGGATCATCAACGGGGCCGAGCCGATCAACCCGGACTTCCTCGACCGCTTCCACACGGCCTTCGCCGTCGCCGGCTACCGGCCGCGGCAGACGCGCCCGTCCTACGGCCTGGCCGAGGCGACCGTCTTCGTGACCACCGCCGACGCCGCTCCGCGCGTCACGACGTTCGATCGCGACGCGCTCGGCGAAGGCGTCGCGGTCGAGGCGGGTGACGGCGTCCGGCTGGTCGCCTGCGGTGCGCCGGCGGGGCAGCACGTGGCGCTCGTCGACCCGGACACCGCCGTCGCGCTCCCGGACGGGGCGGTCGGCGAGATCTGGGTCCACGGCCCCAACGTCGGCGACGGGTACTGGCAGCAGCCGATCGACAGCACGGAAACCTTCGGCGCCCGGCTCACCGGCGACCACCCCGGGCTGCCGGCCGGACCGTGGCTGCGCACCGGCGACCTCGGCGTCCGGCACGACGGCGCGCTCTACATCGCCGGCCGGCTCAAGGATCTCGTCATCGTCGACGGCCGCAACCACTACCCGCAGGACGTCGAGGCGACCGTCGCCGGCGCGAACCAGGCGATCCGCCCGGGCAGCGTGGCCGCGTTCGCCGTCGCGGCGGCCGACACCGAGGGCGCGGTCGTCGTCGCGGAGCACCGCGGCCACGCCGAGCTGTCCGAGCAGTCCGAACGGGACCTGACCGCGACGGTCCGGCGGCTCGTGACCGCCGCGCACGGGCTGGCGCTGCGCGACGTCATCCTCGTGCCGCCGGGCCAGGTCCCGCGGACGTCCAGCGGCAAGATCGCCCGCAGCGCCTGCCGCGACCGCTACCTCGCCCACGCGTACGGAAAGGCCTTGGTGCGATGAGAAACCTCTCGCCTGACGCGCTGCTGCGGGACAGCCCGGCCATCGACCACCTCGCCCGCAGCCGCACCGGCGAGCCCGACGTCGCCCCGGCCACGTGCGCGGGGCCGCGCGACGGGGCCCGGCTGGTGGACGTCCCGCCGATGCGGTGGCGCCACGAGCGGCACTGGTTCACCTCGACGGCCGGGGGGCCTGCCGAGCTGAACCACGGTTCCGGATCGGGGTCCGGAACCGTGCCCGCCGTGGCGCCACCCGGCCCGCTCGGGCCGGCGCCACGCACGGAGCCCGGCCTCGGCGCCGCCGTCCTGCGGGCCGTCACCCTCGCCGACCTCAACCGCGATCTCGCGCTCCGGCAAGGCGAGTCCCCGCGACCGGCGCGCGGGCGGGCCTGGGACGCCGCCGACCGGCTGGTCCTGCGGCTGTGGGCGGCGCACACCGGGTCCGAGCCGAGCGGCACGCACGTCCTGCTGTCCGGCACCGACCGGCCCGCACGCCTCGCCCGGCTGCTCGCCGATGGGCTCACGGCCGAGCTGGACACCCCGGTCGACGCCGCCGACCTCCTGCGGCACGACTCCCTGGCCGCCGTCGCCGACGTCGCGCGGGCCGTCCTCGACACCCGGGAGGAACGCGGGCCCGTCCACGTCCTCGCGCCCGGGACCGCCGGCGTCGCGCCGTTGCTGCTGTTCCACCCCGGCGGGAGCACGTGCACGGTCTACCGGCCGCTGCTGGAGCGGCTGCCTGAAGCGCTGCCGTGCGTCGGCTTCGAACGCGTCCCCGGTGCCAGCGTCGAGGAGCGCGTCGACCGGCTGCTGCCGCTGGTCCGCGAGGCCCAGCGGGACGGGCCCTACCGGCTGGCCGGCTGGTCGTTCGGCGGGGCGCTGGCCTACGGCCTCGCCGCGAGGCTCGCCGGCGAGGGCGCGGACGTCGACCTCGTCGCGCTCATCGACACCACGCTGCCGCTGCCGGAACCGGGCCTCGACCCGCGGGCGTCGTCGGCGCGGCGGTTCCTGCGGTTCACCGGGTACGTCGAAGGCACCTACGGCCGGGCCGTCCACCTCGGTCACGACGAGCTCGCGCCGCTGCCCGAGGAGGAGCAGATCGAACTGACCGTGCGGCGGGTCGCCGAGGCCGGGCTGCTCGGCCCCGGCGTGCTGCGGCGCCAGCGTCAGTCCTTTTTGGACACTCTCGCCGCCGAACGCGCGGTGCCGCCGCCCTACGACGGCCGGGTCGTGCTCTACCGGGCGACCGAGCCGTACGCCGCCGGGCTGGCCATGGAACCGCGGTACTCCCGCACCGACGCCGCGGCGGGCTGGGCGGACCTGTGCCCGCGCCTGGAGATTGTGCCGGTGGCAGCGCACCACCTGTCGGTCGTGGATCCGCCGCACGTCGACGTCATCGCGCGGCACCTGGCGGGCCTGCTGCGGCAGCGCGGTTGACGGCGCGCGCGAGTGCGATCCCGGCGACGATGGCGGCCACGACGACCCACGACGCCACGTTGAGCTGCGCCACGCCCGAGAGCCCGTGACCCAGGTTGCAGCCACCGGCGACCCAGCCACCCGCACCGAGCAGGAAACCGCCGGCGACCAGCCGGACGTAGCGGACAGGACGTTCCCCACGGACGTGGAACTCCCCGCTGACCCGCGCGGCGACCGCGGCGCCCACGACGATGCCCAGCAGGAACGCCGTCAGCCACCAGTTCGGCTCACCGGCGGCAAAACCGGCCACCGCACCGACCGTGCTGGGACCGAAACCCGCGCCACCGACACCGGCCAGCACCCAGCCCGCGATCGTCACCGCGCCGAGTGCGACGCCGGTGACCGGCCAGTCCCACTGCCCCGGCCGCGGGCGCTCCGCGGCGCGCCACCGCCACAGGACCACGCCCACGACGGCCAGGAACACGACCGCGAACGCCAGGCGAGGGACGCCGAGCAAGGCGGGGAAGGTGGCTCCGGCTCCCACCGGCAGGACGGTCGGCCCGGGAAGTACCACCTGCCGGGCGGCGAGTTCACCGGCCGCCCAGCCGCCGAGCCCGGCGAGGCAGCCGAGCATGCCCGACCCGAGCTTGAAGAACAGCCCCGAGACGCACGTCGCGGCGACGGTCATCCCGACGCCGATCACCACACCGCCCACCACATCGGCGACCGGCGCGAACGGGAGGCCCCGGTTCAAGCCGTCGCCGAGCGGGGTCAGGAACAGCACCGACAGGCCCACGGAGCTGATCGCCACACCCAGGAGCCAGCCGCGGGCCAGCAGGAAGCGTCTCGCGAGCGCTCCGGAGAACGTGGCGTGGAAGCACAGCTGGGCGCGTTGCAGCACGTAGCCCATCCCGACGCCGGCGACCCCGCCGGTGAGCAGGGCGATCGTGGTCACCGGCAGTCGCCTCCTCCGTCGTGCTCAGGGTGTCCGCTGGTGGTTCGGGGCTCGGCCGGTCCCGGCTCGGTCGTCATCCGGGTGATCGCGCCGTCCCCTCCGCGTGAGCCGCGTCAGGAACCGGACAGCGGCTGGTTGAACCGGATGCTGTTGCCGAACGGGTCACGGAGGCCGCAGTCGATCCCGTACGGGCGTTCGGTCGGTTCGTCGGTGAACTCCACGCCCTTGGCCAGCAGCGTTTCGTACGTTTTGCGGCAGTCGTCGCTGCTGAAGTACAGCGACCCACCCATCGCCCCCTTGGTCAGCAGGTCCCGGACCTGCTCGGCCGTCGCCTCGTCCAGCCTCGGCGATCCGGGCTTCTCCAGGAGGATCTCCCGGTCGGGCTGACCGGGTACGTGGATCGTCAACCACCGCATGAAGCCGAGGTCGGCGTCGGTGCCGACCTCCATGCCGAGCTTGCCGACGTAGAAGTCGAGCGCCTCGTCCTGGTCGAGTACGAAGATCTGGGAAATCGTGATCGCGTTGAGCATGCCGGCGACGGTAGTTCAGATGCGCGCCGGGACGCTTATCCGAAATGATCGTCCCGGTCAGCCCCGCGGCCGCATCCAGGCCATGGCGAAGCAGGTCGGCACGTCCGCCACCGGTCCACGCCGCCGGTACGCCGTCGGCGACTCGCCGACGATGTCGCGGAACGTCCTGCTGAAGGTCCCGAGGCTGGTGAAGCCGACCTCCAGGCAGATGTCGGTGACGGTCCGATCACTCGAGCGCAGCAGGAACATGGCCCGCTCCACGCGCCGGCGTTGCAGGTACCGATGCGGGGTTTCCCCGAAGGTCGCGCGGAAGGTCCGGATGAAGTGCACCGGCGAGACGTGCGCGACCCCGGCCAAGGCGGCCACGTCCAGCGGCTTCGCGTAATCCCGGTCCATGGTGTCGCGTGCGCGCAGCAGGCGACGGTTGCGCTCTTCCCCGGCCCGGCTCACGGAGCACACCCTATGCCGGACACACCGACCCCGATGCGGCCCGTGCGCCGCCTCTCACTCGGCCGGTTGCTTCTCGCTCAGCAGCGCCTTCACCCATGCGTTGATCCGGTGCTGCGCCGGGAGCCCGGTCGGTGGGGTCATTCCGACGAAACCGTGTGGGGACTCCGGCCACACCGCCAGTTCGCTTGGCCCGCCCGCGGCGCCCCAGCGTGCGGCCATGAACAGCGAGTCGTCCAGCAGGGGGTCCCGTTCTCCCACGGTGAACAGGGCCGGCGGCATCCCGTGCAGGTCGGCGTAGAGCGGGGAGACAGCGCTGTCGCGCAGCTTCTCCTTGTCCAGCCCGGGGAACGCCAGCCCGACGAACTGGTCCAGCCAGCGCGGCGGTAGTACCGGGGTGTCCGGCGTGGCCGAGCGTGAACTCGGCGTGCGCGACAGGTCGTAGACGCCGAACACCAGGCTCGCTCCCACGACTCGGCCGAACAGCTCGGGGAAGCCGTCTCGCAGGCGCAGCAACGTGTGCGCCGCCAGGTTGCCGCCCGCCGAGTACCCGGACACCACGATCCGGTCGGTGCCGAACTCCTCCTCCACCGCGCCGGCCAGCCACACCGCCGCCGCGAGGCAGTCCTCGATCGGAGCGGGGAACGTGTGCTCCGGCGCGAGCCGGTAGCGGGTGGACACCACGGCGACGCCGGCCGTGCGCGCCAGCAGGTCGTTGATCGCGTCGTCGTCCGTGGGCGCGCCGAGCACGAAACCGCCGCCGTGCACGTGGAACACGACGCCCGTCACCGGGCCGGCCGGCCGGATGATCCGCACGGTCGCCTCGCCCGCGGGACCGGAGACCGTGCGGTCGACCGGAACCAGCTCGGTCGCCGCCGGCACCTGGAACGTCGTTCCGCGCATCACCGCCAGCCCTTCGGCGGTGGTGGGGTCCGGGAGGTCGGCGGCGGCGAGCTGTGCGTTGATCCCCCGCATCTGGTCCAAAGTGGACTCGGGCACGGATTCGAACTGGAAGGTCATGACGGAAAGCCCTTTCACTGGAAGGAGTAGGTGACGTGCGTCAGCTGTTCGGACAGTTCCCACAACCGGCGTCCGACGGCGGGATCGGTGGCGGCCGGAGGCATCTCGGCGACGTGCGGGGCCCCGCGTAGCTCGGCGCGCCCCTGCGGCACGACGAAGTCGCCCGCCTTGACGCCGGAGTTCGTCGCGGCGTACAGGGACGGCCGGGCCGCGTCAGCCGGGCTCTGGCCCACGAATCGCTCGAGCACCACCGACGCCATGACCTGCATGTACTTCGGCAGGTGCTGCTGGAGCCCCGTGTTGCTCGTGCCCGGGTGCACGGCGACGGCGGTGATCCCGGTTCCGGCCGCCCGTCGCGCCAGTTCCACCGTGAAGACCACGTTCGCCAGCTTCGACTTCGTGTACGAGGCCATCCCCGAGCCGTAGGACTGCGCGCTCAGCGGATCCTCGAGCGTTGCGCCCTTGTTCCGCGCCACCTTCGCGCTCACCGTCACCACCCGGGCCGCGGGCGCGGTCAGCAGGGCCGGCAGCAGGCGCCCGGTCAGCGCGAAGTGCCCGAGGTGGTTGGTCCCGAAGGTCAGCTCGAACCCGTCGGCGGTCTCCCGCCGCTCGGGCACGGCCATGACGCCCGCATTGTTGATCAGCAGGTCCAGCGGCCGCCCGCCGGCGAGAACGGCGGAGGCGGCCCCGTCGATCGAGGCCAGCGAGGCCAGGTCGAGCACCAGCCCCTCGACCTTGGCGGTGCCGACGGCCTCGCGCACCGCGGCGACCGCCTGGTCGACCTTGGCCCTCCCCCGTCCGGCGACGACCACCTCGGCACCGGCCCCGGCCAGCGCCACCGCCGTCTCGAACCCGATCCCGCCGGTGGCCCCGGTGACCAGCGCACGCTTGCCGACCTGCGAAGGGATGTCCATCCCAACTCCTAAGTGAACGTTCATTCAATTCGACCCGTTCAGGTAAGCACGGTCCGTCCCGCCTTGTCAAATGAACGTTCACTCAATAGGTTGGGACGCATGGCACCCCGAGATCCCGAGGCGAAGCGCCGCGCGCTGCTGGAGGCCGCGCTGGCCGAGTTCGCCGAACACGGCATCGCCGGCGCGCGGATCGACCGGCTCGCCGGCCGGGCCCGGTGCAGCGTGGGCCTCGTCTACACCTACTTCGGCGGCAAGGAGGAACTCTTCCACGCCGTGTTCGACCAAGTCGTCGTGCGGACGACGGAGCAGGCCCCGCTCTCCCCCGACGACCTGCCGGAGTACGCGGGCGCCCTCTTCGACGGGCAGACCGCCCACCCGGAGGTGATGCGCCTCGCCGCGTGGCACCGGCTGGAGCAGCCGGGTCGCCGGCCGGCGATCGAAGCCATCACCAAGGCGAACCGGGCGAAGATCGACGCGATCCGGCAGGCCCAGGAGGAAGGCAGGCTGTCCACGCGCTTCTCCGCCCCGGAATTGCTGATGCTCACCATCAACACGGCCTCGATGTGGGCCCACCAAAACCAGGAGATCAGCGACCTGGGCCCCCACGAGCACGCGGCCAGACGGGCCACGATCGTCGAAGCCGTACGCAGGCTGGTCGAGCCGTAGCCGTTGGAGGACCGCCACTTCTTCGAAAAAGCTTTATGTGGACGGCGGGTCCGAGATTGTCGGCCGAACCGTTTGCGGCAGCGCGCGGAGCGGTACACCGTCAGTCAGGACGCGGTGGCGAGTTCGGCGATCCCCGGAGCGGGCGAGTGCGTGAACTCGAGCTGATGGAGCACGGAAGGGCGAACACATGATTCCCGAGCTGAACGCGGAACGCTGCCGGCTGGCACTCGAGGACCACGTGCTGCGGCTGGCGAAATCCGCTGTCACGGCCGGTGCCAGGACTTCGGTGCCGACCTGCCCGGACTGGACGGTGAAAGACCTGGTCCAGCACGTCGGCCAGACGCTGCACTGGGTGTCCGAGCTCGTCGAGCGCCGGGTCAGCGACCCGACCGAGCTGCCCGGCGCCGAGAAGCCCAAGGCACCCAAGGTCGCGGAGTGGCAGGACTGGCTGTCCGACGCCGCCGCCCGCGCCGTCGCGGCCTGCTCCGACGAAGCGCTGGCGGACTCGGTGTTCAACGCCGCCGACGACAAGCGGACCGGCGCGGAGTTCTGGCTGCACAGCCTGCTCAACGAGGCCGTCATCCACGGTTACGACGCGGCCGCGGCCGCGGGCGACGACTACGACCTCGACTACGACCTCGACGCCGCCACCGCCGCGGATCTCATCACCAACCACCTGGCCATGCTCACCTCGCCGACGTGGGAGCAGCAGAGCCCGGTCTCGGCGAAGGCGATCCGCGGTGGCGGCGAGGTCCTGCACTGGCACGCCACCGACGAACCCGGCCTCGGCAACTCCGGCGAGTGGTACGTCGAGCGCTACGCCGAAGGCACGCGCTGGGACCGCAACGGCACGGCCGACGTGACCGTCAGCGGTCAGGCGAAGTCGCTGCTGTTCGTCATGACACGCCGGATTCCCCTGACGGGCAAGAAGGCCGGCTACGTCATCACCGAGGGCAAGGTCGCACTCGCCGAGCACTGGCTGAAGCACAGCGCCCACGTGTCGGAATAGCCGCACGGTGCGGCGGACGTGCTGCCAGAAACGCCGGCAAATGCCTGAGCAACATCTACGCGAAGCTGGGTGTGGCCTCCCGCAAGGGTTTCAAGCGTCTCCTCGACGGCCTGTGATCGACCCTCGTCCCGCCGGCCTGTCCCCCGTGGACCGATGGGATGAAGACGTGTGTTTGACCGCGGAGATCCCTGGGCACTCCCGGCCCGGGCGAAAGGCCACCACTTCCGGTGCCCGGCCCTCCGTGAGCAGAAGGAGCTTCCCGACCGTGATCATCCTCGGCGTCATCCTGATCGTCCTCGGCTTTCTCATCGGCATTCCCGTGCTGTACACGATCGGCATCGTGCTGGCCGTCGCCGGTGTCATCCTCGCCGTCCTGGGTGGGACCGGACGCAAGGTCGGCGGCCGCGGGCACTGGTACTGAGCGGATCCTCCGGTGAGGACCGGCGGTCCGCGTCCGGCACGCACTGACGCGGGGCCGGGAGCTGCTGCTCCCGGCCCCGAACGCCGAAGCGGACCGCGTCACGCCCTCGGATCCGGTACCGGTGGCCCCACCGCGGTGCCCTGGAACCGCGTCAGGCGCAGGCTGTTCGACACGACCAGGCAGCTCGACGCGGCCATCGCCGCACCCGCGATCATCGGGTTCAGCAGGCCCGCCGCCGCCAGCGGCAGCGCCGCCACGTTGTAGGCCAGGGCCCAGAACAAGTTCGCCTTGATCGTCGCCAGCGTGCGGCGGGACAGCCGGATCGCGTCGACCGCGGCCATCAGGTCGCCGCGGACCAACGTCAGGTCCGCGGCCTCGATCGCCGCGTCCGTGCCGGTGCCGATCGCCAGCCCGAGATCCGCCGTCGCGAGCGCGGCGGCGTCGTTGACGCCGTCGCCGATCATCGCGACGACCCGGCCTTGTGCCTTCAGGTCCGCGATCACCTCGACCTTCTGCTCCGGCGACACCCCGGCGATCACCTCGGTGATCCCGGCCTCCTGGCCGATCGCCTGCGCGACGGCCTCGTTGTCGCCGGTCAGCAGCACCGGCGTGAGGCCGAGGCGGCGCAGCTGGAAGACGGCTGGGGCCGACGTCGGCTTGACCGTGTCGGCCACCACCAGCACCGCGTGCGCGAAACCGTCCCAGGCCAGCAGGACCGCGGTGTTCCCGGCCCGCTCGGCCCGCTGCTTCACCTTGAACAGCGCCGACGGCACCCGCACCGACATCTTCTGCAGCAGCTCGGGCCGGCCGACGACGACGCGGTGGCCGTCCACCCGGCCGAGCACGCCATACCCCGCGACGGCCCGGAACTCCCGCACCTGGCCGACGTCGCCGAAGCGACGGCGGGCCGCTTCGGTGACCGCGACCGCGATCGGGTGCTCCGACGCGCTTTCCAGCGCGCCGGCCAGCTGCAGCGCCAGATCCTGCGGCACGCCGTCGACGGTCTTCACGGCGGCCAGGGTCATCTTGCCGGTGGTCACCGTGCCGGTCTTGTCGAGCACGACGGTGTCGACCCGCCGCGTCGACTCCAGCATCTCCGGGCCCTTGACCAGCACCCCGAGCTGGGCGCCGCGGCCGGTGCCCACCAGCAGCGCCGTCGGCGTCGCCAGCCCCAGCGCGCACGGGCAGGCGATGATCAGCACGGCGACCGCGGCGGTGAACGCGATCCCGGTCCCGGCGCCGGACACGAGCCAGAATCCCAGCGTGGCCACGGAAAGACCCATCACGATCGGCACGAACACCGCGGACACGCGGTCGGCGAGCCGCTGCACGTCGGCTTTGCCGCTCTGCGCGCGTTCCACCATCGCGGCGATGCGCGCGAGCCGCGTCTCGGTGCCGACGCGGGTGGCCCGCACGACGAGCCGCCCGCTCATGCTGACCGTCGCACCGACCACGTCGGCACCGACGCCGACCTCGACCGGGACGGCTTCCCCGGTGACCAGGCTGAGATCGACCGCGGACGCGCCGTCGACGACCACGCCGTCGGTGGCGATCTTCTCCCCCGGCCGGACCACGAAGTGGTCGCCGACGCGCAGCCGGTCAACCGGGACGCGCTCCTCGCGCCCGTCGCGCAGCACGGAGACGGACTTGGCGCCGAGGTCGAGCAGCGCCCGCAGCGCCGCCCCGGCCCGCCGTCGTGACCGCGACTCGAAGTAGCGGCCCGCCAGGATGAACAGCGTGACGCCGGTGGCGACCTCGAAGTAGATGCCGTCGACGTCGTGGTCGGTGTAGAGGGTGAGTGCGAACTCGTGGCGCATGCCGATGACCCCGGCGCCGCCGAAGAACAACGCGTAGAGCGACCAGAGGTACGCCGCGGCGACACCCATCGACACCAGCGTGTCCATGGTCGCGGTGGCGTGGCGCAGGTTCGTCCAGGCCGCGCGGTGCAACGGCCACGCGCCCCAGAGCACCACCGGGGACGCCAGGACGAGGGAAACCCATTGCCAGGCCGGGAACTGCAGCACGGGCACCATCGCCAGCAGGATCACCGGCCCCGCCAGCGACGCCGACAGCTGCAGCCGGCGGCGCAACGCATCGGCCGGCAACGGCTCGGCGTCTTCCGCGGCTATCGGCGGTGCGGGCGGCGCGGCGGTGTAACCGGCCGCTTCGACCGCCTGGATCACGTCGTCGACCGTCATCGACGGTGGCACCCGCACGAGCGCCTTCTCCGTCGCGTAGTTGACGCTCGCCTCGACGCCGTCGAGCCGGTTGAGCTTCCGCTCGATCCGCGCGGCGCACGACCCGCAGGTCATGCCGCCGACCACCAGCTCGAACTCCGCACCGGCCGGCGCGGGCGGGGCCACCGCGGCGCGGACGTCGACGCGGCCGAGGGCCCGGATCGGGGCGGTGACAGGGTCGGCGGGACGGCCTCCGGCGGTCATCGGACGAGCTGGTAGCCCGCGACCCGGACCGCCTGCTCGACCTGCCCGAGCTCGAGGGCCGTCTCGCTGGTGACCAGGACGTTGCCGGTGCCGAGGTCGACGTCGACCTCGCGGACGCCGGACAGCTCGCCGAGCTCCTCGCGGACCGAACTGGCGCAGTGCCCGCAGGTCATCCCGGTCACCGCGTACGTCGTCTGGGTCATCGTCGTCCACCTTCCCGGCCCACGGCCGTGTCGTGGCGGGAAGGTCGGGTGCGGGAAGCGTTTGGTTCCCGCCGGTTTTCTTCAAGATCGTTTTCAACCGGATCGGCGTGGGCGACGTAGTAGCGGGTGTGAGGCCAGAACGCGCGAACGACGCCGACATCACGCGGTGGGCCCTGCTCGCCGGCCGCGGCGACGGCCCGGCTCTCGAGCAGTTCCTCCGCGCCACCCAGCCCTTCGTCTGGCGGTTCGTCGCCGGGCTCTGCGACGCGCAGTCGGCGGACGACCTGAGCCAGGAGACCTACCTGCGGGCGCTGGGCAGCCTGCACCGGTTCAAGGGCGACTCCTCGGCCCGGACCTGGCTGCTGTCCATCGCGCGGCGGACGGTCGCCGACCACATCCGCGCGCTGCAGGCCCGGCCGCGCCGGTCGTCGGTGACCGACTGGGAGGCCGCGGCGGAGCGCGCCGAGCCGTCCCGCGCGGCGCGGTTCGACGAGCAGGTCGTGCTCGACCAGCTGGTCCAGGCCCTCGACGTCGACCGGCGCGACGCGTTCGTGCTGACGCAGACGCTGGGACTGTCCTATGCGGACGCCGCGGAAGTCTGCGGGTGTCCGGTGGGCACGATCCGCTCGCGGGTCGCCCGGGCGAGGGAAGACCTGCTGGCGGCGATGGCCGGAGTCCGGCCGGGTTATCCGGCGGTCAGCTGATCGAGTCCACTGTGGACTCTCAAATGACGTTGCCGCGCTCGTCGCGGGCGGTCAGCAGGTCCTCGCGGGCCCGGGCTACGCGGGAGCGCACGGTGCCGATCGGGCAGCCGCAGATCTCGGCGGCCTCGGCGTAGGTGTAGCCGAGCAGCTGGGTCAGCACGAGCGCCTCGCGCCGCTCGCCGTCCAGGTCCCGCAGCAGCAGCCCGACCTCGACGACCTCTTCGAACCCGGCGGAGTCCGCCCGGCTGCGGGCGGACTGCTCTTCGGCCGCCGCCGTCCAGTCCTGACCGGACAGCCGCGGTCGCGCCGAGCGCGCCCGGAAGTGGTCGACCACGGCCCGGCGGGCGATCGACAGCAACCAGGTGCGTGACGACGACCGCCCGGCGAACCGGGTGAGCGAGGTCACCGCGCGGGCGTACGTTTCCTGCGTCAGGTCGTCGGCGATCACCGAGTCGGTCAGGTGGGCCACGAACCGCCAGACGTCGGCCTGGGTCGAGCGCACCCAGTCCGCGTAGGCGCGCTGGTCACCGCGCGCCGCGGCGAGGGCGAGCGCGGTGATCCGTTCGTCGTCACGATCCCGGCTGGAGTTCACGGAACGACACCGTAACCCACACCCCCGGGAACTCCGACGGGTCTCCGCGCGACTATGTGGAGGTGAACTGCTCCGACTTCCGCGAAGCGCTCTCGGCCCGGATCGACGGTGAAGCGGGTTCGCTGCCGGACGCGGTGGTGGACCGCCACCTCGCGGGCTGCCCGCACTGCCGGGCGTGGCACGACGACGCCGTGCGGCTGCGGCGGCTGCTGCTGGTCCGCGAAGCACCGCAGGTGCCCGACCTGACCGAGCGCATCCTCACCGAGGTCCCGGCGCCCTCGGCCCAGCGCTGGGGCCTGCGGATCGCGCTGGCCCTCGTCGCGCTGGTCCAGAGCGGCCTCGGGTTCGCCGAGCTCCTCGGCGCGGACGTCGGCCACGCCGGACACGGCGGGATGATGGCGATGGCGGTGCACCTCGGCAACGAGAGCGCGGCCTGGAACCTGGCGATGGGCTTCGGCCTGCTCTGGGCGGCACTGCGCCCGGCGACGGCGTCGGGGCTGCTGCCCGCGCTGGCCGGGTTCGTGGCCGTCCTCGGTCTCGTGTCGGGCATCGACCTCTTCGACGGCGACGTGACCGTGTCCCGGGTGCTGTCCCACGGCCTGCTCGTGGCCGGGGTCGGGCTCCTCTACGGCGTCCGCCGCCAGCACCGCCGCACGTCGACGCCGGGCACGGGCACCCGCGTCGAGCCCGCGGCGCACGACGACGTCACGCTCGGCTGGGAACCCCGCGCCGAGGACGGCGGCCCGGCCCGGCGCCGCCGGTTCCCGCACCTGCCGGCCAGCCGTCGCCGCGCGGCTTGACGTGGCCGAGGGCGCTCCGCCGGAGCGCGCGATCGTCATCACCGACGACTTCGGCCAGCGGATCGAGATGAGCCTCGAGCAGCTCGAGGTACTCGTCGCCGACGTCAAGGCGGGCGTGCTGGACAAGGTCCTCACCCCGTCGGCCGGCTGAACGACCGCAGCCGCAGGCTGTTGCACACCACCAGGACCGACGACAGCGACATCGCGGCGCCGGCGATCAACGGGTTGAGCAGGCCGAGCGCGGCCAGCGGGAGCGCGGCCACGTTGTAGCCGAAGGCCCACACGAGATTGCCGCGGATCGTCCGCAGCGTGTGGTCGGCGAGCCGGATGGCGTCCGGGACGACCCGCAGGTCCTCCCGCACGAGGACCACGTCGGCCGAACGGAGCGCGATGTCGCTGCCGTGGGCCATGGCCATGCCGAGGTCGGCGGTCGCGAGCGCCGGGCCGTCGTTGACGCCGTCGCCGACCACGGCGACCCGGGCGCCTGCGGCGCGCAGCTCCTCGACCGCCCGGGCCTTGCCGGCCGGCAGCACGCCCGCGCGGACCTCGTCGACGCCGATCTCGGCGCCGACGGCCCGCGCCGGGATCTCGTGGTCGCCGGTGAGCAGCACGGTCCGCAGGCCCAGCTCACGCAGCGCGGTCACGGCCGCCGCGGCCGAGGGCTTCACGACGTCGCGGACCACGAGCAGCCCGGCGACCTCGCCGTCGACGGCGACGAGCACCGGCACCGCGCCGTCCCGGTGTGCAGCGTCTACGAGCGCCTCGAACTCGGCGTCGAGGACGACGGCGCGTTCGGCGAACAGCTTCGGGCTGCCGGCCAGGACCACACGACCGTCCACTGTGCCCTGGGCGCCCAGCCCGGGCAGCGCCGTGAACCCGGTGACGTCGGGAAGGTCGGCGAGTTCCGTGCGCGCCGCCGTCACGACGGCCGCGGCGATGGCGTGCTCGGAGCCGGCTTCGGTCGCGCCGGCGAACCACAGCAGGTCGCCGCGGCTGCGGCCGGGCGCCGGGTGGACGCCGGTGACGGTCATCCGGCCGGTGGTCACGGTGCCGGTCTTGTCGAGCACGACGGTGTCGATCCGCCGGCTGGCCTCCAGCGCGTCCGGGCCTTTGATGAGGATGCCCAGCTGAACACCGCGGCCGACCCCGGCCATCAGCGCGGTCGGCGTCGCCAGGCCCAGCGCGCACGGACAGGCGATGATCAGCACCGACACGGCCGCGGTGAACGCGTCGCGCACCGGGTGCCCGGTGAGCAGCCACCCGCCGAGGGTGAGCAGCGACAGCACGAGCACGACCGGCACGAACACCGCGCAGATCCGGTCCACCAGCCGTTGCACCGACGCCTTGCGCGCCTGGGCCCGCTCGGCGAGCGCGGTCATCTGCGCGAGCTGGGTGTGGGCGCCGACGGCCGTGGCGCGCACGACCAGGCGGCCGTCCCGGTTCACCGACGCGCCGATCACCCGGTCACCCGGCCCGGCCTCCGCGGGCACCGGCTCCCCGGTCACCGCGCTGAAGTCCACAGTGGACCGTCCACTGTCGACCACGCCGTCGGCGGCGAGCGCCTCCCCCGGCTTCACCACGAACAGGTCGCCGGCGGCCAGCTCCCCCACCGGCACCATCCGCTCGACGCCGTCGCGCAGCACCCGGACGTCTTTCGCGGCGAGCGCGTCGAGAGCGGCCAGCAGCCCTGCGGCGCCGCGGCGTGACCGGCTCTCGAAGTAACGGCCGGCCAGCAGGAAGGTCGTCACGCCGGCGGCGACGTCGAGGTAGATCGCGTCCGCGCCGGCCGCGGTCGGCCCGAACCCCACCCAGTAGCCGGGGTCGTGGCCGCCGAACAAGGTCGCCCACGCCGACCACGTGAAGGAAGCCAGGACGCCGAGCGACACCAGCGTGTCCATACTGGACGATCGGTGCCGCAGGTTGCGCAGGGCCGCCCGGTGGAACGGCAGTGCCGCCCAGAACACCACGGGCACCGCGAGGCCGAGGCAGAGCAGCTGCCAGCCGGGGAACCGCAGGGACGGGACCAGGGCCAGGGTGATGGAGAGATTGCCCAGCGGCACGGCCAGCACCGCCGCGACGACCAGCCGGCGCAGCAGGTCGCGGACCCGCCGCAGCGTGAGGTCCTCGTCGTCCTCACCCCGGACGTGGGCTCCGTAGCCCGCCTTGCGGATCCGCTCGATCAGCACGCCGTCGTCGAACTCGGCGGGCACCTGCACGGTGGCCCACTCGGTGGCGTAGTTGACCGAGGCGCGGACGCCGTCGAGCTTGTTCAGGGTGCGTTCGACCCGCGCCGAGCAGGCCGCGCACGTCATGCCCGACACGGCCAGATCGACGGTGCGGACCGCCCCGGTGACCGGGGTTGCGGTGGTCATGCGTTCTCCTCAGTTCCGTCGTCCCGCGAGCTGGGCGAGCATCGCGTTGTAGGCGTCGAAGTCCCCGTCGCCGCTGCGGTCGGCCCGCCGGGCGCGGCGGTCGTCGTCGCGCGACCACTGCACCAGCAGCGCGACCACCATGACGACCATCGGGATTTCCCCGCTGGCCCAGGCGATGCCGCCGCCGAGGCGCTGATCGGCGAGCAGGTCACCGGCCCACGGCAGCGCGAGGTAGTGGTAGAAGGTGGACGCGATCACGGTCTGCTTGCTCATCAGGATCACGCCGAAGAAAGCGTGGAACGGCATGACGGCGAACAACATCCCCAGCCGCGCGAGGTGCGGCAGCTGCCGGGGCGTCCGGTCCGCGCCGACCGCGACCCACGCGAACAGGTAGCCCGACGCCAGGAAGTGGGCCTTCATCAGCTGGTGCGCCCAGTGGTAGAGCATCGCCTGACCGAACAGGTCCGAGAAGTAGAGCACGTAGAACGACCCGGCGAACAGGATCGCGGCCACCGCGGGGTGCGCGAAGAACCGGGTCACCGGCGCGTGCAGCAGCGACGTCACCCACTCCCGCGCGCCGGGGACGTCGCCGTGGGCGCCCGCGGGGAGCGCCCGCAGCGCGAGGGTGACCGGGCCGCCGAACACGAGCAGGACGGGCGCGAACATGTTCAGTGCCATGTGCGTGACCATGTGCAGGCTGAACGTCCCGGGCGCGTAGACGCCGAGTCCCGAGGACGTCACGATCAGGACGATCGCCCAGCCGGCGAGCCAGGCGACCATCCGTCCCGGCGGCCAGTGGTCGCCACGCCGTCGCAGCCGCCGCACGCCGAGCAGATAGGCCGTCACCGCGATCAGCGCGACGGGCGCGAACAGCAGGTCCGGCCGCCACTCCCCGACCAGCCGGGCGAACGTCTGCGGTACGTCGAGCCCGTACCCGAGCACCGTTTCCTGCACGGTCGCCGGGTGGTTCGGGAAAGCCGGTGGCACGAGCACGGTCAGCGCGGCCGAGCCGCCGGTTCCCAGCGCCAGCAGGACCAGCTCCGCTACGACCAGCCGGACGCCGCGCTGCCGCCGTCGCCACGCGGCCAGCAGCAGCCCAGCGCCGATGAGCAAGGCGGTCTCGACGGCGAGGACGAGACCGTAGCGGCTGAGCAAGCCGTCCGGCCGGGCCAGGACGAGGCCGGAGACCGCCCCGGACGCCGCGACCACGGCGAAGCACGTCACCGACAGCCGGTGGTAGCGGCGCAGCACCAAATCCGGCACCGCGGTCGCCCGGCGCAGCCGGGTCAGCAACGCCACCAGCGCGCCGAGCCAGGCACTCGCCGCCGGGACGTGCCAGAACATCGCGTTGGTCGCCACGTCGTGCCCCGCGCCGACCGACACGTGCCCGACGGCGACCAGCGGGAGCAGCCCGACGGCGGCGACCACGGCGGCCGTGACGACGGTGCGCCAGGCCATCGCGGGCCACGCCAGCGCGGTCGCCACCGCCGCCGCGACCGCGACGCAGAGCCAGGCCTTCGGTTCCTCGGTGGCGCTGAGCGTCGGCAGGAACACCTCGGGCCGCAGCACGCGCGCGACCGGCAGCCCCGCCGCGACCGCCGCCGAGAACGGCACGGCCACCACGGCCGCCGCCAGCCAGCACGCGGCACAGCCGGCGGCGAACCGGGAGGCCGCGAAGGCGTCGGCCGACAAGGCCCCGCCCCGTCGCCCGGGCGCGACGAACGCGGCGAACACCAAGCCACCGAAGGCTCCCGCGGCCGCGGCGTCGGCCACGAACCGAACGACCGCGAAACCGTAGGTCGTCAGCGGTCCCGGGTCGGCGTTGCCCAGCGGGCCGTACACGTTGCCCGCGGTGGCGACCACGAACAGCAGCAGCGCCAGCCCGGCCACCACCGCCGTCACGACCACGGCGCGGAACCCGGACGTCTTCACTCCTCAGACGTCGGCTGGTGACCACCCGGGGTTCCGCTCTGTGATCCAGCCCACTTCGGACGTCCACTTCGGACGGTCGCGTCAGGCCATGGTCAGCAGCATCAGGCCCATGCCGAGCGCCATCGCGCCGTCGGCGCCGCGACCCAGGAACCGCAGGGGCGGCCCCGACGCGCGCGCGTCGTCGAAGGCGCGGGACAGGAAGACCAGGCCCGCCACCACGAACGCGGCCAGCAGCACGAGCGCGACGACCCGCACGTCGACCGGAGTGCCGCCGCCGGAGCCGGCGACGGGCATCGACATCCCGGGATGCCCCGGCATGTCCATCATCCCGCCGCCGGACATGCCGCTCATCGCCCGCGGCATCACGAACACCATCCACGCCATGGCCGCCATCATCACCACGTGGTAGCCCGCCGCCCGGCGACCGCCGTGGTCGGCGTGCGAGGCACCGGTCACCGCCACCCCGGCGAACCACACCGCCGCGAGTCCGAACAGGACGGTCTGCGGCAGCCGCGCGAAGCCCATGCCCGCCGGCCACGCCATCACCACCATCGCCACGCACATCACGACGTGCAGGACGTCGCCCACCCGCTCCGCCGCGGTCCCCTGCCGCGCGCACCGGTAGGCGCAGAACGCCCCCGTGAGCACGAACAACACCGTCAGGATCCAGCGCAGGCCTTCCGCCGTGATCATGCGTCCACCTTCCGCCGCCGCAGCTCCAGGAGGCCGTCCACGACGACGAAACCCAGCAGTGACAACCCGAACAACGGCAGGTAGTAGCCGACGACGGCGACCACGACCACCGCCGGAGCCAGCACCCGTCCCGGGATCCGCCGCCACGCTCCGCGCGCCGGCGGCCGGCCGAACCGGGCGTCGCCACGCGTCGGCCGCCGGAGCCACCACATCCGGTAGCCCCAGACGATCACGGCGACCAGCGCGACCGCCAGCAGCGTCAAGGCGATCTGGTTCCAGATCCCAAAGAGGAAGCCCATGTGGGCGTCGATCCCCCACGTGCTCAGCTTCGCCGCGAGGTTGTAGTCCGCGAACCGCAGGGTGTCGGTGACGGTCCCGGTCGCCGGGTCGACGGCCATCGAATCGGCCCGCACCGGCCAGCTCCGGCCGACCTGCGCCACGACGTAGGCCTCGCCGGGCCCGGCCGGCGGCCGGACCTCGACCGGGTCGGCCAGCCCGGCCCGCAGCGTGGCCTCGCGGGCGCCGTCGAAGCCGATGTCACGCCCGCTCGACGCGGGGACCGCGGCCGACACCGAAGGTGAGGTCCAGTCCAGTTGCGAGCGCAGTTCGCTGATGCTGTCGCCGGCGTACTGCGACCACGTCAGGCCGGTGGCGGACAGGAACAGCAGCCCGATCGCGAGAACCAGGCCGGTGCGGCCGTGCCAGGTCAGCAGCTTGACCCGGGGGCTCGGCGCCGACGCGCGCTTGCGGCGACGCCGGCCGAGCCAGAGCGCCAGCCCGGCCAGCGCGACGACCCACAGCCAGCTGGCGGCCAGTTCGCTGTACAGGCGGCCGAAGTCGCCGAGATGCAGGCTGCGGTGCAGGACGTCGATCCAGCTCCGCAACGGCATCGCCTGCCCCGAGCCGTAGGTCTCCAGCTGGCCGCGGACGTCGCCGGTGTGCGGGTCGACGAACACCGTCCAGTGGTAGCTGGCTTCCAGGCCGGGCCGGTCGAAGATCACCTGGGTCGTGTCGGTCGGCGTCATCCCGGGCCGCACCCCGGTCAGGGTGCCGTCCGGCATGAGGGCCCGCGCCGCCGCGGCCTGCTGGTCCAGCGGGACGGTGCCCGGCGCCGCGGGCACGTGCAGTTCCCGGTCGTAGACGGCCTGTTCCGCCTGCGGCGCCCAGACGTACGCCAGCCCGGTGATCGCGGCCACGAGCAGGAACGGGCTGATGAAGACGCCCGCGTAGAAGTGCAGGCGCAGCACCAGCGGCCGGATCGACGCCCAGCCGGCCCGCGGCTCGGCAACCGGCTCCGGTACGAGCTTTTCGCGCTCTTCGATGGACATCGGGCTCCCTTCAGCCGCCACGTCAACAGTCGGGTCCCGAGCGGCCGGGGTTCCCGGCCACACTGTGACGCGCCTCACTGCGCCGAATCTTCGACCGTCCACTGTGGACTGTCGCGGCGGCTCATGCCCGCACCGAACCGACCCGTCACCTCGTCGCAGTCGTCCTCGTGGAGTAGTCGGCTGCCGGGCCGGGATGGTTCCCGCCGACTCGCGCTGGATCGGCGGGCCACGCCGGTGCCGGAACAGACGTTCCGAAGGGTCGGGTT
Source organism: Amycolatopsis sp. NBC_01286 (assembly GCF_035982555.1). Taxonomy (NCBI): domain Bacteria; kingdom Bacillati; phylum Actinomycetota; class Actinomycetes; order Pseudonocardiales; family Pseudonocardiaceae; genus Amycolatopsis; species Amycolatopsis sp. NBC_01286. Next base: position 8,205,025 of record NZ_CP108428.1, read on the forward strand.
CGAGCCGGACCAGCGTTCGGCTACCGACACCGCCGGCCCGCGTCACGCAGGCCCGGCACCAAGCCACCGCAGGCCAGCCCCGCCGCACCAGAAGTCACACGCGCCACACCGGTACCGGTCGTGAGTGTTTAGGAGGGTTAGAACCCTCCTAAACACTCACGACCCCCAGCCGCAGCGCCCCGCAAGTCCCGGCAGCCACGCAAGCCTCGGCGGTTCCCGTGGGCGGCCGAAGCCGACCGGAGTGGCCGACACGGTGACCGGGGTGGCCGGGTTGGTGGTCAGGCGGCGAGGGCCGTGGCGAGGCCGGGCTTTCCGGCCAGCCGGCCGATCCGAGCCGACACGGCGACCAGGGTTGCCGGGATGTGTGGTCAGGCGGCGGAGCCGTGGCAAGGCCGAGCTTTCCGGCCAGCCAGCCGATCCGAGCCGACGCGGCGACCGGGGTTGCCGGGATGTGTGGTCAAGCGGCGGAGCCATGGCGAGGCCGAGCTTTCCGGCCAGCCGGCCGATCCGAGCCGACGTGGTGACCAGGGTTGCCGGGATGTGTGGTCAGGCGGCGGAGCCATGGCGAGGCCGAGTCTCCCGGCCAGTCGGCCGATCCGGCCGACACTGACGTGACTGCCGTACGGCGTCGGCGTTACCGCGTCGCGGCGGCCAGCGCCGCGCGGATGGCGTTCTCGCCGGCCGGCGACCCTTTCTCGTTCGAGAACGGCCCGTACGGGGTTCCCCACACCGGCGTGCCCGTCGCTTGTCGCCAGCCGTCTGGCAGCGATCCCGTGTCCACCACGCCGTACCCGATGGACTCGACGAACTCGGTCACCGCCGCCTTCGCCTTCGCGGAGTCCCCGGCGATCGGCAGGTACGAACGGTCGGCCGCCCCCACCGGCCGGGCGAGTGCCCGCAGGTGCTTGTGGAAGATGTTGTTGAACGCCTTCACGAGCAGGGCGTCCGGGAGGTACCGCAGCAACAGTTCGCTCGAGGTCAGCGATCCGCTGTCAAGCTCGGGAATGTGCCCGTCACGCTCGGGGCCGTAGTTGCACGTGTCGATGACCGTCTTCCCGGCCAGTGCCGCGGCGGGCAGGTCGGGGAAGGCCGTGACCGGCACCGTGACCACCACGATGTCGCCGGCCGCCGCGGCCTCCCCGCTCGTCGCCGCGGACGCCCGCGGCCCCAGCTCCGCGACCGCGTCCGCGAGCGTTCCGGGACCGCGTGAGTTGCTGAGCACGACCTGGTGCCCGGCGTCGACCGCGAGCCGCGCGACGGCGCTGCCGATGTTGCCACTTCCGATGAATCCCACCGTCGTCATATCAGCGCCTTCCGTCAGCCGGCCGGGAAGTAGTGGCCGTTGTCCAGATCGGTGAGCAGGTCGGGCTGACCGGGCTCCCAGCCGAGGGTCCGGCGGGTGATGCGGCTGGACACCGGAAGGTCCAACGTGACCACGGCCGCGAGGAACCCGAAGTATCCCGGCAGCATCAGCTCGTCCAGCGGAATGCTCACGGCGGGCACACCCAGACGGCTGCCGATGGCCTCCGCGATCGCGCGGAACGGGATGCCCTCGCTCTCGACGGCGTGCCAGTACCGGCCGGCCACGCCCTTTTCCAGCGCCAGGCGCAACACGGACGCGGCGTCGCGGACGTGCACCGCGTTCCACCGGTTCGCGCCGTCTCCGGGGTAGCCGGCGAAGCCTTTCTCCTTCGCGACGGCGATCAGTGCGGTGAGGAAGCCCGCGTCGGTGGTGCTGTGCATGATGGTGGGAAGCCGCACGACCGAAGACCGCACTCCCCGCTCGGCGAGGCCGGTCACGGCGGTTTCCACGACGTTGCGAGCCCGCAGGGTGCCCCTGTGCTCGTCGCCGGCCGGCAGGGCCGGGTCGTCCTCGGTGGCCGGCCGGTCCAGGGTCCGTCCGTTCCCGGGCGAGCCGATGCTCCCGGCCGTGACCAGCGGCTTTCCGGTTCCCGCGAGCGCCTCGCCGTACGCGAGCACGATCGGCAGCTCCGCGGCGGCCACGGCGTCCATCCCGCCGGCCGGCAGCAGGTCCTGCCGGTGCGCGACGTGGATGACGCCGTCGGCGCCGGCGGCCGCCTCCTTGAGCCCGTCGAGGTCCTCGAGGCTGCCACGACGCACCTTCGCGCCGAGTGCGGACAACGTCGCCGCGGCGGCGTCCGATCGGGCCAGGCCGGTGACCTCGTGCCCGGCGGCGATGAGGTCCGGGACGAGGTACGAGCCGGCGTGGCCGGTCCCACCGGTGACGAAAACGCGCATGTTCTTGGTGCTCCTTAAAGGGATTGTGCTCCGCTTAGTCGAGGATCGTGACGCCGAGCGCGACGTCGAACCCCGCGCCGCTGCGGGCCAGGCCCATCAGCAGCAGGCCGGCGCCCTCCAGCCAGTGCGCCATCGCCAGGCCACCGGCGTCCAGCGGGCGCAGCCCGAGGCTCTCGACGAACGCCGACACGCTCGCCTTGGCCCCCGCGTCGTCGCCGGCGACGAGCACGTCCAGCGGGCCGCCCTTGGCCAGGACGTGCCCGAAGACGGTGTTGAACGCCTTGACCACGTGCGCGCTCGCCGGGGCGGCCTCGGCGATTTCCTGCGCGCCGGAACTGCCCTCGGGGGTGACCAGCACGGTGTCGTCGGGGCCGGCGAACGTGTTGGAGATGTCGACGATGACCTTGCCGGCCAGCGCGTCCCCGTACTGGGTGACCACGGGCACGCCGCCGGCGTGCGGCACGGCGAGGATGACGAGGTCGCCGGCCGGGGTGGCGCCGAAGGTCCCGGCCGTGGCGCCGAGGGCCGCGGCCACCTCCTTGGCCTTGACGGCGTCGCGGCCGATGACCTCGACGGTGTGGCCGCTCTCGACCGCGCGGGCACCGATCGCGCGGGTCATGCCGCCAAGGCCGATGATGCTGATGTTGCTCATGATGTGCTGCTTCCCGGAGCCGGACAGGACGCGCAGTCCCGTCGTCGTCCACTGTCGAGCCGTCGACGCCGCCGGATGACGTGCCCGAACGGCGTCCTGTTCCCGAGGCTGCCAGCGGCCCGAGTGCGTGTCCAAGACCTCTTTCAGCTGCTGCGATACCCTGGAGGCATCGCTGGACCGGGAGGCTCCATGGATCTGGACCTGCGCAAGCTGCGCTACTTCGTCGCCGTCGCCGACAAGCTGCACTTCGGCCGCGCCGCCGATGAGCTGCACATCGCCCAGCCGGTGCTCAGCCGGCAGATCCGCGCGCTGGAGAAGGATCTCGGCGCCGCGCTGCTGACGAGGGACAGCCACGGCGTCACGCTGACCGACGCCGGCCGGCAGCTGCTGGCCGACGCCGGCCCGCTGCTCGCCTCCGCGCAGGCGGCGCGCCACCGGGTGACCGTGGCCGCACGGGGCAGCCGGCGGCTGATGGTCGGCTTCCGGGCCGGTGTGGCGACGGCCCCCGCGGTGAACCTGTTCGCCGCCCGCCATCCGGACGTCCCCGTTGACGTGCAACGGATCGAGAGCGACGACCAGGCCCCGATGCTGCTGGACGGCCGCATCGACATCGCCTACGTACGGCTGCCCATCGACGAGGCAGGCTTGCGCGTCGCCCCGCTCTACACCGAACCCCGGGTAGCGGTCCTTCCCGCCGGCCATCGGTTGGCGGGCAAGGAAGAAGTCACCGAAGCCGACCTGGCCGGCGAGCCGCTGATCTGGCCCGCCGACACCAGCACGCAGCCGACCGGACGCCCCCACCCCAACGCCGGCTACGTGGTGCGCGGAGTGGACGAAACCCTCGAGCACGTAGCGGCCGGCCGGGGCATCTCGTTCCTGGCCCGCTCGGCGACGGTGTTCTACTCCCACCCGGACATCAGCTACGTGCCCATCCCGGATTTGGTGCCCGAACAGGTGTGTCTCGCGGTGGCGGCATCCCGCACCTCACCAGTGGTCGACGACTTCTTCGCCGCAGCCCAGGAGGCAGCCGACATCACGGCGGAGTGCGGCATTTACGACATGTGGCAACGTGGTGGCGCTGCCGCGGCAAAGCACGATTGAGCAGTCCGGCCGATAACAGCCATTGCGGCGCACAACGGCTGGTGCTGACCACGTTCGACGTGATGAGGCCGGATCGCTGCCGGTTGGGGGGCAGCCTCAAGCGCCGTACCACGAAGCCAAAGCCGCATCAGTCCTCTGTGGACGCTTCACCCTTCCTCGCGGCCCGCTGCCCCCGATGCGCGGCCATCCGGATCGGGGAGTTCGCCGCGCCGTCGCCCGCGTAGCCGCCGATTCGTTGCACCACCTCGAAGAAGACCCGGCCACCGAGCACCAGCGTGAAGAAGTGCAGCAGCTCTCCACGCTCGTCGCGGTCGTAGAGCACCGACTGCCGCCTCAGGGCCGTGAGCAGCTCGGGGTCCGGGGCCAAGCGGGCGTCGAGGTCGTCGTAGTAGTTGCCCGGGATGTCGAGCAGCGGCGCGCCGAGTTCTCGCATCCGGCGGGCGCTCGCTAGCGCGTCGTCGCTGGTCAGGGCGATTCGCTGGGGCTCCCGTACGCTCGGTGCCCACTCCCCTCGCCGCAGCAGCGCCGACTCCAGGGCGATGCGGACGCGGCCCGAGGCGTCCGTCACCGTGCGGCTGCGCACGAGACCGAACGGCGCCGCGAACTCCGTCACCGGCTCCGGCTCGAGGCCGAGCACCGCGCGGTAGAACAGCGTCGCCTCGTCGAAGTGGTCGAACGGCTGGGTGAGGCCCAGGTAGCCGATCCCGGTCACCCCGGCACCCTCGCCGAGAGCGTCGGACAGCGTGAAGTCGCCGAGCCAGCTGTCGCCGGTTTCCGCGCCGGTGCGGCAGAAGAAGACCGACGTCCCGTCCGGTGCGGCGATCGCCGAGAGGTCCGCCTCGTCCGCGCGGTGGTCGCGCGGCAGGATCGGCGCCCGCAGCCGCTGGGCGCGCCGGGCCGAGGCGACCGGGTCCGCGCTCTCGACGGCGACCGCGCCGACCGACGCGCTCCCGGTGGGGCCCGAACCGTCGGTGTTGAGCAGGATCCGCGCATCGCCCTGCTGCCACAACCGGACGGGCTTGGACCGGTGCCGGCCCGTCTCGGCGAAACCCAGTCCGCGCAACGCGTCCGCCACCCGCGGCGCCGACACGTCGTCGACGGCCAGCTCGACGAACGTGTGCCCGGCCAGCGCCGGGGCGGGCGGCAGGTCCGCGACCCCGAGGTTCTCCTGCAGGGCCAGCAGCGACCGCATCGCGTCGACGGCGGCCGGTGCCGGGTCGGCCTGGCGGAAGACGTCGTTGAACACCTCCAGCGACAGCGGCCCGCGGTACCCGGCCGCGAGCACGTGCCCGGTGAAGGCGGTCAGGTCGAACGAGCCCTGGCCGGGGAAGAGCCGGTGGTGGCGGCTCCACTGCAGCACGTCCATCTGCAGCCGCGGCGCGTCGGCCAGCTGCAGGAAGAACAGCTTGTCGCCGGGGATCGTGCGGATCGCGGCCGGGTCGCTGCCGCGCGAGAGGATGTGGAAGCTGTCGAGGCACAACCCCAGGGCGGGGTGGGCGGCCCGGCGCACGATCCGCCAGGAGTGCTCGTAGGTGTTGACGAACCGGCCCCAGGCCAGCGCTTCGTAGGCGATCCGCAGGCCCCGCGCGGCGGCGTGCTCGGCCAGCAGGTGCAGCTGCTCGGCGGCGAGATCGTCGTCGTCGACCGCGTCCGGCGACACCGTCGAGCAGACCAGCATGGTGCCGGTGCCCAGCTGCTCCATGACGTCGAACTTCAGCTCCGCGCGCCGGAGGTTCCGCGCGAGCACGGCCGGCGGCACCGCCTCGAAGTCCCGGAACGGCTGGTACAGGTCGATCGACAGGCCCAGCTCGGCGCAGTGCTCGCCGATCTCCTTCGCCGACCACGGCGACGCGACGAGGTCGTTCTCGAAGATCTCGACGCCGTCGAACCCGGCCCTGGCGGCCGCGGTGAGCTTGTCTTCGAGCGTCCCGGAGAGGCAGACGGTGGCGATCGAACGGCGGGAGTCAGTCGAGGACATCGGCGGGCTGCCTTTCACGTGGGGTGTCTCCGGTCAGCACGCCGAGGTGACGCAGCATCCGCCCGGCGTCGGGCTCGGCGCCGGTGAACAGGGTGAACGCCTCCGCCGCCTGGAACACGGCCATCCGGCCGCCCTCGAGCACCGGCGCGCCGAGGGCGCGGGCGGTGCGGACCAGCTCCGTTTCGAGCGGCCGGTAGACCACCTCCGCGACCCACAGGCCGGGACGCAGCAGGCCGGCGGGAAGGGGCAGGCCGGGGTGGGCGGCCATCCCGGTCGGGGTGGCGTGCACGAGGCCGTCCGCGGCGGCGACGTCCGGCGCGAGGTCCGTGCCCGCCGACGCGCGGTCGGCCCCGAAGCGGCCGGCGAGGGCGGCGGCGAGCGCTTCGGCGCGGCCGGCGTCGACGTCGAAGACCCGGACGCGCTCCGCCCCGGCGGTGAGCAGGCCGTGGGTCACCGCGGCACCGGCGCCGCCCGCGCCGAGCACCACGACGGTGCCGAGGTTCGCGTCCGGCAGCCCGGTCCGCAGCGCGCGGGCGAAGCCGGACCAGTCGGTGTTGTGCCCGATCGCCCGGCCGTCCCGGAAGACGACGGTGTTGACCGCCGCCAGGGCCGCGGCGTCGGCGGACAGCTCGTCCAGGTGCTCGAGCACCAGCTGCTTGCACGGGTGGGTGATGTTGAGCCCGCGGTAGCCGGCGTCGCGGGCCGCGGCCAGCAGCGGACCGACGGCGGTGGCCGGCACCGCGTGGTCGTCCAGGTCGAACCGCGCGTAGACCAGCTCCAGCCCGAGCCGGCGGGCCTCGGTCTCGTGCAGCGGCGGGCTCAGCGACGGCCCGATGCCCGCGCCGATCAGCCCCGTCAGCACCGTGCCCGGCCTCGCCCGCGACGCGGTGGCGCGGATGGCCTCGACAGCCGAAGACAACGACACGACCACTCCCGTAATGTACGAACTAGTACGTTATTTGTACCTCATGGCACCGGTGCCGTGAAGGGGCTTCGATCCCCCACGACGTCCTAGAGTGGGCACACCAGCCGAAGCGAGGAAGGACGTCCGTGGCCGCACCAGCACAGGACGAGGTGGCGAAAGGCGGGCCCGAACGCATCCGCGACGCGGACCGGACCCGCGCCGAGATCCTCGACACGGCCGCCCGCGAGTTCGCCGAAAAGGGCTTCGACGGCGCGCGGGTGGACGAGATCGCCGCGAAGACCCGTACCACCAAGCGGATGATCTACTACTACTTCACCAACAAGGACCAGCTGTTCGTCGAGGTCCTCGAACGGGCCTACACCGTCATCCGCTCCCTCGAGCGGAACCTCGACGTCGACCACCTCGACCCCGCTGAGGCCATCCGCCAGCTCGCGGGGCTCACCTTCGACCACCACGAGTCCCACCCCGACTTCGTGCGGCTGGTCAGCATCGAGAACATCCACCGCGCCGAGCACATCGCCCGCTCGAGCGCGCTGTCCAACCTGGCCAACCCGGCCCTCGACGTGCTCACCCGCATCCTCGCTCGCGGCCGCGAAGCCGGGCAGTTCCGTGACGACGTCGACGCGCTCGACGTGCACATGACGATCAGCGCGTTCTGCGTGTTCCGCACCGCGAACCGCTACACGTTCAACGCCATCTTCGACCGCGACATGCTGGACCCCGCGCGCCGCGAGCACCACCGGCGCATGCTCGCCGACATGCTCGTCAGCTACCTGACGACACGCTGAGCCCGCACGCGATCCGACCGGCGGGCACTCCTCCCCCAAAGTTTCTCCCCGGCGCGTGTCGAGAACGGACGGTCGGCTCCGACCAGTGGGCACCGGCGGCCGAAACAGGGCCGCCACCACGGCAGGAGCACGAACGATGACCAAGGTGACCGCCCAGATGTCGATATCCCTCGACGGCTTCTACACCGGACCACGTGACACGCAGAACCCCCTGGACATGAGCGGCTGGATGCGGGGCCCCGAAGCGCCCGGGTTCTTCCGGGTCACCCGCTGGGTCGTCGACGCCGCGGCCTGGCGCGAACGCCAGGGCTTCGACGGCGGTGAGCGGTCGATCGACTCGGAGATCATCGAGGAGACGTTCGCCGCGGCCGGGGCCTACGTCATGGGCCGGCGCATGTTCGACGCCGGCGAGTTCCCCTGGGGGGACGAGCCGCCGTTCCACGCGCCGGTGTTCGTCGTCACCCACCGTCCCCGGGAGGTGCTCGAACGCGAGGGCGGCACCTCCTTCACGTTTGTCACCGACGGGCTCGAGCGGGCCGTCGAGCTGGCCCGCGCCGCCGCCGGCGACAAGGACGTCGCGGTGGCCGGCGGCGGGGAGCTCCTGCAGCAAGTGCTGCGCGCCGGGCTGCTCGACCAGCTCGAGCTGCACATCGCCCCGGTCCTGCTCGGCGACGGCCAGCACTTGCTCGGCGCCGGTCTCGGTCTCGGCGCGGACGACGGCATCGAGCTGGTCCCGACCCGGGTTGCCGCGACGCCGGGGGTCACCCATATTCGCTATACCGTCACCGGGCGGTCGAAGCTGGTGCTGGACGATCGCGGGGCCAGCGGCGAGCTGGTCGGACCGGGCCGGCCGGAGCAGAGGAGCGCGCTGTGAAGTACATGCTGCTGATCTACGGCAACGAGGAAGCCTTCACCTCGATCGGCGCGGAGGCCCTCGCCGAGCTCATCCGCGAGACGGACGCGCTGAACCAGGAGCTGTTCGAGTCCGGTGAGCTGGTCGGCGCCTACGGGATGGCCGACCAGATGAACTCCAAGATGGTCCGGGTCAGCGGCGGGACGCCGGTGGTGACCGACGGTCCCTTCGCCGAGGCCAAGGAGTACCTGGGCAGCTTCACGATCCTCGACTGCGACAGCCTGGACCGGGCCCTGGAGATCGCGGCCCGCAACCCGTCGGCGCGCCACTGGGGTGTCGAGGTCCGGCCGCTCATGCACGAGGCCGACGTCGAGCCGTGACCGGCTGGCAGGCCGTCCGGCGGCTGGTCCCGGAGGTGCTCGGTGCGCTGGTGCGCCGCTACGGCCTGTTCGACGCCTGCGAGGACGCCGTCCAGGAGGCCCTGGTGGCGGCGACGACCCAGTGGCCGGTCGAGGGGTGGCCGGAGAGTCCCCGGGCGTGGCTGACGACGGTGGCGACGCGGCGCCTCGCCGACCAGGTGCGCAGCGACGTCGCCCGGCGCCGGCGGGAGGAGGCGGACGCGATCCGCACGCCGCCTCCGCCCACCGGCGGCGAGGTGCGCGCCGGCGACGACACCCTCACGCTGCTGTTCCTGTGCTGCCACCCGGTGCTGACCGCCCCGTCGCAGATCGCGCTGACCCTGCGGGCCGTCGGCGGTCTGTCGACCGCCGAGATCGCCCGGGCCTTCCTCGTGCCCGAGGCGACCATGGGGCAGCGCATCAGCCGGGCGAAGCAACGCATCAAAGCGGCCGGCGCCGGCTTCGCCCTGCCGCCGCCGGCCGAGCAGGCGCAGCGGCTCGGCGTCGTGCTCCACGTGGTCTACCTCGTCTTCAACGAGGGCTACACGGCCACGTCGGGGGCGCGGCTGGTGCGGTCCGAGCTGACGGCCGAGGCCATCCGGCTGGCCCGCGAGCTGCACCGGCTGGTCCCCGGCGACGGCGAAGTGGCCGGTCTCCTGGGCCTGCTGCTGCTGACCGACGCCCGGCGCCGGGCCCGCACGGCCCCGGACGGGTCGCTGGTGCCGCTGAGCGAGCAGGACCGGACGCTCTGGAACGCCGAGGCCATCGCCGAGGGCGTGGCGCTGGTGACAGGCGCCCTGTCGCGGGGCCCGATCGGGCCGTACCAGCTGCAGGCCGCCATCGCCGCCGTCCACGACGAGGCACCCACCGCCGAGGCCACCGACTGGCCGCAGATCCTGGCCCTCTACACGGTTCTCGAGCGCGTGGCCCCCAACCCGACGGTGACCCTCAACCGGGCGGTGGCGGTCGCCGAGGTGCACGGACCCGCGGCCGGGCTGGCCCTGCTCGACGCCGTCTCGGCCGACGAGCGCATCTCCGCGTCCCACCACCTCGTGTCCGTGCGGGCCCACCTGCTGGAGCTGGCCGGCGACCACGACGCGGCCCGCGCCGGCTACCACGAGGCGGCCCGGCGCACCACCAGCGAACCCGAGCGGCGGCACCTCCTGACCCGCGCCGCACGGCTGGGATGACTTCGCGCCGCCGTCGTGAGCGTGCCCCGAAGACCGGGACATTTCTCCAAAATATTGGTAAAACTTTCACGAGATCGAGGTCACAGGTGGTTTCCTCTGTTAGGTAACTTTCCTAACTAACCATGGAGGGTCCCCGCTCATGTCATCCCGCAAGCGCTTCGCTGTGGTAGCCGCCGCGGCTCTGACGCTCATCGCGCCGCCGCTCGGCGTCAAGGTCGCCGAGGCGGCCACCGCTTCCCCTGCCTCAGTAGACAAGACGTACACGGCCGCCGAAGTACTGGCCGGCGTCCAGAAGAACAGCACGACCGCGAACAAGGTCAACTCCAAGCCCCACATCAACACCATGACGCGGTCGCAGAACGTGAACGTGTTCCAGGTGTCGTCGGGCGTCTACGCCTACAGCTCGTCCCTGGCCGTCGACGACGACGGCAGCGACCCCGATTCCGACCCGGACCACCAGGACGAGACGACGTTCCAGGACAGCAACGGCGACCAGCTGGCCGCGCACCACGTGCCGTTCTACGTGCTGGGTGACGACTGCTACGACCGCAAGAGCCCGTGCCCGCACTTCTTCTACAAGGAGCACGGCATCAAGGGGCGCCAGTTCGCGCTGATGTTCTACAAGAGCAAGGTGATCGGCGCGATCTTCGGCGACACGCAGACGGGCAACGACCAGACCACATCGGACAACGACTCCCGCGAACTGGGCGAGGCGTCGGTGAAAGCGGCCTCATCGCTCGGCATCCCCAGCAGCGGCACCACGGGCGGCGTCGACAACGGCGTGACCGTGGTGATCTTCTCCGGCTCGTCCTGGGTCGTCAACGGCGCGAACTCCAGCCTGAACGCCAACGCCCAAGCCTTGGTCCAGAAGGCCCTGGACAGCCTCGGCACCAGCATGGGCATCTGAAGTCCTTGCGAGGAAACAAAGTCGACCGCGACCACCGCCAGGAAGACGAACATGGCGGTGGTCGCGGTTTTCGTAGCGGTCCGCGTGTTCAGCGCGTAGGCCGGGACGGCGAAGGGCGGCTCACGCCAACGTCCGTGCGGGACGAGGTCCACCGGTGCCGTCGCGGTACACGACGTCGATATCCGGCAGGACGTATCCGGGCGCGGTCAGCCGGCGTTCCCGGTCGCGGCCGTATCCGGTCATGCACCCGTCCGATCGGTTCGCCCCGCCCGCCACGGGGAGAATACGTGTGCGGTGGTGCCGCCTCAGGACAGTTTTGCTTCGGGGGCGAAGGCGGGCAGCTTCTCGAGACTGCTGCGCACGGCCTCGGCGCCGTACTCGAACATCTGGCGCTCGTAGTCGTCGACCGCGTCGAGCAGGTTCTGACGGCCTTCGGCCGCCTCGATCAGGTTGCGGCGTAGCAGGTCGGCGTCGCGTAGGGCGGTGTTCGCTCCGTTGCCGCCCGTTGGGGAGGTGGCGTGGATCGCGTCGCCCAGCAGGGTGACCGGGCCGGGGGCCCAGCGTGCACCCGGCTTGACCACCCGGATGGACAGCAGCGTGCTGTTGTCCGGGTCGGCCTGCTCGATCAGCGCTCGCAGCTGCGGGTGCCAACCGTCCATTCTGGACAGCACGGCGTCCTGCGGGGTCAGGTCCGCCGTCGAGCTGTTCGGCGGCAGGATCATGGCCCAGCGCACGTAGTCGCCGATGTCGGGCAGCGTGACTTCGGGGGCCAGGCGCTCGGCGGCCTGCTTCGGCGGGGTGCGGAACCGCATCGCGCCGAGCAGGAGGCTGACGCCGTCGCCCGCGATCTTCGAGCCGTACGCCCTGGACAGGCCGGCGAACTCGTCGGTCAGCGGGGTGCGGCCGATGACGAACCGGACGCCGGTGTCGGTCGGGGTGGTCTGCGGCGACAGCACCCCGCGGACCGCGGAGGTGACGCCGTCCGCGCCGACGAGCAGGTCGGCGGTGGCCGGGTCGCGGCGGGCGAACCGGGCGCGGACCTGGCCGCCGGGCAGCACGTCGTAGCCGGTCAGCGCGGCGTCGGCGTGCACGGTGAGGCCGGTCAGCAACAGGTGCCGCAGCACCTGCCGGTCGACCACGATGCCGGTCCGGCCCGCGCCGAGCCTGCCGATCTCGTTGAGCCGCGGGTCCAGGACCAGCTGCTCGGCCGAGGCGTCCATGACGATCTCGTCGAGCAGCGGGTGCCAGCGCGCCGGCAGGCAGTCGCGCACCGCCTGGAACCCGATCGGGTTCAGCACGAGCCGGTAGCCCTGGAACCGGGCGACGATGCCCGGGTCGCGCTCGAACACCTCGGCCTCGATCCCGGCACCACGCAGACCCTGCGCGAGAGCCAGCCCTCCCAGACCGGCTCCGACCACGGAAACTCGCACCACACACCTCCGGAACTCAGGGACGAACTTAGTTCGTCGACCCCTCAAGTAGTACCTAGCGAACTTAGTTCGTGTCAAGTTATAGTGACCGACATGCCCGCCGATCCCTGCCCGCGAAGCGCCCAGCCAACGGCGAAGGCACCGCGCAAGAAGCCGATCACCGTCGACCGGATCACCGACGCCGCCCTTGAGGTCGTCGCCACCGAGGGGTACGACGCGCTGACCATCCGCCGGGTCGCCGCCGTGCTCGGCACCGGCCCGTCGTCGCTGTACGCCCACATCGCCACCAAGGACGACATCGACGACCTGCTGATCGGCCGGCTCTACGCCGCGGTGGTGCTCCCCGAGCCGGACCCGGCGGCCTGGCGCGCGCAGCTGCTCGGGGTGTACTCGCAGATCCGCGACCTCTACCTGGACTACCCCGGCGTCTCGCGCGCCGCGCTGGCCACGGTGCCGACCAACCGGGAAACGCTGCGCGTGGGCGAAGGGATCCTGGCGATCCTGCTCGCGGACGGCGTCGCACCGAGGCCGGCAGGCTGGGCCCGCGACGCGATGTCCCTCTACGTCAGCGCCTACGCGCTGGAGCAGTCACTGGTCCGGCAACGACGCCGGCACCAGGACCAGGAATGGGTGCTCAGCCACGAGGAGCTGCTGGACCGCTTCAGCGCATTGCCCGCCGAGGAATTCCCGCAGACCCGACGGCACGCCGCCGAGCTGATCTCCGGTACCGGACACGATCGCTTCGAGTTCACCCTCGGCCTGCTCATGGACAACCTGCGGCCCGAATCCGGGTGAATTCCCCGGACAGGACAGGAATTGTCACCAGTTCCAGGGTCGCGCCGTAAGGGAGCCGACGTGAGCAGGCCACCTGGTGTTCGTGTCGGCTCAAGCAGGCGGGAATAGCGTCCGGGGCGCTGAAGGATTCTCCCTGGAATACCGAATGAGGCAGATCATGCGCGAAAACCCGGCGGGCCCGAACCGGCGGTCCTTCCTGCGGAACGCGGGGCTGGCCGGCGTCGGCGCGACGGCGCTGGGCGCGCTCGGCGCCGCACCGGCCGAAGCCGACACCGCGGACAGTGCCGACAAAAGCAGGTGGAATCCGGACGGCGAGAGCCGCCAGTTCACCGTCGCGGTGATGCCGGACACCCAGTACCTCTACTGGGGCAGCCAGAACAGCATCAACCCGGAGCCGCAGGAAGCGTCGCTGCGGTACGTGATCGCCAACAGCGGCACACCGGACCGCAACATCGTCTTCCTGGCCCACCTCGGCGACCTGACGCAGGACGCCGACGTCACGTCGTTCCAGGCCGTGGACAAGACGTTCAGGCCGGCCGACTCGGCCGGACTCGCCTACAGCGTCCTCGCCGGCAACCACGACGTGTCCGGTGACGACACCCGCGGCACCACGCCGTACCTGCAGACGATGGGCCCGCAGCGGTTCCGCCGGCAGAAGTCGTTCCTCGGTGCCGACGCGAGCGGCTACAACACCGCGCACGTCTTCCGCGCCGCCGGGCGCGAGTGGCTGCTGCTGGCCATGGACTGGCGCACCTCGGCCGCCGGCTTCGCGTGGGCCAACGACGTCATCAAGAAGCACCCGAAGCTGCCGGTGATCCTGACCTGCCACGAGATCGTCGCGCCTACCTACGGCGACGAGGTCTACCCGTACGAGTCGGGCGACGCCGAGAACAACGCCGAGATCACCGGCTACGGGCAGACCGTGTGGGACTCGCTGATCAAGGACAACGACCAGATCTTCCTCACGCTCAACGGCCACTACTGGCCCTCGGGCCGCACGACGAAGAAGAACGCCGCCGGTAACGACGTGCACCTGCACATCACGAACTACCAGAACCGGTACATGAGCGGCGGCGGCATGCTGCGCCTGTACCACTTCGACCTCGAACGCGACACGATCGACGTCGAGACGGTCTCGCCGTGGATCCTCGAGAAGGACCCCGCGAAGCGCAACCGCATGGAGGTGCTGGAGTCGCAGCTCACCACGGCCGTCGACCGCTTCTCGATGCCGTTCGACTTCGAGCGGCGCTTCGCCGGCTTCATCCCCGTGCCGGTCCGCCCGGCGCGGCCGGCCGGCAAGGTGCTCGTGCCGGGCACGCTCGCGTACTGGCGCTTCGACGGCGTCGGCGCGAACGGCAGCGCCGTCACGGCCGGCCAGCAGGTGCGCGACCTGTCGGGTCACGGCAACGACCTCACGCTGCAGTCCGTCGCCGGCACCGCCCCCGACGCCCTGACCTGGACCGACGACCACCACCCAGACCAGCCGGGCCACGCCAGCCTCCGGTTCGCCGGCGGCCGGAGCCCGCTGCACGGCGCGTACCTGACCACGGGCCCGGGCGCGCCGCTGAACACCGAGACGTTCAAGCGCGGCTACACCATCGAGACGTTCGTGAAGATCCCGCGCGACTGGGACGGCGGCACCAACGGCAACATGCCCGTCCTGGTCCGCCGCGGTGCGTCGGGCGACGCGGGCAAGCACGGGAAGAACACCGACCCGAAGGAGCCGGTGGCCCAGCTCATGACCACGAACAACGGTCGTGAGGTGCAGTTCAACTGCTACCCGCTCAGCCAGACCTACCCGACCACCAACTGGAGCCACGGCCTGGCCGAAGACCAGTGGTGGCACCTCGCGGTCGTCAACGACGGGCACCGCACCAAGGTCTACGTCGAAAGCTCCCCCGTGGCCGACAACCCCTTCACCGACTCGGTCGGCATCGCCTCGCTCGGCCTCGCGTGGCTCCTCGGCGGCCACGAATACGGCGGCGCGCTCGACAACGTGTTCCACGGCTGGATCGGCGACGTCCGGATCGTCGGCCGGGCACTGCGGCCGGACGAGTTCCTGACCAAGTGATCCGCCGGAAGCCGCGGTCGAAACCGGAGGATGCCGGTGGGCCCGGTCACCGCGATCGCGGATGCAGCGCTGTCCATGCGCCCCCTTCCGTCGGCGTGGCCGGAGCGGCCACGACACGAGGAGGATGCGGGCAGCGGGATTCACGCCGGTTTCACCGCGGTTTCAGCAGCAGTGCTCGCCGCGCCACGCCTCGCGACCTTCCCGCAGCGCGACGGCGGCGATCACCAACGCCACGACCGGATCGGCCCACGACCAGCCGAACAACGCGTTCACCAGCAGCCCGAGCAGCAGGACGCCGGAGAGGTAGGTGCACAGCAGCGTCTGCTTCGAGTCGGCGACCGCGCTCGCCGAACCCAGCTCCCGCCCGGCCCGCCGTTGCGCGTGCGACAGGAACGGCATCACCAGCAACGACACCGCCGCCAGCACGATCCCGACGGTGGAATGCCCGGCCGGCTCCGCGCCGAACAGGGCGCGCACCGACTCGACCGTGACGTACGCGGCGAGCGCGAAGAACGACGCCGCGATCACCTTCAACGCCGTCCGTTCGCGCGCCTGCGGATCCGCGCCGGAGAACTGCCAGGCGACGGCCGAGGCGGAGGCGACCTCGATGACCGAATCGAGCCCGAACCCGATCAGCGCCGTCGACGAGGCCACCGACCCGGCCGAGATCGCGATGACCGCCTCGGCCACGTTGTAGCCGATCGTGGCGGCCACCAGCAGCCGCACCCGGCGTGACAGCACCGCCCGGCGGTCGGCGTCTGTCACTTTGACAGCGCAACATCCGTCGGCGCAGCCGCCTTGCGCGATCGGTAGCAGCTCGACGCGCGGTTCGGCGTCGCCGCTCATGCCTTCACCGGCTCGTGGTCGTCCACGCAGGGCTGCTCGGGATCGACCGCGAGCACCAGCTGGACCAGCTCGCGGAGCGCGCGGGCCAGGTGCTCGTCCGCCAGTCCGTAGTGGACCTGACGCCCCTGGTAGGTCGCGACGACCAGGCCGCACCCGCGCAAGCAGGCCAGGTGGTTCGAGACGTTGGAGCGGCTCAGGCCCAGTTCCTTGGCGAGCTGACCGGGGTAGTTCGCCCCGTCCAGCAGGGACACGAGGATCTTGCACCGCGTCGGATCGGCCAGTGCGCGCCCCAGCCGGGCCAGCGCCGCTCCCCGCGTCTCACACGTCAGCATGCATCGGACAGTACAGCCACGGCTGACACGACAGCAAGGACGATGATTCCACGCCTCGCCGGCGCACGGGCTCGCCGATCGTCTTCAGCCATGGATCAGCTCCGTCGAGACGTCCCACAGGCGCTTCGCGGCGGCGGGATCGAGCGCCCATTGCTTCACGCCGTGCGGGTGGTCGGCGAGGGTGGCGTCGTCCGGCACGGTGTACGCCTCCTGGGCGTCGTCGAGGTAGTGGCCGCCCGTGCGGGCGAACTGCGGCGCGACGGCGGCGACGACGGTGGTCGCGGCGCCCTGCTCGACAGTCTTGTAGGTGAAGGTGCCCGCAGCCTCGGCCGCGTCGAGGGACGCCTTCTGCGCCGGGGTGAAGTTCCGCTGCAGCCCGGTCGCGATCCCGCCGGGGTTGACGGCGTTCGCAAAGATGCCGTCGGCGGCCCAGCGGCGGGTCGCTTCGACGGCGAACAGGGAGTTCGCGGTCTTCGACCGGGCGTACGCGAGCTGCGGGTCGTAGGCCTGGCGCGCGAAGTGCGGGTCGTCGAAATCGACGTTCGCGCGCATGTGCGCGGTCGAGCTGAGCGAGACGACGCGCGCTTCGCCGCGGTCGGCGGCGCCGCGGGCGGGCGCGTCGTGCAGGCCGGTGGCCAGCGCGAAGTGGCCGAGGTGGTTCGTCGCGAACTGCAGCTCCCACCCTTCCGGCGTCCGCTCCAGGCCGCCGGTGACAACACCGGCGTTGGCGACGAGCAGGTGCACCGGCCCGTCCCAGCCGCCGGCGAAACGCCGGACCGCCGCCTGATCGGCGAGATCGAGCGCCGCGACGCGCGTCGTGCCGGTGATGGCATCGGCGACGGCGTGGCCGGCGGCCGGGTTCCGGACGGCGAGGGTCACCTCGGCACCGGCGGCCGCGAGCGCGCGGGCCGTTTCGGCGCCGATGCCCGAGGACGCCCCGGTCACGATCGCGCGGATCCCGGTGAGGTCGACGCCCGCCAGCACCTCGTCCGCGGTGGTGGCGGCGGAGAACGGGGTGGTGATGAGTTCACGTGTGGTCATGGCGGCCACTATACGTACTAGTCGGTTCTTGTATAGTGAGTCTACGAGCCGTAGGATCGGCGCATGGTCGCCCCCGAGACGTCGAACGTCGGCACCGCGGCTCGTCGTGACGCGGTGCTCGAGTCGGTGCTGCTCACCTTCGCCCGCCACGGCTACCGCAAGACGTCCATGGAGGAACTGGCGCGGACGGCCCGGATCTCGCGGCCGGGCCTGTACTTCTTGTTCGAGTCGAAGGAAACGCTGTTCCGGGCCGCGTTCACCCGGGCACTGGAACAGGACCTCGCCGCAGCGCAGGCACTCCTCGCCGCCACAGACCGGCCGTTGCGCGAGCGGCTGGCCAGCGCGTTCGACCGCTGGGCCGGCCGCTACGTCGGGCCGCTGGGCCGGGACGTCACGAGTGTCATCGAGCAGAACCCGGACCTGCTCGGCGAGATCGTCGAGACCGCCCCGGTCCGCTTCGCGGAACTCGTCACCGACGCGATCGCCGAGACGTCGGGGCGGGCGTCCGCGGTCCCGGTCGCGCAGACGCTGATCAGCGTGTCGATCGGGTTGAAGCACCAGGTCGAGACGCGGGAGGCGTACCTCGCACGCTTGACCACCGCGGTCGGCCTGCTCGTCGGATGACGACCCGGCTCACGCCCGGGCGCCGGGCGACAGGTCCGCGGCCGTGGCGGTCACCGCCGCCACGATCCGCGCCAGGCCGTCCTCGGTGAGCCGGAAGGTGGGCACCGACACGTTCACCGCCGCCAGCGGGGTGCCGCGGAAGTCGAGCACGGGGGCGGCGACCGCGGTGAGGCCGATCTCGTACTCCTCCGCGGCGACGACGTGGCCCGCCACCCGCTCCTCGCGCAGCCGCTTCAGCACCGCGGCGACGGTCCGCGGGGCCCGGCGGGTGCCGGGCAGCGCGCCCGGCCGGGTCGCGAGCAGGGTGACGATCTCGGCGTCGGCCAGGCCGAACAGCAGCGCCCGCCCACTGGACGTGCAACTCAGCGGCGTACCGCGGCCGATCCACTCGCGCGCCTGGACGCTGCGTCCCGCCTGCTCGCTCAGCACGGTCAGGGCCGCGTCACCCTCCCGGACGGTCAGGTACGCCGCCTCCCCCAGCTCCTGGACCAGCGTGCGCAGCGCCCGGGGCGCGTCCTGCCGGAGCCGGCCGTCCCCGGCCGCGCCGGCGAGCGCGTAGAGCTGCCAGCCGAGGCGGTACTCCAGGGTCTTCGGGTCTCGCTCGGCGAAACCCTCCTCGAGCAGCACCTTCAGCGTCCGCGAGATCTGGGTCTTCTCGGCCGCCAAGGCTTCGGCGACCGCCTGGACCCCGAGCGGGCCCGCACCGAGCGTCCGCAGCACGTCGAGCGCCCGGTGCACGCTGGTCAGACTGTCGTTCGCCATCGGCCCAGTGTCCGACGGCCGTGCGCGGAGCGCAACTACGGTTGTCACCGACGCACGGGCCGACCTAGCGTGACCTGCATGTGCGGAATAGTCGCGTGGTACGCCCCCTCGTCCGAAGCGATCACCTCCGACGTCGTGGCCACCGGCCGGGCCATGCTCACCCGGCTGGCCCACCGCGGCCCCGACGACACCGGCCAGGCCCGCGTCGGCGAGCACGTCTGGCTCGGCCACAACCGGCTGTCGATCGTGGGGCCCGCCAACGGACGGCAGCCGCTCGGCGAAGCCGGGCCGTGGTCGCTGGTCTGCAACGGGGAGATCTACAACGACGCCGAACTGCGCGAAAGCCTGCCCGGCCACCACTTCACCACCGCCTCGGACAGCGAGTCGGCGCTCGCGTTGCTGACCGCCGAAGGGCCGCGCGCGCTCGACCGGCTGGAGGGGATGTGGGCGCTCTGCGCGGCGACCCCGGACGGACGGTTCGTCGCGGCCCGCGACCGCCTCGGCATCAAGCCCCTGTACTGGGCGCGGACCGGCGGCCGGTACTACTTCGCGTCCGAGATGCGCGCCTTCCCGGTCACCGTCCAGCACGCGGTGGAGATGTTCCCGCCCGGCTGCTGGTGGACGCCGGAAGACGGCCTGGTCCGGTTCGCCACGGCCGTCACCTTCGCCCCCGTCCAGGACGGCCTCACGGCGGTGGAGCTGGAGAGCCGGACGCGCGCCGTGCTCGTCGACTCGGTCCGCCGGCACCTGATGGCCGACGTCGAGGTCGGCGTCTTCCTCTCCGGCGGGCTCGATTCCAGCATCGTCGCCGCCGTCGCCGCGGCCGAGTACGCCCGCGAAGGGCGGCGGCTGAAGACCTTCGCCGTCGGCGTCGAGGGATCCTCCGACCTGCTCGCGGCCCGGGAAGTCGCGGAATTCCTCGGTACGGAGCACCGCGAAACGGTCTTCGACGCCGCGCAGGCCGTGGCGGCCCTCGACGACGTCGTCGCGTCCGTCGAGTCGTTCGACGCCGGCCTCATCCGCAGCGCGGTGCCGAACTGGTTCCTCGCCGAGCTGGCCGCACAGCACGTCAAGGCGGTGCTGACCGGCGAAGGCGCGGACGAGCTCTTCGCCGGCTACAGCTACTACCACGAACGTCACCGCGACCCGGCGGCGCTGCACCGCGAGCTGCGGCGCACCATCGAGCAGCTGCACGGGCTCAACCTCCAGCGCTGCGACCGCGTCACGATGGCGCACGGGCTGGAAGCGCGGGTGCCCTTCCTCGACACCCGCGTGGTCGACCACGCGATGTCCTTGCCGGACAACGTGAAATCACTCGAAGCCGACGGCCTCGAGAAGGGCCACCTGCGCCGCGCGTTCACCGGCTGGCTCCCCGAGCGGCTGCTCTGGCGGCCCAAGCTGGAGTTCGGCACCGGCAGCGGCGCCGCGGACCTGCTGACCCCGTACTGGAACCGGCACATCGGCGACGCCGAACTGACCGAGCGGCGCGACCCGGCCACCTCGTTGCGGTCCAAAGAGGAACTCGCCTACTACCGCGCGTTCCGCCGGGCCCTGCCCGAGGTCCGGCCGGCCGCGGTGCTGACCCGCTTCGCCGTCGCCTGATCCGGCTTCCCCGACGAGCGCCGCACGGGGGACCTGGCAGAGCTACCCGGCTCCGGTGATCCCCGGCTAGCGTCGGTGAGGTCGAAGATCCGCGACGGACAGGAGGTGGTGACCGTGGCGCACGCGGCACCCCGGCTGGGCGAGTTCCTCCGGGCCCGGCGCGCCCTGACCCGGCCGGACCGGCACGGCATCCCGGACGGCGACCGGCGCACGCCCGGGCTGCGCCGGGAAGAGGTCGCCATGCTGGCCGGCGTCAGCACGGACTACTACACCCGGCTGGAACAGGGCCGCGACACCCACCCCTCGCCGCAGGTGGTGACGGCCCTCGCCGACGCCCTGCTGCTGGACGACGAGGCCGCCGCCTACCTCCGCGGCCTCGCCGCACCGGCGAAACCACGCAAAGCCCGGCCCGAGCACCCGGCACCGGGACTCGTGGCCCTGCTCGACGCCTGGCCCCACACCCCGGCCCTGGTCTACGGCCGGTACTTCGACCTCCTGGCCGTCAACCCGCTCGGCGAAGCGCTGTTCTCCTGGCTGCGCGGCGAACGGAACCTGCTGCGCGGCATCTTCCTCGAGCCCGGCGCCCGCGTCTTCTACCGCGACTGGGCGAAGATCGCCGAAGGCTGCGTCGCCGCCCTCCGCGCGGCCAACCCGGACCCCGACGACGCCCGCCTCACCGAACTGGTGGGCACGCTGTCGGTCGGCAGCCCCGACTTCGCCCGCCTGTGGGGCAAGCACGAGGTCCGGGCCAAGACCGCGACGGTCAAGCACTTCCACCACGAACTCGCCGGGGACCTGACCCTGCGGTTCGAGAACCTGGCCGTCACCAGCGCGCCGGGGCAGCACCTCGTCGTCTACCACGCTGAGCCGGGCAGCCCGGCCGCCCACGCGCTAGCCCTGCTGGCCGGCTACGCCCTCTCCCCCGCGGACGACCCGTCCGGCCGATAACCGGCCTGCCGTCGCACGATCACGGAGCACACTCATGTCTGTCTGGTTCATCACCGGCGCGTCCCGCGGCTTCGGCCGGGCGCTCACCGACGCCGCCCTCGTCGCGGGCGACCAGGTCGTCGCGGCCGCGCGGAACCCACCGCCCGGCGACCCGGCCGGGCCGCGGCTCGACGTCCGCCTCGACGTCACCGATCCGGCCCAGGCCGAGGCCGCCGTCGCCGCGGCCGTCGAACGGTTCGGCCGCATCGACGTGCTCGTCAACAACGCCGGCTACGGGCTCTTCGGCGCCGTCGAGGAGGTGCCGGACGCCGATGTGCGCGCGCTGTTCGACACCAACGTCTTCGGCCTGCTGAACGTCACCCGCGCCGCGCTGCCGGTGTTGCGGGCCCAGGGCGCGGGCCACGTCGTGAACATCAGCTCCAGCGCGGGGTTCGCCTCCGGCGCGGGCCGCGGCCTCTACAGCGCGGCCAAGTTCGCCGTCGAAGGCCTCAGCGAGGCGCTGCGCGCGGAGGTCGGGCCGCTCGGGATCGACGTCACCGTCGTCGAGCCCGGCTCGTTCCGCACGGACTTCCTCGCCCCCGCCAGCCGTCGCCAGGTCGCGGTCACCGTGCCCGCCTACGCCGGCAGCGTCGGCGCCGTGACGTCGGCGATCGAGAAGAACGACGGCCACCAGCCCGGCGACCCGGCCCGCGCGGTCACCGCCATCCGCCGCCTGGTCACGGCCGCGGAGCCGCCGCTGCGGCTGCAGCTGGGCAGCGACTGCGTCCGGCTCGTGGAGGACAAGCTGGCCACGGTCGCCGGCGAACTCGACCAGTGGCGCGAACTGGCCACCTCCACCGACTACCGGTGAGCCGAGCGGCGTTCCACCGGGTGGACTAAACCGGATCACCCCGGCGCGCGTGCACCGGTCGTCAGCACGACCGGACCCGGAGGCACGACCATCAGCAGTGATTTCCACGCCGACCCCGAGGCGATCAAGAAGCTCGGCGCGCTGGCCGGGCGGGCCGGCGCCGCGGCCGGGCTCTACCGGGCGGCCGCCACCGCCGGGCCGAACGAGTGGGGTGAGGGGCTGCTCGGCAAGCTCGCCGCGCCGCTCGACCGGTGGCAGGAGCTCGCCGTCGCCAACGGGGGCAAGGCCGAGTCCCTCGCGGACTCCTACGACACCACGCTCGTCGCCGTGGCGAAGCTGTACCGCGAGACCGACCACGAGGCCGCCGCGAAGGCCGACGCGGCCTACCCGGACTCGCTGTCCGAACGGGTCGCGCCCGACGACGTCGCCTCCCCCGAAACCGCGGCGTCCTTCACCGACTTCGACAACGCGTCCCGCAACCCGCGGCACCCCGAGCTCGAGTACACCGGCCCGGACAACCCGGGCGAGGACGCGTTCGGCGGCTGGAACATCGAGGTCCAGCGCATCGCCGACGACATCGCGGGCGGGGCGTCGATCTCCGGGGCGGCGCGGGGCCTGCTGACGAAGCTGGTCGGGATCGACCTGCTGACCGTCGTCGAGAAGCTGGTGGCCGGCGACTGGGACGCGCTGCTGCGGCAGGGCATGGTGTTCGAGGACACCGGGCTCGCGTTCGCCAAGATCAAGCAGAACGTCGACCGCGGGCGTTTCGGCATCCAGGAGCGCTGGACCGGGCACGCCGGCGAGGCCGCGCGCGCCTGGCTGACCGACTACTCCCACGCCTGCGCGGAACACGCCAGGTTCTGCACGGAGGCCGGCCAGAAGATCAAGAACTTCGCCCGCGCGGCCTACGACGCCATGCAGGCGCTCGACATCGCGCTCGAAGGGCTGCTCGACGCGTTGCTCGGCAAGGTCTTCAAGCTCGGCAAGGCCCTGGAGATGTTCCTGCTGGGCATCGCCGGCCTGGGCGACGGCGAATCCGTGCGCCAGGCGATCGCCGGGATCATGACCGAGGTGACCCCGCTGCGCACCGCCATCGACGCGCTGAACACGCTGGCGCACACGATCGCGTCGATCTCCGAACTGGTAGCGGGCAACGGCGAAATCGCCGCGAAGGCCTGGCCCGGCGAACCGTACAAGCACCCGGGGACGTGACGTGGAGATCTCACCGTGGCGAACGCAACGGGGCCGGCTCGCGAGGCACAACCAGCTGGTGCTGCTGGCCCGCGGCGAGGGCGACCTGGCCGACTTCGCCCGCGACGTCCTGGCGGGCCACGCGAAGCCGGAAGACCTGCTGTACCGCTCGTACCTGTCCGAGGAAACGCTGGAGGCGGCCCACGCGGGCATCGACGAGTGGCACGCGCTGCCCGAGGCCGAGAAGCAAGCGGCCCTCGACGGGGCGGAAGCCGGAGTCCGGGAGGAGATCGCGGCGTTGGCGGCGCTCGATCTTGCGGAGCCGGAGGTCGCCCCGGAGGACGACGACTATGACGGCGGGTTCCGGAGATCCACCTGGTGAGCGGGCCTACCCCAGCCGACCGATGTCTGCTCGGTCGATCGAGCGCAGGGCATCGGCGGGCGTACGGTCCGTCGCTTCGGCGAGGGCCGTGACCGCAGCTGCCGCCAGCGCGGTCAGGTTCAACGCCGCTACCACCGCGTTCTCCCGGACGGCGGCGTCGATGATGTTGTGGACATCCGCGTCCTCGTCGGCGAGGTAGGCCGCTACGCCTTCGACCGCGGCGCGGCGCATGGCTTCCCGGTTCCTTCGTTCGCTGCTCGGCACTCCGCCAGTTTCCTCCTCGGCGCCTTCACCGGCCGCTGACCGGTCGTCCGGCGTGCTCACCGGTCGGCGGACCAGTCGCCCAGGGCGGCGATGGCGGCGTCGATGAGGGTGACGTCGGGCGGGGCGTGCTCGATGGTGCTGCGGTAGTACAGCGGGCCGATCGTCAGGGCTGCGGCGTTGCGGCTCGCCAGTGCCAGGGTGAGCTCGCCGCGCGTCTGGGCGTCGTCCAGGGCGGTTGCCAGGCGGTCGGTGAGGATGGCCGCGAACTGTGCGCGGCGGGCGTCCATGTTCTCGTCCCACAGGGCCGTGTTGGCCAAGGTCGTGGACACGGCGCGGACGTCGTCCAGCTCGAGCTGGCGGGCGATCGCGGTCAGCTCCCGGCGCAGCCACTCCCGGGTGGGCGTGGTGGGCTGGTCGAGGAACGGCATCGGGACGGTGGCCATGGCCTCGAGGAGCAGCGGTTCGGCCTGCGGCCAGTGGCGGTAGACCGTGGCGCGGCCCACCCCCGCGCGGTCGGCGACCTGCACGTGCGTCACCGCGGTCGGGCCGCTCTCCAGCAGCAGCTCGCGGGCGGCGTTCAAGATCGCTTCCCGGCTTCGCACGGATCGGGGGTCTGTCTCACTGGTCACGAGCCGATCCTATGAGACAACTTGACTCGAAGCACGGCGAGTGTGCATGATGGCGGTATGAGACATCCTGTATCACAGATGACCGTGACGGTACTCGGAGCGACCGGGGCCACCGGACGCCACGTGGTGTCCACGGCACTCCGGCGCGGGCACCACGTGGTCGCGCCGGTCCGCCGGGCGGGGACGTTCGCGCCGCACGAAAGGCTTGACGAAGTGAGCTGGCCCGAGGTCACCGACGTCCCGGTCCTCACCCGCGCCCTGCCGGGCACGAGCGTGGTGATCAGCGCGCTGGGCGGCGCCGGCACCGGGCCGACGACGGTGTGCACCGACGGCGTCCGCTCCGCGGTCACCGCGATGAAGGCGGCGGGGGTGGACCGCCTGATCGCCCTCAGCGCGCACGGCGTGCTCGAGACGCACGACAAGTCGCTGTACTCCTTGGCCGTGTGGGCGAACGTCGCCGAACGCATGCGCGACAAGGAAACGATGGAGCCGCTCATCACCGCCTCCGGCCTGGACTGGACGATCGTGCGGCCGCCGAAGCTGGCCGACCACGACGAGATCGGGAAGTACCGGGCCGGCACCGACCTGCGGATCCGGTTGTGGAGCTCCATCGGCCGCGCCGATCTCGCCGCGTTCCTGCTCGACGAGGCCGAAACCCCGCGGTACGCCCACGCCTACCCGCGGATCAGCCGGTGACCGCCGCCGTCCCCGACCTGACCGGGAAGGTCGCCGTCGTCACCGGCGCGACCGGTGGCATGGGCCAGGTCATCGCCGCCGGCCTCGTCCGCGCGGGTGCGCACGTGCTCACCGTCGCCCGCGATCCCGCTCGTGCCCACGCTTTGCGCGCACTCCTCGGCGCCCAGGCGAACCGGCTCGACGTCATCCCCGGCGACCTGTCCCGGCGCGCCGACGTCGTCACCGCGGCGAAGTCCATCCTGGACCGGCACGACCGGATCCACGTCCTCGTCAACAACGCCGGCGCGCACTTCTCCGAACACCGCATCTCGGCCGACGGCGTCGAGATGCACATCGCCCTCGACTACCTCGCCGCCTTCGGCCTCACCACCCTGCTGGACGCGGCGCTGCGCCGCGGCGGGGCCCGCGTGGTGAACGTCGCCAGCGACACCCTCAACGACACCCGGCAGATCAAGCTCGCCGGCAAGCCGCGGCCGGCGACCCTCGACCTGACCGGCGTCGACGACCTCGCGGAACTCAACCCCGCGGCCGGTTTCGCGCCCTTCGAGGCCTACGCACGCGCCAAGCTGATGACCGTCACCGCCGGCTACGCCCTCGCCCGCGACCTCGCCGCCGACGGGGTGACGGTCAACGCCCTGCACCCGGGCATCGTCGCCACCGACATCATCGACGACCTCGTGCCCCCGTTGCTACGCCCCATGCGCACCCTGATCCGCCGCAGCCTGCTCACCCCCGCCGAAGGAGCGCAAAGCGCCACACGCATCGCGACCGACCCCGCCATGGCCGATGTCACCGGCCGCTACTTCAACCGTGACAAGGAAGCGAGCACTCCCCCGGTGTCCCACGACCCCGCGACCCAGCGGAAACTCCTTGCGCTGAGCCAGAACCACTTCGCCGGCTGAGGACCGGCGACGCGCTCAGATCACCGTGGTGCCGCCGTCGACGACCAGCTCCATGCCGTTGACGTAGCTCGAGTCGTCCGAGGCGAGGAACAACGCGACCGACGCGATCTCCTCGGGGCGGCCCATCTCCCGCCGCGGGATCACGGACTCGAACTGCGCCTTCGTCTCCTCGTCCATCACCTCCGCCAGGATCGGCGTGGCGACCTGGCCGGGGGTCAGCACGTTCACCCGGATCTTCCGGTCCCGCAGCTCGGCCACCCACACCCGGGCGTAGGCGGGCAGCACGGCCTTGCTCGCCGCGTACACACTCCACTCGGGATAGCCCCGCAGCGACGCGTTCGACCCGGTCATGACGATCGAGCCGCCGTCGTTGAGCAGCGGAAGCGCTTTCTGGATCGTGAACAGCGTGCCGCGCGCGTTCAGCGAGAAGGCGGCGTCGAACTGCTCCGGGGTGATCTCGCCGAGCTTGCCCTGCTCGCCCGTCCCGGCGCTCGCCCACACCACGTCGACCGAACCCTTCTCCCGCTTGACCGTCTCGAACAACCGGTCCAGGTCGTCGAGGTCGGCCGAATCACCCTGGACGCCGGTGACGTTCCGGCCGATCAGCTTGACGGCGTCGTCCAGCGCGTCCTTCCGCCGGCCCGAAATGAAGACGTGCGCCCCTTCGTCGACGAACAGCTTCGCACCGGCCAGCGCCATCCCGCTCGTCCCGCCGGTGATCACCGCGACCTTGCCATCGAGCTTTCCCACGACTGCTCCATCCACTCGCTGTGCCGATGTTATGTACACCGATCTGAGTACCTAACGTAGCGAGCAGGCGGGCCGGACGCAAGCTATGCACACCGAGCGGTACCCAAGTGCGCTAAGCTGGGGATGTGACAGAGGTGGAGAAGGGACCGCGAGGCCTGCGGCGCGGCCGGGGCGCCCGCGAGCGCATCCTCAGCGCGTCACAGCAGCTGTTCCGTGACCAAGGCATCAACGGCACCGGCATGGACCAGCTCTGCGCGGTGGCCGAGGTGTCCAAACGCACGCTGTACCAGCACTTCGCCGGCAAGGACGAGCTGATCGCCGAAGGCCTGCGCCGATTCGACCCCGAGATCCTGCCCGAAGTGTTCGACCGCACCGACCTCACACCTCGCGAACGGCTCCTCGCCGTGTTCGACGTGCACTCGCCCCTGTGCCCCTTCATCGCGGCGGCCGTCGAAATCCCCGACCCGGGCCACCCGGCACGCGTGCACGCCCGTGACTACAAACTCGGCTTCGCCGCCCGGCTCACCGAGGCCGCCCGCGAGGCCGGCGCCCCCGACCCGGAACAGCTCGGCGAGCAGCTGGCGCTGCTCCTGGACGGCGCCTCGGCCCGCAGCCGGGTCCTCGACGCCGAAGCGTTCACCACCGCCGCCGCCGCCGCGGCCGTCCTCGTCGACAACGCCATCCCCGCGGCAGCGGCCGAGTAGCACGGCCAACGCCGCTCGCCAAAAGCGTGTAGATCCGGGCCGTTGTCCCCCGGGAGAGCTACTCGGGCTGCCCACTCCGGGGTGACGTTCGCGCGGTCCCGCCCTCGCTACCTTCAGCGCCGTCAAAACCATTGAACGGCGGAGGGCGAGCACCATGAGGAAGACACGCGGGTCACGGTTCGCGGCGGCTTTGGCGGTGACCACGCTGACCGTTCTCGGCGTGGCGGCGTGCGACAGCGCGAACGACGAAGACAGCCCGGCCCAGCCCGCGGCGCTCGCGTGGGGACCGTGCCCGGCGGCGGCGCCGGGCACGACCCGGGATCCCCGGCTCACCTGCGCGAAGGTGAAGGTACCGCTGGACTACAGCCGGCCGGACCGCGCGTCGATCGAGGTCGTCATCTCCCGGCTGGGGGCCGCCGATCCCGCCAAGCGCCACGGCGTCCTGCTGCTGAACCCGGGTGGTCCGGCGCTGCCGGGGCTCGACACACCCGGCACGATGGCCCCGACGCTGCCGAAACCCGTCCTGGACGGCTACGACCTGATCGGCTTCGACCCGCGCGGAGTCGGGACCAGCACCCCGCAGAGCTGCGGCCTCGAGAACCCCAGCGTCGCCGCCCTCTTCCCGTACCCCGCCGCCGACGGCTCGATCGACGCGAACGTCCAGGCCGCCCGGGCCACGGCCGCCAAGTGCGCCGCCACGGCCGGGGAGAACCTGCGTTACTTCACCACCGCCAACACCGCCCGCGACCTCGACCGCGTCCGGGAAGCCTTGGGCGAAGCCAAGATCTCGTACTGGGGCCAGTCCTACGGCACCTACCTCGGCACCGTCTACAGTGCACTGTTCCCGGACCGCACCGACCGCGTGATCCTCGAAGGCAACGTCGATCCCGCCCACGTGTGGGCCGGCGAAGCGGCGAGCTGGAGCAAGGGCATGGCCGAGCGGTTCCCCGACGCGGCCGCCGTCGCCGCCGCGCAGAACGGCGCCCTCGGGCTCGGCGCCACCCCCGCCGAGGTCACCCGGACCTACCTCGCGCTCGCCGACCGGCTCGACCACCAGCCGGCGCCGGTCCCGGGCACGCCACAGTCGTTGAGCGGGGCGATGCTGCGCGGCGTCACCTACGCGCTGCTGATCCACAACAACACCCTGCCGGTGCTCGCCCAGGTCTGGAAGGCCGCCGGCGACCTGGCCGACGGGCGGGTCACCGACGCCGACGGCGCGGTGCTCAAGCAGGTGTTCGCCGACGGCCCGGCCGCCCCGGGTGTCCCCGCGGACAACCAGGCGACCATGTTCCTGGCCCTCACCTGCGGCGACGCCGAGTGGTCCCACGACGTCGGCGCCTACGCCCGGGCCACCGCCGCCGACCGCACGGCCTGGCCGCTGACCGCGGGCATGCCGGCGAACATCTGGCCGTGCGCGTTCTGGCCGCAACCGGTCGAGAAGCCGGTCACCGTGACCGGCCAGGGCCCGCGCAACACCCTGATCCTGCAGAACCGCCGTGACCACGCCACACCGTGGGACTCCGGCCTCGGGCTGCGCCACGCGCTGGGCAACCGCGCCGCCTTCGTCGGCGTCGGCAACGGCGGGCACTACGTCTACCACGAAGGCTCGGCCTGCGCGGACACCGCCACCACGGCCTTCCTGGACACCGGCCGGCTGCCGGAGAAGGACCTCGACTGCACCGACGTCACGACGCAGTGATCGCCCCGGCGCGGGCGGCCTGCCTCGACGGGGGCCGCCCGCGCCCTTGACTCTCAACCCGCTCGAGATCCCATAGCGACGGTATGAAAGAGCTTTACGCATCGGAGACGTCGCCGCCGCGCTCACCGAGGGCGGCTTCCGGCAGTACGACGTGCACGCCATCGCCCGGCTCGCACCCACCTGCGGCTGGTCGAGGACCAGCTGCGGCAGTTCTAGGCCCGCCGAGCCGTGCTGCGGACCGTCAGGCGGCAGCAGACCACGACGGAACAGGTCAGCCTGCTGCACAAGCTCGTGTCGATGTCCGAGTCGACCGGGCTGAAACTGCTGACCAGGTACCACTCCCTGGTGGCGACGATCAACGGCACGCCCCAGCCGGACCCGGACCCGGGCAAAGCGTCGGCGCTGCGCGAGTGGCCGGCCGCCGCTCTGCGGTGCTCAGCGGAATCCGGACCGAAGTGCCGTCGCCGCAGCTGATTCACGCGCTCGCGGGCGGCCGAGGTCCGGCGCGCCTCCACTTTCCCGGGCGCCGCAACGGGAACGGCCCGGTATCGCTAGGCTCCCGGCCATGCCGACACCGGACCGTCTCCGGAACCGCTGGGCGCGCGTGCCGCCGGAGATCCGGGACCGGGCGCTCGCCGCGAGCGTCACGGTCGCCGCGTTCGTCCCGGCACTGGCGATGCTCGGCGCCCAGTTCGGCGACCTGCCGCGGCACGACGGCGGTTTCGCGGCGGTCGTGCTGGTGCTCGGGCAGACGCTCCCGCTGGCCGGCCGCAGCCGGTGGCCCGCGGCGACTCTCGCGGTCATCGCGACGTCTTTCGCCGCGCACGAAGTGCTCGCCTACTCCCCCACGATCGCCAGTCTCGCGCTGTACTTCGCGCTCTACTCGGCGGGAGCGCGCGAAGAGCGGTTCCGCTGGGCCCTGCCCGCGGCGGTGACAGCGGGGTACGTCGTCTTCGCGCTCCTGGTCACCTGGCGCGGGTCCCCGTCGGGCGTGCTGATCTACCTCGTCTACTACGGGGTGCTGGCGCTGTTCTGGCTGCTGGGCACGGTGGTGCGGCAACGGCGGTGGCAGGAGGTGCAGCGGCGGCGGCTCACCGCCCGGGCCGCGGCGGCCGAGGAACGCGCGCGG
Source organism: Amycolatopsis sp. NBC_01286 (assembly GCF_035982555.1). Classification (NCBI taxonomy): domain Bacteria; kingdom Bacillati; phylum Actinomycetota; class Actinomycetes; order Pseudonocardiales; family Pseudonocardiaceae; genus Amycolatopsis; species Amycolatopsis sp. NBC_01286. Next base: position 8,235,723 of record NZ_CP108428.1, read on the forward strand.
CTCGCCCGCGAACTGCACGACGTCGTCACCCACCACGTGACGGCCATGGTTGTGCAGGCCGACGCCGCGCGGTACCTCCCGCCCGAGCGCTTTCCCGCGGTACTGGCCACCATCACCGGCTCGGGCCGCGACGCCCTCACCGAACTGCGGTTCCTGCTCGGGGTTCTCGAAGCGACCGGCGCGCGCACGCCGGGCCTGGACGCCTTGCGCGGCCTCGTCGAGCAGCCGGGGCGGGTGGTCGAGCTGGTGGAATCGGGCGAACGCCGGGTGTGGCCGGCGGACACCGAGCTGACGGCGTACCGGATCGTGCAGGAGGCGCTGACCAACGCGGCCAAGTACGCCGCCGGCCGGCCCGCCACCGTGCGCGTCGGTCACGGCGCCGACCACCTCGAGATCGAGGTGACCACCCGCGGCCCGGCGACCGACGCCGGCGTGCTCGGCTCCGGCGGCCGCGGGCTCGCCGGGCTGCGCGAGCGCGTCGACGCGCTCGGCGGCCGGTTCACCGCCGGACCGTCGGGCGACGGGTTCCGTGTCAGCGCCGCGTTCCCCACGGCCGAAGCGCTGCAACGACGGGGGAACGCGGACCCAGTGGACCGCGGGGTCGGTGTTTTGGTGGCACGGAGGACAAAACCGCACCCGGATGACGTCGCGGAAGCAGGTCCGCCGGACTAGGCTCGGATCCGGAGTCCCAGCGAAACTCTTCGACAGTCACGGTGAACGCGGACCCGAGGGAGCTATCTACGTGGTCGAGACGCACGACATCGCCCGCCCGCCCGCCGAGCTCAGCGCCGCCCTCGCGGCCATCGGCAGCGCGACGGCCAGCGGCGAGCTCAGCCGCATGGGCATCCGCAGCGCGTTCATCAGCGGCCCGGTCTCGGTGACCCCCGGCGTGCGCGTGGCCGGACCGGCGCTGACGCTGCAGTTCCTGCCGAAACGGGAAGACCTCTACCCCGTCGAAGAATACGAAGAACCGGAGAAGCAGCTGCACCGGCACGTCATGTACCACGCCCAGCCCGGCGACATGATCGTCGTCGACGCGCGCGGCGACATGAGCAGCGGTGTGTTCGGCGAGATGATGCTGACCTACTTCAAGGGCCGCGGCGGCGCCGGCGTCGTGGTCGACGGCTGTCTGCGCGACACCGGCGAGGCCAAGCAGCTCGGCCTCGGGCTGTGGATCCGGGGCGCCACACCGAACTTCCACACCCAGACCGGCATCGTCCCGGCCGCCGTCAACGTGCCGGTTGCGTGCGGCGGCACCCTCGTCGAGCCGGGCGACATCGTCGTCGCCGACGACGACGGGGCGGTCGTGGTGCCGGTCAAGCTCGCCCCCGCCCTGGTGGCCCACGCCCAGGAACACGCGGAATGGGAGGAGTTCTCCCGGATCCGGCTGGCCGAGGGCGGCGACATGCGGCTGTACTACCCGCTGTCGGACGAGGCCCGGCCCGAGTACGAGCGGTGGCGCGCCCGGCGGGGCCCGGCCTGACAGCGCTTTCAGCTCCACAGCCGGTCGTGGCTCGACTCCCCGTCCCAGTGCGTCGTCTCGGCGAAGAACACCGGATCACGGGGGTCGAGGTGGCGGCGCAGCAGCTCCTCGTCGACGTCGCCGAACCCCAGTCCCGGCGTGTCCGGCACCGTGATGTGGCCGTTCCGGATCAGCGGGCGGGGCAGGCCGGTGACGAGATCGCTCCAGAACCCCACCTCGGCCGCGTGGTGTTCGAGGGCGAGGAAGTTCTCGGTGGCGGCGGCCAGGTGCACGCACGCCATCGTCGCGATCGGCGACGCCGCCAGGTGCAGCGCCATCGCGATCCCGCGTTCCTGCGCGTGGTCGCCGATCCGCTTGGTCTCCGCGATGCCGCCCGCCGTCGCCGGGTCGGGGTGCGCGACGCGGATGGCGCCCGCGTCCAGCAGCGGCCGGAAGCCCTCGAGCAGGTAGATGTCCTCCCCCGTGCACGTCGGGACGTCGACGGCGGTGGTGAGCTGCCGCCACTGGTCGGTCAGCTGCCACGGGATCAGGTCCTCGATCCACGCCAGCGTGAACGGCTCCAGCGCGCGGGCGATCCGGATGGCGGAGTCGAGGGCGATGTGGCCGAAGTGGTCGGCGGCGAGCGCGATGTCGTAACCGACGACGGAGCGGACGATGTCCACATAGGACACCAGGTGGTCGACGCCCTTCGCGGTGACCTGGATGCCGGTGAACGGGTGCATCGTCGTGGCGTCCTCGCGGGCACCCGGCGGCGCGATCAGCGCGCCCGGCACGTCCCACAGCAGGTCGATGCCCACGTCCATCTTCAGCATCGTGAACCCGCGCTGCTTGCGGTCCAGCAGCCGGACGCCCATCGCGCGCGGGTCCGGCAGCGACGGCGTGTCCGCGTAGCAGCGGATCTCGTCCCGGAACCGGCCGCCGATCAGCGCGTACGCGGGTACGCCGTACGCCTTGCCCGCCAGGTCCATCACCGCCATCTCGACGCCGGAGACCCCGCCGCCTTGGCGGCCGTGGAACCCGAACTGCTTGATCTTGCGGAAGATCTTGTCGACGTCGCAGGGGTTCTCCCCGACGAGCCGGCTCTTGAGCATGAGCGCGTAGGTGGCGCTGGCCCCGTCACGCACCTCCCCGTAACCGGACAGGCCCTGGTTGGTGTCGATCCGGATGATCGACGAGCGGAACGGCACCCCGGCCACGTTGGCCACCCGCAGGTCGGTGATGCGCAGCTTGCTCGGCCGGGACGCCGTCGCGACGTGCTCCTCCGTGATCCCGCTCATCCCTTCACCGCTCCCGCGGTGAGCCCCTCGGTCAGGAACCGCTGCCCGAACCCGTACATGAGCACGACCGGGATGCTGACCAGCAGCGACGCGGCGGCCAGCTGCCCCTGCGGGACGACGTCGCCGAAGATCATCGACTGCATGCCGACCGGCAGCGTCTTGTAGTCGTCCTTGGTGATGAACACGAAGGCGAACAGGAACTCGTTCCACGCGTTGGTGAGCGTGAACAGCGCGACCGCGAGCAGGCCCGGTTTCGCCAGCGGCAGCACGATCCGGCGGAACGCCCCGAACCGCGTGCAGCCGTCGACCAGCGCGGCCTCCTCGAGCTCGGCCGGGATCGACTTGAAGTAGCCGACGAGCAGCCACGTCGCGAACGGCAGGGTGAACGTGGGGTAGGCGAGCACGAGCGACCACAGCGAGTCGTTGAGCCCGATCCCGCTCATCAGCTGGTAGAGCGGGATGAACAGCAGCGCGCCCGGCATCACGTAGGTGAGCAGGATCGTCACCGTGAAGCTCTCCGAACCCCGGAACTTCAGCCGGGCCAGCGCGTAGCCGGCCAGCGCGGCGCAGACCAGGGCGATCACGGTGGACGCCACCGACACCAGGATCGTGTTGAGGTACCAGGTGCCGAACGCCCGGCCCGAGAACAGGTTGGTGAACTGCTCGGTGCTCCACGGCGTCGGCCAGAGGTCGTCGCCGCGCGCGACGATCTGGTCGTCGGACTTGAAGGCCGTGACCGTCATCCAGTAGATCGGGGCGAGCACGAAACCCAGCAGGCCGGCGAGCGCGACCCCCGAGCCGCCGCCGGCGACCAGGCGGGCGGCCAGCCGGTTGCCGCGCGCGGCGAGCGTCGAGACGACCCGGCCGACGGCGGCCGCGAGCACCACGAACACGCCCAGCACGAGCGCGGCCTTCCAGACGATCTGCGGCGACGCCCAGACCAGTACGAGCACCGAGCCCGCGACGATCACCCACGGCAGCGCCCGGCGCTGGACGGTACTCAGCCGCCGGCGCCCCATATCCGCCGCGCCCGGCTGGTCGCTGCGGCGCATCATCCGCACGAGGATCACCACGAGGACGGCGATGATCGGCAGCATGACCAGCGTGACCGCGGCGCCCGCGCCCAGCTGCAGCTGCTGGATGGCCTTCGAGTAGGCCACCATCACGTACGGCGCGGTGGCGTCGCCCGGTCCACCCTGGGTCATCAGCCAGATCAGGTCGAAGTTGTTGAACGTCCAGATCGACGACAGCAGCACCGTCACGATCATGACCGGACGCAGCCCCGGCAGCGTGATGTGCACGAAGCGCTGCCACGACGAGGCGCCGTCCACCATCGCCGCCTCGTGCAGGCCGCTGTCGATGGCCTTGAGGCCGGCGAGGAACGTCACCGTGAAGAACGGGACGCCCTTCCAGACGTTGACCAGGATGACCGCCGGCAGCGCGAGCGCGGGATCGGACAGCCACTCCGCGGGCCACTTGTCGACGAGCCCGATCGCGGCGAGGGCGGGCCCGATCCCGGAGTCGGTGAGCAGGACGTTGACGCTGCCGAAGATCGGGTCGAGCAACGAGCGCCAGGTGAAGGCCGTGACGACCGTCGGGATCACCCACGGCAGCAGGATCACCCCGGCGATGATCGCCCGGCCGCGGCGCATGTGGTGCAGCATCAACGCCGCGATGAGGCCGAAGACCACCTTGAAGATCTCGGCGTAGGCGGTGAAGACGAACGAGTTGAGCACGCCCTTGTGGAACACGGAGTCGTCGATGAGGGCGGTGTAGTTGTCCAGCCCGACGAAGACCGTGTCCGCGCCGTGGCGCTCGGTGGCGCTGGTGACGACCGAGCTGATGATCGGGACCAGGATCAGGCCGGCGACCAGCACCAGCGTCGGCCCGATGAACACCGCCGCGAGGCGCCAGTCGCGCCCGAGCCGCCGCTGGGTCGGGGTGAGCGAGGACGACGCGCCCGGCGCCGGACGGGCCGGCGCCGGGGGTGTCCTCTTCGGACGCAGGACGGTCACTGCCGGTAGCCCTGTTGCTCGAAGATCTGGACGATCCGGGTGTGGGTCGAGGCCACGGCGTCGGCCGGCCGGGTGCCCTGGATGACCGACTGCATCATGTCGGTCAGCAGGTAGGCGGCGGTGGCGGCCTGCTCGCCGGGGCTCGGCGCCTGCGGGAAGGCGTACCCGGTCTTGGTCTTGATCGGGAGCGCCGCGCGGGTCTGCTCGCGCAGCGCGGCGAAGGCCGGGTCACCGGTGGTGTAGTACGGGTCGGAGTCCCACACCTTGTCCCACGAGGGATTCACCAGGCACGGCGCTTCCTTCGCGACACCGAGCAGGGCGCTCCCGCCGACCATGAACTTCGCGACCAGCTTGGCGAGGTCGGGGTTCTTCGCCCCCTTGAACACGACGAACGAGTTGGACTCGCCGTACGCGAGCGGCCGGTCGAGCGCCGGTCCGGTGGCGCCGTTGAACGGGTGGGTGTTGGCGTAGACCGGGTTCTTCTTGGTCTTCGAGTCGGCGTAGACGCTGAACTGGTTGAGCGTGAGCCCCAGGATCTGGGCCAGCCAGTTCTCGTTGTTGCTCGAGTCGGTCCAGCTGCCGATCCCGGGCGGCAGCATCGGCGCGTACTTCGGGTTCGTGTAGATGTCGCCGATGAACGTGACGGCTTCGACGGTTTCCGGCGAGTTGAACGTCACCTTCGTGCCGGTGTTGTCCGCGATCGCCCCGCCGTAGGTGTTGATGACGTTCGCGATGAAGCCGTTGGCGTCGCCGGAGCGGTTCACCGTGAGCCCCCAGCCGAAGCGCCGCTTCGCCGGGTCGGAGACGGCCAGCGCGTTGTCGCGCAGCTCTTCCCACGAGTAGTAGGGCTTGAGCGGGAGACCCTTTTCCTGGTACCAGTCCTTGCGCAGGTACATCCCGGTCGCGATGAAGTGGTACGGGATCGCGAACCAGCGCCCGTCGAACACGCAGTAGTTGGCCGCCTCCGTCGCGGGCTCCCCGTAAAGCGCTTTCATCTCGGTGACCACGTCGGTGACGTCGGTGAGGGCGCCGAGGTTGTGGAGCTGGCCGACGAACCGCCGGTCGCTCATGAAGGCCAGGTCGCGGTTGGTGCCCGCCTTCACCTCGGCGTCCATCTTCGCGACCATGTCACCGGCGTCGCCGGAGACCAGGTCGTTGCGGACCGTGGTGCCGGTGGCCTGCGCGAACACCTGCAACGACTTGTCCAATGCCTTGTTCGCGGCCTCGGAGTACAGCTTCTGCGAGAGCATCCCCGCCGACCCGCCGCGCAGCGCGGCCGCCTGGTCGAGCAGCGCCTTCGGCACCTGGACGTCGACCTGCGGCGCGGGTGCGGGGCCGCTCCCGCACCCGGCGAGACCGAGCACGCCCAGCGCGCTCACTCCCGCGCTCATCCCGAGGAACGTGCGTCTCGACAGGTCCGTTTTCTCTTCCATGACAACTCCTCTCGCGTCCGATCGAGCGGACGCGTACCGACGGGGCGACGGTGCAACCGGCGGGACAGCGAGGCGAGCGCCCCGCTGCGGGTCGTTCATGCGGCGAAGGACGCCGAACTGTTGCGGGCGATATGGAGAACGCCGAAGCGGGCGTCGCGCGGGTCGTCGCGGTGGAAGAAGTTCTCGCCCAGTAACAAGGTTCGGTCCGGATGTCCGGCCGCCGGTGCGAGGAAACACGCGTCGACGTGGTCGCGGGCGAGCGGGCGACGGGGCTCGACGGCACGGGCCGGCGGCCGGCGGCCCGCACGTGCGACGTCCGGTCCGGGGCCGGTCGGTCCCGGCCGGATCGGCGGGATCGCGGGTGCTGCCATGCCTCGTCCGTCCTCGTCGTCGGTTCCGGATCCCGGTCGTGCGGTGTGGCTAGCGCCGCCGGGTGGCTCGCTTGGTTCGCTGTGTCTGCGCGATGAGCGTGGAGTTGTTGCTCAGGTGCTTGCGCATCGCCGCGCGGGCCCGTTCCGGGTCGCGCGCCACGAGCGCCTCGTAGATCTCCGTGTGGTCGGTGGTGGCGCAGCGCAGCGCGGCCGGCCCCTCGTTGGTGATGCGCCGGCTGGCCGTGCCGAGCCAGCGGGCGGAGTACATGATCCGGTCGAGGATGCGGTTGTCGGCCGCCCGGCAGATCTCCATGTGGAACTCGTGGTCGACCTCGAGGTAGGCCTCGGGATCCGCCTCCAGCACCGACATGCGGTCGATCTCGGCCCGGAGCCGGGCCAGCGTCTCGTCCGTGACGGTGGCCGCGGCCATCGCGGCGAGTTCCGGTTCGAGCAGCACGCGCAGCTGGTGCAGCTCCTGCAGCAGCTCGCCGACGATCTCCGCGGGCAGCCACTCGATCAGCAGCGGGCTCAGGTAGTCCCACTCCGCGCGGGGACGCACGACGACGCGGCGGCCCTGCGCGACATCGACGATGTCGAGTGAGGCGAGGATCTTGAGCGTCTCCCGCGCCACCACACGGGACACCCCGAACTCCTGGGAGATGTCGAGCTCCGACGGGGCCCGGCCCTCCTCGAACTCGCCGCTGACGATGCGCCGGGTCAGGTGGGCCGCCACCTGCACCGGCAGAGTCCGGACCTTGACAGCGTCCTGTGACTCTTGTCTCCTTTGCATGTCATCAGCTTATAGGACAAGTTGGACCTCGCGACAGTCCATTCGTACGCACTACCCGGCGGCGGGAGAACAATGCGGATCGTGAACGTCACGACGGCGGTGGTGGCCTACCACGGTCAGGCCACGCTGGTGCGGATCGACACCGACGAAGGCATCAGCGGGTTCGGCGAGGCCAATCCCGACGCCGGTGCGGGCGCCGTCGTCGGGATGATCGGCTTCCTGGCGCCCCTCCTGATCGGCGAGGACCCGCGCAACGTCGAGCGGTGCTGGGAGAAACTGCGCCGTAGCAAGGTTTTCGCGGGTGTCCAGGGCGGAGTGTCCGTGATCGCGCTGTCCGGGATCGAGCTCGCGCTGTGGGACATCGCGGGCAAGGCCGCGGGCCAGCCGGTCTACCGGTTGCTCGGCGGGAAGTTCCGCGACCGGATCCGCCTCTACGCCGACTGCGGCGACGGCGACGACCCGGCGGGCTCGCTCGCCGGGTGCGTCGACCGGGCCCAGCGGATGGTCGCCGAAGGCTTCACCGCCATCAAGTTCGACATCGACAACCTGCGCCACCCGGCCAAGTTCGACGATTTCAACCACACGATCAACGCCGCCGAGCTGCGCTCGATGGTCGAGCGCGTGGCCGCCGTCCGGGAAGCGATCGGACCGGACGTCGATCTGGCCATCGACCTCCACGCGCGCTACGACGTGCCGAGCGCGTGCCGGATTTCGTGGGAGCTCGAGCCGTTCCACCTGATGTGGCTGGAAGAACCGCTGCCGGCGGAGAACATCGACGCGCTGGTGCGGGTGCGGGAGCAGACCCGCACGCCGATCTGCGCGGGCGAGAACCTCTACCTGCGGTGGGGATTCCGCGAATTGCTCGAACGCGGCGCCGTCGACGTCATCGAACCTGACGTGCCGAAGTGCGGTGGTCTCGCCGAGGCCAAGAAGATCGCCAACCTCGCGGAGCTGCACTACATCCCGTTCGCACCGCACCTGGTGTCGACGCCGCTGGGCACGATGGCCACGTCGCACATGTGCGGCGCGATCCCCAACTTCCTGGTCCAGGAATGGCACGCCCTGGAGGAGCGCGCGGTGTGGGACAGCTACGTCCACGCCCCCGACGGGAGCGGCTCGATCGTCAAGGACGGTTACATCACGCTTCCCGACACGCCCGGCGTCGGCGTGGAGCTCGACATGGACGGCGTCCGGGCCCACGCCGTCGCGGGCTACGGGGTGTTCGAGTAGCCGGTCACGCGAGCCGGCCCGGGCACCGTCCGCGCGGTCAGTACACAGTGGAGGGTCAGCCCTGGGCGTTCCGGCTCCGGTAGGCCGCGACGCTGGCGCGGTGGGCGCAGGTCCGGGTGCAGTACTGCTTCGAGCCGTTGCGCGAGAGGTCCACGAAAGTGCCCCGGCAGTTCGACCCGGCGCACACGCCGAGACGGGCCGGGCCGAGCGTGGCGATCACGGCGGCGAGCGCGCTGAGCGTGGTCGCGGCCAGGTGCGCCGAGCAGCGGTCGGTGTCGGCGGTGACCTCGGTCCACCAGCGGTCGTGCTCGTGGCGCAGCGCCGGGGTGGCGCGGCTGCGACGCAGGCCGTCGTTGATCAGCGCCGCGGTTCCGGCCGCGTCGGTGGTGGCTCGTTCGAGCACGGCGCGCACCGTCTCGCGCACCTCGCGGACCTCCGCCAGGTCGGTGCCAGTGAGCCGCCGTGGACCGGTCCCCTGCTCCCCGGCCAGACCGGCTGGGGAATGGGCGTCGAGGAAGTCCCGGAGCTGCGCCACGGTCTCGAGCGCGTCCTCCCCCTTGATCGGCTTCCAGGTGTTGGCGAGATCGACGGCCGCCTGGACCGCCGCGTCGGTGTAACACGCATCGAGCATTTGACGTGTCTCCTCACCGTTCCGTAACGTGACATCCAAAGCAGCTGTCACGTGTCACACCATACCGAGAGGAGACGACGATCCGAGCGGACGGGGCCCTCAGCGGCGAAACGGACCACTCCCCGGACGGGCGCCGGCTGGGGCTGGTCCTGGGATTGCTGGTGCTGCCCCAGTACGTCGCACTGGGCGCGCCGTCGGTGGCACTGCCGGCCATCGGCCGCGGGCTCGCGGTGCCGTTCGGGGCCACGGCCTGGATCCTCGCCGCGTGGTCGCTGACCTCCGCGCTCGCGATGCCGGTCGCAGGCCGGCTGATGGGCCGGTGGAGCCCCTTCCGGGTCCTCGTCGCCGGGGTCGTGACCCTCGCCGCGGGCTCGGCGCTCGCGGGAGCCGGCCCGACGCTGCCGGTCGTCATCGCCGGCCGGCTGCTCGGGGGCGCCGGGGCGGGCGCGACCGTGATCGCCGTCTTCGCCGCGGTCACCGCCCTTCCCGGGCGGGAACGGATCCGGGCGCTGGGGATCATCGCCGCCGCCAGCGCGACGGCGTCGGCGTGCGGGACCCTGCTGGGCGGGGCGGTCACCGCCTGGCTGGGGTGGCGTGCCGTGCTCGCGATCCCGTTCGTCGCACTGCCGCTCCTGCCGGCCGCGTGGGCGAGCAGGCGCTCGTTCGCGCGGACCGGCGGCGAGCCGGCCGGGCGGTTCGACGTCGCCGGCGCGGCCGTGCTGTCGGTGCTCGCCGGCGCGGTGATCACACTGCTGCAGGCGCACTCGGTCGGCCTGCCCGCTCCGGTGACGCTCGTCGTGGCCGCCGCCGGCGTGCTCGCCGCCGTCGGGCTGTGGTGGCGCGTGCGGCGCACGCCCGACGGGTTCGTGCCCCGCCGGGTGATCACGGCCCGCGGCTTCCTGCCCGCCGGCGTCATCGGCGGGACGGTCTTCGCCGGCTACTACGGGGTGCTGTTCCTCGCCCCGTCCCTGATCGAGCAGGCCACGGGCGGCGGCGCCCTGGAAGCCGGCGCGCTCCTGGTCCCGGCCGCCGCCTGCTCGGTACTGGCCGGGCGGCTGGTCGGCACCCTGACCGGCCGGCTCCCCGGCTGGCGGATCTCGGCCGGGCTGGCGGCCCTCACCGTCGTCGGCGTGCTCGTGGTCGCGGTCTTCACCGGGCCGGTTCCGGTCGTCGCCGGCACGGCGCTGACCGTGTGCGGGTTCGCCGGCGCGCAGGCCGTGCTGGTGGGCCTCGCACCGGAACTGGTCGACGCGCGCGACCGCGACACCGCACAGGGCCTGCTCACCTTCATGATCTTCCTGGGCGGCGGGATCGGCCCGGCCGCGGTCGCGGGCCTGTCCGGCGTCGTGCCGGTGCCGGTGGCCCTCGCCGCGCTCGCGGCCCTGCCGCTGGCCGGACTCGTCCTCAGCCTGACCCGGCGCCCCGGCGCCTGACCCGCATCCGATCCGAGAAAGGGGCCCGCTGTGGCCGCCGAACCGTTCGAAGCCAGCGTCACCGAAGCCGAGATCGCGGATCTGCGTGACCGGTTGCGCCGGACGCGGTGGCCCGATCCCGAGCCGGTGGACGACTGGTCGCAGGGGTTGCCGCTGGCCTACGCGCAGGAGCTGTGCCGCAGCTGGGCCGAGGACTACGACTTCGGGTTCGCCGCGCGGCTGAACGTCTTCCCGCAGTACCGCGACACCGTCGACGGGCTGGGCGTCCACTTCCTGCACGTCCGCTCGCCGGAGCCGGGCGCGTTCCCGCTGGTGCTCACGCACGGGTGGCCGGGTTCGGTGCTCGAGTTCCTGGACGTCCTCGGCCCGCTGACCGACCCCCGCGCGCACGGCGGGGACCCGGCGGACGCGTTCCACGTCGTCGCGCCGTCGCTGCCCGGCTACGGCTGGAGCGACAAGCCGTCGACGACCGGCTGGGGCGTCAAGCGCATCGCGCGCGCCTGGGACACGTTGATGGTGTCGCTGGGCTACGAGCGGTACGGCGCGCAGGGCGGCGACTGGGGTTCGGCGGTGTCCGGCGCGCTGGGCGAGGTGGCGCCCGAGCGGGTCGCCGGCGTGCACGTGAACCTGGGGTCCGTCGCGCTGGGGACGTTCGACGACCCGACGCCCGCGGAGCGCGTGAACCTCGCGGCCGCGAAGGAGTTCCAGCGCACCGGCCGGGGGTATTCGGGACAGCAGGCGACCCGGCCGCAGACGCTCGGTTACGGCCTCACCGACTCCCCCGCGGGCCAGGCCGCCTGGATCGCCGAGAAGTTCCGGGCCTGGACGGACAACAACGGCCACGCCGAGGACGCGGTGTCGCGGCAGCAGATCCTCGACGAGATCTCGGTCTACTGGTTCACCGCGTCGGCCACGTCGTCGGCGCGCCTGTACTGGGAAAGCTTCGCCGACTTCCGGGACACGGTCACCGCGCCGTCCGGGGTGTCGGTCTACCCGCGCGACATCACGGTCCCGTCGCGCCGGGAGGCCGAGCGGCGGTTCACCGACCTGCGCTGGTTCGAGGAGCTGCCGCGAGGTGGCCACTTCGCCGCGATGGAGCAGCCGGAGTCGCTGGTCGAGCAGGTGCGCGGGTTCTTCCGCCTCTTCCGCTGACGCCACGGGAAGCCCGCGCGGTCCCGTGCAACCGTGCGGCCGGCCCCTTCCGTCCCTGAAGCGTGCCCATGCGAAGACGGCCCGCCGTGGCCGGCGTCCTGCTCCTCCTCGCCGCCGCCACGGCGTGCGGCCGCGCCGAACCGGGGTCCGGAGACCTTCCGGCGCTGTGCTCCCCCGGCTACGAACCCCGGGAACTCGTCGACCGCCCCCTCCAGGTGGCGCTTCCCAGCCTCTCCGGCCGCACCCCGGCCGAAGCCCGCACCACCGACGCGGCGGCGATCAAGAAGATCGCCGCCGCCGCGTGCTCCCTGCCGGCCCCGCCTGCGGACATCGCCTGCACCCTCGAACTCGGACCGAGCTACGAACTCCGCTTCCTCGACACCCAGAACCGGACCACGACTCTCACCTCCGCAAGTTTCGGTTGCCAGTTCGTCGAAGGGCCGGGCCTCCACCGGTACGACGCGAAGCCCCTCTGGGACGCCCTGGCCGCCGCCGGTCTCCCCGCGCCGCAGCCTCGCTAGCGCCCGTCGGGAGCTCACCACCTGTAACGGCCTCGCCACCGCTTGCGACCTACGAAGACCAACGCAGCGAGGAGTGATCGATGGCCGTCGAGGTAAGTACCAGCCGCAGCTACGAAGACAAGTATCCGAACGGCGAGCACTTCGAAGCCTCGCGGCCGGAAGGGATCCTCTACGTGTACGGCGGCAAGGACCCCCAGGGCGACGACAAGGTCCTCGCCATCTACGCGCCGGGGAACTGGCAGTCCGTGAAGATCACGGAGGGCAAGGAGAAGTGAGCGTCCGCCGGAGTTCGTCGAGCCACGCGGTCATCTGCGTGCTCAGGTCGTCTCCGGTGCGGGCGTCGACGTTGTCCGCGTGCAGTTCCAGCACGGGGATCCCCGCGGCGCGCAGGGCGCGGGTGGTGAAGTAGCCGCCGCGGGCGTCGTCGGAGACCAGGTGCACGACGCCGTCGACGCCGTGGTGCCGCGCTTCCTTGACGTACCACCCGGCCGACCACGGCGGCGTGTAGAGCTGGTCGCTGAAAGCGGCGAAGCGGGCGGCGAGGGCGCGCAGCGGGTCGTCGCCGTAGCGCAGGTAGCCGTCCGCGGCGATGGCGAGGTACATCGACCAGACGAAGACCGCGCCGTGTGAGCGCTGGAACCGCTGGTAGAACTCGAGGTCGAACCACAGGCCGCGGCCGATCCACATCAAGCGCAGCCGCTCGTCCGGGCACGCCGCGACGCCGGCGTCGATCCTCTCGCGCACCTCGTCGTGGAACGCGCGGGCGGCGTCACGGGCCCACTCGGTGCCGCGGTGCCACTGGGGCACCATGACGCTCGGGATGCCGTCGGTGACGGCGATCGGGCACGGCCGGGCGGCGGCGATCAGGTCGCGGGTGCGGCGGTTCCACTCCTGCTGCTCGTTGACCAGCGCCATGACTTCCCGGAACCGGGTTTCGGAGAACACCCGGCCGGTGGTCTGCTCCAGGAACCGGATCAGGCCGGTCAGCTCGCCGGTCAGCAGGTCGAGCCGGTCGCTCCCGATGGCCTCCTCCCAGCGGTGCGGCATCAGCTCCCACCACCGCTCGGGCACCGCGTTCTCCGCCGCGCTCTCCAGCGGGTAGTACGTGACGCCGGGCTGCGCGTCCCAGACGTCGAAGATCTTCCGGGACGCGTCGCCGGTCGTCTCGCCGAGCACGATCGACGGCTTCGGCAGACCACCCCACGGGGCCTGGCCGGGATCGTCCTCGAACGCCGACGCGAGCGACGTGGCGCTGTACTGCTCGATGTAATCGGGGTAACCGCGCTCGCGCAGCAGGCCGAGGTAACGCTGCGTCTGGCGTTTCGCCGCGACGATCGAGGCCCACCACTGGTTGACGACGTACGGGATGCCCATCGCGCGGAAGATCTCCTGGGGCGCGTCCGCGTTGACGAGCGCCAGCGGTGCACCGGCGGCGACGTCGTCGCGCATCCCGGCGAACCACTCGCGCTGGTAGCCGGTCGCAGTGGTCGCGGAGGCCAGCCGGCCGGTCATCCCGCGACCCCGGCCGGCAGGAGCGCCGCGAGGGCGTCGCCGGTCAGCTCGCCGTACGGTTGCCGTTCCGCCGCCACCGCCCGCAGTCCGGTGGCGGCCCGTTGCGCCGGGAAGTCCCACGGTGGGGCGTCGTCGTGGACGCGCGCGTAGGAGAACAGGACTTCCGCGTCGCAGGCCCGGGCGGCCGCGGCCGTGTGGGCGGCGCGCTGCCGGATGGACGCGCGGGGCGCGGCCGGGCCGTTGTGCTGGTAACGCTCGGCGAGCGCGAGTTCCGTCGGCGCCGCGCACGTGCGCGCGAAGAGCAGCTCACCCCAGTCGTGGTCCTCCCCCACGACGAGGAAACCGTTGTCTTCCAACGTTTTGTAGACGCCGGGGTCGTCGTGGGAGCTGCCGGTGAGGAACAGCCGCATCCCCTCGACCTGGGGCGAGCCGGCGGCCACGCGGTCGGCGAGCGCGGTGGCCGCCGTGACCGGCAGCCTGGTGGTCGCGGCGACCAGGGTGAGGAACTCGGTGCCGCTCAGCCGGTTCGCCCGGCGCAAAACAGCGCAGCGGCCGAGCGACCGCCGCAGGGTGTCGTGCGCGGTGATCGCCGCGGCGAGGTCGTCGTCGCCGATGGGCCGCCACCGGCCGAGCCATTCGCGCAGCTGGGCGATCTTCGCGTGGACGTACCGGGTGGTCGTGTGGTGCGGCAGGTGCAGGACGTCCACCAGGCGCACCGGCGGCAGCCGCAGCTCCGGCTCGACCCGGTGCAGCTCGCGCAAGGCGTAGAACAGGCGCAGCGAGGCTTCGCAGTCACGGGAGACGACGACGGCTTCGAGCGGCCCGTAGCCGCCGGTGAGGATCCGCGTCAGGATCGACCGGGCGACCGGATCCACGCCGCGGCCGAGGTAGCGGTCGCCAAGCGTGCTGTCCTCGCCCGGCTTCCCGGCCAGCCGCAGCGGCAGCAGCCCCGCCGCGGTGATCAGCTCGACCGGGACGTCGGCCCCGACGTACCCCACCGCGGGCAGCCCGGCGCTCAAATCACCGCCTCCGCCACCAGGTCCGCCAGCTGCTGTTCGGTGTAGCCGAGCAGCTCGCGGTAGACGTGCTCGTTGTGCTCGCCGAGCGCGGGCGCGGGCCGGTCCAGGGCGACGCGGGCGGCGGAGAACCGGATCGGCACGCCGGTCCCGGCCAGGTCGGCGACCGCGCCGTGCTGCGGGTGCCGCAGCGGCACGACTTCTTCGCGCGCCAGGACCAGCGGGTCCCGGACCGCCTCGCGCGGCTCGCGGACCTCGGCCGCGGGCACCCCTTCGGCGGTGAACGCGGCGAGGATCTCGGCGAGCGGCCGCACCCGGCACCACTCGCGGATGAGGTCGTGCAGCTCGTCGGCGGCACGCACGCGCTGGTCCCGCGTGCGGTAGCGGTCGTCCTCGGCCAGGTCCGGCCGGCCGATCGCCCGGAGCACGCCGTGGGCGAACGCGTCGGTCGGCGCGCAGAGCGCGAGGTAGCCGTCGAGAGCGGGCAGGATCCCGAACGGCGCCAGCCGCGGCACCATCGAGCCGGTGCGCTGGGGCAGGCCGACCGCGTCGAAGGCGTCGAACGGCTCGCACGCGACGAGCGAGGTCAGCGCGCCGAGCATCGACACGTCCACGCGCTGGCCCTCGCCGGTGTGCTCGGCCTGCAGCAACGCGGACACCGTGCCGACCACGGCGAACAGCGGGGCCAGGAGGTCACCGATCGGCAGGCCGAACCGGACCGGGCCCTCGTCGGGCTCCCCGGCGGTCATCATCACCCCGCTCAGCGCCTGGATGATCGAGTCCATCGCCTTGCCCGAGCCCGGGCCGCCCTGGGCGCCGAACCCGCTGATCGAGGTGTAGACGAGCCGCGGGTTGATCTCCCGGACGCTCTCGTAGGAGATGCCGAGCCGCTCGGTGACGCCCGGGCTGTAGTTCTCCACCAGCACGTCGGCGTCGCGGACGAGGTCGGTGAACACGGCCCGGGAGCGCGGGTTCTTCAGGTCGAGGGTGACGCTGAGCTTGTTGCGCCCGCGCAGCAGCATCGACACCGACAGGTCGTCGTCGTGGCGGCGGGCCAGGTTCAGGCCGTCGCGGCCGACGTAGGGCGCGTTGTTGCGCGACGAGTCGCCGCCGGTGGCCGGGTTCTCGACCTTGATCACGGTGGCCCCGAGCCCGGCGAGCAGCAGCGTCGCGTACGGCCCGGCGAGCGCGGTGGTCAGATCGACGACGACGCGGCCGGCCAGTGGCTGGTCGGTCATGTGGCAGCTCCCTCGGAGAGATCGACGAGCACTTCGGGGCCGCGGGTGGTGAACCGGCCGTTGAGGCCCGCGCCGCGGGTGATGTCCTCGACGTACTTCGCCACGGCTTCGCCTTCCGGGGTGCCGCCGACCGGCACCGGACGGCCCTGGTCGTCGACCCGGCAGGGCACGAAACCGGCTTCGTGCAGCCCGGTCTCGTCGAAGCGGCAGAAGGCGATGGCGGTGTTGCGGCTTTCGGGGTGGAACGGGAAGAACGGCATGTCCGGGTCGGGCGCGAAGCCGTAGAGCTTCGTCCGGCGTTCGGCCCACGCGCGGAGTTCGTCGGCCCCCACGCCCGCGCCCGGCGTCAGCGCGTGGGTGACCGTGACGAAGTTGCCGAGCCCGTGGAACACCGGCCGTCCTTTGTAGACCTCGATGCCGCGCATGATGTGCGAGTGGTGGGAGAACACCGCGTCGGCCCCGGCGTCGACCGCGGCGCGGGCGACCGGGCTCTCGTACATCGCGACCACGACCGGGGTGTGCCCGACGCCCTTGTGCAGCGACACGAGCACGATGTCGGCCTCCGCGCGCAGCCGGCGCACGTCGTCGGCCATCGCCTCCAGGCTGTCAGGATCGGCGAAGGTGTAGACCTTCGGCGGGCCGCCCGGGCTCGCGTGGTCGAGTTCGTAGTGGGTCAGCACGTGCACGTACGCGCAGCCGGGCTTGCGGGAGGCGGCCCAGGAGTCGCGCGGGCCGACGCAGTTGTAGGACAGCACGCCGA
Organism: Amycolatopsis sp. NBC_01286; assembly: GCF_035982555.1. Classification (NCBI taxonomy): domain Bacteria; kingdom Bacillati; phylum Actinomycetota; class Actinomycetes; order Pseudonocardiales; family Pseudonocardiaceae; genus Amycolatopsis; species Amycolatopsis sp. NBC_01286. The sequence continues at coordinate 8,252,585 of NZ_CP108428.1, forward strand.
TCCGCAGGCCGCCCCGCTTCACGATCGCCGGGCGCCGGGCCCGCGCGAGGTCCGGCCCGGCGCCGGCCGTCAGCAGGCCCGCCGCGCGGGAGTAGGCGATCGTGTCGGCCAGTCCCCCGTCGCCGGCGTCGCAGACGTGGTTGCCCGCCAGGGTGACCACCGCGAAACCCGCCTCGGCCACCGCCTTCAGCGCCATCGGGTCCGCCGGCGGCGCGGGGACGTCGGTGCTGCTCTGCACCGACGTCGTCGAGTGGGGTACCTCGATGTGCCCGATCGCCAGGTCCAGCTCCCGCAGCACCGGCGCGGCGGGCGCGAGGAAGAACTCCGGATCCGGTTCGTCCAGGATGAGGTCGCCGACGGCGCCGACAGTGATCACGAAACACCCTCCTCGTGGGACAGATGACGGGACAGGAAGGCACGCAACCGGTCGGTCCGGGGCCGGGTGAACAGCTCCTCCGGCGGCCCTTCCTCGACGATCCGGCCGGCCTCCATGAACACGCACCGGTCGGCCACTTCGCGCGCGAACGCCATCTCGTGGGTGACGACCACCATCGTGGTGCCCGCCGCCGCGAGGTCCCGCAGCACGGCCAGGACCTCGTCGACCAGCTCCGGGTCGAGTGCGCTGGTCGGTTCGTCGAACAGCATGATCCGCGGCCGCACCAGCACGGCCCGCGCGATCGCGACCCGCTGCTGCTGCCCGCCCGAGAGCTGCCGCGGGTAGTGCTCCTCCCGGCCGGCCAGGCCGATGCGCGCCAGCAGCTCGCGCGCCTCACCCTCCACAGTGGACCGATCGCGGCGGTGCACGCGGATCGCCGCGTCGGTGACGTTGCGCAGCACGGTGAACTGCGGGAAGAGGTTGAACTGCTGGAAGACCATGCCCATCCGACGCCGCTGGGCGGCGATCCGCCGCTCACTCAGCGGGCGCAGGCCGCCGGGCGAGCGCCGGTGGCCGAGCAGCTCGCCGTCGAGGTACATCGCGCCGCCGTCGACGGACTCCAGCTGGTGGGCGCAGCGGACGAGCGTCGACTTGCCCGAGCCCGACGGCCCGATGACCACGACGGTCTCGCCTTCGCGGACGTCGAGGCTGACCCCCGCCAGCGCGTCCACCGTGCCGAACCGCTTGCGGACGTCGCCGATCCGCAGCACCGGGGCGCTCACCGGGCACTCCGGTGACCACGGGAGAACCGGCGTTCCAGCCGGCGTTGCCCGGCCGTCAGGACGGTGACCACGACCAGGTACCAGAAGCAGGCGACCAGCAGCATCGGCACGATCTCGTAGGTGCGGTTGTAGATCACCTGCACCGAGTGCAGCAGGTCCGACATCGCGATGACCGACACCAGCGCGGTGCCCTTGAGCACGTTGATGAACTGGCTGCCCGCGGGCGGGATGATCACGCGCATCGCCTGCGGCAGCACGATCCGCAGCAGCGTCTGCCCCGGCGGGTAGCCCATCGCGCGGGCCGCGTCGCGCTGGCCGGGATCGACCGACGACACCCCCGCGCGGAAGATCTCCGCGAGGTAGGCCGATTCGACCAGCGACAGGCCGATCACCGCGGCGGTCACCGGCGTGATCACCGCGTTGGCGTCCCAGCTGCCGAAGACCGGGCCGAACGGGATGCCGATCGAGAGCCGCGGCAGCAGGTAGGCGAGGTTGAACCAGAAGATCAGCTGCACCAGCGGCGGGATGCCGCGGAACAGGCCCACCCACAGCGTCGCCACCCACCGGGCGGGGCCGAACCCGCTGAGCTGCATCGCCGCGACCACCCCGCCGGCCAGCGACCCGAGCACCATCGCCGCGATCGCGAGCACCACCGTGGTGCCCAGCCCCGCCAGGACGCTCTTCTCGAAGAGGTACTTCGCCACGACGTCCCACTGGAACCGGGAGTTGCCGACCAGGAAGACGGCCAGCTGCGCCGCGAGCACCGCGAGCACGAGCACGAACAGCCAGCGCAGCGGCCGGAAGCGGCCGCGCGCGGACGCGACGTCGTCTTGGGCCGCGGCCGTCTCCGCCACAGTGGACATCGCGGTCATTTCGCGGACGCCGCGTCGAACAGCGGCTGCGGGACCGTGACGTCGGCCAGGGCCCACTTCTGCATGATCCGGGTGTAGGTGCCGTTGCGGAACAGCTCCTCGAACGCCTTCTGCAGCACCGGGCCGAGCTTCCCGGCCTTCGGGGTGTACAGCGCGAGGTTGTCCGTCGTGGCGCCCTGCTCCTCGGTCTGCGTCACGTACTCGTACTGCCCCTTCTGCTGTTCGGTCACGTCGATCGCCGCGGCCTGGGTCATGCCGGCGGCCTCGACCCGGCCGGACTTCGCGGCCAGCAGGATGGCGTTGGTGTCGTCGAGCCCGATCACCTGCACCCCCGGCCGCTGTTCGCGCTCACAGAACGCGGACAGCTTCGCGAGCTGGCCTTCCACCACGCTGGCGGTGACCACGGCGACGCGCTTGCCGCACAGGTCGGCGGTCTGCTTGATGCCGGCGGCGGACCCCTCGGGCACCACGTAGGCGGTGCGCGTGGTCATCCAGGTGACGGTGTCGAACTGCTTCTCGCGCTCGGCGGTGGCCTTGACGGGCCCGTTGAAGGCGTCGTACCGGCCGCTGAGCATGCCCTGCAGCGCGGCCGGGAGCCCGGCGACGATGGTGGTTTCCGTGCGCACGCCCAGGATCTGGCCGAGCGCCTGCTGGAAGTCGGGGTCGATGCCGGTGACGGCCTTGCCGTCCGGCCCGACGGTGCGGTACGGCGGGTGGGAGTCCCCGGCGAACCGGAGCACCCCCGCGTCCTTGATCGCCTGCGGCAGCTGGTCGTGCAACGCCGCGACGACGGTGAGCGCGGCCGCGGAGGGCGCGGGCGCCGCCCCGTCGTCGACCGTGCAGCCGGCCAGGACGAGTCCCGCGGCGGCGGCCACGGCGAGCGGGCTTCGACGCCATTGACGAAGTGAGGAACCCATGTCGTTTCTTCCTGAGGAAGGCCGTCCGAACCGGGCGGCGCGAGAACCCGAGGGGAGATTGGTTGCTATCTGGGCGCCGATCGTCGCATGATGTGTCGTGTGATTCAACCCCTCGATTCGGACACCGGTCCGGGACTGCCACCATGGACACCGGCGGCGGGCGACCCCGGCCGATCGCCGGCCCGAACCCCGGAAGAGGCGAGCGCGCGATGACGACGGGCCCGCTGCCCCGCTCCCAGCAGGGAGCCGAACCGCAGCTCCTCCTGACGTCCCTGCTCGGCGACTTCTGGTACTGGCGCGACGAGCACATCCCCTCGGCCGCCCTGGTGGAGCTGCTCGGCGAGTTCGACATCAGCGCGGCCAGCGCGCGGGCCGCGATCCGCCGCCTCGCCGCGCGCGGCCTGCTCACCGTGTCGCGGAGCGGGCGGACCACGGCGTACGGCATTCCCGCCCGCACGTCCGAGGTGATCATCGAGCGCACCCACCGGATGCTGACCTTCGGCACGACCGCGCCGGAGTGGGACGGGCAGTGGACGGTCGTCACCTTCTCCGTGCCGGAGCAGGACCGCGGGCTCCGCACCGCACTCCGGTCACGGCTGCGGGTCCTGCGGTTCGCCGCCCTCTACGACGGCGTGTGGGTCAGCCCGCACGACCTGGCCGCCCCCGCGCTCGCCGCGCTGCGCGAACTCGGCCTCCGCAGCGCGACGGTCTTCCGCGCCACCGAGGTCCCCGGCGACGCCGGCAGCCCGGTCGCGGCGTTCGACCTCGAGCCCCTCGCCCGGGAGTACGAGCAGTTCGTCGAGCGGTACGAACGGGTGCTCACCGGCCTCGATGCCGGTCTGGTCAGCCCGGCGCAGGCGTTGCGCACCCGCACCGAGCTGCGCGTGGACTGGCGCCGGTTCCCGGAGACCGACCCCGACCTGCCCGCCGAGCTGCTGCCCGCCGGCTGGGCGCGCGACCGGGCCCAGAAGGTGTTCCTGCAGATCTACGACCGGCTCGGGCCGCTCGCCGAGCTCCGGTTCCGGCAGGTGCTGGCGGCCACCGACCCGGCGCTGGCCGACTTCGCCGCCCACCACGACTCGGTGAAGGTGGCCGCGCTGTTCGCCGGCCTGGGCGACCACCACGCGGCAGGCGACACGCCGTTCGAACAGGCCGCGCAGGCGCGTCGGCTGGACGAAGCGGGCCACCAGTAAGCGGCACTTGCCGAGCCGGACGTCCCGGGACGTGCGTCAAGGATCAACGACGTCGGGCCGCAGCGCGTCACCCAGTGCCCGGGCCGGCGCGTGCGGGCCGGGGTATCCACCGCCACAACGCGCCCGCCGCCGCGAAGCCGACCAGGCCGCTCGCCACGATTCCGGCGCCGAGGCCGGCCAGCGCGGTCACCGCGGACAGGATGAGCGGGCCGGCGCCGGCGCCGATGTCCGCGAGCTCGTTCCAGATGCCGATGTGCGTCGGCCGTCCGACCGGCGGCGACACGTCGGCGCCGAGCGTCATCACGATGCCCGACCCGATGCCGTTGCCGAAGCCCATCACCATGGCCACCACCACCAGCGCCACCGCGCCGCCCGCGAACGGCATGACGACGAAGGAGACGCCCAGCACGAGTGTCGCGGGCACGGCCACCCACCGCCGCCCGTGGCGGTCCATCACCTTGCCGGCCGGGTAGAACGTCAGCGCGTCGATGGCACCGGCGACGCCGTAGACGATCGAGCTGGCGGTCGGCGACAGCCCGATGTGCGCCGCCCACAACGGCACCACGGTCTGGCGGGTCTGCCGGATCGCCGACAGCAGCAGGATCCCGACGCCCAGCGTCGCGTACACCCGCCACCGCTGCCGGAGCATCCCCCGCGTCGTGGCGGCGGCCGCGTCCACCCGCTCGCCGGTGGTGACCTCCAGGTCGGGCACCCGGAACACCAGGACGGCCGCCGCCACGATCGCGGCCAGGCTCACGTAGTACGCCCCCGGCAGCCCGGCGACCTGCATCGCCCCGGCCCCGGCGAACGGCCCGAGGAACACGCCCACGCGGATGCTCCCGCCCAGCGTCGACAACGCCCTGGCGCGCATGTGCGCCGGGACGATCTCGGTCAGGTACGACTGGCGGGCCAGGCTGTAGACCGCGCTCGCCGCCCCGATCAGCAGGATCCCGCAGCCGTAGAGCAGCAGCGACGCCGGTCCGCGGCCCAGATCGACCAGGCAGGTCACGACGCCCGCGACCATGACGGCCGACGCCAGGAGCATCGACCGGCGCTCGCCGATCCGGGTCGCCAGCATCCCGGCCGGGATGTTCGCGACCAGTGACCCGACGCCGAGCAACGCGGCGATCAGCGCGGCCGTCGAGGTGCTCGCCCCGCGGTCGATCGCGCTCAGCACGACGACCGGCAGCACGGCCCCTTCGGACAGTCCGAACAGGACCGCCGGCCCGTACGCCGCCGCGGCGACCGAGCGCAGGCGGAAGTCCTCAACCATTTCCGGCCATCATGCGTGACCGACGCGGGCGCCCGGAGCCGGGAGTGATCAATGTCGCTTCGTGAATTCGTGCGTTGACCAGGGCGCCTCGAACCGGCGAGAGCCCGGCACCTCGCGGGCGCCGGGCTCCCCCGTGGTCACGGGCAGGTCGGCGCCGGCTCCGCGGCGGACGACCCGGCCGACGTCAGCTGGGCCAGGCCGCGGCCGCCGAGACCGAGGACGGCCTGGGTGGTCGCGCGCACGACATTGTCGGCGTTGTAGCCGGTGGCGTCGTAGGCGATCGCGCCGCGGTTCGCGGCGACGCCCGCGCAGCCGACCTGCAAGCCGGTGAGGAACGTCTTCGCCTTTTGAGCCGCGGCGAGCCGCAGGCCCGCGCGGAACGCCTGTCCGGCCAGGCCGGTCGTGTTGGCGTTCGGCGCGACCGCCGGGTCACCGGTGCCGACCGAGATCCCGCCGTTCGCCTGCTGCTTCCCGGCCAGCCAGGTCAGGCCCTGCTGCGCCTTGCCGGGCCGGCCGGTCGCCTGCAGCGCCTGGGCGGCCATCGCCGTCGAGTCGGTGTCGCTGACGCAGGGCGTCACGCCGAAGTCGAGGGGGAAACCGCCGTCCGCGCACTGCGTCCCGGCGAGGAAGCTCACCGCGGACGCGGGTGCGCCGCCCGGCGTCCGGTCGAGGGCGATGAGCGCGAGCGACTGGCTGAAGGCGTTGCTGTAGTCCCCGTACTGCGACTTGTCCGAGAACCGCCCGGACGGCGCCAGCAGCGCGCGCAGCCGGGTGGGCAGGTCGGCGCCGCCGAAGGTGGCCGGGTTCTGGCCGCGGACCTCGGCGGCCAGCGTCGCCTTCGCGGTGGCGCCGGCGTAGGACTCGGTGACGCCGTCGCCGACGTAACCGGCGAGGTTCGTGGCCACGTAGGTGGTCGCGCGGCCGGCGGCGGTGTTCGCGACGCCGGCGGACGCGAAGGCGAGGATGCCGTCGATCGTCAGGCCGGTGTCCGGATAGGACACTCCGCCGAAGACGGTTTCGAGGTGGTCGCCGCCGGTCAGCTGTCTGGCGAGCCAGCCGGCGGCGACGTCGGCGCTGTGCTGCGCCGGGGTCGTGGCGGACGCCGTCGCCGGGATCAGGAGTGCGGCGGCGGTGACGACTGCGGCGAGCTGACGGAGTTTCACGGTTTCTGCCTTTCCGGGATTCGTTCGGGGAGTTCGGCGAAGGTCGGGGCGACGCCGTAGGAGGCCTTGCGCGAGGCCCGCCGCAACGTGGCGAGCACCGCGGGGCCGAGCACGACGATCGCCACGGTGTTGGTGATCGCGCGGCCGGTGTCCCAGCCCGCGGTCGACGTCAGCAGCGTGAACACGGCGAAGCGGTGCAGGTTCTCCCACACCGGATCCCCGGCCACGTACGAGATGTGCCCGTCGTGGTACGGGACTTCGGCACCGGTGATGAACGGCCAGAACCACAGGTTCATCAGGAAGCCGAACAGGTACGCGACGACGATGCCGTAGCCGATCAGCATCGCGATCTCGGCCTTGCCCGTCACGCGACGCGGCAGCAGCCCGGCACCCATCCCGATCCACGCCGAGCACAGCATCTGGAACGGCAGCCACGGCCCGACACCGGCGGTCAGCAGGGCCGAGGCGAACAACGACGTGCAGCCGAGCACGAACCCGAACCCGGCGCCGAACACGCGTCCGGCCAGGACGAGCACGAAGAACACCGTCTCGATCCCGGCCGTGCCCGCACCCAGCGGCCGCAGCGCGGCGTTGACCGCGGAGAGCACACCGAGCATCGCGAGGGCCTTCGCGTCCATGCCGCCCTCGGACAGCTCGGCGAGCACGATGGCGATCAGGATGGGCAGGATGCCGAAGAAGATGAACGGCGCGTCCGGGCCGTGCTGCATGCTCTGCGGCGCCACCCGCACCAGCAACGGCCAGACGAACATCATCAGCCCGGCCAGCGACGCGAGCCCGAGCACGACGGCCGAGCGCGGGCCGACGCGCATGGCCTGGTCGGCGCGCCCCCACACACGGATCCGCGTCATGAGACCGCCGCCTCGACCTCGGCGACGGTCAGCCAGCCGCCGCCGAGGATCTTGGCCACCTGCGTCGCGAACGCCGGCGATCCGCCGAGCACCTCCGCGGTGGCGCCGTCCGCGACGATCTCACCCTCGGCCATGACCACGACCCGATCGGCGACCGTCGCGACGAACTCGACGTCGTGCGTCGCCACGACCACCGCGCACCCCTCGGCGGTCATCGCGGCGATCATCCCCGCCAGCGCCGCCTTGGCCGGGTAGTCGAGCCCGCGGGTCGGCTCGTCGAGCAGCATGATCGACGGCGACGCGGACAGCTGCACCGCCAGCACCAGCGCGAGCCGTTGTCCTTCGGACAGGTCCCGCGGGTGCCGCCCGGGGTCGATCCCGGGGGTGAGCCGGTCGAGCAGTCCCCGGCAGGAGCCGGGCTCGGCACCGGTCTCGGCATCGGCCGCGGCGCATTCGGCGGCGACGGACTCGAGGTAGAGCAGGTCGCTCGCGGTCTGCGGAACGAGCCCGACGACCTTGCGCGCCTTCGCGCTCGGCAGCTCCCCCGGATCGACCCCGGCGGCACGGACCTTCCCGCCCTGCCGCGGCCCGGAACCCTGCAAAGCCCACAGCAACGACGACTTCCCCGAGCCGTTGCGGCCCATCATCGCGACCACCCGGCCGGGGTGCAGGTCGAGATCGAGCCCGCGGACCGCGACCACCGGCCCGTACCGGACGACCACGCCGGAGGCGGTCAGCACCGGTTCCGCCGGCTCGGCCCCGGCCGGCTCCGGGCGCGAGCCGAGGCGCTCGCGCAGCGGGCGGGCGACCCGGCGGGCGTCGCGCACGGACATCGGCAGCGGGTCCCAGCCGGCGAGCCGGCCGAGCCGCACGATCGGCGGCGCGATGGGCGTGGTGCGCAGGATCTCCGGCGGGGTGCCGTCGGTGACGCTGCCGTCGCCCGGGACGTAGAGCATCCGGTCGGCGAACGGGATCACCCGTTCCATCCGGTGCTCGGCCAGCACGACCGTGGTGCCGAGGTCCTGCACCAGCCGCGCGAGCGTCGCGAGGACCTCCTCGGCCGCGATCGGGTCGAGGGCCGACGTCGGCTCGTCGAGCACGAGGACCTTCGGGTGCATGGTCAGCACCGAGCCGACGGCGACGCGTTGCTGCTGCCCGCCCGAGAGTGTCCTCAGTGGACGGCGGCGCAGTTCGGCGATGCCGAGCAGGTCGAGAGTCTCTTCGACGCGGCGGCGCATCACCTGCGGGGCCAGGCCGAGCTGTTCCATGCCGTAGGCGAGTTCGTCCTCGACGACGTCGGTGACGAACCCGGCCAGCGGATCCTGTCCGACGACGCCGACGAGGTGCGCGAACTCCCGCGGCGGCCGGTCCCGCGTCACGGCGTCCCCGACCGACACCGTGCCTTCGAGGTGGCCGCCGGTGAAGTGCGGGACCAGGCCGTTGAACGTGCCCAGCAGCGTCGACTTGCCCGAGCCGGTCCGCCCGGCGACGAGCACCAGCTCGCCCTCCCCGATCGACAGCGACACGTCGGCGAGGACGGGTTCCGGTTGCCCGTGGTACCAGAAGGAAACGCGGTCCAGCTCGATCATGCGGGGACTTTCTCGGTCTCGGGCACCGGTTCCGCCTCGAACGGCAGCGCGGGCGGCGGAGTCAGGAACGCGGGCAGGACGCCGAGGAGCACGCCGGCGAGCGGCACCCAGGACAGCAGCGGCCAGGACAGCGTGCTCAGCGACGGGTTGAGGTTCGTCGGGTCCACACTCGACGTCGTGAACAACGCCACGGCCACCGCGGCACCGCTCGCGGCGGTGACGAACTCGGCCGGGTGCCAGCGATCCGGCCGGTAGCGGGTGCGCCGCACGCGCGTGCCGGCGGTCCGGAAGCCGATCAGGCCGAGCACGAGCCCGCCCACCAGGAACGGCGTGGCGAGGAACCGCGGGGTCGAGCCGTCGAGCGTCGCGTAGACCCCGACGCAGACGCCGATCAGGCCGGTGATCATCAGTACGCCGGTAAGCAGCCGGGCGCGGGCCCGCACCACCCCGGCGCGGCCGTAGCCGCGGGAGTCCATCGAGGACGCGAGCTGCAGCGACCGGTCGAGCGCGTCCTCCAGCACCGGGATGACGACCGCGTGCAGCGCCCGGAACCGGCGTCCCTTCGCGCCGCCGCGCAGCTTCCGCGCCCGGTGGACGCGCTGGACGCTCTCGGCCAGCTGCGGGAACACCGACAGCGCGACGATCACGGCCGTGCCGACCTCGTAGAGCGCCGGTGGCATCGCCTTGAGCAGCCGTTTCGGGTTGGCCAGGGCGTTGGCCGCGCCGAGGCAGAGCACCATCGTGGCCAGCCGGAGCCCGTCGTAGAGCCCGCCCAAGACGGACTCGGCGGAGACGTCGCCGAGCAGCCGGATGCCCGCGGCCCACGCGGGCAGCGGGATTTCGGGCAGGCGCAGGATGATCGTCGAGCCTTCGGCGCCGCCGAAGACGATCCGGAAGAACACCCGCACTCCGATGATGACCGCGGCGAGGTAGGCGTACATCCGGAACGCCATGGCCCACGGCGCGTCCGCGCGCCGCGCGATGACGACGTGACAGAGCACCGCGACGATCGTCAGCAGCAGCCACGGGTTCGTCGTCCGGCTCGCCGCCACCGCCAGCCCGAGCGCCCACACCCACCACGCGGCGGGGTGCAGATCACGCGGCAGGAACCAGGAAGCGAGCATCAGCTGTCCCGGGCGCGTTTGCGACGCCGCGCGGTGAACCACGCCGCGGCGGCGAGCAGCACGACCGCCGCGCCGGCCACCCAGGGCGCGTAGTCACTCGCCCCGGCCTGCTCCTTGATCGCCTGGTCGACGTCGGCAGCCTGCTCGCCGCCGGTGAACGCGACGTTGCCGGCCGGATCCGCGGCCTGCTGGCCACCCCCGCCGGGCCGCGGCTTGGGCGGCGGCGGCGGACGGCCGCTCGTGCCGGGCTGGTCCGGTTGTCCCGGCGGCCCGGCCGTGGTGGCCTGCGTTCCCGAAGGCGGCGCGGCCGGGGCGGTCGTGGCGCCGGGCTGCTTTTCGTTGATGTCGTCGGATGTCGGCGCCGGCTCCGCCGCGGTGACGCACGGCCCGGCGGTGCCGGGCCGGACCGCGGCGATGCGCGGCACCGGGTTCGAGTCGGCCGTCGCGTTCAGCGAGAACGACCAGCCCTCGAAGCCGCCCGCGGTGAAGTCGCGGTTCTTCACGCCCCACTGGCTGTACTCCCACGCGCAGTTGTTCCCGGCGTGCCAGTACGACCAGTAGCCCGCCGCGGGCGGCGTGTCGACGCAGGTCTCCTTGTAGTGCTCGTTGCCCTTGACCGGGATCTCCTCGACCGCGGACGGCCGGTTCTCGATGCGGCAGATGAACGCCTCGCCCCACCGCTGGACCCCGGCGACCTGGAAACCCGCGTTCTTCAGCGCGTCCAGGCCGGTGCCACGGCCGGTCTGCGGGTCGCAGCGCACGATCGTCGTGCCGCCCAGCTGCTGGAAGTCGAGCACGACGGTGACCCCGGCGCCGTCGGTGCAGAACCCGGGATGACCCTTGCCCTGGTCGACGGCGTGCGCGACGCCCGGGGCGAGGGCGGCCGTCAGCACCGCGACGGCCGCACCCGCGAAGATCCGCCTCACTGCACCGTCAGGGTCGCCGTCGAGTACACCGTGCCGCCGGTGCCGACCGCCTTGATCGTGTACGTGTAGGTCCCCTTGGCCGTCGGCGTGATCGTCTTCGTCCCGCCCGGCACGGCCAGCGACCCCGACCAGGCGCCGCCGCCGGTGGCCGGGGTGACGGACTGCGCGGTGAGCGTCGTGGAGTTGGTGGACGTCCAGGTCAGGGTGGTGCTCTGGCCCAGGGTGATCTTGTGGTCGAGGTCGTCGGCCGACAGGCTCACGGTCGGGTTGCTCGCGTTGACGGCCGGGTTGAGCGGGGTCACCCGCGGCACCGGGTTCGAGCCGGCGGACCGGTTGAGGGAGAACGACCAGCCTTCGAAACCACCGGGGACGACGTTGCGGTTGAGCGCGCCGTAGCTGCTGTAGGTCCAGGTCGAGGTGGCGCCGGTGGCGTTCCAGTACGACCAGTACGCGGCGCCCGGCGGCGTCCGCACGCAGGCTTCCTTGTAGGTCGGGTTGCCCGAGACCGGGATCGACTCGGTCGCCGAGGGCCGGCCTTCCAGCCGGCACACGAACCCGAGCCCCCACTGCGCGACACCGGCGACGGCGATCCCCGCGTCCTGCAGGGCCTGGATGCCGGTGCGGTCCGTGCCGGGAGCGGCGTTCGGCGAGCAGCGGGTGATCGTCGGCGCGGCGGTGCCGCCGTTGCCGTTGAGTTCCTGGAAGTCGACGACGACGGTGACGCCGCTCAGCGCGTCGTTGCCGGTGCAGATGCCGGTGTAGCCCTTGGTCGGGTCGACGGCCGACGCCGGCGTCGCCGACGACACGACGAGACCGGCCATGACGGCGAGACCGGCCAGCAGCGAAGGAAGACGTCTCATGGTGTTACCCCCTGGTGCGTGGTGTGCGGGTGATCAGGTGGCGCAGGCCGGCGGCCAGCGCGAAGGCGAGGACGAGCGCGGCACCGGACAGGCGGAAGGCCAGCCAGAGCGCCGGACCCCCGAGGGCGGCCGGCGCCGGGACGACACCGCCGTGGCTACCTGCGGCGAGCGGCTGGGCGAGTGGCAACCGGACCGCCGTCGTGAGCGGCGAGCCGTCCGCGTCGAGCCAGGTCCGCCCGGCGATCCCGGTCGCCGCGGCGATGCTCGCGCCCGGGTCGCTCGGCCCGCCCGGGCTCTTCGGGAACCCGCCGTCGGCCAGCACGAGCGCGCCGAGGGCCTGCGCGGCCTTGCTCGCGTCGAGCCCGGCGGAGCTGAACCCGCCGGCGACGGCCGCCGTGAGCACGGGATCGGGCTGCCCGTCCGCCGCGGCGATCGTGCCGTCGGGTCCGGTGCGGGTGGTCAGCGCCGCGGCGGCGGACTCGAGGGCCTGCCGGTGTTCGGGCGTCCAGCCGGCCGGTGCGACGTTGCCCGGCGCCCGGCCGTCGCGCGGGACGGCGTTCAGCGCCTCGACCGCGGCGGCCGTCGCGGTGAGATCGCCGGTGGCGCACGGCTTTCCGGTCAAGACGGCCGGGAAGAGCCCGTCCGCACACTGGTGGGCGATGAGCGCGCCGACCGGCGCTTCGGCGGGATCGGCGCCCGCCGTGGTCGCCAGCGTGGCCCAGGCGTGCCGCCGCAGGGTGCCGGTGGTGTCGGCGAACTCGCCGGTGTCGGTGAACTCGCCGGACGCGGTCCGCAGCGCGGCGAGGTCGGTGCGCAGCTGCCCGACGGCCTCCGCGTCCGCGCCGGATTCCGGGAACCGGGCGACGATCTGCAGCTTGGCCAGGGGTTCGGCGTAGGCGGCCTGGCCTTGCTCGTAGGGCGCGCCGTGGGCGTAGGCCCGGATCGAGTCCGGGCTCAGCAGGAACCGTGACGCCCGGGCGGCGGCGTCCGGCTGCTGCCCGAGGGTGTGCAGGGCGAGCACGAGATCCGCCGTCAGGTCGTAGTCGACGAAGGTCTTGCCGTCCTGGGCGACCTCGACGTGGTCGCCGTCGACGAGCCGGCTCGCGAGGTAGCCGCCCAGCCGGTCGGCCGGGGTCGGGCCGGTCACCGGCGCCGGGGCATCGACGGGGACGACCACGGTGCCGCGCGGCGAACCGGGCCGCACCGCCGGGGTGCCGGCCTTCGGGCTCACCGGCGGCTTCACGGCGTGATCCCCCGTCGGCGCGGGCTTTTCGCCGGGCGGCGGTGGTGGCGGACCGGGCGGGCTGCAGCCGGGGTCCGGTGGCCCCTGCGCTCCGGCGTGGCCGAGGGTGAGGTCGTGGAACCCGATCTGGGACAGGCCGAGCGCGGCCTGCGCGCTCGCGCGGACCCAGGTGTCGAGCCCGCCGATCCCGGTGGTGCGCGCGGCTTGGTACTCGGCCGGGGTGTAGGCGATGGCGCCGAGCTGATCCCCGAGCGGGGTGCCCGCGTCGGCCGCGGTCGCTTCGGCGGACTTGAGGAACGCGGTCCCCGAGGCCATCGCGGCGTCCGCGCACCCGGCGTCGGCGAGCGCCTGCACGATCAGGCCGGTGCTGTTGGTGTTGGGCGCTTCGGTGCCGACGCCGCCGCCCCAGCCGCCACTCGCGGTCTGGTGGGCCTTCAGCCACCGCACGGCCTTGGTGATGGGCGCGTCGAGGTTCGCCGCGCCGGCGTCGCGGGCGGCGAGCATCGCGGAGAGTGCGATACCGGTGGCGTCGCCGTCCGGCGTCGACTGGTCGAACGGTTTGCCCTCGTCACACGTCGAGATCCGGTGGCCGTCCGGTGTCACCTGGTCGCCGGTCTCGGTGGTGGGGATGAGGCCGAAGAAGATCCGGAAGAAGCCGTCCGAGCACTGCTGTTTCAGCATCGTGTCGATCACGAGCCGATCGGTGAGGCCGGCGCCCGCCAGTCCGATCACGGCCAGGGCCTGGCCGAACACGTTGGCGTTGTTGCTGACGAAGTCCTTGAAGTCGGGGTTCTTCGAGTAGTCGCTGACGCGGCCCTTGTCGACGCCCGAGCGCGCGATGGTGCCGAGGGTCTCGGCGACCATGTCGTGCCCGCCGAAGGACCTCGGGTCCCGTCCGGCGATTTCCGCGGCGACCAGCACTTTCGCCGCGGCGCCACCAGTGATGATCGCGTCGTAACCCTGGCCGGGGACGAGGCCGTCCCACGTGTAGTAGTCGGTGGCGTGGTGGTCGTCGTCGAGGTACTTCACGATGGGCGCGGCCAGCGCGCCGTCGCCGGAGGCGTACATCGCGAAGAGCGTGTCGATCATCAGGCCGTGGTCGGGCAGCGCGCCACCGAGCGGGTTCTGCAGGGTGCCGTCGGGCGCGAGCTGCGCGGCGAGCCACTTAGAGGTCGGCTTCGAGGCCGCGAGGTCACCGGCGAAGGCCGGGGTCACCGAGCCGACGGTGAACACGACGACGGCGGACACCCAGGCCGCGATGGGCCTGAACCGCTTGCCGGCCACGTGATCCTTCCTCTCCCCAGACGCCGGCGCGACACACACAGGGAGAGACCGGCCCCCACGGGAGGCCGGGCGTCCACCCACTGCTGGCGCGACAGCGGTTCGACAAACACCTGCCCGGGGCGGTAATCCGACTCGTCACCCCAAGGTGACCCACGGTTGCGCGACAGTGCCGGACTTCGACCGGCTTCCCCTGCCACGGGCAGAAAACATGAAGTTGTACTGACTGAGCGAGCCGACACTAACACCTGGTCAGCCGAACGGGAACGGCAGAACTCACGTCGCCTTCACCACACCGGGACGCGCGCGGCCGTCCGGACGATCTCGAAGACAACTGCAACAGAACGCGGGGCAGGTGGCCTCTTGAGAGGTGTGCGGTGCTTGAGCGCGCTGCACGTCCAGCTCGACGAAGGCAAGGAGACCGTGCCATGACCGACCTCGACGAGGTGCGCCGCGCGCCGGACGCCCAGGAGTCCCTGGCGCCCGATCCCGACGCCGTGGTGACCGTCGCCGGACGCCGGGTCCGGCGGCGCCAGACGGCCAGCGTCGCCGCGGTGACGCTCACCGTCGCCGCCCTCGGCGCGGGGGTCTTCTGGGCGCAGGACCGCGGTACCGCCGCGGTGCCACCGGCCACGCTCGCGAGCCCGCCGTCCGCCACGGTGACCCAGCCGCCGGCCGCCGGGAAGGTGCCCCCGGCCGCGCCGGCGATCAGCCTGGAGGACAGCTCCTGGGACTTGCTGTTCTGGGCCGTCCAGCCGCACTTCGCCGGCCTGCACTACGCGCAGGATCACCGGTACGCGTTCGAGATCGACGTCCGGGACGGCACCGCGCCCCACAGCGCACTGGCCACGAAACCCTCGGCGGCGGACCAGATTCCGCACCCGCAGTCGGTCATGTGGCAGGACGGACCGGACCGCTGGATCCGGGTGACGACCACAAAACCGGTGACAGCGGCGGAAATGCTGGCCCTGCTGGGGAAGATCCACACCACGCCACCGGTGATCGCGTCGCCGCTCAAGTCGCTGCAGGTGCCCGACGGACAGCAGGTCGGCACGTTCACCAGCGAGCCCGACACCAACACCCTGGTGCTCTGCCCCGCCGCCGAGGTCGGGAAGGCCCCGCTCGACCCCCGATGCTTCTCCCTGACGGTGTCGCTGACCAGCAGAGCCGCGGACAGCAGCTTTCCGCAGGACCCGCTGCCCGTGCACCAGCACCGGACGCTCGGGGCCTACACCCTCGAAATCGACAGTTCGCGTGTCAACGAACAGGCCGCGCTGGCGTTGCTGAACTCCGTTCAGCTCAATCGCTGAGAATCCGCGTCACCGCCGGATTCTGATCTGTTCCGCATTTCCGAAAGCGCACTCGAATTGCCGTTATTCCGCGGCATCGGTCCATGGCCCAGGCGAGGGAGTTTCGATGCGTAATTCCGCGCTCGTCGTCGTCCTGGTGGGTGTCATCCTCGGCGCGCTCGCCGCGGCGGTCTGCGTTCGTTCCGCGAACGTGCCCGCCGCGGCGGGCACGTCACCGGCGCCGGACGTCCCGCCGTCGTTCCCGAGGACGCGGGCGGCCACGCCGGTTCCGGGGGCGGCCGAGGTGGCGGTCGACGTCCGGGGCGAATGGTCCTGGGCGTTGCGCGAGACGGACACCGGCACCGTGGTCGGTGCCGGAACCTTGCGCACCACGACCGAATCCATGATCAAGAGCTGGCTCGCGGTGGACTACCTGGCCTCGCGGGAGTCGCGGATCTCGGCCGAGGACGAGGATCGGGTGACCCGGATGATCCGGTCCGGCGACGACCGTGCCGCGCAGACGCTCTACCTCCGGCTCGGCGGCGACGACTCGATCGCCCGGATGATCCGCACCTGCGGCCTGCACGACACGACCATTCACCCGAACTGGTGGTCCAAGACCACGATGCCGGCGACCGAGGCCACCCTGCTCGGCCGGTGCGTGGCCCGCGGTCCGGGCTTGAGCCCGCGGTGGCGGGCCAAGCTGCTGGACCTCATGCGGTCGGCGGACCCCGCGACCGCCTTCGGCATCCCGGAGGCCCCGGCCCTGGCGGGCCTGCACCCGGCCGTCGAGAACGGCTGGACCCGCCACGGAACTTGGTGGACGGTGAGCTGCCTGGCGATGTGGGACCACTGGGTGCTCGCGGTCATGGTGCACTACCCGGACCAGGGCGACGAGCACCACTACGGCGCCGAAGTGTGCAAGTCCGTGGCCCAGCAACTGTTCGGCCGGATCGACATCGGTTCGACCACGGGCACGGGAAGCAAGTGACCACAGGAAACGGGGATCAGACCCGCCCGGCGCCGACCAGGTCGAGCAGGTTCTGCACCAGAGTACGGACGGCAGCTGGTCAGCAGTAGACGTTGCCGCAGACTGCCAGGATGAACGCCGTTGCGGTCAGGGTTTCGGTGGCGCCGGCCTGGGTCAGGGTGACCGAGACGGTGACTTCGTCGTCGCCGGTCAGGCCGTCTACCCGGCAGCCGGACGTCGTGCCGCACAGGCCGGGTGCGGTCTGGTAGCCGGCCGGGACGTGCCAGGTGTAGGTCGTGCCGGCGGCCGCGCCGCCGACGGAGAATCCGGCCGAGTAGGGGCCGTGGAACTTCGCGCTGTTGTGGCAGTTCCCGGTGTAGGAGCCCACCGGGCCCGGTGAGACCTGGCACCCGTACGTCTCGCCGCCCAGGGCCGCGGCGGGTCCGGCGGTCAGCACACCGATGCCCGCCGCCAGCAGGACGGTCGAAACCAGGGCCGCACTCTTGCGCATGGGTTACCTCCGGAACTGGTGGTTCCTCTGTACGACACAGGGACGATACCCAGCGCGACATCCCGCAGGTAGCGCCGGACGAGTGCGGGGAATTCCGCCGGACGAGCGGGAAACGGACGCCCCGCCGGCGCCCTCGGGCCGCAGCGGCGGGCGAATTCGTCGATGGGTGTCGGGAACTTTCCAACTCGTCGACAGCCACTCCTGGCATCGGTCAATGCGGATGTAACGCCCGTTGCGGCACGGAATCGCGCGGAATCGCCGACCATTGTCGCTTGTGGACGGGACGTCGAACCGCAATAGTCGCCAGGCGACGAAAATCGAACCCGAAAGGGAGTCCGATTTAGTCGGATCTGCTGGATTTGAACCCCTACGACCAGGGAGCTGCATATGCGGCGTTCGTCGCTCATACACCGGCCGGCGATTCTGGCCGCCGTCGGTGGCTTGGTGCTGGCCGGATCCATTCAGCCGGCCGGTGCGGCCGTGCCCGCGGCGAACGCCGGGACCGCGTCGCAGGCGGTGATCGTGGTGCTGGGCGACCAGATCGCGTCAGCACCACCGACGAAAGCGGCATCCGGGAGCAGACGCGACCAAGCGACCAGAGCGCAGAACGCGGTGCTGGGCAAGCTCACCGGGCTGGCGCCGGCGAACGTCAAGCACTTCGCGGTCGGCAACGCCTTCTCCGCGACCGTCAGCCCCGCGCAGGCGGCCGCGCTCGCGCAGGACCCGGCGGTGGCTTCCGTGCTGCCCGACAGCAAGGTCACGCTGCCGACGCCGAGCACACCGCCGGCGGCGGCGAGCGGGGCGGCGCCGAGCGCGCAGCCCCGGACGTCGACGGCGCCCGGCGCGATCTGCCCGGCCGACCCCGCGAAGCCGCTGCTGGAGCCGGAAGCGCTCACCTCGATCCACGCCTACAGCACCGACGGCTCGAAGAGCGCGTCCGATCTCGCCGACGGCTCGGGCGTGAAGGTCGCTTTCCTCGCCGACAACATGGACCCGGACTACGCCGACTTCATCCGGCCGGACGGGTCCAAGGTGTTCGCGGACTACCAGGACTTCTCCGGGGACGGCCCGGCGACCACGGACGCGGGTGCCGAGGCGTTCGGTGACGCGTCGTCGATCGCCGCGCAGGGCACCGTGGTGCACGACCTGTCGAAGTTCGTGAACCAGGCGCACCCGCTGCCGCCGGGCTGCACCATCGTGGTCAAGGGCGTCTCGCCGGGCGCGAGCCTGGTCGGGCTCAACGTCTTCGGCTCGACCGCGACGAACTCCGCGGTGCTGCAGGCCATCGACTACGCGGTGACGGTCGACCACGTCGACGTCATCAACGAGTCGCTCGGCCTCAACCAGTACCCGGACACCAGCTCGCGCGAGCTGTTCCAGGTGTTCAACGACGAGGCCGTCGCCGCCGGCGTCACGGTCACCACCTCCAGCGGCGACGCGGGCACGACGTCCACCATCGGCAGCCCGGCCACCGACCCGCTGGTCATCTCCGCCGGCGCGACCACGGACAACCGGCTGTACGCGCAGACCACGTACGCGGCTTTCCCGTTCTCCAACGGGAAGTGGGTCAGCGACAACATCTCCGCGCTGTCCTCCTCCG
This sequence comes from Amycolatopsis sp. NBC_01286, assembly GCF_035982555.1. NCBI lineage: Bacteria > Bacillati > Actinomycetota > Actinomycetes > Pseudonocardiales > Pseudonocardiaceae > Amycolatopsis > Amycolatopsis sp. NBC_01286. The sequence goes on from NZ_CP108428.1 coordinate 8,271,423, forward strand.
GCATCACGCAGAACGGCCGCACGATCGACCTGGTCGCGCCCGGTGAGGGCAACTGGGCCGACTGCGAACCGGGTTACGCGGAGTGCCAGACGTTCCAGTCGCCGCCGCAGGGCGCGGACCTGGAATCCTTCGGTGGCACCAGCGAATCGGCGCCGCTGACCGCGGGTGTCGCGGCACTGGTCATCCAGGCCTACCGCGGCACGCACCACGGCGCGTCGCCGACGCCGGCGCTGATCAAGCAGCTGATCACCGGCACCACGCGCGACCTCGGCCTGCCGGCCGACGAGCAGGGCTCCGGCCTGCTGGACGCGCGCGCGGCCGTCGAGGCGGCCTCGACCGCGCCCGGCACCACCGGCGCCCCGGCCGGGGTGTCGTCGAACATCGCGCTCTCGACCGACCAGCTGACCCTGGACGGCGCGCCCGGCAGTACGCAGACCGCGACGGTCAAGGTGTCGAACGTCGGCACCAAGCCGCTCACGGTGTCCACCGGCACGCGCGGGTTCGCGACGGCGTCGACGCAGACCCAGACCGTGCCGTTCGACGCGGCCAAGCTGCCGACGTTCACCTACTACAACGGCGCGCAGTGGGCGCAGAAGACGGTGAAGTTCAGCGTCCCGCCGGCCACCGACCGGCTGCTGTCGCGGATGGCGTGGCAGGGCAGCCCCAAGACGGTCAACGGCGCTTCGGTCACCCCGGTGGTGCGGTTGACGCTGCTCGCGCCGGACGGCACGTTCGTCGCGAACAGCCGCCCGCAGGGTGGTGCGGCGACGGCCAACTACGCCAACGTGGACGTCCGGCACCCGGCCGCGGGCACCTGGACGGCGGTGCTGTACTCGGTCGCCGGCGCGTCCGGGTACACCGGTGACATCCAGCTGGCCGCGGACGCGCAGCGCGCCGTGCCCTACGGCCAGGTCTCGCCCCAGCTCCTGACCCTGGCCCCGGGCCAGACCAAGCCGGTCAAGATCGCCCTGCCGACCCCGGCCTCGGGCGGCGACGCGGACTACTCGGTGACCTTCGGCAGCTCCGACGGCCACCAGACGTCCGTGTCGGCGGTGCTGCGCTCGCTCATCCCGACCGGGAACGGCCCGGGGGCCTTCAGCGGCACCATCACCGGCGGCAACGCCCGCGCGTTCTCCCCCGCGCAGACGTTCAGCTACGAGTTCGACGTGCCCCACGGCAAGAAGGACCTCGACGTCGCCGTGCACCTGGCCGACCCGGGCACCGTCGTCGACGGCGTCCTGGTCGACCCGAACGGCGAGCTCGGCGACGTCACCAGCAACATTTCGCTCGCTTCGCCGACGACCGTGTCGCAGGGCACCGGGCTGCAGCTGACCGACGCGAACCCGCTGCCCGGGCGCTGGCACCTGGTGCTGGTGGTGCAGAACCCGGTGACGGGCAAGCAGCTGCAGCAGCCGTTCACCGGCACGGTCGCCTTCGACCGGGTGTCGGTGTCCGCGCCGGCGCTGCCGAGCGGCGGCAAGCTGGCCGCCGGCAAGGCGGTCACGGTGCCGGTGACCGTGCACAACACCGGCATCGAGCCGATCGCGATCGGCGTCGACGCGCGCACCAACACCGCGCAGACGCTGCAGCCGGTCCCGGTCGGCGGCCAGACCGAGGTCGACCTGCCCGAGCCGGGCGCGATCGCGCCGGTCTACGAAGTGCCGCCGGACACGAGCAAGCTGACGGTGGCCACCTCGTCGAGCAGGCCGGCCCAGGTCGAGCTGCAGAGCTCGGCCGCCGGGATCGACGTGCTCGGCGACCTGAAGCAGGCCCAGGCCGGCAGCACCGTCTCGGTCGCCACGATCGGGGAGAAGAAGGGCTACGTCACCAAGGGCATCTGGTTCGCCGACGTGCAGGAGCTCGGCCCGTTCGAGCCGTCCGGCGCCCCCGCCGGGCACGCGAGCTACACCTCGTCCCTGGTGACCGCGGGCTTCGACCACGCCGTGACCTCGTCCACCGGAGACCCGTACGACCAGGCGATCGACCCCGCCGGCACCGGCGGCACGCCGGTGATCATCCAGCCGGGCCGGACGGCCACCATCCAGGTGACGATCACCCCGGCCGGCGCCCGCGGCACCGACGTCACCGGCCACCTCAACCTGGTGACCGTCCCGACCCTGCCCACCGGCTCCACCGGACTGCCGGAGGAGGGCACCGGCGAGGTCATCACGACCCTGCCGTACCACTACCGGATCGGCTGACCCGAGCACCGGGCCGCCGGTTCCCCCTCGGGAGCCGGCGGCCCGTCGCCGTCCGGGGCGCGGAACCGCGAGCTAGCGTGAGCGCCATGGACATCACCATCCACACGACGGTCCTCCCCCACGACGACCCGGACGCCTCGCTGGCGTTCTACCGCGACGTCCTCGGCTTCGAGGTCCGCAGCGACGTCGGTAAGGGCAAGATGCGCTGGATCGCGGTCGGCCCGCCCGGTCAGCCCGGCACGTCCCTCCTCCTGGCTCCCCCGGGCGCCGACCCCGGTATCACGGACGCCGAGCGCGGCACCATCTCCGAGATGATGGCCAAGGGCACCTACGGCTGGATCATGCTCGCCACCCCCGACCTCGACGCCACCTTCGAGAAGGTGCAGGCCGCGGGGGCCGAGGTCGTCCAGGAGCCGATCGAGCAGCCCTACGGCGTCCGCGACAGCGCCTTCCGCGATCCCGCCGGCAACCTGATCCGCATCCAGGAACAACGCTGAGCCCGTTAACCTCGGGCCATGGCCACCTCGCAGCCCGCGCCGCTGCCCGTCCAGAAGCGGGCCTGGGACACGCGTGAGCGCATCCTGGCCGCCGCGGTCGCCTGTCTCGCCGAGGACGGCTACGCCGCGACGACGACTTCGCGCATCCAGGAACGCGCCGGGGTGTCCCGCGGGAGCCTGCTGCACCAGTTCCCCTCGCGCGACGACCTGCTGATCGCCGCCGTGCAGCACCTCGCCATCCAGCGCGCCGGCCAGGTCGACGTCCCCGAGGCGGCCGGCACGATCGACGACGCCGTCGAGCAGATCTGGCTCACCTTCCACGGCCCGCTCTTCACCGCCGCCCTGCAGCTGTGGGTCGCGGCGCAGCACAACCCGCAGCTCGCGGCGGCGCTGCGGCCGCCGGAGCACGAGCTGGGCCGGCACATCCGCGAGCTGATCACCGGCCTGTTCGGGCCGGAGCGCGTCGCGCACCCCGGCTTCGCCGACCTCGCGCCCGTGCTGCTGGCGAGCATGCGCGGGGTCGCCCTGACCTACACCTTCGAGCCGCGCGACCACCGGAGCGACCCGAACCTCGCGGCATGGAAGCGGCTGGCCCACCGCATCCTCGACGCGTAAATTAGTACGGCTTGACTAATTGCCTCCGAGTCGAAAGGCTGCGGAGATGACGAGCGTCGCCTTCCCGCGGGTCCGCACCGAGAACGGCGTGGTCCGGGGTCTCGAGATCGACGGCCTGCACCACTTCCGCGGCATCCCTTACGCCGCCCCGCCGTTCGGGCCGCGCCGGTTCCTGCCGCCGCAGCCCGCCGCGGACTGGGACGGCGTCCGCGACGCCACCGCGCCCGGGCCCGCCGCGCCGCAGGTCGCGGAGGAGAACCCGCTCGGCGCGGTCTACGCGGCGACCGAGACCGGCGAGGACTGCCTGACCCTCGAGGTGTGGACCCCCGACCCCGGCCACGCGAACCTGCCGGTGGTGGTGCACATCCACGGCGGCGGGTACATCTACGGCGCCGGCTCGCTGCCCGGCTACAGCGGCAAGAACTTCGCGCGCGACGGCGTCGTGCACGTCGGCATCAACTACCGGCTGGGCATCGACGGCTTCCTGTACCTCGGCGAAGGTCACGACAACCTCGGGCTGCGCGACCAGTCGGCGGCGCTCGCCTGGGTGCAGCGCAACATCGCCGCGTTCGGCGGGGACCCCGCGCGGGTGACGATCTTCGGCCAGTCCGGCGGCGGCGTCAGTGTGATGAACCACCTCGCACTGCCCGCTTCGCGCGGCGCGTTCGCCGGGGCCATCGCCCAAAGCGGGTGTTCGATGGCGTCCGTCGACGTCGACGAGGCGTGGCGCGTGACCCGGCAGGTGGCGCGCGACCTCGGGGTCGCGCCGACCGTGGCGAGCCTGTCGGCGGTCGGCCTGGAGCGCACCGCGGCGGCGTCGTTCAAGGCGCTGAAGCGGTACGCACTGGGCCTGGTCAAGGGTGATCGCCGGGCGCTGCTGCTCAGCCCGTTCCGCGGGGTGCACGGCACGGAGTTCCTGCCGGCGAACCCGGTCCGGTCCGCCGGTTCCGCACCGGGCGTCCCGCTGCTCGCCGGAACGGTGCGCAACGAGGCCGCGCCGCTGATCGAGGGCATCGCGAGCGTCGCCGGCCCGGTGGCGCCGCTGATCCGCCTGGGCCTGCGCCGCACGCTGGGGATGGACGGCCCGACGGTGCGCGCCTACCGCGACGGCCCCCGCCACGTCCGCGGGCTGGCCGCCCTGGTCGAGGCCGGCTGGACGGACTGGGGGTTCCGGATCCCGACGATCCGCCTGCTCGAAGCGCGTCCCGAACCGTCGTGGCTCTACGAGTTCCGTTGGCAGCGTGAGGGAATCCCGCCGGGCTCCGGCGCGTTCCACGCCGTCGACCTGCCGTTCGTGCGCGACGACCTGGAAACGGTCATGGCGCTGGGAGCGCCCGCGATCGACCGGTTCGGCAGCCGTCCCCCGCGGGAGCTGGCGCGGCGCGTGCACGCCGACTTCGTCCGCTTCGCCACCACGGGAGATCCCGGCTGGCCCCGGTACGACCGCGACGGGCGGACGACCATGGTCTACGACGAACAGACCCGGATCGTCCAGGACGCCGCGGGCGCCGAACGAGCCGCCTGGGACGGCCGCCGGTAGCGGCCCGCCTCAGCCGAAGGCGATCATGAAGACGGTCACGATGCCGAGGAGGTAGACCGGATAGCCGATCCGCGCCGCCCGGCGCAGGGTCTGTTCCGCGTCGTCCCGTTTCAGCGTGGCGAAGCGCTTGCGCAGCATCGCGATCAGCACACAACCGGCGGCCAGCAGGATGAACGCGTAGTAACCCCATTCGAGCGCCACGATGTAGCTGACCGACGGGAGCTGGGACGTCACGTTGTTGAGCAGGACCGCGGTGCTGAGGATGGCGGTCACGCCCATCGACACCGGCGCGCTGCCGTCGGCGGCCTTGAAGAACAACGACAGGTACGTGACGCAGATCAGCAGGATCAGCGGAAGCAGGTTCTTGATCAGGAACGGCAGCGTGTCCCGCTCGATCTCGATCTCGGCCGCGTACTGGCTGTAGTAGATCCCGGTGGCGGCGCCGGCGGACTGGCCGTCACCCAGGGCGTCGCTGCTGCCGACCGTCTGGCGGAAGAAGTGCACCGAGGACGCGACCCAGTTGGGGACCTGGTTGATGGTGGCCTCGGCGTCGGCGCCGCTGCGCAGGTAGGCGCGCGGATCCTGGTCGAGGATCTCCTTGTCCGTCACGTAGGAGACCTGGTCCGCGGTCTGCGTCCGGTTCTGCAGCAACACGGTCAGCTGCTGGTGGTCGAACGGGAAGTCGTGGAACTCGAAGCTGCTCTTGAAGCGGTCGGCCACCCGGTAGAGGCGGTAGGTGCGCCCGTCCTCGGTGACGTCGCGCAGCGGCTCCCCCAGCTTCAGGTCGGGTTTGACGGCGTTGACGAACTGCACGTCGGCCGCGCCGTTGTTGCCGGTGTACTTGAGCCAGACGAAGAAGTCGACGAAGTACGTGCCGTCGGTCGTGTCGAGGTCGCGGACCTCGTTGAGGTTGATGCCGGTCGCCACCACCTGGCGCCGGCTCAGGTACCGGTTCTTGACCGCGATGACCTCGCCGTCGGCCAGCCCCGCCTGCAGCGCGTCACCGGACGGAGGTTCGTAGATCGTGAACTGGACGGGCGCCGAGACGAACCGGGCGCCGTCGCTCGTCACCACCGACACGGCCATCTGCGCGGACCCGCTCGCGTTGAAGTACAACGGCCCGAGCAACGCGGGAAACGAATTCTTCCGGTCCTTCAACGACGCCAGGGAGTCACGCACCCGCTGCCGGTCCGCCGCCCGGTGGTTCCCGTCGAAGCCCAGCCCGCCGACCTCCATCGCGTGCAGCCCGACGTTGAGCGCCTGCCGGGCCGTCGCGGCCTGCCACAACGGGCGTTCGCCGTAGCGCTGCTCGAAGGCGTCGGCCCACACCTGCGCGGGGCCGGACAGCGAATCCTGGGCCAGCGGCGTCGCCATGAACAGGTTGCCGGTGAGCGCCCCCGGCCGCCCGCTCTTGCGTTCGGCTCCGGTCAACGCGTCGTGGAAGGCCCGGGAGCTCAGCGAAGAGGTGCCGAGGACGGGCGCCGTCACACCGGCGGACCGGAGCCGGTCGATCACCTCGAGGCCGCTCTTCTCCTTCAACGCCAGCACGATCGGCTCACGCGGGTCGTGCGCCTCGAGCGCGGCGACCGCGGCGTCGACCGACGCGGCGCGGCTCGCGGGCGCGGCGGAGATCGGCAGCTCGGCGGTCACCCGGCCGAACTCGCCGAAGGACTCCAGGAAGGTGTCGTGCGCCGACCGGCCGTCCTCGTCGTCGTCGTAGATCACGGCCGCGGTCTTCGAGCCCAGGACGTGCGAGGCGTACACCGACATGAAGTCGCTCTGCGTCCGGTTGCCGAACATGCTGCGGAAGTACCACTCGCTGCCGTCGGTGATCCGCGACGAGCTGGCCGAAGGGGTGATGGCCGGGATCCGGGCCCGCCGGTAGATCGGCGACGCCGCGAGCGCGGTGTCACTGCTCCCGTGCCCGATGACGTAGAGGACCTTGTCCTCCCGGACGATCTGCTGCGCGATCCCGATCGCCTTGTCGACCCGGTCCGCGTCGTCGTAGACGAGCAGCTCCACCGGGTGCCCGTGGATCCCGCCCGCCGCGTTCACGGTGTCGAGGTGCATCCGCACGGCGTGCTCCATGTGGGCCGAGGTCACCGCGTTGTCCCCGGTCATCCCCGCCACCAGCGCCACGTAGACGGGTTCGCCCCGCTCGGCTCCCGCCGCCGTCCAGACGCCCAGCACCGAGGCCAGGACCACGGCCGCGCCCACGGCGAGCCAGATCTTCTTCCAGCCGCCCTTCGCCCGGCCGGCACGGACGTTGGCCGGCGGCCGCTCCGGTTCCACCAGGTCGGCGACGTCGGCGGGCGTGCTCGGTGGCGTGGTGCGCACGGCCTTGAGCGCCCGGCCGGTCTCGGGATCGGCTTTGATCTCGTAGGCCCGTTCGAGGCAGAACCGCCGTTCGCCCTCGGTCGCCACCAGTTCGGCGAGCCACCGCCACGCCGGCTCGTAGCCGTCGTCCTTCGCCAGCGCGACACCCAGCAGTTCCCGGGCCCGCGCCGGGTCCGATGCCCGGAGCCCGATCGCCCGATGGGTGAGCGCGACCGCGGTGTCGGGTTTCTCCGGCACGGGGACAGACCTCCGAAATCGGTTTTCGCTGAGCACCCCACAGTAGGCAGCACCCGCTTACCCGATCGATGAACCTCTGTCCCCCGATGCGGTCACCACCGCGGTGCCGCCCGTGGTGCCGCCGACCGGCCACTGTGGACGGTCGGCGGCACCCGGGGCGTCAGGCGAGCGGGCCGTACAGGCTGTTGCCCGGCGCGTCGGCGTCGGTGCTGGTGAAGTACTGCCGGGTGGCGGCCGAGATCTCGTCGTGCGAGAGGTAGCCGCTGCCGTCGGTGTCGAGCAGGCCGAACGTGTACTCCGCGTCGGTCTCCGGAGTGCCGTAGCCGACCTGCAGGCGCACCCACTCCGACCGGCTGAGCTGCCCGTCGCCGTCGGCGTCGCCCATCGCCAGCAGCGCGTCGATCGCCGGCTGGAACAGGTCCTGGTAACGGTCTTCGCCGGCGAACACCGTCATGCCGCCGGTGAACTCTTCGCGCGACACCCGGCCGTCACCGTCGGCGTCGAGGTTGCCCACCAGGGACTCCCAGACCCGCTGGAAGCCCGAGGTGACGGCCTGTGCGGCGGCTGTCTCACTGGCGTACCCGAACGCGGCGGCCACCTGCGCACCACGCTGCACGAAGTCTTCGTGCTCGATGAAACCGTTGCCGTCGGCGTCGAAGTGCCGGAAGAAGTTCGACCACTTGCGCTCGAGGAGATCCTGGGACACGAAGGTCCTTTCGTCGGGGAAACCTTGCGGCGCGTCACGATAATCGGGACCCACCCACCCCGGCCGAGAACGGTTGATCACCACCCAGCGCAACCACAAGCGACCGGCAACACGCTGCCGGATGACCCGTTGGGGAAAGAACCAGGGGAATCGGGCGACGCGGCCTCACCGGATCGATGGGTTGTAACAACCGCTGCGCACCGACGACTTGATGTTGGTCGACGAAGGAGGCGCTCGGTGACGGACCCGGTCACGGTGGAACCGCTCGAAGAACTGACAGCGTTGTGGGCACCCGGAAGCGCGGTGCTGTGCGTGGGGGAAGGCGACGACGGGATCGAGTCGGTGGCGACCTGGCACGTCAGCCCGCCCGGCGACGCGACGGGAGCGTGGATCTACCCCGCCGACGACGTGTTCGGCTCCCAGGACGCGGCACGACGTGTCCTGACGTTCGTCGAGCGCCGGGCGATCGCCGCCGTGCACCCGCGGAAACTGCGGGAATGGCTCGACCGGCTGACCACGACGGCGAAGGTGGACATCGAGGACGGCGGGTGGGAGCGGCACCTGTTCTCCCCAGTGGACGCGTTCCGTGAGACGGCCGAGCGGCGGCAGCAGTACGCCGCGACCGTCGAAGCCGCACGCCAGGACAGCAAGACGATCACTCCCCTGGAGTGGACGCACGACCTTCCCGACGACGCCGAGGTCCAGGACTTCGCTTCCCTGCAGCGGGTTGCGCGCATTTCGGCCGCGCCCGGGACGCCCGTGGTGTCCGAGGTCCTGTCGATCGCCCGCACGCTGAGGTGGCTGGTGTCCGTCTGGGCGGAGACCGAGCAGGTGAAGAACCGGCGCCGCTACGTGCGGGCCGCGCACGGGGATCCCGATCCGCTGCCGCCCCGGTGGCTGGCCGCGGTCCGATCCGCCAGCACCAACCGGCTGCCGCTGTGAAAGCCGCGCACGGCTACGCCGTCATCGACACCGAGACCACCGGGATCCTCACCGGCTGGCACCACCGCATCGCGGAGATCGCGATCGTCCACGTGGACCCGCGCGGCACCGTCACCGACGAGTGGGTGACGCTCGTCAACCCCGAGCGCGACCTGGGCCCTCAGGCCATCCACGGCATCCGGGCGGCCGACGCCCGCCGGGCACCCCGGTTCGAGCACCTCGCGAGCGAGCTCGTCGAGCGGCTGAGCGGGCGCGTGGTGGTGGCGCACAACTGGACCTTCGACGCGATGCACCTGCGTGCCGAGTTCAGCCGGCTGGGCATCGACACGCCGTTCGAACCCGACGCCGGGCTGTGCACCATGCGAGCCGCGGGCCGGGCGCGGCTGGGTTCCGGGCGGTCCCTGGTCGACTGCTGTGCGGCCGCGGGGCTGCCCGAACGTGCGTGGCACACCGCGCTCGCCGACGCGCGAGGCGCGGGCGAGCTGCTCGGCTTCCTCCTGCGGCACGCGCCGGACGCCGTGCGCGTCACCGATGCCCAGCTGCACGCCGCGAACTGGACCTGGCCGCACCTCGAGCGACGCCACACCCCGGCGGCGCACCGCACGGCGATCGGGCACGTCGAACCGCACTTCCTGGCCAAGCTCGTCGAGCGGCTGCCGCGAGACGGCGAACCGGCGGTCGACGCGTACTACGCGATGCTCGACGACGCCTTGCTCGACCGGCAGATCTCGGCCACCGAAGGCGACGCGCTCGTCGAGATCGCCCACGACCTCGGCCTGCACAAGAACGAAGTCGTGGCCCTGCACCTGAGCTACCTGCGGGACCTGGCGCGCGAAGCCTGGGCGGACCAGGTGGTGACCGACGAAGAGCGGAACGATCTGCTCACCGTCGCCATCCTCCTGGCGCTCGACCCGGCGATCGTCGAAACGATCCTCGACGAGGAACGCGACGCCGTCCGGGAACCGACGCCGGGGCCGGAACGCCAGGTCGGCGGACTCGTCCTGCGACCGGGCGACAAAGTGGTCCTCACCGGTGCCATGCGGCGCGAACGCGCCGACATCGCGGCCGAAGCCGCCGCGGCCGGCATCCGCGTCACCGGATCTGTCAGCAAGCAGACGCGCGTCCTCGCCGCCGCCGATCCGGACTCCATGTCGGGCAAGGCCAAGCGAGCGCGCGAATGCGGCGTCCCGGTCGTCTCCGAGCACGCTTTCCTGCAGGCGCTCGCGCGGCTCGTCGGCTAGGCCGGTCTGTCGCTGCTTCGCCGGTCCGGTCGGTTACTCCGCCGCCGGGTGAGTGCCGCCGCGGGCCACTACCACCGGGCAGAGTGCGTACGACATCATCGCCTGGCTCGTCGAGCCCAGGGCCAGCGCGGCCAGGCCGCTGCGGCCGCGGCTGCCCACCACCAGCAGCTGGGCCCGGTCGGCCAGGTCGAGCAGGGCCTGCGCCGGGCGGCCGCGCTGGACCAGCCGTTCCACCCGGACGTCCGGGTACCGCTCCTGCCAGCCCGCCAGCCGCTCGTCGAGCAGTTCGTTCGCGGACTGCTCGATCGCGGTGCCGTCCATGGTGCGGCGGCCTTCTTCGAAGACGCCCGCCAGGAACGTGTCGTGCCAGGCGTGGACCGCGACCAGCGGTGCGCCGCGCCAGGACGCTTCGTCGAACGCCACCGCGATCGCGTCTTCGCTCGCCGGGGTGCCGTCGACGCCGACGACCACCGGGCCTTCGGTGGGCGCGTCGTCTTCGGCGACGTGCGGGCGGATCAGCGCGACCGGGCACTCCGCGTGCGCGGCCAGCGCCAGCGACGCCGAGCCGAGCAGCACCCGCGCGGCCGTCGAGAGCCCCGGTGTGCCGAGCACGACCATCGCCGCGGACGCCGATTCGGCGATCAGCCCCTCCGCGGGCTGTTCCGGACGGAGCACGACTTCGGGGGCCAGGTCCGGCGCGACCTCGGCCACGGCGGCCCGGGCCGCGTCGAGCAGCCGCTGCCCGCGCGCGCCGACCAGTTCGTAGAGATCGTCGAAGGTCCCGCCGGCGTGCGGATAGGCCACCGGCAGCTCTTCCGTGGCGTGCACGAGCCTGAGCCCGCGGCGGCGCGTCGCGGCGGCCCGCGCCGCCCAGCGGACCGCCGTCAACGCCGGCTCCGACCCGTCGACTCCGACCACCAGGTCTGTCGCGCTCGCCATCCGCGTCCCCGCTTTCCTCGTCCGGGACCCGAGTAAAGCACCGAACGCCGCCCGCGGCTCGCGGACGACGCCCGGTGGGGTGACGGCTACTTCTGCCACTGCCCCGGTTTCGGCACCCCCGGCAGCGCGGTGGTGTTGTTCCAGCTGGTCTGCGGGTTGGCCAGGCCGCCGCCGGGCTGCTTCCACAGCTGGAGGTTGATCGGGCGGCCGCTCTCCATCGCCGCGGCGAAGCTGTGGTGGCCGTCGCCGGCGAGCTTGAGCTGGTTGGAGCCCGGCGGGTAGTAGACCTTGACGTCCAAGGGCTTGTCCATCAGGCCGTCCGCCTTCCACTTCGCGATCTTGTCGTCGATCACGCCCTGGAAGACGTGCTCCTGCATCGGGGTCACGTCGCCGTAATTGCTGCCGCTGATCTTCTGCGGCTCCGGCTTGAACGTGTACTCCCCCTGCAGCTTGCCGTTCGCGCCCGGCGGCGGCTGGTGGAAGTCGTCCTTGCCCGGCGGCGGCTTCGACGCCGGGTTGCCCGTGGTGCCCGGCGCGCCGCCCGCGTCCGGCTTCGGGTTCGACGGCCCGGGGGTGTCCGGCTTCGGCTCGGCCGAGGTGTCGGGCTTCGGTTTCGTGCTCTGCGGCGGCGGTTCCGGCCGGGGCGGCTTGCTGCTCGACGGCGTCGTCGTGTCCGGCTTGGGCTTGGGCTTGGGTGGCACGATGGGCCTGCCGTCCGGCCCGAGCTGCGGCTTCGGTTTCGGCTTGGGCGGCACGATGGGCCTGCCGTCCGGCCCGAGCTTCGGCTTCGGCTTGAGCGGCGGCGGTGTGGGCTTCCCGTCACTGCCACCCGTGTTCCCGGCGTCGTGCCCGCCCCTCGGGGTCTGCGGGGCACCGTTGCCCCCGCCCGCGGACTGCGAGCTGGTGCCGCAGTTCATCAGGCCCAGCGCGTCGAACTCCGCGTACGGATCGGGCACGTAGGCGTACGGGTCCGGTCCCGGTTCCAGGCCCAGCGGGTCCTGGCTCAGGTACCGCGCCGTCGCCGGGTCGTAGTAGCGGAAGACGTTGTAGTGCAAGCCCGTTTCGGCGTCGGCGTACTGGCCGGGGAACCGCAGCGGCGTCGGCGCGGCCGTCAGCTCCCGGCCGTGCGCGGTGCGGCGGCTGGTCCACACCAGCCCGCCCCGCTCGTCGAGCAGGTCGGTCGGCGTGCCGACGGCGTCGGTGACGAACGTGCGCAACCGCGTGCCCTGGGCGTCCCGCTCGCGCTGCACGACCGGGGTGACCGTGCCCGGCAGGTGGTCCCACGTGACGATCCGGCCCGGCCCGGCCTCCTCGATGAGCGTGGTGCCGTCCCAGGTGTAGATCGTGGTGGCGGTGCTGCCGTCGGCGCCGTGGCGGGTCTTGCCGACGCGGCGGCCGAGCGGGTCGTAGTGGTAGCGCCACACCGTGCCGTCCGGCGTGGCCGCCGCCGTGAGGCGGTCGCCGGACCACGTGAACTGCACCGCGCCCTGGGTGACCCGCCGGCCGTAGCCGTCCTCGGTCACCGCGAGGTCCGCGGGCGGGAGCAACGTGCCGCCGTTGTCGTAGCGGTACTCCTCGCGCCCCTGCGCCGAGGTGACGCCGACGACGCGCCCGGCGGCGTCCCGGGTCAGCGCGGTGGTGCCGGTGACGTCGTCGTGCAGCGTCGCGAGCGTCCCGTTGGCCTGGTAGCCGAACGCCCGCCGCTGCACCGGGACGCTCCCGGCGGCGACGGCCTGCGTGACGAGCTCGCCCTGGCCGCCGTAGGTCTGGCCGAGCTGGGCGGCCCCGTCGTGGCGGCCGATCACGCGGGACGCGGTGTCGTGGCGGTAGACGATCGCGTGCGGGCCGGCCAGCAGCCCGATCGGCCGGGCGAGGTCGTCGAAGAACCAGGTGCTCTCGGCGTCGCCCGGGGTGCGGCGGTGGATGTAGCCCGACTCGTCGTACTCGAAGCTCACGCTGCGCCCGTCGACGGTCTCGCGCACGACGCGGCCCAGCTCGTCCCGTTCGAACTCCACTGTGGACTCGCCGTTCGCGGCGTGCGCCAGGTGCCCGACGGGGTCGTACCGGTAGGTGGTGGTGCGCTCCGGCGCCCGCACCTCGACGAGGTTGCCGATGACGTCGTGGCGGTAGGTGGTCACCAGCCCCGCCGGGTCGGTGGAGCGGACCAGCTGCCCGGCCGCGTCGTAGGCGTAGGTGCGGGTGCGCCCGGCGAAGTCGGTCTGCGCCTGCAGCCGCCCCAGCTCGTCGTAGCGGTAGAGCCAGGTGCGGCCCTGCGGGTTGGTCACCGACGTCAGCCGCAGCTCGGTGTCGTAGCCGTACACCGTGCGCGCGCCCGCCGGGTCGGTGAGCGCCGTGAGCACGTCGAACGGGCCGTACTCGCGGCGGGTGACGCGGCCCAGCTCGTCGACGTGCTCGGTCTCGTTGCCTTCCCCGTCGTAGCGCCAGGACGCGCGTTCCTGCCGCGGTCCGACCCGGGCGGCCGAGCGGCCCTCGACGGTCCAGCTGAGCGCGACCGTCCCGGTCGCGGTCGGCAGCGCCCGCGGCCGGCCGAACTGGTCGGGCTCCACACCTTCGGGCGCGGGCGGCTCGTCACCGCTCAGCGAGATGGGCGTGGCGACGCCCATCGGGGTGGTACGCGGATCCGGCGCGTCGTCCTCGTACCGGCGGTGCCAGGTGGTGTCTCCACTGTGGACGGTGATCGCGGCGGGCCCGCCCGCGGCACCCTCGACGAGCACCACGGAGCCGTCCGGCCGGTGCACCTGGGTCAGGGTGCCGTTCTCGTCGTAGCCGTAGCGGGTGGTGCGGCCCAGCGGGTCGGTGCGGGAGAGCAGGCGGTCGTAGCGGTCCCATTCGGAGAGCGTCACGCCGCCGATCGGGTCGACCTCGCGCACGACCTGGCGCGCGTCGTTGAGGTGGAACTCGGTGACGTGCCCGAACGAGTCGGTGTGGCGCGTGAGGTGGTCGTCGTAGGCGAACGTGCCGTCGAGGAAGCCACCGTCGCCGGTGGTGCGGACGCACCGGCCCCGCTCGTCGTAGGTGTAGGCGTAGTGGACGTCGTTGCGGTCCTGCCACGACGTGAGGCGCCCGGCCTCGTCGTAGCCGAACCGCTGCGCCTGCCCGGAGGAGTTGGTCACCGCGGACAGGTGGCCCTGCGGGGAGTACTCGAAGCGCAGCGCCGTGACGTCCGGCAGGCCGTCGCCCAGGACGACGACCTCGCTCACCCGGCCGCGCCGGGTCCGCAGGGCGACGCGGACGCCGTCCTCGCGGCGCAGCAGGGTCGGGGTGCCGAAGTCGTCGTAGAAGACCTCGACCCGCTGCTCGCCCTCGAAGGCGCGCAGCGGCACCACGCGCCCGGAGCCGGAGAACTCCAGCACGGCGTCGTCGGTGGTGAGGGTGAACGTGTCGCCGTCGCGGGTGAGCGGCCAGCGCGCGCCCTCCAGCGGCAGCTGCTCGCCCTCGCCGCGCGGGTAGACGAGGATCGTGCCGGCGGGTGAGAAGTAGCAGACGTGCTCGTCGTCCACCTCGAGCCGCTGGTCCACAGTGGACGACCACGAGACACCGAACCAGTGGCCCGCCCGGTAGGTCGACACGTGCGTGCGCGCCAGCACCAGCGAACCGAGCTCGAGGTCGAGCTGTTCGAGGATCACCTCGCCGCTCGCGATGTCGACGGGATCGTCCTTGCAGACGCGGTTGTCGGGGTCGGGAGCGGTGTCGCGCGGGTTGTTCGGCTTGTTCGACGACGGGCTGGTGCCGCCGCCCCCGGACGAGCCCTTCCCGCCGCCGCCGTTCCCGTTGCCACCGCCGTGGCCGCCGGGTGGGGTGTCGCCGTTGGTCCCGTTACCGGACGGCGACGTGCCGTCGTTCTTGGGCGGCGGGCCGTCGTGCTTCGGCGGCGGCGTCCCGTCCGCGCCGGAGGTCGTGGTGCTGTCGCCACCCTTGGGCTTGGGCTCCGGGGCCTTCGGCGTGCCGTCGATCTTCGGGGGCTTCTTCGGCGCGGACACCTTGCCGGGCTTGATGTTCTTCAGCGCCTTCGCGGCGTCGCCGAACAGCGAGCCGGCCCGCTTCAGCAGCGGGATGAGCGCCTTGAGGGCCTTGACGAGCCGGGTGACGAGGTCGGCGATCTTCGACGCCGTCTTCGCGACCGCGCCGATCACCTGCGGGACGACCCAGGTCAGGCCGATGCCGAGGGTGAACACGACCTGCAGCGCCCAGCTGATCAGGTGCCCGACCAGCTCGGCGATGATGTCACGCACCAGGGACCGGACCGCGCCGACGACCTCGCCCGCGGTCTTCACGCCGCTGGAAGCGCCTTCGCAGCCCTTCTGCGCGCTCCCCAGCAGGGCGACGAGGTCCTGCGACTGCTGCCGGTAGGCGTCGGACGCCGGACCCGTCCACGACTGCAGGTCGGCCTTGACCATGTCGCCGAAGTCGGTGCCGACGCTCTGCAGCTCGCCCGCGATGTTCTTCCACGTCTCCGACTGGGCGGCGATCTCGTCGGCGTTGCCGGTGAGGCCGTTGAGCGCCTCCTTCAGCGGCCCGACGTGCTCGATCAGCCAGCCCACCCCGGCGGCGAGGATCGCGCCGAAGGGGTCCATGGCCATCGACAGCGCGTCGAGGGCGGTGCCGACCGCCCCCATCGCGACCGAGGCCCAGTCACCGCTCTCGATCGCGGACTTCAGGTCGTTCGCCGTCTCCAGCAGGGAGATCCCCGAGTACGCCTTCGTCGAATCCTGCGTCGGCGCGATCAACGGGTTGCTCATGTGGTGGAACCATCCTCAGTGGGGGGACCGCTCGCCGGCTCACTCTGCCCGGCCCGAGATCTTTTCAAGCTACCAACCTCCAGGGAACCGGCGCCGGGGCCTCCGGATCGGGTTGCCCGTCCGATCACCCACGGATGCCCGCGGACCCTCCTATTCGGGCGAACCAGCAGTCGAACTCGTCGAACCGGGTCGATCGAGCAGATCGGGCAGCCGACGTCACGAGAGGTGTTCCCTTTTGCGCACTCTTGGGCGATAGTGGTCGAAGCTGTGTTTTACAACGTTGTAAACCCTCTCGTGGAGGTCCGATGCGCGGGCGGCTGTCCTGGAAACGCACCCGGTCGGCGATGACCTGGGTGGCCGCGCTGAGCCTGGCCGCGCAGCTCGCCCTCAGCGGCGTCGCGGAAGCGGCCGGGGACTCCTCGCCGCATCCGACACCAGGCGCGGGGACCCACTTCCTCGACCACGCCGCCGCCCTCGCCGGGTACTCGGATCCCGCCTGGTACGAAGCGAACATCCCGTTCGTTGACCTGCCCGACGCCACCATGCAGAGCGTCTACTACTACCGCTGGCGCGTCTACAAGGAGCACTTGCGCTACACCAACCCCACCGACGGCTGGATCTCGACGGAGTTCCTCGACTGCTGCGGGTACGCCGCGCCCTACCAGGCGATCGACGCCGCCGCCGGGCACCAGCTGACCGAGGGGCGCTGGCTGCGCGATCCGAGCTACGGCCAGGACTACCTCAAGTTCTGGCTGACCGGCCCCGGCGCGGGCCCCAAGCCCGCCACCGACGACGTCAACGCCGACACGACCGACTGGGCGCACGAGTACAGCGTCTGGCTGGCCACCTCGGCCTACGGCCAGGCCCAGGTGACCGGGGACTTCGCGCCGTTGCGTCAGCTGCTCCCGGCGCTCGTGCGCCAGTACCGCGGCTGGGACAAGCAGTTCGACCCCGGCCTCGGCCTCTACTGGTCGGTGCCGGTCTGGGACGCCATGGAGTTCTCGGCCTCCTCCTACGAATCCGCCGAGCCCTACCACGGCGGCGCCGGCTACCGGCCGACGCTCAACTCCTACCAGTACGGCGACGCCGTCGCGATCAGCCGCATCGCGGACTCGGTCGGCGACCACCGGCTCGCCGCCGAGTACGCCCAGCGCGCCACCCGGGTGCAGGCCGCGATGCAGAAGTGGCTGTGGGACCCGGAACGCGGCTTCTACTACGCCATGGCCCGCGACGACAACCCGGGCCACCGCCTGTCCGGCAGCCGCGAGCAGATCGGCTACCTGCCCTGGACGTTCGGCGCCGCCGGCCCGGCCGACACCACCGCCTGGTCCCAGCTGCTCGACCCCCAGGGGTTCGCGAGCGCCTACGGCCCGACCACGGCCGAGCGCCGCAGCCCGTTCTTCATGAAGGACGCCGGTTCGTGCTGCCGCTGGGACGGACCGAGCTGGCCCTTCGCCACCTCCCAGACCCTGACCGGCCTCGCCAACCTGCTGGACGACCACCCGGCCCAGCGCACGGTGTCCAAAGAGGACTACGCCGCCGCGCTGGGCACCTACGCCCGGACCCAGACCAGGAACGGCAAGCCCTACGTCGCCGAGGCGCACGACCCGGACCGGGACGCGTGGATCTACGACGGGCAGAACCACAGCGAGGACTACAACCACTCCACCTACACCGACCTGGTGCTGTCCGGGCTGCTCGGCCTGCGCCCGCAGTCCGGCGACACCCTCGAGGTCAAGCCGCTCACCCCGGCCGGCTGGGACCACTTCGCCGCCGAGAACGTGCCCTACCACGGACACAACGTCAGCGTGCTGTGGGACCGCGACGGCAAGCACTACGGGCAGGGCGCCGGGATGCGCCTCTACGTCGACGGAAAGCTCGTCCAGCGCTCCGCGACGCTGCGCAACACCACCATCGACGTCGGGCGCACTGTGGTGCCCCAGCGGGACGACCTCGTCAACGACGCCGCCAACCCGCTCCGCACCGGCTACCCGCGGCCGATCACCTCCTACACCTGGCCGAACGACAACGCGTGGAACGCGCTCGACGGCAAGGTCTTCTACAGCGAGGTGCCCGAGAACACCCGCTGGACCAACTACGGTTCACCGAACCCGAGCGACTTCTACGGCGTCGACTTCGGTGCGCCCACGCCGGTCGGCGACATCCGCTGGAGCGGGTACGACGACGGCGGCGGCGTCCGACCGGCCGCGGCCTACAGCCTGCAGTACTGGACCGGCTCGGCCTGGCAGGACGTCCCCGGCCAGGTCCGCGCGCCGGCGAGCCCGGTGGGCAACGGCGTCAACCGCGTCACCTTCCCCACGCTCACCACGAGCAAGGTCCGGCTGGTGTTCACCAACCCGCCGGGCGCGTTCGTCGGCGTCACGGAGCTGCAGTCCTGGACGCCGTCGAGCCCGGACGCGCGGGTCGCCGTCGGGCCCGCCAACGCCAACGGCGTCGTCCTCGTCGGCCGGAGCACCCCGCTGACTGTCACGGTGCGCAACACGACGTCCAGCCCGCTGGTCTCACCGCGGGTGAGCCTCGCCGTGCCGGCCGGCTGGGCGGTCACGCCGGCCGGACGGCCCGCCGCCGCGATCCCGCCCGGGCAGTCCCGGACGTCGGCGTTCACCCTGACGGCGCCACCGGACGCCGAACCGGGCGGTGCGGCGACGCTGACCGCGACCGCGTCCTACCGCGGGCCCGGCGGCCGGACGGAAACCACGCACCAGCGCCAGAACCTGCAGATCCCCCACCCGGCCGGGCAGCACGACCCGGTCGGCGCGTGGAGCCTCGACGAGGGCAGCGGCACCGTCGCCCACGACAGCGCGGGCGGCCACGACGCCGCCCTGACCGGCGCGCCCGCGTGGGTCCCCGGCGTGACCGGCACCGCCCTGCAGCTGGACGGCTCGAGCCAGTACGGGCAGACGAGCGGGCCGGTGCTGGACACCACCGGGAACTACTCGGTCAGCGCGTGGGTCCGGCTGGACCGCACGGGATCGTGGGCCACCGCCGTCAGCCAGGACGGCGACCCGAGCAGCGGTTTCTACCTCCAGTACTCCGCGGCCGACGACCGGCTGGCCTTCTCGACCAGCGCGGGCCGGGCCCTGGCGGACGTCGCCCCGCAGCCGTGCCGCTGGTACCGGCTGGTCGGCGTGCACGACGCCGACGCGGGCACCTACGTGCTCTACGTCGACGGCGTGGCGCAGGCCAAGACCTGGAGCCAGGCGACCGGGGACGCGTCGCCCGGCCCGCTGGCCATCGGCCGCGCCGTCTCCGGCGGGCAGCACAGCGACCTGTGGCCGGGCAGCGTCGACGACGTCGAGGTGTGGAACCGGGCCCTGACCGCGGCCGACGTCACCGGCGGGACGAACCTCAGGCGTCCGGCTCCAGCGGGGCCGTGAGTTCGAGCTGGATGCCGTCGGGGTCGGTGATCGACAGCACCGCGATGCCGAACGGCGCCAGCTCGGCGAGTTCGCCGTGCTCGTGCCCGCCGGCGGCGCAGCGGTCGCGGATCTCGGCCAGCTCGGCACGGCCGCCGACCGAGAAGCTGACGTGGTCGAGGCCGACGCGCAGCGGGTCGAACCGGTCGCCGGCCCGGCGCCGCGGGTCGTCGCAGGGCCGGAGCCCGAGCTGCAGCTGCCCGTTGGTCAGCACGATCCCGCCCTGCAGGTTGTGGACCATCAGCCAGTGGTCCGGATCGTCCTGGGGCGGCACCGTGTCCACGGCCACCGAGAAGCCCAGCACGCGGGTGTAGAACTCCCGCGCGCGGGCGACGTCGGTGACGGTCAGCCGGATGTGGTGGACCGCGCCGGCCGCCGCCGTCACGCGGTGCCCCGGGCCAGGAACGCCAGCAGCGCGTCGTTGAACTCCTGGGCGTGGGAGGCGTTGATCGCGTGCGGGCCACCCTTGATCACGACCAGTTCACTGTCCTCGAGGGACTCCGCCGAACGCTTGCCGCTGACCTCGAAGGGCACGATCGCGTCCGCGTCACCGTGGATCACCAGGGTGGGCACGCCGATCTTGGCGATGTCGGCGCGGAAGTCCGTGCGGCCGAACGCCGCGATGCAGTCGAGGGTGCCCTTCGGCGACGCGAACGCCGCGATCTCCTGGGCGTACGCGCGCTGGTCCTCGCTCACGAGCAGCTTGCCGTTGGCGCTGAAGAAGTCCGTGGTGAACTGCTTCAGGAACGCCAGGCGGTCGCCGCGGACGCCGGCTTCGAACTGGCCGATCGTCGCGTCGTCGAGACCGCCGTCCGGGTTGTCGTCGCTCTGGTATAGGTACGGCGGGACGGCCGCCGCGAGCACGGCCTTGGCGACCCGGCCGGCCCCGTGCGTGGCGAGGTGGCGGACGACCTCGCCGCCGCCCATCGAGAAGCCGACCAGCGTGACCTCACGCAGGTCCAGGTGGGTGAGCAGCGTTTCGAGGTCGGCGGCGAAGGTGTCGTAGTCGTAGCCGCCCCACGGCTGTGAGGACCGGCCGAAACCGCGCCGGTCGTAGGTGATGACGCGATAGCCCGCGTCGACGAGCGCCGGCACCTGCGCTTCCCAGGAGCGGCCGCTGAGCGGCCAGCCGTGGATCAGCACGACCGGCTTCCCGGTGCCGTGGTCCTCGTAGTACAGGTTGATCGGCGCGGAGTTCTCGTGGCCGACGGTCACGCTGGGCATCTGTCCTCCCGACGGTAGAAATTACCTCGTCCACAATTCGAGTGCCCGCAACTCATCTGCCTCAAACACCGCGAGCACCGTTGGTCGTTCGGGGCGGACCCCGCACCGGATTGGCGTCAGCAGTCGTCCTTCGCCGCGTCGCGGACGACGAGCAGGCTGGTGAGACCGGTGCCGTGCACCTCGGAAGGCAGGTTGCCGGGCACGCCTTCCAGCTGGTTCGCCTCGCGGGCTGGTGCCGGCCGCCAGGACGGCCGAGGTGACCACCCAGGTCGCCGGGCCCTGCCCCGTGAACGGCTGGAACTGGTCCTGCACAGCGGAGACGAACCCGACACCGGGGCCGAGCACGGTCACCATGGCGGCGAAAACGGTCCCCTACCGGGGCTCCCGTCAGCCGATCACGAAGACGTCGGACACCGCCGTGAACGGCTCGATGCGGCCCGCCGGGTCCTTCGCGTCGCCGTGGTAGCGGATGCGGTGCGGGCCGGTCGTGCCGGGTGGGATGTCCCAGGTGATCCGCACGACCGGGCCGGTGCCCTTGCCGCGTGACCAGTGGAACTTCGTGGACCAGTCGCCGTCGTCGGCGATCGTGTGCCAGGCTCCGTCCACTTCGGACTCGACCGTCAGGTACGTACTGCCGCGGCGGAGGTCGTTGTTCGGGTTGGCGGCCACGAAACTGACGCCAGCCTGCTCGCCGGGGTGGTAGCTCGGCGCGGGCTGGGTCAGGACCCGGCCGGGCGACGGGCCGTCCACGGTCTTGTCCTCGGCGGGCCGGATCCGGCCGGAGTGGCCGGGTTCCGGCGTGCCCCGGTCCACCGGCGTCCCGTCGCGCAGGGCGACGGCCAGCCTCGACGCGGTCTGCCGCAGGGCGTCGAGCTGCCAGCGCCCGAACAGCGTGCTGCCGCCCTCGTACCGCTGGGCCTCGTACTCCTCCGGCGTGGTCACGTAGTGGAAGTAGCCGTTGCTGTAGCCTGCGACCAGCACGTTCTCGAGGTCGGCGCCCACGAGCTCGGCGACCGTGCGGCGCAACCGGAGGCCGGCCACGATCGTGACCTCGCCGGGGATCCCGATCAAGTACAACGGGCCGACGCGCAGCAGCTGCACCGGGAACCGGGTGGCGATGAACGGGCGCAGCCGGTTGAGCAGGCGGCCCGGCAGCGCCATTCCCTTGGGCGCCTGGGCATCCCGCAGTCCGGGGGCGAGCCGGTACAGCACCGCGGACAGCGCGTCCCAGAAGGGGTTGCGCTGCTGGCGGAACCCGGCGAAGCCCTTGCCTTCGTCGGTGCCGGCCAGCGCCGCGGCGCCGCCGATCGGGCCGCGGGTCCGGTGGGCGCGCCCGTCACCGCAGAACTCCGCCGAGACGGCCGTCGCGGACAGGTCGACGTGGGTCAGCCGGTGGTCCACCCCGCCGCGCACCGGAACACCGGGTTGCTTCAGCAGCGAGGCCGCGGCCGCGTACTGGCGCAGGCCGATGATCCGGGTGTTCTCGAACTCGTCGCCGGTCGGGCCGCTGCCGGGCCGCCCGCCGACGTTCGGCGACATGTCCCCGGCGTTGGTCTGCGCGAACGCGGCGACGAAGCCCGGCGGCGCCGGTGCGAGGTAGTCGCCGCCCTCGACCTCGCGTTCCCAGTGCAGCGCCGCGTATCCCTTGTTGTCCGAGCTGATCAGCAGGTTCCGGTTGGTCATGCTGGTGCCGTGGGTGGCGAACCAGTTGATCACCCCGACGACCCGGCCGTCGCGCTCGACGCGCAGCACCGTCGTCTGCGGGTCGACGCCGTCGGGGAAGAACTCCCGGTCCGCCCGCGGGTTGCGGTCGAACGCCACGCGCGACCGGTTGGTGCTGGCGTCGCGGAGCTCCCCGTGCGCCAGCGTCAGGTCGGCGGGTGCGAGGTCGGCGTGCGCCCGCTCGACGGCTTCGGTGATGCCGTCGACGATCGCGGTGAACGTCTTGGGGTGGAACCCGTTGGACAGGTTGTAGAGGTGGTGGTGCCCGTAGCCGCCAGGGCCGCAGTGCGTGTGGGTCACGGTGATCATGACGTTGGACTCGGTGTACCGGTCGTCCAGGCGGGCCAGCACCGCGCGGTGCACGCTCGGGAACATCAGCGGCAGGTCGCAGACGATCAGCAGCACCCGGCGCGCGCCGTCGTCGATGACGAAGGCCCGCGCGCGCAGTCGCGTGTGGAGCCCGGCGCTGCGCTGCCAGGACTTGCCGTAGCCCATCAGTTCGCAGCCGGCGGCCTCGCCGGTGATGTCGGCGATCCCGCGGCCGACCAGGAAGTCCCTGTCCGTCAACGGCTGTCCCCTCCCGGTGGCTGCGCGGTCGCCCGCCTCGCTCCGGACGGTACTGTGCGCTGGTGACCGAGCCAGGACCGGACCGCGCCCTCAAGGGGCTGCGCAAGGAACCCCAGCAGGCCCGCAGCCGCGCGCGGGTGCGGGCGATCGTCGCCGCGGCCGACCGGATCCTGGCCGGCGAAGGCGTCGAGGCGCTGACCATCCGCCGGATCGCCGACGGCGCCGGCGTGCCGACCGGCACGGTCTACCAGTTCTTCGAGGACAAGGCCGCGGTGCTGTCGGCGCTGGCGCAGCACTACATGGACAGCTTCGGCGAGACCATGGCCGAGGCGGTCGAAGCGGCGTCCCGCGCGCCGCTGGCGGACCTGGTCGACATCGTCTTCGACCGGTTCGTCGAGCGGTACCGGCAGAACCCGGGTTACGTCGCGATCTGGACGGGCCGCCACCTCAGCCCCGAGCTGCTGCGCGCCGACGACGCGAACAACGACCTGCTGGCCGAGAGCATCCGGCGGATCCTGCTCGCGCGCTCCGACGTCGTCGACGGACCGCCGCTCGCGCTCGCCTGCCGGGCGGCCGTCCGGGTGGCGGACGCCTTGCTGCAGCTGGCGTTCCGGATCGACCCCCACGGCGATCAGGACACTTTGGACGAGGCCAAGCGCCTCGATCGGCTCTACGTCGACGAGATCGTCACCAGCCCCCGCTTCCGCTAGCACCCCGGTCACCGCTGGGGTCCGGCGGCCAGCGCCTGGTGGATCAAGCCGGCCTCGGCCTGCATCCCGGCCAGGACCGGGTGGTAGGCGACGGCTTTGACCAGGTTCGTGTATTGGCCGTTGACCCAGGCGGCGCTGCCCGCGCACGCGTCGTGGCCCAGCGACGGGCCGTAGGTGTCGACGTAGGTCGCGCCGGTCTTCTTCGCGGCCTTGGCCAGGGCGGCGTTGAGGGTGCGCTCGACGCCGTCGAACCAGCGGTAGTCGCCGTCGGCGAAGGGGATCTGGTCCGGGCAGTACCCGCTCGGCGGGACCAGCCGCGGATAGCCGACCAGGACGATCTTGGCGCCGGGCGAAAGCGCGCGGGCGCCTTTGACGACCTTCTCCAGGTTCCGTTCGGTGCCGGTGATCGCGGCGGTGAGGGTTTCGACGCCGTTGACGGTGAAGTGCTCCCGGCACGGCGAGCCGGTCGGGTCGGCGGCACGCAGGCCGGGGCAGGTGTAGATCATCGACCCGAACACGCTGGCGTCGTTGCCGCCGATCCCGATGGTCACCAGGTCGGTGTCCGGGGTCAGGGCGTCGAACTGCGGGTATTCGTAGGTGATCGGCGCGTCTTCGCTGGGCACGGTCTGCTGTCGCGTCATGTTCGTCGTGTCCGCCGAGGAGCAGCTCACGTCGGTGAACGCGCCCGGGGTGGCGTAGATGCCGAGCCGGGTGGCCAGCCACGACGGGTAGTTGTTGTTCGACCGGAAGCACCAGCTCGCCGACTGCCACGGGATCAGCGGCCCGGCGGTGTAGGAGTCGCCCAGCGCGACGTAGTGGCGGAACGCCGGAGCCGGCGCGGCGCTCGCCACCCCCGCACCGGTCACAGTGGCCACCGCCAGCGCGGCGGCGAGGACGATCCGGGACACCTTCATGGGCACCTCGTTACCTCGGAGTCGGAGCGAAGGTAACTGTGAATCACGTTCATGTTTTCGTCAAGCCGGCCTGACCCGGGCGTCCCCCGGCGGGATCGACGGCGCCCGGGGAAGATTTCTCCGGGGCCGTGTCGATTCCCGGGTCGCCCGTTCGACCAGGGGGCGTGAGGCCGGCAGGCGGCCTGACCGGAACGAGGAGCACACGATGTCGAAGTACATGCTGATCATGCGGGGCACCGACGAGTCCAACGCGGCCATGATGGCCGACATCGACCGGGAGATGGCCGCGACCCGGGCGTACATCGAAGACCTGCTCAAGGCCGGGGTGCTGCTCGCGGCCGAAGGACTCGACGACCCGGCCCGCGGTGTCGTGGTCGCCTTCGGCGGCGAGAAGCCGGTGGTCACCGACGGGCCCTACGGGGAGACCAGGGAACTGTTCGGCGGCTACTTCCTGCTCGACGTCTCCTCCCAGGAAGAGGCCGTCGAGTGGGCCACGCGGATGCCCGCCGTGGCCGGGTCGAAGATCGAGGTCCGCCGGGTCGCCGGCGACGACGAGGTCCCGCAGGGCGGCGAGGCGGCCGGGGTCGAGAACGCCGGTCGCGACTGATGGGACCGGCCGACGTCGAGGCCGTGTGGCGGATCGAGTCGGCGCGGATCGTGGCCGCGCTGACCCGGTTCACCGGCGACTTCGGGCTCGCCGAGGACGCCGCCCAGGAGGCGGTGGCCGAGGCGCTGGTGTCCTGGCCCCAGGCCGCGCCGGCCAGCCCGGTCGGCTGGCTGATGGCCACGGCCCGGCGGCGGGCCATCGACACGATCCGCCGCCGGGCCGCCCTGCGGGACCGCTACGCCCTGCTCGCGACCGAGGACGAGGTAACCGAGGTTTCCGAGGACGACGCCGACCCCGACCGGATCGACGACGACGTCCTGAAGCTGATGTTCATCAGCTGCCACCCGGTCCTCTCCCCCGAGGCCCGGGTGGCGCTGACCCTGCGCGTGGTCGGCGGTCTGTCCAGCGAGGAGATCGCCCGCGCGTTCCTGGTGTCCGTGCCGACCGTGCAGGCCCGCATCACCCGCGGCAAGAAGACGATCGCGGCGGCCGGGGTGCCGTTCGAGCTGCCGCCGGCCGGCGAACGCAAGCAGCGGCTGGGCGGCGTGCTCAGCGTCCTCTACGTGATCTTCTCCGAGGGCTCGACGGCCACCTCGGGTGACCGGCTGGTGCGCCCCGACGTCGCGTACGAGGCGATCCGGCTGGCCCGCACGCTGGCCGCGCTGCAGCCGGCCGAGCCGGAGGTGCACGGCCTGCTCGCGTTGTTCGAGCTGACGGCCGCGCGCTTCCCGGCCCGGACCGCCCCGGACGGCGCGCCGATCCTGCTCGAGGACCAGGACCGGCGGCGGTGGGACTTCTCGGCGATCCGCCGCGGGCTGGCCGCGCTGGCCCAGGCGTCACCGCGCGGGCTCGGCCCCTACGGCCTGCAGGCCGCGATCGCCGCCGTCCACGCGTCGGCGCCGTCGGTGGCGGCGACGGACTGGGACCGGATCGTGCTGCTCTACGAGGCGCTGGGCCGGGTCGCGCCCTCACCGGTGGTCGAGCTCAACCGGGCCGTCGCCGTGGCCATGGCGTCGGGTCCGGCGGCGGGCCTGGCCATTGTGGACGAACTGATCGTCACGGACCGGCTCCCGGGTTCGCACCTGGTCCCGACCGTGCGCGGCGAGCTGCTGACCCGGCTCGGCCGGCGGCCGGAGGCGCGGGCCGAGCTGGAGCTGGCGGCCCGGCTGTGCACCAACGAGCGGGAACGCTCGGTGCTGCTGGGCAAGGCGGCCGCGCTGGGCTGACCCGGGCGAAGGTTGCGATTCCTCGTGACCGGGCCGTCCCGGCCGGGCCGTGAGCGGTGGATTCACAGAGTTCTCCCAGAAGCACTCAGGAACTCACCGGACCGGCCGGGCACGCTCGCCGCATGACCACGATCGACGTACGGGGCCTGACCAAGCGGTACGGGCCCGACACCGTGGTGGACGACCTCTCGTTCACCGTCGAACCCGGGCAGGTGACGGGTTTCCTCGGCCCCAACGGCGCCGGCAAGTCCACGACCATGAAGATGATCCTGGGCCTGGCGGCGCCGACCCGGGGCTCGGCCACCATCGGCGGCCGCCGCTACGCCGGCCTCCCCGCGCCGCTCACCGAGGTGGGCGCGCTGCTCGACGCCGGTGCCGTCCACGGCGGCCGGACGGCCCGCGACCACCTGCTGGCCCTCGCGGTCAGCAACGGTCTCCCCCGCCGCCGGGTCGGCGAGGTGCTCGCGCGGACCGGGCTGGAGGACGTCGCCGGCAAGCGGGCCGGCGGGTTCTCCCTCGGCATGCGGCAGCGGCTCGGCATCGCCGCGGCCCTGCTCGGCGACCCGCGGGTGCTGATCTTCGACGAGCCGGTCAACGGCCTCGACCCCGAAGGGATCCGCTGGATCCGGGACTTCATGCGGTCGCTGGCCCGCGACGGCCGGGCGGTGCTGGTGTCCAGCCACCTCATGAGCGAGATGGCGCAGACCGCCGACCACCTGGTCGTCATCGGCCGGGGCCGGCTGATCGCCGACACCGGGGTCGGCGAGCTGATGCGCGCGGGCGGCGCGGGGACCGTGCTCGTCCGCACGCCCGATCCGGGTTTCGCGCACCGGCTCACCGCCGCCGGGGCCACCGTGCGGGACGGGCTCGAGTCCTCGCTCGTCGTCTCCGGCCTGACCAGCGCGGAGATCGGCAAGCTCGCCGCCTACCACGGTGCCGCGCTCAGCGAGCTCACCCCGCAGCGCGCCTCGCTGGAGGACGCCTTCATGGAGCTGACCAAGGACAGCGTCGAGTACCAGGGAGTCACCGCATGAGCGCGCTCGCCACGAAAACGACCTTCGGCCACGCCGTGCACGCCGAATGGGTCAAGCTCCGCAGCCTGCGCTCCACCTGGTTCACGCTGGCGACCCTGTTCGTGGTCGGGCTCGGCATCACCGCCCTCACCGCGAACGCCGCCGGGAAGGAGTACGCGAGCGCGACGCTCGCGGACCAGCAGACCTGGGATCCGGCCGGGCGCAGCCTGATGTCGTACGTCGTCGCCCAGCTGGTCCTCGGGGTGCTCGGCATCCTGATCGTCACCGCGGAGTTCGCGACCGGGCTGATGCAGACGTCGCTCATCGCGACGCCGCGCCGGCACCGGACGCTGGCGGCCAAGGTGGTGGTGGCCGCGGCCGTCGCCGCGGTGGCCGGGCAGGCGCTGATGTTCGCCGCTTTCTTCGTCGGGCAGGCGGTTTTCGCCCTGCAGGACGCGCCGGACGCGAGCCTCGGCGATCCCGGTGTGCTTTCCGCCGTGACGGGCGGCGGCGTCTACCTGACGGCGATCGCGCTGCTCGCGGTCGGTCTCGGCGTGCTCGCGCGGGCCACGGCGGGCGCGTTCGCCACGCTGGTGGGCATCGTCTTCCTGATCCCCGGGATCGCGGGGGCGTTCCCCGGCTGGTTCCAAGGTCTCTTCCGCTTCTGGCCGACGCTGGGCGCGGCCGAGGTCCTCAAGACGGTGCCCGATCCCGGGTTCCCGCACCCGTGGCTGAACCTGGGCGGCCTGTGCCTCGGCGTCGCCGCCGTGCTGGCCGTCGCGTTCGCGGTCTTCCGGCGCCGGGACGTCTGATGCGCGACGTCCGCCGGGGCCTGGGCGCGGCGGCCGCTGCCCTGCTCGTGATGGCCGGTGTCGCGCTGGCCGCGCTGCTGCTGCTCGGCGCCGGCCGCTTCGGCGACCTCACGGCGCTGACCGCGACGGTCGTCGCCCTGGCCGTGGGCGGCTCGGCGGACGTCGTCGCGACCCCGTCCGGCGCGCTGCCGATCGCCGTCCACGGCGCCGTCGACGTCATGCTGCTGGGCGTCTCCCTGGCGGGCGCGGTGGTGCTCGGGGCGCTGGTGCTGCGGCACGGCCGGGACGGGCTGGCCGTCCGCGCCGCGACGGCAGCCGTCGCGGCTGTGGCGGGAGTAACCACGATCTCGTTACTGCCAAGGGGAAATCTGGCGCTGCGACTGCCGGGCGGCTCGGGTGGCGGCTCTGTCTGCGGGCCCGCCACGGGAGCGGTCTCGCGGTTCGGCGGCGCGGTCGACGCCGGGTTCTCCGCGGCCGTCCTGCCGACGCTGGCGGCCGCGGCGGCCTGGGCGCTCGTGGTCGTCGGGGCAGCTGCGCTCGTGGTGCGGTTCCCGGCCGCCGTGCCGGGATTACGCGTCACCGCAACGGTCTTCGGGGTGGTCACCGCCGGCGGCGTGCTCTTCGCGTGGGTGTTCGGCGGTGCGCCGGCGGCCGGTGCCGTGCTGCTCGTCCTGCCGCAGGCGGTGTCCGGCGCGCTGCTGCTCGGGCTCGGCGTGCCGTGGACCCTGACGTCCGACGGCGTGCTTTCCTGCACCCTCAACGGGATCGAGCCTGGTGGCGTGTGGATCTGGGTGCCGGTGGTGGCGCTGGTGACGTGCGCCGTCATCGTCGCCGCGCGGTCCAGCCCCGGGCGCCCGCTGCGCCGCGCCGGGGTGTTCGCCGTGGTGACGGGTGTCGCGCCGGCGGTCGTGACGCTGCTGTCCCGGGTGTCCGTCGACCTCGACGTCACGGCGTTCGGGCTGTCGATCCCGATCCTCGACGCGCGGCTGTCGGCGAATCCCCTGCTCGCCTTGGCGGCCGGCGCGGCGGCGGGGTTCGCGAGTGGCCTGCTCGCCGGCGCGATCTCCGTATCCTCGCGGGCATGGAAGCGATGACGCCCGGGCGGCTGCTGGTGGTCGACGACGAAGCCACCGTCCGCGAGCTGCTCTCCGCCGCGCTGCGGTTCGCCGGCTTCGAGGTGACCTCCGCGGCGACGGCGGGCGAGGCCGTCGCCGCGGCCACCGCGCAGCCCCCGGACCTGGTGCTGCTCGACGTCATGCTGCCGGACATGGACGGCTTCGAGGTCGTCCGGCGATTGCGTGAGCGGCACGCCCCGGTGCCCGTCCTGTTCCTCACCGCGCGCGACCGCCAGGCCGACAAGGTCACCGGCCTGTCGCTCGGCGCCGACGACTACGTGACGAAACCCTTCGACCTGGCGGAGCTGATCGCGCGGATCCGCGCGATCCTCCGCCGGACCACCGGCCAGCAGGCCGGCGTGCTGACCGTGGGCGCCCTCGCCCTCGACGCCGAAGGGCACCAGCTGACGCGCGAGGGGCGGCCCGTGCGCGTCTCCGCCACCGAGTTCCGGCTGCTGCGCTACCTGATGGAGAACGCCGGGCGCGTGGTGTCGAAGGCGCAGATCCTCGACCGGGTGTGGCGCTACGACTTCGGCGGCGACGCCAGCATCGTCGACACCTACATCTCCTACCTGCGACGGAAGGTCGACACCGAGGAGCCCAAGCTGATCCACACCGTGCACGGCGTGGGCTACGTGCTGCGGGAGCCCCGGCGGTGAAGCGGCTTTCGCTGCGGGCCAGGCTGTTGCTGCTCACCGCGGGCCTGCTGCTGGCCGGGCTCGCGCTGATCGGCGCGGTCGTCTCCGACCACGTCGAGCGCTACCAGCTCGACCGCCTCGACGGCCAGCTGCGGTCGCTGACCGAGCTGATCTCCCGGGTGCCGGCCGCCGGGCCGCCCGGGCTGAAGAACACGAGCGCCCGCCCCGAACTCCTCGATCCCGCTCTCGATCTGTTCGGCACGCCGTACCTGGTCTACCTCGACGCCGACGGCTCGGTGGCGGGTGGCCTCCACTCCTCCCGGCTCGACGCCGCCGCGCTGCCCGCCCCCGGTGCGCTGCGCACGATCCCGGCCGACGGGTCCGCGGTGGACCTGCCGGCCGCCGACGGCTCGGGACGCTGGCGCGCCGTCGCCCGGCCGACCGTCGGCTGGGCCGGGACGGTGCTCGCGGCCGCGCCGCGCACCGAGGCCGACGCCACGATCGCCCAGCTGCGGTCGAGCAGCCTGATCGGCGGGGCCGTGCTGCTCGTCCTGCTGACCGCCGTCGGCTGGTTCGCCCTCGGCCGGGGCCTGCGGCCGCTGCGCCGGATCGAGCACACGGCGGCCGCGATCGCCGAGGGCGACCTCACCCGGCGCGTCCCCGTCCTCGCCTCGCCCGGGACGGAGATCGGGCACCTCGCGGCGTCGCTCAACACCATGCTCGGCCAGCTCGAACGGGCCTTCGCCGACCGGTCCGCGTCCGAGGCCCGGATGCGCGACTTCGTCTCGGACGTCAGCCACGAGCTGCGGACGCCGCTGTTCGGCATCAAGGGCTCCACCGAGCTCTACCGGATGGGCGCGCTGCCCGAGCGGGCCGACGTCGACGAGGTGATGCGCCGCATCGACCGCGACGCCACCCGGCTCACCGCCCTCACCGAGGACCTGCTGCTGCTCGCCCAGCTCGACGAGGCACCCGAAAGCCAGCTCGACCGGGCGCCGATGGACCTGCGCACCCTCGCCGGCGACGCCCGGCACGACCTGCGTGCCCTCGACCCGTCCCGGCCGGTCGAGCTCACCGGGCCGGGCGGGGCGGGCTTACCCGGCCCCGCGCCGGTGCACGCCGACGAAGCGCGGCTGCGGCAGGTCGTCACCAACCTCGTGGGCAACGCCGCCGCCCACACCCCGCCGGGCACGCCGGTCCGCATCGGCGTCGGCACGGTCGACGGCCGGGCCGTGCTCGAAGTGGCGGACCGGGGCCCGGGCCTGACCACCACCCAGGCGGGCCGCGTCTTCGACCGCTTCTACCGCGCCGACCGGGCCCGGACCCGCTCGGGCGGCGCCGACGCCGGGCTCGGCCTGGCCATCGCGCGCTCCCTGGCCCGGGCCCACGGCGGCGACGTCGAACTGGAGACCGCACTGGGCGAAGGGGCGTGCTTCCGGCTCACGCTGTCACGGTCCGAGTGACTGCGGCTTCTCCGCGGGCGGCGTGGCCAGGCTTTGGAAGCACGGCCGCAGCAGGTCGACGATCTGCTCGGGTGACGCGTCCGCGAGGTGCGTGAGGCGCAGCAGGTACCGCTCGGCGACCACGCCGTGGACGATCGCGCTGAGCAGGCTCGCGCGCAGGTCGGCGTCCGGCGTCGGGATCGCCTCGGTGAGCTGGTTGAGCTGCGGCTCCCCGGCGGCCCGGTAGCGATCGGCGGCGTCGGCGTTCGTGAGCATCGAGCGCAGGACCGCCAGGGACGCCGTCGGCTCGTCGGTCAGGCGCCGGCCCAGCGACGTGAGCAGCGCTTCGGCCACCTCGTCCGCCGTGCCACCGGGCAGCTCGTCCGCGGGGATCTCGGAAGCGCGGGCGAAGAGCAGGTCCTTGCTGCCGAAGTAGTGCATGACCAGCCCGCCGTCGACCCCGGCGGCCGCCGCGACGGCCCGGATCGTGGTCCGGTCGTAGCCCAGCTCGGCGAAGATCTTGCGGGCCGCGGCGAGGATGCGCTCCTCGCTCTGGCGGCGTTGCTCCGCCCGGGACGGGCGGGCGCTCGGTTCGGTCACGGGTTCATTCTACGGCCGTTGACCCGGCGGGCCACTTCGTTCTACAGTCGTTCAATCAACGAGCGTTCAACGAAATGGAGCAGTCATGACCGCCACCGCACGCGAAGTCGTCGAGCAGGTCCTGCGCGCGGGCCTCGCGATGGACACCGACACCTTCGTCGGCCTGATCGCCCCGGACGGCCGCATCGAATGGCCGTACCACCCGGCCGGCGTCCCCGACCACCTGGAAGGACGCGAACAGATCCGCGAGTTCCTGACCGCCCAGGCCGGCGGCCTCGTCAGGTTCGAGGAGTACCGCAACACGGTGATCCACGAGACCAAGGACCCGGAGGTGGTGATCGTCGAGTACGACGTCCACGGCACCGTCGTCCCGACCGGCGCACCCCTGCACCAGACCATCATCGCGGTGATCCGGGTCCGGGACGGCCTGGTCGTCTCCTACCGCGACTACCTCAACCCGTTGGTGCTGGCCGAAACCCTGGCGAGCGTGGGCGGCGCCTAGGCGGTGTCCTGCGAGTCTGCTCGATGGGCTTCGTGATCCAGGTGGTTCCTGACGGCACGGGCGGGTCACCCTCGTACTGGGCCGTACTCGGGTGATCCCGCCCGTGCCGTCAGGGGCCGCCTGGGCGCGAAGACCGCGAGCTTGACTTGCAGGACACCGCCTAGACTTGGTCCGTGGGCCGGATGACGATTTCGGCCACCGCCCGGCGGCGCGGGCCGGTGACGACGTAGGCGACCGCCTCGGCGATGTCGTCCGCGTGCAGCTGTTCGACGTCGGCGAACCGGGCCGCCATGCCCTCGCGGACGGCCTCCTGCTGGTGGCTCTGCAGCTCGGTCTCCACGAGGCCCGGCTCGACGACGGCGAACCGGACGTTGCGCCGCGAGAACTCCTGCCGCCACGCCTCGGTCGCGGCGGTGACGCCGAACTTGGTCGCGTTGTAGACGGCGGCGTTGGGGATGACGAAACGGCCGGCGATCGAGCTGATGTTGACGACGTCGGCGACCTGCCGCGGGCTGGCGGCGGCGGCGTCGACGAGGTGCGGCAGCGCGGCCTTCGTGACGTACAGCAGGCCGTTGACGTTGATGTCGACCATCCGCTGCCACTCGTCCAGCGGGGCCCGGAGCGAGTCGCCGGTGAGCATCATGCCCGCCGCGTTGACCAGGGTGTCCAGCCGGCCGAGCCGGCCGACGGCGGTGGCGACGATGCGGGTGGCGGCCTCGGCTTCGGTCAGGTCGGCGGCCAGCGCGACGGCCCGGCCGCCCTCCTCGGCGATTTCCTTGGCCAGGACGTCGATCCGGTCCTGCCGGCGCGCGACCAGCACAACGGTGGCGCCCTGGGCCGCGAGCCGGCGGGCGGTGGCCTGACCGATGCCGCTGCTGGCCCCCGTGACCAGGGCGACCGTCGACATCAAGGGGGTGGACATGGCGATGACCTCCGGAGTGGTGCTGAGTGACTGACGTCCACTCTGCGCCTGGCGTTATCCGGGTGCCAGAGTGTGTTTATGGGGGTATCCGCACCGCCTGGCACCCGGCTTCGCGCGGTGGCACAGTGGACCCATGACGACGTCCGTGCCGACCGACGACCAGGTCCGGCGGCAGGAGCTGACGGCCTTCCTGCGCAGCCGGCGGGAACGCCTCTCCCCGGAGCAGGCCGGCCTGCCGCCCACGGGCCGCCGGCGCACCCCGGGGCTGCGCCGCGAGGAGGTCGCGTACCTCGCGGGCATGGGCGTGACCTGGTACACGTGGCTGGAGCAGGGGCGGGACATCACCGTCTCGGACCAGGTGCTGGCCGCGATCGCGACCACGCTGCGGCTCGACCCGTACGAGCGCGTCCACCTCTACGAGCTGGCCGGCCACCCCGCGCCGCCGATGAGCCGCGACGGCAAGGCCATCCCGGACGCCGTGCTGGTGATGGTGCGGCACCTGGAGCCGATCCCGGCCGCCGTGATCAACGCCCGGTTCGACCTGCTCGCCTACAACCACGCGTACGAGCACCTGGTCGGCGGGCTCGACGACGTGCCGTTCGAAGACCGCAACCTGCTGCTGCTCATGTTCACGTCGGCGCGGTGGCGGGCCCGGGTCCTCGACTGGGAGGACGCCGCGACGCGCCTGGCCGGCCGGTTCCGCGCGGGCATGGCGTCGCACGCCGCCGACTCCAGCCGGAAGACCCTGGTGAAACGGCTGCGGCAGGACTCCCCGGACTTCGTGCGCCTGTGGGAGCAGCACGACGTGCGGGCGCCGGAGAACTTCACGAAACGCTACCTGCACCCCGAAGTCGGCCTGCTCACGCTGGACTACACGCAGCTGTGGCTCGGCGAGCGATCGGAGCTCAAGCTCACCACCTACACCCCGGCCGACGACGAGACCTGGGCGAAAGTCCGGCTGCTGCGGGAAAGCGGGTCCTGAGCCCGGCATATCGCCGGCGTATCGATTCCCGCATACGTGCCGGCAACAGCACCGTGCGTTGACTGGCCGCATGACCTACAGCGAACCGGCGCGCACCGCCGGCCGCCGCACCCGGCCGGGGGCGCCGTGGTCGTTCGCCGCTGCGCCGGGCCCCGGGATCACGGTCTACGGGTGCGAGCCCGACGAGGCCGTCCTGTTCCGGGAACTGGCGGCGCGTTTCGGCGTCACCCTGACCGTCACCGAAGACGCCGTCTCCGAAGCCACTGCCGGCCTGGCGTCCGGGAACCGGTGCGTCAGCGTGGGCCACAAGGCGCGGATCACCGACGACACCCTGCTCGCGCTCAGCCGGGCCGGCGTGCGGTACCTCTCCACGAGGAGCATCGGCTGCAACCACCTCGACGGGACCTACGCGGAGAGCGTCGGCATCACCGTCGAGACCGTCTCCTACTCCCCCGACAGCGTCGCCGACTACACGTTGATGCTGATGTTGATGGCGGTGCGGGGCGCCCGATCGACCCTCCGGCGCGCGGACGTCCACGACTACCGGCTGAACGAAACCCGCGGGAAGGAACTGCGCGACCTGACCGTCGGGATCATCGGCACGGGACGCATCGGCGCGGCGGTCATGGCCCGGCTGCGGGGTTTCGGCAGCCGGGTGCTGGCCTACGACACCCGCCGCGAAACGTCGGCCGACTACGTTCCGCTCGACGACTTGGTGCGCCGCAGCGACATCGTCACCCTGCACACGCCGCTCAACGCCGAGACGCACCACCTCCTCGGCCGTGAACGCATCGAGGGGATGAAACGCGGCGCGTACGTCGTCAACACCGGCCGCGGCGCGCTGCTCGACACCGAGGCCCTCGTCGCGGCGCTGGAACGCGGCGGACTGGGCGGTGCCGCATTGGACGTCCTCGAAGGCGAAGACGGGATCTTCTACGAAGACCACCGGGGCAAGCCCGTCGAAAGCGGTGTGCTGACGCGGCTGCGGGACCTGCCGAACGTCGTCATCAGCCCGCACACCGCCTACTACACGGACCACGCCCTGCGCGACACCGTCGAAAACTCCCTGGTCAACTGCCTGAACTTCGCCAGCAGAAAGCAGCACTGGATATGAAGACCGGAATCATCTTCGGGGGCATCTCCGAAGAACACCTCGTCTCCGTCAAGTCCGCGCAGGAGGTCGCGAAGCACCTCGACACCACGAAGTACGAACCGTTCTGGATCGGGATCACGAAGGCCGGCGAGTGGCGGCTCTGTGACGGCCCGAGCGCGGACTGGGAGGACGGCGACTGCCGCCCGGCCGTGCTGTCGCCGGACCGGAGCGTCGGTGGGCTGGTCGTCCTGGAAGACGGCCACCACCGGACGATCGGCCTGGACGTCGTGCTGCCCGTGCTGCACGGGAAGCACGGCGAAGACGGCGCGCTGCAGGGGCTGCTGGAGCTGTCCGGCATCCCGTACGTCGGCTGCGACGTCCCCGGTTCCGCGCTGTGCATGGACAAGTCGCTCGCCTACGTCGTCGCCGGCGCCGCCGGCATCGCGACGCCGGGCTTCCGGATCGTCCCGCCGAACGAGCAGCCCGACCCCGGCCGGCTCACCTATCCCGTCTTCGTGAAGCCGGCCCGGTCGGGGTCGTCCTTCGGCGTCGGCAAGGTGTCCGGCCCGGACGACCTGCCGGCCGCGGTGGAGACCGCGCGGCAGTACGACTCGAAGGTGCTGATCGAGGAGGCTGTTGCCGGCAGCGAGGTCGGCTGCGCGGTCCTGGGGAACGACGGCGAGCTGACCGTCGGCGAGGTGGACCGGATCTCGCTGTCCCACGGGTTCTTCCGCATCCACCAGGAGAGCGCGCCGGAAAGCGGTTCCGAGAACTCGACGATCACCGTGCCCGCCGACATCCCGGCGGAAACGCGCGCACTCGTCCAGGAGACGGCGAAGGCGATCTACCGCGCGCTGGGCTGCAAAGGACTGTCGCGAGTGGACATGTTCCTGACCGGCGACGGAACCGTGGTCCTCAACGAGGTCAACACCCTGCCCGGCCTGACCTCCTACAGCCGGTACCCGAGGATGATGGCGGCCGCCGGGCTGCCGCTCGCCGAGGTGCTCGACCGGGTCGTGTCGCTGGCCCTGACGGGGAAAGACCGATGAACGGTGATTTCGTCTTCGTGGACGAGCACGTGCCCGGGATCCGCTGGGACGCCAAGTACGCCACCTGGGACAACTTCACCGGCAAACCCGTGGACGGCTACCTGGCGAACCGGATCGTCGGCACCACGGCGTTGTGCGCCGCGCTGGAGAACGCGCAGGAGAAGGCCGAGACCGTCGGCTTCGGCCTGCTGCTCTGGGACGGTTACCGCCCGCAACGCGCCGTCGACTGCTTCCGGCGCTGGGCGGCCCAGCCGGAGGACGGCCGGGCGAAAGCACGCCACCACCCCAATATCGGCCGGGCCGAGATGTTCGAAAAGGGTTACGTGGCCGCCAAGTCGGGCCACAGCCGGGGCAGCACCGTCGACCTGACGCTCTACCACCTGGCCACCGGTGAGCTCGCGGCGATGGGCGGCGGTCACGACCTGATGGACGTCCTCTCGCACCACGACGCGCCGGGCGTCGCGCCGGCCGACGCGGCCAACCGCCGTCACCTCCGGTCCCTCATGGAGTCCTGCGGGTTCACCGCGTACGAGTCCGAGTGGTGGCACTACACGCTGAAGGACGAACCTCATCCGGACCGGTACTTTGACTTCCCCATCGTCTAGCCGGGTCGTGGTCGCCGGCGGTCATTCGGCCGGGCACATCGAGCCGATGCTGAACTTCGCCGACGCGCTGCGCCGGCTGGAGCCCGCGGCAGGGATCACCGCCCTGGGCACGGTCCGCGGCCTGGACACCACGCTCATCCCGGCCCGCGGCTACCCGCTCGAGCTCATCCCGCCGGCGCCGCTGCCGCGTGAGCTGAACCGGGACCTGGCGCGGACGCCGGGCCGGCTGCGTGACTCGGTCCGGGCGGCCGGGGCGGTGCTCGACCGCGTGCGGGCCGACGTCGTCGTGGGTTTCGGCGGCTACGTCGCGATGGCGGCCTACCTCGCCGCCCGCCGGCGCGGCCTGCCGATCGTCGTCCACGAGGCCAACGCCCGGCCCGGCGTGGCCAACCGGCTGGCGGCCCGGCTGACGACCCACGTGTTCACCGCCGCGCCGGGCGTCCGGCTGGCCCACGCGACGGCCATCGGGATCCCGCTGCGGCGGGCGATCGCCGGGCTCGACCGGCCCGCGCTGCGCGATGCCGCCCGGCAGCGGTTCGGCCTGCGCCCCGGCAGACCGGTGCTGCTGGTCACCGGCGGTTCGCAGGGCGCCCGCACGCTCAACACCGCGGCGGCCGGCGCGGCCCCGGCGTTGCGCGCGGCCGGCGTCCAGGTCCTGCACATCACCGGGCCGCGTCACGCGGTCGAGGTGCCGGCCGGCGAGCCGCCGTACGTGGTCCTCCCCTACGTCGACGAGATGCGGTACGCCTACGCCGCGGCCGACTTCGTGCTCTGCCGCTCGGGGGCGATGACGTGCGCCGAGCTGGCCGCGGCCGGCCTGCCCGCCGCGTACGTCCCGCTGCCGCTGCGCGGCGGTGAGCAGGGCCTGAACGCCGGGCCGGTCGTCGCGGCCGGCGGGGCGTTGCTCGTCGGCGACGCCGGCCTCCGCTCGGCCTGGATCGAGTCCACCCTGATCCCGGTGCTGACCGATCCCGCGCGGATCGCGGCGATGTCGGCCCGCGCGTCGGCGGCCGGCACCCCCGACGCGGGCGACACCCTGGCCCGGTACGTGCTCACGACGATCGCCGGCTGACGCCGTCATCCACCGGGTGACGCGGCGGGGACCTGCACCGTGACGCGGAGCCCGCCGCCGGGGCGGGCGGTGAGGGTGAGGCTGCCGTCGTGGGCCTGGGTGATGCTCTTGACGATGGCCAGGCCGAGGCCGACGCCGGTGTGCTCGCCGTGGACGCGGGCGGTGCCGCGCTGGAACGGTTCGGCCAGCGTCGAGAGCACCTGCGGGGTGAGCTGCTCGCCGGTGTTCTCGACGGTGAGCACGACGGTTCCGCGGCGGACCCCGGTCGTGACCGACACGGTGCCCCGGTCCGGCACGTTGTGGACGATCGCGTTGTGCACCAGGTTCGTCGTCAGCTGCAGCAGGAGCGCGTGCGAGCCGGTCGTGCGGGCCAGGTCACCGGAAGTCTCGATGGTGACGCCGTGCTTCTCCGCGAGCGGCAGCAGCGTTTCCGCGGCCTCTTCCGCCGCGAGCGACAGGTCGACGTGCTCGCGGCTGAAGGACCGCCGGTTGGCGCGGCTGAGCATGAGCAGCGCTTCGGTGAGGTCGATCGCCCGGGTGTTGACGAAGTGGAGGCGCTCGACGAGCTCACCGGCGTCGCGGTCCGGGTCCTTGCGCGCCACGTCGAGGAGCGTCTGCGTGATCGCCAGCGGGGTGCGCAGCTCGTGGGACGCGTTGGCCGCGAACCGCTGCTGTTCGGCGTCGTGCGCTTCGAGCCGCGCGAGCATGGTGTCGAAGGCGTCGGCGAGCTCGCGGAACTCGTCTTCCCGCCCTTCCAGCTGGACCCGGTGGGACAGCGAGCCGTTCGTGGCCAGGCGGGTGGCGTTGGTGATGCGGGTCAGCGGCGCGAGCATGCTGCCGGCGAGGAGCCAGCCGCCCAGGAGGCCGAAGACCAGCAGGAACAGCAACGCGACGGCGGCCTTCGGCGTGAACGCGGCCAGCAGGTCCGAGCGGTCGGGTACGGCTGTCGAGCCGAGCCGGCCGGGCGGCGCCTCGATCACCTCGGGGACGTACCGCAGCAGGAACACCCACACGACCGCGAGCAGCAGGGCCCCGGCGAGCAGGATGACCCCGGCGTAGCTGAGGGTGAGCTTGACCCGGACGCTCAGCCCCGGCTGCCTAGCCACGGTCCCCTCCCGCGTCGATGCGGTAGCCGACGCCGGCCACGGTGGTGATGATCCAGGGTTCGCCGAGGCGTTTGCGCAGGGCCGAGACGGTGATGCGGACGGCGTTGGTGAAGGGGTCGGCGTTCTCGTCCCACGCCCGTTCCAGCAGGTCTTCGGCGCTGACGACGCCGCCTTCGGCCGCGACGAGCACCTCGAGCACGGCGAACTGCTTCCGGGTGAGCGCGACGTACCGGTCGTCGCGGTAGACCTCGCGGCGGAAGGGGTCCAGCCGCAGGCCCGCGATCTCGCGCACCGGCGGCCGGGCGTGCGCGCGCCGGCGGTCGAGCGCCCGCAGCCGCAGGACGAGCTCGCGCAGGTCGAACGGCTTGGTGAGGTAGTCGTCGGCACCGAGCTCGAACCCGGACGCCTTGTCGTCGATCCGGTCCGCGGCGGTGAGCATGAGGATCGGCATGCCGCTGCCGGAGGCGACGATGCTCTCGGCGACCTCGTCGCCGGAGGGTCCGGGGATGTCGCGGTCGAGGACGGCGATGTCGTAGGAGTTGACACCCAGCAGCTCCAGCGCGGTGTCGCCGTCACCGGCGATGTCGGCGGCGATCGCCTCCAGCCGCAGCCCGTCGCGGATGGCCACAGCCATGTAGGGCTCGTCCTCGACGATCAGCACACGCATGAGCCCGATGCTACGAGCCGGCGCCTATCGCCGGCCTATCGAAAACGCCGTACGGGCCGGCAACACCGAAGTGCCTTGGCTGAAGGCATGTCCACCAGCGAACAAGCCCGGGCGCACGGCGCGATCCCCGCCCCGGCGACGATCTTCGACGACGACGTACCGGCCGTGGCCAACCTGGATCCCGCCCTGCGCGAAGCCCTGCGCCGAGCCGCAGAGGAAGCGGGCATCGACTTCGCCGTCAACGGCGGCTGGCGTTCCCCGGAATACCAGGAACGGCTACGCCGGGAGGCGGTCGCGAAGTACGGCTCGGAGCAGGAAGCCGCCCGCTGGGTAGCAACGCCGTCGACGTCCGCCCATGTCTCGGGAGACGCGGTCGACATCGGCCCCGCGGAAGCCAGGAGGTGGCTGTCCGAGCACGGCGCGGGGTACGGGCTGTGCCAGATCTACCGCAACGAACCCTGGCACTACGAACTACGCCCGGAAGCCATCGAGGAAGGCTGCCCGCCGATGTACCCCGA
Organism: Amycolatopsis sp. NBC_01286; assembly: GCF_035982555.1. Taxonomy (NCBI): domain Bacteria; kingdom Bacillati; phylum Actinomycetota; class Actinomycetes; order Pseudonocardiales; family Pseudonocardiaceae; genus Amycolatopsis; species Amycolatopsis sp. NBC_01286. The sequence goes on from NZ_CP108428.1 coordinate 8,311,981, forward strand.
CCCGTCCCACGACCCGCGGATGCGGCGGTGATCAGCACGTGCGCCGTGTCGGTTTTCCAGGGCCTGGTTGCCTCGCCCCCGTCCCCCAGTAGGGTGCTTCGCGGGCACGTTCCGTCATGACGACGGGACCTGGAGTAGGGGGATGGATGTTCGACGCCGTGCTGCGGTCATGACCGCACCACACCACGATCTCCGGTTGATGCAGCAGCAAGCCGCTGAGCTGGACGCGCGGCTCGCGGCCGCCCGGCACACCGCGAGGTCGGCCGAGCAGCCCGTGACCGCGGTCGTCACCGGCCAGGGAAAGCTCGTCGACCTGCGGATCGACGACCGGGCGCTGTACGGCGCACACGCGCAGAAGCTGGGCCTCGCCATCGTCGAGGCCGTCCGAAACGCACGAAACGAGGCACGCACCGCGTCGCTGCCGCAGCTGAACGCGTTGTTCGGCAAGCCATCGGCACCTCCGCCGGCCACCGGGCTCTTGTCGCAGCAGCGACCGGTCGCTCCGGAGCCCGTCCGCCGGCCGGTCGCGCAAGCCCAGACCACGTTGGGCGGGTTCACCAAGCAGGCCACCGCATTGGTGCAGGGCAACACCGACTTCCCGGACATCCCCGAGATGCCCGGGAACTCCGGAATGGACAACGAGAAGCAGTGGCGCATCGACCCGACGGCGGTGCCGGCGTGAAGTGCTTGCCCATGCTCGGCATCGCGATCCTCGCTACCGGTCTGCTCAGTGCGTGCGGGCCGTCAAAGCCGGAACGCCTGCTCTCCCAGCCGCCGGCTCCGGCTCGGACCGGTGCGCCGCTGCCGCTCGCCCAGGTCGAGCGGCCGGTCGACCTGGCGAGGTTCGACTCGGACCCGTGCGCTCTGCTCACCAAGGACCAGGTCGCCGCCGTGGTGGCCGATCCGCCCGATGACGTCCGCGCGAACCGGCAGACCGTCCCACCCGCGTTCGGCTGTTCCTGGACGAACCACGGCGGGGCGCTCATGTCGGCGGCGAAGCCGATCGAGAGCCCCAAGACCCTCGACGAACTGGCGGCCTCGCCCCTGAAGGAGGACGGCAAGCTGGAGCCGTGGACCGAGACGTCCGTCGACGGCCTTCCGGCGGTCGTCTACCACGTGTTCGGGCACTCCGATGAGTGCTCCGTTTCCGTGCAGGCCACCGAAGAGCAGATGCTCACCTTCGACATCCAGGGCAAGGACCTGCCCGGCAGCTACTGGGACAAGGACCGCTGCGGTGGCGTCGCGAAGATGGCCGAACTCGTGATCGGCAACCTCCGGCAAAGCTGACGGGACCGCGACCGGCTTACCCGCGTGACGCCGGAGCGGCCGTGAGGCTGCGGACGGTGTCGGCCACGGTCTCCTCGACCGGGCGGGGCCGCCAGCCCAGCACCGTCCGGGCCTTCGTGGTGCGGATGACAGGGACGCGGCCCAGGCGGGCCGCCGCTTCCCGCATGGCGGGGTCCGTTTCGGCGGCCGCCCGCACCTGCTCGGCGGTCAGCTCCACAGTGGACAGTCCGGGCCCGCCGACCAAACGGGCCAGGTCCAGGAAGCTGATCGACGCGCCCGCCGTGGCGAGGAAGCGCTCACCCGCGGCCTGAGGGTGGGTCATCGCCCGGACGTGCAGGTCGGCGACGTCGCGGACGTCGACGACTCCGAACGACAACGGCGGCACCACCGGCATCACGCCGTCCAGCACCGCCCGCACCAGCCCGACCGACGACGACAGGCGCCCGCCGGAGACCGGGCCGAAGATGCCCGTCGGGTTGATCACGGCCAGTTCCGGGCCGCCCGCCGACCGGACCTGGTCCCAGGCCGCGCGTTCGGCGATGACCTTCGACCGGACGTAGGCGCTGTTCGGATCGGCGGGGTCGGTCCAGTCGGCCTCGGTGTACTCCTCGCGGGGCTCGGCGCTGTAGCCGACCGCGGCGAACGACGACGTCAGCACCACCCGCCGGACGCCGGCCTCCCGGGCGGCGGCGAGGACCCGCACGGCGCCGTCGCGGGCCGGGCGGATCACCTCGTCGTCGTTCTCCGGCGCGCCGGGCGGGAACGGCGACGCCACGTGCAGCACGTAGTCGACGCCGTCGGTCGCCGCCGCCCAGCCGGCGTCGGCACCGAGATCGGCCTGCACCACCTCCAACGCGTGCGTGATCTCGGCCGCGCGGCCGAGATCACGCACGGTCGTGCGGACGCGGTAGCCCTCGGCCAGCAGCCGCGTGATGCTGTGGCCGCCGAGGTGGCCGGTGCCGCCGGTGACCAGCACGAGCGTGTCGGCCGGCCGGATGTCGTCGTTCATTCGGGCGTCCTTCGCAGTGAGGTCAGAAACGTTCGATCAGGCCCACGAGCCGCGGGATCAGGCCCTGCGCCGCGGCGGTGTCGCCCCGGTCGCGGGCGTCCCACAGCCGCGCCTTCAGGCGCAGGTACTCCAGCCGCAGCGTCAGCCGCTCGATCTCGGCTTCCAGCCGATCGGCGTGGTGGTCGAACAGCTCGCGCTGCTCGGCGGCCGCCGCGTCGCCGCGGGCCAGCAGGTCCAGGTACCGCCGCAGGTCCTCGACCCGCAGGCCCGCCGAACGCAGGCAGCCCAGCGAGTCGAGGACGTCCATGGCCGCGGCGTCGTACCGTCGGTGCCCGCTGCTCGGGTCCCGCGGCACCGGGCCGATCAGCCCGATCTGCTCGTAGTAGCGCAGGGTGGGCTCGCTCAGCCCGCTGCGCCGCGACGCCTCCAGGATCGTCAGCCACACCTGTTCACCCGCGACTCGTGCTGCCATGGGACCAGCTTGCAGAACCTCAAGTGCTTGAAGTCAAGCGCGGTTCAGATCTGGTTCTCCCCACCGTCGACGTAGAGGTTGCTGCCGATGACGAAGCTGCTGTCCGCGGAGGCGAGGAACGCCACCGCCGCGGCCGCTTCCTCCGGGCGGCCCATCCGGCCGATCGCGATGTCGCCGCCCAGTTTCGCCTTGAAGTCGTCCGCGTTCTCCGCGCCGACCAGCTCGGTGATCCCGTTGGTGTCGATCGGCCCCGGCGAGACGGCGTTGACGCGGATGCCCCGGCCCACCAGCTCGTGGGCCCAGGTCCGCGCGAACGAGCGGACGGCGGCCTTGGACGCCGCGTACAACCCGAAGGCCGGGGTGCCGTTGTCGGCGGCGGTGGAGGCGTTCAGGATCACCGACGCGCCGTCGTTGAGCAGCGGCAGCGCCTTCTGCACGGTGAGCAGCGTGCCCTTGACGTTGACGTCGAAGATCCGGTCGTACTCCGCCGCGGTGACCTGTTCGAGCGTCGCGAACGCGGCGGTGGCCGCGTTGGCGAACAGCACGTCCAGGCCCTGACCGCGCTCGCGGACCGCGTCGTAGAGCCGGTCCAGGTCGGCCGGCTCGGTGATGTCGCCCGGCACCGCGGTGACGCCCGAGCCGATGACCTCGACGGCCTCGGCCAGCTCGGTCTCGCGCCGGCCGGTGATGAACACGTGCGCTCCTTCGGCGGCCAGCCGCGCGGCCGTGGCCCGGCCGATCCCCCGCGTGCCGCCGCCGGTGACGACCGCCGTCTTGCCTGCCAGCTTGCCCATGTCCGGACCTCCACAGATTTCGGAACCGATCGGTACAGATTTCGACGGTAGCACTTCCGAACCGACCGGTACCGAAGAGGTACGATCGGCACCATGAAGGCACCGATCGGACGACCGCGGGGGTTCGACGCCGACGCGGCCCTCGGGCGGGCCATGGCCGTCTTCTGGGAGCAGGGCTACGAAGGCGCGAGCCTGGCCGACCTGACCGCCGCCATGGGCATCACGAAAACGAGCATGTACGCGGCCTTCGGCAACAAAGAAGACCTGTTCCGCAAGGTCCTCGAACGCTACGAGCAGGGCCCGGCCGCGTACGTGGCCCGCGCGCTGCGGCAGCCGACCGCCCGGGAGGTGGCCACGACGTTCCTGGCCGGCTCGGTCGCCACGAGCACCCACCCCGGCGACCCGGCCGGCTGCCTGAGCGTCCAGGGCTCACTCGCCGCAGGCGAGGCCGGGCGGACGGCCCGCGACCTCCTCACCGCCTGGCGCGACCGGGGCCGCGTGCACCTGCGCGACCGGTTCCGGCGGGCCGTCGACGACGGCGACCTGCCCCCGGACGCCGATCCGGAGCTGCTCGCCCGGTACGTGATGACGGTGGCGAACGGCATCGCCGTCCAGGCCGCGGGCGGCGCCGGCCACGACGAGCTGCAGCAGGTGGCCGACGTCGCCCTGCGCAACTGGCCGCCCGCCTGACCGGCGCCGGTTCCGTCAGCCGGGCTGGAAGAACGCGAGCAGCCGCTCGGCCGCGTCCGGCGACATCAGCAGCTCCTGCATGCCCGCGGACATCCGGGCGGCCGCGCTGGTGCGCTCGTACATCTCGCGTTCGTACTCCCCGATGGCGGCGGGGAAGTCGCCCGGGTGCGCGGCCAGCGCGAGGCCGAGCAAAGCGCCGTCGAGCAGCGCCATGTTCGCGCCCTCCCCCACCGGCGGCATCAGGTGCGCGGCGTCACCGATCAGCGTGACGTCCGGCGTCGACGGCCAGGTCAGGCCGGCCGGGAGCGTGGTGATCGCGCGCGCCACGACCGTGTCGTCGCAGGCCGCGATCAGCGCGGTGATCCGCGGGTCCCAGCCGGCGAGCAGGTCGATCAGCCGCGCCCGGGCGGCGGCCGGGTCGTCGAACGGGATCCCGCAGGTCGCGATCCAGTCCTCGCCGGTGTTGTAGAAGCTGAGGCCGATCCGGACCCGGCCGTCGCCGTTGCGTTGCGCCGCCAGGGAGAGCCCGTCGCCGAACACCCAGTAGTTGCCGCGTCCGACCATCGCCGCGAGGCCGGGGTGCGTGCGGTCGATGTCGGGGATGCCGACCTCGACGATGTTCTGGCCGATGTGCGCCGGGCGGGCGTCGGTCAGCAGCGCGCGGACCCGCGACTGCGCGCCGTCCGCGCCGACCAGCAGGTCGTACGGCGTACTGCGGCCGTCGGTGAAGCGCAGCACGCCGTTGCCGGCGGACTCGAACGCGTGCCCCCAGCGCACCACGCCGTCCGGGAGGGCATCCAGGAACAGGTCGCGCAGGTCGGCGCGGTCGACCTCGGGGCGCAGCAGCGGCGCGTCGTCGGGCGTGTCCTCCTGGAGCAGCAGGGTGCCGTCCGGCTGGAGAAGGCGCATGTCCTGGCCTTCCCCGCGGGCGATCGCGTGGAACCCGTCGATCAGGCCGGCTTCGTGCAGCGCCCGCTGACCGGAGTGGATGTCGAGCATGCCGCCCTGGCCGCGCGCGTCGCGTGACGGCTCGCGTTCGTAGACGACGGCGTCGATGCCGTGCACGTGCAGCACCCGGGCGAGAGCCAGGCCACCAAGACCGGCTCCGACGATGGCGATGATCATCGGGTCCCCCTTCGATACAGTGTATTGACAGATACAGCGTATCTCATCATGCAATGTATCGTCTGCGGCATGTTGGTGTGGGAACGGCCGGAACCGCCGGATCGACCGGTGCTCGCCCCGTTGAGCCGGGAGCGGATCGTGCGCGCGGCGATCGGGCTGGCCGACGCGGACGGCCTGGACGCGGTGTCGCTGCGCAAGGTCGCCGCGAAGCTGGACGTCGGCCCGATGCGGCTGTACGGCTACATCGCGAGCAAGGAGGAGCTGCTCGACCTGATGGTCGACGCCGTCTACGCCGAGATCCGGCCGGCCGGCGACGGCTGGCGGGAGGTGCTCCGGTCGCACGCCGAAGCCGTCCGCCGCGTCGTCCACCAGCACGAGTGGTTCGCCGACCTGCTGGGCGGGCGACCGCAGCTCGGGCCGAACGCACTGGCCAACGGCGAGACGGTGGTGGCCGCGCTCGGCGCCGTCGGCCTGGACGCCGTGATGCCGACGGCCGCCGCGGTCAACGCGTACGTGGCCGGCGCGGTGCGCCGGGAGATCGTCGCCCGGCGGGCCGAGCGGGCCACCGGGATGGACGAGAAGCGCTGGCAGGCCGCGCTCGGGCCGTACCTGGTCCGCACCTTCGCCGACGGCCGGCACCCGGCCCTCGCCACGGTGGTGCGCGACGCCGCCCACCTGGACGCCGACCAGACCTTCCGGATGGGCCTCGACTTCCTGCTCGACGGCATCGAGGCCCGCATCGCGAAGTGACGTGGCCGGTTCACTGCTTCGGGTTACCGGCGCGGGTTCGGGGTGCGGCGCGCCACCGAAATGTCGATCATGAAAGGCGCTCTTCGCGCCGCGCCCGGTGATCGCCCCCGAAAGGACACTCCATGGATCTCGCCGTACCCCACCAGGTTCGCCGCGACCGATCGTCCGCTTTGGACACCGTGCCGGGCGCGCTCGCGGACATCCGGTCCGGGCGGCCGGTGATCGTCGTCGACGACGAGGACCGCGAGAACGAAGGCGACCTCGTCATGGCCGCCGAACACGCCACCGCGCCGGCGCTCGCCTTCTACATGCGCCACACCAGCGGCCTGATCTGCGCGCCGATGGCCCCCGAGCTCACCGAGCGGCTCCTCCTGCCGCCGATGGTGCCGGCCAACGAAGATCCCGCCGAAACGGCGTACACCGTGTCGGTCGACGCCGTCGCCGGCATCGAGTCCGGCATCTCGGCGGCCGACCGCGCCCACACCCTCCGGGTCCTCGCCGATCCCGCGACCACGCCGGGCATGGTGTGCCGGCCGGGTCACGTCTTCCCGCTGCGCGCCCGCCCCGGCGGCCTCACCGAGCGACGCGGCCACACCGAGGCGGCGGTCGAGCTGATGCGCTTGTGCGGCCTCGCGCCGGTCGCCGTGATCAGCGAGGTGTGCAACGACGACGGCAGCGTCGCCCGGCTGCCCCAGCTGCGCGCGCTCGCCGACCGGCAGTGGCTGAAAGTCGTGTCCATCGAACAGATCGCCGCGTTCGTGCCGCAGCCCGCCGCGGCCCGCTGATGCTCGTCGCCACCGTCTTCGACCTCGACGAGACCCTGGCCGACAGCGCCGCGACCTGGCAGCACGTCATCGGCGCCGTCGCCACCCGCCACGGCTACGCGTGGACGCCGGACGACTGGGCGGCGATCCAGGGCACCAGCACCGGCAGCTGGTCCGCCTACCTCGCGCACCGCTGCGTCGGCATCACCTCCGAGGCGGCGGCGACCGCGTGCCTCGACGGCATGGTCGCCGCGCTCGGCGAAGGCCGGTTCGGCCTGCTCCCCGGGGCCGCCGACCTGGTCGCCACGGCGGCCGCGCTGGGCCCGGTCGGCCTGGTGTCGGCCTCACCCGGGCGCTACGTCCGGGCCGCGATCACCGCCTTCGGGCTCGGCCGCCACCTCACCACGACCGTGACCGGCGACGACGTCCGGTGCGGCAAACCCGCGCCGGACCCGTACCTCCTCGCGGCGCACCGCCTCGATGTGCCGCCGCGGCAGTGCGTCGCGGTCGAGGACTCCGGTTCCGGCATCCGCTCGGCCCACGCGGCCGGGCTGACCGTGCTGGCCATCCCCAACGCCACGACCGCGCTCGACCTCGACGTGCTGAAGCTCGCCGCCCACCACGCCACCGACGCGTACATCGCCGCGAAGACGCTGCTCTCGCTGATCGGCGGTCGCCGGCCGGGCTGACCGCGGCGTCACGCCCGTTGCGGGGCGACCGGGCAGACGCCCGCCGCGAGCCACTTCTCCCGCAGGCCGGCCGGGATGGTCAGCGCGGTCGGCTGCCCGTCGGTGAGGGTACGGACGCTGCCGCCGAGCAGCAGGGCGCCCGCCTTGTCGAGCACCGCCGTCGCCGCGCGGCTGCGGTCCTCCGAGCGCTCCAGCAGCCGCATCACCCGGACGCCGGCACCGACCGCGCGGCCCCAGCCGCGCGAGCGGGGTACCTCGAGCCAGTCGGCGACCTCCGGCGTGACGACCCGGCGGACCATCGCCGCGACGACGCCGTCGAACGCCTTGCCGGGCACCATGTTCTCGTACAGGCGCACGAGGTTGCGGGTCAGCTCGACGCCTTCGGCCGACGGCCCGAAGCTCACCTCGACGAGCTCGGCGTTCAGCTCCTGGGCCGCACGCAGGGTTTCGGGCATCGCCTCGGGCGGGATGCCGAGCATCGCGCCCGTCACCCGCCAGACGTAGTAGTAGTCCTCGGCTTCGCGTTCGGTCACGGCGACGCCCATCCGGCGCATCCCGTCGATGACCTGGACCGAGAAGATCAGCAGTGCGCCCAGCATGTCCTGCTGGCACAACGGGACGCCGTCCGCCTCGACGTCCCATTCACCGGACCGGGTGATGAAGTAGCGGACGGCGGCGTGGATCAGCCGGGTCTTCTGGATCGTGGGCACGAAGCTGCCGCCGGAACCGAACGGCGCGGGGCCCATCATGTTCAGCACGAACTGCGACGTCTCCGCCAGGCGGCGGTGCGGCTGGTTCAGCCGGTGGGTCAGCGACAGGACGCGCGACGGCCGGGGCTGGGCGTAGCAGTTGACCATCGCCCCGAACGACAGCACCGACGCGACGTGCACGCCGTCGTCGACGAAGAACTCGTACGCGCCCGCGACCCGCTCGAGGTCCGCCCAGCCCGGCGGGTCGTCGGTGGCGATGAGGTACCGGCGCACCGAGTCCGGCAGATCTTCGGGGATGAGCTGGTCGTTGTCCCGGAACCGCGCCAGCACCTCGTTCACCGCGCCCGTCCGCCCGCCGGCCACCAGGTCGGCGACGACGGCGTCCGCGAGCGGATCCCCTTGGTACTTCAGCGCTTCGAGCGCGGACAACCCTGAACGTTCCGGCATCGGACCAGCTTCATCGCCGGCCGCAATCCGGCGCTAGCGCCGTTCAGGGACGGCCGGAACCCGATCTGACGGCGGCCGCGATCACAGCCGGTGACGGCCGGCTTCCGTGGTGGCTGTGGCAAGATCGGGACCATCGAGACAGCAGGAGAGATCAGCATGCCGAGCCCCGAGATGCAGGCCGTGATCGACGAGCTGCGGCTGCGGAAGCAGGCCCGCGCGGGCCAGGCCCCGCCCACTGTGGACGACCTCCGCGCCGGCTTCGCCCCGGCCGGGCGGCCACCCGAGGCGATCCCGGACGACGTGACCGTCACGGCGGTGGACGCCGGCGGCGTTCCCGCGCACTGGTTGTCGGCACCGGGCGCCGATGCCGGGCGGACCCTGCTCTTCCTCCACGGTGGCGGGTTCTCGCTGGGTTCCCTGCGCAGCCACGGCGAACTCGCCGCGCGGCTCGGCCGGGCCACCGGGATGCGCGTGCTCTTCCCGGAGTACCGGCTGGTGCCGGAGCACCCGTTCCCCGCCGGGGTCGAAGACGTGCGTGCGGTGTGGCACTGGCTGCGCGCGCAGGGCGTGCCGGCCGGTTCGGTGGCGCTCGCCGGCGATTCGGCCGGCGGCGCGCTCGGCCTGACGTTGCTGCTGTCCCTGCGCGACGCCGCCGAGGACCTGCCCGCGGCCGCGGTGGTGCTCTCCCCCGCCATCGACCTGACGACGTCCGGGGCATCGATGGCCGAACGAGCGGACGAAGACCCGATCTTCACGCCGGGGATGATCCGCGGAATCGCCGCGGGCTACCTCGGCGAGGCCGACCCGCGCGCGCCCCAGGCCTCGCCGTTGTTCGGCGACTTCACGGGGTTGCCGCCATTGCTGGTGCAGGCGGGCACGGCGGAGGTGCTGCTGAGCGACTCCGAGCGGCTGGCGGAAACAGCGGCGGCCGCGGGCGTCGACGTCACCCTGACGATCGGCGAGGGACTCCCCCACGTCTACCCGATCATGGCGGGCACCCCCGAGGCGGCCGAGGCCACTCGCGAGATCGCCGCGTTCCTGGGCAAGCACGTGCACTGAGCCACGACCCGGCTCACGTCCGGACGACGTCGACGCCCGCCGGCACCGGCTTCGGGCCGGGCACCACATCAACAAGCAACATGACCACCTCAGCCAACTGAGCCACGACCCAGCTCACGTCCGGACAACATCGGCCCCCGCCGCAACCGACCTCGGGCCGGCCACCTGAACCACCACCGCGCCGGCAAGCAAGATCACCGCCCCGGCCAGCTGGGCCGGGCCGAGTGCCTGGCCCAGCAGCAGCCACGCCAGTGCGGCGGCGACCAGTGGTTCCACCAGGGCCAGCACGCTCGCGACGGCCGAGGGCAGTGCGCGCAGTGACTGCAGGCCGGCCAGGTAGGGCAGCACGGTGCCGACCACGGCCAGCGCCACCAGCGCCAGCCACACCGGCACCCGCAGGCCGCCCAGGTCCGCCGGGGCGGCGAGCAGGCCCGCGGGCAGCGTCCACGGCGGGCTGACCGCCATCACCACGACCGCGCCGATCGCCAGGCCGGCCGCCGTCAGGCCGAACGGGTCGTGCCTGCTCGCGCCGTGTTCGCCGAGCAGGAAGTACCCGGCCGAGCAGATCGCCGCGCCGAGTCCGGCCGCGACGCCCAGCAGGTCCAGCCGGGCGCCCTGCCAGATCTGGGCGACCAGCGCCAGCCCGGCCACGGCCAGCCCGATGCCCAGCCACACCGCCCCGGGCAGCCGGGTGCGCCGCACCACCCGCACCCACAACGCGACCAGCGCGGGCGCCAGGTTGACCAGCACCATCGCCACACCGACCGGAACCCGCGCCACGGCCACGAAGAAGAACAACTGCACCCCGGCGACGCCGAGCACGCCGTACCCGAGCAGCAGCCACAGGTCGCCGCGGCGGAACCGCAGCGCCCGCGGCCGCAGCACGCCGACCACCGGCCCGAGCAGGACCGCGGCCAGCCCGATCCGCACCGCCGTCACCGCGGCCGGCGACCAGCCCGTCGCCATCACGGCCTTGGCGACCGGGCCGGAGCTCGCGAACAGCACCCACGAGGTCAGGCTCAACCCGGTCGCGCGCGCCCGGCTCGGGGCGATCTCGTCCACTGTGGCCACGTTCGCAGTGTGCCTCCGGAACCCGCGCCCGGGACAATGGTTTACGGTCCGCCGCGCGAGGATGACGGGCCTACGTCGGGCAACGTACGGCACGGTTACGCGTCAGCGCGGATGGCAGGACCACCGGACGCCGACAGAGTTGTCCGCATGACTGGACTCGACGTGCTCGGCCGCACCACCGCCGCCCGGATCGCCCTGGCGGGGCTCGGTGTCGGCGTCATCGGCCTGGTGATCCAATGGATCGCCGATCCGGGGAGGTTCCCGGCGTTCCCGCCCGGGATCATCATCATCGCCGTCTTCGGCGCCCTCGTCGTGCTGACCGCGAGGTGGTGGTGGAGCCCGCTGCTGGCCACGCTGATCTCGTTGTGGATCGGCGGCGTCGGCTTCGCACTGGTGCTGCGCAACTTCGGCGTGGGCAACCCCGGTCTCGCGGCCGGCACCGCGGTCATGGCCGTGGGCCTGTGGGGCGCCGCGATCGCCGGGATCATCGCCGCAGTGCAGGGGTTCCGGCGCCGCGAGCTCGCTTCCGTCCCGCCGGTCGTGTCGTGACTGTCCGGACCGCGACCCACCGCACGGCGAACGTCGCCCGGTGGGCCTGCCGGATCCTCGGTGTCCTCTTTGTCGCGACCAGCCCGATCGTGGTCTTCTCGGCGGATACGCCGAGCCGCTGGCACACGCTCCTGCACTTCGTCACCGGCCTGGTCGCCCTCTACGCCGGATTCCGGGGCGGGGCCAAGGTGTTCTGCCTCGTCTTCGGCGGCGGGTACCTGGTGTTCGGCGCGCTCGGTCTCGTGCTCGGCGATCCCGCGGCCGATCGCATGTGGCACGTCGGGCCACTGCACCTGATGACGGGCGACCACCTGTTCCACGTCGTCCTCGGCGCGGTCGTCCTCGCCGCGGGGGTCGTCACGCGGGGCCGCGCGACCGGGTAGCACCGATCACGATCCGGGCCGATTCCCCGAAGTCGCCTCCTCGCCCGAGCGGAGGTGCTTACGATCACCGCGATCGATCAGGGAACGGAAGGTACGGGACTCGTGCGGATTCTCTCGGCGGTGTTCGGGGCGCTGTTGTTCGTGGCCGGGATGGCGTTGCTGGTGACCGGCGCGGTCACCGCGTTGAACCTGGCCGACGACCCCACCTCGGGTTCGTCGGACTGGACCTGCTCGGCGCAGAACAGCGAGCAGCGGTGCGACTACAGCGTCGGGTCGCTGCCGGAGACGCAGGCCGAGATCACCGGCGACCTGGCGCTGACCGTCGCCGGCACCGGGATCGCGATCTGCGGCGCGATCTTCGTCCTGATCGGCAGCCAGCGCGCTCCCCGGCCCGCCGCGCCGGTGCCCGCCTACCCGCCGATGCAGCAGCAGTACCCGCCGCGCTAGCGGGCGGCGACCCACTCGGCGACGGTCGTGACGTCCGCCTGGCCCGGAAACACCTTCTCGGTCAGCACGCGGTGCACTTCGGGGTCGGCGTCGAGGCAGCCGTCGGCCAGCACGGTGAGGCCGAAGTCGAGGTCGGCCGCCTGGCGCAGGGTGGACAGCACGACGCCGCTGGTGGCGATCCCGGTGAGGACCAGGTGGTCGATGCCACCGGCCCGCAGCACGACGTCCAGGTCGCTGCCGGCGAACGCGCTGACCCGGCGCTTGGTGACGACGACGTCGCCGGCTTCGGGGGCGACGTCCGGGTGCACCCGGGTGAGCTTCTCGTCGAACGGCGCCCCGGAACCCGCGAGCGCGCCGAACATCTTGTTGCGGGAGCTGATTTCCGGGAACCCGGGACGGAACCCGACGACGACGTAGATCACGGGCGTGCCGCTCGCCCGGGCGGCCTCGATCGCCTCGCGCAGGCGGGGCAGGTAGGCGGGATCGGGGTACCGGTCCACGACGACCGGCTGGACATCCATGACGAGGAGAGCGTGCTTGGCCACCGTCGGCCCTTTCGTGCGTTAAGTCATCAAGTGATTACTTGAAGTCTAGTGGTGCCGCCGCTCAGCCACCGAACGGGTCTACCCGCACGACCGATGGTTCCCGCTGACCGTCTCACTCAAACCGGAATGCATCGACGTATTTCGAGTAATGCTTGCGCAGTAAAGGTTTTCGGACACGGCGTTGACAGCCGCCCCCGATCGCTGCTTACTATGGTTTCTCGGGGGCAATCGTTTGGGGCTGGTACAGATGCGAGAAATCACGCGTTCCGAAGTGCGGCGGCAGCTCGACGAGGGGTTTCCGCGGCTGCGGCCGCCGCGGTCGGCGGTCGTCGTCGGGGCCGGGCTCGCCGGGCTGGCCGCCGCGCACGAACTGCACCGCGCCGGCTGCGACGTCACGGTGCTGGAGGCGTCCGATCACCCCGGCGGCCGCGCGTTCACGCTGCGGAGCCCGTTCGCCGACGGCTTGCGCGCCGAGGCCGGCGCGATGACGGTGACGCCGCACTGCGACTACGTGACGCACTACCGGAAGCTCCTCGGCGTCGAGCTGGACCGGTCCGACCTGCTGGACCAGGACTTCTCCTACTTCGTCAACGGCGAGTTCGTGCGGGCCGACCCGGATTCGCTGGCCGCGGCGGGGCTTCCGCTCGCCGAGCACGAACGCGGCATGAGCGTCACCGACATGATCGAGCGGTACGTCACCGCGGTGGCCGAGGAGCTCGGCCCCGACCTGGCGGCACCGGACTGGGCGCCGCCGGCGGAGCTGGAGCACCTCGATCGCGCGTCGGTGCAGGAGGTGCTGCGTGGCCGGGGCGCGTCGCAGGCGGCGATCGACCTGATGGAGCCGCTGTTCCTGGAGATGCGTGGCGGTGACCTGCGCTCGGCGTCGGCGTTGTCGTGGCTGCGGCACGAAAGCGGACACCGGTCGCTGCTGGGCGAAGTGGACGGCTGGGGCAAGATCGCGGGCGGCACCGACGTGCTGCCACAGTCCTTTGCGGACGGACTGCGCGAGCGGATCCGTTACCGCAGCCCGGTTGTCCGCCTTGAGCAGGACGACGACGCCGTCACGGTCACCTACCTCGACCACGGCCGCCTCGCCACGGTGACCACCGAGCGGGTCGTCGTCACCGTGCCGTTCAGCGCGATGCGCCACGTCGACGTCAGCCACGCCGGGCTGTCCGAGGCGAAGATCGACGTGATGCGGCGACTGCGGTACGCGTCGATCGTGCGCGTCTACCTGCAGATGCGGCGGCAGTTCTGGGAGGGCCGCAACGTGAGCGTGTCCACCGATCTGCCGGTGCGCTGGGTCCGCGACGCGTCGGCGAGCCAGCCCGGCCCGCGGCGCATCCTGGAGGTCCTCATGACCGGCTGGCGGTCGAAGGCGGTCGCGGCGATGACGGAGGAGGAACGGCTGAACTTCGTGCTGGAGCACGTCGAAACGATGTTCCCCGGCGCGCGGGAGCACTACGAGCTGGGCGTGTCGGTGGCCTGGGACCACCAGCCGTGGATCGAGGGCTCGTACGTGCTGCCCGAACGCGGCCACGGCAAGCTGATGCCCGCGATCCGCGCGCCCGAGGGCCGCATCCACTTCGCCGGCGAGCACACCAGCTACGAGCCCAACGGCGGTTCGATGAGCTACGCCCTCGAATCCGGCGTACGAGCTTTCGTGGAACTCGCGGCGGCTTGAGTCCGGTCAGCCGATGCCGCGCAGGTCCGCGTCCCCGAATCCCGAGTAGACCAGAGCGGTGCGGTGCGGCGGGAAGCCGCAGGCTTCGGCTTCGCCCGTGTAGCGCGCCACCAGGGTGTCCTCGCCGCGCCACCAGGTGTCGGCCAGGCCGGCGACCTCGGGCACCGGCGTGCAGCCGGTCAGATCGAGGTCGTCCAGCGCGTCGCCGGTGAGCCGGGTGATCCGGGCCGCGGACGCCGACGCGTGGTGGGCCAGGGCCAGGGATTCGACCCAGCCTTCGACCGTCTCGTGCAGCGGCGCCCAGTGGTCACCGTCCACCCCGAACTCGCCGGCGGGACCGATCAGGAAGCCGAAGGGCAGTGCCGTTCGCGCCGTGCCGGCGTCGAACGCCCAGCCCGCTTCCGTCGAGTATTCGGGAAGGTCGCCCGAGAAGTACCGCGGACCACCGTCGTAGGCCGGCGCGGGTGGCAGGAGCAGGCCGCCCCAGCGGTCGTGGAAGGCGACGGCCCGGTCGATCTCCGCCGCCGGGATACCCAGCGGGAGCCACTTCTCGCGGTACGGCTCGATCGACGGCAGGGCAAGCCGGATCCCCTGGGCCTGCACGAAGTGCCGTCCCCGGGTGCCGAGGCCGTCGAGCAGGGCGCCGGTCACGGAGAAGTCCACCCCGCGAGCCTACTGGCCGGGCCACCCGGGAGCCGCGCGCTCCCGGGCGGCCCGGGGCTCAGCTCACCTGCAGGTCGATGCAGGCGTAGAACGCGTTCGCCGTGTCCGCGATGTTCCAGACCGCCAGTACCGTCTGGCGTCCTGTGTGGCCACCCAGATCCACCTGGTGCGAAACGGTGGCCGGCGGCTGCTGGTTGTTGCCGGGGACGCTCGCGATCTTCTCGCTGCCGATGTAGTAGTCGTAGCTCGCCGTGCTGTGGCGGGCCGTGAAGGTCCACGTGAACGTCACCGACCGGCCGACCGGGGCGGCGTTCCAGCCCTTGTTGTTGTCGTTGAGCTCGGCGAACTGGGCGTTGCCGCCGTTGCAGGAGGTCAGCCCCTTCGGGCCTTCGACGCTCTGCGGTTCGTACTTGATCTCCCCGCAGGACACGGTGCCCTGGGCGCACTGCGCCTGCCGGCTGGCCGGTGAGTTGACGTAGCCGTGCGCGCTCGCGATGCCGGCCGGGTTGACCAGCACCAGCACCGGCGCCAGCAGCACACCCGCGGCGGCCGCGACCAGTTTCCGGTTCGCTTTCATACCAGCTCCTTCGGGGACGGGCTCGCCTTCCCGCCGCCGGGCACGGCGAAGTCGCGGTCCGGACCCCGCTGGGAGGCCCGCCCGCACCGGGAAGGTGTTCGAGCGAAGGAAATTTGTGGTCTAGACCATACGATGGAAACGGACATAGGTCAACAGGTGGCGACTCTCAAGTCATGTTGGTAAGGCGCCAACCATCCAGGAATGTTCCACTGAACGGGACTCACCCGATCGTGGCGGACCGGACCGGGCGACGGCGCGCGCCGCGCCTGCCACTAGGATTCCGCCCGTGACCACCTACGACGTCGATCCGTTCGAGCACCTGGACTCCACCGCCCTGCCCGAGCGGCAGCAACGGATCCTGGTGGCGATCCGCGACTGCGTGGTCCACCACGGTTACTCGCCGAGCAGCCGGGAGATCGCGGAGATCGTCGGGCTGCGGTCCTCGTCGTCGGTGTCGAAGCACCTGGCGGCCCTGGAGGACAAGGGCTTCCTGAGCCGCGGCGGCTCGGTCGCGCGTCAGCTCGACGTGCGCGCGTTCCTGCGCGACAGCGGCCCCCGCGAGAACGCCGACTCGGTCGCCGTGCCGGTGGTCGGCGACATCGCGGCCGGCGCGCCGATCGCGGCCCAGGAGCACGTCGACGACGTCCTGAACCTCCCCCGCGACCTCACCGGCCGCGGCACCGTCTTCGGCCTGCGCGTGCGCGGCGACTCGATGATCGACGCCGCCATCTGCGACGGCGACATCGTCGTGGTCAAGCAGCAGAGCGAAGCCCACTCGGGCCAGATCGTCGCGGCGATGATCGACGAGGAGGCCACGGTGAAGGTCTTCCGCCAGCGCGACGGCCACGTCTACCTCGAGCCCCGCAACCCGGCCTACGAGGTCATCGACGGCGACCGCGCGGTCATCCTCGGCACGGTCGTCTCGGTGCTGCGCAGCTTCTGACCGCACCCCCGGGCTCGTCCGGCTGCTACCAGGTGACGGGCAGCTCGTAGACGCCGTAGACCGACCCGTCGTGCTTGAACGGGACCTTGCCGACCTCGGTGGCCAGCGCGAGCGTCGGGATCCGGCGGTACAGCGTGCTGTAGACGACCTGCAGCTCCAGCCGGGCCAGCGGCTGGCCGAGGCACTGGTGGACGCCGAAGCCGAACGCGATGTGCCGGTGCGCGTCGCGGCTCAGGTCGAGGCGGTCGCCGTCCGGGAAGACGTCCGGGTCGCGGTTGGCGATGTCGTTCGCCATGATCATGCCCTCACCCGCGCGCACGGTCTCGCCGGCGATCTCGATGTCCTCCAGCGCGAGGCGGCGCCGTCCGTTGTGCGTGATGTTCAGGTAGCGCAACAGTTCTTCGACGGCCGAGGCGACCAGCTTCGGGTCGTCGGCCTCCCGCAGCAGCTTCAGCTGGTCCGGGTGCTCCAGCAGGGCCAGCGTGCCGAGCGCGATCATGTTCGCCGTGGTCTCGTGCCCGGCGATGAGCAGCAGGACGCCCATCTGGGCCGCCTCCACCCGGGTCAGCTCCCCCGCGTTGACGCGGGTGGCGAGCCCGGAGAGCAGGTCGTCGGCCGGTTCGGCCAGCTTCTTGCCCATCAGCTCGTCGAGGTAGCCGATGAGCGCCCGGTGCCCGGCGGCGCGCTCCTCGGGCTTCGCGTCCCGCCGGATGATGACCTTGCTGTTGTCCTGGAAGAAGCCGTGGTCGGCGTAGGGCACACCGAGCAGCTCGCAGATCACCAGTGACGGCACCGGCAGCGCGAACGCCTCGACGAGGTCGACCGGGTTGGGGCCGGCCAGCAGGCTGTCGAGCTGGTCGTCGACGATCCGCTGCACCGCCGGGCGCAGCTTCTCGGTGCGCCGGATGGTGAACGGCGCGGTGACCATCCGCCGCAGCCGGGCGTGCTCGGGGTTGTCCATCAGGATGAAGCTGATGCCGCTGCCGCCGCCCTTCGGCAGCGGTGCGGGGCTCGGGTACCCAGGCCGGGAGATGTCGGCGCTGACCCGCGGGTCGGCCAGCAGCGTGCGCTGCTCGGCGTAGCGGGTCACCAGCCACGGCGTGGAGCCGTCCCACAGCTTCACCCGCTTGAGCGGGGCCTCCTCCTGCAACGCGCGGGCGGCCGGCGGCGGGTCGAACGGGCAGCCCGCGGCGCGGGTCATCGGGAACTCCGGGATCCCGAGCGTGCTGGTCATCCGGTTCCTCCACAGTGGACGCGGGCGCGGGTCTGCTTGGGCGTGTTCCAGCCGAGGACCACCGTGCATCCTCCTCGTGGTGCGCCGTCAGTACGTCAGCAGTCAACCGAAGGCTGCTACGCTAGTCAAGCGGTTGCTTTAAATCGACCCGAACGCCCGATGCGTCCCCGTTGGAGGACCCGCCCGTGTCCAGACCTCCCGCCCCCGCCGGGGAAACCGCGCCGAGGGCGAACCTCGTCGTCGCGGTCCTCGCGTTCGCCGGCATCGTCGTTTCACTGATGCAGACGCTCGTGATCCCCCTGATCCCGGCGCTGCCCGGACTGCTGCACGCGTCCGCCTCCGACGCGACCTGGGCCATCACGGCCACCCTGCTCGCGGGCGCGGTCGCGACGCCGACGGTGGGGCGGCTCGGCGACATGCACGGCAAGCGGCGGATGCTGCTGGTCAGCCTGGGCGCCCTGGTCGCCGGCTCGGCGATCGGCGCGCTGTCCGACACCCTGGTGCCGATGGTCGCCGGGCGGACGCTGCAGGGCCTCGCGGCGGGCGTCATCCCGCTCGGGATCAGCATCATGCGCGACGAGCTCCCGGCGGAACGGCTCGGCTCGGCGACGGCGCTGATGAGCGCGTCCCTCGGCGTCGGCGGCGCGCTGGGCCTGCCCGCGGCCGCGCTGCTGGCCGAGCACGCCGACTGGCACGTGCTGTTCTGGACCTCGGCCGGGCTCGGCCTGGTCGTCACCGGGCTCGTCGTCGCCCTGGTGCCCGAGTCGCCGGTGCGCACCGGCGGCCGGTTCGACGTGCCGGGCGCGGCCGGGCTGTCGATCGCCCTGGTGTGCCTGCTGCTGGCCATCTCCAAGGGCGCCGACTGGGACTGGGGCAGCGCGCCGACGCTCGGCCTGTTCGCCGCCGCCGTCGTCATCCTGCTGCTGTGGGGCCGCTGGGAGCTGCGGACCCGGCAGCCGCTGGTCGACCTGCGCACCACCGCGCGGCGCCAGGTGCTGCTGACCAACCTCGCGTCCGCGGTGTTCGGCTTCGCGATGTTCGCGATGTCGCTGGTCCTGCCCCAGCTGCTGCAGTTGCCGGCGGCCACCGGGTACGGCCTCGGCCGGTCGATGCTGGTGGTGGGCCTGGTGATGGCGCCGTCCGGCCTCGTCATGATGGCGCTCGCGCCGGTGTCCGCGCGGATCTCGCGCACCCGCGGCCCGAAGACGACGCTGATGCTCGGCGCGGTGGTCGTCGCGATCGGGTACGCGATCGGCATCGTGCTGATGAGCGAGGTCTGGCACCTGGTCCTGATCTCGTGCGTCATCGGCGGCGGCATCGGCCTCGCCTACGGCGCGATGCCCGGTCTGGTGATGGCGGCGGTCCCGGTGTCGGAAACGGCCGCGGCGAACAGCTTGAACACGCTGATGCGCTCGATCGGCACGTCGATCTCCAGCGCGACGGCGGGTCTGGTGCTGGCGCAGCTGACCGTCCACTTCGGACCGGCGACGCTGCCCGCGGCGAGCGGTTTCCGCGTGGTGCTGGCCATGGGCTCCGGCGCGGCCCTCATCGCGCTGACGATCGCCGCGTTCCTGCCCAAGCACACGCCGGCCGCGTCAGCGCCCGCGAAGCCGGAACCGGTTGCGGCGGCGCAAGGCTGACGCAGTTGGGTGCCGCCGCCCGAGCCGGCGCGGCGGTACCGGTACCGGCCCCGGTGCGGTGCCGCCACGTCAGTCGGCGCGGTGGTACCGGCCCGGCTCCGCGATGCCGACCGCGTACAGGACCGCGTCTTCCCGCGAGTGGAACCCCGCCTTGGCGAAGAGGTTGTTGATGTGCGTCTTCACCGTGGCTTCCCTCATCACCAACCGCCGGGCGATCTCCTGGTTGCGCAGGCCTTCGCCGATGAGGTCGAGGATCTCGGTCTCGCGACCGGTCATCGTGAACTTCGCTGTGACACGCCAGCCGTTGCTGATGACCGGGGCTTCCTTCAGACTCACAGAGGCGTCATCGGCGCGGGAAGCCCAGTCGTTACACCAGGTTCCGGATGAGCGCAGCGAGGCTGTCGAATCTGTCGAACACCGTCCACATGGGACTGATCGTCACGGGACGAGGATGAGCCGGATGGGGTTGCCCGTCTTGTCCGCGAGCTGCTTCACCGCTCGGTCCGCCTCCGCCAGGGGGATGTGCGCGCTGATCGACCGGGACAGGTCGAGCCGGCCGTGGCGAGCCAGGGAGACCAGTTCGAGCACGTGCTCGCCCGACGAGCCGAAGTGCCCGAGGATCCGCTGACCGCGCACGCTCAGCCCGGCGCTGTCCGGGAGGTGCAGCGGCGCGTTCGTGAGGCCGGCGAGCACCATCGCGCCCTGCGCGCCCAGCACCGCGGCCGCCTGCTCGCGCACCGCCGCGTACCCGGCGAAGTCGAACGCGTAGTCCAGACCGCGCCCGCCCGTCAGCTCGCGGATCCGATCCGCGAAATCCGCGGCCGCGGGGTCGAGGGCGACGTCCGCGCCGAACGACAGGGCCCGCTCCCGGGCCGCCGGCAGCGGGTCGATCGCCACGATCGGGGCCGCGCCCGCGAGCCGCAGCACCTGCAGGCCGTGGACGCCGAGGCCGCCCGCGCCCCACACACCCGCCGAGCGCGCCGGGCGCACCTGCGCGGTCGCGACGACCGCCGCGTACGGCGTCGACACCGCGTCCGGGATGATCGCCGCCTGGTCGAAGGGCAGGTCGTCGGGGATCGGGACGACCGTGTCGGTGCGGGCGAGCGCGTACTCCGCCCAGCCGCCGTCGTAGTGCACGCCCCGCACCCGCGAGCGCAGGCACGGCTGCCGGCGCAGGCAGCGGTCGCAGACCTCGCACGACTGCCCGGCCTGCAGCGTGACGCGCAGGCCGAGGGTGAGGTGGGCCGGCACGTCCGGGCCGAGCGCCTCGACGGTGCCCGAGACCTCGTGGCCGAGGGTGACCGTGCCGGTGCCGGGCAGGGTGCCGTCGATGAGGTGCAGGTCGGACAGGCAGACGCCGGCCGCGGCGACCGCGATCCGCACCTCCCCCGGCCCGGGCGCCGGAATCGGCACCTCTTCGACCCCGAACTCCCGCTTGTCCAGATCGAGCCTGCCCGCCAGCATCGTGTCGCCCATGCCGTCGATCACACCACAAAGCGCGTTCGCGCGCGGGACGCGCCGGTGAAGTACGTTGCGCCGATGGGCATCCCCGACGAGTACCACGAATTCGCCGTCGCCGTCGCCGGTGCGAGCGGCGCGCTGATCGGCCTGCTGTTCGTGGCCGTCTCGGTGTCCCCGGACCGCGTCCGCCGGACGACGACGCACGCCGAGTACCACACGCGCGCGTCCGCCGCGATGCTGTTGTTCACCAACGCGCTGGTGCTGTCGCTGATGATCCTGGTGCCCGGGAGTTCGCCGGGCGGGTGGGCGGTCGCGTCCGGGGTCGGCATCCTGGTGTTCGACGCGGCGGCGATCCGCTCGATCGTCACGGCGGTGCGGCACCGGCTGGGGCACTGGAGCTCGCTGCGCATGGCGTCGGCCCTGCTGATGATCGCGGGCTTCGAGATCTACGCCGGCGTCGAGCTCCTCACCGAACCGGGCAACTGGGACCCGCTGCGCACGCTGTACTACGTGCTGATCGGCGACCTGGCCTTCGGCATCGCGCGCGGCTGGCAGCTGATGGACATGCGCCGGGTCAGCGTGTTCTCGTCCCTGCGCACCCTGGCCCACGGTGACGAAGCCGACGACCCGGAGGAGCCGGACAAGAGCTGAGCGCCGTCAGGTTCAGCTCCTCAGGAGCGTGGGAAAACGTTGCCGTCGAACAACTTCCGTGCCGTGCGGAACACCGTCGAGCGTGCGACTCGCGGTGGCGTCACCGTGGTGTCGAACTCGATCCCGACGCCGAGCGTGCCGCTCGCGTGCTCGATCTCGATCGGTTCGCCGGCGGGCGGGCGGACCAGGAGTTCGTGGCCGACGGCGCCGTCGAGCAGCAGGGCCGTGACGACGCTGACCCCGCCCAGCACGCCGATCGCGGGGTGCGGCCGCACCGGGATGAACGTCCGGGTGGCGATCGCGCCGCCGTCGCGCGGGGCGGCGACGAGCGTGGTCTTGGGGACGGAGCTGCCGCGCACGTCGCCGAGGCCCATCAGCTTGCCCGCCTCGACGCGCAGGGCGTCGATCCGGTCGGCGAGACCGGTCAGTTCCTCGACCGGTTCGTAGCCGGTGATGCCGAAGTCGGTGGCGCGAGCCACGACGACCGGCATCCCGTTGTCCACACAGGACACTTCGAGGCCGCCGACGTTGTCGCGGATCCGGCCGGTGGGCAGGAGACTGCCGCACACCGAGCCTTCGGTCCCGGTGAAGTCCAGTTCCACGGGCGCGGCCGTGCCGGGCACGCCGGAGATCGCGAGTGATCCCGCGTAGCCGACTTCACCGCCGGGCGTGGCGAACGTCGAGACCGCGATGGAGCCGGTGTTGACCAGGAGCACGCGCACCGTCGTGCGTTCACCGCCGGCCGGGACCAGGCCGCGCTCGACGGCGAACTGGCCGACCCCGGCGAGCAGGTTGCCGCAGGTCTGGCGGTCGGAGACGGTGGCGTCGTCGACGCCGAGCTGCAGGAACAGGTAGTCGACGTCGCGATCGGGCCCACCGGGCGGCGCGACGATGGCGACCTTGCTGGTGACGGGCTGCGCGCCGCCGAGGCCGTCGATCTGGCGCGGGTCGGGGCTGCCCATGATCCGCAGCAGCAGGTCGTCGCGCTCGGCCGGGTCGGCGGGCAGGTCCCCGGCGAGGAAGTAGGCGCCCTTCGAGGTGCCCCCGCGCAGGAGCATGCAGCGCACGCCGGTCATCCCTGCTCCTTCTCGTACTCCTCGGCGGTGAGGTAGCGGACGCCCAGCGCCTCGAGCTTCTCACGCAGGCCGTAGCGGTCGAGACCGAGCTGGCCGGCGGCGAACGCCTCGCGCGCGGCGGCTTCCTTCTCCAGCCGGGCCTGGGAAGCCGTCAGGCCCGCTTCGACGTCCTGTCGCCGGACGCGCAGCACGCCGTCGTCGTCGGCCAGGATCGCGTCGCCCGGGTGGACGACCTGGCCGCCGAGCACGACCGGGACGTTGACCGCGCCGGCCGTCGCCTTGACCGTGCCCTGGGCGCTGACCGCGGCCGACCACACCGGGAAGCCCAGCTCGCGCAGTTCGGCGACGTCGCGGACGCCGGCGTTGATGACCAGGCCGCGCACGCCGCGGTGGCGCAGCGCGGTGGCGAAGAGTTCGCCGAAGAGGCCGTCGCGCGACGGCGAAGTCGTGGTGACGACCAGGACGTCACCCTCGCGGCACTGCTCGACGGCCGCGTGGATCATCAGGTTGTCCCCCGGCCAGCACAGCGCCGTGACGGCGGTGCCGCCGATCCGCGCGCCGTCCTGGATCGGCCGCAGGTCCGGGCCGAGCAGGCCGCTGCGGCCGAGCGCTTCGTGGACGGTGGCCACGCCGTACTCGGCCAGCCGGGTCACCTGCCCGGCGTCGGCGCGCGGCGGGTTCGTGACGATCACCGGGTTCATGCCGTCGACGCTAGATAGCGTCGACGAAATTGTCAACAATATTGGCGACTGTTACTCAGTGAAGGTGGGACACCTCGGCGGCGTCGGCCTCACGCAGGGCTTCGATGACGCTCTGGAGGTGGACGCGCGCGGCTTCGGCGGCCTCGACCGGGTGATGCGCGCAGACCGCGTCGATGATCGCGAGGTGCTCGGGCAGCGAGACCTGCGGCCGGCCGGGGCGCATGGCCAGCCGGAACTGGTGGCGGACGCTCTGCCCGCGCAGCCGTTCGAGGACCTGCGCGGCGGTGCGCTGCCCGCCGATCTCGCGGACCCGGCGGTGCAGCCGCTGGTTGAGCCCGGAGTAGCCGACGACGTCACCACCCGACACGGCGGCGCGCATCGCCTCCCCCAGCTCGCGCAGCTCGGCGATCTCGGCGTCGGTGATGCGCTCGGCGGCCTTCGCCGCGCACAGCGACTCGAGCATCATCCGCACCTCGGAGATCTCGACGGCCTCTTCCAGCGAGACCGCGCGCACCCGCGCGCCGCGGTTCTGCACCCGCTCGACCAGGCCTTCGTTGGTGAGTTCGATGAGCGCGGACCGCACGCTGGCGCGGCTGGCCGCGAACTGGGCGGACAGGTCGGCCTCGACCAGCCGCTGGTTGGGGACGAACTCGCCGCGGACGATGGCGTCGCGGACGGCGGCCACCACGGATCGTTCCCCCGGCCCCTGGTCCGCGGCAGTCTCCGGCATACTTCCACCCCTGTTTGTTGACAATTTTGTCGATCAGATCGTCTACTCGATCGTAGGTGTCCGGAGAGGATTGTGCTATGCGCGGAACCATCGCGGTACTGGGGCTGGGCGAAGCGGGCAGCGCGCTGGCCCGCGACCTGGCGGCGGCCGGCGCGGTGGTGAGAGGTTACGACCCGGCCGTCACCGCACCGGACGGGATCGTCACCACCGGCTCCGAGGCAGAGGCAGCGAGGGGCGCGGAGGTGGTACTGAGCGTGAACAGCGCATCAGCCGCCCACGACGCCCTGTCCGCGGGTCTCTCCGGCCTAGGACCGGACACTCTCTGGGCCGACCTGAACACGGCATCCCCCGGAGCGAAGCGCCGCCTGGCTTCGACGGCGGCTTCCCACGGCACGGCGTTCGCGGACATCGCGATCATGGCGCCGGTGCCGGGCCGCGGACTGCGGGTCCCCATGCTCGCAACAGGCCCCGCGGCCGCAGCGGTAGCCGAAACCCTGAACGCGCTGGGCGCGGCGGTGGAGGTCATGCCGGGCGAGGCGGGACTGGCGGCGGAGCGAAAGCTGCTGCGAAGCGTGTTCTTCAAGGGCATGTCCGCGGCGGTGGTGGAGGCCCTGCACGCGGCGCGTGCAGCGGGCTGCGAGGACTGGCTGCGGCAACTGATCACCGACGAGCTGACGGCCGCGAACGAGTCCACAGTGGAGCGCCTGGTCACGGGCTCTCACACCCACGCAGTCCGCCGCACGGCAGAGATGGCGGCAGCCGCCGAGATGCTCACCGAGCTGGGCGTGCCATCGGACATCGCGGGCGCGGCACGAGACCAGCTGGCGCAGTTGGCGAAGGAGCCGGAGTAAGAGGTCGTGAGTGTTTAGGAGGGTTAGAACCCTCCTAAACACTCACGACCCCCGGCACCGGGCGCAAGCGGGGCGCCACTGCCGCACACCCAGAGCCCGGCCGTGAGGTGTCCGGGGCGGCCAACAAGGTGCCCGGAAAGCCAACACACCCACCGCAACGGCAAACACGCCGCCAACCGGGCGTGTTGGCCACTCCGGTCGCCGCACTGGCCGCTCCAGGCGGCGAGTTAATCGCCCCGAGGCAGCGAGTTGGCTGTTCCGGGCACCGAGTTAGGCGCTCCGCGCGCCGCGTTGGCCGCTCCGGGTGGCTAGTCGGGCGGCGTCAACGAAACGCCGCCCGAGGTCACTCTCGGGCGGCGAGACCGTCGAGGTGGACGGCACCGTGGTGCTCGGCGACGAACTCCGGGCCCTTGACGACAAGCCGGGCCGCCGCAGTTGCGTGCCCGTGCCCCAGCCCGTGCTCGGTCTTGAGCCAGGCGACGATCTCCCCCTGCTTGGTCAGCCCCTGACCACCGACCAGCTCCAGAAAGCCCCGCGGGGTGATGCCGGTCTGCTTCTCGGCGTTGTCGAGGTAGGCCTGAAAAGACATGTCCGCTCCCAGAGGTCGAGGTCCCGTTACCCACAACACTCCCACCGACAACTTTTCTTGTCAAGCCCCGACCAGCACAAACCCCAACCACACCAGCCACCAAGATCCACAATGGACAACCACCGGGAAGGCGCACGACTACCCGAAAGGGGGAACAACGAAAGGCGAGCCGCCAGCCCGACGGAACCACACGCGAGGGTCCGGGGGCTTGCCCCCGGCGGGGGCGTGGGGGCTCGGCCCCCACAAGACACAACGAGAAAAGCCCCGGTTTGCGCTTTCCGCAAACAGGGGCTTCCGCGAATTCTCGTGGGCGATACTGGGATCGAACCAGTGACCTCTTCGGTGTGAACGAAGCGCTCTCCCCCTGAGCTAATCGCCCGCGGTACGAACTCCGGCTGTGAGGGTCGGGGAACCCTGGTGCGCGATACTGGGATTGAACCAGTGACCTCTTCCGTGTCAGGGAAGCGCTCTCCCGCTGAGCTAATCGCGCGCTCCGGAAGTCCGTACTCGCAGAAGCATATCGGACGGTGATGCCGGGGTCGCAGGGGGTTCCCCTTGCAACCGGAGTGACCGGGACCACGGCCTAAACCGCCGTGACACCGGGGCCGCGGGCCAGGCAGACTGGACGGGAGACCAGCGCACTTCCCCCGACCGTCGCCGGCGCGGTGACCAGGAGTTCCCACCTCGATGACCGACACCGTGCACACCGCACCCACCGACGACCGGACGGACGCTCCGGCGGGCTCGGGGCTCCTCATCGGGGTTCTCGTGCTGTCGGCGTTCGTGATGATCCTGAACGAGACGATCCTGAGCGTCGCGTTGCGGGACCTGACCGTCGACCTGCACGTGCCGACGACCACCGTGCAGTGGCTGACCAGTGGTTTCCTGCTGACGATGGCCGTGGTGATCCCGGCGACCGGGTTCCTGCTCGAGCGGTTCACGCCGCGGCAGGTGTTCCTCGT
This sequence comes from Amycolatopsis sp. NBC_01286, assembly GCF_035982555.1. Lineage (NCBI taxonomy): Bacteria > Bacillati > Actinomycetota > Actinomycetes > Pseudonocardiales > Pseudonocardiaceae > Amycolatopsis > Amycolatopsis sp. NBC_01286. Next base: position 8,338,534 of record NZ_CP108428.1, read on the forward strand.
GTCGCTGACGGCGTTCAGCCTCGGCACGTTGATCAGCGCGCTCGCGCCCGGGTTCGGGGTGCTGATGGTCGGGCGGGTGGTGCAGGCGTGCGGCACGGCCGTGATGCTGCCGCTGCTGATGACGACCGTGATGCGGCTGGTGCCGCCGCAGCGGCGGGGCGCGACGATGGGCACGATCACGATCGTCATCGCCGTGGCGCCGGCGATCGGGCCGACGATCGGCGGCGCGGTGCTGTCGGGGCTGGGCTGGCGGTGGATGTTCTGGATCGTGCTGCCGCTGTCGCTGGCGGCGCTGGTGATCGGCCTGCTGCGGCTGCGGCTGCACAGCGAGAACCGCCGGGTGCCGCTGGACGTGCCGTCGGTGCTGCTGTCCGCGATCGGCTTCGGCGGCCTGCTGTACGGGCTGTCCTCGACCGGCGAGGCCGCCGGGGTGGAGCCGCCGGTGCCCGCGTGGCTGCCGATCGTCGTCGGGCTCGTCGCGCTCGTGGTGTTCACGTGGCGGCAGGTGCGCCTGCAACGCCGTGACCGCGCACTGCTGGACCTGCGGCCGTTCACCCACCGCCCGTTCGTGGTGGCGCTGGTGCTGACGGCGTTGCTGTTCGTCTGCCTGATCGGCGCGGCCGCGATCCTGCTGCCGCTCTACCTGCAGACGGTGCTGAAGACGACCACGTTCGTCAGCGGGCTGGCGGTACTGCCGGGCGGGCTCGTGCTGGGCTTGCTGGGCCGTCCGGTGGGCGCGTTGTTCGACCGGGTGGGCGCACGCCCGCTGGTCATCCCCGGCGCGGCGGCCATGGCGTTGTCGCTGTGGCTGTTCACGCTGCTGGGGCCGGCGTCGCCGCTCATCGCGGTGATCGGGATCCACGTGCTGCTGATGGCCGGGCTGGGCCTGATGATGACGCCGCTGATGACGGAGTCGCTCGGCGTGCTGCCCGAGCACCTGTACTCCCACGGCAGCGCGATCCTCTCGACGCTGCAGCAGGTGGCGGGCGCGATGGGCACGGCGCTGTTCGTCAGCGTGGCCACGCTCGGCACCGCGGACGCGACGGCGGGCAGCCCGGACGCGTCGGGGCTGCGGATGGCGTTCGTGGTCGCCGGGTGCATCGGCCTGGTGGCCTTCGCGCTCAGCTGGCTGATCCGGCGTTCCAGCGGCACGTCCACCGAGCCGGCAGTGTCCACTTCGGACAACTGAGTCCGCTCGGCGACGGCCGAGCGGCGCGGGTCAAGGGAGCATGCGGCCGAGGAGCGTGCCGAGCCGGGTGCGTTCGGCCGGGGTGAGGTCGCGGGTCAGTGGCGCCAGCAGTCCGGCGATCTCCGCTTCCAGTTTCCGGGCGAGGCGGTGTGCCTCTTCGGTCAGGCCGACGCGCACCGCGCGCCCGTCGTCTTCGCTGGCCTCGCGCCGGACCAGGCCGCGCTTGACGGCCCGGTCGATCAGGCCGGTCACCGACGAGCGGTCCAGGCCGAGGTAGTCCGCCAGCTCCGCCATCTTCGGCGTGCGGTCGCGCAGGATCGCCAGCGCGCGCAGCTGCGTCAGCGACAGGTCGTGCGCGGCCGCCGCGCGGCTGAGCAGCGCCATCACCGTGAAGGACACCTGGACCAGGTGGTCCAGCACCTCGTCGGGCCCGGGTTCGGTCATACCGCCACGCTACCTTGAACTAGTTGGTAATGCCAGCTAATCTACTTGGCACTACCAACTACTTCTCAAGAGGTCACCATGCGCGCAGCGGTCGTCACGTCGTTCGGCACACCGCCGACCTGCCAGGACTTTCCCGTCCCCGCACCCGGAACACCGGACGAGGTGCTCGTCGACGTCGTCGCCGTCGGCCTGCACCCGCGGGTCCGCTCGCAGGCCGACGGTTCGCACTACACCGAGTCCGCGGAGCTGCCGTTCGTGCCGGGCATCGACGGCGTGGGCCGCGCGCCCGACGGCCGCCTGCGCTACTTCGTCCTGCCGGACACGGCGATGGGCGCGCTGGCCGAGCGGACCGTCGTCGACCTGCGCCGCAGCGTCGTGCTGCCCGACGACGTCGACCCCGTGCTCGTGGCCGCGGGCATGAACCCGGCGATGTCGGCGTGGATCGCGCTGCGGCGGCGGATCGAGTTCACGGCCGGACAGGACGTCCTCGTCCTGGGCGCGACCGGCAACGCGGGCCGGCTGGCCGTCCAGGTGGCCCGGCACCTCGGCGCCGGGCGGGTCGTCGCCGCGGGCCGGGACCCCGGCCGCCTCGCGACGCTGCCGGACCTGGGCGCCGACGTCGCGGTCCCCCTCGCCGACGTCGGCACGGCGGGCGCGGACGTCGACGTGGTCCTGGACTACGTCTGGGGCGAGCCGACGGCCGAGGCGATGCGCGAGATCGTCACGCACCGCGGCGACCGGGCCCGCCCGCTGACGTGGATCGAGATCGGCTCGGTCGCGGGCCGGACGGCGTCGCTGCCCTCCGCCGCGCTGCGGGCGGCGCGGCTGCAGCTGGTGGGCAGCGGCCAGGGTTCGGTGCCGACGCGGGACATCGTCGCGGAACTGCCCGCCCTCGCGGCGGAAGTCGGCCGCGGCACCTTCCGGATCGACACGCGCACGGTCCCGCTGGAGGACGTCGAAGCGGCCTGGAAGGACGACGGCGATGACCGCCGCGTGGTGATCGTCCCCTGACCGCTGGCGTAAGCCGTGAATGCCACATCGAGGGACCAAGTGTCCCTCGATGTGGCATTCACGGACTTCAGGCCGGCGAGCCGCTCACCTTCGGGGTGGCTCGGACTCCGCTGTGCAGGTACCGCTCCCCCGTCGGGAGCTGGTAGAACGTCACCGACTGCCACGAGCGCGTGCCCGCGGGGCGCAGGGCGAACTGGGTCGCGCTGATCGGGATCAGGTCGTCCTCCGTCGTCGGTTCCGGGACCAGCTCGGCGAGCGGGCCCGTGACCGTCTGGCGGATGCGCAGGCCCAAGTCTGTGCTGAGGATCTCCGTCCGCACCGACTCCCGCTCGTACGTCCCGAGGAACTCCGAGACGTCGACCGACGGCGGTGTGGCCGCGGGCACCAGCGGTTGCGGCATCGCCACTCCCGCCAGTTCCGCGAAGATCTCGCGGTACAGCTCCTCGTACAGGTCGTGCGTGCCACCGCCGTTGGCGAGCAGCGTGACCGCGAGGCCCTGGTCCGGCAGGATGCGGAGGAACGCCGCCTGGCCGATCGTGTTGCCGTCGTGGCCGTAGACGCGGTGGCCGTCCCAGTCGAAGCGGATCCAGCCCAGGCCCCACGAATCACCGAGCGTGTGCTTGTCCGGCATGTCCGCCTGCCACTCGGTCATCGCCGTGGCGGACGCCGCCGAGAGGACGCGCGCGCCGTCCGGGCCGAGGCCGTCCCGCAGGTGCAGGCGGGCGAACGCCAGGACGTCCGCCGGGGTCGCCGTGATCAGGCCGGCCGGGCCCGCCGAGCGCGGCAGGCCCCAGACCGGCGCCGGCTGCGGCTCCTCGTCGCCCGCCGCGACGTGGCCCATCGCCGCGCCGAACAGCAGCGCCTCCTCGGGCAGGGTGCCCGTGTGCGTCAGGCCGAGCGGGGTGAACAGCCGCTCCCGCAACGCCGCGTCCCAGGTCTTGCCGGTCAGCTTCTCGATGACGCGGCCGGCCAGGATGAAGCCCGAGTTGCAGTAGGACAGCGTCGCGCCGAGCGGGTGGGTCTGCGCGGCCTGGTCCAGCACGGCGACGTACTTCTCCACGCAGTCGTCGCCGCGGCCGGTGTCGGTGAAGACGTCGCCGTCGATGCCGCTGGTGTGGGTCAGCAGGTGCCGCAACGTCACCTGCTTGGTGACGTCCGGGTCGGCCAGCCGCAGCTCCGGCAGCACGTCGGCGATCGGCGCGTCCAGGTCGAGCAGGCCTTCGTCGACCAGCTGCATGGCGACGGTCGCCGTCCACACCTTGGTGATCGAGCCGATCTGGAACACCGACTCGTCGGTGACGGCGACACCGGTCGCCTTGTTGAGCACGCCGGTGTGCGCGAAGGCCTGCTCGTCGCCGTCGAGGCGCAGGATGCCCAGCGTCGCGCCGGGGACGCGGTACTTGCGCGCGAGGGCGGTCAGCCGCCGCTGCCAGTGCGCGCCGTCGAGCGGGACCCGCCCCGGCGAGCCCGCGTGCTGCTCGACCCAGTCGACGACGCGGCGGTTGAAGTCGCTGCGGTGCGAGGGTTTCCCCTCCAGGATGAACAGGTGCGACGCGCCGGGGTAGAGCACCAGCCGGGTCGGCACGCCCTGCTCGCGCAACGCCGTGAACCACTGCTCGGCCTGCCCGACCGGGCAGCGGTCGTCGTCGGCGCCGTGCACCACCAGCGTCGGCGTGCGGACCTGCCCGACCCGCGCCAGCGGCGACGACGCACCGAAGTGCGCTTCGTCCACAGAGGACGCTCCGCCCAGTTCGGCGACGCCGAGGTAGTGCCCGCTGTCGGAGGTGCCGGCCATGCTGACCGCGTCGCTGACGACGCCGCCGGCGACGGCCGCGGCGAACCGGTCGTCGTGGCTGGTCAGGTAGCACGTCATGAAGCCGCCGTAGCTGTAGCCGGAGACGGCGAGCCGCTGCGCGTCGGCGACCCCTTCGGCGACGAGCGCGTCCAGGGGCTCGAGGAAGTCCTTGGCGTCGGCGACACCCCAGGCGCCGACGGCCGCGGTGTAGAACGCTTCGCCGTAGCCGTCGCTGCCGCGCGGGTTGAGCAGCAGCACCGCCCAGCCGCGCGCGGCCAGCTGCTGGTGGTAGGCGTGGACGGCGTCGGCGGTGCCGCTCCACGCGTTGTGCGGGCCGCCGTGGATGTCCAGCAGCAGCGGCCGCGGGCCGGTGCGGGCGGGGTCGCGCACCAGCCAGCCGTGCACGACCGTGCCGTCCGAGACGGTGAACTCGCGCTCCTCGCGGGTGAACAGCTCGACCTCGGCCCCGCTGCCGTGCGTGGTGAGGACTTCGGGCGCTCCCCCGGCGACGGCGACCGTCGCGATCTCGCCGTACGACGTCGGCGTGGCCAGCACGACCGCCGCGGTGTCTCCGGCGACAGACACGTCCGACAGGGTGTTCCCGGTACCCCCGGCGACGAGCCGTGGTTCGCCGCCGTCGACGCCGACCGCGTAGACGTGCGTGTACCCGCGGTCGCGGACGCAGAACACGACCGTGGTGCCGTCTCCGGTCAGCACCGGGACCGCGCCGGGGTAGCCCGGCCCGCCGGGCATCACGTTCCGGTCCAGCGGCGCGGCCAGGTCGACGGTTTCCCCGCCGTCCACGGGAATCCGCAGCAGGCCGAGGTGGCCGGGCGCGGTGTCGCGGCGGCCGGCGACGAGCAGCGCGGTGCCGTCGGCGGTCCAGGTGACCGTGCCGCACATGCCGTCGCCGGAGCCGACCGGGCGCGGCTCGGCGAGGCGGTTGCCGGCTTCGAGGACGTAGGCGCCGGAGCGGAACGTCAGGTCGGCGTCGGCCTCCGGGCCGGCCGGGAAGGCCAGCAGCGCACCGTCCGGCGACCACGCGGGATCGCCCGCGTGCCAGTCCCCCGCCGTCACCTGCCGGACGTCACCCGAGGCGACGTCGAGGACGTGGACGTGCTTGCGCAGGGTCCGCAGCAGCCCGGCGCCGTCGGCCTTGAAGTCGAGCCGGTCGGCGACCACCGGGGCACCCGCGCGGCGGCCGCGGGCGGCGTCGTCGTCACCCTCGTCCGCGGCCAGGTCGACCGGGGCGGAGAAGGCGATCTCGGCGCCGTCCGGCCGCCACACCGGGCTGCCCGCGCCGAGCGGAAGCGTGGTGACCTGCTCGGGTTCGCCGCCGTCGGCGGGCAGCAGCCACAGCTGCGCCGGGCCGTCCGCGGCGCGCAGGAACGCGATCCGCGTGCCGTCGGGCGACCACACCGGGGCGAGGTCGGCGGTCCCGCGGGTCAGCCGGCGCGCCGGGCCGCCGCTCGTGGCGACCAGCCAGAGCGAGCGGGTGTCGCGGTCCGCGTCGCGGTCGGCGGTGCGCACGACGTAGGCGATCCGCGTGCCGTCCGGCGAGAGCGCGGGCTGCTCGGGGAACTCCAGGGCGTACAGGTCGTCGGCGCTCAGGCGGCGGGTCATGCGGATCTCCTCGTGGGATTCGGCGCAGTGTGATTCGGAGCAGTGGAATTCGGTGCGGTCGTGGCGAAGTGGCACGCCGCGACGTGGGGTCGTTCCGCGGCCGCGGCGGCCGGGTCGGCGCTGAGGCAGACGGTGCGGTCGGGGTGCACGAGCGGGCCGATCGGGCACCGCGGGTGGAAGTGGCAGCCGGACGGCGGGTGGTGCGGGTCGGCGGGTTCGGTGTCGGCGAGCGCGTCGACGCCGGGGTCGTCGAGCAGGCCGTGGTGCGCGGACGGCGCGGCGGCCAGCAGTTCCCGCGTGTAGGGGTGCCGCGGATCGGTGAGCACCTGCTCGGCCGGGCCGGCTTCGACGATCCGGCCGAGGTACATCACGGCGACGAAGTCGCTCACGTACCGCACCACGGCGAGGTTGTGGGAGATGAACAGCATCGACAGCGCGAGGCGCCGCTGGACTTCGCGGACCAGGTTGAGCACGGCGCCCTGCACCGAGACGTCGAGCGCGGACGTGATCTCGTCGGCGATCAGCACCTTCGGCTGCCCGGCGAGCGCCCGGGCGAGCGCGACGCGCTGGCGCTGCCCACCCGACAGCTGACCGGGCAACGTCGTGGCGCGGTCCGGGTCCAGGTTGACGAGTTCGAGCAGCCGCGCGACCTCGGCCCGCCGGGCAGCCGCGCCGCGGTGGGCGCCGCGCGGCATCGCCTCGGCGATGGACTCGCCGACGGCCATCCGCGGGTCCAGCGAGGAGTACGGGTCCTGGAAGACCATCTGCAGCGGCTTGCGCCGGGGCAGCCGCCGGACGTCGACGCCGTCGAGCAGCACCCGGCCGCCGCTGACCGGGGCCAGCCCGACCGCGGCCCTGGCCAGCGTCGACTTGCCGGAGCCGGACTCGCCGACCAGGCCGACGACCTGCCCGGACGGAACGGTCAGGTTGACGCCGTTCACCGCCGTCAACCGGCCGTACCGGACGCTCACCGTGTCGAACCGCAGCTCGCTCACGCGGCACCTTCCTTTCGCGACTGTCCGGAAAGGACACTCACGGCGGTCTCGTGCGGGTGCCAGCACGCCACGCCGTGGCCGTCTCCGGCCCGTTCCAGCACGGGATCCTCGGTGAGACAACGCTCGGACGCCAGCGGACACCGGGCCGCGAACGCGCAGCCCACCGGGACCTGGTCCGGCTCCGGTGGCCGGCCGGGGATCACGGCGAGGGGCTCGTCGCGGTCGGTGCCGAGGTCGACCGTCGTGGCCAGCAGCGCCCGGGTGTACGGGTGGCGGGCCGCGCCCGGGAGGTCCGCCGTCGGCAGGTCCTCGACGACGCGGCCGGCGTACATCACCAGCATCCGTTCGCACGTCTGGGAAACCACCGCGATGTCGTGGCTGATCAGCAGGATCGCCGCGCCCTCGGCGTCCCGCGTGCGGGCCAGCAGCCGCAGCACCTGGCGCTGGACCGTGACGTCGAGGGCCGTCGTCGGCTCGTCCGCGACGATCAGCTTCGGCGAGCCCATCAAGCCCATGCCGATCATCGCGCGCTGGCGCATGCCGCCGGAGAACTCGTGCGGGTACTGCCGGGCGCGCCGCCGGGCGGCCGGGACGCGCACCGCGGCGAGCCGGTCCACCGCGCGCTCGAACGCCGCGCGCCGCGACAGGCCGTGGTGCTGCTCGGACACCTCCGCCAGCTGCCCGCCGACGCGCCGCGCCGGGTTGAACGACGTCATCGGGTCCTGGAACACCATGGCCAGCGACGTCCCGAGCAGGCCGCGCAGCTCGCGGTCGGACGCGGTGAGCAGCGACGTGCCGGCGAACTCCAGCCGGTCCGCCGTCACGACTCCGGGCAGCTCGATCAGCCGTGACACGGCCAGCGCCGTCAGGCTCTTGCCGGAGCCGGACTCGCCGACGACGCCGATCGCCTCGCCGGCGCGCACGGTGAAACTGACGCCGCGCACCGGCACCGTCCACCCACCCGCTCGCGGGAACGCCACCTGCAGGTTCTCGACGACGAGCACGGCGTCGTCCGCCGGTGCCTCGACGACCGCGGGCCGCGGCACGGGCACCGGGCCGGACGCGCTCCGGGCGGCGCGGGAGCGGACCCCGACCACGGCGGCGACGGTCTCCCCGACCAGGTTGAACGCCAGCCCGGCGAGCACGACGGCGACGCCGGGCGCGATCGCGGCCACCGGCGTCACGTAGATCCCGTCCAGGCCTTCGCGCAGCAGCCGGCCCCAGTCGTAGTCCGGGGCCTGCACGCCGATGCCGAGGAACGAGAGCCCGGCGAAGGCGAGCAACGACGACCCGGCGCCGATGGTCGCGTTGACGACCAGCGGTTCGCCGATGTTCGGCAGCACGTGCCGGGCCAGCAGCCGGATCCGGCCGACGCCGGACACCCGGGCCGCGGCGACGAAGTCGCGCCCGGCCACCGACGCCGAGAGCGTCTGGACCAGCCGGGCGAACGCCGGCGCCATCGCGAACGCGATCGCCAGCACCGCGCCGTGCGTGCCGACGCCGAAGATCACCGCGAAGAACAGCGCCAGCAGCAGCCCGGGGAACGCGACGGCGATGTTGATCGCCGCGGTGAGCAGCCGGCCGGCCCACCGGGGCAGCACCGCCGGCAACGACCCGAGGAGCACTCCGGCGCCGACGCCGATCACGGTCGCGAGCACCGCGAGGCCGACCGAGAGCCGGGTCGCGACGAGCGTGCGCAGGAAGATGTCGCGGCCGAGGGAGTCGGTGCCGAACGGGTGCGCCGCGGACGCGCCCTGGCCGATCGCGTCGGTGTCGACCACCGCGGCGCCGTCGCCCCAGAACAGCGGCGCCAGCACGGACAGCGCGATCACCAGCACCAGCAGCACCGCCGAGCACGCGCCCACCGGCGTGCGCACGGCCGTCGTCCACACCGAGCCGCGCTTCTTCACTGAACCACGCCGTGCGCGCATCGCCGTCACCTCAGCTCTCCCGGATCGTCGAACGCGGGTCGAGCAGCCCGAGCACGACGTCGACCAGCAGGTTCACCAGCAGCACGCCGATGCCGTAGACGAGCACGATCCCCTGCACCAGCGGGTAGTCCTTCTGCAGGATCGACTGCACGATCGTCGAGCCGAGCCCCGGCCAGGCGAACACGTTCTCCACCAGCACCGTGCCCGCGACCAGGCCGGTCAGCATCAGCCCGCCCAGGGTCAGCGTCGCGGTCAGCGCGTTCGGCAGCGCGTGCCGGACGTACACCAGCCGCGCGGGCAGCCGTTTCGCCCGCGCGGTGCGGACGAAGTCGGCGCCCAGCACCGAAAGCAGCTCCACCCGGACGATCCGGGCGAGCACCGCGGCCGGCCCGATCGTGAGGGCCGCCACCGGCAGCACGTACGCGCCCGGGCCGTCCCCGCCCGCGACCGGGAACCAGCCGAAACCGACCGCGAACACCGCCACCAGCCCGACCGCCAGCAGGAAGTCCGGGATGGCGGCGAGCAGCACGCTCCCCGACGTGAACGCCAGCTCACCACCCCGGCGACGGCCGCCGCGCGTCAGCACCGCGAAGCACACCCCGACCGGCACCGCGACCACGACGACCACCACGAACGCGAGCACGGCCAGCTGCAACGTCGCCGGCAGCCGGTCGCCGATCACCTGCGTCACCGGCTGCCCGCTCGCCATCGACGTCCCGAAGTCGCCGGTGACCAGCCCGCGCAGGTAGTGCCCGTACTGTGTCCACAGTGGATCGTCCAGGCCGAGCTCGGCGCGGCGCGCCCGCACCAGGGCGGCGGGCGCGGTCATCCCGAGCGCGGCCCGCACCGGGTCGCCGGGGACCAGGTGGATCATCAGGAACGCCGCGGTCACCAGCGCCCACAGCGACACGGCGAACCGGGCCAGCCGGCGCCCGGCGAACGCCGGCCACGGGCTGCCCCGCAGGCCGGCGGGCGCCGTCGCCGTGGTCATTTCGCGTACATCCGGATCGAGGACGGCAGCACGGCGCCCTGGCTGAGCGTGAACTTCGTGCCGCTGCCGTAGATCGGGACGACGGAGTCGACGTAGGGCACCACGTCCACCCGCTTGATCAGCGCCGTCTCCGCGGCGATCCAGGTCGGGCAGCTGGCGTCGCCGCTCGTCGCGGCGGCCTGCTTCACACCCTGGTCGTAGGTGGGGTTGGCGATGTGCGCGAAGTTCGTCCCGTCCGGCGCGGCCGGGCCGGACACGAACGGCACCAGCTGGCTGGGCAGCGCGAGCCCGAGCGGGCCGAGCGAGACCTCCCACTCGCCGGTGCCGAACAGCACCTGGGACAGGCCCGGGCTGTCGACGCCCTTGAGCGTGACCTCGGCGCCGAGCGCCTTCCAGGTCTGCTGGAACAGTTCCGCCGTCGGCGCCATCGTCGGGCCGAGCTGGGTGCCGTAGATGACGTTCAGCGTCAGGCGCTTGCCGTTCTTCACCCGGACGCCGTCCCCGCCGGCCTGCCAGCCCGCGGCGTCCAGCGCGGACGCGGCCGCGGCGGCGTCGTGGGCAGGCAGGTTGCCGGTGATGGTGTCGCCCGCGCACGCCTTGGGGTCGGCCGTGACCATGCCCTGCGACGGCTTGCCCGTGCCGCTGGTGAGCACCTTGCCCAGCTGCGCCAGGTCGAGCGACTGCGTCAGCGCGCGCCGCACGGCTTCGTCCTCGCCGGGCCGGCCCGCGGCCTGGTTGTAGTAGATCTCGCCGAGCGGCGCGTTGTAGTCGGCGTGGAACAGCTTGCGCGCGTCGAGGCGCTGGCGGTCCGGGCCGGTGATCGCCGCGGCGTTGAGCTCGCCCGAGAGCAGCAGGTTCGCCGCCGTCGAGGTGTTGGAGATGACCCGCAGGACGAGCTTGTCGGGCAGCCCCGGCTCGGCCTTCCAGTCCCCCGGGCCCCAGGCGTAGTCCTTGCGGCGGGTGAACGTGTAGTGGTCGTTCGGCACAGCCTCGGAGACGGCGAACAGGCCGGTACCGCTCTCGCCCTTCGCCAGCAGCTTGCGGTCGGCCAGGCCCTTGCCGCAGACGATCGGCAGCGCACCGATGTTGCGGAGCAGGAACGCGTCCGGCGCGCCGGAGGTGACGGTGATCGTGCGGGTGGCCTCGTCGGCGGTGGCCTTCGTGCCGGGCGCGATCGTCAGGCCGGCGAAGGGCGACTTGTTCACCGGGTCGCCGACGAACACGATGTTCGCCGCGACGTCGGCGGCGGTCAGCGGAGCGCCGTCCGCGCAGGTGAGCCCTTGGCGCAGAGTGAAGGTCGCGGCGGTCGTCGAGGTGGCGGCCCACTTCTCGGCCAGCTCCGGCAGGGGCTTGCCGTCCGCGCTGAGCTCGAGCAGGGAGTCGTAGAGGAACTTGTCGACCTGGCCGGTCACCGACAGCACCGACATGTGCGGGTCGAGGTTGCCCGGGTCGGAGCCGATGGCGAAGGTGAACGTCCCGCCGTCGACGGGGGTCTGGCCCGAGCCGGTGTCTCCCGGTCCCGCGCAGGCGGTCGCCACGAGGGCGAGCCCGCCGAGCAGGACCACCGCGGTCCGTGTGGGGGTCATGGGGTTTCCTTCCGCAGGTGGTCCACGGCGAGGCGGGCGGCCGCGCCGATCGCGGCGTCGACGGCGGGCTGCCGTTCGTCGAGCGAGTCCGCGCGGGTGAAGACCGCGACGGCGAACCGGCGTCCGTCCGGAAAGGACAGCACACCGGCTTCGTTGCGGACGGCCGGCAGGGTGCCGGTCTTGGCCGCGATCGTGACGTCCGAACCGAAGCCGGAGGAGATCCGGTGCGGCCAGATCTGACGCGCCATCATCGAGCGGACGCGCTCGCAGGCCGCGGGTTCGGCGGCGCGATCGGTCCAGACAGCGTCGAGCAGGGTGGTGACCTCCCGGGGCGTCGACGACGTCGTGCGCTCCGGGTCGAGCACCGAGAGCTTCCACGTCTGCTCCGGGGTGGCCCCGGCGAACGCGGCGTCGAGGTCACCGTCGGCACCCAGGTCGGCCATGACCGACGCGAACAGGTCCTCGCAGCAGCCGATCAACCGCGTCCGCTTCAGGTCCAGGTCGGTGAGCACGCGGTCGACGGCGTCCTGGCCGATCCGGTGGTAGATCACATCGGTGGCGGCGTTGTCGCTCATGGTCAGCATGAACAGCGCGAGGTCGCGCCAGCTCATTTCGACGTCGTCTTCGCAGCCGGCGGTGCCGATCCCGCCGATGCGGTAGCGCTTCCCGACGCGGGTACGCTCGGTCTCGTCGAGGCGGCCCGCCACGACCTCCCGGGCGTAGGCGACGGCGACCGGGATCTTGAACACCGACGCCAGCACCACCGGGTCGTCCGCGCCGAGCGCCACCTCGCCCGGGCCGCCGCCGATCTCCCGCGCGTGGACGAAGCCCCGCGCGCCCGCCGCGGTGAACACCGCGGTGATCTCGTCCTCGACACCGGTCATGCGCGCACCCGGCGGTCGGCGCGGCCGGTGTGCAGGTACAGCGCGTGGCCCGTTCCGTCGTCGCCGACGAAGGCGTGCGGGATGTACATGCCCTGCATCGGCTCGGCGAGGATCAGCGTGTCGCCGTTCATCGCGACCAGCTCGCTCTTCACCGGGCCGCTCAGCTCGGCGAAGATCCCCTTCGGGACGCGCTCCACCCAGACGCGGCCGCTGTCGTCCTGGCTGACCACGATGTCCGCGACCGTCGAGGAGTACTCGCCGACGTACCGGGAGGCGTCGACGCGCGGCGCGGCGGGGTCCGGCACCGGCGGCGGGGTCAGCTCGATGCCGGTCAGCTCCCGCAGGACGTGGCCGATGATCTCGGTGTAGAGCGGGATCGGGTCGCCGCCGTTGGTCAGCAGCGCGACGGCGACGCCGTGCTCCGGGGCGACCCGCAGGAACGACGCCTGGCCGATCGTGTTGCCGTCGTGCCCGACCAGGGCGCCGCCGGGTGAGTCGAACAGCGACCAGCCGAGGCCCCACGCGTCGCCCATCAGGCCGAGGTCGGGCAGCTCCACCAGGCGTTCCCGCATCGCGCGGGCGCTCGCCGCGCTCAGCACGCGGGTGCCGTCCGGCGCCTCGCCGTCACGTAGGTGCATGCCGGCGAACGTCGCGAGGTCCCGCGCCCGCATCGCGAGCATCGAGCCGGCCGGCGCGTTCGACGGCGCCAGCGCCCAGATCCCGGCGGGTTCCGGCTCGGCGCCCGGCTCCGGTGACAGGTGGCCGAGCGCGGCGCGGAACCGGATCGCCTCGTACGGGCTCTGCGCCGCGTGCGTCAGGCCCAGCGGGACGAACAGGTGGTCAGCCAGGCTCTGGTTGTAGTCCTTGTCCCGCAGCACTTCCACGACGCGGCCGAGCACGCAGAGCGCGGCGTTGTTGTAGGAGAACATCTCGCCGGGCGGGAAGAGCTGGGGCACGTCGTGGAGGGTGGCGACGTACTTCTCGACGCAGTCCTCGCCGCGGCCGGTGTCGGTGAAGATGTCGCCTTCGAAGCCGGAGGTGTGACACATCAGCTGCCGGACGGTGATCCGCGCGGCCGCGTCGTCGTCGGCGAGCGCGAACCCGGGCAGGTACCGGCGGACGGGCTCGTCGAGGTCCAGCTTCCCCTCGTCGACGAGCTGCATCGCCAGCGTCACCGTCCAGACCTTGGTGACGGAGCCGATCTGGAACACCGAGTCGGCGTCCGCCTCGACGCCGGTGCCCTTGTTGAGCACCCCGGCCGCGCGGTCGAGGATCTCGCCGCCGGCGTACACGGCGACCGACGCGGCCGGCACGTGGTTTTCGGCCAGCAGAGCGGGAAGCCGGCTTTCGAGCCAGGCCCCGAGGTCGGTGAGTTTCGCCATGATTGCCTCTCGTCCGATGGTGAACCGGCGTTGCCGGGGATGCTATGACCTGCGCTTACCCCGCCGGTTCGTCGAATCCGACGAGACCGGGGGAAACTTTCATCGCGGCGGACGAACCGGTCAGGCCAGCCAGCTCTTCGCCGTGGTCACCTCGGCGAGCCGGCCCGCGATCGGCGTGACGCCGAGGCCGGGGCCGGACGGCACCGGCAGGTGCCCGTCCGCCAGCACGAACGGCTCGGTGATGTCGTTCGTGTAAAACCGGTCCGACGCCGACGTGTCGCCCGGGAGCGTGAAGCCGGGCAGCGACGCGAGGGCGACGTTGGCCGCCCGGCCCAGCCCGGTCTCGATCATCCCGCCGCACCAGACCGGGATCCCGTGCGCGGCGCAGACGTCGTGCACCCGCCGCGCCTCCAGGTAACCGCCGACCCGGCTGGGCTTGATGTTGACGATCCGGCACGCGCCCAGCGTGATCGCGTCGGCGGCCGAACGCGCGGAGACGATGGACTCGTCCAGGCAGATCGGCGTCCGGATGTGCTTGGCCAGCTCCGCGTGCCCGAGCACGTCCTCCTCTTCGAGGGGCTGCTCGATCAGCAGCAGCTCGAACGGGTCGAGCCGGGCGAGCTGCGGGATGTCCGACAGCGTGTACGCGGTGTTGGCGTCGACCTGGAGCAGGACGTCGTCGCCGAAGCGTTCCCGGACCGCGCGCACCGGTTCGACGTCCCAGCCGGGCTCGATCTTGAGCTTGATCCGGACGTACCCGTCGTCGAGGTAACCGCCGACGACGTCGAGCAGGTGCGGGATGGTCTCCATGATCCCGACGGAGACCCCGCACGGCACCGAGTCCTTTGTGGACCCCAGTGCGGCCGCGAACGACACGCCGTGCGCCCGCAGCTCGGCGTCGAGCACGGCCATCTCCAGCGCCGCCTTGGCCATCCGGTGGCCCTTGAACTTCGCCAGCAGCGGCGCGACCTTGTTGGCCGTCAGGTCGCCGGCCGCGGTGAGCGCCGGGACGAGGAAGGTCCGCAGCACGTGCTCGACGCCGTCGACGTACTCCGAGGAGTAGAGCGGGTCGACCATCGCGCCGCACTCGCCCCAGCCCTCGCCGTCGGAGGTGACCGCGCGCAGGAGCAGCAGTTCGCGCTCGGCCTGCGTGCCGAACGACGTCCGGAACGGCGCCACCAGGGGCATCCGGACGCGCAGGAGCTCCACACCACTGAGTTTCACGGCTTCTCCTTGGCCAGAACGTAAAAACCGGCACGATCGAACCCGACGACCTCGGCGCCGCCGGCCATCAGGCCGCCCAGCACCTCCCGCAGCGCCACCCGCCACGACCGGCCCCGGCCGGGGTCGGTGCGGCGCAGCGCCTCGATGTCCGGCGGCACGGCGACGAGCACCAGCGGCCCGTCCGCGGGCCCGCTCACCGGCCCGCCGTCCGGGCCGACCGCCAGCGCGGTCGACGCGCCCCGCGCCCGCAGCGCCACCGCGTCGAAGCGGGCCGGCTCACCGAGCGCGGCGGCGCGCACCGGCGGGCTCGCCAGCTCCCAGGCGACCATGATCCGGTCGGTGTCGCCCGAGCCGTTGATGCCGTCGTGCATCGGGCCGTAGAAGTCGGGCAGGTACTGCGCCGGGCGGGCGCCGAGCTTGGTCACGTTGAAGTGGGCGTTGCGCCGCACGAGCGGGTCGAACGTCCAGGAGATCACCGGGACGTCCTGGTGCAGCGCCCACGCGCGCTGGTGCAGCTTGAGCGCGAAACCGAGCCCGCGGCCGAGCCCGGCCGGGAGGACCCCGGCGATGTGGCTGTGCAGGCCGCCTTTCGCGGGCCGGCCGAAGAACCCGAAGCAGGCGCCGAGCAGCCGGGGGCCGTCGAAGGCGCCGGCGACGTAGTTGCCCGCCGCGACCATCGCCTTGAGCAGCTCGGCGTTCACCGGCTGGCTGCCCGGTTCGGGCTGCCAGATCGTCTCGAAGAGCAGGGCCACCGCGTTCAGATCGGGGATCTCGGCGAGCTCACGGACCTCGGCCCCCGAAGCCGCGGCGGCGGCGGTGGCCGTGAGGGCCGCCTCGTCCCGCACGGACGGGACCGTGTTCGTCACAACGTCAGTCACGGGACCATCCTTTCCGGACACGGCCGGCGCGTCACCGTTGTCCCGCACCGGATTCGCCCCCGGTGTTGGTCGTGGCGGACGAAGTCCCGTTCGCCAGCACGGTTTTGGTCAGCGAGACGAGCAGCGCAGTGCGCGGGAGCAGCTGGTCGACGACGACGTGTTCGTCGTCCGCGTGCGCGCCGCCGCCCACCGCGCCGAGGCCGTCGAGGGTGGGAATGCCCAGCCCGGCCGTGAAGTTGCCGTCGGACGCGCCGCCGACCGACGCGGACGTGAGCGTGCCACCGGCGAGGGAGTTCGCCAGGGCGAACAGATCCGCCGACGCGACGGCGTCGAGCGGCGCGCGGTTGATGCCGCCCGCGATCCGGAGCTTGGAACCGGGCAGCACCGGTGCCAAGCTCCGGACGGCCTGGTCGACGCGGTCCTGCTCGGCGGTGTCCCACACGCGGGCGTCGACCGCGACGCTGGCCGCGGCGGGCACGGTGTTGGTCGTCGTCCCGGCGGACAGCGCGGTCGGGACGACGGTGGTGCCCCGCTCGGCGTCGGCGAGCGCGGCCACCGCGAGGATCTGGTGGGCGAGCTCGATCCCGGCGTTGACGCCCTTCTCCGGTTCGAGCCCGGCGTGCGCGGCGCGGCCCTCGACCTCGAGCCAGTACCGGGAAACGCCCTTGCGGCGGGTCTTCAGCGCGCCGCCGTCGGCGGAGGCTTCGAGGACGAACACCGCGTCACAGCCGCGAGCTTCCTCTTCGATCAGCGAGCGGGACAGCGGTGAGCCGATCTCTTCGTCGCCGGTGACGAGGATCGCCAGGCCGGTGCGGTCGGCCAGCGCCGCGGCGGCGTGCAGGGCCATCACCACGCCGGCCTTCATGTCGAAGCAGCCGGGGCCGCGCAGCACGCCGTCCTCGATCGAAAACGGGTGCGTGCGCAGGGAACCCAGCGGCCACACGGTGTCGTGGTGCCCGAGCAGCAGGACGCGGGGCGGTCCGTCGCCGAACCGCCAGCGCAGGTGCGTGCAGCCGTCGGTGACGATCCGTTCCGGCTCGGCGCCCAGCAGGCGCCGGCCGATCTTCGCGACGGCTTCGGCGCTGCGCGCGACGGCGTCGTGGTCTTCGGACGGCGACTCGCACCGAACGAGCGTCTCGATGTCGGCGAGGAGGTCGTTCACCGCGGCTCACCCCGCAACGGCTTCCCCGGGAACGCGCCGGTGCGCAGTTCGCCGTCGCCGACCACCGGGACGCCGCCGACGAACAGGTGCCGGACGCCGTGTGACGGCCGGGTGGGATCGGCGTACGTGGCGGCGTCGGTGATCGTCGCCGGGTCGAGGACGACCACGTCGGCGTCGGCGCCCACCCCGAGGTGGCCCTTGCCGCGGGCCGCCGGGGCGACGTCGTCGAGCAGCCGCGACGGCAGGTAGGCGCAGCGGCGGAACGCTTCGAGCCACGTCCAGGCCCCGGTCTCGCGCACCATCAGGCGCAGGGTCTTGGCGAAGGTGCCCGCGGTCCGCGGGTGCGTCGTGCCGCCCGGCGGGAGCGGCCACTCGGTGCTCTCGGTGCGGCCGTCCGTCCAGTACACCGGCATCGCGTCGCTCGCGACGATCGAGTCGGGGAACGCGAGCGCCTGGCGCAGTGTCGCCTGGTCGCGGGGGTTGTCCTCGTCGAGGAACTCCAGCAGGCACGGCGCGCCGGGGTCGGCTTCGCGCAGCTGACGCAGGCGGGCCTCGTCCGCGACGCGCTCGCCGGTCTCGAGGATCACCACGCTCGACGGCGAAAGTCCCTTGAGCCGCAGGCGGTCCGGCTCGATGAACGCGGCGCCGACGGCGGTGCTGCCGGCGCCGTACGGGTAGGCCTCGACGGTGACGCGGGAGCCCGCGCGACGCGACTTCTCCAGGGTGGCCAGGACGCGGTCGAGGTGGTGCCCGGAGGTGCTGTTGACGTGGCAGTGGTGCATCGCGGCGCCGGTCTCGGCCGCGGCGATGACGATCTCCTCGGAGCCGTCGACCGGGATCGCCGGGTCGACCTCGACCAGCTCGCGGACGTGCGTGTAGGTCGGCACGCCGGCCTTCGCGGCGAGGTGCGCGACGGCCAGGAACTCGCCGGGCTCGGTCGCGGGCGCGTACCCCATCAGGACGCCGATGCCGAGCGCGCCGGCGGCCAGCTCACCCTCCACAAGGGACAGCCAGGCCGCGAGTTCGTCCGGCGACGACGACCGTTGCCACGCCGGGTTGCCCAGCACGGCGAGACCGCTGTCGATCTGCGCGTCCGGCTCGATCCCGGCCAGCACCTGCGCCCGCGCGGCGGCCCAGCAGGCGGAGAAGCCGTAGTTCAGCGGCCGCCCGGCCGCGGCGGCCTCGGCGTAGGCCCGTTCGAGGGGCATCAGGCCGGCTTCGAGGTCGAGCGCGGTGGTCACGCCGTCCAGCGCCTGCAGCCGCTGCCCGGCGACGGAGTGCACGTGGCTGTGCAGGTCGACGAACCCGGGCCCGACGACGAGCCCGCTGACGTCCACCACGGCGGGCGCGTCGAGCCCGCTCCCGACGGCGGCGACCTTGCCGTCGTCCAGGAGCACGTCGGCGACGCCGTCGAACCCGGTCCCGGGGTCGACGACCCGTCCGCCCCGCAAGAGTGTCCGCACCGCTGCGCCTCCTCGTCGTCACGTACTCGGGTCGTGGCGACGATAGGAGGGATTCCGGCGGAGCCGTTGGTGCGCGACGACGAACCGGGACGGTCCGGTCTATCCGCGCGGACGAACCGCAGCTTCCGGTCGTGAGTGTTCAGGGCGGTTAGAACCGCCCTGAACACTCACGACCGGGTCAGGTGGCGGTGGTCACCGGGGCCAGGAGCAGGCCGGTCACCGCGTCGATCAGGCCGGTGCCGGCGTCGTACCAGGTCGCGCGCGGGGTCGCGGTGTCCTCGGCCAGGGCGCGCTCGCGCTCGGCCGTCATGTGGATCATCAGCTGACGCGCCATGTCGCCGCGCTCGGCCCGGACGTCCGGCGGCAGGACCGACAGGGTCCGGTTGAGCCCCGCGACCACCTTCGCGAGGACCGGGGAGGTCAGCGACTCCTCGGCGATGATCGCGCGCAGGGCCGGGTCGGTCAGCACCTGGGCGGTGAAGCGCGCGAACCACGTCGGGGAGCCCAGCTCCTGCAGGTACGTCGTGGTCGGGCGGATCAGGCAGGCCACCCAGTCGCGCAGCTCGCCCGGGCCGTCGATGGCCCCGGCGAGCTCGGCGCGCAGCTTCTCGACGCGCTCGGAGTGCTTGCGCACGATCGCGCGGACGAGGTCGGTCTTGGTGCCGAAGTGGTAGTTGACGGCGGCGTTGTTGCCCTGGCCCGCGGCCTCGCTGATGTGCCGGTTGGACACCACCTGCACCCCGTGCTCGGCGAACAGCCGCTCCGCCGTGACGAGGATGGACTCCCGCGTGGCGCTCGCGCGCTCCGCCCGGACGGCCTTCACGTTCATCGGTGCCACCTCGTCTCCCCCGTGCTCGGCTGCCTTCACCTTACGGAGCCCCGGCCCGCCGGACGTGTCCGGTCGAGCACCTCGACGATCAGGCGAACCCGCCCAGCCACGCCCGCGCGGTGGCGAGGTAGCCCCGGACGATGCCGGTGTCCGGGGCCCAGGACTCGAACCCGTGCGGCGCGCCCGGTTCGACGTGCACGGTCGTGCCGACGCCCGCCGCGCGCAGCCGGCGGGCGTACTCGACGTCTTCGTCGTGGAACAGATCGATGTCGCCGACGCCGATCCAGGCCGGCGGCAGGCCGGTCAGGTTCTCGCGGCGGGCGGGCGCGGCGTAGTGCGGGAGGACCGCCGCCCCGGGGTCTTGGCCGAGGTAAGCGCGCCAGCCGAGGCGGTTGAGGCGGTTGTCCCAGCCGCGGAGACGCCGCGCGTCGAGGTCGCGGCGGGCGGCGGTGCGGTCGTCGAGCATCGGGCAGAACAGCCACTGCGCGAGCGGCCGCTCCCCTTCGTCGCACAGGCGCTGGACCAGCGCGGCCGCGAGCCCGCCGCCGGCGCTCTGCCCGCCGACGACCACCCGGGCCGGGTCGGCGGCCTGGTCCCGCGCCGACTCCCAGGCGGCGTGGCAGTCGTCGAGCGCCGCCGGGTACGGGTGCTCCGGGGCGAGGCGGTACCCGGCCGACACGACGGTGATCCCGAGCTCCCGCGCCGTCTCCCCGCAGAACGCGTCGCCCTGCACGGTGTTGCCGATGACCAGGCCGCCGCCGTGGATCCACAGGAGCGTCAGGTCGGACCGCGGCTCGCGCGGCCGGTAGATCCGCAGCCCCGCGGTGACCTCGATGTCGACGTCCGGGACCGCGACGGGCCGCATCCGGGCCATGGTCCGGCGCACCAGCCACAGCCCGAAGGGCCGGTCCAGCGGCAGCCGGGGCAGCCGCCGCGCCGGGCCGCGCAGCTCGGGTGCGATTTCGGCGAGCTTCACTGGGCCGCCCACCCGCCGTCCGACGGCAGCACGGCGCCGTTGACGTTCGCGCCGTCGTCGCTGAGCAGGAACGTGATCGACGCGGCCAGCTGCTCGGCCGTGGCGATCGGCGGCATCAGGCCGAAGAACGCGCCGAGCCGCTCCTGCCCGAACGCCGACGGCGTGCCGCTCTGTGCGATGCCGGTCGCCACCCCGCCGGGCGCGACCGCGTTGACGCGGATGCCGTGCGGCCCGTACATCACCGCGCAGTTGCGGGTGATCCCGACGACCGCGTGTTTCGAAGCGGTGTAAGCGATCCCGGCCGCCGAGCCGCGCAACGCGGCTTCGGAGGCGATGTTCACGATGGAGCCGGAGCCGGCCGCCAGCATCGCCGGGACGACCGCGCGGATGAGCCGGAACGTGCCGTCGACGTTGACCGCGAAGACGCGCCGCCACAGTTCGTCGCTCACCTCGTGGGCCGGCGAGAAGTCGTCGGCGATCCCGGCGACGTTGGCCAGGCCGTCGATCCGCGTCCCGGCGGCGGCCAGGATCCGCTCGACCCCGGCGGCGTCGGTGATGTCCGCGGCCACCGGGACCAGCTCGGGCGTCTCGGCGGCGAACTCGTCGAGCCGCTCGGCCGAGACGTCGACCGCGACCACCCGGCCGCCCTCGCGGGCGATGCGGGACGCCGTCGCGCGGCCGATGCCGGACGCGGCACCGGTGACGACGACCGTGCGGCCGTCGAACCGGCCGGGGACGGTCCGCTCCCGTGATCCGGTGGCGGCCGGGACGACGCCGTCGTTGACGCGCGCCACCAGGTCGTCGACGACGTCCTGGCCGAGTTTCCCTTGGCTGAGCGCGACGAGCTGACCCAGCGGCACCTGGCTGATCGGCGCGAGCACGCTCTCGTCGAAACCCGCGCCGGCGAGCAGGGCCCGGATGAGCGGGCCGCCTTCGGGGTGGGCCACCCACTCGCCGATCGGCGTGTCCGCGGTGATCATGGCGACAGCGTACCGCAGGTTTAAATCACTTGCTTGACCAAAGTTCCCGAACTGGGTTTGCTGGAGGTGAGCCGATCACCGAACCCGGAAGGGCACCCATGTCCCCCACCTCGCCCCTGCCCGCCGACCTGGGTTTCGACCCGGACGCCCTGCGCGCGAAGTACCGCGCCGAGCGCGACCGGCGCCTGCGGCCGGACGGCAGCGCGCAGTACCAGCGGCCCACCGGCCGGTTCGGGTACTACGCCGAAGACCCGTACGTCGAGGGCGACCTCGTGCGCGAGCCGCTGCGCGACCGCGTCGAGGCCGTGGTGGTCGGCGGCGGGTTCGGCGGGCTGCTCGCCGCCGCGCGGCTGCGCCAGGCCGGCGTCGGGACCATCCGCGTGATCGAGAAGGGCGGCGACTTCGGCGGCACGTGGTACTGGAACCGCTACCCCGGCATCCACTGCGACATCGAGTCCTACGTGTACCTCCCGCTGCTGGAGGAGGTCGGCCACGTCCCCGGCTGGAAGTACTCGCCGGGCGCGGAGATCCTGGAGCACGCCCGCGCGATCGGCCGGACGTTCGACCTCTACGACGACGCCTGCTTCCGCACCGCGGTCAGCGAACTGCGCTGGGACGACGGCGAGTGGCTCGTCCGCACCGACCGCGACGACGAGATCCGCGCGCGCTACGTCGTCGTCTCGAACGGAACGCTCGACCACCCGAAGCTGCCCGGCATCCCGGGCATCGAGACGTTCGCCGGGCACACGTTCCACACCAGCCGGTGGGACTACGGCTACACCGGCGGCACCGCCGACGGCGGCCTGACCGGGCTGGCCGACAAGCGCGTCGCGCTGATCGGCACCGGCGCGACCGCCGTCCAGGTCGTCCCGCACCTCGGGCGCGACGCGCGGGAGCTGGTCGTCTTCCAGCGGACACCGTCCACTGTGGACGTCCGCGGGAACGGGCCCACCGACCCGGCGTGGGCCGGTTCCCTGACCCCGGGCTGGCAGCGGCGGCGCCGGGACAACTTCCTCACCGTCGTCACGGGCGGTCGCGCCGAGGAGGACCTGGTGGGCGACGGCTGGACCGGCAGCGCCCGCCTGCTGAAGGACCTGGTCGCGACCGACGCCTACACGGACGTCCCGGCCGAGGCGCACGAGCTCGCCGACTTCCGGAAGATGAACGAGCTGCGCGACCGGGTCGACGCGCTCGTCGACGACCCGGCCACGGCCGCGGCGCTCAAGCCTTGGTACCGCTACATGTGCAAGCGCCCGACGTTCAGCGACCACTACCTGCAGACGTTCAACCGGCCGAACGTCACCCTGGTGGACACGGCCGACAGCGGCGGCGTGGAAGCCGTCACCGAACGGGCCGTCGTCGCCGGCGGCCGGGAGTACGAGGCCGACTGCATCATCTTCGCGACCGGGTTCTCCGTCGGCGCCTCGGACGTCATGGCCGGACGTCTGCCGATCGTCGGCCGCGACGGCGTCTCGCTGCTGGAACGCTGGCGGAGCGGCCCCCGGACGCTGCACGGCGTCGCGAGCCACGGGTTCCCGAACCTGTTCCAGCTCGGCTCGCTGCAGAACGCCCCCTCGGTGAACTTCGTGCACGTGCTGGACGAGCAGGCGAGCCACATCGGCGCGGTCGTCGCCGAAGCCCGCAAGCGCGGAGCGTCCCTTGTGGAGCCCACGGCGGCGGCCGAGCAGGCGTGGGTCGAGACGATCCGCCGGAAGGCGCCGGACCGCTACCGGTTCCAGCTGGAATGCACCCCGGGCTACTACAACAACGAAGGCAAGCCACGAGAACACAGCCAGTCGTTCGGCGACGGGCCGGTCGCCTTCCACGCGCTGCTCGCCGCCTGGCGGGAGAACGGCGGAATGGACGAAGTCATGTGAATGGTCCGGCCGGACCGGGAGCACCTCGAAGCCTGACTGGCGAGAATCCGGCGGAGGATGGCAGAACAGCCACTGGCCGGTGCGGCCGCGGGTTCCTAGCGTGGTCCACCATGATCGCGGTACTGGCGCCGATCCTGGTCGGCCTCGTCTACGTCCTGCTCAACTCGCTGATCCGCGAGCCGCACCGGCAGCGCTTCAACGCGCTGATGGTCGCCGGTGCCGGGGCGGCCTACCTCTCCGGCGGTGCGCTCGGGCCGTGGGAGCTGGTGTTCTGCGCGGTGCTGACCTACGTCGCGTTCCGCGGGCTCGACTCGTGGACGTTCATCGGGATCGGCTGGCTCCTGCACACCGGCTGGGACGTCGTCCACCACCTGAAGGGCCAGCCGATCCTCCCGTTCGCCCACGACTCGTCGTTCGGCTGCGCGTTCTGCGACCCGGTGATCGCGATCTGGTGCTTCACGGGTGGCCGGTCCGTCGTGGCGTCGCTGCGCACCGCTCGCGCGTAGGCTGAAGGTCATGTCCGATTCCCTCGACGTGCTCATCGAGCAGCTGGGCGAGCAAGGCGACCTCGCCGGCCGCCGCCGCATCGCCGACACCGGCGACCCGACGGCGCTCGACGTGCTCATCGAGGTGGCCACCGAGCAGGAGAACCTCGCCGAGCTGCGGCGTCTCGCCGACGGCGGCAGCACGACGGCCGCGGAAGTGCTCGCCGAGCTCACCACCGACTGACGCGGTTGCCGCACCGGCCGGCCGGGTATCCCGGGTCCATGAGCGCCAGCCAAGACAGCACCGCCGTCGAACGCGCGGCGCACGCCTACTGCCCCCGCTGCAACCCGGACCCCCAGCCGGGTGACCGGGTCACCGCGTTGTGCGGGGCCACCCACCCCTACTGGGGACGTCGCGAGCGCCCGATGACGCGGTGCCCGGCTTGCGAAGCGCTGGCCGGTGCCGCGGTCCTGCACTGCGGCCACTCCGGCTGAGACGCACCCCGCGTCACGGCGTGCGCCGAACGCGCCGCGCACGTCCGCGGACACCCCGTGACCAGGCACCTCGCACTGAAGCGTCCGGCCACGCGCAGTGAGATCCGGGCCACCGGAATCGGGTGTTCCGGAACCACCCGGCGAACCGACCACCTAGGCTGACCGGTGTGAAGAGGGTGGGGATGGCCGTCGCGGCCGGGTTCGTCGCTGCGCTGGGGCTGATCATCAGCCTCGGTCTGCTCGGCACCCCGAACGGCGCCGGCGACAACGGTGACGGTTACCGGCTGTTCTGCACCGCCGGGCTCAGCCCGGCCACCCCCGACCACAAAGCGAGCTGGCTCGGCGGCGTCGTGCTGGACTTCGGCCGCGGCACGCCGTGCCCCGACCCGCAGCCCTCGAGCGCCGCGGTGCTGTTCAAGGCGGTCGCGGACGGCGACGGGCCGTTCAGCCTCACCTCGCTCGGCTGGCTGTACACGCTGCTGGTCTTCCTGGTCACCGCGCTCGCGGCCTGGGCGCTGCTCGCCCGGGGCTGGCGCCGTCTCACGCTGCTGCTCCCGCCCGTCCTGCCGCTGCTCAACCCCGACTTCGCGCGGCTGTTCCTCTCGACGTTCGGCGAGCCCGCCGGCCTGTTCGGCGCGTACACGCTGCTCTGCGGGCTCGCGGTGATCGCCGGCACCAAGGTCGAGGACGGCTTCGAGCGGTTGTCCGCGCTGCTGCTGGTCGCGGCCGGCGGCGTCGTCGCGGGGCTGGCGAAGATCGGGTTCCTGCCGCTGTTCGTGCTGGCGGTGCTCGTCTGCGCGGTGACCGGCGCCCGGGCGGGAGCCGGTCGCTGGTGGTCGGGCCGGCTCGTCGGGCCGCTGATCGCCGTCCTGCTCGTGCTGGAGATCATCGCGCCGATCCGGGCGAACCTCGCCTGGCAGGAACGCAACTACGCCGACGTCAACGCGGTGAACGTCGTCTACACCCTGGGCCTGGTCGAGCTGCCGGGATCGGCGGCCGAGCTGGGCCTGCCCGAAGCCGCGAGCCAGAGCGCGGGCAAGGCGTACTACCCCGACGGGCCGGAGCAGCTGGCCGGCGCGGACGTGCTGCTGGAGGAGCCCAGCGCGGTCAAGGGCAAGGTCTGGAGCCTGCTGCTGGCCCACCCGGCGGCGCTGGCCCGCGCGATCGGCATCGGCCTGCAGGCCACGCACGGCCGCGACCTGCCGTACCTCCCGAACCGCCCCTGGGGCGCGGCGACCAAGGCCCCGGACAACTCGGCTCCGGTCAGCGGCGACATGGGCGGCAACCCGCAGACGTTCCGCGAGTGGCTCGACAACATGAGCCTGCCGTGGTGGCCGTCCCTGCTGGTGCTGCTCGGCCTGGCCGGCGCCGTGATCGCCCTGCTGCGCCGCCGGGCGTGGACCAACCGCGCCGGCCTGCAGGCCGGCGTCTCGGTGACGGCGGCCCTGGGCATCGCGGTGATGGCCGTGGTCGGGGACGGCTACTTCGAGATCGCGAAGCACGTCTGGCTGGCGGCGTACCTGCTGGACGTGGCGGCCCTGTCGTTGTGCGTCATGGCGGCCCCGGTGGTCTACCGGTTCGTCCGGGACCAGCTGAACCGACGTCGACGCCCAGCGGCTCCGGTGGTCGAGCCCGAGGCGACCGCTCAGGTCGGCTGAGACCGCACCAGCGCCGGCAGCGCCACCACCAGCGCGATCCCCCGCACCACGGCCGCGACCAGGTAGGGCGTGCGCAGCCCGAACCCGTGGGCCACCAGGCCGCCGGCCAGGGCGCCGAACGGGATCAGGCCCCAGCCGAGCAGCCGGTAGACACTCGTGACCCGCCCCAGCAGCGCCGACGGCACGAGGTGCTGGCCCGATCCAGGCCATGACGCGTACGTTGACCAGACCACCGAGCACGCTCCCCGCCGCCGCTCCGGCGAGCAGCACCCCGTAGCCGCGCGCGCCGACGTGAAACATCTGGGTGGCAAGCAGGACCAGCGTGACGTTGGCGAGCTGCCCGCAGAAGGTGTTGACGCCGAGCAGGACGGCGAGCGTCCGCAACAACCGGTGGCCGCAGAGCCACCGCACGCCCTCTGCGATCGCCGCGCTCGGCTCGCCGTACGCGCTGATCAAGGGGCACACCTCGACCCAGACCACCGTGCGCTACCCGGCCCGCGGCCGCGGCGCGATCTGGACGGCGGGGACGCGGCCCCCGCCCGGCAGCACGGTCCGGCTGCTCGGCCGGGCGCGGGCCGGGCTCCTCGAGGCGCTGCGCTCCCCCGCGACGACCACCGACCTCGCGCGAGCCCTCGGCGTCACACCCAGCGCCGTCTCCCAGCACCTCGGTGTGCTGCGCGACAGCGGTTTGGTCGAGCGGGAACGTTCCGGGCGCCAGGTCCTGTACCTGGTCACGGCGCTCGGAACGGCCCTGCTCGACCGCTGACTCAGGCCGCCAGCGACGACAGCGGGACCGCGAACACCGACCGCCCGCACGTCTGGCCCTGCGCGGTGCAGTCCGCCGTGGACCACTCCGACTGGGACCAGACCAGGCCCGTCGACCAGTCGTACGTCAGCGCCTCCGGGTGGACCGCCCAGCAAGCAGCGGTGGAGCCACACATGACCGACGTGCTCTGCGTCGTCGTCTGGGTCCAGAGCTGGCCGTTGATCGTGGCCGAGCTGTGGGCGACGTACCACTTGCCGCCGTGGGACAGGACGCCCTGCATGTTGCCCACCGAGCTGCGGAACGCCTCCGTCGCGGTCCCGGTCAGCAGGTAGTCCGTGCCCATCGGGAAGCGGTAGAGCCGGCCGTGCAGGCTCTGATCGGAGAAGTACTCGGTCGTCACGACCGTGGCCGGGCTGGTGCTGCGGTCCAGGGAGATCGACGAGAAGCAGGGCACCCCGGTGTCGGCGGCCATGCTGCAGGTGCCGCCCGCGTAGGTGTAGTAGCCGACCTGCATCATCGCGTACTTGTACGTGTACGCCGCATATCCGCCCGACGTCTTGCCGATCGCGTTCGACGTCGTGTCGGTCAGCTGCAGGATGTGCTTCGTGCTGAACACCCGGATCGCGGTCGAGGTGTTCCCGACGGCGGTGACGTAGATCTTGTCGCCGTACCAGGCCATCCCGCCCATGTGGGCCTTCGCCGCCGAGAAGGTGCTGCCGGTGCTGTTCGGCACGGCCAGATACACCATCCGATGGGCGGCGGCGGCCGGGGCGTCGTAGTTGACGGCCTGGATCCGCGCGTCGTCGTAGCGGCCGAGCGCGTCGGTGCTGTGCCAGCCGGACAGGATGATCTTGTCGGCACCCCACAGGCCGTCGTCGTCGGCGTCGCCGGACGTCGTGATGCCCTGCGGCACCCAGGTCGTGCTGCCCGCGCGGTCGGCGTCCCAGCACAACGACTTCGTGGCGGCCGGCGCCTTGGGCAGCGCGGCCCTCTCCGCGCCGGTGCAGCCGGTCATCGCGTAGCTGGGGTCGTTGACGACGGTGTTGAGGCTGACGTTCGGCAGCGCGTTGTCCAGCGCGGTCAACGCGGCGGCCGGGGTCGCGTGCCAGACCAGGTTCTGCTTGGTCGTGGTCGTCAGCGGGTCGCTGTAGGCGGCACCGGCCGTACCTGGCAGCGCCAACGCACCGGCCACCACGGCCAGCACGAGAAGGAGCACTCGGGGAATTCGCATGGCGTCATTGCCGCACGCGCCGGTCAAAGTTTCGTACAACGGCTTTTGTACTGAGCCGCTGTACTACTCCGCGAGCGAAAGCACCGTCCGCGCCTGTTCGACCATGGCGACGTCGAGGAAGGTGCCGTCGGCGAGGGCGATCGCGCCGACTCCGGCAGCCGTCGCACCCGTGACGCGCTCGACGACCTCCCGCGCCCGCGCGATCTCCTGGGGTGTCGGCAGGAACGCGGCGCGGATCGTGGCCAGCTGCACCGGGTGGATCGCCGTCCGGCCACGGAAGCCGAGGGCCCGCCCGGCCCGGCAGGACTCGGCCAGGCCGTCGAGGTCCCGGACGTTGGCGTAGGCCGACATCGCCGGCGGCGCCAGCCGGGCCGCGCGGGCCGCGACGATCACGCGGCTGCGGGCCCACGTCAGCCCGGCGTCGTCGGCGACGCCGAGGTCCGAGCGCAGGTCGGCTTCGCCGAGGCCGAGCGACGCGATCCGCGGCGACGCCGTCGCGATGTCGAGGGCCCGTTCGACGCCCAGCGCGGACTCGATGAGCGGGTGCAGCGCGCGGTCCGGCAGAGCGGCCGCGACGGCCCGGATCTCCTCGGGTGACTCGACTTTCGGCAGCCGTACGCCCACTTCCAGCGGCAACGTGGCGACCGCCGCGAGGTCAGCCGCGTGCCACGGTGTGCTCGGGTGGTTGACGCGCACCTGCACCGGACGCGCGACGGAAGCCAGCAGCCGCAAGACGTTCGCCCGCGCCGCGTCCTTGTGCGCGGGCGCGACGGCGTCCTCCAGGTCGACGAGCACCACGTCGGCCGCGGAGCCGAGGGCCTTCGCCACCCGGTCCGGCCGGTCGGCGGGGGCGTAGAGGAACGTCAGCGGCGGGCTCACACCGCACCCCGTTCGCGCAGCTCGGCGACGCGCTCCGGGGAGAACCCCAGCTCGCCGAGCACCGCGTCGGTGTCGGCGCCGTGCGGCCGGCCGGTGAAGCCGATGACGCCGTCGTGGCCCGAAAGCCGGAACAGCGGGCCCTGCATCAGCATCGGCCCGAGGTCGGGGTCCTCGATCTCGTGGATCGTGCCGAGCGCCCGGAACTGCGGGTCTTCGACGATGTCGGCGGCGTCGTAAATCGGCGCCACGGCGGCCTGCGCCTGCTCGAACGCGGCGACGACGTCGTCGCGCGTGCGCTGTCCGATCCACGCGCCGACGGCTTCGTCGAGTTCGTCGGCGTGCTGCGCGCGTTCGGCGCCGGTCGCGAACCACGGCTCGTCGGCCAGATCGGGCCGCCCGACGAGCCGGACGACGCGCTCCGCGATCGACTGGGCCGACGTCGACACCGCGACCCACTGGCCGTCGGCGGTGCGGTAGGTGTTGCGCGGCGCGTTGTTCGTGGACCGGTTCCCGGTGCGCGGCTGGACGGTGCGCAGCTGGTCCCAGCGGGTGATCTGCGGCCCGAGCATGGCCAGCATCGGCTCGATGATGGCGGTGTCGACGACCTGCCCGCGACCGCTCTGCCCGCGCGAGGCGAGCGCGACCATGATCGCGTACGCCGTGGCCAGCGACGCGACGCCGTCGGCGAGCCCGAACGGCGGGAGCGTCGGCGGGCCGTCGGGCTCCCCCGTCGTCGCCGCGAAACCGCTCATCGCCTCGGCGAGCGTGCCGAAGCCCGGCCGCGAGCGGTACGGCCCCAGCTGGCCGAAGCCGGTGACGCGGGCGAGCACGAGCCGCGGGTTCCAGTCGGAGAGGACGTCGTAGCCGAGGCCCCAGCGCTCGAGGGTGCCCGGGCGGAAGTTCTCGATCACGACGTCCGCGCTGGTCACGAGGGCGAGGAAGACCTCCCGGCCACCTTCGCTGCCGAGGTCGGCGGTGATGGTGCGCTTGTTGCGGCCCAGGGTCTTCCACCACAGGTTGACGCCGTCCTTGGCGGCGCCGTGGCTGCGCGACGGGTCGGGTTTGCGCGGGTGCTCGACCTTGATCACCTCGGCGCCCATGTCGCCCAGGTGCATCGCGGCCATCGGGCCGGCGAACAACGTCGAGGCGTCGACGACGCGCAGCCCGGCGAGGGCGCCGCCGGCGGGGTCACGGGTGACGCTCATGCCGGCACGTCCCAGGCGCACCGGAAGCCGACCGTCGCCGCGCGGGCGAGGCCGAGTCCGGGCAGGAGGAGCTTGACGCTGTACGCCGGTTCCCGGCGTCCGCCCTCGACGTACCACTCGGAGCCGTCGGCCCGGTAGTCGCTGCCGCCCTTGAGCATCACGAAGCGCGTCCGTCCGTCCGAGTGTTCGCTTTCGGTCCAGTTCCACACGGCCGGGGTGCCGCGGCGCAGGCCGCCGACCTCCCCCGCGAGCTGCCATTCGTCCTCGGTGGGCAGCCGCCCGCCACGCCAGGCGCAGTACGCGCGGGCGTCGTCGAGGTCGACGTAGGTCACCGGCTCGTCGTTCCCGCCGCGGTGCTCCAGGAAC
This sequence comes from Amycolatopsis sp. NBC_01286, assembly GCF_035982555.1. Classification (NCBI taxonomy): domain Bacteria; kingdom Bacillati; phylum Actinomycetota; class Actinomycetes; order Pseudonocardiales; family Pseudonocardiaceae; genus Amycolatopsis; species Amycolatopsis sp. NBC_01286. The sequence continues at coordinate 8,368,839 of NZ_CP108428.1, forward strand.
CGGTGCGGGTACTCCGGCCGGTAACCGGTGGCCGCGACGAACTCGGCGAACTGGGCGTTCGTCACCTCGGTGGCCGCGACGGCGACCGGCGTGGCCAGCTCGCCGTCGCGTTGCAGCGTCCGGGCGTCGTGCAGGCGCGGCGGGAGCGGCTTCCATTCGTCCACGTAGGGCGCGCCCTGGTACATCCCGGTTTCGCGGGCGCGGTACCGGACGGTCAGCACGTACGGTCCGTTGGGGACGATCACGGCGTCCGGCTCGGGTTCACCGGTAGTCCTTTGTGGACTGATGCGCGTCGCCAGGCGGTGCGGGAAGCGAGCGTCGGGGTCGTGCGGGGTGGTCTCCAGGTCGTGCAGCCAGGCGGGTTCGGTGGCGCCGTCGGCGACCTCCAGTGCCGCGCCGATCCCCCGGGCCGGCACCCCACCCAGGAGGTCGATGCCCGGCAGCGCACCCTCGTAGTCGGTGTCGCCGCGGTTGACGATCGTCCACAGGGTCACGCCGTCCCGTTCCCAGCTCGACGCGTGGAGCCCGGGGGCCAGGTCGGCCAGCGGCGTCCAGTCGCCGTCGAGGAGCAGGTCGCTCGCCGCGCGCTGGACGGTCACCATCCGCCGCACGGTCGCGGCGTCCCGGCGGGACCAGCCGACCCACACGCCGAAGACGACTTCCCAGACCATCACGCCGACGCCGTTGAGCCACGCCGACTGCAGTTCTTCGGTGTGGTCGCGGTGCCAGCGGCGGACGTGGTGCTGCATGTGCCGGCGCTCGTACCAGTGGGCGCGCAGGACGCCGGGCACGGGCGAGTCGGCGAAGAACTGGGCCCACGACGCGGCGTGGTCCTCGATCCGCTCGACCGCGAGCTTCGACTCGCCTTCCAGGACGAGCCCGGGCTTGGCCGCTTCGAGCCGCTCGACGAACTCCGGCTCGGCCTTCTTGAGGGTGTCGAGGAACACGCCGTCGGCGTCGAGGTCGGCGACGAGCGCGGCCAGCTCGGTGAGGTCGTCGACGCCGCGGCGGGTGCCGACGTCCCAGGGGTTGTAGTCGACGAAGACCCGCAACCCGGCTCGATGCAGGTCCTCGACGAGGGCGTCGAGGCCGGGAACGTCGCGGTAGAAGTCCCACTGGTTGCGGTCGTCGAGGCCGATCACCGGGTAGGCGTGCCACAGGACGACGGCGTCGAGGCCGCCGAAGCGGGCGCGGGCGTCGTCGAGGAAGCGCTCGGGGGTGAAGCGGTGGTCGTCGAACGAGTAGAGCAGCTCGTCCCACAACCACACCTGGGCGACGCTGTAGCAGGTCTGCGCCCAGGCCGCGCCGGGCCGCGCGTAGGCGTCGCCGGTGTAGCCGTGACGGGCTCGCGCGTCTTCGCGCCAGGCGTGCAGCTTCTCGCGCCATGCGGGAACGTCCGCGGGGTCGTCGGGCGCGGCGAAGATCTTGGCTTCGTCCAATTCGGACAGCGGGCCACGCACCGGCGTCGGCCGGTCGATCGGCCGCGGGACGAGCGGGTCGGTCATGACACCCTTCCTCCGAGCAACGCGACCTCATCGGCGGACGGAACGGCGGTCTGCGCCCCGGGCCGCGTCACGGCGAGGGCGCCGGCCGCGCCGGCCAGCCGAGTGGCGGCCTCGACGTCAAGCCCGCGGGCGAGCGACGCTGCGAGGACACCGCAGAAAGCGTCGCCGGCGCCGGTCGTGTCGATGACCTGCACCGGGATACCGCTGATGTGCACGGGTTCCCGCTCACGGCGAAGGATCACGCAGCCCTCACCGCCCAGTGTCATCACGGCCACCGGCACGCGGTCCAGCAGCGCTTCGGGAGTGCCCGCGAGATCGGCGGCTTCGTGCTCGTTGACAACGAGGATGTCGACCGCGGCCCACAGCTCGGGCGGCAACTCACGCGACGGCGCGGCGTTGAGCACGAAGAGAGCCCCGGCCTTGCGGGCCGCGGCGGCTTCGGTCACGACGTCGAGGGGAATCTCCAGCTGGGCCAGCACGACTTCGGCGTCGGCGATCCGCTCGGCCTGGTTGTCATTGAGCTGCAGGAGGTCGTTGGCCCCGGGGGCGACGACGATGGCGTTCTCCCCGCCCGGATCGACGGTCACGAAGGCGGTCCCGGTGGGCGCATCCACGCGCGCGACGAGATCGGTGCGGACACCGGCGCCGCCGAGCGAGACGAGCAGCAGATCAGCGGCCTCGTCATCCCCAAGCGCCCCGACGAAGGAGGTATCGGCCCCGCCTGCCCACGCGGCGGCAACGGCCTGGTTGGCCCCCTTACCCCCAGGACTGCGACGCAGCCGATCCCCGAGGACGGTCTCACCACCACGAGGATGCCGGGGCACGTCAACAACGAGGTCAACATTCGCCGACCCGACGACAACCACCCGCCCGCTCACCCCGCACCGCCCACGAACGCCGTGCCGATCTGCGCCGCCCGCGAGGGTCGTGAGTGGTAATGAGGGTTAGAACCCTCATTACCACTCACGACCGGTACCACCCGCTCAGTCATGACTGCTCCACCAGCGCCGCCGTGCGGGCCGCCAGGTCTGCGATCTGCCGTTCCCCGCCCGGCAGGGACGTCGCGATGCGGCCGTCCAGGGGCTTTGTCCAGTACTCGCCGATGCCGTCTACTCCGCGCAACGCGCCCACCACTCCCCCGACCGTCGCCGCGGCCGAATCCGTGTCCCAGCCCGCCGTCACCGCGATCGAGACGCTCGGGCCGAACTCGCCGCCGCCCTTGGCCAAGGCGAAAGCGATCACCGCGGCGTTGTTGAGCACGTGCACCCAGTGCAGGTCACCGTACGCGGCGTGCAGCTGGTCGAGGCCCGCGCGGACATCGCCCGACCGCGCCGCCGAACGACCCAGCGCGACCGCGGACGCCAGCGAACTCCCCGCGGGGATCACGGCGTCGGCCGCGTCGAGGACCTCGTCCGGCGTCGCGCACACCATCGCCGCCGACGCCAGGGCCGCGGCCCACATCGCGCCGTAGACGCCGTTGCGGGTGTGGCTCAGCCGCGCGTCCGTCCGCGCCAGCCGGGCCGCCGCCACGACGTCACCCGGCGAGACCCAGCCGAAGACGTCCGCGCGGATCAGCGCGCCGATCCACTCGCGGAACGGGTTGCGGTACGTCGCCGGCGACGGGCGCGCGTCGAGGATGTTGCGGTACGCCGCCCGCTCGGCCGTGAACACCCGGCCCGCGGGCAGGTTGTCCAACCACAGCTGGGCGACGTCGTCCGTGCCGAAGTCCCGACCGTGCGTCTCCAGCAGGGTGAGCGCGAGGATCGGGTAGTTGAGGTCGTCGTCCTCGGGCATCCCGTCGATGTTCTCCTCGAGCGACGTCGGGACCGAGCGCCGGTTCCACGGCCATCGCGCGGCCACCTCGTCGGGCAGGCCCACCGCGGTGAACCAGCCGGACAGTGGCCAGCGGCCGGTCGCGCGCAGGATCTCCTCGATGCCCTCGCGCGGGATCTTCTCCACCGGCTTGCCCAGCAGGCACCCGGCGGCCCGGCCGGTCCACGCGCCGAGCAGCCGGTCCGTGCCGCCGCGCGGCAGCTCGGGCGAGGCCGGGAAGTCCCACGACGGCTCCGGAGCAGACGGCAGCGCGTCCAGCTCGTCCAGCAGTTCCCGTGCCAGCGCCCGCAGCTCCGCTGCCCCGGGGCCCGCGCCGCTCACGACCGGGACGGGGTCGCCGCCCGCCGCGACCCAGCGGGCCCGCACGGCCGAGACGTCCCGGCCCTCCGCGGCGGACTGCACCAGCTCGTGGGCCAGGAGGTCCTCCGGTTGTGCCCAAGTCAGCCTCACGCCGCGCCCCCGAGGACGTCGAGGGCCGCGACCCGGGCGAGCGCGCGTTCGCGGTCGGCGCGCAGGATGTCGGCGGCCGCCGAGGCCAGCAGGTGCCCGGTCTCGCGCAGGTCCATCCGGCTGGCGTCGCCGATCGTGTCGACCCACTCCTTCGGCACGACGGCCGTGCCGCCGAGGCCCGCGCAGAGCGCCGCGGCCATCACGGCGATCGAGTCGGCGTCGCGGCCGTAGTTCACCGAGGCGAGCACCGCGCCGCGGAAGTCGCCGCGGTGCGCGAGGACGAACGCCAGCGCGGCCGGCAGCTCCTCGATCGCCTTGGTCCGCGACGGGCGGCGCGCGTCCATCGACATCTGCCGGTAGTGCGGCCCGACCGAGTCGAACGGCGCCACCGTCTCCCGAACCCGCGCGGCGAGCGCCCGCTCTTCGTCGTCAGTGGCCGGGGCGGTGGTCCAGCTGCCGAACTCGTCGACGACGGCCCGCAGCGCCGCCGCCGTCCCGTCGTGGGCGACATCCAACCCGGCCGCGACGACGGCGTCGAGCGACGCGCCCGGCGCGACCGCGGCGGCGACCATCGCGGCCAGCACGCCCGCCGCCTCCCGGCCGTAGCTCGACTGGTGCGCGGCGGTCAGGTCGATCGCCTCGGCGTACGCGGCCCGCGGGTCACCCGCGTTGACGACGCCGACCGGCGCGACGTACATCGCCGCACCGCAGTTGACGACGTTGCCCACACCGGCTTCCCGCGGGTCGACGTGTCCATAGTGGAGTCTCGCGACGATCCACTTCTCGGCGAGGAACACCCGCTGCAGCAGCAACGCCGTCGACTCCAGCTCCGGCACCCAGCGCGGCTCGCCGATCATCAGCGGCACCAGGTCCTCGGCCATCGCGTACGCGTCGAGGTGCTCGCGGCGCTTCGCGTACACCTCGACGAGCGCCCGCGTCATGAGGGTGTCGTCGGTGACGTGCCCGTCGCCCTTGTGGTACGGCGCGATCGGGCGGGCGGCCCGCCAGTCCGGGTACCACGGGCCGACGACGCCGGTCACCCGGCCGCCGTGCCGCTCTTCGATCTGCTCGGGGGTCCACCCTTCGGTGGCGCCGCCGAGCGCGTCCCCGACGGCCGCGCCGGTGATCACCGCGACGGCCCGGTCTTCCAGCCAGGTCAAGAATCCGCTCCTGTCACTTGCTGACGCTCTTCCAGCCGTCTTCCAGCTGCTTGGCCAAGCCGGCCGCGTCGATCTTCTGCCCGAGGAACTGCTGGTACGCCGGGGTCGCGACGGTGTCCTTCCACTGCGCGTACTTGCCGGCGAACAGATAAGGCGCCGAGGTCAGGTACTGGCCGGACGCGAGGATCGGGCCCCAGCCGTTCTTCGTGCCGAGCTTCGTGGTCAGCGCCTGCCGCGCGGACGTCGTCGGCGGGATCAGGGCGTCGGCCTCGTTCATCGCGGCGAGGTTGTCCGTGCTGGTGAAGAAGTCGACGAACTCTGCGGCTTCCTTGACGTGGCCCGAGTCCTTGTTCACCGACAGCGTCTGCGGGTTGGCGGCCTGCGCGGGCCCGGCCGAGCCGGCCAGCGGCGGCAGCACGACCCAGTCGAAGCCCTTCGGCGCGTCCTTCGCGATGTTGGCCGCCTGGTAGGAACCCTGCACGGTCATGGCGATCTGGCCGGCGTAGAACGGCGCGAGGGCCTTCGTCCCGGACTGCGTCAGCGTGACCGGCATGATCGAGTGGTCCTGGTGCGCCATCACGTCGACGAGCTGCGGCAGCGCCTGCTCCCCCGGGCCGACGGCCAGCTTCGCGTCGTTGCCGGCGCCCTCGAAGTACTTCCCGCCGAAGCCCGGGGCCAGCGCGACGAACGCCGCCGTCGGGCTGGACAGGCCCCAGCCGAGGCCGAACTTGCCGTCCTTGGTCGTCGCCTTCGCGATGTCGCGCAGCTGGTCCCAGGTCATCGTGGCGCCGGTCGGGATGGTGACGCCGGCCTGCTGCAGCTGGGTCTTGTTCGCGAAGACCACGTAGGACTGCAGCTCGGTCGGGAAGGCGACCACCTTGCCGTCGACCGTCACCGAGTCGAGGACGCCCTTCGGGATGTCCGCCTTCTTCTCCGCCGGCAGGTACTGCGTCAGGTCCGCGAGGTAGCCGTCGGTGGCGAACGGCGCGATGCTCGCCGCCTCGTAGTGCACGATGTCCGGCGCGGTGCCCGCGTTGAACTGGGTGATCAGCTTGTCGTAGACGCCGTCCCAGCCCGCCTGGACGATCTTGACCTGGACGTCCGGGTGCGCCTTGTTCCAGTCGCCGACGATCTTCTGCGTCTGGGCGATCGCGGCCGGCTGGTCCGAAAGGGACTGGAAGGTGAGGGTGACCGGCCCGTCGCCGCTGTCACCGCTGCCGCTGCCGCACGCGGCGAGCAGCAGGCTGGTGACCATCAGGCAGGCGGCGACCACCGCGCGTCGTGTCTTCATCGACCGACCTTTCGAGGATTTCGTTGAGGGGTGGGTCATCCCTTCACCGCCCCGGCCATCAAGCCGCTGGTCAGCTTGCGGCGCAGGATGCTGAAGAAGACGATGCTGGGGATGGCGGCGAGCACGGCGCCCGCCGCGAGCGGGCCGAGGGCGACCTTGCCCTCGCCGCCGACGAACATGTTGAGCGTGATGGGCAGTGTGTAGTTCTCCGGCGACTGCAGGAGAACCAGGGCGAAGAAGAACTCGTTCCACGACGAGACGAAGCTGAACATCGCGGTCGCGACGACGCCAGGGGCGAGCAGTGGGAACACGATGGTGCGCAGCACGGTCAGCCGGCTCGCGCCGTCCATCGCCCCGGCTTCCTCGAGCTCCACCGGGATCGCGGCGACGTACCCCTGCAGCATCCACAGCGCGAACGGCAGCATGTACGTCGTGTGCACCAGCGTCAGGCCGGCGAGGTTGTCGGCCAGCCCGAGCGTCCGCAGGATCAGGAACAGCGGCAGGATGATCAGCACGACCGGGAACACCTGGCTGACCAGGATCCAGCCGACGCCGGCGACCCGCAGCTTGCCCCGCAGCCGGGCCAGCACGTAGGCCGCGGGCACGGCGATGAGCACGGCCAGCGCGGTCGACGCGAGCGCGACGAACAGGCTGTTGCCCGCCGAGCGGATGAGGCCCTGCTTGTCGAGGGCCTCGGTGTAGTTCTCCCAGTGCCACTCGCTCGGCAGCAGGCTCACCGTCAGCGAGTTCAGCTCACCGGACGACTTCACCGACGCGGACATCAGCCACAGCAACGGGAACCCGAGGAACAGGATGTAGAGCGCGAGGGCCGCGTACTGGGCCGGGCGCACGAGTCCGCGCATGGCTCAGCGCCCCTTTCCGGCACGGTCGTCGCGGAACTGCGACCGCAGGTAGACGGCGAGGATCAGCACGACCACGAGGACGAGCACGAGGCCCATCGCCGCCGCGTAACCGATCTCGCGGTTCTTGAAGGCCTCCAGGTAGACGAACAGCACCGGGACCATGGTCTTGCCGCCCGGACCGCCCGCGGTGAGGACGTAGACCAGCGAGAACGAGTTGAAGTTCCAGATGAAGTTGAGTGACGTGATCGACGTGACGATCGGGCGCAGGCTCGGCCACGTCACCGCGGTGAAGCGCCGCCACGCGCCGGCGCCGTCCATCGCCGCGGCTTCGTGCAGCTCGGCCGGGATCTGCTGCAGGCCGGCCAGGAGCGTCACGGTCGTCTGCGGCATGCCGACCCACACGCCGACGACGATCACGGCGGGCAGCGCGAACGAGAAGTCGCCGAGCCAGTTGATGTCGTCGGGCAGGCCGACGCTGCCGAGGACGGCGTTGAGCGGGCCGCCGTTTGCCGAGTAGATCATCTGCCACATGATCGCCACGACGACCGGCGGCATCGCCCACGGCACGAGCGCGAGCACCCGCGTCAGCCCCTGCAGCCGCAGGCCCGAGTTGAGCAACAGCGCCAGGCCGATCGCGGCGGCGAGCTGCAGCACGGTGACGCCGACCGTCCAGATCATGCCGATCCGCAGCGAGTCCCAGAACAGGTTGTTCTCCGCCAGGCGCCCGAAGTTGTCGAAACCGGCGAAGGCGTAGTCCGGGTGGCGCACCAGGCGCGCGTCGGTGAAGGCCAGGAAGATCCCGACGACGATCGGCGCGACGCTGAGCACGAGGATCGGGATCAGCGACGGCAGCACGAGCCCGATCGCCTCGCGCCGCCGGGTGCGCTGCTGCGTCGGCTTCCGCTTGGTCTGCACCGGACGCTCTTTCAGGGCCGGGGCCGTCATCACGCACCTCCCGGGTTCGAGGACTCGCGCACCACGAGTTCGGGGCCGACGGCGATCTGCTGCACCGCGCGGTCCGGGTCGTCGGCGAGCTGGAGCATGATCTCGGCGGCCGCGCGGCCACGTTCGGTCGAGCCGAGGGAGACGCTGGTCAGGCTCGGCTGGAAGACGCGGCCAATCTCGGTGTCGTCCATCCCGGTGACCGCGACGTCCTCCGGCACCGACAGGCCCAGCTCGCGCACGGCCCGGATCGCGCCGATGGCCAGCAGGTCGTTGGCCGCCACGAGCGCGTCGACCCGGCCGCGGGCGAAGAGCCGGCGGGCCGCGTCGAGCCCGGCGGTGACGGTGAAGTCGGCGGCGATCTCCTGGTCCTCCCGGTCGAAAGAGATCTCCTGGGTGACGGCGTCGAACCCCCGCTGGCGCGCGGCGCCGGGCGTGGTGTCGAGCGGGCCGTTGAGGAAGCCGAGGCGACGGCGGCCGAGGGCGTGCAGGTGGCGGACGGCGTCGCCGATCCCGCCCGCGGAGTCCGTGGAGACCGAGCTGATGCCGCGGTCGTCGAGGGCCCGCCCGATCACCACGACCGGCACCGGGGCCTGCTGGATCTCGGCGATCAGCCGGTCGTCGGTGCGCAGCGGGCTGACGATCATGCCGTCGACGAAGCCGCTGTTCAGGCTGCGGACCAGCTCGGTGGTCGACGTCGCGGTGTCGCCGGTGCTCATCACGACGACGCGGTAACCGTGCGGTTCGAGGACCGCGTGGATGGCCCGCATCATCTCGACGTAGACGGGGTTGCCGATGTCCGCGACCGCGAACGCGACCTGGAAGGTCTTCTTCATCCGCAGCGAGCGCCCGATGGCATCGGCGCTGTACCCGAGCGCGGCGGCCGCGGCCCGCACGCGCTCGACCATCGCCGGGCTCGCCCCGGTGCCGTGCAGGGCACGGGAGGTCGAGGCCAGGGAAACCCCGGCGCGCTCGGCCACCTGGATCAGCGTGGCACGTGGTGACGTCATCGTCGCTTCTACCCTCGGATAAGGCTTCTGGAAACGTTTCCAACCTGCGGAAGCCGGGTTTGGAAACGTTTCCAACTGGAGTTGACGCCGATCCTGACACCCGGTCGGCGGTTGTGTCAACCACCGGGACAGGCCGGGTAGAGCGCCGCGGGCGCGGACCGCTCCGGACAACTCGCCGACCGGGGTGGTCGACCCGACCAATACGGCGACGGCGGCGCCCGCGATCTCTGTTGGTCGTTGCAGGCACCGTGTCGGCCGGTCGGTGCGGCCGGAGGTGACCCTGCGCCCGGCCCGAAACCGGCCTCACCGCGCCCGGGGGCAACTCCGGCGAAACGCGGCATTCCTCCCGCATCGTGGTACTGCTGGCCGCGCGCCCGGCTGGGTCCCGATAGTGGTCCCGTGCTCACGCCCCGTGCTCCCCTGGCCGCGTTCGCCCTGCCCCGAGCCGAGCGTGCCGGGGCCCGGGTGGTCTACCGCGATGCGCTCGTGGCGCCGCTGCCCGGCTACCGGCCGTTGCTGCTGGACCTCGTCGTGCCGGCCGGCGCCCCGCCCGCGGTGGTGGTGTTCCTGGACGGCGGCGCGCTCGCGGCCGGCTCGCACAAGCACGGGCGGATCGGCGACCACGTCACCGAAACGTTGGTGGACAACGGTTTCGCCGTCGCGCGGGCGCAGTACCGGCTGGGCCGGGAGGCCGCCTTCCCCGCTCAGCTCCACGACGTGAAGGCCGCCGTCCGGTGGATCCGCCGGCACGGTACCGAACTGGGCGTCGACGTCGGCCGGGTCGCGGCCTGGGGCCACTCGGCAGGTGGGTACCTCGCCGCGATGCTCGCCGTCACGGCCGACCACCCGAGCCTGGACGGCGACCTCGGCGTCACCGGCGAGCCGAGCGGGCTCGCCGCGGCCGTCGCCTGGAGCCCGCCGACGGACTTCACCCGCATCCCGCCCCCGCCCGCGGGAACGTCGTTGCACCGCACCGGCCACGACCCGCACGACTGGCTGCCGGACGCGACGGCGAGCCCGCTGCTGCACGTCTCGGCCGCCGCCGCCCCGCTCCAGCTGGTGCACGGCACCGACGACTCCGGCATCCCGATCGCCCACAGCGAAGCGCTCGTCGCGGCGTACTGGCGCGCCGGGGCCGACGCCGACCTCATCCGGCTGGACGGCGCCGGCCACTTCTACAGCCGGCAGAAACTGCAGCAGGCCACCGAATCCGGCCTCACGTTCCTGCGCGAGCGCCTCGGCTGAGCGCCGGCCGACACACCGCCCAGTGCGTCAGTCCTTCGTCGTCACGCCTAGACCGCGGCGCAGAGCCGCCACCTCGTCCGCCAGCATGCGGCGTGACACTGCCGCGTCCTGGATGATCGCCGAGCCGTGGAACGTGCCCGGGTAGTGGTGCAGCTCCGTCGTTACTCCGGCCTGCAGGAGGCGTTGCGCGTACTGGATTCCCTCGTCGCGCAGCGGGTCGAACTGGCACGTCGTCACGAACGCCGGTGGCAGCCCCGTCAGGTCCGTGGCGCGGGCCGGCGCGGCGTACGGAGAGACGTCACCCGGTTCGGGGCCCAGGTAGCTCGCCCAGCTGTAGACGGCGTTCGGGCGGTTCCACATCGGAGTGTCGACGTACGCCTGCATCGACGGCGTTTCCAGGCGGTCGTCCAGCTCCGGGATGCCGAGGTACTGGAAGCGCAGCGCCGGGCCGCCGCGGTCGCGGGCCAGCAGGGCCGTCGCGGCGGCGAGCCCGCCGCCCGCGCTCTCGCCGCCGACGCCGATGCGGTCCGGGTCGATGCCCAGCTCGGCCGCCTTCGCCGCCGTCCAGGTCAGCGCCGCGTAGCAGTCCTCGACCGGCGCGGGGAACGGGTGCTCGGGCGCGAGCCGGTAGTCCACCGACACGATCACGATGCCCAGCTCGTCGACCAGGTGCAGCAGCGAGGCGTGGAACATGTCCAGGTCGCCGAGGATGAACCCGCCGCCGTGGATGTAGACCAGCCCGGGCACGGTGCCCTCGCGGTCCGCCGGGCTGTACACGCGGACCGGGACGTCGGGGGCGCCGGACGGGCCCGGCACCGTCGTGTCGCGGACGTCGACCGGGTGCACCGGCTCGTAGGCCGGCATGACCTCCTGCAGCTGCGCCATCGAAGCGCGCGCGGCCAGGAGGGCGTCGTAGTCGGGCAGGGTCACCGCGGGGAGCATGTCCAGCCAGGGCAGCAGCTCGGGATCGATCGCGTAGGTCATGCTCCGATCTTCGGCTCGCGCCGCCGCCGTCGCCACCGCCACGCGGCGGGGGTTGGCGGCCCGGGCCTCGCCATCCGGCGGCGGACGCGCCTATCGTGGCCTCATGAAGGGCCTGCTGCTGAGGCTGTCCGGACTCGACGCCGACGCCGAGAACGCGGTGCGGGTGATCGGGTTCTTCGACCGCCTGATCACCGATCGGGCGAGTCTCGACGTCCTCGTGCGCAGCACGGCCCGGCTGGCCGACTGCCCGGCCGGGGTGCACGCCCCCGCCCAGGGCCTGGCGCTGCGGGCGGAGCCGGACGCCGACGCCGCGGCTGCGGGCGGGGTGCCGGCCGGGGCCGCCGTGCGCCGGCTCGAGGGCGGCGTCGTGGTCTGGGTGGCCCGCGTGGGCGCGCCCACCCCGCTCGACGACATCCTGCTGGAGCGCTTCGCGATCGCCACCGCCGTCCTGCTGGAGCACACCAGCGTGCCACTGCCCGCGCTCGGCGATCCCGCGCTGGTCGAGCTGGTGCTGTCCGAGGGGATCGGGACGGCCGAGCGGTCGCGGGCGCTGCACCTGCTCGGCCTCGGCACGACGGCCCGGCTGCGGGTGCTGGCGGCCACCGGCGCCGACCTCGACGGCCGCGCCGCCACGTTCGGCGACGTACGCGCCGTGCTCACCGCCGACGGACCCGAAACGGCGCCGCCGGACGCCCGGATCGGCGTCGGGCCCGTGGTGCCCGTGCTCGACCTGGCCCGGTCCTGGCAGGCCGCGCGCACGGCGCTGCGGTTCACGGCCGGGGCCGAGCCCGTGGTGTGGTGGGACCGCCTCGGCAGCCTCGCCGCGCTGGCCGGGGTGCTCGGCCCCGCGGATCTCGCCGCGCTCCCGGACGTCCAGGCCCTCGACCGCATCGCCGGCGAACCCCACGGCGACGACCTCCTCGCGGCGTTGACGGCGCTCTGCGCGACCGGCTCGGCCCGCAAGGCGGCGGCCGTCCTGCACCGCCACCACAGCACGATGCCCGCACGCCTCGCCCGCGCCGGAGCCGTGCTCGGCTTCGACGTCGACTCCCCCGCGGGCCGCTTCCGGCTGCACCTGGCCCTGATGCTGCGGCGGTTGCGCGACGCCGGACCGTCCGAAGTGGACGCTGCGCCGAACGGGTGACGTCGGGTCCCGGCCTCAACCGGGCCGGGGTCTCCGGAGTGGACGGCACGCACATCCGGGATCCCCAGGAGGACAACGTGCCGAAACTACCCACCCTCGCCGCGGCGACCCTGCTGGCCGCCGTCGGAACCATCGCCATCGCGCCCGCCGCCTCGGCTCACGACGCACTCGCGCAGGTCGTCGACTGCAGCTACCAGGGCGCGATCCGCTGCGGTTACGGCGGAATCACCAACAGCCACACGCGGGTGTACTCCTGCGACACCTTCGGTGACGGCTACGGCTTCCGCACGGAGTGGCGCACCCGGAGCGGCGGCGGAGGCGGCATCGACGACGCCAACGGCAGCAGTTCCGGCTGCAGCTCGAAGACCCCGGGCACCGCGGCGAACCCGATCACCATCTTCCGCGCCTGCCAGAAGACACCCAACTGGGAGTGCACGAACTGGATGAACGCCTGACTCACGACTCCAGCAGCGCCACCGGGACGTCGGCGGGCCGGCTTCGCAGGTACTCGCCCAGTCCCTTCGCCTGCGGGTCCGGCCGCGTAGCCGACGCCACACCGTCGCCCAGCAACCCCACCACCACGAAGTTCAGCGCCCGCAGGTTCGGCAGCTCGAACCGGCGGACCTCCAGTTCGGCCGCCTCCGGCAGCAGCTCCCGGAAGCGCGAGACGTCGAGATAACCGCGCAACCACAAGAACTCGTCGTCGGTACGCGTCCAGAACCCGACGTTCGCGTTGCCGCCCTTGTCCCCCGACCGCGCACCCGCGATCGTGCCGAGCGACACCCGTCGTGTCGGCCCGAAGTCCCGCGTCTCAAGCGAAACAGCGGGCATAGACACCGAGGGCCCGGTCGGCGGATGCGGGATCACGAGCCGCGAACCGTCGGGCAGCGTCACCCGGTGCTCCACCGAGGACGCGGGCACCAAAGCCGGCCAGTAGACGCCGAAAGCGCTCTCCGCAGTCGGTGGCGTTGTCGTGTGGAAGCCCGGGTAACCCCCGAGCGCGAGTTCCATCGTCGTGTTGGCGAAGCGGCGGCCGACCTTGCGGGCGTCCGGGTCCTTCACCGTGATCCGCAGGTGCGCGGTCGCCTCGGCGTTGACCGGCGAGCCCGGGTGGTCGAACCGCAGCAGCGTGACGTCGACCTCGGCGAACTGCTCCCGGCCGCCCAGCAGGTCGAACAGCTGCTGCTCGGCCCACGCGGCCTTCTCCTCGATGCGGTCGCCGGTCAGCACCAGCGTCATCGTGTTGCGGTAGCCGCCGTCGTGGTTCAGCGCGACCTTGAGCTGCTCGCCCGGCGGGCTGCCGCGGGTCCCGCTGATCCGGACGCGGTCCGGCGCCTCCTCGACAAGCCGCAGGCTGTCGAAGTGCGCGACGGCGTCCGGCCCGGCGTACGCGGGTTCGGCGATCTCGTACAGCAGCTGCGCGGTGACCGTGCCGGCCGAGACCAGTCCCCCGGTGTCGGCGTGCTTCGTGATGACGCTCGATCCGTCGGCCGCGACCTCGGCGATCGGGAAGCCCGGGTAGCGCCGGTCGGTGACCTCGTCGAAGAAGGCGTAGTTGCCGCCGGTCGCCTGCGGGCCGCACTCGATCACGTGCCCCGCGGCCATCGCCCCGGCGATCGCGTCGACATCCCCCGGCGTCCAGCCGTGCCACCACGCGGCCGGGCCGGTGACCAGCGACGCGTCGGTGACCCGCCCGGTGACGACGACGTCCGCGCCGGCGTCGAGGGCCGCGGCGATGCCCCAGCCGCCGAGGTAGGCGTTGGCCGTCAACGGTTCCACCCCGGCTTCGGAGAGCTTGCGGCCGGTGTCGAGGTGCACCAGGTCCGGCAGGCGATCGACGATGTCGTCACCGTCCACGTACGCGATCTTCGGCTGCAAGCCCAGCAAAGCGATCTGTTCCGCCAGCCCGGCCGGGTTCAGGCCACCGGCGTTCGAGACGATCCGGATCCCCCGGTCCAGGCAGGTGCCGAGCACGTGTTCGAGCTGGGTGAGGAACGTCTTGGCGTAGCCGGCGGCGGGATCCTTCCGGCGCGCCTTCCAGAGGATCAGCATGGTCAGCTCGGCGAGGTAGTCGCCGGTGAGGACGTCGATCGGGCCGCCCTCGACCATCTCCCGCGCCGCCTCCAAGCGGTCGCCGTAGAAGCCGGAGCAGTTCGCGATCCGGACCGGGCGCTTCACGCGCGTCCCCGGCCGGGCGCGCCGGCGAAGGCCTGGGCGATGCCGATCCACTCCCGCGCAACGGGTCCGCGCACCACCAGGTCGGTGTCCGAAGCGTCACGGCGTTGGGTGACGGCCAGGCAGAAGTCCAGCGCCGAACCTTCGACGCGGTCGGCGGCGGCCCCGTCACCCCACGTCCACCTGTCCCCCGACGGCGCGTGCAGGACGACCCGGATCGGGACGACCGGCGCCGGGCGATCGTGGAGCCCGAAGCTGAACGCCGTCGTCGAGACGCCGAGGTGCGCGATGTGCCGGAGCCGGTCGGTCGGCACGCGCGTCACGCCGAGCGTGTCGGCGATGTCCTGCCCGTGCGCCCAGGTCTCCATGATCCGCGCGGTCACCGACGACGCGACGCTCATGTCCGGCCCGTACCACGGCAGCCGGGCGCGCGGGTCGCGGCCGCGGAACGCCGTGACGAACGCCGTCCGCGCGCGCCGGAACCACTCGCGGACCTCCGCCGCGCCCAGCCCCCGGTGCTGAGCGGCGACGCGGTCGGGGAAGTCCATGCCGTCGGCCAGCAACGCGGCCGCCGCGAGCCGGAAGCCCTCGGGGTCGACGGCGGCCCGCGTCGCGGTTTCGTCGAAGAATGCCAGGTGCGTGACCTGGTCGCGGATGTCCCAGCCCACGGCGGGCGTCGGCCGCGTGATGGCGTCGTCGTCGAGCGGGGCGAGCATGGCCTCGACGTCGGTGGTCTCGGCGAGCAGGTCGTCGAGGAGAACGTCCAGGGAAACGGGCATGTCAGCGTCCTTCCCACACGGGCGTGCGCTTCTCGCGGAACGCCGCGGGGCCTTCCTGCGCGTCCCGCGAGCGGTAGACCGGCGCCCAGATCTCCTCGGCGCGGTCGTAGACGTCGTGACGTTGCAGGTACGCCGTCTGCTTCGCCGCCCGCACGGACAACGGTGCGTTGGCCGCGATCCGCTCCGCCAAGGCCTGCGTCCGGGACCGCAGCTCGTCCAGCGGTACGACGTCGTTCACCAGCCCGACCTCCCGGGCGCGTTGTGCGGTCAGGGGGTCGCCGGTCAGCAGGATCTCCATCGCGATCCGCGGCGGCACCAGCCACGACAGCGGCGCGGCCCACGGCGAGCCGCGGCCCACCTTCACCTCGGTCACGGCGAACCGGGCGTGCGCGGCGGCCACGACGAGATCGCACTGCTGGGCCAGCAGGAACCCGCCCGCGTAGGCGACGCCGTTGACGGCCGCGATCGTCGGTTTCGGGACGTCGATGTTGCGGCCGAACTGCGGCAGGAAGTCCGGCGGCGGGATCTCCAGAGCCGTCTCGGCCATCTCCTTGAGATCGCCGCCCGCGCAGAACGCCTTGTCACCCGCGCCGGTCAGGACGAGCACCGCGGCCGAGTCGTCGGCGACGAACCGCCGGGTGCCGGCCCAGAGCCCGTCGCGGACCTGTTTCGACAGGGCGTTGCGGGCTTCGGGCCGGTCGATCGTCAGCCAGGCGACGCCGTTGTCGACCTCGTAGGAGACGCTCACGACACGACCGCCAGCACCTGGCCGGTGTCGACCTGGTCGCCTTGACCCACCCGCAGGTCGGACAGGACGCCGTCGGCCGGGGCGGCGACCGTGTGCTCCATCTTCATCGCCTCCAGGACGACCAGCGGCTGCCCGGCCGTCACGGCGTCGCCCTCGCCCGCCAGCACGCGCACCACCGCACCGGGCATGGTGGCGAGCAACGACCCCGCGGCCGTGGCGGCGTCCGGGTCGGCGAAACGCGGCACCTCGGCCAGCGCGGCCGACCCGTCCGGGCTGTCCACATAGGACACACCCGCCCGAGGGTGCACGGCGTAGGCGCGGTGGACGCCGTCGATCTCCAGCTCCACCAGCGAAGGCGACGCGGACAGCAGCCGCACGGAACCACCGAGCGGCTCGCCGTTCACCGTGACGCGCAAGCCGGACCGGCCCAGCGAGTACACGACCTCCAGGGTCTCCCCGTCCAGGGTGTAGGCGACGCGCTGTGGGGCGCGGCCGACGTTGCGCCACCCGGACGGCATCTCGGGCACCACCCGCGCGTCACGCCGGTTGCGCGCCTGGGCCGCCAGGGCCGCGGCCACCGCCTGCCGGGCCCCGCCCGGGGACGCGCCGAGCGTGGCCGGGTCGTGCCGGGTCAGGTAGCCGGTGTCGGTGCGCCCGGCCAGGAACTCCGGCTCGGCCAGGATGCCGGCCAGGAGGTTCCGGTTGGTCGTGACGCCGTGCAGTTCGGCCTGCCGCAACGCCCGCGCGAGGGTCCGCGCGGCCTCACGGCGGGTCCGGCCGTGGGCGATCACCTTGGCGAGCATCGGGTCGTAGTGCGGGCCGACGACGGAGCCGTCCTGGACACCGGAGTCGACGCGGACACCCTTCAGCGGCGGGACGCGGAAGCGGTGCAGGGTGCCGGTGGCGGGCAGGAACCCGGCCGGGACGTCCTCGGCGTAGAGCCGGACCTCGATGGCGTGCCCGTCGATCCGGGCGCCGGTCGCCTCGGGCGGCAGCGGTTCGCCCTCGGCCACGCGCAGCTGCAGCTCGACGAGGTCCAGGCCGGTGACCAGCTCGGTGACCGGGTGCTCGACCTGCAGCCGCGTGTTGACCTCCAGGAAGAAGAACTTGCCGTCTTGGTCCAGCACGAACTCGACCGTGCCCGCGCCGGTGTAGCCGATGGCCTTCCCGGCGGCGACGGCCGCGGCGCCGAGTTCGGCGCGCAAGGCGTCGTCGACCGCCGGCGAGGGGCACTCCTCGACGATCTTCTGGTAGCGCCGCTGGATCGAGCACTCGCGCTCGAAGAGGTGCACCACCTCGCCGTGGGTGTCGCCGAGGATCTGGACCTCGACGTGGCGCGGGTCGACGACGAACCGCTCCAGGAACACCGAGCCGTCGCCGAACGCCGACGCGGCTTCCCGCCGGGCGCCCGCCACTGCGTCGGCCAGCCCGGCGGCGTCGTGCACCACGCGCATGCCCCGGCCGCCACCGCCGAACGCGGCCTTGACCAGCACCGGAAACCCGATCGAAGCGGCCACCGCGGCGAGGTCGGTCTCGTCCGTGACGGTCGCCCCCGGCAGCACCGGCACCCCGGCCGCGTCCATCAGGGCCTTGGCCTCGATCTTCGAGCCCATCGACGCGATGGCCTCGGGCGACGGCCCGACGAACGTCAGCCCGGCTTCGCCGCAGGCGCGGGCGAAAGCGGCGTTCTCCGACAGGAACCCGTACCCCGGGTGGACGGCGTCGGCCCCGGTCGCGCGCGCGGCGGCGATCACCAGGTCAGCACGCAGGTAGGTGTCACCAGGTGCGGACCCGGGCAGCCGGACGGCCTCGTCGGCGAGCCGGACGAAGGGCGCGCCCGCGTCCGGGTCGGAGTAGACCGCGACGGTGGAGATGCCGAGGTCGTGCGCGGTGCGCATGACCCGGGCGGCGATCTCCCCGCGGTTGGCGACGAGCAGTTTCGCGATCATCGGCTCACATCCGGAAGACGCCGAAGCCGCGACGGCCCTCGACGCGGTTGGAGTGGACGGCGGACAGCGACATCCCCAGGACGTCCCGGGTGTCGCGCGGGTCGACGATGCCGTCGTCGTACAGCCGGGCGGTGACGGCGAAGGCGTGCGACTCGGTCTCGATCTGCGCCTCGATGGCGGCGGTCCGCGCGCGGTCGGCGTCGTCGTCGAACGGCTTTCCCTGCGACGCGGCGGAGTTGCGGCCGACGATCGACATCACGCCGGCCAGCTGGGCCGCGCCCATCACCGCGAGTTTCGCGCCGGGCCAGGCGAACATCAGCCGCGGGTCGTACGCGCGCCCGGACATGCCGTAGTTGCCGGCGCCGAACGACGACGCCATGTTGACGGTCAGGTGCGGCACCGTGCTGTTGGTGACGGCGTTGATCATCTTGGCGCCGTCCTTGATGATGCCGCCCTGCTCGTAGCGGGTGCCGACCATGTAGCCGGTCGTGTTCTGCAGGAACACCAGCGGGACGTCGGTCTGGTTGGCGAGCAGGATGAACTCGCTGGCCTTCTTGGCCTCCTCGCTGAACAGCACGCCGCGGTGGTTGGCGAGCACGCCGACGGGATACCCGTGGATGCTCGCCCAGCCCGTGACCAGCGAGGTGCCGTAGAGCGGTTTGTACTCGTCGAAGTCCGAGCCGTCGACCGTCCGGGCGAGGATCTCGCGCGGGTCGAACGGCACCTTCGGGTCCGGCGGCACGATCCCCAGGATCTCCTCGGGGTCGAACTTCGGCGGCTCCGGCGTCCGGCTGGGCGCGGGGCCGAGCTTGCGCCAGTTGATCCGGCTGATCACGCGACGGCCGAGGCGGATCGCGTCCCGCTCGTCGACGGCGAAGTAGTCGGATAGGCCGGAGACGCGGGAGTGCATGTCGGCGCCGCCGAGCGACTCGTCGTCGGCCTCCTCGCCGGTGGCCATCTTGACCAGCGGCGGCCCGCCGAGGAACACCTTGGCCTGGTGGTCGACGAGCACCGCGTAGTCGCACATGCCGGGGACGTACGCGCCGCCGGCGGTCGAGTTGCCGAACACGATCGCCAGGGTCGGGATGCCCAGCGACGACAGCTCGGTCAGCTCGTGGAAGATCCGCCCGGCGGGCACGAACAGGTCGGCCTGCGTCGGCAGGTCGGCCCCGCCGGACTCGACGAGGTTGATCACCGGCAGCCGGTTGACGCGGGCGATCTCCAAGGCCCGCAACGTCTTGCGCAGCGAGTACGGGTTCATCGCGCCGCCGCGCACGGTCGGGTCGTGCCCGATGACCACACACTCCACATCGGACACCACGCCGATGCCGGTCAGCACCGACGCGCCCACGGTGAAGTCGGTGCCCCACGCGGCGAGCGCGGCCAGTTCCAGGAACGGGCTGTCCGGGTCGAGCAGCAGCTCCAGGCGTTCGCGGACCGGGAGCTTGCCGCGGTCGCGGTGGCGCTGGACGTACCGCTCGCCGCCGCCGGCGATGGCCAGCTCCAGCTGCTCTTCGAGCTTCGCCAGGGCGTCGAGCTGGGCCTTCCGGTTGGTCGCGTAGCTCTCGGCGGAGACGTCGAGCAGGGACTTGAGGACGGTCATTCCGCTCCCCCGTAGTGCCCGGAGTGCTTGTCCCGGACCACGTTCTTCTGGATCTTCCCGGTGGACGTGCGCGGCAGCTCGTCGGTGACGATCACGGCCTTCGGGACCTTGTAACCATCGAGGCGGTCCTTCAGCCGCAACCGCAGGTCGTCGGCGTCGATCGACGCGCCCGGCTTCGGCACGACGACCGCCGTGATGGCCTCGGTCCACCGCTCGTGCGGCAGCCCGACGACCACCACCTCGGCGACGTTCGGCTCGGTGTCGTAGACGGCCCGCTCGACCTCGATCGAGGCGACGTTCTCGCCGCCGGTCTTGATGACGTCCTTGGAGCGGTCGGCGAACCACAGCACGCCGTCCGGCCCGAACCGGCCGACGTCACCGGAGTGGAACCAGCCGTACCGGAACGCCTCCTCGGTCGCCTCGGGGTTGTGCAGGTACTCCTGCATGGTCGAGGGCGCCCGGTAGACGATCTCGCCCTGCTCGCCGCGCGGCAGCAGCTTCCCGTCGGAGTCCATGATCCCGACCTGGACGCCGGTGAGCGGCGTGCCGACGGCGCCGACGTGCGAGAGCTGGTGCTCGGGCCGGAACAACGTCGTGATCGGGCTCATCTCGGTCTGCCCGAACAGCAGCGCGAAGTCGCAGCGGAAGCCGTCGAGGCACGCCTTGATCTGCGCCTCCGGCATCGGTGCCATCGCGTAGACGGCGCGGCGCAGCGACGACAGGTCGTGCCCGGCGAACGACGGGTGCTCCAGCGCGGCGCGGAACATCATCGGCAGGCCGAAGACCTGGGTGATCCGCTCGCGTTCGATCGTGTCGAGGAACCGGGCCGGGTCGAAGCCGCGGTGCACGAAGATCGTGGCGCCGAGGAGGATCGCGGGTGTGCAGAAGGCGTTCAGCTGCGCGGTGTGGAACATCGGCATCATCGCGACGAACCGGTCGTCGGGGCGCCAGCCGGAGTCCAGCGCGGCCGACATCGACTCCAGGTGGATCGCCAGGTGCGTCCCGACGACGCCTTTCGGTGAAGCCGTGGTCCCGGAAGTGTACAAATAGGACAGTGGCGCGCGGTCCTCGATGACGAACTCGGGTGAGGTCGTATCGTCCGAGAGCACGTCGTCGAGGGTCAGGCCGGTGGCGTCGCCGCCGGTGCCGGGCGCGAGGATCACGTCGGCAACCCCGGGCGTCTGCGCGACGGCGGGCGCGATCACCCCGGCCAGCTGGCTCTCCACGACGATGCCGCGAGCCTGCGAATGCCCGAGTACGTAAGCGACTTCGTCACTCCGCCAGCCGAGGTTGATCGGCACGCAGACGAGGCCGAGCTTCGCGCAGGCGTAGTAGACGACGAGGAACTCGGCGCTGTTGGCCGACGCCAGCGCGAGGACGTCGCCGGTCGTGTAGCCGCGCGCCTCCAGGCCGTGGGCGAGCCGGTTGACCCACGTGTCGAACTCGCCGTAGGTCCAGCGGCGGTCGCCGTCGACCACGGCGAGGGCCTCCGGGCGGGCGAACGCGACGCGGGTCAGGGCGTCACCGACGTTGACCCGCTGGGCGAGGGTGCGATCCGTCATCAGTCCTCCTAAACCAGTCCTCCTAGTAGGACCGGGGCAGCCCGAGGCTGTGCTGGGCGACGAAGTTGAGGATCATTTCGCGGTTCACCGGGGCGATCCGCAGCAATCGGGCGAGCCCCCAGTACGGCAGCAGCCCGAAGTCCGCCGAGACACCGTTGCCGCCGTGGGTCTGGATGGCGGCGTCGACGGCGGCCAGCGCGGCCTCCGCGGCGGCGTACTTGGCCATGTTCGACGCCTCGCCCGCCGGCTGCCCCGCGTCGTGCAGCGCGGCAGCCCGGTGCGTCATCAGGGCGGCCAGCTCGGTTTCGATCTTGGCCTTGGCCAGCGGGTGCGAAACGCCCTGGTGGACGCCGATCGGCCGGTCCCACACGGTCCGCTCGCGGGCGTAGCGGGCGGCGACGTCGAGGGCGTAGCGCGCGATGCCGACGCAGAGGGCGGCGCCGGTGATGCGTTCCGGGTTGAGGCCGTGGAAGACCTGCCGGAAGCCCGCGCCCTCGTCACCGACGAGCGCCGACGCGGGCAGGCGGACGCCGTCGAAGTGCAGCGTGAACTGTTTCTCCGGGAGCATGACGTCGACCGGCAGCGGTGTCACCGTGAGGCCGGGGGCGGCCACCGGGACCAGGAACAGCGACAGCTGGGCCGTGCCGTCGGGGTCGCGGCCGGTGCGGGCGACGAGCAGCAGCGCGTCGGCGGTGTCGACGCCGGAGATGTAGTACTTCTCGCCGTCGACGATCCAGTCGTCGCCGTCGCGGCGGGCGGTGGTGGCCAGCTTGTGGGTGTTGGAGCCGGCGTCGGGCTCGGTGATGGCGAAGACGACCTTCGTCCGACCGCTCGCGATGCCGGGCAGCCACTCCTTGCGCTGCTCCGGCGTGCCGAACTCGGTGAGCACCTCGGCGGAGATGGCTTCGGTGACGAGCAGCAGCAGGATCGGCGCGCCCTTCGCGGCGCTCTCCTCGATGACGATGGTCAGCTCGGCCAGGCCACGGCCGCCCCCGCCGTACTCCTCGGGGATGTTGACACCGATGAACCCCGCGTCGCCGAGCGCGTGCCACAGCTCGGTGCACTCACGGCCCTCGCGCGCGTGGTCGACGTAGTACTTCCCCCCGAACGGGGCCGCGATGGCGCCGACCGCGGCCCGCAGGTCACGGGCCTCGTCGCTCTCGAACACGTCCACGCCGACGCTCCTTAGTGATTCTTCATTCACTTATAGCGCACCGTAGCGCTCGTCTGCGAGGATGACAAGATGACGGCAGTCCCCTCGGCTTCCCCGGCCACCCGAAGACGGCGCGACCCCGAGCGACGCGAGCGGATCCTCACCGCCGCCGCCGAGCTCACCGCGCGGCGCGGGTTCCACGCGATCGGCATGGCCGACATCGGCGCGGAGGCGGGCATCGTCGGATCCGGCGTCTACCGGCACTTCGAGAACAAGGACGCCATCCTGGTCGCGCTGCTCGACCGCGTGATGACCCGGCTGCAGGACGGCGCCGCCGCGATCCTCGCCGGCGCCCCCGCCGACCACACCGTGCTTTCCGGCCTGATCAGGGATCACATCCGGGTCGCCATCGAGGATCGCACCGTGCTGGCGGTCTACCACCGCGAAATCCACAACCTGCCCGAGGAGGACCGGCGGCGGCTGCGCCGGCTGCAGCGGCACTACCTCGAGGACTGGGTCCACGTGCTGGCCCCGCTGCGCCCCGACCTCGCCGACGGCGAGCTGCGCCTGGCCGTGCACGCGGCGATCGGCGCCGTGCAGTCCACGCTGTTCTTCCGCAGCGGGCTCGCCCCGGAGCGGCTCGCCGCCCTGCTCGGCGAAATGGCGCACGCCTGCCTCGGCGTCCCGGCACCACCATCCCCGTGAGTGAATGGCGAATAACTTTCTCTTGATTTGGTGACCTGGCTCACGGCATGCTGATCGACGTCGGCGACGGCGAAGGAGCCCGGGATGACCACGACCAGTGCCCTGCCCCACCACCCGCACGGCGCCGCCCTGCCGGACCCGGCCGCCATCGACGTCGAAACCCTGCGTGGACGCCGCGCGGTGAACCGCTGGGAACGGACGTCGGTCGGCGACATCTTCGAGCGGCTCACCTGGAGCCGGCCCGATCAGGTCGCGATCAGCGCGGCCGAGGGCGCGTACGGCGAGGAGCAGTTCGCCTCCGTGACCTACCGCGAAGCCGACCGGATCGCGAACCGGCTCGCCCACGCGCTCGCCGCCGCCGGTCTCGTGCCCGGCGACCGCGTACTGCTGTTCTGCGAGAACACCGTCGAGGCGTTCCTGGCCAAGATCGGCATCGCCAAGGCGGGCATGGTCGTCGTACCGCTGAACCCCGGCCTCGCCCCGGACGTCGTCGAGCACCTCGTGCGGCAGACCGAACCGCGGCTGGCGATCGTCGACGCCGAGCTGTGGCCACGCCTCGAAGGCGTCGCGGGCGTGCAGGTCGGCGCCACCATCACGGTCGGCGGCGGCCCGGTCGCGGGCACGCCGTCGTTCGGCGCGTTCCTGGCCGGGCAGCCGGACACCGAACCCGACGTCGAGATCCACGGCGACGACATCTTCCAGCTGCTGTTCACCTCCGGCACCACCGCGATGCCGAAGGGCGTGATGCTCTCGCACAGCTACGCGCACCTGGCCGGGCTGAACTTCGCGCTGTCGCTCACGCGCGGCCTGCGCCACGAGACCGACCTGCGGGTCTGCACGTTCCTGCCGATGCTCTACCACGTCGGTGACGCGCTGTTCACCTACTCGACGTTCCTCGCCGGTGGCACGCTCGTCCTCGGCCGCCGCCCGGTCCCCGGACCGGTCGCGGTGTCGCTGGCGCAGTCACGAGCCACCGCCGTCTGGGCCGGTTCACCGCAGTTCGTCGCCGCGCTGGCCGACGCGATCGACGCCGACGCGTCGCTGGACCTGACGTCGCTGACCACGCTCGTCTACGGCTGGGGCGCGCTCGCACCCGATCTGCTGCGGCGCCTCGAAGCCCGGACCGCGCCCGGGTTCGTCACGGTCGGGATCTTCGGGCAGACGGAAGCCATCGCGTGCCACCGGTTCTGGCCGTCGGCGTGGCCGGAGGTGCACGCGCGCACAGCGCCGGCGATGAACTACGTCGGCGTGCCGAGCGGGCTGCTCGCCTCCGACGTCGTCGACGAGCTGGGCGAACCGGTCCGCGGCGTCCCGGGCGAGGCGGTCTACCGGTCGCCGGTGATGACGGCGGGCTACTACCGCGACGCGGAGGCGACCCGCGAGGCGTTCCGCGGCGGCTGGTTCCACTCCGGCGACTCGGCCGTGGTGGACGAAGACGGCCTGCGCGTGATGGTGGACCGCTACAAGGACATCGTGAAGACGGGCGGCGAGAACGTCTCGAGCATGCGCGTCGAGGCGGTGCTGGGCCAGCACCCGGCGGTCCTGCGGGCCGCGGTGATCGGCCTGCCGCACGAGCACTGGGGCGAAGCGGTGACGGCGGTGGTCGTCCTCCGCGCTCCCGCTACCGAAGCCGAGCTGATCGGCTTCTGCCGCGAACGCCTGGCCGGCTACGAAAGCCCCAAGCGCGTGGTGTTCGCCGAGACCCTGCCGGACACGGTGGGCGGCAAAATCCTCAAGTACAAGCTCCGCGCCCAGCACGCGGATTTGTACGGCTAGGGTTGTCGTGAGTGTTTAGGGCGGTTAGAACCGCCCTAAACACTCACGACAACTTGCACCGAGCGTCAGCCGAGCGCCCAGCGCTGCAGGGCCGTCCCCGTGTCGGCCTGCTGGGTCACCGCCGCGCCGTCCACTGTGGACGCCGTCGTCAAGACCAGGCCACTGTGCTGGGCCTTCAGGGTCGAGCCCGCGACCAGCCAGCGCTGGTTGGCGCCGCCCGTGCACGTCCACTGGATGACCTTCGCGCCCGCCGACGTCGAGCCGTCGGCGACGTCCAGGCACAGCCCCGATTCCGCGTTCGCGATGCGGTAGCTGCCGTCGGCCTGGTGGGTGAAGACCCACTTCTGGTTGCTGCCGCCGTTCGGCGTCCACGTCACCAGCGCCGTGCCCGCGGTCGTCGAGTGGGCCGGGACGTCGAGGGCCTTGCCGGACGCGGTCAGCGTGTGCGTCCCGTCCACAGTGGACGAGGCGGTGAACGTCAGCGTCTGCTCGGCTGCGGTACGACCCCCGCCCGACCAGGCACGGAACGGCGTCGTGTCGGCTGCACCGGAGAGACTGAGCGACAGCCCGCTGTAGCGGTTGACCAGCCGGAACCCGCCGCTCTGGGCCGGGACGGCGAACCACTGCTGCCCGACCGACGACCCCGTCGTCACGACCGGTTTCGTGCCCCAGGCGCGGTTCGCGGGTGACGTCGGCACGCCGAGCGCCTGCCCGGTGGCCGCGTTGGTGATCCGGTAGGCGCCGTCGCCGGTCGCCGTGAACGTCCACGCGGCCAGGTCCGAAGTGCCGGTCGTCGACGTCGTCGCGGAGCTGCCCGAAACCTGGGCCAGGACGCGGCCGGCGCCGCTGCCGATGCGGTAGGTCTTCGCCGGGTCGACCGGCGGCGCGGCGGGCGTGCCGGTGACCGTGATGTTCGCGTACTCGCCGTCCGACGACGCGCAGGCGATCGAGCAGTACGACCGGAACGACTTGCCGACGATCGTGGCGCTGGTCTTGTTCGCGTCGTCGGCGAACCAGCGGTACCAGGAGCCGGACTTGTACGCGCCGGAGTCGCCGATCAGCCGCCACTTCTGCGTGGCCAGGTCGTCGGTGACGTAGAACTTCTGCGGCGCGGTGCCGGTGACCACCTCGGGCTCGCCGATGTAGACGCCGAGGTGCGCGTCGTAGGCGATGTTCATCACGAACAGGTCGGACTTCGGCGGCAGCTGCCCGGCCGCGACCTGCTGGTCGACGTTGCCGGTGTTCGCGGGGTCGTAGTCGTCGGACGGCGGGGTGTAGCCGGTGGCGGTGGTGCCGGTCGGCACCATGTTGCTCTCCTTGCCGCCGACGCCGGGCTGCGTCCACTTGCCGTCGTACCACTTCTGCCACGAGCCGGTCGCCATCTTGGCCGACATCGGCGAGCGAGCGACGTGCGCGAGCCCGACCATGCCGCCGCCCGCGCCGGCCTTCGGCACGATCCGCGAGCCGTAGTAGACGTAGAAGTAGCCCGAGACCGGGTCGGCGAACAGGCGCGGGTCGCCGTCGCCGTAGTCGAAGGTCTGGTTCGGGAACGCCGCCGTGTCGCCGCGCTTCGTGCTGTACGGCGAGGTGATGGCGTGGCCCTTGATGCTCCAGGTGTGGCCCTGGTCGGTCGAGACGGCCCAGTCGATCGCGTCGTAGTGCGAGAAGGAGTACGCGCCGAACGGCTCGGGGGTGAACTCGTTATGCACCAGGCCGTACCAAGCACCGGTGTCCGGGTCGACCCAGGTGCCGACCAGGTCGCAGAAGTTCTTCTCCACGTAGCTCGACCCGGCCGGCGGATCGGTCGCTTCCTTCCCGGTCGGGCTCATGTTGCAGCGCCAGGTGGTGTCGTTGTTCTTGTCGCGGGACTCGGCCGGGTTCACGGCGTTGCTGAGCGCGCTCGACTTCGTCGCCGAGTCGAAGTCGGCGCCGGTGTAGAACTCCCACTCGCGCGGGCCGTCCGCGCCGTAGAGGGCGGCCGACTGCTGGAAGTAGAACGTGCCGTCCTTGTCGATGAACGCGCCGGCCGGGGTGTCGGTCGGATGGGCGTAGGTGCCGGTGGACCCGACGGTGACGGTGTAGGCGGCGGCCGCGTCGGCCGGAGAGGCGGCGACGAGGCCCGCGGCAAGAGCCGCGGCGGCGAGCGAAGCGCTGAGCGATGACATGACCACGGTCGTCTCCTCGGGGACCTGAGCGAGCGATCGAACAATATCGAACAGCTTCTGTGTCGTTTTCTGATCTGTCAAGGGCCGTTATGAGCATGTTTGCTCATTCGGCCGTGATCTACGATCGGAGTCGTGACGAACGACGTGGCCCCCGGCCTGCCCGACCTGTCCGGCACGGTCACCTGCGTCACCGGCGCGTCCGGCACGATCGGCCGCGGGATCGCCCGGCGGTTCGCCGAGGCGGGCGGCGCCGTGGCCGTGCACCACCGGCGTCCCGGCGCGGCCGACGACCTCGTGGCCACGCTCGGCGACCGGGCCCGCGCGTTCACCGCCGACCTGACCGACGACGACGCCTGCCACGCGATGCTGGCCGCCGTCGCGAACTGGGGCGGCCGGCTCGACGCGCTCGTCAACAACGCCGGCGTCCAACCCGTGGAAGACCTCGACGGGCTGCCGGTCGAGCGGTGGCGGGCGATGCTGGACGCGAACCTGACGAGCGCGTTCTCCTGCACCCAGGCCGCGGTCCGGCTGATGGGCGACGGCGGGAGCGTCACGCACATCGCGTCGATCGAGGCGAAGCAGCCCGCGCCCGGGCACGTCCACTACAGCGCGGCCAAGGCGGCGCTGGTGATGCACGCGCGCGGCGCGGCGCTGGAGTACGGGCCGCGCGGGATCCGCGTCAACACGGTGTCGCCCGGGCTGATCGACCGCCCGGGCATGGACTGGCCCGAAGGCGTCGAGCGCTGGCGGCGCGCCGCACCCCTGGGGCGGCTGGGCACGCCCGAAGACGTCGCGAACGCGTGCGTCTTCCTGGCTTCACCACTGGCTTCCTGGGTCACCGGCCACGACCTCGTCGTCGACGGCGGCGTCTCGGCCCGGCCCACCTGGTGACGCCCGGCCCCGTCGAAGCCCAGTTCCGGGCGGCGGTCACGCGGTTCGCCGGGCCGGCGCGAGCGGTGGCGACCGGGCTCGTCGGCACGTTCGGCGTCCTCGCCACCCCGACCGGCGCGCTACCCCTGGCGTTCGGCCTGCTCGCGCTCACCCTGGTCGCGGGCGCGGCGGACGTCTTCGCGGGCCGCGGAACGGCGTTCGTCCTGTCGGTGCTGCGCGCGGGCGCGGTGTGCACGTGCCAGCCGTGGACGACGACCTTGTGGGCGGTCAACGTCCTGACGATCACGGCGATCACGTGGCAGTGGGAATACCGGCCGCGCTTGACCGGGCCGGTGGTGGCGGGGCTGCTGGTGCTAGCCGCGTTCACCGGCTTGGACGACTGGCTCCCGGTGGCGCTGCGGGTGGTCGTGGAGACCGTCCTGGCGCGCTTGGCGTTCGTCCTCTTGGTCCGCTCGACGGCCCGGACGGACACACTGCGCGCCGACCGGGCCGCACTCGAGCGAACGGAAACCCTGGCCCGCGACCGCCGCCGCCGCGAGCGCGAGTACTTGGCGCTGCTACACGACACGGCATCGGCGACCTTCCTCACGGTGGCCGCGGGAGCCACAGCCGACCCGGCGGCGGTGGCGGGCTACGCCGCACGGGACCTGGCTATCCTCACCGGCCAGGACGACGCACCGGCCGAACTGGAAGCGGGCCTGCGGGCGGTGGTCGCGAACCGCGAGTTCCGTGTGGAGGCGGTCTGGACACAGGTCCCGTTGATCCCGGCCGCGGCGGCCCTGGCCCTGGTCCGCGCAACGGACGAGGCGCTACGCAACGCCGAACGCCACTCCGGCGCGGCGTGCGCGACCCTGCACCTGGCACCAACGCGGGACGGCGTGGTGGTGACGATCTCCGACACCGGCGCGGGCTTCGACCCATCGGGGATTCCGGTGTCCCGCCGGGGAGTCCGGGCCTCGGTGGTCGAGCGCATGCGCACCGCGGGCGGAACGGCGGAGGTCCGCTCACAACCGGGCGAGGGCACGACGGTGACGCTGAGGTGGCCCGATGCCTGACCACGAGCTGGCGGACCCCGGCGAACAAGCCCCGAACCACACCGGCCACGCAACCGAACTGCCACCCCGTCACGGCATCTCCACCACGGCGGCCACACACCCGACCAACCCCACAGCCGAACCACCACACCACACCCCCGCCGAAGCGGCCGGACACCCCACCGGACCGCCGATCTCAACCGACACCGCGGCCCACACCGCCGCCACGGCAAAGCGCTCGGCCGGTGCCGGGCCGCTTGCTCTCGCCGATCCCGCCGTCCGGCTTGCGACAGCGGTCCGGATCGTGGTGCTCGGCGTTGCCGCCATCGTCCAAATCGGACTTTGCCTCGCTCCCCTGCTCCGCCATCCCTCCCTCGCCGCCGTTGTCGCCTACGTGGCCTTCGCCGTCGTCACCTCGGCCTCCGCCTTCTGGCTGCTCCGGAGGCGACCTCTCCCCGGCGTCGTCGCCGCCATCGGGACCGTCCTTGTGCTCGCCGCGTCCAGCGTCGCCACCGCTGTCGTGCCCGCCGATGATTTCTTCCGGGACCGGCACTGGTCGTTCGGGCTCGTCGGGTGGCTGCTGCTCGTCCTGCTGTCCGATCGGCCGGCGCTCCTGGGTGGCGCGCTCGGCCTGCACGCCGCCGTCAGCGTCGCGCAGTTCCTGCTCGCCGGGACGCCCGCGCGGACCGAAGTCGGTGACGCCGCGATCGTGTTGTTCGCCGTCACCGCGTTCCAGCTCGCCATCGGCGGGTTGATCCGGCTGGTCGACCGGCGCACCGGCGAAGCCACCGCCGTCGCCGCCGAGCGGGAGCGTCTCGAGACCCGCGCCGCCCTTGCGCGGCAGGCCGGGCGGGACCTGCGGGCCGGGTTCGCCGAACAGCTCGGTGCGACCCTGCCGCTGCTGGCCGGGCTCGCCGACGGCACCGTCGACCCGCGAAGCGACGTCGCCCGCACCCGGTGCGCGCTCGCGGCCGCGCAGCTGCGGCGGCTGTTCGCGGAGAACGACGACGTGCCCGATCCGCTCGTCCACGAGGTCACCGCCTGCCTCGACGTCGCCGAGCGGCGCGGGGTCGCCGTGACGCTCGCGGTCAGCGGCGATCCCGTCGACGTCCCGCCCGCGCTGCGCCGCCACCTGACCGGCCCGGTCCTCACCGCATTGACCAGCGCCCGCACGCGGGCCCGGGTGAGCGTGCTGCGCACCCCCGGCCTGGTGCGGGTCGCCGTTGTGGCGGACACCACGGGCGGCGGCCACGAATTCCCGGGAGCGACCGGCGTCGTCGTCACGTCCCACACCCAGGACGGGCAGACCTGGATGGAGGCGCGATGGCAACCCGCGTGACGGCCGTCGTCGTCGACGACCACCCGGCGGTGCGCGCCGGCGTGGCGTACTGGCTGGCCGGCGGCGACCCGCCGATCGACGTCGTGGCCGACGGCGAGGACGTCAAGGTCGCGTGGCTCGGCGACGGCGCGACGGCCGACGTCGTGATCCTCGACCTGCACCTCGGCGGGCCCGGGCCCGCGTTCGGCGACCTGCGGCGGCTCGCCGAGGCCGGGCGCCGTGTGGTCGTCTACTCGATGCGCGCCGACGACGACGTCGCGTTGCGGTGCCTCGAACTCGGCGCGCTCTGCTACCTCACCAAGGCCGAGGGGGCCGGGCACCTCGTGGAGGCGACGCGGGCCGCCGCGCTGGACCGGCCCTACACGCCGCCGTCGCTGGCCGGCGCGCTCGCCGGCGACCGCTCCGAGACGCGGCCCGCGCTCTCGGCGCGGGAGGCCGAGGTGCTCGTCGAGTGGTTCCAGTCGGAGTCGAAGGAGTTCGTCGCCCACCGGCTGGGGATCTCGGCGAGCACCGTGAACTCCCACCTCGAACGCATCCGCGTCAAGTACGCGCGCATCGGCCGCGAAGCGCCGACGAAGGCCGCGCTCGTCGCGCGCGCCATCCAGGACGGCCTGATCGGCGTCGACGACCTCTGACGCCCGCGTGTGGTGCGAACGGCCCACACCGGACACCGCCGAAAGGGGCTACGTTCCCGGCGACGGAGCCGCGCGGGTGCCCCGTACGGGCCGCCGCGACCGCCCTGGGGGCGTGATCGCGGCGTTCGCCCGGCTCCTCGCCCGCGCCGGAAACCCGTCCGGCGGGCCGCACGAGGAGATCCATGAAGCACGTCCGCACCACCCTGCTCGCCGCCGCCGGATCCGCCGCCGCCCTCCTGCTTTCCGCCTGTGGCGGGGAATCCGGAACGGCCGCGCCCGCGGTACCGGCCGCCCCGTCTTCAGCGGCACCGGCCGAGACGAGCGCGGCGGAGTCGTCGGCCGCCTCCCCCGCGGGCGACGCCACGAAGCCGGGCACCGAGCTGAAGGTCGGCGACCGCGCGGTCGTCCCGTTCAAGTACGGCACGACCAAGTCCGGCACCATCGCGATCACCGTGACGGCCATCGACAAGGGCGCGAACGCCGATCTGGCCAAGTACGGCGACAAAGCGAAGGGCATCACGCCGTACTACCTGCGCGCGTCGATCGAGAACGTCGACGGGGCCGACCTTTCCTACGCCTCGGTGAGTTTGCGCGCCCTCGGCACCGATGGACGGTCCACAGGCGTGATCATCACGGGCAGCACGGACCAGTGCAAGTCGGGCACCGCCCCCAAAGAGTTCGCCGCGCCGGGCGCGAAGTTCGAAACCTGCACGCTGCAAGGTGCGCGAGAGGGCTCCGAAGTGGCCGCGGCGACCTTCGACAAGGGAGACGGCTACGACAAGTCGCCGATCGTCTGGAAAAACTGACACCGATCACACTCGGTGACAACCACGCGAAAGAACCTCATGATCCACTGAGTGGGAAATCGAGCTATATTCAGAAAAACGCATGGTTGAGCTTCCTTATCAGCCGCGCTGATCACTGTCTGTATCCGGGGGTGCTCCGGCGGCCGTGATCATCGCGGTACGTTTCGCGGCGTTCCTCGCGAGCCCCGACGACGCGGCCCGCGCCACTCCTCAAGCGGCCCGCGTCTCCGGCGCGCGCCGCTTCGCCGTGCCGAAAGGAAGTTCCTTGACCGCCACGACGTTGACGCAGGTGCTTCGTGACACCCGCCCGACCACCGGGACCACCCGGCTGATCGTGCGCTGGGACCGCGAAACGGGCTGGGCGCACCTGGCCATCGCCGTTCCGGGCACCGAGCAGGCCCGCTTCGCCGGGTTCCACCGGTTCACCGGCGGTACCACCGACGCCGTCGCCGCCGAGCTGGCGGCCGCCGGGTGCGTTTCCGCTCCCCCACTGCACATCGACGACACGCTGTCCGAGATCGAAGCCGTGCTCGCCCACCGGGAGGTGAGCACCGATGCGGCTCGATGACCTGTACCTCAACGGGATCGGCTGCGACGTCGGTGCGCTGATCCCGGTCTCGGCGCCGATCGCGGCCGGGGAGTTCACCCACGACGACGCCGCCCGCACCGGGCAGCTGTCCACCGCCGTCGCCGAACGCCCCGGCCCGGAACTGGCCGTCCGGGCCGGGCGGCAGGCGCTGGCGCAGGCCCGCGCCACGACCGGCGAGCCGGTCTGGCCGAGCCTGTGCCTGCACGCCGGGATCTACCACTCCGGCATCGACTTCTGGCACGCCGCGTCGTACGTGCGCGACCAGCTGGGGGTCGGCGCCGGGCCGGGGCTGACGCTGGAGCTCGGCGCGATGAGCAACAGCCTCGTCGCCGGGATCGACGTCGCGGCCAGCGTGCTGCGCGGCCGCCCGGACCACGAAGCCGCCCTCATCACGGCCGGCGACCGGTTCGGCGCGCCCGGGTTCCCGCACTGGAGCACGGACATCGGCATCGTCTACGGCGACGCGGGCAGCGCCGTGGTGCTGACCCGGCGGCCGGGCCTGGCCCGGATCCGGGCGATCGCGTCGTACACCGACCCGTCGCTGGAAGGCCTGCAGCGCGGGGACGAGCCGTTCCGCGCGGCGAGCGTCGCCGCCCACCGGGGCATCGACATCCGCCGCCGCAAGCGCCAGTGGCTCAGCCGCCAGGGCGGGCCGGCGCACGTCGCGACCCGCAACGGCGACGCCGTCACGACGGTCGTGAAGACAGCGCTTTCCGACGCCGGGGTCGACCTGCCGGACATCGCGAAGATCTGCGCGCCGCACTACGGCAGGCGGCTGGTGGAGACGCAGATTCTCCGTCCACTCGGGATCACCGAGGACCGCACGATGACGGAGTTCGGGCTGCGGGTGGGCCACCTGGGCGCGAGCGATCAGGTCGTGGCGCTCGAGCACCTGCTGGCCGGCGGTGACGCGGGTCCGGGTGACACGGTGCTGCTGCTGGGCATCGGCGTGGGCATGACGTGGACCGCGGTGGTCCTGGAACTCTGCTGAATCCCGCCGAACCCGGATGGGGGTGGCCGAAACCACCCCCATCCGGGGCGGGACCGGCACCGAATCCCGGGAAACCGCTCTCCGAAGGGACGTGCCCGTGCCGCGTCGGACGTGGTCGAGCCGCTTGCTCGACGTCTCGGCCAAGGTGGTGCCCGGCATCGGCCGGGTCCGCGCGCAGAAGGAACCGTTCGCTCTCGCCTGGGCGGCGGCCAACCGCGTCGCGCTCGAGTCCGGCCGGCCGCTGTGGGTGGCGCTGGGCGACTCGATGACCCAGGGCATCGGCGCCCACGACGTCGACGGCGGCTGGGTCCCGCGCCTCAACGCCCGCCTCGGCGAGCCGTTCGCCGTGGTCAATCTGTCGGCGTCCGGCGCGCGGGTCCAGGACGTGCTCGACGACCAGCTCCCGCGCCTCCCGGCCACCCCGGCGCTGGTCACCGTGCTGGTGGGCGCGAACGACATGCTCACCCGGGGCCGCCGCCGCGACGTCCCGGCCCGGTTCGAGGCGTTGCTGGACCGGCTCCCGCCGGGGCGCTCGGTCGTCGCCACGCTGCCGCAGGGCAATACGCAGGCCTTGGCGGTCAACGCCTTGCTGGACCGAGCGGGTGCGGCCGGCCGCATCGACGTCGCCGACCTGCGCGGCCCGGCGCTGGGCCCGCTGCGCGGCAGCCTGGCCGACGACTGGTTCCACCCGAACGACGTCGGCTACGAGCGGATGGCGGGGCTCTTCGAAGGCCCGGTCCGCGCCTGCCTGGCCCGCTACCCCGGCTCCCGGTCGTGAGTGGTTAGGGCGGTTCTAACCGCCCTAACCACTCACGACAAGCCGCGGCAGACCCGGAAGCCCCAGCCCGCGGTCGGCGCGCGTTATGCGACCGCGCGGGCGATTTCCGCGGCCACCAGGGCCATCGTGGTGCGGGCGCGGTCCGGGTCCTCGGTCAGGAAGTAGTGGTCCACCCCCGGCGTCCGGTCGTGCAGCACCTCGACGCCCGCCGCGCGCAGCCGGGAGACGTAGTTCTCGCCGTCGGCGCGCAGGGCGTCGCGCTCGGCGGTCAGCACCACCGCCCGCGGCAGCCCGGCGAGGTCGTCGGCCAGCAGCGGGGACGCGTACGGGTGCCGCCGCGTCGCCGGGTCCGGGAAGTACACCCGGCGGACGAGGTCGCGCAGGCCCGGCGAGATCATCCCGCCGGCGGCCGGGTCCGGGTCGGTGGCGAGGTCCAGCGCGGGCACGCCCAGCACCTGCAGGCGCGGCCGCCACCCGCCGGCGTCACGCGCCTGCAGGCAGACCGCCGCCGCGAGACCGCCGCCGGAGGAGAACCCGCCGACGGCGACCCGGTCCGCCGCGGCCCACGAAGCGACGTCGAAGCACTGGTGCTGCGCCACCGGGAACGCGACGTAGGGACCGCAGCGGTAATCGACGTTATACACCGTGACTCCGGCCGTGGCCGCGACGTACCGGCACCACCAGTCGTCCATCGCCGGGTAGCGCATCAGCCAGGCCCCGCCGTGGAAGTGCACGTACGCGCCGCCGGAATCGCCGGCGGGACGGTAGACGTGCACGCGGACCGGTCCGTGCCGGGTCGGGGCCCGGACCACCGAGGGCGCCGGGAGGTCGGTCCCGGCGAAGCGCAGGTTGTCGCCGTAACGCACGGTCCACCGCGCGGTGCCGTGCATGACCATCGCCGCGAGCCGGTCCCGGAGCCTCATACCCGGGGGTTCGGAGCCGGCCCGACCGGCGATGGGTGGCTCAGCCCAGCCCGGCGTCGTGGACGAGGATCGCCACCTGGGTCCGGTTGGCCGCCTCGAGCTTCGCCATGATGTGTCCGATGTGGACCTTCACGGTGGACTCGCTGACCACCAGGGCCTTGGCGATGTCGCCGTTGCTCAGGCCGCGGCCGATCTGCACGGCGACGTCGTGCTCGCGCGGGGTCAGCGCGGCCAGCCGGTCACGGGCCTGCTCACCCGCGCCGCCCGTCGCGAAGTCCATCAGCAGCCGCTTGGTGATCTTCGGCGACAGCATCGCCTCGCCGCGGGCCACCACCCGCACCGCCGTGACCAGCTCGCGGGGCGGGGTGTCCTTGAGCAGGAACCCGGCCGCGCCGTGGCGCAACGCGGCGTAGACGTACTCGTCGACGTCGAACGTCGTCAGCACGACCACCGCAGGCTCCGCCGGGTGCCCGGCCAGCCGGCGGACCACCTCGATGCCGTCGACCTTCGGCATCTGGACGTCGGTGAGCACGACGTCGGGGCGGTACCGGTCGGTCAGCTCGACCGCCCGCGCGCCGTTGGTGTCCTCCGCGACGACCTCGACGTCCCCCGCCGACTCCAGGATCATCCGGATGCCGCTGCGGACCAGCTCCTCGTCCTCCAGCAGCACGACCTTGATCGTCACTCCGCCTCCTGCACGGGGAATCCGGCCAGCACGCGGAAGCGGCCGTCACCGGTCTTCCCGGTCTTCAGCTCGCCACCGGCCAGTTCGACGCGTTCGCGCATGCCCACCAGGCCGTAACCCGATCCCGGGACGCCCGTGTGGTGCGGGGTGAGCCGGTTGGTCACCTCGACCGCGAGCCGGTCGCCCTCGGTGGCGAGCCGGACGTCGACGGCGGCGTGCGGGGCGTGTTTCCCCGCGTTGGTCAGGGATTCCTGCACGACGCGGTAGACGGCGCGGCCGACCTGGTCCGGCACCGCGGGCAGCGGGTCCGGCAGCTTCAGCTCCACCCGGGCACCGGTCGCGGCGACCTCCTCGACCAGGTCCTCCAGTGACGCGAGCAGGCCGGCTCCCGGGCTCGCGGCCTCCGGGACGTCGTCGCGCAGCACCTGCAGGATGCCCCGCAGCTCCTCGAGCGCGGTGGCGCTGACGGCGCGGATCGTCTCGGCGGTCCGCTCGGTGGCTTCGTCCGGGGCGCGCAGGGAAAGCGCGCCCGCCTGCAGCGCGACGGCCGTCACGCGGTGGGCGACGACGTCGTGCATCTCACGCGCGATCCGCCGTCGTTCGGCGAAGACGGCCTGGTCGGCGCGCAGGGTCCGGGTGCGCTCGGCCTCGTCGGCCCGCTCCCGCAGCACGGCCAGCAGCCTGGCGCGCTGGTGCATCCAGAGCCCGGCGAGCACCGGGCCGACGGAGAACATGCCCAGCACGACCACGAGGGTCAGCAGGTCGGCCGGCTCCGCCACCACCCGCAGGACGCGCCCGCCGAGCACGGTGACGACCATCGCGACCCCGGTCAGGACGCTGACGCCGTGCCGGGCCGCGACGGAGTAGAGGGCGATGGTCATCGGCAGCAGCGTCACACCGGCGAAGAGGCAGCCCACCGCAACGAGCAGCACCAGGAACGGCCACCGGCGGCGGGCGAGCAGCGCCAGCGCGGAGACGATCACGGCCGGCACGTAGAGCGCCGGGTGCGGGTCCCGCGGGTCGCCGCCGGCCAGGGTGACGACGATCACGGCCGCCGCCACCGCGACGTCGAGGGCGAGCAGCGCGACCCGGCCGTCCCACCACTTGAGCCATCGCATCGGGACCAGGTTAGGGCGCGCCCGCTCACCCGGCACGACGTGCCAGGGTGAAACCCGTCGCGACCAGGGCGACGGCGGTCAGCGCGGCGAACACGGCCGGCCCCGGCATGCGCAGCAGGGCGGTGCCGCTGAACGGCAGCGCCGTCACCGGCACCTTGACGAGCGCGGCCAGCGCGGTCTCCGCGACGAGCGTCCAGACGGCGAACACGCCGATGGCGGCCGCGGTGTGCCGCAGCAGCCCGCCGAGCGCGACGCCGGCGAGTCCGGAAAGGACGGTCAGCAGCAGCACCGCCGCGATGGCCCGGCCCGCCGCCCCCGCGTCGGCGGGCCGGGCCCCGCCGCCGGCCAGCACCCCGGCCGCGGCGAGCACCACCATGAGCACCCCGCCGAGCAGCCCGAGCCCGCCGGTGACCAGCGCCCTGGCGGCCACGATCCGCGCGGGCGAGCGCAGCACGAGCCGGGTGGTGGCGAGCGTCCCGTGCTGGAAGTCGAGCCCGAACGCGGCGACGCCGACGGCCGCGACGAGCAGCGCCCCGAGCCGCGCGACCAGGCCGAACGACGAGGTGAAGGCGTCGAGGTCGCCGAGGTCGCGCTTGAGGCCCCAGTAGAGGCCGGACGCGAACTGCAGGACCCCGGCGGCGAGCAGGAGCAGCCAGGTCGAGCGCAGCGAGCGGGCGCGGATCCATTCGTAGGCCACGGCGTTCTTCACGACAGCTCCCTCCGCTGTGGCTTGGCGGCACTTTCACGTGAAAGTGCCGCTTCGCCGCGTCTCACGTCGACTCCCCTCGGTGCCGGACCGCGGCGGCCGTCGCGGCGAGGAAGGCGTCCTCCAGGCCGCTGCGGCGCACGAACAGCTCCCGCACCCCGATGCCTGCCCGCGCGGCCACCGCGGCCACCCGCTCGGTGTCGGCCGTGTCGACGGCCAGCTCCCCCGCGGCCTCCTGCCGCACCCGCAGGCCGTCGCGGGTCAGGGCGACCATCAACGCCGTCGCGCCGCCCGTGCGCACCACGACGTCCGCACGGGCGTGCCGCGCGACGAACTCCGGCAGCGGCCCGGCCGAGACCAGCCGGCCGTCGCCGATCACGATCAGGTCCTCGGCCAGCAAGGACATCTCGGCCAGCAGGTGCGACGACGCGAAGACCGTCCGGCCCTCCCCGGCCAAGCGGCGCAGCAGGTCGCGGATCCAGCGCACACCCTCGGGGTCGAGGCCGTTGGCCGGCTCGTCGAGGATCAGATATTCGGGGTCGCCGAGCAACGCCGTCGCCAGGCCCAGCCGCTGCTTCATGCCGAGGCTGAAGCGCCCGGCGGGCTGGCTCGCGACAGACTCCAGTCCGACCGCGGCCAGCACCTCGCGGACGCGCCGGGCCGGGAGACCGCCGCCCGCGGCGACCATCCGCAGGTGCGCCGAAGCAGTCCGGGCCGGGTGGACCGCGCCCGCGTCGGTGAGCACGCCCACCGCGCGCAGCGGGTCCGCGACCTGCGCGTACGTGCGGCCACCGAACGTCGTGCGGCCCGCGCCGCGCTCCAGGCCGAGCATGAGCCGGATGGTCGTCGACTTCCCGGCGCCGTTCGGGCCCAGGAAGCCGGTGACGACGCCCGGGCGCACGGTGAACGACAGGTCTTCGACGCCGGCGCCGCCGCGGTAGCGCCGTGTCAGGCCCTCCGCGACGATCATCGCCGCACCGGCTCACCAGCGGCGGCTAGCGGGCTCATCGGGTTCTCCTCACGGGATCGTGGCTGATGACTCCACGATCGCCGTCCGGGCGCCCTCGCACATCGGAGATTCGGCTCTGCCGCGATAAGCGGAAAGTACTAGACGCGCGCCGGGGCGAACCGCAGGCCGCAGACCGTTTCCGGGACGTCGTCGAGCAGCTCGGCCAGCGCCGATCCCACCCGATCGGGGGCGCCCGAGCTGCGTCGGAGCAGGTCCGCCGTCCGGTCGGCGACCGTCTCCGCCACGAACCGGTACACCTCGTCGGCCGGGCCGGTCCGGAACCGCTCGGGCTGGTGGTGCTCGATCGAGTCGCCGATGACCGCGCCCGCGTTGGCGACGACGTCCGGGACGCCCAGGATGCCGCGCCGCGCGAGGATCCGCGCGACCTCGCGGCTCGTGTACGGGCAGTTCGCGCCGCTGACGATCACCCGGCACCGCAGCCGCTGCGCGATCCGCTCGTCCACCACGCCCGACGCCGAGCACAGCACCAGCAGCTCTTCGGGCCGGGCCCACTACGCCGACAGCGGGTGCAGCGCGGTGCAGCCGGGCAGCAGCGGCGCGGCCGGGTCGTGGTCGTAGGTGGTGACGCGGGCGCCGCCGGCCGCCAGCAGCGCGGCCACCGCGGCCCCGGTCTTCCCGACGCCGTGCACCAGCACGCCCCGGTCCGCGACGGCCCCGCCCGCGGCCTGGCGCACGGCCGCGACGATGCCGTGCGCGGTGGCGAGGCTCGCGTCGACCGCACTGTCCACGGCCGCGAGCACGTACGGCGACAGGCCGCTGAGGACCCGCATGTCCGCGGCCGTGGTGTTCATGTCGCAGCCGGTGTAGAGCCGCCCGGCGTGCCGGTCGAGCACGTCGCCGACCGCCCGCAGCAGCGCGAACCGGTCCACTGTGGACGGATCGGCGACGGCGGTGAGCTTCGCCCCGGAGAACCCCGTGCGGTACAGGGCGTGCTTGAGCGTCATGCGGCGGGCGAGCCGCAGGCCGTCCGCCAGCGCCCGGCGTTCGCTGTCGTAGGGCAGCAGCCGCAGGCCGCCGTTGGCCGGCCCGGCGCCCGGATCGCCGTCGCGCACCACGAACACCGGCACGCCCTCGGCCGTGCGGACGCGCTCGACCACCGGTCTCATCGCAACGCCCCCGCGCGCCACAGGTCCGGGTGCAGCGCGCCCGGGGTGATGTCGTGCGCGGTCCGGCCGTCGAGCGCGAGGTCGGCGCAGACCTCGCCCAGCAGCGGAGCGATCTTGAACACCCAGCCGGTGGCGCAGACGACGACGTCCCGGAGGCCGGGCGCGAAGTCGACGACGAGCTCCCGGGCCAGCGCGCCGGGCTGCTCGGGCCGGGTCAGCAGGCCGCACAGGCACGCCGACGCGTCGACCGGCGCCGGGTCCAGCCACGGCAGGTGCTCGCCCACCCACCGCCCCATCTGCGCCACGACCCGCGGATCCACCTCGCGCCGCGACGGCGGCTCGGCCGAGACCGCGGCCGGGTGGTTGACGCCGACGCGCACGAAGCCCGGGCGGTCCCAGGCCAGCTCCGGAAACCCGTAGTACAGCCCGGGATCGCCGGTCCGCGGCGCCTGGAACGTGATCCAGGTGGGCAGCTCGCCGGCGGGTTCGCGGGTGCGGAACCAGGCCGAGACCATGGTCCAGGTCGTGGTGGCCAGCTCGAACCCGAGCAGCCGCAGGACCGCGTTCGTCTCCGGACCGGCGGCGATCACCAGCTTGGCGCCGTGGAAGGAGTCCCCGGCCGCGGTCTCGACGCGCACGCCGCCGTCGCCGGTGTGGATCGCGACGACCTCCTGGCCGCGCCGCAGCGCCACCCGCCCGGACGCCGCGGCCGCGCGGTGGAACGCCCGCAGCGTCGCCTTGACGTTGGTCGCGGCGCCGTCGGGCTGGAAGAACCCGGTCCACCAGTCCGGGATGCCGGCGAAGCCGAACCGCCGGGTGACGTCGGCCGCGGTGAGCCGGTCGAACGGCAGGTCCAGCTCGGTCATCACGGCGAGAACGGCGTCGATCTGCCCTTCCGCGCCGGGCGCGTGCGGGTCGCCGAACCAGAGGCAGCCGGTGCGCGTGGCCAGGTCCTCGGTGGTGCGCTCCTGCAGCTCCGCCCACAGCGGCCGCGACGCCAGCACCAGCCGCGAGACGGCGGGGTCGTCGTACTGCAGCCGGAACTGCCGGGACGTGCCCCCGGACGCCGTCTCGTCGTGGAAGAACTCGCGTTTCTCCAGCACCAGCGCGGTGCTGCCGCGCTTGGCCGCCGCGTGGGCCGTGGCGAGCCCGACGGCTCCCCCGCCCACGACGATCAGGTCGACCGGGCCGTCCATCCCCACCCCTCTCGGCGCCGGCGCGGTCGCACCCGGCCCCTAGATCACTACCGGGCCGGCGGGGTGGTCCACGGGCCGTTCACCTGAAGGTGTCGCCCACCTTCGGCTTGTCAACCCGCAGATAGTGTTGGGAAATCACCAATCGCGAGGCCCTACGGAAGTCGGCTCCGGCGGTGTGTGTCCACGGGGTAAATTCCCCAAGCGCGCGCAAATCCGGCAAATCCCCGTCCCCCCAACGAGGAGTCTTCCGATGTCCAGGAAGTTCGCTCTGACCGGCGCTGTCGCGCTCGCGATCGCCCTCACCCCGCTCGC
Organism: Amycolatopsis sp. NBC_01286; assembly: GCF_035982555.1. Classification (NCBI taxonomy): domain Bacteria; kingdom Bacillati; phylum Actinomycetota; class Actinomycetes; order Pseudonocardiales; family Pseudonocardiaceae; genus Amycolatopsis; species Amycolatopsis sp. NBC_01286. Next base: position 8,410,020 of record NZ_CP108428.1, read on the forward strand.
CGCGGGCACCGCGACCGCCGCACCGGCCTCCACCCAGCAGGAAGCCGCCGTCACCACGGTGTACTACAGCACGTCGGGCGCCCCGTCGTTCCGCTCGCAGATCAACCAGGGCGCCGCGAACTGGAACAGCAGCGTGACCAACGTCAAGCTGGTCGAGCGGGCCTCCGGCGCCAGCCTGCGCTACGTCGAGGGCAACGACGCCCGCGGCTCGTACGCGCAGACCAACGGCCACGGCAGCGGCACCATCTTCATCGACTACACCCAGGCCCAGCAGTACTACCCGGTCCGGATCACCGCGCACGAGACCGGCCACGCCCTCGGCCTGCCGGACCACTACTCGGGACCGTGCTCCGAGCTGATGTCCGGTGGCGGCCCCGGCACGTCCTGCCGCACCGCGGTCCCGAACTCGGCCGAGCGCAGCCGGGTGAACTCCCTGTGGGCCAACGGCTTCGCCGCGAACAACGCGCCGGAGCAGCGCATCTACGAGGACGGCACGGTCCTGACCTTCTGACCGGCCCCGGCACCACCGACGGCCCCCGGGGATCCGCTCCCCGGGGGCCGCTCGGCATCCCCCCGCGCCCGCGCTCGACGTGCGGGACCGGCGCGCGTGATCGACGATCGGGACGTGCAGACACCGCAGCCCCACGTGCTCGTCCTGTTCGGAGCCACCGGTGACCTCGCGCGCCGGAAGCTCTTCCCCGGGCTCTTCCGCCTCTACACCGCGAAGATGCTGCCCGGCGGGTTCGCGATCGTCGGGTCCGGGCGGCACTCGCCGGGCACCGACGACGAGTTCCGCGACCGCATCGGCGACGCCCTGCGTGAGCACCTCGGGGACGACTTCGACGACAGCGCCTGGCGTGAGTTCGCCCAGCGGCTCTCCTTCCGCGTCTCCTCCGCCGACGACGGCGCCGACCTGGCCGGACACGTCCGCGAGCAGCGCGAAAGCCTCGGCGACGACGCCCGGACCCTGCTCTACCTCTCGGTGCCGCCCGGCGCGATGACCGGGATGGTCGGCATGCTCGGCGAGACCGGTCTGGCCGAGGGCGCCCGGCTGGTGCTCGAGAAGCCGTTCGGCAGCGACCTCGAGTCGTCGCGTGAGCTCACCGCCGCGCTGCACGAGGTGTTCACCGAGGAGCAGATCTTCCGGATCGACCACTTCCTCGGCAAGGAGGCGGTGCAGAACATCCTCGTGTTCCGCTTCGCCAACGGCCTGGTCGAGTCGCTCTGGAACCACGACCACATCGCCTACGTCCAGATCGACATCCCCGAGTCGATCGGCATCGAGGGCCGCGCGGCCTTCATGGAGTCGACCGGCACCTTCCGCGACATGGTCTCGACGCACCTGCTGCAGGTGCTCGGCTTCCTCGCGATGGAACCGCCGCCGGAGATCAGCGCCGAGTGGCTGCGCGCCGAGAAGCACAAGCTCTACCACAGCCTCCGGCCGCTCGACCCCGGCGACGTCGTGTTCGGCCAGTACGAGGGCTACCGCGACGAAGAGGGCGTCGACGACGCCTCGGACGTCGAGACGTTCGTCGCGCTGGAGGCCCGGATCGACAACTGGCGCTGGCAGGGCGTGCCGTTCTACCTGCGCACCGGCAAGGCCCTGGCCCAGACCCGCCGCACCGTGACCATCGGGCTGCGGGAGCCGCCGCTGGCGATGTTCACCGGGGCCGACGACCTCGGCGGCGGCAACGAGCTCGTCTTCGAGCTCACCGAGCAGCCGCAGCTGACCCTGGAGCTGCGGGCGAAGCGGCCCGGCGCGGACCTGTCCGTCGGCAAGGCCGCGCTGACCCTCGACGTCGCCGGCACCTTCGACGGCGTCGAGCCGCTGGAGGCCTACCAGAAGCTGCTGCTCGACGTCATGCGCGGCGACCACACGCTGTTCAGCAGCGCCGAGGAGATCGAACGGCTCTGGCAGGTCTGCGAGCCCGTCCTGCGGAACCCGCCGAAGACCCAGCCGTACGCGCAGGGGTCGTGGGGCCCCGAAGCGGCGTTGCGCCTGCCCGGCGAACGCGGCTGGCGGGTGCCCGAGTGACCTACCTGCCGATCGCCGAGCACGGCCTGGTCGGCGACCTGCGCACCGCGGCGCTCGTCGGCACCGACGGCCGGGTGAGCTGGTTCTGCGCGCCGCGGTTCGACTCGCCGAGCGTCTTCGGGGCGCTCGTCGACGCCGAGCGCGGCGGCGACTGGGAGCTGGCACCGGTGTGCGAGGTCACCGCGCGCCACCAGTTCTACTTCCCGGACACGAACATCCTCATCACCCGGTTCCTCACCGAGGACGGCATCGTCGAGCTGCAGGACTTCATGCCGATCCTGCGCCCGCACGACGACGAGCACCGGCAACGGCTGGTGCGGCGGGTGGTCAACATCCGCGGGCACGTCCGGATGCGCACCCGGGTCCGGCCGTGCTTCGACTACGGCCGCGACGTCCCGGAAGTGTCCGAGAAGGACTGTCGCATCTCCTTCCAGGGCAAGGAGGTGCGCGTCTGCCTCGACTCGTCGGTCACCCTGGACACCGGCGACGGCGCGGCCACGGCCGAGTTCGACGTCCCCGCCGGCGACACGGAGCTGTTCGTGCTGGAGGTCGCCGACGACACGGCCGACCACCCGGCGGCCGACGCGGCCGAGGCCCAGGACCTGTTCGACGCGACCGTCGGGTTCTGGCGCGACTGGCTGTCCCGCTCGTCCTACACCGGCCGGTGGCGGGAGATGGTGCACCGCTCGGCGTTGACGTTGAAGCTGCTCACGCACGAGCCGAGCGGCGCGATCGTCGCCGCGCCGACCCTCGGCCTGCCGGAGCGGATCGGCGGCGAACGCAACTGGGACTACCGCCACGTCTGGCTGCGTGACGCCGGGTTCTCGCTGTACGCGTTGCTGCGCCTGGGTTTCACCGACGAGGCCGAGGCGTTCGTCGGCTGGCTGACCGACCGCGTCTCCGACGACCGCGACGGCGACCTCGGCCCGCTGCGCGTGATGTACTCCATCGACGGCGACGCCGACCTCACCGAGCACGAACTGGAGCACCTCGAGGGTTACCGCGGCTCACGTCCGGTGCGCGTCGGCAACGGCGCGGCCGAGCAGCTGCAACTGGACGTCTACGGCGAGGTCATCGACTCGATCTACCTGTTCGACAAGTACGGCAAGGGCATCTCGCACGCCAGCTGGGCGAGCCTGTGCACGATGCTGGACTGGCTGCTGGAAAACTGGGACCGGCCCGACCACGGCATCTGGGAAACCCGCTCGGGACAACGGAACCACACGTTCTCCCGGCTGATGAGCTGGGTCGCGGTGGAGCGGATGGTCCGGGTGGCGCGCCGCCGCGGCCTGCCCGCCGACCTCACGCGCTGGACGTCGGTCCGCGACGAGATCTACGGCCGGATCCAGGAGCAGGGCTGGAACGAGGAGATCGGCGCGTTCGTCCAGCACTGCGAGCCCGAACCCGGCACCGCGCTCGACGCGTCACTGCTGCTGATGCCGATGGTGAAGTTCTGCTCCCCCACCGACCCCCGGTTCCTGTCCACTGTGGAACGCATCGGCGAGGAACTGGTGCTGGACAGCCTGGTGTTCCGCTACAACCCGGAGGAAGCCCCCGACGGCCTGGACGGCTCGGAGGGCACGTTCTCGCTGTGCTCGTTCTGGTGGGTGGAGGCCCTGACCCGAGCCGGCCGCACCGACGACGCGCGGCTGGCGCTGGAGAAGATGTTCACCTACGCCAACCACGTCGGGCTCTACGCCGAGCAGATCGGGCTGACCGGGGAACAGCTGGGCAACTTCCCGCAGGCGTTCACCCACCTGGCACTGATCAGCGCGGCCCTCAACCTGGACCGAGCCCTGGACACCTAGCCCGGTTGCGGCGGCGGGCACGTGTCCGACGCGATCCTGCGCGATCCGGCCCGGATCCGCGTGATCCGGGCCGGAACTCACGTGACCAGGCCCGGGACTCGCGTGATCCGGGCCGGAACTCGCGTGATCAGCAGGCGAACTTGATCGGCGAGGAATCGCGGCGCCGGCGGGTTACCAGGGGTTGTTGCCGAAGCCGTCGTCGTCGTCCGTGTCCGCTGCTCGGTGGCGGCGGCCTCGGCGGGGTTCCGCCGGGGCCGATGGCGGGGCCGGAGTGGGGGCGAACGGCGCTGCCGCACCCGCGCCCTGCTCCCCCGCGAAGCCCTCCGGCTCGAAGCTCTGCGGGCCGCCGCTGTCGTCGCGGACGCCCCAGCCGGACTTGGTCTTGCGGTTGGCCATCTCCCGCACGTGCTGGACGTACCGCTCGGCCGCCTGCACCTGCTTGGTCATGTACTCCTGGGACTTGGCCTTGATCTCCTCGCCCTGCTGCTCGCGCAGGGAGCGGCGCTCGGCCTGTTCTCGGACGAGGCCGTCCAAGCCGGCCTTCATGCCCGCCATCTCGTCGCTCATGCGTCCTCCTCAGCCCGCGCTCACCACCGGCGGGGGGCCGGTGGCTCCTCGTCGTCCAGCGACCCGACGATGCGGCCGGTGGGTTCGGCCATCGGCTCGAAGACCGCGCCCTCGATCCGGTACGCGCGGTTCGAGCGCTCCTGGTCACCGCTGCCCTGGCCGCCGCCGCCCATGCCGCCCATCGGCATGCCGCCGCCCATCGACTGACCGGCCTGGCCGTTCGCACCGGACATGGCCGCCGAGGCGAACGCGGGCGCCGCCGTCTGCTGCTGGCTCGCACCCACCCCGCTGTGGACGCCCTCGGACAGCGACGGCGACTCGCCGAGCGAGCCCGTCACCGCGCCGCCACCCGTGTCGAGACCGGCCGTGGACAGCGCGTGCGCGCCACCCCCGCCGCCACCCGACGCGCCGGCCCCGTCGAGGGTGCCGCTGTGCTTCGGCAGGTCGTCGGGCTTCGCGTCGGGGGTGTCGCCGAGCGCGTGCGACGCCGTGTCGCCCCTGGTCTCGCCGCTGAGCGCGTCGTCGAGGTGCTTCTTGGCGGCGTCGTCCAGGCCGCCGGGCGACGTGTCGTCCTCGCCGAGGGTGTAGGTCGTCGGCTTGCCGGTGCCGTCGTCGACGGTGACGACCGTCGGGCCGTCCGCGCCGTCGGGCCGCTCGGCGGTGATCTTGACGTCGCCGTCCTGGATGTGGATCTTGCCGTCCGCGCCGGGGTGGTAGACGCCGTCGGCGTCCGGCTTCCCCGGATCGTCCGAGCCGACGCCGAGGTCGGTCTTGGCGGCGTCGTCGTCGGGCCAGTCGAGCTTGAAGTCCTTCGCCGGGCCGTCGCCTTCGCCGACCTTGATGTCCATCTTGCCGTCGGAGTCCGGCTCGGTCATCTCGAAGGTCTTGTCGCCCTGCTTGACCTTCAGGTGGTCGAGCTTTTCGTCGCCGTCGGGCTTGCCGTCGCCGTCCTTGTCGGTGTCGGGCTTGCCGTCGCCGTCGGTGTCGGACTTGCCGTCGTCGAGCAGGCCGTCGCCGTCCTGGTCGGTCTTGATGCCGTCGCCGCCGAGCTTGTCCAGGGCGTCGGACGCCTGCTTCTTCGCGTCCTCCGCGGCCTTTTCGGCCGCTTCCTTGCCGTCCGCGGCCGGGTCCGACCCGGAATCCGAGCCCGACCCCGAGCCGGAGCCCGCGTCGTCGCCACCGCCGCTGCCGCCGAGCCCCGAACCGCCACCGGCGTCGGTCTTGATGCCCTCACCGGAGAACTCGCTCAACGCGTCGGCGGCCTTCTTCTTCGCCGCTTCCGCCGCCGCGGCGGCCGCGTCCTGACCACCGCCGGCTCCCGAACCCGAACCGGCCCCGGACGGCGACGTGTCGCTGCCGCCGCCGGCACCACCACCGGAGTCGCTGCCACCGCCGCCGCCGAGGCCGCCCGCACCGGAGCCGTCGTCGGTCTTGATGCCCTCGCCGGAGAACTGGCTCAGCGCGTCGGCGGCCTTCTTCTTGGCGGCCTCCGCCGCCGCGGCCGCAGCCTCCTGACCGTCCGAAGACGACGGTGGCGGCGTCGAAGACGGCGTCGTGTCGTCGCCACCGCCCGAGCCCCCGCCACCGGACATGTCCGGGATGGACGGCATCGGCCCGCCACCACCGGAACCCGAACCCGAACCGGAACCACCGCCCGAGCCCGAACCGGAACCACCGGAGATGTCCGGGATCGGCGGCACCGAACCGCCACCACCGGAGCCGGAACCCGAGCCCGAACCGGACCCGGAGCCGCCGCCGGAAGCACCGGACGGCGTGTCGAAGTCCGGGATCGGCGGCACGTTGCCGCCGCCACCCGAACCCGAGCCGCCGGAACCCGAGCCACTGCCCGAACCGCTGCCGGAGCCGGAGCCGGACCCGCCGGAACCCGAGCCGGAGCCGCCGGAACCGGAACCACCAGATCCCGAGCCGTCGCCGCCACCCGAGCCACCGCCGTACCCGCCACCGCCCGAACCCGAGCCGCTGCCTGAGCCGGAACCACCGCCGTAACCACCGTTGCCCGAACCCGAGCCGGAACCCGAGCCGCCACCGGACCCACCGGTGCCGGAACCCGAACCCGAACCGCCGGGCATCGTGACGCCCTCGAACTCGTTCTTGACCTTGCCCATGACCTTGTCGAGCGCGTCGTAGGCCTGGTCGACGAGGTCCTTGGTGTCCTTGCAGGTCTTGGCGAAGCCCTGGTAGAGCCGGTCCCACATGTCGGGGTTGAACTGGTTCTGGATCCACTGCTTGGCCAGGTCCTGGCCGTGCTTCTTGATCTCGTCGCCGTCGCAGCAGCCCTGGTCGTTGAGCGTCTTGACCAGGTTGGTGCCGAAGTTGGCGTCCATCCAGCCGGCGATCTGGGCCAGGTCCTGCTCGTTGCCGTGCTCGCCGCTGGCGACCGCGACGACTTTCTGCGCCATCGTGTAGTCGGCCTTGCCGACCAGGTCGGTGTACATCCCGATGACCGCGTCGGCCTTGCCCTTGCACAGCTGGAAGACCGTGGTGGCGGTGCTGAGCGTCGCCTCGCCCGCGTTGCCGAGGGTCTGGGACAGCTTGTTCGCCTTGGGCAGGATCTTGTCGTTGTAGGTGTCCGACGCGGCGTCGGCACCGGCGCCGGTCCAGCTCTGGTACAGGCTGGACAGCTCGGTGCCGGTGTTCTCCACGGTCTTGTCCACCGTGGTCGAGCCGGTCTTGAAGTGGTCGGCGTCCTCGACGAAGTTCTGGAAGCTGATGCCGCGCTGCTCGTCGAACGGCTTCCGGATGTCCTTGTCCAGGTCGAGCGCGCGGGTGTTGCCGCGGCAGTCGTCCGGGAGCTTCGCCAGCAGCGAGCCGAACGTCTCGAACAGCTTGAGCGCGGGCGCGGCGGCGTCGAAGATCTCGTCGGACGTCTTCGTGCCGGTGCTGGCGCCACCGCCGGACTCGTCCGAGGCGGGCGGCTTGGTGTCGTCGAGCTTCTTCTTGCCGTCGTCGACGGCCTTCTTCTCCTGGTCTTCGTTGTAGCTGGCCTGGTCGCCCGCCTTCTTGGCGGTGTCGTAGGCCTCGTCGAGCGGGACGCCGGAGAAGAGCGGGTTCGCGTTGTAGGCGGTGGCGAGCTTCTCGGCTTCCTGCCGCTTGGCCTTGATGTCGTCCGGTTCCTGGTCGGCCAGGAACGGCGGGGGCGGCGGGTTCTCCCGCATCCAGCTGCTGATCAGCACGCTCTTGGTCTGGGCGGGCACGCTCGGGTCGTCGAGCACCGCCTTGACCTCGGTCCAGGTCTTGGCCATTACAGGTCAGCCCCCGCGGTGGTGATCGCGCCCGACTGGTTTTCCTCGTTCGCGCCGTAGCTGCTGCCGGCGGTGCCGAGGTTCGTGCCGAACGAGCCCAGCGTGCTGCTGTACCCGCTGACCGCGGCCCACAGCGCCGTCACCCCGGCGGTGTACTTCGCCGCGTGCGCGCCGTGGGCCTGGCCGAAGCCGGCCGCGTCGACCGGCGTGCTCGACAGGTCCGGGTTGTCGTCCAGCAGCTGTTCCGACAGCCGGCCGATGTTCTTCGACGCCGACGACAACGCGTCGGTCGTCGCGGTGTACCCCCCGCTCATTTCAGAGCCTCTCGTCAGATCCGCCGGTCGCGCCCGCGAGCGCTTCCGTGAGCACTTCGGCCACCGAACCCACGTCGGTGAACCGGTCGAGCTGGTCCAGGTCGATCGTCACCCGGAAGTAGACCTCCAGCGCCGCCAGCAGCTTGATCCGGCCCTTGGAGTCGATGCCCAGCTCCTCGAGGGGAGCGTCGGGTTCGACGCCTGCGGGGTCCAGCATGAAGGTCTCGCTGACGACCTTCGTGACCTCGGCGCGGTGATCACCCACGGAAGTCACCATAACGCGCCTTGGCGGCCGACCGGGCGACCTTGCCACTGGAAGTGCGCGGAAGTCCGCCGGAAGGGACCAGACGTACCGAACGCAGCGTGAGATCGTGTTCGCGCGACACCGCGCGCAGCACCGCCCTGGTCACTTCTTGGACGTTCACGCCGTCGGTGTCACGCGCCCACTCGGCCACCACCACCGCGCCCTCGCCGGCGTCGTCGGCCACGCCGAACGCGGCGACGCGGTCGCGGCGGACGGCCGGGTGCGCTTCCCCCGCCGCCGCTTCGATGTCCTGCGGGTGGAAGTTGCGGCCGTCGACGACGATGAGGTCCTTGATCCGGCCGGTGACGTAGAGGTCGCCGCGGTGCACGACGCCGAGGTCGCCGGTGCGCAGCCAGCCGCGCAGGCCGTCGAGCGTGGCGCCGAACGCGGCGGCGTCACCGCGGCCCCAGTAGCCGGTGGCCACGTTCGAGCCGTGGATCCAGATCTCGCCGACCTCGCCGTCGGGCGCCGTCCGTCCATCCCGGACGATCCGCACGCGCTGCCCGACCGGACGCCCGACCGACACGAGTTCCTGGCCGTCGACCATTTCGACGGCGGTGCCCTGCGCGAGGGCGTCCCGGTCGAACACCGCGCCGCGCGGTCCTTCGGGGCCCGCGCTCGTGACGTAGACGGTGGCTTCGGCCAGGCCGTAGGACGGGCAGTGCGCCCCGGGGCGGAACCCGCGCGGGCCGAACACCTCTTGGAACCGCCGGACCGTGCGCGGCCGGACGGGTTCGCTGCCGTTGAGCGCGACCCGCACGCCGGACAGGTCGAGGTCGTCGCCGGCCTCGGCCGCCGCGTCGGCCGCGAGGTCGAAGGCGAAGTTCGGGGCGGCGGTGAACACCGCCGGGTAGTCGTGCAGCTGCCGCAGCCACCGCTGCGGCCGGTGCACGAACTCGGCCGGGGCCATGAACACCGAGCGGCCGCCGGCGAAGACGGGCAGGCACAGCAGCTGGATCAGGCCCATGTCGTGGAAGAACGGGATCCAGCCGGCGCAGGTCGTGCCCTCGTCGACGGCGTAGGCGCGGCTGCCCTGCCAGCAGGCGGCGACGATCGCCCGGTGCGGGATCACCGCGCCGGCCGGCTCCCGCGTCGAGCCCGACGTGTATTGCAGGTACGCCGGGGTTTCCGCCGTCACCGGGACCGGATCGACGCCCGGGCCGGACACTTCGTCGGCCACGACGAGGTGGTCGAAATCGCCGGCTTCGCGCACCCGGGCCGCCGCGGCCGACGACGTCAGCCAGACGCGGGCGCCGCAGTCGGCCAGCACGCCGGTGAGCCGGTCGCGCTGGCCGCGGCTCGCCGGCGCCATCAGCGGCACCGCGACCAGGCCGGCGGCGAGCGCGCCGAAGAACGCGAGCGGGTAGTTCAGGTCCTGGCCCGCGAGGATCGCGACGCGCTCCCCCGGCTCGGCGACGCGGCCCAGCGCGCCGGCCACCACACGCACCCGCGCGGTGAACTCGGCCCACGTCAGCGTGTGCTCGGCGCCGGCGCTGTGGTCCTGGTGGGTGAACAGCGGGCGCTCGTCGGCCGCACGCGCGAAGAGGCGCTCGACGATCGAGGTGCGCAGCACCTCTTCGGGCACGTTCACCGGCGGCTCGGGCGGACGGGACGCATACGGGCAACCTACCGTGCGCCGCCGCCGGGCCAGGCGGTGTCCTGCAAGTCTGCTCGATGGGCTTCGTGATCCAGGTGGTTCCTGACGGCGCGGGCGGGTCACCCTCGTACTGGGCCGTACTCGGGTGATCCCGCCCGTGCCGTCAGGGGCCGCCTGGGCGCGAAGACCGCGAGCTTGACTTGCAGGACACCGCCTAAGCTCGGGTCGTGGCGCGGACGTTCCGCCTGGCGGTGGCCCAGAGCGAAGTGGTCGAAGATCCGGCCGACGTGACGGCGCTGCGCGCGTCGGCGGCCCGGCTGCGCGACCTGATGGCCGAAGCGCGGGACGCGGGCGCCCGGCTGGTGCAGTTCCCGGAAGGGGCGATCACCTACCCGCACAAGCGGGTGATGTCGGTGCACGGCCCGGAGCGGGTCGGCCCGGCCGACTGGACGCGCGCGGCGTGGCCGGTGCTGCGCGCAGAGGCCGAGGCGATCGCCGAGCTGGCCGGCCGGCTCGGGATCTGGGTCGCGTTCGGCTCGATCCACCCGCTGAGCGGCGGGAACCGCCCGCACAACAGCCTCTACGTCGTGTCGGACACCGGAAAGCTCGTCGGCCGCTACGACAAGCGGTTCCTGTCGAACACCGAGCTGCGGTACCTCTACTCGCCCGGCACCGAGCCGCTGGTCTTCGAGGTCGACGGCGTCCGGTTCGGCTGCGCCCTGTGCATCGAGGTCAACTTCCCCGAGCTGTTCGCCGAGTACGAGCGCCTCGACGTCGACTGCGTCCTGGTGTCGGTGATGGTGGACGACGCGGCCCGGGCCACGGTCGCCCAGGCGTACGGGACGCTGTACAGCTACTGGCTCGGCTACTCGGTGCCCGCCCAGTTCGCGGCCACCGTGCCCGCCGGTGTCGTCGCGCCCGGGGGCCGGTGGATCGCGCGGGCGTCCTCGCGTCCGGAGCCCGGTCTGGCCGTCGCGGACCTCGAGCTGTCGGCCCCGGACGTCGCCACGGCGGTCCAGCTGGCGCGGCCCTGGCGCCGCACCGCGCGGGCCGGGCTCTACGACGACCACGTCGTCCGCGGCGACCCGCGAAGCGACGACCGCGGCACCTTCTGACCGGCCACGCACAGCTTCCGCCGTCCCGCTGGACGAGGAAATCGAATCCGTCGAATCCCGTGGCGGTCACATCACTCCCCGTGTTCGCCGCGCCCCAGCCGAGTAATCACTCGGACGTGTCATAACGGGGGGTGAACCCCCTCGAATGCCGCAACGGGCACTACTCGCCGTCGATCATCGGGGAAATGCGTCGAGCCGAAGTGGCCACTTCGAGTTGTTTGTTTTCCGGAAGATCACGTTTCGCGAACTCGGGTAACCACCGGGGATCTCGGCTTGCTTGGCAGCAAGCGCGATTTTGATAGCGTGGCCGAGCTTTCCTCCGCGGACCGAGTCACGCTCGGCCCGCCGTCGCCGCACGTTTTCGCGGCCCATTTCTTTGAAAGGACCTCGTTCATGCGCACAACCATGCTCCGAGCCGGGAGCCTGGCCGGCCTGACCGCCGTCGTCCTGGCCACCGGAGCCACCGGCGCCACCGGTGCGCCGGCCGGGGACGCCGGGGTGACCGGCTCCGCTTTCGGTGCGTCCGCCGGGGTTTCCCTGCTGCCCGGCGTGCTGAAGGATCTGGCCGGCGGCAAGGGGATCACCGTCGAGACCGGCAAGCTGGCCCCGTCGAGCAGCACCGGCCCGACCTCGGCGAACGTGGCCGACGCCCCGCTGAAGGGGCTCGTCACGGCGAAGGCCATCTCCAGCTCCGTCGTCTCCGACACGGCTTCGGTCGCGAGCAAGGCGAGCATCGTCGAGGCGACGCTGCCCGTGCTGGCCGCGGTCGCCGGCCGGGTGCCGTCGGCGCGGGTGATCAGCGCCCGCTGCGCGTCGGCCGACGGCAAGGTCGTCGGCAGCAGCGACCTGGCCGGGGTCAACCTCGGCCGGCTCGGCACAATCCCGGCGGAGGCCGCGCCCAACATGCGTCTCGGCATCCCCGGTGTGGTCGAGGTGATCGTCAACGAGCAGGACCAGCGCTACGACGGCGGCCTCGACGTGACCGCGCTGCACGTCAAGCTCCTGGGCGGCGACGTCACCGGCGCCATCGGCAGTGGTGACGTCAAGCTCGCGTCCGTTTCCTGCGGCCCGGCGAAGGAACTCGCGCCGCAGGCCCCGCCGCGTCCGCAGAACCCGGGCCAGGTCACCGTCGTGCCCGCCGGTGCCCCGCAGACCGGCGACGGCAGCCTCGCGACCGAGGGCTGAGCCGATGCGCCGCGCACTTCTCTTCGTCCTCACCGCGTTGCTGCTCGCCGGGTGCGGTGCCGCGACGCCGACCGCGGCCGGGAACCCGGCGCCCGCGCCCGCCGCGGCCGCCCCCGCCGGGCTGTCGCGGTCCCTGCCCACCGCGATCGACGTCCCCGCCATCGACGCGCAGTCTTCGCTGGTGTCACTCGGGCTCAACGCCGACAAGACCGTCGAGGTCCCGCCGGTCGACCAGCCGCTGCAGGCCGGCTGGTACGAGTACGGGCCGACGCCCGGCGAGGTCGGCCCGGCGGTCATCCTGGGCCACATCGACGGCGACCACCAGAAGGGCATCTTCTGGCGGCTGCACGAGATGAAGGTCGGCGACCAGGTGCACGTCGACCGCGCCGACGGCGGCAAGCTCACGTTCACCGTGGCGAAGGTCGACCAGATCGCGAAAAAGGAGTTCCCGACCGAAGCCGTGTACGGGAACACGAACGAGCCGGAACTGCGGCTGATCACCTGTGGTGGCAAGTACGACGCGGCGAGCCGCAACTACCTCGACAACGTGATCGTCTACGCGAAACTGGTGAAGTAGCCCGCCGGTCGTGAGTGGTAATGAGGGTTAGAACCCGCATTACCACTCACGACCACTCGGGACGGGACGAGCCGCGCGGCACCAGGACCGTGCGGTAGTGGCCCGGCGTCGCGGACATCCGGACCTGGTCGGTGACGCCCTGGTAGCGCCCGAGCGGGGTGTCCGCGGTGAAGGTCTCCGGGTCGAGGTAGGCGTGCGCCTCGCCGCGGCCGGCGGTGTCGAGCGCGTAGGCCTTGTCGAACACACCCATGCTCAGGATCCACAGCGCGGCGCGGGTGAGCGAGACGTGCACGCGGTAGCTGCCGCCGTCGGTCGCCCGCCGCGCCAATGCCTCGACGATCCCCGCGGCCATCAGCCACGAGACGATGTAGTCGTTGACGACGAGGATCGGCGGCAGCGCCGGGGTTTCGCCGTCGCCTTCCAGGTGCATCATGCCGGTGAGGCTGCCGGCGGTCTGGTCGAACCCGATCCGGCCGGCCCACGGCCCGTGCTCGCCGTTGAGCGACGCGGTCGCGTACACGATCCCCGGCCGGGTTTCCGCCGCCTGCTCCGCGCTCAGCCCGATGCGCGCGAGGTAGCCGGGCCTTCGGTTGGCGTAGAAGACGTCCGCGGTGCCGAGCAGCTCCCGGATCTTCCGCGCGCCCTCGTCGCTGTACGGGTTCACGATGGCCGACCGGGTGCCGACGTTCGCCGTCACGTAGGTGACGTCGTGCTCGAGTTCGCCCGGGCGCCACAGGTTCAGGACGTCGGCGCCGTGCAGGGCGAGCGCGCGGCCGACGCCCGCGCCCGCGATCACGTGGCCCATGCCCAGCGCGCGAACGCCGGACAGCGGATCGGCGGCGCCGGCCGGCAACGGCACCGGGTCGCTGTCGGCGATCTTGGTGATCTCGATCAGCGGCAGCCCGGCCAGGGTCTCCCGGTAGTGCGGCTCGGCGAGCAGCTCGGTGGTGGTGCGCAGCATCGGCAGCACGGTCCCGGCCGCCACCGCGGCCTCTTCCAGCTCGATGCCCTTCCAGCCGGCGACGGCGGCGGCGACCCGGTCCGGGTCCTCCGGGACGTCGAGCAGCCGTTGCGCGGCGATCTTGATCTTCGGGTACGGGTTGAGCGGCATCACCCAGCGGTCGTCGGCGGTGCGGTAGAACCGGAACCCCAGCGCCTGGCTCGGGTTGGCCGCGGCGTTCTGCGGGAAGCCGTTGACCAGCTCCCACTTCCGGTCGTAGAACGGGCACAGCCGGTGCGGCGCGACGCGCAGGTCGACGCCGATGTCCTGGCCGTCACCGCCGCGCAGCCGCCAGAGTTTCGCGATCGCCGCCGACTTCGCGGCCAGCGCGATGGCCGACGCGCCGCCGAGGCGCAGGGTGCTCGGGACGACCGGGTCGGCGCCGTCGAAGGTGATCGTGCCGCCGGTGTCGGCGGGGCTCATCCCGATGCCGGACAGCAGGTCGGCGAGCTCGGCGTGCGGGTCGAAGGCGTCGCCGGTCGCCGGGTGGGCGATCGCGTGCGCGACCCGGTCGGTGAGCGTCATCGGGAGTCCTTCCGCTGCAGGAGTTCTTCGGGGACGGGCACCAGCCGGGCGCGCAGGTACTCGCCGACGGCCTTGCCGACCTGGTCGACGCGCAGGTTCGCCGAGCCGCCGGTGCCGAGCAGCCCGCGCAGGACGAAGTGCACGGCCCGCAGGTGCGGGAACTCGTGCCGGACGATCTCGAGTCCGGCGGTCTCCGGCAGCAGCGTGCGGAGCCTGGCCGTGCTCAGCGTCCGCCGCAGCCACGGCCAGGCGTCCGGGTCGGCGGTCCAGACGCCGAGGTTGCAGTTGCCGCCCTTGTCGCCGCTGCGGGCGTGCGCGACCGTGCCCAGCGGCACGAACCGGGTCCCCTCCGGCTCTTCGGTGGGTTCCGGGTGCACCGGTTGGTCCACAATGGACGTTTCCGGCGGCGGTGGGACGTCTTGTGCTTGCCCGTCGGCGAAAACCACGCGGTGCGGGACGACGTCGGCGTCGAGCACGGCGGGCCAGTAGTCGATCCGCGGCCGCGGCCGGACGGCCAGCTCGGCACCGCCGTCGTGGAAGAAGCCGGGGATGCTCTGGAGGTAGAGGCTGCCGATCCGCTTCGCGAGCCCGAAGCGTTCGAGGGGTTCTTTCTCGCGGGACGTCGCCATGATCCGGACGGCCGCGGTGGCGTCCCACTGGCTGCCGGGGTCCGCGGCCGGGACGCCGATCCGCGTGACGTCGAGGTCGACGCCGTCCGCGCGGCCGAGCTGCTCGCGCAGCAGGGCGATCTTCGCGTCGACGTCGAGGCCGGTGACGTAGACGGTGTTGACGACGCTGTACCCGATCTGCCCGAACAGCGCGACCTTGGTCGTCGGGGGCGGCGGCGAGCCGGTGGCGCCGGTGATCGCCACCCGGTCGGGGCCGGCCGGGGTGAGGCGGACGTCGTCGAGGTGGACGGTGACGTCGGGGTTGAGGTAGCGCGGGCCCTGGATCTCGTAGACGAGCTGGGCGGTGACGGTGTCGGCGGTGACCATGCCGCCGTCGCGGGTGTGCTTGGTGATCACGCAGCCGCCGTCCGCGGCGATCTCGGCGATCGGGAAGCCGGGCTTCGCCATGCCCGGGACGCCGGTGAAGCCGGAGAAGTTGCCGCCGACGGCCTGCGGGCCGCATTCGATGACGTGCCCGGCGACGACGGCGCCGGCGAGCCGGTCCCAGTCGCCGGCGGCCCAGCCGTGCCACCACGCGGCCGGCCCGGCGGCCAGCGACGCGTCGGTGACCCGCCCGCACACGACGACGTCGGCACCCCCGGCGAGCGCGGCGGCGATGCCGTGGCCGCCGAGGTAGGCGTTGGCGGCGATCGGCGTCGTGCCCCAGCTCGACAGCGGACGTCCGGTGTCGAGGTGGGTCAGCGGGTGCGTGGCGGCCAGCTCGTCGAGGTCGGCCAGGAGGTTGTCGCCTTCGACGTGCGCGACCGACAGCGTGACCCCGGCCTCGGCGGCGGCCGCGCGGACGGCGTCGGCGAGCCCGGCGGGGTGGAAACCGCCGGCGTTGGTGACGACCTTGACACCTCGCTCGGCGATGGTCGCGAGGTGGGGCCACAGCTGGCCGAGGAAGTATTCGACGTAGCCGCGCGCGGGATCGCGCCGGTGCCGCGCGGCGAGCATGGCCAGGGTGATCTCGGCGAGGTAGTCCCCGGCGAGGACGTCGACGGGGTCGCCGTCGAGGGCTTCGGCGAGCGCGGTGAAGCGGTCGCCGAGGTAGCCGGAGAAAGTGCCGATCCGGATCGCCCGGTCCCGCATCCCCGCTCCTCCCGCCGATGGCTGGTCGGTTCCGACGCTAGCCGCCCGCGGCGGGCGCGGCATCCCCGGCTCGCGCCCGGGCCGCACCTCGGCGCCTGCGCCCGCACCCGGCGGGCGGGAGCGGGCACGGAGATCGATTCACTCGTTCGGGGATCACCCGGTGTCCCCGGCTGACCTGCGGATTCAAGGTCTTTGCAAGGTTTCGCCACGGTGGCCGGGGCATCCTTGTGGGGTACGCCGGACCGAGCCGCCGAGGGGGCGGCTCCGGTCCGGCTGCGTGGCCTGCACGGCGACGTCCAGGCCGCCGCGCCGTTCGGTCACGTCCCGGACGGCGCCTGGAGGATCCACGTGCGCCCGTCGGGATCGCGGACGCTCATCTCGCGCGTCCCGAAGTGGGTGTCGGCGAACGGGCTGACGACCTCGACCGGCGCGCCGGCTTCGAAGGTGTCCTCGGCGGGGACCTTGATGACGACCTGCATCCCGGTCGGCTGGTCCGCCGGCACCTCGGCGACGAACAGGTAGGCGCCGTCGCCGTTGCGCAGCAGTCCCGAGCTGTGGTCCGTCGCGAAGTCGATCTCGAACCCGAGCGACTGGAAGAACTTGGTGGCCTTCCCCCAGTTGTGCGTCTCCAGGTACAGGGCTTCGACGCGGTCACTCTTCATCGCTGTTCTCCTTCTGAGTCGGCCGTGGCGGTGGCGAGGTACTGGCGCAGCGCCGCGGTGACGAGGGCCGACAGCGACTGTTCGGTGTCCACGGCGTGGTGCTTCACCTCACGGATCAAGTCCGTCGGCAGGTACACGTTGAACTGCTTGACGTCCTTGTCGCTCATGACAGAATGCTAGCACGCTAGCCAGCTAGACGACCAGAACGCCGCGAGGGCACCTTCATGGCGTTCAGGTCCATGAAGGTGCCCGTCACGGCACTTCAGGTCGGGTCAGCTCGCCAGGACGACCGAGCGGGTCAGGTGGGCCGGGCGGTCCGGGTCGCGGCCCGCCGCTTCGGCGAGGGCCACGGCCAGGCGCTGGACCAGCACCAGCTCGGCCAGCGGGTCCAGCTCGCCCTGCCGCAGGTACCCGCCCGTCGCCTCGATCTGACTGACCAGGCCCGCGTCCAGGGGCGCCAGGCTCCAGACCGCCCGGCCCGGCGCGGCCACCGCGATCGGGCCGTGGCGGTACTCCATCGCCGAGTACGACTCCGTCCACCAAGCCGCCGCCTCGCGGACCTTCAGCGCCGCCTCGTTCGCCACTCCGACGTGCCAGTCCGCGCCCAGGAACGAAATCTGCGACGCCGCGAGCAGCTCCGGGGCGAGCGGCGTGGTCAAGGCCCGGGAGACGTCGGCCAGCGCCCGGTCCGTCGGCAGGCCCAGGTGGGCGCGCAGGAGCAGCAGCTGCGTCGTCGGGAACCGCGTCTGGACCACCGAACGCTCGTCGGCGTACGGCAGGCAGACGACGTCGTCCGACAGCGCCGCGGCCGGCGAGTCGGCCACCGCCGTGATCGTCGTGACGCGGGTGCCCGGCCGCGTTCGTTCCAGCGCGGTCAGGATCTCCGTCGTCGTGCCGGAGCGGGTCATCGCCAGCACGCGGTCGTACGGCCGGTCGAGCTTCGCTTCCGACGCCGCGAAGACGTCGGTCAGGCCGTGGCCGGCGTCCTCGCGCAGCCGGGCGTAACTCTGCGCCATGAACCACGAGGTGCCGCAGCCGATGACGGCGACGCGCTCCCCCATCGCGGGCAACGCGGGTGCGTGCAGCGGCAGTTCCCGGACCACACGCGCCCAGCACTCCGGCTGGCTGGTGATCTCGTCGAGGGTGTAGGACATCGTTCTCCTGAATCAGTGGCCGAGAAGGGTACGCAGTGCGGGCTGGAGGCGGTCGCCGTGCGCGCGGACCAGGTCGTCGCACAGCTCCCAGATCCGCTCGACGGGCAGCGAGGCCGCCGTGGCGGGGTCGGTCATCGCGGCGTGGCGGATGTGACGCGGGTCGTCCTCGATCGCCGCGCGCACGACCAGGTCGTTCATGCTCAGGTACGTCCGGTTCAGCGCGGCCAATTGCGGTGGCAGCGCGCCGATCCGCGTCGGCCGGACGCCGGTGCCGTCGACCAGGCACGGCACCTCGACCACGCCGTCGGCCGGCAGGTTCTCGATCAGGCCGCGGTTGACGACGTTGCCGTAGACCGTGCGCGGCGTGCCGGTGACGATGCTGTGGATGACCTGCGGCGCGTACTCGTTGGTGCCTTCGACGGGCAGCGGCTCACCGGCGGCGACGGCGTGGCGCGTCCGCTCGTACTCGGCCTCGTTCTCCGCGACGATCTCCAGGTACGCCCCGACCGGCAGCCGCAGCCGCTCGATCTCGCTGTCGTGGTGCAGGTACCAGGGCACGTACTCGGCGGAGTGCTCGCTGGTCTCGGTCGGGTAGTACCCGAGCCGCCGGAACATGTCGAACCGGACGCGCCGCCGCAGCTGCTCGTCGCCCTCGGCGAGCGACGTCAGCCGCGGGTAGAGGTCGGTGCCGCCGTGCTCGAACCGCAGCACCCAGGCCTGGTGGTTGACGCCGGCCGCGACGTAGGTGACCTCGTCGAACGGCACCCCGACCAGCTCGGCGAGCCCGTGGACCGTCCAGTACACCGAGTGGCACAGCCCGACGACCCGCGTCAGGCCGGTGGCCTCGCTCAGGTACTGGACGTTCATCGCCATCGGGTTGGTGTAGTTGAGCAGCCACGCTTCCGGGCAGACGTCGGCGATGTCCGCGCCGAGTCCCTTCAGGAACGGGAACGTCCGCAGCGCGCGGAAGATCCCGCCGATGCCGAGGGTGTCGCCGATGGTCTGGCGCAGGCCGTAGCGGGCCGGGACGGCGAAGTCGGTGCGCGTCGACTCCCCCATCCCGATCTGGACCATGTTCACGACGAAGTCCGCTTCCGCCAGGGCTTCCCGGCGGTCGGCGTGCGCGGTGAGCAGGGGTTTGACGCCGCGGGCGGCGGCGATCTGCCGAGCCGCGGCCAGCGCCGTCGCCAGCCGTTCCGGGTCGATGTCGTGCAGGGCGACGTGCACGCCGTCCAGCTCGGAGTAGGTGAACAGGTCGGCGAGCAGGCCTTGGGTGAACACGACGCTGCCCGCGCCGACGAAGGTGATCTTGGGGGTGGTCATGCGTGATCCGATTCGGTGCGTTCGAGGTGGACGAGGACGTCGTCCCACGTGGCCTGGCCGGCGGTGCCGCCGCGGGCGCGGACCGAGAAGCCGCCGCAGACGACGCCGCAACGCAGCGCCGTCCCGAGCGGCAGCCCGGCCAGGACGCCGGCGAGGAACCCGGCGTTGAAGCTGTCCCCGGCGCCAACGGTGTCGACGGCGGTCACCGGGATCCCCGGGGTGGTGGTGAGTTCGCCGTCGCGGCAGGCGAACGCGCCGTCGGCGCCGTCCTTGACCACGACGGCCGGGCCGCGGGCGGCCAGCAGCGTGGCGGCCTCCCACGCGCCGGCCGCGCCCGTCAGCCGGCGTGCCTCGGCCGCGTTGGGCAGCAGGAAGTCCGTCTCCCGCAGCAGTTCCCCGACGTCCCACCGCTCGGCCGGGTCGTCGTTGGTGTCGACGGACGTCGTCGCGCCGTGCCCGCGGGCCGCGCGCAGCAGACCCGGCAACGCGGGCGCGAGCTCCGGGAGCAGGAAGTACGACGACGAGTGGACGTGCCGGCTCGCCGCGATCAGCTCCGGCGGGACGTCGCCGGCGCCGATCGCGGCCAGGGTGCCCGGTGCGGTGACGATCGCGCGGTCGCCGTCGCGGGTCAGGACGGTCGTCAACGGCGTCGGCAGCGACGGGTCGGTGTGCAACGCGCTGGTGTCGACGCCGCGTTCGTCGAGGGCGTCGCGGACGAACCGGCCGCCGGCGTCGTCGCCGACGCGCCCGGCGAAGGCGACCTTCAGCCCCAGCCGGGCGGCGCCGGCGGCGGTGATGGCGCCGGAGCCGCCGAGGGTGAGCACGCCGGAGTCGGCGAGCTGCTCCCGCTGGCCGAAAGCCAGGTCCGTCCGCAGTGGACCGATGATGACGTCGGGGTTGGCGTCGCCGACCACGAGCAGGTCGAAACGGTGCATGACGGCCCTAGCCCTTGAGGCCGCTGGAGGTGATGGACTGGATGAACGTCTTCTGCGCGCCGAGGAAGGCGAGCAGCACCGGCAGCACGGTGATCACGTTGCCCGCCATCACCGCGGCCCAGTTGGTGTGGTGCTGGCCCTGGAACGTCGTCAATCCCAGCTGCAGCGTGTAGACGGTGTCGTGGTTGAGCGCGATCAGCGGCCAGGTCAGGTCGTTCCACGTGCTCAGGAAGGTCAGCACGGCCACCGTGCTCAACGCGGGCCGCGACAGCGGCAGCACGATCGTGAACAGCACGCGCAGCCTCGAGCAGCCGTCGATCCAGGCCGCTTCCTCCAGTTCCCGGGGCACGGACAGGAAGAACTGACGCAGCAGGAACACCGCGAACGGCGTCACCAGCGACGGCACGATGAGCGCGCCCAGGCTGTCGATCAGGCCGAGCTTCTTCATCACCAGGAACGTCGGGATCATGGTCAGCTGGAACGGGATCGCCATCGTCGCGATCATCACCGCGAGCAGCGCCCGGGACCCGGCGAACCGCATCCGCGCGAACGCGTACCCGCCGAGCGCGCCGAACAGCAGGTTCGACACCACGGTCACCGCCGACACGATCAGCGAGTTCGTGAACCAGCGCACGAACAGGGCGTTGTCGAGGACGTAGCGGTAGCCCGAGAAGTCCACGTGGGACGGCCAGAGCGCGGGCGGGAACCGGTTGATCTCGGCGTTGCTCATCACCGAGCTGAGCAGCAGCCACACCAGCGGCGCGGCGAACACCACGGCCAGCGGCACGAGCAGCAGGTGCCAGGGGCTGAACGGCAGCCGCGGGCGGCGCAGCACGGGCAGCACCCGCGGCGCGGGCACGCTGTCGATCCGGGCGGTCATCGGAGTGCCTTCCGGGGCCGGCGGAGCAGGCGGACGGCGACCACGACGACCAGCAGGGCGACCGCGAGCACGTAGGCCGACGCCGCGCCGTAGCCGGCGGTGAAGTTCTTGAACGCCTGCTCCCAGACGAAGTAGACGATCACCGTGGCGGAGCCGAGCGGGCCGCCCTTGGTCGTCACGTACACCAGGTCGAACACCTGCAGCGACGTGATCAGCTGCCACACCACCAGGAACGCCGTCACCGGCATGATCGCCGGCAGCGTGACGTGCCGCAGCACGCGCCAGGTGCCCGCGCCGTCCAGCCGCGCGGCCTCCACCAGCGACGGCGGGACGTCCTGCAGCGCGGCCAGGTACACGATGACGCAGAACCCGGTGCCGCTCCACAACGTGATGGCCACGAGCACCAGCAGCGCCTGCGCGGGATCGGTCAGGAACCCTTGCGGGGACACGCCGAGGTGGTGCAGCAGCGAGTTGGCCGCGCCGAACTGCGGGTCGAGGATGAACGAGAACAGCACGCCCTGCGCGGTCGCCGAGAGCACGAACGGCACGAAGACCAGCGTCCGGTAGACGCCGATCAGCCGGATGCGCCGGTTCAGCGCCTGCGCCAGCAGGAAGCCGAAGAAGATGCTCAGCGGGACGTAGAGCACCGTGTACAGCACGGTGTTCCCGACGGCCTGGGCGAAGTTCGGGTCCTGGGCGAGCGCCGCGTAGTTGTCCCAGCCGACCCACCGGCTGGGCGTCACGAGGTCGTCGACCTGGAACGAGAGCAGCAGCGACCAGGCCACGGGCACCACGCCGAGGCCGAGGATGATGAGCACGGCGGGTGAGACGTAGGCCCACGCGGCCGCGGACTCGCGCCGACGTCGGCGTTTTGCATGTTTGTGGGCGGGGGTGACGGTGATGGGCCTCGGCAGTCCGGGCATGGCGGCTCCCTAGCGGGGGATGATCAGGGCGGCGTCGGCGGCCGCGGCGCAGTCGCGCAGCGCGTCGGCCGGGGTGGCCCGGCCGAGCAGCACGGCGACGATCGCGGTGCCGACAGCCGCCGACACCTGCGGGTAGGCCGGGTGCACCGGCCGGACCCGCGCGTGGTCCAGAGCGTCGACGAACACCGGCAGCCCCGGTGTTTCGGCGGTTTTCTCCTGCCACGCGGGCAGTTCCTGCGTCCGGCGGCTCAGCGGCAGGCTGCCGGCGCCGTCGTCCCAGCGGACGTCCTGGGCCGGGTCGGCCAGCCAGGACAGGAACGTGCGCGCCGCCGCGACGCGCTCCTCACCGTTGTCGAACAGCGTCCAGGTGTCCGGCCCGGAGATGGTGCCGGGACGGCCGCTGAAGCTGGGCAACGGCACGACCGCGTAGTCGACCCCGGCGTCGGCGATGTCGGGCAGCTGCCACGGCCCGGTGGGGACCATGCCGATGTGCCCGGCTTCGAACGCCTGGTACATCTGCTCGCTGCCGGACTTCGGGTCGAGGTAGACGGCCTTCGCCGCGGCGAGGTCGCGGACGACTTCCAGAGCCCGCACCCCCTGGTCCGCGAACCCGATGCCGCGGCCGCCGGCGCCGATCACGTCGCCGCCGAGGTCCCACACCATCGGCCACAGCCGCCACACGGTGTCCTCGTCGCCGGTGGCGGGCCAAGCGGTGCCGAAGGTGCCGTTGGCCGCGTCGGTGAGCTTCTTCGCCGTCTCGACGAAGTCGCCCCACGTCCAGCCCGCGGCGGGCAGCGGGATCCCGGCCCCGTCGAACAACGTCTTGTTGCACACCACGGCCAGCGAGTCCAGCAGCGCCGGGACCGCGCGCACCCGGCCGTTGACCGTCACCGCTTCCCGCGCCGGGGCCCAGAAACCGGGCCCCGCGTCGACGAGATCGGTGACGTCGACGACGCTCGGGCTGCGCGCGACGCTGGCGAGGTCCGAGCCGAAGACGTAGGCGATGTCGGGGAAGGACCCCGACGCCAGCGCCGCGGTGATCTTCTGCAGCATCGCGTCGGCGAGGACACCGCCGCCGAGATCGATGCGGATCCCCGCGTGGGTCCGGTGGAAGTCCGCGACGAGCTCGTCGAGGACCTTCTTGCCGGTGTCGGTCTGGCCGTGCCAGACCTCGACCGTCACCGGCCCGCCGTCGCTCCCGGTGGCCGCGCCGCACCCGGCCAGCGCGGTGCCGAGGGTGAGACCGCCGACACCGCGCAGGAAACCCCGCCGGTCCATCAGCAGGTCTTGCGGACGTAGCCGGACTCGCCCTTGGGGACGACGTCGAGGTCGCGGCGGACGATACTGAGCGAGCTCCACCGGCTGCAGGCGGTCTTGAGGCCGGCGTCGGTGTACTCGATGACGATCACGTGGTCGCCGAACGCGGGCGTGAACTCGCCGCAGTTCTTCTGCTGGCCGCACTCTTCGGCGATGGCGAAGTCGAGCCCGTTGGCCTGGCGCTGGCCGGCCAGCTCGCTGGTGTTCTTCTGGCCGATCGCGAGGCCCTTTTGGTGGGCGTGCGCGGAAAGCAGGCGGATGTAGGCCTGGGCGTCGCTGTCGGAGAGCAGACCCCGGGAGCGCGTGAAGCTGTCGTAGTTGTCCGGCTCGATCGCCTGGTAACCCCGCGCGGCGCAGTCGTCGACCCAGGCGTTCACCTTGGCCGCGACGCGCGTGCGCTTGTCCGCGGTGTGCAGGTCGAGCAGGGCCTCGTCCCAGTCCTCGTCGACGACGACGTTGCCGTTGGCGTCCCGCAGCAGCAGGTCGCCCCACTCCCCCTCGGCGCCGGGCTGGGACTGGAAAGCGTTGACGTAGCAGATGTTGTAGAGCCCGGCGGCCGGTGCGGCCGTGTGGTCGCGGCTGACGACCTTGACGCCGGACGGCGGCGTGTAGGCGCCGCCGATCTGGTAGTCGAAGCCCGCCTTCACCGGTGGCGGGGTGACCGCGGCCGGGGCGGCCGAGGCCGTGCACGCGGTACCGCCGAGGACGGCGGCCGCGAGCGCGGCACTGGCGAGGAACTGAACGCGGGAGAAGGGCATCATCGAACTCCGGATGATGGTGGGCACGACCCCGCCTCGGACCACGAGCGCGTCCTGGCGACTCAGTCCGGGCTCGCGGCGGAGGCCGACATACCGGCTGGGCGTACCTCTGACGTCGGGCGTCCGTTCCGACGTGCCCAGAAGTAAAGCGAGCAGAACCGGGCATGTCAAGTGCTCGATACTGGGGTTTCTCCGTCGTTAATGGACAGTTTCGAGCAGTAACCACTCAGTGTGCGCCGACTCCGCGCAGCAGGGTGGCGACGAGCAGGTCCGCCGCCTCCGGGGCGCTCGACGGCTGCCGCGAGGCCAGGTGCAGCAGCTGGATCACGACGTCGGACACCCAGCCCGCCGGGACGTCCGCCCGGAAGACGCCCTCCACGGTGGCGCGCGCGATGAACGCGTCCACCTCGGCGCTCACCCGGCCGCGACGGTCCTGAATGGACGGTTCGGCCCGCATCCGGGTCAGCTCGACCGGCCACTTGCGGTTGACCTCGATGATGCCTTCGGCGTAGCGGTGCAGGGCCACCGGGACGGGCGCCTCGCGCAGCCGCGCGTGGTCGACGGCCTCCTCGACCGCCGTCAGCCGGGCGTCGTAGATCGCGGCCAGCAGCTCGTCACGGGACGCGAAGTGACGGTAGACGGTGCGGCGGTCCACGCCGGCCGCGGCGGCGATCGCGGCGACGCCGGTCGCCGGGTCCTCGGCGAGCATGCGCGCGCCCGTCGTCAGGACGGTCTCGAGGTTGCGGACCGCGTCGGCTCTCATGACCTCAAGTTACCACGTAGTTGTGACTGTAACGCAGCTTACTGTCACGCTCGGAATGCTCTAAGCCCAGTAAGCGCTACAGTGGTGTGACAAATAGGAGGCGACCGTGATCACCTACGACAAGCTCTTCATCGGTGGCGAGTGGACCGAGCCGAGCGGCCCGGACCTGCTGGACCTGGTGTCCCCGCACGACCAGTCGCCGCTCGGCCGCGCCGCGCAGGCCCTCCCGGCCGACGTCGACCGCGCCGTCGCCGCGGCCCGCGCCGCCTTCGACGACGGCGCCTGGCCGAACACCCCGCCCGCCGACCGGATCGCCGTGCTCCGCAAGCTCAACGCGCTGCGCGAGGCGCGCGCGGACGACGTCGCCGCGATCATCTCCGCCGAGAACGGCTCGGCGCTCTGGTTCACCCGAGCTGGTCAGACCGGGCTGACCCGGCAGGCGAACGCCTACCTCGAGGCGGCCCAAGGATTCGGCTGGGAGGAGACCCTGACGCCGTCCGACCCGGGCGCGCCGGTCCGCTCGGTCGTGCGCCGGGAGGCGATCGGTGTGGTCGCCGCGATCATCCCGTGGAACTCGCCGTTCTCCGCCGCGCTGGCCAAGGTCATCCCGGCGCTGCTGGCCGGGAACACCGTGGTGCTCAAGGTTTCCCCGGAGAATTCGCTCAGCATGAACCTGCTCGCCGGGCTGCTGGCCGACGCCGGGCTGCCGCGCGGCGTCGTCAGCGTGCTGCCGGCGGACCGCGAGACCAGCGAGTACCTGGTGAAGCACCCGGACGTCGACAAGGTCGCGTTCACCGGCTCGACCCGCGCGGGCCGCCGGATCGCTTCACTGGCCGGGGAACAGCTCAAGCGCGTCAGCCTCGAACTCGGCGGCAAGTCCGCGGCCGTCATCCTGCCCGACGCCGACCTCGGCGCGGCGATCCAGGGCCTGAAGTTCGGTTCCCTGCTCAACAACGGCGAGGCGTGCATCGCCCAGACCCGCATCCTCGCGCCGCGCGGCCGGTATCACGAGGTCGTCGCCGGGCTCAAGGAGATGGTGGAGTCGCTGCCGGTCGGCGACCCCGCCGACGAGAAGACGTTCATCGGCCCGATGGTCCGGCCCGACCAGCAGCAGCGGGTGAGGGACTACATCGCGCTCGGCGTCGAGGAAGGCGCCCGGCTCGTCACCGGCGGCGCGCAGGTCCCGGCCGGGCTGGAACTCGGCAACTACGTCACGCCGACGCTGTTCGCCGACGTCTCGAACACGATGCGCATCGCCCAGGAGGAGATCTTCGGACCGGTGCTGGTCGTGATCGCCTACGACGACTCGGACGGCACCGTGGACGACGCCGTGCGCATCGCCAACGAGTCCGAATACGGGCTCTCCGGCGGGGTCTGGTCCGCGGACCGGGAGCACGCGCTCGCCGTGGCCCGCCGCCTGCGGACCGGCACCGTCACGGTCAACGGCGCGCCCATCGGCTTCGACGGCCCCTTCGGCGGCTTCAAGGCCAGCGGTTTCGGCCGCGAATACGGCGTTGTCGGGCTCACGCAGTACATCGAGTACAAGACCGTCACGGTGCCGGCGTGACCGCGCCGGTCGCCCTGGTCACGGGCGCGAACAAGGGCGTCGGCCTGGCCACCGCCCGGCAGCTGGCCGAACGGGGGTTCACCGTGCTCCTCGGCAGCCGCGACGCCGGCCGCGGCGCCGCGGCCGCCCGGGAGCTGACCGGCCTCGCCGTGCGGCCCGTGGCGATCGACGTCACGGACCAGGCGTCGGTCGACGCCGCGGCCGGCTACCTCAAGTGCGAGTACGGCCGCCTGGACGTCCTGGTGAACAACGCGGGGCTGCTCGTGCGCAAGCACGCGACCGACGTCACCGCCGACGACCTGCGCCCCGAGTTCGAGACCAACGTGTTCGGGCTGGTCCGGGTGATCCACGCGATGCTGCCGCTGCTGCGGGAGTCACCGTCGCCGCGGATCGTCAACGTGGCGAGCAACTCCGCGATCTTCGCGAAGGCCACCGAACCGGGGTCGATGTTCGCCCGCTCGCACGAGTCGTTCGCCTACTCGGCGACGAAGGCCGCGGTGAACATGCTGACCGTCAAGTACGCCAACGCTTTCCTCGACGACCCGGCACTGGCGCACGTGAAGGTCAACGCCGTCACGCCGGGCTACGTCGCCACCGAGCTGAACGGCTTCCAGGGCGTGCGCACGACCGACGAGGGCGCGCGGGTTTCCGTCCACTGGGCCACGATCGGCGACGACGGCCCGACCGGCGGGTTCTTCGACGAGGACGGGCCGCTGCCGTGGTGATCAGCCGCGCGCGGGCACGGCGCTGGTGTGGGTGAACTCGACGGTCGAGAGCATCGAGGTGTCCGAAGCGGGGGTGCGCTGCCGGCCGAACGTGAGCACCTTCGCCGGCTCCACCGCGAAGATCAGGGCGTCGTTGCCGCCCTGGCGCAGGCCGTCGTCGCCCACCTCGTACTTCCAGCTGCCGTCCCACTTCTCCAGGTACGCGGCGGCGAGCCGTTCGAGGGTCGGCCGGTCGGTGACGCGCCGCGCCTCGCCCTCGACCATGACGTCGAGGCCGTCGTCCCAGCTGTTGCGGCCGGTCGTCAGCACGACGTGCGGGTTCGCGGTCAGGTTGAGGCACTTCTGTTCGGTGGCCCCGGTCCCGAAGCAGAGCTTGCCGTCCAGCCACACCGCGACCAGCGGCGTGACGTGCGGGCGGCCGTCCGCGCGGACGGTGGTGAGCCAGCTGATCTGCGCGGTTTCGAGCACTTCCCGCGTCGTGGCCCAGTCGGTGGGCCGCGCGCCGGGGTCGCTGAACCGGTCGTCGAGGCGGATCGTCGGGTCGTTCATCGGTGAACTCCGATCATCAGTGGGTGAGGGAAGCGGTGTAGGCGGCCTCCATCCGGGCCGCGACGGTGGGACCGTCCGGCGCTGGGCCACGCCGGGCGCCCGGCCCGAGGTGGGTTTCCCGCAGTTCGTCCATGAAGGCGTCCCACAGCGGTGGGCCCCCGGCGGTGAGCACCCCGGCGCGGGCGGCGTAGGCGTCGCCCACCGGGAGGTGCCGGACGCCCCAGGTGCTGAGCTGGACCAGCACGGGCACCAGCTCGATCGCCTGCTCGGTGAGGCTGTAGGTGACCTTCTGCTTGTGCGTGGGATCGCCGGCCCGGGTGAGCATCCCGTGCTCGACGAGCACGGCGAGCCGATCGGCGAGGACGTTCGACGAGATCCGCTCGGGCCCGCCGAGCAGCTCGCGGAAGTGCCGCGCACCGGCGAAAACGACGTCACGCAGCACGAGCAGGGTCCAGCGGTCGCCGAAGATCTCCAGCGACAGGTTGATCGGACAGCCCGACCGCGTGTCCTTGCGCACTGCTCTCACCTCAGGACTGGTTGCATTACCGCACCAGTATGACGCACGGCACCGGCGGTAGCAAATCGGCGGCGATGAGGCCATCTTGAGGGGTGCGGCGCCGAACGGGCCGCGCAGAGCCGAAGGGGTTCCGATGCCGGACATGAAGCTCGAGATCGTCGTCCTCCCCGTCTCCGACGTCGACCGGGCCAAAGCCTTCTACACGGCGCTCGGCTGGCGGGAAGACGCCGACTTCCCGGGCGCGGGCGGGTTCCGGGTGATCCAGCTGACGCCGCCGGGGTCACCCGCCTCGGTGATCTTCGGCAGCGGGATCACCGACGCCGCACCGGGTTCCGCCCAGGGGCTGCACCTCGTCGTCACCGACATCGAGGCCACCCGGGCCCGGCTCGCCGAACAGGGCGTCGAGATCAGCGAGGTCTTCCACGACGCGGGTGGCGTCTTCCACCACGCCGGCACCGAAGCGCGGGTCAGCGGCCCGGACCCGGACCACACCAGCTACGCGTCGTTCGCCTCGTTCAGCGACCCGGACGGCAACGGCTGGGTGCTGCAGGAGATCACCACGCGGCTGCCCGGCCGGGTGACCGACGTGACGTTCTCGTCCGCGGCCGAGCTGGCCGGCGCCCTGCGCCGGGCCGCGGCCGCGCACGGGGAGCACGAGAAGGAACTCGGGCACCAGGACGCGGACTGGCCGGCGTGGTACGCCGAATACCTGGTGCGGCACGGGCTTTCGGGTACGTGAGCCGCGGTCAGCGGTAGGGGCGGAAGAACTCCCGCAGCTCCCGGGCGTAGACCTCCGGCTCCTCGAACGCGGCGAAGTGCCCGCCGTGCTCGGGTTCGGTGACGCGCACGGTGTTCGCCGTCCGCTCCAGCCACGCCCGCGGTGGCCGCACGACGTCGCCGCGGAACAACGCGAACCCGGACGGCACCTCGACGCGGCGGGCGAGCTGCTCGGCCGGGATCGCCGAATTCGCGTGGTACATCCGCATCGACGAGCCGATCGTGCCGGTCAGCCAGTAGATCATGACGTTGGTCAGGATCTCGTCCTTCGTGTAGCTCCGCTCGACGTCGCCGCCGGTGTCGCTCCAGCTCTGCAGCTTCTCGACGATCCACGCGGCCAGCCCGGCCGGCGAGTCGTTGAGGGCCGCCGCCGCCGTTTGCGGCTTCGTGCGGTGCATCGCGGCGTACGCGCCCTCCGTCGCGCCCCACGCCGCGACGGTCTCGAACCACGCGAGCTCCTCCGGCGCCAGCTCCGCCCGGTCGCCCGAGAAGATCGGGAGGCCCGCGTCCGTGCGGTGGACCGCCACCACCCGGTCCGGGTGGTCGAGCGCGAGGTACCGGCTGACGTGGCTGCCCACGTCCCCGCCCGCCGCGCCGAACCGCGCGTAACCCAAGCCCGCCATCAGTTCCGCCCACAACCCGGCAACGGCGATGGAGTCCAGCGGCGGCCCGGCCGGCCGGTCGGAGTAGCCGAAGCCCGGCATGTCGGGCACGACCACGTCGAACGCGTCGGCGGGGTCGCCACCGTGCGCGCCCGGATCGGTCAGCAGCGGGATCACCTTGCTGTAGCGCCAGAACGAGTCCGGCCAGCCGTGGCTGAGCACGAGCGGGAACGCGGGCCCGGCCGCCTTCGCGTGGACGAAGTGGATGCCGAGGCCGCCGACCGGAGCCCGGAAGCGGGGCAGCTCCCCCAGCTCGGCTTCCCGCGCGGGCCAGTCGAACCCGTCCGCCCAGTAGGCGACCAGCTCGCGGAGGTAGCCGACGTCGGTCCCGAGCGACCACCCGGCGTCCTCCGGCGAGTCCGGGAAGCGGGTCGCGCGCAGCCGTGCGCGCAGGTCGTCGAGCACCGCGGGCTCGGTCTTCGGGGCGAACGGCTCAGGCGTGATCTCCGGCATGCCCGCACCCTACGACCCGATGCGGCGGCCGAGATCCCACCCGAAGATATTCCTTGACAAGAATATTCCTTTCAGTGAATACTTCAGGCCATGGACGAGATCGCGGCAGCACTGGGAGACGGAGCGCGGTGGCGCATCGTGGAGCTCCTCGCGGAGCGGCCGCGGTCCGTCGGCGAGCTGGCCGAGAGCACCGGCCTGCGGCAACCGCAGACCACCAAGCACCTGCAGACCCTCGCCCGCGCCGGCCTCGTCACCATGGCTCCGCTCGGGCAGCGCCGGGTCTACGCGCTCGAAGCGGGCCCGCTCGCCGCCCTCGAAACGCGGCTGCGGGAACTGGTCGGCGCCATCGAGGCGCACGCCGGCACCCGGGACGTCCTGGCGCGCTACCAAGCCGCGATCGAGGCGGAGACCGCCGCCGCGGACCGGCGGCGGTGGGCGGACGGGCGCACCTTCTCCTTCGACCGCGTCCTGCCGGCGGCCCCGGACGTCGTCTGGCGGCACTGGGTCGACCCGGACCTGCTCGCGTCGTGGTGGGCGCCGCCGTCGCTGACGATCACCGAGTGCGTCCTCGAGCCGGCACCCGGCGGGCGCGTCGTGCTCGACTACCGCGACGCCGAGGGGCACTACCGCTCCGAAGGACGGGTCCACGCCGCCGACGGACCCGGGCACCTCGCGTTCGAGCTCTCGGTGCTCGACGCGACCGGGCAGGTCTCCTTCACCGGCCACTACGACCTGACGCTGACCGCGGATCCGGGCGGCACCCGCCTGCGGCTCGGCCTGCGCATCACCGAAACGACCGTCGAGGCCGCCGCGTTCGTCGCCGGGATCGAAACCGGCTGGGGCCAGGTGCTCGACCACCTCACCGCCACACTCACCCGACAAGAAGGACCACGCTCATGACCAGCACGACCGGCCGCAAGGTCACCGCGAACATCGCCCTCACCCTCGACGGGCACTACAACGGCCCCGCCGGCCCCGCCGACTTCGGCGCCATCGCCCCGTACGTGACCACCGACGTCGCCCGGGACCACATGACGCGCATCTGGGAGAACGCGACGACGGCGGTGCTCGGCCGCAACAACGCCGAAGGCTTCCTCGGCTTCTGGCCGTCGGTCGCCGGGGACGAGAACGCCGACCCGCGCGACCGCGGCTACGCGAAGTGGCTCGTCGACACGGAGAAGGTCGTCCTGTCGACCACCCTGACCGAGGCGCCGTGGGAACGCGCCCGCGTCGTGAACGCCCCCGCGGCCGACGTCGTCACCGACCTCAAGACCACCGGCGCGGGCGAGATCCTCGTCAACAGCAGCGCGAGCGTCATCAAGCCGCTCCTCGCGGCGGACCTGATCGACCGGCTCTACCTGCTGATCTGCCCCGAGATCACCGGTGGCGGCGGCCGCCTGTTCGAGGACGGCCTGCCCGCGAGCAAATGGACGCTCGCCCGCCACGAAGCCGGGGCGCTGGGCGAAACCGCCGTGATCTACGACCGCGTGCGCTGACCGGCGGCTTCACCCGAAGCGCTTTGTCGACGCGGCGGGGGTCTTCGCGCCTCGATCACCCGACCGGGGCGGGAAGCCGAGTGAAAGATCACCATCCGGATTGCCGGGTTCCGGAGCCGGTGGCAGCGTCGGACGCGCCCGAACGCCCACCACCACCACGAAACCCGGGAGCCCGGTATGACGACGACCGAAATGCCTGCCGTCCACGAGTGCACCGTCAGCGGCTGTTCCTACAACGACGACGGCTGCCACGCCTTCGCCATCACCGTCGGCGGCGACAACGGCTCGGCCGACTGCGGCACCTTCGTGCCGCTGAACACCAAGGGCGGCCTCGACCGCGTCACCGCGCAGGTCGGCGCCTGCTCCCGCGCGGACTGCCGGCACAACGCGGCGCTGGAGTGCACCGCCTCGAGCGTCCGGATCGGCGCCGGCGGCGGCACGGCGAACTGCCTGACCTACCAGAAGTAGGCCGGCCCCGGGTGGACGCCGCGCGTCCACCCGGGACACCTCACCCGACCGGCTTCCCGGCCGGGGTCGAGGTCACTCGCGAACGCGGGGCGCCGGTGGCTCACCATTCAGGTGCTCCATGCCGCGTGCCGCCGCCACGCGTCCTCGGCGTCCACAGTAGACAGTGCGGCGTCGGTGCGGCCCGCGCCGCCGGAGCCGATCACCCGCGTCATCGGGCCAGCCACTCCGCCAGCCGGGTCTCCGCGACCTGCGCGCCCGGCCCCGGCAGGAGGCTGTCCTTCTCCAGCAGCGTCCCGAAATAGCGTGCCCGCGGGTCGGAGACGACCTCGCGCGCGTCGGACCGCGCGGCCAGCACCGTGCGGACCCACTCGTCGAGGCCGAACACCTCCGGACCGCCGATCTCGATCGTGCCGCCGACCGGCGCGCCGGCCGCGGCCCGGCCGACCGCCGCGGCCACCTCGGCGGCCGCGATCGGCTGGACCCCGCCGCTGGGCAGGCGCACGACGCCGTCCGTCGTCGCGGTGTCCGCGATGCCGCCGGCGAACTCGAAGAACTGGGTCGCGCGCACGATCGTGTAAGGCAGGCCGGCGTCCTCGATCAGCGCTTCCTGCGCGACTTTCGCCCGCAGGTAGCCGGACTCGGGCAGCCGCTCCGAGCCGACCACGGAGAGCGCGACGTAGTGCCCGACCCCGGCTTCTTCGGCGGCGCCGACGAGGTTCCCGGTCGCGGTGCGGAAGAACGCCATGACGTCGTCGTCCGCGAACGACGGCGAATTCGACACGTCGACCAGGACGTCCGCGCCCTGGAGCACTTCCTTCAGCCCTTCGCCCGTGATCGTGTCCACGCCGGTGCTGGGCGCGGCGGGCACCGCCTGGTGGCCGTGCTCCCCCAGCCGGGCCACGACGGTCGAGCCGATGAGTCCGGTACCGCCGATGACGACGATCTTCATGGTGTTCCTTTCGTCGGTGGTGTTCGTCAGGGAAGACAAGACAGCCCGCCGGAACGTGACAGCGACCTGCCTCACACCGCGGCCACCGCTAGGCTCAGGGCCAGGCCCGAAACGGTGTGGCGAAGGGGATTCATGGACGTGACCGCCGACCTGGACGACGCGGCCGCCGTCTTCGCCGAGGTCCGGCCGCGGTTGTTCGGCATCGCCTACCGGATGCTGGGCGGCGTGGCCGACGCCGAAGACCTGCTGCAGGAGGTCTGGCTGCGGTGGCAGACCTGCGACCGGTCGGCCGTCACCAATCCGGCCGCCTACCTCGCCACGACGACCACGCGGCTGGCCATCAACGCGGGCAAGACCGCCCGCGCGCGGCACGAGACCTACGTCGGGCCGTGGCTGCCGGAGCCGGTGGACACCTCGGCCGACCCGCAGCTCGGTGCCGAACGCGCCGCGGCGCTGGAACTCGCGGTCCTGGTGCTGCTGGAAAGCCTGACGCCGACCGAGCGCGCGGCGTACGTGCTGCGCGAAGCGTTCGACTACCCGTACCGGCAGATCGCCGAGATCGTCCGGACGACGGAACCCACGGCCCGCCAGCTGGTCAGCCGCGCCCGCAAGCACCTCGCGGCCGGCCGCCGCGCCCCGGCGAGCGCCCCCGAGCAGCGGCGCCTGCTGACGGCGTTCGTCGCCGCGGCCCAGGCGGGCGACCTGGCGGCGTTGGAGGACCTGTTCGCGGCGGACGTGGTGAGCTGCTCCGACGGCGGCGGCGTCGCCCGCGCGTCGCGCGTCCCGGTCCACGGCGCGACGACGGTGGCGAAGTACGTCCGTGCGTTCGCGGAGCGCTTCTGGGTGGGTGTCGAGGTGGCGCCGGTGGTCGTCAACGGCCTGGACGCGGTGGTCCTGCGGCGTGCCGGCGTCGCGTTCGCGGTCCTGACCGTCGCGGCCTCGGCCGAGGGCATCGACCAGGTCTTCTGGATGATGAACCCCGCCAAGCTCGCGGCGGTGTAGCCGGTCCGTCCACTGAGGACGGACCGGCTCACGCGCTCAGGCCGTGAGGGTGATCGCGGCGTCCGGTTCCGAGACCCGGAAGCTGAAGCTCTCCTCCAGGTACAGCGTCACGCTCTCGGCGTCGTGGTGGCTGTAGCCGACCGCGAGGTCCTGGCCCAGCTCCAGGAAGAAGTCGCCGCCGGCGAGGCTCAGGACCATCGCGCCGTCCAGGCCGGGGGCGCGGACGATCTTGCCGCCGCCGAGGACGCGGCGGACGTGGTCGAAGACCAGCTGGCCGCCGTGCTCGGTGCTCTCCACGATCCGGGTGTAGCCCGCCGGGCCGATCGCGAGGCCGTACGGGCCGTCGATGCCCGCGCGGCGCAGCGTGTCCACCGCCCGGGCGATCACGCCGGGGTACGCCTCGGCGTTCTCCCCCAGCGCCGGCCGGTCGTACGGGCACGTCTCGGCGATGCCGGTCATCCCCGCCGCCGCCCAGCCGTGGAACACCGCGCGGTTCTCGACCATCGCGATCTGCTTCGCCGCGCGGTCGAGGTCGTCGAACTCCAGGTCGTCGGCGCCGCGCTCGGCGTCGTCCAGCTCCGTGCGGGACACGGTGAACGGGACGCGGACCTCGGCCAGCGGCAGCACCCGGCGCTGCCGCACGAGGACGCCTTCCTCACCGTCGGGCAGGGAGGACCCCTTGAGCGAAGTGGTCCGGCCCAGGTCGGTGGCGGAGTACTGCCAGCCGTGCGGACCGGCGACGTCGACCAGGCGCCGGGCGGCGAGGTGGGTGTGCAGCCGTTCCTTCGCCTCGGCGTCGACCTCCTTCCACCCCGCGTCCGAGATCGGGGCCAGACCGCGCATCAGGTGGTTCATGTTCAATCCCGTTCCTTGAGGCTGCCGATACCGAGTGAGCCGTCGCCGGGCCCGGTACCGAGTTCCGCTTCGACGTACTCTTCCGGGTCGATGTCGCTGACGTCGAGATCGCGCGCACCCTCGTGCTGCCGCTTGAACTCGACGAACTTGCGGCCGAGCTCTTCGCGCAGACCGCGGTCGGCGTGACGCCGGAAGTCGGCCAAACCCTCGTCCTCCTCCTCGGCCATGTGCTCGCTGTTCGCCATCCTGGCCTTCCGGACGGCGTCGAGCCAAGCGGTGCTGCCGACGGGGTGCAACGCGGCCTCGTGGACGCCGTCGCGGATGTCGTTGTGGTCGCCGATCGCGTCGAGCGTCTCCTCCTTCGCGTCTTCGCCGCGGCGGAGCAGGTGCGGGTAGAAGATCTCCTCCTCCGCCCGCGCGTGCACGTCGAGCAGGTCGGCCAGCGGTTGCCAGACCGCCGCCAGCTCACCGGCGTCGGAGATGTCGTCCATGCGGGCGAACTGCCGCCGGAACCAGTCGTGGTCGTCGAGGATGAGGCTGGTGATGTCGGCCATGCGGTCAGCCCCTGACCCGCGGTGTGGTGGAAGTAGCCATGTCCGTCTCTACCCCGTCCCCGGCACCGGAAAACACCGGACCGCCAGTCTCCGGCGCGGCCGGGTGCCGTGCCCGGCCGGACGCGGCGTTTTCACCCTTACGAGGGTGCCCGTGAACGGGGCCCGGGTCGGGTAGCCTACGGACGTGTTCACGAAGTGAACATCCTTTTCACGCCCTCGATCACCGCTCGCCGGAGGCTCCCCGTGACCAAACCGACCCGGTCGCCGGAGGCCACGCGCGCCGATCAGGCGGACATCCAGGCGGTGAGCCGCGTCAGCCAGATCCTGGCGTTGTTCGACCCGGCCACGCCGGAGGTGACGGCCGGCGAGATCGCCGAACGGCTCGGCCTGAACCGCACCACCGCGTACCGGTACTGCACGTCCCTGGTCGCGGCCGGCCTGCTCGAACGCAGCGCCGAGGGCGGGTACGTCCCCGGTGGCCTGCTGCTGCAGCTGGGCGCGTTCGCCATCGGCCACCGCCGCGTCGTCAACCTCGCCCCGCGGCACATGCAGGCGCTCTCGCGCGCCACCCAGACCAGCGTCGTGCTCAGCCTGTGGGGCCTCACCGGCCCGGTGGTCTCCCGGGTCGAGGAGAACGTCTCGACGATCGTCGTCGTGTCGGTGCGCGTCGGCAGCCACCTGCCGCTGGACACGGCGCAGAGCAAGGTGTTCCTGGCCTACCACGCCGACCAGCTGTCGATGGAACGCCTGATGGCCAACCTGTCCGGTTCGGCGCGCGACGAGCTGCGCGAAGACGTCGAACGCGTTCGCGAAGTGGGCCACTGTTCCGCGATGAGCACACCGGGCGTCGTCGCGGTGGCCGCGCCGGTGTTCGACGAGTACGGCATCTGCGCCACCATCGCCATCGTCGGCCCGGACAACACGCTCTCGATGTCGGACGACGCGCCCGAGCTGCGGGTCATCGCCGACGCGGCGCGCGAGCTGACCCACGAGCTGGGCGGCCACTACCGCCCGGACGACCTCAGCCGCGCGGTGTAGGGCAACCAGGCCGGCGACGGCAGCGGCGGGATCTGGGCGTACTCCCGCGCCCCGGCCAGCGCGCTGCCCACGAACGTCGCCAGGTCCAGGTCTTCGAGCCCGGCGACCAGCTTCGCGATCACCCCGGGACCCTCGATCCACAACGCCGTGACGACCTCGACGGCCGACGCGCCCGAGGCGAGGAACCGCCGGACGTCGTCGGCGGTGCGGGCGCCGTTGGTGCCGATCAGCGGCACGTCCGCGCCCAGGGCCAGGCGCGTTTTGCCGACCCAGTACAGGCTCATCGGCAGGCACCCGGGCGCGCTCCACGCGCCCCAGGAGCCGAGGACCGCGCCGCCGTCGAGGTCGGGCAGGAAGCCCGGGTAGCGGCCGACCAGGCCGATCGCGTCGGCGCCCGCCGAGCGGGCCGCGCGGGCGAGCGCGACGACGTCGGACGCCTGGCCGGGCAGCTTGACGAACAGCGGCACGTCGACGGCGTCCCGCACGGTCCGGACGGCTTCGCCCACCGCGTCCGCCTCGGTCAGCTGACGCACCGCGGACGCCTCACGGCCGTGCGGGGCGCCGATGTTCAGCTCGACCGCGGGCACCACCGACGCCAGGGAACGCCCGATGCGCGCGGCCGCGGCGGGTTCGCCGAGGGTGATGCTGCCGATGACCGGACAGCCTCGCGGGGCGCCGTACGCGACCGCGTCGGACAGGATCGAGAGCCAGTCGTCCAGCTCCACCTGGGCGAGGCCGGAACGGTTGAGCAGTCCGTCGCCGAGACGCGCTTCGCCCGGCGGCCGGACCGCGCCGCCGGGCGAGACGAACGCGTAGTCCGCGATGTCCAGCTGGCGCCGGGCGGCGGCGCTCTCGTTGACGGACTTCGCCACCACCGCCCCGGCTCCCGCGTCGATGCAGGCGAAGAGCCCTTCGCGGGTCATGGTCAGCTCGGAGGAGCCGACCCAGACCGGGTTGGCGGTGGCGAGCACAGCCTCGTGTCCGATCAGGACAGTGCCGGGATCGTGCTGTCGTCGCCCATGTCGACGTCCTTGGTCTCCGGGCCGAGGAACCCGCCCAGGCTGATCAGCACGCCGGCGAGCGCGATGAGCACCGCGGGCGCCAGGTGCGCGGGCATGACGCCGTCGAACCGCTGCAGGTAGAACTGGTAGAACGCCGGGGCGATGAGCGCGAGGCTGTAGCCGACGCCGTAGCCGGTGGAGCGGATGCTCGCCGGGAACCGCTCGGTCAGGTACGCCGCGATCGGGCCGAACGTGCCGACGGTGAAGATGCCGATCAGCACACCCCAGCCGAGCGCCGCGCCGAAACCGCCGTCCGACGCCATCAGCAGCGTGTAGGAGCCGGCGCCGATCACCAGCACCGCGAGGCCGTAGCCGATGTAGAACCGCCTTCGCCCGATGCGCTGGGACAGCAGCCCGAACAGCGGGTACGAGAGCGCGGCGGCGGCGTTGATGACGAGCATCGTCATCGTGACCTCCTTGCTGGAGAGCAGGAGGTGCGACTTCAGCTGCGCGGGCGTCACGGCGGCTTCCATGTTGGTCGCCAGCCACGTGCCGGTCATCAGCACGAACACCTGCGCCAGCGCCCGCGGGTACTTCACCAGCAGCCGGACGAACGGCATCTTGTGCTTCTCGCCGGTCAGCTCCGCCGGCGTCTCGTGCACGTTCTTGAGGTAGTAGCGGAACAGCACGGCCGCCAGCGCCGCGCCGACGAAGAACGGGATCCGCCAGCCCCACTGGACGTAGGCGCTGTGCAGCCCGGCCGAGGGCAGCAGCTGCAGCATCAGGAGCGTGATCGCGGCGATCACGGCGTACGCGGCGGGCGAGGTCGACGTGATGATCGAGGCGTAGAGGCCGCGCTTGTGCTTCGGGCTCCACTCCATCGCGAGCGGCACCGCGGTCGTGTACTCGCCGCCGAGGAAGATCCCGTCGACGAACCGCAGGCCGATGAGCAGGCCGACCGACCACACCCCGATCGTCTCGTGGCCGGGCAGGCACGCGGTCAGCAGCGTGATGGCCCCGAAGCCGCCGACGGCGACCAGCGTCGTGCGCTTGCGCCCGACGGTGTCGGCGAAGTGGCCGAAGATGATCGCGCCGAGCGGGCGGCCGATGAGCGTGGACGCGAACACGAGCGACGCCAGCAGCGCCGTCGTGCTCGCGCTCAGGTTGGCCGCCTGGAAGTACGCCGTCGCCGGTGCGAGCACCACGATCGGCAGGTAGATGTCGAACTGGTCGACGAAGTAGGCGAGGGTCCCGCCGCGGACGGCGGCGCGCACCTTGGCGCTGTCCGGGCCGTGCGGGACTCGGGGACGAGCCGGCGTCTGCGGCTCCACGGCGGGGGGCGGTGTGGACATCGTCGTCCTCCGATGGTTCTGAGGGCTCTGGCTACCCGCAGCTCACGCATCGCGACGATCTGTGCAATCCGAACTGCGTGTTCACGAAGTGAACGAATGACACCGTAAGCATGTGTCCTGCGATGCACAAGAGTGGCTTTAGGGTTGACACGCGGTCTTATAGTGAACTTCGAATTCACAATGCGAACGAAGGGCTGCCCATGAGCCAGCGTCCCGCCATCGCCGCCGTCCTGGACGGTCTGGTCGACATGCACGTCCACTCCGGGCCCAGCCCGTTCCCCCGCCGGTTCGACCACGTCGAGGCCGCGCAGGACGGCGCCCGGATCGGGCTGCGCGCCATGGTCGCGAAGTCCCACCACCACAACACCCAGATGGACGTCCTCGCGATGAAGGGGCGCCTCGAAGGCGTCGCCGCGAAGGTCTACGGCGGCATCGCGCTGAACAGCACCGTCGGCGGGCTCAACGTGCACGCCGTGCGCATGTGCCTGCGGATGGGCGGCAAGGTCGTGTGGTTCCCGACCATCTCCTCGGGCCGGCACATCGACTGCCACCCCGAGGACGGCGCCTTCCCGACCACCACCGTGCCGCTGACGCTGGAGCGCATCGACATCGTCGACGAGAACGGCGAGCTGAAGCCCGCGGCGATCGAGATCCTCGACGAGATCAAGGACCAGCAGGCCGTCCTCAACGGCGGGCACATGTACCCCGAGTACATCAAGACGCTCTTCGCCGCGGCGAAGGAACGCGGCATGAAGCGGCTGGTCGTCAGCCACCCGGACTTCGTGATCGGCGCCGACCCGGAGCTGTGCCGCGAGCTGATCGAGCTCGGCGCGTTCGTCGAGCACGAGGTCGGCATGTACGACCCCGAGGGCACCCAGAAGTGGGACCCGAAGCAGCTGCTGACCTGGATCGAGAAGCTCGGTCCCGAGCACATCGTGCTGGCCTCGGACTTCGGCCAGCAGGCCAACCCCAAGCCGGTCGACGCGTGGATGCGGGTCGGCGAGGCGCTGCTCGACCTCGGCGTGCCGGAGAAGGACCTGCGGCGGATGGTCCGCGACAACCCCACCTACCTGCTCGACCTCGACGCCTGAGCGAAAGGACTCCCCCGTGTACGAAAAGGACGATCCCCGGTCCGCGCTCGCGACGGCCACCGCGTCCCGGCCGGACAGCGGCGCCGCGATCACCACCGCGCAGTACCTCGACCTGCACGACAACGAGGTCGTGCGCGCGCAGAACGTCATCCTGATCCACACAGAGGCGCACTCCGGTGACGACCTCGACAACGGCTACCTCGCCGGCGAACTGGCGATCGTCGTCACCGGCGCCTCCCCCGCGTTCACCCTCTTCACCGACGACGGCGCCACCCGGATCGCCGAACCCGGCCTCGTCGTCGCCCCGCCCGGCGCGTCCCGGATCAGCGTCGAGGGTGACGGCCCGCTCGTCCGCCTGGTCGAGGCGACCGAACGCGACTGGCGCGACCGGCCCGCGAACGCCGGTGCGTACGCCGAAAACCACCCGCGCGTCACGCTCCTGCAGCGGTGGCCGGAACCCGCCGGCGGCAACCGCGTCCGGTTCTACCCGCTCTCCGAGGTGCCGCAGGACCCGAAGCGGTTCGGCCGCATCTTCCGCACCCGGGCGTTCATGGTGAACTTCCTGCCCGAGCAGGACGGCCCGCGCGACCCGCGCAAGCTCTCGCCGCACCACCACGACGACTTCGAGCAGCTTTCCCTTGCCGTGCAAGGAGAGTACGTCCACCACATCCGCACGCCCTGGCTCAACGACCGGACGACGTGGCACGACGACGAGCACGTGCGGATCGGCAGCCCGTCCGTCACGGTCATCCCGCCGCCGACCGTGCACACCTCCGAGGCGAGCGACCCGGGCGTCAACCAGCTGATCGACATCTTCAGCCCGCCGCGCGTGGACTTCTCGGAGAAACCGGGCTGGGTCCTCAACGCCGACGACTACCCGATGCCGTGAGCGCGCGCACCGGCGGCGGGCTGTTCGCCCGCGAGACCACTCCCCTGGGCACCTGGCTGAAGATCGCGTCGGGCGAGCCGGTCGAGATCATGGCGTACGCCGGGTTCGACTTCGTCGTGATCGACCTGGAGCACGCGCCGCTCGACCTGCAGACCGCGTACCGCCTGATCAACGCGGCCGCCGCGCTGGGTGTCACGCCCGTCGTGCGGGTGCCGGACACGACGGCGTCGACCATCCAGAAGATCCTCGACGCGGGCGCCATGGGCATCCTCGTGCCGCACGTCGACACCGTCGAGCAGGCGGCCGCGGTCGGGCGCGCGTGCCGGTTCCCGCCGCACGGCGTCCGTGGCGCCGGCGGCACCAGCCGCGCCGGGGCGTGGGGCCTGCGCCCGAACGCCGAGTACCTCGCCACCGGCAACGACGAGGTGCTGTGCATCCCGCAGCTCGAGAGCGTCGAGGCGATCAAGGCCGCGCCCGAGATCCTGGCGCTGGACACCGTGGACGCGGTGTTCGTCGGCGCCGCGGACCTGTCGATGTCGATGGGCTCGACGCCGTCGTCGCCCGAGGTGCTCGACCTGATCGCGTCGGCGATCGAGGCCGCGCACACCGCGGGCAAGCGCTGCGGGCTCGCGTTCGGCGGCGTGCCCGAGCGGGCGGCGCAGGCGGTGCGTGACGGCTGCGACTTCGTCCTGCTCAGCAACGACACGACGATGCTGGCCGACGCCGCGCGGACCTTGGTCAAGGCGTTCCGGGAAGCCGACGGATGACCCTTTCCCTGCCGCGCACCGCGTTGTCGATCGCCGAGCTGGACGACCTCGACCACGACGGCGTGATCAAGTTCGTCCGCGGGCTCGAAGAAGCCGGGCACCGGATGGTCTGGATCCCAGAGGTCGCCGGGCGCGAGGCGTTCACGACCGCGGCCCTCGTGCTGCAGTTCACCGAACGGCTGATCGTCGGCAACGGCGTCGCCCGCGCGCTCGAACGCGTGCCGAAGTCGGCGGCGTCCGCGGCGCGGGACCTCGCCGCGGGCTTCCCCGGCCGGTACGTGCTCGGGCTCGGGGTGAGCGGGGCGGTCCGCGAACGTGGGGTCGGACCGCTGCCGTTCCTGCGGGACTACCTCGACGGCGTCGAGGCGATCCTGCCCCGGGCGGTGCCGCGGGTGCTCGGCGCGTACTCGGAGGGGATCACCCGGCTGGCCGCCGAGCGCGCCGACGGGCTGCTCACCTTCCTCGTCACGCCCGAGCACACCCGCTGGGCACGCGGGACGATCGGGCCGGACCTGTTCCTGTCGGTCGTCCAGTGGGCCGTGATCGGCCGCTCGCGGGCAGCGGCTCGCGACGTCGCCCGCGAGCGCCTCGCCTACTACCTGACGCTGCCGCACCAGCTCGCCAAGCTGACGCGGCTCGGCTTCACCGGCGCCGACCTCGCGCCGCCCGGGTCCGACCGGCTGGTCGACGCGCTCGTCGCGTGCGGCCAGCCGGATCAGGTGCGCGAGGCGTTGCGGCAGCAATACGACGCGGGAGCCACGCAGGTCGCCGTCACCCTGGTCGGCCCGCTGGACGACGCCAAACTCGACGCTTACCGAGCCCTCGCCGAACAGGAGAACTGATGCGGGCAGCGGAGAAAGTCATCATCACGACCGCCATCACCGGGTCGGTGAACATCCCGTCCCAGAGCCCTTACCTGCCGCTGTCGGCCGCCGAGGTGAGCAAAGCGGCCCTCGAAGCGATCGCCGCCGGGTCGGCCGTCGTG
The DNA here is from genome assembly GCF_035982555.1 of Amycolatopsis sp. NBC_01286. Lineage (NCBI taxonomy): Bacteria > Bacillati > Actinomycetota > Actinomycetes > Pseudonocardiales > Pseudonocardiaceae > Amycolatopsis > Amycolatopsis sp. NBC_01286. The sequence goes on from NZ_CP108428.1 coordinate 8,452,482, forward strand.
CACCTGCACGCCCGGCACCCCGACGGGCGGCCCGCGTTCGAACCGGCGGTCTTCGACGAGATCCTCGAGCCGATCACCGCCGAGACCGACGCCGTCATCAACATCACCACCGGCGGCGCGTCGTCGATGACCATGGACCAGCGGCTCGCGGCGGCCCACCACGTGCGGCCCGAGCTCGCGTCGATGAACATGGGGTCGATGAACTTCGTCTACTCGGGCATCGCCGACAAGGTCACCGAGTGGAAGCACGACTGGGAGAAGCCCTACGTGCTCACCACCTACTCCCACCCGTTCGTGAACACCTTCGACAAGATCGAGCACACGCTGCGCACGCTCGGCGCGGCCGGCACCCGGTTCGAGTACGAGTGTTACGACATCGGGCACCTGTACTCGCTCGCCCACTTCGTCGAGCAGGGCCTGGCGAAGCCGCCGCTGCTGATCCAGGGCGTGTTCGGCGTCCTCGGCGGCATCGGCGCCGACCACGCGAACCTGGAGCACATGGTGCGGATCGCCGACAAGCTCTTCGGCGACGACTACCAGTTCTCGGCGTTCGCGGCCGGGCGCGACCAGCTGGCGTTCGGCACGCACAGCGCGTGGCTCGGCGGGCACGTGCGCGTGGGCCTCGAAGACAGCCTGTGGATCGGCAAGGGCAAGCTCGCGGAGAGCAACGCCCAGCAGGTGCGGAAGATCCGCGCCGTCGTCGAGGACATAGGCAAGCAGATCGCCACCCCGGACGAAGCGCGGGCGATGCTTGCGCTTCGCGGTGCTACCAAGGAGAACGCATGAGCACCCCCCTGCTCGCGGACAAGGTCGTCCTCGTCGTCGGCGCCAGCTCGGGCATCGGCGCCGAAGCGGCACGCGTCTTCGCCGAAGACGGCGCTTCGGTGATGCTCGTCGCCCGCACCGAGGAACCCCTTGCGGCGCTGGCGAAAACCCTCGACGCGGCGGGCCACGACGTCGCGTACACGACGGGAGACGTCGCGGACGCCGACAGCGTCGCGGCCTTCGTCGACGCGACGGTCGCCCGCTTCGGCCGGCTCGACGGCGCGTACAACAACGCCGCGATGGGCCAGGGCGGCCGGCTCGACGCGGTGCCGGAAGCCGACTTCGACCGGATCATGGCGGTGAACGTCAAGGGCACGTGGTTGTGCCTGCGCGAAGAGGTGCGGGTGATGGAGGCGCAGGGGTTCGGCGCGATCGTCAACGTGAGCAGCATCGGCGGCCTGCGCGGCAGCTCCGGCATGGGCGCCTACCAGGCCACCAAGCACGCGGTCATCGGCCTGACCCGCACCGCCGCGCACGACTTCGGCCCGCTCGGCATCCGCGTGAACGTGATCGCCCCCGGCCCGACGGAGTCCCCGATGCTCGACGAGCTGCGCCGCACCATCCCCGGCGGCGTGGAAGCACGCATCGCGGCGACGCCGTTGCGGAAGGCCGGCACCGGAGCCGAGGCGGGCGCCACGGCAGCGTTCCTGCTCAGCGACCGGGCGAGCCACCTCAGCGGCGTCGTCCTCCCGGTGGACGGCGGGTTCACCGCCTGATTGTCCCTCTCGGGAGCTACACCGGATGTCCGTCACGGAGTGATGTGACACCACCCGTCGCGCTCGTAATCTCGCCGCACTCCACAAAGACGTCCGGCGAGAGGAACCCCGATGACCACCCCCACCGAGCGGAAGCCCCGGCTGCGGCGCTTCCGGTTCCCCGTCCTGCTCCTCGCCACCGCCGTGCTGCTGATCGCGGCCCGCGGGCTGGACGCGCTCGTGGCGGGCGTGCCGGTCCTGCGCCTCCTGGTCGGGGCCGGCGCGGCCGCCGGCGCCGTCTTCGCCTACAAATGGGTGGCCCGGCGGGTCGAGAACCGGGACGAGATCACCGAACTCGCCACCGCCGGCCGCTGGGGCGGGCTCGGGCGCGGCGCGCTCATCGGCGGCGCCGCCTTCGTCGCGACCATGCTGCTCTCGATCGTGTTCACCCACGCCGACATCAGCGGCGGCTCGTTCTGGGCCTGCCTGGGCGTGGCCGGGTCGATGGCTTCCGTCGCGGTGACCGAGGAACTGCTGTTCCGCGGGGTGCTGCACCGCATCCTGGAGCAGCGCGCGGGCAGCGTCATCGCGATCGTGGTCTCGTCGCTGCTGTTCGGCCTGACGCACCTGATCAACGGCAACGCCACGCTCTGGGGCACCCTCGCCATCGCCGTCGAAGGCGGCACGATGCTGGCCGTCGCCTACACCGCCACGCGGTCGCTGTGGCTGCCGATCGGCCTGCACTTCGCCTGGAACTGGCTGCAGGGCGGCGTGTTCGGCACCGCTGTCTCCGGCGCCGACAGCGAGCCCGGCCTGCTGCGCACCGTCCTTTCCGGACCGGACGCGCTCACCGGCGGCTCGTTCGGCCCGGAGGCCGGCCTGTTCGCGCTGCTGTGCTGCCTGGTGACGACGGGGCTGCTGCTTCGCCGCGCGAAGCTCATCCCTCGGCGCTGACCAGCCCGGTCCGGTAGGCCAGCACCACGGCCTGCACCCGGTCCCGCAGGTCCAGCTTGGTCAGGATCCGCGAGACGTACGTCTTCACCGTCTCCACGCTCAGCACCAGCTCGGCCGCGATCTCGGCGTTCGACAAGCCATTGGCGATCAGCTTCAGCACCTCCAGCTCCCGTCGGGCAAGCCCTTCCAGCGGGCCACCGGTGGGAGCGGCCGGGCGGATGCGGTCGGCGTAGCGGCCGATCAGCGTCCGGGTCACCGAAGGCGCGAGCAGCGACTCGCCGCGGGCGATCGTGCGGACGCCCTCGACGAGCTCGTCCAGCGGCGCGTCCTTGAGCAGGAACCCGCTCGCCCCGGCGCGCAGGGCGTCGTAGACGTACCGGTCGACGTTGAACGTCGTGACCACCAGGACCTTCGCCGGGTCGGCCGCCTCGGGGCCGGCGATGCGGCGGGTCACCTCGATCCCGTCCAGCAGCGGCATCTGGATGTCCATCACGACGACGTCCGGGCGCAGCCGGTCGAACTCGGCGAGCGCCTCGTGGCCGTTCGCGGCCTGACCCACGACGTCGAGGTCCGGCTGGGCACCGAGCACCGTCACGTACCCCGCGCGGATGAGCTCCTGGTCCTCGCAGATCAGGACGCGGATCGGGCCGTCGGTCATCCGTCGCTCCTGGGGGTTTCGGCCGTGGGGATCTGGGCGCTGACGCGGAACCCATCACCCGACGGGCCCGCGGTGAACCGGCCGCCGAGCGCGTCGACGCGGTCCCGCAGCCCGGCCAGCCCGCGGCCGCCGGACCCGAGGGCTCCGGCCGCCGTCGCCGGGCCTTCGGTGGTCACCTCGATTTCGAGGAGGTCGGCGCGGTAGCCGACGCGCACCGCCGCGGGCCGGCCGGCGGCGTACTTGGCCGCGTTGGTCAGCGCCTCCTGCACGATCCGGTACGCCGTGAGCTCCGTTTCCGGAGGCAGCGCCGGGCGTTCGCCCTCTTCGACGAGCTCGACCACCCGTCCCGGCTGCTCGACGAGGGCGCGCAGCGCGCCCAGGCCCGGCGTGCGCGCGCCGGTGGCTTCGAGGACGCCCAGCAGGAACCGCAGCTCGGTGAGGGCGTCGCGGCCGGAGCCGGTGATGGTGGTGAGCACTTCGGGGACGCGCTCGGGTGGCAGGTACCGGGCGGCGTCGGCCTGCACCACCATGGCGGTCACGTGGTGGGTGACGACGTCGTGCAGCTCACGGGCCAGCCGGGCGCGTTCCTCGGCCGCGGCGGCGCGGGCGGTGAGCCGCCGCCGTTCGGCTTCCTGCCGCCGACGTTGCCGCACCAGGGCGCCCAGCAGCCAGAACAGCGTCAGCACCACGAAGTAGACGACGTAGTCGAGCAGCCCCGACGGCGACCCGCGAAGCGCTAGCAGGCCCGCGAAGACGACGTACCCGGCCGACGCCGCCGAGACCAGCGCCCGGCGGAACCGCTCTTCGTGCGCTCCCGCGGAGTAGAGCGCGAAGTACAGGGCGAGGCTGCCGACGGTGGTGGGGTACGCGAGCACCTCGTGCGCGGCGAAACAGACCGCGGTCACGGCAAAAGCCGCAGCGGGCCAGCGGGTCCGCACGGCCAGCGGGAGCGTCTGCCCGAGCACCAGCACGACCGCGAGGAACCCGCCGTCGTGCCGCGGCAGATCGCCGAACTGGGCGCCGAGCACGGCGAGCCCGGGCACGAACGCGGCGGCCGTGACGACCACCGCGAGGCCCCGGTCCCGGACCTCGAGCGAGACCCCCGCCCACCGGCTCCGGAGACGTCCCAGCTTCGGCATGGCGGGGAGCCTAGCGAGCCCCGGACCCCGCCGGATCACCGATCGCCGTCACCCACGTGGGGGACGCGGGTTTTACCGGGTCACGGGGAGGGTAGCCAGCCTCCGGCCGGACGCGGGACGCGTCCCGCGAAGAAGGAGCGGTTCGTGGTCATCATCGGCATCACCCTCGGCGCGAGCGGGCTGGTCCTCGGCATCGGCGTGCTCTTCCTGCTCGGCCTGCTGCTCCTCGTCGCCGGGCTGATGTTCCGGCTGCTCGCCAAGCAGGCCTTCTAGGTCACAGCTCCCGATCGCGCAGGTACGCCGCGATCCGGACGCGTAGCCCGCGGACGTGCACCAAGCTCAGGGTGAAAGCCGCTTCGGGCTGCTCCGCCGGCAGGTGACACGGGCCCGCGATGTGGACGAAACCGTCGTCGGGGTCGTGCCGCGGCGCCGACCACACGTCCTGCTCGCCTGCCGAGCGATCCTCGGCCCGGGCCCGCGCCGACCAGTAGACCGGCAGCTTCATGACCTCGCCGAGCGCCTTCCCGAAGGTGGGCAGATCGGCCTCCGACAGCGCGAGCCCCCGGCCGCTCCACACGCGCGGGCCGCCCGGCGCGGACCGGACCCGGGTGAAGGTGGCGATGTCACCGGCGGTGCCGATCGTCCAGTGCGGTGTTTCGGTGGTGGTGGTCGCCACGGTTTCTCCTCGTGCGTAGCGGCCCCCAGGCTGACACCCACTCTAGTGGATCACCCGGCGTCCCAGGGGCGGCCCGCGAGGAGGTTCGTCACCCAGCGCACCGCGAGCCCGCAGAGCGCGCGTTCGGGGCCGCGCCGGTGGGACACCACGACGTCGTCGCACCAGAGCATCAACGCGGTCGCCCCGCCGGCGGTCGGGGTCAGCCCGACGACCCAGCGCCTGCCGTGCGCGTCGACGGTGCGCTCGGCGGTGAGCCACCAGCCCTTCGACGCGGTGACCGTCCACGCCCGCACCTGGGCGAGCTCGGCCACCGAAGCCGGTTCACGCGCGGTCGGTTCGTCCACATCGGCCACTCTCGCACACCGGTTCACGTTTCCCGCACGATCGCGAACGCCTTCGCGAGGTGACTGCGGGCCGGATGCCGGGCGGTGGACGAGGCAGCGGACGCTGCCGTGCCGGGTCGGCACCCGGATGTGCGAAGGCAAGCGGTCACCTTTGCGCGTCAAGCACCTCAGTCTCGGCGGCTGCCGAAGATCAGGCGGTAGCCGACCAGGATGATCAGTGCGCCCAGCACGGCGAGACCCCAGGTGCGCAGGTCGAAGAACGTGCCGAGGTCGGTGTGGAAGAGCGTCTTGCCCACCCAGCCGCCGACGAACGCGCCGCCGACGCCGAGCAGGATCGTGATGATGCAGCCGCCGGGGTCCTTGCCCGGCATGAGGATCTTCGCGATCACGCCGGCGATGAGCCCCAGCACGATCCAGCCGATGATGCCCACGGACTGCTCCTCTCATCCACGCTCGACCTAGACGGCACAGGATGGCAGCCGGGCGTGGCGGCGTCGCGCCGAGTGAGGTGGACGTGACCTGGATCTCATCCGGCCCGCCGCTAGGGTCGCGGCCATGGGAACGCCGATCGCCGAAGACCTCGCCCCGACCGGCGTCCTGCGCGCCTCGATCAACCTGGGCAACGCCGTGCTCGCCCAGGGCACCCCGGACGCGCCGGCCGGCGTCACGGTCGACATCGCGCGCGAGATCGCCGCGCGGCTGGGCGTCCCGGTGGAGTTCGCCTGCTTCGACGCGGCGCGGAAGTCGTTCGACGCCTTGACGTCCGGCGCCGCCGACCTCTGCTTCCTGGCGATCGACCCGGCCCGCGCGACGGAGGTCGCGTTCACCGCGCCGTACGTCGTCATCGAGGGCGTGTACGTGGTGCCGCGCGGCTCGGCGCTCACCACCCCGGCCGACGTCGACCGGCCGGACGTCCGGATCGGCGTGAAGCAGGGCTCCGCCTACGACCTGTTCCTCTCCCGCACGCTGGAGCACGCGAGCGTCGTGCGCGGCGACGAAGGCGTCACGACGTTCGAGACCGAGGGCCTCGAAGCCGCGGCCGGCATCCGGCAGCCGATGACCGCCTACGCCGCCGCGCACCCCGGCGTCCGGGTCGTCCCCGAGCGGTTCATGCAGATCGAGCAGGCCGTCGGCACGGGCAAGGACCGCCGCCCCGAGACCGTCGCGTTCCTGCACGACGTCGTCGAAGAGCTGAAGGCGAGCGGGTTCATCGCCGAGGCGTTGCGGCGCGCGGGCCGGCCCGACGCCGCCGTCGCTCCCCCGGCCCGCTGACGCTCAGGCCGCCGTCCAGGCGCGCAGCTTCTCGGGGTTGCGCACCGCCCAGATGTGCTTGATCCGGTCGTCCTCGACGTCGAACGCGAACACCGTCACGGTGACGCCGTGCTGCCGGGAGAGCAGGCCGGGCCGGCCGTTGACGGTGGTCTCCCGGAGAGTCATGCCGGGCAGCACGTCCAGGATCGCGGCGCAGGCGCGCGCGACCGCTTCGCCGCCGTACATCGGTTCGAGGCGGGCGGTCGCCAGCCCGCCGCCGTCGGCGGTCGCCGTGACGCCGGGGTCGAGCAGGCCGATCAGCGCCGCGATGTCCTGGGCTTCCCAGGCCACCTTGAAGCTCCGGACGAGGTCCGCTTGCCGGGCGGTCGGGGTGGCCACCGGTGGGCGCGACGCCTGGATCCGCCGGCGCGCCGACGAGGCCAGCTGCCGGCACGCCGCCGTCGACCGGCCGACGATGCCGGCCACCTCGGCGAACGGGTAGCGGTAGACGTCGTGCAGGACGAACGCGACGCGCTCGGCCGGGGTCATCGCCTCGAGGACGACGAGGAAGGCCATGTCGACCGACTCGTCGAGAGTGACCCGGTCCGCCGGGTCCACGTCGATCCACTCCGTGCTGCCCGGCAGCGGCTCCGGGATCCACTCCCCCACGTACGCCTCGCGCCGCACGCGCGCGGACGCGAGCTGGGTCAGGCAGATCCGGCCGGCGACCGTCGTCAGCCAGGCGCCGGGTGACGCGATCGCGGCCCGCTCCCGCGCGGACAGGGCGTACCAGCGGGCGAAGGTCTCCTGGACGACGTCCTCGGCGTCGGCCAGCGAGCCGAGGAGCCGGTAGCCGAGGCTGGTCAGGTGCCGCCGTTCGCTCGCGATCGGGTCGGGCCGGGTCATCGGGTCGCCTCACATTCCGCGGTGCTGCCTGGTCATAGTCCTGACGAACCCCACGGCTTCGTTGTGACACGACCCCGCAGGAGGAACCATGACCCCGTTCACCGCCGCCGCGCCCGCGGAGAGCCTGGAGCGAGCGGCCACCGCGCTGAAGGAACACGGCTTCACCGTGGAGATCCTCGACGACGTCGCCGCCGCGCGCGGCCGGGTCCGCGAGCTCGTCCCGGCCGGCGCGAGCGTGTTCACCTCGGCCAGCGAGACGACCCGGCTCTCGGGCATCGAGGAGGACCTCAACACCGGCGGCCGGTACGACGCCGTCAAGCCGCGGGTCCTGGCGATGGACCGCGCCACCCGGGCCGACGACATCCGGCGGCTGATCGCCACGCCCGACTTCGTGGTCGGCAGCGTCGCGGCGGTCACCGAGACCGGGTCCGTGGTGGTCGCGTCGGGTAGCGGCAGCCAGGTGCCCGCCTACGCCGGCGGCGCGGGCCGGGCGATCTGGGTCGTCGGGGCGCAGAAGGTGGTCCCCGACATGGCCACGGCGTTGCGGCGCCTCGAAGAGCACGCGCTGCCGCTGGAAAGCGCCCGCGCCCAAGCGGTCTACGGTCAGCCGAGCGCGATCAACCGCCTGCTGGTCCTCAACGCGGACGGTCCCGGGCGCGTCACCATCCTGTTGCTGCGCGAGGCCGTCGGCTTCTGACTCAGCCGCCGAGGGAGGCGCTGCCGTCCGGGCCGGTGACCACGATGCGGAGGGTCACCGCGCCCGCGAACGGGATCACCGTCACCTGCCACGTCTGCGGTGTGCCGACCTCCAGGGTGCTCCGGGCCTTCGCCACCAGGGCCGGGACGCGGTCGACGGGCAGGGCGCGCAGGTCGAACGACGGGACCGTGACGCCGGTCGGCGCGAACACCACCGACAGGCGGTGCTCCTGGACGACCGCGGTGAGCACCTTCGTGACGTCCGCGTGCTGAGCCAGGCCGTCGACGGCGCGGCGCAGCTCGCCCGCGTCCGCCAGGGACTGTCCCGGGTCGACGGTGACCGTGGCCGAACCCGAGGACGACGTGACCGACGTGGGTTCGGCGGCCTCCGAGGCTTCGGAGGCTTCGGAGGCTTCCGCCGCCGGGGCGAACAGCTCGGTGCGGAACTGCAGGACGATCACGGCCACGCCGACCAGGATCCCGAGGAGGACGAGGAAGCCGTGCCCGGAACCGGCCGACGGCTTCCGGACCACAGTGGACTCGGGCGCGGACGCCAGGGTGGCGCCGACCGCGCGGCGCGCCCATTCCGCGTCCGGCTCGACGATCCGGGCCTTCCACGGGCGGTCCGGCGGGTACGCGACGACCAGGACGTCACCCGGCCGGTAGCTGGGCAGGTCGACCAGGTTGACGTCGAGGCGGGCTTTGGTGCGGAACGACGGCTCGCCGTACGGGGCGACCGTGAGGTCGAACCGGACCGGCACGTCACCCGTCTCCGTGCCACTGGCGCGGAGGCTCTCGATCTTCGCGAGCGCCACGCGCGGCACGACCGCCGCCTCCCGCGCCCGCCGCGGCATCCCGGCGACGAACAGGAGAAGGCCGTAGGCGAAGGGAAGTCCGATGCCCGTGAGGATCAACGGGACGTTTTCGATGATGATGCCGGTGACGAAGGCGCTCAGCGTCACCCCGATGACGGCACCGGTCAGGAACCCGCGGACGAGCTTGATCACGACGTACTCCGGATTCTCGAAGGGCTCATCGGGCCGGCAGCCAGTCGGCGAGGACGGGATCGCGCGATCCGGACCATCCCGGTGTACCGGCGGCGGCCGGTCACGGCGCGGCCGAGCACCAGCAGGGTCACCACGAGCAGCAGCGCCGGCACCCACCAGTCGGCGTAGTAGAAGAGCCAGCCCCAGAAACCCCACGGCTCGTCCTGGTGGAACACCGGGTCGACGGCGGTGCCGACGGCGAGCGGCGGGAGCCACCCGCGGGCCGACACCCCGGCGCCGACGGTGCCGCCCGCCAGCGCCAGGACGGCCGGGAACGCCGGACTCGCCGGCCGGCCCCGGTAGCGGCGCGCGGCGGCGCCGGCGAGGGTGGCCGTGCAGAGGCAGCCGAAAACGCCCAGGGTGCCCCAGACGACCACGTACGGCGGGTCCGCGTCGCCGCGGTCGTCGAAGATGCTGTCGATCGCCATGGTCCGGAACTGCGCCATGAACCCGCCGAACCCGAGTCCGGCCAGCACGCCCAGCGCCACGGTCGCGACCGAAGCCACGACCAGGGCGGCGAGCACCACCGGGTGCCCGTGCCACCGTTCGAGGCGCTCGTGCCGGGCCCGCGCCGGATCCTTCGTGTTCACCGCAACCACCTCCTGTCCTCGAGACGTCCCCAGCCTGCGCGGGCCCGGCTGCTACCGAACCCAGGTTTCGGCCACGATCAGGTGAGAAACCGGCGGCTCGTCGCCCGGAAACAATTCTCGAATGCCACGAAAAATGTCGCGGATTGTCGCGCGTGAAGGGACCAGGAGGGGCGTCACCAACCGCGGTGATCACTCACAGGAGTGACGATCGACAAGCCCGCAACCTGGCCCGTTGCGCCGGAAAGGGGAATTGCGAGACCTACTCAAATGGCAGCTATCCGGCTTTCCCGGTACTGCGTAACGTCGATTGACGGGTGCGGTTCTCGCACTCACGACTCCTGGAGGTTCTCGTGATTCGACGACCCCTGCGCACCGTGGCCGCCCTCGTCTGCGCCGCGGCCGCGGCCACCGCTTTCGCCACCCCGGCCTCGGCGGCCGCCGCGCCGTTGACGGAAGCCGCCGGCCCGGCCGCGCTGGCCGCCGCGCAGCACACGCTCGGCGGTTCCCTCGGCAGCGCCTTCGGGCTGTCCTGGCTGGACACCACCGGCGGCCTGGTCGTCGGCACGACCGACGCGGCCCGCGCGGCGCAGATCCGCGCCGCCGGGGCGACGCCGAAAGTGGTGCGGCACAGCGCGTCCGAGCTGAAGGGCGTCCAGTCGACGCTGGATCGCAGAGCCACCGGCGTACCCGCCTCGGTCGCCGGCTGGTACGTCGACGCGCCCGCCAACGAGGTCGTCGTGAGCGTGGTGGGCGGCGACCCGGCCGGTGTCGCGTGGGCCACCGCGGGCGGCGCGCCGGTGCGGGTGGAGCGCGTCGACCGGGCGCCGCGGCCGCTGTGGGACGCCATCGGCGGGCAGGGCCTCTACTTCAACGGCGGCGCCTGTTCGATCGGGTTCAACGCCTACAACGACAACGACGTCCACTTCGTCATCACCGCCGGGCACTGCACGGAACTCGGCGGCGCGGTGAGCGGCGTCGGCGGCCCCATCGGCAAGGTCGCGAAATCGTCGTTCCCCGACAACGACTACGGCACCGTCAAGGTGACCAGTGACGCCGTTTCGACGCCGCCGCGGGTGGACCGCCACGAGGACGGCACCGACGTGCGGATCGACGGCACGGACGTCGTGCCGGTCGGCGGCCGGATCTGCCGGTCCGGCATCACCACCCACTGGCAGTGCGGCCGCGTCATCGCGCTCGACCAGGCCGTGAACTACGGCGACGGCAACCTCGTGTACGGGCTCACGCACACCGACGCCTGCGCCGAACCCGGCGACTCGGGCGGCTCGTTCGTCAGCCGTCCCGCCGCGGGGTCCGGCACCAAGCTGGTGCAGGCCCAGGGCATGACGTCCGGCGGGTCCGGTGACTGCGAGACCGGCGGCGACACGTTCTTCCAGCCCGTGCGGGAGGTGCTGGACCGCTACGGCCTCACTCTCGAAACCAACTGACACCCGCTGACGGCTCGGCGGTCTCCCGGAGGCCGCCGATGCCGAGCGAGTCGTCGGGTGCCGGGGCTGTTCCGGGTTCCGCTTCCGGTTCTTCCGCTTCGGTTTCCGGCTCGGGCGGGTCCTCCAGGAAGTCCGCCGTCGGCACGTACAGCAACGCGCCGGTGTGCGGGGTCGAGAAGTCGAGGATGCGATCGTGGTTCCCGGGCGGCGACCCGACGAACATGTTCTCCAGCATCCGCTCGATCACCACGGGCGACTTCGCGTAGCCGATGAAGTAGGTGCCGAACTCGCCGTACGCCGGGCGGCCGAACGGCATGTTGTCGCGCAGGATGTCCAGCTCGTTGCCGTCGTCGTCGGTGATCACGTTGAGCGCGATGTGGGAGTCGCTCGGCTTCTCCGCGTCCGAAAGCTCCACATCGGACAGTTTGCGCCGACCGATCACCCGCTCCTGCTCTTCGGTGGACAGCGCGTTCCACGCCGTCATGTCGTGCAGGTATTTCTGGACGACGACGTAGCTGCCGCCGTTGAACCCGCCGTCGTCGTCGACGTACACGGCCGCGCGGGCGGCGCGGCCGGTCGGGTTCTCGGTGCCGTCGACGAAGCCGAGCACGTCACGCGCGTCGAAGTAGCGGAAGCCCTGCACCTCGTCGACGACGGTGACCGCGCCGGCGAGCCGCGCCATGATCAGCGTCTCCAGCTCGAAGCACAGGTCCATCCGGTCCGCGCGGAAGTGGAACAGGAGGTCGGCGTCACTCGTCACGCTTTCGTGGCGCTCGCCCTTGAACACGGGCAGCTCGTGCAGCTCGGCCGGGCGCGGGCCGCCGTAGACCCGGTCCCAGGCGGCGGAGCCGATCCCGGCCAGGCAGGAGAGGCCGCCGGTCAGCGACCGGAACCCGACGGACCGCCGCAACCCTGGCAGGTCGGCCAGCAGGTCCTTGACGACGTCCTCGCCGCCGAAGTCGATCCGCAGCAGCAGGAAGATGGCGGCGCGGGTGAGGGGTCCGGCGATCTCCTCGGCGTCACCCGGCGAGGCCTCTTTCGAAAGCATCCGCGACGATAGCATTCGCCGCCGTCGCTCCCTCCTCCTACATTGGGGGACATGACTTCCACCGCCGACAAGGCCAAGCGCTTGCAGGAGCTGCACGCGGCTCCGGAACTGCTGCTCGTCGTCAACGTCTGGGACGCGATCACGGCGAAGGTCGTCGCCGAGACGCCGGGCACGCAGGCCCTCGCCACCCCGAGCCACGGCATCGCCGCCTCCCGCGGCTACCCGGACGGCGAAAAGATCCCACGCGACGAGATGATCGCCGAAGTCGCCCTGATCGTGCGCACGGCGGGTGACCTGCCCGTCTCCGCCGACCTCGAAGCCGGCTACGGCGACCCGGGCGGCACCATCGCCCGGGCCATCGAGGCCGGCGCCGTCGGGGCGAACCTCGAAGACCAGATGAAGCCGCTCGCCGAGTCCGTCAAGGCGGTCGAGGCGGCCGTCGCCGCGGCGCAGTCGGCCGGTGTCGACTTCGTGCTCAACGCCCGCACCGACGCGTTCCTCAAGATCGGCGATCAGGAGGAGGCGCTGACCGAGGCGATCACCCGCGGCCGCGCCTACCTCGACGCGGGCGCGTCGAACTTCTTCGCCCCCGGCAAGCTCGACGAGACCCAGGTCGGCCGCCTGGTCGAGGCGCTCGGTGAGCGCAAGGTCAACCTGATCGGCATCCCGGGCTCGATCCCCCTGGCCGTCGCGCAGAAGCTCGGCGTCTCCCGGGTCTCGTACGGGCCGTGGAGCCAGAACGTCGCACTGACGGCCCTGGCCAAGCTGGCCGAAGACGTCTACGGCGGCGGTGGCCTGCCCGCCGACACGCGCAAGCTGAACTGACGGCGGATCCCTCGTTGTTTACAGTCACTGAAGTGATACGGTGACTGTAAACAACGAGAGGACGCCGCCGTGAGCGAGTTCGAGATCGTCACCGAGTACCCGCACCCCCGCGACCGCGTGTGGCGGGCGCTGACCGACCCGGCCCTGGTCCCCCGGTGGACGTCCACCGGCCAGGGCGGCCGCCCCGAGGGGTTCGTCCCCGAGGTCGGCACGCGGTTCCGGTTCGTCGGCAAGCCCATGCCCGGCTGGGACGGCGTCGTCCGCTGCGAGGTCCTCGCCGCCGACGCGCCGGCCTTGCTGCGCTTCACCTGGCGCAACAAGGAAACCGACGAGCCGAGCTTCGTCACCTACCGCCTCGAGGACACCGCCGCGGGCACCCGCTTCACCTACTCGCACACCGGTTTCCGCGGCGTCGGCGGGCTCGTCATGTCCCGCCTGCTGCAGCGGGTCCGCCGCCGGATGCTGGCCGAGGGCCTGCCGCCGGTGCTCGACGACCTCGGCGCCGCCGCCTGAAGCTCAGGGCGGCTCAGGCGAGGTCCGGGATCAGCTCGCCGATCAGGCGGATGCTCTTGAGCACCTTGTCGTGCGGGATGCCGCCGATCTGCTGCAGGCACATCAGCCGGTCGATGCCGAGATCGGCGTAGGCCTGCAGCTTCTTGCGGCAGGTGTCCGGGCTGCCGACGATCAGCGAGTCCTGCGCGCTCAGCACCTCGAAGATCTCGTCGTCCGGCACCGATTCCCCTTGCAGGATCCGGGCGATCAGCAGGTTCGCGTCCGTCGGGCCGTTCTGCGCCTCGCCGCGCAGGAACTCACCCGTCAGGCCACCGCCGTCCGGCGCCGCCACCAGCTCCTGCTGGCGGGCGTTGAGGCGGACGAACTCGTTCGCCGCCTCGAAGAACGTCAACGCCGTCACGGTGTACCAGGCCGCGGCCGCGGCGGCGCCGTTGCGCATCGCCTCCTCGTCGGTGTCCGCGCAGTGCACGAACGTGAAGAAGCCGACCTGGTTGTTGACGAACGCGCCGACCGGGTCGGTGCACTGCGCGGCCGCCGCCCGGTACAGGCCGATCAGCCGGCCGGCGCGCTCCAGCGACTCCCACATCGTCGTGCCCAGCACGCCGACGCCGCGGCGCCCGGCCTCCTCGAAGGAGGACGCGCTCGCCGCCGCCTGCCACAGCGGCGGATGGGGCCGCTGCAAGGGTTTCGGCCCGATCGCGACGTCGTCGACGCGGTAGGCGTCGCTCTCGTGGGAGAACCGTTCGGAGGTCCACATCCGCGGCACCATCTCGAAGGCTTCCTGCGTCTGGGCGCGAGCGTCGTCCGGCTCGATGCCGAACAGGCGCCACTCCGGGATCGTCGAGCGGGTCAGGCCGAGCTCGACCCGGCCGCCGCTGAGGTGGTCGAGCGTCGCGGCGCGCTCGGCGACGCGGATCGGGTGGTTGAACCGGCCCGGCGCGAGCACCGCGGAGTGCCCGAGCCGGATCCGGCTGGTGCGCTGGGAAAGCGCCGCCAGCATCAGCTCCGGCGCCGACGACAGGCTGAACTCCCCCGCGCCGTGGTGCTCGACCTGCCACCAGCACCCGTAGCCCAGTTCGTCCGCGAGAACGGCCTGTTCGATCGCCTGGCCGAACCTGAGCTGCTCGTGGCCTTCGGGCCACGGCCGGGGGTTCTGGATCTCGTTGAACAGGTCGATCTGCATCCACGGCCTCCGGCTGCTCGGGTCTGCTCCTCGATGGCACTGAGAAGTCAGTCCCCGAGAGCGACGGCTCCGTTACTCATGTCGCACGTTCGGCGCAGTACTTCCGGCGGGCTACGGGTTCCGCGGCCAGAAGCCGCAGTGGTGGTCGGATCCGCTGTCGACGACGTTCTCACCGGCGGCCGTCAGGCTCAGCACGCTCGTCGAGGTGGCGGTCCCCGGGACGATGTCCGCCGCCCCGGGCGCGGCCGGGGTCCCGGTGCGGGCGAAGCCGCTCCAGTAGCCGACCATCCGCTCCCCGAGCCGGGCCTGGGCGGGATCGGTGAGCAGGTTCTTGCCGCCGAGGTCGAACAGGTACGGCGTGTCGGTGGCGTGCGCCGCGCCCTGGGCCATGCCGGGCACGTTGACCTGGTTGACGTTCGGTGCGTGCGACTCGGCGAACTCGTACGGGAACACCTTTGTCGTGCGCGCCAAGGCCTGGTTGCCGGCCAGTGTGGGACAGCTCCACGCCGCGTCGGTGATCACCGTCGAGAACGCCTCGACCGGCGTCGGGAACCGCTGCAGCGGGTACTCGCGCAGGACGTCCGCGGCGCGGACGCCGAACGCCGCCCGCACGAGCTGCGGGTAGGTCGCCTCGGTGATCGAGGACGGGTCGGCCATCGCCGCGCCGCCCATGAACGAGCGGGCTTCGTCGTGGTTGCCGCCCGAGAGGACCGGGATGCGGGCGATCCGGCCGGCGCGGACCGCGTCCGGCGGGTTCTCCGGCAGCAGGTCGGTGCCGTAGGCGAGGTGGTCGGAGAACGCCGTGCTCACCGGCAGCAGCTTGTCGGCGGGCAGGCGGCGAAGGCACTGCAGCGCACCGGCACCTGTGCAGCCCAGCTGGTTCGCGGTCACGACGCCGTCGGCCTGGTCGGTGGCCAGCGAGGTGTAGGGCGTCTGCGCCGGGACGCCGGGGAACAGGCCGCCGGCGGGCCAGTTCAGGAAGCAGGAGCCGGACGAGATCGCGACGCGCTGGACGAGCCCGGCGGCCTGCGGCGAGGTGAGCAGCGCGCACGCCGACATCCCGCCCGCGGACTCGCCGAAGACGGTCAGGTTGCCCGGGTCGCCGCCGAAGGCCGCGGCGTTGTCCTTCGCCCAGTGGGTGGCGGCGAGCTGGTCGGCGAAGCCGAAGTTCCCCGAGCCGGCCAGGCCGGGCAGCCCGAGGTAGCCGAAGACGCCGAGGCGGTAGTTGACCGTGACCACGACGACGTGCCCGCGCGAGGCCAGCCGCTGGGCGTCGTAGTCGGCGCCGGAGCCGCTGGTGTAACCCCCGCCGTGCCACCACACCATGACCGGCAGCCGCTCGCCGGGCGCTTGGTCGCGCGGGGTCGTCACGTTGAGGAACAGGCAGTCTTCGGACGTCCCGGCGGCCTGCGTCCCCTGGGAGCAGCGGGCGCCGGGGCGGGTCGCGTCGACGACGCCGGCCGGGGCCGGCGCGGGCTGCGGCGCGGTCCAGCGGCGCTCCCCCGTCGGCGCGAGCGCGTAGCGGACGCCGAGGAACTCCCGCGCCGACGCGGTGGCCAGGCCGTGCACCTGACCGCTGGTGGTGCCGACGGTCAGCTGCGGCCCTTCGGGTGGCGGGCTCGAGCACGCGGCCGCGGTCAGGGCCAGCGCCACGGTCAGCGCGTCGGCGATCCGGGCTCGGACGGTCATGGGGTTTCCTTTCGGGTCGCCAGGTCGAACGTGCGGACCAGTTCGTCGCGCACCCGCGCCGCCGTGGCGGGCGTGCGGTCGGCGGTGACGCGGACCAGGGCGGCGTCGAGGGCGGCGCGGATCGTGCCGGCCATGATCGCGACGTCGAAGGCCCGGAACTCGCCGGCCTCGACCCCGGCGCGCAGCAGCGCGCCGACGTCGTCCAGCTCGGTCT
The DNA here is from genome assembly GCF_035982555.1 of Amycolatopsis sp. NBC_01286. NCBI lineage: Bacteria > Bacillati > Actinomycetota > Actinomycetes > Pseudonocardiales > Pseudonocardiaceae > Amycolatopsis > Amycolatopsis sp. NBC_01286. Next base: position 8,469,179 of record NZ_CP108428.1, read on the forward strand.
GGTGGTGCCGCGTGCCGTCCCGCTCCTGCGCGGTGAAGACGGCGCTGAGCGCGGCCAGGTGCCGGGGATAAGCGGCGTAGAACTCGACGCTGCCGCCGATGAAGGCGAGCAGGCTCGCCCGCGGCGACCCGGCCCGGACGACCCGCGGCCCCAGCTCCGCTCCGGCGAGCGCGTACACCGTCCGGACGACCTCGGCGACCAGGTCGGCGCGGTCCCGGAAGTGGTAGGTGAGCACGCCGCGGCTGACCCCGGCCGCCCGCGCGATCCGCACGGTGGACGCGGCGGCGTACCCGTCGCGGGCGAGCACGTCGACGGCCGCGTCCACCAGCTGCGCCCGGCGCGCGGCGTGGACGGCCGTCTCGCTGCTCCGTTCGGGGGCCACCCTTGGTGATAGCCCGTGGCGGCCGCGGTTAAACAGTCCTGTTCAGAGTGACGACGTTTCGGCGCGGAATCCGTAGACCATCACCCGATCCGGTGAACTATTCCGACACGCACCTCACCTGATTGCGCATTCAGCCCGATCATGTACGGCCTACCGGGCGATGGGGGACAGTCTTTCGGGTACACCACGTCCTGGACTGATCATCCGAACGCCCTCGTCTGCGACACTTTGGAGCTAATGGCGGGAACGCAGCGTAGCGACCCGCCGGAGCGCAGGGGTGGAGGACGGATGACCACGCACCACCGACAGGCGGGCTTGCGTGCATGGACGCACCGCCCGCGCCACGCCCGCCGCTCGACCACCGGGCTGTCCCCGATCCTGGTCCTGGCGGCGACGATCCTGCTCCTCGCCGACACGGCTCTCGGCGTCACGGTGGTGATCCTGGTGTTCGCCACGCTGACCGTGCTGTGGACGGTCCGCCGGCCGCTGCGCAGGGCCGCGCGAGACCTGGACACGATCCTGGCGGAGGAGCTGGGCCCCCGCCACCGCCGCGACGGCCTCCACTTCGCCGACCCGGCCCCCGCACAGAGCTAAGCCACCCGAAACTCGCGCCGGCCGCTCGTCGGCCACTCCGGGCAGGGTGTTGGCCGCTGCGGGCAGTGTTGGCCGGTCGAGGCAGAGTGTTGGCCACTCCGGACGCCATGCTGGCCACTCCTGGCACCGTGTTGACTGCTTCGAGCGCTGAGTCGGCCACTCCAGCCGCGCGTTGGCCGATCCGGCCGCCGAGTTGACCGCTGCGGGCGACGTGTTCGGCCCGTCCGGGCACCGTCTCGGCTGCTCCAGGCAGGGTGTTGGCCGCCGCGGGCAGTGTGTCGGCCGCTTCGGCAGCCGTGTTGGCAGATCCGGCCAGTGTGCTGGCCACTCCGGGCACAGTGTCGGCCGCTCTCGGCAGCGTGTTGGCGGCCGCCGGCCGCCGCGTTTGGCAATCCCGGGCACTGTGCAGCACCGTTGGGCCCGGGATTCGGCCCTCTCGCCGCCGCACGTGGCTGCTCCGGGCGGTGTTTTGGCCGCCACGGCCGCGGTGTTGGCGCACCACCGGCCATGTTGGCCACTCCGAGCGCCGTGCCCCCACTCCAGCAGCCGCGTTGGCTGTGCCCAGGCCCGCGCGTTGGCCGTCGCGGGCGCAGTAACTGGCGCCCCGGGTAGCGTTGTCAGCCACTCCGGCCTCCGTGTTGGCCGCTCCAACCGCCGCACTGACTGGCCGCCGAGGCACGCGCTCCGGCTGTCCTACTCCTGGCGGCCGTTCCAGTGCACCACGTCCGGCCACTCCAGGAACTTCCGCAGGTGCTGCTCCTCCGAACGCCCGTGCAGCGGGAAGCGGAACACCGAACCATCCGGCCAGGTCAGCTCCTGCTTGCGGAAGCCGACCGCCGGAGCCTCGGGTTTCCGGGCCTCCCAGACGATCCGCGGCGCCGGTGCGTCGGCCGGGTCGACGTACGTCGAGCCCGTGTCCACCACGGCTACCGCCGTCGGGGAGAACGCCAGCCATGGGCCGCTCGCCGAGCCCAGGCGGTCGGTCAGGTCCAGCGCCTGGGCGTCCGCCGGGCCCGACACGCGGATCTCCCGCTGGAACGGACGGCCCCCGCCGCCGCCGTTGGCCAGGACGAAGACGGACACGACCGCGCCGCCGATGCCGCGGGCGATGTTCCAGAAGAACCTGCGGATCAGCCGCTTTCCCGCCACCGTCCCGTCGTGGCGGCGGCCGGGGACGTCGAAACCCAGGTCCGTGTCCCCCAGGCGCAGCACGATCACCGGCTCGTGCCACTGGTCCCGGAGGACACCCTCGACGCGTTCCCGGAAGCCCGGACGGACCTGGGCGTCGGCCGACCAGCGTTCCGCGCGGTCCTGGAGTTCGGCCGCCCGGGTTTCTAGATGTCCAGGTCCTTCCGGGTGTCCTCCGGACTCCGGTCCCCGCCGATCTCGCTCTTGTCGAACCACGGTTCGTCCCCCTCGGGCGTGACAGCTTCCTTGCCTTCGGCGAAGGCGCCCTTCGCCGCGCCGATGCCCGCCTTGACGCCCGCGCCGGCTAGTAGCGGTCCGGCGCCCGCCGAGGTGCCGAACATCGTCGTGAGCACCCGGTTGCTCGGCTGGAAGCCCTGGGCGACCGCGCCGAAGCCGAACTTGGTCTGGCCGGGCATCACGCCGACCCGCAGCTTGGTGGTGAACTCGACCAGCTTCGTCGAGTACTTCGCCATGAACTCGATGAAGGTGTCGAGCAGCTTGCCGAACTTGCCCAGGTACCCGGTCACCTTCTTCAGCACGCTGGCGGCCTTGGCGATCGACGCGGTCATCGCGGCGGCCACCGAGCTGCCGAAGCTGATCACCGACGCCGCCAGCGCGGGCAGCCAGAGCGTGATCAGCCAGGACACCAGCTCGGTGATGATCCCCTTGATCACCTCTTCGATGACGACCATGACCATCGACCACATCTGCAGCACCTCGGCCACCGAACCGGCGGCCGAGCCGACGCCGCGGATGCCCGAGGAGAAGTCGCCGAGCGCTTCCTTCGCCGCGTTGCCGGCGTCGTCCACCCACTCGGCCAGCGCGGTGTCGCCGGTCTTCTCGAAGTCCTCGGCGAGTGCGACGAAGCCCTGGGCGATCGTCACGAAGTTCTCCGACGCGTGCCCGATGGCCGGGCCGTCGCCGGTGACCTGGTGCAGCGCGTCCTGCAGCGGCTGGACCAGCTCGAGCAGCATGTTCAGGCCGTGGCTGACGAGCCAGCCGATCGGGTCCATGGCGAAGGTGACCATGTCGCCGGCGGCCGCGCCGACGAACTTCGCGCCGTCACCGACCAGCGCGCCGCCCGCGGAGGCCAGCTCGCCGAAGTTGCCCGCCTGGGCCGCCTGCTGGGCGTGCTCCCCGATGGACTTGCCCGCCTTGTAGGCCGTGCCCGCCACCGGCACGTAACCCGCCGCGCGGTCGAGGTTCGCGCCCGTGCTCTCGTCGTAGGGCTGGACGTCCAGCGCGTCGGCGATGCTCTTGTGCTCGCTCACTTGCCCTCCCCGACCGCGTCGATCTGCGCCTCGTACCGGCCGAACGTGATCACGCCGGCGTCCTCCATGCCCTGGTACATCTCCGCGGCCTTGGTCAGCTTCGTGGTGAAGCCGTCGACGCCGTCCTTCAGGTCGGTCAGCAGCGACCGCAGTTCGCCGAGCCGGTCGGTGTAGCCCTGCTTCGCGAACAGGCCGATGAGCCCCCACGCCTCGTCCGTGACGTCGGCGGCGTCGATCTTGGCGCCGAACTTGTCGGCTTCCTGCTCGTAGAACGGCAGCTGCCGGGCGTACGCGGAGATCGCGCCGATGTTGGTCTGGATTCCTTCTGGCATCGCGGGAGCTCTCTCGGTCGGGGTCAGTCGCGGCGGAGGATCGTGTTCTCTTCGAAGTAGTCGTCGTCCCGCGGGGCGGGCCGGCGTCGCGGTGCGGCTTGGGGCTGCTGCGGCCCCTGGGGCTCCGACGCAGGGGGTTCCGCCGTGGTTCCGAAGGCTTCGGCCTGGGCCTCGCGCACCTGCTCCTGCGTGGTGACGCCGAGCGTGTCGCCGAAGGCGTCGTCCACGATCCCGGCCTGCTGCTGGACGGCCCCGGCCACGGCCTGGCGCAGGGTGGTCATGATGATCGCCGCCAGCCGGCCCGCTTCGAGGTGCGTGGCCCCCGTGGCGAGCCGCAGGTCGGTGACGGTCCCGCCGGCCCCGGCCACGACCGTGACGTTGCCGTCCGGCGAGGTCACGGTGGTCGCCACCTGGGCGATCCGCTCCTGCATGTCGCCGACCCCGGCGAACCGGGTCTCGGCCTGGCGAACCTTCGCCTGGAAGTTCTGGAACTGGGCGATCAGCTCGTCCATGTGCGCGGACATCGTGGCTCCCTTGCGCGGTCTGGTGACATCCGCCCGCATGATGTCAGATCCGCGGGGGGTTTCGGTCCGTTTTCGGAGTTTCGCCCCGGGGTGGGCGACGGCCGTGCCCCCGCACCCGGCCCGATGTGTATCCGCCGCGGCACCGGGTAGCCGTACCGCACCCCAGGAAAGGTGGACGATGAACGACAAGGCGGAACACAAGGCCGAAGAGCTCAAGGGCCAGGCCAAGGAAAAGGTCGGCGACGCCACCGGGAACGAGCAGTGGCAGGCCGAAGGCAAGGCCGAGCAGGGCAAGGGTGCCCTCAAGCAGGCCGCCGACAAGGTCAAGGACGCCGTGAAGGGTCACAAGGACTGATCTCACCGGGCCCCGGCCCGGGACGGCCGCCGCACTCCGGAGTGCGGCGGCCGTTTCACGTCCCGGTTATTCCCGGGCCGCCGGGAAACTTCCTGCTTTCCCACCCCCTGGCCACTCCGGCCCGGCCACCGGGAACCGGCGCACACTGAGGTCACGGGACGAGGGAAGGAAAGCCGGGATGGCAGCAGGGAACGGACCACGGATCGCCGTCGCGCTGGACGGTGCCGGGTGGCACCCCGCCGCGTGGCGGGAGCCGGGGGCGCGGCCGGGTGAGCTGCTCACCGCGGGGTACTGGGCCGACGTGGTCCGCGAGGCCGAGGCGGCCAAGCTGGACTTCGTCACCCTCGAGGACTCGCTGGCCCTGCAGACCGAGCAGTACCTCGACCGGCCGGGCGAACGCACCGACCTCGTCCAGGGCCGCCTCGACGCGGTGCTGATCGCCGCGCGCGTCGCGCCACTGACCTCGCACATCGGGCTCGTGCCGACCGCGATCGTCACCCACACCGAGCCGTTCCACCTGTCGAAGGCGATCGCGACGCTCGACTACGTCAGCGCCGGCCGGGCCGGCGTCCGCGTCCAGGTCGCCGGGCGGCCCGCGGACAACCGGCACTTCGGCCGACGGGAGTTCGGCGAGTTCCGGCTCGAGGACTCCACCACCCCGGACGTCGTGAGCCCGCTGTCGGAGCTGTTCGACGAGGCCGCGGACTACGTCGAGGTGCTGCGCCGGCTGTGGGACAGCTGGGAGGACGACGCCGAGATCCGCGACGTCGCGACCGGCCGGTTCGTCGACCGGGAGAAGCTGCACTACATCGACTTCGAAGGCCGCTGGTTCAAGGTCAAGGGCCCGTCGATCACCCCGCGCCCGCCGCAGGGCCAGCCACCGGTCACCGCGCTGGCGCACGCCGCGGTCCCCTACCGGCTCGCCGCCCGCTCGGCCGACGTCGTCTACGTGACGCCGTTCGACCGCGCGCAGGCCGGCGAGATCGTCACCGCGGTGCGCGACGAGCAGGACCGGGCCGGCCGCACGGCCGAGACGCTGCACGTGTTCGGCGACGTCGTCGTGTTCCTCGACGAGACCGAGCGGGCCGCGGCCGACCGCTTGGCCCGGCTCGACGACCTCTCCGGCGCGAAGTACACCTCGGACGCCCACGTCTTCACCGGCACGCCCGCCGCGCTCGCCGACCTGCTGCTCGACTGGCAGGCGGCCGGGCTCTCCGGTTTCCGGCTGCGGCCGGGCGCGGTGCCGCACGACCTGACCGCGATCACCCGGGGCCTGGTCCCCGAGCTGCGTGCCCGCGGCGCCTTCCGCACCGAGTACGAGGCGGACACCCTGCGCGGCCTGCTCGGCCTCGCCAAGCCCGCCAACCGCTACGCCGCCTGAGGAGGCCCGCGATGACCCAGCCCCGCAAGCAGATCCACCTCGCGGCGCACTTCCCCGGCGTGAACAACACGACCGTGTGGAGCGACCCCGAGGCCGGCAGCCACATCGAGTTCAGCTCGTTCGTCAGGCTCGCGCAGACGGCCGAACGCGCCAAGTTCGACTTCTTCTTCCTCGCCGAGGGCCTGCGCCTGCGCGAGCAGAACGGCGAGATCTACGACCTCGACGTCGTCGGCCGCCCCGACACCTTCACCGTGCTCTCGGCGCTGGCCGCGGTCACCGAACGGCTCGGCCTGGCCGGCACCATCAACTCGACGTTCAACGAGCCGTTCGAGGTGGCCCGCCAGTTCGCCTCGCTCGACCACCTCTCCGCCGGGCGCGCGGCCTGGAACGTCGTCACGTCGTGGGACGCCTTCACCGGCGAGAACTTCCGGCGTGCCGGGTACCTCCCGCAGGACCAGCGCTACGACCGCGCCGAGACGTTCCTGCGCACCGCCTGGGAGCTGTTCGACTCCTGGCGCGGCGACGAGATCGCCGCCGACGCCGGCAGCGGCGTCTTCCTCCGGGATCCCGCCGCGGGCGCCTTTGCCCACCACGACAAGCACTTCGACATCGAAGGCCGGTTCCCGGTACCGCGCAGCCCGCAGGGCCGCCCGGTGATCATCCAGGCCGGCGACTCCGACGAGGGCCGCGAGTTCGCCGCGGCCACCGCGGACGCGATCTTCAGCCGCTACGGCACCCTGGAGGCCGGGCAGGCGTTCTACACCGACGTCAAGGGCCGGCTGGCGAAGTACGGCCGGACGTCCGAGCAGCTGGTGATCCTGCCCGCGGCGACGTTCGTCCTCGGCGACACCGACGCCGACGCCCACGAACGCGCCCACGTCGTCCGGCTGCAGCAGGTCAGCGGGCAGACCGCGATCAAGTTCCTCGAGCAGCTGTGGAACGCCGACCTGTCCGGCTACGACCCGGACGGCCCGCTGCCCGACATCGACCCGGTGCTCGGGGAGCACACGATCGCGCGCGGCCGGGCCAGCGTCCGGATGTACCGCGACCCGCAGGCCACCGCGAAGGAGTGGCGGCAGCTCGCCGAGGCGAAGAACCTGTCCATCCGCGAGCTGATCATCGAGGTCACCGGCCGGCAGACGTTCATCGGCTCCCCCGCGACCGTCGCCGCCACGATCGACGACCTGGTCCAGGCGGACGCCAGCGACGGCTTCATCCTCGTCCCGCACGTCACGCCGGGCGGGCTCGACGAGTTCGCGGACAAGGTCGTGCCGCTGCTGCAGGAACGCGGCTCGTTCCGGACCGAGTACACCGGCACGACCCTGCGCGAGCACCTCGGCCTGGACGCCTGAACACGACGACGGCCCGGGTTTCGCTCCCGGGCCGTCGTCGTCGTTGCCGCCGGATCAGCCGATGTGCGTGCTGATGTCCGCGTAGTCGTTGCCCACCTTGGTGTACACGCCCGGGAAGTCCTTGCGCGCGCAGCCCTGGCCCCACGACACGATGCCGGCGAGCTTGCCCTCGACGTAGGCCGGGCCGCCGGAGTCGCCCTGGCAGGAGTCCTTGCCGCCCTCGGGCACGCCGGCGCAGAACATCGACGCCTTGTCGTAGCTGTTGCCGCCCGTGCTGTAGGCCGTGGCGCAGGAATCGTTGTCCACCACCGGAACCGAGACCTTCAGCAGGGTGTCGGAGACGTCGCCGCCCTCGGACGTCGCGCCCCAGCCGACCACGGTGACGTCGGCGCCCGCCTGGTACGCGGCGTCGTCGGCCGACTGCACCAGCGTCGCCGGCTTGTAGGACAGCTCCTTGTCCAGCGTCAGCACGGAGTTGTCGTGCTGCATGCCGGTCATGTCGAAGCCCGGGTTCTGCCAGACGTCGCTCACGCCGGCCTTCTCGCCGGAGGTGTCACTGAACTTGGTCTGGCCACCGATGATCTCCATCTGCGACGCCTCGACGCCGTCGGTGCAGTGCGCGGCGGTCAGCACCTTGTCCGGCGCGACCAGGGTGCCCGCGCAGTGCTGCGCACCGTTGACGTTGAAGATGACGGTGGCCGGGAACTCGTCGATGGTGGTCGCCGTCCCGCCCACGATCCGCGGGCCGGCACCGGCGGCGCCCGGTGCGGTCACGACGGCGAGCGCCCCGGTCGCGATGAGCGCCACTGCGGCCCGCCGGACCACCGAACGTCCGTCTACCTGCATGAACATCTCCCTTCAGGGGACCTGGAAGGTGGTGATCACGAGCAGACCAGACGGGCTCGGGTCTCGGTTAGCTACGAAAGTAGCATTCTGAAAGTTTGCGAAGATGGTTGGTTTTTGTCCGACACTTCTCCGCTCACACCGCTGATGGACGAGCCTCCCCTTCGCGCGCGAAGGTCGGTTCCGCCGCTTCCAGGCGGGGTACCGCGACGCCCAGCCGCCGCGCTTCCGCCAGGGTGTCGCGGCAGATCTCGCGCGGTTCCTCGGTCCCGGGGTCGGACTGCGCCTCGAAGTTCACGCGCAGCGGCGCGAAGTGCGCGGTCAGCCAGGCGAGCAGGGGGGCCGTCAGCCAGGCGGGCGCCCGTAACCCCACCACCCCGCCCCGGTGGCGTCGCAGGTCGACGCCGCGTGCTTCGAGGAGCGGCAGCAGTTCGCGGCCGGTCAGCAGCGCTTCGCGAAAGGCGCGCGTCGACCCGGCCAGCTCGGCCAGCGAACCCAGTTTCAGGCCTTGCGTGTGCACGCCCGCGTTGAACGCGAAGTGGACCCACAGCCAGCCGCGGAAGTCGGGCTTCTCCCGCGGCCGGAACCCGGCCTCGCGAAACACCCGGCGCACGGCCTGCTCCCGGTCGGTCGGCGGCCGGTCGAGGGTGCCGAAGACGGCCTGCGGCAGCAGCGCCCCGCGGAGCACGCCGTCCGCGCCGAAACCGCCGCCGGCTTGGGGAAAGCCCCACGCGACGCGGTCGAGGGGCAGCGCGCCGATCGCGGCCGTCGGCTCGGCCCAGAGGTTGCCGAAGACCAGCACGGTGGCCGCGCCGACGCGCGGGGCCAGGAACGCCGCGGCCTCCGCGAGGCGGTGGTGCTGCACGCTCAGCACGATCAGGTCGAAGTCGTGGTCCGGCGCCAGCTCTTCGCGGTAGCGCACCGGCCACTTCTCGACGACCCGCTGCCCCCACGGCCGCCGCCGCGTGTCGAGCAGGTCGAGGTCCACCGCTCCCCCGTAGGCCGCCGCGCGGCCCGGCCGGACGTAGAACTCGACCTCGTGCCCGGCCCGTTCGAGGGCCCAGCCGTACACCGTGGCGATCACGCCGCGGCCGAACATCAGGATCCGCAAGGCACACCTCATGGGATAGGATGGAAATGGAGGTCATCTCCACTTCTCAAGCTAGGGAGGCCGGGTCCGGTTGTCAACGCGAGGTTCCGACAAGCCGTTGCGCGCCGACGCCCGGCGCAACCGCGACGCCCTGGTGGCCAAGGCCCGGGAGGTCTTCGACGCCGGGGGCTTCTTCGACCTGCGCTTCGACGACTTCGCGCGCCTGGCCGGCGTGGGCACCGGCACGCTGTACCGCCACTTCCCCACCCGGGAGGCGCTGGCCGAGGCGGTCTACCACGAGGAGGTCGCCGCGTTGTGCGACCGCGCCCGCCGGTTGCGGGCCACCCTGCCCGCGCAGGAGGCGTTGGCGGCCTTCCTGCGCGGCATGGTCGACCACATGGACGCCCACCAGGGCCTCGCCCGGACCCTGGCCACGCTCATGACCACCGGCTCGAGTGCGCTCGCCGACGGCAGCCTGGCGCTGGAGCAGGCCGTCACCGAACTGGTGGCCGCCGCGGTGGAAGGCGGCTCCGTCCGCGACGACGTGGGCGCCGGCACCGTCATGATGGCCCTGCACGGCATCGGCGCGGCCCACGACCGCCCCGACTGGCGGGCCGAGGCCGACGGCGTCATCACCCTGGTGCTGGACGGGCTGACCAGGCCGAAGTAGCCCGTACCGGACTGCTCGTCCTGGAAGTCGGCCCTTGCCGGAATAGCTGTTCCGGTACGCTGACGGAGCCGAGCACGAGGAGCCGCACATGCCAGCACCGTCGACCACCGGCCTCATCGCCCGCGCGGCCGGGGCCGTCCACACCCGGGCGTTCTCGCTGCCGCCGGCGCGCACGGCGTACACGATCACACGCGGGCTGCGGGTGCCTGCCCGTCACGGCGCCGACCTGGTGACCGACCACTACGAGCCGCGGGCCGGGGCGCGCGGCACCGTGCTGATCCGGTCGCCGTACGGCCGCGGGCTGCCGGTCAGCCTGCTGCACGGCCGGATGCTCGCCGCGCGCGGTTTCCACGTCCTCGTGCAGAGCGTCCGCGGCACCGGCGGCTCGTCGGGCGTGCTCCGGCCGATGACGCAGGAGGCCGCCGACGGCCAGGACACCGTCGCCTGGCTGCGCGAGCAGCCGTGGTTCGACGGCCGGCTGGCCACCCTGGGCGGTTCCTACCTCGGCTGGAGCCAGTGGTCCCTGCTGCGCGACCCGCCGCCCGAGCTGAAGGCCGCCGTGGTGGTCGTCGGCCCGCACGACATGGCCCGCGCGATGTACGGCACCGGCGCGTTCGCCCTGGCCGACTTCCTCGGCTGGAGCGCCACCGTGCTCGCCCAGAGCGACGGCGGGCTGCGCCAGGCGATGGCGTCCGGCCGCCGGGCGCGCAAAGCCACGCACGAGACGCCCCTCGGCGCGGCCGCGGAGACCGCGCTCGACGGCGCCGCGCCGTGGTTCGCCGGGTGGCTGTCCCACGCGGATCGGGCCGATCCGTTCTGGAACGCCTACGACGCAAGCGAAAGCCTCGCCGAGGTCGAGGCCCCGGTCCTGCTCGTCGGCGGCTGGCACGACGTCTTCCTCGACCAGACCCTCGAGCAGTACCGGGCGTTGTCCACAAGGGACGTCGACGTCGCGCTCACGATCGGGCCGTGGAAGCACCTGGACACCCTCGCCGCCGCCGCGCGCGTGATCGACCGGGAGACCCTGGCCTGGTTCGAGCAGCACCTCGACGGCGGTCCCGCACGCTCACAGCCGGTCCGCGTGCACGTCACCGGCGCGGGCGAGTGGCGGACGCTGCCGTCGTGGCCGCCCGCGACCACCGACCGCGTGCTGCACCCGCGGGCCGACGGGCGGCTCGGCGACACCGCCGATGTCGATGGCGCGTCCACCGGGTTCCGGTACGACCCGGCCGATCCGACGCCCGCCGTGGGCGGCCGGCACATGTCGGCCGGCGCCGGGGCGCGGGACAACCGCGCGCTCGAGGCCCGGCCGGACGTGCTGACGTTCACCTCCGAACCACTCGGCTCGGCGCTGGAGGTCATCGGGGCGCCGCGGGTGGAACTGGCGCTGGAAACCGACAACCCGCACGCGGACGTGTTCGTCCGGCTCTGCGACGTCGACCCGCGCGGCCGCTCGCGCAACGTCACCGAGGTCTTCCGGCGGCTCGATCCCGGCCGCGCCACGACGGTGTCGCTCGAACTGGGCGCCTGCGCGCACCGGTTCGCCGCCGGGCACCGGCTGCGGCTGCAGGTCAGCGGCGGCGCCCATCCCCGCTACGCGCGCAACCCCGGCACCGGGGAACCGATCGCGACGGCGACGGCGTTCACGGCCACGCGCTACACCGTCCACTGTGCCCGGTCGACGCTCACCATGCCGATCGCGTAAGGGAACTACGTCGCCTCGGGTGGCGCGATCCGCCGGCGCCGCTGCCGTTCCAGTGCCGCGATCTGCCGGTTGGTCAGCCCCGGCTCCGGCAACGGCGTCGGCGCCTCGCGGGCGGGCTGCAGGCTGTCCAGCACGAGCCCGATCACCCGCCGGTACAGCCGCGGGTGGCGCGGGCCGCCGAAGTCGACCGACGTCTGCACGGCCATCGACAGCAGCAGCAGGTCACCCGCGACGAGGTCGTCCCGCACGAGCCCGGCCTCGCGGGCGCGCCGGACGAGCCGCTCGAGGTGCGCCCCGGTCCGGTTGTGGCTGTCCTCGACGAGCTTCGCCAGCCGGTGCGGCGTGCGCGGGCGGGACCAGCCGAGCGTTTCGCTGTAGGACCCGTTCAGGAGCTCGCGGAAGCCGCGGTCGGGTGCCAGCGTCGTGACGCAGGTTTCGAGGAACCCGGCGATCCCGTGCCACGGGTCCGCGTCCGTGCTCGCGTCGAGCGCTTGCTGTTCCGCCGCCTCGAACCGGGGCTCGTAGACCTCGTGGATCAGGTCGTCCTTCGTCGCGAAGGTCCGGTAGACCGTCCCGACACCCACGCCGGCCGCCTTGGCGACGTCGGCGAGCGTGACGGTGAGGCCCCGTTCCGCGAACAGGCCGGCCGCGGTGGCCAGGATCCGCGCGAGGTTCTCCTGCGCGTCCCGCCGGCGCGGCCCGGTGCGGGTCGCCTCTGGTGTTCGAGGGGGCGCCATTTCCCGGATGCTACCGGCCTTCGCGGTGCCGCTCGTCCCGGCGGCTCGTGCTCACGAAAAGTTCAGGATCGATTCAGTAACTTCTGCTAGTCTCCCGATGTTTCGCGGCTCACCGTGGCGCCGCGCCTGCAGCCGTTGCGCCGTAACCGGTGCGCGGCGCGAACTCATCGAGGAGTCACATGACAGCCATCGTCCGGGTCCACGGCCGCCAGGTCCTCGACAGCCGGGGCAACCCGACCGTCGAGGTCGACGTCGAGCTGGCGGACGGTTCGCTCGGCCGGGCCGCCGTGCCGTCGGGCGCCTCCACCGGCACGAAGGAAGCGGTCGAACTGCGCGACGGGGACAAGTCGCGGTTCCACGGCAAGGGCGTGCGCAAGGCCGTCGACGCGGTCAACGGCGAGATCGCCGAGGCGGTCGTCGGGCTCGACGCCGAGGCGCAGACCGAGGTCGACCACGCGCTGATCGCCCTCGACGGCACCCCGAACAAGGCCCGCCTCGGCGCGAACGCCACGCTCGGCGTCTCGCTCGCGGTGGTCAAGGCCGCCGCGGCCGCCAGCGGGCTGCCGCTCTACCGCTACGTCGGCGGCGTGTTCGCGCACCTGCTGCCGATGCCGATGATGAACATCATCAACGGCGGCGCGCACGCGGACAACCCGATCGACTTCCAGGAGTTCATGATCGGCCCGATCGGCGCGGAGACCTTCGCCGACGCCGTCCGGATGGGCTCCGAGGTCTTCCACACGCTGCGCAAGTCGCTGCACGACGCCGGGCACGGCACCAACGTCGGCGACGAAGGCGGCTTCGCGCCGAACCTCAGCTCCGCCGACGAAGCGCTCGAGTTCGTCCTGCGCGCGATCGAGCAGTCCGGCTACAAGCCCGGCGAGGACATCGCGCTGCTGCTCGACCCGGCCGCGTCCGAGTTCTACACCGGCGAGGTCTACGACTACACCGGTGAGGGCCGCAAGCGCAGCGTCGAGGAGCACGTCGCCTACCTCGCCGAGCTGACCGCGAAGTACCCGATCATCTCCATCGAGGACGGCCTGGCGCAGGACGACTTCGAGGGCTGGAAGCAGCTGACCGACCGGATCGGCGACCGCGTGCAGCTCGTCGGCGACGACCTGTTCTGCACCAACGTGAACCTGCTCAAGGACGGCATCGAGCGCGGCATCGGCAACTCGATCCTGATCAAGGTCAACCAGATCGGCACGCTCACCGAGACGCTCGACGCCGTCGAGACCGCGCACAAGGCGGGCTACTCGGCCGTCATGTCGCACCGGTCCGGCGAAACCGAGGACACCACGATCGCCGACCTCGCCGTGGCCACCAACTGCGGCCAGATCAAGACCGGCTCGCTGTCGCGTTCCGACCGCACGGCCAAGTACAACCAGCTCATCCGCATCGAGGAGGAGCTCGGCGCCGAGGCGCGGTACGCCGGCGCGTCCACCATCAGCGGCCGCCGCTGACCCGATCCGGTCCGGAACCGCGCACGCCGTTCCGGACCGGGTCGCCGCCGACGCACATCAGCTGCAGCCGGGCCAGTCCGCGGACGTACCGGCTGGCCCGCTGGTCGCTCGGCATCACCAGCGTCGGGCGGGCGAGCAGCTCGCCGTTGTAGCGGGTCGCCAGCAACGCGGCGCAGGCACCGAACTCCGGGTCCAGCTCCGCCAGCGACAGCGCGACCTGGAACCCGTCCTCGGCCACCGCCAGCACGACGACCGTCAGGCTGGCCATCTTGTGCCGCGTGTCCACCGGCAGCGGGCCTTCGCGCAGGACGTCGTACAGGTGCACGCCGTGCACCTCGTGCCGCTCGTGCCGGCGGCGGGTCACGTACTCGACGTCGAGCCGGATCCGCGACCGCTCCCGCAGCTCGCCGATCCCGATCACCCGCGACGCGCACCCGGTCCCGGTGACCAGGAGCCCGACTGCTGACGGTTCCATCCCTCCACGCTAAGTCACCGTGGCCGCGGCGTACAGCCACGATACGGCCGCAGATACGGAACTTTACGACCCGGGAAGCCGCGTCAGCGGATGCGAGGGCCGGCCGAGGTGGTGAAGCGGAACTCGATCGCGACCGGGACCGCGTCGAGGTCGAGCGCCTGCCGGAGCCGCGGCAGGCCCTCGGTCTCCAGGCGTTCGCGGATCTCCGTGGGGTCGCCGTCCTGCTCCACCGAGACGACCAGCGCCAGCGTCGGGTCCTCCCGGGTCCCGGCCAGCGTGGCCCGGGCCTGGTGCACGCCGGGATACGTCCGGAGCTCCTCGGTGAACGGCGCCACCGCGGCGTCGGCGGCCAGTTCGGTCCGGCCGCGGTCCGGGTCGTCCTCGAAGCGCCACGTCTGCGTCCGCGGGCGGCGCGCCAGCTGGGCGAGCAGCCAGCGCAGCACCAGCAGCCCGAGCACCACGGCCACCGCGGCGGCGACGTAGAGCACCCACGTCGGCGGCGACGCCGTGCCCGGGACCAGCGGCGACCCCGGGTCGACGACGGTCAGCCGGCGGAAGTGCGTCGCGACCGCGAACCCGCCCGCGGCCAGCAGCACCAGCCCGACCAGGCCGAGCAGGACGCGGTTGAGCCGGGCGGGACGGTTCAGGTTCGTCATGACTTCCTCCGGGGAGCGCGGACCCGCACCGAGACGGCCGGCCGGGTGGCCGGGCCGACCTGGTCGAGCCGGTGACCGACCGCCTCGCGGACGGCGTCGGCGAGGCCGTCGGTCCGGGTCCGGGCCGTCTCGACCCGGACCTTCACCCGCCGGGTGCCGAGCTTGACCGCGGCGCCGGACACGCCGTCGACGCCCGCCGCGGCGGCGCGCAGCGTCGAGCGGTAGCCGCCGCGAGCGGCGCCGGCGTCGAACGATCCGCCCAGCGGCAGCACGGTCATGGTCCCCGGCAGGATCGCGCCGAGCACCAAGACGAGCCCGATCAGCGCGACGACGCTGCCGGCCACGGCCGGCAGCACGTCCGTCCACCGCAGGTCGTGCAGCCGGGACGCGACCGAGTCCGGGCTGACCCACGGACGTTCGCCGAGGATCAGCTGGACCGCCACGACGGCGACGAGCACGCACGCGGCCAGCACCACCACCGCGGTCAGGACAGCCGGGACGCTCCGGCGGGGACGGCGTTTCATTCGACCCTCCGTACTTGGCCCGCGGTGGTGTGCAGGGCGGTGACCACGAGGTCGACGCGCGTAACCGTGAGCCCGGTCAGCGCCTCCACCCGCTCCACGAGGTGTTCACGCGCCCGTTCGGTGGTGCGCGCGACCGAGGCGGGGTAGACGATCGAGATCCGGACGTCGAGCGTCACGGTCCCGTCGCCGACGTGGGCGCTCACCTTCGCGGAGTGGTCGAGGTCCTCGCCGCTCAGGCTGACGCCGAGGACCCGGCCGGCCGCGCCGCCGACGTCGTCGACCTCGAGCACGGCACAGGCGGCCAGCCGTTCGACCGCCTGCGCCGAGATGGTCAGCACGCCGCGCTCGGCGACCGGCGCGGTCAGGGTGGTGGTCACGCTCAGCCCCGATCGCGGCCGGAGAGCTGCGACAGGTCGAGCTTGCCGTCGAGGTAGCGCCCGACCAGGAAGCCGATCGCCCCCAGCACGGCGACCGCGGCGAACGCGCCGAAGCCGCCGAACGCGACGGCCAGCCCCAGGACGAGGCCGGTGAGCAGACCCAGCTGCGTGGACTTCACGAGACCCTCTCCTTCTCTTGTGCGGCAACCACTTGTCCGGGGATCTCCGGTACAGGGATGTCCGGTCCGGTGACCTCCGGTGCGGCGCCGGCCGGTTCGGCCAGGTCCGCGATCACGACGTGCACCGGCCGCCCCGCGACGGCGGCGGCGGTGCGCACGGCCGCGGCGACGTCCGCGGCCACCAGCGGGTAGCGCGTGGTGACCGCGATCGTGACGTCTTCGTCGCGGACGCGCACGCCCGCGATCCGCCGGGGCGGGTCGAGCGTGGCGATCTCGCCGAACCGGCCGCCGTGCAGCCCGGTCACGCCGGGCGCGATCCGCACCGCGGCCGCGATCCGGGCGGCGTCGGGTTCGGGATTCACTGCACCCGGCCGGTTTCGGTGGTCTCGCCCTCGTCCTCGGACGGCAGGTGCAGGTCGCCGACGTTGATGTTCACCTCGACCACCTCCAGGCCGGTCATCTGCTCGACGGCGGTGATCACGTTGCGGCGCACCGAACGCGACAGGTCCGCGATGGACACGCCGTATTCGACGACGATCTGCAGGTCGACGGCCGCCTGCTTCTCGCCGACCTCGACCGACACACCCTGCCCGGCCGAGGCGGTCGCGCCCGGGATCCGCTCGCGGATCGCGGAGAAGGCCCGCGCGGCGCCGCCGCCGAGGGCGTGCACGCCGGGGATCTCGCGCGTGGCCAGGCCGGCGATCTTCTGGACGACGACGTCGGCGATCGACGTTGCGCCCTCGGTCGTCACCAGCGCGCCGTCGCCGCCCTTCTTGGCCTGGTCGGACGGTGCCTGCTGGGCGGGCACCTTGGTGGCGGTGGCGTTCGTCATGACGTCTCCTTCGCACATCGGGAATGCGTTGTGTTCTCGCGGAAGCCCCTTGATTGTTCTTCCACACAGGACAGACAACGCGGTGGGAAGATCGTCACGACCCGATCGTGTGACACCCATCTCCCGTGTACGGCTGACCGCCGGCGCTACCCGGCGACCGGAACCCCGGCGCGTTTCGCCGCCGCGCCCAGGGCGGCGATGACCGCCGCGCCGGCCACCGACAGCGCGATTCCCACCAGTACGGCCACATTCCAGCCCGCGACCAGGTCCGTCGCCGGGGTCGCCGACGGGTGAACCGCCAGCACCGTCACCACGGTGACGCCCAGCGCCGCGCCGACGTACCGGCTGGTGTTGTTGATGCCGCTGCCCATCCCGGCCCGGTGCGGCGGCACGCTCGCCACCGCTTCCCGGCCCAGCGACGCGTTCACCACGCCGGTGCCGAGCCCCGCCAGCAGCAGCCCGCCGAGCAGCGGGCCCGCGCCGGAGCCTGGGGTGACGAATGCGAGCGGCACCAAGCCGGCGGCCACCACCAGCAGGCCGGCGCTCAGCCGCGCCCCGCCGGAGAACGCCGCGGGCAGGCGCCGGGTCAGCAGTGCCGAGACCACGCTGGTCGCCGACCAGGTCAGCACCACGAGCGACGCCGTCAGCGGGGTGAACGCCAGGCCGTTCTCCAGCATCGTGCACAGGAAGGCCATCAACGCCGTGACGCCGCCGCCCGCCACGAACGCGCCGGTCGTCGCCGAGAGCAGCGCCGGGCGCCGGAACAACGTGAGGTCGAGCATCCCGCCCTCGGCCCGGCGCTGGTGCGCGAAGAACACGGCGAGCAGGACGACCGCGGCGACGAGGAGCGTCACCTCCAGGGGGCTCGTCCAGCCCTGGCGGCCTTCGGTGAGCGCGGCGAGCAGGGCCGCGAGGCCGCCGCCGAGCAGCAGCGAGCCGGCGACGTCGACCTTGCGCGCCCGGCCCGAGACGGACTCGTCGAGCAGGACCCGGCCCAGCACGGCGACGCCGAGGGACAGCACGGTGGTGACGAGGTAGAGCACGCGCCAGCCGGCGGCGAGGTCGAGGACCGCGCCGGCCACCGGGCCGATCGCGATGCCGGCGCCGAGGCACGCGCCCCACACCCCGGTGGCGCGGGCGCGGCCGGCGGCGTCCGGGAAGGCGTGGCCGAGCACGGCGAGACCGCAGGCGATCAGCGCGGCCGCCCCGAGCCCTTCGACGACCCGGCCGACGATGAAGGTCAACGGGCCGGGCGCGACCGCGCACAGCAGCGACCCGGCGGCCAGCACCGCCCCGCCGGCCGCGAACACGCGCCGCCGGCCGAAGTCGTCGCCGATCGCGCCGGCCGAGAGGAGGGCGACCGCCAGGCCGAGGCTCATCGAGCTGAGGATCCACGACGTCGCGATCGCGCCGGCGCCGAGCCCGCGGGCCACCGACGGGACGATCGAGAGCGGCGCGGTGAACACGAACATGGCGAGCAGGGTGCCGCCGCCGGAGGCGACGAGCACAGCGGCCGGGCGGCGGTCCATGCGGGCTCCAGTTGATTCGGTGACCGAACTCTTCGCCCGGAGGCTAGCACGGTTTGTTCGTTCACCGAACCTTTCTGTGGCACACTGGGGCGCATGGCACTCCCCCGCGAGTACACCGGCCAGGCCTGCTCGATCGTGCGCGCCCTCGAGATCGTCGGCGAGCGCTGGACGCTGCTGATCGTGCGGGACGCGGTGTTCGGCGTCCGGCGGTTCAGCGACTTCCTGGAGCACCTGGGCACCCCCCGCGCGGTGCTGACCGAACGGCTGGAGTTCCTGGTCCGCGAAGAGGTCATGACCCGCGTCCCGGGGCCGGGCAAGCGAAGCGAGTACGAGCTGACCGCGAAGGGCCTCGCGCTGTGGCCGGTCGTCCGCTCGCTGTCGGCCTGGGGCGACGAGTTCTACGCCCCCGAAGGCCGCCGGCGCGTCTTCGTGCACGCCTCCTGCGGCGGCGAGGTGACCCCGGCGGGCGCGTGCGTCACGTGCGGCGCGCAGGTGCCGGTCGCCGAGACGGTGATGACCCCGGGCCCGGGGCTGCCGCCGCCGTCGCCACAGGACAGCCCGATCACGGCGGCCTTGGCCGAGCCGCGGCCGCTACTGCTGCCGGTGCACTGAGGGCACCGCGGTGAAGTGCCGCGCCACGGCGTCGGCGGCGGTCTTCACCGGACCCGGCCGGTCGTAGAAGTCGTACTGGGTGACGCCCTCGAGCCAGCGCTGCTCAACGGGCCCCGGCACCGAGGCGACGAACTCGCGGACACTCTCCGGGCTCGCCGCGGCGTCGCTGTGCACCACGAGCAACGGCACGGTAAGCCGGGACGCCGACGCCTGCGCGTCGTAGTCGAGCCACTGGTCCCACGAGGCGGGGTTGAACGTGTTGTCCCACGCGGGAATCGCGCCGCGCGCGGGGTCGGCGAAGTAGTCGTCCGTGCTCGGCACCGCCGGTTCGAGCCGCTCCTCCCCCGTCCGCTCGTAGTGCTCCCGCGCTTCCCGGCCCGCGTCGCGGAGAGCGGCGACCCCCTGCGGGCCACCGAGGTTGGCCACCACCGTCTCGCGGCTGGGCAGGGCGGGCGCCACGAGGGCGAGTGACGAGAAGAGCGACGTCTTCGCCGCCGCCGAGGCCAGGTACGCGCCGCTCGCGCAGATGCCCAGGCCGGCGACGCGGTCGACGTCGGACCGCGCGGCCAGGTACCCGGCGGCCGCGACCAGGTCGTCGGCCTTGGCCAGGGATCCTCCATGGACCGCGGGCGGCCGCCGCTCGCGCCCCACGAGCGGAAGTCGAACGCCAGCGCGGAAAACCCGCGGGCGGCCAGCTCCCGGGCGTACCGCGCAGGCATCTGTTCCTTGACCGTGCGCCACGCGCCGGCCACGACCACGGCCGTCCGAGGACCGTCCACTTCGGACGCCGGGTGGAAGAGGTCGCCGGCCAGGTCCACTCCGGATGACGCGAACCGGACGTGCTCGACCGTCACTTGACTGTTCATGACTTGAACCGTACCAGCGCTCAACCGTTGAGTTCAAGCGCTGTACCGTGCCAGCGTTGTAGGATCAGCGGATGCGACTCCCCCACCGGTCACCGCTCGAGGCGCTCTACGAGATCGTCACGACGACGACCCGCGGCGCGGAGCCGGCGCTGGACGCACTCGGCCTGACCATGCCGACGGTCTACGTCCTGTGGGCCATCGACCCCGACGAGCCGCCGCCGACCATGAAGGCGATCTCGGAACGGATCGACAGCACCAAGTCCAACCTCACGTTCACCACCGAACGCCTGGTGGAGCTGCGTTATCTCACCAGAACCGAAGACCCGATGAACCGCCGCTTCCGGGTCCTCGCCCTCACCCCCGAGGGCCGCAAGGCGCGGGAGGCCGCGCTCGCGGCGCTGGACGCCGCCTGCCCGCTGCGCAAGCTCGGCCGCAAGCAGCTCGACCAGCTCTTCGTCCTGCTCGACCACACCCTCGACGACTGAGCCGGCCGAGGGTCACAGCTCGATCCGGCGTCGCCGGACGAGGATCAGCACCGTGAGCACCACCAGGGCGAGCACACTCGCGCCGGGACCCACGTACGCGCGACCGGGGACGACCGCGGACGAGATGAGCGAGAAGTCCCAGAGCCCGTGGAGCAGGCCGGGCAGCAGCAACCCGCCGGTGCGCCGCCGGACGAGGTAGAAGAAGTAACCCGCCACGGCGACCACCAGCACCTGGACGAGCGCTTTCGGGCCGGTGGAGAACAGGTTCGCGGCGTGCGCGACGCCGAAGACGACCGACGACCACAGCGCGACCTTGCCCTCGGAGAAGCCGTGGGCGCGGAAGACCGTCACGCCGATCCCGCGGAAGAGCGCCTCTTCGGCGTAGCCGACGAACAACGCGCTCAGCAGGAGCAGCAGCGTGAAGCCGAGGCCGCGGTCGGCGAGCCCGGCATAGTCGGTCGCGAGCAGGATCGCCACGACCATGATCACCGGGACGGCGACCACCCAGCGCTGGACCGGCCGATCGTCGGTCAGCACCGGCCGCCACCACCGCAGCGCCGTGATCGCCACGGCGACCAGCACCAGCCCGATGCCGACCGGGAGCGTGAGGCTGCGCCAGACCTCGTCGAGCGAGGTCGGGCTGGCGTACGCGACGTCGATCCCGATCGTCGCCGCCCAGCCGATCAGCCCGGTCACCACCACGTACCCGACGACCAGGGCGAGGTACGCCCACACCGGCAGCGCGCGGCTCCCGGCCTTGACAGGCTGCGACGACATACGACTCCACTCCGCCGGGAGCCCCGCGGGCTCGGGTCCCGATCATGACCCGGCGGCGCGGGTCTCGCGAACTCTTGACAAGCAACCCCGTCACCCTGTCATGCTTACTCATGCGCGAATGGACGTGGTAACGAGCAGTTTCTCGCACTTTTCGGAGGCTCGAGTGCATCGACGGCTAAGCGGAACCCCTCGACGGCTGCTGTGCGGCGCCGTCGCCCTGGCGCTCACGGGAGCCCTCGCGGCGCCCGCGGCGGCGGACCGGCTCACGGCGGGGACCTTCTCGGTGCCACGCAGCGGCGACGCCCCGGGCTACCAGGTGCGCGTCGACCCCGCCCACCTCGGCGTCAGCGTTTCGCGAGGTGGGGAGACCCTGCTGCGCACCGCGCCGGACGCGTTCACCTTCGGCACCGCGGTGGCGACGCGCGTGCGGTCCGTCTCGAAGCAGGGCGCGACCGTGGTCGTCGAAGCCGACAGCACCGCGGGCAGGACCGTGACCCTGCGGCTGACGCCGCACGCGGACCGGTTCGACCTGAGCTGGTCGGTGGCCGGCGAGCCGGCCGGGGACCGGGCGACGCACTTCGACCTGGCGGCGTCCGGGCACTGGTACGGCGGCGGGGAGACGAGCGAGGGCACGCCCCAGCCGTACCCGCTCTCCGCGGGCGTGGTGAACGAGCCGGAGTTCTCCCCCGCCAGCTACATGATGCAGGAGCCGTACTTCTACACCTCGAAGTCGATCGGGGTGTACGTCCGCACCGCGCAGCCGATGAAGGTCGCGCTGGCGAACGGGCGCGCCGACCTCACGGTGACCGGGTCGGCGGAGTACGCGAGCACGGTGTTCGTCGAGTCGAGCCGCCGCGCGGTCTACGACGACTACGTCGGCGAAGTCGGCAAGCCGGAGAAGAGCGACGCGACCGACGCCGAGTACGCCAGTCCACTGTGGAACTCGTGGGCGCAGTACTACCGGAACATCGACCAGGACAAGGTCGTGGCGTGGGCGCGCGACCTGAAGGCCGCGAACGTCGCCGGCCACACCGTGCAGCTCGACGACAAGTGGGAGTCGAACTACGGCAACCTGACCTTCGACGCGAAGACGTTCCCGGACCCGAAGAAGCTCGTCGACGACATCCACGGCATGGGCCAGGAGTTCGGGCTGTGGACGACGTTCTGGATCAACCTCGACTCGGCGAACTACGGGTACGCCCGCGACCACGGCTACCTGCTGCACGCGAAGGCGAACCCCGCCGAGCCGTGCACCGTGACGTGGTGGAACGGCACGGCGGGGATCATCGACCTCGGCAACCCGCAGGCCCGCGACTGGTACACCGGCAACCTGCGCACGCTGATGGCGGACTACGGCGTCGACGGCTTCAAGTTCGACACCCGCTTCTTCGACGACAGCTGCGCGACGTCGAACGGCCTGACCCCGCAGGACTACCAGAAGCTCGGCGCGGACATGACCGACCATTTCGACCAGCAGGGCGCCGGGATCCGCACGCACTGGGGGAACCAGCGCTACGGCTTCGTCATCCGCGCGGTCGACGCGGACACGACGTGGGACGGCCTGCGCACCTCCCTGCGCCGGGCCTCGGCGATCTCCGCCGACGGCTACCCGTTCGTCGAGACCGACATGATCGGCGGCTCCGAGAGCATGCCGCCGCCGTCGGAGGAAGTCCTGGTGCGCTGGGCGCAGGCGGCGTCGCTGATGCCGCTGATGTACGCCTCGACGTCCCCGGTGACGACCGTCGACACCACCACCGGCAAGCCGGTGACCTACCCCGCCGACACCGCCCGTCTGTACGCCGACGCGGTGCGCACGCACGCGAAGCTGGCCGGTTACCTGCAGACGCAGGTGAAGCAGGCGGTCGCGGACGGCACGCCGATCATGCGGCCGGTCTTCTTCGACTTCCCCGCCGACCACCGCTTCGACACGATCGACGACGAGTGGCTGCTCGGCCCGGCCCTGCTCGCCGCGCCGATGATCACCGCGGGCACGTCGCGCGACGTCGTCCTGCCGGCCGGCCTGTGGTTCGACCCGAACACCCACCGCGTCGAGCTGGGCGGGCGCACCCTGCGCGGCTACCCGGCGCCGCTCGGCACCACCCCGATGTTCGTGCGCCTCGGCGCCGCTGGTTCGGCCGGCCTGATCACCGCGCTGTCCCGCTGAGCTGACCGGCGCTCACGCGGGAGCCGAGCACCCGCGTGAGCGCGTCGGCCAGCGACGTCTCCGACGTCGAATGCCACGCGACCACGACGTCGGGCCGCAGCAGCAACGCACCGTCGGCGGGCAGGCAGACCTCAGCCAGCCAGCCGTCGTGCGGCACCGCGGCCCACCGCAGCCCGAGCCGGTCGGCCTCGGCGATCCAGTGGCCGTTGTCCGGGCCGGTGAGCAGCGTCAGACCCGGCCCGGCGTAGTCCACAGTGGACGTCGTCGCGTCGAGCCACGCGTGCGGGACGCGGGTGCCGGGGCGGCCCGCCGGGGCGTAGTGATCGGCGGGCGCGGGGTCGCGGCCGTCCGGGACGAACGCGCCGTCCGCGTACTGGGTGCCGAACATCGTCGTCATCGGGTCGCCCGGCAGCCCGCCGCCCTTGGTGAAGGCGGACAGCATGTCGCCCACGTGCCCGATCACCGTGCTGGACGCCTCGGCGATCGCGTAGCCCGCCGGACGGCGTTCGGTGTCGTACGTGCCGAGCAGCGCCGGGGCCGCCTTCCCGGCCAGTACGGCCGCGAGCTTCCAAGCGAGGTTGGCCGCGTCGGCGACGGCCGTGTTGGCGCCGGCCGCGGCCATCGGGGGCATCACGTGCGCGGCGTCGCCCGTCAGGAACACCCGGCCCTCGGCGAACCGGTCGGCCACGCGCATCGCCGACTCCCACGGTGACCGGCCGAGCAGCTCGACGTCGAGGTCCGGCACGCCCACCACGATCCGCAGGAGGTCCAGCCAGTCGCCGTCGCCGAGGGTGCCCGCGTCGGGGAAGTCGGCGGTGGAGAACAGCCAGCGGTCGGTGCCGTTGACCGAGAGGAACGCGCCCGAGGCCACCGGGTTCTCGATCTGGCACAGGTTGAACGGCTTGTCCCGCACCAGGTCCGTGAGGTCGGCGCGGAAGTGGAGGTCGAGGTTGTCGGCGAGGTGGCCGTGGCCGCCGCGGGTGATGCCCAGCGCCTCGCGGACGGGGCTGCGGGCGCCGTCGGCGGCGACCAGGTAGTCCGCGGCCAGCTCGTACGGCTCGCCGTCCGCCGGCCGCAGCACCGCCGTCACCCCGCCGTCGTCCTGGGTGAACGACACGAGTTCGGTCCCGAGCCGCACGGACACGCCGCGCTCCTGGGCGGCGCGGCGCAGCAGCGGTTCCAGCACGGACTGGGGACACAGGACGTTCGGCGCCGGACTCAGCTCGGGCATCCGCCCCTGCTGCCCCCGCCGGGCGCGCAGCAGGTCGGTCAGCTCCCGCGGGCGGGCCGCGGCGAGCGTCGGGCCGGTCAGCACCTGGCTGAACGCCGCCAGTGGCGCGCTCGCCTCGTCGACCTCGTCGGCCAAGCCGAGCAGGCGGAACATCTCGGTGCTGCGGGGGTTGAAGCGGCGCGCCTTCGGCTGGGGCGACGAGCCGTCGCGCCGGTCCACGAGCACCGGGAACACCCCTTCGCGACGCAGCAGCAGGGCGGTGGTCAGGCCGGCGATCCCGCCGCCGCTGATCAGGACGGGGACACGTGCGGTCATGGGAGACTCCCTATAAAAGTGACACGGTACAACTCAGTACACCGTGCAACTAGTGATATCGTCAAGCCATGACCACGGAGACCGGGCCGGGCCGGCGCGAGCGCAAGAAGGCGGCCACCCACCGGGCGCTGGCCGACGCGGCCCTGCGCCTGTTCCTCGAGCGCGGGTTCGACGACGTCGGCGTCCGCGAGATCGCCGAGGCCGCCGACGTGTCCACCACGACCCTGCAGAAACACTTCCCCACCAAGGAATCCCTGGTCTTCGACCGCGACGGCGACGTCGAAGAGGGCCTGATCGCCACCGTGCGGGACCGAGCGTCCGGCACCTCGGTACTGGACGCGCTTCGGGACTACACGCTCGCCCGTGTCCGGCTGGGCGCCGCGACCGAAGGCGCGTCGGCGTTCCTGGACCTCGTGCACCGGACGCCCGCACTGAGCCGGTACTGGCACCGGATGTGGATGCGCCACGAAGACGCGCTCAGGCGGGCTCTCGCCACGGAAACCGGGGCCCCCGAGGACGATCCCGGCTGCGCCGCGCTGGCGCACTTCGCCCTGGAGACCTCAGCGCTCGCGATGCGCGCCGCGGATCCGGTCGCGACAGCCGAAGCCGCGTTCGCGATCCTGGAGCACGGCTGGCCGGCCTCCCGCTGAGCCCGGCGCTACTGCAGCGGGCCGAGAACGGACCAGTGCTCGACGAACTGCCCGTCGCGCATCCGCACGAAGTCCATCACGCGGAACTCGACGTCCTGACCCGAAGGCGGTGTGCCCAGCCACTCGCCGACGTGGCGGCCGCGGTAGATCTTGTGGGTGGCGACGACGTCATCAGTGTCCACGCAGTGCACGATCTCGACCTTCAGGCCGGCGAACGCGGTGTGCAGCGCCCGCGTGACCGCGGCGACGCTCCGGCGATCGTCCGGCAGGCCGTTCTTCGCCGACCGGTTCCGGAAGTCGGCGTGGACGAAGTCGTCGATCAGCTCGACCCGGCCGCCCTCGTGCACCTGCTCGACGAACGCGCGCATCCGCGCGATGTTCCCGGAATCCGTACCCACCCGGCCACGGTACTCAGAGGCAGGGCGGCCGGTAGCCGTCGACGCGCAGGCCGCGGAAGGTCAGCACGTTCGGCGTCTTGCCGACGAACACCAGGCCGCGGGCCTCGGTCAGCGCCGAGGCGAACGAGTACGTCGGCGTGCCCAGCTCGGGCAGCGACGTCCAGGCGCGGGGCGCGAAGCTGAAGAACCTCGTCACGACCTTCCCGTGCGTCGAGGGCACGAGCGTCAGCCACTTGTCGCCGCCGCTCCAGTGCGACGCCGGGCGCAGCTGGACGTAGAGGTCGTCGGTCGCGCTGTAGGTCAGCCGGAAGCCCGCCGACCGGGACAGGTCGGCCTGCGCCTCGAACTGGTTGCCGAGCCACAGGACGGCCACGTGCCATTCGGCGTTGAGGAAGCTCACCTTCGCCGCGTACCGGCCGTGGTCGCGCACGAGCAAGCTGCCCGTCGCCGGCACCGTCGTGCCCTCGCCGCTGGCGAGCCACTGCTGGTAGCCGTCGATCGACGGCGTCGCACACTCACACGAGCCGGCGGCTGACGCGCTCGCCGTCCCGAGCAGCGACATCACCAGCACCAGGACAAAAGCTGCAAACGGAACCCGTGCGCGCATTCCCGGGAAGCTAGCAAAGACCGGCGACCGCCCGCGCACGCGTGTTTCGGTGAGCGGGACCGTGTGGCGCGCGTCACGGAATGCCTGTCGATCTTCGGCGCTGAACAGTAGAGAAAGCGTTTCGATCCGAGGGAGTGCCATGTCCGCCACCACCACGCCGCCCGAGGCGTCGACCACGCCGGTCGTGCCCGTGCTCGACGACTTCGACTTCCCGCTCACCGACGGCGCCGCCTGCCGCATCGACGACCCGGACTGCGAAGCCTGCCAGTGAGCCCGAGCGCGGGCCGTCCACTCCGGTGGCCGGCCCGCGCCCCCGGCTCAGCCGCCGATCGGGCGCTCGACGACCACCGTGGCCATCAGCGAGTGGCCGACCCCCAGGCCCTGCTGGGACTGCTGTTCACACGCGAACAGCGCCTGCGCGAGCCGCTTCGCCTGCTCCGGTGAGCGCAGCTCCCCCGCCGCCGCGAGGACGCCGTTCCAGCGCTCGGCGAACGCCGCGAAGAACGCCTCGACCCGCGACGGCACCTCCCCCGCGGGCGGCGTGAACCGCAGCTGCGCCGGAGCGACGTCGGTGGTGCCGCGCGCGAGCTCGTTGAGCAGCGTGCGGTACGGCGGGATCACCTGGTTGAACGCGCGGGTGGCGGTGTGCCGGCCGACGAGCACGGACCGGTCGGTGAAGGTCACCGCGCCCAGCCGGGCACCCGCGCCGATCGCGGCCTGGACGAGGGCATCGTCGAGGGACCCGCGGTCGTAGAAGCTCATCTGGTCGTGGACGGTCTCGTTCGCCCCCTCGAAGAAGCTCATGTTGTACGCCCAGCGCGTCTCCGGCCAGCGCGGCGTCCATTCGACCGAGTAGCGCCCGAGCACGTCGACGATCATCACGGCGCTGTCGCGGGTCTCGACGATCCGCCGCATGAGCCCGGTCAGGACGTCGATCGTGTCGGCGTGCGGCAGGTGCGAATAGGGCACCCCGCAAGACAAGTAGAGGTCGAAGTCGCCGGCGGGGAGCTCGGCGCGCATGTCGGCGACCTCGAACTCGGCGGGCCGCCCGGCGTGCAGCGAGCGCGCCGTCTCGACCATGCCGGGGTCGAGGTCGACGCCGACGTAGGCGAGCCGGCTGTCGTCGGTCACCGGGGCGAGGTCGCCGTGCGGCTCGGTGAGCAGCGCGAGCCCGTCGCCGGTGCCGGCACCGATGTCGACCACCCGCAGCGGCTCGTCCGGCCCGCGCCGGACCAGGTCGACGGCGTCGCGCAGGACCCGGTGCGTGACCACCTCTTCGAGCATGGTCTTCACCGGGTCCCGGCGCTTGGGCGAGGTGTAGTGGGCTTTCGCGTCGCGGTAGGACGTGGCGGCTGTCGTGTTCACGCCTCACCCCGGGTGCGAGCATCGTCGATCAGTACGTATGACGCGTTGCTGGTCGTGATCTCCATATCCCGATTCTGGCAAGAAAAGCCGTTCGGGTGACCGGACGTCTCGGATCGTGCCCACTGCGTTCCGTTCCTTCAGACCGGTGTAGTGGTCAGCATCCAGTGGCTGAACGCGGCGTACCGCGCCGCGAACCCGGCGGGACCGGCGGCTGCTTCGACGGCGGCGGAGAACTCCCGGACCCGCTCGAACCGGGCGATGCGGGCGTGTTCGTACTGCTCGAGGGCCTCGGTCAAGTCCGCTGACGCCAGCGCGGTCCGCAACACGCCGGCGTCCTCGACGCCGAGGGTGCCGCCCGCGGCGATGTGCGGCGAGAGGCCGTGGGCGGCGTCGCCGATGAGCGCCACGCGCGAGCCGGTCCAGCGCGGCAACGGGGGTACGAGCATGATCCGGTTCTCGAGGATCGCGTCCTCGGAGGTGGCCGCGATCATCCGCAGCAGCTCGTCGTGCCAGCCCGCTTCGGCGAGGTTGCGGGCGCGTGCCAGAGCGCGGTCGCGCTTGCTCCCCGACAGCGAACCGGCTTCGAACTGGTTGACCATCCACATGGTCTGTCCGTCGGCGACGCGGGTGTAGCCGCCGCGCGTGCCGTCCGTCCCGATGGTCAGCACGGTGCCCTCGGGGCGCTCGTCCCCGGCCGGCACGATCGCGCGCCACGCGTAGTGCCCGGCGTGCTCCTGGGCGTCGGTGCCCGGCAGCAACCCCGAGCGGACCCGGGAGTACACGCCGTCGGCGCCGATCAGCAGGTCGGCGTGCAGGCTCTCGCCGCCGTCGAGGTGGACGACGACCTCGTCCGCGCGGTCGTCGAACCCGGTCAGCCGGGCGGAGAGCCGGATCCGGTCGCGGCCGATGACGTCGGCGAGCAGTGTGTTCAACGCCGGCCGGGGCACCAGCAGGAAGCGGTGATCGGAGTCGTCGTACCCCTTGGCACGCAACGGCTTCCCGGCCGGGTCGAAGAACCACGCGTTGATCTCCTGCCCGAGCGCGCGGACGTCGACACCGGCGTCTTCGAGCACCCGGATCGCGTTGGCCCACAAGCCGATCCCGGCCCCGGCGGCGCGAATCCCGGGCGCCTGCTCCAGGACGGTGACGTCGTGCCCGATCCGCCGCAGGGCCGCGGCGGTGGTGAGCCCGACGAGGCCGCCGCCGGCGATCACTGTGTGCATGTCCCGCTCCTTCGTTCGCTCCTGCCTCCAGTCAAGAACGACGGCGTCATGATGGCAAATGCATGTTCGCTATCTGTAGCATTACCTGGGTGCATCTTGATCTGAACCTGCTGGTCGCGCTGGACGTCCTGCTCGACGAAGGCAGCGTCGGCGCCGCCGCGGACCGGCTCCACCTCTCCCAGCCGGCCATGAGCCGGACGCTCGGGCGCATCCGGCGCGCGACCGGCGACGAGATCCTCGTCCGCGCCGGCCGGGTGATGCTGCCGACGCCCTACGCCGAGCGGATCCGCGACGAGGTGCACCAGCTGGTCACGCGCGCCCAGACGATCTTCACCGCGGGGACCGACCTCGACCTGGCCACCCTGGACCGCACGTTCACGCTGCAGTGCAACGACGTCGTGGCGGGCACGCTGGTCCCCCGCCTGATCGCCCGCGTCGCGGCGGCCGCCCCGGGCGTCTGCCTGCGGGTGCTCGGCGAGGCGGACACGGACGCCGACGGGCTGCGCCGGGGCACCGTCGACGTCCGGCTGACCGACGAGACGACGCACCCCGCCGACGTGCGCTCGGCGACCGTCCTGACCGACACCCTGGTCACCGCCGGCCGCCACGACCTCGCCGTCGACCCCGCGACGACGGCCGGGTTCACGGCGCTGCCCCACGTCGTCGTCTCCCGCCGCGGCCGCCGGCGGGACCGCATCGACGACGTCCTCGAGGCGCACGGCACCGCCCGGCGCGTCTCTCTCATCGTGCCCACTTTGGCCATGGCCCTGGCCGCCGTCACCACCGCCGAGCTCGTCACCGTCGTCCCCGGGATGGCCGCCGCCCGGCTCGGCCCGGAGCTGCGCGGGTGGCCGCTTCCCGTGCCGACGCCGGAGATCCCCGCGGTGCTGGCCTGGCACGCCCGCCACGACCGCGACAGTGCCCACACGTGGTTGCGCGACACGATCCGGGACGTCCTTTCTGTCGGTGGTCCCCGGTAACGTCTGGTGCGTGAACGCTCGGGAACGCATCCAGGAACTCGCCGATCGGATCGTCGTCATGCGCGACGCCTACTACCGGGGCTCGCCCACGGTGGCGGACGCGGAGTACGACGCCGTCGAGGACGAGCTGCGTGGCCTGATCGAGGCGAACCCGGACCTCGCGCCGGACCCGAACCCGCTGGACCAGGTGGGCGCGCCCGCGGTGCTGCACGCGCCGATCCGGCACTCGCGCCCGATGCTGTCGCTGGAGAAGGCGACCCGGCCCGAGCAGGTCGTGGCGTTCTTCGAGCGCTTCCCCGGCCAGCCGGTGGTTGTCATGCCGAAGCTGGACGGGCTGTCGCTGGCGCTGGTCTACGAGAAGGGCCGGCTGGCCCGGGCGATCACCCGCGGCGACGGGACGACCGGCGACGACGTCACGAAGCTCGTGCGGGCGCTGACCGACGGCATCCCGGACCGCGTCGACGCCCCCGGCCGCGTCGAGGTGCGCGGCGAGGCCGTGATGCTGCGGTCCACCTTCGCCGCCTACAACACCGCGCACCCGGACAAGCCGCTGATCAACCCGCGCAACGCCGCCGCGGGCACGCTGCGGGCCAAGGACCCGGCCACGGTCGCCGGCCGGAACCTGCGGTTCTTCGCCTTCGACCTCTACACCGACCCCGACAGCGCGGAAACCGACCTGGGCAGCGCACTGGCGTCCCTCGGGTTCACCGCCGCGGACATGCGGCGTTGCACGGAGGCCGAGGCCGCGCAGGACGTGATCACCACGATCGAGCAGCAGCGCAACGACCTGGACTACGACCTCGACGGCGCCGTGCTGCGCCTGGCCGACCGGGACGCCTACGCCGCCGCCGGCACCCGGTCGAGCTCGCCCCGTGGCGCGCTGGCGTTCAAGTTCGCCGCGGAAGAGAAGACCACGGTGCTGTCCGATGTGGTCTGGGACGTCGGCAAGACGGGCAAGATCGCCCCGGTCGCCTGGCTGGAGCCGGTGTTCGTGGGCGGCACCACCGTCACCCGCGCGACCCTGGCCAACCAGGAGGTCATCCGCGCCCGCGGCATCAAGATCGGCGACACGGTGCTGGTGCGCCGCGCCGGTGACGTGATCCCGTTCGTCGCCGGGGTGCTCGACGCCTCGAAGCGCACGGGCGCGGAGCAGGAGATCGTGCCGCCGACGGTGTGCCCGTCGTGCGGCCATCCGCTGACCGAGCAGGGCAACAGCCGGGAACTGTTCTGCACCAACGTCTCCTGCCCCGCCCAGACCGTCCGTCGGCTGATCCACTGGGCGTCACGCGCCGCGGCGGACATCGACGCCATCGGCGGCGTGTGGATCGAACGGCTGGCGGAGACGGGGATCCTGGAGCAGCCGTCGGACTTCTACGGGCTGACCAAGGAAACGCTGCTGGAGTACGACCGCATCGGCGAGGTCTCGGCCACCAGGATGATCGAGTCGATCGACACGAGCCGCCAGGTCGGCCTACGGCGAGCGCTGATCGGCCTGGCGATCCCGATGGCGTCGGAAGGCACCGCCGCCCGCCTGTGCCGGGCCGGCTTCGGTTCCCTGGAAGACGTCGTGGACGCGGGCGTAGACGGCCTGGTCGCGGTGGAGGACATCGGCCCGAAGGTGGCGACGTCCCTGATCGAGCACCTCACCCGGCTGCGCCCGGAACTAGAGCGGCTGCGCGAGGCGGGAGTATCACTGGACGTACGCGAGGAGGACCTCCCCCCGGTAGTAGCGGCGGGAGCCCCGTTGGCGGGCAAGACGGTGGTGATCACGGGCGGCATCAACGACCCGCGTTCGGGCGAGAAGGTCCCCCGCCCGACATTCCAGCGCCTGTGCGAAAAAGCGGGCGCCACCACGGCATCCTCAGTCTCGGCGACAACGGACCTGCTCATCACGGGCGCCGACGTCGGGGCGAGCAAGCTAACAAAGGCGGAGAAGCTCGGCGTAGAGGTGAAGGACCAAGGCGAGATCTGGCCCCTACTGATCAACGCCGGCATCGTCTAGTCCCCGGCCCCGGCTCGCCCGATCAAGGTGACGGCCGCTCCCGGCGAGAACTTCGCCGCTCCGGTCGCGCGTTTGCCGCTCCCGGCAGCGTCTCGGCCGCGGGCCATCGGACCGGTATGTCATGAGGGGCACCCTCAGGGACATAAGAGCCATGAGGGTGCCCCTCACGGCTTTGCCCTGGCGACCCGACCGGCTCCGTGCGATGACGCGCTTTGCCACTCCCGACGGCATATTGACCCGCCGGGCAGCACGCTGGCCGCCCCCGGCGGCGCGCCTTACCGCCCCCGGCGGCGCGCCTTACCGCTCCTGACGGCATGTTGGGCGCGCCGGTCAGCACGCTGGCCGCACCAGTCAACGTTATCCGCTCCCAGCGGCGTGCCAGCCGCGGGCCGTCGGACCGGTTGTCGTGAGGGGCACCCTCAGGGACATAAGAGCCATGAGGGTGCCCCTCACGGCTTTGGCCTGGGCAGCCGACCGGCCCCGGGCGGTGGCGCGCCTTGCCGCTCCTGGCGGCATGTTGGCGGCACCGGTCGGGCGAGTCGGCCGTTCCCGGCGGCGAGTCGGCCGCACCGGTCAGCGAGTCGGCCGCCCCCAGCGGCAAATCGGCCACTCCCGCCGGCAAGTCGGCCACTCCCGCCGGCAAGTTGACCACTCCCGCCGGCAAGTCGGCCACTCCCGCCGGCAAGTTGACCACTCCCGGCAGGCGTGTTCGCCGCTCCCCCGCAGGCATGTTCGCCGGGCCGGCCGCGAGGCCGCTGGGGCCGACCTTCCAGCCGTCGAGTTGTGCCGTGGGTTGTCGTGAGTGTTTAGGAGGGTTCTAACCCTCCTAAACACTCACGACAACCCACCCGCAAGCTGACGGTCACTTTTCCAGCAGGGCCTTGAGTTCCTCGTCGATCAGCAGGTCCGGGTCGAACTTCATGCCCGCGAAGTGGCCCGCCAGTTCCAAGGACAGGACGCCGTGCAGGCGCGTCCAGAACGCCAGCGCTCGGTGCAGTGTCGCGGCCCCCGCCGGGTGGTCTGCGGCCCAGTCGCGGTGGGTCTCCAGGTGCTTGTCGAACGGGGTCGACGCGCGGTCCTGTGGGAGCACGCCGGCCGCGTCCAGGAGCACCGTCATGACCTCGAACGAGATCGCCGTGATGTCGTCCGGGGCGTGGTAGCCCGGGACCGGCGTGCCGTAGATGAGGAAGTAGCGCTGCGGGTCGCTCCGCGCCCAGTCCCGTACGACGTGGGCCAGTGCCGCCAGGTCCGCGCCTGCGGAGCGGGCCGCGCGGACCGTGTCGGCGAGGCTTCGGTATGCGTCGCGGATCAGGGCGGTGATCAGCTCGTCGCGGCTCGCGAAGTAGCGGTACAGCGCGGGGCCGCTCATGCCCACCTGCTTGGCGATCGCGTTGAGCGACAGCGCCGGCACGCCCGCCGCGGCGATCTGCTCCCACGCGTGCTGCTTGATCTCCGCGCGCACCTGAGCCCGGTACCGCTCACGGGGGCTCTGACCAGCTGGGTCCGTCATGAGTTAGAGGCTATCACTTTTCCTATTGACACTCACGCCGGCGTAGTTATAGCTTCTAACCAACACGACGACCACTAACAAGGAGTACCCGATGAGCTTCCGTTCCGCGCTGATCGCGATCCCGCTGGCCGCCGCCGGGATGTTCGGTGTCACCGCCGCCACCCCGGCCGAAGCGGCGACGAGCCTGACCTGCCACGGCACCGGCATCGACCCCGCCGCCCAGCTCCACTACCGGACCGAGACGCTGATCAAGGCGCCGCTGAGCACCGTCTGGAAACTGCACACCGCCGTCGAGGGCTGGCCGTCCTGGCAGGACGCCGTCACCAGCGTGAAGCGGCTCGACCCGGGCCCGTTGCGGCCGGGCTCGCGCTTCCGGTGGACCACCCCGGCCCCGCCCACGCCCACCACCCCCGCGACGACCCTCGTCATCACCTCGACCGTCCAGCAGGTCACGCCCGGCCGGTGCATCCGCTGGACCGGGCCGGCGATCGGCGACGGCCTGAGCATCGACCGCGGCGTCCACGTCTGGAACTTCACGCCGGTGCGCGGCGGCGTCCTCGTCCGCACCGAGGAGAGCTGGACCGGCAAGCAGATCGAAGCCGACCCGGCCACGGCCATCCAGTACCTCGCCCCGGGCCTCGACGCCTGGCTGGCCGCGCTCAAGACGACCGCCGAAGCCCGCTGAAACCCCGCAACCGTCAGGAGAAACCGATGACCACCGCCACCGCCCGCAAGACCTCGCTCGCCGTCCTCGTCGCGGCCTGGACCGTCCCGGTCTTCGTCGCCGGGCAGTTCGCCCTGCTCTCCGGGATCCCGATCATCGTCGTGCTGATCAGCACGCTGCGCGAACCCCGCCTGCGCGCCGTCCGCTGGCCGACCGCCGCCCTCACCGCGGTCTACGCCGGGTCGCTCGCGTTCTGGCTGCTCGGCCCGAGCGACGCGCCGAGCCTGTCGAAGTTCCTGAGCCCGGTCGCCACCGGCGTCTTCACCGCGGTCGGCGTCGCGACCGCCGTCGCGCACCACGTCGCCCGGCGGCGCTCGACCACGAAGTAGCTCAGACCTCGCCCGCGAACTCCGGGAGGGCCGCGAGCCCGGCTTCGACGAGTCCCGCCGCGCGCCCGACGTCGGCCGAAACCAGGTCCTCGACCTCCTCCGCCGTGCGGGTGACGTCGAGGTGCTTGGCCATCGACCGGAACTGGATCTGCCAGAGCGCGACGAGCGCGGTGGCCAGCACCCGCGGTTCCGGGTCGTCCGGGGTGGTGCCGGCCCGCTCGGCCAGCGCCTCGGCGGCGACCACGACGAGCTGTTCGGTCATCTCCAGGCGGTGCGCGCGCAGGGCCGGCGTGGTCGCGATCAACAGCCCGAACCGCCGGGACTTCGTGACCGCCTCGGCCGGGTCGTCCTGCTCCGCGAGCCAGGACAGGACGGCGGCGCGCTCCTCCGCGAGGATCCGCAACGTCGCTTCTACCGGGGACACGCCGGGCTCGGCCAGGTCGGACCGCAACGCGGTCAGCGCCGCGTCCGGGTGGTCGAGGATCAGCGACTCCTTGGTCGGGAAGTAGTTGAAGACGGTCTTCTCCGACACCCCGCACGCCTCGGCGATCTCCGCCACGCGCACGGCGTCGAAGCCCCGCTCGACGAACATCTCCGTCGCCGTGTCCGAGAGCTGCTGACGCATCAGCCGCTTCTTGCGCTCGCGCAGTCCCTCGACCTCGGGCTCCCCGTTGCGCCGGGTGCGCGAGGCCGCCCAGTTCACCGTTCGCGGACTCATGGCACCAGCTTAGTGCACCGCCCGGATATTTTCTGCTACAGTAATTTTTCAGTGACCGAAGACTGGTTGCTTCCTCCCGAAATCCCCACGGAGAAACGAGTCTTGTGATGGACCCTGTCCACAACCCGATCAGCCGCGGCGCGCTCCTGCTGCTCCGGGCGAGCGCCGTCGTGGCGGCCGTGCTCGCCTGCCTGCAGCCGGTGCTGGCCGGCGCCTTCCTGCAGGGCCACTATTCGATGCTGTCCGCACACCGCATGTCGGGCATGCTCTTCGCGCTGGCCCTGCTGCCGACGCTGCTGGCGGCGCTGCTCGTGTGGCGCGGGGGCCGCGGGCCGGGCCGCCCCGCCCTGTTCGCCGCGCTGGCGCTGGTGCTCTGCGCCGCGCAGATCGTGCTGGGCTTCACCCGGGACCTGGCCGTCCACGTGCCGCTCGGCGCCGTGCTGCTCTACCTCGTCGTGCGGATCGTCATGCTCTCCTGGGCCAAGCAGCCGGTGGCGCGTTACGCCGGGGTCCCGGCGTGAGCCCCGGGATGAGCCGTCGCCGCTTCCTCGGCGTCGGCACCGTGGCCCTGGCCGGCGCCGGTGCGCTCGCCGTCGCCGGGACGCCGTTCCTGCGCGAGCTGTTCGCCGACGGCCAGCCCGGGCTGCTGCTGTCGAGCCGGGCACCGGTGCCGACGGCGTTCCGCGCCGAACTGCCGATCCCGCCGGTGCTCGCGCCGGTGCGCAGCGACGCGACGACGGACTTCTACGAGATCGTCCAGCGCCCGGCGTCGCTGGGCATCCTGCCCGGGCTGACCACCGAGGCGTGGACCTATCAAGGCAGCTTTCCCGGCCCCACCTTGCGAACGCCCGCCGGGCGCAAGGCCGTCGTGAAGCACACCAACCAGCTGCCGCACCCGACCGTGGTGCACCTGCACGGCGGGCACACGCCGGCCGACAGCGACGGCTACCCCACCGAGCTCGTGCACCCCGTCGGCGGCGAGCAGACGAGCACCACGCCGGGCATGGCCGCGATGTCGGCGATGGCGGGCATGGCGAAGATCGACACCGGCGGCGGGCAGACCAGCCGGACCCACACGTACCCGCTCGACCAGCGCGCCGCGACGCTCTGGTACCACGACCACCGGATGGGCTTCACCGCCGCCAACGTCTGGCAGGGCCTGGCCGGCTTCCACCTCGTGACCGACGACGAAGAGTCGGCTTTGCCGCTGCCACAAGGGAAGCGGGACATCCCGCTGATGATCTGCGACCGGTCGTTCGGCGCGGACGGCAGCTTCACCTACCCCGCGCTCGCCGGCGGCCAGCAGCTGCCCGGCGTCTCACCGGCCTACATGGACGGCGTGCTCGGCGACGTCATCCTCGTCAACGGCGCGCCGTGGCCGGTGCTGCGCGCCGACCGCGCCCGGTACCGCTTCCGGATCCTCAACGGCTCCAACGCCCGCCGGTATTCGCTGGCGCTGGACCCGCAGCCGCCGGGCGGCGGCGCCCTGGTCCAGATCGGCGGCGACGGCGGCCTGCTGGCGAGCCCGCTGACGCACGACAGCATCGACGTCTCCCCCGCCGAACGCTTCGACGTCGTGATCGACTTCGCCCGCTACGCGCCGGGCACCCGCGTCCGGCTCGTCAACAAGCTCGGCTCCGGCGCCACAGCCGAGGTGATGTGCTTCGACGTCGGCACCGACGGCCGGGTGGCCGACGACAGCCACGTCCCGGCGAAGCTGTCGGAAGTCGCCGTCCTGAACCGGACCAGCGCCACGGTGACGCGGGACTTCCTGTTCCAGAAGTCTTCGGGCTCCTGGACGATCAACGGCGCCCCGTACACGCCGGGCCGCGACCTGGCCCGCGCCAAGCTGGGCACGACGGAGATCTGGCGCTTCACGAGCGACGTCCACCACCCGGTGCACCTGCACCTGAACCACTTCCAGGTGCTGAGCCGCAACGGCCACGCGCCGGGCCCGTACGACGCGGGCTGGAAGGACACGGTCGACGTCCGCCCCTCGGAGGCGGTCGAGGTGGCGGTGAAGTTCACCGACTACGCGGGCCGGTACATGCTGCACTGCCACAACCTGGAGCACGAGGACATGGCGATGATGGCGGACTTCTCGACGGAGTAACGCGCACGCGACGACGGCCCACCCGGGGTTTCCGGGTGGGCCGTTCCGTCACCCCGGCCTAGCCGGGGTGTCCGATGTGGATGGTCAGCCGCCGAGGATCGCGAGGATCTGGTTCAGCAAGTTGACCAGCGCCTGCAGGTTGCTCAGGGGGCCCGGGTCGAGCAGGCCCGCGATCGCGCACAGGAGGTTGCCCAGCAGGTTGCCGGGACCGGCGTCGGCCGTGATGTTCAGGTGCACCTGGTTCAGGTGCACGACCAGGCCGAGCAGGTCGAGGTCGAGCGGGCCGAGCACCAGGTCGAGGATCTGGCAGGACGCCGCGGCGACGCCGACCGGAACGGTGACGGCCTGGGAAACGGTGCCGACCTGCTGGCCGGCGGAGTCGACCATGGTCAGGTCGGCGACGCCGTTGGCGAGGGTGTTGGTGCCATCGGTGGTGAAGCCGGTCGGCGTGAAGCTGCCGACCGCCGTGCCGGTGCCGCCCGACGCGTCGGTGAACGTGCCGGTGATCGGCGCGGTCAGCGCCGGAGCGGCCTGGGCCGCCGGGGCCGGAGCCGCGGAAGCCGTGCCCGCACCGGCGAAGAAGCCGACGAGAGCCGTGACCAGCAGGGCGACGACCGCGGAGCGGCCGAGCTTTCCGATTCTCACTGTTGTGCTCCTTTCGAAGTCCGAATTCGACTTGCTAGGAATGCACCGAAAGACCCCATCGAAAACCGGATACGGCCGGAAACCGCAGTGAGCAATCTCAACTGATCGACACGTCCGCGAGCCGTAACCAATCCGGTCGCCGGTCGTCTACACCACTCGAAGTCCGTTCGTGGCGGATAAGTAGAGGCGGGAAGCCTGCGCACCGTCCCTAAAGGACAATGTATCACAATCGCGGATTCCTCGTCACAGAATTGTGTTGGACTGATTGCCCCCGCGGCTGCGTCCGAATGCCGCAGGCCGCCGTCAGTGCCGGGCCAACGCGACGTCGACGAGGCGGTGCGGCCGCAGGTTCACCGGGCCGATCAGGCCGGACGCGAGCACCTCGCCCCGCGCGTTCGCCCCGGTGTTGGTGACCCGCACGCGTACTTTGTTCCGGCCGGCGCGCAGCGCCGCCGTGACGTCCACTCGGTACGGCGCCCACAACCGGGATCCGAGCGGCTTCCCGTTGACCTCGATTTCGGCCACCTCGTGGACTTCGCCGAGGTCAAGCGTCCACTTGCGACCGGACAACGTCGCCGCCGTGACATCGAAGTCCTTTTCGTACCAAGCCGATCCCGAATACGCCGGGTCCACGTCGGTCCAGGAACCCAGAGGACGCGTAATCGCCGAAGCGTCCGGACGATCGAAGCGGAACACCCAGTCCCCGCCGAACGGAATGGCCGTGAGGGGATCGGAAACCGTGGCCGTTCCGGAAAACGTCCGGCCACCCCCATTCACAGTAACGCCGACCGATCCCGGGGCGATCACGCGCAAGGTCGCGGCCCGGCTGTCGGCGCGCACCCGCTCCACCGGCGCCGACGCGCTCACCGCGTGCGCGGGTTCGGCTCCCGCGCGGAACACGACCAGCAGCGTGGCTTTCGGTTCCAGGCGCAGGACGGTCGCCGTGCTCCCGGACGTCGCTCGCCGCCAGACGCCCACAGGTGCTGTGGTGCCGGTGTCGGGGTCCCACACCTCGGGCACGCCGGTCGCCGGGAACGTCGCGGTCAGCTCCACGGCCTCGGCGCGCTCGTTGAGCACGACGAACAGCGGCCGGCCGGCACTTTCCAGGCGCAGCACCCGGACGTCGTCGTGGCGCGGCTCCAGCGTCGCCGCCGCGCCACCCGCGGTGGCCACCGCGGTCGCGGCCGCCACCGGGTCGGCCGCCCGCACCGCCGTGCGCGCGGTGAACAACTCGGTCAGCGCGGCCCGCAGGCCCGCGTCGTTCCCGCCGGCCTCCCGGCTCGGCGGTGCGCCGACGAGAACCACCGTGCCGCCGCCGCGGACGAACCGGATCAGTGTCCGCACCGTCCCGACGGCGAGGATCGGCGTCCGGGGCACCACGACGATCCCGTACGCCTGCTGCCCGACGACCAGCTTCGCGCCGGTCGGCTGGGCGTGCGTCCGCAGCGCCGGGTCGGCGTCGAGCGCGCCTTCGTCGAGGAAGTCGAAGTCGACCTGGACGTCCTCCAGCGCGTGGGCGGTGGTCAGGAACGCCGTGTCGAGGTCGGCCATCGCCGGGGTGTCCTGTGTGGACTCGACGGCGCGTTGCGGCTGGATCAGCGCGGTGCGGGCACGGGCCGGTGCGCGGCACGCTTCCATCAGCCGGCCGATCCAGTCGTTGAGCGGCGCGGACACCGCCCACCACGGGTTGGCCGGCTGGAACGGCGGCGGGTAGACGATCTGGTTCTCGTCGCTGAACCGCGCGTGCAGCAGCGTGTGGTTGACCCCGCG
The DNA here is from genome assembly GCF_035982555.1 of Amycolatopsis sp. NBC_01286. Classification (NCBI taxonomy): domain Bacteria; kingdom Bacillati; phylum Actinomycetota; class Actinomycetes; order Pseudonocardiales; family Pseudonocardiaceae; genus Amycolatopsis; species Amycolatopsis sp. NBC_01286. Next base: position 8,509,122 of record NZ_CP108428.1, read on the forward strand.
CACGGCGAACGCGCCGACCACCTCGCGGACGAACGACGGCGTGACCGGCCAGCCGGTGCCGCCCATCGCCTCCAGGTAGACGCGCTCCAGCCCGAGCTGGTGCGCGGTGCTGGCCGGCCAGCGCGACAGCGTGCGGTGGTAACCCCGCTGGTAGTGGTCGAAGATCAGGTCGGTGCCCGGCACCTGCGCCCACTGGTTGGTCGTGTTCAGGTTGCCGGAGCTGCGCAGCTGCTCGCCCGGGCCGTACTCGTCCCACAGCGGGTTGGAGATCAGCTTCAGCCCGCGCGCGCCGAGCCACTGGCCTTGGCTCTTGTAGTACGCGGCCGCGAACCGGTTGCTGACCGCGCGCCAGAACACGCCGCGCAGCCGCAGACCGGCGTCGCCGAGACCCGCGTCGTGCACCGCGGTGAGGGCGACGCCCGGCGACGTCCCGAGCGCGTGCAGTTCCGCGTCCAGCGTGGGCGACCAGGGAACCGTGTTGAACGGCCCGTCGGCCGAGGCGAGGTAGGGCTCGTCGTCGGCGAAGCCGCGCAGGACCGCGCCCGGCGCCCACGGGAACCGGCGCACGTACTCCCCCGGCACGGCGTCGAGGAACAGCCGCACGGCTTCGTCGTCGAGCAGGTCGAGGTAGGCGCGGCCGGTGCCGGTGGGCGTGCTCAGGTCGCGGACGGTGAACAGGTCCAGCTGCCAGGTCCCGGCGGGCGGCGTCCACGTGCCGCCCGCGCGGGCCTGCGCGGTCAGGTCCACCAGCGTGGCGGGATCCGTCGAGGACGCCGGCCGGGCCGCCGCGGCGACCAGCGGCACGCCGGTCGCGGGCAGGTCGAAGCCGTCGAGCGCGGCAGCGCTGTCGAACGTCTCGGCGTAGAGGACGCCGCCGGTGGCGTCGCGCACGGTCAGGCTGTCCCACGACGACCGCTGGGACGCCACCGAGCGCACACCCACCCGGCCGGTGGCGTACTTGAGACCGTCCACCGCGGGCTGCGCGACGCCGTCCAGCGTCACGGTCAACGTCGTTCCGCGGACGCGCACGGCCAGCTCGTGGTCCGCGGCCGGGTCGAAGCCCGGGACCGCAGTGCCGCCCCGGAGCTGGGTGAACGCGCCGCCGGTCTGCTGCCAGACGTCGACGGCGCCGTCGGTGCGCAGGTCGGCCAGGACGCCGTTGTCCGCGTCGGTGCTGCGCACCATGAGCCCGGCGGTCGCGCTTTCGACGCGGACCTTCGCCACGACGTCGTAGTCCTGCCACCCGGCCCCCTCGCGCAGCAGGGTGACGCCGTCGCGGGCCGCGGCGTCGACCAGCAACCGCCCGCCCGACACCGAGAGTCCCCGGCTCACCAGCGGCACCGGCACCCCGCCGGGGACGGTCAGGACCTGGCGCCCGACGCCCTTGAGGCGCAGGTCCGGCCGCGGCTGGTAGACGCGGTCGCCGACCTTGCCGCCGTCGACGACGAGCCCGCCCGCGCGGCCGCTCGGGAAGTAGTCGTCGTTGAACAGCCACAGGTGCATGCCGTGCCGCTGCGCCTCGCGCAGGGTGAACTCGATGATCGTGAACCAGTCTTCGGTGAAGAACGCCGGCTTCAGCGCCGCCGTGTCGAACGGGAAGACCAGGACCTCGTGCACGCCCTTGTCGCGCAGGTCCGCCAGCCCGTCGGCCACCAGCGCGGTGGTGACGGTGCCGTTCCAGAACCACAGCACGGTGGGCCGCGAGTCCGGCCGCGGGTCGGCGAACCGGCCCGCCGCGCCGTCGGTTTCCGGTGCGGCGTAGGCGATCGGCCACCCGCCGGCCGTGCCGGCGATGGCCGCGGCCGAGGCGAGCGCGAGCGCGCGCCGCCGGGACAGCCGGAACTCCCCGCCGATCGACGTGGCGTGTACCGGGTCGTTTTCGATCACCGTTGATCCCCCGACCGTGGATTGAAACGATTCAAGACACGGCGGAAGTTACGTGACGCCGGTCATACCCGTCAAGGCATGACCGGCATCCTGTCCGACGGGACAGCCCTATCGGCTCATCGCGTCAGGATCGCCGGGTCGCTGGTGCCGGGGCGGCCGGTCTCGACGTGCCCGGCCAGCCGGCGCAGGAACTTCGGGTCCTGGTCCGACGTCACGGAGACGTCGTACCAGTCGTTGCTCCGCCCGGTGTCCACCCGTTCGACGACCCGCGCGCCCGGCCGCAGCCGCCGGGTCGTCGAGCGCCGCCCGTAGGCGTCCGCGATCGTCAACCGGACGGTGTCGGACCCGGTGTTGGTCAGGGTCAGCTCGACGCAGCCGCCGTCCTGGCGCGCGCTCACCTCGGGCCCGGCCGCGGTGCCCCGGAACTGCCGCAGGAAGCTGTTCGGGCCGTGGGCGGTGAAGTCGTACCCGCCGGCCGCGGGCAGCGCGCCGGACAGCGAGCGGCCCGCGCCCACGGTGTAGGTCCGCGGGTCGGCCGACGGCGACGTCACGACGAACGCCGCGCCCGCCCGGCCGTGGTTGGCGAATGTCAGCGTCAGCTGGTCACCGTGCACCCGGGCGTCGGCCGCCAGGTCGTACGGCAGCGCCCGCGCCGGCCGCAACCCGCGTTCCTGCTTGGGCAGCACGCCCTTCGCGGGCACCGCGGGCACGTAGTCCGGGTGCCGCTCGCGGTCCGGCGGCTGGTAGGCGGCCGTGTCCGGCAGCCGCGGCACGTGGGTGTCGGCGCGCGCGAAGTCGAACGCCGACGTCAGGTCGCCGCAGACCGAGCGCCGCCACGGCGTGATGTTCGGTTCCCGCACCCCGAACCGCCGTTCGATGAACCGGATGATCGACGTGTGGTCGAACGTCTCCGAGCACACCCAGCCGCCCTTGCTCCACGGCGACACGACCATCATCGGCACGCGCTGGCCGAGGCCGTACGGGCCGGCCGGGTTCGAGGCCGCCCCCGCGAAGATCTCACCGGTCGTGTCCACAGTGGACTGCCCGGCCGTCGCGTACGGCGGGAGCACGTGGTCGAAGAAGCCGTCGTTCTCGTCGTAGGTGACCAGCAGCGCGGTCTTGCTCCAGACCTCCGGGTTCGCGGTGAGCGCGTCGAGCACCTGCGCCAGGTACCAGGCGCCGTAGTTGGTCGGCCAGTTCGGGTGCTCGCAGAACGCCTCCGGCGCCGTGATCCACGAGACCTGCGGCAGCGTCCCGGCCTTGACGTCGGCGCGCAGCCGGTCGAAGTAGCCGTCACCGGCCTTCGCGTTCGTGCCGGTGCGGGCCTTGTCGTAGAGCGGGTCGCCGGGCTTGGCGTTGCGGAAGGAGTTGAAGTACAGCAACGAGTTGTCGCCGTAGTTGCCGCGGTAGGCGTCGTCGATCCAGCCCCAGCCGCCGGCGGCGTCGAGGCCGTCGCCGACGTCCTGGTAGATCTTCCACGACACCCCGGCCTTCTCCAGCCGCTCGGGGTAGGTCGTCCAGGAGTAGCCCTTTTCGTCGTTGCCCAGGACCGGCCCGCCGCCGGTGCCGTCGTTGCCGGTGAAGCCGGTCCACATGTAGTAGCGGTTCGGGTCGGTCGAGCCCATGAACGAGCAGTGGTAGGCGTCGCAGATCGTGAACGCGTCGGCCAGCGCGTAGTGGAACGGGATGTCCTCGCGCGTCAGGTACGCCATCGTGGTCGAGCCCTTGGCGGGGACCCACTTGTCGTACTTGCCCCGGTTCCACGCCGTGTGCGTGTCGTTCCAGCTGTGCGGGAGGTCCTGGATGAACTGCAGGCCGAGGTTGTCCGCGTCGGGGTGGAACGGCAGGATGTCGCGACTGCCGTCGGACTGCGCCCAGACGGGTTTGCCGGACTGCAGCGTCGCCGGCCGCGGGTCGCCGAAGCCGCGGACGCCGCGCATGGTGCCGAAGTAGTGGTCGAACGACCGGTTCTCCTGCATCAGGACCACGATGTGCTCGACGTCGCGCAGGGTGCCCGTGCGGTGGTGGGCGGGGATCTCCGCCGCGCGGGCGATGCTGCCCGAAAGGACCGAAAGGGCGGCGGTGCCGCCGGTCAGCTGCAAGAACCGCCTGCGGTTGACGTCCGTCATGAGCACTCCGGAGGTGTGGTGGCCGGGATCCGCGCCAGTATCGCCCGCCCCGCCGGGAAACCACTACCGTCGCGGGGGAACACCGGGTGAAGCCCAGGTCAACGGCTCGTCAGACGAGCGTCTGCGTACCGAGCACGATCGCCAGGTCGAGGCGCTCGGCGTCCTCGGTGCCCGGTTCGGCCGTGTAGACCATGATGCGCAGGTCGTCGGCGGCCACGATGAGCGTGTCGCAGTCGAGGGTGATGCGGCCGACCAGCGGGTGGTCGACGACCTTGTGCCTCGACGTCTCCTGGCTCGGCTCCGGGGCACCGGCGTCCCAGAGCTCGACGAACCGCGGGCTCCGCGACAGCTGGTCGACGAGCCGGGTGACGCTCCGGTCGGCCGGGTAGCGCGCCACGTTCAGCCGCAGGTCGGCGACCAGCTGCGCCACGAAGCCGGCGTGTTCTTCCGGAGTGTGGACGGCGCGGGTGCCGGGGCCGGCGAGGTGGCGCCAGACGGCGTTGCGTTCGATCCCGCGCCAGGCCGTCGTCTCCCCCATGAGCGCGTCGTAGGGCGCGTTGGCGACGACGAGTGTCCAGGTGGCGTCGTAGACGGCGACCGGCGTGTGCGCCAGCCGGTCGAGCAGGCGCTGGACGCTCGGGGTGATCCGCGACGGGACGACGTCGAGCCCGGGCGCGACGTGCCCGGCCAGCCGGAACAGCAGGTCACGCTCGCCGTCGGCCAGCCGCAGGGCGCGCGCCAGCGCCTCCACGACCTGCACCGACGGCGAGGTCGCCCGCCCCTGTTCGAGGCGGGTCAGGTAGTCGGCGGAGATGCCCGCGAGGCCGGCCAGCTCCTCGCGGCGCAGCCCGGTCGCCCGCCGGCGGCGGCCCACCGGCACCCCGGCCGTCTCGGGCGCGACGCGGTCGCGACAGCGGCGCACCATCCGGCCGAACTCCCACGTCTCCACGCCGCCAGTGTGCGCGACCGCGGCGGCCTTGTCCTGGCCCTGGCAGTCCTACGAAAACGGCACGACTGCCTATCTCGCTGCCGGCGTCGCAAGCTCGGTTCATGACCACGACACTGATCACCGGGGCCAACCGGGGCCTCGGCAAGGAAGCCGCCCGCCAGCTCGTCGCCGCCGGGCACACCGTCTACCTCGGCGCCCGTGACGCCGCTCTCGGCCGCGCGGCCGCCGACGAGGTCGGCGCCCGGTTCGTCCGGCTGGACGTCACCGACGACGCGTCCGTCGCCGCGGCCTTCAACCAGCTCGAGGGCGGGCTCGACGTGCTCGTCAACAACGCCGGGATCGCCCTGCTCGCTCTCAACGGCCCGGAGGCGCTGGCGGTGTTCGACACGAACGCGGTCGGGATCGTCCGCGTGACCGAGGCGGCGCTGCCGCTGCTGCGGAAGTCGGCCAACCCGGTCGTCGTCAACATCTCCAGCGCACTGGGCTCGTTCACGGCCAACCACGACCCCGCGCGGCCCGCGTCGCAGGTGTCGGCGATCGTCTACGGCGCGAGCAAGGCGGCGGTCTCGATGCTCACGGTCCAGTACGCGCGAGCGGTGCCGGAGGTCAAGTTCAACGCCGTCGAGCCGGGCTACACGGCGACCAAGCTCGGCGGCATCGAGAACCCCCACGGCCGCCCGGTCGAGGTCAGCGCCCGGACGATCGTCCGGATGGCCGTCATCGGCGAGGACGGCCCGACGGGCACCTTCCAGGAGGACGACGCCGAACTCGGCTGGTGACTCAGGTGATCGCGAGGTGCTGGGTGAGGGTGTTCCCTGCGTAGCCGTTCACCCCGAACCTCCCGGCGGCGTAGGCGGTGTCCGCCGCGTCGATGATCGGGGTGGTGCCGTGGTCGAGCCAGATCTGGATGCGGGTGCCCGCTCGCGCGACCGCCATCGGCGAGGACACCCCACACGCACCCTCCGGAAAGGCGATTCCGAGCTCAGCTCACGTAACCACGAGGTGCTGCGCGAGCGTGTTCCCCGCATCGCCCGTCGACGCCGAACCTCCCGGCGGCGTACGCGGTGTCCGTCGCGTCGATGATCGGGGTGGTGCCGTGGTCGAGCCAAACGCGGATGCAGGCGCCGTTGTCAGCGCGGCCGGCGTCAGCGAAAACGGACCCACGGGCACCTCCAAGAAGACCACGCCGAACTCGGCTGGTGACTCAGGTGATCGCCAGGTGCTGCACGAGCGTGTTGCCCGCGTAGCCGTTCACCCCGAACCGGCCCGACGCGTAGGTGCTGTCCGTGGCGTCGATGATCGGGGTGGTGCCGTGGTCGAGCCAGACCTGGATGCGGGCGCCCGTCGTTCGCACCGTCAGGTGGTACGTGCGGCCTTCGACGATCGGCGTCGCGTACGTCGCGATGTCGCGGCCCGGCCGCCAGAGCTTGACCACTCCGCCGCTGTCGACGTTCGCGGTGTAGCCGGTGCCGTCGGCGGCCGCGCGGAAGGTCAGGCCGGCCGCGGTGCCGTTGGTGACCGAGACGTCGCCGTCGTAGGTGAAGTCCGTTCCGGTGCGGTCGCTCAGGTAGAAGCCGTTGTCGGGCGAGCGGCCGCGCAGGCCGTCCGGGGTGGTCGTCCAGGTGCCGCCCCGGGCGGTCCAGGCGCCGGACGTGAACGCGTCGAGGCCACCGGGGCCGGTGTTCAGGTTCTGCACGGTCGCCGTGCCGTGGTAGGCGTTCGCGCCGAAGCGGCCCGACGCGTAGACGTCGTCGGTGGCGTCGATGACCGGTGTGGTGCCGTGGTCGAGCAGGACCTGGATGCGGGCGCCCGCCGTGCGCACCTCCAGGTGGTGGGTGCTGCCGGCCGCGATGGGCGTCGCGTAGGTCGCGATGTCGCGGCCGGGCCGCCACAGCTTGACCACCCCGCTCGTGTCGATGTTCGCGGTGTAGCCGGCGCCGTCGTCGGTCGCCCGGAACGTCAGTCCGGCGGCCTGCGCGGTGTCGAGCCGGACGTCGCCCTGGTAGACGGCGTCGGCCGCGGTGCTCGCGCTGAGGTAGAAGGCGTCGCCGCCGGCCTGGGCCTGCTTGCCGCCGCTGGTGTCGGTCCACGACCCGCCCGCCGCGTGCCACGGGCCCGCCAGGTTGCTTTCCAGGGTCGACTGCGCGGTGCCCCAGCTCGTGCTCAGCCGGGTGAACTTCGCGCTCTTCAGCCGCACCTGTCCCCCGGTCGCGAACAGCCGGATGCCCTGGCTGACCGCGGCGGAGTCGAAGTTCACGTTGTCGGCGACGGAGAACCGTCCGTCGCCGCCGAAGACCTCGAGCTGGCCGCGGTCCACGAGCAGCCGCATGGTGACCTCGCCGTTGGTGGGCGCCAGCGGCTTCCCGTAGAGCGTGCCCGCCGCGCGGTCGTAGGCCACGGTCCGGTCGGCGCTGCCGTCGGAGCGGCTGTGCAGCGCGAACCCGAACTGCCCGGCGGTCGCGCTCGCGACGTCGAAGGTCGCGGTGATCTCGTAGGTGTCGGCGAGGATCCCGCCGAAGAGGTTGCTCCCGGGGCTCACCGTCCGGTTCTGCCAGCTCTGACTGTCGGCGCGCAGCGAGTCCAGCTCGGCGACCGGCGTCCGCGTGATCTGCGGGCCGTCGGGCGAGCCGACGAGCTTCAGCTCCGCCGGGAAGGTGGCGTCGCCGGTCCAGGTGCTGCCGCGGTTGCCGCCCTGCCACGCCATCTGCACGACGCGGCCGTTCGGGGCGTTGGAGAACGTCTCGGCGGCGTAGAACGTGCCGCCGGCGAACGTGGTGCCCTGGTTCATCTTCTTCGGCTGCGGCCGGTCGGTGCGGAACGTCGTGCCGTCGAACGAGCCGACGACGTACTCGCTCGTCCCCGACGTCAGCACCCACTGCTGCACGCCGTCGAGCGTCATCGGGAACAGGTCCGGGCACTCGAAGAGCCAGTCCGCCGCGTACCGGCTGGCGAACGTCCAGTGCAGGAGGTCGGGCGAGGTGTAGAGGTCGACGCCGTAGCCGCCCCGGTTCGACCAGACGACCATGGCCCACCGGTGGCGGGCGGCGTCCCAGACCACCTTCGGGTCCCGGCTCTCCGCCGGGATCTCGATCTGCTTGCGCCCCTGGTCGTACGGCTGGAAGCTGCGGCCGTTGTCGTTGCTGTAGTAGACGCTGACGCCGTCGGTGTTGGTGAACACGACGATCGGGTCGAGCGCGCCGGTCTTCAGCCCCGAGGTGTTGTCCCGGTCGACGACCCCGCCGCCGGAGAACAGGATGCCGGGGTGCACGCCGGGTTCCAGCGCGATCGGTTTCTGCGTCCAGTGCACCAGGTCCGGGCTGGTGGCGTGGCCCCAGTGCATGGTGTCCCACTCGAGCCCGTGCGGGTTGTGCTGGTAGAAGAAGTGGTAGAGGCCGTTGGCGTAGACCAGCCCGTTGGGGTCGTTCATCCACCCGGCCTGCGAGCTGAAGTGGAACTGCCCCCGGAACGGCTCCTGGTAGGTGGTCGCCGGGTAGGGGAACTCCGGGTAGTCGGCCACGGTGCCCGCGCTCGCGGGAGCCACGGGCACGAAAACCGCCAAGGCGATGAGCAGGACGACGAGCGACACGCGGGCGATGCGAACCACGAGCCTCACCCTTCGGAGACAACGTTGTCAGCATCGACGGTGGCACAGGCGTGACGCCGGCCACAACGGCGGATCGGGGGGTTTCGCGAGACTTGAGCGGACAGAAATCCCGGGGCTACACCTGGTCGGACTGCAACGGGACGTACTCGTCGAGGCGCTCGGCCAGGGTCCGGCGGGTGACGGGGACCGCCGTGACGCGGTCCTTGCCGGCACTGCGGCCCGCGGCGGCGTCGTCGACGAAGCGCGCCACTTCTTCCGGCGGCGGGACGAGCTCGTCACCCGGCCAGCGCGCGAGCACGACCGGGTCTTCGATGGGCGCGGTCTCCACCGCGACCGTCCAGCCGCGGCGTTCGCTCCACACCAGCATCACGTCGTGCCGCGGGCGGCCCGGCCAGGGCCGCGACAGCCCGAGGTAGGCCGTGGCCGTGTCGCTGATCTCCACCGTCGTGCCCTCCGCGGGGACTCCGATCGCGGCGGCGACGGCCTGGACGTACGCACCGAGCCCGCGCTCCAGCGCCCGGATCAGGTCCGGTTCCGAGGACTCCATGGGCGTCACGGTAGCCGCCGGTCTCCGATCGTGCCGATCGGGTTTCCCGGACGCGGCCGCGTGGGACGGCCCGGTACGGGGTACCCGGCCGGCTTCGCGCAGAACGAACGGAGAGCCCCATGACCGAGGTCAGCCGGGTGGTCGACGCACCACCGCAGACCGTTTTCGCCGTACTCGCCGACGGCTGGTCCTACGGCGGGTGGGTGGTGGGCAGCTCCCACATCCGGGCCGTCGACGCGGGCTGGCCCGCCGTCGGCAGCCGGATCCACCACAGCGTCGGTTCCTGGCCGCTGCAGCTGCAGGACGAGACCACGGTCGTCGCGGTGGAGACCGGCGTCTCGCTGTCGCTGGAGGCGAAGGCGTGGCCGACCGGGGCCGCCGCGGTCGGCCTCACGCTCGTCCCGCACGACGGCGGCACGCGGACGCTCGTCCGGATGACCGAGCACGTCGTGCGCGGGCCGGCCAAGGTGCTGCCGGAGGCCGTCCAGGGACTGCTGCTGCGGCCGCGCAACGCCGAGTCGCTGGCGCGGCTGGGCGACCTCGCCGTCGGCCGGCGGGCGCGCGTCCAGCCGTGACCGAGTCCACAGTAGACGGACAAGTGCGATGCATCGAATCTGGATCGGTTTGGGCTCCCGCCGAGCGGGTAGCCGTGGGGTGGCCGTGCACTGCAGGTGCGGTACCCGAAATCACGAGAAGGAGCTGACCGCGGCATGAGCACGATCACCAAGTCCGTCGACGTCGAAGCCGATGTGAGCACCGTCTACAACCAGTGGACGCAGTTCACCGACTTCCCCCGGTTCATGGACGGTGTCGACCGCATCGACCAGGTGGACGACACCCACACCCACTGGACCATCAGCGTCGCCGGCGTCACCAAGCAGTTCGACGCCACGATCACCGAGCAGAACCGCGACGAGCGGGTCGCCTGGAAGTCCGACACCGGCCCGAACCACGCCGGCGTCGTGACCGTGCACCGCCTCGACGACACCCACACCCGGGTCACCGTCCAGATGGACATCGACCCCGAGGGCTTCGTCGAGAACGTCGCCGACAAGACCGGCATCCTCGACCACCGCGTCCAGGGTGACCTCGACCGCTTCAAGAAGTTCATCGAAACCCGCGACGGTCACGAGACCGGCGCCTGGCGCGGCGACGTCGACCGCCCGGGTCAGCACACGAAGTAGGTCCGAAAGCCGCGTAGCAGGACGCGAACCGACCGCGATGGGTCCTGCCGAGGAGCCCATCGCGTCACCGGACGGCCGGCTCCCCACCGTGAGATGTACCCGGGGGCCGGCCGTTCGGGCCCGACGGCTGTAACGCTCATGCAGCGAATCGCGTCTTCTTCAGCAGACGGAGACCACAGGCGCGGTCGTCGTCGACCACCGGTGCCGGTGTCCGAGGCCCGGGACGGCTTCCCCCCGACCGTCCCGGGCCTCGCGGGCACCGGCATCGGCGTGCCGGAAGGCCACCGTCCATTCAGGACACAAGACGCAACGGTCAGACATCCGCGGCGGGCAGGGGGACTTCGACTCGCGGTCGGGCCGATCCGGCGGTTCACCGGAATGCCAGGTTTCGCACCACGTCCGGTGCGGGAATTCCTTGAGTGCGACCCGCTCGGCTTTCTCCCCTCGCGAGCGGGCCGAGGTCCCGGGTTCCGTCGCGTTCACTCCCCCCTCGACGCGGCGGCACCGGGACCGCACACCGGGTCGTGGGTGCGCCGAGCGCACCCACGGCCCGGCGCCGGACCGGCCGAGGGACGAGCCCCCACCAGGCGCGGAACGGTGATACAGGAGGACAAGGCCGCGATGCAGCCGACACGCACCCACGACGACCTGCGAGTGGTCGCGCTGGAGGTCGCCGACGACTTCGGCGAGCTGCCCGCGGTCCGGGCGTGGGCCCACCGCGTGCTGCGGGACCTGCCCGAGCACCAGCGCCTCGACGTCGTCCTGGTGCTCGACGAGCTGACCTCGAACGCCCTCCGGCACGGCGAACCCCCGCGTCAGGTCCGGTTGCTGCGCAAACGCGGCTGGATCTGCCTCGAGGTCGACGACGCCTGCCTGGACCCCGCGTGCCGCCGCACCCCGTCGGACAGCGGCGGCCACGGCCTCGAAGTCGTCGACGCGATCACGGTCTCCTGGGGCCAGCGGCAGCGCAGCACGGGCAAGACCGTGTGGGCCGAGATCGACCTCACCCGCCCCGCCAAGGACGACGACGACTGACCGCCGGCCGGCTGATCAGCGGAGCCCGCGCACGACCGCGGTGAGCAGGCCGGTGAGCTGCGCCCGGAACCTGAGCGCGTCGTGCGCCCACCGCGGCTCCTGCGCGTAGAGCTCGCGCAGGGTCGCGGACGGGCGGGACAGCTGGAACAGGTACGCGCCCATGCTCATCGCGGCGGTCAGCAGCGCCCGGGCGGCGTCGTGGTCGAGGCCGGAACCGGTGTCGACCACGGCCTGGGTCATCGCGTCGTAGTCCTCGGTCGCCGACAGTTTGTAGCTGCGCGCGCGTTCGAGCCGGACGGCGCCTTCCAGGCTGAGCACGACGTGGGTCAGCAGGTCGCAGAAGAGCGGGAGTTCCTCGAGCGAGGCCGCGACGGCGTCGGCGAGCTCGTCCGACGACAGGTCCCGCGCGTCCGCGAGCCGGGCCACCAGGTGCGCCCGCCAGTCGGACCAGCCCCGCTCGGCCAGCTCCAGCAGCAGTTCCTCGCGCGATTCGAAGTAGCGGCGGACGGCCGAGGCGTGCAGCCCGACCCGGGCCGTCACCTCGGCGAGCGTCACTTCGCGCGCTCCGCGCTCGATCGCGAGGTCCCGGGCGGCGTCGAGCAGCGCGGTCCGGCGCAGCTCCTTGTCGAGCGGCGATCGGGCGCGTTGCTTGGGCCGGGTCACCCCATCACGTTAACGCACGTGGCTTGACTTAACTCGCCGGCGCGCCTACGTTCGAGTTAACGCAAGGACGTTGCGTTAACTGACGGAGTGAGGGTTCATGAGTTCAGTGTTCTTCGTGACTGGTTCGTCGCGCGGGCTCGGCCGGCGGATCGTCGAGCAGGCGCTCGCCGACGGGCACCGCGTGGTCGCCACCGCCCGCGACCCGCGCACGCTCGACGACCTCGTCGAGCGCTACGGCGACCGCGTCCACCTCGAACCGCTCGACGTCACCGACCCGGCCGCGGCCGAGGCCGCGGTGGCCGGCGGGGTGGCCGCGTTCGGCCGGCTCGACGTCGTCGTCAACAACGCCGGCCAGGGCGACCGGGTCGCCCTCGAGGACACGTCGCTGGAGGTGTTCCGGCGGCAGCTGGAGACCAACTTCTTCGGCACGGTCCACGCCACCAAGGCGGCGGTGCCGGTCCTGCGCCGGCAGGGCGGCGGCCGGATCATCCAGATCTCGTCGGTCGGCGGGCGCATCGGCAGCCCCGGGATGACGGCCTACCAGTCGGCGAAGTGGGCCGTCGGCGGCTTCAGCGAGGCGCTCGCCGCCGAGGTGGCGCCGCTCGGCATCAAGGTGACGGTTGTGGAGCCGGGCGGGATGCGCACCGACTGGGCGGGGTCGTCGATGACGACGCCACCGATCAGCGAGCCGTACGCGGCGACGGTCGGCGCGTCCGCCGAAGCCATGGCGGGCTTCGAGAACGTCGCGAACGGCGACCCGGAGAAGGTCGCCCGGCTGGTGCTGACCGTGGCCGGGCTGGCCGAGCCGCCGCTGCGCCTGCTGGCCGGCAGCGACGCCTACGAGTTCGGCCGCGAGACGTGGACCCGCCGAACCGAGATCGACGCGGAGTGGGAACAGCTCAGCCGCTCAGCCGACCACGACGAAGCCGGCGACGCCTGGCAGCGGCAGCGGGGTGCAAGCCTTCCCGACGTCCGCGCCTGAGCAGAGCCTGCCGCGTTCCGGGCAGCGCCGCACCGCCACCCATCGACGCGGGCGACCACCAGGCGCTCGCCGTCGTGGGTGCAGCCCAGCGGGCCGCCGACTACGACGTGGCAGCGACGCGAGCTTTCCCGATGTCCGCGCCTGAGCGGAGCCCGTCACGTTCCGGCCGCCGGGGAGGCTACCTCCCGGTAGCATGCGGCTGGTGACGGACAGCCACGACGGACAGCCGGACCGGACGCGGAAAGTCGCGCGGTTCGTCGACCTGCTGCGGGCGGCCGACCGGCGACCGGGCCTGGTGCGGTCCGCCCGCGTCGTGCGGCGGCTGGTGCCCGGCGACCGCGACCTCGGCGACGCGCTGTCGACGACCGCGGGCCACCCGTCCGACCGGGTGGCGCGGCTGCTGGCCGAGGCGAAAGCCGAGCAGCCCAGCGCGATGCGAGAGCTCGGGCTCGCGGCGGTGCAGGTGTGGCAGGCCGTCGCCCAGGGCCGCGAAAGCGACACCGGCGAGACGACGATCGTGTTCACCGACCTGGTCGGCTTCTCCAGCTGGGCCCTCGACGCCGGCGACGCGCGGGCGCTCGAACTCCTGCGCGCGGTGTCGACCGCGAGCGAGGCGACGATCGCCCGCCACCGCGGCCGCGTCGTGAAGGGCCTCGGCGACGGGCTGATGGCCGCCTTCGCCGACCCCGCGGCCGCGGTCGAAGCGGCGTACGAGACGTGCGGCGCGGTCAGTGCGATCGACCTCGACGGCTACCGCCCCCAGCTGCGCGCGGGCCTGCACACCGGCCGCCCGCGCCGGGTCGGCCGCGACTACTTCGGCGTCGACGTCAACATCGCCGCCCGGATCATGGACGCGGCCGGCGGCGGCGAGGTCCTCATCACCGGCGACGTCCTGGCGAACCTCGACCGCGACCGGTTCACCGTCCGCCGTCGCCGCAAGTTCCGCGCGAAGGGTGCGCCCACCGACCTCGAGGTGTTCGCGGTGGTCCCCCGCTACGGCTCCGAAGGCCCGCCCTGGTCGTGAGTGTTTAGGGCGGTTAGAACCGCCCTAAACACTCACGACCAGCTGCGGCAGACCCGGCTACCGCGTCTCGCGGCGGCCTGAGGCGACCACTGCCGGGATCGGCGCGCCGTTGATCACGAACTGCGAACCCGGCTCGACGACGACGTTGCCCGTCGACGAGTTGGTGATCGCCACGTTCGTCAGCGTCGCGCTGCCGCGGGCGCCGCTCATCGCGAGGATGCCCGCGCCGTTGTTCGACTTGTCGATCTTGACGTTCGTGACGGCCGCGGTCACCACGCCGCCGCCCGTCTTGAACTGGATGCCGTCGTAGGTCGAGTCGTGGATCTCGGTGTCCCGCAACGTCACCCCCGGGATGTCCTTGCTCTGCGCGAAGAACGTGATCGCGCCGAACTTCTGCTGCTCGCCCCAGAACACGCCGCCGCAGCGGTAGAGGGCGTTGTTGGCGATCGTCGTCTGCCCGGAGAACGGCAGCGGGTCGTGGTCGGTCGCCAGCATGATGCCCGGGTAGTTCATCGTGTCGTAGACGAGGTTGTTCTCGATCTTGTTGCCGTACCCGCCGTAGATCGCGATCCCGTTGGCACGCCACGGAAGCTGGATCGTGTTGTTGGTGAACACGTTGTCGTGCCCGATGTCCACCGACGGGTCCTTCACGTACTGGCTCGCCCACACCGCGAGCGAGTCGTCACCGGTGGTGCGGAACGACGAGTTGAACACCCGCGAGTTCCGGCTGCCGTTCGTGAGGTTGATGCCGTCGGCGTAGGTGTCGCGGATCCGCATGCCGCTGAACTCGAGGCCGTCGGCCGGCCCCCACAGCGCCGGGATGTTGCCGTAGTCCCGGCCGACCCACACGCCCACGTTCGCGTGCTCGATCCAGACGTTCGCGATCTTCGTGCCGGTGCCGAACCGGCCGTTGAGGCCGACGCCGCCCTCGGCGTTGCCGTCACCGCCGCGGATCCGGCCGGACCCGAAGATGGCGATGTCGGAGAGCTGGACGTTCTTGTCGATGTCGAACCCGAAGTTGCCCTCGTGCGGGTGGTTGATGGTGCCCGCGTCCTGCGGCTGGATCAGCGAGTACAGCTGCGAGCGCCACATGCCGGCGCCCTTGATCGTCACGTTGGAGATGCCGATCTGGTTGTACTGGCCGCCGCCGTTGGGCACGTTCGGGTCGTCGGTCAGGATCTTCTTCTCCTGCCGCCACTGCCCTTCGGGGATCCACACGCACGCGATGACGCCGTTCTGGTCGTCGGTCACCGCGCGCTGGATCGCCGTGGAGTCGTCGACGCCGTCGTTCGGCACCGCGCCGTACTCGGTGATCGAGGTGCACTCGGCCGGCTTCGCCGTCGCGGGGGCGACCTGCTCCAGGTCGACCAGGTCGAGGACGTAGAACGCCGCGTTGTCGCCGCTGTCCCGCTGCAGCTTGAACTTCGTGCCCGGCGGGTACGACTGCGCGAGCAGCGCGTGGGACTCGTCGAACAGGCGCCGCGCGTCTCCCCCGGGCCGGTTGGTGAGGCCCTCGGGATCGTCGGTCGTGCCGTAGAGCCAGCTGTGCGTCGAGGAGAGCGTCAGCTTCTGGGCGAACGCGCCGTTGACGTACAGGCTGAGCGTGTAGTCCTGCCCGCCGCCGGCCGCGGCGTCGGGCACCGAGTTGCGCACGACGATCGAGTTCGACTGGTTCGTCGACGTGACCTCGACGTACTGGCCCTGACTCGCCAGCCGCACGGACTGGCGGCCCGAGGACTCGGTCGCGAAGTTCGTGTGCCCGAACGTGCGCAGCGGGTCGGCCGTCAGCAGTTCTCCTTGGTACTGCGCGGCTTCCGCCTCGTACTCGGTGTAGGGCACCGCCGCGCCGCGGCCCACGACGATCGCTCGCGAGAGCGTGTTGTTGGACTCGCTGGTCTCGGCGACGGTGTTCGTCGCGTCGGCCGTCGCCGTCAGGGTGGCGCCGCCGTTGGTGGCGGTCCACGTGCCCGGCACCGCGACGTTCGCCGTGGCACCGGCCGCGATCGCGGCCGTGGTGGCGTCGAGCGTGGTGCTGCCGACGGTCACCCGGGTGACGGACGCGCCCGCGCTGCTCGTGCCGCGGTTGTGCACCGCGACGGTGAACGACACCGCCGCGCCGACCGCCGGGTTCGGCGGGTTCGACGTGATGCCGGTGACCTCGAGGTCCGGCCCCGGCGCCTGCGCGATGACGAGCCGCGTCGGTGAGGTGTAGGTGTTGTTGGTGTCGTTCTGCTCGACCACGGTGTTGGCCGGGTCGACGGTGGCGGACACGCTGTAGGTGCCCTGCGGCCGGGTGCCCGCGTTGACGGTCACCGTGGTGGACGCGCCCGCGGCGAGCGCGCCGACAGCCGCGTTGCCGACGACGGTGCCGCCGAGGCTGACGTTCACGGTGGTCGCGGCCGCGTTCGCGGTACCCGCGTTCTTCACCGTCGCCGACACGGCGACCTGGCTGGTCTCGGTCGGGTTCGCCGGCGCCCAGGACGTGCCGGTGACGACGAGGTCCGGGTTCGGCGCCGGGGTGCCGAGCACCTGGAACTCGGCGACCTGGCCGCCGGGCGCGCCGGAGTTGGCGGAGAACTGCAGCCGGACGTCCGCGGCCCGCCCGCTGACCGGGATGGTCACCGAGTTCTGGTTGCCGGCCGGGTCGAAGCGGTAGTCGGCGCGGGCCTTCAGCGACGTGAACGCGGTCGCGCCCTGGTCACGGCCGAGGACCTCGAAGTTCTGCGTCCGCGCGCCCCAGGCCGCGTCCGGGTTGAGCTTCACGACGACCGAGTCGAGGTCGGCGTTGGCGCCGAGCTTCACCGTCAGCGTGTTCGGGTAGCCCGCGGCGGACTCCCAGTACGTGGCGGTGTTGCCGTCGTTGGCGTTGGTGGCGACGAAGTCGTTGACCGTCGACGACGCCTCGATCGGCTTGCCGACGGCGAGGTTCTGGCCGGCCTGGGTGCCTTGGCGCACCACGTGGTTGCTGTCGGCGGACTCGTTGCCGGCGGCGTCCTTGGCCCGCACGAAGTACTCGACGCGGGTACCCGCGGGGCGCGTCTCGCCGAACGTGGTGCCGGTGACCGTCGTGACGGGCGCGTTGTCGCGGTAGACGGTGTAGCCGGTGACGCCGACGTTGTCGGTCGAGGCCGACCAGCTCAGCCCGATCTGGCCGGAGCCGGGCTCGGTCAGCGCGAGGTTCGCCGGCGCGGTCGGCGCCTGCGTGTCACCGGTGTCCGCGCCGTAGAGCTCGAACTCCGAGAGCTGCGCGGCGGGCCACTGGGTGTTGGCGGTGATGTTCAGCCGCACGTACCGGGCCGACGCCGTCACCGGGATCGTCACGGTGTTGCCGCCGGGGGTGAACGCGTACCCCTTGGCCGCGACGAGGTCGGTGAACGAGGTGCCGTCGGCGCTGCCGCGCACGGCGAGGGTCTGGGTGCGGGACTCCCAGGCCGCGGGCAGTTTCAGCACAACTCGCGAGAGCGACTTGGCCGACCCGAGGTCGGCTTGGAGCCACTGCGGGAAGGCGTTGTTCGCGGACTCCCAGTAGGTGTCCTGGTTGCCGTCGACGGTGTTGGCGACGGGATAGCCGGGCAGCGCACTGCTGGCCGACACGGTGCGGGTCAGGGGCACGTCCGCAAGCGCGGCCGGCCGGACTTGGGCGGTTTCCGAGGGTGGTGACGGTGGTGGCGCACCGGCCGCGGAGGCGAGCCCGGTGAGGGTGAGCCCCGCGGCGAGGAGACCTGCGACGAGCCGGGACAGGCGCATACGAGTCATGGCGTCTTCTCTTCTTCGAGACAGCAGGAGGGGAGCCAGAGTCGTACGAGCATGCAACAACCGGGAGACAACATGCAAGAACTTGACATCGATGAGTAAATTTACGACTAAGCTGCGTTGCTCCATCAGGAGGACGCCGTTCGGTCGCGCGCGCTTGCCGGTCTACAAAGGACGGCAGGCGGGGCTTGGCCGGTCGGGTTCGGGTCGCCGGGTCTCCGCGTCGCTGGGTCTCCGCGTCACTGGGTCCGAGTCGCCGGATCGCCGTGTCGTCGGGTCTCGGCTGGCCGAGTTCGCCAGGTTCACCGGACGTCGCCTGTCCGACGGCGCCCGCGTCAGCCGCCGGCGAAGTCCTGGGTCAGCCAGACCGAGCCGTGGGAGTCGCGGGTGACGACGATGCCGATGCGGGTGAAGGAGGTGCTCAGGATGTTGCGGCGGTGGCCGTCGTTCGGGGGCTTCTCGTCGATCATGCTCTGGGTCAGGCCGAGGGCCATCCGGGCGATCGGGTCGGTCGCGTCGGCGACGGGGCCGCCGGTGCCGATGTTCTCGCCGGCCGAGCTCCACTGTGCGCCCGCCGCGTGCTCGCGGTCGCCGAGCGGGGCCTCGCCGGGGCACTGGTGCGACAGTCCGCACCCGCCGGCCATCACCCGGTTGTGCGCCGCGGCGCCGGTGACCAGTGCGGGATCCATCCGCAGCGCGGGCAGCCCCGCGGCGGCGCGCTGGTCGTTGATCAGCGCGAGGACCCGTTCCTCGGGCGTCAGGACACGAGGCTTCGCCGAACTCGGCGGCGGAGGCGCGGCGGCCGTCGGCGTCGAACTCGCTTGCGTGGACGCCGGCGCCGAGGTGCTCGCCACCGGCACGGAGCTCGAGGCGGCGGTCGTGCCGGGTTCGGTCACGGGCGCCGGAGCGGGCTCGGATGTGCCCCCGGACAACGCGGCCGGCGGCTGGACCGGCTGGCCGTGCGGGGAGAGAACCACGGCCCCGGCCACGCCGAGAGCACAGACGATGGCCGCACCGGCGGCCGCGAGGAAGGGTTTCGTGGCAAGGAATCGGGCGAGCGCACCCGCCGCCACGGCACTGCCCGCCGTGGCAGCACCGGCACCCGCCGTCGCGCCGACCCCGGCTGCGGCACTCGCAGCACTCCCGGCGCCGGCACCCGCGGCCACGCCGCTTCCGGCGGCGGCGCCACTACCGGCACCGCCGCCGGCCGCACTACCTCCAGCGGCACCTCCGGCGGCGATTGGGCCGTCTACCGCCGGTCCCGACACCACGTCCCACAGGTTCGCCAGTAGTTGTGGCAAGTACCCGGCCGGGAGCACCAGCAGGGCCGCGCCCGTGAGAATCCGGTCCACCGGGACCGCATCGTCCGTCTCGCGGCGGCAACGCGCGCACTCCTCCACGTGGCGCAGGAACCGCTTGCGCCACAGCGGTCCCGGGCGGCCCGACCAGCCCGATGATGCCTGGTCCAGGCGGGCGCACCGCGGCTCGGCCGTCAGGGCGCGCACCAACGGGCGGATCGTCTCCAAGCGGGTCTTCAGCCTGCTCACCCGGACCGTCACCAGGTGGGCGTCCAGGCGCAGGGCCTCCGCCACCTCCGTGCGGGTCAGGTGCCCGGCGCGCTCGAGGGTCCACAGGGCCAGCAGTTCGCGGTCCGCGGGGTCCAGCCAGCGGGCCGCCTCGTCGACCTCTCGGCGCTGCTCCGCTATGTGCAGCCGGGCCAACGCCGTCTCGGCGAACTCGGCGCCGGGATCTGGGCGCTCGTCGTACTCGGCCAGTGGGTCCGGGGCCGCGCTTCGGCGGCGGTGGTGCTCGCGGATCTGGTTGATCGTCACCGCGACCAGCCATGACCGGAACCTGGCGGGCTCGCGCAGGGTCTCGATGCCCCGCAGGACACGCAGCATCGTCTCCTGCACGACGTCGTCGACGTCGGCGTCCGACGAGAGCGCGCGGCCGGCGATGCTGTAGACCAGCGGCAGGTACGCCGCGACCAGCGCGTCGAGCGCCGTGCTGTCCCCGGCTCGCGCGGCGACCACCTGCGACACGTCCACCTGCTCGAGCCGCTTCTGACCGATCACGTCCACACCCTCACTCCGCCGACGAATTCCCGTACGACCAGGAGACCGGGCCCGACCATCCTGGATCACAGAAACTTCGCCCGCGAGTGAGCCGGGTCACATTCGATGCGCATTACAGTCAGGACTGTAATGACTGGAGGGAGACGCGGGTGAACGAGGAAGCCTGGATCGAGCAGGTCTCGGCCTTCTTCGCGCGCCAGGAAGGGCTGCCGCCGATCACCGGGCGCATCCTCGGCTGGCTGATGATCTGCGAGCCCGCCGAACAGTCCGCGGCCGACATCGCCGCCGGGATCAAGGCGAGCCGCGCGTCGATGACGGCGAACATCCGCTCCCTGACCGCCACCGGGCTCGTCCGCCGCTACACCCGCGCCGGTGACCGGACCGCCTACTACCGGCTCGACGACCAGGGCTGGGAAACCGCCGTCCGCCGGCGCATCGAAGGCATGAGCGCCTTCGAGGACGTCCTCCACCAGGGCCTCGACCTCGTCGGCCGCGACGCCGAACGCGCGTCCCGGCTGCGCGCCGCGCAATCCGTCTACCACTGGGTCGGCTCGCTCCTGCGGCCGCCGGAGAACGGAGACCCCGATGACCGAACAGGTCCGCTTGAGCCAGGAGAAGGAAACCCTGCTGATGGCGCTGTACCTGCGCGCCCTCGACAACCGCCGCGAGACGCCAATCCTCGGTGACCCGTTCGCGCAGGACGTCGTCGACCGGATCGACTACGACTTCGGCCGGCTCGGCAACCTCAAGGGCAACGCGCCGCTGATCGCCACCCGGGCCCGCCAGTTCGACGCGTGGACCCGCGACTTCCTCGCCGGCCACCCCGACGGCCTGGTGCTGCACCTGGCGTGCGGCCTGGACAGCCGCCCGCTGCGCATCGACCGCCCGGCGACCGTGCAATGGATCGACGTCGACTACCCCGATGTCATCGAACTCCGGGAACGCCTCTACGGACCGATCGACGGCGTGCGCACGGTCGGCTCGTCGGTCACCGAAGCCGCGTGGTGGGACGAGATCCCGGCCGACCGGCCCGCGCTGGTGCTGGCCGAAGGGCTGCTGATGTACCTCGCCCCGGACGACGTGGACCAGCTGGTCGACCGGGCGCTGCGGCACTTCCCCCGCGGCCGCCTGGTCTTCGACGGCGTCGCGCCGTGGGTCAAGACGATCGCGGGCCTGCAGCCGTCGATGCGACGCGCGGACACCGGCTTCCGCTGGGCGATGCCCGCGCCGGAAGCCTTCGCCACCGAGCACCCACCGCTGCGGCTGCTCGACGAGCGGTCGGCTGTCGACCTGATCGGCGGGCACCAGACCGGCGTCGCGGCCCGGACGGTCACGCGGGCGTTCGCCCACGTGCCGCCGGTCCGCGACGCCATGCGGTTCCTGCGTTACGGCTTCACGCGGTGAACGCCGTCGCGAAGACGTGCAGCTGCTTGTTCGACGGCAGCGTCACGTACGCGACCTGCTTCGACGCCGTCAGCGGCACGGAAGCCGCGTAGAGACTCACCTTCTGGTCGTGCGGGTAGGTGCTGCCCGCGGGGCGGTTCCAGTACGGCGTCGTCGCCACGAGCGCGCAGCCGGCCACGGCCTGGTTGGCGTACCAGTCCGCGACGGTCAGCGTCGAGGTGGACGTCGTGCCGTCGGTGTAGGTCACGGTGACGGGGCCGCTCTGGGTGCCGTTCGTGCCGGTGGTCAGCAGGTTCAGCGCCGTCCCCGAGCCGGTGAGGCTGACGCTCTGGCCCGCCGTCGTGACTGTGTCCCGCTGACCCGCCGGGACGTCCGGCCAGGTGAACGTCGCCGCGCCGCTCGTGACCGAGCCGCCGGGGTGGACGCCCACCGAGTCCAGGGCCTGGGCGGAGAAGCTGAAGCCCGCGCCGTCGAGGTTGCCCGGCGCCGGATCCGCGTCGTCGGTGACGCCGACGTCCGTGTACGCCGCCGCCAGGTTCGGGTACGCGACCTGCGTGGACGCCGTTCCCCGGACGACGCCACCGGAGTACCGGGTGGTGGCGGACAACGAGACCGGGCCGGGCGCCGCCGAAGCGCCGGCCGTCACCGCCCACGTCGTCGGCACCGACTCCCCCGGCCGGACCGTCCGGACGACCGCCGGGGTGCGCGGCGTCGCCTTCCAGCCCGCCGGGACGGCCAGAGTCGTCACGGCGTCGTGCACGGCTTCGGTGGCGCCGTTGGTGAAGGTGGTCGTCACCGCGAGGGACTTGCCGGGCGCCGCGATCGCGGGCGCGGCCACCTTCGTGAACCGCGGCCCGGTGGTGTGGTCGACGCGGAAGCCACCCGACAGCGGGAGGTTCCGGGACGAGTCGCCGACGCGGACGGTGTACCGGCCGACACCGAGTTCCCAGGCGTGTGCGTCGGTGCTCCAGTACGACGCGTCCTGCGCGGTCAGCTCGAACCGCACCCGTTGCGTCTGGCGCGGCTGGAGGTCCACCTTCTGGAAGCCCTTGAGCTGGTTGACCGGCTCCCCGGTGGACGCCGGATCGCTCAGGTACAGCTGGGCGACCTCGGCACCGCGCCGCGCGCCCGTGTTGGTGACGTCGGCGCTGACCGAGAGCCGGCCGTTCTCGCGCAGCGTGTCGCCGTCGACCTTCAGGTTCGAGAACCGGAAGTTCGTGTACGAGAGCCCGAAACCGAAGGGGTACAACGGAGTCAGGTTCTTCCGGTCGTACCAGCGGTAGCCGACGTCGAGGCCCTCGGAGTACTGGACCTTGCCGTCGACACCCGGCCACTGCTCCGGCGTCGACGCGGGCACCTGGCCGAGCGACGTCGGGAACGTCACCGGCAGCTTGCCGGACGGCGCGACGTCGCCGAAGAGCAGCGACGCGATCGCGTGGCCGGCCTCCTGGCCCGGGTACCACGCCTCGAAGACGCCCTTGACCTTCGCCAGCCACGGCATCGTCACGGCGGAGCCGGTGTTGAGCACGACGACGGTGTCCGGGTTGGCCGCCGCGACGGCGTCGATCAGCTTGTTCTGGTCGGCGGGCAGGTCGATGTCGTCGAGGTCGCCGCCTTCGGACTCGTAGTCGTTGGCGTAGACGACCGCGACGTCGGACTTCGCGGCGAGCGCGGCCGCCTGACCGACGAGGTCCTCCCCCGGCGGCAGCCAGCCGAGGCTGACCGAGGCGTCGCCGCCGCCCTGGTAGTAGTCGACCTCGACCTGCACCGGCTGGCCCGCGGTGAGCGGGACCTGCGCGGTCTTGGTCTGCGCGCCGTGGTCACCCCAGTTGTCGATCACCTGCTGCCCGCCGACGAGCAGGCGGCTGCCGTCGTCGCTGGTCAGGCCGAGGGTGTACGTGCCGGTCGCGGGCGCGGTGAGGGTGCCGGTCCACTTGGCCGAGAAGTTCGTCGCGGGCACACCCGGCGCGGGCGCCCCGCTGAAGGTGAACGCCACCTGCGGGTCGGTGCGGGTCACGACCGGCGTCCCGGACGAGTCGGTGTTCGCGTAGTAGTCCCCCTGAAGCCCGCTGCCGGTGCCCGACGGCGGCTTGAGCGCACTGCTCTCGATCGGGGGCAGCGCGCTGCCGGTGCCGAGGTTGCCCTGCGCGTACTCGACGTCGATGCCCGAGCCGGCGCGCGCCTTGATCCCGTCGAACGGCGTGACCGTGCCGGTGCCGGCGATGTGCGCGCTGCCGCCGCCGGAGCTGAGCGTGTTCTTGCCCGCGCCGTCGCCGATCACCGCGACCGAGTGCAGTTTGCGCCCGTCCAGGGGCAGCAAGCCGTCGTTCTTGAGCAGGACCGTGCCGTCTTCGGCGGCCTTCTTGGCCACCGCGAGGTGCGCGGCGGTCGACGCGGCCGCGTCGAGCGTGTCGGGCGACGGGTGGTCGAACAGCCCGAAGCGGAACTCCTCGCGCAGGATGCGGGTGACCATGTCGTCCAGCCGGGACTGCGGCACCTGTCCACTTTGGACGGCCGTCTTCAGCGTGCTGCCGAAGAAGTCCTGGCCGGGCATCTCCATGTCCATCCCGGCGTTCGCCGACGGCGCCGCGCTGTGCGTGGCGCCCCAGTCGGACGTGATGAAGCCGTCGAAGCCGAAGTCCTGCTTCAGGATGTCATTGAGGTAGGGGTTCTCACAGGCGTAGGTGCCGTTGATCGAGGAGTACGAGCACATCGCCGACGACGGCTTGGCCTTGGCCACGACGTTCCCGAACGCGCTGGCGTAGATCTCGTGCACGGTCCGGTCGTCGATCACCGCGTTGTCGGCCGTGGTGTTGCGGTTCTCCTCCTGGTTGTAGACGGCCCAGTGCTTCACCTGCGCCATCACGCCCTGGGACTGGACGCCGTCGATGTCGGCCGCGCCCATCTGCCCGGTCAGGTACGGATCTTCGCTGTAGGACTCGAAAGCGCGGCCCCAGCGCGGGTCGCGCACGATGTTGATGGTCGGGCCGAGGTCGACGTCGACGCCCTTCGTCTTGTCCTCGGCGCCGATCACCGACCCGTAGGTCTTCGCCAACGAGGAGTCGAACGACGCGGCGACGGCGGACGCGGCGGGCAGCTGGGTGGTGTTGCCCAGGTTCACCCCCAGCGGGCCGTCCTCCATCTTCAGCGACGGGATGCACAGCCGGTCGTCGCCCGCGACGCGGCCGGTGTAGCCGCCGGCGGCCGTGCCGTGCACCATCGTGATCTTCTCGTCCAGGGTCATCTGCCCGAGCACCTGCGCCACCCGTTTGTCCACGGGCGCGTGGGACCCCACCCAGGGACAAG
Organism: Amycolatopsis sp. NBC_01286; assembly: GCF_035982555.1. Lineage (NCBI taxonomy): Bacteria > Bacillati > Actinomycetota > Actinomycetes > Pseudonocardiales > Pseudonocardiaceae > Amycolatopsis > Amycolatopsis sp. NBC_01286. The sequence continues at coordinate 8,533,664 of NZ_CP108428.1, forward strand.
CTGCGTTAGGCGAAGCGGGCGCGGCCTCGGCGGCCGCGGGGACGGTCGTGCCGGTGATCAGCACGGCCGCGATCAGGGCTGCTCCACGCCGTATCACGGCGTCACCTCCGCGATCCTCGAGAAACTGCTCTGTGCGGCCGCGACGGCGATCCGCACCTGGGTCGTGGTCACCGGCGCCGGGAACGGAATCCACCGGTAGACGGCAGTGTTGCCGGTGACGTGGACCTGGTCGGCCCACTGCGTGCCGTCCCAGGTCTGCACGGTGAAGTCGGTCGGGACGCCGTCGGGGTTGGACGCGAAGCCGACGCCGGTCAGCGTGGTCGCGGCGGGCGCCGTGACGGTGAGCGTGTCCGGGTACCGGCTGTCGGTGTCGTCGTTCCAGAAGGTCGCGAGGTCGTGGTCGATGGCGTTCGACGCCAGGTAGGTGCGGGTGGCGCCGTTGACGACGTTCGGTGCGTGCTCACTCGACGCCGAAGCCGTCGTGCCACTCGCCCAACTGCCGAACACGGGCACGTTCACGGTCGTCTTCACCGTCTCGCCGCGTGGTGGCTTCACGGTCAGCGTCACCGGGTACAGGCCGCTCTTGGCGCCCGCCGGCACGGTGATCCGCACACTGCCCGGCGTCTCGGACGTGGCCGGGGTCAACGGGATCCCGGCCGGGGTGGCCGTCACGGTCCAGCTCGCGGGCACCTGCGCGCCGAGTACGGCCTGACCGGCCACAGTGGACCGTCCTTCGACGACCACCGGGATGTCACCGCTGCCGCCCGCGGTGATCGCGGCGGGCGTGCCCGCGGTGAGCGCGAGCCGGGTGAACGGCGTGCGCGGCGGCGTCACGGTGAACGTGTAGTCGCCCGAACCGGCGGTCAGGGTGAGCGTCTCGTCGTCGGCCCGGCCGACCGTCAGGCCGGGGTCGGGTTGGGCGGCGTGGCCGTCGGCGAAGATCGTCCGGCCGTTCTCCCGCACCGACGACTGCTTGCCGCCGAGCAGCGGCAGCCGGATCGTCGCCTTCGCGCCGACCGGAATCGTGGCGTGGTAGGTGAGCGTGCTGCCGTCACGCTGCCAAGCGCTGACCACGGTCCCCCGCACGGTCTGCTGCTGCGCCGTCACGTGGGTGAGGTTCCCGGCGACGGCCGGGGCGAGGGTGAACTCGCGCCAACCGGGCGTGCCGGGCTGGATCCCGGCCAGCTGCTGCTGGAACCACTGGCCGATCGCGCCGCCGAGGCCGATGTGGTCCTTCGACGACGTGCCGTCCGGCGCCGAGGAGTTGTCCCACTTCTCCCAGATCGTCCCCGGGCCCTGGTTCATCATGTAGCCGAAGCTCGGGTAGTCGGTGCGCTGCGCGATCGCGAGCGCGACGTCGTTGCGCTGGTACTTGCCCAGCGCCTGGAACACCAGCGTGGTGCCGACGAAGCCGGTCGTGACATGGTTCTGGTGCGCGGCGACGTCGGCGACCAGGCGGTCCACTGTGGACTGCTCGCGGCCGGCCGGGACGAGCCCGAACACCAGCGGCAGCGCGTAGGACAGCTGCGTCCCGGTGCCGAAGACGCCGGTGTCGGCGGAGTAGAAGCGCTTCAGGAAGCCCGTGGCGATCTGCCCGGCGAGGGCGTTGTACTTGGTGGCGTCGGCCCGGTTTCCCAGTGCTGCGGCCATCTTCGCGAGCAGCTGCGCGTCGAGGTAGGAGAAGCCGGTCTGGAAGTAGCCGTGCGGGGTGCTGACCGTCGAGAGCCAGTCGTCACCCCAGGACGTCGGCGGGTTGACGACGACGTGGTCGGCGTCGCTGATGGTGCCGAGGTAGTCGACCCACGCCTTGACGTGGTCGTAGTGCGTGGCGAGCAGCTGCGCGTTGCCGTACTGGGTGTAGGAGTCCCAGATGATCTGCGGGTACGCGGTGCCCCACGCCGGGTCGGTGAGCCAGTCGGTGCGGCCGTTGACCGGCGCGACCGACGGCAGGCTGCCGTCGGCGCCGGCGCTGGTGACCATGTCGCCGAGCCACTTCGTGTAGAACGCCTGCATGTCGAAGTTGGCCATCGCCTCCTGGTCGGAGTCGGCGGCGTCGCCGAGCCAGCCGTGGCGTTCGCGGGTCGGGCAGTCCATCTGGATCGACTCGAGGTTGTTCAGCTGGGTCTGCGTGACGGCGGCCTGGATCTGGTCGAGCCCCGGGTCCGAGGTGTCGAACCGGCCCGTCGCGGCGACATCGGTGTGGATCTCCTGCGCGGTCACGGTGACGGCGGCGTCGTCGGGCACGCCGGTCAGCTCGGCGTAGCGGAAACCCGCGTAGTTGAAGTGCGGCAGGTACGTCTCGGTGCCGGAGCCGCTGAACGTGTAGTGGTCGGTCTGGCGCGCCGGCTCGGAGCCGTTGAAGCTGATGTTCGCGGTCGAGACGCGGCCGGTCGCGTCGAGGATCTCGCCCTTCTTCAGCGACGCCGTCGTCCCGGCGGGCTGCGCGGCCCGCAGCGTCGCCTGGCCGGTGCGGTTCTGGCCGAAGTCGTAGACGCGCACGCCCGGCGCGGGCCGGGTTTCCTTGACCGGGTCGTGGTTCGCGACGATCCGGGTCGGCGGGGTGATGTCGGCCTGCAGCTGGGTGACGCCGCTGCTGACGACGGCGGGATTCGGGCCGTGTACGCCGATCTCGGCCAGCCGGAAGGTGCAGCTGGTGCCGACACAGGCGAGTTTCGTCGCGGTCACCCGGACGTACCGGCCGGTGACGTTCGCGGGCAGGGTGACGGCCGCGGTGCCCGGGTTGGCCTGGTCGGCGTCGGTGCGGTCGGCGACGGTCGTCGCGGTGGCGAACGCGGGGTCGTCGCTGACCTGGACGCGGTAGCGCACCGGGAAGCCGGCGCCGACGACGTCACCCGAGGTGTCGTTGGTCGGGCGCGCCGGGAACAGCGTCACCGAACCGAGCTTCTGGGCCGAGCCGAGGTCGGCCTGGACCCACTTCGTGCTGTCGGCACTGGATTCGATGGCGGAGTGGTAGCCCTCCGACGCGTCGATCGAGCCGTCGATGCCGTCGGTCGCGGCCGCCGGGGACCAGCCGCAGCAGGTCGTCGTGTCCGAGGCCGTCACCGGCTTGCCCTGCGCCAGGCTTTGGCGGTGGGACGCGGGGGCGACGGCGTGCGCCGCGGGCCAAGCGCCGGCGTCGAACGCGGCGGTGTCCCAGCCCGCGATCTCGTTGCGGGCGTCGTAGGTTTCGCCGTAGTAGAAGTCGTCGCCGGTCACCGGGCCGGCGTGGGCCTTCCAGTCGGTGCCGGTGCCGAACCGCGCGGCCGAGCCGTCGGTGTAGGTGACGTCGACCTGCGCGACGAGCGCGGGCCGGCCGGTGTACTGGCCCTTGCCGGCCATGAACGCGAGCGCGTTGTGGCCGGGCTTGAGCAGCTTCGTGACGTCGAGGTCGCGGTAGAGCACGCGGGCGGCGTAGTCGGTGACGGCGGAGTCGAGCACCTGCTGGGGCTGGACGCGGGCGCCGTTGAGGTGTGGTTCGGCCACGCCCTGCGCGCCGAAGTACAGCCGGGCGCGGGCGACGGGCTTGGTGACGTCGAAGCCGCCGCGGACGAGCGCGCCGTCGTCGACCTGCAGCCACCAGGCGGACCAGTCGGCCGGCTGCAGCAGGCCGGTGTCGAAGCGGGCGGGCGCCGACCACGGCGACTGCCGGCCTTCGCTGTTCCAGGTGCGCACCGACCATTCGTAGGTGCGGTCGCTGTCCAACGCCGGCCCGGTATAGGCGACATCGACCGAGTTGCCCGAAACCACCCGGCCGGAGTCCCAGTGGGACCGCGGGCCGTCGACGCGGATCTCGTACGCCGTCTGGGTTTCCGCGCGACCGGCGTCGTTGACCGTCCACGCCAGCGTCGGCCGGGGACTGCCGGCCAGGACGTTCGCCGCCTGGCCGTCGGCCCGCAGCGCGGTCGGTGGCAGCGGGCCGCCGTGCGCCGGTTCCGCGCTCGCGGTCGTGGCGGGCACGACCGCCGCGGCGAGTGCGAGCGCGACGACGACGGCCCGTCTCTTCATCGAGGTTCCCGACCGGCGCATGAACGTCTCCTGACGCCATAAAAACGTTTCAATCAGCCGAGGGACTGTCTACAACCATCCTGGCGGTGACACAAGAAACGGCGTCATTCCTGTCCGGATGATGTCGAAGAAGACACTCGATCAGCTCAGCGCTTCTTGTTCGCGCAGGCGATGCAGATCCGCGTCGCCGGGAGGGCGGCGAGGCGCTCTTCGGCGATCGGGCCGCCGCAGCGTTCGCAGGTCTCGTACGTGCCGGCGCGCACCCGCTCGGCGGCCCGGCCGAGGTCCGCGAGGTCGTCATGGGCCTGCCGCAGCATCGCCTGGACCTGCGCCCGTTCGAACGCGATCGTGGCGCCTTCCGGGTCGTGCTCGTCGTCGTTGCTGGTGAACTCCGACGCCTCGACGATGCCGTCGCGCTGCCGCGCGAGCGAGGCGGCCAGCCGCTCGGTCTCGGCACGGGCCCGCGCGATCAGCTCCGTCGCGACGCGCTCATCCATGACGGGCGACCAGCCGCTCGACGAGTCCCGCCTTGAACCGCTCCCGCCGTTCGACGACCAGCCCGAGCGCCTCGACGTCCTTCAGCGGCCGGCGCCGGAAGTGCTCGCCGGCCAGGGGCACGCTGGCCAGCTCGACCAGCCACTGCATCCCCCGCACCGGCCACACCGAACTCGCGACGTGGTCGACCAGGATCAGCCGGCCTGCGGGCCGCAGGACCCGCGCCATCTCCCCCACCGCGGCCGCGTGGTCCGGGATCGCGCAGAGGCCGAAGGTGCAGACGACGGTGTCGAAGGACGCGTCGGCGAACGGCAGTTCGTGCGCACTGCCCTGCTTCAGCGTGAACGCGCGGCCGAGCTTCTCCGCGCGGGCCCGGGCGAGGTCCAGCATCCCGGCGCTGAGGTCGAGGCCGGTCAGCCGGACGCCGGCGGGGTAGTTCGGCAGGTTGAGGCCGGTCCCGACGGCGACCTCGAGCACGTCACCCGACGCCTGCCCGCACACCCACGCCCGCGAGTCGCCGAAGAGGCGGCGGTCCCAGACGTCCATCTCCGCGTCGTAGGTCGCGGACTTGCGGTCCCAGTACCGCCGCCACCGCTCCGCCTTCGTCATACCCCCAGCGAACCACGAACCCGGCGGTTCAGCCGAATGCCGCTTGGGCGAGGGGTTCCCACTCGCGCCAGGTTTCCAGGCGCTCGCGGTACTCCTCTTCGACCGCGGCGAGGGACTTGCCGAAGAACACCCGCTTCGGCGGCTTCTCGGTGTCGGCCAGTTGCAGCAGCGGCCCGCGGGTCGCCCGGGGATCGCCCAGGTCCCACTCGATCCGGCCCGCCTCGCGGACGGCGTCGTAGTCCGGGTTCGGAGCGCTCGTCCGGACGCTGGCGCCACCGAAGTCCGTCCGGTACGGGCCGGGCTCCAGGCAGATGACGTCGATCCCGAACGCCGCGACCTCCTGCCGCAGGGACTCCGAAAGCCCTTCCACCGCCCACTTCGACGCGTGGTAGGCCCCGATGCCGGGGAACGCGCGGACGCCGCCCTCGCTGGTGACCTGGATGATCCGGCCGCGCCCCTGCCGGCGCATGACCGGCAGCGCCGCCTGCGTCAGCCAGAGCGTGCCGAAGAAGTTCGTGTCGAGCTCCGCGCGGATCTCCGCCTCGGTGAGCTCCTCGACCATGCCGAAGTGCCCGTAGCCGGCGTTGTTCACCAGGACGTCCAGGGTCCCGAACTTCGCCACCGTCGCCTCGACGGCCGCGACCGCCGCCGCGCGGTCGGTGATGTCCAGCTGCAGCGGCAGCACGGCGTCGCCGAAACGCTCGACGAGTGGGCGCAAGCTCTCGACGTCGCGCGCGGTGGCCGCGACCCGATCACCCCGCTCGAGTGCCGCTTCGGCCCATTCTCGGCCGAAGCCCTTCGACGTTCCCGTGATCAACCAGCTTTTCGTCTCAGTTCGCTGCGTCATGACGTAACAGTAGCACGGACTGCATTAATACGCCGAGTGGTAGTGTTCGGGCATGATCGCCGGAGACAGCCGCCGTGAGCGCAAGAAGGCCCTGACCCGCGCCCGCATCCAGGAAGCGGCCTTGGAGCTCTTCGCGAGCCAGGGCTACCGGGACACGACGATCGCGCAGATCGCCGCGAGCGCCGACGTCGCGACCCGCACAGTCACGCTGCACTTCCCCGCCAAGGACGACCTGCTGTTCGCCGACGACCCGTTCGACCCCGAGTCCCTCGGCCGGCACCTGCGCGAGCGGCCGGCCGGCACGCTGGAGGCGCTGCGCGACTGGATGCACGCGACCATGCGCGCCCTCGACGCGAGCGACCTCGAGCAGGAGGCCGACCCCGCGCAGGTGTGGCGCCGCCGAGCTTTGCGAGCCCGACTGCTGATGGAGGACGACGACCTGCGCGGCCGCGCCCGCGCCGGCTACCGCGACCTCGAACTCCTGGTGGCCGCGGGAATCGGCGAGGACATCGGCCGGCCGGCGGACGCGCTGCTCCCCCGCCTCGCCGCCGCCACGGTCGTCACGGGCCTGCGCGAGATCTACGTGACGCGGGAGGGCCAGGCGAAAGCCCAGTCCGCGGCGAGCGAGCTGTCCGGCCTGGTCGACGAGGTGGTCGCCTTCGCCGAAGCCGGCCTCCGCAACGCCACCCGGTGATCAGCCCGCCGAAGTCCGTGAATGCCACATCGAGGGACTAAGTGTCCCTCGATGTGGCATTCACGGACTTGACGGCGGTGGCGTGACCGGCCAGGGGCCCGCGCCGGTCATCAGGCCGATCATGCCCGCGACCAGCCGCATCTGGTCCACCGTCCGGATGTCGGCCTCGACGAGCCTCGGTGAGCACACCAGGATCGCCAGCGCCTGGGCCCGTGACAGGGCGACGTTGAGGCGGTTGCGCGACAGCAGGAAGTCCAGCCCGCGGGGCAGGTCGACCGCCGACGACGACGTCATCGTGGTGATCACCACCGGTGCTTCCTGGCCCTGGAACCGGTCGACCGTGCCGACCCGGACGCCGGGGAACCCGGCTTCCTCCAAGGCCCGCGTCACCGTGCGCGCCTGCAGGTTGTACGGCGCGACGACGACGATGTCCGCGTCACCCAGCGGCCGGGGTGTCCCGTGGTCCGTCCACAAACGACCGTGCAGGCCGGCCACGATCGCCGTGACGGCCGCGGCTTCCTCCACCGAACGGGTCGTGTTGCCGTGGTGGTCGACCTCGGCCAGGTACAGGCCCGCGTCGACGCCCTCGATGGCGCGCTCGGCGGCCGAGGGGTGGGCGTGGAGGCGCCCGGCGTAGGACAGGTTCGACACCGGCTCGCACACGGCCGGGTGCATCCGCCGGGTCTCGTCGAGGAAGTAGCCCAGCGCCGGCGGCATGATGTCGGCCTCGCCGATCAGGTGCCCCAGCGCCGACGCCTCCGCGCCCGCCGGGTGCGTGCCCTGCACGACCTGCGGCAGCTGCTGCGGATCGCCCAGCAGCAGGACGTTCCTGGCGCACATCGACACGGCGAGCGCGTCGGCGAGGGCGAACTGGCCGGCCTCGTCGATGATCAGCAGGTCGAACGGCTCCTCGCGGATCGCGGCGTTGGCGAACGTCCACGCCGTCCCGCCGACCAGGTGCCCGTTGTCGTGCTCCAGGCGCCAGTTCACCAGCGCCGGGTTGCTCTTCGGCTGGTCCCACGGCGCGGCCGGGTCCGGCGTCCGCTTCGCGCGCTTGGCGCACGGCAGCTCGGGCGCGCTCTTCATCGCCGCGCTCAGCACGTTTTCGACGGCCTTGTGGCTGTTGGACGTCACCGCGACGGTCCGCCCGGCACGCACGAGGTGGGCGATCAGCCGCCCGGCGAGGTACGTCTTGCCCGCGCCCGGCGGCCCCTGCACGGCGAGCGCCGAACCGTCCAGCTCGTCGACGGCCTCGATCACCGTGCGGACCAGGTCGTCGCCCGGCTCCGGCAACGCGGCGCCGCCGAGCAGCCGCGGCGGCGTCCGGCGGAGCAGGTCGACGCCGGGATGGCGTGGCAGCACCGGAAGCGCGTCGACGACGAGGCGGGCGAGATCGGCGACGGCCTCGTCCTTCGGCGACGGGCGCACCGGGCTGCCGGGCAGCACGGCGGTCGGCCGGTCGCCGGTGGTGGCGTCGGGCGGGCAGCTCTCTTCGAGGGTCAGCTCCACGGCCGTCGCGGCGACGACCTTGGCGTCGCGGGCGGTGGCGCCGTAGCGCAGCCGGACGTCGTCGCCCGGCGCGAACGGGTGCGGCCGGTCCGGGTCGCAGGTGAGCAGCAGCGTCCGCTTCGCGTTGCGGACGCGCCCGGCCGGCGGGACCCACTCCCCCGCGTCCAGCGCCACCGGCACCGTGCAGGCGGTGTCGACCTCGAGGTCGCCGAGCGGCGCGGCCAGCTGGCGGAAGTACTCCCACCACGCCGGGTTGGTCTCGCGGCGGTGGTAGCCGACCGACGCCGCCAGCAGCGCGCGGGCGCGTTCGTCGGGGGTGAAGGCGCCCGGGTCGTCGGGCAGGCCGTCGAGCAGCGGGTCGACCAGCGCGGCCAGCTGCGCGGCCCGTTCGGCGCGCCGCTCGGCGGCGACGTCCTCCTCGGTCTGCCGGATCAGCGCGTCCTCGGCGGACTCTTCGACCGGCTCCGGCAGGTCGATCCCGGCGTCGGCCCGGATCTGGTGGAGGAACTCGAACAACCGCAGCGTCGAGACGCAGTCGTACTCGGTGGTGTCGGCGATGCCGCGCAGGATCTCCCCGGCGCGTTCCGGTTCCCCGGCCAGCGCCAGGTACTCCTCGTACGCCTCGACGTCCGACACGGCGGTCTTCCCAGTGCCCTCGCGCGCGCCGGGCATGTAGAGCGCTTCGAGGTAGCGGATCGAGTACGACCGCTGGGAGACGCGCAACGCCTTGCGCACCACGGCATGCAGGTCCACGACCGCGCCGCCGCGCAGCAGCTGGTCGACGGCTTCCTCGCGGGTGCCGTGCACCGCCGCGAGCCGCTTGATCGCGGTGACCTCGTAGGGCGCGTAGTGGTAGACGTGCGAGCCGGGGTGCGCGGCGACGCGCGCCTCGGCGAAGTCGACGAACTCCTCGAACGCCCGCTTCTCCTGGGCGCGGCTGTGCGCCCAGAACGGCGTGAACGCCTGGCCAGCTTCCGTGGTGACCGCGCCGAAAAGGTACTCCAGGCCCTCGCCCGAGAGCGCGTGCGGATCGCCCGCGAGGTCGAGGAAGACGTCGCCCGGCGCGGGGGCCGGCAGCTCGGCCAGCACCCCGGGCTCGACGATCTCGTAGGAGACGTCGCCGGTCTTGTCCTGCCGGACCTGCAGCGCGGCCTGGGCGCGCAGGGCCGCGAACGCCGTGACGGACAGGTCGCGCGGCCGGTCGGCCGGCCCGGCCGCGGCCAGCGCGTCGATCGAGCCGAGCCCGGCGGCGACGAGCTTGCGGCGCTGGTCGCCGCGCATCCCGGCGACGAGCGAGAGGTCGCGGTCGGCCTCCCGGGCCGACGTGCAGTGCTGGGCGAACCCGCAGCTCGCGCAGGCCGGGCGGTCGTCGGCCCACAGCTGCGCGGGCAGGCTCGGCGCGCGGCCGCGCAGCCGGGTCCGCAGGCGGCCGACCAGGGGGCGGAAGTCGTCGACGCGCAGGGTGCGGGTGCCGCCGTCGGCCTGGCGCAGGTGCAGGTGGGGCCCGGCAGGCAGGCCGGCCCGGGTCAGCGCGTCGGCGAACGCCGTCAGCTGCACCACCGCGGCGGGCTTCGCCTGGCGGGCCGGCTTCGCGTCGTAGACCTCGTAGCGGCCTTCGCCGTCCTGGACCAGGAAGTCCGCGCGGCCCGAGAAGTCACCGTCGTGCAGGACGGCCCGGTGGATCACCGGGACGCCGTCCCGCAACGCCGCTTCGGTCGCCTTCGCGGCGGCGGCCAGGTCGCGGACGTCGATCTCGGCCACCGCGCGCCCGTCGGCGCGGAACCCGGCGAGCATGGTCTCCGCCGCACCACGGCCCTGTTCGTCGGGTGTCGGACCGGGCCGTGGCGCGCCCGGCAGGCCCGCGGCCAGCGCCTGGTTCAGGACGCTGCGGTGTTCGCATTCGAGCAGGTCGGCGAGATCGGCTGGGGTGTACATCGCCGCGAAGTCTGACACGGCGATACACCCGGTCGGACCAGACCGGCCCCGACACGCCGACCCCGGGGCCGCGCATTCCGGTGACGAATGGCCTCGACGCGGTCGGAAACGTGGCCGCCGGGGTATTCCTGTTCGGCCGAGGTGTCCGCGCCGACCCGCGAGGAGCGTCATGAAACAGCCCCTGCCCCAGCGGATGTACCTGTTGTGCTGGGACGGAGACAAGAACCGGCTCGACCCGGCCAGCGTGCTGGCCCGCGGGCCGCTGCTGCGGGCGGCCGCGGTGGCCGAGCTGACCCTCGGCGGGCTCCTCCAGGACCTCGACGGCAAGGCCGGCCGCACACCGCAGGCCGTGCGCACCCCGGACGACCCTTTTCTCGCCCAGGTCCTCGACGGTGTCCCGCAGGACCGGCCGCGGCGCTGGGCGAGCGTCCTGGACCGCGACTGGCACCAGGCCGAAGCCGCCGTCCGCGACCAGCTCGAAGCGGCCGGCGCCCTCGCGGTCGAGCGCCGCCGGGCGCTGGGCCTGTTCCCGGTCCGCCGCGTCACGGTGACCGATCCCGACCGGGCCCGGACGCTGCGCGAGCGCGTGCGGAACGCGGTGCTGGGTGGGCACGACCCAGCCGGGGTGGCCATCGAGGACACGAGCCTGGCGTTGTTCGCCGCCAACGGCGACGTCCACACCGTCTTCACACCCAAGGAGCGGCGCGCGCACCGGAAGGCGTTCCGGGCGATCGCCGACCACGTCGACACGGTGCTGCCGGGGCTGCGGAAGGGCTTGATCTGGTCGGTGGCGGCCCGCCGCTCGGCGGCGGCCGCCTGAGAGCGTCACCAGACGAGGTCGGGATCCTCCGCGACCGAGCGCAGCGCGGTGATCGTCGCGTGGCCTTCGGCCAGCAGCGCGGCATCGCTGCCCGGCGTCAGATAGTCCTCGGCCAGTTCGGCCGACAGCGCGATCGTGCCGTCGCCGGTGTCCTCGACGTGGACTTGTACGGTGCCGGACTCCGCCAGGCCGGCTCGTCTCGGCGGGCCGGACTCCGCGCGGTCCGGCACGTTGAGGTTCAGCACCGATCCCGGCGGCAGGGCCGCGAGCCGGTCGAACAAGCCCGCCGCGACCGTGACGGCGGTGTCCCAGTGCGGGTCGGTTTCGTCGTCCAGGGCCACGTCGAGCGACACGGCCAGCGCGCGGGCGCCGTGCAATGACGCCGTCAGCGCCGCGCCGACCGTGCCCGAGTGCAGGACCGCGCGGCCGGTGTTCGCGCCGAGGTTGATCCCGGACAGCACGACCTCCGGCGGCTCGCCGAACGCGCCCTGTGCCGCCAGCAGGGCGATGAGCCCCGGGTGCGCGGCGACGGCGTACACCGGAACACCGGCCAGGCCCGGCACCTCCCGGCGCTCGACCGCGACCCGCCGGGTGTCCCCCGCGGCGGCGGTCAGCCCCGCGCCGGTGCCGCTCGCCTCCTCGGCGGGCGCCGCGACGACGACGTCCCAGCCGTGGTCCCGCGCGCCGCGGGCCAGGGCGTGCAGCCCCGGCGACTCGACGCCGTCGTCGTTGGTGACCAAGACCTTCACGTGTCCTCCTGCTCGGGCGCCGGTCATGCGGTCGGGTCGGGGCCGAGGGCGCGGTCCAGCAGCGCGCCCAGCTGGTCGAGCTGGGCGGCCGACAGGTCCCCGAAGGAGGACCCGACGACGCCGTCCGCGAGGTGCTGGCCTTCCGCGCGCAGGCGCTCGCCTTCCTCGGTGAGCCGGTGTCGCACGGCCCGGCCGGGTCCGGGGACGCGCTCGATCAGGCCGCGGTCCGCCATCCGCGTGGCCAGGGAGCCGAAGGACTGGTCGGTCTGGAAGGTCAGCACGGCGAGGTCGTGCAGCGACGCGTCCGGCTCGCGGTGCAGGTGGCGCAAGGTGTCCCACTGCACGAGGGAAAGCCCCAGCGGCGCCAGTGCCCGGCTCAGCGCGCGGTGGTGACGGTATTGCAGGCGCTTCACGGCCAGTGCGACCTCTGCCGGGGGATACGTCATGCCTTCACCCTAACTCATCGGGGACAGCTTGCTTATCTAAGTAAGCTGATCTAAGGTTCCTTAGGTAAGCCCCACCGAGACCGAAGAAGGCACCATGACCACGCTCTCCCCGGCCGGTTCGCTCCGGCCCGTCCGCACCGGGACCCACACGTTCGGCACCGCCGAAGTGACGCTCCAGGACCGCGACCGCACCCGGCCGTTCCTGCTGCTGCACGGCGGTGGCGGCGTCGCGACGATGGCCGGCTTCGCCGACCTGCTCGCCGAGCGCACCCACTCCCGGGTGCTGCTGCCCACCCACCCCGGCTTCGGCGGCACCCCGAAGGCCGACGGCCTGACCACCGTCGCCGAGCTGGCCAAGCTCTACGTCACGATGCTCGAGGAGCTCGACCTCACCGACGTCACCGTGCTCGGCAACTCCTTCGGCGGCTGGCTGGCCGCCGAGATCGCCCTGCTCGAGAGCCCGCGCGTCAGCGGCGCGGTGATCGTCGACGGCGTCGGCGTCGAGGTCGACGGCCACCCGGTGACCGACGTCCGGGGCCTTACCCCGGAAGAGCTGCGGGCCCTGTCGTGGCACGACCCGAGCCGGGCGCCGGTGCCGCCGGCCGGGGCCACCGGCCCGAGCCCGGACGTCGTCGCCCTGCTCGGTTACACCGGCGCGGCGATGGCCGACCCGACGCTGGCCAAGCGGCTCGGCGGCCTCGACATCCCGGTCCACGTGATCTGGGGCGAGAGCGACGGCATCGTCACCCCGGACTACGGCCGCGCCTTCGCCGCCGCGATCCCGATGGCGAAGTTCACCCTGCTCCCCCGCAGCGGCCACCTCCCCCAGCTCGAGACGCCCGAAGAGCTGCTCGGCGCCCTGCTCGACCTCGGCAACTGACCGCAAGGAGAAACCGCATGAGCACCTCGTTGAGCGTGACCCGGATCGGGCACGCCTGCCAGCTGATCGACATCGGCGGGCTCCGCGTCCTCACGGACCCGTGGTTCACCCAAACCGCCACCTACTACCAGGGCGAACCGGTCTTCTCCCGCGTCGAAGACCTCGGCCGGCTCGACGCGGTCGTCGTCACCCACGAGCACTACGACCACTGCGACCTCGACGCGCTCGTCGCCGGCGGCTTCGACCTCGACACCCCGCTGATCGGGCCGGGCACGGTCGCGACCATCGCGCGGGACAAGGGTTTCCGCGACGTCCGCGTCGTCGAGGCGTGGGAAGCCACCACGGTCGGCGAGCTGACCGTGACCGCGACACCGGGCAAGCACGGCGTCCACGAGGTCACCTTCGTGATCCAGGCGGGCGGCCGCACGGTGTTCTTCGGCGGCGACTCGCTGCGCGTCCCCGAGCTCGACACCATCCCGGAGCGCTTCGGGCACGTCGACCTGGCCATCCTGCCGACCAACGGCCTGTGCATCCGGCCGCTGAACCTCCAGCAGGTCGTGATGGACGCCGAAGAGGCCGCCGGGCTGACGGCCGCGCTGAAGCCGACACTGGCCGTGCCGCACCACTACGCGTTCCACAGTGGACAGCTGGGCGACCGGATGATCACCAAGGGCGATCAGGATCCCCGCCACTACGCCGACGCGGTCGCGCGGCTCGCGCCGGAGATCGAGGTCCGGCTGGTCCTGCCCGGCACCCCGGTGCTGGTCCCGTGAGGGAGTTCATGCCCGAGGTCGGCGCGGACCTCCCGTCCGGCGAACGGCCGATGGTCGCCGTCGTCCGGGCGGTGCCCGGCCACGAGGAGCAGCTCGCCGCCGCCATCGCGACGCTCACCACCGCGGTGCGGGGCGAGCCAGGCTGCCGAGAGTTCCGGCCGTTCCGGGACGTCGCGAACCCCGGCGTCTTCTACCTCTACGAAATCTACGACGACACCGAAGCGTTCCGCGTGCACCTGGCCACCGGGCACGTCGCGCACTTCTTCACCGAACTGGCCCAGCACAGCACTTCCGACGCCGGGGCGCTCGTGCAGCTCGTCGAGGTAGCGCCTGCACTACCCGGGGTCCGGTAGGCAGCGCTACTGATCTTCGTGCCGGGTTCGACCAGCATTGGGCCATCGAATCCGGTTCGGCGAAGGAGAGCTGATGCAGACGACGGTGCGCAAGGGCGTAGTGGTGCTGACCGTGGCGGGGGCACTCGGGGCCGCCCTGACGACGGCGGCCGCGGCGGGCCCACCCCCGAAGCCGGCGGTCCAGCCCCCGAATTCGGCAGTCCAGCAGAGCCTGGACTCGCTGGTGAGCCAGGAGAAGTTCCCCGCCGCGCTCGCCTCCGTGACCAAGGACGGCCGGACGACGTCGCTGGTCTCCGGCTCCGCCCGGCTCGGCAGCCAGGTCCCGGTGCCGCGTGACGGCGAGGTCCGGGCGGGCAGCAACACCAAGACGTTCACCGCGACCGTGGTCCTGCAGCTCGTGGCCGAGGGCAAGGTCGAGCTGGACGCGCCCATCGAGAGGTACCTGCCCGGCGTGGTGCACGGCGACGGTATCGACGGCACGAAGATCACCGTCCGGCAGCTGCTGCAGCACACCAGCGGGCTGCCGAACTACACCGAGTACATCGGACTGGAGGACTTCGGGAAGATCCAGCACAAGTTCTTCCAGCCCCACGACCTGCTCGCCGCGGCCCTCGCCCACCCGGCGAAGTTCGCGCCCGGCACGCAGTGGGAGTACAGCAACACCAACTACCTCCTGGCGGGTTTGCTCATCGAGCGCGTGACCGAACGCCCGGTGCAGGAGCAGATCACCGAACGCGTCATCAAGAAGGCGGGGCTGCGCCACACCTACTGGCCGCAGCCCGGGGACCAGACCATCCACGGACCCCACCCGCAGGGTTACGCGACCCGCACCTTCACCGATCCCACGATCGTCGACGCCACCGAGATGGACCCGTCCTGGGGCGGCGCGGCCGGCCAGCTGATCTCGACGCCGAGCGACCTCGCGCAGGTCTCGCGCGCGCTGCTCGACGGCCGGCTGCTCCCGCCCGCGCAGCTGGCCGAGATGCGCAAGACGGTCGACGCGCCGCTGCTGCCCGGGTGGCGCTACGGCCTCGGGCTGTTCCGCGTCCCGCTCAGCTGCGGCGGCGCGTACTGGGGCCACGGCGGTGACATCGAGGGGTACGAAACCCGGGGCGGCACCACGGACGACGGCCGGTCGGTCGGGCTCGCGGTGACGGCGTTGCCGGGCACCTTCGGCGACGCGGACCAGGCGGCGAAGGCCGTCGTGGCCACTGTGGACACCGCGTTCTGCCGGTGATCACCCAGGGCGCCCGGGCCGGGTTTCCGGCCCGGGCGCGACCTTCCGTTCGTCGGCCGTGAGCCTGCGGAGCGTCCACAACCCGTAGAGAGCCAGCAGGGGTTTGCCGAGCAGCCACTCGCCGAGGCGGTAGTCGTCCGCCCGCACGAGCCGCTCGGCGAGATCCGGGCGCTGCCGCCGCAAGTACGCACGGGCCTTGAGCGCATGCGCCGGCTGGGAGACGATCTTGATGCGGTCGACGTCCTCGAGGAGCGGGAGCACGTTCGTGATGTTCTCCCAGGTCGTCGCGCTCCGGTCCTCGAGGAGCACGGTGCCGTCGAACTCGAGCACCGCCTTCGCGTAGTCGGCCATCAACCGGGCCTCCGCGGCTCCGTCGCCGGTGGGACCACCGCTGAAGATCACGCGGGTGTCAGCGGCCGCGGACCGGATTCCGGCGCGCACCCGCCAGCGGTTGACGACGTTCGCCGTCGGCCGCGGGTTCCGGTAGCCCAGTACGACCACAGCTTCGGACGCGCCCGCACCGCGTCCGACGAGCGTGCGAGACCAGCGCCAGTTCAGCCACTCGCCCCAGGCCAGGACCGCGGCTGCGGCCAGCGCCAGTCCGGTCCTTCGTCGCATGCGGCGACTCTACGGCCGCGGGCGCTCCTTGACGCCGTCGGCGAGCAGGCCGACCACCTCGGCGATCCGGGCCGCGCGGACGTCCGGCTTGCCCTTGGTCCCGTCGATCCACCGCAGGTACGCCTTGCGGTAGAACTGCGCCAGCGTGTCGAAGAACGCGGCCGCCGCCGCGTCGGCGGCCAGCGCCGCGGCGAGGTCTTCGGCGAGGTCACCGCGTTGCGGGCCCTCCGGGGCGAGTTCGACGGTCACCTCGTCGCCGATCGCGACGGCGGTGTCGCGCAGCCACAACGGCGTCACGGTCAGTGCCCATCCGCTGTCGCCGGGAGCCAGCCTGCCGCGGACGCGGCGGTCACCGATCGTGCCACCGACCGGGTGGTCGGCCTTCGCGCCCCACGTCTCGTCCGGGTCGAACGGCACCTCGATGACGCCGGCACCCCGGCTGCCTGCGGCGATGACGGCGCGGAACCGCTGAGCACCCATGCCCCGATCGTCGCGTCTTTAGCAGCCGCGCACAACCGCGGCCCCCGGATTCATCACCCCGGCTCAGCCGGTCCGGGCCGTTTTGCGTCCGCGCCCGGCGCGTGAGTGCATGGCAAACGGGGCAGTGGAGCGAAGGAGCTTCGACATGAACGAGCCGGCGGAGCGCGGACGCCCGGCGCCGGAGACGGGCAGCCAGGCCCGGACGCTGTGGGTGTCCCTGCCCGGCGAGGTCGCGCGGCGGTTCCGGCCGCACACGGACAACCTGGGCAAGAAGATCCTCGAAGCGATCCAGCGTGAGGTGCCCGAGTACGCCAAGCCGCTGGAAGGCGGCTTCGGCTCGGTCATCATCAAGGCCATCGAGGAAGCCGTCATCGGCTCGATCGACAGCATCGGCGGCCGGCCGTCCACTCAGGACAAGTGGGGGGCGATGTTCCGCGAGGTGGGCCGCGGCGTCCACAAGGGCGGCGGCAGCCTGGACTCGCTGCAGGCCTCCTACCGCGTCGGCGGCCAGGCCGCGTGGCGCTACATCGCGGCGTGGGGCCAGCGCACCGGCATGCCCACGCCGCTGCTGTGCGTCTGCGCCGAAGCGATCTTCGCCGTGATCGAGGAGATCTCGTCGTACTCGGTCGAGGGGTACACGGTGGCCCAGACGAAGGCCGCGGGCACGCTCGAGCGGCGCCGGCGGCGGCTGCTGGAACTGATCCTGGCGACGCCGCCGTCGTCCCCGCAGAGCATCGCCGCCACCGCGAAGGCGGCCGAGTGGAAGCTCCCGGAGCACGTCAACGCCGTGGCGCTGGAATCCCCCGACGACCAGCACGGTGACCTGCAGGGCCTGCCGCTGCACGCGGACGTCCTGGTCGACCTGGAGAGCACCCAGCCGTGCCTGGTGTCGGCCAACCTGGAGCGCGACCTGCGGCTGCTGCAGCCCGCGTTGAAGGGCTGGCTCCTGGCGGTCGGGCCGCGGGTGCCGCTGGCCGACGCGGCGACGTCGTTGAGCTGGGCGTGCCGGACGCTCCAGCTGATGCGGCAGCGGGTGATCGAGCCGAACCCGGTCGTGCACAGCACGGACCACTTGAGCACGGTCTGGCTGATGCACGACGACTTCCTGCTCACCGAGCTGAGCCGCAAGGTCCTCGGCCCGCTGGTCGGCCTGACCGCGAAGCAGCAGGAGCGCCTCGGCGAGACGCTGATGGCGTGGCTGGAGTCGCGGGGCAGCACGCCGGAGATCGCGGAGGTGCTGAAGATCCACCCGCAGACGGTGCGGTACCGCCTGAACCAGCTGACGGAACTCTTCGGCGACCGCCTGAACGACCCGGCCCAGCGGCTGGACATGCAACTCGCGCTGCACGCCCACCGCCTGCGCGGCACCCGGCCCGTCGACGTCGCCCAGGGGTGAGCAGGCCGTGGCGGCCGGGGTTGGTCACCCGGCCGCCACGGCCCCGTACCTGGGTCAGGCGATCGTCGTCGTGGTGAAGATGGGGCTCGGGTTGGGGAAGCAGGCCGTCGGGGCGGAGATGTCGAAGATCTGGTTGACCACCGACGTGAACGTGAGGCCCGGGTTGCTGTAGCTCGTGCCGGCCAGCTGGGTCTTGATCGTGCCCGACGTGCCGGCCTTCAGGTGGAACGTGATGGTCGGCAGCTCGAACGCCGCGCCGCCGGCGATCGGGCCGGGGAAGCTCAGCGTGGCCACGCCGCCGGAGACCGCGATCGTCGGGGCGCCCGAGCCCAGGCCGGAGCCGCCCGAGAGGGCCGAGCTCACGTACGTCGAGTTCGCCGGGACCGGCAGCTTCAGCGCGAAGTTCTTGACCTGCTTGAGCTTGAAGCCCGCGACCGTGGCCGGCACGGTGTTCGGCGCCGGGTCGACGATGATGTCGAACGCCGCGCCCGGCGCGACCGTGGCCGGGGCCGTGACGTCGGTGCCCTGGACCAGGTTCGCCTGCTGCGGGCCGACGATCGGCGCGTTGGCCTGGCAGTCCAGGTTGACCGGGACGACCGCCGCGGACGCCGGGGCCGCGAGGGCCACCGCGGCCGCGCCGGCCACCGCCAGCACGCCGAGGGGACGGATGCCGTGGGACATGGGAACCACTCCTTTGTGGATGGTGACGGAACCTAACGAACGGTGAAACGGTGGGCCGTACGCGCGATTTCGAGCAGTTCGGCGTACTCGACGAGCCGGGTGCGGTCCGCCGCGGCGAGGCACTGGTAGAGCCGCAGCAGCCGCGCCGGTTCGGACGGGTGGCCGGCCGCCTCCTCCAGG
Source organism: Amycolatopsis sp. NBC_01286 (assembly GCF_035982555.1). Lineage (NCBI taxonomy): Bacteria > Bacillati > Actinomycetota > Actinomycetes > Pseudonocardiales > Pseudonocardiaceae > Amycolatopsis > Amycolatopsis sp. NBC_01286. The sequence goes on from NZ_CP108428.1 coordinate 8,552,371, forward strand.
AAGAAACCGACCGGCCGCTGGTAGAGCCCGGCGAGGGCCTTGAGCTCCAGGCTGTCGACCTTGCGCGTGCCCGCTTCGATCCCGGAGACCGCCGACCGCGGCACGCCGAGCCGGTCGGCGACCGCGCGCTGGGTCAGCCCGAGGCGTTCCCGGCACGCCCGCAGCCGCGCGGCCAGGCACTCCTGTTCCTCATCGTTCACGCGCCTCGCCGATCAGCAGTTGGACGGCGCCTGGTCACCGGCGAACCGCTTGACGATCCACTGGTGCGCGTCCCCGTTGCCGGCGAAGATGCCCGACAGGTGGTCGGAGACGTAGGTGTTCCACTGCTCGCGGACCCCGGCGGCGCAGTAGGTCTTGTGCAGCGCGTCGGCCTGCGGCGTGTTCACGATCTCGTCGGTGCTCGCGTGGTACTGGAACACCGGCACGCGCGGCGGGTTCGCGCCGAGCTTGTTCTGCGCCAGCCGCGCCTTCCACTGCGGGGTGTCCAGCGGGTTGGACGTCGTGTAGTCGCTGATCTTCTTGAACGGGTAGTTGGTCAGCAGTTCGACGACGCAGGCGTTCTGCTTGGCGTCGTCGAGCTGCTGACGGCCGGTGGCGTTGAGGTAGGAGTCCAGCTTCAGGTCCGGGTACGCGGCGTCGAGCCCGACCGCGGCGAAGGCGAGGAAGCCGAAGCCGATGTAGCCGTCGAGGCCCTTGGCGACCGCGGTCAGGTCGGCCGGGACCCCGCCCGCCGCGACGCCGACCAGGTTCAGCTCCGGTGCGTAGGTGGGCTGCTTCTCCCCCGCCCACATCGCTCCGCCGCCGCCCTGGGAGTAGCCCTGGAAGATCACCTTGGCGGCCTTCGAGAGCTTGGCCGGGGAGAACCGCTGCGCCGCGCGGACCGAGTCGATCACGGCCGGGCCCATCGATTGGCCGGTGATGTAGGTCGGCACGGTCGTCGGCGAATAGCCCTCGTAGTCGGTGACCGCGACGGCGTACCCGCTGGAGAGCGAGTCGTTGATGGCCGGCTGGTCGTAGAGCGTGCCGCGCTCGATCGCCTTGGACGGCGTGCACTTGAACGCCGGGCCCTGCGTGCCGACGCCGTAGCCGATGATCGGCGCCTTCGCCGGGTCGACGCCCTTCGGGACGAGGATCGTGCCGGTCACGGCGTCCGGCTTGCCCAGCCCGTTGGTCGAGAGGTACATGACCTCCCAGGCGTCGGCGTTGGCGGCGTTCATCAGCGGCACCGACGGCCGCCAGCGGAGGACGTCGCCGGGCTGCCCGGCCGGCAGCGGCGCCGGGGCCTTGTAGAAGGAGTCGTCGAACGGGCCGGGCAGGCCCACGGCCGCCGTGGCCGCGGGTACGGGCGCGGCGGCCGCCGGGGAGCCGACGACGGCCACTCCCGCCGCCAGCGTCGACAAGCTCAGCAGCGCGAGCAGGACTTTGCGTTTCACCGGAACCTCCATCGGGGAAAGGACTTTCACACGGGCAGGCCGAGCGCGTTCGCGAGGATCGGCCACGAGTTGTGCAGGGCGCGCTGCCAGTACGGCCAGCTGTGGGTGCCGGGGCCGTAGTAGTCGACCGTCGCCGGGATCCCCTGCGACTTCAGCTTGTCCGTGAAGCTCTGGGACGTCAGCAGCGCCGACGGCTCCAGCGGGTCGGACTGCCCCGGCGGGTCGAGCGGGCCGGTCTGGCCGTTGCCGCAGGAAAGGTAGAGCGCGGTGCCGCGCAGGGCGTCGGTGTGGTCGTAGGGGTTGTGCGCCGACCAGATCGGCCAGGTCGCCACCTCGTCGCCCCACAGGTCGAAGAAGTTGTAGAACCCCGCGCGCGCCAGGATGCCCTTGATGACGCCGGCGGTGCCCGGGAAGAGCGTGTTGGGCACCCCGCTGTAGGAGGCGGCCGCGCCGAACATCCCCTTGTGCTGGAAGGCGTACGCGAGCGCGCCGTACCCGCCGATCGACACGCCGGCGACCGCGCGGCGGGTGCCGCCGTGGTAGCCGCGCTCGACGATCTGGCGGACCTCGGCGGTGTGGAAGGTGTCCCAGTCGGGGGTGTTCTTCAGGCCGAAGTTCCACCACTTGCTGTACATCCCGGCCGCGCCGTCGGTCGGCATCACCAGGATGGCGTCCTTGGTCGCGGTGAACGCCTTGACGTCGGTGAACTGGTCCCAGGACTTGTAGTCCACCGGCTCGCAGCAGCCGTGCAGCAGGTACAGCGTCGGCCAGGTCCGCGTCGGCTGCGCCTGCCAGCCGGCCGGCACGATCAGCCGGACCATCCCGGTGGTGCCGAGGGCGGGCGAGCTGATCTTGAGGTCGACGGTGCGTGCGTCCAGCCAGGTCTCCTGGGTCACCTTCGCGCCGTCGTCGGCGGTCACCGGGGTCACCGCGGCGACCGGAGCAGCCCCCGTGCCGAGGAGCACCGCCGCGAAGAGCATTGCCAGTCCTGCCCGGCGACGACGCCGGCGCCCGGCCCGCTCGAGGTTCATCTGTTCTCCGTTCTCACAGCGGGATGTTCCCGTGCTTCTTGGCCGGCAGGGTCTGCCGCTTGGTCCGCAGCGTGCGCAGCGCGCGGGCCACCTGGAGGCGGGTCTGCGACGGTGCGACGACCTGGTCGACGTAGCCGCGCTCGGCGGCCAGGTACGGGCTCGCGTGGCGCTCGCGGTACTCCTCGGTGAGCCGGCGCCGGGCGGTGGCCCGCTCCGCCTCGGGCAGCCCGGCGAGCTCACGCCGGTGCAGCACCTGCACCGCGCCTTCCGCGCCCATCACCGCGATCTCGGCCGTCGGCCAGGCCAGGTTGACGTCGGCGCCGAGGTGCTTGGAGCCCATCACCGCGTAGCCGCCGCCGTAGGCCTTGCGCGTCACCACGGTCACCTTCGGCACGGTCGCCTCGGCGTAGGCGTAGATCAGCTTGGCGCCGCGGCGGATGATGCCGCCGCGTTCCTGGTCCACGCCGGGCAGGTAACCGGGGACGTCGGCGAGGGTGAGGATCGGGATGCCGAACGCGTCGCAGAACCGGACGAAGCGCGCGGCCTTCTCGGACGCGTCGATGTCGATCACGCCGGCCTGGTGGCGCGGCTGGTTGGCGACGACGCCGACCGAGCGGCCCTCGATCCGGGCGAACGCGCAGATCATGTTGGGCGCGAAGGCGCTGTGGATCTCGGTGAACTCGCCGTCGTCGACGATCCGCGCGAGCACCTCGGTCATGTCGTAGGCCTGGTTGAGCGAGTCCGGCACCAGCCGGTCGAGCTCCAGGTCCGCCGCCGTGAGCTCGGGGGCGGTGTCGTCGGCGTACTCCGGGGCGAGGTCGAGGTTGTTCGAGGGCAGGTAACCGAGCAGGGTCTGCACCCACTCGATCGCGTCTTCCTCGTCGAGCGCCCGGTGGTGGGCGTTGCCGGCGACCTCGCTGTTGGTGCCCGCGCCGCCGAGCTGCTGCGCCGTCACCCGCTCGCCGGTCACGGCGTGCACGACGTCCGGGCCGGTGACGAACATGTGCGACGTCTCGTCGACCATCACGGTGAAGTCGGTGATCGCGGGCGAGTAGACCGCGCCGCCCGCGCACGGGCCCATGATCATCGAGATCTGCGGGATCACGCCGGACGCGTGGGCGTTGCGACGCCCCAGTTCCGCGTAGTAGGCCAGCGAGACGACGCCTTCCTGGATCCGCGCGCCGCCGGAGTCGTTGATGCCGACGACCGGGCAGCCGAGCGTCATGGCCAGGTCCATCACCTTGAGGACCTTCTCGCCGAAGACCTCCCCCATGCTGCCGCCGAAGACGCTGAAGTCCTGGGAGAACAGGCAGATCTGGCGACCGTCCACAGTGGCGTGACCGGTCACGACGCCGTCGCCGTAGGGGCGGTTGGCGTCCATCCCGAACTCGGTGCAGCGGTGCCGGGCGAACTGGTCGAGCTCGACGAACGAGCACGGGTCGACCAGCAGGTCGATCCGTTCGCGGGCGGTGAGCTTGCCCTTGGCGTGCTGCCGGTCGATCGCGCGCTTCTCGGCGATCCGGACGACCTCGTCCTGGCGGGAGGCCAGGTCGGCGATCCGGAACGACGTCGTCGGCGTGAAGGAGAGGTCTTCGAGTGTCATCGTCATCCCTTTCCTGCGTGCTGACCGGCGAGGCGGGCGGACAGGGCGGCCGCGATCACCGCCACGTGCGGCGGGTCGATCATCGAGAGGTGGTCACCGGGCACCCGGACGATCTCCAGGTCGGCGCAGTGCGCGTCCCAGCCGAGCGGGTCGTCGGTGCGCAGGTACCGCGGGTCGAGCGTGGTCGTGAGCGGGTGCGGGTCCTGGGCCCGCAGCAGCAGCACCTTCCCGGCGTACGGCTCGGGGACGTACCTTTCGGCGACGCGGGCGTCCAAATAGGACGTGTACTGGTGGTGCAGGACGCCCTGGCCCATCCCGGGCACCTGGGCGGCCAGCCGGCTCATCACGAGCCGGATCTGGTCGTGCTCGCCGAGCTGCCGGAGCTCGGCCCGCGGGATCTCCAGGGGCACGCCGTAGGTCAGTTCGATGTGCTCGGCGAACCGGTCGAAGCGTTCGAGGAGCAGGTCCTGCACCGGGGTGTCCGGCGCGGGCAGCGGCAGGATCGTGTCGATCATGAAGACGACGCCGACGCTCTCCCCCGCGTCGGTCAGGCGCTTGGCCGTCTCGTAGGCGAGGCAGCCGCCGAAGGACCAGCCGCCCAGCCGGTAGGGCCCGTGCGGCTGGATCTCGCGGATCAGCTCGACGTAACACGCCGCCTTGCCCTCGACGGTGTCCTCGTCGTCGATCCGCTCCAGCCCGTAGGCCGGTTGTCCTTCGGGCAGCAGGCGGACGAGCTCCTGGTAGACGCTCGTCGGGCCGCCGGCCGGGTGGAACAGGAAGACGGGGTCGGCCGCGACGCCGTCGCGCAGCAGCCGCACCGGGCCGCCGCCGAAGCCCTCGACCTCGGCGCGCAGCAGGTCGGCCAGCGCGGCGATGGTGGGCGTGGCGAACAGCAGGTCCGCTTCGGGCACCTCGTCGAGGTCCTCGGTGAACGCGGCCCGCAGTCGGTCCGCGGCCTCCTGGTCGCCGCCGACGGCGAAGAAGTCGTCGTAGACGCCCGGTTCCGGCCCGCCGAGGACGGCCTGCCAGTGCCGGGCGACCCAGCGTTCGGCGGGGTCGCGCGGCCCGGGCACGGCGTGGCTCGGCTCGGCCGGCGCGCCCGCGCCGAACCCGGCCTGCTCGGCGAGGTGCCCGGCGATCTCGGCGAGGCTCGCGCCGCGCAGCAGCAGGGGTACCGGCAGCGGCAGGCCGAAGTCGCGTTCCACGGCGCCGCGGGCCCGCATCGCCATCAGCGAGTCCAGCCCGAGGCTCGTCAGCGGCGCGTTCCGGTCGACGTCACCGGCGGCGAAGCCCATCAACCCGGCGACGAGGGCCGCGAGGTGGTCGGCCATCGCTTTCCGTGCCCGCGCCGGTTCGTCCGCGCGCAGCGCGGCCATCCCGTCCCATGTGGACGGTTCGGTGCCGCCGGGTGCTTCGGCCGGGACGAACAGTTCGAAGAACGGCCGTTCGGCCAGCCGCGGGAAGAGCGCCAGCACGGTTTCGCTGTCGACGCGAGCGACGCCGGTCGCTTCACGATCGCCGGCGAGCACGGTCTCGAGCGCGTCGAGGGCTTCCGCGGTACCGAGCGGGTCCAGCACCGGGTTCCGGCTGCCGGTGACGGCGCCGGCTTCGCCCCAGGCACCCCAGTTGATCGTCGCGGCGGGCAGTCCACGGCCACGGCGCCAGGCGACGAGCGCGTCGGCCCAGGCGTTCGCGGTGGCGTAGGCGGCCTGGCCCGGAGAGCCGAACAGCGCGGCGGCCGAGGAGTAGACGAGCCACCAGTCGAGGTCGTGGCCCGCGGTCGCTTCGTGGAGCCGCCAGGCGCCGAGGGCTTTGGGCCGCCAGACTGTCTCGACGGCTTCCGGGGTGAGGGCGATCGCGGCACCGTCGGCGAGGGCACCGGCCGCGTGCAGGACGCCGCGCAGGGGCTGGTCCCCGGCGGCCGCGACGAGCCGTTCGGCGGTGCCGGGTTCGGCGACGTCCCCGGTGACGACCCGGACGTCGACGCCGAGGTCCCGCAGGAAGGTGTCGGTCTCGGGAGTGGGGCCGCGACGGCCGGAGAGGATCAGCCGGGTCGCGCCGCGCTCGGCGAGCCACTTCGCGGCGACGAGGCCGAGCCCACCCAAGCCACCGGTGATGAGGTAGGCACCATCGCGAACGACGGGCACGCGGCTGCCATCACGACCGCTTGAGTCTCGCGGCGGGGCGAGTTCCGGGCGCACCAGGCGGCGGGTGTGGCGGATGCCTTCGCGCCAGGCGATCTCGTCGTCCGGGCCGTCCGCGCGGATCTCGTCCTGCAGCTCCGCCACCCACAGGCGCGCGGGGTCGGGCTCGGCGTCGAAGTCCAGTTGGCTCACTCGCAGCTCCGGGTGCTCGAACGCCAGCACCCGCACCAACCCCCGCAGCGCCGCCAGTTCCGGGTGGCCCGTCTCGCCCGGCTCGACCGCCGCCGCGCCTGCGCTGACCAGCCACAACCTCGGCGGGTCCGGGACGGCGGCCAGCTCGACGACCACCCCCGACAGCGTCACTACCAGGTCACCGGAGCGCGCCGGATCCGGGGTGCCCAGCTCGGCCGCGCAGCCGACCATCGCCAGCACGCCGGTCACCTCGCGGGAACGCAGCACCTTCCCGAGGCCTTCGTGGTCGCCCAGCGGCACCGTGCACAAGGAGCCGCCGAGGCTCGCGAGCCACGGTGCGGACTCCTGCGCCGCGTCCAGGAGCACGACCCAGCTGTGCGTGTCGTCCGCGGGCGACGGCGGCAGCTCGGCCTGCTGCCACCCGGCCTCGAAGACCAGGCTCGACAGCGGCACCGGCAGCGCCGAACGCTGGAACCGCCGGCAGTAGACGTCCCGGAACTGGACCAGGACCGCCCCTTCGGCGTCGACGAGCTGGACGCTGCCGAGCAGTCCGTCACCCGACTCGTCGACGGAGTCGAGGACGGCGTCGACCCGGACGCCGTGGCGGGGGTCGCCGGCGAGCGTGACCTCGCCGATCGTCAGGGGCAGGTAGAGGCCAGCGGTCTCGCCCAGGGCCTCGCCGGTCGCGGCGGCCAGTGCGTGCAGGCAGGCGTCGGCGAGCGCCGGGTGCAGCCGGTACGCCGGGTGGTCGCGGGCCTCCGGCGGCAGCGCGATCGACGCCGACGCCCGGCCCGGCGCGGCCACGACCCGGCGCAGGCCGCGGAACGCCGGGCCGTAGTGCTGACCCAGGTCCTCCAGGGCCCGGTAGAGGTCGACGGCGTCGCCTTCCGTGGGGCCGAAGGGCGTCGGCGGCGGCGCATCGGCCAGCACTCGCGCGGTGGCGTGGCGGACCCAGCCGTGCGCGGACTTGGCGTGGACGCTGATCTCCGCGCCCGCCAGGCTCGTCGTCACCTCGGTGTGCTCGGCCAGCGGCAGCACCTGGTGCAGTTCCAGGTCCCCGATCCGGTCACCCGCGCCGAACGCGAGCTCGAGGAACCCGGTCGCCGGGAACAGCGGGACGCCCATCGCGGCGTGGTCGGCGAGCCACGGCAGCCGCGCCGTGCCGACGTCGCCGCGCCACAGGTGCAGGCCGCCGCCGGGCTGTTCGATGTGGACGCCGAGCAGCGGGTGCGCCCCGGTGTCCGGCCGGTGCGCCGGGCGCTGCGGCCAGAACCGCTCGTGCCGCCACACCGGGCCGGGCAGCTCGACCGGCGCCGTGCGCGGGCCGTGGTCCAGGACGCCGGGCCGGCCGAGGACGTGCAGCCGGGCGAGGCTGGTCAGGAACGCGACGCGCTCGTCGCTCTTGCGGCTGCCGGTGGGCAGGCCGATCGCGGTACCGCCGGTGGTCTGCTCGACGGCGGCCAGCGCGACCGGGTGCGGCGAGATCTCGACGAACACGCTGTGGCCTTCGGCGGTCGCGGCCGCCAGGGCCTGGGTGAACCGCACCGGACGGCGCAGGTTCGCCGCCCAGTACTCGACGTCGAACGCCGGTGTCTCACGTGGATCGTCGAGAACGCTGCTGTAGCACGGAATCTCGGCCTGGCCGGGCTTCAGCGACGCCAGCTCGGCGCGGAAGCGGTCGAGCACGGCGTCGACGGCGGCCGAGTGCCCGGCGCCGCGGACCGGGAGACGGCGGGCGAGCCGGCCCAGCTGCTCGACGTGGGCGACAAGGGCGTCGACCTGGTCGGCGTCGCCGCTGATCGTGCACTGGGTCGGCGACGCGTAGACCGCGACGGTGACGTCGGGGAACTCGGCCAGCTCGGCCGGCGACAGCTCGACGACGGCCATCGCGCCGGTGCCCCCGGCGTCGACCTCCGCGAGCAGCCGCGCGCGGGTCGCCATCACGCGCAGCCCGTCGGTGACGTCGAGCGCGCCCGCGACGACGGCCGCGGCGACCTCGCCCATCGAGTGCCCCAGCACGGCGGCGGGGACGACCCCGTGCGCGCGCCACAGTCCGGCCAGCGCCGTCTGGATGCCGAACAACGCCAGCTGCGTCGCGCCGAGGTCGGGCAGTTCCTGTTCTCCCGCAAGGACTTCGCGCAGGGAGAACCCGGCTTCGGCGCGGAACGCCGGATCCAGGGCGTCGATCTCGGCGCGGAACGCGGGTTCGGTGCGCAGCAGCTGCCGGCCCATCTCGGGCCACTGCGAGCCGTAGCCGGAGAACACGAACACGACGTCCGCGCGTCCCCGGGCTTCCCCGGGCGTGACGTTGCGCAGCGCGTCCACGAGAGCGCCACGATCTTCGGCGACGACGGCCGCGCGGACGGGCAGGTGCTCGCGCCGCGTCGCCAGCGTCGAGGCGACGGCGCTCAACGGGACGGCGCGTCCGGCGGGCGAGTCCAGCCAGTCGGCCAGTTCACTCGCGCGGGTGTGCAGGACGTCGGCCGACCGCGCCGAGAGCGCGAAGATCCGCGGGCCGTCGGCACCGGCCCGGACCGGGAAGGACGCGGCGGGCCACTCCTCCAGCACCACGTGGGCGTTGGTCCCGCCGAACCCGAAGGCCGAGACGCCGGCGCGGGCGGTGCCCGGGTAACGCGGCCAGTCCGTGCCGGCCGCGACCACGCGCAGGCCGAGGCCGTCGAAGTCGATGTGCGGGTTGGGCGTGCGGTAGTGCAGGCTCGGCGGCAGCCGGCGGTGCACCAGGGCCAGGACCACCTTGATCAGCCCGGCGATGCCGGCCGCGCCTTCGAGGTGGCCGAGGTTGCTCTTGACCGAGCCGACGAGCAGCGGGCGGCCGGGTTCGCGCCCGGCGCCGAGGATCGCGCCCAGCGCGCCGGCTTCGATCGGGTCGCCGAGCAGCGTGCCGGTACCGTGCGCCTCGACGTAGTCCACAGAGGACGGATCGACACCGGCGACGGCGTAGGCGTCCCGCAGCAGCGCCGCCTGGGCGTCCGGGTTGGGGGCCATCATGCCGTTGGAGCGGCCGTCGGAGTTGACGGCGCTGCCGCGGATCACCGCCAGCACGCGGTCGCCGGCGGTGCGGGCGGCCTTCAGCGGCTTGAGCACGACGACGCCGCACCCTTCGCCGCGGGCGATCCCGTCGGCTCCGGCGTCGAACGGCTTGCAGGCCCCGTCGGGCGCGAGCACTCCGGCGCGGTGGAAGTTCGCGGTGATGCCGGGCGACAGCAGCAGGTTCACGCCCGCGACCAGCGCCGTCTCGCTTTCGCCGCGGCGCAGGCTCTGCACCGCCTGGTGCACGGCGACCAGCGACGACGAGCAGGCCGTGTCGAGGGTGAGGCTCGGGCCGCGCAGGTCGAGCAGGTACGACAGCCGGTTCGCGGCGATGCTCGCCGCGGCGCCGGTGCCGGACCAGGCGTCGATGCCGGGGACGTCGGTCATCGTGAGGTAGCCGTACTCGCTGGCCGACAGCCCGACGAACACGCCGGTCCGGGTGCCGCGCAGCGAGCCGGGCGGGATGCCCGCGTGTTCCAGGGCCGCCCAGGTGACCTCCAGGAGCGTGCGCTGCTGCGGGTCCATCGCCTCGGCTTCCCGGGGCGTGATGCCGAAGAACGCGGCGTCGAACCCGGCGACGTCGCCCAGGAACCCGCCGCGACGCGGCAGCCCGGCGAGCGCGTCGGCCGGGGCGAAGGACTCCCAGCGGCCCGCGGGGACCTCGCCGATCCCGTCGGCGCCCGCGTCGAGGAACCGCCAGAACTGCGCGGGCGACCCGACGCCGCCGGGCAGGCGGCAGCCGACGCCGACGATCGCGATCGGCTCCCCCGCCGCCATCGGCACCGGCGCGGCCCGGACAACGTCCACTGTGGACAACGACGCGACGAGTGCGGTGATGCTCGGGTGCTGCCACACCAGCGTGGCGTCGAGGGGCCGGCCGAGGAGCCGGCCCAGGTCGCCGGTCAGGCTCATCGCGTCCCGTGAGGACAGTCCGGCCTCCTGCAGCGGGCGGTCGACGTCGACCTCGGCGGCCGGGAGCCCGGTGATCGCGGCGACCTGCTCGACGAGCCACGCCCGGATGGCGTCCGGAGTCATCGCGGCCACCGTCCGTCCAGGTAGGACGTCCGGCACAGCGCCCGGCTGATCTTGCCGCTGGAGGTGCGCGGCACCTCGCCGGGCGACAGGACGACGACGTCGTGCAGCCGCAGGCCGTGTTCGGCCGACACCGCCGCGCGCAGTTCGCCGACGGCGACCTCGGCGTCAGTGTTCTTGGCCCGTTCCAGCACGACGACGGCGACTTCGCCCTCTTCGTGCGGGATGGCGAAGGCCGCGGCGGAGTGCAGCCGGACGGCGGCGTGGGCTTCGATCGTCTGCTCGATGTCCTGCGGGTAGTGGTTGCGGCCGTCGACGATCACGAGGTCCTTCAAGCGGCCGGTCATGTACAACTCACCTTCGAACCACACGCCCAGGTCGCCGGTGGCCAGCCAGCCGTCTCCGAACGTCTCCGCGGACGCGCCGGGACGCCGCCAGTAGCCCTGGCCGACGTTCGGCCCGCTCACCCGGATCTCGCCGACTTCGCCGTCCGCGACCGGTTCACCGTTGGTGTCGGCAATCCGGATCCGCTGGTCCACCGGCCGGCCACAGGCGACGAGCGTCGTGCCGGTGGCGGCCGGCACCGCGAACCCTTCGGCCAGGCGGTCGCGGTCGAACGTGACCTGCCGCGACGGCGTGCCCGCGTCGGTCACCGAGACGAGCACCGTCGCCTCGGCCAGCCCGTAGGACGCCCGCTGGACCTCCGGCCGCAGCCCGCAGTCGCCGAACGCGGCCTGGAACTTCGCGATGGTGGCGGGCAGGACGGGCTCGCTGCCGTTGATCAGCGAGACGACCCGGCTCAGCTCGAGGTAGCTCTTCTCGTCTTCGGTCACGCGAGAAGCGCTGTAGGCGTAAGCGAAGTTGGGGGCCGCGCTGATCGCGCCGGGGCTGGCCGAGAGCGCCCGCAGCCAGCGGCCGGGCCGCTCGAGGAAGGCGAGCGGGTCCATCAGCACCGCGGTCAGGCCGCCGAACATCGGCGCGCCGATGCCGAGGATCAGGCCCATGTCGTGGAAGAGCGGCAGCCAGCTGATCGTCGACGTCGTGCCGGACTCGGCGCCGTAGGCGGTGCAGCACTGCCGGGCGTTGGTGAGGACGTTGTGGTGGGTCAGCATGACCCCGGCCGGCGAGCGCGTCGAACCGGACGTGTACTGCAGGTACGCGAGCTCGTCCGGGGCCGGGCGGTGCCACTCGTGCTCGCCGATGACCGGCGGCAGGGTGTCCACGGCCACGACGGCCGCGTCGACGTCGAGGGTCCCGAGGAAGCCGGTGACCTCGCCGGTCAGGTCGGCGGTGGTGAGCACGACCTGCGGCGCGCAGTCGGTGAGCGTCGCGGCGAGGCGGCCCGCGTGCCCGGGCAGGTTCGGCGCGAACAGCGGGACGGCGACCAGCCCGGCCCGGATGGCGCCGAGGAAGGCGACGACGTAGTCGGCGGACTGCGCGGCCAGCACCGCGGCCCGCTCCCCCGGCGCGGCGAGGGTGCCCAGGTGCGCGGCGACGGCGCTGACCCGGTCGTCCAGCTCGCGCCAGGTGAGGCTCACCGCGCGGCCGTCGACGCTCGTGCGGTGGTCCAGGAAGGTCACGGCGACCTCGTCGCCGAGGCTCCGGGCCCACCGGCCGAGCAGGGTGGCGAAAGAATCGCCGTCTAATGCGTCGTGGCCGGGCAGCGCGAAGGCCGTCTGAGAAATGGTTTCCATAGCCCCTCGCCAATAGCGTCGGAGTAATTAAGGGGATGCGCCGAAAAAGCGCCGATCCTCACCTTCGAAGAAACTGTATTTCGGCCGAACTGCGAGTGTCAATCACGGGAAACGCCGTACTCATCGGGAAGCGGAGAACCCACGGGCGCGGTTGTCACCGCGGGAAGGATTTTCCGCGCCCGGAATACCGTCAGGGCCACGACCGCCCCGGCGAGTTCGAGACCGGCCGCGACCAGCAGCCCGGCCGTGTAGCCGCCGGCCAGCGCCGGTCCGGCCGCGACGCCCGCGTCGAGCCGGGCCGCGCGCACGGCCGTCAGCACCGCGCCGACGAGCGCGACCCCGAGGGCGCTGGACAGCTCCCGGGACGCCGTGAGCAGGCCGGACGCGGTCCCGGCGTGCCGTTCGGCCACGACTTCCAGCGCGTGCGAGGTCAACGGCGTGGTCAGGGCCGAGCCGGCACCGATCAGCAGCAGTCCGGGCGCGCGCGGCAGCACTTCGGGGATGTGGTTGACCAGCGCGACGGCGAGCAGCCCGAGGGCGACGACGACGAGCCCGGCAGCGACCGTCCGGTGCGGCCCGAACCGCGTCACGGCCCACGGCACGGCCGGTGTGGCGGCCATGATCGCGACCGCCACCAGGATCAGCGGGAGCCCGGCCTGGACCGGGCTCAGCCCGAGGGATTCCTGGTGCAGCAACGGGGTGAAGAAGAAGACGCCCGAGACACCCAGGCCCCACAGCAGCTGCACGGCGAGCGCGCCGACGAACACGCGCTGCCCGGTCAGGTCCGGCGAGACCAGGCGTTCGCGGGCGCGCCGCTCGCGGACGGCGAACCAGCCGAGGAACCCGAGCCCGCCCGCGGCGAGCACCGACGGGAGCACGTCGCCGGTGCGCGTGTCGTCACCGAACTCGACCAGTGCCACGGTCAGCAGGACGAGCCCGGCCGTCACCAGCGTCATCGACGCGATCGCCGGCCGGCCGCCACCCGGGCCGCGGCGGGCGCCGGCCGTCACCGGCAGCAGGGCCAGCATCACCGCGACGAACGGCAGGTTGACGAAGAAGATCCAGCCCCAGCCGAGGTATTCGCTGAGCAGCCCGCCCAGCGTCGGGCCGAGGGCCAGCGCGATCGCCAGGCTGGCCGTCCAGATCGTGGCGCCGACGGCCCGCCCGCGCGCGTCCAGGTTGGTCCGGAGCAGGCTCAGCAGGCCGGGCACCAGGAACGCGGCCGCCAAGCCCTGCAGCACCCGCGCGCCGACGAGCACCCACGCGGATCCGGCCAGGCCGCCGATCGCCGCGCCGAGCCCGAACGCGAGCAGCCCGGCGGACAGCGTCAGCCGCTGGCCCCAGCGGTCGACGAGCGTGCCCGCGACCAGCAGCAGGCTCGCGAACGGGAGCATGTACCCGATGCTGACCCACTGCAGGGACGAGAGGTCCAGCGCCAGGTCGCGGGCGATGGACGGCACCCCGGCCGCGACGATGTTGTTGTCCAGGGTGGTGACGAACGCGCCGAGCGCCACCACGACCAGCGTCGGCGCCTTCCGGCCGCCCACGACGACCACCTCCAGATCTCTCGGGGAACGTCGGCGGGTCTACCGCGGCTCGTCGTGAGTGGTAATGAGGGTTAGAACCCGCATTACCACTCACGACCAGCCGCGGTAGGGCACCCGCTGGAACCCGGCGAGGTTGCCGGGCGCCGTGCTAGGCGGATTCGCTTGCCGTGTCCTCGTCGAGGAAGTCCTCCTCGAGCTGTTCCGGGCTGTAGTCGAGGTCGATGGACGCGACCGGCGTCCCGCGCGCGGCTTCGATCGCGCGCAGGCGGCGCATCGCGTGGTCGGCGGCGTACTCCATGACGCCGTCCATGCGCAGGTCGAACGGGTCGCCGTCGAGCCGGGCGGTGGTCCACTCGATCTGCGCGATGGCGTGCGGCAGCAGGGCCTGCATCTCGTCCTGCACGATCTGCCAGTTGCGGTCGTCGGCCGCGACGTGGCGGCGGCAGGTGAACGTGCCCCACGCCATGTGCCGGCGTTCGTCGTCACCGATGCGGCGGATCAGCTCCTGCATGCCGGGCAGGATCCCGTGCGTGCGGCAGGCCCGGTTCCAGACGAAGTACCCGGTCAGCGCGAGCACGCCTTCGACGACGTGGTTGTAGACGACGGACGCGCGAATCTGGTTGGCGGGACTGGGATCCTCGCGCAGCCGGCCGAGCGCGGTGGGCAGCGCGTCGTAGAAGATCGCGCGGTAGCCCGGGTTGTCCTCGACGTGCTCGTGCAGGTTGCCGGTGACGCCCACGGCGTCGAGCCAGAGCCGGAACACCTGCGTGTGCTTGGCTTCCTCGAAGCAGAACTGCGTCAGGTACATCTCGTCGGCGAACCGGCCCTCGGCACCCATCGCGGCGAGGAACGGCTGGATGTCGTGGGTGACGGCCTCTTCGCCGCCGGCGAACTGCGCGCACAGCATGGTCGCCGCGAAGCGCTGCTCGTCCGACAGCGCCGCCCAGTCGACGGCGTCCTGGGTGAAGTCCAGGTCGGCGGGGTTCCAGAACTTCGCGTTGCCCTTGGCGAACAGCCGCAACGGCAGGACGTCCCAGTTGAGCCCGCCCGCGCGCAGGGCCGTGAACTCCTCGCGGGTGCCGGGCACGGTTCCGGTCACGGCGTCACTCCAGTCTTCCGCACGGGTACGTCCAGCCACGACGGGTCGGCCGCCGTCGAGACGAAGCCCAGCCGGCCGGCGCCGGTGTTCCAGTCGAGGAACAGCGGGTCCTTCGAGTCGACGACCAGGGCGAGGTGGTGGCCGGCGGCGAGGCTGTAGGCCGTCGGCGAGAAGGCCAGGTCGACCGGCTGTGGCCGCCCTGGCGTCGCGTGTTTCCAGCTGTAGGGCAGGTAGTTGACGAGGCTGCCGGTGCCGAGCGGGTCGACGTCGTAGACGTAGGCGACGACGGTCCCGGCGGCGGCCGGCGGCACGACCGTGAGGTGCGCGCGCAACGAGCCGCGCAGCTGGGTGACGGCCTTGACCGGCGGCTGGCTCCACACAGCGCCGCTGCCCCGGTCGACCTGCCAGAGGAACGCCGTCGGCGGGTTCCCGCTCAGCGCCTCCAGGCTGTAGGTCGCCAGCGGGATGCCGCCGTTGGCCACGGTGTCGCGGTTCGCGGCGATGCTGCCGGTCCAGGCGGCGGGCGTGGCCTGCAGCGTGTCGCGGCCGAGGTAGGACCGCGACGGCGGGGCGAGGACGCTCGGCCAGTCCGCGTGGTACTCCGGGCGCTGCGTCCCGGGGCGAGCCCGGGTGACGACCGGCGGCTCGGTCTCGATCGACGTGTCGGTGCCGGCGACGTACGCGTCGAACCAGCGGTAGACCGACGTCCACGTGTCGCTGGGCAGGCCGAGCAGGCCGCCGGACTCGGACGCGGCGTGGTCGCCCGGCACGAACTCGGCCCGTTTCGGCCCGGTGAGCCGCTGGTACAGGTCGGCCATCTGCCCGGGCTGGAAGACCGTCTCGCTCCAGGTCTGGATGGCCAGCACGGCCGGGTGGTTGGCGTTGATCCGGTCCACGTAGGACGACGGCGAGCGCGGCCGGGACCAGTCGATCACGGCCTGGGAGTCGGCGTCGGAGATCGCCGGCTCCAGGAACTTGGTCAGCATCGTGTCGGTCTCGGGGCTGAGCGTGCCGTTGGCCTTGCCCGACAGGTAGAGCACGAGCCCGGCGAGCCCGTGGCGGGTGTCGTTCTGGGTCAGCGACGCGACCAGGTCGGCCCAGCCGCTCAGCGAGGCGACGGCCTTGATCCGCGCGTCGAACCCGGCGGCGATCAGGCCGATCCCGGCGCCGTAGGACACCCCGCCGACGCCGATCCGGGCCGGGTCGGCGGCTGTGTGGGCGAGCGTCCAGTCGATGACCGTGGAGACGTCGGTGATGTCGTCGGGCCCGGCGACCTCGACCGCGCCCCCGGATTCGCCGAACCCGCGGGCGCCGTAGGAGATCACCACGTAACCGCGGTTGGCCAGGTCACGCGCGGGGATGACGTTCTGCGTGCGGCCGCCGCCCCAGGCGCCGATGAGCACGGCGAGCGGGTGCGGCCCGGGCGACGACGGCTGCATCACCATGGCGCCGAGGGTGATGCCCCCGGCCGCGGGCACGTCGGCGAAACTGGTGGCGAATCCTTCGGTCGTCGCGACGCCCGGAAAAACGGCGGCGGTCACGGCGATGACCATGGCGGCCGCACCGGCGCGAATCATTTCGGCGGTCTCCTTTCACCGGGTTGTTTCCGGAAACTAACAACGCGCCGGAATGGAATCAACGGTCGGTGGGTGTCAAGACTTCGCGGTTGTCATCCGGCACCGGAATTGCAGCGGAACGGTGCTCACGCGGACGCAACCGGCGCGGGAACCACCAGTTCGCGGCCCCGAGCCGGACCATCACCGCGGGGACCAGCAGGCAGCGGATCAGCACGGCGTCCAGCAGCACGGCGGCCGTCAGCCCGACACCCGCCTCGCGCACCACCCGCGCGTCCACGAAGGCGAACGAGACGAACACCAGCGCCATGATCAGCGCGGCGGCGGTGATGGTCCGCCCGGTCGAGACGAGCCCCTCGACGATCGCGGTCCGCGTGTCCGCGCCGCGGCGCCACTCCTCCTGGATCCGCGCGATGAGGAAGACCTCGTAGTCCATCGACAGCCCGAACAGGCCCGCGAAGAGGAACACCGGCAGGTACGGCTCGATGGGCGCGCCGAACACCCAGACCACCACGCCGGTCGTCGCCGCGGCGGTGAGCAGGTTCATCACCGCGGCGGTCAGCGGGATGAGCACGCTGCGGAACACCCAGGCGAGCACCAGCACCGAGATGCCCACGACGCTGAGCAGGAACAGCGGCAGCCGGCCGGTGATCGCGGCGGAGAAGTCGGCCTGGGTGGCCACGACGCCGCCGAGGTGGACGTCCGGGCCGCCGGCCGTGCGGATCCACGCGAGCAGGTCGGTGGTGGCCGGGTCGTCGGGCGCGGTCCGCGGCACCACCGTCAGCACCGCGACCGGTCCGGGCAGGTAGTCGGGCGGGCCGACGTCGGCGCGGGTCAGCAGGGTGTCGCGCAAGGCCGTGACGGCCGCCCTGTCGGCGTCCGTGGTGACGTGGCGGACGACCAGCACGGGTCCGTTGGCGCCGGGCCCGAAGCCGTCCTCCAGGAGTTCCGCGGCGACCTTCGTGACGCTGCCCGGCGGGTCCAGCCCGGCGCCCGGGACGCCGAGCCGCAGGCCCGTCATCGGGAGCGAGAGCACGGCGATGACCAGCACCGCCGCCACCGCGTACGGCGCCGGACGCGACGTCACCGAGCGCGCCGCCCGCGGCCACAGCCCGCCCGCACCGGCCGGGCGGACGCGCATCCGGCGCCCGAGCAGGCGCAGCAACGCGGGGAACAACGTCACCGCGGCGGCCATCGTCAGGAGCACGGAAACCGTGGCGGCGACGGCGATCCCGTCGAGGAAAGCCAGCCCGACGGTGAACATGCCGGACAGGGACACGCACACCGTCACCCCGGCGAAGACCACGCTCCGGCACGACGTCGCCGCGGCAGCCGCGAGGGCCTGTTCGGCGGCCAGGCCGTCCTGGATCCCCTGCCGGTAGCGGGTGAGCACGAACAACGCGTAGTCCACGCCGACGCCGAGCCCGAGCAGCGCGGCGATCTCGGTGCTGATCTTCGGCACGGTCATGACGTGCGACAGCAGCGCGACGACCGCGAGCGCGCAGCCGACCGACGCCGACGCCGTCAGGACCGGGAGCAGCACGCACGTCAGCGAGCCGAAAGCCAGCAGCAGCACCAGTGCGGCCGCGACCAGCCCGATCCCGGCGTTGCCGAGGTCCGGCGCGGCGGCTGTCATCGAGGCCAGTTGCCCGGACGCCCCGGCGGTCACACCGGCGCCGCGCACGACGTCGGCGAAGTCGTCGGCCGTCTCCTGCCCGAGCGTCTCGGCGTCGGCGTCGAACCGGACGTCCAGCACGGCGACGCGGTGGTCGGCCGACACCGGGCCGGGATCGACCGAGACGACGTGCGGCAGGCTCCGCAGCCGGCCCGCGAGCGCGTCGACCCGGGCGCTGTCGGCGGATCGCATCACCACGCGTTCGCGGTCCCCGCCCGCGCCGCGCAGGAGGTCCGCCGCTACGGAGCTGTCCGCCGCGGGCAGGGCGACGGTGTCGCGGTAGGCGACGCCGGTGTGCTGCGCGGCGAACAGCAGCCCGCCGAGGGCGAGCAGCCAGCAGGCGAGCACCCACGGCGCCCGCCGGAAGCACCACGCCACGAGCGCCGTCATCCTGTCCTCCCCGGTCGTGAGCAGCGGAAACAGCTGATCACGCTAACAACCGCGGCGCGGGCGAAGATACGGTCCCGCTTCACAAATCGGCCCGGCAAACCCCGTCCGGGCGTGAGTGTTCGCCACCCCCGTGGCCTTGTCGGACGTTGACAAGTTCTCCGTGCCGGTTGTTCGCGATGCGACAGAACGTCACCCGGACGCAAGATCAACGGTTGCCAAATCGGACCCCGTATGAGTACATGGCGTGCGCGGTTGATGTCGGAGCGTCAGCCGCGACGTGAGTGCACGCGGCAGATCGCGGACTTCACCGGGGAAGTCGCGGCCGTCGTGCGGCAAGGGGTGGCAGTGACGCGGACGACCGGAGACCGGGTGGTCTCGAACGACGTGACACACCTGGTCCCGTCACCTCGGAGCGCGGGCCAGGCCCGCCGGCTCTGGTGCTCGCTCCCGACCGAGATCGCGCGGCGGTTCCGGCCGCACGCCGATCCCGTCGCGCGGCGGATCCTCGAAGAGATCCAGCGGGCCGTGCCCGAGTACGCGAAGCCGCTCGAAGGCGAGTTCGGCAAGGTGATCGTCCAGGCGATCGAGCAGGCCGTCGTCAGCTGCATCGACAGCATCGAGGACCAGGGCGCCGCCCAGGACGACTGGGCGAAGCTGTTCACCGAGGTCGGCAAGCGCGTCCACCACGACGGCGGCAGCCTGAACTCGCTGCAGGCCGCCTACCGCGCGGGCGGGCGGGCCGCCTGGCGCTACATCTCGCAGTTCGGCCAGGTCCACCGGCTCCCCGCGTCGATCCTCTGCGTCGGCGCGGAGGCCATCTTCGCTTACGTGGATGAGATTTCGTCCTATTCGGTCGAGGGGTACACCCTGGCCCAGGCGCGGGCGACCGGGACGCTGGAGCGCCGCCGGAGACGGTTGCTCGACCTGCTCCTGGCCAGCCCGGCCTCGGCACCGGCCACGGTGGCGACGATGGCCAAGGCCGCGAAGTGGGAGATCCCGGAGTGGATCACCGTCATCGCGCTCGAACCGCGGGACGAGCACCAGCTGCCACCGACACCCCAGGTGCCGGACGACGTGCTGCTCGACCTCGAAGGCAGCGAACCCTGCCTGCTGACCCCGAACCCGGACCGCGACCTGCGCGCCCTCGAAGCCCGGCTGCCCGGCTGGCGCGCCGCGGTCGGCCCCCGCGTCCGGCCGCCCGACGCGGCGACGTCGCGGCACTGGGCCCGCAGGACCCTCGAACTCGTCCGGGAGGGGCTCGTCGAAGACCGGGCGGTGACCCACTGCGGGGACCACCTCTCGACGCTTTGGCTGCTGCTGGACCGTTTCCTGCTCGACCGGCTGTCGGACAAGGTGCTCGCCCCGTTCGCGGGCCTCACGGTCAAGCAGCAGCTCCGGCTGGCCGAGACGTTGCTGAGCTGGCTGGAGCACAACGGGAACACCCCGGACATCGCCCAGGCGCTCGGCATCCACCCGCAGACCGTGCGCTACCGCGTCGGCCAGCTGACGGGCCTGTTCGGCGACCGGCTCGCGGACCCGCTGCACCGGCTGGAGCTGCAGATGGCGCTGCGGGCCCACCAGCTCCTCGGCACCCGGCCGCCGGAGGCGTCCGCAGACGACGAGTGACCGGTACGTCGCAAGTGGACGGTGGCGGAGTTCAGCCGCCGACGTGGATGCCGGACCGGCGTGGGGACGCGCTGCCCGGCCCCTCCCATCCCGATCACCCGCGGCCGGCCGGATCAGTGCGGCGGGTACCCCACGGCGCCCGGCGTGGGGCGGCCGCACCAGATCGCCGTCGGCTTGACGATCGCGAGGGTCAGCGTCGCGGCCGCCGGGATCAGGACCATCAGCAGGCCGGCGATCGGGCCGCCGAGGTACATGCTCCCGATGCCGGCGCCGAAGTGCATGAGACCGACCGCGTCCAGCACGAACGACACGACGGTCACCAGGATGGCGAGCCCGCTGCCGATGATCGTGAGCAGCCGGCCGATCGGCTTGCGCGCGAACAGGAGGATGCCGCCGCCGAGCAGTGTCCCCGCGAGCACCACGTCCAGCAGCAGGTAGACGATGATCAACCAGTACCCGAACCCGATGCTCGCCAGCCCGATGACGCTGCCGATCACGCCGACGAGGTACAGCAGCCCACCGAGCACCGCGAGCACGCCCGCGATGATCGCCGTGACGCCGTTCGGCTTCGGGGGCGGCATCCCGTAGGGCGACTGCGGGTACGGCGGCGGGTAGCCCGGCTGACCGGGGTACTGCTGGGCGGGGTAGGGCTGCTGTCCGGGGTAGGGCTGCTGTCCGGGGTAGGGCTGCTGTCCGGGGTAGGGCTGCTGTCCCGGGTACGGCGACTGTCCCGGGTATGGCTGCTGTCCGGGGTAGGGCCCCTGCGGCGGGCCGGGGTGCTGCGGGTAGGTCATGGCGTCCTCGATTTTCGGCTGACCGCCCCCCAACGGTGCGCCACCTCGCTGCGGCGGCTGCGGCCGAGGTCAGCCTCTCACGCGCGCCTTCGCCGCGGCGGCGGAACCGGGAGACTCCGCGGCGCTTCCCGTACGTTCGACACTGGGTGGTTCCCACGACTGAGGACGGCACATGGACCTGGATCTTCGCGGCAGGCGCGCGCTGGTGACCGGCGCGTCGAAGGGCATCGGGGCGGCGATCGCCGAGGCGCTGGCCGGCGAGGGCTGCCACCTGCACCTAGCGGCCCGGAGCGCGGACGCGCTGGAGGCCCGCGCGCACGAGCTGCGCGAGGCGTATGGCGTCGAGGTCACGGTGCACGTCGTGGACCTGCGCGTGGCCGCCGACCTCGAGCGGCTCGCCGCGGCCACGACCGACGCCGGCATCCTGGTGAACAACGCGGGCGACATCCCCGCCGGCTCGCTCGACCAGGTCGGCCCCGAGCAGTGGCGGCACGCCTGGGACCTCAAGGTCTTCGGCTACGTCGACCTCACCCGGCTCGTCTACGCGCGGCTGCGCGAAGCCGGTCACGGCGTGATCGTCAACGTGATCGGCACCGGCGGGGAGCGTCCCACGGCCGGCTACATCGCGGGCGGCGCGGGCAACGCCGCGTTGATGGCCTTCACGCGAGCCCTGGGCGGCGTCGGCCCGCGCGACGGCGTCCGCGTGGTGGGCGTGAACCCGGGCCCGGTCGCCACCGAGCGGATCACGGCGATGCGCGCGGCCAACGCGGACGTCGACGCGAGCTTCGCGGCACTGCCCTCGGGCCGGGTCGCCGAACCGCGGGAGGTCGCGGACCTGGTGACGTTCCTGGCATCGGACCGCGCCGGCTACATCAGCGGCACCATCGTCACCATCGACGGCGGCCGCGCGGCGGCAGGCTGACCACGATCGTCACTCCGGGGCCGGGCCGGTGAGGATCCGGCTGATCACCGGGGCGGCCCAGGCGGTGAGCCGGGCGGGTGACATGGCCGTCCCCGGCGTCTCCAGGACGTAGCGCGTAGTGGCGATCCCCAGCAGGAACGAGCCCAGCAGCGCGGCCCGCTCGCCCGCGTGGTCCGGGGCGGCCTTGGCGAACGCCGGCGCGACCTGTGCGCTGAACAGCTCCCGCAGCTTATCGGCGGCTTCGGGGCTGGTCATCGCCGCGCGCAGCAGCGCGAGGAACGTGCTGTCGTGGTCCCAGACGGCCAGGAACCGGGGCAGGATCTCGGCGCCCAGGTCGGCCGGCGCGATGCCGGCGAGGTCCGGCAGGTCGAGCGTGAAGTCGGCGGCGGCGGTGAACAGGCCCTGCTTGCTGCCGAAGTAGCGGAGCACCATGGCCGGGTCGACGCCGACGTCGGCCGCGACCGTCCGCAGCGTCGTGCGCTCGTAGCCGTCCGCAGCGAACCGTTCCCGCGCGGCCGACAGGATCTCGGCCCGGGTGGCCTGGGCGTTGCGGCTTCGCGGGGGTGCCATGGGACGAGGATAAGTCACCCACCGTTGACTTGCTCGCCCGGACCGGCTTACCCTCGATAAGTCAACGCTCGGTGACTTGAGAGGCAGTGGTGACATGGACCAGGAACGTCCCGTGCTCGTCGTCGGCGCCGGGCCGACCGGGCTGACCGCCGCGATGGAGCTGGCGCGCCTCGGCGTGCGCGTCCGGATCGTCGACCGGGCGCCCGCGCCCTCGACGACGTCGAAAGCCCTGGCCATCCAGGCCCGGACCCTCGAACTGCTGCGGCCCCGCGGCGTCGGTGACGAGATGCTCCGCCGGGGGCAACGGGCTTCGGGGACCGCGATCTACGGGCGCGGCCGGAAGCTGGCGACCGTCGAGCTGGACCGGATTCCCGGGCGCTACAACCACATCCTGCTGCTCCCCCAGGCCGAGACCGAAGAGCTGCTGGCCGAGCGGGTCCGCGCGCACGGTGTGGAGATCGAGCGTGGCGTCGAGCTGCTCTCCTTCGAGCACGACGCCCACGGCGTCCGCGCGGTGCTGAAGGACGGCGACGGCGGCCACGAGACGGTGCACGCCGCGTACCTGATCGGCGCGGACGGCGCGCACAGCGCCGTCCGGCACGCCCTCGACCTGCCGTTCAAGGGCCGCGCGATGGCGCAGCGGTACCTGCTGGCCGACCTGTACCTCGACGGCGACGTCCCGGAGGACCAGCTCTCGATCTTCCTCGCCCGGGACGGTTTCGTCGCGGTCTTCCCGATGGCCGGGCACCGGTTCCGGTTCATCGCCACCGATCCCGGGTCCAGCAACGACACTGCCGACGACGACGTCCCGGAACTGCCCGCGTTGCAGGACATCTGGGACCACGTCGCGCCGCTGCCGGCGCGGCTGCGCGACCCGAACTGGCTCTCCCACTTCCGGATCAACAGCCGGCACGTGCCCGCGTTGCGCGCCGGCCGGGTGTTCCTCGGCGGCGACGCCGCGCACGTGCACAGCCCCGCGGGCGGGCAGGGGATGAACACCGGCATCCAGGACATGATCAACCTGTCGTGGAAGCTGGCCCTGGTGCACCGGGGCCTGGCCGCGCCGGCGCTGCTCGACACCTACCAGACCGACCGCGTCCCGGTGATCGCCAAGCTGGTCCGCGCGACCGAGACGGCGACGAAGGTGTGGAACTCCACCAATCCCCTGGTGCACCGGATGGTCACGACGATGGCCCCGATCACGCTGAGCCGGGATTTCGTGCAGGACAAGGCGACCGCGATCCTCGGGGAAACCACGGCGAGCTACCGCAAGAGCCCGATCGCGGCCGGGGCGGGCCGGCTGGGCCCGCTGCGGGCCGGCGACCGGGTGCCCGACGTCGACGTCGTGGCCGAGGGCGGCGTCCGGCGGCTCTACGACTTGCTCGACCTGACCAAGCTCACCGTGCTCACGACCGGACCGGACGTCGAGCTTCTCCATCCCTGGCAACAGGTTCTCACTCTCCACAAAGGCCGGATCGCGCCAGCGCAGCCCGGCTTGGTCGGCGGCGACGCGCGGGTCGCCGCGGAACTGGCGGCGACCCCCGGCGTCCTGGTGATCCGGCCCGACGGCTACCTCGCCGCCGCCGGTACCGATCCGGCGTCGGTGACTTCGTGGCTGGGCAAGTGGTTCCCCGTGAACGGAGAAGGCCGATGACCGTGCTGCCCGAGCCGGACGCCGATGAGACCGGGCCTTACACCCATCTCGGCTTCGCCACGGCCAAGCCGGGGTGCGCGGACCGGGTCGAGGAGCTGATCCTCGGGCTGGTCGAGCCGCTGCGGGCGGAGGAGGGCGCGCTCGAGTTCCACGTCCACCGGGATCGGGCCGACCGGGACACCTTCGTGATCTACGAGATGTTCCGGTCGAAGACCGACCTGGACAAGCACCTGGCCCAGCCGTACACGCAGGAGTTCATCCGGGCGGTCGGGCCGTACGTCACCGGGCCGCTGCGGCAGCAGTTCCTGCGGATGTCGAGCCCGCTGCCTACAGCAGGCGCCGCTGGACGACGTCCGCGATGACCGTCGCCACCAGCTGGTCGACCTCCCCGGCCGGCGGCGGCCCACCGCGGCGGCCGGCGAACAGCAGGTGCCCGGCCCCGATCAGCGACAGCGCGACGTTCTCGACGTCGGCGTCCGCGGCGATGCGGCCCAGCGCTCGTTCCTCCGTGAGGTAGGCCGCGAACATCCCGCGGGCTTCGGCGAGCACCGGCACCCCGTGGGGCAGGCCGGAGCGGCGCAGGCGGGTGCGGACCTCGTCGCGGAAGAAGACCAGGCTGACCATGGCCAGCGCGATCGGGTCGAGCAGCTCCGTCAACGCGGCGGCGAGGTTGCCCGCGACCGTGCCCGTGCCGGCCGCGGCGCGCAGCGACCCGGCCTGGTCGTCGACCCGAATGATGCGTTCGTGGACGAGTTCGGCCAGGAACTCGTCGAAGTCGGCGAAGTGCCGGTGCAGCACACCCTTCGCGCAGTCGGCCTCCGTGGTGACCGATCGGCTGGTCAGCGCGCTCGGCCCGTCCCGGAGCAGGACGCGTTCGGCGGCGTCGAACAGCTGCCGCCGCGCGTCGCGGATGTGCACTCCGGTCGGCACCCGGCCGTCCTCCCTTGCCCGTGTGGGCAAGTGCCCACTATGGTGGGCACATGCCCACTTCCCCTTCGGAACAGCCCTATTCTGCCGGAACCGCGCCCCATCGGGCTCGGCGGATCGCGGAGTCGTTCGGGGTCGATCCCGGACGTTACGACCGCGCCCGGCCGCCGTACCCCGCCGCGCTGATCGAGCGGATCCTCGCGGCCGGGCCCGGCCGCGAGGTCCTGGACGTCGGCTGCGGAACCGGCATCGAGGCCCGGCAGTTCCTGGCGGCCGGCTGCCGGGTGCTCGGCGTCGACCCCGACGCGCGGATGGCCGGGTTCGCCCGCGAGACCGGCGTCGACGTCGAGGTCGCGACCTTCGAGGCCTGGGACCCCGCCGGCCGGACGTTCGACGCCGTCGTCGCCGGCCAGGCGTGGCACTGGGTGGACCCCGTCGCCGGCGCGGCCAAGGCCGTGGAAGTGCTCCGACCGGGTGGCCGGCTGGCCGTTTTCGGGCACGTCTACGACATGCCGCCCGGCGTCGCGGAGGTCTACGCGGCGGCGCTGAAGCGCGTCGCCCCCGACTCCCCCATGAGCGTCGCGGGCCACGACCGCTCCGCGTTGGACATCTACCAAACGATGTTCGCCGCGGCCGCCGACGGCATGCGTCAGGTACCGGGCCTCGGCGAGCCGGAACAGTGGCGGTTCGACTGGGAACAGCCGTACACACGCGACGAATGGCTCGACCTGCTGCCCACCACCGGCGTGCTGACGCGGCTCCCGGCCGGCCAGGTCGCCGACGTCCTGGCCGACGTCGGCGCGGCCGTCGACAAGATCGGCGGCCGGTTCACCTTGCCGTACACGACGCTGGCGGCCGTCGCCCCGCGCGCCGGCTGACTCACCCCCGCAGCCGGCTCAGGCCGCGCTCCAGCCGCACCACGGCAACGGCGCCGGCGACGACGGCCAGCCCGCCGAGGACCGCGGCCGCGCGGAAGACGTCGCCGGACTGCCCTTCGACGGCGCCGCGCAGCATCGTCATCGCCCAGTAACCGGGCGAGATCGGGGCGATCGCGTGCGCCCAGCCCGGCAGCATCGCGGCCGGGATCAACGCGCCGCCGAGCGAGGAGACGACCAGCGAGCCGACGTCGCAGACCGCCGACAGCTCGCCGTGGCTGCGCACGAGCGTCGCCACCGCGGTGCCGACGGCCAGCAGCGTCAGGCTCCAGACGAGCACCGCGAACCCGAGCAGCACCGGCGACGCGGGCGCGGGCATGCCCACCACGTAGTGCCCGAACACCAGCAGCAGGGCCTGCTGCACCACCAGGACGGTGAACACGGGCACCGCCTTGCCCGCCAGCAGTTCCACCGCCGTCGCCGGGGTGGCACGCAGCCGGTCCCACGTGTGCCACGTCCGTTCCGACAGCAGCGCGGTGCCCACAATGGACAGTGCGAGGACGGTGAACATCACCAGCAGGCCGAGCACGGCCTGGGTGGCGCCGTCGGCGATCGACGCGGCGAAGAGCGGCTTGAACACCAGCATCAGCACCATCGGCATCACCGCGTAACTGATCAGGTGACCGGGATCGCGGAGCCGCAGCACCGCGTTGTGGTGCACCAGCACCGAAAACCTACTCATGCGCCACCGCCCGGTAGAGGTCGTCGAGGGTCGGCCGGCGCAGCTCGACGTCGCGGACGTGCGCGGACGTCGTCGCCAGCACACCCGCCAGCGCCGCCCCGGGATCGGTGGCGGCGACGCGGATCTCGCCGTCGTCGGTGCTGAGCAGGATCTCGCCGGGCAGCCCACCGAGCAGGTCCGCCGCGGTGCCGCGGGCGATCACCCGGCCGCTCTTGGCGACCGCGAGGGTCGCGCCCAGTTCGGTGAGCTCGGGCAGGTAGTGGGTGGTGTAGACGACCGCCGCGCCGTCCGCGGCCGCGGCGCGGACGGCGGCGAGCAGGGCGGCCCGGGTCTGCGGGTCGACGCCCGCGGTGGGTTCGTCGAGCAGCAGCAGGCGCGGCCGGTGCAGCATCGCCGTCGCCGCCTGCGTCCGCCTTTGCTGACCGCCCGACAGCACGCCGACCCGCCGGTGCAGGAACGCCGTGAGCAGCAACGCGTCGGCGATCCGGTCGATGGCCTCGGCCAGCGCGCGGCGGCGCAGCCCGGCCAGGCCGCCGAAGAGCCGGAGCGTCTCGGCGACGGTGACGTCGGGGTAGAGCGCCGGTTCTTGCGGTGCGAAGCCGAGCAGGGCCCGGGCGGCTTTCGGTGCCCGGCCGCCGATCCGCACCTCACCGGCGTCCGGCGTGGCCAGGCCGGCCACCAGCCGGGCGAACGTCGTCTTGCCGGCGCCGTTGTGGCCGACCAGGCCGACCACCTCGCCGGGCTCGGCGCGCAGCGTGAACCCGGCCAACGCGCGGGTCGCGCCGTAGTGCTTCACCAGATCGGTGACTTCGAGCATCCCCCACCTCCAGTCTACGGTGTAGACCAGCAATCTACACCGTAGACTGACCCGGTGCGCAAGATGAAAACCGAGCGGCGAGACGAGATCGTCGACGCGGCGATGGCCCTGGCCCGGGAGAAGGGGCTCGGCGCGGTGTCGATGCGCGCCGTCGCCGGGCGGCTCGAGCTGACGCCGATGGCCCTCTACGGTTACTTCCGCGGCAAGGACGACCTGCTCGACGCGATCGTCGGCCGGCTGCTCGGCCTGCTCCCGGAGCCCGACCCGGCCGCGCCGCCGCTCGAGCGGCTCAGCCTGCTCGCGGGCGGTGTGCGTGTCCTCGCCAAGGAACACCCCGCCGTGGTGACCCTGCTCTTCACGCGGCCGTCGGTCACCGAAGACGCCGTCGTCGCGGTCGACCGGATCTACCAGGCGCTGCTGGACGCGGGGGTCCCCGACGCCCACGTCGCCCGCCTCGAACGGCTGCTGACCACGTTCGTGCTGGGGTTCGTCATCTCCGAGACCCAGGGCCGGTTCTCCGACGGCAACCGGGACATGCGCTCACGCCGCGCGTTGCTCGGCCCGGCGGAACTGCCCGCCCACCACCGCCTCGGCCCGCTGCTCGACCCCCAGGTCGACTGGGACACCGAGTTCGACACCGACCTCGCCGACCTCGTCACGGTGATCGAGCGGGTCGCCGGCCGCTGACGCTCAGTCCAGGCAGAACTCGTTTCCCTCGACGTCCTGCATGGTGATGCACGATTCGTTGAAGCCGTCGGCCAGCAGCACCCGCTCCTGGACCGCGCCGAGCGCGACCAGCCGCGCACTCTCGGCCTGGAGGGCGGCGAGCCGCTCGTCCCCCACGAGCCCGGTGCCGACGCGGACGTCGAGGTGCACCCGGTTCTTGACGGCCTTGCCTTCGGGGACACGCTGGAAGAACAAACGCGGGCCTTCGCCGGTGGGATCGACGCACGCGAACGCCGAGCCCTGACGCTCGGGCGACAGGGTGCGGTCGAAGTCGTCCCAGGTGTCGAACCCCTTCGGCGGCGGCGGGAGGACGTACCCCAGCACCTCGCACCAGAACCGGGCGACGCGCTCGGGATCCGCGCAGTCGAAGGTGATCTGTACCTGCCTGACCGAACTCATCGGCCCACCCTAACCGGATCGGCATGTCGACACCCGCTGGTTTAGCAGCCCAGCTGGCCGGCGAGGTCCGCGAGGCCCTCGGCGTGGAGGTCGAACCGATCCGAGGACGCCGGCGGGTCGCCGACGGGCCGGGCGACGTACGCGGTCCGCAGGCCGGCCCGCTGCGCGCCGCGCAGATCCCACGCGTGCGCCGCCACCATCAGCAGCCGTTCCGGCGGACTGCCGGACACCTCGACCGCCAGCCGGTACACCGCCGGGTCCGGCTTGTAGGCCCGCGCGTCCTCGGCGGAAAGCGCCTGGTGCCACCGCAACCCCGCGTGGGCGTTGAGCCCCAGCAGCGCCGTGCGACTGGCGTTCGACAGCCCGATCAGCGGGAACCGGCCGGCGAGCCGCGCGAGACCGCCGACGGTGTCCGGCCACGCGGGGAGCCGCCGGGCCGACAAGGCGAGTGCGGCCGGGTCGGCGATCCCCGCGGCCTCGGCGACGACCTGGGCGGCTTCGCGGTCGAGGACGTCGCTGACGACGTACTGCCGCTCGCCGTCGGCGATGCGCCGCTGCTCGGCCTCGATGTGGTCCTGCCAGCGCCGCACGAGTTCGTCGACCACCGGATCCGCGAGGGCGGGCCCGGACTCGCGGATGCCGGCGCGGATCCCGGCGGGTTCGTCGACGAGCGTGCCGAGCACGTCGAACACCACGGCGTCGAACTCGAAAGCCGGCATCGTTGTCCTTTCGGCGGGCCGAACGCCAACCTAGCTCAGGACAGGTCGACGACGATCTTGCCGCGCACCCCGCCTCGCTCCAGCGCACCGTGGGCGGCGGCGATGTCGGCCAGCGGGAACACCCGGTCGACCTGCGGGCGGATCGCCCCCGCCGCGACCCAGCGGCCCAGCTCGGCCAGCAGCGGCGTGGTCGGGTTGCCGCTGAAGAAGCGGACCCACCGGCGCCGGCGCAGCGCGTTCGCCGCGATGTAGCCCAGGGAGCGGACCGGGCGCCCGGGCTCGAACGCGATCGTGACCATCCGGCCCCGCGGCGTCAGCAAGCGGCGGAAGGCGGGCAGCTCGGTGCCGACCGTGTCGAGGACGACGTCGAAGCGGCCCAGCTTTCCGGGCGCGCGGTAGTCGATCGCCTCGTCCGCGCCCAGCTCCCGCGCCAGGTCCAGGTTGCCCGCGCTCGCCAGGCCGGTGACGTGCGCGCCCATCGCCTTGCCGAGCTGGACGGCGATGTAGCCGACGCCGCCGGTCGCGCCGCGGACCAGCAGCCGCTCGCCGGGCGCGAGGGCGGCCAGGTCGCGCAACGCCGTGATCGCCGTGGTCCCGACGGCGAGCGCGACCGCCTGCACCACGTCAAGTCCTGACGGGACGTGGTCCAGCCGGTCGGCCGGCAGGGCGACGTACTCCGCGGCCGATCCCAGCCGCCGGCCCAGCACGCCCCAGACCCGGTCGCCCGCCGCGAACCGGCTGGTCCCCGGCTCGACGACCTCGCCGGCCAGGTCGACCCCGACGCCCTTCGGGAACTTCGTGCCGGTGAACGGCCGCAGTTTCCCCGCGCGCACGGTGGATTCGCCGCCGTTGACCGACACCGCGCGCACCCGGACCAGGACCTCGCCGGCGCGCGGCCGGGGCAGCGGCGCCGTGGTCACGGACAGGACCTCAGGCGGTCCGTAGCGGTCGTAGGTCGCGAGCCGCATCGAAGTGGATAGCATTCTCCACTTCTAACACGGGATCCGGCCGCAGCACGCGAAGTGAGAAGAGCGCCGGTGGGATCACCCCGCTTCAGTGTTGATGCCGGGCGGCAGGAAACCGTGCTCGGACAGGTCGAACCAGTTCCCCTCCGGATCGATCGCCCGGTACTCGGCGAACGGGCGGTCGCCGCCGCGCAGGACGGGCCGCGGCACGCCGGCCGCGGCGAGGCGGTCGGCGACCGGCGGGACGTCGGCGACCTGGAAGCCGAAGTGGTTGAAGCCGGTCGCGACGTCGCCGTCCAGCCGCTGCTGGATGAGCGCCAGGTTGAGGTACCCGTCGGTGACGAAGCGGCTGCCGTCGGGGTCGGTGTGGAACAGGTCCATGCCGAACTGCGCGCAGTAGAACGCGGCCATCCGCTCGGCGTCCTGGACGACGAACGCGAGGTGCCGCAGCCGGGGGCGGGTCATCGAGGGGGTCCCTTCGGGATCATGTTGTGGAAGGCGGTGATTTCGGGGGCGCCGGTGTGCCGGACCACAGCTTGGGCGTGCGTCACGACGCCGTCGGGCGCGATCTCCGACGTCGCGTGCACCAGGGACAGATCAGGTGTGAGCCGGCGGATCAGCGTCACCGACGCCGACAACGTCGTCCCGCGATAAGCCGTGGCGAAGAGCTGCGCGTGGCCCGATTCGACGGCGTCCCGCCCGGAAAGCGCTTCGCCGCGGACGTTCACGAAGTCGACGTCGGCGGCGAAGACCGAGGCGAACCGCGCGGCGTCACCGCGGGCCCACCCGGCCGTCATGGTGTGCCACAACGCGCGGATCTCCTCGTCCGTCACGCGGTCACCCCCGCCGACGCGAGCACGCGCAACGAGACGGGTGCGCAGTCGCCGTCCCACGCGGCCAGTGAGTAGTAGAACCCGCCGTGCTGCCGTTCCAGGTAGCAGACGACGTTCAGCGGCCAGCCCGCGCCGCGGAAGACGTACTCGTCCATCGGGGTCGGCCGGTCGCTCAGCGGCCGGCCGCGTTCGCACTCCGGGCCGAGCCGGTGCCAGTCCGGGTGCAGGTGGATCGAACCGAGGAGGTCGAGGCCGCGGTCGTCGCCGTCGCGGGAGATGCGGAGCAGGTCGGCGGGCGCGACCCACCACGCGCGCACGGCGTTCTCGTACGCCGAGCCGAACCGCGGGACGATCGTCGTCGCGAACTCCGCCCGCGCGCTGGGATCGGTGGTACGGGCGTTGCGGGCGAAGGCGATGTCCGACACCAGCAGCGCGTCCTCGGCGACCGTGCCCAGCAGCACGCCGAAGCAGGGTCTCGGCGTGTCGGGGGTGATGCAGGCGTACTCGGCGGCCGCGGCGTCCAGGAACCGGCGGACGACGTCGTCCGAGACCAGGGCGGGGAGCGCCGTCTTTCCGCTCAGCGGAACACAAGCCAGTGCTGTCACGCGGAGGAACGTAACCGGGCCGCGGCGGGGGCGGCCATGATCGTCACGGGATCGGCCCTATTGCACCAGGCGATAATGTTTCGGGATGCGTCTGGAGATCCGGCACCTGGAACTCGTCGTCGAGGTGGCGGAAGCCGGCAGCCTGCGACGCGCCGCCGCGCGGCTGCACCTGAGCCAGCCGGCCGTGACGACGCAGCTCAAACGCATCGAGCAGTTCGTCGGCGGCGCGTTGTTCCTCCGCTCCCCCGAAGGCGTGGTGCCGACGCACACCGGCGCGGAACTGATCCGGGACGCGCGCAACCTGCTGCGCCAGTTCGACGCGCTGCAGCGCACCGCCCGCGTCAACGCCGCGAGCGAGTCCGGCGCGCCGGTGAAGGTGGGCGGGATCCCGGCGCAGCAGTTCAGCCTGCTGGTCAACGCCCTGACCGCGATGCTGCCACGCCGCGAGGTGACCAGCCGCACGATCCGCGAAACCGGGACGCTCACGGCGTTGCTGCGCTCCGGCGAGCTGGATGTCGCGGTGCTGCGCCAGTTTTCGGGGTTCCCGGTGAGCCCGCCCGACGGCGTCGAACACCGGTTGCTGGTGCGGGAGCCGTTCTTCATCGGCGTCTCGCGGCGGCACCCGCTCGCCGAGCGCGGCGAGATCGAGCTGGCCGACCTCGCCGACGAGAAGTGGGTCATGCCCGACCCGGACGACAGCGGGATGAACGAGTACTTCGCCCGGGTCTGCGCGGCGGCCGGGTTCGAGCAGCGCATCGCGCACCTCACCACCGAGGCGCACGTCGCGTTCGCCCTCACCGCCGAGAACCGCGGCATCTGCCTGCTCTACCCGATCGGCACGGCCCGCGACGGGCTCGCGACGCTGTCGCTGGCCGGCACGCCGCTCTCGCGCGACCTGGTTCTCGCGTGGCGCAAGGACTCCCGGCTGGCGTCGCTCGTGGGCGAGGTGTGCGCCAAGATCGAGCGCGACTACCTCGCGCTCGTCGAGGCTTCGCGGTTCTACCGGAAGTGGTGGCACGGCGGCGGTTCCGCGTTCGCCCTCCCGTGAGCCGCCGGTCGCCGTCAAGGGCGAACCGGACATCTCCCACCCCTTGGACGCGCGCGCCGCGCGCTGTCCAGTGCGCGTACCGGCGCCTACAGTCCTGCAGTCATGAGTTCCGATTCAGACCGCGAACCGGCGCCGCGCATCAGCGCCGACTGGGCCGCCGTGGCGGTCGCCGCCGTGCTGGTGTTGCTGGCCGCCTTCGGCTTGCTGCCGACGATCACCTTCCTGGTCAAATGACGACGCCGACCGACACCACCACCCGAAGCGGTGGGCTGACGGCGATCCCCGTCCTGCGTTATCTCCCCGGCCTGCTGCTGCTCGTCGCGGTCGGCATCGTGGGAACGCTGGCGCAGAACGGGGTGCGCAGCATCGGCAAGGCGACCGGCACCGCGCTGCCCGACCTCGAGTACGTGCTGTGGGCGATCATCCTCGGGCTGCTCATCCGCAACACGATCGGCGTCCCGGCCGTGTTTCGCCCGGGCGTCGCGACCTACGAGTTCTGGCTGAAGATCGGCATCGTGCTGCTCGGCGCCCGGTTCGTGCTGGGCGACCTGGCCAAGCTCGGCGGCCTGAGCCTCGGCCTGATCCTCGTCGACATGGCCGTCGCCACCACGGTGATCCTCCTGGTGGGCAAGGCGTTCAAGCTCGGCGGGAAGCTCTCGTCGCTGCTGGCCATCGGCACGTCCATCTGCGGCGTCTCGGCGATCATCGCGGGCCGGGGCTCCATCGACGCCGACGACGAGGACTCCGGTTACGCCATCGCCGCGATCCTCGCACTGGGCGCCGTCGCGCTGTTCACCTTCCCGCTGATCGGGCACGCGCTGAACCTGACCGACACGCAGTTCGGGCTGTGGGCGGGCCTGGCCGTGGACAACACCGCGGAGACGACGGCGACCGGCGCGGCCTACTCGCCGCACGCCCAGGACGTCGCCGTCGCGGTGAAGAGCACCCGCAACGCGCTGATCGGCCTGGTCGTGCTCGGGTACGCGGCCTACTGGTCGACCCGCGGCGGCAAGGCCGTCGCGAGTGGACTGAAGGGCCGCGCCGGGTTCGTGTGGCGCACGTTCCCCAAGTTCGTGCTCGGCTTCATCGTGGTGTCCGCGCTGGCCACCGCGCACGTGTTCGCGAAGGCCGACGTCACCAGCCTCGGCAACCTGTCGAAGTGGGCGTTCCTGCTGTGCTTCGCCGGTGTGGGCCTGAACTTCGACTTCCGGGAGATGGCCCGCAGCGGTTTCCGCCCGCTCGTCGTCGCGGCGCTGGGCCTGGTCGTCGTGGCCGCGTGCTCGCTCGGGCTCGTGCTGCTGACGTCCCAGTGGTTCACGTTCTAGCCGGGTGACGGCCCCGGGGATCGCCCGGGGCCGTCCCACCGGTCACCAGCCGACAGCGACCTCCAGCCACTGCGGGTCGCCGTGCGAGACGAACGAGGACTGGCCGGCCACGTCGTCGTACGGGAAGCCGTACGCGAGGTGGTTGATGCCGTGGTCGTGCCAGTACTTCGCGTAGTAGTTCGCCGGGGCGGCCTTGTAGTAGTTCGCCGGGTCCTGCTGCTGCGACGCCGGCAGCTGCGCAGTGTGCCGGTTCAGCGCCGCGCACATGTTCGGGTTCCCGGCCAGCGAGCCGGCGCACCCGGTGATGTTCGACGTCGGCTCGTTGACCCCGACCGACTGGGCGTAGGCGGTGAAGTAGTTCGCGTACTGCCCGCCCGCGCGGAAGTCGGGCGCGCTGCCCGGCGCCGGGATCCGGTACGGCGCGTTCACCGTGGCCAGGCCCTTGAACTCGGTCGGCACCTCGGCCTGGAACCGGGCGAACGTGGCCGCGCGGTCCTCCTGGAAGGTGCCGTAGTCGTCGCCGACCTGCACGTCGTAGCCGTCGTGGGCGTGCAGCCGCATGGCCAGCTTCAGCGCGAACGCGTCCACCCGGGTGGTGTTGCCGTTGAAGACGTCCGGGCCGACGGTGAACTCGATGAAGTCGGCGTACTGGCCGTTCGGGGTGCCGAGGTAGAAGTACATCCGCCCGGCCGAGTTGGCCGGCATGTCGATGTAGGGCTGCTCGGCGATCGAGTGGGTCTGACCGCCGAAGTTCCAGAACACCTGGCTGTCCGGGTACTTGCCGTTGGTCCGGTTGAGGACCTTCACGGTGAGCACGTTCCGCGCGGCCGGGATGCTGGCGGTGTCACCCCAGAAGGAGTCGGGCGGGACGCCGGAGCCGGGCGGCGGGGTGGTCGTGCCGCCGCCGGTGCCGAAGACCTGGAACTCGAACAGCGAGACGCCGTAGGGCGTGGCGCGCGCGGTGGTGTAGAGCCGCACGTACCGGCCGGAGCCGGTCACGTTCAGCGTCTGCACACCGCCGGTGCCGGTGGTCGTCTGGTACACAGTGGACCAGCTGGACCCGTTGGCGGACACCTGGATCTGGAACGCCGTGGCGTACGCGGCCTCCCAGCGCAGCACGACCTGGCTGACGGTCGCCGCCCCGCCGAGGTCGACCTGGATCCACTGTGGATCGCTGAACTGCGACGACCAGCGGGTGCCGGTGTTGCCGTCCACCGCGGCGGTGGCGGGCGTGCCGGCGTTCTCCACCGAGGACGCCGTGACGGCTTTCCCTTGGGAGATCAGCGGATCCGCCGCGTGCGCCGCGGGTGCGGTGAAGCCGAGCGCGGCGACGGCGAGCGCCGCCGCCAGCGTCGTCAACCGGGTACCGGGTCCGCGGCGGCGCCGCGGACGGGCAATCGTGGGCATGGTTCCTCCCTGGCCGGGAAAGTGGGGCGGACCCGCCGCCGGTCAGGGGACGGCGTCGTCCGGCTCGCCCCCTGACCACCGGGAAGGTGCATCCGTGACCGGCCGGGGACGCTCGGTGAAAAGGTTCATACCACTGCCCCCGACCTGTCAAGCCTTGACAGATCGGGGCCCGCGGGCGATATTCGGAACCGATTCACCTCACCTCCTGCGTGTCGCCGCCACCCGCTCAGGGGCCTCTGCTCACCTGGAGTCAGTCATGCCCAGCGGCGTCTTCCACCCCGTCCGGGGTCCGCGCGTCAGGCCGAACCCGGCCGGCACCGCCATCGGGGCGACGCCGGACCGCGATTCCCGCGCCGTGGGCGTCAGCGCGACCGTCGGCACCAGGCCCGATCGGCCGAAGACGGCACGGGAGAACAGAAAGCGGCGAGCCACGACCGGACCTTTCCCGAAGTGCGCCGCCCGCCGGGGCCACCAACCGGACGAATCGCACTGAGCGAGCCGCATCCCCTGGCACGAAACGGATCCCCGCCGGATGGGCCGTCCGGGTGCACCGCCCGGCGAACCGCCGGGGACCGGGCCACCGGCACCTCGTGACCTGTTGACACGATCGAGAACGCCGACCTACTCTCGCCACATCCCCACCGGCTTCCCCGCAGCCCCCTTCTCTCCCGGAAATACAACGTTGTAAAAATCCGCCCGGGTCGCTGACCTGCGGCTTGAGAGTGAGGTCCCCGTGCACCGCGTTTCCGGCCGAAGACTTCTCGCCACGCTCACCACGACGCTGCTCGTCCTCGGGACGATGCTCGGCCTGGCCACCACCTCGCAGGCCGCCGGTTCCCTGCCCTGCGACATCTACGGCACCGCGGGCACCCAGTGCGTCGCCGCGCACAGCACCACGCGCGCCCTGTATTCGGCCTACGCCGGCAACCTCTACCGCGTGCAGCGCGCCTCAGACCGCGCCGAGACGAACATCGGCCTGCTCGCCACCGGCGGGTACGCCAACGCCGCCGCGCAGGACACCTTCTGCGCCGGGACGACGTGCACCATCACGGTGATCTACGACCAGTCCCCGCGCCACAACGACCTCACCGTCGAAGGCCCGGGCACCGCGGGCGGGCAGGACGTCGCCGCGATCGCGTCCGCCCTGCCGGTCACCGCGGGCGGGCACAAGGTCTACGGCGTCTACGTCTCCCCCGGCACCGGGTACCGGCACTACGTCGGCGCCGGCGTCGCGGTCAACGGCCAGCCCGAAGGCATGTACATGGTCGCCAGCGGCACGCACGTCAACGGCGGCTGCTGCTTCGACTACGGCAACGTCGAGGCGCAGATCGCCGACACCGGCAACGGACACATGGACGCGGTGAACCTCGGCACCACGTGCTACTTCCCGCCGTGCACCGGCATCGGCCCGTGGGTGGCGGGCGACCTGGAGAACGGGCTGTTCCAGGGCAACCGCTCCAACACCGCCAACCGCGGCAACGCCACGCCGTTCGTCACGGCACTGCTGAAGAACAACGGCCAGACGACGTTCGCGCTCAAGGGCGGCAACTCCCAGAGCGGCGGCCTCACCACCTGGTACAACGGCGCGCTGCCGTCGGGCGGGTACACGCCGATGCACCAGGAGGGCTCGATCGTGCTGGGCACCGGCGGGGACAACAGCAACGCGTCCATCGGCTCGTTCTTCGAGGGCGTGATGACCGCGGGCTACCCGACCGACGCCGCGGACGACGCCGTCCAGTCCAATGTGGTCTCCGTCGGCTACTCGGGATCCACCGGGACACCGCCTTACGCGGCCCCGGTTTCCGGCCCCGGCGGCAAGTGCCTCGACGTCGCCGGCGACGACACCGGCACCAACGGCACCGCGGCGCAGCTGTGGGACTGCCAGGCGAACGCGTCCGACCAGCACTGGGCGCACAACGCGGACTCGTCACTGTCCACTTTGGGCAGATGCCTCGACGTCGTCGGCAACGGGACGGCGAACGGCGCGTTGCTGGAACTGTGGGACTGCAACGGCGTCGGCGGCCAGAAGTGGGTGCAGCAGGCCGACGGCTCGCTGCGCAACCCGCAGTCCGGCCGCTGCGTCGACGCGCCGAACGGCGCCACGGCCAACGGCACCCGGCTGCAGCTCTGGGACTGCAACGGATCGGCGGCGCAGAAGTTCTCGGTCACCGGCGGCGGCCCGATCACCGGCCCCGGCGGCAAGTGCGTCGACGTGGCCGGCGACGACCACGGCGTCAACGGCACCGGCGTGCAGCTGTGGGACTGCCAGTCGTTCGCCGTGGACCAGCACTGGTTCCACCTGTCGAGCGGCGCGCTGCGGACGTTGGGCCGCTGCCTGGACATCGTGGGCAACGGCACGGCCAACGGCGCCCAGGTCGAGCTGTGGGACTGCAACGGCGTCGGCGGCCAGGGCTGGACGCAGCAGGCGGACGGCTCGCTGCGCAACCCGCAGTCCGGCCGCTGCCTGGACTCCCCGAGCGGCGCCACGGGCAACGGCACACGGCTGCAGATCTGGGACTGCAACGGTTCGACGGCCCAGAAGTTCACGCTGATCTGACGCCGGAGGTCACGCCTGCTGCGGCCGGGTCAGGGAGCGTTCCGGCCGACCCGGCTGCAGCAGGGCCAAGTCAGAAGGCCGAGTCCGGCCGCGAACGCGAGGCCCCGCGCCCACGCGCGCCGTGTCTCCCCCGGAATCCCTCTCGCCGTCGTGACCCGGCCGGCATGCCCGGAATGTGACCTTGTCCCGCTATCTTCCCCGGAACACGACACCGAGGGGGAACCGTGCGGAAGACCGGTCCGATCATCGCCATGGCCGTTTTCGCGCTCACGGCCTGCGATCCGGGACCCGGCAGCGCGCCGCCACCGGCACCCGCGCTCACGGCGCCGGTCACCGACGTCGCCCAGCTGGTGGCGGCGGCGCGGGCCGGGATCGCGCAGGCGCCGTCCGCGGCGTTCACCACGGACGCCGTCGTGGGCCCCGACACCAAGAGCGTCACCGGTTCGCTCCGCTTCGACGGCTCCACGAGCAGCCTCACGATGCTGCTCGACGGCAGCGAGGTCCGGGTGCTCGGCAAGAAGACCTACACCCGCACGCCGGGCGCGGCGATCCCCGGCAAACCGTGGGTCGGCACCGACCCGGACAGCCCCGACCCGATGGCCCAGGCGGCGGGCGTGGTGGTGCCGACGATCGTGCAGCTGCCCGACCTCGGCCGGGCCCTGGCGGAGATCGAACGGACCGGCCGGATCGTGTCGGCCGACCGGACCGGCCTGGCCAACCACTACCGGCTCGAACTCGACCCCACCAAGGCGCCGGACCTCTTCCCGGAGTTCATCCGGGTGCCACTGGACGGGAAGCCCGCCGCGCCTATCACCGGCAAGCTCCCCGCCGAACTGTGGCTCGACGCGGCGCTGCGGCCCGCGCGGTTCACGGTCGACCTGTCCCCCGGCTTCGAGCAGCCGGGCCCCACGGTCAAGGGCACGACCGAGTAGCGCGACTGGGGCGAGCCGGTGACCATCGAGGCCCCGCCCGGCGACCAGGTCGTGGACCTGTCCGAGCTGCTGAAGAAGCTGGGGACCTGACCCGCGGCGCGCTGAAGACGGCCGCTCAGGCCGCCACCGTCGTCACGGCGGTGGCGGAGTTGCCGGACAGGCACGTGCCGGTCGAGGTCGCCGGCGCCGTGACGACCGGGGCGTAGACGACGTAGTCCTGGCCGGTCTGGAGGTTGTGGCAGGCGAGCCGGGCCTGGTAGCGGCCGCTGTCGCACTGGGCGCTGCCCCGGCCGTAGTAGAGCGTGCTGCCCTGGACGATCCACGCGCTCCAGGTCATGCACCCGGCCAGCCCGGTGGCGGCCGGATCGGCGACGGCCTGCACGATCTGCGCGGTGTTCCCGGTGTTGCAGGTGACGGAAACGGCGGCCGGCGCGGTCACCACCTGGGTGCCGTAGAGGATGTAGTAGTCGCCGGTCTGCTCGTTCTTGCACAGCGCCTTGACCCGGTAGCGCCCGGTGTCGCACTGCGCCTGGCCGCGGCCGTAGAACAGGTTGTTGCCACCCTGGTTGACCCACTCGACCCAGGAGACGCACCCGGGCACCCCGGCGTCGAGCGGATCGGTCACGGCGTAGACGGCCTGCGCCGAGTTCCCGGTGTTGCACAGCACGGTCGCGGTCGCCGGCGCGGTGACGACCTGGGTGCCGTAGTTCACGTACCCGGCACCGGTCTGGTTGTTGATGCAGACCGCCTTCGCCCGGTAGCGCCCGGAAGTGCACTGCAGGTTGCCGAGGCCGTAGAAGTAGTTGTTGCCCTGCTGCACCCACTGGATGGAGGTCGTGCACCCGGCCGGCGCCACCTGGGCCACCTGCGCCACCTGCACCGCCGCCGACGCGGGCGCGGCCAAGGCGGCGAGACCGAGCACGGCCGCCACCAGGGCCAGGAACCAACGCTTCGCCACCACTTGCGCCTCCAAGGTGTGGATTCGACTGCCGCGGCGGACCGTAACACCGGAAACCGACGGATTTCACGGCTGCGCAAGGGAATGAGCACAAACGCGGAACCCACGGTCCGGCCTGCCCACCTCAACGACCATGGTCGCTACGACCATGGTCGTGCTACGGTGGCGTCATGCCCCCCGCCGACGACACCCCGGAACCCCGCAGCCGCCGTGATCGGCCGGCGAAAGCCGCCCTGACCAGGCAGGGGATCATCGACACCGCGCTCGGCATCCTGCGCGACGAAGGCCTGGAGAAGGTGACGATGCGCCGCGTCGCCGCCGCGCTCGACTCGGGGCACGCCTCGCTCTACGTCTACGTCCGGAACACCGAAGACCTGCACGCGCAGATCCTCGACGTGCTCTTGGGCGAACTTCAGCCGTCGGTCACCGGCCCCGGCACCTGGCGCGACCGGGTGAAGGGGCTGCTGTCCGGCTACGGGCAGCTGCTGATGCGCTATCCGGGGATCGCCCGGATGGCGCTGTCCACACAACCCAGCGGCCCGAACTACCTGGCGCTGGTCGACACCGTCCTCGCGCTGCTCCAGGAAGGCGGCGCACACGACCGGGCCGCGGCCTGGGGTGTCGACCTGCTCCTGCTGTTCCCCACCGCGGTCGCCGTCGAGTTCAGTGCCCCGGCCGCCAAGACCGAGAAAGCCGCCGCGTTGTCGGCGCTCGCCACGAAGATCACCACCGTGGACGCGGCGCGGTACCCGCACATCGCGCCGCTCAGCGCCGCGCTCGTCTCCGGCGACGGCGGCTCCCGCAGCGACTGGGCCTTCGACGTCCTGCTCGACGGCATCCTCGCCGCGAACCCCCCTCCCGCACCGGAACAGGACCTCCCATGACCAGCTCTTCCGTCACGATCGTCGGCGCCGGCCTGTCCGGCCTCGTGCTGGCCCGCATCCTCCAGAACCACGGGATTCCCGCCACCGTCCACGAACTCGACGCCACCGCCGGCGCGCGCCGCCAGGGCGGCTCGCTCGACATCCACGAGGACACCGGCCAGCTCGCCCTGCGCGAAGCCGGTCTGTACGACGAATTCCGCCGTCACACGCACCCGCAGGGCGAACACGTGCGCGTCCTCGACAAGAAAGCGCACGTCTTCGTCGACGCCGGGCCTGACGGCGGCGAAGGCGGCCGGCCGGAGATCGACCGGACCGTGCTGCGCGACCTGCTCGTCGGCTCGCTCGCCCCCGGCAGCATCGTCTGGGACCACAAGGTCACCGCGGCCCGCACCCTCGGCGACGGCCGGCACGAGCTGACCTTCGCCGACGGCGCCACGACCACCACCGGCCTCCTGGTCGGCGCGGACGGCACCTGGTCGAAGGTGCGGCCGCTGCTGTCGGCCGCGACCCCGGAGTACTGCGGGGTCTCCCACGTCGAGATCCGCATCCCGGACGCGGCGGCGCGGCACCCGGAACTGGCCGCGCTCATCGGGCCCGGCATGGTCTTCGCGCTGTCCGACAACAAGGGGCTCCTGGGCCACGGCGGTAACGACATCGAGCTCGGCGCCTCCTTCCGCGTCCCCGAGGACTGGCTGTCCGCCGGCGGCGTCGACTGGGCCGATCCGGCCGCGGCCCGCGACGCCCTCCTGGAGGAGTTCGCCGACTGGGCCCCGGAACTGACCGACCTCATCCGCCACTGCGAGGACACGATCACGCCGCGCCGGATCTTCGGACTCCCGGCCGGGCACCGCTGGGCCCGCGTCCCGGGCGTGACGCTCGTCGGCGACGCCGCGCACGTGATGTCGCCGTACGCGGGCGAAGGCGCGAACCTCGCCTTGATCGACGGCGCCGACCTCGCCCGCGCGATCATCGAGCACCCGGACGACGTCGAAACCGCCCTGACGCAGTACGAAACGGCGATGTTCCCGCGCGCCGAAGAAGCCGCGCACGGGTCCGCGCAAGGACTCGAGTGGTGCTTCACGCCGACGGCGCCCCGGGAGATCGCCGAGTTCTTCTCGGGGATGGACCAAGGGTAGGCCATCAGGCCCACACCCCCGCGGCGGCCGTTTCGGCGACGTAGTCCTCGAACGACCGCGCCAGCCGGCCGAGGGCGCGTTCGACGTCACCGGTCGGCGCGGGCGCCGAACCGTCGCGGATGGCCACCAGGATCCCGGTGAGCAACTGGGCGACACCGGGTGGGACGCCGTTCGCGACCAACTGTCCGATGTGGACTTCGGGGGCGACGTCGACGTGGCGGACCACGCGTCCGGTGGCCTGGCCGATCAGGTCGACCGCCTCGCCGAAGCCGAGCGCCCGGGGGCCGGTCAGCTGGTAGGTCCGGCCGTCGTGCCGGCTGCCGGTCAGGGCCGACGCGGCGACTTCGGCGATGTCGCCGGCGTCGACGAACGGCGTGCGGCCGTCGCCGGTGGGCAGGGACAGGGTGCCGGCGAGGATCTCCGGCAGCCAGGGGCCTTCGCCGAAGTTCTGCGCGAACCAGTCCGGCCGCAGGATCGTCCACTCGGCACCGGACTCGCGCACGGCCTGTTCGGCGGCCTTGAGCGGATGGCCTTCGCCGGCCTCGCCGACGCCGCCGGCCGACAGCAGCACCAGCCGTCGCACGCCCGCGGAGACCGCTTGGGCCACGAACCTCGGGATGCGGTCGCCGCTCGCGCGCAGGTCGGGTTCCACGACGTAGGCGGCGGTGACGCCGTCGAGCGCGGACGCCCAGGTCGTCGCGTCACCCAGGTCGAAGCCGCCGGTGCGCGACGCCACTTTCGCCGGGTGACCGCCGTCCTTCAGGTGGCGGGCGACGCGGCTGCCGGTCTTGCCGGTGCCGCCGAGGATCAAGGTGTTCGTCATGTCCGGAAGCCAACTCTCCGGGACGTGGACGATCCATGGGAGAACGTCGTGGATACCTTTGTGATCGTCTACCGTGAGTCGCGTGGACGTCCTGAGTGATCTGCTGGACCGGGCCCGCGCGAGCCACGCGCTCGTCCGGCAGCTGATCCAGCGGCCGCCGTGGGCGGTGACCTACGCCGACCCGCCGCCGCTCACCATCCTGACCACCCTCGGCGGCCCCGCGTCGATCCGGCTCGACGACGCCGCCCCCGTGCGGCTGGCCGCCGGCGACATCGCGCTCGTCAAGGGACCCGGCCCGCACACGATCGCCGACGACCCGGCGACGCCGGCCCGATTCGTGATCCGGCAAGGGAAGAAGCACTTTCCCGACGGCGGCGAGGCCGCGGACCAGCGGCCCCGGGCGCCCCGCACGTACGGCGACGGCCTGCCCGGCGCCACGACCATGCTCCGCGGCGGCTACGAACTCCGCGGCGACGCGGGCGGGCGCCTGCTGGACATGGTGCCACCACTGGCGATCGTGCCCGCCGGACCGCGCACCGGCGGCGCGCTGGCGCTGCTCGCCGCCGAGGCCGGCCGCGACGAGCCGGGCCAGGACGCCGTCCTGGCCCGGTTGCTGGACCTGGTGCTCGTGCTGGCGTTGCGGGCGTGGTGCGCCCGGCTGGGTGCCGCGCCGGCCGCCTGGTACCGGGCGCTGGCCGAGCCCGCCGTCGGCGACGCGCTGCGGCTGCTGCACGAGGACCCGGCCCGCCGCTGGACGGTCGCCGCGCTCGCCGCCGAGACCGGCTTATCGCGCGCCGCGTTCGCCGCGCGCTTCACGGCACTGGTCGGCGAACCGCCGCTCACGTACCTCACCGGCTGGCGGATGACCGTCGCGGCGGACCTGATCCGCGACAGCGACGTCACGGTCGCCGCCGTCGCCCGGGAGGTCGGGTACGAGGACGCCTTCGCCTTCAGCGTCGCGTTCAAACGCGTCCGCGGCGTCAGCCCCTCGGCCTGGCGGCGCGCCGTCAGAACGCCGTGACCGGTTCGAGCAGCCGGTGCGGCGTGTTGATCGCGGCGGACAGCGGATCGAGGACCACGCCCGACGGCTCGTAACCGGGGCCGGGTTCGACGCGGATGTCCGGCACCGGGACGATCACGCCGCAGTCCGCGCAGCGGCCGTCCTGGTCGAGCAGGCCGCCGTCGGCGTCGTGCCGGACCGTGCGCTTCGCCCCGGCCGGCGAGTAGTGCGTGTCGCCCCACCCCATCAGGGCGCGCACGATCGGCCACAGCTCGACGCCCTTGGCGGTGAGCCGGTATTCGACGACCCCGCCCGCGGCTTCGTCGCGGGTGAGCACACCTTCCTGCACGAGCGCCTTCAGCCGGCTGGTCAGGACGGCACGCGGAATCCCGAGCCGGGTGGCGAAGTCGCCGAAGCGCCGGACCCCGAAGAACGCGTCGCGGACGATCAGCAACGTCCACCGCTCCCCGACGACTTCCAGGGCCCGCGCCAGGGAGCAGTTGCGGTCCGCGTAGGTGCTGGGAAGAGCCATGCCTCGAGCGTACACCGGCAGTTCGCTCAGTGAACTGGTCTCGTGCTACGGTGAGCTAGTTCAGTGAATGAACTACCGGAAGAGGTCGTCCCGTGTACCAGTTCCTCGTCTCCTTCACCGTCCGGCCGGAGCACCGCGACGACTTCGTCCGGGCGGCCGCCAAGACCGCCCGCGACTCCCTCGCCCACGAACCCGGCTCCCACCGGTTCGAGGTCATCGCCGACGCCGAGAACCCGGCCGTCTTCTACCTCAACGAGGTCTACGCCGACATCGCCGCGTTCGAAACCCACGCCGCCGGTCCGTACTTCGGCGCGTTCTTCGCCGAGGCGAGCGCGTACGCCGAAGGCCCGACGTGGCTGATGCGCGGCACCCTCGTCGGCGAGAACGCCGCCGCCCGGTGAGCACCGGCCTGCTGAGACTGTCGCAAGTGGACGGTGACCGCCGTCGACCGAACCGGCGCACCGCCGCACGAAAGGACCTGACATGACCCACGACG
Organism: Amycolatopsis sp. NBC_01286; assembly: GCF_035982555.1. Classification (NCBI taxonomy): domain Bacteria; kingdom Bacillati; phylum Actinomycetota; class Actinomycetes; order Pseudonocardiales; family Pseudonocardiaceae; genus Amycolatopsis; species Amycolatopsis sp. NBC_01286. The sequence continues at coordinate 8,597,108 of NZ_CP108428.1, forward strand.
ACAGGCTGTTCCTGATCACCGGCGCCACCGGCAAGACCGGGAGCGTGACGGCCGATCTCCTGCTGCGGCGCGGTCACCGCGTCCGGGCGATGGTCCGCCGGGACGACCACCGGTCCCGTGCGCTCGCCGCGGCCGGTGCCGAAGTGGTCCACGGTGATCTGCTGGACCTCGACAGCGTGACCGCGGCGCTCGACGGCGTCAGCGGTGCCTACTTCGTCTACCCCATCCGCGAAGGCCTGCTCGACGCGACGGTCAACTTCGCCCAGGCGGCCACGGAAACCGGCGTCCGGTCCGTCGTCGGCATGTCCCAGATCTCCGCGCGCCGCGAGGCGAAGAGCCACGCGGCGCGGCAGCACTGGCTCGCCGAGCGCCTGCTGGACCGGACCGGCCTGCTCACGACGCACCTGCGGCCGACGTTCTTCGCCGAGTGGCTCTCGACGTGGTGGGAGCTGCGCGACGGCGAAGGCCACCTCCGGCTCCCGTTCGGCGAAGGGCGGCACGCGCCCATCGCGGCGGCCGACCAGGGGCGCGTGATCGCCGCGGTGCTCGCCGACCCCGAACCCCACGACGGCGCCGTCTATCCGCTGCACGGGCCCGTCGAGCTGGACCACCACGAGATCGCCGCGGCCATCGCCGCGACGCTCGGGATTCCGGTGCACTACGAGCCGATCGGCGTCGAGGAGTTCGCGGCATCCATGACGCACCGCGGCTTTCCCGCGCACCTCGTCCAGCACCTGAGCAACGTCGCGATCGACTACCGCGACGGCGTGTTCGCGGGCACGAACGACCACGTCGAGAAGATCGGCGGCCGCGCGCCGCAGTCCGTCGGGCAGTTCGTGCTCGAGAACAAAGCCGCCTTCGACACCAGCGGGCCCAACTTCGTCCCCGCTCCCTGAGGAGACCACCATGTCGTCCGTACTCATCACCGGCGCCTCCCAAGGCATCGGCCGGGCCATCGCCCTCGAACTCGCGGGCCGCGGGCACCGGGTGATCGCCACCGCGCGCCGGCCGGAGACGCTGGCCGAGCTGCCGGTCGCGCAGCGGCTGCGCCTCGACGTCACCGACCAGGACAGCGTCGATCAGGCCCTCCGGGACGCCGGCGAGATCGACGTCCTGGTCAGCAACGCCGGCGCCACCGTGCGCGCGCCGCTGGAGACCGTCCCGCTCGCGGAGTTCGAACGGCTCTTCCAGCTCAACACCGTCGGCGCGCTGCGGGTCGCCCAGGGCGTGCTCCCGGCGATGCGGGCCCGGGGCGCCGGGCACCTCGTCTTCGTCTCGAGCATCAGGGCCGGGTGGTGCTGCCGCTGATCGGCCCGTACGGCGCCGGCAAGTGGGCCCTGGAAGCGCTGGCCGAGACGCTCGCCATCGAGGCGGGTCACTTCGGCGTCAAGGTGAGCATCGCGCAGCCCGGCGCCGTGACGACCGGTGGCGCCGAGCGCGCCAAGGTGTTCGTCGACGAGGACGACCCGTACGCCCCGCTGTACCGGCAGCTCGGCACGTTGCGCGGCGAGACGATCACGGCGGCGGACGTCGCCGTCGCGGTGGCCGACACGATCGAGAAGCCCGACCCGCCGCTGCGCGTGCCGGTCGGCGCCCCCGCCGAGCGCGTCCTGCGGGCCCGCAAACAGGCCCCGAAGACGTGCCCTTCCTGGCGGCCGGCATCGACTGGTAGCCGTCCGTGCCATGATCGGTTCCATGGCCGGACCCCGCATCAGGACCTACCACCCGGACGACCGGGCCGCGCTGTTCGACGTGTGCGTCCGGACCGGGCACGACGGCGGTGACGCGCGGGAGGTCTACCCCGACCAGGACCTCCTGCCGACCATCTTCCTGGCGCCCTACCTGGACTTGGAGCCCGACCTGGCCTTCGTCCTGGACCGCGGCGACGGCACGGCCGTGGGGTACCTCGTCGGCACCGCGGACACCCCGGCCTTCGCGGGGCGGCACCGGCGCGACTACCTGCCGGGCGTCACCGGCCGCTACCCGAAGCCGTCCGGTCCGCCCGCCACGCCGACCGAGGAGATGCTCGGCGTGCTGCACGCGCCGGAGGACATGGTGCGCCCGGAAGTGGCCGATTACCCGGCGCACCTGCACATCGACATCCTGCCGGACCACCAGCGCGGCGGGCACGGCCGCGCGCTGATGACCGCGTACCTGGCCGCGCTGGCCGAGCGCGCGGTGCCGGGTGTGCACCTGGTGATGCCCACGGCCAACCGGCAGGCCCGGGTGTTCTACGACCGGCTCGGTTTCCACGACCTCGGCGTCGAGCACCCGTCGGTCACCTACCTCGCCCGCGCCGTCTGACGGGGGCCGCCGCCATCGGCGACGGCCCCCGGTTCCTCAGTAGACGAGCCAGCTGACCGAGACCCTGCCGGCCGCGCCGGCGCTGTCGGTCGCGGTGACGGGCGAGGTGTAGTTGCCCGTCCTGGTCACGGTGCCGGTGATCAGCCCGGTCCGCGCGTCGAGCGCGAGCCCGGGCGGCAGGCCGGTCGCCGACCACGTGTAGCTGCCCGTGCCGCCGGTGGCCCTGAGCTGCAGGTTCACCGCCTGGCCGTGGACGAACTGGTAGCCGGGATCGGCTACCTTGACCGGCCCGGAACTACCGGTCTGGACGGTCAGGGTGAAGGTGGCCGTGTGCGTCTTCTGCGCGTTCCTCCCGGTGACGGTGATCGGGTAGGTCCCGGCCGGGGTGGACGCGCTCGTCGTGATCGTCAGGGCCGACGAGCCGCCCGCGTCGATCGAGGACGGGTCGAACGCCGCGGCCGCCCCGGTCGGCAGCCCGGACGCGCTCAGCGCGATCCCGCCCGGTGCCGTCGTCCCGTCCAGGTGCGCCTTGATCTCGGCCGCGTACGTCGTCACCCGGGCGTAGACGCCGTAGGTTTTGCAGGCGTTGGACATCCACGAGAAGAACCCGACGATCCGGTTCCCTTCGAGGAACGGGCTGCCGCTGTCGCCCACGCAGACGCCCTTGTGGCCGTCGGCGTAGCCGGTGCAGAGCATCGAGCCGTCGGACCGGTACTGCGTGGTGTCGACGTGCTGGGCGCAGTCCGAGTCCTTCGCGACCGGGAACTCGGCCGTGCGCAGGACGTCCGAGTAGGTGTTCTGCCCGGTCTTGCCCCAGCCGATGCCGCGGCCCATCGTGCCCGGCGCGTTCACCGAGTCGTCGGTCGCGATGGTCGGGTACTGGATGCCGGCCGGGACCGGGACGTCCTTGTCGAGGGTGATGACGGCGACGTCGTGCCCGGTCTGCCAGCCGGTGTAGTCGGGATCGGTCCAGGACGCCTTGATGTCGGCCCGGAACCCGGTGTCGTTGAGGTTGGTGGCGCCGTAGACGAACCACTTGGTGCCGGAGTTCTCCAGCAGGCAGTGCGCCGCGCCGACGACCGTGTGCGGGCCGACCAGCGCCATGCTGCACGACTGCTTGCCCGGGAACACACTTCCCTCCCGGCGCATGGAGATCATGAACGGGTACTGGTCCACTGTGGCCGTGTCACCGCCGACGACACTCGGGTGCGCCGCCGCGGTGGCGGTGGCACTGACCGTCGTCTTCGCCGGCTGGCCGGCCTTGACCGTCGCCGAGGAAGGCGACAGTGCCACGGAGAAGTCGCCCGTGCCGGAACCGTTGACCGTCAAGGAAACCGTGGCGGTGTGGGTGACGTCGGTGCCCTTGCCGGTCACGGTGACCGACGTGGTGCCCGGCGCCGCCGAGGCCGCCGCGGTGAAGGTCAGCGTCGAGGACTTGCCCGCGGTGACCGTCGCCGGGGCGAAGGACGCCGTCACGCCGGCGGGCAGCCCGTCCGCCGACAGCGCGATGTCCTGGGCACTCCCCTTCGTGACGCTCGTGGTGACGGACGTCGTGACCGGCTGGCCCGGGTCCACGCTCACCGACGCCGGTGACGCGGCCACGGAGAAGTCGTTCGCCGGGGCGGGCGCGGTGCCGTTGATCAGCGGGTCGGCCAGGTTGTCGCCCTGCGGCGAACCCCAGCCGGTGCACAGGTCGTAGCCGGTGCCCGCGTTGTAGGTGCCGTTGCCGCCGCTGGTGACGTCGTGGAAGGTCGACGCGTACTGCGCCGAGCCCGCGACCGCGTAGATCGCCGGGTTCATCGCGCCGACCGTGCTCTTGCCCTGGCCCTTGGCCTTCTGGTTGACCATGGCGACGTACCCGGCCCACAGCGGGGACGAGAGGCTGGTGCCGCCGACGTCCTGCCAGCCGCCGTTCATGTACACCGACAGCGCGCCGGCCCCGTAGTCGGCGTCGAGCGCGACGTCGGGCACCGAACGGAACTGGCTGCTGCCCGGCTGCCAGGACGGCTTCGCGTAGATCTGCGAGTAGCCGCCGCCCGAGCGGGTGTTGCCGCTGCCGCCCTGGTTCCAGCACGACTCCGCCTGGTACGTCCCCGCGCTGTCGCTGGTCCGCAGCTGCGTGCCGCCGACACCGGTGAACAGCGGGTCGCTCGCCGGGAAGTCGGCCTGCACGGTGCTGTTGTCGCCCTGGTAGCCGCAGCCGGTGGCGCCCCAGTCGCCGGACGCGGACAGCATCGTGATGCCCTGCGCGGCCATCTGCGTGTAGGAGTCGTGCGACGCCTTGATCGGCGACGACTCGCACTTCTCGCCGTTGAGCCAGGAGCCGGACAGGATGGTGATGCTGTTGTCGCTCGCGATCTTGGCCATCTCGTCGACCCACGCGGCGTCGCTGTTGGGGGCTTCGTAGACGGTCTGGGCCGCGCCCGGAGCCGTCGCCGCCACCGCTTCGACGTCGAGGGTGACTTCGAGCTGGTCACTGCCCGGCTGGGACACCCCGCCGTTGACCGGCACGACCTTCGGGGTCACCGACGGCTGGCCGAAGTTCTTGGTCCAGGCGTCGATGTCGGCCTGCTTGAACGCGTCGAACTCGATGAGCCCGACGTTCTGGCCCGCGCCGGTGTAGGACCCGGACAGCTTGGTCATGCTGTAGGCGGTGCGGAACTGCGCGGGGGTGTAGCCGCCCGCGGGACCGCCGGGCCCGGCCGGCCCCTGCTTGATCGCCGGGCCGCTCGCGCGGTGCGCGACCGGGCGGTCGGACAGGCCGAGCACACTGCGCACGACCCCGCCGAGCGCGGCCGGGATCGACGGCGCCGCGTCGTTGGCGTAGAAGTGCGCGCCGTCCGCGCCGGTGTAGTCGCCGAGCGACGTGCCGAACGCCGCCTTCACCGCGTCGGCCGTGCCGGTGGCGTCGACGACCTGGCGGTTGCCCGCCACCGACGTCACCCGGAAGCCTTGGGCGCGCAGGAAGTACGTCACCTGCGCGACGTCGGACGCGGTCGGGGCGAAGCGCGCGTTGTACTGCTCACTGGTGAGGTAGTGCCGGTAGCCGGGTGAGCGCGGGTCGCTGGCAGCGGCGACGAACCGGTTCAGGCCGGCTTCGTCGTGCGGGCGCAGCGCCACCGCGATCCCGACGCCGCGGTCTCCCGCGACGGCGGCGTCCCGGTGCGCGCCCGCCGGCGCCGCGATGCTGTCCGGCAAGGGGACCCGGGTGTTCTGGGCGTGCGCTACTGGCGGTCCGACGGCCAGCAGCGCCGCAGCGGTGAGGAAGGTGGTCGCCGCGGCGGCCGCTCTCCTGGCGCTGGGGAAGGGGGACATCTGTTTCCTCCGGGAGTGGAGTGGCGACGTTTCCTGCGGCACACCGGATGCAGTCGACGCCGGAGACCGGCCGAACGCTAATCACGGGCCGTCACCCGGAGAATCCCTGCGTGAACGTTCAGTTCCGTTCACAGTGAACCGGTTCGCGCCGGGCTCCGCCGCAGGTCGGCGGCATGTGCCGTAGCCAGTTGTCCACAGAGGTCCGGACGCGTTCAGTGCGGCCGCACCCCGGGCGGATTGCCGCTTATGCCCCGGATTCCACCCTTCGGCCCTACCACCGATCGCGATCACCCGCCTACGGTCCGCGAACCCCTCGGAGTGGCGAGCTGTGGAGGTCCGATGGCCGGGAATGCGGTGGGAACGCGGGCCGTGCCGGTGGACCGCGAGCTGCGCCGGCTGCTGCGGCACGGCACCTTCGCTCAGGTGCTCGACCACGCGCTGGCCGTCCGCGGGCTGAGCCTGGAGCAGGTGCAACGGCGGCTGGCCGCCCGGGGTGTGCGGGTCAGCCGCGCCGCGCTGAGCTACTGGCGGCGGGGCCGCAGCCGGCCGGAACGCGAGGAGTCGCTGCGCGCGGTGCGGGCGCTGGAAGACCTGATCGGGCTCCCCGGCGAGTCGCTGGTGGTGCTGCTCGGCCCACCGCGTCCCCGGGGCCGCGGCGCCGAAACCGAACCGGGCGCGGTCGACCGCCGGCGGCTGTGGCCGTCCTGCGGGCCGGCGCTCGCCGCCATCGACGCGCCGCCGGAAGGCCAGGTGCGGTACCTGGACGTCCACGAGCACGTGCTCGTGGACCAGCGCCGCCGCCTGCGCGAGGTCCGGACGCGGCTGGTGCTCGAGGCGACGACCGACCGGACGGACCGGTGCGTCGTCTACGAATGGGCCGAGGAGTCGTCGCGGCCGGTCCTGGGTGAGCTGCGGTACTGCCGGCAGGGCCGGACCCGGCCGCAGGAGGCGAGCACCGCGACGGTGTGCGAACTCCTGCTGGAGCAACGGCTTTCGGCGGGCGACCGCACGGTCGTCGAGTACACCTGGCGCTACCCGGGCGGTTCGGTGCTGACGTCGTTCCACCGGCGCTTCACCCGGCCCGTGCGGCAGTACCTGCTGCAGGTCGAGTTCACCGGCGAGGTGCCGCCGCACTGCGTCCCGTACCGGCAGCCGACCCTCAACAGTCCTCGGCAGCCGGGGAAACCGTTGTGGATCGGCGGGTCCGGGACGGCGCACCTGGCCGTCCCCGACGCCGGCCCGGGGCTGCTCGGCCTGCAGTGGGACTGGAACTGAGGCACCGCCCGTGTCCGTGGAGTTCGAGTCCCCGCACACGGCGTTCTCGCTCGCGCTGGACGCCGCGATCGCCGAGTCCGGCCTGTCGCTGGAGCGGCTGCAGCGCCACCTGGCCGCCCGCGGCGTGACGCTGTCCCGGGCGTCGCTCTCGTACTGGCGCACGGGTCGCTCCCGGCCGGAACGCGAGACCTCTTTGGACGCCGTCACGCACCTGGAAGACGTCCTCAACGTGCGCCCCGGCACGCTCAAGTCGTTGCTGGGCCCGAAAGCGCCCCGCGGCCGCTGGCTGGGCGGGCCGCCCGAGCGGCTGGCCCGGCACCGGCTGTGGCCCGCGCTGCACCCGCTCTCCGCGGAGCTGAAGCCGCCGCCGGACGGCCACGTGCGGTTCTGGTCCCTCCACGACACGCTGTTCGTCGACGACCACAGCCGTGAGCGGCACCTGCGGGTGCGCATGGTCGCCGAGGCCGCGATGGACGGCGTCGACCGGATCATGACGTTCTTCCAGGCCGACGGGCCCGAGCAGGACGATCCCACCTACGAGGACCTGCAGTCCTGCACCCTGGGCCGGGTGCTCACCGACCGGGTCACCGGCCTGACCGCGGGTGAGCTCCTGCTCGACCGGACCCTGGCCGCCGGCGACGTCGCCGCGGTGACCTACACGCTGAGCTTCGGCCGGGGACACGAGACCGACCACTACCACCACCGGTTCACCCGGCCCGCGCAGCTCTACGTCTGCCAAGTGCAATTCGCTTCCCGCATCCCCCGCCTCGCGCGGGAATTCGAACAACGGCAGCTGGGCGGGCCGCGCACGCAAGGCCGTCCGTTACCCGTGGATTCGGGCCACGCGGTCACTTTCGCCACTCGTGACGTGCACCCGGGCATCCTCGGCGTCAACTGGGAGTGGTAGCCAAATCTGTTTACAGCTTCCGCCACGGGGCCGTTGACCTGGGGTTGTGTGACGCGCCAAGACGGTGACACGTCAGTTGTTCACTTAGCCTGTCCGCTTCCCGTTGCCGCCTTTACCGTTCTGGCCAGCTCCTTTCTTTGCGGTCTCCCCAACTCCCCCGGTGAAGGGAATTCCCATGTCCGTCAAGCACACCCTGTTCGCGGTCGTCGCCGCCGCGAGCGTCGCGCTCGCCGGTGCCCCGGCCGCGGTCGCGGCGCCGGCGACCACCACGGTCCACCACACGACCCAGTCGATGGCCTCGCTCTTCGGGACCACCGCCGCGCCGGCAGCACCCGCCACGATCGGCGACACCTACCCCGCGAAGTGGCGCAACATCCCGCAGGACTCGGTGGTCGACGACTGGAACATGTACAACCGCGAGTGCGTCTCGTGGAACGCCTACAACATCGCCAGGCACGGCAAGAGCGCGAACAACTACGGCGACGCCAAGTACTGGGACGACAACGCCCGCAACCACGGCTTCCGCGTCGACAACACGCCGACCACGGGCGCGACCGCGCAGACCGACGCCGGGCAGTACGGCCACGTCGCCATCGTCGACAGCGTCAACGGCAACCAGGTGACCGTCGAGGACTACAACTGGGACGGCACCGGCCACTACCTGCGGCACACGGTGAACAAGAACGACTTCCGCTACATCCACTTCTACGGCTGACCATCGGGCGCCACTCGCGTCCCGATCACCGGAACGCGAGTGGCGCGCCCACGGACGTTCGGCCATCGTTCAGGGGAAACCCACCTTCCGGAGGGCGTTCGTTCGGCCCGCCCCGGAACGCTGAACCGGCTCTGGATCCCGACCCCGAGGACGGACACCGTGACCGAATCCCGTGCCCGCAGGCGCGTCTTCTGCCTCGTCGCCGGTTCGCTGCTGGCCGCGGCCTGCGCGAGCGGCCCGGCGCACGCCGCCGCGGCCCAGGACGTCCACCTCAACGAGGTCGTGACCACCGGCAGCGTGAACGACTCCGTCGAGCTGTACAACTCGGGCACGGCCGCCGTCGACGTCTCGGGCTGGATCATCAAGGACGACCAGGACAGCTCGAAGTACAAGATCGCCGCCGGGACGTCCCTGGCGCCCGGCGCGTTCCGCGCGTTCGACGTCCACAGCGCCTTCGGGCTCGGTTCGTCGGACAAAGCGCGGCTGTACCAGGCCGACGGCACCACCCTGGTCGACAGCGTCAGCTGGAGCGAGCACTCCGACCCGTCGTGGTCGCGCTGCCCGGACGGGACCGGCCCGCTCACCGCGGCCCCGCTGACGCTCGGCGCCGCGAACAGCTGCGGCTCCGGCACCGCGCCGGTGGCGTGGCCCGGCGGCAGCTCGGTGACGACGGCCGACGCGTCGAACGTCTTCGGCGAGGACCTCAGCGGCCTGTTCCAGGACGGCGGTGTGCTGTGGGCGGCGCAGAACTCCGGAAAGCTGTGGCGCCTGCTGCCCAACGGCTCCGGCGGCTGGAAGCCGGACACCGCGAACGGCTGGTCGTCGGGCAAGACACTGCGATTCCCGGGCGGCTCCGGCAATCCGGACAGCGAGGGCGTGACGGTCACCGGTGGCGCGGCGTTCGTCGCCAGTGAGCGCGACGGTTCCGGCAGCAGCCGCACGTCCGTGCTGCGCTACGACGTGAGCGGCACCGGCTCCACGCTGACCGCGACGAAGGAGTGGAACCTGACCGCGGACCTGCCGCCGGTGGGCGCCAACCTCGGCTTCGAGGGTGTCACCTGGGTTCCCGACGCTTCCCTCACCGGCGCCGGGTTCGCCGACGCCGCGACCGGCGCGGCCTACGATCCCGGCCACTACGGCGCGCACAGCGGCGGCGTGTTCTTCGTCGGCGTCGAGGGCACCGGCATGGTCCACGGGTACGTCCTGCAGGACTCGGGCGCGTTCACCCGCGTGGCGTCCTTCGCCAGCGGGATGAGCGGCGTCATGGAGGTGCAGTGGGAGCCGCAGGCCGCGCGCCTGTGGGTGGTCTGCGACGACACCTGCCACGGCCAGCACCGCACCATGAAGGTGAACTCCTCCGGAGCGTTCGCGACGACCGCGGTCTACAACCGACCGACCGGCATGCCGGACTACAACAACGAAGGCTTCGCCTTGGCCGGCGCGAGCGAGTGCACCGGCGGCACCAAGCCCGTCTACTGGTCCGACGACAGCGACGACGGCGGGCACGCGCTGCGCAAGGGCACCGTCAACTGCTGATCGGCCGCCGTCTCCGACAATTCTTGCAGACTTCAGTACGTAATTTTCTGAAATCGGTCCGACTATTGCCAGTCCTTGACCGGAAGCCTACAGTCGCCTCCCGGAACACGTACTCGTGCAACGGTGCCGAGAGGATCTGCAATGGCGATCTCCCGCAGGACGTTCATCGGCTCGGCCGCGGCGGCATCGGCTTGGGGAGCGCTTTCCCTCGCCGGCGCACCCGGCGCGTCCGCCGCCAGCGCGCCGGGGGACGTCGTCGGCAAGATCACCGTCGGGTACCAGGGCTGGTTCGCCTGCGCCGGTGACGGCGCGCCGATCAACGGCTGGTGGCACTGGAGCCAGAACTGGGGACAGACGCCGTCGACGGGCAACAACGTGATCAAGGCCTGGCCCGACATGCGCGAGTACACCCGCACCTACCAGACCGCATACGCCAACTTCGGCAACGGCCAGCCCGCGACGCTCTTCTCGTCCTACGACCAGCAGACCGTGGACACGCACTTCCTGTGGATGCAGCAGAACGGCTGCGACACCGCCGCGTTGCAGCGCTTCAACCCCAACAGCAGCGAAGGCCCGACGCGCGACGCGATGGCCGCGAAGGTCCGCAGCGCCGCCGAGGCGCACGGGCGGAAGTTCTACATCATGTACGACGCCACCGGCTGGGCGAACATGCAGCCGGAGATGAAGGCCGACTGGACGGCGAAGATGTCGGCGCACACGGCGTCGTCCGCCTACGCCCGCCAGAACGGCAAGCCGGTCGTCTGCATCTGGGGTTTCGGGTACAACGACGGCAACCACCCGTGGGACGCGAACACCTGCCTCGACGTGGTGAACTGGTTCAAGGGCCAGGGTTGTTACGTCATCGGCGGCGTGCCAAGGGAATGGCGCACCAGCGACGGCGGCTCGCGGCCCGGCTTCGGCGACGTCTACCGCTCCTTCAACATGATCTCGCCGTGGATGGTCGGCGCGGTCGGCGACGCGGCGGGCTCGGACTGGATGTACCAGAACCTCACCGTGCCCGACCAGGCCGACTGCAACGCCCACGGCATCGACTACCAGCCGTGCGTGCTGCCCGGCGACGTCTCCGGCAGGCAGCGCGCCCACGGCGACTTCATGTGGCGCCAGTTCTACAACATGGTGCGCGCCGGCGTGCAGGGCATCTACATCTCGATGTTCGACGAATACGGTGAAGGCAACCAGATCGCGAAGACCGCGGAGAACGCGTCGATGACCCCCGCCGGCTCCGGCCTGCTCGCGTTGGACGAAGACGGAACGGCGTGCTCGTCGGACTACTACCTGCGCCTCACCAACGACGGCGGCCGCATGCTCAAGGGCCAGCTCCCCTTGACGGCGACGAGGCCGACATCACCGACCCTGACCACGGGCGGCTCGACCGACCTGGCCCGCGGCCGCACCACGAGCGAAAGCAGCCACACGCAGAACTACGGCGCAGGCAACGCCGTCGACGGAAACGCCGACAGTTATTGGGAAAGCACGAATAACGCGTTCCCCCAGTGGCTTCAGGTCGATCTAGGCGCGTCGACCGCAGTGACGCGGATCGTGGTGGCCGTCCCACCGTCGAGCACGTGGAGCACCCGGACTCAGACGCTGGCCTTGTCCGGATCATCCGACGGAACCACGTTCGACACCCTCTCCCCCGCGACGGGCTACGTGTTCGATCCCGCGCGGGGCAACAGCGTCACCATCACGATCGCCCGCACCAGCCGCCGCTACCTGCGCTTGACGTGCACCGGCAACACCGGCTGGCCCGCAGGGCAGATCGCCCGTTTCGAGGCTTACAGCTGACGGCCGCCCGGATCCGCAACAGCACCACCATTCCCGCCGCAGCCACCGACCGACTCGCAACCGCGGTCGGCCGAGGCAAATCGCTTCGAGCAAGCACAGCTGCGGCGCCGGGTCACAGCCGCCTCACCTCGGTGACCAGCTACGTGCTCGATCCCGCGCGGGGCAACAGCATCACCATCACGGTCCCCCGCACCAACCGCCGCTACCTGCGCTTGACGTGCACCGGCAACACCGGCTGGCCCGCCGGGCAGATCGCCCGCTTCGAGGCCTACAGCTGACGGCGCCGTGCCTGCAGCTGATCACAACGTCGGCTGGGAGGCGACCAGCCGCGTCATGTGCTGTGACGGGAGGACACCCAGCTCGCGGTGCAGCAGCGCCCGGTAGTGCTGGTAGTGCCGCAACGCGGAGCCGCCGTTGCCCTGGGCCAGGTGCGCCGCGATCACCGTGCGGTGCGCGCTTTCCCGCACCGGGTCGATGGTGATCGCGGTGAACGCGGCCTCCAGCGCGGCCAGGTGCGCGCCGGCCGAGATGAGGTGCCGGGCGATCGCCTCCAGCGCGTGCAGCCGGACCTGCTCCCACCGCTGACGTTCGGGCACCAGCCAGTCCTCGGCCCAGTCGGGCAGCAAGTCCTGGGCCAGCTCACCGACCAGTCCCGCACCGGATTCCGGCCGCCCGGTCGGGCCGACGACGCGGTGGGCCGCTTCGAGCGTGCGGCAGAAGTCGACCGGTAGCGCCGCCGCCAGGTGCAGCCGGTCGACCGGCGTCTCCACGACCGGCCGGTCCGTGGCGCGGCGCACCTGCCACAACGCCTGCCGCAGGTTGGCCGCCGCGCGCTGGGGGCGGCTCTCGGGCCACAGCTGCTCGGCCGTCGCGTGCCGGTCGACCGCGGCGCCGTCGCGGATGGCGAGGAAGGCCAGCAGGCGCTGCGAACCCCGGGGCAGCGCGACGCGTTCGCCGCCGGCCCGCAGCTCGAATCGGCCCAGCAGCACCAAGTCCGCGTCCGATCTGTCGCCTTCGCCCATCGCCGTCCCCTCGTCCGCGCCGTCTTCCCCGGCGCCGTCCACCGGTCCACGAGCATGGCACCGCGAGTGTCTCCGGGCCGTCTTCCAGCCGCCTCCGTACGGCAGCGCGGGCGGCACCGGCCCTCAGTCGTGCGCGGGCTTGACTTCCGGCCCGGCGGTCACCCGGTCGGGAGCGTGGCACGACAGCGCGTCGCCGGACCGCGCGGAAACCGGGCGGCGTGGGTACCGCCAATGGCCCAACAGCACCGTTTCCGCCCGTCCAGCCCATCGGGTGACGCAGGCGGCGCGGAGATCACCTGTGGTGCGCGGCGACGACGTGCGCGCGACGGCGCGTCCGGAGGGTGTGGTCCCAGGGTCGCATCGGCCCGGACACCACGCAGCACGAACGAGGAGCACACCATGCCGGACGGACAGCTCAAGAGCGTCGACATCCAGATCGCCGCCGCCGACCTCGAAACCCTCAAGAACAGCCAGTACCAGCTCTGCTTCGCGAAGAAGGTCAACAACTCCTACAACGTCGTGTGGCAGTCGGCCGCCGACTACCTGTCCGAAAACACGTTCGCGTGGCAGCCGCTGTACGAGCTCTTCGGCAGCAACGACTTCAAGGGCGACGTGACGGTGCACGTCGCGACGAACAAGGTGGCGATCGGCCTCGGTGACGAGGCGACGCTGGACAAGAGCGGGGTGCTCGGGGACGCCTCGTCGGGCGGCCCGGCGACCGGCATCACGCTGGTCAACGACTACGGCCCGATCCACCCGGGGCTGAGCGCGTACTCGACCGACATCAGCGGCCGGGGCACGACCACCCCGATCTACGTCGCCGAGAACCAGGTCGTCGCGGGCAACGACGTGCTGACGCCGGTGGAGAGCGTGCAGGTGTGGTTCGAGCAGGACATCGCCACCAGCACGATGTTCAGCACGGCCCGGTCCAACGCCATCGAGATCGACCTGACCGACCACAACACGGCGACCCGGCTCTACAGCGGCGGTGTCTGGTCGACGCCGAAGACCAGCGCGCTGTTCGTCGACCCGAAGGCGGTCCTCACCATCATCGCGGCCCTGGCCGCGGCGGTGGTCGTCCAGGATCTCGCGTCGAAGATCGCCTCGAAGCTGACCGGGGTGTACCGGGACATCAAGGTCGACGTGACCACGATGGGCGGCAACACCGTGAAGATCGAGTACCGGGAGCAGCCGGGCCTCAGCGCGGTCCGGAAGAACCAGAGCCGGTTGCTGCTGCAGAACCAGACGGCCGTCGACCAGCTCGCCGGCTTCGCGCTCGAGTCGTTCGCGCAGCTCGGCGTGGGTTACCTGACGCTGAACGCGACGACGGCGGGCTGACCCGGCGGCCGGCCCCGGAGCCTGCCCGGCTCCGGGGCCGGTGCGGGCTACTCTGGAGTAGACACAGTCGTGCGGCGCAGTGGGGGGAACGTGGCCCGGTTCGGCAAAGCGGTCGTCGAAGGTACTTTGCTGCGGGCGAAGCCCGTGGTCCGGTGGGGGCTCGGGCACGCATTGCCGCGGGCCGTGCTGCTGCGCGGCGCCCGGCGCGGCGACCTGCAGGGCCGGCTGGTCGACGACGCCGCCGCGGGCCGCGACCTGAGCGGGCTGTTCGACGAGATCCGGGCCGCCGGGCCGGTCGCCCGGACGCGCTTCGGCTGGATCACCACGCAGCACGCCGCCGTCCGGGAGGTGCTCTCCAGCGACGACTTCCGCACCGGCGTGCTCGGCTCCGACGGCTCCGCGCTGGGACGGCTGCTGGAGTGGTCGGCCGGCGAGCACCTGCACCCGGTGCGGCCGCCGTCGCTGCTGGCCGTCAACCCGCCCGAGCACACCCGCTACCGCAAGCTCGTCACCGGCGTGTTCACCGCGCGCGCCGTCGAGCAGCTGCGCGGCCGGGTCCAGGCGATCGCGGACGAGGTGCTCGACGCCATCGACCCCACCGGCCCGGTCGACCTCGTCGAGTCCTACTGCGGCCTGCTCCCGGTGACGGTGATCAGCGAGATCCTCGGCGTCCCGCCCACCGAGGTGGGCAAGGTGCTGTCCTTGGGCGCGGCGGCGGCGCCGAGCCTCGACCTCGGCCTGGGCTGGCGCACGTTCCGCGACGTCGAGACGGCGCTGGCGGAGTTCGACACCTGGCTGGGCGAGCACCTGGACCACCTGCGCCGCCACCCCGGCGACGACCTGTTCAGCCGCCTGGTCGCGGCCCGCGACGACGGCGTCGGACTCACCGAGGCCGAGCTGAAGTCGACGGCGGGCCTGGTCCTCGCGGCCGGCTTCGAGACGACGGTCAACCTGCTCGGCAGCGGCATCGCCCTGCTGACGGCCCACCCGGACCAGCTCACGACCCTGCGCGAGCGGCCGGAGCTGTGGGCCAACGCGGTAGAGGAGGTACTACGCCACGACCCGCCGGTCCTGCTGACCGGCCGGCTGGCGGTACGCGCCACGGAGGTCGCCGGCGTCCCCCTGCCACGAGGAGCGCTGGTGACGACGGTACTGGCCGGCGCGAACCACGACCCACAGGTCTTCGCGGATCCGGAGACGTTCGACGTGACCCGGGCCCGAGCCCGCGACCACGTCGCCTTCGGCGCGGGCCGGCACCACTGCCTGGGAGCGGCACTGGCCCGGATGGAGGGCGAGATCGGCCTGCGAACGATCTTCGACCGCTTCCCCGGCTTGGCCCTGAACCCGGGAAGCCGCCGCCGAGAGACCCGAATCCTGCGGGGCTACGAGTACTTGCCGGCCACCCTCACCTAGCGGCGACGGCCTTGGCCGCGGTCCCCCGGCGACGCAACGGCTCGTTGGCGCGACGCGAGCAACCTCCCGGCGCCCCGCCCAGGTGCGGGACACTCCCGACGAAGCCAGCCAAGGGCCCTCTCGGCTCCGGGTGGACCGACTTCCTCGCGAGACCACCCGAACGCCCGCCAAGACCTATCGGCGACGCCACCCGAACGCCCGCCAGACGCGCGAAGACCTCCCGGCGATCCCACCCGGACGCCCGCCAAGCACGGAGACCTCCCGGCGAGGCCACCCAGAAGGCGTCGGCGGGCCGGGTGCAGGGCGGCCTCCGGCAGAAGGGCTCGGCGCGGGCGGCTCAGTGGTGTGCGGCGCGCAGGGCTCGTTCGATCTCGTCCTGGCCGAGTGCGCGCGAGCTGACGTAGTACAGCACCGCGCCGGGTGGCAGGTCGCCGTCCCAGGCGGGGTTCACCGTCAGGCCGTTCGCGCCGCGGACGGCCAGTACCGTGGCGCCGAAGGTCCGGCCCAGTGCGGCACGGCAGCGTTCGACCTGCAGGGCGCCGAGGCGTTCCGGGACGGTGACCGAGTACGTGCCGGCGCCGCCGGCGGTCATCAGTTCGGTGTAGACCTCGGCGATGCCCGGCGAGACCACCTCCTCGACGACCATCCGCGGGGTGTGCCACTGGACGCAGGTGATCCGCGGGTCGACGTAGCCCATCAGCTCGGCCCGTTCCATGTCGCGCATCGTGACCACCACGTGCGCCGACGTCGAGGCGTGCTCGACGAGGACCGCCACCGCCAGCGCCTCGTTGTCGTCCCGCACGTCCACGAGCACGGTGGCGGCCCGCTCGACCCCCGCCCGCGCCAGCACCTCCGGCGCGGTGAGGTCGCCGCGGACGAACTCCACGGGCTGCGCCGGCATCGGGTGCACCGGCACCTCGTCGCCCGCGCACAGCACCAGTCCGGTGATCCCGTCGGCCAGCAGCTGCGCCACGAGCCGCTCGGTGCGGCCGGCGAGGTAGCCGACGAGCACGACGTGGCCGCTCAGCTCCACCGGTTCCAAGCCTTGCATCCGCCGTCCCTTCGCTTGCTCGAGCAGCGCCGCGAGCCGGGTGAAGACCGTGGTGAGCGTGGCGATCCCGCCGACGATCACGTACACCCCGACGAAGTGCCCGACCGCTGTCTCCGGCGAGAAGTCGCCGTACCCGACCGTCGCCGCGGTCACGACGAAGTACCACCAGTAGTTGCCCGGCTGAACGAGGTCGCTGCCGGCCGGCTCGGCCAGCACCATCAGCGGCCAGCTGGTCGCGAACACGAAGACGACGACCACCACTGGGAGCGTCCACCCGGCACGCAGGATCCAGCGCGCGAACAGGCGGGAAAGGATGAAAGGCACGCCCTCTCCTCACCGAACGCCACCACCCGGACACGCCACCTTCAGCGTCCCTTGAGGACAGTTCCGGATCACAAGATCACACGGGCGGACCAGGCACAACGGCCTTTACCCGACCGTGACGGCGGCGCCTCAGGGCCGGACCGCGACCGGCACGCGGACGCCCGGTAGTCACAGCCGGTGCGGATCGAGGTGGTGGCGGGCCGGTTCTCTCCGGCCGCGACCGACCTCGCCGACGCCGACCGTCGGCGAGGCGGAATCCCGATAGCCCACCATCCACGTGTGGGTAAACGGCGCGCGTCGGCCGCGCGCCGTGCCTTGCCGACGTCAGCCACCGGCGGAGATCCGCGTCGGTGCCGACTGCAGGTCAGGAGGTGCCGACTCGGTCAACGCGCGACCTGGCAACCTTCCGGCGAAGTCTCGTCAACGCCGGCCGCAGATTCGGCGACCTGCAGTCCGTGTGTGGCTAGCGGTGCGTGGCACCTCCTGCGGGTGGGCGGTGCAGGCCCAGGTGGTCGCGCAGGGTGGGGCCGGTGTACTCCGTGCGGTAGCGGCCCTTGCGTTGCAGGATCGGGACCACGTGGTCGACGAATGCCGTCAGCTCGTACGGCAGCGTTGAGCCCATGATGGTGAACCCGTCTACCGCGCCGGCGTCCTGCCAGGTCATCATGTGCGTGGCCAGCTGTTCGGGCGTGCCGATGAAGTGGGACTGGCCTGCGCCGCTTTTTAGCTGCAGGGCCAGCTCACGCAACGGTAGCTCCGGCTGTGCGCGCTGGAGGGCGAACAGTTCGTTCGCGCGGCTCGAGACGTTCGCCGTTCCGGTCCACAGCTCTGCGGGCAGCGGGGCGTCCGGGTCGAAGCCGTCCGGGTCCAGGCCGGCCGTGTACAGGATGTTCTGCCAGCGGAACTCCGGGCTCGCCAGCTCTTCCAGCCGGCGGGCCTTCTCCTGGGCCTCGGCCTCGGTGCCGCCCAGTGTCACCATCAGCGCCGGGAGGACGAGCACCTGGGCCGGGTCCCGGCCCGCGGCCGCCGCCTGGGCGTGGAGCTCGGTCCGGAACGCGGCCGCGGCCTCCAGTGACGGCGGTCCGGAGAACACCAGCTCGGCGTACCGCGCGGCCAGCGCGATGCCGGCCGGGGACTGTCCCGCTTGGACCAGGACCGGGCGCCCCTGCGGCGAGCGCGGGAACGGCAGGATTCCCTCGACGTCGTAGAAGTCGCCGTGGAAGCGGGGCGCGTGGAGCTTGGCGCGATCCGCCCACACGCCGCGCTCGCGGTCGCCGACGACCGCGTCGTCCTCCCAGCTGTCCCACGCGCGGGTCACCACGTCGACGAACTCGTGAGCCCGCGTGTAGCGGTCGGCGTGGTCGGGGTGGGCGCGCTCGCCGAAGTTCGCCGCGGCCAGCGGGGTGATGGTGGTGACGATGTTCCAGCCCGCGCGGCCACCGCTGAGGTGGTCCAGCGTCGCGAACCGGCGGGCCAGCTCCCACGGCTTGTTGTAGGTCGTGGAGCCGGTCCCGATCAGGCCGATGTGGCTGGTGACCGCGGCCAGGGCCGAGAGCACCGAGATCGGGTCGAACTGCGTCTGCGGCAGGTGCGTGGCCCGGTACTCGGCGATGGCGATGTTGTCGGCCAGGAAGATCGTGTCCATCAGGCCGCGTTCGGCGATGCGCGCGATGTCCGCGTAGTACGCCAGCCCGAGCACGCCGCGGACGTCGTCCTCGACGACGCGCCAAGCGGACTCGTGGTACCCGTTGGGCCAGATGAAAGCGTTGAAGTGCAACTGATCCGCGCTCACGGAACGACTCCTCGTGTTGTGCCGCCGTCAGGCGAGACCCTGCTGCGACAGCCAGTCCTTCGCGACGTCGGCCGCCGGCTCACCGTCGGAGTCGACGCGCTTGTTCAGCTCGCGCATGCCGTCGGTGCCGAGCTTCGCGCTCACGGCGTTGACGACGGTCGCGAAGTCCGCGCCCCGCGCGTCGAGCACCTTCTTGTTCACCGCCGGCACCACGTTCTCCGTCGGCACCATGCTCAGGTCGTCCTTGAGCGCGACGTACTGCGGGTCACCGGCGGACGGGCTCACCGAGTCCACCGGGATCACCGTGACCGCACCGGAATTGAGCTGCTGCACGCGCGGCCCGACCTCCTGCACGGTCTGGAAGGACGCGTTCGTCAGGTGGTAGATGTCGGTCAAGCCCTTGAAGCACGTCAGCCGCTTCTCACACTCCGGACCACCGGCCAGGACGACCTTGTCGAGCTTCTTCAGGTCGCTGATGGTCGCGATGCCCTTCGACTTCGCGAGATCGGCCTTGACGATGTAGGTGTTCTTGTCCTCGGCCGGGGCGTAGTCCAGCAGCGAGACGCCGCTGGGCTCGAACAGCTTCGCCAGCTGGTCATGCTCCCCCTTGGCGTCCTTGACCGGCTCCGCACCGAAGCCCGTGGTGATCGCGGAACCCTGGTACTCCGGGATGAACTGCAGCTCACCGGACTTCAGGGACGGGTAGATCAGCTCACGCGAGCCCAGGTTCAGCTTCCGGGTCACCGGGTAGCCCTTGGCCTCCAGCGCCTGCGCGTAGATCTCGGCCAGGATCTGGCTGTCGGTGAAGTTGAAGGACGCCACGACGATCGGCGCCCCACCCTTGCCCGGCGCGGCGGGCTTGTCAGCGCTGTCGCCGCCCCCGCACGCGGTCAGGCCGAAGACGGCCACCGCCACCACCGCGGCCGCTCGAAGGTTCCGGCTCCAGCGCACGTGCCCACACTCCTCGTTCCCATGATCCAGACATCCACGACCCTAACCAGCGGGTACGACAGAAACCACATGCTGGGAACACGGCGACACAGGCTGTGCCCGCCGTAACCCGATCCGGTCAACTAACCTCGCTGGTCACTTTTACAGGTTAGGATGAACCCAGCGAACTTGTCAACCGGCGAGGTCCACATCCTGAACACCCGTGCGGGGACCACCCGCGACGGGATACCTGTGCAGTACCCGGAAGCGAGGTGGTGGGCATGGCATCCGACGACGTCGAGGCGTTCGACTCCGTGCTCGACGCGATCGGCGGCACCCCGCTGATCCGGCTCGCGCGGATCGCGCCGCCGGCCGGCCCGCGGATCTACGTCAAGGCCGAGTTCCTCAACCCGGGCGGCAGCGTCAAGGACCGCGCCGCGCTCTCGATGGTGCTCGACGCGGAACGCTCGGGTGCGCTGCCTCCCGGCGGGCTGATCGTCGAAGGCACCTCCGGCAACACCGGGATCGGGCTGGCGATCGTGGCGGCCCAGCGCGGCTACCGGCTCACCGTCGTGCTGCCGGACAAGAGCAGCCGGGAGAAGACCGCGATCCTGCGCGCCTACGGGGCCGACGTCGTGGTCACCCCCGGTGCCGTACCGCGCGAAGACCCGGCCCACGTCTCGCAGGTCGCGCGCCGGCTCGCCGAAGAGAACGGCGGCTGGCTCGCCGACCAGTACGACAACCCGGCCAACCCGGCCGCCCACGAAACGACGACCGGGCCGGAGATCTGGCGGCAGACGCGGGGCCGGATCACCCACTTCGTCGCCGGGATCGGCACCGGCGGCACCATCAGCGGCGCCGGCGCCCACCTCAAGCGGGTCAGCGGCGGCCGGGTGCGGGTGATCGGCGCCGATCCCGAGACCTCCGTCTACTCGGGCGGTGACGGCAGCCCTTATGTAGTCGAAAGCATCGGGCACTACCTGCACCCGGACACCGTCGAGGACACCTGGCCCCGCTCCTACCACCGCGACGTCGTCGATCACGTCGAACCGGTCGGCGATCGCGAGTCGCTGCTGACCACGCGACGACTGGCGCGCGAGGAAGGGTTGCTGCTCGGGGCTTCCGCGGGCACGGCCGTCGCCGCCGCGCTGCGCCTGAGCGCCGGGCTGGGTCCGGCCGACCTGATCGTCGTCGTGGTCCCCGACTCCGGCCGCTCGTACCTGTCCAAGTACTACGACGACGACTGGCTCCGGCACCTCGGCTTCCTCACCGAGCACGCGGGTGAGCAGACCGTGGCCGAGGCCGCCGGCCCGTTCCCGGCGGCCGCACCCGGCCTGGCGGCGACGGCGTCGGTCGGCAGCGCGCTCGCCGTGGCCGACCGCCATCCCGGCGCCGGACCGCTGTGGCCGGTCGGCCCGGACCGGCCCGGCGCCACGGGGCCGCCGTCGGTGGCCGAGGTGACCGGCGGGCTCGACGTCACGGAGCTCCGCTTGCTGATCGCGGCCGGCATGGCCCGCCCGGCCGACCCGATCGCCGGTTACGTCACCGGTCCCCTGCCCGCGGTCGGGATCGGCGAAAGCCGCCGGGCCGCCGCGGATCGGCTCGGCTCGCACGAAACCGCGTGGGTCCTCGTCGACGGGCGCGTCGCCGGATCCGTCCACAAGGGACAGCTAGAACCAGCCGGAGAAAGGACTGCGGGCACGTGAAGTTCCTGCTCATCACCCTGATCACCCATGTACCGGACCCGGTCACCGGCGTCCTCACCCCGACCGACCAACGACTGCTGGACGTCGTCGCGAACGCCGAGCTGGCCGAAGAACTCGGCTTCGACGGCTACGGCGTCGGCGAGCGGCACGAGCGGCCGTTCATCTCCTCCTCGCCGCCGGTCGTACTGAGCCACATCGCCGCCCGGACGTCCCGGATCCGGCTGTTCACCGCCGTCACCACGCTCAGCCTGCTCGACCCGGTCCGCGCGTTCGAGGACTACTCGACCCTGGACAACCTCTCCGGCGGCCGGCTCGAACTGATCATCGGCAAGGGCAACGGCGCCGCCCAGCGCGAGCTGTTCCACGTCACCCCGGACGACCAGTGGGACCGCAACTCCGAAGGCTACGAGCTGTTCCGGAAACTCTGGCGCCAGGACAAGGTCACCTGGTCCGGGCGGTTCCGGCCGTCGCTGACCGACGCCGAGGTCTGGCCGCGGCCGCTGCAGCAGCCGATCCGCGTCTGGCACGGCAGCGCGACCAGCCGCGAGTCCGTCGACCTCGCCGCGAAGTGGGGTGACCCGCTCTTCTCCGCGAACGTCACCAACCCCGTCGAGCCCTACGCCGAGCTGGTCCGCCACTACCGCGAGCGGTGGGCCCACCACGGCCACGACCCCGCGGCCGCCGTCGTCGGCGCCGGGACCGCCGGGTACTACGCCGCCGAGACGTCGCAGGAGGCGCTCGAGGTCTACCGGCCGATCTTCGAGAGCCGGCTGGCCCTGCAAACCCGGCTCGGCCTCGAACCCGTCTTCCCGACGCTCGAGGACTTCGTCGAGCGCAGCTCGGCGCTGATCGGCAGCCCGGCCCAGATCACCGAGAAAGTCCTGCGCTACCAGAAGGAACTCGGGCACCAGGTGATGCACCTGCACGCCGACCGCGACGGCCTCACCGCCCGGCAGCACCGCGCCACCCTCGAACTGTTCCAGTCGGACATCGCGCCCGCGCTGCGGCGGGAGATCCCCGACCCGCCGTGGCCCGCCGGAAAGGACCGTCATGCCTGAAGTCCCGTTGTCGGTGCTGGACCTCGTCCCGATCAGCACCGGGTCCGGCGCCGCCGAGGCCGTGCGCAACACCGTCGACCTCGCGCAGCACGCCGAACGCTTCGGCTACCACCGCTACTGGTTCGCCGAGCACCACCTCAATCCCGGCGTCGCCGGCGCGTCACCACCCGTGCTGATCGCCCTCGTCGCCGGGGCCACCAAGACGATCCGGCTCGGGTCCGCGGGCGTGCAGCTCGCGCACCGGACGCCACTGGCCGTCGTCGAGGAGTTCGGTCTCGTCGCGGCACTGCACCCGGGGCGGCTGGACCTCGGGCTCGGCCGCAGCGGCAAGCAGCTCGTCCGCGAATACGCCGCTGCCGCAGCCGCGCCACCGCCGGCCACGCAGGCGAGCAACGGCCTGCTCATTCCCGAGAAGCCCGACTTCAGCACGCTCGCCCGCTCGTCGCGGATCGGCCTGACCTTCGGGCTGCTGCAACAGCCCGGCGCCGAATCACCCGACTACGGCGAACAGGTCGACGACATCCTCGCCTTCCTCGGCGGCACCTACCGTTCCGCCGAAGGGCTCGACGCGCACGCCGTGCCCGGTGAGGGCGCGCAGGTCGAGATCTGGATCCTCGGCAGCAGCGGCGGGCAGAGCGCGTCCGTGGCCGGCCGCAACGCCCTGCGGTTCGCCGCGAACTACCACGTCAGCCCGTCCAGCGTGCTCGACGCCGTCGACGCCTACCGGCAAGCGTTCGTGCCCTCGGCGACCCTGCCGAAACCGTATGTCGCGGTGTCGGCCGACGTCGTCGTCGCCGAAGACGACGCCACCGCGCGGGAACTGGCCAGCGGTTACGCCCTCTGGGTCCGCTCCATCCGCCGTGCGGAGGGGGCGATTCTCTTTCCCACGCCGGAAGAAGCCGCCGCCCACGTCTGGAGCGACGAGGACCGGGCCCTGGTCGCCGACCGCGTCGACACCCAGTTCGTCGGCTCCCCCGCCACGGTCGCGGCCCGGCTGCGGCAGCTCCAGGAGGCGACCGGCGCCGACGAGCTCGTCATCACCACCATCACCCACGCGCACTCCGACCGGGTGCGGTCCTACGAACTGCTCGCCGAGCAGTGGAACCGGGGGTGAGGCCAGTGGACTAAGCCTGCCCGGTCAGCAGCTTGACGAGACTGTGCGGGGTCTCCTCGCCGAAGCAGAGGTCGAAGTCGCGCGCGGCTTCGGTGGCGGCTTCGGCGCTGCGCGGGAACAGCGCCTGCTCGTAGTCGGCGAGCGCGGCTTCGACGTCGCCGGGGTGCGCGGCGATCGCCTTGCCGAGCTCGGCGGCGTCGAACATGGCCAGGTTGGCGCCTTCGCCGTTCGGGACGCAGAGGTGGGCGGCGTCGCCGAGCAGGGTCACTCCCGGCACCCGGTCCCACCGGTGCCCGGTCGGCAGGGTGTTGATCGGGCGCAGCACCGGCGGGGTCTCGCCGTCGGTGATCAGCGCGGTGAGCTCCGGGACCCAGCCGTCGAACTCCGCCGCGATCCGGGTGGTGGACGCCGCGGCGTCGGTGAAGTCGATGCCGGCGAACCACTCCTGCGGCTTCGACAGCACCACGTAGGTGTGGAGGTTCCCGCCGCTCTCGCGGTGCGCCTGGATCCCCTTGCCCGGTTCGAGCGAGAACAGGGCCCCGCCGCCGACCGCCTTCGCGCTGTCCGGGTGCCGGGTGTCGCTGTCGAAGAGGTACGTCTCGACGAACGACGTGCCGACGTACTCGGGTGTGGCGTCCGAGAGCAGCGATCGGACCCGGGACCACGCGCCGTCCGCGCCGACCAGCAGGCTCGTGGCGACGCTGTCGCCGTTGGCGAAGGTCACTTCGTGGCGGCCGTCACCGAGGGTGCGGACGCCGCTGACCTTGTGCCCCCACCGGACGGTGCCATCGGGGAGCGAGTCGAGCAGGACCTGGCGCAGCTCGCCGCGTTGCACTTCGGGGCGGGCGCCGGTGCCGTCGTCGGGTTCGTCGAGCAGCACGGTTCCGTCCCGCTCGAGGATCCGCGTCGCTTCGCGGCCCTCCAGGATCAGGTTGCGGAATTCCTCGGTGAGGCCGGCGGCCTCGAGAGCGAGCTGGCCGTTGTAGTCGTGGATGTCGAGCATGCCGCCCTGCGTGCGCGCGGCCGGCGACGCCTCGGCCTCGTAGACCGTGGCCGGGATGCCGTGGACGTGCAGGACGCGGGCGAGGGTGAGGCCGCCGAGACCGGCGCCGATGATCGTGACCTGGGTGTTCATGGTGTCTCCTCCGGGTTCGAGGCCGTCGGGCCTCACTGGAACGTCATTCCATCTTGGAACACCATTCCAGATGTGTCAAACTGGAGGCATGGCTACACGCACGCGCCGGGCCCCGCGGCGCACAGAGGCGCTCTCCCGCGAGCGCATCGTCGAGACCGCCGTCGAAGTGCTCGACGCGGCCGGCGAAGGCGGGCTGACGTTCCGGGTGCTGACCGAGCGCCTCGCCACCGGCGCCGGCGCGATCTACTGGCACGTGGCGAACAAGGGCGAGCTGCTGGCCGCCGCGACCGACGCCGTCGTCGCGCGGGCCATGGCGCCCGGGAAGGCCCAGGGCACCCCGCAGGACGAGGTGCGCGCCGTCGCGCTCGGCCTGTTCGAGGCGATCGACGACCACCCGTGGCTCGCCACGCAGCTCACGACGCAGTTCGCCCGCAGCCCGTGGGGCTCGGTGACCCCGCGGATCTTCGAAAGCCTCGGCCGGCAGGTCCGCGCGCTGGACGTGCCCGAAGGCAGCTGGTTCACGGCGACCTCGGCGCTGGTGCACTACATCCTGGGCGCCGCCGGCCAGAACGCCGCGAACTCCGCGAGCGGCCGTGCGCTCGAGCCCGGCGTCGACCGCTCCCAGTTCCTCGACGCCGTGTCGACCGCCTGGGAAGAGCTCGACCCCGACGAGTACCCGTTCACCCGGGCCGTCGCGGCGCAGCTGCGCGAGCACGACGACCGCGAGCAGTTCCTCGCCGGGGTCGATCTGATCCTGGCCGGCATCACCCACCGGTGAGCCGTGTAGGGCGTTATACGGTTCTCAGCCGGTGAGGTCGCCTTCCTCCTCGTTGCGCGCGGCGTAGAAGGCCAGCTTGTCCTCGTCCACCGTCACGCCGAGGCCGGGGCCGGCCGGGACGCGCAGGCGGCCGTCGGTCAGTTCCAGTGGTGCGACGATGTCGTCCGCGTGCAGGTAGTACATGCTGTCGATGGCCCGTGACAGGACCGGGGTGCTCGCGACCACGGCGAGGTGCGCAGCCGTCGCGATGCCCAGTTCGCCGCCGCTGTGGAGGTTCATCCCGAGGCCGAACGTCTCGCAGTGGGCGGCCAGCGCCTTCGTCGCCGCGATGCCGCCCCACTTGTAGACGTCGCCGTGGATCACGTCGACCGCGCCGAGCCGGACCGCCGGGGCGAACTCCTCGAAGCGGACCACGCACATGTTGGTGCACAACGGGATCCGCACCTTCGCCCGCACCTGGGCCATGCCCTCGATGCCGACGCACGGGTCCTCCAGGTACTCCAGGTCCAGCTCCTCCAGCGCCAGCCCGGCGCGGATCGAGTCGGGCACCGACCACGCCGCATTCGGGTCGACGCGCAGCTCGACGTCCGGCAGCGCCTGACGCAGCTCGCGCATGATCGCGACGTCGCCGCGGACGTCCTTGGTGCCCTTGAGCTTCACGGCCGTGAAGCCGCCTTCGGCGACCACCTTCGCCGCGTACTCCCCCAGCCCCTGGGCCAGTTCGCGGCCGGCCGCGCCGGGCGCGTCGGCGCGGGTGATCAGCGCGGTGATCGGCACCTCGTCGCGCACCGGGCCGCCGAGCAGGTCGGTGACCGACTGGCCGGTGGCCTTGCCCATCAGGTCCCAGCAGGCGACGTCGAGCGCGGCCAGCGCCGCGTACCCGAGGTAGCCGTGGAAGAACGGCACCATGTGGTGCCGCCGGTGGAACGCCTCCAGCGCGAACGGGCTCGTGCCCACCAGCTCGGCGCCGAGCTTGCGCACCAGTTCCGCGACCGGGCGGCCCCACATGGTCTCGCCCCAGCCCTCGACGCCGGTGTCGGTGCGCAGCCGCACGACGGTGCGGGTCTCGCCCGTCTTCGTCTCGAACGAGCTGGTGAACGGGTTGGTCAACGGCAGGTTCACGACCCGCACGTCGACGTCGGTGATCTTCATGCCTCCCCTTCGGCGTGGGTTTCGCGGGTGGCCGCGTCGAACGCGCGGATCGCGTCCGCCAGCGCGGTCACCCGGTCTTCGAGCAGGTCCGCGCCGCCCTCGGCGGTCGCGGTGGTCGCGTCGTCGGTGCTGCCGCCCGCGCGGGCCCATTCGCCGTGGCGTTCCACGGTCAGGCCCGGGTACGGCGGGTACGCGAACAGCGGTGGCGGCGTGACGTCGGCACGTGGTTCGGGCGGCCGCACCAGGTCGCCGTGGGTGGCGAGCATCAGCGACGTCTCGAACACCCCGGCGTGGCCCGGCGAGGAGCCGTCGCCGAGCGAGAAGTAGGAGCACGCCGCGAGCGCGACGTCGGCCCGCAGCGCGTACTCCTTGACGGCGAGGCGCATGATCTCGTCGTTGCCGCCGTGGCCGTTGACCACGAGGATCCGCCGGAAGCCGCTGCCGGCGAGCGAGTCCAGGACGTCGGCGAGCACGGCCTGCAGGGTCGACGCCCGGAGCGAGACGGCGGCGGCGAACAGGTGGTGCGGGCTGTGGCCGAACGGCAGCGCGGGCAGCCGCACCACGACCGGGTCGGCCACCCGCGCCAGCGCGCCGTCGACGACGGCTTCGGCGAGCATCGTGTCGGTGCCCATCGGCAGGTGGGCGGCGTGCTGCTCCTGCGAACCGATGGGCAGCAGCGCGATCGCCGACCGCCCGGCGTCACGCACCTCCCGCCAGGTCATCCGCGTCAGTTCCGGCACGTGGTCTCCCCTCCGGAGCCGGGTCGTGGCATCGTGATCGCATGAGCACCGGCGAACGCCCGGCCCTGCGGCTGGTCCCGGCGCCGGCCGCGCCCGAGGCCGGCGCGGGCCCCGTGCTGGGCGCCGTCGAGCTGCTGCCGGGCCGGGTCCGGGCCGCGCTGCTCGACCTGTCCGGCACCGTGCTGTGGCGCGCCGAGGCGACTTACCCGCGCGACACGTCCGACCGGGCCGAGATCGACGCCGCACTGGCCGAAGTCGCGCGGTTCCCCACGCCGCCGGTGGGCGTCGGCGTGGCCGCCGCGGGCCTGGTCGACGCCGACGCGGGTGTGATCATCGAGGTCAGCGAAGTGCCCGCGCTGCACGGTTATCCCGTCGCGGCCGTGCTCGCCGAGCTGGTGCACGCGCCGGTCCACATCGAACACCGGGCGCGGCTGCAGGTCCTGGGCGACCGCTGGTTCGGCCCGGGTCGCGGCCGCACGACGTTCGCGTCCGTGTCGACGGGCGAGGTGCTCGGCGTCGGCCTGCTGTACGACGGCGAGGTGCTCGCCCCGCCGGGTGGCCGCAGCGGCGCGCACATGACGGTCGCCGCGAGCGGCCGGCCGTGCACCTGCGGCGCGCGTGGCTGCTGGAAGACCGTCGCGACGACGCCGTGGCTGCGCGCCGAAGCCGAGCGTCGTGGTCTCGGCGCGCGCACGGTGCGGGAGCTGGCGGGTGACCCGCTGCTCGACGAGTATGCGGCCAACATCGCGCTGGGCCTGGTGAACATCCAGCAGCTCTTCGCGCCGGGCCTGTTCGTGCTGCACGGCGAAGCCGCCGAGGGCGGCGAGCGCTTCCGGGCGCGGATCGAGCAGCGGCTGCGCGAGGACTCGTCGTGGGCGCTGACCGCCGAACCGCCGACGGTCGTCGTGAACCCCGGCCCGGCCGACGACGTCGCGCTGCTCGGCGGCGCCGGGCTCGTGCTGTCCCACCACTGACGCCTTCACGCCGTCACCTGGCGGCGGCGCGCGAGCCGGGGATCCGGGTTCGGGACCGCGTCGAGCAGGCTCTTCGTGTACTCGTGCGACGGCGACGCGAACAGCCGAGCCGACGGCGCCAGCTCCACGATCTTCCCCGCCCGCATCACCGCGACGCGGTCCGCGATCTGCTGCACCACCGCCAGGTTGTGCGACACGAACACGTACGTCAGCTTCAGCCGGTCCTGCAGGTCGGCCAGCAGGTCCAGCACCTGGGCCTGCACCGAGACGTCGAGGGCGCTCGTCGGCTCGTCGAGCACCACCAGCCGGGGCTCCAGGGCCAGCGCGCGGGCGATGGAGATCCGCTGCCGCTGGCCGCCGGAGAACTCGTGCGGGTAGCGGTCCTGGACCTGCGGTGCCAAGCCGACCGCGTCCAGCAGGCCCGCCACGCGGTCACGCACCTTCGCCCGGCCGCGGCGGCCCCGCAGTGAGGCGTCGTGCGTCACCAGCGGTTCGGCGACGATCTCCGTCACGCGCAGCCGCGGGTTCATGCTCGAATACGGGTCCTGCAGCACCACCTGCATCTCGCGCCGCACCTTGCGCAGGCTCGCCGCGCCCAGCGCGTGCAGGTCCGCGCCGTCGAACCGGACCGTGCCCGCCGTCGGCTCGATCAGGCACAGCAGCAGACGGGTCAGCGTGGTCTTGCCGCTGCCCGACTCCCCGACGACGGCCAGGGTCTCCCCCGAGACGACGTCGAGGTCGACACCGTCCACCGCGGACAGTGCGCCGTAGTCCTTGCGCAGCCCGCGTATCTCGACCAGGTTCGTCATACCCGCTCCAGCTTCGGTGTCGCGCGCAGCAGTTCGCGTGTGTAGTCCTCGCGCGGCGCCTCGAACAGCGGCACCACGTCCCCGGTCTCGACGACCCGGCCCGACTTGAGCACCACGACCCGGTCGGCGACCTCCGCGACGACGCCGAGGTCGTGCGTGATGAGCAGGATCGCCATCCCGTGCCGCCGTTGCAGGTCGACCAGCAGCTCCAGGATCTGCGCCTGCACGGTGACGTCCAGGGCCGTGGTCGGCTCGTCGGCGATGAGCACCCGGGGCCGGCCGACCAGGGCCATCGCGATCATCACGCGTTGCCGCAGCCCGCCCGAGAGCTGGTGTGGGTACTGCGAAGCGCGCGC
Organism: Amycolatopsis sp. NBC_01286; assembly: GCF_035982555.1. Classification (NCBI taxonomy): domain Bacteria; kingdom Bacillati; phylum Actinomycetota; class Actinomycetes; order Pseudonocardiales; family Pseudonocardiaceae; genus Amycolatopsis; species Amycolatopsis sp. NBC_01286. The sequence goes on from NZ_CP108428.1 coordinate 8,626,658, forward strand.
CTCGGGATCGGGAATCCCCGCTTCTCGCAACGCTTCGACGGCAGCGGCCCGCGCGTCGGAGCGTGACGCGTTCTGGTGCTTGCGGACGACCTCGGCCACCTGCGCGCCGACGCGCTTGACCGGGTTGAGGCTCGTCATCGGGTCCTGGAAGACCATGGCGACGTCGTTGCCGCGGATCCCTCGCAGGTCCTTTTCGGACAGTCGCAGCACGTCACGGCCGTCGAGGAGGATCTCGCCGCCCGCGTACACGCACGGTGGCTCGGGGTTGAGCCGCAGCACCGACAACGCGGTCGCGGTCTTGCCGCTGCCCGACTCCCCCACCAGCGCGAGGGTCTCGCCCTCGGCCACCGAGAGACTCACGCCGTCGACGGCGGTCACGGTGCCGGTGTCCACCCGGAACTCGACGCTCAGGTCGGTGATCTCCAGCAGGCTCATGAGCGGTACGCCTTCGGGTCCGCGACGTCGCGCAGGACGTCGCCGGTGATGTTGACGGCCAGCGCGGTGAGCATCAGCGCGACGCCGGGGAACACGGCCACCCACCACGACGTGCCGAGGTAGAGCTGGCCGTCGGCGAGCATCCCGCCCCAGGTCACGGTCCGCTTGGGCACGCCGAGGCCGAGGTAGCTCAGCGACGCCTCGGCGACGATCGCCGCGGCGACGTGCAGGGTGCCGATGGTCGCCAGCGGCGCCATCACGTTGGGCAGCAGGTGGCGGCGCATGATCGTGAAGTCCGTGACGCCGATCGCGCGCGCCTCGGTGACGAACTCCCTGGTGCGCAAGGAAAGCACCTCGGAGCGGATCACCCGGGCGTAGGACACCCAGCCGGTGAAGCCGAGCACCAGCACGACGTACCAGAGGCCGGAACCGAGAAACCCGACGATGGCGAGCGCGAGCAGGATCGACGGGAACGCGAGCTGGATGTCGGCGATCCGCATCAGGATCCGGTCGAACCAGCCGCCGAGGAATCCGGCGACCAGGCCGATCGCGGCGCCGACGACGCCGGCCAGCAGCGCCGCGCACGCGCCGACGAGCAGCGAGACGCGGGCGCCGTAGCACAGGCGCGACAGGATGTCGCGGCCCAGCTGGTCGGTGCCGAGCAGGTGCGCGGAGTCGCCGCCGGCGGCCCACGCGGGTGGGTGCAGCCGCACCAGCAGGTCCTGCGCGCCCGGGTCGTACGGCGCGATCAGCGGCGCGAGCAGGGCGACGAGCACCATCAGCGTCAGCACGCTCACGGCGACGACACCGAGCTTGTTGCGCAGGACCCCGCGCACCACACCCGGCCGGGCCAGGGGAACAGCGATGGCGGTCACGCGGTCACCCGCACCCTCGGGTCGAGAATCGTGTAGGACAGGTCCACCAGCAGGTTCACCACGACGAACGTCGCGGCGAAGAACAGCACCGCGGCCTGCACCAGCGGGAAGTCGCGGTTCTGGATGGCCTCGACGGTGAGCCGGCCGAGGCCGGGCCAGGAGAACACCTGCTCGGTGAGGATCGCGCCGCCCAGCAGGCTGCCGACCTCCAGGCCGACGACCGTGACGACGGGCAGCGCGGCGTTGCGCAGGCCGTGGCCCAGCACGATCCCGCCGGGGCTCAGGCCCTTGGCCCGCGCGGTGCGGATGTAGTCGGAGCCGAGGACGTCGACCAGGGAGCTGCGCAGCAACCGCGCGATCACCGCCACCGAGTACACCGCCAGCGTGATGGCCGGGAGCACGAGGTGCTCGAAGCCGCCGTAGCCGGACGCGGGCAGCACCTGCAGCTGCACGGCGAAGATGAGGATCAGCAGGATCCCGACCCAGAACGCGGGCGTCGACTGGCCGACGAGGACCCCGGTCATCACGCCGGTGTCGCCCGCGCGGCCGCGGCGCAAGGCGGCGAACGTGCCCGCCGGGACGGCCAGCACGAGCGCCACGAGCAGCGCGGCGCCGGCCAGTTCCAGCGTCGCGGGGACGCGGGAGAACAGGACTTCGGCGACCGGCTGGTCGTAGACGAGCGACGTGCCCAGGTGCAGCCGCGGCAGGCCGCCGAGGTAGTCGAGGTACTGGGTGAGCAGCGGCCGGTCCAGCCCGAGGCTCGCGCGCAGCGTGGCCTCCTGCGCCGCGGTGGCGTCCGGCGGCAGGATCAGCTTCACCGGGTCGCCGGACAGCCGGACCAGGAAGAACGCCGCGGTGGCCACGAAGAACAGCACCACGATCGCGGTCAGCACCTTGGTGACGACCACACGGAGCACCCCGCGGCCCGGGGCGGCCGGGCGGACCACGGCGACGGCCGGCGCGGTCACGGGGTCACCGTCGCCTTCGCCATGCCCAGCACACCGACCACACCCGGTGTCCACTGTGGACGGGTGTTGACCGCGTAGACGTTGTCGATCTGGTAGAGGAACACGAACGGCGCCTCCTGCTTGAGAAGTTGCTGGAGCGAGGTGAAGGCCCGCTGCCGGTCGGCGGGCGCGAGCGACTGCTCCTCGGCGTCCACGAGCCGGTCGGCCTCGGGGTTGGTCCACCGGCTCTGCCGCCGGTCGTGGCGGACGTTGGACTGCACGAGGCTTTCGGCGTCGAGGGTCCAGCCGGTGCTGGCGGCGAGGTAGATCGGGCCGAGCGCGCCGCGGTTGCTGGACGTCAGCCGGCTGCTGTACGTGCCGGGGTCGACGAGGTCCACGCGGGCTCGGACGCCGACGCGGGCGAGGAGCCCGGAGATCGCCTCGGCGAGGTTCGAGTCGGCGGTCTGCGCGGTGATCGAAGTGTCGAACCCGGCCGCGAAGCCGGCTTCGGCGAGCAGCTGCTTCGCCAGGCCGACGTCACGGGTGAAGGGCGTGATCGCCGGGTCGAAGCCGAACGCCTCGCGCGGGAACATCGTCGGCACCTCGCGGGCCTTGCCGTCGAGCACGGCCTTGATCAGCAGCGGGACGTCGACGGCGTGGTTGAGCGCGCGGCGCACCCGGACGTCGCGCAGCGGGCCGGCGGTGGTGTCGAGTGAGAGGTACGACGTGCGGATGCCCGGGTAGTGCCGGATCGAGACGCCGGTGTAGCCCTGCAGCTGGAGCGCGGCGTCCGGGGTGAGCCCGGCGACGATGTCGACCTCGTCGCTCTGCAGCGAGGCCAGCGACGAGGACGCGTCGGGCATCGGGAGGAACACCAGCTCGTCGTAGGCCGGTTTGCCGCCCCAGTACGCCGGGTTCGCGCGCAGCCGCAGCTGGTGGTCGCGCTGGAACTCCTCGAAGATGAACGGCCCGGTGCCGACCGGGTGCTTCGCGAAGCCGGCCGAGCCGACCTGCTTGAGGTAGCCGGGCGGCACGGCGACGCCGCCGAACAGCGAGACTTTGGCCGGGATGATCGGGTCCGGGGCGCTGCAGCGGAGGTCCACTGTGGACGCGTCGAGCGCGACGGCCTGCTTCACGTAGCGCAGCTCGACGATCGGCGACTTCGTGGCCGGGTCGAGCAGCCGGTTGATGCTGAACGCGACGGCGTTGGCGTCGCAGGGCTCGCCGTTGTGGAACTTCACGCCGGGGCGGAGCTTGAACCGCCAGGTCAGCGGGTCGGGCGAGGTCCACGACAGCGCGAGCCCGGGCGCGAGCTGGTTGTCCGGGCCGCGGGTGGTGAGCGTGTCGAACAGGTTGGTCAGCACGTTCATCGAGGTCAGGTCGCCCTGCTTCTGCGGGTCGAGCGTCTTGGGGTCCGACGACTGCGCGACCCGCAGCACGGTGCCGGTGGTGCCCGAGGCGCTGCCGCACGCGGAGAGCAGGCCGGGCAGGGCCAGCGCGGGGAGCGCGAGACCGCCGAGCCGGAGGGCGTCGCGGCGCGACAGCCGGGAACGGGCCACGGTCACCACCTATCTTCCGTCTTGTGAAACGCCGTTCCGTCAGATGGAACGCGATTGCGCTAAGGTAGGCGGCGTGAACAACGCTGTCAACACTTCGCCCGGCAGCTCGCCCGGCAGCTCGCGTGGTGCGGTCGAGAAGGCCCTGGAGGTGCTCGCCACCCTCTCGGCCCCCGGCGGCCCGCACCGGCTGGCCGACCTCGCGCAGGCCTGTGACCTGCCGAAACCGACCGCGCACCGGATGCTGCAGACGTTCACCGAGGCCGGGTACGCGGTCGGCGCGGGCAGCGGGCGCTACACGGTCGGGCCGCGGCTGCTGGGCCTGTCGGCGGCGGCGCTGACCAGCACGCGGCCGCTGCGCCCGGTGCTGGCGGACCTGCAACGGCGCAGCGGGCACACGGTGCACTACGCGGTGCGCCACGCCGACCGCGCGGTGTACGTCGAGAAGCTCGAACCGGACCAGGCGTACCGGCTCAACACCCGGCCCGGCGGCGAGGTGCCGCTGTACTGCACCGCCGTGGGCCGCGCGATCCTCTCGCGTCTGCCCGAGGCCGACGTCGCCGCGGCGCTCGCCACGCCGCTCACCGCGCGCACGGCCAAGACCTTGACCGACCCCGGCGCCGTCCGCCGCGAACTGGCCACTGTGGACAGTGCGGGTTACGCCGTGGACGACGAGCAGTTCGAGGCGCACGTGCGCTGCCTCGGCGCGCCGGTGCTGGACGCCGAGGGTGCCGTCGTCGGCGCGGTGAGCGTGTCGGGGCTGACGTTCACCCTGCAGCCGTCGAGCTTCGACGTCCTGGGGCCGCTCGTGGCCGAGGCGGCGAACCGGCTGTCCGCCGTCCTGGCCGGAACGGCGCCGCGGGCGGTGCCCGATGCTCGCTGACCTCCTCGCCCGGGCCCGCGACGCGCGGGTGTTCTCCGCCGCCGCGTGGTCGGTGGGCACCGCGGACGGTGTCCTCGACCGGGGCGTTCTCGGCACGCGGTGGCAGGACGGGCCACCCGCCGGCGAGACGAGCCGGTGGGATCTGGCGTCGGTGACCAAGCCCGTCGTGGGCATCGTGGTGGCCGCGCTGGCCGAGCGCGGCGTGCTCGCCCTCGACGACCCGCTCCCCCGCCACCTCCCGGCCTACGCCGGCACCGACAAGGCGTCGATCACCGTGCGGCAGCTGCTCCTGCACACCTCGGGCCTGCCCGGCGGCACGCCGTTGTGGCGGACGCACGACACCCGCGAGGCGCTGCTGGAAGCCATCCGCACGACGCCGTTGCCCGTCGCCCCCGGCACGCGAGTGGAGTACTCGTCGCAGGGGTTCATCCTGCTCGGCCTGATCGCGTCGGCCGCCGCCGGAACGCCGTTGGACCGCCTGGTCGCGGACCTCGTCACGACACCGGCGGGGATGCCGGACACCGGCTTCGGTCCGGTGGCCGACGCCGTGGCGACCGAGAACTGCCCGTGGCGCGGCCGGGTCGTGTGCGGGCAGGTGCACGACGAGAACGCCGTGGTGCTGGGCGGAATCTGCGGCCACGCCGGGCTGTTCGCGCCGCTGGGCGACGTCGAGCGCCTCGGCCGGGTGCTCGCCGGCGGCGCCGCACCGCTGCTGAAACCGGCCACGCACGCCGAGATGATCACCGTTCAGACGGCAGGCCTGCGCCGCGGCCTGGGGTGGCAGGGACTGGACGTCCCGGGTTCGCCGGTCGGCACCGCGCTGGAGCCGGATGCCTACGGCCACACCGGGTTCACCGGCACGAGCCTGTGGGTGGAGCCCGCGCGCGGGCGGTACTACGTGCTGCTCACCAACCGCGTCCACCCGACGCGCTCGGGCGACGCCATCGCCGCGGTGCGCCGCGAGTTCCACGACACGGCGGCCCGGCTGGGCTAGCCGTCACCGGCGGTCAGGGCCGCGAGGCGGCCGCGGACCTTCTCGCCGATGGTGGTGAGCGTTTCCAGCTCCGCCGTCGTGAGCTGGTCGATGAACGCGTCCCGGACGTCGGCGACGTGCTGCGGGGCCGCGGCCTCGATCAGTTCCCGGCCTCGCGGGGTGCTGACGACGACCGCCCCGCGCTGGTCGGTGGCGCACCGCTCGCGGGTCACCAGGCCGCGGTGCTGCATCCGGCCCAGGTGTTGCGACAGGCGGCTCTTCTCCCAGCGCAGCAGCTCGCCGAGTTCGAACGACCGCAACCGGCCTTCCGGCGCCTCCGAAAGGTGGGCCAGTACCTGGTAGTCGGCCCGGGACAGCCCGCAGCGGGTCCGCAGCTGCCGCTCGATGAACTCCGAGAGGCCGTCCTGCATCGCCATCAGGCCACGCCAGGCCCGGTCTTCCCGTTCGTCCAGCCACCGCGCGTCCGCCATGACCGCGACCCTACCCGTTGGTTGACATGTGAACCAGTTGCGGCCTACGTTTGGTTAACACGTTAACCACATCGGGAGGACACCATGACCACGCGCCCCGCGATCATCGGCAGCGGCAACATCGGCTCGGCCCTGGCCCGGCTGTTCGCCCGGGCCGGCGTCGAGGTGAGCATCGCCAACACCCGCGGGCCGCAGTCGCTGCCGTCGTTCGGCGCCGGCGTGCACGCCGTGACGCTGGAAGAGGCGCTGGAGAGCGACGTCCTCTTCCTGGCGATCCCGTTCACGGCGGTCGAGCGCTTCGGCAAGTCCCGGCCGGACTGGGCCGGCAAGACCGTCGTCGACGCGACGAACGCGTTCTACACGCCGAACGCCGACGAAATCCTGCAAGGCCGGCTGTCCACCCACTACGTCGCCGAGCAGCTGCCCGGCGCCGAGGTCGTCAAGGCCTTCAACCAGCTGCCGTCCGGGACCCTCGCGGCCGAACCCGCCCCGGGACCGGGCAAACGGGTGGTCTTCCTCGCGACCGACACGCCGGCCGCGGGCGACCGGATCGCGGACCTCGCCGTCGCGCTCGGCTTCGCCGCGGTGCAGCTGGGCCGGATCGACGAAGGCGGCCGCCTGATCCAGGCGCAGAACGCCCTCGTGCTGCGCAACTTCGTCGAGCTGCCGCTGCGCTGAGCACGGCGCTCCGACGGCCGCGGCGGGCGCCGATCCCGAGCGCGGGTAGCCTGCCTGGAGAACACGACAGCCCAGGCAGGTTCCTCACCTCTGGGAACGGGCCCGCGGGAGGAGTCGTTTTGCCGGTGACCTGGGCTCGAGACGACCAGGCCGGCTGGCAGATCCTGGACGTGACCGGCCGCGACCGGGCCGACTCGGCGTCCGCGCGGCACTGGGCCGAAGCCCGGCTCGCCACGCTGGGCGAACCGCACCGCCTCGACGTGCTCATGGTGATCGGCGAACTGCTCGACAACGCCTACCAGCACGCCGACGGCCCCACCCAGGTCCGGCTCCACCGGCTCGCCGAGCCCTGCGAGATCACCGTGGCCGTCGCCGACACCAGCGGCAGCTCGCCGCGGCTGCGCGTCCCCGACGACCACGGCGGCCGCGGGCTGCTGCTCGTCGACCAGCTGTGCCTCGCCTGGGGCGCGAGCTACCACGACGACGGCAAAGTCGTGTGGGGCCGCCTCGGCTGCGCGGAGCCCGGCCTCGCCTGCCCGAAGGACGAAGCCGGCCCGAGCTAGGCAGGCCCCTTGGTATCCGCCGCCGGACCTGGTGGGATGGAACCGGCCACGCGAGTGGAGGAGCTGCCATGGAGACGCCGCGTCCGGACGGCACCGGACCCGCGAACGACCTGCTCACGGTGACCCGGCAGAGCGCCGGTGACGGCGACGTGAGCGTGCGGGCGCGCGGCGAGGTCGACGCCTCGACCAGCCCCGTCCTGGAGGACGCGCTGACCGCGGAGCTCGCCGGCGGCCCGCGACGGCTCACGCTCGACCTCGACTCCGTGACCTTCTTCAGCTCCGCCGGCATCTCGACGCTGGTGACCGTGCAGGGGCGCTGCGCCGACCGCGGGACGAGGTTCGTCGTCCTCGCACCGCGCCGGGTCCGGCGGGTGATCGGCCTCGCCGGGATCGACCGGGTCGTGACCGTGCTCGACTCGGGCGCCCCCGGCCCGGGCGGCACTTGAGCCCTTGATCGGCGGTACCGCGTTTGTGTCGCACCGGGAAGGGCACCCACCTCGGGTAGGACGGCCCACCCACGGTGAAAGGCGTCGGCGTGACCCGGGGAGACGTGCACACGTACTACGAAGACGGACTGTGGAAGAACCGGATCGAGGGCGGCGTCCGCGCCTCGAACACCTCGGCGCGCCGCAGCGACGCGGTGTCGTTCGGGCGCACGATGGCGCGCCGGAAGCGGGTCACGCACTTCGTCCACGACGCGACGGGAAACGTCGAAAGCCGGAAAACGTACGGGCCGCGCTCCTGACGGGCGATTTCGGCGTCCATTCAGGACAGTGAGAACGGCCCAGGCCCGGCAGTGCGTCGGACGTCACCCCGGCGCTTCGGGCCCGGCCGCGTACCGGGCGTCGACGCGGGTAGTCCCCCACCTGAGGCCGGCCGGTCCTGCGGCGGCGAAGCACGGAAGAAGCACCATGACGAAGACGACCGCTTCGGCGCTGCACGCACTGCTGGGCCGGGTCCCCGCGCGACTCGCGTGGCGGTACTGGGCCGGCTCGGTGCTCGAGTCCTCGGCGGGGCACTACGTCACCGGCGTCGCCCACGGGGTGTTCGGCGCGAGCCTGCCCGCTCCCGGCCGGGACGCCATGACCGTCCGAGCGGCCCGAAGAGCCGTCGAGGTCGAGCGCCGGACGCTCGCCGCGGCCTTCCCGGACGCGACCGGCAGCGTGGTGGTCTTCCTGCACGGCCTGGTGGAAACCGAGCGCGGCTGGTTCCGCGGCGCGACCCCCGGCGCCGACTTCGGGACGCGCTTGGCTGCCGACGTCGGCAGCACCCCGGTGTACCTGCGGTACAACTCGGGCCGCCACGTCTGGGAGAACGGCCGTGAGCTCGTCGCGCTACTGTCCGGGCTCGTCGCCGCGTGGCCGGTCCCCGTCACCGACATCGTCCTCATCGGACACTCCATGGGCGGCCTGGTCGCGCGAAGCGCGCTGTACCAAGCACAAGAACAGGGTTCGCCGTGGCTCCCCCGCGTGACGCGCCTGGTGTGCCTGGGCACCCCGCACCGCGGCGCGCCGCTCGAACGCCACGTCGCCCGGCTCGTCGGCGTGCTCGGCCGTTCGGCCGCGGCGGCGCCCCTCGCCCGGGTGCTCGCGCTGCGCAGCGACGGCATCCAGGACCTCGCCTACGGCCACGTCCACCATGCGCAAGGGGATGCCGGGGCCACCTGGCGACCGGAACCCGGCTCGGGCGCGGGCATCCGCCGGTTGTTCGTGTCCGCGACGCTCTCGCGCACCCAGGACAGCACGTGGGGCCGGCTCTTCGGCGATCTCCTCGTGACCCCGGTCGGGAGCGACGACCTGACCGAGGACGCCGACGTCGTCTGGCTCGGCGGGCTGAACCACTTCGCGCTGCTGCACGAGAACGTCGTCTACGAGGCCCTGCTCGGCTGGTTGCGGTGACGGGACCGGCCCGGGCTCGAGTGCGCCCGGGCCGGTTCACGCGACGCGCGTCAGGCGTGCGCGCTGCGGATCTTCAGCGGGTCCTTGGGGGCCTTCGACCGGATGTCGAGCATGGTCTGCCCGATCTCCTGCAACCGCTTGCGCCCCAACGCCTTGCGCACCTCGGGGAACCACTCTTCCTCTTCTTCTTCGACGTGGTGGCGCACGCTTTCGGTGAGCACGGTGACCTTTGCGTCGAAGGTTTCGTCCTTCGGGTCGAGCGTCCGCAGCTCGGCCATCAGCCACACCATCACGTGGTGCTCTTCCACGCTTTCCAGCACGTGGTCGCGCGTTTCCGGAACGGCTTCCCGGGCGACGGGGTAGAAGATCTCTTCTTCGATGTAAGTGTGGGTGGTCAGCTCCTCGATCATCGCGTCGACGAGCTTCCGCTTCTCCTGGTAGGCCCGCTCGCCCGCCTTCTCGAACTGCTTGAACAGCCTTTCGACTGTCTTGTGATCGTCCTTGAGCATCACGATCGCGTCGGTCGACACGGGCAGCCTCCTTCGTCCCCCGGCGGGTACCCGCCGGGGGACGGCCCAACCGGCGTCCCGCTCAGGACCCCGGCCGCAGCAGGATCTTCTGGGCGCCGTCGAGCTTCTTCTGGAACATCTCGTACGCCCGGGGCGCCTCCGACAGCGGCAGCTTGTGCGTGGCGAACCCCTCGACGCCGAGCGGGTCGCCGTCCCCGGTCAGCACCGGCATGATGTCGTCGATCCAGTGGCGGACGTTCGCCTGGCCCATCCGCAGCTGGAGCTGCTTGTCGAACATGTCCATCAGCGGCAGCGGGTCGACCATTCCGCCGTACACCCCGGACAGCGAGATCGTGCCGCCGCGGCGCACGCTGTCGATCGCGGCGTAGACGACGCTCAGCCGGTCGATGCCGGCCTTCTCGGTGATCTTCGCGCCGATCGGCTGCGGCAGCATCGCGACCAGGTTGTGCGCGAGCTTGCCCACCGGGGCGCCGTGCGCCTCCATGCCGACGGCGTCGATCACCGAGTCGGCGCCGCGGCCGCCGGTCAGCTGCCGGATCGCGTCGCCGATGACCTTGTGGTCGCGGGTGTCGATCGCGGTGGCGCCGTGCTCGCGGGCGCGGGCGAGCCGTTCCGGCACCAGGTCGACACCGATGACCTGGCCGGCGCCGCGGTGACGGGCGATCCGGCAGGCCATCTGCCCGATCGGGCCGAGGCCGAAGACCACGACCGTGCCGTCGCGGGGGACGTTCGCGTACTCGACGGCCTGCCAGGCGGTCGGGACGACGTCGGACAGGTAGACGAACCGCTCGTCCGGCGGGCCGTCCGGGACCTTGATCGGCCCGTACTGCGCCTGCGGGACCCGCAGGTACTCGGCCTGCCCGCCGGGCACCTGCCCGTAGAGCTTGGTGTAGCCCAGCAGCGCGGCGCCCTTGCCCTGGCCGGTGACCTGGGTGGTCTCGCACTGCGACTGCAGCCCGCGCTCGCACATCCAGCAGTGGCCGCAGGAGATGGTGAACGGGACGACCACGCGGTCACCCGGCTTCAGGCCGGTCACCTCGGCCCCGACCTCCTCGACCACGCCCATCGGCTCGTGGCCCAGGATGTCGCCCTCGGTCATGAACGCCCCGAGCACCTCGTACAGGTGCAGGTCGGAGCCGCAGATGCCGCTGGAGGTGATCCGCACGATCGCATCGGTGGGTTCTTCGAGCTTCGGATCCGGCACTTCTTCGACGCGGACGTCACGCTTGCCGTGCCAGGTCACTGCCTTCATGGGACTCCTCTGCGGGTGCGGACTACCCGGTTTCCCGCGACGGGCGGGCACAAACCCGGTTCAGCCGGTCGGGGCGTCCGCGAAAAGGGGCGCGAGTCACGGGTAAGCCCGGCGGCTCGGGGTACCTACCGGACAACGACGCCGGCCACCTGTGCTCGCCGGTGTGGCGGACGTCGTCGTGAGGAGTTGTTCATGCCGGTGACCTGGCGCGAAACCGATCGGCCCGGGTGGCAGGTCCTGGACCTGACCGGCCACGATCTCGCCGACCTCGCCGCGGCCCGGCGGTGGACCGAAGCGCGGCTCTCGACCCTCGACGAGGCCCACCGCGTCGACACGATGCTGGTCGTCGGGGAGCTGCTCGACAACGCCTACCACCACGCGAAAGGGCCGATCCAGCTCCGGCTCCACCAGGTGGACGACCCGTGCGAGGTCGTGGTTGCCGTCGCCGACCACGGCGGCGGTGTGCCGCGCATGCGGGACCCGGCCCACGACGGCGGCCGCGGGCTGCTGCTGGTCGACCGGATCTGCCGGGCCTGGGGCGTCAGCGACGACGACGGCGGCAAGACCGTCTGGGGCCGGGTCCCCTGCACGGAAGCCTGAGGGCTAGCAGTCCGGCGCCGGTTCGGTCAGCCGCGGCAGCAGCGCCAGCCACGACAACGCCTCGGCGAGGTCGCGGTAGACCGGCAGCACCCGCTCCAGCCCCAGCGCGGTCAGCGGGCGCAGCACCGACCGCTGCCGGGTGACGAGCACGAACGGGACCCCGGCGGCGTGCGCGTCGGCGGCGGTCTTCACCAGGACGGTCAGCGCCCGCGCCGCGCAGAAGGTGACGGCCGCGGCGTCGACCACGAGGACCGGCGGCCGCAAGGCCAGTTCCCGGTCGAGCGACTCGGCGAGCGAAGCGGCGACGGAGATGTCGAGCTCACCGGCCGCGGCCAGCACCGTGGCCTCGGCCGAGACCGAAACGTCGAACCGCGCCGACGCGAACACGCCGCGCTGACGGGGCAGCGGAACAGCAGGCATGACGGGTGGCCTCCCTCTTCACCGTGAGGCCAAACCGCGGCGTGCACCAGTCCAGTCCCACGCCGGTCCCGGACGGGATCGCGGATGTGGGGTGCGGCGGCTGCTCAGGTGAACCGCTGCACCCCCGACGGTACAACCGATTCACAACCGATGCAGAATCCGGGTCCCGAAGTGCGGTCCCCGGCCTGGTGCGGGCGGCCTGACGAGCGTGCAACGGTTGTGCGACGCGGTGCTCAGGACGCGTCTTCGCCGGGTTCCGGCAGCCGCCCGGCGACGTGGTCGCGGAGCCGGCCCAGCGTGTCGAGCAGGGCGCTGCGCTCCGCGGCGCCGAGGACGGCGAAGGTGTGTTCGGCGTGCGCGTCGTGCAGGGCCTTGATCTCGCCGAGGTGTTCGCGGCCCTTGGCGGTGATCTCGAGCCGGGTGGAGCGGCGGTCGCCGGGGTCGTCGCACCGGCGCAGCAGGCCCTCGTCCTCCAGGCCGTCCACCAGGGACGTGATCGACCGGCCGGTGACGCCGAGCCGGTCCTTGAGCTCACCCATCCGCGGGGTGCCCGCTTCGTCGACGGCGAGCATCAGCAGCACCCGGGACGTGGACCAGCCGCGTTGCTGGTAGGGCTGCCCGGCGTACCGCCGCAGCGCGTGGGTGGTGCGCATGAGCGCGTCGGCCAGCTGCGCCCCGGACGGCGGCGTTGTCTCACTTGACACGCTCCCAGAGTAGCCGCAACCCTCATGTACACAATTGACACTATCCGGGTTGAAACGTCTTGGGGAACATCATGTGGCGAAGCCGTAACTACCGGCTGCAGTTCGCGAGTGCGGTCGTCTCGGCGCTGGGTACGGCCGCCGCCCCGGTCGCGATGGCGTTCGCGATCCTCTACGCGGGCGGCTCGGGCACGGCGGTGGGCCTGGTGTCCGCGGCGGGCACGGTGCCGGCGGTGCTGTTCTTCGCGATCGGCGGCGTCGTGGCCGACCGGCTGCCGCGGCACCTGGTCATCGTGGCCGCGAACCTGGTCAGCGCGCTCGCGCAGGCGCTGTTCGCGCTGGTGGTCTTCACGGAATCGGTGAAGGTCTGGCAGCTGGTGGTCTTCGCCGCCGTCAACGGCCTCGCCATCGCCTTCCGCATGCCCGCCACCGAGGGTCTGCTGATGCGCAGCGTGGACCGGGCGGACGCGAGCAAGGCGTTCGCGCTCTTCCGGACCGGCCTCAACGGCGCCCAGGTCGCCGGGGCCGCGCTCGGCGGTGTGCTGGTCGCGGGCTTCGGCCCGGGCTGGGTACTGGCCCTCGACGCGGCGACGTTCCTCGTCGCGGCCGGGCTGGGGGTGCTGATGGAGGTCGACGGCCACCTGCGTAAGCGCACCGGGCTGCGCACCGAACTGCGCGAAGGCCGGACGGAGTTCGCCGGCCGGCGGTGGTTGTGGAGCGTGGTGGGCCAGTTCGCCGTCGTCAACGCCCTCGGTGTCGGCGCTTTCGCCGTCCTCGGCGCGCTGGCCGCCCACGCGAAGTTCAACGGCGCGGCCGACTGGGGTTTCATCCTCTCGTGCGACGCGGCCGGCATGATCCTCGGCGGCTTGCTCATGGTGCGGTTGCGGCCGAAGCGACTGCTGGTGTCCGGCACCTCCGCGGCGTTGCTGCTGGCCCTGCCGCTCGCGGCGTTCGCGGCGTCGGCGCCACTCCTGGTGATCTGCGCGGCGTCCCTGCTGGCCGGGGTCGGCGTGGAGATCTTCAGCGTCAACTGGCTGACGACGCTGCGGCAGGAGGTGCCGCACGACAAGTTCTCGCGCGTCGCGGCCTACGAGGCACTCGGCTCCTTCGGGCTCACTCCTCTGGGCGCGGCCGCCGCGGGCCCGGCGGCGGACAAGATCGGCCTGGACCGCACGCTGTGGTGCGCGACCGGCGTCATCGTGGCCGCGACCGCCGCGGTCCTCGCGCTTCCCGACGTGCGGCGGATCCGCCGTACGGCAGACAGTCCGAAGTAGACACTCACAGCGCGTCGAGGGGGATGGCCTCGGCCATGGCGCGGTAGCCCGCGTCGCCGGGGTGCAGGTGGTCGCCCGAGTCGTAGACCGGCAGCATGGCCTCCGGGTCGGCCGGGTCGCGGACCGCCGCGTCGAAGTCGACCCAGCCGTCGAACACTCCCGTGCTCGTGCGGATGAAGGTGTTCACCTGGTCGCGGGCCGCCAGGTGGGCGTCGTTGCTGCACGAGCAGCCCTTGATCGGCGTGAGCGTGGCCGCCAGCACCCGGATGTGGGCCGCGTGCAGCTCGGTGGCGATCTGTTTCAGCCCGGCGATGACGGCGTCGGCGCTCGCGTCGCTGTTGATGTCGTTGATGCCCTCCAGCACGATCGCGGTGCGCGCCCCGGGCTGGCTGATCAGGTCGTGGCCCAGCCGGGCGAGGCCGCTCACGCCGGCCGTGCGGCCGTCGGGGAATCCGCTGAAGGCGTCCTGCAGGATGCGGTTGCCCGCGATGCCCTCGTCGACCACCCCGGGCGCGCTGTCCGGGCCGCGCGCGAGCAGGCGCTGGGCCAGGAAGTCCGGCCAGCGGCTGTTGGTGTTCGGGGTCGACGAGTAGCCGTCGGTGATCGAGTCGCCGAAGGCCACCACGGAACCGGCCGGGCCCGCGTCCGCGACGTCGATGCCGCTGAGGATCGTCCAGAAGCCGAACGTGCCGGCGGACGGGAAGTCGCCGGCATCGGCCGTGTGGTCGCCGGTGCCGTCGGCCGTGGTGTACATGTCCTGCAGCCCGACGCTGTGCGCGGGCGCGTTGGTCACGGTCCCCTTCAGGTACAGGCTCACGAGCAGGTCGGCGTCGGCGGGCACCGCGAACGGCAGCGCGTCGCTGACGGCCTGAGCGCCCGCGGGCAACCCGGCTTCCGGTTGCCCGCCGAAGGTCAGGGTGACCGGCGTGTTCACCGGCGTCGCGCCCGCCTGCCGCACCGCGACCGTGGCGTGGCCGACGACCAGCGGCCCGGGGTCGTAGGCGTTGTCGAGCCGGACCCGCACCTGGGAGCCGCCGCGGCTGGTGTGCTCGACCATGCGCAGCGTCCGCTCGGTCCACGGACCCGCGGCGAGGCCGTCGTCCGTCGCCGCGGCCCACGTTCCCGCCCACGGCCCGGCCGCGGGCCGCACGCCGAGGGCGAACACGTGCAGGGCCGCGCCCGGGCTGATCGTGGGCAGCGTGACGGCGGTGGCCGGCGCACCCGGGTCGAGCGGGACCGACACCGTGTACAGCTTGGCGGAGAAGGCGTTCGGTCCGCTCGGGGTGTTCCACCGCGGGAACGACACGGTCATCCGGTCACCCGGCCCGAAGTACCAGTCGGGCGCGCCGAGCTGGAAGTCCTGAACGTGCCCGTCCGCGTACTCGATCGTCCCGGTCCCGGCGGACGCCGTGCCCGTGCTCGTCACCAGGAACGACAGCGCCGCACCGGAAAAGGCGCCCTCGATCCGCTGACCGGCGGCGACGACGTTGTCGGGTGCGCCCGGGCTGTAGGCGGGCAGCGCCAGCGCTGCGCCGTCGACGGTGACCGTGCGGCCGGGAGCCCAGCCCGCGGCGGCCAGGTCTTCGGCGATGAGGCTGTGCCCGCTCCCGTCGAGGTCGGCCGCGCCCGGCTGGGCGGCGGTGCTGACGCCGACGTTGTCGAAGGCCGCGGCGAGACCCGGGTAGCTGACGGCCGCGGCGGCCGTGCCGACCGGGGTGACGAGACCGGCGACCACCAAGGCGGCCAAGAGGATGCGCTTCACGAGGGACTCCCAGTCAGTCGCAGTGGCGGGCGGTGAACGTCCAGGTGCCGGAGCCCACGGAGAACCGGTTCGCCCCCGGCAACGGTGTCGCACCCGGCGGCGCCGTCACGCCCGTACCGGGGACCGTCACCGTGCCGGTCGTGTTGGCGGGCACCGTGACGGTCAGGTCCAGCCGGCACCCGGACTGCGTCCACGCCGACGAAACCGGGCCGCGGACCGTGTCGAGCGACGCCGCCACGTGCCCGAGACCGGTGGGAACCTGTGGTGCGAAAGCGATCGCGGCGTAGCCGGGCGCGGCCGGGGTGATCCCGGCGAACTGCGTGTACAGCGCGGCGTTGACGCCCGCGAACATGGCGTGGTCGTGGGTTTCCATGCCGGACTGGTACGTCCACTGCTCCCACGGCGTCGTCGCGCCGCGGCCGATCTCGTACCCGAACCCGGGGTAGGTCTTCTGGTCGAGCACGGTCAGCGCGACGTCGATCCGGCCGACCTTGGCGAGCGCCTCGGGCAGGTAGCGGGTGCCGAAGATGCCGGTGTCGAGGTGGCCGCCGTTCTTCGTCAGGATCGTGTCGACGAGCTGCGCGCCGACGGCGGCGAGCTTGTCCGGCGGCACGATGCCGAAGGCGAGCGGCAGGACGCTGGTTGTCTGGCGGCCGTCGCCGTAGGTGTTGCCTGCGGCGTTGAGGAAGTGCGCGTTGAACGCGTCGGCGATCGACGTCGCCAGTCCGGCGAAGTGGGCCGCGTCGGCCGTGTTCCCCAGTGCCCGCGCGGCTTTCGCGACGTCGTCGGCCTGCCGGAACGACAGGGCCGTGTTGACGATCGACCGCTCGCTGAAGCAGTCGCCCGCCGACGGGTTTCCCTGACCCCCGTTGGCGTTCGGGCCGCGGTCGGGCGGGCACCAGTCGCCGAACCCGCGGTCGTCCGGCCAGATCCGGCCGGGGTAGGCGGCCGCGTTGGTGTCCACGAACGCCGTCATCTTCGGGTAGGTCGCGGCGAGGCGCCCGAGGTCGCCGTACTGCTCGTAGAGCGACCACGCGAGGTCGACCGATCCGCCGCCCATGTCCGGCAGCTGGGCGTTGCCCGCGTCGCTGGGCAGCGCCGTGCCGGGCGGCAGGTCCTGTAGGTACTTGCCGTAGAAGCCGTCCATGCCGAAGTCGAGGACGGCCGCGTCGTGGTAGGCCTGCACGTCCATGCCCGGCGGCGTCCGCTCGTCGCGGACCGGGTTGTCGGTGGGCAGGCTCATCGAGTTGTTCAGGACGGCACGCCGGTTGTTCGCCCAGATCGTGTTCAGCAGCGGGTCGGACGTCTCGACGTGCCCGGTGGCCGCGACGTCGGCGTGCGCGACGCGGCCGGCAACGCTGCCGAGGTCCGGCGTGCCCGGGAAGCCGGTCAGCTCGAGGTAGCGGAAGCCGTGGTAGGTGAACCGCGGCTCGTAGACCTGGGTCCCCGCGGCGGATCCGAGCGTGTAGGAGTCGGTCGACGCGGCGTTCCGGTTGGTGCTGGTGTCGAGCATCCCGTCGGCGCCGACCTCCTCCGCCGTGCGCATCCGCACCGTCGTCCCGGCCGGCCCGGCGACGCGGAGCTGCGCCCAGCCCGCGAAGTTCTGCCCGAAGTCGTAGACGTGGACACCCGGCCGGGGCTGCTTAACCGACACCGCGCGCAGGGTCTGCACCACGCGGATCGGCGGCGCCGTGGCGGCGGTGAGGGTGGCGCTGGGCGCCGCGACCGTGCGCACCGGGTGCCAGGACGCGTCGGCGAAACCGGGCCGGTCCCAGCCGTTCTGCTGCAGCCGCGCGTCGTAGCTCTCCCCCGCGTAGAGGTCGTTGGCCGTCACCGGGCCGTCGGACCAGCGCCAGGTGTCGTCGGTGGTGACGGTCCGGGTCGTCCCGTCGGTGAAGGTGACGGCGAGCGCGAGGATGCCCTGTTTCGGGCCCGTCCACCGGAAGCCGTACTGGCTGAACCGCGAGCCGTACCCGTTGCCCAGCCACAGGCCCACGGCGTTGCGCCCGGCGTGGACTTGCCTGGTGACGTCGAAGGAGTCGTAGAGGTTTCGCTGGTCGTAAGGGGTACTGGCGGGCGAGAGGACCTGGTCGCCGGTCTTCTCGCCGTTGAGGTGGAGTTCGTAGAAGCCGAGGCCGTAGACGTACGCCCGCGCGGTGGCGACCGGCTTGTCCAGGACGAACTCGTGGCGCAGCAACGGCGCGTCCGGCGTCTGGGCCAGCAGGACCGGGTCGCCCTGCGGTTCCAGCTGGCCGTCGGCGATGGTGACGCCAGGGAAGCGCGGGTCCGGGACGGCCGAGAAGTCGTCGGAGAACAGCGGTGTGCCGTCGGGCGCGTGCACGGCGACGTTGTCGTAGCGGGCGTCCTCGGCCGTGCCCTGGCTGACGGACGTCCGGAAGCCGAGGGTGCCGGTGGTCGCCGCGCCGACCGTGCGGGAGTCGACCTGCGTGCCGTCGATCGAGGTGACGACGGTGTCGCCGCGGGCTTCGAGACGCAGGTGGTGCGGTGCGCCGACGGTGGCCGGGGTGATGACGGGCGCGAGGTCGGTCTCGCCGAGGAGCGTGAAGGCGCCGTGGCTCTTCACGTGCGGCCGCAGCAGCACTTTGCCCGGCGTCGTGGCCGCGTTGACCTGCCACATCAGGAAGTCGTCGGGGCCGGCGGCGCGGAAGAGGACGCTCGCGGCGCCCGCCTTGATCGTGAAGTCGAGGTCGAGGGTGAAGTCCTGCCACGCGTACGCGCTCCCCGCGTCCGGGCTGATCCAGGCCGCGCTCCCCCAGTCCGCCGGCCCGGTCTCCCACCAGGCGGGCCCGGCCGGTTTTGTCACGCCGCCACGGGAATCCCAAACCTCGACGGTCCAGTAGCTCCGCTTCCCGGCCGCGGCGGCCGCACCGCGGTAGGGCACCGAAACCGAGTCACCGCTCACGACCTTGCCGCTGTCCCAGATGTCGGTGCGACGCGCCGCGAGCAGGCCGGGCGAGCTGGCGACGAGGATCCGGTAGGCCGTCTGCCGCGCGCCGGACCGGTCGGAGCGCAGTTTCCAGCTCAGCGTCGGAGCGCCGGTGGTGGCCAGCGGGTTGACAACGTTGTCGGCGCGCAGATCGTAGACCTCGATCCCCGCGCCGCGATCCCCCGCGAGCGCGGGGGTGCCGAGGAAGAGCGTCGAGAGCAAGGCGCACAGGAAAGCGAGCGCGACTCGTGCGGGATGACCGGACATGGACGCTCCACTCGCGGCCGCAGCCGGCCGACGTCAAATCTTCGCTGATTTGAAACGTTTCAAGTTATCTTATCACCACGCCCGTGACGCAGACAACCGGAACTCGTCGGGAACGCTCCGGTGGTGGCTCACCCGCGGGCGAGCCGCCACCGGGGACTTCAGCCCTGGGCGGTCAGTTCCAGCAACCGGCCGGTGAGGTCGATGTGCTCGTCCACACTGCTGGTCAGGTAGCTGATGTCGATGAAAGTGTGGTCCGGCTCGAGGATCGAGACGATCTTGACGACGGACTCGGCGATGTCCTCCGGCTTCGTGTCCGGGGCCGCGTTCACCCGCAGCGCCGCGCTCAGCGCCCCCGGGTCACGGCCGGCCTGCTCGGCGTCGGCGCGGAGCTTGGCCAGGGTCGAGGTGAGCACGTCCGCGGGGAACGCTTCGGGGATCGACCAGACCGGCAGCCAGCCGTCGGCCCGCTCGGCGACCCGGCGCAGCGACTTCTCGCCGAACCCGGCCAGGTGCACCGGCGGCTTCCGCACCGGCTTGAGGTCGACGTACGACTCCGCGATCTTGTAGCCGACACCCTCGTGGGACACGATGTCCTTGCTCCACCAGGTGTCGAGCAGGTCGAGCAGGTCGTCGAGCCGCTTGCCGCGCTCGGACATCGGGATGCCGACGGCGTCGTATTCGTCCGGCGACCAGCCGATGCCCAGCCCGGGCAGCAGCCGGCCGTTGCTGGCGACGTCGATGCTGGTCAGCAGCCGCGCGAGGTTGGCGGGCTGGTACTGCGTGGCGTTGATGGTGCTGGAGCCGAGGATCACGGTCTCGGTCACCGCCGCGGCGATGGCCAGCGCGGCGAACGGGTCCTGGGCGGTCCGGAACTCGTCAGGCATGGTCTCGTAACCCGGGTAGGGCACCACGGGCTTGACCGGCGACAACAGCCGGTCCCCCACCCACAGACCGGCCGCCCCGGCCTCTTCGGCGGCCCGCGCGTACCGCGCGACCCCGCCCGGCGTGGCCGCCGCCTTGCCGAACACCGGAAGGCTGAAACCAATGCGCATCAATGACTCCCCTGGAGAACGAACGGATCATGGAGGTCCTGGTGCCACTACTACTCGCATCTGGTTGTTCGTTCAAGTAATTCGGCGGCGCGGCTGATCACGGCCTGCGTTAATCCGTTGGCGCCGACGGGGAAACGAGGGTTGGGTACCGCTCATGGCCCACATCGAGGGTACGTGTGACGAACGGTTCGAAGCGGTGCGGGACGCCCTGGCGGCGTCGCTGGACAAGGACGACGTCGGGGCGTCCGTGGCGGTGTACGTGGACGGTGCGCCGGTCGTCGACCTCTGGGGCGGGTACGCCGACGAGGCGCGGACGCGGCCGTGGGAGCGCGACACGATCACCGCGGTCTGGTCGACCACCAAGACGATGACCGCGCTGTGCGCGCTGATCCTCGCCGATCGCGGTGAGCTCGACCTGGACGCGCCCGTGGCCGCGTACTGGCCCGAGTTCGCCGCCGCCGGGAAGGACGACGTGCGGGTGCGGCACGTGCTCGGGCACACCGCGGGCCTGCCGTCCTGGGACGAGCCCCTGACCGTCGAGCGGCTCTACGACTGGCCCGCGATGACCGCGCTGCTGGCGGCGCAGGCGCCCGCGTCGGAACCGGGCACAGTGGGCGCCTACCACGCCGTCACGCAGGGGTACCTGGCCGGCGAGGTGATCCGCCGGGTCACCGGGCGCCGGCTCGGCCGGTTCTTCGCCGAGGAGGTGGCCGGGCCGCTGGGCGCCGACTTCCACATCGGGCTGGCCCCCGAGCACGACCACCGGGTCGCGCCGGTCATCCCGGCCACGACGCGGGCGCCCGGGTTCGCGGACCGCGGGCCCGGCAACCCGGACGTCCCCGCGGCGGTGGCCAACACGGAGGCGTGGCGACGGGCGGACATCCCGTCCGCCAACGGGTTCGGCAACGCGCGGTCGGTGGCCGCCGTGCAGTCGGTGCTCACCTCGGGCGGCCGGGGGCTGCTGTCCGCGGCCGGCTGCGAGCGGGCCCTGGAGGAGCAGTTCGCCGGCGAAGACCAGGTCCTGGGCGCCCGGATCCGGTACGGCATGGGTTACGCCGTGCAGGGCCGCAGCTGTTCCTGGGGCGGCTGGGGCGGATCGCTCGTCATGAACGACTTCGACCGCCGCATGACCGTGGCGTACGTGATGAACCGGATGCTGGAACAAGGCCCGCTGGGCGACGACCGCGGGCTGAGCGTCGTGCTGGCGACGTTCGGCTGACCGGCCTGGGCGTCAGCCGTCGAGGCCCGGCTGGTTCCGCAGCTGCCGGCGGGACGTGATGCCCAGTTTGCGGAAGATGTTGCGCAGGTGGGCATCCACGGTGCGGGGGCTGAGGAACAGCTGCGCGGCGATCTCGTTGGACGTCGCGCCGGTGGCGGCCATGCGGGCGATGTGCGTCTCCTGCATGGTCAGCCGGTCCGCGGTGCGCGCGGACCGGGCCCGCGCCGTTTCGCCGGTGGCGCGCAGTTCCTTCGCCGCGCGCTCGGCGAACGCTTCCATCCCGGCGCCCGTCAGGAGTTCGTGCGCGGTGCGCAGGTGCTCGCGGCTGTCGCGCCGGCGGCCTTCGCGGCGCAGCCATTCCCCGTACAGGAGGTGCGCCCGGGCCCGGTACGCGAGCAGCGGGCTCTCGCCCAGGTGCTCGACGGCGTCGCGGTAGTGGTCCTCGACGCCGGTCACCACGCCGCGCGCGTACGCCGCGACGCCGAGGCCCGTGGCGGTTCCGCTCGCCGCGGTGCGTTCGGTCAGCGACGCCAGGGCCGCGGCGGCTTCGGCGGGATTTCCGGTCCGGGCGGCCGCCTCAACCAGCTCGGGCAGGGCGGCTCCGGCGAGGGAGAGCCCGCCGTGCGCGGTGGCCTGGCGGGCGGCCGCCAGCGCGGCCGGGTAGTCGGCCAGCCCGTTGTGCAGCACGGCCGACGCCCAGTGCACGTTGGCGACCAGCTGGCCCGCGCCGCCGGCGGTCGCCGTCGCCGTGGCGGACTCGAACAGCGCCAGGGCCTCCTCGCGACGGCCGCGCATCGCCGCCAGGTGCAGCCGCGGGTACAGCATCGGCGGCCCGTCGACCGCGTCGGCGATCGCCTCCTCCTCGGCGATCGCCGCCATCGCCTGCC
Organism: Amycolatopsis sp. NBC_01286; assembly: GCF_035982555.1. Classification (NCBI taxonomy): domain Bacteria; kingdom Bacillati; phylum Actinomycetota; class Actinomycetes; order Pseudonocardiales; family Pseudonocardiaceae; genus Amycolatopsis; species Amycolatopsis sp. NBC_01286. The sequence continues at coordinate 8,648,868 of NZ_CP108428.1, forward strand.
CGGTGTCACCGGTCAGCGCGCCCTGCGAGGCCAGCTGGGCGAGGCCGAGCCGCAGGACGAGCGGCGAACCCGATTCGCGGCCGGTCTTCATCAGCCACTCGGTGATCGCCGCCTGGGCGTGGGGATCCCACATCTCCGACGCGAGCATGATCGCGAGCGCCGGCCGTCGAGTCCACAAGGGACTGTCGACGTCGTCGAACAGTTTGCGCAGCAAGGGAACCGCGGCCCGGTGGTCTCCCCCGGTCACCAGCACCAGCACGTCGAGGACGTCCGGTGACGCCGGCGCGGGCCCGGCGGACCGGACCGCGGCCAGCACCGTGTCCAGCACACCACCGGGCCGGCCGACGAGCAGGCCCATCTCGAGCGCGTCGAGGTAGCACTCGCGCGACCGGTCCGGATCCAGCTCCGCCAGGCGTCGCGCGGCCCGCACCATGAACATCGGGCCGTCGCCGTCGTGGTGCCGCTGGAAGGCGACCTGACCGCGCAGGAGATCGACCTGCGCGTGCCGGATCTCGTCCAGGGCCACGGGTTCGACGACCGTGAGGAGCTCGGCCGCCGCGTCGGGCGCGCCCGCGTCGAGTGCGGCCCGGGCCGCGACGATCGTCCGTTCGACCCGCTTCCCGGCGTCCAGCGACAACGCGGCAGCGCGGTCCAGGAAGGCCGCGGCGGCCACCACCCCACCCCGGGACCGGGCCCGGGACGCGCACCGCTCCAGCTCGGCGGCGACGTCGTCGTCGGGGCCGGCGCAGGCCTGGGCGCGGTGCCAGGCCCGCCGGTCGGGATCAACGGCCGGGTCGGTGACCTCCGCCAGCACCCGGTGGACCGCGTAGCGCTGACCCGCCTCCGCGGCCTGGTAGACCGCCGACCGGGCCAGCGGGTGGCAGAAGCGGACGCGGGTGGCGAACTCGACCAGCCCGGTGGCGGCCGCGGCCGCGCCGGCCGTGGCGACGTCGAGGTCCAGCCGCCGCGCGGCCGGCCACAGCAGGCCCGGGTCGCCGGTCGGGTCGGCGCTCGCGAGGGTGAGCAGCAGCCGCGCGGCGGCGGGCAGGTCCGCCAGCCGGGCCTGGAAGCCGCGTTCGATCCGGGACGGCACCGACGAGGAGTCCGGCGCGGCGAACCCGCCGGCCGTCGAGAGTTCCAGCAACGCCAACGGGTTCCCGCGCGCCTCGGCCAGCAGCCGGGCGCGCACCTGCTCGTCGAGCGTCACGTGGCTCCGCGCCGCCAGCAGCTCCCGCGCGTCGGTGTCGCTCAGCCCGTCGACGTCCACGCCCGGCAGCCCGGCCAGCGCGCCCGCACCCGGCGGCCGGACCGCGACCACCACCGCGACGCGCTCGGCGCCGACGCGACGGGCGAGGAAAGCCAGTGCCTTGGCCGACTCCGCGTCCAGCCACTGCGCGTCGTCGACGACGCACAGCAGCGGGCGTTCCGCCGCCGCGGCCGCCAGCAGCGCCAGGGTCGCCAGGCCGACGCGGAACAGGTCCGGGGTGCCCTCGGCCAGCCCGAACGCGACGCGCAGGGCGTCGCCGTGCCGGCCGGGCAGGTCGGCGAGCCGCGCCAGCACCGGCACGCACATCTGGTGCAGCGCGGCGAACGGCAGCTCCGACTCGAACTCGGCCCCGTCGGCCCGCACGACCCGGAACCCGGGCGCCTGTGCGGCATGCTCCAGCAGCGCGCTCTTGCCGATCCCCGCCTCACCGCGGAGCACGAGCACGCCGCCCTCGCCCACGCGCGCCGCCGTCGTCAGCTCGTCGATCCGCCGGATCTCGGCGCGCCGCCCGAAGAGCGGTCCACGGGGGTGCGCCGGCGTCCGCATCCCGCGAATGCTAGCCGGGCCGTGATCGATCGCCTACCCGGTCACCTAGGTGATTACCGCCGACGCGAACGGCCGTCCGCCGGTGCGAACGTGAAGGCCCGACCAGCTCACCGGAGGCAGCCATGACCACCCAGGACACCGCCCTCACCACCCGCCCCTTGACCACCCGCCGAGATGTGCTCGGGCGGGTCCTGCTCACCATCGCCTCGCTCGCCACCGTCGGCGCGGCCATCCGCGGGATCGTGTACACGAGCCAGGTCGCCGACGACCGGGTCTGGATCGAGAGCTGGCGGATGACCGCTTTCTGGCTGGTGGCCGGGCTGTTCGCGCTGCTCGCCTGGAAACCGCGGGCGCAGCGCGGGGTCTGGGAGCTGCTCTTCGCCCAGAAGGCGTCGCTCGTCGTCATCGCCGTCGCGCTGGGTGACGTGCCCGAGGCCGGCGAGGCCGGGTACGTCGACTTCGGCCTCGTCGTGATCCTCGTGGCGTCGTACTTCCTGTGCCGCGGCTGGCTCGGCTGGCGCCGCACCGAGACCGCTCAGCCCAGGTGAGCCAGCTCCGGCCACAGCTGCGTCCAGGTCCCGCGCGGCTGCCGGCACAGGTAGCTCGCCGCGCCCTTCTCGACCTCTTCGTTCGACAGGCCGCCGGGCAGGGTGAGCGGCGCGATCTCCGTCACCTGCGTCCAGAAGCGGTGCAGGTAGGCGGGGGTGAACTCGCCGACGCAGAGCACGGTGGCGTCGCTGCCCGGGGGCGGCCCCCAGAACCCGTAGGCGTTGTGGCCGCTGGCGACCGGGTTGCGCAGGCCCTCGGCCGGGCCGAGGGTGGTCAACGCGCCGGCTTCGCCGTAGTTGCCGGTGAAGATGACCGTGTCGGCCGGGTAGCGGTCCGCGACCGCGACGATCTGGCGCACGTACTCGGGCCAGCCGTAGGTCTCCATCACGGTGCTGCTCAAGCCGATGCCGTTCGTGATCTTCGGCGGGAACACGGGCAGGCCGATCACGATCGCGAACACGGCCGTGGCGGCGATCGCGATAGGCCACGACCGCCGGCCGTCCCGCGTGTCCGCGGCCTCCACCGCCACCGCGCCGGCGGCGAACAGGCCGGGCAGCATCGGGGCCGCGTAGTAGGACTTGCCCGACGTGACGGCGATGAACACCACCGCGGTGATCGCCACGACCAGCAGCCACCGGTGCGGCCGGCCCGCGCCGGTGCACAACCGGCGTACGCCGATCACCCCCAGGCAGAGCAGCGGCGGGCCGGTCAGCACCAGCAGCAGCAAGGGAACCTGGGTGAGCGCGTTGCCCTCCCGGCCGGACAGCACCCCGGCCATCCGCACGGCCGGCCACGGCCAGCCGTAGGAGGCGTTCCACAGGATGTTCGGCAACGCGATCAGCAGCGCCAGCACGGCGGCCAGCCACGGCCCCGGGGTGCGCAGCACCGCGCGCCGGGTGACGACCAGGCCGAGCCCGATGCCGACGAGCAGCGCGGCGATGGTGTCCTTGTTCTCCAGCCCCAACCCGGCGAGCAGGCCGGCGAGCAGCCACGCCGGGATCGTGCCCAGCCGCAGCGCCCGCGCCGTCGCGACCATGACGGCCAGCCAGCACAGCTGGTCGACGACGGTGGTGCCGAACAACGCCGACGCGGCCACGAACGCCGGGCAGGCCGCCACCGCGGCGGCCGTGACGAGCTGGGCCCGCCGACGTCCACCGAGCTCGGCGGCGAGTTTCGCGGCCAGCAGCACACACCCGGCCGCGGCCGCGATGGCCAGGACGCGCAGCGGCAGCACCCCGCCGGGCAGCGCGGCGGCCAGTCGCGCCAGCGCCGGCGTCACCGGCGGCTGGTCGACGTACCCCCAGGCCGGATGGCGGCCGGTGAGCACGTAGTAGAACTCGTCGCGGTGCCAGCCGTAGCGGGCGGCCACGGCCAGGTGGATCACCGCGACCACCCCGGCGACCAGCAGGACCGGCCGCCACACCACGCGCGGTCCGGTTTCCCGGGTGTCCTCAACCGTCTGCGTCATCGTCATTTCCCCCAGGAGGTGGCTCAGCCGGCAGAAACGCGGCCAGCAACAGGTGGCGCACCGTGCGCCGGCAGTCGTCGTCCTTGAGCATCAACGAGTCCTGGTCACCGTGCCGGTGCCAGGCGAACCAGGCGACGGACTCGACGAGGAACCGCGCCGACGTCGGGACGTCCGGGACCGGACGCAGGTGCCCGGAGCGGATGCGGCGGCGCAGGTAGTCGCCGAGCTGGTCGAGGACCACGCGCCGGCCGCGCACGAAGTGCAGCTCGGCGAGCTCCGGGATGTCCCGCGCGCAGCTCTCGACCAGCGCGAGCAGGCCTTGGTGGCCTTCGATGTAGGCGTACAGCTCGTCGATGATCCCGCCGAGTTCGTCGGCCACCGGCTTGGTGCGCCGGCCGAGAGCGGCGTCCAGCGCCGGAAAGCCGGCGGACGCGACCGACCGCGCGTCGATCTCCGCGATCCCCGCCGGCCCCGGGCTGCCGACCGGAATGGTCAGCCCGGCCGGCGCCTCCGGTTCGGCGAGGTGCAGGAAAGCCAGGTACAGCAAGGCTTCCTTGCTGTCCACATAGGTGTAGAGGGCGCCGTGGCTCAGGCCGAGCACGGCGGCCACGTCGGAGATCCCGGCCGCCTTGTACCCCTTGCCGGTGAACACCCGCGCCGCGGCCGCGGCGATCTCGCCCAACGGCCGCGGCTGTACCCGTCCGCGCATGCGGTGAGTATTGACTGAACGAGTCAGTCAGTCAAGAGGTCGTGCTACGCGGCTCCCCCGAGCTCGTCGCGGGTCAGGCTTCGAGCGCCCAGCGCACGTAACGCATCTTCGGGGTGAAGCCGGCCTTGGCGAGGAGCCCGGACCCGGCTCGACGCGCAGCCCGCCGGGGATCGCGGTGGCCGGGATCGCGGTGCCGGGCGGGTGCTCCCCTCCGCTGGAACCAGCGGACCGGCGTGAAACCGCGGGAGCGGACGAGTTCGCGTCGACGTCGAAGGCGCCCAGGCTCGCGCGCTCCAGGTCGTCCACGCGGCCGACCGCAATGGCCGCCCGGTTCACACCTCGATGTGCGAGCCCATCACGACCGTGCGATCGCGGGGCAGCGCGAACTGCTCGGCCGCGTCCGCGGTGATGAACGACGTGGCGATGAACAGCCGCTTGCGCCAGCCCGCCATCGTCTTCGCCTCGCCGAGCTGGAGCTCGATCTTCGAGAGGAAGTACGACGCGTCGTCCACCTGCAGCCGGCCCTCCGTCTCCTTCGGCTCGAGGGACCGCAGCGCGGCGGGGACGTCGGGGCGCTCCATGTAGCCGAACCGCGCGCTGACGTGGGTGATGCCGTCGTGGGCGTGGCCGAGGTCGTCGACGACCGTGCGCTCGCTCTCCGGCACCCGGGGCACCGGCTCCGTCTCGATCGAGACGATCACGACGTGCTCGTGCCGGACGTGGTTGTGCTCCGCGTTGGCCCGCATCGCCAGTGGCGCGGTCACCTTGCCGCGGTTGAGGAAGACGGCCGTGCCCGGGACGCGCTGGGTGACGGGCTTGTCGTTCTCCAGGTCGTCGATGAACTCGCGCAGCGAGCCCTCGTGCTGCTCGCGCTCCGCGGTGACGATCTGCCGGCCCCGCTGCCACGTGATCATGACGGTGAACACGGTGAGGGCGATCAGCAGCGGCAGCCACGCGCCGTGGATCAGCTTGGTCAGGTTGGCCGCGACGAACAGCAGGTCCACCGACAGCAGCACGGTCGCGCCGAGCCCGATCAGCCACTTCGGCGTGCCCCACTTCACGCGGGCGACGTAGAAGAACAGCAGGGTCATGATGGTGATCGTGCCGGTCACCGTCATGCCGTACGCGTAGGCCAGCGCCGCCGAGCTGCGGAACGCGAAGACCAGCGTCAGCACCGAAACCAGCAGCAGCCAGTTGATCCACGGGACGTAGATCTGGCCGATGTTCGACTCCGAGGTGTGCCGGATCCGCAGCCGGGGCAGGTAGCCGAGCCGGGCGGCCTGCGCCGTGACCGAGTACGCGCCGGTGATGACGGCCTGGGACGCGATCACGGTCGCGGCGGTGGCCAGCAGGACCATCGGCAGCCGCGCCCAGCCGGGCACGAGCAGGAAGAACGGGCTGCTGATACTGGCCTGGTCCGCCAGGATCAACGCGCCCTGACCGAAGTAGCTGAGCGTGCACGCGGGAAGCACCAGGAACAGCCAGCCGCGGGTGATCGCCCGCCTGCCGAAGTGGCCCATGTCGGCGTAGATCGCTTCGGCGCCGGTGACCGCCAGCACGATCGCGGCCAGCGCGAAGAACGCGATGCCGAAGTGCCCGGCCAGGAAACCCAGGGCGTAGGTCGGCAACAGCGCCTTCAGGATCTGCGGGTGGCCGGCGATCCCGCTGATGCCGAACGCTCCGATCGCGGCGAACCAGACGATCATCACCGGCCCGAACAGCCGGCCGACGGTCGCGGTCCCCTTGCGCTGCACCAGGAACAGCAGCGCGATGATGACCGCGGCGATCGGTACGACCAGCTCGCCCAGCGCGGGCTCGACGATCTTGAGCCCCTCGACCGCGGACAGCACCGAGATCGCCGGGGTGATCATGCTGTCGCCGAAGAACAGCGAAGCGCCGAAGATGCCCACGCCGGAGAGCACCAGCGCGGTCCGGGCGCCGCGCTGCCCGCTCCAGCGCCGCAGCTGCGTGATGAGCGCCATGATGCCGCCCTCGCCGTCGTTGTCGGCGCGCATGGCCAGCAGCACGTAGGTGACCGTGACGATGATCATCACCGACCAGAAGATCAGCGACACCACGCCGTAGACGTTGTCCGTGCTCACCGGGACGGGGTGCGGGTCGCTCGGGCTGAACACCGTCTGCAGGGTGTAGATCGGGCTGGTCCCGATGTCGCCGAACACCACGCCCAGGGCCCCGATGACCGCGGCGAGCCGCACGGCCTCGCGCCCGCTCGGCGCGTGTCCCGGGGCCACCGGATCGGCGGCCGGGTTCTGATCAGCCATGACGTTCCCCTCCGAGCAGGCAGCCGGAACCCTCGTCGCCCGGTGCACCGTGCCGGACCCTACCGACACCCGGGCCGCTCCCCCGGCGCCCCGGCCCGCGACGCGCCGACCGGGTAGCGGAGAGTCACTGCGCGGCGGACCGGGCCGATCTGTAGTGCCATGGAGGGGTGACGACATTCCACTCCTTCCTGGACAAGGCGGACGAGCGGCTGGGCGACCGGCTCGAGCACGTCCTGTGCGCCCACCACCGGCGGCGGCTGCGCGGGCTCGGCTGGGGTGACGTCCTCGAGCCCGGCGGCCCGGCCGGCCGGTTCGGCGGCCGCGCCGCGGTCCGCGACGGCAACCGCGTCGAGATCCTGATCGACGGCGAAGAGGCGCTGCCGGCCATCCAGGACGCCATCCGGCACGCGAAGTCCCACGTCCACATCGCCAACTGGCACGCGAGCGCGGACTTCCGGCTGACCCGCGAGCCCGGCGCCCCCACCCTGCGTGAGCTGCTCTCCGAGACCGCCGGCCGCGGGGTCGACGTGCGGATCCTGCTGTGGGGCGGGCCGCCCGTCCCGGCCTTCAAGCCGACGCGGGGCCTCGCGAAGGAAGAGCAGCGGAAGCTCACCGAGGGCACCGGCGTGCGCTGCGTGCTGGACTCGCGGGAGCGGACCCTGCACTGCCACCACGAAAAGCTGGTGGTGGTCGACGACGTCGTCGCGTTCGTCGGCGGTGTCGACTTCACCGCGCTCGAAGGCGACCGGCACGACAGCCCCGACCACCCGCCGCGGCAGATCGGCTGGCACGACCTGGTGTCCCGGCTCGAAGGACCGATCGTCGCCGACGTCGCCGGGCACCTCCGGCACCGGTGGACCGAGGTGGCGGGCGAAGAGCTGCCGGCGCCGAAGGTGCCCGAACCGGCCGGCGAGACCCGCGTGCAGCTGCTGCGGACGGTGCCGAACAGCACCTACGACTTCGCGCCGAAGGGCGAGTTCACCATCCTCGACGGCTACCTGCGGGCCCTGCGGTCGGCGCGGCGGCTGATCTACCTGGAGAACCAGTTCCTGTGGTCCCCCGAGATCGCCGAGGTGCTGCTCGACAAGCTGCGCAACCCGCCCGAGGACCGCTTCCGCGTCGTCCTGCTGCTGCCGCGCAAGCCCAGCAACGGCGCCGACACCACCCGCGGCCAGCTCGGCCGCCTGGTCGACGCGGACGACGGCAACAACCGGCTGCTGGCCACGACGATCAGCGCGCACGAGGGCGACACCGCCGCGCCGGTGTACGTGCACGCGAAGCTCGGCATCGTGGACGACGAGTGGCTGACCGTCGGGTCCGCGAACCTCAACGAGCACTCGCTGTTCAACGACACCGAGGTCAACATCGCGACCGACGACCGGGACCTGATCCGCGCGACGCGGCTGCGGCTGTGGGCCGAGCACCTGGGCCGCCCGGTGGCGGAGCTGGACAAGGACCCGGCGGACGTCGTCGACGACCTGTGGCGGCCGCTGGCCGAAGAACAGGCGAAGCGGGAACGCCGGGGCGAGCCCCGCACGCACCGGCTGGTGCTGCTCCCCGGCGTCTCCCGCCGGGCCGGCCGGCTCCAGGGCCCGCTGCGGGGACTGCTGGTGGACGGCTGACGTCCGTGCGCTTCAAGCGTTGGAAACCGCCGAAGGCGCGCGCCGGTACTCGCTCGGGTTGGCGCCGCGGACCCGCTTGAACGCCGCGCTGAACCCGAACGGATCGGCGTAGCCCACCGCGCGGGCGACGTCCGCGATGGTGGCGGTTTCCCGCTCGGTCAACAGATCCGCCGCGAGCGTCATCCGCCAGTGGGTCAGGTACGTGAGCGGCGGCTCGCCGACCAGGTCGGCGAAGCGCTTGGCCAGCGTCGACCGCGAGACGCCGGTGCGGTCCGCCAGCGCCGCGACCGTCCACGGCGCCGCCGGTTCGGCGTGCAGCAGGCGCAGCGCGTCGCCGACCACCGGGTCGCGCTGGGCGGACCACCAGGCCGGCGCCCCGCTCCCGGGGCGGTCGAACCATTCGCGCAGCGTGCACACCAGCATCCAGTCCAGCAGCCGGTCGAGGACCACCTGCTGACCCGGCGCGTCGACGGCGACCTCGGCCGCGAGGTGGTCCAGCACGGCGTCACCGGTGCCGCCGCCGGCCGCGCGCAGCACGACGGGCAGCGCGTCCAGCAACCGGCGGCTGAGTTCGCCGCGCACCGGGTACGCGCCGACGATCAGCGTCGTCGCGCCGCCGTCGTCGTCGGCCCAGCCGAGCCGGTGGCGGGTGCCGCCCTGCTCGGGCGTCGCGCAGAACTCGCCGCACGCGACCGGTGCGGCCCGGGTGCCGACCTCGTCGACGAAGGTGAACGTCGCGGGCCCGCGCACGACGACCGTCTCGCGGGCGCGCAGCGGTTCGGGCGGGCCGTGCTCCGGCACGATCCAGCCCGCCCCGTCGACGACGGTGCACAGGGTCAGCGGCGCGCCGTCGACGAACTCCAGCGCCCAGGGCGGGGACAGCGTCGAGCTGCCGAACAGCGAGCCGTGGGCTCGCACCCCGCGGATCAGGTCGTCGAACACGTCCACCCGGCCGAGGTTAGACGAATGGACAGGCGATCCGGGCTTTCACCTATGGGATTGTCCGAGCGAGCCGGGTTGAATCGGCGTCATGAGCACCGACGCCCTGACCGCCGAAGACCTCGAGTTCCTCCGCCGCCCCCTGCACGGCTTCCTGACCGTGGCCGCGGGCCCGGTTCCGCCGCAGCCCCGGCCGGTGTGGTTCGAGGCCGCGCCTGACGGCACGCTCCAGCTGTTCACCGAACCGGACGCGCTCAAGGTGCGACGTCTGGGCCGCGACCCGCGCGCCTCGATCGTCGTCGCCGCGCCGGTGGGTGAACGCGAGCGGTGGGTCTCGGTCGCCGGCCGCACCACGCTGGAACCCGGCGGCGCCCACGACCTGGCCCGTCGCCTGGCCGCCCGCTACTGGGACCTCGGCGACCCGGCCCGGGCCGCGGACCTCGCCGGAATCCTGGCCGTCGATCAGCTTCGCCTGGTGATCCACCCGGAGTCCGTGCGCCGCTACACGTACTGATCGCCACTCAGGCTGCGAGTTGAGTGCACGCCTGTACACTCAATCAGCATGATCGCCACCACCTGGTCCCACGAGGTCGTGACCGCCGGCCGCGAGCGGGGCGGTGCCTGATGGCCGAAGTGGGGATGCGGCCCCCGGCGTCGCCGCTGCGGCGCCGGGCCTTGCGTGCCGTGCGCTGGCTGTTCACCCCGTTGCGGGCGGACGACTACCTCGAGCTGATCAACCCCCTGTGGTCGACCCGCGAGCTGCGCGGCCGCGTCGAACGCGTCGTACCCGAGCGAGGTGACGCCGCCACCGTGCTGATCCGGCCGGGGTTCGACTGGGTCGGGCACCGGCCCGGGCAGTACGTCCGGCTGGGCGTGGTCATCGACGGCGTCCACCACTGGCGCGCGTACTCGCTGACCTCGAGCCCGGACCGCGCGGACGGGCTCATCTCGGTCACCCCCAAGAAGGTCGACGGCGGCGTCGTCTCGCCGTACCTGGTCGAGCGGACCCGGCCCGGCGAGGTCGTGCGGCTCGGCGAGGTCGAAGGGGCCTTCACCCTGCCGAATCGGCTCGACCGCGGCCTGCTGTTCGTCACGGCGGGCAGCGGCATCACGCCGGTGATGAGCATGCTGCGTCACCTGGGCCCGGGTCCCGGCCTGCGCGACGTCGTCCACGTGCATTCGGCGCGGGAAACCGACGGCGTCACCTTCGGCGACGAGCTGGCCGCGCTGGAAAAGCAGCACGAGGGCTTTCGCCTGGAGCTGCGCATCACCAGCCGCGACGGCCGGTTCTCCCCCGCCGACCTGGACGCCCTGTGCCCGGACTGGCGCGACCGCGACACCTACGCCTGCGGACCCGGCGAGCTGCTCGACGCGCTGCAGGCGCACTGGAAGAGCCACGGCGACGTCGAACGGCTGCACCACGAACGGTTCCAGCCGATCGTCGGGGGCGACGCCGCCGACGGCGCGGGCGGCACCGTGCGGTTCGCGCACCGCAACGTCGACGCGGACTGCCCGCCCGGCACGCCGATCCTCGTCGCGGGCGAGAACGCGGGCGTCGACATGCCCTTCGGGTGCCGGGTCGGGGTCTGCCACACCTGCGTGCTGCCGATCCGCGACGGCCGGATCCGCGACTTGCGCACCAACGTCGTCAGCCAGCTGAACAACGAGATCGTGCGGACCTGCGTGAACGGCGCCGAGGGCCCGGTCACGGTCGAACTCTGAACAGTCGAACTCTGAGCGGAGAGGAACTCATGTCCACGCCGGTAACTTCCCCCGACGTCCACCCGTTCGCGCACTTGAGCGCGGGCCAGCTCGACGAACTCGCCCGCGAGTTCGACGCCATCCACGACCAGGTCCGCGGTGATCTGGGCGAGCGCGACCGCCGCTACATCAAGGGCGTCATCAAGCTGCACCGCCAGATCGCGGTGGCCGGCCGGGCGCTGCTGCTCGGCTCCCGGTCCAAGCCGGCGTGGCTGGCGGGCACCGGTTGCCTGGCCGTCGCGAAGATCCTGGAGAACATGGAGATCGGGCACAACGTCCTGCACGGCCAGTGGGACTGGATGAACGACCCCTACATCCATTCGTCCACTTGGGACTGGGACACCGCTTCGACGGCGGCGGCGTGGAAGCACTCCCACAACTTCGTCCACCACACCTACACCAACATCCGCGGCAAGGACAAAGATCTCGGGTACGAGATCATGCGCATCGACCCGCACCAGAAGTGGCACCCGGCGTACCTGGCGCAGCCGCTGTACAACCTGCTGCTGATGGCTTTCTTCGAGTGGGGTGTCGCGGTCCACGACCTCGACGTCGAAGCCATCCGCTCCGGCGAGAAGCCGATGAAGGACGTGTGGCACGACATCAAGGGCATCTCCGGCAAGGCCCGCGACCAGATCCTGAAGGACTACGTCGGCTGGCCACTGGTGAGCGCCCTCGCCGCGACGGCCGTGGGGCGGCTCGCGCGGCCCGAACCCCGTTCCCGGCTGCGGGTCCTGGCGGACCGGGCCGGTGGCCGGCGCCGGAAGGGCGCGGTGCGCGCCCAGCTGGAAGCGATCCGCACGGAAGGCGGCGGCACGTTCGCCGCGACGTTCTGGGCGAACTTCACGGCCAACATCATCCGCAACCTGTGGGCGCACTCGATCATCTTCTGCGGCCACTTCCCGGACCAGACCTACACGTTCGGCCAGGACGAGGTCCGCGACGAGACCCGCGGCGGCTGGTACGTCCGGCAGCTCGTCGGCGCGGCGAACATCACCGGCTCCCCGCTGTTCCACCTGATGAGCGGGAACCTCGGGTACCAGGTCGAGCACCACCTGTTCCCGGACATGCCGAGCAGCCGCTACGCCGAGATCGCCCCGCAGGTCCGCGAGATCTGCCGGCGCTACGGCCTGCCGTACAACACCGGGCCGTTCTCCCGCCAGCTCGGCACGGTCCACCGCACGATCCTGCGGCTGGCCTTCCCGGGCGGCAAGCCCCGCCCGAAGCCGGGGCCGTACCAGGGCGACGAGGTGGAGCGCGCCGCTTAGCCCCGAGCGCACCGCGTGGGACGAGGTCGACCGCGGCCGCGGCTTCCTGGTGGTCGCGGCCGGCCCATCGTCCGGCGGTGGAGACCGGCACCCGGAACCGTGGCGCAGCTCGCCGCAGCAGCCCCCGAGCGGGAATACAAGGTTCCGACCTATCTGGCCGGATCAGGGCATGAGGCGCTGACGATGTCGGTCATCGAGATGACCACCTTCACGGTGGCCCCCGAGCACACGCAGGCGATGCTGGACGCGCGCCCCGGCATGGTGGCGGCGTTCCGCGACGACCGGCGCGGGTTCCTGGCGGCCCGGCTGGTGCGCCTCGACCACGAGCACCGGCGTGCGTTCTTCTTCGGCGCCGACCGGTTCGAAGCGCCTGACGGCCGTGTCTTCACCGCCGGCAGCGGCCAGCCGCTCTTTCACGTCGAGCACTCCGCGGCCGGCCCCGAGGACGACCCGCTCAACCTCTGGCGGATCGTCCACCTGACCACCGCTCCGGACCAGGCCCTCAGTCCGGCAGCAGGCTCACGTCGTAGTGGCGGGCGACGGCCTGGTTGTAGCGGGCGAACGACTCCCCGATCACCCGCAGCTCGTCCTCGGGCGCGCCGTCGAACATCACGGCCAGGTTGTCGCGGCGGCGGTCGTGGACGCGGCGGGCGCGCAGCCGCCCCTCCGCCGTCGCCGCGACGATGCCGCGGCGGCGGTCTTCCGGGGCCGGGGTCCGTTCGACCAGGCCGGCCGCCGTCATCGCCGCCACCTGGCGGCCCACCGTGGACGGGTCCAGGCCGAGCCGCGTCGCCAGCGTGGTGATGTCGGCCGGGCCGGTCACTTCGAGCGTGCGCAGCAGGAGGTAGCCCGCGCGGTCGAGCTCGTCGTAGATGTCGGTGCGGCGGCTGAGCAGCTCGAAGTTGCGCACCATGACCGCGGTGTGGGCCTCGATGAGGTCGAGCGCGTCCATCACGTGAACCTACCTTCCGGCCGATTGCCCGGCCGCAAGGCATATCGGTATCATACCGGTAATTATCGGCATGATACCGATATCCGCGACCGGGGGTAGGAGAAATCACTCGAATGGGACGCGCGTCGACGGCGATGCACCGGATCAGGGATAAGGCGAGAGGCTCGGACCCGGGGCTGACCCGGTTGTGGAGCGCGGTCTCGGCGGCCGTCGCCATGACGACCGGGCTGGCCGTCGAGTACGTCTTCGCGACGCTGACCGGGGCCGCGCCGCAGGCCACCCTGGTCGCGGTCCTGCTCGGCGCCATCACCGCGATGATGGGCTCGATGGCCCTGAGCGGCACCGGGGTCTGGCCGAAGGTCCGCACCGCCGCGCTGTTCCCGGTGGCGATGGGGCTCGGGATGGCACTCGGCATCGCGGTGGCGCCGCACACCGACCTCATGCTCGCCGTGTTCGTCGTCGTGATGTTCACCGCCGTGTTCGTCCGGCGGTTCGGCGTGCCGTTCTTCTTCTACGGCTTCATGGTCTGGATGGGCTACTTCTTCGCCGCGTTCCTGCACGCGACGCTCGGCGGGCTGCCCGCCATGCTCCTCGCCGTCGTGATCGCGACCGTCTGGGTGCTGCTGCTGTCGCTGACCGTGCTGCGCGGCAACCCCGCCCGCACCCTCGCCCGCACGCGCCGCGCGTTCGGCGCCCGGGCCCGCGCGGTCGTCCGGCTCTGCGCGACCCTCCTGGAAGCCGGGCCCGACGAGCGGCTCACCCGGCGGATCCACGCGGCGCAGGCCCGGCTCGCCGAGTCCGCGCTGATGATCGAGGCGTGGTCGGCCGAGGTCCCGGTGCTGCCCGGCGCCGTCCCGGCGGCGTCGATCCGGCGCACGACGATGGACGCGCAGCTCGCGATCGACCTGCTCGTCACCGCCTGCGCGCAGCTCGGCCCCGGCGACGCGCCGGACCTGGTGACCCGCGCGGCCCACCTGCTCGACCTGTTCGCCCGCAACGACTACGCCACCGCCGGGCGCACGGCCGAGACCCTCCTGGCCCAGGCGGGCGGCTCCCCCGTCCGGCTGGTGGCCGTGGCGGTCACCGACTACCTCGGCGTCGTCCGCCGCGCCGGCCAGGACGGCTTCGCCGGCACCGGCGACTTCGAGCCCGCGGTGTCGATCGCGCTGGGCGCGCTGCCCGGGTCCGCCGCCGCGGCCGGCGACGTCGAACCCCGCGGCGGCGCGTGGAACCCGTTGCGCCGTCTCGACTTCACGACCCGCCAGGCCGTGCAGGTGGCCGTGGCGGGCGGGCTCGCGATCGTGCTCGGGCGGCTGCTGTCCGAGCAGCGCTACTACTGGGCGGTGATCGCCGCGTTCGTCGCGTTCACCGGCACGGCGACCCGGTCGGAGGTGTTCCTCAAGTCGGTCAACCGCGTGGCGGGCACCCTGGTCGGGCTGGGCGCCGGCATCGGGCTCGCGCACCTGACGGCCGGGCACCCGGCGGCGGTGCTCGCGGTGATCGTCGGCAGCATGTTCTGCGGTTTCTACCTGCAACGGCTGTCGTACGCCTACATGATCTTCTTCGTCACGATCATGGTCAGCCAGCTCTACAGCGTGCTCAACGAGTTCTCGACGGGCCTGCTCGTCCTGCGGCTGGAGGAGACGGCGATCGGCGCGGCCGTCGGCGTCGGGGTCGGCCTGGTGCTGACGCCGCTGAGCACCCGCGACACCGTCCGCACCACCCACCGCGCCCTCGCGCGCACCCTGGGCGAGCTGCTGAACGCCGTGGCGGACCGGATCGAGGGCCACGCCGGCGTCCCGGACCTCGACGCCCGCGTCCGCGTCCTGGACAACGACCTGCGCCAGCTGCGGCTCGTGGCCGCGCCGCTGGTGGCCGCCGTGCCGTGGGGTGGCGGGTCCCGCACCACCCGGCACCGGCTGACGCTGGCCGCCACGCTGGTGCAGCACACCCACCGGCTGGTCGCCGTCCTGCGCCGCGGCCGCGCGGGCGACCGGTCCCTGGCCGTACCCGCCCGGGCCCTGGCCGACGTCGCGACGGCCGTCGCCGACCCCGGCGAAGCGGACCTGACGGCGTTGCTAAGCCTCGTGGAGGCCGCGCTCGCGCAGCACTGCTCCCCCGCGGACGAGCCCGTCCTGGTCGAGCTGATCCACCTGCGCCGGCTGCTGCACGAGATCGCCACCGGCGACGAGCCCGGCCTGCTCCCCGAGCCGGCCGTCCCGGGCATGGGCGCGATCACCGGCCGCGTCCACGACGCGGCCGGGGCACCGCTGGCGGAGGCGACCCTGACCCTGGTCGACGCGCACGGCAGGCAGACCGCCCGTGCGACGTCGGCGGCCGACGGGGGCTTCACGCTGCAGGCCCCGCGAGCGGGCTCCTACGTCCTGATCACGGCCGCGGCCCGGCACCGCCCGGCCGCCACGACGGTACCGGCCCGCCACGGCCGCGACGTGGTGCAGGACATCTGGCTGACGGCGGCCCGGCCCCAGACCGCCTCGGCTCGCCGCCAGTGCCACCGCCACGACGTCCGGCTCCACTGACGAGCGGGTCGCGTCACGACCGCTCGACGCGCGGATGCCGCGCACGCTGGGCCACCCGGTGCGGATGCGGATGCTCGAACTGCTGCAGGCGCTACCAGGCCGAGACGCAGTTCCTCGGCGAGCTCCCGCGGTGGATGGGCCGGTGGCGCCCTAGCTTTCGGTCACCGGCTCGGCCAGCTGGGGCAGCAGCTCGAGCCACGCGAGCGCCTGGCTGAGGTCGCCGTGCACCGGCAGCTCCCGCTCCAGCCCCAGCGCCGTCAGCGGGCGCAGGACGGCGCTGCTGCGGGTCACGATCGCGAACGGGATCCCGGCGGCCTTCGCGTCGGCGGCGGTCGTCACCAGGATGGTCACGGTGCGGGCCGAGCAGAACGTCACCGCCGTCGCGTCGACCACCATCGCCGCCGGGCCCAGGCCGAGCTCGCGGTGCAGCAGTGCGGCGAGCCGGCCGGTGACCGTCAGGTCGAGTTCACCGGCCGCCGCCAGGACGGTCGCGCCGGCGCTGGTCGTGATGCGGAAGCACGCGGTCGATCCGGACGGGTCGGGCGACCGGGTTTCGGACACGACGGGGGGCCTCCTCGGGTGGACCGTGAGGCCAAACCACAGGGGCACCAGTCCGGTCGCACGCCGGCCCCAAACGGGGACCGCGGGTTCGGGGTGCGACGGCTCCCGGGCTGAACCGCTGCCCCATGACGGTACAGCCGTGCCACGTCCGACGCAGCACCGTCCCGGTGAGTGGATGACTACCCGTCGCACTGCATGTCGGTCAGTCACGGGCGGTGATGATCAGGGCGGCCTGGTCGTCGGCCGCCTCCGCTTCGCCGGTGAACGCCCGGACGGCGGACGTGATCGCGTGCAGGAGCTGCTGGGCGGTCGCGTGGCGGGGCGCGGCGGCCACCGCGTCGACGAGCCGCCGGTCGCCGAACTCTTCCCGGCCCGGGTCGCGGGCTTCGAGGAAGCCGTCGGTGAGCAGGATGAGGCTTTCGCGCGGCCGCAGCCGGATCCGCCGCTCGGTGAGCCGCGGTGTGGTGTGGATGCCCAGCAGGCGGCCGGGGATGTCCAGCTCGTGGATGCGGTGGTCGGCGTCGAGCAGCAGGGGCAGGTTGTGGCCGGCCCGGATGAGGTCGAGGACGAGCCCGTCGGCGTCGCGGGCGAGGTGGCCGTAGACGAGCGTCGCGAAGTCGGTGCCGTGCGCGTGCGGCCGGTTGCTGAGCGCGGTGTCGATGGCGGTGACCACGGCGGTCGGGTCCCGCAGCAGCGGCGCGACGGCGCGGGCCGTGTGCCGGATCAGCGCGGTCGTGGTCGCCGCGTTGGCGCCCCGCCCGCAGACGTCGCCGAGCATGAACGCCCACGTGCGGTCGTCCAGCTCGAAGACGTCGTAGAAGTCGCCGCCGATCTCGAGGCCTTCGCCGGCCGGGTGGTAGAAGGTGGCGAGCTCGGTGCCGGGCACTTCGGGCAGGTCGGGCATGAGCAGGCCGGCCTGCAGGTCGCGGGCGAGCCGGACCCGCTGGTGGTACTGGCGGGCGC
Organism: Amycolatopsis sp. NBC_01286; assembly: GCF_035982555.1. Taxonomy (NCBI): domain Bacteria; kingdom Bacillati; phylum Actinomycetota; class Actinomycetes; order Pseudonocardiales; family Pseudonocardiaceae; genus Amycolatopsis; species Amycolatopsis sp. NBC_01286. Next base: position 8,666,295 of record NZ_CP108428.1, read on the forward strand.
TGCGGGCGGCCGACGCCGCGCGCCGGGCGAGCTCTTCGACCAGCGTGACGGCGTGCTCGTCGAACGGGTGGTCACTGGTGGTGAACAGGGTCACCGCGCCGAAGGTGTGCCCGCGCTCGGTGAGCGGGACGCACAGGGACTCGGTGAAGCCCGGCCCCGGTCCGGCCGCGCGCACGGTCCGCCCCGAGGACAGCACGTCCGCGACGGTGCCGCCGATCTCCGGGTCCGGCTCGGCGGGCGACGGGTCCGCGGCGGCCTGGGCGACCCGGCGCAGGTGGCCGTCCTGGACGATGTCGACGACCGCCAGCGGAGCGAGCTTGGGGACGTAGAGGTCCGCGAGCTGCTGCAGGGTCTGGACGTGGTCCAGATCCGCGGCGAGGGCCGTGCTGGCGTGGAGCAGGAACGCCAGGTCGTCGCGGATCGCCCGTTCCTTCTCCTCGGCGACCAGCCGGGCCCGCTCGGCCTCGTGCCGTTCGATGGCCAGTGCGGCCGTCTCGGCGAACAGGCGGGCGAGGGCCAGGTCGTTGGCCTGCGGGGCGCGGGGCGCGCGGTGGTACATGGCGAACGTGCCGAGCAGCCGGCCGTCGCGGCCGAGGATGGGCGTCGACCAGCAGGCCGCCAGCCCGGCGCGGCCGGCCAGGTCCCGGAAGTCGGCCCAGAACGGGTCTGCGCCGATGTCGGTGACGATCACCGTCTGCCGGCGGTGGGCGGCGGTGCCGCAGGAGCCGACGCCTTCGCCGGTGGCGATCCCGTCGATGGCCTCGTTGTAGAAGCCGGGCAGGCTGGGCGCCGCGCCGTGGCGCAGGTGGCGGCCGTCCGGGTCGGCGAGCAGCACGGAGACGAGCACGTCCGGCGTGAGGTGCTCGATGGTGGTGGCCATGCCGTCGAGCACGTCGGCCAGCGGGGCCTGCCGGGCGATCTGCTCGAGGAGCGCGCGGTGCTCGGCGGTGAGCCGCTGCGCGTGCTTGATCTGGGTGGTTTCGACGCCGATGACGCGGACGCCGGTCACCGCGCCGGCGGCGTCCCGGCGGGGTTCGTAGGTGAAGTCGAAGAACGCTTCCCGGACGTCGGTCCCGGTCCCCAGCAGCACCCGGGCGTCGCGGCCGGTGAACGGCTGCCCGGTGCGGTAGACGCGGTCGAGCTGGTCGAGCAGGCCCTGCCCGGTCAGCTCCGGCACGAGCTCCCCGAGCGGGCGACCGGCCGCCAGCCGGCCGGCACTGCCGACGGCCTTGCCGAACGCCGGGTTCGCGGCCTCCAGCACGTGGGCGGGCCCGCTCAGCGAGGCGAACAACGCGGTGGACTGACCGAACAGGTCCCGCAGGTCGGCATCCGCCGGGGCCGGGTCGCCGGCCGGCCGGTAGGCGCTCGCTGAAGACATCGGCCTGCTCTCGCTTCCGTTGGTACCTGAAGTCCGGTCAGGCGCTGAGCGGTCCGGCCCGCTCGTCAACGGTGTGCCTGTCTTCTCAAGCCTCGTCGACACGTGACGCCCACCACGGTGCGCGTCACCCGCCGGTCGAAGCATACCGACCGCCCCGCCGGCGGGGCGGTTCAGCTGATGAAGCCCGCCGCCTTCAGCCAGTCGTGGGCCACCGTGGCGGGCTTCCGGCCGTCCACGCTGACCTGCTTGTTCAGGTCCGTGAGCGTCGCGGTGTCGAGCTTCGCGGCGATCGGCGTGAAGACCTGCTCCAGTTGCGGGTACTTCTGCGCGATCGCCGAGGTGATCGAGATCGCGGGGTTGTAGGTCGGGAAGAAGTGCTTGTCGTCGTCGAGCACGGTCAGCTTCTGCCCGGCCACGCGCCCGTCGGTGGAGGCGACCGAGCCGAAGCCGCAGGGGTCGCCCTTGCCGATGCTGGTGTAGACGACGGCGTCGTTGAGCACGTGCACCTGGGCTTCGGGCAAGGTGAACCCGTAGGTCTTCTCCACCCCGGGGAAGCCGTCGTCCCGGCTCTTGAACTCCGGGCCGATGCAGGTCGAGGCCGCGGCCGGGTCCTTCTGCGCGAGCGCCGCGTAGTCCGAGATCGTCTTGACGCCGGTCTTGGCGAGGGCCGCCGGGTTGCCGGCGAGGGCGTAGGTGTCGTTGGCCGGCGAACGGGCCCACCAGGTGACCTGGTTCGCCGCGTCGGCCTGCTTCACCGCGTCGTACTGCGCCTGCGGGTCGGCGATCGGCTTGGTCTGCTTGAGGTAGCTGATCCAGGCGGTGCCGGTGTACTCCCAGTACAGGTCGATCGCGCCGCTCGTGAGGGCCTGGCGGACGTTGCTCGAACCGGTGATGTTGGTCTTGTCCTGCGGGCTCGCCCCGGCCGCCTGCAGCGCGACGATCGCGATCTGGCCGAGCAGCAGCTGCTCGTCGAACTCCTTGGAGCCGACGCGGATCTGCGCGCCGCTCAGCGCGTCGATCTTCTTGATGGATCCCGCGCCCACCTGGGCGCCGGTCTCGTCCTTGCCGATCGTGCACCCGGCCGTGAGCGCCGCCGCCGCGACGAACGCGAGGACGGCGGCTGTCGTGCGCTGGAGCATGGGTGGAGCCTCCTTGAAGTGGTGGAGCTACATGCCGCGCGGGTGCAGGACCTCCTCGGCGACCAGGCCCAGCCAGTCGGCGAAGAGCGCCAGCGCGGCGACGACGATGCCGAAGGTCAGGCTCAGGATCGGGCGGTACAGCCCGATCCCGGCGACGAGCCCGCCGCCGAGACCGCCGCCGTCGATGAAGGTCGCCAGCGTCGCGCTCGCGACGGTGAGCACCAGCGCCGTCCGGATCCCGGCGAGGATCACCGGGACGGCCAGCGGCAGTTCGATCCGCCACAGGATCGCCGTCTTCGTCATGCCCATGCCCCGCGCGGCGTCGACGAGGGTCGGGTCGACGCCGTCGAGCCCGACGATCGTGTTGCGCAGCACCGGCAACGTCGCGTAGACGACCAGCGCCGTCACCGCCGTCGCGGTGCCGGTGCCGGTCCAGAGCGCGAGCAGCACGACGAGCCCGATCGACGGGATCGCCTGGCCGAGGTTGCCCAGGCCCAGCCCGACCGGCCGGGCCCAGCGGGCGCCCGCGCGGGTGAGCAGGATGCCGAGCGGGAGGGCGATGACGATGGTGCAGACCGTCGAGATCAGCGTGAGCCGCAGGTGCGCGCCCAGTTCGGTGAAGATCTCGCCCGCGTTGAGGTAGCGCTGCTCGATCGAGTCGAGCGGCTGCGCGCGCACGATCAGGAAGAGCGCCAGCAGGCCGAGGGCGAGCAGGACCGGGCGCACCAGCAGCCCGAGCCGGCTTCGGGACCGTTCGGGCGCCTCGGTGTCCGGACGCGGATCGGGCGCTCCCCCGGCGTCCGGGACCGTGGGCGTGGGCGTCCCTTCCGCCGGCTGGAGCGCCGCGATCAGGCGCGGCACGTCGCACACGCCCAGCGCGCGCTCGCCATCGGTGACGACGACGGCGGTGCTTCCGGTGCGCACCATGGTGTCCAGCGCGTCCCGCAGGGTCGCCCGGTGCGAGACCGCGGGCAGGCCGTCCGCCGGCGCGCCGAGTTCGAGGTCCGCCAGTGGGATCAGCGCGAGCCGTTTCAGGTTCCGCTTCGAGCCGGCGAAGGCCGCGACGTAATCGTCGGCCGGCGCGGCGAGGATCGCCTGGGGCGTGTCGTACTGCGCGAGCACCGACCGCGGCCGCAGCACGGCGATCCGGTCGCCGAGCTTGAGCGCCTCGTCGAAGTCGTGCGTGACGAACACGATCGTCTTGCGCACGTCCCGTTGCAGGCGCAGGAACTCGTCCTGCAGCCGGGCGCGGGTGATCGGGTCGGTGGAGCCGAACGGCTCGTCCATCAGCAGCACCGGCGGGTCCGCGGCCATCGCCCGCGCGACGCCGACGCGCTGCTGCTGGCCGCCGGAAAGCTCGCGCGGGTACCGGGTTCCGTGCTCGCGGGTCAGGCCGACGACGTCGAGCAGCTCGCCCACGCGGGCGGCGACGCGGCGCCGGGTCCAGCCGAGCACCCGCGGCACCACGCCGATGTTGGCGTCCACGCGCAGGTGCGGGAAGAGCCCGACCTGCTGGATGACGTACCCGGTGTGACGCCGGTGCTCGTCGAGGTCGAGGGCCGCCACGTCGGTGCCGCCGACCGTGACGGCACCCGAGGTGGGTTCGACGAGCCGGTTGATCATCCGCATGGTCGTCGTCTTGCCGCACCCCGACGGCCCGGTCAGCACGACGATCTCCCCCGCGGGGATCCGCATCGTGAGGCGGTCGACCGCGGGCGCCGCCTGGCCGGGGTACCGCTTGCTCAGGTCCCGCAGCTCGATCGTCTCGCCGGCCGTGCCCGCGGCGTCGGCCGACGCCGCGGCCTCCCGGGCGAGCGGACGCCGCCACGTCGTCAGCTTGCCGACCAGCACGAACGCCAGGTCGAACAGCAGCGCCAGCACCACGATCCCGAGCGTCCCGGTCAGCACCTGGTTCAGCGAGTTCACCGAGCCGAACCGGCCGAGGCCGTCGAAGATCTCGTTGCCGAGCCCGGGGCCCTTGACGTACGCGCCGATGGCCGCGATCCCGATGGTGATCTGCGTCGAGACGCGGATGCCGGAGAGGATCACCGGCCAGGCGAGCGGCAGCCGCACGCGCCACAGCAGCCGCGCCCGGCCGAGCCCCATCCCGCGGGCGGCGTCCACCACGGCCGGGTCGACGCCGCGCAGCCCGACGATCGTGTTGCGGGTGATCGGCAGGAGCGCGTAGAGCACCAGCGCGCACAGGACGTTCGTCAGCCCGAGCCCGAACGGGCCGATCAGGATGCCCAGCAACGCGATCGACGGGATGGTGAGGAACGCCGCGGTCGTCGTGGTCGCGATCGAGCCGAGCCAGCGCCGCCGGTAGGTGAGCAGCCCGAGCGTCATCCCGATCAGCACGGCCAGCGCCATCGCCGCGAGGGTGAGGTCCACGTGGAGGATCGCGTCGTTCACGACGTCGATCCAGTTCTCGCGGAGGTACTCGGAAAGGCTCAGGGCCGCGCTCCTCGGGCGTCGAGGGGCGGAAATTCACCGACCGCCCCAGTCCGGCTTGGACCCCAACCCCAGCACGTCGGCGGGTTCCTGTCCACCGCCCCGATCAGGCCGCGACGTGCGCGACCGCGGCGGGCAGCTCTTCGTTGAGCCGCCGGAGACTCGCGACCAGCTCCTGGCAGTCCGCGCAGCCGTCGAGGTGCGTCCGGATCCGGCTCGCCTTGTGGTGCCCGATCCCGTCGCGCACCCACCGGCCCAGCTGGCCGCCGACGTCGCGGCAGTTCCGCCGCTGCGACGCCGGGACGTGCTGGTCCAGATAGGCCTGACGCAGCCCCTCCCGGGCGCGGTAGGCCAGCGCCGCGACGCTGTTCGGCGACATCCCCAGGTCCCGCGCGATCCGCGCCGGCGACTCGCCCTCGATCTCCGTGCGCCACAACACGGTCCGCCACCGCTCGGGCAGGCCGGCGAACGCGGCCGCGGCGACGGTGGCGTGCAGCCGGCTGCCCACCTGCTCGTCGCTTCCCGCGCTCGGCAGCACGTCCGGCACCTCGGCGACCACCGAGACGGACGCGTCGTGCCGGCGCCAGGTGATCATCGTGTTCCGGATCGTGGTGAGGAGATAGGGCCGGAAATCCTCGTTCGGCCCCTCCCCCGAGCGCAGAATCCGTAGTACGCGGGTGAATCCTTCGGCGATCAGGTCGTCCCGCTCCGCCGCGTCGGCCGCGATCGCGGCCGCCACCCGGCGAGCGGCGACGTAGTGCCGGTCGTACAGCCGGCCGTACGCCGCGACGTCCCCGCCACGCACCGCTTCGATCAGGACCGCGTCGTCCGGGACATCCCTCGCCCCGGCCTCCGCCGGTACCACGTCGGTCACCGCTCCCCCTCGCCCATGCTCTTGCTCATGCCCTTGCCCGTGCCGCTGCTCGCGCTCTTGCACGTGCAGATTGATCCGAGATACTCACCCAACGAGGGAGCGGGCGCAAGGTTTCGGCACCAGGTCCCGGTTTCTTCCGGAACAGGCGCCGTAAAACCGGAGTTTGTCAGGGCGCGGCGGGTTCGGACGCGAATTCGCCGGCCGGGCGATGACGGTAAAAATACCGGCAGCCTCCCTTTTCGGAAGGCCACCGGCATTCCCCGGAGATCAGTGACAGCCGGACCGCGCCTCGGCGGTATCCCGCAACCGGTGCACCCAGTCGGCGAGGCCTTGGCCGAGGCTGCTTTGATTACCGGGAACGTCGGCTTCGACCGGCGGGCCCGCCCAGGATTCCTCGGTGGTCGCGAGTACGCCGTCCCCGGTCGGCTTGAACGTCCACAAGTGCACGCCGGTGATGCCGTTGACGGGCGCACCCCATGCGGTGCACCCCAAGGGCTTCACGGTCTTGATCGTCGACTCGGCGTGCGTGTTCTGCGGCGACCAGGAGAACACCGAGCCCGGCCGCAGCGGCCCCGGCGTTTCCTTGTGCGCGGGGGCGATCTCCGGGATCCAGCTCTGCCAGTGGTCGATGTCCGTGTGCAGGCGCCAGATCTCCGCCAGCGGCGCCTTGATGAGCACACTCGCCCGGCTGACCACCGGCGCGGTCTTGTCGACGGTGACGCCCCGGCAGTCCTGGAAGGTCGTGGAACTCGCCGAAGCGACCGACTGCGCGGACAGCGTCATCGCCGCGCCGAGGGTCACGACGCCGATACCGCGAAGAATGGTGTTGGTCATGATCAGTCCTTTTCGATCGTGAGGAAAGTGGTGATGCCCCGGCGGTCACCGGAAACGTCGAAACTGTCGAACGACAATTCGAGCAGCGGGAACGTCGCTCAGCGGTTCGCGCCTTCGGCGAGCCGGCGGTGTTCGAGGACGGTCGCGACCGCGTAGCCGCCGCCTCCGGCGACGGCGAGGACCCAGAACAGCCCGGGCGTGCCGAAGGCGAGCGAGGCGGTGGAGACCAGGGCCAGCCAGCTGCCGAGGCCGTAGTGCAGGACGTTGCGGCGCACGGCGCCCTCGCCCAGGTAGAGCAGGCCGACGACGAGGCCGGAGCCGGCGGGCCAGAGCACGGTGGCCAGGTCCGGCGAGTCCATTGTGGACGTCAGGCCGGTGATGGCGAGGAAGAGCGCCGTGAAGCCGCCGATCCAGGACAGGCCGAGGAGCCGGCCGCTGAGGACGTCGGCGCCGCCGCGCTGGGCCCGGGCCGCGGCGAGGGTGGCGAACACGGTGCCGGCGGCGAGGCCGAGGCCGAGCAGCGTCATCGGCAGCCACCCGGGCAGCCGGACCAGCGGGTCGTCGCCCCCGGACACGGCGGCGGCGCCGTGGCCGAAGACGTACGCGAGGCCGAAGCTGAGGTAGGTGGCGCGGTTGTCGGTGTCCCCGGCGCGGGCGATCGGGGCGGCGGCGATGGCGGTGGTCATGACGGGAATCCTCCGGAAGTGAGGCGGGACAGGGGAAACGCGATCCGCTCGACGATGTCGGCGGGCCACGGGAAGACGTCGGTGACGGCGCGCTGGTGGGCGAGCCCGTGCAGGCCCAGCCACAGCGCGACCGCGTCGGCGGCGGGATCGGTGCTGGTGCAGAGCCCGGCGGCGACACAGTCGGCGAGGCAGCCGGTCAGGACGCGCAGTGCTTCTTCGCCGAGGGCGGCCAGCTCGCCGGGCGCGGCCGCCGGGGTCCAGGTGCCGCCGAACATGGCGCCGTACCGCTCGGGATGGTCCCGGGCGAAGCCGAGGTAGGCGTGGCAGATGGCGTGCAGCCGGAGCCGGGGATCGGGGCCCGCGCCGGCGAGGGCGGTCCGGGCCCGGCCGGACAGCTCGGCGAACCCCTGGCGGACGACGTCCAGCAGGATCGCGGGCCGGTCGTGGAAGTGGCGGTAGATCGAGGGTGCGGTGATCCCGGCGCGGCGGGCGACGGCGCGCAGGGTCACGGCCCGCGGGTCACCGCCGGCGTCGAGCAGGGCGGTCGCGGCGGCCAGGATCTCGGCGCGGAGCCGCCCGCCTTCCCCACGCCGGTTCCGCGAGCGGGGCGGACCGGCGCCCGGGGTCACGGCCGGCCCGGGTCCGCCACTATCACGACCTTGCCCGCGACGGTCCGCGACTCGGCGAGCGCCAGCGCCGCACCGGCGTCCGACAGCGGGAACTCCGCGGCGATCTGCGGGCGCAGGACGCCGCTTTCCACCAGCCGCAGCACCTGCGTGAGGTCCTCGCGCAGCCGGGCCCGGAAGGTGTTCAGGCGGCGCTTGCCCGCCCAGAAGTTGTAGAACCGCGCGCTCTTGCCGTTGGGCAGCAGGTTCCACAGCGCCAGCCGGGCGAACAGCCTCAGCACCGGCAGCTGCGAGTTGCCCTCGGTGTCCTTGGACGCCGCGGTGCCGTACGACACCAAGGTGCCGCCGCGGCGCAGCAGCCGCCACGAGTCCGCCACGCCGGCCCCGCCGACGTGGTCGAACACCGCGTCCACGCCGTCCGGCGCGAGCTCGCGGAGCTTCCGGTACATCTGCGGGTCGTGGTAATCGACCGGGGTCACGCCCAGCTCGCGCAGCGCCGCGTGGTGGCGCGGCGACGCCGTGCCGAGCACGGTGATTCCGGCGTGGCGGGCCAGCTGCGCGAGCGTGGAGCCGACGCCGCCGTTGGCGCCCAGGACCACGATCGTCCCGCCGGCGCGCACGGTGGTGTTCCGGTGCAGCATCTGCCAGGCCGTGACGCCGTTGACCGCGACGGTCTCGGCGGCGGCCGCGGAGACCCCGTCCGGCACCGCCACCAGGTCGGCGGCGGCCAGCACCTGGGCGCTGGCCCAGCTGCCGACCTTGGTGACCGCGGCGAACCGGCGGCCGGTCAGGGCCGGGTCGACGTCCGGGCCGGTCGTGGTGACCGTGCCGACGACGTCGTAGCCGGGAACGAACGGGAACGGTGGCTGGCTGAAGTACTTCCCGAGCCGCATCTGCTGCTCGGCGAAGGACACGCCGGTCGCGTCCATGCTCAGGACGACCTGGCCCGCGGCCGGCGCCGGGAGGGTGCGGGTGCGGATCTGGAGGCCGGTGGCCTCGACCTTGCCCGGCAGGACGACCTCGGTGGCGGTGGTGACAGTGGTGGTTCCCATGGCGGCTGCTCCGTCCGATCGGTTGTGCTTACAGCCGTAACCCTACGAGCGTTAGCGTACCGAGCGCAAGAGCTAACGCTTGTAAGTTTCATGGCGTAAACTGACGGCATGGACACCGAAGGCACCGCGACCCGCACCCGCAACCGCCGCGGCGAGGGCGCCCGCCTGCGCGACGAGATCGTGGCGGCGGCGGTCGAGCTGCTCGACGAGACGGGCGACGAAAGCGCCATCACCCTGCGCTCGGTCGCGCGGCACGTCGGGATCGCCGCGCCGTCGATCTACCGCCACTTCCCCGACCAGCCCGCGATCATGCTGGCCGTCGTCCGCAACGCCTTCGCCGAATTGGACGTCGAACTCCGCACGGCCCGGGACGCCGCGACCGGCCCCCGGCAGCGGCTGGTCGCGATCTGCGACAGCTACCTCGGCTACGCGCAGGCGCACCCCGGGCGCTACCGCACGATGTTCGGCGGGCTCTGGATGCCCGACCTGACCGACAGCTCCCTGACCGAGACCGACCTGGCCACCCTGGGCCGGGCGAGCATGGAGCTGCTCCACGACGCCCTCGCGGACTGCGTGCGCGCCGGCGTCGCCACCAGCACCGACCTCGCGGCCGACACCGTCGCGTTGTGGGTCGGCGTGCACGGACTGGCCCACCAGCGCGGTGTGTCCCCCGCGTTCGTGTGGCCGCCGGACATCGCCGACCGCGTCGTCACCTCACTGGCGCACCTGACCGCGGACTGAGTTCCGCCGGGTACCGGCGTTTTCTCGTATCAACGCGCCCCACCTCCTACTCTCAGTGGGGTGGACGGCATCGACAGTCTCCGGCACGCGATCGAAACCATTCCCATTCCCGGCGCCCCGCCGCGGCTGTCCCGCCAGGGCGCGGCGGTCGGGCTGGCGCTGCTGGACACCTCGCTGCGGCTCAACCACGTGCGCCGGCTGACCGAACGGCTGACCGTCGTCGAGCACGGGACGGCGCGGCGCAGCACCGAGGTCGACGTCAGCCTCAAGCTCCTCGACGAGGGCCAGCGCCAGGCCACCGCGCAGCTGCAGGACCTGATCGGGCAGGAACACGGCGAACGGGCCACCTCGCGACCGGCCCGGCAGCGGTCCCTGTGGGTGCCGCTGGCCCGGCTGCCGCGCCGCGACGTCTCCCCTGTCGACGTCTTCGACAGCTCGGGCCAGAAACTGCCGCGGCTCACCCAGCACGAGGCGTCGCGGCTGGTCGCCGCCGGGCTCTACCGGCTGCTGCGCGGGATCCTCGCCGGCGACGAGAACGCGCAGACCGCCAAGCACGAGCTGAACACCTTCCTGTTCCAGGTGCACGAACCGCGCTGGCTCATCCAGCAAGCGCTGCTGACGCTGCTCACCGAACGGAACCACCCGGAGGAGGAGTTCGCGCTGGCCCCGGCCGGCGGCACGGTGCCCGGGTACGGGCGGCAGTGCCGGGAACTGGCGCTCGACATCCTCGCCGGCTGCGCCGACCTGCTCGTCGAGTACGCCTACCTGCTGAACGTCGCGGTCCGCGACTACATGCTGGTGGTGGCGCTGGACGACACGGTCGAGGAACACCGGCTCAGCTACGAGACCCCGCTGCACGTCGACGCGCGCCAGCCCGTTGCGAGGGAACAGTGGCGGCGGCTGGCGTCGAGCCGGCGCGGGTACGTCGTGAGCTACGAGACGATGATCCCGGCGACGCTGAAGTCGTACCACCTCGTGGCGGGCACCGCGCCGGAGGCCGAGATCTCCCGGATGTACCTGTCCACCGACGCCGACCAGCACCAGGTGGACGGCCTGGTCGAAGACCTGGCCTCGCTGGCCGAACGGCAGGACGCCGCGCCGCTGCAGGAAGCCGACGGCGCCCGGCACAAGATCCTCGAGCTGCAGGCCCAGACCGTGCTGCGCCGGCTGGCGGACCTGGTGCGCCGCCGCAAGTGGGAGGCCGGCCAGTCCGGCGTCGAGCTGTCGCCGCGCAGCCTGCCGGCCTGCCACCGGCTCACCGCCGCGGCCACCACGGGCGAGGCCGTGCGGACGGATTCGGGCGAGCTCGACAACTCGCTGCGGCGGCACCCGGAGTTCACCGCCGCGAACCTCCGCGAGGCCGCCCAAGAGCTGACCGACCGGGAGTTCGGGCAGGACCTGGTGCTGGTCAACGGGATCGCCGACAACGAGGCGCGGGCGTACTGGCGCCGCTCCGGCGGCCGCGACGCGCGCGGCGACCACGTCCGGGTGCGCGCGACGCTGGTGCTCAAGGACTCCACGAAGTCCGGGCCGCTCAACGTGACGTTCTACGCGCTGGCCGTCGCGACGGTCTCGTTCGTGCTCGGCTGGATGCTGGTGGGCAGCCCGTGGTTCTACGGACGGGCCGCCACCGAGGCGCTCGGCCACATCGGCGACGGCCAGTCCGTGATCACCATGCTGTTGCTGCTGCCGGGTTTCCTCTACAGCCGCCTGTCGCTGCCGCCGCGCCGCACCGTGCTCGGCTACCTCGGCACGCTGCCGCAGGCGCTCGTGCAGCTGAGCATCGCGGCCGTCGCCGGGTTCGCCGCGGCCGTCGCGACGCAGAGCCGGGGCGAGGTCGTGCAGGTCACGCTCACGATCGCCGTCGGGCTGCCGGTGCTCGCCGCGCTCGTGCTGTTCAGCCAGGTGTCGTGGCGGGTCTCGGCGATCCCGCTGTCCCGCATCGGGGCGCCGCGGTGGGCGGGCGCCGGGGCGTGGGACCGCCGCAAGCCGCTGGACGCCGACGTCCGGTTCGACTCGTCCGGGGGGTGGTGAAGGTGCGCAACCAGCGGATCTCCGTGCGGAACGTCGCCGACCTGGCCCGGGCCGGCTTCGAGATCGCGCGCCAGCCGGTGACCAAAGTGGACTTCGAGGTGCACCACGCGACGGCCCGCCACGGCTACCTGCGCGAGCTCGTCTCCGACGACTCCGACACCACGATCTTCCTCGAGACGCTGTGTTCGGCCACGAACGGCGCCGGCGTCGTGATCGGCACCCGCACCCGAAAGCCGTTGGACGGCACCGAAGTCGTCGAACGCGTCGACGGCCAGCAGCCGGCCGAACGCCCGCAGCAGCGCCCGGGCGCCTGGGTGTTCCACCAGACGACCTCGCCCAACCCGACGTTCATCTACGAGTCCGCGCAGACCTTCGAGGGCCTGATCGGGATCGACCCGGGCGCGCACGAGGTGGGCGAGTGGCACGGCCTGGCCATCCGCGACCTGGCGAGCGAGATCTCCGACGCCGCGGCCGGGCTCATCGACGCGCCGCTGCTGTCGCTGCAGTGCCCGGCGCAGCTGCCGACGATCGTCAAGACCCGCAACCACGACCTGCGCACCCGCAAGGAGGTCGCGCCGCCGTGCGCGTCGCTGGCGGTCCGGTTCTCGATCGCGCTGCGGGACGCCTCCGCGGCCGCGCGGTTCGAGCTGGCCGACCGGTTCCGGGAGCTGTGCGAGAAGAACGGCTACAGCTTCTGGCTCGCCGACACGCGCCCGGGGCACCGGCAGGGCAACTGGTTCGAGGTCTACCACGCCGACGGCGAGTTCTCCCCGCTGTACAAGGGGGATCTCCGGTCCCGCCAGCGGGTCGGCACGTGCCTGCCGGTGACGTTCGTCGGGCCGGCGCGGATCGGCTCCACGCACGCGATCACGGCGTTCCTGCAGCGCTACCCGCAGGTGGGGGTGGTCGGCTGCGCCGGGACGACGTTGTCGGACGTCGCGTTCGTCCACCTGCAGCTGTCGATCCACGGCGTGGCCGCCGATCGGCTCAACCGCATCCTGGGCAAGCTGCTGGGCGAGTCCTCGACCCCGGCCCGGCCGTACAAGCTGCTGCGGGAGCTGTTCAAGCGGCTCGGCCTGCCACCGGACCCCGACGGCCCGGGCTCGGCGGCGCCGGACCCGACGGGCGACTACCAGACCTTCGCCGGGCCCGCGTTCGCCTACCGCCCATTCCAGATGCCCGACTGCATGGCCGTGTGGGTGTCGTGGGAGATCGCCCGCCAGCACCAGGGTCTGGCCGCACCGCTGGACTGCCTGTACCGCGCGCTGGCCCAGATCGCGCCACGGGCGGACGCCCAGCCGTCGGCGGCCGAGCTGACCACCGTCGAGTACCTCATCTGCCGCGCCACCGAGCAGTCGGTGATCCGGGGCAAGGCGAAGCTCGCCGTGCCCAAGTCGGCCCTGCGCCAGTTCGCCTCGGGTGGCGCCGAGCTGCCCGCGTCGAAGCTGTGCGCGTCGCTGGAGGAGGCGTGGAAGGCCCACGTGGACCAGTCCGGTGTGGACGGGGTGAGCGAGCTGACGGTGGCGTGGCGCGAATCCTGGCTCGGTCACTGGACGTACTCGTGAGGAGCTAGCCCTTCACCAGGACGGCGCCCATGACGACGCCGAAGAGGCGTTCGACGCGCGGCTCGAGCGCGGGCTGGTCACCGAGCCAGGCCAGCGACGCGGCCAGGGCGAACAGGTCCGCGCCGTCGATGTCGGTCCGGGCCACGCCCTCGGCCTGAGCGCGGGTGAGCAGCCGGGTGCCGGCCGCGCGCATCGTGACGCAGGAGTCGTGCAGCGCGGACTCCGGGTCCTCGATGGCGTTCACCATCGACGTCACCACCCCGCGGTAGTTCGTCGTGCACGCGACGAACTCGCGCAGCCACGCCAGCAGCGCGTCCGCGGGCGGGCTCGTGGTCTCGACCTCGGCCGCTTTCGCCGTCAGCTCGTCGAAACCGGTGCGCAGCAAGGCTTCCAGCAACGACTCACGCGTCGGGAAGTGCCGCAGCAGGGTCGCGAGCCCGACCCCGGCCCGGCGGGCGATGTCGCGCATCGAGGCGTCGACGCCGTGCTCGGTGATGACGGTGCCCGCGACGACGAGCAGGTGGTCGTGGTTCGCCTTGGCGTCCGCCCGCATCTCCGCCTCCTTTGACATCCGGACCACTGATCCGCATAATCGGATCAGTGGTCCACATAAGTGGATCGTTGATCCGTTCAGCGTACCCGGTGCGCAGACAGGAGAACGCCGTGTCACCACGGACGATGAAGGCGATCCAGCTGCACGAGTTCGGCGGGCCCGAGGTCCTGCGGTACGACGACGTGCCGGTGCCCGAGCCGGGGCCGGGTGAGGTGCTCGTGCGCGTCCACGCGGTCGGCGTCAATCCCCCCGACTGGTACGCCCGCGAGGGGATGCCCGACGTGCCGCCCGAGCTGAAGCCGCCGTTCTCACTGCCGCTGATCCCGGGGACGGACGTGTCGGGTGTCGTCGAGGCCGTCGCCGACGACGTCGAGGCGTTCGCCGCCGGCGACGAAGTCCTCGGCCTCCTCCGCTTCCCGGCCAGCCTGCAGGGCGCCGCGTACGCGGAGTACGTGACCGCGCCGGCCACCGACCTCGCCCGCAAACCGGCCGGCGTCGACCACGTCGCCGCGGCCGGCCTGGCCATGGCGGGGTTGACCGCGTGGCAGTTCCTGATCGAGCTCGGCCACGACCACCCGTCGCCGTTCCAGGCGGCCCGGCACCAGCCGACGCCCCTCGGCGCGGACACCACGGTGCTCGTCAACGGCGCCGCGGGCGGCGTCGGGCACCTCGCCCTGCAGCTGGCGAAGTGGCGGGGCGCCCACGTCATCGCCGTCGCCTCGGGCACGCACGAGGCGTTCCTGCGGGAGCTCGGCGCGGACGAGTTCCTCGACTACCAGAAGGTCCGGCCCGAGGAGGTCGCCCGTGACCTCGACCTGGTGCTGGACACCGTCGGCGGCCCGGACAGCCGGCGGTTCCTGCGCACGCTCAAGCGCGGCGGCGCGCTGTACCCGGTGTACTTCGGCGAGTTCGACGACGAGGAGAACGAGAAGCTGGGCGTCACGGTCACGGCCACCCAGGTCCGTTCGAACGGCGCGCAGCTCGCCGAACTCGCGCGCCTGCTCGACGCCGGCACGATCCGCGTCGCGATCGACAGCACGTTCCCGCTGGAGAAGGCGGCCGCGGCGCACGAACGGGCCGCGCGCGGGCACCTCCGGGGCAAGATCGTCCTCACCGTCGACTGAAGCGGCCGGCTCGATCGGCAGGATCGGGGTGCGGTGTTGCCGAGGTGGGCGGAAAGTCCGGCGCCGGCTCGGCGCTCGCCGCGTTCCGGCGCGGTCCTGAGCGTCAGGTGGCGTCGGAGCGGAAGATCGGCCAGCCGACCTCGGTCCGCCACTCGGCTTCGGCGGACGTCTCGATCGGGTCCCGCAGGTAGTACTCCCGCAGCGGCCCTTCGACGCCGATCTCGTGCCGGGCGGCGTAAGTGCCCAGGTCGCCGTAGGTGAGGTCGATGTCGTTCAGCGGCCCCGGGTGCACCGCGATCGCCAGTTCGGCCGGCGGGACCACGAACGCCGTGACCCGCCCGACCGGGCGGAGGCCGGCCTCGACGGGGACGAACACCACGGCCTCGCCCCGCTCGTGTTCGTACAGGTCGCTGTCGAACAGGCCGCCGCCGGGCCCGGTGCGGCGCAGGTGCTGCGCGCCGATGACGCCGTTCAGCTCCCCCAGCGCGCCCTGCCACCAGCTCAGCACGTCGGCGCGGTCGATGACGGCCCGGATCCCGATGGCCGGCTGGGCCGGCACGGACCGGTGCTCGATCACCGGACCGCCGGGAGCGCGTCGCAGGAGGTCGCGCAGGTCGTCGACCGCCGCCCGCGCTTCGACGAGCTTCGTCTCCAGGCGGTCCAGGTGCGCGCTGATCAGCTTGTTGCGGTCGGCGACCGCCTCGGCGGCCAGGACGGCCTTGACGTCGGCGACCGGCATGTCGAGGCCGCGCAGGCGGCGGATCACCTGCGCCGGGGGCACCTGGTCGAGGGAGTAGTACCGGTACCCGGTCGCCGGGTCGACGTCGGCCGGTTCGAGCAGCCCGACGTCGTGGTAGTGGCGCAGGGTCTTCGCGCTGAGGTGCGTCACCCGGGAGAACTCGCCGACCGTCAGACCTGCTCGCATGGCGCTCATTCTGAACCTTCCCCCGGCCGGAAGGTCCACCCGCCGGTCGCCCCTTGTCTCTCCCCCGGCCGCCGGGCCCAGCATCACCGGTACCGGCCACCGCGGCCGGCTCCCGACGGAAGGACACAGTCATGGACACCGCACTTCCCGGCGTCGTCGCCACGCTGATCGTGCTGCACAACACCCCGGCGCCCTACTGAGAACTGTTGCAAGCGAACGGAGCCTGACCACATGAGCACCACGGTCCTCACCGAACTCTTCGCCCGGCCCGGGCGGGGTGACGACGTCGCCGCCCTGCTGCTGGAAATCCTGCACGAAAGCCTGGCACACCAGGGCTGCGAAACGATCCGGATCATCCGGGACCAGGACGATCCCGACCACGTCGCCGGACTGACCCAGTGGACCGAGCGGCAGGACTACACCGGCTACCTCGGCTGGCGGACCGCGCGCGGCTTCACCGGTACCTTCGAAGCGATGCTCACCCGGCCGCTGGTGATCAGCTACTACGACGAACTGTTTGCCGGCCAAGGGATCGCCGCGGTCAGAGGGTCGGGAGCAGGCCGCCGTCCACAGTGATGGCCGTGCCCGTCACGTAGGACGCGCGTGGCGAGGCCAGGAAGGCGATCAGCTCCGCGGCCTCGTCCGCCCGGCCCGGCCGGCCCAGCGGCACGGTCAGCGACGCGTGGAACTGCGTGCGGACCTCGTCGACGGTGCGGCCCGAGTTTTCCGCCTGCTGAGCCAAAGTGGCGTCGAGCGCGCTGGTCTCGACGACGCCGGGCAGCACCGTGGTGACGCGGACGCCGTGCGGGCCGCAGGTGGTGGCGAGGCCCTTGCTGTAGGCGTTGAGCGCGGCTTTCGCGGCCGCGTAAAGAATGCCCGACGGCTGCGGGTAGCGGGCGGCGCCGGACGAGACGTGCACGACGGCGCCGCTGCCCTGCGCGGTCAGGTGCGGCACCAGGATCCGGTCCAGGCGCACGACCGACAGCAGGTTCGCGTCCAGGTTCGCCTGCCAGTCGTCGTCGGTCGCCGCGAGCACGCCGCCGGGTACGTGGCGGTTGCGGCCGGCGTTGGCCACCAGGACGTCGAGGCCGCCGAGGTGGCCGAGCGCCGCTTCGGCGGCGGCCTCGATCTCGGCCGGCACGGTCAGGTCGGCGGTCACCAGGTGCACGCCGTCCGGCACGTCGGCCGGCGTGCGGGCGATGGCGACCACGCGCGCGCCGGCCGCGACGAGGCGGGCCACGGTGGCGGCACCGATCCCCCGCGTGCCACCTGTGACGACGGCACGCGCACCCGCAAGACCCAGGTCATCGCGGCTTTCGAGCATGGCAGTCCTCCGAAAGTGCTTGAGTGGACTATATCGTTTAGCACGCTACACGATATAGTTCGCTACAGTGAGCCGGTGACCACCGTCCCGGCCGCCGGCCACCGCGACAGCCCCGGCCTGATGTTCGCCCTGCTCGGCAACGAGACCATGCGCCGGCTGCGGGACGCGCACACCGCGAACGACCTGACCCCGCGCCAGTTCCAGATCCTCGGCCTGCTCCACGACCGCGGCCCGCTCGGCCAGACCGACCTGGCGACCGCCGTCGACACCGCCGCCAGCATCCTGGTCACCCAGCTCAACCCCCTGGAGGCGGCCGGCCTCGTCTCCCGCGACCGCGACCCCCACGACCGCCGTCGGCACGTCGTACTGCTCACCCCTCTCGGCCGGGAACGCCTGGAGAAGGCCGCCGCCGCCCAGCAGGCGGTCGAGGACGACGTGTTCCAGGCCCTCACCCCGGCCCAGCGCGCCCAGCTGACCCGGCTGCTGATCCTGGTCCGCGACGACCTCACCGGCGGCCACGAACAGTGCGGCACCCCGGCCTCCCTGGACCGCGAGACCCGCTAGTCCTGTCGCCGACGGCCCCGGCACGCCGCTTCAGTAGCCTGGGCCGGCTGTGGCCGATCACCGACAGGAGCTCCCCATGGAACGGCAGAGGTCGCCCGAGAGGCTGGTCTTCTTCAGCGACGCCGTCGTCGCCATCGCCTTGACGCTGCTGGTGCTGCCGCTCACCGAGCTCGTGCCGGAACTGATCGCGGCCGGCGCGCCCGCGACGGAGGCCGTCACCGGGAACTGGCCGAAGATCTTCAGCTTCCTGCTCAGCTTCGCCGTGATCGGCCGGTTCTGGCTCATCCACCACCGCATCTTCGAGCACGTGCGCGCGTTCAACACCCCGCTCGTGCTCGTCAACTTCTGCTGGCTGCTCACCATCGCCGTGCTGCCGTTCCCGACCCAGCTCATCGGCGCCTACCAGTCGCAGCGCTTCACGGTGCTGTTCTACCTCGGCACCCTGCTCGCCGGCAGTGTGTGCCACACCGCACTGCTGTTCATCGTCCGCGGCGACCCCGCGGTCCACGGCGACGCCGAACCCGTGTCGGACGCCTGGACCCGCAGCTTCGTCGTGAGCACGGGCATCTTCGCCCTCGCGGTGGTCGTCGCCTGCATCCGGCCGGGTTTCGGGTACTACGTCCTGCTGCTGCTCGCCCTGCAGCCGCTGTTCACCCGCCGTCGCCCGGCGGCCAGACCGGCCTGACGTCAGCCGCCGTGCCCGGGTCTCCGGGTTGTCGGCCGCGAGGTGGCAGGATGCCGCGCATGCGAGTGACGCGTTACGGACCGTCCGAAGAGGCCGGACGCGGCCGGCTGGACACCAACACCGTCGCGCGGCTCGACGGCGTCGGTAGCTTCACCGACCTGCTCGGCGTCCTCGGCGAACTGCGTTCCGAGCACGAGCCCGCCCGGGTCCTCTGCACGCTCGACGACGTCAACCAGTGTGCGTACACGAGCGGGCACGCCAGCCAAGACGACCGGCTCTGGTCGGACAGCGACGACGCCGACGCCCGCGCCGCCCACATCGCCGCCGCCCTCGACGATCCCGGGTCGCGGGTCGCGTGGGCGGACCTGCCCGGCGAGCGCCTCGGCGGGGAAGCCGACGTCGCGGCCCTCGTCGAGGTGAACCGGGACCCGGACGGCTTCCTCGACGACGTCGTGCTCGTCCAGCGCGTGCCCGTCCCCCGCGACGACCTCGCGATCGCCGGGATCCCGAACGGCTACTTCACCGCCGACTGGACCGTCTTCCAGAACCACGCGATCGTCCGGCGGCTGGCCGCGCACGGCTACCGGCACGTGGGGATCGGCGCGTCGCTGCTCGGGTTCGACCGCGCGGCCCCGCCGTCCGAAGACGAGGCCCGCGCGGTCGTCGCCGATCTCAAGCACCTCTACGGCGCGCTCGGCGCCTGGGCACAGCTCGCCGCGCTGCTCCCGGAGCGGCCGTACCTGCTTCTCGGCTACACGGAGGACTTCCCCGACTTGACCGGCTGAGCCGCCGCCAACGTCGCCGCGGCCGCGGCGGCCTGGACCTGCTTGCGCCCCGGCAGCCACACGCACAGCGCGGTCGCGAGGAGCGAGAAGCCCGTCGCCCACCAGAACGCGACGTGGAAGCCCGTCACGGCCGCGCCCGGTCCGGCACCGGCGATGGCCTGCTCCAGGACGACGGCGAGCACCGCCGTGCCGAACGACCCGCCGACCTGCTGGGCGATCCGCGTCAGGACGCTCGCGTGCCCGATCTCGGCGCGGGCGAGCCCGACGTAGGAAGCCGTCATGACCGGCATCGTGACGGCGCCGAGCCCGATGCCGCGGATCAGCAGCCACAGCGCGAGCAGCCAGCCGTCGCTCGTGGCGTCGACGAACGCGAACGGCACGGTCGCGGCCGCGACGACGACGAACCCGGCGACGGCGATGGACTGCGCCCCGATCCGGTCGGTGAGCGGGCCGGCGATCTGGCGGCTGAGCAGGGCCCCGATCCCCTGCGGGACCAGCATGAGCCCGGCCGTCAGCGCCGTCACGCCGCGGACTTCCTGGTAGTACAGGGGAAGCAGCAGCATCGCGCCGAACAGCGAGAAGCCCGACAGGAACAGCACGGCCGTCGACGACCCGACCGAACGCGCGGCGAGCAGCCGGATGTCCACGAGCGGGTCGCGGTGACGCAGCGCGTAGAGCGTGAAGGCGACGAGGAAGACCACGCCGATCGCGAGCGGCGCGAGGACGTCGAACCGGCCGAAGCCGGCCGCGCCGGCGTTCGAGAGGCCGAGGAGCACGGCCACGATGCCCGGGACGAGCAGCACGAGCCCCCACACGTCGAGCCGGGCCCGCGCGGCGGCCGGCGGGTCCTTGGGGAGGTAGCGGCCGGCGAGGATCAGGCCGGCGACGCAGAACGGCACGTTGACCCAGAACATGAAGCGCCAGCTGTAGTCCGTGATGATCGCGCCACCGACGAGCGGGCCGAGGATCGGCCCGAGCAGCCCGGGCAGCGCGACCCAGGTCATCGTCTTGCCGAGCGCGTGTCCCCCGGCGGCCTGCATGATCAGCGTCGTCATCACCGGCAGCATCAGCCCGCCGCCGAGCCCCTGCAGGACGCGCCAGCCGATGAGCGATCCCGCGTCCCACGCGAGGCTCGACCCGATCGAGCCGGCGAGGAAGACGGTGAGGGCGAACATCCAGACCCGCTTGCCGCCGAAGCGGGTGAGCGCCCAGGTGCTGAGCGGGACCGCCGCGCCGAGCGCGAGCATGTAGCCGGTCGTCACCCACTGGATCGTCGAGACCGGGACGTCGAGGCTGGTCGCCAGCTGGTGCAGCGCGACGCTGACGATCGTCGTGTCGAACACGACCGCCAGCGCCCCCACGACCAGGATCAACGCCGTCTTCAGCACCTTCGGGTCGACGCCGTCGCGCGCCGGTGTGTCCGCTGTCATCACTACCCCAATAAGAGAGGGATTATTTCCTTATTGGCGAGGGTAGGAGGACTGGCGAAGGAATGCAAGTCTCTCTTATCCTGGACGCATGCCGACCGAGGTCAAACGCCGCCGCCGGGGAACCGAGCTGGAGCACGCGCTCCTCGACGCGACCTGGGAGGAGCTGGCCGGCGCCGGGTTCGCGAAGCTGACGATGGAGTCCGTCGCGGACCGCGCGAAGACCGGGATCGCGGTGCTCTACCGCCGCTGGCCGGACAAGAACGCCCTGGTGCTCGCCGCCATCCGGCACTACGGCGACACCCACCCGGTCGAGATCCCGGACACCGGCAGCCTGCGCGACGACCTGCTCGCGCTGCTCCGGAACGTCAACGCCGGCCGCATCGAGCTGGCGACGCTCGTCGGCGCGACGTTCGCGGGCCTGCACGACAGCGCCGGCCTCACCCCGGAGGAGGTCCGGCTGACGGTCCTCGGCGACGGCCCGAAACGCTCCGACCCGGTGTACCGCCGCGCCCACGACCGCGGCGAGATCGACTTGACGCGCATCCCGCAGGACGTCCTCGACCTGCCGTTCCAGCTCATGCGCCACGACATCCTGATGACACTGAAGCAGGTCTCCCCCGAGCGCATCCGCTCGATCGTCGACGACGTCTTCTGGCCGCTCGTCACCCGTTGACCCCGCTCCCCCGGGCGGCTTCCCCCACCCGGCGGCGAGTTGCAGGGCGCCGGTGGCGAATTCGTGGCGAGGCGCCGGTGAGCGGCAGCATCACGTCACCGGTCGAGTCCCGGGCTGTCACGTCTTGCGGGCCCGCGTCGTCCATCGGCGGACAGCTCAGCAGAAAGGGAGGCCATGTTCGCCGCCTATCTCAGCGTTACCCTCGTCGCCGCGGTTTTCACCGGTAGTGCCGCCGTTTTCTACCTGATCGGGCACGACTACCCGAAAGCCCAGGCGGACATGAAGGGCGTCCCGCGGTCGTGGCTGCCGTGGCTGGGCTCGGCCCTGGCCGCGGGGGCGGCCGGGCTGCTGGCCGGGCTTGCCGTGCCGCTGCTGGGTGTCCTCGCCGCCTCCGGGCTGGTGCTGTACTTCCTCGGCGCGCTCACGGCCCACCTGCGCGTCGGCTCTCGTCAGCTTGTCGGCGGAGTCGTGTTTCTGGCCCTCGCAGTGGCGGACCTCGTGCTGAACCCGGGCTACCACGGGTAGTCAGCCGTGGTACTCCAGCCAGTCGAGGTTGATCGAGCCGGTGTCGCCGGGGGCGTACGACAGCGTCACCACCGGGTCGCGGCCAGTCAGCGGCACGCCGGTGAAGGTCACCGTGCCCCAGGCGTCCCAGCTGGCGGAGACCACCGGGAAGCTCACCTGCCGCACGGCTTTCCCGGCCACCGACAGCGTCATCGTGCGCGCGTCGCCGTTGGCGTTCGCGTACCGCACGGTGATCGCGCCCGTCGTGGCGTCGGCCGACGTGCGGTGCAGCGTGAACGACGACGCGGCGCCCTGGGCCCACAGCCCGTCGAGGAACGCGCGGCCGGAGTAGCCGGTGTGGTTGACGTTCGTCTTGACCCCGCCGGTGTTGTGCGCGTCTTCGGCCTCGAGGTGCCCGGGGGCGGGACAGCCGGCGACGGTGCCAGCCGTGTCGGCGCAGCGGTCGGCGGCGTCCGCCACGTGGTCGCCGTCCCGGTCACCGGCGGGCGCGCCGGTGAGGGTGATCTCGACGCGGTGCGCGCCGCTCAAGGTCACCGGGACGACGTTGCCGGGCGCGGGCCGGCCGTCGAGGGTGAACGCGCTGATCCGGGTGCCCGCCCCGTGCAGGGCGATCGTCAGGTCAGCGTTGCGGTAGCGCAGGTTCCGCAGGGTGACGTCGCCCCAGCCCGCGGGCAGGTCCGGCGTGAACGCCAGGCCGCGGTCGGTGAACGTCAGGCCGAACAGTCCCGTGTGGACCATGTCGAGGAACGCCGTGGCCGACCACGTCTGGTCGGGCTGCGAGCCCCAGTGGAACTTCACCGTGTCGCCGAGCCGCTGCCAGCCGCCGTCGACGACCCCGGTGTCACCGTTGTAGATCTCCCAGAACCCGCTGTTGCCGCCGACCAGCTTCGCCAGTTTCGCCGTTTCCGACGCGAACCCGCTCTGGTTTCCTTGAGCCGCCAGCGCTTTCGCCCACAGGCCCTGGACGAGCGGCCAGACGATCGCGTTGTGCCTGCCGGGCTGGGCGGCGGAGTAGCGGTCCCAGTGCGGGTAGGTGTCGGGCAGGCCCCAGGTCATCTCGCGCGCGTGGGTGACGATCGACCGGGCCTGGGCCGGGTCCGCGACGCCGAAGAGGATCGCGAACGCCAGCCCGGTGCCCTCCTGGTAGGCGCCTCTCGTGCCGTCGGCGAGCAGCTGGTAGTCGTACAGGCCGGTCGCGGCGTTCCAGAAGTGGTTGTTGATGGCGGCTTTCAGCGCGGCGGCCTTGGTCCGGTAGCCGGTGGCCTCCGACGGATTGCCCAGCTGGTCGGCCATGTTCGCGGCGTTGACATAGGCGGCGTAGTAGACCTCGTTGGTGCTCAGGTACATCCCGCTCGCGACGCCCGGCCACGGCGAGCTGCCCGTGCTGACCGACTCGGTCGCGTCGGCGGGCGGTGCGGGGTAGCCGGCGATGCCGTCGTTGAAGAACGACGGGCCGGTGAACAGCCCGTACGTGGCGTTGAACCCGGCCGTGCCGGCGTGTTCCCGGATGGTCAGCGTGTCGCCGGCGGTGCGGTAGGCGTCGCCGAGGAACTGCCGGTCCCCCGTGACCAGGTAGTGGTGCCACGCGGCGGTGACCCAGACGACCTGGTCCCACTGCTGGTCGTCCTGCTGCACGCGCAACGCGCCGCTCGCGTCCTTGTCGACCACTGCCCAGAGCGTGTTCTCCGCCAGCGCCGGAGCCAGCAGGCTCGTCGCGTTCCAGCTGTTGACCGACGCGTCCCGGGTCCACGGCTGGTCGTACCCGGCACCGGCGCGGACGAGGCCGACGGCCGGATCCAGCAAGCCGCTCTTGTCGTACTTGGCGTCGTAGCCGATCGTGTTGGTGCGCAGCAGGTTGTCCAACGCGGCCGCGTACGCGGTGCCGAACAGGGCCTGGCTCTCCGGGTTCGCGAACTCGAGCGCCGGCGCGGCGACCGGGTCCGCGGTCGCCGGCGCCACGCCGGAGACGACGCCGCACGCGGTGACCAGCGCGAGGAGTGCGAGTGCGGTCCTGCGTCCGTGGCTCATGCCGTGCACCTTCCCCGGCACCGGGCCCGCCGGACCGAAAGGCCATTGCACCACGGAATCCCGGCCGGGGAGCGGGCCGGCGAAGATCCTGTCCGCTTCTGTCCGGCGCGCTAACCCATCAGCAGTACGAGCTTTCCGCGGACGCGACCGGCTTCCCCGGCCCGGTGCGCCTCGGCGATGCCCGCCAGCGGGAAGGTGCCACCGACCCGGACGACGAAGCGCCCGGCGTCGGCCAGCCGGCCGATCTCCGCCAGCACGTAGTACGCGCGGCCGCCGTCACCCCGGCTGAACCGCACCCCGTGCCGCTGCGCGCCGGCGAAGTCCGCGACCGTGATGACGTGCTCCGGGCCGCCCGCGAGGTCGGCCAGTTCGGGCAGGACGCCGTTCCCGGCGACGTCGAGCGCGAAGTCCACGCCGTCGGCGGCCAGCGCGCGCACCCGCTCCGGCATGCCTTCGCCGTACGCGACGGGTTCCGCCCCGAGCGAGCGCAGGAAGTCGTGCGTAGCAGCACTTCCGGTGCCGATCACGCGGACACCGCGGGCCACGGCGAGCTGGACGGCGGCGGTGCCGACGCTGCCCGAGGCGCCGTTGACCAGCAGCGTGTCGCCGGCTTCGACGCCGAGCTGGTCGAGGGCCCGCGCCGACGTCTCCCCGGCGACCGGCAACGCGGCCGCCGACGCGAAGTCCAGCGACGCCGGGATCGGCGCGTACCAGGACAGCACGACCCGTTCGGCCTGCGCGGCACCACCTTCGGACAGCCCGAACACCCGGTCCCCGACGGCCACGTCGGTGACGCCCTCGCCGAGTTCGTCGACGATCCCCGCCGCTTCGTAGCCCATCGTCTGCGGCAGGTCCGGGTCCATCAGGCCCTGGCGTTTCTTCCAGTCGCTCGCGTTGACGCCGGCCGCGCGCACGGCGATCCGGACCTGCCCGGCCGCCGGCCGCGGGTCGGGCAGGTCGACGATTTCGAGCACCTCCGGGGCCCCGAACCGGCTGAACCGCGCGGCTTTCACGCGTCCGCCTTCTCGCGAAGGGGCACGCCGTACCCGGCGAGGAAGCGGCGCTGCTCGGCGACGGCTTCCCGGTCTTCCGGGCTGTCGCCGCCGAACCCGGCGTGCGGCATGGCCTCGAACACGTGCAGGTCGGCCGCGACGCCGGCGTCGCGCAGCCTGCGGTGCATCCGGACGGTGTTGGAGAGGAACAGGTCGCGGGTGCCGCTGCGGAGGAACGTGGGCGGGAAGCCGGTCAGGTCGCCCAGGACCGGCGAGAGGTACGGCTGCCGCAGGTCCGCCCCGGCCGCGTAGAGCGCGTTCGGCGTGCGCAGGCTGCGCAGGACGTTGTCGACGCCGGCCAGGGTCCGGAAGGTGTCGCCCGACTCGGTCAGGTCGACCTGCGGGGTGTTGAGCACCAGGGCCGCGGGCATCGGCAGCCCGGCGTCCTTGGCGCGCAACAGAAGGGCCGCGGCGATGTTCCCGCCGGCGGAGTCGCCGCCGACGAACACCCGCGCCGGATCACGGTCCCGCAGCAGACGCCGGTACACGGCGAGCGCGTCGTCGAGCCCGGCCGGGTAGGGGTGCAGCGGCGGCAGCCGGTAGTCCACGCCCCACACGAGCAGCCCCGCGCCCGCCGCGGTTCGCGCCGTCGTCATGCGGCACGCGTCCCCGCCGCCGACCACGAGGCCGCCGGGGTGCATCCAGAGGTAGACCGGCTCGTCCGCGTCCTCTTCGACGCCTTCGGGCCTCGCGGCGTAGACGGTGACGCCGTCGACGTCCAGGTCCTCGACGGTGACCGGCAGGTCGGCCACCGGGAACCGCCGGGCCGCGGACCGGTCGGCTTCCTCGGCCAGCGCGAGCCAGCCACCGGTGTCGTCCAGGGCCGGGTAGGTCAGCTCGCTCTTGTCGAAGGCGAGCCACTCCTGGGCCTGCTCGCTGACGGTGGACGGGGCGGGGAAGGTGTCGTGGCGCATGAGCACTACATTAACTGACTAAATTTAGTCAAGCAACTAAGGCGTTTCGCCGAGCACGCCCCAGGCGCAGGGCGGAGACGAGGAAGAAGATTCCGCCGAGCGTCGCGTAGCCGGCCAGGTTCGTCAGCGAGGCACCGTCCTTTGTGGCCTGCAGGATGAACGAACCCCCGGCCAGCACGGAGATGCCACCACTGAGGATCATCGGCCACTGCCCGCCGAGGCCGCGGCGGCGGAGTCCGACGACGAGCTGGACGACGCCGGCCACGACGGCCCAGCTCCCCCACACCCGCAGGACGCCGGCGATCCCGCTCGAACCGACCACGGCCAGGCCGATGGCGGCGAGCAGGCTGATCGCGATGTTCACGTACAGCACCGAAACCGACTGGGCCGCCTTCGACGAACGGACGTCGACGACCGCGGCGACCACGTCGAACACCGGGTACAGCACCAGCAGCGCGACGCCGGCGACCCCGAGGCTCGACCCGGTCGCGAACACCAGCGCGGCCCAGACGACAGCGAAGGCGAACCGGACGAAGTACAGCCGGCGCAGCGACGAGGCGACGTCGGCGGCGGGAACGGTGGTGGTCATGTTTTCCCCTTCGGACACAGCGAGGTAGATAGAACGATCGGTCTTGCTGATGAGGACTATGGCAGCGAACCGGCGAGTCGTCAAGACCGACCGTTCTATCTGCTACCGTGGAGCCAACGAACCGGAGGCAGGAGTTCAGGTGTCCGAAGCACGCGCGCGGCTGCTCAGTACCGCGACCCGGCTGTTCTACACAGAGGGCCTCCATGCCGTCGGCGTCGACCGGATCATCGCCGAGGCGTCCGTCACCCGCGCCACGCTCTACCGGCACTTCGCGAGCAAGGACGACCTGCTCGTCGCCTACCTGACCGCCGCCGACCAGGCGATCCGCGCCCAGGCCGAGGCCGCCCGGGCCGGTGGCGGCGCGCCGGCCGACGTCGTCCGGGCGGTCGCCCGGTCGATCGCCGACGGCATCCGCTCCCCCGGGTTCCGCGGCTGCGCGTTCCTCAACGCCGCGGCGGAGTACCCCGACCCCGCCCACCCCGTGCACCAGGCCGTCCTCGCCCACCGCCAGTGGTTCCTGGACACCGTCACCGAGCTGCTCGCGCAGACCGGCGAGACCGCGCCGGAGCCCGCGGCCCGGCACTTCGTCATGCTCCGCGACGGCGCGATGGCCGCGGGCTGCCTCACCGACCCCGCACCGATCTGCGAGACGTTCCTGCTCGGCGTCGAAGGAATCCTGAGGTACCGGGACGCTTCCGTCGCGCCGTGAGGCGGTTCAAGATCACCCGCTCGGCGAACAACCCTCCCCGGCGGGCGGGCGTCCACCGGACATGACCACGAACTCGCGTGCCCTTTCCCGAGCCGGCACCCTGCTGGCGGTGGCCGGCACCGCGGCGGCGGTCGTCGCTGCCCCGGCCACCGCGGCCGACGGCGACCAGGTCGTGACGCAGGTGAGCGCGGCCGACCGGGCCGCGGCGCTGGCCCACTGGACGCCGGAGCGGATGCGGCAGTGGGCCGGCGCGGACTGGCTGCCGCCGGCCGAGAAGATCGGCCGGGTCTGGGACGGGCCCGTCCCGGCGGGCGTCGGGCGGCTGTTCTTCACCGCCGAGCCCGGGGTCGACGAGTCCTGCACCGCGACCGTGGTGCCCAGTGCGAGCAAGGACGTCGCCCTCACCGCCGGGCACTGCGTCAACGGCGGCCTGGACCGCTTCGACAACCCGATCAAGATCGTCAACGTCGTGTTCGTCCCCGGCTACGACCACGGGACGGCGCCGTACGGCGTGTTCCCGGTCCGGGCCTTCGCCTGGTCGGCCACCTACTCGGGTCCGACGAGCGGCACGGACGACGACGCGGTGCTCGCGCTGGACCCGGTCGGCGGCCGGCACGCCGCCGACGTCGCGGGCACCCAGGACGTCTCCTTCGACCAGCCGCCGTCCCCGGTCGACACCACGATCCTCGGCTACCCGGTGTCGCAGCTGGCCGGCGGCGAGGCGTTGCTGTCCTGCGCACGGCCGGCCACCCTCGAGGTCAACTCGGTCCTGTCGGATTGGAAGACGGACTGCGACCTGTCCGGCGGCTCCAGCGGCGGCCCGTGGCTGCGGGACTTCGACCCCGCCACGGGCCAGGGCACGATCTTCGGCGTCACCAGCCGGGGCACGATGAGCGAGGATGGCGTCACCCAGGACCTCACGGGCGCCGCGTTCACCAGCCCCGTGCAGGAGCTGTACGAGCGCGCCGGGCGGCTCTGACCCGGATTCACCCGCACGGGTGCACCACGCACCCGGCCCACCGCGGTGATCGCCGCGGTGGGCCAGTTCGTGTTCTGATGACCGTTACCCGACCCCGCGAGGAGTTGTTCGTTGACCGTGACCGCGCCGGAACCACCGCAGGGCTGGGTGCCGGTCGAGCACCGGCTCTTCGGGCTCGACCGCCGGACCTTCACCCCGGCCCTGATCGTGCTCGCCATCGCCCTGCTGCTCGGGTACGGGCTGCCCGCGCTCAACGCCGCGATCCCCTGGCACAACGAGATCCGGGCCGGTGACCTGCTCGACCTCGGCGACGGCGCGACCGCCGTCCCGCCGGCGGGCTGGCAGCTGCAGAGCGGCACGCTGACCGGCGCCTCCGTCACGAACCCGACGAGCCTGCAGGTCGTCCTGGCCACCGGCGGCGCGACGATCGCCCTGCGCGGCGCCGCCTACAGCGGCACCGCGGAAGCCTTCCTCGACCAGGTGCGGCGTTCGGAGGGCAACGACGCTCCCGCGATCGACGGCACGCGGGGCACGGTGACGACCACCGCCGGGCTCACCGGCGTCGCGCAGAGCACGACGTCGCCCAGCGGTGACGGGCTCGACGTCGCCTTCAAGGTGGCCGGCCGCGGCGAGCCGGCCGACGGCGCGCCCGCGCTGCTGTTCCGGGTGCGCACCGCGCCGGGCCAGTTCGAGCGGTTCCGCGGCGAGATCGACGGCGTCCTGCGGAGCATCACCCCGGGAGCGAGCCGGTGACGACCAAGTCCGAGACCAAGACGGCCCAGCTCGCCGCCATCGAGCAGTCGGGCTGGGGCCTGCCGTTCCGCTTCTTCCAGCCGCACAACCTGGCGTTCTGGGTGTACCTCGTCGGCGTCGGCGGTGGCGCGCTCGGGATGCTGCGCTACTTCGGCGGCGACGGCGGCTTCTACACCCCGGCCCTGACCGGCGGGATCCTGCTGTTCGGGCTCTACCTCGTGCCCTGGCTGGTGCTGCTGCGCCACCAGAACCGCTACACCGCGCAGCCGGGCCGGCTGCTGACGACGGCGTTCGCCTGGGGCGGGATCGCCGCGACGTTCTGGATCGCGCTCCCGGCCAACACTGCCCTGCTGGAGCTGTGGACGAAGCTCGGCGGCACGGCCTTCGCCGCCGACTGGGCCGCCGGGCTCACCGCCCCGATCAACGAGGAGTTCGGCAAGGCCCTCGGGCTCGTCCTGCTGATCGGGCTCGCGCCCCGGCTCGTCCGCAGCGTCTACGACGGGTTCATCATCGGCGCCTTCATCGGCCTGGGCTTCCAGGTCTTCGAGGACGTCCTCTACGTCTACAACGGCGCGGCGCAGAGCTTCGGCAGCAACCAGGTCGGCGCGTCGCTGCAGGTGTTCCTCTACCGGGGCGCGTCCGGCATCGTGTCGCACGCGCTGTTCAGCGCCATCTTCTGCGCCGGGCTGATGTGGGTGCTGAGCCGGGTACCGGGTGAGCGCAACGTCGTGCGCGGCGTGCTGACCATGCTGGTGGCGATGGTGTTCCACTTCGCGTGGGACGACATGACCGGCCTCGGCGGCCGCGGTCCCCTGGTCGCCGTGCTGCCGTTCGTGATCGCGGCGATCGAGCTGACGTTCCTGTTCCACGTCCTGCGCCACGCCGCCCGCCGCGAGCGGGCCTGGACCCGGGACCTGCTCGGCCCGGAAGCCGGCGCGGGTGTGCTGGACCCGCCCCTGCTCGACGCGGTCAGCGGCCTCCGGAAGCAGCGCAAGGCCTACCGCAAGCACGTCCACAGCCGCCGCACGGCGAGGCACCGGATGGCCGCGGCGAGCGACCTGGCCCGGGAGATCGCCCGCGCCGGCGGCCGGGAGACGGACCGGGTCGCCCACGCCCGCGCGGAGGTCGTGCGGCTCAGCGGGTGACGCTAGGCCGGGAGGACCGCGGCCTTGAAGCCCGCCGCCGCGGCCAGGCCGGGAAGGTCGACGGCCCGGGTGGGCGGCAGGAGCACGAGCGGGTAGCAGTCGGACTCGATGTCGAGGACGGCGAGCGCGGTGCCCGCGGCCGCCAGCTGCCCGCCCGCCAGCTCCAGGAACTCGAAGGTCGGCAGGTCCGCTTCCGCGAGCGACGCCCACGCCGCGTCCCCGGCCGGCGCGGACCGCAGGGCGCGCAGCCGGCCGACGATCTCGTCCGGCGCTTCCTTCCAGTCCACTTCGGCCAGCAGCCCGTGGTCGGCGAGTGCGTCCACCAAGGCGATCCAGGGCAGCTCGGGGATCGGGGTGTCGATGCCGCGGTCGTCGAGGCTGTCGCCGTGTTCCCGCAGGTAGGCCTCGGGATCGTCGTGTGCGGCCGCGGCGCGGGCACGCACCTGCGGCACGTCCGGCGCCACCAGGGCGGCCACGGCGATCAGCGCGTCGCGAGCAGTCATGAACGTCCTCCCAGGACACCCATGATCGCACCCGGGCCGACGAATGGCGGCTTGACCCCCGCCGGGTTCAGGAGTCACATGTACGCCGTGATCCGACTGCGCTCGTCCGCCGTGCTCCTCGCCCTCGCCGGCCTCGTCGCGGCCCCGGTGCCCGCGCTGGCCGCCGCCGCTCCCGCCCAGGCCGGCCCGTCACTGGGCTTCGACCTGGACGCGGCCACCATCCCCGAGCTCCAGCAGCGGATGGACCACGGCCGCCTGAGCGCCGTGGCGCTGACCGCCGCCTACCTCCACCGGATCGACGCGCTGGACGGCAAGATCCACTCCGTCGTCGCCGTCGACCCGACGGCGTTGCGCGCGGCTGCCGCCAGCGACGCCCGCCGCCGCACCGGCCACACGCTCGGGCAGCTCGACGGGATCCCGGTGCTGCTCAAGGACAACATCGACACCCGGACGCTGCCGGCCACCGCGGGTTCGCGGGCCCTGCCGCGCAGCCGGCCGGCGGCCGACGCCGCCCTCGTGGACCGGCTGCAGCGCGGCGGCGCGGTGATCCTCGGCAAGACCAACCTCTCCGAGTGGGCCAACTACCGCTCCACGAACGCGACGTCGGGCTGGTCCGGGATCGGCGGCCAGACGAACAACCCGTACGTCCTCGACCGCAACCCGTGCGGCTCTTCCTCGGGCTCCGGCGCCGCGGTGGCCGCGAGCCTGGCGCAGGTGGCGATCGGCACCGAGACCGACGGCTCGATCGTCTGCCCGGCCGGCGCCAACGACGTCGTCGGCGAGAAGCCGACGCTGGGCCTGGTCAGCCGGACCGGTGTCGTGCCGATCTCCGCGGAGCAGGACACCGCCGGGCCGCTGGCGCGCCACGTCGTCGACACGGCCATCACGCTGTCCGTCCTGCAGGGACGCGACAAGGCGGACCCCGCGACGGCGGCGATCCCGGCGGGCCAGCCGACGGACTACGCGGCCCTGCTGCGCCCCGGTGCCCTGCGCGGCGCCCGGATCGGCGTCTGGCGCAAGGCCGGCCAGGACGCCGACGTCGACCGCGTCGTCCAGGACGCCGTCCGCACGCTGACCTCGCGCGGCGCGACCGTCGTCGAGGTCGACCTGCCCTACCAGGACGAGATCGGCGCCGCCGAGTCCCCGGCCCTGCTCACCGAGTTCAAGAGCGACGTCAACGCCTACCTCACCCACCGGCCGGGCCACCCCGCGAACCTGAACGAGCTGATCGCGTTCGACAAGAAGGACCCGGTCGAGCTGTCGAAGTTCGGCCAGGAGCTGTTCGAGCAGGCGGCGGCCGCGCCGGCCCCGACCGATCCCACCTATCGCGCCCAGCGCGCGACGGCGACGTCGCTGGCCCGCCGGTCGATCGACGAAACCCTGGCGGCGCACCACTTGGACGCCATCGTGGCGCCGACCAACAGCCCGGCCTGGAAGACGACGTACGGCTCCGGTGACGCGTTCGTCCTCGGCTCGTCGACCCCGGCGGCCGTCTCGGGCTACCCGAACGTCTCGGTGCCGGCCGGGTTCGCGGGCCCGCTCCCGATCGGCGTCTCGTTCTTTGCCGGACGCTGGGCGGACGCGCGGATCCTCGCGCTGGCGGCGGCGTTCGAGAAGGCGGCCCCGGCCCGGAAGGCGCCGACCTTCATCCCGTCGATCGGCTGACCGTCCACAACGGACTACCGGGCCGCGCGGTACTGCGACGGGCTGACGCCGCGCGCCCGGCGGAACGCGGTGCTCAGGTGCTGCGGGTGGCTGAACCCGCAGTCCGCGGCGATCACGCCGATCGGGTCCGCCGTCGCGGCGAGCCGGTGTTCGGCCTCGCGCAGGCGCAGGTCGAGGACCCAGCGCATCGGCGTCACGCCGGTGCTGCGGCGGAACGACCGCAGGAAGTGCCGCGGGCTGAAGCCGGCCACCGCGGCGAGCTGGTCGACGGTGACCGGGTCGCGCAGGTTCCGCCGGACGAAGCCGTCCAGGTGTGACAGCGTCCCGGCCGGCAGCCCGGCGGCGGGCGGTTCGGGTTCCGCGCCGCGCGTCAGCCGGACGAGGTGCGCGAGGCTCTGGCGGGCCACGCCGTCGACAAACAGGTCGAACGTCTCGTCCGGGGCCGCCGCTTCCGCCGTGACCTCGCGCAGAGCGCGGACGAGCGGCGGCCGGTCGAAGCCGACGAGCGCGCGCCGCGGCGCCGGGAGGTCGTGGTCCGCGGCGAGGTCCGGGTCGAGGAACAGCACCGTGTAGCGGCAGAGCCCGTCGATCGCGAACGTGCCGGTGACCTCGGTGTCCGGCGGGATGTAGCAGAGGCTGTTGGTCGCGGTGACGACGTCGTGGAACGGCCGGCCGTCCACCGCGAGCCGCAGCTCGCGCACGCCGGAACCCCACCAGAACAGCGCCGCGGCCGGCTGGCGGAAGCGCCAGCCGATCGGGTCCGCCGAGGTGCGGGCCAGGGTTTCGAGCCGGGCGAGCGGGGTGCCGCCCGCCGCGCGCTCGACCACCCGGCCGCCGACCTCCCGCCAGGCGGGCCGTTCCTCACCCAGAACCGTCATACCGACATTCGTACCCGCTCCGGAGGAGTCCGGTCAGGACTTCCCGAGCAGCGAACGCACGTGCTGGACGATCTCGTCGTTCGTGTAGGCGTGCCCGCCGATCCCCCAGCCGCCCGGGACGGCCTCGGTCAACGCGACCCACGTCCGCGCGGCCAGCCCCGGGTCACCCGCGGCCGCGGCGACCTGGGCGGTGATGTCCTGGACGACGCCGAGCTGCTGCTCGCGGTCCAGCGCGCCGGCGTTGGTCGTCACCTGCACGCGGACGTGGTCACCGCCGCCACCGGCGTCCGACAGCGCGCCGTCGGGCAGTTCGTGCACGAAGGCCGCGGTGTTCTCGGTGAAGAACGGGATCACCGGGACCTTCTCCCACCGCATCACGGTCTGCGCGAGTTCCTGGGCGAGCTTCTTCTTGTCGCCGATGACGCCCGCCGGGGCGTACACGTCGATCATGGGCATGGCGGTTCTCCGTTTCGACCGGTTCGGGGCGGTGCAAGTCATCCTTGAGCGGTCCGGCGGCGGCGCACTTCCACGAGGCCGCCGTCTGCTACACCTGAGCGTCAGGAAACGAGGAGGTGGCCGGAGTGGCCGATCTGCTGGGACCACGGATTTCCGGGCCGGCGCGGCTGCGGGACCTGCTGGCCGGTGACGAGATCGTCGTCGCGCCCGGCGCGTACGACGCGCTGAGCGCCCGGCTGGTCGAGGCGGCCGGGTTCCCCGCCGTTTACATGACCGGCTTCGGCACGACGGCGTCGCTGCTCGGCCGGCCGGACGTCGGCCTGCTGACGATGACCGAGATGGTCCAGGCGGCGAGCCGGATCCGCTCGGTGGTCGAGGTGCCGGTGATCGCCGACGCCGACACCGGCTACGGCAACGCCCTCAACGTCATCCGCACGGTCCGCGAGTACGAGGCCGCCGGCGTCGCCGCGATCCACCTGGAGGACGAGGTCGCGCCGAAGCGCTGCGGGCACCTGGACGGCAAGCGCGTCGTGCCCGCCGCGACGATGGCCGACCGGGTCCGGGCGGCGGTCGACGCGCGGTACAACCCGGACTTCGTGCTGATCGCGCGCACCGACGCCCGCGCCGTCGAGGGGCTCGACGCCGCGATCGACCGCGCCCGCCGGTACCGGGACGCCGGCGCCGACATGCTCTTCGTCGAGGCCCTGCAGTCCGAAGCCGAGATCGAACGGGTCGCGGACACCTTCCGCGACGTCCCGCTGCTGTTCAACTGGGCCGAGGGCGGCAAGACCCCGCCGCTGGGCCGGGATCGCTTGCGGGAGCTGGGTTTCCGGCTGGTGATCTGTCCGATCTCGACGTTGCTGGCGGCCACCGAGGCCATGCGGTCAGTGCTCGGCCGGATCGCCCAGGACGGCACGCCGGTCAACGCCGTCCGCGACCTGCCCGGGCTGACGGACTTCGCCGAGCTGGTCGGGCTGCCCGAGATCGAGGAGATCGGCGAGAAGTACGGCGACGGCTGATCCCTCGGCTGTGCCCTGCGTCACTCTCCTTGACGACTCTAAGACGACCGGTCATATTGAAACGACCGAAGAGAGGACGAGGACATGAGCGAGATCAAGCCCCGGTTCCGGACCATCGACGGGCTGTCCGTCCGGTACGCCGAGAGCGACGGGCCGCACGAGACCGAGGCCCTCCTGCTGAGCCCGTGGCCGGAGAGCCTGTACGCCTTCGACGCGAGCTGGTCACGGCTGGCGGAACACGCCCGCCTGATCGCCGTGGACCTGCCCGGATTCGGGCACTCCGAGCTGCGGGAAGAGCTGCTCTCCCCGCAGGCGATGGGCGAGTTCGTCGTGCGAATCGCCGACGAGCTGGGCCTGGCGAAGCCGCACGTCGTGGGGCCGGACGTCGGCACCAGCGCGGCCTTGTTCGCGGCGGCGCGGCACCCGGGCCGGTTCGCCACGGTGACCGTCGGCAGCGGCGGGACGTCCGTCCCGCTGAACCTCGGTGGGGTGCTCGATGAGTGGGTGCGGGCCGAGGATCTGGCGCCGTACCGGGCCATGGGCCCCAAGGACATCGTGACGTTCGCGCTCGCCACCATCGAGGGGTACGAGCTGCCCGAGGTCGTGCGCGAGGACTACCTGGCCGCGTACCGGGGTCAGCGGTTCGTCGACCAGATGCCCTACGTCCGGGCGTACCCCACCGAGCTGCCGATCCTCGGTGAGCTGCTGCCGGGCATCGAGACGCCGGTCCAGATCATCGCCGGCGGCAAGGACCCGGTGGTGCCGGTGGCCAACGCCGAGTACCTGCACGAGCGGCTCCCCCACAGCAAGCTCGACGTCCTCGACGCGGGCCACTTCACCTGGGAAGAGGCCGCGGCCGACTACGCCCGGGTGATCACCGGCTGGTGGCGGGCTAACATTTGAGGTGAGGTAGACGACCGCCCATATTGATCCGGAGGAGGCCCCGATGGCCCGGGCCAGCGTGCGAGAGCAGATCGTGGACGCCGCGTACGAGCAGTTCCACCGGCTCGGCTACAACGCGTGCGGCGTCAAGCTGATCACCGACAGCGCGGGCGTGCCCAAGGGGTCGTTCTACAACCACTTCGAGAGCAAGGAAGCGCTGGCGCTGGTCGTCATGGAGCGCTACGGCGCCACCCGCCGCGTGCCGGACCTGGCCAAGGCGGACGTCGCGCCGCTCACGCGGCTGCGTGATCACTTCGGCTTCCTGGCGAGCGACATCGAGAAGTACGGCTACGAGCGCGGGTGCGTGTTCGGCAACTTCAGCAACGAAGCGGCCGATCACAGCCCCGCCATCCGCGACGGCCTGGTGACGAGCTTCGCGAGCTGGTCGGCGGCCGTGGCGAGCACGATCCGCGAAGCCCAGGCCGACGGTTCGGTGGCGTCGGAGCAGGATCCGGACGTGCTGGCCCGCTTCCTGGTCAACGCCTGGGAAGGCGCCATCGTGGGCGAACGCGCGGCGAAGGACGGCTCGTCCTTCGCCGCGTTCTTCACCCTCGCGTTCGGCACGCTGCTGCGCTGAGCGGTCGCGCGTCCTGGTGCCGGACCAGGCGCCCCGGGATCATGAGTCCCAGGTGGCCACCGGGCCACGCGCGGAGGGTGGAGTGACCGACCGGACTCGCACCGGCTGAACCCAGGGCCACAACCTGGGGCCTCGTCTACTTCGGCTTCGGTCACGGTGGAAGACGAGGGAGTCGAACCCTCTCCGGCGATCGAGCGACGATCACCCGCGCTCCGGCGCGTCTCCCCACGGGCACCGGCGGTGGTTCAGCGGTGCCGCGAGCGCGGATGGCGGGCTCGGCTCGGCATCGGGTTCACGGCTTGCCCTCCCTGCTCGTCGTGGCCGAGTCGCTCGACCGCGGTCCGAAGTAGTAGCTCTCCCAGAGGATGCGCCACCCCCGGCCCCGGCGTCCACCGATTTCCCTTGCGTCAGGCCGTTCCGTCGGCCATCGCGGTCAGGAACGTCGTCCAGGGGCCGTCCGGGAAGCGCTCTTCCACCCGGGCCAGGTTCGCCCGCATCGCCGCTGTCAAGGACTCGTCGCCTTCGCGCAGGGCCGACAGCTGGCAGGCCAGGTCGTGGCCGGCCGGGCGCGGGTCCTCGGGATCCACCTCGACGCGGCTGAAGCCGGGGCCGAAGTGGTCGGCGAACGCGTCGTACGGCGTTACGGCGCACGGGATGCCCGCCAGCGCCGCGAGGGCCGGGCCGAGCCCGACGGTCTCGACGTCGACGCAGCTCGGCGTGAACAGCACCGCGCCGTGCGAGGCCCGCGCCACCCGCACCAGGTCGATCTCGTCCAGCTGCCACGCGCCGGCGCTGTCGCGGTGGCTCGAAATCGGGACCCCGTCGAGGAAGCGGACGGCGTCGGCGGCGTCCGTCTCCGCCACGGCCTCGCGCACGACGTCCGCGTACCCCGGCTCCTCGTCGAGGCTGCCGAACACCAGCAGGACCGGGTCGGGCACGCCGAGCCGCGCGCATTCGTCACGCACACCGGCGAACACCCGCACGGAGATGTCCACGCCCTTCACGGCGAAGACCCGCACCGGCACCAGGACGACCGGGCGGTCCGGTTCGATGTCGCGTTCGGCCAGGAACTCCTGGTGGCGGGACTCGAGCGGGCCGCCGGGCACCAGCGGGAGGACGTTGGTGAGCAGCTCCGGCTCCAGCTCGGACGGGTACTTCCGCGCCTCGGTCAGCAACGCCGGCGACACCACCGCCCACCGGTCCGACTCCGTGGTGCCGGGCACGGGCGTGAAGTCGTTGGGCGCGGCGGGGTAGAACCGCTTGCCGTCCTCGAAGATCGCGCAGCTGCCGAACAGGTCGTGGTCCCAGTACAGCACCCCGCCCGGCCGGTCCCCCGCCCACCGGCGGGCCGCGGCGCGGTGCAGCGCCGTGGTGACCGGGACGGCGTCCGAGAGGGTGAGGTTGATCGCGACCACCCAGTCGACGTCGTGCTCGGTGAACCAGTCGTAGAAGTACTTTTCGTAGTGTTCGCTGTAGGTCTCGATCTCACGCCGCAAGCCGGCGGCCTCGGCCTCGTCGAGCTCCTCCGCCGCGGCCACGGTCCGGCGGATCGTGTCGAGCTTTTCCATCCACCGCGCGGGATCCACCGGTACCGGGACCGCGTCGGAGACCTGCAGCCACGACGGGTACTCGGCGCCCGGCAGCCCGCGCGGGAAGAACCGCTGCTTGTCCGCCCGCCACGAGTAGCCGAGGTCCGCGGTGACCGGGAACTCCAGCAAGTCCGCGTCACGCGCCCGGTCGACGACGTTGCGGAAGATCGTCAGCAACCCGCTGACCGGCAATCCGTCCCCACTGACCACTGCCCAGCGCATCTTCCGCCCCACCCACGGCCTCCTGTTCGTCCGGTCACCCCGTCGACACCGACCGTAGCCGGGGTCCACCCCGCGAATACCCAGTCCTGCTCGTCGCGAACCGGCCCGGTCAGCCGCGTGGTTCGCCGAACCACCGGGCCAGCGCCGGTTCCAGCTCGTCCGGGTCGCCGGCCCAGCAGACGTAGCCGTCCGGACGGACGAGCATCGGCTCGGTCGCCGCGCCTGCACCCGCGCGGTCGACCCGGTCCGACCAGCCGCCTGTTACCTCGGCGAAGGCGTCGTCCGGGTCGAGCAGGACGCCGCGGCCCGGGCGCAGCAGCTCGTGCAGCCGGACCTCGCCCAGCCGCAGGTCCGGCGCCGGGCGGCCGATCGACGGGTGGGCCTCGATGCCCGGCATCTCGTAGCGGATCGCCATCCCGGACAGCAGGTCGCCGAGGTGGCGCTGCACCTCCGGCAGCTCCGCCAGTGCCACGAACAGCTCCCGGGTGGCAACGACGTCCGGGTCGCGGGTGCCCGCCCAGTCCATCAGCAGGCTCTGCGCCTGGACGTTGCGCAGCACCGCCGCGCCGACCGGGTGCCGCTCCGCGTGGTAGGTGTCCAGCAGGCCCGCCGGCGCCCAGCCGTGGACGGCGGCGCCGAGCTTCCAGCCGAGGTTTAGCGCGTCCTGCATGCCGGTGTTCATGCCCTGCGCGCCGAGCGGCAGGTGGACGTGCGCGGCGTCGCCGGCCAGGAAGACCCGCCCGTGCCGGTAGCGCTCGGCCTGCCGGGCCGCGTTGGTGATGCGCCGGCCGTAACGCAGTTCGAGCAGCTCGACGGCGGAGCCGAACACCTCCTTCAGGCCGCCGCGGATCTCGTCCTCGGTGACCGGGACGTCCCGCGCCGGCGCGTCCGGGCCGCCCAGGACGAGCCGGCGCAACGGCCGGCCCCGCGCGTCCGTGCCGAGCGGGTACAGCGCCACCCAGTAACCGTCGTCGGTCCACGTGTGCGACATCGGCTCGCCGGCACCGCTGAGCCGGACGTCGGCGGCGATCACCGTCGACGTGCCCGGGCGGCCCGGGAACCCGGCCCCCAGCAGGGATCGCACCACGCTGTGCGCGCCGTCGGCGGCCACGAGGTAGCGGGCGCGGACGACCGCGCCATTGGCGAAGGTGGCGGTGACACCGTCGGTGTCCTGGCCGAGGCCGGTCAGCTCGTGGTCACGCCGGACGTGGACGCCGTGCGCGGCGAGGTGCCGCTCGAAGAACCCCTCGATCTCGACCTGCGGCACGGACCGCCACGGCAGGCGGTGGGCGGTGTTCGCCGGCGAGAACCCGATGCCGGCGAAGTGCCCGGCGCTGGTCGGGTAGTTCCCGGTCGCCAGCAACGGTTCCAGGAGCCCGCGCTGGTCGAGCGCGGTCAGCGTGCGCGACTGCACGCCGCCGGCTCGCGAGAGTTCGCTGCGCCGCGGCAGTTTGTCGACGAGCACGGCGGGCACCCCCGCCACCCGCAGCTCGTTGGCCAGCGTCAGTCCGGTCGGGCCGGCTCCGACGACGAGCACTCCGGTGTCCATGGACTCTCCCCTGGTTCGTGTCGATCAGGACGAGGCCCACGCTGCTCCCACCGCCGCGGCCGGGCCAGAAACGACGTGATCCGCGGTCGAATCCGGCACCAGTAGGCTCGTCACGGTGGAATCCGACTACGACGAGCTGGACCGCCGGCTCGTGCACGCGCTGCAGGTCGACGGCCGGGCCGCGTTCAGCACGATCGCCGAGGTGCTCGGGGTGTCGGATCGCACCATCGCCCGTCGCTACGCCCGGTTGCGGGCGATGGGGGCCGTGCGGGTGGTCGGCGACGTCGACCCGGCCGCGCTGGGTGGCGCGCTGTGGTTCCTGCGGGTGCGGTGCGCGCCCACCGCGGCGGTCCCGGTCGCCGAGGCGCTGGCCCGCCGGCCCGACACGTCCTGGGTGAGCCTGACCTCCGGCGGCACCGAGATCACCTGCACGGTGCGCACGGAGACCGCGGCCGACAGCGAGGCGCTGCTGCTGGCGAAGCTCCCCCGCACCCCGCGCGTCGAGGGCGTCACCGCGCATTCGGTGCTGCACACCTTCTACGGCGGCCCGGACAGCCTGATCGCCAAGCTCGGCTGGCTGGACGACGCCGCCGTCGAGCGCCTGCGCCCGCCCCCGTCACCCCGCCGGCCGGGTTCGGTGCGGCTCGACGACGGCGACCGGAAGCTGCTCGCCGCGCTGGCCACCGACGGCCGCACCGGCATCGCCCGGCTGGCCGCCCGCACGGGCTGGTCGCCGACGACGGTCCGGCGCCGGATGAGCGACCTGCGCGACCACGGCGTCCTGTACCTGGACATCGACATCGACGCACAGCTCTTCGGCACCGGCACGCGGACCCTGCTCTGGCTTTCGGTCGTCCCGGCCCAGCTGGCGCGGGCCGGGGAAGAGCTGGCCGGGCACCCGGAGGTCGCGTTCGCCGCGGCCACGACCGGGCCGAGCAACCTCTACGCCACCGTTGTATGCCCGGACCAGCGGGCGCTGTACCGCTACCTGACGACCCGGGTGGCGGCGCTGCCCGCGATCACGCACATCGAGACGGCGCCGGTGATCCGGACGGTCAAGCAGACCGCGAACCAGCCGTGACCCGGGTCAGGCCGGGCACAACCACCAGAGGTCCAGCTCAACCGCTCACAGGACAGCGCCTAGCCGCGGGCGTGTTCGGCGGCGAACTCGGCGAAGACGCGGTGGACGTCGTCGCGGTCCAGTTCGTTCAGGATGTTGTGGCGGTCTTCGGGGAAGACGACCACCCGGGCGTCCGGCAGCAGCTCGGCGGCCTTCCGGGCGCCGTCCGCGGGGGCGAGGTCGTCTTCGGCGCCGTGCAGCAGCAGGACCGGCAGGTCGAGCTTCGCGAGGACGGCCGTCGCCCGGGGGGCGGCCGCGCCGAGCGCGCCCAGGGTCTCCAGGCGCAGGCCGCCCTGCCAGGTCAGCGGGTCGTCGCGGATCTGCTGCGCGTAGCTCGGGTGGCGGGTCAGTTCGCCGGGGTCCTTGCGCAGCTCCCAGGGGTCGACGCCGCTCGCCAGCAGGTTCACGAGCCCGCCGGCGGCGTCCGGCACCAGCGACGAACCGGCGAGCACCAGCGCTTTCGGGCGGTCCGGCAGCCGGTCCTCGCCGACGAGCAGCGTCGCGACGGTCGCCCCGAGCGAGTGCCCGGCGACCACCAGCGGCAGCCCGGGATGCGCGTCGCGCGCCAGCGCCACGAGTGTGGCGGCGTCGGCGATCAGGTCGTCGACCGACTCGATCAGGACGCGCTCGCCGTCGCTGTGGCCGTGCCCGGCGTGGTCGTGGGCCCAGACGGCGAACCCGGCCCCGGTGAGCGCGTCGAACAAGGGCTGGTAGCTGCCGATGTGCTCGCCCAGGCCGTGGAAGAACACCACGAGCGCCTCGGGTTCGGGCGGGCTCCACTGTCCATAGTGGATCTTCCCGCGGCTTCCGGTGAATTCAGCCATCACGCGTCCCCAGTCCGTGTGCCAAGTCGGCGAGCAGGTCGCCGATTCCTTCCAGGCCGACCGAAAGCCGGATCAGCCCCGGCGTGACGCCGCTGGCCAGTTGCTGCTCCGCGTCGAGCTGGGCGTGGGTGGTCGACGCGGGGTGGATGACGAGGCTGCGCACGTCGCCGATGTTGGCCAGGTGGCTGAACAGCCGGACCCGGTCGACGAACCGGATTCCGGCCCGGGCGCCGTCCGCCAGGTCGAACGCCACCACCGCGCCGACGCCGAGCGAGAGGTAGCGTTTCGCCGCGTCGTGCCACGGGTTGCCCGGCAGCCCGGCGTAGTGCACCGCCTCGACCTCGGGCCGGTCGGCGAGCCACGCGGCGACGGCCTGGGCGTTCGACACGTGCCGTTCCATCCGCAGCGACAGCGTCTCGATGCCTTGCAGGAGCAGGAAACTGTTGAACGGCGAGACCGCCGGGCCGAGGTCGCGGACGAGCTTGGTGCGCAGCCTGAGGCTGTAGCCCAGCGCGCCGAACTCCCGCGCGAAGACGAGCCCGTGGTAGCTCGGGTCCGGCCGGGTCAGCTGCGGCCAGCGGTCCGGGTCCGCGGTGTAGTCGAACGTCCCGCCGTCGACGACGACGCCGCCGATCGCGGTGCCGTGCCCGGACAGGAACTTCGTGGTCGAGTGGACGACGACGTCCGCGCCGTGCTCCAGCGGCCGCGCGAGGTAGGGCGTGGGCACGGTGTTGTCGACGACCAGCGGCACCCCGGCCGTGTGGGCGACCTCGGCGACGGCGCTGATGTCGAGGACGTTCCCCCGCGGGTTGCCCACGGTTTCGGCGTAGAGCGCTTTCGTCTCGGGCCGGATGGCGGCGCGCCAGGCCTCGAGGTCGTCGGGGTCGCGCACGAAGCCGACGGTGATCCCGAGGTCGGCGAAGGTGTGGGCGAGCAGGTTGTACGTGCCGCCGTACAGGCTCGCCGCCGCCACGATGTGGTCGCCGGCGCGGGCGATGTTCAGCAGGGCCAGCGTCGTCGCGGCCTGGCCGCTGGCCACCGCGACCGCGGCGACGCCGCCTTCGAGGTCCGCGAGCCGCTCCTCCACCACCATGGTCGTCGGGTTCGACAACCGGGTGTAGGCGTGCGTTTCCAGGTCCCGCAAGGCGAACGCCTCGGCGGCGTGGTGCGCGTCGGCGAAGGCGAACGACGACGTCTGGTACACCGGCGTCGCGCGGGCCCCGGTCGCGGGATCCGGGCGGGCGCCGGCGTGGATCTGGCGGGTCTCGAAGGCGCTCACCCGCGCTCCGCCAGCACGTCGCTCCACCACCGCTGCGCCACCTTCGGGTGCGACCGCAGCCAGCCGACCAGCGCGTTCTCCCCGAACGCCGCGTGCAGCGGGTTGTCCGCGTCTTCGCTGACGCCCTTCGCGTCCGCGGCCAGCTCGGGCGGGAGCCGCAGCGGTTCGACGACGGCGTCGAGCCGGGGCCCGAGGAAGAACGGCACCGAG
The DNA here is from genome assembly GCF_035982555.1 of Amycolatopsis sp. NBC_01286. Classification (NCBI taxonomy): domain Bacteria; kingdom Bacillati; phylum Actinomycetota; class Actinomycetes; order Pseudonocardiales; family Pseudonocardiaceae; genus Amycolatopsis; species Amycolatopsis sp. NBC_01286. The sequence goes on from NZ_CP108428.1 coordinate 8,709,265, forward strand.
AACCGCTCGACCCCGGCCTGCGGGCTGACGACGCGGTGCCGGGTGGCTTTCAGGTACCCCTGGGTCGCGATCTCCAGCATCTCGCCGATGTTGAACACGAAGCTGCCCGGCACCGGGGTGGCGTCGATCCAGCTGCCGTCGGCCGCCTGGACCTGCAGGCCGCCGATCCCGTCCTGCTGCAGCAGGGCCAGGTAGCCGTAGTCCTTGTGCGCGCCGACGCCCTGGTCCCGCTCGGCCGACGGCCGGCCGGGGTAGCGCAGGATCTTCACGTGCGTGGACGCTTCTTCGTCGAACCACGCGTCGAAGTAGGCCTCGTCCTGGCCCAGCGCCGCGGCGAGCGCGCGCAGCACCTCGCGGCTGACGCGCAGGGCTTCGGCCTGCCATTCGAGGGTGGTTTCGCGGAGCCCGGGAAGCGCTTCCGGCCATTGGTTCGGACCGATGAGCCGCTGCCACGCGGGGCCGCCGGGCGCCACCGGCTCGCGTTCCGGGCCGATGTCGATCTGCTCCCGCCAGTCGGGCGTCCCGCCGGTGTACTCGTGGCCGGTGCGGGTGTAGCCGCGGAACTGCGCGGAGTGGATGTTCTCGATCGCCAGCCGCTCCTCGACGGGCAGCGCGAAGAACTCCTGGGCCGCGTCGAAGATCCCGCTGGTCAGCCGCTCGGGCACGCCGTGGCCGACCACGTAGAAGAAGCCGACGTCGTGCGCGGCCCGCCGCAGCTCGTCCAGGAACGCCGCGCGGTCCGCGGCGGGCCCGCGCAAGCGCGAGATGTCGATCAGCGGCAGGGCGGTGGCCGCCCCGGATTCCTCGAGCGTCGTCACGTCTCGCAGCCTAAGCCCGCCCCGGGGCCCGGGCCGGGTGGTCCCACATCGCGGACAGGTCCGAGCAGAACGTCCAGTCCGCGGAAACCTGCTTCCGCCGCGGGAAAACGCTTGCCCGGCGCCGTTGCGGGACCGCAAAACCCGCCGCAAAACCGCAAAAATCCGCGGCTGCCGAAGAAACACCGGGCGACCTAGCTTCGGAGTCGGAGAAACCCACTTCCCCGAGGAGCAGGAAATGCGCGCAGCGAGATCCGTCGGAGCCGCCGTCGCCGTCACGGCGGCCGTCGTCCTGACCGGAGTCACCCCCGCCCAGGCCGCGGAAGGCGTCGTGCTCGGCGCGGCCGACGCGAACGCCGTCAAGGACAGCTACATCGTCGTGCTCAAGGACAACGCGACCGACCGCGGTGACCTGGCCCGGCGCTACAGCGGCACCGTCGACCGGGTCTACACGCGGAACCTCGCCGGGTTCTCGGTGCACCTGGACGAAAAGCACGCCAAACGGCTGGCCGCCGACACCGCGGTCGCGTTCGTCGAGCAGGACAAGACCGTGCGCACCGAGGCCGTGCAGCAGAACCCGCCGTCGTGGGGTCTGGACCGGATCGACCAGCGGAACCTGCCGCTGGACAGCAAGTACACCTACGCCACCACGGCGTCGAACGTGAACGTCTACGTGCTCGACACCGGCATCCGCGCGACGCACCAGACCTTCGGCGGCCGCGTGCACCAGGGTTTCGACTTCGTCGACAACGACACGAACGCCGACGACGGTTACGGGCACGGCACGCACGTCGCCGCGACGATCGCCGGGTCGCAGTACGGCGTCGCGAAGGGCGCGCAGCTGTACCCGGTGCGGGTGCTCGGTTCCGACGGCAGCGGCACCACCGCCGGCGTGATCGCCGGCGTCAACTGGATCACCGCCAACGCGAAGAAGCCGGCCGTCGCCAACGCCAGTCTCGGCGGCGGGGTCTCGACCGCGCTCGACACCGCCGTCCGCAACTCGATCGCCGCCGGCGTCACCTGGGCGGTCGCGGCGGGCAACTCCAACGCGAACGCCTCGACGTCGTCCCCGGCCCGGGTGGCCGAGGCGATCACCGTGGCCGCCGCGGACAAGACCGACACCCGCGCGTCCTTCTCCAACTACGGCGCCGGAATCGACTTGTTCGCCCCGGGCGTCGGCATCACGTCGGCGTGGAACACCAACGACACGGCCACCTACACCGGCAACGGCACGTCGTTCGCCTCGCCGCACGTCGCCGGCGCGGCGGCGCTCTACCTGGCCACCCACACGACGGCGACCGCGGCCCAGGTCGCCCAGGCCCTGATCACCGCCTCGACCCCGAACCTGGTCAAGAACCCGGGCAGCGGCAGCCCGAACCGCACGCTGTACGTCGCTCCCTGACGCCGCCGCGCAAGGAGGGTGTGGCCCCGGTACTCGCCGGGGCCACACCTGTCTCACGCCTCCCAGCGGATCCCGATCCGGCCCGCGACGTCGGCCTCGGCGACGTGCACGGTCCCGCCGGAGTCCGGCACCAGCTCACGGTCGGCGTCCTCGCCGTGGACGCGGACGCACTGCGCCGGCAGCTCGGCGAACCGGGCTTCGAGCAGGTAGTCGCGCACCGGCCGGTCGAAGATCCGCACGTACCCCCGCGCGACGGGCCGGGCCGGGAACGTCGCGCGGTATTCGACGACGACGGATTCGCCCGGCGCGGGCGGTGAGTCCAGCACGAGCTCGGCGGTCAGCCGGTCGTGGTCCAGGTCGTGCTCGACGCTGCCGACGCGGCAGTTGCGGTCCGCGACGATCTTCGGCGCCACGCCCGGCTCGAAGTGCCACCGCACCGGCCAGCGGTCCAGCCCGGCCGCGGTGGCGCGCAGGACGACGCGGGCCCGGACGGCCGAGAGCCCGCCGAGCGCGTCGATCTCCGCCCGGTCGTGCTGGCTGACGGTCACCAGCTGCCCGGCCCGGCCGCGGACCGGGGCCCGGCCACGCGGCCGCGGCGGCCCGAGCAGGGTCCCGAGGGAGCCGGCGGGCAGCTCGAGCACCTGCTCCAGCCCGGTGAGGACGCGCAGCGACTCGGCGCGTTCCGGACGGCGGCGGCCCGACTGCCAGAGGCTCAGCGTGGGCACACTGACCGACAGCCCGCGCCGGGCGAGCCGGTGGCGGATGCGGTCCAGGGACAGCCCGCGCGCGACGATCGCCGCCCGCAGCGCGGCCGGGAACGGCCCGTGCGCGAGCAGGTGGTCGAGGTCGGCCGGCCGTTCGGTGGCGCGGTGCATGAGGACTCCTCGGGACGGATCGGTCGCGGAGACACGCTCAGCGACAACAGACCCGTCTCGCGGACGCCGTCGGACACGGTCGTGTGAGACGCCATCCCGTTGCCATGCACCGAAAGTAAGAACACGTGCGTGAAGTGTCAACGATGTCCGAATCATGAACATTTCTCACGACGTGGCGCGGACGCACTCCTGGCGCAGGCCGTCGAGCATCACGGTCGTCAGGTGGTCGTCGGGCCGGGCGCCCGGGCGGCAGACCACCACCGCGAGCAGGGCGACGACGTCCGGCGGCGGGATGTCCCGGCGCACGGTGCCCTCCCCCTGCGCCCGCCGGACGACCCGCGCGAACAGGTCGTCGCTCTCCTGTTCCAGCTCGGGCAGCCCGGTCCCGGCGGGCAGCGACCCGGCCAGCGACTTGGCCAGCGCCAGCGGCAGGCCGGCGCAGAACCGCACGATCGCCACCAGCGCCTGCCACCCGGTGTCCTCCCGCTCCAGCGCGCCGGCGCCGAACTCGATCAGGTCGCGCAACGCGCCCGCGGCGATGTCCAGCAGCAGCGCCTGCCGGTCCGGGAAGTGCCGGTACAGGGTGCCGACGCCCACCCCGGCCGCCTGGGCGATGGTGTCCATGCAGACGTCCGGGCCGCGCTCGGCGAACAGGGTCAGGGCGGCCGCGGCGATCCGCTCGCGGTTGCGCTGCGCGTCCGCTCGCATCGGCGTCCCTCCCATCAACCGGAATATCACCTTCAGCTTAGGGTACGGTGGTTCCGGAATATGAAGTTCCGGTTCACCTTGGAGGCATGATGCGGATCGGCCTGTACGTCCCCAGTGCGGACGTGACCCTGGACGACATCGGCGCGCAGGTCGGCGCCGCGGAGACCGCGGGGCTGGACAGCGTCTTCTTCCCCCAGCTGACGGCGTGGGACGCCCTGACGGTGGCCGCTCTGGTCGGGCAGCGGGTACCGCGGATCGACCTGGGCACCGCGGTCGTGCGGACCTACGCCGTGCACCCCCTCGCGCTGGCCGGGCAGGCGCTGAGCGTGCAGGCCGCCATCGGGAACCGGCTGACGCTCGGCATCGGGCCCAGCCACCGCGAGATCATCGAGGGTCAGTACGGCCTGTCGTTCGACCGCCCCGCGCGCCACGTCCGCGAATACCTGCAGGTGCTGCGGCCGCTGCTGCGCGGCGAAGAGGTCGAGCAGCGCGGGGAGGCCGTCAGCGCCGCGGGGATCGTCGACGTCCCGGGCAGCACGCCGCCGTCCGTGCTCGTCTCGGCCCTCGGGCCGGTGATGCTGCGGATCGCCGGGGAGCTCGCGGACGGCACGACCACGGTCTGGGCCGGGCCCGAGGTGATCGGCGACCACATCGTGCCGGCCGTCACGCGAGCCGCCGCGGCGGCCGGGCGGCCCGCGCCGCGTGTCGTGGCCACGATCCCGGTGAGCGTGACGGCCGACCCGGACGGCGTCCGCGCGGATCTCGCCGCCCGGCTGGGCGCCGCCAGCCGGTTCGCCAGCTACCGCCGTCTCCTGGGCGAGCAGGGCAAGACCGACACGTCCGAGACCCTCGTGGCGGGCGACGAAGACGCGGTCGCGGCCGCGATCCACCGCTTCGCCGAAGCCGGCGTCACCGAGCTGGTGGCCAGCGTGGCCGGCGGCGAAGCCGATCGCGCCCGGACCGTCGAAACCCTGAGGCTCCTGCGGAAAACCCTGCCGCAGAACGACGTTTCGTGACGCCTACGGCGTGACCGGCGCCCCGGAGTCCGGCACGCCCGCGTAGTCAGGCAGCTCGACGCCGTTGATCGCCCGCTCGACCAGCTCGGTGAGCGCCTCCATGTCGGGCTCCTCGCCCGGCTCGTCGTCCGGCCCGGGGACGGCGAGGCTGCGCACGTGCAGCCGGCCGATCTCCTGGTTGGCCTCGACGAACGACCGCATCCGCCGCTCGTAGCCGGCGAACCCGGCCGCCGGGTCCCAGCCGGCGGCGGCCAGCTCCCCGGCCAGCAGGTAGGCGCCGACCAGGGCCAGCCCGGTGCCCTGCCCGGACATCGGCGACGCGCTGAACGCGGCGTCCCCGAGCAGCCCCACCCGGCCGCTCGACCAGCGGTCCAGCACCACCTGGGCGACCTGGTCGAGGTAGAAGTCCGGGGTGTCGTCCAGGTGCGCGAGGATCCGCGGGGCCAGCCAGCCCAGGCCGGCCATCCGCTCGCGCAGCAGGTCCTTCTGGGCCGCGATGTCGCGGTAGTCGACGTCGAACTCGGCCGCGGGGAAGGAGAACATGGCCATCGCCCGGGTGGTGTCCCCGATGGGCCGCAGGCTGGCGGAGCGCCCGGACGCCCGGTCCTGGTGGTCGAGCAGCCAGCGATCCAGCCCGAACTCGTTGGGCACGCTGTAGAAAGCGAGCACGAGCCCGAGGTGGCGGACGAACCGCTCGCGCCGCCCGAAGACCATCGCCCGCAGCGCCGAGTGCAGCCCGTCCGCCCCGATCACCAGGTCGAAGCGCCGCCGGACGCCGCCCGCGAAGGTCACGTCGACGCCGGTGTCGTCCTGGATGAGCTCGGCGATCCGGTCGCCGAAGAGGTACTCGACGCCGTCGCGGGTGTCGTCGTAGAGCACCTGGGACAGGTCCCCGCGCAGGATCTCGATCTCCGAGATGTACCCGTCGCCGCCGTCGTCCTCCGCGCTGAAGGTCTCCAGCACGGTCCCGTCCGCGTCCACGGTGTGCGCGCCGGCGGTCTGCGTGCGGGCCGCGCGCACCGCCGCGTCCAGCCCCATCCGCCGGATGACCTCCTTGGTCACCCCGCGCGCGTCGACCGCCTGCCCGCCGGGACGCAGCCCGGGAGCCCGCTCGACCACGGTCACCTCGGCCCCGCGCCGGCGCAGCCAGTGGGCCAGCGCCGGCCCCGCGATGCTCGCTCCCGCCACCAGAACCCTGATACCGCTCACCGTGTCCCCCGCTCACCGTCCGGCTGTCGGTCCGAAGTGTACGGTGCGCCGCGGCCCCGGCGAACGACGCGACTACCGATTCGCCCGGCTTCTCCCGGTTCCGGCCGTCCGGAGATTTCCGGTGTCCGGCAACGATCCCGGCTCGCCGATGCCGAACAGCGACAGGAGCGGCCCGGTCATCGCCGTCGTCACGATCGCCATCACGACCATCATCGAGTACAGCGCTCCACTCAGGACACCGAGCTGGAGCCCGACGCTCAGCACCACCAGCTCGGTGAGGCCGCGGGTGTTCATCAACGCCCCCATCCCGAGTGCGTCGCGGGTGTCCAGCCCGACCAGCCGGCCGCCGAGGAAGCCGCCGCCGAACTTGCCGGCGACCGCGACCAGGAGGATCAGCCCGGACGTCAGGAGCCCGGCGGTGCCGACGCCGGCGAGGTCGACCTGCAGTCCCGCGACGACGAAGTACACCGGCAGCAGCAGCTTCCCGATCTTGTCGGCGTAACCGGCCAGCTCCGCGCGGGCGTCGGCCGACTCGCCGCGCGGGAGCAGCGCGCCGAACAGGAACGCGCCGAAGATGAGGTGCAGGCCCAGGAACTCGGTGATCCAGCCGGCGGCCAGCACGCCGACGAACACCACCGTCAGCCGGTCCGCGGGCACCCGCCGCGCCCGCTCGCCCCGCTCGCGCCACAGCGCCCACCGCAGCACCGGCCGGAGCGCGACCAGGGCCGCGACGAACGGGACGACCAGGAGCAGCCGCCACGGACCGGCCCCCGCCGGCTGCGCGATGGCGGCCACGACCGTGAGCAACGCCCAGGCGAGTACGTCGCTCATCGACGCGGTCGCCAGTGCGAGCCGGCCGAGCGCGGTGTGCTGCAACCGCCGGTCGGTGAGGATCCGGGCCAGCACCGGGAACGCGGTGACCGCCATCGCCGCGCCGAGGAACAGCACGAACCCGAGCGGGCTGCGCGGGTGCTGCCCGGCGATCAGCACGACGCCGAGCCCGGCGCCGAGACCCAGCGGGAGCAGGGTGCTCACCACCGACAGCCCGATCGCGGAGCCGGTGGCGCGGCGCAGGTGCGCGTGGTCCAGCTCAAACCCGACGGCGAACATGAACAGCGCGACCCCGACGTTGGCCAGCGCGCTCAAGGTCGGCCGGGCGGCCGCCGGGACGAGTGTCTCGGCGACCGCGCCGTGGAACAGCGTCGGCCCGAGCAGGAGACCCGCGACGATCTCGCCGATCACCGGCGGCTGTCCCAGCCGGAGCGCGGCCGCGCCGCAGAGCCGGGCCAGCACGAGGATCAGCACGAGGTCGGCGAAGACCAGCGGCACGCCGGTCACCGGGTCACCTCACGGGCGCCTCCGGCCGCCAGGCACGCCCGGATCCGCGCGGTGAGCGCCGAATCGAGCGTCTCGCACTCCCCCAGCGCGCTGCGCCAGAGCCAGTGGGCCTTCTCTGGGCTGCCGACGGCGAGCGCGGCTCGCGCCAGGCCGTTGAGCGCCCGGGCGATGACGGCCCGCACGCCGGTCCGGCGGCCCAGCTGGAGGGCCGACTCGTGCACCTGCCGCGCGCCGTCGAAGTCCCCCGCGTCGTAGAGGGTTTCGCCGAAGCTGTTGAGCGCGCCCGCTTCCAGCAGCGGCTCCCCGGTGATCTTCGCCAGGGCGAGGGCGCGCTGGTGGCAGTGGAGCGCGTCGGAGATGCGCCCGGCGTCGCGGTGGACGTCGGCGAGGTGGGTCAGCACGATCCCCCGCTCGACCCGGTGGTGCGGCCGGCTCAGCAGGCCCAGGGCCCGGTTGAGGTGCGTGACGTCGGCGGGCTGGTGCCCCAGCAGGGCGTGCGCCCGGCCGAGTGCGCCGAGGATCAGGCCGTGCTGCGTCTCGTTCCCGGTCTCCGCCACCAGCCCGAGCGCGGTGCGCAGGTGTACGACGGCCTCGGCCGGTTTGCCCCGGTCGAGCGAGATCTCACCGAGGACGCGCAGGGCGTACCCCTCGCCCTCGCGGTCGCCGGCGTGCCGGTGGACGTTCAGCGCGCGACGGCAGAAGTCGACCGCGTCCCGCGTCGGGCCCAGCAGACGGGCCACCTCGGCCAGCACCGACAGCGTCTGCGCTTCGCCCCGCACCTCGCCCAGGTCCCGCCGGAGCACCAGCGCGTCGACCAGGTGGGTCCGGGCGTCGTCGAGCGTGCCGGTCCGGGCCTCGAAGCGGCCCAGGTCGTGCAGGGCCTCGGCTTCCCGGCGCTGGTCCCCGGTGCGCCGGGACGTCTGCAGGGCCCGCAGCGTCAGCGCCTTGGCCGCGTCGAGGTCGCCGCCGAGCTCCGCGTGCCGGGCCCAGGCCCGCGCCAGCGCGATCGACCGGGCCGGGCGGGCGACGTCGGAGTCCAGGTCGGCCAGGGCGAGCAGGGCCGGGAGCCGGTTGCCGCAGGCGCCCGGCTCGCCGCGGCCGGGGGACGCGCCCCGCGGGGCCGGGACGAGGACCGTGGTGTCCGCCTCGTCCAGGTAGTACTCGACGAGCTGGTCGACCACCGCGGCCCGGGTCCGGTGCGGGATGTGGCGCTCGGCCAGGCCGGCGGCGTAGCGCCGGACCAGTTCGTGCATCGTGAAGCCGGGCGGCTCCGCGCGGAGCAGGCCCGCGTCGGCGAGGTCCGCCAGCAGCCCACGCGCCCGCGCAGTGGTCACGCCCGCCATCGCCGCCGCCGCGCCCTCTTCGATCGGCGCGCCGGGGTGCAGCCCGAGCAGGAGGAACAGCTCCCGGGTGGCGCCGGTGAGCGCGCGGAAGGAGCTCCCGAACGCGGCCGCCACCCCGCCGAGCTGCCGCAGCGGATCGGTCAGTTCCGCGGTGACCGTCTCCGGGGTGCCGTACGCCAGGTGCTCGACGGCCGCGCGCAGGGCCAGCGGGAGCAGGCCGCACTTGCGGGCCAGCTCGCCCAGGGCCGTGCGCCCGCCGGCGTCGGGGTGCCCGGCACCGGCGGTCAGGAGGGCGACGGCGTCGTCCTCGGGCAGGGTGTGCAGCGGCAACCGGACCAGCCGGTCGATCCCGGTGAGCCGGTGCCGGCCCGTCAGGAGGACCAGACATCGCCCGGTGGCCGGCACCAGCGGGGCCACCTGGGCGGCGGACGCGGCGTCGTCGAGCAGCAGCAGGATCCGGCGATCGGCGAGCACCTCCTGGAACGCGGCGGCCCGCCGGGCGGGGTCGGCGGGCACCGGGTGGTCGAGGGCACCGAGCAGGTGCTCCAGCGCGACGCCGGGTGGCAGCGGTGTCTCGCCGGTCCCGCGCAGGTCGAGGTAGAGCTGCCCGTCGGGGTAGTCGTCGGCCAGCTGGTGCGCCGCGTACAGCGCGACGGCCGACTTGCCGCTGCCGGGCATGCCCTCGATCGAGACGATCCGGGGCGCCTCGGTCCGGCCGTGCCCGGCGTGCAGGATCCGCGTCAGCTCGGCGGCGCGGCCGGCGAACGACGGCGGTGGCGCGGGCAGCTGGGCGGGGGTGGGCCGCGGACCCGCCGGGGCGGCCGGGGCCGCGTAGAAGTCCCCGAGGTCGTCACGCAGGATCGCCGCGTGCAGGTTCCGCAGCTCCGCACCCGGTTCCACGCCCAGCTCGTCGATGAAGTGCCGCCGGGTCTCCCGGAAGAACTCCAGCGCCTCGGGCTTGCGGCCCGACAGGTAGAGGCAGCACATCAGGGCCTTGCGCAGCCGTTCGCGCAGCGGGTTCTCCCGGACCAGCGTGAAGAGCTCCGCGAGCAGTTCTTCGTGCCCGCCGACCGCGAGATCGGACTCGACGCGGCGTTCGAGCGCGTCGAGCCGTTCGCTCTCCAGGCCTTCGCAGAGCGCCTCGCGGACGTGCTCGGCCATGCCGACCAGCGGCTGGTCCCGCCACAGCGCGAGCGCCGTGCGCAGGTCGCCGGCGACCCGGTGCAGGTCGTCGGACCGGCGGGCCAGCCGCACGAGGCTGCGGAACCGGCCGACGTCGACGGCTTCGGGGTCGACGTCGAGCCGGTAGCCGGAACCGGTGGTCACGACGTACTCCCGGGGATCCGCGCCGAGCGCGCGCCGCACCTGGGAGATGTAGACCTGGATGGCGGCCCGGGCGCGGGCGGGCGGTTCCTCCGCCCAGAGCACGTCCACGAGGCGGTCGACCGACACCGTCCGTCCCGGGTTCATCAACAGGGTCGCCAGCGTCTGGCGCGCGCGGGGTGGTCCCAGTTCGATGGCTCGGCCGTCCCGGTGTACCGCCAAGGACCCCAATACGAAAAACCTCAGCATCTGAAGAACCCCCAAAGTCGATCAGCCTGCTTGGATCCGGCTTACCAAGAACTCACAAGTAGATCAAGAGCTTTCAATCTTTGGTAAATGATTCGACGAGCGCCGCGAACGCCTGACCTGCGATTGCCGGAAATCGCCGATCCGGCCGGGCCGGTTCGACGATTTCGAGCGACCCGCGGGGCTCAGCTCACGACCCCCAGGCTCGCCAGCCACCGCTCGTCGTCGGTGTCCAGCACGCGGGTGCCGACGGCGATGGTCGGCGTGCCGCGGAAGGCGCGCCCGTTGCCGTCCGGGCGGTCGACCTGGAACGCCGGCTCGGCCTTCACCTGCTCGAAGGCGGCCTCGACCTCGGCGAAGTGGGTTTGCCCGGTGACGCAGGCCGCGAACTCCGGCGCGGTGATCCCGAGGTCGTGCCCGATCGCGATCAGCTTCGGGTCGTCGAAGACCGGGGCCGCCTCCGGGGGCTGGTTGTGCATCAGCGTCTCGTGGTAGGAAACGAACCCGCCCTGATCGGCCGCGCACAACGCCGCGTTGGCCGCGCGCAGCGAATAGCGGTCGCTGTTCGGTTTCCGCTGCAGCATCGGCAGTTCGTGGTAACGCACCTTGAGCCGGCCCGCGTCGAGCTCGGTCCGGATCCGCTCGGAATACTTCTTCTCGAATTCCGCGCAGTGCGGGCAGAGGAAATCCTCGTACACGTCGATCGTCACCGGCGCGGAATCCTTTCCCGCGGTGACGACGGCGTCCTGCCGGACCGCCGGATAACTCGCGGAAACGGATTGCGCGTGCACTTCCTGGGGCGTCCGGAAGAGCCACACGAGCGCGCCGGCCACCACGGCCAGCACGAGCACACCGACAAAGATCAGGTTGGCTTTCCGGCGCCGGGAGCGGACCGAGGTGGTCGCGTCCATCAGCACTTCCTCTCTCTCGCGGGGGGACAACGGTTCACCGGGGGAACCCGGCGAGCACTCGGTCGGCGAACGCCCGGACGTCCGGCAGCGCCGTCTCCGACTTCGGCGTCACCGAGACCGATACGCAGCGGAAGGGGTCTTCGACGCACCGCACGACGGTCAGGTAGCCGCCGAAGCCACCGGTGCAGCCCCACGCCGGCCGCCCGTCGGGCAGGGCGCCGCGGAACAGCGCGAGCCCCCAGTCGCGTCCCTCGTCCGCGGGCACGGTGGTGGTCAGTTCCCGCAGTGCGCGGCGGGAGAGCAGACCGCCGGTGAAAAGCGCGGTGAAGAACCGGCACAGGTCGGCGGCGGTCGTGATCAGATCGCCGGAACCCCACGCCTTGGCCGGGTTCTGCACGGTGATGTCGATCGGCCGCCGCGCGCCACCCCGGCCGGGCCAGGCGTACCCGCGCAGGTGCGGCCCGGGAATGAAGGGCGACGTCCCGGGCAATACGCTCGCGCCGAGTCCGGCGGCCGTGAGGATCCGGCCGAGCAGCGTTTCGTACCGCTCACCGGTAACCCGCTCGAGAAGCAGCGCGAGCACGAGGTAACCGGTGTTCGAATAACGCCATTCCGCCCCCGGCTCGAAATGGGCGGGCCGGGCCAGCGCCGCTTCGGCGAGCCAGCTCGGCGTCGTGGTCCGGAACCGCCCGGCGGTCAGCAGGTCCGCCGGCGTGACCGGCCGGACCTCGGTGGTGTCGACCAGGCCGCCGGTGTGGTTCAGCAGCTGCCGGACCGTCACGCGGGGGTGGTCGCGCAGCAGATCCGGGAGGTACGAGCCGGCCGGGACGTCGAGGCCGACGCAGCCCGCGTCCACGAGCCGGAGGACGGCGACCGCGACGAACGCCTTCGTCAGGCTCCCCGCCCGGAAGAGGTGCTCCGGCGCCGCGGGCCGGCCGGTGGCCAGGTCCGCGGTCCCGGCGGCCGCGCCGTGGCCCGCCACGCCGTCGGTCACGTGCGCGACCGCGGCGGTCGCCGCCGTCGTCACGAGCGCGTCGAGCCCGGCGCGCAGCACGGCGTCCGGCGCCGTGGTCGTCAGCAGCGTCACCACTTTCCCCAGTGCACGACGTCTTCGAGGGGTTTGCGGGCGATCGCGGGCCGCCACGGCGGGTCCGGGTCGAGGCGGTAGTCGCGGTGCCCGATCGCGATCGCGCCGACCGGCGTGTACTCGGCGGGGATGCCGAAGCGTTCGCGGAACGAGTCCAGCACCGGCGGGAGGATGCCGAAGAACTTCGCGCCCAGCCCGGCGTCGACGGTCGCCAGCAGCGTCAGCAGCGCTGTGAACCCGGTGTCGATGTACCAGTACGGCACCGCCCACCGGTCCTCCGCGCGGTCGGTCCAGTTCTTGTCCGCCTGCGTGTAGCGGTCCAGGTACGCCTGCTTCGAGGCGAGCGGGACGACGATCAGCGGCGCGCGCTTGACCGGGTTGCCCTTCGCCGGGTCCTGTCCCAGCGCGAGCCAGAACTCCGCGCGTTCCTCCTCGGTCCGCAGCGCGAGCAGCGCGTAACCCTGGCTGAACCCGGCCGACGGCCCGCGGTTGGCCACGTCGAGCAGCCGCCGCACGGTCTCGTCGTCGAGCGGCTCGTCGGTGAACGAGCGCACCATCCGCCGTTTGCGGATCACGTCACGGAATTCCATGTGCTGAGCCCCTTTCCCGAGGCGTCGGGCCGCCGAGCCGGGCGTAGTCCCCGCGGAAGTGCACGAGGGGCGCGCGGTCGGCGGCGGAGGTGACGTCGAGGACGGCGGCGAGGACCACGTCGTGGTCGCCGCCCTCGACGGTCCGGGCGACCTCGCACTCGAGCCAGGCGAGGCCGCCGGTGAGCAAAGGGGCGCCGGTGTGCGGGCCGGTCCGGTGCGCGAGGCCGGTGAACTGCGCCGCGCCGTCCGGCCGGCCGCCGTCGGAGAACCGCCGGACGGCCGGGTGGTCGCGCTCGCCCAGGACCGTGAGGGCGAACCGCCCGGCGGCCCGTACGAGCAGCGCGGTGCGGCTCTCCCGGGCCAGGCAGACCAGCACCATCGGCGGCCGCAGCGACACCGACGTCAGGCTGCTGACGGCGGTCCCGTGCGACGCGCCCGCGTGGTGGACGCCGAGGACCGCCACCCCGGTCGCGAAGTTGCCCATCGCCCGGCGGAAGGCGACGGCGCCGACCCGGTCACGGGCGGGCAGCACCGGCGCCGTCCTGTCCGCCTTCGCCGTGGCACACCGGGCACTCCGGGTGCGGCGGCCGCGGCACGGTCACCGGGCCCGGGTCGACGCTGATCTCGACGACGGCGTTCGTCGTGGCCGGCGGGGCGTACCCGCTCAGGAAGCGGAAGATGTCGAGCGCCGCGGGCGCGCCGGCCAGCATCGCCAGGGAGCTGAGCGAGCCGGAATTCCCCTTGGGCAGCCGCCTGCCGGCCTCGACGAGCCGCGGCATCTTGGGGTTGCGGTCGACCAGGGCGGCCCAGTCGCACATCTGGCAGCTGGTCCGGCCCGGCACGTAGAGCGGGCCGACCCGGGTGCCCGAGACGTTGATGTTCGGCACCCCGGCCTCCCGCCCGGCGCGCGCGGCCCACTCCCGGATCAGCCACGGCGGGGTGTCCGCGCACCCCACCAGCAGGTCCGCGCCCTTGATGAGCGGCACCAGCTCGTCCGGGCCGGCGATGTACCGGTCGTGAAGCTCGACGTCGGTGCGCGGCGCGAACCGACGGACCGCGTCACGCGCCGCTTCGACTTTGCGGCGCCCGACATCGCCTTCGGCGTAGAGGATCGAGCGGTTGAGGTTGGAGGCTTCCACGACGTCGCCGTCGATCAGGCGCAGCCGCCCGACACCCATGCACAGCAGGTTGTAGACCATCCAGCTGCCGAGGCCGCCGGTGCCGAGCACGACGACGTCGGACCCGATCAGCCGCCGGATGTAGTCGAACCGGCTCGTCTCCGGCGTCTCGAACTCGGAGAAGAAGTCCACCAGCCGTGACAGCCGCGCGAGATCGGCGGGGTCGATGTCGCCGGGCGTGTGCGGTTCTTCCAGGAAACCCAGCTCCCGCAACCGGTTCACGGCCGCCTCGGCCGCCGCGGCGGCCGCCGGGCCGAACCTGGCGGCGAGCCGGCCGGACAGCACCTCCGGCTCGGCGCCCTCCGCCAGCCGGGCGAGCAGCTCCTCCACGGCCTCGTCGAACGGGGCCAGCACGTGCACCCGCTTCCCGAGGCGCAGGATGACGCGCTCGCCGTCGCTCACCAGCTGCGTCCGGGCCCGCAGCCGGACCATCGTTTCCGTGCCGACCGCCGTCATGTGCCTTCTCCTTCCGCGCGGGCCCCGCTCACGCGGCCGCTCGCCGGGCTCGCCGCGTGCGCGGCGGCCTCTTCCAGCAGTTCGGTCCCCGCCTCGCTGAGCGCCCCCGACGTCGCCAGGGTGTCCTGCGCTTCACGGAACTCGGCGTGGCATTCGTGGCCGCGTTCGGCGAACCGCTCGTCGCCCGTCACCGCCGCCGCGCGGGCCATCACGACCGCGACCCGGGCCAGGACGAACGCCGCGTGGTAGACGCCGGCGGCCGGGCGGGCGTCCTTGCGCAGCGGCGACGACAGCAGCCGGTGCTGCCCGCCTTCGGCGAAGAACCGCGTGCGCACCGACAGCACGTACAGCCGGGTGTGCGCGGCCTCGTGCACGAGCCGTTCCGCGGTGAAGCGGACCGGGTCGGGCACGTCGTCGTCCGACACGGCCCGGAGGAAGATCGCGCCGAGGTGCGACAGCGACGTCCACCCCTCCATCAGGGCGCTGGTGAACGGCACGACCAGCCGGACGTGGGTGGTCAGCTCGGCCAGGCAGTCCGGCCAGGCGCGGCCGATCAGCCCGGCGGCGCGGGAGAACACCGCCTCGACGCGGGTCGCGTCGGGCACCGGGCGGATGTCGCGCGGCGGGTACGGCGGCGGCGACGGCGTGGCGTTGACCCCGGCGAGCACCTCCTCGACCCACGGGTCGGTCGCGTCCAGCTCCACCGGGGTGCCCGCGAGCACCGGCCTGCGGGACTCCCCGAGCCCGGCGGCGGCGAGGATCCCGGCCGGGAACGTCTCGGTGACGCCGTCGCGTTCGACGCGCAGCTCGCCGCCTTCCCGCGACACCACCACCGACGGGTCGGTGCCCGGCCGCACCACGAGGTGCCGCGGCAGCCCGGGAACGCGCAGCTGGTCGCCGCGCACGAGCGGCACCCGGACGCGCGCGAAGTCGTCCCGTGCGAGCAGCGCGGGGGCGAGCAGCAGCCGGGGCAGGCTGTCCAGCCACGCCGAGATCCGGTCGCCGGCGCCGATCTTCACCCGGGCGTCCAATGTGGACCGCCAGTGCCGGAACAGCGGGTGCAGCACGGCGGCGCGCAACGCCGCCGGGTCGGCCGCCTCGACCAGGGCCCGCGCGGCCGCCAGCGGACCGTCCGGTTCGGCACCGCCGACGTTCAGCACGGCGGTCAGCGACCGGAGAGCCGCGTCACCGCAGGCCAGCAGCGCGGGATCGTCGGGCTGCCGCGCCGGGACGAAGGCGGCCGTCACCGCTCCTCCCCCGGGCCGGCCTCGACCGGGGTCCGCGCTTCCGCCGCGAACTGGTCGAGCAGGGTCCGCCCGAGCGGGGTGAACCCGACGTTGTTGATCTCGAGCACCTGCAACGCGGCCTCGACGTCGGCCACGACCTCGATCCGCCGCCGCGCGAACCGCTGTTCGCCGGTCAGCCGGTGGGCGTACCGCAGGAACCGCGCGACCCTGGCGAAGACGAAGACCCCTTGCACGATCCCGATGAGCGGCCGCGGGTCACGCCGCCACGGCGACTCGACGAGGGTGTCGCCGCTGCCGTGGAAGACCGGGTCCTGCTCCATGATCATGCACAGCCGCACGTGGCTGTGCTCGTGCAGCAGGTGCTCGGCGGTGTACATCAGGTCCGAGAACGGGTGCCGGCACTCCCCCATGAACACCGCGCCGGGGAACGCCGCCTCGGCGAACGTCGAGTAGGACCGGCTCACGAACGGCACCAGCAGCCGGGTGTAGCCGAGCAGCTCGGCGCCCGCGGCGGGCCAGGCGCGCGAGATCAGCGCGCAGGCCGCGGCGAGGTGGTCGAGCGTCTCCGGTGCCACCACCGGCATCGCGGCGAGGTCGCGGGGCGGGTAGCCGGCCATCGGCGGCCGGGCGTTCATCGACGCGTACAGGTCGCCGACGAACGGGTCGGTGCCGTCCACCTCGATCGCGGTACCCGGGATCAGCGGCCGCTCGGCGACCGGCGAGCCACCGCCGGGCGCGACCTCGCCGAGCAGCTCGGCCACCGGGACGTGGATGTCGCACCCCGGCCCCCGCACGTTCAGCCGGTCACCGTCCACAGTGGCGTGGACCGGGCCGTCCGGGGTGCCGACGGGCAGCAGCACGTGCCGGAGGTGACCGGGGAACCGGAGCTGGCCGCCCCGGGCCCGCAGCTCGACCCCGCCGCCGGGGACCAGTCCGTGCCGGGCCGCGGGCAGCAGCACGAACCGCCCGACGTCGGGCATGGCTTCCAGGAGCGCGGCCCGCTGGCCGGCCACGCTCCGCTCGTACTGCTTGACCAGCCAGTACATGTAGTAGGGGTGGGATTCGACGGCGGCCCGCTCGGCGGCGGGCAGCCCCTTCAGCGCGTCGGCCGCGAAGCGCAGCGGGGCCAGTTCGCCGGGCGTGAGGACCGTCGCCAAGCGCGTGGCGATGCGGTCGAGAGCACCGTCCAACCGGGACAGGACGAACCGGCGGCTGAGGTCGTTCTCGACGGTGCTGACGGCGAGGTCCGCGACGCCGTCGGCCAGGGGCGTGTCTTCCAGGGTGGTCATGACGCTCAGAACTCCTCGTAGATCTTGGGTTCGTCGGGGGCGGCGGCGCCGTAGGCCGCGGCGAGGTCGGTGATGTGCGCGTCGGCTTCGTCGAGCAGCGCGGCGCCGTCGGGGGTGAGCCGGACGTCCCGGCGCAGCGTGCCGAGCGCGAGCCGCACCTGCGTGACCAGCACCGGGATCCGCTCGGCGTAACCGAGATCGCCGGCCAGCCGGTGCACCCGGTCGAGGGCGCGCGCGGCGCGGGTCACCACGAACGCGCCGTGGTAGAGCCCCATGATCGGGCGCAGCCCGGCGCGGAACGGCGACGGCACCCGGTCGGCGGCGTCGTGGTCGTAGAGCTTCGTGCGCGCCATCACCAGGTTGAGCCGCAGGTGGCTGGTCTCGTGGACCAGCCGTTCCACGTCCTGGACGTCGTCGTGGACGGTGGTGCGCAGGAACACCGCGCCCTGCCAGCCGACGTTGGTGAAGGCCGCACGCACCTGGCTGGAGAACGGCGCCACGAGCCGGACGTAGTCCTCGAACTCGCGCCGCATCTCCGGCCACGCCCGGCCGAGCCGGTCCACGGCACCGCCCAGCCAGGTCTGCGCGGCGACGTCCGCCGCCGCCGGTGCGAGGTCGTCGCGGCTGCGTCCCGGCGAGGGCGCGGTGACGTTCTCGACCTCGAAGAACTCCCCGACCCACGGATCGGACGAGTCGAGTTCCACGGCCGTGCCGGGGATGGCCGGGCGCAGCACACCGGGGCCGGGGCGGTATTCGTCCAGCAGCTCGGCCACCGGCACGGCGTCGTGCCCGGTGAGCACCAGCTCGCCGTTCGTGGCCCGGGCCCGCAGCGCGCCGGACGCCTCGACGCGCAGGTGCCGTCGATGGCCGGGGAACCGCAGCTCGCCGGCACGCGGCGGCGGCAGGGCCAGGTCGACGTCGCCCCGGCGCAGCAACGGGATGAGCAGGAAGCGGGACAGCTCGGGGACGAGTGACGTCACCTCGGCGGCCCGGCCCGCGGCCACCGCCTGGGACAACCGGCTCCACCAGTACGAGTAGTACGGGTGGAGCGCGATGTCCGTCCACTCCGGACGGTCCAGCTCCGCGGCCAGCCGGGCGCCGCGCTCCAGGAGAGCGGCTTCGGCGGCCGGGAGGCGGGAGCCGAGCAGGCCGGCGAAGCGGCCGAGCCCGGCGAGCCGGAACTCCGCGAACCGGGCGACCGACGCGTCGCTCTCCTTCGGCACCGGCGAAAACGGCACGGTGGGACTGATGGTGGTCATGCTCGGGCCCCCTGTCGGACGGTCGTGGACGACGAAACCGGCGCAGCCAGCCGGTGGTGCAGCACGTGGAGCCGGTCGCGCGCCCAGCCGGCGAGGAACCGCTGGCCGGTCCGGTCCGCGACGCCGTGCAGCCGGTGCAGCGCGGTGATGCCCAGCGGCTCCGCGGCGACGGAGTTCGCGTAGGCCTGCGCCGCCTGGTCGAGGTCGCCCAGCGCCTCGTGGCAGCGACCCGTGCAGTACCAGGCGGTTCCGGTGAAGGGCGCGCCCAGCACGGCCGCGGTCCGGTAGGCGTCCAGCGCGTCCGGCGTCCGGCCGTCGTCCCAGTGCACGGCCCCGAGCTGCAGCCACGCCCGGGGTTCCCGCGGGTCGTGCGCGGTCAGTGCGGTGGCGGCGGCGAGCGCGGTCTCGCGGTCCCCGCGGGCGACCGCGGCGTTGGTGATCGTTTCGAGGACGGCGTAGCGGTTCTCGTCGGCCAGCACCAGCGGCACCCCGGGTGCTCCGGTGACGTCGACGGCGTGGGCTTCGGCCTGCTTGAGCATCGCCGCCACGGCGTCGTGGTCCCCGCGCACGAACGGGCCGAAACTGGCCGCGCGCAAGGTGATGCTCGCCATCAGGAGGTCGCGCGGGCTCCCCTCGGCGTGCTGCGCGGCCGCTTCGGCGAGCACCCGGTCCGACCACTCGACGGTGGCCTCGCGGTCGCGGGTGGCCCGGCCGTAGTGGATGGCCAGGTTGACCGCCACGGCGAGCCGCACGCGCGGGGACGCCGGCGTCTGCGCCAGCACGGCCAGCGTGCGCGGCACCAGGTCGTGGACGGACTCGCCGAGCTTGGACCGCGCGCCGATGACGCGCAGCTCGCTCAGCGCGGTGAACTCGCCGGGCGGCCCGAGGCGGTCCCCGAGCGCCACGGCCGCGTCGAACAAGCACAGCTTGTACAGCGCGCAGATCACCTGGTAGCGCCGGAACGCGCCCAGCTCGTCCCACGCGTCCACGGCGTCGCACAGCGCCTGCCAGTGCGGGCTCCGCGCGGTTTCGGGCAGCTCGCCCGGCCAGGTGACGTCGTAGCTCGCGAGGCCGGTCTCGCGGATCAGCGCCGTCCGCAGGGACCGTTTCGTGTTGCCCTGGGGCGCGATCCAGCCGTCGGCCTCGGGCTCCGGTCCGGCGACGCTCTCCCCCACGTAGGCGGCGGCCTTCGCGTTGACCGGCCCGCCGGGCCCGCCGAGGTCGAGGAACGGGCGGAGCAGGTGGCCCGAGAGCGTCCCGGTCTCCGGGGTGACGAGGTCGTGCTCCTCGAGGAACTGCGTCGCGGTCAGCACTCGCTGTCTCATCGTGCCTGCTCCTTCGCCGTCGTGCGGGCGGGCGCCTTCAGCCGGGTGGTGATCTCCCCCAGCGAGCCGCCGGCCCAGGCGGGCAACGCCGCGAGCCCGCCGTCCGCCGCCCCGGCCAGTTCGTGGATGCGCAGCCGGGCGTCCACACTGGCCGGGTCCGCGCGCACGGCCTCGGCGTAGGCCCGCAGCGCGCCCGCGTGGTCGCCGAGCCGGTCCAGGCAGCGAGCCGTCAGGTACCAGGACAGGCCGGTGAACGGCGCGCCCAGCGTGATCGCCCGCCGCAGCTCGGGGAGCGCTTTCTCGGGCGCGCCGTCGTCGAGGTGGAACTTGCCGACGTGGATGCGCACCTTCGCGCTGAGCGGTTCGAGCTCGGCGAGCTGCGACAGGCGCGCCCACCCGCCGTCGCGGTCGCCGGTGTCGAGCGCGGCCCGCATCCGGGTCTCCAGCAGCGGGTTCATGTTGGCGGCCCAGACCATCCGCTCGGTGCTGTCGCGGGGCCGGAACGCCAGCGCGTGGTGCTCGGCGGCGTCGAGCTCCTCGGTGGTCCGCACGCGGTCGCCGAGCAGGTGCGGCAGGTAGCACACGGCGCGCCAGAACGTGCTGGCGTACAACACGTCCGGCAGCCCGGCTCCGGGATCGAGCAGGTCGTACTGCGATTCGGCGACCTCGCGCCAGTGCCGCACTTCCTCGATGTCCCGCCGCTTGGCGGCCAGGACCACCAGGGTGAGGGCGGCGCCGAGCCGGACGTACCGGTCGCCCCGGTCGTTCTCCGCGGCCTGCCGCAGGGTCGCCGCGTTCACCCGCTCGGTGTCGGCCGAGGGATCGATGCGCAGCCGGGCGATGGCGAGCTGCATGCTCAGCGCCGTCGCGACGCCGTCGCCGCTGTCGACGTCCCCGATCCGGCCGGTGAACAGCTCCACGGTCTCGCCGAACAGGCCCAGCGTGTTCAGCAGCGTGGCGAGCCGCAGCCGCTGGCCCAGCGGCAGCAGCCGGGCGCGCGTCCACTCGACGAGCTGCCGCCACCGGTCGGTGCGCAGCCGCTCGGGCAGCTCCCGCGCCCGGGTGATCCCGTAGGCCGGCAGGCCGCTTTCGCGCACGAGCGCGGTCCGCAGGCCGCGCCCGGGGTGGGTCTGGATCATCAGCCGGGGCGCGTCCGGCGCGGCGAGCTGGCGGAACGCGACCTCGACCGACGTCGTCTCGCTGGGCCCGTCGACG
Source organism: Amycolatopsis sp. NBC_01286 (assembly GCF_035982555.1). Taxonomy (NCBI): domain Bacteria; kingdom Bacillati; phylum Actinomycetota; class Actinomycetes; order Pseudonocardiales; family Pseudonocardiaceae; genus Amycolatopsis; species Amycolatopsis sp. NBC_01286. The sequence goes on from NZ_CP108428.1 coordinate 8,730,097, forward strand.
AACTCGCTCAGGTCCAGGTACGGCCGGAGCAGGTACGCGCTGAGCGGGCCGCCCACGTCGTCGAGCCCCAGCTCGCGCGCCGGGACGTCCGCGACGCCCAGCTGGGCCCGCTCGAGCACGATGTGCTTGTGGTGCATCGGAACTCACCTCTCCGCCGGCAGCAGGCCGGCCCCGGCCGCGCGGAAGATGCCCGCCTTCACCAGCGCCCCGGCCAGCAGGGCCAGGTGCTGCCGGCGGGTACCGTCCGATGTGGACGCTTCGAGCAGGCTGCGGAGATCGCGCCGGCCGTCGACCGCCGCGAGCAGCCGCTGCCCCGGCGTGCCGCCGGAGAAGTCGATTTCGTGCGTGCGACGCCGCCGGTGCGCCACGCGCGTCGCCGGCACCAGCCGGCCACCCGCCCGGGTCCAGTCCTGGCGCAGCTCGACCTCGTCGGCGAACGACAGCACGGTGTGCTCGGGCAGGCGGGTGGGCGGGAGCGCCGAGGTGAACTCGGGCAGCAGCCGGCGCACCGCCGCCGGGAGCCGGATCGAGCCGTCGGCCTCCGCCTTGGCGAACAGCTCGACGCTGCCGGCCCCGATGTGGCGCAGCATCTCTTCCGCCTGGCCGTCGGTCAGGTGCTCGAGCGAGCGGGCCCGCCAGAACCGGGTGTCGCCGGGGTGGGCCGCGTAGAGCAGCTTGGTCATTTCGGTGGTGCGGCGGTAGTGCCCGCGGACGCGCTCGTCGTACCACTTCGCCGCGCCGTCCTCGGGCAGGTCGCCCGCCAGCACCGACGCGATGCCCGCCGCGGCCAGCGAGGCCGAGTAGAGCGTCGCGTTGATGCCGGTGGAGAACAGCGGGTCGACGAACGCTGCGGTGTCGCCGACGAGCAGGTAGCCGTCGGTCCACAGTGGAGTCGCCACGGTGTGGTTGGTGTAGCGGAGCAGCCGCGGTTTCCGCGCCATGGTCGCGTTCGCCAGCAGCCGCCGCACGAGCTGGGAACTGGCGATCTGCCGGGTGAACACCTCGGCGGGCGCGCCGGTGATGTCCTCGGCGTCGCCGACGAAGCCGACGCCGGTCTGGCCGTCCGCGAAGGGGATGAACCAGATCCAGCCGTCCGCGCAGGCTTCGCTGATGACGTCGGCGGTGTGCGGCGCGTCCGGGCGCAGCGCGTCGTCCCAGTAGACGGTGACCGCCGCCCGCTGCGGGCCGAACAGGTCCATCGGCAGGCCCAGGCGTTTCGGCAGGAACTGGAACAGGCCGCTGGCGTCGACGACGTAACGCGCCCGCACCTCGAAGGTCGTGCCGCCGGCTTCCTGGGCGAGCAGCCCGGTCATCCGGCCGGTGTCGTCCCACCTCGGCTGCCGAGCCCAGGTCTCGGTGCGGACGTCGACGCCGGCGTCCCGCGCGTTGTCGAGCAGGAGCTGGTCGAAGTGCTCACGTTGCACCTGGAACGCGAAGCCCGGCCGCGGCATCTCCAGGCTGATCAGCGACGGCGAGGCGCCCCAGACCCAGAGCGAGCCGAGCTTGCGGTTGAACTGCTCCAGCTGCGGCAGCACGCCGAGCTCCTCGAGGACCGGCATCGACGCGGCCAGCAGCGACTCGCCGATGTGCCAGCGCAGGAACCGGGTGCCCTCCAGCACCAGCACCCGCGCGCCGGCCCGGGCGAGGAACGTCGCCGTCGTCGAGCCGCCGGGTCCGCCGCCGATCACGACGACGTCGTAGTCCAGGGTCGTCATGCCAGCACCCGCCCCAGGAAGTCCCGCGCGGCGGCGGCATAGCGGGCGGCGTTGCGCCGGATGCGGAAGCTGTGGTCGTCGTTCGCCAGCAGCACCCATTCGTGCCCGGCGCCGTCGAGGCGGGCGAACATCGCCTCGGCGTCCCCGGCGGGCACCTGCTTGTCGCGTTCGCCGTGCACCGACAGGACCGGGCAGCGGGAGGGCAGCGCGGCGGCCGGGTCACCGGCCCAGGCCCGGTCCGCGAACGCCGCGGCCGCGAAGCGGTGCACCTCCGGGTCGCCGCTGCCGGCCAGCACCGCCGGGTGCAGGTAGCCGCTCGTCGTGATCACACCGGCGACCTCCGGCAGCGCCAGCGACGCGCGGTAGGCGATGAACGCGCCGTGGCTGTGGCCGGCCAGGACGATCCGGCCGGGCTGGGCGAGGCCGAGCCGGATCAGGGCCGCGACGCTGTCGGCGACGTCCTCGACTTCGCGGACGCCGTGCTCGGTGACCGGCACCGGGGGCACCGGCCAGCCGGTGAACGTCGTGCCGCGGGTTTCCAGCAGCACCACGCGGTAACCGGCGCCGAGCAGGTCGAGCAGGACCGGGTTCCAGCCGTTGCGCCAGCAGGATGCGGGTCCGCCGTGCAGCATCACGACCGTCCCCCGGTCCGGGATCCACGGCTCGTAGGCGAGCGCGGGCAGGTCGAAGCCTTCCCGGCTGGGCAAGCGGACCACGGACGGCGAGACCGGCCGGGACACCGTCGCCGGCGGGGTCACCGGTAGCGCGGCGGTGGCGCCCGGGCGCCACCGCCGCACCGCGGGCGGGTGGTCCGGGCCGAGCACGCGGAAGTAGCAGTCGTCGCCGTGCCACTGCGGCGCTTCGGCGCAGGTGCCCGCCGGGGCCGGCACCTCGGTCAGCGTCCGGGACGGCAGATCGTGGACGTGGAGCCGGGTGACGGGCCAGTCGTGGGCGGCGAAGGCCAGCTTGGTCCCGTCGCCGTTCCACACCGGCACGTCGGTCGGCGCGGGCCCGTCGAGCACCTCCATGGTGCCGGCGACCAGGTCGATCAGCCGGGCTTCGGTGGCCCGCCGGCGCCGGACGAGCACGACGACCGACCGGCCGTCCGGGCTCCAGCGCGCCCGGGTCGGCGCCGCGCTGCGGTTGCCGGCGAGCAGGGTGGTGACCACGCCGTGGTCGAGCACCACGATGTCCTGGCCGGTCCCGGACGCGACGGTCAGCACGATCCGGCCGTCCGGCGCGACGTCGGGCACCGGGTCCGGCCACCGCGGCGAGGCCGGCAGGCGCCACAGGGTCTCGGGACGTGCTCCCGGCGTCACGGCGACCCGGGCGAGCACCGGGCCGTCGGCGGTCTGCCAGGTGGTGACGACGTGGTCCGGGCCGGCCCAGGCGACCCCGCAGGGCTGGCGCGGGGCTTCGATCGCCGTCCGCACCGGCGTTTCCCCGGGGACGGCGGTGAACAGGACGAACCGGTTGTCTTCGTCGGCCAGCTGCGCCCAGAAGGCGATCCGCCGGGGCCCGCCGGAGAGGCCGGCCTGGTCGATGCTCGACAGGGTGTTCGCCGGTTCGGGCGGGCTAGCCGGACCTGACACGGTGTGGACGCGCGGGCCGTCGGCGGTGCTCCACGCGACCGCCACCCGGCCGTCGCCGGTCACCGCGAAGGATTCGGCCCAGCCGGTCTCGAGGAACAGCGCGCCGGGGCGGGTTGAGGTCGTCACTGCAGGCTCCTTACCGCGCGGGACGAAACGATGGCGGCGCCTCCGGCGAAGAAGGTCGCGGCGATGATCACCACGGCCCAGCGGGGGTCCAGCAGCGCGCCCAGCCAGCCGAAGAACAGCGGGCCCAGCGGCATCAGCCACTGCACGAACGACGTCAGGGTGCCGAACGCCCGGCCGCGGAACTGTCTGTCCACATTGGTCTGGACCCAGGAGGACAGGGCGATCTGGCTCGCGCCGGCCGGCAAGCCCATCAGCAGGAACGCGGCGGTGCCGACGACGGGGTCGGGGACGAGCACGAAGAGCCCGAGCATGACGCCCTGGGAGAGGTGGTTGACCGCGAGCACCGGCCCCCGCCGGCGCCGCAGCCCGGTGTGCGCGAACACCCACGCCCCCAGCACCCGGCCGATCGCGTTGGCGGCCAGCAGCGCGCCGAACAGCCAGCTCGCGGTGTACTTCGCCGCGGACAGGTAGGACGGGAGCAGGAAGACCAGCGAGTAGGCCGCGGCCTCCATGAAGGGGAAGACGGTGAACTGCCGCCGGAGCACCTCGTTGCCGAAGATGTACCGCAGTCCTTCCCGGACGTCGGCGAGGAGGTTGCGGCGCGGGCGCGGTGGTTCCGGCGGCGGCGCGAGGGCCGGCGTCCCGGGTCCAGGAAGCGCTCTCCGGACGTAGAAGACCGCGACCGCGGACACCGCGAACGTGCCCGCGTCGAACCAGAGGAACCCGCTCATGCCGACGAACGGGTACAGCGCCCCGGCCAGCGCGGGGCCGACGACGCCGACGACGTTGATGGTCGTCAGGAACAGCGCGTCGAACTTGATCATCCGGTCGCGGTCGGGGAACAGGTCGGGCAGCCACGACTGCAGTGCCGGGGTGAAGCAGACACCGGACGCCGCCAGCACCGCGGCGCCGGCGAGCAGCGCCGGCAGGCCGGGTCCGTTGCCGAGGAAGAGCACGGCGAACGCCGCCACCACGGCGAACCGGACGACGTCGGTCACGATCATCAGGCCCGGGCGGTTGAAGCGGTCGATCACGACGCCGCCGAACATGCCCAGCAGGGCCACCGGCAGCGCCATCGCCGTGCCGAGCAGGGCGGCCGGGCCGATGCCGCCGTCCGTGGTGGCGTTCCAGGTCAGGCCGACCCGGTAGAAGCTGTCCCCGAGCAGGGACACCGCGAGGCCGAGCCACAGTGCGGTCGTGACTCCGGCCGCGACCGTGCGCTTCGGCGCGTCTACTGCAGGCGACGACATCCGTGGTCCTTTCCTGGTGGGGCGTCGAAGACTGGGTGCGCCCGTCGCGATCGCGACGGGCGCACCCGCTGGGAAAACGTCACTCCGGTGCGGAGCCGGACCCCGCGGCGCGAGCCGGGAGGTCACTCACCGGGTCACGCGCCGTAGCAGTACTCACACAGGGAGAGCACACCGAACTCGTCGAGGAGTTCCTGCTCGCTCACGTCGAGGCTGAACGTGGCGTCCTTCGGAGCCTCGACCTTGGCCTGCACGGTGGTGGTTGCCGACATCATCTTCACCTCCTCTCGTCTGACGGGAGGAAGGTTCGCGCGCCGCCCTTTCCGTCCGCCAAAGATTCACCAACCGGCTACCAACGACCGGGTTTTCCGGTTGACTGGCGGAGGCCGACCCGAAGGAGCGCGCGTGAACGTCCTGCTGGTCCACGGCGGACTGCACGAAGACATGGACGCCCGGCGATTCTGGGGAAGCACCGGCGTCGTCAGCGGTCTGGAGCAGCGGGGACTGCGCGTCCACGCGCCCGACCGCCTCGCCGGCGCCCGCAGCTGGCAGTCCGAAGCGGACCACCTGACGCCGGTGCTTCCTGACGAACCGGTCGTGGTGGTCGCCGGGTCGAACGGCTGCTCGGCCGCCGTCCGGCTGACCCTCACGCACCCGGGGCGGGTCAGCCGGCTGCTCCTCGCCTGGCCGGCCACCGCCGGGGACGCCTCGATCGACGACCGCGTCCGCGAGCGCGTCACCGACCCGGCGATCGCCGCCGAGCTGCTGCGGGGCGAGACGCTGCGCGGGGTCCTCGACGGCGAGCTGGCGGGCCTGCGCGTGCCGACCGGCGTGCTCCCGTCGGCGCCGCACAACTCGGTGCACCAGCGCCGGACGGTGGACGCGCTGCTGCGGCTGCTGCCCGACGCGCGGGAGCTACCCGGCTTCCCCGAACCCGTGCGGCCCGGGTTCGCCGATCACCAGGACGCCTTCCTCGGCACGGTCACGGCGTTCGCCGGGGGCTGACCTCGCCGGGCCGCCGGCCGACGCCGTCGAGGACGAACCCGAGGAGGCGGCGGGCGTCGCCGGGGTCGCCGCCACCGGCGTGCGCGACCGCCGCGACCAGCGCCATCAGCTCGGCCGCACGCAGATCCGGGTGCGCGGTCCCGGCGGCCTGCGCGTCGTGCAGCAACGGGACGGCCGCGTCGTCGGTCATGCGATGCCATTCGGCGAGCTGCGGCGCTCCACTGCCGGCACCGAGGTGGTGGGCGTCGACGAAGGCGTCCCGCAGGCCCCGGCTGCCGCTGATGTGGTCGACCACCGCGCGCAGCCACACCGGCAACGCCGCGCCGGCCGGTTCGGCGGCGCGCATCTGTTCGGCCAGCACACAAAGCGCGCCGATGCGCGCTTCGTAGACGGCGTCGATCAGCTGTTGCCGCGTCGGGAAGTGGCGGTAGAGCGTCGCGTTGCCGACGCCGGCGGCGCGGGCGATGTCGTCCAGGGACGCGCCCGCGCCGCGGGTGTTGAAGGCGCTTTCGGCGGCCGCCAGCAGGTTCCGGCGGTTGCGCTGGGCGTCGGCGCGGGGCTCGGGCATCGGACACCTCTTGCCGATCCGGGGACAGTCCCCGTATCGTACCGGCAGCGTACCGGGGACAGTCCCCGTTACCTGCTTCCCGTGAGGAGACCGAGCCGATGACCCCACCGTCGAGCCCCGCCGAGGTGAACCGGGCGATCCTCGCCGCCCGCGCCGCGGGCGACCTGGACACCGCGTTGAGCTACATCGCGCCCGAATCGCGGGACCAGGGCCACCGCGTCACCCACGCGGACTGGCGGCGGAAGTGGGAGGGCCTGCTGGCCGGGGTTCCGGACTTCGACGTCGTCGTCGAGGCCGACGTCGAGAACGGCGAGTGGGTCGCCCACCGCTACACCGTCCGCGGCACCCACACCGGCGACTTCTTCGGCAGGCCACCGACCGGTGACCGGTTCGAGGTCGCGGGCATGGACATGATCCGGGTGGTCGACGGCCGCCTGGTCGAGCACTGGATGGTCGCCGAACCGTTCTGAGCCGAGCGATCGCGGCGCCGCCTCCTCTTCGGAGACGGCGCCGCGATCAGTTCGGCGTGGGTCAGGCCAGAGTGAGGCCGTAGGACGAAAGCTCACGGGTCAGCGGGTAGAAGTAGCTGACGGTCGTGTTCCCGCCGGACAGGGTGCCGAGGCCTTTGGAACCGTCGTAGGCCGGGCCGCCGGAGTCACCGTGGTCGGTGTGGGCGGTGGTCCCGAACTCGTGGTTGAGCACACCGACGTCGAAGTTGACCGACTGGTCGACCGACGTCACCTGGCCGGTGCCGCCACCGGTGGTCGAGCCCTGCTTGGAGATGCGCTCGCCGACCTGCGGCGCGGCCGCGCTGGTGATGGCCTGGCCGGTGTTGATGCGGCCGGGACCGGAGCCGTTCGGCCGGGTCAGCAGACCGGAGTCCGCGCCGGGGCAGTCACTCCGGACGACCCGCGCACCGCTGACGTCGCCGCCGGACCAGGTGCCGCCGAGGTTGGTGCAGTGCCCGGCGGTGAGCAGGTACGGGGTGCTGCCGCTCTTGACGTTGAACCCGAGCGAGCAGCGCGCACTGCTGTTCTGGATGGCGTCGCCGTCGGCGATGTACAGCTCGAGCTTGCCGGTTTTGTACTCGACGCGGGCGCTGTCGCCGTACTGCTTGGCGGCGGTGGCGACCTTGTCCGCGGTCGCCTTGGTGGCGGCCGAGAAGATCGTCACGACGACCTGGTTGGTGGAAGTGTCGATGCCCCAAGAGGTTTGCGGCACGTTGCGGACGTTGTCGAGGGCGTTCTTGACCCCGGTCAGCGCGGCGAAGGTGTGGGTGACCTTCTTGGCGGTGAGACCGGCCGCTTCGACTTTTTGCGCACCGGCGTCGTCCAGGACGTTGACGATCGCCTTGCCGTTGTCGAGGTAGTAACCACCCGACGCGGCACCGAGCGCACCGGTCACCTGGTCGGCCTGGGTCATGGCATTGCCCTGGGCAAGGGTGAAAGCCGCCTCGGCCGACAACGGCGCGGCGTGAGCAGCCGGGACACAAAGCGCACAGGCCAGGGCGGCCGAGGCGAATGCGGTGAAGCCGGCGAGTTTCCGGGAAGTCATCAAAATCCTCCGGGTCGTCTTTGGGGGGAAGACTGGCGTGAGGGGTACTTGCCACGGTGGAACACTGCGTGACGATCCAGCTTCCGCGGGTGATACACCACCGACGAAGGTTTGTTTTCAACCGAAAGCCCACTTGGAAAACGGACAAACGAGAGTTTAGTCGAGTAATCCACCAGCGATTGTCCGGCGAGATCACCGGACCACTCCGTCGCGCGGTCGCTTCCCGACAACTCCGGACGTGGCACCATCGCGGGTCGCACTTTCCTGCCGCTGCCGCAGTGCGGGCCGCAGGCAATGCGCTCAGCGATCCGAGAGCCCCGAGTCGGGAAGCGTGAGATCCAGCTCCGTCCGGGGCCATGACTCCGGCGCGGGACCGAACGCGCGTCGGGCGGCCCGGACCGCCAGGGCTGCGACAGTGGCGTTGGCGCCACCGCCGATCACCGCGCCGATGCCGAACGGAGCCACCCGGCCGAGCACGATGATGCCCTGCTTGGTGCCGTACTTGGTGACGAAGTTCTTGCCCAGGACGCCGTTGATCTGTTTCAACGCCGTCGAGGGCACCTTGCTGACGAGCTGGCGGGCCCAGTGCTGGCCGGTGCGCTCGGCGGCCTTGCCGACGATGGTCGAGGAACCCGACTGGCCGAGCAGGATCCCCATGACCAGCGTCCGCCGGCGTTCGATCTCGTCCAGCGGAACGCCGTGGACCTCGGCGACCGAGAGCACGAACAGGGCGCTCAGTTCGAGCGAAGAGAAGGCCTCGCCCGCCGACAACGCCAGTGCGATCCCGGTGCCGACGGCGGGTGCGGCCGCGGTGGCCCCGACCGCGGCCCCGCTGCCCGCCAGGGTGCTGACGTACATCCGCTCCAGGGTGCGCACGACCTCCGCCGGCGTCGCCTCCGGGTTGCGCTGACGGGCCCGGGCGATGTTCTTGCGCACCAGCGGTGTCTGCATGCCGATGGCCTTGTCCAGCAGCGCAAGGACCGGTTGCCCCGGCCCGCTCGACGCCGGAACCGGTCCTTCGAGGGCATCAGAGGCCACAGCGAGCTCCTTCGCGTCGTCAAGTTGCCGCACAGTCTCGCACCCGCACGGCCGGAGCCCACCGATCCCCACGCCCGCCGCGTCACGTGCCGGAGTCGCGCGGGGTTTCGCGCCGATACGTCGTCAGTCGGATTCGAGGATTTCCGCCAGCCGGAGGGTGTCTTCGAGGTAGCGCTCGTAAGGGAACCCCGCGGCGACAAGCCCAGCGCGGAACTCGTCGTAAAGCGGCTTCCCGTTGACCTGGAACGCCTTCCGCCCGGTCTCGGTGAGCGTGACCAGCCGCCGACGCGCGTGGGCGGGGTCGACGACCACCCGCACCAGGCCGTCCGCCTCCAGGGACCGCAGCGCCCGGCTGATCGCCGGGTCCGAGACCGACATCGCCTGCGCCAGCCGGTGCTGGGTTGCCGGCTCGATGTCCTCCAGGGTGCCGAGCAGCCGGATCTGGCTGTAGGTCAGGCCGTCCTGGCCATCGGTGCGCCGCCGGGCCGCGTCGCCCAGGAGCATGACCACGCGGTGCAGCAAGTCTGCGAGTCCTTCGTCCACGTGGTCAGCCTAACAGAGTGTTGACTAGTTAATGTTAACCATGCAAGATTCACGGCATGGACAACTTCGGTTACCTCGCCCAGTCAGCCTTTCCCCTGGTCTGGATCCTGGTCCCGGCCATCGGCGCCTACGTCCGCGGCCGCCACGCCGCCTCCGCCCGGGAGCGGCTGGAGATCTGGCAGCGCTGGTGGGCCATCGGCGCCTTCGGCATCGGCAGCCTGTGGATGACGGTGGCGTTCCTCGTCTTCCCGGACGTGATGGCCACCGCGATCGGCTTTCCCCGCACGCCGTTCCTGTTCGAGATCGCCTTCGCCAACCTCGGGCTGGCCATCATGGGCTTCCGCGCCGCTTCGGCGTCGGCGCGCGAGCGCATCACCATCGGCCTCGGCGCCGGCATGTTCCTGTGGGGCGCGCTCGTCGGCCACGTCTACCAGTGGTTCGCGAACGGCGACCACGCCCCCGGCAACACCGGCGGCGTACTCGTCAACGACCTGCTGATCCCGGCGGTCATGATCGTGCTCGCCGTGCGGTCCCGGCGCCTGGCCGACACGCCCTCGCCGACCGGCCCCGTCGCCGTCTGAACCCGCGGGAGCCGACCACCATGGGAACCCAGCACAGCGAAAGCGAGACCGGCGAAGCGCGCACGGCCGCCGCCGACCGGCTCACCACGTTCGTCGACGCGGTGATCGCGATCGCCCTCACCCTGCTCGCCCTGGAACTGCCCGTCCCCACCGGCGACACCAGCGACGCCATGCTGAGCTCGGCGTTGGCCCACGGCAAGGAGTACCTGGCCTTCGCGCTCAGCTTCACGGTGATCGCCGCCCACTGGCGCGCCCACCACGAGATCTTCCGCTACGTCGGCTCGCTGAGCCTCCGCCTGACCAGCCTCACCCTGGTGTGGCTGTTCATGCAGGTCGTGATGCCGTTCGCCACCCGGGTGCTCACCGCCGACGGCGCCTTCCCGCCCCGGTTCAGCTTCTACGCGCTCGTCCAGGTCTTCGCGTCCGCGACGTTCGCGCTGATCATCCGGGAGATCCGGCGCGAACGCCTGTACCGCACGGACCTCGCGCCGCCGGAATTCGCCCAGAGCCTGGTGCGCAGCATCTGCCTGGCCGCCGTCTTCGGGCTGTCCGTTCCCCTCTCGTTCCTGATCACCGGCACCGGCGCGTACCTGTGCTGGCTCGCGGCGCCGCTCGTGCTCGCCGCCGCCCGCCGCGTCCAGAGCCGCGCCGTCCGGTGACGCCCTACTCCGGCTTCCGGAAGCCGCCGATCTCCCGCTCCAGCAGTTCGGCCAGCCGCAGCGGGGTGCGGTCCTCGAGCATCGGGCCGATGAGCTGCACCCCGACCGGCAGGCCCTCGGGAGACCGGCCCGCGGGGACGGCGGTGGCGGGCAGCCCGGGCATGGTCGCCAGGCCCGCCCAGACGAGCTGGTCGAAGTACGGGTACTCGACGCCGTCGACGTCGACGCGCCGGTCCAGCGGATTCGGGTGGTGGTCGTGCGGGAACGCGGGTGTCGGCGTGATCGGGCACACCACGGCGTCGAACTCGGCGAACAGCCGCCGCCAGCCGTGGCGGTGGACCTCGCGGCGGTTGCTCGCCACCAGCCAGTCGCCGTGGCTGAGCACCATGGCGCGCAGCCGCACGGAGTCCAGGCTCCGGTCGTCCGCGCTCAGTCCGGCGACGCGGGTCCGCAGCTGCTCGAGCGTTTCGACGGGAAACCGCGCGGGCGAACCCGAAATCAGCAGCTGCATGTAGAGCGTCGCGGCTTCGGTCAGATCGGGCAGCAGCGGGCTGTGCCGGGCGACGCGGGCGCCGCCGTCGACGAGCGCGGCCGCCACCCGGTCCACGCCCGCCCGCACGGCGGACCCGGTCGCGATGAGCGGGTGCTCGTCGAGGACCAGGACCCGGAAGTCGCCGAGCCGCTCGTGGCGGGCGGGCGGCAGGGCCACCCGGTGGGCCACTCCGGACGTCAGCGGGTCCGGTCCGGCCATGACGTCGAGCAGGAGCGCGAGGTCGCGGGCGGTGCGCGCCATCGGACCGACGACGGCGAGGTCGAGGTCGACGGGCAACGCCGGCTCGGCCGGCGGGACCATCCCGCGACTGGCCGCCAGTCCGAGCGACGGCTTGTGCGCGTAGACGCCGCAGAAGTGCGCGGGGGTGCGCAGCGAGCCGGCGATGTCGGAGCCGATGGACAGCGCGCCGAACCCGGACGCCAGCGCCGCCGCCGACCCGCCGGAGGACCCGCCCGCCGTGCGACCGCGGTCCCACGGATTGGTGGTGGTGCCGTAGATCTCGTTGAAGCTCTGGATGTCCTGCAGCCCCAACGGCACATTGGTCTTGCCGAGCACCACCGCGCCCGCGGCCTTGAGCCGCGACACCTGGACCGCGTCCTCGGCCGGCACGTGGTCCCGGTGCGGCGGCATGCCCCAGGTCGTGGGCAGCCCGGCGACGTTGTACGACTCCTTGACCGTCACCGGAACGCCGAGCAGCGGCCGGTCCTCCCCCCGGGCGCGGGCCTGGTCGGCCCGGCGTGCGGCGGCCCGCGCACGGTCGAAGTCGCGCACGCAGATCGCGTTGATCACCTCGTCGGCACGCTCGATGCGGGCGATCACCTCGTCGGTCAGTTCCACCGACGTCACCGCACCTCCGCGCAACGCGGCAATGAGTTCTTCGGCCGATTGAAAGCTCCATTCCATGAATTCGACGCTATCGACCTGTCACCGAAGACACGAAATTCCGGTTCACGCAACGGGGGCTCACCTCGTTCCACCCTCAAAGGTGGCCCATCGCAGGTCACAGGGCCAAAAAGGGGAAACGCAACCCGCTCAGGCCATCAAATGCCGCATCACGCAACAGGATGGATGTCTCAATTCCCGGCCGCCGGCCATTGACGTTCGCGATCACCCAAGGGAATGGGACCGGCGCTGGAACAGCGGCAGCAGGACGTCGTCGACGATGTGCTCGACGAAGGTCCGGTCGATGGGCTCCCCCACGACCACGAGGCGGTGCACGATGAGCGCCGGAACGATCTCGGCGAACAGCTTGTCCGCGCCGGGGACGAGGTGGTCGCCCCGCGCGCCGCCGAAGGGCCGCTCGGTCATCGCCGCTTCGTCGCGCCGCAGGATCCGCCGCATCTTCGCCGCCAGGTCCGGATCGCCGCGCATGCCGGCGAACAGCCCGACTTCCTGCTCGGCGATCTGCTCGGCCAGCCATCCCACGGTCCGCACCAGGTCCTGCCGCAGATCACCGGTCCCGGGCGCGGGCGGCACGCTCGCCGCGCGGTGCTCGACCGCCGCGGCCACCAGCGCGGCCTTGCCGGCGTAGCGCCGGTAGATCGTGGGTTTGCCCACGCCGGCTTCGGCCGCGACCGCCTCGATGGACAGCTGGTCGTAGCCGACCTCGACCAGCAGTCTCAGTGTCGCGTCGAGGATCGCCAGGTCCAGGCCGGTGTCGCGCGGTCTGCCCCGAGCGGGCCGCGCGTCGCGGGCACTGGGCACACCCACCTCCTATTTACGAAACGAAACCGGTGCGTAATCAAATAGAGGCCCACCACGGCGCGGCGGGAGCGCGAGCAGCTACCCGGCAGCGTCCTGGAGCCCGGCGGCGAGCAGTTCCCGCAGCGCGTCGGACAGCGACGCGAACATCGGGACACCCGCGGCCAGGCCGGTGATGCGGAACAGCCGTGCGAGCGTGCGGCTGCTCGCCACCAGCCCGAAGTGCCGCCCCTCGGCCCCGGCGCGTTCGGCGGCCGCCGCCAGGGCGCGGGCGCCGGCGAGGCCGACGAACGCGATCTGGGTGAGGTCCACCAGCGTCGTACCCGGTGGGGTGTCGCGCAGCTCGCGCTCCAGGATCGGGACGGTCAGGGCGTCGATCTCCCCGGCGAAGGTCAGGATCAGCAGGCCGGGACGGTACTCCGTCCGGCGCGCCGCGAGCGGGCGCGGGCCGGAGACGGGGATCGGTGGCTGAGGGGACACGGGTTCGGCAGGCCTTCCGCGCCGGCGGGCCGGCGTCGCGGGGAAGTGATCAAGGACGGGAACTTGATACCCAAACCTCCGGCCGGGAAACGCGCTATCCGGGTGGGGATTGACCACCCTAGGCTGCACACCGTGATCGCTGGTGGCTGGGACTGGGATCCGTCGCTGTATTCCGGCAGCGCGGCGTACTACGCGCGCGGCCGCGCCGCCTATCCGGACGCCCTCGCGGAGGCGTTCACGGCCGAGCTGGGGCTCGACGGAACCGGCCGGCTGCTCGACGTCGGCTGCGGGCCCGGGTCGCTGACCTTGCTGTTGGCCGGCAAGTTCGACGAAACCGTCGGCCTGGACGCCGATCCGGACATGCTCGCGGAGGCGACCCGGCGCGCGGCGGACGCGGAGATCGGCACCTGCCGGTGGGTGCACCGGCGGGCCGAGGAGCTGCCCGCGGATCTGGGCGAATTCCGTTTGGTCACCTTCGCCCAGTCGTTCCACTGGCTGGACCGCTCGGCGGTCGCGGCGGCCGTGCACGGGATGCTGGCCGCCGGCGGCGCCTGCGCCCACGTCCACGCCACGACGCACCAGGGCGTCGATCCGGACGACCAAGCAGCGCCGCACGACGCGATCACCGACCTGGTGCGGCGGTACCTCGGCTCGGTGCGCCGCGCGGGCCAGGGCGTGCTCCCGGACGGCACGGCGGCGGGCGAGACGGAGATCTACCGCGCGGCCGGGTTCCACGGACCACGGCGGTTCGAGGTCCCGGGCCGGGTCGTCACGAAGGACGCCGACGCCGTCGTCGCCGCGGTCTTCTCGTTGTCCAGCGCGGCACCGCACCTGTTCGGCGACCGTCGCGAAGCGTTCGAGGCCGACCTGCGGCAACTCCTGCACGAAGCCAACCCGGCGGGCGTCTTCACCGAGCGGCTGCGCGAGATCGCCGTCGACCTCTGGTGGCCCTGAGCCGTTCGGAGCACCGCGTGCGGCCAGATCGCGGGACACAACCGGCCTGCCTATGGACAGCCGTCGAACGCCTGTGCTCTGATCACCACCACCAGATTTACAACGTTGTAAGCGGTCCCGGGAACGGAGCAGCCCGTTGGCATCGAACGGTTGGCGGAGGTCCTGCGCGGTCGTCGCGGTCCTGAGCACGGTGGCGGCCTTGACGGTCGCCGGATCCGGACCGGCGGCGGGTGTGTCCCGGCCGCGGACGGTGTCCGCGGGCGACGCGCGCTTCCAAGTGCTCTCCCCCACCCTGATCCGGACCGAGTACGCCGCCGACGGCAAGTTCCTCGACCGCCCCACCTTCACCGCGATCGGCCGTGACGCGTTCGGGCCGACGTCGTTCAGCTCGACCACTTCCGGCGGCTGGCTGACGATCCGGACGAGCGCGGTCACCCTGCGGTACCAGCTCGGTTCGGGGCCGTTCACCGCGCAGAACCTCGTCGTGCAGGAGAACGCCGGCCCGGCGCCGGTCACCTCGACGCCGTGGCAGCGCCTGATGTGCGCGGCCGGCGCGCTGTGCGAGGCGGAAGACCTGCAGTACAGCGGGCTGGCCGTCGCCGCGGACCACACCGGCTACACCGGCGGCGGGTTCGTGGCCGGGTTCGAAGGCACCGGCAACTCGCTCTCCGCCGACGTCGACGTCCCCACCGCCGGCGCGTACCGCTTCGACACCCGCTACGCCAACGCCGTCGCCGGGGACGGCCAGCACGTCACGCGCACCCTGTCCCTCTCGGTCGACGGCGGCGCGAGCCGGACAGTCTCCTTGCCGGTGACCGCGGACTGGGACACGTGGAGCGTGGCGTCCGTCCCACTGCAGCTGGCCGCGGGCCGGCACACGGTCACCCTGACGCGCGCGGCCGCGGATTCGGGCAACGTCAACGTCGACAGCGTCGCGCTCCTGTCTCCTGACGCGAGTTACCCGCCGGCGTCGGCGAAAGCGATGCTGGACTGCCGTTACGGCGTCGACTGCGAGGCGGAGTCCGCGCGCACCGCGGGTTCGGCGAAGCTCGCGTCCGACCACGCCGGGTACGCCGGCCAGGGCTTCCTCGCGGAACTGAACCAGGGCTCGAGCCTGACCCAGCGCGTCGTCGCCGTGCCCGCCGACGGCACGTATTCGCTGCAGGTGCGTTACGCCAACGGCGTCGGCGGCGACGGCCTGCACCAGACGCGCACGGCGACGGTCTCGGCCGGCGGCGCCACGCAGGTGCTTTCCCTGCCCGCGACGGACAACTGGGACACCTGGGGCACCGCGTCCGTCCCGGTCGCGCTCAAGGCCGGCACGAACGACGTCACCCTCGGCTGTCCCGACCCCGCCAGCTGCCACGTCAACCTCGACACCCTCGCGGTGACGCCCGCCGGGGCGCCCGCGCCGGCGCCGCACCTCGCGCTCGGCGGCTACCGCCGCGGCCTCGACGGCGTGAACGGCGACAACGGCGACCCGAAGACGGTCCCCGGGCTGCTCTACCGCGACGGCTGGTACCTCCTCGACGACACCGTCTCGGCGGTCTACGACCAGCGGGCCGGCAAGCCCACCCCGCGCGGTGACCACGGCGGCAAGCCGTACCGCGACGGCTATGTCTTCGGGTACGGCCACGACTACCAGCGGGCGCTGGGCGATCTGGCCACCCTCACCGGGCCGCCGGAGCTGCTCCCCCGCTGGGCCTACGGCGTCTGGTACTCGGAGTACATCGACCGCACCGCGGCGGACTACGAGAACACCATCCTGCCGCGGTTCCGCGCGGAGGGCGTCCCGCTGGACGTCCTGGTCACCGACACCGACTTCAAGGCGCCCGACACGTGGAACGGGTGGGAGATCGATCCCGCGAAGTTCCCCGACCCGAAGGCGTTCTTCGACTGGTCCGCGGCGCAGGGCCTGCACAACACGTTCAACACGCACCCGAGCATCCGCAGCACCGACCCGCAGTTCGCCCAGGCGCAGGCGACGGCCAAGGGCAAGCTCACGAAGACGGCCAACTGCGGGTCCGGCGGGGGCGGCGGCGACTGCTACTCCTTCGACTGGGGCGACCCGAACCAGCTCAAGGCCTACCTGGACCTGCACAAGACGATGGACCGCCAGGGCGTGGACTTCTGGTGGCTGGACTGGTGCTGCGACGGCTCGCAGTCCTCTTTGGACGGTGTGACGCCGGACGCGTGGATCAACCAGCAGTACGCCGACGACGCGGACCGCGCGATCGGCCGCGGCTTCGTCATCTCCCGCGCCTACGGTTCGCTGCAGTCGGGCGGCTACGGCAACCCGGCCGCCGTGCCGACCGGCCCGTGGGCCGACAAGCGCTCGGCGATCCACTTCACCGGCGACACGTCGTCCACCTGGGGCACGCTGCGCATGGAGGTCGGCTACACCCCCGGCGAGGCGGCGGCGACCGGGATGTCCGCGGTCAGCCACGACATCGGCGGGCACAACGACACCACCGGCCTGCCCGGCTCCGAGACCTACGACGGCGGGCGCACCAAGAAGCTGCCGGACGACCTGTACGCGCGCTGGGTGCAGCTCGGCACGTTCCAGCCCATCGATCGCCTGCACAGCAACCACAGCGACCGGCTGCCGTGGCAGTACGGGCCCGAGGCGAAGGCGTCGGCGACGAAGTTCCTCAACCTGCGCGAGAACCTCGTGCCCTACACCTACACACTCGCCCAGCAGGCGGCCACGACCGGCGTCCCGGTGACCCGGCCGCTCTACCTCGACTACCCCGAGGAGCCGAACGCCTACCAGCTGGCCGGCAGCGAATACCTGTACGGGCCGGACGTGCTGGTCGCGCCGGTCACCACCCCGGGCACGACCGCGACCACGAACGTCTGGTTCCCGCCGGGTCAGTGGACGGACTACTTCACCGGCAAGACCTACGCCGGCGGCACGACCCAGGCGATCACCACCGACCTGAGCACGATGCCGGTGTTCGTCAAGGCGGGCGGGATGGTGCCGAGCCGGACCAGGAACGTCACCGACGACGTCCGCAACCCGCTCGACGCGCTGACGCTCACCGTCGCCGAAGGCGCGTCGAGCACCTTCACCCTCTACGACGACAACGGCAGCAGCGGCCGGAGCGCGTCCACCAAGGTCCGCTACACCGCGGGCAGCCACACCGTGCGGATCGACCCGTCCGACGGCTCTTTCCCCGGCCAGGTACGGGATCGCCGGTGGACGGTCACGTTCCTCGGGGCCACCGCGCCGAAGACGGTCACGGCCGGCGGCGACCGGCTACCGCCCAGCGCGTACCACTGGGACGCTGTAACGCACACTCTGACCGTCACGCTCCCGCCGCGGAGCGTCCACGCGCCGGTGACGGTCGCCTACCGGTGAGTAGACTGTGCCGACAGCGGGGTCGTCATGAAGGTGTAGTCGCCGGCCGGGCGCTGACGGCGTCCAGGCTGTCTTCGAGCACGGTCTCTCCATTCCTAAGCGACGTCAGGGAAATCGGCACCGCGAGACACGGCCTCGTCCGCGCGGACGGCGTCGAGGGTCTTTTGCAGCTTCGACGTGACCTTGTCGAAGGCCGGGCCGCCGAGGACGAGCCGGTGCGGCGGATCCGGCCGTTCCATGGCCGCCAGCACCGCGCGCACGCCGCGGGCGGGATCGCCCGGCTGACGCCCGTCCTGCTCGACGAAGGCAGTGCGCACGGCGTCGAGCAACGGCGCGTAGGCGTCGACGGTCTCGCGAACCGGCTCGGCCGAGAAGCCGGCGTAGGCGTGCGTCCGGAACGCTCCGGGCTCGACCAGGAGAACCTTGACCCCGAACGGCTCGACCTCCTGGCGCAGCGCGTCGGACAGGCCTTCGACCGCGAACTTCGCCGCGCTGTAGTAGCCGAAGCCCGGGACGGCGTCCATCCCCGCGGCCGACGACATCGTGACGACCCAGCCGGAGCCGCGGGCGCGCATGCCCGGCAGCACCTCGCGCAGCACGGTCACCACGGAGAAGAAGTTCAGCTCGAACGAGCCGCGCACGACGTCGTCGGCAGTGCCCTCGACCGAGCCGTACCAGCCGCGGCCGGCGTTGTTGACCAGCACGTCGATCTCGCCGAAGCGTTCGCGCGCCTCGGCGACGGCCCCCCGGACCTCGCCGGGCGCGGTGACGTCCAGCCGCACGGCGTGGGCGCGATCGCCGTGCTCGGCGACCCATTCCTTCAGTTCCTCGGGACGCCGGGCCGTCAGCACAACCCGATCGCCCGCTTCGAGCGCGGCGTCGGCGTACGCCATGCCGAACCCGCCCGGCGTGCCGCCGGTGATGAACCAGTTCCTCATGTACCCACCTCCACTACAGAAGCTATAGAGTTGACTATAGCACCGTGTAGCTTCACGGTCGGGACGTCAGCTCACAGGACGAACCCCGTCGGGAACGGGTCCGTCGGATCGAGCAGGTAGGTCGCGGTGCCGGTGATCCACGCTCGGCCCGAGAACTCCGGCACCACCGCGGGCACGCCGCCGACCGTGGTCTCGGCGACCAGCTCGCCGGTGAACGTCGTGCCGATGAACGAGCTGTTCTCGAACGGCGTGTGCAGCGGCAGCTCGCCGCGCGCGTGCAGCTGCGCCATCCGCGCCGACGTGCCGGTGCCGCACGGCGACCGGTCGAACCAGCCCGGGTGGATGGCCATGGCGTTGCGCGACGCGCGGGCGTCCGACCCCGGGGCGAGGAACTGGACGTGCTTGCAGCCGCCGATCAGCGGGTCGGCCGGGTGCTTCGGCGGCCGCTGCTCGTTGATCGCGTCCATGATGGACAGTCCGGCCTTCAGGATCCGTTCCTTCTCCGCCCGTTCGAACGGAATGTCCAGTGTGGACAGGTCGAGGATGGCATAGAAGTTCCCGCCGTAGGCCAGGTCGTAGCGCACCTCCCCCAGCCCGGGCACGTCCACAACGGCGTCCCGCTCGGCCAGGAACGACGGCACGTTGCGGAGTTTGACGCGCTCGGCGCGGCCGTCACGCACGGTGACCTCGGCGTGCACGAGCCCGGCGGGGGTGTCGAGGCGCACGACGGTCGTCGGCTCGGTGACCGCGACCATGCCCGTCTCGACCAGCACGGTGGCGACGCCGATCGTGCCGTGGCCGCACATCGGCAGGCAGCCGGAGACCTCGATGTACACGACGCCCCAGTCGGCGTCCGGGTGGCACGGCGGCTGCAGGATCGCGCCGCTCATCGCGGAATGGCCGCGCGGTTCGTTCATCAGGAACAGCCGCAGGTCGTCCAGGTGCTCCAGGAAGTACCGGCGGCGTTCGGCCATCGTGTCGCCCGGGATGACGGCGACGCCACCGGTCACGACCCGCGTCGGCATGCCCTCGGTGTGCGAGTCGACGGCGGTGATCGCGCGCGAGGACCGCATCACGCCACGCCCAGCGCACTCAACGCGCGGTTCATGTCTGCCTCGACCTGCGCGCGGTTCTCGTCGGTGAGCGGCCCGCGCGGCGGGCGGCACGGGCCGCCGTACCGCCCGACCAGGTCCATGCCCAGCTTGATGGCCTGGACGAATTCGGTGCGCGAATCCCAGCGGAACGCGGCCACCAGCGGCTCGTAAAGCGCTTTCGCCTCGGTGAGCTTGCCGGACGTCGCCAGGTCGAACAGGCGCGCCGACTCGGCCGGGAAGACGTTCGGGAAGCCGGCGAACCAGCCGGTGGCGCCCATCAGCAGGCTCTCCAGGACGACGTCGTCGGCCCCGCTGACCACGGCCAGCTCCGGCGCGCGTTCGCGGATCTCCAGCACACGCCGGACGTCACCGGAGAACTCCTTGACGGCCACGACGTTGTCGATCCGCGCGATCTCGGCGAGCAGGTCGGGCGTGAGGTCGACCTTGGTGTCGAAGGGGTTGTTGTAGACCATCACGGGCAGCCCGACCGAGGCGACGGCCTCGAAGTGGGCGAGCACTTCGCCGCGGTTGGCGCGGTAGAGCGTGGGCGGCAGGCAGAGCACACCGTCGGCGCCGTCCTCGGCGGCGGCCTCGGCCCACTGTTTTGCCTGGTGCGCACCGGGTCCGTGGACACCGACGACCACGATCCCGTCGTCCCCGACGGCCTCGATGGCGGTGCGGGCGACGCGGCGGCGTTCGACGTCGGTGAGCGAGGAGTACTCGCCGAGGGAACCGTTGGGCCCGACGCCGCGGCAGCCGTTGGCCACCAGCCAGCGGCAGTGCTCGGCGTAGGCGTCGTAGTCGACGGCGAGGCCGGCGGGGGCCGCGTCGTCCGGCCGGTAGGGCAGCGCGGTGGCGACGACGACGCCTCCGAGGTCACGGGTGCTCATGGGACTCCTTGGGTTCATGCTCGGGCTCGGCGAGTTCGCCGAGCCGGATCGGCTGGGCGATCGGACGGTGATGGCGTTCGGTACCCCCGCAAAGTTCGGCGACGGCCGGGCCGCACATCCGGCCCTGACACGGTCCGAGCCCGGCGCGGGTGCCGAGTTTCAGCGCGTGCGAACCCGCTCGAACGGGGTCACTCGCGGCCTTGCGCAGATCGGCAACCGTGGTCTCCTCACAACGGCAGACGATCGTGTCGGGCCGCAGCCACCCCGACCAGCCGTCGCCGATCGGATGGGCCGCTGCCAGCCTCTTGGCGAACTCCCGGGCGTGATCCCGGGCGCGACGCAGGCCCCGATCCGGCTCGCCTCCCGCAGCCGCGTGCCCCGCGACCGCACCCTCGGCCGCGGCGGCGACCGCCCCGCCGATCCCGGTGATCTCCCCGGCGGCGAAGACGCCTGGCACGGTGGTGCGCTGCTCGGCGTCGACCCGCACGAAGCCGCCGTCGAGCACACAACCCGCGGCGACGGCGAGTTCGGGCTGCGGGACGAAGCCGTGCCCGACGCAGACGGCATCGACCTGGTAGATCCGTTCGGTGCCGGGGATGACCGACCAGTCGGGGCTGAGCCGAGCGGTGACGACCTCACGGACCCGGTCGTCCCCGCGGGCTTCGATGACGGCGCGGCCCATCCGGTACGGCACGCGATGCCGGGCGAGCGTGGCGGCATAGCGGAGGAGTTCGGTGGCTTTGGTTAGGTGACGCGCCAACCGCCACGGCTGCCTGGACCATCCTTTTCGGACAGTCGCGTTAGGATTGGCCTCCAGTACCGCGACGACCTCAGCCCCGACGCCCAGCAGCGACTCGGCAACGGGCAGCAGAAACGGCCCACTCCCGGCGACAAGCACCCGCCGCCCGACGGCGACACGCTCACCTTTGGCGAGGGCTTGCGCCGCACCGGCGGTGAAGACACCCGGAAGCTGCCAGCCGGGGAAGGGCAGGGTCCGGTCATGCGCACCGGTGGCCAGAACAAGCGCATCGGGGGCGAGGACATGCCGCTCCCGAGCGGAACCGTCGGCGGGACCCCGAAGCACGTGAACCCGAAGCGCGAGATCGGCTTCCAAACGAACGAGAGCCCAGACCGTGCTGTTCGGCCACCACCGGCACCTCGGGTGGTCCAGCACCCGCCGCCGCCGCGCGAAATCGGCCCCGTCATGCGGCTTTCGGGTCTCGTAAGCCTCCGGCAGGGTTCGGTGGTACTGCCCGCCCGGCACATCGGCCTGGTCCAGGACCGTGACCTCCACACCAGCCCGCAGCGCGTGTTCGGCCGCGGCCAGGCCTGCGGGGCCCGCGCCGATGACGACCACCTGGCGGGTCATGACTTCTCCTGGCGGGTCTGGGTGCGGATCTCGTCACCGTCCGCCGCGCGGCGGCGGCAGGCTCGGACGTCCGGGACTCCGTTCACCGTCAGCACGCAGTCGAAACACGCGCCGATGCCGCAGAACACGCCGCGTGGTGCACCCGATCGCGTGGTGCGCCACGACAATCGGCCCGACGCCAGCAGGATTCCTGCCACCGTCTGGCCTTCGATGCCCGGCAGCGGCTCGCCGTCCACCGTGATGCGGATCGGGCGGCTCATGCCAGCACCGCCGGACGGTCCACCGTGAACTCCTCCACCGGGCAAGAAGGGGCAACTCCGGTCAGCATCTCCCGCAGCAGCAGCGCCGTCCCGACGCTCAGGCCGATGCCCGCTCCCTCGTGGCCCGTCGCGTGCCACAGGTTCGGGACCCTCGGATCCGGGCCCAGCACCGGCAGGTGGTCGTCCACGTACGGCCGGAACCCGCCGTACGCGCGCATCACCGCCGCGTCCGCCAGCGCCGGGAACAGGCGCAACGCCTTCGCCGCGATCGCGCCCAGCACGTCCGGCCGGAGCGTGTCGTCGAACCCCACCTGACGCCGCGACGAGCCGATCAGCACCGTGCCACCCCACGTCGACTCCACGACGGCGGACGTCTGCAGCGCACCGCTGTCCGCCCCGACCGCGCCGACGTAGTCCGCGTCGTACACCTTGTGCCGCACCACTCCCGGCATCGGCGTGGTCACCAGCACCTCACCCCGCCGCGGCAGGACGGCGATCGGGGCGCCGAGGCGCGCGGACACGATCCCGGCCCACGGGCCCGTCGCGTTCACCACGACGTCGGCGTCGATCACCTCGCCCGGGACGCGGACGCCGGTGATCCGCCCGCCGGTCACGACCGCGCCGATCACCTCGGTGTCCGCCCGCAGCCGGGCGCCGTGCGCGAGGGCCGAGCCCAGCAGCGCCAGTGTCGCGCCGGCCGGCTGCACCTGCGCGTCCTCCGGGTAGTGGACGGCCGCGACCACCGAACGCGTCAGCGCGGGCTCGAGAGCAGCCACTTCAAGAGCAGTCAACGACTTCGTGACCACTCCGGCGGCGGACTGCGTCTCGGCGAACGCCGTCAGCGCGGCGGCGCCGGCCGAGGTGGTGGCGACGACGATGCCGCCTTTGGCGTCGAACTCCGTCGCGGCCGCGGCACGCGGGTCCCCGGCCGCGATCTCGGCGACGACGCGCGGCCACAGCCGGGCCGACAGCCGCGCGAGCGCCAGCTCGGCACCCGGCCCCTTGTCGGAGACGAGCACGTTGCCTTCGCCGTGCGAAGTGGTCCCGCCGGCCGGGCGCCCCCGGTCCACGACCACGACGTCGAAGCCGGCCAGGCTCAGCTCCCGGGCGCACGCGGCACCGACGACACCGGCCCCGAGCACGACCACCCGCGTTCCGTTCATCGATCCTCCGCGTTCGTCAAACCGAACGCTAGGTTCTCGGACGGACCGTGTCAACGCCCGGTCGGCAGCACCGGGTGCGGGCGGCCGTCGAGCCGTTCGTCCGCGCGGTACTGCAGCAGCAGCACCGAGTGCACCGGCGCCGCCAGCGCGGTGTAGCAGTGCGGCTCGCGGGCGTCGAACGCGACGTAGTCGCCGGGGCCGGCGTCCACCGTCCGGCCGGCCACCTCCACGCGCAGGCTGCCGGTCTGCACGATGGTGTGCTCGATCCCGACGTGCCCCTGCGACCGCTGCGGCGCGTCCCCGCGCACGACCTGGTCGTAGACCTCGAAGACGCCGTCGCCGGTCTCGATCCGGCGCAGCGGGCGCAGGTCGACGCCCTCGCCGCGGAGCACTTCGACGTCGGCCGCCCGCACCACCGTGAGCGCGCCGCCCGCCCGCTGGTCGAGCAGGTCGGAGATGGCCACCTCGAGCACCCGCGACAGGCTGAACACGGTCTCGATCGTCGGGTTCCCGCCGCCCGACTCCAGCTGCGAGAGCGTGGCCTTCCCGATCCCCGACCGGCGGGACAGCTCGGACAGCGACAGCCCCCGTGCCGTCCGCGCGGCCCGCAGGTTGACCGCCAGCATGTCCCGGATCGACGGCGTCGAGTCCTCCACCGCAGCTCCCTTTCGTTCGGCAAACCGTACGATCGACCCGGCGAATCGTTCGCTTTACCGATCGGACGTCATCATGCCACGCGGACCCAGGCCTCGACCTCCTCGGCCGTGGAGGGGAACGCCGAGGACAGCAGCTCGTACCCGGCCGCCGTGACCACGACGTCGTCCTCGATGCGCACGCCCAGGCCGCGCAGCTCGGGCGGCACCGTGAGGTCGCCGGCGTGGAAGTACAGGCCGGGCTCGACGGCCAGCGCCATCCCTTCGGCCAGCGGCCCCGCCCGGTAAGCCTCCGGGCTCGCGGCGGCGCAGTCGTGGACGTCCAGCCCGAGGAAGTGGCCGGTGCCGCAGACGATGTACCGGCGGTGCTGCTGCCCGTCGGGCGAGAGCGCCTCGTCCACCGACACCGGGAGCACGCCCCAGTCGTGCAGCCCCTTCGCGAGCACCCCCAGCGCGGTCGTCTGGAACGCGGCGAAGTCGTTGCCCGCCCGGACCTCGGCGAGCGCGGCGACGTGGGCCGCGTGCACCAGGTCGTAGACGTCGCGCTGGGCCGCCGTGAACTCCCCGGACACGGGGAAGGTGCGGGTGATGTCGGCGGTGTACAGCGAATCCAGCTCGACGCCCGCGTCGAGCAGCACGACGCTGTCCTCGGCCACCGGCCCGTCGCAACGCGTCCAGTGCAGCACCGGCGCGTTCCGCCCGGCCGCGACGATCGACGTGTACCCGGGGCCGGTGCCCTCGGTGCGGGCGCGCCGGTCGAACGTGCCCTGCAGCCAGCGTTCCCCGCCGCCGCGCACCGCCTCCGGGAGCGCGGCGAGCACGTCAGCGAACCCGCGGGCGGTGGCGTCGACGGCGGCCCGCAGCTGGCCCACCTCCCAGTCGTCCTTGAGCCGCCGCAGCTCCGCGAGGACGGTGCGCAGCCGCTCGCTGTGGCCCTGGCCGTACGCGTCGAGCACCGGGTCGACCCCGGCGGTGACCAGCACCTGCGGGTGCCGGCCGCGCAGGCCGCGGGGCAGGTCCTCCAGCGGACGGCACTCGAGGCCGAGCGCCTCGGCGTACGCGGCCGGGGTGGCCGCGGAGCCGACCCACAGCGGGCTGGTGTCGGCGTCGCCGATGAAGTCAGTCTCGTCCGGCTCGGCCGGGCGCGGGACGTAGAGCGTCGCGTGGTGGCCGTCGCCGGCCGGGGTCAGCACCAGGATCGCGCCTTCACGCTGACAGCCGGTCAGCCAGACGAAGTCGCTGTCGGCGCGGAAGCCGTGGAAGGTGTCGTTGGACCGCACGACGGCGCGGCCGGCCGCGAGCGCGATCCGGTGCCCGGGCAGCGCCGCGGACAGCCGGGCCCGGTGCGCGGCGGCGGCCTCGGCGGTGCCCGCCGGCACCTCAACGACGTCGGCGGCGGGCTCCCAGCCGTCGCGGATCCAGTTCCGGAACCCCTTCGCGTTCAGCAGCGCGCGCAGGTCGGGCCGGGTTCGGTCGCCGGTCATCGGCTCCCCTTCCACGTAATAGAGGACAGGCTTTCGCACCGAGCCTCACACCGTGGACGCCCGGGCGGTAATGGCTCGCGGCGATAGACTCCGGCTATGGCCCTGGAGATTCGGCAGCTGCGGGCGATCTGCGCCATCGCCGAGGCGGGCAGCCTGTCGCAGGCGGCCGCCGCGCTGGGCGTGTCCCAGCCGTCCCTGACGTCCCTGCTGCAGCGCTTCGAACGGCAGATCGGCACGCCGTTGTTCCTCCGCAGCCACACCGGCGTCACGCCCACCCCGGCCGGCGAGCAGACGCTGCGCCGGGCTTTGGTGCTGCTGCTGGACTTCGACCGGTTCGAGGCCGACCTGCTCGGCTCGACCGGCACCGGGCCACTGCGGCTGGGATCGTCCCAAATGGACTGTCTGCCGACGTTCGTCGAGCGGCTGGACGACGCGCTGCCCGGCGTCGAGGTGACCGTCCACTTGGAACCGTCGAGCGCGGTGCTGGCCCACTCGCTGGCGCGCGCGACCCTCGACGTCGCCGTCATCTCCATGTCGGACGACCAGGAGGTGCCGCTGGCCAAGCACCTCGGGCACCGGGTGCTGCTCCCTTGGATCCCGGTCTTCATCGGCCTGCCCGCGCGCCACCGGCTGGCCGGGCGGACCGAGGTCGAGCTGGCCGATCTCGCGGACGACGCCTGGATCGGCCCGCCGGGCCCCGAGGACGGTTCGCTGACGTCGTTGCGCGCGGCGGCCCACCGCGCCGGGTTCACCCCGCGGATCCGCTTCGAGTGCCCGAACGGCGGCGGCCGTCAGCTGGTCGCGGCCGGCCAGGCGGTGCAGCTGGTCGAGCCGACCGCGCCCGAGCAGCCCGGCATGGTCGTCCGGCCGCTGGCCGGCGACCCGCTGCGGATGCGGCTGGTGCTGGCCTGGCGCAAGGAACGCGTCACGTGGGACCAGGCCGAGCAGGTCTACCGCGCGGCGATGACGTCCTACACCCGGCACGCGATGGCGCCGGGCCCGTTCCGGTCGTGGTGGACGCGCAGGCGGGACGAGCGGTCCTGGGACAGCCTGGTCGGCTACTTCGGCGACGGCAGCTGAGCGTCAGAGGTCGAAGTCCTCGGGCCGGATCCCGTCGAGCTCGGCGCGGAAGCGGGCGACCTCGGCCTCGGTGTCGAGCGCGTCGGTCGCCGGGCCCTCGGCCTCCTGCTCCACCTCGAGCTGCACCGACGCGACGTCGAGCACCTCCTCGGCGACCCGGATCGGCGCGCCCTGGCGCAGGCCGAGCGCGACCGCGTCGCTGGGCCGGGCCGACACGCGGGTGCCGTCGACGAGCACGAGGTCGGCGTAGAAGATGCCGTCGCGGACCTCGGTCAGCTCGACGGCCGCGACGCCTTGGCCGAACGCCGCGAGGACGTCGCCGAGCAGCTCGATCGTGCCGGGCCGCGGCTGCTCGATCTGCTCGCGCGCCCGCACCAGGGCCTCGGCCTCGCCGTAGCCGATCATGATCGCGAGCCAGCGGCGCGCCCCGTCCGGTTCGCGCAGCAGCATCAGCGGGGCTTCCCCCGGCACCGGGACGGCCATCCCCACGACCTCGATCGGGATCACGCTGACCACCGCTCCCTCCGTGTAAGGACTCCTCCGCGCGCGAAGTACCCAGAAAGTCCGGGTTTACACCCTGCTTTCGGCCGCAACTTTTTCACCAACTCGGCCTACCGCGCCTGACCACCCTGAACAACCGGCTCTCCTGCGCTGCGGACAACGCCGGATCCCCTTGCCGGGTGGTGCCGGCCGCTGTCACCGTCACGGGTGTGGAGCCGACGATTTCGCGCAGCATCGACGTTCCGGTGGATGCGGCCACGGTGTGGTCGTGGGTCACCGACCTGCCGCGGATGGGCGAGCTGAGCCCGGAGAACGTCGGCGGCCGCTGGCTCGACGGCACCGGCCCGACACTGGGCGCGCGGTTCCGCGGCCGCAACCGCAACGGCGAGCTGCGCTGGTGGACGCGGGTACTGGTGGTCGCCTGCGAGCCGGACCGCCGGTTCGCCTTCGACGTCCGGACGCCGCTCGGCTCGCGCGTCTCGCGGTGGGAGTACGTGCTGACGCCGACCGCGACCGGCTGCGTGGTCACCGAGAACTGGTACCGGATCGGCAGCTGGGTCGTGCGGAAGTTCATGGGGCCGAAGGTCACCGGCCGCGTCGACCGCCCTGGCTACAACGTCGAGTCGATCGAACACACCCTCGCGGCGCTGAAGGCGCGGGCGGAGCTCCGGGCCGCGGCGTGAGCTAGGTCGCTCCGAACTGGTCAGTCTCTTGTTGAAACTCACTGGCCCGGCTAGGTTGCTTTTTCAAACCTAGGAGGGTCATGACGGACATCGCGCCGAAGCCGGGACTCGTGCTGCTGGTCGTCTCGACGGCGGCGTTCCTGGCCAGCCTCGACACGTTCATCGTCACCATCGCCTTCCCCGGCATCCGGGCCGCGTTCCCGGGCGACGACCTCGCGACGCTGTCGTGGGTGCTCAACGGCTACACGGTCCTGTTCGCCGCCTGCCTCGCGCCCGCCGGGCGGCTCGCCGACCGCTACGGCCGCAAGCGGCTGTTCCTCATCGGCGTCGCGGTCTTCACGCTCGCCTCGGCCGCGTGCGCGATCGCGCCGTCGATCCCCGTGCTGATCGGCTTCCGCGCGGTGCAGGCGATCGGCGCGGCCCTGGTCATGCCGACGTCGCTGGCGCTGCTGCTGACGGCGTTCCCGCCGCACCGGCGGCCGATGGCGGTCGGCGTCTGGGCGTCGGTGGGCGCGGCGGCCGCGGCACTCGGACCGCCGGTCGGCGGCCTGCTCGTCGAGGCGTCCTGGCGCTGGGTGTTCCTGGTCAACCTGCCGATCTGCGCGGTGACGCTGCTGGCCGGCCCGCGCGTGCTGCGCGAGTCCCGCGACACGAGCACCGGTGTCCCCGACCTGCTCGGCGCGGCCGGGCTCCTGGTCGGCGTCGGCGCGCTGGCCTACGCGCTGGTCGAGGCGCCCGACCACGGCTGGGGCTCACCGGCCGTCGTGGCGGCGTTCGTCGTGGCCGTCGTGGCGCTGGCCTGGGTGCCGCTGCGGTCGGCGCGGCACGCCGTGCCGGTGCTGGACCTGCCCGCGCTGCGCGTCCCGACGTTGTGGCTCGCGTGCGTGACGACCGGGGTGTTCGCCGCCGGGTTCGCCGCGATGCTGTTCGGCAACGTGCTGTTCCTGACTTCGATCTGGCACGACTCGGTGCTGCTCGCCGGGCTGTCGCTGGCGCCCGGTCCGCTGATGGTGGTGCCGGTATCGATCCTCGGCGGCCGGTTCGTGCACCGCTTCGGGCCGGGCCCGATCGTCGCGCTCGGCGGCGTCTCGTTCGGGCTGGGGGTGCTGATCTGGTTGCTGCGCATGGATTCCACGCGCGACTACGCGAGCGCGATGCTGCCCGGGCAGCTGCTGACCGGCATCGGCGTCGGCCTGATCCTGCCGTCGCTGTCCGGCGTCGTGGGCACGGTCCTGCCCGCGGCCCGCTGGGGCGCGGGGTCGTCGATGGTCAACACGACCCGCCAGATCGGCACGGTCCTGGGCACGGCGGTGCTGGTCGCGATCTTCGCGGGCACCCCGGACCTGACGGACTTCCGCCACGGCTGGTTCCTGATCCTCGCCACCGCGGTGGCGACGTCAGCCGGCGGCCTCCTCATCGCGACGCGGCGCCGGACCGACCACCACGTCGAACCACCCAGCCCTGCCGCCGTTGTCGTGAGTGGTAATTAGGGTTCTAACCCGAATTACCACTCACGAGACCCAGGCACGATCCAACGCCGCGAGCCCGTCGTCGATCCGCTCCACGGGGATCGCGCCGTAGCCCAGCACCAGGCCCTGCCCGGGATAACCTCCACACAGGTCGGACAGGGTCTGGACTTCCGCTCCCGCAAGGGAAGCGCGGGCCGCGACGGGCTCGAGGTCGTCGTCGGACAGGGCGCACAGGTGCAGGCCCGCCGCCGACGGGATCAGCCGCAGGCGGCCCGCGAACACCCTTTCCAGCGTCGACGTGATCCGCTCGTGCCGCTCGGCGTACACCTTCGTCGCACGGCGGATGTGGCGGGCGAACAGGCCTTCGTCGATGAACCGGGCCAGCGCGGCCTGCGCGGGCAGGTCGCCGTGCCAGTCCGAGAGCTGACGCGCGTGGCGCAGCGCGTCACGCAGCGACGCCGGTGCGACCAGGAAACCCAGGCGCAGCATGGGAAGCAGCGTCTTGGAGAACGACCCGACGTAGGCGACGCGGCCGTCGCGATCGAGGCTCTGCAACGGTTCCAGGGGCCGGTCGGAGAACCGGAACTCGCTGTCGTAGTCGTCCTCGACGATCACCGCGTCCGCGCGCTCGGCCCACGCGAGCAACGCCGTCCGCCGCGACAGCGACATCGGCGTGCCGAGCGGGAACTGGTGCGACGGCGTGACGTACACCAGCCGCGTCCGCGGGGGCAGCGCGGCGACGTCGAGACCTTCGCCGTCCACCGGCACGCCGACGACGTCGGCGCTGTGGGACGCGAAGAGGTGCTTCGCCAGCCGGTAACCGGGTTCTTCGA
Source organism: Amycolatopsis sp. NBC_01286 (assembly GCF_035982555.1). Taxonomy (NCBI): domain Bacteria; kingdom Bacillati; phylum Actinomycetota; class Actinomycetes; order Pseudonocardiales; family Pseudonocardiaceae; genus Amycolatopsis; species Amycolatopsis sp. NBC_01286. The sequence continues at coordinate 8,760,191 of NZ_CP108428.1, forward strand.
TCGCCACCCGGTCCCCCGGCTCGAGCAGTACCCGGCACAGCAGGTCGAGCGCCTGCTGGGCGCCCTGGGTGACGAGGACGTCGTCCGCGTCGGCCCGCACCGACCGCGCGACGCCGGCGTGCCGGGCGATCGCCGCGCGCAGGCCCTCGTACCCGCCGGGGTCGACGTAGTGCGCGAAGCCGACGGCGTCCCGCAGCTCGCTCGCGAGCAGCCGCCGCCACGTCTCGAGCGGGAACAACGCGGCGTCGGGGATGCCGACGCGGAAGTCGTATTCCGGCGCCCGCGCCACCGGGGCGACCGGCGGCGGCAGCGACCGCCACACCGCCTTGGGCTGCGGCCCGGCGCCCGAAGGCGCCTTGCGCAGCCGCGTCCGGGCCGGAAGTTCCGCGCAGACGTAGGTGCCGGCGCCGACACGGCCGGCGAGGAATCCGTCGGCGGTCAGCCGGTCGTAGGCCACCGCGACGGTGTTGCGCGAGACGGCCAGCCGCCGCGCCAGCTCCCGCGTCGGCGGCAGCCGCTCGCCCTCGCGCAGCCGGCCGTCGAGGATGGCGTCGCGCAGCTGCCGGTAGATCCGGACGCTGAGGTCGCCACGCCCGGCCAGGCTGACGTGGAAGTCCATCCGGCGACCCTACATTGGCCCAGTGCACAAGGCCATAATTGGATCTGGGATCGGGCCAACCCGGGCCCTAACGTAACTCTCATGACGGTGACTCTGGAACGCCCCGCGAAGGCCTCGAAGGCCGCGCCCGGACGGCTGCTCGCGGCCGCCCAGCTGGCCGGCTCGCTCGGCGACGGCGCGTTCCTGACCTGCTCGGTCCTGTTCTTCACCCGGATCGTCGGCCTGAGCCCGGCCCAGGTCGGGCTCGGCCTCACGCTCGGCTGGGCCGTCGGCTCGGTCGCGGGCGTCCCGCTCGGGCACCTCGCCGACCGCCACGGCGCCCGCGGCTCAGCGGTGCTCCTGGCCCTGGCGACGAGCGTGTCGATCCTCGCTTTCATGGTCGTCCGCTCGCCGCTGCTGTTCATCCTGGCCGCCTGCCTCTACGGCAGCTGCCAGACCGGCCTCGCCGCCGCCCGCCAGGCGCTGCTGGCCGCGCTCGCCGATCCCGAGCACCGCACGCGCATCCGGGCGCAGCTGCAGTCCGCGGGCAACGCCGGCCTCGCCGTCGGCGCCGGGCTGGGCGGGCTCGCGCTGTCGGCCGACACGGCGTCGGCGTACCTCACGGTCTTCGCGCTCGACGCCGTGAGTTTCCTGGTCACCGCGGCACTGCTCTTCGGACTCCCGACCGTGGCGCCGTCAGCGCTCCCCGAAACCGGCGAACCGAAACTGGCCGTGCTGCGCGACCGGCCCTACGCCGTGGTGACGCTGCTGAACGCGATCCTGTTGCTGCGCATGCCGTTGCTGAGCGTCGCGATCCCGCTGTGGATCGTGGAACGCACCGCCGCGCCGGGCTGGACGGTGTCCGCGCTGTTCGTGCTCAACACCGTCGTCGTGGTGGTGCTGCAGGTCCGCGTGGCCGGCCGGCTGGCGAGCATCGGCTCGGCGGCGCGGATGGTCCGCCGGTCCGGGGTGCTGCTGTTCGCCTCCTGCGTCGCCTTCGCGTTCTCGACGCTGGGCACCTCGCCGTGGGTCGCGTTCGCGGTGCTGGTCGTCGGCGCGCTGGTGCAGGTGCTCGGCGAGATGCTGCAGTCGGCGGGCTCCTGGGAGATCGGCTTCGCGCTCGCGCCGGCCGACAAACAGGGCCAGTACCAGGGGTTCTTCGGCACCGGGGTGTCGGTGGCGCGCGCGATCGGGCCGGTGCTGCTGAGTACGGTCGTCATCGGCTGGGGCCTGCCCGGCTGGCTGCTGATGGGCGCGATCTTCCTGGCCGCGGGCTTCGCGATGGGCCCGGCGGTGCGCTGGGCCCACGACAACGCTACGACTTCAGCTGCCGCGCGTTGAGCCCGTACTGCGCCATCTTGCGGTAGACCGTCGCACGGCCCATGCCGAGTTTCGCGGCCGCGTGCACCACCGTCGCCCCCGGCTCCGACAGGCACCGCACGATCTCGTCGCGTTCCAGGGCCTGCAACCGGCTCAGCCGGTGCCCCGTCCCGCTGAAGACCTCCGCGGGCAGGTGCGGGGTGTCGACGACGTCCGATCGCGCGGCGGCTTCGCGCATCACGCGTCGAAGCTGCTTCGCGTTCTCCGGCCAGTCGTAGGCCATCAGCGCACGCGACGCCGCCGACGTGAAGGTGACGTCGCGGCCGCGGTCCCGACGGGCGAAGTGGTGCGCCAGCGGGAGGACGTCGTCGGGGCGGAACCGCAGCGCCGGCACCTCTACGACGCGGTCGACCAGCGGGCTCAGCGCCGCGGGCAGCGCGTCGGCGTCCTCCGCGGTCAGCACGAACGGGACCGGGCCGCCCGCGTGCCGCGCCTCGGTGAACAGCCGCGCCAGCTCCCCCGCCGCCCACGCGGGCAGCGCGTCCACGCCCGACACGATGACGCACGTGTCGTCCTTCGTCAGTTCGGGCGTCCAGAGCGTGAGCCACGTGTCGACGTCGTCGGGTGCGGGCGGGCGCGCGTTGAGCACGCGGTCGCGGGGCCGCACCTCCCGGTGCGCGAGCGACGCCAGCGCCGTCTTGCCCGCGCCCGGCTCGCCGACGACGGCGACGACCCGGCCGCCGGCCAGCGCCGCCCGCGTCTCGGCGACCGCCGTGGTCCAGGCGGGTGAGAGCCGCGGCAGGTCACCGGGGTCGACGCGGTCGGCGTACACGCGGAACACCTCGCCACGCGGCGTCGGGCGGGCGATCCGGCCGGACGCGCGGGCCAGCATCAGCGCCGCGGTGTTCCCGGCCGCGGCCTGGGCCAGCGCCAGCAGCAGCTCGGACGACTGCTCCGACCACGTCGTCAGGTTGACGCTGCCGGCGAGCGTGCCGGTGATCGGGTCCAGCACCGGGACCGCCGCGCACGTGTAGCCACGCAGGTCGGTGCAGTAGTGCTCGCCGCCGCGCACCAGCGACGGCGCGCGGTCGGCGAGCGCCAGGCCGAGCCCGTTGGTGCCCGCGTTGCGCTCGGCGTAGTAGAAACCGGGCGCCAGGTGCACCTTGTCGAGCGAGCGGCTGATCGAGACGTCCGTGCACAGCCGGCTCAGCACCAGGCCTTCGCTGTCGGTGATCATCAGGCTGATCGGCTCGTTGGCCAGGGTCGCCTGCAGGCCGCGCAGCACCTCGGTGCCGCATTCGTAGAGCAGCGAACCGGTGTCGACCGCGCCCGAGAACACCGGCAGGACCTCGTCCTCGGGCACGCCGTAGCGCACGCTGCGCTGCCAGGACGCCCGCAGCCGGGGGGCGATGGCGGCGGCCCCGCGCACGTCGAACGACCGCGTGACCTGCACCTGCGGGTTCTCCACCGCGACCTCCGCTGCGTCGGACTCCCCCAGGCTAGGGCCGCCGGCCGCGCCCGCCTGTCTCATATCGAGACACCGGGTGGGTCCCTGACCAGGGTCGACGTGCCTACCGTCGCCAGCACGGGCCAACGGCGGTCATGAACGCGGAGGACGCACATGTACAGCAAGGACGGCGAAAACTACTTCATCGTGGACGCCCACGTGGCGCTCTGGGACGCGCGCCCGGAGAACCAGCGCAACATCCACGGCAAGCAGTTCATCGACTGCTTCTACGACTACCACCGCAACCTCAGCCCGGAGTCCGAGGTGTGGCCGTACGAGGACTACCTCTACCAGGGTGGCGACCGGCTGGTGAAGGACCTGTTCGAGGACGGCTACGTCGACCACGCGATCTTCCAGCCGGCTCACCTGGGCGCGTTCTACCACAACGGCTTCGGCCAGACCGAGGAAGCTTTCGCGCTGACACAGAAGCACCCGGGCAAGCTGACCTACAACCACAACTTCGACCCGCGGCTCGAACAAGCCGGCCTCGACCAGTTCCGGCGTGACGCCGAACGCTTCGGTCTCAAGGGCGTCAAGCTCTACACCGCCGAGTGGCAGGGTGACTCGCGCGGTTACAAGCTGAACGACCCGTGGACGTACAAGTACCTGGAAGCCTGCCAGGAACTGGGCGTCAAGAACATCCACGTCCACAAAGGACCGACGATCCGACCGCTCGATCGCGACGCCTTCGACGTCGCCGACGTCGACCACGCGGCCACCGACTTCACCGACCTGAACTTCGTCGTGGAGCACTGCGGGCTGCCGCGGCTGGAGGACTTCTGCTGGATCGCCACGCAGGAGCCGAACGTGCACGCGGGCCTCGCCGTCGCGATGCCGTTCATCCACACCCGGCCCAAGTACTTCGCGCAGATCATCGGCGAGCTGCTGTACTGGCTGGACGAGGACCGCATCCAGTTCTCCAGCGACTACGCGATCTGGACGCCTCGCTGGTTGGTCGAGCGGTTCGTCGACTTCCAGATCCCGGAGGACCTGCCCGAGTACGCGCCGCTGACCGTCGACCAGAAGAAGAAGATCCTCGGGCTCAACGCGGCGAAGATGTACGACATCCCGGTGCCTTCGGAGCTGCAGCTCGCGCCCATCGAGACGCAGGCCGTGTCGGTGGCCTGAGGTGGACGCCTACACCGCGCTGGACGCGGTCCTCGACCCGGAGCTCGACGAGCCCATCACCGACCTCGGCTTCGTCCACTCGGTCGACGTCGACGGCGGCCGGGTGACCGTCCACTTGCGACTGCCGACGTCGTTCTGCGCGCCGAACTTCGCCTACCTCATGGCGTCGGACGCGAAGGACGTGCTGACCGCGTTGCCGTGGACGACCGAAGTCGTGGTCATGCTCGACGACCACCACGACTCGGACCTGATCAACCGCGGCCTCGCGGCGGACGCGGGCTACCGCGGCACGTTCGGCCACGAGGCCGAGGAGGATCTCGAAGAGCTGCGCCAGACGTTCCGGCGCAAGGCCCACCAAGCCGCGATGGAACGCGCTTTGACGGTGTTGCTGCGTGCCGACGAGCACGTCGACCTGCACGCGGTGACACTGGCGGACCTGCCGCCGGTGCCCGCTTCCCACGCCCTGCTGCGGCGTCGCGAGGCGCTCGGGCTGTCGCGCGAGCCGTCGGCACCGGTGCTGGTCGACGAGCACGGGACGCCGTTCCCGCGTGCGGAGATCCCGCTGCGGCTGCGGTTCGCGCGGTCGGTCCGGATCTCCATCGAGGGCAACGCCCACTTCTGCCGCGGCCTGCTCCGCACCCGGTACTCGGAGTCCACTGTGGAGGCTTCCTGAACAGCGAGTGAAGCTCGTTCCCTGACCAAGGCTACTTACACTCGAAAGTGTCCGCGGAGCGGGAACTCCGGTTCACTTTCCTAGCGAAAGTGACGGTCACTGGCTCGGCGGCGCCGCCGGGGCCTGGTGCAGTGTGAGATCCGGGCCGGCGGCGGTGTCCTGGGCCCAGGCTCCGGACTCCGCCGTCCACGTCTGGCCGGCGAAGCTCACCCTGTCGACGCCCAGCGCCTCCGCGCGGCCCACCAGCCAGGTCGCGTACGTCCAGCCCTGGACCGCCGGGTGCGCTCCGCTCAGCTTCGCGGTGCCCAGCTCCGCCGTCGCCGCTGCCGCCACGTCCGCGGGCGGCGCCAGGGTCAGGTTGCGGCAGGTCAGGGCGGCCGGCCACTGGCCGTTGAACGCCGCCGCCATGCCGCGGGCCTGCGTCTCCCACTGCGCGTACGCGTCCGGGGCGCCGGAACGCTGGATGGCCTGGGCCGCCTCGGTGATCGGCATCGTCTCCCAGCCCGGCAGCTTCTCGAGCTTCTCGTAGAACGCCGTCGACGCGTAGACCGGGTCGCGCAGCTGCGCGACCGTGCCCCAGCCCTGGCTGGGCCGCTGCTGGAACAGCCCGACCGAGTCCCGGTCACCACCCTCGAGGTTCTGCAGCTTCGACTCCTGCAGCGCCGTGGCCAGCGCGACCGTCGCCGCGTGAGCGGGCAGGCCCAGCTTCGTGCCGACGGCCGAGATCGTCGCGGCGCTGTTCATCTGCTCCGGGGTGAACGTGAAGGCCCCGCCGCCGTCCCCCGGTGGCGTCACCGTGCACCCGGGCGACCGGACCGGGCTGCGCACGAGCACCGCCACCACGACGATCCCCGCCGTCAACACGACGACCGCCCCCAGGAAGATGGCCACCTTCAGGCCACATCCACGCACACTGCCTCCCCATCACCCGTTCGCACCAGTCTGCCCTCTCGGAGGACGCGGGGCGCGGGCCGGGGTTCAGTGGCGGCTTTCAGTGTTCGGGCTTCAGTGTTCGGGCTTCAGCGGTCGCCGCCGAGGAAGATCGGGTTCGACATCGCGACCATGGCGTTGGGCGACGTCGTGTTCGGCCCGCCCGAGGGCCGCCGCACCTCGACGCGCACCCAGCGGCTGTAGCGGGGGTAGGTGGTCCAGGTGACGGTCGCCACCCCGGCGTCGCCGACGGTCTCGACGTGCTCCGGGCCCAGCTGGTCGAGGAACGTCACCGTGGTGCCCGGCACGCCGCCGACGGCCGCGCGCACGGTCACCGGCGTGCCGATCCCGGCCGGGAGCCGCTCGCCGATACCCGCCGATCGACCACCACCGGCGGCCGTGAAGTCCAGCCGGACCGCCGACGACTCGGCCAGCCACGACCGGCCGGCCTTCAGCCCGGCCAGCAGTTCCCTGCGCCGCAGCCGATCGGCGAGCACGACGGTGTGCGGCAGCGCGACGGTGTTGTCCGGGTTGTGCGCGTCCGAGTCGCCGATCGCCGGGATGAACCGGCCGCCGCGCAGCAGGCCGTCCCAGTGGATGACGCTCGCCTCGTCGTCCTGGGTCCACGGCCCGTTCCACACCTCGACGAGGTCGGCGATCTCGTAGGCGAACTCGTACGTGCAGCCGAAGCAGTTGGCGAACGGGTGCGCGGCGGTGACCAGGCCGCCCGCGCGGTGCACCTGGTCGGTGAACCGGCGGAAGTCCTGCGGATCGGCCGCGCGGTAGCGCCAGTCGATCCAGGTGCCGGCGGGCAGGCCGATCGCGGGCCAGTGCCCGGACCGCGTCGTCACCTCTTCGCCGTTGAGGATCAGCAGGTCGTCGACGGCGTGCTGGCCCCACTGCAGCTGCGCGCTGGACGTGTTGTGGTCGGTGGAGACGATGAAGTCGAGCCCGGCGGCGCGCGCGTCGGCGACCAGCTGCTCGGGCGTGCGGCGGCCGTCGGAGTGGACGGTGTGGAGGTGGCTGTCACCGCGGTACCAGGCGCGGCCCTTCTCGCGGGCGGGCGCGGTCTCGGGCGCCGGGTTCGGCTTGAACGGCATGCCGTCCGGCCCGAAGGTGAGCGTGATGTCGACCTGGTAGTTCAGGCCCTGCGGCGCGACGGTGTACGGGCCGAGGATGACGTGCCAGCGGCCGGGCTTGACCGGCCCGGCGAGGTAGCCGGGCGTCGCCTCGGACGCGCTGATCGAGAACCGGTCGCGGAAGCCGCCGGACCAGCCGCGGAAGCCGCGGGCGTTGCCCAGCTCGTGGCCCTCGGGCCCGAACACGCCGATGTCACAGGCGTTCCCGCGGGTGCCGGCGGGCACCGGGGGCTTGTCGTAGGAGTACACGACGTCGATCTGCTTGACGCCGCGCGGGACGTCGACGGGCAGGTAGTACCAGTCCGGGATGTCGGGGGTGAAGGTGCCGGTGACGGTCCGGGTCTGGGTGCCGCTACCGCCCGGCTGCTCCGCGAACGTGACGCCGGGGAGCAGCCCCGAGGCCGCGGCCAGTCCGCTCGCGCGCAGGAGCGTGCGCCTGCTGATATCCATGCCGACCTCCGCATCGGTGACGGCCCGACGCTAGGCCGCCAACGCGAACGCGGACAAGAACCGGCGGTGAACTCTTCACCGGCCGGCGCGCTTGGTGACGAGTTTCGCCACCGCGACGACGGCGACGGCCGCGACGAGCCCGAGCCGCGTCACGTCGACGGCCGGCACCCACTTCGCGGAACCGTCCCGCAGGACGAACGCCCCGGCGGGCCGCGCGAGCACCCCGAACCCGGCGCCTTCACGCAGGGGCAGTGTCTCCGCGGCGCCGCCACCGCCGCCCCCTCCACCGAACACGGTGGTCGCGGGGATCACGACGACGCCGTCCTGTTCGACGGGCTCGCCGTAGACCAGCTTCGCGGAGAAGAGGTCCCGCGCCACCGAGGCCAGCTGTGCGAACTCCATCCGGCCAGCCTGCCCGCGGTTCCCGGGTGGCCGCGTCTCATGCGCGGCGGAATCCTGACGCCTCCAGCGAGGCAGGACGGCCACCGCTCGTGGCGGCAGCCGTTCGGGCGAAAGAGCGAGATGTATGAGCAGTCAGCCACCGCCGCGCGGCATGAAGGCTGGATTCCGAGAGCGCCGGGGGCCCTCCCGCAACCCGCTCGGCCACCGCGTCAAGACCACGAGGAGACACCGATGGGCCTGTCCGGCGGCAAGCCTGGGGCGGCGGCCGGCCCAACCCGCTCTCCAACGCCACCTCGGCCGTCGCCGTGCACCTGATGGATCGCCACAGCATCCCGCTGCCCTGAGCCCGCGAGCGCGGATCGGCGGTGGACCTGTTCGGCGGCAAACCCGGAATTCCGGCCGTCCGGGGTGTGAACCGGGTGTATCCGGGGCATTAAACCTCGACACCTGTGCTCGGGGAGAACGCCCGCACCGAGGGAGGACGCCATGACCTTCGACTTCGTCAGCCGCTGGCTGGGCCGGCAGCACGACCGGCCCGGGGTCTCCGTGGACCTGTCGTGCGGGGGCCGCGTCACCCTGCGGGAGATCGACGGGAAGCCCGTTCTCGCGATCACCACCGCGCCCGGGCCGGACGGGCGGTGCAGCGTGGCCGCGGTGCCGTTGTCGGCGGCCGAACGGCGGGAACTGGGGCAGGTACTGGAGTCGGACGTGCTGCTGGCCTCCTGAACATAGGGGTCGCAACAAGATGTTTTCCTAGTCACCCTCGGCGTAGGGTTCCCGTGTGCTTTGTGGCAGACCTCGCGAGAATCCGGCACCGCGCAGTGTGGCGCGGGTCGCCTTTTGTAGGGTTCCCACAAAGCATCGCCTCCGGCATGCGCCATGCCGGACATTGGCCCACCCGTCGGTGATCGACCAGGGTGTAAGCAAGTGCAGGCGACGCTCCGGGACCCGGACGTCGCCTTCTGTGCGTGGGTACTTGGGAGGCTCAGCCGGTGTTCAGTCGTGTCGCCATCGTCAACCGCGGAGAGGCCGCGATGCGGCTGATCCACGCCGTCCGGGATCTCTCCGCGGAAACCGGGGAGCGGATCGAGACGGTCGCCCTCTACACCGACGCGGACCGCACCGCGACCTTCGTCCGCGAAGCCGACATCGCCTACAACCTGGGCCCGGCTTCGGCCCGGCCGTACCTCGACCTCGAGGTGCTGGAGAAGGCGCTCGTCGACACGAAGGCCGACGCCGCGTGGGTCGGCTGGGGCTTCGTCGCTGAGGACCCCGCGTTCGCGGAGCTGTGCGAGAAGGTCGGCGTCACGTTCGTCGGCCCGAGCGCCGACGCGATGCGCAAGCTCGGGGACAAGATCGGCGCGAAGCTGATCGCCGAAGAGGTCGGGGTCCCGGTCGCGCCGTGGAGCCGCGGCGCGGTCGCCACCCTCGAAGACGCCCTGCGCGCCGGCGACGAAATCGGCTACCCGCTGATGCTCAAGGCCACCGCGGGCGGCGGCGGGCGCGGCATCCGCATGGTCGCCTCCGGCGAGGACCTCGCCGACGCCTACGAGCGCACCAGCCAGGAAGCGCTGCGCGCGTTCGGCTCCGGCGTCGTGTTCCTGGAGCGCCTGGTCACCGGCGCCCGCCACGTCGAGGTCCAGGTGATCTCCGACGGCGGGACGGCGTGGGCGCTCGGCGTGCGCGACTGCTCGGTGCAGCGCCGCAACCAGAAGATCATCGAAGAGTCCGCCTCCCCCGTGCTGAGCCCCGAGCAGACCGCCGAGCTGAAGGCCTCGGCCGAGCGGCTCGCCGTCGCCGTCGGCTACCGCGGCGCCTGCACCGTCGAGTTCCTCTACCACCCGGGCGACCGGCTGTTCGCCTTCCTCGAGGTCAACACCCGGCTGCAGGTCGAGCACCCGATCACCGAGATCACCACCGGCACCGACCTGGTCAAGCTGCAGCTGCACGTCGCCGACGGCGGCAAGCTCGAAGGCGACCAGCCGGCCGAGAGCGGCCACGCCGTCGAGGCGCGGCTCAACGCCGAAGACCCCGACCGCGACTTCGCCCCCTCCCCCGGCCGCATCGCCCGGCTGGCGCTGCCCGCCGGCCCCGGCATCCGCGTCGACACCGGCGTCAGCGAAGGCGACACCATCCCGGCGGACTTCGACTCGATGATCGCCAAGATCATCGCCTACGGCCGCAACCGCGACGAGGCCCTCGGCCGGCTGCGCCGCGCGATGGCCGAGACCACCGTGATCATCGAGGGCGGCGCGACCAACAAGAGCTTCGTGCTCGACCTGCTCGACCAGCCCGAGGTGATCGACGCCAGCGCCGACACCGGCTGGATCGACCGCGTCCGCGCCGAAGGCCGCCTGGTCACCCACCGGCACTCCGCGATCGCACTGGCCACGGCCGCCATCGAGGCCTACGAGGACGAGGAAGAGCTCACCGTCCAGCAGCTGCTGAACACCGCGCACGGCGGCCGCCCGCAGGTGCAGCACGAGTCCGGCCGCCCGCTGGACCTCAAGCTGCGCGGCGTCGGCTACCGCGTCGGCGTCGCCCGCATCGGGCAGCAGCGCTTCCGCGTCGGGATCTCGGCCGGCGGCTCGGACGTCCACCACGCCGACGTCGAGGTCAAGCGGTTCGACGCGCACAGCGGCCAGATCGTCGTCAACGGGCAGCGCTTCCGGATCACCGCCGCCACGCACGGCCCGACCCACCTCGTCGAGGTCGACGGCGTCACCCACCGGATCAGCCGCGACGAGGGCGGCGTCGTCCGCTCCCCCGCGCCCGCGCTGGTCGTCGCGACCCCGCTGTCGGTCGGCGACGAGGTCGAGGCGAACGCGCCGATCCTGGTGCTGGAGAGCATGAAGATGGAGACGGTGCTGCGCGCGCCGTTCCGCGCCCGCGTCCGCGAGTGCCCGGTGTCGGTGGGCAGCCAGGTCGAGACCGGCGCGCCCCTGATGCGGCTGGAGCCGCTGGCCGAAGGCGCCGAGGAAGAAGACACCACCGAGGCCGAGACGGTCGAGATCGAGCTGCCCGCCGAGCCGTCGGGGGTCTCCGCCGAGGCCCGCGTCGAGCGTGGCCTGCAGGACCTGCGCAGCCTGCTGCTGGGCTTCGACGTCGACCCGGCCGAGCGCAAGCGCGTCCTCGCGGGGTACCTGGCCGCCCGCGCCGAGCTGAGCGGCCGCCCGGTCGAGGGCGAGCTGGAACTGCTCACCGTGTTCGCCGACCTGTCCGAGCTGAGCCGCAACAAGCCGGGCGGCGAGCTGGACACCGAGCCGGACAGCCCGGTGCACAGCCCGCGCGAGTTCTTCCACAGCTACCTGCAGAGCCTCGACATCGAGCGGGCGGCCGTGTCGCCCGGCTTCCAGGCCAAGCTGACGAAGGTGCTCGGCCACTACGGCGTCACCGACCTCGACCGCACGCCGGAGCTGGAAGGCGCGGTCTTCCGGATCTTCCTGGCGCAGCAACGGATGCCGGGCGATTCAGGAGTCGTCACCGAGCTGCTGCGGCAGTGGCTGGCCGGCGCGCCGCCGCTGGAAGCCGACAGCGAGCGCGCCGGGCTCACCCTGGAGCACCTCATCGAGGCGACGCAGGTGCGCTTCCCCGTGGTGTCCGACCTGGCCCGTGGCGTGGTGTTCCGCTGGTTCGCCCAGCCGCTGCTGCGCCGCGGCCGCGCCCGCACCTACGCCTCGGTGCGCGACCAGCTGCGCCACCTCGACCACCACCCGGACGCCCCGGACCGCGCCGAGCGGATCCAGACGATGGTGGCCTGCGCCGAACCCCTCGTCCGGCTCATCGGCCAGCGGATCGGCCGCCCCGGCCGCGACCACGCGCCGCTGCTGGAGGTCCTGACCCGCCGCTACTACGGCAACCGCGGCCTGTCGGGCGTCACCGCGCACGACGTCGCGGGCTGCCGGTTCGTCACGGCCGAGCACACCGGGCGCAACGGCGTCACGCGCGTGGTCACCACCGCCGTCGACATCGCCGCCCTGCCCGACGCGATCGGCGCGATCGGCACCTTCGCCGTCGACGTCCCGGACCACGGCCTGGTCGCCGACCTCTACGTCACGTGGGAGGACCAGCCCGACGCCGACGCGATGGCCGTGCGGCTCGGCGAGGTCCTCGCCGGGCTGTCGCTGCCCGCCGGGGTCCGCCGGATCACCACCACGGTGGCCGGCACCAGCGGCGCGGTGATGCACCACCACTTCACGTTCCGTCCCGACGGCGCGGGCTTCGCCGAGGACCGGCTGATCCGCGGCCTGCACCCGATGATCGCGCAGCGCCTGCAGCTGCAGCGGCTGCGCGAGTTCGACCTCACCCGGCTGCCGTCGTCCGACGAGGAGATCTACCTCTTCAAGGCCGTCGCCCAGAGCAACCCGGCCGACGAGCGGCTCATCGCGATGGGCCAGGTCCGCGACCTGACGCCGCTGCGCGAAGCCGACGGCCGGCTGGTGTCGCTGCCCGCGGTCGAGGACGCGATCACCGCGTGCCTCGACGCGATCCGCAACATCCAGGCGCAGCGGCCGCAGAACAAGCGGTTCGACACCAACCGGATCATGATGTACGTCTGGCCGTCGACCGAGATCACCGCCGAAGAGCTGAACACGCTGGTCCAGCGCATCCTGCCGACCACGGCGGGCGCCGGGCTGGAGGAGGTCCAGTTCCTGGCCCGCCAGCGCAACGGCGCGGGTGAGCTGACCGAGATCGCCGTCCGGATCACCCTCGACCCGGGCAACGGCGCGCGCCTGCACGTCGGCGCGCCGACCGACGAGCCGGTGCAGCCGCTCGACGACTACCGCCAGAAGGTGCTGCGCGCGGCCCGCCGCGGCAACGTCTACCCGTACGAGCTGACCGGCCTGCTCGCCGGGCCGGGCGGCAGCTTCACCGAGCACGACTTCGACGGCTCCGGCGCGCTGGTCCCGGTGGATCGCCCGAAGGGCAAGAACTCCGCGGCGATCATCGCGGGCGTCGTCACGACGCCGACCCAGCGCCACCCCGAGGGCGTCACCCGCGTCGTGCTGCTCGGCGACCCGACGAAGGCGCTCGGCGCGCTGTCGGAGCCGGAGTGCTCGCGGGTCATCGCGGCGCTGGACCTGGCCGAGCGGATGCAGGTGCCGCTGGAGTGGTTCGCGGTGTCCGCGGGCGCCCGGATCTCGATGACCTCGGGCACCGAGAACATGGACTGGGTCGCCGCGGCGCTCAAGCGGATCGTGACGTTCACCCAGGACGGCGGCGAGATCAACGTCGTGGTCGTCGGCATCAACGTCGGCGCGCAGCCGTACTGGAACGCCGAAGCGACGATGCTCATGCACACCAAGGGCGTCCTCATCATGACGCCGGACTCGGCGATGGTGCTGACCGGCAAGCAGGCGCTGGACTTCTCCGGCGGTGTGTCGGCCGAGGACAACTTCGGCATCGGCGGTTACGACCGCGTGATGGGCCCGAACGGCCAGGCGCAGTACTGGGCGCCGAACCTGCCGGCCGCCCGCGACGTGCTGATGTCGCACTACGACCACACCTACGTCGTGCCGGGCGAAACCGGGCCGCGGCGGGCGAGCACGAACGACCCGGTCACCCGCGACGTCTCGCCGTTCCCGCACGCGGTCGTGGGCAGCGACTTCACGACCGTCGGCGAGATCTTCTCGGCCCAGCACAACCCGGACCGCAAGAAGGCGTTCGACATCCGCACGGTGATGCGCGCGCTGTCGGACCAGGACCACCCGGTGCTGGAGCGCTGGGCGGGCATGGCCGACGCGGACACCTCGGCGGTGCAGGACGTGCACATCGGCGGCTGGCCGGTCTGCCTGGTCGGCATCGAGTCGCGTTCGGTGCCCCGCCGCGGCTTCCCGCCCACCGACGGCCCGGACGCCTACACCGCGGGCACGCTGTTCCCGCGGTCGTCGAAGAAGACCGCGCGGGCGATCAACGCGGCGTCGGGCAACCGGCCGCTGGTCGTGCTGGCGAACCTCTCCGGGTTCGACGGCTCGCCGGAGTCGCTGCGCAAGCTGCAGCTGGAGTACGGCGCGGAGATCGGCCGGGCGATCGTCAACTTCGCCGGCCCGATCGTGTTCTGCGTGATCTCCCGCTACCACGGCGGCGCGTTCGTGGTGTTCTCCAAGGCGCTCAACCCGAACATGACGGTGCTGGCGCTGGAGGGCTCGTTCGCCTCGGTGCTGGGCGGCGCCCCGGCGGCGGCGGTGGTGTTCTCCGGCGACGTGAACAACCGCACGGCGACCGACCCGCGGGTGACCGAGCTGCAGACCCGCGTCTCGGAGACGAGCGGCGCCGAGCGCGCGGCGTTGAACGCCCAGCTGGCCGAGGTCCAGTCCTCGGTCCGCGCGGAGAAGGTCGGCGAGGTGGCCGCGGAGTTCGACCGCGTGCACAACATCCAGCGAGCGGTCGAGGTCGGCTCGGTGGACGCGATCATCAGCGCGGCCGAGCTGCGGCCGCGCATCATCGAGTCGATCGAGCACGGCCTGAAGAAGTAACCGATTTCGCGAACCGGGGCCGATCACCGAGGTGGTCGGCCCCGGTTCCGTTTCCGGCGTAACGGCGCGGGCGAACCGCACGACTGTCCCCTTGCGACGCACACTGTGCCGTACCGGAGGGAGGACCGAACCGCCGTGACACCCGCCGACGCCCGATTCCCGGACATCGCGCTGGATCCCGCACGGCTGCGGGAGATCTCCGGCCGGCTCGCGGACGCGGCCGAGCTCTTGCGCCGCGCGGGATCCGCGCACGCCGTCCCGGTGGCCTCTCCCGCGGACGATCCCGCCAGTCTCGGGTACACCGCACGGCTCACGCCGCTGTTCGCCGCGGGACAGGAGCACCTCGAGCGGGAAACCGCGTACCTGAACGAGCTGGCCGCCAAGGCCGGCGAAGCGCTGCGGCGGCTGAGCGGGCAGGACGCCGACGCGGCCCGGGCGTTCCCGCCGGTCCGGCCCAGCTGACCCGCGCAGGCCCGGATTCGGAGGCATTCTTGTTGTTCCCCTGGTCGAACCATCATGTGCAGGCCATCGCCCACCGGAGCGCCCCCGCGTCCGTGCGGACGACGGAGGAGGCCGTCGCGTGGTCCGCCGACCTCGTGCGCCAGGGCACCGAGGCCCGGGTGGTCTCCGTCCAGGACCTGACGGGCATGGTGACGCGGGGCGGCGGAAGTGAGTGGGCCCGGGCCGCGAAAGCGACGCAGGAGGCTGCGATCGCACACCGCGAAGCCGCCGACATCCTCTACTCCGTGCTCGCGCAGCTCGACTCGGCCTGGCAGGGCAGCGGGGCCGACGCGGCCGCCGGCAGCGCCCGGAAGTTCGGGCGGACCGTCGAGACGACCGAGTCGACGTTCGCCCGCAACTGCCTCAACATCACCGAGGCCGACCTGGCGTTCCAGAACCTGAGGACCCAGCTGGCTCGCTTGGGGCCGCGGCCGGAGAAGAACCTGTTCGACAGCCTGTCGTTCTGGGACACCGACACCGAGAAGGCGATCACGGCCTACAACGAGAAGGCGGCGCAGTACCTGGAGCGTTACCACGCCTACGCCACCCACCTGGACGACCAGGCTCGCGCTCTCCGGCACGACTGGGGCACGGAGGAACCCGGCGGCGCCACGACGTCCTCGGCTCAAGAGGTCCGAAGTCCGCTGGGCACCAGCGGGGCTTCGGCATCGGCCGCCGCCGGGACGCCGATCGGCCATCCGCCCGGCGCGCCGGAACCGGCCGCGCAGCCGGGCGCGGCCGGCCCGCAGCTCGGCGCCGCGCCGGTGCCCAGCGGAGCAGACTCCCGGATCGCGGCCGGCCCCCCGTCGCTCGCCGGTGCGTCCTCCTCCGGGACGACCTCGACCACCGGTTACGTGGCGACCGGCACCCCGGCGTCCCCGATGGCCCCGCAGTGGCCCGGCGGCGGCCCGGCGGCTTCGGCTCCTTCGCCGTCCGGCACGACCGTCCCGGGGGTCGGTGGGAACTTCCGCGGAAACCTGCCCGGCGGACCGGCGGGAGCGCCTCGCGGCGGCTCGAGCGGTGTGCGCGAAGGGACCCGTGGCGGCGGGCGCCCATCCTCCCCCGGCTCGACCACGCCGGGCACGCGGTCCCGGCGCGAGGACGACCGGGTGCACGAACGCAAGTACGTCCTCGACGACGGCTCCCTGTTCACCGACGACGAGCGGTACGCCCGCGTCGACCCCGAAACCGGCCTGACCACCGTCGATCCCACCATCGGCGCCTGAGCACTCGACCGGAGAACCGCCCATGCCCGTCCTCGACGAGCCCGTCGTCCTGCCCCGGCTCGCGTTCCTCACCGCCTGGCGGATGCTGGACCTCGGCGACGCTCCCGCCGTCCTGGGCACCGATCGGCACCACTGGATCCGCGAAGACGCGGTGCGGGAGCTCGAAGACCGCACGATGGCCGCGCTCACCCGGCTCGGGCTCGCTCGCAACCACCGCCTCAACGACCTCTGGCGCGGGTCGTTGCGCATCCTCGCGCACGCCGACCACGAGTTCTATTCGTGGAGCGAGCACCGGGACGGCGGATGCGGTGCGGTCCTGATCGCCGCGCGCGGCGAGGAGGCGGTGCGGCTCGTCGCCGACGACGCGGCGGTGCTCGTCGAGCCCGTGCGACCCACCTGGCTCGCGACGAGCCTGCTCGACACCCTGCCCGACGCCGACGGCGCGTGCGTGCCGGACCAGCAGCTGCCGGACCACGCCCTGCCGGCCTGGCTGGAGCAGGCCCCTCGAGACGCCGTCCACCAGCTCTACACCGCGCGGCGCACTCGAGACGGCCGGATCCGCTCCCGCCCGCTCACCGCACTCGACCTCACCGACGGCGGCCGCGTGCTGACCTACCCCGCCGGAGACCGGACTGTCGTGATGACTTCGGGAACGCCCCAGGCGATCGTCACCCTGCTGAACGAGACCCACACCGGGCTGGGCTGACCGGGCGCGCCGTCGTTGGGCGGTTTCGCGACTTTCGGGGGTATGGCGGGTTTGTCCCGCACCGACACACTGTGCGTGCCGGTTCGGTGACCGTGGGCTGCCGAGCCTGGCGCCCATCCGTGCGGCCGTGAGGAGATCCCCCGATGGCGTCAAGGTCCCTGTCCCGGCTCGCCCTGGTGGCGGCCGGCACGCTGCTCGCTTCCCTGCTCGGGAGCAGCGCCACCGCGCAACCCGCCGACACGCCCGTCTTCTGGCGCGTCCCGGCGACCGCCGCGCAGGCCGCCGCTCTGACGAACGCCGGTTTCGACGTCGAAGAAGGCGACGCCGGCTCGGTGTACGTCGTCGGCGGCAAGGCCGTCGCCGCGCAGCTGCAGGGGCTCGGGTACCGGCCGAGCTTCTACGACACCGTCTACAAGGAACTGCCCGCGCAGGCGAATTCCCTGGCCGCGGACACCTTCTACGGCGGATACCGCACGGTCACCGCGCACGAGGCCCACCTCACGAGCGTCGCGGCCGCGCACCCCGACCTGGCCACGAAACTCGCGATCGGCCAGTCGTGGAAGAAGCAGCAGGGCCAGGGCGGGCACGACATCCAGGCGATCTGCCTGACCAAGAAGCAGACCGGCGACTGCACGCTGTCGACGACGTCGAAGAAGCCGAAGTTCTTCCTGATGGCCCAGATCCACGCGCGCGAGCTGTCGACCGGCGAGCTGGCCTGGCGCTGGATCGACTACCTCGCCGACGGTTACGCCACCGACGCCACCGCGAAGTCCATTTTGGACACCACCGAGGTGTGGGTGGTGCCGATCTCGAACCCGGACGGCGTCGACATCGTCGCCTCCGGCGGGAACTCGCCGAAGCTGCAGCGCAAGAACGCCAACAACACCCGCGGCGGCTGCTCCGGCACGAACATCGGCATCGACCTCAACCGCAACTCGACGTTCAAGTGGGGCGGCGACTCCAACTCCCCGTGCGCCGAGACCTACCAGGGCGCGAGCGCCGGCTCCGAGCCCGAGGTGAAGGCCCTGGAAACCCTGGCCCGCTCGATCTTCCCGGACCAGCGCGGCACCGGCAACAACGACCCGGCGCCGACGTCGGCCAAGGGCACGATGATCACGTTGCACAGCTACGGCAACGACATCATCATCCCGTGGGGCTTCACGCAGGCCACCTCGCCGAACGACGCGCAGTACCGCAAGCTGGGCGCGAAGTACGCCGCGTCGAACGGCTACCTCGTCGGCACCAACGAGGAGACCGTCGGCTACGACACCAGCGGCACCACCGACGACTTCACCTACGGCGAGCTCGGCGTCGCCAGCGTGACGTTCGAGGTCGGCGGCTCCAGCGGCACCTGCGGCGGGTTCCTGCCGCGCTACACCTGCGTCGACAGCACGTTCTGGCCGAAGAACAAGGGCGCGCTGATCACCGCCGCGAAGGCCGCGGCGGCGCCGTACCAGCAGTGACTCACGCGCGGCAGACGTAGATGCAGTTCTGCGGACGCGGGGACCCGAGCACGTCGACGTGCCGGAACCCCGCGTCCGCGAGCATGTCCCGGGCCGTTTCGGTGCCCCACATGGCACCCAGCGCGGCCCCGCCCTCCGCGAGCGACGTCGTGGTGCAGTACATCAGGCTGATCGAGTAGCACAGCGCGGCGAGCGGGTTGCCGACGTTCTTCGCCACATCGCTGGAGAAGAACGTGTCCACCATGAAGAACAGCCCGTCCGGCGCGAGCGCGCCCCGGACCCGCCGCAGCACGACGTCCGGCCGGTCCTGGTCGTGGATCGCGTCGAAGGCGGTGATCACGTCGTACGGCGGATCGGCCGTCAGCTCAGCGGCGTCCCCCACGGCGAACTCGGCGTTGGCCAGGCCGGCGTTGGTCTCGTTCGCCTGCAAGACGACGCCGGGGTTGATGTCGAGCCCGGTGAACCGCGACGCGGGGAACGCCCGGGCGGCGACGGCGATCGCGTTCCCGGTGCCACAGCCGAGGTCGAGCACCCGCGCGCCTGCGGTCAGCTTGTCCGTCAGACCCGGGACGGCGCCGAAGAAGCCGTCGACCAGGTGCTCGCGGTAGATGTGCTTCCAGCTGTCGCCGGTCTTCGCCCCGAGCGTCTCGAGGTAGGGCCCATACGCCGAGCGCGGCACGCCCCCGCCCTCGGCGAAGCTGCGCTCGAGCTCGGGCAGGATGCCGGTGAACGCGGTGAGCGTCAGCAGCGACGGCATGAGGTTGGACGCCGTGTCGCCGAGCAGGAACTTCGCGTGCTCGGGCGGGAAGGCGTACTCCCCCGCGTCGAAGGTGAAGATCCCGCCGGTGACCATCGCGCCCAGCCACTCGCGGACGTACCGCTCCTGCAATCCGGCCCGTTCGGCGAGCCCCGCGCTGGTCGCGGGCCCACGAGCGGCGGCTTCGAAGAGCCCGGTCCGGTGCCCGAGCCCGATGAGCATGGTGAGCGCGCCGCCGGTCATGGTCGCGGTCAGGTGCGCAGCGAAGTCCTGTTCCTCCATACGGTCCGACCTTACCCGCCCGGCCGATTGTCCGATGTGGACGGTCGCCGTGAGGGGCACCCCCAGGGACATCAGAGCCATGAGGGTGCCCTTCAGGACATTCAAGGCCCTCGGTCGCCGTAAGGGGCACCTTCAGGGCTTGTACGTCCCTGAAGGTGCCCCTCACGGCTTTCGGACTCGACCGCTCAGTCTTCCTCGTCCTCCAGGCCGGCGTCGGCGAGGACCGCGTAGACCCGGCGGCGTGCGTCGGCGAGGATCTTCTTCACCTCTGCCACCTGGGCTTCGTTGCCGCTGTAGCCTACCTGGGCGGCCGCACCGGAGAGTTCTCCCAGCGCGTTCCACAGGGCGGCGAAGCGGTCGGCACCCGGCTCGTCCTCGGGAGCGCCGTCGGCCCACAGCGCGGCGAACTCCTCTTCACGGCCGGCGACGTGCTCCCGGCCCGCGTCGGTCAGCTCGGCGACGCGACGGCCGCCCGAGTCCGACGTGCGGACCAGGCCCTCGTCTTCCAGCTGCTGCAGGATCGGGTACACCGAGCCGGGGCTGGGCCGCCACCGGTCGTGCGTACGGCGGCGGATCTCCTGCATCAGCTGGTAGCCGTGCCGCGGCTCCTCGGCCAGCAGCGCGAGCACGGCCGGACGCACCGGCCGGGCCGCCGGCCGCCCACCACCGCGGAAGTCCCGCACCCGCTGGAAGGCGCCACCACCCCAGCCCCCCGGGCCGCCGAACGACCCCGGACCGCCCGGGAACCCCGGAAAACCGGGGAAGCCGCCGGGCGCTCCCGGCGGCTGCGGCGGGTGGGGTGGGTGCGGCGGAATCCCTCCCGGCGGCCCGCCGCGCGCCAGGTCGGGGCCGCCGTCCCAGTCCTCGTGCCCCGGCATCCCGTGGCCGTCCCACTCCTCGTGATCCGGGTGCCCCGGCACCCCGCGACCATGATCCGGCAGCCCCGGTAGCCCGTCGCCGAGGTCGGGGTGCCCACGGTGCCCCGGGCGCCCGTGGTCCGGCATCCCGTGGCCGTGGTCCGGGTGGCCGCGGTGCCCGGCCGGCCCGCGACCGCCGAAGGGGTCGCCTCCGAAGCCGCCGAACATCCGTCCCGCTCCCGCGTTCATCACCATGGTTGCCTCCTCAGGCTCATCGTATCGCCGACATTCACACGATATATCGCCGTTGGATCGGCGGCAACCCGCCAGGTCAGCTCACTCGAAGTAGTGCCCGGCTTCCAGGTCCGCGACCAGGCCCTGGTGCTCCGGAACCCAGCCGAGCCGCTTCTGCGTCAGCACGCTCGACGCCGGCGAGTCTTCCCCGGCGAACTTCGCGAGCCAGCCGAAGTGCGACGCGTCCGCCGACGCCACCGGCAGGTCCAGCCCACGCCCGATCCGCTCGGCGACGACCCGCAGCGGCACCCCCTCGTCGCCGACGGCGTGCAGCCGGACGCCCGACTGCCCCGTCTCGACGGCCAGCCGGTACGCCCGCGCCGCGTCGAGCCGGTGCACCGCGGCCCACCGCCCGGAACCGTCGCCCGGGTACGCCGAGACGCCCTTCTCGCGCGCCAGCCGGATCAGCGCCGGCACGAACCCGTGACGGTCCCCCTCGGCGTGCACCGACTGCGGCAGCCGCAGCACGGACGCGCGCACCCCGCGCTCGGCGAACCCGAGCGCCGCGGCCTCGGACCCGGCCCGCGGGAACGCCGGGTCGGCGACGTCGTCCTCCGTGGCGAGCCGGCCGGGCGCCACCGGGCCGGTCGCCGCGGTGACGACCAGCGGCTTCCCAGACCCTTCGAGGGCCGCGCCGAGGGCGGCGATGGCGGCCGCGTCCGTCGCGGCGGCGGCCGTGAGATCGGCGAAGTTGTCGTGGACGTAGGCGGTGTGGATGACGGCGTCCGACGCGGCGGCCGCCTCGCGGAGACCGTCGAGGTCCTCCAGGACGCCGTGGCGGACCGAAGCGCCGGCGGCCGCGAGGGCCGCGGCCTTCTCCGTCGAGCGGGCTAGGCCCACGACCTCGTGCCCCGCGTCGAGCAGGTCGCGGACGACCGCGCTCCCGACGAACCCCGTCGCACCGGTGACGAACACACGCATTTCAAGCTCCTCGTGCTGGACCGACTGTGCTTCCATGGTTCGGCCGGCGCAGCGAAAACGTCCAACGCCTGTCCGTCATCGGGCCATACGCCTCAGGCATCACCACAGCTCAGCGGCCTACACTGGGGGCATGACCGACCTCGACCTGCGGCTGGTGCGGTACTTCACCGCCGTCGCCGAACACCGGCACTTCGGCCGGGCCGCGGCCGCGCTGCACACGACGCAGCCGTCACTGAGCCGGCAGATCCGCCGCCTCGAAGGGCAGCTCGGCGCGCGCCTGCTGGATCGCACGCCGCAGGGCAGCCGGCTCACCGAGGCCGGCGAGGTCTTCCTGCCCCGCGCCGAGGCGCTGCTGCGGTCGGCCGCGCAGGCGGCGGCGAGCACCCGCGCCGCGGCCACACCCGGCCGGCTCACCATCGGCTACCTGACGAACCTGTTCGTCACCCCGGCCGTGCGGGACCTGCGCCGCCACCACCCGGACGCCGAGTTCGTGACGCGGCACCTCGGCTGGAACGAGACGGCCGCCGCACTGCTGGAGCACCGCATCGACGTCGCGGTCACCCGCTTGCCGCTGCCGGCCGAGGGACTCGACGTCACGCCGCTCTACGACGAGGAACGCGTGCTGGTGGTCGCCGCCGACCACCGCCTCGCCGGCCGCGCGTCGGTCACCCTCGACGACATCGCCGACGAGCCGCTCCCCCGGCTGGCCGACCCGGCCTGGAACGCGTTCTGGCGCGTCGACCCGCGCCCCGACGGCCGCCCCGCGCCGGACGGCCCGCTCCTCGAGAGCTACGAGGAGAAGTACGAGCTGATCGCCGCCGGCCAGCTGGTGGCGATCGCCCCGGCAGTCGTCCGCCGCAGCCGGCTCCGGCCGGACGTCACCACCGTGCCGATGGAGGGAGTCGAGCCATGCCACGTCGTGCTGGCGACCCGCACCGGCGACCGCACCCGGCTGCTCGCCGACACCTGCGAAACCCTCGAAGCTCACCTCACGCCCGGGACTTGACCGCCAGGGCCAGCAGATCCGCGGCCGGTCCGGCCAGCCGCCGCCCCGCCGGCCACACCGCCCGCAACACCCGCCCGAGGTCGACGCCATCCACCGCCACCGGCACCAGGCGGCGCCCGGCCACCTCGCGCACGACGTCGAGGTCGCTGATCACCGCGGGACCCGCGCCGGAGATCACGGCGTTGCGCACCGCCGACGCCGATCCCAGTTCCAGCAACGGTTTCACCGGCCCGGCGCCCGCGCGGCGCAGCGCCGCCTCGACGGTCTCGCGGGTACCCGACCCGGGTTCGCGCACCACCAGCGGCGTCGCGGCCAGCTCCGCGGCCGTGAGCGGACGACGTCGTCGCGCCCAGCGGTGCCCGGGCGGGACGACGACCACGAGCCGGTCCGTCGCGACCCGGCGCGTGCTCAAGCCCGGCCACGGTCCCGGCGACTCGACGAACCCGAGGTCCACCCGCCCGTGCGTCACCAGGTCCGCGACGTGCTCGGAGTTGACCACCTCGAGCCCGACGTCGGTGTCCGGCTCGGTCCGTTTGACCTCGCCGATCCACGCGGGCACGAAGTGCTCGGCCAGCGTCATGCTCGCCGCGACCCGCAGTTTCGCGCCGCGCTGGGTGCGCAGCGCCGCCGCGCCGGTCCGCAGCCCGTCCACTTCGGCCAGCACGCGGTGGGCCCAGCCCGCGATGACCCGTCCGTCCGGGGTCAGCGCCGAACCACGCCGCGTCCGGTCCACGAGGGACAGTCCCAGCTGACGCTCCAAAGTGGACAACCGTTTGCTGGCCGAGGGTTGCGCGATGCCCAGCGCCGTGGCCGCCTGGCCGATGCTGCCGAGGTCGTCGACGAGCACCAGCAGGCGCAGCGAGTCCAGATCCGGTCCGGTCATAGCCCCAGTCTATGACCTACGTCGTCACGGACGGCTACCGCGACGACCACGACCGGGCGACGCTGGGTACATGGCACTCACGACGGCGAAACCGCTCCTGCCCGGCCTCGTGATCACCGGGCTGGGCGTCGCGGCGGCGTACGCGCTGAGCTCGGCGTGGCCGGTGGCCGGCGCGCTCACCGTGGCCGTCGTGCTGGGCATCGCCGTCGGGAGCACGCCACTGCTGGCCGACGAGCACCGCCAAGCCGTCGCGCGCGTCACGAAGCGCCTGCTGCGCGCGGGCGTCGTCCTGCTCGGCCTGCAGCTCGCGCTGCCGACGGTGCTCAGCCTCGGCCCCGGCACCCTCGCCGCCGTGGTGGTGACGGTCGCGGTCACCTTCCTCGGCACCCTCGGCCTCGGCAAGCTGGTGCGGGTGCCCCGCGGGCTCGCCCTGCTCGTCGCGACGGGGTTCTCGATCTGCGGCGCGTCGGCGATCGCCGCCATGGAGGGCGTCGTCGACCGCGAGGACTCCGACGTCGCGACGGCGGTCGCGCTCGTCACCTGCTACGGCAGCCTCGCCCTCGGCGTGCTCCCGCTGCTCGCCCACTGGCTCGGCCTGGACGCGGTCCGCACCGGCAGCTGGGCCGGGATCTCGGTGCACGAGGTCGCCCAGGTCGTCGCCGCGGCCGGGCCGGCGGGCGCCGGCGCCGTGACGATCGCGATCGTGGTGAAGCTGAGCCGGGTCGTGCTGCTCGCCCCGATGGTCGCGATCGTCGGCGCCACCGAACGCACCCGCCGCGGCGGCCACGCGCCGCTCGTGCCGCTGTTCGTCCTCGGGTTCCTCGCGATGGTCGCCGTCCGCAGCACCGGCCTGGTCCCGGCGTTCGCGCTCGACGTCGCGAAGACGGCGTCGACGCTCCTGCTCGCGGGCGCGCTGTTCGGCCTGGGCTGCGCCGTCCGGCTCGGCCCGCTCCTGCGCGGCGGCGGCCGGGCGCTGCTGCTGGGTCTCCTGTCGACGCTGCTCGTGTTCGCGACCGGGTTCGGCACGCTGGCCGCGTTCACCTGACGTTCCCCCTCCCGTCACGTATAGGTCGTTATACGTCGGGTTGTACGGGTCTTGTACGGGCCGGGTCGAGGCTACCGCCGAGACGTAGGACGTAGAACGAATCCGTAGGGAGTCCCCACCGTGAAGTTCACCCGTATCGCCCGAGGCCTGCTGGCCGGGCTGCTGGGGTGCGCCGCCGTTGTCGCCGTCCCGGCCGCCATCGGCACCGCGCAAGCCGACGTGGCGAGCACCCTGGTCTTCGCCAAGAACACCGAAGGCCATGACTGCTACCGCATTCCCACCATCGTGAAGGCCAACGACGGCGCGCTGCTCGCGTTCGCCGAGGGCCGCAACGACGGCGCCAGCGTCTGCAACGACCTCGGCGCCATCGACCTCGTCATGAAGCGCTCGGCCGACGGCGGCAAGACGTGGAGCGCGCTGCAGGTCGTCATCAAGGCCAACGGCGACACGAAGGGCAACCCGGCGCCGATCGTCATCCCGGGCAGCAACCGCATCGTGCTGCTCTCGACGATGCAGTGCTACACCAACCCCGCCTGCGGCCGGATCCCGCGCGTCTCGATCAGTGAGGACAACGGGAAGACGTGGGGCGCGCCGCGGGTGCTGACCACCGAACTGGGCTTCGCGAGCGCGCCGAGCTGGCTGGCCACCGGGCCGTCGCACGGGATCGTGCTCACCCGCGGCACGCACAAGGGCCGGCTCGTCGCCGGCCTGGGCTACTCGAACATCGGCGCCCTGATGTACAGCGACGACCAGGGCAGCACCTGGCACCTCGGGGCCACCGACAAGCCGACGTCGAGCGCGCTGAACCCGCAGGAGATCAGCGTCACCGAACTGGCCGACGGCCGGATCTACGCCGCCGCCCGCAACCAGGCGAACGACGACGACAAGTGCCTGGCCGACGGCACGCACAACCGCGCCTACGCGATCAGCTCCGACGGCGGCGCGACCTTCAGCACCAAGTTCACCTTCGCCACCGACCTCGTCACCCCGGTCGTCGAGGGTTCGACGGTCCGGATGAGCGCCACCGACACCGGCGGCAAGTACGACCGGATCCTGTTCACCGCACCGTCCACGTGCGACCGCCGCAAGCAGCTGCGAGTGCACTCGTCGTTCGACGAGGGCGGCAACTGGACGGGCACGGACGCGAGCCTCCTCGTCTGGGGCCAGGACGCGGCGTACTCGGACATGGTGCAGCTGTCACAGTCGTCGGCCGGCGTGCTGTTCGAGGCAGGCCCGGAACTGCACGCGAACGACACGATCCGCTACGCGACGATCACCGAAGCCGCCCTGGGCGCCCCGGCCTGCGGCGGCGGTTACGGCGTCATCGACTCGCAGCCGCTAGGCACAGCGGGCACGGCGTACCTGTCGTACAACGCGGCCAACGGCCAGAACTGCGTCAGCACGATGAAGAGCGCGTCGGCCGGGACGCCCACGGCGACGTCGGCGTTCCTGGAGGTCCAGGGATCGGCGCGACAAACGGACTCGGGCGCGTTCTCCTACTTCGCCGGCCCGATAAAGGCCGCGGCGGCGAACAAGTGCGTCAAGTGGGGCGGCACAGCGGGCGGAGTGTTGTACACGAGCGACTTCGAACACTGCGGCTGAGCGGACGCGAACACGCCTGGGCCGGCGCCGGTCATGACCTGACCGGCGCCGGCGCGTCGTCGGCGGTCAGACCGAAACCGGCACGATCCGCGGCAGAAGCCCGGTCAAGGCGACCCCACGCTTGCGCACGCGCGGCGGAAGGGGCGGCACGGTCAAGGCCAGAGCCTGGTTCCAACCCTGGACGTACAACTGGAACTTCAGCAGAAAACCCGACTTCGGCTCGGTGATCGCCACGAGGTGCCGCGGCGCGCCGAAGATGTGCCTGCCCGGCGACCCGCTGTAGGACCGGAAGAACAGGATCTGCCGGTCCGTCAGCACGACATACGCCTCAGCCTGAACCGGCAGCGCCATCATGGTGCCACCACTGAGCACCCCGACGGCCACCCCGAAGGCAACGGACTTCCCGACCGACTTCGCCACCGAGCCCACTTTGGCCATGGCGACCAGTTCCACCTGCTCGCCGGCCCGCATGAACGGAGCGGCGTTCTCGAGCAGACGTCTTTCTTGACGAGCACCCACGGAATTCCTCCAGAACGGAAACGCGCCACGACCCCGGACGCATCGCACACGCTACCGGAGGCAGGACCAGCTCTTTCCCTTGCCCTGCAACAAAGTTCGACGAAACCCGTCAAGTCCGACAAACCAGGCGCCCGGGTCATTTTCCAACGCGACACTCATGATTCCGGCAAGAATTTTCCGCTGAACCCACTTACGGCACGCGGCGTCGTTCCACCGCCGAGCTACCCAGGGCGACGAACGACACATGCCTGCCTGCAACTGACGAATGACCACGCGTCGCTGAACCATCCGTGCCCCGACGGGTCCGTCCCCGTCATCGGGTTGTCGTCGAGGTAGGCGAACTTGTTCGCCTACCTCGGTTTCGGCGCCGGACAGACGGGGCCGGTCTCGCCGATTGCACCGCAGAGCAACCGAACTCATTCCGACACCGGAACACCTTTGACTCGATTGTAGATGTTCCATATTGCTTCTCGACCCGATCCGCCGTAGCAGGCCAGGAACGAGTCATACCCACCGAACATCTTTCCAGACGATGAAAGCATCAGGTTCAGGTGCCGAGACGCCGCGATGCCGACCGGGCACAGATTCTCGCCGACGCGTTTCTCATATGACCGAATGACAATCGGAAACGTCGACCGAACTGCCTCGACTGCATCCAAGGAGCAATCCTGGTCGCCGCCGATCGACTCATGTCTTGGATAGCGAAAGGTTGTTCTGTCGAACTCCGCCACGAACTCGATCGCCGCTTCGGACGGAACGTGCCCCGCCCGCAACCAAGCGACCTTGACACCTTCAACGTCCACAACTCTTGCCGGCGACCAGTTCGAATCTGAAAAAATCACGGCAAGCTGCTTGTCACTCACTTCAATGCTCATGAACCAGGAGTTACCTCTCTTGCTCCGCCCGGACCGCCCAAGATCAGCCGACACCAACCACAGGACGGCTTGTGCTCACCACTCGGCCTGTCGATGGTGGCATACTCCAGATCATCCAACGTTGAACCAGGAACATTGTTGAGAGCATTGTTGCACGCGTGGAATTCCGCACACGTTCCCGGCGCCCACTCTTCTGGCGCTCCCGGGGTGCCCACGAGTGCCTCTGCGGCTCGCAGCCTCGGCACGAGCGGAGGAGCCACATTGCCCGGGACCGCACCGCTCTCCCCATAAGCGGTCTCTCCGGTATAGGCGTCCCGTGACACCGCAGCCGCTTGGTTCGAAGTCGCGCTGGCCCCGGAGTCGGCGCGGGTGTGTTCGAACAGATTCGACGAGTCACCGCCGCCGCAGTTGTGGACCAGGACCGGCGTGTCGCCGACGTACACGTAGTACGTGTGCAGTTCGTCGATCGTTAGGTCGTAGGTGACCTCCGTCGAGTAGTACGGCGTCACCTCCGCGACCGTCGCCTCGCCGCCTTCTGCGGTCTGCAGATGGTCGCCGACCTGCAGGTCCACCGCTTCGACGAACTCGCCACGGGTGACGTCGTAGAACGGGTGGTGATACGTCGTCGTCACGGTCGCCGATGCCGTGGCCGGACCTCCCGCGACAATGGCCCCAGCCACAGCGAGACCCGCCACCGCACGACTTACCGCGCGACGAACCCGGCTCGGATTCACCTTGAGGTCCACGAAGTCGTGGTCCGTCGCCGTCTTGATCACCCGGTCGACCGCGTGTGACTCCACGCCCGCCGTGCCCGGCTGAGAGTTCCGGACCCGATCACCGACCTTCAGCGACGAGATCGGCTTCGCAGAACCGTCCGCCAGCAGCACCTTGGTGGAAGCGAGGAAACTGTGCACCGCGCACGTCGACGGCTCCTCCGCCGAACTGCGACCACGCGCCCGCAAACCACCCAGCGCCCCGAACGCCGCACCACCGACACCGCCGGCCAGCGCACCCGACCCCGCCGCCGACAACGCGCCACCCACCGAACAGTCGCGGCCGCAGTTCATGCCGTAGCCCGCCAACGCCGTCACGCCGCCACTGACCGCGCCCGCACCCGCGCCGATCAAGCCCTGCGTCGCCGCCTGGGGCAGCACACCGTCCAGCGCCTCCGCCACCAGCTTGCCGCCCAGCGGGCCCGCCAGGCCCGCGCCCAGCGCACCGCCCAGCGCGCCCAGGCCGACCGCCTCCACCGCGCCGCCGACCGAACAGTTGTGCGCCTTCGAGCAATCCATCCCGTAGGACACCGCGCCACCGACCGCGCCACCGATCGCCGCGCAGCCGACCGCTCCGATGCCCAGCGTCGCTGCCGTGCACGCCGCGCCGACCAGCACACCCGCCGCGATGCCCGCGATCGTCGACGCGTGGTCCTTCACGAACGTCGCCACGTGCGACGCCGCCGAGGCTGCCGCGTGGCCCACCGCCACTGCGGCCGTCGACACCGCGTGACCTACCGTCTTCGCCGCCGACACCGCCGCGTGCACCACCGCCGTCGCCGCGTGGGCCACCGCGTGCGCGGCTGTCTTCACGACCTTCGCGACCGCGTGGTACGCGGTTTTCACCACGTGCACCGCCGCGTGGTACACCTTCTTCGCGTACCGCACCACCGCGTGGTAGGCGTTGCGGACCACCCGCCCCGCCGCGTGGTAGGCGTCCCGCACGACGTGGTAGCTCGCCACCGCCACGTGCACGATCGGCTGCACCACGTACGTGTTGACGAAGTGCGCCGCCGGCTGAATCACCTGGTGGTAGACGAACGACGCCGCCGGTGCCACGACGTGGTTGCTGACAAACGACCACGCGTCGCTGAACCAGCCGTGCCCGGACGGGTCCGTGCCCGTCATCGGGTTGTCGTCGACGTAGGCGAACTTGTTCGCCTCCATCGGGTTGGGCACCGGGCTGTTCGCCACCGAGTCCCGGTTCATGAACTGCCCGACCGCCGGGTTGTACCAGCGCGCCGCCATGTTGACGTTGCCCGTCGACCGGTCCGTCCAGCCCGACTGGTACCCCAGCTGCCCCTTGGCGTTCGCCGACGCCAGCACGTTGCCGAACGGGTCGTAGGTGCTCGACCCGCTCAGTGCGCTCCCGGTGGCGGTGAACGTCCCGACGACGTCGGTGTGCTGGTCCACGAAGGCGTACGCCCCCGCACCGCCGGTGGCGACGCCGACGAGGCCGCCACCCGGATCGCGGCTGTAGGTCGACGTGCCGTCCGAGGCGATCGTGTTGCCCTGGCCGGAGAAGGCGAACGTCGTCGCCGCGCCGGACGCGATCGTCGTGTCGGTCAGGTTCCGGCCCAGGCCGTCGTAGCCGAAGGCCTGCGTGCCCTGCACGGCCATCTGACCGAAGGCGTCCGACGCGGACACCAGGGTGCCGGTCGAGGACGCCCGCTCCCGCAGCGTTCCGCGCGCGCTGTAGCTGTAGGTGTTCGAGCCGTCCGACGTCAGCTCGTCGCGCGCGTCGTAGGTGTAGGTCGACGAGCCCACCTGGGTCCGGTTGCCCGCCGCGTCGTAGCCGTAGGCCACCGTGCTGACACCGTTGTTCCACGACCCGAGCCGGCCGGCCAGGTCGTAGGTGTAGGTGTTGGCCGCCGATCCGGCGAACCCGGTGGTCGTCTTCGACGTGAGGTCGTCGTTGGCGTCGTAGCCGTAGCCGACCGACGCGATCGCCGCTCCCCCGGCCGTCTTCAGGGCGTCGCCGGTCAGCCGGTGCAGGCCGTCGTAGGTGAACGTCCGTGCGTTGCCCGTGCCGTACTTCACCCCGCTGACCTGGTTGAGGGTGTTGTAGCTCAGAGTCTGCGTGCCACCGGTCGCCGCGTCGGTGACGGTCGAGAGCCGGTCGGCACCGTCGTAGCCGTACGACGTCGTGCCCGCCGCGTCGCTGCGCGAGGTCATCAGGCCGTCGGTGTTGTAGGCGAACGACGACGACCCGGCCGAACCGCTCGCCGTGAGCAGCGCGCCGCGGTCGTTGTAGCCGAAGGTTTCGCTGCTCGCCGCGTGGTGGTCCGAGTGCCCGGCGACGCCGGCTTCGGTCGTGGCCACCGAGGTCATCCGGCCGCCGGGGTCGTAGCCGAACGTCCGGGTGGCCGTCGCGGCTTCGGCGCCGCCGCCGCTCTGGCTGACCAGGTTCCCGTCGTCGTCGTAGCCCGCCGTGACGGTCACCCCGCCCGGCTGGGTCTGCGTGACCGGCCGGGCCGCCGCGTCGTAGACCGAGGTGAAGGTCCGGTCCGCGGCCGAGGTGTAGGCCGTGGTGGCCGGCTCGACGACCGCTTCGGGCTGGTTCCACGCGTTGTAGCGGGTGATCGTCGCGCTGCCCCGGCCGTCGGTGGACCGCGTCCGGTTGCCCGCCGCGTCGTAACCGAACGACGTCGTGACGGACGCCGTCGCCGATACCGGCTGGATCTCCCCGGTGAGGCGGTTCCCGCTGTCGTAGGTGAAGGTCCGCGCGGTCCCCCGGCCATCCACAGTGGACGTTAGACGACCGCCGGCGTCGTAGGCCGCCGACGTCTGCCGCAGTACCGCGCCGGTCGCGTCCTTGCCGGTGACGCGCACCGGGCGGCTCGACTGGTCGTAGTCGGTCAGCGTCGCGGTGTTGTCGGCGGCGGTGACCGACGTCTTCTCCCCGAGGTAGCTGTACCCGTACCGGGTGGTGTTCCCGGCCGCGTCGGTGACCGCGGTGGTCTGCCCGAGACCGTCGTACCCGTAGGAGGTGACGGCGCCGGCGGGCGTCGTGGTCGAGGCCAGGCGCGCGCCGCCGGGGTTGCCGGCCGACGCGGTGTAGGAGTTCGTCGTGGTCGCGGTGAGCGTGCTCGGGTACCGCTCGAACACCGTCGAGGTCAGCGGCCGTGACAGGAAGTCGTAGGTCGCCTCGGTGCGGACGCCGTTCGCGTCGGTCACCGACAACCGGTCGCCGTTGGTGTCGTAGGTCGACGTCGTCTTGGCGCCGGAGGGCCGGGTCACCTGGGCGACGTCACCGAGCTGGTCGTAGCTCATGGTGGTGACGTGGCTCAGCGGATCCTTCTCGGTGAGGACCTGCCCGATCTTGTCGTAGGTGCGCACGGTGGTCGCGGTGATCGGGGCGCCGCCGCCGGGCGGGGTGTACGCCGGGTTGGTGACCGACACCGGCTGGCCGGCCGCGTCGTAGACGGTGGTCAGCTGGTTGCCGTCGGGGTCGACGGCCTCGACCGGCTCGCCGAAGGTGTTGTACCCGGTCGTGGTGACCGGGTGCACGGCGGTGGCCGGACCGCCGTTGGTCTCCGTGGTGACGGTCGGCGCGGTGGTCACCGCCGGGTTCCCGGCTTCGTCGCCGGCGTAGGTCGTGACGTTGCCGTTCGCGTCGGTCATCGACGTCGGCAGGCCGCGCTGGTCGACGGTCCAGCTCGTCGTCTCGGCCGCCGAAGACGCCGTCGTGCCGCCGTTGCGGCCGCCGCCGAAGATCGTCGTGACCTCCGCCGCGGACAGCGCGCGGGTGTAGGCCTGGACGCCGGCCACCTGGCCGGTGGCGTAGTTGCCGTTGGCGCCGAGGTACCAGCCGTGCCCGAGCACCAGCGGGCCGGTGCTCGCCATCGGCGTCGGGTCGGTGGTGGTGCCGGCCAGCGCGCCGTTGACGTACAGCGTCATCGCGCCGGTGCCCGGGTTGTACACGCCCGCCAGGTGCGTCCACGTCCCGGCCTGCGCGTCGGCCGCGGACTCCGCGCGGTAGCCGGTGGCGTTGGTGGCGTCGGTGCCGAACCGGGAGAAGGACCACTTGTGGCTGCTGCCGTCGTACTCGAGGTAGAGACCGCTCATCACGGTCCCCTTCTGCACGACGAAGGTCTGGAACGCCGAGCCGAGCGTCGCCGGTTTGACCCAGGCCGACACCGTGTAGGCCGCCGTGGTGTCGAGCACCGGGCCGTTGGTGGCGATCTGCGAGCTGGTGCCGTCGAGGTTCGCGGCGCCGTCGGACCAGGTGACGGCCGAGGCCGCCGCGGTGTTCCCGGTGCCGGAGGAGTCGGTGACCGTGGTGCCCGACGGCTGGTTCAGCTTCCACCAGCCCACCGGGTGCCCGGCGCCGTCCGCGGCGACCGAGCGGGAGGTGAGCACGCCCATCGGGTCGTAGGTCGTGCTGACCGTGCGGCTGCGGCCCGACGGGTCGGCCTGCGTGGTGGTCGCGACCTGGTCGTCCGGGGTGTAGGACACCGACGTCGTGCGGGCCGCGCCCGCCGGGTCGTCGACGGTCCGCGAGACCCGCCCGGCGGCGTCCACTGTGGACGCCGAGGTGTTCGCGCCGTTGCCGGTGACCGTGCCGATCTGGTTGCCGGCCGCGTCGTAGGTGTTCGACTCGGTGACGAACGCCTGCTGCCCGGCAGGGTCCTTGCGCGCGACGGTCGCGGTCAGCCCGTTGTCGGTGTAGGTGTAGTACGTGGTGTCGCCCATCGAGTCCATTTCGGACGCGAGGCGCCCGGCCGGGTCGTAGGCGTTCGACTTCTGGACGAGGAACGTCGCGGGCCGCGGGTCGGCGGGGTTGCCGGTGT
Source organism: Amycolatopsis sp. NBC_01286 (assembly GCF_035982555.1). Lineage (NCBI taxonomy): Bacteria > Bacillati > Actinomycetota > Actinomycetes > Pseudonocardiales > Pseudonocardiaceae > Amycolatopsis > Amycolatopsis sp. NBC_01286. The sequence continues at coordinate 8,793,317 of NZ_CP108428.1, forward strand.
ACCAGACGCCCTGGGTGAGCAGCCGGCCTTCGCCGTCGTAGGTCCAGTCGGTCTCGGTGCCGTTGGCGTCGGTCTCGCTCTTCTTGTTGCCGTAGACGTCGTAGGTGTAGGTGGTGACGTTGCCGTTCGCGTCCGTGCTGGAGGCGACCTGGTCCTTGTCGTTGTAGGTCGAGCCCGACGTCCGGGCGGCGTCGCCGCCGGTGCCGTCGGCGACGGTCTGCGAGGTGAGGCTGCCGTCGGCATTGTAGACGCTGGAGGTGACGGCGTTGTGGACGGCGCCGGTCACCCGGTCGGTGACCGCCGGGTCGGTCTGCGAGACGACCTGGTCGCTGCCGTCGTAGGCGTAGGTGGTGGCCAGGCCCGCCGGGTAGCTGTCGGACACGGCCGTCTTCGACAGCAGGCGGCCGAGCGGGTCGTAGGCGAAGCGGGTGACCAGGCCGTCGGCGTTGGTCGTGCTCGCGACGTCCCCGTTGTGCAGGTAGGCCACCTGGTTGACGGCGCCGCCCGGCGAGGTCGTCTTCACCGGCAGCCCGGCCGGCACGTTCCCCGAGTCCGTCGCGGGGAAGGCCGCGGTGCCGTCGCTGTAGGTGATCGCGGTGGTCCGCCCGCCCGCGAAGCCCGGCACCGGCGGGGTCGTCACGGAGGTGCGGTTGCCGGCGGTGTCGTAGCCGAACGACGTCAGGTACGCGGGGTCGGTCGCCCCCGAGGAACGCGGGTCCCGCGAGGTGAGCATCAGGTCGTTGCGCGCGTCGGCCGTCGTCAGCTGCGCCGTGGTGTCGTCCGGGAAGTACGTCGAGTACGACGTCGAGCACTTCTCGGCGGCCTGGTCCTGGCAGGTGGTCTGGGAGACGGTGTTGCCGCGCACGTCGTGGCCGACGGTGACCACGTTGCCGTTGGGGTCGGTGCTGGTGTGCAGGAAGCCGGCCGTGTCGTAGCCGTAGGTGGTGCGGTGCCCGGCCGTGTCCGTCTCGGCGATCTTGTGGTTCCCGGCGGCCGGGTCGTACTGCTGCGTCGACGTCTTGCCCGCGGGGTCGGTGATCGTCGCGGTCGTCAGCGGGGCGAGACCCTGCGAGTTGCCCGCGGCGAGGAAGTGCTGGGCGACCTCCCCGGCGCCGAGCGACGAGCGGTAGAAGGCGACCTCGCCGATCGAGCCGGTGAAGTAGTTCCAGGTGTTCCCGGTCGGCGCGGCGGGCCAGCCCCGGGTGTTGTAGACGCCCGCGCCGACGAAGGCCAGCGGGTCGCCGTTGGAGATCTGCGCGGACAGCGTGCCGATCTGCTGGCCGTCGAGGTAGAGCACCTGGGCGGTGTTCGCGCCGGTGAGCACGACGTGGTGCCACTTGCCGTCGTTGACCTTGCCCGCCGAAGCCATGCCGGCGACCGAGTTGTCCCAGAAGTGCCCGTGCAGCTTGCCGTCGGTGCCGACGTAGAGCACCGGCATCGCCCCGGCGGACGGGTTCGCCGTGCCGAGGGCCGACGTCCCGGTCGAGAAGAGCGTGCCCGCGGCCGCCGACGTCGTCGAGAACCACAGTTCCACCGAAGCCGTGGTGGACGCGCTGACGAGGTGGTCGGGCAGCGTCGTCCCGGCGACGGTGCCCGGGAACTTCGCCGCGGTCGAGTCGGTGAACGGGCCGGGCCCGCCGAGCGTCGCGTTCGTGTAGGCCGACGGCCGGTAGTTCACCTCGCCCGCCGGCACCGCCGTGCCCGGTGCGTCCGCGAACCGCTGGTACAGCTCGGGGTGCGAGCCGAGAACGGCGCCGCGGTAGACCTGGCTGGAGCCGGCCGCGGTCAGCGGCGCGTACTTCCAGGTGCCGCCGTTCTCGTCACCGATCTGCGTGACGGCGTCGGAAACCGGGTCGTAGGACACCGTCGTGTGCACCGCGCCGGAGGGCCGGGTGATCGACGTGAGCAGGCTCGACTGCTGCTTGCCGCTCTGGTAGAGCGCCAGTTCGCGCTGGCCGGGCACGGGCTTGTCCCACACGGCGACGTCGGCGATCTGGCCGTTGAAGAAGGTCGCGGTGCCGGGCTTGCCGGCGTTGGCCTGATCGGGCCACTGGTTGCCGAGGAAACCCGCGCCGATGTAGCGGTTCTGCGGGCCCATCGGCACGATCGCGCCGATCGTGGACCCGACGAACTGGCCGTCGAGGTACATGCCCTGGCTGGTCGAGGAGTGCGTGAACACCACGTGGTGCCAGGCGTTGTCGTTGACCGGGGCCGGGGTCGTGACGGTCTTGTCCGTCGCGCCGGTCCAGTACTCGCCGATCAGCTTCCCGTCGTTGCCGACGTAGAGCGCGGGCGTGTACTGCGACGCCGGGCTCGTCGCCTCGGTCAGCGGCATGGTGCTGTAGGAGAACAGGACTCCGTTGGTGGCCGCGGTCTTGAACCACATCGACACCGACATCGTGTTCGGCGCCGCGGCGTCGGCCCGCGGGAGCTGCACGTACGACGAGGTGCCGTTGAACCCGGCCGACGTCGCCGCCGAGCCCGCCAGCGCGCCGGGCCGGCCGAGCGTGACGTCGTGGTAGGTCGCGCTGTCGGCGCCTTCGTTGGTCAGCACCGCGCTCGCGGCGGTCGTCCCGGACGCTTCGGCCAGCGGCCAGAGCGAGTGCGGGCCGAGGTCGAGCGCGCTGGTCCGGTAGGGCGACGCGGCCTGGTAGCCGTATCGCGTGCAGGCGGTCGTCGTGCCCGGCGGGCAGACGCTGGTGAGCTGGTCGCCGGTGTAGCCGTAGGTCCAGGTCAGCGGCGCGCCCGGGGTGAGGTCGTCGGTCGAGACCGTGGCGACGTGCGGGCTGGTGGCCCCGGCCGGGGTGGTCCAGGCCAGGTGCAGGGCGCGGCCGGAGACCGCCGACGTCAACGCGGTGGCGCGGCCGCCGGCGGTGGTCACGGCCGTCGCGCGGCCGTTGGCGTCCGTGATCGAGGAAAGCTGGTAGACGCCCGAACCGAGTGCCTGGGTGAAGGTGTAGACGGTGTCGTTCTTGTCGGTGAGGCTGTAGCCGCCGGTGATCGCCTTGAAGGTGGCGAAGCGCCCTGACGGCGGGGAAAACGTGCCGTCGGCGTTCTTCCCGTAGCCCACTTCGGAGCCGTCCGGGTAGGTCACCAGCACGCTGACGACCGTGCCGGTGCCGTCGAAGTCGTACTGCTCGGCGGCGCGCGCGTCGACCACGCTCGACCAGCCGGCGCCGAAGGCCCCGGTCGTGCGGGGATCACGGGAGTTGTAGTCGCGCACCACGGACAGGGCGGGCCCGACGCTGCGCACCTCCGCGTCGGTGGCCGACGTCGTGTAGTTGCCGATGCTCGGTTCGACGCCGTGCACGCCGGTGTTCTGCGACAGCGACGACGTCACCAGCGGCTGGTCCACCCCGACGGTGAGCGGGTTCCACGGCGGGTCGGCCGAGTAGGACGAGCCGTCGTAGGCCTGCACGGCCCAGTAGTAGGTCTGGTTGTACTTCAGCTTCCCGGCCGGGACCCGCCAGGTGCCCTCGGCGACCAGGCCGGAATCGGCGATGGTCGCGCCCGCCTGGTCGGCGACCTGGTAGCGGTACTTCAGCGCGCCCGGGCCGGCGTCGATGTCGTGGGCCGTGGCGAACAGGAACGGGACGAGACTGGTCGTCACGCCGCCCGCGCCCGGATAGGCGGAGTCCACGACCGGCGGCACGTTCCCGCTCGTGGTCAGCGACAGCACCGGCTGGAAACCGGCGTTCATCTGCCACGAGTCGAACTGCTTCCAGTGCAGCGTGTCGTTCGTGGCCGCGTAGACGGCGAGGCCGTTGTCCGCCACCGACCCGTTGGCCCAGCCGGTGAACGTCGCCGCCGACAACGGCACGCTCACCCAATCGCCCACCGTCCGGTCGGCCGCGCGGTTGGCGCACGCGGTGGGCACCGACGGCGTGGCGTTGCCGATGCTCGCGCCGTAGGACGGCCCCGGGTAGGCGGTTACGCCGGACGGCGTCCACGTCTGCGTCACCGGGGCGACGTCGAAGCGTTCGGCGACGCACGTCGAGGCCCAGGTGTCGAACAGCTTCAGCGTCGCTGAGCTCACCGTGACCTGGGAGCCGTCGAGGTCGGCGGGGAACTTGAGGAACGTGTTCGCCGAGTCGGGGCCCGAGTTGAACGACCCGATCTTGACGACCTTCTCCATCGAGTGGTCGCCGGGCGCGCCGGCCTCGGCGTAGGTCGAGGACGGCGTGTCGGTGAAGGTCGGGTCGACGGTCACCGGGAACACCCGGGCCGGGTCGGCCAGCCACGCCGGGTCCAGGGTGACCTTCAGCGCCGGCGCCCCGGCGGACGTCGTCAGCGCGTAGCCGACCGCATACGTCGTGGCCGGGTCGCCGGAAACCGGGTCGACCCGGGAGTCGAAGGCGTAGCCGCGCGGGATCCGTTCGCGGACCGCCCCGGCGCCGTCGACCAGGCTCACCGAGCCGTCGGCTTCGGCGCGCGGCGTCAAACCGTTGAGGGACAACGGGAACACCCAGGTGCTCGGGGCCGCCGCCGAGCGCAGCACGACCGACTCCTTGACGCCGGTCGCCGTCGGTTCGAGGGCGAGATCGGTGTCGCGGAGCACGCCGGGGTAGGTCGCGGACCGGCCGTCGACGCGGGGGGCGACCGGGGCGGCGCCCTGCAGGCCGTACGTGAGCGAGTGCCCGCCGTCGACGGCGAGGGCGGCCAGCGCCGGGTCGGCCGCGTTGCCCGCGAAGTCGACGGCCCGGGAGTTGGCGGCCTCGTGCCAGCGGCCGTCCTGTCCACTGCGGACCGAGGTGTCGATCGGCCGCCAGCCCCACGGGCCGTCGGCGAAGTTGACCGGCTCCCGGGTGTAGTCGCGGGTGACCGAGCCGTCGGCATTGGTGAAGAAGTTCATCGTCGCCGAGGACTTCGTCGCGTCGCGGTGGCTCGTCACGGCGTCGAAGCCACGCGTCGCCGGGCCGCTCGGCCCGGGGGTCACCTTACGGTCGTGCGCGGCTTCCGGGGCCAGCTCTCCGGGCGCGCGGCCCGGTGCGTTCCCGGCGCCGCCGTCCGCGCTGGTCTCCGCGGTGGTCGCGTCGTGGCGCGCGCCGTCGGCCGAGCCGCCGGCCTGCCGGGGTGTCGCGCCCCAGTGCGGCGAACCGGAGAACAGCGAACCGAGCCACGACGTGAACTCCGGCACGGGCAGATGACCCGGCGCGAGCTGAGCGGCGTCCGCCTGCCCGGAACCGAGCGAAAACGCCAGCGCCAGCAGTATCCAGGCAGCACAGAACCTGACAGCACGACGACCCACGAGTCTCCCCCTCGATGACCATCCCCGACGAACGGCGAGAAAGTTCACCACGGCGGAAGGTGGTCTCACCAGCCCGCAAAGCGACCAATCACGGAGATCAAGAGCACAGGACAAACCGGACTTGTGCTACGTAATTTGCCCTAACCGCGCCAAATCTCTCAGTGGCCGGCGGCGTGCGCGGCCCCGCGGACCGCCTCGGCGACGTCCGCGCGGAGGTGCTCGGTCACCCCCACGGGGGAGACGTTGGCCGCCGCGCCGCCCGCCGCACCGACGGCCACGAAGCGGATGGCGGGGTGGGTACCCGCCTGGGCGAGCGCCACGGCGGTGCCCGGCTCGCCCACCGTCAGGACGACGTCGCACCGCCGCTGCGCCAGGGAGTTCAGGTACGGCAGGTAGTTCGCCTCGGTGGCCGGGCCCGCCGCGGCGAGGTAGGAGACCTTGGCGCCAGTGTCGCCCGACGCGTCCTGCAGGCCCGCCCACACCGGCGCGACCCCGGGCGCGGCGAGCCCGTCGGGACCGGTCAGCAGGCACGCCGAGTAGTCGGCGTAGACACGCGCCCGCGCCGGCGGCAGTCCCTGGTCGTCATCCCCGGGCCACCACAGCAAAACCGCCGCACCCGCGACCACGATGACGCCGGCCACCGCCACCCACCAGAACCGCCGCACGGCCTTCCCCTCACTCCCGCGTGCCCCCACGGTAGTGCACGGCCGGGGCCGTCCGGTGGCTCAGCCCGTCGTCCCCGCCGGGGCCGTCGCCACCGCCGAGTCGCCGAACTTGATGCCCTTGGCCTCCTTGCCGATCGCCGTCAGGATCGCGACCGCCACCAGGCCCGGGACCACCGTCCACAAGAGAGCCGACGAGTACCCGTGGGACTCCGCTATCGCCTGCTGGATCGGGAGATTGAGCGCCGCCAGGAGGTTGCCCAGCTGGTACGTCACGCCCGGGTAGAAGCCGCGGATCGCGTCCGGGGACATCTCCGTCAGGTGCGCCGGGATCACGCCCCACGCGCCCTGGACCATCACCTGCATCAGGAACGATCCCAGCGCGAGCATCCCCGCGCCGTGGTCGAACGCGAAGATCGGGATCACCGGCAGGCCGAGCACCGCCGCGGTGACGATCGTGCGGCGGCGGCCCAGCTTCTCGGACAGCGTGCCGAACGTCAGGCCGCCGATGATCGCGCCGACGTTGTACAGCACGGCGATCCACGTGCTCGTCGTCGCGGTCAGGCCGGCGCCGCCGTTGTCGTGCGCCTTCAGGAAACTCGGGTAGACGTCCTGGGTGCCGTGGCTCATCCAGTTGAACGCCGTCATCAGCAGGATCAGGTACCCGAACCGGCGGATCACCTTCGGGTTGAGCAGCACGTCCTTGACCGACGTCCGCGTCACGCGCAGTTTCTCCCGCGTCGCCTCCCAGACCTCGGACTCCCGCACCCGGGCGCGGATCAGCAGGCTGATCAGCGCCGGGAAGATGCTCAGCACGAAGATCCAGCGCCACTCGAGGTTCAGCGCCGAGTGGAACAGCAAGTACGCGAGCGCGGCCATCAGGTACCCGATCGAATAGCCCACCTGCAACAGTCCCGAGAAGAACCCGCGGCGCGCCACCGGGATCTTCTCCATCGCCAGGGCCGCGCCCAGGCCCCATTCCCCGCCCATGCCGACGCCGTAGACGAACCGCAGGATCAGCAGCACCGTGAAGTTCGGGGCGAACGCGCAGAGCAGCCCGGCCACCGAGTACACCAGCACGTCCACGATCAGCGGCACCCGGCGTCCGACGCGGTCGGCCCACAGGCCGAACAGGAGCGCGCCGACCGGCCGCATCACCAGCGTCGCCGTGGTGATGAACGCCAGCTGCGTCGCGGTCGCGCCGAACGACTTGTCCTTGGCGATGTCCGCCAGCACGAAGACCACGAGGAAGTAGTCGAACGAGTCCATGCTCCAGCCGAGCAGCGCCGCGAGGAACGAGTTGCGCTGGTCCGATGTAAGCGCTTTCTTGGCCTGGGCCGGTTCCGCCTGCCGATCCGTCACGTTTGCCCCGTCCCGTCGGTTCCCCACCGGAAGACTTCAGGGTTGGTCTAGCACCGACGACCCCGTGCGGGCAAGAGTGGACGCCGTGATCAGTGCGGGACGCCGATGCGCACCCGGCGGCCGACGTCCCGGGCCCAGGCCTTGATCCGGTCCCAGTCGCGGAAGTCGCCGGCGCGCTGGCCCGACGCCATCAGCCGCGGGATCAGGCCGCGCACGGTCGACGGGTCGAGGCGGCCGCCGAAGGTGGCCGTGCGCTCGGCGTCGATGCGCGCCGCGAGCAGCGCCACGTTCGCCGGCAGGCCGACCTGGTGGGTGGCCGCACCCGGGCCGCACGGGCCGCTGTGGAACAGCCACACCGGACGCTCGGCCAGCGCCCGGGCGTGGTGCTCCAGCAGCCGGACGGCGTCCGGCCGCCAGCGGTGGTAGTACAGGGCGCTGCCGACGACCACCGCGGCGTACCCGTCGACGGTGGCGACGTCGGCCGCGTCGCGTACGTCCACGGACAGGCCGATTTCGCGGAGCTCCGCGGCGATGACCTCGGCGATCTGCCGGGTGCCGCCGTGTCGTCCGGAATGGGCGACGAGGACTGCGGTCATGGGTCCATTGTCGGCCTTCGTCCTCGAATCGGCGCCGCGGGCCGGTCACGATCCGCCGAACGGGCGCTTCCCCTCAGCCGGGCGGCAGGAACGCCGGGCGCGTCGCGGGGTCGGGTTCGTCGTAGTAACGCCGGAACACGGCGGTCTGACCACCGGAAACGGGCGGCACGATCCAGCTCCAGTCGGCCGGGCACCGGCGTCCGGCGCGTTCCTCCTTCTCCAGGTGCGTGAGGAACCGCCGCGACTCGGTGTGGTGGTCGGCCATGGTCACGCCCGCCGCGTCGAACGAGTGCTGCACGGCCAGCGTCAGCTCGACGAGCGCCCGGTCGCGCCACAGCGTGCGCTCGGAGCCGGTGTCCAGGCCCATCAGCTCCGCGATGGCGGGCAGCAGGTCGTAGCGGTCCTCGTCGGCCAGGTTGCGGGCGCCGACCTCGGTGCCGAGGTACCAGCCGTTGAACGGCGCGGCCGGGTAGGTGACGCCCCCGATCTCCAGCGGCATGTTGCTGATCGCCGGGACGGCGTGCCAGCGCAGCCCCAGCCCGGCGAACCAGCGGTGGTCGGGGTGGCTCAGCGGCACCTCCAGCACGGCGTCCGCGGGCAGCGTGTACAGCCGCGGATCGCCGGGGTCCGACTCGACCAGCAGCGGGAGGACGTCGAAGGAGCCTCTCCGCTCCGGTGGCCGCCAGCCGAGTCGCCGCACCTGCTCGGTGAACCCGGCGTACCGCGGGTCGCCGAGCACCGAGCCGTCCTCCAGCCGGTAGCCGGCGTAGCGGATGAGCTGCTCGTTGTGGATGCGCGGCCCCGGCCCCCCGGGCGTGTCCGGGGCGAAGACGGTGATGGTCGGGCGGATCCGGCCGGACCGGGTGGCCTGGCGCAGGTGGGCGACGCATTCGCCGGCGATGTCGGCGGGGTCGGTGACCCGGCGCCGGTCCCGGACGCGGAGGCTGTTCCAGTAGAGCCGGCCGATGCAGCGGGCCGAGTTGCGCCAGGCGACGCGGGCGCCGTACGCCAGCTCGGCGGGCGTGTGCCGGTAGGTGCCGGTTTCGGCGATTTCGGCGCGCACCTCGGCGAGCCGCGTCTCGAGCCACGTGCCCTGTTCGGCGGCCCCTTCTTCGAACATGAGGTTGAGGAATTCCTCGGCCTCCGCGGAATTGACGCTCTGTTCCCCCGACACCCGTTGGTGGTAAAGTACCGGCGCGGTCGTCACCCGCTCGGACGTAGCAGTCACCGCGCTACCCCACTCTCCGAAATCGTGATCTGCATCCCGACGGGAAGGTTCACCGTTCCTCCGATGGTCGCCGACAACACTGTCGGCCGGAAACGCCTGCAGCACGGGCGCTTCCGACCAGGCGGGGCAGGATACCCCACGTTTCGCGGGACACGGTCCCCGAATGCCCAGTACGTTCCGCGTCTCCCGAAATATCGCCACAGCCTGGGAAAACGTCGGAAAAATAGTCGTCACCACGTGTTATCCGGACATGTCGCAGCGCATTTCCCGTCAATCGATCACATTTACCGATGAAGGCCGCGTGATTCTTTCCCGTGCGCCGATCTTCGGCTTTTCGTGGGTAATCGCCGAACGGCCTTTTCCGGCGCCGGTCCCCCGTGTACGCACGCGTGCGGGCGCGTCGTTTAGAGTCGCCTGATCGGCAGAGGAGGACGTTGCGTGAACCGGATCCCCGTGGTCCTCGTCGCCGGGTTCCTCGGCGCGGGCAAGACGACGCTGCTCAACCACCTGCTCGCCAACCGCGAGGGTGCCCGGGTCGGCGTCGTGGTCAACGACTTCGGCAGCGTGAACGTCGACGCGCTGGCCGTGGCCGGGCAGGTCGACACGATGGTCTCGCTGGGCAACGGCTGCCTGTGCTGCGCGGTCGACGCCAGCGGGCTGGACGCGATGCTGGGCCGGCTGTCGTCGGCCGAGGCGGGGATGGACGTCATCGTCGTCGAGGCCAGCGGCATCGCCGAGCCGCGCGACCTGATCCGGCTGATGATCGCCAGCGAGAACCCGGACATCCGCTACGGCGGGCTGGCCGAGGTGGTGGACGCCGCCGAGTTCGAGGCCGCCCGCGAACGCCACCCCGAACTGGCCGATCACCTGCGGCTGGCCGACCTGGTGGTGCTGAACAAGGCCGACCGCGTCGACGCCGACGCGCTGGCGAAGGTCACGGCGACGGTCGAGGAGCTGGCGCCGGGCCGCCCGGTGCTGGTCACCGCCCACGGCCGGGTCGACCCGAGGCTGTTCTTCGACCCGGAACCCCGCGGCGAGCGGGCCGGCCAGCTGTCCTTCGACGACCTGCGCGAAGACGACCACGACCATTCCCGGCACCTGCACGCCGAGTACGAGACGGTCACCTTCACCGCCGAGACACCACTGGCGCCGCGAGCGTTCGTCGAGTTCCTCGAGCGGCGCCCGGCCGGCCTCTACCGCATGAAGGGCCAGGCCGACTTCGGTTCGGGGTCGCGTTTCCGGCTGCACACGGTGGGCGGATTCGTGCAGGTCGACCGCTCGGCCTGGCCACCTGGAGACCCACACCGCACCGAGCTGGTGCTGATCGGCGCCGGCTTGGACACGGACGCGGTCCGCGCCGACCTGAGCGGCTGCCTCGCCGAAGACCCGGATGTCGTCGACGAGCGCGGCATGCTGCACATCCTCCGCTACCTGCCCGACGAAGCCTGAGCCCGCGCCACGCCGAAGATCGGCAAAACCGCGGGTTCCCGCCGGCCGCGACAGAGACTGTCGGCCATGACGACCACCGAGGTGAGCGCACCACGCTGGTACCTGGTCGGCGTGCTGCCCGAAGAAGTCCCGCAAGCGCACCTGATGACCCGCTCGGGCGACCTCCGCTACCGGCGGTCGGCCTGCGGTGAGCGCGAGTCGCGCAGCTGGAAGCCTGTCGACTTGACGACATCCGAGGTCACACCGTGCCCGGAGTGCGTGGCGACCCTGCCCGCTCCCCCGGCGGGTTTGCGGCTCGCCCCGGGAACCGAGAACCGCGGCCAGCTCAGCCTCGACCTGGAGATGTAGCCGCAGCGGTGCTCGTGGGTTGTCGCCGCGCTCGAGGTCCGAGGCCGTCCGCATCGCGGCGGCCCGGCGGTGACACCGGTGGCCCCACGGGGGTCTTTCGCACGCTGAAGGTGGCAGGCGCGATGTGGTGGTGATCGAGCCACTTCAGCCCGCACCCGTTCTCGCCGCCAACCCGCGATGACCAGGCACGACCTCGATGACCGAGGCCCTCCCCTCGCCCAGACGCGGCACCCGATCCCGCCGAGCCGCCGTCGGCCCCTACACCAGCGGTTTCTCGTAACAGACCGACTCCGGGTCGGCCTCGTGCGGTGGGAAGTTCGGCACCCGGCGGAAGCCCGCGCGCTCGTACAGGCGCATCGCCGCGGGCTGACGGGCGCCCGTCTCCAGGCGGATGCGAGCCCCGCCCGCCTCCCGGGCCAGGCGTTCGGACGAGGTCACCAACGCGTCCGACACCCCCGAACCCCGCGCGTCCGGGGCCACGAACATCCGCTTCAGCTCGTACACGCCCGGCTCCACCGGCTCGATCGCGCAGCAGCCGATCGCTCGCTCGCCGTCCCATGCCAACAGGTAGCGGGTTCCCGGCCGCAGGGGTGGCGGCTGGGCGTCCACCGGCAGGTCGTAGACCACCACCAGCTCCGCCGTCATCGCCGTGACCAGCGCGATCAGCAGTCCGTCGTCGGCCGCGCACTCCGCGACGGTCGTCAATGTCAGGCCTTCTTCGCCCGGCTCGGCGCGACGCGCGGTGGCTCGTTCGGCATCTTCGGGTAGACCGGCGGCCACGGCGCGTCCATCAGCCCACCGGCCATGTCGGCCTCCGACAGCGCCAGCAGCGGCTCGATCGACTGCGGCCGCTCCCCCGCGCCCGCCCACGGGTCACCCAGCTCGGCCAGCCGGGCCGGCACCGTGCTCAGCGTGAACGTGTCGGGCTCGACACCGGCCAGCTCGTCCCACGCGATCGGCGTGGACACCTGGCCGCCGACGCGCGGGCGCACGCACCACGTGCCGAACACAGTCTTGTGCGGCGCGTTCTGGTTGAAGTCGACGAACACGCGCGAGCCGCGTTCCTCCTTCCACCACTGCGCCGTGATCTTCGTGGGGTGACGCCGTTCGAGCGCCCGCGCCAGCGCGACCGCCGCGGCCCGCACTTGGAAGCTGTTCCAGCGCGGCTCCACCAGCACGTACAGGTGCAGGCCCCGCGAGCCGGACGTCTTGAGGTGGCCTTCGATGCCGTGCTCCCCCAGGAACTCCCTGGTCAGCAGCGCGGCCTCGCACAGGTCGCCGAACCCGATGCCCGGTGACGGGTCGAGGTCGACGCGCAGCTCGTCGGCGACCTCGGGCGTGTCCGCGCGGTACGGCCACACGTGGAAGCCGAGGCAGCCGAGGTTCACCGCCCACAGGATGTGCGCCAGGTCCTTCGCGACCAGCGCGTCACTCGTGGTGCCGTTCGGCGTCGACACCACCGTGGTGGACAGCCACGGCGGCGCGCCCTGGGGCACGCGTTTCTGGAACCAGTTCTTGCCGCCCGCGCCGTCCGGGTAGCGCTCCAGCAGCAGCGGGCGCCCGCCGAGCCGGGCCAGCAGCGGCCCGGCGACCGCGCGGTAGTACTCGACGAGGTCGAGCTTCGTCTCGCCGCGCTCGGGGAAGTAGACCTTGTCCGGGCTGCTGATCCTGACCTCGACGCCGTCGACGTCCAGCAGCACCGCGCCGCTCATCGCGCCTCCCCGAACAGTTTGGCCAGCTCCGCGGGCGGTGCCTCGTCGAGCTGGGCGTACGTGCAGGACTCCGGGGTGCGGTCGGGCCGGAACCGGACCAGCCGCCCGCCGTGGCGGAAGCGGCCGCCCTGCAGGTGCTCGTAGCGGACCTCGGCCACCCACTCGGTGCGCAGCGGCTCCCAAGCGAGATCCTTGCCGGGCGCCCAGCGGCTGTTCGCGCCCGGTTGCCGGCCCGGCTGGGGCTCGTACTCGGCCCAGGAACGCCAGGGATGGCCCTCCAGCGCGTTTTCCCGCAGCGGCGCCAGCTCCTCGACCAGCTCGGCCCGCCGCGCCTTCGTGAAGCTGCTGGCCACCCCGACGTGGTGCAGCACGCCTTCGTCGTCGAACAGGCCGAGCAGCAGCGAGCCGACGCCGGCGCCGTCCTTGTGCCAGCGGAAGCCGGTCACCACGCAGTCGGCTGTGCGCTCGTGCTTGACCTTCCACATGACGCGCTTGTCCTGCTCGTACGGCTCGTCGGCGGGCTTGGCCATCACGCCGTCGAAGCCCGCGCCCTCGAACCGGGTGAACCAGTCCTCGGCCTGGTCCGGGTCCTCGCTCAGCGGGGTCAGGTGGACGCGCTGCAGCCCTTCGGCGTCGGTCCGCAGGACGCTTTCGAGCTGCCGGCGCCGCTCCCGGAACGGCTCGCCGGTGAGGTCCGTGTCCCCGAGCGCGAGCAGGTCGAAGGCGACGAAGCTGGCCGGCGTCTCCTCCGCGAGCTTCCGCACGCGCGAGGCCGCCGGGTGCAGCCGCAGCTGCAGCACCTCGAAGTCCAGGCCGGCCGGGGTGACGAGGACGATCTCGCCGTCGACCACGCACCTCGGCGGCAGCGCGGCGGCCAGCAGCTCCACCAGCTCCGGGAAGTACCGGGTGAGCGGGCGGTCGTTGCGGGAGCCGAGCTCGATCTCGTCGCCGTCGCGGAACACGATGCACCGGAAACCGTCCCACTTGGGCTCGTAGAGCAGGCCCGGCGTGCGCGGCACGTCGTGCACGGCTTTCGCGAGCATCGGCCGCACGGGCGGCATCACGGGCAAGTCCACCGCGCGAGCTTAAATCACGGGTACGACACTTCTTTTGAAAAACGACACAGCCGGGCGTGATACACACGTCCTCGTGACCACCGAACGCCCAGAACCGCCCTCGATCGGGGGCGAGCGCGAAATGCTGCGCACGTTCCTCGACTTCCACCGCGCCACCCTCGCCATGAAGTGCGACGGACTGTCCGACGAGGACCTTCGCCGCGCCTCGAGCCCACCCTCGACGCTTTCCCTGCTCGGTCTCGTCCAGCACATGGCCGAGGTCGAGCGCACCTGGTTCCGGCGGGTGATCAACGCCGAGGACGTCCCGCTGCGGTACTCGGCCGACGGCGACTTCCAGGCCGCCTACGACGCGAGCTCCTCGACGCGCGCGGAGGCGTTCGAAGCCTGGCAGGCCGAGGTCGAGCAGTCGCGCAAGATCGAAGAGGCCGCCGAGTCCCTCGACGTCACCGGATACCAGGTGCGCTGGGGCGAGGACGTCTCGCTGCGCCTGGTGATGCTCCACATGATGCACGAGTACGCCCGGCACAACGGCCACGCGGACTTCCTCCGGGAGGCCATCGACGGCGTCACGGGCGTCTGATGGACGTGCTCGCCTGGCTGCGCGACGCCGATCCGGCCCTGCGCTGGCAGGTCGAGCGCGACCTGCTGGGCGAGCCGCCGACGGTCTGGGAGGCCACCCGCGCCCGCGTGACGACCGAGGGTTTCGGCGCACGGCTGCTGGCGAAACAGGACCCGGACGGCCAGTGGGCCGGCGGCGCGTTCTTCCCGGCGGACTTCGATTTCGCGAGCATGAAGACGGACGGCCAGCCCTGGACGGCGACGACGTGGGTCCTCAACGACCTGCGAGAGTGGGGCGTGGACGCCGCGGCCCTGAGCGGGACGGCCGAGCTGCTCGCGGAGAACTCCCAGTGGGAGTACGAAAACCTGCCGTACTGGGGCGGCGAGGTCGACTGCTGCATCAACGCGTGGACGCTCATGAACGGCCTCTGGCTCGGCGCGGACGTCGCCGGGATCGCCGGCTGGTTCGTCGAGCACCGCCAGCCGGACGGCGGCTGGAACTGCGAGTGGGTCGAAGGGTCGACGCGCTCGTCCGTCCACTCGACACTCAACTCGCTCAAGGGCCTGCTGGCCTGGGAAACGGCGACGGGCGGCTCACCGGCGACCCACGCCGCCCGCCGCGGCGGCGAGGAATACCTCCTGGAGCGCGGCCTCTTCCGCCGCCTGTCGACCGGCGAACCGGTGCTGCCGGACGTGAGCGGCTTTTCGCACCCCTTCCGCTGGCACTACGACGTGCTCAACGCGGCCGAGTACTTCCACCTCGCGTCCCGGCTGGACGGCACGCGCCCGGACCCGCGCATGGCGGAGGCGATCGAGCTGATCCGCACGGCCCGGCAGCCGGACGGCAGGTGGCTCCAGGGCCGCCGGCTCCCGGGCCGGGTGTGGTTCGAAACCGACGTCCCGGAGGGCGAGCCGTCGAAGTGGCTGACCCTGTCGGCGACCCGCGTCCTGGCCTGGTGGGACGGGTCGTGAGTGGTTAGGGCGGTTAGAACCGCCCTAACCACTCACGACCCCGGCGTCAGAGCGCCGCCAGGACCAGGCCGCTGCGGGGCTTCGGTGTGAAGTACGTGGCCTTGCGGGGCATCCGGCGGCCCGCCGCGTGCACCGCCAGGACGTCGGCGTAGGCCACCGGGGCGAGCAGGACCACCGCGTCCGCGTCGTGCGGTGCCGGGCGGCCGGCCGGGAGCGGGTGGACGTGGGGGCCGTCCGGGTCGACGCCGAGCGCGTCGGCGAACAGGACGCGCTCGACGATCTCGTGGTCGATCACCGGGTCCGGCCAGGCCTGTTTCGGCAGCGGGACCCGCAGCACCGCCGACCCCGCGTGGACGACGACCTCGCCCGGCACCGGGACGGCGTGGTCGTCGAAGCGGACGTCGAGGCCGGCCGCGCACCAGCGCGACACCAGCTCCTCCGGGCCGAAACCGGTGCCCGTCAGCACCCGGTTGATCGCGCCGATCCGCAGCTGCGGACCCGCTGTGACCAGAGCGAGGAGTGCGCCGTGGCCGGCCGCCGCGGCCGCGGCCACGCGGTGGTTGCCGTCGGCGACGAGCAGGTCGGCGCCCGCGACCGCGGCCAGCAGCCGGTCCTGCAGCGGCCCGGCGGGCACCGCCCACAGCTCGTGCCGGCGGCCCGCGGCGTCCGAAGTGGACAGATCGGGCAGGCCGAGGCCGGCGCAGGCGCGTTCGACCTGCTCGGTCAGCAGGTCGCCGCCGGTGGCCGGGACGAGCAGCGCGGCGCTGGTCGCGCAGCCCAGCCCGGCCAGCACGGCGGCCCGCTCGGCGACGACGTCCGGGTAGACGTCCTCGGTGTGGCGCACCCGCGCGGTGCCGTCGTCGGTCACCGCGGCCGGGTCGACCAGGCAGAGCAGGCCGGACGCGACGCCGTCCGGGCCCTCGATCCGGTACGGCGCGACGAACCGCCGCATCGGCCGGTAGTAGCGCTTGCGGAGCCGTTCGAGCATGGCCCGGGCGATCGGAACGGCCGCGGTCTGGTCGAGCCCGTGGGCCAGCGCCGCGGGCGTGCGGGCCGGGTGCTGCACGGCCAGCAAGGTGTCCGCGGCGCCGGGAGCGGCCAGCGCGGCGATCACTTGGTCGGGCTCGGCGAACTCGTCGACGTCGGGGCCGGGGACCGCGTCGCGGACCACCCATCCCTGCTCGATCGGCCGGATCCAGTCGCTCATCCCCCCATCTTCCGCGCCGGGGACTGTGACGGAAATTCGCTGGGGTGCGGACCACCGCGATGGAATGCTTAGGACTGCAAAGCAGTTGACTCCGGTCATGGCCACCCCGAGGAGCACGCCACCGATGACGACCCCGGCCCCCACCAGCGTGAAAGGGGTCGGCTTCCGGTCCGAACGCGGCCCGGTGCTGATCGCCGTCATGCTCAGCACGGCGCTGGTCGCGCTGGACAGCACGATCATCGCGACCGCGGTGCCCTCGGTGGTGCGCGACCTGGGCGGGTTCTCGCAGTTCCCGTGGCTGTTCTCGGTCTACCTGCTGACCCAGGCGGTCACCGTCCCGCTCTACGGCAAGTTCGCCGACGTGCTCGGCCGCCGTCCGGTGATGTTCTTCGGGATTGCGGCGTTCCTCGTCGGCTCGGTGCTGTGCGGGGCCGCGTGGAGCATGCCGGTGCTGATCGCCGCCCGCGCGGTGCAGGGCATCGGCGCCGGCGCGATCCAGCCGATGTCGATGACGGTCATCGGCGACCTCTACACGGTGGAGGAGCGCGCGCGCGTGCAGGGCTACGTCGCCAGCGTGTGGGGCGTCGCCTCGGTCGTCGGGCCGACGCTCGGCGGCGTCTTCGCGGAGTACCTGGACTGGCGCTGGATCTTCTTCATCAACCTGCCGCTCGGCGCGATCGCCGCGCTGATGCTGCACCGGAACTTCGCCGAGCGGGTCGAGCGCAAGGCGCACAAGGTCGACTACACGGGCGCGGCGCTGCTCACGGTCGGCTGTTCGCTGGTGATCCTCGGCCTGCTCGAAGGCGGCGTCGCCTGGGGCTGGGGCTCGCTGCCGAGCGTGGCGATCTTCGTGGTCGGCGCGCTGCTGCTGGTGGCGTTCGTGCTGGTGGAGAAGCGCGTCGCCGAGCCGGTGCTGCCGCTGTGGGTGTTCACCCGGCGGGTCCTGGTGGGCGGCAACCTGGTCGCGGTGGTCGTCGGCGCGGTCCTGATGGGCCTGACGTCGTACCTGCCGACCTACGCCCAGGGCGTCCTGGGCGCGGGCGCGCTGGTGGCGGGCTTCGCGGTGGCGGCGCTGACGGTCGGCTGGCCCCTGTCGGCGTCCCTGGCGGGCAAGATCTACCTGAAGATCGGCTTCCGCGACACGGCGTTGATCGGCAGCGTGTTCGTCATCGCGGGCGGCGTCCTGGTGGCGATGCTGAACGCGTCGTCGTCGATCTGGGCGGCGGCGTTCGCGGCGTTCGTCCTGGGCATCGGCCTGGGGTTGTCGTCGAGCCCGACACTGGTCGCGGTCCAGTCGGTGGTCGGCTGGGACCGGCGCGGGGTCGTGACGGGGACGAACCTGTTCAGCCGCTCGCTGGGCAGCGCGGTGGGCGCGGCGGTGTTCGGCGCGATCGCCAACGCGACATTGGCTTCGCGGTTCGCGAACCCGCCGGCGGACGTGGCGGGCAAGCTTCCGCCGTCGGTGGACGCCACAAGCCTGGTGCTGGGCAGCCACGAGGACACGCCGGTGACGCGGTTCGTCCGCGGAGCGCTGGCGGACGCCACGCACTACGTGTTCATCGGGCTGCTGGTGGTGGCGGCGCTTTCGGTGGTGGCCCTGCTGCTGATGCCGCGGAAGACGGAGCAGCTGGAGTTCTAGTTCTGGAGCGGCACCAGTTCGGACTGGAACTTCTCCAGGAACCCGTCGAAATCCCCGTGCCCCGGCCGGATCACGAACTTGCTCAGGCCCGATTCGATGTGCTGCTCCACCAGCCGTCGTGCCTCGGGCCAGCTGGTCGCGATCAGGTCCGTCACCGGTACTCCCGGACGACGGCGCGTCGCCACCGCGGTCAGCTCCGGGGAGAGCCCGCGGTCCGCCACCGCCAGACTCAACCCGAAGTGGTCCTCTTCGATCTCCCGTCCGGCTTCGGATGCCGCCTGCTGGATGGCCAGCCGGGCCGCGAGGGACTCCGCCGGCGTGTGGAAGCTGCCCAGCCAGCCGTCGGCCAGACGGCCCGCCCGGGCCAGGGCCGCCGGGGCGGTTCCGCCCAGCCAGACGTCCAGGGGCTTCGCCGGGCGCGGGCCGAGGGTGACGCCCGAGACCTGGAAGAACTCGCCCTCGAACGTCACGTCGTCTTCGTCGAGCAGCCGTCGCAACAGCGTCAGGGACTCGTCGAACACCGCCGCGCGGCGGCCCTCCGGGACCGGGAACAGGTCGTGCTCGGCCTTGCGGGCCGGGCGCAGGCCGAACACCGGGAGCACGCGCTTCGGCGCCAGGCCGGCCAGCGTGAGCAGCTGCTTGGCGACCAGGACCGGGTGGCGACCGGGCAGGATCGCGACGCCCGTGCCGACCTTCAGCTTCGACGTCCGCGCCAGCGCGTGCGCCATGCCGATCATCGGGTCGACTTCCGGTGAGTAGACCAGCTCCGACAGCCACAGCGAGTCGACGCCCGCCGCCTCCAGCCGCTCCGCCAGCCCGGCGAACTCCGCGGGCCCGGACCCCTGCGCCGGTGCGACGCCCAGCCTGATCTTCAGCACAACTGCCCCCTAGCTCGACTGAAGAGGACAACGCTCCGGGACGGCGGGGGCATTCCGCCGGAGCTCAGGCCGTGGCGGCGATGACCCGGCCCAGCGCCGCGTGCAGCGCCTCCAGCTCACCGAGGTCCATGCCCAGCTTTTCGACGACGCGGTACGGGATCTTCTCGGCTTCGGCCCGCAGCGCGCGCCCCTGGTCCGTCAGCTCGACCGTCAGCCGGCGCTCGTCGGACCGGCTCCGGGCGCGCGTGACGTACCCGAGCGCCTCCAGGCGCTTGAGCAGCGGCGACAGCGTCGCCGGCTCGTGGCGGAGCGACGCGCCGAGGTCCTTCACCGACCGCGGCGACCGCTCCCACAGCGCGAGCAGCACCAGGTACTGCGGGTGGGTCAGGCCGTGCGGCTCCAGCAACGGGCGGTAGATCGCGATCACGCTGCGCGACGCCACCGACAGCGCGAAACACACCTGCCGGTCGAGCTTCAGCGGGTCCTCGCCCAGGTCGATCATGCCCCGATCCTACCGTGTCGCTGGTCGCACTAATGATTAGTGCACTAACGATTAGTGTACTCTGAGTCTCATGGAACGACCTGGTGTGCTCCGCTGGTTCGGTTACGCGGTCGGCGTCCGGTTACCGGACCGCTACGGCGAATGGGTCCTGCACGACGCGACGTCGAAGCACTGGCGGGCCCGGTTCGTGCTCCAGCGGTCGATCGGCATCGTGCCGCTGTGCCTCGTCTGGCTGCTGCTGCCCGGCCCGCTCGGGCTCCGGCTCTCGCTGGTCCTGATGGCCGCGCTGGTCGCGTACTTCTACTCCTGCGCGTACATGGAGGAGAGCATCGAGCACCGGCTCGGCCGGCACGGCTTCCCGCACGACACCGGCCGCCGCACCCGCGCCGAGGCGGCCGCGGCCGCCAACGCCGAGGCCACCGCCCGCTACATCGCGCGCTACCGGACCCCGACGGACGGTTAGCTACAGTCGGGGCACGATGAGACGCAAGCTCCGGCCGCCGATCCCGCCCCGCCACGGGCTCGACCCCGCCCGGCTGAAACTGCCCGCCGAGGGCGAGTGGCCGACGCTGCTGGCCCACCTCGTCGACCGGCTGCCGCGGGAGACGCCGGACCGCATCGAGCAGATGCTGCGCGAAGAACGCATCCACGGCCTCGACGGCCCGCTGGGCGTGGACACGCCGTTCGAGCCCGGCTCGTTCATCTGGTTCCACCGCGACCTGCCGGACGAGGTGCCGGTGCCGTTCACCATCGACGTCGTGCACCGCGACGAGCACCTGCTGGTCGTCGACAAGCCGCACTTCCTGGCCACCATCCCGCGCGGCAAGCACGTCCTCGAGACGACGCTCGTGCGCCTGCGCCGCGACCTCGACCTGCCGCACCTGTCCCCCGCGCACCGGCTGGACCGCGTCACCGCCGGGCTCGTGATGTTCGTGATCACCCCGGAAATGCGCGGCAAATACCAGACGCTCTTCCGGGATCGCAAGGTGCACAAGGAGTACGAGGCGATCGCGCCGTACGACCCCGCGCTGGAGCTGCCGCGGACCGTGCGGAGCCGGATCCTCAAGGAACGCGGGGTGCTCGCCGCGCGGGAGGTGCCGGGCGAGCCGAACGCCGAGACGTACGTCGAGCTGCTCGAGCACCGCGACGGCCTGGGCCGCTACCGGCTCGCGCCGTCGACCGGCCGGACGCACCAGCTGCGCGTGCACCTCAGCGGCCTGGGCATCCCGATCCTCGGCGACGACTTCTACCCCGACCTGGTCGAAACCCCGCTCGACGACTTCACCAAACCGTTGCAGCTGCTGGCGAAGGTGCTCGACTTCGACGACCCGCTGACGGGCGCGCACCGCCGCTTCACCAGCGGCCGGCGACTGACCGCCTGGGACGACCTCGACGCGTGGGCAGCGCCGCCGGCGTGCACCGGACCCGCTATTTGCGCCAGAACCGGTTGCAGGTGATCTGCATCGTAGTAGTCACCATCGCCGGTACACCGATCTGATTGTCGGTCGCCGACGTCGTTACCCGTCGCCGGAGTTCGGATCTACACCGGGAGCCGCTCCGCCGCGCGTCCGGATATTCACAGATCCTACTCCGGGACGTTGCCCGCCAAAAGCTTCGTGAGATCGTCCATGAACTGGTCCATCTCGATCCAGAAGGCGTCGTCGGCGGCTCGTTTGCCCAGAAGATCCTCGGGGTCGTCGTCCACGAGCGTCAGGGCGATCCGCTCGAGCAATCCCGTCACCAGTCGCTTGTCCTGCCGCAGCGCGATCTCCCACTGCGCCATGACTTCGGTGACATCCGCGCAGAAGACCCGCAGTCCGTCGACCGCCAGCGTGGCTTTACCGCAGTGCACGGTCAGCAGGGAACCACGCGCTTCGACATCGGATCGGTCGTTCGTTCGTCGAGGACTTCCTGGCTTCGGCGAGCGCGCGAGCGCACCTCGCCATCCGCTTGGCCAGCACCTTCAGGTATTCGGTGAAGTGCTGAGGCCGCTCTGGGCCGACCTCGCCGACCCGGTCGCGACGGAGGTCCGATGAGGACCGGACGCCGCGTGCTCCTGCGGAGCACGGGTGTGCTGGCGCCACTGGCACTCGCCGTGGTCGCGCTGGCGCTGTGGAAGCTGGTGGTCGACCTCGCGAAGGTCCCGGACTACCCGCATGTTCCGCCGGGCGGCGATGCCTCTGGTGATCGCGTGGAAGACGGTACCGACCATCGCCGTCGCGCCGCTGCTGGTCATCTGGTTCGGCTTCGACGTGCTGCCCAAACTGCTCATCACCGCACTCGTCTGCTTCTTCCCGATCACCGTCGACACCGCCGACGGGCTGCTGTCGGTGGACCCCGGCCGCAAGCAGCTGTTCCGGGTGCTCGGCGGGAGCGGCTGGAGCCGGTTCACCAAACTCGGCCTGCCCGCGGCGCTCCCGCACCTGCTCACCGGGATGAAGGTCGCGTCCCGCTGTCGGTCATCGGTGCCACGACCAGCGAATGGGTGGGGGCGGGCGCCGGCCTCGGCCGGCTGATCCTCGACGACCTCAACCAGCTCGACACGACCCGCGTGTTCGCCGCCATCCTCCTGCTGTCGCTGCTACCCGTGGTCCGACTGCGTGGAAACGGCCGAGTTTCTCGCTGCCGCACCGCTGAGCCCGACCGACCGGGAGAAGATCGCGCACCTCAACGCGGAGCAGCTCTACAAGCTCTGATCGGTCACTCCGCCGCTTGTCTCCGTCGGCTTGACCGTGCCGGCCACGACCAGCGCCGCGTGCGGGAGCCCATCCCGGGCCAGGAGTACGGCGGTGTTCCCGGCGTCCGGTCCGCTGCGTCACCTCGAACTCCCACCGAGAGTCGACACAGCGGCCGGCCGCCTGGTCGAGCCCAAGACCTACTTTCCTGACCCCGCCGCCCCGGGCGCACTCGGTGAACGCGGCCGGCTGATGCTCGACGGCGACCGGTGACAGCGCGCACCGCATCGACCAGGCGAGGCGGTCCAGCGGTGGCCCGAGTTCGCCGCGGCCGCCGACGAATCCACGGTGCTCGGCTGATTGTCCACGCCGCGGGCCCTTGATTCGCCGGCTCCGGCCGTTCACAGGCCCCCGTTCGTCCCCCTCGCCGGGTGACGGCCGTGCAAGGTCTCCGAGGGCAGGACGCCGAACTTGCGGCGGTAGGCGGCCGAGAACCGGCCGGCGTGCAGGAAACCCCAGCGAGCGGCGACCGCGGCGATCGTCGTGCCGTCGGGGTCGGCCGTCGTGAGTTCGTCGTGCACCCGGGTCAGGCGGACATCCCGCAGGTAGGCCATCGGCGGCAGCTCGAACCAGCGCTGGAACCCTTCCTGCAGCGCGCGGACGCTGACCGAGACTTCACGGGCCAACGTGCTCGAAGTCCACGGCAGCCCCGGCTCGTCCTCGATCAGCTCGACGGCCCGGCGTAACGCCCGGGGCGGGACCGGGGCCGCCGACGCGTGCAGGTGGCCGCTGTAGTTGTTCGGCTGGGCCAGGAGCAGACCGGCGATCACCAGGCTCTGCAGGTGCGCGGCGGCCGCGGGGTGGTGCGTGATCCCGCCCGGCCGGTCCGCCTCACGCTCCAGCAGAGCCAGCACCTCGAGCCACGACCGCGCCGCCGGGGCGTCCAGGTCCATTGCGGTGGCGAAGCGCAGCCGCTCGCCCGGTGGCCGCCCGAGCTGGCGCTCCAGCTCCAGTTCCAGCTCGTGCCGGTCGATCATGAGGCAGAGCTGGGCGCACGCGGCTCCCCACCGCAGGTCGGCCGGATAACCCGGCACGAACACGGCGGCCCGTCCGGGTCCGGCGAACACCGGTTCCCCCGTACCGCAGCGCTGTTCGCTACGCCCGGTGACCGGGATGTTGACGTGGTAGTTGCCGGCGTCGACCGTGCCGAGCCGGACGGCGCTCCCGTAGCGCAGGTAGCCCGCGGTCACCGCGCCCAACCGGACCGCGTTGAGCCGCATGTCCAGGTCGATCGCACCGTCCAGGACTTCGATCCGATGAGGCAGGTACGTCCGGGCCACCGCTTCGTGCGCTTCGTCGACGTCCATCGCGCGAGCGACCGGATGCCCGGGCAGCAGCTCCGTTTGAGGCAAGCCCGTCACGAGCCGAACAGTAATCGTCTCGTCACGCTCACGCCAACGCGGGTAACGGACAGTGTGCCGCGTGAATCGGCTGTGCCGGAGCAGTGCCGGGCACTTCACTGGAGCGGCTGGGAGAACTACCGCGGGGAGAAACGTGCAGGTGATGGATCCGGGCCCGTCGATGACGGAGTCCGTGCAGGTCGAGCCGCTGGACCACCTGAGGCCGGGAGCCCGTCTGCTGCGTCCACGCGGTCCTTTCCACGCGCGGACCGGGATCGAGCTGATGGCCGTCATCGACGGGCAGCGAGCACACGCCCTCGACCTGCTGATCCTCGACCTGACCCACCTGGCCACCTTCGGCCCGGTGGCCCTCCAGATCGTCGTGCAGATCGCGACGGAGCTCCACCGCGTCGACGTCGGGCTGCGGCTGGTCGGCTCGGAACAGACCGTCGGCTCACCCTTGACCGTGGCCGGCGTGCGCTCCCTGTTCACCCTGCACAGCACGGTCGGCGAAGCCGTCGGAGCCCGGTGACCGCCCGGACGTCCACCTGACCTCAAGCGACGACGGCCTCGCCATCGACCGGCTCCGCACCGGCCACACCTTGCCGCTGGTGCTCGACTCCGCCCGCCGCGCGCACGAACTCGACCCGGACCGCCGATCTGTCAGGCCCTGAGCGAATCCGCTTCCACGGGCAGCCCCGCCATGCCGCGAACCAAGGTCTGCGCGTCCGCGTAGGCGTCCGCCGCGCCGATCCGGGCCGAACACGTGTTTCTCACCCTCGAGCGTCGACTGTGGAGTGAAGCCAGTTCGGGTGGGTACCCGGAGATTCCCGCACTCCAGGAGGATTCATGCGCTTGCCCTGCCCCCGCGGGCCGATGAGTTCCGCGGCCACCGCCCGGCTCCGCTGTGCGCCCGATGACGTGGCCGCCGGCCCGGTCCCGGCCGCCACCGGCCTTCCGGTGCTGCACGACGAAGACCTCCAGCTGACCCTGTGGATCTCTGCTACGAACTGAGCTACCGCGGCTTCGACGACGTCGACGCCGGCTGGGAGCACGCACCGATGATCACCGGACTGCGCCGGCAGCTGGAACACCGCTGGGTCAACGGCCTCCGCGACCTCGTCACGCCCACCGCGGTGGAGCCCGACGCCGTGCCGCGGGCACTGGCCGATCTGGTGCGCGCCGACGAAGGGCCGCCGCTGGCGAAATTCCTGCAGCGCCGCGCGTCCGACGCGCAGTTCCGCGAATTCGTCACCCACCGATCGGTGTACCACCTCAAGGAAGCCGACCCCCACAGCTGGGCCATCCCCCGGCTGTCCGGTGCCGCGAAGGCCGCGCTGATCGAGATCCAGGCCGACGAGTACGGCCAAGGCCGCCTCGAACGGATGCACTCCGAGCTCTTCCGCGCCACGATGCGGGCCCTCGGCTTGGACGACGGCTACGGCACCTACGTCGACCGCGTACCCGCCGTGACCCTCGCGGTGAGCAACCTGATGTCCCTGTTCGGGTTCCACCGCCGCTGGCTCGGCGCCACCCTCGGGCACCTGGCGGCGTTCGAGATGACGTCGTCGCTGCCGAACCGCCGCTACGGCAACGGGTTGCGCCGCCTCGGCGGGGACCCGACGGCGACCCGGTTCTACGACGAGCACGTCGAGGCCGACGCGGTCCACGAGCAGATCGCCGCGCACGACCTGTGCGGCTCCTTCGCCCGGGAGAACCCGGCCGCCGCGGGCGATGTCCTGTTCGGCGCGGCGTGCGGACTGGCCGTGGAGGCCGAGTTCGGCCGGACGTTGCTTGCCCACTGGGAAGCAGGCCGGACGTCCCTGCGCCTGGTGGATGCCGGCGCCGAAGGGTTTCAAGGTGGGGATCCCGAACTGGTACAACGCACCGAAGCCGTGGCCGGGATCGATGACCTCGCCGTCCGCTGAACGGATCTCGCCGCTGACCGTCGGCGTCGAGGAGGAGTTCCTCGTCGGCGACGCCCACACACGGCGACCCGTGCCACGAGCGCCGGAGATCCGTTACGGAATCCACGGCCCGGGCATCGACCCCCTTACCGGACGTCGGGTCCCGGCCGTGACGCTGCTGGACGACCTCGTCCGCCACGTACGTCCGGGCGCCCGGCGAGTGACGGTCAGGGCAGTTTCGAGGCCACGACGTCGACCCTCCGGATGTCGGGGGTGCCGGCGAAGAGATCGGGCGCCTGGGCCATCAGGGCCTCGGCCACCTTGCCGTTCAGGTGTGCCTCGCGTCCCGGCTCGTCGGGGAACACGTCGTAGATCCCGAACGTCGTGTCACCGAGACGGAACGCGAACCAGGCGGTGGTCGCCGGCTCCTCGTCGACGAGCGCCCGGCCCGACTCGAGGAACTTCTCGACGTCGCCCTCCCGGCCCGGCTTGGCCTCCATCGTCACGAGCAGCCCTACAGTCGGTGCCTCAGTCATGAGTTTTCCTTCTCAGCTGTCGTCCTGCGTGCCGGATTTCGTCCTGTTTGGACGCGAGCACAGATGACGGTAACCCCGTCCCGACCGTGACGCCAGGACACCGACGAGGGGTCTGGCCGCGGTTCGTCCGTCCCCTCCCGCTCACATCGGGCCCCCCAGCACCTTCCAGGCCCGGGTGGCCACGTGCAGGTTGAGCCGGCTTTCCACGTCGTTGAGGTCGAGGTCGGTGATCTCCCGGATCCGGCCCAGCCGGTAGCGCAGGGTGCTGCGGTGGATCACCAGCGCGGAAGCGGTTTCGTCGTAGTGCCCGCCGCATTCGAGGTACTGCGACAGCGTCCGGACCAGGTCCGTGTTCTTGTGTTCGTCGTAGTCGAGAAGCAGGCCCAGCCATTCCCGCACGAACGCAACGATTTCGCCGCGATTCACTCCGGTGTCCAAAATACGATAAAGGCCCAGGTGGTCGAAGATTGTCGCGCCATCCGGCGACCTTGATTTCCGGCGGATGTCCAAAGCCCGCATCGCTTCCGCATAGGATTTCGGAAATTCGCCGGGGCGGTCGCAGCGCCCGCCGACGCCGAGCGCACCGCCGCTTCCGAGGTTCTCCGAAAGCAGGTGGTACAGCGTGTCGCCGTCCGGGCGGCCGCTGACGAGGAGCACCACCGCTCCCGAGCGCCGCGAGATCATCGAGCTCAGCTGAAGGGAGGCGACGGCCCGGCTCGCGGCCTCGGCGACGGCGTCGTCGGGCTGCCTCCCGCCCCACCGCACGACGATCACGCGATGAGGACCACGCAGGTCGTGCCCGACCGCGTCGGCGCGAGCGTAGGCGCTCTCGTCGTCGGTGCCGGTGATCAGGTCGTCGACCAGGTCACGGTGCAGGCGCAGCTCGACCTCGGCGAGGTTGCGCAGGTGTGACAGCTCCAGTGCCAGCACCGTCGTCCCGTATTCGAGCGCGAACATCTCGTGGCTTCCCACGGTCTTGCGCGGGTCCACGAGCGCCACCACGCCGAGGACCTCGTACCGCGGCTTGACCAGCGAGATCAGCCGGTCCTTCTCCCGGACCGGGTGGGGAACCGCCGCGGCGCGCCTGAGCAGCTCCTCGCGCCGGTGGGCTTGGGCCTTCGGGTACGGGTCGGGCTTGCCGGGGCCGGCCCACGCCCGCAGGTTGCCGAACCGGTCTTCGATCGCGACCGGCAACGATGTCAGCTGGTGCACCGCATAGGCGATGCCCGGCTCACCCGCACCGGACACGGAGATGTCGCTGAGCACCTCGTGCACGTGGGTCTGCTGCTCGAGCCGGGCCACCGAGGCGGACAGCCTGCCGTTGACCTCCTGCAGTTCGACCGCCTGTTCGCGCTCGCGCAGGTGGAGCGAGGCGTTCGCCAGTGCACCCGCCGTCTGCCGGCCCAGCGCTTCGAGCAGGAAGAACTCGTCCTTCGGCGGCTCCACCGCCGCGTGCACCACCAGGTAGCCCCTCGGCCCGCTCAGCCCACGCAGCGCGAAGCCCCAGCACCAGCCGCCGCCGGTCAGGACCAGCGGGCCGCTGTCTCCGCCGAGGAGACGGACCTGCCGGTCGAGTTCCGCGTCCGGCTCCGCGCCGTCACGACGGCTGAGCGCGCCGTCGGTGATCAGGTACACCGCCTTGACGCCGCAGCCGCTCAACGACGGTACCGAGGTGGCGGCCAGCCGGACGATGTCGTCGGCTTCCCGGCCGTCGAACATCATCGTCGAGACGACGAAAACCCCGTGCGGACTCGACAACTGGTCACGCCACCAGCTGTCCGGCCTTTGTGGAGTTTCGTGGGCTCGGTCGCCCGCCGCCGCGGGTGTCATCGGGACCTCCGACCGCCGACTGGCCAAAACCCTGCACGGTTGTTCCTGCTCTGCCGGGTCGATCGTTCGCGCGAATTTCGACCTGCCAGGCGCACGCGCCGGGACGGCCGTCCTTGCCACTGTGTGGTTATCCCGAAAGGTCACTGCAACAGTCCCGATTCTGCCGGTATCCGCAGAACTCGTGTCCGACCGGAAACCGCGTCGCAAAGTCGATTCGACGCGGTAGATCTCTTCGCGGCACGTACCCGGGCGAAGAATGAGGAGAGTCATGACCTTGATGCGTTTCGACCCGTTCCGCGATCTCGAACGCTTGACCGAGCAGGCCGTGGCCGGCACCCGCGGCCCGCGGGCGATGCCCATGGAGGCCTTTCGCCGCGGTGATCGGTTCGTCGTCGCCCTGGACCTGCCGGGAGTGGACCCCGGCGACGTCGACCTCACGGTGGAACACAATGTGGTGACCGTGCGCACCCGCCGCACCCCGCTGCGCCGTGAAGGTGACGAACTCCTGGTCGACGAACGACC
The DNA here is from genome assembly GCF_035982555.1 of Amycolatopsis sp. NBC_01286. Lineage (NCBI taxonomy): Bacteria > Bacillati > Actinomycetota > Actinomycetes > Pseudonocardiales > Pseudonocardiaceae > Amycolatopsis > Amycolatopsis sp. NBC_01286. Next base: position 8,821,624 of record NZ_CP108428.1, read on the forward strand.
GCAGGGTGAGTTCAGCCGCCAGTTCTTCCTCGGCGACAACCTGGACAGCACCCGGCTGTCGGCGGAGTTCGACCGCGGTGTGCTCATGCTCGGCATCCCGGTCGCCGAAGCCAGCAAGCCTCGCAAGGTCGAAATCGGCACCGGATCCGAGACGGCCGAAGAGAAGCCCCGCATCGCCGAACAGGTTTCCCGAGAAGAACACGCCAACGTCTAGGAGCCGGACGATGACTGCGCAGCCGGGCGCCACGGCGCCACCACCGCGTCACTCTTCGGACCCCCACGCCGCGGGACAGCGCCGCGCGATCGGGTCCTACGAAAACTACAGCGAGGCCGAGCGTGCCGTCGACTACCTGTCGGACAACGGTTTCCCCGTCGAGCGGGTCGCCATCATCGGCTCGGACGTCAAGCTGGTCGAGCAGGTCGTCGGACGCCTCGACCACGGCGGCGCCGCACTGCGGGGGGCCGGCTCGGGCGCCGTCACCGGGCTGCTGATCGGCTGGCTGTTCGGGATCTTCAACTGGTTCACGCCGTTGCTGGCGGCCTTCACCATCGCCGTTTACGGACTCGTGTTCGGCGCGGTGATCGGCGCGATCTTCGGCCTCGCCGCGCACGCGCTCCAGCGCGGACGCCGCGACTTCGCCTCGGTCCGGGTGATGACGCCGACCCGCTACGAGGTCGTCGCCGACGACGCGGTGGCCGACGAAGCCAAGACCCTGCTCGCCAAGCTGACCGGAGGTGTGTGATGGCCAAGGCAGTCGGCATCGACCTGGGCACGACCAACTCGGTGATCGCCGTCTGGGAAGGCGGCGAGCCCACGGTCATCGCCAACTCCGAAGGCGCGCGGACCACCCCGTCGGTGGTCGCGTTCACCGAAAGCGGTGAGCGGCTGGTCGGCCAGCTCGCCCGCCGGCAGACGATCCTCAACCCGAAGGGCACGATCTATTCGGCGAAGAGGTTCATCGGCCGGAAGTACGGCGAGGTGGACGACGAGGCCAAGGCGGTCGGATTCGACGTCGTCGAGGGTGAGGGCGGTGTCGTCCGGTTCAAGGTCCGCGACAGGCTCCACTCGCCGGAGGAGATCAGCGCGCAGATCCTGCGCAAGCTCGCCGACGACGCGGGCAAGTTCCTCGGCGAGCGGGTGACCGAGGCCGTCATCACCGTGCCCGCGTACTTCAACGACGCCCAGCGGCAGGCCACCAAGGACGCCGGCAGGATCGCCGGCCTCGAGGTCCTGCGGATCATCAACGAGCCGACCGCCGCCGCGCTGGCCTACGGGCTCGGCTCGAAGGGCCACGAGACGGTCCTCGTGTTCGACCTCGGCGGCGGTACCTTCGACGTGAGCCTGCTCGACGTCGGCGACGGCGTGGTCGAGGTCCGGTCGACCGCCGGGGACACCCACCTCGGCGGGGACGACTTCGACCGCCGGATCGTGGACCACCTCGCCGATCGGTTCAAGCAGGACAACGGCATCGACCTGCGGTCGGATCCGCAGGCGCTGCAGCGGCTCTTCGAAGCCGCGGAGAAGGCGAAGGTCGAGCTCAGCTCGGTCAGCCAGACGAGCGTGAACCTGCCGTTCATCACCGCGGGCCAGGACGGCCCGAAGCACCTCACGACGACCGTGATGCGCTCGGTGTTCGAGCAGATCACCGCCGACCTGGTCGACCGGTGCCTCGGCCCGGTCAAGCAGGCGATGGCCGACGCGAAGGTGAGCGCGAACGACATCGACGAGGTCATCCTGGTCGGCGGATCGACCCGGATCCCGGCCGTGCAGAACCTGGTCCGCAAGCTCACCGGGGGCAAGGACCCGAACATGAGCGTCAACCCGGACGAGGTCGTCGCGCTCGGCGCGGCGGTCCAGGCCGGGGTGCTCAAGGGCGAGGTCAAGGACGTCCTGCTGCTCGACGTCACCCCCCTCTCGCTCGGCGTGGAAACCCGCGGCGGCGTGATGACGAAGATCGTCGAGCGCAACACGACGATCCCGGCGCGGCGGACCGAGGTGTTCTCCACCGCGGAGGACAACCAGCCCGCGGTCGACGTCGTGGTGCTCCAGGGTGAGCGGGAACGGGCCGCCGACAACCGGGTGCTCGGGCGCTTCCAGCTCACCGACATCCGGCCGGCACCGCGCGGCGAACCCCAGGTCGAAGTGACGTTCGACGTCGACGCGAACGGCATCGTCAACGTCACCGCGCGCGACAAGGACACCGGCACCGAGCAGGGCATCACGATCAGCGAGAGCTCGAACCTCGACCAGGCGGAGATCGACCGCATGGTCACCGAAGCCGAACGCAACCGGTCCGAGGACCAGCGGCTGCGCGAGGAGATCGATGCGCGCAACCTGCTCGATTCGGCCGCCTACCAGGTCGAGCGGGCCATCACGGACACCACTCCACCGCACGAGAAGGCGCGGGCGGAAATGCTCGTCCAAGACGCTCGCGAGGCCGTGGCGGACGCCGCTCCGATGGACCGGGTGCGGTCGCTGACCTCGGAGCTGCAGCAGGTGCTGGCCGGGCTCAACGCGCCCCGGGCGAGCGGCGGCAACAGTGAAAGCGGCAACGGCGACGGCGGCGGCCCCCGGCACGCCGCCGACGAGGACGACGTGATCGACGCCGACTTCGATCGGGCGTGAGGCAGCGCGATGGCCACCACAGGAAGGGCCGCGGAGCAGGGAGAACCCTCCGCGGAGGTCGCCGGGGCGGGCACGGATTCCCGCCCCCAGGAGGTGCCGGCCCCGGCGACCGGGGCGGAAGAGAAGCTCGCCGAGCTCGAGGACCGGTGGCGCCGCGCCGCGGCCGACCTCGACAACGTGCGCAAGCGCCAGGCCACCGAACTGCGACGGGAAGTCGAAGCCGAGCGGGCGAGGGTCGCGGCGGCCTGGCTCCCGGTGCTCGACAACCTCGAACTGGCGCTCGCGCACGCCGAGGCGGACCCGTCGGCCATCGTGCAGGGTGTCCGCGCGACCCGGGAGCAGGCCGTCCGGCTGCTCGCCGGGCTGGGGTACCCGCGTGACGACGAAACCGGCGTCCGGTTCGACCCGAACCGGCACGAAGTCGTCGCCGTCGTCGAGGACCCGGCCACCGAACCGAACACGGTGACCCACGTCGTGCGCCCCGGCTACGGGACCGACCGGCACCAGCTGCGGCCGACGGCCGTCGCGGTGTCCAAGTCCCAGGGGTGATCGCGGGTGGCCACCGACTTCTACGAGGCGCTCGGGGTCGCCAAAACGGCGAGCACCGACGAAATCCAGCGGGCGTACCGGAAACTGGCGCGGCAGCTCCACCCCGACGTGAACTCCGACCCGGGCGCCGAAGAGCGCTTCAAGGAGGTCAGCGAGGCCTACCAAGTGCTGTCCGACCCGGAGCAGCGCAAGAAGTACGACCGGTTCGGCGCGGACTTCCGCCGGGCCCCCGACGACTTCGACGAGCGGGCGTACGCCGGTGCCGGCGGGCGGGGCGGCGGCCGCGTCCGCCACAGCCGGGCGAGCCCGGGATTCGGCGGCGCGTCCGAGGGCTTCGAGGGCTTCGAAGGCGTCGACATCGAGGACCTGCTGGGCGGCCTCTTCCGGAGCCGGGGTGCCGGTGGGCCGATCGCGGGCGCCGACCAGGAGGCCGAGCTCGAGCTGACGGTCGAGGAGGCCTACCAGGGCGGGCGACGGCACTTGAGCATCGCCGGCGCGGGCGAGCGCGGTTACGACGTCGACATCCCGGCCGGGGTGCTCGACGGGCAGCGCATCCGGCTCGCCGGTCAGGGCGGGCGGGCGTCCGGCAACGCCGCGTCCGGTGACCTCTACCTCGTGGTCCGGATCAAGCCGCACCCTCGCTACCGCCTGTCCGGGCGCGACCTCACGGTCGAGCTGCCGGTGTCGCCCTGGGAGGCGGCGCTCGGCGCCACGGTTCCCGTGCTGACCCCCGGTGGCGAGGTGAAGGTGCGGGTCGTGCCCGGCTCGTCGAGCGGACGACGGCTGCGGCTGCGCGGCGAGGGCCTGCCCAACCCCAGGGGCAAGCCGGGCGATCTCTACGCCGAGGTCCGCGTGCTGGTGCCGAAGAAGCTCGGCAAACGGGAGCGTGAGCTCTTCGAAGAGCTCGCCGCGGTGTCCGATTTCGACCCGAGGAGGGCCTGATGGCGCAGTACCTGCTCGCCCGTCCCGTCCGGCTCAGCCTCGACACGGCAGCCGCGCGAAGCGGACTGCACCCGGAGCTGATCCGCCGGTTCGTCGCGCTGAGCCTGGTGGACGGCACGACCGACCCGAGCGGGCGGGTGTGGCTCGCGCCGTCCGCGGTCGCCACCCTCGCGCGCATCCAGCGCCTGCGCGCGGGCCTTTCCCTCAACTACGCGGCCATCGGGCTCGTGCTCGACCTGCTGGACCGCATCGACGTCCTCGAAGCCCAAGTCAGGAGCCACCGGCGATGGACATGAGCAAGCTGACCCAGAAGTCGCAGGAAGCGCTGCAGGAGGCCCAGAGCGTGGCGCAACGCCACGGCCACACCGAAACCGACGGTGAGCACCTGCTGCTCGCCCTGCTCGACCAGGCCGACGGCCTCGCGCCCCGGCTGCTCGCCCAGACGGGCGCGGACGTCGACGACCTCCGCGAAGCCGTCGAAGCGGAGCTCTCGCGGCGGCCGAAGGTGACCGGCCCCGGCACCACCCCCGGGCAGGTGTACGTCACCCGGCGCCTCGCCGGCCTGCTGGACGCCGCCGAGCGGGAAGCCAAGCGGCTCAAGGACGAATACGTCTCCGTCGAACACCTCGTGCTGGCCCTCGCCGACGAGGGGGCGAAGTCGGCCGCGGGGCGGCTGCTGGCCCGGTACGGCGTGACGCGCGAGTCGTTCCTGACGGCGCTGACCAAGGTCCGCGGCAACCAGCGGGTCACCTCGGCGACCCCCGAGGGCGCCTACGAAGCGCTGGAGAAGTACGGCCGGGACCTGGTCACCGACGCGCGGTCGGGCAAGCTCGACCCGGTCATCGGCCGGGACGCCGAGATCCGCCGGGTGATCCAGATCCTGTCGCGGAAGACGAAGAACAACCCCGTGCTGATCGGCGACCCCGGCGTCGGCAAGACGGCGATCGTCGAGGGCCTCGCCCAGCGGATCGTGCGCGGCGACGTGCCGGAAGGCCTGCGGGACAAGACGATCTTCTCGCTCGACATGGGCGCGCTCGTCGCCGGGGCGAAGTACCGCGGCGAGTTCGAGGAACGCCTCAAGGCCGTGCTGGCCGAGGTCAAAGCCGAAGAGGGACGCGTCCTGCTCTTCGTCGACGAGCTGCACACGGTCGTCGGAGCCGGCGCCGCCGAAGGCGCGATGGACGCGGGCAACATGCTCAAGCCGATGCTGGCCCGCGGTGAACTGCACATGATCGGGGCGACGACGCTCGACGAGTACCGCAAGCACATCGAGAAGGACGCCGCGCTGGAGCGCCGGTTCCAGACGATCGTCGTCGACGAACCCACGCTCGAGGACAGCGTCTCGATCCTGCGCGGGCTGCGGGAGCGGCTCGAGGTGTTCCACGGGGTCAAGATCCAGGACGGCGCGCTCGTCGCCGCCGCGACCCTGTCCCACCGCTACATCACCGACCGGTTCCTGCCGGACAAGGCGATCGACCTGGTCGACGAGGCGTGCGCGCGGCTGCGCACGGAAATCGACTCGATGCCCGCCGAGCTCGACGAGCTCACCCGGCGCGTCACCCGCCTGGAGATCGAGCAAGCCGCGCTGTCCAAGGAATCCGACCCGGCCAGCAAGGCGCGGTTGGCCGACCTCGACCGGGAGCTCGCCGATCTTCGCGCCGAAGCGGACTCGAAGAAAGCGCAGTGGGAAGCCGAACGTCAGGCCATCCGGCGGGTCCAGGAGCTGCGGTCCGAACTGGAACGGCTGCGCCACGAAGCCGAGGAAGCGGAACGGAACTACGACCTGAACCGCGCGGCGGAGCTGCGCTACGGCGAGATCACCGAAGCCGAGCGCCGGCTCGCCGCGGAGGAAGAACAGCTCGCGGGCAAGCAGGGCCGGAAGCGGCTGCTGCACGAGGTCGTCACCGAGGACGAGATCGCCGAGATCGTCGCCGCGTGGACCGGGATCCCGGTTTCCCGGCTGCAGGAAGGCGAACGGGAAAAGCTGCTGCGGCTCGACGAGATCCTGCACGAGCGGGTGATCGGTCAGGACGAGGCCGTCCGGCTGGTCGCCGACGCGGTCATCCGGGCGCGCTCGGGGATCCGCGATCCACGCAAGCCGATCGGGTCGTTCATCTTCCTCGGCCCGACCGGGGTCGGGAAGACCGAACTCGCCAAGACCCTCGCGGCGGCCCTGTTCGACAGCGAGGAGAGCATGGTCCGGCTCGACATGAGCGAGTACCAGGAGCGGCACACCGTCTCGAGGCTGCTGGGCGCTCCCCCGGGTTACGTCGGCTACGACGAGGGCGGGCAGCTCACCGAAGCCGTGCGGCGCAAGCCCTACTCGGTCGTGCTGTTCGACGAGATCGAGAAGGCGCACCCGGACGTGTTCAACACCCTGCTCCAGGTCCTGGACGACGGCCGGATCACCGACGCGCAGGGCCGGACCGTCGACTTCCGCAACACGGTGATCATCATGACCTCCAACATCGGCTCGCAGCACCTGCTCGACGGGGTCACCGCCGCCGGCGAAATCAAGCCGGACGCCCGCGACGCCGTGCTGGCCGAGCTGCGGCACCACTTCCGGCCGGAGTTCCTCAACCGCGTCGACGACATCGTGCTGTTCACCCCGCTCGGGCACGCCGAGATCGAGCGGATCGTCGACCTGCAGTTCGACGAGCTGCGCCACCGGCTGGCCGAGCAGGGCATCGCGATCGAGCTCACCGCGGAGGCGCGGAAACTCATCGCCCGGCACGGGTTCGACCCGGTGTACGGCGCCCGGCCGCTGCGCCGGTACATCTCCCACGAGGTCGAGACCAAGATCGGCCGCACGCTCCTGCGCGGTGAACCGACGGAGGGACTGGTGATCACCGTCGACGCCAAGGACGGCGAGCTCGTCGTCACCTACAGCGGGGGCGAAGGGCGGTCCGCGGCATGAGTACCGGCACCGGAACCACCACCACGGTCGTCTGCGAACACTGCGGGCACAAGAACCGCGTCCCGGCGGCCGCCGCGGGCAAGCCGAAGTGCGGGAACTGCCACGAGCCGCTGCTCTGGATCGTCGACGCCGGCGACCCCGACTTCGCGGAAGTCGCGGAGCGGGCCACGCTGCCGGTGCTGGTCGACCTCTGGGCCACCTGGTGCGGACCCTGCCGCCAGGTCAGCCCCGCGCTGGCCCAGCTGGCCCGGGAGCGGGCCGGGAAGGTCAAGCTCGTGAAGGTCGACGTCGACAAGGCACCCGGGCTGTCCCGGCAGTTCGACGTGAAGGCCGTGCCGACGCTCATGGTGCTGCGCGGCGGCGAGGTCGTCGCGCGGCAAGCGGGCGCCGCGCCCGTGCCCGTGCTGCGCGACTGGCTCGACCAGGCGCTGGCGCGATCGGAGAACACCCCCGAGACCAAGGAAGGTGACGTGCGATGACCAGTGTCGTCGACCGGCATCTCGCGCTCGTGCGAGACGTGGTGCCGCGAACCCCGCAGGGTTGTGAGGAGTGCCTGGTCGCCGGCACGCCGTGGCTGCACCTGCGGCTGTGCTTGACGTGCGGGCACGTCGGCTGCTGCGACTCGTCGCCGATGAAGCACGCCGGCAAGCACGCGCACGCCATCGGGCACCCGATCGTGCGCTCGTTCGAGCCCGGGGAGACCTGGCGCTGGTGCTACGTCGATCAGACATTCGTATGACCGCCCTGGCGGGGATCGACCTCAGCGGGCCGCTGACCGAGACCCCGGACCCGCACGGAGCGTTCCCCCGGCTCACCGACGAGCAGATCCGCACCCTCGGCGGCGGCGGTGAACGCCGTCCGGTCCAGCCGGGTGAGGTGCTGTACACGGAGGGCGGCCGCCCGTCCGAGTTCTTCGTGATCCTGCGCGGCAAGGTCGCCGTCACCGAAGGAACCGGGGACGACGCGAAGGTCGTCCGGGTGCACGGGCCGCACCGGTTCCTGGGTGAGCTCGGCCTGCTCGAAGGGCAGCCCGCGTTCGTCGGCGCCGTGGCCGCCGAACCCGGCGAGGTGCTCGCCGTCCCGATGAGCACGGTGCGGCACCTGGTGCTCGGCGATCCGGTGCTCGGCGACCTGATCCTGCGGGCCTACCTCGTGCGGCGGACGCTCCTCATCGGCGCCGGCAACGGGCTGCGGATCGTCGGCTCCTGCTACTCCCCCGACACCAGGCGGCTGCTGGAGTTCGCGGCGCGCAACCGGCTCCCGTACCGGCTGGTCGACGTCGACAAGGACCAGCAGGCCGAGGCGCTCCTGGAGCGCTTCGGCGTCGCCGTCGCGGACACTCCGGTGGTCGTGCTGAACGGCACCGAGGTGCTGCGGAACCCGAGCACCGCCGAGCTGGCCGGGAGGATCGGGCTGCGGCCGCCGGAACCGGAACGCGGGGTGCGGGACCTGCTCGTGGTCGGCGCCGGGCCCGGCGGCCTGGCCACGGTGGTCTACGGCGCTTCCGACGGGTTGCGGCTGTCGGCGTTCGACGCCATGGCCCCGGGCGGCCAGGCCGGGACGACGTCCCGCATCGAGAACTACCTCGGCTTCCCGCCGGGGATCTCCGGGGCGGAGCTGGCCGAGCGATCGGTGATCCAGGCGGCCAAGTTCGGGGCCCGGGTCGCCGTCCCGGCCGAGGCGCGCACCCTCGAAGCACGCGACGGCCGCTACGCCGTCGGCTTCGACGACGGCATCGAGATCGTTTCCCGCACCGTCGTGATCGCCACCGGCGCCCGCTACCGCCGGCTCGCCGTACCCGGCATCGAGAAGTTCGAAGCGTCCAGCGTCTACTACGCGGCGACGCTGCACGAAGCGCGTCGCTGCCTGGCGTCCCCCGTGGCCGTGGTCGGGGGCGGCAACTCGGCCGGCCAGGCGGCGGTGTTCCTCGCGGAGGGTTCGCCGGTGGTCTACCTGCTGGTGCGCGGCGGCGATCTCGCCGCGAACATGTCCCGCTACCTCGTCGAGCAGGTCGAACAGCACCCGCGGATCACCGTGCTCGGGCACACCGAAGTCCGCGAGCTCGCCGGCGGGGACCGGCTCGAATCCCTGCTCGTCGAGAACAACCGCACCGGCGAGCGCCGCGCCCTCGACGCCCGCGCGCTGTTCGTCTTCATCGGGGCTTCCCCGCACACCGCCTGGCTTTCGGGGATGGTCGCCCTCGACGAGGACGGGTTCGTGCTGACCGGGGCGGACGCCGAGGGGTTCCGGGACGCCGATGTGTGGCGCGGGGTGCAGCGCCCGCCACTGGTGCTGGAGACGAGCAGGCCGGGTCTGTTCGCGGTGGGGGACGTACGCCACGGCTCGGTCAAACGGGTGGCCTCGGCGGTCGGGGAAGGCGCCATGGCCGTCCGGTTCGTCCACGAACACCTCTCACAGGAGGCCTGATGCCGGTCATGGGTGCGGCGAGGTTCGAACGGTTCTTCCGGACGGCCGCGAGCCTGGACGTCGACAAGAGCGACCTGAAACGGTACGACGAGTTCCTCGACCGCAAGATCTATGACTTCTTCGTGGTCGCCAAGGCCACGGCCAAGGCCGGCGGGCGGGACGTCATCGAGCCGAGGGACCTGCCGATCACCAAGGGGCTGCAGGAGCGCATGCGCGAGTTCCTCAAGCTGGACGAAGACCTGGAAGTGGTGCCGCTGCTGGAGCAGCTCCTGGCCCGTCCCCCGCTCGGGATCGCCCTCTCCGAAGAAACCGAGGCCCGGCTCCCCGCCGTCGCCGGCGGTCTCAGCGTGGCGCTCGCCCAGGCGTTCAAGATCATCGACCCGCGCGTCAAGAACCCCGGCTCCGCCGAGTGGGACCAGGTCTTCCGGATGTTCGAACTGCTCCTCTGAAAGGACGTCAGGCATGGTCAACGGACTCGCACTCAACCTCGACCAGCCGGCGTACGCGGCCGCGTTCGCCGAGCTGCACCGCCTCACCGGGCAGCCGCGCGGTGTATCCGGCGCCACGACAGATCTCACGGTCACCTCGACCTTGCGCGACGACCACCACACCGTCGTCACGGTCGGCGGATCGATCGACGCGCGGGCACTCCGCCTCCTGGCCGCGCACTTCGCCGGCCTGCTCCACGCCGGCACACGGCACCTGGTGGTCGACCTGTCCCGGGTCGAGCAGGTGGACGACAGCCTCTTCGCACTGATGCACCGGGTGGAGGACCGGCTGACGGCGCTGGGCGGCCTGATCGAGCTGACCGGGCTCGCACCGCCCGTGCTGTACGCGATGGACGACGCCCTGCTGGCCGAGGTCTTTTCGTGGTACCGGGCCGTCGTCGCCGAACCGGAACCGCGGGCCGCGCTGTGGTCGGCACTGCGCTGCCCGCACGGGCTCGAGGACGTCGCGGAGCCCGGGTCCGCGGACCGGTACCGGACTTTCATCGACACGGCCGCCCACGGCCGCGGCGAGCGATGGGGGAAGCGCCGGTGAAGGCGGTCACCGAACGACCGAAACGACGGACGTGGCTCCGGATGTTCGGAGCCGGCCTGGTCTTGTGGATCCTGTCCGCGGTCGTCACCTACCTGACCGGGAACCCCAACCTCATCCCCACCTTGGTGCTGCTCGGCAGCTTCCTGGTGCCGGTGACCTTCGTGGCGTGGGCGTTCGAGCGCCGGGACTCCGGCGAGCTCACCGCCGAACTCGTGTTCCGCACGTTCGTCGTCGGCGGGGTGCTCGGTGTACTCGGGGCGTCGGTGCTGGAGACGTACCTGCTGCACCCGTCGCCGTGGCTGTACGTCGGCGTCGGGCTCATCGAGGAAGCGGTCAAGCTGGCCGCGCTCGCCCTGATGACCCGGCACCTGGCCGTGAAGTCCCCGCGCGACGGGTTGATCCTGGGTGCCGCGGTCGGGTTCGGGTTCGCCGCCTTCGAGTCGGCCGGGTACGCGCTGACCGCGCTGTTCACCCCCCAAGGGCTGTCCCTGACGGACTTGGTGACCACCGAGCTGCTGCGCGGGCTCCTCGCCCCGGTCGGCCACGGGCTGTGGACCGCCGTGCTCGGCGGGCTGCTGTTCGCGTGGAGCACCCGCGACCACTTCCTCCTCACCACCCGGCTCGCACTCGCCTACCTGGGCGTATCGCTGCTGCACGCGCTGTGGGACTCGATGTCCGTGATTTCCCTGTACCTCACGCTGCTGCTGACCGCTCAGCCGTGGCAGTACGAGCTCCTGGTCCGTGGCCTGCCGGCCGCGCCGACCGGCGCCCAGGTCGGGCTGTACACGACGCTGACCTGGGTGGGCCAGGGCCTGATCGCGGCGATCGGGGTGGTGTGGCTGCTGGTGCTGGTCGCGCGGGCGCGCCGCGAACGGCGGGAAACGCCACCGGCACGGGCTTACCGCGTGGCGACGTCCCGGCATCCGGCTCTTCCGCTCTGACCCTCGACGCCATCCGGTGGTTTGGCCGGTATCCCCCCGGGAACCCGACGAGATTCGACGAGCGAGGTGAGCCAGATGAACGCCCCACCCCAGGTGGTCGTAGGAGTGCTGGCCGACGAAGGTCTGCCGGAGCAGGTGATCGCGTCGATCGCCGATGACCTGCCCGGGATCTTCACCACCCGGGTCAGCGGACAGACGCGGTGGCAGGTGGACCACGAGGTGGACCAGCTGCCGCTGGACGAAGACGGTGACATCCCGATGCGCACGCTGTCGGAGCGCCACCGGCAGGACCAGGGCTGGGACGTGCTGGTCCTGGTCACCGATCTGCCCCGGCGGGCGGGGACGAAGCCCGTCGTCGCGGGCGTCGACGTGGAGCACGGCGTCGCGATGATCTCGCTGCCCGCGCTCGGCGCCGTCCTGGTGCGGCGCCGGGTCCGGGCGTTGCTGGTCCGCGTGGTGCGGCAACTGGTGTCGCGGCGGCTCGGGCTCGACGGGGACCAGCGCGGCCAAGGGACGATGGCACGGTTGCGCGAGGCGCTGGCCCCGACGCAGCGGATGTCCGGCGAACACCAGTCCGCCGCTACCCACCTGGCTCTGGTCGGGCTGCGTGGCCGGCTGCGGCTGCTGGCCGGGATGGTGCGGGACAACCGCCCGTGGCAGCTCGTCCCGCACCTGGCGGGCGCCACCGCGGCGGCGGCCGGCACCGCCGCCTACGGCGTCATCACCAGTTCGTTCTGGAAGCTCGCGGACGCGCTGTCCCCGCTGCGGCTGGCGGGGATCACGGTGGTCACCGTGGTGATCATGGCGGTGTGGTTGATGGTGTACAACCACTTGTGGGACCGGCCTTCCGTGGGCGTCGAGCGACGCAAGGCCGTGCTGTACAACGTGTCCACGGCGGCCACGCTGGCGATCGGGGTGGCGTGCATGTACGCGATCCTGTACGTGGTCGCACTGCTCGCGGCGGCCGTCGTGATCGACAGCGGCTACTTCGCGCAGACCCTCGGGCACCCGGTCGGTATGGGTTCGTACCTGAACCTGGTGTGGCTGTGCAGTTCGGTCGGGATCGTCGCCGGTGCGCTCGGGTCGAGCCTGGAGGACGAGGAGACCGTACGCAAGGCGACCTACAGCCGTCGTGAACGGGAACGCCAAGAACGAAACCAGCACCGAGTGGACGACGGCGGCAAGGTTCGATGATCACGTCCTAGTGGCCGCCGACCATGCCGCGCGGACTTCCCCGAGGATCGCCGCGCCCAGCGACCGCGCGGTCACCCGCGTGCCGGTCGCGCTCGCCGTCAGTACTCGATACGCGGTCGCGGTGCCATCGTCGCCAGGAGAAGCGCGCCGAGATCGTCGCTGTCCGCCAGCACGTCGAGTACGCCGGCAAGCCGCAACACGCGACGGACTCCGCCACAAGCGTGGCGAACCCGGTAGGACGTGCCATGCTCGACAGCGGTGGTGTAGCCGAACATCAGCGCATGTACTCCGGCACTGCTCATCGCGGTTACCCGCGCCAGGCTGATCAACAGCACCTCGGGGCGCTCGACGACGATCAAGTCGGACAGCTGCGATCGCAGCGGGCCGGACGCTGCCTCCAGTACCTCGCCCACCAGGTCCAGCTCGATGGTCACGCGGCTGTGCCTGCGAACGTTCATCACGAAAGCCATCGCCTGCCTCCTACCGCCAATGTCGACAGTACGGAAAGGTGGATTTCGAGCAAGTCCGCCCATTCACGACGGGGCAAGCCGACACGAGATGCTCGCCTTGGCGCCCTACCTCCCCCGCCGCCCGGCTCGGAGTCCCGTGCGGAGCGAATCCGCCGCGCGCAACCGGTGATCACGCAAGCAGTCACGGTTGCACCGCCGGATCTCGACCGTGCGGGCCAGGGTCACCAAGTCCGAGTCAAGCACCGGCTCGCCGCGCCCGAGAACCTGCCGGAGAGCTACCCGTCATGCCGGTCGCGACCGGCGGTGGCCAGCACCGCCCAGACGATCTTGCCTCCGGACCAGCGTGGGCTGCTCCCCCACACCCGCGCCGCATCGGCCACGATGCGCAGACCGAGCCCCGGCGACGTACTTCCGGCTTGTCCCATCAGCACCGCGGGCCGCGGGCTGTCGTCGGAAACGGCGACCGTCAGCATCCCCGAACGCAGTTCGAGATGGATCTCCGGACAGAACGTGGTGTGCTGGATGACGTTGGCGACCAACTCGGTCGCAACGAGCGTGCCGTCGCAGACCAGCTCGGACACTCCCCACCGCTCCGCCCGTTCCCGCACGAACCCTCGAGCGACGACCGGGGCCTCCTCGGAGCGGGACAAGACACGCTGGGCGAACTGCCGGACCGGCACAGGTTGCCGCTCCGCGACCTCGACGTCCGGATGGACCGGCACGAACCGATCAACACCGTGATCGTGCAACGCCCGCACCTGAACACCCTGATGGGTGACCAGCAGGAACGGGATACCCGGCCAGTCCCCGATGCGCCGCGCGACCAGCGGGAACACCGTCGCAGGCGAGTACTCGCCCAACACGAGCCCGTTGATGTCGGCGACCAGGCACGGCGGGGTGTCCGCGGCGACCTTCAGCAGCCCGTCGCGGAGGAAGGCGTATCCGGAAAGGTCGAGCTCCCCGGTCACGGTGACAAGGGTGCTCGCGAGCCGATGAGTCAGCTCGATCGTGATCCCGACAGGCACAACGACCCGTCACAACCGTCTTCGACACGCAACCGGCGGCGCACGGGTACCACGATGACGCAACCTGCCAGATGACTTCACCAACCGACCGTAGCCACGGCGGACCGCCGGTGATACCGCGCAACGGCCGGACTTCCGGCCTGCCACAGCAGGCCCGCTCGATCGGGGTACCGGAACCGAGATCGTCAGCCGGACGGCCGTAGGGGAACAACCGTGCTCATCCGGCCTCTTCCATTCCGCCATGTGCCCGCTTGGCCGACCGTGGCGGATACGCGGGCCGTGCAGGTCCTGAGTTGTCCTGCCTACACTCCGAGCAAGCCGATCGTGATTCGCCTTTCACCGGAGACACAACGGAAGGAGGGCTACACAAGGGTCGCCGGAGGTGAGTAGTACGGGTTCTCCAACAGCACTCCGCACATCAGCACCTGCGGGTGCGTCTTGAGCAGGTCGAGCACGATGTTCTCGCGATACCGCGAAATGTCGTACATGCACAGGATCGCCTGCGGGTAGCGGCTGGTGAAGTCGTTCAACGCGGCCTCGTACCGGAACAGCTCGGTCAACCCGGGCAATTGCGGGTGCCACCAGCGCGCCTCCGCTCCGAGCCGGACGAACCGGTAGCCCGCGGCCATCGCGGCGGACACGGCCTCGTCCCAGAACGCGATGATCCGGTCCACGCTGAAGTCGTCCGGCGACGGCAGCGTGTCCCCCGCGGCCCGGATGTCCAGCTGCGCCGAGTCGACGCGCGCCTCGACGTCGTCGACGTCCTCGCCGAGCAGGTCGACAAAACCGGCGACCTCGTCCTCGTGCACGCCGAACAGGCACTTTTCGCCGGCACGCAAGCCTTCGCTCAGGAAGGGCAGGAGGATGCGGTCCCGATCTTCCTCGCCCACGTACACCGCGCAGATGTGCTGCCCCGGCTCGATGACGACGCCGGGGGTGCCGAACTTCCGGGAACCGGTCATGACGGGATCCTCCGTTCGGAGTCGGGGTGCTGCCCGTTCTCCGTCGATGAGAGGTAGTAGGGGTTTTCGACGAGCGTCCCGGCCATCCAGACCTTCGGGTGCGACTTGATCATCGGGATGATCAAGTCGCCGCCGAACAAATCCAGATCGTAGAAGCACAGAATCACCTGCGGGAAGTCCTCCCCCCATGCGGTGACCGCGACCTCTTCGGCGAGGAGCACGTCGATCAGCGCGGAACTCAGCCGGGGCGCGGCCCAGCTCATGTCGCCGACGATGCGCCCGAAAGGGTGGTCACCGGTGACGAGCTTGCGCCGCGACCAGCCGTCCAGCATCGCGAAGAGCGCATCCGGCGCGAACTCACCGTCTCGGAGGTGGCCGCTGTCCGGCTCGGTCAACACGAGGTCGCCGGCGTGGCCCAGCCGTTCGCGGAAGATCTCCCGCTCACCCTCGGCGGCCAGGTAGAGCACGGCGTCCCCCGCCCGCAGGCCCTCGGCGAGGAACGGGATCAGGAGGCGGTCCCGCTCGGCTCTCCCCCGGTGGAAGACGCAGAGGTGGTCACCCGGCACAAGCGCGGCTCCGCCGAGGGTCACCTCGCGATCGGTCCGATCCTTCTCGTCCATCGTCCACCTCCGGTCACTGCGATCCGCGCAGCACCTGCCACATCCGGGTGGCGAGGTGCAGGTTCAGCCTGCTGTCCACATCGTTGAGGTCGAGCTCCGTGATCTCCCGGATCCGGCCGAGCCGGTAGCGCAGCGTGCTCCGGTGGATCGTGAGCGCGGCGGCCGTGTCGTCGTAGTTGCCGCCGCACTCGAGGTACTGCGCGAGCGTGGCGACCAGCTCGGCGTTGCGCTGGGTGTCGTGGTCGAGCAGTTTCCCGAGCCACTCCCGGACGAACTCGACGACTTCGCCGTGGTTCTGCCCGGTGTCGAGGATGCGGTAGATCCCCAGTTGTTCGAACCTGGTGAATCCGCTCGAGGTCTGCGAGCTGCGCCGGATCTCGAGCGCACGCACCGCTTCCGCGTAGGACTTGGGCAACCGCCCCGGGGTGTCGCAGCGGCTGCCGATGCCGATCGCCCCCTCGGCCCCGAGCTTTTCCGAGAGCGAGGCGTACAGCGCCGCACCGTCCAGTTGCCCGGCGACCAGCAGCACGACCGCGCCCGAGTGGCGCGACACGAGCGAGGCGAGCCCGAGCGTCGTCACGGCGCGTCCCGTGGCCTCGACGACCACGTCCTCGGCGAAGTCGCCGGACCACCGCAGCACGACCACGTGGTGCGGGCGGCGCAGATCGTGCCCGATCGCCTCGGCACGGGCGTACACGCTCCCGTCGTCGGTTCCGGCGATGAGGTCGTCCACGAGGTCGCGGCGCAAACGCAGCTCGGCCTCCGCCAGGCTGCGCTGGTGCGAGAGTTCCAGCGCCAGCACGGTCGAGCCGTACTCGAGAGCGAACACCTCGTACGCGCCGGCGGTCCGCGCGGGGTCGATCAGGGCGAGCACGCCGAGCACGTCATGCCGTGGCCGCACCAGCGAGATGAGCCGGTCCTTCACACGGACCGCTTCGGGCAGGGTCGAGAGGTGCCGGATCAGCTCGTCACGCCGGCGCACGCCGACCTTCGGGTACGGATCCGGCCGGCCGGGACCGGCCCACGCGCGCAGGTTGCCGAACCGGTCCTCGATCGCCACCGGCAGCGCGGTCAGCTGGTGCAACGCGTGCGCGATGCCCGACTCACCGGCCCCGGAAGCCGAGATGGTGGACAGCACGTCGTGCACCAGCGTCTGCTGCTTGAGCTGCTCCACCGACGTGGACAGCTGGTAGTTGAGCTCCCGCTGCACCACCGCCTGCCGCCGCTCCCGCATGAACGACGCGGAGTTGGTCAGCGCCGCGGCGGTCTGCTGGCAGAGCGAGCTGAGCAGGAAGAATTCGTCGCGTGAGGGGGGTTGCTCGGCCCGGACCACGAGGTTGCCCGCCAGGCCGCGCAGCCCGCGCAGCGCGTAGCACCAGCGCCAGTAGCCGTCGGCCAGCTCGATCCGCCCGCTCTGCCCGTCGAGCTTGCCGACTTCCGCGGCGAGGTCGGGATGAGCCTCCTCCGCACCGTCCTGCGGGGTGACCGCGCCGTCCTCGTCGACGAGGTACGCCGCATCGGTCGTGCAGCCGCTCAGCGACGGCACCGAGGTCGCGGCGAGCCGCATGATGTCCGCCGCTTCGCGGCCGTCGAACATCATCATCGAAATCGCGAAGATGCCGTAGAGATTCGACAGCTGGGCACGCCACCAGCTGTCCGTTCTGGCTTCCTGGCCCCGGGAGACCGCATCGCCCTCAGGCGTCATTTCCGGCCTCCCCGGCGCCGACCTGGTGTTCCGCACCTTACGCCCGCGGCATCCGTTCCGCCGGGTCGACAATTCCTCCTGCCGGACGTACCCGAGCGGTGAGCACCAACGCGAAATCGGTTCGGATCGGGCGCTCCCGGCGGGGCGGTCCGGCCGGAATGGGACCGGACCATGACCGTGATGCGTTTTGATCCCTTCCGTGTTTCGGGAACGCCTGAGCGATCAGGTACTGAGCGGGTGCTCGGCACCCGCGGGATGCCGATGGCAACGTTCCGCCGCGGTGACGAATTCTTTGTCGGTGTGATCCGCGCGGGTCAGGTGCTCAGGCGCCGAGACGACCGTAGAACCGGCCGGCGAGCGACGCGGCCGCTCCCGCCGTCCCCGCTCCAGCAACCGCGTCAAGGCTTCGGCGTACTCGCCCAGGTCACGCACCTCGACCAGGCCGTACCGCTCCCCGAGCGGCTCCTGCGTGACCTCGTCACTCACGGTCACCTGTCCCTTCTCTCGTCACCCGTCCGACTGCACCCAGAAAATCTATGCCGGACGGAGTAGACATTCAACGGCAGGCGTGTGTAGTGTTCTGCTCATACCGAGAGAGACAACGTCAAGCAGGCGCGGGAGATGACGTAACTACCCGCGAAGTGAGACAGACGGTCAGGCAGGACGGAGCCGATCAACAGACAGGTTCCGACTGGTGACCAGCGGGCAGACGTAGCGCTCGCGAAGATCGGCAGTAGTAGTCGTTGGAGCAAGTGCAGGACCGGTCAGGTGGCCGGAGCCGATCGGTGAACGGGGCTCCGGGCAGTGACCAGCGGAGTCAAGCGTGCTGGGACCGATCAGTGAAAGGGTTCCCGTCGTTGACGTCCGCAGCAGGCGCAGTACCCAGCAAGAGAACACTCAGGAAAGAAGGGAACGGAACCATCATTGGATCGCCCGCAGCGGCTGTGTAGCGCCGCGCGGGTGCCGCAGTCCCATCGAGTTCGGAGGTGGTGCTCGGTCACAAGTAAGCGATCCCCGCACGATCCGGCTTTCGGCCGGACGCGGGTGCAGGAAGCCGGCGGTCGCGCCGGTTGACAATGGTGAAACCAACCCTTGAGGACCCCGGGTGCCGTTCGCGGCACCCGGGGTCCTTTGTGATGTGGAGGCAGTGATGTGGAGGTGGAATGATTCCTGATCAAGAAGGACCGGCCACGCCCAGCGGGGCCGGCAAGTTCGACGACGAGCACTACCCCGCCTACACCATGGGCCGGGCCGCCGACGTCCTCGGCACCACCCAAGGCTTCCTGCGCAGCCTGGGCGAAGCCGGGCTGATCACCCCGCAACGCTCCACCGGCGGGCACCGCCGCTACTCCCGGCACCAGCTACGCCTCGCCGCGCGGGTGCGGGAACTGGTCGACCAGGGCACCGCCATCGACGCCGCGTGCCGCATCGTCACCCTCGAAGACCAGCTCCACGAAGCCCAGCGCCGCAACACCGAACTCCGCACCGGGGACTGAACCCCGGCGTTCGACCGACTCGGCACGTCAGCACGCAGCCGGTGCCGGACCGTGTCGTCACACCTGCCTGTGCGCGCTCCAGGCCCGGCGCCGGCCAAGTCTTCCGCCTGCCTGGCACCGATCGGAGTCCGGCACTTCTCGGTGCGTGGCGGCAGTGTTGTCGACCATTGCTGCTCACACGTGGACAGTTCACTGTTCAGCCATCCTCTCGCCCGGCAATTCCGGCCCCAGCTTCGCCCCACGGCGCAGGATGATCGCTACGAGAGCTTGTTCCTCGAGCCACCCCGCTCCACAGTGGTGCCATCGGAGGGCTTGGCGGCCGTGCGGGAGCGGGCCGCCGAGGCGGAACGGCGCACCGCGGCCCGGTTACGCGCGATCGACGACTTCCTGGCCCGCGCCGAGGACATCCTGGCCGAAGAGCAGCAAAGATCTTCGCCGCGGCCGCCGAACTCGGCTACACGCGGCAGGAGGCCGTCCTCGTGACCCGCGCCGATCAGGCCCGTCCGAGTCCACAGTGGACTTCACGGACGACTGGTCACGAACGTCACGATCCCAGGACGCGCTTCACCACCTGTTCGGCCACTTCCCGCAGCTTCACGTTCTGCCGCTGCGATTCCTCGACGAGCACGGTGAACGCGGCTTCGGCGTCGACCTTCTGGATCGCCATCAGCATGCCCTTGGCCTGGTCGATGACCGATCGGGAAGTGAGGGCCAGCTGCAGGTGCCCGGCCGTCTCCCGGGCATCCAGGTAGCGGTGGTAGACGCGCAGCACCGCCTCCACCGCCGCGGTGTAGAGCTCCAGCAGCTGCGCGTCGATGTCGGCGAACCCGTCGTCCTGCTGCCCGTAGCAGTTGATGGCGCCCGAGAACTGCTCGTCGGCCACGAGCGGGGCAGCGAGAAAACTGCCGAAACCGGCGGCCAAGGCGCCCCGGGTGAAGTCCGGCCAGCGTTCGGCCGCGCCGGACACCGTCGTGCGGACCAGTTTCCCGCTGCGCATCGCGTCCAGGCACGGACCCGTGCCGATCCGGTACTGGTCCTCGTCGAGGGCCGTGACGCGCTCGCTCGTGGAGGCCGACGTGTACGGCCGGGTGCCGTGCGAAAGTGTGACGCTCGCCTCGTCGACGCCCGGGACCGCGTGCACCACCTGCAGGCACACGTGCCTCAGCACCACGCGGAAGTCGTCTTCCCGGCTCAGGATGGCGGTCAGCGACTCCAGCGCCCCGGTGACGTCGTCCAGCAGCGGTGCGACCGTCCGGGTCGGGTCCGGCCGTTCCATGGGCCCTCCTCAATGATCATGACCAGCGAGCACCCACGGGTACCCACTTCCGCCGAACCCAAAGGTCCGGGCACGTTTGCCCAGGCGCATCGGTGGTATTCCGGGATCATGTCGGGAATGACCGTGCCGGCCCCGTTGCCGCTCGACCACGAAGTCGCCGGAGTCGCCGCGCGTCTGTCCGGGCTGCTGCTTTCACGCGAGACCGTGAACTCCGTGCTCGACTTGATCGTCACGCTGGCCGGCACGTCCCTCCCGCGGGCGGCGGGTGCCGGGGTGACGCTGCTCGCCGAGGACGGCACTCCGGCCACGACGGCCGCGTCCGGTGCGGGCGTGCACGAAGCCGACGAACGGCAATACGCCTTCGGGGAAGGCCCCTGCCTCACGGCGCTGGCCGAAGGGGCGCCGGTGCGGATCGACGACACCGCCACCGACCGGCGCTGGCCCCGCTGGTGCGCCGCGGCCGCCGAAGCGGGGTTGCACTCCGTGCTCACTGTCCCGCTGCTGACCGGAGACGGCTGCCTCGGCGCCGTCAAGGTCTACGCCGCCGCGCCCAGCGCCTTCGGCCCGTCCGACGAACACGCGCTGACGACGCTCGCCACCAAGGCCGAAGCCCTCGTGGCCCAGGCCCGCGTCTACGATCGGGCCGGCGATTCCAGCGAGGAATTCAAGCGGGTGCTGCGCGAGCGGGACACCGTCACGATGGCCCGCGGGTTCCTCATGGCGCGTGAAGCACTCAGCGAGCAAGCCGCCGCCGAACGGCTGCTCTCGCTCGCCCGGACCGAAGGGCGGACGCCGGCCGACACCGCCGTCGGCATCCTCTCCGCAAGCTCGGAGCCGCAGGAACCCCGCCGATGACCCCGCTCCCCGAACAGGAACAGCAGGAGCTGCTCACGGCCTGTTTCCGGCGGTGCGAGCTGACGCTCGAGCAGCTGTGGGCGCGGTACTTCGCGCTGGGTGGCGGCCAGAACATGCTGGAGGTGGACGCCTACCTCCACGGTCTGGCGCCGCTGCCCCGCATCGATCGCGACATGCTGGCGCACGCCGTCAACGAACGCCTCGACGAGCTCGCCGGCCCGAAACGAGCGCCCTACAGCCGCCCGACGCAGCCCGCGAAGCCCCTGCGTGGTCCGCTTCGGGCTCTTGTCGACCTGCTCGAAGGGGCCCACCGGGCGCCGCCGGAGCGGCTGCCGGCCGCGGTGACCGCCGCCGCCGGCGCGCTCAACCTCCGGGTCGAGGTCCACCTGGCCGACTACGACCAGAACGTGCTGGTCCCGCTCCTGCCAGCCACCTCGCCCGGCCTCGACATCGAAACCACCACCGCCGGCGACGTCTTCCGGCGGGCGGGCTCGGCCGTGACTCGCGGCGAAGGCGCGCCCGTGCTGTGGACGGTTCTGCTCGACGGCGTCGAACGGCTCGGCGTCCTCGAGGTCACGTCCACCGACGGCACCGATCCGGACGATCCGGTGCTGCGTCAGCAGTGCCAGTGGCTGGCGACGCTCATCGGTCACCTCGTGACCAGCGTGACGCAGTACGGCGACGGGCTGGACGTCCAGCGCCGCCGGCACCACCGCGGTTCGCCGGCCGAGCTGCTCTGGCACGCCCTGCCGCCGTTGACCGGGGCGACCGACGCCGTCGTCGTCGGCGCCAGCATGCGGCCCGCTTACGAGCTGTCCGGCACGGCCTTCGACTACTCCCTGGCCGAGCACCGGGCGCAACTGGCCCTGTTCGACACCGGGGCGCGAGGCGGGGCCCCGAGTCTCGCCGTCGTCACCGCGCTCTCCGCCTACCGCTCCGCGCGGCGCGACGGTGCCTCGTTGGCCGCGCAGCACGCGGCGATCGCCGGGATCCTCGGCGAACACCCGGACACGCCGGCGGTCAATGAGCTCGTGGCCGAGCTCGACCTGCACACCGGAGACCTGCGGTGGCTCGCCGCCGGGAGCCGGGCGCCCGTCGTCGTCCACCGCGGTGTGCTGCCCAGGCCGAGAGCGGGCCAGGAAACCGGACAGGTGCGGCTCCGGCCCGGCGAGCTGTTCGCCGTGTGCTGCCAGGGCACGCTGGAAACGCAGGACCCATCCGGGACCCCGTTCGGCACCGAAGGTGTCCAGCGGCTGGTGGATCGCCATGCGGACGCACCGGCGCCGGAGATCGCGCGCAAGATCACCGACGCGGTCGCGGACCACCACGGTTCGGCGCTGCCCGACGACATCGGTGTGGTGATCGTCCGGTGGACCCCCATGGCCTAGAGCGAATCGCGTGGACCGTTGATCCGTGTTCAAGATCGCGCGAGCGGGGTATTCGCGGTTCCGAGTCCCCTGCCGTGCTTGGCGGAGATTCGGTGATGGCGCCGGTTCAGCAGCGAGCCGGCGCCATCGTCACGTCTCATGAGACTTCTCCTGCCGAGACCACCGCCTAGCCGGCTGAGGCCGTCGTGTCCGTTGCCGGATCAACCGCGGCGATCGGTGACCGGGTGAGCCGGCGCAGGGCGGTCTCGACGTCCGGCACGATCGTGATGTCGCGGTCCAGCTGCAACAGGGTCAACGGTCGCAGGACCATGTACTGGCTGGTGGCCACCAGCATCTGCCGGCCGTCGCCGGTGATCCGCCGCCCGGCGGCCAGCAGTTGCCCGAGCACGCACGAACCGCAGAACGTCACCTCGGTCAGGTCGACCACGACCGGTTTGGCCGCGGCGTCGGCCAAGGCCAGGGTCGCGCCGAGCAGCGGGTCGGCGGCCAGGTCCAGCTCGCCGCGCGCGTGGATGACCACCACCTCACCGCAGTCGATGGTGTCGATGCTGAACGCGGGGTTCCCGGGGGCAGGCGGTGAAGACGAAAAGGTCATGACGGCAGTCAGCTCCAGAAGGACAGGCCATTTCCGTGCAGGCGACCCGCGAGTCAAGGCCGGCGCCGCATACGGCGGACTGAGAAGCTGGCTGTTGAACCTCTCCACGACGGACCCTACGCGCCTTTACCGACGTTTCCGTGATCGAGTCCCGGCTCGTCGCCGGACCGCACCCGATTGTGACCTGCCGGTTTCGGAGAGTGTCCCTGCTGCGCGGGACACGGCGGCTTCCAGAAGTACTGTCGCGCCCGACCGGTGCGAAACCCAAGCCGAGTCATGTCCACAGTGGACTCGTCGGTCGAAACGCAGTGGCGATCGTCCTGTCGTGTGGCGGAATGCCGTCGTCGCGCGACCAGTCCGCTCAGGTGCGGCTCGGAGCGGCCAGCGCCGTGGTGACGAAGTCCTGGGCGACCTCGCGGAGCTTCACGTTCTGCTCCTGCGATGTCTTGACGAGCAGGGCGAAGGCGTCGTCGGCCGGGATGCGGTGCAGAGCCATCAGAATGCCCTTCGCCTGGTCGATCACGGCCCGGGAGGTCAGCGCCTCGGACAGCTGCGCGGTGGTCTCGCGGGCGGTCTGGTGCCGGCGGGCGCTGCGCAGCGCGGCTTCGGCGGCAGTGGTGTACAGCTCCAGCAGTGCCGCGTCGAGCGCGCTGAAGCTGTTGCCGCCGGTGTCGTAGAGGTTGAGCGAACCGTGGTATTCGCGGTCGACGAACAACGGCGCGGACAGGTAGCCGAGCACCTCGAACTCGGCCGCGGCGGCAGCGAACTCGGGCCACTGCCGCGCCGCCTCGGCCACTTCGACCCGCTGGAGCTCGCCGGTCCGGGCGGCGTCCAGGCAGGGGCCCTGCCCGGTCTTGTACTGGGCTTGGTCGATGCGGTGCGCGCTGTCCCCGGTGGCTGTGGCCGTGTAGGGGTCGCCGTCGCGCAGCAGGGTGATGCTGGCCATTTCCGCGTCCGGCACGGCGTGCACGACCTGCTGGCACACGCGCTGCAGCACCGCGGACAGTTCCTCCGCTTCTTCCTCGAAGGTGCCGGCCAGCCGCTCCAGCGCGGTGGTGACGTCGTCCACTCGCCGCGTGGCGTCCCGCTCGTCAAGCAGGTTCTCGTCCATGTGGTGCTCCCTCGGTTCGATGCGCTCAGCGTCGCGGGTGGTCGAGCATGCGTGGGCACCGAAGCCCGGGTTCCGGAGGTAACACTAAGCGTCGCCGAGCGGTCTGGCAGAGCTGACGCGGACTCCGGCATGCCTGGGCGCAGCGGCCGTTGGTGCTGACCACAGTCACGGAGGTCGTCAAGCTCCGCGGTGGCTACAACGTGAAAGTCCGGTTCATCAAGGCTGCCGGACAGGAAGCCGGCGCGCTTCTCTCCGACCTTCCCCGGGATCCCGAGCTGCGCAACGGAGACCGGCACACGCCTGGCTCCCCGGCGCGTCATCCGAGCTCTCCGATATGCGTCAGTGCGCGGGCGTGACGCCGAAGATCCAGGTGACGCCGAAGCGGTCGGTGAGCATGCTGTAGCGCGAAACCTCACCCCCGCCGGTCGTCAGCGGCGCGATCACCGTGGCGCCGCCGGAAAGCTTGTCCCACAACACACTGATCTCCTCGAGCGTGTCGCCGTTGAGCACCAGGAAGACCGCCTCGTCGTGGGTCAGCCCGCCGCCGCGGCGACCGGTGGCCTTCGACGTCCCGGCGATGCCGCCGCCGGTGCTGCCGAACACGTCGTAGGCGGCCACGCGGAAACCGTTGTCACCCGACACGACGCCGAACGCGACGCGATCGGCGTCGGGGGCGTCGCCGGCGACGGGCCCGAATGTGGCGGGGCCGCCGTTCGGGTCGTCCTGCGGGACGCCGACCTGCCCGTAGGTGGCGATCATCAGGTGACCCCCGAAGATCGAGTGGTAGAACTCCAGCGCCTGACGGGCGTCGCCGCGGAAGTTGAGGTGGGTCGTGGCGGTGATGCTCATCGTTCATCTCCTGTGTCTTCGGTGAGCTGCATGGCGGTGAATGCTCAGCGGCCTGCGCGCAGGGCCGGGATGATGACGCCGTCGAGCAAGGCCAGGGAGAACTCCCGGGTGATCGGTTCCTGCTGCACCGCACGGCTGATGCACATCATCGGGATGACCTCGGCGAGGGTGTCGATGTCGGCCGGCGGGAACTCGCCGCGGTCCACGGCGCGCCGCATCAGGATCCGGTTGGCCTCGATCCAGGGACCGATGCCCGCCCGGGTAGCGGCGTCGGCGAGACGTTTGTCGATCCTGGCCACCATCAGCAGGCCGATCATCGCCTGCAGCCGCACCTGCTGGTCGTCGGCGGTGTCCTGGACGAACAGGGCGATGACGTCGTCGCGGTAGCTGCCGGTGTCGGGCAGCCGATCCAGGCCGACGTCGGTCTCGCTCAACCGGGTCGCCGCGGCGAGCACCAGGTCGGCCTTGCTCGCCCAGCGCCGGTACACCGTCGCGCGGGCCGCCCCCGCTCGCGCGGCCACCAGGTCGATGGTCATGCCCTCGTACCCCGCCTCGGCCAGGACCGCCAACGTCGCGTCGAGGATCGGCGCGTCACGGGTGTGGTCGCGCTTGCGGCCGACCCGGGCCGGGTGCTCGTCCTGAACCTCGTCGTCACTCACCCATAAAACGATACTTTCCAATATCGATATCTGCAAGTATCGATATTGAGGAGTTCAGTAAGTGATGCCCGACCGAAGGAAGGCGACCATGACGGCACGAAGCATCTCCGTGCGGCAGCGACGACACGTCCTGGTGCGCCGGCACCACCTCGGCGGCGACGCACCGACTCCGCACGCGGTGACCGAAGCCCTGGTCGCCCTGCACGCCACCGACGCGGCATCGGTCTACGTCTCGGTGCTCGCCCGCAGCGCCACGTCCACCCTGGCCGACGTGTCGGAGGCGATGTACGAACGGCGCGACCTGGTGCGCTGGATGGCCATGCGCCGCACGCTGTTCCTCCTGCCCCGCACCGACGTCCCGGTCGTGCAGGCCGCGATCAGCACACCGCTCGCCGCCGCGCTGCGCCGGCGCCTCATCAGCCAGCTGCAACGCAACGGCACCGAACCGGCCATCGACGGCGACCTGCAGACGTGGCTGACCACCCTGCAAGACGAGGTCGAACACGCCCTGCGCGCCCGGGGCAGCGCCACCGGTGCCCAGCTGGCCGCCGATGTGCCCGCACTGCGGACCTTCATCCCGCCCCGGGCGGCCTCCGACCGCCCGCAGAACGTCACCTCCGCCTTCCTCACCATGCTCAGCGCCGGGGGCCGCATCGTCCGCGGCACCCCGACCGGCGCCTGGACCAGCCGCCACCACCGCTGGGAACCCGTCCGGAACTGGTGGCCGGACGGCATGCCCGAACTGCCGACCGGCCAAGCACAACAAGGACTGGCCCGCCGCTGGCTCACCCGGTTCGGGCCGGCCACGGTCGAGGACCTGCAGTGGTGGACCGGCTGGAACAAGAGCACCACCCGGCGCGCTCTGCAGGAGCTTCCCGTCACGGACGTCGACCTGCACGGCCGGCCCGGCATCGCGCTCACCGACGACGACTTCGGCGACGTCACCCCGGTGCCGCCGGTTGCCGCGCTGCTACCTGCGCTCGACCCGACTCCGATGGGCTGGAAACACCGGGACTGGTTCTTCGGCATCGACCGGCACCACGTCTTCGACACCAGCGGCAACATCGGCCCCACCCTGTGGTGGGACGGCGAAATCATCGGCTCCTGGGCCGTGACCGCCGGCGGTGAGATCCGGACGTCGGTGGTCGCCGACCGAGGCACCGAGGCACGCATCGCCATCCAGAACGCCGCAGCGCGGTTGCAGACACAGCTACAAGGCGCCGTGATCATCCCGGCGATCCGCACACCACTGGAACGGTCAATCGGCGAGGAAGCCGCCAAGGATCCCACAGGAAGCTGACACCACACCGACAGAGCAAAACGATCGTGCGCGGCGGATCCCGGTGCGAGCTGGAGCTCGTCGACATCTTCGCGCTGACGCGGTCACCGTGAGGTCTGGTGCCGGCGCACGGGTTCCACGCCGTTGTCGTGGACAGGGACCGCTCGCCCCAGCACTTCCTTCACCCCGCGACGCCGACTTCTACCAGCGCGCGGGTCTGCGCCGGATCGCCGCCCACCTGCATCCGGGCGGCGTGTGCACGCCGGGGGCGTGAGCTTCCCGAACCCGTTGCAGGAACGGTAATCCACGAACACGGCGTACCTGGCCAAGCGGCCGCAGCCGGCGACCGCACCAGGACGCGGTCGTCCCGGTGCGCGCCGGGGCGACCGCGTCTCGGTGGCCTGGGGAGCCGTCCTACCCGTTCGGCACGGGAGGTCGACTCGGGCGGGTCACAGCGCCAGCGCCTCGTCGAGATCCTCCTGCGTGCACCAGCCGACGGCGTCGTCCGGGTCGAGCTGCGTGACCTCGCACAGGACGGCGGGAGGGTCCATCCGCCGCCACGTGCGGCTCCCGCTGAAGCGGGGATAGATGACGAGATACCTGCCGTAGTCCTGGAAGCCCCGCACACCGACGACCGCCCACACGCCGTCGGGCGCCGTCGGGTTCTTCTTGAGGTGCTGCTCGGTGACGCCGTACACCGGCTCGCGGCAAGTGCCCGCCGCCTCGTTGTCGGTGCGGTGGCACACGTAGTCCGCGTTGTTGTCCAGCAACCGCTTGACCTCGTGTGGCAGCAGGTGCTTGGCGTTGACGCGGCGCCGTCCGCCGCCGGGACCCGTCGGGGTGGCCGGGGCCGGCGTGACCGGGGTCGCGAACCAGCTCGACAACCAGCTGGTGGCGCCTCCGGCGAACACCATCGGCCTGCTGGCGGTGACCCACGACCGGAACTCGTCGAACGCGTACGGCGGGAACACCGGGAACTGCTGGCGGATCAGCACAATCGGCTGGTACTGGCGCGCCGTGAGCCACACGCTGTCGAACACGGCCCGGCGCACCGCGAGGCGGCTCGCGGCCGGGATGAGGGCGGTCATGCCTCGCTCCAACCGGGCTTGGCCATCGCGGCGAAGGCCTCGTCGACATCGGCGGCGACCCACGCCGCCAGCTCGTCCTTGCTGACGCCTTTCAGGTCGGGATCGGCGGCGAGCGCGGCCTTGAGGTCCTTCTCCAGGTTGGCGAGCACCGCCTTGGTGAACTCGGCCTTCGACGGCAGCGCGGCGCGGAACGCCTCGCGCTCCTTGGCCTCCGCGGCGGTCGACTGCTTGACGGGACCGGCCTTGACGGCCTCGACCTTCGCGGTCGTGGCCACCGGTTTCTTCTGCTCCAACGGGTTTCCCTCGGTCGACGAACGGAGTGACAACCGGCAATCGTCCCGGTTGCCGACGTCGTTACCCGGACGAGGGGATCCCACCCGTTCAGCTCAGGTGGTGCACGGACGAGGCCGCGGTGCCGACCGCCCCGAAGTGGACCATCACCGCCCCCACACCGCTGCCCACGGAGATGGCCGCACCTCCCACCCCCGGTGTTCAACACCGCGGGAGACAAGCGGGCCGGGGCACGACTCTGGATGTCCAGTGTGCTGGACGAGGCGGTCGTCCAAGGCTTCGACGCAGCCGACGGCGGCGGTCCGGCCGACGTCGACATCGCCGCCGCCTCATCACCAACCACCTGGCGATGCTCACCTCGCCCACGTGGGAGATGCAGCGGCCCGAGTCCGTTCACGCCATCCAGGGCAGCAGGCAGACCCTGCAGCGGCGTCCGCAATTCGGCATGAGCGTGCGTTCGCCGTCAGGCGTTCCAGAAGGGCACTGTCAGTTGTATCTCCTCAGCCGCTGTACGGGCATCCAACGACGCGACCGTCGGCCGGCTCGGGCACGGTGGCTATGGGCAGCGTGTCACCGTAGGTTGCGTCGTGGGTGTGAGTATGTCATGCAGTGTCGCGGCGAATTCCGTGGGATCGACGCGGAATCCGGCGTGGTGGCCCGGGAATTCGCTGAGCGGGGTGCCGACGTGTTCGGCCAGCGCCACAGCGCAGCGGTAGCCGACGTACTCCTGTCCGGCGCGCCCACCTGCCGGGACGATCCTGCTCGACACCGCCCGCAGGACGTCGAGGTCGGGTTCATAGCGGCTCCACATCCGTGAGCCGACCTCACGGGACAAGAAGAATTCCACGTTCGCTGCGGCACGCGCGGCCCACACGGCGGACGCCTCCACACCCGTCTTGGGTTCGTACTCGACACCGATGCGCGCGGCGAAGGTACGCAGGGCAGCGGTGGCCCCGTCTCGCAGGTAGACCTGATGCAGGTCCTGCACAGCCGGGCGTCGGTCGACCTCGGACAGGAGGTGCCCGAGGGGTGGTTCGTGCGCGATCAGCGTACGCACCCGCTCCGGATAGCGGCTGGCCAGGTCCAGGCCGATCAGCGCGCCGCCACAACTGCCGAACACGTCCGCCGCTTCGCCGGCGAATGCGGCCAGCAGACGGCACGCGTCGTCGGCGTGTGTTTCCACGCGTTGTTCTTCGTTCGCGTAGTCGAGTGGACTGCGCGCATAGCCACGGCGGTCGTAGGTCACCACGCGGTGATGCGCGGCGAGATGTTCAGCGACAGTCAGGAACGTGTCGGCGCCGGAGCCGCCTGGCGGGATCATCAGTAACGGCGGACCCGAGCCGCGCGTCTCGTAGTAGAGGGTCGCTCCCGGGACAGTGATCGTTCCGGTCGTGGCGGTGGTCATCTCGACGGCCTGTCGTGCAGCACGCGGTTTCGGTACCAGATCAGGGCGGCCACGCCGAGACCGAGGATGGGCAGTCCGACCAGGTGCCGGAGCGCCACGAAGGTGCTTGGCGGCAGGGCTACGGCGAGCGTGGCAAGCACCGCGGCGTGCGCCACCAGGGTGCCGCCGACCAGCAACGTGATCATGATGGACATTCGGCGACGCTGGGGAGTGTCCTCGGCCTGGTCACGACGTGTCAGCAGCCGTACCAGGCGCCCGTGCACCGGACGGCCCACCACGATCGACGCCAGACACACCACACCCAGCGCGCCGGTCAGGGCCGATTCGTGCAGTTCGAGTGCGAGCGGGCTGCCGTCGGTGAACAGCGTGACGGCCACGGCGAGGACATAGCCGGTGAAGGCCAGCACGCCGATCGGATCGACGGTGCGCCGCCAGGCGAACCGGCCGAGTGTCCACACGGCGGGGACCGCTCCGGTCAGCGCCAGTGCGACCCAGTCATCGCTTACCGCGGGGCGCAGTAGGAAGTAGACAGTGGTGGACAGCGCGCCGTTGACCAGAATGCTCGGGATGAGCTGCCGCAACACCATGCCCGGCGTCGGTCGCCGCGGCCGGAGGTCTGTTGTCGACTCATCCGGCGGTGTGGCCTTCATGGTGCTTTCCGCTCGGTCGTCTCGCGGTACTTGGGCAGCACTTTCCTGGCCAGCGAGTCCAGAACGGCGATCACCTCGGCCACATCCCGGGGGTCCTCGATGCCCGTTACCTCCGCCAGCGCGGCGTCCACCGGCGCGCCCCGATGGGAGGCGACCTGCTTGACGAAACCAGCGGCCGCGGTGACCAGAGTGCGACGGCCGTCCGCGGGGTCGACGGTCGTCTCCACCACACCCCGTTCCCGCAGGCGGGCAACACAGGTCGACACATGCCCCTGCGGGAAGCCGGTGCGGGCCACGATCTCCCGCACCGCAGAACCCGGATGCTCCACCACATCCATCATGATCAGCGTCACCCCAGGGGGCACCCGCCCGGACTCATCCGGCCCCTTGAGCGCGGCCTCGCCGGCCCGCATCAGCCGTCGGCCCAACTGGAACAGCTCCACACCATCCACATCCGCAAGAATACATCCTCAGAGATACATCTTCAAGAATATATTTCCGGGCCACGCGACATGCCGTGGTCGCGGTGGACGGCCAATACGCGCCCAGCGGCATGAGAAGTGCGTTGCTGTCGGGGCGTGCCGCGCCGTGGCTGTCTCAGGAGCGGAGGGCGACCTGGATCTCGACCCGGTGCCGGAGGTAGTCGTCGGATGAGGTGCGGGCGATCCGCACGGCCTGGGCCACCAGGTCGTGCATCGTGTCGGGGTACCTATGCGGATCCAGCGGCAGGCCCAGCAGGATGCAGCGACGCATGTCGAGGTCGTCTTCGGTGACGAAGCGGCGTAGTGCAGTGTGACGGTATCGTCGGTTCAGCTCGCTGAGCACTTCCTGCGCGGCGGCGCTGTCTGGTGGGATGCGTGGGGCCTGCGGGTGCGGTGCGTCCAGTACCAGGCACGGGCGGCGCCCGCAGCGTCGGGAACTGAACCGGTTTCAAGGTAGGCGATGAGGGCGAGTTGGACACGACGGTGGCCGTATGCGGCGACGAGGGGTTCGACGAGTTGCCGGTTGAGGCTCGGGTCCGGTTCATGGACCGCGGCCCGCAGCACCGGTGCGAACCACTCCTCCTGCATCGGAGCGGCTCCTGACGCCTCGATGGCGTGGCGCGTGAGGGCTTTGCCGACTTCCCGGCGGGCTCGGTGGCGCCAGGTCGGCCGGACGCCGGGTCGTCGGCTGCCGGAGATTCGACACCGACGAGGGCGAGCAGGTTTCGCGGCAGGGCGTCGTATGCCGCTGAGTGGTCGACGGTTGTGCCGGGCAACGGCTGGAAAGGTTCTGGCGTGTCGTCTCTCGACGTCATGAGTGAGAGCCTTCTTTCCCGGTAGCGCCGGCTGCCGATCAGAGCTCGAAAGGGTTGTGCGGCGGGCGCAAGTCCCACGGCAGTCGCTCGGCTGCGGCTGCCTGCACCCGCAGTACCCGATCCTGGCTGTCCCCGTCGTGCTCGAGGATGCTCAAGATGTCGAAAGCGCAAGCGACTACGTTCGGCCCGGAGCGTCCCTCGAGGACCTCGCTGTAGAACATCCACAGACCGGTGCGTGCCAACGCGCGGCACTCCTCGACGGGTTTCCTCCCCTCGAAGAGGTCGAACGCGTGCCCGTTGTCCCCGATGAGACAGAGGACGAGGTGGAAGAATCGATCCCGTGCCTGCTCCGAGCCACCGCAGGCGATTGCGGCCAGTGCCACGGCCAGCGCGGGCAACGACGCTTCGACCAGGATCTCGCCAGGCGCGACCACGTGGTCGGTCAGATCCATGTCTTCGGTTCCTTGCGCCAGCGCCAGCAGGTCGGCGGCAAGGTGTTCGGCTGAACGTTGGCACCCGCATTGCATCTCGGCCCAGTCGTACCGATCGATCTCGAGCCGCATGAGTTCCACGTGGATGGTCACCTCCGGCAGCCGACACTACTCAACCGTCGCAACCGGTATTCGGACAGCCGATCGCGTGCTCATCGGCAGAAGAGTGCGTTCCGTGGTGTCGGGCAACCGTCCTGCGGCCGGGCGCCGGTGCACCGAACGGGTATGGGCGGTGGCGGGTTGCAAGGGCGTCGGTCGGCACATCGCGCACCGGCTGGTGCATGACGGCGAGACGCGGCAGAGCGATCACGGCGATGGATTCGTCGCCGGGCCGCTACTCCCGCTGCAACCCTCACCGACGCCCGGTGTCGGGTCACGATCAGGGCCCTCACCGGTTCCGCCATCCGATTTGCGGAGGACGTTTCCAGCGAGCTCCAAGTCACGGAGCGAGGTGGGTGATCAGTTGCCGTCTTCGTCGCCGCGGTGGCTGGTGCACCGGGCTGAGATGTCTCGGAGGTAGAACCTTGCCGCCGGCGATGCGGAGCCCGGCGTCGTCGAAGGCAGTGATCCAGTTGCCGGCGATTGCCTTCTGCGCTGTGGCCGGCGGGATCAGGCCGGAGCAGGCGGCACTGTGGAGGTTTTCTCGATCGCGTCTTTCGGGTTCGGGATCTGGCCCGGCTCGACCGCGGCAGTCGCGGGTGTTCTCGTTTCATGACAGTCTTTCTGTATCACGCAGGGCGAGCCAGGTGCACAGTCCGGCCAGGGCCAGTTCCGGGACCGCGCAAACGAGGGCCTGGGTGAATTCGGCGCCGGGCCGGGCGGTGAGGACGTCGAACCAGGCATCCATCCCCATGAGCGCCGCGACCGCCGAGGCCGACAGGCGGGCGCGGGCATCGCCCCGGTGATACCACCGCGCCGTCGTCGCGCAGCCGAGCGCCATGGCCAGGTCGAGTCCGATCCACACGGCCGGCCAGTGCCGCACCTGGGTCGTCTCGGGCAGGGTCCGGCCCAGCACGAACACCCACGGCACCATCCCCGCCGCCACCGCGCCCAGCACGCCAGGCACCCACCTGTGCCGGGCACCCGGCGGCCGCGGCGACCTGTGAACACATCTGGCTGATCAGCGCCGGCCTGGCTACCTGACTGTCTGGTGTTTTCCCAGTCCCCGGGCCTGCATCGTGGGTGAGTATCCCTTGATGCAGCCGAGGAGACGTCATCGTTCACTCGCCCGCAGTTCTCGAACCGCGTACGACAACACCGATGGCGGAGCCGCCCACCCGGCCACCGCGGCGCCGGCTGAGAGCGCTGGCGGCAGGCGCAGGAATCCTGACCATCCTGTGTGCGCTCGCACTGCCGCTGGCGCCAGTCGCGGTCGACGATCCTTCGGTTTCCTGGCCGGTGGATCCCACCGCGCCGCAGTCCACTCTGCTCGCGCTCGAAGCCGGCAAGCCGCTCGGGCTGACGGCCGGTTTCTCCTGCGCCACCGTGGACGCAGCGGCCGCCGCCGACGCCGATCGGGCGTCGCACATCCTGCTCGCCACCACCGATCCCGACCAGCCCACGGCCGCCGAGGGGCTGCGGGTGACCGCCGAAAATGGCTCTCTCACGGCGTTCCTCGGCCCGGCCGTCGTCTTCCGCGAACCGATCACGGCGCAACCCTGCCAGTACCGGATCCGCACCGAGGACCAGAAGCTGTTCTACACCAAGGACGGGCGGACGCTGGGCACGTCTGCGCTGCCGGACGTGGACGCGTTGATCACGGCGATCACCACGCTGCCCGGCCGGGACCTCGACGTCACCGTGCGGGTCGACGACCGGTTCGCCTCCGCGCCGACGCCGGTGAAGCTCGTGCTCCTGGCGGCCGTGGTGGCCGGGCTGCTGGTGTGCGCGGGCTGCCTGATCGTGCTGTACCGGCGGCCCGGCCGGCGGAAGCGCTTCCGCCCCCGCGCCGCGGACGTCGTCGTCGGCGTCACGCTGCTCGCGTGGCTGTTCCTCGCGCCGCGGACGAGCGACGACGGCTGGATGTACGCGATGGCGCTCAACCGGGAACACGCGGGCTATTTCGGCAATTACTACATGTACCACAACAATTCCTACGTCCCGTTCACGTGGCTGTTGCAGCTCTACGCGTGGTGGTCCGAACTCGGCACGGCTCCCGTGCTCCAGCGGGTGCCGTCGCTGTTCTTCGCGATCATCACGTGGCTGGGGGTCCGCGGCGCAGTCGGCCCGGTCGCCGTGGGGAAGCGCCTGCTGGTCCCGGCGCTGCTGTTCCTCACCTGGTGGCTGCCGTTCGGCCTCGGCACCCGCCAGGAGGCTTCGGTCTCGGCCTGCCTGACGATCACCGTCTGCGCCATGCTGCTCGCCCGCCGCCGGCAACGGGTCGGGTACCTCGGCCTCGCCGTCGGCGCGGCGTCCCTCGGGCTCATCGCGCACACCGCCGGCGTCCTCGTGCTGCTCCCCCTGGCGCTCGGGGCGAAATCGGCGGCGCAGCTGATCCGCAGGACCGCGCGTTCGACGACGGACACGGTCGCCGCGGTACTGTGCGTGGTGTCGTGCGCGGCGATCGCCGCCGTCGCGGGGTTCGCCGACGGCTCGCTGAACGACTTCCTGCGCGGCAGCTCGTCCTTCGGCGGCGGCCTCGACACCGGTCCCCCGGACCCGCTCGGCGACGAGCTGGACCGGTACCGGCTGCTGCTGGGCGACCAGTCCACCGGCAACTTCGCGCTGCGCGCACCGGCGCTGCTGCTCCTGCTGATCGTGCCGTTCTTCGTGCTGCTGTGCGTCCGCGCCCGGCAGCGCCGACGGCCGTTGCCCCGGCCGCTGTGGCTGACCGGCTGGACCTGCACGCTGGGGCTCGTGCTGCTGGTGTGCACCCCGTCGAAGTGGCCGTGGCACTTCGGGGCGTTCGCCGGCGTCGCGACGATCTTCCTCAGCCATCTGGCCCTGTCGGCGCCGGACTTGGCCCGGCGCTACCTCGGCACCCGCCGCCTGACCTTCGTGGTCGGCTCCCTGCTCCTGGCCGGGTCGGGCGGCTGGATCTGGCTGGCCGCCCAGGGCCGCAACACGTGGGCCGACGACGTGCTACCCGGCGTCCCCCTGGCCGGCGAGCCACTGCCGAGTGCAGTGGCGCCGGCCGTGGTGCTCGCCGGAGCCCTCGTCGTCACGCTCGTCCCGCGCCGGGACGCCTTCACCGCGATCCACCTCGCCCGGGCGATCGCCGTCTGCTTCCTGGTGGGAGAGCTGGCTTTCCTCGTCGGCGGGTTCGCGCTCGCCACGGTGCGGACCCGGGATTCGTGGTCGCCGTGGGCGGACGCCGTCGCGGACCCGCTCGCCCGCCGCTGCGGGGAGGCGCGGGTGCTGCGAGCCGCCGACCCGGGCTCCGCGCGTCCGGTCGCGGTGCTGGCGGGCGCGCCGGCCACCGACGGCTTCGACCGCGACGTCCGGGCGGCGGGCAGCCCGCCCGAGCCGGGCCCCGCGACGGCCGAGGTCTACGGCAGCCTGACCGCCGGACCGGCCACCATGACCACGCCGTGGTTGCGGCTGCCCGCCGACCTGTCGGCGGACAAGCAGCTCATGACGACCGTGAGCGGCGTGACCGGTGCGGGCAACACCCTCACCGCCGAGTTCGCGGCCGCGTCCGACGGCGGGTACCGCGTGGTCGCCCGCTCGGACTTCGCCGCGCCGGAGGACAGCCTGTCCTGGCGGGACGTGGCGATCAGCGACGGCACGGCCCTCCCCGCGGGCACCACGGCCTTCCGGCTGACCGCGAAGGTGACGCAGGACTGGCTGTCGTTCGCGATGCCCACGGTGCGCGACGTCGTCCCGGTCGGCGACTTCCTGCCGCGCGACGGGCACACGCTCGTCGACTGGCAGCTGAACTGGCTCTACCCCTGCCAGGGCCAGCCGGTCATC
Organism: Amycolatopsis sp. NBC_01286; assembly: GCF_035982555.1. Lineage (NCBI taxonomy): Bacteria > Bacillati > Actinomycetota > Actinomycetes > Pseudonocardiales > Pseudonocardiaceae > Amycolatopsis > Amycolatopsis sp. NBC_01286. The sequence continues at coordinate 8,857,685 of NZ_CP108428.1, forward strand.
GCGAACGGCGTCGTGGCGCCGGTCTCCTACGCCATCGGGTTCGGGTTCGGTCCGGACGGCAGCGAGCACAGCGCCACCGCGGGCGGTTCGTGGAGCCCGGAAGTCGGCGGGATCCTCGGCGCGCAGAACCGCGTCTCGACGATCACCAGGCTGTACACCCGGCTCGACACCGAACCGGCCACTCCGATGCGGACGGTGTACCGCCTCGACCGCCCGTACGCCGACGCCGCCTACCGGCTGAGCCGCGAAAGCCACACGGTGACGGGCTGGCGGACCCTTCCAGCGTAACGGGACGCCGCTCCGCGCCTCGATGCCTCGATTGGCGGACACCCGGCTCCGCCCTCGCCCAGGCCGCACTCCCCGCCGAGCGCGACACCGACCTGGTCGTCATCGTGATCGCCGAAGACCGCGCCCGGCAGCGGCTGCCGCTGCGGGCCGCGATCGCCGCGCTCGAGGCCGACCTGCGACCCGCCGGGCACACCGTCATCGGCCGCTACTGGGCCCCATACCCGCGCCGGTGCCCCGTGGCGCGACTACCGCCTCCCCGCCCGCCTCGGCACCGTCATCGCCCCGCGCGCCGACTTCGACTTGCCAGGCCGGTCCAGCTCTGCGCAGAGGCCCCGACCGCGACCTGGGGCCTGCCCTTCACCGAAGCCGGCGAAGGCCTGCCGGCCCGCATCAGCCGGTTCACTCGCCGGATCCTGCCGCTGCTGGTGCGTCATGGTGACAAGGCGAACCGGCTCGTCGCCCGCGTCACCATCCAGGCCGGCCGCGGCGAGTTCGTCGACGACGTCGCGGCGTTCGCGGTCACCGCTGCGCTGGCCGACAACACCGTCTACGGGCCCATGCTCCTGCCACCGTCCGACCTCGACCCGCAACGGGGTCGAGCAGCTCTGGACGGCCCTCTACCGCGGCAGCACCGCCCCCGACGTTCGGGCTCGGCTGGCCACACTGGTCGCGGCCAGCGCGGTGCGCCGCGGCGACCGCCACCTCACCGCCTGCGCCCTGGCCCACGCCCACAGCGCACCGGGCGCCCCCCACCATCGGACTGCTGTTCCAGCAGCACGCCGGCGCCGGGACCGCCGCCGAGTGCCTGGCCACGTCGATGACCTGGCTCTACGGCTGATCCGCTCGTTGTCCGCCCACACAGCGTGCGCAGCAGGACGGAGCGGTTCTGCCTGTCCACCGAGGACACCGGAATCGGGTAAATAGACACGTCTGTCCGTCGTTGTTGGCCTCTCGTCGTTGTCGCAAAAGCAGGTTTACGGTGAAAGAAACCGGATATTGGTGTGGCCTCCCCATGCATCGAGTGGCATGAGGACGATGGTCGTAATGACCTTCTTGCGGCAGAACCGCGAACTGAAACGGCTCGGGATCTGGAACTGGTCCCTGCCGGCGTTCGCCGGGAAATTACACAACGTCGTGATCATCGGTGTTGGGGTCTATCGCAGACGGTCATTTAAGCGAGAGCCCCGTCATTCACGGGCGCCGCGGTCAGCGTGGTTGGCGTAGTCCCGCGACGCGCCGGTCGTGGCTTGTCACCGGGTGGCGGGGGTGCAGAGTTCCCGGTCGATGAGGTTGTCCATGGCGTGTTCGGTGGTCGCGGTGCCGTCGCCGGTCTGTACGGCTACGGCGGTGGTCCTGCCGTCGGTGGTGACGCCTTCGCGGGTGTGGTAGCCGGGGAGGTCGCCGCCGTGTGCGTAGTAGCTGCCGCCGCACGTCAGCGGGATCTGCATCAGGCCCAGGCCGTAGCGAGCACCGGGGAGGACGTCGGCCAGCCCAGGCGCGGGTACGGTGGTCTCCATCGCGGTGAGCTGGGCCGGCGCAAGCAGCTTGCCGGTCACCAACGTGTGAAAGAAGCGGGTCAGGTCGTCCGTGGTGCTGATCATCGCGCCGGCCGCGTCAGCTGCGGAGGGGTTGAGCGCCGTGACGTCGATCACCGGCCCGGAGCCGAAGTTGGAGTAGCCGTGCAGGTGCCGACCGGGGATCGCTGAAGAGGTGATCGGCGCGATCGTGTGGCTGAGGTGGAGCGGGTTGATGATTCGCTGGGTGACCTCGTGCTGCCAGGTGTGACCGGTGGCCTTCTTGATGATCATGCCGGCGAGGATGTAGTTGGTGTTTGAGTATTCCCAGGCGGTTCCTGGCGCGAATTCCGGTGCCTGCCGCATCGCGATGGCGACCAGTTGCGCTGCGGTGTAGGTCGTGAACCGGCCGGCTTGGAAGTTCGCGGTGGAGGTGATCTCTGGGAAGTCGCTGAGGTACTCGGGCACTCCGCTGGTTTGCTGCAACAATTCCCGCACGGTGATCTTGCTGCCGTCGTTGCCGGCGCCGGTCACCAGTCCGGGCAGCCAGCGCTCGACGGTGTCTTCGAGGGACACCCGGTGCTCGGCGACGAGTTGCAGCATCACGGTGGCGACGAACGTCTTGGTCGAGCTACCGATCCGGAACGCGTCCCCGGACTGTACCGACGACATGGTCGCGATGTCGGCCTGTCCGGCTTCGGCGAACAGCTGTCCGCGCGGGCTGGTCACTTGCGCCGCCACACCCACGGTTCCGGTCTGCTGGACCGCGTTCACCTGCTGCTGCAACGCGTTCGGCGTCGAGCTGGTCGAGGCCGACGCCGGAATGGTCACGGCAAGAGCGCACGCGGCGGCCGCGGCGATCGTCGCTGCCACCATTGTGTACTTGGTATTCGTACGCACGATTTGGGCCTCCTGAGGCGCGTTCACGCCGCATTCGCGGCGCTGGCAAAATGTATGAAGATCGCCAGGCCGAAGCGATCAAGCCAGCCCCCGAATCGATGGTGGGGTTAGCCCCCGTACGACCAGGCCGAGGTCCGGGGTGGGAAGATCGGCCGAAGGGCCGCCCACAGGACCTGAACGGCCGCGGCGGACCGGTACCCGGCCGTCCCAGCCCGTTGTCGCGCCTCAGCCGAAGCCGGGTGCCGGGCCACCTGGTGGGGTTAACCCCTATCAAACGTCGGGGTGACCCGGTCTGTGCCGGGACGATCTTTCGGCGAATCTGAGTACCGCCGCGCGGAGGCCGAATCCGACTACCGCCACGTGGATCGTTGGTTCACCGAGGAAGCAGTGTCATGACAGACGGACTGATCGCACGTATCGGCCCATAGTGTTTCCGGCGGTGTTGGCGATGTGGGTCGCTTGCCTGGATGACCTGGTCAGTTGGCTGCGCGGCGGACCCCTCCGATCCCGCGGCCCGAATCGGGCGAAGGGGCATCGTCGACTACGCCGTGGGCTCCCGAAGCCTGGGTCCGGCTGGCGCCCACGGCGGTCCGGCTGCCGCGGTTGATCCGGACGTTGATGGCCGACCTCACCGATACCGAGGCGCTCGAGGTCAGCACGTGGCACTTCCCGGCCGGCGAACCCTGGCCCGACAACGCAGCGCCCACCCGGCGTTTCCCTGCTCCCCGACGACACGATCGCCGCGATAGCCGGATCCCTGAGTCGGCCGGGGTTGCTGACGCTGGCCCACCGCGGTGTCCTGACCGTCGAGGACCTTCCCGAGTTTTCTGCCCGCTCCGTCGAGGTGCTGCGTCCGGCGCTGGAGAACGGCACGATCGGCATCACCGCCTCGGCAGGTGCCGAATCGGGTCCGGCCGGAGCACGCGTCGTGTTCACCGCCCGGGACTGCCTGTGCGGCAGCGTCCGGACCGAGGTCTGCCGCTGCACCCCGTCGCAGCGTGCGCGCTACCTCGCTCGGACACCGCTGTGGTTGCTAGACCGCGTCGACCTGTTCGTCCGGCAGGTCACCGCCCCCGAGCCCGGATCCGTCGCTGCCGTCACTGGAGTCGCTGCGCAACAGCGTCGCCCGAGCCCGGGAACGCGCACGCTACAGGCGGGGGTGCCGCATCGCGATGCGCGCCTACCAGCGCGGCGACGGCACCAGCGCGCGGATCGCACTCGAGAACACCGACCCCGAACAGCCCCTGACACGACTGCTCACGAGCATGCTCGGCCACGCTGTCCCGCCGTCGACGGTCCGCGACCTGGTCCAGAAGACCAGCGCCGAGGCTCGCCGCGCGCTGCTCGGCGAGCCTCCGGCCGACCATGCCTGACGCTCGCTTCCCCACACCGGTCGCGCTGACTGCCGGAAGGCTCGGCGTGGTGTCGCGCGGCGAGCCAGCCCGTACCTGCTCGGAGACGTCCTGGGTGACGGCGGAGGGCATCCCCGGCGGTGGGCACGCCCGGCTTGACGGGTCGTGGATCGCACGAACGTCAGCACACCCCGGCCAGGCGGTGCGTCCCTGAAGCACGGCCCGATACCCGGGGTGAACCAGCCCCGTCACCCATCGCACGCCTGTCCCGGTCACCTGCAGACCGGTTCACGACCGGGCGGATGAGACCGGCCGGGGACGTCACCTGACGGCGCCCCGGCCTGCTATGTCGTGTCAAGCCGCCGCGAGGTTGGTCGACGCCTCACCTTCTTGACGGGCCTGGTCAGCGCGGCAGGCCGGCCCACGCGTAGGCGTCGTCATACAGCGCGGTGAGGTCGGTGGGCCGGTCGACGCCGTGGCGATCGGCCGGAACCGTGTACCCGCGCTCGGTCATCCACAGGCTCAACATGCGATAGGACGGCCGCGTGCCCTGAAGGTCGCCCGGATTCAGCGTCAGGGCAATGCCGGGGACGGCGGAGGTCATCGTGTCGTGGTCGAAGATCGCGACCGACGCGGCCAGCCGCCAGCCATCGGCTCCCCTTTCGGCGCGGTGCAGCATCCGCAGGTACGCGACGAGGTCGGTCTCGACGCCGCGGAAAGCGCCGCGCATCTCGATCGTCACCGGCACCTCGGCGATCGCGCGGGAGCCGTTGACGTCGATGACGGGCAGCCCGAGACGATGGGTGGACGGGGTGTGGTCGAACACCCGCTTGGACACCTCGATGTACTCCACCGCGGTGCCGTCGAACCAGCTTGTCCGGATGGTCGCCTCCGGCGTGTAGCACCGCTCGAGGCGGGACCACCAGCCCCGGTCACGCGCCTGCCGCTCGTGGGCGATCAGGTCCAGCACGCTCATCACGTCTGCTTCATTGTCGGACATGGGTAGCTGCACACCTTCCTCTGCTCGGAACGAAGTCGTACCACCTCATCCATGGGTTAGTATATACGAACACGTATAAAGGAGGATTCATGACCCGCTATGTCATCGAAGGTGCCCGGGTGTTCGACGGCGAGCAGCCGATCGGCGTGCGCACCGTGGAAGTCGAGGGAACACGGATCGTCGCCGTCGGCGCGTCGACACCCTCGACAGCCGAGCGGATCGACGGCAACGGCGCCACCCTGCTGCCCGGCCTGATCGACGCCCACACCCACGCCGACGTGGAGACACTCGGTCAAGCCCTCCGATTCGGCGTGACCACCGAGTTCGACCTGTTTTCCTTCCCGCACGCAATGCACCCGGTTCGTCGCGCCGCCGCCGAACGAACCGACATCGCGGACGTCCGTTCGTCCTCAGTGGGACTGACCGCACCCGGCGGGCACCCCACCCAGCTCCACGGCGGCCTGAACGATCCGGAGCTGCCGACGGTCACCCGGCCCGAAGACGCCGCGCGTTTCGTCGACGAGCGCATCGCCGAAGGCGCCGACTACATCAAGGTGCTCATCGAGAGCGGCAAAACCCTCGGCAAGACCGTCCCTGTCGTCGAGGAGCGCATCGTCAAGGCAGCGGTGGCCGCCGCGCATCACCGCGACCGCATGGTGATCGCCCACGCTCTGACCCTCGATGCGACCTGGCAGGCGCTGGCCGCCGGGGTCGACGGATTCGCGCACCTGTTCATCGACGGCCCGGCCACGCCCGAGCTGATCGAGGCGTTCCTTGCGGAAGGCGCGTTCCTGACCCCGACACTGAACCTGCTGGCCTCACTCACCGGCCGGCACCTCGGCGCCGTCCTGGCGGGCGACAGCCGGGTCACCGGTCGCCTGCCGCAGCCCTGGACGGACAACCTCAGCCGTGAATTCAACACGCTCCCGGCCGGCAATTTCGACAACGCACTGGCCGCGGTGAAGGCGATGCACGAGGCGGGTGTACCGATCCTGGCCGGGTCGGATGCCAACCACCACTTCGGCGCCCTGGGCATGGCACACGGGGCGAGCTTGCACGGCGAACTGCAGCTGCTCGTGCGGGCCGGGCTCACTCCGACCGAGGCGCTGCGGGCCGCCACCAGCGTGCCCGCGACTACATTCGGCCTGCACGACCGCGGCCGGATCACCCCGGGCGCGCGCGCCGATCTGCTGCTGGTCGACGGCGATCCCACCAGCAGGATCAGCGACACCCTGTCGATCAGGGACGTGTGGCGCAGCGGCACCCGGGCAGTTCAATGAGCTCCCCGGAGCCCGGTCTGCTCACGTCGGGAGTGCGGCCTCAGCGATCGACTGCAACGAGATCTGCAATGCCCGGCGGCTCCGATCGGGCAAACCGGCGAGCAGCTGGGTCATCACCTGCTCGACGATCGTGTCGCAGCGCCGAACGAGCTCCTCGCCCTCAGCAGTGAGGCGGTGCAGGATCGCCTTGCCGACGCCCGGCCGGCGTTCGAGCAACCCGCGCTGTTCCAGACGGGCCACCACCGCGCCCGCGGACTGATCGGACTGCCCGATGAACAGGGCCAGCGCATGGGTCGAGGAATCCGGCTCGGCCGCGACGGCGTACAGCATGCCCCACTGCGGCAACGTCACCCCGACCTCGGCGAGCGCGGTTTCGCAGGCCATCTGCTTGCGCAGCTGCGCTCGCCGCAGCTGCATCGCGATATCGACACCGCTGGGCACGTCCTGATCAGCCAGCATCCTGACACGATATAACAACACATGTACTCGGGCCTGGAGAAGCTCGTCCGATCCCTCAGGCGGCGCTCCCAAGCCCGCTTGCCGGATCGACCGTCTCGGCCAGGAGATCACCGTCCCCGATGGTCCGGGGCCTGCGGACCTGGCCGGCCACAACCCAGCGTGAGAACTCTTCGAACCGCACACCTCTCACGAGACCCTCAGCCCGGCGATCTGTTGCACTCGGGTTCAAGATCCATCGGAATGTCGCCGTGGGGCGTCCGGCTCCGCTGATCGGCAGGTCGACTCACAACGCGTGCACGGACACGTTCCCGAACGAGGTCTTCCCCGTCGCCGTCGAACTCTGCAGGCCTACGAAGCTCTCCGTCGGGACCAGCGTCGGGTCCACCACCGACAGCACCTCCCGGCCGCCGTCGTAGAGGGTCAGCTTCGAGCCTTGGACTGCGAAGCGCAGTGCGTGCGTCTCCTCCGGCTTGATGTCCGCCGCCGCGCCGGTACCCGCCAGCTTCGTGTCGACCCCGGCGTCCACGACGCCGATCGCGTACTTCTGGCCCCAGGACGCGATGCCCGCGTAGTAGTAGCTGTCGCGGGTGGTGAACCTCGTCATCAGGACCGCGTCACGGTCGTTCAGCGCCGTGCTGTGCGCTGCACGATCTGGCGGCAGGCGGCCGAGAACGTCGCCGAGTCCCTGGCCCGCGGCGCCCGCGGCGTCGTCCAGGGCCTCAAGCAGCGCTCGTTCCAGACCAAGGAAGGCGAGAGCCGCACGGTGGTCGAGCTGGATGTCGACGAGATCGGCCCGTCGCTGCGCTACGCCACCACCACTGTCACCAAGAACGCGAAGAACGCGCCCTCAACGGTGAACCCGGACCTGTTCACCAGCACACCCGCCGGCCTTCCCCGCCGGCCGGACAGCGAGCACGTCGGAACCCACGATGCGCCCGCTCGGATCGCGCACGCGACCGATGAGCAGATCAGCCGCTGGCAGCGGATCGTCACCACGCACCTGCCCGACGCCCCGGTGACCGATGAGCGGTGGGGCTGGCTCGCGCCGCTCGGTGCCCGCCCCGACGATGCCGCGCTTGCGCGGCAGTGGGACCAGGTCATCGGGCTGGCCGCGGCGTATCGTGAAACGTACGGAATCACCACCGCCGACGCTGCCTCCCCGCTCGGCTACCCAATCCGCCGGCAACGACCTTCGGGCCGACGCCTGGCGTGACATCACCCGGCAATGGAGGCATTTGATGACCACACCCGATCCCGAAGACGCTGCATCGGACGTGATGCTGACCCGCGAATCACTGCGCGACGCGCGGCGAACCGAGTTGGAGGAACTGGTCGACGACCAGGATCGTGGTTACAGCGAAAGCGCCCACCGCGGGCTCAGCTACTGAGCCACCCGCCGCCGACGTCCGGCGAGGACGGCCGCGATCACGTTTCAGGGCGTTCCGGGCACGCCGAGCTTCCAGAACACGAACGCCGGCTCCTGGTTCACCTTGGCTTCCCGGCGCAGGCCGTCACGGACGGCCGGGCCGAAGCCGAGGAGGCTCGAGAGGGCACCGAAGATCGTCGCCGCGGGCGGTGCGGCGCCGGCCATCCCGCCGGCGACGGCGAAGCCGGCCGTAGCCAGGACGAAAGGCAGGTCACGCAGCAGAGTGTTGCGCCGCATGGCTTTCTCGATGACGCGGATGTTCGGCCGGAACACCTCGTCGAAGACCCGGGCGACGTCCGCGGGGAACCGCTCATCGTCCGGATCCGAGCCGATCAGGTCCTCGGTCAACGCGAGGTGCCGCCGGAAGGCGTCGAACGCCTCGTCGTTACCCCGGATCGTGAGCAGGTCCGGCGTCGGCAACTGTTCCAGGACCGGCCGGGTGAAGGTGTCGACGAAGGACAGCAGCCTCGTCCCGGGATGCAGGCCGTTCATCGCGTCCCGGGCCAGCCGCCAGTACGCGTCGGACGTGCTCCAGAACGTCCCGTCGACCGCTTCCGCGTGCAGCAGCCCGTTCCACGTGGTCAGGGACTGCAGGGTCAGCCGCGGCTCGACGGTGAACCGGGCTATCTCGGCAGGACCCATGCCGAACTCCGTCCACAGCTCACGGTCCAGCTCGATCTTCGCCTGCTCGGCCAGCAACGGCAGCCGGTACTCGACCCACTGCGGATAGCTGTGCACGTCGCAGCCGAGCATTTCCAGGTGGTCGCCGAGGTGGTCGGTGACCGCGCGCTCCACCGCAGATACGGTCTCCTCGGCCGCCATGCGCAGCGGCCGGAACACGACGAGCCCGGCCCGTACCAGCGGCAGCACGTCCCACATCCGCTCGAGCTGGGTAGCCAGGTGGGCCAGCAGCCGGGTGCCGGTCTGCCTGCCGAAGGTCCGCCGGTAGAAGTGGGCGAACCGCTTGATGTGGTCCTGCACGTACAGCAGCGGGTCGTCGCAGATCACCAGGTCCGCGACCAGCACCGCGCTCTTGACCTCGGCGGACCAGTCGCGCCAGGGATCGAGGGCGATGACGGCGACCCGGCCCGGTTCCGGCCGCGGCTCCTGGCCGGGCGCGGGCAACCCCGTGTAGTAGACGCGGAGCCGCTCCAGCACCGCTTCGGCATCGTCACGCTTGCTCAGCGACAACTCGAGCTCGGGAAGCAGTTCGTCGAGGAACCGGCTGTACTCGCTGTCGACGGACATCAGCGACCCGGGGCGTAGCCGGTCATGATGCGGGCAACTTCGCCCGGCGAGGGCGTGCGCGCGTACACCCCCTCACTGGCAGCGAAACGCACCTCATTCCCGGCGACGGCCGCAAGGAGGATCAGCGGGTAGGTGTGGTCGGCCGGCACCAGACTGCTGAACAGCGCACGCATGCCAGCACTCTACGGCGGGAAAACGCGTTGGCGGGCAAGTCCGGGTGACCTTACGATCCGCCGGGGTGTGCCCCCGGCCGCGCCACGCCGTGACCACCGCCCAGGCGGAGCGAATCTCCGGTTTCGAACGAGCGCGCGTCCTCGGACTGGCCTTCGATCACCCGGACCATGGTGTCGAGCACCTGCCACAGCGGGCGTCGGTGACGACCTGTTCCAGCAGGGCCCGGTGCTCGGCGCTCACCCGCTGCGCGTGCTTGAGGTCGGTGGTCTCCACCCCGAGCACGGTGATCCCTACGACGTTGCCGGTCCTGTCGCGGCGCGGGTCGTAGGTGAAGTCGAAGAAGGTCTCCCGCGTCGTCTGCCCGGTTCCGAGCACGATCCGGGCGTCGCGGGCGGTGTAGGGCGTGCCCGATCGGTAGACCTCGTCCAGCAGCGCGAGAAATCCTTGGTCAGCGAGTTCCGGAAGGACCGTCTCGATCGGCGCTCAGATGTACCCGGCGGTCATGCCGACGGTGGCGCGGAAGGACGGGTTCGCGGTCTCCACCAGGTGCCGCGGTCCCGACAGCACCGCGAAGACCATCGGCAGCCGGCCGAACAGTGCGGCCAGATCGTCGTCCGGCGCGTCAGGCCGGTCGTGCCGTGAGTCCCTGCCCGCCGACCGGAGCGCGCGCTCAGTGTGAGACTCGTGCATTCCCCGTCTGTGTGCTCGACACAGCCTACGGTGGCCGGGCTCCTTGATCGATGCCGCCAGGTGACATCGGTCAGGCGAGCGGTCCGGGCCAAACCATTCGGACGGTGGTGCCGCCGCCGGTGCTCGTGACGCTGGCCTGCGGAGCGACCGCGCGGATGATCGGGATCCCCCGGCCGCCGTCGCGGCCGGGGTCTTTGTCCTTTCGCCAGCAGCCGATGTCGCTGACCGTGACCGCGACCTCGCCGGATTCGTCGCGGGTCGCGATGACGGTCATCAGGCCGATCGTGTGGCGCGGGTAGGCGTGCGCGACGACGTTCGCCATCGCCTCGTAGACCGCCAGCCGCAGGTCTCGCACGAGGTCGGCGGTCAGGCCCCAGCTGGTGGCCCAGTCGGCCAGGACGTCACGCAGCATCGCCGCGTGCGCGGCCACCGCCGTGACCTCCCGCATCAACCGGGCAGGGAACTTGGGCACCGATTCGTCCTCGGCGTCGGGCACCGGCACGAGGACCTCACTCTCAGCTCACCACCATTCCCGTACCCGGACAGCTGGGTGAACCAAACGTGCGCGATACCTGGGCAGGTGGGAACGGCTGGTACACGTTCGGAGGCGGCCGTGTTCGGTCGCGAGTCGTATTGGCTCCGGCCTAAGGGATGTCTCGTAACCCGGTGTCGGGCTGACTGGGGCGATAGTTGATCATGTTGTTGTGGTGCAGGTGATCACAGCGTCGCGGCCGGAGTGGATTGCCCCGTTCACCGGGCTGGAGCCGGGCCAGTTCCGCAAGCTCGTGCGGCTGGTCGCGAAGCGAGGCGGGGACGAGATCGCGGACGGCCGCCCGGGCCGGCAGTGGGCGTTGCCGCTGGCAGACCGGGTGTTGCTGGTCGCGACGTACTGGCGGACGAATCTGACGATGCGCCAGATCGGGCCGCTGTTCGGGGTGTCGCATTCCGCGGCGCACCGGGTGATCGACACGATCGGCCCGCTGCTGGCCCTGGCCCGCACACGCCGGGTGGATGCGGTCGCGATCGTGGACGGCACCCTGGTCCCGACCCGCGATCACCGACTGGCGACCCCGTCGAAGAACTACCGCTACTCGACCAACGTGCAGGTCGCGATCGACGCCGAAACCCGGCTGGTCATCGCCACCGGCGACCCACAGCCAGGCAGCAGCAACGACTGCACCGTCTACCGCGACTCGGGCATCGCCGAGCAACTCACCGACCGGCCGGTGATGGCCGATGGCGGCTACCAAGGCAACCCGGCGATCGTCATGCCCTACCGCAAACCTCGCGACGGCAGCGAGCTCCCGGACTGGAAAGAGGATCTCAACGCCACCCACCGCAAGGTCCGCGCTCGCGTCGAACACGTCCTGGCCCGGATGAAGAACTTCAAGATCCTCCGAGACTACCGCCGCGCCGCCAGCACGCTCGCTGACACGGTGTCCGGAATCGCGCACCTGCACAACGTGCTCCTCGAAGCCTGACACAACACCAGCCCCACCAACCACGCCCTCAGTTACGAGACATCCCTTAGTGGGCGGCAGGCGGATGGACGCGACTCAGGGGGCGTCAAGATCGAGATAGACCCTCGTGTTCTCTTCTGGACGAACTGGGAGGGCTCGGGACGCCAGTGGGGCCTCGAGCCCTCCCAGTCTCCCAAGATCGATATAGTGCGCCGCGCCTTGCGCGGTGGCGGCACGGGCCACCTGTGTGGCGGCGGGGGGTGCAGCATCACGAAGTCGTGGATGATGCCGTCGTAGCGGGTAGCGGTCATGGGTACACCGCAGAGCTTGGCGGCACATGCCTCACCTTCGTCGCATAGGACGTCGGCTTCGCCGTTGATGACAAGGGTGAGCGGCAGGCCGGGCCTTACAAGATCGACATGTCAAGCTCGGAGAGACCCCACAGTACTGGCAGTCAGATTGCCGGCGCGGGTCCTGGTGCTGCCGAACGTGCCGAGTTGTTTCTCGCAGGCGCCTGCGGCTACTGGCTCCGCGCCGAGCCAACCAGGTACGAGCCTCGCCACGGCAGTTCCGAATCATGTTCCTCGTGCAGGCCCCGCCCGACGTAGGCGAGATCGACGGTGTGCATGAGCGTTTCTCCTCAGTACATCGACATCACCAGGTCGAGTGATCCGCTCGTGTTGCACTCCCCCGGCTTTGACACGTGCCGAACAAGCGTGACGCGTAGCCGACAGGTGCAGTCGACCTCACCCAACGCCGACGGCTTTCCTCGCGGGAATTCCAGAAGATCCGGCTGGCTCGTCAAGACAGAGTGACGACGACTTTCTCCGCCGAGACGCCCTTCAGCTGGATGTCCATGGCGTGCTGGAAGTCGTGAACGCCGTGCCCGACGATCAACGGCTTCGGCACGGCGACATACCGGCCATCGGCGAGGGCGCCGGGCAGGAAATCGCGGTAGATGGCCGTGCTGACGTCGTTGGTCTTCAACGTCGTGCCGAAGATGAACTTCGTGGCGACCCTCTGGAACCGGGACCGGATCTGCAATGCCACGGTGGAAGTGATGATCTTGAGGATCAGCCGTGGGAGCTCGAGCCGTCCGTGCTCGTGGGCGAGGCCGGCGAAGGAGACCGCCGGGCTGGCCATCGACACGAAGCGCCGGCCGGTGCACGAGCCGGCGATGCGCACGCACGCGGCCGCAGAGGTGGTGCCGACAGCGAGCGCGCCGGCGAGTGTGCGGCCCTGGAGGGCCTGGCTGATGTCGGGTACGACGGTGGGGCTGTTGTAGTCGAAGACCTGTGCGGCCCCGAGCGAGGTGACGTAGTCGAAGTTGTGCGGTGAGGCTGTGGCGACGACCCGGTAGCCCGCCGCGACCGCCAGCTGGATGGCGTTGCTGCCGACGCTGGTCGACCCACCCCACACCAGGACGGTCTCGTCGATGGGCTCGGCGTTCACCGACGGGTGGCGCAGGCCCAGCTGATCGGTCTGGAACAACCCGCACGCCGCGGTCGAGACGGCCAGCGGGAGCACGGCGGCTTCGTCGACGGGAAGGGCGTCCGGGATCGAGCAGGCCATCCGTTCCAGTGCGACGCTGTAGAGCTGGAAGGCACCTTCAGCTGCGTTGTTGGCGTCTTTGTCGGTACCGACCACGTGAGCAAGCACCCGGTCGCCCACGCGAAAGCGGGTGACGTTCTCGCCCACTTCGACGACTTCGCCGGCGACGTCGGAGCCCAGCACCGCCGGGTAGCGAAGCCAGCGGTAGGCCAGGTTGCCCGCGGCCTGGATGATCCAGTCCAGAGGGTTGATGGCGACAGCCTGGTTGCGAATGACGATCTGGTCGGTCCCCGGCGAGGTGTAGGGCGCGGGGCCCACCTCGAGCCGAGCGTGCCTGCCGTTGATCCAGGCGGCGGTGTTGGTGGTCATGCGGACCGCTCCTCTATCGATGATTGCATCAAGTGCAATGACCACTGTGCCACAGCATTTCACCAAGTGCAATCACTGGGGTACGCTGGACGGCATGGGACGGTGGGAACCGAACGCGCGGGAGCGTCTGCAGCACGCGGCCATGACCTTGTTCCTCGAGCGTGGCTACACCGAGGTGACGGTGGCCGAGATCGCCGAGCGGGCGGGCGTGACCAAGCGGACGTTCTTCAACCACTTCACCGACAAGAGAGAAGTCCTCTTCGCCGGCGCGCCGGCCTTTGAAGACCGCGTTGTCCAATACCTGGCCGAGGCCTATGACGGCCTCGACGCCATCGACGCGGCCGTCATGGCCCTGACCCGCGCCGGCACGGACCTACTGGCGAACTACGTCGAGTACGCCGACGTCAGGCGCAAAGTGATCGCCGCTTCGCCGGAGTTGCACGAACGTAACCTGATCAAAATGTCATCCCTCGCCGCGGCCATCACCAGAGCCCTGGACACCCATCGCGAGTCGAGCAGGACGGCGGCGTTCGCCGCACAGGCAGCGGTCACGGTGTTCACAGCCGCTTACGACGACTGGACCGAAGACACCACCGCAGAATTCGATGCCCTGATGCAAGAATCGTTGACCTGCTTCCGCAAGGCCGTCCACCCCACCTGAGAAGGTGCCGGCCACCCGCGCGCCGGGCTTCAATGTCGGCTGTCGTGATGAGCGCGCACAGCCTGACCGAACCAGGTGAACACCGGTCCCGGATCCGGTAAAGGCGTCCAGCCGCCAGCTGTCTCCGAGGGGTCCTACGTCCAGCGGAACGTATAACCACAGCTAGATGCCGAACAAGACACACATCTCGTGCTTTCTTGCTGGGCATGCGATTACCAAGCATCCACGGGAACGTCTGGCCTGGCCGAGCAGATGGGGGCCTCGATCGACACCCGACGGCACGGCGCCTATCAATGGTTCGCCGACCGTTGCGCACTCCCGGTCGGCCGGACCGACCACACGATGGCATCGGCGTCCGCGCCGCCGCTCGAACACCCTCTTCTGCCGATGAACGGACATCGGCGCCACCGTCGGCCAGCACCGTAGCGACGGTACGGTGATGACTTCAGGTCGTTCGTGCCCGGCGAGGGATCGAGCGGATTTTCCTCGATGTCGTCCGCGCCGCCGCGCGCTGTCGCAGTGGCTCGATGGACGTGCCCTCGTTCCTCCGGACGTCGCCGTCGCCAACCAGTGGCACCCTCCGCTCCGGTTCCGAGCACGACCTCGTCATCGCGGCGCTCACCCAACTCGCCGCCAAAACGGTCAGTATCGCCCGATCTGACTGCCCGGGCCCAGCATATCTTCGCCAGATACCTCCGCGGCCGATTTGATCCACACCGTGAGACCCCGCCGACCCGCCAACGGCGAAAGATCGACCTGATTCGAATCCAGCGACAACTCCTCCAGGGTCTGCACATCCGAAAGCAAGCTCAGATCTACCGACTGTGTTGCGCCGATCTCAAGGCTGCGCAAACGGGTCAGCTGCGCAAGCGGTGACCAGTCCTCGACCGGGCACGCGGACACCTGCAGCCGGGTCAAGCTTTCCGACCACCTGGCAAGCTGTGAAAGAATTTCAAGCTCACGGCAATTCCGAAATGTCAAGACAACAGGGTCATCCAGGAAAGACAGCGATTCGAGGTTTCGCAAGCCCGCCAACGACATCGGGTTGTTGTTGCCGTAGCTGTAGGCGTTCAACGCCTGCGGATTGCTCGGATCGAGCACCGGGTCCGCGGTCATGAAACGACCAGCAAGCGGATCGTAGTCGCGGGCACCGATGTGCGTCACGCCTGTCGTGTTCTGATAGCCGCCCAGAAAGCCGTGCTTGTCCGGCCAGGTCGACGGCGGGGTGCCGCGGGTGGTGCCGTACGGGTCCCGCCACCGCCTGGTCACCGCCATGGAGGAACCGGCGTCGACCGTGGCGTAGGTCGTGCCGTGGTGATCAGCCAGCTTCCAGCTGAGGGTGCCCGTGCTGGTGCGGGTCGCGACGTCCGACGTAGGTCTTCACGATCGGCATCGTGACACTCAGCGCGGCGGCCGTGCTCAGCGTGTGCACGACTGCGACGACCTCGGAGCCGGATACCTACAGCTCAACAGGCCCAGTACGGCGAGGCGCCCCAGCTGCCCCGAAACACCGGTGACCGCGTAGCTCTGGACAGGCGACCCGGGTGAACGAAGCGCTGCACGAGAAATGACCACCGGGCTGCGAGGACTCCGACTGCACGGCTCGTCCATCGCCGGTCTCGGCGTCCGGTGCCGGGCGGGCGCGTGCCACGTCTTCGGCCGGCCGCAGTGATCGTGACCTGGGCACTAAAGAGCCACCAAAGACTTTCTACGGCTCGGCCGGGCACTTTGATCGGCGGGCCGCTGTCGCTAAGCAGCGCCGATGAGCCCAACCTGATCGACCGCGTCAGCTGCGACTGTCCGGGTGATCCGGTGGGCGTCGAGAAAGGGGTAGAGCATGAGACGTGGTCTGATCCGTGCCGTCACCGCGGTCGCCATGGCCGTCACCGCGGCCGTCGGTGTCGTGATTCCGGCGACGGCGGCGACCTTCGGAAAGGCTTCGCCGGCCGGTGTCGTCGCCAACGGCACCTACCGATGGGCCAACGCCAACAGCGGGCTGTGCCTGGCCTACGACGTGGGATCGCGGGGCGCGAACCGTCAGGAAGGCTGCGACGACGGCGACTACACCATCTTCTGGGACGCCGTGAACGTCAGCGGCAACAACTACCGGCTCGTCAACGAACACAACGGCCAGTGCCTGTCCATCTGGCGCGGGGACACCAACGACAACGCTCAGGTCGGCATCTACGCCTGCGTCGACACCCCCGCGGAGATCTTCACCCTGGTGCCGGCGACCTCGCCGGTGTTCGCGGGCGCCTACCAGCTCGTGAACGTCAACAGCGGCAAGTGCGTGGCGGTCGGCGGTGCCCGGACGAACAAGGGTGCCTGGGTCATCCAGTGGACCTGCGCACAGAGCGGCGAGTTCATGTGGCGCCCGTACAGCTAGTGATCCGCGCCGAGGAGCCGATCGGCGGGTGATGTGAACGGGCGAGGATCTCGCGAGCCACGAACGGCGCGGGGTCCTCGTTCCGGCCGGACCGGTCACCGAGAATCCTGATCCTCGAGGGTCTTCAGCTGTCGCCGGACCTGGGCGGCCTCGGAGTCGCGGCCGTGCGCTCCGTACAGCTCTGCCGCTTCCCGCCAGACCGCCTGGGCCTGCTCGTGCCGGCCGAGGGCGACGTACGGGTGGCCGAGCCGGTCGAGGGTGGCGGCGGACTCGTAGGTGTTGCCCAGCCGGCGGAAGAGCGTGAGCGCCTGCAGGTAGTGGTCGACGGCCCGGTCGTGGTGGCCGGTGTGGTGGTCGATGTAGCCGAGGCTGTCCAGCGTGTCCGCCTCGCCGCTGAGGTTGTGGTGCCGGCGGTGCAGGGCCAGCGCGGCCTGGCAGTGGGCGCGAGCGGTGTCGTGGTCACCGAGCCGGGAGGCGTGCCAGCCCACGCCGTTGAGCGCGTTGGCTTCCCAGGCCGGCCGGCCGAGGGCGCGGCACAGTTCCAGCGCCCGGGTGGCGTGCTCCAGGGCTCGGCGGTGGTCCTTCCGCCGCTCCCAGGCCCGGGCGAGCTGGTGGTGGGCGAGAGCCTGCTCGGCGGTGTCGCGCTGGCGCTCCGCCAAGGCGAGGGCCTGGTGCAGGTGCCGGCTCGCGTCGTCGTGACGGTCCAGTTCGCCCTGGGCTCGACCGAGGTAGCGGTGCGCGCGGGCGGCGGCGAGGTCGGGCAGGTGCGCAGCGGCGTCCACCGCGGCCCGCCACGCGGAAAGATCGTCCTGACGGTGTCCGCGCCGGGCGTGGAAGGTGGTCAGGACCCAGGCCAGCCGCCAGACCCGGAGGTGCCAGCCGTGGTCGAGGGCCGCTCGCTGGGCGGCCGTCAGGTTGGCGTGCTCGGTCTCGAACCAGGCCATCGCCGCCGACATGTCCCACGGCTCGTGAGGTTCCGCACCAGGGGCAGGTGCCTCGAGCCGGACGACCGGGCGACGTGAATCCAGGCGCCGGTCGGCGGCGTGGGCGATGTGGACGTAGAAGTCGAGCACGTGCCGCAGCGCCGTGTCCCGTTCAGCCTTGCCGTGCCGCTGGGTCGCGTATTCGGCGGCGTGGAGGCGGACCAGGTCGTGCATCCGGTACCGGCCCGGGGTGGGCTGCTGGATCAGGCACGCGTTCTCCAGCTCATTGAGCAGCGCCTGGGTCGCGCCGGACGGCTGAGCCAGCAGGCCGGCGGCGGCGGGCAGGCCGATGTCGGGGCCCGGTGCCACGCTCAGCAGGCCGAACGCGATCCCGGCCGCGTCTGACAGCGCGTGGTGGGACCAGGACAGGACCGTGCGCAGCGTCGCCTGCGGATCGCCGGGATCCAAGGCGTCCAGGCGACCGGACCGGTCGCGCAGCTCGTCCGCAAGGACGGCCAGGGGAAAGCCGGGGTGGCGGGTGGCGCGGGCGGCCACGATACCCAGCGCCAACGGAAGGCCCGCACAGCAGGCCACCAGCTCGTCGACCGCCTCAGGCTCGGCGGCGACCCGGTCGTGGCCGAGGTGGTGGGTGAGCAGGTCACGGGCCTCGTGCTCGGGGATGACGTCCAGGTCGACGCAGTGCGCACCGTGGGCGGTCACCAGCCCGCCGAGGTGGCGCCGGCTGGTGACGAGAACTGTGCAGGTGGGACTGCCGGGCAACAGCGGGCTGGCGTGTGCCGTGTCGCGGGCGTTGTCCAGCACGATCACCATGCGCTTGCCGGCCACCAGGCTGCGGTACAGCCGCACCTGGGCGTCCGGGTCGACCGGGATCGTGGCCGGGTCCACCCCGAGGCCGTCCAGGAAGCCGCGCACCGCCGTCACCAGGGGAACGGGTTGCCCGGCGGGGTCGAAACCACGCAGGTCGACGTGTAGCTGCCCGTCCGGGAACCGGTCGAGGCGGGTGTGGGCCCAGTGCAGCGCCAGCCAGGTCTTGCCGATCCCGCCGGTCCCGCCGATTGCGGAGATCACCACCGCGCCGCCCGAGTCCGGCTGGTCGTCCAGGAGGGTGTCCAGTCGGGCCAGTTCGGCGGCGCGGCCGGTGAACAGGCGCGGTGGGGCCGGCAGCTGTCGCGGCACCGGCGTGGTCGCCGGCTCGGTGCGGGCCGCCGGCACGGCCAGCTCGGGGGCGGCGCGGAGGATCTGCTGGTACAGCTGCCGCAGTGGCGGGCTCGGGTGCACGCCCAGTTCGTCGGCGAGATCGCGGCGGAGCTGCTCGTACCGCTCCAGCGCGTCGGCTTGCCGGCCACTGCGGTAGAGAGCGAGCAGGAACTGGCCGGCGAGGCGTTCGTCGAGCGGATGACGCTCCACGCGGTCGGACAGCTCGGCGAGCAAGCCGGTGTGCTCCCCCAGGCGCAGCCGGATATCGGTGAGATCGAGCTCGACCGCGTGGCGCTGCTGCAGGAGCGTGGTGCGCACCGACGCGACCCAGGCCGTGTCCGTCACTCCCGCGAGGGGATCTCCCCGCCACAGCCCGAGCGCCTGGGCGAACGAGGCCATGGCGAGGTCGTCGTGCCTGCCGGCGCGAGTCTGTTCGACGAGAGCCCGGAACCGGTGCAGGTCGACAAGCTGCGGATCCACGACGAGCCGATAACCGGCCGGGTGGGTCGTGACGGCAACGCCCGGCACGGTGGCGAGTGCCTTGCGCACCAGGGCAATGCGCTGGTGAACGGCGTCGCGGGGGTGCTGGGGAAGGCGGTGCGGACGCCAAGCCCGATCGAGCAGCTGGTCGACCGACACGACATGGTTGGCCTCCACCAGCAGCACCGCCAGCAGGCAACGCAGCTGGGCGAAGCCGATGGCGACCGGCGCGCCGTCGACGGCGGCCTCGACCTCGCCGAGCAAGCGAAATTCCACCGTCACACGAGCCCCCCACCGAAGCCGCACAGTTCCGACTCGATCCGCCGCAGACATGCCTATCCGCCCGGGCCCGCCAGCACAACCAACGACCGGGCGAACCCCTGCCCCGCCGTGCGGAGCAGAGAGCCGCACATCAGCATGGGCGTGCGTTCAGCGTTGTACGCTCGGCCGGTACTCGATGGGCAAATGGCCAGTGGAAGTCTTCGGGCTGTGAACTCGGTGACGCTGCACGTGGCGGCTCGTCGGTATCTGATGGAACACTACGACGAGTTGGTTGACCACTACGCCGGACTTCCCAAGCAGTCCAGCCTGCTGCCCCAGCTTGTCGAGGCTGCAGTCACTGCCCAGTCCCCGTTCAACGAGCCGGAGCCCAACGAGGTGGCCACGGCGGGTGATAGCCGAGGAACGCCGGCTGTTCTCCTCGGCCATGCGGGAGTGGAGCGACCGCGGCGCTCTGCAAGTTAAGCCACTGCCGTACTGGCGTGTGCTCGCGTCGGCTGAACGGTTGCCCGGCAGCAGCAACTACAGGCGCTGGGGGCTGGTCGACCGATCGTGGCATCCGATGATCGCTGCTCAGACCGCACCGGAGGTACCTCATTGACCTGGACCTGGTCGCGCCTCGATACACCGGCGCTGAAGGCGTGCGGAGCGAGTCTCTGGTATTCACGGCAGCGCGCGGTCACCGGCATGACCGGACGTCGTCGGGTCGCGCGGGCTGGGCTCGCCGGGTGATGCGGTGAAGCTGCACGGGTGTGGTGGGTCGGCGGGTGCCCGGGGGCTGAGACAGAGGTCTCGCCCTGCCTGCTTTCGAGCTACGTCGAATAGCTTGTCCGCCTCCGACGCCTGCGCAAATCTTGCGGCCGGACGGCTCGGTTTGTGGTCTGGCCACAAGGAGGAAAGATGGCATCACGGTTGATGGCTTTGAGAATCGTCGCGGCGACGGCCACCCTCGGCGCCGGGACCCTGGTCGGCGCATTGCCGGCTCAGGCGCACGAGATGGGACCGGCGCTCGGCGACTGCGGCACTCGAGCGGCCTCGCGTACAAGTACGGCCCGGTGGAGGCCGTCTCGACCGTGAACGACAACGTGGCGGGCATTACCTGTACGCCACTCCGCACGCGACTTGTGTGCAGGGCCGGGTCGAGGGACCGCCGGGCGCGGAGATCTGGCTGGACCGGTGCAACAGCAGCGGCGCGAATTGCACCGGGTTCATCGGCTACCGGACCGCAGGGAGTGACGGATTCATGGACACCGGGATCTGGAACGACGACGGCTTCCTGGCCAGGGCCTGCGGATCCTACGGCGCCAATGACCACGACATCGTTTGCACCCCCTTTGCATGAGCAGGTTCCGGCTGCCGCGGACGTTCGGATCACCTCAGTGAAGGAGAATCCGTGACACGACCTGGTCGCGCCGGTCAAAATCACCTGCCGATTCGACACAACCGACACCAACTGGCACCGGCTCGTCCGCATTCCCTGAGCCCACGGGCACGTTCGCGGATGCACAGGTAGGAGCCGCGCACCGTCGCCGACGGTGCGCGGCTCCTACCGGAACGCCGGTCCAAGACTGCTCCGGCGGTCATGTTCAACGCTGCGCCCGTGACCGTGCGGGCCAGGTCCGAGGCCACGAACGCGGCGAGGTTGCCGACGTCCGTGAGCGTGGCCGCGCAGCCACGACCGCAGTCCTGTGCGTGACGAGTTCGCAGGAGAGCTGCCCGTGCATGACCTCGGCCGCGTCGAAAGGTGGCCGACGCCGTCGACGAAGAACTTCCGCGTGACCGCCCATTCGAACGAGCCGGCAAGGCCTACTCGGTGGACACCACACACCACCAAGGTCATCACGCTAATTGCACTACGATCAGTAGAACCAATGATCCCGAGCGCGCCCAATCGCGTTGCGCGAGCTGACCAGGCTTGCGTCTGCTCATCGACATGAGCGGAAGCTGTTCGGCTGAAGCGCAGGCGCCACACTGCCGGCTTTCCAGGTTCTCGCCATGGTCGAGTACCACGGGTGGATAACGCTTCTCTCACCGCCGCGTGAATGCCCGAGCGGTGTGGTTCATGACGGCCGGTTTGCCGGACCGGCTCGGTCGCCGAAGGAGGTCGACGGACGACCGGTCGGCGGTCAGGCCTTGTCGGGTGGCTCCTCGCGGGCATAGGTCAGCGAAGCCTCGGGTTCTCCTGGATCCATAGGTTCGTTCTGGAGCAGCAGCATCAGCTTCGCGTTCCGGTGACGCTCCTGGTGGGTGGTCCGCGGCCGGGTCAGTCCGAGGTGCCGGTACAACGCCAACCGGTCGAGATCGATAATTGCCGATACCGCGGTCATGAACTCGTCAGCCGCCGAGTTGCCGTGCAGGTAGGACAGCAGATTACCCAGGGCGGGTGATCACATCGACTGTTCGCCCGAGCCGCGAGGAGGGGACGTCTCCGTGGCGGATGTCCAAGTGCGGACGTTCACGGCAGCGTGGTCGACCATGGAGGGAAGCGCATCGACTCCCATGCAGTCGAACCGTTTCGCGAGGCGGTCGAGGTCACGGCCGGTCCCGCAGCCGAAATCCACGAGTGTTCGGGCGTTGGCCGGCCCGAAGGTGTCGACGAGTTCTTCGCAGGTTGTCGCAGCTGTGTGCTGAGGGTCTGCCTGCACCTGGTCGTACAGCCGTGGATGGCGGTAGAAGAGATTGGATTCAGTGAGTTCCATGTCCGTTCAGCCTGTCGTTGCGGTGGCGGGGTGTGCCGCGTTGCGCAGTGTCTGGACGCCACGTTCGACGGCGATTGCGTCGCAGAGTATCGAGGGGATCGTGTCGGCCGTTTTCGCGGCCTGCCACGCCGCGTGAAGTGCTCGCCGGTCCAGGTACCCCGCGTCGATCAGGGTGGATTCTTCCAGCATGCGTTACGAGCGAGCCGTCGCTGCCCCGCGGATCCGCTAACCCCTGGCATGCGCGTCCCGAAAGGCCGCAATGCCCTGCCGAGCGCCACCGCGGCCTCGATCCACTGGAACCCCGCCGGCGGCCACGGGCGACACCCGGTGACCCAGCCGACGGTCAAGGGCATAACCCGGGTGGTCGACACCCTGAAGCTGGCCAAGGCGTACACGTTCACGATGGCCGCGGTGACGGCGACGAGCACCGGCCCGGCGGCGACCTTTACCGCGAAGACCGCGGCGGACTGAGGGCCGGGCGGAGAATCCGGCCCTCAGTCCGCGGAACTCGCGAGTTCCGCCTACGCCACGATGCCGTTGCGCGCGTTGCGGGTGGTGGCCTGGGCCAGGAAGTCCAGGCCGAGCGTCCGCCAGGCGGCGACACCGTTGTAGAAACCGGGGAAGTTGCGGAACTCAGCGACCAGCCCGCCGCGGGAGTTGGCCCCGCCCGGAACCTGCGCGATGGCCTGCACCGCGGCGTTTCCCGTGCGCCAGGCGCCGAGGTTGGGCGGGTTGAGGACGGGGGTGCCCGCCAGCGGCACGCCGACGGCGGCTTCGTCGGCCAGCTGGTTCAGGTTCAAGCCCGCGGGGTTGGCGGCGAAGACCGGGATCCCCGCCAGCGGCCCGGCGATGGCGGGACGTCCCAGCTGGGCCATGATCTGGTTCAGGACCGCGTTCTTGTTCCCGGTGTAGTACGCCATTTCCGCGGCGGTGAACCCGTAGGTGGTGAGCACGTTGTTCGGGCTCTTCACCAGAATGGGGACGAGGTTCTTCGCGCTGCCGCCCAGGACACCGGGTCCGATCATGCCGCGTTTCAGGTAGAGAGCGAGGTGGGTGATCCAGCCGCGCAGGCCGCGGAAGTTCCCGGCCTGGGCGCGCTGGGCGGCGGTGTGCGCGGCGGAGATGGTCGCGGTGATGGTCCGGCCCGCGTTGACGGCGTCCCGGATGTCGTCCTTGATCTGGCTGTACATCGGTTGTTCGGCGGCCGGGGCGTTCGCGCTGGCGGCGTAGTTGGAGTTGGCGTACCACTTGAGGAGGCTCTGGTACTCGCGCAGGTCGATGTCGATGTTGACTTGCACGCTGCCCTGGAGGTTGTGGTGGGGCAGCTTGACGGCCAGCGGGTGGCCCTGCGCCGTGAAGTCCATCGGGCCGATGCTGATGTCGAACAGTCCCCCGGGTAGAGCGACTCCCGGGAAGGCGTTGACCCACCGGGTGGTCAGGTTGTTCGTGTTCGCGTTGATGTTGCCGATGAAGCCCTGCACGTGATTCATGACGGTGGTGAAGGCGGCCGCGGTGCCGACGGGGGGTTCGGTGACGATCTCCAGGATCGAGTCGTACCCACCCTCGCGGATCGGCGGGTTGCCCGGGTTGGACTTGACGCGGTTGTCGTGGTCTGCGTCGATCCGGTAGCCCGCTCCCGGAGCCACGCCCACCACCGGCGCGTTCGCGATGATGCCGTACGGCACGCGGCCGTTGGCCTGGGTGGCACCCAGGGTGTTGGCGTGGGTGCCCGCGGCCACCCAGCCCTGGATCTGGACCAGCTGGGCCGGGGTCAACCGGTCGATGGGGATCGGGATCTCGACCTCCAGGCCGATCCCGCACTGCAGCAGCAGCCCGCCTGCGCGACCGGCGGTCACCGGATCGCGGTCCGCCTGGCCCGCGCGGTGCGCCGACGCGCACACGAGGTCGTGCTGGGTGAGCAACCGGCGTTCGACCGCCAGCGCCGCGCGTTCCGGCGCGCCGTCCACGGCCCCGACGAGCACGCCGGTCCGGACCGTCGCGCAACCGCGCGCGAACGTGGCCTGCTGCAGCACGTGGGTGACCTCGTGGGCGAGCAGAGCCAGGCCCGCCGGCAGGTCGGGGCGGTACTCACCGGAGCGGAAGTAGATGTCGGTGCCCGTGGTGACCGCCCGCGCGCCCAGACTGCGGGCGAGGTCGTCGGCGTCGGAACCGAGGTGGACCCGGACGGCGGAGAGATTTCTTCCGAAGAACCGCTGTAGAATACGCCGCGCATCGGCGTCGAGTCGTTGCCCCTTCCCTCGTGAATTGCGAATCAGTGCCGCCGACCACTCGGGGGCAGACGGCGTGCGGTGCGATTCATGTGCGGTTTCGATCATGTGGGCGTCCTCTGCGGTTGTCGCGCGCGATTGCTCTCGATCGATGGGAAACGAGTGAATGGCGGAGGTGTCGCCGTGCTCGTCGTCACCCCAAGCGCACCCCCGGTTGATGTCGCTACCCGTCGTCGCGGCGTTACCGCATTCGCGGCGGCAGCGATGCCGCAAGCGCGGCGTATCACGCCACCCGAGATGTCCATGTGCATCCGCTCGCCACGGTTTGCCGCAATCGGTAGCCACCCGGCTGAGTTGAATTCCCGCAACTACCTGGTCCTATCTACGACAGCCCCGCGTTGGCCACCGGAAACAACAACGTGCATATGTGGTGACCATCGATCGCTCCCCGTCGCCGAAGCTAAACGGACGGACCAGAATGGCCACATGTCAGTGACTTACCGTCAAGTGTTGCGGGTAGGCGAATTCCGCGCGCTCTTCCTGAGCATGATCGTCTCGGTCGCCGGCAGATATATTCTGCCGTGCGATATTCGCCGAAGACCCACCGGTCAACACCGGCGATGACTGGTGCCCTCGGCTATTCGGCACGCAGGCCGCCCCTGTCTGACCGTGCCCTTGCTTCTCCCGCCGGGGCGTGTTGCAAGTCGTGCCCGACCTGCGACTGTGGAGGCATGGAAATCGAGTTGGTCGAGATGCGCCGGGACGCCAAAGTGAAGGCCGGGTTCAAAGCGTGGCTGATCTCCGCCGACGCCGAAGGCGGGCTAGCACAGGGTCGCACGCACAAGGTCAAGCTGACCCTCACCCCGAAGAAGCCAGGCGGCGGGGATCTGCTGGTCGCAGGTGATCAAGCTCGTCCGGCGGGGCCGGGTGACGTATCCGGGCACGTCGAACGCTGAGAGGACCGTGCTGTGTGGGAGCGGGTCCGCGGTCACCGGCCCGGGCGGCCCCGGCTCGGGCTACGAAGTGGCACCGCGACTGGTGCCGACCTCGGCGGAGCCTCCCCCGACACATCAGGACGATGATCCGAGGCGCATCGAGAACAGGTAGCGGAGGACGCGCGGTCGCCTCTCCCCCGGTCGTTGTCCCGTATCGGCTAGCTCAACCGGACGGAAGGTGATCGCCGCCGCGGGCTGCGTCGGCCAGCGCGAGGTACGGGAGGGAACCCTCTGGGCACGCGCAGTGCATCAGGCCGTGGCCTCGAGCATCGAGACCTCGATCGTCACGCCCTCGCCGGTCCGCCAGCTCCGCAGCAACGCCGCAAGGATCGCCTGCGCGCGGTACATGCCGGACAAGATGTCGGCCGTCAGGATGCCGATCTTCGCCGGGACTTCGGGGGCTGCCGGCGATGGCGATGAGCTCGGCTTCGGACCAGAAGGCCTGCGACCCCGTCTGCCGGCCGGCCGCCTCCAAGCACGAAAGTGCTCGCACCGCAGGGGACGAGCACACGTCGATTTCGACCGGGCCGACCTCACCATCGACCACGAACCCACCGTCGCGTCCTCGACCTCTGCTACGGGTGCAGAGCTAGGGCTGCGAACCCGTGCCGTCAGCGCACACACGGTCGATCCAGTCCACCGCGGCCGCGCACATGTCGACCTCGCGCCCGCGAGCGTGACCGACCACGTCTCCGTCACACCAGACGATCAAGGCGACGTCTTCGTCCGGCGCGGGCGTCAGCCCCACCACCCAGCTGCGGCCCTGACGCTCGAGATGACGCTCCACGGTGGTCCAGCGCCGCCCAGGGGTCGTCGTGACGTGCCACTGCGGGTCGGCAGCGAGATCCGCGACGCGCAACGGCGCCGCCGAGACGAGAAACCGGCTCACCGCGATCGGGTTACGATCCACACCGCCCAACCTCGCACACCCTGCCGAACTGTCCCCCGCAGGGCAAAGACCGTTGCGCAAGCGACAGCTACGGTCAGTCATTGGTCGGCTGAGTGCCGGGCAGGGCGTCACCGCGCTCCGCTCGGCGATACCCCGACACGACCAGCGCCGCGTGCTCGGTTCGCCCGGCGTGGGCGCTCAGTGACGTGCACTGTTCATGTCTGGACCCGGTCGAGCCCAGGAAGGAGTGGGAAGCTTGGGTTCTCCTAGCGAAGGCAGTGACGATGCGCATCCACGAACCCGGGCTGACGATGGAGCACGCCGCATCACTCGACGAAGCCGACGGCCGGCTGAGCCAGGCCGTGGAAATCGGAGAGATCACCGCACGGCTTCGAAAGCGCTACCCACCCAGCGAAATCTCGCCCGCCGACCTCGCCGAGCGGGTCCGCGTCTACCACCACCGATTCGACACCGCCAGGATCCGCAGCTACGTGCCGATCCTGGTGGAGCACCTCGCCCGCCGCTCCATCGACACCCCGTCGTTCCAGTCGGCGCTCCACGAGCGCGGCTGACGGAGCCGCGCGTCGAGAAGCACGTCAGCGTGAAGGGAAAGCCGCGTTTCAGTGGCTCCGGATCGCACCGGCGGGCGTGGCCGACTCGAGCAACCGCGCGAGAGCGCGCAGGTTCGTTTTCATGCCCTGCTTGAAGAAACGTTCGGCGATACCGCCGAGGCGACCGGCCGGACCGGTCAGCCCTTCCGCGCTGATCCGCCCTTCGAGCGTCAGGCGAGTACCGGTGGCCGTCGGCGCGAACCGGTAGCGGTACCGGAACGGGGTGGGGCCGGCCACGGACACGAAGGTGATCTCTTCGTCCGGCACCCAGGTGACGACTTCGACGTCGTTGTGCGCCGGGCCGGCGGGCAGCGACCGCACCATGCGGAACCGGGCTCCCGGAGCGACCGGGTCGGCGGGCTCGACCCGGACCACTGCTTCGTACCAGCGCGGCATGGTCGTGACGTCGGCGACGAACGCGAACACCCGCGCCGGCGGCCGGTCGATGTCCTGCGTGATCTCGAAGCTCATCAGAGGTCCTTCCCTCGGTCCACCCGGTCGATAGGTGATACGACATCTGATGACGTGTAATCTATTCCCGTGCGCATCGCCGAAGAGTTACGGTTCCTGATCCTGGCCGCGCAGCGGGAAGGTAACCGCGTGCTCGCCCAGGCCCTCAAGCCGCTCGGGGTCACGCCGTCGCAGGCCGAGGTGCTGCGGCTCCTGCAGGACCGCCAGCCGCTGACCCTCAACGGCCTGGGCGCCCTGCTGGTCTGCGAAAGCGGCAGCAGTCCCAGTCGGCTGGTCGACCGCCTGACCACCACCGGCCTGATCGACCGCCTCCCCGCCGACCACGACCGCCGCCAAGTCCGGCTCACGCTCACCCCCGAAGGCGCGCGCATCGCCACACGTATCGCCGAGATCGAGGACGAGCTCTACGACCGGCTCGACACCGCCGGCGCCGGGAGCGACACCGGCGAGGTCATCTGCTTCCTGCACCGGTTCGTCGACGGCCTGCCGGCCGGCCGCGCCCTCGCGCACCGCAAGGAGACCGGCGCCTGATCATGCCTCATCGCACAGCGGCCAACCGACATCCATGCCTCGACGTCGTCGTAAACGAGCATTGCTGCTGCCGCCCTCAACTTGAAAGTCAGTACCTTGTTGAGATCGACCTTCAGGTCGGCTGTCGAAGCCTGGCCTCGATCGTGGTGTAATCCACTTGCGACGCAGTCCTGACCAGGACGCTGCGCATACGTCCTGGGGAGGAAGCAAGCAGCGCGATGCCGGTCGTCTGCCCCACCCGGGCGATGGAACGCTGGACCGTCCGGACCGAGGGAACCGAGGCCGTCTTCAGCTGCGCCCCGCTCGTCGAAGACCACACTGCCGCCCGCGCGCTGCCTCGGGTGTGGGCAGGACGAGGCCTGGGAGTGTCCGACGTGGACCTGTCCGGGCTGATCGCGGCGCTGGGCGAGGTCATGAAGACGCCGGCCTACTGGTGGTCCCGCCCGCCGGGCAGCCACCACCCCGAAGCCACGATGACATGGTCACAACCGCGACGAGACCACGATGACGGCTTCGTCTACCTGACCGGACCCTGCGGCTATGACACCGTCGAAGCCGGTTGCCGGCCTGTCGTCAGCTTCTCGATCGAGCTGGCTTCCGTCCGTGACCTGCGGATCCACACCTGGACGATCACCAGGACCGGCCCCAAAGGACACTGGCAGACCGCCGAACGCACGATCATCGCCGAGGGCCGCCACTGGACCGTCGGCCTGACCCCGATGACCGGCGACACCGTCGCGCTGATGCTGTGGTCGGGCAACGACGTCGCCGCCCACCTGCGAGGTCCGGAACCGGACGTGGTGCGCACCGCCTACTGGTGGGCCACGAATCTGCTGAACGGCAGGCCCTGGACGGCACCACAGCCTGGCCACGCCCGCTGAATCGCTCAATCGCAATTGTCATTCTCAGCCCCCGGCGATGGGTGACCAGATGGCCCCCGCGAACTCCTTTCAGGTCAACAGGTTCGGCCGACTCAGCGCCGGCTCCGCCGGTCGGGCGCGCTCCCGCGTCCGCGACCCGCTCGGCAGTCGCGCGGGCCGATGCGTCGAGCAGTACCGAGAACCGGGGATCGATGCGGATCTCGTGGTGCCAGGCGACCTGCGTGAAGACCTGGAACGGCCCGGTCCACGGCACCTCGACCAGCCAGCCGTCGGCCAGCTTGCCCGCGACGCTGAGCCGGGGCAGCAGCGCGATGCCCAGCCTCGCGGTCAGCGCGCAGATGTCACCCGGTATCGGCGCGGCAAGAACCTTGGCTGCGGCACCCGACGTCCGGCAACTCGCCGGGTCGCCGGGCGCCGCACTCACGTTGATACGAGAACCGGCCGTGTGTCAGGCGTAGCCCCGTTTGAGCATCATGCCGGCGGCCTTGTCGAACTCGGCGTCGGTCGGGATGGCGAAGCCCAGCGCGTTGGCATACCGGGTGACGATGTTGAACACGGCCGCGACCGCGGCCGCATCGTCGAGTTGTCGCCGGGTGGCGCCCGCGGCCAGCGCCGCTCGGATCTGCTCGCCCTGCAGTTCGTCAGGGTGCACGGTCATGGTTTCCAGAACGGCGAGCGTGGCGCGCAGAGGCTCCGAGATGGGTGCGGTCTGGTAATCGGCGAGGGCCGCGTCCGCCACCGCCTTGTCCATCCCGTGCACGGCGATGGCCCGGTGCGCCCCAATGCAAAAGGGACACGAGTTCCACTTGGCGACCATCGCGGCCATCAGCTCTCGCTCCGCCACGGACCATTCGCTCGGTCCGCGCATCGCGTCCTGCGTCCACGCGCCGAGGGCCGTGCCGACGAAACCCTTGTGGTAGAAGGCAACCCGGGCCGCGTCCGGGAGACGCGCACCCAGCGCCAAAGAAATGACCCGGATCAGCATCTTGCTGCGGAGACCGTCACCGCGTTCGACTTCAGGCAGGCGCATCGGTCGCCTCCGCGATGACACGGGCCGCGGTGTCCCAGCGAGCGAGACCCGCCCCGACGCAGGCGGACATGACGACCTCGAACGATGCCTTGTCGCTGCCCGCCACCTGCCGGACGGCAGCGACCTCGGCATCGGTCACCCGGTAGGAGGCGTCACCGATCTGCCGGGCCAGCTCGTCGTACGGTTCGGCAACCGGCGGCCCACCCGCCGCCCGGGTCGCCACCGCGGTTCGCAGCGCAGCCTCGGTGACTCCGGTGTTGCCGCCCACTGCGGTGCGCAATGCTTCCGCTCGATCGCGGTGTGAGACTGGGGTGCCTGTGCTCATGTGGCCTCTCCGCTGTCGCCAGGATCAGGTCCGGTGTGGACGGTATCCGCTTCAGGCCCCTGGGGCATCCCGTTGCGTCGCGGCGCGGAACCGGTCGAGGTACAGCGGCCAGCCCGCGCCGGACCCGAGGCCGGTGAAGCTCTCCCAGCCTTCGCCGTGCCGGTCGAGGTGCCGATGCTCGAGTGCGACCCTGGTGCGGTCGGCGCCTTCGGCGGTGAACCGGATCTCCACCTCGCTGGTGCGGTCCGGATCGGACTCCAGCTGCCAGCGCGGACTGATGTCCCAGCTGAGGACCGGCCGGCCCGAGGGCTCGTAGGCGAGGACTCGCGACCACGTGCACCGGCTGTCGTCGGAGCCCACGTCGTACACGGTGCCGCCGGCCTTGGGCTCCAGCACCGTCCGCTCGACGACGATGTCGACCTGAACCGAGGTCGCGGCTGGTGACGTGCTGCTCATTCGCGCGACCAGCGGGAAGCAGGTTGCGACGGCTCGCCACGTTCACGCCATCGCTGTACGGCAGTGATCAGCGCGAAGGGAACCGACGCCCTGGACGAAGTGATGGCCACACATTCCTCATTGCTTGCTTTCCGGATACCCGTGCTACGTACAGACCACCCCATCACAGAACCGGTGACGGTCCAAGTACTGCACTCCGCGGCGTCTGCTTGCGTGCCGGCTCAAGCTCGATCACAGGCAACGTCGGATAGCCGGAGCCGGGTTTCGCTGGGGTGCGATCGGGTTGCCGTGGAAGCGACCCGGCGGCACCTGCTCGCCCCGCATCACCAGGGAGTTCGCGGCGATCGCGCAGCCCGCGTCCAGGTTCGTGTCGAACAGCGTGATCGCGTGCGGGCCCAGCGTGGCCCCCGGGCCGAGCGTCACCGGGCCCAGCTGCAGCACCCTATCCTGGAACAGGTGGGTCTGGAGCACGCAGCCGCGGTCGACGACGGCGCCGTCCCCGAGCGTCACCAGGTCCGGCTCGGGCAGCCACGTCGTCTCGCACACCACACCACGGCCGATCTTCGCACCGTAAGCCCGCAGCAGTGCCGTGTGCACCGGCGTGCCGACGATCCCCGCGCCGAGCCACCGCATCGCGAGCTCCTCGTGATACACCGCCACCAGCTCGTTGCGCCACACGAACCCGCTCCACAGCGGATGCCGTCCCGGCGTGACGCGGCCCAGCAGCAGCCACTTCGCCCCGACCGCCAACCCCGCCGCGACCGGCCCGGCCGCCAGCAGCACCGGCCCGGACGCAGCGACCGCCCACGCCACACCGTCGCGCGCGCAAACCCAGGCCAGCACCGCGAAAACGGCGTAACCGAAGCACGCGCTGAGCGCCACCGGGACCAGCCGCGTCAGCTCCACGGCCCCGCGCGCGAGGACGAGCCGGCGAGACGGGGCACTGGTACGCGCGCGGTCGGCGGTCTCCGGCCGACGGGGAATGCGCAGCGCCGGGCGCCCGACCCACGATGTGCCTTCCCCGGCCCGCTCGGGTGCCTGGGACAGGACGCCGATCAGGGCCCCGGACGGGACGGCGTGCCCGGGCGCGACTTCGGCCGAATTGCCGACGAACGCCCGGTCCCCCACCGTCGCGACCCCGCACAGCAGCCGTCCCCCGCGCAGCCGGTAGGGCGCGACGAGGCTGTCGTCGGCGAGGAACCCGCCGGAGCCGACCGACATCAGCCGGGGCACACCGGCCACAGTGGACGCTTCGGTGCCGCGGCCGATCCTTGCTCCGAGCAGCCGGAGCCAGCCGGGCGTGACCAGGCTCGCGTACACCGGGAACAGGCTGCCTCGGGCCGCGGACGCCAGGTTCTCGGTCAGCCAGGCCGCCCACGCGGCCCGGCTGTGCACCGGGTGCGCGCCGGGGCGCACCCATCGGCCCGCGAGCCGGGCCATCGCGGCCGTCAGCACCGCGACGAGCACGAGCGTCACCGGGCCGGCGACCGGGACCAGCCACAGTGCGCCCGCGCCGGTGGTGTCGAGCCAAGCGAACACGACCGCAGCCGGCAGCACCGCGGCGAGGAGCACCAGCCCGGTGAGCAGCGGCGTCACGGTGTAGGCCGCGGCCCACCACTTCGAACGCGGCGCGGGCACCGGGAGCGACGACGCGGCCGGGACGTCGGCCGCCACGCAGGCGCCGGGCTCGACCACGGCGCCCGCGCCGACGGCGACGTCCGCCAGCAGCGTGGCCCGCGCGCCGACCGTGGCCCCGGGGCCGACTTCGACCCGGCCGATCCGGACCACCGCGCCGTCGACGTGCCAGCCGGCGAGGTCGGCACCCGGCTCCACCGCGCACCCGGCCCCGAACACGCCCAGACCGGTGACCGGTGGCGCGGCGTGCAGGTCGACGCCGGCACCTACCCGGTTGCCCAGCAGCCGCGCGTACCCGAGGTTCCACGCGGTGCCTGGCAAGCCGCCCACCCCGGCGAGGGCGGCCACCCGCTCGGCGGCCCACAGCCGCAGGTGCGTCCACCCGCCCTTGCGGTACTCACCCGGGCGCAGGCCGGCCGTGAGCAACCGCGCGCCGGCCACGGCGAGCCCGACCCGGCCCGGGGTCGACACCAGCAGTACGAACCCGGCCGCCAGCAGCAGCCAGCGCGTCACCGGCACGGCCGGGCCGCCGAAGAGCACGTCGAACACGGCAGTGGACAACAGCACGGCCAGCACCCACCGGGCGCCGGTGACCCAGCTGCTCAGGCCGTACACGGCGGTGCGGGCGACCGCGGCGTGCCGGGACATCGGCCGCGCCGGCACCGCTGGAGTCCCGACGGCCGCACTGTCCACTCGAGACAGTGTGGCGGTCAGGGAGGCGAGGGTGGGGTGGCGGTAGACGTCGCCGATGGCGGCGTGCGGGAACCGGGTGCGCAGCGCGGAGACGAGCCGGGCGGCCGCGAGGCTGGTGCCGCCGAGGGCGAAGAAGTCCGAGCCGGCTCCCGGCAGGACGCCGAGCAGCTCCCGCCACCGCCCGGCGATCCAGGCGCGGTCCTCGTCGGTGTCTTCGGCGGCGCCGGCCGCGGTGGGCAGCGGCCAGGGCAGGGCCCGCCGGTCGACTTTCCCCGCCGGGGTCAGGGGCAGCTCCGGCAGTACGGCCAGCACGGGGACCAGCCCGTGCGGCAGGAGCCGGGCCAGCCGCGTCCGCGCGTCGCCGGTGTCGAACGTCCGATCCGGACAGCTGAGCCGCAGGTAGCCGGCGAGCACGGTGCCGTGGTGCACGGTGGCCGCCGCGGCGGCCACGCCGGGCAGGGTGAGCAGGGCGGTTTCGACCTCGCCGAGTTCGATGCGGCGGCCGCCGATCTTGACCTGGCCGTCTGCGCGTCCCGCGAACACCAGCCCGCCCGGCTCCGCGCGGACCAGGTCGCCGCTGCGGTAGGCGCGGTCCCAGCCCAGCGTGGGCACCGGCGCGTACGCCGTCGCGTCCTTGACGGGGTCGAGGTAGCGGGCCAGGCCGACACCGGCGATCACCAGCTCGCCGGTCTCCCCTGGCGGGACGGGTTCGCCGGCCGGCCCGACCACGGCGACGTCCCAGCCGGCCAGCGGGACGCCGATGCGGACCGGCTCGCCCGTGCGCAACCGTGTCGCGGTGGTGACCACGGTTGCCTCGGTCGGGCCGTAGGTGTTCCACACTTCGCGCGCGCCGTCGTCGAACCGTTCGACCAGCTCCGCCGGGCACGCTTCGCCGCCGAAGACCAGCAGCCGGACCGCCGCCAGCGCGGCCGGCTCCCACAGCGCGGCCAGGCTCGGCACCGTGGACACGACGGTGACGCCACGCCCGGCCAGCCACGGGCCGAGGTCGGGACCGGACCGGACGACCGCCCGCGGCGCCGGGACCAGGCAGGCGCCGTGCCGCCAGGCCAGCCACATCTCCTCGCACGAGGCGTCGAATCCGACCGACAGCCCGGCCAGCACCCGGTCGCCCGGTCCGAGCGGACGCCCGCGCAGGAAGATCCCGGCTTCGGCGTCGACGAACGCGGCCGCGGCGCGGTGCGTGACCGCGACACCTTTCGGCGTCCCGGTGGATCCGGAGGTGAAGATGATCCAGGCGTCCTCGCCCGGCCCGGGCGACGCGGCGGTTCCCTTTGCGGGTGCGCAGGTGTGCACGGCGAGGCCGGTGACGACGACCGCGCAGACCCTGGCCTCGGCGAACACCTGCGCGGCCCGCTCGGGCGGTTCGTCGACGTCGACGGGGACATAGGCCGCGCCGGCGGCGAGGATCCCGAGCACGGCGACGTAGAGGTCGTTCGTCCCCGACGGCACCGACAGCCCGACCCGATCACCCGGGCCGACGCCACGGGCCCGCAGCGTCCGCGCGAGTTCGTCGACCCGGTCGGCGAGGGTGCGGTAGCTCAGGTTGTCAGTGCCGTCGTCGAGTGCGGGCGCGTCGGGGAACGTCGCCACGGTCGCGGCGAAGACGTCGAGCAGGGTGCGCGGTGGCGCGGCCGGGCCCCCGGACCACCGTGAAGCTTGCACGGGCCGGACGTCGGCAATGACCGAAGGCGTCATGAACTGCTCCTGGAATAAGCGAAGAATGGCCGCACGAACTCGGCGACGCTGCCCACAATGGCAGGGACGCACCCGGTTTGCAGGTGACGATCACCACGATCTCAGCGTCTTCTCAGCGCGCAACCGGGCGAACCGGGAAACGTGGGAGCAATACGCATTTACCCATTCTTGAAAGTTCGACTCACATTTCACAAGAAACGCGCAGCGTTCACCTTTTCTGGTGAATCAGCGGAATCGACGCAACCACAGTGCGAGCACGCCTGGGGCGCGGTGCGCGCGAAGGCCGAACCATCGTGGTGACGAGCAGGAACGAGCCGTCGTACGAGATCAGGCAACGTGACGCCGGTGACCGGCCAGCGACGAGCCGGATCCACGGTTCGGGGTTGCGTGCGCGGGTCGCGACCACTGCGTGCCCGCGATGATCAGTGTCGCCACCCGCTGCCTCGAACCCGACTAGCGGGACTTTTCGGCGTCATCATGTCGCCGCCTCGGCGCGGCACGTGCACGTCAGGCCCGATCTTGACGCGGATGGGTCACACTCGCCACGCAAGCCCGCGATCAGCCGACATCGACCGAGTCCGCAACTCAAGGAGCGCCCGTGGCCACCGTTCGTCGTGACGCCAAGCCCGAACACCCTGTCGTGGTCCACATGCGGGAGCATCGCGCCGCCAACGCGCAACTGCGGGTCGCCGACGCGATCACCAAGTTCGCCGGCTCGATGTCGTTCGTCTACTTGCACGTCCTCGCCTTCGCGATCTGGATGACGCTCGTCGAGAAGAGCCCGTGGCCGACCCTGACGCTGGTCGTGTCCCTCGAAGCGATCTTCCTCTCGACTTTCGTCATGATCGGGCAGAACCGGGCAGCGGCCTTCCAGCAGGCCAAAGCCGACCATGACTTCGTCGAACAGGAAACCGAACTCAAGACCAATACCCAGATCACCCGCGAGATCCACGCGCTGACCACGGAACTGGCCCGCCGGGCCGCCGAGACACCGTGACCCTCGTCGTGTTCAGCTTCCGATGCAGCAACATCGCAGGATCCGTGCGTTCGCCACGGATGCCCGAGAACAGATGACATCCGAGCTCGGGCCGGAATTCGAGCTGCTGCGCAGACCGCCGCGGTGGCGGCCGAAGGCGTCCTGAGTGAGGTCAGTTCTCAGTGTCGCGGTGTGATGCCAGTCCAGGAAGCTCGACGGCTCCGCTGCCTGCCCGGCCTGTTGGCCGCCCAGGTGATCGGGTCCTTTCAACTTGGCAGCAAGACCCCTAGGCGATGTCAGAGTTACGCATGACGGCTGGTCACCGAGGCCTCGCCGGGGGTACCGGATTCGTCAGCACCGGACATGTCGGCGCGAATCGGTAGTCGGTACATAGCCAGATCGCGCGACGATCGAGCTCGCCGGCGACCGTGGCCAGCTTGTCCTCCACGAGCCAGACGCCGTACCCGCCCAGCTGCAGCCGAAGGGCGACCGCCCCTGCATCGTCGGCTGCCCGAATTCGGCCAAACCACCGCTTGTGTGACCTGTCGCACAGACCTGTCCTGCCGACGTCGGCGCGAGTCGCCCTTTCGACTGCGGTGACGTGATCCGCGTCCGCCGAGTGGGCACCGTCTTGCCGGTGGCGGACGGCTGGATTGCGGCTGGCGCTTGATCATGGATTCGGCATGACGAAACAGCAGGCGACGCCGCCGCGTAACCGGACATTCGTGACGCGGTGATCTTGATCAACGGTTGCGGCAACACGAACCAGCAGGTCAAGGTGATGGTGTTCCGAAGGGGAGTAGCCCGCAAGCCCGCTGATCGACATGCTGAGAACCCCGGTGTTCTCCGGCAGCGGGACCCATCGGTGGTGGGTGGGCGAGACCTTCGGCCAGCTGATCGTGTGCCTGGCCGAGACCCCTGGACGTCGCGGCCGTGGCAGGCCGCCTCCGTCCGGGAAGGAACCCCTGCACCGTGTTGACCAAGCTGCTACGCCCGATCGGGCTCTGCGTAGCCCTGACCGTGCCCGCCCTCGCCCTGCGCTTCTCCGGCGCGGCCCCGAGCCCGGTCATCGGGCTGCTGTTGTTCGGGATGGCTGTGGTCGCCTCGTCGTTCGTGCTCGCCTGGGCCGCCGAAGCCGCCCAGGTCGACATCTCCGGCGGGCTGGCGATCGCGATCCTCGCCGTCATCGCCGTGCTGCCCGAGTACGCCGTCGACCTCTACTTCGCTTACACCGCCGGGTCGGACCCCGAGTACGTCGCCTACGCCGCGGCCAACATGACCGGCTCGAACCGCCTGCTGCTCGGTCTCGGCTGGTCGCTGGTCGTGCTCATCGGTCTCGCGATCGCGAAGCGGCGCACCGGCAAGACGGTCCGCGAGCTGACGCTGGACTCGCCCTACCGGGTCGAGCTCGGGTTCCTGGCGATCGCCTCGGTCGTCGCGTTCGTGATCCCCGCGACGGGGCAGATCTCGCTGCTGCTGGGGTTCGCGCTGCTCGGGTTCTTCGGGTTCTACCTCTGGAAAGTCTCCCGCGCCGACGTCTCCGAACCGCACCTGGTCGGGCCGGCCGCGACCATCGGCGCCCTGCCGAAACGTGCCCGGCGCGCCCTGGTCATCGGGCTGTTCGTCTTCGCCGCCGCGGTGATCCTCGCCTGTGCCGAACCGTTCGCGCACAACCTGATCGCCGCCGGCACCGAGCTAGGGATCGACCGGTTCCTGCTCGTGCAGTGGCTGGCCCCGCTGGCTTCGGAGGCGCCGGAGTTCATCGTGGCGATCCTGTTCGCGATCCGCGGCAAGGCGGGCGACGCGATCGGGACGCTGATCTCCAGCAAGGTCAACCAGTGGACGCTGCTGGTCGGCAGCCTCCCGCTGGCCTA
Source organism: Amycolatopsis sp. NBC_01286 (assembly GCF_035982555.1). Lineage (NCBI taxonomy): Bacteria > Bacillati > Actinomycetota > Actinomycetes > Pseudonocardiales > Pseudonocardiaceae > Amycolatopsis > Amycolatopsis sp. NBC_01286. The sequence continues at coordinate 8,895,353 of NZ_CP108428.1, forward strand.
CCTGCTCGGCGGCGGGGGTGCCGCGCTGCACTTGGACGCCCGGCAGGTCGAGGAGTTCCTGCTGACGGCGACGCAGACGCTGCTCGGGGTGGCCGCGCTGCTCGCGTTGCGGTTCCCGCGTTGGGCGGCGTGGACGCTGCTGGGCTTGTTTGCCGTCCAGTTCGCGTTGCCCGGCCAGACCGTGCGCTACGTCCTGTGTGGCGTCTACGCGGTGATCGCGCTGGTCGCGCTGGTCCGCAACCGCCGCCACATCCTGCCGACGCTGGCCGCGCCGTTCCGCCGCGTTCCCAGCGACGCCGACGCCATCGGTGATGACCGGGACCCGAGCGTCCCGGACGTCACCGCCACGGCACGCCACTGAAGGCCCGCGGATGGCGACGAGGCCGCCACCGCGGCCGTCATCGACGTGGCGCTGGGCCCGCCGCAGGCACCGATCCCCGGGCGCACGCCGCGGCCGGACTGATCAGGAGCTGAGCCGAGCTTTCCTGCAGGAGTTGCGCGACGCGCTGCCGGCCGCGTTGCTCCGGGCTTTGCCGGGGGTGCCGGTGACGTTGCTGTTCGTCGTGTTCAGCCAGGCCAAGGCCGGCCAGGCCGGTCCGTTGCTGATGCACGTCTTCGGTCTCACCGAGCACGAAGCGGCCATCGTCATCGCTCACGCACGCCTGGCCACAGGCGACGACCAGTCACCAGGATGAACTTCTCCCGTCGGCTCGACATTGTCGCCGGTTCAGGGGTGGCGAGGGGCGGAACTGTCGGTACTGGTGCGTAAAGTCGCGGCGAGAGGTTCACCAGCCAGCTTCTCGGCCTCGCACCCGAGAAACCGGCAGTTGGTGTCTCCGGGTGCTCCCGAAACACCGGTCGTATCTGGAGTGAACCTCACCATGAACGTCTCACGGTCGGCTGCGCGACGACCTGCCTACGCGATCGACGTCACCGATCGCGGTGACGTGGTCATCGTGACCGGGACCGGCGAACTCGACCTCGCAGCGGACCCGCTGCTGACGATGAGCCTGCAGCAGGCTCTGTCTCTCGGCAGATCGGTGGTCGTCGACCTGACCACGGCGGCGTGCTGCGGGTCGTGTGTCCTGACGCAGCTCGCTGCCGCCGGACGGCGGCTGCGGGGAACCGGCCGGACGCTGATCGTGGTGACGACGGTGTACGCCGTGTTGCGGCCGCTGGCGCTGCTGCACCTCGAACTGCTGCTCACGCTCGTCGCCGACCTCGATGCGGCGTTCGCCCGCCTCGGCGTGCCCCTTAGCCCAGTGGTTGGCGTGGCCGACGCTACATCCGAACCGGCCTGACGTTCATACCCCCGCGGTGGGTCGGTCTTCCGATCGGTGCGAGCGAGTTCGCGGGCAGGCCGTGGGTGAGCACATTCCAGTCGGTGCGGTGCTGGTCGAACAGGACGGTGGAGGTGCCTGCCTTGATGTCGTGCTGCCGGACGAGGTCGTTGGCGGCGAGCGGGCATCGGCGGCACTGTCCGCACGCGGCCCTGATCGGCGGCGACGGACTGGCAGGTCAGGGACGATGAATGGGCTGGTCGTGTCCGATGTCTCACGGCGTCAGCCGACCGCCACGCGCAGTTCCGCCGGGCCGCGCAGGATCGTGTTCGGCCGGTACCGCGGCGGATCCGCCACCAGGCGCGGTGCGACCAGCCGCGTCGCGATCGCGGTGAGCACGGCCTCGCCCTCCATGCGGGCCAGCGCGGCACCCAGGCAGTAGTGGACGCCGCCGCCGAACGCGAGGTGCCGGTTGTCCGGGCGTTCCGGCCAGAATCGCTGCGCGTCCGGGAACCGCCGCGGATCGCGGTTGCCGGCCGCGAGCAGCAGGAGCACGCGGTCGCCCCGGGGCACGTCCGTGTCGCCGATGCGCACGTCGGCTGTGGTGAGGCGGCCGGTCAGCTGCACCGGTGGGTCGTAGCGCAGCACCTCCTCGACGACGGCGGGCGCGAGGCCGGGGTCGGCGCGCAGGCGAGCGAGGACATCCGGGTTGCGCAACAGCGCGAGCGTGCCGTTGGCGATCAGGTTCACCGTGGTCTCGTGGCCCGCGATGAGCAGCAGGCCGAGAGTGGTCGCCAGTTCCACCATGGTCATGCGCTCGGCCGGGTCGCCGTCGGTGAGCAGGCCGGAAATCAGGTCGTCGCCGGGTTCGGTGAGGCGCCGCACGATCATCGGCGTGAGGTAGGCGCGCCAGTCCTCGCGGGTCTTCGCGACGTCGGCGAGCTCTTCTTCCGTGAACGACTCCTGCGGGTCGAGCGCGCGGGTCAGGCGCGCGGCGAAGTCGTGGAACACCGGCTCCTCCGACCGCGGGACCCCCAGCAGTTCGCAGATCACCCCGACCGGCAGCGGGTAGGCGAGCGCGGACACCACGTCGAGCTCGTCGGCGCCGTCGAGACCGTCGACCAGCTCCGTGACCATGGCCTCGATCTTCGGTCGCATGCCGAGGATCCGCGGCACGAACTGGCGCACCACCTGCCCGCGCAGGGTGTCGTGGTGCGGTGGGTCCTGCTGCAGGAACGGGCCGCGGAACGGTGTGCCGTCCGAGCCCAGCGGCGCGTCCGGCTCGAACGTCATGGGTTCCTGCGCGGACAGCCGTGGGTCACGCAGCAGCCGGCTGATTTCGGCGTGACCGCTGACGGCCCAGACGTGCTCGTCGATCCGCTGCACGGGCTCGCGCGCCAGTTCGGCGAACACCGGGTACGGGTCGGGCCGCTGCGCGATGTCGAGCAAGCGGCCGTAGGGAACCGCCGCGGGATAACGGGTCATGACTGTCCTCCTGGGACGGTGACGAGCTCGGGTGCGTCCGTGGCGCCGGTGGCGGGCGGGAACGGGGCGCGTTCGGTGATCAGGGCCGCGTAGCCGTCGAGCACCCGCGGCGAGTCGACCGCTACGGCACCGACCGTGATCCCGCCGCGGCCGTACACGGCGACGAACGAGCGGCGCTCGAAGGAGCCTTGGGCGAGTACGACGTCGGCGGCGAGGTGCGGCAGGCCGATGGCCTTGATGTTGAGACCGAACTGGTCGGACCAGAACGCGGGCAGGGCGGTGACCTCCCGCCGGGGGCCGCCGGCCAGGTTGTGCGCGGCGACATCCGCCTGGTCGAGCGCGTTGCCCCAGTGCTCGAAGCGTTGCGGCGGGGCCGCGAACCGCGGGTGCCGCCACCGCGCGACGTCGCCCGCTGCGTAGACCCCCGGGATGACGTCGCCGTCGACGTCGAGCACGCGGCACGCGGCGTCACAGTCCACTCCGGAGGGACCCGCGGAGACCCCGCTGCCGAGCAGCCACGCGGTGTTCGGCACCGAACCGGTCGCCACGACCACCACGTCCACGGGCAGGCGGGTGCCGTCCGAGAGCGTCGCGAGGCCGCCGTCGAGGCCGGTCAACGTCGTCAGAGTCCGCAAGTCGACACCGTGGGCCCGGTGCCGGGCTCCGAGGACCGCGCCGACGGTGTCGCCGCACGCGCTCCCCATCGGCGTGGTACCGCGGTGCACGACGGTCACCGGCAGCCCGAGGTCGACGCAGCTCGACGCCACCTCCGACCCGGTGAACCCCGCGCCGACCACGAGCACCCGGTCCGGCCCGGCGGCGAGGGCCCGGCGCAGGCGGTCGGCGTCGTCTCGCGTGCGGACCACGTGCGTGCCCGGCGGGCCGGGGCGGGCCTGGGCACCGGTGGCGACGACCAGGCCGTCGAAACCGATCCGGTCATCGCCGATCCGCACCTCGCGGGTGGTCAGGTCGAGCCCGGTCACGGGGCGGCCGAGCCGCCAGTCGGCGTCCAGGCCGCGGGCGACCGGTAGCTGGAGGTGGTCCGTGCCCAGCCGGCCGGCGAGCACCGCCTTCGACAACGGCGGCCGGTCGTAGGGCTCGTGCGGTTCGGCGCCGATGATGAGCAGCTCCCCGGTGAACCCGTTGGCGCGCAGCGACTCCGCCGCTCGCAGTCCGGCGAGCGACGCGCCGGCCACGACGATCCGCTTCACCGGTCCTCCCCGATGGTGACCGCGCCAACGGGACACGCGAGCGCGGCGCGGCGCACCTCGCGGGCGGCCGCCGCGTCCGGCACGTGGTCGTACTCCAGCGACTCCTCGCCCCGGAACCGGAACACCCCAGGGGCGGCGAACACGCACTGGCCGTAGCTCTGGCAGCGGTTGAGGTCGACGAGCACCTTCACGGCCGGACCGCCACCGACGAGGACTTCCGGCGTGCCGTCATGAGCAGCGTCCACGGCACCAGCCCGACGTACACCGCGACCATCAGGACCTGCGACAAGTCGGCGGCCAGGTCCACCGGCAGCAGGAAGATCGCGGCGACGCGCACCAGCGAGTCCACCAGCAGCCCGATGCCCCAGACCAGGGAAATCCGGTACCAGTGCGCTTGCCCGCCGGGCGCGTTCGCCGCGGCCCGGAACTGCTCGATCCGCCCGGAGCACCGGGCCATCCGCTCCGCCGCGTAGTAGGCGAACGGCTTGCGGAGAAGGCAGCTGCCCGCCATGACCAGCCCGGCGAGCAGTGACGTCGCGGCGTCCTTGGCGAGCAGCAGCCGCGCGTCGCCGCTGACGAACGCCAGTGCGAGGCCCACGCCGAACAACAGGAGCAGGAACAACGCGAACGGCTCGAGCCTTCGCTGGCGAACCACGACCCACAACACCCGTACGCCGGCGACGACGGTGCCGATCAGGAGCGCCTGGTAGCTGCTCGCGCCGGCCACATCGGCGACGAAGTACGCGGCCACGGGCAAGCCCACGTCCAGGGCCAGGGTGCCGATCAGGGTGCGCGCGGCCGACGTTTCGGGGACGGTCTTCTGCACTGTGCTTCTCCTCGCTCGACCCGGTTCCCGGGTGGTGGTCGCAAAGCTACGGAGCGAGCCGGGCCGCGTCGTGGACCTGAGGTTCGAATGCGGGTGGAGACGCTTCTCCACCCGGACTGCACCCGCGCTCCCACGACCCGGGGCCGTGTTCTTCGTAAGATCTCCCCGACGGGATCGGAAGTGGAGGCACAGGTGCGCGCGGAGAACGGAAGACTCGGGCTTGTGCGCGCCGTTGACGAGCCAGGCCCGGCCACGCGCCTGGGCACGTTCGGCGACCAGCTGGTGCGGCCGTTCCTGCTGCTGTTCGCGATCGGGGGAACCGTCGTGTGGTGGCGGGCGGTCCTGTGGCCCGGCGTCGCGCTGCCGGTGTTCGTCGTGGCCGGTGCGTCGGCGATCGTGGCCTTGTTCCCGTTGCGGCGGCTCCCCCTCGGGTGGCTCGTCACCCTCCTGTCGGTGGCGATGCTCTCGGGCTCGGTGCTGGTGCCGCTGACCGAGCAGACGACGAGCGGGCCCTTCTTCGCTTACCTCGCCGCCGGCGCGGCGGGCAGCAGGCTGGCTTCCCGCAAGGCCGCGGCCGGGATCGCCGTGACCGGTGCCGTGCTCGCGGCGGTGCTGACCGCCGTGATCGCGGCGCTGGACCCGGACGCCGGTCCGTGGCCGTGGTGGCTCGCCCTCACCGTCGCGCTGCCGGTGTACATCGGCATCGCGCAACGAGAACGCAATGCGGCACTCGCCCTCGTCGAGCGCGGCCGCATCGCCCGCGAGATCCACGACGTGCTCGGGCACTCGCTGTCCGGGATCGCGCTGCAGCTGGACATGTCCGACGCGCTGCGGGAAAGCGGACGCGCCGAACAGGCCGACGCGGCCGTGCGCAAAGCTCGCGCGCTCGCCGTCGACAGCATGGCCGAGACGCGGCGCGCGGTGCACGCCCTGCGGCAGGGCGCGTTGCCGCTCGGGGAATCCCTGCGGGCGCTGGCCGCGGACGTGACGATTTCGGGCTCGGCTCGGCACATCGGCGCGGAAGTGGCACACACCGTGCTGCGAACCGCGCAGGAAGCCGTGACGAACGCGGCGAAGCACGCACCGGGCGCGGCGGTGTCCGTGCGGCTGGCGTGCCGCGCGGACGTCGTGCGACTGACCGTCCACAACGGACCTGCCGCCGAGCAGCGCGGCGACCTCGCCACCGGCACCGGCCTGGGGCTGGTGGGCATGCGCGAACGCGCCGCGCTGCACGGCGGAACCCTCGAAGCCGGGCCGGACGGCGCCGGCTGGACCGTGGAACTGGAGCTGCCCCGATGAATGCCGCACCGATCACCCTCGTCGTGGCCGACGACCAGACCACCGTGCGGGAAGCACTCGTGGTGATGCTCGACCTGGCGCCCGACGTGAGCGTGGTCGCGGGCGTGGCCGACGGCGAGGCGGCGGTGCGAGCGGTCGAGCGGCACCGGCCGGACGTCGCGCTGATGGACCTCAAGATGCCCGTTCTCGGCGGGGTCGAGGCCACCGAACGCATCCACGCGGCCGGGACCGGCACCGCCGTGCTCGTGCTGACCACGTTCGACGACGACGAGTCCATCCTGGCCGCGCTGCAGGCCGGCGCCAGCGGTTACCTGACCAAGGACGCCGACCGCGCGACGATCCTCAACGCCGTGCGCACCGCGGCGCAGGGCCAGACGGTGCTGGCTCCCGAGGTCCAGCGCCGCCTGCTGGCCCTGGCGACGCGCTCGCCGCGGCGCCCGCGTGACGATTTCGGCCTCACCGCACGGGAACGCGAGATCCTCGGCCTGATCGGGGAAGGCCTGCGAAACCCGCAGATCGCCGCCAAGCTGGTGATCTCCGAGGCGACGGTCAAGACGCACATCAACAACCTGTTCGCGAAAGCCGGGTTTCGCGACCGCGCCGACGCCGTGCGCTACGCGCTGAGCCCGGGTCGGAAGCCGGTTCTCTAGACTGCCCGTCATGCTGCGGACCTGGCTCGGCGACAGGTTGCGGAGGCTGAGGGACGGATGGCGTGTCTACAACGCCGAGGCGTGGGACCCGTGGCTGGCCGTGCTGCTGACAGTGCTGGCCTTCACGCCGGTGCTGGGAAGTATGAGCGCTCAGTTCGGCGACCTGCCCAGACGGCCCGCCGACGCGTTCGCGATCGTCCTCGTGCTCGCGCAGACGGTCCCGCTCGCGGTGCGCGCCAGGCAGCCCGCGCTCTGCCTGGCGATCGTCGGAACGTCGTTCGCGGTTCACGAGACGCTCGCTTACCCGCCCGAATTCGGCACTGTGACAACGTACTTCGCGCTCTACGCGGTAGGGGCGCACCAGGAACGGTTCAGACACGGCATCGGCGTCGCGGCATCAGTGGTCTTCCTCGGTTTGTCGACCGCCATGCACGTGCTCGGCTCGCCCAATTCGCCGGCCGACGTCCTGATCTTCTACCTCATCTTCGTGGCGTGCTGGTTGCTCGGCGCTTTCGTGCGTCGCAGGCGCGTCGAGGAAGCCGAACGGCGCCGGCTGGCGGTGGCCTCCGCGGCCACCGCCGAACGAGCGCGCATCGCGCGAGAGCTCCACGACGTGGTCACCCACCACGTCACCGCGATAGTCGTCCAGGCCGATGCCACGCAGTTCGTCGCCGGCTCGCAGGACCGCGTCCGCACCGCACTGACCACGATCGGCGGGAGCGGGCGACGGGCCCTGACCGAGCTTCGGCACCTGCTCGACGTGCTGGAAGCGACCGGAGAGCCGGACTCCCTGTGTGCTCCAGCCGACGGGACGGTGACGAACCTCGTCAAGCAGACCCGAGCCGGTGGGCAACCGGTTTCCTTCGTCACGGAGGGAACCGAGCCCATCCTCCCGGACGACGTCCGGCTCACCGCGTTCCGAGTGGTGCAGGAAGGCCTGACCAACGTGCTCAAGTACGCCGCCGGCCGCCCGGCCGAGGTGCGGATCGGCTTCTCTCCGAACCACGTCGAGATCGAGGTGGCCAACACCGCCGCGACGGTGCCACGGCGAGCGAACGCCCGGCGGGAACCGGCGGGTGGCCGTGGCCTGGCCGGGCTGCGCGACCGAGTCGGCGCGCTCGGCGGCGAGGTGACCGCGGGCCGGCGACCGGACGGCGGATTCCGCTTGCACGCATCGATACCCGTGGACGGTGAAACATGACCATCAGCGTTTTGATCTGCGAAGACCAGGAAATCGTCCGCACCGGCTACGCCATGGTGTTCGACGCGCAGGCGGACATGAGTGTCGTCGGTGAGGCCGCCGACGGGCCCGCCGCGGTCGAAGCGGCCGAGCGCCTGAAACCCGACGTCGTGGTCATGGACATCCAGCTGCCGCTGCTCAACGGCATCGAGGTCACCCGGCGCATCGCGGGGCCCGAGGCGACGTCACCACCGAAGGTGCTCGTGGTGACCACGTTCAACGTCGACGAGTACGTCTACGACGCGCTGCAGGCCGGGGCCAGTGGTTTCCTGCTCAAGGACTCCTCGCTCACCGAGCTCGTCAACGGCGTGCGCACCGTCGCACGGGGCGAGTCCCTGCTCTCCCCCACGGTGACCCGGACGCTGATCGGCCGCTTCGCCGACCGGATCCGGCCCGCCAAGGCGACCCCCGGCGCTGACCCGCTCGGTCTGCTGGCCCCTCGGGAACGCGAGGTCCTGCGCCTGATCGCCTGCGGTATGTCCAACACCGAAATCGCCGCGGAGCTGGCGATCGGCGTCGAGACCGTACGCACCTACGTGTCTCGCATCCTGGCGAAGCTCAACGTGCGCGACCGCGTCCAGGCCGTGGTACTCGCCTACCGCGCGGGGTTCGTCACGCTCTAGATCACCGAGCGCGACGTCGATCCGGGCCGCAGGATCCGGCCTTTGCTTACCGCGAACCACAGCAGGAGCCCGGCTGCCACCAGACAGGACAGGATCGCGGCCGCGCCGGCTTCGGGGCCGAACGAGCCGCCGGTGAGCCAGGTCGGGCCGGACAGCGTCGTGTGGACGACGCTGCCGAACTCGTTCGTCTTGCCGGAAACGGCCGTACCGAATCCCGCCTCGACGAGATTCCACGCGAAGTGGATGCCGATCGGCATCCACAGCGCGCGAGTGGCGACGTACGCGGCCCCCAGCAGGATTCCGCCCTGCAGGACGATCGCGAGCGCACCCCAGAGCATCGCGCTCCAATCGGTATCCGAACCACCCGCCAGGTGCACGACGCCGAAGAACACCGCGGACACCGCCAAGGAAACCCAGGTGCCGAAGCGCGCCTCGACGACGCGGAACACGATGCCCCGGAACACGACCTCTTCGGTGACCGCGGTGCAGACCATGATCCCGGTGGTCGCCAGCAGTTTCCCGGGGTTCCCGGTGGCCAGCTGCCCACCGCCGGAAACGAAGACGACCAGCATCGTGGACAGGAACGCACCGGCTCCGACGACCACGCCCCACAGGAGCCGGGACCAGGCGCGATCGCGCGGGAGCTCGCCGACCGACTGCCGCCGCTCGAGGAACCGGCTCAACCGCCGGTAGCAGAACAACGTCGCCACGCCGGCGGCCACGCCGACCACGAGATCCAGCGGACCGAAGTCGCTCAGCGCCACGGTCGCTTTCTGCGCGAGCGCCATCACCACGAGCATCGCGACCAGTAGCAACGGAAAACGCCACCTGTGTGCCCACGCCGGCGCCTGACGGCCTCTTGTCGGTTCGGTTGAAGGGAAAGTCATGAAACGGCTCCCAGCTCAGATCGGTGCACCCACCACCGGGGACACGCGAGGGTTATCAAGCTGGGGAGAAAGTAGACGAAGAGCCGTACCTGCGAGTCACCCTGGCATGGACGGTGGCGAGTAACCCTCACGGGGGACATCCGAGCGCTGTGACGTCGTTCGCCCGGCGAGCACCGGGAAAGGCGGCGCGGCAACCCGGTGCCGGAGAGCGCTCGAATCGGAGTACTTCGCCGGCACCACCCTGTCCGCCTCACTGGCCGCTGTCGTGGCACCCTGTCCTCGACAACAGGTCTACATCCTCGCCTGCCCGGCACGCTGCCACCAGGCCGGTCGGCCCCAGACGGCCTCGAGCATCGCAATCACGTCCCGCGTTTCCGCACGTCGTGTACCCGGATGACGTCGACGCCGGCCGACCACGCCGGGGCGACCAAGGCCAGCGAACCGGCCAGTCGGTTTCGACGTCGCGGCCCGTAACCGCGCCGAGGAACGACTTGCCGCTGACGCCCAGCAGCACCGGCGCTCCCGGGCCACACAGCTCCGGCAGGCGCCGTAGCAGGCGCAGGTTGTCCTCGACGCCCTTGCCGAAGCCGGTACCCGGGTCGATCCACACCTCGGTCGAACCGCCGGACCGCGCTGACGCGGCGACGTCCAGCAGGTGAGCGCTCACCTCGGCAACAACGTCGCCGTACTCCGGCTGCACGCCCGCCCGCACCGGGACCGTCGTCGAGTGCATGCCCACGTAGCCGACACCGAGGCGCGCAGCGACCTGGTGCAGCGAGCACCTCCGGGTACATGGTCAGCACCGAACCGATGGCGACGCGTTGCTGCTGCCCGCCCGAGAGATGATCTCGGGTGTGGTGGATCGTTTGTCGTTGCGGTTGGTGCCGGATGAGCCGCGACCGCAGGGTGGTGGGACGGCTCCGGTGGACGCTCGTGCGGTGTTCACGGCGGTTGTGTACGTGCTGAGCAGCGGGTGTGCGTGGCGGGATCTGCCGCCGTCGTTCGGTGCGCCGTTCCAGACCGCGCACCGCCGCTTCGGCCAGTGGACCGAAGCCGGGCTGTGGCGACAGTTGCATCACGTGCTGCTGGACGAGCTCGGCAGCCAAGGCCTACTCGACTGGAGCCGCGCGATCCTGTCCGGCCGCTCCGGCCTGTCGCTTTCGGTCGCCATGTCCGCCGCGAACACGAACGACTCCTACGCGCTCAAACCGCTGGTGATGGCGATTCCGGCGATCCGGTCCCGCCGTGGGCCGCGACGGCGTAAGCCGGCCAAGCTGCACGCTGACAAGGCCTACGACCAGACCGACCTCGGCGCTGGGTCCGCGACCGTGGCATCAAGGTCCGGATCGCCCGTAAAGGCATCGAATCCAAGGATAAGCTCGGCAAGCACCGCTGGGTGATCGAACGAACCATGGCCTGGTTCACCGAATACCGGCGCCTGACCGTGCGCTACGAACGCAAAGCCGGCAAATTCCTCGCCTTCCTGATCCTCGGAGCCAGCCTCACTTGCTACGTGGTGGGCGGCGGTCAAGTCCCTGATGTGACGATAGAAGCAGACACCCTCCCACGCGTCGCCACTGTCGCAGGTTCGTGCCACATCATCTTGAACTTTCGACCTTCAACGGGGCCAATCGCGCCCCGGCCGCGGACCATCTCATCGACTTGACCAGCAGAACGGCACTGAGCGTTATACCCCGCGATCACCTTGCATCATCCGATGCCGTCAAGAGCCGCCCCAGCTCGCCGATATCGGCCCCACCGGAGTCTGGCGGGGGTCGGCGATCGGCCAGCAACAACACTGGTAACGCATCTGCGTCAATACTTCAAGACATTGGCGCGTCGGTAGCGTTTAACCACCACCGTGCTCGCCGGCGTCGATCCCGTAGGGTTCGAACCCGTCCGAGCCGAACCCGTGCACAGCCGCGACGACGATCGCCACCGTGAACAACAGTCCGATGAGGACAGTGACGATCAGCAGCAACCGCCGTCGGCCAGGTGTGGATTCCGGGGCTCGGCCGAGCAGCACCACGAGGTCCGCGGCGAGGTTACGACGGGCACCCGCGACGATCGGACGCCAGCCGTGCGCCACATCCGGTGAAGTGACGGGCAGATCCGCGGTCACGTCGGCGAGTTCGTGACGGAAGCGGATTTCCTCGATCCGCGCCAGGCGTTCCTCGACTTCGTCCATCGTCAAGCGACCTTCGCCCGCCGCCGCGTAGAGCGCGGCCCGGACCTGCTCACGTTCCGCATCCGAGCAGCGGATCCCGTCCGTGGTGTCCGTAGGCAGCGTCGAACCGACCGGATTCTCGCTCATCGTTTCCTCCTTTGTGGCGGAACAACCCTTGTTGTGAGATTAACCGCGGAAAACCGTGCCCGGCCCGGTCGAGCGTTAATGTTCGATGAGAGTTGGGCGGCCCCGGCCGGACCTCGACTACAGTCACGGTGTGTCATCAACTCCGGGCGAAGGGACGCGAGGGTGCACCTGGTGATCGTCGACGACGAAGCTGCCGTGCAGGACTCGCTGTCGCGGACGCTGCGGTTCGAGGGCTACACCGTCTCCGTCGCCGGGGACGGCGTGGCCGGGCTCGAGCTGATCCGCGCCGAGGCGCCCGACGGTGTCCTGCTCGACGTCACCATGCCGCTGCTCGGCGGCCTCGAGACCTGCCGGGTGCTGCGGGCCGAGGGCAACCCGGTGCCGATCCTCATGCTGACCGCGCGCACCGCGGTCACCGACCGGGTCGCCGGCCTCGACGCCGGGGCCGACGACTACCTGGCCAAGCCGTTCGCCCTGCAGGAGCTGCTCGCCCGCGTCCGCGCGCTGCTACGCCGCACCGAGTACAACACCCCGACGCCCGCGGTCCCGTCGTCGACGGCGTTGCGGTTCACGGACGTCACCCTGGACCCGGCGACGCGGGAGGTGTTCCGCGGCGACCGGCCGGTGCACCTGACCCGCACCGAGTTCGCGATGCTCGAGACCTTCCTGCGGCACCCCCGGATCGTGCTGACCCGCACCGCGATGTTCGAGCACGTCTGGGGCTACGACTTCGGGACCGCGTCCAACGGGCTCGACGTCTACGTCAGCTACCTGCGACGCAAGCTCGAAGCCGACGGTGAGCCCCGGCTGCTGCACACGGTGCGCGGCGTCGGCTACGTCCTGCGCGAGGAGCCACTGTGAGAGCCACTGTGAAACGGGTCCGCTGGAAGACGCTCTCGCTGCGGGCCCGGCTCGGGGTGCTCGTCGCGGCGGCGGTGGCCGTCGCCGTCGTGCTGGTGTCGGCGATCTCCTGGAGCATCACCCGGGCCGACCTCTACGACCAGTTCGACGCCCGGCTGCAGTCCTACGCCCAGCTCGCCGCGAAGACGTCGTCGCCCGCCGAAGCGCTCGCGACGCTGACCTCCACCGGCAACCACGGCCCGGACTCCGGCCACGGCGGCGGGCTGACCGTGCAGTTCCTGTCCGCCACGGGCGAGATCACCGGCACGGCGGGGGCGAAGCCCGTCATCCCGGTGCTGCCGCCCGACGCACCCGTCGCGGCGGGGGAACTCGACCGCACCTCCGACGTCCGCCGGATCGAAGGCGACCGGTTCCGGGTGTGGACGGCCCAGCGCGCCGGTGGCGGTGCGGTCCAGGTCGCCCAGGACTCCGAGGACGTCGAAGACACGTTGGCGCGGCTGGGGATCTGGCTGCTGGTGGTGTCCGTGGCCGGGGTGCTCGGGGCGACGCTGGTGGGCCGGGCGATCGCGCGGTCGGCGTTGCGGCCGGTCGACGACCTGACCGCGGCGGCCGAGAACGTCGCCCGGACCCAGGAGCTGTCGGCGGCCATCGACGTCGCCGCGTCCGGCGAGATCGGCCGGCTGTCGACCGCGTTCAACGCGATGCTCGGGGCGTTGAGCCGTTCCCGGGACGAGCAGCGGCGGCTGGTGGAGGACGCCGGTCACGAGCTGCGCACGCCGTTGACGAGCCTGCGCAACAACATCGAGCTGCTCATCCACGCCGAGGCGAACCCGCAGCGGCAGTTGCCGGCCGAGGATCGCTCCCGGTTGCTGGCCGATCTCGACACCCAGGCCGTCGAGCTGACCGCGTTGATCGGTGAACTGATCGAGCTGTCCACCGGGGAACGGCCGAGCGAGGCGGAGGAGCGCGTGGCGCTGGCCGACGTCGTCGGCTCGGCGGTCGAACGCGCTCGGTCGCGGTGGCCGGCGGTGTCCTTCGACGCCGAGCTGACCGGCGCCGACGTGCACGCCCGGCCTTCCGCCCTGGAGCGGGCCGTGCTGAACGTGCTCGACAACGCCGCGAAGTGGTCGCCGTCCGGTGGGACCGTCCGGGTGACGATGGCGGTGACATCCCTCGCGGTCCGGGTTCGCGTCGATGACGAGGGCCCGGGGATCGCCGAAGCCGACCTCTCGCACGTGTTCGAGCGGTTCTACCGGGCCGACGCCGCCCGCGCGCTGCCTGGCTCGGGGCTGGGTCTGGCGATCGTCGAGCAGGTGCTGACGCAGCACGGCGGCCGTGCCGAGGCCGCGCGCGCCGACGGCGGGGGCGCCCGGTTCGATCTGGTGCTCCCCCTGGCCGCTTCTTAAGGAAACCGCGCGCGATCTTCATCGAACTCTCATGCGGGCCCAGCAGCTTTGAGGTGTGACTCCACGGTCCACGCTTTCGCCCACTCCGCTGGCGACCCTGACGCTGGTGATGGCGGCCGTCGCCCAGGCCATCATCGCCGGGCTGACCCTCGGCTTCGCCGGCCACGTCAGTCCCTGGCGCGACCCGGTCAGCGACTACGCCTGGCACCGCGGCGGCCGGCTCCTGTTCGCGGTGGCCGTCGTACTCCTGCTCGCGGCCGCCGCCGCGCTGGCGGTCGCCGCCCACCTCGCCGCGCTGCCCCGGACACCGCTCGTGAGCAGCTTGTTCCTGCTGTGGACGGCCGGGCTCCTCGTGGTCTTGCTGTTCCGCAGCAACCTCAGCACCGCGGACCCGACGGCGTCCGGGGAGATCCACCGCGCCGGCGGGGCCGTGCTGTTCGCCAGCCTCCCGCTGGCCGCGTGGACGCTGAGCACGCGGCTGCGGGCCGACACCCGCTGGCTCGCCGCCGCGGCCACCCTCCGGCGCGGCGCGGTCGCGGGCGTCGTCACCGCGGCGGCGTTCGGGCTGGCGCAGCTCGTCGGCTGGCTCCCGGCCGGCCTGCTCGAACGCGTCGCGCTCCTGGCCGAGTTCCTGATCATCGCCACCATGGCGACCGCGCTGCGGCGGGCCGTCCGATGACCGCCCTGGCCGTCGCCTGCGCCCTGCTCGCCGCGGTCCTCTTCGCCGCGGCGGCCACCCGGCAGCACGACGAGGTCGCGGGCTTGGCGGTCGAGGGCACACCCCGGCTGCGCACCCTGGCCCGGCTGCTGCGCTCGCGCGCGTGGTGGACCGGGACGTCACTGGCGACCGGCGGGAGCCTGCTGCACGTCGTCGCCCTGTCCCTCGCGCCGCTTCCGGTCGTCCAGCCGCTGGGCGTGTTCAGCCTCGTCCTCACGGTCGTCTTCGCGCGCCGGGCCCGCGACCGCCGGGTCCTCGGTGCCGTGGGCCTGGTCCTGCTCGGCGTCGCGGGTTTCGTGGCGCTCGCGGCGTCCGCCACCACGGACACGGTGGTCAGCTGGGGAACCGCCGAGTCGGTCGCGGTGGCCGGGTTCGCGGTGGCCGCGGTCGTCTGGTTCGCCCGCGCGAGCTGTGCCGTACTGGCCGGGGCCGCGGCCCTCCTCTTCGGACTCGGCTCCGCGGTCGTGCACGCCGCCGTCACCCAGCCGCTCGCGGCGGCCCTCCTGCTCGGTGCCCAGGCCCTGCTCCTGCTGGGCGCCGGCGGGGTGGTCCTGCACCGCGCCTACGCCGCCGGGCCCACCGCCGTCGTCGTCGGGACCACGACCGTGCTCGACCCGCTGACCGCCGTCGCCGTGGCCGCCGTGGCCTACGGCGAAGCACCCCATCTCACCGCGGCCACCGCGGTGCTCGCGGCCGCGGCCGCTCTCGTCGCTCTCGCCGGTGTGCGTGTGCTCGCCGGTGCCCTTCCGCGGAACCCGTCACCAGTCAAGGAGATCCCCGTGCCCTCGTCCGGCCTGCGCGTCCTGATCGGCGCCGACACCTTCCCGCCCAACGTCAACGGCGCGTCGTTCTTCGCCGAGCGGCTGGCCCGGGGCCTCGCGCGGCGGGGGCACGACGTCCACGTCGTGTGCCCGTCCACCGGCGGTCCCTCGCACACCGAAGAACGCGACGGCTACACCGTCCACCGGGTCCGGTCCCGGGCCATCCCGTTCCACACCGACTACCGGTTCTGCACACCGGGCGGCGCCCGCAAGGAAGTCGGGCCGTTGCTGGACCGGCTGCGCCCCGACGTCGTGCACGTCCAGGCCCACTTCGGCGTCGGCCGCGCGCTGCTCGATGCGGCGACCGAACGCGAGCTGCCCGGCATGGCCACGAACCACTTCATGCCGGACAACCTGCTCGGCTACACGCCGTTCCCGCGGCGGGTCAAGGATTCGATCGCCCGCTGGGCCTGGCGGGACCTGGTGCGCGTCTACCGCGACGCGCGGATCGTGACCACCCCGACGCCGCGAGCCGCCGAGGTCCTCGCCGGGATCGGTCTCGACCGCCCGGTCCAGGTCGTCTCCTGCGGGATCGACCTCGCCCACTACGCAGCCGGCGGCCGCCGCTCGGACGGGCCGATGTCGGTGCTCTTCGTCGGGCGCCTGGACGCCGAGAAGAACATCGACCAGCTGCTGCGCGCGCTGGCCCCGCTGCCGCACGTGCGCGCGGACCTCGTCGGCGACGGCACCCGCCGGCGGGACCTCGAAACGCTCGCCGCGGACCTGGGCATCACCGACCGCGTGACCTTCCACGGCTTCGTGCCCGACGCCGAGCTCGTCCGCCGGTACGCCGAAGCCGACGTGTTCTGCATGCCCGGCACGGCCGAGCTGCAGAGCCTGGCCACGATGGAAGCGATGGCCGCCGGGCTGCCCGTCGTCGCGGCCGACGCGCTCGCCCTGCCGCACCTGGTCCACCACGGTGGCAACGGTTATCTCTTCGAGCCCGGCGCGATCACGACGATCTCGCGGTGGCTCGCCGAGCTGGCGGCCGATCCCGCGTCCCGCACGCGGATGGGCGAGGCGTCCCGCGCCATCGTCGCCGGTCACGACATCGACCGCGCCCTGGACGCTTTCGAGGGCCAGTACCGGATCCTGCTCGGGCTGCCCGAAGCGGCCGTCGCAAGCGAACCGGCGGTTCCGCAGATCGCGTGATCAGGGGGCGGAGGGTAAGCGTTCGGCCAACGCCGGTTGCCGAGCGCTTACCGGCTCCGTGTGACAGTGCGGTGTCCGTGCCGCCGTGACATCGGAGAACCGCCATGCCCGAACGCAGTCCCCTGCCGGCGGGGAAGCTGTCCGACCTGGCCGATCGGGTGGCCGCCCAGCTGGGTCCGGCGATGCTGGCGGAGGACGCGCCGGAGCCCGATCCGCTGGTCGTGGCCGCGTGGCACGCGATGAACGCCTTGCAGCGCGTCGCCGAGCTCCTGCCGGGCGGACAGCTCGCGGGGGAACCCGATACCCGGCTGCGCAGCTTGAACGACCTGGCCTCCCGCGGGGAGCACATCGTCCAGGCGGCCATGGAAAGCCTCATCGCCGAGGGCCACGACGCGCCCGTCATCGAGCGGTCCGGCCCACCGGACACCGCGAAACTCGAGACCGCCACCCTCCACCTCACCTTCACCGGGGACCAGGCGCTCTCGCTCGAACTTGAAGGCTGCGCTCAGCCCGGTGAGCCGGTGCGCCTGGCCGGCCGAAGCACGTCGGCCCTGCGGCAGCTGGACTCCCTCGCGCGGCAGGCCGTCACCGCGGCGGTGGCCGAAATCGCCCACGTCCTGGTCTCGGCGCTGTCGGAAACCCCGCGAATTTAGTACGTGTCGCGTAGTACGCAGCGTGTACTATTCGCGCCATGGCTCGCACGCTGCGGATCCTGCTCGTCGTGGCCCTGCTGATCGTCGTGGGGCTCGGCGCTTACGTCGGTTACGCCGCGATCCGGGCGGCGCAACCGGTCACTCTGCCCGCGCCGACCGGCCCCTACCCCGTCGGCCGCACCATCACCGAGTGGACCGACCACGCCCGCCTCGACCCGCTGGCACCGCGACCCGGTTCACCACGGCGGCTGTCGGTCTGGCTCTGGTACCCCGCCGCTCCGGCGGCCGAGGCCGGAACCGCTCCGTACGCGCCCGGAGCGTGGGCGGGACTCCATCTCGACGGCGCACTGGCGTGGAGCGAGACCGGCTTCGACGACGTCCACGTCCACGCGGTCGCCGACGTCCCGGTCGCGGCCGGCCGGTTCCCCGTCGTCGTGCTGGAACCGGGTCTGGGCTTCGCCGCGCCGCAGTACACCGCGATCGCGGAGAACCTCGCCTCCCACGGGTATCTGGTCGCGGGCGTCACCCCGACCTACAGCGCGAACCTGACCGTCCTCGACGGCACCGCCGTGCCGTCCGACGAAGCGGGCAACCCTTCGGCGTTCGACACCGCCGACCTGCACGCCGGGCAGGCGCAGGTCGCGGGTGACCGGCTGGTCGGCGTCTGGGCGGCCGACGCTCGCTTCGCCGCGGCGCAGGTCGCGGGACTTCAGGCTCGGGGCCGGTTCGCCGGTCACGTCGACACCGCCGCGACGGTCTACATCGGACATTCTTTCGGCGGGGCCGCGGCCCTCGAAGCCTGCCGGTCCGACCCGCACTGCGCCGGCGCCGCCGACCTGGACGGCACCCAGTACGGCGCCGTCGTCCACTCCGGACTCACCAAGCCGCTGCTGCTCATCGGCAGCCAGGACTCCTGTGTCACGGGAACCTGCGAGCCGAGCGCTCCGGGTGACCAGGCCGACCGGGACGCGGCCCGGTCGCTGGTGAACGCCGGCACCGGTCCCGTCTGGTGCTACCGGATCCGCGGGGCCGAGCACTTCGACTTCACCGACTACGGCGCCTACTACCTCGCCGCACCGGCCGGGTTCCTGCTCGCGCTCGGCCCCATCGACGGCGACGTCGCGCTCGCCATCGTCAACGCCCACCTCGGCGCGTTCGTCGACCACGCCGTCAGCGGACGCCCCGCCGCGCTGCTCGCCGCACCTTCGCCGTACGCGGAGGTCGAGGTGCAGCGCACGGCCCCCTGAGCCGGTCAGCTGTGGAGCACGCCGGTGCTCAGCAGGCCCAGCAGCGCGACTCCGACGATGACCCGGTAGACGACGAACGCCGTGAAGGTGTGGCCGGCCACGAACTTCAGCAGCCACGCGATGGCCCCGTACGCCACGGCGAACGACACCACGGTCCCGACGACCAGCGGTACGACGTCGATGCTGCCGCCCACGGCGTCCTTCAGCTCGTACAGCCCGGCGCCGGTCAACGCGGGGATCGACAGGAAGAACGACAACCGCGTCGCGGCGACCCGGTCGAGGCCGCGCAGCAGGCCCGTCGAGATCGTCGCGCCGGATCGCGAGAAGCCTGGGAAGAGCAGCGCCAGGATCTGCGACGAGCCCACGAGCATCGCGTCGGGCAGCGTGACGTCGGCTTCGGCGCGCCTGCCCGTGCCGAAGCGGTCCGCGAGCCACATGACCGCGCTGCCCCCGATCAGCGAGGCCGCGACCACCCACAACGACGCCAGCGGTCCCTTGACGAGCGACTGGAACAGCAGTCCGGCGACCACGATCGGAATGGTCGCGAGAATGACCCACCAGGAGAACTTGTAGTCGTGTTCCTGGCGGGCCTCGGCGTTGACGAGCCCGCGGCCCCACGCGCCGGCGAACCGGGCGATGTCGCGGAAGAAGTAGACGAGCACGGCGGCGATCGCGCCGACCTGGATCACCGCCGTGAAGCCGACGACGGACTGGTCGTCGACCGGAATGCCGAGCAGTCCTTCCGCGATCTTCAGGTGGCCCGTGGACGACACGGGCAGGAATTCGGTCAGCCCTTCCACGACGCCGAGGATCACGGACTGGCCGATGTCGATCACGCTCAAGGAGTTGTTCTTTCTGAGGAGGAGGGCGGACACCCGGGTCGTGGGGGGTCGGTCCGGATGTCCGCCCGGTCTGGTGCACGATCCGCAAAGGATCGCACGGGAAGCAGAGTGCCGGGCCTCAGCCTCGCCCGAGTTCGTGGTGGTCGAGCCCTTCGTCGCCGAATCCGTGCACCGCGGCCAGGACGAGCGCTGTGAAGATCAGCGCCACCGCGACCGCGGCGACGAACACCGCCCAGCGACGTCGCCGGCTCACGGCCACCTGTCCTCGGCCGACGAGCGCCGTCGCGTCCGCGCTCAGCTGCCGTCGTGCGGTGGCCAGGATGGGCAGCCACCCGGCGGCCACACCTGGTGGCATTTCCGATCGAGGGAGGTCGGCGGCGACCGCGTCCAGCTCGTGCCGGAACCGCGCCGCGGCGACGAGCGCCAGGCGGTCGTCCAGTTCCTCGACCGTGATGCGCCCTTCCCCGGCGGCCTGGGCCAGCCGCGACCGGGTCTGTTCGCGTTCTCCGTCCGAGCAGCGGATCGCCCCGGGTGGGGCGTCGTCGCCCGCTGAGACGGGATCAGCCATCGCACGTCCTCGAGCTGGTGGTCCGGATTCGTTGCCCGCACGCTATAAGGGCGGAAGTTTCCGGCGCGCTAGGGAAAGGTTAACGTCCGGCAAGAATGGTCACGTCCCCTGCGGAACCGGCTGCTCCAAGCGGTAGCCGTAACCCCGCACGGTGGTGATGACCGGCAGCGCGCCGGAGTCCGCCGCGGCGGCGGCCAGCTTGCGCCGCAGCGCGACGATGTGCACGTCCAGCGTCTTCGTCGAGCCGCGCCAGTGCGTGTCCCACACGTCCGCCATCAAGGTGTCCCGGCTGATCGCCGCACCGGGCTCCTGTGCCAGCCGCAGAAGCAGGTCGAACTCCTTGGGGCGCAGGGAAACCTCGTCGCCCGCCAGTACCACGCGGCGGGCGGCGACCTGGACCACCAGCTCCCCCACCCGCAGCGGCATCGCGTTGGACGAATATCCTCGGCGCAGGTGCGCGTGCAGCCGCGCCAGCAGCTCCCTTAGCCGGATCGGCTTGGTCAGGTAGTCGTCGGCGCCGACCTCCAGCCCCACGACGACGTCCATCTCCTGCGTGCGGGCCGTGATCATGATGATCAGCGCGTTCGGCGTGATCACCCGCGCGCGCCGGCACACCTCGATCCCGTCGAGGTCCGGTAACCCCAGATCGAGCAGGACCACGTTGTACTCGTCGAGCTTCATCCGGCGCAGCGCGTCGCCCCCGGTGTGGGACCACATCACGTCGTAATCGTGCATCCGCAGGGCCGACTCGAGCAGGCTGCCGATGGTTTCGTCGTCTTCTACGAGAAGAACCGCGGCCATGGGGAAATGTTACCGGAATTCCGGGGGACCGATCTCCGGCCGGAGAATTTACCTCGTTGAGGTGAACGCTAACCGTGGGCTAGCCTTTTCCCTCGCCGAAACGTCGCAATCAGCGGATTGTCACGACAGACTTGCGTCATGCGCAGACGGATCATTCTGCTTGCCGTCGCCGCCGCGCTCCTGGCAACCAGCCTTTTCGGGATCCCCCTCGCGGTCGGTGTCGCGAGCTACTTCACCCAGGACGAGCGCACCGAACTCGAGCGCACCGCCGACGCCGCGTCCCTGTCGATCGCCGACGACGTGCTCGTCGCACCAGCTGCGCACCCCGCTGGCCGGCCTGCGTCTGCAGCTGGAGTCGGCCCTCGACCCGCCAGGACAGGACCTCGAAGCGGCGGTCGTGGCGGCGATCGCAACAGCGGACCGGCTGGAGACGACGATCGACGACCTGGTCACCCTCGCCGTCCGCCCGCCGGAGGACCGCGGGGTGATCGAGCCGGACGTGCTGCTGCGCGACGTCGTGGCCGGCTGGCGGAACCTGCTCGCCACCCAGGGACGGCAGCTGGTCATCTCCCCCGACGCCGACGGGCGTCCGAGAGCCGCCGAGGCGGCGGTGCGGCAGATCGTCGGCGTCCTGCTCGACAACGCCGTCATCCACGGCGCGGGGATGGTGACGATCACGACCCGCGACAGCGCCGACGCGTTCGCGATCGACGTCGCCGACGAGGGCCGTGGCACGAGCGACGGCCCGGACCTGTTCACCCGGGGCCACAGCGGCGCCGGGGGGACCGGGATCGGCTTGGCGCTGGCCCGGGACCTCGCCGAGGCCGAGGGCGGCCGGCTGTGGCTCAGCCGGCCCGCCCCGATGACGTTCACCCTGTTGCTGCCCCCGGCGCCCGCAGCGCACCGGAGCGCGCCGTGATCGCGAAGAAGTCGCGCTGGTCAACGGACAGGTAGCGATCCGGCGCGGTCGGCATGCTCGGGACCAGCGTCCGGGGCGCCGAACCCGCGACGTCGGGGCGGAACAGGTTGCAGCTCACCATCCCGCCGTGGATGTCCAGCTCCATCCCGCGGACAACGCCCGCCGCCGTCAGCGCGCTCGCCATGGCAGTCAGGGTGAGCTGGTTACCGGCCACGTAGACGAGCCGGCCCTCCGCGTCGACCCCGACGCCCGAGCGCCAGGTGAACTGGAACTGGTTGCGTGCGCTCCCCCACTGCCCCGCGGGGTTGCCCGACAGCCCGGGGACCGGCTTGCCGCCGTCGACGATCAGCTCGAGGTTCTGGCGCACCGCGGCGACCTGCGGGGTCATCTGGGCGTCGCGGCCCCACAGCGCGACGGTCGCCACGCCGGACCGGTCGACGACCAGGGAGGCCATCCCGTTCTTCAGGGGCTTCCCGTACTGGCCGTCGGCGTAGAAGCCGCCGTCGGTGTCGCGGAACTTGAAGCCCGAGTTGAACGTCGCGAGCAGCGACGGGCGGAGCGCGTTCGGCACCTGAGCCTGCTCGGGCCAGCTGCCGCCCGGCCGCCTGGCCACCGGCCATCCGGGCTCCGGGGATCCACACGCCTTCACCGGGCAGGGCACCCGGAAGAGTCGTCAGCGCCGCGGGGGCGTTCGCCTGATCCCCGGCCGGCGCCGGGACCGGCACGGGCAGGGCGTCGATGCTCGGCGCGCTGTTCGCCGGGGGATGTCTGGTGTAGTACCAGTTCTCGAGCGCGTTCACCACGGGGCCGGCGCCCATCTGCCGCGCCCAGTCCGCGCTCCGGGCGGTGAAGGTCGCCGCTCCGGGTGCGGTGAGCGCCTGAACGTAGGTGACGGCCGGGTAGATGATCAAAACCAGGAACACGACGAGCAACCGCCGCAGTCGTTTCTTACGGCGTTTCACCGGCGGACGAGGAAGATTCGGAGTTCCGGTTCGGCTCGCTGCGTCGACCATATTTCACGGTAACGACGCCCGGGTTCGCCCCAGTGCAGCGAAGTGCTAATGAATGGCTAAGAGCCGCTGACCTCGTCGCGCTGTTTGCGGTTCCGGAGGAGTTCGAGGCCGAGCGGAATGAGCGACACGATCACAACGAGCGCGATGATCGGCAGCAGGTACTGGTCGATCCCGGGGATGCTGGACCCGAGGACGTAGCCGGCCAGCGTGATGCCGATCGACCAGAGCAGGCCGCCGAGGACCTGCCAGACCGCGAAGGTGCGGGCGGGAACGGCGAGGATGCCGGCGAGCGGGTTCAGGACGGTGCGGACCACCGGGATGAACCGCGCGAGGACGATCGCCTTGGCGTGGCCGTAGCGGCCGAAAAGTTCTTCGGCCCTGGTCAATCCCCGATGCAGGTGCTGGTTGCGGGTCCGGGCCAGCAGGGCACGGCCGCCGCGCCGCCCGATGAGGAATCCGGTCTGCGCGCCCAGGAGCGCGCCCGCGACGGACGCGATCAGCACGAGGGGCAGCGAAAGGTGCACAGCGGCCGTCGCACTGGTCGTGCAGAACAGGCCCGCGGTGAAGAGCAGGGAGTCGCCGGGCAGGAAGAACCCGATCAGCAGGCCGGTTTCGGCGAACAGGACGAGGAACACCCCGGCCGCACCGAGGCTCGACAACCAGGATGTCGCGCTCAACGGGTTCATCGGTCGGACCGCCTTCCATCTTCGACACGTACGTAGTATTTCTACACCCATGTCGTATTACGCGGCCACCAGCCCACCGCCGCTCAGGGCGCGGTCGCGTCACCACTCAGGGCGCGTTCCCACAGCCGGGCACGGTGCTTGTCCAGCAGACGACGGCCGATCAGGTAGACCCCGCCCAGCACGGCGAGCGCGGCCGATTCCCACAGCACCCCACCGAGGACGGCGGTGATGAACACCTCGGAGCCGCTCAACGGCGGGGCGACCGTCGCCCGACCGGCGGGCACGGGGATGTCAGGCCGGAGACTCGCGGTCACCACGTGGCGCGCACGGGCGTCGGCGGCCGCCGACGCCGCGAGCCTGCTGTAGTCGGCCACGGAGAGCACGCCGACGACCGCGACCGACCCGGCCGCCAGCAGTCCCAGCAGGGCGATGACCCACGCCTCCAGCCGGTCCGGCATCCGGCCGGACCGGGAGACCATCGGCTTCAGCAGCCGCAGGCGCCTCGGCACCCCACTCGATCCCCGCACAACCCTCATCACTCCAGCGTGCACCCCGGCCAGAGCCGGGGCACGGCCATTAACCGGGCCTTTGCCCGGCGCCGGCAGATGCTTACCCGGCACCGGGCCGCGAGCAGCGACGTCCAAGCATCATGTCCGCTTTGCCCGTTCCTAATGTTTGGCTAACACTTGGTCGGCGACTTGGATTTCAGGTCGCGCGGCCACGTCCGCCCACGGCGGATCGGGTCGTCCGGGCCGGCGGACTGTCCTTCCCGTCGGGGCACACCTCCGACGCCGCCCTGGCCGCGGGCCTGATCGCCTGGCTCGTCGTACGCCGGTTCACCGGCCGCGTCACTGCGCGGGTGGTGTGGCCGATCGCCGCCGCGTATGCCCTGCTGATCGCCTGGACCCGCGTCTACCTCGGCGTCCACTGGCCCACCGATGTCCTGGGCAGCTTGGCGTTCGTCACGACCTGGCTGTCCGGCGCGCTCGTCCTGCAACGCCTCGACGAGCGTGAGACGAGTCATCGGGCCTGATTCAGGGCTTTCCCACCGCCGTGCCCGCTTTCGCCCACGTGGCGCGCAGGTCCGTCAGATAGGTCTGCACCTGCGCGCCGGGCTTCGTGCCGCGCGCGAATGCTTTCATATTGCCCGGCCCGGCGTTGTAGCCCAGCGCGAGCAGTTCGTCGGTCGTGTACTGGCCGCTGTGTTTCGCGGGCAGCTGAGCGGCCAGGTCGTGTAGATACCAGGCTTCGGCCTGAATGGCGAGGTCCGGGTCGTCGGGCAGTTCCTGCCAGTCGCGGCCGGCGAACGGCCGGCCGCGGCGGGTCTGCTCGTACGTCGCGCGGTGCATGTTCGCCACCCCGAACGCGGCGTCCGGCTTGAGGTTCTGCCAGGCGCGCTCGAGCTGCGGATCGTGCGGCTTGTAGTTCTCGTTGTAGAGGATGGCCAGCACCAGCTGCGGGTCGACGCCGGCTTCGCGGGCGCGCGCGATGACCTGCGGCGCGAACTTCGCCGGATCGGGGTTCACCGCGGCGTCCTGGGCCGATGTGTTCGTGACGGGCGCAACCGGGGTGGCCGACGTCGCGGGAGCGCTGGACCCGGGAGCTGCGGAGCAGCCCGCCAGCGCCAGCGCGCAAACGGCCGCGAGCACACGATACGGCCGCATGAGTCCTGCCTTCGTCGGGTGAACGCCACTGTACGGCGTGCGGCCGGTCGAGCGCGTCGGCTCCGCACGACGCCCTCATGAATGTCCATAAAGGACTCACATCAGCGGGCCGCGACCGTGGTTCGTTCGCCGGTCCCGGCCAGCGGCCGCAGGGCTCCGTCCCGCAAGTAGTCCACGAGGGCCTTCATCGGGCGCCGCAGCGGCAGGCCCAGGCACGCGACCAGCGCACCGAGAACAGCTCCGGCGAACACGTCGTGCGGGTAGTGCGCACCCAGGTACATGCGCGAAAACGCGACCAGCAGGGCCAGCCCGAGCGCGACCAGGCCGGTGCGGCGCGCGGCGAACAGCAGGGCGACGGCCGCGGCGACGGCGAGCGTGACGTGGTTGCTGGGGAACGAGTAGTCCGTGGCGTAGTCGCAGGTCGCCACCGTGGGCACCGCCGGGTACCGGATGCACGGCCGCGGCTCCTGGACGAGGACCTTCACGAGATTGCTCAAGCCGTAGGCCAGCGCGACGGCGAGCGGCACCCACAGCGCGGCGGCCATGCGAGCCGCGTCGCGGGGACGCATCCGCCACCACGTCACCACGGCGAGGAGGGCGAGCAGGACCAGGCCCACGTTGGTGAAGAGCGCCATGAACCCCTGCAACCACGGGGTTTCCCGGGCGAACCCCAGCACCGCGAGGTACCAGCTGCCGTCGATTGCCCCGCCGTCCACGCGAGTGTCCCCTTCCGCCGTACATCTACAGTCTTCTAGAAATTCTACTTCAGTGTAGATGCAGTCGCCGCCTCTTCTTGCCACCCGTTAATCTACATGCATGTAGAACTTCGACATCGAGTCGAAGGAGGAGGCATGGCGCGCATCGTGATCGTTTCGGCCCGGTTCGGCGCCGGGCACGACCGGGCCGCGTACGCCCTGGCGGACCGGCTGAGCGCCCACGAGGTCGAGGTCCTCGACTTCTTGGACCTCCTGCCACCCGCGCTGGGCGGCCGAATGTGCCGGCTATACCGGCGCCAGCTGCAGACGGCTCCACGCAGCTGGGACTGGACGCTGCGTGCCCTGAACGGCCCCCGCGCCGCCGGGCTGGCGAGCCGCGCCGCCACGCTCGCCTGCGGCGGACTGCGAGAGGCGCTCGGCGACCGGACGGAACTGGCCGTCTCCACCTACCCGCTCGCGTCCCACGCGCTGGCGCACCTGCGCGGACGCGGCGAGCTGACCGCCCCGCTCGCGGTGTACCTGACCGACCCTGCCGTGCACCGCATCTGCGTCTCCGGCGCCGCCGACCTCCACATCGCGCCGAACCACCTCGCCCGGCAGCAGGCCCGCACCCTGGGTGCACGTGCGGCCGCGGTCGCGGCGCCGCTGGTCGCGCCTGCTTTCCGGCCCGCGACGCCACCCGAACGGCAGCAGGCCCGGCTGGCGTTCGGACTGCCCACGGAAGGGCGGCTCGCACTCGTCACCGCTGGCTCGTGGGGCGTCGGGCAGGTCCGCCGGACCGCCCACGACGTCGCCCGGTCCGGCATAGTGACCCCGGTGGTCGCCTGCGGCAGCAACACCGGCCTGCGCGACCGGCTGCGAGCCGAAGGCCTCGCGCACGCGTTCGGCTGGGTCGAGGACATGCCCGGCCTGATGCGGGCCGTCGACGTCGTCGTCCAGAACGCCGGCGGGCTGACCAGCTCGGAAGCCCTCGCGGCTCGGTTACCCGTGCTGACCTACCGCTGCCTGCCGGGCCACGGGCGCGCGAACGCCGCTGTACTCGACCGGCTCGGCCTCGCCCGCTGGATCCGCGACCCCGCCGAACTGCCCGCCGCGCTGGCATCGGACGACTGCCCGCCCGCCACGGCCCAGCCGGCCGAAGACCCGATCCCGCTGCTCGAGAAGCTCCTGGACCGCGCATGAAAGCAGCTATCGGGCTCGCGGGACTCGTGGCATTGGCCCACGCGGCACCCGCCGCGGCCTTCCTTCCCGGCCCCCGGCGCACCTTCCTGCCGCGGCTGGCCGGGATCGGCGTCCCCGGGCAGGTCGCCCTGACCTTCGACGACGGCCCGTCGCCGACGTCGACCCCGCAGTTCCTCAGCGCCCTCGATCGCCACGGCATCAAGGCGACGTTCTTCCTGCTCGGCGCCCAGGCCCTGCGCGCCCCGAAGCTGACCAGGGCCATCGCCGAGGCCGGGCACGAGATCGGCGTCCACGGCTGGGACCACCAGTGCCTGCTGCGCAAGCCCCCCGGCCGCACCCACCGGGAACTGCTCGGCGCCCGCGACCTCATCGAGACCCTCACCGGCGTCCGGCCCCGCTGGTTCCGGCCGCCCTACGGCGTCTTCAGCGGGGCGTCCCTGCTCTCGGCCCGGCGGCTAGGGCTCACCCCGGTGCTGTGGAGCACGTGGGGCTTCGACTGGACCGAAGGCTGCACCCCGGCGTCCATCCACCACAAGGTCATGCGGAACCTCGGCGACCGCGGCACGATCCTGCTGCACGACAGCGACGTCACCACCGGCAACGGCGCCTGGCGAGCCACCCTGGGCGCGCTCCCGTCGATCATCGGCGACTCCCGCCGCCGCGGTCTCCACCTCGGCCGGCTCAGTACGACACTTCTGTAGAATGCGGCCATGAGGATGCAGCGGGACGAAAGCGCACGACGGGCTCCCGGCGCGCTGGAGGCGGAGGTCCTGGCGATCCTGTGGGAAGCCGACGACCCCCTCGCCCCAGCGGAAGTCCAGGAGCGCCTCGACGGCGACCTCGCCTACACCACCGTCGTGACGATCCTCTCCCGCCTGCACGACAAAGGCGTCGCCGCCCGGGAAAAGCAGGGCCGGTCGTTCCGCTACCACGCCGTCGAAGACGAACCCGGCCTGGCCGCGCGGCGGATGACCAAGGTGCTCGACAACGAACCGGACCGCCGCAGCGTGCTCGCCCGCTTCGTCTCGAACTTGTCCAAATCGGACGAACGCGAGCTGCGCAAGCTCCTGGGCAAGCCCGGCACCGGGCGATGAGCCGTGGACCTCGACGTCTGGATCCCGCTGCTGCTGCCCTTGGCCGCGTGGCCCTTGGCACGTCTCGTCGCTCCCCGGCTCGCACCCCGTGAGGCCGGCTGGCTGCTGACCGCCGGCTGCCTCGTGCTGGCCGCGGGCAGCACCATCACCCTGGCTCTGCAGGCCTTCGCCGGTCTGACGCTCATCCCGGCGGTCGCGCGCGCCGGGCACTGGTCCCCCGACGTGCTGCGCGGCCTGGCCCCGATCAACCTGCCAGTGTCGGCCGCCTGCGGACTGCTGCTCGCCGGGCTCGCCGTCGCGTTCGCCCGGGCCACCATCGGCTACACCCGCTGGATCCGCGCCCTGACCCGGGAACTCGACGACCACAGCCGCGAACCGGGCGTGGTCATCCTGCCGGGCGCCGAGCCCGTGGCGTTCGCCGCACCCGGACGCGGCGGCCGGATCGCCATCTCCAGCGGCATGCTCGGCGCGCTCTCCCCGCGCGAACGCACCGCCCTGCTCGCCCACGAACGCGCCCACCTTCGCCTGCGCCACCACCACTTCCTCGTCGCCATTACCCTCGCCGGGACACTGAACCCGTTGCTGCGCCCGCTGTGCGCGGCCGCCCGGTTCGCTCTGGAGCGCTGGGCCGATGAGGCCGCCGCCGAGCACGTGGGCGACCGCACGGTGGTCGCCCACGCCGTCGCCAAGGCCGCACTGGCCGGGCGGTCCCGGCCGACGTACGCGCTGGCCGCGACCGGCGGCCCGGTCCCCCGCCGCGTCAAGGCACTGCTGACGGCCCAGCACCGCCGGCTCCCGGCCGCGCTGCTCGCGGCCACGGTGGTCTTCGGCATCACCGCGTGGTCTGCGGAGACCGCGCTCGATTCGGTCACCGACCTGCACAGCACCATTGAATCGGCGCAGACGGGGCACCAGTCCGACTGATCCCCCATTACTACGTTGCGCGTACTACTCGACGCGTAGTAGTGTGCCGTGGATGCCGAACGACGCCCAGATCCTCGTGCTCTACGCGCTGACCGACGGCCCGCTGCACGGCTACGCCGTCAACACCGCGATCGGCGAGCTGACCGGAGAACGGCTGGGGCCGGGCAGCCTCTACGGCGCCCTCGCCCGGTTGGAGGCGAAGGGGCTGATCGAAGCTCTCGAAGGTGAAGGCCGCCAGCGTCCGGTGCGCATCACCGACCAGGGACGGACCGTCCTGAAGCGCGAACTGCTGGCCATGGCCAGGGTGGCCGACGCGGGACTCCGGCGGCTCGGCGCGCGGCCGGCATGACCGTCGCCCAGGGGCTGGTCCGGCTTTATCCGCGAGCGTTCCGGGATCGCTGGGGCGCGGACCTGGCGGTGGAGGTCCGCACGAGCGGCCCGCGGTCGTGGCCGAACCTGCTCGCGGGCGTCGCCGACATGTGGCTGCACCCCGCCGCCTGGCCCGCACGCTCGGCCGCCCAGCGCCAGGCCCGGGTCGTCGCGATGGCGGTGATCGTGACGGGCATCGGCTGGTTCGCCACACACCTGATGGTCGAGGGCACCCGCGGGCTTCCCCGGATGCTCGACGTCTGCGCGGTCGCGGTGGTCGCCGGTCTGCTGCTCGCCGTGCCGCGCCCGGCCCCGGCCACGCTGACGGCCATCGGGCGGCGGCTCTTGCGCCGGCTCGCCGGACCGGCCGTGCTGGGCGTCGCCGTCGTCGCCGTCGTCCACGGGACCGGCGGTTCCTTCGTCCCGCCGATCCGGCTCGCCGTGCTCGCGTGCTGGTGGGGTTCTTGGGGCTGGGCCGTGATCCAGGTCGCCAGGACCATCGCCGGGGTGGGTCCCGACCCGGCCGCGCCCCCGTGGCGCTTCCGGTTCGGCGTCCGGGTCCTGGCCGCCGCGGCCGCGGCCACCGGTGCGACCCAGCTGGTCGCGGCGGTCACCGATCCGGCGCCCGGTCCGGCCGCGCTCGGCCTGTGCCTGCTCGCGGCACCACTGTTCCTCCGGCCCCCGGCCGCCGCGGCCTGAAAGGTGAAGACGATGCGCGTCACCGCGCCCCTCTTCGCCCGGTACGCGCGACGCCTGCGCAAGCAGCTCGACGACACCGCCCTGCCGGGCCACGTCGGCCTGATCATGGACGGCAACCGGCGCTGGGCCCGGCAACAGGGCATGGCCAACCCCAGCCTCGGGCACTGGTACGGCGCCGAGCACGCCGAACGCGTGCTCTCCTGGTGCGAGTCTCTCGGCATCCGCTACGTCACGGTTTTCTTGTGCTCCACGGAAAACCTGACCAGCCGCGCCGACGGCGAGGTGGCGTTCCTCATGGACGTCGTCGAACGGCTCGCCACCGACCGGCTGGCCCGGCCGGGCGCCCGGTGGCGAGTCCACGTCGCGGGCGCCGTCGACCTGCTGCCGGCGTCCACGGCACGCGCCCTGAAACACGCCGCCGAAGCCACCAGGGAGTGCCCGACCGGCGCCCACGTCACCCTGGCGATCGGCTACGGCGGCCGCCAGGAGATCGTCGACGGCCTCCGCGACCTCCTCACCGAGCGTGCCACCTCGGGCGGCACACTCACGGAGGTCGCGGAAACGCTGACCGTCGACGACGTCGCCGCCCACTTGTACGCGCCGGAGCACCCGGAACCCGACCTGATCATCCGCACGAGCGGCGAGCAGCGCCTGTCGAACTTCCTGCTCTGGCAAGGCGCCTACGCGGAACTGCACTTCTGCGACGCCTACTGGCCAGCCTTCCGAGACATCGACTTCCTCCGTGCCCTGCGCAGCTACGCGGGCCGGCAACGCCGGTTCGGCGCCTGACGCCGCGCCGGATTGTCTTCGTCGGTACCGCGTCGCGGCCCGATTCTCTTCCCACCGTTGAAGGGAACGGGCCGAGACGACCGGTCCGCGGATGCGCCGCACTGACGGACGCGCTCAGCCAAGTCCAGGTCGATCGAGCAGTGGGCACGTGAGTCTGGAGTCGCAGACAAGGGCACCCTCGTTGACAACCGACCGGCATCTCTTCGGCCCCACGCCGGGCGAGGTTCGTCACACAGTGCGCGTTGGGCGCGGCATGCCAGGCATCGTGGATCCACACACCACACGTGGGCCAGTTCGGGTCGTTCCATTGTCGTACTGCAACGAACCGACCGGGTAGCGCTGATCGGCCTGTTCGCCGCCGACAATGGCCTCGCCTGTTCCCGGAACACACATCACTGCGGCGAAAGCGCATACCGCCGCAGTCGCGGATGTTCTCGTTTCATGACAACCTTTCTGTATCACGCAGGGCGAGCCAGGTGCACAGTCCGGCCAGGGCCAGTTCCGGGACCGCGCAGACGAGCGCCTGGGTGAATTCGGCGCCGGGCCGGGCGGTGAGGACGTCGAACCAGGCGTCCATCCCCATGAGCGCCGCGACCGCCGAGGCCGACAGGCGGGCGCGGGCATCGCCCCGGTGATACCACCGCGCCGTCGTCGCGCAGCCGAGCGCCATGGCCAGGTCGAGTCCGATCCACACGGCCGGCCAGTGCCGCACCTGGGTCGTCTCGGGCAAGGTCCGGCCCAGCACGAACACCCACGGCACCATCCCCGCCGCCACCGCACCCAGCACACCAGGCACCCACCTGGGCCGGGCACCCGGCGACGTCGCCGTGCATGGCAGCCAGGGCATCGTCTGAACGGTCATGAAATTCCTCCGCTGAACGTCGTGCTGCCGACGCCGGTGCGGGGCAGCCCTGCGGCAGAACTTTGCCGCCGGAACCGGCCGAGATCAGTAGCCCGTGGTTCCGACTTCGTGGTGGTACCTGCTACCGCACCGGTCCGGGTGGCTGCACGATGGTGGTGCCGGTCCCGGCTCGATTACCGTCGGATCATGGACACGGCACCCCGGGCGGGAACGACGCATCGCCGGCTCTCGGGTTCGGCCTGCACCAGACCGATGTGGAGTTCGCCAGAGACATCGCCTCAGGCGGGGTGATCTTCACTGCTGACCGCGGTTCAGGTGAACCTAGGTTCACCATGAGATCGGGTCCAGGTTTCATGGCACCGTGCTCCTGCGGTGCCCTAGCGTCGTGCCATGACGATTCCAGCCGGACTGAGACGCACGGTCCTCCGGGCGCGGCGGGACACCGGCTTTCTTGCCGCTGGTGTGCTGCCGCACCTGGCGCTGGTGCCCGTGTGGTCCTGGGCGGCGACGACTACCGCCAAGACGGGGAACTGGCTCCTCACGGTTTCCGTGTCGGCCGCCCTGGTCCTGCTCGGCACCCCGGTGCTGACGGCCGTTCAGCGGGCTCGCCACCGGGCGCTCATCGGGGTGGACATCCCCCGGCTCACCCCCGCCGCGCCGGAACAATGGACGTGGGCCTCGACCGCCCGGTGGCTCGCGGCTACACGGCCTTGGCGCAAGATCTGCTACCACCTCCTGCTGGGCCCGCTGCTCGCGCTGCTGGAACTGCTGGTGCTCGCGGTAGCGGTGACGTGCCTGGCGTGCGTCACCGCCTACGCCTGGTCATGGGCGCTGCCGACCGGAATCCGCCACGACGGGTTCGGCTACGCGACCCAGCTGCCGGCTTACACAGCGGCTGGGCTCCTCCTCCTGTGCGCCCTGCCCTGGACTGCGCGGGCAGTAGCCCGGGCCGAGGCGCGGCTGGCGTCGGGCCTGCTCGGGCCCAGCCGGACGCAGCGGCTCCAGGAGCGGGTCGATCAGCTGGCCGTGAGCCGGACCGACTTGATCGAGGCCGTCGACGCGGAGCGCCGCCGGATCGAGCGCGACCTGCACGACGGCACCCAGCAGCGGCTGGTGTCGCTCGCGGTCAACCTGGGTCTGGCCATGGCCACCCGCCCGGACCTGCCGAGTGATGCCCGCGAGGTGATCGCTAGAGCGCACCTGGAGGCGAAGGAAGCGATCAGCGAACTCAATGACCTGGTACGAGGGCTGCACCCGGCTGTGCTCGAGGATCGAGGTCTGGACGCGGCGTTGTCCGGGCTGGCTGCCCGCACGCCCGTGCCGGTGCGGTTGCGGGTCGATCTGGCGGAGCGGGTGGCGCCCAATGTGGAGTCAATCGCGTACTTCGTGATCTCCGAGGCGTTGACCAATGCGACGAAGCACGCCAACGCGATGCGTGCGGAGGTGCTGGTCCGTCAGGTCGGCGAGGTGCTGCGCGTGCGCGTTACCGACGACGGGCTGGGCGGTGCCGACGCCGCCGGCACGGGGCTGACCGGGCTGGCCAAGCGGGTCGGCTCCCTCGACGGGGCCTTCCACGTCAGCAGCCCCGTCGGCGGGCCCACCACCATCACCGCGGAGCTGCCGTGCGCGCGGTGATCGCCGAGGATTCGGTGTTGTTGCGGGTAGGCCTGATCAAGGTGCTGGAGATGGGCGGGTTCCAGGTCGCCGCGGAAGCCGGCGACGCGGAGGGGCTGTTGGCGGCAGTGGCGGAGCACCGGCCCGAACTCGCCTTGATCGACGTCCGGATGCCGCCCGGCTTCACCGACGAGGGAGTGCGGGCGGCGATGGAGATCCGTCGGCGCTGGCCGGGGACGCCGGTGGTGCTGCTTTCGCAGTACGTGGAGGAGCGGTACGCGGCTGACCTGCTGTCTGCGAACACCAGCGGTGTGGGCTACCTGCTCAAGCAGCGGGTTGCCGATGTTGCCGAGTTCGTGGCGGCGGTCCGGCGAGTGGCGGACGGGGGCACGGCCCTGGATCCGCAGGTCGTCGCCCAGTTGCTGCTGCGGCGCGACAGCGACCCGCTCGCGCGGCTGACCCCCCGCGAACGGGAGGTGCTCGGCCTGATGGCCGAAGGGCGCTCCAATGCCGGCATCGCGCAAGCGCTGGTGGTCAGCGAGAGCGCCGTGGCGAAGCACATCAACAACATCTTCGCCAAGCTTGACCTGCCCGTGGTCGACGCGGACCACCGCCGCGTCCTGGCCGTGCTGCGGTTCCTCGGAGCGTCCCGGGCCTGACCTTCCCATCCGTGATCACGATCTACGGCTGATGATGCCTCGGGCAGGATCTGATCGGCCCGTTGAAGGATGATCGCGCGGATGCCACGGTGACCAGGTGTGTAGCGTCGGCTGCTATGAGCTGGCTGCCTGACGATTTCGTCCACCCCGTCTACACGCCCGTGCTCGACACCGGGCTTCACCTGCGGCCGATCCGGGAGACGGACACCGCTCTCGATTACCCTGCTGTGATGGGCTCCCGGGAGCGCTTGTGGGGGATCTTCGGCCCGGCCTGGTCTTGGCCCAGGGAGACGATGACGTACGAGGAGGACCGCCTCGACCTGTTGCGGCACGAGAAGGAGATAGCCGCGCATCAGTCGTTCAACTATGCGCTGCTGGACGACGAGGAGACCGCGATCCTCGGCTGCGTGTACATCGACCCGCCCGAGCGCACCGGTTCCGACGGCGAGGTGGCGTGGTGGGTGGTGGACGACCTCGCCGGCAGCGACGTGGAGCGTGCGCTCGACGCGCTGGTGCCGCGTTGGATCGCCGCCGACTGGCCCTTCCGCCGGCCCCGCTTTCTGGGTCGCGACATTGCCTGGCGGGATTGGCTCGCGCTGCCGCCCGTCTCATGACACGTCCGAAGCGATAGCTGGATCATGTCCCTTTGAAGTTCCTCTCATCGTTTGTGTGGCGGAGTCGAGCTAGGGCCGGAATCCCTGACGTAAGGGCCAAGCGTGGTCAAGCTCGCCGTGAGCAGCGCCCCGCGGTCGTTGTAGGTGAACGTTTCGCTGGACGCCGCCTGGTGGTCGGAATGCCCGGTCACTCCGGCCTCGGAGGTAGCGGCCGAGGTCATCCGCCCGCTCGGGTCGTAGCCGAACGTCCGGGACGCGGTCGCGGCGTCGGCGCCGCCTTCGACCGGGTCGACCGAAAGGAACCGGCCCAGCAGCGGGCTGTACGGGCGGGCGCCCATCTGCACCAAAGACATCGTAGGCCCGCTGGTGTTCACCGAGCCAGCCGTAGTCCATCGAGCCAGGCGAGTTGTCCGGCACGTTCTGCGGGTCGACCACGCCGTCCGTCTTGAGCGGCTGGCCGTACGGGTCGTACGTCCGCAGCTCACCGGCCTGGTGACCGGAGGCGTCGGTGGACAACACCAGGTCACCGCGGACCGAAGGGTGGTCGAACGACGGGGTGAAAGCGCCGTCCGAACCGGCCGCGCTGGTGTAGAGCGCGGACCTGACGTCGGCACCGCGCTTGAGCGAAGGATCCGACGGCGTGAACGCCCAGCACAGAGAGAGTTCCCTGCAGCTTGCTCCGCACGGTAGCTGGGGCGGGCGGAAACTCGGACTGCCCCGTCGAGAAACCGCATTGGTCACCCATCGTTCACCTGACCCAGGCGCCAATATCCCCCACGCGGGTGACTTCACTGGGATGGCCGATTAGCGCCGGTCGCGCGTCATTTCACTCGTTGAGGGCACGCGAGGCGAGTCCTCGCGGTGGCACAATTGTTAATGCTGTCTTCCGGGCGATCGTTGGGGGTGAAACCATAACGGGAAACCGGAAGGCTACGTGCTGGATCACTGCAGTGCGGGGTCTAAATGCACTTTGTTCAGTGAATCCCACCGGTGGGGTCGCGCCTTGAGGCGAGTCTTGGAACAACTGCGGCTCATTCGCCGCCGCGCCGTTCTACGGCAACCCGTGAGTCGGCGGCGGCACGGTCGCGGTCCGCGGCAACGCCGGAAACACCGGTTCGCAAGGGAGTGACCGTGATCTGCATCCTGGACACGCACTGATCCGCAGCCGGTATTCCGTATCCGAGTTCGGCCGGGTCCATGCGAGAACCGGCGGGGGGAGAATGAGAGTGGAACAGCCGATCACGCTCGACGTCAACGCCTCCGACGTGCACGCCGAAGGCGCCCGGCTGCGGCAACGGGGGCCGGTCACCCGGATCGAACTGCCCGGCGGCGTTCCGGCCTGGGCCGCTACCGGAAACGATGTCCTGCGTCGGCTGCTGGCCGACCCCCGGGTGTCCAAGGACGCCTTGCAGCACTGGCCCGCATTCATCAACGGGGAAATCGCCGAAGACTGGCCGCTGCGGATCTGGGTGTCGATCCGGAACATGTTCACCGCCTACGGTGCCGACCACCGGCGGCTGCGTTCCCTGACGGCCGCCGCCTTCACGGCCCGCCGCACCGAGGCGCTCCGCCCGAAAGTCGAAGAAATCACCCGGGACCTGCTCGACGCCATCGAGGCAGATCCCGGTGATACGCCCGTCGACCTGCGGGCACGGTACGCCTACCCGCTGCCGATCGAGGTCATCTGCCGGCTGTTCGGCGTCCCGGGCGACAAACAGGCCGGGATCCGCGAAGTAGTGGACGGCTTCTTCGACAGCGCGATCACCGCGCAACAGGCGCAGGCGAACGTGGCGGTGGCGTACGCCCTGTTCACCGACCTGATCGCGCAGAAGCGCGCGGCGCCCGCCGACGACCTGACCAGCGCCCTGATCGCCGCGCGCGACGACCGGGACGGCGCGCTGACCGAAACCGAGCTCGTCGACACGCTGATGCTGATGATGACCGCCGGCCACGAGACCACCGTGAACCTGCTCGACCACGCCGTCACCGCGCTGCTGACCCACCCTGATCAGCTCGCCCTGGTCCGGTCCGGGCGACAGTCCTGGACCGCCGTGGTGGAGGAGACGCTGCGCTGGCAGGCGCCGATCCCGTACACGCCGCTGCGGTACGCGGTCGAGGACATCGAGGTGGACGGCACGATGATCCGGCGCGGCGACGCGATCCTGGTCGGCTTCGGCGCCGCCGGGCGCGACCCCGCCCAGCACGGCGACACCGCCGACGAGTTCGACATCACCCGCGCGGCCGCACCGCACCTCACCTTCGGCTACGGCGTGCACCACTGCCCGGGCGCGCCGCTGGCCCGGCTCGAAGCCGAAGTGGCGCTCCCGGCGCTGTTCGACCGCTTCCCGGACCTGTCCCTCGCCGTGCCCCCGGAGAAACTGACCACCCTGCCCACGTTCCTGTCCAACGGACATACCAGCCTGCCCGTCCACCTCCGGCCCGCACCTCGATGACACCGGAACGATGACACCGGAACCGGCCCTCCACCGCGGGCGTGGCCCGAGCGTGTCCGGTTCATCCCTCGGTTCGAGCTCCGCGACACCGCTACCGCGGACGAGCCGTTGTCCCGCCGGCTGCCTGCCGTCTCACCCGATCTGCTGGAGCCCGCCTCCACCGCGCCCGCACGCTACGCGCCGCACACCAAAGAGCAACGCCAAGCTGCTGACCGCTACCACCCTCACCTTCGACGACGGCTTGCGGCGCTGGCTTTCCGGCCCTCTGTCGGCGCGGTCGCTGGACCAGCTGGCCACCGCCGTGGCCGCCCTACGCCGAAACATGGAACAGGAACCGGCGGGCGTGCCGACCGGGTGACCGGCGCGAACCCGCACAGAGCGACCCGGCCCAGACGCACCGGAGCCGACATCAGCCGGCGTTCCCGGCCACGGGGGCGGCCAGGCGTCCGTCGCGGACTTCGGCGATCCGGTCGACCGCGGTGAGGTGGCCGCGGTCGTGGGTGACCAGCACGGTGGCCGTCGCCTGCTGGTGGGTGAGCCGGGTGATCAGGTCGATGATCGCGGCGCCCCGGTCGTGGTCCAGCGCGCTGGTGGGCTCGTCGACCAGCAGCACACCCGGGGTGTTCACCAGCGCGCGAGCGACGTTGACGCGCTGCCGCTGACCGCCGGAGAGCTGGTGGGGACGCCGCCCCGCCAGGTCGCCCAGCCCGACGGCGGCCAGCAGGTCCGCGGCCCGTTCGCGGGCCTTCGCCGGTGACCGGCCGTCGAGCCTCGCCAGCACCTCCAGCTGCTCGGCGGCGGTGAGCGACGGCAGCAGGTTCGGCTGCTGGAAGACGATGCCGACCTTGCGGCGGCGCAGCGCAGCCAGCTCGCCCCGGGACAGCCCTGCGGTGGCGACGCCGTCGACGACGACCGTGCCGGTGTCCGGGGTGATCAGCGTGGCCGCGACCGCGAGGAGGCTGGACTTGCCGGAGCCGGACGGCCCGAGCACGGCGGTCACGGTGCCGGCGGGCACGTGCAGGCTGACCCGGTCGAGCGCGGTCAGGCGGGAGTCGCCGTCGGGGTAGGTCAAGGTGACATCGGACAGGTCGAGGCTCATCGGGCACTCCCCAGGGCGGTCAGCGGGTCGACGGAGGTGATGCGGCGGACGGCGAGGACGGCGCCGAGCGCGCCCAGCGCGATCAGCACGGCCGCGGGGACCAGCACCGTGCCCGGGTCGAGCCGGAACGGTACGGCGGAACCGGCGAGGGCGGCGCCGAGGCCCACCGCGAGGCCGGTACCGATCAGCGTGCCGCCGGCCAGGAGGACGACCGCCTGGCCGAGGGCGTCCTTCACGAGCGTGGCGGTGCCGGCGCCGAGCGCCTTGAGGATCGCGACGTCCCCGCTGCGCTGGATGGTCCACACGGTGAAGAACGCCCCGACGACGAGGGCGGAGATGACGAACAGGAAGCCGCGCATCAGCTGCAGCGAACCGTTTTCGGAGGTGTAGGAGCCGATCGCGGACAGCGAGTCGCCGGTCGCCACCGTCCTCGTGCCCGCCGCGCGATCTACGGCCGCGGTGTCCACAGTGTCCACACCGGACGACGTGGTCAGCGCGAGGACGGTCGCGGTCACGTCGCCGGTGGGCGGCACCAGCGTCCGCCAGGTCCCGAGGCTCGTCCAGATCACCGGCAGGTGACTGAACGAGGCGTCGCCCCCCACCGCGGTTACGGCCAGCTCGTGGCCGCTGAGCGTGACGTGGTCGCCGGGGTGCAGGCCGAGGGCGTCGGCCGCCGGCCCGGACAGCACCACCGAGCGGTCGTCGAGCTTTCCGCTGTCCGGCGCGAGACCGGAACCGGGCTCGACGCCGAAGGCGGAAACGCCGGTGCTCTTGCCGCCGGCGGCGGCCTTGACCGTCGTGATATCCAGCGGTTCGGCCGCGGCGACACCCGGGGTGGCGGCCCACTGCCGCTGCTGCCCGGCGGTGACAGCCGAATCGGCGTACGAGAGCTTCTCCCCGCCACCGCCGAACACGATCATGTCGGCGGGCAGCCCGGTGATCGCCGAGACGTTCTGCTGCCCCAGGCCGGCGGTGAGGCCGGACAGCAAGCCGACCAGCAGGGTGATCAGCACGACCACGGTCCCCATCAAGGCGAACCGCCCCTTGGCGAACTTCAGGTCCCTCCAGGCGACGAACACAGGAGACTGTCCTTTCACGACGGAAGCGATGTGCCTCCACCGTCGCCTCCCGGGACGTTCCGCGGCATCGCGCGCAGGACGGCACTTCACGAGCCGGAAGGCGCCACGCCGGTTGTACCTTTCGACAGAGGCGCCCCGGCGCCGGCTCGCTTAGGCTGAGCGGACCGTGCACACGACCACTCCGCCGCCGACCCCGACGACCCAGGCTCTCGCCTGGTGCCTGCACCTGCTGATCGTCGGCCTGCTCGCGCTGGCCGCCGTCCGGGCGGTGACGGGTGACCATGCCTCCGCCGGGGCGACCGTCGCCGCGGCTTCGGTGTGCGCTCTGGTGTACGCGATCGGCCCGCTGCTGCCGGTGATCCGCCGCTCCCGCTGGGCAGCGGCCGGGTGGCTGGCCGCGGTCGGCGTCGCTTGGCTGGTGCTGCTGGTCTTCGCCGCCGACGGGGTCTGGGTCGCCTTTCCCCTGTACTTCCTCCAGCTCCACCTGCTCCCCCGCGCCGCGGGACTTTCCGCCGTGACTGCCACCGCGGCGGCGGCGATCACCGCGTTCGCCGTCCACCAGGGCGGCTTCACCCCGGCCGCGGTGATCGGCCCGGCTCTCGGCGCCGCCGTGGCCGTCGCCGTCGTCCGGGGGTACCAGACCCTGTACCGCGAGAGCGATCGACGTCGCGAGCTGATCGCCGAGCTCACGGCGACCCGCGCCGACCTCGCCGAGGTGCAGCACGCGGCCGGCGTGCTGGCCGAGCGGGAGCGGCTGGCCCGCGAGATCCACGACACCCTGGCCCAGGGGCTCTCCAGCATCCAGCTGCTGCTGCGCGCCGCCGAACGGGCCCTGCCCGGCACCCCGGAGCACGCCGCCCGGTACGTCGTCCAGGCCCGCCAGGCCGCTGTGGACAACCTCGCCGAAGCGCGCCGGTTCGTCGCCGCGCTCGTCCCGCCCGCGCTGGACGGCACGACCCTCGGCGGCGCGCTGGAACGGCTGTGCGCCACCACTTCCGCGCGCCACCCGATCACGGCGCGCTGCCACCTCGGCGGCGTCGCGGTCCCCCTGCCGACCGCGCACGACGTCGCCCTGTTGCGGGTCGCCCAGTCCGCACTCGCGAACACCGTCCAGCACGCGCGCGCCGGCTCCGTCGACGTCACCCTCGGCTACGGCCGCGACGACGTCACCCTCGAAGTCGCCGACGACGGGACGGGCTTCGACCCCGCTGACGCTCCCGAAAGCGGTGGCTTCGGCTTGGCGGCGATGCGCGCCCGGCTGGCCTCGCTCGGCGGCGAGTTCACCGTCGAGTCCGCCCACGGCCACGGCACCACCCTCCTGGCCCGGCTTCCCTTCCCCCACACCGACCCCGAGGCACCCCGGTGACCGGCACGCCCATCCGGCTCCTGCTGGCCGATGACCACCCCGTCGTCCGGGCCGGGCTGCGGGCCGTATTGGAGACCGAGCCCGGCATGGTCGTGGTCGCCGAAGCCACCACCGCCGAGGCCGCGGTCGCCCGCGCCGCCGCGGGCGACATCGACGTCGTGCTGATGGACCTGCAGTTCGGCGCGGGCATGGGCGGCGCCGAGGCCACCGCCGCGATCACCGCCCGGCCGGGCGCGCCGCGGGTCGTGGTCGTCACCACCTACGACTCCGACGCCGACACGCTGCCCGCCATCGAAGCCGGCGCCACCGGCTACCTCCTCAAGGACGCCCCGCCGGACGAGCTGGCGGCCGCCGTCCGCACCGCGGCCGCGGGCCGCACCACCCTGGCCCCGTCGGTCGCCGAGCGGCTGATGGCCCGGCTGCGCGTCCCCGGCACCGCGCTGACCCGCCGCGAGACCGAGGTTCTCGCCCTGGTCGCCGACGGCCTGTCCAACCAGGCCGTCGCCGCCCGCCTCCACCTCACCGAAGGCACCGTCAAGTCCCACCTGGCCCGCATCTACACCAAGCTCGCCGTCGACTCACGCACGGCGGCCGTCGCCACCGCCGTGGCCCTGGGCATCCTCCGCCGCTGAGTCGCGCCGGCCACCGCAGGGAGGCGGTCACCGAACCGAGCGATGGTGTGCGGCGACGACCGCGAGCAGCTCGATGAGCACGTGGCCGAAGCCGCAGGCCTGGAGCAGACAGCGGACGCCAAGCGTGGCACTGTGGCTTCCTTCAGGTGATCGATAACGTCCTCGCCCGCGGAACAGCTCCTGGTCGCGGAGCACGACGACCGCGCACCGCGAAACTGCCGCCGCTCGAACCAGCCAAGCTCGACTACGTTAGGCGACGGGACGGGATGCACGGCATGAGGCACTTCTACGCATCGATCGCACTGGCGTCGGGGGTGTCGGCCAAGGAGCTTGCCGAGTACCTCGGTCACCACGACCCGGGCTACACGCTCCGGATCTACACCCACTTGGTCCCGTCGAGCCACCGCCGGGCGCGCGAAGCAGCCGACGGGATCTTCAAGCCACGCCACACCGGGGCGGCACGGCTTGAAGATCCCGAGACGGCCTAGCGACGGCCCGACCAGATCAACAACTACAAAACAGCAGGTCAGACCCCATCTCGCCTACTTGTGCCAGAACTTGACGCCGCTCCACGTCACCGTGATCGGGCCCGCGCCGCTCGAGGTCCGGTAGCTGCCGAACTTGTCGTAGTAGCTGCCGCTCGGGCTCGAGATCGTCTGCTTCAGCGAGCCGTTCAGGTACACCTTGTGCGAGCTGCCCACCTGGTTGATCGTGTTGACCTTCACCGACGTGCCGACGGTCGCGCCGCTGCCCAGCGTCGCCCCGCCCTCCACGGCGTACATCCGGCCGCCCTTCTCGACCGCCAGCAGGAAGTACGGCCCGGAGTCCGAGCCGTCCCGGAAGGTCTGCTTGAGACTGATCCGGGTGCCGGTCATGCTGGTGATCTTGAAGGAGCCCTCGAACTGGTGGGTGCCGCCCGTGTAGGTGTCGTAACGGCGTTCCGCCCGCTGCTCACCGCTGCTGCTGGAGCAGGTGAGCTTGAAGGTGAG
Source organism: Amycolatopsis sp. NBC_01286 (assembly GCF_035982555.1). Lineage (NCBI taxonomy): Bacteria > Bacillati > Actinomycetota > Actinomycetes > Pseudonocardiales > Pseudonocardiaceae > Amycolatopsis > Amycolatopsis sp. NBC_01286. The sequence continues at coordinate 8,937,659 of NZ_CP108428.1, forward strand.
CCCGGACGTCGAGCCGCAGCCGACGTTCTGGGTCTTGTAGCCCGGCGAGTCCGAGGTCCACGTACCGCCTCCGACCTGGGCTTCCGCCGTCGGGGCGAGCACCGCCAGCCCCGCCGCGACCGTCACGAGCACTCCCGCACCGCGAAGTCTGCGCACCGTCCAACCTCCTGTGTGACGAGAGGCGGCGGTGACCGGTCACAGGTTCAGACCTTTGCCCGGCTGAGGAAGACTGTACGAGCCCGGGCGGCCCGCGGACAAGACCCACTTCCACCCGGCAGGGTGCGTCGGAAGTTTTCGGGCGCGGCTTGTCGAATCCGGCGTCCGCCGTTCGACACACTGGCAGAAGCAAGATCGGAACCCCGAGGAGCACCGCATGCGCACCCTGATCTCCACCTCGTTCGTCTCGCTCGACGGCGTCGTCGAAGGACCCGGCGGCGAGCCGGGCTACCGCAACTCGGGCTGGACCTTCAAGGACGTCGAGTTCGACCCCGCCGCGTACGAGATCAAGGGCAGCGAGCAGGAGGAAGCCACCGCCCTGCTGCTGGGCCGGGTCAGCTACCAGGCGTTCGCGCCGGTGTGGCCGGGGATGACCGTCGAGTTCGCCGGCTACAACGCGATGCCGAAGTACGTCGTGTCGACCACGCTGCAGGAGTCCGACCTGGTGACGAACTGGGGCGAGACGACCATCCTCCGCTCGCTGGCCGACGTCGCCGCGCTCAAGGAGACCGAGGGCGGGCCGATCATCGTCAACGGCAGCGCCGCACTGAACCAGGCACTGGCCGACGCCGGCCTGATCGACCGCTACCACCTGCTGGTCTTCCCGGTCCTGCTCGGCGCGGGCAAGCGGCTGTTCAGCGGGACCGACAAGGACAAGCAGAACCTCAAGCTGGTCAGCAGCGAGGCCTACGGCAACGGCGTCCAGAAGCTCGTCTACGACGTCGCGCACTGAGATTCACTAGAACAGGTGTTCGATCTTGGTGTAAGGTGAGGTCATGAACCCGGGTCTCCAGTCTTCGCTGTTCGGCACCCAGGGCTCGATTTCGCTGCGCCCGCTCGCCCCGGAGCGGACCGACCTCGGGGCGGGCGCGTGGGTGGACATCCAGCCCGGCTGGCTCGAGGGTGCCGACGAGCTCTTCGCCGCGCTCGTCGAAGGCGTGCCGTGGCAGGCCGAGAAGCGCAAGATGTACGACCGGGTCGTCGCCGTGCCGCGGCTGCTGAGCTACTACCGCGAGAACGTGCCGCTCCCCCACCCCGCGCTCACCGCGGCGCGGGAGGCGCTGAGCAAGCACTACCTGCGCGAGCTGCGGGAGCCGTTCCGCACGTCGGGCTTGTGTTACTACCGCGACGGCCGGGACAGCGTGGCCTGGCACGGCGACCGCATCGGCCGCGGCGCCCGCGAGGACACGATGATCGCCATCCTCTCGGTCGGCGCGGCCCGCACCCTGGCACTACGCCCACGCGGAGGCGGCGGCAAGACCTTGGCCCGCCCACTGGGCCACGGCGACCTCCTCGTGATGGGCGGCAGCTGCCAGCGCACGTGGGAGCACTCGATCCCGAAGACGGCCAAGCCGGTCGGGCCGCGGATCAGCGTGCAGTTCCGGCCGCGCGGGGTGAACTGAGGGTTCCGTGGGCCCACTGCCACCTGGGGCCGTCGTGGGGATCGCGACGCGCGCCTCGCTCGGCTGGGCGAGGCCGATGCAGGACCGTTGCGGCGGCTTTCTCCGGGTCCGCGGATCCCGCCGCGTGGCCTCTCCCGACTCACAACCACGCTCCGCAGCAGCCTGAGCGTGTGCCATGGCCTAACCGCTCCGCACGGTCTCGCGCGACCCATAACCACGCCTCCGCGGCGTTTCCGCCAAGACCGGGTTATCGCGCCCTCCGACCTGCCGGACGCCACCGCCGGCGGGCCGCGCGCTCCGTGACCTCGGCTTCGACTCGCTGACCGCGGTCGATCTGCGTAACCGCCTCACCACGACGACCGGCCTCGCGCTGCCCACGTCACTGGCCTCGACCACCCGAACCCCGAGGCGCTCGCCGACAGCCGGCGGCGGGCCGGTTCGGCACGATGCGGGTGTCGATCCGCCGTAGGCCGTAACGAGCCCGGTCGGCTCGGAGACTGCCCGGGCGAGCGCTCCGGAGCGTCGAGGGAGGCTGACCGTGCCGCACATCCACTACGGGACCACGCCCAGGTCCGGCTACATGGAGGTCAAGTGCACCAGGGAGGAGACGGCGAAGATCGCCGATGCAACGGCCAAGGTCGGTGACTGGATCTGGATCTTCTCCCCGGTCCTGGGCCCCTGGCCGATCACCGTCATCCGCGGGTCGGCGGCGTTGCTCGGCTGGAAAGCCCGGCGCTGCCTCGAACACGGCAACTGCCTGGCCTTCACCTTCGCCGGCTTGGTCGCCATCCCGTTCGAGTACGACCCGGACGTACCCGACACCCGCCCCACCGAGGGCAACTGGACCTGACCGCGGTGACCATCCGAGCCCCGGTGGCCGACACAGTCCACAAAGGACGGCCAGGCAGGGGCTCAGTCGACCAGGACCGGGAGTTCGTCCAGGCCGTACACAATGGACACCTTGCGGAACGCCAGCTCCTCGGCCGGCACGGCCAGGCGCAGGTTCGGGAACCGGCGCACCAGGGCAGGGTACGCCGTGCGCAGCTCCATCCTGGCCAGCTCGGCGCCGATGCAGCGGTGGATGCCGTAGCTGAACGCCAAGTGTGACGTCGGCTCGCGGGTGGCGTCGAACTTCTCCATGTCCGGGCCCAGCTTCGGGTCGCGGTCCGCGACCGACAGCGACACCAGCACGATGTCGCCCTCGGCTATGTGGACGCCGCCGATCTCCATGTCCTGCTTGGCGAACCGCGGGAACGCCATCTGGACGACCGTCAGGTAGCGCAGCAGCTCCTCGACGAAACGGTGCACGGACTCGTCGTCGCCGCGGACGGCGTCGAACGCCTTCTCGTCGCGCAGCAGCACCAGCGCGCCCAGGGCGAGCATGCTCGCTGTGGTCTCCAGGCCGCCGGTGAGCACGCCGTCGGCGAGCCCGGCCAGCTCGCGGTCGGAGATCTCGTCGCCGTGTTCCTTGATCAGCATGCCGAGCAGGCCGTCGCCCGGCTCTTCGCGCTGCTTCTTCACGATGTCGAGCAGGTAGGTCAGCGACTCCGTCATCGCGCCGAGCGACGCGCTGGCGCCGCCGAACAGGTCGAAACGCGCGGTGCTGAGCCGCTGGAAGTCCTCGCGGTCCTCGTAGGACACGCCGAGCAGCTCGCAGATGGTGAGCGACGGGATCGGCAGCGCGAACGCCTGCCACAGGTCGACCGGGCCGTCGGTGGCGGCCATCGCGTCGAGCTGCTCGGCGACGATCTCGTCGATGCGCGGGGTCAGCCTGCCCAGCCGGCGCATGGTGAACTCGGGCGTGAGCAGCTTGCGCAGCCGGGTGTGCACCGGCGGGTCCGCGAACCCGAGGCCGCCCGGGTTCTGGTCCTCGGTCACCCCGGCGCTGCCCACCAGGTTGGTGAAGTCGCTGGAGAACCCGGTCACCTTGCCGAGGACGGCCTTCGCCTCGTCGTACCCCGTGACCAGCCAGGCGTTCATCCCGAACGGCAGGTCGAGCTTGCTGATCGGCGCCTCGGCCCTGGTCGCGGCCAGCTCGGCGACCGGGTCGAGACCCTCGCGCTTGAGCGGCAGCAGCGCCGAATCCGGCAGGAAGGACGACATCTTCTCGAGGTCGAAGCCCTTTTTCGACTGCCGCGCGAGGTAGCGTCGGCCGACCCAGCCCAGGACTCGTGAGCGGAGACTCCCCATGTCTCCGACAGTACCCCACTAGCCCGATCGGGTGAGCGGCAGCGAGACGGGGTTCACCTTCGCGGCGGTAGCTCCCGGTTTTCGGTGATCCGTCCGTGTTGGCCGGCGATGTAGTGCAGGTACGGCCGGCCCGCGTCGTCGGCTCCCGTGTAGAGCGTCTTGGACTGCCCGTCCGCCTCGGTGTTGACGCCGTTCGTGCGCGCCAGCACGCCGGACGCGGACAGCCACTCCCGCGACGCCCGCACCGGGCGCCACGACCGGCCGTCGCCGGTCAGGTCGCCGAGGATCTTGGTCATCTCGGCGGCGCCAGAGATCCGCAGGTTCTGGTCGTCGGTGATGTTCGCGGTGGCGTCGGTGGTCAGCGGGTAGGACCAGGTGTGCCGATCCGCCGTCCGCACCCGGCCGTCCACAGTGGACGTCGAGGTCTGCTGGCCCGCGTCGGCCTGGACGACGTGCTGGGTGAAGCCGCCGCCGGTGACGTCGTCGCTGTTGCGGTAGTCGCGGGTGCGCTCGACGCGGGTGTAGACGCGTCCCGCCGACGTGTCGACGTAGCCCGCGGTGACGTCGTGGCGCTTCGCCGTGACGGTCGCGTTGACGCCGCCGGCGATGTCCTTCACCGTCGTCTGCCGGACCGGCGCCGCCGCGACGTCGTCCTGGGTGAGCGCGCCGGACGTCCGCGCGGCGTGGTCGTCGGTGTAGAGCAGCAGGGTGGGCACGACCGTCCACTCGCCGCCGATGTCCGGCACGGTGAACGACAGGTCGTGCGCGCCGCCGTCGACGAGCTTGCCCACGAACGGCGTGACGTCGTAGGTCTCGGCGTGCAGGCTGAACGTGTCGATCGCCACGATCGGCCGCCACAGCTGCGGGACGATGCCGCCGGAGTAGATGTGCGGGAAGGTGAACGCCGAGCCGGCGGCCGTCCCGTCGATCGCGAAGTTCGCCTCGCGGTAGGGCCCGTGGCCGCACATCCCCGCCGCCGGGTACTTCGCCGAGACCTCGTCGGGGACGTCGTCGAACCACTGCTCGTCGCAGGCGTGGCCTTCGAGGGTCACCTCGAGCTGCGCGCGGGTGATGTTGCGCGGCAGGTCCTTCGCGGTGAAGTGGACGGTCGGCGCCGCGGGGGTCGCGTCGGCGTGGCCCAGCCCGGCGACGTGGTCGGCGACGTCGGGCGCCGGGTGCTTCCGGTCGGCGCGGTAGTAGGTGAGCGTGACGGTCTGGGCGTAGACGCCGGTGTAGACGTCGGAGGTGAAGTTCTCGATGCCGCCGCGGAAGGGCTGCGGGGTGCGCAGCAGTGCGGCGTACGGCGTGAGGTCCTTGTCGAAGTGGTAGGTGATCGGGCGGTTGCCCTCACCGCTGGGCTCTTCGGTGGTCCCCCACCAGACCTCGGCGTCGCCGATCTTCAGGTCGCCGATCCGGTCGTACTGCCGCCCGCTGACGGTGACGGTCTGGTCCATGACGACCTTCGCCCACGGCCCGGCGCACGCCTTCGGCGGCGTGAGGGTGCCTTGGTAGAACTGCGAGGCGCCGTCGGCGGCGTTGGAGCGGAAGGCGTCGGCGAGCGTGACGGTGCAGTGCTGCGTGTCCGGCCGCGTCACCGCGGGCGCGGCCGGCACGGGATCGTCGGTGTCGTGTTCGAGGACGGGATCGGCCGAGGCGACCGCCCCCGACATTCCGGTCATCAGCACCAGCGACAGGACGATCGTGAAGATCCGCACCCGGACTCCTCCCAGTGGCAGGAACGCGAGACGAATCCTAGTACCGCGATCATGCGACGAACGGTGGGAAATGACCGCGGTGAGACATTCGCTGAAACGTTTCATCCGCGTGCTAGGCTGACCCTTTCTCAGCGAGGGGGTTCGGTGGTCGGCATCAAGGACGTCGCCAAGCAGGCCGGCGTCTCGATCGGCACGGTGTCCAATGTGGTCAACCGGCCGCACGTGGTCGCGACCGCCACCCGCAACCGGGTGCTCTCGGTCATCGAAGAGCTCGGGTACGTCCGCGACGAGTCCGCGCGGCAGCTGCGCGCCGGCAGCAGCCGGATCATGGGGCTGCTGGTGCTGGACCTCGGGAACCCGTTCTTCGTCGACGTCGCCCGCGGCGCCGAGCAGGCAGCGCACGCCGAAGGCCTCAACATCATCACCTGCAACAGCGGGCAGCGCTCCGACCTCGAAGCGTCATACCTGGCGATGTTCGCCGAGCAGCGGGTCCGCGGGGTGCTGCTGAGCCCGGTCGGGGCGACGAGCGAGGCGCTGCACGCGTTCCGGCGCAGTGGCACGCCGTACGTCTTCGTCGACCGCAAGGCCCCGACGTCCGAAGCGAGTTCGGTGGCGGTGGACGACATCGCCGGCGGCGCGCTCGGCGCCCGGCACCTGCTGGAGACCGGCCACGAGCGGATCGCGTTCGTCAACGGCCCGGCCATCCTCGCCCAGTGCCGCGACCGCGAGCAGGGCGTCCACTCGGTGCTGGGGAGCTCGGCGGCGGAGCTGACGGTGCTGGAGGGGCTCGGCCTGGACGTCGCCTCGGGGCGCGACGCGGGTTCCCGGCTGCTCGGCATGAGTCCCCGGCCGACGGCGGTGTTCTGCGCCAACGACCTGCTCGCGCTGGGCGTGCTGCAGGCGATGGTGGGCGCGGGCGTGCGCGTCCCGGAGGAGATGGCGATCGTCGGCTACGACGACATCGAGTTCGCGGGCGCGGCGGCGGTCCCGCTGACGTCGGTCCGGCAGCCGGCGCAACGCCTCGGGCGCACCGCGGCGGAGCTGCTGCTGGCCGAGACGGCGGACACGAAGACGGAACGGCAGGCCGTGGTGTTCACCCCGGAGCTGGTCGTCCGCGAGTCGACCCGGGTGCGCCGCTGACCTACCCGGCGACGACGGCCACGATCGTCGTCCCGGGCGCGAAGCCGCCACGGCGGATCCGCTGCAGGAGGCCGTACACCATCTTCGCTTCGTAGACCCAGTTGAGCCGGAGGCCGTGCCGGGCCTCGAAACCGTCGATGAACGCGTCCAGGTCCGGGGTGCGGCGGGCGAAGCCGCCGAACGCGAAGTCCGCGTCGATCGACCAGTCCCCGCGACGGCCGCCGTAGGTCTCGGTCTGCAGGCGGGTGACGTCGGCGTCGAGGAAGCCGCCTTTCAGCGCGGAGAAGCCGAGGGCGCGCTGCCCCGGTGCGAGGGCGGCGGCGATCCCGGCCAGCGTCGTGCCGGTGCCGCACGAGCAGGCGACGACGTCGAACGGGACGTCGATCTCGGCGACCAGCTCCGCGCAGCCACGCACGCCCGCCGGGTTCGCGCCGCCTTCCGGGATCAGGAAGAACTCGCCCCACCGGCGGCGCAGGGCGGGCAGTGCCTCGGCCCTCGCGCGGTACGCCGTGCGGTCGAGGTAGGTCAGCGCCATGCCGTGGGCGACGGCCGCGCGCAGGACGTCGTTGAGCGGCCGGTGCTCCTCACCGCGCACGACGCCGATCGTCTCGAAGCCGAAGTAGTGCCCGGCGGCGGCCGTGGCGAGCAGGTGGTTGGAGTAGGCGCCGCCGAACGTCAGCAGCCTCTTCGCGCCGGCCGCGTCGCGGAGGTTGTGCTTGAGCTTGCGCCACTTGTTGCCGGGCAGCTCGGGGTGGATCAGGTCGTCGCGCTTGAGGAAGACGCGCACGCCGAGGCCGGGTTCCCGCAGCTCGACCAGCGGCGACGGCACCCGGAGCTGATCCACGGTGATCAGCCTAGAGCGTAAATCGCTTGGGTCGGGCGCGATCGTTAGGCAAGGTAACGATCATGACCAGCAGATGGGTGCGGCTGCAGGCCGTCGCGGTGTCCGGTTCGGCCTGTGAGGGACTGTTGCTGGCGGCGCTGCCCCTGCTGGCCGTGTCGATCACCACCGATCCGCGCGAGGTGTCGCTGGTCAACGTCTTCGGGCAGGCGCCGTGGCTGCTGTTGTCGCTGTTCGCCGGGGTGCTCATCGACCGCGTGCGGCGGACCACCGTGCTCGCCTGGGCGTACGCCGTGCAGGTCGGGACCGCGCTGGTGCTGGGCGCGATCACCACGGCCGGGGCGCTGACGCTGCCCGCGCTGCTCGTCATCGCGTTCGTCATCACCTCCGCGCAGGTGCTCGGCGACGGCGCGAGCGGCGCGCTCGTGCCCGAACTGGTCGCGCCCGACCGGCTGGCCCACGCCAACGCGCGGCTGACGGTGATCGACCGGGGCGTGGTGCAGTTCATCGTGCCGCCGGCGACCGGGTTCCTGATCGCCGTCGGCACCGGGGCGCCCGCGTGGCTGGCCGCCGCGTTCGCGCTGGTCGCGCTGGTACTGGCGCGACGGATCCCGTCCGAGTCGATCGTCGCCGCGCGGACGCACCCGCTGCGTGACCTCTCGGCCGGGCTCACCCACCTGGTCCGGACGCCGCTGCTGCGGTCGATCACGATCAACGTCGCGCTGGGCTCGTTCGCCGCGAGTGCCAGCAGCTCCATGCTGGTGCTGTACGCGACGCAGATCCTGCACGTCGGCTCGGTCGGGTACGGGCTGCTGCTGGCGTGTCTCGCGGTCGGCTGGGTGCTGTCGTCGTTCGTGGTGCAGCGGATCGTCGACCGGCTCGGCTACTCGTGGTCGATGCGGCTCGCGCAGGGCCTGGGCGCGGTGTCGCCGCTGCTGCTGGCCGTGCTGCCGCCGTGGCCGCCGCTGATCGGGGCGGTGCTGGTGTTCATGACCTCGACGGTGCTGGTCTGGAACGTCTGTTCGCAGTCGAGCCGCCAGCGTTTCACGCCGGCCCCGCTGCTGGGCCGGGTGCTGACGAGCCACCGCGCGCTGGCCTGGGGCCTGACGCCGCTGGGCGCGTTGACCGGCGGTCTGGTCGCGGCCCACTGGAGCCTGCGCGGGGTGTGGGTGATGGTCGCGGCGATCCAGGCGGTGAGCGCGGTCCTCGTGTGGTTCCAGCTGTCGCCGGAGGCCTTCCGCCGCACCGAACTGGCCGCCGCCGAAGCCTGACGCCGCATGCCGGCCCGGAAGGTCTGCCGCAGCTGGTCGTGAGTGTTTAGGCGGGTTAGAACCCCTCTAAACACTCACGACCCCCAAGGCGAGTACGGCTCAGGGTTGATACCGGGTGGCGTGCCGGGTCGGGGCACCGGCACGCCACCCGGTCGTTACTGATCCCCCAGGGCCAGGGCGATCGCGCCCAGCAGTGCCGCGTCCTGGTCGAAACGCGCCGCCACCAGCTCCGGGGGGAACGGGACCGCGTGCGCCAAGCGGGACGCCAGTGCCGGCAGCAGCACGTCCGCCGAGCGGACCAGGCCGCCGCCCACCGCGATGCGCTGGGGGTCCAGGGCCAGCGCGAGGTTCGCCACGTGCATCGACAGCTCGTCGAGCGCCGCGGTCACCAGTTCCTTGGCCTCGGCGTTCTCCTTGGCGAGGGCGAACAGCTCGCCCGCGGTGACCGGGCGGCCGAGCAGACTGCTCGCCCGGCCGCCCAGCCCACGCCCACCGACGGCTTCCTCCAGCGGCGCCGCTCCGCTGGCGAAACCCTCGGTGTCCTGCGGTGAAAGCAGGTTGTACCCGATCTCACCCGCAGCTCCGTTGGCGCCGGTCAGCAACCGGCCACCGACCAGTACCGCCGCGGCGATACCGGTGCCCAGCGAGAGGAACACGGCCGGATCGGTCCCGGCCAGCGCGCCCCACCGCCATTCCGCGAGTGCCGCCGCCTTCGCGTCGGTCCCGACCGAGATCGGCACGTCCGGGAACTCCGCCGCCACCAGCTCCGCCAGGTGCAGCTGCTCCCAGCCCGGCACGTTCGGCGCGAGCAGGATCCGATCCGGCAGCACGATCCCCGGACTGACGACGCCGATCGCGGTGGGCACTGCGCCCGCCTCGGTCAGGAGCGAACGAGCCCCGGCGAGCGCCCGCACGACCACCTGGTCGGCTCCCGCCTGCGCGTCGGTGTCCAGCCGGCAGGTGGCCAGCAGGTTCCCGTCGTCGTCGGCGAGCCCCAGCGCCACTTTCGTGCCGCCGAAGTCGATCCCGAGAATCCGGTTGTCACTCACTCCCTGGTCCCCTCGATCTGCGGCGGCACCGCCGCGTCCCCGTGGTGGCCGTGCCCGCCGGCCGCCCCCACCACGATCCGGCCGGTGTTGAACCCGTCGACGCTGATCACCGGCGCGGCGCCACGCAGGTCGGCCGCCTTGTAGGTGACGGTCAGCGTCTGCGACTGGCCCGGCCACAGCGTGATGTCGTTGTCGTCCCAGGTCGCGGCCGCGAGCTGGTTGTCACCGCCGGCCTCGTGCCCGTCCGGCGTGCCGCGGCGGACGTCGGCCCGCAGGAAGAAGCCGACCGCCGGGGTCTTCGACGTGTTGGTCACGGTGACCGTGGTGACGGTGTCGTCGCCGTCCGGCCCACGCCCCGGCTTCGTCGACGCGACGGCGCTGACCTGCGACTTCGGCAGGTCCTGCAGCGCCTGCAGGTTGCTGTACTGCGACAGCGTGGCCTGCGGGTTGCCGAGCGTCTTGCCCCAGTCGACGACGTCCTTCTGCGTGGACAGCCAGTAGACGTTCCGGTCGACGACCTTCCCGCCCTGCTTCACCTGCAGCTCGACGAAATACACCTTCGCGGCAGCCGGCGCCTTCGTCTCGGCCGGCACCTTCGGCTTGAGGACGCCGGTCTTGACGCCCTGCGAACCCAGCGAAAGCCCGGACGCCGTCTGGTCGTCCAGCACCTTGCCCGCGGTGTCCAGCACGCGGGCCTGCACCGAAAGGCCGTTCTGCGTACCGGCGCCCAGGTTGTCCAGGGTGACGGACCCGTTGTCGTAGCCGTAGATCGCGTGCAGCGGCTTGTTGGCCTTCTTGGCGCCGAAGAACGCGCCGGCCTGGTCGCCGTCGTCGTTGTAGAGCGACCACAGCAGCGTCGGCCAGCCCTTGTTCAGCTGCCAGTAGACGACGCCCGTCGCGGGGTTGTCCTTGTCCGTCGAGTGGTGCAGGAAGGACTCGAACTGCGAGCGGGTGTTCTCGTAGTTCGCGATGTTCGCGAGGTCCACATAGGACTTGAGCGAGTTCCACTTGCCGTACCGCTGGGTGATCGACTGGTCGAGCGTGTACAGCGTGCCGAACGCGTAGCCGCCGTGGTCGGGCTCGAAGTTGGCGTGGTACTGGTTGTACGCCGGGTCCTGCCACAGCTTCGCCTGCTCGGTCGGCGAGAGGAACCGCTTGATCGAGTCGAGCGTCGGCACGGTGTGCCCGGCGCTCTGCTCGCTCGCGAAGCCCCACGAGCCGCCCGCGTTGGTCCGCGAGGAGTCGTCCGCGTCGAAGTGCGACGTGTCGTACCAGTAGGACGGCGGGACCCAGTCGTACGGGCCTTCCTTCTCCCCCGAGTTGCCCAGGGTCGGCGTGCTCTTGTACTCCGCCGAGGCGATCACCGGCACCTGGAAGTCGGCTTCCTTGAACGCCTTGAGCGTCTCGCTCTCCTGGCGCGGCACCGGCTCGTTGTCGCTCCAGCCGTAGTTGAAGACGCTCGGGTGGCTCCGCTCCATCTGCCCGATGGTGTAGGCCGAGTCGTGCATGATCCGGTAGTCGCGCTCGGTCAGCGTCGAGGCGTCCTCGGGCTGCCAGGCGTCACAGCAGATGAACCCGCCGATCACGAGCAGCCCGGCGCGGTCGGCCTGGTCGTAGAAGTCCTGCGGCATGTCGTGGCCCTCGAGCCGGACGCCGGACAGGCCCATGTTCTTGATCAGCGCGATCTGGTGGGCGGTGTCGGCCTTGTCGTAGCGCAGGAAGAGGTCCGGGGCGAAGCCGCCGCCGCGGAACACGAAGTCCTTGCCGTTGACGGCGAACTGGCGCGCGCCCTCGGGCAGCGGCACCGACTTCCCGACCAGCCGCGAGGTCACCGTGCGGATGCCGAAGGTGCTCTTCGACGACGTCGACAGCGTCCCGTTCTGCGAGACCGCGGTGGTCAGCGTGTACAGCGGCTGGTCACCCATCGAGTAGGGCCACCAGACGCGCGGCTTGCTGATCTTCACCGGCGCGAACGTCACGGTCCGCTTGGTGTTCGCCGGGATCGTCGCGCGCTGCTTGACGACGATCGGCGCGCCCGAAGGCGGCGTGATCGTCGCGGCGACGTCCCCGGTCTGCGCGGTGGCCGCGTTGTTCGTGACGTCGACCTTCACCTTCAGCGAGGAGCTGGACAGGTCGGCCGCGTTGTCCTGCACGACGTGGGCGTTGTCGCCGGTGAGCGCGTCGGACACCTGCAAGGTCGGCGGCAACTGGATGCCGGTGTTGTTGTCCGGCGGGATCTGGCCCCAGTCGACCTGGTCGAGGGTGTACATCTTCGACGGGTCGTTCGGGTAGACCTTGATCGCCAGGGTGTTCTTGCCCGGCTTCACCAGCTTCGAGACGTCGAAGGTGTGCCCGGCGTACGCGCCGCTCACGATGTCCTTCGACGCCACCAGCTTGCCGTTCACCCAGACGTCGCCCTCGCCGACGATGCCCGGGATGGTCAGCTTCGCGCTCTGGCCTGCGTGGAAGTCCGGGGTGAAGTCGGTGCGGTACCACCACGGGTCGGAGAACGGCTTGGTGACGACGGGGCCGACCGAGGTGACGTACCCGAAGCACTTGCGCATGTTGTCCGAGACGAACACGTCCGGGCACTTGCCGTTCTGCACCAGCGCGTTGATCTCGGTGCCGGGCGCGCCGGCGTCGTCGGGCTTCACCGGCAGCCAGCCGCGGGTGGCGTACCCGGGCGTGGAGACCTTGTCCCCGCCGTCCTTGACGCTCGCGGTGGTCAGCACCTGCCAGCCGTGCGCGCCGAGGGTGCTCAAGCCGTGCGGCCTGGCCGTTTCCTGCTGAGCGGGTTCTTGAGCGGCGGCCGGCGCGGCCACGCTCAGCACCCCGGGCACCAGGAGCAACGCCGTGACGGCGGCGATCCTGGCCTTGGGCGACTTCGTCATGCGTGAGCCCCTTCGGTGTCGGCGAACGCTTCCTTGATCTCCTTGGGCCCGAACGGCCAGGTCTTCTCGGTCTTCGCGTAGATCAGGTAGGCGATCCCGCCGAGGACGAGCCAGCCCACCGACAGCCCGATCGAGAGCCAGGTCGCGGAGATGTAGATGTAGACCCAGCCGACGAGCGCGAGGATCGTCGGGAACGGGTAGAGCCACTGGCGGTACGGCCGCTCGAGGTCCGGCTGCCGGCGGCGCAGCACGACGATCGCGGCGACCTGGGCCAGCGACTGGATGATCACCAGGGTCGCGACCGCCGCGTTGATCACGTCGGTCAGGGTGAACAGCGAGCCGACGATCGTGATGGCGCCCATCGTGAGCACGCCCGCGGTCGGCAGGTTGAGCTTCGGGTGCAGCTTGGCGAAGACCGACAGGAACACCTTGTCGCGCGCGGCTTCGAACGGCACGCGCGAACCGCCGAGCAGGCCGGCGAACACCGAGCCGACGGCCGCGATCACGATGAAGACGGTCACGATCTTCGCCGTGGTGGTGCCCCAGGCCTGTTCGAGCACGGTGGAGGCGACCGACGTCGCGTTCTTCAGCTCCTCCAGCGGGATCGAGCCGAGCACACCGACCTGGAGCAGGAAGTACAGGGCCATGATGCCCACGATCGAGAAGATGATCGACCGCGGGAGCGTCCGGCCCGGCGTGCGGACCTCGCCGCCGAGGTACGCGCTGGTGTTGTAGCCGAGGTAGTCGTAGATCGCGATGATCAGGCCGGCACCGAGGCCGCCCCAGAACGTGCCGTCGCCGGCGGAGCTGAACGCGCCCGGCGTGAACGCGAACGCCTGCGAAGCGCTGAAGTGCGTCGCGGCCGCGACGATCGTGGTGAGCACCGCGATCAGCATGACCACGAACAACACCGTGGTCAGCTTGCCGATCTGGCCGATCTTGCGGAACAGCGCCAGCACGATGAGCAGCGTGACGCCGATGCCGATGATCTTGCCCAGCGCGGTGACCCCGCCGTCGTCGGTGACGCCCGGGATCAGGTAGCCGAGGTACTGGACCAGCCCGATGATGCCGGTCGACATGATCAGCGGGATGAACAGCACCGCGCTCCAGACGAACAGGAACGGCATCAGCCGCCCGGTGCGGTACTGGAACGCTTCGCGCAGGTAGATGTAGGTGCCGCCGGCGCCCGGCATCGAAGCGCCGAGTTCGGCCCAGATGAGCCCGTCGGCCAGCGCGACGATCGCCCCGATGACCCAGCCGAACATCGCCTGCGGGCCGCCCATCGTCGCGACCATGGCGGGGATCGTGACGAACGGGCCGATACCGCACATCTGGGTCATGTTGATCGCGGTGGCCTGCAGCGGGCCGATCTTGCGTTCGAGGGCGGGCTGCGGGGAAACCGCGGCCCCGGAGTCCCCTGAACGAGTGGGTGAACTCACGACGTGCCTCCGTCCGATAGTTAGTAAAGTTTCTTAACATAAAACGTGCGGGGTCGAAAGAGGTCCGTGGGTAAACTTGCGGCAACGCAGACAGGAGATGGGGACTTGGTGGGCCAAAACGGGCCGCAGGTGGGGACTCCGGCCGGCATGCGGGCGCTGAACCAGCGTCTTGTGCTGGAAAGGCTTCGCGCGCACGGGGAAGCGACGCGACCGCAGATCGCGGCCGACACCGGGCTGTCGAAACCGACCGTGGGGCAAGCCCTGCTCGACCTCGAACAACACGGCCTGGTCCGGGCGACGGGGCGCAGCCTGGCCGGCCCCGGGCGGGCGGCCGTCGTCTACCAGGCCGCGCCGGACGCGGGCCACGTCGTCGGCGTCGACATCGGGCGGCGCGTCATCCGCGTCGCCGTCGCGGACCTCGACGGCAGCATCGTCGCGCGGCTCGACGAGCCCAACCGGTGCCGCTCGGCGAGCGCCCTGGTGCGCACGGTGAGCGAAGCCGTCGAACGCGCCGTCGCGTCGGCCGGGCTGGACCCGCACGAGGTCGTCTCGACCGTCGTCGGCACCCCCGGCGTCCCGGACCCGGCCACCGGGACGGTGCACCGCGCGCCCAACCTGCCGGGCTGGGAGCGGCGCGGGCTGCTGCACGAGCTCGTCGCCGGGCTGGCCGGGGCGGGCTCGGACGTCGTGGTCGAGAACGACGCGAACCTGTGCGCGGTCGGCGAGCACGCGCTCGGGGCCGCGCTGGGCGTCGACGTGCTGGTGTGCCTGACCGTCGGCACCGGCATCGGGATGGGGCTGCTGGTGGACGGCAAGCTGTTCCGCGGCGCGAACGGCGCGGCGGGCGAGATCGCCGACCTGCCGTTCGGTCCGCTGCCCACCGGCGCCGACGCCGGCCGTCCCGGCCCGGTGGAGTCCGCGGCGGCGGGCCGGGCCGTGGTCGACGCGGCCCACGAGCACGGGCTCACGAAGGCGCGGTCGGCGAAGGACGTCTTCCGGCTGGCCCGCGCGGGCGACGAGCGGGCCGTACGGGTGGTCGAGGACGAGGCGGAGAAGCTCGCGTACGTGGTTTCGGCGGTGACGGCGGTGCTGGACCCGCGGCTGATCGTGCTGGGCGGCGGCATCGGCGGCAACGCCGACCTGCTGGCGGAACCGATGCGGCGGTCACTGGCCGCGACGATCCCGGTGGTCCCGGAGATCGTGGCCGGTCAGCTGGGCGAGGACGCGGTACTGGCGGGCGCGATCGCGACGGCGCTGGGCACGGCCCGGGACCTGGTGTTCGACCGGCGGGGCCTGCGGCGCGCGGCAGGCGAGGCGTAGGGGCCGCACAGTCACACGACCACACAGCCGGGCGTCCACTTCGGACCGGCGTCAGTCCGAGCGGCCGCGCAGGGTCAGCACCACGCGCAGCACGTGCTCGACCGCCGCCGGGAACGCGGCCCCGCGCAGCTCGCCGCGATCGGCCAGGTTCCGGGACGCGAACTCCAGCTCGCGCTCCGGGCCGCCGCGCCGCACCACGAGCGCGGCCAGCTCCTCGAGGTCGAGGTCCGGGTGGTCGAGGCGCGTCAAGGCGAACTCGACGATCAGTTCCTCCTGCGTCACGTCCGCCTCCTTCCGCTGGTTCCAGCGTACCCGCGCCGCGCGCCGCGGTAGGGCCATCCGGCCCGGAATGATCAGGCCGTCCGGCCGATCACGGCGGCCGCCGCCGCGACGCAGACTCGATCATGCGCACGACCCCACTTGACCAGGCGAAACGACTCGTCCGGCACACCGAAGAACTCGTCCACCGGTCCCTGGCGACCCTCGGCGCCACGCAGTCGCAGCGCCGGATCGCGGCCGACGCCCAGGACTACTGGCACCAGCCCGCCGGCGACCGGTGGCGCGCGAACTCCCACTGGCGCGACGCCCCGGTCTTCCAGGAGAACGACCTCTGGTCGGCGATCGGCCGCGACCACCTGGAGCTGTTCGAACGCGGCGCCCGGATGACCGGCTTCACCCGGTCGTGGGACCGGATCGTCGACTGGGGCTGCGGTGGCGGCGCCAACGCCGTCGCGTTCGCCCCGCGCGCCGAGCACTACATCGGCGTCGACATCTCCGGCGAGACGCTGAAGGAGTGCGAGCGCGAGGTCGCCGACGCGTGCGCGACGCCGTTCACCCCGGTCTCGATCGACGTCGACGAGCCGGAGGCGGCGCTGCGGCAGATCACCGAGCCGTGCGACGTCTTCCTGAGCTTCTACGTCTTCGAGCTGATCCCCACGCCCGAGTACGGCGAACGCCTGCTGCGCATCGCGGCCCGGCTGCTCGCGCCCGGCGGCCTGGCGCTGATCCAGATCAAGTACGACCCGGGCAGCTGGCGGACCCGGCCGCGGCGGCGGAACTACCGCTCGGGGCTCGCCGAGATGACGACCTACCCGATCGCGGCGTTCTGGGAGCTCGCCGAGCGGTGCGGGCTCAAGCCCGAGACCGTCCAGCTGGTGCCGCACAACGCGCTCGACCGGCACTACGCGTACTTCTTCCTGTCCAAGCCCGGCGCGGTGTGACCGGTCTGACCTGGCTTACTGTACCGTCCAGCCGGTACAGTAACTGGCATGACCACGTACGCGCCCACCTCCGCACCGTTGAGCCACCGCCGCCGCTGGGCCGCGCTGAGCGTGCTGGTCGGCGCCGTGCTGCTGCTCGCCGTCGACGGCACGGTGCTCTACCTCGCCGTGCCGTCCCTGACCCGCGAGCTCTCCCCCAGCGCCACCGAGATCCTCTGGATCGGCGACGTCTACTCGCTCGCGCTGGCCGGCCTGCTCGTCACCGCGGGCAACCTCGCCGACCGGTTCGGCCGCAAGAAGGTGCTGCTCATCGGCACCGCGGCGTTCGGGGTGGCGTCCACGCTGGCCGCCTTCTCCCCCACCGCGGGCGTGCTCGTCGCCGCGCGGCTGCTGCTCGGGATCGCGGCGGCGACGATCATGCCGTCGACGCTGTCGATCATCCGCACCCTGTTCACCGACGCCCGCGAGCGCACCCGCGCCATCGCGATCTGGTCGGCGGGCTCCGGTGGTGGCATCGCGCTCGGCCCGCTCGTCGGCGGCGTGCTGCTGGAGCACTACTGGTGGGGTTCGGTGTTCCTCATCAACGTGCCGATCGTCGTCGTCTTCCTCATCGCCGGCGCGTGGCTGCTGCCGGAGTCGCGTGACCCGAACCCGGGCCGGTTCGACCTGCTGTCGGCCGCGTTGTCGATGGCCGCGATCGTGCCGCTGGTCTACGCGGTCAAGCACGCCATCGGTTCGGGCGTCGACGCGCCGGTCGTGCTGACGGCCGTGATCGGGCTGGTCTCGGGTGTGCTGTTCGTGCGCCGCCAGCGCCGGGTGGCCGACCCGCTGATCGACGTGACGCTGTTCCGCAACGGCGCCTTCAGCGGCGCGGTGGTGGCGAACTTCGTCGCGGTCTTCGCGCTGATGGGCCTGCTGTTCTTCTTCTCGCAGTACCTGCAGCTGGTCCGCGGGTTCAGCCCGCTGCAGGCCGGGCTCGCGGAGATGCCCGCGACGCTGGCCTCGATCGTGGTCGTGGCCGCCGTCGGCGTGGTCGTCACGCGGCTCGGCCGGGGCCGCGCGGTCGCCGTCAGCCTGGCCGTCACGGCCGTGGGGCTGCTGCTGGTCGCCGTCACCGAGCAGGCGCCGCAGTACATCTGGCTGGGCCTGACGCTGGTGCCGGTCGGGCTCGGGGTCGGGCTGGCGCTGACGCTGACCGTGGACTCGGTGCTGTCGGCCGTCCCGCGGGACAAGGCGGGCTCGGCGTCGGCGATCTCCGAAACCGCGTACGAACTGGGTGCGGCGCTGGGCATCGCGCTCCTCGGCTCGCTCGTGACGCTCGTCTACCGCGGCCTGCTGCCGCCGGCGGTGGCGCCCGAGGTCCGGGAGTCGCTGGCGGCCGCGGTGACCGTGCTCGACCCGGCGTCACCGGTGGCCGAGAGCGCCCGGCAGGCGTTCACCGGCGCCATGCAGGTGACGTCGGTCGCGGCGGCCCTCGTCACCGCCGTTGCCGCGCTGATCGCCTGGCGTACGATCCCGTCCGGAAAGGACTGACGATGCCTCGCAAAGCCGGGCGCAGCCCCGAAGAAACGCGCCGGGCCCTGCTCGACGCGGCCGGGAAGACGATCCGCGCCCGTGGGGTCTCCGCGTCGCTGGACGACATCGCCCGGCAGGCGGGGGTCTCGAAAGGCGGGCTGCTGTACCACTTCCCGGCCAAGGACGCCCTGGTGCGCGCGCTCGCCCAGGACCTCCTCGACGCGTTCCGGGCGGAGGTGTCCGCCGCGCTGGACCCGGCGGACACCGCGCCGGGCCGGCTGACCCGCGCGTACGTCCGGGCGTCGCTGGACACGTCCCAGGACGAGGTCGCGATCCGGGAGAACATCGCGCTGATCGCCCAGCTGATCTCGATCCCCGAGGTCGCCGAGCTGGCCCGCGCGGACGCCGAGCGGTGGGACGCGGACCTGCACGCGGACGGCCTGCCGCCCGACGTGGTGACCCTGGTCGTCGCGGCGGCGGACGGCGCGAGCACGGCGCCGCTGTGGGGCGTCGGCATCGACGTGCCCGCCGCCCGGCGGCTGGAACGGCAACTGCTGGACCTGACCCGCGAAGCGTGATCCTTCGTCCATACTGGACACATGAGCGAACCCGAGCCGGTCCCCGTCGCCCGGGTGCGACGGCGTCGCGGACCCGCCTCGGCCGGGCCACGCCGGGCCGCCGGGTGGGTTCTCGTCCCCGGGCTCGTGCTCGCCGTCGCCGTCGCGCTCGGGGCGGTCGCCGTGCAGCGGACCGAGAGCCGGTTGCGGGCGTCGGGCCAGGAAGCGCCGGCCACGGTCACGGCGGTCGTGCCGACGAAGTCCAGCTACAACGTCGACGTCCGGTTCACGACCGCGGACGGCCGGGAGATCACCGCCCGACTCAAGGACTTCCCGCGCGACCCGGGCCTGGCGACGGGCGACCGGCTCCGCGTCGGCTACGACCCCGAACGCCCGGACGCCACGCTCTGGGACGTCCGGGACCCCCTGGCCTTCACCGGCGCCACGATCTTCCTGGCCGCCCTGTCCGCGGTACTGGCGGCGGCGTCGATCGTGACCTTCGTGCTCCTCCGCCGGCGGCGCGGCTAGCGAACCGCGAACACCATGCCGATGTCCGCGGCTTCCTGCACCGGGTCCTGCTCCGCGCTGACCGTGAAACCCTTGCCCGCGAACACCTCCCGGATCGTGTCCCGGTTGCGCCGCCAGCCTTCGACCTCCACCACCGCCTGCCGGACCAACGGCCAGTGCCGGTCCTCGATGCCGTGCAACACGTCCAGCTCCGCGCCCTCGACGTCCACCTTCAGCAGGTCGATGCGGTCGATGGCCTGCTCGTCCAGTACCGGCGACAGCGGCCGGACGCGGACGCGGTGCGTCTCCAGTTCCCGCATGACCCGGAGCTTGCGGCCGACGATTCCCCGCAGCACCGGCGCCGGGACGCGACGGGCCGTGGCACCCAGGCCGCCCCGGCGGATCATCTCGACGATGCTGGCCGTGACGCGCTTGCGCTCGGCTTCGACGTTTCCCGCGTCCCGCAAGGAAGACGAGAAGATCGTCGCGGCCGGGAAGTAGCTGAAGTCCAGCTCGTCCTCCGCCGAGGACAACCCGAACGGCAGTGCGGTCAGCCGGCCGCCGAAGAACTCGCGGGCGTTGCGCTCCAGCGTCTCGTAGAGCGGTGGCAACGGCTCGAAGGCGAAGATCCGCACGTCGCCGTCCAGGCGCTCGTAGACGGCCGCCGAGAAGACGCCGACGTTCGCGCCGACGTCGAGGACCGTGGCGCCGGGTGCGAACTCGATGCCGTGGGCGAAGTAGCCGGCCACCTCTTCGCGCAGGAACGACACTTCCCACGGGTTGATGCTGTGCAGGGCGATCGCGTCCATCGTCATCCGCGAAGGATTACCAGTCCCGGGGGCCGGTGGTCCAGACCCGGACGTCGGGAACGACCGGCCGCGGCTACGCCATCCGGGTGACGTGTCCGATTCCGCGTAACCAGGCCTTCGCTCCTGCGACCCGTTGGGGGAGGCTCCGGAGAGGGGTGCCATGAAACGTCTCGTGATCTGCTGCGACGGCACGTGGAACACACCGGACCAGACTTCCGGCGGAACGCCGTCCCCCACGAACGTCACGAAGCTGGCCCTGGCCGTCGCCGGCGAGTTCGACGGCGTCCCCCAGCGCCTGTACTACCACCGCGGTGTCGGGTCCTACGGCCGGGCGCGGCTGCGCGGCGGCGCGTTCGGGGTCGGCGTGGCCCACGACGTGCTCCGCGCGTACCGGTTCGTCGTGGAGAACTACGAGCCGGACGACGAGATCTTCCTGTTCGGCTTCAGCCGCGGCGCCTACACCGCGCGCAGCGTCGCCGGGCTGATCCGGAACGCCGGAGTGCTCAAGCCGGCCGCCGTCGAGCGGATCGACGACGCGTACGCGTTGTACCGCGCGCGGTCGATCAAGCCGCGGGACATCGAGTCGGAGCTGTTCCGGCGGTCCTACAGCCACGAAGACACCCGGATCCGGTTCATCGGCGTCTGGGACACGGTGGGCGCGCTCGGGATCCCCACGATCGGGCCGAAGTTCCTGATGGACCGGATCAACCGGCGGTTCGCCTTCCACGACACCGAGCTGAGCAGCCGGGTCGACGTCGCGATGCACGCCGTCGCGATCGACGAGCGGCGCAAGGCCTTCCGGCCGGCCCTGTGGACGCGGCACGACGACGCCGGCGACCAGGTGGTCGAGCAGGTCTGGTTCTCCGGGGTGCACAGCGACGTCGGCGGCGGCTACCCGGACTCGTCCCTGGCCGACGTCGCCCTCCGGTGGCTGGCGGGCCGCGCGGCGGAGCACGGCCTGGGCCTGCGGAACGGCGCGTTCACGACCGAAGCCGGGTGGGGCGTCGAGAACCTCCCCGCGGTGCACGCGAACCCGCTCGGCGAGATCCACGAGTCGCGCACGGGGATCTACCGCCTGCAGCGGCCCCTGGCGCGGCTTCACCTCGACCTCCGCGAAGCCGTCGCCATGTCCGTCGCGTCGAGCGCGGCCCGGCGGCGGCACGACGCCGGCGCCGCGTACTGCCCGCCCGGGTTCGACGAACTCGCCAAGGCAGTCCCCGAGACCGACGTCGGGTGATCAGCCGACCGCGACGCCGAGGTCGGCCTCGAACCCCGTGGGCACCAGCACGTCCGACCGGGTGAGGTCGTGCACGCTCCGCTTGCCCAGCGCCAGCAGCGTCGAGTCGATGCCGCCCCGCAGCACGTCGAGGACGTTCTCGACGCCCGCTTGCCCGTCCGCGGCCAGGCCCCACAGGTACGCGCGGCCGATCAGCACCGCGCGAGCGCCCAGGGCCAGGGCCTTCACGACATCGCTGCCGCGGCGGATTCCGCCGTCCAGCAGGATTTCCACCCGGTCGCCGACCGCCTCGGCGATCGCCGGGAGCGCGCGGATCGTCGCCGGGGTGCCGTCGAGGTTGTTGCCGCCGTGGTTGGACACCGAGATCGCGCTGACGCCCGCGTCCACCGCGCGGCGGGCCTCGTCGACCCGGATGACGCCCTTGAGCAGGAACGGGCCGTCCCACTGCGAGCGCAGCCAGGCGACGTCCTCCCACGACGGCGGCGGCGTCTGCATCCACTGGCCGTACGCGCCGAAGAACGTCGGCGACGGCTCGCCCGGCTGGGCCATGTTCGGCACGCCGAGGTCCGGCAGCGCGCGGGTGCGCACGTAGTCGAGCAGCCAGCGCGGGTGCGTCAGGCCTTCCGGCGCGAAGCGCAGCAGCTCGCGGAAGGTGAGCCGTTCCGGGATGTGCGGGCTGCCCCAGTCGCGGCTGTGCGAGAACGACCAGTCCAGGGTCAGGATGATGCCGACGGCCCCGGCCGCGCGGGCGCGCTCGAGACGGCGCTGGATGTCTTCGCGGGTGCCGGTCCAGTAGACCTGGAAGTAGGTGTTCGGGTTGGCCGCGACGACCTCTTCGATCGGCTTGCTGCCGAACGAGCTGAGCCCGATCGACGTCCCGCGCGCGGCGGCGGCGCGGGCCACGGCCACCTCGCCGTCCGGGTGCACCGCCTGCACCCCGGTCGGGGAGATCAGCACCGGCAGCGCGACGTCGCGGCCGAGCACGTGCGTGCTCAGGTCGCGCTCGCCGAAGTGCCCGGCGGTGCGCGGCGCGAACCGCAGCTCGTCGAACGCGCCGAGGTTGTCGGCCAGCGTCAGGCCCCTTTCGGAACCGGCGATCAGGGCGGAGTAGACGGAACCGGGGAGACGCTTCTTCGCGCGTCGCTGGGCTTCGGCGACGGACTCGAACCAGGTCATCGTGTTCCCTTCGGGTCGATCTTCAGCGGGCGCCGCACGACGGCCGGGCGGACCGGCACCGTGGTGCGCTGCGCCAGGCAGCCGGCCCAGACGCCGGCGCCGTACGCGATGTCGTCGGCGATCGCGGCCGCGGTGTAGCGGACGGGATCGAGCTCCGGCCGCCGCTGCGCCCACGCGGTCAGCGGGGGGCCCAGCAGCAGCGAAGCGACGGCGGCGCGGCGGCTCCAGCGGCGCCGCCCGCCGGGGACCAGCAGCGCGGCGAGGAGCGGGGCCGCGAACTGGGTGCCGTAGCGGCCACACCCGAGCCAGGTCTGCCGGACGGCGGTGGCCATCGCGCGCACGACCCCGGCGTCCGGGACGTCGTGGGCGCGCAGGAGCCGGACCATGCTGCCCACCGAGCCGCCGAACGCGAGCGCGGCGAGCGCCGGCCGGCGGGCCAGCAGCGCGCCGACGGTCAGCGCGGGCCAGGGGTGCAAAGCCAAGGGCGCCAGCGCTTTCGGGTGCCGCAGCGCGAGCGGTGCGGCGGACGTGCCGTAGCGGGCCCGGCGGCCCAGCAGGTCGCGCCAGGTCTCCGGTTCGTGGTGGTCGACGGCGACGTCCGGGGCGTAGCGGACGCGGAAGCCGGCCTCGTGCAGGCGCCAGACGAGGTCGACGTCCTCGCCGACGCGCAGCGCCGGATCGAACACCGCGCCGTCGACCGCGACCGACGTCAGCGCACTGCGGCGGACGACGAGCGCGGCGGTCGGCACGTACGACACGCGCGTGCCCGGCGCGACCCGCGCGGGGCGGTCGCCGAGGTCGAGGCTGCCCGCGGCGCGGGTGTAGCGGCCGGCCCAGGTGCCGGGCGCCAGCGCGCGGACGCGGGGGGCGACGGCGGCGAGCAGCGGGTCGGCGAAGTGCGTCGCGAGGCGGTCGGCCCAGCCGTCGGCCGGGACGCAGTCGCTGTCCAGGAAGGCGATCAGCTCGGTGCCGACGTGGTCCAGCGCGGTGTTGCGCGCGGCGCCCGGGCCGCCGTTGACGTCGCGGCGGACCAGCTTCGCGCCGTGCGCGGCGGCCACGGCCGCGACGGCGGCGGGGTCGTCCGAACCGTCGTCGACGACGAGCACGGGGTGCTTGTGGTCGAGCCCGGCCAGGCAGCGACCGAGCAGTTCCGCGCGGTCGCGGACCGGGACGACGACGGTGACGTCCGCGGGTGCGTCAGGCTCCGGCGGCACGGGATGGGCGAGACCGGCGTCGGTGAGGCGGCGGGCGAGCGTGCCGGTGGCGGCGGAGGTGACCGGGCCGTCGCCGAGGTCCTGCCACGCTTTGCGGCCCGCCCCGGTCAGCCGCAGCACACGGGCCGGGGAGCCGCCGAACCAGAGGCCGTCGGCGAGTTCGCGGGTGTCCGGGTCCAGCGCGACGCGGAACCCGGGCGGCAAGGGCGTCATAAGGCCAGACCTCCGTCCACCGGCACGACCGCGCCGGTCATCGCCCCGCTGTCCGGGCCGGCGAGGAACGCCAGCACGGCGGCGACTTCCGCCGGGTCGAGGAGCCGCCCGGCGGGCTGCTGTTCGGCGAACGCGGCCGCCTCGGGCAGGTCGTAGAGCCGGGCGCTCTCGGCGAGGATCGGGGTGTCGGTCGAACCGGGGCTGACGGCGTTGGCGGTGACGCCGGTGCGGCCCAGCTCGGCACCGAGCGCGCGGATGAGCCCGGCGACGCCGGCCTTCGCGGCGCAGTAGGCGGCGAGCATCGGCAGGCCACGGGTCGCGGCGGCCGAGGCGACGGCGAGAAACCGGCCGGCGCGCGGTTCGGGCCGGCGCAGCAACGCGGGCACGGCGGCCCGGGCGAGATGGACGACGCCGTTGAGGTTGACCTCGAGGACGGCCTTTTCCCGCGCCTCCGGGACTTCCCAGAGCGGCACTCCCCCGGCGATCACGCCCGCGGCGGCGATCGCGACGTCGAGCCCGCCCCAGCGGCGTTCGGCCTCGGCCACGGCGGCGGCCAGGGCGCCGGGGTCGCGGACATCGGCGACGAAGGCCGCGGCGTTGTCCCCCGCCTTCGCGACGACGGCGGCCAGCTCGGCCGCGGTGCCCATCGGGTACGGAAGGGCCGGATCGTCGGCGGCGACGTCGACGGCGAGGACGGCGTAACCCTGCTCGGCCAGCCGAAGGACGGTCGCGGCGCCGATCCCGCGCGCCGCGCCGGTCACGAGGGCGATGCGCGGGGTCATGCCGCCACCGCGCCTCGGGTCGGGTGTCCACAGGGGACACCGGCGCCGGGTGCAGGCGCCGTCATGCGACCACCGCCGGATGCCAAGCGTCCACATGGGACACCAACGCTCCGGTCAACAGCGCCAGCAGTTCCCGGCCCTCCGCCGCCGTCGCCGACGTCGGGTCGCCCAGTACCCCGGTCGCCGTCACCGCGCGGACGCCGCCTTCGCGCAGCAGCGGCAGCACCTCTCCCAGCGGCCGCGTGTCCCCCACGACCGCGCGGTCCATTCGCACTCCGCTCGGCCGCAACGCCAGCTGCAGCGCCGTTTCCGGGCGGCCGGCGTGCGGATCGCCCGGCCAGCGCGGCTGGAACACCTCGACGTCGCGCGACTCCGCCCGCAGGCGGGCGACGGCCCGGGTGACCGGGCCCGCGTTGCCGCCGTGGGCGGAGACGAACAGCAGCCTGCCGAACGTCTCGGCCGCCGAGCGGCCCAGCTCGACCAGCAGCAGCTCGGTCGCCTCCTGGCCGATCGACAACGTCCCGGCGAAGCCCGCGTGCTCGCCGCTGGAGCCGTAGGCCACCGCGGGCGCCACCAGGACGTCCGGGCGTGCGGCCGCGAGCCCGTCGCAGAGGGCCTTCGCGATGTCGGTGTCGGTGGTCAGCGGCAGGTGCGGGCCGTGCTGCTCGGTCGCGCCGACCGGCACCGCCAGGATCGCCCCGGCCGCCGCGCGCTCGGCGACGTCCGGCGAGGACAGTTCCGCGAGCCGCATGATCGACCTCTTTTCGGCACCCTGTGACGAATATCAGGCAGAGTAATGTCACCCAGTGTCAGAAACAAGCCTCACGAAGGAACGGCACACGGATGACCGAACCGACCCCCGCCGCCCGCCGCGGCCGCCCACCGGGCACCAGCGCTCGTGAGCTGGAGGTCATCGCCCTGCGGCTGTTCACCGAACGGGGCTTCCACGAGACGACGGTCGACGAGATCGCCGCGACCGCCGGGGTCAGCCGCCGCACGTTCTTCCGGTACTACGACGCCAAGTCCGACGTCCTGTGGAACGAGTTCGACACCGAGGTCGAGACGATCCGGAAGCTGCTCGCCGACGCGCCCGCCGGCCTGCCCGTGATGGACGCCGTCCGCGCGGCCGTGCTGGCCGCGAACCACTACCGCGCCGAGGACGTCCCCGAGCTGCGCAAGCGGATGAGCCTGCTCAGCTCGGTCCCCGAGCTGGCCGCGAGCGCGGCGATCCACTACGACGCCTGGGAACGCGCGGTCAGCGCGTACGTCGGCACGCGGACCGGCCAGCCCGCGGACTCGCTGTACCCGCTGGCGGTGGGCCGGGCGGTGCTGGCGGCGTGCCGCGCGGCCTACGAACGCTGGTCGGCCCGGGCCGACGCGGACCTGACGGTCTACCTGGACGCGGCGCTCCGGGCGCTGACCGCGGGCTTCGCGGACGCGGCGCTCACGGCCGAGCCGTCACCGGCCGGCTGAGCGCCGTTTGCCGGTGAGGATGTCGAACGCGTGCCGGCGGTGGGTGGCGAACAGCTCCAGCGCGGCCTCGCGGTCACCGGCGCGCAGCGCGGCGGCCAGCTGCCGGTGCTCCTCCGGGATCGCCGCGAGGTAGCCGTCGGCCTCGACGCCGACGCGCGTCAGCAGGAACAGGTGCACCTGCGAGCGGATGGCCTCCCACGCTTCGAGCAGGCGCCGGTGCCCCGCGGCGGCGTACACGGCGTCGTGGAAGCCGATGTCGCAGCGGACCATCTCGTGCTCGTCCGCGGCACGCGCCATCCGCCCGACGGCCGCGTCGACCGCCGCCAGCCCCTCGGCCGGCGCGCGCTCGATCACCAGCGCGACGGCGAGCTGCTCGAGGGCCGCCCGCAGCGTGTCGAGCTCGGCGACGTCCGGCTCGGTCAGGGCCGTCACGGTCGCGCCGCGGTGCCACTCGCTGCGCGCCAGGCCCTCCCGTTCGAGCCGCAGGAGAGCTTCCCGCACCGGCCCCCGGCTGACGCCCAGCGCGGCGGACAGCTCCACCTCCCGCAGCTGGCTACCGGGCGGGTAGGCGCCGTCGAAGATGGCGTCCCGGATCCGGTCGGCGACCTCGTCGGCCAGCCCCCGCCGCCGCGCGGGCACCACCCGGCCGGGTTCGCTCATCGCTGTCCTTCCTCCAGGCTTGTCCCAAAGTTAACATCGCCGGCCCGGCAAACCGTGCACGACGGCCACTCACAGGTCCGACGCGCGCCGGAAAGCCCGGCCGAGCAGCAGGACGGCGGCGAGCCCGAGCAGCCAGCCCAGCAAGAAGCCGACGGTCAACGGCCACGGCACCGAGGTCCGCCACCAGCGGTAGCCCGCGGACAGCAGCCCGGCGGCCAGGCTGAGGAAACCGACCCCCTCGAACGCCAGCCTGGTCGGGTGCAGGAAGTTCCAGCCGGTGACGCTGAACCAGCCGCGGGTCGTGGGCGCGGCCAGCGCCGACGTCCGCCACGACTCCCACCGGACCTGCCCGCCGAGCCGCTGCGCCAGCGACTCGCGCACGTAGCGGCGGATCAGCTTGAGGTGGAAGTCGTGCAGGATGTACCGGCTGCCGAGCAGGTACGCCGCGAACGGGACGAGCAGCAGCAGGGCGAAGTTCGACGACGAGATCGCCACGCTGGAGATCGCGCCCGCGGAGGCCAGCTGGAGGGCGAACACGTTCCACTGGACCGTCGCTCGCCGCTCGGTCTCGGTCCGGAGCGCGTTGTACTCGGCGAGCAGGATCTGGGTGCGGGCCGCCGGATCGACCTCGCCGTCCGGTGGGGGTTCGCCGGGCTGCGTCATGCGACCAGGATCGCACGGCAGGCATCCGGATACCGCCTTTTCGAGCGTCGCCGGCCCCTGGTCACCGGGCGTGCCCGCAGCCCTCCCCCAGCCGGCTGCGGGCACGTCCCGTCGAGCAGAACCTGCCAGCGTCGCGCGAGCGGGTCAACGGGCCCGAAAACGTTTCGCGCCCGGCCGAAACGTCGCCCGGCGGGAATGCCGGGTGACCCGGCGGAAACCGCGTCCGACCAGCGCTATTCTCGCTGGGAAGGGGGTGCGCCCGGCATGTTGGAAATTCACTTCACGGACGCGGACCT
The DNA here is from genome assembly GCF_035982555.1 of Amycolatopsis sp. NBC_01286. Taxonomy (NCBI): domain Bacteria; kingdom Bacillati; phylum Actinomycetota; class Actinomycetes; order Pseudonocardiales; family Pseudonocardiaceae; genus Amycolatopsis; species Amycolatopsis sp. NBC_01286. The sequence continues at coordinate 8,965,456 of NZ_CP108428.1, forward strand.
GGCGAAGCTGACCATCGCCGAGGACGCCGACCCGATGTGGGAGCTGCTGATGAGCAGCTACCGGATCCGGCGACCCGAGGGTGAGCCGTTCTTCGGCCGGTGGCGCCGGGGGTCACGTTCCGCGGTCCCCGAGTCCGGGCGGTTGCTCATGGCCGCCGTGCCGCCGTACGGCTACTGCCCGGACTTCCTCACCCCGGCCGGGGCCCGCACGGTCGGCGACGGCATCGCCGCCATGCTCGAGACCCCGCCGCGGGTCCTGGCCGCCGACGTCGCCGAGCTCGCCGCGCAGGGCACCCGCGTCCCGCCGTGGCTGCGCCGACTCGGCGACGGCGAACCGCGCGAGCTGCGCCGGCTGGGCACGGCGCTGCACGACTACTACCGCCAGTGCCTCGCCCCGGACTGGCCGGCGGTCCGCCGCACCGTCGCGCGCGACCGCCGCCGGCTGCAGTCCGGCCTCGAGCGCGGCGGGCCCCAGCTGCTGCTCTCGACGCTGCACCCGGACATCACGTGGAACCCGCCCGTGCTCCACGTCCGCTTCCCGGTCGACCAGACGCTCCACCTGGCCGGCCGCGGCCTCCGGCTGCTCCCGACATTCTTCGCCCACGGCATGCCGACGACGTACAAGGACCCGGGGCTGCCGCCGGTGCTCGTCTACTCGATCGGCCACACGACCCTCGACAGCGACGCCGAGCCCGGCCCGTCGCTGGCCGCGCTGCTCGGCCGGACCCGCGCCCGCGTCCTCATGACGGTGGCGATCACCCGCTGCAACACGAGCGAGCTGGCGGAGCTGACGGACATCGCCCTGGCCACGGCCAGCCAGCACGCGTCGGTCCTGCGGGCGAGCGGGCTGATCACCAGCACCCGGGCGGGCAAGTCGCAGATCCACGAGATCACGCCGCTGGGCCTGGGCGTGATCCGGGCCGGCTGACTCTTCCGGCCCCTTGCCCTCGACGTTTCCCCGCGTTCAAGATGCGGTGGTGGAGAACGAAGTCGAGACGCTCGAGCCCGCCGCCCTGGAGGACGCATGACGGAACAACCCTGGCGGTGGGACGAATCGACGTGGCGCGGGCACGTCGAGCACGTCCGGGCGGGCCGCGCGCTGCGGCCCGCGTCGTGGCCCGGCGGCGCGAAGGTGGCCGTGGCGCTGTCGTTCGACTCCGACCACGAGACGCCCGCGTTGCGCGACGGCGACGTGCTGCCCGGCAAGCTGGCGCAGGGCGAGTACGGCGCGCGCGTCGGCGTGCCGCGGTTGCTGCGGCTCCTCGAGCGGTACTCCGCGCCGGCGTCCTTCTTCGTGCCCGCGGTCTCGGCTTTGCTGCACGACGGCGAAGTCCAGTCCTATGTGGACAACGGGCACGAAGTCGCGCTGCACGGCTGGATCCACGAACGCAACACCGCTCTCACCGAGGCCGAAGAGCGTGACCTCGCCTTCCGCGCCGCCGACGTCCTGGAACGGCTCGCGGGCACCCGGCCGGCCGGCATCCGGACGCCGTCGTGGGATTTCTCCGCGCACACCCTGGCCATCACCCGCGAGCTGGGCCTGCAGTACGACTCGTCGCTGATGGCCGACGACGACTGCTACGAGCTCCTCGAACACGGCGAGCCCACCGGCGTGGTCGAGCTGCCGGTGGAGTGGATCCGCGACGACGCGCCGTACTTCATGATGGACCGCTTCGCCGCCCTGCGGCCCTACACACCACCGCGCGGGGTGCTCTCGATCTGGCGCGACGAGTTCGACGCGGCCTACGCCGACGGCGGCCTGTTCCAGCTCACCATGCACCCGCACATCATCGGGCACCGCTCGCGGATCGCGATACTCACCGAGCTGCTCGACCACATCACCGGCCACGACGGCGTCTGGTTCGCCACGCACGCCCAGGTCGTCGGCCACGTCCTCGGGGAGCGACCGTGACGATCCTGCACGAGTGGGTGCGCGCCCACCGCGACGAGCTGCTGGCCGACGTCGCCGCTTACGTCGGCATCGAGACGCCCAGTGACGACAAGGAATGCCTCGCCCGGGGACTGTCCTGGGTGGACGGCTGGCTGCGCGAGCGGCTGGGCCCGCCCGCGTCGGTGCGCGACGTCGACGGCGGCGCGCACGGCGACGTCAAGGTCTACGACTACCCGGGTGCCGGTCAGCCGGTTCTCGTGCTGGCGCACTACGACACGGTGTGGCCGCTCGGGACGCTCGCGGACTGGCCGTTCACGGTGGACGGCGACCACGCGACCGGGCCGGGGATCTTCGACATGAAGTCGGGCCTGGTCCACGCGGTGTGGGCGCTGCGCGCGCTCGACGCCGCCGGGCTCCCCCGCCCGGCCGTCCGGCTGGTCCTCAACGGCGACGAGGAGATCGGCAGCCCGGCGTCCCGGCCGGTGATCGAGGAGGCCGCGGCGGGCACCCGCGCGACGCTGGTGTTCGAGGCGAGCGCGGCCGGCGCGGTGAAGACCGCGCGCAAGGGCGTCGGCCTGTTCCGCGTGCGCGCCACCGGCGTCGAGTCCCACGCCGGGCTGGACCCGGCGAAGGGCGCGAGCGCGATCGACGAGCTGGCCCGGGCGGTCCTGGCCCTGCACGCCCTGGCCGACCCGGCCGCCGGGACGACGGTCAACGTCGGCGTGATCACCGGCGGGACCAGGCAGAACGTGATCGCGGGCGCGGCGTCCGGAGAGGTCGACGTGCGCGTGTCGAGCGCGGCGGAAGCGTCTCGCATCGACGCGAGCCTGGCGGCGCTGACGGCCCACGACCCCCGCGCGACACTCGTGGTGGAGGGCGGCTGGAACCGCCCGGTGATGGAGCGTTCCCCGGCAACGGCGGAGCTGTACGCCCTGGCCCGCGCGACGGCGGCGGAGCTGGGCGTCACGTTGGCGGAGTGCTCGGTGGGCGGAGCCAGCGACGGCAACTTCGTGGCGGCGCTGGGCCACCCGGTCCTGGACGGCTTCGGCGCGGTCGGCGACGGCGCCCACGCACGGCACGAGCACATCAGCGTCGAGGGAATGCTGGAACGAACAGCCCTGGCGGCGGCCGTCCTGCACCGCCTCGGCGAAAGCCCGGTGAACCCAGGCGGTCCGGCGGACTAGGCCAAGTCCGTGAATGCCACATCGAGGGACACTAGGTCCCTCGATGTGGCATTCACGGACTTCAAGCGTCACGGGCGCGAGGTGAGGTCCTGGACCGTCGCCGCCGGCAGACGGGTGCAGCCGACCGCGCCCGGGTTGAGCAGCAGGTCCGTGCCCGGGCGGTCCGCCAGCAGCGCCGCCAGCTCCGCCGCGTCCACCGCCCGCCAGCCCGCCGTCCGGACCCGGTGGCGGTGGGCCGGCGCCGTCGCGACCAGCAGGCACGGGACGCCGTCGGGCGACGGTGCCGTCAAGGGTGCGCCCGACGCGTCCAACGCGACCGCCGTCTCGACCTGGCGGAACACCGACGCCACCTGGGCGAACTCCGCGTCACCCACGGCCAGCAGCCGCAGGACCGCGTCCAGCGGGTCCGCCGGGCTGTCCGGGCCCGACGGCACGTACTCCGGGTTCGGCTCGAAGTCGCCGATCGAGCCGTCCGCCGCGGCCGGCCAGCCGCCGACCACGTGGGACCGGTCGGGCGCCGACGGCTCCGGGGGCCACGCCGGGTCGACGAGCAGCACCCACTTCTCAGCCGTCATCACGCACCCCTCCCACCGCGGCCGTCAACCGGGCCGATCGTTCCGACGCCGCCTTCTCCTGTTCCTGATAGCGTCGCACGCCCTCCGCGATCCGCCACCGGTAGAGCCACGCGAGGTTCGTGACCCGGAACCGCCGCATCAGCCACAACGCGCGCCGCGTGGGCTCGGGGTCGTCCACCGCGCCACGCACCGCTTCGCGCATGACCCCGATCGGCAGATCCCCCTCGGCCAGCTCCCGGATCACCACCGCGACCGCGCCGGCCCGCGTCTCGACGTCCGGCGACGCCAGGACGGCGTCCATCGCGACCGTCACCAGTCCCGGCCGCAACGCTCCGTGCCGGGCCAGGGCGTCGATGGCGTCCGCGGCGGCGCCGACGTCCAGGCCGCCGGCCACCCGGGCCGCGATCTCCAGCACGTCGTCCCGGCCGACGACGGTGTCGGTGACGCCGTGCAGCTGCAGCAACGCGAACTCCTCGGCCAGCCCGGCCACGGCCGCGGCGTCGGCCGGGCTCAAGGCGCCATCGACTACAAACGGCGCCGCACCCGGCGGAGTCAACGCGATCAGTTCACTTTGGACATCAGCCATCAGCGCGTCCGGAACGACAGGCACAGGCAATCCGTCACGGAGCCGCTCCACAATAGACTCGGCGAGCGTACGAGGGGTGTCCACAATAGAGGTGCTCGGAGCCGAAGGCCGATACACCAAGCCGTCCCGCCACTCACCTTTGCCCACGCCCGGGAAGAAGTCCCGGATGGACGGTCCGACCGGCCGCCACTTCCCGGACACCGGGTCGAACCGCCGGTCGACGACGTGCGTGACCGCAGCGAACTCCGGCGAAGTCGCCACCTGAGCCAGCACCGACGTCCACAGTAGACCGGGATTCTCGTGCGACTCCACGACGTCCGCGACACTGTCCAAACGCAGCACCGGCAGCCCCGACCGGAGCTGCCCGACGATCTCCCCGACCGCCGGGTCGATCCGCAGCCGCGTCGAGGCGAAGGAGATCTCGACGTGCCCGCCGTCGCCGCCACGGATCTTCACCGGCACGCGCGCCAGGACGTCGTGCGCGAGGGCCTCGCCGAGGTGCCCGGCCAAGGCCTTCGCGACTGAACCGGCGCCGGTGCCGGTGATGCTGATGGCGGGCAACGGACCGTCGCCGGTGTCGGCCACGAGCACCGCCCGCGCGAGTTCACGCGCACCCGCGGCCAGGCCGGTGTCCCGGTGCCCGAGATGCCGGTCGACGACCGCGCGGACGACGTCGGGCTGTTCGTGCTGCGCCAGCACCGGCGCGGGGTCGCGCAGCGCGAGGGTCGTCGCGACGGCTTCCCGCACCACCTCGAGAGTCCGGGCGCGATCGGCCAGCGGCACCAGTCCCGAGACGGGCTCCGGACGCGCGTAGTGCCAGTCCTTGCCCAGCGCCTCGGCCAGCTCCTCGACGACCGCCGCGGTGTCGACAGGCTTCCCGAACGTCGTCCAGTGCCCGCCGCGGACGACAGCCGTGAACGCGTCGTCGGTGGCGCCGAACAGCGGCGCCGACGGCTCGTCGTCACCACGGCGGTTGGCGAGCACCGAGTCCGTGGCCGCGTGCACCGGCAGGCCGGAAGCCGCGTGGAAGTCGAAAGCGACCCCACCCGGCCCGGGACGGCGGCCGGCCGCGCACGGGAAGAGCGTCACCGATTCCGGTCGCGCGGAACCAAAGGAAGACGTCACCAGCCTGGCCAGGGTGGCCCCGTCGACGAACACCGCGCGACGCTCGCCGTCGACCTGGGCGAAGACCTTGGCGCGGGTCTCCTCTCCGTGCCCGGTGACGAGGAACGTCTTCCCCCGCGCCAGTTCGTCGGCCCACGGCGCCCGGACCAGCACGCCGCCCTCGCCCGGCCCGCGACCGCGCAACGACGGCTGCGCGCCCGACGCGAACTCGCGCATCTCGTCCGGCGCGGCCTCCACGATGAGGTTCTCGCCGGTGGTCTGCGACAGCCAGGCCTGCACCTTCGCCGCCTCGTCCGGTTCGAGGAAACTGACGCCGCGGACCTCGCCGGACGCGTCCAGCAGCGGCGTCGCGGCAGGCGCGTCGAACTCGACGGTGGTCCCCGGCTGATCGGCCAGTTCACCTCTGAACCGCTCACCGAAGGTCGCGAAGTGCCCGCCGTCGGTCACGGTCGTGAAGCCGCGGGTGGCGCCGGTCGCCTGGCCCAGGGTCGCCGACGGGCGGCCGAACAGCGCCGGCTCGGTCGGCGCGTGCACCTGCAGCGTGCCGCCCAGCTCGGACAACGCCCGCTGGAAGTCGTGGGCGACACCGCCCGGGCCGTCGAGCTTGCCGGTGGCGCACGCGATGAGCGTGATCGACGGCCGCGCGGACCCGGCCGCCTGCGCGAACGGTTTCGACGCGGCGAGGATCTTCGCGAACGACGCGCCGTCGACGCGCACGGTCCGCCCGCCCAGCAGCGTGAGCTTCACCGACTGCGGCCGGCCGTGCGCCATGACGAACAGCGTGCTCGAATCCCACGGCGCGGGGCTCTGCGACGCCCACTCGCCGAACGCGCGTCCGTCGAGGTCCGGCTTCGCGCCGTTCTCCCGGGCGTCACGCAGCAGCGGCGCGGTCCGCTCCGGCGTAGCGCCTTCGGGGAGGGAACCGACCGTGTCGGAGTGGTCGTCCGCCCAGTCGCGTTCGATGTCCGCGGTGTGCTCGGCGGCGGGCAGGAACGACACCGCGACCACCCGGCCGGACCGGTCGGTGACCGGGCGGGCCTCGATCTGGGAGACGTCGAAGTCGTACGGCAGGCCGGTCCCGGTGTCGACGCCGGTCACGGTGTCCTGCGCCAGCACGGCGTCCACAGTAGACGGATCGAACGCGTCGACCTGCCGGTCCAGTTCCCGCTTGGCGTCCCACCACGCCTGCCGGGCCTCATCGGCCCGACGCCGGGCCTCGACGACGTCGTCGAGCGCGGCGTCCCGGTGGGAGATCTGGTCGGCGCGATCGTTGCGGTGCTCGTCGAGCACGGCGGCGAGCCGTTCGGCCCGGTCCTGCGCCGCGCCGCGAGCCCGGGTCAGCTCCGGCTGCGCGGCCCGGATCGCGGCCGCGTCCTCCAGGGCCTTTCCGCGCGTGGCGAGGAGACCCCGCTGCTCGTCAGAGCCGGGTTCGGCGGCCCCGGCCAGGGTGAGCGCCTGGTCGGCGACGTCGTTCAGGCGCGAGATCTCCGCGTTGCCCGCGCGCAGCCGCGCCCCGGCGTCACGCGCGTCGGTCTCCGCCGCGGCCAGCGCGTCCCGCAGGGCCTGGACGGCGTCGGTCGAGGTGTCGACGCCGAGCGCCGGGCCGTCTTCGGCCAATCGACGCGCGCCTTCGCGCTGATCGAGCCAGCGGTCGTCGGCACCACGTTGCGCCTGGTCGACGGCCTCTTCGGCGGTGCGCCACGCCTCGGCGGCGTCCTTCACCGCGTCCTGGGCCCGGCTCAGCGTGTCCGGCAGCTTCGCGTTCAGGAACGCCTCGACGTCGGCGTCGGTCATCCGCACCAGGGCCGACGACGGCACCTTCACCTCGACCGCCGCGGTCCGGCCGCCGCCGAGGTCGGCGACCACGCGGTACTCGACGTCGAAGCCGACCAGCCCGGTGCGGCCCTTCGGCTTGCCGGTCACCGACTGGTCGCCGGCGGACGTCGACGACGTCGGCTCGGTGCTCGCGTCGGGTGAGCGGGTGTCGAGGCCGCCCCACGAGTGCGCGTTCTGCCCGGGGTCGGTGACCCCGCCGCCGCCGAGGTTGTGCTGCTGCTCGGAACTGGCCGAAGTCTTGGCCTCGCCGGTGAAGGTCGCCGTCTCGGTCGCCGAGTGCTCCAGTTTCACGCTGTCGCTCAGCCCGGCGAGCTTCGGGTTGACGACCCGCGCGTAGACCTTGACCGTGCCGTGGCCGTTGCGCAGCACGGCGGCTTCGTGCAGCTCAGGGACGTCGAGCGGGCCCTTGACCAGGTCGGGCAGGTTCGCCTGGAGCATCTCGTTGGTGACGGCGGACGCGAGGGTGGTGTTGCTGATCAGGCCGTCGCGGGCGCCGGCGGTCCGCAGGGCCTGCCGGGCGGCCGCGCGCACCTCGGCGGCGCCGCGCAGGCCCTCGGTCGTCGCCGACGCCGGCAGCGCGCCGTGCCCGCCGTCCTGCCAGGTCTTCAGGTCGGCGTCGGTGAAGGTCTTGACGTTCGTCGCCGCCGCGTTGTGGTCCTTCGGCGCGGCCCCGGTGATGATCTTCTGGTCGTCGGCGGCCGCCCGGACGACGAGGTCGGCGTCCTGCGAGGTGACCGGGAACGTCCTGTCGCCGCGCGTGACGACCAGATCGAACGTCACCTTCGCGCGGTACCGCACCGCGGGCCCGCTCGAGGACGCCGTCTTCGACGTCGTCTTGGTATCGGTGGCGGTCGTCTGGTCGCTCTTGGTGCGGGTCCCGGACACTCCCTTGTAGACACCGTCGTAACCGCTGACCTTCGCGTGGCTGTCGGTGAAGAGGCCGCGTCCGGCGCCGCGGAACTGGCCGCCGTAGGACGAACCGCGGCCCGCGTTCTCCTTGGCCGTCGCGGTCGCGCTGACGGCGTGGTCGATCTCGCTGCCGTCGTGCGCCACGTCCAGGAACTCGGTCTCGGTGACGCGCGCCTTGAGCAGCACCTGGTAGGTGTCGGTGGTGACGACGCCCGGGTCGTGCAGGACGAGCGGCACGCCGCCGTCGAGCGCACCGTCCACAAGGGACGTCACGCTCTCCGGTGACGCCGCGTCCAGCATCCGCTGCAGGTTGTTCATCGAGTCGTCCAAAACGGACTTCGGCAGCAGCCGGTCACCGGTCTTGCCGAGGGTCGCGCGCGCGTCGCGGATGAGTCCGCTGAGGTCCGGCGCGTCCTCGACGACGGCCGCGCCCAGCGCACTCGACGTGCCGCCGACCAGTGCGGGCGCAGTGAGCGTGCCGGGCGCCGGGGTGCGCGGCTCGACCGACGGGAGCAGACCCTGCTCGCGGGCCTGGTCCTCGGTCATCCGGACGAACACCGCGCCCGGCAGCTTGACGTCGGCTCCGGCGCGCGACTTGCCGCCGTTGACCACGCTCTCCTGCCGCGTCTCGGCGACGAGCCGCACGTCGGCGTCGTACTGCACCAGCACGGTCCGGCTGTCGGACGGCGCGCGGCGGACGTGGTCGACGCTCGCGCTCAGCTCGGCCGAGGTGCCCTTCGTGCGGCTCCACGGGCTCCACTTGGCCGAGGTGTACAGCTGACCCTGGCCGTGCGGGTCGCTGCCGTCGGCCCGGATGGTCATGCCGAACTGGGCGTTCGCCTCGACGGCCTGCTTGCGGGACTTCTCGTAGCCCGCCTTGGTGCCGCCGGCGAACGTCGTGTCGCTGCCGCCCGCCTCGGACGTCATGACGAGCTTCGGGTTGCTCAGCTCGACGTTCATCCCGAGCCCGCCGACGCGGTCGGCGACGCGGCGTTCGTAGCGGAACCCGCCCGAGCGCGCGCCCTGACGCAGGAAGCGCGGGAGGCCGGAGCGGAACGTCTGTGGCGAGAACATCCGGTCGATCCGCTTGCGGGCCTCGCCGCCGGGCAGGCCGAGGACGCCGTCGCCGCCCGCGGCGCGGCCGAGCTGCCGGACCGCTTCGTCCCGCAGGGCTTCGGTGTTCGCGACGGCTTCGACGTGCAGGAACTTCGGCGCGGGCGGCCGGTCGGCTCCGAGCAGCACGTCAAGCTTCGGAGCGGTCTCCAGGTCGACGGCCGTGGGTTTGCCGGGCGCGAACCGCGTCGGGTCGGTCTTCGGCGCCGAGCCGTCGCTGACCCAGAGGTCGACCTGGCCGGCGATCTTCGGCAGGCCGTCGCCGGTCTTGGCCACTGTGGACACTCGTGGCGTCTGGCGGAACGGCGATCCGGGCGTCAGCTTCTTCACCCACGGGCGGTGGCGGGTGTGGCTGGTGATCTCGACCTCGAACTCGACGTCGTGCTCGAACACCTGCGCGTCCGGGCTGCCGCCGATCCCGGTTGTCGTCGTCGTAGTGGGGCCGCCGGAGTTCTTCCAGGTCGTGGTGTCGGAGTACTGCACCGGCGTAACGGTCGGGCTGATGCCGAGCGACGTCAGCGGCGTCGTCTTCGGGATCATCATCCGGCCTTCGAGCCCGACGCTCCAGCCCTTCTCGGTCGTCGTGCTGCTGCTCAAGGTCGGCGACGTCGCGGTGCTGCCCTTCACCGACCGGCCGGTGGCCTGACCGAGGTGGCGGCCCGGCGACAGCTTCGCCTTGACCGTGACGCTCAGGTACTCGTCGGTGAACAGGCCGCGCCGCTTGAGCTGCGTCGACACACCCGGCCCGAGCAGATCGTCCATTTTGGACCGCAACGCGGCCGGCGAGAAGTTCGCGGTGATCTTGCGGAGGTTGCCCAGCCGTTCGGCGGTGCCGGCGCCGGAGCCCTTCGAGACGTCGCGCTGGAGCTTGTCGAAGCGCGGCAGGAACTTCGCGAAGCCCGGGCGTTCGCGCAGGGTGTTCTCGATCTGGGCCTGGACCTTCGTCGCCGGGGTGAAGGTGCCCGCGCGGACGTGCCCGGCCGCCGCGGCCGCGGCGAGGTACGGCGGCTCGAACCGCTTCTCCCCCGGCGTGACCTTGTCGCGCGTGCCGTCCGGCACCGGAAGGCCTTGCGCCTTCGCCTCCGGCAGTCCCATCCGGACATACGCGGTGGCCGGCACGGTGACGGTCTCGCCGCTCGACGTCGTCACCGCGAGGTCCACGGTCACCTTGTACAGCCCGATGTCGCCCTTGGCGTTCAGGTTGGTCTTGGTGGTGACGCTCGTGCCGCTCTGCGACGTCTGCGTGACCTTGGCCGACGCGCTCGCGCTGACGCCGGCCACCCCGCCGACGGCGCCGGGGATGTAGGCGCCGCCGCCGAAGATCCCGTTGACGTCGCCGCCGGACTTCGAGGCGGCCGACGTGCTCCCACCGGCGACGGACGAGTCCGTGAGCTTCACCTCGGAGTCGCCGGGCACGGTGCCGAGCAGCTCGACGCCGGTCGGCTTCGCCCGCAGCTCGACCGCCTCGCGGTAGCTGCCGTGCGGGCTGGCCAGGTCGTTCGACACCACGGGCGAGCCGGACAGCGCGGTGCCGAGCACCTGCCGCAGGCCGCCACCGCTGGCGAACTCGCGCAGCGCCGTGCGGCCCGGCGCGCCGAACTTGGTCACCGACGGGTGCAGCTTGCCGCTGACCTGGTCGAAGAACGCCTGCTCGTCGAGGAGCACGGCCTCCGGCGCGAGGAACTCGACACGCTCGGCCCAGTCGTCGCGCGGGGTGGTGTCCTGGTGGTCGTGCGTCTCCAGGCCGGTGAGATCGGTGGGCACCAGGAGCCGGACGCTGCCGTCCACTTCGGACCCGGTCTGCCCGCCGGTCTGGGTGGTGACGGTGATCCGGTACTTGACCGGGACGTCGGCGTTCTTCAGGTCACCGGCCGAGCGGATGACCCGCTGCTCGGTGCTGGTGCTGGTCGAGGTGTGCTCGATGGCGGGCGCCGCGAGCTGCGCCGACGCGCCGACCGAGGCGTAGGGCCCGGCCGGGAACAGCCAGAACACCGACGTTCCGACGCTGCCCGTCGTCGTGTCGGCGTTCGGGTCGCCGTGCGTGGTCTCGTGCTTGTTGGTGACGTCGCCGGTCGCCGGCGTCGCGTCGGTGATCCGGTCCGCGGCGACCGAGGCCAGGTCCGGCTCGGCCTGGACGCGGACCTCGAACCACTTCTCCCCCACCCGCACCATCGACGCCTTGCCCGCGCCGAGGAACGACTCGAAGCCGCCGCCCTTGAGGGAGCCGGTGATGGCGTCGACACCCTCGGGCCGGCCGTCGGCCAGCGGGCTCAGCAACTGCTCGATCCGCGTGCCGACCTCGTCGGCGCCCCGGACGTCGACCGGCGCGAGGGCACCGAGCGCACGGCCGTCGCGGGCGTACTCGGGCAGCCGGGCCCGGAGCGGCCGGGTGTCGGGCGCGTCGTCGACCAGGACGTCGTCGCGGTGCGCCGGGTCCCAGCCGGCGATGAGCCGGTCGAAGAACCCGGCCCGCTGCGGCGCGTGCTGCCGGAGGTGATCCGGGTCCATGAAGTAGTACTTGGCCGTCTCGGCCATGTCCTCGTGGACGTTGGTCGCGCCGTACTTGCTGATCGGGCGTTCGCCGGCGAACGCCGGGTAGCCGTCGGCGTCCCAGTGTCCGGTGTGGACGTTGAACTCGGCCTGGCTTCCCTTCACCTCCTTGAAGATCCGCTCGGCGGCCTTGCCGGACAGCTCGTTCTCGAGCCGGGTGAAGACGTCCGGATGGGCTTCGGCCAGCCGGCTCACGAACTCCGAGCGGCGCGGCGAACGCGTCGCGAAGCCGTCCGGGTCCAGCAAGTGGGACTTGAGGGCGGCCTTGAAGTCGGCGATGTCGTCGCGGATCTTCGGGTCGGCCGGCGGTTCGCCGCCGGGCTCGCGGTGCGGCGAGCCGTCCGGGTTCCAGCTGCCGACGTGCTTGCCGTAGTCGTCGAGGGCGTAGGAGAGCAGGCCGTGGGCGAGTTCGTGGGTGACCGTGCCCTCGATGCCGCGGTGACCGCCGCCGAACTCCCTGTTGATCACGCCCATCGCGTAGAGGTTCACGGTCTCGTGCGAGGCGAGGTACTCGGCGCGGGCCGTCGGCGCGATCTGGCCGCGTTCGACGCCGAACGACACGGCCGCGAAGTGCCGGACCTCCTGCTCGGCGTGCGCGCGGCTCGAGTTCGCCCGGCGCTCGCCGAGGATCGGGGCGTAGTGCTTGAGGGCGTCGTCGATCGCGCGGGTTTCGTTCTCGCTGAAATCGCGCGGCTTGACGCGGGCGAGCACGGCGGGCTTGGCCTGCGGGTTCGTCTCGTGGACGGCGCGGACGCCGTGGGCCGAGTCGCGGTCGGTGCCGTCGGGGCCGGGATCGGCGTCCCCGACCAGCACGGTGCCGTCGTGCACCGCGTCGTCGAACAGCTTCGCCAGTTCCTGGTACTTCTGCTCGTACGGCGTCTTCCCGCCGTCGCGGGCGTCGTTCGAGTAGGCGAACCGGTGCTCGCCGGGGACCCGGACGTGGTCGCCGTGATCGACGGCCAGGCCGGTCAGCTTGTCGTAGCCGTCCTGGACCTCGCCGGTGGTGTCGTTGACGAACTTCGCCTGCGGGCTGTAGGAGGAGAAGTCCGCCTGGTAGTACTGGTGGAACTCGCGGAACAGGTCGCGCACGTCGGACGCGTTCGGCGTGCGGCCGTCCGGTGTCTTCGCCTTGTGGGCGAGCGCCTTGACGAACGTGTGAACGTCCTTTGCGGACACACCCAGGTCGCGGAAGTAGAAGCCGAACGGGTCGGAGTCGACGAACGCCCGCGCGATCTCGAAGTCGCGCTTGGACGCCCACAGTCCTTCGTGGCGGTTCATGTGCTGAACCGCGCCGCGGTGCTCCGGCTCGCGGTCGTGGCTGACCTGGGCGTCGCCGTACTGGTTCTTGGAGTTCACCTTGTCCGCGTCGTGGAACAGGATCGCCTTCGCGATCGCGTCCCGCGACACGAACCGGCCGGCGTCCGGCTGGCCCTGGGTGAGGGCGAGGTACTGGTTGAGCACCATCTGGGCGTGCTCGCCGAAGGTGTTCGGCTTCGTCTGCCCCGGCGCGCGGTCCGGGCGGCCGTCGGCCTGCGGCTTGACGGTCTCGGCGAACTTGCGCGCCAGGGTGCCGCCGGAGTCCACATCGGACACCAGCTGATCGACGATCTTTTTGGCGGACTCCGGTTTCGGGTCCGCCAGCGCGTCCTCGATCGTCGAGGCCAGGTTGCGGCCCGCGGTCTGGTGCCGGGCGAACACGGCCGGGTCGTTCTTCTGGGTGTAGCCGCGGGTGTGCTCGGCCTGCCAGCGACCGAACTCGTTCGCGAACGGCGTGCCGTCGATGCCGTCGTCGGTCAGGTCGGTCTCGCGGGTGTCGAAGTCGGCCTTGATCCGGCGTTCGTCGGTCGCGATGGCCGAGCCGATCTCGGCCTGCGTCGCGAAGTCGGGCAGCCGGTCCATGAAGGCGTCGGCGTCTTCGTGGGTGACGGGGTCGAACCGGGCGTTGTGCAGCAGGTCCGGGTCGCGGACCTCCGGGCCGACGGCGTTCGCGAGGTTCTTCCGGAAGCCTGGGTCGGCGAGCTTGCCCGCGTTCTTGCGGCCGAGTTCCTTGGCGAGGGCGTCGGCGACGTCGTTCTGCTTGGCCTGGAAGTGCGCGCGCAGTGCGTCGGCGTCGAGGCCGGCCAGCGACGTCTTCGTGACCGGGTGCATCGCCTTCGGGACGACCTGGGCCTTGAGCTGCGCGGCGAAGACGTCCGGCGCGATGGTGACGCCCGGCTTGGCGAGCAGCTTCTTGAGGTCGGCGTTCTTGCCGAGGTCGTCGGCGATCCCCTTGGTGAACGCCTCGGCGCGCGGACCGCTGAGGTAGCCGCGTTTGCCCTGCTTGAGGCCGTCGAGCTGGGTGCCCCGAGCGCCCTTGAGCGCGTCGAAGTGCTCGCGGACGGTCTGGTGGACGATCTTCGCGACGTCCGGCCCGAACGTGCCGGTGTCGCCGAGTTCGCTGGTCAGCCGGTCGGTGACGGCCTTGGTGACGACGTCCGCGGCCTTCGCCGCCACCTGCGGGTCGGTGGTCATCGCGGCGCGGATGTTGTCGAGGGTGTCGCGCCGGGCGTCACCCATGGCCTCGGCCAGGACCTGGTTCGGCAGCTTCAGGCTGTCCTTGACCTCGCCGAGAACGGCGTCCTTCAGCTCCTTGGAGCCCACCGGGACGCCGTCGGGAGCGTGCTGCCGGACGGCCGTGTCGATCGCGGCGCCGATCCCGTCGGAGAGCTGCCCGACGGTGGCGCGCCCGGGACCGTGGGTGTTGAGGAAGACGTTCATGTCCTCGGTGCGGCGCGCCTTGCTGTCCGGGCTCGCGTGCCCGGTGACGTCCGGGATGCTGTCGCCGGCCGGGCCGAAGAACAGGTCGGGTGAGTTCTTCCAGGTGTGGTAGTGGTTTCCGAGCGTCCGGGCGAGGCCGCGCAGCGCGGCGGGGTCGTTGCGGAAGTACTTGCGGCCGTCCGGCGTCCAGCTGAACCACGGGTCGTTCTCGCGCCCGAGGGCGGCGGAGTCGAAGTCCGGGCTGATGCCGAGCCGGTGGTAGAGGTCGGCGAGATCCTCCTGCCGGCCCGCGACGTCGGGCATCTGCCGGTCGTGCCCGCCAGGGGTGTACGTGACGAGCGAGCCCTTGAGCGCCTGCTGCTGGAGCGCGTCGAAGTCCTTGCCCCGCAAGCCGAACTGGTTGGTGTCGCCGTTCTGGTCGACGTTCATCGACAGGCTGTTGCCCTGCGACTGCGCCTCGACGGTGGCCTGCGCGCTGACCTTCGTGAACGTGTCGAGCGGCACGAGGAACGACCGCAGGACGGGCTGCATCCCGGGTTTGCGGTTGACGTCGTGCTCGTACTTCGCCGTCCACTGCAGAGCCCGCAGCGGACGTCCACCGCCGACCCAGAAGACTTTCGAGCCCTCCTTACCGTCACCACTGAACGGATGGACGTGGCCGTCGGTGTCCTGATGAACGTCCTTGAACTCCGAGCCACGCGCGGCCGGCGTCAGGATCGCGGTGTAGAGGCGCACGTGGTGCTGCCCCTTGACCGTCTCGATCTCGAACTCACCGCGGTGCACGACCTTGCGGCCTTCTTCTGTGCGCAGCACGGTCGAGCCGGGATAGCTCACATGTGGACGTCCGACGTGGACGTTCTCCTTGGTCCCGAGGTAGGTCGGCTTCCCGTCCACAGTGGTCTGGATGATGTGGACCGGACGACCGGTCTCCGGGCCGTGACTGGTCCAGTTCCCCTGGCTATCAAGCACATGAACCTGAACATCGGCGGCCTCAGCGAGCGCGTCGAGGTTCGTTTCGTTCTTGTTGCCATCGAGAGCGGCAGTGATCCGGGCGTGCTCGTTGGGCGCATTGTCGGACAGACTGGCGGCGACGGCCTCACGGAAGTTGTCGTGCGGCGTGTCCCCGCCGACGAACACGGGATCCATCCCGTGCACGCCGAGAACGGTGTGCTGCGGCGGCGGCAGAACGCGCCGATCGAGCACCTGCCCGGAATGCGGGTCGTCAACGGTCACCGTGTTGACGGTGATGGGCGCCTTTGCCGGACCGTGGTGATTCGACGGCGGCTTCGCGTGCCCTGACGGGGGTTCGGAACGCGGGGTGAACGTGACACCAGGGTCGCCGAGATGATGGTCACGGATCGGCGCGGTGTCCGAGATCTCCTGGATCTTGGCGAGGTTCTGGTCGGTGAGCGTCGAGTCGGTCCAGGCGTCCGGCCCCATCACGCCGGGCTGGTCGTCGCGGCGGAGCAGCAGCCGGTCGTCGTGGTAACCCTCGCCGAGGCCGAGGTAGTGCATGACCTCGTGGGTGAGCCCGGCCTTGGCGTCGTGGACATCCCAGTGCGTCTGATCGGTCGGCCGGGCTCCATCCACTGTGGAGTCGTGAACGTCGACGGGCACGCCGCGGCCGCGGTCGCTCTGCCAGTCGCCGTCGACCGGCCCTAGTGGAGTCCGGACGTCAACGGTGACGTGCAGCTTGTCACCACCGGGAAGTTGATTTCCCTGATTGACGGTGGCGTCGAGGTGCTTTTGGAGGTCTTGCGCGAGCTGGGCGCGGGCTTCGGACGTCACCGAGCCGGAGTTCGAGGTCAGGTCGAGCGGGACGGTGAAGTCCCGGACCCAATCACCGTCCTCGGTCTCGTAACGGCGGACGTCGTAGCGGATCTGGGTGACGGCGCCGTCGAGTTCGCCGTCTTTGAGGCCGTCGCCTTCGAACTGCTGCGAGATGGACTTGGCGGGATCAAACCGCTCGGAGACCAGCCGCGCAGGCGGAGCGACATCCCGACGGCGGGTGTCGGTTGTCTTCTTGGTCTCCGATGTGGACTGTCTGGTATGGACCTTGGGCGGCGCCTGGGGCGGGCTCTGGTGGCTGGTCGGCGCCGGCGTCTTGACGGCATTCTCGGCCCCCGGATCGCTGTTCGCACTGGTGACCGCGGACTGCACGCCATCCTTGGCGGCCGCAACTTCTTCGGACGTGACAAAGCGGGGCACAGAATCAGTCTTGATCGGCGAGGGCGGCACAACCGGGCGGGGCTTAGCCGTGCCGGCACCGCTCTTGCTCGGCCCAGTCTCAAGACCGGCCTTGGCCGACCCGGTCCTGAGGGCCGACGGCGGACCGTCCTTGGCCGAACCGACCCCGAGGGCCGATTGCGGACCGTCCTTGGCCGTCCCGGTCCCGGTCACGATGACCGGCTCGGGAACAGGCTTGGCACTTCCCATCGCCGAGGCCGGGTCGACACCGGTCTTGGCCGATCCTGTCGCCGCGGTGCTGGCGTTCGCCGTTTCAATCCCGGTGACCGGCCGGGCGTCACCCTCGATCGGTCCAGAACCCGTCGTCGACTCGGGCTTGATCGGCCCGGCGGCCACCGTCGGATGTGCATCGGCCTTCACCGGTCCAGGACCGGTTGACGGGTCGGGGCTGCCCTGGGCCGGTCTGGTTCCAGTAGTCGGCTCGGAGCCAGTCTGGGCCGTCCCAGACCCGGGACCGACCTCGGCAGCTCCGGCATCGGGGGTCGGGTGGGCGTTGGCCGCGGAAGCGCCGTCGGTCGCCGGTCCGGTGTTCGGCTGCTGAAGGCTTGGTGTGGGGCCCGGTGTCGGCGAGCCTGTCGCAGCCACCCCGCCGACGCTTCCCACCACCGACGGCGGCGCGGGCGTGGGCGTGGCGGAATGAGCGTCCGGCGGGGTGAGTCCCGGCAGTCCACTTTCGGTGGGGTTCGAGCGCTCATTCGAAGGACCGGGTGCGGGATTGCTGCCCGCGGTGTTGTTCACCCCGGTTCCGGCCGAGCCGGCTCCCGGCGGGTTTGATGTCGTACTGGAAGCGTTGCTCCCCGGGCTGCCCGTGGCGGAGGAGTTCGTGCCGGTGCTCCCGGTACCGGGAGCACCGAAATTCGAGTTGCCGTTCGCGGACGAGTTGGTGCCAGTGCTACTCGTACCCGGAGCACCGAAACGTGAATCATCGGTCGCGGACAGGTTCGTGCCGGTGCCACTCGTACCCAGCCCGGAACCGGGAGCACCGTAGCTCGAGCTGCCCGTGGTCGGCGGGTTCATACCTGCGCTGTTCGCGTCCGGGTCGCTACCGGGAGCGGTGATACCCGAGTTGCCGCTGGTTGCCGGAGTCGTGGCACCGGATCCCGACGGGGTCGCTCCGGTACCGGCGGACGTGCTCGGCCCCGTGGCACCCGGGCCGGTGGCCGTCTGCAGTGCCGTGCTCGACGTGCCGTTCTGGTCTTGCGAGCCACTGCCACCGGTGCTGCCCGGGGCTTCGACAGGCGTCACCGCGCTGGAGCCGTTCGGGCCCAGGCCGGACGGGTTGCTCGTGACCGGGTTCGCCGAACCGTTTGTGCTGGTGCCCGTGTTCTGGCCGGCACCGGTTGCTTGGCCCGTCGAGCTGGTGCCCGTCGCACCGGGACCTTGGCTCGCCGGACTGGTGCCCACGGAGCCGGTGCCCGGCCCCTGGCTCCCGGCCGAACCGACGGCGGGGCCTGGGGAAGGTGCGGTCGCACCCTGCTCGACCGCACCTTCCGCACCCGGGCCGGAACCGCCCGGCGCCGACGGGACGCCCGTGCCGGAGCCCACCACTCCGGTCGAGCCCGGGCCGCCCGTCGAGGTGCCGGAACCGGACGAGCCCACACCCTCGGACGGCCCAGAACCGCCCGCCGCGGCACCGGTACCCGTCGAGCCCGTTCCGGTTCCCACACCCGAACCACTCGTGCCGACGCCGGAACCGGACCCGCCCGCACCCTGCCCGACTCCGGCCGAACCGGACGCACCTGGACCGGAGCCGATCCCACCCGAACCGGCCTGACCCGGGCTGGCGCCGGCCCCACTCGCGCCGGACTGACCAGAACCGGCGCTGGGCCCGCTCGAACCGGACTGACCGAGGCCAGCACCCGCCCCACCAGCACCGAGCTGATCGGAACCTGCGCCGCTCGGACCGGGCTGACCCCAACCCGCGCTAGTCGAACCTGGCTGCCCCGAACCCGCCCCAGCCGTACCGAGCTGACCCGAGCCCACGCCGGTCGAACCTGCCTGACCCGAACCCGCGCCGGTCGAATCTGACTGACCAGCCCCAGAGGCGATCCCAGCCGTGCCGACACCGGCACTTCCGATGCCCTGCGCGCCGTTCCCTGCGCCGGAGCCGCTGGAAGCCGACGGGCCCGGAGCGGAACCCGTCCCGTTCGACCCGGCCGAGCCGGCACCGGAGCCGACAGTTGCACCTGCGCCGCTCGAACCAGCACCTGTTCCGCCCTGACCAGACGTACCGGGTCCGACACCTGCACCCGCGCCCGTCCCGGAATCGGACCCACTCGAACCGGCACCCGCTCCACTCGAACCAGGCCCGCCGGAACCGGCATCGGCTCCCGTGCCGCCCGAAGGAGACGCACCCGTCCCGGCCGAACCAGTCCCCGCTCCGCCGGTACCAGGCGCGCCCGAGTCGGACCCGCCGGTTCCGGTACCCGTCCCTCCAGGAGCGGGGCCACCGGCACCAACCGCACCCAAGCCGTTCCCGGACCCGCCCGAACCAGAGCCGCCCGTCCCGGAACCGGCCCCGCCCGGAGCCGGTCCGCTCGTCCCGGAACCCGCCCCGCTCGAGCCCGGACCACCCGTCCCGGCACCCGCCCCGCCGGAGCCAGGACCAGCCGAACCCGGACCGCCGCTTCCCGAACGGGACCCAGCGCCGGAACCCGAGCCCGGCGCCGGCGGTGCGTCGATCGGCCCGATGTTCTCCTTGTCGAACCCCACGTCTCCGACGTCCTTGGGCCCGGCCCCTTCGGCCCCCGGCCCGCCCCCGGTCAGCTTGTCGTGCAGCGACTCCCCCGCGTGGTGTGCCCCGTGCGTCGCCGCGCCGCTCAAGCCTCCGTTCAGCGCGCCCCAGCCCAAGCTGTCCAGGTCGCCGCCGAAGGCTGCCGCTCCCGTGAGGCCGACCACCACCTCCGTCGCGGCCTCGTTTCCCGCCTCGCCCCAGACGTTCTTCGAGAACTTCGTGCCGAACTTGCCGTCGACCTTGCCGAGACCGTTGCCCGCCACGTGCGCGAACGCGCCGCCGACCGCGCCCAGGGCCGCCGACTGGCCGATCGACTTCCAGTCGAACCCGTGGCGATTGCCCTGCGCGATCTGGATGAACTGCGCCAGCATGTCTTCCGCGACCTCTTCGGCCGCTTCCTGCGCCGCCTCCCGGGCGATGCGGGCCAGCAGGCTCGTCAGACGCCGGACGAGCGTGCGCTGCACCGTCACCACCGCGGTCCGGCCGGCCGCCATGATCTCCGGGACCAGCGGTGCCGTGAACGGGTTCGTCAACGCCCACAACACTTCCGCGGCCGTCACGGCGATCGAGATCAGCATGCCGTACTTGGCGTTCTCGACGTTCAACGCTTGCTCTCGCAGCGACGCCGCCTGCGCCCGCGCGCGCTGGACGTAGTCCGCGCCCAACGTGCTCAGGTTGCGCGAGAAGTCCGAAAAGTTCTGCTGGACGTCGCCACCGACGTTCGCCGTCACGTGCTGCGACAGCTGGTTGAAACCCTGGCCCGCCGCCGCGATGTCGCGCGCGACCTGGTCCCACTCCGCGGCCAGCTCGCGCAGCTTGTCCTCGTCGCCCTGCGGCCAGGCGTCACCCGCGATGATGTAGAAGATCCAGTTCAGGCTGGGATCCACCATCAGGCTCATCGCGAGCAACCTCCCCGGACTACGAAGAAGCCGGCGGCTTCGAGACGTCTTCCTGCAGCTGCAGGAAGTTCTTCTGCAGGTCGCGCGCCATGTCGAACGCGCCCTGGTCGGCTTCGCGGAACGAGCCGGCCATATCGTGGATCGCGTCCGACGTGCCGTCGACGGCCTTCGCCCACAGCCGGACGCCGTCGCGGATCTCCGCCACCGCCTTCATGTGCGTCTGGGCGAAGGCGTTGCCGTTCTTGTCGTGACCCGCCGCCTCGGAGACGCGCCCGGAGCTGCCGAGGGCTTGGATGCGCTGCATCAGCGCCTCCAGTTCGGTCGCCTTCTCGCGGTAGCCGTTGCGGCCCGTGTCGAGCCCGTCGGCGTCCACGAAGAACTGATCAGTCATCCTCGGTCCCTCCTTCGAAACCCGGCACGCGGGCGGCGAACAACGCTTCGACGTCGACCTTCCCGGCCATCAGGTCCCGCGCGGAGAACCCCGGCGGCAGCATCGGCGCGAGCTGTTCGGCCGACGCGTCGATCGCCTGCTGCCGCGCCTGCGCGATGGTCCGGACGATCACTCCGGCCAGCTCGGCCGGCGCCATCCGCTTGTACGCGCTGGTCGGGAACGTCAGCTCGGTGACCTCACCGGTGCGCCCGACGGTCGCGGTCACCTCGCGGCGCGCGGACGTCGCCGTGCCGGTGGCCTCGTCGATCCGTTCCTTCGTCGCGGTGAGGTTCTCGCGCTGCCGCTGGTACGCGCCGAGCGCGTCCTCCAGCATCTTCTCGTAGGGCGATGCCATGACTCCTCCTTCAGCCGACCGAGGCCAGACCCTGTCCGAGCGCCAGGGGTTCGACGTCCGGCGGGCGGACGCCGCGCAGGTCGGCCGCCGCCAGCGTGCGGGACGCGGCCGTGGCCGACAGCGTGCGGGCGAGTTCGTGCGCGGCGTGCACCGTGCGTTCCGACGCCGCCGCCAGCTCGTGCGCCAGCGCGTCACGGACGGCGTCCGGCACTTCGTGACCGCCGCGGACCAGCAGCCGGACGGCGATCTCGCCGAGTTCGTCCACTGTGTACTTCCCCAGCTCCCAGACCGCCGGGAACCGGTCGCGCAGCGACGGCACCAGCCCGGCCAGCGTCCGGACGCGCCGCGGTTCGGCGGTCAGCACGACGACCGGGTCCGCGGGCCGTCGTCCGACCGCTTCCGCCAGTGCTTCAAGGACTTCGTGGCCCGGAGTGTGCACAGTGGACTCCCACTCGCCGTCCAGGTCGAGCACGAGGACACCGCCGCTCGCGTCGTCCAGCGCGGTGCGGACCAGGTGTTCGGCCTGTCCCGGCCAGCGCGGCATCAGGTCTTCCGCGACCGAGCGCCGGACGAGCTGCCCGACGCCGACCAAGCCCAGTTCGGCGAGCCCCCGCGCGTACAGCCGGGCGAACTCCGCCCGGCCCGAGCCACGCTCGCCGCTGAGCACGACGTTGGCTTCCTGGCCGAGCGGCTGACGGCCGTGCTTGAGCCCGCCGAGCCGGACCAGCAGGCGCTCGGCGTGCTCCCGCACGGCCTTCTGGCCGACGAGCTTGCGCAGCCGGTGCACGCTGGTCGCCGCGCCGACGGCGGCGGCCGGATCCGTGCCCACCGACACCGCCGCCTGGGCCGCCGCGGGCAGGTTCGCCAGCTCGGCGTGCAGGTCCTCGGCCGTCAGCCGGTTGAGCTCCGAGTCCTTCGACGGCGGCTGCAGCGCCAGGCGCGACGCCTGGTTGTTCACCATGGCCTCGAACAGCTTCCGCGCGACGCGGCCGTTGCCGAACGTCGAACTCTTCGGCACCCGCTCGAAGTACTCGCGCAACGTCGTCATCGCGTCGTCGGTCAGCTCGTAGTAGTGCTTGCGGGTCAGGCCAGTCGTGATGGTGACCAGCTCGTCGACGCTGTAGTTCGGGAACTCGATGGTCCGGGTGAACCGCGACGCCAGCCCGGGGTTGGACTCGAGGAAGACGTCCATCTGCTCGGAGTAACCCGCGACGATCACGACGAGCGAGTCGCGCTGGTCCTCCATGATCTTCATCAGCGCGTCGATGGCCTCCTGACCGAAGTCCGGCCCGGAGCCGCCGGAGCCCGCCGACAGCGTGTACGCCTCGTCGATGAACAGGACGCCGCCGATGGCCTTCTCGACGACCTCGGTGGTCTTGATCGCCGTCGAGCCGATGTACTGGCCGACGAGGTCCTGCCGCGCGACCTCGACCATGTGCCCCTTGGACAGGATGCCCAGCTCCGCCAGGACCGTGCCGTAGAGGCGCGCGACCGTCGTCTTGCCGGTACCGGGAGGGCCCGCGAAGACGAGGTGCCGGCTCATCGGCGGCATCGGCAGCCCCATCCGCTCCCGCATCTGGGACATCCGGATGAGGTTGATCAGGCCGGTGACCTCCTTCTTCACCCCGGCCAGGCCGACCAGCGACTCCAGCTCGCCGAGCGGGCCGTCGAGCACCTCGCCCGAGGCGTCGCTCGTGCTCGGTTCGACGGTCTCCGCTTGCGGCTCTCGGACGGGTTCGCTCGCCACACCGTCCACTTCGCACTCGGTGAGCGTCACGTTCGCACCGTCGTCGGACGAAACGCCGTTGTGCACGCGGCAGCGCGACGCGGTGAGCGTGGCGCCGGCCTTGACCACGATTTCGTCGGCGATCTCGCAGTCCTGCAGCTCGGCCGTGCCGGTGACCCGGACGCCGCTCCCCCGCACGTGGAGGTCGGTTCCGGTCAGCCAGGACGATTCGGTGACCTCGACGGCGATCTCGCGTCCGGTTTCGACGGATGCGTCGGTGAGGTCCAATCGCGACTGCCCGGAAAGGACGATGCCGTGGCCCGCGAGCCGCAGCCCGGCGATCCGGACCTTCGCGTCGGCGGTGACGAGCACGCCGGTCTGGGTCGCGCCCCGGATCGTCGCGCGCTCGAAGTTCGGCGTCGCTTCGCCGTCGGCCAGGATGATGACGGGTGAGTCCTCGAACGTGCAGTCCACGAAGTGCGGCGACGCGTTACCGGTGACCTGCACGGCGTTGCGTTCCGCGCCGGCGAAGACGCATTCACGCAGCACCGGCGCGGCCGACGCGGCGACGTGCACGGCCTGCATCGGCGCCGACAGGAACCGGGAGTCCACAACGGACACCCGGCCTTCACTGGTCAGGTACAGGTCGACGTTCGCGCTGTCGCGCACGGTCAGGCCGGTGATGGTGGCGCGGCCCTGCTGCTCGACGACCATCGCGGGCTTCTCGGCGCCGGTGATCTCGCACTGCTCGACGACCGCGACGGCCTCGCCGTTCACGCAGACGCCGTTGCCCTTCGGCTGCCGCACCGCGCACCGGCGCAGCACGACGGACCCGACCTCGGCGACGACGACGCCCGACGACGCGGTGCCGGTGATTTCGGTGTCCTCGATGGTGCTCTGCGAGGGCGATGCGACGACGATCCCGGCGCCGGCGGTGCTGGTGACGGCGCAGCCGCGCAGGGCGAGGGACCCCTGGAGGCGCGCGAGGAGCGTCGCCCAGGAGGCGCCGGTGACGCGGCAGCCGTCGAGGGCGGCCTCGCCGCGCACGACGTCGACCGCGACGAGCTTGTCGTCCTGCCCGGTGAGGGTGAAGCCGCGCAGCTGGACGGCCTCGGCGTTGGCCACGAGCACGCTGCCTTCGCGCGCGACGATCTCGACGTCTCCCTCGGCGACCAGCGAGACCATGCGGTCGACGACGAGGTTCTCCTCGTAGCGTCCGGAGTGGACGGTGATCGTGGCGCCGTTCTGAGCCTGCGCCAGCGCGGCGCCGATCGTGGGGTAGGCGCCTTCTCCGCCGACCGTGAGCACCTGTCGGTTCATCAGTTCCGCCTCTCCCTCACACCAGCCCCGGCACGACGCCGAACCGCCCGGCGGCCGCCGTCGCGATCGGTTCGCGGCCGTCCGTCTCGGCCCACACCTCGAGTTCGCGCCGCAGCGACTCGAGCGCCAGTTCGTCGAGCGAGATCCGGTCGGCGGCGACGCGGCCGGTCTCGTCCACCTCGCTCACGGTCAGCTCCCGCAGCAGCACGAGCCCGCGCCGGGTGGCGGCGGGCTCGGTGATCTCGAGGACCTTAAAGCTGGTGCCGGGCACGAAGAGCGCCCGGTTGGCGACGCCCTCGGCGGGCTCCAGCAGCTTCGTCCGCCGGGCGGTGACCGACCAGACGAGGATGTCCGTGTCACCGTCCGAAGTGGACATCGGAGTGGTCATGGCGTGCAGGAAACCCCACTCGGTGAGCACTTTCCGGCTCCGGTAGAGCGCCCACTGCCCGGCGGTCGGACTGGTCGCGAAGCTCGCGGGCCCCCGGTGCGACGGCAGCCGCCCGAGCCCGGCGACCACGCAGCGCGCGATCGGCACGTGCGGCCCGTTGCGCCCGGCCCGCAGCCCGGCGTCGATGGCCGCACCCTTGGCCGAGAGGTAGAGCTGCACGGCAACGGCATCGGTGAGCACATCAGCCGGCGACGCGGCGAGCGCGCCCTGGAAGCCGGGATGCTCGGAGAGGATCCGCGCGGCGGCGTTGGACATCAGGCCGTACTCGGCGCCGAGCGACTTCCGAAGCCACTCACGTTCCTTGTCGACGCCCCGCTTGGGCAGCAGAGCGGTCGCCTCGGCGGCGGGAGTGGGCTGAAGCCGAGCGTGGTTGGTACCGCCGTCCGCGACCTCGAGGGGCGAACCCGCGGACGGCGGGGTCTGGGGAGTGTCCGCTTCCTGGGGGATTTCGCCCGGGGCAGCGGGGGGTGGGGTGGCGGTTCCGGTGGCCGGTCCGCCGAGGAACCCGGCGGGTGGGGTGGCGGTTGCGCCGACCGAGGTGCTGAGAACTCCGGCGGGCGGAACTGCCGGCGGCGGGGTCGCAGGACCACCGGTTGCGGCGGGTCCGCCAGGGACTCCCGCCGGCGGAACCGCGGGAGGCGGGGTCGCAGAGCTGCCCGCTCCAGCGGGCCCGCCAGGAACGCCCATCGGCGGGACCACGGAAGGCTGAGTCGTGGGAAGCGTGGTCGCGGTGGTAGCGGATCCGCCGAGGGCGGCTGCCGGAGACTGTCCAGTGGGAAGATCCGCGGCCGAGCCGCCGAGGACTCCAGCCGGCGGAACCGCGGGCGGCGGCAGGGTCGCGGGGCCACTCGAGACCATGGAACCGGCCGCAGCCTCGCGGAGGCCAGCGGGAGGAACCGCTGGTGGCGGGAGGGGCGCGGGGGCGGTGGCGGCGGGTCGGGCGGCCTCAGGCAGGGCTTCGGGCTGCGGGTCGATCGCAGAGACGGAGTCGGTCGCCGGGCTATCCACACCGGCGGACGGCGGGGTAGTCGGGCCACGAGAAGCGCCAGTCGCGGGACCAGTCACGCCAGCGGGCGGCAGGGTGACCGAGCTTGCCGAGCTGATCGCCGGACCATCCACGCCGACGGGCCGAGTTGCCGAGGGCGGAGTGGCCGGCCCCTCGGGAGCGCGGGTCGCCGGGCCATTCACGCCGATCGGCGGAACCGCCGGCGGCGGGGTTGCTGAGCCACGCGATGTAAACGACTCGGGCTTGGCGGCGGCGGTTGCCGGGGCCTCCATGCCAGCGGGCGACGGGGTGGCCGCACCTGTCGAAGTGACCGCGGGCGGCGGCTGGGTGACCGGGCCGCCGGAAACTGTCGTGGCACCCCTGTCCGCGACAGGAGAGATCGTCGTCGGACCGGCAAAGACCGCCGATGCGTCGGCGGGCGAGGTGATCACTGGGCCGGCCGAAGTGCGCGACGGCGCCTTGACCGCCTCTGTTGCTCGCTCCTCCGCCGCCAGTGCCGGGATCCGAGGCGGTGCTGCCGTCGTGATCGTCACCGGGGTCAGCGAAGCCGCGATCACCGCGCCCGGGTCCAGGCGCTCCGAGATCGTCAACAGCGGGGCCTCCGCCAGGGACGTGCCGCCCACTCGGGCCGGGGCCGCCGCCGGGGGGACTGCGGCCGCAGGGGGCGACGCGGGGGCTTCGATCTCCGCCATCGCGCGTCGCGGGATCGTCACCCGGGCTCGCTCGGCCAGCAGGGCCGCCGCGGGGAGGATGCGGCTGATGCGGCGGGTGTGCTCGTCCAGCCTCGCCAGGACGTCCTCCGCCAGCAGGCGCATGCGCTCCACCGCGTCCGCGCCCTCCTCCGGGACGTCGTACGTCAGGTTGTGCACCGACGTGTCCAGCGTGACCTCGCGCAGCGCCTCGGCCGTCGGGCCGGCTGACGGCGGGCGCAGCAGCAGGCCCGACTGGACGACCTCCAGCACCGCGTCCGGCGAGTACCAGTAGACGGCGGGCTCGATCTCCTTCAAGCCCTCGATCGGCAGGCGGTGGTCCAGCATCCGGGGCGTCGGCTGCTGCGGGACGTACGCCAGCTCGCGGGCGAACGTCGCCCAGCCGAGACCGCCGTCGTAGAGCACCGTCCAGACGTCGAGGTCGTGCGGGGTGCCGATCGGGAGTCCACTGTAGAACCCGACTTCGCGGCCCAGCAGGTCGGCGAGCGACTGGCCGAGCGTCGTGCCGGACGGCACCGACATCGGGCCGTACTGGACGAAACGGGCCTTGTGGCGCACCGGTTCCGGCAGGCGCATCCACAGGCGGGCCGCGTCGTCCATCGTCAGGGGCGGGCAGCCCGGGCAGCCCAGCACGATCGTCATCGTGTCCGGCAGCGCCGGCAGCCCGCGGATCAACGCCGAACGGTGGTAGCCGAGCTGGCGGTCGAAGCCCACCGGGCGGATCCAGAGGCCGCCCGGCAGCGGCTCGGCCACGCCGCGGGAGCTCGTCGACGTCAGTTCGGCCGTGACGCCCGAGTCCCAGGACGGACGCGGGAAGCGCTTCGCCTCCCACTTCGGCGGCCGGCCGGGCTGGAAGCGGACCCAGCCGCTGCCGCGTCCACTGTGGACGAACAGCGCGCCGCCCGCGCTCGGGATGACCGAACCGTCCGGGGCCAGCACCGGACGGCCGATCCGCTCGGCCAGCCACTGCCCGGCCAGCGCCGACGTCTCCCGCGAGCGCCCGCCGATGACGAGACGCACTCCACGACGACGCCGCGGCAGCGCCTTCGCCACCGATTCCCACAGGGAGATCGGCGAGTCCACCGGCAGGTCGACGACGACGAGGTCGTGCTCGGAGTCGGCGGCGACGCCCAGCGCGAGCGCCTGCGCCTCCTCCGTCATCCCGGCGGCGGGGTGGACGACCAGGGCGTTGCCGACCGTCTGCCGGTTCAGGTCGGTTTCCGGGCCGCCGCGGCGGCGCACCAGCGAGAGATCCATGGTGACGCTCCTTTCAGGCTCGGCGGACCGGGGGCGGCGTCGCCTGGACGGCGTGCCCGGTGTGGTGGGCGATCAGGCCGAACACGAAGAACCCCAGCACGATCAGCACCGCCAGCGCGGCGCCGACCAGCAGGCCGGTCCAGGTGCGCTTGGCGGGCACGTCGAGGTGGCTCGCGTCGCCGAGCACGAGGGCCGAGGTCATCCGCCCGATGAGGAACGAATACGCCTCGACGTGGTCCTTTTGCGTCTGCACCATGGTTTCAGCCCGTCAGTCCGATGGCCCACGCATACGTCCCGAACAGCTGCAGCAGGATCGGGAGGATCGCGACGGCGCTCAACGTCTCCAGCCAGTTGGCCAGGTGGCCCCAGATCGGCAGCAGCCGCCGTGGCGGGGGCCGCAGCATGGCCAGCACCAGCAGGAAGAACACCAGCACCACCCCCGCCGCGGACGCGCCGCGCCAGTCCGGGGTCAGCGGTTCGATCAGCGAGAACGTCAGCAGCACCAGCCCGAGCGCGCCGGCGACGGCCAGCGGGACTCGCTGCCACGCGCCCAGCAGGCTGCGCGAGCGCATCAGCACCGCCGCCGCGAGCAGGCCGGCGAGGATGCCGGGGAACAGGCCTTGGCCGACCAGGAAAGGGAAGGAGCAGGCGAAAACGACAGCCGAGGTGACGCAGGCGATCGTGAGGTAACCATCGGCGTACGCGGTCTGCGCGACCATCTTCTCCGCCGGCGCGGGCTCGATGTCGTACTGCAGCTCGTCGGCCGTGCGGGGCAGCTGCGGGCCGCGGATGCGCGCGAACCGGATGCCGATCCGGGGCGCGAACACCAGCAGTCCGATGAGGACGGCCGAGACCAGCGCGGCCGACTGCACCGGCGAGAACTCCGGGCCGTAGTGCAGCCACAGCGTCACCGCACCGGCCGCGGAGGTGGCCACGACCGTGCCGAACGGGATGAACGGCGTGACCGGCGCCCACGCGGCCCGGCCGGCCAGCATCAGGCCGCCCGCCAGACCGGAAGCCAGGCAGCCGGACAGCAGGGGCGCAGTCTGCAGGTCGAACGCCGGCCCGAGACCCGCGACGGCGACCGCGCCCGCCACGAATCCGAACCCGCAGCCGCCCAGGCCCAGCAGCGTGATCAACGCCGTGTCTTCCGACCGGACGCCCGAGCCGACGGCCGCGACCAGCAGGCCCAGTGCCACGACCGCGCAGCCGATGGCGGACAGGCCCAGCGCGCCCGGGTAGAGCAGCACCCGGGCCAGCACCAGCAGGCCGGCGATGGCGAAGCCGAGGAACAGGAACCGGTTGAACTCGGGCCTCCAGCGGCCGGCCTGGCGGCTGACGGCGGTGGCCATGCCGTCGGCGATGTCGTCGAAGTCCAGTTCCGGCAACGGATCGAGCCGGGGGCGGAGGTGGAACTCCTCCCCCTCCTTCCAGTCGAGCGACTCCGGCGTGCCCGCCGGGTCGAGCGGCGCCTCGCCGAGGCGCTGCAGGACCCACGAGTCACCGAGGTCCTCGTGGCCGCCGGTGTGCCGCAGCAGCACCGGCAGCAGGCTCGTCACCGGGACACCCATCGGCACGGCCAGGTCGGCGCGCCCCTGCGGGCCGTGCACGGTGACCCGGCACAGCTCGCCCTGCTGCATGGCGGTCAACGTCCGCTCCCTTCGAGAGTGCCGAATGTGCTGCCGACGAGCTGGTCGGGACCGGGCACGAAGCCGGTCTGGACGAGCCTCACGCCGCGGCGGGTGACGAGCTGGGCGCGGCCGGCCGGCAGCTTGCGCGGCGCGGCCTCGCCGAGGAACTTGCCTTCTTCCTTGGGGTAGGAGAAGACGACGCCGGGGCTGCCCAGCTCCCACAGCCGGCGGATCACCGGGTCGCTCAGCGCGCGCATCGCGCCCGACGTGCTGCGGGCGACGACCAGGTGCATGCCGATGTAGGCGCCCTGCGCGAGCAGCGACAGCAGCGGCTCGAGCGGCGAGCCCATGCCGCCGGTGAGCAGCTGGTAGTCGTCGACGACGAGGAACAGCCGGGGGCCGGTCCACCAGTCGCGGCGCTTGAGCCGGTCGGCCGTGACGCTCTGGTCCGGCACCCGCGGCGAGAGCGAAACCCCGGTCTGGGTCGCTAGTTCCTGCAGTGCCTCGGTCGTCGTCGCGTAGCCGACGCGGTAGGCCTCCGGGACCTCGGCGTCGAGCTGACGGCTCGGGTCGGCGAGCACGATCTTCGCCTCGCCTGGCCCGTACCGCGCCAGCACCGAGCGCAGCACCAGCCGCAGCATGTTGGTCTTGCCGGTCTCGTTGTCGCCGAACACCAGCAGGTGCGGCGTGGCGCGGAAGTCGTGCCACACCGGCAGCAGCCGCTGCTCGTCCTGGCCCAGGGCCAGCCGCAGGTCGCCGTCGGGGCGGGGCAGCTCGGACAGCGGCAACGTCGCGGGCAGCAGCCGCACGGCCGGCGCGCGGCGGCCCGGCCAGAACGTGTGCACCTCTTCGGCGACGGCCTTGGTCGCCGCGGCGAGGTCGTCCGTGGCCGCGCTGCCGTCCATCCGGGGCAGGCCGGCGAGGAAGTGCAGGCCGTCCGGGGTCAGGCCGCGGCCCGGCTGGCTCGGCACGGTCTTCGCCTTGCGCGAGCCGATCTCCGACTCCATCGGGTCGCCGAGGCGCAGCTCGAACCGGGTCTGCAGCAGGTCGCGCAGGTACGGCCGGATCTCCGACCAGCGCGTCGACGCGATCACGACGTGGATGCCGAACGACAGGCCGCGCGAGGCGAGCTCGCCGATCTTCTGCTCCAGCTCGGAGTAGTCGTTCTTGAGCGAGTACCAGCCGTCGACGACCAGGAAGACGTCGCCGAAGGCGTCCTCGACCTGGCCGCGGCGACGCAGCTGCCGGTAGACGTCCATCGACTCGACGCCGCGTTCGGAGAAGATGTTCTCGCGGTGCTCCATGATCTGCGAGATCTCTTCGATGGTCCGCACGACGCGGTCGCGCTCGAGGCGGGTGGCGACCGAGCCGACGTGCGGCAGGCCGCTGATCGACATGATCCCGCCGCCGCCGAAGTCCAGCCCGTAGAACTGGACCTCCGCCGGCGTGTGCGTCATGGCCAGGGCCAGCACCAGGGTCCGCAGCAGCGTCGACTTGCCGGTCTGCGGGCCGCCGACGACCGCGACGTGCCCGGCCGCGCCGGACAGGTCGGCCGTCAGCAGCTCGCGGACCTGCTCGAACGGCCGGTCGATCATGCCCAGCGGCACCCGCAGGCGGCCCAGCTGGGCCGGGTCCTGCACGCTCATGCCGCGCACGGCGTCGGGCAGCACGCCCGGCAGGAGCGCGTCCAGGCTCGGCGACTCGGCCAGCGGCGGCAGCCACACCTGACGCGCCGCCGGGCCCGCGCCGGTGAGCCGCTCGACGAACGCGTCCGCCAGGGTCGGCCCGCTCGGCGCGGTTTCGAGGACTTCCTGGGCGGTCTTCTCGGCGGTGCGGTCCGGCTCGTCGTCGCGGACGATGAACCGGGTCGGGCGGGTCCGGGTGAAGAACGGGACGACTTCGGCACCCGCGCGGGCGACGTCGCTCGCGCCGTCACCGCCGCCGGCCGGGACCGGGCCGGAGACGTAGGCGGCCTTGAAGCGCACCAGGTTCGTCGTGTCGATCTTGAGGTAGCCGTTGCCCGGTTCGGACGGCAGCTCGTAGGCGTTGCCGACGCCGATGACGCTGCGGGACTCCATCGAGGAGAACGTCCGCAGCGCGATCCGGTACGACAGGTGGCCCTCGACGCGGTGGATGCGGCCTTCGTCCAGCCGCTGCGACGCGAGCAGCAGGTGGACGCCGAGGCTGCGCCCCAGCCGGCCGACCGAGACGAACAGCTCCATGAACTCCGGCTTCGCGCTCAGCAGCTCGGAGAACTCGTCGACGACCAGGAAGAGCGTCGGCATCGGCGGCAGCTGCTCGCCGGCCGCGCGGGCCTTCTCGTACTCGAACAGCGACGGGTGCCCGCTCGCGCGCAGCTGCTCCTGGCGGCGCACCATCTCGCCGTTGAGCGAGTCCTGCATCCGGTCGACCAGCGGCAGCTCGTCGGCCAGGTTGGTGATCATCGCCGAGGTGTGCGGCAGCCGGTCCATGCCGAGGAACGTCGCGCCGCCCTTGAAGTCGACGAGGACGAAGTTGAGGATCTCCGACGAGTGCGTCGCGGCCAGGCCGAGGACCAGGGTGCGCAGCAGCTCGGACTTGCCCGAGCCGGTGGCGCCGATGAGCATGCCGTGCGGGCCCATGCCGCCCTGCGCCGACTCCTTGAGGTCCAGCTCGACGATCTCGCCGTCCTCGGTGACGCCGATCGGCACCGACATCCGCGCCCGCTGCACGGCGCGCGGACGCCACTGCGCCGGGATGTCGAAGCTGTGGACGTCGCGGATGCCCAGCAATGCGGTCAACCCGAAGTCGCTCTCGAGGGGCTGTTCGGTGATTTCCAGGGTGCCGCTGGTGCGCTTCGGCGACAGCAGCCTGGCCAGGCCTTCGATCTGCGTCACGGACAGCTCGTCGCGGATCGCGGAGCCGACGCCGGTGCCGGCCGGGAACTCGACGCGATCGTCCTTTGTGGTCAGTCGCAACACCTTGGGGCCGCCGGGAAGCGCGCCGGTGACGTCCAGCAGCACGACGTTGCGCAGGCCCGCGCCCAGCAGCCGCGACGACTCCGGGATCATGGCCAGGTGCGCGACGATCACCACGAACGGTTCGGTCGTGGTCGGGCCGACGGCCTTGTCGTGGTCGTCGCGGTCGGCGACGTCCGGGCCGAGGACGTCCATCAGGTCGTCGTGGTCGGCGGCCAGCAGCCGCAGCGGGCCGGCCGGGTCACGCAGGGTGGCGTGCTGGTTGTGCGGCAGCCACTTCACCCAGTCCCACTGCGACTGCGCGGCTTCGGTGGTGAGCACGGCGATCCGCAGCTCGTCCGGTGAGTGGAACACGACCAGCTGCGCCAGCATCGCCCGCACCAGGCTCGCGGCGGCCTCGGGGTCGCCGTCGAACTCGACGCTGGTGAAGCTGCGCAGGCCGACCGCCGTCGGGATGCCCGAGAGCGACCGGTAGGTCTCGGTGAAGCGGCGCAGGGAGATCGCCGACAGCGGTTCGAGGTCCTCGATCGGCTTCGTCACCGGCGGGACCAGTTCGAGCGCCGACTGCTGCGAGCCGAGGCCGATGCGGACGCGACCGAAGTCGTCGTGGCTGACGCGCCGCTCCCACAGCCGGCGCCCCATCGACAGCGACCACAGCGAGTCCGGCGACGGGTTGTTCCACGCCACCGCACGGCGCTGCTGCTCGGCCGTCGCCCGCGCCCGGGTGCGGACCTGCGCGATGTAGCGCAGGTAGTCACGGCGTTCGGCGCGCATCTTGCGCTTGCGCTCCCCCACCGCGCGGGTGAGCTGGCCGACGCTCATGGCCATCATGGACAGGCCCATGCCGCCGCCGAGGACGTAGGTCATCGGCGAGCTGCCGCCGACGCCGGAGAACGACAGCACCATCACCATCGACCCGATGCCCATCGGCAGCATCATCAGCAGCGAGTTGAAGTCCCGGGCGGCCGGTTCGGCGAGCACGGGCGGCTCCTGCAGCTCTTCCTGGCCTTCGGGCAGTTCGGGGCCGGACGCGCGCGGGCCGCGCTTGACGGTTTCCGTGCTCACTCCAGCACCCCCGAAGGCCGGCTCGCGGGACGGCCCCAGGCGGAGTCGTCCTGGCTCAGCAGGTCCGCCATGGTGCGTTCGGCCTCTTCCTCTTCGCCCTCTTCGGCTTCCGGTTCCGGCGCCTCGGCCTCGGTGTCGAGGGCCGGGCCGTCACCGCAGGTCGGCAGTTCGTCCGGAATGGACTCGCCGTCACCGACCCGGATCCGCCGGTAGGTCTCGCGCGGCTCGTCTTCGGCGGGCCGCCACGGCTCGTCGCTGCGTTCGACGATGTCCGTGCTGACGTCCTGCTCCTCTTCGGCGGGCGGCGCGAACGGCAGGAGGCCCGGCAGGAACTCGGCGGTGCCGACGTCCCAGGCGGAGGTGTCTTCGCTCGACTCGACGGGCCGCACGACGGAGATCCGCACGTCATCGTCGTGTTCGTCCGATGTGGACTTCCCGACGGGCGCGGTGCCCCAGCCGCTGACCGGCACGGCCGTCGCCCAGCCGCGCGGGGTGCCGGCGCCCGGGTCGGGTTCGCCCGGGGTCTCGGCGGTGGCCCAGGCCGAGACGTCGCCGCCGAGCAGACCGGCGGAGTCGGGACGTTCCGCGGTGGCGCCGTTGTCGGGTGGCGTCATCGGCGGCGGCATCATCGGCATGGCGGGCACGCCCGGACCGGCGGCGGGCGCCTCCGGAGTCCGGGGAGTGTCGACGCGCGGGGCGGCCGGGATCCCGCCGCCCACGCCACCGGGCGGGGCGGGGTGAGACCACGAGGCCGCACCCAGCGCCGGGGTCTCGCCGACCGAGGTCGGGTCGCCGGCCCCGCTGGGGGTGTCCGGCGTCCAGGCCGCGTCCACGCTCCCGAGCAGACCGGCCGAGTCCGGCCGCTCCGCTCCCGGCGAGTTCGCGCCACCGCCCATGCCGCCCGGCGGTGTCATCGGCATCGCGGGCGCCGCCGGTGTCGAGTCCCCAGTGGACGGTGCCGCCCACGAAGCCGGCGACGACCACGAGGCCGCCCCCAGCGCCGGAGTCTCGCCGGCGGAGGTCGGGTCGCCGACGCCGGTGGGCGCGTCCGGTGTCCACGGTGCGTCGATGCCGCCGAGCAGACCCGCTGAATCCGGACGCTCGGCGCCCGTCGGGTTCGCGCCGCCACCCATGCCGCCCGGCGGCATCATCGGCATGCTCGAACCGGGGAACGCCTGCTGCTGCGGCGAATTCGCCGACGACAGGCCACCTGGCGCCTGCAACTGACTCGCGTCGAGGCCCTTGACGCCGCCCGGGTCGACCGCGTCCGCGCCGCCGAGGTCGCCGGCGCCGCCGACGTCCGAGGGCGGCGCCGACCAGGAGGCCGACTGCAGCGCGGGAGTCTCGCCGAACGAACTCGGGTCGCCGAGACCGTCCGGCACGTCCGCCGTCCACGGTGCGTCCACGCCACCCAGCAGACCGGCCGAGTCCGGCCGCTCCGCACCGGTGGGGTTCATGCCGCCGCCCATGCCACCCGGCGGCATCATCGGCATCCCCGAACCCGGCATACCCTGCTGCTGAACACCATTCGACGACGAGAGACCACCCGGCGCCTGCAACTGACTCGGGTCCAGGCCCTTGATGCCACCCGGGTCGACGGAACCGCCGCCGATGTCACCCGCACCGCCCGCGCCCCCGACGTCACCGGGAGGCGCCGACCACGAAGCCGACTCCAGCGCCGGGGTCTCGCCGAACGAACTCGGGTCGCCCAAGCCGTCCGGCAACGCCGAATCCCACGGCGCGTCGACGCCACCGAGCAGACCCGCCGAATCCGGCCGTTCCGCACCGGTGGAGTTCATGCCGCCACCCATGCCACCCGGCGGCATCATCGGCATCCCCGAACCCGGCATGCCCTGCTGCTGCCCACCATTCGACGACGAGAGATCGCCCGGCGCCTGCAACTGACTCGGGTCGAGTCCCTTGATGCCACCCGGATCGAGAGCGCCGGCACCGACGTCGCCGACGCCACCCGCGCCGCCGACATCACCGAGGCCGCCCGCGCCACCGACGTCACCCGGAGGCGCCGACCAGGAAGCCGACTTCAACGCCGGGGCGTCGGTCAGCGCGCTGGGGTCGCCGAGACCGTCCGGGAGGCTGCTGGTCCACGGCTTGTCGACGCCGCCGAGCAGGCCCGCCGAGTCCGGGCGCTCCGAGCCGGCGGGGTTCATCCCGCCGCCCATGCCACCCGGCGGCATCATCGGCATGCCACCGCCCATCGGCGAGGTGAAACCGCCGCCCGCCTTGGGGTCCTGCAGCGACGACGGCACGTCGGCCGGGTTGAGGGCGTTCGCGCCCAGCCCGTTGAGACCGCCGGCCCCCGGCGGGTTGCCCAGCGCCGGCGACTTCAGGTCGCCGAGGCCGTTGAGACCACCCGCGCCACCGCCCGCACCGACGTCACCCGGCGCCGAATCGAACGACGGCGACTTGATGTCGCCCAGGCCACCGGCGCCGACGTCGCCCGGCGGGCTGTCGAGCGCGGGCGGCTTGATGTCGCCGAGGCCGCCGGCCTTCTGGTCGTCCTTGCCCCCGGCGCCGGACGGCGGCGGGGTCAGGTTCGGCGAGGTCAACGGCGGCAGGGCGCCACCACCCGCGCCGACGTCGCCGGGCGGGCCGTCGAGCGAAGGCGGGTTGATGTCCCCGAGATCACCAGGGCCACCGGTGCCGCTGTCGCCGCCCGCGCCGGGCGGCGGCGCGACAGCGAGGTTCTGGAACGGCGGGGGTGTGCCCCCGCCGTCCCCGCCCAGACCGGAGTCACCGCCGGGTGGCGGCGGGATTTCGGCGCTGGACAACGGCGGCGGAGTACCGCCGCCACCGCCACCACCCGTGTCGCCGGGCGGGGGCGGGAGTTCGGGAGGCGGCACGTCGCCACCACCGCCGCCACCGGAACCGCCGGGCGGCGGCGGGATGGCGGGCGGGGGCGGCGCGTCCGCGGGAGGCGGGATGTCCGGGGGCGGCGGGGCTTCGGGCGGCGGAGGCGGCGGCGGGACGTCCACGGGCGGCGGGGTCGCCGGCGGCGGCGCGGTGTAGCTGGCGACGGAGAACGAGTGGTACTTGCCGGACAGCTGGTTGCCGACCTGGCGCATGTCGTTCGTCATCATCTCGACGGCGTCGGGGAACTGCGAGATGTACGCGCGCCCGTCGTTGAGCACCTTGCCGCGCGCGATGACCTGCTGGGCGTAGTAGGAGTCGATGTAGCGCAAGGTGTTCTGCGCCCACTGCAGGTACGCGGCCGAGTTGGCCAGCTGGTTCGGGATGTTGCGGCCGCCGCTGCTGCCGTCGCTGATCTGGTGGACGAGGCCTTGGAACTTCGAGGCCATGTCGTTCATCATGCCCTTGAAGTTGGTCGCCGCCGTGCCCTTCCACGGGCCGTCTTCCCCGGCGAGCGCCTCGACCTGCTTCTGGACGGCCTCCGCGACGACGGCGAGGCTCAGCTGCGTCGTCTGGAACACGCCGGCGGCGGCTTGCAGGGACTGCCAGTTCACGTTGCCGTAGGCCTGGTCGGCCTGGTCCTGGCCGGGCGCCATCGACCCGCCGCCGAGGATGGCGGCTTCGATCTGCTTCCAGGTCAGGCCGTCGAAGTCCTTGCCGGGGTCGCCGGTGGAGTTCGTCGGCGTGTTGCTGGAATCCGGCCAGACGCCGTTGTCGTCCTGGGTGAACCCGTGGGTGTTGTTGTCGTCGCCCATCGTCCCTCGCTCGCCCGTCCCTGGTTCGCCTCAGCCCGCCGCAGTCCCGCCCCGCGCGCGATCGATCAGTGCTGTTTGGACCCCGCGCCGGTGATCTCCGAGCTCAGCTGCCCGAAGTACTGGTTGTAGGCGTCGGTCGTCATCTTGTTGGCCTCGTCGGCGGAGTCGTAGGCGTTGGCCGCCTTGTCGACCGCGTCCGCCGCGTCGTGCATCGCCGTGATGAGGTCCTGGACCGTGGTGCGGGTGGAGTCGCGCAGGCCGCCCTCGCCGACGATCGGCTGGATGAGCTTGTCGTGCGCGGTGGCGAACACGCCCGGCTTGATGTTCACGGTGTCGAGCTGGCCCGGCAGCTTGGAGAGCGGGCCGTCGGCGAGCGTGCGCAGGTTCTGCGCGAACGTGTGCATCGCCTGGGTGTTCACCGCGGTGACGCCCTTGCCGGGGTGGTCCGCGCCGCCCGGGACCGGCGGCGCGGTGGAGACGTCACCGACCGGGATGTAGACGTTGCCCTGGTCGCCCGGGTCCTGGTGGCCGGGGCTGTTGAACGCGCCCTCGGTCGACGGCGGGGTGTCGCTGTGCTGGTTGTTCGGGTTCGCGATCTGGGCGGTTTCGAAGACCACCGGGTCGAAGGCCATGGCGGGAGGAGTCCTTTCCGGTCTGTCGCGTTCGGACGAACCGGCCGGGGCGCGGCGGCTGACGGCCGTGCCCCGGCCGGAGCGCGGGAGACTCAGCGCTGCGCGAACCGCGTCGCGTTGGCGCTCTCGGTGCTCGACGTGCCCTCGTTGACGGTCGCCAGCGTGCGGCCGGCGGCGTCGAGCGACTGCGGGAGCGTCAGCGCCTGCTGGCGGCACCACTCGTAGGTCGACTGGAACTCGTCGGCCGCGCTGCCGAGCCAGTGCTCGCGCTGCGCGGTGATGGTGCGGTTCATCTGGTCGAGCAGCTCGGTGATCTGCTGCGACTGCTGCTGCGCACGCCCGACCGTGGCTTCCATCTGCGCGAAGCTGATGGTGAACTGACCCAGAGCCATGGGTTTCCTTTCCTGAAGAGGGAGTCCGGTCAGAAGCCGGGGAGGCCGCCGATGGTCGCGGCCTGCTGGCGCACGTTCGAGGTGTTGTCCTCGTCCTGGCGGTCGTAGTCGTTCGCGCCGGTCGTGACGTGCTGGGAAAGCGTGTTCAGCCGGTCGACGATCGTCTGCACGGTGCGGTCGAACGTGCCCATCGCCTCGTGGAAGACCACGGCCGCGTCCGAGCGCCAGGTGCCCAGCAGCTCCTGCATCGTGGAGTCCACCTGGCGGTTCACGCCCGTGATGCCCTGGCCGGTGTCGGTGATGGTGCTAGCGCCTTGGCGCATGATCCCGGTGTCTACCTTGGCGCCGTTCTGAGCCGCCATTTTCGCCTCCTCGAATCCGTTGTTCTGCCCTGCCTCAACGGGGTCGGGCCGCCTCCGTCCACAAAGGAGTTCCGCGGGCCCCGGCATCGCCCCGCCCGGCACTCTCGACGCCGGAAGACGTGAAAGCCTGACGGAGACAGCACGATGATCGTATGGATGATTTCCGAAGGGCGCGCTACGCGGTTCCCTTAAGGACACACAGGCGCGAACGGTCGGGCAGAACCGGACATTCGTGGTCACCACCCAGCAAGACGGCCCCGAAAGCCGGTCGCGGCGCCGGGTGGCTGCCCCTCCGGCCACGAATATCTGCCCGCGAACGCCCGGCGCGCGGGCGGGCAACCCTACTAAAGTCGCGGATTCATTCCACCGGTGAGGAATAATCGCGCCGGAGCCGTGTACGAATAAGCAGCTTATCCGGTGTGGACATTCTTATTTCTTCGGTGCCGAAGCGGATTTGGTGCGGTACCGCATCACTCATCCGGGGGATGCCGCGAAGACGAAACCACCCCGGTCTCCGCGGAGACCGGGGTGGTGGACGAACGGGCACTCAGACGCGGCTGAAGAGCTTCCGAGCCCGGCGGCGCACCGGCAGCCGGCCCGCGACGGCGTCCTCGAGCAGGGCGCCGACCGTCTCGCGGGCGCACGCCCGGTTCGCGCCGATGCCGCCGGACGGGCCGCGCTTGATCCAGCCCGCGACGTAGGTGCCCGGGTGGCCCTCGACGCGGCCCTCGACGTTCGGCACGGTCCCCGTCGCCTCGTCGAACGGCAGGCCCGGCACGCCGGTGCCGCGGAACCCGGCGGCCCGCACGACCCGGCCCGCGCCGATCTCGACGTCACCCTCGACGCCGGTGACGCGCACGCCGCGGACCTCGGTGTCGCCGGTGATCGCGAGCGGCGCCGAGTGGAACCGCAGGACGATGCGGCGGCGGTCGTCCGGCGGCGGCGTGGACCAGTCCACGGACTCCCGCGGCAGGCCGCGCAGCAGCGCCGCCTTGCCGTCCCCCTGGTCGATGGCCGCCGCGACACGCGGGTCGTGCGTGTCGACCACGAGGTCGACGCCGGCGCGGTCGGCGAGGGCCAGCAGCTCCGAGCGCGTGTAAGCGGCGGTTTCCGGGCCGCGGCGGGCGAGCAGCACGACCTCGCGCACCTTGCTCGACCGCAGCCGGGCCAGCGCGGCCGGGGCGATCTCCGTGCCGACCAGGCTCTCGGGGTCGGCGGTGAGGATGCGGGCGATGTCGAGGGCGACGTTGCCGGTGCCGACGACGGCCACCCGCTCGGCCGAGAGGTCGACGGCGCCGGTCGCGATGTCCGGGTGGCCGTTGTACCAGCCGACGACGGTCGCCGCGGCCAGGCTGCCGGGCAGCTCCTCCCCCGGGACGCCGAGCGCCCGGGCCGCGGTGGCGCCGACCGCGTAGACCACCGCGTCGTGCCGCGAAGCCAGCTCCGCCGCGGTGACGTCGCGGCCGACCTCGGTCCCGAGGCGCAGCCGCAGCCGCGGGTGGTCGTGGAACCGCGCGAACGTCTCGCCGATCTTCTTCGTCGACGGGTGGTCGGGCGCGACGCCGAAGCGGATCAGGCCACCGGCCACCGGCAGGCGGTCGACCAGGGTGACCCGGGCGTTCGTGTGCAGCAGCAGGTCCTCGACGGCGTACATGCCGGCCGGGCCGCTGCCGACGACCGCGACGTCCAGCGGCGCGAAGTCGCTCGGGAGCACCCGGGTGAACGCCGGCTGCGCCCAGCGGTGGAAGTTGGGCGCGGCGCTCGCCCCGGCCAGCACGTCCTGGCCCGCGT
Source organism: Amycolatopsis sp. NBC_01286 (assembly GCF_035982555.1). Lineage (NCBI taxonomy): Bacteria > Bacillati > Actinomycetota > Actinomycetes > Pseudonocardiales > Pseudonocardiaceae > Amycolatopsis > Amycolatopsis sp. NBC_01286. Next base: position 9,005,627 of record NZ_CP108428.1, read on the forward strand.
AGTACTCGGCGTTGATCTCTTCGTAGGCCCGCAGCGGCCCGGTGAGGTCGCCGGCCGGGAAGATCGCGTCGACCGGGCACGCGTCGGCGCAGGCACCGCAGTCGATGCAGGTGGCCGGGTCGACGTAGAGCATCTCGGTGCGGCCGAAGTCCGGCTCGTCCGGCGTCGGGTGGATGCAGTTGACCGGGCAGACCGACACGCAGGAGGCGTCGGCGCAGCAGGTCTGCGTGATCGCGAAGGCCATGGCGTCAGATGAGGTTGGCGCGCTTGTAGAACCACAGCGCCGGCTTGGTCAGCAGCCCGGCGGAGTGGAGGAACTCCATCAGCCCGGAGCAGCTCGAGCGCAGCATCGACTTGTGGTGCTGGTTGGCCTTCGCCTCGCGCCGGGCGCGCTTCCCGTCCAGCCCGGCGTTCTCGTAGACCTGGTGGTTCACCATGCTGGTGACGATGAAGAACGACGCGATCGCGACGACCAGCGCGTTGATCTGCCGCCGCACCCAGCCGGCACCTTCGAGCCGCTGACGGGTCTCCTCGCGCGCGAACTTCATGTGCCGCGACTCTTCGACGACGTGGATGTTGTTGATGGTCCGGACGAACGGGACGACGCGCTCGTCGCGCATCCAGTCGCGCTGCATGACGTCGAGGACCTCTTCGGCGACGAGGATCGCCGCGTAGGCGGCTTCACCGGTCGCGGTGGCCTTGAAGATCCGGCCGGCCTCGACGACGAACCGGCGCGGGCGGTAGGCGGGCGCGCCCAGCTTCGCCGCGCCGCGGGCGAACATGATCGAGTGCCGGCACTCGTCGGCGATCTCGGTCAGCGCCCACTGGAACGCGGGATCGGTCGGGTCCTTGGCGTAGAAGTCCCGCAGGATCATCTGCTGCAGGATCATCTCGAACCAGATCCCGGTGCTCGCCACCGACGCCGCCTCGTGACGGGTCAGCTCGCGCTGCTGCTCCGGCGTCATCCCGTCCCAATAGGACGTCCCGTAGAGCGTGCTCCACTCGGGGCTGGCGCCGTGGAAGTCCTTGTCGAGCGGCGTCTCCCAGTCGACCTCCGTGACGGGGTCGTACGAGAGCTGCTCCGACGAGTCCAGCAGCCGCCGCGCGATGGTCTCGCGGTCCGACACCTCCGGCACGCGCTCGCCGATGCTCGTCATGGCCGACCTCCTCGTCAGGGTGTTACCGCAGTTTACTGTTACCAACCGTAACACATAGATGTTCCAGTGCACACCCGTCCTCGGAGTCAGCGTTCGCGGAACTCGCTGGGTGGCGCGCCGAGCAGGCGGTGGAACATCGTGGTGAACGCGCCCGGGCCCGCGTAGCCGAGGTCCGCGGCCACCTCGGCCACCGGCGCACCCGCCGCGAGCAGCGGCAACGCGTGCAGCACGCAGGCACGACGCCGCCACGGCGCGAGGCCGAGCCCGGTCTCGGCGCGGAACCGGCGGTGCAGCGTCCGCTCGGCGACGTGCAGCCGGGCCGCCCAGGCCGCCGGCCGGACGTCGACGCGCGGTGCGGCGAGGAAGTCCTGGCACAGCCGGCGCAGCTCCGGGTCGGCCGGCAACGGCAGGTCCAGCGGCAGCGGCGCGGCCCGGCGCAGTTCGTGCAGGGCCAGCTGCAGCAGGACGGCGTCACGCCCGCGGGCGGCGTAGCGCGGTTCGACGTCGACCGCTTCCCGCAGCAGCTCGCGCAGCAACGGCGTCACCTCGACGACCCGGCAGCGGGCCGGGAACCACGGCACCGCACGGGGTTCGACGTACAGGCTGCGTGTGCTGACGCCGGTCATCCGGACCGCGTGCGGCGTGCCGGCGGGGATCAGCACGGCCCGGTGCGGCGGGACGGTCCACGCGCCGTCGGCCGTCTCGACGCGCATCGAGCCGGTGACGCCGTAGAGCACCTGGGCCCGGCGGTGGCGGTGCTCGGCGAGCACGTGGCGGGGCGGGTAGTCGGTGCCGATGGCGACGACGTCGCGGTCGAGGTCGTCCACGGTGTCGATGTGGGTGTTGCGCACGCCCTCGAGCCTAGGTGGCCGGAACTCGGAAGAATGTGGCCGATCATCGAATGCCCGCCAGGCTCGTCCGGCCTAGCGTTCCGGTACGTGCTCCTCCTCGGATTGGGCGTCCTCAGCGGCGTCACCACAGCGCTCTTCGGGTTCGGCGGCGGGTTCGTGACGGTCCCGGTGGTCTACGCCGTGGCCGCGACCGGCCCGGCCGCGATGCACGTCGCGGTCGGGACGTCCGCGGTGGTGATGCTGGTCAACTCGCTCGGCGCGACGATCACGGTCGTGCGCGCCGGCCGGCTGCACCGCGCGTACGTCTGGCCGCTGGCCGCGTTCATCGCCGTCGGCGCGGGCCTCGGCGCGCTGGCCGCGACGAGCGTCCCGGACGGCGTGCTGCACGCGCTGTTCGCCGCGTATCTGACCCTGACCATCCTGGACGGCGTCCTGCGGCGCGGGTTCCTCGGCGGCGGCCGGCCCCGGCCGTTGAGCCGCGCCACCGTCACGGCCGGCGGCGTCGGAATCGGGGCGGTAGCCGGGTTCCTGGGCGTCGGCGGCAGTGTCCTGACGGTGCCGCTGCTGCGGCGGCGCGGCCTGCCGATGAGCGACGCGACGGCGCTGGCCAACCCGCTCAGCCTGCCGGTGGCCGCGGCCGCGACGGCCGTCTACCTGGCCGCACCGGGGCCCGCGGCGATCGACCCGGCCGCGGCGGCGCTTCTGCTGGCCGGGTCCCTGCCGACGATCGCGCTGTTGCGGCGGTGGTCCCCGGACATCCCGGACCGCGCGCACGCCGTGGCCTACCTCGGCCTGCTGGCGGCGGCGCTGGTCACCGTCCTGGTGTGAGCCCGGCGCGCCTCGCCCGGCTCGACGGCATTCCGGTGTACAGTCGTTCACTCAATCGTGTGGCGAACGGCAGGAACCGGTGACTCTCCACCCTGACTCTCCAGCCGGGCCGTTCGGCTCCGGGCTGCTCGGGCCCCTCGACCAGGACGTCCCCACGCTGCGGCGGCGCGTCCAGCTGCTGCTCACCGGGACGCTGATCGCCACCAACGTCATCGGCGCGCTGGTCGTGGTCGGCCTCGCGGCCCTGCTCATGCCCGCCCCGGGCCTGTCCGGCGACCTCGTGCGGGTGACGGCGGTCGCGGTGCCCGCCTACGTCGTGTCCGCGGTGGTCGTCGGCGCGCTCTGGGGCACCCGCGGCGCCCTGCGGACGCTGCGCTGGGCCGCCGACGGCCGCCGCCCGACCGACGCCGAACGCGCCGCCAGCCTGCGCGTCCCGCTGCGGCTCACGATGATGCAGGCGGTGCTGTGGGGCGTCGCGACGGTGGTGTTCGCCGGGCTGGCGGCGCTGTTCCAGCCGCACGTCGCGCTGACCGTGTTCCTGGTGGTCGCCTTCGCGAGTGTGGTGGTCTGCGCGATCGCGTACCTCTTCGGCGAGTTCGCCCTGCGGCCGTACGCGGCCCGCGCGCTGGCGGGCACGACACCGGCGCGGCCGGTGAGCGGCGGCGTCAACCTGCGGATGCTGCTGTTCTGGTGCCTGGGCACCGGGGTGCCGGTCGCCGGGCTGGTGGTCACGGCGGTGCTGGCGTGGGTCCGCGGCGACGTCTCGACCACGAAGCTGGCCGTCTCGGTGATCGCGTTGGGGCTGGTCGTGCTGTGCTTCGGCCTGCTGGTCACGGTGTTCACCGCCCGCGCGGTGGTGAACCCGATCCGGTCGGTGCAGGACGCGCTGGCCCGGGTGCGGGCGGGCGAGTTCGACGGCGAGATCCCGGTCTACGACGGCACCGAGCTGGGCCTGCTGCAGGCCGGGTTCAACGGGATGGCCGCCGGCCTGCGGGAACGCGAGCGGATGCGGGACCTGTTCGGCCGGCACGTCGGGCACGAGGTCGCGGTCGAGGCCATGCGGGTGCCCGCGGAGCTGGGCGGGACGGTGCGCACGGTGTCGGTGCTGTTCGTCGACCTGGTGGGGTCGACGGCGCTGGCCGCGAGCCGCCCGCCCGAGGAGGTCGTCGGCCTGCTCAACCGGTTCTTCGCGGTGGTGGTCGACGAGGTGGACCGCAACCACGGCCTGGTGAACAAGTTCGTCGGCGACGCGGTCCTGGCGATCTTCGGCGCGCCGACGGTCTTGGCCGACCACGCGACGTGCGCCTTGGCGGCGGCCCGCGCGATCGCGGCCCGGCTGGCGACGGAGGTCCCGGACTGCCCGGCGGGCATCGGCGTGGCCACGGGCGACGCGGTGGCGGGCAACGTCGGGGACCCACGCCGTTTCGAATACACGGTGATCGGCGACCCGGTCAACGAAGCGGCGCGGCTGACAGAGCTGGCGAAGAACGTCGACGGTCGTTTGCTGGCCTCGTGGACGGCGGTCGAGTCGGCGGGCTCGGCGGAGTCGGACCATTGGCAGGCAACGGAGGAGGTCACACTGCGCGGCCGCACCCGGCCGACCACGCTGGCCACCCTGCGCACCTGACGCCACCTCCCGAGCAAGCCGCCCGAAGTCCGTGAATGCCACATTGAGGGACACTAGGTCTCTCGATGTGGCATTCACGGACTTCCTTGCACCGAGCGGAAATCTGCGGGTGCGTGGTCAGGCGGGTGGGCCCAGCCACGTTGTCAGGGCTTCGCGCAGGCCCTCCGGATCCGGGCCGACGGCGGCCCAGGCCATGTGGCCGTCCGGGCGGATCAGGGCCGCCAGCTTCTGGTCCGGGAACGCCAGCGGGGTCGCCGTCACCAGCTCGACCCGGCTTTCCCACTCCGCCGCCACCTCTGCCGCGCCCGTGCCCGTGTCCAGCAGCACCGCGCGGCCGGAGCGGAAGTGCGGTGCCAGCGTCGTTCCGTCGGACAGGGGCAGGTCCGGCACGCGGTGGCCGATCAGCGGGAAGTCGCCCGGCAGGTCGTAGTGCTGCCAGCCGCCGCCGATCTTCGAGACGACGTACGTGGCGCCGTCCTGGGTGTCGAGCAGGTCCGCCAGCACCTCGCGCAGCGCGTCCGCGCGCGGGCCGCGCGGGGTGCTCAGCGCCGTCTGCGCCATGCTCCAGCGCTGCACCCACTCGCCGATCGGGTGCCGCTCGGTGGTGTAAGTGTCCAGCAACGCGTCCGGGGCCACGCCGCGCGCGACGAGCGCGAGCTTCCAGCCCAGGTTGACCGCGTCGCCGAGGCCCAGGTTCATGCCCTGCCCGCCGGCCGGCGAATGCACGTGGGCCGCGTCGCCGCACAGCAGCACCCGGCCGCGCCGGTACGTCTCGGCCTGGCGGGTCGTGTCGGCGTAGCGGGTGGCGACGTGCAGCCGCGTGACCCGGACGTCGGTGCCGCTCACCCGCCGCAGGCTGGCCTGGATCTCCTCCGCCGTCACCGGCGCGTCCCGCTCGGGCACGACCTCGTACTCGACGGTGTGCACCCGCGGCGGGCCGGAGCCGTCGTCCCAGCCACCGACCACATAGGACCCGTGCTCGCCCGCCTGCCAGCCGTCCGCGACGAGCTGGCCCGGGTCGTCCAGGTCCACAATGGCCTGACGGCCGGTGAACACCGGATCCAGGCCGGGGAAGTCGATCCCGGCCAGCCGCCGCACGGTGCTGCGGCCGCCGTCGGCGCCGACCAGCCAGCCGGTCCGGATCGGACGTCCGATGTGGACGGTCACACCGTCCGCATCGGACTCGAACGCGGTCAGCGAAACCCCGCGCCGCACCTCGACACCCAGTTCCGCGGCCCGCCGCTCGAAGATCGCCTCCAGGTCACCCTGGGCGATCACCCCGGCGCCGAGGAACTCCTCACCGGGGCCGGGCGGGCGCAGCCGGTCGATGCGGATGCCGATCCCGGCGAAGTGGCCGACGAAGATGTCCGGCCGCTCCCCCGTGTCCGCGGGGTCGAACTCGGGCAGCCCGGCGCCGCCGCCGAGCCACATCGCGGCCGCGCGCTCGACCTCGGGCAGCAGGCCGCGCAGGTGCAGCGCGTGCACCGACGGCGCGTTGACCGCGCGGGCCCCCATCGACCCGAACCGCGAGCGCGGCGGCTCCGTCTCACGCTCGACGACCAGCACCCGGGCGCCGCCCAGGCGCAGCTCACAGGCCAGCAGCAGGCCGACCGGGCCCGCGCCCGCGACCACCACGTCGTAGTCCATCTTTCCCCCTTGCAGAACCCGGCAACACCGTTCCCGGTATCGCCACCGTAGCGAACTGGGTACAGTGTTCGCAATATCCGAGGAGGTCTCTTGCCGGCGAACGACAGCCCGCCGCTCTGGCTGCGTCCCGAACACGGGACACGCGGGCCGAAACCGGCCCACACCCGCCGCGACGTCGCGGCCGCCGGCATCAGGATCGCCGACGCCGAGGGACTCGACGCCGTCTCGATGCGACGGATCGCCGCCGAGCTGGGCACCGGGACCACGTCGCTCTACCGGTACGTGTCCAAAAAGGACGACATCCTGCAGCTGATGGGCGACGAGGTGACCGGCGAGCTGCGCGGCACCGTGCTGCCCGGGGGCTGGCGGGACGCCCTGCGCGTCATCGCCCGGTCGATGCGCGCCACGGCCCTGCGGCACCCGTGGTTCCCCGCGCTGGCCTCGGGCCGGCCGAACCACGGCCCGAACAGCCTGTGGTGGACGGAACTGACGTTCTCGGCGTTCGACGGCCTCGACCTCGACACCGACGAGCTGCTCGCCAACCTCGGCACGCTCGCGTCGTTCGTCCTGGGCCACGTGCTGAGCGAGCTGGGCGATCAGGAGGCGGCGCGGCTCTCGGGGCTCAGCCACGAGCAGTGGATGGAACGCGAAGGCGAGTACGGCCCGATGATCGTGAGCAGCGGGCAGTACCCGCGGTTCACCCGGGTGATGGTCGAAGCCGAGACGCCGCACGCCGCCGACCGCCGGGACCGGTGGTTCGAGGCGGGCCTGGAGCGGGTGCTCGCGGGCATCGCCGCCCACTTGCCCTGACGACGCTCACACCGGCAGGACGCTCATGGGTGCCGGCGGCGGCAACGGCACCCCGGCGTGCTCGGCCCGGAACGAGTTCAGCAGGTAGGCGACGAGCCGCCGCGACGCCGTGCGCGTGGCCGCCGGGGAGTCCGCCGTCACGCCGTCGTTGGCCATGAGCACCAGCGCCAGGTCGGTGACCGCGAAGTCGGCCCGCAGCTCGCCCGCCGCCTTCGCACGGTCGATCAGCTCGGTGACGCGGCCCAGCGCCCGTTCCGCGGCGACGTCGGCCGGGAACGCCGTCGCGACGGCGGCGCTGAACCCGCGGTCGCACGCCTGCATCTCCCCCACCTTCTCGACGAGCGTGACGAACCCCCGCCACGGGTCCGGGTCGGCCAGCGCGTCGTCCACGACCGAGACGCACGTGTCGAACTGGTGCGAGAACACCTCGCCGACCAGCGCTTCCTTCGTCGGGAAGCGGCGGTACAGCGTGGCCATCCCGACGCCGGCGTGCCGGGCGACGGCGGCCATCGGCACGTCGAGGCCCCGGCGCGCGAAGAGGTCGTGGGCCACCTCGACGATGCGCTCGCGGTTGAGCCGGGCGTCCCGCCGCAGCGCCGGGTGAGAAGGGTCCGTACTCATGTTTCTCACTTTACGCCAACCGGACAGGTCTCTCCTCTTACGCGGCTACGGTGGCGGACAAGGAAAAGGAGGTCCGATGAGGACGAACGGCCGGCTGGTCGAACGCGCGGTCGGCGGGGTCAACCGCCGGGTGCTGGCCTTGCGCTCATCACGCCGCTGGGGCGCGGCGGTGCGGCGGCACCTGACGATCGTGACGTACACGGGACGGCGCTCGGGCCGCACGTTCAGCATCCCGGTGGGTTACCGGCGCACGGGCGACGAGGTCGAGATCGGCGTCCGCATCCCGGGCCGGAAGAACTGGTGGCGCAACTTCACCGGCGACGGCGGCCCGATCGCCGTGGAGCTGGACGGCACCGACCGCACCGGCCACGCGATCGCCCGCCAGGACGCGAAAGGCGCCGTGACGGTCACGGTGCGGCTGGAGCCGTAAGGGAATTCCGGTTGCCCGGGTGACGACGATGGATCCATGAGAGTCGTCTTCACCCGGGTACCGGACGGCGCCCGCGCGTCCTGCGTGGTCGAGCGCGACGACGGCGTCCGCTACCGCGTCCGGGAGGGCATCGGCCGCCCGGAGCTGCCCCACGACCTGGTCCACCTGCTGGTGGAACTGCAGCTGCGGGACGACGGCGGCTTCTGGGGCGCGGTCGCCGACGGCGCGGTGTTCGCCGGCATGGACCACCTCGACGGCCGGCGCCCGCCGCACGCCCGCAGGCGGTCCGACGAGGCCATCGGCGCCCGGAAGGACCGGCTGCAGCGGGCCGAGCTGATGGCCGGCCTGGTGCGGCAGATCGCCGCCGACCCGGCCGCGGGCGAGCCTCGGGTGATCCGGGCGGCCCGGGATCACCTGGCCACGCTCCCGGACGCCACGGTCGACGTTCCGGCGGTGCTCGCCGCGGCCGCACGGCTCCGGGACGCGGCGCGCGCGTGGGCCGGCACCCGCCCAGGCGACGAGGTCGTCGTCGACTGGCCGCGGGTCAGCGGCCGACGGGCAGTCCGCCGGTGACCGCCGAGACCAACGCGCAATCCCGGCGGCCACGGCCACCACACGGAATCTGAGTGTCCACAGTGGACATACCGTGATCGCGACAGCTCCCATGAATTCCCCTGGAAAGCCCCATGAGCGGCCGGAGGACTCCGACCCGGCGGGTAGCGGCCGTTCGGCGCAACACCGGTGACGGCCACCACATCCGCGTGCGGTGCAACCGTTCGGCGGGCCGGCGGCATCAGAGAGGTGTCCGACCCCCTACGACGAAACGAGGTGGCGCCTTGCCCGCAGACGCCGGGTTCACCGAGTACGTGACGGCACGGGCCCCCTGGCTGCGCAAAGTCGCCTTCCTGCTCTGCGGGGACTGGCACCGGGCCGACGACCTCGTCCAGAGCGCCGTCACGAAGCTGTACACGCACTGGCCCCGCGCGCTGCGGGCCGACAACCTGGACGGTTACGCGCGCCGGACGCTGGTCAACACCTTCCTGGCCGAGCAGCGGACGTCCTGGTGGCGGCTGGTCGACCTGCGTGCGGCCGACCACGACCCGCCGCCCGCGGCCGGCTTCGACGTCGAGACGGCGCTCGACCTGCGGGCCGCGATCGACCGGCTGCCGCCGCGGCAGCGGGCGACCCTCGTGCTCCGCTACTACTGCGACCTGCCGGTGGGCGACGTCGCGAAGACGCTCGGCTGCTCCCCGGGCACCGTCAAGAGCCAGACCGCCCGGGCCGTGGACGCGCTTCGCGGCCTGCTGCCCGCCGAGTCCCTCACCCTCCCGGAGGCCACCGCATGACCGACCACGAACTGGCCGTGCGCCTGCAGGAACTGACCGACGAGCCCGCCCCGCCGATGGTGCTCGACCTCGACCGGGCCCGCCGCGACGGCGCCCGACGGCGTCGGCGCCGCACGATCGTGGCGGTCGCGGGGTGCGCCGCGGTCGTGCTCGCCGGCGGCCTGACCGCCGTGACGCTCACCCGGTCCGCCACCCCGGACGCACCGGTCGCCGCCCCGGTGGTCTCGGTCGCGCCGGCCCCCACCGACGATCCTCTGGTGGCCAGAGCGAGCTTCGGCTGGCTGCCCGGCGCCTTCACCGGCGTCGAATACGGCGTCGGCGCCCACGGCGACTATTCGCTGGCGATCGGCCGGGGCAGCCTGGCGCCGATGATCTGGCTGGCGGTCTACGACAAGGAACCGCCGCTCGACCGGCTGAACCAGATGGGCGGGCACGCGGTGAGCGTCCCGGCCCGGATCGGCGACCGGACCGGCTACTGGGTGACGACCACCGCCGAGGACCCGCTCAACGGCGGTGACGCCTACCTGCGCTGGCCGACCGGGGACGGCCGCTGGGCCGAGCTGCACGGGTACTACCTCGACTTCCCGGACGTTCGGCAGTCGCTGCTGCGCGTCGCGGACGAAGTCACCTTCGCGAACAAGCCGGTGCCGCTGCCCCTGCGCGTCAGCAGCCTGCCGCCGGGCTTCCACCTCAGCGAAGGCCAGCTGTCGCGGCGGCCCGACCAGGACGGCCGGCCGTGGACGCTGCAGCTGTACTACTCGGTGAACGGCGCCCTCGTCGTGATCGAGGTCGCGCCGCCCGGCGGGACACCGTCGAAGACGAGCGACCCGGTGTGCGTCACGAAGAACGGCCTGAAGGCGTGTGTCAGGGTCGACCGCCCGGCCGCCGCGGGGCTGGACGCGATCGGCGGGCCCCACGGCCTGCTGGACCGCATCACCCTGCTCGGCCCGGACGAGCGGAACTGGACCACGCACGTGATCGGCTGAGGGTCACGGTTCGGGATCGGACCCCCGCAGGGAACCCGGGTGCGCCTTCGCATCCGGGTCCCGGCGGGTCTTGAGCAGGCTGGCCACCGTGACCACGGCGAGGATGCCGAGGATCACGCCGAGGCTGAGCGGGGTGGGGATCTCCGGGAAGCCCTCGTCGATGTCGACGTGCGCCCAGTGCAGGATCAGCTTCACGCCGATGAACGCGAGGATCACCGAGAGCCCGGTCGAGAGGTACACGAGCCGGTCGAGCAGGCCCTTGACCAGGAAGTACAGCGCGCGCAGGCCCAGCAGGGCGAAGGCGTTCGCGGCGAACACGAGGTACGGCTCGTCGGTGACGCCGAAGACCGCCGGGATCGAGTCCAGGGCGAACAGCAGGTCGACGCCGCCGATCGCGACGAGCACCACCACGAGCGGGGTCACCAGCCGGCGGCCCGCGACCTTGGTCGTCAGCCGGCCGCCGTCGTAGTCGTCCGACAGCGGCAGCACCCGGCGGGCGGTGCGGACCACGACGTTGTTCTCGACGTCGGGATCCTCGTCGCGGTGGCGGAACAGCTGCACGGCGGTGTAGATCAGCAGCAGGCCGAAGAGCAGGAACATGAAGGTGAACAGCGACAGCAGGGTCGCCCCGACGACGATGAAGATCCCGCGCAGCACCAGGGCCAGCACGATGCCGAAGGTGAGCACCTTGTGCTGGTGCTCCTCCGGGACGGCGAACGTGGTCATGATGATGACGAACACGAACAGGTTGTCGACCGACAGGCTCTTCTCGACGATGTAGCCGGCGAAGTACTCGGTGCCGAACTCGCCGCCGTGCGCCAGGGTCACCCACACCCCGAACACGACCGCGACGAGGATGTAGCCGACCGACCACGCGACGGCCTCGCGGAACCCGACCTTGTGGGGCCGGACCGCGGCGAGCACCAGGTCCAGCGCGAGCAGCCCGAGGATCACGGCCAGGGTGACCAGCCAGGTGCCGACCCCGATGTCCATTTTGTCCCCCGCTTCCGTTGTCACCGATAGTAGGGACATTTCCGCGTCCGCGCACGTGGAGTCCACAGTGGACGGACGCCGGGGCCGCGCGGTTTCCGGGTATCCTTCGCACCGGGGACGAGAGCGAAACGAGGTGCGCGGTGTCCGTGGGCGAGCGGATCCCGGAGGGTGTCGACATCAAGCTGCCCAGCGCGGCCCGGGTCTACGACTGGCTGCTCGGCGGCAGCCACAACTTCGACGCCGACCGCGTCGTCGGCGAACGGGTGATGGCGGTCCTGCCGTCGGGCCGGCAGGTGGCCGCGTCCAACCGGGCGTTCCTGCGCCGCGCCGTGCGGTACATGATCGACCAGGGTGTCACGCAGTTCCTCGACCTGGGGTCCGGCATCCCCACGGTCGGCAACGTGCACGAGGTCGCACAGGCCCTGGACCCCGCGTGCCGGGTGGTCTACGTCGACTACGACGAGGTCGCCGTCGCCCACAGCCGGCTCATCCTCGAGGGCAACCGCGACGCCGTCGTCGTCGAGGCCGACCTCTGCCGCCCGCGGACCGTGCTGACCGACCCGGACGTGCGGGCCCTGCTGGACTTCGACCGGCCGATCGGGCTGCTCATGGTGGCGGTGTTCCACTTCGTCCCGGACGACCTGCGCCCGGCCGAGATCGTCGCCGACTACCGCGCGGCGCTGCCGCCGGGCAGCTTCGTCGCGCTGTCGCACCTGACGGCCGACCACGCGCCGCGCGAGATGGCGGCGGTCGCGGACGCGATGCGCCACAGCCGGGACCCGATGTACTTCCGCCCCTACAGCGACGTCGCGGCCCTGTTCGACGGGCTGGAGCTGGTCGAGCCGGGCGTGGTGAGCGCCCCGCTCTGGCACCCCGAACCGGGCATCCGCGACGCCGAACCGGACGACGTCTACGCCGGCGTGGGCCGCAAGCCCTAGCGCGCCCGCTCGGCGTCGGTCACGTCCTCGACCTCGTCGGCGTCCATCGCCTTCGTGTCGCGCGGCGGCAGGAACGGCTCGTCCTCGCTCTCCTGGCCGCCTTCGATGCCGCGGCCGCGGGCGAGCTCGGCGTCCAGCTCGGCGCCGAGCAGCACCGCGAGGTTGGAGATCCACAACCACACCAGGAACACGATGATCCCGGCCAGCGAACCGTAGGTCTTGTTGTAGGAACCGAAGTTCGCGACGTACAACGCGAACCCGGCCGACGCCGCCACCCACAGCACGACCGCCAGCAGCCCGCCCGGGGTCAGCCACTTGAAGCCCGGCTGCCGCACGTTGGGGCCCGCCCAGTAGAGCAGCGCGAACGTGAGGCTGATCAGGACCGCGATCACCGGCCACTTCGCGATCTCCCACACCTGCACGCCGGTCGGGCCGAGCCCGACGAGGTCGCCGAGCCGCCGCGCGATCGTGCCCGTCGCCACGACGCCCAGCGCGCACGCCGCCAGCAACGCCACGATGCCGATCGTCAACCCGAGCCGCAGCGGCAGGACCTTCCACAGTGGACGACCCTCCGGCATGCCGTAGATCGCGTTGCCCGCCCGCATGAACGCGCCGACGTACCCGGACGCCGACCACAGCGCGCCGAGCAGCCCGAGCACCGCCACCGGGCCGGCGAGGCTGCGCGAACCGGACAGCTCCTTGATCGCGCCGACGAGGATTTCCCGGCCCTGGCCGGGAACGACCTGGTTGATGTTGTCGATCACGGTCTGCGTCGGGCCGGGGCCGAGCAGGCCCAGCAACGCCGTCAGGACCACCAGGCCGGGGAAGATCGAGAGCACGCCGTAGTAGGTGAGCGCGGCCGCCCAGTCGGTGAGGTTGTCCCGGCCGAACTGGCGGACGGTGCGCTTGAGCACTTCCCACCACGAACGCCGCGACAACTCCGTCGGGCCGTCCGGTTGCTTCTGTCGTCCCTTGCGCACCGGCACCATCTCCTGCCTCGTCGCCGCGGGGCATACCCGATCGGGGCGAGGAGAAACCCGGTCGAGTGACTCAGCCGTCCTTGCGGGCGTCGTAGGCCTCGTTCGCCGCCATCACGTCCGGCATCTGGCCTTCGACGTCGTGGATCAGGTTCACCAGCAGGTCCGCGGTGCGCCGGCCGCGCGGGGTGAGGCTGTATTCGACCTTCGGCGGGATGGTCGGCTGGGCTTCGCGCAGCACGAAGCCGTCACGCTCCAGGGCCTGCAGGGTCTGGGCCAGCATCTTCTCGCTGACGCCGGTGACGCGGCGGCGCAGCGCGTTGAACCGGAAGGTGCCGTCGTAGAGCGCGGCCATCGCGAGGATCCCCCAGCGCCCGGTGATGTGCTCGAGCGTGGACCGGGACGTGCACGCCTGCGCGAACACGTCGAACACCACCTGCCCGTGCTCGTCGACCCACTCCGGCGCTTCCGTCATGCCCCCCACGGTACCGGGCAGACAGCACAATCCCCAGTGACGGTACTCACCATCGGTTTGCACTTCCTGAAAGTTAGTACACTCTCAAGGTAAGCAACCCGACCTGAGGAGTTACGCATGATCGTGGTCACCGGCGCCACCGGACATCTCGGCCGCCTGGTCGTGGACGGCCTGCTCGAGAAGACCTCGCCCGATCAGGTCGTCGCCGCGGTGCGCGACCCGCGGAAGGCCGACGACCTCGCCGCCCGCGGCGTGCAGGTCCGCGAGGCCGACTACGACCGGCCCGAGACCCTCGCGGCGGCCTTCGCGGGTGCGGAGAAGGTCCTGCTGATCTCCAGCAGCACGCCCGGCCAGCGGCTCGCGCAGCACCAGGCCGTCATCGACGCCGCCCGCGAGGCCGGCGCGCGTCACCTCGTCTACACGAGCGTCCTGTACGCCGACACGACGAAGATCTTCGTCGCGCCCGACCACAAGGCGACCGAGCGGCTGATCCAGGAGGCGGGCATCCCGTTCACCGTCCTGCGCAACGGCTGGTACACCGAGAACTACGCGGCGACGGTGCAGCAGGCCCTGTCCACCGGCTCGTTCGCGGGCAGCGCGGGCGACGGCCGTCTCGGCGCCGTCCCCCGGCTCGACTTCGCACAGGCGGCGGTCGCCGTCCTGACCGGAGACGGCCACGCCGGAAAGACGTACGAGCTGGCGGGCGACGACGCGTGGAGCTACGCCGACTTCGCCGCGGCGATCACCGAGGCGTCCGGGACTTCCGTGACGTACCAGGACGTCCCGCCGGAGGAGCACCGGAAGCTCCTCGTCTCGGCGGGCCTGCCCGACCCGGTGGCCGACATGCTGACCGACGCCGACCGCGGCATCCGCGAAGGCGAACTGACCACCACGAGCGGCGACTTGAGCACCCTGATCGGCCGCCCGACGACGCCGTTGGCCGACGCGGTCGCGGCCCTCGTCAAGGGCTGAGCCCCGGACAGCGGTCCACCGGCGGCCAAAACTTTTTACTGCGAAAGGGAACCAGTACCACAGGGCCGTCGTGACCACGCCGCCCGCCGACGCGATCACAACCCTCGTCAGAAGGTCGGCGAAGCGGCTCGTCAGTCCGTCGAGCCGGCGGCGACGAGCCGCCTGGTCGTGAGCCGCCGGTCCACCAGGGCCGCGAGCACGGCCAGGCCGGTGATCGTCGCCGCTCCCAGTAGCAGCGCTCGGCCGCCTAGGCCGCTTGCCGTGCCGGCGAGGGCGGCGCCCACCGCCGCCATCGCGACCTTCAGCCCGGCGCTCGTCACGAACACCTGGGCCTGCGCGCCCTCCGGGGCGTAGGTGCTGCGGGAGGCCAGCGTCGCGGTGAAGGACGTCGCGTTCGCCACGCCCAGCGCGGCGAACCCCGCGACCGCGAGGCCGTAACCCGGCGCCAGTGCGCACACCGCCGTCGCCACGGCCATCGCGGCGAACAGCCGGAGCGCCTGCACCTCCGGTTCGCCGCGCAACGGCCACACCGTCACCAGCGCCGAGCCCAGGAGGCTGCCCGCGCCGTAGGCCACGGTCAGCGCGGCGCCCGCGGTCGCCGTGCCGTGCAGGTCACGGCCGAACGCGACGGCGACCACCGGCAGCGCGCCCAGCTCGACCGCGCCCAGCAGCGTCAGCACCGTGACGCGGCGCAGCGGCGGGCGCGTCACCAGCATTCCGAGCCCGGCGCGCAGGCCCAGGGCTTCGCGGGGTGTCCGCCCAGTGCCGAGCGGCAACGTCAGTGCCAGGCCGGCGGCGAGCAGGGCCGCGGTCGCCAGCCCGAGCAGCGCGTCGACCGGGCCGGTCACGCCGGCGAGCCCGGCCGTCGCCGCGGGGCCGAGGGTGCCGCCGATCCCGTAGGACAACGCGTCCCAGCCCTGCCGGCGCCGGTTCGGGCCGAGGTCGTCGAGCACGCTGCTCAGCCCGCCGGTCAGCAGCGGCCCGCAGCACCCGGCGACGGCCACCAGCAGCACCGTCACGACCAGCGACGTCCGGCCGAGCGCCAGTGCGCCGGCGGCCAGGGCCAGGCCGTAGACCAGGTAGGACGCCGCCAGCAGCCGCCGGGGTTCGCGGGTCCGGTCCAGCCGGGCCGCCAGCCACGGCCCGAGCAGGTGCGGCGCGTTGAGCGCGGCGACGAGCAGGCCGCCGACCGCGGCCGGCTGGTGCTGGTCGGCGGCGAGCAGGACCAGCCCGACCGTGGCCCCGCTGTCGGCCCCGCGGACCAGCACCGCCGCCGTCAGGTAACGCGCCAAGCCGGACATCACACCCCCATCACCCCTTTGACTGGTGACGCCACCTTGTCAGAGGGGCGCGTCACCGGTCAATATGGTGACGTGTTCACCTTCCTCAGCGGCCGGCCCAGCCTGGACCTGACGACGACCCTGCAGGTCCGTCACCACGAGCACCCTCGCGAGCTGCTTGCGGTCCCGGAGGACGTCACGCGCTGGCTGGCCGAGGCGGGCTACTCCCCCGCCGCCGTCGACGACGCCGGGCTGCGCCGGACCGTCGACCTCCGCGAGGTCGTCAACCGCTTGTGCCGCACCGCGAACCGGGCCGAGGACCGCGCCCGGCTCAACGATTTCGCGGCCGGGTCGCCCCTGGTACCGCAGTGGACCGGCACGGCGGTCGAGTACCGCGGCGACCTGGACCAGGCGTTGTCCACGCTCGCCCGCGACGCCATCGACCTGCTCGCCGGCCCGCACACGGACCGGGTCCGGGAGTGCGCGCACCCCGACTGCAGCCGGCTGTTCCTCGACGCGTCCCACGCCGGCCGCCGCCGCTGGTGCGGCATGACGACCTGCGGGACCAAGACGAAGTCGGCGAACTATCGGCGTCGCAAGAGCGCGGAAGTCACCTGATGCGCAGCTTGCGCATCAGCTTCAGCCCGGAAAGCATGCTCTCGACGTACTTCTCGTGATCCTGGCCCGGCTTCGGCCCCATGACCTGCTTCTTGAGCACGGCCAGGTTCTGCACGTCGGTGTACTTGAGCAGGCCCTGATCGCCGTGGCGGGCGCCGACGCCGGAGTTCTTCACCCCGCCGGACGGCGTTCCCTTGGCGGCGAACGCGGTGGCGAGGATGTCGTTGATGTTGACGTTGCCCGATTCCAGGCGCGCGGCGACGGCCCGGGCGGCGTCGAGGTCACCGCCCCAGACCGAGGCGTTGAGGCCGTAGTCGGTGTCGTTGGCCAGCGCCACGGCTTCGTCGACGGTGCCGTACTTGTGCAGTGCCACAACGGGTCCGAAGGTTTCGGTGACGCCGCAGAGCATGTCCTTCGTGACACCTTCGAGGATCGTCGGCTCGAAGAACGCCGGGCCGAGGTCGGGCCGCGGCTTGCCGCCGCAGAGCACCGTGGCGCCCTTCGCGACGGCGTCGTCGACGTGCTCCTTGACGCGGCGCATGTGGTCGACGGACACCAGCGAGCCCATGTCGGGGCCGAAGTCGTAGGCCGCGCGGACGTCGAGGGCCTGCGTCTTGGCCACGAACGCCTTGGTGAACTCGGCGTAGCGGGACTCCGGCAGGTAGATCCGCTCGATGTGCATGCAGATCTGGCCGGTGTTGCCGAACGCGCCGAAGATCGCGCCCTGCGCGGCTTCCTCGAGGTCGGCGTCGTCGAGCACGATCATCGGGTTCTTGCCGCCGAGCTCGAGGCAGCAGCCGATGAGGTTGCGCCCGGCCCGCTCGCCGATCACCCGGCCGGTGGCCGTCGAGCCGGTGAACATCACGTAGTCGGCGTGGTCGATGAGCGTCGGGCCGACGTCCGGGCCCTCGCCGCACACCACCTGGAACAGCCCCTTCGGCAGCCCGGCTTCCTCCAGCAGCTGGATGCCGTAAAGGGGTGACAGCGCCGTCTTGTTGTCGGGCTTCAGCACGACGGCGTTGCCGGCCATCAGCGCCGGCACGGCGTCGGAAATGCCGGTGGCGAACGGGAAGTTCCACGGCGCGATGATGCCGACGACACCCTTGGGCTGGCGGATCTCGGTCGACGTCGTCAGCAGCGGCACCGGCCCGCCGCGTTTGGTCGGCGCCAGCAGCTTGGCGGCCCGCCGGAGGTAGTGGCTCATCACCATCGCCGGGTCGCAGGTCTCCTCGATCGCCATCCGGCGGTTCTTGCCGCTCTCGGCCTGGATGAGGTCGGTGACTATCCGCGCCTGGTCGACGAAGAGCGTGTGCGCCCGCTTGAACACCGCGAGCCGCTGCTTGAGCGGGGTGGCGGCCCACGCGCGCTGCGCCTCGCGCGCGACGGCGAACGCCCGCTCGATGTCGGCCGGTGCCGACTGCGGCAGCTCGACGAGCGTGTCGCCGGTGTAGACCTCGGTCAGCTTCCAGGTCGCGCCGGAGGTGCCCGGCACGCGGGCCACGAGCCCCTTCAGGAACGCGTCCGTCGCCGACGCCGGCCGGGTGATCCCGAGCGGGGTGAGGGTCATGGTCGCACTTCCCGTCAGTTGCCGGAGAGGACGAGGTGCGCGCCCATCTCGCCGATCATGATGCTGGGGGCGTTGGTGTTGCCGCCGGTGATCGACGGCATGATCGAGGCGTCGCAGACCCGCAGCGCCTCGACGCCGCGGACCTTGAGGTCGGGGCCGACGACCGCGAGCTCGTCGACGCCCATCCGGCAGGTGCCGACACCGTGGTAGACCGACGTCGCGCGGTTGAGGATGGCGTCGCGCAGGGCCTGGCCCTTCAGCGCCGGGCCCGGGTGGATCTCTTCCTTGACCGCGCCGTTGAACGCCTTCGACGCGAAGATCTCGCGCGCCAGCTCCGAACCCTCGCCCAGCACCTCGAGGTCGGCCGGGTCGGCGAGGTACTGGGGGTCGATCAGCGGGGCCGCGGTGGGATCCGCCGACGCCAGCCGCAGCGTGCCGCGGCTCTTCGGGTAGATCAGCGTCGTCAGCACGGTGAGCGCGGTGCGCTTGTCGACGTCGTGCCGGATCGGCGCGTCCTGGTTGGGCGAGACGTACGCCCACGGCAGCAGGTGCAGCTGGAGGTCGGGGACCGCGTCGGCCTGGGACGTCTTGAGGAACGCGACCGCCTCGAACACCGAGTTCGCCAGGAACGTCGTTCCGGGCCGGAGCAGCTCCTTGACCAGGCCGCGCGCGAAGTACGCCGGCGTGCCGGAGTTGCGGCTCGACGTCACGTGGAAGGTCAGCGCGTGGAACATGTGGTCGTGCAGGTTGTCGCCGACCGGCAGGTCCGCGACGACGTCGATGCCGTGCTCCCGGAGGTGCTCGGCGTGGCCGACGCCGGAGAGCATGAGCAGCTGCGCGGACCCGACGAACCCGGCGGAGAGGATGACTTCCTTGCCGGCGCGGATCGTGCGCTGGGTGCCGTCGGCGTCGACGACCTCGACGCCGGCCGCGCGGCCGTTCTCGATGACGACCTTCTTGGCCAGCACCCCGGACTGCAGCTGCAGCGTCGGCGCCGCGAGGTGGTGGAGGTAACCGCGCGAGGCGCTGTAGCGCAGGCCGTCGGCGGCGTTCTGCTGCATCCGGCTGACGCCTTCCTGCGACTCGCCGTTGTAGTCGTCGAGGATCTTGCAGCCGACGGTGTCGGCGGTGGCCTGGATGAACTGCAGGGCGCCCTCTTCGGGGCTCTTGTTGCGGGTGACCCGGATCGGCCCGCCCGCGCCCCGGAACGCGTTCTCGCCGTCTTCGAAGTCTTCCATCCGCTTGTACGCGGCGTTGACGCTGTCGGCGTCCCAGCCGGTGTTGCCCTCGGCGGCCCAGGAGTCGAAGTTGGCGCGGTTGCCGCGGACGTAGACCATGCCGTTGATGGAGCTGGAGCCGCCGACGACCTTGCCCCGCGGCACCGGCATCCGGCGGTCGAGGGCGTGCTTCTGCGGCACGGAGTAGTAGCCCCAGTCGAAGGGTTTCTTGAGCTGGGGCACGGCATGCATGGGTCCGACGAGGCCCGGTTTCTTGAGCAGCAGCTTCTCGTCGGTCTTGCCGGCTTCGAGCACGATCACGCTCGCGCCCGACGCCGCGAGCCGCCCCGCGATCGCGGCCCCCGAACTCCCCGACCCGACGACCACGTAGTCGGCTTCGTCGCCGCGCGGCGCCTTGTTCGCCATGTCCGCTCCTCGGTCCGGCCCGCCACCCAGAAACTATAACCTGTTCTAGTTCTGGCGTCACCGTATAGCGTTCGCCCACGACGCGCAATGTCCCGCCGGGCCCCTGGCGGGCGCGGTCGGCCGGAGCGCGGCTTGCGCACGTCCACGACGAGGGCGTCCACCACGCCGTGCGGTTGATCCATTCCGCCTCGCGGACCGGAGCCGGCGCGCTAACTTCCCTTCATGGCGCGCTCTCTGCTCTGCCTGGCCCTGCTCGCCGGGGCCACGTCGCCGGCCGGCTGCTCGTCGGGTGACGACCACCAGGTCGCCGTGGACGCCGTCCGCCAGGCCGCTTCCGGCGGCAGGCCCGCGACCTGCCCCGTCGGCTTCGACGTACCCGGCGCCCTGCGGACCGCCGGGGTCGACCGCCCGGTCACGCCGGACGCCGTCGACGTCGAGGTGTCCAGAACCAGCACGCCCGCGGCCGACCCGATCGCCGCGCAGCAGAACGGGATGTCCGCGCTCGACGCGGCCGCCGGCGCGTACCTCGAGTGCGGCTACCAGGTCGGCGGCCAGGCGCTCACGGTCCGGCTGGTCGCCACCCGGGCCAAGGGCGCGATGGCGTTGCTCGCCCCGCAGCTCCAGCGGGACGCGCGCCTGGCGGTCGACGACCTGCGGGCCTTCCTGGACACCAAGCCCGGGCCCGGCGAGGTGAAGGTCGTCGGGGGTTCGGTGGCCGTCGGCGGGCTGGCGGCCACCGGCGGGGACGCGGCCCTGATGGTGTCCTCCGAGGCGCCCGAAGTGCGTGACGACGCTTTGCACACCGTCGCCGGCGCACTCCTCGGTCAGGTCAGGTTCTGATTTCCCCGGCGTGGTCCCGGCTGTCGTAGCGCCAGAACGGCCGCACGCTCAGCGCCCCGGCGATGACCACGACGACGCAGAGCAGCGCCGCCCCCGACCAGGCGATCGTCAACGTCGTCGCGGCGGCCATCGCGCCCGCCCGGACGTCGCCCAGGCGCGGGCCGCCCGAGACCACCACGGTGTAGACGCCCTGCAGCCGGCCGCGCATCCGGTCCGGCACGTACGTCTGCAGGATCGTCTGCCGGTAGACGACGCTGACCAGGTCGGCCGCTCCGGCGAGGACCAGCAGCGCGACGGCGGCCCAGAGGCTATGCACGAACCCCGCGGCGGCGACGGCGGCCGCCCAGCAGGCGACGGCGCACGTCAGCGCGACGCCTTGCCGGCGCACCCGGCCGATCCAGCCGCTCAGCGAGCCGGCCAGGATCGAGCCGACGGCGATCGCCGAGTACAGCGGGCCCACGCCGCCGTGGAACTGGGTGGCGGCGGCCTGCGGGAACAGCGCCTCCGGCATCGCCAGCGCCATCGCGGCGATGTCGACGGCGAACGACATCAGCAGGACCGGGTTCCCGCCGAGGAACCGCAGGCCTTCGAGCACCGACCGCAGGCCGGGACGCCCGGCCGGGGCCGCCGACGGGAAGGACGGCAACCGCAAGGCCGCGTACAGCGCCGCCGCGAACAGCACGGCGTCGGCGCCGTAGGCCCAGCCGAAGCCGCCCGGCAGTCCGATGAGGACACCCGCGACGAGCGGCCCCACCACCTGACCGACGCTGCCGGCCGTGTAGTTCAGGGCGTTGGCCGCGGGGATGTACTCGGCGGGCACCAGCAGCGGCACCATCGCGCTGCGGACGGACGCGGAGACGGCGAACCCGCCCGACTGGACGGCGACCAGCGCGAGGAGCAGCGCCGGCGACCGCACCTCCAGGACGCTCTGGGCCAGCAGCGCGAGCGTCACGAACCACGTGACGAGCGACGTCAGCAGGTACAGCTTCCGCCGGTCGACGGCGTCGGCGACCGCGCCGCCGTAGAGGCCGAACACGACGATCGGGACGAAGCCGACCAGGCCGCCGAGCCCGACGACCAGCGACGACCGCGTCAGCGCGTAGAGCTGCACCGGGACGGCGACCGCGGTGACGGTCATGCCGATGACGGCGGTGCTCTGCCCGAGGAACGTCCGCCGGAACGCGGGCACGGCCAGCGGCCGGGTGTCCGCGACGACGCGGCGCAGGCGGTCCCGGAACCGGGGCGGCACGACAGGGGTCATCCCTCCACGATGGTCGGCGACGACCCGGCAGACTTCCGATAAACTGCCACCTTGTGTCGCAAACCCGCCATCGGCACCACCCGGGTGAGGTCATCACCCGGCACCGGCACGAGGAGCACCAGCTCATCTACGTGAGCAGCGGGGTCCTCGCCGTCCACACCGACCACGGGACGTGGGCCGCCGGCGCCCACCGCGCCGCCTGGATTCCCGCCCGCACCTGGCACGAGCACCGCGTCCACGGGCACGCCGAGGTCCACACCCTCGCCTTCGCGACGCAGGAAGCGCTGCTGCCCGGCGACTCGCCCACGGTCATCGCCGTTTCCGGGCTGCTGCGCGAACTGCTGATCGCCGCCACCGAGCCCGGCCTGGCGCCGGGCGAGGCCCGCCGGCTGCGGGCCGTGATCCACGACCGCGTCCGCCGCGCCCACGTCGCCCCGCTGACGCTCCCCCGCGCCCGCGACCCCCGGCTGGCCCACGCCTGCCGGCTGGTGACCGGCGACCTCGGGAGCCCGCGGACCATCACCTGGCTCGCCCGTCAGGTCGGCGCCAGCGACCGTCACCTCGCGCGGCTCTTCCGCGGCGAGTTCGGCACGACGTACCCCCAGTGGCGCACCACCACCCGGGTCTTCCAGGCCATGCTCGAGCTCACCGCGGGAAGCACCGTCACGGAGACCGCGCACCGCTGCGGCTGGGCCACCACCAGCGCCTTCGTCGACACCTTCACCCGGACCATGGGCCAGACCCCCGGCACCTACCGCGCCGCGGCCGCCGGCGGTTAGCGGCTACTTGGTGCCGTACGCGCCCGCGTCGAGGTCTTCGACGAGGGTCGGCCCGGTGGGCGTCCAGCCGAGCAGCTCACGCGTCTGCGTGCTGGTCGCGGCGAGGTCCATGGCGAAGAACCCGCCGATCCAGCCGTAGTGCTCCTGGACGTCGTCGGCCGCGATGGAGGCGACGGGCAGGTCGTACGCGCGGCCGATGGCCTCCGCGATCTCGCGCGTCGGCACGCCTTCCTCGGCGACGGCGTGCAGGCGGCTGCCCGCGGGCGCCTTCTCCAGGCCGAGGACGGTCATCCGGGCGGCGTCGGTCACGTGCACGGCGGCCCAGCGGTTGGTCCCGTCGCCGGGGTAGCCGGAAACGCCCTTCTCGCGGGCGATCGCGGTGAGGACCGCGATGAACCCGTGGTCGGCGGTGCCGTGGACGGTCGGCGAGAACCGCAGGCTCACCGGGTGCACGCCGCGGCCGGCGAACTCGAGCGCGAGGTTCTCACTGCCGCCGCGCGGGCTTTCCAGGCCGTGGAACGGGGACGCGTCGGCTTCGGTGGCGGGCCGGCCCTGGGTGAGCGCGGCGATCCCCGACGCCAGCAGGAACGGGCGGCCGGTGCCGGTGAGCGCGTCGCCGATGGTCTGGACGGCGCCCCGTTCGGCCGCGCTCGACACGGCCGGGTTCGCGAAGTCGTGCTTGTTGGCCAGGTGGATGACGGCTTCGGCGACCTCGGCGCCGGCCCGGATGCCGTCGAGGTCGTCGAGGTCGCCGCGGCGGACCCGGACGCCCTTGGCTTCGAGGGCCGCGGCGGAGGCGTCGGACCGGGCGAGCCCGGTGACCTCGTGGCCGGTGGCGAGCAGTTCGTCGACGACGGCGGAGCCGATCCAGCCGGAGGCTCCGGTGACGAAAACGCGCATGAGGTGTAACTCCCTCTGTGGTCGAACTCGATGTCAGCGACTGACGTCGGTGACTGACATCAACGTACTCTCGAAGTCAGTCGCTGTCATCACCTAGACTCGACGACATGGTGCGTTGGGAACCGGGAACCCCGGAGCGGCTGCAGCGGGCCGCGCTCGAGCTGTTCGCCACCCGCGGGTTCGAAGAGACGACGGCGGCGGAGATCGCCCAGTCCGTCGGCCTGACCGAGCGCACGTTCTTCCGCCACTTCACCGACAAGCGCGAGGCGCTCTTCCACGGGCAGGAGCTGTTCGCGCAGGCGTTCCTCAGCGGCATGGATGCCGCGCCGCCGGACGCGTCGCCGATCGAGGTCGTCGCCGGCGCGCTGCGGTCCGCGTCGGCCTTCTTCCCGGACGAGCGCCGCCCGCACTCCCGCACCCGCCAGTCCGTCATCGACCGGAATCCCGCGCTGCAGGAACGGGAACTGCACAAGATGGCCGTCCTCGCCACCACGCTCGCCGACGCCTTCCGCGCACGGGGCGTCGCCGATCCGGCGGCCTCGCTGGCCGGGCAGTCGGTCACCGCGGTGTTCGGGATCGCGTTCACGCAGTGGATCCGCGACGGCGAGGACCGGTCGCTGGCCGACATCGCCGACGACGTCCTGGCCGAACTGCGCGCCCTGACCAGCGCGAGCCCGACGCCGGCGGGCTAACCCCGCGCCACGGCCCCCGAGATCAGCAGGGCGAGGCCGTGTTCCAGCGAGGCGGCCAGGTCGATCCGCAGCTCGGCGAGCGCGGGGTCGGTCGCGTACGCGGCGAGCGTGCTGGCCGAGGGCCGGCAGTGCGTCGAGAGGCCACCGGCCAGGATCATGGCCAGCAGGCACACCTGCTTCGCCGCGGCCCCGACCTCCGGCACGTGCCGGGCGACGAGCTCGACCATGGCGTCGAGGCTCGCGAGCGCGGATCGCTTGTAGCGCACGACGACGTCGACGGAGACGTTGTGCTCCAGGACGCCGGCCTGTGCGCTGATGAGGTCGCACAGCACGGTGCGCTTCGCCAGCGAATTCGCCACGATCGCCGCCAGCCGGTCGCCGCGCTCCCGCGCGGACCGGCCGGGATCGACGCCGGCGGCCAGCTCGGCCGCCACGTCAGGCAGCCAGTCCTCCAGCGCCTGGTCCAGCAGCTCGAACAGCACGGCCTCGCGGGATTCGAAGTACCGCAGCACGTTCGACTTGGCCAGCCCGACGCGGCGGCTGAGCTCGTTGAGGCTCACCTCGGCCACCGGCATCTCGTCGAGCATCACCAGCGCCGTGTCGAGGATCTTGCGGCGCCGTTCCTCCCGCTGCTCCGCGCTGCGCGCCCGCTGGAACGTCATGCGACACAGGGTAACCGTCTTGCACCCGGAGTTAAAGACCGGCAGTCTCTTGACAATAGACCGACGGTTCTTTAACGTCGAAGGCATAACAGACCGCCGGTCCGCAAGGGCCGATCTCCGAAGGAGCGACCGACATGGCCGAACACTGGACCGCCCGCGACGTCCCGGACCAGACGGGCCGCGTGGCCGTCGTGACCGGCGCCAACACCGGCCTCGGCTTCGAGACCGCCCAGGTGCTCGCCGAGCGCGGCGCGTCGGTGGTGCTGGCCGTCCGCGACGTCGAAAAGGGCAAGCAGGCGGCGGCCCGCTTCGGTGCCGGCGCCGACGTCACCGTGCAGGAGCTGGACCTGGCGTCACTGGAGTCGGTCCGCACCGCCGCGGCCGAGCTGCACACGGCGTTGCCGAAGATCGACCTGCTGATCAACAACGCCGGCGTGATGTACCCGCCGCGGCAGACCACCCGCGAAGGCTTCGAGCTGCAGTTCGGCACGAACCACCTCGGGCACTTCGCGCTCACCGGCCTGCTGCTGGACCTCCTGCTGCCGGTGCCCGGTTCGCGGGTCGTGGCGGTCGCCAGCATCGCCCACCGCCTCCGCGCCGCGATCCACTTCGACGACCTGCAGTGGGAGAACTCCTACGACCGCGTCGCGGCCTACGGCCAGTCCAAGCTCGCCAACCTGCTGTTCGGGTACGAGCTGCAGCGCCGGCTCGCGCCGCACGGCACCACGGCCGCCCTCGCCGCCCACCCCGGCGTCGCCCGCACCGAGCTGATGCGCAACTCCCCCGCCGCGCTCCGCGGGGTCTTCGCCGCGGTCGCGCCCCTGTTCACCCAGGACTCGGCGCGGGGCTCGCTGCCGATCCTGCGTGCCGCCACCGACCCCGGCGCCCTCGGCGGCCAGTACTACGGCCCCGACGGGCTGGGCGGCTACCGCGGCAACCCGGAGGTCGTCGCCTCCAGCCCGCAGTCCCACGACCTGGCGCTTCAGCGGCGTCTGTGGCAGGTTTCGGAGGAGCTCACGGCCGTCGAGTACCCCGTCGAGTACCCCGTCGGGTGACCCCTACCCGGTGAATTCATCTCGCACGAGGGTATTTCTACCCTCACGGCTGTAACGAGTCCCGGTGCCGCAGCGACTGTCCAGTATCGCGCGGGAAGGCTGGGGTGCCGATGTCCGAAAGTCGAGCTCGGCGGGTCGATGTGGCCGCTCAGCCACGTCATGTCAGTGTCGATCCGGACCCGGACGCGGAGTTCGAGTACTCCGGGATCGTGCTCCGGCGCGAGCTGGACGGCGCACCGGCCGAGGAGACCTGGCTGCCGGTCGGCGACGAGCCCAGCGAAGAGGACGACGAGCGGCTCATCGCCGCGCTGCACGACGCCTGGCTGTGGACGACCGAGTCCGAACGCGATCCGGTGACCATGCCGGAGTAGCACCCTCTAAGCTGGTCGGGTACTCAACTTTTTGACTACCCGAGGTGCGATGTGAGCAGCAGCTTCCGGCAGGCCGTCGAGGCACGTGATCCCGAGGCCATGGCGGCCGCGCTGGCGCCGGAGGTGGTGTTCCGGAGCCCGGTGGCGTTCCGGCCGTACCCGGGCAAGGCGATCACCGCCGCGATCCTGCGCGGCGTGCTCCGGGTGTTCGAGGACTTCCGGTACGTCCGGGAGCTCGACGGTGGTGACGGCCGGGACCACGCGCTCGTCTTCGAGGCCCGGATCGGGGACACCGCGGTCGAGGGCTGCGACTTCCTGCACCTGGACGAGAACGGCCTGATCGACGAGTTCACGGTGATGGTGCGCCCGCTGTCGGCCGCCCAGGCGCTCTCGGCCGCGATGGCCGCGCAGTTCGAGCAGATCCAGCGCGAGGCCGTCGGCGCCTAGTCAATTCGTTGACTAGGTCACGGAAGGGAACCGGGTGGCACTGCGGAACGCGCTGATGGCCGCGCTGCTCGAAGGCGAGGCGTCGGGCTACGACCTCGCGAAGGTGTTCGACGCGTCCGTGGCGAACTTCTGGATGGCCACCCCACAGCAGCTCTACCGCGAACTGGACCGGATGGCGGCCGCCGGCCTGGTGCACGCCCGGGTCGTCCACCAGGAACGGCGCCCCGACAAGCGCCTGTTCTCGCTGACCGAAGCCGGCCGGGAGGCGTTGCACGCGTTCACGGCCGGCCCACCCCGCCCCGGCACGATCCGCGACGAGCTGATGGTGCAGGTCCAGGCGGTGGACGCGGGCGACGAACCGGCCGTCCGAACCGCACTCGAGGAGCGGGCGACGGCGGCGGAGGCCAAGATCGCCCGCTACGAGAAGCTCCGCACACGCCTGCTGGACGGCCGCTTCGAGGACGACTACCTGGTGGAGGCGGAGCGGATCGGGCCGTACCTGACGCTGATGCGCGGGCTGTCGTTCGAACACGAGAACCTCCGCTGGTGCCGGCAGGCCCTCCGGACCCTCGACCTCCGCGCGCGGGTGAGACAACCGACAAAACCCTGACCACAGGGCGGTTTCGCTCCGCCCGTTCCGGCCGCCCCTTCGGCTGCCGGCAAGTCGGCCACTCCGGTGGCCGTGTCGGCCGCCTTGGTCGCCAAGTTGGTCACTCCGGTTGTCGTGTCGGCCGCCTTGGTCGCCAAGTTGGTCACTCCAGTCGCTGCGTCGGCCGTTCCGGCCACCGAGTTGGTCGCTCCGGTGCCGACCTGGCCGCTCCAGTCGCCGCGTTCGCCGCTCCGGCCAACGTGTTGGGCCTTCCGCCGCCGAGTTGACCCTTCCGGACGCCGCGCTGACCGCCCCCAGCAACTGAGTTGCCACCCGCGACCGTCGAGGTGGCTGTTCACAGCCGACGGTCCCGCTGCCGGCAGCCAGCACGCTGACCGGAGCGGCCGACACGACAACGGGCGGATCCCTCGCGGGCCCACTCTCTGTTGATTCTGTACCTACTAGTATGTACAGTCCGACTCATGGGGACGAGAGACCAGCTGATCGACAGCACCCGGGAACTGTTGTGGGAACGCGGTTACGTGGGCACGAGCCCCAAGGCCATCCAGCAGCGCGCGGGTGCCGGGCAGGGCAGCATGTACCACCACTTCGCCGGCAAGCGGGAGCTGGCGCTGGCCGCCGTGCGGCGTAGTGCCGATGAGCTGCTGGCCGCGGCCGATGCGCAGCTGCGTGGGCCCGGGACCGCCGTCGAACGGGTCACCGCGTACCTGCGTCGTGAGCGCGAAGTGCTGCGTGGCTGTCCCATCGGCCGGCTCACGCAGGATCCCGACATCGTGGCCGATCCGCAGCTGCGGGCTCCGGTCGACGAGACCCTGACCCTCCTGCAGGCCAAACTCGCCGCGGTTCTCGACGAAGGCCGGGCCGCGAAAGAACTGCCTGCCGCACTGGACACCGCCGCGCTCGCCGCCACCATCGTCGCCGTGCTGCAGGGCGGGTACGTGCTGGCTCGCGCCGCCGCCGCGCCCGAACCGTTCGACCGAGCCGTCTCCGGCGTGCTCTCGCTGCTCGCCGCCCACACCCGCTGAACCTGCGGAATGTCCGCCGCCGCGCCCGGACCGTTCGACCAAGCCGTCTCCGGCGTCCTTTCACTGCTCGCCGCCCACACCCGCTGAACCTGGGGAGTTTCCGTGCACGTCCGTCACGTTCCGTCCGCCACCGCCGCCGCGCCCGCCGACGTCATCACCGGCAGTGCTTGGGTCACCTCGCTCGCCGTCCCCGAAGGGCCGTCGCGCACCCAGGTCGACCGCGTGCAGTTCGCCCCCGGTGCGCGTACGCGCTGGCACCGGCACCCGCTCGGCCAGGTGCTCGTCGTCACCGAGGGCACCGGCTACGTCCAGCGCCGGGGCGGCCCGGCCCAGGTGATCCGGGCCGGCGACACCGTCCGCGTCGCTCCTGGCGAATGGCACTGGCACGGCGCCACCGACACCACGTCGATGACGCACCTGGCCATCGAGGAACTCCCCGAAGACGGGACCACGGCGGAGTTCGCCGAGCCGGTGAGCGCCGCCGAACCCATGGCCGTCCCGGCCGAGCCCGTCACGCGCACGCTGGTGCTGCAGCAGCGGCTCCCGGAACCCCGGGTGGTCGACTACGTCGAGCTGCGCCGCATCACCATCGCGCCGGACTTCGGCACCGGGCTGCACGTCCACAATGGACCCGTCTTCGGCAGCATCGAAACCGGCTCGGCCGTCTACCAGATCGACGGCGAGCCGGAATCGGTGCTCACGCCCGGGGACGTCTTCTACGAGCCCGAAGCGGCCCGGATCGCGCGCTTCGACGCGCAGGAGGACGGCGTCACCTTCCTGGCCTGCTTCCCCGTCGGGCCGGGCGAAACCCCCAGCCTGACCCCGCTCGAGAGCTGACCCGACGAACGGCGGGCCCGCACCCGGCTGCCGGTATACAACCGGGCGAAACACCCGTTAGCCTCCGCGCGTGAGGATCATGAGTGCGCTGCTCACCGCGTTGCTGGCCACCGGCGTCGCCGCCCCGATCTCCGCGCTGGCGCCGGATCCCGCCCACGCGGATCCGGCGCCCTGGGCCGGCCCGCTCAGCACCCGCGGCCGCTACATCGTCGACGCGGCGGGCAACCGGTTCAAGCTGAAGGCCGCCAACTGGCACGGCGCGAGCGGCACCTGGACCGGTTCCGGTGACATCAGCGATCCGGCCAACCACCACGCCGGCGAAATCGCCTACCAGACGCCGCTCGGGCTCGACCGCGCGTCGATCGACACCGTCATCGACGGGCTCGCGCAGCTGGGCCTCAACAGCGTGCGGCTGCAGTTCTCCAACGCGATGATCCACGACGCGACGCCGGTGCCCGACCTGCCGGCCAACCCGGACCTGCGCGGCAAGACGCCGCTGCAGGTCTACGACCGCGTCGTCGAGCGGCTGACCGCGCGCGGGTTCGCCGTGATCCTCAACAACCACACCACGACGTCGCGCTGGTGCTGCGGTCTCGACGGCAACGAGCGCTGGAACACCGCGCAGACCGAGCAGCAGTGGCAGGACGACTGGCTGTTCATGGCGCGGCGCTACGCCGCGAACAAGCGGGTGGCCGGCGCCGACCTGTACAACGAGGTGCGCCGCAACACCTTCGACGACCCCAACTGGGGCTGGGGCAACGACAAGGACTGGCAGCGCGCGAGCCAGCAGGTCGCCGACCGCATCCTGACCGAGGCGAACCCGGACCTGCTGATGATCGTCGAGGGCATCAACTGGACCGGCCTGCCGATCGACGGCTTCGCGCACGGCCGGCCCACCCTCGAACCCGCCCGGACGCTGTCGCACACGCTCGTGGACTCCGGGAAGCTGGTCTATTCCGCGCACTTCTACGGCTACACCGGGCCGAACCACTCCGGCGCGACCGGCATCGGCGAAACCCACGACCCGCGCTACCGCGACCTCTCGCCCCAGGACCTGCGTGACACCCTGTACCGGCAGGCGTTCTTCGTCGAGCAGGACACCGGCAAGCACTACACCGCGCCGCTGTGGATCAGCGAGTTCGGCGAGGGCCGCAACACCACCGACCCGGCGTCCCGCGCGTTCTTCGAGACCTTCGTGAACTACCTCGCCGAGACCGACACGGACTTCGCCTACTGGCCCGCGGTCGGCTTCCAGACCGGTGGCACGGGCGACGGCTGGTCGCTGCTCGCGTGGGACAGCGCCGGGAACCGCATCGACGTCCTCGACGGCCGGGACTGGCGCGGCCCGGCGTGGCAGCGGCTGGTGAGCGCGCCGTCGCGCACCGGGCCGATCCCGCAGGCCGACCACTGGTCGATGCTGAACCTGGACTACGGCGACTTCCAGGAATCCCGCGCGGTCCGCGCGCTGCCGGACTGGAATCCCGGCGCGCGCAAGGGCGTCTGCCCCGACGGCCAGCGCCTCACCGGTCTCGCCCACACCGGCAACCGCGGCCTGTGCACGGGCACGCTCCCGGTGCCGTCCGGGTACGTCGTGACCCGCGACGAGTCCTTTGTGGACACGGACTGGGCGTCCGGCTACACCAAGCTGCAGTGCCCGGCCGACCACGCGGTGGTCGGCTACAGCGTGAAGGGTGCGGCGGTTTCGGCCGTGCTGTGCGGCAAGTCGGCGACCCCGCTGGGCCGCACCGGCCGCACGGTCTGGTTCGACCGCGGCGACAACCGCCCCTCCGGCGACCTCGGCGGCGACTTCGCCTCGGGCAGCTACAAGGGCCAGTGCGCCCCGGGCGAGTACGTCGCCGGGGTGGCCTACACCGGCCGCATCGGCTCGAACCGGACGCCGGACGCGCTGCTCTGCCGCTCCTGAACCGGGGCCGGCTCAGTCGCCGTCGGGCACCGGTACCGGCTGCGCGTGCGGCGGCCGGAGGACGGCCCAGACGATCTTCCCGCCGGACTGCTTCGGCGACCAGCCCGCGGCGTGCGCGAGGTGCGCGACGAGCGGAAGCCCGCTGCGCGGCTCCGGCGTCCTCTTGCCGACCGGGGGCAGCGACACCGGACGCACGTCGTCGTCGGCGACCGCGACGGTGAGCCGGCCCAGCCGCAGCTCCAACCGCAACCGCGCCGGCGAATGCGCGTGTTCGGCGGCGTTGGCCACGAGCTCACCCGCCACCGTGACCGCCGGCTCCCCCAGCGAATCGATGTCCCAGTTGCCGCAGGTGTCGGTGACGAACGGGGCCGCCGCGCCCACACTGCGCGGTGAGGAGGGCAACCACAGTTCCGTGCGGCGACGCGGCGGCGGGTCACCCAGCCCGGCCAGTGCGTCGAGCACGGTGGGCCGGACCGTCACGAAGCGCCGCATCGGGCCGTGCCGCGCCAGGGCCGCGTGCGCCGAGCCCGGGACGACCACCAGCGCCACCGTCGACCACTGCGAGATCCGCAGCCACACGGCGACGAAGACGCTGGTCAGGTGATCCTTGGTGATCGCGAGTGCCTCGAGGTCGACGATCACCGCACGGGGCTGGTCGGCCGCGCACTTGAGCAGCGCGTCCCGCAGCACCCCGTAGGTGCCGACGTCCAGTACCCCGGACGGGCGAATGATCGTCGCCCCTTGCCACTCGGACAGGTCCCAGTCGAGCGGGCTGTCCGCCTGCATGCCGTAGCTCGCCGCCTTGGATTGGTAGAGCCCGGAACGCACACCGTCCGTCCGTGCTCGACGGCTCGGATCGGAGGTGCGGAAACAACAACCGTACGTCGCCGCCAGCCGTCCGTGACCGCGAACGCCGCGGATTCACTCGATTCAGTGGTTGCAATTCTTGAATGCGTCTTTCTGTAACGCCTGGGCGGCACCAATGGGCGTAATCCGGTGGGTGCCGCTCGGTAGGCTGCCGGAATGGGGTTCGGCGAGCGAGCACGCAGAGTGCGGGACGGCCGGCTGGCCCACGGTCAGCGCGTCGCGGCACTGTGTTCGTGCGTGCGCCTCTACCACCCGATCGGCCACCGGGCGACGTTGAGCTTCCTCGCCGAGCTCACCGGCCCGTACCAGCGGCACGAGCGAGCCCTCCTGGACGCGTTGGCGGCGCTGGAAACCGGCCGGGCGCAGTGGCGTAGCGCCGGCGCCGCCTACGCGGACTCGCGCGTGAAGCAGAAACGGCTCGGCCGCCGGGTGCCCATCGATCCGCCGCCGGGCAAGACCGGCCACTGGTACGCGGCGACGCCGGATCTGTCACGCCGCGCGGCCGTGCACGCGCTGAAGCTGTGGGAGCCCGAACACGCCTCGGCGGACGAGGAGACGCGTTCCCTGGTGCGCCAGTGCGTCGCCACCGGCGGCCGCCTCACCGGCGCGCAGCTGGACACCGTGCTGCGTCGCCGGACCCGGGACGAGCCCGGCGACATCCGCTGGCCGATGACCCTCATGGCGTCCGCGGCCGGTGCACACCGGTTCGGCGCGCACTAGGAAACGTCCGTCAGCCGGAGGTGTGGCCGGCCTGCTTCTGGTTCATCTGGTGCGGGGCGGAAAGCCAGTCGTGCTGTTCGAGGCGCGCGTCCACCGGTTCTTCTCCTCGCCGCAGGGCTTCGATGTAGGCGCGGTCGGCGGCGAGGCGGCCCGCCACCTCGGCGCCCTCGGCGACGGCGCCGTGCCCGGGGACCACGACGTCGACCTGCCGGGACGCCTCGGCCAGCCGGTCGAGGGCCGCCTCGTAGGCGTTCAGCTGGTCGGGGCGGCGGGGGTCGAGCAGCGGGATCAGGGCGTCGGAGAGCATGTCGCCGGCGAGCAGGACGCCGCGGTCGGCGAGCAGGATCGCGGCGTGGCCGATGGTGTGCGCTTCGTGCTCGAGGATCTCGCCCGGCACCGGTCCGCCGTCCGCGGGCAGCGGGGTGAGGAGCCCGATCAGCTCGAGCGGGATGCCCGTGGCGCTCTCCTCCGCCATCTTCTGCGCCCGCTCGCGCGCTTCACCCGCGACCTGGGCGCCGGCGGCGGTGGCGTAGCGCGGGACGTCGCCGAAGCGGGAGTGCCAGAGCAGGTGGTCCCAGTGGGGGTGGGTCGAGAACCCGGCGACCACCGGCACGCCGAGCGCGTCCACGTCGTCGGCGAGCTGGTTCAGGTCGGCGCCGTCGATGCCCGGATCGACCAGGACCAGCCCGGTGTCCCCGCGCACCACGACGGCGTTGCTCCAGACCCACTCGCTCTGCCGGACCCAGACCCCGTCGGCCACCTGCTTCAGCATCGGGCCACTTTGTCAGATGTCCCCGGCCGGCGCGAGAAGCGACACCCTCCGGCGGTGGCAAACTGCCGAGGTGGACCTGGACGACGTGCGCGTGCGGCTGGTGGACCGGTTCGGTCCTGGGGCCGCGGGGTGGCTCGCCGACGTCCCCGCTCTCGCGGCCCGGCTGGCCGCCCGGTGGGGTCTCGGGCCCGGCGAGGTGTTCGCGAGCGGGGCCGCGTCCGTCGTCTTGCGCTGCCGCCGGCCGGACGGGACACCCGCGGTGCTCAAGCTCAGTCCGGATCGGACACTGCTGACCAAGCAGGCGGAGATGCTGCGCGTGTTCGCGGCCTCGGGCCGGGTGCCGGCCGTGCTGGCCACCGACCCGGGAGCCGGGGCCATGGTGCTGGAGGAGATCCGGCCCGGCACCGAGGCCGAAGACCTGCCGCAGACATCACTGCCCCGGCTGTGGGGCGACTTGCTCGCCGCGCTGCACGCCGTGGCCCCGCCCGCGGACTGGCCGTGGGACCTGCGCGGCCGGTTCGACGAGTCCTTCGCCCGGATCGGCCGGAAACTGGCCGACCCGGCGATCGGCGCCCGGATCGGCCAGGCCACCTGGCACCGCGCGATCCGGCGCTGCGGGGAACTGCTGGACACGCAGGACACCGTCGTGTTGCTGCACGGCGACCTGCACCTCGGCAACGCCCTGGACGGCGGCCCGTCGCGCGGTCTGGTCGCGATCGACCCGAAGGCGTGCCTCGGCGATCCGTGCTTCGACGCCGTGGACTACGTGGTCGCCGGCGCCGGGCTCGAAGGGGTCGAGACCCGGTGCCGGCGGGTGGCGGCCGCGTGCGGGCTCGACGGCGACCGGCTCTACGCCTGGAGCCGCGTGGTCGCGCCGATGTTCGCGATCGCGCACCTCACCCACGACGGTCCGGAGCCGGTGATCGACGAGCTGCTCGCCTTGACCCGGTGAACCGGGCCGGTCAGAAACCGGGGAACACGCGGCGCAGGTCGTCGAGCGTGACGCCGCCCTCGACGGTGACGCCCTTGTCGTAGGGCGCCTTGAGCCGGCCGTTGATCAGCCGGACGAACGCTTCCGCCGGCCCGTCGAACGTCGCGGTCGGCGCCTCCAGGTGATCCACCAGGGTGACGGCGTCGTCGATCACCAGCGCGCCGCCGGGGACCGCGACCGACACCGGGTCCGCGAGCTCGGCCGGCTTCGCGAGGAAGCCCAGCAGGAAGCCCACGGGCCCGGACAGGAGCTCGACGAGCACCTCGGCCGAGCCGGGGTCCACGCCGGTGTCCGGCTCGAAGGCCACGCGCACGTCCCACGAGTGGTTGGCCACCTCGTTGAACCGCATGCCCAGCGCGGTCAGCAGCGGGACCGGCTCCGGCCAGAAGCCGAGGTCGACGGTCAGCGACGAGCGCTGCTCGGGCGTGAGCGCCTCGACCGTGTCGAGCCAGCGGGCGTTGTGCTCCAGGAAGCCTTCGGCCTGCGCGCGCGGCGCGGACGCGTCCCAGCGGGCCCAGATCGTCTGGTTGTCTTCGGCCGCCACGGTCTCCCCGGCGGCGCGGGCGATGGGCCCGCGGCCGATCTCCGCGCCGCTGCCGAGGTGGGAAAGCGCCTGGGCGACGGTCCACTCGGAGGCACCGCTGGTGGTGGCGAGCTGGTCGTCGGTGAGGCCGCCGACGAGGCCGGCGAGCGTGTCGTGCTCGGAGCGGAGGGCGGCGATGGTGCGGTCCACGAGTTGACTCATGCCACGCTCAACTCCCGAGGGGACGTGTGTGTTCCACTGATCACCGTTTCCGGTGAGGAAGCGCCGCTCGCCCGAGGAGGACGCGTGACAACGGGACGTGTGCTGGTGGTCGGACTCGATCCGGCCAAGCTGGAGGGCTGGGACCCGGCGCCGGTCCAGGCGGCGATCGCCCGCGGCCGGGCGCGCTTCGTGGAGCACGGCGTCGAGGCCGACTGGTGCCTGCTGACGCTCGGCGACAACGCCGAGGAAACGCTGGTGGCCGCACTGACCGGCGACGACTACGGCTGCGTGGTGATCGGGGGCGGCATCCGCACCCACGAACCGTTGCTCGGGTTCTTCGAGAAGGTGATCAACCTGGTCCGGCTGCACGCTCCCGGCGCGGCCATCGCCTTCGACAGCACCCCCGAGGACTGCGTCGACGCCGCGCTGCGGTGGCTGCGCCGGCCGTGAAGTCCGGGGAGGCCGGTCAGTGCCGCTCGGCCGGCAGGCGGTCGCGTTCGGCCAGCATGATCGGGCGGACCTTGCGCATCCGCAGCCGGGTGTAGGCGATCATCGCCACCAGCACCGCGATCAACGGCACCTGCGACAACAGCAGCGAGTCCGTGATCTCCGCCGGTGGGAAGCTGTACACGATGATCACCCGCAGCACCGCGTCCAGCAGGAAACCCACGCCCCACACCAGCGTCACCGCGCGGATCGCCGCGCGGAAGGGCTCGGACACCGCCCAGCTGCGGTCGTAGGCCTCGACCGTTCGCGGGTCGCCCCGGGTGGCGAACGGCTTTCCGGCCTCGAACACCAGCGGGCGGCCCACGAACAGGCTGCCCAGCGCGTACACCCCGGCGACGCCGACGTAGAACGCCGGCTTCAGCAGCAGCACCCGCGGGTCGTCGCTGACGAACAGCAAGGCCACCGACAGCGCCACCTCGACGACCACCAGGATGCCGAAGCCGTCGAGCTTGCCCCGGCGCACGGTCGTGATGATCGCGTTCACCATCGTGGCCAGGCCGCCGATGCCCAGCGCCCAGAACGGACTGAGCCCGGCCACCGTGTGCAGCAGCCAGTAGGCCATGATCGGCAGCACCAGGTCCAGCGCGAACGGTGCCAGTACGCGGATTCTCCCCTTCATCGGTTCTCCCCCGTTTTCACTCCGGCGGCCTGGTTGCTGCGGCGCACCACGGCCGTGGCGTACTCCCGCATTTCCGTTTCGTACGCGGCGATCGCGGTCAGCGGATCACCGCCGGCCAGCCCCGCCGCCAGCAGCGCCGCGTCCCGCAACGCCGTGTTCGCGCCGACCCCGCCCGACGGCGGCATCACGTGGATCGCGTCGCCGAGCACGGTGATCCGCCCGGCCGGCCACGCGGGGACCGGTGGCGACGTCCGGATCGGCGTGCGGAACGTCGCGGGCACGTCGGCGTGATCCACGATCCGCACCAGCTCCGGGTGCCAGCCCCGGACGACGTCCTGCGCGAACCGGTGCAGCGCAGCGGGTTCCCGCTCCTGCGGCGCCGCGCCGACGACCGCCCACATCAGGTAGTCGTCGACCGGGGTCAGCTCCGGCGGGAAGACCGGGGTGCGCGCCCGGAACGCGGCGAGGGCCAGCGTCGCCCGGCCGCCGGCCACCGCGGTGAAGCCGTCGAAGAACCGGGCGGGCAGGTCCGGCAGCGCGGCCAGGGGCGTCCGGCCGTATACGCAGCGCAGCCCGGTGTCGATCGGCGCGCTGCCGGGGGCGACCGCCGCCCGGACCGCGGAGTGCACCCCGTCGGCGCCGACCAGCACGTCGCCGCGGACCTCCCGGCCGTCGTCGAACCGGACGCGCACGCTGTACTCGTCTTGGTCCGCGGCCGTTACCCGGTGTCCGAAGTGGACGTCCTGCTCGAGTCCGGTGAACAGGATCTGGCGCAGGGTCCGGCGGTTGACGGCGCTGTGCTCGCCGCCGGCGCCGACGTCGAACGTCGAGAGCACGGTCAGGTCGGTGCCGAGCGTGCTGATCCGGCCCGCGCCCGGCACCGACGACGTCGCCAGGTAGCGCCGGTACAGGTGCTCGGGCAGGCAGCGTCGCAGCGCTTCGCCGCCGTGGCCGTCGATGTGGATCCGGTAGCCCTGGTCGCGTTCGCCGAGGTCCGGGTCGCGTTCGAAGACGCTCACCCGCACCCCCGCGGCGCGCAGTCCCTGGGCGAGGCACAGGCCGCCGACGCCGGCCCCGGCGATCAGCACGTGCACGTCACTCGCCCCCGGTCCGCTGCTGCCACGGCCGGCCACCGGGCCGCTGGGTGCGGCGCTTGGCCTCGTCGACCGAGGTCTCGAGCCGGGTGAGCAGGCGCCCGAGCGTCCGCACGTCTTCGGCGTCCCACCCGGCCATGAAGTCGGCGAACCGGTCCAGCCCGATCCGGGTCAGCGTGCGGACCTCGTCCCAGCCGGCCTCGGTGAGCGAGATCAGGCAGGAACGCCGGTCGGCCGGGTCGGCCTCGACCGCGATGAGACCGTCGTCCTCCAGCGACCGCGTCTGCCGGGTGATCGACGACGGGTACAGGTCGAGCTCGGCGGCCAGCTCGGACGGCCGCACCTGCTGCTTGACGGCCGCCTGCTGCAGGATCGCCTGCCGGGTCGGGTCGATGGCCTTGTTCTGCGCACGGCGCATCGTCTGGCCGATCCGCATCAGCGGGTAGACGACCTGCTCGAGGTCCTCGTAGTCGTGGGGCATGACTCCACGGTGCACTATTTGCGCCACGCAAACAAGTGGTTCGTGAGAAGTTCAGGGATGACCCTGATCCGCTATCAGGGGCTTCAGGGCAGCCGCACGGCTTCGATCTCGACGTCGCTCAACAGCGCTTCGACCAGGGCCGACGGGCCGGCGACCTTGGTGGCCCACAGGTCGTAGTCGGTGCAGAGGCACCATGAGCGATCCTCGGCCCAGAGGTTGGCCGGACTGAAGTCGACCTCGGAATCGTCGTACAAACTCTCGGCGTCGCCGAGCGTTCCTGCCCGCACGTGAAGGTGCTCGAAGTCGGTCGCCCCGAGTGTCAGCGGGCTGTAGTAGGCCAGGCAGCGGGTGTTCGGGCCCGCGGGAGTGTGTTCGATGAGGATGCCGATCAGCCGCGTCCAGGTCTCGCGGTCCAGGCTGCCCTCGGCAGGCGGGATGATGCCGAGCGGCCAGCTGCCGTCCTTCCTGACCGAGGGGAAACAGCGGTACGACGGCAGCAGCCCCTCGGGGACGACGGGGTCGCCGGTGCGCTGCGCGAGTTCCGCCCAGCGCAGCCGCCGCCACCCGGCGCCGGGATGCTCGGCGCGACCCAGTCCGCCGCCGGTGGCCACACTCCCGGCTTCGAGGTCGACGCCGCCGATGACGCGGGGCCGGACGCTGCCGTCCGCGAGCCGCGCCTGGCGGTACTCGTGGTACGACGTCTCGGTCGGCCCTCGCTCGTGCTCGTACATGGCGTTGAGCACCCAAACCGCGTCGGGCATCGCCGGCGGCATGAACCCGGTCAAGCCGTCGCCGCACCGCTCCCGCAACCAGTCGATGGTGCCGGACGGGGCGAGCGGCCACGGGTTCACGTCCTCGGGCACGCAGTCACCCTACGGCTGCTCCGTCGGCCGGCCGGGCCTCACTCCTCGACGAGGCCGTCGATCCGCCAGCCGGCCGGGGCCAGGTCACGGCGGGCGCGTTCCAGGCACTCCAGGTGCGGCTCGGCCTCGGCTTGCGGCGCGTCGTCCGCGGCGCCGGCTCGGCGAGACCCGTTCATGACCTCCGGCATCCGGCACCCCTTTTCGTTGCCCGGCAAGGCCTTCCGATCACAGCACAGAGCACCGTAGCGCCCGGGTCTCACTATGAGACAGGGGGTACTGGCGCCGGCGTCGCCTGTTTAGCTATAGTACTAGTCACCTAGTTAAATGGAGTTGCCGATGATCGAATTCCACCTGGACGCCCGGTCGGGCCTGTCCCCCTACCAGCAGCTGGTCCAGCAGGTGCGGCACGCGCTGCGCCTGGGCCTGCTGAACGAGGGAGACCAGCTCCCGAAGGTCAAGGACGTGGTCGCGAGCCTCGCGATCAACCCCAACACCGTGCTGAAGGCCTACCGGGAGCTGGAGCACGACGGCCTCGTCTCGGCGCGGCCCGGCGTCGGCACGTTCGTGACGGCGACGCTCGGCAACGGCGTGTCGTTCGCGGCGATCGGGCCGCTGCGCCGCGACCTCAACCGCTGGCTCTCCCAGGCCCGCAAGGCCGGTCTCGACGAAGAGAGCATCGAGGCCCTGTTGATGTCCACGTTTCGCGACTCCGCAAGAGAGGACATAGCGTGATCGTCCTGCGCGCCCAGGGACTGGGCAAGAAGTACAAGCGCGAATGGGCGTTGACCGGCTGCACGCTCGAGATCGAGGCCGGCCACGTCACCGGGCTCGTCGGCCCCAACGGCGCCGGCAAGTCGACCCTGCTGAACATCGCCGCCGGCATGCTCGAGCCGACCACCGGCACGATCGAGGTGTGCGGCGGGGTGCCCGGCAGCGGGCCCGACCAGCTGGCCAAGGTCGGGTACGTCGCCCAGAACACGCCCGTCTACCCGGGCCTGTCGATCGACGAGCACCTGCGGTTCGGCGCCCACCTCAACCCGCGCTGGGACGCCTCGCTCGCGACGAAGCGGATCGAACGGCTCGGGCTGGACCCGAAACAGCCCGCGGGCAAGCTGTCCGGTGGCCAGCGCGCCCAGCTGGCGCTGACCCTCGGCCTCGCGAAACGCCCCGAACTGCTGCTGCTCGACGAGCCGGTCGCCGCGCTCGACCCGTTGGCGCGCCGGGAGTTCCTGCAGGTCCTGATGGAGGCGGTCGCGGAGGACGGGCTGTCGGTCGTGATGTCCTCGCACCTGGTCAACGACCTCGAACGGGTCTGCGACCACCTCGTCGTGCTGGTGGCGTCCCAGGTCCGGGTGATGGGTGACGTCGACGAGCTGCTCGCCACGCACCACCGCCTGTCCGGGCCGCTGCGCGACGTCGAGACCCTGCCCGCGGACCAGCACGTCGTCTCCGCGACGCACACCGACCGCCAGACCACGGTGCTCGTCCGCACCGAAGCGCCCATTCTCGATCCCGTGTGGACGGTCGGGCAGCTCAGCCTGGAGGACCTCGTCCTCGAGTACATGAGCAACCCGGCCGCCGCCCGTCCCGCCCTGGAGGTGCTCCGATGACCTGGTTGGCCTGGCGCCAGATCCGCGTCCCCGCGCTGGCGGTGTTCGCCGCGCTGCTCCTGATCGCCGTGATCCTCGCGATCACCGGTCCGGACCTGGTGGGCCGCACGAACTTCTCGGACCAGGACACGCTGTTCGGCGGCACGATCCTCGCGCTGTACCTGCTGCCCGCGGTCATCGGCCTGTTCTGGGGCGCGCCGATGATCACCCGCGAGCTGGAGCACGGCACGCACAACCTGGTCTGGAACCAGACCATCACCCGCAAGCGGTGGCTCACGACCAAGCTGGTGGTCGGGGTGCCGGCCGCGATGGTGGCGGCCGGGGTGCTGAGCCTGGCGGTCACGTGGTGGGCGTCCCCGATCGACGCGCTCGCGAGCTCGGCGACCAACGGCGAAACGCTGTCCCGCATCTCGCCGGTGGTGTTCGCCGCGCGCGGCGTCGTCCCGGTCGGGTACGCGGTCTTCGCGCTCGTCCTCGGTGTCGCCGTCGGGATGGTGCTGCGGCGGACCGTCGCGGCCATGGCCGTCACCCTCGTCGTGCTCGCCGCCGTGCTGCTCGCCGTCCCCCTGTACGTGCGCCCGTACCTCCTGCCCGCGGTGCAGCAGGACGTCTCGATCGGGAACTCGGCCATCAGGAACATCAGCGGGAACGGCGACGGGGTGATCGAGGAGATCGGGGTGGAGACCCCGGCCGGCGTCTGGCTGCTGGCCGACGAAACCGTGGACCCGGCCGGGAACGTCGTCACGCCACTGCCCGACTTCGTGCAGAACTGCGTGCCGAAGCCGGGCGGCCGGGGCGGCCCACCGGACCCGCGCGGCGTCGACACCTGCATGGCCCAGCTGGACACCCGGGGCTACCACCAGCGCCTGACCTACCAGCCGGGCTCCCGGTTCTGGCCGCTGCAGTGGCTCGAACTGGCGTTGCTCCTCGCCCTGTCCGCGTTGCTCACCTGGTTCTGCTACCGGCGCATCCGCCACCTGTCCTGATCCGATCCTGCTGGGGGAACCATGCGCACACTCGTTGTCGCCACCGCTCTGGGCCTCGCGTTGTCCGCGACACCCGCCGCGGCGAGCACGACACCGCACCTGCCCAGACCGACCGGGTCACAGCCGGTCGGTGTCACCTCACTGTCGCTTGTGGACACTTCACGGCCGGATCCCTGGGTGCCGTCGGTGCCCTACCGGGAGCTGATGGTCTCCGTCTTCTACCCGGCGGCCTCGGCGCACGGGCCGACGAAGCCGTACATGACGCCGCTGGAGTCCGAACGCAACCTCGAACGGGAGGGCATTCCCGGCCTGTCGCTGGACGCCCTGAGCACCGTGCGGACGAACGCCGTCGTCGACGCACCGGCGGCCGGCCGGAGCCACAGCCTGCCGATGGTCGTGCTGTCACCGGGCTGGACCCAGCCCCGGGCCGTGCTCAGCGGCCTGGCCGAGGACCTGGCGAGCCACGGCTACGTCGTCACCGTCATCGACCACACCTACGAGAACCGCGCCACCACCTTCCCCGACGGCCACGTCACCGGCTGCGCCGCCTGCGACGTCGACGACCAGCCGGGGATCTGGGAGAAGGTGGCGGGGACGCGTGCGGCCGACACGTCGTTCGTGCTGGACGAGCTGATCGGCCCGCACCCGAAGTGGCGTGGCAGCGCGCTGATCGACCCGCAGCGGGTCGGCATGGCCGGGCACTCCGCCGGCGGCGCGAACACCCTGCAGGCGATGCTCGCCGACCCGCGCGTCCGGGCCGGGATCGACATCGACGGCTCGACCCACGTCCCGCTGCCCGCGTCCGGGCTGTCCCGGCCGGTCCTGTTGCTGGGCAGCATGGACAACTACACCCCGGGCACGCCGAACCCGTACGACGACTGGGAAACCGACTGGCCGAACCTGACCGGCTGGAAGCGCTGGCTCATGGTGTCGGGCACGGTGCACAGCTCGTTCACCGACCTCGGTGTGCTGGCCGACCAGCTGGGCGTCGACATCGGCGCGTCGATCGAGGGGCCCCGCGCGCTGGCGATCACGCGGGCCTACGTCGGGGCGTTCTTCGAGCAGCACCTGCGCTGCCGGCCCCAGCCCCTGCTGGCCGCGCCGTCGCCCGCCTACCCGGAGGTGAGTTTCATCCGCTGACGGGGAGCGAGGGCCGGCCCTGGCGGAGCTCAGCCGCCCAGCGCCGGGCCGAGCCAGCGGCGGACGAGCGCACGCAGCTCGTCGTCGGTGAGCGCGGGGGTCGAGGGGTACTGCAGGAACGACAGGAACAGCCGCATCAGGATCTCGGCCAGGCCCTGGAGATCGTCGTCGGTTTCGACGCCGGCGGCGGCCCAGTCGACCGGGACGTTGCGCAGGATCCCCGCCCCGGCCGAGAAGGCGAGCTGCGAGGTGACCCCGGCGGTGAAGTA
Source organism: Amycolatopsis sp. NBC_01286 (assembly GCF_035982555.1). Lineage (NCBI taxonomy): Bacteria > Bacillati > Actinomycetota > Actinomycetes > Pseudonocardiales > Pseudonocardiaceae > Amycolatopsis > Amycolatopsis sp. NBC_01286. Next base: position 9,048,460 of record NZ_CP108428.1, read on the forward strand.
CTCGCCTTCGCCCGCCTGCAGCAGCAGGCCGAGGTAGGGCTCGCCGGGGACCGTCCGGACGGCGAACACCACCGCCTCCACGGCGGCTTCGGCGGCGGTCCCGAACGAGGCCAGGTGCCGCGCCATCCGCCCGGCGAACTCCTCGACGCCGGCCAGGCCCACGGCGCGGAGGATGTCCTTCAGGCCCGGGAAGTAGCGGTAGACGGTCTGCCGCGTCACCCCGGCCTCGGCGGCGACGTCGGAAAGGCTGGTCTTGGCGAGCCCGGCCCGGTCGAGGCACGCCGTCGCCGCTTCGACGATCCGGCGGCGTGCCTCGTCTTCGGTGCCGGGCGGGTTGCCCCGCCAGCCGTGGTACCCCATGCGGTCCATCTTCCCCGAGCCGGAAGTCTCAGACGGGAGCAGGTCGGCGGGCGCGGTGGAGCGCGGTCAGCAGCAGGCCGGCCGCGGCGAAGCAGCCGAGCGCGTAGAGCCCGCTGCCGATCGGGGTGCCGTCGCCGGTGACGCCGCCGGCCGCGGCGAAGTACGCCGGCAACGCGCGGATCCAGCACACGGCCAGGCCGCCCAGGTAGACGGCGGGATAGATCCGGACGAAGGCGGACAGCGGCTCCGGCTCCCCTCGGCGCGTGAAGAGGATCCAGGCGCCCGCGGCCCAGAGCAGGGCCAGCTCGACGCCGAGGACCCAGGCCTGCGCGGTGACGTTCCCGGTGAACAGGCTCGACGGGAGGCCGCCGAGCGCCATCGTCAACGGCGTCAGGACGCCGGCCACCAGCACCCGCCACGCCAGCGACCATCCTCGTCGCGGACCGGTGCCGGCCAGCCGGACGACGAGGTAGGTCAGCCCGCCCATCGAGACCGAGGCGAACAGCAGCATGCTGGTCATCGGCACCGACGCCAGCGCGGGGTGGTTGACGAGGTCGTTGCCCGGGTTCCACGCCCACCACCTCAGCTGCGGGCCGAGCTGGTCGAAGACCTCGTAGAACAGCTGGCACACGAACGCGACGGCCACCGACGCGAGCAGCGGGCCGCGGCGCCGGAAGACGCCGAGCGAGCGCACCACTTCGTAGGCGAGCTGGCTGATCACCGGGTAGAACGCGACGATGTAGAGCGGCAGCCGGTCCCCCATGAACTGCACGGTGAACAGGTTGTGGGCGAAGATGAAGCCGTACACCTTGTCGAGGCCGAACCACTCCGGGAAGTACAGCGGCGGTTCCGTCACGAAGAGGTAGACCAGCGAAGCCCACCACAGCGCCAGGTTGACCGGGTCGCCGCCGCGGTACCGGCGCAGCGCGTGCACCAGCGCGAACACGGCGCCGCCGACGACGAGCACCTCCAGCAGCGGCATCGTCGGATCGGCGAGGTCCCAGGGCGCGCGGACCGAGACCACCGGGGCGACGTCGTGGCAGTCGAAACCGAGGGTGCGGGTGACGGCCTCGGCGTCCGGTCCGCAGCCGTCGCTCACCGGGCGCCGGCCGGTGCCGCGGCCGGCGAGTAGTCCGTGGCCGGCGGCTCGGCCTGGGGGTCGAACCCGAAGGGCACCCGGTGCCGCCCCAGCGCGGCGCGGAGGCGGTAGCGCACGAGGCCGGCGAGCACCCGCGGGTTCCGCAGCATCTCCCCCAGCGACTCATCGAGGTTGAACACCTTGGCGAAGTGCTCGTCGACCACTTCGTACTCCCGGGCGGCCCCGACGATGAGGCTGAACGCGGGCGCGGACAACGCCGCGACGATGCGCCGCCGCCACTCCGGCGGTTTCTCCGTACCGACCGCACAGGCGTAACCCTGGTCCCGCGCCATGGCCAGGGACCACGGCACGCCGAGCAGCTTGCGCTGCGCGGCCAGGAACCCCGCCACGAACCCGGCGTCGAGCGTTCCGGCGCGGGAAAGGTGTTCGCGCAGCAGCAGGGCCGAGCCCGCCGCGGAGCTGATGCCCTGCGCGTAGAACGGGTTGAACGCGCAGATCGAGTCCCCGACGGACACCAGCCCCCGCGGCGGGCCGGGCAGCCGGTCGTAGCGGCGCCACTTGTTGCCCGTCGAGCGCGTCAAGTGCACCTCCGAGGTGGGCGCGCACCGGTCCATCGCGGCGGCGAACAACGGCGTCCGCACGCGGCGGGCCGTCTCGACGAAGGCGTCGGTGGTGCGTGGCATCTCGAGCCCCCACGAACCCATGCACGCGATGACGCGGTCGCCCTCGATCGGGAAGAAGTTGACCAGGAAGTCGTGCTCGGCGGGGTGGTCGCCCTGGTCCGGCGTCGGCATGATCACCAGGTGCTGCCACCACCAGGACGCGGGCCGCTCGGCGGGCAGGTCGTACCAGCGTGAGGTGTAGGTGACCTTGGCGTCGAGCGTCCGCACCTCGACCTCGGGCCAGCCCGCCGCCACCAGCCACGCGCTGACGGAGGAGCCGCGGCCCAGCGCGTCGACCACGAGGTCGGCGGGCTCCTCGCCGCCGGCGGTGAGGGTGACCCCGGTGACCGCGCCGTCGTGGGTGGTCAGGCCGCTCACGGTGACGCCTTCGCGGATGACGACGTTCGCCAGGCCACGCACCTTGTCGCGCAGCACGCGTTCGATGAGGATCCGCGAGCTGTAGATCATCGTCATCGCGCTGCGCTTGCGGGCCGACCAGCCCGCGCCGTCGAGGTAGGCGGCGTCCAGGGACGGCATCAGGTGCAGTCCCCCGGCGGCGACGAGGTCGTCTTCGAAGCCGGGGAACAGCGCCCCGATCGCGCGCCGGCCCGAGTTCAGCAGGAAGTGCGGGTGCTTGCTCTGCGGCACGCCCCGGCGGTGCTCGGCCTCGGCGGGCAGCTCGTCGCGCTCCAGCACCAGCACCTGGTCGAAGTAGGGGGCGAGGGCCCCGGCGCTGCACAGACCGGCGGCGCTGCCACCGAGGACGACGGCCGTCTTGCCGAGCCGCATGCGGATCAACTCCCAGCGTCATTCATACAGATGGACGTCGAATGTATGAATGACGCCGGGTGCGTGTCAAGGGACCGGCGAACCCTCGACGTCGCGGTAGAAACGCAGCATCGCGTCCGCGAGCCGCCCGGGTGCCGCCATGGCCACGTAATGGCCGACGCCGTCGAGCGTCACGGTCGTCACGTCCGTGGCGACCTGCCGCATCGTCGACGACAGGAACTCGCCCGGCCGTCCGCTGACGGTGAGCACCGGGATCCCGAGCTTCTCTTTCGCCAGCTCACGAATCTCGTCGCCTTCGCGGAGCATCGACCGGTAGAGACCGCTCGCGCCCCGGAACGCGCCCGGCCGCTTGTACGTGCGGGCGAGCTCGTCGATGTCGGCGTCGGTGAACGCGTCCGGCGTGGCGTTGAGCGCGGGAATGGCGTACTCGGCGAGGAACTCCCGCTCGCGCCCGGCCAGCAGCAGCTCGGGGATCCCGGGCGCGACGAGCACGCCGATGTGCCAGGCGCCGCCGCGGGTGACGTCGGCCAGCGCTTCGACGCCGAACCCGGGCAGGCCGGTCTCGATGGCCGCGTAGCTGCGCACCAGTTCCGGACGCGTGGCCGCGAGCCGGAACGTCGTGCCGCCGCTGACGTCCTGTCCGGTCAGGTGGACGGGACCGAGGCCCAGTTCCGTGATCAAGGCGGCCAGGTCGTTCGCGGCGGTGACGCTGTCGTGGTCGTCGCCCGCGACGTCGGAGTCGCCGAAGCCGCGCAGGTCGACCGCGAACACCCGATGGTGCGCGGCGAGCAGCGGGATCAGTTTGCGGAAGACCCACCAGGACTCGGGGAAGCCGTGCACCAGGAGGACGGGCGAACCGGTCGCCCCCGCGGTGACGTAGTGCAGTTCGGTGCCGTTGACGCGCACGCGGTGGTGGTCGACGCCGGGGAGGTTCATGGGACTCCTTCATTGATGGACAAGCTGCTTGTCCAAGCTACAGATAGACAAGGCTCTTGTCCATGACGTCGGCTGTCTATGCTTTGCCCATGGAGCGATCCTCGGGTGCCGAACTGGCGCTCCTGCTGCTGCGCGGGTTCCGGTCGATGGTGGACGACGTCTCGATGGAGCTGGCCGACCACGGGCACCCGAGGGTCCGCCCCGCCGACGAGTTCGCCCTGCGCGCGGTCGACAACGGCGCCGACACCGCGTCGGAGCTGGCCCGGCACCTGTCGGTCACCAAGCAGGCGGCGGCCCAGCGGATCGCCATCCTCGAGGACCTGGGTTACGTCGAGCGCGAAGCCGACCCGGCCGACGCCCGCCGCAAGCGCCTGCGGGTCACGCCCCACGGCCACGAGATGATGCGCATCGGCGGCACCCTGCTGGACGAGGTCCGCAACCGCTGGGCGGCGGAGATCGGACCGGCGGAGCTGGCGACCCTCGAAGCGCACCTGACCCGCCTCACCGCGGGAACGACCCCGGTCGTCGACGCGCCCGAGTAGCGCCCGGACACCGCGGCGACGGAGCTGCACCAGAAGATCGCGATCGACCCCAGGGCGCTTGCCGGGACGGACACCGCGGTCGGCCACGGAGCGTGGCACGTTCACCATGTATCGCTGGACGGAACGAACTCCGGGTCGCGCGCGAAAGTGCTACCATTACGCCCGAAATCGTTCCTGTCAGCGAAACGATCCGGAATTCGAGGTCTCTCGGCTTGGCCGTCAACAGTACCGCCGGGCGCAAGCCCGCCGCCGCGTCGGACAACACTGGTACCGAGGCCGCCGCGAGGGTGGCCGATGTGTTGCTGCTCTTCACCGGCGGGCCCCGGTATCTGGGCGTCAGCGCGATCAGTCGCGAGCTGGATCTCTCCAAGGCCGTCGTCTACCGGATCCTGCAATCGCTCGTCTCGCGCGAGATGCTCGCCACCGATCCTGGCGTTGCCGGTTACCGGCTCGGGCCTGCGGCCGTCGCTCTTGGGGCGAGTGCTCTGCGCCGGTTCGACGCGCGTGTTGCCGCCACGCCCGTGCTGCGGCGGCTGCGCGAGGAGACCGGGGAAACCACCACGTTGTCCGGCCTGGTCGGTGACGAACGGGTGTACCTCGACCAGTTCGAGAGCCCGCGCGAGATCAAGATGACCGTGGAGCTGGGCCGGCGGTTCCCGCTGCACGCCGGTTCCTCCGGCAAGGTCATCCTCGCGTCGCTGGCCGAAGACCGCCGGGAAGCGTTGCTGCACCGGGAACTCCCCGCGCTGACCGAGCACACGATCACCACCGCCGAGCAGCTGCGCGAAGCCCTCGCCGAGGTGGCCCGTGACGGCGTCGCCGTGTCGCTCGGGGAACGGCAGCCCGGCGCGGGGTCCGTCGCCGCTCCCCTGTTCGGGCCGGACGGCGAGGTGCACGGCTCCATCAGCATCTGCGGCCCGCAGTACCGCTTCACCCCCGACGCCGTGAGCCGCTACCGCGACCTCGTGCGCGAAGCCGCGGCGGAGATCCGGCAGAGCTGGGCCTGGCTGCAGGAGTCCGGCGGCCGGTAGGGAACCCACCGGCCGCCTCCGATCACTTGCCGCGCTTGAGGTAGCGGCCCACCGGGTCGCCCGCGATCTTGCCGTCGGCGAACACGTGGTTCCCTCGGACGAACGTGTCGGTCACCTTCGCCGTCATGTCGAAGCCCTCGAACGGCGTGTACTCCTGCGTCGACTCCGACTCCGCCGCGCGCACCGTCCAGCGGACGTCCGGGTCGACCAGCGCGAAGTCGGCGTCGAAGCCCTCGGCGATCGTGCCCTTGTTCAGCAGGCCGTAGCGGCGTGCGGGGTTAAGAGACGTCAGCTGCGCGATCCGTTGCAGCGAAAGGCCCCGCTTGGTGCCCTCTCCGACCAGGCCGGGCAGCAGGTACTCGGCGCCACCGAAACCGGACTTAGCCAGGAACACGTCCTCGCGGTCCGAACCGAACTTCAGCTCGTCGCGGCAGCACGCGTGGTCGCTGACCACCCAGTCGACGTCGCCGGCCAGCACGTGCCGCCACAGTGCCTCGACGTCGTCGCGCTCGCGCAGCGGCGGATTGACCTTGCCGCCGATGCCGGACGCGGTGTCGACGTCGGCCAGCAGGTGCCCGATCGTCACCTCGCGGCGGAAGTCGATGTGCGGGAACGCCTTCCCCATCGTCAGCGCGGCCGACAGCGCCTTCTCCGACGACAGGTGCAGCAGGTTGATGTTGGGCAGCCCGGTCTCGTGCGCCAGGTACGACGCGATGGTGACGGCGAGGCCTTCGGAGTGCGGCGGGCGCGACGCGCTGTAGGCCCGCAGGCCCGACAGCGAACCGTCCTGCTCCACCAGTTTCGTGTACGCCGTCATGATCTCGGCCGTCTCGCAGTGCAGCGAGAGCGACAGGTGCGGCGCGTACTCGGTCAGCACCTCGCGCGCCTGCTGGATCCCGCGCATCACGAACTCGAAGTGCGCGATGTCGTAGCGCTCGTCCGGCGGGATCATCAGGAAGTCGCTCTGGCTGGTGGAGCGCCCGTGCAGGCCGTGGCTGCCGTAGAACATGAAGATCTTGAACGACGTGACGCCGAATTCCTCGACCAGGTAAGGGATCTCGGCGATGTGCTGCGAGCTCATCGGCGCGAGGTGGAAGGCGTAGTCGACGTAGGCGTTGCCCTCGGACGCGCTGAGCACCTCGGGGAAGAAGTCGCGGTAGCTGCCGCCCTTGTTCAGGTAGTACTGGCCGGTGCGCATGTACGTCAGCGACGTCGTGACGCCGCCCTGCGCGCTCGCGCGGCTTTCGGTGCGGGTGTCGGTGGCCAGCTCGTTGTAGATGCCCCAGTGCTGGTGCGCGTCGACGACGCCGGGGAAGGCCAGCAGCCCGCGGCCGTCGACGACGTGGGCGGCGTCGCCCGCGGGCAGGTCCGGCGCCACACGCGTGATCGTGCCGTCGTTGACGGCGATGTCCAGCAGTTCCGGCTCGGCCCCGTCGGCGTCGTCGGGCCGCACGACCCGGACGTTCTTCACGAGCAGTTCCGTCGTTGCCATGTCTCTCCTCAGCTTGCGGGGTCGGGGGTGCGGCGCCGGGCGACGTCGCCAGCGGCCAGGTAGGCCAGGCCGAACGCGGGCAGCAGGCCGTTGCCCGGCAGGTAGCCGGCGGCGCCGTGGCCGGAGATGCTCGCCGCGGCGCCACCGGCGGCGTACAGCCCGGGGATCGGGCGGTCCTGGGGGTCGACGACGTTGGCGTGCTCGTCGACCAGCAGCCCACCCTGGGTGTGGAACAGCGCGGGCACGACGCGCACCGCGGCGTACCGGCCCGACAGCGGACGTTCCCAGTTCGTGCGGCCGTGCTCGTCGTCGCGTTCGCCGCGGGCGATCGCGGCCGCGGTGGCGAGTTCCTCGGTCAGCGCGTCCGGTGGCAGGCCGGTTGCTTCGGCCAAGCCGGCGACGTCGTCGGCCCAGACCAGCGCGCCGGAGGCGACCGTGTCCCGGAAGTCCTGGAACGGCTGGCACTGCTCGAAGATCGTCTCGTCGAGCACGATCCAGCCGGTCGAGCCGGGACGCGCGGCCAGCTCGGCGGCGTACTCGGAGTAGCCGCGGGTTTCGTTGCCGAAGCGGCGGCCTTCGAGGTCGACCAGGACCGCGCCGTGGATGATCGTCGCCCAGCCGACGAGCGTCCCGGCGTTGGCCGCGACGGCGCCGTGGCCCTGGTACGCGTCGAGGAACCCGGTGGCGGCGCCCAGTTTCCCGCCGATGCGCAACGCGTCGCCGAGCGACTGGTCACTCCCCTGGTACAACGCCCCCGCGATCTCCGGCAGGTGCCGTTCGACGAGGTCCGCGTCGGCGCCGAAGCCGTTGGTGGCCAGCAGGACCGCCCGGGTCGGGATCTCCTCCTCGGTCCCGTCCGGGTACCGGACGACGACCGCGCGGACACCGTCCACATCGGACAGGACGTCGGCCAGCCGGGCGGGCGCGAGCAGTTCGACGTTCTCGTGCTCGGTCACGCGCCGGGCGAGGTGGTCGATGACGCCGGAGCCGTGCCGGCCCGGGATCGAGTGGCAGCGGGGCACGGCGTGGCCGGGGTAGTTGAAGTCCGTGACCAGCGACAACGGCAGCCCGGCGGAGTCCGCGAGCCACTCGACCAGCGGCGCGCTCACCTCGGCCAGCGTCCGGGCCAGCCGTGGGTCGGCCTGCCCGTGCGTCTTGGCCATGATGTCGGCGACGAACTTCTCGGGTGAGTCGTCCACGCCCTCCGACGCCTGCCAGCGGGAGCCGGCGCCGGGGAACATCGCCGTGGACATCGAGGTGTTGTTGCCCCGCCGGAAGTGCTCACTCGCCTCGACCACGAGGACGGAGAGCCCGAGTTCGGCCGCGCGCAGGGCCCCGGCGAGCCCGCCGCCCGCACCGGCGACGACGAGGTCGGGTCCGTCGGTCACGGCTGCTCCTCGACGGCCAGCAGCCGCATCGCCAGCGCCGTCGGGTCGACGATCCGCGCGGGCAGGCCGGCGGGTTCGACGTCGACGGCCGAGCAGCCGTTGATCACCGCCGTCGCCCCCAGTTCCGCCAGTTCGCGCACGGCGGTGCCGAGCGCGGCGTTCCAGGTCTCGGTCTCGGCAATGGCGGAGAACGGCAGGTCCAGCACGCGGATCCCGGCGAGGTACTCGGTCAGCCGGTAGGCGGCGATGCGCTTCGAAAACTCTTCGGCGATCGCCTCGTTGCGCACGACCGCGCCGAACCGCACGCCCTTCGCGGCGAGGTAGGTGGCCGACAGCTTGAGCAGGCCGTGCACCGGCAACGCGGGTTCGGCAACGGCGTCGGGCACCGCCGGGTCCAGCACGCAGTCCGGGAAGGCCAGGTCCCAGCCGTCACCGGCGGCCGCGAGCACGGCGGCGACGGCGTTCTCCGAGACGCGCATGGACGCGTCCGTGTCCAGGGTCTTCGGGGCCGCCGGGCCGACGTCCCGCAGCTCGATCTCCAGGCCCGGCGGCGCGAGCCGGTCGTAGCGCTCCTGCCGCCGCCGGATCTCCTCGGGCGGCAGGTGGATGGGCGTCACCGCGAGGGCACGCATCAGCTCAGCTCCTTCTCGTCGGTCCCGGCCAGCTCGCGCAACGCCGCGCCGACGCGGGGCAGGCCGGGCAGGGCGTGGCCCAGCGCCGCGGCCTGTTCCACGACGTGCGCGGGCAGCCAGGACTCGAGCAGACCGGCCAGGTCGGGCTCGGTCAGCGGGTGGTGGTCGGCGTCGCCGACCGGGTTGGGCACCTCGCGGGTCAGCGAGGCGCCGTCGTCGAAGGCGATGGTCACGCGGGCGGCGCGCTCGTCCGGCAGGCGCGCGGTGAGGTCGGCCGCCTCGACCAGGCGTACGCGGCTCGCCAGGGCCAGCACGTCGGCGTCGTCCAGCGGGCTGGTCGGCCCGACCTCGCCGGTCAGTGCGGCGGTCGCGACCACGAACGGCGTCGAGAACATCGCCGAGAGCCGGTTGGACCAGTCCACATCGGACAGTCCGGCGCCCAGGACGTGGGTCTCCACCAAGACGTGCGTGATCCCGTCGGCCCGGAACGCCGGGTGCGCGCGCAGTTCGAGCACGGCGTCGGCGGCGGGGTGGGTGAAGGAGCACGACGCGTGCCGCTTGAAGTAACCAAGCGAGATGTCCCAGTGGGTGCCGAGGTCCGCGGTCAGCTCGGCCGGCTCGAACTCGCCCAGCACCGTACCGAGGGAGAGCGCGGCCGTGCCGGTGGTGCGGGCCATCCCGGCCACCGCCATCCGGGCGGCGGCGAGCCCGGACGTCGCCGAGGCGCCCAGCCACGCGTTGCGCACCGGGTTGCCCTGCGTCGCCGAGTCGAAGTGCCCGGCGATGCCCATCCCGGCCGCGGTGTCGATCGCGGCCGCCACCGCGCCGGGCGGGAGGCCCAGCAGCCGGGCACAGCCCGCCGCCGCGCCGGGCACGCCCCAGCTGCCGTGCGGGTGCGCGCCCGCGCGCAACGTGGTCGCGCGGCCGAACCGGGCGGCGACCTCGTACGCGGCCAGCAGCGCCGCCGCCGTGTCCGGGCCCGTGCTGTCCAGTTCGGCCGCCAGCGCCAGGACGGCCGGGAAGCCGTGGGCGGCGGGGTGGCCCTTGGCGTACTTGTGGCCCTCGTCCAGTTCCAGCGAGACGAGCGCCACGGCGTTGAGCCAGGCCGCCGCGTCCGTCGTCACCAGCCGGCCGCCGCCGATCAGCGGCGCCGGACCGGGAGGCGCGTTCCAGGCGTCGGCCAGCGCCCGCTGTTCCGGCAGAGAAGCACCCAATGCGGTGACGCCGACGACGTCGAGCAGGACGAGGGAAAGCCGGTCCAGCACCGCGGCCGGGACGCTCGTGACGTCCAGTTCGGACACCCACGCGCCGAGGTCCGCGGTGGCGGAAGCCGCTCGTTCACGGTTCACAGTCCCAGGTACGCCTTCCTGACGCGGTTGTCGCCGGCGAGCGCGGCGCCGGTGCCTTCCAGCACGGTCGACCCGCTTTCCAGCACGTACGCCCGGTCCGCGATGGCCAAGGCCTGCTTCGCGTTCTGCTCGACCAGCAGCACCGCCACCCCGCTGTCCCGGATGCGCTGGACCGCTTCCAGCACCGTCCAGGTCAGTTTCGGCGAAAGCCCGGTCGACGGCTCGTCGAGCATCAGCAGCCGCGGCCCGGCCATCAGCGCGCGGCCGATGGCGAGCATCTGCTGCTGCCCGCCGCTGAACGTCTGCGCGGTCTGCGTCCGGCGCTCGGCGAGCACCGGGAACAGCTCGTAGACCTCGGCCAGCGACGTCGCGGCCTGCGCGGGCGTGCGGGTCCACGCGCCCATCCGCAGGTTCTCCTCGACGGTCAGCGTGCCGAACAGCGCCCGGTCCTCTGGCACGTGCACCAGGCCGTCACGCACCAGCTGGTCCGGGCGGCGACCGGCGGTCGGCGTGCCGTCGAGCGTGATGGTGCCCGACAACGGCTTGAGCTGGCCGCAGATGCTCCGCAGCGTCGTGGTCTTGCCGGCGCCGTTCGCGCCGACGAGCGCGACGATCTCGCCGGCGTCGAGGCGCAGGTCGACGTCGTGCAGAATCCGCATCCGGCCGTACCCGGCGCACACCTTCTCAAGCGTCAGCACGGGTCGGCTCCTCACCCAGGTAGGCGTCGATGACGCGCGGGTCGCTGGTGACCTCGGCGGGCGAGCCGACGGCCAGCACACGGCCCTGGTCGAGCACGAGCACCCGGTCGGCCAGCCGCATCACCGCGGCCATGATGTGCTCGATGAACACCAGCGTGACGCCCTCCTGCTCGCGCAGGCCGGCGAGCAGGTCGAGCACCGGCTCGCGTTCCGCGGGGACCAGCCCGGCGAGCACCTCGTCGAGCAGCAGCACCTTCGGCCGGGTCGCCAGCGCACGGGCCAGTTCGAGGCGCTTGAGCCCGGCGGTCGGCAGGTCGGTCGCGGCGCGGTGGGCCCACGGCCCGAGGCCGACGCGCTCGACGACGTCCAGGGAGTGCTCCCGCAACGCCTTGGCGCTCAGCCGGTGGTGCTGCGCGGCCAGGCTGACGTTCTCCAGCACCGTCATGCTCGCGAACGGCCGCATCAGCTGGAAGGTGCGGACCATCCCGGCGCGGGCGATCCGGTCGGGCGCGCGGCCGGTGACGTCGTCGCCCGCCAGCCGCACCCGGCCGGTGTCCGGCGGCAGCGCCCCGGAGATCACGTTGAACAGCGTGGTCTTGCCCGCGCCGTTGGGCCCGATGACGCCGAGGATCTCGCCTTCGGCCACCTCGACGTCCACATCGGACAGTGCGTGCACGCCGCGGAACGCCTTGCCGACACCGGTCACTTCGACGATGCTCATCGTCGCCACCTCGCAGCGAGAGTTCCGACGATCCCCTTGGGCAGCAGCCGCACGATGAGGATCACGAGCACGGCGTACAGCACGACGTCCAGGCCGCTGCGGCCCTGCAGGAAGTCCAGGAAGCCCGGTGGGGTGCGCAGCAGCGTCGCCGTGACGTCGGTGAGCGAGCCGATGATGATCGCGCCGACCACCGGGCCCCACACCGTGCCGATGCCGCCGATGACGACGGGCACGATCGCCTGGATCGAGATGGCCGAGCCGAACCCGAGATCGGGGTTCACGAACAGGTAGTACTGCGTGTAGAACGCGCCCGCCACGGCGGTGATCGCGGCCGACAGCGCGACCGTCATCAGCTTGTGCCGCAGCACCGGGGCGCCGAGGGACGCGGCGGCCAGTTCGTCGTCGCGGATCGCCGTGACGTACCGGCCGGCCCGGGAGTGCAGGAAGCCGATGCTGATCGCGACCGCCGCCCCGGCCAGGAAGAGCGCCACCCAGAAGTACGCGGGCGAGTCGGCCGGGAACTGGATCTGCCACAGCGACGAGCCCTGGATCAGCGGCACGCTGTAGCCGACGGACTTGTTGGCGAACGCGCTGCTCGTGACGATCAGCCGCAACATCTCCGCGAACGCGAAGGTGGCCAGCGCGAAGTACGCGCCCTGAAGCTTGTAGCGGAAGGAGAAGTAGCCGATGACCACCGCGACCGCGGCGGCCACCGCCATCCCGGCCAGCATCCCGATCCACGGCGACACGTTGTGCTTCACCAGCAGGTACGCGCTGGTGTAGGCACCGAGGCCGAAGTAGGCGGCGTGCCCGAAGCTGAACATCCCGCCGAAGCCGCTCATGATGTTCCAGCCGACGGCCATCAGCAGGAAGATCAGGATCCGCACGGCGACCGCGCCCTGGGCGGCGGGCAGGATCAGCGGCAGCGGGATCGCGACCACCACGAGGATGGCGAGGATCGCGAACTGCCGGTTCTGCGGCCGCAACGGCGGTGCTTTGACGACGTCCGCGTTGCTCGGCGGGGCGATCGTGATCGTGCCGACAGCGGATGATTCGCTTGCAAGCTCGCTCATGCGCGCCTCCCGAACAGGCCCTGCGGGCGGAGGAACAGCACCAGCACGAAGACCACGAACACGCCGAGCAGGGAACTCTGGCCACCGAGGTAGATCGTCGTGAGCTGCTCGACCAGCCCGATCAGCAGGCCGCCGACGAGCGCGCCCGCGACGTTGCCCATGCCGCCGAGCACCACGACGACGAACGCGGTGATGTTGAACTGGTCCCCCAGCGTCGGCGTCACCGTGACGAGCGGGCCGGCGAGCACCGCCGCGGCACCCGCGCACGCCGTGCCGATCGCGAAGGTCAGCGTGTGCATCCGGCGGACGTTGATGCCGACCAGTGCCGCGCCCGGAGCGTTCGCGGCGACCGCGCGGATCGCCGTGCCCAGCCGGGTGCGCCGCAGCAGCCAGTACAGCAGCCCGCCGAGCACGACGGCACCGAGGAACGCGTACAGCCGCGAGCCCGCGACCACCGCGCCCAGCAGCGAAAACTGGAAGTCTCCGGGCAGCGTGATGGTCTTGGGCTCGGCGCCGAAGAACATCTGCAGCCCGTTCTCCAGCAGCAGCGACAGGCCGAGCGTGATGAGCAGCTGGTTCTCCAGCGACCGGCCGCCCGCCCCGGACAGCAGCCCGCGGTGCACGGCCGCGCCGAGCAGGAACAGCACCGGGACGGCCACGACGATCGTGAGGTACGGGTGCAACCCGGTCGCCTGCACCATGCCGAAGGAGATGAACATCGCGACCGCGAGGAACGCGCCGTGGGCGAAGTTCACGATGTCGAGCACGCCGAAGATCAGCGTCAGCCCCATCGCGATCAGGCCGTAGAGCCCGCCGGTCAGGATGCCGGTGACCACCGACTGCCAGACGACCAGGCCGCTGCCGGACTGCAGCAGCGCGACGACGACCGCGAGCACGAGGATCACGGCGACGATGCCGGCGCGGCGGAGGAAACCCTTGTCCACCTGGGATTTCCGGTCGAGAGGTGCGGTTTCGGGGACGACGGGCGCCCCGGTGTCGAGTTCGGTCATGGGCGCCACGCCACCCTGTAGTCGGGCCGGGATTCGGCTTTTTCGGGGGGATAGACCTGCTGGACGCGCCCGTCCCGGACCTGCATCAGCACCGGGAAGGCGTTGCGGTTGTCGCCGTTGGGGGCGAACTGGATCGGCCCGCGACCGACGGTCAGCGGCGACACCTGGGCGGCGGCGATCGCGTCCCGGACCTTCTCCGGGTCGGTGCTGCCGGCCTGCTCGACACCGTGCGCGATCACCTGGACCGCGTCGTAGGACAGGACCGCGCCGGTGCGCATCGGGTCGCCGTACTGCTTCTGGTACTTCTCGCGCAGCGCGACGGTCTCCGGGTTGGTCGCGTCGTAGTGGTAGTTGGTGCTGAAGTAGAGGTTGCCGAGCGCGGCCGCGTCGGTGACGAACTTCGGCTGGTCGTACGCGCCGTTCGAGACGCCCCAGACCGCGTTGAGGTCCGGCTTCACCGAGGCGATCGCCTTGGCCGCCAGCAGGCTGTCGCGGTAGTAGCCGGCGACGGCCAGCACGTCCGCGCCGGACGCCTTGACCTGGGTGATCTGCGCGGTCAGGTCGCTGACGGTGGTGGCGTCGTAACTGATGTTCGGCCCGACGCCGATGCCGAGCTGCTTCGCGGCCGCGGTGAAGGCGTCGGCCGCGCCGGTGCCGAAGTCGCTCTGCTCGTGCAGGAACGCGACCTTGCGGACGGGCTTCCCGGCCTGCTCCGAAACCGCTTTCAGGTACTGCGCGGCGGCGGTCGCGATCGCGTTGCTGCCCGGCTGGACGCGGAACGAGTACTGGTAACCGTGGGCGAAGATCGCGTCGGAGGCGGTCACGTCCATCACGAACGGCACCCGGTTGCGTTCGGCCACGACGGCGACGTTGGTGCTCACGGCGCTCTGGTAGGTGCCGACCAGGCTCACCGCACCGGCCGAGATCAGCCGCTGCGCCTCGCTCTGGCCGATGTCGGCCTTGCCCTGGGTGTCGCCGGTGACCAGCTCGACCTTGCGGCCGCCGAGCGACTTGATGCCGCCGGCGGCGTTGATCGCGTCGACCGCCAGCTGCGCGCCGCGGCGCATCTGCAGGCCGTCGACCGCGTTCGAGCCGCTGACCGGGTGCAGCGCGCCGATCTTCACCGGGCCCTCGTCCCGCCCCGCGGCCGCGCCGCCGGCCCCCATCGGCGCCGAGCCCCCGCACCCGGTCGCGAGCAGGGCGCACGCGCCGAGCGCCGCGACGAGTTTTCGTGCGGACATGTCACCTCTTCCCGCTGGAAGGGCTGTCGTTCCGCTAAGCGAAACGCCAGATTTGTTGTCGGTCATCGTGACACCCGGCCCGACGTCTGGTCAACATCTGCGCATAACTTGACGTACGCGCGTGATCAGTGCGAACTTGGGGAACACGGAGAGACGTCACCACGAAACACGACGTTCACAGTTGTTCCCCCCGGCGAAACGGGCACACACTCCCGGGCCGCCGGACGAGAAAGGCAGGTACGCCCCATGACGGGCGCTTTGTCAGGGATCCGGGTGCTCGACACCGCCACCCTGTTCGCCGGCCCGCTGGCCGCGACGCTGCTGGGCGACTTCGGCGCCGAGGTGATCAAGATCGAGCACCCGAAGGGCGACCCGGTCCGCAGCCACGGCGCGCAGCGTGACGGCGTCGGCCTCTGGTGGAAGATGCTCGGCCGCGGCAAGAAGGCGATCACGCTCTACCTCGGCTCCCCCGAGGGCCAGGAGATCTTCAAGAAGCTGGTGGCCGACGCCGACGTCGTCGTGGAGAACTTCCGCCCGGGCACGCTGGAGCGCTGGGGGCTGGGCTACGACGTCCTGCGCGAGATCAACCCCGGCCTGGTGCTCACGCGCGTGACCGGGTTCGGCCAGATCGGCCCGTACGCGAAGCGCCCCGGCTTCGGCACGCTCGCCGAGGCGATGAGCGGATTCGCCGCGATCACCGGCGAGCCCGACGGCCCGCCGACGCTGCCGCCGTTCGGCCTCGCCGACGGGATCGCCGCGCTGACCACCGCCTACGCCGTGCTGACGGCGCTGCGGGCGCGCGACCAGACCGGCCGCGGCCAGGTCGTCGACCTCGCCATCATCGAGCCCATCCTCACCCTGCTCGGGCCGCAGATCATCGCCTACGACCAGCTCGGCACGCTGCAGCCGCGCACCGGCAACCGGTCCACGAACAACGCGCCGCGCAACACCTACCGCACCCGCGACGGCAGCTGGGTCGCCATCTCCACCAGCGCCCAGTCCATCGCCGAACGCGTGATGCGGCTGGTCGGGCGCCCGGAGCTGATCGACGAGCCGTGGTTCGCGTCCGGCTCGGAGCGCGCGCAGCACGCCGACCTGCTCGACGACGCCGTCGGCTCGTGGATCGCCGACCGCGACCGCGACGACGTCGTCAAGGCGTTCGAGGAGGCCCAGGCCGCCGTCGCGCCGATCTACACCGCCGCCGACGTGATGGCCGACCCGCAGTTCGCCGCGCTGAACAGCATCGCCACCGTCGAGGACGACGAGCTGGGGCCGGTGAAGATGCAGAACGTGCTGTTCCGGCTGTCGGAGACGCCCGGGCACCTCACCTCGGCCGGGGCGCCGCTCGGCGCGCACACCGCCGAGGTCCTCGGCCGCTACGGCGTCGGCGAGCCGGAACTGGCCGCGCTGCGCGAAAAAGGCGTCATCAAGTGATCCGCAGCTGGCTCTACGTCCCGGGTGACCGGCCGGACCGGATCACGAAGGCCCTGGCCGGCCCGGCGGACGCCGTCATCGTCGACCTCGAGGACGCCGTCGCCGTGGCCGCGAAGGACGACGCCCGGCGGAACACACTGGCCGCGTTGGGCGACGGCGCGACCGCGTTCGTCCGGATCAACGCGCCGGGCACCCCGGCCGGTGAGGCCGACATCGCGGCGCTGGCACCACTGGCCCCGGCCGGGGTGCGGGTGCCCAAGTGCGAGGACCCGGGCGAGCTGCGCCGCGTCGCCGACGCGCTCGGCGTGCCGGTGTACCCGGTGCTGGAATCGGCGCTGGGCGTGGAGAACGCGCTGGTCATCGCCACCGCGCACCCGCTCGTCGCCGGGATCTCCCTCGGCGAGGCCGACCTCGCCGCGGACCTGCGCGTCGCCGGCGGGGACGCACTGACCTGGCCGCGGTCCCGGGTGGTCGTCGCCGCGCGGGCGGCCGGGCTGCCGAGCCCGGTGCAGAGCGTCTGGACCGCCGTGCGCGACCTCGACGGCCTGCGCACGAGCACCGAAGGCGGGCGGCGAGCCGGGTTCTTCGGCCGCTCGGTGATCCACCCCGCCCAGATTCCCGTGGTGCACGAGGCTTTCGCGCCCGATCCGGCCGAGACGGCGTGGGCGAGCGAGCTGCTCGACCGGCTCTCGGAGGCCGGGACGGCCGCCTGGATCGACCACAACGGACAGTTCGTCGACGCCGCGATCGTGGCGCGCGCCCGGTGGGTGCTCGCGCTCGCGGAGGCGGAAGAAAAGGAAGGCCAGCACTCATGACACGACCCCAGGATCCGCTGCTGTCGGCGATCGCCGGCGGGGTCCGGCTGATCGAGCTCGGGCAGCCGTTCTTCACCGGCATGCCCTGCTCGCCGAACCACCCCGGGTTCCGGATGACGCTGATCCGCCGCCACGGCGACATGCGCCGCCCGGACGGCGGGTCGGCCGCCAACGAGATCATCGTGACCGGCGGGCACGTCGGCACCCACATCGACGCGCTCTCGCACGTCAGCCACGACGGCAAGCTCCACGGCGACGTCGACGCAGCCGTTGCCCAGCAGGGCGGCGTGTTCCGCACGCACGGCGCGGAAAACCTGCCCGGCCTGCTGCGGCGCGCGGTGCTGCTGGACGTCGCCGCGGTGCACGACGTCCCGACGCTGGAGCCGGGGTACGGCGTCACGGCCGAGGACCTGGACGCGGCGGCGAAGCGCGCCGGAACCGAGCCGGGCGCGGGCGACGTCGCGCTGATCCGCACCGGCTGGGCGCGGAACTTCGACGACGCGACGACGTACATGGGCAAGGAGACCGGCGTTCCCGGCGCGACGACGTCGGCGGCGGAGTGGCTGGCGGCGCGCGGCGTCGTCGCGACCGGTGCGGACACGACCGCCTACGAGCAGATCCCGGCCGGGGCCGGGCACGCCGTGCTGCCGGTGCACCGGATCCTGCTCGTCGAGTCGGGCATCTTCATCCTGGAGCACCTGAACCTGGAGGCCGTCGCGGCCGAAAGCCTGCACGAGTTCGTGTTCGTGCTGGCGCCGCTGCGGATCGTCGGCGGCACCGGCTCCCCCGTGCGTCCCCTCGCGGCGGTGACGGCGTGAGCGCGACGATCGTCCAGCGGCTGGCCGCGTTCGCGACGTCGGTGCGGGCCAAGGGCCTGCCGCCGGAGCTGCGGGACGACGCCGCGCGGCGCGTCCTCGACGTCCTCGGCAACAGCCTGGCCGCGACGTCGGAGCGGCCCGCGGCCGCCGTCGGCGCGCTGGTCCGGGAGTGGGGCGGCACCGGCCGGGCGACGGCGATCGGCACCGGCGACCGGCTGCCGGAACCGAGCGCGGCGCTGCTGAACGGCACCCTCGCGCACTCGCTCGACTTCGACGACACGCACCTGCCGTCGGTGCTGCACCCATCGGCGACGGTGGTGCCGGCCGCACTGGCCGTCGCGGAGTCACGCGGGGCGACCGGGGCCCAGCTGCTCGACGCGATCGGCGTCGGCGTCGAGATCACCGTCCGGCTCGGGATGGCGGGCTACGACGAGGAACTGGGCAACTCCGTGTTCTTCGAACGCGGCCTGCACGCGACGGCGATCTGCGGCGCCCTCGGCGCGGCGGCGGCCGCGGCGATGCTGTCCGATGTGGACTCCGAAGGGATCGCGGACGCCATCGGCATCGCGGCCAGCATGGGCTCGGGCCTGCTGGAGGCGAACCGCACGGGCGGCACGGTGAAGCGGATCCACTGCGGCTGGGCGGCCCACGCCGCGGTGACGGCAGCGGGCTTGGCGCGTCACGGCATCACCGGCCCGCCGACCGTCCTCGAAGGCCGGTTCGGCCTGCTGCAGGCGTTCTGCGGCGATCAGTCCGATGTGGACGCGATCGTCGACGACCTCGGCGAGCGCTGGGAGCTGCCGGGGATCTTCTTCAAGCCGTACCCCTGCAACCACTTCACGCACGCGGGCATCGACGCGGCCCGGCGGCTGCGTTCTCTGGGTGTCGACCCGGCCGAGATCGTCGCTCTGGAGCTGGGCGCGCCGACGTCGGTGCTGCGCACGATCGCCGAGCCGCGCGCGGACAAGATCCGCCCGAAGTCGGGGTACCACGCGGCGTTCTCGGGCCCGTACACGGTCGCGGCGGGCCTCCTGGGCGGCGGCGGGCTGGGCGTCTTCCACGACGACTTCACCGACGAGGCCGCGGCGGACCCGGCACGCCTGGCCCTGGCGGCGAAGGTGGAGTGCGTCCCGGACGCGAGGTGCGACGAGATCTTCCCCCACCAGTTCCCGGCGGTCCTCCGGGTACGCCTGCGCGACGGCCGTGAACTGGAGGAGCGGGTCGACGCCAACCGCGGCGGCCCGCAAAACCCGCTGTCGGCGGAAGAGCTGGCAACGAAGTTCCGCCTGAACGCGGCCCGAGTGCTCCCCCTAGACATCAGCACGCGCGTCACCGAGCTGACGTACGGCCTGGCGGAGCTGGCCGACCTCGGCGAACTGACCGCACTCCTGCGCACCTGACGGTCGTGAGTGTTCAGGGCGGTTCTAACCGCCCTAAACACTCACGACGGGTCGGGGTCAGCGCCAGCCGAGCGCCGGGGCCACGTGGGTCAGGATGCTTTCCAGCACGTGGGCGTTGCACTGCTCACTAAGCAGCAGCAACACCTTTCTCTCCAACCTACCCGGCGGCAGTTAGTTCTTGTTAAGCGTCTTCACCTTCTGCAAGAGAGCTTCTTGGCTCTTCCTGCTCCGCACGTCGTCTTTCCGGAGGCTCCGACCTTCGGAGAGCACGGTCCGGAACAGATCGGCCGCAAGCTCCGCAGCCAATGCAATCGCGCCTTCGATCTCATCAGAAAACTTCTTCTCGACCACTCGAAAGCTAAGCCTCTTCGGCCTCGCCAGCCTACTGGCCACAGCATCGATGTCTCCCGCCTCAAATAGCGGAATAAGTTCCGGGTTTACGAGCGCCGAAGCCATCATCGAAAGATGATACTTGGCAGCCTTCAACGTCGTCGACTCCGGAGTTCGAGCAAAGTACCTATCAATACGATAGATGATCCATGCTGCATAATAGTAGGTCTCTTCAGGACGCTCCCCCCATACAAATGCGTCCTCAACCTCAAGATCCTTCGGCGATCCGATAGCACGTGACGACTCCCCGAAAAGCGTAGCCGCGACAGCGCGATTCAATTCAGGCGTTGTCACCACACGCGTTCGAGCGAATTCAAGTGCCGCACCACGATTCTGACGTTCATAACGCAGCCCGTCCGCGCCCGATTGAGCAAAGTACTCTTCGACATTCTTCGCCACCTGCGAGCTGGCCTGTATATCCGAAGACCCGATCGCGGTCTGAAGGTTAGTCGCAATCGAAACGCTCGTTCGAACACCCGAATCGTTCGAACTCACAATCTTGACTGGAACCCACAGATCCAACATCAACTGAGGGGATTTCTTCACCTCTTCAGTTTCAGCCCACCGAATAAGCTGATGGCTCGTCTGCCCGCCATTGACAATCTGATAGCCCGAGATGAAAAATCTGTCCCCGAGTCCACGGAGTTCGGTCGCAATGATCGTCAGACCGTTGTTCAAAAAGGGAAAGTGCTCACGCTCTGCCGACCGTAGAGTCCCCATAATTCGACTATTGACTGAGTTTTGAGCACCGAGATCGAGGCGAACGTTGTCGTCGAATATGCCAGAACGGACATCGCCGGAGTCATCCTTGAGAAGTTTCAAGAGTTCACTTGCGGACACCAACCCTATATAAGCTTCGCTCACCCTGTCCGTTGCCGGGATTGTTTGACGCTTCTCGAAGTTGAATTGAACGTTCTGAGGCCCGTGGCGTTCCTTTTGTTTGGCGGCGAGCTCCTCGTACCCATGAGTGCGGAGCTTGAAATCTTCAGAGTAGGCCCCGATCTCTCGAATACGCCCTATCGCCTCCGTGACCTGAAGTTCAGCTTGCGCACTCTTGCCGTCGTTGGAACTGGTCGTGACATAGTAAAGCTCGCACGGAATTCGACTATCCTGAAACTTGTCACCACTCTCGGCGATTCGGTCAATCAGGATTGCCACGTCCACCAATCGCGGAGGAAGTTTTAAACTCTTGGGCTTCATCGCATACTTTGTCACAGCCTCGACGCCGTGCAGGAACTTCGCGATCAGCTTCGAATCATATGACTCACTCGTCTTCGCTTGGATGAAGATCACTTTCGCGGAGTTCGCCCCCTGCTCCGCGATGAGCTCGTCGATCTCTTCCGGCTCAAAGACGATCCTGCCGTTGACAACTACCGCGGCGATGTCGATACCCTCATCGCTACCACCGCCGAGAACTGAACGCTCAATCAGTTCCACGTCGTCGCCCACGTACTGGAACAGGTAGTTTGCCGCGACATATCGTTCGAACTGCTCAGCCTCGGTTCCGCCGAAGCCGAAGTTTCGCGAGAACTTCACGACGCGCTTGCTTGTGAGGGTGTGCATCTACTCTCTTCCTCAAAGGCCGGCGGGGAAGCGGTTCAGCTCGAACCACTCGGCAGGGCCAAGGTGCACCCGACCTTGACCCTACCGTGACCGCAACCCTTTAGAGGCACATCAATCGATGAACGCCACCGGCGCCGTCCAACCTGCAGCGCGTGATCAGCGCCAGCCGAGCGCCGGGGCCACGTGGTTCAGGATGCTTTCCAGCACGTGGACGTTGTAGTCGACGCCGAGCTGGTTCGGGATGGTCAGCAGCAGCGTGTCCGCGGCCTGGACGGCTTCGTCCTCCTTCAGCTCGCGGATCAGCTCGTCCGGCTCCGCGGCGTACGAGCGGCCGAAGATCGCGCGGGTGTTCTCGTCGATCATGCCCACCTGGTCGCGGGAGTTCCTGTCACGGCCGAAGTAGGCGCGGTCCAGGTCGTTCGTCAGCGCGAAGATGCTCCGGCTGACCGACACCCGCGGCTCCCGCGCGTGGCCGGCTTTCTTCCACGCCTCGCGGTAGACCTCGATCTGCTTGCGCTGCTGGACGTGCAGCGGCTCGCCCGTCTCGTCGTCCTTCAGCGTGGAGCTCTGCAGGTTCATGCCCAGCTTCGCGGCCCAGACGGCCGTCGCGTTCGAGCTCGAACCCCACCAGATGCGCTCGCGCAGGCCCTCGGAGTGCGGCTCGAGCCGCAGCAGGCCCGGCGGGTTGGCGAACATCGGGCGCGGGTTCGGCTGGGCGAACCCCTCGCCTTCGAGCAGCTTGAGGAAGACCTCGACGCGCTCCCGGGCCATGTCGGCTTCGGTCTCGCCCTCGGCCGGGGAGTACCCGAAGTAGCGCCAGCCCTCGATCACCTGCTCGGGGGATCCCCGGCTCACGCCGAGCTGGAGCCGGCCGCGCGAGATGAGGTCGGCGGCGCCGGCGTCCTCGACCATGTACAGCGGGTTCTCGTAGCGCATGTCGATCACGCCGGTGCCGATCTCGATCTTCGACGTCCGCGCGCCGATCGCCGAGAGCAGCGGGAACGGGCTGCCCGCCTGCCGCGCGAAGTGGTGCACGCGGAAGTACGCGCCGTCGACGCCCAGCTCCTCGGCCGCGACCGCCAGGTCGATCGACTGGTGCAGGAAGTCGGCGGCGGACCGGGTCTCGGAGTGCGCGCTCGCCGACCAGTGGCCGAACGAGAGGAAACCAATCTTCTTCACGCAGGTCCAAGCGTCCGGGGGCCCGGTTTGATTCCCCCGGGTAACCTGCGTCGCATGACTCGTGATGACGAGACCCGCGCCCGGATCGAGGAGCACTGGACGGCCTCCGAGCGCGGGGACGTCGACACCGAGCACGCGATCTACGCCGTCGACGCGATCCTCGACTACCCCCAGTCCGGCGAACGCTTCCGGGGCCGCGCCAAGATCCAGGCGCAACGCGGCGGCCACCCCGCCGAACGGCACTTCACCATCGGCCGGATCTCCGGCGGCGGCGACTTCTGGGTCAGCGAGTGCGTGATCACCTACGACGGCGCGGCCACCCATTCGGTGAGCGTCATGGAGTTCACCGGCGGGTTCGTGACGCACGAGACGCAGTACTTCGCCGACCCGTTCCCGGCGTCACCCGCCCGGGCCGAGCTGGCCGAGCCCATCCCGGGCCGCGGCTGACGTCCGGGCCCGGACGTGGGCCCGTTCGCCCTGCGGTCCGAACAGGACGAGGGTCTCGACGGCCCGGCCGTCGGCCGAGCCGAGCCAGTGCGGCAGCCCCGTGTCGAACTCGGCGGCCTCGCCGGCGGGCAGGACCAGGTCGCGGTCGCCGAGCACCAGCCGCAGCCGGCCGTCGAGGACGTAGACCCACTCGTAGCCGCCGTGCGTCTGCGGCGTCGGCTCGGCGGGTTCGCCGCGAGCCGGGATGAGCATCTTGAACGCCTGCAGTCCGCCGGCCCGGCGGGTCAGCGGCACGAACGTCATGCCGTGGCGGCGGATCGGCCGCAGGTGGATCCGCGGGTCGCCGGTGCGGGGCGCGCCGACCAGGTCGTCCAGCGGGACGCCGTAGGTGCGGGCCAGCGGCAGGAGCAGCTCCAGGGTGGGCCGGCGGCCGCCGCTTTCCAGCCGGGACAACGTGCTTTCCGAGATCCCGGTCGCCGCCGTCAGGTCGGCCAGGGTGAACCCGCGTTGCCGGCGCAGCACGCGCAGCCGCGGGCCGACCGCGTCCAGGACCTCGTCGTCGATGTCGGCCATGATCGCCATCTTGCCGGAACGGCAAGTTTTCGTGCTCCCGGCGGCACCGCCGGGTGACGGTGGCGGCATGAACGTACGTTTCTGGGACGACCACTACCGGACCCCGCAGGCGGACCGGGTGAACCCGCTGCTCGCCGAGGTCGCCGGCTCGCTGCCCACCGGTGACGCGCTCGACCTGGGCTGCGGCGCCGGCGGCGACACGCTCTGGCTGGCCCGCCGGGGGTGGCGGGTGACGGCCGTCGACCTGTCCGGCGTCGCCGTCGAATCCCTGCGGGACCGGGCCGAGGGCCTGCTCGTGACGGCGGTGCGCGTCGACCTGGCCAAAGCGTTCCCCGAAGGCACTTTCGACCTCGTTTCCGCGCAGTACCTGCACACGCCGTTCCCGCTGCCGCGTGAGCGGGTGCTGCGCCGGGCCGCCGAGGCACTGCGGCCCGGCGGGCGGCTGCTGGTCGTCGACCACGGGTCCGCCGCGCCGTGGTCGTGGAGCCGTGAGGCGGGCGTCCGGACCACGCTCGACCTCGACCCGGCGCGGTGGTCGGTCGAGCGCGCGGACAGTCCCGAGCGCCTGGCGACCGGGCCCGCCGGCGAGACCGCGACCGTCACCGACCACGTGCTGCTCGTCCGGCGGACGCGATGACGCGCGACGCCGGGCCACCGGCCACCGGGGCCGCGGAAGTGCAGGTGCTGGTGGGTTTCCTCGACTACCTGCGCGCCGCGGTGGCCGCCAAGGCCGAGGGCGTGCCCGAACCGCAGGTCCGCTCCCCCGGCGTCGCGTCGGGCACGAACCTGCTCGGCCTGGTCAAGCACCTCACGCACGTCGAGGCCCACTGGCTGCTCGGCCTCGCCGTCACCGACTGGCCGGCGACCTTCCGGCCGAAGCCGGCCGAAACCGCCGAGGAGATCCTCGCCGCCTACCGCGCGACCACGGCGCGGGCGAACGCGGTGATCGCCGGCTGGGACGACCTCGGTGCGCCGGGGCCACGCCGCGCGTCCCGGCGCTGGACGTTGACCCATCTGGTCGAAGAGACCGGCCGCCACGCCGGGCACGCCGACATCCTGCGCGAGCTCGCCGACGGCACGACCGGCCGCTGAGCCTTGTGGTCCGGACCACACCACCCCTACGGTCGGAAACTCACCGGCAACTCTGGAGGGTCCCGTGCGGGTGTTCGGCGCAGTCCTGATGGTGAGCGCGCTCCTGCTGTCCGGGGCCGCCGCGGCGGACGCGAGCCCGTCGCCGATCACCTGGGGCGCCTGCCCCGACGACCCGGACAGCCCGGCGCCACCGGACGGCGAGTGCGGCACGCTACGGGTGCCGCTCGACTGGAACCGGCCCCACGGCCCGTCGATCGACCTGGCGGTGGCCCGGCACCGGGCCACCGATCCGGCGCACCGGATCGGCGTGCTGCTGGCCGACGCCGGCGGTCCCGGCTCGTCGGGCGCGGAGTTCGCGCTGGCCACGAGCTACTTCAGCCCCGAGGTCCGGGCCCGATTCGACACCGTGGGCCTCGACCTGCGGGGCACCGGGCGCAGCGCGTTCATCCGGTGTGACGACACGGGCACCCCGCCGAGCGACGAGCCCGCGAACCGGGCGGAGTTCGCCGCCCTGCGCCAGTACAGCAGGCAGGCGGTCGCGGACTGCCGCGCCGCCAACCTGCCGGTCTTCGACCACGCCGACACCTCCGTCAACGCCCAGGACCTGGACGCCCTCCGCCGCGCCCTCGGCGAGGACAAGATCAGCTTCCACGGCATCTCCTACGGCACGCTGCTCGGCCAGCAGTACGCCGAGAAGTACGGCGAGCACGTCCGCGCCCTGGTGCTGGACAGCTCCATCGACCACAGCGTCGACCTCCGGCACTTCGTGGGCGACCGCGCCACCGCCGCGGACGAGCTGTTCGGGCAGTTCACCGCGTGGTGCGACCGGACGGAAACCTGCGCCCTGCACGGCCAGGACGTCCGGGCGACCTGGGAACGGGCCTTCGCCAATGCCGGGACGCCGTTGCGCGACGGGGTGTTCTCGGACATGTACGGCCCGAACTGGGACGACGCGGCGCAGCTGATCGCCGACGCGGCCGCCGGCCGGCCGGCGATGACGACCCAGTTCGAGTACAACTACCGGTCGATCCGGCCGGCCGTGGTCTGCCAGGACTTCGACCTCCGGATCCGGGACTTCGCGCAGTACTCGGCGGTGCGCGCCGAAGAGCTGCGCCGGGGGCCGATCATGCGCGGCAGCCCCCTGGGCCACGAAGAGGCGACCGCGTGCCTCGGCGTCACCGGCCCGCCCGCGAACCCGCCGCACCGGCTGGACATCACGCGGGCGCCCCAGGTCCTGCTGCTGAACGCCCGCTACGACCCGGCGACGCCGTACGCCTGGGCGCGCAACATCCACCGCCAGGCTCCGGCGAACACCACACTGGTGACCTACGAGGGCTCGGGCCACGGCGTCTACCCGCGCAACGCCTGCACGCGGTCGGTGACGGACGACTACCTGCTGACGCTGAAGACGCCGCGGCACGACGTCAGCTGCCCGGCCTGATCGGTCACTCCGGGCGGCAGGCGTGGTCGCACGGCGCCTCGGCGTTCGCGATGACGGTGTCGAGCCTGTCCCGGGCCCGCGCCAGCTCGGTCAGCTGCCGGTCGATGCGCTCCCGTTCGGCGACGAGCATGGCGAGCGCCTCGGGCGTCGTCTTCCCGGTCTCGACGCACGGCAGGATCGTGAGGATCGACTTGCTGGACAGCCCCGCGGCGTAGAACTGCTGGATCAGCCAGACCAGGTCGGCCCCGCGGTCGGAGTAGTGGCGGTGGCCGCCGGAGCTGCGTTCCGGCACGAGCAGGCCCTGCTCCTCGTAGTACCGCAAGGCCCGGACGCTCACGCCCGCCTTCGCGGCCAGTTCCCCGATCCGCATCGCCGCTCCCTCCCGGAGTGATCTGCCGCACTCGACGTTGAATCTCACGTCCACGTGAGGTTCTAGCGTAACAGGGAACCTCACGAAGGAGAGCGATTCCTGTGACGCACACCCTGTCCCGCCCGCTCGTGCTCGGCGACCTCACCGTCCCGAACCGCGTCGCGATGGCGCCGATGACCCGCGCGCAGTCACCCGGCGGCGTACCGACCGAGCAGCTCGCCGCCTACTACGCCCGGCGCGCGGCCGGCGGCACCGGGCTGATCATCACCGAAGCCAGCTACGTCGGGCACCCGTCGTCCGGCGAGCACGACCAGGTGTCACGCCTCTACGGCGACGCGGCCCTGGCCGGCTGGACCCGGGTCGTCGACGCCGTCCACCAGGCCGGCGGCGTGATCTTCCCGCAGCTCCAGCACGTCGGGATGACCCGCAAGGGGGCCGCGGTGCCGCACCCGGACGCGCCCGCGATCGGCCCGTCCGGTGTGCCCGTGTCCGGGGACGGCAGCCCCGGCGAGCCGGGCCGGACGATGACGCAGGGCGACATCGACGACGTCGTCCGGGCGTTCGCCGAGGCCGCCGTCACCGCCGAGCGGCTCGGCTTCGACGGCGTCGAGCTGCACGGCGCCCACGGCTACCTGATCGACCAGTTCCTCTGGGCGGGCACCAACCACCGCACCGACGCCTACGGCGGCGACCTGCGCGCCCGGACCCGGTTCGCCGCCGAGGTCGTCGGCGAGATCCGCCGCGCGGTGTCCCCCGGTTTCCCGATCGTCGTGCGGCTGTCCCAGTGGAAGATGAACGACTTCACCGCCCGGATCGCCGAGAGCCCCGAGGAGTTCGGCGTCATCCTCGGCGCGCTGGCCGACGCGGGAGCGGACGCCTTCCACGCGTCGACCCGCCGCTACTGGCAACCGGCCTTCGACGGCTCGGACCTCAACCTCGCGGGCTGGGCCAAGAAGCTGACCGGCAAACCGGCCATCACCGTCGGCTCGATCGGCCTGGACACCGAGTTCACGTCGAGCGCCTCGGCGTCCGCAACCGGCATCAAGGACGTCCTGCACCGCTTGGAGGCCGACGAGTTCGACATGATCGCCGTCGGCCGCCCATTGCTGGGGGACCCGGAGTGGGCGACGAAGATCGTGACCGGCCGCGAGGAGGCCATCACGCCGTTTTCACCCGCGGCGCTGGGCGTGCTGCACTAGCCGACAGGCGCCCCGATGGTGGTGAAGGTGCTGAGCGTGCCAAGGCCGTCCTTCCGGCCGCGGTGGCCGGTGAGCGCTTGGTTGCGCGCGTCCGGGTTCGGTGCCGCCGAGGTGATCATCGGCGGGCCGATCGGGTCCTCGGTCTCCGTGACGGTGTTCTCGTGCATGACGTTCTCCCCTTCGAAGTGACCTTCGGGAACGCCTCGGGCACGGACGACCCGCTGCGTCGAGCGTGCGGCGCTAGTCGGCGCGCAGGCTGATGGTGGGCAAGGTGGTGAGCGTGCCGAGCCCGTCGTTGCGGGTCCGCCAACCGGCGAGCGCCTGGTTGCGGGCGTCCGGGTTCGGCACCACCGGGCCGATCACCGGCGGGCCGATCGGGTCCTCGGTCTCCGAGAACGTGTTCTCGTGCATGGCGTCTCGCCTTTCTCGGCCGATGCTCAGTCGGTGCGCACGCTGATGGTGGTGGTTTGGATGAGCGTGCCGAGGCCGTCCTTCCGGCCGCGGTGGCCGGTGAGCGCTTGGTTGCGCGCGTCCGGGTTCGGCGCCGCCGAGTTGATCATCGGCGGGCCGATCGGGTCTTCGAACTCCGGGACCGTGTTCTCGTGCATGACGTCCTGCCCTTCCGGGGTCGCGATCAGGAACGTCTCGCACACGCCGACGGGCCGCGGGCGGTTGAGCCGCGCAGCAAGGCCTCACCCGGATGGCGTAAACGCGGGTCGGCGCGCCGAGGGGGAGGGAGCGCGCCGACCCGCGGGCACGACGCTACCGAGTACCGGCGCCGTCCGCGCGCTGTTCGGCCAATTTCGTGGTCCGGAGCCGCTTCGGCTCCTTGTTCGGGAAGTGGATCAGGTCAGCGCAGCGGCTCGAGCGCCTTCGCCAGCGGCTCGAGCACGGCCGGGGTGTGCGGCGGCGGCAGGTAGACGATCGCCAGGTCGAGGCCGGCTTCACCGAGGGCTTCGGCTTCGGCGGCGACCTTGGCGTAGTCGCCGTCCGGGCCGAGCCGGACGTGCGAGGACAGCGTGATCTCGCCCGGGTCGCGGCCGATGTCCGCGCAGTGGCGGTGCAGCACCTCGCGCTTGTGGGCGAACTCCTCGGGCGTGCCGCCGACGAAGTTCCAGTGCTGGGCGTACTTCGCGGCGGTGCGCAGGGTGCGCTTCTCGCCGCTGCCGCCGATGCAGATGGGCGGGTGCGGCCGCTGGACGCCCTTCGGCTCGTTGCGCGCGTCGGTCAGCTGGTAGTACTGCCCCTGGAACGTCGTGGTCTCCTGGGTCAGCAGCCCGACGAGCACCTCGCAGCCCTCCTCGAACCGGTCGCTGCGCTCCTTGACCGTGCCGAGCTCCATGCCGTACGCGCCGGACTCCTCCTCGTTCCAGCCCGCGCCGATGCCGATCTCCAGCCGGCCGCCGGAGACGATGTCGAGCGTCGCGGCCATGTTCGCGAGCAGCGCGGGGTGGCGGTAGTGGATCCCGCTGACCAGCGTGCCCAGCCGCAGCCGCTTCGTGGCCTGCGCGAGCGCGGTGAGCGTGACCCAGCCTTCCAGGCACGGACCGGTCGAATCGGAGAAAATGGGATAGAAGTGATCGAACGTCCAGCCGGACTCGAACAGCTCGATCTCATCGGCGGCCTGCCACACGGCGAGCATGTCCGCCCAGACGGTGTCCTGGGGCGAGGTCTTGATGGCGAATCGCATGATCACGAGCGTAACCCTGGAGTTCCTCCAGGACGGGTCATCGCGGGCGGTCACGGCCGATGCACGGCTTTTGTCGGACCCCGTCGCTAGGCTCCGTCGCGTGACGACGGGGGACGCCGGGTACGGCGACATCGCGAAGGACATGGCCGCGGCGCTGCGTGCGGGCGCGGGTGAGCTGTGGTCGGCTGCCACCCTGCAGCTGCGCCACACGGGCGGCTCGGTTTCGTGCACCGCGTGGAGTGACGTGCGGGAGAGCCTGCGCGTCGACTACACGTCGATCGCGCGGCGGCTGTTCGAACGGCCACCGGCGGTGCTGGAGGTCAGGCTGGCCGCCGGCGGCGAGTACGTCTTCACGGCGCGGCCGGACATCGCGGCCGTGTCGCCCGGGCGGCTGGTGTTCGACGAGGCGTTCCGCTACCCCGGGCACCCCCTGCCCGGCCTGCCCCGGCCCGCGGTGCCGACCGGAGCGCCGACGGACCCGGCGGTGCTCGCCGAGGTCACCCGGCTCGCCGGGGAGTTCGCCGAGCTGTACGCCGGGATCAAGGGCACTCCCCCGCCGTGGCCGCCCGGGCGCACCGAGGCGGACCTGGCCGCCGCCGAGGCGCGGATCGGCGTCCGGCTGCCCGAAGACCTGCGCGCGCTGTACCTGCTGGCGGACGGCGACCCGGAGGAGACCGGGCTGCTGAGCCCGTACTCCTACGACTCCCTCGACCGGCTCGTCGGCAACTACACCGAAGGCGATCCGGGTTCGTACGGCTGGGAAGACGACGTGGAGGACGACGGCGTCGTGTTCGAGACGGTGCCGTTCGGCCGGGTGAAACGCCTGTCCCGCAACGACTCGTGGGTCACCTTCGGCGGCGACCGCGCGATGAACTACCTCGCGGTGGACCTCGACCCGGCCGAGCGGGGCCACGCCGGCCAGGTCCTCGAGTACGGCCGGGACATCTACGGCCCGCTCCGGTACGTGTCGGCGTCGCTGACCGCCATGCTCACCGAGGTCGTCGAGACACTGCGGGCCGGGAAGTACGAGGATCCGGGCGAGCAGTACCTGTTCGCCGAAACCAGCCTCCGCGACGGCGGGGAACGCTCCTACAGCGAGGTCATCTCCAGGGCGTCGGAGCTGAGCCTGCCCGCGGTGGTGGCCGGGCTGCGCGATCCGGAGCTGGTCCAGGAGGTCTACCTCAACGACCCCGCCGACACCGACCTCGCGGTGTTCGAGCCGCTGACGTCGCTGCGGATGCTCAAGGTCAACCGCGCGGCGGCGGTGACCCCGTCGATCGGCGGGCTCGGGGCCCTGGAGTCACTGCGGATCAGCGGCGGCCGCGTCGATCTCGGCGTCCTGGCCGGGCACCCGGTGCTGTGGGACCTCCAGCTGGAGGAGATCCGGTTGCCGCTCGACCTCGCGGTGCTGACCACCCTGCCCCGCCTGACCCGGCTCAACCTGTCCGGCTCGGCGGTGCCGGACCTGGGCCAGGTCTGCGACCTGCCTGGCTTGCGAGTACTCAAACTGGACGGCGACCAGGTGCGCCGCCTGCTCGACGCGGGCCGCCCGCTGCCCCGGCTCGCCGCGCTGCTCGTCACCGGCCGCACGACACTGCCGGAGATGGCCGAACTGCGTCAAGCCTTCGGTGGCCGCGACTCGACGGAAGAAGTCGTCGAGTTCTCCGCCGTTCTGTCCTGAGTGGACGGACACCTGCCGGTGTCCGCCCACCCGGGGAACAGAGCCGATCAGCTGTGCGACACGGTCAGCCCGTAGAAGGCGACCTTCGCACCCTTCGTCGTGCTGTCCGAAGAGGACTGGTTGTAGGAACCGGCCTTGAAGTACTGCTTGTACGCCTTGAACGACGACGGGATGCTGTAGTGCGTGGTGCTGCCGTTCACCGTCAGGTCGATCGTGTTGCCGCCGGAGATGCCGATCGTGTAGGTCCACGTCTTGCCGATGGCCACGTGACCGACGGTGTGCGGGGTCTGGCCGCCGTCGGGCGAGTTCTCCGTGCCCAGCACGATGTCGCCGTTCGAGTGGTAGTACAGCTCGAGCAACGGCTTCGTCGACGAACCGCCGGTGCCGAGGTGGACCTGGCCGACGCAGACGTTGGACGTCACCGACACCACGCGCAGGGTGGCGCTCAGCTTGTGCGATCCGCTCAACGACCAGTTCGCCGCGGAGCCGCTCTTGTTCATCTCACGCAGCTCGGATCGCGCGTAATTCGAGTTGGGCGTGGTGACGCCTTTTTCCGGCGCCCAGAATGTCATCGCGCCATCGCGCGTGTCGGTGTAGAAGTAGGAGTCCTGGAATCCGCTCGAGCCCTGCAGCCGGGACGACGAGATCGTCGTCGGCGAACCCGGCGAACCCACCGGCTCCTGCAGCTGCCAGGTCGAGAGGTCGAAGTTGCCACCGGGGGCAACTCCCGGGTCGGCCATGGGGGCCAACGCGATTCCGCTGACTTCGGCACTGGGGAATGCCTCGGCGGAAATCGCGGTCCCGGCCAGCAATGCCGGGATCGCGAGAAAGGTGAGCATAGCGCGCACACGCATGGTGGCGTCCTTTCACGGCGAGCAGCGAAGCGGGGAGAGGACTTCGCTCACTCATTTGTTCACGTATGTGTTTGTTCACGTATGTGAATAAATGCGTTTCCGAAAAGAGAGTAACGATGAAGGAGATTAAGTTCGGTGTTGCTCGCTGTCAAGGTGAGGTTCACATTGAGTGGGACACTCACTTCCCGCGGTGGACGCAGAGCGGGCCGGTGCGGGGCAGCGCGATGCGCGCGCGGAAGGCCCGCGCGACCGGGCCGTCCGGCACCGGCGCCGTCCACGTGTAGCCCGGCGCGCGGAAGAGGGTGGCGCTCACCAGGGTGCGCCCGTACCCGAGCCGCCGGTGGGCGGCCTCGACGTGGACGTAGTCCAGTGTGGCCGTGCGGCACGGCGAACAGGACGTGAGCGACGCCGTGCCGGTGGCCCGCCCGTCGAGGCGCAGTTCGATCTTCCCCGTCGCCGACCCGGCGGCGGGCGGGACCGCGACGAGGACCAGGCCGTCCTGCGGCGCGGTGTCCGGCGCGTGCTGGACCTTCACGTCGAGGTGCGCCCACTCGGCGAGCCGGCGTTCGCCCGGATCGGGCGCCTCCTGCTTGCGGCAGGTTTCGCAGAGCGTGGTGTGCAGCCGGTAGCGGGGGCTGTGGCTCTTGATCATCCCGAAGAGCGCGAGGTAGTGGCCGCGCAGGCACACCACCGGCGGCGCCGCGGTCGCCGGGCGCACGGGGAGGAGCTCGCCGTACTCGCCGCGCGTCCCGGACGCCGGCCCGCCGACGGTCGCCCGGCTCACCGGAAGTCACGCGACGGCCCGGTCGCCATCGAGAGGTCGAGCCGTTCCAGCCGGTCCGCGACGAGCGTGACGACGCCTTCGGCCGCCTGCACCTGCCCGCGGACCAGCAACGCCGCGCTGGTGCGGGCGACGAGGCGCTGCCGGTTCCAGAGTCCGGGTGAGACGAGGACGTTGGCCATGCCGGTCTCGTCCTCGAGGTTGAAGAACGTGATCCCGCCCGCGGTCGCCGGCCGCTGCCGGTGGGTCACCGCTCCCCCGACCCACACACGCGTCCCGTCCTTCGCCCGCGCCAGGTCGGCGACCGTCAGCGCGCCGCGCTTGTCGAGGTATTCGCGCAGGTACTGCACGGGGTGGCTGTCCGGCGAGACGCTCGTGGCCCACAGGTCGGCCGCGGTGACCTCGAACCGGGTCATCCCGGGCAAGGCGGGCGCGTCCAAGCCGGGCGCGAGGCCGGGCAGGTGCCCGGGCCGGGTCGCGGCGGCGGCCCCCGCGGCCCACAGCGCCTGCCGCCGATCGGGGGTGAAGCCGCTGAACGCGCCGGCCGTGGCCAGGGCTTCGACGGCGGTCTTCTTCAGCTGGACACGGCGGGTGAGGTCACCGATCGACGCGAACGGCCCGTTCGCGTCGCGCTCGGCGACGATCGCTTCGGCGACGTCGTCGCCGAGGTGGCGGACGCCGGCGAGGCCTAGCCGGAGCGCAACGGCGCCGGTGCTGTCCGGCTCGGGTTCGAGGGTGGCGTGGGCGAGACTGGCGTTGATGTCCGGTTCCCGCACCAGGACGCCGTGGCGGCGGGCGTCGGCGACCAGCGACTGCGGACTGTAGAACCCCATCGGCTGCGCCCGCAGCAACCCCGCGCAGAACGCGGCCGGGTAGTAGAGCTTGAACCACGCGCTCGCGTAGACCAGCAACGCGAACGACATCGAGTGCGCTTCGGGGAAGCCATAGCCGGAGAAGGCGTGGATCTGCTCGAAGATCCGCGTCGCCAGCTCCCGGTCCAGGCCATTGGCCTCGCACCCGGCGAAGAACCGCGCCATCAGCGCGTGCATCTTCGCACTGGATCGCTTGGCGCCCATGGCCCGGCGCAGCTGGTCGGCCTCGGCGCCGGTGAAGGACGCGACGTCGACGGCCATCTGCATCACCTGCTCCTGGAACAGCGGCACCCCCAGCGTCCGGTCGAGGGACCCGGCCAGCAGCGGGTGCGCGTGCTGCCACTGCTCCTCACCGCGGCGGCGCCGGATGTAGGGATGGACGGAGCCGCCCTGGATCGGGCCGGGCCGGATCAACGCGACCTCGACGACCAGGTCGTAGAACTTGCGCGGCCGCAGGCGCGGCAACGTCGCCAGCTGCGCGCGGGACTCGACCTGGAACACCCCGACCGCGTCGGCTTCACAGAGCATGTCGTAGACGGCCGGATCGGCCAGGTCCAGCTTCCCGATGTCCACAGTGGACCCGTGGTGCTCGGCGACGAGGTCGATCATGTAGTGCAGCGCCGAGAGCATGCCGAGGCCGAGCAGGTCGAACTTCACCAGGCCGACGCTGTTGCAGTCGTCCTTGTCCCACTGCAGGATGCTGCGGTCGGCCATCGTCGCCCACTCGACGGGGACCACTTCGGACACCGGCTGCTTCGAGATGACCATGCCGCCGGAGTGGATGCCGAGGTGACGCGGGAAGTCCTCGAGCCGCGCGGCCAGGTCGAGGACGTCGTCGGGGATGTCGCCGGTGGCTTGCTGTTTCGTGGCGGCGACGCCGCCCCAGCGATCGACGAGCTTGCCGTAGGCGTCCTGCTGCCCGACGCTGTGCCCCAAGGCTTTCGCGGCGTCGCGGATCGCCGACGGCGCCCGGTAGGTGACGACGTTCGCGACCTGCGCGGCGTGAAAGCGGCCGTGCTTCTCGTAGACGTACTGGATGGCCTCCTCGCGGCGGTCGGACTCGATGTCGATGTCGATGTCCGGCGGCCCGTCCCGCTCCGGCGCCAGGAACCGCTCGAACAGCAGGTTCCACTTCACCGGGTCCGCGTGACAGATCCCCAGCGCGTAACAGACCGCGCTGTTGGCGGCGGATCCCCGGCCCTGGCACAGGATGTTCGCCTCGCGGCAGAACCGGACGATGTCCCACACCACCAGGAAGTAACCCGGGAACTCGAGCTGCTTGATGACGTCGAGTTCGTGGTCGAGCTGGGCGTAGGCCTTCGGGTTGTCCTCGCGGCGCCCGTAGCGGGTGAGCGCGCCAGTCCAGGTCAGGTCGCGCAGGAAGGACATCTCGTCGTGGCCGGGCGGGACGTCGAACGGCGGCAGGTCCGGCGCGACCACCTGCAGGTCGAACGCGACCTCGACGCCCAGCAGCGCGGCCCGGCCAACCGCGCCGGGGTAGCGGTGCTCAAACCGCCGGCGCTGCTCGGCCCCGGACCGCAGGAACGCCTGCCCCGACGGCGGCCGCCACCCGTCCAGCTCCTCGGCCGACCGCCGCGCGCGGACCGCGGCCACCATCTCGGCCACGACGGCGTCGTCGGGGCGGGCGTAGTGCGCGTTGTTCGACACGATCGTCGGCAGCCGCAGGTCGGCGGCCATTTCGGCGAGGACGTCGTTGGCGGCCGAGTCGTGCGGGAGCCGCTGGTCGATCAGCTCGACGGCGACGTGGCCGCGCCCGAACCAGCCGGCCAGCCGGGTCAGCTCGGCCCGCGCGGCCGCGGGACCACGCTCGGCGAGGGCGCGGCGGACGGCGCCTTTGCGGCAGCCGCTCAGGACCACGACGTGCCCGGCCAGCTCGTCGACCAGCTCCTCGACGTCGTAGACCGGGCGGCCCTTCTCGCCGCCGGCGAGCTGGGCGCGGGAGATCATCCGGCAGAGCCGGTGGTAACCCTCCTGCTGCCGGGCGATCACGAGCAGGTGCGATCCGGCCGGGTCCGGCGCACCCCCTTGCGGCGCCGGGAGGTCGAGGGACAGCTCGGCGCCGAAGCCGACACGGACGCCGAGTTCGCGGGCGGCGTCGTTGAACCGGACCGCGCCGTACATCCCGTCGTGGTCGGTCAGGACCAGCGCGTCCAGTTCGAGACGCGCGGCCTCCTCGACGAGGGTCTCGGGGTGGGAGGCGCCGTCGAGGAAGCTGAAGTTGGAGTGGACGTGCAGCTCCGCGTACGGCGCCCGGAGCCGCTCGCCGCCGTCGTCACGGCTGCGGCGGTGCTGCAGATCTGCCGGGGCGCCGGAGTAGCCGTCACGCTTGCGCGACCACGCGGGTGAGTCGCCGCCGTCTCCGATCACCGGAGCGCGGCCTGAGGCGACCCGCTCGACCTCGGACCACGGCACGTTCGGGTTGTTGAACGCCAACGCCAGCTCCCCACGACACGAGTTCGCTGCGGGGAAGTCAGCGACTACTGTTCGAACACACGTACGACTCTCGCCCTTGATCCTGGGCCGGGGAGGGCGCGCTGTCAACTCGGCGTGACATCGATAACCGCAGGTAGACGGTCCGGTGAGGGCTGTGATCGAGAGCGTCGGGGCGCTGTTACCCTGAGTTCGCGACCACCCTCACCGGCGGCCGCGCGGCGGTGGGGCCCGCCGTCCCCGAACCGCGGCGATCCGGCCGCCAACGGTCCCTACCTGAACCACGCCGTACGAGGCCGCCCTCGTGCCCCGATCAGGTAGGAGCCTGCCCGCCGTGCCCCACTCCGAGCCCGCTTCCCCGCCGCGGCGCCGTCACCTCCAGACCGTCGCCGTCGTCGCGGCCGGCGGGGTGCTCGGCGCCTGTGCCCGCTACGGCGCCACCCTGCTCTGGCCCACCGCGTCCGGCGGGTTCCCGTGGACGACGTTCTGGATCAACGTCACCGGCTGCGCGGCCATGGGCGTCCTGATGGCGGTCATCACCGCGATGCCGGCGGCCCACCCGCTGGTGCGGCCCTTCCTCGGCACCGGCGTCCTGGGCGGCTACACGACGTTCTCCACCTACGCGGTCGACGCCGAGCACCTGCTCGACGGCGGCCACGCCCTGACCGCCCTGCTCTACCTCGTGGCCACGGTCGTCGCGGCCGTCGCCGCGGTGTGGGCGACGGGCGCGCTCACCCGCCGCGCCCTGAGTCTCGGGAGCCGCTCGTGAACTGGCTCATGGTCATCGCCGGCGCCCTGGTCGGCGCCCCGCTGCGCTACCTGACCGACCGCGCCGTCCAGGCCCGCCACGACACCGGCTTCCCGTGGGGCACTTTCACGGTGAACCTCATCGCCTGCACGGTGCTCGGCTTCCTGACCGGCGCCGCCACCGCGACGACCGTGCCCCAGCCGCTGCAGCACCTGATCGGCCCGGGGTTGTGCGCCACGCTCAGCACGTATTCGACGTTCTCCTACGAAACGCTCCGGCTGGCCGAAACCGGGGCGAAGTTCTCCGCCGCCGCGAACGCCATCGCGAGCGTGCTCGCCGGACTGGGCGCGGCTTACCTCGGCACGGCGGTGGCCCAGGCGGTGTTCGGGTGAGTCAGTCGTAGCTGCCCTCGACCGTCCACTGTGGAGTGCTGCCGACGGTGACGGTCAGCAGCAGGGCGACCTCGTCGGTCTCGTCCTCGACCACCACCTGCAGCCGTGCCAGGCGGCGGCCTCGGGTCGTCAGCGCCGGGTGGTGCAGCCATGGGCCGGCCCAGGCAAGTACCGGCCGCGATGATCGGCCCTCGATGGCGACGGTCGCCGGCAGGGCGGTCAGCTCGCCGCGATCGGTGCAGACGACGACGGCACCTCGGTCGTCCAGCACCCGGGCCGGGTGGGCGGCGAGGACGGCCGGAGACGGTGCGGGCAGCCGTCCCGGCCAGGGCGCGTCCGGCGAAACCGGCGTCCGCGGGTCGCCCCACGGGATGAGCCGCACGCGCTCGGCGGGGCCGCGGCCACCGTCCAGCAGCGGGGTGACGACGGCGTCCGGGCCGAGCAGGCCCTGGATCCGGACCAGCGCGCGGGCCGCGCGTTCGGCGGCGTCGGCGTCCCGGCCCATCGACCCGAGCTGCAGCTGCAACGCCTGCCCGCCGACGACCTCCTCCGGGTCGAGGCGCAGCCGGACGATCCCGGCGGTGGGCCGGCCGTCGCGGGCGGTGAGCCAGCCTTCGCACTGCCACCGCACGCGGTCCGCCGTCGCCCGCGCGGTCAGCGGCTCGGCGCAGCGCCAGACGCGGACCCGTTCCTCGCCCGCCTCCGTCACCGCCACGATCGCCAGCCGCGTACACGCCATCCCGTGCCGCGCCAGCCCGGCGAAGAACCGCTCCCCCAGCGTCTT
The DNA here is from genome assembly GCF_035982555.1 of Amycolatopsis sp. NBC_01286. NCBI lineage: Bacteria > Bacillati > Actinomycetota > Actinomycetes > Pseudonocardiales > Pseudonocardiaceae > Amycolatopsis > Amycolatopsis sp. NBC_01286. The sequence goes on from NZ_CP108428.1 coordinate 9,086,457, forward strand.
CGCGACGAACGCGGCCTCGTCGACGCGTTCCAGCGGGTGCTCGAACTCCTCCGTGATCGACAGCTCCGGCGGCAGGGCCCGCCGCAGCGGCGGCCGCTCCGACAGCCCGCGCGCCAGCCGGTGCGCGGTGATCGCGTCGCGCGGGAAGCGGCCCGCGACGTCCCGTTCGGTCAGCGCGGCGAACGCGCCGAGCGTCCGCAGCCCGAGCCGTTTGAGCAGGCCGACCAGCTCGCCGCGGTCGTCGCCGGGCTGGTTCAGCTCGGCGATCGACAGCGGCGCCAGGAACCCGGCCGCCCCGCCGGCCGGCACGAGCGCGGACCGGCGGGCGGCCAGCGTCGCGGCGAAGAGGCCGTCGGCGATCCCGACCTGGCACTCCACGCCGGCGTTCGCCGACACCTCGTCGAGCAGCAGCTCGGCCAGGGCTTCCTCGCCACCGAAGTACCCGGCCGCACCGGTGACGGGCACCGCGACGATCCCCGGCCGCACGACCTCCACACCCACGGCCTGCCCCTCGACGGCGGCGGCGACCGGCTCGAACAGCCGCGCGTCCCGTTCCGGATCGTGCTGGTGCACCGCGAGATCCGGGCAGCGTGACTGCGCGTCACGGCGCCGCATCCCCCGCACGACGCCGTGCTGCCGCGCGACCGCGGAACAGGCGACGACCCGGTTGGCGGAGAACACCGCGGCCGGCGCGAGGGGCGGCGTCCCCACGACGGCCCCGGCGGCGACAACCGGCCAGTCCGGGCACCACAGCACCAGCAACCGCGGCGCATCACTCACCCGGCGGCCACCGGAACGCCGCGAACCGACCCCGAGCGGCGCCCGCGACCGTCGAACCGCCGCGCACCAGCCCGGTCGGGACGCCATCCGGCCGAGTGGCCTGGCCGCGCGGTCGGTGCCTGAGCCTCGCCACCCCACTCGCCGAGCGGCCTCGGTGCGCGCGATCGCTTGGCCACCAACGAAACCCCGCAAACGGCCCGGCCACCACCTGGCCGCGGCCGCGCACCACTCACCGCGCACTCGCTAGGCCACCAACGAAACACCACACCGGGCGCGCGGCAGGTCACCCCGCTCACCCGGCCACCTCGACCAGCCGCCGCCCCGCCGGAGGCTCGCCCGGCGCGATCGCGCCGCCGGGGCCTGGCAGCTGCAGCGCCACCGTCTGCGGGCGGGCCGCCGCGCCGCGGCCTTGGCTGGTCGCCGTGATGTCGCGTGCCCGTAGGTGGCCGTGGCCGTCCGTGGTGGCTCCTCGCCAGCGGCGCCGGGAGACGCGCAGTTCGAGGTCCACCCCTGGCCAGGGGCCGGCCGCCAGCAGGACCGCGCCTCGGTTGCGGACCCGGCCCGCCAGGCGGCGGGCCACCTGGGGTTGGACGCCGCGGGCGACCGCTGGGCCGACCACGACCAGGTCGAACCCGTCCACCAGCGCCGACAGGACCGCGACCACCTCGGCGCCGGGCCGGGGCACCAGGGCGATCCGGTCGAGGTCGACGCCGAGTTCCGCGGCCGCCGCCAGGCCCAGGTCCGGCAGCCCGGCCACCGCCGCCCACGAGCCGGCCCGCGTCGCCTCGGCCAGCAGCGCCAGGACCAGTGACGTCGACCCCGCGACCGACACCGTGCTGCCGCGCCGCAAGCCGCCCGCCGGGAACAGGCCGGCGAGCGCCGGGGTCAGCGGCAGAGATTCACCCGGCTGGGTGACGTCCGGATGCGGCTCGCGCAGCTGCGAAGCCACCCGGACGCCGGGGATGGACGTGAGCGCTTCCGGTACCGCCACCGCCGCTCACCTCCAGCACCACGAACCCGTACCGGAGACACCCGCAAGGGACCCGCGGGCGAACCCAGGACTACTATCGAACACCTGTTCGCATCCTGCGAGACGGCAGCGGCCACTGTCAAGTCGAACGCGTCAGGAGAGACTTTCGGCCCACTCCCCGACCGTCGCGACGCCGCCGCGGCGGGCGAAGAGCTGCGTGACGAGGACGTCGTGCAGCTCGGGGCTGGGGTCGACGCACGCGTCGGACAGCACCGTGACGCCGTAGTCGAGGTCGGCGGCCTGCAGGGCGGTGGACAGGACGATGCCGCTGGTGGCGATCCCGGCCAGGACGAGGTGGCCGATGTCCTGGGCGCCGAGGATCTGGTGCAGGTTGTTGCCGGCGAACGCGCTGACGCGGTTCTTGTACACGACGATCTCGCCGTCGAGGGGCGCGACGCCGGGGTGGATGGCCGCGTCCTCGTCGGCCGCGGTGTACTTGCCGGCGGGCACGGCTCCGAACATCCGGTTGCGCGGGTGGACATCGGCGTGGTCCGGCCGCAGCCGGAGCGCGACGTGGATCACCGGGACGTCGTGATCGCGCGCCGTCTCCAGCGCCCGCGCGGCGCGCGGCAGGTAGCCGTCCGGGACGCGCGCGAGGTGGGTGTTCTGGAGGTCCATGGCGAGCAGGGCCGTGCGGGACAAAGTCGTGCCTTTCTTGCCGTACAAAGGGAATCAGACGTGGCGCAGGCTGCGGTCGGCGACCGTGAGCAGCAGGAACAGGACGCCGGCGGCGAGCATCACCCAGGCCAGGGTGTGCATGCCCGCGGTACTCGCGTGCGGGCCGAAGGCCACCGCCGTCGTGGCGGAGGCGACCATCGAACCGACGTAGGCGAAGGTGCGCAGCAGCCCGGCCGACGAGCCGGTGCGCTCGGGATCGGCCTGGTGGTACACGGAGTTCTGCAGCGCCAGGCTGACCGCGCCCTGCGGGACGCCGAAGACCACGGCGATCAGCAGCAGCATCCACAGTGGACTGTCGCCGGTGAGCACCAGCATCAGCACACAGGCCGCGATCTGCGCCAGCGCGCCGACCAGGAGCTTGCCCCGCACGCCCCGGCGCCGGCCGGTGGTGATCGAAATGACGATCGCCACCAGGAACATCGGGATCTGCACCAGCCCGGCGTAGAACGGCGAGAGCCCGAAGCCCTCCTCCGTCCACTGCGTGAAGCCGTAGAGGAAGGCGTAGGAGACGATGTAGGCGACCAGCGCGCGCCCGTAGGTCGCCAGCAGCGGCGCGTTGCCGCCCAGCACCCGCAGGTCGATGAACGGGATCGCGGCCCGCAGCTCCCGCACGGCGAAGGCGGCACCGGCCGCGACGGCGAGCGCCAGCAGGTACCAGCTGCTCGGCCGCAGGTTCATCAGGAACAACAGCAGCGCCACCAGCATCACGGCGAACAGGCCCATGCCCGGCAGGTCGAGCCGGGCGGTCCAGCGTTCCCGGGTGGACGTCTCCCGCGCGCGGGGCAGCCGCAGCAGGCCCAGCACGACCGCCGCCGCGGCCAGTGGCACGTTGAGCGCGAAGGTGGCGCGCCAGCCGCCGAGGCCGATCAGCAGGCCGCCCAGCAGCGGGCCGATGACGGCGATGGTCTGGTTGGCCACGGCCAGCGCCGTCAGCACGCCGGCCGGGTTGTCCTCCCCGGTGCGCTCGGCTTCGCTGCGCAGCAACGCCATCGCGGCCGGGTAGCCGGCGCACGTGCCGAAGCCGAGCAGCACCCGCGCCGCGATCAGCACGCCGAGGCCCGGGGCCACGGTCCCGACGACGCCCGCGACGCCGACCAGGCTCGTGCTGATCAGGAAGAGCTTGCGCGGGCCGAAGATGTCGATCAGCCGGCCCACGATCGGCTGGCCGAGCGCCGTGGCCAGGTACAGGGCCGAGACGAGCCACGCGGTCTGCGAGGGCGGGGCGCCGAGCGCCGCGCCGATCGGGACGAGCGCGACGGCCATGATCGTGGAGTTGACGGGGTTCAGGATCGACCCCAGCAGCATCGGCGGGATCAGCCCGCGGTCGAAGCCGGTCTTCGCGGCTTCCGTGGTCCGGTCGTCTGTGGTCCGGTCGTCCACGGTCCGGTCACTCATGGACGAGCCGATCCAGCACGGCCATCGCGGCCAGGACGGTCTGCCGTTCCCCCTCCGTGCACTCCTCCTGCAGCCGCGCGGCGAGCCACTCGCCACGAGCCTGCCGGCCCGCCTCGACGTGCCGGCGCCCCTTGGCCGTGACGGTGACCAGCAGGCGGCGGCCGTCCCGGGGATCCGGCCGCCGCTTGACGAGGCCGAGGTCGAGCAGCGCGGCGACCGTCGAGGTCATCGACTGGTGCCGCACCCCGTCCGCCGCGGCGAGGTCGCTGGTGGTGCGGCCGTCGCTGTCGGCCAGCCTGGTCAGCACCGTGGCCTGCGACAGCGTGACATCACCGGGATCCGAGGCGCCGGCGATGCCCCGCCGCAGCCGCCGGATGACGGCGCGGATCCGCTGTGACGCCTCGACGGCCGACGGAGACAGTTGATCACCCATGCCCGTCACCGTAACCGCGACGGCGGGAAATGTACAGTCAGGCTGTACAGTTACCTGTATGTCTTGTCGGTCACACCGGCGGACCGAACCCGTCCCTCACGTGATCGGAGACGTGATTCGCGTGATCGGAGACGGAACTCGCGTGATCAGGACCGGATCCGACGTGATGGGGGCCGGAACTCGTGAGTTCCGGCCCCCATCACGCGAGTTACGGGTCACACCACCGTGAAGCTCGACGTCAGGGTGGCGGCCGAGCTGGTGCCTACGTAGACCTCGATCTTGCCCGGCTCCACCCGGAACTTCGCCGCGTTGTCGTAGAAGCCGACGTCTTCGGGGGTGAGGGTGAACGAGACCGTCGTCGACGCGCCCGCGGCCAGGGTCACCCGCTGGAAGCCGCGCAGCCGGCGGACCGGCTGGACGATCGAGGCGACCGGGTCGCGCACGTACAGCTGGACGACCTCGTCGCCCGCGCGGCCGCCCGTGTTGGTCACCTTGGCGCTCACCTGGATCCGGCCGCCGCGGGCCGGCAGCCAGGTGTCCGACAGGCGCAGGCCATCGACGCGGAACGTCGTGTACGACAGGCCGAAACCGAACTCGTAGAGCGGGCCGGACTCCAGGTCGAGGTACTTGGACGTGTACTTGTTCGCCGGGTCCGCCGGGCGGCCGGTGTTCTCGTGGTTGTAGTAGATCGGGATCTGCCCGACCGCGCGCGGGAAGCTCACCGGCAGCTTGCCGCCCGGGTTCACGGTGCCGAACAGGACGTCCGCGACCGCGTTGCCGCCCTGCACGCCCGGCGCCCACGCCTCGAGGATGGCGGGCGCGTTGTCGTGCAGGTACGGGATCGTCAGCGGCCGGCCGTTGACCAGCACCACCACGAACGGCTTCCCGGTGTCCTTGATCGCGGCCACCAGCTGCTGCTGGACGCCCGGCAGGTCGATGTTGCTGCGCGCGGCCGCTTCACCGCTCATCGCGGCCGTCTCGCCGACGACCACGACGGTGACGTCGGCCGCGCGGGCCGCCTGCTGCGCGGCGGCGAACCCGCTGGTGTCGGTCCCTTCGACGGCGCAGCCGGCGGTGAACGTCACCGCCGCCCCGGGTGCCGCGGCCTTGATGCCGTCGACCACGGTCACCGGCGGTGTCGTGGCCGCGCCGGTGCCGAGGCCCGACCAGGTCCCGTTGAGGTCGTAGGTCGCATTGCCCAGCGGGCCGACGACGGCGACCGAGCCGACCGACTTCGCCAGCGGCAGCACCGGGCCGTCGTTCTTGAGCAGCACCATGCACCGCCCGGCCGCCTGCCGTGACGCCGCGAGCGCGGCCGGCGACGGCGCCTTGACCTCGACGGCCTCGTCGGCGTACGGCCGTTCGAACAGCCCCAGCTTGACCTTGACCAGCAGGATCCGGCGGACGGCGTCGTCGATCTGGTCGCGCGTGATCCGCCGCTGCGCCAGCAATTGCTGGCCGTACTGCACGTAGTTCGTGCTGACCATCTCCATGTCGACACCGGCCGGCAGCGCGGCCGCCGCGGCGTCGGCGCCGTCCCCGGCGAGCCCGTGCAGGATCAGCTCCTGGACGCCGGTGTAGTCGCTGACGACGAACCCGCGGAAGCCGTAGGCGCTCTTGAGGACGTCGTGCAGGACGTAACCGTTGCCGTGCGCGGGGACGCCGCTGATGGTGTTGAAGCTGGCCATCACCGTCGCCACGCCGGCTTCGACGGACGCCTTGAACGGCGGGAGGTAGAAGTTGTGCAGCCGCTGCAGCGAGACGTCGACGGTGTTGTAGTCGCGCCCGCCTTCCGCCCCGCCGTAGGCGACGAAGTGCTTGGCGCAGGCGGCGAGGCGGTCCGGCGACGAGTAGTCGTCACCCTGGTAGCCGCGGACCTTCGAGACGGCGAGTTTCGTGGCCAGGTAAGGGTCTTCGCCGTACCCCTCGGCGATGCGGCCCCAGCGCGGCTCGTGCGTGACGTCCATCATCGGCGCGTACGTCCAGTGGATGCCGCTGCGCCGGGCCTCCTTCGCCGACACCGACGCGTCGGCGCCCGCCACGGCGGGGTCGAAGCTCGAACCCTGGGCCAGCGGGATCGGGAAGTTCGTGGTGTACCCGTGGATGACGTCCAGGCCGAAGATCAGCGGGATGCGCAGCCGCGTCTGCTCGACGGCGATGTGCTGCAGCGCGTTGAGCTTCGCCGCGCCGACCACCGAGAAGACCCCGCCGAGCTGCCCGGTCGCCAGCGCCGTGCGCGCGTCGGTCTCGTTGCCGAGCAGCTGCAGCTGGCCGAGCTTCTCGGCGAGGGTCATCTTCTTGAGCAGGCCCTCGACCCGGTCGTTGCGTTCCGGCCTGGCGGCCACGGGATCGGCGGCGGCGGGTGGCGCGAGCAGGCTGCTCGACGCGACACCACTGGCGGCGAGGAGGCCGCCGACCCCGGCGAGCAGGCTGCGCCGGTTCACTCCGTCTGTCGTGGTCGGACGATCGGTCTGTTCCATGGCGGGGACCCTTTCGCGAGCGAAACCGGCCAATCAGGATAGACACGTTCCCGCCCGCCGGGGCCCGTCAATTCGGCCGGTCACCGCGACCGCGGGTCAGGCGATCCAGACCGTCTTGGCGTTGACGAACGTCCGCGGCCCGAACGACGCGAGCTCCCGGCCGTACCCGGAGTTCTTGGCGCCGCCGAACGGGACTTCCGGCGTGGACTGGGTGAACTCGTTGAGGTACATCATCCCGGTCTCGACCTCGGTCACGAACCGCTCCTGCTCCCCCGGGTCCGCCGTCCACGCGCTGCCGCCGAGGCCGAACGGCGAGTCGTTGGCGACGCGGATGGCGTCGTCGACGTCGCGGACCCGCCAGATCAGCGCCACCGGGCCGAAGAACTCCTCGTGGTGGCCCGGCGAGCCGTCCGGGATGTCGGCCAGCACGGTCGGCGGGTAGTAGTGGCCCGGGCCGTCCAGGGGTTTCCCGCCGGTGAGCAGCCGGGCGCCGGCCTGGACGGTGTCGCTCACCTGCCGGTGGATCGTTTCGACGGCGTCGGCCGAGGACAGCGGGCCGAGGTCGGTGTCGTCCTTCATCGGGTCGCCGACCGTCAGCGCCGCCATCTTCTCGGTGAACTTCCGGGTGAACTCCTCGGCGACGTCCTCGTGGACGATGAACCGCTTGGCGTTGACGCAGGACTGGCCGTTGTTCAGCGTCCGCGAGCCGACGCCGGCTTCGACGGCTTTGTCCAGGTCCGCCGAGGGCATCACGATGAAGGCGTCGGCACCGCCCAGTTCGAGCACGCTCGCCTTGACGTTGCGGCCCGCGGCGGCCCCGACCTCACGGCCCGCCGGCTCGCTGCCGGTCAGCGTCACCGCGCGGACGCGCTCGTCGCCGATCACGGCCTCGATCGCCGAGGACGGCACGAGCAGCGTCTGGAACACGCCCTCGGGGAAACCGGCGCGGCGCAGGACGTCTTCGATCGCCAACGCGCACTGCGGGACGTTCGACGCGTGCTTGAGCAGGCCCACGTTGCCCGCCATCAGCGCCGGCGCGGCGAACCGGAAGACTTGCCAGTACGGGAAGTTCCACGGCATCACGGCGAGCACCGGCCCGAGCGGCTCGTACCGGGTGAAGACCTTCGCGCCCTCGACCGGCCAGGCTTCGTCGGCGAGCATCTCCGCGCCGTGGTCGGCGTACCAGCGACAGCCCTTCGCCGACTTCTGCACCTCGGCGACGGCGGCGGCGTGGGTCTTCCCCATCTCGAGCGTCGCGAGGCGGCCCAGCTCGTCCGCCTCGGCCTCGAGGATGTCCGCGGCCCGGCGCAGCAGCGCGGCGCGATCGCCGAACGACGTCTTCCGGTAGGCGCGGAAGGCCTCCGCGGCGAGTGCCAGCTTGCCGTCCAGCTGCTCCTCGGTGAGCGCGTCGAACTCCCGGACCCGCTCGCCCGTCGCCGGGTTGACCGTCGCGATGGCCACAGTGCACTCCTCGCTCGTCGAAATCGTTCTACGGAAGATCGTCGAGCTTCGCGTACCCGCGCGAGGAGCACGGGAAACGCCGGTCATCCGGCGTGGCATCCACCTCGCGCACCTGCTCCGCGAACGGCAGTACCCGGCGGCCTGACCGGCGCTACCCGGTGACGCCGGCGGTGCCCAGCACCGCCAGCCACTCCCGGGCGGCGGCGAGGCTGTGCTGCACCTGCAGGAGGTGGTCCAGCCCGAGCACGGCGATCGGGCGCAGGACCGCGCGCTGGTCGCTGACGAGCACGCACGGGATGCCCGCCGCGTGCGCGTCGGCCGAGGTCGTGAGCAGCACGCGCAGGACGCGGGCCGAGCAGAAGGCGACCCGGCTCAGGTCGATGACCAGCGCCTGCGGCCGCAGGGCGACCTCGTCGGCGAGGCGGCCGAGCAGGTGCTCGGCGACGCCGCCGTCGAGATCACCGGTCGCGGCCACGACCGTCGAGTCGTGGGTGGTGGTCACGGTGAGCGTCGAAGTGCTGCGGTGGAAGCGGTCCAGGGGATCGCGCATGATGGCTGTCACCTCCGTGGCGGACGGCGACTCCGCGGACCGAGCCGTCGCCGCGAGGCCGGTGCGGGGGCACCGGCGAATGGGACAACGGCTACTCGGCTGAACCGTGGACACTCGGGATGTACCCGGATCGGGTGAACTTCAAGCATCACGAACGCCGGGCAGCGGCACCGCCCACACGACCCGGGTGCCGCCCTCGGCCGGGCGTTCCACCCGGAAGGACCCGCCCGCTTCCGCCGCGCGCTGCCCGAGGTTGCGCAACCCGCTGCGCGCCACGGCTTCCGGCATCCCGATCCCGGTGTCCGAGACCTCGACGACCAGGTCGCCGTCCAGGGACACGGTGATCGTCAGCTCGGCGGCGCGCGCGTGCCGCAGGACGTTGCTGACGGCTTCGCGGACGACGGCTTCCGCGTGCTCGGCCAAGGCCGCGGGCACCCGGTCGAACGCGCCCGACAACCGCACGGTGGTGCGGATCGCGGAGTCGGCCGTCGTGTCGGTGATGGCGTCCTGCAGCCGCGCCCGCAGGCCGCGCACGGCGCCCGGTTCGGCGTGCAGGTCGAAGATCGCGCCGCGGATCTCCTCGATGACGTCCTGGAGCTGGTCGATGTGCTGGGTGAGCCGGACGACGACCGCGGGCGAGTCCGTGCGGCGGCGGGTGCCCTCGATGCCGAGGCCGACCGCGAACAGCCGCTGGATGACCTGGTCGTGCAGGTCGCGGGCGATCCGGTCGCGGTCGACGACGACGTCGAGCTCGCGGCGGGCGGCCTGGCTCTCGGCGTCGCGCAGGGCGAGGGCGGCCTGGTCGGCGAAGGCGGAGACGATCTGGAGCTCGTGCTCGTCGAACGTCGCCGCCCCGGGCGCGCGGATCGCCAGGAGCACCCCGGCGGTGGACTCCCCCGACCGCAGCCGCACCGCCAGCGCCGGCCCGAGGTCGACGCCCAGGCCGTCGGCCAGGTCGAACGCCAGGCTCGGCACGCTGCGCGGCACGTGGTCGGCCAGCACCGCGCCGGACGTCGACCCGTCGAGCGGGATCCGGCGGCCGGTCAGGGCGTCGGCGTCCGGGCCGGCGCACACCGTGACGACCAGGGCGCCGCCGACGTCGGCGGGCAGCGCGATGAGCGCGTCGTCGGCGCCGGTGAGCTCGACCGCCCGGCTCGCGATCAGGCGCAGCACCTCGTGGACGTCGGTGCCGCCCAGCAGCTCGGCGGCGATCTCCCCGGTGGCCTCCAGCCACCGCTGCCGGCTGCGGGTCTGCTCGTGGAGCCGCGCGTTGTCGACGGCGATCCCGGCCGCCGCCGCGAGCGCCACGATCGCCCGTTCGTCGTCGGCGGTGAACGGCCGCTCGCCGCTCAGGTACAGCCGGCCGAGCACCTCGCCGCGGACGAGGAGGGGGACGCCGAGGAAGGTCCGCATCGCCGGGTGCCCCGGCGGGAACCCGGCGGTGCCCAGGTCGGCCCGGCGCACCGGATCCCGGCCCGCCACGAGCGCGCCGAGCAGCCCGTGGCCGGCGGGCGGCGGGCCGATCCGGTCGCGGGTGGCGTCGTCGACGCCGGTGACGGCGAACCCGGTCGTCCGGCCGTCCTCGTCGAGCAGGGCGAGGGCGCCGTACCGGGCGTCGACCAGCCCGGCCGCGGCCGCCACGATCCGGCGCAGCGTGGTCTCGAGCTCCAGCCCGGCGGAGAACGCGAGGACGGCCGCCGGCAGCGCGGCCATCCGGTCCCGGCCCGACACACTTCGTTCGGGCATGCCCCCACCCTCGCACAGCCACCGGGGCCGCGACGGGATCCGGCCGAACCGCAACCGACGACCTTCGCCCGGCCGCCGGAGGCCGTTCGGCACTTGGCCCGCCCCCGGCCGTGGCGGACGGTGTGCGGGAAGCGTCATCCCGGGTACCCACAGTTCGGAGCCGTCCATGAAGACCGGTGTCATGCCCGTCGGGCACCTCAGCGCCAGCCAGGTGCGATCCGTCCTGCTCTCGGCGACGGCTCCCCCGCCGCTGCGGAACTCCCGGCCCTGGCGGTTCCAGTGCACCCCGGACTCCATCGAGCTGTACGCGAACCCGCTCACCGGCAACGACAGCGACCAGCGCGAACGGCTCCTGGACTGCGGCGCGGCCCTGCTGAACCTCCGGCTGGCGATCAAGGCGCAGGGCAGCCACGCCGACGTGCGGCTGTTCCCCACCGCCGGCCGGCCCGAGCTGCTCGCCATCGTGCGGCCGCACGGGTACGAGACGATCTCCCCGCACGACGAGGAGCTCGTGACGGCCATCGCCGACCGGCACAGCAACCGCCGTCCGTTCACCGCCGCCGTCGTGCCGTCATCGGTGCAGCGGCAGCTGCGCCGCGGCGCCGAGATGGAACGCGCGTGGCTGGCCACCGTCACCGCCGACCAGGTGCCGCAGCTGCGCGAGATCATGCGCCGCTCGGAGCTCCCGCCGGCGGCACCCGGGCCCGGCAGCGGCACGGACCTCGACGTCGAACCCGAGCGGCTGGTCGTGGTCATCGGCTCGCTGCACGACACCGCGCTCGCCCGGCTCCAGGCCGGCCAGGCCATGCAGCGGGTGCTGCTGACGGCCACCGCCGCCGGGATCTCGGCGTCGCTCTCCTCCCAGCCGATGGCGGCGCCGGCGACCCGGCGCGAACTGCGGCAGCTGATCGGCGGCGGGCTCTGGCCCCAGATCATGCTGCGCCTCGGCCACGGCACCGCCGTGCCGGTGTCCGCGCAGGCGCTGCTCGAAGACGTCGTGATCAGCGACGAGCACCCGTTCGCCGCTAGCCGCCCGGACGGCGCTGCCCGCCGTGGAGCCCGGTGACGAGCACCGCGGCCTGGGACCGCCGCTCCAGCCCCAGTTTCGCCAGCAGCCGGGACACGTAGTTCTTGACGGTCTTCTCCGCCAGGAACATCCGCTCGGCGATCTGCCGGTTGGTCAGGCTCTCCCCGAGCAGGTCCAGCAGGACGAGCTCCTGCTCGCTCAACCCGGCCAGCGGGCCCGGTTTCCCGGTCGTGGCCCGCAGTTCGGCGACGAGCGCGGCGACCGCCCGGCCGTCCAGCAGCGTCTCGCCCGACCCGACCCGGCGGATGGCGTCGACCAGCTGCAGCCCCTTCACGTCCTTGATCACGTACCCCTCGGCCCCGGCGAGGACCGCGTCGACCATGGAATCCGCGTCGGTGAAGGAAGTCAGCATCAGGCACCGCAGGCCGGGCAGCGCCGTGCGCAGGTCCCGGCAGAGCTCGACGCCGTTGCCGTCGGGCAGCCGGACGTCGAGCACCGCCACGTCCGGGCGCAGCGCGGGGATCCTGGCCAGTGCTTCGGCGACGGAAGAAGCTTGCCCGACGACGGTGAGGTCCGGTTCGTCGTCGACGAGCTCGGCGACGCCGCGCCGCACGAGCTCGTGGTCGTCGACCAGGAAGACGGTGATGACGGGCCGGTCGTGCCGAGTGCGGTCATCCACCGCCCCAGGCTACGCCCGCGCGCCGAACGACCCCGGAAGAAAGGGTCCCGCGACTCTAGGCCGCGCGCCGCGCGGGGGAAACGCTGGAGCTATGACACAGATCCAGTACCGGCCTGATCACCAGCTCAAGACCGCGGTGACCGATGAGCTCGCCTGGACCCCCAGCGTCAACGCCGAAGAGATCGGCGTGGCCGTCACCGACGGCGTCGCGACCCTCTCGGGACACGTCGGCACGTACCCGGAGAAGGAAGAGGCCCTGCGCGCGGCCACCCGCGTCCACGGCGTGACCACGACCGCGGACAAGATCCTGGTGCGCCACGGCACGGACATCCCGGAGGACGCGGACCTCGCCCGGGAGGCCATGATCGTGTTCGATCGCCGCACCGTCGTCGTGCCGAAGGACTCGGTGCAGGTCGAGGTGCGCGACCAGGTCATCACCCTGCGCGGCTCGGTCGACTGGCAGTACCAGCGTGAAGCCGCCCGCCGCGCGGTCTCCTCGCTCCCCGGGATCAGCGGGGTGCGGAACCTGATCACCCTGAAGGCGTCGACGTCGATCTCGCCGGCCGACATCAAGCTGAAGATCACCGCGGCGCTGGCCCGGCACGCGCCGGGCTTCGCGCAGCACGTCGAGGTCGGCATCGACGACGGCCAGGTCACCCTGACCGGCGAGGTGCTCACCCCCGCCGAACGCCGGTCGGCCGAGCAGACCGCCTGGTTCGCCCCCGGCGTCACGTCGGTCGACAACCAGGTGAAGCTCTCGGGCTGAACCACCCGCCGCACAGCAGTCGACTCTGGAGCACCATGAACGTTCTCGTGATCGCCGTCATCGTCGTCATCGTCGTGCTGATACTGCTGGCCTCCTCGGTGCGGATCGTCAAGCAGTACGAACAGGGCGTCCTGTTCCGGCTCGGCCGGGTGCTGGGCGTGCGCGAACCGGGGCTGCGGCTGATCATCCCGGTCATCGACGTCCTGCGTCGCGTGCCGTTGCGGATCATCACCATGCCGATCCAGTCCCAGGGCATCATCACGCGGGACAACGTGAGCGTGGACGTGTCCGCCGTCGCCTACTTCCGGGTGCGGGACGCGGTGAAGTCCGTCGTCGCGATCGAGAACGTCTACGCCGCGATCGACCAGATCGCCCAGACGACGCTGCGGAAGGTCGTCGGCCGGCACACGCTGGACGAGACCCTGTCCGAGACCGACAGCATCAACGTCGACATCCGGAGCATCCTGGACGTCACCACGCTCGACTGGGGCGTGGAGGTGACTTTGGTGGAGCTGAAGGACATCCAGCTGCCGGACACGATGAAACGGGCCATGGCCCGGCAGGCCGAAGCGGAACGCGAGAAGCGCGCCAAGATCATCAGCGCCGAAGGCGAGTCCCAGGCCGCGGCGGCCCTCGGCGAGGCGTCGGACACGATGATGGCGCACCCGCTCGCGCTGCAGCTGCGCAACCTGCAGAGCCTGGTGGAGATCGGCGTGGACAAGAACACGACCGTCGTCTTCCCCGCTCCGCTGATGAGCACCATCGGTGAGCTCGGGGCCTTCCTGGCCCGCGAAACCGCCGCCGCGAGCCGGCCGAACCCGGCCGTCACCGCCGCGATCGTGCCGCCCCCGGCCGCCGTGAACGGCGCACGGGCCGACGGGAACTGATCGCGGCCGGCCCCCGGACTCCGCAGTGTTCTGTGCGAAAAGGACAGGGCACTGTGGACCCGGGCCATTCCGACCGATCCGCACACAGGGCCGGGAAGCCGAGCGGTACCTCGGGCCGGCCCGAGAGGAGACGCCATGACCACCGCGACCCCACCGGCGCGCGCCCTGCTCCCCGACGGCGAGATCGCCTGGGTGCGCAAGCTGGAAGCCGCCGACACCGCGGCCGTCCTCGCGCTGCGGGCCCGGCTCGCCGACCGCGACCGGCACCTCCGGTTCTTCGGTCTCGGCGAGACCGGGCTGACCGACCTCGCGGCGCAACTGTCCCGCAACGCCGGGGTCGGGCACACCGCGATGGGCTGCTTCCTGCACTCCCGGCTGGCCGGCGTCGCCCGCTACGACATCCTGGCCGACTCCGCCGAGGCGGCGGTCGTCCTGGTCGTCGACGGCGGCGCGCGGGCGCTCGGGGTGGCGACCCTGCTGCTCGAACAGCTCGTCGTCGCGGCGGAGCACGAAGGCGTCCGCGCCCTCGTCGTCGACGTCGGCGCGGAGAACGCGAAGCTGCTCGGCGTCTTCGCGGCCCTGGGCATCCCGTGCCGGCCCGGCGCCGACGCTTCACGGCCGGGAGCCCCGGCGTGAAGCCGGGCCCGCCGGTGGCCGCGGCGCACCGCGACGACGACACCGCCGAGACGTCACCGTCCGACGTCGCGGCCGTGCAGCGCTGGGAAGTCGAAGGCGGCCGGATCCCCGCCAAGGAGGAGCCGGCCGACGCGTAGCCCGTCAGTCGGTCTTGGGGGCCTCCGGAGTGGCCTCAGGGCCGTCGAGGCGTGCGTGCAGTCGTTCGCGGATCTCGTCCGGGGTGTAGGCGCGCCGCCGGCGCTCCTGCCGGGCGACGACCACTCCGGTCGCGGCCACTCCGACGAGCCCGGCCAGGCCCACTGTCTTCCACCAGCGCATCGGCCTAGGCTACTGCCCGTGCCGGGCACCGAGCTGGATCTCGACGAAGCAGTAGCCGTGACACGCACCGGCGACCTGTGGTTGTTCCGCGGGCGGTCGGCGGCCGACCGCACCATCCGCGTGGTCACCAACAGCCCGGTCAACCACGTCGGCATGGCCGTGGTGATCGAGGACCTGCCGCCGCTGATGTGGCACGCGGAGCTGGGCCGGTCGCTGCCCGACGTCTGGTCGGGCACGCACCAGCGGGGTGCCCAGCTGCACGACCTGAGCCGGGCGGTGCAGGTGTGGGCGGAGAAGTACCACCAGCGGGTCTGGCTGCGCCAGCTCGTCCACCCGGTCACCGCGGAGATGGAGGACGCGGCCCTGCGCACGGTCGCCCGCCTCGACGGCACGCCGTTCCCCTCGACGGCGCGCCTCGCGTCCCGCTGGCTGGGCGGCCGGGTGCCGTCCTGGAAGCGGGAGGGCCGGGAGCCGCGGGAGGTCGACCTCGAGTCGGGGTACTGCGCGGAGATCGTCGCGGTCACGTACGAGGCGATGGGCCTGCTGCCCAAGGGCCGCCGCCCCAACTGGTACGACCCGGGCCGCTTCTGGAGCGGCGACCACCTGGAACTCGACGACGGCGCCGAACTGGGCGACGAGATCGCGGTCCGCCTCCCGGGCTGACCGATGGACTTGTCGCGGAACCTCTTTCGGCAGACACGGCTCGCGGCGCGCCTCCCGGACCGACCGTCCCTTGTGGACTCAGCGTGGGACTTCCGTCGGCAGCCGCGGTTCGCGGTGCAGCAGTTCCAGCGCCTCCGTCTCGGCCACCGCGCCGAACTTCCGGTAGCTGTTGCGCACCGCGTGCACCCACGTCGGCGTCCGGAGGCAGACCACCTGGTCCACCTCGCGGGCGAGCCGGTCGAGGACGCGGGCCGGGGCGACCGGGACGGCCAGCACGATGCGGCCGGCCTGGCGGGCGCGCAGGACGCGGATCGCCGTGTGGGCGGTCGTGCCGGTGGCGGCGCCGTCGTCGGCGAGGACGACCGTGCGGCCGGCGATCGGGGCCGGGGCCACGGTGTGGCGGTAGACGGCGACCTGCCGGGCCAGCTCGGACCGCGCGCCGCCGGCCAGGCGGGTCAGCTCGTCGGCGGTGACGTCGAACCGTTTGATGGCTTCGTGGTCCGAGACGAGCAGGCCGCCCTCGCCGACCGCGCCGAGCGTGGTCGCCGGCGGGCCGTCGTACTCGATCCGGCGCGTCAGCAGGATGTCCAGGGGCACGCCGAGGACGTCGGCGATCTCGCCGCCGACCACCAGCCCGCCCGCGGACAGGCCGAGGACCACGGCCGGGTGCCCGCGCAGCGGGCGCAGCCGCAGGGCCAGTCGTTCGCCGGCTTCCCGGCGATCACGGAACCGCATGGCCACTCCCGTCGAAGGCTGGTCCCAGCATCACCCGGCGGGCCCCGGCGCACGAGGGCCGTTGGTCACCGGGGCGCGCCGCGTTCGGCACCCGGCGGACCGCGACGCGGGGCGAGGACCGGTGGTGCCGTGTAGCGTGGGTGGCGTCCGAGAGCACCTCGTGCGCGAGTGGTCGAGCCCGTGCCGTCCTCGGCTCCCAGCCCCGGCCGGCGAACCGGCCCGGAAGGTTCCACAATGGACAGTCACAGCCCCGACGAGCCCGTCCGGCCGGGCGCGCTCGTCAAACCCCAGGACGAGCGGTACGGCGGCCTGTTCCTCGAACCGCCGTCGCCGCCGCCCGGTGACGAGGAGCCGATCAGCGACGATGATCCGCCTTCGCCGGGGCCAGCACGAGCCGCGGGTCGAGGTCGTGGTCGGCCAAAGCCCGGGCGACGTCGCTGAGCCGGCGGTTGTTGCGGCGGGCGTAACCGCGCAGGGCCGCGAACGCCGCGTCCATGCTCAGCTGCCCGCTGATGGCGAGCACCCCTTTCGCCTGCTCGATGATCACCCGGCTGTTCAACGCCGTCTGCAGCTGCTCGGACAGGATCTCGCCCTGGCGCAGGGCGCGTTCGTGCAGGATGCCGATGGTCGCGGTGTCGGCCATCCCCTGCGCCAGCGCCACGTCGTCCGCCGACAGCTCACCCGGCCGGGGCCCGAAGAGGTTCAGCGCCCCGATCGTCTGCTTGCGCAGCCGCAGGGGCAGCGCGTGCACGGACGCGAAGCCCTCCCGGGCCGCCTCTGCCGCGAACCGCGGCCAGCGCGCCGCCTGCGCGGCGATGTCGGCCACCAGCACCGGTGCGCTGCCGGTGAAGCAGTCGACGCACGGTCCTTCGTCGATGTTGAGCTGGAACAGTTCGAGCAGGCGCGCCTGCTCGGTGGACGACGCGAGCACCTGCAGGCCACCACGCTCGTCCACGAGCGTCAGCCCCGCGGCCGTGATGTCGAGCAGCTCCACGCATTCCACCACCATCGTGTGCAGCAGATCCGCGACGTCGTAGTCGTCGACCAGCGTGTCGGCCAGCGCGACGAACGCCCGGATCACCTGCCGTTCACGGTCGGGCATCTCCACCATCTCCTCGTAAGCCGGCGGTCACCAGGGTGCTCCTCACCGGAACTCCCCGTCCAATCCCAGCCGCCCGGTCACGACGTCGGCGGCGACGTCGAGCAGGGGCCGGCCGTGCCCGAACGCGTAGGACCGCAGCCGGGCCAGCGCCGCGGAAGCGGACAGGTCGAAGTACGCGATGAGCATGCCGGTGGCCTGGTGCACCTCCCGGTAGCGCATCCCCGCCCCCGCCATCCACCGGCCGTCCCCGTCGAGCCAGCGGTCGCCACCGGCCTGCAGCCCCGACAAGGCGAGCGCGGCGACGTCGGCGACCTGCAGGGCCGTCGACAGTTCGCCGGGCAGCAGGGAACCCGGGGTCGTGCGGTAGGTGTCGAGGGTCGCCACCCGGACGGCCCCGATCTGCACCGGGAAGGTGAACAGCGCGGCCACCGGGTGCGTGCCGGCCTCGGCGGCGAACGTCGGCCACGCGGGCGGCAGCCCGGCCGCGAGATCCGGCACCAGGACCGGCCCGCCGACGGCGTACGCCTCGAAACACGGCCCCTCGCCGAGGGAGAACTGCAGTTCCGCCAACGCGGCGCTCACGGCGTCACTGGCGTAGACGACTTCCCGGTGCCCGGCGTCGACGGTCACCGACACGGCGGCGCCGTCCACCGGCAGCAGCCGCACGCAGGCCCGGCACACCCGGCCGACGACGTCGACCCCGGAACCGCTGCCGTGCTCCCGCAACGCGGCCAGCACCCCGGCGCGCAGCACCTCGACCTCAGCCACCGCGCACCCCCCGCGGCGCGCCGTCCGGGTGCGGCATGGCGTCCTTTCCGTGTGTGAGTCCACTGAGGACGGTCAGCTCCGGGTGGTCAGGTAGGGGCCGGGATCGCCGCCGGCGCGGGCGCCGCTGTCGAGCCAGCGGCGGAAGCCGCGGCCGTCACGGCGTTCGATCTCGTCGAGGAACTCCTGCCGCCGTTGCACGACCAGGCGGCGCGCCGGCTCGTCGGTGGCCAGGACCAGCTGGTAGTAACTGCGCCGCCAGGCCACGCACAGCTCCTCCGTGCCCATGTCGGCGACCAGCGTCGACGACGCGGGGAGCGTGACCGCCGCGAGGACGTCGTGCGGGTTCGCCACCGGCGTCGCGCGCGCCCGCGGCCGGTGGTGGTTCCCGGCCCACAGCCCGGAGACGGCGAACAGGAGCAGCGCGGCCGTCGTGAGGCCGCCGCCGAACGCGGCGAGCAGCCCGGCGATCACCAGGCAGACCGTGACGAACGTGGCCGCGGCGGCCACGCCGAGCGGCAGGTCGGGCCCGTGCATCCCGATCTGGCGGCCGCGCCGCAACCGGGGCGCGCCGACCGCGACGAGGATCCCGGCGCCGAGACCCACCAGGCTCCAGCCGATCAGGGCGTCCGCCGAGGTGTGCGCCGCGCCGATCACGGCCAGGACGCAGACCGGGACGAGCAGGACCACCCCTGCCACGCGTGCCACCATGGTGCGCCTCGCCGTCCGGGTCGGACGCGGGCCGGCGGGCCCGCGCCGCGGAAACCACGATGCCGGGGTCCGGGGCGTCGACCTCACTATAGCCCCGGGAGCAGCGGGAAACGGGCCGAGCGGCCCGCGCCGCGACCGGACCGCGTTGTCCCGGACCCGGCCGCCGACCCCGGCAGCCGGCCGGCCGAAAGCCCGGCCGGGCAACAAAAGCCCGCCGGCCCGCCCTGCGACGGCCGGCCAGGACGGCGACAGCCCCGGGCAGCGAACCACTCGGCTGGCCGAACCCCGCCGGCGCCGGCGCCCCTACGCTGGGAAGAACCGCGCCCCGGACCCCGGCGACCGATGACGGTGCGCCGCTCGCGCACCGGGAGTGAAAGCGGGCACCGGTGGACGACGAGCAGACCGATCCGCACCCGGCGGGGAGCGGGCACCTGGCCTGGCCCACACGTCACGGCGGTGGCTACCCGCTCGGCTGGCACGTCCGCTACCGGTTCCGCGGCCGCGTGGGCCGCGCGCGGTCCGCCTCGTGCGCGACACCGGTGTGGCACGAGCGGCTCGGGACCGTCGCCGGGCACAGCCTCCGCGACGAGCACACCAGCACCACCTGGGTGCCGGTCCGCCCGCAGGGCTGCGCCACCGACACGCCGGTCAGCCTGGTCCGGGCCACCGACATCCTCGACGCGCGCCCGCCCGGTCCGCCCGACCGGGACCGGACCTGAGCTCCCACCCGTTCGCCAGCCCAGCCCGCCCGCGCGGAGGACTACATTGGCGGATCCGGGTGCCGGTGCACAGCCGGCGGCCCGGCACCGCCCCGGCCCCCGGCGGCCGGCACCCACGTGGCCGACCGAAGGGGCCCGCAATGACAGGAACACCGGACGCGATGACCGCGGATCCGTTCAGCCTCGACGACGGGCAACGGCGCCGGGCCACCCGCGTGGTCGCGTCGAAAGCACACGACGCCGCCGACTGCGGGCTGCTGCTCGCCGTCCTCGGCCTCAGCCCCGCCGACGGCCTCCCCGCGGTGGACGTCCCGGCGCAGGCGACGGAACCACCGCACTTCCTCGGCCGGCGGCCGCACACCGCGCAGCCGCGGAGGCGGTGAGCGGACGCCTTCGCCGGTTATCGCGGCGCCGCGATCGCCGCGGCCCGGGACGCGTGGACGACCAGGCGTTCGTGCGTCCTGGTGAGCTCCAGGGGCCGCCACGTCGCGCGGGTCGTGGAGACCAGCCGCAGGTCGGTGGCCGGCCCGGCCCGGTGGTGCGCGTCGAGCAGCACCTCCAGCCCGGTGGTGTTCAGGAACCGGACGAGGGACAGGTCCACGACGACCCGCCGCGGCGTCCGGGCGAGGGCCGCGTCGAGGGCGTGCCGGAGCATGGGCGCGGTGCTGAGGTCGATGTCGCCGGCCACGGCGACGACCAGCGTCCAGCCGGACCGCTCCACGGTGATCGCCAGGTTGTGGTAACGCGGCACCGGCGGCTCACCGCCACCGGAAGCGGTGAAGACCGCGTGGATGACACTGTGTCCGTCACGGTGGCCACGGTTTCCGGGGACCGGCGGCGACGCCGGTGCGGATTCCGGCCGCGGACGGCGGGGGCGGGGGAAGTCGAAGACGTTGAGTTTCACGATCGGAGCTCCTGACCGGCCGCGCCGGTGCTCACCGCGGCCGCCTTCGGTGGGTTCGGTGGGTTCGTCGCGAGGCGGGGACTGGGCGCTCCGGCGCTGGTACGGCTGAATCATACCCCGCGACCGGGCGCGGAAGAGTCCTTTGAGGACAGTCGACCGCGGTGGCCGACGGCCACCACCCACGGTCCGGATCGGTTCGGGGTGTCCTCTCGACGGCCCGCCGTTCCCGATCCATCGTCCGTGCCGGGGTCCGGCGGCGCCCAGGGTCACAAGTCCCCGGATCGGGAGGCGAAGGAAACCTTTTCCGGCGCGTAACCCGTTCGGGGGACTTTCGCGGCAGGTGAAACAACGCTGCCTAGACTTGCCGGACTGCCCCGGACCTCGGCTCCGCAGTCGCCCCACGCTCGCGTGGGTGGCGCCGGAAAGCGAGGAAAACGCGATGACACCAGGAATCCCGCCGACGAGCGCGGCCACCGGTCCAGGCCACCGGCCGCGGCGGCAGATCGCCTACAGCGTCGGCCGGTGGCGCGTCACCTACTCGGGTAAGGATCCGGCGTCGCCCCGCACCGGAACCCTCGCCGGCCGGCCCCGGTACCGGCCCGCCGGCACCATCGTCGTCCCGGTGATCGCCGACGACGGGCCCGCGTACGCGGTGAGCTGGATCGAACAGCGGGACATCCTCGACGTCTCCGGCCCGGCAGGCTGACCGGCGCACTGTCCCTTGTGGACAGCGTCGGCCGTCACCGGGTAACCGGGGCGTGCTCCGCGCTCCGCTCCCCCGCCGCCGGGCCGGTCACCGGTTCCGTCAGCAGGCCCGCCAGCTCGTCGACGACGGCGGTGAGACCACCGGCGGCCGCGGTCGCGCGTTGCCGGGCGGCGCCGCCGGCCAGCACCGGAGGCAGCAGCGCGTCGACCGCCAGGACGTCCCCGGTGTCCTCCAGCGCCGGGCGGACCCGGCGCAGCAGGGCCGCCAGCAGGGTGCGGGCGGGCACTGGGGACGTCCTGCCGATCGTGTCGATCCCGTGCCCGTGGATGCCGTAGCGGGCGGCCGACCACAGGGCGCCGGCGGCGAGCTGGCCGTCGACCTCCGGGGCTTCGCGGCCGTGGGAGAGGTCGTCGAGCGCGGCGCGGACCAGGCCGCGGACGAGGGCGGCCTGCAGCAGCGCGCCGTCCGGCGACGCCGCGACGTCGGCGACCCGGACCTCGACCGTCGCGTACCGCGGCGAGGGCCGGGCGGCCCAGAACGTCATGCGCTCGTCGACCAGGACACCGCAGTCGACGAGCTGGTCCAGGCACCGCTCGTAACCGGCGAAATCACCGAAGCGCGGCGGCACCCCGCCGCCGGGGAACCGGGCCTGGTCGATCGTCCGCCAGCTCGCGTACCCGGTGTCGCGGCCGTGGTGGAACGGCGAGTTCGCGGACAGCGCCAGCAACGTCGGCAGCCACGGG
This sequence comes from Amycolatopsis sp. NBC_01286, assembly GCF_035982555.1. Classification (NCBI taxonomy): domain Bacteria; kingdom Bacillati; phylum Actinomycetota; class Actinomycetes; order Pseudonocardiales; family Pseudonocardiaceae; genus Amycolatopsis; species Amycolatopsis sp. NBC_01286. Next base: position 9,108,371 of record NZ_CP108428.1, read on the forward strand.
CGGAGGTGGTCGACCACCGCGACGGCCAGGTCGCCGCCGGGCACGCCGACGTGGACGTGACAGCCGCAGGCCTCGTAGTCGGCGAACGCTCCCTGGTAGGTCCCGGCGACGAGCCGGTACCGGTCGTCGCCGGTGGACAGCACGGGCCGCGGCCCGGCCAGGACCGGCGTGCCGACGCCGACCGCGGCCACCCCTTCCGCCGCCGCCGCGCGCGCGAGCGACGCGCGGCTCGTGACCAGCGACCGGGCCGCGTCGGCCAGGCTCGTCAGCACCGGGGTGACCGCTTCGACCTGGGACTCGTACAGCTCCGGCTTGATCCCGCCGGCGTCACCGTCCAGCCGGGCGAGCACCGCGGCCGCCGTCGGCACGGGACGCCGTGACCCCGTGCCGACGAACAGGAACTCCTCCTCGACGCCGATCGTGGTGCCCGGGCCGCGGGCGGTCATCGGGCGCCCGCCGGTTGGGCCCCGGCGCGCCGGGGTACCCGCCGCCGATGAACCACGAACCCGCCCCGGCGACCATCACGCCCTACGAAGACGGGCCGCTGCTGGTCCGCGGCGACGTCGAAATCCGGTCGCAGGACGGCGAAGTCCTGCGCCCCGGCGGCACCGTCGTCGCCCTGTGCCGGTGCGGCCGCTCGGCCGTGAAACCGTTCTGCGACGGGACGCACAAGGTGCCCAGCCGCGGAAAGTGACGGCGTCACGCCGCACCGGAGAGCGCGCGGGTGCGCAGGCTCGGGGACCCGGCCGCCCAGCGGTCCAGCAGCCGCGCCCCGAACTCGGCCTCCACCGCCAGCGCGCACGCGGCCCCGAACAGGACGTCCCCGGCGGCTTCCGGGTGTTCCGCGACGTAGCCGCCGCAAAGGTCGTGGGCCGCGATCTGCTCGTGCACCGCGTCGGCCTCGACGTGCTCGTCGAAGAAGCGGGTCGCCACCGGGTCACCGCCGAGGCGGCGCAACCCGTTGCCGTAGCGGCGGTTCGGCAGCGACGACGTCATCTCGAACGCCGCGAGGTGCCCGAGCGCGGCGCCGAGCCAGCGCCGGTTCATCCCGAACAGGGACATCAGGTTGCTCACCGCCAACGTGACGGCCGGCACGTCGTCGACGAAGTGGCCGTAGGTGTCGTCCAATCCTAGTGACCGCATGGTCGTGCGGAACAGCTCCGAATGCATGCGTTCCACGCGCCCGCCGCCGTACTCGTCGGCCTGGATCTCGACCAGCGCGGCCTTCGCCCGCCCGCTGAGGCGCGGGATGGCCCAGCTGTGCGGGTCGGCCTCCTTGAGGTGGTACACCGACCGGTGCGCGACGAACTCGCCGAACTGCGCGGCGGATGCCTTGCGCTGCAAGAACTTCGCCAACGGCGGGCCGTCGTCGGCGGCGACCAGCCGGGCCAGCGCCCGCGGGACGTCGGCGGGGTCGGTGGCGACCGGCGCGACGAGGTCGTGCAGCCCGGCCAGCCACCGTCTTTCGAGGTCTTTCCGGAGGGCGTGGAGCGCGAGCCCGCCGTCCTGGTCCGGTTCGAGGTCGTCGAAGCCGCGGTAGCCGAGCTCGTAACAGATCCACAGGGACAGCTGCAGGTCCTCGTCGTGCACGGCCGGCTGTGCGGGCCCGTGGTCGAGGTCCTCGACCGGGGCCGCGCCGCGCAGGAGGCGGACGACCTCCTCGCTGACGGGCCCCCGGGTGGCGGGCAGGCGCATCGGACCTCCAGATAGGTGCAGGAAATCTGCGGATACCCCGTGACCGCGCACCCCACGCCTCGGCGGGGGCGCCGACCTGAGCGCGACCGGGCCGGCGTGGCCGGATCGGAACCGGTCGAGCCGACAGCCTCCGGCAGGACGCGCCGGTTCACACGCCGGGCCAGGTCGCGGACGAATGGGCACGCTACGTCCGCACCCGCGCGGTCGACGGCTTCACCATCAGCCCCCACCTGGTCCCGGCCGCCCTGGACGACATCGTCGACCGGCTGGTCCCGGAATTGCCGGACCGCGGCGTGTACCGCACGGAGTACGAAGGGACGACGCTGCGGGAGCACCTGGACCTAGCGTAGCTGCCGCCAGGCTTCCCGGCGCAACCGTTGCGCGTCCGGGTCGGCCACCGGGGCCGCCGACAGCAGCCGGCGTGTGTAGGCGTGTGCGGGTGCTGTCAGGACCTCCTTGGTCGGGCCCTGCTCGACGACGTGGCCGCGGTGCATCACCGCGACGCGGTCGGCCAGCTGCTCGATCACCGCGAGGTCGTGGCTGATGAACAGGCACGCGAACCCGAACTCGTGGCGCAGCTCGCGCAGCAGGTCCAGGATGCGGGCCTGGATGGTGACGTCGAGGGCGCTCGTCGGCTCGTCGGCGACCAGCAGGTCCGGGCGCAGCGCCAGCGCCCGCGCGATGCAGGCGCGCTGGCGCTGCCCACCGGACAGCTCGTGCGGGTAACGCGAGCGCAGGGACGGCGACAGCTGGACCGCCGACAGCAGCTCGGCGACCCGTCCGTCCACTTGGGACGACGGCACCGCCTTGTGCAGCCGCAACGGCGTCGCGACGCTCTCCCCCACCGTCGTGCGCGGGTTGAGCGAGGACAGCGGGTCCTGGAACACGACGCCGATGCGCCGCCGCAACGCCTTCGCGGCCCGGCCGCGCGCCCGGGTGATGTCGACGTCGCCGATGTGGACCGCCCCGGCCGTCGGCGCGAGCAGGCCGGTGACCGCGCGGGCGACCGTGCTCTTCCCTGAACCGGACTCGCCGACCAGGCCGAGGACCTCCCCCGGCTCGACGTGCAGGCTCACGCCTTCGGCGGCGTGGACGGCCATCGCCCGGAACCGGCCGCGGTAGGTGACGGCGAGATCTTCCACGCGCAGCAACGGTTTCTCGGCCGGGACGTCCGGAACCGACGCCACCGCCGGGTGTTCGGCCGCCGCGACGTGCCCCGGCGAGATCTCGATGTCGGCCGCCAGCGCCCGCTGGAGGCCGGTCGTCGCCGCGGTGCTCAGCGAGACGACCGAGCCGAGCAGCTGGCGCGTGTAGGCCTCGGCGGGCGCGGTGAAGACCGTCCGGACGTCGCCCTGCTCGACGACGACGCCGTCGTGCATCACCACGACCCGGTCGGCGAGGTCGGCGACCACGCCCATGTCGTGCGTGATGAGCAGGATCGCCGTGCCGAGCCGGGAGCGCAGGTCCCGCAGCAGCTCGAGGATCTCGGCCTGGACGGTGACGTCCAGGGCCGTGGTCGGCTCGTCGGCGATCAGCAGCTTCGGGTCGTTGGCCACGGCCATGGCGATGACGACGCGCTGCAGCTGCCCGCCGGACAGCTCGTGCGGGTAGGAGCGGAACCGCTCGCGGGGCGCGGGCAGCCCGACCAGGCCGAACAGCTCGATCGCCCGTTCGCGGGCCGCCGCGGGGGTCAGCGGCTGGTGCGTGCGGATCGCCTCGACGAGCTGGTCGCCGATGGTGAACACCGGGTTGAGCGCGCTCATCGGCTCCTGGAACACCATGCCGACGTCGCCGCCGCGAACCTCCCGCAGCTCGGCCGGGGCCATGGCGTAGAGATCGCGCCCGGCCAGCTCCGCGCGTCCGGACACCTTCGCCGTGGGCGGGAGCAGACCGAGCAGGGACATCGCGGTGACCGTCTTGCCCGAGCCGGACTCCCCGACCACCGCGACGACCTCGCCGGCGTGGACGGCGTACCCGACCCCGCGGACGGCTTCCACGTCACCGAAACGGACGGCGACGTCGTGCAGCGACAGCAAGGCCCCGCCGGCCGGACCGACCGGCTCGGCCGGCGAGGCCGCCGTCACGAGACGATCCCGAACTTGCGGTAGTCGACGTAGGCCGGGAACTTGCCGATCTCGACGTCGCCGACGTTCGACCCGTGCAGGAACGAGTTGCGGTTGTAGAGCAACGGGACCACCGGCGAGTCGGCGAGGATCTTCTTGTCCAGCGCCGCCCACTTCTTGCCGGCCTCGGCCGGGTCGATGGTGGCCTGCGCCTCGGCGATCAGCCGGTCGACGTCGGGGTTGCTGTAGCGCGACTCGTTGTACCCGCCGTTGCCGATCTCGGTCGACTGGAACAGCGGCTGGATGTTCGCGTTGGCCGACGGGATGTCCGGCTGCCACGAGGTGAGCGTCAGGTCGTAGTCCGACAGGCCCTTGGTGTCCACTTCGGACGTGTAGGTGTCCTCGTCGAGCGGCTTGATCGTCACCTTGATGCCGGCCCGCGCCAGCGAGGCCTGGATCGCCGCGGCCTTCTCCGGGTAGCCGTTCTCGTTGTGCGTGGCGAGAACCAGGCCGTCGAGCCCGTTGGGCAGGCCCGCGTCCGCGAGCAGCTGCTTGGCCTTCGCCGGATCACCGGAGGGCGGCGCCGGGTAGAGGTCGTACTGTTCGCGGCCCTGCAGGCCGGGCGTGATCAGCGTCGTGGCGACGTCGCCGGCGAGCTGGGCGTTGCCCGCGCTGGCCACCTGGTAGGCGGCCTTGTCGACGGCGTACTGGAACGCCTGGCGCACCTTCGGGTCCACCAGCTTGCCGCGCTGGGTGTTGAGCGAAAGGTACGACAGCGCCCCGGATTCCGACGTGACGAGCCGGGCCTTGGCCGACGGGCTGCCCTGGATCTGCGCCAGCTGGGCCGGCGAGGCGAAGGACATGCCGAAGGCGTTGCGGTCCTTGCCCGTGTCGTCGATCAGGCGCTTGGAGATGACGCTGGTGTCCTGCCCGAGCTCGAAGTCGACGGTGTCGGCGTTCGCCTTGCGCGTCGGGTCGGTCGCGCGGTCCCAGTTCGGGTTGCGGACCAGCTTCGCGGACTTGCCGCGCTCGTAGCTCTGGATCTGGTACGGGCCGGACGCGATCGAGTGGTCACCGTAGTTCGCCTCGGCACCCTTGCCCTTCGGCACCGGCGAGAACGCCGGGGTGCTGGCGACCCAGTTCCAGTCGCCGTACGCGCGGGCGAGGTGGAAGACGATCGTCTTGGCGTCGGGCGTTTGGATGGAGTCCAGCTCCTTGCCGCCGTCGAACGGGCCCTTGTACGCCAGGCCCGGCGAAAGCAGGTCCTTGTGGTAGGACAGGCCGCCGGAGAACGCGGGCGCGAACGAGCGCTCGAGGCCCCACTTGACGTCCTCGGACTTGATCGGCGTGCCGTCGCTGTACTTCAGGCCGTCCTTGAGGGTGAACGTCCACGTCTTGCCGCCGTCGCTGGGGCGCCCGGTGTCGGTGGCCAGGTCCGGCACGACCGTGGTGTCCTTGCCCGGCGCGACGTCCCACGACGTCAGCCGCCGGTGGACCAGCCCGAGCGTGGTCACGACGAGGTTGGAGCTCTTCGCCGGGTCCCAGGTGATCGACGGCGCGTCGTTGAGCAGGACCAGGTCCCCGCCCGGCTTGACGGAACCGCCTTGGGTGGCGGGCGTGTCGTTGGCCCCGCACGCCGTGAGCAGCAGGACGGCGGCCGTCACCCCCGCGGCGAGCCTCAGCACGTGTCCCCGTTTCATCAATTCCCCTTCAGCACTTCAGACGAGGCGGGCTCGCGGATCGAGCGCGCCGTAGCAGAGATCGACCAGGAAGTTCAGGAAGGTGACCAGTAGCGCGGAAAACAGCGTCACGCCCAGCAGCACCGGGAGGTTGAGCGACGCGATCGCGTCGACCAGCAGCCGCCCGACCCCGGCCATGCCGAAGATCCGCTCGGTGATCACCGTGCCGGCCAGCAAAGCGCCGAGGTCGACGCCGAACACCGTCACCACGGGCAGCAGGACGTTGCGCAGCGCGTGCCGGCCCACCACCTTGCGCTCGGTGAGGCCCTTCGCCCGCGCGGTGCGGATGTAGTCCTCGCCGAGGGTCTCCAGCATCTGCCCGCGGGTCAGCCGGGCGTAGATCGCGGCGTGCAGGAACGCGAGCACCAGCCACGGCAGCACGAGGTGCCACGCCCACTGCGCGGGATCCTCGGTCAGCGGCACGTACCCGTTCTTCGGCACGACGTCGAGGGCGAACGCGAAGATCGTGATGCCGATCATCCCGGCCAGGTAGGCGGGCATGGACACCCCGGCCATCGCGGCGGCCATCGTGATCCGGTCGACGGCGGACCCGCGGCGCAGCGCCGAAAGCACGCCGAGCCCGACGCCGAGGACGATCCAGATCACGGCCGCGCCCAGCGCCACCGAGAAGCTGACCCCGATCCGGCCGCCGATCTCGCTGAGGACGTCGACGCTGTTCTGGAAGTCGTAGCCGAAACACGGTGCGGTGCAGTGGATCGCGGAGACGCCGGTGCCGAACGTGCGGCCGCCGAAGATGCCGCCGAGGAAGTCGAAGAACTGCTGGTACCACGGGCTGTTGTAGCCCATGAACTCCCGCGCCATCGCGAGGCTCTCCGGCGAGCACGGGCGGCCGCAGGCCATCCGGGCCGGGTCGGCGGGCAGGACGTAGAAGACCACGAACGTCACGAAGGCGACGACGAACAGGACCAGCAGCATCCCGGCGAACCGGGTCGCGACGAAGCGGGCGGTGCGCATCAGGCCGCGCCCCCGGACCGCGGGTCGAGCGCGTCGCGGATGGCGTCGCCGACGACGTTGAACGCCAGCGTGATCAGGAACAGCAGCAGGCCGGGGAAGACGAGGTACATCGGGTCCGTCTCGAAGAAGTCGATGGCCGTGCTGATCGTGCGGCCCCAGCTCGGGGTCGGCGGCAGCACGCCGACGCCGAGGAACGACAGCGAGGCCTCGCTGCCGATCATCGACGGGATGGACAGGCTGGCCACGACGATGATCGGCGCCCACAGGTTGGGCAGCAGCTCCTTGGTGAACACGTGCCACGGCCCGCCGCCCATCACCCGCGCCGCGGCGACGAAGTCGCGTTTGCCGAGGGTGAGGGCCTGCGACCGGACGATCCGCGCGACGCGCGGCCAGCCGAAGAGCCCGAGGACGACGACCAGCGTGAACTGCCGCGGGAAGTCGACCGGCAGCACCGCGCCGAGCGCGATCATGAAGATCAGGTACGGGAAGCCGAGGATGACGTCGGCGGTCCAGGTGACCAGCCGGTCCCACCAGCCGCCGAGGTAGCCGGCGCTGACGCCGATCACGACACCGAGCGCGGTGGCCAGCACGGTGGCGCCGAGGCCGACGAGCAGCGACGTCCGGGCGCCGTGCGCGGCGAGCGCGAAGAGGTCGACGCCGGTCAGCGGCTCGACCCCGAACCAGTGCGCACCGCTCACGCCGCCGAGCGTCCCGGCGGGCAGCCCGGTCGGCCCGAGCGTGGCGATGTCCGGGTTCAGGCTCTGCCCTTCGGCCAGCACGAACAGATCGGCCGCCGCAGCGAGCAGCACGATGAGGACGATCAGGACCGCACAGGTGGAGGTCCACCACCCGGAACGGACGGCACGCCACACCGCGGACGGCAGGGAACGCGCCGCGACGGGCGAGACACCGCTGGCGGGTGTCGGCGGAGGGTTGGCCACAGCACCTTCAAGTTCAGCCGATCGAGTGACGATCAGGGACCTTAAGGAAGTTCGCGGTGATCGCCCCACTGTCTCACGATCTGGACGGGAAGTAACCCGCACTTGCGGTGGTTTCCTGGCGTTTTGGGGGTCGATGACCAATTTTCTGTCCACTACGCGGACGTTGTCAGGCACGGGTCCTGCCTCCGCGACGCGGCCCGGGCCGCCTTGGGTGCGTCAGACGCACCGACGGCCACATTGGGGCGAATCCCGAGCCCGCACCGAAGCCGCATACAGGCATCAACGTCAGGCGTGTGCCTCGCCGAGCAACGCCCGCCGCGATCGCACTCCCGTTTTCTGCATCGCGCGGGCCACGTGGTGCTCCACCGTTCGCTGGGACAGGTGCAGCGTCTCCGCGATCGCCCGGTTCGTCAGGCCGCCCGCGGCCAGCTCGGCTATTTCGTGCTCTCGCGGGGAAAGACCGTCGTGGTAGGACGGGCGGCCTCGGTGGCGGCCCGGCGGGACCTCGGCCGCCCGCAGGCGGCCGCGGACGCGGGTGGCGTCCCACGCCGCGCCGAGGCGGGTGAACGTGTCCAACGCCGGGGCGAACCGGCCGGCGCCCTCCTGCGTCAGGGCCGCCGGGTAGGGCGCGGGCAAGCGGGCGAACAGGGCCGACGCTCGCTCGTACAGGCCACGAGCCGCCGGGTCGTTCGCGTGGTCGGCCAAGAGGGCCCGGGTCCACAGCAGTGCGGCGGCCGCCGCCGGGCTGTCGTGGCCGCGCAGGCCCTGGCCGAACTGCGCCACCGCCGCGACGGCCCGGTCGTGGTGGCCGGCGGCGAGCCACGCCTGCACGGCCGCCGGGGCCAGGCGGGCCGCCCAGACCCAGATGTCTTTCGCCGCGATCGACTCCCAGGCTTCCTCGACCGCCGTCACGGCTTCGGCCGTCCGGCCCTGGGCCAGGTCCATGCGTGCCCGCGCCGCGATCGCCGTCGCGTCGTACGGCACGAACGCGAACCCGCCGCGCGCGGGCCAAATCTCTTCGGCCTCCGCCCAGTCGCCGCGGGCGAGGGCCAGCTGGACCAGCACCAGCCGCGCGTCGGCCTGGACACCCGCGTCGGACAGGCTGCGCCGGCTCCGGTCGGCCAGCCCGTCCCAGGCGCCGCGTTCGAAGTCGAACAACAGCCCGGTGCCGCGGTCGCACTGTTCCAGGAACGGCGAACCCAGCACGGCCGAGCACTGCCGTGCCCGGTCCAGCAGCGCCCCGGCGCCGCGGAAGCGGCCCGCGAAGACCGCGGCGACGGCGGTGTTCGTCAAGCCGCGCGCCAGGTATTCGTTGTGCCGCACCTCGAACTCCGCCCGCGGCGCCCGTGGCCGGCCGGGGCACCGCCGCCCGCACGCCACATCCAGGGTGATCCGCGTCGACTCCACCGCCGCCCGCGACGTGTCGTCACCGGCCCGGGTGGCGACGTCCTCCGCGTGGGCCAGCCAGGTCTCGTGGTCGGCGCGGGCGGCGCCGGCCTGGAACGGGTTGGCGAGCGCCGTCATGGCCCGGACGAGCAGCGCCGGCCGGTCCCGCAGCTCCGCCGCGGCCCGTTCCAGCTCGGCGCGGCCCTCGGCCTGGTTGAGCTGGTTGTGCAGCAGCAGCCCGAGTTCGAGGCGGATCTCGCCGCGCACGCCCGGGGCGAGGCCCGTCTGCCCGACGATCTCCCGCAGCACGGCCACCGTGCGTGGCGACGGCAGCGTCAGCACGGCGTTGCGCGACACCCGCAAGGCCAGCCGGGCCCGCACGTCTTCGGCGATCTCGGTGGACGCGAGCACCGGCCGCACGGTGTCGATCACCGACTCGGGGTCGCCGAACGCGGCCGGGTCGCTCGCGGCGCGTTCGACCGCGCGCAGCCAGCCCCGCGGGGACGCGCCCCGGCGCCGGTGCTCGGCGACGTGCACCCACGGCACCGGCCGTCGCCGGCACAGGACGTCCGCGGCCCGCAGGTGCAGCCGCCGCCGCTGCGCCCCGCCCAGCCGCGCGCACACGGCGGCCGCGGCGAGCGGGACGGCGAAGTCGCACGAGCCACGCTCGTCTTCGGTGAGCAGCGCGGCGGCGACGGCCTCGGCGACCGCCCGCTCGCCGTCGCCGGGCGCGAGACCGGCCGCGCTGCCCAGGTCCGCGCCGCTCGCCGGGCCGCCGAGCACGGCGGACACCGCGGTCACGGCCCGGGCGTCCGGCGACAGCGCCGCCAGCCGGCCGGCCGTCAGCTGCGCCAGCCGGGCCGGGACGCCGGCCGCGTCGACGTCGGCGAGCGAGAACGGCTCCCCCGGCGCGCCGGCGTCGGCCAGCAGGTCGAGCAGGTCGGCCACCACCTGCGGGTTGCCGCCGGAGAGCCCGGCGATCCGGGCCACGACCTGGCGCGAGCAGCGCTGCGGGCCCAGCCGGTCGTGCACGGCGTCGCGGACGCGGTCGCCGTCCCAGCCGGCCAGGTGCTCGTGGCGCACCACGACGGCCGACGGCGGCGCGAGTCCCGCGCCCAGCGGCAGCGCGGGGTCCGCGAGTTCCTCCGGGCGCGCGGTGACGACCGTGACGCAGCCGCCCCGCGCGCGTTCCACCCAGTCGCGCACCAACGCCACGAACGCGGCCGGCGCGCGCTGGACGTCCTCCACCACCAGCAGCGCGGGCACCTCGCGCGCCAGCCGGTCGCGCCACTCCCGGACGTCGTCGCGCAGCGCCGGGTCGGGTGGCGGGCCGACGCCGGACGCGGACCGCACGACGAGGCTCCCGGCCGAGGTGAACGACAGGTCCAGCGACGACACCGGCGCGGCGCGCGCGAGAGCGACCAGGCCCGCGGCCCGGACGGTCTTGCCCGTGCCCGCGGCCCCGGTGACGTGCAGCAGCAGCGGCCGGGCCTGGTCCCCGGCGAGGGTCCGCCGCACGGCCTCGGCCACGAGGTCGCCCGGCGCCGTGGGCGGGCTCATCGGCGCAGCCTAGATCGGCCGCGACACCCGCGCACCGAACGAAAGGCGGGGAATTGATTGGGTATCCGTAGTTCCGCCGGCGCGCATGGTCACCGGCCGGACGGCGGTTCAGGATCGGTCCCGCAGCGTCCCGGGGCCGGCGGAAGACCCCGTCCCCCGATCCGCGACCGGGCGGCCCCGGACCTGCCGGCACGACGACGTCACCGCGATCCGTGCCCGGGTGCGGTGCCCGGTCCCCGAGCCGGGCACCGCACTCCTCTCTCGTCCCCTTCTCCTCTTGGAGCACGTCCATGAAACGCATGGCACTGGGCCTCGGCCTGAAACGCGCCGCCGTCCCCACCCTCGCCCTGTGCGCGACCCTCACGCTCGTCACGGCCCCGCCGGCGTCGAGCCTCACCGCCCGGCCCGGCGTCCCGGCCACCACCACCGCGGCCCACCCGTTCGGCCCGGCCGCCGACATCGGCACCGCGGTGACACCGGCGAAGGCCGCCGTGGACGTCCTGCCGGTGACCCGCTCCTGCACGACGTCGCTGCGGATCCGCGCCCAGGCCATGACGGCCGCCCAGCTGTCCGCGACCTGCACGAGCCTCACCGGGCAGGACGGCTACTTCCACCGGCTGGTGAGCGACAGCGGGCCGGTGGCCGGCGACCGGAACACGTCGCTGGAGGTCGACGTCTTCAACTCGCGGGCCGACTACCAGTACTACGCGCCGTCGATGTTCGGCGTCAGCACCGACAACGGCGGCGTCTACCTCGAGGGCAACCCGGCCGCGACGGGCAACCAGGCCCGGTTCGTCGCCTACCGCGACGACACGAAGCCCGCGTTCGAGATCAAGAACCTCAACCACGAGTACACCCACTACCTCGACGGCCGCTTCGACCTGTACGGCGACTACCAGGCCAACATCGCCACGCCGACGCAGTGGTGGATCGAGGGGCTGGCCGAGTACGTCGGCTACGGCTACCGCGGCGTCTTCAACAGCCAGGCCGCCACCGAAGCGCCGAGGCGGACGTACGCGCTGAGCACGGTCTTCGACAACGCGCCCGGCAACGACCAGACCCGCACGTACGTGTGGGGCTACCTGGCGGTCTGGTACATGGTCGAGAACCACCCGGCCGACGTCACGAAGCTGCTCGGCTACTACCGGACCGGCGCCTGGACGGCCGCGCGCACCTTCCTCAAGCAGACGATCGGCACCCGTTACGACACCGACTGGTACCGCTGGCTGCTGACGTGACGAACCGGTTCGGGCACGCCGGGCGAACCGGCGTGCTTGAACCGGCCGCGGAGTGGGTACCTCCCGGCGTTGCCGAACCACGAGGGGGACCCGGGTGACGTCCGACGACAGGTACGAAAGCCCACTCACCGCCCAGGCCGCGGTGCACTGCGACATGAGCCTGACCGACCGGGACGACCTGCCGCAGGCGCACCAGTGGACCCGCGCCGTGCTGGAGGGCCAGCTGCCGGGCATCGACCAGGACCGCGTCGTCGACGTGCTGCTCGTGCTGGACGAGCTCGCCTCGAACGCGCTGCTCCACGGCGCCGGCCGCCGCCGGATCGGGCTGACCGTCGACGAGGAGCACGCGCTGCTCGAGGTCGTCGACGAGAGCACCCGCCCGGCCATCCCCGACGGCGGCCTCGGGCTGCAGCTGGTCAAGTCGGTCAGCGCGGGCTGGGGCCAGCAGATCCGCGACGGCCGCAAGACCGTGTGGGCGCGGGTCGCACTGAGCTGAGCGCGCTCATGCGTTCGGGACGACGGTCACGCTGAGGGTTCAGCCCAGGATCGAGCGCCCCAGCCCGGTCAGCACCGCGTCGTCCTGCGGCGTGTGGACGCGGCTGCACAGCACGTCGCGGTAGTGCCGCTGCAACGGGTTCCCGTGCGTCAGGCCGGGGTTTCCCGCCAGCGCCACCGCCTGCTCGACCGCCTCGATGAGCAACCGGGTCGCCAGCACCTTGGCCACGCCCGCGTGGGCGATGGCGTCGGGAGCACCCTCGTCCACCCGGGCGGCCAGGCCGAAGAGGATCTCCTGCGCGCCCGCGATCCGGGCGGCGATCTCCCCCACCCCGGTCTGGAAGCGCGGCAGCGTCGACAGCGGTTTGCCCAGCCCGCTCGGGACGCGCTCGCGCAGGAACCCGGTGAGCCACTCGAGTGCGTTGCGGGCGACACCGAGGTAGAGCGCCGGGAGGGCCAACGGAAACGTGAGGACCGGCGGCCGCTGGGTGTCCGGTGTGGACAGTCCGGCCGTGGCACCGGAAGGTACCGGGACGTCCGTGAACACGACGTCGTGGCTCGCGCTCGCTCGCAGGCCCAGGTGGTCCCACGTCGGCTCGATCGTGATGCCCGGGGCGTCCGCCCGGATCAGGAAGCCGCCGACCCGCGGTTCGGGCTCGTCGGTGCGGGCCCAGACGATCATCCAGCGCAAGCCGACCGAGCCCGTCGAGTAGATCTTGCGGCCGGTCAGGCGCCAGCCGTCCGCGGTGCGGCGGGCGATCGTCGCCGGCAGGCCGCCGCGGGTGGGTGAGCCCAGTTCGGGCTCGACGCGCAGCGCGTTGATCAGGACCGGCCGCTCCGCCGACTCCGCCAGCACCTCGCGGTAGACGTCGTCGGGCCACGACGGCGCGGTCGCCTGGCCGGCGTGGACGAACAACGTCATCGCCGTGACCAGCGCGACCGACGGGTCGCCGCGGCCGAGTTCGGCCAGCAGCCTCGCCGTGTCGAGCACGCCCGCGCCCGGGCCGCCGTAACGCGGGTGCACGGTCGTCGTCAGCAATCCCGCCGCGTGCACCAGGTCGACGCCCTCGTGCGGGAACGTCGCCTCGCGGTCGTGCTCGCCGGCGCGCGCGGCCAGCCCGGCGACGATCGAGGGCAACGCGGCCAGGTCGGGCGCGGGCACGGTGGCGACGCTCGTGGTCACGAGTTCCTCCGGAGGGGTCGGGTGCGGCGAGACGATAAGCCGCCCGGCGCAGCGAAGACCAGGGGCGTCCAGCAAATGGACACCTGGAGATGCCCAATTGACAGCAGTGGTGCTCGTGCCGTTCCCTGACGCCTGCGTTTGTCTTGTGGCGAAAGGAAAGCAGATGCCCGTCGAGTTCGTCGGCATGATCGGCACCCGGGACGCGAGCGAGACCCGGCCGGCCAGGGGGCCGGTCATCGACCCGGCCTACGTCCGGCGGTTCGCCCGCGCCCACGAGGACGGCGGCTTCGACCGCGTGCTGATCGGCTACGGCGCGGGCTGGCCGGAAGGCCAGCAGGTGGCGGCCTACGCGGCCGCCCACACCGAGCGCCTCGGCCTGCTCATCGCCCACCGCCCCGGGTTCGTCGCGCCGACGCTCGCGGCGCGCGCGTTCGCCACCCTCGACCACTTCAGCGGCGGCCGCGTCGCCGTGCACACCATCACCGGCGGCAGCGACGTCGAGCAGGCCCGCGACGGCGACTACCTCGGCAAGGACGAGCGCTACGAGCGCACCGACGAGTACTTGGAGATCCTCAAGCGCTCCTGGACGTCGGGCGACGCGTTCTCCCACCACGGCAAGCACTACCGGCTCGACGACTACACCCCGCAGGTCCGGCCGCTGCAGAACCCGCGGATCCCGGTGTACTTCGGCGGCTCCTCGGAAGCGGCCTACCGGGTCGGCGGCAAGCACGCCGACGTCTTCGCGCTCTGGGGCGAGCCGCTGAAGGAGACGGCCGAGCAGATCGCCGCCGTCCGCGCCGCGGCCAAGGCCGCCGGCCGGCTCACCCTCCCCGGGATCAGCGTGTCGTTCCGCCCGATCCTCGGCCCCACCGAGGACCTCGCCTGGGAACGCGCGCAGCGGATCCTCGACACCATCACCGCCTCCGGCGCGGCGAAGGCGGCCCGTGAGTGGCGTGACGGCGGCCAGCCGACCAACGTCGGCAGCGTCCGGCTCCTGGCCGCGGCCGCGAAAGCCGACCGCCACGACCGTGCACTGTGGACACCCACGGCCACGGCGACCGGCGCCGCGGGCAACTCCACCGCCCTCGTCGGCACCCCCGAAACGGTGGCCAAGGCGCTGCTGGACTACGTCGACATCGGCGTCACCACCCTGCTGATCCGCGGGTACGACCCGCTGGACGACACGATCGACTACGGCAGGCACCTGCTGCCGCTGGTCCGTTCGGAGCTCGCCCGCCGCGGGCGGCAGCCGGCCGCGGCGGCCGCCGTATGACCCTGGCCGAAGCGATCCGCTGGGCCCCGGCCGAGGGCGTCCCGGTCCGCGGCACGGTGGTGCTGCTGCCCGGGCGGGGCGAGCACCCCGCGCACTACGCCCGGCTCGGCACGCGGCTCGCCTTCGACGGCTACCGCGTCACCGTGCCCGAAGCCGACCTCCCGGTGAAGGTGACGGCGGGCCCGGGTCCCGTCGTGCTGCTCGGCCACGACACCGGTGCGATCCGGGCCCTCGACCTCGCCGCGAAACTGCCGGTCGACGCGGTGATCGCCAGCGGGCTGCCGCTCGGCGGTTCCACCGGCTGGGACGACGAGCTGGACGCGCGGACCGCGTGCCCGGTCCACCGCGCCCTGCTCGACGCCGACGACCGGTTCGCCCGCGGCGAGCTGCACACGCCCGTTACGAGCCCGCTCGCGGAGCCCGCGGTGCCCGTCCTGATCCTGCACGGCAAAGCGGACAAGGTCGCCGGCCCCGAGGCTGCCCGGTCGTACGCGGCGAAGCTGCCGGAGAGCCGGTTCGTGCTCGTCGGCGGGGGCCGGCACGACGTGCTCAACGACGTCGACCACCGCAGCGTCGCGGCCGAGATCGTCCAGTTCCTGGAATGGCTGCGGGCCGGAACGGGCACACCGGCGCTGGTCCGGGGATGATGGCGGGCATGCGCATCTCGGCCAGGGCGGACTACGCGATCAGGGTCCTGCTGGAGCTCGCCGCGGACACCACGCGGCCGATCACCTGCGAAGCCGTCGCCTCCACCCAGGACATCCCGGCGCGGTTCATCAAGGCCGTGCTGCGCGACCTGCGCCAAGCCGGGCTGGTCCGCAGCCAGCGCGGCTGCGAGGGCGGCTACTGGCTGGCCAGGGCCGCCGCGGAGATCACCGTGCGGGACGCCGTCGTCGCGGTCGACGGCGAGTTCCTGAGCGTCCGCGGCGAGCCGCGCCCGGCGCTGGCCTACCACGGGACGGCCGCCGGGCTCACGCCGTTCTGGTCCGGGCTCGAGTCCGGCCTGGCCGCCATCCTGCGCGCGACGACCATCGCCGACCTGCTCACCGACGCGGCCGCCGAAGCCGTCACCTGAAGGGATCCCGATGACCGACCTCTGGCACCAGCCCCTGCGCCGCATCCGCGGCGCGGACCTCACCGGCGACACCGACCAGACCACCGGGATGAAGCGCCTGGAGGCGATCTCCGGCAAGACCGTCGGGTCGCAGAAGGTCTGGATGGGCGAGACGCACGTCGCGCCGGTGACCAACTCCGGCGACCACCACCACGGCGAAGCCGAGACGGCGATCTACGTCAAGTCCGGCCACCCGGTGTTCGTCTTCGCCGACGGTGACGAGGAAATCCGCCTGGAGACCGGGCCCGGCGACTACATCTTCGTGCCGCCGTACGTGCCGCACCGCGAGGAGAACCCGACCGACGAAGAGGCGGTCGTGATCATCGCGCGCAGCAGCCAGGAAGGCATCGTGGTCAACCTGCCGAGTCTCTGGTCCCCGGTCGACGTCCCCACGGATTGACCCGTGGCGCTCGAAGTCGTCGAGTACACCGACCCCGCCTGCCCGTGGGCGTGGGGTTCGGAGCCGAAGTTCCGCTGGCTGCGCGGAAACCTCCCCGGCGCCCGGTGGCGCCGGGTGTTCGGCATCCTCTTCGACGACGACGAGGACCCGGCGCCGGATCCGGCCGCCGAAGCCGCCTGGTACGCGACGTTCATCGACGGCGTCACCGAGCACACCGGCGCTCCGAAGGCACCGCACCTGGCTTGGGTGGCGCGGACGAGCTGGCCGGCTTCCCTGGCCGCGAAAGCCGCGGAGGCCCAAGGGGAAACCGTCGCCGACGACGTCCTGAGCCGGCTGCGCGAGACGACGTTCATCCTCGGCACCCCGGCCGACGACACCGATCGCGTGCTCGCCGCCGTCGACGGCGTCCCGGGCCTCGACCTGGCGGCGTTGCACGCGGCCATGCTGAGCGACGCCGTCCGCCGGGCGGTGCGCGAAGACTGGCGCGAAACCCGGAACCCGTGCCCGGAGGTCCTCGACATCACCGCGCCCGGACCGCACAGCGGCCGCGCGAAGCACCTCGAGCACAACGTCCGCTACGCCCTGCCGACGCTGACCTTCACCGGCCCCGGCGGCCGGTTCGTCGTGCCCGGCTGGCGTCCGCTGCGGGAGTACGCCGACGCCGTGCGCGCGGCGGGCGGCGGCACGCTCGACTGTCCACTGTAGAGCTTTCCCGGCTCGTGGGAACCCGCCCGGGAGCGTTGACTCTCCCCGGCCGCCGAGCAGAATAGACACATGCCGGTGACCATTTGGTCCGCGCCACCGGCTTTTCCTCCGGCGACACCGTTTTGGGGAGTTCCCGCATGCCTTCGAAACCCCGGCTCGCGCTGCTACTGCTGGCCGCCCTGCTCGGCCTCGCCACGCTCACCGCGTGCGGATCGTCCACATCGGACGCTTCCGGTGAGGTGGTGCTGCGCGTCGGCGACCAGACCGGCGCCACGCAGTCCCGGCTGAAGGCCGCCGGCCTGCTCGACAACCTGCCGTACAAGATCGAGTGGTCGCAGTTCGCCGCGGCCGTCAACCTGCACGAGGCCCTGCGCGCCGACGCGATCGACATCGGCGGCGCCAACGACTCCCCCACCGTCACCGCGATCGCCGGCGGCTCGAAGATCAAGGTCGCCGCGGCCTGGAGCAACGGCGGCAGGGGCACCTACATCCTGGTGCCGAAGGACAGCCCGATCCGCACCCTCGCCGACCTCAAGGGCAAGCGGGTCTCCCCGACCACCCGCGGCAGCGTCGCGCACTACCTCGTGATCGGCGCGCTCAAGCAGGCCGGGCTGAGCGACAAGGACGTCACGCTGAACTTCCTCGCCCCGACCGAGGCGAACTCCGCCTTCGCGACCGGCAGCATCGACGCCTGGGCCACCTGGAGCGTCTACGCCGCCCGCGCCCGCGGCGAGCTCGGCGCGCGCGTGCTCAGCGACGGCGCGGGCATCAACAGCGGCCTCAACGTCCTGTCCGCCACCGACACCGCGCTGGCCGACCCGCGCAAGCGCACCGCGATCCAGGACTTCGCGAGCCGCGTCGACAAGGGCTACGCCTGGTCCAAGGACAACCCGGACGCGTTCGACAAGTGGTACGCCGGCTTCGCGCACCAGCCCCTGGCCGTCGCCACCCAGGTACGCCCGGACGAGACGACCTACCAGCGCATCCCGGTCGACGCCGCGCTCGCCGGCCAGCTGCAGAAGACCTACGACACCTGGGTCCAGCAGGGGTTGTTCCCGAGTGGCAAGGACTTGAGCAAGTACATCGACTCCGGGATCGATCCGCGGTGACGCGCGCCGTGGTCGTCCCGTCGGCGGCGCTCCCGGCGAGCACGCGCGCCCGAAGCCGCGGGTTCCCGTACCGCGCCGCGTCGTGGCTGACGCCGGTCGCCGTGCTCGCGCTCTGGGAACTGCTGGCGCGGCTGGGCGTCCTGCCGAAGCAGGTGCTCCCGGCGCCGAGCAGCGTCCTGGCCAAGGCCGGCGACCTGCTCGCCGACGGCGAGCTCACGACGAACCTGCTGGCCAGCCTGCAGCGCTCGGCCACCGGGTTCGCCATCGGAGCGAGCACCGGCGTCGCGCTCGGGCTGCTCGTCGGACTGTCCAAAGTGGCCGAAGCGCTGCTCGACCGCAGCATCCAGATGGTGCGCGCGGTGCCGTTCCTGGCGATCCTGCCGCTGGTGATCGTCTGGTTCGGGATCGGCGAGGCCGGGAAGATCTTCCTGATCTCGCTGGGCTCCGCCGTCCCGCTCTACCTGACGACCGTGCTCGGCATCCGCCAGATCGACCCGAAGCTGCTGGAGATGACCGACGTCGTCGGCCTCGGCCGCACGGCGCGGATCCGCTGGGTGGTCCTGCCCGGCGCGCTGCCCTCGATCCTGGGCGGGCTGCGGCTGTCGCTCACCGCGGCCTGGCTCGCCCTGGTCATCGCCGAAACCCTCGGCGCCGACGCCGGGCTCGGGTTCATGGCCACCAACGCCCGGGAGTTCCTGCAGACCGACGTGATCGTCCTCGTCGTGATCATCTACGCCGTGATCGGGATCCTCTGCGACCTCGTCACCCGGCTGCTCGAACGCCGCCTGCTGCGCTGGCACCCCACCTACGCCCGCCTGACCGCCTGAGGAATCCGCCATGACGCTTTCCCGACGCACCTTCCTGACCGCGGCCGGCCTGGCCGCCGTAGCCGCTCCGCTCGCCGCGTGCGCCACCGGCTCGGCCGGCGGCGCCACCCAGGGCAAGGTCCGGCTGACCTACAGCACGATCTCGCTGCCCAAGGCCCGCGGCGTGCTGGAGAAGATGCTCAAGGACCAGGGCCTCACGGTCGAGTGGGTCGGGCCGTTCCCCAACCACGCGCCGACGCTGCAGGCCGTCGTCGGCGGCACCGCGGACTTCAGCTTCGGCGGCAGCACCACCCCCGCCGACCAGGCGATCCTCTCCGGCGCCGACCTCGTCTACGTCGCCTGGGCGGCGTCCACCCCGCGCACCACGGCGATCGTCGCCGGGGCGAACACGGGGATCCGGAAGGTCACGGACCTCGTCGGCAAGACCGTCGCGGTCAACAAAGCCGGGCTCGGCGAGTTCCTTCTTGTTGCCGCGCTGGAGAAGTACAAGGTGCCGCGCGAATCCGTGAAGGTCACCTACCTCAACCCACCCGAGGCGTCCGCCGCGTTCGGCGCCGGGAAGATCGACGCCTGGGCCATCTGGCAGGGCTTCCGCGAGATCGCCGAGGTGCAGTACGGCGCCAAGGCCATCTTCGTCGACGGCGACGAGCTGGACTTCCAGATCGACTTCACCAGCTACCTCGTCCGCCGCGAGTACGCCGAGCAGAACGCCGACACCATCCGCAAGGTGATCAAGGCGTTCCAAGCCGACCAGGACTGGCAGAACCAGAACTACAAGCAGTCCCTGGACATCGGCAACGCCGTCTCCCACTACCCGCAGGCGGTGCTGGACAAGATGGCGTCGCACAACGTCCAGACGAAGCTGAAGTTCGTCGACGACGACGGCATCGCGCAGCTGCAGCGCGGCGCGGACTGGCTGACCCAGCGCAAGATCCTCACCGGCCCGATCACCGTCGCCGACCACTCGGCGAAGCTGTGAGCACCGCCGTGCGCGTGCGCGCGCTGACCAAGAGCTTCGGCGACCGGACCGTCCTCAACGGACTCGACCTCGACATCGCGCCCGGCGAGTTCGTCGCGCTGATCGGCGAAAGCGGCTGCGGCAAGACGACGTTGCTACGGCTGCTGGCCGGGCTCGACGAGCCCGACGGCGGCGACCTGGCCGCCCCGCCCGAGCGGGCGGTGGTGTTCCAGGAGCACCGGCTGCTGCCGTGGCGGCCGGTGTGGCAGAACGTCGCGGTCGGCCTCCCCCGCGCCGGGGCGCGCGACGCCGCGACCCGGGCGCTGGCCGAGGTCGGCCTGACCGGCCACGCCGACGCCTGGCCCGCGACGCTGTCCGGCGGTGAGGCCCAGCGCGTCGCCCTCGCCAGGGCGCTGGTCCGCGAGCCGCGCCTGCTGCTGCTCGACGAGCCGTTCGCCGCCCTCGACGCGCTGACCCGGATCAAGATGCACGCCCTGGTCCGGCGGCTGGTCGAGCACCACCGCCCGGCCGTCCTGCTGGTCACCCACGACGTCGACGAGGCGATCCTGCTCGCCGACCGCGTCGTCGCGCTGCGCGAAGGCCGGCTCGCCGCCGAACACCGCGTCGCCTTCGACGGCGAACGCACCCGCCGCAACCCCGAGTTCGAGCAGCTGCGCTACCGGCTGCTCGCCGAACTCGGCGTCGCCGCCGACGCCGAGCTGGCGGAGTCGCGATGAGCGGCGACCTCGATCTCGCCGCCGACGTGCTCGTCGTCGGCGGGGGCCTCGCCGCGACCTGGACCGCCTTGGCCGCGGCCCAGGCCGGCGGGGCCGTCGTCCTCGCGGACAAGGGCTACTGCGGCACCAGCGGCGTCACCGCCACGGCCGGGGTGACGCACTGGTTCGTGCCGCCGGAGCGCCACGAAGAAGCGGTCGCGCAACGGCACGCGCACGCCGGCGGGCTCGCGGATCCCGAGCAGGCGCTGCGCGTCCTGCGCACCACCTGGGAGCGGCTGCCCACGTTGGACAAGTACTACCCGTTCCCGGTCCGCGACGGGCAGCCCGACCGCACCAACAACGTGCGCGGCCCGGAGTACCTGCGCGCGATGCGCGGGCTGATCCACCGGGCGGGCGTCCGGATCCTCGACCACCACCCGGCGCTGGAACTGCTGCTGCGCCCGGACGGCTCGGCGGGCGGCGCGGCCGGGGTACGCCGTCAGGCCGGGGGCAGCTGGCGCGTCCGCGCGGGCGCGGTGGTGCTGGCCACCGGCGGGACGGCGTTCCGCTCGAACCTGCTCGGCTCGCGCGGCAACACCGGCGACGGGCACCTGATGGCCGTCGAGGCCGGGGCGCGCCTGTCGGGCCTGGAGTTCTCGAACTACTACACCCTCGCCCCGGCGTACTCGACGATGGCGCGGTCGATGTCGTACCTCTTCGGGACCTACACCGACGTCGACGGCGCCGAGATCGCGCTGCCGCCGGGCCCGGACCGCAACCGCGTCCTCGGCGCGGCCCTGCTGCGCGGGCCGGTGTTCACGACGCTGGACCGGACGCCGGAGTGGGTGCGCCGGAAGATGCCGGTGGTGCAGCCGAACTTCCTGCTGCCCTTCGCCCGGCGCGGCATCGACCCCTACACCGACCGGTTCGAGGTCACGCTGCTCGGCGAGGGCACGATCCGCGGCGTAGGCGGCCTGGTCGTCACCGGCCCGGACTGCACCACCGACGTGCCCGGGCTGTTCGCCGCGGGTGACGTCGCGAGCCGGGTGCCGGTGGTCGGCGCGATCTCCGGCGGCGGCTCGCCGAACTCCGCGTGGGCCGTGTCTTCGGGCACCTGGGCCGGGCGCGCCGCGGTCCGCCACGCCCGGTCGGCGGGCTCCGCGCCACTGCACGCGGTGGGCCGCGCGGGGATCCGCCCGAGCGGCCGGACGGCCACCGTGGACACCGCCGGCGTGGTCGACGTCGTGCGCGAGGAGCTGAACGCCTACGACAAGAACATGTTCCGGGACGCGCCGGGTCTCCGTGCCTCTCTGTCCACATTGGATCCCTTGTGGACGATCGTCGAGGGCGGCCTGACCGGAACCGGCCGCGACGCCGTCACGGCCCGCGAAACCGCGTCGCTGGTGGCCATGGGCCGCTGGGTCAAGAAGGCGGCCCTGCGCCGGCCCGAGACCCGGGGCATGCACTGGCGCACCGACGACCCCGCCTGGAAGGAGGCCGTCGCGTGATCGAACTGGTCCTCGCCGACCGGTGCATCGAGTGCGACAAGTGCGTGCAGGTCTGCCCGACCGACGTCTTCGACGCCGTCCCCGACGCACCACCCGTCATCGCCCGCCAATCCGACTGCCAGACGTGCTTCCTGTGCGAGCTGTACTGCCCGGTCGACGCGCTGTTCGTCGACCCCGACTGCCGGACGCCGGTGTCGGCGGACGAAGAAGCCGTCCGGGGCACGGACTGGCCCGCCCAGTACCGGCGCGACTCCGGCTGGGGCCGGGCGCGCCGCACCCACCCGAACGAGAGCTGGCGGATGGGCGACATCTTCGCCACCGCCCGCGCCCTAGGACAGGAGACCCCGTGAGCGTCGAATTCATCGGATACGCCGCCGGCCGCCAGGCCAGCGAGATCGTCGCGCCCGAGGGCCCGATCATCCAGCCCGGCTACCTGCGCGAGGTCGCCCGCGCCCACGAGGCCGCCGGCTTCGACCGCGTGCTGATCGCCCAGTCCGCCAGCAGCCCGGACGGGTTCGTGCTCGCCGACCAGGTGCTGGCCGCCACCGATCGGCTCGGCGTGCTGCTCGCCCACCGGCCCGGCTTCGTCGCGCCCACCCAGCTGGCGCGCAAGTTCGCCACGCTCGACGCGTTCCACCCCGGCCGGATCGCCCTGCACGTGATCACCGGCGGCGACGACGCCGACCAGGCCCGCGACGGCGACTTCACCGACAAGCCCACCCGCTACCGCCGCACCGACGACTTCCTGTCCGTGGTGCGCAAGACGTGGGACTCGGCCGAGCCGTTCGACCACGAAGGCGAGTTCTACCAGGTCCGCGGCGCGCGTTCGGACGTCCGCCCGGACGGCGGCATCCCGGTCTACTTCGGCGGCGCGTCGGGCGACGCCATCCGCGTCGGCGCGAAGCACGCCGACGTCTACGCCTTCTGGGGCGAGCCCCTGGCCGGGATCGCCCAGCGCATCGAAGAGGTGCGGACCGCCGCCGCGCCGCACGGGCGCACCCCGGCGTTCAGCGTCAGCCTCCGCCCGATCCCGGCGGCGACCGAAGCCGAGGCCTGGGACCGGGCCCGCGACATCCTGCGGCTCACCCAGGACCGCGTCAGCGAGTTCAAGGGCGTCCGCGACTCCACCGCCGCCGTCGGCTCGCAGCGGCTGCTCGAAGCCGCGGCGACCGGCGAGGTCCACGACGAGCGGCTGTGGACGGCGGTGGCCAAGACGACCGGCGCGGCCGGGAACTCCACCGCGCTGGTCGGCAGCTACGAGCAGGTCGCGGACTCGCTGCTGGACTACCTCCGGCTCGGTGTCGGCACGCTGCTGATCCGCGGGTTCTCGCCACTGGCCGACGCGCGGGACTACGGCACGCTCGTGCGGTTGGTCCGCGAGCGCGCCGACGCCGTTACCGTCGGGGCACGAGGCCGAGCACGTCGCACTGGGGTGCGTTCTCCGCCGACGTCGAGAACGGCCGGCTGCGGGTGGTCCCGCACCCGGCCGACCCGGCGCCGTCACCGCTGCTGGGCAACCTGGCCGCGGCGCTGGACCACCCGACCCGCGTCGCCCGGCCCGCGGTGCGCCGCGGCTGGCTGGAGGACGGTCCCGGACCCGATGAGCGGCGCGGCCGCGACGAGTTCGTCGAGGTGCCGTGGGACGAGGTCCTCGACCGGCTCGCCGCCGAGCTCGACCGCGTCCGGGGCGAGCACGGCAGCCAGGCGCTCTTCGGCGGCTCGTACGGCTGGGCCAGCGCCGGGCGGTTCCACCACGCGCAGAGCCAGCTGCACCGGTTCCTCACCACGATCGGCGGCTACACGTCGTCCCGCGAGAGCTACAGCAACGGGACGTCGACGGTGCTGCTGCCGCACGTCGTCGGTGACGCGCACGCCGTGCTGCGCCAGGCGTCGAGCTGGCCGACGATCGCCGAGCACACCGAGCTGATCGTGGCCTTCGGCGGTGTGCCGGAGAAGAACGTGTTCGTCACGCCCGGCGGCGTCACCGAGCACGGGACGCCCGGGCACCTCGCCCGGCTGGGCGCCCGGGTCGCGCTCGTGAGCCCGCTGCGTGACGACCTGCCGTCCACAGTGGACGCCGGCTGGTACCCGATCCGGCCGGCGACCGACACGGCGTTGATGCTGGGTCTCGCGCACACGTTGGTCGTCGAAGGCTTGCACGACCGCGACTTCCTGGCCCGGTACTGCGTCGGGTACGCGTCCTTCGAACGGTACCTGCTGGACACCGGCAAGGACGCGCGGTGGGCGAGCGGGATCACCGGGATCCCCGCCGCCGACATCGTCGCGCTCGCCCGGGAGATGGCCGCGCACCGGACGCTGGTCACGGTGACGTGGTCGCTGCAGCGCATCGAACACGGCGAGCAGCCGGTGTGGGCGGGGATCACCCTGGCCGCGATGCTCGGGCAGATCGGCCTGCCGGGCGGCGGGTTCGGCCACGGTTACGGCTCGATGGGCGACGTCGGCGACACCGGCCCGGAGGTCCGGACGCCGTACCTGCCCCGAGGCGTCAACCCGGTGAAGGAGTTCATCCCGGTCGCCCGGATCGCGGACCTGCTGCTGCACCCAGGCGCGGCCTACGACTACAACGGCGAGGTCCGGCGGTACCCGGACACCCGGCTGGTCTACTGGGCGGGCGGCAACCCGTTCCACCACCACCAGGACCTCAACCGGCTGCGGCGCGCGTTCGCCCGGCCGGACACGGTGGTGGTGCACGAACCGTTCTGGACGGCCACCGCGCGGCACGCCGACGTCGTCCTCCCGGTCACGACGACGCTGGAGCGCGAGGACCTGGGGTCCGGGCGCCGGGACACGCACCTGATCGCGATGCACCGGATCGCCGAGCCCGCCGGGCAGGCGCGTGACGACTACGCGATCTTCGCGGGTCTCGCCGCCCGGCTCGGCGTCGCCGCTTCCTTCACCGAAGGGCGCTCGCCGCGGGAATGGCTGGAACACCTCTACGAGGCTTGGCGCCCTGCGGGTGTCCCTTCGTTCGCCGAGTTCTGGGCGGCCGGCGAACTACGGCTCCCGCCGGGGCCGACGCACCACACGCTGCTGGCGGACTTCCGCGCCGACCCGCTCGCCCACCCGCTGAAGACCCCCAGCGGCCGGATCGAGATCACGTCGGCCGTCGTGGCGGGGTTCGGGTACGACGACTGCCCCGGGCACCCGGTCTGGTTGCCGCCGACGGAGTCCGGGCCGCTGCACCTGATCGCGAACCAGCCGCGCACGCGCCTGCACAGCCAGCTCGACGGCGGCGACGTCAGCCGCGCGGGCAAGGTAGCGGGCCGCGAGGCGATCCGCCTCAACCCGTCCGACGCCGAGGCGCGGGGCATCGCCACGGGCGACGTGGTCCGGGTGTACAACACGCGCGGCGCGTGCCTGGCGGGCGCGGTCCTGGACGACGCCCTGCGCCCGGGCGTGGTCCAGCTCCCGACAGGAGCGTGGTTCGACCCGGTCGAGAACCACCCCACGGGCCCGCTGTGCGCCCACGGCAACCCGAATGTCCTGACGGCGGACATCCCGTCGTCCCGGCTGTCACAGGGCTGCGCGGGCCAGCACGCGGCGGTGGAGGTCCAGCGGTTCGAAGGTGCGGTCCCGGAGGTCACGGCGCTGCAGCCACCACACTTCACACCACGATGACCTCCGCGGAGCTGTCGAAGCGGTAGCCGACCCCGCGGACCGTCGTGATCGGGGCCGGCTCCGGCTCGAACTTGTGGCGCAGCTTGCGGACGTGGACGTCCACCGTGCGCTCGCCGCCGTGGTGGGGCGCGCCCCAGACCTCCGTCAGCAGCGTTCGGCGGCTGAACACCACGTCCGGGTGGCGGCCCAGGAACAGCAACAGCTCGAACTCCAGCCGCGTCAGCTCCAGCGCGGTCCCCCGGACCAGCACCCGCCGCGAGCCCGCCTCGATCCGGACGGCCGGGCGGCGCGTCGCCAGGTCCACCACCTGTGCGTCCGGGCGCTCGTCGAACCGGACACCGAGGGTGTCCTCAAAGGACTCCAGCAGCCGCGCGGTGAGGCCGGCCGCGTGCCCCGGGTCGATGCGGATCCGGACGGCCACGGTCAGCTCGACCGCCGGCCGGGCTTCGTCGGTCCGGACTTCGTCCGTCCACGCTGTCATGCGGGCATTCTGGACACCCGCCCCCGCGTCCGGCCAGCACGTCCAGGGAGCGGAACACGAGCGGATCAGGCCAACACGGCCTCGGCGACCCCGCGCAGGGTGCCGATCGGGTCGTCGCCGAGGGGGTAGATGCCGACGTGGTCCGCGCCCGCGTCCAGGTGCGCCTGCACGCCGGCGACGATCGTGGCGGGCCCGCCGTGCAGGACGAGCGCGTCGATCAGGCGGTCACTGCCGTGGCCGGCGAAGTCGTCGTCGGTGAAGCCGAGCCGCCGGAGGTTGGCGACGTAGTTGGTGACCACCAGCGCCGTCCCCGGCGGGGCGGAGCGGGCAGTCGCGCGGGCGCGGTCGACGTCGTCGTCCAGCAGCACGAAGTGCCCGGGCAGCACCAGCTTCCCCGCGCCGAGGGCGGCCCGGGCCCGCCGGGTGTGCTCGGTGGTGATCATGCACGGGACGGTCCCGGCGGTGCGCTCGCCGGCCAGCCGCAGCATCTTCGGGCCGAGGGCGGCCAGCACCACCCGGTCGGCCGGCACGCCGGCCGCGGTCAAGGTGTCCACATAGGACGCCAGCTTTTCGTACGGCGACGCGTATCCGGTGTCGACCTCGCGGTGCCCGATCCCGACGCCGAGCAGGAACCGGTCGGGGTGCTTGGCGACGATCCGGTGGTAGGACGCGGCGACGGTCGCCGCGTCGGCGGTCCAGACGTTCACCACGCTCGTCCCGACGGCCAGCCGGGTGGTCGCGTCGAGCAGCTCCTCCACCAGTTTCAGGTCGGCCGGCGGCGACGCGTCCAGCCACAGCGTGCCGTAACCGGCCGCCTCGAGTTCGGCGGCCCGTTCCGGGGACACCTCGTGCTCGCGCAGGTGGGCGCCGAGCAAACCCAGGTCGATACTCATGGGACGACTTCAGCACCGCGCCCCGCGGCGAACCAGGTCCAGTGCGCACGCGCAGCGATAAGGTGGCCTTATCGTCGCAGGTGGGAGGACCAGTGGAACTGAGGGCGTTGCGGCACTTCGTCACCGTCGCCGACGAGCTGCACTTCGGCCGGGCCGCCGAGCGGCTGCACATCGCGCAGCCCGCGGTCAGCCAGCAGATCGCCCGGCTGGAACGCGAGCTGGGCGTCCGGCTGTTCGACCGCTCGCCGCGCCGGGTCCAGCTCACCGCGGCCGGCCGCCGCGTGCTCGACGCGGCGCGGGCCGCCCTCGCGGCCGCCGACCAGGTCCGGCTCGCCGCCACGACGGCCGCGGGCACGATGCGGATCGGCACGGCCGCCGGGTTCACCACGCGACTGGAACGCGGCATCGACGCGTTGCGCGAAGCCGGCTCGCCGTTCGACGTCGTGCTCGTCGACCTGCCGCTCGACGCCCGCCTGAACGCGCTGCGGCAGGGTGAACTGGACGTCGCGCTGGCCCGGGGCGTGCTCTCGGCCCCCGGGCTCAAGGTGCTGCCGACCTGGACGGAACCGCTGTTCGCGGTCGTGTCCCGGCAGCACCCGGCCGCGGACCGGACGGTCGTCGGCATCACCGAACTGGCCGAGAGCGTCCTGCGGCTCCCCTCGCGACAGCACGACCCGCCGCTGCACGACGCCCTCACCGCCGCGCTGCGCGAGGCCGGCGTGAGCCCCCGGCTCGGCCGGCCGGTGGGCACGACCCAGGACACGATCGTCGAAGTCGGCTCCGACCCGGGCAGCTGGGCGGTGCTACCCGCCGGGCAGGTCGCCGAGATCGGCTCGACCCGCGTCAGCGCGATCCCGCTCAAGCCGGCCATGACGATCACCGGCAGCGTCGTCATCCCCGCCGACCTCCCGACCGAGTGCGCCGCAGCCCACGTCGAGGCCTTCCGCGACGCGGTGACGACCTGACGCCCTTCGCGTCATCGCCGTCCGGGTGACCTATGTCCTGAAGGGCACCCTCAGGGACCACACGTCCCTGAGGGTGCCCTTCAGGACATCCGGACCCCGGCCGCGCGCGCTCGGCGCGTCTGCAGGAAGGTTCGTTCCGTTTCGTTGGTGGCCAAGGAGATCGCCGCGTCGTAGGCGGTGATCGCCTCCGGTGTGCGGCCCAGGCGGGTGAGCAGGTCCGCGCGGGTGGCCGGCAGCAGGTGGTAGCCCGGCAGGTCCAGCTCCTCGATCGTGGCCAGGGCCAGTGCCGGGCCGTGGACCTCGGCGACGGCGACCGCGCGGTTGAGCGCCACGATCGGCGTCGGCGTGTGCTGCAGCAGCTGGTCGTAGAGGGCCAGCACCTGCGTCCAGTCGGTGGCCAGGCCGTCCGTGTGCACGGCGTTGATCGCGGCCTGGATCTGGTACGGGCCCGGCTGGTTACGACGCAGGCACCGGCGCACCAGGTCGTGCCCCTCGGCGATCAGCTCGTGGTTCCACCGCGAGCGGTCCTGCTCCGCGAGCACCACCAGCTCCCCCGCCGGCCCCACCCGCGCCGGCCGGCGGGCTTCGGTGAGCAGGAGCAGCGCCAGCAGCCCGATCACCTCGGGCTCGTCCGGCATCAGGTCGGCGAGCGCCCGCGTCAGCCGGACGGCCTCCAGGCACAGGTCCGTCCGCAGCAGCTCCCCCGACGTCGAGGTGTACCCCTCGTTGAACACCAGGTACAGCACGGTGAGCACCGAGCCCAGCCGCTCGGGCAGCTCGGCGGCGCCGGGTACCCGGTACGGGATGCCGGCGTCGCGGATCTTCTTCTTCGCCCGGACGATCCGCTGCGCGACGGTCGCCTCCGGCACCAGGTAGGCCCGCGCGATCTCCGCCACCTCCAGCCCGCCGAGCAGGCGCAGCGTGAGCGCGGTCCGCGCGAGCGGCGACACCGCCGGGTGGCAGCAGGTGAAGATCAGGCGGAGCTGGTCGTCGCGCACGGGTCCGGCCTCCTCCGGCTCGTCGGGCTGGTGCAGCAGCAGGGCCTGCGCGTGGCGGGCCTCCCGGGTGGATTCCCGGCGCAGGCGGTCGATCGCGCGGTGGCGGGCGGTGGTCACGATCCACGCACCGGGGTTGGCCGGCGGCGCCTCGGCCCACTTCACGGCGGCGACGGCGAACGCGTCCTGGACGGCCTCCTCGGCGAGCCCGATGTCCCCGAGCAGCCGCGTCAGCGTGGCCACGCACCGGCCGTACTCGGCCCGGTAGACGCTGTCGAGGTCCATCCGCGCTCAGTCCTGCGAAAAGTCGTCGAACGGGCGCACCTCGATCGGCTGCCCGCAGGCGAGCGCGCACTTCCCGGCCCAGGCCAGCGCCTGGTCGAGGTCGGCGCACCGGATCACCCAGAACCCGCCGAGCTGTTCCTTCGTCTCGGCGAACGGGCCATCGGTGATCGTGGTCGTGCCGCCGCCGGGGCGGACGACGGTCGAGGCGTGCGAGGGCTTCAGCCCGCCGACGAACACCCACACCCCGGCGGCCTTCATGTCGTCGACGACCCGGCCCGTCCGCGCCATCTGCGTCCGGGTCTCTTCCTCGGTCTCCGGCACGCTTTCGTCGAGCTGGACGGCGAGCAGGTACTGCGTCATGGCGAAACTCCTAAACGGACACGCGGTGGGCGAGGTCGGCCAGGTGGTGCAGCGAGTCGATGAGGTGCGCGGGACCGAACGGCGGGAACCGGATGCCGCGCTCCCGGACGAACCGCGGCACCCCCGACCAGTCGTAGGTGAGCGTGACCTCGGTGCCGGTTGGGCCGCGCGGCGTCAGGTCGTAGCGCCAGATCCAGCCGCCGTACTCCACCTCGCCGTCGCCCTTGGCGGACCCGGTGAGCCAGCCGATGGCGCGCGGCGCGTCGAGCACCGCGACCTTGTTGACGACCTGATAGTCGCCGTCCGGGTGGCCGGAGTGGTGCATGTCCATCCGGAAGATCTGCCCCACCGCGGTCAACGGCGCCTGTTCGACGGGCTCCCGGACCCAGCCGGTGCCGTCGATCGCGGCGTGGGCCGCGGGGTCCGCCAGCACGGCGAACACCGTCGCGGCGGGCTCGGCGATCGTCAAGGTGGCACTCACGCTTTCGTGGTTCACGGCGGTCACGCCCGCGCGGCGGGGGTGCGGCGGGCGACGGCCGGGATGACGATCGCGGCGGCGACCACGTGGGCCAGCATCAGCAGCACCTTCGTGCTCGCCGGCGCGTCCGCGAGCACGTCCGGGACCAGCGACAGCGCGGTGAGCGCGAGCGTGGTGCGGAGGAACACCGCGCGCGGGTGGCGCACCGTGCGGGCCAGCACCAGGGCGAGCAGCACGCCCACCGTGGAGAAGACGGCGGTCAGCACGGCGAACCCGGTCACCGGGATCGGCGCACCGGCGACCACGGCGCCGATGCCGGCGAACTCGGCCGCCGCGGCCAGGAGCGACGTCGCCGCGGTGGCGGCGGCCACGGCGGTCAGACCGCCGGTGAGCAGGGACTTCGCGGGAGTGACGGTGATGACGGACATCGCGGGCCTCCGGTGTGGGGGCGACCGGCCCGGTGCCGGTCTCTCACTGGGGCGACGAACGACCGCGGCCCCATTCGACATCGCCGCGAAAGAAATCTACTTCGGGCGCAGGGCGTCGACGACGAGGTCGAGCAGCCGCCCGATCCGCTCCGGGTCGCGGTCCTCCACCGTGGACAGGAAGATCCCGAGCACGATCAGCGTGAAGTCTTCGGGGTCGGCGTCGGCGCGGAAGACGCCGGCCGCCGCCCCGGCGGTGAGGATCGTGCCGATCGCGCCGGTGATGCGCTTGCGCGTCACCGGGGTGGCGATGCGCCCGGACGCCACCCCGGCGCGGAAGACGTCGCCCATGCCGCGCTTGGTCTGGAAGAAGGCGGCGTAGCGGTCCAGCCAGGCGCGCAGGGCGGCCTCGGGCGGGAGCTTGCCGAGCAGCGCCGGGGCGCTGGTGGCGACGTCGTCGAGCTCGGCGGCGTAGACGGCTTCGACGAGGGCTTCGCGGGTCGGGAAGTGCCGGTAGAGCGTGCCGATCCCGACGCCGGCCTCGCGGGCGATCGCTTCGAGCGCGACGGGGCCGTCGGCGCCGGCGAAAGCGGCCTGCGCGACGGCGACGAGCTTCTCGCGGTTGCGGCGCGCGTCGGAGCGGACCGGGCGGTCGGCGGCGGCCGGATCGGGTGACGACAAAACGGAGGCACCTCCGGTTGTGCTACGGTCGACTTAACGGAGGTTCCTCCGCTTCGCCATCATCGCACGACTGACGGGATGCCCATGCCCCCCATCGCCACCACCGCTCCGCTCGCCGGCCGCACCGTCAACCGCGTCGGGTACGGGGCGATGCAGCTCGAACGCCTGCACGACGACCGCGACGCGGCCGTCACGCTCCTGCGCCACGCGATCGACCTCGGCGTGAACCACCTCGACACCGCCGAGTTCTACGGCAACGCCTTCGTCAACGGCGTCATCCGCGACGCGCTCCG
Source organism: Amycolatopsis sp. NBC_01286 (assembly GCF_035982555.1). Taxonomy (NCBI): domain Bacteria; kingdom Bacillati; phylum Actinomycetota; class Actinomycetes; order Pseudonocardiales; family Pseudonocardiaceae; genus Amycolatopsis; species Amycolatopsis sp. NBC_01286. Next base: position 9,139,751 of record NZ_CP108428.1, read on the forward strand.
GCCCGGGGACGACGTGCTGGTCGTCAGCAAGGTCGGCGCCGACCCCAACCCCGGCGGGCCGATCCGGCTCCGCCCCGCGCAGCGCCCCCACGAGCTGCGCGCGAGCGTCGAGGACAACCTCAGGACCCTCGGCACCGAACAGATCGGCGTCGTCAACCTGCGCCGCCTGGACACCCGGCCCGGCCTGAAGGCCGAAGGCGACCAGCTGGTCGACCTCGACGACCAGCTCGAGGTCATGACGGCGCTGCGCGACGAAGGCAAGATCGGCGCGATCGGGCTCAGCAGCGTCACCCTGGAGATCCTGCGCCGGGCGCTCCCCGCGGGCATCGCCTGCGTGCAGAACGCGTACAGCTTGGTGAGCCGCGAGGACGAGGACATGCTCGAGCTCTGCCTCGCCGAGGACATCGCCTGGGTGCCGTTCTTCCCGCTCGGCGGCGCGTTCCCGGGCCTGCCGAAGGTGACCGACGAGCCGGCCGTGCACACCGTCGCGGAGTCCCTCGGCGCCACGGCGTCGCAGATCGGGCTGGCCTGGCTGCTGCACCACGCGCCGAACGTCCACCTCATCCCCGGCACCGCGACGGCCGGGCACCTCGAGGAGAACGTCGCCGCCGGTTCGATCGGGTTCGACGACGCGACGCTCGCCACCCTCGACGCCGTCCCGTCGCGCTCCCAGGACATGGCGCTCGGCTGAGCCGTCGGTATGTCCGGAGTGCCGGGCCCGACCGCGGCGTGAGATGCTCCTCTCGCTGGAAGGTCTTAGGCGAGAGGCGGAGCGGGTGACCACCTGGACCGATGTGATCAACTTTGTCCGGACACGGTACGAAGTCCTGGAGGAGCAAGGCGACTGGCTGCGGTTCCGCCTCGCCGGGCCGCAGGACCGGACGCAGCAGGCGACGGTGCACCACCTGCCCGAGCTGGACGGCGGCGCGTGGGTCGAGATCTCCTCACCGGTCGGCTGGGCCGACAAGATCGACCTGCGGCAGCTGCTGGAGCTGGCCGGGGCCGCGGCCGCCGGCGGCGCGGCGGTCGTGGACGGGGTCGCGCTGCTCAAGCACACGCTGCCCCTGGAGGACCTCAGCATCGAGCTCGAGTTCGAGCGTCCCCTCAAGACGCTCGTCGCCCGGGCGGACGCCTTCGAGCACGAGCTGACCAAAGCGGACGAGTTCTGATCCCGCGCGGGCAGGCGGCCGTGGCCGGGGTCAGCCGGCCAGGCCGCCGATCAGGAGGTCCACGACGCTGCGCGCCAGTGCGTGGATCTCCTCGGCCGGCTGGCCCTCGATCCGGCGGAACCACGTGTCGACCGCGTTGAGGTTGCTCAGCAGGGTCCGCGTGGCCAGCGACGCGTCGACCGCACGCAGGGAGCCGTCGGCGAGGCCGGCCTCCACCACCTTCCGGAACAGCTGCTCGTAGTCGCTGCGCAGCTGGTTCAGCTCCTGCAGCGCCTCGACCTGGCGCGCCTTCAGCGCGGTCGCCACCTGGCCGCGTACCGCCTGGTGGACGACGTGGTGGTAGGCCAGGTCCTGCATCAGGTTCACCACGTGCGCCTCCGACATCGCCACGAGCCGGTCGCGACCCGTGCCGTCGCCGTGGGCGAGCACCTCGATCCGCTCGCGCACGCGCCCCATCGCCTCCTCGTAGACGGCGAGGAAGATGTCGAACTTCGACCGGAAGTGGTAGTACACCAGGCCTTTGGTCGCACCCACGTCGCGCGCGATGTCGTCGATCGTGGCGTTGGCGAACCCGGTCGCCATGAAGGCCTCCGCCGCGGCGTCGAGGATCCTGCTCCGCGCACCGGGTTCGACGTCGGGGCTCGCGCTCACCTGGTCGTCCTCCTCGTTCTTCAGGTGTCCCATCATCCCATGTCCGGCTCGGGCTGTTGACACCAACACGCGCCGAACCCTACCGTGATACTCCGTAGTATTGCAGGTCAGACGGTATCAGCGTGAGAAGTCACCTGAAAGGCGTCCAATGACGAACGCACGAGACCTCCTGCACGAACTCGCCACCAAGAAGGCCGTGACCCGGCTGCTGCCGGTGCTCGGCCTCGCCTACTTCATGTCTTATGTGGACCGGACGAACGTCGCGCTCGCCAAGACCTCGCTCGCGGCCGACATCGGCCTCAGCGCGGCCGCCTACGGGCTCGGCGCCGGCCTGTTCTTCATCAGCTACGCGCTGCTCGAGGTGCCCAGCAACCTGATCCTCTACCGCGTCGGCGCGCGCCTGTGGATCACGCGCATCGCGATCACCTGGGGCATCGTCTCCGCCGCGATGATGTTCGTGGGCGACGACGTCTCGTTCTACATCCTGCGGTTGCTGCTCGGCGCCGCCGAGGCGGGCCTGTTCCCGGCGATGATGTACATGGTCACGCAGTGGTTCTCGCAGAAGCACCGCGTCACGATCGTCGGCCTGATCTACGTCGCGCCCTGCGTCGCGGTCATCATCGGCTCCCCCGTCGGCGGCGCGCTGATGGAACTGCAGGGTGTCGCCGGGCTGCGCGGCTGGCAGTGGATGTTCCTCGTCGAAGGCCTGGTCACCGTCCTCATCGGCGTCGTCGTCTGGTTCGCGCTGCCCAGCCGGCCCACCGACGCGAAGTGGCTCACGGCGGAGGAAGCGGCCATGCTCTCGGAGCGGGCCGTCGGCGACACCGCGGCGTCGCCGACGCGCGTGCGCGGGAACCTGCGCCGGGCGTTCGGCCACCCGACCGTGCTGCTGCTCGGCGCGATCTACCTGATCAACCAGTCGATCGGCGGCGGGATCGGCTTCAACTTCCCCGCCTACATCCAGTCGCTCGGCCTGCAGAGCCCGTTCCTGATCGGCCTCGTGGCGGGCAGCGGCGGCATCTCGGGGCTGGCCGGGGTGCTGTTCTTCCCCTGGTTCAAGCGCCGGTACGGCCACGAGGTGACGCTCATCGGAATCTGCGCCGGCGCCGTGCTGCTGGTCCTCGTGGGCTTCCTGGTGTCGCGGAACCCGGTGTGGAGCATCAGCTTGCTCTTCATCTCGAACTTCTTCGCCTTCGGCACGCTGCCGCTGTTCTGGTCGGTCGCGATGTCACGCCTGTCCGGCCTGATGGCCGCGGCCGGGCTCGCGTTCATCAACATGCTCGGGATCACCGGCGGCTTCGTCGGGCCGTACGTCTACGGCCTCATCGAAGGCTCCACGGACAGCCTCGTCGCGCCCTACTACGTGTTCGCCGCCGCGGCCTGCGTCGCCGTCGCCCTGGTGCCGGTGCTGGGCATGTCGATCCGGCGCGCCGCGGTGCAGGACCAGGCCGTCACGGCGAGCGAAGGGCAGCCGGTCCAGTGAGGTACGTGCTGGTGCTGGTGCTGCTGGCCTGCCTGGCCGCCGCACCGGCGGAGGCGAGCGGGCGGATCCGGTACGTCGCGCTCGGCGACTCGTCGGCCGCGGGCCCGCTGATCCCGGACCAGATCGACGCGACGTGCTTGCGCTCCGACCGGAACTGGCCGCACGTCCTGGCCGGCCGGCTGGGCGCGACGCTCACCGACGTGACGTGCTCCGGTGCGACGACCGCCGACCTCACCGGGCGGCAGGCCGGGATCGTCGCACCGCAGTTCGACGCGCTGCGCCGGGACACCGACCTCGTCACGCTCGCGATCGCCGCCAACGACATCGTCCTCAGCTCGGCGTTCGTGACGTGCGCGAGCCCGGACGGGCCCGTCGTCCCGTCGTGCCGGGACCAGTACACCACCGGCGGCGTCGACCAGTTCCAGGCGCGGATCGCCGCCACCGCACCGAAAGTGGCCGCCGCGCTGGCCGAGATCCACCGCCGCTCCCCCGCCGCCCGCGTGGTGGTCGTCGGCTACCTGACCTACTGGCAACCGGGTGGCTGCTACCCGGCCGACCCTTACACCGCCGCCGACGCGAACTACATCCAGGCCACGTTCGACCGCCTGATGGTGATGCTGGCCGGCCAGGCAGCCCGCACCAAGGCGTCCTATGTGGACATCCGGAACCCGAGTGCCCGGCACGGTTTGTGCGCGGCACCCGCGACCCGGTGGCTGGAAGGCGCGGTGCCGGCGTCCCCGGCGTACCCGTACCACCCGAACGCCGCGGGCATGGCCGCGGCGGCCGCGATCATCGCGGCCGCCGGGGTCGCCCGCTAGGAGGTGAGCAGGCCGCGGATCCGGTCGTACTCCGCGGCCATCTCGGGGGTGGCCAGCATGTCGTCCAGATCGGCGGACACCTGGAAGTCGACGTCCTCGATCGAGCGGATCGCCAGTTCGTAGAGCTCGCCGCGCCGGCCGCCCTGGAGGTAGCTGTTCCAGTGCATCAGGGCGGTCAGCGCGGCGACGATCCCGCGGTCGAGGTCGTCGTCGACCAGGATCCCCGCGTCGATCCGCTCGATCAGCGCCCCCAGCTCGCCGGCGTCGACGGTCAGGATCGACTCGCGGGCGGTGGCCAGCGCGGCCCAGGCGTCTTCGGAAAGTTCGTCCGGTACGGCGTCTTCCACGGCTTCTTCCCGGAGCAGCCGGGTGATCGTCGCGGCGCCGAACGCCGCGGCGCTCTCGTCGCTCGCCGCGATGACGAGGTTCAGGATCGCCGTTTCCAGTTCCGGGTATTTCACCCGCCGGACCCTATCCGGTCCCCTTCCGCGACCGCCGCCGGCCGGGCGGCCCGACGGCGCTCCACCGCCAAGCCCGCCACGGCCAGCGCGAACCCGATCGCGCTCACCACGACGCCGGCCCATGCCGTCGCGCGGTAGCCCAGGCCGACCGCGATGACCACGCTGCCCAGCGCCGCGCCGATGCTGTTGGCCGCGTTGAACGCCGACTGGTTGAGCGCCGCCCCCATCAGCTGGGCGCCCGGCGCCACCGCGATCAGCCGCGCCTGCAGGACCGGGCCCAGGAACAGGATCGTCCCGCCGATCAGGAAGGCGCCGGTGAACAGCCCGAACGCCGAGCCGGCGGTCAGTCCGAAGTAGACGTTCGCGACGATCACCGCGCCGAAGCCCGCCACCATGGCCCGGTGCAGGTTCCGGTCGGCGGACCAGCCGCCCAGGACGTTGCCGACGGTCATGCCCAGCCCGACGGCGACCAGGACCCAGGCGACCGACCCGGACGACAGCCCGGTGACCGACGTCGTGATCGGCGCCAGGTAGCTGTCCACCGCGAAAAACCCGGCGATCCCGATCGACGCGGTCGCCACGACCAGCCACACCTGCGGCCGCCGCAACGCCCGCAGCTCGTCGGCCGGCGACCCGCCCGAGGCCGGCGCGTCCGGCACCGTGAGCGCCACGGCCAGCAGCGCGAGCAGGAACACCCCGGCGATGACCAGGTACGCCGTCCGCCAGCCGACGGCCTGCCCCAGCCGCGTGATCACCGGGACGCCCGCCACGTTGGCGACGGTCAGCCCGCTCAGCACCACCGCGAACCCCCGGCCCTCGCTGCCGGGCCCCATCAGCGACGCCGCCAGCAGCCCGGCCGCCCCGAAGTACGCGCCGTGCGGCAGCCCGGCGGCGAACCGGGCCGCCAGGACCAGCCCGAACGTCGAGGCCAGCGCGGACGCCGCGGTGCCGAGCACGAACAGCACCAGCAACCCGAGCACCAGGCGTTTGCGCCGCAGCCGCGCGGTGATCGTGGCGATCAGCGGCGCGCCGACGACCACGCCCAGCGCGTACGCGGTGATCATCCAGCCGGCGTGCGCGACGGCGTCCGGTTCGGACCGAGCGTATTCGTCCCCGAGCACGCTGCGCGCGATGTCCGGCAGCAACCCGGCCGGCACGAACTCGGTCAGCCCGATCGCGACCGAGCCGAGGGCCAGTGCGAGCAGCGCGGCCCAGCGGCGCCGGCGGGTGAGATCCTCCATTCCGGCGACTTTAGCAACGCTGTTGCGTTAGTTCCAGACACCGGCGGTAAGGTGACGCGGTGCACCTGGCTTTCCTGCGGGACTACCACGAGGCCCTGGTGATCGCGCTGGCGCGAACCTTGCCCACCCTCGAGCGGGGCACGGTCGCCGAGGTCACCGGGCTGACCCCGCAGGCGGTGTCGAAGGTGCTGGCGCGCCTGGTCGAGGAGGGCCTGCTCGAACCGGCCGGCGTGCGGCGGCCGGCGCTGGGCAAACCGGCCGCGGTCTACCGGCTCGTCCCCGAAAGCCGCTGGGCGATCGGCGCGCAGGTCACCCGCCGCGAGCTGCGCCTGGCCCTGACGGACCTGGCCGGCACCGTCCGCGCGTCCGCCACGACCCCGCTGCCGGACGACTTCACCCCGGAGCAGCTGCTGGTCCGGCTCGCTGCCGGCGTCACGACGATGATCGCCGAACACCGCCTGAGCGCACCCGAGCCGGCCGCCGGCGCGGACCCGGCCCGGATCCTGGCGGGTGTCGGCGTCGGCATGATCGGGCCGCTCGACCAGTCGAGCGGCACTGTCCGCGGCGCGCACCGGCTGCGGCACTGGCGCGACGTCCCGCTGGCCGAGCTCGCCGAACGCGCGCTGGGCCTGCCGGTGGTGGTGGACAAGGACGTCACGGCCGGGGTCACCGCCGAAGCCTGGCGCCGCGGCCCCGCCTTCCGCGACGCCGCCCTGGTGGTGGTCGACGCCGGGGTCGGCGCCGGCCTGTGGCTGCGCGGCGCCGCCCACCGCGGCGCGCACACCAACGCCAGCGAGTTCGGCCACACGGTCGTCCAGCTCGACGGGCCGCGATGCGCGTGCGGCCGGCACGGCTGCCTGGAAGCCGTCCACGAACGGGCGGCCGACCCCGCGGCGGCCGCGGCCGTGCTCGCGACCGGCGTGGTGAACCTGCTGCAGACGCTCGACCTGGGCCACATCGTCCTCGGCGGCGCCGACCTGCTCCGCCACGGCGACGTCTACCGGGACGCCGTCGAGCACGCGGTGCGCACCCAGCTCCCCGGCGCCGACTGGCTCACCGTGGAGGTCAGCTTGACGACGCTGGGCACCGACGTGGTCGCGGCCGGCGCGGCCATGCAGGTGCTCAACACCCGCTACGGCCTGCCCGATCCGGCGGGCCTGCAGCCACTCACCGGCCGGCCGGCCTGACCGGCGACCACCGGCCGAGCCACTGCTGGGCGCCGTACGCCTCGTACGTCTCCACCTCGGTGAACCCCAGTTTCGCCGCGAGCCGCATCGAGGGGACGTTGGCGGTCTGGGTGCGCAGCGCCACCGGCTCGCCGGGGCGAACGCCGGCGAACCAGCCGAGCGCCGCCGCGCACGCCTCGGTGGCGTACCCGTGGCCCCACGCCGCCGGCAGGAACAGGTAGCCGAGCTCGGTCTCCGCGTCGCGCCGGTCGAGCGTGATCATGCCGATCATCGCGCCGTCGAGGTCGGCCGCGAAGAGGCCGAAGCGCCGCCCGGGCACCTCGGCCACCGTGCGCTCCAGCTCGTCGCGCGGCTGCGCGCCACCGATGTAGCCGCCGACCTCAGGCGAGGCGAACAGCTCGACGAACGCCGCGCGGTCCCGGGCTTCGGACTCGCGCAGCACGAGCCGCTCGGTCCTGATCGGGGCCGGGGGCCAGGGTCCGGGCTCGGTCATGGCGGGCAACCTATCGCGCGGGCCGGACCGGCCCGGCCACACTGGGCTCATGGAGTACGTCGGCCAGGTGCCCGCCCCGCCGCTCGACCGGTTCGTCGACGACGTCTACTGCCAGACCGGCGTGCCGGGCCACCGGCTGATGACCGTCCCGCCGATGCCGTCGGCGCACCTGTTCCTCAACCTGGGCGCGCCCGTCCGGCTGTACGACTCCGACCCTTCGGTGCCGCCGGCGGTGTTCGCCGACGGGTGGTTCATGGGGATGTGGACCCGGCGCTTCCGCGTCGAGTTCCCCGCGCGGGTGCGGCTCGTGGGGGTGCACTTCAAGCCGTGGGGGCTGTCGCCGTTCGTCGGCGTGCCGGCCAGTGAGCTGCGGGACCGGTGGGTGCCGGTCGACGCCGTCTGGCACCGGTCCCTCGACCGGATCCGCGACCGGCTCGGGGAGCTCGCGTCGGCCGGCGAGACGCTGCGGGTGGTCGAGGAGGAGCTGCGCGCCCGGCTCGCCGAGGCGCCGGCGCGTGGTCTCGACCTGGTCCGGCACACCGGCGGACGGCTGGCGACCTCCTACGGCGCGGTCCCGGTCGGCGCGCTGACCGAGGCCGCGGGGGTGAGCGGCAACCACCTGGCCGCGCAGTTCAAGGCCCACGTCGGGATCACCCCGAAACGGGTGGCGCGGATCTACCGCTTCGCACGGCTGATCCTCTCGGTGGACGCGCTGGGCCCGGCCGGCTGGGCGGATCTCGCGCACCGCGTCGGCTACTTCGACCAGGCGCACTTCGGCAAGGAGTTCAAGGACTTCACCGGCCACACCCCGACGGAGTTCCTGGCCCTGCGGCGCCGGTTCCCCGCCGAAGGGCCGTTCCCGCCGATGCCCGCCGAGTGATTTTTTACAAGCGCGGCCCGGCCCGGGACACCAAGATCGAGCGAGACGACCTGAGGAGGGCCCGTGGGCACGGTGATCATGCAGAACGTGGTGTCGGTGGACGGCTTCATCGCCGACGAGCACGACGACGTCGGCCCGCTGCACGAGTGGTACTTCTCCGGCGACACCCCGATCACCGAGACGCCACCCGACGAGGAGTTCGACCATTCCGGGACGGGCAACGGCTTCCGGGTCTCGAGCGCGTCGGCGCCCTACGTCCGGGCGATGTGGGAGAGCATCGGCGTGATCGTCATGGGCCGCACGCTGTTCGACCTGATGAACGGCTGGGAGGGGAAGCCGCCCGCGGGTGAGCACGTGGTCGTGGTCTCCCACCGGCCCAAGCCGGCGGGCTGGCACCCCGAGGCGTCCTACCACTTCGTCGACGACCCGAAGGCGGCGATCGCCAAGGCCCAGGAGCTGGCCGGGGACCGGACGATCGCGGTGAACGCGGGCGAGGCGGGCAGCCGGATCTTCGCCGCCGGTCTGGTGGACGAAGTGGCGATGGACGTCGTGCCGGTGGTGTTCGGGTCGGGCAAACGCTTCTTCGCCGGCATCGAGGGGCAGCAGTTGCTCGAGGATCCGCACGTGGTCATCCAGGGTGACCGGGTGCTGCACCTGAAGTTCAAGGTGCGCCGCTCACCAGCCGGCGGGGCGTAGGTGGGGCAACGACTTCGGCCGGTCCAGGTCGAGCCGGGCGGCGATGTCCGCGGCGGCCCGCTCGTGGTCCCGCGCCGCTGACGGGTCGTCGCCGGTGCGGGCGAGTTCGGCGTGGGCCTGGGCTCGTTCGTGGAGGTGCTCGCCCCGGACCACGATCGTGAACTGCTCGACGGCCTCGGTTCCGTGGCCCAGCGCGAGCTGGGTCCGGCCCAGCTCGATCCGGGCGTAGGCCTGGAGGCGGACGTCGTCGTCGAGCATGGTCACCGCGGCGCGCTGCGGCTCCAGGGCGTCGTGGGCGCGTCCGGCCACGCGGTGGGCCGTGCCGATGAGCACCAGGGCCTCGGCTTCGCCTTCCCGGTCGCCGATCCGCTGCCGCAGGTCACGGGCCTGGCGGAGGTGGCCGAGGGCCTCTTCGCCGTCGCCGAGCGCGATGAGGCACCGGGCCAGCGCGGTGAGCACGTGGTCGTTGGGGCTGAACCGGCCCAGCTCGTCGCAGCCCGCGTAAGCCGTGCGCAGGAAGGCCAGCGCCGGCTCGTAGTCGCCGTTCAGCCAGCGGACGACGCCGCGGGTCCAGCAGGTGATGATCCGCGCGTCGATGCCGAGCGGGGACAGGCGGGCGAGGCCGGCCAGCTCGTCGGCCGCCGCCTGCGCGTGCCGCGCCGCCGGCTCGTGGTCGCCGCGTTGCAGGTGCATCAAGCCGAGCAGGGCGAGGGTGTGCGCGTGGGACTCGGTGTTCTCCGGCTGCTTCGCCGACGCCGTCAGCAGGTCGAAGGCCCGCGAGGTGTGGCCGGCGGACCAGTGGGCCAGCGCCAGCAACGTGCTCAGCAGGCCTTCGCCGCCCTCGGCCGTCTCCTGCGCCGCGGCCAGGCTCTGCTCCAGCAGCTCGATCGGGTCGCCGCCGAGGTCGCGCTCCAGGAAGTGCCAGAAGGAGATGGCCAGCTGCCAGGCGTGGGTGCCGTAGCCCTCGGCCGCGGCGCAGCGCGTCGCGGCCAGGAGGTTGCCGCGCTCGGCCAGCAGCCAGGCGTGCGCCGCCGCCGCTTCCGGGCCGCCGGCCTCGAAGCTGGCCGCCGCGTCGGTGACGGCCGCCAGGTAGTGGTCGAGCATCTTCCCGGTCATCCGCGGGTCGTCGGAGAGCCCGCGGGCGTACTGGCGCAGCAGGTCGTGCTGGCGGTACCGGCCGGGCACGGCCTCCTCGGCCAGGTGGACGTCGACCAGCCGCTGCAGGGCGTCGTCGGCCCGCCCCACCGGCGTGCCGGTCATCGCCGCGAGGACGGCGGTGTCCGCGTCGGCGCCGGGATGGCGGCCCAGCGCGTAGAAGAGCTGCTGGTCTTCCGGGGGCAGGTGCTCGTGGGACATCCGGAACGCCAGCGCCACCTCGCGGTCGGCGAACAGCTTCGGCAGCCGCCGGCGCGCGTCGGCCAGCTGCGCGGACAAGTACGCGATCGGCCAGGCGGTGCGGTGCGCGAGCCGGGCGCCGGACAGCCGCAGCGCGAGCGGCAGGCCCGCGCACAGGCGGACGATGCGCGCCACGGCCTCGGGTTCGGCGGCCGCCCGGTCGGTGCCCACCAGCCGGGCGAAGAACGCCGTGGCTTCTTCCTCCGGCAGGACGGCCAGCGAGATCGGCCGCGCCCCGGCGAGGTCCGGCAGCCGGGCCCGGCTCGTCACGATCACGAGGCCGGGACCGGCGGGCAGCAGCGCGGCCACCTGCGTCTCGTCCACGGCGTTGTCGAACACGACCAGCAGCCGCAGCGCCGCGGTCTTCGCCCGCCACTGCGCCTTGGCGTCGCCGGTCGCCGCGAGGCCCAGCTGGCCCAGCAGCACGTCCAGTGCCTCGTCCGCGGTCAGCGGCGTCTTCCCCGCGCTGTGCCCCTGCAGGTCCACGAAGACGACGCCGTCGGGAAAGCGGTCGGCCAGCAGGTGCCCGGCGTGGACGGCGAACGCCGTCTTGCCGACCCCGGCCATCCCGTCGACCGAGTAGACGGTGGCCCGGTCGCCGGTCGACGTCACCAGGCGGGCGAGCTCGGCGGCCCGCCCGGTGAAGTCCGGGAGGTCGCGCGGCAGGCAGTTGCGGCGGGCCGGGGTCCTTCCTGCACTGGCGGGCGGACGCGCTTCGCGATCCCGCCCCAGCAGCCGCCGGTGCGTGTCCGTCAACGCGGCGGTCGGGTCGATGCCCAGGTCTTCGGACAGCCGGGCGTGGACCTCCCGGTAGTGCTGGAGGGCGTCGGCCGTCCGCCCGGCCCGGTGCAGGGCCGTCATGTACAGGCCGGCGATGCGCTCGTCGTACGGGTGCCCGGTGGCCAGGGCGGCGAGCCCGGCGACCAGCTCGGTGCCTTCGCCCAGCCGCAGCCGCGTCTCGGCCAGGTCGAGCTGGGCCGCCAGCCGGGCCCGCTCCAGCCGGTCGCGCTCGGCGTCGGCCCAGTCGCCGGTCAGGCCGGTCAGCGCCGGTCCGTGCCACAACGCCAGCGCCTCGGTGAGGGTCGACACCACGCGCGCGTCGTCGCTGTCCGCACCGGCCTGCGCGCAGAGGTCCTGGAAGACGTACAGGTCGACCGGGAGCGGCGTGGCGTCGGCGATCAGCGCGTAGCCGCCGGACCGGCGGACGAGGCTCACCCCCGGCACCGCGCTCACGGCGCGGCGCAGCCGGGAGATGTAGCTGTGCACGGTTTCGCGGCCGCGCAACGGCACCGCGCCGCCCCACACCCGCTCGGCGAGCCGGTCGGTCGACACGACCCGGCCGCGCTCGACGACCAGCGCGGCCAGCACGCACCGCTGCCGCGGGTGCCCGAGGTCCACCGGAACGCCGTCGACGGACGCGGCCACCTCCCCCAACAACCGCAGCACCGCACTCACCTCCCCGAGCGTCACGGAAACCGGACACAGCGTATACGCTCCGTCAGAGGCTCGGCACCGCCTGTTCGTCAGCCGGTCAAGTCGGCCAGCAGCGCGGCCGCCGCCCGTTGCCCGGACACCAGCGCTCCCTGCACCGACGGCGTGTCGCGGTGGTCGCCGCAGACGTAACGACCGGGGGCGAGCCGCACCGGACGTCGCAGCGGCGCGCCGGGCCCGAACACCGGCAACGCCCGGGGCAGCGCGTAGGCGGCCAGCAGGTCCCAGCCGCCGGTCCCGGTGCCGTAGATCCGGGCCAGCCGTCGCCGGACCTGCGGCTCCAGGCCGGCGTCGGCGTGATCGGGCACCGACGCGGAGATCAGCGCCGACCCGCTCGGGGCGTACCCCGGGGCGACCTCGCTGAGCACGGCGGTGTTGAGCAGCAGCTCGTCGAGCCCGTCGACCAGCAGCGTCGGCGACCGCAACGGCGTCGCCGCGGCGCAGTAGTAGAACGTCGTCACCGCGTGCCAGGCGGGCGCTTCGACGCCGGGCAGCAGCCGGGCGGCGGTGTCGCCGTCGGTCGCCACGATCACGGCTCGCGCGGGCAGGTGCTCGCCGTCGCCCGTGCGGACGCCGTCGGCGGTGATCTCGGCGACCTCGACGCCGGTGCGGACCGTGCCGGGCGGCAGGCCGTCGGCCAGCTGACGCGGCAGGGCCTGCATGCCTTCGGCCGGCAGTACCCCGCCGCCACGCAGGAAACTGCGCCACAGCAGGTGGAACATCCGCGCGGACGTCCGCAACGACGGGTCGAGGAACACCCCGGCGAGGAACGGCCGCAGCACCTGCTCGACCGTGGCCGCGCTCAAGCCCCAGCGCCGCAGCTCCTCGGCCGTGCTGCGCCCGGCGTCGGCCCGGACGGTCGCGTCCGGCGCCAGCAGGTCCCGGGCGGCCAGGGCCGCCATCCGCGCTGCGTCACCGGGATGGCCGACGGCGAACCCGGCGACCCCGCCCACCGCGGGCAGCCCGTGCCACGGACCAGCCAGCCACCGGCGGCCCGTCTCGGTCACGGCGATCGTGCCGCGGGTGAACGGCTTGGGCCGCAACGCTTTCACGTCGACCAGCCGCCGCACCGCGGGGTACGCGGGCAGCAGCACCTGGAACCCGCGGTCGAGCCGGAACCCGTCGACCACGTCGGTGCGGACCCGGCCGCCGACGTCGTCGCCCGCCTCCAGCACGGTGGTCCCGATCCCGGCCCGGTGCAGCCGCGCCGCGGCACTCAGCCCCGCCAGCCCACCCCCGACGACGATCACACCCGATTCCCCGGCCATCCGCGCTCCCTTCGTCACGGTGCGGGGTTCCCGGCCCGGCCGAGTCCAACCGCGCCGGTCGCGAACCTCACCCACGCGAGGCGGGGATCGCCGGTCCCCCGATGTCCGCTCTCTGCCACCGCGCGGGCGGGTGCGTGATGCTCGCAGCATGGACATCACCGGAAACACCCTCTTCATCCCCGGCGCCACCAGCGGTATCGGGCTGGCGCTCGCGCTCGCCCTCCGGGAGCGGGGCAACAGCGTGATCGTCGGCGGCCGGCGCACCGGCCGGCTGGAGAAGATCGCCGCCGAGTACCCCGGGATCGGCACCGTGCGGATCGACACCACCGACGCCGCGAGCATCCAGGCCGCCGCGAAGGACGTGCTCGCCCGCTACCCCGAGCTGAACGTGCTCGTCACCATGGCCGGCGTGATGCGCGTCGAGGACTGGCACCGGCCGGAGTCGTTCCTGGAGTCGGCCGAAGAGGTCGTGACGACCAACGTGCTCGGCCCGATCCGGCTGATCGCCGCGTTCGTCGAGCACCTGCGGAGCCGGCCGGACGCCACCATCGTGACCGTCTCGTCCGGACTGGCCTTCACCCCGCTCAAGGTCACTCCGAGCTACAACGCGTCCAAGGCGGCGATCCACATGCTCAGCGAATCCCTGCGGCTGCAGCTGGCCGACACCACCGTGGACGTGCTGGAACTGGTGCCGCCTTCGGTGCAGACGGACTTGCTGCCCGGCCAGGCCGAGAGCGAGCACGCCATGCCGCTCGACGAGTTCGTCACCGAGGTCATGACGATCCTGGAGACCCGGCCGGAGGCGAAGGAGATCCAGGTCGAGCGCGTCAAGTTCCTCCGCTACGGCGAAGCCCGCGGCGACTACGACCAGGTCGTCGCGACGCTCAACCAGACCGATCCCCACTGAGCACGCGGAACTCGGTGCCGTCCGGATCCGCCAGCACGACGGTGCCGTCGTCGCGGACGCCGAGCCGAGCGGCGCCGAGGGAGATCAGCTCGTCGACCGCCGCCCGCTGGTCGCCGTCCGCCGGGAGCAGCTCGAAGCGCTGCCGGTTCGGCTCCTCGGGCGTGCCATCCCACACGTCCCACGCGAGTTTCGTGCCACCGCGCGGTGACTGGATCGCGGTCTGCTCGCCCTGGTCCCACACCAGGGGCCAGCCCAGCGCCTCGCTCCAGAACTGCCCGACCTGCCGGGAACCGGCACAGGTGAGCTCACCCAGCGGGCCGCACCCGGCGAGGTAATCGTCGCCGGGCTCGATCACGCAGAACTCGTACCCTGCCGGGTCGCCCAGGACTACGTGCCTCTCCTCGGGACGCTGCCCGACGTCGACGTGACGGCCACCGAGCCCGATCGCCGTGTCCACCGTGTGCCGCTGGTCGTCGAGGTCGGCGCTGGTCAGGTGCAGGTGCATCCGGTTCGCGCCGAGCCGGCCGGCGCGGCCCGGGACGAACCGCAGGCCGAGCTGAGTGTCCCCGCCCGGGAGCAGCACACCGCCGTCATCCTCGACGACCTCCCGGCCGAGCAGCCCGGCCCAGAACCCGGCCGCTCCAGCCGGGTCGTCCGCCTCGAAGGTCACCGCAAGCAGTCTCGAACGCATCACCGGAACGTAGACACCGCCCCAGGTGAGGGCAAGGCAATATATCGACCCGGTTGCCCGCAATGGCGCCATAGGAGTTCCCTATACCGGCTGCTGACAATTCGTCTTTGCTTCCCGCGCTTTCCGGACCTACCGTGACCAAGACGAACACGGAAAGAAAGGACCGGTGGCATGACCACGATCGGAAACGGATCGGGACCGCGGGAACTCGCGGGAAAACGAGCCCTGGTCACGGGTGGCACTCGCGGCATCGGCGCGGCCGTCGTACGCCAGTTCCTGGACGCGGGCGCCGAGGTGCTCACGACCGCCCGCTCGGCGACGAGCACGGTGCCGGACGGAGCTTCCTTTGTGGAGGCCGACGTTCGGACGCGGGCCGGGGTGGAAGCGCTCGCCGCGGCCGCGCAGGAGGTGCTCGGCGGGGTGGACGTCCTGGTCCACAACGCGGGCGGGGCGCGACCGCACGCGGACTCGTCGGCCATCACCGACGAGGAGTGGCAGGACGCGCTGGACCTGAACTACCTGGCTTCGGTCCGGCTGGATGCGTTGCTGCTGCCGGGAATGCGGGACCGGCGCGCGGGGACGATCGTGCACGTCTCCTCGGCCGCGGTACTCACCCCGGTCGGGCCGTTCCTGCACTACACGGCGGCGAAGGCGGCGCTGGAGAACTACAGCCGGGGCCTGGCACTGGAACTGGCCCCGCTCGGCATCCGCGTCAACGCCGTTTCCCCGGGCCGCACCGCCACTCCCGGCGGTGAAGCGACGCGGGAACAGTGGGCGAGCCTGAGCGTGGCGCCGGCCGAAACCAACGCCGGGGACACCACGCCGCTGGGGCGCGACGGCCGGCCCGGGGACATCGCCGACGCGGTGCTGTTCCTCGCGTCCGACCGGGCGAGCTGGCTGACCGGACGGAACCTCATCGTCGACGGCGGGGAATTCCCGATGGGCTGACGCCGTTCCGGGGAATTGTTCCCGGCCGTCAGGACACCGGCGAGAAAGAATGCGACCAGGTTTCCCGGCGCAGCAGTTCGAGCAACGCCGTTTCCGCCGGTCCCGGGCCTTTCCGGAGAACGGCGACAACGGGCTGGGTCACGGCCGGGAAGACCGGGCGGACGAGGTGCGCGTGCCCCTCGGGCACCGCCGAGGCCGGGACGAGCGTCACGCCCAGCCCGGCGGCGGCCCACCGCACGGCCGTCGCCGTCTGGGACACGCGGGCGACCGCGCTCGGCGTCACGTCGTTGTCCCGCAACACGTTCAGCAGCACGGCGTCGAGCGCGCCGTCCCGGTCGAAGCGCACCCACGGCTCCCCCGCCAGCCCGCTCAGCTCGACCCGGTCCGCGGCGAGCCGCGGGTGCCCGGCGCCCAGCACCACGACGAACTCCTCGTCGCCGAGGTGGTGGGCGTCGTCCGGGGTCTGCTCACAGGCCGCCATCAGGGCGAGGTCCAGCACACCCCGGCGGCCCAGCCGGTCCAGCTCGGCGGAGCTCGGCTCCTCGAAGACGGTGACCTCCAGCCGCGGGAAGCGGCGGCGCAACGCGCCCAGCGCGCCCGGCAGCTGCCGGGTGCCGAAACCCAGCTGCACCGCGACCGTCAGCTCGCCCACCAGCTCGTCGGCCCCGGCCCGGGCCGTCGCCCGCGCCCGCCGCGACGCGTTCACCGCGACCTGCGCCTCCCGCAGGAACGCGCGGCCGACCACCGTGGGCACCAGGCCGGACGGCGTGCGGGCGAACAACTGCACGCCGAGCTCCCGCTCCAAGCCGCGGATCTGCTGCGACACCGAGGGCTGGGCGACGCGCAGCCGTTCCGCCGCCGCCGTCACCGAGCCCTCGTCGGCCACGGCGAGGGCGTACTCGTACTGCCGGAGGCTCATCGGGCGCTCGCGGCGAACGAGTGGATGTAGGCCAGCGCGGCGTTCATCGACGCTTCGAGCGGCCGCACGTCAAGCATGGTCTGCGAGAGCAGGACCCCGCCCTGCAGGGCGGCGAGCAGCGAGAACGCGAGCTCGTCGAGGTCGGCGCCGGCCCGCAGCTCGCCGCGGTCGCGCATCGCGCGCAGGCCCTCCAGCAGGAGGTCCTTCCAGCGGAGAAAGCCGTCGGCCAGGTCGGTCCGGGACTCCTCGTCGCTGACGCTCAGCTCGCCGGCCAGGGCGCCGAGGTTGCAGTCGCTGCGGCAGCCGTTCTCCCGCTGCCGCTCGATCCCGGCGTCGGCCCAGGCCCGCAGCGCCTCGAAGCTGTCGAGCGCGGAGATCCGCGGCAGGCCCGAGTCCGCCTGCCGGGTGATGACGGCCCGGATCAGCGCCTGCTTGCCGTCGAAGTAGTGGTAGAGCTGCGATCCGCTCACGCCGGCCGCGGCCCGCACGTCCTCGATCCCGGTACCGGCCACGCCGTGGCGGGCGATGAGATCGGTCGCGGCTTCGATGATGCGGTCCCTGGTGGCGCGGCCCTTCGGGGTCAGGCGACGCGGTTTCGGCGCTTCGGTCACGGCGTCAGCCTACCGCAAGAATGGGTTGCGCAATCCAGAAACTGTCCCTACTGTTCTGGACAAAACAACCCAGAAAGTGAGGCCGACCCCATGTCCCCCACCCGCACCGCCCTCGTGACCGGCGCCACCGCCGGCATCGGCCGGGCCGTCGCGCTCGACCTCGCCGCCCACGGCATCGACGTGATCGCCCACGGCCGCGACCCCGAGCGAGGCGCCCAGCTCGTCAAGGAGATCACCGCGGAAGGCGGCACCGCGCGCTTCGTCGGCGCGGACCTGACCGATCCCGGCGAGGTCGTCGCGCTCGCCGCGGCAGCCGGCGACGTGGACATCCTGGTCAACAACGCCGGCAGCTACGCGTTCACCAGCACGCCGGACACGACCGCGGACAGCTTCGACCGGCAGTTCGCGCTCAACACCCGCGCACCGTTCCTGCTGGTCGGCGCGCTGGCCCCGGCCATGGCCGAGCGGGGGCACGGCACGATCGTCAACATCACCTCGACCGCGGCGACCTCGCCGGCACCGATCGGCGGCGCCTACGGGGCGTCCAAGGCGGCCGTCGAACTGCTGACGCGCTCGTGGGCCACGGAGTTCGGCGGCCGCGGCGTCCGGGTCAACGGCGTCTCCCCCGGCCCGATCCGCACCGCGGGCACCACCGCCATGCTCGGCGACAACGTCGACGTCCTGGGCCGGGCCAACCTCCGCGAGCGCATCGGCGAACCCGAGGAGATCGCCCGGGTGGTCCGGTTCCTCGTGGACTCCGACAGCAGCTACATCAACGGCACCGTCGTCGTCGCCAACGGCGGCGAGCCGAGCGGACTGCCCGCATGAGCACCTACGAGTGGCTGCCCGAGGGCTTCGACGTCCGCACGGCCGACACGAACGGCGTCCGGCTCTCGGCCGCGGTGGGCGGCCGGGGTCCGCTGCTGGTGCTGCTGCACGGCTGGCCCCAGACCGGCCGCGCCTGGGCCCGGGTGATGCCCGCCCTCGCCGAGGACCACACGGTGGTCGTCCCCGACCTGCGCGGCACCGGGGCCAGCGAGCGGCCCGCCGGCGGCTACACCAAGGTCAACCAGGCCGACGACGTGCGCGGCCTGCTCACCGCACTCGGCCTGACCGGGCCCGCGGTGGTCGTGGGGCACGACATCGGCAGCATGGTCGCCTTCGCCTGGGCGCTGCACCGGCCCGCGGACGTCGCCGCCGTCGTGCTGCTCGACGCCTTCCTGCCGGGGGTCGACCTCGAGGAGTCGATGAACGTCGTCACCGGGGGCTCGTGGCACTTCGGGTTCTTCATGGCACCGGCGTTCCCCGAAATGCTCCTGGACGGCCACGAGCGGGAGTTCGTCGAAGCGACCTTCACCGCCCGGAGCACGCCCTCGACGTTCACCAGCGAAGAACTCGACTTCTACGCGCGCTCCTACCGCGGCCGGGACCGGCTGCGCGGCGGTTTCGGGCACTACCGGACCCTGCTCGACGACGGCGTGGAGAACCGGGGCGCCCTCGCCGAACGCGGGGTGAGCGTGCCGGTCCTGTCCATCGGCGGCCGGGATTCGGTGGGCGGCCAGACCACGGAAGCCCTGCGCCCGTACGCCAAGGACCTCA
The DNA here is from genome assembly GCF_035982555.1 of Amycolatopsis sp. NBC_01286. Classification (NCBI taxonomy): domain Bacteria; kingdom Bacillati; phylum Actinomycetota; class Actinomycetes; order Pseudonocardiales; family Pseudonocardiaceae; genus Amycolatopsis; species Amycolatopsis sp. NBC_01286. The sequence continues at coordinate 9,158,659 of NZ_CP108428.1, forward strand.
CCGGCTTCATCGCCCCGACCGGCCATTTCGTCGCCGAAGAAGCCCCGGAGTGGTTCGTGCGCACCCTCCGCGAGTACCTCGCAGGGGCCCGGCCGTGAGGGTCCTCGTCATCGGCGCGACGGGCTTCGTCGGCGGCGGCGTCGCGCGTCACCTCGCCGGAGCGGGCCACGACGTCACCGGCCTGGCCCGCTCCGCCGACGCGGCCGAACGCCTGACGCGCCAGGGCATCACGCCGTTGCGCGGGGACGTCGACGGCGGCCTCGCCGAGGTCGTCGCGGCCGCGACGGCGTCCGGCGCGGTCGTCTTCGCCGCCCAGCTCGACGCCGAGGCCGAAGAGCGCGTCGTCGCGCACCTGCTCGACGCGCTCGCCGGCTCCGGGAAGACGTTCCTGTTCACCTCCGGCAGCGGGGTCCTCCTCCAGCGCACCGGCGGTGCCTGGAGCGAAGACAGCTTCGCCGAGGACGACCCGTTCACGGTCGAACCGCTGGCCGCGCGGCGGCTGGCGGTCGAGGAGCTGGTGCGGGCCGCGGCCGGCCGGGACGTGCGCGCGATCGTCGTGCGGCCCGGCATGGTCTGGGGTCCGGGCGACCACGGCCACGTGCCGCTGATCCGCCGGTCGGCCGAGCGGACCGGCGCCGCGTGCTACGTCGGCGAAGGCCTCAACACCTACTCCCACGTGCACCTCGACGACGTCGCCCGGCTCTTCGGGCTCGCGCTGGTCCGGGGCACCGCCGGCGCCCTCTACCACGCGGTCGCGGGCGAGACCCCGACCCGGTGGATCGCCGAAGCCGTGGCCCGGGAGCGGGGGTGCGCCACGCGAAGCCTCACCCCGGCGGAGGCCACGACCGTCTGGGGTGCCTTCGACGCGCTGATCCTCGCCGCGTCGAGCCGGTGCCGCGCTCCGCGCAGCCGCCGGGAGCTGGGGTGGGCACCCCGGCACACCGACCTGCTGGGCGCGGTCGGCGCACCCCCGTCCGGCCGTGCCGATGCACGCCCGTTCGCGGGCGTCCGGGACACCGCACTCCCTTGAGCTGCAACGGAACTTCATAGATCCGTCAGGTGACGGATGTCTGTTGTGGTCCGATCGCGAAGCATTGCTTCACGGGGCTCCACGCTCCGGCCTCGATACCGAGGAGGAGCGATGTCCCGTGCTACCCCTGTTTCGACCGTCGTGATCTTCATCTTGGCCCTCAATCTGCGCCCGGCCGTGACGAGCCTGGGCGCGGCCCTGCCGGACATCTCGGTCGCCGGGAGCCTGGTCGCCGCCGTGCTCGTCGCGCTGCCCCTGTGGGCGATCGGCCTCGGCGGCTGGGCGTCGCCCTGGCTGTGCGCCCGGATCGGGACGCACCGGATCGTCACCGTGTCCCTCCTCGGGCTGGCGGCGTCGCTGTTCGCACGGGTCCTCGGCGGCCCGGTGCCGCTGCTGGCCGGGACGGCGCTGGCGTGCCTGGCCATCGCCGCGCTCGGCACCGTGCTGCCGATGCTGGCCAAGGGGTCGGCCGCGTTCACCCTCGGGCTCGGGCTGGGCAGCACGGCGGGGGCGCTGATCACGCCCCTGGCGGTGCTGTCGTCGTCGTGGCGGGTCGGCCTGGGCGTGTGGGCGCTCACGGCCCTGCTGGCCCAGCGGGTGTGGCGGCGCACGCACGTCGAGTTCCTGGCGCCGAAGGTCGCGACCGGACCGGTGCGGGCCCGGGCCCTGACCCTCCACTTCGGACTCATCTCGACGGTCACCTTCCTGGTCATGGGCTGGCTCCCGGGAATCCTGCGCAGCGCGGGTGTGCCGCCGGCGAGTGCCGGCGCGTACCTCGCGCTGTCGATGGCCATGGGGCTGCCCATGATGTGGCTGGTGCCCGGCTGGACGCGCCGGTGGCGCAACCAGACCCTGCTCGTGGTCGTCCTGGCCGCACCCAACGTCGTCGGCGTGGCCGGGCTGCTCATCGCACCGGCGGCCGCGCCCTGGCTGTGGGCCGCGGCCACCGGCGCGGGCATGGGGTCGCTGGCGTTCGTCCTGACGACGATCTCGTTGCGCAGCAAGGACAGTTCCCTGGCGCTGTCCGCGGTGGTCCAGGGCGTGGGGTACGTCATCGCCGGCTTCGGCGTGCTGGCCTGCGGCTGGCTGCACACGCACACCGGCGGCTGGCAGATTCCGCTGGTACTGGTGCTGGTGATCCTGCTCGGCCAGGTGGCCAGCGGGCACATCACGGTGTCCCAGCGGGTTCCGGCGGAACCGGAACCCGAACCGGCGCCCAAGCCGGAACCGGCTCCGGAGCCGGCACCGACGCCGGCGCCGCACGTCCTGCTCCCGGTGCACCAGCAGGACGCGCCCGAGGCCGCGGCCTGATGTTCCCTTCCCGGCCCGCTCCGGGCACACCCCTGGTCGGGGTGCGCCCGGAGTTCACCCGTTTCAGCGATGGCGCTCGCTCATCAGTTCGATAACGTGGAGGGCGTGACGACAACCACGCGTGGTCCCATGGATCGGCCGAGCACCCCCGGCCCGTTCGTGGCGGCCGTGTGGCGGTGGTTCCGGCGCTTCCACCGCGCCGCGTCAGCCCGAAGCGGACCGGTGCCGGGCCGCTTCCCGCGCAATGTCGATGCGCGAGTGGACATCGAGCTTGGTCAAGATGTGCGACAGGCGGAGGGCGTGACGACAAACACGCGCGTTCCCATGGACCGGCCGAGCACCCTCGGCCCGTTCATGGCGACCGTGCGCCGGTGGTTCGAGCGCTTCCGCCGCGCGAAGTCAGCCCGAAGCAGACCGGTGCCGAGCGGCTTCCCGCGCGATGTCGATACGCGAGTGGACATCGAGCTTGGTCAGGATGTGCGACACATGCGTGCCGACCGTCCGCGGCGACAGGTACAGGCGGGCCGCGATCTGCGGGTTCGACAGGCCTTCCACGACGAGCGCGGCGATCTTGCCTTCCGTCGGGGTCAGGCTGTCCCAGCCGTGGGTGATCTGGCGGTGCTTCACCGTCGGGCCGCGCCGGATGCCGAACGCCCGGAACCGCGCGCGCAGCCTGGCCACGTCCCAGTGCGCGCCCAGCTCGGCGTAGAGGTCGAGGGCGTAGGTGAAAGCGGCCCGCGCCGAGCCGCGGTCGTCGGACCGGGTTTCGGCGAAGGCGATCGCGGCGGCTTCCAGGGCCTTGGCCCGCGAGAGCGGGCGGCCCGCGTCGCGGTAGCCGTCGGCGGCCTGCAGCAGCGTCGCCGCGTCCAGCTCGAGCAGGCCGTGGCAGTACGAGGCCAGCGCGAGGCGGTGCGGCACGGTGGAGCCGGCGGCGATCTTGCGGACCCGGGCGTCGATCTCCACCGCGGTCCGCGTGTCGCCAGTCGCCGCGGCCAGCCGGGCGGCGTCGGCGAGCAGGTCCTCACCCTCGTCTTCGCCGGCCAGCGCGTCGGTGAGCGCGGCGAGCGCCCGCTCGGGCAAGCCGTCGTGCTCGAAGGCGAGGCTGCGGGCCCGGGCCAGGGACTCCACGACCCGGCCGCCGATGCGTTCCGAATACGGCGACGCGACGTCGAGGTGCTTGCGGGCCGCGGGGCCGTCGCCGCGGTGGAAGTGGATGATCGCGGCGACCCCGTGGTCGCAGCACGCCACGCTCGGGTCCTTGAGGTCGTCCGGGACGACGTCCACCTCGGCCAGCGCGTCGTCCCAGCGGCCGGTGCCCAGCAGCAGCTGCCCGAGCGCGCTCTGGGCCTGGGTCAGCCGCACGACGCTGCCGGTGCGGTCGGCCAGTTCGCGGGCGCGCGTGGCGGCGGCGAGCGCATCGGTGTAGCGGTCGAGCGCCCCGAAGGTGACCGACTGGTTGATGCGCAGCAGCAGGCCGAGGTCGGTCAGCGCGGGATCGCCCTGCGCCTTGGCCATCGCGCGCTCGAACAGCGGCAACGCCGCGGTCCACTCGCCGCGCATCATCGCCACCAGGCTCAGCACGTGCAGCGCCCACCCGGTGGCCCAGCGGTCCTCGACCTGGCCGGCCTCCTCCAGCGCCTCGGTGGCCACCCGGCTGGCGGTGACGACCTGGCCGAGGTCGCGGTGCGTGCGCGCGATGAGCACGAGCAACCGGGCCCGGTGCCGGGGTTGCAGGCCCGGCCGGGCCACCGCGTCGTTCAGCGCCGCCAGGGACTCGGCGGAGCGGCCGGTCATCCCGCGGCACTGGGTGACCGTCGTGTGCAGGTCGACGAGCAGGTCGGGGTCGTCGAGGTGTTCCAGGGCGCGGCACGCGATCCGCTCGGCCTGGCCGAAGTTGCCCAGCCGGTAGTGCGCGTCGGCCAGCCGGCAGGTCAGCGCGGCGGTCACGGCGTCGCCGGGCCGCGCGTCCCGCACCGCGCGGCGCAGGAGCGCGACGGCGACCGCGGGCGCCTGGCCGATCAACGGCGCGGCCACCTCCAGCAGCCACTGCACGGCCCAGGCCGGCACCGGCACCCGGCTGTCGGTGGTCGACACCATCGGCAGCAGGTGCAGCGCGACCCGCTCGACCGGCGCGCCCGCCTCGGCCAGGGACCGCGCGGCACCCTGGTGCCAGGCGACCCGGACCGACGTCGGCATCTCGTCGTACAAGGCCTTGCGGATCAACGGGTGCCGGAACGCCAGGTCGTCGCCGGCCGCCACCAGCACCCCGGCGGTCCGGGCCTCGTCGAGGGCGGGCAGCAGGCCGGGAAGCGGGGAGCCCGTCACGGTCACGAGGTCCCCGACCGAGAAGCCGACCCCGAGCAACGCCGCCGCCCGCAGCACGGCCCGCGTCGGCTCCGGCAGGAAGCCCAGCCGGTCCGCGATCGCCTCCGGCAGGGAGTCCGGGGTGTCCCCCTCGGCGAGCTGGGCGACACCCGCGTCGTCGACGTCCAGGCACGAGCCCCTGGTCAGGGCGTCGAGCAGTTCGGTGAGGTACAACGGGTTCCCGGCGGCGTCGTCGGCCAGCCGCTCCAGCTCGGCCCCCGGTCTGCCGCCGGCCAGCGCGGTCACCAGCTCGATCACCGCCGGTTCGGCCAGCCGGCCCAGTCGTAACCGCTCGGCCGGGCCGACGATCCGGTACAGCGAGCGCAGGTCGTCGCGGCGCGGGACCGGGCGCAGCACGCCGATCAGGAGCAGTGGAAGCTGCCGGACCGAGCGGGCGAGCCGGCCCCACACGGCCACCGTCGTGCGGTCGGCCCACTGCAGGTCGTCGACGACCAGCACCACCGGTCCGTCCTGGCAGAGCTCGTCCACCAGCGCGAGCAGCTGCTCGGCGGCCGCGGCGGCGAGGTCGGCGCCCTTGCCCGCGACCGCACTCCCGTGCAACAGCCCGGAGATGGCGCTGCGGCGGGAATCCTTCGCGGACGGCGTGATGTGCAACGCGTCCAGCAGCGGCAGCAGCGGCAGGGCCTGGCCCAGCTCGTCGCCGGCGCCCCAGTAGACCTGGCAGCCCATCCCGGTCGCGGCACCGCCACCGGCGCGCACCAGCGCGGACTTGCCGATGCCCGGTTCGCCGTCCACGAGCACGGCGCGACCACGGCCCGCGACCACCTCACGCACCCAGCCGACCAGCCGGGAGACCTCGTCGTCCCGGCCGATCAGGAGCTCGGCACCCTCCGTGAGCGGTCGCACAGGGGAGATAATAGGAGGGAAACTGTTACCCAACAAGATGTACACTGTGGTTGCCGGAACGTCGGCCGGGGTTGCCGAACCCTCCTCACGGGATAATAACAATTCGGCAATTGATCGGCTTTCCGGTTAAGCTCCATTCCGCCACTTGTCGTTGGGGGGTCATTAACCGCCCGTTGACCACCGGTTGCCCCGGCTCTGCGATGGTCCATCGAGGCCCGAACAGATCAGTCACGTACAATTGACCACCGGAGGAATCGATGCGGGTTCACCGAGCGGTCGCCGTCGGCGCCGCAGTTGCCCTGAACGTTTTGGCCCTGGCCGTCCTGGGTACTTCCCCCACGGCTGCTGCCCGTGACGAGAACGTGACATCGGCCCTCGTGAGCACGGCCGTTCCGGACGAAATGGGGTACAACCGCGTTTCGACCGACGAAATGGGTTACAACTAGGTCTCCCCGACCTCCCCGGCCACAGAATGGGTTACAACTCGGTCACCGCGACCCGACGGCCGCAGCCGGATCAATTCCCGGCTGCGGCCGTTCTGTGTCCGCGGAGCAGTCCGTTCGATGATTTCGATGAATCGCCCCTGACTTCCCGTATCGTTTGCCGCGTCCGCGCCGGGTTGCCGATTAATCCGCGGGCAACGGGCTCAGCGTTCGAAAACGCCGGTCAGCCGTGCGCGGGCGAGAACGGGGCCGGTGATCACGGGCAGCAACGTGCGGGGCCGCGCCCGCTCCGGTGACGGTGAGTCGGGAACCGGCGCGGACAACGCGAAGAGCTGGAAGACGTAGTGGTGCGGCCCGTGCCCCTTGACCGGCGCGGGACCGTGGTAGCCCCGGCCGATGGTGGATCGCAGCACCCGGACCCCGGGACCAGGCTCTTTCGCCGTCAGGGCACCGGTTTCCAGCGGACCGGCCGACGGATCGGCCAGCGCGACGCAGTGCACAGCGGGCTTGCCCAGCGGGACGTCGACGTCTTCGACGACCACGAGGAGCTGGGCGGTGGCGGGCGGCAGCGTCGTCCAGGCCAGCTGGGGAGACCGGTCGGCGCCGCCGACGTGCTTGGCGCACTGCGCCAGCGGCATCGGGCCGCCGTCGTCGAAGTCCCGGCTGGTGAGCGTCAGCTGTTCCGGACCCTGGAGGTTGGGCAGGTTCCAGGCCAGGTGGGCGTCGCCGGCCCGGCGGTTGCGCAGGAGCCGGCCGAGCAGCGTCATCGGGTCGCCTCGACCATGCCGATGACCTCGGCGGTGGTGGCGGTTTCGCCGAGCTTGGGGAAGACGCGTTCGACGCTGTGCCGGTGGGCGACGGCGTCGGGGTCGGTCATGGCGTCCGTGGCGAGGACGACGTGGTAGCCGTGGTCGGCGCCCGAGCGCGCGGTCGACTCGACGCCGGAGCTGGTCGAGATGCCGGCGAGCACGATCTGGGTGACGCCCAGGTCCCGCAGGAGCGTGTCGAGGCCGGTGTCGTGGAACGCGCTGCGCCGCCGTTTGGTGATCAGGTGGTCGGTCGGCCGGACGTCGAGGTCGTCGACGAGGTCGGCCCAGCCGGCCGGCGGCGGGGCGCTGCTCGCGGCCCGGCCGGCGTCGGTGCGGCCCGGCGCGCGGCCGGTGACGTTGACCAGGACCACGGGCAGCTCGTGCCGCCGGAACTCGGCGGCCAGGTAGGCCGCTTGCTTGACGGCCGCGGTGACGGTGGGATCGCGGTGGGCGTCGACGATCCCCTGTTGCAGGTCGATCACGACGAGCGCGGACCTGGGGTCGATGGTGGTCAGTGGCACGGTGGTTTTCTCCTGTGAGGATCGGTTGGTGGCGCCGCGCAGCAGGGACGCGATCGCGGCGAGGAAGGCGAGGGCGGCACCGAAGGCGAACACGATGACCAGCCCCGAGTGGAAGGGCCCGGAGATCAGGTTCGGGAAGAACTCCCGGCCGGTCAGGGTCTGCCGCTGGGCCGCGGTGAGGCCGGCCAGGGTGCCGCTGGGTTCGAGCAGGTGCTGGACCGGGTTGACGCCCAGCTGGGCGGCGAACAGCGACGACACCGGCGGCAGCGCGCCGATCTGGCCGGCGACACCGGCCGAGACACCCTGCTGCTGCAGGCCGGCGGTGAGCGTGTGCGGGAGGTTGCTCGCCAGTCCGGCGATCATCAGCGAGAAGAACACGCCGATGGAGACGGCGGTGCCGGAGTTCTGGAAGGTGGCGCGCATGCCCGAGGCCACGCCGCGCAGGTCCGCGGGCACGCTGCCCATGATCGACGACGAGTTGGGCGAGGCGAACATGCCGCTGGCGATCCCGTTGAGCGCGATCAGCAGCGCGAACACCCCGTAGCCGAAGTCGATCGGCAGGAGCATCAGGCCCAGGAAGCTGGCGCCGAACAGCGCCGCGCCGCCGGTGGCCAGGCCCCGGGAGCCGAACCGGTCGGACAGGTAGCCGGAGATCGGTCCGGCCGCGAGGAAACCGGCCGTCAGCGGCAGCATGAAGATGCCGGCCCACAACGGGGTGCTCTCGTAGTCGTAACCGTGCAGGGGCAGCCAGATCCCCTGCAGCCAGATGATCAGCACGAACTGCAGGCCGCCGCGGCCGATCGAGATGGCCAGGCCCGCCAGGTTGCCGAAGGTGAAGGCGCGCAAGCGGAAGAGGCTCAGCTGGATCATCGGGGCCTTGACACGGTTCTCGATGACGACGAAGGCGGCCAGCAGCACCAGTCCCCCGGCGATCAGGATCTGGACGAGCGGGTTGCTCCAGCCCATGGTGTGGCCGCCGTGGGGCTGCAGCCCCACGGTGATCGCGATCAGGACCGCGCTCAGGCCGACCGCGAAGGTGACGTTGCCCCACCAGTCGATCCGGCCGCCGCCGCGCTTTCCGGTTTCGCGCAGGGTGCGGTAGGCCCACACCGTGAAGAACACGCCGATGGGCACGTTCACCCAGAACACCGCGCGCCAGTCCCAGGCCGCGAGCAGGCCGCCCGCGACCAAGCCGATGAACATCCCGCCGAGGCCCGCCACCTGGTTGATGCCCAGGGCGAAACCGCGCTGCTCCGCCGGGAAGGCGTCGGTCAGGATCGCGGCGGAGTTCGCGGTCAGCATCGACCCGCCGACGGCCTGCAGCACCCGCCAGGCGATCAGCCACAGAGCGCCGTGACCGCCGTCGAAGGGGTCGAAGGACAGCAGGATCGAGGCGAAGGTGAAGACCGCGAAGCCGGCGTTGTAGATCCGGACCCGGCCGTACATGTCGCCCAGGCGCCCGACGGTGACCACGAGGACGGCCTGGACCAGCCGGTACCCCATGATCATCCACAGCAGGTAGGCGATGTTCCCCGGGGCCAACGGATCCAGGTGCACGCCCGTGAAGATCGCGGGCAGGGCGATCAGCACGATGGAACCGTCCAGCGCGGACATGAAGACGGCGGCGGTCGTGTTGGTCAGCGCCGTCCACTTGTACCGGTCGCCGGCCGCGCGCGTCTCGGTCATCGGCTCGCTCCCTCGTGGTTTCGCGTGTCAGAGGTGCTGGGCCAGCCGGTCCAGCAAGGGCGCGGCCGCCGCGAGCCGCGCCAGCTCCGCCGGGGTGAACTCGCCACCGGTCAGGGCCTGCGCGATGAGCTCGGCCCGCGCGTTCCGCTTGTCCCGCAAGGCCTGCCGACCGGCTTCGGTGACGAGCAGCACCGCCCGCCGGCCGTCGTCCGGGTCCGGCCGGCGTTCGACGAGGCCGCGATCCCGCAACGCGCCGAGCGTCGCCCCCATCGCCTGCGCGGTGATCTGCACTTCCCGGGCGAGCGCCGAGGAAGTGGTGGGACCCGAGCGGTCCAGCAGCGCCAGCGCGGTGCGCTCGGGCATCGTGAGGCCACCCTCGGCGGGCACCTGCCGCACCCGTCGCACCAGCACGCTGACACTCGCCAGCAGGACGGCGGCAACCTCGCCGGGATCCGGATCAACGGTCATATACTAAGGCTACCTTATCAACCTGCCTTAGTAAATTCCGGGCGCGCTCACGCCGGCCTCGGCGAGGTGTGCGGCCGGCCTTAGCCGGCGCTTGCCTGGGGTTCGTCCGGGACCACGACCAGGCTGACGACGCGCCGGATGCGGCCCTCGCGGACGTTCTCGAACCGCGAGACGACCGCCTTCTCGATCTCCTCGACCATCACGGCGAACTCTTCCTCCGTCAGCCACACCGCCGCCTGCCGGTAGACGACGCCGTCCGCGTGCGGGTCGGCGTCCGGGTGGGCCAGGTAGCGGTCGAAGTCCCCCAGCAGCGACGCCGCGAACGTCGTGTACGACCGCAGGTGGTCCTCCTTCGACATCGCCGCGCGCGCCTCGGGGTCGACCACCGCCTCCTCCTTGCGCACCCGGTAGCTGCGCTCGATCGTGCCGCGCACCCGCCGCTCCTGGGCCACCTCCAGCACCCCGGCCTCGGCCAGCACCGCGATCTGCCGGTACATCGTGGCCGGCGCCACGTCGGGGATGCGCTCGCGCAGCTGCGCGGTGGTCAGCGGATCGGCGTCGAACAGCGCTTGCAGGATGCGCATCCGGACGGGGTGCAGGAGGAGATCGGCGGTCGCCATGGACCAATGTTCTCACATACGATACTGTTCTCACAGTCGAGAACATTTGCACGATCGAGAATGATGGGGGACGACCCATGCGGGACGTCGACACGACGGTCACCGCGGACGACGGACTGCCGCTGGCCGGCACCCTGACCCTGCCCGCGGGCGCCGGCCCGCACCCGGCCGTCCTGCTGTTGCACGGATCCGGACGGCTGGACCGGGACGCCGGCACGCGCCGGCTCCGCACGGGGTACGGCCCCGCGCTGGCCGAAGCCCTTGCGCGCCAAGGGATCGCCTCACTGCGTTACGACCGGCGCGGCGTCGGCGCCACCCCCGGCGACTGGCTCGCGACCGGGTTCGCCGACAACCGCCGCGACGCGGCCGCCGCCGTGCGCGCCTTGGCCGCCCGGCCGGACGTCCGGGCCGACGCCGTCGGCGTGGTCGGGCACAGCGAAGGCGCCGTCCACGCCATGGCCCTCGGCGCGCATGCCGACGTCGCCGCAGTGGTGCTGCTGGCCGGGTTCGCCCGTCTCGGCGAGGACGCCCTGCGGTGGCAGGCCGGGATGATCGTCCGCGACCTCCCCGCGTTCGTGCGACCCGCGCTGCGGGCCTTCGCCCGGCGACAGCTGGCCCGGATCAAGACCACGGACACCACCCGGGTCGCCGGGATTCCGGTCAACGCCCGGTGGACGCGCGAGCTGCTCGCCCACGACCCGCGCCCGGACCTCGCGGACATCCGGGTGCCCGTGCTGGCGATCACCGGCGGGAAGGACGTCCAGGTCGACGCCGCGGATCTGGCCGAGATCCGCCGGCTGGTGCCCGGCGAGGCCGAGGTCCACCGGATCCCCGACCTCACCCACCTGTTGCGCCGCGACGCCGGCCGCGCGTCGGTGCGGTCCTATCGCCGGCAGTTGCGCCGTCCCGTCGACGCCGACCTGCTCGCCCAGGTGTCCGGCTGGCTCGCAAACCGACTCAAGTAACTCTGACAAACGAATTGTTCCCGGGCTCGATGCTGCCCATTTTCGAACGAAAGGCACAAGCGTGACCACCATTTCCCCGGTTCGACGGAAAAGCGGGCTGACCCTTTTCTGGACCGTCACGTTCACGACGAGCTGGGCGTTCTGGCTCGTCGCGATCCTGCTCGGCGGACCGCCGACCAGCTCCCCCACCGTCGTGCCCTACCTGCTCGGCGGCTTCGGCCCGGTGTTCGGCGCGATCGCCGTCCGGGTGCGGCGCGCCCGCCGCGGCGAACCCGCCCCGGCGCACGCGGTCGGCTCCCGGCCGGGCGTGCGGTGGTTCTGGATACTTCCCTTGCTGGTACTGGCATCCGCGACCGTCGTCGCCGCCGTGCTGCTCGCGGACGTCCTCGGCGGTCCCCCGCTGAGCCTGACGGCGGGACAGCACCTGGTCACGACCGCCGGCGGGCCCGTGGCCTTCGTGATCAGCATGCTGATCGGCGGCCCGCTGGCCGAGGAGCCCGGCTGGCGCGGCACGGCTTATCCGCGCCTGCGCGCGTCGATGACGCGGCTGCAGGCCGGTTTGCTGCTGGGTGTCATCTGGGCCGTGTGGCACCTGCCGTTGTTCTTCATCACCGGCACGATCCAGGCTTCTTTCGGCCTGTTCAGCTTGAGCGGTCTGCTGTTCATTCTCGGTGTCATCCCGATGGGACTGCTGACCGTTTTCGCCTACGAACGCGGCGGTGTTCCGGCGTCGATCGCGGTCCATTTCGGCGTCAACACGACCATCGCGCTGCTGACCGTCAACGCGCCACTGGCGCAGGCGATCGTCCTGGTCGTGCAAGCCGTTGTCGCGCTCGCGTTGCTCGGCCGCGGTCCCCGCCCGGCGCGGGCCTGACGCGGCCGGAGCCGGCCGGCGGTCGCCGCGGAGGCGACCGCCGGCCTCTTGTCACCGGGTCGGAGTTCTGCCTACCATCATCCTCGCCACACGGGTTGAAACGATTCATTTCGTCGGGGATCGACCGCCGCCCTGTCAACGGAGAGAGGAACGCGATGTCTTCGCGCCTGATGACGGCTTCGTTGGCCCTGCTCACCTTCCTGGTCCTGGGGGTGGCGCCCGTCGAGGCGTTTCCCGCGCTCGGCGACGTCCAGGCCGGCGGCCTGCAGGTCGAGCACCAGACCGACCCGCTCGGGGTCGACGTCGCCCGGCCGCGGTTCGGCTGGGCGCTGACCGCGAAGGACACCGCGCGTCAGTCGGCGTACCGGATCGTGGTCTCCACCGAGGCCGGCGGGCCCGCGAACGTGTGGGACAGCGGCGAAGTGCGGTCGTCGCAGTCGTTCGACGTCACCTACGCCGGCCACGCCCTAAAGGCGCGGACCCGCTACTTCTGGCGCGTCCAGGTCTGGGACGCCGCCCGGCACGCTTCGCGGTGGAGTGCATCGGCGTCGTTCGAGACGGCGTTCCTGGCGCCGGGCGAGTTCCAGGGTGACTGGATCGGCGCGCAGACGACCGCGACGCCGCCGTCGCTGACCGGCGCGAGCTGGATCTGGTACCCCGAAGGGAATCCGGCCGACTCGGCACCCGTCGGCACGCGGTACTTCCGGCGTGCGTTCGACCTGCCCGCCGGCGACCGGATCACGTCGGCCCAGCTCGAGCTCACGGCCGACGACAGCTTCACCGTGTCCGTCAACGGACAGCAGGTCGCCGCTTCGCCGCACGTCGGCGACTCCTGGCGGACGGCGACCGTCGTCGACGTCTCGACCGCGCTGCGTCCCGGCCGCAACGTGATCGCGGCCGAGGCGACCAACGCCCAGCCCGGACCGGCCGGCTTCCTCGGCAAGCTCCGGGTCGAAAGCTCGGGCACCCCCTTCGAACTCGTCACCGACACGACCTGGAAGTCCGCAAACACCGCCGCGACCGGCTGGCAGCAACCGGACTTCGACGACGCGGCCTGGCCGCAGGCGCTCGTGGCCGCCGCGTACGGGTCCGGTCCGTGGGGCAGCTCCGTCAGCACTCCTCCCCCGCCGGAACCGTTGCTGCGCAACGAGTTCACCCTGAACAAGCCGATCAGGTCCGCGCGCGTCTACATCGCCGGTCTCGGCTACTACAAGCTCTACCTCAACGGCGCCCGGGTCGGCGACCATGAGCTGGACCCCGGGTTCACCGTTTACGACAAGACCGCGCTGTACACGACCTACGACGTCACCGCGGCCCTGCGCGCGGGCGGCAACGCGGTGGGCGTGAGCCTGGGCCGCGGGTACTACGCGATGACGAACCCCGACGAGTGGGTCGCTTCGCCGTGGCACAGCGAGCCCAAGCTGAAGCTCGAGCTCGACGTCACCTACCAGGACGGCAGCACCAAGCGGGTCACCAGCGACAACACCTGGAAGGTCGCCGACGGGCCGACTCGCACGGAGTCGCTCTGGTTCGGCGAGACCTACGACGCGCGGCTGGAGCGGCCCGGCTGGACCGCCACCGGGTTCGACGCCACCGGCTGGCGGCCCGCACTGCCGGTGACCGGACCCGCCGGGACGCTGCGCGCGGAGGCGTTCCCGCCCATCAAGGTGACCGACGACCTGCCGATCACCGCCGTCACCACGCCGCGTGACGGCGTGCACGTCTACGACGTCGCCGGCCCGACCGCGGGCTGGGCGCGGGTCGGCCTGCGCGGACCCGCCGGCGCCCAGGTGACGATCACCTACGGCGAGAAGCTGAACCCGGACGGCACGGTGGACAACGTCGGCGGGTTCGGCATGCAGCTGCAGTCCTACACGTACATCCTCAAGGGTGACGGCCTGGAGAGTTACCAGCCCAGCTACAGCTACGCGGGCTTCCGCTACGTCCAGGTCGCCGCGCCGGCGGGGGTCACCGTCGCGTCGGTCGACGCCGAGCGCGTCCACACGGCGGTCGCCACCACCGGCGACTTCACCAGCTCCAGCCCGCTGCTCAACCGCTACGACGACGCCGAAGCGAACACGATCCTGAACAACCTGCACTCCGTCCCGACCGACACCCCGATGTACGAGAAGCGGCCCTACACCGCGGACGCGCACCTGTCGGCCGACTCCGCGATCGCCCACTTCGACATGCAGGACTTCTACGAGAACTGGATGCGCGAGCACCGCGACGACCAGAACCCGGACGGGTCGATCGGCCAGACCGTGCCCGCGACGGTCGGCGGCAAGCAGGTCAAGGACCCGGTCTGGTCGGCGAGCTTCGTCCTGATCACGTGGGACCTCTACTGGTACTACGGCGACACCCGCGCCCTCGCCGAGAACTACGACGCGATGAAGGCGTGGCTCGCCTTCTACGAGCAGGACATCGCGAAGACCGGGAACATCTACACCGGCTTCAGCTACGGCGACTGGCTCGCGCCCGGCGCCGCGAACCCGCCCGAGGGCACCCGGCTCTCCGGCACGGCCTACATCGACAAGACGGCCACGACCATGGCCAAGATCGCCCGCGCTTTGGGCCACGAAGCCGACGCCAAGCACTTCGACGCCTTCGCGGGCACGGTCGCGAACGCGCTCAACACGACGTTCCTCGACAAGGCGTCCGGGGCGTACTACGACGACCGCGCGGCCGGCTACCGCCAGACGTCGAACCTGCTGCCGCTGAGCCTCGGCATCGTCCCGGCGCAGAACCGCCCGGCCGTGGTCGCGAACCTCGTCAACGACGTCAAGACGCGCGGCGTCCACCTCAACACCGGGGCGCTGGGCACGAAGATCATCCTCCCGGCGCTCACCGACGCCGGGTACGGCGACCTCGCCTACCAAGTGGCGACGAACCCGACGTACCCCGGCTGGGGCTACTGGTTCACCGGGCTCGGTGCCACCACGATGTGGGAGGAGTGGGCCGCCACCTCGCGCTCGCACGACCACGCCTTCCTCGGCACCGTCGACGACTGGCTCTACCAGCGCGTCGCCGGGATCGAGCCGGCGGCGCCCGGCTACACGGCGGTCAAGATCCAGCCCCACCCGGTCGGCGACCTCACGAACGCGTCCGCCCACGTCGAGTCCCCGCTCGGCCAGGTGAGCTCGGCGTGGACCCGAGACCACGGCCGTTTCACCCTGCGCGCCGGAGTGCCGGTCGGAGCGACGGCCGAGATCTCGGTGCCCGCCCGCGACGCCCGCACCGTCCAGGCACCCCCGGGTGCCCGGTTCGCGGGGGCGCAGAACGGCTACGTCACCTACCGGGTCGGCTCGGGCGACTACGTCTTCCGCTCGACCTTGTGAGGATCGGCCGGGTGACGGGACAGCTGACCCCGTCACCCGCGTGACCCGGCCCGTCACCGACGTGATCCGAGCCCGAACTCGCGTGATCAGAGCCGTGACTCGCGTGATTGAACCCGGAAGTCGCGAGTTCCGGCTTCGATCACGCGAGTTCCGGCCTCAGTCACGTGGGTTACGGCTTCGATCACGTGGGTGACGGGCTTGGTCACGTGGGTTGGAGTCACCGACGACACCGCTGGTCCACTGTGGAGCGTGTGGCTCAGTCGGCTTCGCGGTAGAGGACCAGGTGCTCGTGGTACAGCACACCGTCGCGGATGTCGCCGGTTGCGGTGAAGCCCGTGTCGTCGACGTAGTCGATGTGGTTGCCGGCCACGGTGTAGCTGCCGGTGTAGGCGCTCTTCCTGGTGCCGCGGGCTTCGTCGTATCGGCCGTCCGGCCGCAGTTCCTGGCGGATGTGCCCGTCGGCGGTCACCCACATCCCGGTGACGGGGGCGTGTTCGTTGTCCATGCTTCCAGCGTCGCCGGTCTCCCCTGGCGCAACCAGGCCGTGGTGCTCCCTGGCTCAGCGCAGCGTGCCGGTGGCGGTCTGCCGGCCGTGGTGGTCGCGGGCGGCCGTCGTGACGCCGTCCGCCGCGATGTCGGCGCGGGCGATCAGGCCTTGGTGGTCGAACAGCGGTGAGACGAGCCGGTAGTCGAAGGTCTGGTCGCCGCCTCGGCCCGCCGCGCGGGCGGCTTCCGCCATGGCCAGGGCCTGGAGCGGGCCGTGGGTGAGCAGGCCGGGATAGCCCTCGACGTCGCGGCTGTAGTCGCGGTCGTAGTGGATGCGGTGGGCGTTGTAGGTCAGGGCGGAGAAGCGGAACAGCAGCGTCGGCGTCACGTCGAGCGCCCGGTCGCCGTCGGCGGGCGGGACCACCGGACCGTCTTCGGGCAGGCTCGGTAGGCCGGCTTCGCGGTAGACGACGTCCTGCTGCTCGTCGACCACGACCTGCCCGCGCTGCGAGATCCGGTGCGCGACGACGACGAACGTCAGCGTGCCCGATCGGCCGTGTTTCTCCGTCGTGGACAGGACTTCCGAGTGCCGGGTCGCGGGTTCGCCGCAGCGCAGCGCCCCGGACGTCCGGACCCGGCCGCCCGCCCACATGCGACGTCGTCCCGGGCCTGGCGGGGCGAGGACCCCGCCGCGCAGCGGGTGGCCGTCCGGGCCGAGGTCCGCCTGCGCGGGCCGCTCCAGGAGGTACAACCAGTGCCACAGCAACGGAAGCCCGGCCTCGATGTCCGGCAGCGGCACCCCGAGCAACGCGGCGAGCGCCTCGGCCGGCTCGGGCTGGATCAGCTCCGTGCGGTCCATGTGTCTCCTTCCGCGCGAGGGTCAGGACGGGATCGGGTGCCGCTTGACGAGCTGGCGCGCGATGACGTTCCGCTGGATCTCGTTGGTGCCCTCGCCGACGATCATCAGCGGCGCGTCACGGAAGTACCGTTCGACGTCGAACTCGGTGGAATAGCCGTATCCGCCGTGGATCCGCACCGCGTCGAGGGCGATCTCCATGGCCGTCTCCGACGCGAACAGCTTCGCCATCCCGGCTTCCAGGTCGGCGCGCTCGCCGGAGTCGTACCGGCGGGCGGCGTGGTGCACCAGCTGGCGGGCGGCCTCGAGCTTGGTGGCCATGTTCGCCAGGAGGTTGCCGACGGACTGGTGCTGCCAGATCGGCTTGCCGAAACTCTCGCGCTCCTGGGCGTAGCGCAGGGAATCCTCGAGTGCGGCGCGTCCGACGCCCAGCGCCCGGCAGGCGACCTGGATGCGGCCGATCTCCAGCCCGCGCATCATCTGCGTGAACCCGCGCCCTTCCGTCCCGCCGAGCAGCGCCGTCGCCGGGACGCGGAAGTCGTCGAAGGCCAGTTCGCAGCTCTCGACGCCCTTGTAGCCCAGCTTCGGCAGGTCGCGCGAGACGTGGAAGCCGGGACCGGGCTCGGCGAGCAGGATGCTGATGCCGCTGTGCGCCGGGTCCGCCGCGGGATCGGTCTTGCACAGCAGGGCGATGAGCTGGGAGCGGCGGACGTTCGTGATCCACGTCTTCGCGCCGTTGACGACGTAGGCGTCGCCGTCGCGGCGGGCGGTGGTGCGCAGGGCCTGAAGGTCGGAGCCGCCGCCGGGTTCGGTCAGGGCCATCGTCGCGCGGATCTCGCCGGTCGCCATCTTCGGCAGGTAGGCGTCCCGCTGCTCCGGCGTGCCGTGGTCGAGCAGCAGCTTCGCGACGACGGTGTGCCCGCCCATCGCGCCGGCCAGGCTCATCCAGCCGCGGGCCAGCTCCTCGGTGACGGCGGCGTAGCACCGCGCGGACACGTGCGCCTCGCCCCACGGTCCGGGGATCGCGAGGCCGAAGATGCCCATCGCCTTCATCTGCTCGATGAGCTGCTCCGGGTAGACGTCGCCGTGGTCGAGCTCCCGCGCCACGGGCCGCACTTCGCGGTCGACGAACTCCCCCACCAGGGCGACGATCGCCACTTCCTCTTCGGTGAGCCCGTCCATGACGACTTCCTCTCTGTGGCCGGCCTGCCGGGTAATGGTGGCCCAGCCGGCGGGCGAACGTGCACCAGCCGCCAGTTCCGCGGCGGCGGGATGCTCCCGCCGGGAGGAGCGCGTAGGCCCCGGACCCGTCCCCGAAGATCCACCTGTATCGTGAATCAAGCAGTTGCTTTAAACACCGGAAGGGGGCCCATGACCGGCTTCCGGGCTCGGCGGCTGACCCGGCCCGCGCCCCTGCGGGGGTCGAACGGCATCGCCTTCGGGCCGGACGGGCGGCTGTACGCGGCGCAGTTCCTGGCCGGGCAGATCAGCGCCGTCGACCTCGCCTCCGGTGACGTCGAGGTGATCGTGCCGGCCGGCGGGCCGGTGCAGGCGCCGGACGATCTCGCCTTCGGCGCGGACGGCTCGATGTACGTCACCGACCTGGTCCCCGGCCGGGTCTGGCGACGCCGGCCCGACGGCGCGTTCAGCCTGGTCACCGACCAGGTGCGGCTGCCCAACGGGATCGCCTGCGTCGGCGACCGGCTGTTCGTCAACGAGATGATCCCGGGCGGGCGCCTGCTGGAGCTGCGTGACGACGGGCCCGTGGTGCTCACCGGCGGGCTCGCCATGGGCAACGCCATGCAGCTCGGCCCGGACGGCCACCTCTACTACCCGCACATGATGACCGGCGAGGTCTTCCGCATCCCGCCCGACGGCGGCGAACCGGAGCTCGTCGCCGCGAACGTGCACGAGCCCGTCGCCGTCCGCTTCGACCAGGCCGGTGTGCTGCTCGTGCTCTCCCGCGGCGTCGCCGGCATCGTCACCCGTGTCGACCTCCACGGCTCCGGCACCGAATCCCTCGTCACCAGCGGGATTCCCGGGCTCGACAACGCCGCCTTCGACGACGGGAACCGGATGTACGTCTCCAGCTACACCGGCGGCGGCATCACCGAACTGCACCCCGACGGGCGCACCCGCGAGATCACGCCCCGCGGCCTCGCCGGCCCGTTCGGGGTGACGATCGACCTCGGCGGCGGCGTGCACACCGCCGACCACTACCGCGTCGCCCGCCCGCGCACGCCGGACGACGACGTCGCCACCACCGGGCTGCTCACCTTCGCGCACGGCATCACCGCCGACGGCGACCTGCTCCACCTCACCTCGCAGTACGGCCAGGTCCGGACGTACGACCGGACGACGCGGGCCGTGCGCACCCGGGCGTCCGGGCTGGACCAGCCGCTGGGGATCGCGCTGCGCCAGGACGGCGTGCTCGTGGTCGCCGAAGCCGGGGCCGGGCGGGTGCGCACCATCGACGCCGACGACACCGTCGGCGTGCTCGCCGAGGGACTCGGCCGCCCGGTCGACGTCGCGGTGGCCGATGACGGGCGCTGGTACGTCAGCGACGAGGACCGCGGCGCGGTGTACCGGCTCGACGGGGAGACGCCGGCCGTGCTCGCCGACGGGCTCGACCGTCCACAAGGGATCGTCGTGAGCGACGGCCGGCTGTTCGTCGCCGAAACCGGACGCCACCAGGTCGTCGAGGTCGACCTGACGACCGGGGAAAGCCGGACCGCGGCGGACCTTCCCGGGACCGGACCGTCCACAAGGGACCAACCCGCGCTGTTCGCCCACGGTATGCCGGGCGTGCCGCGGCCGTTCGCCGGCCTCGCCGCGGCGGCCGACCACAGCCTCTACCTCGCCGCCGACGGCGTCCTCCTGCACCTCACCCCCGCGGAAACGCCGTGACCGCGCCGGGACGCCGGCAGATCCTCCAGGCGCTCACCGGCCTGCTGCTGGCCCTGTTCGTCTCGACGCTGAGCAGCACCGTCGTCGCCACCGCGCTGCCCCGGATGCTGCGCGACCTGCACGGCTCGCCCACCCAGTACGCCTGGGTCGTCACCGCCACCCTGCTCGCCGCCACCGCCGCGACGCCGATCTGGGGCAAGCTCGCCGACCTCTACAGCAAGAAGTCCCTCATCCAGCTCACCGCCGGCGTGTTCATCGCCGGCTCGATCGCCGCCGGCCTGGCCCAGGACGCGGGGCAGCTGATCGGCGCCCGCGCGCTGCAGGGCATCGGCGTCGGCGGCCTGCAGTCGCTGGTGCAGATCGCCATCGCCACGATGATCCCGCCCCGCGAACGCGGCCGGTACGCCGGTTACCAGAGCAGCGTCACGGCGTTGTCCACGATCGGCGGGCCGCTGCTGGGCGGCTACCTCGTCGACACGTCGTGGCTGGGCTGGCGCTGGTGCTTCTTCATCGGCGTGCCCTTCGCGGTCGTCGCGATGGTGCTGCTGCAGCTGACCTTGCGCCTGCCCGTCGTGCGCCGTGACAACGTCCGCATCGACTACTGGGGCGCCACCCTGATCACCGGCGGGGTGAGCCTGCTGCTGATCTGGGTGTCGTTCGCCGGCGACTCGTTCGCCTGGGTCTCGTGGCCGAGCGCCGTCATGGTCGGTGGCACTCTGGTGCTGCTCGCGCTGGCCGTCCGGGTCGAGCTGCGGGCCGCCGAACCCGTGGTGCCGCCCCGCATCATCCGGCAGCGCACCACCGCGCTGGCCGTGCTCGGCAGCCTCGCCGCCGGCACCGCGATGTACGGCGCCGCCGTCTTCCTCAGCCAGTACTTCCAGGTCAGCCGCGGGCACTCCCCCACCGAGGCCGGGTTGCTGACCATCCCGATGATGGCGGGCATCCTGGTCTTCTCGATCGTCGCCGGCCGCCGGATCAGCCGCACCGGCCGGCTGAAGCCGTTCCTCGTCACCGGCGCCGTCAGCCTCGCCGCCGGGTTCGCCGGGCTGGGGCTCATCGACGAGCACACGCCGCTGGTCCTGATCGGTGTCGCCATGCTCCTGATCGGCGCCGGGGTCGGCATGACGCTGCAGAACTTCGTCCTCGTCGTGCAGAACGTCGTGCCGCTGCAGGACATCGGCGCGGCGAGCGCCACCGTGTCGTTCTTCCGGTCGCTGGGCGGCACGATCGGCGTCGCCGTGCTCGGCGCGATCCTCGCCCACCAGGTCGCCGGCAGCACAGCCGAAGGTGTCCCGGCGCCGGCCGCGTACGGGGCCGCCACCGGGCACATCTTCGCCATCTCCGCGGGCGTCGCGCTGCTGGGCGTGCTCGCGGCGGTCCTGCTCAAGCCGGTTGTGCTGCGCACCAGCCTGGACGTGCCCGCCCCGGCGAAGGACTCGTCCACGACCGGGTGACGTAAACGTTTGCGGGCCCAGCCGGTTTCAAAGCCGGCCGGGCCCGCAAACGCGTCGATCAGGGGGTTTCCGCTGCGCAGGACGTGTCGTGCGCCGGGCGCTCGCCCGTGACCAGGAAGTCGGTCACCGCGTTGTTGCCGCACTTGTTCGGCGCGACCACGTAGGCGCCGTGGCCTCCCTGGTCGATGGTGACCATCCGGGCCCGGTCACCGAACGCCGCGCGCAGCTTGCGGGCGTTCACCAGCGGGGTGCCCGGGTCGCGCCGGTTCTGCACCAGCAGGACGTTCGACGGCCCGTTCCCGGTGATCCGCACCTTCGGCTCCGTCGCCGGGGCCTGCCAGTACGCGCACGCCGAGATGTTCGCCGAAGCCGCGCCGAGCATCGGGTACCGGACGCGGTCGACCGCGACGTCACGCTGGTAGCCCGCCACCGACTTCGGCCAGACCGAGTCGGTGCAGATGACGGCGAACCGGGCGGCGAAGGCGTTCTCCGTGGCGGCCTCCCCGGCCAGCGTCGGCACCTTGCCCTGGTCCAGCGACTGCCACGCGGCCGCCAGCATGGGGAACGAGGTGTCGCCGTAGGTGAAGCTGAAGTTCAGCCCGCGGAAGATCCCGCCGGTGAACGCGCCGACCGGCTTCTTGTCCAGGCGGGCGGCCAGGTCGTAGAACTTCGCCGTCACCTGGGCGGGCGTGGTGCCCAGCCCGTACTCCGGGTGCGCCGCGGCGAACTTCGCGAAGTCCGGGAACCGGTCTTCCAGGCCCCGGCCGAAAGCCCGCATCGCGTCGACGTCGTAGCCGTCCGGCCCGAGGTTGCTGTCCAGCACGATCCGGTCGCTGCGCCGCGGGAACATCGTCGTGTACACCGCGCCCAGGTACGTGCCGTACGAGCCGCCCAGGTAGGAAACCTGGGTCTCGCCCAGCGCCTCGCGGATGCGGTCCATGTCCCGCGCGGTGTTCGCCGTCGTCACGTGCGGCAGCATCCACCCGGTCTTCGACGTCGCGCACTGCTTGGCTTCCGCCTTCGCGACCTGTGCCTGCTTCACGACGTCGGCCGCGTCCTTCGCGTAGGGCAGGTTGCCGATCGCCTGCTGCTCCGGCGTCAGGTCGCAGGTCACCGGCGTGCTGTGCCCGACGCCGCGCGGGTCGAACCCGATCACGTCGTACGCGTCGCGCACGCTCTGCGGCAGCGGGGCCGGCAACCCCTTGAGCGTCATCAGCTGCGGGTAGTCCCAGCCCCCGACGCCGGGACCGCCCGGGTTCGTCAGCAGCACCCCGCGCCGCTTTTCCGGGTTCTTGCTCGGCATCTTCGAAACCAGGAGGTCGATCTTGCGCCCGCCCGGGTCCCGGTAGTCCAGCGGCACCTTCAGCGTCGTGCACTGCAGGTCCGGGGTGGGGAACGTGGTGGCCGGACAGGACCCCCACTTCAGGGTGTCCGGCGGCGACGGCGCGGCGGACGCGCTCGGCACCAGGGCCGTCGCGGCGACCGCGGCGATCGCCGCGGCCAGCAAGAACTTCTTCATCGGTGTCCCTTCTCGTGGCGCCCCCTCGGCGCCAGGCGATGGTCGAATCCCATCGCGGACCGGGCTCACCGAACAGTGCGAAGGCATCACCAGTGGGCGTGACGTGACGTCACTGGTGGCGTTGCCTCGAGTGCGGGACGCTGGGCCCGGCTGCGGTGTGCAGCCCCCGCGTGCCGCCGACCGCGTCCGCCAGCCGCGCGTAGACGGGGACACGCACGTCGAGGGCGAACAGGCGCAGCACCCGGTTGACGGAGAAGGAGCGCGTCACGAGGGCGATCCGGCGCTGCTCGGCCCGGGCGCGGGCCGCGGCGCCTTCGAGGACGCGCACGCCGGCGATGCCCAGGACCGGGACGTCC
This sequence comes from Amycolatopsis sp. NBC_01286, assembly GCF_035982555.1. Taxonomy (NCBI): domain Bacteria; kingdom Bacillati; phylum Actinomycetota; class Actinomycetes; order Pseudonocardiales; family Pseudonocardiaceae; genus Amycolatopsis; species Amycolatopsis sp. NBC_01286. The sequence continues at coordinate 9,181,533 of NZ_CP108428.1, forward strand.
GACAGGTCGACCACCGTCGTCGCGGGCAGGTCCCGCCAGAGGGCGCGCTGCAGCAGCCACGCCGTGGTCCCGTCGAGGATGCCGGCCGCGGCGACCACCAGCACCCCGGCCCCGGCTTCGCTCTGGCGCACCAGCAGCCGCGGCCCGGCGGACCGGCGCGGCTCCCGACTGGCAGGTGTTCCAGGGAATGGCTGTGCAGGAATCATGGCGCGGTCTCCCGGAGGCGTGGACAGGACCGTCCGCGCGGGGCCTGGGCGCCGACCTTCACTCTCCCGCCACCGTAATGCCCGCGACGGCGCGTCACAAACGCTGACGACGGGTGAGCGCCAGGTCAACCCGTGCGGCCGACACGGTTCGCCCGGTCGGCTGACGCCCGTGACCCTACGGTGATGCGCCGGCCGGTCCCGGTGGCCCTCCGGCACTGTCCGAAGTGGACTAGTGCGCTACGCGGAGCGGTGCGCTGACGTCGTGCAGGTAACGCAGGACGTAGTAGTACGTTTTGAACAACCCGCACTGGGCGTAGTCGATCCCGTGGTCGTCGCAGAACTTCCGCACCAGCGGTTGCGCGCGGCGCAGGTTGACCCGCGGCATGCTCGGGAACAGGTGGTGCTCGATCTGGTAGTTCAACCCGCCGAGGGTGAAGTCCACCCACGGGCCGCCGCGGACGTTGCGGCTGGTGAGCACCTGCTTGCGCAGGAAGTCGAGCTTCGTCTTGTCGGTGTAGGTGGGCATCCCCTTGTGGCCCGGCGCGAACGAGCAGCCCATGTACACCCCCCACAGCCCCTGGTGCACGGCGATGAACGCCAGCGCCACCGGCGGGGACAGCACGACGAACACCGCGCCGAGGTAGACGCCGATGTGGGCGAAGAGCAACACCGCTTCGAGCCGGCGGTGCTTGACCTCGTCGTCGCGCACGGCCTGGATGCCGGCCCAGTGCAGGCTCAGCCCTTCCAGCAGCAGCAACGGGAAGAACAGGAACGCCTGGTACTTCGACGTCCAGCGCACGAGCCCGCGCTTGTCACCCGTCTGCCCGCGGGTGAAGGCGAGCAGCGGGATGTCGATGTCGGGGTCGTCGTCCTCGTGGTTGGGGCCGGCGTGGTGACGGGTGTGCTTGCCCATCCACCAGCCGTAGCTCATGCCGACGATCCCGCCGAGGGCGTAGCCCAGCCGGTCGTTGGCCCGGCCGGTGCGGAAGATCTGGTTGTGCCCCGCGTCGTGGCCGAGGAACGCGATCTGGGCGAACATCACGGCGAAGAACACCGCGGTCGCCAGTTGCCACCACGAGTCGCCCAGCAGCACGAACGCCACGCAGCCGCCGGCCAGGGCGAGCAGCGTGAGGCTGATTTTCACCGCGTAGTAACCGTAACGCCGGTCGAGCAGCCCTTCGCTGCGCACCAGGCGGCCGAGATCACCGAAGTCGTTGCGCGACGTCGCGCGCGCGCCCGCCTCGGCGCTCATCGGAGACGTAGTCATGTGTTTCCTTCCCAGTCCTGCGGCGCCGAGGACTGAGGCCACCACTTGTCTACCCGCGCCGGATTCCCGGACGCGGGTCGCGCTAAACAAGATCACGCTGTGCCGCGCCTCTCCGATCTCGTTTATCGGGGAGCCGTCCGGGTAGCCGATCGCACTACAGGCCGATGTCCGCGTCGGTACCGCCGAGGCACGGATCTGCCTCTACCCCCGGAGGTTCGCATGACCCAAGACCGCGACCAGTCGCCGCAGCGAGACAGCGGGTCGCCCCCGACGCCGGAAGCGGCGGAGAACGAAGCTCGCGAGCCGGTTCCGCCCGTGGCGCCTTATTCGGCCGCGCCGCCGCCCTCGGCGCCGCCCGTGGCACCGGCCGCGACGCCACCCGTCGCGCCCTACTCGGCCGCGGCCGGACCGGGCGGGTTCGCCGCACCGCAGCCGCCGGAACCGCCGGAACAGTCCTGACCCACGGCCCGGGGTCGCGTCACTCACCCATCACCAGGCCTTCGATCGTGTGCTTCTGGGTGATGGGCGTCAGGGTGCCGACGATCGGGCAGCGCAGGTGGGCGCGCACGGACGCCGGCAGCGACGCCCAGTACCCGCGCGTCACGGCGGTGTCGTGGTGGGCGTCGTGGCCCGCGCCCGGTGCGTCGAGACCCAGCACGAGGACCGGGCGGGCCTTCCTCGACCGGTTCGCGGTGCCGCGGTGCACGGTCAGCGCCGACCGGATCGAGATGTCCCCCATCTTCGGGAACTTGCGCGTCGCGCGCTCCCGGTAGCGCGGGTAGGTCTCGCGCGCCGGGAACATGCCGTGCTCGAACGCGCCGCCGTCGTCCCGGTGCGTGCCGGGGGCGATCTCGAACGGCCCCATGTCCGGTTCGGTGTCGACGGCGGTGACGTTGACCGCGAGCGACGTCAACGCGGTCCCCTCCGGGGCCGGGAAGTCGCGGTGCCACGGCTGGTCGGCCGCGCCGGCCAGCGGGACGTCGAAGCCGACCTCGACGATCCGGTACTCCGGGCCCAGCACCGCCTCGGCGATCGCGGTGATCCACGGGTGGGTGGCCAGGTCGGTGAACCCGCGCAGCTGCTCCGGGTGGATCTCGACGTAGAAGCGGTTCGGACCGCGGCCGACGGCACCGTCCGGCCTCGCGCGAGCTTCGGCGAACGCGGTGTCGATGTCCTCGCCGAGCCGCGTCACCCAGTCGCGGGTGAAGGCGCCTGGGAGGCCGATGATGCCGTCCTCGTGCAGGCGGTCGGTGTGGGACTCGACTTCGGCGGCGGTGAACGGGGTCACTCGGGTCATTGGCGGACCTCCTGACGGCGTGGCAGCCAGTTTGCAACGTGGCATGCCACGTTGCAAGGTTAGGGTACGAAGATGAGCCCGAAGCTGCGTGATGTGGCCGAGCACGCCGGGGTGTCGGTGCGGACGGTGTCCAACGTCGTCAACGGGTTCCGGTACGTCGCCCCGGCGACCCGGGAGCGGGTGCAGGCGAGCATCGACGCGCTCGGCTACCTGCCCAACCTGGCCGCCCGGACGCTGCGCCGCGGCCGGACCGGCCTGGTGGCGCTGGTGATCCCCGAGATCGACTCGCCGTACTTCGCCGAGCTGGCCGCGCGGACCGTGCGCATCGCCGGCGCCCGGGGGCTGACGGTGCTCATCGACCAGACCGACGGCGACGCCGAGCGCGAGAAGCAGCTGCTGCACGGCAAGCGCAGCCAGCTCGTCGACGGCGTGCTGTTCAGCCCGTGGGCGGTGGCGCCCGCGGAGCTGGCCGCCCGCACCGACACGGTCCCCCTGGTGCTGCTGGGCGAGCACGACGGCACGGCGGGCGTCGACCACGTCGCGATCGACAACGTCGCGGCCGCGCGCGAGGCGACCGAGCACCTGCTGGCGTCGGGCCGCCGGCGCGTCGCGGCGGTCGGCATCCAGCCGGAGTCCCTGAACGCGACCGCCCGCCAGCGTCTCGCGGGCTACCGGGCCGCGCTGGCCGGCGCGGGTTTGCCGGCCGACCCGGAGCTGGAGGTGCCGGTCCCGCGTCTGCACCGCGCCGACGGCCACCGCGCGATGCTGCGGCTGCTGGACTTGCCGCAGCCCCCGGACGCGGTGTTCTGCTTCACCGACGAGCTGGCGCTGGGCGCTCTGCGCGCGGCGGCCGACCGGGGCGTCGCGGTGCCGGATTCCCTGGCGCTGGTGGGATTCGACGACATCGAGGACGGCCGCTACAGCGTCCCGTCGCTCACGACGGTGGCCCCGGACAAGGACCGCATCGCCGAGCTGGCCCTGGACCGCCTCACCCGGCGGGCGGGCGCGGCGGAACCACCGCGGTCGATCGTCGCGCCGCACCGCCTGGTCGTGCGCGGCACGAGCTGACCGGCCGCCGGCGCGGGGACCGGTCCCCGCAGCGGCGGGATACAACCTGCCGATCGATCCACCGCGCGGTGCGCGACCCGGGCAAACCGTAAGGAAGCACATGACTCACCTCGCCCGTCGCATGTTCGAGCTCCTCGAGCCGATCTGCCTGGTCACCTTCTTCGCCGACGAGAGCAACGAGGAGCAGGCCGCGCTCGGCCACCGCACCTACTGGGACGGCTACTTCGCCGGCCGCGCCGCTCCGCTGGGGCGGGTGCCGGCGCAGGTCGTGCACGCGGCCTTCTACAACTTCGCCGACGGCGAGGCCGCGCGGCACATCCCGAGCGCGTGGGAGACGATCCCGCCCGAGGCGTCGCTCGCCGCGCGGGAGCGGGGCAGCGCGGCGTCCCTGCGGCGGATCCTCGGCGACGAGCTGGCCGGCTCCCCGGGCCTGGTGCGCGCCGCCGACCTGACGACCAAGGCCGCGACGAGCGCGCCCACCGCGGGCCGGGTGATGTACGCCGGGATGCGCACCGTCGCGGTGCCGGGCGACCCGGTCGCCCGGCTGTGGCACTCCGCGACCATGCTGCGCGAGCACCGCGGTGACGGGCACATCGCCGCGCTGGTCGGCGCGGGCATCGGCGGCACGGAGTCGCACGTGCTCAGCGCGCTGGACATGGACATCCACCCGGCGGAGTCGTTCGGGCGCATCCACCACCTGCCGAAGGAGCGGCTGGCCGAGGTCATGGCGGGCTTGCGCAAGCGCGGGCTGGTCGACGCCGAGGGCCGGTTCACCGACTCGGGCCGCGAGACCAAGTACCGCATCGAAGCCCTGACCGACGCTCTCGCCGTCCCGCCGTACGAAGCCCTGTCCCCTGCCGAACTCGACGAGCTGATCACCGAGCTGGAACCCATCACCGCGCGGCTGGTGGCCACGGGATCCCAGTGACGACAGGGTTTCAGCCGACGACGACCGGGACGTCGGGCGACGCGTCGATCGTGTAGGACGTACAGCCAGCACGGTCGAAGCCCGCTGATCCGCACCTCCGCGAGCGCCTGCCGAGGCACCGGGGCGAACCCCCGATGCCTCGACGCCGGCCGGGCCGCACCGCAGTAACCAAGGCGTGCCGCGAGAGGAACGCGACCCAGCACGCCGAGAGCCCCTGATCTACGGTCTCGGCAATTCTTCACTGTTCACGAAGGAACTCACGGATGGCCCGGACCACCTCACCCGGTGCCTGTTCGGCCTGGTGGTGTCCGGAATGGACGGCCACACCGCGGAGTTCGCCGGCGATCCAGGGGCGCCAGATCTCGAGGGGGTCGCCGTGGATGTCGATGTCGTCCTCGGTCGCGGCCAGCAGCAGGGTCGGGCAGCGCACCTGGCGCCCGGCCGCGCGGTCGGCTTCCTCGTGCTCGCGGTCGACCCGCAGGCCGGCGCGGTAGTCCTCGCACATGCCGTGGACGACGGCGGGGTCCCGCAGCGCCGCCCAGACGTCGGCGTGGTTGTCCTCGCCCATCTCGTACGGCAGCGGCGTGCGGTACCAGGCGCCGGGGTCGGCGTTGATGACCCGCTCGGCCGGTTTGTCGGTCTGGGCCAGGAACCACCAGTGCCACCACGCGCGGACGAAGTCCTCGTTGAGCCGCTCGAGGTGCTCGGTGACGGGCAGGCCGTCCATCACGACGAGCCGGTCGATGGTGCCCGGGTGGTCCATCGCGGCCCGGAAGGCGACGAGCGAACCGCGGTCGTGGCCGGCGATCGAGAACCGCTCGTGCCCGAGGTGGCGCATCAGGGCCACGATGTCGCCGGCCATCGCCCGCTTGGCCGACTGCGTGTGCCCGGGCTCGTCCGGCGGCAGCGTCGACTGCCCGTAACCGCGCAGATCGGGGCAGACGACGAAGTGGTCGTCGGCCAGTTCCGGCGCGACCCGGTGCCAGGTGGTGTGGGTCCGGGGGTGGCCGTGGACCAGGACCACCGGCGGGCCCGACCCGCCGTGCCGCACCCGCAACCGCACCGGCCCGACGTCGACGGTCTCCAGCGTGAAGCCCCTGAACACGCGTGCTCCTCTCCTGCGAAACGGCGCGCTGCCGCCTTGACGGACTACCCACCCGGCCCGCGCCGTAACGAGCCGCCGGTGACTGTCCGGTTCCTGACAAAGCCTGGCGATCAGCACGTCTTGACCCTGCGCGGATCCGGGTCGTAGGCTCAGCGGACTTCGATTGAAACGTTATAAGTCCGGTTCCGGACGCGGATTCGTCGCGCGCAGAATTCCGAGAGGATCACGCATGCCCCTGCTCACCGGCGAGCACCGGCCCGGCCGTTCACGGCGACGTTGGACCGCCGGGGTGCTGGCGGCGCTGCTCCTCACCCCGGCTGTACCCGCGGCCGCGGCGGAATCACCCCAGGCGGCCTGCCCGTGGCTCGGGTCCACAGCCGCGCCGGCCGAGCGGGCCGCGCAGGTGCTGGCCCAGATGACCACCGACGAGAAGCTGTCGATGACGCACGGCTCCCAGCTCCCCGGGTACGCCGGTGTGGTGGCGCCGATCCCCCGGCTGTGCGTGCCCGCGCTGAACCTCAACGACGGCGGTGCCGGCGTGGTCATGGGCGGGACGACGGCGCTGCCGGCCCCGGTGGCCGCCGCGGCGAGCTGGGACCCGGCCGCCGAACTGGCCTACGGCAACGTCGTCGGCGCCGAGGCCAAGACGAAGGGCGTCGGCGTCAACCTCGGGCCCGACGTCAACCTCGTGCGCGACCCGCGCGGCGGGCGCGTCTTCGAGATGGCGGGCGAGGACCCCTACCTGGCCGGCGCGATGGCGACGCAGTACGTCCAGGGTGTGCAGTCCCGCTCCGTGATGACCGACCTCAAGCACCTGGTGGCCAACGACACCGAGCAGAACCGCAACAACGCCGACGCGATCATCGACGAGCGCACCCTCAACGAGATCTACTACCCGGCGTTCAAGCAGGCGGTGCAGCAGGGCAACGCGGCATCCATCATGGCCGCCACCCGTCTCGTGAACGGCGTGCACGCCAACGAAAACGCCAGCCTGCTCAAGGACACCGCCAAGCAGGACTGGGGCTTCGACGGTTTCGTCGTCACCGACTGGGACGGCGCCCGCAGCACGGTCCAAGCCGCGAACGCCGAACTCGACCTGACCATGCCGACGCCGGGCAACTTCGGGCAGCCCCTGGCCGACGCCGTCCGCTCCGGAGCGGTCAGCATGGCCGTGCTCAACGACAAGGTCGCCCGGCTGCTGACCGAGGAGTTCGCCTACGGCCTCTTCGACACCGTCGCCGGATCGCCGGCCGCGACGGCCACCACCCCCGAACACGTCGCCACGGCCCGCGACATCGCGGCGGCGGGCACCGTCCTGATGAAGAACCAGGGCAACGTGCTCCCGCTGAACCCCTCGGCAACGCCGTCGGTCGCGGTGCTCGGAGCGGCCGCGAAGGACGCGCCGATCACCGGCGGTGGCGGCAGTTCGCACGTCCCGGTCGACCCGGCGGCGGTCGTCACGGTCGCCGACGGCATCGCCGCCCGGCTGGGCACCGCGGGCCGGGTCGACTACGCCGGCTCGTGGGCCGCGAGCGCGTCGTCCTCGGCGAGCGCGGGTGACCAGCCGCGCAACATGGTCGACGGCAACCCGGCGACCCGGTGGTCCAGCGGCGTCCCGATGGCGCCCGGGCAATGGGTTTCGGTCGACACCGGAGCGCTCCACCCGATCGACCAGGTCACGATCGACGCGGGCAACGACACCGACTACGCCCGCGGGTACGAGGTCTCCCTTTCCACCGACGGGACGTCGTGGGGCGCGCCGGTCGCGACCGGTGCGGGCACCGGCCAGCTGATCACGGCGACGTTCCCGGTCCAGCAGGCGCGCTACGTCAAGGTCACGCAGACGGGAACGGCTTCCAGTTGGTGGTCGATCACCGAACTCACCGTATCCGCGAACGGAATCCCTTGGCGCACACGGGTCTGTCGGTGCCGGGCGTGACCGACAAGCTGCCGACCGTCCCGTCCGCGCAGTTCAGCACGGCGAGCGGGCAGCCGGGCCTGACCACCGAGTACTTCAACAACCTCGATCTGTCGGGCAAACCGGCGCTGACGCGCGTCGAGCCGAACGTCGACGACCACTACACCCAAGCCCCGGGGCCCGGCGTCAACCCGGCCGGGTTCTCCGTGCGGTGGCGGGGTTTCCTCACCGCCCCCGTCACCGGCACGTACACCTTCTCGATGGCCAACACCGGCGGCATCCGGATGACGGTCGGCGGCCAGCCGGTCTTCCAGGACTGGGCGCAGTACGGCCCCGGTGTCTCCGCGATCCGCCTGCAGGGCGGCGTCAAGACGCCCATCACCGTCGAGAACTACCAGCCGGTGAACGGCCCGACCGGGCCGGTGGCCGGGACGCCGACCAGCCCGCCCGGCAACGGGTCCGTCACCCTCGGCTGGCAGGTCCCCGACGTCGCCGCGATCGCGGCCGCCGCGGCGCTGGCCAAGCAGGACAGCGTCGCCGTCGTCGTGGTCAACGACGACGAGAGCGAGGACGGTGACCGGCAGAACCTCACCCTGCCCGGCGCCCAGGACGACCTGGTGGCCGCCGTCGCCGCGGCCAACCCGCGCACGATCGTCGTGCTCAACACCGGCGCGCCCGTGCTCATGCCGTGGCTCGACTCGGTGAGCGGCGTGCTCGAGTCCTGGTACGGCGGCCAGCAAAACGGCGCCGCACTCGCGTCCGTCCTGTTCGGCGACGTCAACCCGTCGGGCAAGCTGCCGCAGACGTGGCCCGCGAGCATGGCGCAGCTGCCGACCGCCGACCCGGCGCGTTACCCCGGCGTCGTCGATGTCGCGACCAACACGACCGCGTTCCACTACAGCGAAGGCCTGAACGTCGGTTACCGCTGGTACGACGCCCACAACCTGACGCCGTTGTTCCCGTTCGGATTCGGCCTGACGTACTCGTCGTTCGCCTTCAGCGACCTCGACGTCTCACCGCGCCTCGCCGTCACCGCGGGCCCGGCGAAGGTCACGGCGACGGTGAAGAACACCGGCACGCGCACGGCGTCCGAGGTCGCGCAGCTCTACGTCGGCGACCCGGCCAGCGCCGGCGAACCGCCCAAGCAGCTCAAGGGGTTCCAGCGCGTCACGCTCCAGCCGGGCCGGTCCCAGCGCGTCACCTTCACGCTCGCGCCGTCGGACCTGCAGACGTGGGACAGCAAGGCCCACACCTGGACGACGAACCCCGGCACGTACCGGCTGTTCGTCGGCGACTCGTCCCGGAACCTGCCGCTGACGTCGTCCTACACGCTGCTGCAGTCGACCGGCGCGCGGACCGTCACGGCGGCCGCGCCCTCGACGCTCGATCCCGCGCACGGCACCGTCGTCACCACGACGCTCACCCCCGGCGGGACCCAGCTGCTGACCCACGTCCAGCTCGGCCTCGACCTGCCGAGCGGCTGGCAGGCGAAGCCGCTGACCCCGGCGACGTTCCCTCTCGTCACGCCGGGCGCCCGGCTGCAGACGTCGTGGCTGGTGACTCCGCCGGCCGACGCCCAGAGCCGGTTGTGGCGGCTGACCGCCTCGGCGACGGCGAACGGGGGCTTCCGCTCGACGTCCGGGCTCCAGGTCACCGTGGGCCCGCTGGTGTCGGCGCAGTTCACGTCGGCGACCAAGATGGCCCAGCCGGGCACGAGTTTCGGCGCCACCCTGACCTTGCGCAACACGACCGACGCACCCGTCACGGTGGCCGCGCACATCGACGCTCCGGCCGGGGTGACCGTCACGCCCGCGCAGGTGCCGGTGGTGCTGCGCCCGCGGTCGACGTCCACCACGGCGCTGACCGTCGCGGTCGGCAGCGGCGCGAAGTCCGCGTCCCTGGATCTGTCCGGCACCGTCAGCTCGTCGGGACGTGACCGGCCGTTGCAGGGCAGTTCCCTTGCGCTGCCGTTGTTGTTCGGGTCGCTCGCCGACGCGTACGACGACACCGCCGTCAGCGCAGATGCGGCACCGCAGAGCGCGAACTTCGACGGCTCGGGCTACAGCTACTCCGCCCAGGCCCTCGCCGAGGCCGGTCTCGTGCCAGGTCAGCCCGTCACGCACGGACCGGTCACCTTCATCTGGCCGTCGGGGGCGCCCGACAACGTCGTCGCGGCGGGCCAGCACGTCGCCGTCGGCAAGAGCGGGTCGCAGCTGTGGTTCCTCGGCTCGGCGAACAACGGGAGCGGGTCGGGCGCCGGGACGATCACCTACACCGACGGCAGCACGGCGCCGTTCACGCTCGGGCTGACCAACTGGACGCCGAGCACTCCCCTGCCCGGCAACGAACTCGTCGCCACCGCGCCCCGGTGGAACCGGCCCGCGGGCAGCCCGTACCCGGCGGAGACCGCGGTGAGCGTCTACGCGACGCCGGTGCCGCTGACCGCGGGCAAGACGGTCGCGTACGTGACCCTGCCGACCACGGTCACCGGCGACCAGGCCGGCACCCGGCTGCACGTGTTCGCCTTGGCCGTCGCATGAGGCGCCGGACGTGGACGGTGTCCAGGTCTCACTCCCGCGACTGCTCCGCGGGTGAGACGCCGGGGAGCGGCTTGCCGATGAGGGCGAGCGGGATGAAGAAGCCGACCTGCCCGAGCGCGACGGCGAGGGAGGCGATCGCCTTCTCGTCGTAGTGCGCGCACGCCTGCGCGTACAGCTCGCCAGGGACGCGTTCGCCGTGCGGGCTGGCGGTGAAGACGGCTTCCGCCAGCACGAAGGCGACCCGTTCGGCGCCGGTGAAGTGCATCGCGTCCCACCAGGACGCGACGGCGGTGATGCGCGTCCCGGCGGGCGGTTGTGACCGCCGTGGTTTTGCCTGGCACCCCGAAGTCTGATTGTGACTACGGCAGCGGATCACGTGTCAAGGCGGGAAAGCGTGCCTTGACACGTGCTCGGCTGCCGTGTTGTGGCTTCGGATCGGGGTGCTGGGCGGGGGCTGGGTGCCCTCGGGCTTTGGGTGGTTTGGTGCGCTCTTAGCGCTTCACCGTGACCCGCCGTTCCTCACTCCGTGACGATGATGACGTGCAGGGTTCTTGGGCCGTGTACGCCCTCCACCCTCGTCAGCTCTATGTCGCTCGTCGCGCTCGGGCCGCTGATCCACGTCTGCGGGCTCGTCGGGTCCAGTGCTGCCACCGCTTGGGGGACGCCTGGGACGATGTCGCGCTCTCGCAGTACGCACACGTGGATGTCCGGGACCAGGGTCAGTGCTCTGCGGCCCTGGCCGGGGCCGTGGTCCAGTACTAGGGAGCCCGTCGTGGCGATGCCCAGTGTTGCCGTGGTGACCACCGCGTCGAACGTGGTCAGGTCCGGCGCGTCGGGGGTTCCGTTCAAGGTGATCGGGAAGCCCTTTGGTACCAGGACTTTCCGCGCGTCGCCCAGGGCTGTTCGGATGGCTTCGGGTAGCTCGGCCGTTGTGCAGCGGGTCAGCGCCGCTCGGTAGTCGACCACTCGCTCGGCGAACAAGTCCACTGTGTCCGGTGGTGTCACCGTTCGGTAGCCGCGTGGTACCGGTGCTTCCGTGCGGTCCGTGTTCTGCAGGGCGCCTCGGACGGCGGCCAGGATCTCTTCGCGCGCGGTCATGGGCGGCCTTCCCTGCGCCACCACGTCCGGAACGACTCTCGTGGTGGGGCCGGCAGGTCTCGGGCGTTCGTCCACAGGGAACCCGGCCACGGGAGGCGGCTCATCGCTCGGCGGCCGCCCGGTAGCACTCGCTTGCCGAAGCGGGTCAACGCTCGGTTGGCGATGCTCAGTCCGCGTTCCGCGACGCCCAGGCGTCGGGCGTCCGACAGCAGCCAGGATGCCGACTTCATCGCCAGCGCCTCGGGTTTCGGGGCGCCGTCGCGGTGGGCGTCGACGACTTTCGCGCGCAGGTGGACCAGGACCTCGGGGATGTCGATGCGCACCGGGCAGGCTTCGAAACACGCGCCGCACAGGCTGGAGGCGTACGGTAGCGAGTCCGTCTGCTCGTCGACGCCGACGCCCTTCAGCAGCGGGTTCAGGATGGCGCCGATCGGGCCCGGGTAGACCGAGCCGTACGCGTGGCCGCCCGTCCGCTCGTACACCGGGCAGACGTTCAGGCACGCCGAGCAGCGGATGCAGCGCAGCGCCTGGCGGCCGACCTCGTCGGCCAGCGCGCGGGTTCTCCCGTTGTCCAGCAGCACCACGTGCATCTCCTGCGGCCCGTCGCCGGGCGTGACGCCCGACCAGGTCGAGGTGTACGGGTTCATCCGCTCCCCCGTGCTGGAGCGCGGCAGCAGCTGCAGGAAGACGTCCAGGTCGGTCCAGGTCGGCACGATCTTCTCGATGCCGACGACGGAGACGAGCACCTCCGGCAGCGTCAGGCACATCCGGCCGTTGCCCTCGGACTCGACGACGACCAGGGTGCCGCTGTCGGCGACCGCGAAGTTCGCGCCGGACACGGCCATCCGCGCCCGCAGGAACTTCTCCCGCAGGTGCGAGCGCGCGGCGGCGGCCAAGTCGGCGGGCTCGTCCGACAGGCCCGGGGGCGCGTCGGCCATGTTCCGGCGGAAGATCTCGCAGATCTCCGCGCGGTTGCGGTGGATGGCGGGCACCAGGATGTGGCTCGGCAGGTCGTCGCCGAGTTGCACGATCAGCTCCGCGAGGTCGGTCTCCCACGCGGTGACGCCCTGCTCGGCCAGTGCCTCGTTGAGCCCGATCTCCTGCGTGGCCATCGACTTGACCTTCACGACCTCGTCGACGCCGTGTGTGTGCGCGATCTTCGCGACGATCGCGCACGCCTCCGCGGCGTCACGCGCCCAGTGCACGGTCGCGCCGCGCGCCTGCAGGGACGCTTCCAGCTGCAGCAGGTACTCGTCGAGGCGGCGCAGCGTGTTGTCCTTGATCGCCGCACCGGCCACCCGCAGTTCCTCCCACTCCTCGACCTCGCCCACGACGGCCGCGCGCTTGGCGCGGATGGTGCCGGTGGCGTGCGCGAGGTTGCGGCGCAGCTGGGTGTCGGAAAGCGCTTTCCGGGCCGCCTCGGGAAAGGCCGGCATGCCGACGAACGTCGCGCTCACGCATCCTCCTGTGCCGTGCGGGACACCCGGGCCGGGCGAGTGGTGCTCACGCGTCCTCCTCGGTCGAAGCGAGCACGTCGGCCAGGTGCATCACGCGCACGCCGCTGCGTTCGCGCGAGAGCAGGCCGCCGATGTGCAGCAGGCACGAGTTGTCCCCCGCCACCAGCACCTCGGCGCCGGTGCCGCGGACGTGCCGGGCCTTGTCCGCGCCCATCGCCGTCGACGTCTCGGCGTTCTTCACCGCGAACGTGCCGCCGAAACCGCAGCACTCCTCGGCCGCCGGCAGCTCGACGAGGTCCAGCCCGCGCACCTCGCGCAGCAGCCGCAGCGGCTTGTCGCCGACGCCGAGCAGCCGCAGCGAGTGGCAGGTCGGGTGGTAGGTGACGCGGTGCGGGAAGTAGGCGCCCACGTCGGTCACGCCGAGCACGTCGACGAGGAACTCGCTCAGCTCGTACACCTTCGGCGCCGCCGACGCGAGCCGCTCGTCCCCCGCGCGGCGCGCGACGATGGCGTGCTGGTGGCGGATCGACCCCGCGCACGAGCCGGACGGCGTGACGATCGCGTCGTAGCCCGCGAAGGCGTCGACGAACGTCCGCACCACCGGCACGGCCTCGTCGAGGTAGCCGGTGTTGACCATCGGCTGCGCGCAGCAGGTCTGCCCGGCCGGGAAGTCCGCGTCGACGCCGAGGCGGCGCAGCAGCCGGAACACCGACTTGCCGGTGTCGGGGAACAGCGAGTCGTTGACGCAGGTGACCATGACGGCGACGTTCAGTCCCGGCCGCCGCACCATCGTACCCTCCGCATTGAAAGGTTTCACAAACTCGACGCGGTGACGCTACAACGCACCCGAAGGCGAAGTCAATGAACCGGCACAACACCACTTCGCAGCCTGACGGCGTGAGTTGTGACGTTTCAACACGCCGCTCGACGGTCGAAGTCCGCCCGGCGGGCCGGCAGCGGGGTCCGACGTCGCGGCCCGGAAGGCCGTGGTCGTCCAGCTCGCGGCCGCGTCGAGCGAGCCCGACGCCGGCCGGGTCCGCCCTGTCAACGGCCGCCAGGGCAACGGCGCTGCACGAGAAGCTCTCAATACGTCTAGACCATTGACCCGGTGAGTGGCACAGGCCTACCGTCGCGCTACTCCGTCGACGATCGTCGGCCCGTGAAAACGAGTTCAGCCGTTCCTGTCCGAAGTGTCCGCGCCCTTCGCGACGGCGCGCGCTGACAACGTTGTCGCGTTCCGCTTTCGCGTTTTCCGATCGGAGTCACCCCACCCCGGACAAAGGAGTCGCCGATGCGAACTCGAAGAAAGCTGACCGCGATCATCGCCGCGCTCGCGGCGGTCGCGGCGACGGCCGTATGGGGCGGCGTCACCCCCGCCGCCGCCTCCGGTCCCGCGCTCCTGCCGTTGTCCATCACCAACAACACCGGCCGCGGCGACGCCGTCTACCTGTACGTGCTCGGCGTCAACCTCAGCACCGGCCGGCTCGGGTACGTCAACGCCGGCGGCACCTTCACCGCGTGGAGCCCCGGCGGCAACCCCCCGACCCCGGCACCCGACGTCTCCATCGCCGGCCCGGGCAACGGCGGCAGCACGACGATCCAGGTGCCGCGCAACATCTCCGGCCGCGTGTACTTCTCGATGGGCCAGCGCCTGAACTTCTACCTCACGCCCGACGGCCTGGTCCAGCCGGCGCCGTGGGCCGGCGGCGACTCGAACCGCGACATCCTGTTCGACTGGAGCGAGTTCACCTACAACGACGCCGGTCTCTGGCTGAACAGCTCCCAAGTGGACATGTTCGCCATCCCGCACACGGTGAGCGTCACGACCGGGGCCGGCGCGGTGAACTCGACCGGCACGCTCGTCGCGAACGGCCGGGACAACGTCATCAACGGCATCAAGGGCCAGTCCGGCTGGGGCGGTTCCGTCTACACCCGCTCCGACGGCACGGTCCTGCGCGTCCTCGCCCCCGGCAAGGCGGCCGACGCGGGTCAGCTCAGCAGCACCTACCTCGACCCGTACATCAACTCCGCGTGGAACGCCTACACCGGCAAGACGCTGACCGTCGTGCCGTTCGGGGACCAGCCGAACACCAAGTACTTCGGCCGCACCTCCGGCAACGTCATGAACTTCACGAACAGCGCCGGGCAGCAGGTGGCGTCGTTCCAGAAGCCGTCCTCGGCCAACGTCTGGGGTTGTGACGGCGCACTGGCCGCCCCGAACGACCAGGTCGTCGGCCCGATCTCCCGGACGCTATGCGCCGCGCTCAACCGCGGCACGCTGGGCACGATCGACACCCAGCCCAGCAGCAACGCCGGGGACTTCTACAAGAACAGCCCGACCAACCAGTACGCGCGGCTGGTGCACGCGAACATGGCCGACGGCAAGGCCTACGCGTTCGCCTTCGACGACGTCGGCAACTTCGAGTCCCTGGTGAACGACGGCAGCCCCCGGGCCGCGGGCATCACGCTGAACAGCTTCACCGGCGGCGGCGGGACGACCCCGCCCCCGACGTCGGGCAACCGGCTCATCAGCAACTGGAACGGCAAGTGCATCGACGTGCCGAGCCAGAACTTCGCCGACGGCGTCCACCTCCAGACCTGGGGGTGCAACAACACCGTGGCCCAGAACTGGACGTTCTCCGGCGGCACGCTGAAGACGCAGAACAACATGTGCATGGACGTCGCCTGGGGCTCCACGGCGAACGGGGCGGTCATCCAGATCGCCACGTGCAGCGGCAACGCCGCCCAGCAGTTCGTCCTGAGCGCGGCGGGCGACCTCGTCAACCCGCAGGCCAACAAGTGCGTGGACATCCAAGCCTGGAACGGCAACGACGGAGCGGCCCTCGCGCTGTGGGACTGCACCGGCGGAGCGAACCAGAAGTGGCACCAGGGCTGACCTGGTGACGACCGTGGTGGCCCTCGCGTGTTGGGGCCACCACGGTTCCGCATCAATCGATGCGGAAAAGCGTAAGCTACGGCAGGTGGACACCAGACAGCGCCGCCCGAGCGGCCGGCCGCGGGGATTCGACGCCGACGAAGCGCTCGAGCGCGCCCTGCTGGTCTTCTGGGAGCAGGGTTACGAGGGCGCCAGCCTGGCCACCCTGACCGACGCGATGGGCATCTCCACCACCAGCATGTACGCGGCCTTCGGCAACAAGGAAGAACTGTTCCGCAAGGCCCTGGAGCGCTACACCGAGGGCCCGAGCGCCTACCTGCCGCGCGCCCTCGACGAGCCGACCGCCCTCGGCGTCGTCACCGCGATCTTCGCCGGCACCATCCGGACCACCACCCGCCCGGCCGGCCCCCACGGGTGCCTGGGTGTCCAGGGGGCCTTGGCCACCGGCGACGCCGGCCGCGGCGCCCGCGACCTCCTCGTCGAGTGGCGCGACAACGGCTACACCCACATCCGCGACCGGTTCGGCCTAGCCGTCGACGACGGCGACCTGCCACCGGACGCCGACCCGGCGGTGCTCGCCCGCTACGTCACGGCCTTGGCCTACGGCATCGCCGTGCAGGCTTCCAGCGGCGTCGGCCGCGCCGAACTGCAGGACATGGCCGACGCCGCACTGCGCGCGTGGCCGCCTCGCTGAGCGTCCGCTCACTTCTGTAGTGACCGATGCGGAACGTGCTACGGTGAATTCTGTATCAATCGATGCAGAAGGGGACATCCGATGTCCGACAGCGCTCTGCGCGCGTTCTACCTGCGCTACCTCGCCGAACTCAACGCCCACCGGTTCGGGCGGATGGACGAGTTCATCAACGACCGGACCACGCTGAACGGCGAACCCGCCACCCGGGACGACCTCCTCGCCGTGCAGCGGGCCGACGTCGCCGCGGTCCCGGACCTGCACTGGGAGCTGCAGGAACTGCTCTTCGACGGCGATCGGCTCGCCGCGCGGCTGGTCAACACGGGCACGCCGGCGAAGGAGTGGCTCAGCGTGGCCCCCACCGGCGCTTCGTTCGAGATCACCGAGTACGCGATCTACCAGGTGCGCGACGGGCGGTTCGTCCACATGACGGCGCTGCACGACGCCGGTGAACTCCGCCGTCAGCTCACCTCGAAGGGAAACTCATGACCGTCACACTGATCACCGGGGCCAACAAGGGCATCGGTTTCGAGACCGCCAACCAGCTCCTCACCCTGGGGCACACCGTCTACGTCGGCGCGCGGGACAGCGAGCGCGGCGAGAAGGCCGCCGCCGACCTCGGTGCCCGGTTCGTGCAGCTCGACGTGACCGATGACGCCTCGGTGGCCGCCGCGCTGGCGACGATCGGCGCGGCCGAAGGGCGGCTCGACGTCCTGGTGCACAACGCGGGCGTCCTCGGGAACGAACCCCTCGACGGCCCCGCGGCCCTGCGGGTGTTCGACACCAACGCGGTGGGGATCGTGCGCGTCACGGAAGCGGCGCTTCCCTTGCTGCGCAAGTCTTCGAACCCCACGGTGGTCACCGTGTCGAGCAGCGCGGGATCGTTCTGGGCGGTGACCAACCCCGACCGGCCCGAGTTCCACCTGCCACTGGCGCTGTACTCGGCGTCCAAGACGGCGGCGACCATGCTGACCGTCCAGTACGCGAAAGCCCAGCCCGGCATCAGGTTCAACGCCGTGGAACCCGGCACCACGGCCACCGACATGACCGCGGACTTCGGGATCGGCCGGTCGCCGGCGGAGAGCGCCCGGGCCGTCGTGCGCCTGGCCACCCTCGACGCGGCCGGCCCGACCGGCACCTTCTCGGACGAGAACGGCCCACTGCCCTGGTAGTCCCGGCGCGACTGCCGCGCCGGGACGCCGGGACGTCAGCCGGCCATCAGCACCAGCCGTTCGCGCACCCCACCCGCCTCCAGCAGGCGGTGCGCCTCGGCCGCGTCCGCCATCGGCAGCTCGCGGTGCGCACGCAGCCGCAGCTTTCCCTTGGCCAGCAACGTTATCACCTCTTCGAGAGCCGTCGGCGCCTTCGCCGCGTCCGGGCCCGACAGGCGGACGCCGTAGTCGCCGGCGGCCGGGTCGGACAGGGTGACGACCCGGCCCGGGTCGCCCGTCAGCTCGACCGCGTCGGCCAGCACGCCCTTGCCCGCCGCGTCCAGGACCGCGTCGACGTCGCCCAGCTCCCGCACCCGCGCGGTGACGCCGGGGCCGTACCGGACCGGCGTCGCACCCAGCTCCAGCACCAGAGCTTCGTCGTGGGCGCCGACCACGCTGAGCACCTTGATCCCGCGGGCCACGGCCAGCTGCGTGGCGACGACGCCCACCGCGCCACCGCCGCCGAACACCAGCAGCGTGCCGCCGGCGGGCACGGCCAGCTCGTTCAGCGTGCGGACGGCGGCCTCGGCCGAGCTGGGCAGCGCCGCCGCGTCGGCCCACGAGACCGACGCGGGCTTCGGCGTCCAGATCGACGCGAGGACGTGTTCGGCGTAGCCACCCAGCTCGAGCAGGAAGGCCGCCACCTCGTCGCCGACGGCCACGCCGGTCGTCCCCGGCCCGAGTGCGTCGACCGTCCCGGCCACCTCGAAGCCCAGCACCGGGACCGCCGGCAGCGCGAACGCCTTGAGCTGGCCCGAGCGCAGCGGCAGGTCCGTCGGGCTGATCCCGGCCGCCGCCACCTTGATCCGGATCTGTCCCGGGCCCGGCTCCGGCGTCGCCACCGGCGACCAGCGCAGCACCTCGGGCCCCCCGAATCCGGTCATGACCACCGCGTTCGACATGTCCGCTCCTTCCACCGCATTACGTGACATGTCATGCAAGCGGGGAAGGGCCGCGACTATTCCCCCAGCGTCCGCGGGTCCGGCAGGGTCCCGTGGTCGAGGACGTTGTCGTAGACCTGCTCCAGCGCTTCGGTGAGCGGCGCCAGCAGGTGCTCGGGCAGGCCGCCGAAGAACAGCCGCTTGACGAGGTCGACGTGCCCGGGTGCCGCGGCCGCCAGCGCGTCCCGCCCCCGCGACGTCAGGAAGACCTCGGTCACGCGCCGGTCGCCGGGGCTCGCGCCGCTGTCGACCAGGCCGCGGTTCCCCATCCGCTTGGCCTGGTGCGACAGCCGGCTGCGCTCCCAGCCGAGCAGCGCGGCCAGCGCGGTGATCGGCATCCGGGCATCGGGCGCGTTGCCCAGCGCGGTGAGGACGTCGTAGTCGGCGAGCGAGAGGTCGTTGTCCGCCTGCAATTGCCGGTTGATCTCGTAGGTGAGGCGCAGCTGGAGCCGGACGAAAGCCAGCCACGCGCGGCTCTGCTCCCGGTCGAGCCAGCGGTCATCCGTCACGCCCGCAGATTACATGACACGTCACCCACCGCCGTCCGCCGCGAGCGCCCTGCGTAGAGTCCGAAGCCGTGCCCGACGCCGATCCGCCCGCCGCCCTCCTCCCGGACGTGCTCGCCGACGGCCTGCGGGTGGTGTTCGTCGGCATCAACCCCGGCGGCGGCTCGGTGGCGGCCGGGCACAGTTTTCACAGCGCGGGCAACCGGTTCTGGCCCGCCCTGTACCGCGCCGGGTTCACGCCGAGGCTGCTGCGCGCGGAGGAAGAACGGCTCCTGCTGGGCTGGGGCATGGGCATCACGAGCATCGTGCGCCGCCCCACGGCCCGCGCCTCGCAGCTGTCCCGCGCGGAATTCGTCGCCGGCGGGCAGGACCTGGCCGAGCGGATCGCGGCGATCCGCCCGCAGTGGCTGGCGATGCTGGGCGTGACGGGCTACCGGGCGGCTTTCGCCGCCCCGAAAGCCCAGCTCGGCCCGCAGCCGGAGCCGATCGGCGGCGCCCGCGTCTGGATCGTCCCCAACCCGAGTGGCCTCAACGCGCACTACCCGCCCTTGGCCCTCGCGGCGGAGTTCGCCCGGATGCGCGCGGCCATCGGCATGCCCGACCGCTCCGGCGTCCTCGGCGAAAGCCCGTAAGGGGACCCGGATAGTTCGGTCGCCTCGGTGGGCCCTCGACCGCGTCGCCGGCGGCGCGCCGGGCTGCGAGGTCGACGTGCTGCGGTCCCGGATGTAGCAGTCCTCTTCGGACGGACGATCCCGTATGGGTGATCAATCGCGCCACGAGGGCCGACACGCGGGGTCGGCGGGCGCGGGCCTGGTTAGGTCTGGCCCCGGGCGGCCCGGGCGGGCCGCCCTTCTCCGGGAAGGGAACGGGCCGGGAACTCATGGCCGATCGGACATCGGTGCTCATCGTCGGCGCGGGGCCGGCCGGGCTGGTGCTGGGCAACCTGCTGCGCGCCGCCGGGATCGACACGCTCGTCCTCGAACGCGGCGGCCGGGACCAGGTGCAGGCCCGGGCGCGGGCCGGTTTCCTCGGCGCGAACAGCGCGCGGGTGCTGACCGAGCACGGCCTCGGCACCGGGATGCTGCGTGACGGCAGCACCCACGGCACGTGCGCCTTCCGCGACGAAGGCGGCGAGTTCGAGCTGCGGTACGACCGGCTCGGCCGCGGCGAGCGGCACACCGTCTACCCGCAGCACCGGCTCGTCACCGACCTCGTCGACGAGTACCTCGCCCGCGGCGGCGAACTGCGCTTCGGCGTGACCGTCACGGACGTCGACGCCGAGACCGCGACCGTCGGATTCCGCGACGAGCACGGGAAAACCGGACAGGTGAGCGCCCGGTTCCTCGCGGGCTGCGACGGCAGCAACGGCGCCACCCGCCAGGCCGTCCCGGCTCCGGCGCACTGCGCGCGCGACCACGGCATCTCCTGGCTGGCCGTGCTCGCCGAGGCGCCCCAGAGCATGCCGGCGGTCACCTACGCCCTGCACGAGCGCGGGTTCGCCGGGCACATGGCACGCAGCCCCACGGTGACGCGCTACTACCTCCAGGTCCCGCCCGGCGACGACGCCGCGGCCTGGACCGACGAGCGGATCTGGACCGAGCTGGCCGTCCGCATGCGCACCGGTGAGTTCGGCGCGCTGCGCCAGGGACCGGTCACCGAGCGCCGGATCGTGCGCCTGCGTTCCGACGTCGTCGACCCGCTGCGGCACGGCCGGCTGTTCCTCGTCGGCGACGCGGCCAGCCTGATCAGCCCGTCGGCCGCCAAGGGCGCCAACCTGGCGATCATGGCGGCCGAGGTGCTGGCCGCCGCGCTCACCGCCGCGTTGCTGCGCGACGACGAGCAGGCCCTGGCCGCCTACTCGCGCACCTGCCTGCCCCGCATCTGGCGGGCGCAGGAGTTCTCCCACTGGATGATCGGCCTCCTCCACGACCAGGCGGGCGCCGGGTCCTTCGGGTCCGCGCTCCGCCGGACCCGGCTCGACAACCTGCGTGATTCCCGCGCGCACCAAGACTTCTTCGCCGAGAACTACGTCGGCATCTGACCTCCAGGAGTGCCCATGACCGCGACGCTCGTCCCCACGCTCGCCCCGGAGGACCTCGCCCGCCTCACCGCGGCGCGGGACCTCGTCCGGGCCGGCGACACCGCCTCGGTGCTCGCGGCGGCCCTGCCTTCGCTGCCCGCCGCCGAGCGCGCCGCATTGGCGGCGCACGCGCCCTTCTCCCACGTCGGGCTGCTCGTCTTCCCGGCCACACTGGACAGGCTCGGCGCGGAACTGGCCCGCCACGGCCTCGAAACCGGGCTGATGAGCCACAGCGTCGTCGTCCGGGAGCGGCTCGCCCGCCGCTACGGCGTGCCCGCCGACGACTTGACGGTCGGCATCCTGCGCGCGCCGGTGACCGACCGCGCCGGCCGGCCGTGCGCGCTGGAGATCTTCGTCCTCGTCACGCCGCCGGACCTGGCCCACATCGCCGCCGATGAACGCCGTCACGGCCGGGAAGACCACTTCGCGCTCGCGGTGCCCCGGGCCGACCCGATCGTCCTCAATGGACTGTGCGCGGCGATCGCCGGCCAGCTGCGCCCGGACGGCGGGGGTTACAACGGCCACGAAGACGCCACCGTGCTCTACTTCCGCGACGCACACCACCCCGCGCCGGCCTACCGGCGGCTGGAACTCCTGTGCGCGGGCGAGTTCCCGCGGGTGCTCGCCGCGCACCAGCGCGCGTCCGAGCCCGGCACGGAACTGCTCGGGCTGCTGACCGGCGCCTGGGCCACCCAAGCCGTCGCCACGGCCGTCGAGCTGCGCCTGCCGGACCACCTGGCCACGACCGCCGGCCTCGACGCGCTGGCCACCGCGACCGGCACCGACCGCGAGAGCCTCGGCCGGCTCCTGCGGTACCTGGCCACCCTCGGCGTCGTCCGCGCGACGGCCGCGGGGTACGTGCTCACCGACGTCGGTGCGCTGCTGCGGACGGACGTCGAAGGGGGCATGAGCGCGATCGCCCTGATGTACGGCGGCCCGTTCTACCGCTCCTTCGCCGCGCTGACCGACGCCGTCCGCACCGGCGAAGAGTCGTTCGCGAAGGTCTTCGGCGCGCACCACTTCGCCCACCTGGCCGCGAATCCCGAGCTGGCGGACCTGTTCCACCGCTCGATGGCGGCCAGCAACGCGATGTTCGCCGAGCTCACCCGCGTCGTCGACCTCTCGGCCGCCGGCGTCGTCGTCGACGTGGCCGGCGGCAACGGCGCACTGCTGTCCCGCGTGCTCGACGCCCACCCGGCGGTCACCGGTGTCCTGATGGACCGCCCGGAAGCCCTGGCCGTCGCCGGCCCGGCGCTGGCGAAGCACGCGACGCGCTGCACCCTCGTGCCCGGCGACTTCACGAAAGCCGTCCCCGGTGACGGCGACGTCTACCTGCTGTCCCGCGTGCTGCACGACTGGGACGACGAGCGGTGCCACACCATCCTCACGACGTGCGCCGCCGGCATGCCCGCGGGCGCCGAGCTGCTGATCGTCGAGCGCCTGCTGCCCGCGGCGAGCGGGACGGCGTCGCTGGCGGTGCCGTGGGACATCCACATGCTGTGCAACGTCGGCGGCCGCGAACGCAGCGAGTCCCACTACCGCACGCTGCTGGCCGGCGCGGGCTTCGAGCTGGCCGACGTCCGCCCGCTGGCGCTGGACGCGTACGTCCTGCGCGCGGTCCGGACGCGCTAGGACGTGTCTGACAAGGGTTTCGGCTGGTGACTGAGACACTGCCGGTCGTGTCGCGGTTTCAGTTGCTCCCGGACGATCAACGGGTGTTGATCGAAGACCTGTTGCCGGTCCGTGCCGACAGTGTCCGGTCCGTGGCAGACGATCTGGACCTGGCACCGCCGGATGGCCGGCGACGGAACCTGGGACACCGTGCTGCAACGCCTGCTCACCGAGGCCGACGCGGCCGGCCTGGTGGACTGGGCGGTGTCGCTGGGCTCGACGATCGCACAAGCGCATCGGCACGCCACCAACATCACTCGTCCCGCAGGGGCTGGGTCGAACTACACGGGTCTGCCGACCGAGCCGCCTGACCATGCGATCGGCCGTTCCCGCGGCGGGTGGAGCACCAAGGTGCACCACTGGTCGACGGCAGCGGCCAGCCGCTGGTGGCTCTGGTCGGTCCCGGTCAGGCCGGAGACGCACCGATGTTGCCGCACCTGATGCGGCATCTGCGCGGTCGCGGCACTGTCGCGGCGATCCCCGAGCCGGCTGATCGGATCGAGTACCGCACACGCCGCGGTTCCCGCGGCGGACCCCGCCTGCGTTCGACTCGATTGGACCAAGACATTGTCAGACGCGCCCTAGACCCACCGGCCGCCGCCCGGTTTGCCGGGCAGCGGCCGGTTTTCGTGGCCTCAGCCGCAGTGTTCGGCGCGCTCCTGGTCGGTCATCGCCGCCGTGTGCTGCGTGATGTCGCCGGTGGAGCCGGGCACCGGGCCGTCCGCGTCGAAGTCCTGGTACCAGATGTAGTGGTCGTAGAACCGGTCACCGAAGTGCATCTCGTAGGTGCCGTGCACCCGCTGCAGCTTCGGCGCGCGCTCCACCCAGCCCTTCTCCCCCGGCCGGACGTCGACGTTGGTCGCTTGCCCTTCGGTGTGCGACGACTCCCAGGTGTGCTGGTACGACGTCTCGATGGACACCTTGAACACTTCCGAGAAGCCGTACTCGGCCGAGAGCGACACCCCGAAGCTGTTCGACTCGCCGGTCGTGTCCGACCAGTTCACCGTGCTGCGCTGCAGGTCCTGCGTGCAGTTGTAGGCCGCCTCGCCGACCTGGTGGCCGTCGCCGGTGTGCTCCTCCGGCGGCCCGGCCGGGTGGAACACGCAGGAGTCGGTGCCGTTGTCGCACTTGTCGAGCAGTTCCCGCGGGGTGGGCTGGCCCTCGGCCGACGCCCCCGGGGCGGTGACGAAGAGTCCGGCGGCGGTCAGCAGGCCGATGCCCGCCGCCGTCAGTGCCGTGCGCTTGCCGGTCATGGTCGGCATTCCTTTCGTCGGGAGGATCAGCTGAAACCGATGGACTGGGTGCGGTTGTCCATGTAGGACCCGATGTTGCCGTTGTTCTCCTTGAACGGGCCGTCCCGGTCACCGCTGAGATTCGGTTCCGGGTAGAGCCAGAGCCAGCAGTCGCCCCACGGCTGCACGGACGTGATCCGGTTCTTCCAGTCGTCACCGAGGTCGAACTGCCAGTTCACCCAGCCGTCCTTCTTGCACAGCTCGGGTCCGGTGATCGTCAGCGAATCGCCGGTGTAGTCCGCGCCGTCGAAGAACGTGCCCTGGATGACGTCGCCCTTCGGCTGCGCGGCGAGTTCCGAGCGCAGCGTCAGATCACGTGCCGCCGCATGCGCGTCGGCCGGCGCCGTGGTGATCGTGCCCTGCGAGGCATAGGAAATCACCTGTTGGTAGTCGGCAAAGCACTGCTGAGTACCGGTTTCCGAGTTCAGCACGCAGTGCCGGGCGGCGTCGGCCGCACCCGCCGGCGCGGTACTCATCACTGCGGCCGTCGTCGCGGCCGCGGCCGTCGCGGCGATTCTCTTCCAGTTGTTCGTCATGGCGATTCCTTTCCCCGGTTCCGGTGCCGTGATATGCCCGGAATTTGCGTAATGTCGATGATTTCGACGTTAGCGCAGGGTGATCCACGTCGCGCCCGCGCTGCCCATGGTTACCGCCGGGCTTGCCTCTTAGTCTCCGGCGAATGCCGCAAGGGTTGGGCGACGCGATCGAAAGTGTCACAATGACCCGGTGCCGCAGGTCCGCCCGCGGCACGGATCAGCGTGTCCACATCGGACGGTGGTGCTACCGCTCGTCGAGTCGGGCCTCGGCCAGCCGCTCCTGGACGCGGGCGTGGCGGAACTGGTAGACCCCGCCCGCCTGCCGAAGCACGCCGCGGCGGTGGGCGTCGTCGAGGAAGTGCATCAGGCGCCACGGGAGGCGGCCGGTCGCGGCGAGCCAGGCGTGGTGGACGAAGTAGTTGCCCCACGCTCGGGTCACCAGGACGGCCAGGCCGATGCCGCCGCCGAAGCACACGCCGACCACGAACGGCAGCACCGGGTTCGTCGCCGCCGGGAACACCTGGCCGCCGGCGATCGCGCCCGCGAGGCCGTAGCACACAGCCGCGACGCCGCGGGCCATGAACCAGCCGAACAACGCGCCCGCCAGCCCGCCGGCGACGCCCAGCGCCACGTCGTAGCGGCCGCCCAGCACCGGCAGGAACCGCGTCTGCGCGGTGAACGCGAACGCCATCCCGTCGAACAGCCCCAGCGACACCAGGAACGAGACGGACAACGCGATCGCGCCGGTCCGTTCGTTGCGCAGGATCGTCCGCGGGCTCGACACGCGGCTGGCGTCGACCGGTTTAGCGAGCCACACGTGCACCGCGAACACCAGCCCGAACACGAGCGCCAGGAAGACGACCAGGCCGGTGGCCAGCGACCAGCCCAGCCCGAGCAGGACGCCCACGACGGCTCCGATCGCGAACCGGCCGGCGAACTTGCGGGTGGCCCCGGCGAAGCGCAGTTCGGTGCGCAGCGGTTCCGGCGGACGCGCGAAGCGGTGGGTCAGGTACCCGGCGCCACCGAAGGACAGGGCGTAGATCGCCGCCAGCGCCGGGCCGTCGTCGACCCAGCCGGTGACGACGAACAACACCGCGATCAGCAGCCCGACCAGGCCCGACCGCGTCCCGGCGGGCACCGCCCGGTACAGCCGCCACCAGGCCAGGTCGCGGCTGCGCGTCTGCTCGAGGTGCCGGGCCAGGAACCCCAGCCAACGTGCCGCCTGCGCCGCGGTGTACCGCCCGGACGGGCTGGTCTTCGGGTTGCGCCCCGGCGGCTGCGGCACCCGGGCGTAGGCGTTGGGGACGAACGAGTCGAGCAGCTGCCCTTCGAGGGCGGCCGCGTCTCCGGCGTCGAGCAGCTCCGCGGGATCCGCGCCGGGCCGGCCGTAGCCGATCCGCGCGAGGTCGACCATCAACGGCGTCCGCAGCACCCGGGCCAGTGCCGCGTCCGGCTCCCGGCGCAGCCGGTCGGCCACCGGGCGCCAGCGGTCGTGATCGGCGCCCTCCCGCGCGGAGAGGTAGGTGATCGCCTCCTGCCGGGCCACGGGTTCGAGCCGCACGACGGTGGCGGCGCCCAGGACCGTGCCGGACTCGCGCGTGACCTGCTCGTACTCGGCCGAGCGGCAGGTCAGCACCAGCGAGCGGCCCAGGGCCACGGTCTGGTCCAGCGCGTCGAGCGCCGCGACGCGCAGGTCGGGCGGCATCTCGTCGAGGCCGTCGAGAACCGGGACGACGTGGCCGCCGAGGACGAGCCGGGTGGGCGCGCCGGGCCCGTACTCCCGGGCGGTGAGCAGGGCCGGGTGGTTGTCGGCGAGCCGGTCGGCCAGCCAGCGGTCGAGGTGTTCCCGCCGCGGGTCCCAGGAGGCCAGCGACAGCAGGACCGGAACCGGGGCACCCGGGGCGCGGGTACGCAGCAGCTCCAGCGTCAGCATCAGGGCGAGCACGGACTTGCCGGAACCGGGATCGCCGAGCACGACCAGCTGCGGCACCGGCAGCGCGGTGTACGTCCCGGCGATGTCGTCGAGGTCGCCCCGCAGCGCCGGCTTTCCCGGCCGGGCGGCGGCCGACCAGCGCACGGCGATCGGCTGCGGCCGGTGCAGCGACCGCAGTTCGGCTTCCGCGCGCCACTGCCACGTGACGGCTTCGGCCAGCTCGGTGACCGCCCGGCCGAGGTGGCGATCCGGCGTGGCCGCCGCCTCGGGGGCGACGTCGGCCGGCGCGCTGGGCGTGGCTTCGGTGAGGATCTGCTCGTGGAGCCGTCGCAGGCTGGGGTTCGGGTCGACGCCCAGCTCGTCGGCCAGCCGCCGGCGCAGGCCGTGGAACAACGTCGAGGCTTCGGCGTAGCGGCCCTCCTTCGCGAGGGCGCGCATCAGCAGCAGGTGGGACAGCTCGCGCATCGGGTGCTCGCCGCAGAACTCGGTCAGCTCGCGGACGACCTCACCCGTCTCGCCGAGCCGCAGCTGCCAGTCGGCACACAGCTCCACGGCGTCGAAGCGCTGTTCGTCGAGCACCGCGGCCCGGCCGGCCAGCGCGGACGTCCGCAGCCCGTCGAGCGCCGGGCCCCGCCACAGGGCGAGCGCGTCGCGGATCTCCTTGACGGCGTCGGCGAGCTTCGCCTGCCCGGCGAGCCCACGGGCCACCGTGACGTGACGGCGGAAGCGAAGGGAGTCGAGATCGTCGATCCCGGTCTGCAGGCGGTAGCCGGGGCCGTCGGTGACGATCATCCCGCCGGTCTCGCCGAGCCGGCCGCGCAGCGCGGAGACGCAGTTGCGCACCTGCTTCACGGCCGTCGCCGGCGGCTCGTCCTCCCAGAGCGCGTCGATCAGGCGCTCCACCGGGACGACGGCGTTGGGGTTGAGCAGAAGGGTGGCGAGCGCGCGCTGCTCGCGCGGGCTCGCCAACGTGACCCGATCCCCGTGCACCCGCGCTTCCAGTGTCCCGAGAACACGGAACCTCATCGTTTCCCCCCTCGTCCTCCAGGCTAGCGCCCGGCGTCCGGACCTCGAAACGCCCTGGTGGCGCGCGGGATGCCGGCGCGAGGACGAAACGAGGACGGCGTCCGGAACCCTGGAGGCCCGGCGACCGAGGGGGCTGCCGGGGCGACCCGGTGGTGGGCGTGGCACTGGGGGTGGCGCCCACCACCGGCCGTCGTGACGATCAGGAGGCGACGGAGTCGATCAGCCGGTTGAACCGGAGCCGCGAGGCGCGTTCGACCCCGGCGAGGATCCCGGCGCCGCCCATCGCGATCTTCGCCCACGTGGGCACGTGGATCGGCGAGGTGAACGTGCCGACGTGCGCGGCGACGAGCGGGATCCGGGTGAGGGCCTCCGCGCCGTGGAGCAGGCTGACGGCGAGCGCGACCAGGAGGACGACGAGGGACACGGCCCCGACGACGGCACTGGCGCGGGGGTAGCGCTGCCCGAACCGCGCCCGCAGCCCTTCCTGGGACCGGCGGTGCGGGCGCAGCGTGTGCTCGGAGCCGTCGCCGGCCACGAACCGCAGGCGCTTCAGGCCGAACGCGCTGGTGGCGACCTCGATCACCCCGCCGGGCACCGGGAAGGTCGCCGGCAGGTTGGAACGCGCGACCTGGACACCGTCCCGGTACAGCGCGGCCGGGCTCTTCCCCGCGCCCCTTTCGTGCTGCCGCCGGCTCTTCGCATCGGCGAGGTACCGGACGTCGACCGCGTACGCGTGGCTGTTCGCGAGGTCGAGGAAGAACAGCGACCGGGAGAAGAGCTGCCAGGGACGGTAGTCGCGAAGCGCGCTCCCGTCCCCGGGCCGCACCCTGCCGAGCTGAAAGCGCCGTCCGAGCTTCTTGGCCGTCGAAGTCATGCCTCGATTCCAGCCGTCCTCGCGGCCGGACGGCAGTGTCACCGCGTCACAACACCGCCGTGACATTCATGAAGGCAGTTCCACCTCGAGGCCCATGATCCGGGCGGTGCGCCGACGGCGGATCCAGCGGCGGGCGGTCGTCGTCTCGGGAAGTTCGTCGGCGAACGCCTTGCGCTGGGCCGCGGTCGCCGCGCGCCAGCGCATGGTCAGCGCCGGGCGGACCGGCGGGACCCAGCCCCGCGCCGACTCGTGGGCCGCGGCGAGCCGGGTCTCGTAGCCGGCCGCCGGGCGGTAGCCGAGCTCCAGGTCGATCAGCGGCTCGGCGCCGCCGGCGTGGTGGTGGCACCGCGAGAGCATCCGCGCGATCTCCTCCAGCGTGATCTTCAGCGCCGTGGGCACCTGGTCCTGCCACCGGCCGGGGTGCGGGGCGGCCGGTTCGCCCGCCGGCACGACGATCACGGCCCGGACCGCCGTCCCGGCCAGCTCGACGCGGATCCGGCGGCCGCCCGCGTCGGCGAAGAACCGCGGCACCCGGCCGGCCACCCCGGTGCCGGACCACGTCCGCACCCACTGCGTCACGCCGCCGGGCGGGTGTTCCGACAGCACGAACGTGAACTCCAGGTCTTCGCCGGCGAGGCTCATCCGCACCGGGAACAGGGGCCCGAGGTCGTCCATGAACGCCGAGCCGATGACGAGCGCGGCGCTGGAACCGCCGGTCAACGCCGCCTCCTCCCCCGGTGGCCGCGCGGCCGCCTATACCTGCAGGTCCGCTTCGATGCGCTTGAGGTAGTGCCGGGCCAGCGCCAGGTTCGCCCGCTCCCGGTCCAGCACCAGGTACAGGAACAGCGATTCCCGCGACGACACGGTGTTCAGCAGCCGGATCAGGTGGTACTGGCGGTGCAGCGTGATCAGGATGTCCTCGATGTTGTCGTTGAGCGCGAGCGAGGACATCACCCGCAGCTTCGCCCGCACGACCTCGGTGTTGCCGGCCGCCGCGACCTCCAGGTCCAGCCATTCGCCGCTGCCGCTGGTGCCGAGCGACATCCCGCTTTCGTAGTCGACCAGCGCGACGCCGACGGCGCCGGCGATCGACATGGCTTCCTTCAGTGCGGTGTCGATGTTCGTCATGACGTCACTTCCTTTTGTGAAATGGTGATCGACGGCCTCGCGGTCCCGGTGGGCGCCGTGCTTCATGCGGCCAGGATCGAGCTGATCCGCTCGATGACGGGCCGGCACTCGAACAGGAGCCGCCCGACGTTGAGTCCCTTGTCCCCCAGCACGACCATCAGCGCCAGCCGGCCGATGGCGTAGACGGCCATGTAGCCCTCGCTGCTGAACACCACGGTCTGGTGCAGCGTGCCCTGCCCGGTGATCTGCGCGGCCTGGCGTGCGATCCCGAGGTCGGCGGCCGCGAGGGCGGAGATCTTCGCCGGGTCGACGGTGTCGGCCGCGTCGGCGAGAATCGGTATCCCGTCGACCGCGGCCAGCACGGTGTCGGTCACCCCGGCGACGTTTTCGCGCAAGTTCCGCAGTTCGCCGGCCAATGCGTCGAAGTCCACAGTGAGTTCTTTCTTCCGGAAATGGCAGAAGATCCAGGCGATCAGCCATTCGGATCGCTCTTCCGACGGCAGACCATACCGTCGGCACCACTTTTCGCCTATCGACTCCGGAAGACCCCGACGAGAGCTACACGATCGAGTGAATCGACCGCCGGTTTCGTAACAACGGCGATTCGATCGGATCGATTGCCGTCGATTGATCACGCGCACGGTGAATCGGTGGTTTCAAACTCCCGGACACTTGCCGTGAAGAGCCGAAATGCCGCCCGCGAGATCGTGGAAACGAACCACGACCACGGGCGGCATCCCGATTTTCGAAACCGTCACTCAAGGCGACGGGTCAGCACCTTGCTCCATTGAGCCCATCAGAGGATGCAGAGCAACGAACACGCCGTCGCCGAGGACCACTCCGATTGTGTCGGCGGCGTCCCGGACGGGACGTTCACCGGCACGTAGCTCGCCTTCGCGCGGTTGGTGAGCGGGAACAGGCTCAGCAGCGCGTACGTCGAGCAGTACACCTGCTTGGACGTTCCGGCCGCCAGCGTGAACGGACCCGTCTGGCACGACGGCTCCACGCTGTCCACCACCTGGCCGGCCGTGATGCCGACCGGGCCCTGGTTCGTCACCGTGATCCGCCAGTACGCCGTCGCGTTCAGCAGGCCCAGGAGACCGACCGGGGCCTGCTTGGCCCACGGTCCTGCCCCGCCGGGTCCGCACTTCGACGCCGTCGCCGAGGCGCAGATCTCCTTCTGCACCACCACCTTCGGCGTGCACGCGGCGCCCGGCGCGACCGGGAGCGTCACCGTGTTGGAGGTGAACGCGCCCGTCGTGTCGGTGCCGGTGGCCGTGTTCGCCACCGACGTCACCGCGCAGTCCGCCGCGATCGTCGTCGAGAAGCACAGCTGCGGCGCGTCGCCCGCGTAGTCGACGACCAGCTGCGGCTGGTTGCCGCCGCCGAAGTCGGCCGCGCTGGTGAGCACCAGCGACGTCGTGACCGTGATCGACGGGTGCGCGGCGGCCGAGACGCCGGTGAGGTCGACGGAGCCGTCCGGGGCGAAGCCGGGCGTCGGGACGACCGTGCCACTCTGGTCGACGACCGTGACCCGCGACGCGGCCAGGTCCACATTGGACGGTGTGATGCCGGTCAGCCGCGCGGCCGTGTACCCCTGGACGTGCCCGGTGCCGCCGTCGCAGTAGAAGTCACCCGGCTTCAGCGTCACCTGACCGCCGGAGCGGACGCACGGCGTGGCGCCGGTCGCCGGGTCCATCGAGAACAGCACACCCGCGTCGCCCAGGCCGATGAGGCAGCCCGTGGGCGGGTCGTAGGTGTAGCCGTAGTCCCGAGTGGCGCCGCCGTTCGCCGCCGGGTGCGTGATCGGGCCGGGCAGGCCCGCGCACGCGGCGCCGGTCGTCCAGTCGTGGCACAGCGCCGCCCCGGCGAATCCGCCGTTCCAGAGCGCGAGATAGCTGCGCAGGTGGCCAGCCGGGTCGGTGACGACCTCCGGGTTGAAGACCCACACCCCGGCCGGGAGGGCCGCCGCGACCGGCGGCGCCGGGAGCGCCGAGCCGTCCAGCGCGAAGCAGGTGGTGACTTCCGTGGCGCCGTTCGTCGTCGAGCACGCGCCCACCGGGGCACCCGCCGTGCTGAAGAACGTGTAGGCGTTGTAGGTGTAGTTCCCGGGCGGGCCGGTCGGTTTCGACGCCGCCCAGCCGGCGCACGCCGTCGCCGTCGCGGGGTCGAAGCAGCCCAGCGCGGGCCGGCCGACGCCGGGGACGGAGGACGACGCGAACACCTTGCCCGCCACGACGGTCATCGAGCCGTAGATGTGGGCGAGGGTGTTCCCCGGCTGGTTGTTGCTGGGCGGCACGATCGGCGCATACGGCTGGCCGCCGCAGGCGCTCTTCGTGGCGATGGTCCAGCAGACGACCGCGCCGGTGCTCACGACGCCGTACAGGTTGCCGCCGCTTTCCACGAGGCCCGCGATGCTGTTGACGGCGGACGGGGACCCGCCGGTCGCGGTCAGCGGCCAGTACCCGCAGTTCGCCGCGGCGGCCAGGTCGAGGCAGCCGACTCCGACGGAGGCGGCGGTGAGGGCCGGGTAGTAGACCTGCGCGGGCGCGGCCGGGTTGCGGAAGTACTGCGGGGTCAGGGTGCTGGCGATGTCGCCGGTGTTGCCGGTGCCGAGCGGGCCGGGCGCGGTGTTGAGCGGCTTCGGCCACGGGCCGCCCGGGCAGCGCTGGCCGGTGCCGGCGTCGGTGCACACGAGCTTCGCGTTGGCGGGGTTGACGTGGTGGAAGACGTTCCACGCTTGAAGCGTGCCGTCGGAGGTGCGGTTCAGCAGCGGGGTGAAACCGTCACCGCCGGTCGCCGTCGCGATCGTCTGCACGGGCGGGGTGAGGGCGCCGGACAACGCGGTCGCGTCCGCACCGGAACGCGGGTTCGTCGCGCGCACGGCCGTCACGCCGGAGGCGGGTTCGGTGCCCGTGAAAGCGCTTCCGTCGGTGGACCACGACGGCGTCCAGCCGGGCGGCGCGTGCAGGGAGCCGCTCTGGTAGGCCTGTCCCGCGGCGACGGCGTCGGTGATGGTCGCGGGGCCGGTGGTGCTCGCGCGGTCGTCGTAGCCGACGACCCAGTTCGCGGTGGCGCCGTGGTCCGCCGGGGATCCGGTGCCCTGCACCGATTTGGTCAGTCCCGAAAGAGGCGGGGCGGCGGGGGCCGCCGCCGCGGGCAGGGGGAAGGCGGCGGCCATGAGCACGAGGGGCAGGGTTGCCGCCCCCCGGCGGCGTGCACGCATGCGTCTTCGCATGAACGTTCCTCGATTCTTTTCCGATTTTCCGGGCCGGAGGAAAATCGTATGCCGCGCGGGGAAACCGTTGAAGGGACGACACCCGGGCGCCGAGGGGGCCGACTCCTTCGGCGCAATTCGTGACCGCGGCGAAATGGTGGACACCCGCTCCGGCGATGACCGTTTCGCTTTACCGTCACCTGGACGCCGGTACGCCGTCACTCGTCCGAGTTACGTCCGAATTGTCCGGCAGGCTAGAGTGGGGGCCATGACTACCGGGACGGCCTCGCGCCACACACGGAACGGTTACCCGGTGCTCTTCTGAGCGCCGCGCGGGCGCCGCCCCCGTCGGGTCGATCACCAGCTCCACCCATCGACCACGACAGGAGAAGCCATGCCCAGCACCACCCTGCGGATTCCCACCCCGGACGGCCAGGCCGACGCCTTCGCCGCCTTCCCCGGCGACGGCGAGCGGCACCCGGGTGTGCTGCTCTACACCGACGCCTTCGGCCTGCGGCCCGAACTGGAGAGCAAGGCCCGCGAGCTGGCCGGGCACGGGTACTACGTGCTCGTCCCCCACCTCTACTACCGCCACGGCCCGGCGCCGGTGACCGCTCTGCCCGAGCACATCGGCGAAGAGGTCCGGCCCGCGATCATCACCCGGCTGATGCCGCTGCTCGAGGAGCACACCACCGAGCGGATCCTGCGTGACGCCGACGCCTACCTCGGGTTCCTCGCCGCTCAGCCCGAAGTCGCCGCCGGTCCGGCCGCGGTGCTGGGCTACTGCATCGGTGGCGCTCTGGCGCTGCGGACCGCGGCGGCGTTCCCCGGCCGGGTGGCCGCGGTCGCCGGGTTCCACCCGGGCTTCCTCGTCACCGACGCGCCCGACAGCCCGCACCGCCTGCTCTCGGACCTCACCGCCGAGGTCCACCTCGGGCTGTCCGAGAACGACATGCGGCCCGAGGCCGTCAACGAGCTCAACAAGGCTTTGGCCGCCACCGGCGTCGGCTACTCCACCGAGATCTACCCCGGCAGCGTCCACGGCTACACGATGTCGGACACCGACGCCTTCAACCCGGTGGCGCTGCAACGCCACTGGGACCGCCTGCTCCCGCTCCTGCACCGCACCCTCGCGGCCGGCTGAGGCTCACGGCCGCAGCACGATCTTGCCGTGGGTGTGCCCCCGTTCCAGCTCGCGGAAGGCGTCCCGGACCCGCTCCAGGGGGTAGGTCCGGGCGATCGTCACCTCGAGCTCGCCGCGGGCGGCGAGCCGGGCCAGTTCGCCGACGACGACCGCGCAGGCCGCCGCGCCCTCCCCGGCGGTCCGCGCGCCGACCCGGGCCGCGGCCGGCCAGTCGCGGATCGTGTCGATCCGCTCGGGCCGCACGCCCAGCTCGACCGCCAGGTCGACGTAGCCGTCGCCGACCGTGTCGATGAACGCGTCGACCTTTCCGCCGGCGGCCTGCCGGATCCGGTCGGCCACGCCGTCGCCGTAGGCGACCGGGATGACGCCGTGGCCGCTCAGCCAGGCGTGGTTCGGCGCGCTCGCCAGCCCGATCACGGTGGCGCCGCGCCGGCGCGCGAGCTGCACGGCCAGGGACCCGACCCCGCCCGCCGCGCCGGACACGACGACCGTGTCGCCCGGTCCGGGGTCGACGGTGAACACCGTGGCGTAGGCGGTCGTGCCCGCCACGTACAGCGACCCGGCGACGTCCCAGGGCAGACCCGTCGGCCGCGGGGTCAGCCGCACGTCGTCGACGGCGACGTACTCCGCGTGGCTCGCCCGGTCGTGGGTGAAGCCGAGGACCTCGTCGCCCACCGCGAACCCGCGCACCTCCGGCCCGGCCTGCACGACGACCCCGGCCAGGTCGCTGCCCTGTCCGGAGGGGAACGTCGCCGGCCAGCGCCCGTGCCGCGCGCCTTCCCGGATCATCACCTCGCCGGGCTGGATCCCGGCCGCGCGGACCTCGACCAGCACCTGGCCGGGGCCGGGCACCGGGCGCGCCACGTCGTCCACCCGCAGGACGTCGACCCCGCCGTAGGCGTGGAACCGCACCGCTTTCATCGTCTGCTCCCTCGTTCCGCTCACCCCACGACCGTGCTCCGGTTCCGGCGATCCGGGAACGGAGCGGTCCACCTAGGACCGGCGGTCCGATGATGCGGCCGGCGAACGGTGCTATCCATGGACGCATGGGAATGCACCGCGGCGAGCTCGCCGACTTCCTGCGCCGGTCCCGGGAGCGGCTGACCCCGCGCGACGTCGGGCTGGTCGAGGGGCCGCGGCGGCGGACGCCGGGACTGCGCCGCGAGGAGGTCGCGGTGCTCGCCGGGATGTCGGCCGACTACTACATGCGGCTCGAGCAGGCCCGCAGCCCGCAGCCGTCGGACCAGCTGCTGGGCGCGCTGACGCGGGCGCTGCGGCTGACCGCCGACGAGCGGGACCACCTGTACCTGCTCGCCGGGCACCGGCCGCCGGAGGGCGCGCGGGCCGGGGAGTACCTGCGGCCGAGCCTGCTGTACCTGCTCGACCGGCTGGACGGCGTCCCGGTCCAGGTGCTCAGCGACCTGGGCGACCTGCTGGCGCAGAACGATCTCGCGCTGGCGTTGTTCGGGTGCGTGTGCTCGGTGGCCCGGGAGGACCGCAACGTCGTCCTGCGCTGGTTCACCGAGCCGGCCGTCCGCGATCACTTCATGGCCGAAGAGCACGAGGAGCACGGCCGGGAGCTGGTCGCCGACCTGCGCGCCGCGGTCGCCCGCCGCGGCGACGACGAGGCGTCGCGCGCGCTGATCGCCCGGCTGCGCGCGGCCAGTGCCGAGTTCACGGCGTTGTGGGACCGGCACGAGGTCGCGGTGCGCCGCGCCCACCGGTACCGGCTGCGCCACCCCGAGCTCGGCGCCATCGAGTTCGACTGCGAGCTGCTGGCGACGCCCGCGGCGGACCAGCGGCTGCGGGTCTTCACCCCACCGCCCGGCGGCACCGACGCCCTGGACGTGCTGCGTGTGCTGGGCCCGCAGCACCGCTGCGAGGAGGAGCCGGTCTGAGCGGATCAGCCCAGCGCGTCCAGGCCGTCCTGCCAGCGTTGCCGCCGCTGCGCGGAATCCTGCTCCCACCAGGGCGTGCCACGCTCGCCGAGTGCGACCTTGGCGGTGTGCACGCGAGACCGGGCCTCGCGTTCGGCGTCGATGTCCTGGCCGCGGCGGGCTGTCCCGACGTCCCGGCGCGCCCGCATCAGCAGGCTGCGCAACCGGGCCGCGTCCTCCTCCGGGATCTCCGGATCGGTGGCCCGCCACCGCCGTCCGTCGACGACGATGAAGCGCCCGTCCGGCGTGCGCTCCGGCTCAGCCATCGACGTGCCGGATCCGGATCGGTCCCCGCCACTCGCCGTCCGGATCGAGCGACCGGCCGCCCTGGGTGAGCCGCACCTCACCGGCCCGGGCGAGTTCACGCGCAAGCTCCCGGGCCCGCGCCAGCAACGGCCGCCAGTCATCGGCGACGGCCCGGGCGGCGTCGGACGGACAGGTGCTGCTGCCCGCACCACGCCCGATGGCCAGCCCGAGCATGGCGGCGCGCAGCTGTTCGTCCGGCACGTCGGCGGTCAGGGCGACCCGGGCCTGGTCCGCTCCGGGGCCGTCACCGTCCCGGGCCCGTTCGAGTTCCCGCCGCGGATCGCTCATCACGCCAGCATCGCACCGCTCGCCGGACACCGCCGGGTTCGCGCTACACCGCGTGCCACCACGGCACGTCCGTGTCCCCGAAGACCAGCACGAACAACGACTGAGCAACCGGACGCCTGCCTCTCGGCGCACAGCGACGACGCGCATCTCCGACGGCCGGTCCGGGTTCGCCTCGACGACCACGTCGGCGCGGACGATGTCGTCGTCCGCCGGGCAGTACACGAGCAGCGCGAAGGGCAACCAAGCCCGGCGACCGGTCGTCAAGACGTACGAGAAGCTGACGTCGTCAGGGTCGGCCCAGTCTGCCCTCGGCGGTGCGGCGTTCCCGGGTGAATCCTGTTGCCCGGCAAAGACTCCCGGCTGAGGTAGGGTCGCCGCCGTGACGCGAGCCTCGGATGCGGAGCGGCCGGTGGCCGGCCGGCGTGGACCGGCGCCCACCGGGCGGCCCACCATGCGTGATGTCGCTTCGGCCGCGTCCGTGAGCGTCAAGACGGTGTCGCGGGTGGTGCACAACTACCCGTTCATCAGCGACGACGTGCGCGGGCGCGTCCAGGCCGAGATCCGCCGGCTCGGGTTCCGGCCCAACAGCAACGCCGTCGGCCTGCGGCGGACCGACCGGCCCGCGGGCGGCATCGGCGTGCTCGCCGCGGACCTGGCCGACCCGTTCTACGCCGGGATGCTCAGCGCGATCGAACAGGTCAGCACGGCGCGGTCGTTCACCACCCTCGTCGCCAGCTCCGACGAGGATCCCGCGCGCGAACGCGGGCTGCTCGGCACGTTCGTCGAGCGCCGTCTCGACGGGCTCATCGTGGTCTCGGCCGACCGCCGGCACGACCACCTGCGCCCGGAGCTGGACGTCGGCACGCGGATCGTGTTCGCCGACCGCCCGCCGCAGCGGCTGCCGGTGGACTGCGTGCTGGCCGCGCACGCCGAGGGCGCCGGCCAGGCCGTGACGCACCTGCTCGGGCAGGGCCACCGCGCGATCGCCTACGTCGGCCACTCCCCCGTGATCCACACGGCCCGGGAGCGGCTGCGCGGCTTCCGCGCGACGCTGGCCGAGGCGGGCCTCGAACCCCACGCGGTCCGCACGGACGCCGTCGACGCCCCGGCCGCCCACCGGGCCGCCGCCGAGCTGCTGGCCGCACCCGACGCCCCGACGGCGTTGTTCGCCGACAACCCGCGTCTCGTCGGCGGGGTGGCCCGGGCCATCGCCGAGTCGCGCGCGCCACGGACGGCACTGGTCGCGTTCGACGACTCGGAACTGGCCCAGGTGCTGGGCGTGACGGTGGTGGCCCAGGACCCCCGCGAGCTGGGCAGGAGGGCGGCCGAGCTGCTGTTCGCCCGCCTGGACGGCGACCGTTCCCGCCCACGGCGGGTCGTCCTGCCGACCACGCTCGTACAGCGCGGGTCGGGCGAGGGCCGGGGTGTCGCGTTGCGCTCGGCCGAGCACTGACCGGCTGCCCGGAACCACGTCACAACGCGTCGCCGGCGCGCTCGGCCCGGCGGTAAAACCCGCACCGGACAGCGGTTCTGTCCAGTTCTGGCCATTGACAACGCTGACAACGCCGTCCGAGACTGGGCCGCGTTGCCAACGTTGTCAATCGGCACGTCCGATCTTCGAGGGAGCCCTCCGTGGCCGTCTTCCATCGCCGCCCGGTCCCGTTTGCCACCGTTCTCACGGTGGCCGCCGCGATGATCGCGGCCCCGGCCGCCAGCGCCGCGCCGTCGTCGTTCCGGACGTCCTTCGAGACCACCGACCCCGCCCCGACCTGGGAGAACACGCTCGACCGGCGTCAGGCTCAAACGTTCCCGTGGCGTCAGGAAACGCGGGTCTTCACACCCGCCCAAAACGGAACCTACAAGTACTTCAAGCTCGACCTCGCCGCCGCGCCCGGTGCGGCCAAGACATCCGTCGCCGAAGTCGAACTGCTCGGTCACCGCTGACCACCTAAGGAGCGACCATGAAGTTCCGCCGTACCCTGGCGCTGTCCGCCGCCGTCACCGCGTCCCTCGCCATCACCGGACCCGCCGCCGCGACGAACCGTCCACTTCGGATTCTCGGTGCCACCGCCGACACCGCGCTCACCCAGCGCTGGCAGGACTTCGGCAGGCGCCCCGGCGTCGGCTGGGCCGCGGCCGACGGCACCTACTCGACGCGGCTGCCGTCCGGTTTGGACGTCTGGCTGTACAACGACACCTTCTTCGGGCCCGTGCGCGCCGACGACAGCCTGCCGGAGTCCTCGCCGTTCACGCACAACTCGGCCGTACTGTCCACACCGGACGCGAAGCACATCCTCACCACCATCGCGCCCGGGCCGCCGGGGCACCCGAAGTCCTTGGTGGGCCCGACGCCGAACAGCCCGGGCGAGCCGAACGACTACTGGTACTGGAACGGCGACGGCATCGTCGACGGCGGGAAGCTGCGGGTCATCGAGTTCGAGCAGGCGCCGACCGACGACCCGCCGCCGTTCAACTTCGCCTGGACGAAGACCAAGCTCGCGACGCTCGACCCGTACACGTTCCGGCTGGAGAAGCTCACCGACGTGGCGTCGGTCGGCAACGTCCAGTGGGGCACCGAGCTGACGCGCGACGGCGCGTGGACCTACATCTACGGCGTCGAGGGCGAAGGCTTCACGAAGTACCTCCACGTCGCCCGCGCGCCGATCGGCCGGCTCGACGGGCCGTGGCAGTTCCGGACGGCGGACGGCTGGTCGGCCGACCCGGCGGCGTCGGCGCGGCTGCTCGGCAACGTCGGCAGCTCCTTCGGCGTCACGCCGGTGGGCGGCGAATACCTGCTGACGACGTTCGGTTCGGGTCTGGAAAGCACTATCCACGCCTATCACGCGACGAGCCCGGTTGGGCCGTTCACCGGCGGCGAGACGATCTACACCGCGCCCGAGGCCGGGAACGGGCGCTACACCTACAACGTCGCGGCGCACCCCGAGATCAGCCGGCCCGGGGAGCTCGTCATCTCCTACAACACCAACAGCGAGAAGCTGGCCGACCTCTACGCGAACATCGACAACAACCGCCCGCGGTTCGTCGATCTCAAGCTCTCCCGTTAGGAGCCCGGACCGTGAGCGGTTTGTCCCGTCGTACGTTCCTGCAGTCCAACGCCGTGCTGCTCGCCGCGCTCGGCGTGCCGGCCGCGCTCCCGGCCGCGGCCGAGGCCCAAGCGGCGACCGATCTGGCGCGCTACCGGCCGGTGACGGTGTCCTCGACGGCCTACGCGCCGACGCCGGCGTGGTTCGCCGTCGACGGCCTGGCCGAGACCGGCGTGAAGGGCTCGGGCTGGCGGGCGGGCGCGGGCGATCCACAGTGGATCGCCGTGGACCTGCAGGCCGCCTGCCGGATCGAGTCGGTGGTGCTTGTGTTCGAGGCGACCGCCACCGACCCCGTGTTCACCCCGGCGTCCGGGATCAACCCGTTCCTGAACACCACTGGCTGGGAGGTGCTGTCCAGCTGCGCGGTCGCGTTCACCCTCGACGTCTCGGCCGACGGCCGCACCTGGCAGACCGTGCACACCGCTACCGACTCCCCCGGCGGCGGCGTCGAGGTCACGCTGGCGAAGCCGGTCACGGCCCGCTGGGTGCGGCTCACCGCGAAGCAGCAGGCGAACGCGAACCCCTTGGGCGTCAATGCTTTCGAGGTCTACGGCCGGTCCGGCCACCCGCGGCCGGACGCCACCGGCTGGACCGACTGGGGCCGCCACACCACCCGGCCGCCCGGCCTGGTCACCGCGGCGGACGGCACGGTCGCGGTCGAGTCAGGCTGGACGCTGACCATGGAATCACGGCTGCCGTCCGCCGACGGCGCCGCGCTCGCCCGCGCCGGTGTCGACACGTCGACGTGGCTGCCCGCGACCGTGCCCGGCACCGTCCACACGGCACTGGTCGAGCAGGGCAAGCTGCCCGAACCGACCTCCGGGTTCGGCAACATGCGGGCCCCGGAAGCGCTTTCGCGGCACAGCTGGTGGTACCGCCGCGAGTTCACGCTGCCCCGCGGGTTCGACGCCGGCCGCCGCGTCTGGCTGGAGTTCGACGGGATCGACCACCACGCCGAGGTCTGGGTCGACGGCACCGCCGTCGGCTCGCTCACCCACCCGGTGGCGCGCGCCGCCTTCGACGTCACCACGGCGTTGCGGGGGAAGGACGCGCACGCGCTGGCCGTGCGGATCGACCCGATGCCGCACCCGGGCAACCCCGGCGACAAGGGCCCGGACGGCGTCTCGACGTTGAACTCCAACGCCGAGCAGCAGGACCTGCCCGGGTACATCTCGATCAGCGGCTGGGACTGGATGCCCGGCGTCCGCGACCGCGGCGCGGGCATCTGGAACCACGTCCGGCTGCGCTCGACCGGCGACGCCGTGCTCGGCGAACCGCGCGTCGACACGCGGCTGCCGAACCTGCCGGACACGTCGGTCGCCGAGGTGACGCTGGTCGTGCCCGTGCGCAACGCCGCCGCGACGGCCCGGACCGTGACGGTCGCCGCCGAGCTGGCGGGCGCCCGGGTCAGCCGCCGCGTCACCCTCGCGGCGGGCGCGGCGGCCGACGTCACGTTCGCCCCGGCGACCGACCCGGCGCTGCGGTTGCGGCGCCCGGATCTGTGGTGGCCCAACGGGTACGGCGATCCGACGCTGCACCCGCTCACGACCACGGCGAGCGTCGAGAGCCAGGTCAGCGACCGCCGGACCGTCCAGGCAGGACTGCGGCAGTTCGGCTACACGGCGACCCAGCCGATCGTGATCGACCCGGCCACCGACCATTCGCCGCCGCAGACGGTGGAGTTCGACCGGACAACCGCCCGGTACCTCCGGATCCAGGGCGGGAAGCGCGCCACCGGCTACGGCATCTCACTGTGGACGCTGTCCGTTGTGGACGGTACTGGACCGGACCTCGCGCAGGGCAAGGCCGCGACGGCGTCCTCTGAGGACAACGCGAACGACAAGGCCGGCAACGCCGTGGACGGCCGTGACGACACACGCTGGTCGTCCGGCTACTCCGACAACCAGTGGCTCCAGCTGGACCTCGGTGCCGCGGTGGCGTTCGACCGCGTGGTGCTCACCTGGGAGACCGCGTACGCGCTGACGTTCACCGTGCAGGTCTCCGACGACGGTGCGACCTGGCGCGACCTCAAGAAGGTCAGCAACTCCGGCACGCCGCTGCAGATCAGCGTCAACGGCGTGCGCGTGCTGGCCAAGGGCGGCAACTGGGGCTTCGACGAGCTGCTGCGCCGGGTGCTCCCCCACCGGATGGCCGACGCCGTCGCGCTGCACCGCGACATGAACTTCACGATGATCCGCAACTGGGTCGGGTCCAGCAACCGCGAGGAGTTCTTCGCCGCCTGCGACGAGAACGGCATCCTGGTGTGGAACGACTTCTGGGCCGGCGACGCGATCTTCCCGCCGGACAACGACGTCTTCCTCACCATCGCGACGGACACGGTCGTGCGGTACCGGCACCATCCGTCCATTGTGGTCTGGTGCGCCACCAACGAGAGCGACCCGCCCGCCGCGATGGACGCCGGCCTGCGGAAGATGCTCGCGGTGCGGCAGCCGGAGCTGTGGTACCAGGGCAACTCGGCCGGTGGTGTCGTCACCGGGCACGGGCCGTACTCGTGGATCGACCCGGCGCGCTACTTCGACGGCGACACCTACTCGATCGGCAGCTACGGGTTCCACAGCGAGATCGGCCTGCCGACCGTGCCGGTCGCGGAGAGCATGCGACGGCTGGCCGGCGACCAGCCGTCGTGGCCGATCGGCGACGTCTGGTTCCACCACGACTGGTGCACCCGCGGCGGCCAGAACCCGGACACCTACCGCGGCGCGATCGAGGACCGCTTCGGGCCGGGGACCTCGCTCGACGACTTCTGCGCGAAGGCCCAGCTCGTCAACTACGAGAGCATGCGGGCGATCTTCGAGGCCTACAACGCGGCGCTCTGGGACGACGCGTCGGGCGTGCTGCTGTGGATGTCGCACCCGGCGCACCACAGCACGGTCTGGCAGACCTACGACTACGACCTCGACACCAACGGCAGCTTCCACGGCGCGCGCAAGGGCTGCGAGCCGCTCCACGTGCAGGCGCGGCTGTCGGACTGGCAGGTGCACGCGGTCAACCAGACCGCGCAGACGCTCGACGGCGCCACGGTGCACGCCGAGCTGCTCGACCTGCGCGGACGCTCGCTCGGCACGCCGGTGTCCGCGCCGGTGTCGGTACCGGCGTCGTCGGTGAAAGCGGCCTTCACCGTGCCGTTCACCGCCGCGCTGCCGGCCTTGCACCTGCTGCGCCTGCGGCTGGTCGGGCGGGACGGCGCCGAGCTGTCGCGCAACGTCTACTGGCGCTACCGCACCCCGGCGGACGCGCGCGAGCTGACCAGGACCCCGGCCGACGTCTCCCTGCACGCCGGCCCCATCCGGCGCGACGGCGACCGCAGCGAGGCCGTGGTGACGCTGCGCAACACCGGCCGCGTCGTCACCGCGGGCGCCCGGGTCTCGGCCCGCGACGCGCGCACCGACGCGCGTGTCCTTCCCTTGCGCTGCAGCGAGAACTACCTGTGGCTGCTCCCCGGCGAGACGGCCGCGGTGACGGTGTCGTGGCCGTCCCACGCCCTGGCGTCGGGCCGCCCGCGGTTCGTGGTGGAGGGGCTCAACGTGCCTCGCCGCACCAGCTGACGGATCGCCCGCGAACGTCACCGAAACGGTGAAACACCCCGTATCGTCTGGTCACCATGGGGAGTCGAGCCGGAGCTGTGGGCAAGTTCGCGCTGGTGGTGGCGGGGGCCGCACCCGCGGTCGTGGCGGTCTGGGCCGGCCACCCGGTGCTGTCGGGCGTGCTGCTGGCCGCGTACGCGCTGGTCGTCGGGCTGCTGACGGTCACCGGGGAGATCGCGCGGGAGCTGCGCGAGCGGTGGCGGGCGCGGATCGTGGACCGCGTCGACCGCTGGCTGGTCCGGCGGTTGTCCCTGTTCGGCCGGCGGTACCGGGAGTTCGTGCTCGGCAGCCTGCGGTTCATCGACCTCAAGGGCCTCGCGACCATCGGCTTCCACACGCCGGAGCTGGACGAGGTGTTCGTCGACGTCAGCCTCACGTTCCGGCCGCCGCAGGACGTCGCCGACAGCCTGCTGCCCGACCTCCGGGCGAGCGCCACCGACCGGCAGTCGCTGCAGGACTTCCTCGACCGGCCGCGGCCCGTCGTGCTGGCCCTGGTCGGCGCGCCCGGCAGCGGGAAGACCACCCTGCTGCGGCACACCGCGCGGCGGATCTGCCTCGGCCGGCGCGGCCGGCACCGGCGGGTGCCGATCCTGCTGCACCTGCGTGACCACGTCGACGCGGTGCTGTCGGCGCCGGACACCGGCCTGGCGGACCTCGTGCGCGGCGTCGCCGGGCGGAACTGCGGCGAGGAACCGCCCGGCTGGTTCGAGCAGCGGCTGCGCGACGGCCACTGCGTGGTGCTCCTCGACGGGCTGGACGAGGTCGCCCGGCAGGAGGACCGCCGCAAGGTCGCGGACTGGGTCGAGCGCCAGATCCAGCACCACCCGAAGAACGACTTCGTGATCACCTCGCGGCCGCACGGCTACCGGACCACGGGCATCGGCGGCGCGACCGTGCTGCAGGTCCGCAGTTTCACCGACGACCAGGTGAAGCGCTTCGTAGAGGGCTGGTACTCGGCGGTCGAGCGGTACAGCACCGGCGACCGCGCCGACGAGGTGCGGACCCGGGCCGCGGCCGCCACCGAGGACCTGCTCGAACGGCTCGGCGAGGCGGCCGCGCTGCGCGACCTGACCGCGAACCCGTTGCTGCTGACGATGATCGCCAACGTGCACCGGTACCGCGGCGCCCTGCCCGGCAGCCGCGCCGACCTCTACTGCGAAATCTGCCAGGTCATGCTCTGGCGCCGCCAGGAAGCCAAGAAGCTCCCGATCGAGCTGGGCGGCGACAAGAAGGAGATGGTGCTGCGCAGCCTGGCGTACTCGATGATGCGGGACCGGGTGCGCGACCTGGCCCGCGCCGACGTCCTCACCGAGGTCGGGAAGGCGCTGCGACGGGTGTCCCGCGACCTCACCGCGGAGGCGTTCCTCGCCGACGT
The DNA here is from genome assembly GCF_035982555.1 of Amycolatopsis sp. NBC_01286. Classification (NCBI taxonomy): domain Bacteria; kingdom Bacillati; phylum Actinomycetota; class Actinomycetes; order Pseudonocardiales; family Pseudonocardiaceae; genus Amycolatopsis; species Amycolatopsis sp. NBC_01286. The sequence goes on from NZ_CP108428.1 coordinate 9,226,178, forward strand.
CGGCTCCAACGGGCTGCTCGTCGAGCGGGAAAGCGGGCTGTACTCCTTCGCCCACCACACGTTCCAGGAGTACCTCGCCGCCGTCCACACCCGGGACAAGGGCCTGGTCGACGTCCTGACCGGCGCGGTCGACGACCTGTGGTGGCGCGAATCGACCCTGCTGTACGCCGCGCAGTCCGACGCCGACCCGATCGTCCGCGCCTGCCTGCGCGTCGGCGGCGTCACGGCCCTGTCCCTCGCCGTCGACTGCGCGGAGCAGAACAGCGAGCTGGCCCCGGAGCTGCGCGGCCGGCTCGACGAGTTCCTCGAACCCGCGGCCCGGCCTGGCGAGGACCCCGGGCACCGCCGGCTGCGGGCGGCCGTGCTGCTGACCCGGCAGCTGCGTCCGCAGGTCCAGGTCGGCGACGGCGCCCGGGTCTGCGCCCGGCCGGTCACCGGCGGTCTCTACGACCTCTACCGGCTGGACACCGGGGCACCCGCACCGGACGGGCCGCCGGCGCCCCCGGACGCCGCGGTCACCGGCGTGCGGGGCAGCGACGCCGCCGCCTTCGTCCGCTGGGTCAACCACGTCCTCGTCGGCGAGGCCGTCTACCGCCTGCCCCGGCGGGCGGAGCTCGACGACCCGGCCCGGGGCCGCTCGGTCGCCCCCTGCGCCTGGCTGGCAGGCCTCGACCTGTGGCTGGCCCCCGGGACCGGCCACCCCCACCTCGTCCCCGCGCGGACGCTCGTCGACTACGTGCGCGACGACATCACCCGGTCCACCCCGTCCCTGCTGCGGCCGCTGCTGCTCAAGCTGATCCCCAACGACCGCGTCCGCTCGATCGGCCACACGCTGCCGCCGGCCGGGCTCCGGAAGCTGGCCCACGACCTCGCGGTGGAACACGACGCCGTCCTCGATCTCGCCGACGAGCTCGACCTGACCGTGGACCGCGATCTCGACAGCACGCTGATCCGCGTCCTCACCCCCGAGCTCGCGCGGATCCGGATGCTCAGCCTCGACCAGGTGCTGGGCCGGGCCCTGGCCCACGCCCAGGCCGGTCTGCTGCGGTCCGCCACCCCCGCCACGGCCTGGGCGAAGAACCTCGCCGCGGCCTTGACCGAAGAGGCGGGTGCCGCGGCCGCCACCGCACCACAGTCCCCGGAGACGTTGGCGGGCAAGGTGTCCCGGGCGCGGGAGCACACGACGGGGTCGTCGTGGGCCCGCCAGGTCGCCGCGAAGCTGGAGCTGGAGGCGCGGCCCGTCTTCGCGCGGGAGCGGCCGCTCACCTCGAACTCGGCCACCGCCCTGCGGCTCGCGGCGTTGTGCCTCGCCGCGGAAATGCGGGCGCACGACCAGGTTGAGCTCGGGGCCGCGTTCCACGAGATCGCCGCCGGCGTCGCCCTGCTGCAACGCCGGGCGGCCGGCCAGGCGCCGCCGACCGAGCGGATCGTCCTCGCCCTCGCCTGATGCTCAGGGGTCCGGCTGGGTGCCGCTGTGGTGGAACAGCGTCCGGTACTCCTGCGGCGACGTGCCGATGTGGCGATGGAAGGCCGCCCGGACGGACGACGGCGCGCCGAGCCCGGTGCGGCGGCCGATGCGTTCGACGGACAGCGTCGTCGTCTCCAGCAGCTCGCGCGCGCGGTCGATGCGCGCGTCGGCCAGCCAGGCCATCGGCGACGTCCCCGTCTCCTCGCGGAAACGGCGGATGAGCGTCCGCCGGGACACGTGGGCGCGCCGCGCGAGGACGTCGATGCTGAGGTCCTCGCCGAGGTTGCCGAGCATCCAGCTCCGCAGCGGGGCGAGCCGGTCGCCCGTCGCTTCGGCGCGCAGCTGCTCGACGAACTGCGTCTGGCCGCCGGTGCGCCGCGGCGGGGCGACCAGGAACCGCGCGCGGCTGTTGGCGGCCGCGGGGCCCTGGTCGAGGCGCACGAGGTGCAGGCACAGGTCGACGCCCGCGGTCACGCCGGCCGAGGTGAGGATGTCGCCGTCGTCGATGTAGAACCGGTTCGCCACGACCTCGACGCGCGGGTACAGCCGCCGCAGGAGGTCGGCGTACTTCCAGTGCGTGGTCGCGGGGCGCCCGTCGAGCAGCCCGGCCGCGGCGAGGGCGAACGCGCCCGTGCAGATGGACACGAGCCGGGTGCCGCGGCCGTGGGCCGCCCGCAGCGCGGCCAGGACCTCGGCGGCCGGCGGGGTCTCGACGCCTTCGAAGCCCGGGACGATCACGGTGCCGGCGGCGGCCACCGCGTCGAGCCCGGCCGTGGCGGTGACGGTGAAGCCGTCACCCGGCACCGGCCCGGGACCGCCGGTCGTGCAGACGGTCATCGCGTAGAACGGGTCCGTCGCGAAGATCTGCGTCGCGATGCCGAATTCGAGCGCCGGCACGCCGGGCAACACGAGCACGGCCACCTGGTGCCGGTCCGCCGTGGTCATGGCCCGATCATAGCGCCGATTGGCACTCGGGCCACTTTCGTGCGCCGCGTCTCCTTCCTACGGTCGGAGTCATGAACGACGTACTCGCGCTGCCCACCGGCCCGCTAGCCGAGGCGAGCCTCCGCCTGGCCCGGGAGTCGGAGAGCGCCCCGATCGCCGACCACAGCGTCCGCAGCTTCCTGTTCGCCCGCCTGGTGGCGCGACGGGACGGCAGCGTGACCGACGCCGCCTACGACGAGAACCTGCTGTTCGCCGCGTGCGCGTTGCACGACCTGGGCCTGGGCTCCCGGGCGGGCGGCCGGGCGCGGTTCGAGGTGGAGGGCGCGGACCTGGCCGCCGCGGCGCTGACCGATCACGGCGTCGCGGCCGCCGACGTCGACCGCGTCTGGGAGGCGATCGCGCTGCACTCGTCGCTGGGCATCGCTGACCGGTGCGGGCTGCTGACTTCGTTGACCCACAAGGGAGTCTTCACCGACGCGGGCGTCTTCGCCGACGTCGATCCCGGCTCGCTGCGGGCGGTCTACGGCGCGTACCCCCGCCCGGCGGGCAACCGGTACCTCCAGGACGCGATCGTCGAGCACGCGTCCCGTTCGAAGGCAGCGGCACCGCCGTACTCGATCGCGGCGGAACTGCTGCGCCAACGCGGCTGAGAGTCCGTCACCGCCGGGGCGCCGCCGTGCACCTTCGCCGCGTACGAGACGTCGCACATCAGCGGCACCAGCTCGTCGGTGGCCAGTTCGGGACGGACGGCTCCCGCGTCGCGGGCGCGGTCGAGCAGCCGGCCGGCGATGGGTCAGTGCCCGAGCAGGCGGGCGTTTTCCTCGGCTCTCCGCAGAGCCGTCAGCAGCGCGGCGCGGCCGGTCCGGACCACGCCGTCCGCCGCGCCCACGACCGCCTCGCCACCGCCCTCGGCGCGGATCGTGAGCTGGCCGGGCGCGACGCACAGCGTGCACCTCGACCACCCCGACGAGGTCCTCGCGACGGTGCGGGGCCTCGTCACCCGCGTCCGGAGCTAGCCGTAGATCGAGTTCGCCCACTCCGGGTGGTCGATGAACGGGTTGCGGTTGTGCTGGAACTGGTCGTAGATGACCTGGTTGCGGTGCTGCTCGGCGGCGTCCGGCGGGTCCTGGGCGTTCCAGGCCAGCAAGACCGAGAGCCGCCCGATGTTGGGTGCCGAGCCGTTGTCGACGCTGTCGTTGGGTTCCAGATCGGGATAGCCCTCGGTGCCGTCGTAGCGGACGGCCATGTAGAGCACCATCCGCGCCACGTCGCCCTTGACGGCGTCGCGCGGCTCGAAGGAGTCCTCGTCGGTAAGGCTGCCTGGGGCCTCCGCGACCGGGGAGCCGCCGTCGTCGAAGTCCTTGTTGCCCCGCTCGGCGTTGACCGAGACGTCTTCGGCGCGCAGGTGGTGCAGGTCGGTGCCCGGCCCGGTCGCCGTGCCGAAGTCGCCGTGGGACTTCGCCCAGACGTGCTCCCGGTTCCACTGGTCCGGGTCGCCGCCGTTCGCGGTCTTCGCCTGGGAACGGCCGCTGTAGATGAGGATGACGTTCGCCGGGTCGGCGGGGTCCTCGTCGGCGGCCTTGATGCCGTCCCACACCTCGTCGTAGGTCAGTTTCGTGTTGGTGCTGATGATGCCGTGCAACGCGGTCTTGAGCTCGGCGCCGGTCTTGCCGAGAGCGGCCTGGTAGTAGTCGTCGGCCGGTGCCGCGGCCGCGGCGGGCGCCAGGCACGTGGCCCCGACGACCGCGCCGAGCGCGAGGATCAGCGGGATACGGCGGGGTGTGCGCATGGACGGTTCCTCTCCCCAGAGACACCCGCCCGGACCCGGTCCGAGGCGAGTGTTGACACGTTGTCCGTCTAGTTGGAAAAAGACTGCCATACGTGTCAATAGGGCCGGCTGCAACGATCGGCGGGATAGCCCGCGGATAGCGGCCCGCAAGCCGGCCCGGCCAGACTGGGCGCACCCGCCGGCCCCGGTCGCGGGCCGACCCCGGGACGACTCAGTGGAGGGACGCCGAAATGGCGCCTGCGGGAGCAGGGGAACACGCCCGGCCGAGTGCCGGCGCCGTCGCACTCGGAATCGACCACGTGCGGCTCAGCTACCACTACCTCGATATCGGGGACATCGACGGATACGGTTCCCTTTTCACCGCCGACGCCGTTTTGCACTATCCCGGAATAGCGCCGTTACGGGGTCGCTGCGCCATCGAAAGATTCCGCGCGGCCCGACCCGGACGGCGGCACACCCTGCACAGAGTGACGGTGACGCACGGTGAGGTGGTGACGGTCGGCGACTTAACCACGACTGGGCCGAACGGCGGGCGTACAAATACCGCCTTCGTCGACAGCTTCACGCTTTCGGACTATGGGCTTATCACGGCCCAGAAGACAGACTTCCGTTCCGGGGGAAATTCACGAGCGGTCGGGTGAGGCGGGGAAGCCCGGCCCTCCCCGGCCACGGAACAGTCATTGAGGAACAGTGTGAGTTCGACGAGCGTGCCCTCCGGCGAGCAGCCCGTCTACCGGATCCTCGGTCCCCTGGAGATCCGGGACGTCGCCGGTGGCGAGCTCCGCATCCCGCCCGGCCGCCAGCAGACCGTGCTCGCCACGCTGCTGGTCGACGCGAACCGCGTGGTGAGCCTGGACCAGCTCATCGAGGCCATCTGGTACGACGATCCCCCGGCGACGGCGCGGACGCAGGTCCAGATCTGCGTCTCCCGGCTGCGGCGCGCGCTGGCCGACGCCGTCGGCCCCGACACGCTCGTGACCCGCGGCCCCGGGTACGAACTGCTGGTGGCCGACGGGCAGCTCGACGCCCGGACGTTCGCCGACCTGGTCTCCGCCGCCGCCGAGCAGACCCGCGCGGGCGCGCTCGAAGACGCGTCCCGGCTGCTCGACGCGGCACTCGCGCTGTGGCGCGGCCCCGCGCTGAGCGGCACCGGCAGCCGGCTGCTGGAGGCCAAGGCCAGCCACCTCGAGGAGCAGCGCCTCAACGCCCTCGAAGCCCACTTCGACCTGGGGCTGCGGCTCGGCCGGCACCACCAGCTGATCGGCGAGCTGGCCAGCCAGGTGACGGCGAACCCGCTGCGGGAACGGCTGCGCGGCCGGCTGATGCTCGCGCTCTTCCGGGCCGGGCGCCAGGCCGAGGCGCTGGAGACCTACCGAGTCGGCCGCGAACTGCTCGTCGACCAGCTGGGCCTCGAGCCCGGGGACGAGCTGCGCCGGCTGGAGTCCGCGATCCTGGCCGACGACGCCGGGCTGCGCCGGAGCCCGGCACCCGAGGCGCCCGCGGCCCCGGCGCACCCGCCGGTCGTGCCCTTCCAGCTGCCGACCGACATCGCCGACTTCACCGCCCGTGACGCGCTCATCGAGCAGACCGAACAGCTGCTGCTCGGCCACCCGGGCCGGCGCGCGACGCCGGTGGTGGTGCTGGCGGGCAAGCCCGGCGTCGGCAAGACCGCGCTCGCGGTGCACATCGCGCACCGGATCGCCGACGACCACTGCCCCGACGGCCAGCTCTACTGCGACCTCGGCGGGACCCGGGCCCACCCGGCCGACCCGCTCGACGTGCTCGGCCGGTTCCTGCGCGCCCTCGGCGTCCCCGGCCCGGCGGTGCCCGGCTCGGTCGACGAACGCGCGGAGATGTACCGGCACCGGCTGGCGGGCAAGCGGATGCTCGTGGTGCTCGACGACGCCGGGTCGGAGCGCCAGGTCCGCGACCTGCTGCCGGGCACGGCCAGCTGCGTCGTGGTGGTGACCAGCCGCGTCCGGCTCACCGGGCTGGCCGGCGCCGGCGTCCTGGACGTCGACGTGCTCGATCCGGACCAGGCGACCGGGATGCTCGCCATGATGATCGGGGCGGAGCGGGTGGCCGCCGAACCGGCCGCCGTCGCCGCGCTGGTCCGGCTCGTCGGCGGGCTGCCGCTGGCGCTGCGGATCGTCGCCGCCCGGCTCGCCGCGCGGCCGAGCTGGTCGCTCGCGTGGATGCTGGAACGGCTGTCCGACGAGCGCCGCCGGCTCGACGAGCTCGCGCACGGCGAGCTGATGGTGCGCGCCAGCCTCGCGCTGACCTACGACGGCCTGGCCGCCGACGCCCGGCGCCTGCTGCGGCTGCTCAGCGCCCTGGACCGGCTCAGCTTCCCGGTGTGGGTGGCCGCGGCGCTGCTGGAGGTCGACCCGCTGCAGGCCGCCGACCTGCTCGAACGGCTCGTCGACGCGCAGATGCTGGAGATCTCGGCGGTCGAGCGGGACGGCAGCCCGCGCTACCGCTTCCACGACCTCATCCGGCTGTTCGCCCGCGAGCAGCTCGACGAGCACGAGCAGGCGAGCGGCCGGCGCGCGGCGCTCGCCCGCGTCGCGAGCGGCTGGCTGGGCCTGGCGTGCGAGGCGCACCACCGGATCTACGGCGGCGACTTCACCGTGCTGCACGGCTCGGCGCCGCGGCTGCGGCCGCCCGACGGCGCCGTCGACCGGATCCTGGCGGACCCGCTGGTGTGGTTCGAAGACGAGCAGGACAACCTGTGCTCGATCGTCGCGCTGGCCGCCGAGGCCGAGCTGGACGAGCACGCCTGGGACCTCGCCGTCACGATGGTCGCGCTGTTCGAGAACCGCTGCTACTTCGACGACTGGGAGCGCACGCACCGGCAGGCCCTGACCGCCGTCCGCGCGGCGGCCAACCGCCGTGGCGAAGCGGCTTTGCTGTGCTCACTGGGTTCCCTGCACCTCAGCCGCGCGCACCCGGACGCCGCGGCCGAGCCGCTCGCCCGCGCGCTGGCGACGTTCGAAGACCTCGGCGACGCCCACGGCAAGGCGATGGCGCACCGCAACCTGGCCCTGGTCGACGAGGCTCGGGGCGCGGACCCGCAGGCGCGGTTCGAGCGGGCGCTCATCGAGTTCCGGGTGGCCGGGGACCCGGTCGGCGAGGCGTACGTGCTCGGCCGGCTCGCGCAGACCGAGCTGGACGCGGGTGACGAGGACCGGGCCGGGACGTACCTGGCCGAGGCGCTGCGAATCTGCGACCGGACGGGGACACCGCGCGTCGAGGTCCAGCTGCGGTACCGGCTGAGCGGGCTGATGATGCGCCAGGGCCGGCACGAGGAGGCCGCCGAGGTCCTCACGGAGCTGCTGACCCGGGCCCGCGCGGCCCGCGATCTCGCGGGCGAGGCGCGCATCCTGCACCGGCTGGGCCTGGTCCACGCGCAGCTGGGCCGCCGCGACACGGCGGAACGGCTGCTGGTGGAGGCGCTGGAGCTGCACGAGCGGATCACCGGCGGCGCGCCGGATGACGGAGTGCGCGCCGACCTCGCGGCCCTGCAGGCGCTGCCTGGGTGACCGGATCGCCCGGCTTGTGCGCGGTGCCGGTTGTCGTGAGTGGCAATGAGGGTTCTAACCCGAATTACCACTCACGACGGCGTGGGCGGCGACGGCCGGGGTCACCACGGGGTGTCGGACGCGGTGCCGGTCCAGGGCGTGTCGCCGGTGCCGGTCCACGGGGTGTCCGACGGCGCCGCCCAGGGGGTGTCGGCCGGGGCGGTGCTCCAGGGCGTATCGGTGGCCGTCGCCGTCCACGGGGTGTCCGCGGGCGCCGCCTGGGCCGTCGTGGCGGCGAGGACCGGGAGGAGAACCGCCGCGGCGATCGCGGTGAGGGCCGGGAGAATACGCACCGTCGTCTCTCTTTTCGTTCGTGAGCTGATGAATTTCTGCGCTACCTGCCCCACCGACGTTAGGAAAGCCCGGCATCGCGCCGCTATCGCGTGGGTGTCACAGTCGTTATCGTCCGGGTTATCGCCCCCGCAGTGGCTCCGTGATACCGCCGGGATAGCCGTGCTCACGATGCTCGTCCCATGGCGGAAACCGCATCCGGACAGCCGGGCCCCGTGATCGGGAACGGCGCTGACAGGAACGGACGATTCGTGCAGCGGAAATTCGGTGAACTGCTGAAGGCGCATCGCACAAAACGCGGTGCCACCCAGCGTCAATTGGCGGACCTGTCCACGGTGAGCATTCGCGCCATCCGCGATCTCGAGTCCGGGCGGGCGCACCGGCCGCGCCGGGACACCGTGCGGCTGATCGCCGACGGCCTCGGCCTGCGGGGCCGTGAACGCGCCGACTTCGAGGCGGCGGGTTACCACGTCGCGGCCGGCGACCTGCGGCTCCGGTGCGCCGACCCGGCACCACCACCCACGCCCCTGGACGCGCTGCTCGGCCGTGATGAAGAGGTCGCCGCCGTCCACGACCTCCTGGCCGCGGGCAGCCACCGGCTGGTGACCATCACCGGGCTGGGCGGCGTCGGCAAGAGCCGGCTGGCCCAGGAGGTCGCGGGCGGCGTGCACGAGTCCGGCGGCGTCCTCGTGCTGTGGTCGTCCGAGCGGAACCCGCTGCTGAGAACCGGCGGGCCCGGCGACCTCGCCGTGCTCATCGGCGACCGCCCGGCCCTGCTGGTCCTCGACGGCCACGAACCGGACCGCGTCCGGCTGGACGATCTGGCCGTCCTGCTGCGCGAATGCCGCGGGCTGCGGGTCCTCGCCACCGCTCCGGCGCCGTTCGGCCTGCCCGGCGAGCGCGTCTTCCCGCTGACGCCGCTCGCCGTCCCCGAGCCCGGCACCGACGACCCGGTCGCGCTGGCGGCGGTGCCGTCGGTCCGGCTGCTGGTCCGCGAAGTCCGCCAGGTCCGGCCGGGGTTCACCCTCGACCGCACGACGGCCGCGGACGTCGCCGCGCTCTGCCGCCGTCTCGACGGCATCCCGGCCGCACTCGAGGCGGCCGCCTGCTGGTTCCTGGTCTACGAGCCGGCGGCCGTGCTGGAGCACGTCCGGACCGACCCGTTCGCCCTGACCGCGGACCACCTGCCGGGCCTGCGCGACACCCTCGACTCGGCGGTCCGCGGCCTGGACGCGGCCGAGGTGTCCCTCCTGGCCCGCCTGACGGGCCTCGACGCGGGCTGGTCGGTGGTCGACGTAGCGGGCCTGACGGGAATCCCGGCCGCGGCCGGCGCCCGGTTCGTCCGCCGCCTGGTCCAGCACGGCCTGATCCGCCCGGCCGGCCCGGACCGCACCCGGTTCCGCACCCTGGACCTGGTGAACGCCCTGGGCCTGGACCACCGCCTGGCGGTCTGACAGGCCTCCGCCGGCTGGGGCTGCCGGGTCTGCCGCGGCTTGTCGTGAGTGTTTAGGAGGGTTAGAACCCTCCTAAACACTCACGACCGGTACCGGTGTGGCGCGTGTGACTTCTGGTGCGGCGGGGTTGGCCTGCGGTGGCCGGGGTGCCGGGCCTGCTTGGCGCGGACCAGCGCTGTCCCGGTCGTGAGTGTTTAGGGCGGTTCTAACCGCCCTAACCACTCACGACCAGCCTGACTCGGCCAGCCGCGCCGCCACCACGGGGCCGATGCCGGCCAGCGATCCGGGCCGCATCAGCTCGCCGTGGCGGGCCGCGACCTCGTGCACCGCCACCCGCCCCTCGACGTACGGCTCCCACGCCGACGGTGACGGCGAACCGGCGTGCTTTCCTTCCGTGGCGCGGAAGAACAGGACGTCCCCGGCGAACCCGCTCGGCCGGTGCGTCCGGGCGAGCGTGCTGTTGTGCGCGAACACCTCCGGCAACGCGTCCACCGCCCCCGGCGCCAGCGCGGCCAGCGGGCTGCCCTCCGCGAGCAGGATCGACCGGAACTCCGGCAGCTCCAGCGGCATCGAGTCCGGCCGCGCGGACAGGTCGTGGCCGAGTGAGCCCAGCAACGCGGCGAGCGGCTCATCCGACGGCGCGGCACCCGAAGGCGGGTAGCCGTCCAGCATCGCCAGCAACCCGACCTCCTCGCCTTGGGCCTGCAGCTGCGCGGCCATCGCGTGCGCGACCTGCGCGCCGAACGACCAGCCCAGCAGGTGGTACGGCCCGTGCGGGCGCACCCGGCGGATCTGCTCCAGGTAGTCCTTGACCAGCTCGTCGACGGTGCCCGGCCGGCGGTCGGGCTGGGTCAGGCCGCGCGACTGCAGCGCGTACACCGGCCGGTCGAGGTGCGCCAGCAGGCCCGAGTACACCCAGCCGATGCCCGCCGCCGGGTGGACGCAGAACAGCGGCGCCCCCGCGCCGTCCGCACGCAGCGGCAGCAGGACGGCCAGCTCGTCGCGGTCGGTGCCGGTGGCCGTGCCGGTACCCAGCCGCCGCGCCAGGCCGGCGACGGTCGGGGTCTCGAACAGCACCCGGATGCCCAGCTCCGCGCCCAGTTCCCGGCGGATCAGGCTGATCAGCCGCCCGGCGAGCAGCGAGTGGCCGCCGAGGTCGAAGAAGCCGTCGTCGACCGACACCTCGGGCACGTCGAGCACCTCGGTGAACAGCCCGCAGAGCGCGCGTTCCAGGGCCGTCCGCGGCGCGCGGCCCGCCGCGACGACCCGGGCCGGCGCGGGCAGCGCCGTCCGGTCGAGCTTCCCGTTCGGGGTCAGCGGGAGGTCGTCCAGCACGACGAACGCCGACGGCACCATGTTCGCGGGCAGGAACGCCTCGGCGTGGGCCTTCGGCGAGACGCCGGAATCCGCGGCCAGGTACGCGACGAGCCGGTCGTCACGCAGCACCGTCACCGCCTGCCGGACGCCGGGGCAGCGGCCGAGCACGGCGTCGATCTCGCCCAGCTCGATCCGCACCCCGCGCACCTTGACCTGCTGGTCGGCCCGGCCGAGGAAGTCGAGCCCGCCGTCGCGCCGCCACCGCACGACGTCGCCGGTGCGGTACATCCGCTCCCCCGGCCCGCCGAACGGGTCCGCGACGAACGCGCTCGCGGTCAGGCCCGGGCGGCCGAGGTAACCGCGCGCGAGCCCGGCCCCGGCCAGGTACAGCTCCCCCGGCACCCCGGCCGGCACCGGGTTCAGCCGCCGGTCCAGGACGTAGACCCGGGTGTTCGGCACCGGCCCGCCGATGCCGGGCGGCCCGTCGCCGTCCGGCGTGACGTCGCCGCCGGTGGCCATCACGCTGCACTCGGTCGGCCCGTAGCCGTTGACCAGCCGGAAGCCGTCTCCGGCCGACGGCCGCCGCCGCAGCCGGTCGCCCCCGGCGACGACGAACCGCAGGTCCGGGCCGGCGAACCCGGGTTCGTCGAGCATGAGTTCCAGCCGGGGCGTGGGCAGGAACGCCACGGTGATCCCGGACCCGGCGAGCCACTCGGCGAGGGCGCCGGTGTCGTCGAGCACGCGCTGCGCCGGCAGGTGCACCGACGCGCCCGCGGTGAGCAGCGGCCACGTCTCGAAGACGGCGGCGTCGAACCCGAGTGCGGCCACGTGCCCGCCCCGATCGGCGGCGGTGACGCCGAATTCTCCTTGGTACCAGGCACAAAGGTGGGCGAGCCCGGTGTGGTCGAGGACCACGCCCTTCGGCTTGCCGGTCGAGCCGGAGGTGTAGATGACGTACGCGGCGTCGCGCGGGCTGAGCGAAACCGGCGGCGCCTCGACGGGCTGGGCCGCGATGGCGGCGGCTTCCGTGTCGAGGCACAACACGCGGGCGGTGCCGGCCACCCGCGCGGCCAGCGAGGTGGTCGTGATGACGATCGGCGCGGCGGCGTCGACGAGCATGTACGCCAGCCGGTCGGCCGGGTAACCCGGGTCGAGCGGCACGTACGCGCCCCCGGCCCGCAGCACGGCGAGCTGGGCGACGAGCAGTTCCGGCCCGCGCGGCAGGCAGACGCCGACCAGCGTGCCCCGCGCGATCCCGAGGTACCCCGCCAGCTGGTTGGCGCGCCGGTTCAGCTCCGCGTAGCCGAGTTCGCCGTCTTCACTCACGACTGCGACGCCTTCGGTACGGGCCACCTGGTCCGGCACCGCACGCCACGGCCCGAAGTCCACCGGATCCGGCGCGGCCAGCAGCCGGCGTCGCTCCCCCGGCGCCAGCAGCTCCAGGCCGCCGATCGGGGTGTCCGGCGACGCGACCGCCGCCGTCAGCAGCCGGACCAGCCGCGTCACAAACCCGTCGACCGTCGAGCGGTCGAACAGGTCGGTGCGGTACGTGAGCCCGCCGCCGATGCCGGACGCCCGGCCGGGGTCCAGCTCGTGCAGCGACAGCGCGAGGTCGAACGCCGCGGTCCGCACCGCGACCGGTTCGCCGCTGACGCGCAGGCCGGGCAGTTCGAGGTCGGCGTCGTCGGCGTTCTGCAGCACGAACAGCACCTGGAACAGCGGGTGCCGGGCCAGCGACCGGGCCGGGTTCAGCTCGTGGACGAGCCGCTCGAACGGGACGTCCTGGTGCGCGAACGCGCCGAGGTCGGTTTCGCGGACGCGGGCGAGCAGCTCGCGGAACGTCGGCTCCCCCGCCGTGTCGACGCGCAGGACCAGGGTGTTGACGAAGAACCCGACGAGGTCGTCGAGGGCTTCGTCGGTGCGACCGGCGACCGGGGTGCCGATGGGGACGTCGTCCCCGGCGCCGAGCCGGCTCAGCAGGACGGCGAACGCGGCCTGCAGCACCATGAAGAGCGTGACACCGCCGTCGCGCGCCAGCTCCCGCAGTCCATTGTGGAGTCCGGCGTCGATCTCGACCGGCACGGAGTCGCCGTGGTGCTCGGCCACCGCGGGTCGCTGCCGGTCGGCCGGCAGCGCCAGCTCCTCCGGGAGCCCGGCGAGGCGCTCGCGCCAGTACGCCAGCTCGGCGCCGAGGATCGAGCCGTCGTCGTCCGGATCACCCAGGACGTCGTGCTGCCACAGGGCGTAGTCGCGGTACTGGACCGGCAACGGTGTCCACTTCGGACTCTCGCCCGCGCACCGGGCGGTGTAGGCGGCCGAGAGGTCGCGGACGAGCGGGCCCATCGACCAGCCGTCGCTGACGATGTGGTGCTGCACCAGCACCAGCACGTGGTCGTCCGCGCCGAGCGCGAGCAGCTCGGGCCGGAACGGCCGGTCGGTGGTGAGGTCGAAGGTCGCGGCCGCCGCCGCGTCGAGTGCTTCGGACAGATCGGACTCGGCGATCGCGCGGACGTCCAGGGGACTCTCGGAGACGTCCAGGATCTGCTGGCACGGGCTGCCGTCCAGCTCGGGGAAGATCGTGCGCAGGGACTCGTGGCGGCCGGTGACGTCGGCGAGCGCGCCGGCCAGGGCCCCGCGGTCGAGCTGGCCGGTGAGCCGCAACGCGCAGACGACGGCGTACCCGGCGTCACGGCCGTGCAACTGGTTGAGGAACCAGAGCCGGTGCTGGGCGTGGGACAGCGGGATCCGGTCGGGCAGCGGACGCGGACGCAGCGCGGGCCGGACGGGCCGGCCGTGGTCGATCCGGGCCGCGAGCCCGGCGACGGTCGGCGCCTGGAACAGGTCCCGGATGCCCAGCTCGACGCCGAGCGCGGTGCGGGCCCGGCTGATCAGCCGGGTCGCCAGCAGCGAGTGGCCGCCGAGGTCGAAGAAGCCGTCGTCGATCCCGACCCGGCCGGCGCCGAGCAGCTCGGCGTACAGTCCACAAAGGATCTCTTCGGCCGGGTCCCGCGGCGCGCGGTACGAGCCGGCCTCCGCGTCCGGAACGGGCAAGGCGCGACGGTCGATCTTCCCGTTGGGGGTCAACGGGAACTCCGTCAGCGCGACGACCGCGGCCGGGACCATGAACTCCGGCAGGACGGTCGCGAGACGGCTTCGGACACCTGACGCGTCACCGGTGTAGTACAGGACGAGGCGCCGGTCCCCCGGGGCGTCTTCCCGCACAACGGCGACGGCCTGCGTGACACCCGGGTGCCGGGCCGCCGCGCCGGCGACTTCGCCCAGCTCCAGACGTTGCCCGCGCAGCTTGACCTGGTCGTCGGTGCGGCCGAGGTACTCCAGCTCGCCCGCGTGGGTCCAGCGCACCAGGTCGCCGGTGCGGTACATCCGCGCGCCGGGCGTGCTGGGGTCGGGCACGAACCGTTCGGCGGTCAGGCCGGGGCGGTGCAGGTAGCCGTCGGCCAGCTGGATCCCGGCGAGCCAGAGTTCACCGGGCACGCCGGGCGGGACCGGGGCGAGCCGCCCGTCGAGCACGTACGCGCGGGTGTTCCACACCGGACGTCCGATGGGGACAGCGGATTCTCCTGACGTGAAAGGATGATGGCTCGCCTCGACGGCGAACTCGGTCGGTCCGTAGAAATTGGACAGTCGCGCGGACAGCGTCGCCGCGCACCGCTCGGCCAACGCCGGCATAAGCGCTTCACCGCCGCAAAAGATCTGCCGCAGCGGGGTTTCGCCGGAGCCGGGTTCGGAGAGGAACGCTTCCAGCATCGCCGGGACGAAGTGCGCCACGGTGACGCGTTCGGCGCGGATCACGTCCCGGAGGTACGCGGGATCGCGGTGCCCGTCGGGCCGCGCGATCACCAGCGTCGCGCCGGTCAGCAGCGGCCAGAACAGTTCCCACACCGAGACGTCGAAGCCGGACGGCGTCTTCTGCAGCACCCGCTCGCCGGGGCCGAGGGGGTAGTCGGCCTGCATCCACGCCAGGTGGTTGACGATCCCGGCGTGCGACATCAGCACGCCCTTGGGCCGCCCGGTCGACCCGGACGTGTAGATCACGTACGCGGGGTGGCTCGCGGTGATCGCGGGCAGCGGCCCCTCACCGGTGAGACATGTCTCCTCGGTGAGCACCAGCGACGGCCGTGCGTCGTCGAGCAGGAAAGCGATCCGCTCGGCCGGGTAGCCGGGATCGACCGGCAGGTAGGCCCCACCGGCGCGGTGGACGGCGTGGACCGCGACGACCAGGTCGAGCGACCGCGGCAGCTGCACCGCGACGACGTCGCCGGGCCGGACGCCGTGGCCGCTCAGCGCCCTGGCCAGGTTCTCGATCCGGGCGTCGAGTTCGGCGTAGGTCAGCGACTCGCCGTCGAAGACCACCGCGGTCGCGTCCGGCGTCCGCGACACCTGCTGGGAGAACAGTTCTGGCAACGTCTCCGACGAGACGGGCGCCTCGGTCGCCGTCCACGCCGCGAGCGACCCGCGGTCCACATCGGACAGGAGATCGATCCGGTCGACCGGGGTGTCCGGCTCGGCTGCGACGACGGAGAGGAGACGGACCAGCCGGTCAGCGAGTGCGTGGGCGGTGGCGTGGTCGAACAGGTCCGCGGCGAAGGACAGCGAACCCGTGATCCCGCCGGCGTGCTCGGCGAGGTTCAGACCGAGGTCGAACTTCACCGCGTCGGAGTCCAGGACCTCGGAGGTGACGTCGAGGCCCGGCAGGCTCAGCTCCGCGCCGCCGGTGTTCTGCAGGACCAGGAACACCTGGAACAGCGGGTGCCGGGCCAGTGACCGGGCCGGGTTCAGCTCGTGCACCAGGCGCTCGAACGGGACGTCCTGCCGGGCGTAGGCGGCCAGGTCGGTCTCACGGACGCGGCCGAGCAGGTCACGGAAGCTCGGGGCGCCACTGGTGTCGGTGCGCAGGACGAGGGTGTTGACGAAGAACCCGATGAGGCCGTCGAGGGCTTCGTCGGTGCGGCCGGCGATGGCCGTGCCGATCGGGACGTCCTCGCCCGCGCCCGACCGGGTCAGCACGGTGGCGAGCGCGGCCTGCAGCACCATGAACAGCGTCACCTGCGCGGAGCCGGCGAGCGCGCGCAGCCGGTCGCTCAGCTCGGCGCCGATCTCCACCGGCACCGAGTCGCCCCGGTGGGACGCCACCGCGGGGCGCGGCCGGTCGGACGGCAGCGGCAGCTCGTCCGGGATCCCGGCGAGCTGCTCCCGCCAGTAGGCCAGCTGGGCGGCCAGCAGCGACGCCGGATCATCGGCGTCGCCGAGCAGATCCCGTTGCCAGAGCGTGTAATCGCCGTACTGGACCGGCAGCGGCGCCCATTCCGGCGCGTGGCCGTCCCGGCGCGCGGCGTAGGCCTCGGTGAGGTCGTCGACGAGCGGGCCCATGGACCAGCCGTCGGCGGCGATGTGGTGCAGCGTCAGCAGGAGCACGTGGTCGTCCGGCGCGTCGGCGACCAGCGACGCGCGGAAGGGCGGCTCGCACGTCAGGTCGAACGGCCGTGCTTCGGGGGCCGTCAGCTCCGGCCGCCAGCCGGCCAGAACCACCTGGTGCGGCTCGCCGTCGACCGACGGGAAGATCGTGCGCAGGACTTCGTGCCGCTCGGCGACGTCGCCGAGGGCCGCGCTCAGCGCGTCCCGGTCCAGCTCGCCCCGCAGCCGCAGCGCGAGGGGCATGTCGTAGGCGCCGGTGTCGTCGCCGAACTGCAGGATGAACCACAGCCGTTGCTGCGCCGGGGAAAGTGGCATCAGCTCGGGACGTGACAGCGGTCGCAGCGCCGGGCGGGCGGCGTCCGCTGTGGACAGTCGCGGGGCGAGCGTGGCGACGGTGGGCGCGTCGAACAGGTCACCGATGCCGATCTCCGCGCCGAACGCGGCGCGGATCCGGCTGACCAGCTTCGTGGCGAGCAGGGAGTGGCCGCCGAGGTCGAAGAAGCCGTCGTCGATCCCGACTCGCTCGACACCGAGGACGTCGGCGAAGAGTCCACAAAGGATCTCTTCACGGGCGTCACGCGGTTCCCTCACGGCTCCGGTGACGAGATCCGGCACGGGAAGAGCGTTGCGGTCCAGCTTGCCGTTCGGCGTCCTCGGCAGTTCGGCCAGCGTCACGAACGCCGACGGCACGAGGTGCCGCGGGACGAACGCCGCGACGTGGTCCCGCAGCGCGTCCGGGTCGGCGTCGCCGACGACGTAGGCGACCAGGCGCTGGTCGCCCGGCCGGTCCTCGCGCAGGACGACGGCCGCCTCGCGCACACCCGGGTACTCGGCGGCGACGGCCGCGATCTCGCCGGGTTCGACGCGCAGGCCACGGAGTTTCACCTGCTCGTCGGTCCGGCCGAGGTATTCCAGCTCGCCGCCGGCGGTCCAGCGGACCAGGTCGCCGGTCCGGTAAATCCGCGCCCCCGGCCCGCCGAACGGGTCGGCGAGGAACCGGTCCGCGGTCAGGCCGCCGCGGTGCAGGTAGCCGTCCGCGAGCTGCGCGCCGGCCAGGTACAGCTCCCCCGGCACGCCCGGCGGCACCGGGCTCAGCCGGCCGTCCAGCACGTACGCGCGGGTGTTCCACACCGGCGCGCCGATCGTCACCGGTCCGGCGCCGACGGCGTGGGCGGTGGCGTCGACGGCGACCTCGGTCGGGCCGTAGAGGTTGATCAGCTCGGCGGTCAACGTGGTCGCACAGCGGCCGGCCAGCGCGGCGGTCAGGACTTCGCCGCCGCAGAACACCTGCCGCAGCGCCGGGCAGTCCTCTTCGGACAGCCCGAGGATCCCGTCGAGGATGCCGGGCACCACGTACAGCACGGTGATGCGCTCGGCGCGGATCGTGTCGAGGAGGTACGCGGGGTCGCGGTGCCCGTCGGGCCGCGCGACGACCAAGGTCGCGCCGGCCAGCAGCGGGCGGAAGAACTCGAGGACGGAGACGTCGAAGCTGGACGGCGTCTTCTGCAGCACCCGGTCGCCGCCGGTCAGCGGGTGTTCGGCCTGCATCCAGGCGAGGTGGTTGGCGATCCCGGCGTGCGACATCAGCACGCCCTTGGGGCGGCCGGTCGAGCCGGACGTGTAGATCACGTAGGCCGGGTGGTCCGGGGTGACGGCGGGCAGCGGGCCGTCGCCATCCAGGTCCGTGCCGGGGGTGAGGACCAGCGCGGGCCGGGCGTCGGCGAGCATGAACGCCACCCGGTCGGCCGGGTAGCCGGGGTCGACCGGCAGGTACGCCGCGCCGGCGCGGTGCACGGCGTACACCGCGACCACCAGGTCGATCGAGCGTGGCAGCTGCACCGCGACGACGTCACCGGGCCGGACGCCCCGGCCGCTCAGGGCCCGCGCGAGGCGGTCCACCCGGGCATCGAACTCCGCGTACGTCAGCGAGTCACCCTCGAACACGACGGCGGTCGCGTCCGGCGTCCGCGCCGCCTGCCGGGCGAACAGCTCCGGCAGCGTCGCGGCCGGGACCGGCGCCGCGGTGTCGTTCCACTGCGCCAGCTGCCGGTGGTCCACATCGGACAACAAGTCGGCACTGTCCACTCGCGACTCCGGGTTCGCGGCGACCACCTGCAGGAGGCGCACGAGCCGGTCGACGACGTCCTGCGCGGTGGTGCGGTCGAACCGGTCGGTGGCGAACTCGAGGCTGCAGCCGAGCCCGGCGTGGCGGTCCTCGACCGTCAGGCCGAGGTCGAACTTGGCGGTGCCCGACACGGTGTCCCCGGCCGTCACGGTCAGGCCCGGCAGGGTCCACCCGCCGTCGGCGGTCTCGTTGCCGAGGAAGGAAAGCAGCACCTGGAACAGCGGGTGCCGGGCCAGCAGGCGCGGCGGGTTGAGTTCTTCGACGACCCGCTCGAACGGCAGGTCCTGGTGGGCGAAGGCGCCGAGGTCGGCGTCGCGGACGCGGGTGAGCAGCTCGCGGAACGTCGGCGCGCCCGAGGTGTCGGTGCGGAGCACGAGGGTGTTGACGAAGAAGCCGACGAGGTCGTCGAGCGCTTCCTCGCCGCGGCCGGCGACGGGCGTGCCGATCGGGACGTCCTCGCCCGCGCCGAGCCGGGTCAGCAGCAGCGCGAACGCCGCCTGGACGACCATGAACAACGTGGCCTGGTTGTCCCGGCCCAGGGTCTTGAGCGCCGCGTGGGTGACCGCGTCGACGTCGGCGGAGACGACGTCCTTGCGGTAGCTGGGGATCGCCGGACGAGGCCGGTCGGCCGGGAGCGCGAGTTCGTCGGGCAGCCCGGTGAGCGTCTCGGTCCAGTAGCCCAGCTGGCGGGCCGCCAGGCTGTCCGGGTCGGCCTCGTCGCCGAGCAGGTCGGCCTGCCAGAGCGCGTAGTCGGCGTACTGGACCGGCAGCGGCGACCACGTCGGCGGCTGCCCGGTCAGCCGGGCGGTGTACGCGGTGGCGAGATCGGCCATCAGCGGGCCGGTCGACCAGCCGTCGGCGGCGATGTGGTGCAGGCAGAGCACGAGGACGGACTCGTCGCCGGCGCGGAACAGCCGCGCGCGCAGCGGGATCTCGCGGGCCAGGTCGAACGCGGCACTCCCGGCCGCCTCGGCCAGTACGGCCGGCTCGTCTGGCGCGCAGTCGACGACTTCGAGCACCTCACCGGGCGGCAGGACGTGCTGCCACGGCTCGCCGTTCTCCACCGGGAACACCGTGCGCAGGGTTTCGTGGCGGGTGACGACGTCCCGGCAGGCGGCGGCCAGCGCGAGGACGTCGACCGGCCCGGTGAGCCCCAGGGTGAGCGGGATGTTGTACGCACGGTCCTGGCCCTCGATCCCGGCCAGAAACCACAGCCGTCGCTGCGCCGACGACAGCGGCACGCGGTCCGGGCGCGGTCGCGGGGTGAGGGCCGGGCGGACCGGGCCGGGCGCCTGGGCGTCGAGGGTGGCGAGGATCCCGGCGACGGTCGGGGCGCGGAAGAGCGCGCGGACGCCGAGTTCGGCGCTCAACGCCGTGCGGACGCGGCTGATCAGCTGGGTGGCGAGCAGGGAGTGGCCGCCGAGGGCGAAGAAGCCGTCGTCGAGGCCGACGCTGTCGATGCCGAGGACGTCGGCGAACAGGGCGCAGAGGATCTCTTCCCGGGCGGTCCGGGCGCCGCGGAACGTCACCGGCGCGGCCTCGGGAGCGGCTTCCTTCTCGACAGCTTCGACTTTCGCGAGTTCCAGGGTCCCGAGTGGACGGTCCGGATCGGACAGCGCGAGGTCGAGCAGACGCACGAGCATGGCCGCCATCGCGTCCACAGTGCACTTCTCGAACAGGTCCACGGCGTACTCGAACTGGCACGAGACGCCGTCCGCGTGCTCGGCGAAGACCACGCTGAGGTCGAGCTTGGCGGTCGCCAGGTCCAAGGGAACCGGCTGGACGTCGAGGCCGGGCAGGGTGAGCGCCGTCCCGTCGTCGTGCTGGAGGACGACCATGACCTGGAACAGCGGGTGCGCGGACCGGCCGGCGCCGAGGCGGTCGACCAGCCGGTCGAAGGGAACGTCCTGGTGGGCGTAGGCGTCGAGGCCGGTGTCGCGGACCCGAGCCAGGAGTTCGGCGAAGCCGGGGTCACCGCTCAGGTCCGTGCGCAGGACCAGGGTGTTGACGAAGAAGCCGACGAGGTCTTCCAGGGCTTCCTCACCGCGACCGGCCACCGGGGTGCCGAGCACGATGTCGTCGCCCGCGCCCCAGCGGTGCAGCAATGCGGCCAGCGCCGCCTGGAGGCCCATGAACGGCGTGCAGCGCGCGGCGCGCGTCACCGCGACGAGCCGGGCGTGCAGGTCAGCGGGGATGTCGATCTCGACGAGCCCCGCGGCGCCGGTCGTGCCGCCGGTGCGATGCGCGGGCAGGACCATGCGTTCGGGGATGCCCGCGAGCCGTTCGGTCCAGTAGGCGAGCTGGGCCGAGAGCAGGCTGTCCGGGTCGTCCTCGGTGCCGAGCACCTCGCGCTGCCACTCGCTGAAGTCCAGGTACTGCACCGGGAGCGGCTCCCAGTCCGGCGCCTCGCCGTCGAGCCGCGCCGTGTAAGCGCTTGCCAGGTCACGGCCGAGCGGGCCGAGCGACCAGCCGTCGCAGGCGATGTGGTGCAGCACGAGCAGCAGGATGTGCTCGTCCGGGCCGAGTTCGAACAGCGTGACGCGCAGCGGGAGGTCCGCGGCGAGGTCGAAGGGCCGGGCGATCGTCTCGGCGAGATCGTCGCCGGACCGGACGTCGAAGATCAGCCGTTCGATCGCGTCCACAGTGGACAGGACTTGCTGGCCGGGAACGCCGCCGTCGACCGGGATGACGGTGCGCAGGACCTCGTGGCGGCCGAGGACGTCGACGATCGCCTGCCGCAGCGCGCGGCGGTCGAGGCGGCCGCGCAGGCGCAGCGGGAACGGGACGTTGTAGGTCGCACTGGGGCCTTCCAGCTGGTCCAGGAACCACAGGCGCTGCTGGCCGAACGACAACGGACGCACGGGAAATCCCTTCACTGGGGCAGGCGCAGGGCCCGGGCCGCGAACACCGGCCCGCCGAAGGCGAGCAGGGCGCTGCAGATCCAGGCGACGACGGGGGTGGTGAAGCTGGCGATGGCGCCGGACACGGCGTAGGCGAGCGGCGCGCAGCCGATGCCGGACAACGACACCATCGACATGGCGACGCCGAGGCGGTCCATCGGCGCGGCCTGCTGGTAGAGCGTCACCGCGGCCGGGCCGTTCTGCCCGGAGCACACGCCCAGCGCGACGGCCATCGCGGCCATCGCCCACAGCGACGGCACCAGGACCATGCCCAGCAACAGGACGGCGATGCCGATCCCGCTGCCGACGAGGCGTACCGAGATCGGCACGCGGTCGCCGAGCAGGGCACCGAGCCCGGCGGACACCAGCGCGCCGGCCGCCCAGCAGGCGATGAGGAGACCGACCGCGGAGACGGCCCAGCCGCGTTCGATGACGACCTCGGGCAGGCCGGGGTTCATCGGCCACGCGAACGCGAAGTCCAGGCAAAGCCCGGAAAGGAACAGCAACCGCAGGCGGCGGTCGGCGCGCAGCAGCTTGAGGCCGTCACCCGAGCGGCGCCACAGCGGGACGCTCGACACGGTGCGCGGCGCGTCGATCGCCCTGGTCGCCGGGGCGAGGCAGACGAGCGAGACCACGCAGCCACCGCAGACGACGGCGAGGGCGACGCCGAGGTGCCCGGTCGCGACCAGCCAGGCGCCGAACGGCGACCCGAGGATCGGGGCGAACCGGGCGACCATGGTGCGGACCGAATTCGCCGTGCTCAAGCGGTCTTTCGGGACCATGCGCGGCATGAGCGTGCCGAACGACGGCGACCCGAGCCCGAGCATCGCGCCTTCGAGCGCCGCGACGACGACCAGCAGCGTCACGGACTGCGCGGACAGCGCGACCACGACCGAGACGGCCAGCACGGCGATCCGCACCGACGTCGTGCGCAGCAGGACCGAGCGGGGCCCGAAGGCGTCGCAGATGACGCCGCCGAAGATCATCGCGAGCGCGCGCGGCACGGACTCGGCCAGGGTCACCCAGGTGACGGCGGCCGTCCCGCCGAGCTGGGCGGCGGCCCAGACGGCGGCGATGAAGAACACCTGGTCGCCGATCAGGGAGACGCCCTGGCCGGTGAGCAGGAGGCCGACCTTGCCCCACATCGCGGCGGGCTTCGTCTCTCGCACGGGTGCTTGTGTCATGGCTGGTGTCCGTTCCGTCGCGCTCAGCGGGCCCGCAGGCGCACCGGGAGGTGGTCGAAGCCGAAGTTGATGATCGAGCGGTTGTGCACCGCGTCGCCGGCCGGTTCCAGCACGGCGACCTGATCCAGCAGGGCGGCGTAGATCGCTTTCAGCTCGGCCTTGGCCAGCGGCGCGCCGATGCAGTAGTGCGCGCCGACGCCGAGGGCGAGGTGCCGGTTCGGCGACCGGTCGAGCAGGAGCTCGTCGGGCCGGTCGAACATCGTGGGGTCGTGGTCGGCCGACCACGTCCAGACGGCGACCTTGTCGCCCGCGTCGATGACGTGCCCGCCGAGCTCGACCTGGGTGGTGGCGGTGCGCAGGACGTGCAGGCCGACGGAGGTGAACCGCAGCAGCTCGTCGGTGGCGAGGTCGAGGTCGGCGCCGCCGGCCAGCGCTTTCCAGAGGTCGGGGCGCTGCATCAGCGCGTGGACGCTCATGGCCGCGGTGTGCCGCACGGTCTGCACCCCGCCGACGACGATGTTGTCGAGGTTGAGCACGACGTCCTCGATCGGCAGGCGCCGGCCGTTGATGCGGTGGGTGGCGAGAGTGCTGATCAGATCGTCGGCCGGGTGCTTGCGCCGCTGGACGACCTTCTCGAACAGGTAAGGCAGAAGCTTCTGATGCCCGGCGCGGCGCGCGTCCGGCGTCTGCGCGAGAAAGGCTTCGTCGCAGACGGAGACGACCAGCTCGCGGTCGTCGCCGGGAATGCCGAGCAGATCGCACATCACGACGAGCGGCACGGTGGCGAGGACGTCGACGAGATCGGCTTCACCCTGTTCGACAGCGTCTTTGATCACCTTCTGGGCCAGCTCGGTGATGCTCTGCGCCGCGCCGCGCACACCCTTGGGCGAGAAATACGGCAGGACAGGCGCCCGGAGTTCACGATGCCGCGGCCCGTCGGAGAGCGCCATCATCTTGTCAGCACCGGCCGGGGTGCCACCGGTCCCGAGCAGCGACCCGCCGGTGGAGCTGAAGGTGGCCGCGTCGGTGAGGACGCGGGAGCCGAGGTCGTAGCCGAGCACGGACCAGACGGCCCCGTCGAGCGCGGTTTCGGTGCGGTGGACGGGAGCCTGAGCCCGCAGATCGGCGACGATGCCGCCGACATCGGGCCGGGCCCAGAGGCCGGGATCGGTCAGATCGACGGTGGCGGTGGACACGAGTGCCTCCTCAGGCGGGGCGGTTCCGGTGGTGCTGGCGGGTTGCGGGGGCGGTTCCGGTGGTGCGGTGCGGACGGGTTGGGCGGGGCGGCTGCGAGGAGTCCGGATGGCGCGGCGCGGGTGCAACTGGTCTGACGGGTCCGCTGACGTAGCGCAAGCGCCGGTAACGATCGCCGGGTTTCGGGCGGGCGGCGGTCTGGCGGTCGTGAGTGGTAATTCGGGTTCTAACCCGAATTACCACTCACGACCGGCCGAGGTGCAGGGTGCGGAGCAGGTCAGCGGGGCCGGCGGACAGGGGTGTGGCCAGGAGGTGGCCGCCGGGTTCGGTGGATGCTGTGAAACGGCCCGTTGTCGCCTCGGCCCAGCCCGCCAGCGTGGTCGGTCGGAGCGCCGTGTCCTCTGCGCCGGCCACCGCGTGGATGGCAAAATCCGGCCGTGGGTTCGGGTGGTAGCGGTAGCTGCGGCAGACCGTGAGGTCCGTTCGGATCGTCGCCACCGCCAGCTCGCGGATCGTCTCGTCGTCCGGCAAGGCTGTGGCCAGGCCGCACCGCTCGAGGAGATCCGCTGCGCCCTCCGAGGTCGGCGGGATCGAGCCCGGCCAACCCGGCGGTGGGGCTGCGCATGCCGGGATCACGATCCGTGGCCGTGAAGCCGCCGGTAACGCGCGGGCCACCTCGAATGCCAGGAGCGCGCCGAAACTCTGGCCGTAGAACAGTGCTCCCGGCTGCAGGTACGGGGCGAGGCCGTCGATCACCGCCGTGACCAAGGCGGCGAAGGTGGCCGGCATCGAGTCGACAAAGCGACCGCCGCGGCCCGGCAGACGGATCGCCCAGACCTCCAGAGAAGGGGCCAGTGCCGCCGCCAGGCCCGCGAAGGCCGTGACGTCGCCGCCTGCGTGCGGGAAGCACACCGCCTGCGGAGTGCCAGCCGGCAGCGGGTGCGGCCGGTAGCACCAGTCCCCCGCGATCGCGGGCCGGGGACTTGCCGGTCCCGCGATCGGCGGTAGCGGGCTTGGTGCGAGCGTCATCGGGTGCCCCGGCGGCCTACCAGCGCGACCGTCGGCCGGGTGGGGGTTTGGGTGGCTGATTGGACCGTCTTGACGAAGTCGGTGAGGGTTCTGGCGGACATCAGGTCTCTCAGCGACAGGTTCACCGCGAACTCGTCCCGGACCCGGTACACCACCCGCAACGCCGTCAGTGAGTGGCCGCCCAGCTCGAAGAAACCGTCCTCCGGACGGACTTCGGGGACGCCCAGCTCTTCGGCCCAGACCGCGGCTATCGTCTCCAGCATCTCAGACGCCCAGCGCGACGCGCAGGCTCTTCGGGCGGATGTCGGTCCAGGTCTCGTCGACCCAGGCGACGCACTCCTCCCGGCTGCCGCTCTTTCCGGCGGCGTGCCAGCCGGCGGGGGTGGGCAGCTCGGCCGGCCAGATCGAATACTGCTCCTCGTCGTTGACGACGACGGTGAAGTCCTTGAACGCGTCCATTGTGGAGTCCTTCCTGGGTCAGCTGACGGGGATCGGCGCCGCGAGCGCGGCGAGTTCTTCGGTGTAGGCGGTGACGTAGGCGTCGGCGAGCTCGTCCGGGACCAGGGACCGCAGGTGGTCGACCGCGAGCAGGATGCGGTCCGACGACGGGTCCTGCACCAGTGCGACGCCGAGTGCGAAGTTGGTCGGCTCGTAGCGCATGTCCGGCTCGCAGCCGATCCGGTCGTCGACGATGCTCGTGGCCGAGCCGGCCAGCCGGCCGAGGGCGTGGAACCGCAGGAACGCGAAGCACGTCTCCAGGCGCGGTCCGGACATGAGCCGGGCCAGCTTCGCGAACGGGACTCGGCGGTGCGGCAGCAGGGCGACCTCGGCCTCGTGCAGGGCGCGGACGAGGTCCGGCGCCGTGCCGTCCACCACCAGCGGGACGGTGTTGAGGAACAGCCCGTACGCCTCGGTGCCGCTGCGTTCTTCGAGACGGCCGTTGACCGAAAGGCCGGTGGTGACGCGGTCGCGGCCGGTGATCCGGTGCAACGCCCGCACGTGCGCGGCCAGCGCCGCGGCCTTGATGGGGACGCCGGCCGCCGACGCGATCGCCGCGAGCTGGGCCGGGGCGTCCGGCAGCACGCGCTCGACCGTGCGCGGGATCTCCGCCGTCGCGGCCTCGGAGCCGCCCTCGGCGGACCAGAGCGCGCCGTCCGCGCCGGCGAGGTGATCGCGCCAGAACTGCTCGCTTTCCTTCGACGCCACCGCGGCCTGTTCGGTGAAGACGAAGTCGCGGAACGTCGACGCGGGCGGCGGCGCGAGCGGGGCGTCCGGCTCGGCGTGGCGCTCCAGGATCTCGGTGAGCAGTGAGGTGAAGCTCCAGCCATCCAAAATGGAGTGGTGCTCGGCGATGGTCAGCTGGAAGACGTCGTCGGCCAGCCGCTGGGCGGCGACCCGGAACAGCGGCGGCGTCCGGAGGTCGAAGCGCATCGCGCAGAACGCGTCGAACGCCTCGGTCACGGCGGCGCGTTGCTCCACTTCGGACTGTCCACGCAGGTCGGCGGTGTCCACCGGCGTCGGGACTTCGGCGTGCACGAGCTGCATCGGCTGCCGGTAGCCGACGACGTCGAGGCTCGTGCGCAGCACCGGGTGCCGAGTGATGACCGCGGCCACCGCGGCGTGCAGTGCCTGCTCGTCGAGACGGCCGGCGACGCGGTAGCTGTTGACGTTGTGGTAACCGCCGGCGTCGCCGGACAGCTCCATGTGGTAGATCATCCCGAGCTGCATCGCGGCCATCGGGTAGGCGTCGACGACGTCGCCGGGCAGCTTCGCGACGTCCACTTCGGACAGTCCGGCGAACGGCTCCACGACTGCCTTCTCGGTCGCACACGGCCGCAGCAGCGGCGCGAGGCCGGCCGGGGTCGGCGCGGCGAACAGGTCCGGCAGGGTGAGCGTCCAGCCGCGGTCGCGCAGCTTGCCCGCCAGGTGGACCGCGCGGATCGAGTCGCCGCCGAGGTGGAAGAAGTTGTCGTGCACCCCGGCGTCCGGGACGCCCAAGACGTCCGACCACAGCTCGGTGAGCAACCGCTCCCCCGGCGTGCTCGGCGCGGTGTAAGCGATCGCCGACGTCGCCGCGGCCGGCGCGGGCAGCGCCGCGCGGTCGAGCTTGCCGTTGACCGTGACGGGCAGCCGGTCGAGCACGGTGACCGTCGCCGGGATCATGTGTTCCGGCAACGACTTCGCGAGGAACGCACGCAGCTCGGCGTAGTCCGGTACGGCTCCGGTGACGTAGGCCGCGAGCCGCTCGTCGCGCACCGTGACGGCGCAGGCGTCGACCGCGGGGTGCGCGCTCAAGGCGTGTTCGATCTCGCCGAGTTCGATGCGAAAACCGCGGAGCTTGACCTGGCTGTCGCACCGGCCGACGTACTCGAGGCCGCCGTCGGCGAGCCGGCGCGCGACGTCGCCGGTGCGGTAGAGCCGCGCGCCCGGCGTCGCGGAGAACGGGTCCGGCAGGAAGCGCTGCGCGGTGAGCCCCGCCCGGCCCCAGTAGCCGTGGGCGAGCGCGCCGCCGCCGATGTACAGCTCGCCCGGCACGCCGGTCGGGCACGGCCGCAGCCAGTCGTCGAGCACGTGCGCGCTCAGGTGCGGCAGCGGCGCGCCGATCAGGCTGCGCTCGAAGCGGGTCACGTCGTGGGTGGTGACGTGCACGGTGGTTTCGGTGATGCCGTAGAGGTTGCACAGCGACGCCGTCAGCCCCAGCGCGGACCAGCGCCGCACGACGGCCGGATCGAGGGCCTCGCCGCCGAGCATCACCTGCCGCAGCGCCGGCAACGCGGGCCCGCTGCGGAGGGTGAGTTCGAGCTGGCGCAGCGCCGACGGCGTCTGGCAGAGGCACGTCACGGCTTCGTCCGCGAGCAGCGCGGCGAACGCCTCCGGCGACCGGCTCGTCAGGTACGGCACGACGACCAGGCGGCCACCGTGGTGCAGCGGTCCCCACAGCTCCCAGACCGTCCAGTCGAAGGCGTAGGAGTGGAACAGCGTCCACACGTCGGTCTCGGTGAATCCGAAGTGCGCGCGCCCGGACTCCATCAGCCGCCCGACGTGCTCGTGGGCCACGGCGACGCCCTTGGGGCGACCGGTCGAGCCGGAGGTGAAGATCAGGTAGGCCAGGTCACCAGGCCGGACCGGGACGCCCGGCCGATCGTCCGGCAGACCGGAGAGGTCCCGGCTGAGGTCGAACACGGGCCACGGACCGGAAATGGCCTGGTCGGTGACGACCAGCCGCACGCCGGTGTCGCCGAAGACGAACGCGGCGCGGTCGTCCGGGGCCGCCGGATCCACCGGCACGTACGCGGCGCCGGTCTTGAGCACCGCGAGGATGGCGACGACGATCGCGTCGGTGCGGTCCAGCAGCAGGCCGACGCGGTCGCCGGGGTGGACGCCGTCGGCGATCAGGGCGTGCGCGAGCCGGTTGGCGCGCCGGTCCAGTTCGGCATAGGTGAGCGAAACGCCGTCGAAGGTGACGGCGGGACGATCGGGGAACCGGTCCGCGGCGTCCTCGAAGGACTCGTGCAGGCAGCGCGGCACAGACGCCGTGATCTCGGCGGGCCACGACGGCTCCAGGTCGATCTTCCACAGTGGACTGTCCGGTTCGGACAGCACGACGTCCAGGAGGGTCCGCCAGTGACCGGTCATCCGGTCCACCGTGGCCGCGTCGAACAGGCTCGTGCGGTACTCGACTTCGCCGCGCAGCTCGCCGTCGTCGAACGTCGACCAGGTCAGGTCGAACTTGCTGGTGCCGTTGTGGTGCACCCGCCGGGTCGCGGTGACCGGCCCGAACCGCAGCGGTTCGGAGTCTTCCGCGTGCGCGCCGAAGACGACCTGCACCAGTGGCGCGTGCCGGGCCGAGCGTTCGAGGGCCAGCGCGTCGACCACGACGTCGAAGGGGACGTCCAGGCAGGCATAGGCGTCGAACGCCGTGTCGCGCACCTGCTCGACGAGGTCGCGGAAGCTCGCGGCGCGATCGACGCGCAGCCGCAGCGGCAGGATGTTGACGAAGTAGCCGATGAGGTCGGCCAGCTCCGGCCGGTCGCGGGTCGACATCGGGGTGCCGACGACCATGTCGGCCGCGCCGGTGTAGCGGTTCAGGAGCGCGGCGAACGCGGCCAGCTGGACGACGAACGGCGTCGCGTCCGCGTCGGCGGCCAGCTCGCCGATCCGGCCGGCGAGCCCGGCCGGGAGCGCGAACGCGCGGGTGTCGCCGGCGAAGTCCTGCTGCGCGGGCGGCTCCCGGTCGGTGGGCACGGCGAGCCGCTCGGGTGCGCCGTGCAGCTGCTCACACCAGTAGTCCAGCTGGTCGTCGTGCGGTTCGGCGACGCAGTCGGCGTACTGAGTGGACAGTCGCGGTAGGACTGGTTCACGGCCTTCGACGATGGCTGTGTAGCTCTCCGCCAGCTCGCGCTCGAAGATGCCGGACGACCAGCCGTCCCAGACGATGTGGTGGACGACGAGAACCAGCGTTGTCGTGTCCACCAGGGACGCGCGCAGCAGCGGGCCGGTCTCGAGGTCGAAGCCGGCACTCAGGTCCGCGTCGCCGCGCTGCAACGGGACGCGGACGTCGTCGTGGACCGTCTGTTGTGGACCATCCGGGCCGAAGGAGAACGTCGTTCGCAGGACTTCGTGGCGCCGGACGATTCCGGCGATGCTCCGCTCGAGGACGTCCGGGTCGACGGGCGCGTCGAAGGTGAACACCCACGGCACGGTGTACGCGGCGGAGCCCGGGTTCCAGCGGTCGAGGAACCACATTCCGCGCTGGAGCGCGGAAACGGGGACGGTGCGGCCGGTCATGCCCGCACCTCCAGCCGCTGCGCCAGGGCCCGGACGGTCCGGGCCGCGAACACCAGCCGCGGTGCGACGCGGGTGCCGGTCTCGGTCGACAGGCGCAGGGCCACGCGGACGGCGGCCAGGGAGTTGCCGCCGAGCCGGAAGAAGCTGTCGTCGACGCCGACCGCGTCGAGCCCGAGCACCTCGGCCCAGACCGCCGCGACCAGCTGCTCGGCCGCGGTGACGGCCGGTTCTGCCGGTGCCTCGGCGGCGACCGACGCCGGTGCCGGAAGCGCGGCGCGGTCGAGCTTTCCGTTGGCGGTCAAGGGAAGTGCGTCCAGGACCGTGACGCTCTCGGGGATCATGTAGTCCGGCAGCAGCGTCGCGAGGTGGTCGCAGACGTCCTGGTACCCGGGCGGAGTGTCCCGGGCGACGACGTAGGCGGCGAGCCGGTCGTCGTGGGCGACAACGGCGCTGTCCTTGACGCCCGGGTGGTGCGCCAGCGCGGCGGCGACCTCACCCGGTTCGACGCGGAAACCGCGGATCTTCACCTGGTCGTCGGCGCGGCCGGTGATGGTCAGCGTGCCGTCCGGGGTGCGGCCGCCGACGTCGCCGGTGCGGTACATCCGCGAACCCGGCGGGCCGAGCGGGTCGGGCAGGAACCGGTCCGCGGTGAGGCCCGGCTGCCCGGCGTACCCGAGGGCCAAGCCGGCGCCGGTCGCGTACAGCTCCCCCGCGGCGGACGGCCGGAAGTGGTCGTCGAGCACGCGGATGTCCTTGTGCGCCACGGGGACGCCGATGGGGAGCGCCGGCGCGGCCAGGTCGGCGGGGCCGACGACGTGGCAGGTGGTGAAGCCCATGCTCTCGACCGGGCCGTAGCCGTTGACGATCCGCACGTGCGGGTACCGCTCGGCCAGCCGCGCCACGTGCGGCACCGAGGCGCGCTCGCCGCCGGTGAAGACCACGCGCAGGCCGGCGAAGATGGCGGGGAACTCGTCGACGAGGAAGTTGAACAGGCTGGCCGAGAGCTGCAGCTGCGTGACGCCGTGGCGGGCGACGAGTGCGGTCATCGTCTCCGGGTCCGGCCGCTGGCCGGGGTGCAGCACGCAGGTGCCGCCGAACAGCAGCGGGCCGTAGACCTCCAGGCCGAAGGCGTCCCACGACACCGGCGAGCACTGCAGCCACACCTCGCCGGGCGCGAAGAGCGCGTAGTCCTGCTCCAGGTAGGTCCCGGCCAGGGCGCGGTGCGACGCCGCGACGCCCTTCGGCCGGCCGGTGGACCCGGACGTGAACATCACGCAGGCGACGGCGTCGGCGCTGACGGGGAGGCCGAGGTCGTCGTCGGGTCCGTCGGCGGCGGCCACGAACTCGCGGTCCACGACCAGCCGGGCGTCGACGGCGTCGACGGCGTCCGCTCGGCGAGCCTCGGGCAGTTCCGGGTCCAGCAGCGTGTAGCCGCCGCCGGCCTTCAGCACGCCCAGCAGCGCGACAACGAGGTCGGCGTCGCGGTCGATCAGGACGGCGACGACGTCGCCTTCGGTCACGCCGTGGGTGCGCAGGTGCCTCGCGACGCGGTTGGCCCTGGCGTTCAGCTCGGTGTAGGTCAGCTCGGCGTCGCCGGAGATCAGTGCGACGGCGTCCGGGGTCCGGGTGACCTGGTGCTCGAACAGCTCGTGCACCGGGACGTCGAGGCCGGCCGGGGTGACGTCCTCGTGGAGCGGCACGTCCGGGTCGGTGACCAGGTCGGCCACCGCCGTCCGCCACTGCGCGCCGAGGGCGGCGAGGGTCGCGGCGTCGAACAGGTCGGTGTCGTACTCGATCCGGCCGGTGAAGCCGGTGCCGTCGTCCTCGACCGACCACGACAGGTCGAAGCGGGACAGCTCGTTGACGTGCAGCCTGCGCTCCACCGCGGCCGGTCCGAACGGCTCGGGGCTCGGGTCGGCGGTGTGCATCTCGAAGACCAGCTGGAACAGCGGGTTCCGGTCGCCGGAGCGCTCCCCTAGCACCCGGCCGGTGATGTCTTCGAGGGGGACGTCCTGGTGGCGGTAGCCGTCGAGGGCGACGCCGCGGACGTGCTCGAGGACCTCCCGCAGGGTCACGTCCTGCTCGATCCGGAACCGCAGCGGGACGAGCGTGATGAAGTAGCCGATGAGCGCGTCCAGCTCCGGGCGCTCGCGGACGCTGACCGGGGTGCCGACCACGAGGTCGTCCGCGCCGCCGGTGCGGTGCACCGCGAGCACGAGCCCGGCGAGCAGCACCATGAACGGCGTGGCGTCGGCGTCCTTCGCGAACTCCCGGACGGCGTTGGCGAGGTCGGCGTCGAAGGCGAAGCGGTGGTAGCCGCAGCGCTGGGCCGGTTCGACGGGACGCGGGTGGTCGGGCACGAGGGCCGGGCGGTCCGGGACGCCGCGCAGGTGCTCGGCCCAGTAGTCGAGCTGGGACTCGGCGATGCCGTTGTCCCGCAGCCAGTTCGCGTAGTCGGCGTACTGGATCGCGAGGTCCGGCAGGCGCGGCGCACGGTCGTCGAGCAGCGCGGTGTAGTACTCGCGCAGCTCCCGGTCGAGCACGCCGAGGGAGCCTTCGTCCCAGACGATGTGGTGGAAGACGAGGACCAGGCTCGCGGTGGTCGCCGACGTCCGGACCAGGCGGGCCCTCAGCAGCGGCCCGGTTTCGAGGTCGAACGGAATGCGGGCGTCGGCGGCGATGAACGCGGCCGCGTCCGAAGCGTCGGTGATGGTGAACGGGACCTCGAGGTGCGGGTGGATCACCTGGCGGGGCAGGGTTCCGGCGACATCGAAGGTCGTGCGCAGCGCCTCGTGGCGGTCGACGACCTGCTGGAGCGCCTTGTGGAGGGCGTCGGCGTCGAGGGGGCCGGTGAAGTCGAAGACCCAGGGGACGTTGTAGGTGGACGTGCCCGGCTGCCAGGCGTCGAGGAGCCACAGGCCGCGCTGGAAGCGTGAGAGCGGGGCTTCGGACGCGGGGGCGCGGACCGGGCCGGGGCGGTCGTCACCGACGCCGTCGTGCATCGCGGCAGCGAACGCGGCGAGCGTCGGCGCGTCGAAGATCTGGTACGGCGACACGGGTCCGAAGACCTCGAGGACGCGGCCGGCCACCCGGACGGCGGTGAGCGAGTCGCCGCCGAGGTGGAAGAAGTTGTCGTCGAGGCCGACGCGCGGCACGCCGAGGACGTCCGCCCAGATCGCGGCGAGCAGCTGCTCGTCCGGGGTGCGCGGGGCGCGGTGGCCGGTCTCGGCGCGGGCGGGTTCCGGCAGGGCGGCGCGGTCGACCTTGCCCGCGGCGGTGAGCGGCAGGTGGTCGAGGGGCGTGAGGCTCGCCGGGATCAGGTGGTCCGGCAGGGACTGGGCCAGGAAGTCGCGCAGTTCCGGGTAGCCGAGGGTGCTGTGGGTGACGACGTACGCGGCGAGCTGGGTGCCGTTCGCGGACTCGCGGGGCACGACGGCGCAGGCGGTGACGGCCGGGTGCCGGGCCAGGGCGTTCTCGACCTCACCGGGCTCGACGCGGAAGCCGCGGATCTTGACCTGGTCGTCGGCGCGGCCGAGGAACTCCAGCTCGCCGTCGGCGGTGCGGCGGGCGCGGTCGCCGGTGCGGTACATCCGGCCGCCGGTGACCGGGTCGGGCAGGAAGCGCTCGGCGGTGCGGCCGCCGTCGCCGAGGTAGCCGGTGGCGAGGAGGGAGCCGCCCAGGTACAGCTCGCCTTCGTCGACGGGCTGGAGGCGGTCGTCGAGCAGGTGCGCGACGCGGTCGCCGACGGGGGTGCCGACGGTGATCGCCCGGCCCGGCCGGACCTCGTGGACGGTCGAGGTGATCACGGTTTCGGTCGGGCCGTAGGCGTTGAGCAGCCGGACGCCGGTGCGCTCGGTCCAGGCGGCGGCCGCGGCCGGGGAGAGCCGGTCGCTGCCGGAGATCATGGTCCGGAGCGTCTTCGGCACGGACTTCATCGCGGCGACGAGGTCGTGGAAGTACCCGGCGGCGACGTTCGCGACGGTGACCCGCTCGGCGTCGAGGAGCTGCCAGAACTCGTCGGCGGAGAGGAGTTTCGCTTCGGGGACGACCAGGCAGGCGCCGGCGGTGAGCGCGGTGGTGATCTGCTCGACCGCGACGTCCACTGTGGACCGTGCGAAGTGGAGGACGACGTCGTCGGCGCGCAGGCCGAAGCGGGCGGAGATGGCCTCGACGTGCGCGGCGAGCGGCCCGTGCGCGACGGCGACGGCCTTGGGTTCGCCGGTGGTGCCGGAGGTGTGGATGAGGTAGGCGAGCCGGTCGCCGGTGACGGGCAGGTCCGGCGCGGCGCGGCGGTGCGTGGGCGCTGCCGGGTCCGGCGGGCCGCCGGTGCGATCCGACGTGGCCGCGCCGTCGCCGCGATTCGCGGGAGCCGCCGGGTCCGGCAGGCCGCCGATGCGATCCGACGTGGCCGCGTCTTCGCCGCGACTTACGGGAGCCGCCGGGTCCGGCGGGCCGTCGGCCCGCTCGGTGGCCAGCAGGTCGCCGCCGTCGAGGATGAGGTGTGCGCCGGCCAGTGCGGTCAGGCGCTCGTTGCGTCCGGTGGGCGCCGCCGGGTCGAGGGCGAGGTGGACCGCACCGGCCCGCCACACCGCGAGCAGGCCGGTGACCTGGTCGAAGCGGTCCGTGCCGCGCACCGCGACGACGTCACCCGGTCGCACGCCCGCGGCGGCCAGGCGGCCGGCGAGGTCCGCGGTCAGCTCGTCGAGCCGGCCGTAGGTGAGCACCCGGTCGCCGGAGCGCAGCGCCGGGCGGCCCGGCCACCGGGCGGCGATCCGCGCGATGCGCACCGGCACCGCGACCGGCGGGCCGGTCAGCTCGCCGAGGTCGAAGGAGTCGATCGTCACGGCCGGTTTCTCGTCCTGCACCGACATGCTGGGCTCACCCCGAACTGACCACAAAGGACGGACATGGACTGCGGCTGCCCTGTCGTGAGTGGTAATTCGGGTTAGAACCCTCATTACCACTCACGACCAGCCGCGGCAGCCTCGCAGGGCTGCGGAGTGCTGGGCGCGAAGCGCGCCACTGGGGAAAAGCTAAGCCGTCGGGACGGCCCGGACCGGCAGGTCGAGCGGCAGTTCCCCGGCGGCACCGGGGGCACCTGCGGCAGCGGCGGTACCGGAGGCACTGGCGGCTGCGGCACCGGCAACACCGGTACCGGCGGCAGCGGGGGCACTGGCGGCAGTGGGAGCACCCGAGGCAGCGGCGGGACCGGCACCGGCACCGGCACCGGAGGCAGCGGCGGCGGGCCAGAGGTCGTCGGCTGTCAGGGCGTCGGGGCGGTACTTGCCCAGGGCGCTGATCAGCAGTCTTGCCTCCAGTGCCAGGGCCTCCACCAGCCGTACCAGGCCTTCCGCGCGGTCTTCGTCGACCGCCAGCAGAGCCGCTCGGCCCAGGGCGGCCGCGCGGACGCCGTGTGCCAGGGCCTTGACCACCCGAGTGCCCTCCCACATGCGGCCGCCCGCCAGCAGGCAGCCCGATGGGGGGCCGATCCGGCGGAGGCATTCCGCCAGCGGCAAGCCCACGTGGTCCAGAAACGCCGTGGGCGCCCAGCCCGTGCCGCCTTCCGCGCCGTCGACCGTGACCGCGTCCGCGCCCGCCGCCCAGGCGGCTCTCGTGGCCTCCGCGATGTCCCGGCCCGGTGGGAGCTTCACCCAGACGCGGGCCCGCGGGAAGTTGTTGCGCATCAAGCGGATCTGCTGACGCAGGATCTCGCCGGTGAACGTCCCCGGGCTGCCGGAGCGCAACACGCGGTCCGGGAAGAGGTCCGTGAGCGCGTACTGGCCGTCGACGCGGGCCGCCGTGGCCGCGTCCAGCAGGGTCATCCCGCCCAGGCCCGGTTTCGCTCCCTGGCCCACCTTCAGCTCGAAGCCCAGCCGGCCGGTGGCCAGCAGCCGCGACGACGCCGGGTCGCTGTACACGAGGTTCCAGACCTCGGCGTCGGCGTCCTCGGTGCTCTGCTGCACCACGACGCCGCCCAGCCCGTCCGGCACCTCGTCCGTGTACGCCCGGACGCGGGTGAGCAGCGCGTTCGCGTACCCCTTGACCGGCACGACGTTCTCGCCGACGACCATCGGGATGCCCAGCCGGCCGGCTTGGCGCGACGCCGCCACCGCCAGGTCGCCGCCGCCGAGCTGCGTCGAGCCGAACGCCGACAGGAACACCGGCAGCGACGACGCGAAGCCGCCGATCGCCGTGGTCAGGTCGACGTCGGAGAACAGCGGCTCGCGGCCCAGCTCGATCAGCTTCTCCAGCCGCAGCGGCACGAACACCGGCGGTACCAGCCGCGCCCGGTCCAGCGCGTCGCCATCGGGAGAGACGCCGCCGAACGCCTCGCCGCCGTACGCGGATTCCGCCGGGAACACCGCCGCCGCTCCCCGTGCGGCCCGGTCCCGGACGGCCGCTTCGGGGAAGCCCGCCGCCTTCACGGGGCCACCAGGCCCGGGACCTTCGGGTAGGCGTTGACCCGCCACACCGCGTCGAGGCCGGTGAGGAACCGGACGAGCCGCTCCAGGCCCAGCCCGAAGCCCGCGCTCGCGGGGATGCCTTCGCGCACCATGTCGAGGTACCAGCCGTACTTCGCCGGGTTCTCGCCCGTCTCCCGCATCCGCGTGACGATCCGGGCGTAGTCCGACTCGCGCTCGCTGCCGCTGGCCAGCTCGCCGAAGCCGCCGGGCGCGAGGAGGTCGAAGTTGCGCAGGATGCCCGGCTCGGTGGTGGCTTCACGGTCGTAGAAGCCACGGGAGCCCTTGGGGTAGTCGTCGACGAAGAACGGCTGCGACGCCTTGCGCGACAACAGCTCCTCGCCCTCCCAGTCGATCTCGGCGTCCGGGCTCTGCGGGTGGCCGAGCTCGTGCAGCCGGGTGACGGCGGCGGCGTGCGTCATCCGGCCGAACGCGCCGGCGAGGACGTCGGCCAGGTCCGCGAGGTCCCGGCCCAGCCCGGTCAGCTCGCCGGGGACGGTCGCGAGCACATGCTTCACGACGTGCGTCACCAGCCGTTCGGCGACGCCCTGGGCCTGCGCCCGGGTCGCGCCCGCCAGCTCGACGTCGATCTGGTGGAACTCCGCGAGGTGCCGGCGCGTCGAGCACGTCTCGACCGGTTCGGCCCGGACGTTCGGCGCGATGTAGAAGATCTTCGAAAAGCCCAGCAGCGACGCCTGCTTGTAGAGGATTCCGCTGGTCATGAGCTTGTAGCGGTGACCGTAGTAGTCGACGTCCAGCTGCTTCGAGCCGCGGACGCCGGGGTCGGTGACCGGGCCGATCACCGGCGGCAGCAACTCGGTGAAGCCCTCCCCGCCGAGGAACTCGCGCACGGCGATCAGCACCTGGTGCTGCACGCGCAACGCGCTCTGCGTGACGGGCGAGGCGAGGTGCACGGGCAGCGCGGGTGGCAGTTCGCCGTCGTGGGTGTCGGTCATAACGCTCCTCCGGGTCGGGCCCCGGCCCGGACGGGCGGGGGCGTGTCGAACTTCCGTTCCACGTGCGACAGCGCGGCCAGCAGCTCGGCCGAGCCGGTCCGCCGCGACCGCGCGCCACCGGGTGCCGGGCCGATCGGCAGGCCGCCGGTGTCCGCCCACTGCAGCCGGCCGGCGGGGTCGAGATAGCTGCGGGCCCGCCCGGCGTTGTCCGGGTGCAGGCAGTAGGGGATGTCGAGCAGGCCGCGGGCGAACGCCGCCGGCAGCGCGCCCGCGAGGTCGTCGTCCAGGGCCAGCACGGCCTCGACCAGCGTCGCGGCTTCGGCGTGGATCCCGGTGTCCTCGACGTCGGCCCCGGCGGGAGTCGCGGCGGCGACGCGGGCGGCGAGTTCGAGCGCGTCGACGTTCTCCCCGGCGGTCGGGATCCGGTGCGCCTCGGCGGCCGTCTTCACGATCAGCCGGGCCGCGCCGGAGCGCACCGCGAGCCGCGCGGCGGACGTCAGCAGCCGGGCGGCGCCGGCCGGCGTCCGCGGGTAGACGCCCATGTAGGCGTAGAGCACGACGTGCCACTCGACGCCGGGCAGGTACCGCGCGGCCAGCAGGCGCAACGCCCGCACCGCTTCCTCGTCCTGTGCCGGGTCGGTCTGCTGCGCGTAGCTCAGCGAGACGCTGCGGATGCCTTGCTGGGCGAAGAAGATCGCCTCCAGCACGCTGATCGCGACCAGCATGCCCGGCGGGCAGAGCTGACCGAGCATGCAGCCGCCGAACGTCTCCAGGTGGGCGGTGTCGCCCGCCGCCGTCAACTGCGAGCAGGCCTCGACCCAGTGCCGCATCGCCGTCCGCAGCGGGGTGCGGCTGTAGGGCAGGCAGTACGAGACCGGCCCGCCCTCGGTCGCGTCGAGACCGGCCGCGACCAGCGTCGCGACGATGTCCTGCGGCCGGGCCGAGCCGTGCCGCACCTGGACCGGGAAGTCCGGGCCGAGCACGCCGTCCAGCATCGCGCGGGTCGTCTCGGGGCCGTGGGTGACGAGCGGGAAGCCGTTGAGCGGCGCGCCGCCGGCCAGCGCGCGGGCCGCCGCGACGAGGTCGCCGACGCGGGTGTAGCTGTCGAGCGTCAGGGTGCCGACCGTGGTGGCCGCGGCGTCGCGGGTGGCCAGCAGCCCGGCCCGCATGGCCGACGGCGTCGGAAAGCCCATCCGCGGCTGGACGACCAGGCGGCCCGCCGCGTGTTCCCGGGCGACGAACGCCCCGAACGGCACGCTCACGACGTCACCCGCACCGGCAGGTCGGCCAGGTAGCGGCGGAAGGCACCGATGTCGCCGTCGCCGAAGACGCGGTCGAAGCCCGCCTCCCGCAGCACGGACTCGCGGCCGCTGGTGCCGTCGACGCCGAGCTTGCCGCCGATGACCAGTACCGCGCCGGCCAGCACGGCCCGCAGCCGCGGGGCCAGCCGGAGGCCGTCGGTGTGGCCGTGGCCGTTGACGGTGCTGAGCACCACCAGGTCCGGGTCCAGCCGGCGGCACTCGCGCACCACCAGGTCGTCCGGGACGCACGCGCCGAGGTTCGTCACCGCGAAGCCGAGCTCTTCGAGCAGCAGCTGCAGGTACACGAGGTTCCAGGTGTGCGCGTCGGACGCCGTGCTGCTGACCACGGCGACCGGGCGGAGTTCCGAAGTCACGCTCCCGAACCTAGGAGCGGCACCCGGGCCCGACCGGCAGTTGCGGCGGCAGGACGGCGGCGACAACCCGGCGCGGGCGGAAACTGCCGCCGCACTGCCGCACCGGCTGCCGCCGCGCGGCCGCGAACCCGCCTAGCGTCGGCGGACGAGCGAACCGGGTGGTTCCACTGTGGACGCCCGCTGCGGGTCAGGCGAAAGGACAAACGATGGGTTCCCTGGGCGTCAAAGAGTTCCTGCCGCTCGACTGGGTGGTCGAGCCCGGCGAGCCGGCGAGTGCCGAGGTCGGCGGGCTGACCGGTCTCGACGACGCGGTGGCGTGGCTGGCCGCGGCGGCGCCGTCGCTGCGGGCGGCGTTGCACCGGCACGGCTCCCTGCACCTGCGCGGCCTGCCGATCGCGAGCGTCGACGACTTCGGCGTCGTGCGCGACACGCTGATGCCGGCCCGCACGCCGTACCGCGAGAAGGCGACGCCGCGCAGCGACTTCGGCAACGGCGTCTTCTCGTCCACCGACCTGCCCGCCGCGCAGCGGATCCGGATGCACAACGAGAACAGCTACACGCTCACCTTCCCCGGGCTGCTGATGTTCTCCTGCCTGATCGCGCCGCCGGAAGGCGGGGCGACGCCGGTCGCGGACGTCCGGAAGGTGCTGCGCGAGCTGCCGCCGGAGCTGGTGGCGAAGATCCGCGCGCACGGCTGGCTGCTCAACCGCAGCTACTCCGAGCACATCTCCACCGACTGGCAGACCGCGTTCGCCGCGACCACCCGGGAAGACGTCGAACGCTACTGCGCCGAGAACCTGATCGCGTGCCGCTGGCTCGACGACGGCCACCTGCGCACCAGCCAGGTCCGCCCCGGCGTCATCAGCCACCCGGTCACCGGCGAGGAGGTCTGGTTCAACCACCTGGCCTTCTGGAACGAGTGGTCGCTCGACGAGGAGCTGCGCGAGACGCTGATCGACGAGTTCGGCCGCGACGACCTGCCGTTCAACACCGCGATCGGCGACGGCTCCCCGCTGACGCGCGACGAGCTGGCCGCGCTCGACGCCGCCTACGACTCCGCGACCGTGCGCAAGCAGTGGCAGCCGGGCGACCTGCTGCTCGTCGACAACATCCTGTCCACGCACGGACGTGACCCGTTCCGCGGCGACCGCAAGATCGTCGTCGCGATGGGTGAGCCGGTCGACGTCGCCGGCTGCGCGCCGACCGTGCCGCCGGCCGCGAACGTGGCGCTCTGATGGCCGGCCTGCTCCCCCGCTTCCGCGACGCGGTCCGCCGCGCGCCCGAGCGGATCGCCGTGCGCGACACCGCGTCCGCGTTGACCTTCGCCGAACTCGACCGCCGGACCGCGGCGCTGGCCGGGGCCCTGCGCGCGCACGGCGTCGGCCTCGGCGACCGGGTCGGCGTCGGCCTCGGGCGTGGGGTCGATCTGGTGGTGGCCCTCCTCGCCGTCTGGCGGACCGGCGCCGCGTACGTCCCCCTCGACCCCACCTACCCGGCCGACCGGCTGGCCTTCATGGCCGGTGACGCGGCGATCCGCGCCCTGGTCTCGACGACGACTCCGGTCTGGCTCCCGGCGGACGTCGTCGTCGTCGACCCCGCCGCCGAGGGCCCGCGCACGGACGACACCGACGTGTCGGACCTCGACGCCGCCTACGTGATCTACACGTCCGGCTCGACCGGGCGGCCCAAGGGCGTCCCGGCGCACCACGGCGCGGTGGCCGCGCTCGTCGCCGCGCTGGAGCACGCGGGGATGTACGCGGGCGAGCCCCGGGTCGTCGCGTGGAACGCCAGTGTGTCGTTCGACGCGTCCGTGCAGCAGTGGGCGCGGGTGTGCCGCGGCGACAGCGTCGTCGTGCTCGACGACGACCACCGGATCGACCCGGCCCGGCTGGTCGCCTGGCTGGACGAGTGCGCCGTGACCGACCTCGACCTGACGCCGTCGCACTGGACGGCGTTGCGCGAGCACCTGCTCCACCGCTCGCTGCGGCTGTTCATCGGCGGCGAGCCGATCCCGGAACCGATGTGGCGCGAACTGGCCGAAAGCCCCTTGGAGGCGCTCAACCTCTACGGCCCCACGGAGTCCACTGTGGACGCCACGGCGACCTGGATCGCCGGCCCCGGCGGGCCGCACATCGGCGTGCCGCTGGCCGGGATCCGGGCCCACGTCCTCGACGATGCCCTGCGCCCGGCCGCGGCGGGCGAGCTGTACCTGTCCGGGCCCCGGCTCACGGCCGGGTACCTCGGCCGGCCGGGCCTCACCGCCGAGCGGTTCGTCCCCGACCCCTTCGGCGAGCCCGGCACCCGGTTGTACCGGACCGGCGACGAGGTCCGCTGGTCCCCCGGCGGCGCCCTGGAGTTCACCGGGCGGCGCGACCGCCAGGTGAAGCTGCGCGGCTATCGGATCGAACTGGGCGAGATCGAGGCCGTCCTGCGCGACGCTCCCGGCGTCACCGCCGCGGCCGTGGTCCTGCGCGACGACCAGCTGGTGGCCTACCACGTCGGCGGCGAGCAGCCGCAGGTCGCGGCGGCCGCGAAGCTGCCGGAGCACATGGTGCCGACCGCGTACGTCCGGCTCGACGCGCTGCCCCGCACGGCCAACGGCAAGCTGGACACCGCGGCCCTGCCCGCGCCGGTCGCCGAAGGCGGGGCGGCACCCAGCGGGCCGGTCGAGACATTGATCGCGGACGTCTGGTCCGAGGTCCTCGGCCGCGACGGCGTCGGGGCCGACGACGACTTCTTCGCCCTCGGCGGGCATTCGCTGGTGGCGCTGCGCGTGGTGGCGCGGCTGAAGAAGAACTTCGGCGTCCCGGTGTCCACCAAGGACGTTTACCGGCACCCGCGGCTCGCCGACCTGGCCAAGCACGTCACGGCGCTCGGCGCGAGCTGAAAGGAGCACGGCGATGGACAACCTCCCCAACATCGTGGTCCGGGCCCGGCCCAATCCGGACGCGACGAAGACGTTGGTGTGCCTCGGTTTCTGCGGTGGCGGCTCCGGGCCGTACCTGCCGTGGGCCGACGTGCTGCCACCCGACGTCGAGCTCGTGACGATCTGCTACCCGGGCCGTGACGGCCGCTTCCTCGACGACTTCGCTCCCGACTGGGACGCGCTCGCCGAGGACGCGACCGAAGCCGTGACGGCGGCCGCCGCGCCCCGGCCGTACCTGCTGTTCGGGCACAGCATGGGCGGCTGGATGGCGTTCGACGTCGCGGACCGCCTGCAGCGCCGGGGCGGCCCGCTGCCGGAGACGCTGATCGTGTCGTCGGCGAACGCGCCGAGCCGCGGCCTGACCCCGCGGGACATGTTCCCCGCGCAGCAGGACACCGACGAGCAGCTGGTGATGTGGATGCGCACCAACGGCCTGCTGCCGGGGTACGTGCTCGACGACCCGGAGCTGAGCGAGATGGCCCTGGAGCTCATGCGGGCCGACATCCGGGTGCGGGACACGTTCGGCTACACCGAAGGCGCGACGGTCGGCGTCCCGCTGCAGGTGCTCACCGGGGCCGACGACGACGTGATCGTGCCGGAGACGGCCGAGCAGTGGAAGTCTTTGGCCCGCAACGGGTACCAGCACGTCGAACTCCCCGGCGGGCACTTCTACACCCCGGAGATCTGGCGGACCCTGCCGACGCGGATCCCGGCCCTCGCGCCGGTTCCGGCGGCTCGCTGACGCCGGGGCGGGCGGTCACGGCCGCCCGCCCCGGTCGTCACGGGATCTCGAGGCGGCGCCAGGTCCCCAGGAACACCAGCGCGGCGGCCACCGACCCGGCCGAAGCGAGCGAGCTCGCGGCCAGGTAGACCACCCAGGTGTTGTCGCGCAGGGTCGCGTCGAGGCCGTCCTGGCTGAGCGCCGCGCCGATCAGGAACCCGCCCAGGGCCAGGAAAACCAGCCCGGCGAGGGAAGCGACGACCACGACGAGCACCCGCGGGATCCGGCGCCGGCCCTCGTACCGGTGGACGACGCCGCGGCGGGCGAGCCACCACGACGCCAGGCAGGCGAGCCCGAGGGCGATCGCGTCCGCGGCGAGGGTGTCGGAGAGGCGGTGCCACTTCGCCGTCACCGTGTAGGCGCCGATGCCGACCGCCCAGGACAGCAGCAGGACCATCGTCACGCCACGCCAGCGGTAGGGCACGACCAGCAGCGCGGCGAACAGCACCGTCATGGCGATCGTGGTGTGCCCGCTGGGCATGCTGTTGTCCGCGTAGTGCCCGGTGAGCGGCACGAGCGACGGCCGCGGCAGCACGAACCGCTTGAGCCCCTGCGTGACGACCTGGCCGGCGACGATCACCCCCACCGCCGCGACCGCGAGAGCCGGGCGACGGCGCAGCAAGCCGATCACGGCCACCAGCACGACGGCGACGCCCAGGGAGTACAGGGTGATCCGCGACAGGCTCTGGTCGGCCGCGGTCTGGTCGCGCGCGGCGGCCTGGTCGGCCCCGCGCAGGGCCGCGTTCTCCAGCTCCTGGCCGGTGACGGTCAGCACCGCGAGGACGTAGACCAGGATCAGCACGACGAGGCAAGCGGCGGCGACGATCAGCCAGCGGCGAGCGGGCAAGACACCTCCATCGACGACGATCGCGTTACTCTATATGGACTAACGGATGCCCGCCGCCGGAAGATCACCGCGCTTTTAGACTGTCGGCATGACGAGTTACGCGGATGCGCCCCCCGAGGTGGAGACCACGGAGGTCGTCATCGCCGGCGGCGGCCCGGTCGGCCTGACCCTCGCCCACGAGCTCGGCGCGCGGGGCATCGGCTGCGTCCTGCTCGAACCGCGGCCGGCGCCGAGCCTGGCGTCCCCGCGGTGCAAGCAGCTGAACCCGCGGTCGATGGAGCTCTTCCGGCGCCTGGGCATCGCCGGCGCCGTCCGGGACAACGCGCCCCTGCCGTTCGGCTGGTCCGACTCGGCCGTCTTCTGCACCTCGCTCACCGGGCACCGGCTGGAACGCTTCGACGGCGTCTTCGCGCTCAGCGACGTCCAGCGGACGGAACTGGCCGAACCCGCCCTGTGGTGCGCGCAGAACCACGTCGAAGAGGCCTTGCGCGACACCATCACCCGACGGGAGACGGTCAGCGCGCGCTGGGGCTGGACGCTGACGGGTCTCGAGCAGGACGCCACCGGCGTCACCGCCACCGCGACGGACGACACGGGCCGCGAGCGCGTGGTGCGGGGCCGCTACCTCGTCGGCGCCGACGGGGCCCGCAGCGCCGTCCGGCGGGCGTGCGGCATCCCGCTGGCCGGGCGGAGCCACGAGATCCGCAACATCCAGGTCATCTTCGACGCGCCCGGGCTGTCCGCCCGCCACGAGCTGGGCCGCGCCGTCCAGTACTGGGTGGTGAACCCCGAGGTCAACGGCCTGATGGGCACCCTCGACACCGAAGACCGGTGGTGGGCCATCATCATCAACGCGCCGGAGGACGCCGACGCCGCGTGGTGCGAACGGGCCGTCCACCGGATGATCGGCACTTCGGTGCCCGTCACCGTGACCGCGACCGATCCCTGGACGGCCCGGCTCCTGGTCGCCGACCGCTACCGGGACGGCCGCTGCTTCGTGGCCGGGGACGCCGCGCACCAGAACCCGCCGTGGGGTGGGTTCGGCGCCAACACCGGCATCGGCGACGCCGCCGACCTCGGCTGGAAGCTCGCGGCCGCGCTGCGCGGCTGGGCCGGCCCCGGGCTGCTCGACTCCTACGGGACCGAACGCCGTCCGATCGCGCAGCGGGCCATCGTCGAGGCCGAACGCAACATGCGGGTGCTGACCGGTGAGCTCGCCGTGCCGGGGCTGGACGACGACGGACCGGACGGCCTGGCCGTGCGCGCCAAGACGGCGGAGCTGATCCGGCAGGCCAAGACGGCCGAGATGTACACCCTCGGTTTTGTGCTCGGCACCGCGTACCCCGAGTCGCCGCTCGTCGTCCCCGACGACGGTCCCGCCCCGGCTTCCACCGGCACGGAGTACCGGCCGTCCGGCGCCCCGGGGAACCGGCTGCCGCACCTCTGGCTCGACCGGAACCGGTCGCTGCAGGACGAGTTCGGGCCCGGCTTCACGCTG
Organism: Amycolatopsis sp. NBC_01286; assembly: GCF_035982555.1. Taxonomy (NCBI): domain Bacteria; kingdom Bacillati; phylum Actinomycetota; class Actinomycetes; order Pseudonocardiales; family Pseudonocardiaceae; genus Amycolatopsis; species Amycolatopsis sp. NBC_01286. Next base: position 9,270,823 of record NZ_CP108428.1, read on the forward strand.
CTGGAGGTCGCCGCGCCGGCCGCGCCCGAATGGGACACGGCCGCGGCGGCGGCCGGCGTGCCCTTGAAGCGCTACCGGCTCAACCGGCCGGACCTGCACGGTCTTTACGGCGCCCGGTACGTCCTGGTCCGGCCCGACGGGTACGTCGCCTGGCGCGGCCAGACCTCCCCCGATGATCTCGGCGCCGTGCTGGACCGCGTCCGGGGTTGTGCGGTGTGACCCACCAGGGCGGTTGAACTCCCCCGGATGGGGGCAGTCAAGTAGCCCGTAGCCGTCTCTTTCCCCGAGGAGACCGATCATGAGCCTCGACGCCACACCCACCGAGTCCGGTGTCCTCGCCGACGTGGACGCAATCGACGAGACCGTCGAAACCACCGTCAAGGCCGACCTCAAGGAGCTGGCGAGGGTCCGCGGCTGGGCTCGCGCCGTGCTCCCCGACCTCACCGCCGAGCTGCTGACCGACATCGTGATGGTGCTCGACGAGCTCGTCTCCAACGCGCTCCGCCACGCCAAGCCGCCGGTCCGGGTACGCCTGCGCCGCAACCGCGGGAAGCTCCGGATCGAGATCGACGACGGCTCCCCCACCGCCGCCGCTCCGACGTCGCCGTCCTCGAAGGGCGGGCGCGGGATGCGGATCATCGAGAAGACGAGCGTCGCCTGGGGCCAGCTGCGCCGTCCCGGCGGGAAGACCGTCTGGGCCGAACTCGCCCTGTCCGCTCGCCGGTCGTGAGTGCGTAACAGTGTTAGAACACTGTTACGCACTCACGACCGGCGGCTAGTACGGCCAGCCCGGCACGTTCAGCCGGATGCTGTACAGCCCGAAGTTCCCGTTGTCGCCGCCCGTGGACGGCGTCCCCGACGTGACGTAGAGGGTCTTCCCGTCCGGGCCGCCGAAGGCCGTGTTGGTCGTGTTCCGGCCGGCCGAAATCGTGCCGAGGGCCTGGCCGGCCGCGGAGAACACGTGGACCTTCCCGTCTCCGAAAGTGGCTTGGTAGACGTTGCCGGCGCAGTCGATCGTGCCGCCGTCCGTGCCCGCCACCGACGCGAAGTCGCTGCGAAGACCCGTGCTGCCGTCGGTGTTGACGGGGTACTTGTAGATCTTGCCCGTCGCGTTGCCGCCGACGTACAGCGTCTTCCCGTCCGGGGCCAGCTCGATGCCGTTCGGCTCGCGGATGGTGTCGTCGATCAAGCTGACCACACCGTCGCGCACCCGGAAGACGCTCGTCCTGCCCGACATCTGGTCGGCCCGGTTCGCGCGCTGGAAGTCCGGGTCGGTGAAGTAGACGGTGCCGTCGGCGCCGGCCGTCACGTCGTTCGGCGAGTTGAACAGGTGTCCCTGGTAGTTCGCCGCGAGCGTCGTCCGCCGGCCCGTCGCCAGGTCGTAGGACGAGACGCTGCGCTGGTCGTGCGTCGCGGCGACGACGGACTTCCCGTCGCGGCTGATGGCCAGCCCGTTGCTGCCCGCACCGGCGATCGCGGTGGCGAACGCGCCGGTCGACGGCGTGAACCGCAGGACGTCCGACGGCTGGACGTTCTCGGCGCCCGCCCCGTCGTGCATGTTCGTCAGCAACAGGGTCTGGGTCGCCGCGTCCCAGGTGGGCCCCTCCAGGAAGTCGAAGCCGTCCTTGATCTTCGTGGCGGTCGGGGTCGACGACGGCAGCGGCGTCCCGAAGGGACCTTGCGGGCAGGGACCGTTCGCGGGCGGGACCGTCGTCGTGCCGGGCAGCACCCACTGCTGGTTCGTGCCGGTCGAACACGTCCAGATCTGCAGCTTGGTGCCGTCCGCGCCGGACACGCCCGCGGCGTCCAGGCACTTCCCGGACCCGGCGTTGACCAGCCGGCCCGCGTCGGCGGTCCAGCGCTGGGCGCCGGTGCCGTTGCAGTCGTAGACCTGCACCGCGGCACCGTTCGTGGCGGACGCGCCGGCCACGTCGAGGCACTTGCCGAGCGCGGCGATCGACCCGTCGTCACCGGCGGTCCACTGCTGGGCCGTCCCGCCGGTGCAGGTCCACAGCTGGACCCGGGTTCCGTTGGCGGCCGAACCGCCGGTGACGTCGAGGCACTTGCCGCCGATCCCGGTGACCGCGCCCGTGCCCGCCGCCGCCGCGCCGGTGACGCCCAGCCCGGCCGCGGCCAGCGCCGTCACGGCCACGGCGAGGACCCGCCCGGCCGCCGTCCGGGGCCGGGACTTGCGTCGTTGTGGGACACCTGACCTCGGGAACATGCCGCTCCTACGATCGTGTGCGGAGGAATCCGCTGCGACAGTGGCGGCTGTCAGGACAAATCGGGTGACCGGGTGGTCTCGCACCGTGACGGTAAGTTGGTATTGCTTGCGAAGTCAAGAACGGGGTGCCGCTCACCGAGACCACCCCCGCCACCGTCGTGACGTGCCGCGTGCGGGGTGCCGGGCCGTTTCGTAGACTCCGCGGGTGGGCAGTGGTCGCGTCGTAGCCGACCGGTACCGGCTGGAGGAGGAGCTCGGACAGGGCGGCATGGGCGTCGTCTGGCGGGCCTTCGACCTCGAACTGGGCCGGCAAGTGTCGCTCAAACGATCTCTCGACGCCGACGCCGGGCAGATCCGGCGGGAAGCGCGCATCGGGGCCGGTCTGCTGCACCCGAACGTCGTCACGGTGTTCGACACGGTCACCGACGACGTCGACGCGCGCTGGCTGGTCACCGAGTACCTGGCCGCGCGCAGCCTCGAGGAGCTCGTCGACGACGGCGGCCCGCTGCCCGAGGACCGGGTCCGGCGGATCGGCGCGCAGCTCGCCGCGGCGCTCGCGGCCATGCACGCCCGCGGCATCGTCCACCGCGACGTCAAACCGGGCAACGTCCTGGTGACCGAGGACGACGTCGCCAAGCTCACCGACCTGGGGATCGCCCGCTGGACCGAGGTCACCCGCACCGGCGGCGCCCAGCTCACCGGCACCCTCGGGTACGTCGCGCCGGAGGTCGCCGGCGGTGGCGAGGCCGGTCCCGAATCCGACGTCTTCTCCCTGGGCGCCACCCTCTACGCCGCGGTCGAGGGCCGGTCGCCGTGGGGGTCGGGCGAGGACGGCCCGTTCGTGCAGATGCGCCGCGCCGCCGGTGGGCGGCCCGCCCCGGCCGAGCGCGCGGGCCGGCTCGGCCCGGTCCTCGACGCGCTGATGGCCCGCCACCCCGCCGACCGGCCCACCGCGGCCGAGGCCGTCGCCCTGCTCGAAGCGGACACCCCCGCGCCCCGGCGGCCGCGACGCCGGTTCCGCCGCCGGCTCCTCGCCGTCGGCGCGCTGGCCGCGGTGCTCGCGCTGGTGGCCGGCTTCCTGCTCAGCCGGCCGCCGTCGGCCACCCCGGCCGGCGGGCCGAACACGCTCGGCGCCGATCCGGCCGCGACGGACCCGTGCGCGGCGATCTCGGTCGACTCGCTCACGCGGTTCGGCCAGCCGTTCGTGGACCCCGAGCTGAAGAACTTCGGCACCTGCGTGGTCACGACCACCCTGGCCGACGGCACCGGCCAGGTGCAGACGACCCTCGACCTGACCGGCCCGCTGCGCTACCCGACCCGGCCCCCGGTGCCCGGCCGGATGGGCGACATCGAACGCCCCGAGGCCCGCGACGGCGCCTGCGAGCGCAGCATCTCGCTGGCCGACACCAACCGGATCGACGTCACCTCGCGCCCGGTGACCCGCGCGCAGGACGCGCCCCTGTGCACCATCTCCGACTCGGTGCTCTCCGACGTGCTGCCCAAGCTCGCCAACGGGCCCCTGCCGCGGCGCGACCGGCCGTTCCCGGACTGGTCGCTCGCCCACGTCGACGCCTGCGGCCTGCTCGACGCCGCGGCGACGGCGAGCGTCTCGGTCCGGGCCTCGCAGACCGACCGGGAGTTCGGCGGGTGGGGCTGCACCTGGGAGGACGACCCCCGCACGATCACCGTGCGCTACACCCGGGAGTGGCCGATCGAGCCGGACACCGACGTGCCCGGCGAGCGGATCCGCGCCGGCACCCGCAGCGCCGTCGTGGCGCCGGTGCCGGGTGACCGGCCCGCCTGCGCGGTGCAGGTCGTGCACCGCTTCTACACCCCGGCGCTGCCGGTGCTGCGCGGCACCGAGCCGAACCGGGAGGAGATCGCCGTCGTCACCCTCGAAGACGCCGGCGCGGCCGGCGGGAACGCGCTGTGCGGGGACGCCCGGACACTGGCGGCCGCGCTCGCCGGACGGCTGCCGTGAAGCGGGGACCGGTCCCAGGCGGGCTCGGCTAAAAACAGGGCCAGGCCAGTGCCGGAGCCGCCGGCGGGCCGGAGGGGACGAGGTGGCGATGCGGGGTGTGGCCGGCGTGGTGCTCACGGTGGCGGCCATGGTCGTTCCGACGGCCGTGGGGGCCGCCGGAACGGGTCCGCGGACCCTCCACGTCGGGCCCGGCGGCGAGTACGCCACCGTCCAGGCCGCGGCCGACGTCGCCCGCCCGGGTGACACCGTCGCGATCGCGGCCGGGACCTACCCGGGTGGCCTCACCATCCGGCACGACGGCGGCCCGGGCCGGCCGATCCGGTTCACCGGGGTGGGCGGCACCGCCGTGCTGACCGGCACCGGCGGCGACGCCGGCCTGCTCGCGGTCGGCAACCACTCCTGGCTGGAGTTCCGCGGCCTGACCGTCGCCGGGTCGACCGGCTTCGGCGTCTACGCCGAGGGCGCGCACGACCTCGTGTTCGACCGGTTCGGCGTCGACGGCGCACAGGACGGCGGGCTCGTGCTCGTCGCCACCCGCCGTGCCACGATCCGGAACTGCGACATCCGCGGCACCAACGCCCGCGGCACCTCCGCCGACCACGAGGCGCTCAGCATCGCCTCGGGCTCGTCCGACGTCGAGGTGTCCGGCTGCCGCGTGCACGACAACGGCGAGGAAGGCATCGACGTCAAGTACGACGACGCCGCCCGCGTGAAGATCCACCACAACGTCGTCACCGGCAACCGCGGGCCGAACATCTACGTCGACTCTTCGTCCACTGTGGACGTCTACGCCAACGTCGTGAGCGGGACCCGCAACGCCGGCAAGGCCGGGATCGGCCTGGCCGTCGAGGACTACTCGGAAACCCGGCTGCTCTCGGGCGTGCGGGTCTTCGACAACCTCTCCACCGGCAACGCGCAGGCCGGGCTCGACCTGTGGGTCGAGTCGACCGGCACGATGCGCGACCTCACGGTCGTCAACAACACCTTCGCCGGCAACGCGAAGGGCTCGGTGCACGTCGGCGGCGACCGGTTCGCCGGGACGAACACCCTGCGCAACAACGTCTTCGGCGACGGCCCGGTGACCGCCGGGCCGTTCACCGCCGACCACAACCTCACCGGCGACCCCGGGTTCGCGGCCCCGGGTGACTACCACCTCGCGCCCGGCTCGGCCGCCGTCGACACCGGCAGCGCCGCGCTCGCCCCCGCCTTCGACCTCGACGGTGTCCCCCGGCCCGCCGGCGCGGGCTTCGACATCGGCGCCTACGAGCGGAGGTAGCAGCCCGTGCCCGCCGAACGCCTCGACCCGCACCGCCAGCGCAGCCTGCGCCACGGCGTGACCGCTTCCGTGCCGGGCACGCTGAGCGCGCTCACCGTCACCGGCGGCATCGCGGTGCCTCCGGCCGCCGGCAGCCGGGTGAGCTTCGGCCGCAACCGCCTGGAGGTCGACGTCTGCGTCGGCGAGGACGACCTGCGGATCAGCCGGGTCCACGGGCTGCTGACCCACGACCGGGACCGCTGGTGGCTGAGCAACACCGGCCGCTCGCCGATCCGGCTGTCCGACAGCGTCCTGCTGCACCGCGACAGCGAGCCGCTGCCGCTGGCCGCCGGCTACACCGCGTTGTTCCTGCGCGGGACGCGCGACCGCGAGCACGTGCTGGAACTGCTGGTCTCCGACGGGGAGGACACGGCCACCGCGCCCCGGCCGACCCACCCGACGGCCCCGCCGAAACGCTGGCGGCTCACCGCGGAGGAGCACCTGGTGCTGGCCGTGCTCGGGCAGCGCTACCTCGGTTACGACCCGCAGCCGCTGCCCCTGTCGCGCCAGCAGGCGGCCGCCGAGCTCGGCGAGCGGCGGCCGCGCGAGAGCTGGACGGCCAAGCGCGTCGAGCATATCGTTTCCCGTGTCCGGCAACGGCTTTCCGACGCCGGCGTGCACGGTCTGCGACGCGAGGAGGTGGGCGAACCGGTGGGCCTGACCCTGACGGTGAACCTCCTCCGGGAGCTGGTGCTCTCGACGACGCTGGTGCCGATGGACCTGGAATGGCTCGAGCTCCCCGACCCGCCCACGACGTGACCCCGCCGCGGGGGTCCCGCTTCGACGCGGTGCGCGACCGGCTCGCCGGTGGTGCGGCGAAGCGGCTGGCGCAGGCGGAAGCGCGGCCGGCGGAGGGTTTTCCCGCCGGAGCTGCGCGTCCCGTCGGCCGGTGCGGGCGGCCCGGTGAGGTCGTCGGCGTCGTCGTGCCCGGTGGGACCGGCGCCGCCCGCGTGCTCGGCGTCGACGCGCTGGAGCCGCTGCCGGCGAAAGCGGGATACAACCGGTTCGCGTGATCGTCCGGCGCCGGTGAGCACCGCCCATTCGGTCCACAAGGGACAGTTCCGGAGCCGGTCGCCGGTAGCTGTCCCTGCCGGAAACCGGTTCCGGGGCTACACTCGGGACAACGCCTCGGACCCCGGCGCCGTCGTGCTCGGGTGGTCGTTCACCAGGACTGAGGCGCTCATGTTCACTCGTATCACCAGGATCGTGTCGATCGCCGCCGCGACCGCGTTCGGCGCGGTCGGGCTGGTCGTGCTGCCGGCCGGCGCGCTCGTCGGGTGGGGCATGCTCGGCCTCGCGGCCGGGGTCAGCGCGTGGCTGGCGGTGACGGGCTTCCCCGCGGTGCGCGAGCGGCTCGCGGCGACCGGCTCCGCGGCTTCCGCCGTGACGATCGTGGTCGTGACCGGCCTCGGCGCGCTCGGGGCCGGCGTGGCGATCGGCGGGTTGGTGGCCGTCGCGGGCGGGACGGCGGCCGCCTCGTTGCTGGTCGTGGCGGCGACGGCGTGGGCGGTGTGGCGGTTCCGGCCCCGCCCGGCGCCGAGCGCCCCTCCGGCCGCACCGGTCGTGGTGGAGGAACCCTCAGAAGCCTCCGGAGGCCCAGGAGTCACCGGAGTGACCGACCTGTCCACGGCCGAGCTGTGCCTGGCGTGGCGGCGCAGTTACGGCGAACTCCTGCGCGCCCCCGACGAGCCGGCCCGCCGGCGCGTGGTCCGGTCGCGGCGGGCCTACCTGGACGAACTCGAACGCCGGGACCGCGAGGGGTTCGCCCGCTGGCTCGGCAGCGGAGCCCGCGCGGGCGGCGACCCGCAGCGGTACCTGGCCGCCGGCGGGTGACCATTGGTCCCGGCCGAGAGGTCTTCGTGCTCTGACGCGCCGGCCCGCCAGGCGACATGCTGGCCGGAGTCGCCGTCCGGGCGACGGACGTCAGGAGGCGGTGATGGCCGACCAGGCCGCGGTGATCGTCGGGGTGGACGCCTCGGAAGGGTCGCTGCGCGCGGTCCGCTGGGCCGCGCACGAGGCGGCCCGGCGCGGCGCTGACCTGCGGTTGTTCCACGCGTGCGTGGTCGGCCCGGGCGACGAGGCCGAGCCACTGCCCGAGCACGTGACCCGGCGGACGCGGCACGCGGCGAAGATCGCCCGCACCGCGGCGCCGGGCATCGAGGTCGACGTCCACGTGGAGCTGGGGCTCGCGGTCGACCTGCTGCTCGCGGCGTCCGGGACCGCGCCCCTGATCGTGCTCGGCTCGCACGGCCTCGGCGGCCTGCGTGGCGCCCTGACGGGGTCGGTCACCCTCCGGGTCGCCGCCGGCGCGCACTGCCCGGTGGTCGTCTTCCGCGGCCAGGCCGGGCCGCAGGGCCCGGTCGTGGTCGGCGTGGACTCGTCGCCGGCGAGCGAGGAAGCTCTGCGGTTCGCGGCCGACGCGGCCGTCGCGCGCGGGGTGCCGCTGGTGGTGGCCCACGCCGGCCGGCCATCCGAACCGGGCACCGAATCCGAACTCGACGAGCTCGTCGCCGGCCTGGCGCAGAAGCACCCGGATCTCGACGTCACGACGCGCGTCGTCGAGGACCGTGAGCCGGCGCGCGTGCTGATGGCCGTCGCGCCCGACGCCCAGCTGATCGTCGTCGGCAGCCGCGGCCGCGGCCCGGTCGCCGGGGCCGTGCTGGGCTCGACGGGCAACGACCTGCTCGCGCGCTCGGCCTGCCCGGTCGCCGTCGTCCACTAGCGGGTGCAGGGTCCTTCGCCGGTCCGGGCGAGGTCGTTGGCCTCTGCTCCCGGGGCCGCGGCCGGGTGAGGGTGGAAGCATGAGAATCCTCGTCGCGGTGGCCACCCGGCACGGTGCCACCCGGGAAATCGCCGAACACCTCGCCACGTCGGTCGGCTCCGCGATGACCGACGCCGGAGCGGCCGCCGATGTCGAGGTTCGCGACGTCGGGCTGGTCCGGTCGCTCGAGGGCTTCGACGCCGTGCTCCTGGGCAGCCCGGTGGAGAACGGGCAGTGGCTCGCCCCGGCGCGGACGTTCGCGGAGTCCTTTTCGGACGGTCTGCGGTGGCTGCCCGTCTGGCTGTTCACCCGCGGCCCGGTGGCGGCGGGGCACGAGCCCGCCCGCGAGCTCGTGCGGCAGCTGGCGGCCCGGGACCACCGGGTGTTCGACGGCACGGACGACCGGCCGCTGATCCGGGCCTGGGGCCACGAGATCGGCACGATCCTGGCCGTCGCGGCGGTCGCCGAAAGCACGCGGTGACCGCGCCGCACGGCGCGGTCGTCGCCGGGGTCGACGGCTCGGCCGCCGCGGTGCACGCCGCGGTCTGGGCCGGCGCCGAAGCGCGCCGCCGACGGCGTCCGCTGCGGCTGGTGCACGTCCACGCGCTGCCGCAGGTGCACACCCCGATCGCCGCCGGCACCCACGACCGGGTGCGCGCCGGGCTGGCCGAGCGCGCCGGGAACCGGCTCGCCGAGGCGCGGACCGCGGTGCTCGCGCAGTCCCCCGGCCTCGACATCGGGACCGCCGCGCGGGAGTGGAGCCCGGTCACGGCGCTCGTCCAGGAGTCGCGGAACGCGGAGCTGGTGGTGCTCGGGTCCCGCGGGCTCGGCGGCTTCACCGGGATGCTCGCCGGCTCGACGGCGGTGTCGGTGGTCGCCCACGCGCACTGCCCGGTCGTCGTGGTGCGCGGCCTGGCGCCGGCGGCGGGACCGGTCGTCGTCGGGGCCGACGGCTCGGCCGACAGCGACGCGGCGCTCGCGTTCGCGTGCGAAGAGGCGCGGCTGCGCGGCTGCGCGCTCACCGCGGTGCACACCTGGAGCGACATCGTCGCCGACGGCGTCCTGCGGCCCCATCCGTTGCAGGACAACGGATCCGAGATCGACCAGGCCGAACGGGCCAAGCTCGCCGACCAGGTGGGCGGCTGGCGGGAGAAGTTCCCGGACCTGACGATCGACCTCGACGTGACGCGCGGCCGCCCGGTCCGGACGCTGCTGGAGCGCGGCGAGCACGCGCAGCTGCTCGTGGTCGGCTGCCGGGGCCTCGGCGGCTTCACCGGCATGCTGCTCGGCTCGACCGGCCAGGCGCTGATCGCGCACGCGCCGTGCCCGGTCGCGGTCGTCCGGCCGCAGGCCGCGGAACTGCCCGACGCCGACCGCCCGACGCCGACCGCCCGAGGAGCCGAGGAGACCCGATGAAGGACAGGAACCGGACGGTCGTGGTGGGCGTCGACGGCTCGGGCGCGTCGATGGCGGCGGTGGCGTGGGCCGCGAAGGTCGCGTCCGCCCGCCACCTCGAGCTCGAGATCGTGCACGGCCTGCGGTCCACCGAACTCGGTCAGGACGGCGGCATCGCGGGCACCGACGTCCTGTTCGACGCGGTGCGCCAGGACGGTGACCGGGTCGTCGCCGGCTCCCGCAAGGTGGCCGCGTCGATCGACGAGGACCTGGTGGTCACGGCGAAGACGCCGGCCGAGTCCCCGGCGCCGCTGCTCGTCGGGCTGTCGCGCCAGGCGCGGATGGTCGTCGTCGGCGCGTCCGGTTCGGGTGGCTTCACCGGGATGCTCCTCGGCACGACCGCGGCCACCCTCGTGAACCACGCGCACTCGCCGGTGGCGGTGATCCGGGGCCGCCACGGCACGGCGCACGTCCCGGAGTCGGGCCCGGTCGTGGTCGGGGTCGACGGGAGCGCGACGAGCGAGCTCGCGATCGCGGCGGCGTTCGAGGAGGCGTCGTTCCGCGGCGCGCCCCTCGTCGCGGTGCACGCCTGGAGCGACGTCACCTACGAGGACTTCTACGGCGCGGTGCGGATCATGCCGCAGTGGGAGTCGGCGCGGGAGGACGAGGAGCGGCTGCTGGCCCAGCGGCTGGCGGGCTGGCAGGAGAAGTACCCGGACGTCGGGATCCGCCGGGTCCTGTGCCGCGACCGCCCCCGCCACGCCCTGCTCGAAGCCGCGCAGACGGCCCAGCTGGTCGTGGCGGGCAACCGCGGCCGCGGCGGCTTCGCCGGGATGCTGCTCGGTTCGGCGAGCCAGGCACTGGTGCAGCACGCCGCCTGCACGGTCCTCGTGGTCCGGCTGGAGTCCCGACGCTGAGCAGCGGCTGCCGCGGGCCCGTGCTCAGGTGAGCGCGCTGATCCCGAAGAACACCGCCGCCGACACCGCGGCCGCCGCCGGGAACGTCAGGACCCAGCCCAGCACGATGTCGCGGGCGATGCCCCAGCGCACCGCCGAGAGCCGCCGGGTCGCGCCGACGCCCATGATCGCCGCGGTGATCACGTGCGTCGTCGAGATCGGGGCCTTCACCGCGAACGCCGTCACGTACAGCACCGACGACGCGACCGACTCCGCGACGAACCCGTGCGGCGGGTCGAGCGGGAACACCCGGCGCCCGAGCGTCCGCATGATCCGCAGGCCGCCGGAGTACGTCCCGAGCGACAGGGCCGCGGCGCAGGCCAGGGTCACCCACAGCGGGACGTCGAACGTCTTCTGCTGCCCCGCGGCCACCAGGGCCAGCACGATCACGCCCATGCCCTTCTGGGCGTCCTGCAGGCCGTGGCCGAGCGCGAGCGCCGACGCGGAGACGATCTGGAAGCGCCGGAACACCCGGCCGCTGCGGTGCGGGTTCGCCCGGCGCAGCAGCCACAGCGCGCCGACCATCGCGAGGTAGCCCAGCACCAGCCCGAGCAGCGGCGAGGCCACCATCGGGATCAGCACCTTCTCGGCGATGCCGGCCCAGTGCACCGTGCTCGCCGCGGCCAGCGCGGCCCCGACCATCCCGCCGATCAGCGAGTGCGAGGACGACGACGGGAGCCCGAAGTACCAGGTGATCAGGTTCCAGACGGTCGCGCCCACGAGCGCCGCGAAGACCACCGTGAGCGCGTCCGGGCCGACCGGGACGTCGATGATCCCCTTGGCCACCGTCGCGGCGATGCCGGTGGACAGCAGCGCGCCGGCCAGGTTCATCACCGCGGCCAGGACGAGCGCGGCCCGCAGGGTGAGCGCGCGCGTCGACACCGCGCTCGCGATCGCGTTGGCCGCGTCGTGGAAACCGTTGGTGTAGTCGAAGACCAGGGTCAGCACGATGACGGCGACCAGGGCGGCCGTCCCGGTCACTACGACTCCTTGACCGCGATGGTCTGCACCACGTCGGCCACGTGCTCGAAGGCGTCGGCGGCCAGCTCGAACTGCTCGACGACCTCCTTGGTCTTCAGGACTTCGAGGGCGTCGGCGCCGGGTTCGAACAGCTGGGCCAGCACCCGCCGGTAGATCCGGTCGGCCTCGTTCTCCAGCTCGTTGACCTCGATCCAGTACGGCTCGAGCTCGCCCACCTTCGCCAGGCCCGGCATCGCCTCCGCCGTCAGCTCCGCACACCGGCCGAGCGCCTGCACCAGCAGGTCGACGCCGGGCGGGAACGCCTGGATCCGGTAGAGCACGGCCAGGTCGGCGGCGGTGTCCATGAAGTCCAGCACGTCGTCGATCTTCGAGGCGAGCGCCTGGATGTCCTCGCGGTCGAACGGCGTGACGAACGAGCTGTTGAGCTCGACCATGATCGTGTGCATGAGCTCGTCACCCTGGTGTTCGACCTCGTGCAGCCGGCCCGCGATCGACTCCCGGTCGGCGGGCTCCGCGGCGACGAGGTCGCGCAGCAGCGCCGTGGCGGTCACGAGGTTCTTCGCCGCGTCGGTCAGCAGGTCGAAGAACTTCGTGCCCCGTGGGGTGAAGCGCATGGATGGAGTCCCTTCTTCAGCGCACCGCGATCATGCCCGGTCACCCGGGCTCCCGCAGGCTCGGGGCGCGACTTCCGGTGGAAAGCAGACACTCACTCCGGTGTCCACCGGCGGTCTAACCGGGGAGGTCTCCGGTGTTGGCGAACTCCAGCCGCTTGGCCACCGAGACGGTCTGGTCGGCGAAGCGTTCGTAGAACCGCGTCGCCAGGGCCGCGGCGACGGCCTCGCCGTGGCCGTGGCCCCAGCCGGCACCCGTCATCCCGGACAGCAGCTCGGCGTGCAGCGCGTCGACGGCTTCGTCCGCTTCGCGCAGGTCGCGGTAGCTGCCGCCGGCGCCTGTGCGGATCTGCGTCGCGACGCCCTCGGCCATGCCGGCGGTCAGCTCGCCCATCCGCAGGAACGTCGGGTTCAGCTCCGCGGGCACGGCGTGGTCGGGGTGGGCGTAGCGCGCGCTGTCGGCGATGTGCGCGGCCAGGTCGCCCATCCGCTCGATCCGCTCCGCGCAGTAGACGACCGCCAGGACCTGGCGCAGGTCGCCGGCGACCGGGGCCTGCAGGGCGAGCAGCGAGTAGGCGTCCTCTTCGCACCGCGCGCGGTGGGCGTCGAGGCCGGCGTCGGCGGCGATGACCTGCTCGGCGACTCTGAGGTCGGCGTTCAGCAAGGCCTCGGTGGCCTGCCGGATCGCCGTCGCCGCCAGGTCGCACATGGTCGCCAGCAGCTCGCTCAGACGTTTCAGGTCGTCGTGAAATCCTTCTCGCACGACTCGGCAGCCTACGGGAGGCCGGTGCCGAGCCAGCGGTGGTAGGCGGCCAGGTCGACGTTGCCGCCGCAGACGACGACGCCGACGTGCCGGCCGGCGAACCGGTCCCGGTCCTCGAGCACCGCCGCGACCCCCAGTGCCGCCGACGGTTCGACGACCAGCCCCGCGTGCTCCAGCAGCAGCCGCATCCCGGCGATGATCGACTCCTCCCGCACCAGGACCGCGTCGTCGGCGACGAGCAGCAGGTCGCCGAGGACCTCCGGGATGGGCCGCCGTCCCGCGACGCCGTCGGCGATGGTGCTGGTCGAGTCGGTGGTGACGACGCGCCGTTCCCGCCAGGACCGCGTCATCGCCGGCGCGCCCGCCGGCTGGACGCAGACGACCTCGACGCCGGGTACGCGTGCCTTCAGGACGTGGCCGATCCCGGTGGCCATCGCGCCGCCGCCGAGCGCGATCAGGACGGCGTCGAACGGCGTGTCCAGCAGCTCCAGGCCGATCGTCGCCGCGCCTTCGCACGTCTCGAGGTCCAGGCTGTCCTCGACCAGCCGGATCCCGTCGTGCCCGGCGATGGCCACGGCCCGCTCCCGCGCCTCGTCGAAGTCGCCGTCGACCAGCTCCAGCCGGGCGCCCAGGGCGCGGATGCGCTCGAGCTTGACCGCGGGCGCGGACCGCGACGCCACGACGGTGACGGCCACCCCGCGGCCCCGCGCGGACCAGGCGAGGGCCTGGCCGAGGTTGCCCGCGCTGGCGCACACCGCGGCCCGCCCGCTCAGACCGTTCACGACGACTTCGGTACCGCGGCCCTTGAAGCTGCGCACCGGGTTCGCCGTCTCCAGCTTGACGCTCACCCGGCAGCCGAGCGCCCGCCCGAGCGGCTCGCAGGGGTACAGCGGGGTGTCGAGGAAGACCGGGTCGATCACCGCGCGAGCCGCCTGGATACGGCCGAGGTCGAGACGCGTTCCGGGCATCGTCAGCGGTCCTGCGGAGCCCGGCCGGTGCTCGCCCGGGGCATCAGGATCGGGGCCGGCGCCTGGACGTGCCCGGCCGCGCCGACGGCCAGGATCTCGTTGAGCGTCTCGATGGCCAGCACGCCGTGCTGGGTGATGTGCCGGTCCAGCGCCGTCACCGCCGGGCGGACCAGCTGGCACAGCGCCGAATCGTCCCAGGACACGATGGACAGCTGCTCGGGCACGGAGACGCCCATCTCCTGGGCCGCGGCCATCGCCGACAACGCCATCACGTCGTTGTCGAAGATCACCGCCGTCGCGCGGTCGCGCTCCGACAGCAGGCGCCGCGCCGCCCGGGCGCCGCTGTCGCCCGAGTAGTCGCCGTGGACGGTCTTCGACCACTCCAGCCGGTGCGTCTCGGCCGCCTTGGTGAACGCCTCGTCCCGGCGCAGCGTGTGCGCGAACCGGTCCGGCCCGGCGACCCGGGCGATCCGCCGGTGCCCGAGCGCCGCGAGGTAGCCGACCGCCTCCTCCATCGGGGCCGCGTCGTCGGCCCACACGCACGGCACCTCGGCCGACTGCGGGTAGCCGAGCGCGACGGCGGGCAGCCCGATCTCGGCCAGGACGCCGGTGCGGATGTCGTTCTCGTGCAGGTCGACCACGATGACGCCGTCGACGCGCCGCTCGGCCCACCAGCGGCGGTAGGTCTGGATCTCGGCGTCCCGGTCGTCGGTGACGGCGAGCATCAACGCCGTCGAGGGGTCCGAGCGCAGCGCCATCTCGATGCCGGAGACCAGCTGCATGAAGAACGGCTCGATGCCCAGCACCTGGGCGGGCCGGTCGACGATCAGCCCGATCGCGCCCGACCGGGACCGGGTCAGCGCGCGAGCGGCGGTGCTGGGCCGCCAGCCCATCCGGTCGGCGATCTCCAGCACGCGCTCGCGCGTGGCCGCCGACACCCCCGGCTTCCCGTTGAGCGCGTAGGACACCGCTCCCGTCGACACCCCGGCCGCGTCCGCGATGTCCGAGATGGTCAGCCGCTTCATCGTGCTCCTCGGATAACTCGCTGACTCAATCGCTTCACCTCGCACGAGGCTACCCCGACATCGTTTCGGTCCATTGACATGACGTGACCGAGGTTACAAGATGTGAAGCGCTTAACCCAGGCCCGCCCCCGATCGCCGCCTGACGACACCGAGCTCTCCCAGTGCGACGTCAGCGTGGCCGTCCATCGAGTTAACCGCTTAAGCACTCCTGGAGTCCCCATGAAGGCCGGAAGGCACCGCCGCCTGCTCGCCCCCGCCGCCGTCGTCCTCGCGCTCGGCCTCGCCCTGAGTTCGTGCTCCAGCACCGCGACCAGCGCCGACGGCGTGACCATCACAGCCAACACCGGCGCGTCGGGCGCGTTCGTCCGCAACTTCAACCCGTTCCTGCCCAACCAGGCCCAAGCGGGCTACGGCGGCACCGTCTACGAGTCGCTGCTGTTCTTCGACATGGCCGAACGCCGCCCGCCGGTGCCGCAGCTGGCCACCGCGGCGACCTTCTCCCCCGACGGCCGGACGCTCACCGTCACCACCCGCGACGGCGTGAAGTGGCAGGACGGCCAGGCGTTCACCGCCCAGGACGTCGCCTTCACCTTCGACGCCATGATCAAGCACCCCGAGCTCAACACCAACGGGCTGACGCTGGCCGCCGCGACCGCGCCGGACGACCACACCGCGAAGATCACCTTCGGCCGGCCCGCGTTCAACCAGCTGTGGGGCGCGGCGGGCCGCACCCTGATCGTGCCGAAGCACATCTGGGAGAAGATCGCGGACCCCGCCACCGAGCTGAACCCCAACCCGGTCGGCACCGGGCCGTTCACCCTCGACTCGTTCTCGCCGCAGACGTTCCTGCTGAAGAAGAACCCGAACTACTGGGAGCAGGGCAAGCCGGCCATCGACGGCGTGCGCTTCATCTCCTTCAGCGACAACACGAGCGCGAACCAGTCGCTGCTGGCCGGGAAGATCGACTGGGGCAACACCTTCGTGCCCGACCCGCGGAAGAACTGGGTCGCCAAGGACCCGAAGACCCACCTCGTCCCGTCCGCCGGGATCTACCAGACCAGCCTCGTGCCGAACCTGACGGCGTGGCCGACGAACGACCTCGCCGTGCGGCAGGCGATGAACCTGGCGCTGGACCGCAAACGCATCGTCGACACCGTCTACTTCGGCATCGCCAAGGTGCCGAGCCCCGAACTGCTGCAGACCCCGCGCGACGACGGCTTCCGGATCACCGGCCCGGTCACCCGCGACCCCGCCGCCGCGCGGGCCGCGCTGGAGAAGGCCGGTTACACCCGTGGCGGGGACGGCGTCTACGTCGACAAGGGCGGCCGCCGCCTCGACGTCTCGATCAAGGTCGTCACCGGCTACACCGACTACATCCAGGCGTTGCAGCTGATGCAGCAGCAGCTCGCCGAAGCCGGGATCGCGTTGATCGTGCAGCAGGTTTCGAGCGCCCAGTTCAACTCCGACCGCTCCACCGGCACCTTCCAGCTGCTCATCGACGGCCTGGGCGGCAAGCCCGACCCGTACCAGCTCTACAACCAGGTGCTCGCCTCGGCGACCACCGCGCCGATCGGGCAGAAGGCCGCGTCGAACTGGTCGCGCTTCTCCGACCCGCAGGTCGACGCCGCGCTGGCCGCGATGGCCGGCACCGACGACGAGGCCGTGCTCAAGCAGCGCGCCCAGGAGATCGGCCGCGTGATGCTGGACAAGCTGCCCTACGTCCCGGTCTTCCAGAACAGCCCGAACGCGACGTTCCTCGCCACGAAGGTCACCGGCTGGCCCACCGACGACAACGCCTACGCGCTGTCGCGGGCGGACAGCTTCCCCGACACCGGGTTCGTCGCCAAGAACCTCAAGCCGGTCAAGTAGATGCGGTTCCTCGGCAAGAAACTGATGTTCTACGCGGTCGCGCTGCTCGCGGCGCTGTCGCTGAACTTCCTCATCCCCCGCCTCGCGCCGGGCAACCCGGTGGACGCGGTGCTGGCCCGGCAGTCGTCGATGGCGCCGGTCTCCCCGGAGGCCCGGCACTCGCTGGAACTGCTGCTGGGCGTGACCGACCGGCCGCTGTGGCAGCAGTACCTGGCCTACCTCGGGCAGATCTTCACCGGCGACCTCGGCCGTTCGGTGACGTTCTTCCCGGCGCCGGTCGGGGACATCATCGGCCAGGCCCTGCCGTGGACGCTGGGCCTGGTCGGCGTGGCGACGGTCGTGTCGTTCACGCTCGGCATCTCGCTGGGCGCGCTGGCCGGGTGGTTCCGCCGCGGGGTCGTCGACTCGCTCGTCGCGGGGTCGACGATGCTCGCCGCCATCCCGTACTTCTGGCTGGCGCTGGCCGCGCTGTACTTCCTCTCGGCCGGCCTGGGCTGGTTCCCGCTCGGCCTCGGGTACGACGTCGAGATCGAGCCCGGCTGGTCGGGCGAGTTCGTCGGCGACGTCGTCTACCACGCGCTGCTGCCGGCACTCACGATCGTCGTCAGCTCGCTGGCCGGCTGGCTGCTGGGGATGCGGAACATGATGGTGTCCACGCTCGCCGAGGACTACGTCGTCACGGCGCAGGCGAAAGGCCTCAGCCTCCGGCGGGTCATGGTCACCTACGCCGCCCGCAACGCCGTCCTGCCGAGCGTCTCCGGCGTCGCGGTGTCGCTCGGGTTCGTCGTCGGCGGCGCGATCGTCACCGAAGCCGTGTTCTCCTACCCCGGCATCGGGTTCACGCTGCTGCAGGCGGTCCGCAACAGCGACTACCCGCTGATGCAGGGCATCTTCCTGATCATCACCCTCGCGGTGCTCGGCGCGAACCTGCTGGTCGACCTGCTCTACGCGGTCATCGACCCACGCGTGCGCACCACGGCGAAAGCGGGTGCCCGATGACCCAGGCCGTGATCACGCCCGTCCGCGGCGCCGGGCGCGTCTCCGCGCTGACCCGGCGGCCGAAGTTCCTGCTGGGCGCCGGCATCGTCGCGGTCTACGCGGCCGTCGCGGTCATCGGGCCGCTGCTGGTCGGCGACCCGCACGCGACCGGCGACGACCTCCTCGCCGGGCCGTCGGCGGCACACCTGCTCGGCACCACCAACAACGGGCAGGACGTCTTCGCCCAGCTGATCGTCGGCTTCCGCTCGTCGCTGCTGGTCGGCCTGCTCGCCGGCACGGTCACGATGCTGCTCGCCGCCCTGGTCGGGGTGGTCGGCGGGTACGCGGGCGGCTGGGCCGACGAGGTGCTCAACCTGATCGGCAACGTCTTCCTCGTCATCCCGGCCCTGCCGCTGATCGTGGTCGCCGCCAGCTACCTGCACTCCAGCGGGATCGCCGTGATCGCGCTGCTGATCGCGGTCACCAGCTGGGCCGCCTCGGCGCGGGTGCTGCGTGCCCAGACGGCGTCGCTGGCGCACCGGGACTACGTCGACGCCGCCCGCGCGTCGGGCGAACGCGGATGGCGGATCGTCGTCGTCGAGATCCTGCCGAACCTCTACCCGATCCTGATCTCGCAGTTCGTGTTCGCGATGATCGGCGCCATCCTCGGCGAGGCCGGGCTGTCGTTCCTCGGGCTCGGGGACCTCAACTCCGTCACCTGGGGCACGATGCTGTTCTTCGCCCAGAACGGCGAAGCGCTCTCCCAAGGCGCGTGGTGGTGGTTCATCCCGCCGGGCCTGTGCATCGCCGTGCTCGGCGCGGCCCTGACGCTGCTGAACATCGGCGTCGACGAACTGATCAACCCGCGGCTGCGCGTGCAGCGCCGCGGCGGCGCCCAGGGGGACATCCGATGACGCCCGTGCTCCAGGTACGCAACCTGCACGTCGACTACGAGACCGCCACCGGGCCGGTGCACGCCGTCCGCGGCGTCGACCTGGACGTCCACCGCGGTGAGCTGGTCGGCATCGTGGGCGAAAGCGGTTGCGGCAAAACGACTTTGGCGTACGCGATCACGCGGCTGCTGCGCGCGCCCGCGCACCTGACCGCCGGCAGCGTCACCTTCCAGGGCGTGCACGACACCGCGCCGGTCTCGGTGACGGCGCTGACCGGCGGCGCGCTGCGGAAGTTCCGCTGGGACCGGATGTCCATGGTGTTCCAGGGCGCGATGAACGCCCTCAACCCCGTCCAGCGGGTCAGCGCGCAGCTGCAGGACCTCTTCCACGCGCACCGGCCGCAGCTGACCAAGGCCGAACGCCGGGCGCGAGTGGGCGAGCTGCTCGACCTCGTCGGCCTGCCCGAGCGCGTCGCCCGGTCGTACCCGCATCAGCTGTCCGGCGGGATGCGGCAGCGCGTGATGATCGCGATGGCCCTCGCGCTCGACCCCGACGTCGTCGTGATGGACGAGCCCACCACCGCGCTGGACGTCCTCGTGCAGCGGGAGATCCTCGACGCGCTCGCGGAACTACGTCAGCGGCTCGGGTTCGCGGTCGTCTTCATCACCCACGACCTGTCGCTGCTGCTGGAGATCAGCGACCGCATCGCGGTGATGTACGCCGGGCGCGTCGTCGAGCTCGGCGACAGCGTGAAGCTGCGGGAGAAACCCCAGCACCCGTACACGGCCGGGCTGCTCAACGCGTTCCCGACGCTGCGCTCGGAGCGGCGCGACCGGCACGGCATCCCCGGCCACCCGCCGGACCTGGCGGCGCCGATCGCCGGGTGCGCGTTCGCCGACCGGTGCGGGTTCGTCCGCCCGGAGTGCACCACCACCGACGTCACGCTGCGGCCGGTCGGCGGCACCGACGTCGCCTGCCACCTCTACCAGGAGGTCTCGGCATGACCGAGCTGAGCGCGCACGACCTGGTGCGCGACTACTCCGGGTTCCGCGCGGTCGACGGCGTCAGCTTCACCGTCACCTCCGGGCAGACCCTGGCGCTGGTCGGCGCGAGCGGCAGCGGGAAGTCCACGATCGCCCGGATGCTGTGCGGGCTGGACCGGCCCACGTCCGGGACGATCACGATCGACGGCGAGCCCCGCCGTCCCGGCTACCGGGCGCTGCGGGAGTACCGCAAGCACGTGCAGCTGGTGTTCCAGGACCCGTTCGCCTCGCTCAACCCGGTCAAGCCGGTGCACCATCAGCTGGCGCGGCCCCTGCGCGTCCACGGGCTCGACGGCGACCGCCGCGCCGTGCTGGACCTGCTCGACCGCGTCCACCTGCGGCCCGCCGACCAGTACGCGGACAAGCTGCCGCACGAGCTGTCCGGCGGGCAACGCCAGCGCGTCGCCATCGCGCGGGCCCTCGCGCCCCAGCCGTTGGTGCTGCTGGCCGACGAGCCGGTGTCCATGCTGGACGTCTCGGTCCGCCTGGACATCCTGAACCTGCTGGAGGAACTCAAGCGGGACAACGATCTCGCCGTCCTCTACATCACCCACGACCTCGCCACCGCCCGGCACTTCTCGGCCACGACCATGGTGCTGAACGCCGGGCGCGTCGTCGAGATCGGCGACTCCGACCAGGTCATCTTCCACCCGGCGGACGACTACACCCGCCGGCTCGCCGCCGCCGCGCCCGACCCGTGGCGCTGACCCCCTCCCATCCACCAGAAGGGACCCACCCGTGCGGATCGACCTCGGCGCCCACGACTGGACGCTGCGCGCCTGCGGACCTCTGACCCACGTCCCGATCGAGCTGGCCCGCCGGCTCGCCGAAGGCATCCCGGCGGCCGTGCCGGGCACGGTACACACCGACCTGCTCGCCGCCGGGCTGATCCCCGACCCCTACCTCGACCGCAACGAGAACGATTTGCAGTGGATCGGCCTCACCGGCTGGCGCTACGAGACGACGTTCGACCGCCCGGCCGCGCCCGGCGTGGTCGAGCTGGTCTTCGACGGCCTGGACACCGTCGCCGAGGTCGAGCTGAACCACCACGTCATCGCCACCACCGTCAACATGCACCGCTCCTACCGCGTCCCGGTGACCGACCTGCTGGCCGACGGCAACACCCTCGCCGTCACGTTCAGCTCCGCGGTCCGGTACGCCCGCGCCGAACGCCGTCGCCTCGGGGACCTGCCCAACCTGGGCAACGACGAGCCGTCGAACTTCATCCGCAAGATGGCCTGCAACTTCGGCTGGGACTGGGGGCCGAAACTCGTCACCGCGGGCCTGTGGAAGACCGCCGCGATCGACGTCTGGGACGTCGGCCGGCTGCGTCAGGTCCGGCCGCTGGTGTCGGTCACCCCCTCAGGCGACGGCGTGGTCGAGATCCACGCCGACGTCGACGGCTCGGACGACCTCGTGCTGCGGGCTCGGGTGGGCGGTGTCGAAGTGTTTGGTCCCACCGGGTCGGCGTTGTCGCTGACCGTCGAGCAGCCGCGGTTGTGGTGGCCGCACAGCCTGGGCGAGCAGCCGCTGCACCCGCTCACCGTCACCCTCGAGACGTCCGACGGGTCCATTGTGGACACGTGGTCGCGGGAGATCGGTTTCCGCACCATCGACCTCGACGACCTGGATGGCGCGTTCACCTTCCGCGTCAACGGCGTCCCGCTGTTCGTCCGCGGCGCCAACTGGATCCCCGACGACTGCTTCCCGCACCGGATCGACGCCGCCCGCTACGACCGCCGCGTCCAGCAGGCCACCGGCGCCCGCATCGACCTGCTGCGCGTGTGGGGCGGCGGGATCTACGAAAGCGACGACTTCTACGCGGCCTGTGACCGGCGGGGAGTGCTGGTGTGGCAGGACTTCCTGTTCGCCTGCGCCGGCTACCCGGAGGACGAGCCGTTGCGCGGCGAGGTCGAGGCCGAAGCCCGCGAGGCCGTCGTCCGGCTCGCGCCGCACCCGTCACTCGCGTTGTGGTGCGGCAACAACGAGAACTACATGGGCTGGTTCCACTGGGGCTGGCAGACCGAGCTCGCCGACCGCGACTGGGGCGCCGGCTACTACGAGCACCTGCTGCCGGACATCGTCGGCGAACTGGACCCGACCCGGCCCTACATCCCCGGCAGTCCGTGGTCCGGCGACCCGGCCCGCGACACCCAGGACGACGACCACGGCTGCGTGCACATCTGGGACGTCTGGAACGAGCGCGACTTCAGCGGCTACCTCGAACGCGTCCCCCGGTTCGTCTCGGAGTTCGGCTGGCAGGCCCCGCCCGCCTGGGCCACGCTCACCGCGGCCGTCCACGACGACCCGCTGACGCCGGAGTCGCCGGGCATCCTGCACCACCAGAAGGCCAAGGACGGCAACGGAAAGCTCGCCCGCGGGCTCGCGCACCACTTCGCCGCACCGGCGTCCGCAGAGGACTGGCACTACCTCACCCAGGTGACTCAGGCCCGCGCCATCCGCACCGGGATCGAGCACTTCCGCGGGCACCGGCCGCACTGCATGGGCACGATCGTCTGGCAGCTCAACGACTGCTGGCCGGTGACGTCGTGGAGCGCGATCGACGGCGCCGAGCGGCGCAAGCCGCTCTGGTACGCGTTGCGCGAGGCCTACGCCGACCGCCTGATCACCATCCAGGAGCGGGACGGCGGCCCGGCCGCGATCCTGGTCAACGACTCCGCGGCCGCCTGGGAGGCCCCCCTCGAACTGCGCCGGCTCACCGTGGACGGCGAGATCCTCGCCAAGACCGGCACGACGGTCCGGGTGCCCCCGCGCGACACCGTGACGCTGCCGTTCGGCGACGTCGGCGTGGCCGGGGACCCGGCACGGGAGCTGCTGGTCGCCGACACGGGCACCGAACGCGCGATCCGGTTCCTCGCCGCCGACCTCGACATCGCCTACCCCGAACCCCGGTTCGACACCGCCGTCACCCGGACCGCGACGGGCTACGACATCACCGTCACCGCGCGGTCGCTGGTCCACGAGCTGGCCGTGTTCGCCGACCGGTTGGCCCCCGACGCCGAAGCGGACCAGTGCCTGCTCACGCTGCTGCCCGGGGACCACGCGACGATCCGGGTGACCACGCGCTACCAGCTCGATCCGGCGAGGCTGACCGCTCGTCCGGTGCTGCGCTGCCTCAACGACTGAAGGTCAGGAGTCGGTGGTCTTGGCGCACGACACCGGCTGCCCGGGCCCCGGCGCGGTGGCCCGGGCCAGCTCCCGCTGGGCGTCGAGCAGGATGCGGCAGGTGAGCGTGAGGCCGCCGGTCGGCGTGGCGGTGATCTCCGCCTTCTGACCGGCGGTCACCACCACGTCCTGCTTCCACGGCACGCCGACCGGGCCCTGGACGCTCTGCTGCGCGACCTCGTCCTTGTAGCGGTCGGGCGAGTTCGCGTAGCCGACCTTCGCCAGCGTCCCGTTGTCCTGCCCGGTCACCTCGTAGGTGATGGCCCACGACTTGCCGGTCGGGTTCGAGCACCCGGCGACGCCGACCAGCGCGCCGCAGAGAACCACCGTCCCGACCACTCCCCTGATGTCCATGTCCTGACGGTAGAGCCGGCGCCCCGGCCCGGCATCGCACCGAAGACTGACATCCGATAGTGCGATGGTCGTAGCTCACCTGGCGATCTTGACAGCTCTTCCGCGGCGAAGACGAGGAGCCACCCTTCGCCGAGGTCACCGTCCGCATGACGGTGCCCGCGAGCGTCGGCGGCCACCACGTCCGGGCCGAGCTGAGCAACCGGTTCGGGGACGAGCCCGCCGTGATCGGCCACTCCTCGCGGATGCGATGGCCGAAGTCATCACGCGGTTGCCGCGGTGAACCGGGTGCCGGGAGCGCCTCCCGGCACCCGGGACGTCAGCCGCGCTGCATCTCGCCGAGCACCAGCACGCGCCCGTCGAAGTACGTGCGCTGGATGGCCGCGTTGGAGTTGCTGCCCTGCAGGTACTCCGACCACTCCATGAAGTACGTCCACTTCGGCTGCGACGCCAGCAGCTCCGGTGACGGGATCGTCCCGGTCTCCCCCAGCGCGATCGGCTTGCCGTGCGAGACGTTCAGCATCGCCTGGTAGTCCGAAGAGGACGAGTTCGCCTTCATCCAGACGTCCAGCGCCGCGACGTCGACGTAGGCGTCACCCGGGTAGTAGCTCGCGATCGACCCCATGTTGACGTCCTTGACCGCCCAGTCCCACACGATGCTCGTGAGCCCCTTGCCCACCAGGTAGTCGTGGGTGATCCGGTAGAGGCCGGCGCTGCCGCCCAGGCCCGGGCGCCCGCCCCACCACGCCCAGCTGTCGTTGAGCTCGTGCAGCGGCCGGAACAGCAGCTGGACACCCGCGTTCTGCAGCTGCTGCAGGTAGGGCACGATCTCGTCGAGCCGTGCCTTGTACCGGTTGTTGAGGTTCGAGCCGTTCGTCATCAACTCGCTCCACTGGGCGTCGCTGAGCTTGCTCATCACGCCGGACGACCAGTCGCACGAGCTGCCTTGGGTGGGCGGGCACATGTGCCAGGTCATCGTGACGACCGCGCCGTGGCTCCATTCGAGCTTGGCCTGGTCGATCACCGCCTGCCGGTTGGCGACGTCCGAGCCGCCGAAGAAGAAGTCACCGCCCCACAGACCCGGGTACTGGCCGGTGATGTCGTGCGCCTTGCCGGTGTAGAACGACGGCTGGTTCGCGGGTTCCTTGTTGTGCTGCCCGGCGATCGTGTACTGGCCGGAGATCTGCTTGAGGTAGTTGAGGGTGCCACCGGCCCGGGGGCCGGCGACGGCGGCGCCCGGTGTGGCCAAGGCCGTGGCGACGAGCGCGGCCGCGGCGAGGATCGTACGAGTCTTGCGCAAGCGTGGGGACACAGGCTGACTCCTCTGCGGTGAGGGCGTGTTAAGCGCTTAAGAATGACAGCTCCGGCGTATCCCCTGTCAAGACATCCCGTGACAATCCACCGCGGCTTGTCCTGCTCATTGACAATCATTGACCGGCGATAACACCGCTGTTCTACTGGCAAGACCGGTGCTTAAGCGGTTGATCTCGGGAACGGAGTTCGCCTTGTACCTCAAACCCATCCTCGTCCTCGCGATCGCGGCCGCCACACTCTGCGCCGCCCCCGCGGCGCACGCGGCGACCGCCGGCCCGCTCACCGGCCTGGCCGGCAAGTGCGCGACGGTCGCCGGCGGCGCGACCACCGACGGCACCCGGATCCGGCTGAGCACGTGCACGGGGTCCGGCGCGCAGAACTGGACCGTCCAGGACGACGGCACGATCCGCGCGCTCGGGAAGTGCCTCGACGTCCAGGGCGGCTCGGCCGCGAACGGCACCCCGATCCAGCTGTGGAGCTGTCTGGGCAACACGCACCAGAAGTGGAGCTACGACAGCACTTCCGGCCGGCTCGTCAACCCGGCGACGGCCGGGTGCCTCGACGTCACCGGGCAGTCGAGCACCGACGGCACGCCGTTGCAGCTGTGGACGTGCAACAACCAGACGAACCAGCGGTGGACGCTCCCCAGCGGTCAACCACCGGCCTGCCCGCGCACCCCCGGACAGTCCGTCGTCCCGGTCGACTACGCCGGAAAGCGTTATCCCGTCCCGGTCTACGTCCCCGCGAACGCCCCGGCGACCGCACCGCTCGTGCTCAACCTGCACGGCAGCGGCAGCAGCGGCGCCGGTCAGCTGAGCTACTCGAACATGGCCGCGGCCGCCGACGGGTACCTCGCGGCGTTCCCCGAAGGAGCGATCTCCTACCAGGGCGGCCTTTCGTGGAACGTCCCCGGCGTCGGCACGCCACCGGCCGGGGCACGCGACGACGTCGGCTTCCTCGACCAGGTCATCACAACGCTCACCGGCGCCCTCTGCGCCGACCCCCACCGGACCTACCTCACCGGCTACTCCGGCGGCGGCCGGATGACGTCGGCCTTCGCGTGCGCGCGGCCGGACCGGATCGCCGCGATCGCCCCGGTGGCCGGGCTGCGCGCGGGCCGGCCGACGCCCGGGAACACGTCCGTCCCGGATCCGGCGTCCTGCCGGCCGGGCGTGCCGGTCCCGGTGATCGCGTTCCACGGCAAGCAGGACGCCACCAACCCGTACGACGGCGGCGGCACCGACCTCTGGCAGTACTCGGTTCCGGTGGCGCAGCAACGCTGGGCGTCCATCGACGGCTGCGGCACCGGCCCGTCGACCACCCAGGTGAGCACGCACGTCACGCTGACGACGTACTGCGACGTGCAGCTCTACACCGTAGCCGACGGCGGCCACACCTGGCCCGGTTCCCCGCAGGCCAAGCCGGAGAACGGCAACACCACTCACGAGATCGACGCGAACACGCTCATGTGGCGGTTCTTCGCCGCGCACTCGCGCTGAGACCCGGTTTTCATCACACCCGTTTGACATGGTCCACAGTGGACAGAAGTGGGGCGAATCCGGCTGAACCACCCGGGGTTTCCCGCCGTGTGCAGTGGTGAGGTGGCGACCCGAAAGGAGGGGCTGATGCCCCACTTGCGCACGTCCGGACGACACCGCAAACCGGCGACGATCGGACTAGTCGCCCTGCTGGGAGTAGCGGCCGCGACCGCGACGGCGATCGCCCTGAGCAGCCCGGCAAGCAACGCGGCGACGGAGAACTGCACGGGGCTCGACACGGCACTGCAGAACAACCTGGGTTTCATAGCAAGCCAGCAGCTGACCCCGGACGCCCAGTCCCCGGCCCGCATAGCCAACCGCCAGGCGGTGGTGGACCAGATCCAGCAACGCAGGCAGGACGCGGGCTGCCAGGGAGCGGTAACGGCAACCCAGGCGGCGGTCAACTGCGCAGCGGTGGCCGGAGCCGCGGACGAGGTCGCGGTGGCTGACCAGAAGGGCATGGCCGGCCAGGCCGGGGGCGTGGAGCAGAACGGCATGGCGGGCAAGAACGGCGCCGAGCAGAACGGAATGGCTGACCAGAACGGTGCCGCGGGCAAGAGCGGCGCGGCAGGTAAGAGCGGTGCCGCGGGCAAGCACAGCGCGGCGGGCAAGGACGGCGCAGCCCAGAAGGATGCGACCGGCGAGAACGGCGCGGCCGAGAACGGCAAGGCTACCCAGAACGGCGCAGCCGCCGAAGACGGCGCGGCACAGAACGGCACGGCCGCTCGGAAGGGCGCGGCCGCCCCGAACCAGGCCGCCGACGAGAACGGCGCGGCGCAGAACGGGATGGCCGACCAGAACGGCAAGGCGGGCCAGTCTGAAGCAGCCGACCAGGCCGCGGCAGCGGACCAAGCCGCGGCGGCCGACCAGGCGTGCGCGGTCGTGCAGCAGTGCCTGACCCAGGAAGCCGCGACCGCGGACACCAACGGCATGGCCCAGCAGAACGCAACTACCGGCCAAGCCGGCGCGGCAGACCAGAACAGCATGGGCAACCAGAACGGCATGCAGAACGGTGCGGCCGATCAGAACGGTATGGCCGCTCAGCAGGGCATGGCTGACCAGAACCAGGCCGTCGGCAAGAACGGCGCTGCCGACAACGGGATGGCCGGCCAGAACCAGGCAGCAGCTCAGAACGAGGCCGCCGACCAAAACGGTGCGGCGCAGAACGGCACGGCCGGCCAGCAGGACGCGGCCGCCCAGAACGCGGCAGCACTCCAGAATTGCGCGGCCGTCCTGAGCTGTGTGGCCCAAGCCGACCCCAACGCGGCGGCCGACCAGAACGGCATGGCCACCGGCCAGGCCGGGGCGGCCGACGAAAACGGCATGGCCCAGCAAAAGGGTGCGGCCAGTCAGAACGGGATGGCGGATCAGCAAGGCATGGCGGACCAGTCGCAGGTAGACCAGAACGGCATGTCCGCCGACCAGAGCGAGGCAACCGACCAGAACGGCATGGCCGCCAGCCAGAACAATGCGGCCGACCAGAAGGGCAAGAACAAGGGCAACGCCAAGGCGAACGCCAAGGACGCCGCCGGTCAGGAGGCTGTGGACCAAGCGGCCGCCGTCGCGATCGACTGCGTTGCCCAGGCCGCCCAAGCCGCCGCAGGCGACCAGGCGACCGCAAACAACCAGGCCGCCGAAGGCGACCAGGCCGGTACCGATGGCGCCCAGGCGACCGAGACCCAGGCCGCAGGTAGTGCGGAGACCGTCTGCGCCGGCTCCACCGTCACCCTCTCCGGTGAGGCCGGCTCCCCCGCGGCGTCCAGCAACCAGTTCGCCGTCGGCACCATGCTGAAGGTCACCAACCTGGACAACGGCAAGTCCATCACCGTCCCGGTGACGTCGACCTCCGGCAGTTGCGCCCTGCTCAACAACACGGCGTTCAACCAGATCCACGAAGCCGGCAAGCAGCTCATCCGCAACGCGAAGATCCAGAAGGTCGGCTGACGGCCCCCGGCGCGTGCGTCGGCGCAAGGTCGACGCACGCTCCGGGTCACTGGCGAGGCTGGTGGACCTTCACGACCTCACTGAGCCCGGACACCGTCAGCACCGGGGACAGCAACGGGGAGGCCACGAGTTCCAGGTGATCGGCGTGGTCGAACAACACGGCGATGCCCGCGCTGTCCAGGTACTCGACGTCCGTCAGGTCCAGGACGAGCAGTTCCGTGGTCTCCTCGAGCGCCGCGGCGAGCGCCGGGGCGTTGCTCATGTCGATCTCACCGCCGGCGGCCAGGACGGTGGTGCCGTCGGGACGTCGTTGCGGGACAAGTGAAAGCGGAGTGGTCATCACACGATCCTGGTCAGCATGTCGACGGTGGTGCCGGTGGCGGTGGTGTTGATGGTGACCTCCTGCATCATCGCGCGCATGAACGTGATGCCGTGGCCGCGGGAGGAGCCGGGGGCCGCGTCCGCCGCTTTCCAGCGGCCGGTGTCCGTGACCGTGAGGTGCAGGCTGTGGGCGAAGGCTTCGGCGCGGAGCAGGACGACGTCGCCCGGGGTGTCGCGGTGGCCGTGCTCGATCGCGTTGGCGCAGGCTTCGCCCGCCGCGACCAGGACGTTCTGCGCCTGCTGGGCGTCGAGCTGGCACTGGCCGAGCCAGGTGCGCAACGTCTTGCGGACGCGGCCGAGCTCGCCCGCCTCGGCCGGGAAGCTCACCTCCAGCGGCCCGGGGTGGCGGTAGAGCAGCAGGGCGACGTCGTCGTCGTAACCCGCGGTGGGCGCCAGGCGCCGCATGAGGTCGCCGGCCAGGTCCTCGACCGCGTTCACCCGGCCGTCGTGCAGGACCTGCCCGGCCCGCTCGATTCCTTCGTCCAGCGACCGTTTTCGCCGTTCGACGAGACCGTCGGTGTAGAGCAGCAGGGTCGCGCGGGCGGGGATGGTGTGGACGGCTTCGGGGCGCGGGCGGCCGGGGCGGACGCCGAGGGGCACGGACCGGCCGCCTTCGAGCAGCAGCGTTTCGCCGTCGGAGAGCGCGAGGATCCCCGGCGGGTGCCCGGCCGTGCTGTAGGTCAGCTGCCCGGTCCCGGGGTCGAGCACGCCGCAGAAGACGGTGGTGCACAACGCGCCGTCGAGCTTGGCCGCGAACTGGTCCAGCGCCATCAGCGTGTGCGCCGGCCGCGGGTCCTGCAGCAGCAGCGCGCGGCACGCGCTGCGCAGCTGCCCCATCACGGCGGCCGCGTGCAGCCCGCGGCCGACGCAGTCGCCGACGACGATCCCGATGCGCCCGTCGGCCAGCGTGACCGTGTCGTACCAGTCGCCGCCGACCTCCAGCGGCCGCGTCGCGGGTTCGTAGCGGACGGCGAACCCGGTGGGCAGGTCGGCGGGGCCGAGGATGGCCCGCTGCAGGGCGACGGCGGTCTCGCGTTGCTGGTCGATCTGGTGCGCGCGGCCCAGGCTCGGCCCGATGTGGCCGGCCAGCAGCGACAGCAGCAGCCGGTCCTCGTCGGTGAACGGGCGGCGGTCGCCCAGGTCGATCAGCAGCGCCAGCCGGCCGTGGGGGTGTTCGAGCACGGTCCCGGACCACGTGTGGCCGGAAACCGGGGCCAGCAGCGAGCCCTGCCGCAGCTCGCCGAGCGCGCGGCGCTGGTCTTCGGGCAGGTTTTCCCAGGTGACGGGCGGGTCGGCGTAAGTGCGCGTGGGTTCGTCACCGGCGCCGAACACCGAGGCGACGACGCCTTCGGCGCGCCAGAGGTCCTTCAGCTCGCTCAGCGCGCCGGCCATTGCGTCCGTCAGCGTCGTCGCCTCGGCCAGCCGGGTGCTCATCGACGCCAGGGCGCTGTCGCGCTGGATCGCGTAGTGCTCGGCGGTGACGTCGCGGAAGGTGCCGACGATGACGGCCCGCCCGGTGTCCGGGTCCTGGGCCTGGGCGAACGCGGCGCGCGCCCACAGCCGGTGGCCGTCGCGGTGGGTGACGGGGATCGTGTAGGTGCCGTGGGTCCGGCCGAGCAGGGTCGCGAACGCCTCGTCGACCGCTCGATAGCCTTCGGGATCGGTCTCGGCGCTCGGCCACCACGGGTGCACCGGGTGGTAGGGCAGCCCGTCGGTGCTGTAGCCGAGGATGTCGGTGAACGCGGCGTTGATCTCGATCACCGCGCCGTCGGCGTCGCAGACGAAGAAGGCCTCCTGCAGCGAATCGACCAGCGCGGTGCGCCAGCGGGCCTGGTGCGTGCGCAGCCGCGCGAGCTCGACGTTGGCCCGCACCCGGGCGAGGAGCTCGGCCGCCGCGAACGGCTTGATCAGGTAGTCGTCGGCGCCGGCGCGCAGGCCTTCGATCGAGGCCTCCTGCCCGGCGCGGGCGGACAGCAGCAGTGCGGGCATCGACGCGGTGCGCGGGTCTTCGCGCAGCGCCGCGACCAGCTCGAGGCCGCCCAGCCGGGGCATCATGACGTCGCTGACCACGAGGTCGAACGCCGTCGCCCGGGCCGCTTCCAGCGCTTCCTGGCCGTCGGTCACCGCGTCGACCTGGTAGCCGGCGTCGCTCAGCAGCCGCGTGAGGTACTCGCGCATGTCGGCGTTGTCGTCGGCGACGAGCACCCGCGTCGCCGACGCGGGGGCCGAGAGGGGCCGCGTCTCGCCGTCGGCGTCGGGCGTGCTGGGCAGCCAGCGCAGGGCTTCGTGGACGTAGGCGGCGGCGTCCGGGGCCTCGGTGCGGCCACCCGCCGGGATCAGCGCCTCCGCGGGCAGGTGCGCGGAGCCGAACGGCAGCCGGATGGTGAAGGTGGTGCCCGCGCCCTCGACGCTGCTCGCGGTGATCGTGCCGCCGTGCAGGTCGACGATCTCCTGGGCCAGCGCCAGCCCGATGCCGCTGCCTTCGGTGGAGCGGGCGCGGGCGTTCTCGATGCGGTGGAACCGCTGGAACAACCGGGGCAGCTCGCCTTCGGGGACGCCGATCCCGGTGTCCGCGACCGTGACGGCCGCCTGGTCCCCGTCGGCTCGCATCGTGACGGTGATGGCGCCGTCGAAGGTGAACTTCAGCGCGTTGGACAGCAGGTTGAAGATCACCTTCTCCCACAGGCCGCGGTCGAGGTACACGGGTTCGCCCAGCGGCGGGCCGTCGACGTCCAGGCGCAGCCCGGCCTTGTCGATGGCGGAGCGGAACACCCCGGCGAGCTCGGCGGTGACCTCGGCCAGGTCCACCGGTTCGAACCGGGCCTGCATGCGGCCGGCCTCGAGCCGGGAGACGTCCAGCAGGGTGTTGACGAGCTTGCCCAGCCGCACCCCGTTGCGGTGGATGACGTCCAGCTCCCGGCCGGTGCGCTCGTCGGTGCCGCCGACGCGGGCCCGGAGCTCGTCCAGCGGGCCCATGATCAGGGTGAGCGGGGTGCGGAACTCGTGGCTGATGTTGGAGAAGAACGCCGTCTTGGCCCGGTCGAGCTCGGCCAGCTCTTCGGCCCGCCGCTGCTGGGCGTGGAAGCTGCGGGCGCCGCCGATGCCGGCCGCGAGGTGCCCGGCGACCAGCTCGACGAACCCGCGGTAGCTCTCGTCCGGCGCGCGGTAGCGGTTCAGCCCGGCCACCAGGAAGCCGTACGGCGTGCCACCCTGCCGCGCCAGCGGGACCAGCAACGCCTGGGTGGGCGGTTCCGGCCAGTCGCCCGCGGGCAGCTCGGCGAAGGCCGCCAGGTCGATGAGCACGGACTCGCCGCCGGGCGGGGCCGGCCACACCGCGGCGGGATCGTCGGCGGCGAGCGTGGCGGGGGCGCCCGGGTGGTCCGCGGCGATGCCGGTGAAGGCCGCGCGCCGGACGACGCCGTCGTCGCCGAAGAGGTAGGTCAGCGTGAAGGGCAGGTCGCGCCGGTTGCGGTCGAGCTGCCGGCCGGCGAAGGCCAGCATCTGCTGCTCGGTGCGCACGACGGCCGGGTCCGAGCCCAGGTCGCGCAGCGTCGAGAGCCGCCGGTCGGCGATGACGCGGTCGGTGTCCTCGCGGACCACGCACAGCATGCCGACCACGACACCGTCGTCGTCGCGCAGCGGGCTGTAGGAGAACGTGTGGTACGACTCCTCCGGATAGCCGGACCGCTCCAGGTAGAGCAGCAGGGCCTCGTCCCAGGTCGCCTGCGCGGTGGCGAGCACGGTGGCGATCCGCGGGCCGATGTCGTCCCAGATCTCGGCCCACACCTCGCTCGCCGGCCGCCCGAGGGCCCACGGGTACTTGCGGCCCAGCGTGTCGCGCCGGTAGGCGGCGTTGCAGAAGAACGTCAGGTCCTGGCCCCAGGCCATCCACATCGAGAACCGGGACGACACGAGGATGTCCACCGCGGTCCGGAGGCTCTGCGGCCAGCCGGACGGCGGGCCGAGCGGGGTCGCCGCCCAGTCGACCGCGGCCAGGTCGCGGCCGACGTCGCCGTCGGCGAAGAACACGTCGTCGTCGGAACCGGCCACGTACGCCCCTCCCTCACGGTGCACCCGGGCCGGTCGCCGGCCGTCCCCCGGATTCTACGACCCGGCCGGGCCCGGCACGAACCGGTCCCGCACAAACAACTTCTGGCCATTTCCGGAAACGCGCGGTAAAACTGTGGTCTCCCCACCGAAGAAGGTGATTTCCCGTGATGACCAAAAGGGCCCTGCTGGCCACGGCGACAATAGTTTCGCTGATTTCGGGCAGCACGAACACCGCCGTTGCCGAAACCGATTCCGCCGCAGTTCACCGGGTTTCGGCCTGGTCGCCGAGCATGACGATCGGCGGCCCGAACTTCACCGACCGGACGCTGCGGATGGTCGTGCACCCCAGCGTCGGCGGTGCCGCCCTACGCGTGCACCTGTCCAACCTGCGCGGCACCACTCCCCTCGCCGTCGGCGCGGTGAGCCTCGCGCTGCAGGCCGGCAAGGCGACCGCCGTCGCGGGCTCCGGGCACGCAGTGACGTTCTCGCACGCGAAGATGTTCACGATCCCGGCGGGCCAGGAGGTCGTCAGCGATCCGGTGCCACTGTCCGTGCAAGCGGAACAGAACCTGCTCGTGAGCCTGTACCTGCCCCAGGCGACCAGCTCGGCGACCTGGCACTCCGACGCGTTCGACGTCTCCTACCTCTCGAAGCCGGGTGACTTCGCCGCCGACACCGAAGACGGGAACTACGTCGCCGCAACGACTTCCTGGTACTACCTGTCCGGTTTGGACGTCGTCTCCACTGCCGCGCGCGGCACCGTGGTGGCCTTCGGCGACTCCATCACCGACGGCTACAACACCCCGGCGAGCGCGTACCGCCGCTGGCCGGACGACCTCGCCCGCCGGCTGTCCGGGCCGCACCCGAGCGCCGTGGTCGACGCCGGGATCGGCGGCAACCGGGTGCTGACCGACGTGCCGAACATCTGGCAGGGGGTCAGCGCCCTCAAGCGGTTCGCCCACGACGCGCTGGCGCAACCCGGTGTCCGGACCGTGATCCTCTTGGAGGGCATCAACGACATCGGCAACAACGCCGGCCCCGGTGGCGTCCCGCTGACCGCGCAGCACCTGATCGACGGCTACCGCGAGCTGATCCGCCAGGCGCACGCGGCCGGCGTGCGGATCATCGGCGGAACCATGCTGCCGGACAAGGGATCCGGCGGCTACAGCGAGCACGGCGAGACCATCCGCCAGGCGGCGAACGCCTGGATCCGCACCGGCGGGCAGTTCGACGGCGTCGTCGACTTCGACCAGGCGACGCAAGACCCCTCCGATCCCGGAGCACTGCGGGCCGGCTTCGACTCGGGTGATCACATCCACCCGAACGAAGCCGGCATGCAGGCCATGGCCGACGCGGTCGACCTGCGGCTGCTGAACCGCTGAATCGCTATTTGACGCGGAAGCCGTCCACCAGGAAATAGGTTCCGCTCTTCTTGGAAACATTCAGTGTGTGCC
Source organism: Amycolatopsis sp. NBC_01286 (assembly GCF_035982555.1). NCBI lineage: Bacteria > Bacillati > Actinomycetota > Actinomycetes > Pseudonocardiales > Pseudonocardiaceae > Amycolatopsis > Amycolatopsis sp. NBC_01286. The sequence goes on from NZ_CP108428.1 coordinate 9,304,804, forward strand.
GCCCGGCGGCGAGCCCGGTCACCGAATAAACGGGAAACCGGGTTTGCCGCTGAGCGGTGTTCGCGCTGACGGTGCCCTTGTCGGCACCGTCGAGCGTGACGCCGATATCCCCTTCGTCGGAATTGGTCTCGGTGAGGAGACTGATGCCGGTCCCGGTGAAGGTGATCGACGCGGAAGCACCGTCCTGCTGGGTGTAGTGCACGCCGTTCTCGAGGTCGCCGTAGGTGCGCGAGCCGCTCGAGGACCAGCTCCCGGTGTAGGAGATCCGCAGGTCGTCGTCGTCGAGCACCTTGCCGGGCGGGGTGCCCGGCCCGGCCGCGTCGATGATCGCCTGCGCGGCGGGCGGCCAGCGGCCGTCGGTGACCACCGTGGACGGCGTGAGGTCGATGGCCGTGCCGTTGTTGTTGTAGCGGTCGGTGTCGGTGAAGTTGCCGTGGATCGAGTCGTCGTGGATGGTCGGCGTCCACAGGTTCAGCCACAGCGAGCCGTTGCTGAACTCCACCACGTTGTCGTGGGTGTTCCACAGCGAGCTGCCCTCGTCGTGGTAGATCATGTTGCAGCCGTTGATGCACTCGCCGAGCACGTTGCCGACGAATTCGGACGGCGACGCCTGCCCGCCGAGGGTGTAGATCGGGCCGCCGTCGAACAGCACGCCCATCACGCTGTGCACGTGGTTGCCGATGACATGGTTGTCACCGGTGTAGGTCGTGCCGTGCAGGCACGGGTCGGCCAGGCCCTGCTGGGCCTGCAACGCGCAGCTCGACGCCCAGCCCCAGCCCCAGCCGATCGACACGCCCGAATACGGCGTGTAGCCGATGTCGTTGTGGGACAACGTGGTCCCGCGGCTGTGGCCGACCCAGACGCCGACCGCGTCCTGGTACTCCTGGCCCGGCCGCTGCAGGATGTTGCCGGAGACACTGTTGCCGCTGGTCATCAGCGCGGGCTGGGTCTGGTAGTAGTCGTCGACCTCGCCCACCGCGACCCCGCTGCCGCCGATGTCGGTGATCGAGCTGCCCGACACCGTCGAGCCCTGGGTCTGGTCGGCGAGGTCGATGCCGCTGGTCCCGGTGTGCTGCACGGTCACGCCGGTGAACGCGATCCGCGCGCCGCGGTGCACCTGCACGGCGGCGGGGATCCGCGTCGGGGTCCGGGTCGCCGGGTCCCAGAGAATGCCGGCCTGGTTGTCGACGTAGCCCGCGGTGCTCGGGGCGGTCCAGGTCGTGTAGGCGAACGTGATCCCTTCGAAGGCGATGTCGTGCACCGGCGCGACGACGTCGGGGATGACGGTGAAGCCGTCGATCAGCAGGTAGTCGCCGCCCGCCTTGACCACGCGGACCGTGTGCTTCCCCTTGGCCAGCCCGGTGACCGAGACGACGGCCTGCTGCGCGAGCCGTTCGGCGCTCTTCGCCGACACCGTCTGGTTCTTGACGCCGTCGACGTAGACGTCGATGTCGCCTTCGTCCGTGTTCGTCTCGGTCAGGACCTGGAGTCCGGTGCCGGTGAAGGTGTAGCTGAACGCGTCGCCGTCGTTCGGGGTGTAGTGGACGTCGGCGCCGAGGTCGCCCAGGTGCCGGCCGTTCGAGTAGCTCCAGGCGCCGGTGTAGGTCGCGCGCCAGTCGGTGTCGTCGAGCGGCGCGAGGTGCCCGGGGGTGCCGGCGAGGTCGAGCAGCTCCGGCGCGACGGGCAGTTCGACGTCGGCCTTGGCGAGGTCCTCACCGGGCCGCGGCACGTAATAGAGGTAACCGGCGTCGCCGTCGAGGTAGAACTGGCCGGGCGTGCCGAGCAGCTGGTAGGCGTTTTCGAGCCAGGTCACGCGGTCGAGACTCGGCAGGCCCGCACCGTTGAAGGGAAAACTCGGATTGGGCACGGAGCTGTGGTTGTTGTTCCAGCACCCGGGATCGACGGTCAGCGCCGACCCGCCGGAGGCGCCCGGCGTGATCGAGGCGAGCGGGCAGCGCAGCTGCTTCCAGCCGTTGTTGGCGACGACCTCGACGCCGGGCGCGTTCGTCCAGGTCGTGTAAGTCGCGTCGGCGGTGGTGAAACCCGTGGCGGACACGGAAAACCCGCCCGGGTCCTGGGCCGTGCGGGCCCGCTGCGCGCGGACGCCGTTCACGAACAGCTCGCGGCTCGCGGTCCCCTTCGGCACCGAGGCGCGGTAAATGTTCTTGACGGCGTCCGTCTTCCGGAAACCTCCGACCTTCAGCGCGCCGCTGAAGACCGGGCTCTGCCCGGGGGCCGCGCGGTAGACGACGCGGTGGCCCGGCGTGCCGGAGTCCTGCACGCCCAGCCGCAACGGCGTGGTCAGCGAGTAGGTGCCGCCGCGCAGCTCGACCACGACGTCCCCGCGGGCGTGCTGGACGAGGCCGCGGACCCGGTCACGGGCGGTGGGGAGGGCGCACGGGGCGGCGGAGCTGCAGGCGGAGCCGTGTCCGGAAGGGGCGGCGTAGAGGACGTCCGGGGGTCTTCCGGGAGTGGCGCCGACAGCCGCGACAACGGCTGCGGCGGTGACCAGGTGCGCGACGACGGTGGCGATTCGCATCGGGGTTCTCCGGCTGAGTCAGAGGGAAGACATCTGATGAATATAGCCGGACTCGCTGCTTCGAGGGATACCCTGGATCGACCGGTTCGCGCACGCGAACCGGCTCTGCGTCACGGAAAACGGACGTCACGCGACAAGGCAGGACAAGATGCACTGCCACTCTTGACAGCGCAGAGTTCCTACCTTTGGGTGGACCGCCGAGCGGTCGACGTCAGGACGCGACGGGGATTTCGGCCCACACCGTCCGGCCGCCGTCGCCGCGGTGGAAGTGGCCGCGGCGGTGGGAGCACGCGGCGACCAGGGTCAGTCCGGTGCCGATCGGGGTGGGCAGCGGCACGGCCGGGTCGAACCAGGCGGCGCCGCCCGCGTCCTCGACCCCGATCCAGACCGCGGAGTCGGAGCGCAGCAGCCGGACCCGCGCCGGCCCGGCGGCGTGCCGGACGGCGTTCGTGGCCAGTTCGTTCATGATCAGCACGATGTCGGTGATCGTTTCGTCCGGGAGATCGCCGGCCGCCGCCAGCCGCTCGCGCGCCCACGATCGCACGAGCCTGATTTCTCTCGGATTCACGTCGAAGTCGAAGCTCTCACGCATCACGTTCTCAGCTCCCCCGCAGTGATCGGAACACCCTCTGATTCCCCCAGCCTGACGCCTCTCACACGCGGCCGCACCAACATCGCACGAACGGACGCGTCAGCTCAGGAACATCGTTCGACGATTTCGTGCGTATCCGCCGGAAAAACGGGTAGTAGACGGACATCGTCGAAGATCAGGCAGGTGAACCATGAACACCGACTTCTCGGACGAAACCGCACTAGTCCCCTATTTGCGCGCCGTCGCCACCGAACTCGGATTGCTGAACGAGGACGCCGCGGTCGAGCCCGCCGAACCGTTGTACGGCCAGATCCGCTTCGCGGGCCGCCCGGCCGACGGCCCCGCGAAACCCGAACTCCTGACCTGGGATCGCCGCCACGGCTGGCAGCTGACGGCGGCCGAGGGCAGATCCGGCTCGATGCACGTCGTCGCCACGTTCCCCGGCGAGGTCCGGCCGGCCCCGCGGGCGGTCGCCGACTTCACCCTCGACGCCCTGGCCGCGCGCGGCGAGCGGCTCATCCGCCGCCAGTGCGACGGCGACCGGCTCAGCGTCCTGCTGGACCGCTACGCCGAACCGCCGTCGAAACGGCGTCCGCGCCGGACGCCGGCCACGCCGGTGCGGTGGCACGGCGGGGCTCCGCGCGCCGCCGACACCGCCCGCTCGCGGCTCTGAGGCCGCCGGGAGACCAGCCAGGTGGCGGCCAGCGCCAGGGCGAGCCCGGTCCCGGTCCACGCGCTGAACGGCTCGCCGAACATGAGCGTGCCCCAGATCGTGGTGGCCGCCGGCACCAGGAACATCAGCGTATTCACGGCCGTGACGCCGACGCGGTCGAGCAGCAGCCAGTAGAGCCCGTAGCCGCCGAACGTGGCGAAGACGATCAGCCACGCCATCGCGAGCCAGAAGCGGGCCGACGCCGGTGGTAGCGCGGTGCCCGTCGCCACCGCCAGAGCCGTGAAGACGACGGCCGAGGTGGTGCAGTGGATGGCCACCGCGCGCACCGGCGACGGGCGGTCGCGGGTGCGCCGGTCGAGGAAGGTCGCCGCGACCAGGCAGCACATCCCGGCGAACGGCACCAGGTAGGCCCACAGTGGCGTGCCGTGCCCCGACGTCGCGTCCGACCAGGTCACCATGGCGACCCCGGCCGCGCCGACACCCAGGCCGGCCCACTGCCGTCCGCTGACCGCGACGCCCAGCAGCGGCCCGGCGAGGGCGGCGACGACGAGCGGCTGGACGCCGTCGATCAACGCCGTCGTCCCGGTGTTGACGCCCAGGCCGATGGCGCAGTAGACGGTCAGCAGGTACCCCGACTGCGACAGCGCCCCGACCAGGATCTGCCGCCCGAGCCCCGCTGTCCCGCCGGCGCCCGAGCGGACCAGCCACGGTGCGAGCAGCAGCGCCAGGGGCACGAACCGCCACATCAGGACCGTCGTGACCGGCGCGTCCGCGGCCCCGAGCTTCGCGCCGATGAAGCCCGACGACCAGCACGCGACGAACAGCGCGCCGAGCCCGATCACCGAGCCGGGTATACCGATCTGTTTAGTCATTGGCCCGAGACTACACCGATCGGTATAGTCGAGGCCATGGACGAGGTGATCGAGTGGACGCCCAAGGCCCGCGCGGTGCTGGCGGCGGCGGAGGAACTGTTCTACGCGCACGGCATCCACGCGGTCGGCGTCGACCTGATCGCCGAGCGCGCCGGGGTCACGAAGAAGACGCTCTACGACCGGTTCGGCTCGAAGGAGCGGCTGGTCGTCGAGTACCTCCGCGAGCGCGACAGCCGGTGGCGCGCGTTCCTCGCCCCGCTGCTGGACGAGGCGGGTGACGACCCCGCCGCCCGGCTCCGCGCCGTGTTCGACGCCTCCGCCCGGTGGGCCGCCCGCTACAGCGGCAACGGCTGCAGCATGATCAACGCCCACGCCGAGATCAACGACCCGGCGCACCCCGCCTACCGGGTGATCGTCGACCAGAAGGCGTGGATGCTCGAGCTGTTCACGACCATCACCACCGCGGCCGGCGCCGCCGACCCGAGGTCGAGCGCCCGGACCCTCATGTTGCTGCACGAAGGGGCGCTCGTCACCGACGGGATGCACGGTTTCGAGCACCCCTACGCCCACGCGCGGGACGCCGCGGCGCGGGTGCTCGAGGCCGCTTGAGCCGGCTCACCTACCCGAACGAGCGGTTTGCCGTGCTCGCGGCGCGGGGTAGCCGACCTGCGGAGCCGAGGAGGCACTACATGCCCAGCGAAGTCGTGGTCGTCGGCCAGGTCGCTCGTGACCTGGTGGTCGAAGTCCCGGACGCACCCGACGCGGGGTCGTCGGCCGAGGTGCAGCACCGGCAGGAGGTGCTCGGCGGGAAGGGCGCCAACCAGGCCGTGGCCCTGAGCCAGCTGGGCACGTCGGTGTCGCTCGTCGGCGTGGTCGGCGAGGACCTCGTCGGCGACGCCCTGCGCGCGCGGGCCCGGGCCGACCGCATCGGCACCACGCACGTGGTCCGCCGGCGCGGCGCCGAGACGGCGCTGATCGTCGACGTCGTCGACGAGCACGGCCGCCGCCGCTACCTGGAGCACATCCCGGCCGCCACGCTGGTGACCGAGACCGACGTCGCCGCCGCCGCCGCGCCGATCTCGGCCGCCTGCTCCCTGATCGTCCAGCTGCAGCAGCCCGCGCCGGCGGCGTTGCTGGCCGCGCGGCTGGCGCACACCGCGGGCACCCGCGTCGTGCTGGACGGCGCGCCGGAAGACCCGGACCTGACCGACGAGCTGCTCGCCCTGTCCGACGTCGTGCGCGCCGGCGCCCACGAGACCGAGACGCTCACCGGGCAGCCGGTGGCGGACCTCGAGACGGCCGTCCGCGCCGCGGCCGAACTGCGGCGGCGCGGGCCGTCGCTGGTCGTGCTCGAGGTGTCCGGACAGGGCAACCTGTTCGCCGGGCCGGACGGCACCTGGTTCGTCCCGGACGTCGAGACCGACGTCGTCGACACCACCGGAGCCGGGGACGCGCTGGTCGCGACCCTCACAGCGGCGCTGACCCGCAGGCGTCCGCTGGAGACGGCGGCCTGCCTCGCGGTCGCGGCAGCCGCGGCGACGACCGAGCACGCGGGCGGCCGACCCCGCCTGAGCCGCCCGGCCCTCGACCGCCTACGGCCGGAGCACGCCGAGGAAGTCCAGGCCTGACCGGGTTTCCGGCCCAGTGCGCGGGACCGGCCACCCCGTCGGTCCGGCGGTGTCCACTTCGGACTGCCGCTCAGGCCGCCGGGTCGACGCGGGTCCGCAGCAGGCAGAACTCGTTGCCCTCCGGGTCCTGCAGGACGTGCCAGCTCTCGTCGCCGGTCTGCCCGACGTCGGCCGGTCTGGCGCCCAGCTCCAGCAGCCGGCGCAGTTCGGCGTCCTGGTCCCGGTCGGTGGGGCTGACGTCCAGGTGCAGCGGCAGCTTCGCCGCCTTCCCCGACCCGCCGACGCCGAGGACGAGCGTCGGCTGCGGGCCGCCGAAGCCGGTGCCGGGCGGGCCGATCTCGATGCCGTCGGGCTCCCGGCCGATCTCGACGTAGCCGAGCACGGCGGCCCAGAACTTCGCCAGTGTCTCCGGGTCCCGGGCGTCGATGACGATTTCGCTGATGCGGCAGGCCATCACGTCACCCTGCCAGAGACGCGCCCATTCCTCAGTGGAACTCCGGCAGGACGTACTCCTGCCAGCCGCGGAAGAAGCCGTCGTGGTCGGCACCGACCTGCTGGACGTAGATCTCGTCCACCCCGGCGTCGACGTACTGGCGCACCCGCTCGGCGTGGGCCTTCGGGTCGTCGCCGCACACGATCGCCTCCGCGACGTCCGCGCGCGGGACGAACGACGTCGCGGCCTCGAAGTCCTCGGGGCGCGGCAGGATCTGGGCGAGCTGGCCGGGCAGGACGTCGTTGGGCCACAGCCGGTGCGCCTGGTCGAGCGCGGCGTCGGTGTCGGCGTCCCAGCAGACCTTCATCCCGGCCTGCACCGGCTTGCCGCCGCCACCGGACTCGCGGAACGCGCGGACGAGGTCGGCGTCCGGCACGACCGTGCAGTAGCCGTCGCCGATGCGCCCGGCCAGCTCGGTGGCCTGCGGCCCGAACCCGGACACGTAGATCGGCACCGGCTCGGCCGGCACGGTGTAGATCCGGGCGTCCACCACGTCGTAGTGCTCACCGTGGTGGCTGATCGACTCGCCGCGCGCGCCCGCCGCGTGCAGCAGGCGGATGACCTCGACGGCCTCCTCCAGCATCGCCAGCCGCTGCCCGGCCGAGGGCCAGGGGTCGCCGAGGATGTGCTCGTTGAGCGCCTCCCCCGAGCCGACGCCCAGCACGAACCGGCCGTCGAGCTGGACGGCGGCGGTCGCCGCGGCCTGCGCGATCACGGCCGGGTGCAGCCGGACGGTCGGGCAGGTCACCGCCGTCGTGATCGGCAGGGAGACGGCCTCGGACAGGGCGCCGAGCACCGACCAGACGAACGGGCTCTGGCCCTGGGCGTCGTTCCAGGGGTGGAAGTGGTCCGAGATCCACAGCCGCTCGAAGCCGGCGCGCTCGGCCGCCCGGGCCTGGGCGACGAGCTCGCGAGGGCCGTACTGCTCGCAGGACAGGAAGTAGCCGATGGACGTCATGCCGGCTGGTTACCCCGGCGGCCGGGCCCGCACACGAGCGTCCCCCACACCGGTGACTCACGTCGCCCCGGCGCGACCGGACGGTGATGCTTCCGCCGAGTGGATCGCCGGGCTGCGGGGTACCCACGCGACACATCGACCGAGAGGAACGCGTCATGGGACTTATCGTCGGCCTGCTGGTCATCTGGGCCGTGCTGGTGGTGCTCGGGATCGTCATCAAGGGCCTGTTCTGGCTGATCATCGTGGGCGCGATCCTGTTCGTCGCGACCGGCGTGATCGGGTTCGTGCGCCGCAAGGCCGTGCGCTGAACCTCACCCCCCGGCAGCTCGGCCGGGCAGCTCCAGGAGTGCCAGTGGCACGTGGTGCTGCCCGGCGTGGATGTCGCGGTCGCGCAGGCTGCCCTGGGGAATCGGGCGGGGGAAGGAGATCTTGACGACGTTGAGCGCCGGGATGCGGAAGATCTCCACTCCGGCGGCCGGGACGCCGTACAGCCGCGCGATCACGGTCTCGTTCAAGAACTCCTCGTCGGCGGCGACGAGGTAACCCGCGTCGTCGCGCAGGAACACCTCCATGGTGACCCAGAACGGGCCCGCGTTCTTCGAGCGCACCTCGGTCGCGAGGTCTTGCAGGGTGTCAGGCATCGACGCGGGCCTTCCGGATGGTGGTGCGGAACATCGTGGTCGGGGTCTCGGAGTCGACGACGTGGTTGAGCGCGAACTCGTACACCGGCCCGCGCTCGGTCTCGGCCGGCGAGGTCGGGAACGCGAGGCTCGGCAGGTACGGCATGTCCGCCGTCGGCAGGTGCAGCATCAGCGGGTTGGCGATCTTGGCGACGGCGGTCGCGGTGGCCTGGTCGGCGGCGTGCACCAGCAGCATGACGCCGACCTCGCGGGCCGGGGTGGTCGCGGGGTCCAGGTCTTCGAGGATCGCGTTGTGGCCGTAGAGCCGGACGTCGAACTCGTAGTCCCCCTCCCCCAGCGCGAGCGTCTGGTGCACGCGCTCGACGAGCACTTTCTTCAGCAGCGCGGCCCAGTCCTCGATGCCGGCCAGGATGTGCGGGTCGCGGATGGCCGAGAACGACATGGTTTCGTAGCCGGTGAGCCGGGCGCCTTCGAGCTTGATCGTGTGCTGCGCGGCGGGTTCGAACACCGAGCCCTCCACGCGCACGATCCGGTCGTCGACTGCGCGGTAGGTCGCGCGTGAGACGTCGAGGGTGCCGGCGGGCTCCCGCATCCGGAACGGGTTCGCGGTCTCGTAGAGCATGTGCGCGGCGACCGACGTCGGCGTGCACGACGCCGCGGGGTCGAGCGGCTCGATCGTGAAGCCATCCTGGTCGATCCGCGCGAACACGCCGCCGGAGCGGGGGTTCGTCGTGCACTGGCCGCCACACTCGACGATCTTGGCCGCGTGCCAGACCGGGCCGGGCGGCAGTCCTTTCAGCAGCGCGAAAGCGGCCGCGACGGCGGTGTCGGTGGCCCGCCCGGCCAGCACGACGTCGGCGCCCGCGCGCAAGGCCTCCTCGATGGGTTCGTGGCCCATCATCCCGACGACCCGCACGCAGCCGTCGAGGGTCGCGCGGTCGAGCGGCCCGAGCGGGGGCAGCGGGTGGATCGCCCCCTCGGCGAGCCGGCGCCGGAGGTAAGCGGGGTCCTGCTCGCTGTGGATGGTGGCGACGGTCAGGTCGAGCCGGTCTTCGGCGAGGATCCCGGCGGTGATGTCCGCGAGCCAGTCGACACCGCTGTCCGCCCCGCTGGTGCCGCACGACCCGACGATGAGCGGGATGCGGGCCTTCGCCGCCGCGCGCAGCAGCAGGCGCATGTCGCGGGCGACCGCGGCGGTGGACGTCTTCGGGGTGCCGGACCCGAGGTAGTGGGGCCCGGAGTCGGTCGAGCCGCCGTCGACGGCGATGACGTCGGCGCCGAGCGCGAGGCCGCGTTCGACCGTTTCCGGGGCGAACCCCGCGCCGATCATGCCCGTGGGCACGAGGACGCCCACTGCCGTGTCGTTCACTGATCTCTCCTAGCTGTTACGGGGGTACGGGGTTCGCCGCGCAGGGACGCGAGCAGTTCGTGCGCCGCCGCGATGGCGGTGGCCCGCCGGGCTTCGGCGGTCTGGCCGGCGAGGTGCGAATACACGGTGATGCCGGCCACCCCGCGCAGCGGACTGTCGGCCGGTAGCGGTTCGGCCTGGGCGACGTCGAGGGCGGCACCGGCGAGCCGCCCCGCGGTGACGGCCCCGGCCAAGGCGGCTTCGTCGACGAGTGCCCCGCGCGCGGTGTTGACGAGGATCGCCGTGGGCTTCATCAACGCCAGCGCGGCGGCGTCGAGGAGGTGCCGGGTCCGTGCGGTCAAGGCGGTGTGCAGCGACACGTAGTCCGCTTCGCGCAACAACTCCGGCAGCTCGACGAACTCGACGCCGGGTGCACCGCCGTCCGGGTAGGCGGTGGCGCACAGGACCCGCATCCCGAACGCCCGCGCGAGCGGGACGACGGCCCGTGCGGCCGGGCCATGCCCGACGAGCCCGAGCGTGGCACCGCGCAGCTCGCGGCCGCTCTGCCTGGGCCACCCGCCTTCGCGCACTCCCACGGCCGACTCGACCAGCCGCCGGGCGCCGGCCAGCAGCAGGGCGAGCGTGTACTCGGCGACGGCGTTGCTGTTGACCCCGGGCAGGTTGCTGACCCGGATGCCGAGGCGGGCAGCGGCATCGACGTCGACCGAGTCGTACCCGACACCCGAGCGGACGACGGCCCGCAGCAGTGGTGCGCGTTCGAGGACGTCCGCCGTCAACGGGTCGGTGGAGACGATGGCACCGACCGCATCGCCCAGGGCCGCGGCCAGTTCGTCACCACGCGCTCCCGTGCGGTAGCGGACATCGTGCCCGGCGGCGGTGAGGATGGTGTCGGCCTCGTCGCCGGGGCGGGTGTAGTCGGTGGTGACCAGGATCGTGCTCACAGCGCGGCCGCCCTTCGTCGGTGAACCGGCACCACGGCGCTTCGAAGCGCAGAACAGCCGACACCGCGAGCCGCAGTCGAACCACCCGCGCCGCTGCCGAAACCGACCGCACGGCCCGCACCGGACAACACCACCGCAGCCTCATCGCCGGGGCCGGTGCAGTCCGTGGTGACCAGAACCGTGCTCACAACACCGCCGCCCTTCCTTGGTGGATCGGCACCACGGCGCCGCGAAGCGCAAGACGGCCGACACCACGAGCCGCAGCCGCACCCTCGCCGAAACCGACCACACGGCCCGCGCCGGACAACGCCACCGCAGCCCCGCCGCCGGGGCGGATGTAGTCGGTGGTGACCAGAACCGTGCTCACAACGCGGCCCCCGTCTCGCTCGAAGACCGGCGCCGCAGCAGTTCTATGCGTACCACCGCGGCCAGGGCGAACACCGCGAGCAATGCGGCGTCGATCGGCATGAGGCGCCAGCCGGTCACGTCGACCATTCCGCCCACCACCGCGGGGCCCAGGAAGCCGCCCGTGGCCCAGCCCACCGTGTACAGCGCGGTGTACGTGCCCAGGACCCGGCTGGACGGCGCCAGGTTCCACAGCACCACCGCGCCGTTGATCACGAAGCCGGCCGCGCCGATGGCGGCCACGCACAGGGCGACGATCGTCGCCGTGGGGGTGTGCAGGAGCGTGCCGATCGTCAGGGACACCACGAAGACCGTCGCGCCCATGGCCATCACCCGGACCCGGCCGATCCGCTCCGACAGCAGGGCCAGCGGGTACGCCGCGAGCAGGAACGCCACCCCGCTGGGCAACGTGAGGCCGCCAGCGCTGCCGCGGGACAGGCCGAGAGCCTCGATGCCGTAGTTGGTGATCAGCGACCGGGACGCCGCCCACGCGGCGCCGAACAGCAGGATCGCCAGGATCACCAGCAGCCGGGTGCGGTCGGGGTCACCGGCGATGTCCCGCAGGATGTCGCGCATGCGCGGTTTGGGCGTGTCTTCCCGCGCCGGTTCCCGGTCCTCCGCCACGGCTTCCCGGTAGGCGCGCGAGGTGCTGTCCCGGACCCGCCACACCAGCACCGCGGCGGACACGAGCATCAGGACCGAAGGCACCGAGAAGGCCAGCTTGGGGTGCGAGTCGACGAGGAACGTGCTGATCAGCGCCGAGACGATGATGGTGAGGCTGGACGCGATCTTCACCGCCGCGTTGGCCCGGCTGCGGCGCTCCGGGCGGATGAAGTCGGGCAGCAGCGCCTCCCCCAGCGGCTTGAAGCTGTTCGCCACCAGCGCGTAGGCGAACATGAGCGCGATCAGCGCCGGCAGCGACGACGCGAGCGGGATCGTGGCGAACAGGACGGCGGCGATCGGCATGCCGACGGCCAGGTACGGGATCCGCCGGCCCCAGCGGGTGCGGGTGTTGTCCGACCGGTTGCCGATCCAGGGCTGGATGAACAGGCCCAGCACGTTGTCCATGCCCATCAGCAGCCCGATGACGGCGGCGCTGCCGACGTGCTCGCGCAGCAGCGGGGGCACCTGCGCGTCGTAGAAGTTCCACGTCGATTCCTGGGCGAAGACGGCCAGCGCGACGTAGAACGTGATGCGCCGCCCGCTCTTCCGCCCCCTCGGGGTGTCCACTGTGGTCATCGCAAGTCCTCCGGGGGCCGCGGCCGCTTCGTCGCGTCGGCGCTGTCGTCACCCTAGAGATGCTATAGCAAAACTGTCAACGGTGGCATAACGGGATGCCATGGCTCGGTTAAGGTGAGGACATGAATCAGCAGTCACCGGCCGCCCCGGTGGCGGAGACGCTCGCCGACCGCACCTACCGCGCGGTGCAGGACGCCATCGCCGCGGGCGACCTGCGCCCGGGCGAAAAGGTCACCGAACGCGGCCTGGCCGAACGCTTCGCCGTCAGCCCCACCCCGGTCCGCGAAGCGATCCGGCGCCTGGAGCAGGACGGCCTCATCGAGCGCGCCGGGCCGCGGACGGTGGTCGTCGCGATGATCGGGGACGCCGCGATCCGGGACCTGGCCGAGGTGGAGGTCGCCCTGCGCGGGCTGGTCGCGCGCTTCGCGGCCCGGCACGCGACGAAGGGCCACCTGGTCCGGCTCGACGCGCTCCTCGACACCGCCGACGACCTGGTGATCGTCATGCGCCAGCGGCACGCCGACGGGCAGCGCGTCGAGAACTACGTCCACACCCTGCTCGACGTCTTCCAGCGGTTCAACGACGAGGTGAGCGCGTGCGCCGGCAACCCGGTGCTCGTGCGGCTACTGGAGCAGAGCCGGGTGTTCTCCCGCGCCGAGCGGCGCAGCCGCCTGGTCGAGCACGTGCTGGCCGACGACCGGTTCGGGCTCGACCGCTACTCCGGCCACCGCGCGCTGGTCCGCGCCCTGCGCGCCGGCGACGCGGCCACCGCGGAGGAGCTCGTCATGGCGGACGCCCGCGGCGGCCTCGACGACCTGCTCCGCTCACCCGAGCGGCCCGGCTGATCAGGTGGAACGAACGCGGTCGTCAACGGCGGCGCCCGCACCGGCCATAAACGCCGTCCGCCCGGCCCTGTGACATTTTCACGATACTTGTTCGCGTTTTCGGGAAATTGCGATAATACCGGTGGGTATGTATGATCCACAGTGGATCCCGCATATCGTGCTCCTGGTCACCACGGACACACAGTCAACCGGTTGGAGAATTCCCATGGCGCAAAAGGTCCTCGTCGAGATGCTGGACGACCTCGACGGCAGCCCCGCCACCCACACCATTCCCTTCGGCCTCGACGGCGTCAGCTACGAGATCGACCTCTCCGACGACAACGCCACCGCCCTGCGCGGGGAACTCGCGCGGTTCATCGCCGCGAGCCGCAAGACCGGCGGCCGCAAGGTGCGCGTCGCCACCGGGCAGTCGACGGCGAGCAGCGCGGACCGTGAGCGCTCACGCGCGATCCGCGCCTGGGCCGGGGAAAGCGGCTATGAGGTCTCCGAGCGCGGCCGCCTCTCCTCCGAGATCGTCACCGCCTACGACGAGGCGCAGCGACAGGCCGCCGAACCGGTCGCGGCCCGCAAGCGCACGCCGCGCAAGAAGGTCGCCGCCGTGAAGAAGTAAGGCATGACAGCCGTTCAGCGGCGCGGCCATGGGCCATTCCGCGTAATCGACGTCGTTTCGAGCGGGAATCGGTCCGGTCGGCGCCGCCCGGATTCACCGATACCCCGCCGGAATGATGGCTACCCGGCGGTCGATGTCCGGCTCGCGGCACCCGCGGTCGCGATCAGGGCGAGCGCGAACAGCACGTAGGAAGCGACCAGCCCGCCGGTGGTGCCGGCCGAGCTCAAGGTGCCGCCGACCGCACGGCCCAGGAGCTGGCCGACGCATTCGGCCGTGATGACCGCGGTCGCCAGCTCCGTGGCCGTGAATCCGCTCGAGCCCGCGGTCGTCGCCCGGATGTACAGGCTGGGGTACGCGAGCCCGACGCCGATCCCGGCCGCGGTCCACGCGCCGAGGACGACGCCGAACGAGCCGCCGGTGGCCAGCTCGACCGCCGGCACCGCCGTGCCGAGCGCGGTCAGGCTCAGGCCGGCGACCGGAAACGCCGACGCGCTCCGCGTGACCAGGAGGCTCGTCACCGCCCACCCCAGCGGGGCGGCGCTGAGCACGACCGCCGCCTGCCCGAGGCTCATCCGGAACCCGCTCGTCAGCAGCACGGTGATCAGGCTGTCCGCGCCGAAGTAGCCGGCCGCGAACAGCACCATCGCCCCGAGCGCGGCGGGTGTCCCCCGCCGCAGGCGCGCGGTTCCCGCGGGCAGGATCGCGACCGTCCCCGCCACCGTGAGCGCCGCACCGGCGATCGCGAGCGGCCACCACCCCGCGCTCAGCACGACGCACGCGGCGCCCAGCGGCACCGACAGCGTCCGGCCCAGCGGGCGCGGCGCGGCCTCGACGGCGGGGTCGTCCCGGACGGCGCGCACGACCAGCAGCCGTCCGAAAAGGACGAACGGCACCGGCACCAGCAGGGTCCAGTGCCACCCGACGAGGTGTTCCAGGCCCAGCGTCGCGGCCGGGCCGATCAGGGCGGGCACGATCCACATCGCCGACGACGCCGCGACCACCCGGATGCGCAGCCGTTCGTCGAGGTGCCGGATCGCGGAGCTGATCCCGAACACCGCCAAGAGCCCGCCGGCCAGGCCGCTGGTGAACTGCCCCAGCGCGAACACCCACGCCGCCCGAGCGGACGCGGCCAGCGCGAGCCCGCCGAGGTAGGCGAGCATCCCGGCGGCGAGCGTGCGCCGCGGGCCCAGCCGGCCCACCACCCGGCTCGCCAGCGGGAGCGCGACGAACAACCCCAGTGTCGAACCGGCGATCAGGAGCCCGAGCCGGCCCCGCGCGTCCAGGTCGTCGGCGACGACGGGCAGCAGCGTGGACGCGACGAACCCGGTCACGGCGGCCGCGAACTCGAGCGCGACGATCCCGGCGGCGAGCACCGGCGGGGCACCTCTCACGTGTACAGCTCTCGGTCGTACCGGTTGATCTGCACCCACACGCCGTCGGGATCCCGGACGCGCAACGAGAAGCCGAAGCCTTCGTCGGTCACCGGGCCGGGCTCGAACCCGGCCGCCCGCAAGCGATCCGCGACGTCCTCCAGCGGTTCGTCGGCCTCGAACGCCAGCTCGCACCGGCCGGCCTCCTCGGCGGTCCCGCGGTGCAGGGCCAGCGTGCCGCCGTCGGCGGGCAGCTCGATCCAGCCGCCGGGGCGCGACGCCGGCCCGCTCTCCAGGCCGAGGGCCCGGTAGAACCGCGTCAGGGCCTCGACGTCCGCGCTGTAGCGGATCGGCAGCACGCGCATCACGATCGCTCCTCACCGCGTCGCAGGTACTCCTCGAGCGCGTGCTCGACGAACGCCGAGAGCGACTCGTCGGCGTCGACGGACGCGTGCTTGACCCGCCTGATGAGCTCGGGTGGCAGGTAGACGCTGAACTGCCGTTTGACGGCTTGAGTCATGCCCGCATGCTAGCATGCCTTCATGCCCGCTTACGGGCATCGCCGTGACGTGCAGCGGGCCTGCGTCCGGCTCGGGCTGCGGGCCGCAGCTGTGACGCTTCGCTCTCTCCGGGATCACGCCGGACCTGGTGACGCTGGACAAGCCGATGGGCGTGGGCAACCCGATCGGCGCCGTCGTCACGCGGCGCAAGATCGCCGACGTCCTGGCGGGCCGCTACGGGTACTTCTCGACGTTCGCCGCGGCCGCGGGCCACGCGGTGCTCGACATCCTGGAGCTGACCGGCCTGCCCGCCCAAGCCGTCGCGGTCGGCGAGTACCTCCGCCGCGGCCTGCGGGAGCCGGCCCCCCGCGGTGACGTGCTGAAGGTGCGCCCGGCGACACCGTGAACCGGGCCGTCACCGCGCCGGGAAGCTGACGCCCGTCAGTTCCTCGCTCACCGACCACAACCGCGCGGCCGCGGCCGGGTCGATCGCGTGCGGGGACACGCCCGCCGGCGGGACTTCGCCCGTCCCGTGCCGGCTCGCGTCGTGGTCACGCTCCGGCGCCACCGGCGCGATGTTGTTGTCCAGGCAGTACACCCCGCCGACGTCGGCCAGCTGGGGGCTGACCGCGCACCACACGCTGGTCGACGCGCCCTGCTGGACCGTCTTCTTGCCCGCGTACGGGTCGATCACCGGCTTGCCGTCGTCGTCGACGAGCTTCATCGCCCGCAGCGTCTCCGGGGTGGCCCAGCCGCTCAGATTGGTGTCCACAATGGACCCCGGGTGGACGGAGAACGCCTGCACCCCAAGGCGATCCAGCTCGAGCGCGAACAGGATGTTCGCCGTCTTCGACTGGCCGTACCCGAGCATCGGGTGGTACTCGCGGCGCTTGAAGGCCAGGTCGTCGAACACGACCGGCGACAGCCGGTGCGCCGCCGCGGACACCGACACCACGCGGGCGCCCCGGGCCAACGCCGGCGAAAGCCTTGCGGTGAGCCGGAAGTGCCCGAGGTGGTTGGTCGCGAAGTGCGACTCGTGGCCGCGCGCGTCGCGCGTCAAGGGCACGCCCATGATCCCCGCGCTCGCGACCAGGATGTCCACCGCGCGGCCCGACGCGAGGAACCGCCGCACGAACGCGTCCACCGACGCCGGGTCGGCGAGGTCGAGCCGGTCGATCTCGACGCCGGCGATGCCGTCGAGCATGCCCGCGGCCTTGGCGGGATCGCGCACGGGGACGACGACGTGGGCACCGCGCTCGCGCAGCACCCGGGTCGTCTCCCGGCCGATGCCCGAGTGCCCGCCGGTGACGACGGCGAGCTTGCCGGTGAGATCGACGCCGGCGGCGACCTGCTCGGCCGTCGACGCGGCGTCGAACGGCGTGTCCTCGATGGGATTCTGGGGGCTCATGGGCGTCACTTCCCGACGACGTCGTGGTCGATGAGGCTGCGGGCGCAGTCGAGGACGGCGACCTCCGCCGGCCGCGGTGTCCAGTCCAGCAACGACTTCGCCTTCGCCGTGCTGTGGCGGCTGCGGCGGCCGAGGGAGGGCATGATCTCCCGCAGCGAGCGGTCGAACAGCGCGGACACGCGGACGGCGAGGTCCGGCAGCTTGCGCGTCGGGACCTTGCGGCCGTCCTCGCCGAGGCCGTCGCGCAGGATGCGCGCGATGTCGTGCATCCACAGGAACTCGCCGGTCGCGAGGAACCGCTGGCCGGCCGCCGCGGGGGCGGTCATGGCGCGGACGTGGACGTCGGCGAGGTCCCGCACGTCGACGACCTCCAGGCCGATGCGCGGGGTGCCGGGCATCGCGCCGGCCAGCAGCCGGGAGATGATCCGGACCGAGCCCGGCGTGTCGGGCGACAGCACCGGCCCGAACACCGCGCCCGGCAGGATCGTGGCGAGCGTCATCGGCCCGTCGTAGGACTTCATGAACTCCCACGCCGCCAGCTCGGCCGCCGTCTTCGAACGCCGGTAGGCGGGCAGCTTCGGCGCGTCCAGGTCCGTCCACAGTGTCTCGTCGGTGACGCCGTCGGCGGTGTAGGACGTCGGGCTGGCCGTGTTCGCCGCCGACGTCATGACCACCCGCTGGACCCCCGCCGCGGCCGCGGCGCGCAGCACCCGCAGCGTGCCGTCGCGGGCCGGGACCAGCAAGGCCTGCGCATCCGCGCCGTCCGCACCAAGCGGCGAGGCGACGTGCAGGACGTGGTCGCACCCGTCGAGGGCTTCCTCCCAGCCGTCGTCGCGGGTCAGGTCCGCCACCGCGAACTCCAGGTGGTCCGTCCGGTCCGAGACGGACGCGACCGCCCGCCGCACCCGCTCGCCCCGGCTCGCGTCACGCACGGTCGCCCGCACGTCGTAACCGCGGCCGAGCAGCTCGGCGACGCACCAGCCCGCCACGTAGCCGGTCCCGCCGGTCACCAGCACCGAACCTGACATCACGTCCTCCTCGCTTCGTTAGCCGTTCGGCTAACGAAACTAAGAGTAGCACCACCTCCGGTCCGCCGCGGGCGCTACGATGACCGCGTGGCGGCGGTACGGGCGGCGCAGGCCGAGAAGACCAGGCAGGCGGTGCTGGACACGGCGCGGAGGCTGTTCCTGGAGCACGGGTTCGACGCCACTTCGCTGCAGCAGATCGCCGACACGATGGGTGTCACGAAGGCGAACGTCTACTACTACTTCCGCACCAAGATCGCGATCCTCGAGGCCCTGCTCGAACCCACGGTCGCCGCGCTGGCCGCCGGGCTCGACGCGCTCGAGCAGATCGCCGACCGCGACGAGCGCCGCGAATCCTTCGTCACGCACTGGGTCGGCCAGGTCGTCACCGCGTACCGCACGCTGGCGCCGATGAGCCACGCCGACCCGATCGTCCGGCGGCACCCCGGCATCAGCCGCACCCTCGACGAGCTGGCCGACCGCGCCCTGCACCTGCTGTTCGGCCCGGCGCCGACGGCGGACCAGATCGCGGCCTACTCGCTGATCAGCGACCTGGGCGTCGTGACCCGCCGCCTCGACGCACTGCCCGACGACGAGCTCCGCGCCGTCCTCACCCGGCTGTGCCTGCGGGTCGTGCGGGACTGAGCCGAACACCGAGGGTGCTCAGGTGACGTAACCGGCCCGCAAGTGCGCGAGGTAAGCCTCCGGGCCGCCGTGTGCGCGGTCCTGAGCGCCGAGGCGGGTGTGCGTCAAGCTGCGGTTCCGGCCCACGCACAGTGTGGTGGTCGCCGCGCGCCCGGCCGCGGGCGAGTCATCGGCGCTCTCGAGGACGTGCACGTCCGGCGGGAAAATCGCGCGCGCCTCGGCGGCAGAGGCCGCCGGCGGGTGTCCGGTGCGGTTGGCGCTGCTGACGTGGAGGTGCCCGACGTCCGTGAGGATCGGGCGCACCGGATCCCCGCACGCGCCGAACACCAACGCGTGGCCGTCGCGGGTGGCCGGTGACGCCCAGCCCGGCGCCCGGCCGCTCACCACGGGCAGCAGCAGCGTCAGCCGTTCGCGCACCAGGAGCTCGCGGACGAGCACCCGGGTGGCGTCGTCGAGGTCGAGGGCGGCGGAGAACTCGGACCAGGGCTCGTCGTCGACGAGCCACAACGCGACGGCCTGGTCCGCGGGGCGGCCCTTGGCGGTGTTGACGACGCCGGGCGCGGTCGCGGCGACCACCGAGGTCAGCGGGTACGGGTTCGGGAACACGACCGCCGAGCCCGCCCGCAACGCCTCGGCCGCCGCGGCCGGCTGCGTCAGGATCGCCGTCACGTCGCCGGCACCGCGGCGGTCGCGCGGAACGCGTCGACGAACCCGACGAGGCTCTCGACCGGGACGACCGCTTCGTTGCGGCGGAACGCTTCGGCCTTCACCCAGGCCAGCGCCGCCGCCGTCTCCGCGCGGTCGAGCACCAGGCCGGCCCGTTCGCCGACCGCGCGCAGCACCCGGGTACTGGCCAGGTGGGTGAGCACCACGGTCGGCTCGATGCCCAGCACCGCCGGGTCGAAGGGCTGGAACGTCGCCGGCCGCACGAACGGCGTGCCGGTGGAGATCGTGCCGACGCCGGTGCCGACGATCGGGGTGGTCACCGTCAGCGGCAGGCCCGTCTCCGCCGCCACCGCGCGGGCGATCGCGGGAATCCGGGTCAGGTCGGGCGCCGTGTGCCAGAGGTCGGCCTCGCCCAGCAGTTCGGTGGTGCGGTGGGCGAGCAGGAACAGGAGCTGCTCGGTGGCGACCATGCCGCTGCGTTCCGCGACGCCCAGCCAGGAACTCGACACCACCCGGACGCCGGCCCGGACCGCCGCCAGCGTGTTCGCCAGGCCGAGCCCGAGGTCGTTGTGCAGGTGCGAGGCCAGGACGACGTCGTCGGCCACCCGCTCGACCAGCCTCTGGAACAGCTCGGCGCACCGCTCGGTGAGCAGGTCGCCGGTGGTGTCGGCGACGACGATCACGCCGGCGCCGGCCTCGGTCAGCGCGTTCGCCGCGCCGGCCAGCACGTCGACGTCGGCGCGCGGCGCGTCGGCGAAACACACGTCCGGGATGACGCCGGTGCCGCCGTCGCGCACGGCCCGCACCAGCGTGACGGCGTCGGCCAGCGCGTCGACGGCGGGCCGGTGGACCATCGCGTCGGCCATCACGTCGGACGCGGGCACCACGATCATCACCCGCGCGTTCGGCGTACCCCGCACCGCGTCGCACGCTTGCCGCACGTCGTCGAGGGTGGCCCGGCAGACCGCGGCGGGACTCACGGATCCGGCCGCCTCTACGGCGACCCGGCGGGTGGCGGCGAACTCTTCCGCGCACACCGCGGGGAATCCGGCCGCGAACACGACGTGCCGGGGGCCGTCACCACCGAAGACCCGGCCGTGCTCACGGGCCAGCCGGACGCGGAAGTCCCCGCTCATCAGGGTTTTGCCCTGCGCGCCGTCGCGGGCCGACTCCTCCCACAGCACCAACCGCCCGCCCAGCGCGGATTCCCTGACCAGATCCGGCGTACCCATAGTCGTCTTCGTCCTTCCCGGCGGTCCGGATGCGCCACCGGAACGAAGACAAGTGAACGGGGCCGCGGCGGACCGCGTCAAAGTGCCGACGCTCACACAGTGTCCTGGCATTCCGCGTTTCGGTGACGGTAAGTGGCCGAGACGAGAGCGGGACACGCGAGAATCCCCTCGGACGGCGGATCGACGGCTCACCACCGCGTGAGGATCACGTGACACCGCCGCCGTTTCCCGGCTCGATGATCAGCTGATCGGACGATTAGTCTTCGGCGTACCCGCACACCCGAGACCGAGCGCATTGCCCCCGAAGGAGCGCCCCATGGACGAGAACCTGCTTGACGAGCGGGACGCCGCACGGCGAGTGGACGACGTCACCACCGCGTTGGACCGGCTGGCCGGCACCTTCAAGGAGGAAGAAGCGCTGTCGGTGGTGCTGCAGCGGGTGTGCCAGCAGGTCGTGCACGCCGTGCCGGACGCGGAACTCGCCAGCATCACCCTGCTGCGCGAGGGCAACCCCTACACCGCGGCGTCGACCGGTGACAGCGCGCACCACATCGACCAGGCCCAGTACGACGCCGGGCAAGGCCCCTGCCTGGAGGCCGCCCGGACCGGCGAGCTCCAGCGGGTCAAGGTGACCGAAGCGGCGCAGCAGTGGCCCGAGTTCGCCGCGGCCGCCGCCGAGTCCGCGGTGCTCGGCTACCTGTCCGCGCCGCTGTTCATCGACCACGAGTACCACGGTTCACTCAACCTGTACGACACCGGCGGCAACAGCTTCGGCGCGCTCGACGGGGCCCTGCTGGCGCTCTACACCACCGCCGCCGAAGCGGCACTGCGCAGCACCCGCCGACACCAGACGGCCCGCGAGACGATGGAACAGCTACGCACCGCACTGACCTCCCGAGCGGTGATCGACCAGGCGAAGGGCATCTTGATGGCCCTACACCAAATCCCGGCCGACGACGCCTTCGACCTGCTGGTCAAGGCGTCACAGGAGAAGAACCTGAAGCTGCGCGAAGTAGCCCAGGACTTCCTCACCACCGCCTTGGCCACCCCGAACCGCCCTTGAGCACACCGTCGCCCGCTTATCGCCGCGCTCGAACGCTCGGTCACGCCACCCCAGCGGCTCCTGCGTCAGGGCTTCACCGTGGGCCCAGAATCCGCGACGACCGGGATCAAGGCCGCGTGCGGATCCGGCTGCGCCGCCATGCGGGCCGCGGCCGCGTCGATCAGCCACTCATGACCCATCGCCGCACCCGCTGCGCTGTCGCCGCCGCCCTGCTGGTCTTGGGGCTGAGTGCCGGCTGCTCGTCCGGCCGGCCGCCGGTTCCGGCGGAGCCGTCGGTTTCGGTCCCGCCGATCCCCGGGGTTGGGATGAGCGGAGCCGGCCGGTTCCGGGCCGATCCGTGCGCCGCGGTCACGGTCGAGCAGCTCACCGCCCTCGGCTTCACCGGCGGTGAACGCAGCCGCGACGGCAACCGGTGTGTCACCACGTTCGGCGCCGTCGCCAAGGTCAGCACCTCGAACCTGGGCGACAGCCTGCAAATCCTGTACCAAGAGCACGCCCTCGGCCACGACACCGGCAACCATTGGGAGCCGATCACCGTCGAGACCATCTACCCGGCCGTCATCGTCGCCATCGACGAGAACGTCCCCAGCAAGCAAGCCGACGGCCCACGCGGCTGCACCCTCGCACTCGCCGCCGACAACAGCACCCTCGTCCACATCAGCGCCGCCACCGCCGACCAGCCCGAAGCCGGCCCGTGGCAGCACGACCCCTGCGGTGCCGCGCAGAAGATCGCCGCCCTCGCCGTCGCCAACCTGACCGCGTAACCGCGCTGTCCCTGCTTCCGTCTGTGCCCCAGCACGTTCGGGCTGTCTGCTTGGATATCGAGGTGACCGTGTACGACCTTGCTCGTCGCCTGCCCGCCATCACCGACCTGCGCGCGCTGTGCCGTGCGCTGGCCGCGTTGGACGTCGTGCTGAGCCCCGGCAGCGAAGACCGGTACCACCTCTACGACACCGCCTGGGCGCCTGGCGAGGAGCTGGCGTCCATGCGGGACGGAGCGGGCAACGAATACTCCGTCGTGTTCACGGCCGCGGGGGCGTACGTGCGCGGTTTCGACCACGAGTCGCCGATGAGTCCCTATGCCACCGACGACGAAGAACCGTGGCCCGGTGTTCTCGACGCCGTGCCCGGCATATTCCGGAAATGTGTGGCGGAACCGGCGTTCTCCGACGAGTACGGCACGCCGTACGTCACGGTGTGCCTGTGGCGTGAGCACGGCGACACCGTCTGGCAGCACGGCGTCATCGCGTTCCCCGACAAGGGCGACGACGGGGCCGACTGGCTGTTCGCCCTGCTAACCGACGGCACACCCGAGGCATTCCGGGAGTGGGCGCAGGCCTACTACGAAAGGCCGATCGACCTCGACGCGGTGCGCCACATCTACGCCGGGCACCCGCTGACCACGAACGTCGTGACCGCGCTCAACCCCGCCACCACCCTGGCGACCGTCGCGGATCGCGTCGCCGCAACCGGCTACCCGATCGACTGACCGGCTGCCGATTGGCGACTCACCTTGACTCCCTACCAACTAGAAGGTAGAAATATCGCGTGACCACGACAGCGGATCGGATCCTGGACAGCGCTCAGACGCTGGTGCAGGTTCGGGGGTACAACGGCTTCTCCTACGCCGACATCAGTGCCGAGCTGTCCATCACGAAGCCGAGCATCCACCACCACTTCCCCACCAAAGCCGCACTGGCCGAGGCGCTGATCGCGCGCTATCGGGAACGGTTCGCCGTAGCGCGGAAGGAAGTCGACGACGACGCGGCGGGCGCGCGGCAGCGCCTGGTGGGTTACGCCGGGCTGTACGCCGAGACCTTTGCCCAAGGCGGCCGCATCTGCCTCTGCGGCGTCTTCGCCGTGGATGCGGAGAGCCTGCCCGTTCAGGTACGGCAGGCGACGGACGCGTTCTTCGCCGATCAGCGGCAATGGGTGGCCGGCGTGCTGGCCGAGGCGGGCATGCCCGCCACCCGGACCGGTGCGGCGGCCGAGGCTTACCTGGCGTCCCTGGAGGGGGCACTGCTCCTGGCCCGCGCCCACGGCCAGCCGGACGGCACCGGACGGGATCGCGATGTGGTCCGGTCGGTGGCGGCGACCCTGGTCGACGCCCTGCTCTGAAAACGCACCACCGCAACACCTTTTCGCACGACCACTCAACCTTCCAACTAGTAGGTAGTCAGATGAGGAGAACCACCATGGGACAGGACTTCACCGGTCGCAAGCTCGTCGTAGTCGGCGGCAGCAGCGGCATGGGCCGTCAGATCGCCGAGGACGTCGTCAGCCACGGCGGCAGCGCGGTCGTCATCGGTTCCCGCCCCGAGCGGGTCGAGAAGACCGTGACCGACCTGGCCGCCCACGGACAGGCGTGGGGCATCACCGCCGACCTGCGCGATCCCGCCGAGGTGACGCGGGTGCGCGAGGAACTGACCGGCCAGCACGCCGACACGACGTTGCTCGTCAACGCGGCAGGCGTGTTCAGGCCGCTGCCGTTCCTCGACCACACCCCCGCCGACTACGACGCCTACCTGGACCTGAACAAGGCCACCTTCCTGATCACCCAGACCGTGGCGCAGAACATGGTGACCAGCGGCCGCGGTGGCGCCATCGTCAACATCGGCAGCATGTGGGCGAAGCAGGCCATCGCCGCGACCCCGTCATCGGCGTACTCGATGGCCAAGGCCGGCCTGCACGCCCTGACCCAGCACCTCGCCCTGGAGCTGGCCGCCCACAAGATCCGGGTCAACGCCATCTCCCCGGCCGTGGTCGCCACCCCCATCTACGAGGGCTTCATCCCACCGGCCGAGGTCGGCACCGTCCTGGCGGGATTCAACGCCTTCCACCCGATCGGCCGGATCGGCACCACCGAGGACATCTCCGCCGTGGCCACCTTCCTCCTCTCCGACCAGGCCGGCTGGGTCACCGGCGCGATCTGGGACGTCGACGGCGGCGTCACGGCAGGCCGAAACCAGTAACCACCGAGGCGTTGCCAGGCCTGTACGGGTTCGGAGCCCGTACAGGCCCTCGAAGCCGCCGTCGCCGCGCTCGGTGGCTCCTGCAGTACCTCCGCGAAGCCGCGCGGACCCCCGAAAGCGCAGGTCTGATCCGCTACCAGATGAACCGCGGCATCGTCGTCGCGGACGTCGCCGGGCCGGATGTCGCCCGCACAGCCGTGGAACCGGCCGGAGTCGACGAGCCGTTACCAGGCCATGTTCCCGGTCATTTCTCCCTTAGTTGTTCCAGGCTTGTTGTCCGCCAGAGGGCTGGGAGGGTTACCGCTGTTACGGCCAGTATTGCTATTGCCGCTGTTGCGGTCAGGAACAGGATTGCCGGGATGTCGACCGCCAGCTCGCGGTGTCCCACTGACCTCAGCAGCAGCCAGTCCAGGGCGATTCCTTCGATCACTGCGATGGCTACGCCTACCGCCACCGGGATTGCCATCTGCCACAACAGTGAGCGGGCCAGTACGCCGCGTCCTACGCCGTTGGCCATCAAGGCGGCCAGGCTGCGGCGCCGTTCTCTCAGTTGCTCCCAGGCCGCGATCATCAGGCTGCCCGCGGCCAGCAGCAGCACCAGGATCGACCCCACCGACAGCACGCGGGTGATCAGTGCGTACGTGCCGTCTCGTTCCGTGCCTACAGAGGAGACTATCCCGTTCCAGCCCAATTGGCCGACCGCGTTGCGCAGCTGCTCCACCACGTCCGGGCTGGCTGCGGGGATCGTGATGTTCGAGATCAGCCCGACACTTGTCGCCGGGGCCAGTGCGGCCGGGGTGACCAGCAGGACCGCCGGGTGTTCTGTTGATACGGTGCGGAAGCGGTCCGCCGGGACCGTCCACTGTGGTGGGACGCCTGGGTCGGCGCGCCGGGCGCCGGCGAACCAGGTTCGGTCGCCCGGGGCCGGGTGGTAGGCGTTTGCTTCGGGGGTTCCGACGGCGAACACGTCGCCGTCGCGGCAGTCCCCCGGTGCTCCTTCGGACCGCAGTTCGGCGCAGCTTCCTAGGATGAGCCGGGTCTCCGACCCAGCCGCGTTCACCAGCGTGCCCGAGGTCGTCACCGGTACGCCACGCGCTCCAGGCAGCTCCTGGACGGCGGCGGCGAACGCCTGGACGTCGGTGAGGCTCGACGCGAAGTTGCTCGCCAGCACCCGGACGCTTCCCGGGTCGAGGTGGTCGCTCTCGGCGCGGGCGTAAACCCCTTGCAGGGCAATCGATCCGGCCAGCACCACGGCGATGCCGCTCACCAGGCGCGCCGCCGTCGCGCTGTCCACCTGCAGCCGTCGGACGGCCAGCAGCCACGCGGGCGAACCGCCGCGCAGCCGGCCCGCGACCCGCTCGACCAGCCACGGCAGCACCAGCGGGACGGTCATCAGGAGCAGGACCACCCCGCCGATCACCGCCGGGTCGCCGGCGTCGGCCGACACCCTCTCCCAGCGGGTCGCCAGCAGGACCACGCCCACGACCGCGGGCAGAGGGCGCCACCAGAACTTCCGCGGAGCCTGGATCCCGCGCCGCACCACGCCGAGCGGCTCGATGACGATCCGCCGCAGCGCGAACGCGGCCACCGCGCACGCCAGCACCGGCAGCAGTACCGCGATCGGTACGCCGAGCCGCCAGTCGGGCACGACGTCTTCGCCGAAGATGCCGCCGCGGAAGGCGGACACGGTGATCAGCGGGACGAGCGCGCGCACCACCAGGAACAGCACCCCGCCCGCCACGAGCCCGGCGAGCGAGCCGAGCAGCGCCTCCCCCGCGGCGATCCGCACCACCTGGCCGCGGTCGGCGCCGACCAGGCGCAGCGCCGCGAGGCGCCGGTCCCGCGACGCCGCGGCGAGCCGGGTGCTGGCGACCACGAAGACGACGACCGGGACGAGGCAGGTCGTCGCCCCGACCACGACCAGCAGCAGCTCCAGCGCGGTCAGGTCGCGGTGGCCGGTGAGCGGGCCGCCGACGCGGTTCACCGCGACCGCGGCCGGCTGCGCGGCGGCGGTCGCGGACCCGAGGTAGAAGTACAGCTCGTTCGGGCCGGTCAGCCCGGCGTCGCCGATGGTGCCGATCACGGGCTGCGGGAACCGCCCCCGCAGCTCCTCCCCCGCCGGCGACGCCAGGAGGTCGGCGAGCGCCGGCGACAGCACCACTTGACCGGGTTTCGGCAACTCGCTCACCCCGGGGAACGCGGGAGCGCGCGACCCGGTCGGCTGCACGAGGACGCCCTGCAGGCCCTGGCCGTGGAACTCGTCCACCAGCTTGACGGCGTAGACCGGGTCGACGCCGGGCACGGACGCGACGCCCACGGCCCCCATCCGCGCGGCCGCCCGGTCTTCCCGGGCGCCGAGCAGGTGCGGCACCGACGTCGCGGTCAGCAGGACGGCGACGCCGAGGCCGACCCCGGCCGCCGTGAGCGCGAGCCGTGTCAGGGCCGTGCGGGCCCCGCCGCCACCGAGCGCGAGCCGCATCCCGAGCCACAGGTCGTCGCACCAGCGCCGGATCATCGGGTCGCCTCGAGCTGCCGGGTGCGGCCGTCGCGGACGACGACCTCGCGGTCCGAGTAGGCCGCGACGCGGGGTTCGTGCGTCACCAGGACGATCGCGGCGTTCCGCTCGCGCGCCGCCGACGTCAGCAGCTGCATGACCTGCTCGCCGTTGAGCGAGTCCAGGGCGCCGGTCGGTTCGTCGGCGAAGACGACCCGGGGACCGGTCACCAGGGCGCGGGCCACGGCGACGCGCTGCCCCTGCCCGCCGGACACCTCCCCCGGCCGCTTCCCGGCGATCTCCAGCAGGCCGAGCTCGCCCAGCAGCTCCCGGCCGCGCTCAGCGGCGACGCGCCCGCGCCGGCCGTTCAGCCGCAGTGGCAAGGAGACGTTCTCCAGGCAGGTCAGCTCCGGGACGAGCTGGCCGAACTGGAAGACGAACCCGAAGTCGGTGCGGCGCAAGGCGGAGCGGGCACGGTCGGTCAGCCCGGCCAGGTCGGCGCCCTCGTAACGGACCGCCCCGGCGTCGGGCCGGACGATCCCGGCCAGGCAGTGCAGCAGTGTCGACTTGCCCGATCCGGACGGCCCCATCAGAGCGACGACCTCGCCGGCCCGCACCCGCAGGCTCGCCGCCGCGAGCGCCTCCGTCGGGCCGTACGTCTTCCGGAGATCGGTGGCTTCGAGCAGGACGCCGGTCACGCGATCTCCTTCGCCAGCTGGTCGAGCCGGGCGGCGGTCAGTTCCAGCCAGCGGAGGTCGGCCTCCAGGTGGAACAGCGCATGGTCGCAGATCAGCTGGTCGACGAGGTCGCCCCGGGTCTTGCGCCGGGTCAGCTCGCGCATCGCGTCGAGGTGCGCCGAGCGCTGGACGTCGAGGACCTCCGACGCGGGCCGGCCGGACAGCAGCGCGAGGACGATCTTGGTGTAGAGCGTGTTCTGCAGGTACGCGTCCGGCTTTTCCGCGGTGGCGAGCCAGCCCGCGACGTCGGCGACCCCGGCCTCGGTGATCGCGTACCGCTTCCGCTCGGGCCCGCCGTCGACCTCGACGCCGTCGGCCTCGACGAGCCCCTGTTTGAGCAGCCGCGCGAGGGTCGAATAGACCTGCCCGTAGTGGACCTGACGGTCGTGCCCGAAGCGGTCGTCGTAGGCGCGCTTCAGGTCGTAACCGTGGCGCGGGCCGCCTTCGAGAAGCCCGAGCAGAGTGAGTCCGATCGACATGCCGAGGACTATACACAGTGTGTATGTCGTCCGTTTATACACCCCGTTCATAGCGATCAACGACGACGTTCGGCGTCCTCCGGAGATCGGAAAGCGGCCACGTCGAACACCACGGTCGTCGCCACGACGGCCCGGACGCACCCCTGCGGGCCGGGGACGCACGCGGTCCCGATCCGGCGCACCGAGACCGTGCGCCAGGACCACGCGCAGCCGGTCGCGCAGGCCGGCGTCGCGGCCTCGGCCGGCACCGGCGTATCCAGCGCGAAAACCACCAGAACGGCCGGCAGCAACGTCCTCCCCCGCACGCGGCGGCGTCGCTCGCGCGTCAGCGGACCGGTGCCCGGCTCGGCGCCCTGCTCATCCCTCGTGCTCGGCCCATCGGAAACCTCCCCGTTCCCGGCTCCGCGGATCGGAGCGCCGGGTCAGGCTGCCGCGAGGACCGTGCGGATTCCTTGCGCTGACCTGCAACGCGCAGGTCAGCGGGCTACCAGGGCTTCCTCCGGCTTGACGGGCGGCTCGGCGGCGGTCCCGACGGCCGGCGCGATCAGGACGGCGCACAGCGGCACCGCCATCGCGATCGCCGCGAGGACGAACACCGGGAACAGGAACGAGAACACCTCGGTGCCCGCCGGGTCTGGGGCGGACATGTCCATCTGCATCCGCACCGCGGCCATGCCCGTGTAGTGCATGCCGGTCACGGCGACGGCCATCACGAACCCGGCGGCCACGCGCAGCACCAGGCGGTTCAGTACGATCGCGAACCAGAGCGCGGCCGTCGCGGCGACCACGGCGATGACCACCGACAGCACCACCAGCGGCGTGTCGTAGGTGAAGCCGCCCTTCACGCGCAGGGCCGACATGCCCGTGTAGTGCATGACGTTGACCGCGAGCCCGGTGATCAGGCCGCCGAGCAGCAGCCGCCAGCCGATCCGGGCCTGGCTGCCCGCCACCAGCAGCCCGACGAACACCGCCGCGACCGCCAGCAGCGCCGACAGCACGGTGCGGAAGACGTCGTAGCGCACCGGCATCCCCGGCGTGCTGAAGCCGAGCATGGCGACGAAGTGCATCAGCCAGATGCCGACACCGCCGATCGACACCGCCGCCAGGACCAGCCACCGCAGACGGTGACGCGGGTCCGCGGCGTGCCGGGCCTGCACGGCGCAGGCGAGGCCGAGCACGCAGCCGACCACCGAGGTGAGGTAGGCGAGCACGAGCAGCCAGCGCCCCAGCGCGAAGTTCTCCGCGTGGTCCATGGGTCAGTCCTTCCTCCGGGGCACGGCCGGGGTCAAAGATCCTTCAAGCCGTGCAGCACGCGTTCCATCAGGTCGTGGCGCTCGCCCCAGGACGACGTGTCCGAAAGGGTGTCGCGGACGATGACCAGCCTGTCCTCCATCAGGTCCGCGACGAGCACGCGGACCACGCCGAGCGGCAGCACCAGCAGCGCGGCGATCTCCATCAGCGACCGGGGGCGGGCGCACAGCTCCATGACCTGGGCC
The DNA here is from genome assembly GCF_035982555.1 of Amycolatopsis sp. NBC_01286. Classification (NCBI taxonomy): domain Bacteria; kingdom Bacillati; phylum Actinomycetota; class Actinomycetes; order Pseudonocardiales; family Pseudonocardiaceae; genus Amycolatopsis; species Amycolatopsis sp. NBC_01286. The sequence goes on from NZ_CP108428.1 coordinate 9,334,696, forward strand.
AGCGCACTCGTCGAGTGGTAGGCCTCGGTCCGGCCGGCGGCCGTCGTCTCCACGAGCGCCTCGACGGCGATCTCGACCACCGGCGCCGTCCGGCCCTCGGTCCAGGAGTAGGGCCGCGCGAGCGACGGGGCGTGGCGCGGCTCCTCTCCGGCCGGGCCGAACGGCGGGTACTCCGTCACAGGCGGTCCTGAGCCACCGGCATCTCACGCGCGGGCACGTCCACCTTCTGCCCGACCCGCTCGACCAGCATCGTCATCTCGTAACCGACGAGCCCGATGTCGCAGCCGGTCGTGGCCAGCACGACCAGGTTGGAGCCGTCGCCGACGCTCATCAGCAGCAGGAACCCCTGCTCCATCTCGATCACCGACTGCACCACCCGCCCCGCCGTGAACAGCTCCGCGGTGCCGAGCGACAGGCTGTGTAACCCCGCCGCGATGGCCGCCAGCTGGTCCGCCCGTTCGCGCGGCAGCGTCTCGTCGGCCGCGACGAGCAGTCCGTCGGCGGACACCAGCACGGCGTGCGCGACGCCCGAGACGTCCTGCACGAACCCGTTGACCAGCCAGTTCAGCGTGGCCGTGCGCTCGGGTGGCGGCGGCGAGCCGGGGAACACCCCCAGGGTGCCGCTCAGCGTGCGGCTCGCGGCCTCGGCGCCGGGGGCGCGCCGCTGGTGAACCTCGGGCAGTTCCGTCATCGCGGATCCACTTCGTCCTTTCCGGATTCTTCGGCGCGTGTCGCGGTCTGCTGTCGCGCCGCGCGCATTCCCTGGTAGTGCCGGGACAGGCTGTTCCGGACGGCGGAGGCGTCCCGGAACCCGCCGCCGGGCTCTTCACGCACCCGCGGGACGACCGCGCCGGGCGCGAGCTGCGCACCGGGCCGCCGGGTCGGCAACCCGGCGTCGGTCAGCTTCGGCGCCACCGGCGGTTCGAGAGCGTCTTCCGCGGCGTGACGCGCGTGCTCCGCCGCCGGGGTCGCCCACTCCGCGGCCGGTTTCGGCTTCGGCTTCGGCGGCGGCGTCACGGCCGCCGGGGGCGGCGCGGGCGCCGGTGCGGGAGCAGGCGGCGGTACCGGGGCGGCCGGCAGGCCGGGCAGGGGTTCGATCGGCTCGGTGAACCAGCTCGTGACGACCTGTTCGAAGATCGGCGTCGGCGCCTGCGGCGGCACCAGGACCGGCCGGGAGGATCCGTTGCGGCGCATGACCGGTTCGGCCTGCCTGCCGGCGCCGATCGGCCGGGCCAGGTCGGCCAGGATCAGCGCGCCCGGCACGTGCACGCTGGCGGTGACGCCCCGGTGCCGGCCGCTCGGGCCGGTCGGGCGCAGCCGCACCGTGACGCCGTGCAGCGAGGCGAGCCGGCCGACCACGAACAGGCCCATCCGCCGGGTCGTCTCGGGACCGACGGACCCCGCGGCGGCGAGCCGCTCGTTGACCGACGTGATCTCCTGCGGCGTCATGCCCAGGCCCTGGTCGACGACCTCGATGAGCAGGCCGCCGTCGGCGCCGCGGTCGGCGGTCAGCGCCACCTTGTGCTCCGGCGGCGAGAACCGCGTCGCGTTCTCCAGCAGCTCGGCGAGGATGTGCACCACGTCCGCGGCCGCCTCGGGCTGCACCGAGCTGCGCGGCGCGTTGCCCATCGCCACCCGCCGGTAGTCCTTGACCTCGGACGTCGCGGCCCGCAGCAGGTCGCGCGTGGGCACCGGCTCGCGGCCCTGGCGGACCGGCCGGCCACCGGCGAGCACGTGCAGGTTCTCGCCGTTGCGGCGCAGCCGGGTGGCGATGTGGTCGATCCGGAACAGCTCCTCGAGGCGGGCCGGGTTCTGCTCCCCCGACTCGAGGTCTTCGATGATCGACAGCTGCTGCTCGACCAGCGACTGGCTGCGCCGCGACAGCGTCATGAACATCTCGCTGACCTGCTTGCGCAGCTCGGCCTGCTCGACGGCGAGGCGGACGGCCTGGCGGTGCATGTCGTCGAAGGCACGGGCCAGCTGCCCGATCTCCTCCTCGGTCTGGACCGGCACGGCCGGCACGGCGCGCCAGTCGACCTCCTTGCCGTCGCGGACCTGCCGGACGGTCTCCGGCAGCTGCTCGTGGGCGGCGTGCAGGGCCGCCGCGCGCAGCCGGCGCACCGGCCCGACGAGCGACCGCACGACCAGCAGGGCGACGGCGAGCGCGGCGAGCAGCGCGCCCAGGACCAGCGCCGTGTCGCGCAGGGAGTCGGCGCGGGCCCGGTCGGCCGCCGACGACACGTTGTCGGCCAGCTGCGTCGCGACGTCGTTCAGCACGCCGGTCACCCCGGGGACTTCCGCGGTGATGGACGGGAGGAAGGACGACAGGGCCGCCGTCCCGGTGCTCTCGGGGTCCTGCAGCGTGCCGAGCCGGTTCGCGGCGGGGCTGGTCGCGGCGGTGAACCGGGTCCGCAGGGCGCCGGTCAGCTGACGGCCGGCCTGCTCGCCGAGCACCGTCTGCTCGGCGGCGGTCAGCACGGCCGCCGGGCGCAGGGTCGCGTCGTCCGGGCTGGCCTGCGCCGCCCGCACGTACGTCTCCTCGGTCGCCAGCTCGGCCCGCAGGTGCACCAGCAGCCGGGCGGTGTCCGCGGCGACGGCGGTGTCGCTGCCGACGTCGGCCGGGACGAGCGCGGGCACGAGGTCGCCGAGCGAGGCGATGATGTCGTTGTACCCTGCGGCCTTGGTGCGCACGTCACCGTTCGCGGCGCCGGCGGCGCGGATCCCGGCGAGCTTGCCGAGCGCGGTGTTCAGCGAGCGGCCGGTGTCCGCGGGCAGCGGCGCGAAACCGGTTTCGCGCTGGATGGCGGCCACTTTCGCGTCCACCGCGGCGGTCAGCGTGTTCGGCGCCCCGCCCGGTACCGCGACGGCGGCGACCATCTCCTGGCTCAGCGACGCCGTCAGGTCGATCGTGTCGTGCAGGACCGGCAGCCGGTCGCGCGCCGCGCTGAGCGTGGTGGCCCGGTCGAGCTCACCCTGGATCCGGACCACCGCCAGCGCGACGGCGACCAGGACGGGCAGCAGCAGGACGACGCTGATCTTGGTGCGGACGCTCCAGTGCGCCGGCCACCACGGGGCGTCGGCCGGCCGGCGTGGCGTGGACCCTCGTTCAAGCATGGTGGAACCGCTCGATTCCCAGCCGACGCGCGGCTGACGTCGAACCCGGACAGGACGAGATCACCCCAGGGCCGATCACGCACCGTCTCGAACGATCTTGGACACCGGCACCCGAACCGGTGAAATTGCGGCTTTCCCATTGACGTGGCGTGACCGAGCCGGGTTGCAGAGAACATCAACTCCGGCGCCCCTGTCAAGCCCGACACCGACATTTTCGACAGCTCGGCGCGAATTCTTTCCGACACGCCCGTACATATCACGCATCGTGTCCCGCCGACTCCGCCTTGCACACCGTACAAGCAGGTTCGCGCAGCTCCGCGCCTTGCTTAGGCTGGCTCACGATGCGCCCGAAGGATCTTTTCCGGCGTCGGCAGAATTACCCACAACCGTTACACAGTCGCGACATCGGCACAATTTGACAAAGAGCACCGAGCATTGTTCGTTATTAATTTCCGGCACGCACCGCGAGTGCGTCGCACACTCCCGAACATCACAGCCGGTGACGCACACCACACACCCTGATTCCGGGCAAAACACTCACGGCACGCACCCGATCGGTCGCGCAGTGTCATGCTGGGGGGACGCAGCGATCTTCGGGAGGGTCACGGATGAGCGGGACGCACCAGCAGTGGGACATCGTCACCAGCGTCGGCCTGACCGCGCTCGCGGTCGCGTCCGCGCGGGCGATCGCGACGGGTTCCGCTGGCGGCCTCGTCGACGACCCGTTCGCGGCCGAGTTCGTCCGCGCGGCGAACCCGCCCAAGCCCCTGCCGACCGGCCCGGCCGACGTGGACGGCGACGAGATGTGGAGCGCGATGGCCGGCTACATGGGCCTGCGCTCCCGCTTCTTCGACGAAGTGGTCGTCACGTCCGACGCGCCACAGGTGGTCATCCTCGCCGCCGGCCTCGACGCCCGCGCCTACCGGCTGGACCTCGACGGCCGTGCCGTCTTCGAGGTCGACCAGCCGCGGGTCCTGGCGTTCAAGCAGCAGGTCCTCGACGACCTCGGCGCGCTGCCCCACTGCCACCGCCACCCGGTCGCGGCGGACCTGCGCCACGACTGGCCGGCCGCGCTGGAGCAGGCGGGCTTCGACCGCACCCGCCCGACGGTCTGGCTCGCCGAGGGACTCCTGCCGTACCTGCCCGCGCGGGCCGAGGAGGAGCTGTTCGAGGTGGTCCACGCCCGTTCCGCGCCGGGCAGCCGCTTCGGCGTCGAGCAGGTCCCGGGCGGCGACGTCGAGGGCATGAACCGGAGCATGGAGGCGATGCAGGCCGCCGAACGCCTGGGCATCAGCATGGCGGGCCTGCTCAACACCGAGCCCCGCCGCGACCCGGCGGCCTGGCTGGACGGCCAGGGCTGGCGCGTCACCACCGACATCGCCGACGCGCTCGCCACCCGCTACCGCCGCCCCCTGCCGGCCTACCTCAACGACACGATGGCGAAGGCGGAACTCATCCGCGCCGACCTGCCGTATTCGCAGTAGCCGTTATTGACAAAAGACTGACACATTCCGCGAACTCCGAGTGACCACCCGCTCGGCCATTAGCGTGATCTCTTCGGGCCGCGTAACAAATTCGGTGCCGCACCCGACCGTGCCGGAGCACGGGTGCCAAGATGACACCACGGTCACCGCGGAACGCACGAGGTCATGCATGCCAGAGAGATTCCGGTCCAAAATCGTCGACGCCAGCGCGTTCGACAAAGGGGACACGTTTTCTTTCGAAACGCAGCCGTACCTCACCGAGCTGTTCGAAGCGGTGCGCGACCGCACCCGCCCGTTGACGATCGTGGTCGGCGCGGGCGTCTCGATGAACTCGAGCCTGCCCTCCTGGCCGTCGCTGATCGCGAAGATGACCGAAGCGATCGACGACGAGGACATCCGCACGATCGCGCTGGCCGACCGGTCCGATCTGATGCGCAAGGCCGAGATCGTGCTGCAGCTCATCAAGGACGCGAACCGCAACATCCAGGACCACGAGGTGATCCGGGACGCGCTCTACCAGCGGGACCTGCGGGTGACCCCCGGACTGCTGGCGCAGTCGATCGCCCGGCTGGCCTACACCCGGCGCACCGACTGCCGCCTGCTCACCACGAACTTCGACATCATCCTCGAAGAAGCGCTCCTGGCCTACTTCGCCGAAGCCGACGTCAAAGCGTTCTCGATCCGGCCCGGCGGAAAGAAGGAATGGGCCGCGTGGAACAAGAAAGCCGGCCACATCGGCGTGCTGCACCTGCACGGCCTGGTCCGGCAGGCGCGCAACCCCGAAGAACCGATCATCCTCACCGAATCCCAGTTCCTCAAGTACGGCGCGGAAGTCCGGGCGATCCTCACCGATTCGATCAAGGACTCCTGCACCATCTTCATCGGGTTGAGCATGTCCGACCCGAACCTCGTGGGCCCGCTCTACGGAAGCGCGCCCACGAATTCGCTGCGGTTCTCCCTCGTCGTGCCCCCGGCGGTGAAGAACGTCTCCACGACCCGCGCCGCGGCCTACGCCATCAACTCCGCTCGCTACCTCGAGCAGACGCTGGGCCTCAAACCCATCTTCCTGAAGTCGTACTCGCAGCTCAACCAGGCGATCTCCGACCTCGCGCTCGCCGTCGTGGAACCCGAGCGATACCGGCCGGAGAACGAGGTCGAGGACTCCCTGGTCTACAACCGGCGCTTCGCCAAGGCCCTGGACGACTGCTACACGGCCGTCGGCTGCGAGCCGGACGCCGAGATCCCGGCCGGTCAGGCCGCGGAGGACCTGACCACGAAACTGCACGACGCCCTCAGCATCCCCGGCGGCCCGCTGGACGTCCTCGAAAAGCTCTCCCTCGAGTACGACGACCACGTCCTCGGCGGCAACGCGGGCGAGAACTTCGGGCTCTTCCTGTGGCTGCGCAGCCGGCTGCAGGAGAACGGCCGGCGCCGCTACACCATCAACCTCGTCGGCACCTCCGTCTACACGCACCGCGAAGAATGGTCGCTCCGGCACCACGTCACCATCGACCGGGGTTCCGACTTCGCCGCGGCCCAGGCGGTGTTCACCGGAAACCTCCAGGCGGCCAACCTCAGCCCGTCACCGATCGCGCAGATCTGGCGCGGCATTCTCGCGGCGCCCATTCTCGTTTCGGGAACCGGGAGCGAGAAAATGATCGGGCCCGACGCCGCGGACATCCTCTCGGTCGGCGCGATCACGTTGAATTCGACCTACGTCATCAAGGCCAACGGCGAAGAAGTGCCGCCCGAGCACCTGTCGCTCATCAGCAAACTGGATTCCGAGCGCTACAACCATTTGCTCGTCAGCCTCCAGCGGGCCGCGGAGCACGCCATGGACCTCGGCTGAGCGCTACTTCTTCTTGTGCGGCTTGGCCTTGATCACCGGCACCGGGCCGGGCACGGTCACGTAGACGGAACTCCCGACCCTGCGCCGCGGCGATTGGCCGATGATCGGTTCACCCGGGCTCGACGTCGGCGAGGCTTCCGGCGCGCAGGCCGCTGCATCCGTGCTCATGGCGTCAGCACACCCTTTCGCGCCGCGTACGGGATTCCTCTGCGGGAACGATGACACAACGCCCTGGAGAAAAGCTCGAACCGCTTCCCAGGTTACGCCGACCGGGGGACGAATCCGTCCAGGTGCCCATGCGATCACCCCTCTGCGGCGGTGTCACATTCCGCGCCGATGGTGCTACGGGTCGTAGTAGTGCGCGCAACCGCTCAATGCCGGAGTCGCCGGCCCCGAATCCGGCGTTACAAAAACGGCGGATAACGGATCGCATGGTCGTCCGGGTCGGGTTCCACCAGTACCGCGCCCGGGTCCTGCGGGTCGTAGCGGACCCGGACCTTGGTGCCGCGTGCCGGGGACTGCATGACCGGGGTGACCATCGTCGTCACCACCGTGCGCTCGCCCGTCTCTGCCGGGAAGCGGACGTGGACCGTGAAACGCGGGTTGCCCATGACCCAGACGTTGGTGAACTCGACGTGCGTGACCTGCCCGGTCACCAGGCGGCCGCGCTGGGTCAGGGCCTGCGCGCGGTCGTCCGCCTCCGCCGTGGTGAGGAACGTGCGCAGCAGGACCACGATCATCACCAGCGCGACGAGCCCGGCCACCGCCGGCACCAGGTACGGCTCGTAGTAGACGACCCAGTCGACGTCCGACCAGGGCTCGGGCGCGCCGTCGAGGAACGGCAGCCGCTGCCCCACCGCCTCCGGCCGCGTCCACGACGGAATCGCCACGCCGCTGCCCAGCGCGATGCCGAGGGACGCGGCCAGCGAGCTCGCCCGGAAGCCGGCGCCCATCCGGCCCAGCGACACCCCGCCGTTCCACAGCATCGCGAAGCCGAGGGACGACGCCGCCGTGACCGAGAGGCTGAAGAACAGCACCAGGGACACCGCCGGGCCCGCGTCGGCCCCCCACGCGCCGACGCGGTTCAGCGACATCAACCGGAACGTGTCCAGCAGCCCGAGGGCGCCCGACCAGCCCGCGACCGCCCAGGCGAGCGTCGTGGGCACCCCGAGCAGCCACAGCCGGCGGCCGGTGCGCCGGGGGTTCTCCGGCAGGCCGAATGCGAACACGCCCGCCCCCTAGACGATCGGGCCGAACACGGCGACCTTCGCCGGGTCGGCCGGGTCGACGCGGGCCTCGTGGCGGGTGCCGGGCGCGTACTGCTGGATCGTCGCCTGCGGCGCGATCAGCTGCGCGACCGTCCGGTACGGGACGCCGCCGGTGCGGGTGACCTCCAGTGTGGCGGTGTACTGGGCCTGCCCGGCGATCGTCCGGCCGGTCGGCTCCAGCGCGCGGACGACCAGGGTGGCCGGCTCGCACGTGTCGTAGAGCCGGCGCAGCTCGGTGCCGTAGGCCTGCAGCTCCTGCTGCTGGCGCAGCTGCTCCTCCATCGGCAGCGCCAGGAACGCGGCCATGTCCGGGTCGGCGTTCAGGCTCCGGAACGCCTGCGCGGCCGCCTGCGGCGTCGGCAGCTGCGGGGTGATGTCGTAGCCCTGGGCGGCGGCCGCCCGCCGGAACTGCTCGGCGTGCTGCTGGAACTCCTGCGCGCCGCGGGCCGCGCCCTGCTGCGTGGCCTCGTTGACCTTGTCGCGGATCTTCTTGAACATCGGGTCCCTGCCTTTCGCTGTGCGGTGTGTGCACAGCTTCGGCGGACCGCGCTGCTACCGAACCCAGGTTTGCCCGTCCGCGGCGGCGTCAAGGCAGGTCAGGGCCGCCCAGAAGACCGGCGAACGGGCCGGCTCGGGCCGTTCGCGCCACCGCGCGAGCCGGGTCCGCTGCCACTCGCACAGCTCGGTGACGGGGTCGTCGCCGGCGAGCGCGGTGTCGACGGCGACGACCAGCTCGGCCATCGGGTCCGCGCCGGGCACGGCGGCCGACGTCGGCAGCGCCCAGACGGTCGCGGCGACCAGCCCGGCCCCGGCCGCGACGGCGGCGAGCAGCACGCCGAACGGTTCGGCCAGGCCGAAGTCGCTCGCGCTGGCGCAGCCGATCAGCGCCACCCGCGCCGGCATGGTGTCCACTCGCGACAGTGCGAGATCGGCGGCGGTGAACGGCCGGTGCGCCCCGATCGGCGCGGCCGTGCCGGGCAGCTCGGCCGCACAGGACAGGTGCAGGGCGGTCTGCGCGCCGTGGTCGTCGCGCACCCGGCTGACGTGCCCGACGAACACCAGCCGCGAGCACGGCCGGGCCAGCAGCTCGGCGAGCAGCCGCCGGTCGGTGTCGGTCCGCCGGACGAGGTCGAGGCCGTTCGCGGCGGCCGGGTGAACCGGACCGGCTTCGAGCCGCGCGTCCAGGTGCCGGATCAGCGGCGAGCTGTCACTTTGCTTGCCGAGCACCGACCCCAGCTCACCGAAAGCGCTCTGGCCCGGAATCCGCGGATCGAGCAGGTAGACGGGCGGCCCGTCGGCGGCGGGCGGCTTGCGCGGGATCCCGGCGGGCGCGAGCAACGCGACGTCGGCGACGTCGAGGACGCGGTCGTCGCCGTCGAAACAGGAGTCGACCTCGTCGATCGTTCCGCGGGTCGGCCGCCGGTCGGGCAGGGCGAGCAGCCCCCACGGGACGTCGGCGAGGCGGGGCGAGGGCTGGACCCGCAGCAACGGCCGCCGCCCGGACGCCCGCCGGAGCCGTTCGACGAGATCGGCCGGCAGCAGGTTGAGGGCGAGCACCCGAGCCAGCCGCTGTTCCCCGGCGGCGCCGCCGAGAGCGTCGTCGGCCAGCGACCTTCGCACGGCGTCGGCGACGCTCTCCCCTTCGTGCGGCGTCGGCGATGCGGCCGCGAGGAAGCCGCGGACGGTCTCGACGAGTCCGGCGTCGATGGGGTTGGTGTGGACGGTGTCGAGGTCCTCGGTGGTCCGCCAGCTGAGGAAGGTGTGCCCGGCATCGGCGAAGCGCAGGACGAAGGTCTCGCGTCCCGGCTCGGCGGCGGGCCAGGTGGCGACGGTCTCGGTGGTCTGACGGCGCAGGTGGTACCGCTCGGTGGCGAGGTCGAGCCAGCGGTCCAGTTCCATAGGCTGACGAGGCGACCAGCGCAGGTCGGGTGGCGGGGCGAGCCGGAGGGGCAGGCCGGAGGTGACGGCGCCGAGCGCGGCCAGGGGCAGCCGGTCGTCGGTGACCGCCTCGGGTCGCGACCGCCCACGAGCCTCGGCCAGTGCGTAGGGGAGCACGGGATCACCAGCCGTCGCCGGATCCAGCGTCGGCAAGGTGCCGGTCAGGTCGAGGGAACGGTCCTCCGTGTACGCCCCGACCGCGCACGTGCGCTCGATCAGCTCCGCTGTCAGCCGCGTTTCGCCCAGCTGGGCCAGCACCGTCATCAGCAGCTCCGTCGCCGGGCCCGCGACGCCGCTCGCCCACGCCGTGCGCGCCTCGGGCGCGGCGAACTCGAAGCGGTACTCCTGTGCCGCCAAGGCCACCGGCAGCAGCAGCTCCAGGGCCGCCCGCGGGTCGTCGCCGCTCGCGTGGTCGATCGTCGCCGTCACGAAGTCCGCGCGCAGGCACTCCAGCCACTCCCCCGACGCCCGCGCCGACTCCTGGGCGCGGGCCGCGTGCTCCTTCGCCGCCGGCCAGTCGCCCTCGGCGGCCGCGCAGCGGGCCAGCGCCAGGTCCAGCCGGCGCGCGCCCGGGGTGTCGCCGTTGGCCGTCCACAGCTTTCCCGCGTGCTCGAACTGGTCCCTGGCCTGCGCGACGTCGCCGGCGAGCAGCAGGAGCGCGCCCAGCGCGTGGCTCGCCTCGGCCACGTCGCCGGTCAGGCCGGCCGCCGCCAGCTCGTCCCGGGCCGCGACGATCGTCGCGATCGCGCCCGGGAAATCCCCGTCGAGGGCCCGGGTTTCCGCCAGCTGGACGTCGAACTTCGCCGCCGTCGGGCCGCCGTGCCGGGCGCTCAGGCGCAGCAGGTCCGCCGACGCGTCCGCCTCCTCGCCGCCCGCCTGCCGGACGCGGGCGCGTTCGGCGCGCGCCATCGCCTGCAGCGACACGACCTGCTCACGCACCTCGTCGACGTCCGCGATGCGCGCCAGCGCCGCCAGGATCCCCTCGAGCGCGGCCCGCGCGCCGGCCGGGTCGCCCGCCGCCACCTGCACGCGCACGTCGAGGATGCGCAGCTCCAGCTCGTCGGCGCCGTGCGGGTCGAGCTGCTCGCGCGGGAACTGCCCCGGTTCGGCCGCCTTCCGGAACGCCGCCCGGCGCCGCTGGTCCGCGAGCAGCTCGCGCGCCCGCGGCAGGTCACCCTCCTCTGTGGACAGTGAGATGAGCACGCGTTCGGCGATCTCGCGTGAACCTTCGATCATCCGCAGCTCGACGTACTGTCCGAAGTGGACGATGGCCTTGGTGATCACGCCGAAGACGGTCAAGACGGCTTCGGCGCACTGTCGCGCGTTGCGCAGATCGCCGGCGGAGTAGCAGACCGTGGCCAGGTCGCTGACCGCGGCGAGGTCGAGGTCGGTCCGGTCTAGCCGGTGCGCGAGCTGCCGCATCCGGGCGTACTGCCGCTGCGCACCCGCGACGTCCCGCGCCGCGGCGAGCCGCTTCGCCACGCCTTGGACGTCGACGGCTTCGACGAGCAGAGCGTGATACTCGGCCTCGGTCAGCGAGCACGCGGGAACCTCGCCGTAGCGCGCCGGGTCCAGGCCGAAATGTGTTGCGACACAACGACAGTTGTAGCCGTGCGAACTCGACCCGGCGAGTTCGGGCGGCAGCGGCCGGTCCGGCGGGGTGAGCGGCGGCGGGAAGCCGGCGAGCACGTCAGAACTCCTCGGCGGCGTCCCCGGCCGCCGCGCGTTCGGCCAGCGTCCACACCCGCGGCGGTCGCGCCCGCACGAGCGAAACCACGGCCGCCCGGTCCGCCGGCGTGGTGCCCGTGACGCCCTCCGCCGCCACGCCCACGACGAGTCCGATGTGGACGTCCGGGGTCGCCGCGAGCCGGGTCGCGGCCGCGTCGAGGGCCACGCTCCCGGCGAACTGCCCGGCGCCGAGGGCCAAGGGGACTTCCGCGAACGGCTCCCCGTTGTGGGTCGCGACCGCGGTGAGGACGGCGTCGGCGAACGCGCCTGCGACCTCGACCTCGAGCCGGCCGGCGGCGACGATCCGCCAGGTCACGGTGTCTTCGGCGGCGTCGAGAACGCCCGGGGGCACGCGCGCCCAGTCGACGCTCGCGCGGCCCTCGGCCAGCACGCCGGCGCCGGGCGAGCCCGGGCCGGTGCCCGCGGCCAGTGCGTAGGCGCGTTGACCGCCGGCGATTTCCGGCTCGGCCGCGGCCTCGGCGCGCTCGACGTCGTCTTGCGCGTCGAACCAGGCCGCCAGCCGGGCGCAGAGGCCGCGGACTTCGCCGGCCGGCCCGGTCAGGGCGCCGCTCGCGACCGCCGCGTCGAAGAGTTCCGCCGGGGTGGCTTCGAAGCCGTCGAGCAGCCCTTCGGCGACGTCCTCGACCGCCGCCGTCGCGACGGCGGCTTCGAGGTCCAGCAGGGCCGGGTCCAGCGACGGAACGCCGAGCCGCGGGCCGGCGGGCCACCAGCGGCGCGCCCAGAGCAGCAGCGCGAGGGTGGCGAGCTCCGGCCGGGCCGGGACGTCGGCGTGCCCCTGCTCCAGTGCGGTTCGGGCGGCCTCGGCCCCGACGAGCCGGGTCAGCCACGGTTCCGCGGCACTCGCGTCGGTGAGTTCGATCCGCATGGACGTGGCCAAGCCGCCGAGGAGATCGGCGAGGGCGAAGCGGACGAGAGCGCCATCCGCGGCGACGACGGGCGTGTGCAGTGGGTGCGTCACGACGCGGCCTCCAGCTCGGGCAAGCGGGCGACGAGTGCGCGGCGCACCTTTGTCCGCAGGTCGAGGGAGGTCGAGCGGACGACGCCGGTGACGAGGTCGCGGACGTCCGCCGCGTCGGCCGGGGTCTCGCCGCGGACGTCGAAGCCGTGCAGCCGGATCCAGAGGCGGCCGAGGAACTGCTTGGCGAACTCGCGCAGCTCGCGGACGAGTCCGGGGTCGGGCCGCGGGGTGAGCGGGGTGCCGCCGGCCAGGGCGCGGCGGGCGTGCAGGACGTAACCCTCACGCGCGACCTGGGCGTTGAGCCGCCGCGCGAACTCGGGTACGGCCGTGGCCGCGGCGCCGTCGAGCGGCCGGAGCGCGGGTGCGACGACGACGCCGAGCGCGAAGCAGCCGGCGAGGGCGGGCCTTTCGAGCCCGAAGCCGGCGGCGACCCGGCTCAGTTCGCCGTCGACGAGGTCGGCGACGGGCGCCCGGTCGTCGGCGGGGGTTCGCCGGAGGGTGGCGCGCACCCGCCGTTCGACGCTGCGTTCGAGTAGTTCGGCGCCGATTTCGTCCCGCCGGCTCAGCGGCGGCACGGCGGTGTGGTCCCCGCGCTGCAGCCCGAGGTCGGGGGCGGTCGTGCCGGAGATCTCCTGGACGGCCTTGGCGACGGCGGCCGAACCGCCGGGCCGGCGAAGGGCCAGGCCGAGCGCGTGCCCGGCGCCGGATTCGGCGAGACTGTGCCAGGCGGAGTCGGCGAGGGTCTCGACGAACTCCGCGAGCTGCGTGATGTCCTCGGCGGAGGGCAGTTTGCCAGCCGGGGTGGCCGCGTGCCAGCGGCGGTGCAGCTCTTCCGTCAGGTCGGCCGCCACTCGCGGGTCGGCCAGGTAGCCCGCCAGGTCGTCGGCTCCGGGCGCGCGCTCGCCGTGCAGGTCGCGCAGTGCTGCCGCCGCCGTCTCGGCCGCATCCGGGCCTGGGGTGCCGAAGCCCGTTGCCAGCTCGTAGGCCAGCGGGAAGCACACGTCCTGGACGTTGCCCGCCGTGATCCGCAGTGCTCGGCGCTGCTTCTTCACGTGGGTGAACCACTCCGCCGTCGCGTGCAGGCGGTGCGCGTCGGCGAGCAAAAGCTGCGTCAGCTCCGCGGCCGATGCCTCGTCCAGCAGGGGACGGCCCAGGCGGGGACGGGCCGCGGTGCGGACGACCAGGGGGTCGATGATCTTCTTGATCGTGCGGGTCAGCGGGCCGCCGTCGGGCGCGGACAGGACGGCCACGCCGGGGATCCGCTGCCACGCCTGCGCCAGCACCGCCGAACGCAGCTGCGGCTTCGCCATCACCCTCCCCCTCTCCGATCGCACCCTATCCGAGCCGCAGTGCACAATCTCGGCTGTGACCGAAGATCAGGACAGCGCCGGGCACGGCAGACGCGTCGGATGGGTCGAGCTGTACTTCGACCTGATCTTCGTGTTCGCCGTCAGCCAGGTGACGCACGCGATCGTCGCCGAGCCGAAGTGGGTGCACGTCGGCGCCTCGCTGGGCCTGTTCGCCACGCTCTGGTGGACGTGGATCGGCTTCGCGCTGCTCTACAACCGCGTCGGCGACGACACCCGCGTCGTCGACCGGCTGTTCGTGCTGGCCGGCACGGTGCCGTGCGCGATCGCGGCCACCCAGGCGCACCACGTCTTCGAGGGGCACCCGGCGGGGTTCGCGGCGGCGCTGGCCGGGGTCCGCCTGATCCTGGCGGCGGCCCACCGGTGGTCCGGCCGGAGCAAGGCCGAGGTCCGCCGGATCGCCTGGGGCTACACGGCGTCGGCGGTGCTGTTCACGCTCTCGGCGTTCACCCCGCGGCCGTGGGTGTTCGTGCTGTGGGCGTTCGCGCTGATCCAGGAGGCGGGTTTCCTGCTGCTGGACGGCGGGAGCGACCGGCGACGCGGCGGCCACGACGCGCCCCGGCCGTCGCGGGCCGCGAAGATGCGCTCGCTGCTCGCGCCGTCGAGCAACCCGGGACGGGCGGTCGATCCGGGGCACCTGTCCGAGCGTTTCGGGCTCTTCATGATCCTGCTGCTCGGCGAGCTGGTGATCACGGTGGGTGGCGCGGCGCTCGACCGCCCGGCCGACGACCTCGGCCACTGGCTCGCCCTGGTCGGCGGCCTGGTCCTCGCCGGCGCGCTGTGGTGGGTGTACTTCACGTCGGCGGCGGAGATCTACGAGCGCATGCTCGACCTCTCCGGCGGCAACCCCGCGCTGGCGTACTTCCTGTACGCGGGCGGGCACCTGATCCCGGCGTTCTCCCTGCTGCTCATCGCGGCCGGGGTGGACCTTTCACTGCACGAGTCCCCACCGGTCTCGGCCGCGTGGTTCATCACGGCCGGCCTGACGGCCTACCTCACCGGGACGCGGGTGTTCTCGATGCAGCCGCGGAAGTGGTACGTGAACGTGCTCCAGATCGCGGCGCTGGCCGCCACGGTGAACCTCGCACTGCTGCGCCACGTGCTGTCGGCGCCGGCGGTGGTGGCGGTGATCGCGGTGTGGGCGGTCATCAGCGCCGCCATCTCGGCGAGGGTTCGGCACGGAGTGCTGGAGGATTTGTCGAACGACCCGGCGGCCTTCTTCCACGCCTCGGAACGCGACTCGGAACGCGACTCGGAACACGACTCGGGAATCTGACCTCGGGCGGCACTCGCTGGCTGGCGCTGCCCGGTCGGCCACCGGACGCGGACGGAGTGGCGACCTCACGCTGCTCGGTCCGGCATTGCGCCCGCGCTCGCCCTGGCCGCGGCCGCGCCGCAAGCACGAACCCGACGTGCGCGACAGCGGCGCCCATGCGAACGACAGCCTCGCCATGCGTGGCCGAGGCGTGCGTGGCCGAGGCGTGCGTGGCCGGCTTCAGCGGTGCGAGCGACAGCTCGGGCGTGCGTGACCTGGGTGACCATGCGAGCGGCGGCCCCCGGCGTGCGTGAACGGCTACAGCGGTGCGACCTGGTGGCCCTCCCGGAGTCATCGCGCATCGAGTGACCCGCCTGTCGCGGTGATCACCGACTCTCGCGAGGCGTCGTCACTGTGTGCTGTCCCAGGTGAACGCAGTGGCATCGCCTTCTCGTCGCCGCCGTCAGGGGTGCGGCATTGCGTCTTCTCGACGGTCGCAACGGGTGCTACTTTTCTCCTGGTGCAGGTCGTTCCGACCCGAGGAGCCGTGATGCCGCTTTCTCCCAGCGCTCACACCGACTCGTTCTGCCGCGATCGGCTGCCGCCCGAAGCGCAGTGGCCGCGGCTGGTGTTCGACCTTCCGGAGCTGCGGTATCCCGATCGGCTCAACGCCGCCACCGTGCTGCTCGACCACACCCTCGCGCGCCTCGGGGCGGATCGGCCGTGCCTGCGGTCGCCGCACGAGACGTGGACCTACGGGGACGTGCTCGCGCGCGCCAACCGGATCGCGCACGTGCTCACCGCCGACCTCGGCGTCGTGCCCGGCAACCGCGTGCTGCTGCGCGGGACCAACACCCCGTGGCTCGCGGCGTGCTGGCTGGGCGTGCTCAAAGCCGGGGCGGTCGCCGTCACGACCATGCCGATGCTGCGCCGCGGCGAGCTCGACAAGATCGTCGAGCGCGCGGCGCCCAGCGTCGCCCTCTGCGACGAGCGCCTGCTCGACGAGCTGCCGCCCGGCCTGCCGGTGGTCTCCTACGGCACCGAACTCGCCGGACGCTGCGCACGGCACCCGGCGACCTTCGACGACGTGCCGACGGCCGCCGACGACGTCGCGTTGCTCGCCTTCACCTCCGGCACCACCGGGTCGCCGAAGGCGACCATGCACTTCCACCGCGACCTGCTCGCCATCGCCGACACGTTCTCCCGGCACGTCCTGCGGCCCGCCGCGGACGACCTGTTCTGCGGCACCCCTCCCCTCGCGTTCACCTTCGGCCTCGGTGGCCTCCTCGTGTTCCCGTTGCACTCCGGCGCGTCGGTGTTGCTGCTCGAGCGCGCCACCCCGAAGGAGCTGGCCACGACCGTCGCCGAGCAGGCGGTGACCGTGCTCTTCACCGCGCCGACGGCCTACCGCGCGATCCTCGGCGCCGGCGACGGCCCGCTGCTGGCCGGCGTCCGCCGCGCCGTGTCCGCCGGCGAGGCCCTCCCGGCCGCCGTGGCCGAGCAGTACCGCGACGTCGTCGGGCGGCCGCTCATCGACGGCATCGGCAGCACGGAGATGCTGCACGTGTTCATCTCCGCCGCCGACGACGCGGCCCGCCCCGGCTCGACCGGCACCGTCGTGCCCGGGTTCCGCGCCACCGTGCTCGACGGAACCGGCCACCCGGTGCCCGACGGCACGCCGGGCCTGCTCGCCGTGCGGGGCCCCACCGGCTGCCGCTACCTCGGCGACCCCCGGCAGGCCGACTACGTCCGCGACGGCTGGAACCTCACCGGCGACACCTACGTGCGCGACGCCGAGGGCTACTTCCGGTTCGTGGCCCGCAGCGACGACATGATCGTGTCCTCCGGCTACAACATCGCCGCCCCCGAGGTGGAAGAGGTGCTGCTGACCCACCCGGACGTCGCCGAATGCGCCGTGGTCGGCACTCCCGACCCGGAGCGCGGGTCGGTCGTGACGGCCTTCGTCGTGCTCCGGCCGGGCGCCGAGCCGGGGCCGGACCTCGCACACGCGCTGCAGGAGCACGCCAAAGCCGTTGCGGCGCCGTACAAGTACCCGCGCCGGGTGCGGTTCGTGGACGCGCTGCCGCGCAACGCCAGTGGCAAGCTGCAGCGTTTCCTGCTGCGCGGGTGGTGACGTGAGCACTGACGCGGGTGCTGAACGGGGTGACGGGCCCGCTGCCGAGGTGGGGTGGCGGTGGGCCCGTCACGTTCGTGGGGTGCCGGGGACATGCCTCCAACTTACCCGAGAATCGAACACCTGTTCGCGTCCATTCAGGTGGATTCCGGCTACGCAAAGTCAACGCGGCCCGGTAAAATCGCGCCGTTACACCACTTTCGAGCGACAAACAGTCCTCAGTGGACACTAATGGAGCACCGGAAACGTGACACTCACCCCGGACGGGGACCACGTCACGCACCCGGCGACCCCCGCCGGGCGCCCCGGTGACCGCACCGGCGGCGCGCGGTAAAACTCCGGACACCGCCCTGACCTGGCCTCCGGGACCATCACCCTGCCGTGCCGCGGAGGCGGTGACCGGCCCCGCGACCCGACCCCATAAAGTCTTCGCGCAGCCATCCGGAGGTGAACGCCAGCGTGCCCGAGGTCGACTACTACGAGGTGCTCGGCGTCCGCCGCGACGCCACGGCGTCCGACGTCAAGACGGCCTACCGCAGGCTCGCCAAGACGATGCACCCGGACGCCGGCGGCACGGTCGGCACGTTCCGACTGCTCCGCGAGGCCTACGACGTCCTGAGCGACCCCGTCAGCCGCGACCGCTACGACGCGGGCGGCGCCACCGTCGTGCCGGTGGTCCCGGTGCGGCCGCGACCCCGGCGGCGCTTCGGCGACGAGCCCGGCTTCGTCCCCGATCTGCCCGATCTCGACGCCGAAGACCTGACCTGGTGGCACTTCGCGGGCGAAGACACCCGGATGCGGCACGGCCGCCGCCGCGGCCCCGGGCACACGCCGGTCGTCGTCGCCGTGGGCGGCATGGTGCTGGTGCTGCTCCCGCTGGTCAGCGGGGTCGAGTTCTCGCCGCCGGTGCTGATCGTCTGGCTCATCCTCACCGCCGGCACCGCGCTGCTGGTTCAGCGGCTGGCCCGCGGCTACCTGCGCGCGTCCCGCGCCCGGGACGCCTTCGCCGAGGAGTTCGGCGGCCGCACCGTCTTCGGCGCCCCCGGCACCGAGCGCGACGAGCTGGCCGAACGGCTCACCGCCGAGCTGCTGGAGACCTACCTGACCCGGCTGCCCGGCGCCCGGATCTTCCACGGCCTCGCCTGGCCGGGCTCGGTGTTCGCCGACGTCGACCACGCCGTGCTGTGCGGGAAGCGCCTGGTGCTCATCGAGTCGAAGATCTGGCTGCCCGGGCACTACGAAACCGCCGAGGACGGCCGGCTGCTGCGCAACGGGCGGCCGTTCCGCGGCGGCGGCAGCCGGCTCGCCGAGAGCCTCGCCGCCTACCGCGACCTGCTGCCCGGCGTCGCGCTGCGCGGCGCGATGATCGTGTACCCGAGCCGCAGCGGCGACCTGACCACGGCCGACCCGGACGACGTGGCCGCCCCGCCGATGACGCCGGAGACGTTCCTGCACGAGATCGGCGACTGGCTCGCCGCCGAACCGTCCACTGTGGACCACGACGCGCTGCGGGCCGTGCGCGACCAGGTCGTCGGCGGGGGCGGCCGGGCGGCGTGAGCCCCGCCGCCACCCTCGGCACGGTGCTGCTGGCCTACCTCCCCGCGGCCGTCTCCCCCGGCCCCAACTTCGTCCTCATCGCGCACACCGCGGCGGCCGGCACCCGGCGCACCGCCGTGTCGGTCGCGCTCGGCGTCGTCGCCGCGGGCGGGCTGCTCGCCGCGGTCGCCGTCTTCGGGCTGGGTGCCGTGCTGGCGCGCACGCCGTGGCTGGCCACGGCCCTGCGCGTCGTCTGCGGCGCTTACCTGGCGTGGCTGGGGATCCGGCTGTGGCTGCGAGCCCGCGCGCCCGAATCCGCCCCACCGGCAGCTCGGGGCGGCGCGTTCCGCCAAGGCGTCGTCAGCAACCTGACCAACCCGAAGGCCGCGGCGTTCTTCGGCAGCGTCCTGACGGCGACGCTCCCGCCGAGCGAACCGGCGGGGATCAAGGTCGCCGCGGTCGCGCTGATCGTCACCGCGTCGGCCGTCTGGCACCTGTCAGTGGCGCTGTTGTTCTCGGCCCCGGCCACCCAACGCTGGTACGAACACGCGAAACCGGCCCTCAACCGCGTCGTGGGCACGATCCTGGTCATCCTCGGCGTCGCGCTGGCCGTAACGCCGTGAAGGCCTCCTTACCGGCCATAAGAGCCGGTAAGGAGGCCTTCACGGACCTTCGGGAACTACCGGACGCCGCCCGACGCGCGCTGCTTCTGCGCGTGCGCGGACCGGGTGCAGACCTCACCGACGTCGACCGTCTGGCCGCGGTCGGCGAAGACGTCCGCCACACCGACGAGCTTGCCCTTCGGCGACGTGCAGGTCAGCTGGTAGGCCTCCTTCGTGCCGTAGGTCGGCGGGACGGGCGAGGAGAACGAGACGTCGCCGGTCCAGTCGTCGACGGCGTTCGGGTCGGCCTGGTCGTAGTTGACCACCACGGCCTTGTAGTCGCCGGCCGGCGGGTCGAACAGCACGGCGTGCTCGGACGTCGTGCCGCCGTTCGCCGACGAGCTGACCAGGTTGCCGGCCGAGTCGTAGATGAACAGGTCCCAGTCGGTCGAAGTGCTGGCCCAGTTGATGTTGACGCTGAACTTCCCGTTGTCCACCTTCGGCAGGCCGTCGACGTGGAAGGTGAACGAGTCACCCGCGGTGTCGGCCGGGTAGTTCTGGTTGATCGGCGGCACGCCGGCCGGGTTCGTCACCGCGTAACCCTGCTGCGCCGGGCCCTGCGGGTCCCGCCCGTAGCGGCCGGCGACGTAGGGGCGCGTCGACGGGTTGACCGACCACGCGAACCGCCCGCCGGTGGTGGTGAGCTTCGAGTTCAGGTCGTCGGTGACGTAGATCGGCGGCTTGGTGGTGCCGTCGGCCTGGATCACCGGCGACGTCGGCGTCTGGAACGTCTTGTGCAGCTTGAGCTGGTACCCCTTGGGCGCCGAACCGATCAGCGTCGAGTGCTGCTGCGGGTCGGCGGTGTTGGCCAGCATGTCGAGCAGCGCGCCGCGGTTGCCGCCCTTGCCCGCCCCGGTCGTCGGGGCCAGCCCGGCGTACTCGGCGACGACGGCGGTCTCGTAGGCCTCGTGGAAGCCGGCGCCGCCGACCTCGATGGTGAAGCCCCAGCCGCCGGTGGCCCAGTACGACCAGTCCTCGGTGGTGCCGGTCGTGTCGTAGAGCGCCCAGCTCGGCTCGCTGGTGTAGCCGTTGCGCGAGGCCAGCTTGTCGCCGAGCGCCTTGAAGGCCGGCTCCTCCAGCGGCGGCCGCACGTCGGCCACGCCCGGCGGGCGCAGCACCAGGGCCGCGTTGGTGTGCCAGGTGATCAGGTTGGTGACCTGCCGCGACGAGACGATCGAGCGGACGTTGCGCGACTCCGGCTCGGAGAACGGCGCCGAGCCGCGGAAGGTGTCGCCGCTCCAGGCCACTTCGGCCCCGTTGCCGCCCCAGAAGCCGGCGTAGTTGCGGTTCGGGTCGGTGCCGCGGATCCGGCCGGCGGGGTTGGCCTTGCAGACGCCGGTGGCGTACTGCGGCGGCGAGTCGCCGACGTTGCAGTTCTTGCGCTTCATCTCGTAGTCGAACCGGGAGAAGTCGCCCTTGGGCTCGGCCTCGCGGGAGATGTCGAAGCCGTCCGGGTTCACGATCGGCACGATGATGTTGCGCGTCTTGCCGACCATGCCGCGGATCTGGTTGTCGTGGGCGTAGCCGTTGACCAGCTCGTACGCCCATTCCATGACGTGCTCGCCCGCCGGCCACTCTCGCGCGTGGTGCACGCCCATGGTGAAGTCGACCGGCTTGCCGTCGGTGAGGTTCTTGACGTCGGTGGCGATCTCCAGCCCCATGACGTCGCGGCCTTCCCAGGTCGACTCGGGCATGGTGAACGCCGAGACGAGGTTCGGGTTGGCGCGGGCCAGCTCCTTCATCTCGTACTCGTAGTCGTAGAGGTGGCGGTAGCTGGTCCGGCCCGAGGGCAGCACCGACTTGGGGGTCTTGGCCGCGTACTCGCGGTCGGTCTTCGCGTCGGCGACGGACTTGGCCGACAGGTCGGCCTGGACCACCGTCGACTTGAGCCCGCTGTTCTTGAGCGTCTGACGGTCGGCGTCGTCGGCCAGCACGACCTCGACGCCGGTCGCGTCACCCTTCTCGGTGACGTCGAGGCCGAGGCCGGTGAGCTTGGACTTGTCGGCGCGGGTGGGGGTCTGGACGCGGACCAGCTGAGCCTTCTGCGCGGTGGTCGGCGTGCCCTGCGGGGTCAGCGCCAGGAAGTCGACGCCGAGCTGGACCTGGCCGGCCGAACCGCCGTAGCGGCAGCCTTGGACGACGAGCTGCTGGCCCTTCTTCACGAAGCTTTCGGCCAGTTCGTGGGAGCGCAACGCCGTCGAAGCGGCGACGACCGCCCCGGTCGCCTTGTCGAACACGGCGACGTCCCAGTCGCCCTCGGTGCCCGACGTCGCCTTCAGGCGGGCCTGGACCAGACCATCCACAGTGGACGTGAGATCCCGGCGATCGGTGCCCGAAGTGCCCTTGGGCTGCAGCTTCGCGAAGCACGAGCGGGGTACTGACTTGTCGGCGCGCAGGATGTTCTGCGCTGCACCGGCGGTGCCGGTCGGCAGCACGGCGAACGTGCCGGCCAGCGCGATGGCCGAAGCCAGCAGCACCAGCCGTCTTGGTGAATTCCCCACGGGTAGAGACCTCCTTGACCGAGGCCGGCACAGCAAGGACGTACCGGTAGCGAGTGACCGTAATGGACGAAAACCGGCCGGGGTAACCGCCGTAAGTCGTACTGCCTTCACCCGTTCTTCACACGGACGGCCGCGCAAAAGGACATTTCACCGGGAGTTCAACCACCGGTCGGCTACTGTCGGTTCATGGTCACGGTCCCTGCGCGACGGACGTCCGTCGCGGTGTCGCTGGCGGGTATCGCCGCGCTCGCGGTGGGTGCCGCGCTGGTGCTGTTGCTGCAGGTCATCCCGCCGACCGACGAGATCAGCGCGACCCGCCGCACGATCAGCGAGTACGGCCTGTCCGACCACAAGTGGCTGTTCGACATCGCGGTGGTCCTGGTGGCGTTCGGGTCGGCCGCCGGGCTTGCGGTGCTGGTCAACCAGCGCCGGCTGCCGGTGGCCGCGACGATCCTGGGTGCACTGTGGACGATCGGCCTGCTGGTGATCGTGGCGTTCCCGAAGCCGGACTGGGCGACGGTCTCGCGCTCGGACTTCGGCGGCACGCTGCACCGCGTCGCGAGCGTGGTGGCGTTCGTCGCGCTGCCGCTGGCGGTGCTGATCGCCTCGCGCACGGCGTTCCCGGCGTCGCCGGGCCGTCGCTGGCTCGCGCGGGTACTGGCGATCGCGTCACTGGGCTGGTTCGCGGTGATCCTGGGCGCGGTCGTGGTGGCGGCGGCCGAGGACGGGCGTTGGTGGACGCTGATCCCGCTGGGGCTGGTGGAACGCGGGATGGCGCTGACGGAGCTGATCGCGCTGGGTGCGTTGCTGGCACCGGTGACCGCACGGGAGTGACCACCGGCTGATCGGCGCGAAGGTGGATCACGCTTGCTGCGAGTCCGCGCCCGACGAAGCCTCGGCGCCGGGGGCGGTGTCCGTCGTGGCGATCTTCGTCACCGGGTGGGCCGCGGCCTTCGCTGGGCGAGGAGTAACGCCTAGCGGATCCGTTCGTGCAACGCGGCCATCCGGGCGTCCAGGTCCGCTGCCGTGGCGGCGGCCGCGGACAGTTCGCCCGCGAAGTCCGGGGGGACGCTGTCGCGGTACTTGTACGACAGCTTGTGCTCGACCGCCGCCCAGAAGTCCATCGCGATGGTGCGGAGCTGGACCTCCACCTTGACCTTCTCCACCCGGTCGGACAGGAACACCGGGATGCGCACGATCAGGTGCAGGCTGCGGTAGCCGTTGGCCTTGGGGCGGGCGATGTAGTCCTTGGTGCGCAGCAGTTCGACGTCGTCCTGGGCGGTGAGCATGCGGGCCACCGCGAAGACGTCGTCGACGAACGGGCAGACCACGCGGATGCCGGCGATGTCGTCGAGCGCGCGGGCGGCGGAGACCCAGTCGCTGCCGAGGCCGCGGCGGTGCACCTTCTCCTTGATCGCCTCCGGCCGCTTCACCCGGCTCGTGATGTGCTCGATCGGGTCGTGCCGGTGGACGAAGTCGAACTCCTCGCTGAGGATCCGCAGTTTCGTCATCAGCTCTTCGATGGCGAACTTGTACATCAGCAGGAAACGCGGGAGCTGCCCGGCGACGGCGAGCTCTTCGGCCGCCTCGCTCAGAGAAGCGTGCTCGGCCGCCGGATCGGTGGTCACTGAACCCTCGTCGTAGGAGTCGTCGGTCATTTCCGCGCGTCACGTTACTGCGCTTCACCCGATCAACGGGCGGCGACGGGCCGGAGTTCCCGCCGGTCACCGGATCGTGGAGTCCCGCCGGTCCCGCGTCAGCACGACCTTGGTCTTCGCGAGGCCCCGGTCCGGCCGAGCCCGGCCGGGTGTTCGGGGTCGAAGGTGCCCCACTGGGCGTCCGGGACGGCGATCGCCCGGCGGCGTCTTGACCACGACCAGGTCGTGTGTCATGCCGCGGCCGATCAGGTGGGCTTCGACACCGGCGCTGCGCGCGCTCCGCGTGCCGGCCCGGCTGATCCTGGCCGAACGCAGCGTGATCCACCCCGCGCGCGACGTCGAGCAGCGGGTCAAGGCGCTCGACCCGCTGCTCGACGTCGAAGTCGTGTCGCGCACGACCCACGCCCTCTCGCTCCAGCGACCCGGGCTGGTGACCGCCCGGATCTTCGAAGCGGACCGGCGAGTGCCGGGCTAGAACTCCGCCAGCTGCGACACGGCCGGGGCCATGCCGTCGATCCAGGCGGCCGGCGCCCCCGTGGTCGGGGTGATGATGGCCGTCCGGATGCCGAGCTTCGCGTAGTCGGCCATGCTGCGGACGAACTCGTCGCGGGTGTCCGGCGTCGGGCGCGGGTTGTTGGCGAGGATCGTCGTGCGGATCTCGTCGTAGTCGCGGCCGACGGCGTCGCAGTGCCCGCGCAGCACGTCCAGCTTGTGCGCGACGTCCTCGGGCGAGGACGCGAACAGGTTGCAGGCGTCGCCGTACTGCGCCACCAGCCGCAGGGTCTTGCGCTCCCCGCTGCCGCCGATGAGCACCTTCGGGCGGTTGATCGGCTGCGGCGAGCAGAGCGTCTCGGCCAGCTGGTAGTGCTTGCCCTCGAACGGCCCGTTGTTCTCCGGGTCCCACATCTGCGCGGTGATGCGCAGGGTCTCCTCCAGCCGCTCGAAGCGCTCGGCGACCGGCGGGTACGGCACGCCCATGCCGTGGTGCTCGCGCTCGAACCACGCGGCCCCGATCCCGAGCGCGGCCCGGCCGCCCGAGAGGACGTCGAGGGTGGTGACGATCTTCGCGAGCAGGCCGGGGTGGCGGTAGGTCACGCCGGTGACGAGCAGGCCGAGCTCGATCCGGGACGTGTGGGCGGCGAGGAAGCCGAGGGTCGTGTAGCCCTCGAGCATGTTGGACTCGGCGGGGAGGCCGGTCGGCTCGATCTGGAAGTAGTGGTCCATGAAGGACAACCAGGTCGCACCGGCCTCCTCCGCCGCGGTGCCCACGCGGGCGAGCTCGCCCGCGATGGCGGTCGTCCCGCCTTCGATGTCGAAGATGGGAAGGTGAAAACCGAGCTCCATGAAACTTTCTCCTGACGTGCGGTCGGCGTACCCGTCACGTTAGGACCTGGAGCGCGCTCCAGGGCAAGTCCCGGGTTTCAGCGGAGCCGTTCGACCAGGTCCGTGGCGATCCGCCGTTCGACGGCCGCCGGGACCGGCTGGACCACCGGGGCCAGCCCGCCCGCGCAGACCGCCGCGAGGCTGCGGACCTGCAGCGTCAGGCCGAGATCCATCGCCTGGATGGAGTTCCCGTTGGCGGCGGTCAGGTTGAGCATCCGGCCGTGGTCGAGGACGACGATCTCGCGGCCGCCGGTCAGCACGTGCCCGGTGCGGCGGCCGGGGTCGCCGTACTCGATCGTGCGCACGGTCGCCGTCCGCAGCGCCTCGGCGTCGATCTCCCAGGCGAAGTGGCCGACGCCGGCGAGCACGGCGCCGTCGGGCAGCGCGGCCAGCTCGGCCGCGCCGACGACACCGGGGGCGCCGGTCGCGGTGAAGACGGCTTGGGCGTCTTCGAGCACTTCTTCGGCGACGCCGACGCGGTGACCGTCCAAAATGGCCTGAAGCGCGCGCATGGGGTCGGTGTCGCACACGGCGACGCGCGCGCCGAGCCGCGCGAGGGTGTCGGCGACGCCCTTGCCGCACGGCCCGTACCCGAGCACTGCGGCGCGCATCCCCGGCACCATCAGGTTGGTGGCGTTGAGAAAGCCCTGCACGACGCTCTGACCGACGCCGAACTCGTTCTCCACCAGGAGCTTCAGCCGCGAGTCGTTGATCACGACGACCGGGTGCGTGACGCCGCCGGGCCGCTCCCGCAGCAGGAGGCCGCCGGTTGTCGTCTCCTCGGTGCCGCCGAGGTAACCCGAAGGCGTCCCGGATTCGAGCAGTGACAGCGTGAGGTCGGCGCCGTTGTCGAGTGTGAGGTCCGGTTCGTTTTCGAGGACCTTCGCGACGTTGCGGGCGTGGTCGGCGTCGTCGTCGGCGCGGCGCGTGTGCACGGTGACGCCGAGCGCGCGCAGGTCGTCGGCGACGTCGTCGTGGGTCGTGCCGGGTGAGCCGGTGAGGGTGACGTCGACCCCGGCGCGGGCCAGGAGCGTGACGAGCGCGGCGGTCTTGGGCTCGACGTGCAGGCACATCGCGAGCCGCCGCCCGGCGAGCAGCGTCTCGTGTTCCCCGACGGCGGCGGCGGTCAGCGGCATGTGCTTGAGCGCCCAGCCGATGGCAGGCAGAGTCATGACTTTCCTTACGGTTGACGAAGAAACCGCGTGACGCGGTGAAAGGGGCCCGGAGCGGGGCCGGTCAACCGTAGAAGTCGCAGCGGTAGGAGTGGTCACCGAAGATCGGTGCCACGAGTCCGCGTCCGCTGCTCACGCCGTCAAGCTATCAGCGCAGGGCGGTGACCAGGAAGTCCGTCACTTCGGCCGGGCCGCCGTCGCCCGTGGTCACCGGATCGCCCGCCGCGCGCAGGCGGTTCGCGTACTCCGCCGACTTCCGGCCGCCGCCGGCGAGCAGGAACGGCGGGACGCCCGGGCCCGCGTACGTCAGCGGGCTCGCCTCGCGCAGGGTCGCCGGCGCGCGGCCCAGGGCGAGCAGGATCGACGCGCGGGTGACCGCGTCGAGGCCGGTGAAGTCCGTGAAGTCCGCCGGGGCGGACACGGCCGCCACCGCGTGGACCGTGCTCGGGACCCCGGCGTACTGGCCGGCGTCGAAGCCCGGCGCGGTGCCGAGGAGGGCCGCCAGCGTGCCGCCCGTGCCGGTGCCCCAGGCCGCGATGCGGGCCGGGTCGAGGTGCAGCGCCGTCGCGTTGGCCGCGAGGAAGCGGACCGCGCACTTGGCGTCGGTGAGCGGGGCGGGCCATGGCGCCGCGGGGGCGAGGCGGTAGTCGATCGAGGCGACCGTCACGCCGCGGGCCGTCAGCGCGTCGCGGACGGCGGTGAACCGCGGGCCGTCGAGCAGCGCGCCCGGGCCGGCGGGCTTGCGGTTGCCGAGGAACAGGCCGCCGCCGTGCAGGTAGAGCACGACCGGCGCGGGTGTCGCGGACGGCTGGGGCTGGTAGACGTCCATGGACAGGGGGATCCCCGCCGGCCGGCAGTACTCGACGGTGCTGGATGTGCTGTCGAGCAGCGTCGAGGCGTTGGTGCCGGTGACGCCGTCGCCCGCGGCGACCGCCCCGGCCGTGCCGGTCGCCAGGACCAGCAGGAGTACGGGGAACAGCACGATCCACGCCGACACGCGCCGCAGCGTCGACGGCCGCGGGTGCGCCCGCCGCCGGGCGACGACCAGGAGCCCGAACAGGGCGAGGACCTGCAGCGCGGCGACGACGTAGTCGGTGAAGCCGACCACGGTGTCCGCCGGCTGCCACGGGTCGAACCGCGCCAGCAGCCCGAGCGGCCGGCTGACGACCCACAGCGCGAGGGCCACGGCGGCTGTCAGGGCCGCGAAGTGGGCGGTCTTGCGCGTGGGCCAGCCGAGCACGGCGGCCACGGCGACGATTTCGACCGCCGCGAAAACGCCGAACAACATCGCGTAGAGCTGCCAGAGCCGCCAGAGCGCGGGCACCGCGGCGGCCGTGGTCACCGCCCCGCTCAGGGCGGCCAGCGACGCCGTGACCAGCAGCGCACCGCGTCGCAGGGGTGGCGTGGCGTCGTACCGAGAGGTCGCCGGCAGCGGACGTGCCCGCTGTCGGTCGACGGCTGTCATGCCCCCAGTGTCACCCCGGACACCGTGCGGCGGCCACCGCGCAGCTCAACCGTGTCGGCTCTTCGATCACGGGTGATGCCTCTTTGATCACGCGAAATGCCCGCAAGATGCCCGGTACCGCACACGCGCCGTGGGCAGCCCTGTGATCAGAGAGGCATCACGTGTGTTTGGCGGGTCGACACGCGTGTTTGGCGGGTCGACACGCCGGCTTGCGCCGACCCGTCCTCGAGCGCGGCACCGTCGAGACGGGGGTTACGCGTAGCAGGTGGCGAGTGCGCCGAACGCGGCTTTCGGTTCCCAGGGCAGGCCCGGGTACGTCTCCCCCGAACCTTCCTCCAGGACTTTCACCACGCCCCAGCTCGCCATGTCGAGATCCTCGCGGGGCGACGCGCGGTGCACCAGGCCGTAGCAGACGAAGGTGCACGCGAACGCCGCGTCGACGCCCTCCTCCGTGAACACCTTCAGCAGCTCGCGGAGGTAGCCCGCCTGTTCCTCTTCGTCGCGGACGTAGTCGCCGTTCAGCCGGACCGGGATGTCGCCGTCGTACTCGAGGATCTCGCCGCTGCGGGCGCCGAGGTCGGCCGCGCCGCGGTAGGTCGTGCAGCCGAACTCCGTGATCGCCACCGGCTTGCCCGCCGCGACCAGGGTGCGGATGCCCTCCTGGTAGACGTGCTCGACCTCCTTCGAGCGGTGCGCGTCGACCGAGACGATGTCGAACGGCGTCCAGTCGACGCGCTCCAGCGGGACCGACGCGTAGGTGATCCGGCCGCCGAACCGCGCGCGGACCGCCTCGACCGCGCGGGCCAGGAAGTCGTTGACGCGGGTGGGGAGTTCGGCCAGCGCTCGCAGTGATTCCGGGGACCGCTCGAACAACCCGGCCGTGCGCTCCGGGAGGCTGTCGCCCGGCAGGAAGCCGTGGTTGAACAGGCTCAGCTCGGCACCGGTGACGAACACGACCTCAGCTCCCGCGACGCGGAGGAGTTCGGCCCGCTCGGCGCCGTCGGCGAGCTGTTCGAGGATCTGCTCCGGGTGCGCGTCCCAGGGGAACGGCGAGAACCACACCTCCAGCCCGAGGGCGGCCGCTTCCCGCGCGGCGAACTCGATCCGGTCCAGGTCGGTGCCGAACAGCCGGACGGCCGTGCAGTGCAGGTCATCGCGGATGATCGTCAGCTCACGCCGGACCAGCTCGGGTGCGAACGGGCGGCGGATGGTGCCGCCGACCGCCATTCCGGTGTCGTAACCGATGCCCTTGGCTCGCATAAGGGATGCCCTCCAGAAGAAATAGCGTACGGTACGTACCGTACCCTATCGACAAGGTACGGTGAGTACCGATGACCGAAGCGAAGACCCGGCGACGCGGCGCCGAACTGGAAGACGCGATCCTGCGCGCCGCCGCCGACGAACTGGCCGAGGCCGGCTACCCGGGCCTGACCATGGAACGCGTCGCCCAGCGGGCCGGCACCAACAAGAACACGATCTACCGCCGCTGGCCGAACCGCGCCGCGCTCGGCGTCGCCGCCTACCGGCACATGGCCGAGGACAAGCTGCGCCCGCCCGACACCGGTGACCTGCGCGAAGACGCGCTCGCGTTGCTGCGCGCCGTCAACTGCGGCGCCTCCTCCCCCGCGGCGCAGATCCTGCGCGGCCTGCTGGCCGGCGTGAGCGACGACCCGGACCTGCTGGCCCAGCTGCACGAGCAGGCCGGCGACGGCGGCACCACCGCGTGGCTCACGCTCCTCGACCGCGCCGTGGCCCGCGGCGAGGCCCCGCCCGAGTCGCTGCACCCGCGTGTCGCGACCGTCGCGCTCACCTTGCTGCGCAACGAGTACCTCACCCGTGGACTGACCACAGTGGACGACGACGTCCTCGTGGAGATCGTCGACGAGGTCTACCTGCCGCTGATCCGCGGACGCCGGGCCGGCGCGTAGAGCGTCAACCGCAGCGCCGGGTCCTCGTTCGCCTGGAACGTCGCGTACTCGTACTCCACCGGCTCCGGGCGGTACAGCGTCTTCCGGCCGGGTCCACTGTGGACGACGTCGTGGCGCTCCCACCAGCCCGCGAACTCGGGGCAGCCCGCGCGCAGGCGGCCGGCCAGCGCGGTGAACGCCGGGTCCGGCGCCCACAGGTCGTGCGCGGCGTGGAACTGCGCCACCGTGTGCTCGGCCTGCGCCGCCCAGCCGGGCCCGAACAGCCGCCGCCCCCGCTCGTCGAGCAGCAGGAACACCAGCACGTTCCGGTCCGCCTCGGGCAGCTTGCCGAAGTCGGTGAACAGCGAGACGGCCGCGCGGTTCCAGGCCAGCACGTCCCAGCGGCGGCCGGTGACGTAGGCGGGCTGGGTCAGGTTCTCGATCAGCCCCCGCGTCGCGTCGGGGACGGACTCGCGGGCGAACGCCGTCCGCGCCGGGTTGCGGGCCAGTTCACGCAGGTGGGCGCGCTCCGCGTCGTCCAGCCGCAGGGCGCCGGCCAGCGCTTCGATCGTCTCCGTGGACGGGCTGACCGTGCGACCCTGCTCCAGCCGGATGTACCAGTCGACGCCGATGCCGGCCAGTTCGGCGACTTCCTCGCGACGCAACCCGGGCGTCCGGCGGCGGCGCCGGTCCGGCAGCCCGAGCGCGACCGGATTCAGCCGTTCCCGCCGCGACCGCAGGAACTCCCCCAGCCCGGCGCGGGCCACGTCCGCCATCGTCGACCTCCGGGTGGCACGCAACAGTCCCAGGATGATACCAGGCCTGGATACGATGTCCGGACACGCGGAAGCTGGCTTTATGAAAGCTGCTGTCCTCGAAGAATTCGGCACGATGCCGTCCGTGCGCGAGTGGCCCGATCCGGTGCTGGGCACCGGCGAGGTGCTCGTCGACGTCGTCGCGGCGCCGGTGCTGCCCTACGCCGGGGAGGTGTTCCGCGGCGAGCGGAACTACCTGCTCACGCTGCCGGTCGTGCCCGGCGCCGGCGCGGTCGGGCGGGTGCGCGCGACCGGCCCGGACGCGACCCGGCTCAAGCCCGGCGACTGGGTGTTGTGCGACCCGACCATCCGCTCCCGTGACGACGCCCGCACGCCGGACATCACGCTGCAGGGGCTGAGCGCACGCGGCGACGGCGGCCTGTTCCTGCAACGCCACTTCGGCCACGGCGCCTACGCCGAGCAGGTGCTGGTCCCGACGGAGAACGCCGTCCCGCTCGGCCCGATCGAAGCCGCCGACGCAGGACGGTGGGCCGCGCTATCCCTCTGTCTCGTGCCGTACGGCGGCCTGCTCGCCGCCCAGCTCCAGCCGGGCGAAACGGTGCTGGTCAGCGGCGCGACCGGCAACTTCGGCAGTGCGGGCGTGGCCGTCGCCCTCGCGATGGGCGCGGCCTGCGTGGTCGCCCCGGGCCGCAACGCCGACGCGCTGGCCGACCTGGAACGCCGGTTCGGCGCGCGCGTCCGGACGGTCCGGCTCACCGGCGACGACGACACCGCGCGGATGCGCAGCACGGCGCCCGGCCCGATCGACGTGGTCCTCGACCTGCTGCCGCCGTCGGCGGGAGCGGCCGTCACGCGGACCGCGGCCATGACGGTGCGCGAGTACGGCCGGGTCGTGCTGATGGGCGGCGTCGGCATGCTCGGCGGCGACGACCTCGCGCTGCCCTACCCGTGGCTGATGCGCAACAACATCACCGTGCGCGGCCAGTGGCTGGCCCCGCGCGAGGCGAACACCGGCCTGATCGCGCTGGCCCGCGCGGGGCTGCTGGACCTGGGCGGGTTCGCCGTCACGGAGTTCGGCCTCGACGAGATCGCCGACGCCGTCGGCCACGCGGCGAAGGAGCAGGCGAGGTTCGCGCTCACCGTCATCCGGCCTTGAGCGCCGACGCCTGACCAGGCTGCTCGGCGGCCGCGCCCAGGATCCAGTTCCGGAACTCGACCGCGAAGTGCTGCAGGTGGTGCTCGATCACCTGCGGGCCACAGGTGACCGGCAGCGTCACCGAGAGACGGGCGGTGAACCCGCCCTCCTCCTCGGCGAACGCGTTGGCGATGGAGCCGACGACGGTGCCGTCCTCCAGCACCAGGCGCGACCGGCGACCGCCGGGCGGCGGCTCCGCTCCCGGCGTCGCGGAGTCGTCCCACTCGCGCATGAAGAACGAGCAGACGTGCTCGCCGAGCGTCTCGACGATGTTCACCCGGCCGCCGGCCGCGTGGATCGAGTAGTGCTCCGGGTGGCCCGCGAGCAGGACGTCCTCCCGGCCGAAGGCTCGCGAGAGCCATTCGGTGAACTGTGCCGCGGTGATGCCGTGCGCGCGCAACGTCGTCGTGCCGGTCGTCTCCTCCCCGGCGGAGAGCGCGACCTGTTCGCGCAGGAAGGCGCTCCCGGCCGCGATCTCGTCCCGCAGGAGGTCGAGCAGCCGCTCGCGGCCGAGCTTTCCCTTCAGCAGCGCCAAAGCCCGCCGTGCGGCCACCACCTCGAACCGCTCGACGCGCCCGTCGTGGTCGTCGCCGGCCAAGCGCACCCAGGGTGCCGGTTCGGCCGTCGCTTGCCGGACGGGAAGCTGCAGGTAAGAGGCGTGCTCGCCGCCGGTGTGGACGACGTGCTGCCCGCGGTTGGCGCCGGTGTACTCCCGGATGCCGGGCATCATGGTGCCCAGCAGGTTCCGCGAGCTGACGACGAACCGCAGCTGCTCGCCGGCGTGGAACGCGAGCCCGACCGGGAGCAGCTCGATCTCGACGTCGACGACCTCGCCGGCCGAGAGGCGCTCCACGCGGTCGAAGCTGTGGGCCGGCACGTCGGGAGTCGAAAGGGCCTCGTCGAGGTGGCGGGCCGAGACGCGCAGGCGTCCGTCGGAACCCTTGTACCGCAGGATCGTCGCGCCGTGCTCGGTCACGTCGTGGACGAGCGCGCCCCGGTTGGGGACGGTGAACGCCTGGAGCGGCGTGCCGTGGGCGTCGAGCTTCTGCACGAGCACGAAGACGTCCATGTCGTCGGCGCCGCGCGCTTCGACCCACAGGTGCGCTTTCGGGTAACCGGCCAGCACGGTGTCGCGGTCGAACCGCACGACGAAGGACACCGCGTCCGGGTTCGCGTCGACCGCGTAGGTCACGGCGGCCTCGTCGGCGGGGGCCGTGGTCGTCAGCGCGCGCGAGCGGCCGTCGAGGTAGTACTTCGTCGACGTGACGTCCGCCGGGGGAAACTCCTCCGCGGCGACGCCGACCTGGTCGCCGCCCTGGAGGTCGAGGATCGCGTAGCGCACCCGGGGCGTCCGCTCCCAGCCGTTGTCCTCGCCCTTGAGGTAGTGGTCGAAGAAGCGGCGCAGGTCGGCCACGTTCGCTTCGTCGTAGTAGTCGGGCCACTCCTGGCTGTTGTGGACGCGCAGCCACTTCTCGGGCGACGCGATCCGCCGCCAGGCGCGGAACGTCCCGGCCGTGTGCAGCGTGTTGGAGTAGCTGGCCACGACGTAGGCCGGCACGGTGATCCGGCCGAAGTCGGGGATCTTGTTCTCCCACAGATCGTTCACCAGCGGGTAGCGCTCGACCTCGGTGAGGATGTCCTCCTTGCCGTTCTTGCCGAAGAAGCTGCTCTCCTGGAGCTGCCTGGCGAACCCGGTGTCGGGCATGCCGCCGCGCATCACCAGGTCGCGGTAGACGTCGCTGACGCCTTCCCACGGGTTGATCGCCGCCAGGTGCGGGGGCTGCTCGGCGGCGGTGAACCACTGGGAGACCGCGAGGTAGGAGGTGCCGCTCATGCCGACCTTGCCGGAGCACCAGGCCTGCTGCGCCAGCCACTCGATCACGTCGTGGCAGTCGCGGCCTTCCTGGCGGTCCCACAGCACGCTGTCGCCCTCGGAGTCGACCACGCCGCGGACGTCCGGATTGCAGATCGCATAGCCCCGGGCGCACCAGTACGCGGGGTCCGGGCCTTCGAACTTCTCCAGCCCGGACACGATCCCGTTGTCGAGACCGACCATCTCGAAGACGCCCATCGCGCTGGCGGAGGTCCCCTGTCCCTTGCCGTACGGGCTCCACGCCACGATCACCGGCACCGGCTCCGCACCGGCCGGGCGGAAGAGGTCGACGCGGATCGTCACCCCGTCCCGCAGGCGGACCGCCACGTCCTTCTCGAACACGACGTCGACGGGCAGGGCCCGGAACTGCGGCGCGACCCGGAACCCCGCCGCCAGCGTCCGGGTGCCGGGGTCGAACCCCGTCAGCACGCCGGTCCGGGCGGCCGGCAGCGGCCGGGACGGCACGTACACCCTCTGGTCTTCACTCATGACCTGACCGTACGTCTGTTCCGCTCAGAACTCAACACTCGTTGAGATCGACGGGCCGACCGCTACATTCGGGTCATGACCACGCAGGAAGACCCCGCGGCGGGGACGCGCCGCGGCCGCCGGCCCGGCAGCGGCAGCACGCGGCAGGTGGTGCTCGACGCGGCCCGGGCGCGGTTCGCCCGTGACGGTTTCGCCACGACCACGATCCGGCGCATCGCCGCCGACGCCGGGGTGGACGCGTCGCAGGTGATGCAGTTCTTCGGCTCGAAGGACGAGCTGTTCGCGGCCGTGATGGCCGTCCCGCGGTCCGCGCTCGACCGGTTCGACACCGCCTTCGAGGGCCCCGACGAGCACCTGGGCGAACGGGTGGTCCGCGCGTACCTCGGCGCCTGGGAGGGCGCGGCCGGCGAGTCGGAACCCTTGATGGCGATGCTGCGCGGCGCGATCACCAACGACCACGCGAGCGCGCAGCTGCGCGACTTCATCCAGTCCCGGTTGCTGCACGGCACCCGGGGGCGGGGCGGGGACGACGCGATGCTGCGGGCCGGTCTCGCGGCGGCGATGCTGGTCGGCATCGTCACGAGCAGGCAGATCATCGGCGTGCCGGTGCTCGTCGCCGCCGACACGGAGCAGCTCGTCGCGACCGTCGCCCCCGCGATCCACCAGATCCTCGTGGGCGTCCGCCCGGAGCGAGCGTGACGAGCACCCGGCTCGCCCGCCACGAGCGGATCGCGGCGGAACTGTCCACTTTGGACGTCCTGGCGACGGCGATCCCGCTGGGCAGCGGGATCGGCGGCACGACCTGGCTCGCGCGGGTGGCGGGCGAGCCCGTCTTCGTGAAGCGGATCGCGCTCACCGACGTCGAACTGCGCCACGAGGGGTCGACCGCCGACCACTACGGCCTGCCGCCTTGGTACCACTACGGTGTCGGCTCCGCGGGCGGCGGCGCGTGGCGGGAGCTGGCGACCCACCGCGACGCGAGCGAGTGGGTCCGCACCGGCGCGTGCGAGCACTTCCCGCTGCTGCACCACTGGTGCGTCCGCCCCGGCCTGCCGCGCGCGCCGCTGCCGCCGGCCGAGCTGGAGCGGGACGTCGCGTTCTGGCACGACGACCCGGGCGTGCGGCGACGGCTCGAAGCCCTCGACGCGTCGAGCGCGGATCTCGTGCTGTTCCTGGAACACCTGCCGCGGACGCTCGCCGAGTGGCCGGACGCGCCGGTCCGGTTCGTCGACGAAGAACTCCGGCGCGTCACGGACTTCCTCGCCGGGCAGGACGTCCAGCACTTCGACGCGCACTTCGCCAACATCGTCACCGACGGCGGACGGCTGTGCCTCACCGACTTCGGTCTCACGCTGTCGTCGCGGTTCGAGCTGTCGGACGCCGAGGCGGAGTTCCTCGCCGAGCACGCCACGCACGACCGGGCCTACGTCCTGGCCCACCTGGTCAACCGGATCGTCCGCCCGTTGCGGGCGTGGCCGCACCCGCGCGTCCGCAACGACTTCGTGCGCGACTGCGCCGCGGGGCGGGACGTCCCGGAGCTGCCGCCGGACGCGGCCGCTCTCCTGCGCCGGTACGCCCCGCTCGCCACCGTCGTCAACGACTTCTACTTCGCGCTGCACGGCGACAGCCGGAAGACGCCGTATCCGGCGGACGAGATCGCCCGGCTGCTCGGCGCGCTCTGAGCCCCTTCGCGGACTACTCGCGTTTGACTAGGACCTAGTACTCGTGTTTGAGTACTCACATGGGAGCAGTTCGGTTGTTCATCCTCGGCGCACTGGCGCGGGGCGGTCCGATGCACGGGCACCAGATCCGGCGGGCGGCGCAGGTCGACCGCACCGAGCTCTGGGCGGACGTCAAACCCGGCTCGCTCTACGGCGCGCTGCGGCGGATGGCGGACGAGGGCGTCATCGAGGCGCTGCGCACCGAACGCGTGGGGAACATGCCCGAACGCACGGTCTACACGATCACCGAAGAGGGCCGGCGCGAGCTTTCCGTGCTGCGCCACACCATCCTCACCACCACCAAGCTGCGCCCGGATCCGGTCGACCTGGCGCTGGCCTACACCGAGGACCTCGACGAGGCGACGTTGCGGGCGCTGGTCGAGGACCGCCGGGCCGCGCTCGTCGCGGAACTCGCGTCCTGGAAGCACCTTCAGGAACACGCGGGGCCCTACCTCGACGGCCTGGAGCCGCTGGGGTTCGACCACGTGCTCATCCGCCTCGAAGCCGAGGTGACCTGGCACGACCGGGTGCTGGACAAACTGACGGATCTGCTGGCCAACCGGGGAGAACAGACATGAGAGCACTGATCATCGGCGGCGGCATCGGCGGGCTCGCGATGGCCCAGTCCCTCACCGCGGCCGGCGTCGACGTCCAGGTCCACGAGCGCAACGGCGAGGCGGCCGACTGGCTGCAGGGCTACCGCATCCACCTCAACCGGTTCGGCTGCCGCGCCCTGCGCCGATGCCTGCCGCGCCCGCTGTGGGACGCCTTCGCCGCCACCGCGGGCGATCCGGGCGCGGGCCTGAGCTTCCAGACCCACCGCCTGCGCGAGCTGCTCTTCGTCGAGGAGGAGCTGATGACCGGCGGGACCGGCGACCACCGCGCGGTCAGCCGGATCGCGTTGCGGCGGCTGCTCCTGGCCGGCCTGGGCGAGAACGTCCACTTCGGACGGACGTTCGAGCGATACGAGACCAACCCGGACGGCACGGTGACGGCACACTTCGCCGACGGCGCCACCGCGACCGGCGATCTGCTGATCGGCGCGGACGGCGCCAACTCCCGGGTGCGCGCCCAGCTCCTGCCGCACGCGCACCGGGTGCCGACCGGCGCGGTGGGCGTGGCCGGCCGGCTGGCGCTGACCGACGAGACCCGCGCCTGGCTGCCGTCGCGGATCCGCGGCGGGATGAACATCGTGCTCCCGCCGGGCGGCAGTTTCCTGTTCACCGCGGTGTTCGACGGCCGGACCCGCACCGCCGAAGCGGTCGGCGGCGGCATCGACCTGACGGCATTCGGCCTGACCGGCACCGATCTCCTCGACGACGTCCAGGACTACGTGCTCTGGGCGTTCGCGGCGAAACGCGCCGGCTATCCGGCCGACGTGGAGTCGCTGCCCGGGCCCGCGTTGCAGAACGTCGTGGCCGAGCACATCCACGGCTGGCACCCGGACCTGCGCCGGATGGTCACCGACTCCGACCCGGCGGGCGTGCACGCGATCGCGTTCAAGTCCGCCACCCCGGTCGAACCCTGGCCGACCGGCCCGGTGACCCTCATCGGCGACGCCGTGCACAACATGACCCCGGTGATGAGCCTGGGCGCCAACACGGCGCTGCGCGATGCGGCGCTGCTGGCCCACCAGCTCAAGGCCGTGCACCGCGGCGAAGCCGGCCTGACCGACGCGGTCGGTGAATACGAGCGCCGGATGCTGACCTACGGCTTCGAAGCCGTGAACACGTCACGCTCCTTCGCCGACCGGTTCACCTCGGACAACGTCCTGGCCCGCCAGGGGATGAAGGCGTGGCTCCGGATGTGCGCCGCCGTCCCGGCCGTGAAGCGGAGCAGCTTCACCGACGAGTGGACCGACGACCTCCCCGCGGCGCGCACCGCTCTGGTCTGAACAGGTGAGGGCAAGCAGTTCACACAGACCGCTTTGATATCCGCCGAGATGGATCGCCACCCTCTGCGGAGGGCTGGGGTAGCGATTCCGTCTGATTCTTCGACCGTGTCACCGAGGATTTGGTGCACTCGGAGGCTTTGGAAACCAGCACAATAGGCACGTTGAGCAGCGGCGACGGCCAGCAACGCGACGATTGCGTCTGCCGTCTGCGGTCTCGCCATGCCAGTGGCGACAGAGCGATCGCTGCCTCAGCGACGCGTCGCGCGGCCTCGGTTTCAGGCTCTTGCGTGCCGAGTCGATCCAGCCGTCAATGCACTGTGCTCCCGTGTCCCGATACTCAATGGCCTGCAGCAGCATCTCGAGTTGGTCCGCATCCTTCGCACATAGCAGCGAGGCCTCAGCTCCGCCACGTCACCAGAACCGCGAACATTTTCGACCCGACCCGGACGCCACGAGAACCTGTAGTCACCGAGATTGTTCCCGACGACGCTGCGCTCGACCGGCTACTCCCCACATGCTGGCCGGCTGTTCCTGGTTGCCCGCCGATTAGCGCGCGCTGGCCGGAGCCCGACCATGTAACGGGACAGAGGCGCTGGGCCGCGCCCACTTCACCGGCGACGTACTCGCTCCGTCGACCCTTCCCTCTCGGTTGCGCGCTCGGCTGCAACCGAGCCCAGCTGGTCTCATCGCCTCACCACGAAACGGCGTTGTCATGGTCTCCCACTAACCATGCCGACCTGCGTCCCCCTAGCCGGCCATCGGCATCCATACCACCCGCAGCGTGCTCTGCGCGGGCCACGGCCAACCCGCCGCCCTTCGTCCGGGCCGACGCCACCTGCACATCAGGACTCGACTCAAGGCCGCGGCCATGGTGTTGCTCCGGCCGGCCGGAGCAACACATCCCGCCGGCGGCACGTCTGATCGCCCCCGCAGCGTCGCGGGTATCCGACACGAAATGGCGCCGGAACAACCGAGGTGACCCTCGATGCCGACGCCCCGGCACAGCCATACACGCCCGAACCGCACCGGCGACCGGCCGTAACAACAACGGCCGAGGCAACGACTGTGACCGGGACAGTGAAGTGTCCGCCTTCATCGACAGCACACGTCCGCATGCACTTTCCACCTGGAATGACCGTTCTCATGCCGAGCAGCATCGCGACGGCTCAGTGGCTCCGCGAACCTGAGCCCGCCGCAATGCCGTCATGTAGGCCTGGCCGTCCACACCTGAACCGTGTGGAAGCGGCAGCCGCGCCGGACGGATCACTGATGCTGTCCGAACGCCCGGATACTGGTCAGTTGTCCCGCCGACCGGTACATAGCCAGGACCACGCTCGCAGATCAGGGAGTGAATCTGCGATGACCGCGGCAAACTCATATGTCGCTCACACGAGCGAACAAGTAGAACACGTCTGGCGGTGCACACGTGGTCACACGTGCCTTTGCCTGGATAAGCACCTCAGATCGCATGTGGCGATGGCGCACGCGCTTCAGCGATGCCGGATCGGCTACTTGGGGCGGCGGTGATCTCATGAGCGAGGCCGGAAAGACGCGACAACCGTTCAGGCGACCACAGCGACTTGCCACCGACGTGCCTCTCAAGGAAGCCAAAGAG
Organism: Amycolatopsis sp. NBC_01286; assembly: GCF_035982555.1. NCBI lineage: Bacteria > Bacillati > Actinomycetota > Actinomycetes > Pseudonocardiales > Pseudonocardiaceae > Amycolatopsis > Amycolatopsis sp. NBC_01286. The sequence continues at coordinate 9,373,659 of NZ_CP108428.1, forward strand.
CTGCGACGTCGGTATCTGGACGGTGACACATTGAGCGTCCTCATGGACGGCTTCGATGGCAGTCTTCGAACTTTACGTGCCGTACTGGAAGATCAAGGCGTCGAATTCCGGCCGCCTCGGCCGATCATGCCGCCCGCACCCCCGGGCATGGTCGAGACCTATCACAGCGGCAAGTCGATCGTGGAGACCGGGAAAACTTTCGGACTGGGCCGCGATATCACCAAACGCATGCTGCTCGACGCAGGTGTCGAGCTCCGCGGCCGGGGCCGACCGCGGAAGGCGTCAACTTTCTCGAACCATCTTCACTGACCCCGGCGACCGGGCCGACTCACCGCACCGCCCGACGGGCGCCCGGCCCTAGCCGGACGCCCACGCACGTCAGTAGTAGCGCCAGTGAAGCGTGGAGGCCTGCGGCTCTTCCTTCACGCCATACGGCGCCGCGAGGGCAGGGATGTACGTCGGCTCCGAAACCGCAGTGCCGACAGGGCCGTAAGTCGACGCCTCGGCGGACGCAGCCGTCACCGAGAGCACCCACACGACGCTGGACGCAACCGCGACCGAAGGCCAGAACAGCTTCAACTCGTCCACCTCAGGGCCCGGTGGCCGCGTATCAGCAGCCACGATTTACTGGACGCCGAGACACTACCGGCTGACAAATGTTCACCCAACAGTGGCCTCCCCTACTGATCAGGCTACCGTCAGCAACACTCAACGCTAATTTCGAAGATCATCAACCTTAACTCGCCGACACACTGCCCGACCAGGGGATAATTTCTACTTCGCTCCGTAATCCTCGATCATCGCACCAGACCTCGCTTCGACCACAACGAGTCAACTATGCGCTCGAGTTCATGTCACAACGAGTAACAGTCGGCAACGCCCAACAGGTCGCGCGACTCGACGTGGCGCGAACCCGACGCAAGAGGCCCGACCTGGGCGCCCGCATTTGACATATAGGCGCAGATTGTCACATCCATGCTTCGTACTCGCGAGGGCCTTCAGGAGGATCATTCACGCGTCCGTGTGTCCCTCCTCGGAAAACACGACAGCGGCGCTCATCCAGTGAGCGCCGCTGTCGACACGATGGGGCCAGGCCCTCCACACCTGGCTCGGAGTACTGGTTCTACATCGGGTCTTTGGTACCGGCTGACCTTCTCTGGGCACGCCCCGACAGCAACAGCTGCGGAGACGGCATCGCGACGGTGTCGCCGTCACGAGCCTGTGGAATCACCGCGAAATCCAGCTCCTCCAGCAATGCCTCGATCCGCCGCGCCTGCCCGACCCGCTCGCGATCCCGGAACAACTGCGCTGCTCGCAGCCACAACGCACGAGCGTCGTCGAGGTTGCCCCGATCCCGCAAGATCTGAGCCAGCGTGTCCAGGGCCCTCCCCCTGCCCGTCGCATGCCCAGACCGATCTGCGAGCTCGACCGCCCGGTGAGCGTGCTGCAACGCGACACGGTCCTGACCTTCGGCATGACGAAGACGTGCAAGAACGGTGTTCAACTTCATCGCCGCCGGCAGATGCTGGCTCACGCTGACCAGCGCCGACGCCTTTCGGCATTGCTCATCGGCTGCCTCTTGGCGCCCCATCCGGGTCAGCAGGTCGCCCAACGCGATATGAGTCAGAATGCGACCCGGGCCGTCGTCGATGTGCTCACGCACCGCCAGTGCCTCGCGGTACAGCTCGATAGCTTCGCCCTGGTGACCGCCCTGCTCCAGAAGCGCGTCCGCGAGCCGGTGAAGAGCCGCGCCACATCGCTCCGGCTCTTCCAGTGCCCTCGCCGACGCCAGCGTCTCCCGGGCCATGGTCACCGCTTGCTCGACTCGACCGGCGTGCAGGTGCCGCCGTGCCATGTTGAGCATCACCGTCACCCGGCCGATCCCGATGCCGTGTTCGTCGACCAAACGCAACGCGGCTTCCAAGTACGGCTCCGCGCGCGAGTCCTGTCCCATCAGCAGCAAGACGTGCCCGAGGTCGTTTAAGCTCGACGCCTCCGCGTATGCGTTGCCCACAGCCGCGGCCGACGACGCCGCAACCGTGAACCCGGTGATGATGTCACCGAAGTGACCGTGCCGGTCGAACACGTCTGCTGTGAGCGACGGCAGAGTAAAGGCGATTTCGTGCAACTGCGCCTGTGCCGCGAGCTGAACCGACGTAGTGAGGGTCGTGCGCTCGCGCAGGAACCACTGTCGCGCTGCTGCCGGTGTCGTGAACTGCGCCGCGACGACATCCTCACTGATCTGCGGCATCTCCGGCCGGTCTCGGCCTGGGTAAACGACCTGGTGCGCTTCGTACGCGGTAAGGAGGTAGTACTCGAGCAGCCGGCGCCGCGCCTGCTCGATATCAGGAAGCTTCCGGGCCAGCGACGCCGCGTACAGCTGCAGCAGGTTGTGCACCCGGTAGCGGTCCAGGTCGCCGGGCTGCTCGATCAAATGCGCCGCGACCAGCACGTCCAGTGATCGCCGCACGTTCGACACCGACCGCCCGTCCGCCGCGGCGACCGCGTCCGAGGCCACCTCCACCCCGGGATGGAGCCCGATCATCGAAAAGGTGCGCTGCTCAGCAGATCCCAAACCTTGAAACGACAGAGTGAAGGCCGACCGCAGGCTCCGCCCCGGCCCGTCACCGTCGTTACCCAGGTCCAGCAGCATGTCCGCGTCGCGCAGCGCCTCGGCCAGCGTCGTCAACCGCATACCCGCGCGCGCGGCCGCGCGCACTGCCACCAGGGTCAACGCGAGTGCGTTGCCCTGACACAGCCGGATCAGCCCGCCCGTGCCGACTGGATCCTGCCGGGCCCGCAACCCGATCCGCCGTTCCAACAGCTCGCGTGCCGCCTCCACCGACAGCGGCGCCACCGTGACCACGGGACACGTTCGTGCGGCCAGCAGCGCCGACAACCGCTGTCGGGTGACCACCACGACCGTGCATCCCGCCAGGACACCCAGCAGCGGCTCGACCTGGTCCGAGCGGGCCACGTTGTCCAAGATCACCAGCATCCGGCGTTGCGCCAGCAACCGGGTCAGCCGTGCCGCTCGCGCGACCGGAGACACGATCTGATCGACCTGGACATCCATCAGCTCCAGGAGCAGCTCGACCACATCCGCCGCCGTACGCCCTGCGGTCTGGCCATCGCCGCGCAGGTCGAGCATGACCACACCGTTCGGGTAACGCCCCGCAGCCCGGTGCGCCCACCGAAGAGCAACCGTCGTCTTCCCCGCCCCCGGCGCCCCGGTGAGCATGACCACCTCGTCGCGCGGCAGGCCGGCCGAGTCCGTGGTGAACGCATCGAGCTCCGCGATCACCTCGTCGCGCCCGACAACGCCGCCGACATCGGGCGAAACGTGCCAGACCACCGGGAGCACCTGCTCCTCGACCTCCGGCGTCTCCATGACTCGCGAAACCGGCCTCACCGATGCAGGGAAGGAAACGGCGCCGGGCTTGATCACCTCGTTGTAGAGCGCGAGCAGGTCATCAGCGGCATGCAGGTCGCCGGACTCTTGCAATTCCCGGCGGATCCGCCGGAAGTACTCGGACGCTTCCAGCCCTCGACCCGCGGCCATCAACGCCCGGATCCGCAGCTTCGCCAGGCTCAACTCCATCGGATGAGCCGCATCCAGCTCTTCCAGACGTGCCACGGCCAACTCGGTTTGCCCGAGCAGCAGTTGCTGGGCGGCCACGAACGCGTTGGCCGGCACCCACTCATTGCGCTGCCAGCGGATGCGCCACTGATCAGCTGCGTCGGCCCGCAAATCCGCCAGTGGCTCGTCGCGTCGCAGCCGCAGCGCGGCCAGCGCCTCGACGTGCGCGCGATCGTGTTGCCCCCGGTCGTGGAACTCGCGCGCACGCGACATCATCGCCCGAAACTGAAGGTAATCGATCTGCTGATCATCGACACCCAAGCGGCATCCGCCCTTGCCGATACTGACGACACCTGGATCAACACCTTCGGACTGGAAGATCTGACGCAGCCGGGCGCCTGTCTGGTGCAGCGTTCCCAGGCCGTCCTGTGGCGGGTTCTCCTGCTCGTCCCACGCCCACTGCACGACGGTGTCCACCGACGCTCGTTGGTTCGGTTGGGCCAGCAATGCGGCCAGTACCTTGCCGGGACGCCCGCGCACGGGCTTCACGCCCAGATTCCCGTGCAGCAGCAAGACCGTTTGCCCGAGAATTCCGAACCCGATTTCCACCAGACCCCTCCCCATGGCGAACCCACCGTCAGCCCTCTCCACCCTCAACATTTTCGCATTTGTCCAGACGGACAGCCAGTTCATCGCCACAAGTGTCCTGAAATGATGATCACCGCTGATCGAATACACGTCGGCAAACCAGCAGGCCGACACAACTTTTCTGCCCCTCGATCCGGGTCCATGACATTTTTCGGACACCGAACACGATTCAACAGCATGACGACAGAACCTGCCGTCTCTGAAGCCTTACCAGCAGCGGCGGTCACAGATGCGCAACGTTGTCCGATTATTCCGCGATCGCATTACCGGACACAAGGGACCCTGCGCCGACGAATCCGGAGTCCGCCGCGACGCTCTCAGACTCACGCCGCACCAGCCGTTCACAGCACCGGAAAGCCTCCACTGACGATCAATGTTGATCAACTGTCAATGACCCGATGCACAGACTGAAAGCTGTTTCACAAGCTGTCCCAGCAACCTGGGTTCAAGCCCACGATGCGAGGGAGACATATGCGATGAGCGCCACCACATGGGTACGCAGTCCCATCGATCACGCCGATCAGCACCTGCTCACCCGCCGCGGCACGAAATCCGTACTCGTGCTGGTGCCGCATATCGTCGCCGGTACCCGTTTGCTGGATTTGATGCCGCTGCTGGAGGCCGATCACCGCATCCAAGTCGTCTTCAGCGACCCCCACGACGACGACAACTGGGAAGCCACCCGCGATTTCCTCCACGCTCACGGCGCCGCCGTGCTGCCGTGGGCCCAAGCCCGCCGTAGCCGCCTCGACCTCGTTCTCGCCGGCAGCGTCGCTGGACTCGACCAGCTCGCCGCGCCGGCCCTGCTCGTCCCGCACGGCGGCGGATTCGGCCAGTACCGCAACGGAAGCCCGCCCGGCACCACCTTCACTCAGCCACCCCAGCTGCGCACCAACCTCGGCCCTGATCAGCTGATGCGCGAAGGCCGCCTCCGCGCCGACGCGATCGTCCTCGTCCACGACCGCGAGCACGCCCTGCTCGCTCAGGTCTGCCCGGCGGCGCTTCCCGCCGCCGTCGTCGCCGGCGACATCGCCTTCGACCGCCTCGCTGCCAGCCTCCCCTACCGCCATCAGTACAGGCGTGCTCTCGGCGCCGCCGACGACCAGCAGGTCGTCCTGGTCACCTCCACCTGGTCACCACGATCGGCGTTCGGCCGCCACCCGGACATGTTCGACCGCGTCGTCGCCGAACTCCCCCACGACCGCTATCGCATCGTCGCCGCCGTGCACCCGCAGATCTGGTCCCACCACAGTCCGTGGCAACTACGGTCCTGGCTCGCTGACGCACTCCGTGCCGGCCTCGTCCTCGTCCCGCCCGAGGAGGGCTGGCGCGCCGCACTGGTCGCCGCCGACCACGTCATCGGCGACTACGGATCCGTCACCGGCTACGGCGCGGCTATTGGCGCGTCGATTCTGCTCGCCGACACCTCCGACCGGCCGCTGCTGCCCGCCACTCCGACCGAATTCCTCGCCCGGCACGCTCCCCACTGGCAGCTGGACCAGCCGCTCGAGCCGCAGCTGCGCGCCGCCGCTCAGGCCCGCGACACCACCGGATTCCCGCAGTCCATCCGCGAACTGCTCACCTCACGCCCCGGGCAGGCCGGACGCATCCTGCGCCGCACCATGTACCGGCTGCTCAACCTGCCCGAACCTGCCCGGGAAGTGCCGGTCTCCCCCGTCCCTTTGCCCAAGCTGGTGAGAACATGACCTCCTACACACCGATCATCACCGTCCACCCCACCAGCGCCACTGCTGCCGGCTGCGGCCTGACCCACTGGCGATACAGCCGAGACCGCCATCACGGCACGCTCCTCACCGCCCACCGCGACAACCAGCGCAACCGCCAGACACTCGCCGACGTCGTCATCACCTCGCCACAGCCGTGCCGAGCAGACGGCCGATCAACCCTGGCCGCTGTGTTCGACCGGCTTCCCGGCCTCACCATGGTCGCGGTGCCGATCGGCACCGCAGTGCTACTGCTCGGCGATCACACCGGAGATATCACCCTCATCCCCGCCGGCCCCGCCGAGGTCTCCGCCGTCGGCGCCTTCCTGTGGCTGATCACCGGGCACCGGCTGCACACCCTCGCCTCGATCAGCCTCATCGAGCCTGCGCAAGGCCGCGGTTGCGCGGTCAAGTGCGGTGCCACCGACATCACTCAGCAGCTCGACAGCTTCGGCCAGGTAACCCCTGGCCCTGCCACGCTGGTCATCGCCGTCGGAGACCTCAGCCAGCGCCAGCAGCACCTCCGCCTCATACACAGCTGACCCTGACCTGCTCAGCACCCCTCGCGCCTGACGCAGCCGGCTCAACGCCGCCTCGGGACGCCCGGATCGCGCATCGATCCGGGCCAGCCCCAGCGCCACCTGCGCCTCACTCTTGTCGTCCCCGATCTCAGCGAACAACTGCGCGGCTGCCTCCAGATGCCGCGCAGCCTCGGTGTCCAGACCTGCCTGCCGCAACGTCTCCCCGATCCGGCGGTGCCGCAACGCCACCCCGCGATCGATGCCCAGCTCCTGCTCCAACAGCAAGCTCTCGGTGAACAGCCTTACCGCAGACTCCAGTTCACCGCGATCCCGCGCCACCATCCCCAGCTGCTGCAGCGCCGCCGACTCGTTGCGCAGATCGTTTACCTCCCGCGCCAGCTCAGCTGCCCGTCGCGTCTCCTGCTCAGCGCGCCCCAGGCGCCCCAGATCCAGGTAGGCACGGCCCAGCTGATGACGCAGCCGCGACTCCGCCACCCGGTTGCCGCAACGCTGCGCCGCGGTGATGCCCAGTTCGTGCGAGCGCAGCCACTCCGGGTATAATTTGCGGTAAAGCATCAGCTCCCACAACGCCTCACACAGCTGCCACGCCAGCTCGTCGTGCCGGTCCGCGACCGCGTCCTCCAGCACCACCACTACGTTCGGCAGCTCCGCAGCCAGCCACTCCAAAGCTGCTCGATCCGAGGCGAACCGAGCCGGCTCGTGCTGGAGCTGCTCTGCGACAGGGCTGACTCGCCAGCGCAGCGGGATCACCACCAGGTTCGCTCGCGTCATTTCCCGCAAGTACCACTGCCCAACCCGCACCAGGACCTCATCACACTCCTGATCCCACTGCGCGCGACCATGCAGGCGGACCAGGTCGTGAAAGCGATACCGATCGCTGTCGAGCTCCTCCAGCAAGCTCGTGTCCACCAGTACCTGCAGACCGTCAGCTGCCTGCTCAACGGTCATCTGCCCGACCGCAGCGACAACACCGGACCCGAAGTCCGGCCCCGGATGCGCACTCATCAGCCGATACAGTCTGGCCACGTGCTCGGGTAGAGCTTCGTAGGACCAATCGAACGTTGCGGTCACCACCGTGTCACCGTCGGCCGTAAGCCGTTTCAGCCGCGACCGTTCGTCACTCAGTTCGGCAACCACCCGCGCCACCGACCAGCGAGGTCGCGACGCCAGCCGCGCGGCCGCGACCCGTAACGCGATCGGCATCCGGCCGCACAGCCTCGCCAGCTCGACGACCTCCCGCTGCTGATCGGACACTCGCGGTCGACCGACCGCACGGGCCAGCAACTCGACCGCCTGAGCCTGCGGCAACGGATCCATCTCCACGGACCGCGCACCTTCGGAATACAACCCATCCAGGCGCAGCCGGCTCGTGACCACCACCATGCACCCCACCGACGCCGGCACAAACGGACGCACCTGCGCAACCGACGCCGCATTGTCGACCACGATCAGCAGCCGCCGACCGGCCGTGACCGTCCTGAACAATGTCATCTGCTCCGCCAATTGCACCGGCACGTGCTCGGGCGTCACGCCCATAGCCCGGAGGAACGCGGCCATCACCTCTTCCGGCAGCGCTGCCGAGTCCGCGGAGAAGCCCCGCATGTCGGCGTAGAGTTGCCCATCGGCAAACCGCGCCGAGTTGCGTACAGCCCAAGTGACCGCCAATGCCGTCTTACCCACACCACCAGGTCCGACAATCACTGCTATCGGTGCCACAGCACCAAGTTCGTCACCTACTGCAGCGGCGATGCGGTCCAGCGCTTCCAGCTCGCCTACGCGACTGGTGAAATGCGCCGGTATCGGTGGCAATTGCCGAGGGATCGTCCACGCCGCACCGGCCTCGGTCCCACTGACCAGCGGTCCGCGTTGGGCGCCCAGTTCACCTACCGAGCAGATCCGGCCGTCAGAGGCATCGGACACTCGCACATCAGGCGTCCCATCGATTCTGTCAACAGGCACGTCACACTCCCCCACTATGCCAACAAGCGCAGGCGACACCGCGGCGCTCAGCCGTGACTCGCGTAGCTATCCGCCGCGACGCCCGTGCAGCAGCCCGCCTCCCGGGCAACACGACAGAACCAGTCATCCGAGAACCCTTCCCCGTAATCCTCGAACTTCCTTGTCTACCTCGGCGAGCACATGTTGCAACACCGCCACACCGAGGCGTACCCGAACGCACCACACACCAGCTCGACTCTTACGAGTGACCTTGAACGCGACCGGCCGGCAGCAGTCGCACCGAAGCGGTCAGCGTGAAAGCCTGTCTGCCGATATCGGCTATCCCCGGCGTGGACCACCGACATCGTCGCCGTCGAAGCGCTGGTCGACTCCTGAGTTCCCGAGGGTGTCGGCCGAGAGGCTCTGGCTCGTCGCCGGGGGCATCGCCTACGCCCACCCGGCATCTGGACCGACTACCAGCGGTTGAGCAGGACGTATCCCCGAGCACTGTTGTTGAAGTCGGAAAACTACGCCACTTTCGGGTTCTGCTGGACTACTGGATCGCCGTGGAGGCCACGTCGTTCCCGAGCGCGGTGGACGCCAACATCGGCCCCAGCGACTGCCTCGCCGCCAGATTGGCCCATGACGCCGACTCGAAGGGCAACATAGTCACCCGGATCGATGAAGGAACAACGAGGACAGGAAACCCCACTGCCAGGTGAGGCACGCTCGACAGCTCTTGAACACAGCAACACTCCCCGCGGCGCGCACCGCTCTGGTCTGAGCTTCCCGTAGTCGCTGGTCACCCGACCGGCGGAAATGGTGTACGCCCCTGTACACCATTGCTACTGGCTGGTAGGTTACCGATTCACCATTGTGATCCACTTCATGATTCAAAGGGGAGTCATGATCAAGCCTGCCCGCTTGCTGGCCGTCGCCGCGGCCCTCACGCTGACCGTCGCCGTGGCGCCGGCGGCTTCCGCGGCTCCGGCGGCCGATTCCTTCTACACCTACAGCGGCAGCGAACCGCTGTCGTCGTTCGATCCCGGGGCCGTGCTCAAGACCCGGACGCTGAGCTACCACATCGTCGGCATCCCGACTCCGCTGACGGCGATCCAGCTGCTCTACCGGACCACCGACGCGCAGGGAAATCCCGCCGCCAACGTCACGTCCGTGGTGCGGAGTCCCAACGGGGACAACAATAAAGCCATCTCCTACCAGTCGGCCTACGACTCGCTCAACCCGGCGGACAGCCCGTCGCGGGCGATCGCCGGCGACGTCACCCTCGGCGGGCTGCTGCCCAACGGGGAGTCCTTGCTCGTCACGCCCGCACTGCTCCTGGGCTACAACATCCTCATCCCCGACACCGAGGGGCAGGACGCGAACTTCGCCGCGGGGCCGGAGTACGGCACCAACACGCTGGACTCGATCCGGGCCGCGACGAAGGCGGCCGAGACGGGCCTGACCGGTACCACCAAGTTCGGCCTCATCGGCTACTCGGGCGGCGCTATCGCGACCGGCTGGGCGGCCGCGCTCGCGCCGAGCTACGCGCCCGACGTCAACAAGAACCTGGTGGGCTTCACCGAAGGCGGCGTGCTCGTCGCGCCGTCGCACAACCTGAAGTACGTCGCCGGCAGCCCGGTGTGGTCCGGCGTCATCCCGATGGCGCTCGTCGGCGTCGCCCGCTCCTACGACATCGACCTCAAGCCCTACGCCAGCGCGTACGGCCTGAAGGTCCTCCAGGAGGTGGAGCAGGCGTCGATCATCAACGCGCTGGGCCGCTACCCGGGGCTGACGTGGGAGAAGCTCGTCAAGCCGCAGTACTCGAACCCGAACTCGGTACACCCGTTCGTCGACGCCGTCAACAAGGTGAACATCGGCTCGGCGCCGACGCCGTCCGTTCCCGGCTTCATCGCGCAGGGGAACAACGGGCTGCTGGAAGGCACCTTCGGCAACCCGCCGGGGATCGGGACGGGTGACGGCGTGATGGTCGCCGGCGACGTGCGGGCGCTGGCCCGGCAGTACTGCGCCGGCGGCAACAGCTCGATCAAGTACGCGCAGTACGACCTGCTCAGCCACGTCGGCGGCGCGGTGCGCTGGGCGCCCGACGCGATCGGCTGGCTGAACGACCGGTTCGCCGGGAAGGCCGCGCCGTCCAGCTGCGGGCACATCCCGGCGGGCAACTCGCTCGCCCCGGAAGTCCCCACGAGCTGACACCGCTGTGCCCGGCCGGAGCACCCGGCCGGGCACAGTACGGTCTGCACGTGACAGCGCACCGGAAGCTGCCGAAGGGCCCGCACAGCCTCAGCCGTGACGAGGTGGCCGGCACCCAGCGCGCCCGGCTGATCGACGCCGTGCTGGAGAACGTCGGCACCCGGGGCTACCTCGGCACCACGGTCGGGCACATCACGGCGACCGCCGGCGTCTCCCGGACGTCGTTCTACCAGCAGTTCGCCGACAAGCAGGACGCCTTTCTCGCCGCATACCGCGTGCTCAGCAACGACTTCATCGACCAAGGCGTCGCCGTGGCCGCCGCGGCCCCGACCCCGCTCGAAGCCGTCGCCGCGTGCGGCGACTTCCTCGTCGACTACGTCCACCGCCGCCCGACGGCCGTCCGCGCCGTCCTGCTCGAGATCTTCGCCCTCGGCGACGCCGGTCTCCAGGCCCGCGAGGAAGTCCTGCGTGCGGGCGAAGCCGTGTTCGACCGGACGGTCCTTTGGTTGCGCAGCACCGATCCCGCGCTGCCGGCCCCGCCGCCGTTCACCGCGCGCACCGTCGTCGCCGCCACGATCGAACTGATCACCCAGGCCATCTGGCAGGCGACCGAAGAGGCGTACGACCAGGCCCGGGAAGCCGTCCGCTACACGTGGCTGCTCGGGATGTTCGGGCACCAGAGCCTCAGCTGGTGAGGCCCGCCTCCGCGCACTTGCGGAACGCCGCCACCAGCCGGTTCCGGTCCCCCGCGCGGGTCGCCAGCGCCACGTGGCTCGGCTCGACGTCCGCCAGCGGGACGGTGGTCAGGTCCGGGCGCAGGCCGGTGGGTGTGGCGGAGCCCGCCGGGACGATCGCCACCGCCTGACCGCTCGCGACCAGCTCGATCTTGTCCTCGATGGCGCTGATGAACGGCCCGTCCGGCGCCGGGCGGCCGTCGGGACGCGGGTCGACGCGCCAGAAGGCGTCCCACTCGGCGTCGGACGCGCGGGGCAGCGGCTCGTCGGCGATGTCGTCGAGCGTCACGGATTCCTTGCCCGCCAAGCGGTGGTCGCTCGGGATCAGGAGGACCCGCGGCTCGTCGCGCAAGACCGTCACATGCAGCCCGGTGCTGGGCAGCGGCAGCCGGACGATCGCCGCGTCCACGCGGTTCTCGAGCAACGCCGCGCGGGCGTCATCCCACTTCAGGTGGAGCGTGCGGACGTCGGCGTCCGGGTGGCGGTGGCGCAGCGCGCGGACGGCCGGGGTGACGATCAGGTTCCCGGTGTAGCCGACGGTGATCCGGCTGGGCCGGGCGACCGCGCGGGCGCGGGCCGTCGCCGCGGCCGCCGAGCGCAGGACGTCGGCGGCGAGCGCGAGGAACGCCTCGCCGGCCTCGGTGAGCCGGGTACCTTGCGGCGTGCGGTCGAGCAGGCGCGCGCCGACCTGCTGTTCCAGCCGGACGATCTGGCGGCTCAGCGACGACTGCGTCAGGTGCAGCTCGGCGGCGGCGCGGCCGAAGTGCCGGTGCTCGGCGACGACGGTGAAGCTGCGCACCAGCCGGAGATCGAGGTCGTCCACGGTCCGATCGTACCGCCGTGAGCTGTGGTGATGCACAGATCGCGACACGCGATGCGAAACGCCAATTGGACGCGGGGTGCGCGGTGGCCCACGGTGGAGGCATGGACATCACCACGGCTCGTGCCGCGCTCGGCCCGCTCGGCGTCTACCTGCCGATCTCGTTCACCAGCAGCCCATCGGCTGCGGACCAGCGCGAAGGCGCGCGACGGCTGGAGCGCGCCGGGTACCGCGCCGCCTGGACCAACGAGGTCGTCGGCGGCAAGGACGCCCTGGTGCAGCTGGCCGTGCTGCTCGCCGCGACGGACCGGCTCACGTTCGGCACCGGCATCGCGAACATCTGGGCCCGCGAGCCGCAGACGCTGCACGCGGGCGCGGCCCAGCTGGCCGACGCGTACCCGGGCCGGCTGGTGCTCGGGATCGGCGTCGGCCACGCGCCGCAGGCCGCCGGGGTCGGGCGCGAGTACGGCAGCCCGGTGAAGACCCTGCGCGACTACCTCGAGCGCATGACGGCGGAGACGTGGCCGCCCGCGCCGTCAGCGGCGTACCCGCGGATCCTCGGCGCGAACGGCCCGAAGATGCTGGCGCTGGCGGGCGAACTCGCCGACGGCGCCTACCCCGCGAACCTGCCTCCGGCGTACACGACCGAGGCGCGCAAGGCGCTGGGCGCGGACAAGCTGCTGGTGGTCGGCCTGACGGTGGTCACGGAGGCCGACCCTTCTCTCGCTCGCGCGGCGGCGCGGGAGAAGGTTGCTGCCAGCCTGGGCCTGCCGTGGTACGGGAAAGCCATGGAGCGCTTGGGTTTCGACGTCGCCGACGTCGACGCCTTGGCGGACGCGGTGGTCGCCCACGGCGGCCCGGACGCGATCGCGGCGAAGGCCCAGGAGCACCTGTCGGCGGGCGCGGACCACGTCCTGCTGATGCCCCCGACAACCGACGACTTCCTCGCGGACGTCGCGGAGCTGGAACGACTCGCGCCCGCGTTCGGCACTTTCACGTGAAAGTGCCGAACGCGGGCGCGGTGGATCAGTCAGCTCAGACCAGGTCGTACCGGTCCGCGTTCATGACCTTGTGCCACGCGGCCACGAAGTCGCGGACGAACTTGTCCTTGGCGTCGTCGCTCGCGTAGACCTCGGCCAGTGCGCGCAGCTCCGAGTTGGAGCCGAACACCAGGTCGGCGCGGGAGCCGGTCCACTTGACCTCGCCGGTGGCGCGGTCGCGGCCCTCGAAGGTCTCCTGGTCCTCCGACGTCGACTTCCACTCGGTCTCCATGTCGAGGAGGTTCGCGAAGAAGTCGTTCGTCAGTACACCCGGCGTCGCGGTCAGCGCACCCAGCGACGTCTGCTTGTGGTTCGCACCCAGGACGCGCAGGCCGCCGATGAGGACGGTCAGCTCCGGCGCGCTCAGGTTCAGCAGGTTCGCGCGGTCGATCAGCAGGAACTCCGACGGCAGGCGGTGGCCCTTGCCGCGGTAGTTGCGGAACCCGTCGATCGTCGGCTCGAGCGGCGCGAAGGACTCCGCGTCGGTCTGCTCCTGCGTCGCGTCGGTGCGGCCCGGGGTGAACGGCACCGTGATGTCGACGCCCGCGTCCTTGGCGGCCTTCTCGACGGCCGCCGCGCCACCGAGCACGATCAGGTCGGCCAGCGAGACCTTCTTGCCACCGGCGGCGAAGGACTCCTGGACACCCTCCAGCGTGCGCAGGACCTGCGCGAGCTGGTCGGGCTCGTTGACCTCCCAGCCGCGCTGCGGCTCGAGGCGGATGCGGGCGCCGTTCGCGCCGCCGCGCTTGTCGCTGGCTCGGAACGTCGAGGCCGACGCCCAAGCGGTCGAGACGAGCTGGGCGACGGTCAGGCCCGAGTCGAGCAGCTTGGCCTTGAGGTCGGCCACGTCGGCGTCGGAGACCAGCTCGTGGTCGACGGCGGGGACGCGGTCCTGCCAGATCAGGGCTTCCTGCGGCACCAGCGGGCCGAGGTAGCGCTGGATCGGGCCCATGTCGCGGTGGGTGAGCTTGTACCAGGCGCGGGCGAACGCGTCCGCGAACTGGTCCGGGTTCTCGTGGAAGCGCTTGGAGATCTGCGCGTAGACCGGGTCGACGCGCAGCGCCAGGTCGGTCGTCAGCATCGTCGGCTTGCGGGCCGGGTCACCGGCCTCCGGGCCGGGGATGGTGTCCTCGGCATCCTTCGCCACCCACTGGTGGGCGCCGGCCGGGCTCTTCGACAGCTCCCACTCGTATCCGAACAGGTTGTCGAAGAACTGGTTGCTCCACTGCGTCGGCGTGGAGGTCCAGGTCACCTCGAGGCCACTGGTGATGGCGTCGCGGCCCTTGCCGGAACCGAAGGTGTTGTTCCAGCCGAGGCCCTGCTCCTCGATGCCGGCGCCCTCGGGCTCCGGGCCGACGTGCTCGTCGGGGTCGGCCGCGCCGTGCGTCTTGCCGAAGGTGTGGCCACCGGCGATGAGCGCGACGGTCTCCTCGTCGTTCATCGCCATCCGGCCGAACGTCTCGCGGATGTCGCGGGCCGAGGCCAGCGGGTCCGGGTTGCCGTTCGGGCCTTCGGGGTTGACGTAGATGAGGCCCATCTGGACCGCGGCGAGCGGGTTCTCCAGGTCGCGGTCACCGGTGTAGCGCTCGTCGCCCAGCCAGGTGCGCTCCGGGCCCCAGTACACGTCCTCGTCCGGCTCCCACACGTCGGCGCGGCCGCCGGCGAAGCCGAAGGTCTTGAAGCCCATGGTCTCCAGGGCGCGGTTGCCCGTGAAGATCATCAGGTCGGCCCACGAGATCTTCTGGCCGTACTTCTTCTTGACCGGCCACAGCAGGCGGCGGGCCTTGTCCAGGTTCCCGTTGTCCGGCCAGCTGTTCAGCGGCGCGAAGCGCTGCATTCCGGCGCCCGCTCCGCCGCGGCCGTCGTCGGTGCGGTAGGTGCCGGCGCTGTGCCACGCCATACGGATCATGAACGGCCCGTAGTGCCCGAAGTCCGCGGGCCACCACTCCTTCGACGTGGTCAGCACCGCGTCGACGTCCGCGGCCAGCGCGTCCAGGTCGACGGTCTTGAAGGCGGCGGCGTAGTCGAAGTCCTCACCGAGGGGGTTGGCGACGGCGGGGTGCTTGCGCAGGATCTTCAGGTTGAGCTGGTTCGGCCACCAGTCGCGGTTTCCCGCGCCCTCGGTCGGGTGGTTGCGACGCCCGGCCGAGACCGGGCAGCCGCCCGCGGTCTCCTCGTTCATCTCGCCAACAACGGCGTCAGGGCTGTCAGACACAGGAATCCTTCCGGGAAACGGTGTTCAGGAACTGGAACAGTCGGGGCACAGGCCCCGGTAGACGACCTCGGCCTCGTCGATGACGAAACCGTGGGCTTCGGAGGCGGTCAGGCAGGGCGCACCGCCGACGGCGCAGTCGACGTCGGCGATGGCCCCGCAGGACCGGCAGACGACGTGGTGGTGGTTGTCCCCGACCCGGGCTTCGTAGCGCGCCACGGAACCCGGGGGCTGGATGCGCCGGAGCAGCCCGGCGCCGGTCAGTGCCCGCAGGACGTCGTAGACGGCCTGGTGGGACACTTCGCCGAGGTCGCCGCGCACGACACCGATGATCGAGTCGGTGTCGGCGTGCGGGTGGCCGTGCACCGCGGTCAGCACCGCCAGCCGTGGACGCGTGACGCGCAGGGACACCCCGCGCAGCATCCGCTCGAACTCCGAAGTCGTGGGCACGGCGGCGAGTCTGCCCGATAATCTGGAATGAATCAAGATTGAGTCCGTCGAAGCCACCCATCCGGGTCTTGACCGCTACAGCTCGGCACGGTGATCGTCGGTCCGGCCATGCCGCTGACAAGGCGTTCCGGGCTCGCGCGGGCAGAGCACCCACATCTCCGACGCCGTGAACGCGTACAGCCGGTACGCCGACGGCGCCGTGACGTCGTCGAGGCTCACGGCCGCGGCGCCGTCACTCCGGGGGTAACCGGCCAGGGCGCGTTCGAGGTCGTCGCCGGCGAGTTCCCGCGCTTCGCCCGCCGCGTACACCGCGCGGCCGTGGTACGGCGCCACCGTCGAGTCGAAGACGACCGCGCTCGCCCGCGGGCGTTCGGCGAGGTTGCGGGAGTGGCGGGCGTCGATCGCCGAGACCCAGACGAACTCGCGGTCGCCCGCCGGGGCGAAGTAGACCGGGGTGAGCCAGGGCGCGCCGTCCGGGTCGGTCGTGCCCAGGGTCAGGTAGCGGTTGGCCTCGATCAGGTCCCGCGCGTGGGCGTCGAGGTCGCTGTCGGTCATCGGGACATCCAACCGTATTCCCCGAACCGGTGAGATGGAGATCACGAGCGGCGGCGTTTACCGGTGCACCGGCCGGGTAACCGGACCGCGTCCGGGTTGGTTCACTTCTCCCAGGAGTTGTTCGCATGACCAGCGTCCTGACCGGCGGCCGCGAAAACGCCCGCCGGGTCCCCCCGCAGCAGCGCCGGCCGGACGGAGGCGACCCCTCCGCGGAGCTCACGAGGCTCGCGGCCCTGGCCGATCTGGCCCGGCGGTCGACACCGCCGATCATGCACCGCGCGATCCTCGCCGGCGGCGATCCGGCGAGCGTGGCCGCGGCCGCGCGGCTGAGCGCCGCGCAGGCCCACATCCGCTGGCACGAGTGGGCGGGCACCTCGGTCCCCCTCGACGAGTACCTCCGGGTCCACACCGCGTTCGCCGACGCCATCGGCGCCCACCACGACGTCATCCAGGAGATCTGATGTCCGCCACCACCGACACGCCGCCCGCGCCGTCCGCGCTGGGCACCCGCGCGACGCTAGCCGAGCTGGCGGCCCTGGGCGAAGCGGCGACGGGCCTGCTGACGGAGATCACCGAGCACCTGGCGCAGCTGGACCCGCCCGCGAAGGACTGACCTCGCACAGCTGACCACCCGCGTCCACTGTGGACGTGGGTTTCGCGCTTCTCAGGTGAGCCGAGTCCTCTGCGGCAACGGCCTCTCAGCCGCCGCGAACCCCAGGTGCTCCGAGACCCGGGCCGCCGCTTCCGCTGTGCTTCGGCCGGCTGCCTCCAGGCGGTTCGCCAGCCTGGCCGCCGGTGCGGAGATGTTCAGTGCCGCCACCACGCGGCCGCGGAAGTCGCGGACCGGGGCCGATACTCCGGCCAGGCCCTCCTCGAACTCCTCGTGGACGCGGGCGAAGCCGTCGCGGCGGCACTCCTGGATCTTCGCCCACAGCTGCGGCAGCGTGCGGACCTCCGAGCGCGGGTCGTCGGCGTCGAAGGCGGGGAAGCGGACGTACAGCTCGTCCGGGGTCGCGTCGAGCAGCAGCACCCGCCCGGCCGACGTGCAGTACGCGGGCACCCCGCGCCCCTCCCAGTCGTGCGCGCGGAACGAGTGCCCGGACACCGAGAGCAGCGTCAGCACCTCCTGCTCCCGCAGGACGCACAGGTGGCTGGTCTCCTCCAGCTCCGCCGACAGCGCGTGCATCACCGGCTCGGCGGCGCGCACCAGCCGATCCTCCACCGTGCGCGCGACCAGGGAGAACAGCCGCCAGCCCAGCCGGTAGCCGAGGGTGTCCGGATCGCGCTCGACGACACCCTCTTCCGCGAGGGCCTTCAGCGCCCGCGAGACCTGGCTCTTCTCCCGGCCGGTCAGCTGCGCCAGCCGGACGACGCCGAGCCCGCCGGCCCGCTGCGCTTC
The DNA here is from genome assembly GCF_035982555.1 of Amycolatopsis sp. NBC_01286. NCBI lineage: Bacteria > Bacillati > Actinomycetota > Actinomycetes > Pseudonocardiales > Pseudonocardiaceae > Amycolatopsis > Amycolatopsis sp. NBC_01286. The sequence continues at coordinate 9,391,515 of NZ_CP108428.1, forward strand.
GGGCGAGGCCAGGGCCTCCAGCAGGTCCAGGTCACGGCGCAGACCGTGGCCCGAAGGCCGGGCCGCGTCGGCCGGGAGCGTCATCTCCGGACGTTAACAGTTGGTCTCAGCGCAACGCGCGTTGCGATGTGCCGCCGCCCCTTGCCGCGTCCCGTGGCGGCTCATAACGTCGAAGCCGATGAAGATCACCGACATCGTCCTGGACCGGCTGCGGCTCGACCTCGACCCGCCGCTGCGCGCGGCGTGGGACCCGCGGCCGCGGCGCCACTTCGACGCGACGATCGTGCGCGTCCACACCGACGACGGCGTCACCGGCATCGGGTCCGGCGACACGATGGCCGGGTTCGACGCGGTCAAGGACCTGTTCCTCGGCGAAGACCCGCTCGACATCGTGCGGCACGTGAAGGCCATCGAGACGGCCAACTTCCACGGCGGCCGCTTCTGGCCGCTGGAGGCCGCGCTCTGGGACGTCATCGGCCAGGTCGCCGGGCTCCCGGTTTCGACGCTGTTCGGCAACGCGGCCAAGGCGGTCCCGGCGTACGCGTCGTCGGCCGAGTTAAAGCCGCCCGCCGAACGCGTCGAGACGGCGCTGCGGGCGCACGAAGCCGGGTTCCGGGCCATGAAGATCCGCATCGACCGGGACCACGTCGCCGACGGGATCGCCGCCGTCACCGCGGTGCGCGACGCACTCGGGCCCGACTTCGCGATCATGGTCGACCTCAACCAGTCCTGGCGGATGGCCGGGGACACGGCTGCCGCGTCGGACCTCGCCAAGACCCGCGGGATCGTTCGGCGGCTGGCCGAGCTGGACGTCTTCTGGGTCGAGGAGCCGCTCCCCTACGAGGACGTCGACGGCTTCCGGACGCTGCGCGCGGAGAACCCCGGCGTCCGGATCGCGGCCGGCGAGATGCACCACTCGGTGCCCGAACTGCTGCGCTATCTGGAACACGACGTCCTCGACGTCTACCAGATGGACGTCGTGCTCGCGGTCGGCATGCACCGGGCGCGCACGCTCGCCGAAGTGGCCCAGCTCAAGCACCGGGCCTTCACCCCGCACAGCTGGACCAACGGCATCGGCGTGCTGGCCAACCTGCACGTTGCCGCCGGGGTCGGCGGCGGGCCGTTCTTCGAGTTCCCGTGGGACCCGCCCGGCTGGACGCCGCAGCGGCGCGACTTCATGCTGGCGGAGCCGCTCATGATCACCCCCGACGGCACCCTGGAGGTCCCGCAGCGGCCGGGCCTCGGCATCGAACTGGACGAGGAGGCGGTGGCCCGGTGGCGGATCTGACGCACCAGGACTGGCAGGCCCTGGCGGACAAGCTGACCTTCGAAGCCCGGCCGTTCGTCGGCGGCCGGCCCGTCGAGTCCACTTCGGACACCACGTTCGCGAGCACGTCCCCGCGCGACGGCCGGGAGCTGACGCGGATCCCGGCCGGGAGCGCCGAAGACGTCGACCGAGCGGTCCGCGTGGCGCGGGAGTCGTTCGAGGACGGCCGGTGGCGCGGCCTCGCGCCGCGCGAGCGCAAACGCATTCTCCTGCGCTGGGCCGAGTCCATCGTGGACAACGCGAACGAGCTGGCGCTGCTCGACTCCCTCGAGATGGGCAAGCCGGTCGGCGAGGCGCGGCGCGTCGACGTCACCAAGGCCGCCGAGACGATCGCCTGGTACGCCGAGACGATCGACAAGACCTACGACGAGGTCGCGCCCACCCCCGGCGACGCGCTGGCGTGGATCACCCGGGAACCGCTCGGCGTGATCGGCGTCGTCGTCCCGTGGAACTACGCGCTGCTCATCACGTCCTGGAAGCTGGGCCCGGCGCTGGCCACCGGCAACTCCGTCGTCGTCAAGCCCGCCGAACAGACGTCGCTGGCGACGCTGCTGCTGGCCCGGCTGGCGACCGAGGCCGGGCTGCCCGACGGCGTGCTCAACGTCGTCCCGGGCCGCGGCGAGGTCGTCGGCCAGGCGCTAGGGCGGCACCCGGACGTCGACAAGATCGCGTTCACCGGCTCGGCCGAGGTGGCGCGGTTGTTCCAGGTCTACGCCGGGGAGTCCAACGGCAAGCAGGTCGCCGTCGAGGCGGGCGGCAAGTCACCGCAGCTCGTCCTGCCCGGCGCCGATTTGGCGGCAGTGACACAGGCGGTCGCGTGGGGCATCTTCTACAACGCCGGGCAGACCTGCAACGCGGGGTCACGCCTGGTCGTGCCCGCCGCGTTGAAGGACGAGCTGCTCGCCGAGGTCATCTCGGTCACGGACTCGACGTTCCGGATCGGCGACCCGCTCGACCCGGCGACCGTGCTCGGCCCGCTCGTCGACGACGTCCAGCTGGACCGCGTCCTGGGTTATCTCGACGGCGCCCGGGCCGACGGCGCGACGATCACCCACGGCGGTGAGCGGGTGCTCACCGAGACCGGCGGGACGTACCTCGAACCGACCATCGTGGACGGTGTGCGGCCCGGGATGACCATCGCCCGCGAGGAAGTCTTCGGACCGGTCCTGTCGGTGCTCACCTACGACGGCGATGTCGGCGAAGGCGTCCAGCTGGCCAACGACAGCGACTTCGGGCTGGTCGCGTCGGTCTGGACGCGGGACGTCACCACCGCCCACCGCGTCGCGCGGCAGCTGCGTGCCGGGACGGTGTGGATCAACACCTTCGACGCGAGCGACGTGATCACCCCGTTCGGCGGCTTCAAGGCGACCGGCGCCGGCCGGGACAAGTCGTTGCACGCCTTGGACGCCTACACCGCCCTCAAAACCACCTGGCTCGCGCTCCCGGAGGATTAGCGTGCGACTGAGCATCGAACCCACCGGACGGACGGAATTCGGCCCGGGTGTGGTCGCCGACCTGCCCGCCTACGTCGACACCCTGGGGCGGACCCGCGCGTTCGTGGTCACCGACCGGGGCCTGCGGGCCACCGGCATCGTCGGGCGCGTCGAGCAGATCCTGGCCGCGGCCGGGCTCGAACACGCCGTCCACGAGGACGTCGGCCCGAACCCGTCGACCGCCGAGCTCGACCGCGGTGCCGCGCGCCTGCGCGAGTTCGGCGACGCCGCCGTGGTCGCGCTCGGCGGCGGCTCGGCGCTGGACGCGGCCAAGGGCATCTCGCTGCTCGCCGGCAACCCCGGCGCGGCGGCCGCGGACGCGGACCGGCTGTGGGACGCGGCGGAGGGACTGCCCCTGATCGCCGTGCCGACGACGTCGGGCACCGGCGCCGAGACCAACGGCTTCGGCGTCACCGAAGACCTGTGCGCCCGCCGGAAGGTCTACATCGGACACCCGTCGGTGAAGCCGCGGATCGCGGTGCTGGACCCAGAGCTGACCGTCGGCCTGCCGCCGGCGGTCACCGCGGCCACCGGCCTGGACGCGCTCGTGCACGGCATCGAATCGCTCGCCTCGCGCGGGTCGAGCCCGGTGTCCGCGGCCTACGCGGCCCAGGCGGTCACCTTGGTCGGCCGCTGGCTGCCGGTCGCCCACCGCGACGGCGGTGACCTGGAGGCGCGCTCACAGCTGATGCTCGGGGCGCACCTGGCGGGCCATGCGCTGACGCTGTCGGGCCTCGGCTTGGTCCACGGCCTCGGCCACGCGCTGACGGCTCACACCGGCACACCCCACGGCGTCGCGCTGGCCGCGGTGCTCGAGGAGGTGATGACCTTCAGCGCGCCGTCCGCTCAAGCCGCGTACGAGGCGGTGGGCCGCGCGCTGCGGGTCACGCCCGAACCGGACTGGGCGGCGGCGTCGATCGCGGCGGTCCGCGAAGTCTCGGGCGCGCTCGGGATCAAGCGCCCGCTGCGCGACCTCGGCGTCACGGCGGACCTGATCCCGGCGATCGCCGAAGGCGCGCTGGCCGACGCGGTGACCAAGAACGCCCCACGGCACCCCTCCGAGGCGGAGACCGTGGAACTGCTGCGCTCGGTGTACTAGGGTGACTCGAACGAAGGGCAGCCTAACCTAACCGGAGGTCGAGATGGCCCGGCAGAACCTGACGGCCACCCGGATCAAGCCGGAGACCGCCGAACTGCTCACCATGCGGGTGCTTCGCCGCGAACGCCTTTCGCCGCACTTCGCGCGGGTCACCCTCGGGCAGGACGACGTCGAGGCGTTCACGCCGATGGGGTTCGACCAGTGGTTCCGGCTGTTCATCCCGGTGGCCGAGGGGTCCCTCGACAGGCTGCCGAACAAGCTCAACGCGCTGGCCTACGCCAGGTTCCTGACCATCGCCAAGACGAGCCGGCCGGTACTGCGCAACTACTCCGTCCGCGCGTACCGGCCCGACGGCCCCGACGGACCGGAGCTCGACGTCGACTTCGTCCTGCACGGCTCCGCCGCGGACGGGACCGCGGGCCCGGCCGCGACCTGGGCGCAGCACTGCAGGCGGGGCGACGCCGTCGCGATCCTCGACGAGGGCATCGGCTTCAACCCGGCACCCGGCCGCGAGCACTTCCTGCTCGTCGCCGACGAGACCGGCCTGCCGGCGATCGCGGGCGTGCTCGCCGCACTCCCCCGCGACGCGACCGGGCACGCCCTGATCGAGCTCCCCGACGCCGAAGATCAGCAGCCGCTCGACGCACCTCCAGGGGTCAAGGTCACCTGGCTGGCACGCGGCCGCGGCGCCGCCGCCGGACAGGTGGTGCTGGCCGCGGCCCAGGACACGCCCGTGCCCGCGGTTCCGGTGCACGGCTGGGTGGTCGGGGAATCGGCCATGGCCGTCGCCCTGCGCCGGCACTGGGTGCGGGCCGGGATCCCCAAGGACGACGTCATGTTCTGCGGCTACTGGAAGGCGCGCTGAACCCGCGTTCCTGGACGACCCACGTGTTGCCGTCCGGGTCGGCGAAGTCCAGGAAACTCGCGTAGTCACGCCGCCGCGGATCGGCTCCGGGCGCGAAATCCCCTTGCCAGTCCACGGACTTCTTGTGCCGGACCTCGCTGACGGGGACACCGCGGGCAGCGAGTTCGCGGTGCGCGGCTTCGATGTCGGCCACCACCAGATAACCGGCGCGGGCCGAGCCGGGGGCCGCGGCGGTCAGGCCGGTGCCGAGCTGGATCGAGCACGCCGAGCCGGGCGGGGTCAGCTGCACGACGCGGAACCCGTCGTTCGGCCGGTAGTCGACGTCCAAGGTGAAGCCGGCTTGGCCGGTGTAGAACCGGATCGCCCGGTCGACGTCGGCGACGGGCAAGGTGACGACCTCGATGCGGTAGTCCATGACAAGGGCGCCGTCCGGCGTCGGGGTGGACATGAGTGCTCCTTTCAGACGAGGGGTTCGCCGCCGTCGACGCCGAGCGTGACGCCGGTCAGGAAGGTGTTCGTGAGCGCGAAGACGACCGCGTCGGCGATGTCTTCAGGGTGGCCGATGCGCCGCGCGGGGTTCGTGGCCGTGCGGGTGGCGAACAGCTCGGCTTTGTTGTCCGCACCGAGGCCGTCGTAGGCGCCGGTGTCGATCGTGCCCGGCGAGACCGCCGTGACGCGGATCGGCGCCAGCTCGACCGCGAGACCGCGCGTCACGACGTCGACGGCCGCGTTGGTCGCGCCCACCGCGAGCATGCCGGCGGCGGGTTTGCGGGCGGACGAGCCCGAGAAGAAGACGAACGAGCCGTCCTCGGGCATCCGCGGCGCGAGGTACTTGGCCAGCAGGATCGGGCCGAGCACCTTGACCTCGAACGACTTCAGCACGGTGTCGTGGTCGAGGTCGCCGACCGCGCCGCGGGCGCGGGCCGAAGCCGTCGACACGACGTGGTCGACCCGGCCGAGCCGTTCGGCCAGCGCGGCGACGCCGGCTTCGTCGGTGAGATCGGCCTGCTCGGCCGTGACGCCTGGGTCGTCGTACGCCGCGGCGAGTGCTTCCGGGTCGCGGCCGGCGACGACGACCGTCGCGCCCGCCTCCCGGAGGGCCAGGGTGACGGCGCGGGCGATCCCGCTGCCGCGGCCGATGACGAGCACACGGCGGTCTTTCAGGGTGGCGGACATGGTCACTCCGTTCCAGTGGGTGCGGCCGCGGCGCGGGACCGCAGTTCGTCGGGATCGAGACCGCGGTCGACGCCGTGCGGGGACACGGTCTGGCCCGGTTCGAGGGCCAGCTTGCGGTCGTCGAGGTGGACGTCGACGAGGTCCGGTTCGAACGAAACGAACCCGGACACCCGGGCCACCTCGGGCCACGCCTCGGGGTACGACCACGCGGCGCGCTTGCGGGAGCCGATGTCGAAGTAGCCGGCCAAACCCTTGTAGGGGCAGAAGGTCTGGCCCTCGACCGGGGTCAGGGCCGCCTGGTCGACGTCTTCGCGCGGCACGTACCAGCGCGGCGCGAAGCCGGACTCGTAGAGCACGACCGGGCGATGGGTGTCGGCGACGACACGATCGCCGTCGCGCACCACGAGGTGCCGGGACGTCCGCCGGATGTCGACGCGGTGGTACGGGTCGGCCGCGTGCCCGAGAATCCGCTCGTCCTCCTCGTAGAAGGCGTCCATCGCCCGCCAGGCGAAGGCGACGCGGTCGCGCAGCACACCGGCGTGGTCCGGGAGGCCGGTGTACTGCCAGGCCGCCCGCGGCACCTCCTGCTCCCCCGCCCGCACGGTGAACCACGCGGCCGGGCCGAGCTCGCGGTGGGTCGTGGTGCGCGGTTCGGTGCCGAGCACGCCTTCGGCGACGTCGGCGCGCGGGAAGTACGCCACCGGGTAGCGGTTCGGCTCGTGCAGGAGCACGACGTCTTCGCTGTCGGCCACCCACTGCCCGCCGAAGCGCACGCGCATCCGGCGGCGCAGCGGCTCGGCGAACAGCAGCCGCTCCGGCAGCGGCTGCGGCACCAGGAAGTGCCCGACCGACCGCTCCGAGAGCGGTCCTTGCTGCCACGACAGTCCCATGACCTGCCCCTTTCCGGCTAACCCCATCGATCAGCTTTACTGGTTAGACACGGAACCACAGGAGGGTGTAACCTGTCAACTACGAGTTGGGAGGTTAGATCGATGGGCTTCGAAAAGCTGCTGCTCGACCTGTTGAACAGCACCCCCGTGCGCAACGGCGCACCCGAGGACGACCTGGCCGACGCGGCACTCGGCCGCAGCTGGCTCGCCGCCCACGGCCAGCCGGCCTCCGAAGCGGAGTGGCAAGCGCTGCGCGAGGCGCGTGCCGTGCTGCAGCGGATCGTGCGCGGCGAGGACCCGGCGGCGTCGGCCGCGCCGTTCGTCGAAGGCCTGAGCTACCGGGCACACTTCGCGGACGACGAGATCCAGTGGGAGCTCGATCCCGCGCCGGGTCATTCCGCCGCGTCCCGGGCCGTGCTCGCCTGGGCCGACCTCACGAAGGCCGGCGGGAACCGGCTGCGCCCGTGCGCGAACCCGGAGTGCCGGCTGTTCCTGATCGACCACAGCAAACCCAACAGCGCCCGCTGGTGCTCGATGGCGGTCTGCGGCAACCGCATGAAGGCCCGGCGGCACTACCAGCGCTCGCGCGCCGAACCCGCGGAGTGAAACCGTGCCCAGACTGCTGTCCCTCAACGTCGGGAAACCGAAGGACGTGCCCTGGCAGGGCCGGACCGTCCACACCGGAATCTTCAAGTACCCCGTCGACGGCCCGGCGATGGTCCGCCGGCTCAACATCGACGGTGACGGCCAGGGCGACCTGGGCGGCCACGGCGGCGAGAACCGCGCGGTGCTCGTCTACCAGCGCCAGTCCTACGACTTCTGGCGTGACGAGCTGGGCCGGGACGACCTCGAATACGGCCAGTTCGGCGAGAACTTCACCGTCGACGGCCTGCCCGACGACGAGGTGCACATCGGCGACCGGTACCGGATCGGGGAGGCCGAGCTCGAGGTGACGCAGCCGCGCGTCACGTGCTTCCGGGTGGGGATGCGCCTCGGCGAGCCGCGGATCCCGGCGCTGCTGGTCGCGCACCACCGGCCCGGCTTCTACCTGCGAGTGATCCGCGAAGGCCGGGTCCGGGCGGGCGACGAGATCGTCCGCACCCGGACCGGGCGCCACGAGATGAGCGTCGCCGACATCGACGCACTCCTCTACCTGCCCGGGCGCGACACCGCCGATCTCCGCAAGGCCGTCGACATCCCGGCGCTCAGCCCCGGCTGGCAAGGGTCGTTCCGCGACCTGCTCGCCGAACATGAACACGAACGCAAGCCCGAAACCGCGGCCTGGACCGGGTTCCGCGAGCTGCGCGTGTCCCGCGTCGTGCCGGAGAGCACCACCGTCACGTCGATCCACCTGACGGCCGCGGACGGCGCGCCGCTGCCCCGGCCCGAGCCCGGCCAGTTCCTCACGCTGCGCGTCCCCGGGGCCGGCGACCCGGCGCCGGTCCGCAGCTACTCGCTCTCGGCGATGCCTTCGGACACCGAGTACCGCATCAGCGTGAAGCGGGAGGACCACGGCGCGGTGAGCGGCTTCCTGCACACCCGGCTGACCGCCGGCGCGGTCCTGCCGGTCGCCGCGCCCCGCGGCGACTTCGTCCTGGCCGAAGACGATTCGCCGGTGCTCCTGATCTCCGCCGGCATCGGCGTCACGCCGGTCCTGGCGATGCTGCACACGCTGGCGGCGGCGGGCAGCACCCGCGACGTCCGCTGGCTGCACACCACCCGCTCGGCCGCCGAACACGCCTTCGCCGCCGAAGCGCACACGCTGCTCGCCGGTCTCCCCCACGCCCGCGAACACGTCTACTACACGGCGGAAACCCCGCCGTCCGGCACCGCGGGCGCCCGGCGGGGCCGGCTTGACCGGGCCGCTTTGTCCACTTTGGACCTGCCGGTCGACGCGACCGCATACGTTTGCGGTCCCGAAGGTTTCATGTCCGCGACGCGGGACGCGCTCGTCGGGCTCGGCCTGGCACCCGGCCGGGTCCACAGTGAACTGTTCGGCGCGCTGCCGGCGATCAACCCCGGGATCGTCGGCGCCGTCCACGCGCCACCCCACCCACCGGCCACCCCGCCGGGCACCGGCCCCCGGGTCACGTTCGCCCGCAGCGGGCTGACGGTGCCGTGGAGCGCGGACTACCCGAACGTCCTGGAGTTCGCCGAGGCGTGTGACGTGCCGACCCGCTGGTCCTGCCGGTCCGGCGTCTGCCAGACGTGCGTGACGCCGGTGCTGTCGGGCGAGGTCGGCTACGAGCCCGACCCGCTGGAGGACCCACCACCGGGCACGGCGCTGGTGTGCTGCGCCCGGCCGCGGTCGGACCTGGTGCTGGACCTGTGACCGCCCGGACGGCGTACACGCGAGAGCCGTGGCAGTCTCGGGGCCATGACGTCAGAACGGTTCGAAGTGACCCGCAAGGTCGAGGCGCCGCCGGCGAAGGTGTTCGCCCTGCTGACCGACCCCCAGGGGCACGTCGCCATCGACAGCTCCGGGATGCTGCAGTCCGCGGACGGCGAACCGGTCCGCGGGGTGGGCGACGAGTTCGTCGTGCACATGGACCGCGAGTCCCTCAACGACGTGCCGATGGGCAAGTACGACGTCACGGTGATCATCACCCGCTACGAGCAGGACAGCCGGCTGGAGTGGACGATCTCCGGCACCATCCAGCCGCCGATCCGGCACCTCTACGGCTACCGGCTCGAGGCGGACGGCACCGGCACGCTCGTGACGTCGTACTACGACTGGAGCCAGATCGAGGAGCGGTACCGGGACAAGATCACCTTCCCGATCATCCCCGAGACGGCGTTGCGCGCCACCCTCGGCATCCTGGCCCGCACGGTCGAGTGACCAAGGTCGAGTGACGGCGTGGAGTAGCGACTCAGGTCGGGTGCCCGGGGTGATCACGCGGACTAAAGTGAGCTCACCCCGACCACCGGAGGGGGCCGTGGAGCTGGAACTGCGTCACCTGCGCGCGCTCGTGGCCGTGGCCGATACGCGCAGTCTCACCCGGGCCGCCCGGGTGCTGCGGGTTTCCCAGCCCGCGCTGTCCGGGCTGCTGCGGCGGGTCGAACGGTCGGTCGGCGGCCTGCTGTTCGTCCGCTCCCCCACCGGCTGCGTGCCGACGCCGCTGGGCGCGGACGTCGTCGCCGAAGCGCGCACCGTGCTCGCCGGGGTCTCCGCGCTGACCGAACGGATCGGCGAACAGCGGGCGCCCGCCGGGCCGTTGCGCGTCGGCGGGTACTGCGGCTTCCTGCACCTGGCCGTCTCGCGGTGGCTGCGGGACCAGCCGTGGTGCCACGGCGTGAGCGTGCAGGAGGACCAGGACGAGGCCGTCGCGCTGGCGCGGGTCGCCGCGGGCTCACTCGACCTGGCGCTGGTCTACCTCCCGCCGCTGCCGGACGCGGTCGTGCCGGACGGCGTCGGGAGCGTCGTCGTGCACCCGCGGGAGCCGGTGTTCGTGATCCTCGCGCACGACCACCCCCTGGCGCGGAGCCGGACCGTGCCGTTCGCCGGGCTCGCCGAGCACCCGTGGGCGGACGACCCGCCGGGCACCACGCGGTGGTCGGCCTACCTGCAGCGGGTGTGCCGCCGGCACGGCGTCGCGCTCGACCAGCCGCACCGGCCGCAGTGCCTGGCGACGCTGCAGGACCTCGTCCGGGCCGGCATGGCCGTCGCGCCGGCGCTCGCGACGCGCGAGGACCTGCCGGCGACCATCGTCGTGCGGGCCATCGAAGGCGCGCCCCTGTGGCAGGAGCTGCGGCTCTGCTACCGGCCGGGCACGCCGGTGGCGGCGCGGATCGGCGAGATCCACGACGCCGTCGTGCGCGTCTACGCCGGCCGGCAGGGCTGCAGTGCCGCGTTCGACCACTGGTGGCGCGAACGCGGCCGCGAGCTGCTGCCGGCCGGCTGAGCCGACGCCGGTGGCCGGGGTGCTCGCCGAGCCGGCGAGCACCCTGGTCTCAGACGGTCACGCGCCAGGTGCTGTTCGGCGACGGGACCTCGAACCGCAACGTCGAGCAGTCGTAGTCGGCGGGCCGCGGGTTCGCGGTGGGCCGCAGCGGCGAGTTCGTCGCCGACGCCGCCACCCACTGCCCGGCGACGCGCAGCCGCAGCGAGCTCGACTCGAACACCGCGCCCCGCGCGTCCGCGCAGTAGTAGGCGTTGCCGGTCGCGGGGTTGCGCGTCGAGTAGAGCTCGAAGATGTCCCAGCCCTCGTCGAGCCCGCTCTGGTCGCTGCCGCTCTGGGTGAAGAGCGTGTCCCACGCACCGGTCTTCACGTTGCGGAGCGACGCGGTCCAGCTGTTGGCCGTGGTGTTCGTCCGGACCTCCTGCACGGTGTAGGCCGGGTGCCCGTCGACGGTGCTCGTGTAGTTCGCGAGGAACGCGCTGTCGATCGGCACGACCTTGGCCGGCGACACCGACCGGCACCAGTCCCACGCCCAGACCTGCGCGGCCTGGCCGAGCCCGTACGCGGTGACCACCTCGACGCACGAGTGCCCGGTGGGTTTCATGGTCGGCGCGTAGACGACGTCCGAAGAGTGGGAGATCCGCAGACTCGGCGTGACGCTCTGGGTCACGACCAGGCCGTCGGCGCTGGTGGCCAGCTGGGGTTCCGGCCCCCAGAAGGTGTGCTTCTGTGCGGCGGCCCGGGGCGCCGCGCGGCCGGCCTGCGCCCGGCGGATCTCCAGGAACCGGTCGGCCGCGGGCCCGGCGGCGGCCTTCGCGGCGGCCCCGGTCAGCCCGGGCACGGTCCCGCCCGGCGCGGACATCGGCACAGCGGCAGCGATGGGGACGGCTGCGGCCGGGACGGCGGCGGCCAGGGCGAGCACCGCCACCACGGCGGCGCAGAAGACGGTGGACAGTTTCCGCATCTCGGCATCTCCTCGTCGGCGAAGGAAACCGCGCGGACGGTGGGGAGCGGGGAGGACGCCGTCCGCGGGTCACCGGAGGTTAGGCCGGGCTTTCCCTTGTGCGGCAGCGACTTTCGACGGGTCGGAGCGCGTCGTCGCAGGCCACCGGGGTCATACGGTTTGCGACGACGAGGCGTTATGCCCCCGTTCGGCGCAGACCGCGTCCGGAGTGGACGGACACGCGCGTTCGGCGCGGGGGCCCGCGCGGATGGGTGCGGCACCCGTTCGGGCCAGTCCGGTCCCAGGTCATGGGCACGGTTGCGCATGGCCGCATGGAAGGGTCCACTCGGCCGAGCCACTACTACCGCGGAAGGACCACCATGTCGGTCACCGACGACCTCCTGGCCAACAACGCCGAGTACGCCGCGCAGTTCTCCGGGCCGCTGCCGCTGCCGCCCGCCAAGCACGTCGCCGTCCTGGCCTGCATGGACGCCCGCATCAACGTCTACGGCGTCCTCGGCCTCAACGAAGGCGAAGCCCACGTCATCCGCAACGCCGGCGGTGTCGTCACCGAGGACGAGATCCGGTCGCTCGCCATCAGCCAGCGGCTGCTCGGCACCGAGGAGATCATCCTCATCCACCACACCGACTGCGGGATGCTGACCTTCACCGACGACGACTTCAAGAAGTCGATCCAGGAGGACGTCGGCGTCAAGCCCGCGTGGGCCGCCGAAGCCTTCACCGACCTCGACACCGACGTCCGCCAGTCGATCGCGCGGATCAAGAACAGCCCGTACATCCCCAAGAAGGACTCGGTGCGCGGGTTCGTCTTCGACGTCGCGACCGGGAAGCTGAACGAGGTCGCCTGACGGCGTTCAGGCGGTGAACGGCGCAGGACCGAACCGGCCCCACGCCACGAACGCCGCGAGCGCGAGGTAGGTCAGGTTCAGCGCCACGAACCGGCCGGCACCGTCGTGGCGGAGGTGGGTGATCATCGCGCCGATCATCAGCACCACCCAGCAGGCGGCGGTGACCGGCACCAGCACCGGCGCGACGCCGGTGAGCGCGGGCAGGACCAGGCCGATCGCGGCCAGGAGCTCGAGGACTCCGAGGGTCTTCACGAAGCCGGCACCGAAGTCCCCGGTCCACTGCCCGCCGGGGATCCCGGCCAGTTTCTCCTTGGCCACGAAGGTCTTGCTGACCCCACCGGTCAGCGCGACGACGGCGAGCAGTCCGGCGGCGATCCACAGTGCGAGGTTCACGGGGTTCTCCTTGAGGTCTTGGTGATCGACCTCGAGATGCCGCCGGACCGGAGTTTGTGACACCTCGCGAGACATTGCGGAAGGTGAGCACGCGGCTACGTCGAAGACGTCGATACCGCATCTTTCGGGCGATGAAGGCGATCTCCCCCAACAGGGCGTAACGGATCACCCGCTTGGTCGATAGTCCGTTCGTGTCCGGGACGCCCGGACCTTCACGAGGGGACCCATCGCTCATGTCTCGACTCCGCCTGGGAGCGCTCATCGCCACCGGGGCCGTCGCCGCCCTGATCTCCACCGGGTGCTCCAGCACCTCCGGGACCGCCGAGCCGGCCGGCGCGTCCGCCGCTCCCGCCGCGGCCTCCACCTCCGCCGAGGCCAAGGCCGCGTCGCTCGACGCCAAGCAGGCCGGGACCGCCGTGGTCGCCGCCGCGAAGCAGGCCAAGGCCGTGCACGTGCGGGGCACCGTCTCCGAGGGCGGGAACATCAACCTGGACCTGCAGCTCAACCCGGACAGCGCGAGCGGCACCATCGTGAAGGACGGTCTCGAGGTCCCGGTGCTGCGCGTCGGGGACAAGTACTACTTCCGGTTCAGCGAGTCGCTGATCAAGGAAGCCGGGATCCCGGCGTCGCTGAGCAAACCGCTCAAGGACAAGTGGGTGCCCTCGACGTCCCAGATCGGCGCCGGCATGGGCGAGGCGTTCAAGCAGTTCCTCGACTACAAGACCTTCACCGACAACACCATCGGCGAGATCGACTCGGCGACCTTCTCCGGCGGCGAGCAGACGACCGCGGGCGGCGTCCCGGCCCTGAACTTCACCAGCTCCGACGGCACCGCGACGGTGGCCGCCGCCGAGCCGCACTACCTGCTGCGCATGCAGGAGCCGAAGAGCGGCACGATGGAGTTCAGCGACTGGGACAAGCCGACGACGGTCACCGCGCCGAAGGCCTCGGAGATCTACTCCGGCCCCGGCGCCTGACCCGACCGACCCCCGAGCCCGGCAGCGACGCGCTGCCGGGCTCGGTGTCGTTTCAGGACTTCAGCCCTTCCAGCTCCACGCGACGACCAGTACGCGACGACTCCAGCCCCGCCTCGGCCAGGCGAATGCCGCGCGCGCCGGCCAGGAAGTCGTACGGGTGCGGCTCGTCCGCGACGACGTGGCGGACGAACTGCTCCCACTGCGCCTTGAAGCCGTTGCCGAACTCGGCGTTGTCCGGCACCTCCTGCCACTGCGCGCGGTAGTCCCGCGTCTCCGGCAGGTCCGGGTCCCACACCGGCTTCGGCGTCACCTCGCGCGGCTGGACGACGCACTTGTGCAAGCCGGCCACCGCGCTCCCCCGCGTGCCGTCCACCTGGAACTCGACCAGCTCGTCGCGGTGCACGCGCACGCACCACGACGAGTTCAGCTGCGCGACGATCCCGCCGTCCAGCTCGAAGATCGCGTACGCGGCGTCGTCGGCCGTCGCGTCGTAGGTGGTGCCCTGCTCGTCCACCCGGGACGGGATGTGGGTCACGGCGCGCGCGGTCACCGCGCGGACCGCGCCGAACAGGTTCTCCAGCACGTAGTTCCAGTGGCAGAACATGTCCACGACGATCCCGCCGCCGTCCTCGGCCCGGTAGTTCCAGCTCGGCCGCTGCGCGCTCTGCCAGTCGCCTTCGAAGACCCAGTAGCCGAACTCCCCGCGCACGGACAGGATCCGGCCGAAGAACCCGCTGTCCACCAGCCGTGCGAGCTTGCGCAGGCCGGGCAGGTACAGCTTGTCGTGCACGACGCCGTTCTTCACCCCCGCCGCGGCCGCCTGCCGGGCGAGCGTCAAGGCGCCCTCGACGGATTCCGCCAGGGGCTTCTCGGTGTATATGTGCTTGCCGGCGTCGATCGCCCGGCTGATCGACTTCTCGCGGACCGACGTCAGCTGCGCGTCGAAGTACAGCGGGAAGTCCTTGTCGGCGAGGGCGGTGTCGAGGTCGGTCGTCCAGCGCGTCAGGCCGTGCCGGCCCGCGATCTCGGACAGCTTGTCGTCGCTGCGGCCGACGAGCAGCGGTTCGAGCTGCACGCGGGAGCCGTCGGCGAGCAGGACGCCGCCTTGCTCGCGGATCGCCAGGACCGAGCGCACCAGGTGCTGGCGGTAGCCCATCCGGCCGGTGACGCCGTTGAGCACGACACCCAAGCTGTGTTTCGTCATTTCCACCTCGTCATTCGGGGAGCGTGTACCGGCGGAACCAGGCCGCGGCCGCGCGCAGGGGGACGTCGATCGGCGCGAGCGCCGGGTACCAGGCCTTCTCCCACTCCAGGGAGATCCAGCCCGACCACGAACGCAGGAGTTCGCCACACTCGGAGAGCGGGATCGCGCCGTCGCCCGGCGGCACCGGGGTCGGGTCGTCGCGGCCCACGGCGTCCTTGACCTGGAAGTAGCCGAGGTAGCGGCCCAGCACCTCGCGGGTGACGGCCGGTTCCTCGCCGGCGCGCCACGGGTGCACCGCGTCCCACAGGACGGCGACCAGGTCCGGGTCGCCGAACGGCTCGACGACCGCCAGGGCCGCGGCGCCGGTGGGACGCGAGTCGTGGGTTTCGAGCAGCAGGCGCACCCCGGAGTCGCGCAGGTCGTCGAGGACGGCTTCGATCCGGGACCGCGCGTCGCCGTCGCCGCCCGGGAAGACGCGCACGGCCGGCGCGCCGATCCGGTGCGCCAGCTCGATCAACGCGCGCAGCTCGCCGATCACCGGCCCGTCGGGGCCGGGGCGGCAGACCTTCGCGTACCCGGCCAGGCACGCGACGGCGAGCCCTTGACCGGAAAGGAGCGAACGGAGGTCGTCGACGGCCCGGCCCGGCAGTCCCAAGTGGACTTCCTCGCTCGCGTGCACCCGCAGCTCCAGGCCTTCGCACCCGTGCGCCGACGCGGTATTCGCGGCCTCGCGCACCGGGATGCCCGGCATGCCCAGCGTGCTCACGGCGAACCGCCAGCCCATCGACAACCTCCTTCGCTCAGCCTCCTTTGTAAGCGCTTACAGTGTTGTGTGTCAAGCGTTTCACGTGCCGTCGATCAGCCGGACGGCGATGTCCGGGCTGAACGTCCCCGCCGGCACCGTCGGCGCGATGCCGCACTCGCCGTCGGACACACCGGGCGTCTTCACCCACAGGAGCATCTCCGCGCCACCACCGGCTTGCGCGGTGACACCGAGCTTGCGCCCGGCCGGGTTGCACCAGTTCCCGTTGGAGCCGTTGGCGTTGCGGCTGGTGTCGATGACGAACTGCGCGCTGCCGCCCACCCCCGACTTCACCGAATTGGCGTAGCTGATCGACTGGCTGGTGGTGTAGTAGTTCGACACGTTCACCGAGAAGCCGCGGACGTTGGCCACCCCGGCGGCCTTCAGCCGGCTCGCCATGGTCGCCGCCGCCACCCAGCCGGCGTTGCCGCCGTCGAGGTAGGCGTAGGTGTTCGGGGCCTTCTGCTTGAACATCTGCGTCGCGTACGTGAGCATCGTGTTCCGGTCGGCGATCTGCGCGCTGCTCATGCAGTCGAAGTCACCGAGGGCGTCCGGCTCGATGATCACGACCGCCGGGTGGGTCCCGACGCCGGCCGCGAAGCTCGAGATCCACGTCTTGTATGCGCCGAGACTCCCCGCTCCCCCACCGGATTCGCCGCCACACGCGTCGCGGCCGGGCAGGTTGTACGCCACGAGCACCGGGAGCTTGTCGTGGCTGTCGGCGGCGCTGACGTAACTCGCCACCGACGTGCCGATGGCGCCGTCGTTGCCGAACCACTTCGCGATCGGCTTCGACGCGATGGCCGCGTTGATCTTCGAGGCTCGTGAGTCACTCGAGTGCGACGCCACCCACTGGGCGGGCGCCGAACCCGTGTTGACGTAGAAGCCGCTGGTCAGGTCGAGCGGACTGGCGGCGTTCGCGGGCACCGCGGTGCCGACGAGCAAGAGCGCCGACACCGCGATGACGCGGGCTGTCCACCGCATTGTGGACCTCCTTCTCCTAAGGGGACGGGCTGCCGCGGGGCCCGGGGGTCGGCACCGCCCTGGTGCGGCGGTACCTGCGGCGGGTGGGTCTGCGTGGCCAGGTCCGCCGGTGGGGTCGTCAGCGGGTGCCTGCGCCGGCGGCGAAGGCCGCGATCCAGGCGAGTGACGAGTTCCAGTTGATCGCCGTCTCGTTCGTGGAGTACGAGAAGATGTCGTCGATGTAGCACTTCGCGGGCGCGCAGCCGGGCAGGTTCTGCTGGGCGACCGGGTCCTGCAGCCCGCTGTTCGGGCCGCCGGCCAGGGAGCCCGGCGGCGGGGCCGGCAGCTTCGGGTCGAGCTGGTGGGCCCAGATCCGGCCGTGTTCGTTGGTGCTGGCCCGCTCGCCGTAGCCGGTGACGAACGACTGGTTCAGCCCGTTGCGGCCGAGCAGGTAGTCCATCGACTCGAGGACGGCGTCGCGGTAGCCCGGCCGGTGCGTCAGGTCGTACGCCGTCGCGATCACCAGCGCGTTGTTGGTCGTCGAACTGGTCGAGCCCCACGGGTAGGCCGCGTCCTCGAACGGGTTCGGGTAACCCTGGCTGTTCACGTTGCGGACGTACTGGTCGGCGACGCTCAGCACCCGCTGCCGGGCACCCAGGACGCGATCCAGGGGGAAGCGCCACGGGAGGCGGGCGATCGTGAGGTCGGTCAACGCGCCGGTGTCGCGCCACGAGAACCCGTCGGCGGTGATCCGGCCGGTCATGGACTTCAGGTAGGCCCGGTCGCCGGTCGTGGCGTACAGCTCGGTCGCCGCCCAGGAGAACTCGTCGGTGACGTTCGTGTCGGCGTACGCGCCGCCGCCGACGCTGTCGTCGGCCGGCGCGTAGATCGCCGGGTGGGCGAGCGCGGCCCGCCACGCCGTCTTGGCCGCGGCCAGGCACTTCGCCGCGAACGCGCGGTCGTAGGGCTGCCAGACGCGGGCGCACTGGGCGGCCGCGGCGGCCAGGTTGAGCGTCGCCGCGGTGGACGGCGGGTGCAGGTAGCGCGGCTGCGCGTCGGCCTGGGGCTGGGTCGGCAGCGCGGTCCAGGCGAGGTCGTGGATCTTGTGGTGGGCCATGCCCGCGAGGGGCTGCCCGGCCGGGACCTGCATCTTGAGCAGGAACTCGACCTCCCAGCGTGACTCGTCGAGCACGTCGGGGACGCGGTTGCCCGCTTCAGGCACCTTGAGCAGGCCGTCTTTCAGGTTCGTCCAGTCCCCTGTGGACAGCGAGCGCTCGTAGCTGTCCATGAGCTGCCACGCGGCGAGCGCGCCGTTGACGACGTACTTGCCCTGGTCGCCGGCGTCGTACCAGCCGCCGCTGACGTCGAGGGAGTAGTCGCAGGTCCCGGGCAGGCACGGCACGGACGTGTCGCCCTTGTTGGGCGCGACGCCGATGTGCCCGGCGGGACGGGCGTAGGCGTCGCCGGCGTAGGCGGCGTCGATCGGGGTGCCGCTGCGGACGAGGTAGAAGTACTCCAGGGAGTCCTTGCGCAGGCCGTCGTACGGGTTGCGCGTGATGTCGAACGGCTCGCTGACGGCCGCGCCGACGGCGAGGGTGTAGCCGGTGCCGTCCTTGCGGTAGCCGCCGAAGTCCGCGATGTGCACGTGGTCGCCGGAGGCGGCGTCGTCACCCCGCACCTGGGTCCGGCCCTTCTTGACGACTTTGCCGCTGCGGTCGCGAAGTTCCCACGGGACCGGCGTCGTCGAAGCATCCACAATGGACGCCTCCTTCGGCCCGGCCGTCGCGTACCCGACCTGGTTCACCCGCACGGGTGAGCCGTAGTCCTTGCCGCCGCCGGGCGCGATGGCGCCGCCGGTGAGCGAGACGTCGTCGACGCAGAACGTGTAGGCCTTGGTGGCGCCGCCGAACTGGAAGTTCACCTGGCCGCGCAGGGTGGACAGGCTGGAGTTGCCGGTGAAGGTGAACGTCTTCGGGGTGCTCGTGACGGCGGCGGTCTTCGAGAACATCGTCGTGCTCGGGGCGACCGCGAGGGCGAGGCCGGCGCGGATCGTGACGTCGGCGGTGGCCGTCGCGGTGAACCTCAGCGTGTACGGCTGGCCGGCTTCGAGCGGGATGTCGTTCTCGCCGAGCATCGAGTCCCACGGGTTGACCGTGCCGGCGGGGACGTCGGCGCAGAGGCGGCCGGCGTCCACTCGGGACGGTGTGGTCCCGCTGCTCCACCAGGGGGCTTTGGTGGTGTCGAAGGTGCCGTTGAGCACGCGTTCGTACGGTGCGTCGGCGTGCGCGGCCGGGGCCAGCGTCACGACGAGCACGACAGGCAAACAGGCTGCGAGCAGCCTGGGTCTTACGGACATACCGGTTCTCCTGGGGATCGAGCGGGGATCGGAGGAGCCGGCACGCCACAGCGTCAATGCGGGATGGTGCGCTCCGGGCGGCCGGTGTGTCAACCGTCGCGGGGTCTTGACAGCTGCCTCTTCACAACCGCGCCAACTCCGGGTTACAGTCCTGTAAGCGCTTCCAATTCTGGCGCAAGCCAGCCAGCGTCTCACCGGCACAGCCGCAGCGTCGCAGCAGGTGAAGGTGTTTTCACAAAGTCGTGATGAAGGCCGTACGGACTGTTAGCGGTTCCGGAATCGGCCTCGTAAGTGGAGGTTTCATGCCTGCCAGACTCAGGCGAACACTGCTGGCCACCGCCATGGCCGCCACCCTCGTCGCCGCCGCGGCCTGCGGCGGGGCGAGCGACGATCAGCAGAGCGCGTCCGGCCCGGTCACCCTCGTGGTGAAGACGTTCAGCCAGTTCGGCTACGACGCCCTGTACAAGCAGTACGAGGCGAGCCACCCCGGTGTCACCATCAAGGAGGAGAACATCGGGAAGCTGGGCGACTACTCGCCCAAGCTGCAGCAGTGGATGACCGCGGGCTCCGGCGCCGGCGACGTCGTGGCGCTCGAAGAGGGCATCATCAGCCAGTACGTCGCGAAGCCGGACAAGTTCGTCAACCTCCTCGACAAGGGCGCGGACTCGCTCAAGCCGGACTACCTGGACTGGAAGTGGAACCAGGCCCTGACCGCCGACGGCAGGACGCTGATCGGGCTCGGCACCGACATCGGCGCCCAGGGCATGTGCTACCGCAAGGACCTGTTCCAGAAGGCCGGCCTGCCGGTCGACCGCGAGCAGGTCGGCGCTCTCTGGCCGACCTGGGACGCCTACCTGGCCACGGGAAAGCGCTTCCTCACCGCGAACACCGGCGCGAAGTTCTACGACTCCTCCAGCGGCATGTACCAGAACATCCTGATGCAGCAGGGTGATCACACGTACTACGACAAGGCCAACACCTTCGTCGCGGACAGCAACCCCGCCGTGCGCAGCGCCTACGACCAGACCGTCGGGATGATCCAGAGCGGTCTGTCGGCCAACCTCGACCAGTACAGCCCGCAGTGGAACGCCGGGTTCAAGAAGGGCACGTTCGCCACCATCGCGTGCCCGTCGTGGATGCTGGCGACCATCCAGAAGCAGGCCGGCCCGGAGAACGCCGACAAGTGGGACGTCGCCAAGGTGCCGGGCAACGGCGCGGTGCGCGGCGGCTCGTTCCTCGCGGTGCCGAAGCAGAGCAAGCACCAAGACCAGGCCGTCGAGCTGGTGAAGTTCCTGACCAGCGCGAAGGGTCAGATCGGCGCGTTCCAGGCGAAGGGCAACTTCCCGTCGTCGCCGCAGGCCATCGACGACCCGGTCGTGCAGGGGCTGACCAACGCCTACTTCGGCAACGCGCCGGTCGGGAAGATCTTCGGCGCCAGCGCGAAGGCCGTGAAGCCGGTGTACCTCGGTCCGGCGAACGTCGCCATCGGCGACCGGTTCACCAACGCGCTGCTCGCCGTCGAGCAAGGCAAGCTCCAGCCCGACGAGGCGTGGGCGAAAGCCATCGACGAAGCCAAGCGCCTGGTCAAGTAGCCCGCCGGGCGGGCGCACGCGATCAGTCCGTGCGCCCGCCCGGCCTCCATTAAGGACACCCAGTTGGTCACCCAGCAACGGCCCCGCGCGGCCGCGAAACCCCCGGCGCCACCGCGCCCGCGGGAACGCGGCAGCCTGCTGTCCCGGTGGGACCTCAAGGCCTCGCCGTACCTGTACATCGCCCCGTTCTTCGTCCTCTTCGCGGTCTTCGGCCTGTTCCCGCTGCTCTACACGGCGTGGGTTTCGCTGCATGACTGGGATCTGGGCGGGGACGGCGGGTTCATCGGCCTCGACAACTACGCCACCCTCTTCGGCGACCCGGACTTCTGGAACGCCGTCGTCAACACCCTCGGCATGCTGGTGCTGGCCACCGTGCCGCAGCTGCTGCTCGCACTGGTCGTGGCCGCGCTGCTGAACCAGCAGCTGCGGGCCCGGCTCCTGCTGCGGATGGGCGTGCTGCTGCCGATCGTCACGTCGGTGGCCGCGGTCGGCATCGTGTTCAGCCAGATCTTCGACCGCGACGCGGGCATGGTCAACGGCCTGCTGCACCTGGTCGGCGTCACGCCGGTCGACTGGCGGGCCGACAAGTGGTCGTCCTGGATCGCCATCTCGACCATGGTCGACTGGCGCTGGACCGGCTACAACTCGCTGATCTACCTGGCCGCGATGCAGTCGATCCCGCGCGAGCTCTACGAAGCGGCGACGGTCGACGGCGCGTCCAAGATCCGCCAGTTCCGCAGCATCACGGTGCCGATGATCCGCCCGGCGATCGTGTTCACGGTGATCATGTCGACCATCGCCGGCATGCAGCTGTTCACCGAGCCGCTGATCTTCGGCCAGGGCACCTACGCCATCTCCGGCGGCTCGCTGCGCCAGTTCCAGACCGTGTCGATGTACATGTTCGAGAAGGCCTTCCGCGACGCCGACCTCGGGTACGGCTCGGCCATCGCGTGGATGATCTTCCTGCTCATCACCATCCTCGCCGTCGTCAACTTCCTCATCACCCGGAGGTCGTCGAAGTGATGCGGAAGACTTCTCCCCTGGTCTACGTCACGCTGCTGGCCGGGATCGCGCTTTCGGCGTTCCCGCTGTACTGGCTGTTCGTGGTCGCCACCCGGACCAACGACATCGTCGGCGACTGGCCGCCACCGCTGCTGCCCGGGGGCAACCTCTTCGGCAACGTCGGCCGGCTGTTCTCCGCGGAGGACGCGAACTTCCTGCTGGGCATGGTGAACTCGGCGATCGCGTCGGTGGTCGTCACCATCTGCGTCGTGTTCTTCAGCACCCTGGCCGGGTTCGCCTTCGCCAAGCTGCGCTTCCGCGGCCGCAACGGGCTGCTGGTGGTCATCCTCGGCACGATGATGATCCCGGTACAGATGGGCATCATCCCGCTGTACATGATCATGGTGCAGCTGGGCTGGCAGAACCGGCTGCAGGCGGTCATCGTGCCGTTCCTCGTCTCCGCGTTCGGCGTGTTCATGATGCGGCAGTACGCCGAGCGCTCGGTGCCGGACGAGCTGATCGAGGCCGCGCGCATCGACGGCTGCTCCACGTTCCGGATCTACCTCACGGTCGTGCTGCCCGCGCTGCGGCCCGGCGCGTCGGTGCTCGCGCTGTTCACGTTCATGAGCACCTGGAACGAGTTCCTCTGGCCGATCGCGGTGCTGGAGAACGACAACCCGACCGTGCAGTTCTCCCTGAACCAGCTGTCCACGAGCTACTACACCGATTACACGCTGATGTTCGCGGGCGCGCTCGTCGCCTGCGTCCCGCTGCTGCTGGTCTTCCTGGCCTTCGGCAAGCAGATCATCGGCGGCATCATGGAAGGAGCGGTCAAGGCGTGAGCACGTTCGAACCCGGTTTTCTCTGGGGCGCGGCGACGTCGAGCTACCAGATCGAGGGCGCGACGGCCGAGGACGGGCGGGGTCCGTCCATCTGGGACACCTTCGCCGCGACCCCGGGCAAGGTCGACCGCGGCGACACCGGCGACGTCGCCGCCGATCACTACCACCGCTACCGCGACGACGTCGCGCTCATGCAGGAGCTCGGCCTCGGCGCGTACCGGTTCTCGATCGCCTGGCCGCGGATCCAGCCGGCCGGGTCCGGCGTGGCCGAGCAGCGCGGCCTCGACTTCTACCGGCGACTTGTCGACACGCTGCTGGAGCGGGGCGTCCAGCCGTGGCCGACGCTCTACCACTGGGACCTGCCCCAGCCCCTGGAAGACGCCGGTGGCTGGCCGAACCGCGACACCGCGCAGCGGTTCGCCGAGTACGCGGCGATCGTGCACGACGCGCTCGCCGACCGCGTCACCCACTGGACCACGCTGAACGAGCCGTGGTGCTCGGCGTTCCTGGGCTACGCCACCGGCCGGCACGCGCCGGGCCGGCAGGAGCCCGGCGCCGCCGTGCGCGCCGCCCACCACCTGCTGCTGGGCCACGGCCTCGCCGCGGAAGTCATGCCGGGCAGCACGGTCGGCCTCACGCTCAACCTGACCGAGGTCACCCCGGCGACCCGCGGCACGCCCGACGTCGACGCCGCCCGCCGGATCGACGGCATGCAGAACCGGCTGTTCCTCGACCCGGTGCTGCTCGGCGACTACCCCGCCGACGTCCAGGCGGACCTGGCCGGCGTCACGTCGTTCGACCACGTGCTCCCGGGCGACCTGAAGACCATCTCGGCGCCGCTGGACTTCCTCGGCGTCAACTACTACTCCCCCATGCTCGTCGCCGGCGGCGGCGCGCCCCGGCCGTCGGCCTACGTCGGCTCGGACCGGGTCGCCCAGGTCGACGGCGGCTGCCCCCGGACGTCGATCGGCTGGGAGATCGACGCGGGCGGCCTGCTGGCCGTGCTGACCCGGCTGAAGCGGGACTACCCGGCCATCCTGCTGTACGTCACGGAAAACGGCGCGGCGTTCGACGAACCGGTGCACGACCGGGCGCGGGTGACCTATCTGGACGGTCACCTGCGGGCCTGCGCGGCCGCGATCGACCGCGGGGTGCCGCTCAAGGGGTACTTCGCGTGGTCGCTGCTCGACAATTTCGAGTGGTCCTTCGGGTACGCGCAGCGGTTCGGGCTCGTGCACGTCGACTACGAGACGCAGGAGCGCACGCTCAAGGACAGCGCCCGCTGGTACGCCGCCGTCATCGCCCGGCACGGCCTGTGAGCGCTCACACCCTTGTTAAGCTGACCGTCCGATCGACCAGGGGGAGGCGAGCACGATGAGCAACCGGCCGTCGACGCTCGAGGAAGTGGCGCGCCTGGCCGGGGTGTCCACCGGCACCGTGTCCCGGGTGATCAACAACGCCCCGCACGTCAGCACGAAGTCGCGTGAAGCCGTGCAACGCGCGATCGAAGAGCTCGGGTACGTGCCGAACACCGCGGCCCGGTCGCTGGCCACGGCGCGGCGTGGCGCGGTGGTGCTGGCCATCTCCAGCGACGACCCGGCGTTGTTCGCCAACCAGTTCTTCGCCGAGGTGATCGCCGGGGTCAACGCCGTCATCGAAGAGACCGACCTGCAGCTGATGCTGGTGCTCGCGGCGTCCGAGCGCGGCCGCTCGCGGCTGACGCGGATCCTGCAGTCGCGCGCCGCCGACGGCGTCATGCTGCTGGCGCTGCGGGAGAACGACCCGCTGTCGAAGATCGCCGACGAGGGCCAGGTGCCGGTGGTGCACGGCGGGCGCTCGCTCGACCGCACTCCCCCGCACTACGTCGACGCCGACAACCGCGGCGGCGCCCGGCAGGCCGTGGAGTACCTGGTCTCGCTCGGGCGGCAGCGGATCGCGACGATCACCGGGCAGACCGACCAGCACGCCGGCGTCAACCGGTACCTCGGGTTCCGGGAGGCTCTCGCGCTGGCCGGGCTGCCCGACGACCGCGTCGCGCACGGCGACTTCAGCGAAGCCAGCGGCGTCGAGGGGATGGCGCGGCTGCTCGACGAGCACCCGGATCTCGACGCCGTGTTCGTCGCGTCCGACGCGATGGCGGCCGGGGCGCTGAAGGTCCTGCGCGAGCGGGGCCTCGCCGTGCCGGAGGACGTCGCGGTGGTCGGGTTCAACGACATCGTCACCGCGCAGCACACGCACCCCGCGCTGACCACGGTCCGGCAGCCGATCGAGGCGCTGGGCCGGGAGATGACGCGGATGCTGGTGCGGCTGATCGACGGCGAGAAACCGACGTCGCTGATCCTGCCGACCGAGCTGGTGGTCCGCGAGTCCGCCTGAGGGTGTCATCCGGCGGTCACGTCCAGGGGGTCGAAGCCGATCCGGATCGTGAAGCCGTCCGGCCAGCGGATCTCTGTGCTGTCGGCGGTGACCTCGGCTTCTCCGGCGCCGAGTACCGCATGGGCGGCGAAGACTGTCGTGCCTTCGGCGGGACCGGTGAGCCGGGTCAAGGTCACGGAGGGGACGTACGCGGTGCCGTGCGGCGCGCGGACCTCGTCCTGCCCGGTCCAGCCGCTCAGGGGGCGGAGGACGGACTCGCCGGGAGCGGTGGCCCAGCCGGTCTGCTCGGCGGTCGCTCCCGGCGGGCCGCCGACCACCCGGTGCACCCGCACCTCGTCGTGCCCGCGCACCACGGTGACGCTCTCGACCCGCAACCCCGGGACCGCCGCCGTCGTGAAGATCGGGCGGTGCCAGGACGCGGCCCACCCCCAGCCGTCGCCGTGGCCCGCGCCGAGGGGGTGGATGCGACGGCGGACGCTGCGCACTCCCCCGACGACGACGGCGAAGTGGTTGTCCGACGGGTTGTCCTTCGCGGTGGGGCCGGTGTGGGTGGAGTAGGCGAAGCGGCCGTAGTGCGGGTCGTCGCCGTCGGCCGACTCGGCTTCGTGGGGCCTCAGGTGGTCGCTGCCGTGGTTGTGCAGCCGGACGACGCCGTCCGCCTTCTGCAGCAGGAAGCCCGGTGCGGGCTCCGCGCGTACCGTGTCCGCGTCGTCCGATTCCTCAGTGGACGTCCACAGTGGATGATTTTCGGGCGCAAGCAGGCAGACGAACGCCTTCGACGCCCAGTACGGCGAGCCCGGGCCGGAGTAGAACTGCGTGGTCGGCGCGTGCGGGCCGTGCCAGCCGAGGCTCAGGAGGCCGTTGCCGTCGACGGCGTCGTGGTCGAGGAAGTACTTGAGCGCGCCGCTGAGCAGCCGTCGTGACACGCCTGGGCGCAGCGGGGTGTCGCCGGTGACCGCGCCGAGGCCGATCGCTGAGACGGCGGCGAAGCGGTAGGTCAGGGAGCGTCCGAAGTGGAGCGGGGCGCCGTCTGCGGCGAACCACAGTTTCAGGCTTGCCAGGTGCTCGCGCAGCCGGTCGCCGTGGCGGGTTGGTTTCCCGGCGAGGTGGGCGTCGAGGACCGGGTAGAGGTGCAGGGCCCAGCCGTTGTAGTAGTCGAACGCGCGGCCGTCGCCGTCGGCGTACCAGCCGTCGCCGCGGTACCAGCCCTCCAGGAGTTCCAGCGCGCGGTCGCGGGCCTGTGCGGTTTCGGCGTCGCCGCGGCCGACGTCGTCGAGGAAGCCGGCGACGGTGAACGGGAACAGGTACCAGTTGTTCGGCGCCGGGACGTGCCGCAAAGCGCCGCGCAACCATGCTTCGACGCGGTCCTGGACGTCTTCGCCGAGGTGGTCCCAGAGCCACGGGCGCGTCAGGCGGAGGCCGAGAGCGACGGACGCGGACTCGACCATCGGCTGCCCGGCGACGTCGTGGCCGAGGATGACCGGCCACGACTCGGCGTCGTCGCGGCCGGGTGTGCGGGTGCCCGCGTCGAGGCCTTCGGCGTAGCGCTCCAGCCAGTTGTGCGGGTCGCCACCCCCGGCCACGCGGAAGCCGGCGGCGAGGAAGGTGCGGGCGAAGCCTTCGAGACCGTCCGAGCGGACGCCGCTGGCCGACGCGGGTCCGGGCAGGTCGAGCCGGGCTTTCCGGGGGCTCGCCCAGCGCCACGCGGCGGCGAGGAGGCCGTCGGCGGCGGCGACCCAGTGGTCGCGCGTGTAACCGGTGTGCGGGCTCAGTTCGCGGTCCTCAGGTGGCAGCTTCACGCGATCAACCCCATCCGGTCGCGGCGCAGCGGGTGGGCGAAGCCGTCGCCGGCGGCCCAGCGCGCGACCTCGGCGACGGCCAGCGTGGCCAGCCGGCCCATCTCGTTGCCCTGCGAGCCCGCCAGGTGCGGGGTGATCAGCACGTGGGGGTCGTCCCAGAGCGGGTGCGCGGGCGGCAGGACCTCGGGGTCGGTGACGTCGAGGATCGCGCGGAGCCGCCCGGCGCCGGTGGCCTCGGCGAGGGCGTCCTGGTCGAGGACGGCGCCGCGGGCGGTGTTGATCAGGACGGCGTCCGGGCACATCGAGGCGATCAGCGACCGGCTGACCAGGCCGCGCGTTTCGGGCAGCAAGGGCGTGTGGACGCTGACGACGTCACTGCGCGCGAACAGCTCGGCCAGGCCCACTCGTTCGGCTCCCTCCACGTCGCCCGCATACGGATCATGCACCAGTATCCGCAGGTCGTGGGGCCGCAGCAGCTCGATCACCCGGCGGCCGATCATCGACGCGGACAGGATGCCGACCGTCCGCCGGTAGTTGCCGACGTCCCGGAGCCAGTCGTCGCGGGTCCGGTTTTCCCGGTATTCGCGGGCGCGTTCGAGCACGCGTTTGCCCGACAGCAGGATCATGGCGAGGGTGTACTCGGCGACGGGCACCGCGTTGGCCGCGGCCGCCGACGTCACCTCGATGCCGCGGTCCCAGCACGCCTCGGTGACGTGCGCGCGGACCGACCCGGCGGTGTGCACGATCGCGCGCAGCTTCGGGGCGGCGGCGAGCGCGGCGGCATCCAGCGGCGGACAGCCCCAGCCGGTGACCAGCAGTTCGACGTCCCGCAGCGGGTCGCCCGCGAAGTCGTCGATCACCCCTTCGGTCAGGTCCACGAGGCCGCGCAGCTCGGTCAGGGTTTCGTTGTCGAGGACGGCGTCGGCCGCGTCCCGGCTCATCGCGAGAGCCGCGCGGATCACTTGACGGCTCCCGCGGTGAGGCCGGAGCGCCAGAAGCGTTGCAGGAGAACGAAAGCCAGCAGCAGCGGGAGGACGGCGAGCAGCGAACCCATGATGACGACCGGGTAGTACTCGGGTGAGACGGTGGCCGAGCTGTTCCAGGTGTAGAGGCCGAGGCTGACCGGGTAGAGCTTCTGGTTCGACAGCATCACCATGGGTAGGAAGAAGTTGTTCCAGATCGCGGTGAGCTGGAAGAGGAACACCGTGACCACGCCGGGGCCGAGCATCCGCAGCGCGACGCGGAAGTACGTCTTCAGCTCGCCGGCGCCGTCGATGCGGGCGGCTTCGAGAACCTCGTCCGGGACGTAACCCTGGCTGAACACGCGGCCGAGGTAGACGCCGAACGGGTTGAACAGCACGGGCACGAACACCGCCCACGGCGTGTCGACGAGCCCGGTGCCCGAGGCGATCAGGTACAGCGGCAGCGCGAGCACGGTCTGCGGCACCATCACGGCGGCGAGCACCAGCCCGAAGAGCTTTTCCTTGTGCTTGAAGCGGTATTTGTCGAAGGCGTACCCGCAGGCGATGCTGATCAGCGAGCTGAGCGCGCCGCCGACGACGGCGTAGAAGAGGCTGTTGGCGTACCAGCGGCCGTAGATGCCCTTGTCCATCGCGAAGAGGTCTTTGAGGTTGTCCAGCGGCGAAAAACCTTTCAGGGAAAGCAGATCGCTGCCGAAGAGCGCGTCGCCGTTCTTGGCCGCGGCGAGGACGAGCCACAGCACCGGCAGGAGCGTGTAGAGCACGGAGATCCCGACGACGGTGTTGACGGCCGTGCGGCTGAGCAGCTTCACGGCTTCACCTCCCGGGTGCGGTTGGTCCAGCGCGTCACGCCGTAGGACAGCGCGATCGTGCAGGCGAGGAGGATCACGGACGCGGCCGCGGCGAGGCCGTAGTTGTTGCGGGTGAACGCGGCGTCGTAGATGTACATGCTGGGCGAGAAGCGGGCGGTGATCACCGGCGTGGACTGCGAGAGCAGCATCGGCTCGGTGAACAGCTGCAGCGACCAGATGAGCGTGAACAGCACGACCATCACGACGCTCGAGCGGATCAGCGGCGTCTTGATCCGCAGGGCGGTGCGGACGGGGCCGGCGCCGTCGACCACGGCGGCTTCGAGCACTTCGCGCGGCACGGCTTGGAGGGCGGCGTAGAAGACGACGACGTTGTAGCCGAGGTTGCTCCACAGCGCGATGTTCACGATCGCCGGGAGGACGGCGTGAAAGCCGAGGAAGTCGACGGTGAGCCCGGCCTTGCCGAGCAGGTCGACGACCGGGCTCAGGCCGGGGGTGTAGAGGTAGAGCCAGATGATCGCGGCGATGATCCCGGGCACGGCGTGCGGCAGGAAGAGCCCGAGCCGCGCGAGCGACGTGAGCCGCGCGGCGGCGGAGTCGAGCAGCAGCGCGAGCCCGAGCGACGCGACGACCAGCAGCGGCAGGTAGATCAGGCAGTAGAGGGCGATGACGCCGAGTCCACTGAGGAAGGTCGGATCGGTGAGCACGGCGAGGTAACTGCGCAGGCCGACGAAGACGGTGTGTTCGGGCCCGAAGCCGAGCCCGGGTTCGTCGGCGCCGAAGAAGCTCAGCCAGACGGCGGTCCCGACGGGGATGAGGAAGACGACGAGGAGGAGCACGAAGAAGGGCGCCATGAGAATGGCGGCCGCGGACCGCTCTTTATCGCGTCGGCGCGGGGTTGCGGCTTTCGCGGGCGGGGTTGCGGGGCGAGTGAGGGTGGCGGTCATCGACGACCTCCGGTCAGCTGGGCCCGGTCGCCGACGGTCATGGCCGCGGGCGGGTTGGCCGGGCCAGCCAGGGTGGCGGTCATCGGCGACCACCGGCCAGCTGGCCTCGGTCGCCGCTGCGCCGCGGCCCCGCCAAGCGGGTCGCCTGCAGCTGGGCTCGGCCGCCGCCGGGCCGCGGCTCCGCGAGGCGGTTCACCTGCCGCTGCTCGCCGCGCTTGAAGTCCGTGAATGCCACATTGAGGGACATAGTGTCCGTGAATGTGGCATTCACGGACTTCGAGAGAACGGCGGTGGGCGGGCAGCTGTTGGCCGCCGTGCTCGGCCGCGAGAGTGCGAGGCGGGGCGGCGCAGTGGGCCGCGAGAGTGTGGGGCGCGTTGGTGTGGCGAGCATCGACGATCTCCGGTGGGGCGTGGCGCCCGGCCGGAAGGCGGGCGCCACGCGGTCCGGTCGGAGAGCGGGTGCCGTGCGTGTGGTCATCGGTGGCCTCCCCCGTGGTCGTGGCGTCCGGCTGAGGGGCGGGAGTCTGTGGTCATCGGGAACCCCCTCAGCTTTCGTGCTCGGTTGTGGCCAAGCCCAGCGCGACCAGGTCCGGCATCGTCGCCTTTTGGGCGTCGCGGACTGCTTCCAGGACCGTGCCTTGGCCGGCGCCCGCTCGGGCGAAGCCGTCTTGCAGGACTCGTTGGGTTGCGCTCATTCGGGGGCCCCATAGCCAGCCGTCGCGGATCAGGTGGGCCTGGGTGTCGAAGAGGCGGTAGATGTCCTGGCCTCCGTAGTAGCTGCGGTCGAACGCTTTGCCGCCCACCTCGACCAGGGCCGGTGCCGCCGGGTACTGGCTGCTTGTGCCGCTCGACAGGCGCGCTCGCAAGGCGTCCGGGTGGGAGACCTGCCACTCGATGAACTCCATCGCCGCCTCCGGGTTCGCGCTGTCCCTGGTGATGGCGAACGTCGAACCGCCGTGGGTGCCGACCGCCGGGTGGGCCGGGTCCCACTGCGGCAGCGGTGCGATCGCCCACTTGCCCTTCTGGCCCGGGCGCGCCTTCATCTGCGCGCCCGCGTCCCACGCGCCGCTGAGCCGGGCCACGACCAAGCCCTGCCCGATCTGCGCGTCGCTCTGCCGGCTCAGTGACGCGTTCGTGAAGACCAAGCCGTCCTCGATCAAGCCTTGCCAGTACGCCGAGACGCGCTGGGTCGCGGCGTCGGCGAGCGAGACGTTCCACGCGCCCGCCGACGTGTCGAACCAGCGCGCTCCGGCCTGCCACGCGAACGCGGCGAACTGCAGGGCGCTGTCGGTCGGGAACAGCGCGATCCGGCGGCGGCCGTCGCGGATCCGGCGGGCCGCCGCGGCGAACTCGTCCCACGTGCGGGGAATCGGCCCGCCGAACAGGTCCGCGCGGTAGTGCAGCACCATCGGCTCGACGTCCAAGGGCACGGTGAACACCCGGCCGGCGAACGTCGTCAGCCGCAACGCCTGCGGCAGCAGCTTCGCGCGGAGGCGGTCGCTCACCAGGTCCGTGATGTCGCGGGCGACGCCGTCGATCGCGAAGCCGGGCACCTGCGGGTACTCGATCGTGGCGACGTCGGGGGCGTTGCCGGCGCGGGCGGCGTTGCTCAGCTTCGCGTAACCGCCCTGGTCGCCGGACGGGATCTGCTGGAAGTCGACGCGGATGCGGTTCTGCGTGCGGTTGAACGCGTCGACGACCTGCTGGCTGCCGCGCAGCGCCGACCAGAACGTGATCCGGGCCGGGCCGCCGGAACCGCCGGGCGCCGAGCACGCGGCCGCCAGGGGCAGGGCCAGGCTCGCGGCCAGCACGGCTCGGCGGCTTGCAGGCATCGTCGCCTCCTGTGGTGCGTTACGGGGACGCCCACAGTCTGATCACCTGAACGTTTTTCGGTCAATAATTCCGCTCAACTCGGTCAAACGATCGCGTTGAGGCTCGCACCTTCAGCTCGGGCAGCACCGCCACCTGACGCGCCGGCCCGGCGCCCGCTTCGAGCCGCTCGAGCAGCAGCCCGGCCGCGAGCCGGCCCACCTCGGCCTTGGCCGGCGCGACCGCGGTCAGCGGCGGGCTCCCCAGCGCCGCGACGACGTCGTCGTAGGCCACGACCGAGCAGTCCCGCGGCACGGCGATGCCGGCCTCGGCCAGCTGCCGGACCAGCATCAGCGCGTCGACGTCGCCGTGCATGACCACGCCGGACGTCCCGCGCTCGCGCACGACGTCGGCCAGCGACGGCCCGGTGGCGACGGCGGCCGGGTCGGCGCCCGCGTCCGGCGCGCTTAGCACCGCCGCCGCGTCCTCGACCTGCGGCCGCGCGGCGCAGATCTCGGCGAAGGCGGCGCGCAACGCCCGCGCCGTCGGGCTGTCGTCACGCGCGGCCAGCACCAGCCGCCGGTGCCCGAGCGCGACCAGGTGCGCCACCGCGAGGTGCATGCCGAACCAGTGATCCGTGCACACCGAATCCCGCGCGTGCAGCGCACTTCCCCGGCGGGGACGGCGTTCCAGCAGGACCACGGGCACCTCGACGCCGGCCAGCCAGCCGTCGTCCGCGGCTTCGGCCGCGACGGTGCGCCAGCGCGGCGCGATCAGCAGGCCCCGGACGTCGTCGCCGGCGAGCGCGCGTTCGACGATCGGCCGCTCCGCCCCCGCGACCTGCGGCGCCGGGTGCAGCACGATCCGCGTGCCGGCCTCCTCCAGCGCTTCGCGGGCGCCGTGGACGACCTCGTTGAGGTAGGCGTGCCGCTCGGGCACGACCAGCGCGACGACGCCGGTGCCCCGCTCCCCCGGCACCGGCGCCCGCCGCACCGGCACCAGCGACCGCGCGACGCCGTGACCGCGGCGAAGCCGGCCTTCGCGGGCGAGGTCTTCGACGTCCCGGCGGGCCGTGATGACCGAGACCTCCAGCTCGGCGGCGAGGTCGGTGACCCGCACCTCGCCGCGCGCCTCGACCACGGCCAGGACCCGCTGCCGCCGGTCCGCACCCGTCTCCCGCATCGCGCCACCCTGCTTGCTCGTTTGACCGTTTGATCAAGCATAGCGATCAAACGGCTTACGAGTCGACGGCGCCGAGCATCCGGAAGCCGCGATCAACGACCGTCTCGAACGGCGTGCCCGGCGAGACGGCCGCGAGCCGGAACGCCGTCTCGAGCACGCCGAGCGTGAGGTCGGCGACCAGCGGCGCGACGACGTCCAGGTCGGCCGCGCCGGCCAGCCGCCCGCGGACGTGCGTTTCGAGCTCGCTCAGCCACCTGATGCGGTTTTCGTAGGCCTGGCCGAGCACCACGCGGGAGCTGACCATGATCCGGGTGTAGGCGGCCGCGTGCGCGAGCGCTTCGGCGTCCATCCCCGCCAGGTA
Organism: Amycolatopsis sp. NBC_01286; assembly: GCF_035982555.1. Taxonomy (NCBI): domain Bacteria; kingdom Bacillati; phylum Actinomycetota; class Actinomycetes; order Pseudonocardiales; family Pseudonocardiaceae; genus Amycolatopsis; species Amycolatopsis sp. NBC_01286. The sequence continues at coordinate 9,424,470 of NZ_CP108428.1, forward strand.
GGCCGACACCGCGGCGTGCAGGCCGGCGAGCAACGGCTTGTTTTCCTTGTCCAGCAAGTCGAAGAACGCTTCACGCCGCTCGGCGTCGTCCGCGGCGAGGACGTCCTCCTTGGCCGTGAAGTACCGGAAGAAGCTGGCTCGGGAGACGTCGGCGCGCCGCGCGATGTCCTCGACCGTGGTGGCCTCGAAGCCCTGGGTGGTGAAGAGGTCGAACGCGGCCCGGCGGAGGGCCTGCTTCGCGATGGTCTTCTTGCGCTCGCGCAAGCCGACCGTCGGGGCGTCGCCGGACGAGCTTCCAGTCGGCATGGCGGAAGCCTACCGACGTGCCGGCGTTTCCCCCGGTGACGCAAGAAGGAATTGGCGTAAAAGAAAAGTCCCGCTTCCGCTCGGCGAAGGCTGAGGGGAGTTGCCTGCGAGCGGAAGCGGGAGTCCGAGGCCGGTACGGGGGTCGCCTCGCGGCGAGTGGCGCGACACGGCTCCGGCGGACCGGACTTCCGTGAAGGCTGGGGGTGAGGCCCGGGGACCCACCCGTACCGACACTCGTTACAACGCCAGGGAGAACGCGGTGTTCCCGCGCCGCACGGTGACGTGCGGCACTCGCGCCGGGGTTTGCCCGGTGCACCCCCGGGTATTCCGGTGACCACGCCGAACGAAAGAGCTCCCTTGTCCATGTTGACCGTCCTGTTCGGCGTCGCCGGATTGCTCGCGCTCGCCGCCGCGGTGCTGCCGAAGCTGGTCGCCGAACGGCCGTTCTCGACCCCGCTCGTGATGCTCATCGCCGGCGTCGGCCTCGGGCTCCTCCCCCTGCCCGCGCCCTACGGTGGCGGCTGGACCGACCCCACCGCGCACCTGGAGAGCGTCGAATCGTTCGCCCAGCTGGGCATCCTGGTGTCCCTGGCCGGCGCCGGGCTGTCCGTGGACCGCCCGTTCGGGTTCCGCGCCTGGGCGTCGACCTGGCGGCTGCTCGGGATCACGATGCCCGCCATGATCGTCGTGGTCGCGGTGCTCGGCTGGTGGTGGCTGGCGCTGCCCGCCAGCGCCGCGCTGCTGCTCGGTTCGGTGCTCGCGCCGACCGACCCGGTGCTGGCCGGGGACGTCGGGGTGCCGTCACCGGACGTCGAGCCGGGACTGGCGCGGGACAACGAGATCCGGTTCACCCTGACCACCGAAGCCGGGCTCAACGACGGGCTCACGATGCCGTTCGTGCTGCTGGCCCTCGCGCTCGCCGGGCAGCGGGCGGGCGTCGACCTGCGGTGGATCCTGGTCGACCTCGTGCTGCCGGTCGCGGTCGGCGTGCTCGTCGGGCTGGCCGCCGGGTGGGTGCTGGGCTGGGCGATGTTCCGGGCGCCGTCGTCGCAGCTGCGGCTGGCCGAGTACGCCGACGGGCTCGTGCTGCTCGCCTTGGCGTTCCTGCCGTACGCGGTCGCGGAACTGGTGCACGGCAACGGGTTCGTCGCGGTCTTCGTGGCCGCCGTCGCGGTGCGGACGCAGGAGCGGTCCCACGAGTACCACGGTGTGCTGCACTCGTTCGGCCGCCAGCTGGAACGGCTCTTCGTCGCGATCGCGCTGCTCGGGCTCGGCCTGGCCATCGGCGACGGGCTGCTGCAGGGCATCACGGTCGTCGAGGTGGTGCTGACGGTGGTCGCGGTCCTGGTGGTCCGGCCGGTGCTCGGCTGGCTGTCGCTGCTCGGCTCGTCGGCCGGGCGGCACGCCTCCCCCGCCATCGCGTTCTTCGGCGTGCGCGGAATCGGCACGCTGTTCTACCTCGCCTACGCCCTCGACCGGTTCCCGGTGCCGCGGCCGGACGTCCTGTGGCGGATCGGCGCGCTCGCCGTCGCGCTGTCGGTGGTGGTGCACGGCATCCTCGCCGAACCGGCGATCCGCCGGATCGAGTCCCTCGGCGGCCACCTCCCGGTCGGCTGACCCTCGTTTGTCCCCGGCTCCCGCGGGTAGCCCTGGAGCATGAGCCCAGACGAGGACGCCGTCGTCCGGCACCGCCTCCACGCGAAGTTCGCCGGCCCGTCGTGGCTGCAGCCGTGGCTCGAGCGCCACAGCGGCCTCGACCTCGACGCGACCGGGCTGCACGTCCACCTCGGGCCCTGGTCCGTCTCGACGCCGCTGGCCAACCTCGCCGGCGCCGAGGTCAGCGGGCCGTTCAAGCCCTGGCGCGCGCTCGGTGTCCGGCTGTCGCTGGCCGACCGCGGCCTGACGTTCGGCACGAACGCGGCCCGCGGCCTCTGCGTCCGGTTCCGGGACCCGGTGCCCGGCATCGAGCCGTCCGGGCTGCTGCGGCACCCCTCGCTGACGGCGACGATCGCCGAGCCCGACCTGGTCGCCGACGTCCTCAACCAGGCGATCGGCGCCTGACTCAGCGCCGGCCCAGTCGCTCCAGCAGGTGCCGGACCGGGAGCGTCATCGCGCCCAGGCCCAGCGCCGGCGTCACGCCGTCCTCCGGGGCCGCCAGCCGCCGCTCGAGCTGGGCCAGCAGCTCGCGGCCGCGGTCCAGGTCCACCGGGTGCCCGGTGGTGCCGACGGCGCGGACGACGTCGGCGACGCTTTCGATGAGCTCGGCCAGCGCATCGCGGGCGTCGGGCCACGGGAGGACGAACGTCTCCTCGTGCTCCGAAGCCGTCCGGACCGCGCCGATCAGCTGCTCCACCGGGGGCCAGAGCGCGATCAGCGTCTCGGTCCGGCGGTCGTGGTCGTGGCCGGAGCGGGGGTGCCGCCGCCGCAGGTTGAGGACGCGCTCCTCGCGGGTCTGCCGGACGGCGTCGGTGGCCGCGGTGACCAGGCTGCGCAGCTCGCGGGCCTCGCCGAGCCAGTCCTCGACGTCGTCGGGCGGCTCTTCGGCGCGGATCAGCGCGGCCGTGCTGTCGAGGAACGCCGCCATCGCCGTGGCCAGCCGGCCGGCGGCCGCCGCGATGCGCTGGCCGAACAGCGGCGGGTACACCAGCGCGTTGACCGCGGCGCCGATCGCCGCGCCCAGCGCCGTCTCGATCAGCCGGTCGCCGAGCAGGACCGTCGGCGTCCCGTAGGCGATCAGCAGCATGCCCGTGACGCCGACCCAGACGCCGGAGTCGCCGAAGCGGCGCCACGACCCGGCCAGCAGCCCCAGGAACACCACCAGCCCCAGCGCCACCGCGGGCCAGGGGATCAGCTGCCCGGCGATCCCGGCCAGGACGACGCCGGCGGCGACCGCGCCGACCTGCTGCGCCCAGCCGCGCACCGACCGGTAGACCGTCGTCTCCACGAGGAACACCGCGGCGTAGGGCGCCAGGAAGGGCTGCGGCAGGTGCAGCACCGCCGTCGCCAGCAGCCACGCCCCGGTGGCCGCGAGGGTCGCCTTCGCCGCCTGCACGAGGACGTGGCGTTCCCGGCCCGGGACGCGGAAAGCGCGCGTCAGCCAGCCCAGCGGCGTCCGGACGCCCTGGCCGAGGACGTCGTCGCCGGCCGCCGATGTCATCTGGTCCACCCGCCGCGACTACCCGGCCCGGCGCCGGTCCACGCATGATCGCCCGGAATCCGGGTACTCGTGCCGCATGATCACGTGGGAGGCCAGACCGGCGCACGGTCTGCTGGAAAACGCTCCGCCGAAACCGCTGCCGCTGCCCCGTTCCACCGCTTCGATCGGGTCCGACCTCCGCACGCTGTACGCGGCGGGCGCGCTCGACCTGCCGCAGCCCGGCACCGGCGGGCTCGTCGGCCGCTGGGCCGCGCTGGCCGCGCTCGGCCGGATCGACCTGACCCTCGCGCGGCTGGCCGAGGGGCACACCGACGCCGTCGCGATCCTCGGCGAAGCCGGCCTGATCCCGGTGCCCGGCGCGCTCTACGGCGTCTGGGCGGCGAAGTCCGGCGGCACCGGCGCGACCCTCGAAGACGGCAGGCTCGGCGGCACCGTGCGGTTCTGCTCCGGACTGTCCCTCCTGGACCGGGCGCTCGTCGCGGCGGGCGACCGGCTGGTCGACGTCGACCTCACCGACCCCGGCGTGCAGCGGCACCCGGACACCTGGCAGGCGGTCGGGATGGACGCCTCCGACAGCGGCGACGTCGTCTTCGACGGCATCCTGGTGTCCGCCGACGCGCACATCGGCCCGCCGGACTGGTACATCGGGCGGCCCGGCTTCGCGCTGGGCGGCGGCGGGGTCGCCGCCGTCTGGCTCGGCGGTGCGGCCGGCGTCTTCGACGGCGTCGTGGCGTACCTGCGCGAGTCCGGCCGCGCCGACGACCACCAGCTGGCCCACCTCGGCGCGATGCACGCGGCGCTGCGCTCGGCCGAGACGCTGCTGCTGCAGGCGGCCGGCACGATCGAGCAGGCCGCCGACCCGTGGCACGTCGCCAGCACGTGCCGCGCCGGCGTCGAGCACGCCGTCCGCGAGATCCTCGACCACGCGCCCCGGCTGACCGGCGCGACCCCGCTGGGCCGCGACCGCCGGTTCGCGCAGCGGCTGGCCGACCTGAGCGTCTACGTCCGCCAGCACCACGCCGAGCGCGATCTCGCCGCGCTGGGCCGGCAGGTGCTGGACGCCGTGGAGGACGTGTGACACCCGAGACCGCCTGGACCCGGGAGTTCCCCGAGTGGACGGACGACGCGTTCACCCGCGCGCTGGTCGTCGCCGCCCACCCGGACGACGAGACGCTCGGCGCGAGCGGCCTGCTGCAGCACCTGCACCACGCGGGCACCGCCGTGACGCTCGTCGTCGCCACCGACGGCGAGGCCGCGTTCCCCGACGCCGGGCCCGAGGAGCGCCGGGAGCTGGGCCGCACCCGGCGCCGGGAACTGCGGGACTCCCTGCGGGAGCAAGGACTTTCCGACGTCGAACCGGTCTGGCTCGGCCTGCCCGACTCCGGGCTCGCCGAGCACCAGGGCGAGCTGACCGACGCGCTGCGCGAGCACGCCGAGGGCCGCGACCTCGTGCTGCTGCCGTGGCCGGAAGACCCGCACCCGGACCACCGCGCGGCCGGCCGGGCCGCGCTCGCCGCCGCGCCGGTGACCGCCCACCGCTGGTCCTACCCGATCTGGCTGTGGCACTGGCACTCCCCCGCGGACACCGGGATCCCCTGGCCGCGGGCCCGGTCCTACCGGCTGACCGGCGCCGAGCGCGCCGCCAAGACGGCCGCCGTCGCGGCGTTCACCTCCCAGCTCAAGCCCGGGCCGCGGGGTGAGGACCCGATCCTGCCGCCGGAGGTCCTCGCGCACTTCGACCGGCCGGCCGAGACGTTCTTCCGCGAGCCGCCCGCGCGGTCGGCGCCGGTGAGCCGGTTCGCCGAGCTGTACGCCGCGGACGACGACCCGTGGCACGTCGCCGACGGCTGGTACGAGCGGCGCAAACGCGCGGTGCTGCTCGCTTCCCTGTCACAGGAGCACTACGGCACGATCGTCGAGCCCGCGTGCGGACTCGGGCTGCTGACCCGCGATCTGGCGGCGCGTTGTGACCGGCTGATCGCCTTCGATCCGGTTCCCGAAGCCGTAGCGCGGGCCACGTCTTCGGTGGCCGGCTTGTCGCATGTGGACGTCCACAGTGGATCTGTCCCTTCCGGACTCCCGAATGGACCGGTGGATCTGCTGGTGTACAGCGAACTCCTGTACTACCTGGACGACGCCGACCTCACCGCGACCATCGAGGCGTCGGCGGCGGCGCTGCGGCCGGGCGGGGAGCTGGTCGCCGTCCACTGGCGGCCGTGGGCCCCGGAGGCGCCCCGCGACGCCGCCGAAGCGCACGGACGGCTGCTCGCGCACCCGGCGTTCGACCAGGTGGTGGCCCACACGGACGAGGCGTTCCTGCTGCACGTGCTGAGGCGCCGGTGATCACGGCCGTCGGCGTCGTCGTCCCGGCGCGGGACGAGCGGGACCTGATCGAGCCGTGCCTGCGCGCGCTCCGGCAGGCGTTGTGGCGGCTGCCCGCGCGGGTCGAACGCGCGGTGTGCGTGGTCGCCGACCGGTGCGCGGACGACACCGCCGCCCGCGCCCGCGCCGTGTTCGGCGGCTGGGCGACGGGCCGGGTCGTGGTCACCGGCCGGGAGCGCACCATCGGCGAGGTCCGCGACCTCGGCGCCCACGCGGTGCGGACCGACCTGGCCGGGCACGTGGCGTCGCAGGTGCTGCTGCTCAACACGGACGCCGACACGCGGGTCGGCGTCGGCTGGGCGCGCGAGCACCTGCGCCGCGTCGAGCGGGGCGCGCACGCGGTCACCGGCCCGGCCGAGCTGGCGGCGCCGTTCCCGGGGTCACCGGACGCGGCCCGCCGCTACCACGGGGTGGTCGCGGGCGGGGTGAACGTCTACGGCGCCAACCTCGGAGTCCGCGCGGACGCGTTCGACACGGTCGGCGGCTTCGGCGTCTGCCGCACGGGCGAGGACCACGACCTGTGGCGCCGCCTCGGCGAAGCCGGGTTCCACTGCCGGGTCGAGCCCGCGGCGGTGGTCCGCACGAGCGCCCGCCTCGACGGCCGCGCTCCGGACGGGCTGGCGGCGCTCCTTCGTACGTTGCGGGAGGAACCGGTCGCCTGAGCTGCGGCCGGCTCGACGGGCCCGCCACGCTGCTTCGTACGTTGCGGGCGGAACCCGTCGCCGGACGATTACCCCGGCTCGCGATGGGTACGCCGAAGGATGACCTCCGAAAGCCTGGTAGTGATCGGCAGTGGCGCGGCCGGGGTGTCGGCCGCCCGGGCGTATCGCGAAGCCGGTGGGCGCGGCGATGTCCGCCTGCTCACCGCCGACACCGATCCGCCCTACGAGCGGCCGCCGTTGTCCAAGGACTTCCTGCGTGGCGAGACCGACGACATCGGCATGGAGAGCGAAGAGTTCTTCACCTCGCAGGACATTTCGGTCTCGCTGGGCGATCCGGTCGTCGAGCTCGGTGATCACCGCGTGCGCACCGCCGCCGGTCTGGAGCACGCCTTCACCCGCTGTGTGCTCGCGACCGGCGCCGAACCCTTGCGGCCGGACATTCCCGGCGCGGAGCACGTCGACGTGCTGGTGCTGCGCTCGGCGAAGTCGGCGCGCGAGCTGCAGAAGGTCGCGTCCGACGCGCGCAGTGCGATCGTCGTCGGCGCCGGGTTCATCGGCTGCGAGGCCGCGGTTTCGCTCGTGCGCCTCGGGGTGCAGGTGACCGTCGTCTGCCAGGAGGACGTCCCGCAGGAAGCCCGCCTCGGCCGCGACGCCGGGATCCGGATCCTGCGGTGGCTCAAGGCGGAAGGCGTCAGCGTGCTGCGCGGCACGACGCTGGAGTCGATCGAGGCCGGCCACCGGATCCGCTCGGACCTGGTGCCGGTGCTCGACGCCGGGCTCGTCCTGCTCGCCACCGGCATCCGCCCCCGGAGCACGCTCGCCGAGAAGGCCGGGCTGACGATCGAGCAGGGCCGCGTCCGCACCGACGCCCGGCTGCGCACCAGCGCGCCCGACGTCTTCGCGGCCGGCGACGTCGCCTTCGCGGACAACACCGCCGCGGGCCGCGCCCTGGCCGTCGAGCACTGGGGCGAGGGCCTGGCCATGGGCGCGATCGCCGGCCGCAACGCCGCCGGCGAGTCCGAGACCTGGGACGACGTCCCGGGCTTCTGGTCCGAGATCGGCGACCGGGTGCTGAAGTACGCCGCCTGGGGCGACGGCTTCGACCACGCCCACCTGGTCGAGCGCGACGGCGGCGGCTTCACGGTCTGGTACGAACGCGACGGCGCGGCGGTCGGCGTCCTCACCCACGAAGCCGACGACGACTACGAGCGCGGCGAGGAGCTGATCCGCAAGCACGAGCCGGTGCCCGCGAAGGGTTAAGCGCGAAGCTCCCCGGACAGCCGCCGGTGCATGGTCGCGCTGCGCTCGTCGAGCCCGGCGATCTCCACACTCTTCCCGCGGCTTTCGTACTTCGCGGTGACGGCGTCGAGCGCGGCGACGGTCGAGGCGTCCCAGATCCGGGCCCCGGTGAGGTCGACGACCACGCTGTCCGGATCGCCGGCGTAGTCGAACCGCGAGACGAGGTCGTTGCTGGAGGCGAAGAACAGCTCCCCCGCGACCGCGTAGACGATCTGGGTGCCGTCCGGGTCGGTGACGGCGGTGACCTCGACGACGCGCGCGACCCGGCGGGCGAAGATGACCATCGCGAGGACGCTGCCGACGACCACGCCGATGGCGAGGTTGCCGGTGGCCACGACGACGGCGACCGTGATGACCATGACGCCGATCTCGCCGGCGGGCAGGCGCTTGAGCGTGGCCGGGGCGACGCTGTGCCAGTCGAAGGTGCCGAACGCGACCAGCACCATCACCGCGATCAGCGCCGCCATCGGGATGTCGGACACGACCGGGCCGAACACGATGCACAGGATCATCAGGAACGTCCCGGCCAGGAACGTCGAGAGCCGGGTGCGCGCGCCGGCCGTCTTGACGTTGATCATGGTCTGGCCGATCATCGCGCAGCCGCCCATGCCGCCGAAGATCCCGGTGACGACGTTGGCGACGCCCTGCCCGATCGCCTCGCGGGTCTTGCTGGAGCGGGTGTCGGTGAGGTCGTCGACGAGCTTCGCGGTCATCAGCGACTCCATCAGCCCGACCAGCGCGAACGCCAGCGCGTAGGGCGCCAGCAGGGTGAGGGTGGCCCAGGTGAACGGCACGTCCGGCACGCCGGGGACCGGCAGCGACGACGGCAGCGCGCCCTTGTCCCCCACCGTCGGGACGGTGATCCCGGCGGCGATCGTCAACGCCGTGAGCGCGACGATGGCCACCAGCGGCGCCGGGACGGCCCGGGTCAGCTTCGGGAGCAGCACCATGATCAGCAGCCCGGCGGCGAACAGCGGGTAGACCGGCCACGGGACGTCGATCAGCTCCGGCACCTGCGCCAGGAAGATCAGGATGGCCAGGGCGTTGACGAAGCCGACCATCACGCTGCGCGGCACGAACCGCATCAGCTTCGCGACGCCGAGGGAGCCGAGCACGATCTGGAACAGGCCGCCGAGGATGACCGTGGCGACGAGGTAGCCCAGGCCGTGCTCCCGGGCGAGCGGCGCGACGACGAGGGCGATCGCGCCGGTGGCCGCGGAGATCATCGCCGCGCGCCCGCCGGCGACCGAGATCACCACGGCCATCGTGAACGACGCGCACAGCCCGATCCGCGGGTCGACCCCGGCGATGATCGAGAACGAGATCGCTTCGGGGATCAGCGCGAGCGCGACGACCAGCCCGGCGAGGACCTCGGTGCGGGCGACCTTCGGCGAGAGCCACGCCGGGCGCGCACGCGGGAACAGCGGAACTGAAGGCACGGGGAACGACCAGACATGCTCGGACGCGACGATCACCGCGTCGGCGTAGACAACGTGATCTTCACGGTAGAGGAGCGCCGCCGGTGGCGAGGAAGCCCGGTGAAGGAAGTGAGGGCGGGGTCACGCCCGGGGCAGTGGCCGGGCCCGCTCCCGGATCTCTTCGAACAGCTCGTCGACGCGCTCGTGGACGCGGGGACCGCCGTCGGAGCCCGTCCAGTAGCGGCGGACCGTGCCGACCAGGCGGTAGCAGACGTCGACGGGGACCAGGTAGCAGTCCGTGCCGCACCCGGCGTCGTGGAACAGGATCGCCTCGACCTCGGGCTCGGCCGCCGCGAGCAGCGGGTGGCCGGCGGACAGTTCGGTCCAGAGGTCGAGGGTCACCAGGCTTTCGGCGGCCCCCGCCGGGCCCGGGTGGAACGCCGCGACGCCCGCCCCGCGGCGCAGGAAGAACGCGAAGCCCGCCGGGATGCCGAGGCCGGCCCAGTCGATGGCGGCCACCGGGCGCTCCGGGTCCCACAGGTACCGGTCGGGCACCGCGCGGTAGCGGGGGTCGCCGCGGTGGCTTTCGATGAAGAGCAGGAAGCAAGCCCGGCACGCGCACAGCAGGCCGCGGCGGCCGGTGTCGACCAGGTGGCCGTGGCGCGAGGCGACCGGCGTCCCACACAGCTCGCACTTCTCCAGCCACGCCGAACGCTGCTCCGGCACCGGGCCCGGCTGGTCCGCGCGGTGCGGGAAACCGGTGCGGGAGCTCATGAAGCCCGCCCTTCCGCGGCCGGCCCCCAGCCGGGCGGCGGGCCCATGCCGATCTGGAAGAGCGCGGCGGGCTCGGTCAGCTCGACGCCGGTGAGCTCCGGGGCGGCGTCGAGGACCGCCGTTTCGAGCAGCGCGTCGGCCGCCGCGGCACCACAACCGCGGCCGCGGGCCACCCGCACCCGCGCGACGCCGTCGTCGACGCCCAGGAATTCGGCGTCGGTGCCGAGCCGGTCCAGGGCCCGGCGGACCCGGGTGCCCGCGTCGTGCGGGTGCAGGTCGTGCAGCACCAGGAGCCCGGCCAGCAGGCCGTCGCCGGCGAGCTCGTCGAGCAGGGCCGGGTCGCGCACGCGCAGGAGACCGGCGATCCGGGCGAGGCCTTCGCCGTAGAGGTCCATCAGCTCCCGCACGATCTGCTCGGCGGGCTCCCGGGCGGGGCCGCCGAGCAGGACACCCAGCAGTTCTTCGACGCGGTCGCCGACGGCGCGGACGGAAGGCATCGGCGTCACCAGCTGGTGGCCCGCGACGGCGTGCTCTGCGGCTCGTCGGCGCCCGGCTTGGTCCGGATCTCCCGCAGGATGCGGATCGCCGAGCCCGACACGGTGCTCGCCGCGGCCGGGGTGCCGGCGCCCGCCGGATCCTCCATGAAGGGCATGAACTTGTCGGGGAAGCCCGGCATGGTGCAGCCGATGCAGATGCCGCCGACGTTCGGGCAGCCGCCGACGCCGTTGATCCAGCCGCGCTTGGGCACGTTGCACTTGACGACCTGGCCCCAGCAGCCGAGTTTGACCAGGCACTTCGGCGAACCGTGCTGCTCGGCGAACTCGTCCTGCTCGTAGTACCCGGCCCGGTCGCAGCCTTCGTGGACGGTGTTCTGGAACAGCCACTTCGGGCGCAGCGCCTCGTCGACGGCGATCACCGGCGCCCGGCCGGACGCCTGGAAGAGCAGGTGCAGGATGGTCTCCGAGAGGTTGTCGGGCTGGGCGGGGCAGCCGGGGACGCACACGATCGGCAGGCCGGCCTTGGAGCGCCAGTCCCAGCCGAGGTAGTCGGGCACGCCCATCGCGCCGGTCGGGTTGCCCGCCATCGCGTGGATGCCGCCGTACGCCGCGCAGGTGCCGACGGCCATGACCGCCATCGCCTTGGGGGCCAGCCGGTCGAGCCATTCGCTGGCCGTCACGGGCTGGCCGGTGAGCGGGTCGTTGCCGAACCCGGACCAGAAACCCTCGGTCTTGTTCGTCTCGTCGGCGATCGAGCCTTCGATCACCAGGATGAACGGGTCGAGTTCGCCGCGATCGGCTTTGTGCCACCACTCGATGAAACTGTCCCGGGTCCGTTCGGGACCGCACTGGAAATCGAGGAACGGCCAGTGCATTTCGATCTTCGGCAAGCCGGGAAGACCGCCGAGAACGATCTCTTCGATACTGGGCTGGCTCGCCGCGGTCAACGCCACCGATTCGCCGTCGCAGCTCAGCCCGCCATTCATCCAGAGAATGTGGACGATGGGTGGGTCATTCGTGGAGTCGGCCGGCGGGCCGTTGCCGTGCTGCGGGGCCCTGTCCATCGATGCGCACCTCTGAAGGCTCGGGAAGTTCAGGAAATCCCGCCTCGGGACGGCCCGACGGACGCTCACCGTAGACCTGTCCGGCAGTGGCGGCAAGAGTGTCCGGTCCGGTCGCGACAGAACCGGGGCGACGCGCTACTCCGTTCCGGGGTCGGGGAAATTCCCCCGCACGGCTACACTCGGAGGCCACCGGAAGGGGCACTTCGAGTGGTTGAGTCGGCTGGTCTGTCGCGCGGCGAGGCGATCGAGGTGGTATCGGTCGAGGTCAGCACGAAGGTTTTCCCGGCGAGGCCGTCAGCGGTTCCGGAAATCCGGGAATTCCTCCGCGGTTGCCTCGCGGACTCACCACTGGCCGAAGCGGAAGATCGCGAAGTCGGAAACACGATCCTCCGCACGTTGCTGGCCGCCGCCGGCCCGGCGGGAATGATCGAAATCTCGTGCCGGAAATACCCCGGCCGGGTCGAGTTCGACGTCTTGCCCTCGGCGACGGCGCACCTGGATCCCGCCGCGCCGGAAACGCCGGTTCCGGAAGAACCCGGCGAGGCGGCGGAGAGCTTCGCCGAGTGGATGACGGAGGCGCTGCGCCGCACGGGCACCACCCGGGAGGCCGCCGCGCGGCGGCTCGGGGTGTCGGTGAAGACGGTGAACCGCTGGATCGGCGGGCAGACCGAGCCGCGGCTGCGTGAGCTGCGCCGGATCCAGGAGCAGTTCGGCGACGTGCCGCTGCGCTGAGCCCGCCGCGGACACAAGTGTCCGGACGTCAGTTCTCGCTCGCCCACGATCCCGGCGTCGCCAGCTCGATGGTGCACCCCGACGCGTCGGAGCTGATGTCGAGCCACTCGCAGATCTGGTCGGTCAGCCACAGCCCGGTGTCGGAGCAACGCAGGTCCGGCGGCCGCGACCCGAAGAACGGCGGCAGGTCGAGCGGCTCGTCGCTGTGCAGCGTGCAGACCACGCGCCCGGCGGCCGGGCGGACCCACACGGCCGCGCGGCCGATGCCGTGCTCGGTCAGGTAGGTGATGGCCTCGCCGACGGCGATGCCGAACATGGCCACGGCGTTCTCGGGCCGCAGCAGCGGGCCGGCCTTCTCGAGCACGTAGCGCCGCACGGCGACGAGGTCGCCCTCGAAGCGGAAGATGTCGGCGGCTTCGCCGAGCGGCGGCGGGGACGCGGGAAGGCCCTCGACCCGCTCGGGCGCGGCGAACTGCGCGGACGGCTCGGCCCTGCCGCCGACGAGCAGCTCCGGGTGCGCGCGCCGGGCGTCCTCGATCGCGCCGGCCTCGAAGATCCTGGTGTCGTACGGGCAGAGCATCCAGATCCCGGTGTCGGCGAGGGCCACGTTGAACCCGGCCTCGGTGTGCGGCCACCCGGCCGCGCCGACGCGGGCCGGTTCGGCGAGCACGCGCACGGTGCTGCCCGGCGCCGTCGACCGGTAGCGCGTCCAGTACCGGTGCAACGCGGCCGCGAGCTGCGGCGGACGGCGTTCGAAGCAGGCCGGCTCGACCAGGACGATCCTGCCCGCGTCGGCGCCCAGCACGTCGTCGAGCAGCTCCTGGTTGGCCTCCGTCGTGCCGACGAGCACCGGCTCGCCCCGGCAGAGCCCGTCCCGCGCGAAGGGGACCGCCATCGCGAGGAACTCCGCGTCGCTGCCGTAGACGCAGCTCTGGTGCCGAAAGTCTGTCTCGGCGGGGACGGACGTCGGGGTCGCCATACGCGCTTAACCTCCGGGGACCGGTCTTCGAACTCGACCGCAAGATGGTGTCGTTCCGCAGAACGTTCTGTGGGAACGAGGGGAGAGTACCCGCGGCGGAGCCTTTTCGGTATCGCCGCAGGAATCCATTCCACCTTTCGGAGCATTCACCCCTGGTCGTTTTGGAACGTCCCGGTACCGCGCCATTTATGTCCCGGGCGTCGATCACCATCGACACAGGTCAGAGGCGTGCCGACCACCGGCGTACCGGCGTCGCGACCATTTATGTCCGAGCGCCCGCGAGCCTCGACCACAACTGTCCCGGCGACGGCCGGAAAATACCTCGCGGCAATGCCACCAAGTGTGCGCGTTGTTCGCAAAACACGAATACCCGGAGTCCGGTGGCAATGCCCGGCGAGCCGAGCGGGCCGGCCCCCTGGTCCCACCTCCTAGCGCTGGGTACTGCCGACCATCTCGGCGAGGTAGCCCGCGACCGCCGAGGCGTCGCCCGCGTCGGAGATCAGGGCGATGTAACCGTCGGGGCGGATCAGCACGAGGGTGCGGGCACCCGCGCCGTACGCGTCGGCGAGGCGGCCTTCGGTGTCGGCCACCTCGCCGGGGGCGGCCGGGGCTTCGACGACGCGGAAGGTCGTGACGTCGATCACCGGCGGGGCGCCGAAACTCAGCAGTGTGAAGCGGCCGCCGCGGGTCAGGTCGAACAGCCGGCGTTCGCCTTCCGGCGTCGTCAACCCGGTCGCGTCGGGGGCGCGGTCGCCGGCGCGCAGCCGCGCGGTCTCGTCGCGGTCGTCGCGGGCCAAGGCGGAGTCGCGGTAGCCGACGCCGAGCTGCTTCGTGCTCGCGTCGCTGCGGACGACGAGGCCCTTCTGCTCGATCGCGTCCTTGAGACGCGCGTCCGACAGCGCGAGCACACCCGCCGCGACCGGGCGGCGTTCGGCCTCGTAGGTGTCGAGCAACGCCGGCGACGCGCCGTGCGCGACCGCCGCGAGCTTCCAGCCGAGGTTGTACGAGTCCTGGATGCCGGTGTTCATCCCCTGGCCGCCGGCGGGCGAGTGGATGTGCGCCGCGTCGCCGGCGAGGAACACGCGCCCCGCGCGGTAGCGGTCGACGAGGCGGATGTTGGCGCGCCACAACGACGTCCACCCCGGCTCGCGGAGCCGGATGTCCGCGCGGCCGCTGCGCCGGTCGAGGATCGCCTGCATGTTCGCGAGGCCCGGCTCGGGATCCTGCCCCGGCGCGATGCTGGCCTGGTACTGGAAGACGCCGGTCGAGGGCAGCGGGCAGAGGTTGACCATGCCGTCCTCGTGGCGCCACATGTGCCAGGCGTCGCGATCGAGGCCGTCGACCTCGACGTCGGCGACGATCATCCGCACCGCGTCCCGGGTCTCACCCTCGAACGCGATACCGGCCTGCTTGCGGACGACGCTGTGGCCGCCGTCGCAGCCGACCAGCCAGCGCGCGGTGAGCGTCTCGGCCACGCCGTCCCGGACGACGACCGCCGACACGCCGTCGTCCGACTGCTCGAAGCTCTCGAGCGCGGTGCCGAACTCGACCGCGCCGCCGAGTTCCGCGAGCCGGAGCCGCAGCGTTTCCTCGATCCGCCACTCGGGCGTGATCAGGCTCGCGGGGTACGGGATGTCGGGCCGCGCCGCGACCGGCTCGGTGCCGCTCAGCGTCACCTGGCCGTCGGCGGCGGTCGTCCGGATCGGCATCGCCATCCGGCCGTGCGCGAGCACCCGCTCGACGACGCCGAGATCGTCGAACACCTCCAGGCTGCGCGGCTGGACGCCCTTGCCGCGCGAGCCGGGCTGCGGACCGGGAGCGGCGTCGACCAGGCGGAAGGGGACGCCGCCGCGGGCGAGCACGCAGGCCAGCGTCAACCCGGTCGGGCCCGCGCCGGCGATCAGCACCGTGGTCATCTCGTCCTCCGTCTCAAGAAAGGAATCTCTTTCTAACGCCAGAGTAGAGCGACTTGCCAAGAAAGGAAAGGCTTTCTATCGTGGCCGGGTGGTCACCGAGTCAGCCGAACCCGCACGCCGTCGCCGTCACGGCAAGCAGCTCGAGGCCGCGCTGCTCACCGCCGGGTGGGACGAGCTGGTCGAGGTCGGTTACGGCCGCCTGACCATGGAGTCGATCGCG
The DNA here is from genome assembly GCF_035982555.1 of Amycolatopsis sp. NBC_01286. NCBI lineage: Bacteria > Bacillati > Actinomycetota > Actinomycetes > Pseudonocardiales > Pseudonocardiaceae > Amycolatopsis > Amycolatopsis sp. NBC_01286. The sequence goes on from NZ_CP108428.1 coordinate 9,439,876, forward strand.
GTCCGCGCCCGCACCAGCGAGGCCGTGCTCTACCGCCGCTGGGCCAACAAGGACCGGCTGGTGCTCGCCGCGATCGAGCACCACCGGGGCGCCCACCCGGTCGCGCAACCCGACACCGGCACCCTGCGCGGCGACCTGATCGCCCAGCTGACGGCCGCGAGCGAAGCACTGGCCGCGTTCTTCGCCATCGCCGTGGCCACCGCCTTCTCGGGGCTGCTCGCCGACACCGGCCTGACCCCGGCGCAGGTCCGCGACCAGGTCATGGGCGACCAGCCACTCCCCCACGGCCGGGCCCTCTACCAGCGCGCCCACCACCGCGGCGAGATCGACCTGGCGCGCATCCCCACAGCGGTGCTCGACATGCCGTTCGACCTGGTCCGCCACGACCTGGTGATGGGCCTCGAACCTCCGAAGCCCGAACGCATCGAGGCGATCGTCGACGAGCTGTTCCTGCCGCTGGTGCGGGCGACCGCCTAGGGCGCCCCGCGGCCAGCCACACCCGGTCCCGGGAGTTTCGTGAACCGGAGCTGTCCGGCTTTGCGGCGCTGGTCGCGGCCTGGTCGGGACGGCGCGAGCGAGCGCTCAGACCGGGGCCGGAGGCGGGCGGGGCTCGGGGCTCGGGGCTCGAGGCTCGAGGCTCGGGGCTCGGGGCTCGGGGCTCGGACCAGCTGAAACCCCGCTGAGACGTGCGCGCCGCGTTGTTGTGCGGGTGAACGCAAAAGGCTCCGCGACGCATACCTGGTGCGTCGCGGAGCCTTTCGTGCGTACTGCTTACTTCTTCGGGCTGTTCTCCGGGCTCGGCGCGGGCTTCGGCGGGGTCACCGCCGGCTTCGGCGGGACGGCCGCGGGCTTCACACCGCTCGTCGGCGCCGCCGGGGGCTTGGCCACCGGGGTCTTCGCGCCGTTCTGCGGGGCCGGCGGCGGTGTCGCCGGGGTCACCGGCGGCTTCGGCGCGCTGCCGTTGGCCCGCGCGGCCGCCTTCTCCGCGGCCGCGTCGGCCTCGTGGAGCTGCGGTTCCGCCAGCGGGTTGCCCCGCTTGGCGCGCAGCACCGCCGCCGCACCCGCGGCGAGGACCGCGATGCCCAGCAGCCACGGCCAGCGGGCCTTCTTCGACCGCTCGCCCTTGGCCGCGCTCTTGGCCTCGGCCAGCGCCGCCGTCAGGTCCCTCTTCGCCGTCGCCACCGTCTTGCGGCGCTTGCGGCTGGAATCGCCCCGCGAGCCCACGACGGCCGCGACCGCCTCGGCGGCCTTGCGGCCCGGGTCGCGCATCTTCACCGCGCGGGCCAGCACCTCGTCGCGCGCCGCGACGGAGTTCACCCGCAGCTCACGGCGGGACGCCTTCGTGCCCTTGTCGAAGTCCTTCGTCGCCTTGCGGCCGACCTGGGCCAGCTCGTCGGCCCCCTCGGTCAGCTTCCGGTCGGTGATCTCCACCGCCCGCGCGGCCGCGTCCGCGCCCACTCGCGCGGCCTCGACGGCGAGCTCTCGCACGCCGGCCGCCGCCGTCTTCACTCGTTGCCCGACCGCAGCGTCGCCCATGGCTTCACCTCTCCACTCGTTTCGGCGGACGTCGCCCACCACACCCCCTGGCTACCCACCCGAGGGCCGTCTCGAACATGCCGCCGGAGACACGAATGTGAAGAATGAAATACATGTGTGTAAATCCATTCCGTAGCATCGAAGGCGAATTCGATCAATACCGACGTTCGTAGGGCATTCCCGCTCACCGGTGACCGGACAGGGAATGGACAACCGCAAGTTCGTTCTTGACCAACCGGCACACCGTCCCCGTAATGTGGTCCCCGGATGATCGCGGACGCGGGATCTCTTTCACACGAACGAAGGAGGACGTCGGTGAAGCTGGTTCGGCTCGTCAAGAAAGCGCTCCCCGCAAAGAGCCTGAAGGCCTACGCCTGGTACGGCTGGATCTGATCTTCAGCACCGGATCGGGCCGGTTCCGGGCATCCCGGAACCGGCCCTCCGATTCTCTCGAAGGAGCACGGAAGAGTGGTCATCGCCGCCGGTAACCGGACAAAACGCACCGTCTTCGCGCCCCGGATCGACCGGCTGCTGCGGGAGCACCGGGGCGGCGAGCTCTTCCGGCTCGAACCGGACACCATCGGCGTCGCGGACCCCGACCTGATGAACGCCCTGCTCCTGGCCCGCCCGGCGAACGCCGAGGAGCGGCCCACGTTCAAGCCCGTCCTCGGCCGGCGCGTCACCCGGACGGAGTCCGCGAGCCTGATGCAGGCCGTCGGCGCGGACGTCCGGGCCGCCCTGAAGAAGCCCGCCGGCCGGCCCGACCTCACCGGGAAGTGGCCGGCCGTGCCGCACGCCCACCTGCGTGACCTGGTCTTCGGCCGCGAAACCCGCCGGTTCCGGACGCTCGTCGACCGGCGGCTGGAGCTCACCCCGAAACTGACCTGGTCGGCCGTCACCACCGGGTCCGCGGTGCTCCCGCCGTCCCCCGAGGGCCGGGAGCTGTCCACCCTCGCGCGCCAGGTCCTCGCCGCGGACGACTTCGCCGAGCGGCGCTTCCGGATGTACCTCTACCGGCGCGTCGCCGCGCCGATCTGCTTCACCGTCGCCGCCCTGGTCACCAACGCGGTCTGGCTCGGCGCGCCGTTCGCCGACGACGTCCCGAACGAGCACGTGCTCGACGAAGCCCTCCGACTGCTGCCGCCGTCGTGGAACATCCTGCGCGTCCGCTCGCCCGAGTACACCGAGGTCGACGCGCGCATCACCCCTGGTGACGACGTCCTGCTGCTGCCGATCGTCAGCCACCGCTCCCCCGCGCTCTGGGACGACCCGGACGAGTTCCGCCCGGAGCGCTGGGCGGACCTGGACGCCGACACCCAGCCGGGTTACCTGCCGTTCGGCCACGTGAGTGAACGCTGCTGGGGCCGTCACATGGTGCTGCCGCTGGCCAGCCGCCTGCTGGACGTCGTGCGCGCGGAAGGGCTGGTGCCGGACCCGCGGCAGCTCAAGGGGCACGTCGACCTCGACGGCCTGCTGGAGGTGGCCGACCTGCGCGTCGTGCGCCGCTGACCCCTTGACACCCGCCGCGGTCCGCGCGCATCCTGAGTCTTATCAGGTTCCCTGATATCAGGAGGCGTGGCGATGAGCGCGGACTTCGGCCTGGGCAGCTGGCCCGCGCGGCGTGCCCGGATCGACCCGGGCCGCGTCGCGCTGACGCAGGCCGGGCGCACCCTCACCTACGCGCAGCTCGCCGGCCGCGTCGACCGGCTGGCCGGCGACCTGACCCGGCGCGGCGTGCGACCCGGCGATCGCGTCGCCTACCTCGGCGTCAACGACATCGCCGTGTTCGAGACGCTCTTCGCCACCGCCCGCTGCGGCGCGATCTTCGTGCCGCTCAACTACCGGCTCGCCCCCGCCGAGATCCGCTACATGCTCGGCGACAGCGGCGCGTCGGTCCTCGTGCACAGCCCGGACGCCGACGCCCTCGTCGCGGCGGCCGGACCCCACGACCTGCGCGTGATACCGGCCGGCGGCGACGGGGACGGACCGCCGCCGGACCCGGACGTCGGCCTCGACGATCCGTGCCTGCTGCTCTACACCTCCGGCACCACCGGCCGCCCGAAGGCGGCGGTCCTCACCCACGGCAACCTGACCTGGAACACCGTCAACCAGCTCGCCCACCTGGACGTCCTCGGCACCGACAAGGCCCTCTGCATCGCGCCGCTGTTCCACTGCGTGGGCCTGGGCCAGATCACGCTGCCGACGCTGTTCAAGGGCGGCAGCGTCGAGCCGGTCGCCAGGTTCGACGCCGGGACGATCCTCGCGCGCATCGCCGAAGCCGGGATCACGAGCTTCTCCGCCGTCCCCACGATGCTGGAGATGATGTGCCGCCACGAAACGTGGGCGGCCACCGACCTCAGCTCGCTGACCTGCGTCCTCTACGGCGGCTCGCCGGTGGCCGAACGCGTCGCGCGGGCGTGGCTCGACCGCGGCGTCCGGCTGCTGCAGGGCTACGGCATGACCGAGGCCTCCCCCGGCGTCTTCATGGCCACCCACGACGGCACGCTCGACCACCCCGTCGCCGCGGGCGTGCCGCACTTCTTCACCGACGTGGCCGCCGACGGCGGCAAGCCGCTGAGCGCCGAGCCCGCCGAACTGCTCGTGCGCGGCCCGCACGTCTTCGACGGCTACTGGAACCGGCCCGAGGAGACGGCCGCGAGCTTCGCCGGCGAGCACTGGTTCCGCACCGGCGACGTCGTCCGCGTCGAGGACGACGGCTGGGCCCACATCGTCGACCGGGTCAAGGACCTGATCATCTCCGGCGGCGAGAACGTCTACCCCGCCGAGATCGAGGCGATCGCCGTCCAGCTCGACGCCGTCGACGCCTGTGCCGTGGTCGGCGTGCCGGACGAGCGCTGGGGCGAGGTCGGCGCCGCGTACGTCGTCGCCCGCGACGGCGCGGAACCGGACGAAGCCGCGTTCCGCGCCCACCTCGAAGCGCACCTGGCCCGGTACAAGGTGCCGAAGTACGTCCGGTTCGTCGAAGCGTTGCCGCGCAACGCCACCGGCAAGATCCGCCGCGTCGAGCTGCGCCAGCAAGCCGCCCAAACCTACGGAGCCGCATGACCAGCACGCTGCACCTCGAACTGCACGACGACGTCGCGGTGCTGCGGCTGTCGCGGCCGAAGAAGCGCAACGCGCTCGACGACGCCACCGTCCTGGCCCTCGAAACCTTCTTCGGCAACCCGCCGGCCGAGGTGAAAGCCGTCGTGCTCGACGCCGAAGGCGACCACTTCTCCGCCGGGCTCGACCTGTCGGAGCTGACCGAGCGGGACGCGTTCGAGGGCCTGCAGCACTCGATGATGTGGCACCGCGCCTTCGAGCGGATCGAGCGCGGCCGCGTCCCGGTCGTCGCGGTGCTCAAGGGCGCGGTCATCGGCGGCGGTCTCGAACTCGCGTCGGCCACGCACATCCGCGTCGCCGAGTCGACGGCGTTCTACGCGCTGCCGGAGGGCCAGCGCGGCCTGTTCGTCGGCGGCGGCGGCTCGGTGCGGGTGCCGCGGCTGATCGGCGCCCACCGGATGACCGACCTGATGCTCACCGGCCGCGTCCTCGACGCCGACGAGGGCCACGCGGCCGGCCTGTCGCACTACCGCGTCGAGCCGGGCGAAGGCCTGGAGCACGCGCTCGGGCTGGCCCGCAAGATCGCCACGACGTCGCCGATCACGACGTTCGCGGTGCTGCAGGCGCTGCCGCGCATCGCCGAGGCCAACCCGGCCGAGGGGTACCTGCTGGAGGCGCTGATGGCGGCGGTCGCCACCGGCAGCACCGACGCCCAGGACCGGATGCGGGCGTTCCTGGACAAGCGCGCGGCGAAGGTCGCCCGGTGACGCCGCTGCGCCCGGTCGCCGCCGATGTCCGTGACACCACGGAGATCGGCCGCTACCTCGGCTGGCTGACCACCCACCGCGGCCTCGGCTTCGAGGACTACCCGAGCCTGCACCGCTGGTCGGTGACCGATCTCGACGGCTTCTGGTCGTCGATCCGCGACTACTTCGGCGTCCGTTTCCACACGCCCGAGACGGCGGTCGTCCCCGATCCGCGCATGCCGGGCACCGAGTGGTTCCCGGGCGCGACGCTCAACTACGCCGAGCACGCCCTGAGCGACCGGCCGGACGACGAGGTCGCGGTGATCGCGTATTCGCAGACGCGTCCGCGAGAAGAGCTGACCTGGGCGCAGCTGCGTGACCAGGTGGCCCGGGCCCGCGCCGGCCTCAAACGGCTGGGCGTCGGACGCGGCGACCGTGTCGTGGCCTACCTGCCGAACATCCCCGAGACGGTCGTCGCGTACCTGGCCACGGCGAGCCTCGGCGCGGTGTGGGCGTCCTGCGCGCCGGAGTTCGGGGCCCGCGCGGTGCTCGACCGGTTCGGGCAGGTCGAGCCGAAGGTGCTGCTGACCGTTTCGGGGTATCGGTACGGCACCAAGGACGTCGACCGCCGCGGCGAGGTCGCCGACATCATGGCCGGACTGCCGACCCTCGAGCACGTCGTCCGGGTCGGGTACGGCGACGACGCCACCGGCTGGGCGGAGATGCTCGACCACCCGGGCGAGCCGGGCTTCGAGCCGGTCGGGTTCGCGCACCCGCTGTGCGTGCTGTTCTCCTCCGGCACCACCGGCAAACCGAAGCCGATCGTGCACGGCCACGGCGGGCTGCTGCTGGAACACCTCAAGAACCACGGCCTCAGCTGGGACCTGCGCCCCGGCGACCGGCTGCTGTGGTTCTCCACCACCGCCTGGATGATGTGGAACGCGCTCGTGTCCGGGCTGCTGACCGGCGCGTCGATCGTGCTGGTCGACGGCAACCCGCTGCACCCGGACCTGGCCTGGCAGTGGCACCTCGCCGCCGAAACCCGCGCGACGCTGTTGGGCGCGAGCCCGGGTTTCCTGATGGCGTGCCGGAAAGCGGACCTCGACCCGGCGGCGGACCTCGATCTGTCGGCGTTGCGCCAGATCGGCGCGGCGGGCAGCCCGCTGCCCGCCGAGGGCTACCGGTGGGTCGCCGACCGGTTCCCCGACGTCCTGCTCAACGTCGGCAGCGGCGGCACCGACGTCTGCAGCGGGATCGTCCAGGGCAGCCCGCTGCAACCGGTGTGGGCCGGCGAGATCTCCGGTCCCTGTCTGGGAGTCGACGCGCGGGCGTTCGACGAGCGCGGCGAGCCGGTGGTCGGTGAGCTGGGCGAACTGGTGATCACCGCGCCGATGCCGTCGATGCCGGTCGGGTTCTGGGGTGATCTCCCGGTCACCGACCCGGATTCCCGGTACCGCGCAACGTACTTCGCCGACTACCCCGGCGTCTGGCGGCACGGCGATTGGGTGCGGTTCTCGCCCGACGGCGGCTGCGTCATCGCCGGCCGCTCCGACGCCACGCTCAACCGCGGCGGCGTCCGGCTCGGCACCGCCGAGTTCTACACGGTCGTCGAGGAGCTGCCGGAGATCGACGACTCACTCGTCGTGCACCTCGAAGACCCGGCGGGCGGCAACGGCGACCTCCGCCTCTACGTCGTCCTGCACGGCGGCGCACTGGACGACGACCTGCGCCGCCGCATCAAGAACGCGTTGAAGAGCGCGCTGTCGCCGCGGCACGTGCCCGACGAGATCACCGCCGTCCCGGTGATCCCGCGCAACCGCACCGGGAAGAAACTGGAGCTGCCCGTGAAGAAACTCCTGCTCGGCGCCCGCCCCGAAGACGTCGTCGGCCGGGACGTCCTGGCCGATCCCACCGCTCTCGACCACTTCCGGGCGCGCGCATGAGCACCATCGCGGTGATCGGCACCGGCGTGATCGGCGCGAGCTGGGCGGGCCTCTTCCTGGCCCACGGCCACGACGTCGTCGCCACCGATCCGGCGCCGGGCGCCGAAGAGCGGTTGCGCAGTGCGCTCGAAGGCGTGTCGACGGATCGGCTGCGGTTCGTCGCCGACGCCGGTGAAGCGGCCGCCGCCGCGGACTTCGTGCAGGAGAACGGTCCGGAGCGCGAAGACGTCAAGCACGCGTTGTTCGGCATCCTCGACGAGGCCGCGCGGCCGGACGTGATCCTGGCGAGCAGCTCGTCCGGGCTGCTGCCCAGCGTCATCGCCCGCGGCTGCCCGCGTCACCCCGAGCGGGTCGTCATCGGGCACCCGTTCAACCCGCCGCACCTGATCCCGCTCGTCGAGGTCGTGCCCGGCCGCGACACCGCGCCCGAGGTCGTCGACCGGGCGGTGGAGTTCTACGCCTCGGTGGGCAAACGCCCGATCCGGCTGACGCGCGAGCTGCCCGGGCACGTCGCGAACCGGCTGCAGGCCGCGCTGTGGCAGGAGGCGTATTCGCTGGTCGAACGCGGGGTCGCGACGGTCGCCGACATCGACACGGCGATCGCGTACGGGCCCGGGCTGCGCTGGGCGGTGCTCGGCCCGTTCGTCAACCAGCACCTGTCCGGTGGCGCCGGCGGCCTGGCGCACGTCCTGCGGCACCTCGGCCCGCCCACCGAAGAGTGGTGGCGTGACCTGGGCCAGGTCCACCTGACGCCGGAACTCGCCGAGACGCTCATCTCCGGCGTCGACGCCGAACTGGCCGACACCGACCAAGCCCGGCTCGTCGCCGCCCGCGACGCCGTCCTCGACCAGCTGCTGGCCGCCAAGGCCGCGCAGCCCGACCTGCCCTGACCTGGAGACACCAGTGGATCTTTCCGCACTGACCGCCCTCGACGTCCACACCCACGTCGAGCAGGACGGCCACGGCTGCTTCGCGCTGGACCAGGAGCTGCTCGACGCGTCCGCGAAGTACTTCCGCGCCGACCAGGACCGGACGCCGACCGTGACGGCGATCGCCGAGCACTACCGCGCCCGCAAGATGGCCGCGGTCGTGTTCACCGTCGAAGCGCCCGCCGCCACCGGGCACCCCGCGCTGTCCAGCGAGGAGATCGCCGACGCGGCCGCCGCGCACCCGGACGTGCTCATCCCGTTCGGCTCGGTCGACCCGCACTCCGGCAAGGCCGCCGTGCACCGCGCGCGCCGGCTCGTCACCGAGCACGGCGTCCGCGGCTTCAAGTTCCACCCCAGCCTGCAGGGCTTCGAGCCGAACGACCCGCGGTTCTACCCGCTCTACGAGGCGATCGGCGAGCTCGGCGTCCCGGCGCTGTTCCACACCGGCCAGACCGGGATCGGCGCGGGCCTGCCGGGCGGGCGCGGCATCAAGCTGCGCTACTCGAACCCGATGCTGCTCGACGACGTCGCCGCCGACTTCCCGCACCTGACGATCATCCTGGCGCACCCGTCGGTGCCGTGGCAGGACGAGGCGATCTCGGTGGCGACGCACAAGGCCAACGTGTACATCGACCTGTCCGGCTGGTCGCCGAAGTACTTCCCGCCGCAACTGGTCCGCGCGGCCAACACGCTGCTGAAGCGCAAGGTCCTGTTCGGCTCGGACTTCCCGGTCATCACGCCGGACCGCTGGCTGGCGGACTTCGCCGAACTGGACATCAAGGACGAGGTCCGGCCGATGATCCTGAAGGACAACGCGATCCGGCTGCTCGGCCTATCCTGAGCCGGTGGCAGCGATAGCACTCCGGCCGGTCGAAGACGCCGATCTCGACGCGTTGTTCGAGCAGCAGCGGGACCCCGAGGCGGTCCGGATGGCCGCGTTCACCCACAAGGACCCCGACGACCGCGAAGCGTTCGACGCCCACATGGCGAAGGTGCGGTTCTCCGCCGGGATCACCCACCGCGCGGTGACCCGCGACGGCGTCCTCGTCGGCAGCATCGCCGCGTTCGTCATGGAGGGCGACACGGAGATCACGTACTGGATCGACCGGTCGGTGTGGGGGCAGGGCATCGCCGGGCAAGCGCTCGCCCTGCTGCTCGACGCGGTCGAGGTCCGGCCGCTGCACGCGCGGGCGGCCAGCGACAACGCCGGATCGTTGCGGGTCCTGCAGCGGGCGGGCTTCACCGTCGTCGGCACCGACACCGGGTACGCGAACGCCCGGGGCGCGGAGATCGAGGAAACGATCCTGCGGCTCGACTAACGCCGCGGATCGACGTGGACCTTCGGTCCGGGACCGGCGTGGTGCTCCCCCGCGAGGACAGCGCCGACGTCGTCGAGCCCGACGGTCGCCGCGACCAGCGGCCGCGGGTCGACGGCGCCGCTCGCGTACGCGGCGATCGTGTCGGCCAGGCCCGGTGACGCGGACAGGATGCCGACGGCCGTGACGTCCTTCAGGACCAGCTCGCGGGTGTCGATCAGGCTGGGCTGCCCGGCCAGTCCGATGTAGACGGCCCGGCCGGCCGGTTCGACCAGGTCGAGGGCCAGCGCGGGCAGCTCGACGGCGTTGGACGCGTCGACGACCGCGTCGAAGGACAAGTCCGGGAGCGTGCCGCGGGTCCAGGCGTGCGCGAAGCCGAGGGTGCGGGCGAAGGCGAGGGTGGGCTCGTCGCGCCCGAGCAGGTGCACCTCGGCGCCGGCCGCGCGCAGGAACAGGGCCACGAGCAGCCCGATCGTCCCGGGCCCCAGCACCAGCGCGCGATCGCCGGGCCCGACGGCGGCGGCCTGCGCCGCGCGCAGAGCGTTGCCACCCGGCTCGACCAGGGCGCCGAGGACGGCGTCGACGGAATCGGGCAGCGCGTGCAGCGACCACGCGGGCACGGCGATCCGTTCGGCCAGCGCGCCGGGCCGCCCGCCGCGGATGCCGACTTCCTCGCGGCGCGCGCAGGTGTGCTGGTGGCCTTTGCGGCAGCGGCGGCACGTCTGATCGCCGAGCATGGTGTCGCCCATGACGCGGCGCCCGAGCCACGCCGGGTCGACGCCGGCGCCGACGGCCGAGACGGTGCCGGCCCACTCGTGCCCCAGCCGCATCGGGTACGCCGAGTGGCCCTGGTGCAGGTAGGCCATCTCGCCGGTGAAGAACTCGACGTCGGTGCCGCAGACGCCGGCGCGTTCGACGTCGACGACCACCTCGCCGGGGACGGCTTCGGGCACCGGGACGTCCTGCACCGAAAATGCCCGCGGGCCGGTGAGCACGAAGGCCCGCATGGTGGTGATCACCCCGGAAGTCTCACCCGGGAGCCGGGGCGCACGCCACCTGGGTCAGACGGGGATCTCCGTCGCGCGCTCCCAGCCGGCGGGCAGCGGGCTGACGTTGAGCTCGTGGTCGAGCCCGGTGTCGGAGAGGGCCCGGCGCACGACGCGGTTGTCGCCCGTGACGACGCGCAGGGTGGTGCTCTCGCGCTGCGTCCGGGCCTGGATGTCGACCAGCGCGTCGAGGCCGGCCGCGTCCAGGAGGTCGACCGCCGAGAGGTCGAGCACCAGGACCGGGAACTTGCGGTGGGCCCAGGTGGCCAGGACGGCCTCGAGCTGGGCGGCGCTCTCTTCGGCGAGGGCGCCCCGGATCCGGACCATCACGGCACCGAAGTAGGGGCGGATCACCTTGATATCGAACGCACCGGCGCCCGCGCGGGTCACGGGGATCGCCGTCGCGGGGTGCTGCACAACCAACATCGGCAGACGCCTTCGTTCACAGATTGAAGTGCCGGGCGGGAGTCCCGCTCGGACGCAGACCGGAATGGGGGTAACGGCTGTTGCCTGAACCGTACCCTCGCAGCGTAGCCTCCCGTCCTCCCGGCGCAACCCCGCCCAACGGGCGAGCCGCGCTCCACCGCCTGCCCCATGGCGGAGGGGTACCCACGCCGATCGCCACGGCTGGGTGAAGTACGGAGTGCTCGACAGCGCACGCTCGAAGAAACGGGTCCTCAGTGGACAAAAAGGACCCGCTCCCGCTCGGCGAAGGCTGGGGGTACCTGCGAGCAGAAGCGGGAGACGAAGCGTCGGTACGGGGGTCGCCTCGCGGCGAGTGGCGCTACACGGCTCCAGCCGGACTGGCATTCCGTGAAGGCATTGAGTGAGGCCCGGGGACACCACCGTACCGACAGTCTGTACAACGCACGGCCTGCGAAAATGTTCCCCGCGTGACGCACGTCGCCACAACGGCCGAAGCGACGTTTCGCGGTCGCCCCGCCGGGTACCACCAGAGCGTCCGAAGGAGGGATCGCCATCGCCACCGCCGTGCTCTTCGACCTCGACGGCACGCTCGTCGACTCCAACTACCTGCACGTCCACGCCTGGCAGCGCGCGTTCCGCGAGCTGGACCGCGACGTCGACTCCTGGCGCGTCCACCGCGCGATCGGGATGGGGTCCGGCAAGCTGCTCGCCGACCTGCTCGGGCAAGCCGACGCCGACGAGCTCGGCGACCGGCTCGAAGACCTCCACAGCCGCTTCTACCTAGAGACGGCCGGGATGCTCCGGCCCTTCGACCAGGCCGCCGAGCTGATCCGCGTCATCGCCGGGCACGGGGTGCGCGTGCTGCTGGCGACGTCGGCCGGGCCCGACGAGCTGGACGTCATGCGCAAGATCCTCGACGTCGACGACGTCGTCGCGGGCATCGTCGCGGGCGCGGACGTCGAGGCCACCAAGCCCGACCCGGAGCCGGTGTACGCCGCGCTGGAGCGCGCGGGCACCGAGCCGGGCGACACGATCTTCGTCGGCGACTCCGTCTGGGACGTCCACGCCGCCACCAAGGCGGGCGTGCGCACCGTCGCCGTGCTCTCGGGCGGCGTCAGCGCGGCGGAGCTGACCGAAGCGGGCGCGGTGGCGACCTACGACGACCCCGCGGCCCTGCTCGACGGCCTCGACCACAGTCCGTTGGCGGAGCTGTTCACCTAGCCGCGCGGGCGTGCGCCACCCACCGGCCGTTGAGCCGGTGGACCTCGACCTCTCGCTCGTAACACGCCGACAGGCCGTCGTTCGTCAGGACTTCGTCGATCGGGCCGGCGGCCGTGACCGCGCCGCGGCGCACCAGCAGGGCGTGCGTTGCCGTCGCCGGGATCTCCTCCAGGTGGTGCGTCACCGTCACCGTGGCCAGCTCCGGCTGGGCCCGGGTCAGGTTCTCCAGCGCCAGCAGCAGGTCCTCGCGGCCCGGCATGTCGAGGCCGGCGAACGGCTCGTCGAGCAAGAGCAGCAGCGGGTCGGCCATCAGCGCCCGGGCCAGCCGGACGCGCGCGCGTTCGCCCTGCGAACACACCCGCACCGGCCGGTCGCCGAGGCCGGCGCACCCGACCAGCTCCAGGAGCTTCGCCGCGCGGTCGCGGATCGTGTCGTCGTAGCGCTCCCACAGCGGCAGCACACTGCCGCTGTAGCCGGTCAGCACCACGGTGTGCGCGTTGTGGTTCTCGGCGTCGGGCAGCCGCTGGTTCGCGCCGACGAACCCGATGTGCGTCCGGACGTCCCGCAGGTCGACCGCGCCCATCCGGTGCCCCAGCACCACCGCGGTGCCCGCGCTGGGGAACCGCTGGGTCGAGGCCACGGACAGGATCGTCGACTTGCCGGCGCCGTTGCGGCCCAGCACCACCCAGCGCTGGCCGTAGTCCACCCGCCAGTCGACGCCCGACACCAGCGGCGTCCGGCCGACGTGCACCTCCACGCCGGCGAGCTCGATCGCCGGGCCGTCGAGGTTGGGCTGCACGAAGACGGGCTTGCTCATCCGTCCATGATCACACGCGTCAGGATCCCGGGTGGGCGTCGGTCATCAGGTCGGCCAGGTCCTCCGGGGCCAGGAACGACGGCGGGGGCGGCGGTCCCCACGCGTAGAGGCTCTTCTCCCCCGCCACCACCCGCGGCTCCCAGATCTGGTCCTCCAGGATGCAGTCGATGTCGGAGTAGTACTCGGAGAAGTTGCCCGCCGGGTCGCGCAGGTACCAGAAGAAGTTCGAGCCGATGTAGTGCCGGCCCAGGCCCCACGTGTGCCGCTCGGGGTGGCCCTGCAGCATCGCGGTGGCGCCGCGGCCGACCTCGTCGACGTCGTCGACCTCCCAGGACGTGTGGTGCAGGAAGCTCACCGGCGCCTGCTGGACGAGCACGTTGTGGTGATCGGTCGAGCAGCGCATGAAGGAGGCGAAGCCGGGGGCCTCGTCGCTGACCTTGAAGCCGAGCCCCTCGGTGAAGAACTTCTGGGTGGCGGCCTGGTCGGTCGAGCCGAACACGACGTGCCCGAGCTTGCGCGGGCGGACGGCCTGCTCCCGGTCGATGGCCGGCGCGCGGACGTTGGCCCGGCGCGCCGCACCGGGCTGGTTGTAGGCCACCGGTTCCGGCGGTTCCTGCTGAAGCCGCGGCGCGACCGAGACGACGACGTCGAGGCCGGTCACCGGGTCCTTCGTGTGCAGGGCGTCGCCGACACGCCGGCTGCCGAGGTCGAGGCGGGCAAGGGACGCGGCGACGCGGTCCAGGTCGTCCGGGTCGTCGGCGCCGACGCCGAGGGTGAGCAGCCGCCGCTGCGCGCTGGGGCGCAGTTCGAGCTGCTCGCCGCCGTCTGCGGTGGCGAACCCCGAGCCGGTCGGGGTCAGGCCGAACTCGGTGTAGTACTTCGCGGTCTCGTCGACGTTCGGCACGCCGACGGTGATCTTCGTGAGGCGGTGCAGGCTCATGCCGGTTCCTCCGGGTCAGACGAGCGGGGTGATCTGGTCGTCGCGGCCGAGCAGGGCCTTGCCGTAGACCTCGTAGCCGACGGCCGGCAGCACGATCGCGTGCCGCGCGGCGACGGCCGAGTCGCGCCACATCCGCTGCAGCGGGTTGGCCTCGGCGAAGCTGCCCGCGCCGTGGGCGGACAGCAGGACGTCGAACGCCTTGGTGACGTTCTCGACGGCCCAGCCGGTGTCCGCGCGCACGCGGGCCCGCAGCTCGGCGTCGGGGTAGGTGCGGTTCGCGGCGGCGGTGTCGATGTCGTCGGCCGCGCGGAAGACGTGCAGGTGCGCCGTGTCGATCCGCATCGCGGCCTCGGCGAGCTGCAGCTGGAAGGCGGCCGACTCGGCCTGGGTGGTGTAGGCGGTGTAGGAGATCGCCTTGCGGGGGGCCTTCTCCCGCACCATCCGCAGCGCCGCGCGGCCGAGGCCGAGCTGCGGGCCGGCGAGCACGAGCGCGAGGGTGGGCACGAACGCGGCCCGGTAGAGGTCTTCTTCGGGATCCTCCACGGCGTACCGCCCGGCGATCGCGGGCGGCACGGACATCACGCGGTGATCGGGTACGAAGACGTCCCGCGCGATCAGGCAGTTCGAGCCGGACGAACGCATCCCGGCGACGAACCACGTCTCCTCGAGCCCGAGATCGGTGCGCGGGATCAGCGCCATCCCCTGGTCGACGACCTCGCCGCGCTCGTCGGTCAGCGGGATGCCGACGCCGGCCCAGTCGGCGTGCCAGGAGCCGGAGTTGTAGTACCAGCGCCCGGTGACGCGGTAGCCACCGTCCACTTTGGTCGTCTCGGCGGTCGGCGCGAGGACGCCGGAGACCTTCGCGTCCGGGTTCGCGCCCCAGACGTCGTCCTGCGCCTGCCGGCTGAAGAGCCCGGCCAGCCACGCGCAGACGTTGCTCAGCGCGACGACCCAGGCGGTGCCGCCGTCGGCCTCGCCGACCGCCGCGGACACTTCGAGCATCGACCGCACGGGCAGGCCGTAGCCACCGTAGCGGCGTGGCTGGGCGATCTTGAACGCACCGGCGTCGGTCAGCGCGGCGATGCTCTCCTCGGTGACCCGCCGGTCGGTCTCACCCTGCGCGGCGTTCTTCGCGAGCAACGGCAGGATGTCCCGGATCCGGGCCAGGACGGTTTCGGCGGTGGGCGCGGGCTGTTCGGTCGCGATCGTCATGACGTCGTTGTCCTTTCGCAGACTGGTCCTTCTGCCGCGGCTGGTCGTGAGTGGTAATGCGGGTTCTAACCCGCATTACCACTCACGAGCAGGTAAGCCGGGTGCAGGCGGCGAGCGGGCCGCTAGCGGGCGCAGGCGGCGATCAGGTCCGTGATGGGCGGCCGGGGCCGTTCGGCGAACTTCGAGTGGGTGCCGAACGTGCGGTGCGCGTAGACCAGCGGCGGGTGCTCGGCTCGGCCCAGCGCCGTGACCTTGCCGAACAGCAGCAGGTGGTCGCCCGCCTCGACGGTGCGGTCCAGGTCGCAGCCGACCCAGCCGGCGGCGTCGCGCAGTCTCGGCAGGCCGTCGTCGGCGAACCACGCCGTTTCCGCGCCGAAGCGGTCGGCGCCGCGGGTGGCGAACAGCACCGCCAAGTCGTCCTGGCCGTGGCCGAGCAGGTTGACGCCGAAGCGACCACGGTCCCGGATCGCGGCCAGCAACGCCGATCGCCGGTCGAAGGCGACGCCGACCAGTGGCGGGTCGAGCGACAGGGACGTGAACGAGCTGACCGTCGCGCCGCACGGGCGGCCGTCTTCGGAGAACGTCGTCACGATCGTCACCGGCGCGCACACCGCCGCCATCACCGCGCGGAAGCGGTCCGGGTCGAGGGCCGTCACGGCGCGGTGAACCGGTGGTGCATCCGGCCGATGCCCTCGATGGTGCTGACCAGCTCGTCGCCCGGGCCGAGGAACCGCTGGGGGCTGCGCGCCATGCCGACCCCGGCCGGCGTCCCGGTGAAGATCAGGTCGCCCGGCCACAGCGGCAGCACGGCGGAGAGGCGGGCCACCAGCTCCGGCACCGAGAAGATCAGCTCGCTGGTCCGGCTCTTCTGCACGGACTCGCCGTTGACCGCGCAGTCGAGCGCGAGGTCGTCCGGGTCGGCGAACTCGTCGGGCGTCACCACCCACGGCCCGATCGGCCCGAAGCCGGGGCGCGACTTGCCGAGGCTGAACTGCGGCGCGGGCCCGGCCAGCTGCAACGTCCGGTCGGAGAGGTCCTGCCCGACCGTCAGCCCGGCGACGTGCTCCCAGCCGCGCTCGGCCGGGACGTCGCGGGCGAGCACCCCGATGACGGCGACCAGCTCGACCTCCCAGTCCGTCGGGCCGGGGAGCGCGATCGCCCCGGACGGGCCGGTCAGGCTGCTCGCGAACTTCGTGAAGACGGTCGGCGAGTCCGGCAGGCCGAGGCCGGATTCGGCGGCGTGGTCGCGGTAGTTGAGGCCGACGCCGAAGATCTGGCGCGGCGCCGGGACCGGCGCTCCGAGGTCGCTTTCCGCGAATGGCGCCGCGGTGTCGTGCGAGGCCGCCGCGGCCCAGTCCCGGAACTCGGCCCAGCGGTCGTAGATCGCCTGCGGGTCGGCGGAAAACCGCCGCTCGCTGGCTTGTTCGACGTCGACGGCGCCGGCCTCGGTCACGAGGACGAGCCGTCCGGAGAGAGTCGCGATCCGCATGAGCTGCCTTTCGATCGGTCGATGCGACTCATACTCTGCCCGCAATAGACGACTGTCAAGCACAGAATCGATTATCAGTCGCAGAGTGTGTTACGCTGTGATCATGGCGAAGAGAGCGGGCGGCGAGAGCCTGGCCGTGATGGTCTACGAGCAGCTGCGGTCGGCGATCCTCAACGGCGACCGGCCGCCCGGCGAGCGGCTCAAGCCCGGTGAGCTGGGCGAACAGTACGGCGTGAGCCTCAGCGTCGTGCGGGAGGCGCTCGGCCTGCTCGGCGCGAAGGACCTCGTGCAGGTCGACCGCAACCGCGGCTTCCACGTCACGCCGTTGTCCCTGCGCGCGCTCAACGACCTCACCGAAGCCCGCGTGGTCAACGAAGGCGCGGCGCTACGGCTGTCCGTCGAACGCGGCGGCGTCACCTGGGAGTCCGAGGTGCTCGCCGCCCACCACCGGCTGTCGGTGCAGCCGATGCTGCTGCCCGGCGACCAGCCGCGGCGCAACGAGGAGTGGGCGCTGGCGCACCTGGCGTTCCACCGCACGCTGATCGAGGCGTGCGGCAACGCCGTGCTGCTGGACATCTGCGCCCGGCTCTCGGACGCCGCCGAGGTCTACCGCGCCTGGTCGGCCACCGGCACGAGGGAGCTGCACCGCGACGTCGCCGGCGAGCACAAAGGACTCCTGGACGCCGCTCTGGCCCACGACACCGAAGCCGCGGAGACCCTCTTCGCCGCGCATGTCCGCCGCACGCAACAGATCCTCGTCGACGGCGGCCTCACACCGGCCGCCGACCGCCCCGCGACGGAAACCGCGTGACCACGCGTCTGCTGCTCACCGCCGCCACCGTCGTCGACCCGCGGGACGGCGGCCTGACCGAAAGCACCGACGTCCTGATCGAGGACGGCCGGATCCTCGACGTCCGGCCCGGTATCGAGGCGGCCGCGCAGCGCGTCGACGCGGCCGGGACCTACGTCGTCCCCGGGTACAACGACATGCACGCCCATCCCCTCGGCAAGGCCGATCCGGCGGCGACCCTCGAGCTGATGCTCGTCCACGGCATCACCGGCTTCCGGCAGATGGGCGGCAGCATCGATCTCCTGCGCCGTCGCGCCGCCGGGAAGCTCGGCTTCCCCGAAGCCGCCCCCGCGCTGCTCGCCACTCCGGGGCCGCTGCTGACGCCGGCGAACGCGTCCACAGTGGACCAGGTCGTCGCGGCCATCCGGGAGCAGCACGCGGAAGGCGCCGACTTCATCAAGGCCGGTCTCGTCACCCGCGACGTCTTCTTCGACGCCCAAGCCGAAGCCCGCCGCCTCGGCCTGCCCATCGTCGGGCACCTGCCGGCCGGCATCGACGTCGAAAAGGCGTCCCGGCTCGGGATGAAGTCCATCGAGCACCTCGGACCCGGCGTCGCGCTGTTCGCCTGCTGCTCCGGCGACCACGACCACATCCGCGAGACCGCCGCGGCGGGCGGGCCCCAGCTGAAGCTGCCGCCGTTCAAGATCCCGTTCCTGGGCAAGATCATGGACCGCGTGCTGCGCAAGCTGGTGATCAACCCGCTCAACCTCAGCAAGCCGGCCGACATCGCGAACCTCTCGCACGCCGTCGGCACGTTCGACCGCGACCGGGCGCACGTCCTCGCCGAGCGGTTCGCCGCCGACGGCACCTGGCAGGTCCCGACGCTGATCCGGATCAAGACCCAGGAATTGTGTGACTCCCCCGAGTTCGCCGAAGACCCGGACTTGACGTACATCACGCCGTCGACGCGGAAGGCCTGGCGGGCGGCGGCCGCCAGGTTCGCCGGGTTCCCCGCCGACGCACGCGCGACGTTCACCGAGGCCTACGAACGGCAGCTCGACCTCACGAAGCTGTTCGACGACGCCGGGGTCAAGATGCTCGCCGGCACCGATTCTTCCGGCGCCGCCTGGGTTGTCCCCGGCGCGGCGCTGCACCGCGAGTTCGCGGAGTTCGCCCGCGCCGGCCTCACGCCGTTGCGGATCCTGCAGCTGACGACGACACTCCCGGCCGAGTTCCTCGGCACGACCGACACCATGGGCACCGTCGAACCCGGCAAGAACGCCGACCTGGTCCTGCTGGCCGACAACCCGCTGACCGACGTCAAGCACCTCGGGCACATCGCCGGTGTCGTCCGCGCCGGAAAGTACTACCCCGCCGCGGATCTGGCCGCCCGCAAGGAGAAGCTGGCCGGTTCAGTGCCCTGACCGGGCGAGCAGCTTGAGCGTGTTCTCCGAGGCGGAGCCCTCCGCCGTCGTCACGACGACGACGGTCTGCTCCGGCGACCGCGCCGGCGTCAGGATCTGCTGGGCCACCGTCAGCGCGCCCACCAGCGGGTGGCGCAGGACGTAGGAGTCGGCTTCGCACGGCTTGACCCGGTGATCGCCCCACAGCGCGACGAACTCGGGGCTCTTCATGGTCAGCTCCCCCACCAGCGACGCCAGCAGCGCGTCTTCGGGGTGCCGCCCGGCGACGGCCCGCAGGTTGCCGACGACGGCGCGCGCCTTGCGCGGCCAGTCCGCGTACAGCTCGCGGGTGTGCGGGTCGAGGAACAGCATCCGGGCCGTGTTGGGCCGGTCCGCCGGGCGCTCGGGCGCGGTGGGGTCGACGTGGCTTGCCATCAGCTCGTGGCCCAGCGGGTTCCACGCCAGGACGTCGCTGCGCCGCCCGAGGACCAGCGCGGGCACGTCCCCCAGCGAGCGCAGCAGGTCGCGCGCCAGCGGGTCGAGCCGTTCCGGCGGCGGCCGCCGTTGCGCGCGGGGTCGGCGCGCGGCCAGCTCACGCAGGTGTTCACGCTCGTGCTCGTCGAGCCGCAACGCCCCGGCCAGCGCGTCGAGGATCGCGTCGGACGCGTTGACGGACTGGCCCTGCTCCAGGCGTGTGTAGTACGAGACGCTGACGCCGGCCAGCTGCGCCAGCTCCTCCCGCCGCAGCCCGGCGACACGCCGTCGGTCGTGCAGCGCGGGCAGGCCGACGTCTTCGGGGCGCAGCAGTGACCGCCGGGCCCGCAGGAACTCGCCGAGAACAGCCATGTCCCCAGTAAACACGGGATCCGCGCGGCGAGCCTGGCCCTGCCGGGGGTACGCAACGGCGGGGCTGGTTGCCCGCGCGAACCCGCCGCAGGCTGGGGGAAACACCAGCGACCCCGGAGCGGACATGCAGGAGATTGTGCTGGGCGACGTCACGGTCGCCCGGATCACGGAGTACTACGGCTCGGTCGGGATGACACCCGAGACCTTCTTCCCCGAAAGCCCAGCAGGGGCCTGGGACGCGGACTGGCTCGCGCCCGACTTCCTCGACCGGGAGAACCACGTCTGCGTCTCGGCCATCCAGACCTGGCTGCTGCGCAGCGAAGGCAAGACCATCCTCATCGACACCGGCGTCGGCAACCACAAGGAACGGCCGTACACGCCGGTGTGGAGCCACCTGAACACCGGCTTCCTCGGCAATCTCGCGGCGGCCGGCGTCCGGCCGGAAGACGTCGACCTGGTCGTCAACACCCACCTGCACATCGACCACGTCGGCTGGAACACCTTCCTCGACGACCGCAGCTGGGTCCCGACGTTCCCCAACGCCACCTACCTGATGCCCAAGCCGGACTTCGAGTTCTGGAACCCGGCCAACGGTCACGAGCCGAACCTGGTGCGGGGCAACCAGAACGTCTTCGAGGACAGCGTCGCGCCGGTGCACGAGGCCGGGCAGACGCTGCTGTGGGAGGACAGCCACCGCATCGACGCGAACCTGACGCTCGACCTGGCGCCGGGGCACACGCCGGGGTCGTCGGTGCTCACGCTCGACTCGGGCGGCGACCGCGCGCTGTTCGTCGGCGACCTGCTGCACACGGCCCTGCAGCTGGTCGAGCCCGACACGAACAGCTGCTTCTGCGAGGACCCCGCGCAGGCCCGTGCCACCCGGCGGCGGCTGCTCGGCCAGGCCGCGGACACGAACGCGCTCGTCCTGCCCGCCCACCTCGGCGGCCACGGCGGCGCCGAGGTCGTCCGCGACGGCGACCGGTTCGCCATCAAGGACTGGGCCCCGTTCGCCAAGCTCTGAGGAGGTTTCCGTTGATCGTCACCACCACCACGGGCGCCGTCCGCGGCCACGCCGGGGTCTTCCTCGACGTCCCGTACGCCGCACCACCGATCGGCGCGGGCCGGTTCGCGCCACCCCGGCCCCACGAGCCGTGGCCGGGCGTGCGGGACGCGACGCGGCCCGGGCCGACCGCCCCGCAACCGCGCCGCGACGGCTTCGGGGCGCTGGACATGTCGCCGTACTTCGGGACCGGCTGGGTCCGCGGCGACGACTACCTCACGCTCAGCGTCTGGACGCCACCGTCGGCCCGGGACTGCCCGGTGCTCGTGTTCGTGCACGGCGGCGGGTTCGTCACCGGCTCGACGCGCTCGCCGCTCTACGACGGGACGGCGTTCGCGCGCGACGGCGTGGTGCTGGTGACGGTCAACTACCGCCTCGGCATTCCGGGGTTCCTCGACCTGCCCGGCGCGCCCCGCAACCGCGGGCTCCTGGACGTCGTCGCCGCGCTGCGGTGGGTGCGCGAGAACATCGCGGCGTTCGGCGGCGACCCCCGCAACGTCACCCTGGCCGGCCAGTCCGCCGGCGCCACCATCACGGCCGGTGTCCTGGCCACGCCCGAGGCTGACGGCCTGTTCCGGCGCGCCGTCGTGCAGAGCGGCAACGGCCTGGGCGCGTTCACCCCCGAGCAGGCGGCCCGGGTCACGCGGGCGGCGGCCGACGCGCTGGGCGTCTCGCCGACGGTGACGGCGTTCGGCGAAGTGCCGGACGAGCAGTTTGTCGCGGCGCAGCTGGGTGGCCTGGACCTGCGGACCGCGACGGACTTCGACCCGTTGCTCGGGCTGAGCGCGTTCAGCCTGGTGCTGGATCGCCAGCCCGCCGAGGCACTGGCGACCGACGTCGACCTGCTCATCGGCACGAACGCCGACGAAGGGGCACTCTACCTTGCCCCGCAAGGAAACCTGGTCACGTCTACCGAGCAGGATCTGTTCGAGACCGCGGCGCGGGTGTCGGCCGACCCCGCCGCGCTGGCGACGGCCTACCGCGCGAAACGTCCACATGCGACACCGGGCGAGCTGCGGTCGGCGATCATGGGGGACGCGTTGTTCGGCACCGGCAGCCGTCGCCTCGCCGAGGCCCACGGCGCCGCGTACACCTACGAGTTCGCGTGGCGATCGTCCGCTGTGGACGGTCAGCTCGGCGCGGCCCACACCATGGAGCTGCCGTTCGTCTTCGACAATCTGCGGCTCCCGGCCCTGCGCGGCCCGCGCGGCCTGCTGGGCACCGGGGAACCGCCCGCTGAACTGGCGACGCGGATGCACACGGCGTGGGTGGACTTCGCCCGCACCGGTGACCCCGGCTGGACGCGGTCGGAAACCTGCCGTTTCAGCGAGCGGGCCAGCTCCACCGCATCCCCAGGATCCCCGGCGCCACGCCGGTCCTGAAGACGTGCGCGGGCACCACCGGCGACACGACGACCTCGGCCGTCTCGCGCTCGGGGCCGTCCGGTGACTCCAGCCGATACGCGTGACAGGACAACGGCAGGGCCTTCGCGTCGAAGTGGACCTCCTGGAGGTGCTCGGCCACCGGGTGCCGGAAACGGCGGTCGTAGCTGGTGTCCGGGACGCCGTCGGTGTACTCGAACTCGTACTCCAGGATCGCCGTCTCACCCTCGGCCAGCGAGCGGCTCAGCACCAGTTCGCTGACGAGAAAACCGTGCTCCGGCAGCACTTCCGTTCGGCCGGGCCCGCAGTACCGGGTGGCGACCAGCCGCGGCGGCGTCCCCGCGACGCACCCGCGCAGCGTCACCACCCGGGCCTGCACGGGTTCCGCCACCGCCCGCACGACCTCGCGCACCCGCAGCCGGGACAGCGAGCGGTCGGCGCGGACGTGCAGGGACTCGTGCAGGCTCAGCACCACCAGCGCCGGGTCGTCGGCGGCTTCGAACGAGTTCAGCACCGGGACGACGCCGTTGCGCGGACCCCACAGCCGTTCCCACTGAACCAGGCCGACCGGCGACCGGCCGCCGTCCGGGCGGGCGAGCAGGCCGGTCAGCGCGCCGGCGGGCAGGCCGAGGACGTCTTCCAGCACCGTGACCGCGCGCAGGGATTCGGGGCGCTCGGGCCGGGTGCGGCCGGTGCGCCAGTAGCTGAGCGTCGTGGTGCTGACCGGCGCGCCCGCCGCGGCCAGCCGGTCCTTGAGGCGAGCGAGGCCCAGCCCGCTCAGGTCGACGGCCAGCGACAACGCCCGGCAGAACGGGCCGTCGGCGAGCGCGCGGGCCAGCTGCTCCCGGCGTCCCGGCGAGTGCACCGCGAACAACGTCATGCGGGTCCTTCTCGGGGTAGGTCCGTTCGGTCTAACACCCCGAGTGGCCCGTGTCACCCGACGAACGATCCGTCCTGTTCCGTTGATCGGCCCGGATCTTCGGACGGTTACCCGAACCACCTCGGCCGCTTACTTTCGGTGAGTCCCCACCGCAAGCCCCGAGGAGTCCCCCGATGCGTGAATCCCACGGCCGGTTCGTCCGCGCCGCCGCCCTGCTCGCCGGTTCCTGCGCCGCCCTCGCCACGCTCGCCGCCGCCCCCGCGTCGGCGAGCACCGCACCGCTCTCCCCCGACGCGGCGCCGTCGATCATCGGCGGCAGCACGGCGCAGAACCCCGGCTACATCACCCGCTTCAACGGCCACGCCAACGGTTACACGTTCTTCTGCACCAGCACGCTGATCGGCGCGCGCTGGGTGCTGACGGCCAAGCACTGCATGTACGACAACAACGGCCAGCGGCTGTCCGACATCGACCTGTACGTCGGCTCGAACAGCGCGTCCGGCGGCGTGCACGCCAAGGCGTCGTCGACCTACGTCTGGTCCGGCGGCGACCTCGCGCTGATCAGGCTGAACACCAACGGCGGCAGCACGTTCGCTCCGCTGGCCAGCAGCTCCTCGGATGCCGAAGAAGGCGACACCGCGCGCGTCTACGGCTGGGGCTCGACCCAGGCGACCGACGAGGGCAGCCACCAGTCGAGCGTCCTGAAGCGCGCCGACGTCCGGATCTCCGACACCTCGGCATCCGACAACTACGGCGGCCCGGCGATCTCGGCGTCCACCCCGAACGGCGCGGTCGCGGGCGGCGACTCGGGCGGCCCGATGATCGACGGCGGCGTCCAGGTGGGCGTCTGCTCGACCAGCGACCGCTCCAGCATCACGACGTACGGCAGCGTCGCGGCGGGCCGCAGCTGGATCCGCCAGACCACCGGCGTCTGACCGGCCGGTCAGTGAATATCCCCCAAGGCGTTTGGGCGATCAGGGTACGTTTTCCGCCTTGATGTAACACCTTTCGGACTTCTCGCGGCATACGGGACAGCGATCACGCTCGGTACGGTCCCCGGCGCAAGGAGTTCGTGTGATGGGTTTTCGACGCCCACTGTTCCCGCGTAGAGCCAGACGAGCGGTGGCGGCGGGGGTGATCGTGCCCCTCACCGTCGCCCTCGCCGCCGCTGTGCCCGCCGCGGCGGCGGTCCCCACCGGGTTCACCGACACCGTGGCGATCGGCGGGCTCAGCTCGCCGACCGCCGCGGCGTTCGCCCCCGACGGCCGGGTGTTCGTCGCCGAGAAGAGCGGCCTGGTCAAGGTCTTCGACTCCCTGGCCGACACGACGCCGACGGTGTTCGCGGACCTGCGGACGCAGACCCAGGACTTCTGGGACCGCGGCCTGCTCGGGCTCGCCGTCGACCCGGCGTTCCCCGCGCGGCCGTACGTCTACGTCTCCTACACGCTCGACGCCGTCCCCGGCGGCACGGCGCCGCGCTGGGGTGACACGTGTCCGACGCCGCCGGGCGCGACCGACCAGGGCTGCGTCGTCACCGGCCGCGTCTCACAGCTGACGATGGGCCCGGCGGGCACCGCCGTCAGCGAGAAACCGCTGGTCACCGGCTGGTGCCAGCAGTTCCCCAGCCACTCGATCGGTTCGCTGGCCTTCGGCCCGGACGGCGCCCTGTACGCGGGCGGCGGGGACGGCGCGAGCTTCAACTTCGCCGACTACGGCCAGGTCGGCAACCCGTGCGTCGATCCGCCCTCGCCCGCCGGGACGAACCTCGCGCCGCCGTCGGCCGAGGGCGGCGCGCTGCGGTCGCAGTCACCCCGCCGCGCCGCCGGGCAACCGGTGCTGCTCAACGGAACCCTGCTGCGCCTCGACCCCGACACCGGCGAGGGCGCGCCCGGCAACCCGTTCGCGAGCAGCAGTGACGCCAACGCCCGCCGCGTGATCGCCTACGGCGCGCGCAACCAGTTCCGCTTCGGGTTCCGCCCGGGCACCGGTGAGCTGTGGGCCGGCGACGTCGGCTGGAACACCTGGGAGGAGATCAACCGCGTCCCGAACGCCGGGGACGCCGTCGCGGAGAACTTCGGCTGGCCCTGCTTCGAAGGCACGGCAAGGCAGGCCGGGTACGACGGCGCGAACCTCGACCGGTGCGAGTCGCTGTACTCCGCCGGCGGGCAGACCGCGCCGTACTACGCCTACAACCACAACGCGAAGGTCGTCGCGAGCGATCCGTGCCCGACCGGCGGCTCGTCGATCAGCGGGATCGCGTTCGAGTCCGGCAGCAACTACCCGGCCGAGTACGCGGGCGCGCTGTTCTTCGCGGATTCGTCGCGGGGCTGCATCTGGGCGATGCAAACGGTTGCGGGCCAGCCGAGCCCGACCAAGCTGGTGCCGTTCGTGACCGGCGTCAACGCGCCGGTCCAGGTCCTGAGCGGGCCGGGCGGCGACATCTTCTACGTCGCGCTCGGGAGCGGTGAACTCCACCGCGTCAGCCACCCGGCCGGCACCAACCGCCCGCCGGTCGCGGTCGCCACGGCCACGCCGGCCACCGGCCCGGCCCCCCTCGCGGTGCAGTTCGACGGCACGGGCTCCGGTGACCCCGACGCCGGTGACGCTCTCACCTACGCCTGGGACCTCGACGCGGACGGCGCGTACGACGACTCGACGGGCCCCCGCCCGACGTGGACGTACACGACCGCGGCGGTGGTGGACGCGGGCTTGCGGGTGACGGATTCGCACGGCGCGTCGGCGACGACGACGGTCCGGGTGACGGTCGGTAATCCCGCGGGCCTCGACCCGGTCCCGGTGATCGACACGCCGGTTTCGTCGCTGACCTGGTCGGCGGGTCAGTCGATCCCGTTCTCCGGCCGGGCGGTGGACGCCCAGGACGGCACGCTCCCGGCGTCGGCGCTGTCGTGGCGGCTGGCGGTCCGCCACTGCGCGGCCAACGGCACGTGCCACACGCACAACGTCCAGGACTTCACGGGTGTCGCGTCGGGTTCGTTCGTGGCGCCGGACCACGAGTACCCGTCGTACCTGCAGCTGACGTTGACGGCGACGGACTCGACGGGCCGCACGGGGACGCAGACGGTCGAGCTGCAGCCGAAGACGGTGACGCTGAACTTCACGTCGAGCCCGAACCAGGTGCTGCTCACGGTGGGCGGCACCCAGCAGCGGACGCCGTTCTCCCGCACGGTGATCGCGGGGTCGACGAACTCGATCAGCGCGGACAGCCCGCAGAACGTCCCGCCGCTGAACCTGAAGTACGCGTTCACAAGCTGGGCCCACGGCGGACCTCGTGCCCAAAACGTAGTAGCCCCGGCGACGGCCACGACGTACAAGGCGAACTACCGGCTCTGCTGGCTGCTCCAACCCTGCTGACCAAGACCGGTCGTGAGTGCGTAACAGTGTTCTAACACTGTTACGCACTCACGACCACCCCGGCACCCCCGCGGGTCAGGTGATGGGGAACGTGGTGCCGATGCCCATGCCCGTGATCCACTCCGGGACCGGCTCGTAGCTCGTCCACACCAGCGGTAGTCCCGCCGCCACCTGGCCGATCAGCCAGCAGCGGACCTCGTGGCTGCCCGTGCCCGCGGTGTCCTCCAGTGCCTCGTGGCCCAGTGCCGCCACCGCGTCCGCGTCGCCCGAGGACAGCTGCGACAGGAACCACCGGTCCCACTCCGCGTTCACCCGCGCCCCGGGATCCCCGCCCATTGCGCGGACCCGTGGTTCGCGGGCTGCCGCGAAGGCGTGGACGTCTGCTCGGCCGTGGATCAGTGACTCACGACGCTCTCCCGCCACCGCCGGGTCGCGCGGGTCGTTCGACGGCAGCCAGTGCGACAGGCCGCCGCTCGCCGCGATCAGGACGCGGCCTGGGAAGTCCGCCGAACGCAAGGC
Source organism: Amycolatopsis sp. NBC_01286 (assembly GCF_035982555.1). Lineage (NCBI taxonomy): Bacteria > Bacillati > Actinomycetota > Actinomycetes > Pseudonocardiales > Pseudonocardiaceae > Amycolatopsis > Amycolatopsis sp. NBC_01286. The sequence continues at coordinate 9,466,812 of NZ_CP108428.1, forward strand.
TGCTCCCAGCGCGTGGCCCAGGGAAACGCAGCGGCGCAAGGAAGGCAGCGGCGGTGCGGCCGTGTTGACCACCAAGGGCACCATCGGCAGCGACGTCCCGCCGGTGATCATCTCGTAGCTCTGCACGATGCCGTGGTCGACCGTCAGCGAGTACGACAGCGAGATGTCGAAACCCGAAGAGGTCAGGCCCGCGTGCAGTGGCCAGGCCAGCGACGACGCCACCGGCAGCGGGCCCTCCGTGCTGCCGTAGTCCCCGAAACCCGCCGCCTGTTCGACGCCCAGGACGAACGGTGGCATCACGTCGTAGAAGTTGCCGTGGAAGTGGTCCGGGCCGATCACCACGATCGCGTCCGGGGCGAGGTCCTCGACCGCGCGGCGGACGCGCTCGGCGTCGCCGAGGAAGCGGCCGCCCGGACCGTCCACCCGGGACGGTGGCAGCAGTGTCGCGAAAGGACTGTGGGACATCCCGACGAAGCCCGCGATCTCGGCCATCAGGACGGCTCCTTCCCGGTCAGCAGCCAGGTGCGGTGGACGTCGAGGAACTCGCCGACCTTCTCCCACTGCGGCCAGTGGCCGGCGTCGTCGATGACGTGCAGCAGCGCGTCCGGCAGCCAGCCGAGCAGCAGGTCGGCCTCGTCGAGCCCGCCCGTCGGGTCGTGGCTCGTCCACAGCAGCAACGTCGGCGCGGTCACCTTCGACACCCACGCCGGGTCCCACGCGAAGTCCTTGCGCACCTCCGGGTCCTGCAGCACCAGCGTGTTGGTGATCGCCTGGACGAACCCGGGCCGGGAGTAGATCCGGCGGCGCAGGTTCACCAGCTCGTCGGTGACCATCTCCTTGTGGTGGAACAGGAACTCGACGCGACGGCGGACGGTGGCGTCGCTCGGGTCGCGCACCGCCGCCATCGTGCTGTCGCGCATCCGCGCCATCACCTCGGGCTTGTTGGCGATGTTGCCCGGGGTGTTCAGGACGAGCCGGTTCACCCGGTCCGGGTGGTGCGCCGCGACCCAGGCGACGACCCAGCCGCCGAGCGACTCGCCGGACAGGTGCGTCCGGTCGATACCGAGGGTGTCCAAAAGGGACACGAGGTGCGCGGCGAGGACGTCGATCGTGTACGGCCGGTCCGGTAGGTCCGACCAGCCGTGGCCGACCATGTCGTAGACCGTGACGTGGAAGTCGCGGGCCAGCCCGGCCAGGTCCCGCGCGTACGCCTCCAGGTGCCCGCCGGTCCCGTGCAGCAGCACGAGTTCCGGCCCGGTCCCCGCCTGCAGCACCCGCGTCCGCACGACCCCGCCTTCGAGGGGGACGTCGACGTAGCGCAGCGTGTGTTCGAGTTCGCCCAGCTCGCCCCAGATCCCGGCGTGCTCGGGGATCGGCGGCCCCGACGGTTCGACGCGGGTTTCGTCCACTGTGGTCACTGTTCCTCCGCCTTCCGGGCTTCTTCCATGGTGGCCAGGCCCGCGCTTTCCCGGCGGCCCAGGCCGAACAGGCCGAGCAGCCTCGAGTTCTCGATGGTCAGGAACTCGACCGGGTGCTCGGCCGAGTCGTTGTGGTGCCGGTGCCAGGTCCACGGCGGGGTGTAGACGAACGAGCCCGTCGTCCAGCTGACGACCTCGTCCTCGATCTCGCTGTGGCCGTCGCCGGCGATCACGAAGTGCACGGTCTCGTGGTGGTGGCGCTGCATGTCCGAGCTCTCGCCGGCCGGGATGACCTGCCGGAACAGCTCGAACGTCGTGGTCGGCAGGGTGCCGGCGACGCGCAGCGACGTCGGGTTCGGCACCGAACCGGCCGGGATCTCGACGAGGTCCTCGTCGTGCACGACCAGCGGGCGCTGCTCGCCGGGGCGCACGACGTGGGCGATGCTCGTGAGGAAGTCGCTCATCGCGAACTCGGGTCCGGACGTGGACATGGGTTTCCTTCCCTTGCCGTGACCACTCAGGCCGGGCATTCCGTGCGGCCGCCGTCGACCGTCAGGACCGTGCCGTTGACGTACCCCGCTTCGGCCGACGCCAGGAACGCCACCGCGGCCGCGACCTCGCCCGGGGCGGCGGCCCGCCCGGCCGGGATGTCGGCGAGGTCCTGGGCCATCGCGGTGGCGACGTCGATGCCCGCGGCGTCGGCCCGGCCGCGCACCACCGCCAGGCGGCGCGGCGTGAGGGTCGCGCCGACGGCGACGCAGTTGACCGTGACCCCACGGTCGGCGAACTCGCGGGCCGCGAGCTTGACCGCGGACGTCGTCGCCGACCGCAGGACCGTCGACGCGGCGAGCGCGGGCTGCGGCTGCCGGACCGCCGTCGACGTCGTGACGACGACGCGGCCGAACCCGCGTTCGGCCATCGCGGGCAGCGCGGCCCGCATCAGCGCGAGCGGGCCGAGGAGCAGCAGGTCGAGGTCGTGGTGCCACTGCTCGGCGGGGACGTCGAAGACGCCGCCGGGCGCCGGGCCGCCGGTGTTGGCCACGACGACGTCGAGCGAGCCGTACTGCTCGCGCACGCGCGTCACGGCGTCGGCCGCCGCGGCGGGCACGGCCAGGTCGCAGACGCGGTAGCCGACGCCGTCGCCGAGCGCCGACGCCGTCTCGGCCAGGGTCTTCTCGGTCCGCCCGGCGAGCACGACCCGGTGCCCGGTGGCGAGCAACGCGGCCGCGGCGGCGGCGCCGATCCCGCCGGCGCCGCCGCCGACGAACGCGACCCGGGGACTGGGGTGCTGGTTGGTCTCCATGATGTGTCCTACATTCGGTCCATGAGCGAGAGCAGCCAAGAGTGAGTCCCACTGCCCGGGACTCCCGATCGGCTGACGACGGGTCGGCGGCGGGCGCGCTCGAACGCGCGGCCGCCATCCTGGACGCCTTCGACGCGACCCACCGCGAGCTGCCGCTGGCCCGGCTGGTCGAGCGCTCGGGGCTGCCGCGCTCGACCGTGCACCGCACGGCGGCCCGGATGATCGAGCTGGGCTGGCTCGACAAGCCCGGGGACAAGTACCGGATCGGCACCCGGCCGTTCGAGCTGGCCGGCCTGGTCCCGGTGCGCCACGAGCTGCGCGAGGCCGTGCTGCCGTACCTGCAGGACCTGTACGCGGCGGCGCGGACCACGGTGCAGCTCGGCGTGCTCGACGGCGTCGACGTGCTGGTCGTCGAGAAGATCACCGGGCACCGGCCGCTGCCGATGCTCTCCCTGGTGGGTGGCCTGATCCCGGCGCACTGCTCCGGCCTGGGCCGGGCGATCCTGGCCTGGTCGGACGCGGCGACCGTCGACGCGGTCGTGACGGCCGGGCTCACCCGGCGCACGCCCCGCACGATCACCAGCCCCGAGGCGCTCGCCCGGGAGCTGGCCACTGTGCACGAGCAGGGCTGGGCCTACGACCGGGAGGAGGGCAACGCCGGGATCAGCTGCGTGGCGGCGCCGATCTTCGACTTCACCGGCAACGTCACCGCCGCGCTGTCGGTCACCGGGCCCAGCGCCGCCGTGCAACCGGACCGGATCGGGCCCGCCGTCCGGATGGCGGCCGCCGCGGCCAGCCGGGCGTACGCCGCCCGCCGGTGGGCGGTGCCGCGGCCCGCACCCGAGCTGCCGTCCCAGTGACCAGGACTCCCGGTTGGCTCTCCGCGGCCGGTTGTTCCACGCTGTGGCCCACGCCGCGCCGGAGCTGCCCGGCACCGGCGCCGGATCAGGAGGACCAGGCATGCACGTCGCGATCATCGGGGCCGGGCTCGCCGGGCTCACCACGGCCAAGGTGCTGCTGCAAGCGGGCCACGACGTCGTGGTCTTCGACAAGACCCCCGACGTCGGCGGCGTGTGGAGCCGGACCCGCCGCTACCCCGGCCTCACCACGCAGAGCCCCAAGGCCCAGTACTCGTTCTCGGACTTCCCGATGCCGAAGGACTTCCCGGAGTGGCCCGGCGGGGCCCAGATCCAGCAGTACCTCGCGGCCTACGCCGACGTCTACGACGTCACGCCGCACCTGCGGCTGGAGACCACCGTGGAGTCCGTCGTCCCCGACGGCGCCCGCTGGGTGGTGACCACGGACTCCGGCGTCCCGGAGACGTTCGACCGGGTCGTCGTGGCCAACGGCGTGTTCTGCGAACCGGCGGTCCCGGACTACCCCGGACGCGCGGAGTTCGAGGCCGCCGGCGGCCGCGTGCTGGCCGGCAGCGAGTTCACCGACGTCGAAGAGGCACGCGGGAAGCACGCGCTGGTCGTCGGCTACGGGAAGTCGGCCTGCGACGTGACCGTGGCGATCAGCGAGGTCGCCGGGACCACCGACGTCATCGCCCGGCAGCTGCTGTGGAAGGTGCCGCGCAAGATCGCCGGGTTCCTCAACTTCAAGATGCTGCTGCTGACCCGGATGGGCGAGGCGCTGTTCCGCTACCGGTGGCTGCGCGGGTTCGAGAAGTTCCTGCACGGCCCGGGAAACCGGCTGCGCGCGTCGATGCTGAACTCCGTCGGCTCGGTGTCGGTGCGGCAGTTCCGGTTGCGGCAGCACGATCTCCTGCCGTCCGGGCGGATGGAGGACATCGTCAAGGGCGCGATCGGCCTGGCGACCGAAGGGTTCTTCGAGGGCGTGGCCGACGGCGCCATCCGCGTCCGCCGCGACCAGGTGATCACCCGGCTCTACGGCGGCGACCGGCCGGGCGCCGAACTGGCCGACGGCACGGTGCTGCCCGCCGACCTGGTCGTCTGCGCGACCGGGTTCACCCAGGGCGTGCCGTTCCTGGACGAGACCGTGCAGAAGCAGCTGTTCGACGAACGCGGGAACTTCCTGCTGTACCGGCAGATCCAGCCACTGCGGGCGCCGGGGCTGTACTTCAACGGGTACAACTCGTCGTTCTTCAGCCCGCTCAACGCCGAGATGGCGGCGCTGTGGATCGCGGCCGACCTCGCCGGCGCGCTCGCGCTGCCGGACGTCGAGGCGCGGCACGCGGACGTCGTCGGGCAGCTCGCGTTCCTGGACGTCGCGACCGGGGCGCACCACTGCCGCGGCACGAAGATCATCCCGTTCTCCATCCACAACGTCGACGAGGTGCTCGGCGACCTCGGCCTGCAGATCCCCCGGTTCACCCGGGCGACGCACTGGCTGAACCCGGTTTCCCCGGCGGCGTACCGGAAACTGACGCCCGAGCTGCTGGCGCGGCTCGCGAAGCACACCCCCGAACCTGCCGCACTCTAGGAGGATTCCCGATGGACACCGCACCGAAGACCGGCCACCACGTCATCCACCCGGGTGACGGCACGAACCTCGGCGCGATCGGGCTGGGCATCCACGCCCGGCTCACCGGCGCCGACACGAACGGCGCGTACTCGCTGTTCGAGTACGTCGTGCCGCCGGGCCTCGGCGGGCCGCCGACCCACATCCACAGCCGGGAAGACGAGCTGTTCACTTGCGTCCAGGGGCAGGTCGAGGTCGAGCTGGACGGCGAACGGCACGTCCTCGGCCAGGGCGACTCGCTGCTGATGCCGCGCGGGGTGCCGCACGTGTTCCGCAACCCGTTCGACGAGGAGACCCGCGTCGTCGCCGTCGTTTCCCCGCCCGGGCTGGAGAACTACTACAAGGAACTGAGCGAGCTGCCGCCCGGGCGTGACATGAAGCTGGTCGCGCAGGTGATGACCCGCTACGGCCTTTCGCTGCAGAAGTGACCGGCCACGAAGAGATGGTGCGCGCGATGTGCGCGGCCGTCGACGCGGGCGACGCCGAGGCGTTCGGCTCCTGGTTCGCCGAAGACGCGACGTACACCTTCGGCAACGGCGAAACCCTGTCGGGCCGCGACGCGATCGTCGCGGCCACGGCGGGGGCCGCCGGCGCGTTGCCGTGGGTCCGGCACACCGTGGACCAGGTGGCTTTCGCCGGAGACGACCAGCTGTTCTGCCGCTTCACGATCGAAACGGAGTCCCCGGAAGGCAAGCCGCTCGCCCTGCCGTGCGTCACGGTCATCTGGCTGGACGGGCCGCGGATCGTCGACTACCGCGTCCACATGGACATCTCCCCGGCGCTCGCCTGAGCCCAGCCCACTGTGACCTGAGTCACTTCTGCCTCGATTCCCGGAACCCGTTCTCGGGTTCGGAGAACAGCAGATGACACTGGCCGGAGCGAGAGGCGGGCGATGACCCCGGAGAACCCCGAAGACGACGACGCGAGCGTGATGGCGCGCTCCCGGGACGAGCCGAGCCTGTTCGCGGTCATCTTCGACCGCCACGCCCGGCACATCCACCGCTACCTGGCCCGGCGCCTGGGCCCGACGGCCGCGGACGACGTGCTCGCGGACACGTTCCTCATCGCGTTCGGCAAGCGCGCGAAGTTCGACCTGTCCCGGCCGGACGCGCGGCCGTGGCTCTACGGCATCGCCACGAACCTCGTCTCACGGCACCGGCGGACGGAAGTGCGCGCGCTGAAACTCCGGCTGGCGCTCGGGCCGCCCGCCGCGGAAGACGGTCACGCCCAACGGGTCGCCGATCGGGTGACCGCGCAGGCCCTCGGCGCGAAGCTCGACCGGGCGCTGGCTGTGCTGCGCCCCCGCGAGCGCGACGTCCTGCTGCTCGTCGCCGCCGAAGGGCTGGGCTACCAGGAGGTCGCCGACGCCCTCGCCATCCCCGTCGGCACCGTGAAGTCGCGGCTCAACCGCGCCCGGGCCCGCGTCCGCGCCGAACTCGGCGCCGTCGACCTCGTGAAGGAGACCTCGCACCATGGATGAGCTGGACCTGATCCGCGAACGCGCGGAGGCCGTCGGCTTCGCGACGGCGGAGGACCTCGCGCCGGCCCGGGCGCGGCTCGTGGCCGCGACGCGGACCGGACGGCCCCGCCGGTGGTTCTGGGCCGCCGGCGCCACGACGATCGGGCTGGCCGCGGCGATCACCGCCGTCGTCACCCTGACCCCGGCCGACCGGATCGGGGTGGGGGCCGGCATCGCGAACGCCGATCCGGTGAAGGTGCTGACCGAGGCGGCCGGCGCGGCGCTCGCGGAACCGGCCACCGCGCCGCGCCCCGACCAGTTCCTCTACGTGAAGACGGCGCTTCCGGAGCACCGGACACGCGAGGTCTGGCTCTCGGTGGACGGCACCCGCGACGGCTTGATCGACGGCACGAAGTCCGCCGGCTGCCGAGACGGGAAGGCGCCCGTCTACGGCGCCAACGACCCGAAGCTCGAAGGCACTCCGGAGGACTGCCAGCCCTACCCCGCCTACCGGGCGGACCTGCCGACCACGGCCGACGCCATGTTCGCCTACCTCGAAGCCCACCACAGCGGCGAGAAGGGCGACACGAACGCGCTCGGCAAGGACGTGGTCGCCCTCGCCTACGAGCAGGCCCTCACCCCCGCGTCGTACGCGGCACTGTTCGCGGCGGCGGCGAAGGTGCCGGGCCTGACGGCCCTCGACCACGTCACCGACGGCGCCGGGCGTCCCGGAGTGGGCATCACCTGGCCGGTTCCGCCCGGCTCGTCGCCGGAAGCGAAGCCGGAGGTGCTCGTCTTCGACCCGGCCACGCACCGGTTCCTGGGCACGGACAGCAGCGCGGTGGTGGTGAAGACCTTCGTCGACCAGGCCGGACAGCGCCCCTGACCGCTCGGCTGTGGCGGGCTACCGGACCGCTCAGTCGAGCCCCGCGCGGCCCTCGGCCCAGTAGGCCTTGCCGGTGACCGCGCGGGGTGGGTGCGGCCACGTCCGGCTGTCGCGGCGGACCGCGTGGACCGTCGCCGCGTCGCCGGTGACGACGAGGCCGCCGGGGCCGGCCGCGCGGGCCCGGCTCAGCAGCTCGGCGCGGTCGGCCGTCTTCCCGACCACCTGCGCGTCGAGGTCCAAGCCGGCCAGGACCTCGGTCAGCCCAGCGGGATCGCGCGCTTCGAAGACGTGTGACACCTCGGCGGTGACGGTCCGCAGCGCGCAGGCGAGCGCCACGCTGGACTCGTCCCCGACGAAGACCACCGGGCCGGCGGTGGCACGCAGGTCGATCGAGCGGCGCGGGCCGAACACCTCGCACGCTTCGCCGACCGCCACCTGCCGCAGCCACCGCGCCGCCGGGCCGTCGCCGTGGGTGAAGCCGAGCAGCTCCGTCACGCCGCGCTCGACGTCCCAGCCGATCGGCGTGTAGGTGCGCAGGCTCAACGTGCCCCGCCGCGGCCGGAACTGCAGCTTCGCGCCCGGTACCCAGGTGGCCTTGCGGAAGGCGTCGGCCGCCAGTTCCACGCGCACGAAGTCGGACGGCAGCCGGGTCACCGCGGTGACCCGGGCGGTGTCCAGCACCATGCCGCCGGCGAGGTCGGCGAGACGTTCGAGTGCGGTCATCGTGCTCCTTTTCGACGTCCCCATGGACATCTCACGAACTCTGGACGGGCTCGGGTACCGCTTAACGAACGGGTATTGCGGCGCTTCGGCGACAGTCCTAGCGTGTGCCCCGACCGTTGATCGGACTGGGGGTCCCATGCCACGTAGTCGTCGATTCATCATGCCCATCGGAGCGGTGCTCGCCGCCGGAATGCTCCTCGCACCACCCGCGAACGCCGCGGCGGGGCCCACCACCCTGCCCGCGAGCCAGTACACGCTCAGCGCGAACTACCACCAGTTCGACGCCGTCGACACGGCGCTCGTCTCGACGCTGGGGACCGCCGCCGTGCACACGGTGATGGACAACGCGAACCACGACCGGACCGGGCTCCCGTCGTCGTTCGCCCCGGCCGGCCTGTCGACCGGGTTCCAGTTCGACAGCGCGGACAACTCCGACTGCGCGAACTACCCGCAGGGCATCACGACCAGCCGGGACGCGGTCGGCACGGCCGACAGCGGCAACTACGACGGCCACCAGCTCGTGGCCGTCAGCTGGTACACCAAGGCCTCCTGCACGGGCGCGCAGGAACGCAGCCGGATCACGCTGGTCGACTGGGATGCCACCTACCCCAACAAGTACCGCAAGATCCTGCTGGTGCAGCCCACCGGAACCGCGGCGGCGCCGGACTTCCAGGACATCCCGATCCACGCCGGCGGCGTTTCCTGGTACGGCGACTACCTGTACGTCGCCGACACCGGGCACGGCATGCGCGTGTTCGACATGCGCAAGATCCTCAAGACGAACACGGGTGGCACCGCCGACCAGATCGGCCACCAGAGCGGCAGTACCTATTACGCGCACAACTACGCCTACGTCCTGCCGCAGGTCGGCACCATCACGGCGAGCACGACGTCCGGCACCAACCTCGCCTGGTCGTCGATCTCGCTGGACCGGGTCAGCAAGTCGATCGTGATGGCGGAGTACACCTGCGCGTCGGGCTGCACGGACTACCCGAACCGCGCCCCGCGCGCGGTCCGCTTCCCATTCGCCGCGGGCGCGACGACGTTCGCCGCGACGACGACCGCGAGCCAGGCGCTGCAGCTGCCCTGGTACAAGCTCAACGGCGTCGCCTCGCACAACGGGCGCTGGTGGTTCAACTCCTCCGGGGACAAGAAGCTGTACTACTGGACCTCGGCGACCGGATCGGCCACGCACACCTGGGTGGGCAGCGGCGAAAGCCTGTCGTACTGGGAAGACTCGGCCAACGCCGACCTGCTGTGGAGCCTGCAGGAGGGCGCGGGCAGCCGGAACGTCTTCGCCGTCACGCAGGCCACCTACGGGGCCTGACGTAAGCTGGGCGAAACGGACACGCCCCAGCGGAGGTGCAGGTGACGAGGCTCAAGCAGCTGCTCGTCGTCCTGCTGATCCTCCTCGGCACGGCGACCGGCGCGACCTCCTGGGACGCGCCGGTCGTCACCGCCGGGCCGTCGGCGTCCACTCAGGACACACTGACCGAGCGGCCCGCCGTCCTGCGGGTCACGGCGACCGCGCCACACCTGACCGCGCCGGCGCCGCACACCTGGTGGGCGGTCCACCCGCCCGCTCTCGAAGCGTCCTCGCCGGACCGGACCGGCCGCGTCCTGGACGCGCCCGGCACCCGATCGGCCGTCTCCCTCCCCACCGCGCAGTCCCCTCGGGCCCCGCCCGCCTGGTGAACCGGATTTCCCTGTTCACCACGCCTTCAGTGAGGACTGCGTTGTGCCCTTTGTCGTGCTCGTTCTGCTGATCGCCACAGTCGTGGCCGCGGTCGGCCTGCTCGTGAAGATGTTCCGGAACGACGAACCGCTCATGGGTGGGTTCGCCCTCTGCCTGCTGGTCGGCCCGGGAGCGGTGCTGGCGTTCCTGCACCTGGCCCTGGACGGCTGACGTCCGGCCCGGCCGGCGCCACCCCGGCGCCGGCCGGGCTCGCTTATGCTCATGAGGTGGAGACGGCACTGATCCTCGGCGGCTCGGGTGTGGGCCTGCTGATCTTGCTCCTGATCACCACGTTCGTGCTGCTCGGCCGCCGCGCGCGCCGCGGCCGCAAGTCCGGGAAGTACACCTACCGCGCCAAGCCGAACGGCACGTACGACAACTCGTCGAGCACCCCGCACTGACCGGGAGCTCAGCCGTCGTGGACGGTCAGCTCCACGCCTTCGGCCAGCCGGTACGGGCGAGTGTCCACAATGGCCCCCAGCCAGCGTCGCAGCCGTGATACCTCCGCGCGGACCGTCACCAGGTGCTCGGCGTCTCCGTACAAGGCCCGGCTCAACGCTTCCGCCGACAGGCCCGCCGGGCCGGCCGTGCGCAGGCAGCCCAGGATCTCCGCGTGCCGCGGGGTCACCGGGCGGCACCAGCTCGTGTCGCCCGAGCGCATCCGCAGCATCGGCGCCCCGGCGACGTCGAGGTCCAGCCACACCCGGCGCTCGGTGTCGGCCGGGCGCACGAGCCAGCCGGCCGCCAGCCGCTCCGGCAGGCACGCGCCCAGGCCCGGCACCGCCAGCACCTGGCCCTCCGACGGCGCGGCGATCCGTTCCCCCGCCGCGATGCCGACGGCGTGGGCGACCCAGCCGTCGTCGTCGACCAGCAGGGCGGGGCCGGCCAGCACCGGTTCCGCCGTGCGCCGCAGCCGGTCGAGGCGTTCCTGGTGGTGGCGCCACAGCTGCGACTCGGCCAAGCGGCGGCCGGTCTCGACCAGTGCGCCGATCGCCGGGTGCAGGGTCAGGGCCGGGCCGCTGACGTCGATCACCCCGAGCAGCTCGCCCGTGCGCGGGTCGTGCACCGGCGACGCCGTGCAGTACCAGGGGTGCTGGTTCTGCTCGAAGTGCTCGCCCGCCAGCAGCTCGACCGGCGCGGCTTCGGTCAGCGCGGTGCCGATCGCGTTCGTGCCGACCCGGGCCTCCCGCCAGTCCGCACCCTCGGCGAACCCCAGCGTGTCGGCCTGGCGCCGGATGCGGGGCGAGCCCTCGCGCCACAGGATGACGCCCTCGGCGTCGGTCACCACCAGCAGCACGTTCGCCGTGTCGAGCACCTGGCCGAGGTCGCCGACGACGTGGCGCAACGGCGAGGCGTGCCGGCGTCGCGCGACCTCGTCGAGCGGGACCGAGTCGCGGGTGTTGATGCCGTCGGCGGCGAGGCCCAGGCTCAGCGCGCGGGACCACGACCGCGACACCAGCGGCCGCGGCCGGACGCGCGGGCGGCCGCCGCCGATCACGGCTTCGTGCATCCGGACGAGGTCACGCGCGTGCGCCGGCAGGCTGGCACCGGGCGGTAGGGAGCTGTGCACGCCCATGGGCCACCTCCGCACCGTCGCGTCGGCCCACCAGCCTAGATCCGCCGGCCCGGTCCGCCAAGGGCGTGCAACACGGTGCAACCCTTGCCGCCGCGGTTCACCCAGGAGTGTGATCGGGGGCACAGCCGACGCTTGGGAGTGCTCATGACACAGACGGTGGATCGGACGGCCGCGACGGACACGCCGCAGGCCCGGGTGGACGCCTGGCTGAACCGGTTCGAGACGGCCCTCGCGGCCCGCGACGCCGAAGCCGCCGCCGCGCTCTTCGCCGTCGACAGCTACTGGCGCGACCTGGTCTCCTTCACCTGGACGATCAAGACGGTCGAAGGCCGCGACGGCGTGACGGGGCTGCTGGAAGCCACCCTCGACCGGATCGACCCGTCCGGCTTCCGCACCACCGAGCCGCCGACCGAGGCCGGCGGCGTCACCGAGGCGTGGCTCGAGTTCGAGACCGCGAGCGGCCGCGCGAAGGGCCACCTGCGGCTGAAGGACGAAGGCGCGTGGACGCTGCTGACCAGCCTGCGCGAGCTCAAGGGCTTCGAGGAACGGCAGCGCGACCGGCGCGCGAAGGGCGTCGAGCACGGCGTCGTCCGCGGCCGGACGTCCTGGGCGGAGAAGCGGGCCGAGGAGGACGCGCGTCTCGGCTACGAGCAGCAGCCGTACGTCGTGGTCATCGGCGGTGGCCAGGGCGGCATCGCGCTCGGCGCGCGGCTGCGCCAGCTCGACGTGCCGGCCCTGGTCCTGGAGCGCAACGCGCGGGCCGGCGACTCGTGGCGCAAGCGCTACAAGAACCTCTGCCTGCACGACCCCGTCTGGTACGACCACCTCCCCTACCTGCCGTTCCCGGAGAACTGGCCGGTGTTCGCGCCGAAGGACAAGATCGCCGACTGGCTGGAGATGTACACGCAGCTGATGGAGGTGCCGTACTGGACGAGCACCGAGGTGACGTCGGCGAAGTGGGACAACGACGCGGAGCAGTGGCTGGTGACCGTCGTCCGCGACGGCGAGGAGCTGGTGCTGACGCCGCGGCACGTCGTGTTCGCGACCGGGATGTCCGGCAAGCCGAACGTCCCGGCGTTCCCCGGGATGGACGACTTCGCCGGCGAGCAGCACCACTCGTCGCGGCACCCCGGCCCGGACGCCTACGCGGGCAAGAAGGCGGTCGTCGTCGGGTCCAACAACTCCGCGCACGACATCTGCGCGGCGCTGTGGGAGCACGGCGCCGACGTCACCATGATTCAGCGCTCCTCGACGCACATCGTGAAGTCGGATTCGCTGATGGACCTGGGCCTGGGCGACCTGTACTCCGAGCGCGCGGTGGCCGCGGGCGTCACCACCGACAAGGCGGACATGATCTTCGCGTCGATCCCCTACCGGATCATGGCGGGGTTCCAGACGCCGGTGTACGACGCGATCCGCGAGCGCGACCAGGACTTCTACAAGCGCCTCGAAAAGGCCGGTTTCCGGCACGACTGGGGTGACGACGGGTCCGGCCTGTTCATGAAGTACCTGCGCCGGGGCTCGGGCTACTACATCGACGTCGGCGCGGCCGAGCTGGTCGCCGACGGGAAGATCAAGCTGGCCCACGGCCAGGTCGATCACCTGACGCGCGACGCGGTGGTGCTGGAGGACGGCACCGAACTGGCGGCCGACCTCGTCGTCTACGCCACCGGCTACGGCTCGATGAACGGGTGGGTCGCCGACCTCGTCGGCCAGGAGACCGCGGACCGCGTCGGCAAGTGCTGGGGCCTCGGGTCGGAGACGACCAAGGACCCCGGGCCGTGGGAGGGCGAGCAGCGCAACATGTGGAAGCCCACCCAGCAGGAGGGCCTGTGGTTCCACGGCGGGAACCTGCACCAGTCGCGGCACTACTCCCTCTACCTCGCGCTGCAGCTCAAGGCGCGCTTCGAGGGGATCCCGACGCCGGTCTACGGCCTGCAGGAGGTGCACCACAAGGCGTGAACCGTCCGGGCGCGCCCGACGTGTTCGCGGTGTGAGGTCACCTACCGCGGAAGACGCCGAGATCACGCAGTGGGCCCAGCTCGCCGGCCGCGGCGACCGGCAGGCCCTCGACGAGTTCCTGCGGGCGACCCAGCCGCACGTCCGGCGGTACATCGCGAGCCTGAGCGACACCCAGACCGCCGACGACCTGACGCAGGAGACGTACCTGCGCGCGCTGGGCGGCCTCGGCCGGTTCCGGGCCGATTCGTCGGCCCGGACCTGGCTGTTCACCATCGCCCGGCGGGTGGTGGCCGACCACATCCGCGGCCTGCGCGCCCGCCCGCGTCAGGCCGCGCTGGCCGACTGGCAGTCCGTGGCGGAGGGGATCGCCCCCGCGGTGTTCGAGGAGCGGGTCGTGCTCGGTCACCTCGTCGCGGACCTCGAGCCGGACCGGCGGGACGCCTTCGTGCTCACCCAGACGCTCGGACTGTCCTATGTGGACGCCGCCGCGGCGTGCGGCTGCCCGGTCGGCACGATCCGCTCCCGGGTGGCGCGCGCCCGCGACGACCTCACGGCGGCGATGCGGGAAACCCCCGCCCGGTGCGCCTAAGCTCGCCGGATGACCCCACCGGCGGGACGTCTCGTCACCGAGACACTCGACTACGACGGCGGCCGGCCGGTCACGGCGTACGTTCCGGCCGCGCCGCCCCGGTTCGTCGTGTTCGCCGGTGACGGCCCGTCGATCGCGTCGTGGGGCGGCGATCTCGAGGCGGCCGGTTCACCGCCCACGATGATCGTCGCCGCGCACCGCACCGACGACGAGACGCGGCGGATCCACGAGTACTCACCGGGCGAGAGCACGGCGGAGTTCAGTTTCGACCCCGAACGGTTCGCCGCCCACGAGACGTTCTTCGTCGAGGACGTCCGCCGCTGGGCGCGGACGCGGTTCGGCGTCGCACTCCCCGCCGAGCGGACCGCGGTGCTCGGCGTCTCGGCCGGTGGAGAGCTCGCGCTCGCCGTCGGGCTGCGTCACCCCGACGTCTACGGCGCGGTCTTCTGCGCGTCGCCGGGCGGCGGGTACCGGCCACCCGCGGTGCTGCCGGAGCCGCTCCCGCGCACGTACCTCGTCGGCGGCACGAGGGAGCCGTGGTTCCTCGCGAACGCGACCCGGTGGGCCGACGCCCTCCGCGCCGCCGGCGCGGACGTCGTCATGGAGGAACGGACCGGCTCGCACGGCGGCGCGTTCTGGCGGGCGGAGTTCCCGCTGATGGTGGCGTGGGCGTGCGCCGCTGGACTAGGCCATGGCGACGAGCAGGCAGCCCATCCCGACGCTGGTGAGGATCCGGCAGGCGCCCAGCAGCCGCGGTGACCGGTTCCGCTCGGCCGTCGCCCCGGTGCCGGGCGCGCCGACCAGGGTCGCGCCGAGCCGGACCGTGTGCGCCGCGAAGTACCCGGCCAGCACCCACGCGATGAGCGGCACCGCGAGGCCCGTGCCGACCCCCGCCACGGCGGTCATGCCGGGCATGGTGGCCATCTCGTGCATCCCCGCCATGTCCATCCCGGCCATGTCGGACATGTCGTGGGCGGCGGGAATGCCGAACATCGGCGGCAGTTCGGGCATCGCGACGACCATGTACAGCATCGCCGCGCCGCCGACGACGTGGTGCAGCTCCCCCGCCGGGGCCCGCCGGCGCAGGATGCGCGCGGTGAACCACACCGTGACGCCGCCGAACAACGCGATCCACACCGGCGCGGGCAGCGGGTCCATCGCCGGCACGACCGTGACGGCCATCCCCGCGCACAGCACGAGGTGCGACGCGTGGGCCGGGCCGTCACCCCACCCGGCGGCGGGCCCGTCGCGGCGGGAGAGCACCCACCGCCCGGCGTAGTACGCGGCGAGCAGGAGGAACACGACGCCGAGCGCCAGCCGCAGCGCGAACGAGGCTGTCATCGCACCACCTTTCGAGGAGGATCCGCGCATAGGTCGGACGGCGGTGGCGAAAAGTTCCCGGCGGCCCGGCGTCACCCCGGCCCACCCGGATGGTTACGGTGGGTGGGAGTTTCTCCCCGCGGACAGGAGGCGCCCGGAAATGCCGTCGGACGATGCCGGTTCCCTGAACACCCCGGTCGGCGTCGACCCGGACCGGGCCAGCGTCGCGCGGGTCTACAACTACCTGCTCGGCGGCAAGGACAACTACGAGATCGACCGCAAGACCGCCGACCAGCTGGCGGCGTCGATGCCGGACGTCGTCGAGGTGGCCCGCGAGAACCGGCTGTTCCTCATCCGGGCGATCCGGTTCCTGGCCCACCAGACCGGGATCTCGCAGTTCCTCGACTGCGGCTCCGGGCTGCCGACCGCGGAGAACGTCCACCAGGTCGCGCAGCGGTTCGACCGGCTGTCCAAGGTCGTCTACGTCGACAACGACCCGGTGGTCACCGCACACGGCCGGGCGCTGCTCGAGGACAACGAGCTGACCCGCTACGTCGAAGGCGACATCTTCGACCCGCGCAGCATCCTGGACCACGAGGTCGTGCGCGCTCACCTGGACTGGACTCAGCCGATCGTGTTGTCGCAGGTCGCCACCCTGCACCACCACAAGGGCGACCGCCACGCGCCGGCCGACGTTATGCGCGAGTACATCGACGCCCTGCCCTCGGGGTCGCACGTGCTCATCTCGCACCTGCTCGACCCGCAGGAACCGGCGGACAGCGACGCGGCGCGCCAGCTGTCGGACGTCGTGGCCCGCGGCTCGTTGGGCGGCGCGACCTGGCGCACCCACGAGGAGATCGCCGAGCTGTTCGACGGCCTGGAGCTGATCGACCCGGGCATCGTGCCGCTCTACCAGTGGTGGCCCGACGGCCCGCGCATCAAGCCGGTCACGGTCGCGCACCGCATCATCGCCGGCGGTCTCGCCCGCAAGCCGTGACCGATCAGGGTTTCGTCCAGGCCGAACGCCGGTAGCGGCGGAACCCCGCCCGGCCGAGGTTGGCGGCGCTGACCGACCCGGCACGCGCCGTCGCGACGGCCAGCACACAGCCCGCGTCGGCCGCTGCCCGCAGCCGGTGCCGCAGCAACCGCGGCTGGGCGCCCCGCCCCCGGTGTGCCGGCAGGGTGGCCGCACCCCCGAGCACCGCGACGTCACCGTGCACGGTCATCCCCGCGGCGGCGATCGGCGTCCCGCCCTCGACCAGCAGAAACCGCCGCATCGCCGGCACCCGGTGCTCGGCGGCGACGAACGCGGCGACCACACCGGTGACCTCGTACCCGGCGAGCAGAACGTCGACGACGTCGTCGCCTTCGGTGACTCCCGGGTCGGCTCCGGGCGGCTCCCCGAGCCGTCGCACGGCCAGGAGGCGGTCCTCCGCCCGCACCAGCCCTTCGGGCACCTCGTCACCGGTCGTGAGCACGGTGGGGTCCCAGCCGGGCTCGGCCAGCAGCCCGTCGAGCGCGGGCAGCGTCTCCGGCGTGACTCCGGAGACCGTCGACAGGAACCCCAGGGCGGGGTCGGTGGCCAGCACGGCCAGCAGCCCACCGTGCTCCCACACCCGGAACCGCCCGGGCAGTCCGGCCGCGGTCGCCGCCGCGCAGGCCAGCCCCATCCGGCGGTGCAGCGCCCGCTCCGCGTCCCCCACCTCGCTCGACACGCCCCCAGCATGCCCCGCCGACCAGGTGATCGTTTGACCCGGCCCACCCGTGGGCAGTGATCACCCGGGGACGGTGGCACGCGGAAAGCCGGTGGTGAACAGGTGGACAACCCAAAGCGAGCCGACACGGCCGCCGAGCCGGCAGACGCGGCCACGAGCGCCGAAGCGGAGTCCGACGAACTGGCGGACGCCCTGGCCGACCTGCACCAGCGGATCACACGCCACGAACACGCGGTGAACACCCACCTCAACCGGCCCCGCTGACCGCCCGCGCCGGTTCTCCCCCGAATGCACCTCGACTCCGCGCCGACTCCCGCGCGAGAGTCAGGCAGTGAGCACCCCGCCGCCGAGCGAAGGACCGCCGACCGCTGATCCAGGCGGAACCGGCACACCGCCCCCACTCGGCGATCGCCTGGGCAAGGTCCTCACGACCCGCGCCATCGCGATGGCCGGGCTGCTCCTGGTCATCATCGCTTTCGGCACGCTCTGGCTGCTGCTGGCGTTGTTCGGCGGCGGCACCTCCGCCGAC
The DNA here is from genome assembly GCF_035982555.1 of Amycolatopsis sp. NBC_01286. Taxonomy (NCBI): domain Bacteria; kingdom Bacillati; phylum Actinomycetota; class Actinomycetes; order Pseudonocardiales; family Pseudonocardiaceae; genus Amycolatopsis; species Amycolatopsis sp. NBC_01286. Next base: position 9,484,511 of record NZ_CP108428.1, read on the forward strand.
CAAGCGCGGCTGGAAGTCTTCCGGGCGACGAGCAACGTGGTACTCGGCGCCGGAGGTGCCGTGGCCCTTCTCCTGGCCGCGCGCCGCCAGCGGCTGGCCGAGCTGGAACTGCGCCGCAAGGAGCAGGAGCTCGCCCAGCGGGAACGCACCCAGGATCACGTCGAGCGAGTGGCCGCGGACAGCCGGGCGCACCAGGTGCGTCTCGCCGAAGACGCGAGCCTGGACGCGATCGAACGCCGGATCACCGAGCTGTACACCAAGGCGGCGGACCAGCTGGGCTCCACCACGGCGGCGGTTCGCCTTGCGGGTCTCTACGCGCTGGAAAGGCTGGCGCAGAACACCCCCACACAGCGTCAGACCATCGTGAACCTCCTCTGCGCCTACCTGCGGATGCCCTACACGCTGCCCTCTGTTCGCACGCTGCCGCCGTGGTCGTCCCTGAGCATCACCGAGACCCGTCCGGATGCGGCCGAAGCACCGCGGCGGCGCGACGACGGCTCTGATCACGCCAGCACACAAGAACTCGAGGTCCGGGGAACAGCACAACGCATCCTCGCCGATCACCTGTATCCCGGCGACGACCCGCACGAAGTGCGTTCGGAGTACTGGCCGGACATCAAGCTCAACTTGACCGGCGCACTCCTCTGCCACTTCGACCTGCGAGCGTGCCGCATCGGCAATGTCCGGTTCGGTGGTGCGCGATTCGCCGGCTGGACCCGGTTCGAAAACGTCCGCTTCGACGGCCACAGCATCTTCGGTGGCGCGACGTTCGAAAGATCGGCCAACTTCAAAGGCGCCCGCTTCCAAGAGGTGGCGTTGTTCCGGGGAGTTCGGTTCCACAGCAGCGCGGCGTTCGAAAACGCCCGCTTCCACGGCGGCGCTTTGTTCGGCGGGGAGCGCACGATCGACGGTGTAGCGCATCTCGACGGCGCCGTTTTCCACGGCTCGGCATCCTTCGCCGGAGCCGAGTTCGCCGGAGACGTGGACCTCGCCCATGCGCGCGTGAGCGGCGAAAACCACGATCACGTCTGGCCCGACGGATGGAAGCTTTCACCGGATGGCGACGCTCCGGTCGAGCGAACACTCGTCTTTGCCCGCTGACCGCCCCTCGCGACAGGCTTCGGAAACCGAGCCGACAGGGCCTTCGTCGACGCTGCTGGGTCCGGGTGGACGGATCCAGGGAGCGTCGTGCTGGGACCAAGTGAATTCACGCTGACCACGCACGGCTTCCCCCTCGGCGTCACGCTGGACCTCACCGACCGCGCCGCCCGGGGGCGGGCCGAAGACTCGCTGGTGGTGCTGCCCGCGCCGCTCCCGGTGGTCACCCGGGACGGTGCCTCGGCGCTGGTCACCGGCTCCGCCATGGCCGCCGGTGCCCGCCGGGTCGCGACGGTGCTCGTCACCGCCCGACTATGACCGCCGAGCGGCTTCGTCACTTCGGGCGGACCGGGATCGACGGGCTCGTGAGCGCCGGCGACCTCGGCCGGGAGCTGGGGGTGGCGATCGTCGCGGTGTGTGCGGGGCGGCGGTGGGTCAGTCCGGCCTTCGGCGGCCTGCTGTCCGGTGGCGACCCGGCGCTGACCCGGCGTGAACGCCAGGGTTCTCGGCCACATCGCCGACGGCCTCTCCAACTCCGAGTTCGCCGACGACCTGCTCGTCAGCGTCCGCACGGTCAAGCACCACGTGTCGAACCTGCTGGTGAAACTGGGTGCGAAGGACCGGGCCCACGCCGTGGCCCTCGCGTTGCGCTCGGCCGCGGCCAGCGGCTGACGCCGGCGGCACCGCCGTTCTCCTCCGGTGCACAACCCGGAGGAGAACGGCGACGATCCGTCAGGTTCCCGGGGTCACCGGGGTCTTCGACACCCCCTTGCCGCCCGTGGACGTGTTCGACGCGCCGATCACGTTCGGCTTCTTCTGCGAGACGCAGTCACTCTGGTTCGTCGCGTTGATGCCGTAGCCCGACGCGTTCGTCAGCGTGAACGTGTTCTTGCTGAACGTGGTGCCGCAGCCCGCGTTCTCCCAGACGTTGTGCACCTGGAAGCCGTCCAGGTACGGGTGGGTCACCTTGTTGCCGGTGATCGTGTACTTGTCACCCTTGACGTCGATCGTGGAGTCGCCGGAGTTCTGGTTCTTCTCCCCCGTGCCGTCCAGGGTGTTGCCGGAGATCAGGCCGTCGTGGGTGCCCTCCTTGATGTCGATGCCCTCGGCCGCGACGCCCGGGCCGATCTTGTTGTCCAGCACCTGGATGTAGTTGCCCGCGTCGGGGCTCTCGCCGCCGCCGGTGCCGTAGCACTCCCAGTTGCTGTTCGCCGAACCCAGGTAGACGCCCTCGCCGTAGCCGGGCTCTTCCTTGCCGGTGTTGTAGACGGTCGAATTCTTGATCACGCCGTACGCGCTGCTCTTGCGGAAGTGCACACCCTCGTAGCCGATGTCGTGCACGCTCACGCCGTCGATGGTGACGTGGGTCGCGCCGTCGAGGACGATGCCCTTCTTCGAGTTCGTGACCGAGATTCCCTTGATGTTCCAGTAACTCGCGCCCTGCAGCCACAGGCCGTAGCCGGTCCGGCCGGACGGGCAGTCGGTGTCACCGGGGTTGAACAGCGGGTCGTGCAGCACGGCCTTCGCGCTGCCCGTCAGGGTGATCGGCGCCGACGCCGTGCCCGGCTTCGTCGCCACGAACGCGCCGCTGTAGTCGCCGTCCGCCAGCGCGATCGTGTCGCCCGGCTTGGCCGCGGACAGCGCCGCGGACAGCTGGGTCGCGGTGGTGACGGTGATGGTCGTCGCCGCGGGGTGCACGAGCTGCCCGACCAGGCTCAGCGCCGCCAGTGTCTTGATCATCGGATGGTCCTTTCCGGACGGTCAGCTCACCGGGATGCTCTTGAGGAACAAGGACTTCGCGGTGCTCGTCTTCGTGTCGTCGACACCGTGCCCGTTCGTGTAGTCCCGCTGCTCGTTGTGCGCCCAGTCCACGATCGGCTGGCCGCCGGCGTCGAGGTGGTGGAACTTGGTGCCGTCCCAGCCGAACTGGTAGATCTTGGTGTGGTCGGCGTAGTACGGCGTGTACGCCGCGCCCGCGGTGATCTGCTTGGTCATCGTGTTGTTGAAGAAGACGTTGCGCGGGCCCGACGAACCGGACCACTTGACCGCCTTCTGCCCGGTCGACCAGTAGATCGGGAACCAGCTCGAGTCGTCCGGCGCGTCACCGCCCTCGTCACCGCAGTGCGCGGTGCAGTTGCCCGAGCGGTGGGCGTAGGACACCCGGCTGGTGTTGTTCTCGAACAGGTTGTTGCGCTCGTAGCCGCCGTGGATGTTGAAGTCCGAGTCGATGTCGTTGCCGATCACGACGTTGCCCGAGGCCGACCACTGGAAGGTGAAGTGCCGCAGGTCGCGGGTGGTGTTGCCGGCGTAGAGCGAGTCCCAGACGCGGGAGCCGCGGAAGTAGCCGTTGCCGCCCTTGCCCTTGTTCCACGAGCCGTCGAGCTCGTTGTTCACGATCTGGAGGTTCTTGGCCTCTTCCGTCACGATCGGGTGCGACCCGGTCATCGTCGAGTGGATGCCGGTGACCCAGGAGTCGGCCGCCCACTTGAACACGATGCCCTGCATGGCCAGCGACGGCGCCAGGTTGCCGTAGTTGTCCTTGGCCTGCGCCTCGGTGATGCCGGCCGGGGCCGACTGACCGAAGGTGAAGTTCTCGAAGCCGACGCCGACGATCGGGTCCGGGATCGGCGACGCCTTGGAGGCGTAGACACTGCCGTCGATGGCCGCCGAACCGTCCGAAGTGGAGTCGACCGGCATGTCGTACTCGAGCGGCTTGTCGATGGACACGGTGTGGTTCTTGGTGTCGATCGCGGTGATGGTGAACCACTGCTGGCGCATGTGGAGGTTCTCCAGCGGCCACGTCGTCGGGTAGGCGTTCATCGACTTGTAGAAGTTGATCGAGTTCGCGGCCCGCATGTTGATGAAGCCGCCGACCTTCATGTTCGTGGTCTTGGCGCTGGTGGCCAGGTAGACGGTCTTGTCACCGGCCCGCGCCGCGAAGCCCTTGTCACCCGGCTTCTCCCGCAGCTTCGCGCCCGCCTTCCAGTGCACGTTGACCGTGCCCTCGAAGATGTCCTTGCGGTTGGCCGGCGCGGCCTTGTACTCGCTGGCGTAGCTCGGGTCGACGCCCCGCGACTGCACGCGGAAGAGGCCGCGGCCCGGCCACAGCCAGCCGCCGGAGCCGTCTTCGTAGCCCATGTTGCCCTGGTCCCACTGGTCCCCGTCCGGCGTGAGGACGTCGTACTCGGTGTTCTTGTCCGGGGTGTAGACGAACTTCGTCTGGTCCGTGCCGGCGCCGCGCAGGATCAGGTAGCCGGCGTCGACGTGGATCTCGTGCGTGACGTTCAGCGTGCCGGCCGGGAAGGTGATCAGGCTCAGCTTGTCGTAGCTCGCCGAGGGCGTGCACGACGTGTGGATCTTGTCGATGGCGGCCTGGATGCCGGCGGTGTCGTCGACGCCGTCGTCCGGCTTGACCTGGTACGTCGAAGCGAGCTGGGCCGCGGTGATCTTGCAGCTCGCGCTGGGGTTGACGGCGCTGGCGCCGGGCAGGTTCCGGCCGCCGCGGTAGCCGGCCTTGCTCCAGTCGTACAGCCCGGCCACGGGGGCCGCCCGGTTGCCGGCCGAGGTGTCCAGGGTGGTGAGCGCGCCGGGGCCGGGCGGGACCGCGGTGGCGATCGACGGCGACACCGCGTTGACGCCGGCCGCGATGAACGCGGCGGCGGCGATGCCCGCGACTATTTTCTTGCGTGACAAAGGAACCCTCCGATCGAATGATGCACGGGACAGGGCACGGGGCCCTCGTGGAGACGCGGAACTCAGGCGGTGACGGGAATCCCGCGCGCCGGCCTCCTGGGGAACGCCGGCGGGACGGCGGGAACCGCCTCCGGGGACGTCGGGTACGCGGCAGACGACGAGGCTGCCGGCCGGGCGGTGACCGCCGGGCCGATCGCTGGTCTGGGCAAGGCTCCTCCGTAGCTGACTGGTTCTCACCAGGACTGCATGAAGGCGGCGTTGCCCCGAACCGTACAGCGTCGGGTCACGCTAGTAAAGATACTTTCCTAACAAAGGGTGTCCTGCCGGCCACTCAGTGCAAGCCGACCTTCGCTTCCACCAGAGCATTCCCGACGAGCGCCCGGTCGCCGTCCCGCACGGTGCGGCTCAGCTCGACGTGGCGGGAATCGACAGCGAGCGAGGGAGGTGCCGAGCGGCCGGCCTGGTTCGCCCCGTGGGCGGCCGGCGCGGCCCGCGACACCACCCCGGACGTGCTCGCCGTCGCGCTGCAGTACGCCGACGGCGCGCCCCCGCCGCGGGATCCCACCGGGCTCCGCGTCTCCGGCGACGCCACGTTCGGCGAGGGCGCCGACTCGAGGGGTTACCTGGCGCTTCCCCGACGGCGTCGGCGGCGGGACCCGGCCCGCGGGTGTCCCGGGTCGGCAACCTTCGGCGACACGTCGTTCCTCGAGGGCACGGGCGGGTACGCACCGGCGTGCCGGACCGCGACCCTTGTGACCCTAACCTTCGAGCTGGTCGCGCAGCTGGTGCAACGTCTTGGCCAGCAAGCGCGAAACCTGCATCTGGGACACGCCCACGCGGGCGGCGATCTGCGACTGCGACAGGCCTTCGAAGAAGCGCATCCGGACGATCGCCTGCTCCCGCGCCGGCAGCTTCTTCAGCAGCGGGACGAGCGTATGGTGGTCCTCGACGAACCCGATGCCGGCGTCCGGCTCGCCCATCACCTCGGCCAGGGAGCTGCTGCCCTCGCCGTTGTTGAGCGGCTGGTCCAGTGACGACGTCTCGTAGCAGTTCGCCGCGAGGAGGCCGTCGCGGACGGTCTCGACGTCGATGCCCAGGTGACCGGCGAGCTCGCTGGGCGTCGGGGCCCGGCCCAGGTGCTGGGCGAGCTCCGTGGTGCCGCGGGACAGCCGGCCTTGCAGCTCCTGCAGGCCGCGCGGGACGCGCAGCGCCCAGCCGGTGTCGCGGAAGTGCCGGCGGACCTCGCCCATGACGGTCGGGACCGCGAAGGACAGGAAGTCCGCTCCGTGCGTGGGATCGAACCGGTCGACCGCTTTCATCACCCCGAGCCGGGCCACCTGGACCAGGTCGTCGCGGGGCTGGCCCCGGCCGCTGAACCGGGTCGCGATGTGGTCGGCGAGCGGGAGGAACTCGATGATCAGCCGCTCGCGCAGCCGCGCCCGGCCGGCGTGGCCCTCGGGCAGGGCCGCGAGCTCGGCGAACAGCGGCGCGCAGTGGGAGTAGTCGTCCCGCTTGCGCTCGCGGGACCGCGGGTGGTCGTGCGTGGCCGGCACCGGGACGGCGACGTCCTGCTCGGTGCGGCCCGCGACCGGCGTGACGGTCGTCAAGGCGATCTCCTGTTCGTCGGGCTGCTGATACCCCCGCCACGGCGGGGCAAACCTCGTTCCGCGGTGACGGACGTCATCGTGACACTGCGGTTACGAACCGTCTCCGCCGGTAGGCCATTTGGTCCACAGTGGACGGCCAACCCACGGTCCGGCGCACCCCGCGCGCCGACCCGCTAGGATCCTTGCTGATCCGTTGAAACCACAGCGGTTGTGGTGGCGGCCGCGACTCGGCCCCACGTACGCAGCAGTGGCGAACGGAGACCGGAATGGCGGACACGGAACTCACCGGCCAGCTCGACGAACTGGCCGCGTCGGCCTCGGCCCTCACCCGCGCGCTCGAATCCGCAGACGGCGAGCAGAGCGTCCTCGACACCATCGTCACCGAAGCGGTCAACGCGTTCCCCGACGCCGACATGGCCAGCATCACCGCCATCCACCACGGCGAACCGGAGACCGCCGCGCATTCGGACCAGCGCGCCGTGGACATCGACCGGCACCAGTACGAAGCCGGCGACGGCCCGTGCCTGCAGGCCGCCGAGACCGGGCACGTCGTGCGCGTGTCGCTGTCCACGGCGACGCGGGAATGGCCGGAGTTCACCAAGCACGCCACCGCACTCGGCGTCGGCAGCTACCTCGCCGCGCCGCTGCGCGTCGACGAGACGCTCGACGGCGCGCTGAACCTCTTCGGCTTCGGCGACCACGGCTTCGCCGAAGCCGAATCGCACATGCTCAGCGTCTACACCACGCTCGTCGCGTTCGGGCTGCGTACCGTCCGCCGCTACCGCGTGGCCTTGACGGAGTGCGAGAACCTCACCACCGCCATGCGATCGCGCGCGGTGATCGAACAGGCCAAGGGCATGCTGATGGCGATCCACCGCATCGACGCCGACGACGCCATGCGGCGGCTCGTGCGCCAGTCGCAGCAGACCAACGTCAAACTGCGCGACGTCGCACACCGGTTCGTCACCACGGTTTCGGACAAGGACATCCGGGCCTGACGCCTCTCGTACCCGGGTATGAGGAAGCCGGCCCGCTTCTCGTGCCCCGGTACGGACTTCCGCTTCCCGCACAGCGGCGGCCCGGCGGCCTGCCTACTTTCGGCTCATGGACATCCGAACGGACCACCCCACTCCCCCGGGCACGCTGGTCGCCGCGTTCTTCGGCTACCTCGTGTCGACGATCTCCGCGCTGGTCGGCGCCGGGCTGCTGCTCGGCTACCGGGACGAGCTGGCGCAGGCGCTGCGCACCGCGAGCGCCGGCTCGTCCTCGGCGCACCTGACCGAAGACCAGATCCAGCGGTCGGCGACCTTCGGGCAGGCGGCGGGGATCGGGGTGCTGGTCGTGCTCGCCGCGCTGTACCTGTTCCTGAGCTTCCGGCTCAAAGCCGGCCGGAACTGGGCCCGCATCGTGCTGACGATCGTCACACTGCTGCAGGTCGCGTCCCTGGTGGCGACGTCGGGCACCGCGGTGAACTACGTCAGCACCGCGGTGTCGGTGCTCGCCCTGGTGTTGTCGTACCTCCCGGCGTCCAGCACCTACATCGCGCGCGTGAAGCACGCCCGCGCCGGGTGACACCTCCCGACGTCGCCGCGGCTCAGGCGCAGCTACCGGAATCCGTGGCGAGCACCGGGTCCTTCGCGGGACGAGCGCTGAACGGCGTCTTCTCGTAGACGCTCAGCGCGCCGTCGCGCAGCGTGTAGACGGTGCGGGTGCCCGAGTACGTCATCTGATCCACCGGGCGGCTGACGTCGTCGTTCTCGGCGGCGACGGTCGTGAACGCGCGGCCGCCCTCCAGGGGCGTGCACTGGTAGCCGAGGTGCGCGGCGACGCCGCCGCCTTCGGCGACCGAGAACGGCTTGTCGTCGGCGCCGACGACCTGGCTCAGGTTGCGGCCGTCGTAGTGCAGCACGGAGTAGAACGTCGTGTTGGCGCCGACGGACTGCGTGACGACCAGTTCGGCCCGGCCGTCACCGTTGAGGTCGGTCACCCGCGGCGCCTCGATGCCGAACTGGCTGTCGGCCGGCAGGTGGATCGACGTGTACGTCCCGTTCACCGTGGCCGAGATCAGCTGGTCGCTGTCGCCGGTCAGCTGCGCGGTGACGGTCTCGATCTCCCCGTTGCCGTCCAGGTCGGCGACGGTGGTGACCGGGGCCGGGCCCGCGGCCATGGCCGGCGCGGCGGCGGCGAAACCCAGCGCCGCGGCGAGGCCGGCGACGGTGGCGGTGCGGACGAGTCCGGTGCGGTTCATGAGATCTCCCTCCGTCTTCCGGTGATCTTTTCACCGAAAGTGCTCTCATGAAGGAAGACGGTCACGGCACCATCGCGTGCACCGCGGGTGCGATGTGCCACACGAACGCAACCTCGGCCCTAAGGCCAGGTCAGCCCAGGGACGCGCTCGCCGCACGCAGCTCGTCCAGGGCGGCCAGGACGCGCGGCGCGAACTCGCCCGCGGTCTCGCGGTCGGCGTCGGACCACTCGGCGTAGGCCCGCTTGAAGGCGAGCACGCCCAGCTCGGCCGCGAGGTGGGCGATCGGGTCGGGCACCCCGCGGGCGACGAGCGCCGCCGTCATGGCGGCCGCGAGACCGACGCTCTTGAGGGCGTCCCGCTCCTGCAGCTCGGCGCTGGCGGCGACGGCCGCCTTCAGCCGGGGGCCGAGCTCGCGGTTCATCGGGCCCATCGTGCTCGCCGCGCGTTCGAGGCCGGCCGCGACCGCTTCGAGCGGTGTGGCCCCCGGCGGCGCCTCGGTGATCCCCTCGGCCAGCAGTCGGCTCAAGGCCTCCTGCCCGGCCACGAGCAGGTCGCGCTTGTCCGGGAAGTAGCGGAAGAAGGTGCTTCTCGTGACCCCGGCCTGCTCGGCGATCTGCGCGACCGTGGTGGCGTCGTACCCCTGCTCGGTGAAGAGGTCGACGGCAGCCAGGACGAGCCGTTCACGCGCCCCCGGTTCCCATCGTGCCATGGGGCGATCATAGGTGATGGGACTAGTGTCGCATCACTCTGGTAGCGTGATGAGACACTAGTCCCATCACTTTCTGGAGATCCCATGCATGTCTTTGTCACCGGCGGCACCGGGCTGGTCGGCTCCGCCGTCGTCGCGGAGCTGCTCGGCCACGGCCACACCGTGTCGGTGCTCGCCCGCTCCGACGCGTCCGCACTGGTCGCGGAGAAGGCCGGCGCCGAGGCGGTGCGGGGCAGCATCGCCGACCTGGACGTCCTCCGCGCCGGGGCCGAGCGGGCCGGCGGGGTGATCCACCTGGCGTTCAGCAACGACTTCAGCAGCGCCGAGGCCGTCGCGCGGTCGGTCGCCGAGGAGAGCGCCGCCATCGCGGCCCTGGGCGAGGCGCTCGTCGGCAGCGACCGCCCGTTCGTCACGGTCTCGGGGACGCCGTGGGTGTCCGGCCGCCTCTCCACCGAGGCCGACCCGGCGCCGACCGACGGGCCGGTCGGCGGCCGCGGCCGTGCCGTCACGGCCGCCCTGGAGCTGGCCTCGCGCGGGGTCCGCAGCTCGGCCGTGCGGCTGCCGCGCACCGTCCACAACGAGGGTGACGGCGGTTTCGCCGGCCTGCTGACCCGGATCGCGCGGCAGACCGGCGTGTCCGGCTACCCCGGCGACGGCGCCCAGCGCTGGCCGGCGGTGCACGCCCTCGACGCGGCCGTCCTGTTCCGGCTGGCCCTGGAGCAGGCCCCGGCCGGGACCGCCTGGCACGCCGTCGCCGACGAGGGCGACGCGGTGCGCGACATCGCCGCGGTCATCGGCCGGCGCCTGGGCCTGCCGGTCGAATCGGTGGCCGAGGAGACGTTCGGCCCGCTGGGCCCGATCTTCGCGGCCGACCAGCCCTCGTCGAGCGTCCACACCCGGGAAGCGCTCGGCTGGGAGCCGAAGCACCCGAGCCTGCTCGAGGACCTGGAGAACATCCAGGCCTGACTGGACCGGCAGCGGGATAATTCGGTCCCGCTGCCGGTACCTCACAGATCATGATGACCGGGTGAGCACCACACCCACGCTCGGTCCCGTGCCCCAGCGCCTGACCGTCGACGCCGACCAGGTCCGCCGGCTCGTCGCCGAGCAGTTCCCGCGGTGGGCCGGCCTCCCGGTCCGGCCCGTGGCGGACGGCGGCTGGGACAACCGGACCTTCCACCTCGGCGACACGATGTCGGTGCGGCTGCCCAGCGCGGCCGAGTACGCCTTGGCGGTCGCCAAGGAACAGCGCTGGCTGCCGGTGCTCGCGCCGCGGCTGCCGCTGCCCGTCCCCGTCCCGCTGACGGAAGGCCGTCCCGGCGCGGGCTATCCGTTCCCGTGGTCGATATACCCGTGGCTCGAGGGCGAGCCCGCGAGCGCGGACCGGATCGCCGACCCCGTCGGGTTCGCGGCCGATCTCGCCGATTTCCTGGTGGCGCTGCGGAGCATCGACACCACGGACGCGCCACGGCCGGGCAAGCACAACTGGTTCCGCGGCGGCACCCTGCGCACGTATGACGAGTCGGCCCGGCGCGCGCTCACGAAGCTGGCCGGCCACGTCGACGTCGACCTGGCCGGCGAGATCTGGCAGACCGCGCTGGCCGCGCACTGGGACGGCGCGGAGAGCTGGTTCCACGGCGACGTCGCCCCGGGGAATCTCTTGCTAGAGAACGGAAAGCTGGCGGCGGTCATCGACTTCGGCACCTGCGGCGCCGGCGACCCGGCCTGCGACGTGGCCATCGCGTGGACCCTCCTGACCGCCGACGGCCGCCGGTCGTTCCGCGAGCGGCTGTCCGTCGACGACGCCGAGTGGGCACGCGGCCGCGGCTGGGCGCTGTGGAAGACGCTCGTCACGTGCGCCCAGACCTGGGGCCGCGATGACCACGAAGCCGTGAACGCACGGCGTGTTCTGGACGAGATCTTCGCCGAGTACCAGTGTTAAGACCGCTTCATCCCCACACCGCCGATGGCAAGCCGTTGTGCCGGGCGGGGGGCGCGTAGTGCTGGGCCGTCGGGCCACCAGTCTTGCAGGCGTACCAAGCCCGGGTCGAGCAGGTCGAATCCGGTGAACAGGCGCTCTACGCCCGTTTCGGTGCGGCAGCGGACCGGCCGGTGGCAGCGGGACTCCCACGTGCGCTCGATCGCGTGCGGGGTGACGCCGGCGCCGGTGGGTTCTGCCCAGCAGCTCAGCGCCAGCACCGATCCCGGCGGCAGCAGTGCTCGGTAGCCGGCCAGGGCCGCGACCAGGCGGGCGTCGTCCGGTTCGTGCTGGACGCCCGTGGTCAGCAGTACGGCTACCGGGCGGGTGAGGTCGAACGCCGTGCTGACCGTCTCGTGGCCCAGCAGGTGCCACGGCTCCAGGTGGTCGGCGCGCACCACCGCGGTGTTGTCGTTGTCGTCGAGCAGCGCGCGTTCGTAGCTGAGCACGAGGCTGTCGGTGTCGGTGTAGATCACCTTCGCGTCGGGGTTCTCCCGCTGCGCGGTCTGGTGCGTGTTGTCCTGCGCGGTCGGCAATCCCGCGGCCAGGTCCAGGAACTGGTCGACGCCGCGGGTGGCGAGGTGGCGGACGACCCGCACGTGCCACGCCCGGGCCGCGCGCAGCAGGTCGGTGAAACCCGGCGCGGCCTCGTCCAGGTCGCGCAACGCGGCGCGATCGGTGGCGTAGTTGTCGTGGCCGCGCAGGGCCGCGTCACGAATGCGGGCCGGCGACGCGACGTCCTGGTCCCACCAATGATCCGACCACACATCCGGGTCGACTGCGAGAGTCACGCCACCTCCGGATCGGGACCACATTCACCTGGGCTGGCAGTTTAACCACTTTGGTAACTCCTGTGACCACATCGGGGGCTACACGAAAGAATGGTCCGTAGCAGGCGGTGAACCACTGGCTGTGGGTCACCGCCCGTCGATCGGCCGGGCGATGCGGCCGTTCAGGTAACGCGGCCGGCCACAGCCGGTCACCGCACCGGCTCCACCATGCTTTCCAGGTTCTCGCGGGCGATCCGCTTGCGGAACTCCCCCTCGTAGGACGCGTCGCCGGAATCGTGCATCGTCTCGGTCATCCGGACCGCGGCTGCCTGCCGCGCCCACGTGTGACTCAGGCAAGTTTCGGAATAGCGGTCGAGCAGGCTCGGATCGTCCTTTTCGATCTGCTGCACGACGGCGCGGGCGAGCACCTCGGCGTCGTGGAGGGCCAGGCTCATCCCTTCCGCGCTCATCGGGGAAATGAGGTGCGCGGCGTCGCCCAGGAGGTAGAGCCGGCCGTAGCGCATGGGGCTGAACACCACCCCGCGCAGCGGGACGACCTGCTTGCTCGTGATCGGCCCGCGGACCGCCACGGGCTCCCCGAACCGGGTGCCCAGTTCGGTCCAGACGCGCTCGTCCGGCCAGTCGCCGGCGGTGTCGGTGAGCGGGCACTGCAGGTAGACGCGGCTCGCGCGCGGGCCGCGGGTGATCCGCGCGGCGAAACCGCGGGAGTGCACCGCGAGCACGGCCGGCGGATCCGCCGGCACCTCGGTCAGCACCGTCAGCCAGGCGTAGCCGAACTCGTGGGTGTGGCAGGTGAGGACGTCGGCGGGCACGGCCGTCCTGCTGACGCCGTGGTAGCCGTCGGCCCCGGCGACGACGTCGCAGCCGAGCACCTTCGCCGCACCCGACGCGTCCCGGTAACGCACCCGGGGCGACTCGGTGCCGATGCCTTCCAGCGCAACGTCTTCCGCCTCGAAGCGCAGGTCGCCGCCGTCGCGCAGGAACACCCTGATGAGGTTCCGGACGAGGACCTGCTGGGGGCAGAACGCGCCGTCGGCTTCGTCGTCGTCGAGGTCCATCTTCCACCAGCGCGTTTCGCCGTCGATCAGCAGCGGCATCCCCGCGTCGGACGATTCGTGACTGGTGCTGCCCTCGACGACCTCGTCCAGTCCCCACTCCCGCAGCACGCGCACCCCCTGCGCGTCGAGGGACCCGGCCCGCTGCCGGTGCTCGACGTGCTCGCGGCTGTGCTTCTCCAGGATCACGCAGCCGATTCCGCTGCGCAGCAGGAAGTTCCCGAGGGCGAGCCCGGCGACTCCGCCGCCCACGATCACCACGGTGGTGTGCTCTTCGGTGTTGGTCATGGCACCACCGTGGCCCCGGACGCGCGGGCCGACCACCGGTATCCGGTCAGCCGATGCCGGAAACCCGCCAACCTCAGGCGCCGTGCTCCTGGAGGCCGGCCTGGTAGCGGCCGGGCGTCTGGCCGACGACGGCGGTGAACGCCTCGATGAACGTCGAGGGGTTGGACCAGCCGCACGCGATCGCGGTGTCGGTGACGGACTGCCCGCCGGTGAGGTGGGCCAGGGCGTGGTGGATGCGCAGGATGGTGCGCCAGCGGTGGAACCCCATGCCGAGGTCGGCGTGGAACAGCCGGCTGAGCGTGCGCTCGCTCGCCCCCGCGGCGCGGCCCAGCTCGGCCAGCGTCGCGATCCGGCCGGGATCGGCGCGCAGGAGATCGGTGACGACGCGCAGCCGGTCGTCGCGCGGTTCGGGCAGGTGCAGGGACTGCTCAGGCGGCTCGCCGAGCTCGTCGAGCACCACCGCGCGCAGCCGCTTCTCGGCCTCGGGCGTCCGCCCGTCCGGGCCGGTCAGCGCCAGGAGGACTTCCCGCAGCAGCGGGCTCACGGCGAACACGCTGGGGTGCGCCACGAGCCCGCCGCACTCCGCGGCCGGGATGGCGACGAGCCGGGCGTCGGTCCGCCCGTAGAAGCGGTGGGAGTGCGCGAACCCGGGCGGCGTCCACGTCACCCGGCTGGCCGGCGCCACCCACGTCCCCCGCTCGGTCGTGGTGGCCAGCGCACCGGCGGCCGCGTACACGAGCTGGCCGTCAGGGTGGGAGTGCGCGTCGAGGTGGTAGCCGTGCGGGAGCCAGCCACCACCTCGTGGTGTCGGCTCTCCCGGCTTCGCGGGCGGCTTCGAGGGTTGGCGGGTTTCCGGCATCGGACGTCAGTTTACCGCTGGTCGGTTCAGGTAGTGGTCGGGCCGTAGGGGGCGTGCGCGGTCTCCGTCGCCAGTGCCCAGTACCGGTCGCCGTAGGACCAGTGCCACCACTCGCTCGGGTAGTTCACGAAGCCGCCCGCCGACATCGCCCCGATCAGCAGCGGCGGCACGCTCTACACCTGGAACGGCCTCGGCATGAACAAGTTCGCCAAGGCGGTCGTCCACGGCGCCGGCTGGTCCCCGTACTTCTGACCCGGTGGGCCGTGAAGGCCTCCTTCCCGGCCGTAAGAGCCGGGAACGAGGCCTTCACGGCTTTCAGGGGTGACGTCCTCGCCGGGTGCCACATTTCGGGGGGGATCTGTCACTGGGAATCGCGCCCGGGGGCATTTCCGGCGCGATTCTTCCTCATCGGGGGTCGAGTTCGTCCGTCAACGCGGCGTCGACCTTCGCCGCGGCTCGACGTAGCGTCCGGTGGGCCGCGGCCAGCAATGCGACGGCGGCCAGTGCCGCGACCATCGCCCAGGCGCTGCCGTCGTCGTCGGCCGGGACCACCGCGAACGTGACCAGGGAAAGCAGCAGCCAGCGATTCCGGTCGCCCGCCCGGATCCGCGGCCGGCGGGGAGCGTGGTCGCGCGCGATCGACTGCGCCTGCCCAGGTACACCCATCGATTCTCGGCCTCCCGTCGGCGATCCACGCGCGCCTTGACGTCACGGATCGCAGTCGTCTGACCCCCGAACAGTCGATCTGCCCGACAAGAGAGTTACAGATTTTTCTGTTTTTGACTCAGCGCAATCATCGATTCAGTCGAATGAGTGAAGAAACCGTCTTGTTCTCCCTGAGTCAAAAACTTTTTCACTTTTCGCCGGGCTCTTCCTCGTCCGGCGGGGCGAGCCCGCGGTCGAGCGGGTGGGTCGAGGTGATCTCGGGCTCCACCGAGGGCGGCGCGAGCCCGCGGTCCAAGGTCCGCTCTTCGGTCTGGTTCTCGTCTTCGGCGGGCAGCCGCCCGCGGTCTTCGCCATCGTTCGTCATGGCGGCGGAGTACCCGAATTCCGGCGCGTTATCCGGCGACCACCCCTCGGACCTGCGGCGATCACGCGTCGAAGCGGAAGTACACCGTCCGGTGGTAGTCGCCGGCGCCCGCGTTCGGGCGGCTCTCCGGGCCCAGCGAGGCGACGCCGTGGAACTTGTTGCCGATCGGCGCGATGCCGTCGAGCAGGGAGAGGTTGCCGGCCGGGTAGGTGACGACCGCGTTCTGCGGGTCGGGTCCCACCGCCGGGGTGAACAACCGCAGGAACAGGCCCTCGTCCGCGGCGACCACCGTGACCGCGCCTTCGGTGGTGTCGAGCACCGCCCAGCAGGTCCGGGCGTGGTAGCCCTTGAACTCCGGGTAGCCGAACCCGCTCGACCCGGTCGCCGTGTTGTTGTACGGCTTGCTCCAGACGTCGGGCTGCACACCCCGCAGCCGGTTCTTGTAGACGCGGTAGGGCCCGTCGCCGAGCCAGGTGAGGCCCCGGACGTTCGCCTCCGGGTAGTCGAAGTTCACGCCGAGGTGGTCGTGGTCGCCGGTGGCGCGGTAGCGGTACTCCAGCCGCAGCCAGCCGTTGGCGTCCAGGCGCCACCGCACCGACGTCAGGTCGCCGGTGTAGTCCGCTTGGGCGACCCAGCCGGTGCCGTCGCGGAAGTGGCTGAACGCGGTCAGCGCGGCCGTCCCGCCGGCCGGGGCGGGACCGTTGCCGAGCGACACCGGCGCGCTGCCGCGGCGCACGCCGGTGAGCCGGCCGCTGGATTTGCTGACGGTGACCCGGGTGGCGCCGGCGACGAGCGTGACGTCGGTGGCGGTCTCGGCCGCGGTGACACTGCCGGTGGTCGCCGGCTTGACCAGGCGCGCGGCGAAGTCCGGCGCCTTGCGGATCCGCCACGTCCAGCCGGCGACGTCCCGGCCGGTCGCGTCGGTCACGCTCAGCCGCAGCGCGTCGGCGCCGGTCCAGTCGGCGGGCAGGCCGAGCGTCACCGCGCCGGTGGCGCCCGGGGCGACGTCCGGCGCGCCGGCCTGGCCCTGGGCGAGCACCTGGTGGCCGGGGCCCGCGCCGGGCGCGGGGAACACGAGCAGCTGCCAGCCGAACCGGCACGTCCGGAGGTTCGTGAAGTCGTACCGGTTGACGAGCTTCACGGTCTTGTCGAACGACGCCGGGAAGACCGTGTCGTAGTAGGCCGGGCTGGCCAGCTGGACCGGCGACCAGATGTCCTTGATCGTGAAGAAGCTGCCTTCCTTCTCGCGGTACGGGCCGAGGATGCCGTCGGGGGCCCGGCTGCCGTTGGTGTCGAGGGCGCCGCCGCGGTCGTCGCGCACGACGCTTTCGTCGACGAGCGCCCAGATGAACCCACCCGCCGAGCGCTGGGCGCCGCCCATGAGCTTCCAGTAGTCGTTCAGCCCGGCGCCGGCGCCACCGTCGTAGAGCCCGTGCAGGAACTCGGTCGGCATGAAGACCGTGGTGCCGGCGGCCTTGGTCGCGGTGCTGCTGTAGGTCTGGTAGTGGCTGGTGTCGACGCCGCCGAACGTCGTCCACGGGTGCAGCACCGCGCGCCGCTGCGGGTCGTACTGGCCGAAGTCGTCGTCCAGCGCGGTGTTCCAGCCACCCTCGTTCCCGTTGTCCCAGAACAGGATCGACGGGTGGTTGACGTCGCGCCGCACCAGGGCCGCGACCAGCGGCGCGCCGACGCCCTCGTCGTAGTGGTGCTGCCAGCCGGTCAGCTCGTCCAGGACGTAGAGCCCGAGTTCGTCGCAGAGGTCGAGGAAGTACGCGTCCGGCGGGTAGTGCGACATCCGGACGGCGTTCATGTTCATGTCCTTCATCAGCCCGATGTCCAGCCGGGCGAGCCGGGGACTCGACGCGCGGCCGGACGTCGGCCAGAAGGTGTGCCGGTTCGCTCCTTTGAGGACGATCCGCTTCCCGTTGACGTAAACGCCGTCGCCGGTGCGGACCTCGATCGTGCGGAACCCGAAGCGCTCGACGGTGCTGTGCAAAGCCACGCCGGCGGAGCTCGCGAGCGTCAGCTCGACCTGGTGCAGGTTCGGCGTCTCGGCCGTCCACAGGGCCGGCTGGGCCGCGGTGGTGGTCAGCGTCGCGCCGGTCGCGCCGCTCGCCACGGCAACCGAAAACGCGCCGCCGACGGCCGTGCCGTCGAGCCGGCGCAGCTGGCCCGACACCCGGCCCGCCGCGCTCACCCCGGCGAGCGTGACCTGGGCGGTGAAAGTCCCGTCGGCGCGGGCGTCGATCGCGACGCGGTCGATCCGCGCGGCCGGGTAGGCCTCCAGCGACACCGGCCGGAAGAGCCCGCCGAAGTTCCAGAAGTCGCCGCGGCGCTCGGCGTCGTTCACGGAGTTGTCGGCCGACTCCTTGCTGACGGTCACCTCGAGCAGGTTCGCCGCACCGAGCCGCAGCAGGGCCGTCACGTCGTAGCGGAAGCGGTAGAAGCCGCCTTGGTGCACCGGTCCCGCCGAGACGCCGTTGACCCGCACGTCGGCGTCGGTCATGGCGGCCTCGAACACCAGGAAGATCCGGCGCCCGGCCCAGGACGCCGGCGGCGTGAACGAGTGCCGGTAGTTGCCCTTCTCCGCCGGGACGAGGTCCCCGCCGTAGTGGTAGCTGCCGAAGCCGTGGCACTCCCAGTTGGACGGCGTCGGGATCGTGGCCTGCTCCCCCGCGCGCCGGCCGGCCGTGACCTGGAAGTCCCAGTCGACGGTGTGGTCGGCGTCGCTGCCGGTGAGCAGCATCGTCTCGGTCACCGGGCCCGCGAGCGCCGCGCCGGTTCCGGCCGCCGACGCGGCCCCGGACGTCGGCAGTCCCGCGGCGGCCACACCGGCCGCGCTGATCGCCAGTGCGCGGCGTCGGGTGAGTTCCACCAGGCCTCCCGAAGTCCGATCTGATATATGACACACCGTACAACGGCAATCACCGACGGAGCGGACAAGCAGCCGGACAAGTCTTGACGTCCGGTCGCGGGCCCACGACAGTGGTGCGGCACTCCGCACCCTCCCCGCGGTCTCCGGCCGATCCCCCGTGAAAGGTAGGAGAATGTTCTCCTCGAACGTCCGCAGGCGACTGCGCCTCGGTGTCCTGACCGCGGTGATCGCCGCCGCCGCGGTGGTCGCGCCCACCGCCACCACCGCTACCGCCGCCACCGGCTCGACCGTGGTCGGCGTGGCCTCCGGGCGCTGCCTCGACGTCGTCGGCAACAGCACCGCGGCGAAGACGCGCGTCAACATCTACGACTGCAACGGGCAGGCCAACCAGGGCTGGACGTTCACCTCGGCGGGCGAGCTGCGGGTGTACGACGGCACGATGTGCCTCGACGTCGCCGGCGCGAGCACCACCTCCCCGGCCGACGCGCAGATCTACACCTGCAACGGCGGCGCCAACCAGAAGTGGCGGATCGGCACCGACGGCACGATCACCGGCGTGCAGTCGGGCCTCTGCCTGGACGTCACCGCGGCGGGCACGGCCAACAGCACCCTGGTCGGGCTGTGGACCTGCAACAACGGCGGCAACCAGAAGTGGCGGACGTCGCTGGCCGCCGACACCCAGCCGCCGGGCGTGCCGGGCAACCCCCGGGTGAGCGACCTGGTCTGCGACGCCGTGACGTTCTCATGGAACGCGGCCACCGACAACGTGGGCGTCGCGTTCTACGACGTCTACCACGACGGCCAGCTGATGAAGTCGGTGAGCGGGAGCACCCTGTCAACCAGCCTCACCGTCGTCGGCGGCGTGACCTGGGGCCTGTACGTGAACGCCCGCGACGCCGCGGGCAACGTCTCGCAGGCCAGCACCACCGTGCCGATCACCCCGCCGCAGTGCCAGCCGGACACCCAGGCGCCGAGCGCGCCCACCAAGCTGACCGGTTCCGCGGCCGGCACGACGGTGACCCTGAACTGGACCGCGGCCACCGACAACATCGGCGTCCGGGCCTACGACGTCTACCGCGGCGGCGCCAAGGTCGGCACCGTCACCGGGACCGCCACCGCGCCGCCCGCGACCACCTTCGTCGACAGCGGGCTGGCGGCGAACACGAGCTACTCCTACTACGTCGTCGCGCGGGACGCCCAGGCGAACGTGTCGGCGCCCAGCGCGTCCACCTCCGTCACGACCGGCGCGGCCTGCGGTGCCTCCGTGTGCACGGTGACGCAGATCGCCACCGACACCGACATCCCGTGGGGCCTGGTGACGCTGCCGGACGGCACCATCCTCTACACCCGGCGCGACGCCCACGACATCGTCCACCTGAACGCCGCCACCGGGGCCAAGACCACCGTGGGCACGGTCCCCGGCGTCGACAACACCGACGGCGAAGGCGGCCTGCTCGGCCTGGCCGTCGCGACCACGTTCGCCAGTGACCACTGGCTCTACATCATGCACACGTCGCCGTCCGACAACCGGATCGTGCGGATCAAGCTGGAGAACGACAAGCTCACCACCAGTTCGGAGCAGGTCCTGCTCAGCGGGTTGCTGCGCAACAAGTTCCACAACGGCGGCCGGCTGCGCTTCGGCCCCGACGGCAAGCTCTACGCCAGCACCGGCGACGCCCAGAACGGCGACAACGCGCAGAACAAGACCAGCCTCAACGGCAAGGTCCTGCGCTTCAACCCGGACGGCAGCGTGCCCTCGGACAACCCGTTCGGCAACCAGGTGTGGAGCTACGGCCACCGCAACCCGCAGGGGCTCGCGTTCGACTCCCAGGGCCGGTTGTGGGAGCAGGAGTTCGGCAACGCGATCATGGACGAGACCAACCTGATCACCAAGGGCGGCAACTACGGCTGGCCGGCGTGCGAGGGCACCTCCGGGACGTGCGGCACCGCGGGCTTCATCGCCCCGAAGCGCACGTACCCGACGGCGGACGGCTCCTGCTCCGGCATCGCCATCGTCCGCGACGTGATCTACGTCGCGTGCGAACGCGGGACCCGGATGTACCGCGAGGTGATCAGCGGCAGCGACCTGACGAACGTCCAGGCGTACTTCAACGGGACCTACGGGCGGTTGCGCACGGTCGAACCCGCGCCCGGCGGCGGCCTGTGGCTGACGACCACGAACAACGGCGACAAGGACAGTATTCCCGACAACAGCGACGAGAAGATCTTCCACGTCGTTTTGGGTGAATAGCCCCACCCGAACTCTTTCGCAATGGCAACTATCCCCGATAACCTGCTGACCGACCGTCGAGAAAAGGAGCCTCGTGACTTCAGCAGGGCACGCGCCGGACCTTCTGTCTCCGGAGTTCGCCGCCGATCCGTACGCCGCCTACGACGTCATGCTCGAGCATTCGCCGGTGATCTGGCACGAGGGAATGCGGAGTTACGTCATTTCGCGCTTCGAGGACGTGTCGCGCGCCTTCAAGGAAGGCGTGTTCACCACCGAGAACTACGGCTGGCAGCTGGAACCCGTGCACGGCCGGACCATCCTGCAGATGAGCGGCCGGGAGCACTCGATCCGGCGAGCCCTGGTGGCGCCGGCGTTCCGGGGCAACGAGCTGGAGCAGAAGTTCCGCCCGGTGATCGAACGCAACTCGACGCAGCTCATCGACGTCTTCCGCGGCCGCGGCTCGGCCGACATCGTGACGGACTACGCGCGGCACTTCCCGATCAACGTGATCGTCGACATGCTGGGTCTGGACCAGAGCGACCACGCCCGGTTCCAGCGGTGGTACAGCGCGATCATCGCCTTCCTCGGCAACCTCAGCCAGGACGAGGCCGTCACCGCGGCCGGCCTCCAGACCCACGACGAGCTCGCCGCGTACATGATCCCGATCATCCGCGACCGCCGCGAAAACCCCGGTGACGACCTGCTTTCCGCGCTCTGCGCCACGGAAGTCGACGGCACCACGATGAGCGACGAGGACATCAAGGCGTTCTGCAGCCTGCTGCTGGCCGCCGGCGGCGAGACCACGGACAAGGCGATCGCCAGCCTGTTCCGCAACCTCCTGGAGCACCCGGACCAGCTCGACGCCGTGCGCGCGGACCGCGACCTGATCCCGAAGGCGTTCGCCGAAACCCTGCGCCACACCCCGCCGGTGCACATGATCATGCGGCAGCCCGCGGAAGACGTCGAGATCGGCGGCGAGAAGATCCCGGCCGGCAGCACGGTGACCTGCCTGATCGGCGCCGCCAACCGCGACCCGCGCCGCTTCGCGAACCCGGGCGCGTTCGACATCTTCCGCACGGACCTGCCGACCGAGACAGCGTTTTCCGCGGCGGCGAGCCACCTGTCGTTCGCACTGGGCCGGCACTTCTGCGTGGGTGCGCTGCTGGCGAAGACGGAGATCGAGGTGGGCGTCAATCAGCTGCTGGACGCGATGCCGGACGTCCGGCTCGCCGAGGGCGCGGAACCGGCCGAGCGCGGCGTCTTCACCCGGGGACCGGCGTCGGTGCCGGTGGTCTTCACGCCGGCGTAAGGCGCCGGCGGGATCGCGGGCCGGTTAGCCTGCGGTGGTGACCGTTCCCGACCGCGAGCAGGTGACGCGCACCTGGACCGAGCTGATCTCCGGCGCCGTCACCAGGGCCGCCGCACACGCCTGGGCCGTGCGGTGGGTGGAGGACGAGCCGGAGCGCGTCACCGATCCGATGACCGGAAGCGCGCTCCTGCACCTGCACGGCTTCGACCAGGCCTGCACCGCCGACGGCCTGGTCGGGCCCGGCGCGAGCACCGACTGGCTGCACAGCGAAGCGGACATCGCGGCCGCCTTCACCCGCTGGCAGACGGCCACCGCCGAGTACGACCGCGACCCGGCCGGATACCGAGCCAAGGCCCGGGAACGCGCGCTCGAACTGCTGCGCGAGGAACGCGCCGGCGGCGGCCAGGCGAGCTAGCCCGCCGCCGCCCTCCGGCCCCCGTTGTCCGTGAAGGCATCCTTACCGGCCATAAGAGCCGGTAAGGAGGCCTTCACGGACATGCGAGCGGGAGCGCCGAGGTCACGGTCACCACGTCGCCGGGCCGGCGACGTGGACCGGGGTGAAGACCACCGGCAGGCTCTCCAGGCCGCGCATCCACACCGATGGCCGCCACACCAGGTTCTCCGCCGGGACGGCCAGTTCCAGGTCCGGGAGGCGGTCCAGCAGCACCTCGACCGTCGTGCGGGCGATGACCTCGGCCACTTCCGGTGCGGGGTAAGGACATCCGTGCTCGCCGTGGCCGAAGGACATGTGCGCGTGGTTGCCCAGTGCGCCCGCCGCCGCGTCCGGACGGGCGTGCGGGTCGGCGTTGCCCGCCGCCAGGCCGAGGACCACCAGGTCACCCTGGCGGACGCGGACGCCGCTCAGCACCGTGTCGCGCGTGGCGAAGCGGCCGATGAAGTTCTGCGTGGGCGTGTCGTGCCACAGGACCTCGTTGAGGGCCTGGCCGACACTCCCCCGGCCGCCCGACAGCGTCATCGCGAAGCGGCTGTCGGTCAGCATCAGCCGGATCGTGTTGCCGATCCAGTTGGCCGTCGGCTGCTGGGCCGCGGCCGTCACCACCAGCAGGTCCTGGACGACCTCGTCGTCGGTCAGGTTCGCCGGGTCCTGCATCATGGCCGTGGGCACGTCCGCGCCCGGCTGCTGGTGCTTGACCGCCACCAGCCGCGCCATCGCCTCCTGGACCCGGCCGTACGCGGGCAGCGCCTCGGGGCCGACGTCCAGCGACAGGGCGACGTCCCGCACCAGCGCGGGGGCCTCCGAGTCGGGCATGCCGTACATCTTCGCGATCGCCAGCAGCGGCGCCTGCTGGGCGAACCGGGCGATCAGGTCGGCTTCGCCGGAACCCGCGAACTCGTCGATCAGCCGGTCCGCGATGCGCTCGCAGTGGGCGCTGAGGTCGAACTGGTCGACCGCCGACAACGCGTCGCCGATCGCGCCCGCCCGCCGCCGGTGTTCCGCGGCCTCGGTGAACATCACCGACGGGTTGTGCATCACGTACGGCAGCAGCGGCCAGTCGTCGGGGACGTTGCCCCACTGGTTCCAGCGGCGGCTGTCGCGGGCGAACAGCTGCGAGTCCTGGCACACCTGGTGGATCTCGCGGTAGCCGGTCAGCAGCCAGGCCGGGATGTCGCCGTCGAGCAGGACCGGGACGACACCGCCGTACTGGCGCCGGATCCGGGCGTAGAGCGCGGCGGGATCCTTCTGGAACTCGGGCCCGTACAACCGGACGCGGTCCGCCGCGGGGATCGTGTCCGCCGGGGTGCTGGTCTGGAAACCGGTCACGATGTGCCCTCCCGGACTGTGGACAGGGTGTAGAGGTGGTCGACGAGCGAGATCAGCACCTGCTTGGCCGAGTCCCGGTCGCGGGCGTCGCAGTCGACGAGCGGCACCTCGTCGGGCAGGTCGAGCGCGGCGCGGACGTCGTCGAGGCTGTGCTTCGGCGGCCCGAAGTTGTTGCGCGCCACGATGAACGGCGTCCCGTGGTGTTCCAGCCGGTCGATCGCGTACCAGGACTCGGCCAGCCGGCGGGCGTCCACCAGGACGACGGCGCCGAGGGTGCCGGCGAAGAGGCTGTCCCAGAGGAACCAGAACCGTTCCTGCCCCGGCGCGCCGAACAGGTAGAGCACCAGCTGCTCGTCGAGGCTGATCCGGCCGAAGTCGAACGCCACCGTGGTCGTCGTCTTGGCCTGCACCCCGCGGGTGTGGTCGACGCCGATCCCGGCCTGCGTCATCGTCTCTTCGGTGCTCAGCGGCCGGATCTCGCTGACCGACCGGACCATGGTCGTCTTCCCGACGCCGAAGCCGCCGACGATGACGATCTTCAGGCCGTCGGTCGCGGTGTCGGCCAGGGGCAGCCGTTCGTCTTGTTCAGAGATTGCGGAGTCCAACGAGCACCTTCTTGAGGAATTCCGAGTCGGAGGTCCGTCCCGCGGCCTGGGCCGACGACGGATGTCGGGCGGACACCTTGCCCATGGCCAGCAGGTCCGCGAGCAGAATCTTGATCACACTCACCGGTAGCGCCAGATCGGACGACAGCTCGACGACGGACGTCGGCTTCGCCGCGATCTCGAGGATCCTGACGTGCTCGGACTGCATGCCCGCCGACGGCTGCGACTCCCGGACGATCAACGTGACGAGATCGAGGTCGATGTCGTCCGCGCTGCTGCGTCCGCCCGTGACCGTGTAGAGCCGGTCCGGGTCCTCCCCGTCGAGCGCCGAGCGCGTCACGAAGCCGGGTGGTCAGCCGCCGTGAAGCGCGGCGGGGCGGTGAAGACCGAGCCGATCTGTTCCACCAGCTCGTCCATGTTGTGGCCGATCAGGCCCACGTCGGCGTCCTCCGTGGCGATCACGGCCAGGTGCGAGCCGACACCCGCCTCCACGATGAAGAGGATCCCGCCGTGGAACTCGGTCATCGAGTTCCGCACGCCGCCGGTGCCGTCGCCGAACTCGACCGACGCGCCGTGCGCCAGCGCCTGGACGCCGGCCGCGATCGCGGCCAGCTGGTCGGCGCGGTCGACGGTGAGGCCCTGGGTGTGGCAGAGCTTCAGGCCGTCACGGGACAACACGAGCGCGTGACACGCGCCGGCCGTGTTGCCGACGAGGTTCTCGAGGAGCCATTCGAGGCTCTTGTCCGAATCAGTCATCGAATCCGGGGACCGGGCTGGCGGGTCCCCTCGCTCCAATCTGGCGGGGTGTGGGTGTTCGGGGGGAGCGACGGGTCACGCGTCTTCGCCGGTGTCCGCCGGGGTGGCGGCGTGGCGCGACGGCGCGGCACTGCCGCTGCGCCGCTGCTGGAAGGCACCGAACCGGGAACCGGTGTCCCGCTCGGCCCGGGCGGTGCTCGGCGTGGGCGACGGCGGCCGGCGCGACGCGGCGGTCAGCGTCTGCCCGCGCGAGCGCCGCGGCAGCTCGGACGGCTCGGCCAGGTCGCCGGTGATCTCGTGGCTCGTGTCGTCGGCGGGCCCGGGCCACGCGACGGCGGCGGAATCGTCGGCCTCCGGCACCGTTTCCGGCCGGGGCTGCGTGATCAGCTGCGTCGGAATGCGCATGACAACACCGATCCCCCCACGCGAAGACGGCCGGAAGAAGACGTGCAGCTGGTGCTTGCGGGCCAGGCAGCCCACGACCGCCAGGCCGAGGCGCGTGCCCGACATCGAGGTCAGGTCGAGCGGCTGGTCGAGCGACACCGCGCGCTCGGCGCGGACGAGGGCCTGCGCCTTCATCCCGAGGCCGCCGTCTTCGATGGTGATGACCGCGCCGTTGTGCAGATCTTCGACATAAACGTGCACTTCTTCGGACGGCGCCGAGAACTTCGTCGCGTTGTCCATGAGTTCGGCGAGCGCGTGCATGACGTCTTCCGCGGCGTAACCGACGACGGCCACCCCGCTCGCGGAATGCACCCGGACCCGCTGATAAGCGCCGATGCGGCCGAGGGCGCCGCGCAGGATGCTCTCCATCCGGATCGGTTTCGTCCAGCGGCGGCCCGAGCGCGCGCCGGTGAGCACGGCGATGCTGTCGGCCAGCCGGCCCGCCTGCGCCGTGCTGTGGTCCACTTTCAGGAGGTCGCCGAGCATCGCGTCGGACGACCGGTTCTCCATCTCCCGCAGGTCCCCGAGGGTGCTGGTCGCCAGCGCCTGCAGCCGGCCCGCGGCGTTCGCGCAGGCGGCGGTCGCGGCCGCGCGCCGGCGTTCCCCGACGGCGATCTCGTCGACCACCAGCCGCAGGACGCGCTGGTGGAGTTCGTCGGCCGGGCGCGGGACCTCGGCGAGCACGCTGTCCGCGGGCGCGCCGCCGCGCAGCCGCCGGACCGCGTCGGGCACCGTCTGCTCCAGCAGCCGGGCCAGTTCACCGTCGCTGTAACGGACGAACTCGCGGGCCTGCTGGGCCTCGTCGAGCGCGGTCCGCGTCTGCCCCGTCGCGTGCGCGACCTGATCGGTGCGGCGCAGCGCGAAGAACACCGCGACGCACGCGACGATCCCGGTGAACGCGCCCGCGATGGCGATGACAATCCCCTGACCACCGGAAACCGACAGGGATATCCACGTCCAGATCGCCGCGGCGACGACCGCGGTGACGACCACCCCGATTACGGCCCGGCCGACTGACTCGCGTTCTTCCCGATGCTGTGCGGGCGGTCGTTCCGACATCGCTCCACTTCCTCGAGTCCGATTGGTGCCCGAACAGTACTCGGTTTGCCGACCGAGATCACGGGTCGGTTTCGGTGCGCCTACAACGGCGGCGACACTAACGCCGCCGTCGCGGGCCGGGCAGCGCGGGTCCCCGATTTTCCGGGCGATCCCCGGCCCTTACTCGAATTCCGCCGGATCCGCAAGGCTCGCGGCAGCCAATGCGTATCGGCGACATCTCCGGGAAAGGCGTGTCGGTGTCATGTCGACGTCATGTCGGGGCCGTGTCGGCGGGGTCACACACGCTCGGTGGCAATTCGCACCACCCTCACCGAAGGAGCACCCCATGCGCACTCCCGTCACGATCGTCGGCGCCGGACTCGGCGGCCTCATCCTGGCCCGGCTCCTGTCCCGGCACGGGATCCCGGTCACGGTCCACGAAGCGGAGGCGTCACCGACGGCCCGCGCCCAAGGCGGAATGCTCGACATCCACGACCACAACGGACAGCGCGCTCTCCGGGCGGCCGGCCTGATCGACGATTTCCGCGCCATCGTCCTGCCGGGCCGGGAAGCGATGCGGGTCGTCGAGACGGACGGGACCGTGCTGTACGACAAGGCCGACGACGGCACCGGCGGCAGTCCCGAAGCGCAGCGCGCCGCGTTGCGGCAGCTGCTGCTCGATTCGCTCCCGGCGGGCACCGTCCGGTGGGGGCACCGGGTCGACGGCGTGCGCGCCCTCGGCGAAGGCCGTCACGAAATCACCTTCGCCGACGGCACCACCGACGTGACGGACCTGCTCGTCGGCGCGGACGGCGCGTGGTCGCGGGTCCGGCCGCTGCTCACCGACGTCACGCCCGAATACGCCGGGAACGCGTCGATCGAGACTTTCCTGTTCGACGCCGACAACCGGCACCCCGGGGTCGCGAAAGCCGTCGGCGACGGGGCGTTGATGGTGTTCGACAAGAGCGCGAGCGGGAAGGTTTTCCTCGTGCACCGGGAAAGCGACGGGAACCTGCACGCTTACCTGTGGCTAGCCCGGTCGCTGGACTGGTTCGGCGAAATAGACTTCGCCGATCCCGCGGCGGCGACCGCGCGCATCGCGCGGGAAGTCGACGGCTGGGCCCCGGAACTGGCCGCGGTGATCACCGAAAGCGACACCGCCCCGGTCTACCGCCGCCACTACACGCTGCCGGTCGAGCACCGCTGGGCCCGGGTACCGGGAGTGACACTGCTCGGCGACGCCGCCCACCTGCAGCCCCCGAACGGCGAAGGCGCCAACCTGGCCCTCCAGGACGGCGCCGAACTGGGCGCGGCCATCGCCGCACACCACGGCGACATCGAGGCCGCACTGGCCGAGTACGAGGAGGCACTGTTCCCACGCAGCGCCGCATCGGCGGCCCAGGGCGTGGCGGACAACGCGATCCTGCTGGGCGACAACGCGGCCCTGAACCTGATCAACCTGGCGGAGAGGTTCGCCGAGTAGTCACCCGGGGTTCCGCGCGCGGCGGGGTGGGTGCTGCGCCGGGATGCGACGCGGATGCGCGGATCACGACACTCGGCCGCGCGACAGCGGACAGTCGCCGCGCGGCGCGGGAAGACCCGGCGAACCCGCAGCCCGGCCCGCGCGCGGCAGGTTAGGTGCTGCGCCGGGCGGGCACGGCTTCCGCTGACCGGCCGCGCGGACTCGGCGAGCCCGCGGCTCGGGCCCGCGCGCGGCGAATGGGTGATGATGGTGGCGTGCGGATCACGACTCTCGGCCCCCTGGCGGTGGACGGCCGGCCGGTGCGGGGTGATCGGCTGGCGGCCGTGATCCGGGAGCTGCTCGATGCCCGGGGCCGCACCGTTTCCACCACCGCGCTGGTCGACGCGGTCTGGCAGGGCGCACCTCCCGAGGACGCCACCGGTGCGGTGCAGGCCCTGGTCGGCCGGGTGCGGCGGCTCGGCGTGCCGGTGCGCACCGGGCCCGGCGGGTACCGGATCCCGGTCGATGAGGTGCAGCTCGACGCCGTCGCCGTCCGCGCGCTCGCCGATCGTGGCCGGCAGGCGCTGGCCGAAGGCGACGCGGGGCGCGCGCGGGACTGCGCCGACGAGGCGCGGGCGTTGTTCCCGGAAGTTCCGGAGCCGACCCGGCTCTTCGGCGACGTCGTGACGCTGCGGGCGGAAGCCGCCTTGGCCGGCGGCGGGCCGGTCGACGAGGCGGACCTGCGGCGACTGGTCGCCCGCGTCCCGCCCGACGAGCCGGCCGCCGCGCTGCTCGTGCGGGTCCTCGCGGCCCAGGGTCGCGACGCCGAAGCCTTCGACGTGGTCGAGCGGGTGCGCGGCGAACTCGTCGAGCGGTACGGCGCCGACCTGTCACCCGTGCTCGCCGACGCGCACCTGGCTCTGCTGCGCGGGCAGCTGACGGCGCGGCCGCACCGGGCCGGTGGGCTGCCGGCCGCCTGGCGCCGGGCGATGACGCCGTTGGTCGGGCGCGAGCCGGATCTCGTCGCCGTCAGACAGGCGCTGCTGGCGGCGCCGGTGGTGACCGTCGTCGCCACCGGCGGGGCCGGGAAGACCCGGCTGGCCGCCGAGATCGCCCGCTCCGCCGAGCCCGTGCGGGTGGTCGAGCTGGCCGGCCTGCGCTCGCCCGCCGAGGTGCTGCCCGCCGTGCTCGCGGTGCTGGGCGGCCCGGACACCCTGGCCCCGGACCGCCGTCCGCTCGGGCCCGACGAGCGGCTGCGGGCTCTCGGCGCCGGGCTCGACGGGCTGCTCGTGCTCGACAACTGCGAGCACGTCCTCGACGCCGTCGCGCACGTCGTGGCCGAGCTGCTGGCCGTGGCGCCGCCCGGGTTCGGCGTGCTCGCCACCAGCCGGGCGCCGCTGGGCCTGCTCGGCGAGGTCGTCCACCGGCTGCCGGCGCTGCCCGACGACGAGGCGCTCGCCCTGCTCGAAGCCCGCGTGCGGGCCGGCGGCGCGACGCCGGCCTGGCCGCGGGACCGGGCGCTGGCCCTCGCGCACCGGCTCGACAACCTGCCCCTGGCGCTCGAACTGGCCGCCGCCCGGCTGCGGTCCATGCCGCTCGACGACGTCCTGGCCGGGCTCGGCGACCGGTTCGCGCTGCTCGACGACGCCGTGCGCGGGCTGCCCGAACGGCACGCCGGCCTGGGGGCGCTGGTCGGCTGGAGCCGTGAGCTGCTCGAGCCCGGCGAGCGGGAGCTGCTGGAACGGCTGGCCGTCATCCCGGCGCCGTTCACCGCGGACCTCGCCGAGGCCGTCGCGGGCCCCGGCGCCCGCCGGGGGCTGGCGATCCTGGTCGAGCAGTCGCTGCTGCGGCTGGAGGACGACCGCTACCGGATGCTGGAGACGGTCCGCGAACACGGCGAGGCCCGCCTCGACGCGACCGGGCGCGCGGAGGCGATGGCCGGGCTGGTCGGCTGGGCCGGGCGGCGGGCCGTGTCGCTGGGGCCCGACTTCGTCGGTCCCGCCCAGATCGAGGCCCTGGACGCCTGCGCGGCCGACCAGGACAACTTCGTCGCCGCTCTGCGGTGGGCGTGGGACCACGACGACGAACCGGCCGCGGTCGACGTCGCCACGGCCCTGTTCCAGCTGTGGACGGTGCGCGGCCGGCACCTCGAAGCCAGCGCTTGGGCGCGCAGGCTGCTGCACCTCGACGACCCCGCCGCGCGGGCGCGGTCGGCGATCACGCGCGGCCGGGCCACTGCGCGTCCGCTGCCGCACGCCGACCGGCTCGCGTGGCTGTGCGTGCTGATCGGCGTCAACGCGGGCAACACCGGGCCGGTCCGCCTCACCGTGCTGGCCCGCCGCGCGCTGCGCACGCTGTTCGCGGAGCGCCCCGGCGACGTCTCACCGCGCACGGCCGCGCTGGCGGCGGCGATGCCCGGGCTGGAGCAGGCGGTCCCCGACAAGAGCCTGGCCGACGCCGCGATCCTCGTCGCGCACCCGGACCCGTACGTCCAGGGGATGGGTCACTTCATCCGGGCGGTCCTGGTCGAGGACGCCGGCACCCGGCGGTCCGGTGACGCCGAGCTGGCCTACCGCCGGTTCGAGGCGATCGGCGACCACTGGGGCATGGGGATGGCCGCCCACGCCGCCGGGCACACGACCGGGTCCGACGAGTGGCTGCGGCGCAGCGAGCGGCACCTGGCGCTGGTCGGCGCGGCCCAGGACGCCCGGTCGACGCGGGTGCTGCTCGACACGCAGCTGGCGCTGGCCGGCGACGCCGAGGCCGAGCGCCAGCTGCGGGAGACCGCCGGTTCGACTGGCCTCGACGTCCACCAGGCGCGGCTCGGCCTGGCCCAGCTGGCCTGGCGCCGCGGCCGGCCCGAGGAGGCCACGGCCCACGCGGACGCGCTGCTGCGGGCCGGCCCGCCGGCCGTCTTCCGGATCGCGGTCGCCGTCCTCCACGTGTGGCTCGGCGCCGGCGCCCGGGCCGCCGACACGCTGCGTGCCGTGCGCCCCGAAGTCCTGACCGCCCACGACCGCCCGCTGCTGGGCGCCTGGGCGATGGGCGGCGCCGAACTGGCCGCCACGACGACGCCGCGCAAGTCCGTGAATGCCACATCGAGGGACGTAGTGTCCGTGAATGTGGCATTCACGGACTTCCGGGGTGAGGCCGCGATCGCGCGTGAGCTGTGGGCCTTGGGCACCCGGGTGGGCGCGAACGCCAGCCAGTTCGCTCCGCAAGGCCGTGGCGAACGCCTCGCGACGGCGCTGGGCGACCGGGAAAGCCGCGAGCGGTTGCTGGCCGACGCCGGCGGGCTCACGGGAACCGCGCTGTACGGCCGCATCAGGGCGTTGATGGACGAGTTGCTCGCCGAGACCGCGCGAATCGAGAGGAACGCATGACCGCCCGGGGCCCCAGCCAGTCCGGGGCGCGGGGGTCGAGGTCGGCGTAGGAGGCGTCACCGAAGATGACGAACGGGGAGTGGTCGACCGGAATGGTGGCGGTGCGCACCTCGGCGGGGCTCCGCGCCGGGCGGCCGGCCGCCCGGAACATCGCCGAGGACGGCGATCCCGATGTCTTCCACGAGACCTGGCTGGTTCAGATCTGGCCGCACGCCTGAACAGCCGGCACCTCAGAAGAGGGACTGCTGCGCCGGTTCCTCCTCCGGTTGGCCCCGGCGGCCGTTGAGGGCGAACTTGTCCTCGATCGTCTCGTCCGGGTCCGGGAAGCCGTACTTCGCGATCAGCGGGCGGATCCGGGCCCCGATCTCGTGCCGGTAGGACGTCTCCGAACCGGACGAGTACAACCGCGTGTACTCCGAGACCAGTTCCGGGTGCGCGCCGCGCAGCCACGTGAAGAACACTTCCTTCACCGCGGACGACAGGTAAAGCGGGTGGTACAGCACGCTCGTCGCGCCCGCTTCGGACACCGCGGACACCAGTTCTTCCAGCTGCTCCGGCGAATCCGTGAGGTGCGGGAGGATCGGCGACAGGAACACCGTGCACTCGAGGCCCGCGTCGCGGATGGCGCGGACCGTCGCCAGGCGCGCCGTCGTGGTCGCCGTGCCGAACTCCACCGACTGCTGCAACTGTTCGTCCAGGATCGACAGCGAGACGCCCAGGTGCACCGTCGTCGCGCGGCTCGCCTTGGCCAGGAGGTCCAAGTCGCGGCGGATCATCGTGCCCTTGGTCAGGATCGAGAACGGGACGCGGTGGCCCGTCAGCGCGTCGATGATCCCGGGCATCAGCGCGTAGCGGCCCTCGGCGCGCTGGTAGACGTCGGTGTTGGTGCCGAAAGCCACGCGCGGCGGGAGTTTCCGCTTGCGGGCCAGCTCGCCCCGCAGCACCTCGACGATGTTCGTCTTGACGATGATCTCGTTGTCGAAGTCACCGGCGACGTCCAGCCCGAGCCGCGTGTGCGTGGGACGCGCGAAGCAGTACTGGCACGCGTGCGTGCAGCCGCGGTACGGGTTCATCGTGTACTCGCCCGGCAGCATGCGCGCGTCCGCCGGCACGTGGTTCAACGCGCTCTTCGCGAGCACCTCGTGGAACGTCACGCCCCGGAACTCCGGGGTCCGGACACTGCGCACGAACCCGGTCAGCCGGGCCAGGCCCGGCAGCGTCCCCGCGTCGACGCGGTCGGTGCGCTGGCCGTTCCAGCGCATCGAATCTTCGTTCACCGTCTCAGGTCTCCTCTTGCCGGGCGCTCAGCATGCCCGACCGCGCCGAGCCGGGCCAGGGCGCCTCACCCCACCGCCTCACCCCACTGGCCCGGCCCGGAGACCTGCCGCGGATCGGTGACGGAGTGGTAGGTGCCGTGCACGAACACGAGCGCGGGCGCCTGCCGGTCGTGGCCGGTGGCCAGGACTTCCCCGACGACGAGCGTGTGGTCGCCGAGGTCGATCGGCTGCCGCAGCGCGCACTCCAGCCAGCTCGCGCCGTCGAGCACGAGCGCCCCGGTCCGTTCCCCCGGAGTCGCTTCGAGAACCGCAATTTCGGAGACCCGCGAGGACCGCGGGCCGGCGAGGCGCCCGGCCAGCTCCCGCGCGCTCGCGGGCAGGATCGACACGACCCAGCGGCCGGTGTCGAGCAGGTCGGCGAGGAACACCGACTCCTTGCGGAAGGACAGGGAGATCAACGGCGGGTCGAGGGAGATCGAGCCCAGTGAGTTGACGGTGACGGCGTCGTGACGACGGCCGCCGGGGGTGTCGCGGTAGGTGGTGGCGACGCATACGCCGGTGGCGAAGGTGCGCATCACGCCACGCAGGTCGGGGGACATTCGGCTGCTCCCGGGGTACGGGCCGGCCCGCCGGAGCGGGCCGGCCGGTGGTCAGACTCCTTGCGGGGACCGGAAGAACCGGTCGGGGTCGTACCGCTGCTTGACCTCGGCGAGCCGGGCGGCGTTCGGCCCGTAGTAGGCGCCGCGCCAGTCCTCGAGGTCCGGGTCGGTGAAGTTGACGTAGGACGCGTCCGGCGCGAACTCCCCCGCCTCGGCGTGCAGGGCGTGGAGCCAGTCCAGGTTCGCCTGGACGACGCCCGGCGCGTCGTCCTCGGCCCACGACGTGTCGAGGCTGAGCAGGAACCGGGTGTCCCGGTGCGGGAACGCGGTGTCCCCCACCGGGACGCGGCCGATCGCGCCGCCCCACGCGAACAGCGCGGCGCCCGCGCCGTCGGGGTTGCCGCTGCCCGGCCACTTGTCGACGGCCCGGACGAGCGCCTCGACGCCGTCGTCGCCGATCGCGTGCGGGGTGCACCGGGTCCGGGCCGCGAACGCCCCGCCCTCGCTGGCGTGGTGCAGGTACGTCGCGGCTTCCCAGAAGTCCCGGTCCTCGATGTCGGCGCGGTCGGGGGCCGCGACGGCGAAGACGGGCGCCAGCAGCTCGCGCAGTTCCGCCGCCGGACCGAGGTGGTGGCCCACCACGGAGACGACGCCGTCGCCGCCCGACGACCGGGCGATGCCGATCCGCGCCGAGAACGCCTCGGGCGCGGCCAGCATGATCTCCTGCATCGTGGCCAGCACCTCGACCGCGTGCGGCCACGACCAGAGCAGCAGGCAGGTCGAGCCGGCCGGGGCCGGGCGCGCCTGGAACGTGAAGCTCGTGTTGACGCCGAAGTTGCCGCCCCCGCCGCCGCGGCAGGCCCAGAACAGGTCCGGGTTTTCGGTTTCCGACGCCGTGACGACCGTGCCGTCGGCGAGGACGACGTCGGTCGAGACCAGCGCGTCGCAGGTGATGCCGTGCGCGCGGGAGATCGTCGTGACGCCGCCGCCGAGGGTCAGGCCGCCGATGCCGACGGTGTCGGAGTTGCCGAGCGGGAAGGTCAGGTCCCACGGCCGCAGCCCGGCGTAGAGCGCCTTCATCTGCGTCCCGCCGCCAACGGTGACCCGCCCGGTGCCGCGGTCGACGCGGATCCCGGACAGCCGCCGCAGGTCGAGCACCAGCCCGGTGTTCGCGGAGAAGCCGGCGTAGCTGTGGCCGCCGCCGCGGGCCACCAGCGGGACTTCCGCCGTCCGGGCCCAATCGATCGCGCGGGCGACGTCGCCCGTGTGGGCGGCCGAGAGCACCGCCGCGGGGCGGGTGGCGGCGAACCGCCGGTTCACCGGCGCCGTGGCTTCACCGAAGCCGCGGTCGCCGGGGAGCCGGAGTTCGCCGTCCACCAGGCCGCGCAGGGTGTCCCACGCGGTCATCGCGCCGCTCCCGCGAGCTCGGCCGCGAGGACCTCCTCGAGGTAGGACACGCCCTTGGCGGCGTTGTCCCCGTGGCGCTCCCAGACTTCCCGCAGCACCAGGTGGCCGCCGTGCCACTGCGGGGTGTTGACGCTGTTGCCGGCGATGACCTCGCCGGTCACCAGGACCATCGTGTAGGCCAGCCGCAGCACGCCGGTCGGGCCGCAGACGCCGGTGACGGTGCCGCGCCGGACGTGGCCGCCCTCGAACGTGGCCCAGACCAGGTCGCCGTGCTGGTGGTACTCGGCGTACGTGCCGTCACCGCCGCCCAGCGCGCGGAACCGGCGGCCGTGGTAGTCGACGCTCATTCGTCCACGTCCAGGAGTCCGGCCGGCATCGCCAGCGTGGTGCCGACGGGCGGGGGCTCGATGTCCTCGGAACCCACCTCGACGAGCGAGGCCGCGTGCGCGAGCCGCTGCTCGCACGTGTCGCGGTCGGGTGCCTGGCACACGACGAACGAGTGGCGGGCGATGTAGCCGCCCGGCGGCAGCCGCAGCGTGGTGCCCGGCTCCGCCATCGGGGACGCGGTGACCAGCCCGGGTGCCTGGGCCGGCACGGAGATCGAGTGCAGGACGCAGTCGTGGTCCGGGTAGCCGAACCGGATGCCGGCGACGCCCTCACGGCTGTGCGAGACGTCCGGGCGCTGCCCGGTGGCGACGTCGAACAGCACGCTGCCCGGGTCGATGCCGGTCGCGGTCTTGCCGAGGAACGGGATGAGGTCGCCGCCGAGCCGGCCGTTGACCTCGATGATCACCGGGCCGGAGCGGGTCAGGCGGACCTCGGTGTGGGTGATCCCGTTCTCGATGCCGAGCACGTGGTGGGCCTTGGCCAGCACGCCCAGCAGTTCCTCGTCCTTCAGCAGCGGGTCGGCGGAGTCGACGACGTGGCCGGTCTCCTCGAAGAACGGCGGCATGCCGGTGCTCTTGCGGGCGATGAACATCGGCAGGTACTCGCCCTTGTGGACGGCGCCGTCGATGCTGATCTCCGGGCCGTCGGCGTAGCCCTCGATGATCGCGCCGCCGCGGTAGGGCTCGTCGCCGACGAGGCTGGCCTCGTGGGCGACGCGGTAGGCGGCGTCGAACTCGGCGTCGTCCCGGGCGAGGGAGACGCCCATGCTGGCGCCGAGCGCCCGCGGCTTGACGACCACCGGGAAGCCGATGCGGGCGACCGCCGCGCGGGCGTCGTCGAGGTCGGCGGCCAGGTGGAAGCCGGGCTGCGGCAGGCCGGCGGCGGTGAGCCGGACGCGGCAGCTGTGCTTGTCGCGGCAGCCGTGCACGCCGGGGATGCTCAGGCCCGGCACGCCGAACTCGGCCGCCAGCTCGGCCGCGGGCATGACCAGCGGCTCGTCCCAGCAGAGCACACCGGCGATCGTGTACTCGGTCGCCAGCTTGCGGGCGGTTTCGGCGAGCAGCGCGTGGTCGAAGACGTTGACGACGGTGATGTCGTCGAAGTACTCGTGCTGCCAGGTCGGGTTGAGGTTGTTGATCAGCACCAGCCGCAGCCCGTTTTCACGGGCCCGGTCGGACACGCTGCGGACGAGGTATTCGCGGTAGAGCTTGAGCCCGCTGCCGATGACGAGCAGCGCACCCGGGGCGGTCGAGGTCATGGAAGACGTTCCTCCGGTCGGAAAGTGTGCAGGGGAAAGGTGGTTGAGGCGACGGCGATCAGGCGAGCGTGCCGACGGCGGTGGCCTGGCCGGCCAGCTGCGCGACGACGGCGTCCGCGGCCAGCGGGGCCGTGCGGAAGCCGTCACCGCCGCTGGCCGGACGGGCCCACACCGCGGGCCCGACCTGGACGAAGCCGGTGTTGCCGTCGGCGGCCGTGGCGTAGTGGCAGTGCTTGACCCGCACCACGTCGTATCCGTCCACATCGGACACGACGCCGGCGGCGAGCACCCGCGCAGCCCAGCCCGCGTCGTCGTCGGGCCCGGACAGGGTGGTCACCTCGCGCCGCACGGCGTCGGTGCTCACCTTGAGCAGGGTGCCCGCCACCGAGGGCAGCAGCCACGCCCGCCCGTCGGTGCCGATCCCGCCCACCGTGGGCGTCGCCGCCCACGCGTGGGCGAGCGCGGCGGGCGGGCGCAGGTACACCATCGTCTGGCGGTGCAACGCCACCGGCCGGTCGACCAGCGCCCCGGTCCACGGGCCGGCGGCGACGAGCACGACGTCACCGGTCACCGTGGTGCCGTCGGCGAGCCGGACGCGGGCGCGGTCCGGGTCGATGCCGACGGCTTCCCGGCCGGGCCGCAGCTCGGCGTCGGGGTGGTGGCGCAGCCAGCGCGCCGCCGCGTGCAGCATCCGATCGGCCAGCAGCGTCCCGGCGTGCGGTTCGAGCACCGCGCCGCTGCCCCGCGGGAACCCGACGAGCGGGTACGCCGACGGGTGCACGATCCGGATCGGCACCCCCGCGGCCGACGCCGTGGCGACCGCCGCGGGCACCTGGCCGGGGGGCAGGGCCTGGAGGACCCCGACCCGCCGGTAGAGGCCGGCACCCGGCAGGTGGTCGCACAGCAGCGCGTCCAGCTCGCGCCAGTGGCGGTGCAGCTCCGCCGCCTGGCGCGTGGCGGCCGTGTCGCCGACGACGAGGGCCCGCAGCGCCCGGTGCTGGTCGAACGACGTGGCGCCCGGGTGCGGCACCGGGCCGCGCTCGAGCAGCACCACGCGGTGCCCGTCCAGGACGCACCGGATCGCGGTGAGCAGCCCGGAGATGCCGCCGCCGACCACCACGACCCGCAGGCCGCCGCGCCGGGAGCCACCGGTCCACGCCCAGTCGCCGCCCGGCGTGGCCGCGGCCACGCCGGGCCGGCCGGCGGAGTTCGCCGTCCGGTCCGCACCGGCCAGGACGACCTCCGCGACGTCCGGCACCACACCGGTCGCCGCCGGGCTTTCGCCCAGCAGTACCGCCGTGCCGCCGTTCCGGCCACCGCCGGTCACCGCCGGGCTCTCGCCCAGGACGACCGCGCTGCTCAGCCCACCCTGCCGGGTGCCGGCGCTCATCGCCCGGCCTCCGCCGGGCGCAGGCGGGGCAGGGCGGCCGGCGTGAACGAGTCCACGTCGGCCGGGGCCGCCCCGGCGTCCTCGCCGAGGACCGCCGCCGCCAGGTCGACCAGGATCGGCGCGGCGGCGCGCAGCAGCCGGTCGACCTCGAAGCAGAAGTCACCGGCGTCGGCGCCGGTCACCTCCCGGCGGTCGAGCCGGGCCAGCTGGTCGGTGATCGTCTCCGCCGCCCGGTTCAGGCTGAACCCGGCCAGCTCGTACGACGCCGCGAAGCGCTCGGCCATCCGGGCCGCGCCGCGGCGCGAGCGTTCCGACACCACCAGCGGACCGAGGCCGATCCACCGGTTCACCTTGTCGGCGACGCGGTTCCAGGGTTCGACCAGCCGGGTGCCGGTGACCCGCGCGAGCGCGTCCCGGCTGAAGCTGGTGCGCTGGTGCTCGGGGCTGGTCGCGGCCAGGTGGAACCGGATCAGGTCCCGCGGCACCTCGGCGGCCAGCTCCCGGCTCCACACCACGTGCCCGCGGCTGGTGGAGAACTTCCGGTGGTCCAGCTCGTAGAACTCGTTGGTGAGGTAGCGCGTCGGCAGGTCGTACTGGCCGTCGAAGGCCAGCAGCATCGCCGGGCCGGCGATCGCGAACGGGTAGATGTTGTCGAACCCGAGGAAGTACACGATCTCCGAGCCGGCCCCGGCGAGCCACAGCGCGTCCTCGGTGCCGGCCGCGACGCCCCGCTGCTCGGCCGCGAGCGCCGAGCAGTGCATGCTCCACGCCATCGGCTCGGCGTTGGGGTTGACGACCTGCCCCGCGACCTCCGGGAAGGGCACCTTGATGCCCCAGGAGATCGGGTAGGTCACCGGGAAGTCCGGCAGCGGCCGCGACAGCATCTGCGCCATCGCCTGCGCCATGTGCGGCCGCATCCCGGCGGCGTTCGCCGCGAAGTGCGCCCGCAGCTGTTCGCGGTAGCGCTCGACCGGCAGCACGAGGACGTCGGCCTCGCGCAGCACCACGGGGTCCTCGGGGTCCAAAGTGGACCGGACGCCGAGGAGCTCGCCCGCCGCCACCAGGGCCCCGCAGCTCTCGCAGAGCCCCGCGCAGCTTTCGGCGAGGCACTCCGGGCAGCCGCCGGCCGCGAAGCCGTCCAGCAGGAACTCGCCGGTCCGCTCGGAGTACGGGAACTTCATCGTGCGCAGTTCCAGCTTGCCCGCCGAGTGGAGCCGGCCGACGAAGTCGACGACCCACTTGGTGAACCGGTCGTCGTCGCCGGTGTAGCCGTCGACGCCGATGCCCAGCGCGGCCAGGCTGGCCTCGATCTGCGCGGCCGAGGTGGCCACCAGCTCCGCCGGGGTGACGCCGCGGTGGTGCGCGGTCGTCACGACGAACGTCGAGGTGTCCTGGAAACCGGTGCCCAGCAGGACTTCCCGGCCCTGGGCCCGGGCGTAGCGGGTGTGCACGTCCGCGGCCAGGAACGGGCCGGCGATGTGGCCGAGGTGCAGGTCCCCGTTCGCCGTCGGCGCCGGGGAGATGACCACGGTCCGCGTGTTCACGACACGCTCGCTTCGTGGCGGGCCGCGAACTGGGCCGTCATCTCGGCGTCCCACCAGACGCCGTAGTACTCGAAGTCCGCGTCGCCCTCGTTGGTGACGCAGTGGGTCGAGCCGGGCGGCAGCCGGACGATGTCGCCGGCGGTGAACGGGTGCGGCTCGCCGTCGACGATCAGGGTGGCCGCGCCGTGGACGGCGATGAAGATCTCGTACTCGTGGTGGGCGTGCGGGGTGGAGGTGGTGCCGGGGCGCAGGACGCACCAGGCGCCTTCGAACGGCGCGTTGAGCTCCGGCCAGGGCAGCAGCCGCTGCGAGTCGAGCCCGTACGCGCGCTCCAGGTGCTCGCGGTCGAGCCTGCGGACGTCGATCATGCCGCCACCACCACGGACTCGCCGGAGGTGCGGCGGCCACCGTCGGGACCCGTGCCCGTTTCGCGGCGGTCGACGATGTCACGGACGATGTCGGCCGAGCGCTGGGCGAGCACGCTGATCAGCGAGTCGGAGATGCCGTGCGTGGCCTCGTTGACGCCCTGCAGGTACAGCGCGCCGTGGGCCTCCCGACCGAGCTCGGCGCGGTACTGCCGGTTGACCGAGACGGTGTCCAGGCCGATCGAGTCGGCCAGGCCGCGGACCATCGCGGGCATCCGCGAGTCGAAGCCGGTGCCCAGGAACACCGCGTCGCAGCGGATCTGCTCGATGCCGCCGTGCTTGAGGTCGCGGACGTCGAGCACGACCTCTTCGCCGCCGCCCTCGACCTCCGCCGCGCGAGCCCCGACGACCTCGCTGAGCGCGCGGATCGTGGAGACCGGCAGGCCCTGCATCTTCTGCCGGTAGATCATCGTGTACAGCTCTTCGAGGAACGGCGCCGCGAGGCCGGCGTAGTTGGTCAGGTGCATCTCCTCCAGCACCCGCGCCCGCGCCTCGTCGGTCATCGTGAAGAACTCGTCCACGAAGGACGGGAAGAACAGCTCGTTGACGAACTTGCTGGTCTGGTAGTCCTTGAGGCCGATCGCGCGGACGAGCATCGTCGGGGACGAGCCCTTCGCGTGCTCGTGCAGGGCCATGAACATCTCGGCCGCGCTCTGCGCCCCGCCGACCACGACCGGCCGCAGCGGCTTGCCCGGGCGGGCTTGCGCCACCGTGTCGGCGACGCGGGTGCTGTACTCGGTGCTGTGCACGACCCGCTCGGCCGGCAGCCCGCGGAAGACCTCCGGGACGTGGGCGTCGCGGCCGCCGCCGACGATCAGGTCGCGGCAGAGGACCGTGTCGCCGTCGGACAGCGGGACGGTGAAGCCGAGCACCGCGCCCGACTCGGAGTGGATCGGCAGGATCCGCTCGGCGCGGGCGTTGTAGCGCACCCGGACGCGCTCGAGCGAGTCGGCGACCCACTGCAGATACGCCGAGACCTGCCAGCGGAACGGGTTGAAGGTGCCGAGGTTGACGAACTCGTCGAGCTCACCGCGCTCGTGCATGAAGTTGAGGAACGAGAACCGGCTGCGCGGGTTGCGCAGGGTGACCAGGTCCTTCACGTAGGACACCTGGCTGCGGGCCCACGGCAGCATCAGGTTGCGCTGCCACTTCACGTCTTCGTGCTGCTCCAGGATCATGGCGCCGCCGGCCAGATCGGACCGGCCGCACTCCTCGATGGCCACGGCCAGCGCGAGGTTCGCCGGGCCGGCCCCGAT
Source organism: Amycolatopsis sp. NBC_01286 (assembly GCF_035982555.1). Lineage (NCBI taxonomy): Bacteria > Bacillati > Actinomycetota > Actinomycetes > Pseudonocardiales > Pseudonocardiaceae > Amycolatopsis > Amycolatopsis sp. NBC_01286. The sequence goes on from NZ_CP108428.1 coordinate 9,525,295, forward strand.
CATCAGGACATCCACCTCGTGGACGGTCATAACGTGCCTGCTTTCCATCTCGGGGTGCGGCGCGCCGGGTCCCGGCGCGCCGCACGGGGACTACTTGCTGACGGTCACGCTGAAGAGGTCGAGCTCGCGGAACTGGGTGGGCTGGACGTCGTGCAGCCGGGTCGACCAGGCCGCGGTGCCGGACTGCCACCAGATCGGGATGGTCGGCATGTCCTGCAGGACCAGCTTTTCGGCCTGCTGGTACAGCGCCTGGCCCTGCTGCTGCGACGGCGCGGCGTCGGCTTCCTTGAGCAGCTCGTCGACCTTCGGGTTCGAGTACTGCCCGACGTTCGAGGCGGCACCGGTGCGGAACAGCGGGTTGAGGAAGTTCTCGATCGACGGGTAGTCCGCGACCCACGCCGAGCGGTAGATGCCGGTGACGCTGCGGTCGTTCAGCTTCGAGCGGAAGTCGCCGAGGGTGGTCTGCGGGGTGAACTTGCAGGCGCGGCCCAGCGAGGCCTGGATCTGCTTGCAGATGACCTCCATCCACTCCTGGTTGCCGGAGTCGATGTTGGACGTCAGCTCGATGTCACCCTGGAACCCGGAGGCGTCGAACAGCTGCTTGGCCTTCTGCGGCTCGTAGGTGCACAGCTCGCCGCACTGGTTGTCGAGGTGGCCCTGGACGTTCGGGGCGACCAGGCCGTCGGCCGGGGTGCGGCCGCCGTTGAAGACCTGCTGGATCATCGACTTCCGGTCGATCGCCATGGAGATCGCCTGGCGGAACTGCGGGTTGTCGTAGCGCTTGTCGAACAGCGGGAACGCGATGGCCTGGTAGCCGAGGTAGGTGTAGGTCTTGCGCCGGTTCTCGGGCAGGTCCTTCTTGATCTTGCCGCCCTGGGTGGAGGTCCACGGCGTGAACGACAGGAAGTCGAGCTTGTTGGCCAGGACGTCGGCGTAGGCCTTGTCGAGGTCGGTGTAGAAGCGGAAGTCGATGCCGCCGATGTTCACCTTCTGAGTGCCGGCGAAGCCGTCGAACCGCTTGACGACGAGGTCCTTGCCCGGCGTGTACGACTCGAACTTGAACGGCCCATCACCGATCGGGTGAGCTTCGAAACCCTTGCGGTCGGCGAAGAAGCTCGCGGGCAGCGGGAAGAACGCCGCGTAGCCGAGCTGGACGCCGAACTCCGAGAACGGCGCGTCGAGGGCGACGGTGAACGTGCTGTCGTCGACCAGCTTCAGGCCCGAGAGCTCCTTGCTCGCCGGCAGGGTGGCCGGCTGCTTGCCGTCCGCGGTGGCGTTGTTGACCTGCGCGAAGCCCTGGACGTGGGAGAAGTAGCTGGCGCCCGCCATCAGGTTCGGCGAATAGGCGGTGTAGTTCCACGCGTCGACGAAGCTCTTCGCGGTGACGGGGGTGCCGTCGTGGAACGTCCAGCCGGACTTGAGCTTGATCGTCCAGGTCTTCGAGTCGGTCGTGCTGATCGAGTCGGCCACGGCGTTGTGCGGGGCGGCCGTCTTGGCGTCGTACTCGATGAGGCCGCGGAACAGCGTGCCCAGCACGCTGATCCCGCCGACCTCGGTGGTGTTGCCGGGCACCAGCGGGGCGGCCGGCTCGGTCTCGCTGTAGCTGACGACCGCGTCGCGGTCGATGTTCGCGGCGGCGGCCGCGGGGGCCGCGGCTCCGTCGGGGGTGCTGGCGGCGGTCGTGCCGCCCGGGGTGCTGCACGCGGAGAGCGTGACAGCCAGTGCGGCGGCCGCGCACACGGCGACCTTGAGCTTGCGCATCGGTTTCTTCCTTAGGTGGAGGGCGGATCGGGGTGGTTCGGGGTGGGTCAGCGCCGGCTGGAGGTGATCCCGAGGGCCAGCGGGAACGCGGGCCGGCCACCGAGCAGGTGGGCGCCGGCGGTCTGCAGGATCCGGTCCTGCGCCACGATGTGCTGGCACATCGTGGTGGTGTCGCGCAGCCAGCGGTCCAGCGGCGAGGGCCGGTAGATCGCGCTCGTCTGCACCAGGTCGTAGAGCCGGGTGACGATCGAGCGGGCGGTGCGGAACGCGTGCCGCCGCGACAGCGGGAGCGCGGCGCGCTCGGACGGCGTGAGGTCGTCCAGGGTGCCGCCCGCGGACAGGACTTCGTGCTGGCGGCGAAGGGCGCCGTAGACGCCTTCGCGAGTGGCGTTGAAGTCGGCTTCGCAGTCGGCCAGGGTGACCTGCGTGCGGTAGTCCTCCGCGCGGCCGGCGGCGACGGAGAGGTCACGGGCGTGGTCCAGCGCGGCGCGGGCGACACCGAGCGCGACGCCCGGCATGTTCCGCATGTGCACCTCGGGCTGGGCCAGCGGGCCCGTCCCGCTGCGGACGTCCGAGAAGACCAGCGTGTGCTCGGCGGGCACGAACACGTCGGTGATCGTGTAGTCGCAGCTGCCGCTGCCCGCGAGACCGGTGGTGTGCCAGGTGTCGAGCACCTCGACGTCGGACTTCGGCACCATGAGCAGGATCGAGTCGTGCGGGGCCCCGTCGGCGCCGGGCTCGGGTGCGCCGTCGCGGTAGAGGAAGGCGCCCGAGACGACCCAGTCGGCGTGGGTGACGCCGCTGCCGAACTGCCAGCGGCCGGTGAGGCGGTAACCGCCGGGGACGATCTCCGCGCGGCCGTTGGGGAACAGCAGGCCCGCGGTCGCCACGTCCGGGCTGGGGAACATCTCGTCGGCGACGGCGCGGTCGAGGAAGGACGCGTAGAGACCGGTGTCGGACCCGATCATCGCGCACCACCCGGCGCCGGCGTCACCGTAGGCGATGGCCTCGATCACCTCGGTCTGCTCGGCCGAGGTCAGCTCGGGGCCGCCGCGGTCCTTGGCGAACCCCATCCGGAAGACTCCGGTGGCGCGCAGCAGTTCCACGACGTCGGCGGGCAGCCGCCGGGCCCGCTCGATCTCCTCGGCGCGCTCCCGGAGCACCGGCGCCAGTGCCTGGGCACGGGCGAGGACCTCCGCGGCGGTATCGGGCGGCCTGACGTCACCTTCGGGCACGGACAGCGGCTCGACAACGGTCATCTCATCACTTCCTCGGGGCTCCAACTGCAGGTCGCGGACTCGGTCCGGCCGCGTTGGAAGTGATTCAAGGCTTCCGTTTAATTGATGGAAACCATTGGCCACCAAGGAAAATCAATACCGTGTGATTTGAGGTAGACGAGTGGGTAACGACGGCGGGCCGCGAGGGGACCCGCAGGTCCCGTCGCGGCCCGCCGGCCGGTCGGCTGAGCTCAGCCGGTGACGGCGCTGTTCACGGCGCCGAAGTCGAGGCCGCCCTCGAGCGCGCGGTAGGTGCCGTGCCCGAGCAGCTCGACCGCGGCGTTGCGGGCGACGGCGTAGGCCGCCTGGGCGATCGCGGTGCCGACGCTGATCCGGCGGACGCCGACGGCTTCCAGCTCCGCGACGCTCGGGGCGCCCGGCCACACCATCACGTTGACCGGCAGCGGGCTCTCCTTGACCAGGAGGCCGAGGGTCTCCAGGTCGATCAGGCCCGGCACGAACAGGCTGTCGGCGCCGGCCGCGGCGTAGGCGCCCGCCCGGGTCAGGACGTCGTCGAGGCGTCCCTCGGCTTCGCCGATGCCGAAGAGGTAGACGTCGGTGCGGATGTTGATCCACAGCTCGGGCAGCCCGGCCGCGGTCGCCGCGTCGCGGGCCGCGCGGACCCGGCCGACCTGGGCGGGGACGTCGAACAGCGGCCCGCCGGGCGCGGTCGAGTCCTCCAGGTTGATCCCGACGGCGCCGGCCTCGACGATCGCGGCGACGGTCGCGGCGACGTCGTCGTCGGACGGGCCGTAGCCGCCTTCGATGTCGGCCGTCACCGGGACGTCGACGACCTGCACGATCCGGGCGACCAGGGCGGCCATCTCGGCGCGCGTCAGGCCGTGCCCGTCCGGGCGGCCCGCCGACCAGGCGACCCCGCCGCTGGTGGTGGCGATCGCCGGGGCCCCTGCCTGCGCGATGAGGGCCGCGCTGGCGGCGTCCCAGGCGTTCGGCAGCACCAGCGTGCGGTCGTGGTGCAGGGCACGCAGTGTTTCGGCGAGCCCTCGCTGGACGCTGTCCATGGACATTCTCCTCGTTCCTTCGGTTACTTCGGTGGGTCTGCCGCGGCTCTCGTGAGTGGTTAGGGCGGTTAGAACCGCCCTGACCACTCACGACCGGCCGCGGTGGGTCAGGCCGCCAGCGTGGGGACGCCGGCGGCGATCAGGTGGGTCGCGGCGAACGCGCGCCACGGGTGCCAGGCCTTCGCCAGGCCCTCGCTGTCGTCGAGGATGTCGTTCGCCAGCAGCGTCGTGCAGAGCGTCCGGTCGGCGGCGGGGAACGCGTCGGCGTAGCCCAGCCGCAGCGCGATCTGGTGGGCGGCGCACTCCCCCACCCCCGGCACGGCCGTCAGCGCGGCGGTGAAGTCGGCCAGGCTCGTGCCGCCGTCGAGCAGGGTCTCGTCGGCGGCGACCGCGGCGGCGAACCCGCGCACCGTCTTGGCGGTGGCCGCGGGCAGCACGCCCGCCAGGTCCGCGTGCGCGAGCGTCTCGGCCGAGGGGAAGAGGTGGGTCAGCCCGTCCTCCAGTCCGGGGACCGCGGTGCCGGCCGCCTCGACCAGCGCGGCCAGCTGCCGCCGGACCAGCGGCCGGGCGCTGCGCCGGCTCAGCACCGCCTCCACCCCGATCTCGAAGAACCCCCAGGCCCCGGGGACGCGGAGGCCGGGACGCGCGCGCAGCAGCGGGGCCAGCACCGGGTCGTCGCGCAGCGCGGCCTCGGCCGGGGCGGTGTCGGCGTCGACGCCGAACATCCGCCCGACGCGGTCGACGACGTGGATGATGCCCTCCCAGAACGGCATGTGCGCGATCAGCAGCAGGTGGTCGTCACCGCCGCGGCGCACCTCGACGACGCCCGCCTCGCCGTCGATGCTGATCGTGCGCCGGTAGACGCCGTCGAGCACCGACTCGACGCCCGGGACCGCGCGCTCGCCGAGGAACGTGCTCAGCGCCTCCCAGTGCAGGGGCGGCGCGAACGGCAGCCGCATGGCCAGGCCGCCGTCCGCGGCGAGCCGGTCGGCGCGCCGGCGCCGGTTGCGCAGCTCGACCGGGGACGCGCGGAAGACCAGCTTCATGTCCCGGTTGAACTGGCGGAGGCTGCCGAACCCGGAGGCGAAGGCCACGTCGGCGACCGTCAGGTCGGAGTCGTCGAGCAGGCGGCGGGCGAAGTGCGCCCGCCGGGAGCGGGCGAGCTGGTCGGGCGTCACACCGAGGTGGTCGTGGAAGAGCCGGCGCAGGTGCCGCGGGGACACCGCCAGGCGCTCGCCCAGCGCCGCCTCCGTCCCGGTGTCCAGCGCGCCGGCGATGATCAGCTGGACCGCGCGGCAGACGAGCTCCGGTGCTTCGGCCCCGACCGGGCCTGCCACCCGGTAGGGGCGGCAGCGCAGGCACGCGCGGAACCCCGCGGCCTCGGCCTCGGCCGCCAGCTCGAACGTCTTCACGTTCTCCGCGAGCGGCTTCGCGCCGCAGCCCGGGCGGCAGTAGATGCCGGTGGTGACCACGGCCGAAAAAGTCGTCATGACACAGGTCTAAGGGATGCGCGGGCGCGAAGCTAGCCACATCCGGACATGCCGCACGGAGGCGTATCCGGGCCGCGGAGATCGTGTCCGGATCTGACCAGACTCGGCCGCTCGCGCCCGGCAGAGTCTTCCTCAACGGCGGCGCGCCGGACGCGCACCGCACTAGAGAGAGGCTCTCCGATGCTGGCGAAGGTGTTCCCCATCCCCCTCAAGCCGGGCAAGCAGGACGAAGCGGAGAAGCTCGTGCACGAGTTCGCGCCGCTGGGTCCCGGGCAGGAGGACGGCACCCTGTCCTTCCGCGTCTACCGCGACCCCGCCAAGCCGGACTACCTGCTGTTCGTCGAACACTTCGCGGACCAGGCCGCCTACGACGCCCACACCGGGTCGGCCGCCTACCAGAAGCTGATCGCCGGCCAGTTCGCCGACCTGATCCTGGAATTCGTCGAAATCGATCACGAGCAGATCGTCGGGCTCTGATTTTCCCGCACCGGCCGGATGCAGCAATCGCTGCGTCCGGCCGGACGCTTGTGCGGTGAATTGCGCGACCGAAGGGTCACGCTCCGAATTCCTCGCACCGCGGATCGCCCCCGAGTTGATTTTCCGGAGGAGACAACTCTGCCGGTCAACTCGCCCGGCGGCTGGAATGTGTACGCCGCTCCTCGGCCCGAGGCCGATTCCGGTGCGGCGCACCCGTTCGCAAGCCACCAGGAGGCTCCACCGTGACCCCGATCACCGACAAACCCACCGGCGTGCTGGCCGTCCTGCGCCGGACTCCGACGCCGGTGCGGTACCTGCTCGGCGGCGTGCTCGTCAACCAGCTCGGCGCGTTCGTCCAGACGTTCATGGTGCTGTACCTGGTTTTCCGCGGCTTCTCCGCGGGCCAGGCCGGCCTCGCCATCGCCGCGTACAGCATCGGTTCGGTCCTCGGCGGGCTGGCCGGCGGGGAGCTGGTGCACCGCATCGGCCCGCGCGCCACCATCTTCGCCGCGATGCTCGGCTCGGCCGTGGTCCTCGCCGTCGTCCCCCTGTTCGCCAGTCCCGGGATGTTCGTGGCGCTGCTCGTCGCGCTGCTGCTCGCCGGCCTCGCGACCCAGAGCTACCGGCCCGCGGCGGCGGTCCTGCTGAGCGAGCTGATGCCCGCAGACGATCGGGTGATGGGCTTCTCGATGATGCGCACCGCCCTCAACCTCGGCGCGTCGCTCAGCCCGCTGATCGCCGCCGGGCTGATCCTGCTGGACTGGAACCTGCTGCTGTGGTTCGACTCGGCCACCGCGGTGCTCTACGCGTTCCTGGCGATCCGGCTGCTGCCCGACCACCGCGTCGAGCGCGAGGCACCGACCGAGCGGGCCGATACCGGCACCCGGGCGGCGTACGCGACTTTGCTGCGGGACGGGCGTTTCTGGTTCTTCCTGGCGTCGGTGCTGATCGGCTCGATCGTCTACGTCCAGTACACCGTCGCCCTGCCGCTCAAGATCAACTCCGAAGGCCACCCGACGTGGCTCTACAGCGTCGTGCTCGTGACCGCGTCGGCCGTGCTCATCCTGTGCGAGCTGAAGATCACGTCGTTCGTCACGCGCTGGCCGGGGCGCGTCGCCGCCACGGCCGGCACCGCGCTGATGGGACTCGGGGTCGCCGGCTTCGGCATCAGCGGCGGCTCGGCCGTCGCGCTGATCGTGTGTACGGTGGTGTTCGTCTTCGGCATCATGATCAACGGCCCGACCATGTTCGCCTACCCCTCGTCCTTCCCGTCGGCCGTCAAGGCGCGCTACATCAGCGCCCACCAAGCGACTTTCGGTCTCGGGATGGCACTCGGTCCGCTGTTCGGCGTCGCCACGTGGGTCGCGCTGGGCAACGGGGTCTGGTGGCTGTGCGGCGCGCTCGGCCTGGTGGCGGCGCTGTGCGCCCTGCTCGGCATGACCGCTCCCCGCGCACGCGTCGCCGTAGCCTGACCACACAGCAGCGCCCCGGCCGCCCGCACCGCGCGGGCGGCCGTCGAGCGTTCGCACAATTCACGCGATGGATGTAAAAGATCACCGGAATTCGCCGGAAAATCAGGCACACATTACACGAACGGGCCAACGACACCGCCATGCAGCGGAAGAGATACCAGCCGCCGTCAGCGACGCTGAGTGAGTAAGGGGAAGGGGATTCACATGGGCAGACCGGAAAAGCCCGTCAACACGTCCGGCGGCGTCGCCACCCAGTTCGCTCGGGAATTGCGCGAACTGCGAGCACGGGCCGGAAATCCGACATACCGGGAAATGGCGCGGTCGGCGATGTTCTCGTCGTCCGTGCTCTCGAGCGCGGCGAGCGGCAACAGGATGCCGTCGCTGCAGGTGACCCTCGCGTTCGTCGCCGCGTGCGGCGGCGACGACGAGGCGTGGCGGCGGCACTGGCACGTCGCCACCGGTGGCTATACGCAGCCCTCGATCGGGGGGCGCACCAGAAGACCGGCACTGTTCCAGCGGCGCGGCGGGGTTCCGTCGCACCCGGCTCAACTACCCCAGCGGCCGCGGGGGTTCACCGGCCGCACGACCGAGCTGGCGTGGCTGCGCTCACCCGGGGACACGCCCATGGTGATCAGCGGCCCGGCCGGGGTCGGCAAGAGCGATCTCGCGCTGTACTACGCCCATTCGGTCGCGGCGGACCTGCCCGACGGGCAGCTCTACGCCGACCTCGGCGGCCTGCGCCACGGCCTGGCCGGCGCGCCGGCCGCGCCGGAGGCCGGCGACATCCTCGACGGCTTCCTGCGGGCCCTCGGCGTCGAGGACCTCTCCGGCAGCTTCGACCACCGCGCCGGGGTCTACCGCACGCTCCTGGCCGATCGCCGGCTCCTGGTGCTGCTGGACAACGTGCAGGACGAGCAGCAGGTGCGCCCGCTGCTCGCCGAGACCACCACGAGCACCACGCTGCTGGTCAGCCGCAAGCGGCTGCTGGGCCTGCGCGACGTCGACCGGTTGCAGCTGACCCCGTTGTCACGCGGCGACTCGATCGCGATGATCACCGCCGCGCTGCCGCACCTCGCCGTCACCGCCGGGCAGGACTGCGCACGGCTCGCCGAGCTGTGCGGGGACCTGCCGCTCGCGCTCGACCTGGCCATCCGCAAGATCGCCTCGCGGCCGCACCTGACCCTGCGCCGCGTCGTCGAAGAGTGGCGCCTGAACGACAACACCGTCGACTGGCTGAGTGTCGGGGACCTGTCCATGCGGTACTCCCTGGAGTCCGCCTACCGCACGCTCAGCCCGCCCGCACGGGAACTGCTGCACCAGCTCGCCCGGACCCCGGCCGGCACGCCGGGGTCCCTGCCTCCGGGCGAAGACGAGCTGGCCGAGGAAATCGCCGACGCCGGTCTGCTCTCCCACGCCGACCCGTACCTCGACGGCCGTGGGCTGCCGCAGCCCATGCGCGCCTTCGTGCTCAGCACGATCGAGCAGCCGCACGGCCACGAATACCGGGCCATGGCGGGGCCCGTGTCCGCCTGACGCGCCACCGGACGGCCCGGCAACGACGCACGCCGTCCCGTGACGCATCATTTCGCCGCGATTCCGGGGCGGCCATCCGGGTGCTGTCAATCGCACCCTCACGTCGGCATTCGCCGTACCTGTACCACTTTGTCCCCTCCCGCGCGTCCTCGGGAAGAGCCGATTGATTGTCCTTTCCGGACAACGCTCCCAGCCAAGTCCGCCATGGCCTGTAATCAGCAGGGAACCGGCGTGCATTCCGCACGCCGACGCCGGCAGGACCTCGTACCCGGCCCCCGCCCCTTCACGGCCTCGCCGGCCGTTTTCCGGAAGGACAGGACATGCTCGACAACGGCATCCCCGTAAGGATTCCGGAGCCCGACGGGGCCGGCCGGGCCGCCGAGCGCCACCGCCCGGCCGGCACCCCGATCCGCCCGCGTCTCGCGCCGGCGGAAGAGCTGCCGCCCAGGGTGGTGCAGCCGACCGATTTCCGACACTACAGGCCCTATCTCGCGATGGCTGCTTCGATCATGCTGCTCGTCGCCGCGATCTGGGTTTCCTCGGTGGCGCACCCGAACGCGGCGTGGCACACCATCGCGTTGTTCGCCCACCTCGCCTCCCTCGTCCTGGGTCTCGGCGCGGTGCTGGTGGCCGACTACTTCTTCGCGTTGTGGGTGCTCGGCCGCTCGACGTTCGCCGAAGCCGTCCGCAGCACCTCCCGGCTGCACCTGTTGGTGTGGGCCGGGTTGACGGGCCTGGTCGGCAGCGGCGCGCTGCTCGAACCGAACCTGCACGCGGCCGCCACGGTGGTGAAACTGGCGCTGGTGGCCGTGCTCACCGTCAACGGCGTCCAGGTCATGGAGCTGGGCAAGCGGATGGCCGTCGTGGCCGGTCCCGTCCCCCGGCGCCTGCTCGTGCGCGGCGGCCTCACCACGGCGATCTCGCAGCTGTGCTGGTGGGGGGCCGTCGTGATCGGGTTCCTGAACGCCAACCGCTGATTCCCCCGCCGTTCCCGCGCCCGGCGCGGTTAATCGACCAAGATCGGGAACCTCCACGTGCTTTCACCCATTGTCGCCGCCGGAGCGGCGAAGCTGTCCGGATCTGGCCAGACCTCCGGCCACGCTCCCGGGCAATCTGATGACCCCGGGCCGGAGATCGGAAACCCGGCCGGGGAAAGAATCGAATGGAGATGTGATGATCACCAAACTGGTGCGCGCGGTGTCCTCGGCGATGCGGCCGGCGACCTCGGCCACGACGATCGCCCAGCGCCTCGACGCGGCTCGGGCGCAGCACCTCATGACGATCGAGCTGTTCCGCCTCCGCGGCCTGGGCTGACCCGGGCCGCTCGATTCGCCGGGCCCCACCGGCCGCCTTCGGACGTCCACCGTCGTACGTCCGGACGCGGCGAACCCGCGGTACAGCACCGATCCGGCCGGGCGCCCCCACTCGAGGGCGCCCCGCCAGCCCGTACCGCCCGCCCGACGAAACGAGTGACCATGACCAGCACCGTCCCGCGTGTCTCCCCGGCCACCACCGAGGAAGCCCCGGTCTCCCACCGCAGGTTGCTGATGTGCGCCGCGGACTACTTCCGGATCGACTACGAGATCAACCCGTATATGCACGTCGGCGTCCAGCCCGACGTCGCGGCCGCGGTCGCCGAGCACGACCGCATCGTCGCCGCGCACCTGGCCGCCGGCCGCAAGGTGGAGTTCGTCGACGCCGACCCCGGCTGCCCCGACATGACCTACACGGCCAACGCGGCGGTCGTCCGCGGCGACCGCGCGGTGCTGGCCACGCTCCCGCCGGAGCGGGCCGCGGAAACACCGCACCACCGGGCCTGGCTGGAGGAAAACGGCTTCGACGTCGCGGAGACGCCGTACGCGTTCAGCGGCCAGGGTGACGCGCTGGCCTGCGGCGACCTGCTGCTCAGCGCCCACGGCCAGCGCACGGACTTCCGCGCGCTCGACACGCTGTCGCGGCACCTCGGCTACGAGGTCGTCGCCCTCCGGACCACGAGCCCGCAGTGGTACGACCTGGACCTGGCGGTCGCGGTGATCCACCCCGGCCGCGTGCTGGCGTACAACCCGCAGGCGCTGGACGCGCCGAGCCTGCGCACGCTGCGCGGGCTCGGCATGGACCTGATCGAGGTGGCTCCGGACGAGGCGGCGGCGTTCGCGCTGAACCTGATCAGCGACGGCCGCACGGTGACCATGACCAGCGGCGCGCCCCGCCTGGCCGCGGACCTGCGGTCCCTGGGCCTGGCGGTGGTGCAGCTGGACACCACCGAGCTGCGCAAGGGCGGCGGCGGCATCCGCTGCACGGCCCTGACGCTGGACAACCCGGCCTGACGCCCCGTGCCTGGCGAGCCTCGCGCTCGCCAGGCACGCCGTCGCCGCTCGCGCGGGTGCCCCGAAACTCGACCGAAACTCTTTGCCCGGCCTCGGCGCCGCGTGCTCTCCTGATCGCGGACAGTGAACATCGTCGATTTTCGTCCAGGTCACCGACGACTTGGTTCCCAGGCCCGGAAAACGCCGGCGGGGACTCGACCCCGAGGTGGACAGCTCCTGGGCGGGAGCCCGGAAGGAGATCTCGGATGGCGGGAAGTTCGTCAGGCCTGCGCGGCAACCGGTGGTGGCGGTCCTCGGTCGGCCGGGTAGTGGCCGGAGTCACCACCGTGACCGCCGTGGCCGCCGTCCTCGTGGCCGCTCCGGGCGCCGACGCCGCGGCCAGCACGCTGGGCGCCGCGGCCGCGCAGTCCGGCCGGTACTTCGGCACGGCGATCGCCGCCGGCAAGCTGAGCAACTCGGCCTACACCACGCTCGCGGCACGCGAGTTCAACATGGTCACGCCCGAGAACGAGATGAAGCCGGACGCGACCGAGCCGAACCAGAACCAGTTCAACTTCTCGTCGGGCGACCAGATCTACAACTGGGCGATCAGCCACGGCGCCCAGGTCCGCGGCCACACCCTGGCCTGGCACGCCCAGCAGCCGGGCTGGATGCAGAACATGGGCGGCAGCTCGCTGCGCAGCGCGATGATCAACCACATCCAGAAGGTGATGGCCCACTACCAAGGGAAACTCGCGTACTGGGATGTCGTCAACGAGGCCTTCAACGAAGACGGCAGCCGCCGGTCGTCGAACCTGCAGAGCACCGGCAACGACTGGATCGAGGTCGCGTTCAAGACCGCCCGCGCGGCCGACCCGTCGACCAAGCTCTGCTACAACGACTACAACATCGACAACTGGAGCTACGGCAAGACCCAGGGTGTCTACAACATGGTGCGGGACTTCAAGTCCCGCGGCGTGCCGATCGACTGCGTCGGCCTGCAGGCCCACTTCACCGGCGGCAGCTCGGTTCCCGGCAACCTCCAGACGACGATCTCCAGCTTCGCGGCACTCGGCGTCGACGTGGCGCTGACGGAGGTCGACGTCACGAACGCGTCGACGTCGCAGTACGCGGCGCTGACCCAGGCGTGTGTGAACGTCGCGCGCTGCGTCGGCATCACCGTGTGGGGCGTGCGTGACAGCGACTCGTGGCGCTCCGGCGAGAGCCCGCTCCTGTTCGACGGCAACGGCAACAAGAAGTCCGCCTACAACTCGGTGCTGAACGTCCTCAACTCCGGAGGCACGACCACCACGCCGACGACGACCCCGACGGGCACCACCACACCGACCACCCCGACCACGACCCCGGGCGGCGGCAGCTGCAGCGCTTCGCTGTCGGCCGGCCAGTCCTGGAGCGACCGGTACAACCTCAACGTCTCGGTCAGCGGCGCCAGTTCGTGGACGGTGACCATGACCGTGCCGAGCCCCGCGAAGATCATCGCCACCTGGAACGTCAACGCCACCTGGCCGAGCAGTCAGGTCATGACCGCGACACCCAACGGCAGCGGCAACAACTTCGGGGTGACCATCCAGCACAACGGGAACTGGAACTGGCCGAGCGTCAGCTGCAGCACCTCCTGAGGGGGTGGTGGGTGACTCGTCCGCGAAGACAGGACTTCGCGGACGAGTCATCCACGCAGCGGCTCGGCTACTGCCTCGCGAGCGCCCACGGCATGAGCTTTTCGGCGAGTGCCCGGCTGAACGGGCTCACCAGTGCCTGCAGTTCGGCGCAGGCGGGCTCGCCGATGTGGGCGTAGGGCAAGACGCTGTTCTCGTCGGTCGCCTTCTCGATCTCCGCTCGGCGGGCGGCGCCGCCGGGGGTGAACGTCAGGTCGGCGTCGTCGGTGAGCCAGTCGCGCTCGCGGAGGCCGGTGACGGCCCGGTTCCAGTCGTCCTCGGACCAGCCCCGCGACGTGCGCAGGGTCTCGGCGGGGACGGCGCCCGACGCGGCGTGGGTGATGAGGGCTTCGACGCCGCGCAGGCCGGCCGTCAGCAGGGCGGCCACGTGCGCGTCGCCGCGGTACTCGCGGAGCAGGGTCTGCGCGTGCCACAGGACCAGGTGGGGCTCGGTGGGCCACGGCAACGCCGCGTGGGCGGCGAAGAGCGGGCGGCCGGTGACGTCGCCGGTGACCGTCTCGGCGGCCTCGCGCAGGAGAACGGCGGCCCGGCGCATCTCGGGTGAGCCGATCGCGTCGCCCAGGACGCCGCGCAGGGCCCGGTCGGCCGCGGCGTAACGGGCGGCGAGGACCGCGGCCGGCTCGCTGGCGGACCAGGCGGTGCTGATCGACGCCGTGACGAGGGCCGGGTTGAAGTTGAAGAAGGTCGCGACCACGACCGGCGCCGGGACCGCGCCGAACGCCGCCGACCGCGACGCGAAGTAGCCGGCGCGGCCGGTGATGCCGAGCTCCGCGTACGCGGCAGCGGCTTCCGGCGCGAAGTAGATCATCCCGTGGTAAGGCTCCAGGAATCGCCAGGTCCGGCGCGCCGTTTCGATCACCGCGCCAACATACCACCCGGTCGGTACGGCGCCGGTCTTCCTGCTCCCGAGCCCGGGAGCAGGCGGCTACGGCCGCAGCCGCTTGCGCATGATCGGCCGGCTCGGGAACGTCCGGCCGATCTCGGTGAACCCCGCCCGGGTGAACATGGCGACCGTGCCGGTGAACACCGCGGAGGGCGACGGGACCGCCGCCAGCGCGGCGACGTCGACCGGGTGTCCGTCCACAACGGACCCCCCGTGCTCCCGCGCCCACTCGACCGCGGCGCCCAGCAAGGAAACGCCGGCACCGTGACCCCGGTGCCCGCGCCGGACGACAAAGCACGTGACCCACCACGCCGCCGGATCGTCCTCGAGCAGCCGGCGCACCGCACGGTTCCCCGTCACGCCCGGCAGCAGGGCACGCGGCTGCACCCGGGTCCAGCCCACCGGTTCGTCGTCGACGTACCCGACGAGCCCCACCGGCACCGCGGCGGTGTCGACCTCGCGACGCAGCGCGGCGCGGTTGTCCGGCTGGTCGTGCCGCCGGAACCGCTGGCACCAGCAGCTGTCGCCCCGGCCGGCCCGGCCCGCGAACACCCGCTCCAGGTCCGGCCACGAGGCCGGATCCAGGGGCTGCGACCGGAACGTCATGCCGGACAGTGTCGCAGCCGGACCGTCGTCACCGCCTGCCGAAGCTAAGCGCCTGGGTCTTCCGCGAGTGCCCGGTACGCCGGCCGGAGCAGTTCGGTGACGTCGTCGCCGCCCGCCGTGATCGTGAACGGCGGGGCCTGGTCCAGGAGCGCGTCGACCGGCGTACGCGGTCCGTGCAGCGGTGCCGCGGCGGCCAGGCCCGGGGCCTGGCCGCTCGCGAAGAAGGTGTCCATGACCTCGGTCAGGGCCGGTGACCGGTCGTCGGGGTCGAGCGGTTCAGCGGAGATGAGCCGGTTCTTCAGCTCCTCCAGCAGCGTTTCGCGGTTCCGGCCGCGCAGGGCGAGGACGGTGAACGGGTCGTCGGCGACCCGGGCCACGAGCGCGGCGAACACGGCGTTCAGGTGGCCGCACGGCACTTCGGCGTCCGGGCAGGTGCAGTCCAGCGACACCTCCCGCGCCGACGACGGGAACAGCGGCAGCCGGACCGCTGTGAAGATCTGCTCGACGTCGCGGGGCAGCTCGCCGCTGAGCAGCAGGACGGTGGCCGACGCCTTCGCGGCGAGGGCGTGGGTGATGGCCGCCCAGTCCGCCTTCCCGAACGCCGTCAGCCCGATCCGCACCTGGTACGCGCGGCCGTCCCGCACCTCGGCCTCGACGCGCCCGGCGCCGACCTCCAGGGACACGACGCGGCCCCGGCCGGGTGCGGGCAGGAGGACGCCGATCGCCGTCAGCGCCCGGAGGAACCGGGTCGGCCACCACGGGAGCGGTTCAGTCATCGATCGCGTCCTCCCCCAGGGTGAGCACCCCGCGCAGCGCGTCCGTGGACAGTTCGGTGAGCCGGCTTTCGCCCTCGCCGACGACCATGCCCGCGAGCGCGCGCTTCCTGGTGATCAAGGTGTCGATGCGGTCTTCGATGGTGCCGGGGCAGACGAACTTCCGGACCTGGACGGTGCGGCCCTGGCCGATCCGGAACGCCCGGTCGGTGGCCTGGTTCTCCACGGCCGGGTTCCACCAGCGGTCCAGGTGCAGGACCTGGCTGGCGGCGGTCAGCGTGAGCCCGGAACCGCCCGCTTTGAGCGAGAGCACCAGGATCCGCGGCCCGTCGCCGGATTGGAAGCGGTCCACGATCGCGTCTCGCGCGCCTTTGGCCAGGCTGCCGTGCAAAAAGGCGACTTCGACGCCGAGCCGGTCCGTCAGGTGGGGCACGAGCATGTGGCCGAACTCGGTGTACTGCGTGAAGCACAGCACCCGATCACCCGACGCCAGGATCTCCGCCAGGACCTCTTCGAGGCGGCTGACCTTGCCGGAGCGGCGCCCGATCGGGGAGCCGTCGTGCAGCAGGTGCGCGGGGTGGTTGCAGACCTGCTTGAGCTTCGTGATCGCGGCGAGGACGTTGCCGCGGCGCTTGATGCCCTGGCTGTTCTCGATCTTCTTCATCATCTCGTCGACGATCGCGCAGTACAGCGTGCCCTGTTCGCGGGTGAGCCGGTACTCCTGCCGGATCTCGAGCTTTTCCGGGAGCTCGGGGACGATCGCGGGGTCCGTCTTCACCCGGCGCAGCAGGTACGGCCGCGTGAGCCGGCGCAGCTCGGCGGCCACGTCGGTGTCGCCCCGCCGCTCGATCGGGACGGCGAATCGTTGCCGGAACTCGAACCTGCTGCCGAGCAGCCCGGGGTTGAGCAGGTCCAGCACCGACCACAGGTCCGCCAGCCGGTTCTCCACCGGGGTACCGGTCAGCGCGAGCCGGTGCCCGGCCGTGAACCGCCGCACCGCCTTGGCCGTCGCGGTGTCGGCGTTCTTGATGGCGTGCGCTTCGTCGAGCACCAGGCGCCGCCAGGTGACCTTCTCGAGTTCGCCGGCGTCGCGGGCGGCGGTGGCGTAGGTCGTGACGACGAGGTCGGCCGCGGCGACCTGCTCGGCGAGCGCGTCGCCGTGCGCGCGGGCGCTGCCGTGGTGGGCGTGGACCCGCAGGCCCGGCGCGAAGGTCGCCGCCTCCCGCTGCCACATGCCGACCAGCGACATCGGGCACAGCACCAGCGTCGGCCGGCCCTCGCCCGCGGCCCGCTCGAGTGCCTCGAGCGCCAGCGTCTGGACGGTCTTGCCGAGGCCCATGTCGTCGGCCAGGCACGCCCCGAGCCCCAGCTCCGCCATGAACGCCAGCCAGGCGACACCCCGCTGCTGGTAGGGACGCAGCATGGCCCGGAACGACGGCGGCAGCTCGACCGGCCGCAGGGCCTCCTCGACCCGCCCGGCCAGGACGTCCCCGACCCAGCCGTCGGCGCTGACGGCGGTGACCGGGAGCGGCGCCTCCCGTGCGAGGTGGACCAGCTCCAGCAGCTCGGCCCCGGTCGGGGGCTCGGTGTGCCGGTGCGGGTCGCGGCGCAGGAACTCGAGTCCGGCGCGCAGGCGATCGGCGTCGACGCTGATCC
Source organism: Amycolatopsis sp. NBC_01286 (assembly GCF_035982555.1). Lineage (NCBI taxonomy): Bacteria > Bacillati > Actinomycetota > Actinomycetes > Pseudonocardiales > Pseudonocardiaceae > Amycolatopsis > Amycolatopsis sp. NBC_01286. The sequence goes on from NZ_CP108428.1 coordinate 9,542,248, forward strand.
ACCTCCCCCGCAGCCGCACCAGCGGGGTCTTCGCCGCGACGAGGGTGGCCAGTTCTTCTCGGCCGATCTCGACGTCGCCCACCGCGATCGACCAGCGGAACGTGGCCAGCTCGTCGCGGCCCACCCGGTTGCGGGTGACGACCTGCTCGGACGGCGTGCTGCGGACCGACAGCCGCAGCCCGAGCCGGCGCCTGCCGTCCCAGGAGGCCGGGAGCTGCACTTCGAACCCGGCCTCGATCAGCCGGGTCGCACCCGAGGTGAGGAACTGTTCGGCTTCCTCGACGGTCAGGTCGTACTCGGCCGGCTGCGTCCGGCGCAACGCCGGCGCCAGCATCGGTTCGACCAGCGCGGCCCGGCCCAGTTCGGCGACGAGCAGCCCCTTCGGGTCCCGGACCAGCCCGTGCGCCTCGCCCGACCAGATCTGCCCCGCCGAGAGCAGCAGGCTCGGATCGGCCGTCGCGCGCAGGAGGAACCGCAGCTGCCACTTGGTGCCGTCGCCGGTCTGGTCGTCGGGATCGGCCTCGGCCGGTCGGCGCAGGGTGCCGGTTTCGGCCAGCCGGAAGCACGCCCGGCCGTCGACGACGTCGGTGTCGGCGACCTCGTCCCACTTCGCGACGGCCTCGGCCAGCACACCCAGCTCGCCCAGCGGCAGCTCGACGCGGGGACCGCCGCCCTGCAACGCGGCCAGCCACACCCCGGCCGCGCCCCGGCCCCCGCGCAGGTCGACGGGCGGCTCCGCGCGCGCCAGCCGGTCCCGGACCGCCGTGTCGACCAGGGTGTGGAGGGCGTCGGTGACGAGCGCGCGCGGCGAGGCCCCGGTGAGCGGCGCGACCTGCTCGGCCCGTCCGACCGGCGGCATGGCCGCGACGAGCGCGTCGAACGCGACGAAGTCGACGCCTTGCAGCACCGGGCGCCACCGGGCCTCGGCCGCGTCGCCCTGGCGGAGCAGCGTCGGCAGCACCCGCCCGCGCCGCACCAGATCCGCGGCCAGGCGGGCCACCGCGCGCAGGTAGGTGACGGATTCGCCGTACGAGGCGGCGTCGTCGAGGTCGTCCAGCTCGGTCGCGTCCACGATCAACGCCGGCACCGACCACGGCCGCAACGACGGCGCCGGGCCACGCCGCTGGCCTGCAGCCTGCTCGGCAGAAGCGAGCGGCCGGCTCGCCCGCGACGGCAGCAGCAGCGTCGCCGACGTGGGCTTGCCGGGGTGCAGCGCGGTCAGCTGCGCACTGGAGACCGCGAAGGGATGCGGCAACGCGATCCGCGCCGACCGGCTCGACGTACCGGCCGGGCGCCGGTCGTGCTCCGCCCACAGCAGCAGCCCCCGGCCCGGAGACCACAGGGCGTGCACCACAGGCAAGGTCCGAGGCTCCTTAGTCCGATCCGGGTTCCCCGCAGATCGTCGCACGCCTGGTCGAAGCGGCCCGTCAGTACTGGCCGAGCCGGGCGCGGACCTCGGCCGCCTTCGGGTGGGACAGGTCGTCGAAGACGACCAGGGCCGCCTCCCAGTACCGCGTTCCCTGGGCGGGGTTGCCCGTGTCGTGCAGCAACGTGCCGATCTTCTCCAGCGTCGACGCCCGGCCTTCGGCGTCGCCGATGTCCTCCCGGATCAGCAGGGCCTGCTGGTAACTGCGCTCGGCCTCGATGAACCGCCCGTCGCACGCCCGCGCGTAACCCAGGTTGTGCTGGACCGTCGCTTCCAGGTGACGATCACCGAGCCGCGCGGCGAACGCCGCCGCCTCGGCCAAGCGCTGCCTGGCCTCCTCGGTGCGGCCCATCGTGGCCAGGACGAAACCGACGTTGCCGAGCACCTTCGCCTGGCCCACCACGAACCCCGCCTCACGGCACAGCTCCAGCGACGTCTCCAGCGCGGCCAGGCCCGGGGCGGACTCGCCGGCCTCGTGCAGCACCATGCCCAGGCTGTCCAGGGCCGCGGCGCAACCGGTGGTGTCGCCCAGTTCCCGGAGCATCCGCTGGGCCTGGTCGAGGTGCTGCCGGGAGGCCGCCAGGTCGCGCAGGCCGTAGCGGTGCGCCGCGCCCAGGCTGTAGTGCATCGCGGCCTCGGCGGCCCGGTTGCCCTCCCGACGCGCCGCGTCCAGCCCGGCCAGCGCCAGCGCGCACCACGACGACGGGTCGTAGGTGCGCCAGAGGTGGCCGCGGAGCACGTCGATCAGCTGCCAGGCCACGCCTTGCGGGCCGTGGTCGACGGCGTGGGCCACGACGGCGGCGAAGTTCGCGCGTTCGGCGGTCAGCCAGACCCCGGGCTCATCTCGTTCCCGCCAGGGCGACGGCGGGTACTGGCGCAGCTCCGAGAGCCGCAGCATGCCCGGGTACAGCCTCGCGGTCGCCTGGGTGGCGGTCTCCAGGTAGTAGTCGAACAACCGCTCGAGCGCCGCCGCCCGGTCCGTTTCCTCGTCGGCGCGGGCGCTGCGCTGCCCGGCGAACAGGCGGAGCAGGTCGTGGGTCTGGAACCGGCCGCCCGGCCGTCGTTGCACCAGGTGCGCGGCGACCAGCCGGTCGACCATCCGCGCCGCGTCGTCCACGCCGGCGCCGGCCAGCGCGGCGATGGCCGGCATCCCGGCGTCGGCTCCGGGCAGCGACCCCAGCAGCCGGAACAGCCGGGCCGTCTCCGGCGGGAGCGCGGCGTAGGACATCTCGAAGGCCGTCAGCACCGCGGACCGGCTGTCGCCGCCCAGGGAGAGCCCGGCGAGCCGATCGCCTTCGGTCAGGACGGTCAGGTACTCCGCGACCGTCTTCCGGCCGGCGATGTTGGCGGCGGCGATCCGCAGCGCGAGCGGCAGGTGGGCGCACAGCCGGGCCAGCTCCGCCAGGGCCCCGGGCGAGGCTTCGGCCGCCTCCCGCTCGCACGACGCCCGCAGCAGCGCGATGGCTTCGCCGCGGGAGACCACATCGAGCTCGACCAGCAGCGCGTCGACGTGCAGGGTGAGCGCGGCCAGGCTGTTGCGGCTCGTCACGAGCACAGCGCAGTGCGGGCTGGCGGCGATGAGCGGGCGCACGTGGTCGGGGCTGACGGCGTCGTCCAGCACCAGCAGCATCCGGCGGTCGGCCAGCACCGAGCGGAAGAGGGCGACCCGGGCGTCGAGGTCGACCGGGATGGTGGCGGGCGCGACGCCGAGCGAGGTGAGGAACGCGGCCACCACCTCGCCCGCAGACCGGGTGCCGACCGTGGAGAAGCCGTTGAGCCCGGCGTGCAGCTGCCCGTCCGGGAAGCGGTGGCGCATCCGGTGCGCCCACCGCACGGCCAGCGCCGACTTCCCGACACCCGCGGTGCCGCTGAGGACGACGACGCGGGCCGAGGCGTGCGGCGCGGCGTCGAACACGAACTCGTCGAGCTGCCGCAGCTGCGCGTCCCGGCCGATGAACCGCGACGGGTCGGGCGGCAGCTCGGCGGGGATGGGCGCGGCCGGGGTCCCGGAGCGGCGGCTGAGCAGCGCCGGGGTCGGCGTGCCCGGCTCCTCGCGGATGCTGTGCAGGTAGGTGCGCTGCAGTTCGGGACCCGGCTCGAGGCCGAGGTTCTCCCGGAGCCGGCCGCGGAAGGCGAGGAAGACCTGGACCGCGGCCGCCCGCTGCCCCGAGGCGGCCAGCGCCCGCATAATCCGCTCCGTCAGGCCTTCGTGCAGCGGGTCGGCGAAGGCCGCTTCCCGCAGCCGGTCGAGGACGTCGTCGTGGTGGCCGAGCGGCACCGCGAGATCCGCGTAGTCGAGCACGGCCTTGAGGCGCTGCTGGGTGACCGCGACGACCACCGGGTGCGGGGCCGCGGGCAGCAGGACGCCGTCCAGGACCTGACCGCGCCACAGCTCCAGCGCCGACCGGTAGGACCGCACGGCCGCGGCGGAATCGCCCGCCCGGCGGTCTTCCTGGGCCTGCGACAGGGCTTCGGCGAACTCCAGCAGATCGCTCTGCCCGGGTGCCAGGCCGAGGCGGTACCCCGGGCCGACGCGGGTCACCAGCCCGGGATCGGCGTCCAGGCCGGCGAAGAACTTCCGCAACCGCGAGACGTAGGTCTGGACGAGGTTCACCGACGACTCCGGGGACCGCTCGCCCCACAGGAACTCCACGACGTCCGCGCGGGACACCACCTGGTTGGCGCGCAGCGTGAGCAGCCCCAGCAGCCGGGCCTGCATCACCGAACCGAGCGGTACCTCACGGCCGTCCCGCCGCACCGCCAGCGGGCCCAGCACCTCGACGCGGAACCCGCCGGCCCGCTCGCCGGGCGCGGGGCTACCGACGTCCGTCAGCCCGGTGGCCTCCAGGAGCTTCGCCAGCGACCGCGCGTGCGGCCGGCGCACCTCGCCCCGCTCGATGTCCCGCAACGTCCGCACGCTGACCCCGGCGAGCCCGGCCAGCTCCTGCTGGCTGATCCCGGCTCGCCGCCGGTACGCCAGCAGCCGCTCCCCCAGCGTCATCGGCCCCCTCGCAAGTCTTCCCCTGTTCCTGCCGATCGTCGCCGGATTCTGCCGGTCGGACCGCTGAAGTTTCGACGAATTCGCAGGTGGAACGCAATAAGCCCGCGTACAGGAAGCGTACAGCGTTCAGGCGTCGCCACACCATATGGTCGGGTTGTCACCAACTGGGGGATTCATGCTTCGCATCCACTTCACCGACGCCGACCTCGTGCGCGTGCGGATCCTCGCCGAGCCTGACCCGATGTGGGAGGTACTGCTCAGCCTGCACCTGACGACGCCGGTACCGGCCGACCAGCGCTTCCGCGGCTGGCGGCGCGGCCTGCCGGCGCGCCTCGCCCGCCCGGCCGGCGTGCTGCGCACGCTGAGCCGGCCGACCGGGTACTCCCCCGACTTCCTCACGCCGTCCGGCGACGTCGCCGACTTCGGCACCGGGCTGGACCTCGTCCTCAGCACGCCGCGCGAGAGGCTGCGCGCCGACATCGCCCAGCTCGCGTCCGGCACCCGGGTCGCGTCCTGGCCGGCGGACCTGGCCGACGGCAACGTGCCGGCCCTGAACCTGCTCGGGGACGCGCTGACGACCTACCACGACGCGGCCGTGAAGCCGCACTGGGAAACCATCCGCCGCCACATCCGCGCCGACCGCCGGAAGCGGGCGGAACTGGCTGTCACCCGGGGTTTCGAGGCCGTCCTGGCCACCCTGCACCCGTCGGCCCGCTGGCGCGCCCCGGTCCTCGAACTGGCCTACCCCGTCGAGCAGGACCTGGTCCTCGGCGGCGCCGGGTTGACGCTGGTGCCGTCGCTGTTCTGCTGGCCGGGCCCGATCACGCTGCTGCGTCAGCCGGACCGGCCGGTGCTCGTCTACCCCATCGCACCGGAGCCCGGCTGGGCGGCCGAGCCCGCCACCGGGTGCGACCGCTCGCTCAACACCCTGCTCGGCAACACCCGCGCCGAGGTCCTGCGCGTCATCGCGACCCTCCCCCGGGTGAACACCACCGAACTGGCCCGCGCGGCGGGCATCTCACTGGCCAGCGCGAGCCAGCACACGTCGGTACTGCGCGGAGCGGGCCTGGTGACGACGGGCCGGTCACGCGGCTCGGCGTTCCACGAACTCTCCGAACGCGGCTCTTCCCTGCTGTGCCACTGAAGTTCCCGGGCCGGAGCGTCAGCCGGGGATTTGCCGGTTGGAGAAATACGGCTTGCGGAACGGGAAGTCGTTGCCCAGCCAGTGCTTCAGCACCGATTGGACCTTCGTGTCGTACCCGCTCGGTGTCACCACCAGCTGAGGTACACGTCGTGCTCCAGGAGGTTCACCGGTGACGCCGCCGCATTCCGCCGGTCCCTGGCGATCTTGGACCGCATCGGCGCGCGGTTCGAGCTGGAGCGCACGAAAGAGGCGGCAGGCTGACCGAAGCCCGCCTCACGACGAGCCGATCACGCGGCTCGGCGTTCCACGAACTCTCCGAACGCGGCTCTTCCCTGCTGTGCCACTGAAGTTCCCGGGCCGGGGTGTCAGCTTCCCGCTCCGGTCATGGCCGCGTACTCCCGGCCGAAGAAGAACTCCCGCTCGCCGAAGGCCGGGCGCAGGGCGTCGAACCAGGTGGCGGTGGGGTCGTACGCCGCGAAGAACGGCTGCTGTGTCCAGCGGGGGTCGCGGGCCTGGATGAACCGCAGGACGAACACCCGCTCGCCGTGGACTTCGGCGACGCCCTGGATCTCCACCTTGCCCGGACCGCAGCTCATGCTGGGGCCGCGCGCGGTGCGGGCCAGGCCGGACACCGCGCTGACGGCGTCGGCGTAGATCCGCCACGTGCGCACCAACGGCACCTCGAAGTGGTTGCGTGCCCCGGTGTCGCGCTCGACGAACATGTAGTAGGGCACGATGCCCAGCGCCACCTGCCGTTCCCACATCCGGGACCACACCCGCGGGTCGTCGTTGACGCGCGCGAGGACCGGCGCCTGGCTGCGGATCACCGCGCCTGTCTCCCGGATCCGGCGGACGGCCTCGGCGAACAGCGGGTCCTCCATCTCCCGCCAGTGGTCGAGGTGGGCCATCACCGCGAGGTGCCGGCCGCCGGCGACGATCCGCCGGAACAGCGCCAGCAGCTCGCCGGCGTCGTCGTCCAGGACGAAGCGGTGCGGCCAGAAGGTGAGCGCCTTGGTGCCGATCCGGATGGTCCGCACGTGCTCCAGCCCCGGGTCCGCCAGGAGCGGGTCGAGGTACCCGGCCAGCCGGTGGGTCCGCATGACCATCGGGTCGCCGCCGGTCACCAGGACGTCGGACACCTCGGGGTGCGCGCGCAGGTAGGCGCGCAACGCCGTGCTGTCCGGCGCGGAGAACCGGTCTTCGGCGCCGACGAACTGCGGCCAGCGGAAGCAGAAAGCGCAGTACGAGTGGCACGTCTGGCCCGCGGAGGGGAAGAACAGCACGGTGTTGGCGTACTTGTGCTGCATCCCGGGCAGCGCGTCGCCCTCGAGCGACGGCACGTTCAGCGTCTGCTGCCCGGCGGGGTGCGGGTTGAGCTCCTCCCGGATCTTCCGCGCCAGCGCCTGGATCTCCGCGGCCGGCGCGCCCAGCCGCACCAGCTCGGACATCGCGTCGTAGTGCTCGGGGGAAAGCATGTCCCGGTGCGGGAACAGCAGCCGGAACAGCGGGTCGGCGGGCGGGTCCGCCCAGTCGATCAGCTCGTTGAGGACGAAGTCGTTGATCCGGAAGGGCAGGATGTGCGACACGACCTCCATTTCGAAGCGCAGGTCCGCCGGCAGCTTCGCCAGCAGGTCGAGCCGGCTGGCCTGGCGGAACCGGTAGGCCTTGAACCGCGCCGGGGCCGGCCGGACGCGCGAGCTGGTCAAGGCCGGGTCCGGGAGAAGTGCCGCGCGAGGGTGATCAGCGGCGGGAGCCCGGCGAGGATCCGCTCCGCGCTCAGGCCGAAGTCGACCAGGCACGCGACTTCGTCCACGCCCGCCGCCGCGAAGCGTTCGACGACGGTCCGGCAGCTTTCCGGCGAGCCGATCAGCGATCCGTCCCGCAGGTAGCGGTCGCAGGTCAGGTCGAGCAGGTCTTCGACGACGTCGTCCGGCAGGTCCTCGGCCGGCATCCGGTGGCCGCCGCTGATGGTGCCGCCGCCCTTCGCCGCCTTGGTCTCCAGGGAAACCGCCGAGCGGAGGTACTCGCGGAACGGTGTTCTCGTCGTCGCTTTCGCTTCGGCTTCGTCGTCGGCCAGGTGGGTGTGCAGCATCAGCGAGACGACGCCGGTGGCGGGATCGAGCCCGGTCCCGGCCCGGGCCTCGCGGTACAGCTTGATCTTCGCCGTGAGCTGGTCGACGTCCTGCCCGATCAGGTGCGTCAGGACGTTCGTGCCGCGGGCGCCGGCGTCCACGAACGTCTGCGGGTTGCCCGACGACGTCAGCCAGATCGGCAGCTCCGGCTGGATCGGCCGCGGGAACAGGCGCACCGGTACCGGGTGCCCCAGCCCGTTGGGCAGCTCGATCGCCTCGCCGCGCCACAGCCGGCGCAGGTCGTCGAGCTGCGCCAGCATGACGTCCCGCCGGACGGCGTAGGTCTGTGGGCTCAGCACGAAGTCGTTGACGTTCCAGCCCGCGCCGAACGACACCGCGGCCCGGCCGCGGGAGAGGTTGTCCACCACGGACCACTCTTCGGCCATCCGGACGGTGTTGTGCAGCGGCGAGATCAGGCTGCCGGCGCGCAATTGCAGCGAGTCCGTCGTCATGGCGAGCGCCGCGCTCGTCAGCGCGGGGTTCGGGAAGACGCCGCCGAACCGGTCGAAGTGCCGTTCCGGCGTCCAGACGGCGCTCAGCCCGCCCCGGTCGGCCAGTTTCGCGGCGGCGAACATGGTGTCGAAGGTTTCGGAGGCGGCCGCACCGTCGGGAGCGGCGAAGAACATGATGCCGAAGCGCATCGGGTTTCCCTTCGTGGTGGGCGGTCAGGCGACGACCGGATCGGACGGCTGCTTCTCGTCACCGGGCAGCACCGGCGGGTGGCGCAGCGCGGGCACGACGGTGCCCACCAGCGCGACCAGCACCAGCCAGCCCAGCATCACCAGCACAGTCGTCGTGCTGCCGTAGAACTGCAGGAGCACCCCGGCCAGCAGCGGGCTGAGCGGGGTGGCCGACTGGCTGATGAACCGGCAGGCGCTGTCGACCCGGCCCAGCAATTCGTCGGGGACGAGCACGATGCGGTAGGTGGAGAGCACCGAGTTCCACAGGGGCGCGGCCGCGAGCATGAGCCCGAACACGACACCCATCACGACGATGTTGCCCGCGACCAGCAGGATCGGCAGCAGCGCGGCCCACACCCACGGGAACCCGATGACGATCCAGGACGCGGGGATCCGCTCGGCCGCCCACGTCGCGGCGAACGACCCGAGCAGCCCGCCCACCGCGGCCACGGTCAGCACGGTGCCGACGACCGCGGCCGACGTGCCGGACTCGTGCCCGATGACGACGAGCAGCGTGGGCATCCCGTTCCCGACGAGGTTCGTGGCCGCGACCATGAGGGCGCTGCCGCGCAGGAAGGGCTGGCGGAACAGCCAGCGAAGCCCGTCGCGCACCCCCGAAATCAGCGACAGTGCCTTCGTGTCCGGCACCGGCGCCGACCGGAACCGGGTCTTGATCATCGACACCGTGACGTAGGAGACGAGGTACGACAGCGCGTCGCCGAGGAACGGCAGCAGCGCGGCGATCGAGAAGAGCGTCCCGCCGATCGGCGGGCCGGCCAGCATCGCGCCGTATTCCCGGCTTTCGTTGCGCGCGGTCGCGGAGCGCAGCTGCGACGCGGGCACGACGTGACGCAGCGCCCCCACCTCCGCCGGCGAGAACAGCACGGTCGCCGAGCCTTCGACGAGCGCCACGACGATGATGTGCGGGTACGTCAGCCAGCCCGTCGCGAGCCCGCCGACGATGCTGGCGAGCGCGACGAACCGGACGAGGTCGCACGTCAGCATGAGCCGGCGGCGGTCCCACCGGTCGGCGAAGAACCCGGCGGGCAGACCCAGCAGCCACTGCGGCGCGCCCCGGGCCGTCGCGACCAGGCCGGCGAGCACGGGCGACCCCGTCAGCGAGAGCACCAGCAGCGGGTAACCGACGTAGGACATCCGGCTGCCCAGCACGGACGCCAGCTGGCTCACCCAGAGCAACGTGAAGTCGCGGTTGCGGCTCAGTGGCACCGGAATCTCGGCCTGACCGGCAGATTCGGGCGCGGGCGCCGAGGGTTCGTCGCGGGCGGTCATTCCGCCGCCTCCAACCCGGCCCGGAACACCGAAACGACCTGGGCGAGCTGGGGTTCTTCGAGCACCGACAGGTGGGTGCCCGGCACCTCCAGCAGCTCGGTGCGCGGCGCGTGCTCGCGCCACGCTTCGAACCAGGGCCACGACCAGTTGCCGTCGGTCGCCTTGAGCACGGTGAGCGGGACGTCGGCGGGCCGCGGCCGGTAGTTCCGCTTGGCCATCCGGAAGAACCGGTTGCGGCGCAGCACGCTCTCCAGCGCGTCCTTCCCGAGCCCGATCTGCTCCTCGCGGAAACCGGCCTGCCGCACCAGGTCCGTCAGCCGGCGCGGGGCCAGGCCGGTCCAGTCCGCTTCGGAGATGCCCTCGGCGACGGCGATCATCTCGTCGAGCAGCCCGTCGAGGTGGTGCCGCTGCCGCGTTTCCGGTGCCTGGACGACGGAGTCGACCAGGCCGACCCAGCTCACCTCGGCGCCCGCGCGGAGCAGCTGGGCCGCGGCCTCGTAGGCGACGATCCCGCCGAACGACCAGCCGCACAGCCGGTACGGGCCCGCGGGTTGCCACCGCCGGATCCGCTCGACGTAGACCTCGGCCATCGCCACCACCTGGTCGGGCGCGGCGGCCGTCACGAGGGACTCGTCGAAGTCGAGCCCGACGAGCGCGAAGTCCGGCTCCAGCGCCCGCGCCAGCGCGTAGTACCCGGTGACGCTGCCGGTCCCCTCGTGCACGCAGAACAGGGTGCGGTCCCGGGGACCGGTGTTCAGCGGCACCAGTCCCGGCGTCGCCGTCGGCTGCCCGGCGGCGGCCAGCTCCGCCAGCCCGGCGACGGTCCGCGCCTCGAAGATCGCCCGCAGCGGCACCTTCACGTCGTGCCGGGCGCGCAGGCGGGCGACGACGTGCGCGGCGAGCAGCGAATGCCCGCCGAGGTCGAAGAAGTCGTCGAACACCCCGACCCGGTCGAGGCCGAGCACCTCGTGCCAGATCGCGGCGATGGCCGTTTCCAGCTCGGTGCGCGGGGCCGCGAAGCCCGACCCGAACTCCGGACGCGCCGAGTCGGGATCCGGCAGCGCCAGCCGGTCGATCTTCCCGTTCGCCGTCTTCGGCAACGCGGGCAGAAGCACGAACCGGGCCGGAATCTGGTACTCCGGCAGGGATTCTTCGAGCGACGCGCGCAGCTGCGGGACCGCTGCGTCGGTGCCGGCGGGCACGACGTAGGCGACCAGCCGCTGGTCTCCCGGCTCGTCTTCCCGCGCCACGACGACGGCTTCGGCCACGGCCTCCAGCGCCCGCAGGTGCGTCCCGATCTCGTCGAGCTCGACCCGGAACCCGCGGATCTTGACCTGGTGGTCCGTGCGGCCGAGGTGTTCGAGCACCTGGCCCGGTCCCCAGCGGCAGAGGTCCCCGGTGCGGTAGAGCCGGCCGTCGCCGAAGGGGTTGGGCAGGAAGCGCTCGGCCGTCAGCCCGGGCCGGTCCCAGTAGCCGCGGCTGACGCCGGCGCCGCCGATGTACAGCTCGCCGGGGACACCCGCCGGGCACGGCGCCATCGCCGCGTCCAGGACGTAGACCTCGGTGCCGGCCATGGGCTCGCCGACGGGGTAGGTCCACGCCGACCCGGCGCCGGCCGGGACCCGGATCCGCGTCGCGGTCATCGTGGTTTCGGTCGGGCCGAACTGGTTGACCACCTTGCCCGCGAGCCAGGCGCAGTCCGCCAGCCGCTCGGCGTAGAGGTGCTCGCCGCTGCACAGGACGAGGCGGACCGCGGCCAGGCCGGCGTCGGGCACCGGCTGCGCGGCCAGCTCGTAGAGCAGGGTCGGCACCACGCTGAGGATCGTGCTCACGCGGTGCCCGGCGAGCAGCGCCACGACCGAGGCCGGGTCCTTGGCGGCGTCCGGGTCGGTGACCACGAGCTTCGCCCCCGCCGACAGGGCGACGAAGATCTCGCGCACGGAGGCGTCGAAACCCCAGCCGGACAACGTGATCCCGGTGTCGACCGGGCCGATGCCGTACTCGTCCCGCAGGTAGCCGATCCGGGCCAGCGCGTTGCCGTGGGTGGCGACGACGCCCTTGGGGCGCCCGGTCGAGCCGGACGTGTAGACGACGTACGCGGCGTTGCCGGGGTGGATCGCGGCGGGCGGGACCGGCCGTGACGGCGCTGCGGCGGCGTCTCCGTCGATCAGGAGCACCTCGCCCCGGAACCCGGTGAGCGCCCCCGCCGCGGTGGCGGCGTCGGTGAGGACCAGCCCGGTGCCGGTGTCCGCGAGGATGAACGCCACCCGGTCCCGCGGCTGGCGCGCGTCGATCGGGACGAACGCCGCCCCGGTCTTCGCCACGGCGAGCGCGCAGATCACCGCTTCCGCGCTGCGCGGCAGGCAGATCCCGACGAAGACCTCGGGGCCGGCACCGCGCTCGCGCAGCCGCGCGGCCAGCGCGGCCGCCCGCCGGTCGACCTCCGCGTACGTCAGCTCCGCCGGACCCGCCAGCGCGACGGCGTCCGGGCGCGCGGCCGCCTGCTGTTCGAAGAGCCGGTGCAGCCCGGTCACCCCGGCGGGCACGTGGCTCGTGCGGTCGGCGTTGCCGCCGTGCACCAGGCTTTCGTGTTCAGCCTCGGACAACAGCGACAGGTCCGAGATCCGGGCCTTCGGATCGGCGACGACGGCCGAGAAGATCCGCTGCACGTGCTCGCTCAGCCGGCGCACGCGCTCGGCGTCGAACAGGGCCGTGCTGTAGCGGATGCCGGCGAGCAGACCGCCGGGAGTGTCGGCGAAGGCCAGCGTGAGGTCGAACTTCGCCTGGTTGGTCGTAAAACCGTGCTCTTCGGTGTGCACGCCCGGCAGCTCCCACTCGCCGGCGGGCACGGTGTTGACCGACAGCATCACCTGGAACAGCGGTGTCCTGGCGAAGTCCCGCTCGGGCTGGAGCTCTTCGACGAGCCGTTCGAAGGGCAGGTCCTGGTGCTCGTAGGCGCCCATCGTCACTTCGCGCACCCGGTCGAGCAGCTCGGCGAACCGCGGGTCACCGCCGAGGTCGGTGCGCAGCACCAGGGTGTTGACGAAGAAGCCGATCAGGCCCTCGACCTCACGCCGGTTGCGCCCGGCGATCGGGGTGCCGACGGCGACGTCGGTCTGGCCGGCGTAGCGGCCGAGGACCAGCTGGACGCCGGCGAGGATGACCATGAACAGGGTCGTGCGGTGGTCCCGGGCGAGCCCGCGCAGGCCCGCGGCGAGCTCGGCGGGCATGCTGAACTCCAGTGACGCGCCTTCGGTCGAGCGGACCGCGGCGCGGGGCCGGTCCGTCGGCAGCTGCAGCGGCGGGACGCCGGTGAGCTGCTCGCGCCAGTAGCCGAGCTGCTCGTCCAGCACGTCGCCGCGCAGCCAGTTCCGTTGCCAGACGGCGAAGTCCGCGTACCGGACCGCGGGTGCGGGTGTCTCGGGTTCGACGCCGCGCAGCGCGGCCCGGTACCCCTCCCCCAGTTCGCGGACGAGGTTGCGCGCGGACCAGGCGTCCATCGCGATGTGGTGGGTGGCGAACAGCAGGACGTGGTCGTCGGCCGCGACCCGGAACAACGCGGTGCGCCACACCGGGCCCGTCACCAGGTCGAACGGCTTCGTGGCCGGCCCGCGGATGGCGTCGTCGAGTGCTTCGACGTCGACATCGAAGACCGGGATCCCGACCGGGCGGGCGGGGTGGATCCGTTGCCCCGCTTCGGTTTCCCCGGCGGCGAACGTGGTCCGCAGCACCTCGTGCCGGGCGATCACCCCGCCGAGCGCGGTTTCCAGGGCCGCGACGTCGAGGGTGCCGGTGAGCCGCCAGGCCAGCGGGACGACGTACTCGGTGCTGCCCGGCTCGAGCTGGTCGAGCAGCCACAGCCGTTGCTGGGCGAAGGACAGCGGGAAGAGATCACCGTCGCCGGCCACCCGCTCGATGGGCGGGATCTGCCGCCCGGTCCGCCGTTCGTCGAGCAGCCGGGCCAGGTCCGCCACCGTCGGGTCGGCGAACAACGCCCGCAGCGGCACCTCGGCGCCGCCGAGCCGGCTCAGCCGGGACACGACCTGGGTCGCCAGCAGGGAATGCCCGCCCAGCGCGAAGAAGTCGTCGTAGACGCCGATCTCGTCGATCCCGAGCACGTCGGACCAGACGCCGGCGACGAGCTCCTCGGACGGCGTCCGGGGCCGGACCGGACCGGCCGCCAGCTCGGGCCGGGCCCCGCCGGGCGCGGGCAGGCCGCGCCGGTCGACCTTCCCGTTGCCGGACAACGGCAACGCCGGCAGGAACACGAACGCGGCGGGCAGCATGTAGCCGGGCAGCACCGCCGCGACCCATTCGCGGACGGCAGGCTCGGTGAGGTCGCCGTCCGCGACGAGGTAGGCGACCAGCCGGCGGTCACCCGGGGTGTCCTCCCGCGCGACGACCACCGCTTCGGACACCGCGTCGAGCAGCAGCAGGCGCGCCTCGATCTCGCCCAGCTCGACGCGGTACCCGCGGATCTTCACCTGGTGGTCGGTGCGGCCGAGGAACTCCAGGTCGCCGTCGGGCCGGAAGCGGGCCAGGTCGCCGGTGCGGTAGAGCCGCCCGGGACCGAAGGGGTCGGGCACGAACCGCTCGGCCGTGATGTCCGGGCGCCCCAGGTAACCGCGGGCGACGCCGTCGCCGCCGATGCAGAGCTCCCCCACGACGCCCACCGGCACCGGGTTGAGCGCCTCGTCGAGCACGTACATCCGGGTGTTCGCGATCGGACGCCCGATCGGCACGGGCACCGACGGGTCGAACCGTTCGTCGGCGACGTAGATCGAGCAGCCGACGACGGTCTCGGTCGGGCCGTACTCGTTGATCACCCGGGACTTCGGGGCGATCCGCTGCCAGGCCGCGAGGGTCTCCGGCTTGACCTCGTCGGCGCCGACCACGTAGGTCCGGACGGAGCCGAGCTGCTCGTCCTCGCCGATCATGCCGCGCAGCAGGTCGAGGTGCCCGGGGGTGATCTTGAGCAGGCTGAAGTCACCGGGCGCGGCCAGCAGCTCCCGCAGCGAGTCGTGGCCGCGATCGGCCGCGAGCAGCGTGACGTCCTTGCCGCCGATGAGCGGCAGGAAGAAGTTGGGCATCGAGAGGTCGAAGGCGATCGAGCCGAGCATGGGGGCGCCGGACGCACCGCCCAGCCCGTAGCCGTCGATGGCCCACCACAGGTAGTTGACCAGACCCTGGTGCGCCACGAGCACGCCCTTGGGCCGGCCGGTGGAGCCGGAGGTGTACATCACGTAGGCGAGGTTGTCCGCGCGGACGGGCGCGCCGGGGTCGGTCTCCGGCAGCCCGGCCGCCACGGAGACGTCCGCGTCGAGCACGATGGCCCGGTCCGCGTACTCCGCCGGCAGGCCCGGTTGTGTCCGCGCTTCCACCAGGACCCACTCGGCGCCGGTGTCGTCCAGCATGAAGCGCATCCGTTCGGCCGGGTGCCCCGGGTCCAGCGGCACGTAGGCGGCGCCGGACTTGAGGATGCCGAAGATCCCGACGAGCGCGTTCACCGACGGGCTCACGCAGATCCCGATCCGCTGCTCCGGCCCGGCCCCGAGCCCGCGCAGGTGGTGGGCCAGCCGGTTGGCCCGGGCGTCCAGCTCGCCGTAGGTCAGCCGCGTGCCGTCGGTGTCCACCACCGCGACCGCGCCGGGATCGCGGGCCGCGCACGCCGCGAACAGCTCGTGCACGCAGCGGTCGGCGGGGTATCCGGCGTCGGTGGCGTTCCACTCGGTGACGATCAGCTGCCGCTCCGCCGGCGTGAGGATGCCGAGGTCGCCGACCAAGGCGGCGGGATCCGCGGCCAGCCCGAGCAGCAGGGTGCGCAGGTGCCCGGCGAGCAGGCCGGCCCGGTGGCGGTCGAACCGCGCCCGGTCGTAGGTGATCTCCACGCGCAGGAGGTCGCGCACCGCCGCGACGACGCTGAGCGGGTAGCCGTTGCGTTCGCGCGCGCCGACCGGCACGAGCTCCACGCCGCCCGCCGACTGGTCCGCCGCGCTCGCGGCGGGGTAGTTCTCGAACACCAGCAGGCTTTCGAACAGCGGCGTGCCCTGCGGTACCCCGCTGCTGCTCTGCGCGAGCACGAGCGGCGTGTAGTCGTACTGGCGCAGGCGGAGCTGGGCGTCCTGGACCGACCGCAGCCACTCGCCGACCGGTTTCGCCGGCTCGACGCGCACTCGCAGCGGCAGCGTGTTGATCATCAGCCCGACCATGGACTCGACCCGGTCGGCTTCCGGCGGCCGGGTGCTCATGGTGGCGCCGAAGACGACGTCGCGCTCGCCGGTGTAGCGGGACAGCACCAGCGCCCACGCGCCCTGCAGCACCGTGTTGACGGTGATCCGCTGCGCCCGCGCGAACTCCCGCACCCGCGCGGAGTCCGCGGCGTCGAGTTCCAGCTCGGCCACGGCGAAACCGGACTCGGTGCCCGGCCGGTCGGCGGTGATCTTCGTCGGGGCGGTGAAGTCGGCCAGCTCCCCCTTCCAGTACCGCTCGGCGGCGGCGGTGTCCTGGGCGCCGAGCCAGCGCAGGAACGAGCGGTACTGCGGCGCGGGCTCCAGCACCACGCGCCGGCCTTCGCTTTCGGCGCGGTAGCACGTCATGAGGTCGCGCAGCACCAGCCGGACGCTCCAGCCGTCCAGCAGCACGTGGTGGAAGCTGAGCACCATCAGGTGTTCCCGGTCCGTCTCCCGGAAGAGCGTGACCCGCAGCAGCGGCGCCTTGGCCAGCGAGATGCCTTCGCTCCGGTCCTGCGCCAGCCACGCTTCGAGCCCATCTGACGGCACCCGGCCGAGCACGGTGACCGGCACCGTCACCGACCGCTCGATCAGCTGGAGCGGCCGGTCGACGCCCTGCCAGCGCAGCCGGGCGCGCAGCGCGGTGTGCCGGGCCACCACCGCCTGCCACGCCCGCTCCAGCGCGGCGGTGTCGAGCGGCCCGTCGAACCGGTACAGCAATTGCTCGAAGTCCACGCCGCCGTCGGGGTCCAGCAAGCTGTGGAACAGCATCCCCTCCTGCATCGGTGACAGCGGGAGGATGTCCTCCAGTGGCGAGGCCTCCATCAGACGTCCCTTCGGTATTCATTGATGATCAGGTCGAGGGTCTGCTGGTCGAGGCCCGCGAGCGGGAAGTCCGCGGGGACCGCGCCGGTGGTGCCCGGGGCGGTGCAGTGGGCGATGACCGCGGCGAGTTCGGCGACGAAGGCGTCGGCGAGCCGGTCCGCGGTCTCGGCGCGGTGCAGGTTCCGGGAGTAGCCGACGGTGATCCGGAACCGGCCGCCGCTGATCTCGGAGTTGAGCTCCAGCACGTGCGAACGCCGTCCGCTCGGCGCCTGCGCGCTCCCCCGTGGCTCCTCGGCGCCACCGAACGTCCGGTCGGCGGCGAGCACGTTGTCGAACTGCCCGAGGTAGTTGAACAGCACCTGCCCGCCGGAGTCCGTGAGCCCGGCGCCGCCGGGGGCGAGGTACCGCAGGATCCCGTGGCCGACGCCGCCCCGCGGGATCTCGCGCAGCGCCTGCTTGGTTTCCTTGAGCACCTCGGCGATGCCGGTGCCGCCGCCGGTGTCCAGGGCCACCGGGTAGATCGAGGTGAACCAGCCGACCGTCCGGGAGAGGTCCACCCCGGCCACGATCTCCTCGCGGCCGTGGCCCTCCAGGTCGATCACGACGTCCGAGGCGGTGGCGTACGGCCGGATCGCGAGTGCGAGCGCGGTCAGCAGGACGTCGTTGATCTGCGTCCGGTACGCGGCGGGCACCTCGACGAGCAGCGCGCGGGTCAGCTCCGCGCTCAGTTCGCGCGTGACCCGCGCCGTGGACTCGACGGTGTTGGCCCCGCCGGGGTGGTCGACCGCGATCACGGCGCCGGGGCCCGTTCTCTTGCCCCAGAAGTCGCTCTCCTCGGCGGCGGCGGGCGAAACCGCGTACTCCGGCAGCATCCGCGCCCACTGCAGGAACGACGTCGTCTTGGCGGGCCACGTGATCGGCAGGCCCGCCCGCACCTGCCGGTAGCCGGTCTCCAGGTCTTCGAGCAGCACCCGCCACGAGACGCCGTCCACGACGAGGTGGTGGGCCACGAGCAGCAGCCGCCGCCCGCGGGGGCCGAGATCGGCCAGCAGCGCGCCGAACACCCGCCCGGCCCGGATGTCCAGGCTCGCCTGCAACCGGTCCGCCTCGACGGTGAGCGCGGTATCGGTCGCGCACCGCACTGTCCACAGTAGATCGCCGGGGACCTCGGCCGTGCCGGACTGCGTCCAGCCGTCCGGCCCGGGGGTGAACCGCGCGCGCAGCATGTCGTGCTGCGCGGCGAGCCGGTCCAGGACCAGCCGGAGGTCCCGCTCGGTCGCCGCCGGCGGCACGGTGACGATCATCGACTGGTTGTAGTGGTCGAGGTGCGGCAGGTCCCGGGCGAAGAACCAGTGCTGGATCGGTGTGAGCGGCGCGTCGCCCGTCACCACGCCCTGCTCGGCCCGCACGACCGGCGCCGTCTCGGCCGCCGCGGCCAGCGCCGCGATGGTCTGGTGCTCGAACACCATCCGGGGCGTGATCCGGAGGCCGCCGGCCACGGCCCGGGCGACGATCTGGATGCTCAGGATCGAGTCCCCGCCGAGGTCGAAGAAGTTGTCGAACACCCCGGCCCGGTCGAGCCCGAGGACCTGCGCCCAGACGCCGGCCAGCAGTTCCTCCGCCGGGGTGCGCGGTTCGGCGAAACCGGAAGCGAGTTCGGGCCGGGCCGCGCCGGGTGCGGGCAGCGCACGACGGTCGACCTTGCCCGTGGCCGTCAATGGCAACGCCGGCAGGAAGACGAAGGCGCCGGGCACCTGGTGGGCGGGCAGCGTCCGCTCCAGCCAGGCCCGCAGCTCCGACACCGACGGCGTCCGCCCGGCGGGCACGACGTAACCGACCAGACGGCGTTCGCCCGGCTTGTCCTCCCGCGCGGTGACCACGGCCGCGGCGACGTCGGCGGATTCCAGCAGCCTCGCCTCGATCTCGCCCAGCTCGATCCGGAACCCGCGGATCTTGACCTGGCGGTCGGTCCGGCCGAGGTACTCCAGGACCCCGTCGGCCGACCACCGGCCGACGTCGCCGGTCCGGTAGAGCCGGCCGGTGCCGAAGGGGTCCGGGACGAACCGCTCCGCCGTCAGCCCGGGGCGGCCGAGGTAGCCGCGGGTCACGCCCGCGCCACCGACGTACAGCTCGCCGGGCACCCCGATCGGGCAGGGCGTCAGGTCCGCGTCCAGCACGTAGGTGCGCAGGTCGCTCAGCGCCCGGCCGATCGGGCCGGCCGCGGCGTCACCCCGGGTCGAGGGCGACAGCACGAGCGACGTCGTGTGCACCGTCGTCTCGGTGATGCCGTACATGTTGACCAGCGCGACGGCGCGGGTCCGGTCGTCGTCGAACCAGGGGCGCAGCGTGGTCAGGTCGAGGGCCTCGCCGCCGAAGACGACGAACCGCAGGTGCCCCGGTCCGGCGGCGATCAGCGGCGCCATCAGGGTCCGGAACGCCGTCGGCGTCTGGCTCAGCATGGTGACGCGCTGCTCGGCGACGACGCCCGCCAGCCGTTCGGGGTCGCGGGCCACCGCGTTCGCGGCGATCACCGTCCGCCCGCCGGTGGTCAGCGCGCCCCAGATCTCCCAGACGGAGAAGTCGAACGCGTAGCTGTGCGTCGAGAGCCACACCTGCTCGTCGTCGAAGCCGAAGGTCTCCCGGGTCGCTTCGAACAGCCGGCTGGCGTTGGCGTGGGTGACCTGAACGCCCTTGGGTTTGCCGGTGGAGCCGGAGGTGTAGATGACGTAGGCCAGGTTCTGCGGGCTCATGACGGGCCGCGGATCGGTGCCGGGCAGGCCGTCGAGGACCGCGGTGAGCGCCGCGTCGTCGAGGTTCACGACTTCGGCCGCCCAGTCGCGGGTGGCGGTGGCCGCGTCGGTGACGACGAGCGCCGTCCGGGCGTCGGAGATGATGAACGCGAGGCGCTCGGCCGGGTACGCGGGATCCAGCGGCAGGTACCCGGCGCCGGACTTGAGCACGGCGAGCAGGCTCACCACGGTCCGGACCGACCGCCCCAGGCACAGCCCGACGAGCTGCTCCGGGCCCGCTCCGCGCCGGCGCAGGTGGTGGGCCAGCCGGTTCGCCCGGCGGTTCAGCTCGGCGTAGGTCAGGACCGCGCCGTCGGTGTCGGTGACCGCGACGGCGTCCGGGCGCTCGGCGGCGTGCCGCTCGACCAGCTCGTGGAGCAGCGCGGTGCCGGTGGCCGAGCCGCCGGGGTTCCACTCGTCGACGACCTGGGCGTGTTCCCGCTCGGTGAGCAGGGGCAGGTCCGACAGCCGCCGGCCCGCATCCTGCGCGACCGCCTCCAGTACGCGCCCGACGTGCTCGCCCAGCCGGGTCACCCGGCCGGCGTCGAACAACGCCGTGCTGTAGCGGATGACGCCCGCGAGCCCGTCCGGGGTGTCGGTGAAGGCGAAGGTGAGGTCGAACTTCGCGTGCCGCGCGTCGAGCGGGAACTCGGTGACCTCGACCCCGGGCAGCGCCCACGCCCCGGGCGGGGTGTTGTCGAGGGTGAGCATGACCTGGAAGAGCGGGGTGCGGGCCAGGTCGCGCTCGGGCCGGAGTTCGTCGACGAGCCGTTCGAAGGGCAGGTCCTGGTGCTCGTAGGCGTCCAGGGTGACCGTGCGGACGCGCTCCAGCAGCTCGGTGAAAGCCGGGTCGCCGGACAGGTCCGCGCGCAGGACGAGCGTGTTGACGAAGAACCCGACCAGGTCCTCGACCTCGGTCCGGGTGCGCCCGGCGATCGGGGTGCCGACCGCCACGTCGTGCTGCCCGGAGTGCCGCGCGAGCACGGCCTGCACCCCGGCGAGGACCACCATGAACAGCGTCGCCCGGTGGTCCCGCGCCAGGCGTCGCAGCCCGGCGGCGACCTCGGCGGGCACGGTGAACTCGATCGCGGCGCCGTCGGCCGAGCGGACGGCCTCGCGGGGGCGGTCGGCCGGCAGCTCGAGCGGCGTGAGGCCGGCCAGCCGGTCGCGCCAGTGGCCGAGCTGGGCCTCCAGCACCGGCCCGGTGAGCCAGTTCCGTTGCCACGCCGAGAAGTCCGCGTACTGCGTCGCGAGCGGCGGGAGCCCGGGGGCGCCCCGCCGGTAGTGGTGGCTCAGCTCCCGCACGAGCACGCCGGACGACCAGGCGTCGGCGACGACGTGGTGCATGGCCAGCACGAGCACGTGCTCCCGCGGGCCGAGCCGGACGACGGCGGCGCGCCACAGCGGTCCGGTGCCGAGGTCGAACGGGCGGTACACGAAATCGGTGACGACCTGCTCGGGCGAGCGGTCGCCGGTTTCCAGGACCGGCAGGGTCACCGCGACGGCGGCCGCGATGTGCTGGGACGGCTTGCCTTCCACGGTCGGGAACGCCGTCCGCAGCACCTCGTGCCGCGCCACGACCGCGGCCAGCGCCGCTTCCAGCGCGGCCGGGTCGAGCTCGCCGGTCAGCCGCCAGGCCATCGGCGCGATGTACTCGGTGCTGCCGGGCTCGAACTGGTCGAGGAACCACAACCGTTGCTGCGCGAAGGAAAGCGGGAGCCCGGCCGCGCGGTCGGCGTGCGGGATCGGGCTGAGCGCGGTCCCGTCCGCACCGGAGAGCCGCTGGGCCATCCCGGCCACCGTGGGTGCTTCGAACAGCAGCCGGAGCGGCACCTCGCGGCCGCTCGTGCGGGCGAGGCGGGCCACGACCTGGGTCGCCAGCAGGGAATGCCCGCCCAGCGCGAAGAAGTCGTCGAAGACGCCGACCTCCTCGACGCCGAGGACGTCGCTCCAGATGTCGGCGACCAGCTCCTCCAGCAGGCCGCGCGGCGGGACCGGGCCGCTGCCGAGGTCGGGCCGCGCGGTGTCCGGCGCGGGCAGCGCCCGGCGGTCCACCTTGCCGCTGCCGGACAGCGGGAGGGCGGGCAGCACCACGAAGGCCGACGGGACCAGGTAGCCGGGCAGCGACGACGTCAGGCGGGCGCGCAGGGCCGGCAGGTCGAGCGGGTCCGCGCCGGGCACCAGGTAGGCCACGAGCCGGCGGTCGTCCGGGGTGTCCTCCCGGGCCACCACGACCGCCTCGGCGACGCCGGGCTGCGCCAGCAGCGTCGCCTCGATCTCGCCCGGTTCGACGCGGTGGCCGCGGATCTTCACCTGGAAGTCGGTGCGCCCCAGGTATTCGAGGTGCCCGTCGGGCGACCAGCGGCAGGAGTCGCCGGTCCGGTAGAGCCGGCCGGACCCGAACGGGTCAGGGACGAAGCGCTCCGCGGTCGGACCGGGCCGGTCCCGGTACCCGCGGGCCACGCCGGCGCCGCCGATGTACAGCTCGCCCGCGACGCCGATCGGGCACGGCGACAGCGCGGCGTCGAGCACGTGGACGCGGGTGCCGGCGATCGGCCGGCCGATCGGGACGCGGCCCGGGCCGGCGACGGCCCCCGCGGGCAGGGTGTGCACGCAGCACCCGACGACGGTCTCGGTGGGGCCGTACTCGTTGACCAGGTAGCCGCCGGCCGGCAGCCCGGCGAGCACTTCCGTGGCCGGCGCGGCCGGGAGGTCCTCGCCGCCGACGATGACAGCGGGCGGGAACACGACCCCGGCCGGCGAGGTGCCCGCCAGCACCCTCAGGTGGGTGGGCGTCAGCTTAACCAGGGCGGCGCCGGGCGCGGGCAGCAGCCCGGCCGGGTCGGCGCCCTCCTCGGCCAGCTGCACGGGCCGGCCGACCAGCAGCGGCAGGAAGATCGACGTGACGGTCATGTCGAAGGCGGGCGACGAGTGCAGCACCGCACCGCCGGCCCGCGGGAACGGGTACGCGCCGGCGGCCCAGGCGAGGTAGTTCGCCAGCCCCCGGTGGGTGATCTGCACGCCCTTGGGCGTGCCGGTGGAGCCGGAGGTGTAGATGACGTAGGCGAGGCTCTCCGGGTGGCCGCCGGGGTCGCTGGCGGGGGCGTGCCCGGCGATGGCCAGCGCGGTGGCCGGGTCGTCGACGTCGACGACGTCCGCGCGGACCCGGGAGCCGAGGTCGGTGGCGTGCGCGGTGTCGGTGAGCAGGACGGCCGCGCGCGCGTCCGCCAGCGTGGCGGCGAGGCGTTCGGCCGGGTGCCCCGGATCCAGCGGGAGGTAGGCGGCGCCGGCGCGGTGCACGGCGAGCAGGGCCACGATCGTCTCCGGGCGGCGGGCCAGGCAGATCCCGACGACGTCCTCCGGCCCGGCCCCGCGGTCTCGCAGGTGGCCCGCGAGGCGCTCGGCGCGGTCCACCAGCTCGCGGAAGCTCACGGTGGCGCCGTCGGCGGCGCGGACCGCGACCGCGTCCGGCTGGTCCTGCGCGTGCTTCGAGAGCACGCGGTGGATCCACCCCGGCCGCTCGGCCGCCTCGGGGCGTTCGGCGGGGCCGGTGCCCCACTCCTCGACGACCGTCCGGCGTTCGGCTTCGGTCAGCAGCGGGGTCGCCGAGAGCCGCGCACCGGGATCCGCGACGACACCGGCGAAGAACGTCCGCAGGTGCTCGCCCAGCCGCTCGATCCGGCGCGCGTCGAACAACGCGGTGCGGTAGGAGATGACGCCCGAGAACTCCTCGGCGTTGTCGGTGAACGCGAGGGCGAGGTCGTACTTGGCGCGGTCGGTGGTCAACGGGTGGTCGGCCAGGGTCAGGCCGGGCAGGCGCAGCCGCAGCGCCGGGGTGTTGTCGACCGACAACGAGACCTGGAACAGCGGCGTCCGGGTGAGGTCGCGGTCCGGGCGCAGCTGCTCGACGAGCCGTTCGAACGGCACGTCCTGGTGCTCGTAGGCGCCCAGCGTGGTGTCCCGCACCCGGCCGAGCAGGGCCGTGAAGGCGGGGTCCCCGCCGACGTCGGTCCGCAGCACGAGGGTGTTGACGAACATGCCGATCAGCGGCTCGGTCTCCGGGCGGGCGCGCCGGGCCACCGGGGTGCCGACGGTGATGTCGTCCTGACCGGTGTACCGGGCGAGGACGGCCTGCAGCCCGGCGAGCACGACCATGAACAGGGTCGCGCCCTCGGCCCGGGCGAGCGCCCGCAGCCCGTCGGCGGTCTCGGCGGGCAAGGTGAACTCGAGCGAGGCACCGGCGGTCTCGGTGGCGGCCGGGCGGGGCCGGTCGGCGGGCAGGTCGAGCACCTCGGTCCCGGTGAGCCGGTCGCGCCAGTACGCCAGCGGTTCGTCGAGCGCGGGACCGCTCAGCCGGTCCCGCTCCCACCGGGCGAAGTCGGTGTACTGGATCGGCAGGTCCGCCGGCGCCGGAGCGTGCCCTTCGACGGCGGCCCGGTAGGCGCGGCCGATCTCCTCGGCGAAGACGGCGGCCGACCAGGCGTCCGCGACGATGTGGTGGATCGTCAGCGCGAACACCGAACGGCGGGGGCCGGTCCGGACCAGCAGCGCGCGCCAGACCGGCCCGGTGCCCAGGTCGAACGGCTCGGCGACAAAACCGGCCAGCACGTCGTCCAGGTCCCCGTCCCCCGCTTCGAGCACGGTGAACGGCACCGGGCCCGGCGGGGCGACGACCTGGACGGGCTCGCCGTCAGCGGTCGGGAACGTGGTCCGGAGCGTGTGGTGCCGGTGGGCCACCTCGGTCAGCGCGGCGCGCAACGCGCCGGCGTCGACCACGCCGGACAGCTCCCAGCCCAGCGGGATGACGTAGTCGGTGCCGCCCGGTTCGAGCTGGTCGAGGAACCACAGCCGGTGCTGGGCGAAGGACAGCGGCGCCGGGCCGCGCCGCCCGGACCGCGCGATGGGCGCCTCCGCCACGGATTCCCCGGCCGCCACCGGATCGACGGCGGCGACGAGGGCGGCGAGCTTCGCGACGGTCCGCGTCTCGAACAGGTCGCGCAGGGACACGGCGAACCCGTGCCTGCTCCGCAGCCGGGCCACGACGTGCGTGGCGAGCAGGGAATGCCCGCCCAGCGCGAAGAAGTCGTCGAGGACGCCGACCTCGTCCAAGCCGAGCACCTCCCGCCAGACGCCGGCGACGGCGGCCTCGGCCGGGGTCCGCGGCCGCACGGGTGCCGCCCCCAGCTCCGGCCGTTCGCTCCCGGGCGCGGGCAGGGCGCCGCGGTCGGTCTTCCCGTTCACCGTCCGCGGCAGGGCCGGCAGGGCCACGAAGACCGACGGCACCAGCGACGCGGGCAGGACCCGCTCGAGCTCGGCGTGCAGCCACGACGCGGCGGGCGGCGCGCCGGACGTCGTGAAGTAGGCGGTCAGCCGCTGGTCTCCCGGGACGTCCTCGCGCAGGACGACCACCGCGTCGGCGACCGGCTCGAGCGCGCGCAGCGCGGCCTCGATCTCCGCCGGCTCGACGCGCAGACCGCGCACCTTCAGCTGGTTGTCGAGCCGGCCGAGGTGCTCGAGGGTGTGCGCGGGCGACCAGCGGCAGCGGTCACCGGTGCGGTAGAGCCGGCCGCCGCCGAACGGGTCGGGCACGAAGCGCTCGGCGGTCAGGCCGGGCCGGCCCAGGTACCCGCGGGCGAGGCCGGGACCGCCGATGTACAGCTCGCCGGGCACGCCGACGGGGCACGGGTTCAGCGCGTCGTCGAGGACGTAGAGCGTCGTGTCGCCGACCGCGGAACCCACGTCGTAGCGCCACGACGGCCCGGCGCCCGCCGGCACCCGCGTCCAGGTGACCGTGATCGTGGCTTCGGTCGGGCCGAACTGGTTCAGCACCTTCCCGGCGAGCCAGGCGCAGCCGGCCAGCCGTTCGGCGTGCAGCCGTTCACCGCTGCACAGCACCAGCCGGACGTCCGCGGGCACGCCGGCGGCGGCCGGCTGGGCCGCGAGCTCGTACAGGACCGACGGCACCGTGCTCGCGATGACCGTCACCCGCGCCGCGGCGACCAGGCCGACCACCCCGGCCGGGTCCTTGGCCGCGTCCGGCCCGGCCAGCACCAGCCGCGCCCCCGACGTGAGCGTCCCGAGGATTTCGCGCGCCGACGCGTCGAAGCCGAACCCGGCGATCGCGAGGACGACGTCCGACGGGCCTAGGTCGTAGTCCGCCCGGATGTGCCGGATCCGCCGCGACACGGCCTCGTGGGTCGCGACGACGCCCTTCGGCTGTCCGGTCGAGCCGGACGTGTACGCGATGTAGGCGACGGAAAGCGGGTGCACCGGCAGCGCGAGATCGTGCCCCGGCCGCCCGGCGATGGCCGGGTCCCGCGGATCCACCGTCCGGCCCGCGAACCCCGGCGGGAGCGCGGCCGCGGTGTCCCGGTCGGCGAGCACCAGGTCGATCCCGCTGTCGGTCAGGAGGTACTCGAGCCGAGCCTGCGGGTAGCCGGGATCCAGTGCGACGTAACCGATGCCCGTCTTGAGCGCGGCGAGGATGCCCACGATCGCGTCGGCCGACCGGGGCAGGCAGATCCCGATCGGGGCGCCCGCCGAGGCACCCGCCGCGAGCAGGTGCCGGGCGAGCCGGTTGGCCCGGACGTCGAGTTCGCCGTAGGTGAGGCGGCCGCCATCCGGTTCGACGAGCGCGACGACGTCCGGGGACGTCTTCGCGTTCGCCTCGAACAGCGCGTGCGCCGGCTCGGCCGGCTCGGACGCGGGCGCGCCGGCGGGCACGAGTTCGCCGCGTTCGGCGTCGGTGAGCAGCGGCAGGTCGGACAGCCGGACCTCGGGGTCGCCGGCGACGGCGGTGAGCACCTGCAGCAGATGCCCGAACATGCGGGTCATCCGGGCGGTGTCGAACAGCTCGGTCCGGTAGCGCACCCAGCCGGTCAGGCTGTCCGCGCTGTCGACGAACCCGACCGTCAGGTCGAACTTCGAGTGCAGGAACTCGACCGGGAACGCCTCGGCGCGCAGGCCGTCCAGCTCGAGGTGGTCGAAGGTCGTGTTCAGCACCAGCAACGCCTGGATCAGCGGGGTGCTGGTCCGGTCCCGGTCCGGGTGCAGCTGTTCCACCAGCCGTTCGAAGGGCAGTTCCTCGTGGTCGTAGGCGTCGAGCGCGACCTCGCGGACCCTGGCCAGCAGCTCCGCGAACGTCGGATCGCCGGACAGGTCGGTGCGCAGCACGAGGGTGTTGACGAAGAACCCGATGAGCGCTTCGGCTTCTTCCCGGCCGCGGCTGGCGATGGGGGTGCCGACGGCGACGTCGTCCTGCCCGCAGTAGCGCCCGAGCACCACCTGGACCGCGGCGAGCACGATCATGAACCGGGTCACCCGGTGCTCGCCGGCCAGTTTCACCAGCCCGTCGGCCACGTCCGGCGGCACGGTGAACTCGACGGCGGTGCCCTCGGCCGAGGCGAGCGCCCCGCGCGGGCGGTCCGTCGGCAGGTCGAGCGGCCGGATCCCGTCGAGCTGCCGGCGCCAGTGCCCGAGCAGCCGGGACGCGACCGCGCCGTCGAGCCGCTCCCGTTGCCAGCGCGCGAAATCCGCGTACTGCATGGTCAGCTCCGGCAGCACCGGCGGCCGCCCGGACAGCGCCGCCCGGTAGCACTCCCCCAGCTCGTCCACGAGGTTCCGCGCCGACCAGGCGTCCATCACGATGTGGTGCGCGGCGAAGACGAACACGTGGTCGCGCTCGCCCGCCCGGACCAGCCCGGCGCGCCACAGCGGGCCGCGGGCCAGGTCGAACGGCTCGGCCGCGAACCCGGCGACCACCTTGGCGAGGTCGTCGTCCCGGGCGTCGAGCAGCGGCAGCCGGGCCGGTTCCGCCGCCGTCACGACCTGCGCGGGCTCACCGTCTTCGGCGACGAAGCGGGCGCGAAGCACCTCGTGGCGGGACACGACCCTGGTGATGGCGTCCTCGAGCGCGGGGACGACCAGCTCGCCGGTGAGCCGCCAGGCGAACGGCACGACGTATTCGGCGCTCCCCGGTTCGAGCTGATCCAGGAACCACAACCGTTGCTGCGAAAAGGACAGCGGTGCGCCGGACATCGGCTTCCTCCGAAACACGTGACGATCAGGGACGGGCGGGGTACCGGCTGGCTCCGGTGAGCCGGCGGAACTCGGCCGGCTCGACGTTCCCGCCGCTCACGACGGCGACCGTGCCCGCCGCGGCCGGCAGGGTGCGGGCCGCGGCGAAGGCGAGGGCGCCGGTCGGTTCGACGGTCAGGCCGAGCACGGCGAGTTCCTGCATCGCCGCGAGGACTTCGTCTTCGCCGACCTCGACGACTTCGTCGACCAGCCGGCGGATGAGCGGGAAGGTGAAAGCGCCGGGCGTCTGGGCGAGAACGCCGTCGCAGACGGAAACCGGGGGGTCGATCACGATCCGCCGGCCCGCCGCGAGCGACAGCGCGGTGTCGTTGGCCGCGCGTGGCTCGGCGGCGACCACGCGGACCCGCCGGCCGGCGACCTCCACCGCGGCGGCCACCCCGGCGAGCAGCCCGCCGCCGCCGACCGGCACCACGATCGTCGTGGCCCCGGCCAGCTGCTCGAGGATCTCGAAGCCCACCGAGGCCTGCCCGGCCACCACCAGCGGGTGGTCGTAGGACGACACCGGGACCGCGCCGGTCGCGGCCGCGATCTCGGCCACCCGGTCCCCTCTGGCGTTGTTCCCGCCGGCGCACGTGATCACCCGCGCGCCGAGGCGCCGGATCCGGTTCCGCTTGTACGCGCTCGTCGCCTCGGTCATCACCACAGTGGCGTCGGCCCCCATCCGGGAGGCGGCCCACGCGGTGGCGATGCCGTGGTTCCCGGACGAGCCGACGACGACGGCGGCCGGCCCGAGCGCGGTGAGGGCGTTGAGCGCGCCGCGTGCCTTGAACGACCCGGTGACCTGCTCGTTCTCGCACTTCAGGTGGATCCCGGTGTCCGGGTCGGTCAGGATCGGCGTGCGCCGGATCAGCGGTCCGATGCGGTCGCGCGCCGCCAGGCACTGCCGGGCGAACGGCGTTCTCGGTGCGGGCATGCCGACCTCGTGCCGGGGCGGCCGGATCAGTTCCCGGCCGCCTGCCGGTCCATGAACGTGCGCAGGCTCAGCGGCCGCATGTCGACCCAGACCCGCTCGATGTGCTCCAGGCAGGCCTTCCGGGCGCCGCGGGTCCCGTCGGGCCGCCAGCCCCGCGGGATCTCCTTGCCCACCCGCCAGATGGAGTACTGCTCTTCCTCGTTCACGACGACCTGGTACTCGAACTCGTCTTCCGTGGTGTCGTTCGGCATGGCTGTTCCCCGTTTCGGTCGGTTGCGCCGGTTTCGTCAGGCGCGAAGGGCGGCGTGGAGGAGCACGTTGGCGCCGGCGACGAGTTGTCCCGGCGCGGTGTGCTCTTCGGGTGCGTGGCTGATCCCGTCGCGGCTGGGCACGAAGATCATCCCGACCGGCGCGACGGCGGCGATCATCTGCGCGTCGTGCCCGGCGCCGCTGGGCATGGCCACGACGGGCAGCGCGAGGTCCGCCGCCGCCTCCTCGATCGCCGTCTGCAACGCCGTCGCGGTCCGGACCGGCGCCGAGCGCATGGTCGTCACGCACGTGACGTCGACCCCGGCTTCGCGCGCGGACCGCGTGGTTTCCTCGCGGAGCAACGCTTCCACGACCTCGAGGCGGGTCGCGTCGAGGTCCCGGATCTCGGCCGTCAGCCGCGCCCGGCCCGGTACCACGTTCGCTTGTCCCGGCTCGACGGCGAGGTCGCCCACGGTGCTGACCGCGCACAGCTTCCGTTCGGCCGAAAGGGCTTCGACCCGCAGCACCAGCTTCGCCGCCGCCACGAGGGCGTCGCGCCGCTGGTCCATCGGTGTGGTTCCCGCGTGGTTCTGCTTGCCCCGCACCTCGAACTCCATGATGGTGCGCCCGACGATGCCGGTCACCACACCGATCGGGATACCGCGGGACTCGAGGACGGGCCCCTGTTCGATGTGCAGTTCGAGGTAGGCCGCCATCATCCCGGGCGGCCAGACGGCCTCGCCGATCGCGTCCAGGTCGCCGCCGGCGCGGGCCAGCGGCTCACGGATCGAGCGGCCCGTCCGGTCGACGGCGGCCTCGGGCGCGTCCAGCTGCCCGCTGACCGCCAGCGAACCCCAGAAGGGATAGGGGAAAAGGGCGCCCTCTTCGTTGGAGAACGCCACGGCCACCGGGGCGTTGCGCATCGGCAGGTCGTGTTCGGCGAGGGTCCGCAGCACTTCCAGCCCGGCGACCACGCCGTAGGTGCCGTCGAAGCGGCCGCCCCGCCGCACCGTGTCGACGTGCGAGCCCATCAGCACCACCGGATCATCCGGAAGCGTTTTCCCGTGGTGCAGGAAGAGATTGCCCGCTTGATCCACCGTACTGCCCAGGCCCGCTCGCGCGGCCGCGTCGCGCAAAAACGCGCGCGCGGAATCTTCCGCGGCAGTGAACCCAAGCCTGGACAAACCGCCCTCGGAATCGACACCGTACGTAGCCAATTTGTCGAGATCGGCCAGCATTCGCGTGCCGTTCACCCGTACGGCGGATCGATTCGAATCGAAGATCGCTACCGAACGAGCCGATTCCACGGCCGACAGAAATGACATAAAAGTACCTCTCACCTGCCCGCATCGTTGCGTGCAACCCGGCACCGAGCACATCCCCGGACCGGTTTCCGCCCTGTTTCAGCGAGAACCGATGCTCGCCGGGCTCGACGTTCGTCCCGACTATAGCTCGCGTTTTCCCGACGAAGGAAGGGAATTCCCCACCACGCCCGAGTGGGTAAAATTACCGACAGCTGACAAATTGATCACTGCTAGCGTGAATCGCTACGAAGATCTCCAAGATCAGCACATACCGGAGACACGTGAATGAAAAACTCTTCCAAGATCGATATGCCGCCGGAAACGAAACCGGACCCGGTCGGCAGCACCGTCATCCAGGCCTGGACCGAGGTGCTCGGCAGTCCGCCCGACGGCCCGGAAACGAACTTCTTCGACTTCGGCGGCCATTCGACCGCCGCCATGCGGATGATCACCCGGCTGCGCGCCCGCTGGGAGACCGAGGTGCCGATCAGGCTCATCTTCGAGCACCCGGTACTGGCCGACTTCATCGCGGCGGCGCGGCGGCTGGTGGCGGCGACGTCATCAGAAGAACCGGCGTGACCACCTTCGCCGTCGCCTACGACCGGGGTGCGGTCAACGCGGCCGAGGTCGCGCTCAGCCTCGGCGCGCTCGGCGACCTGGTCTTCGTGGGCCACGAAGCGGGACCCGCGGGACCGCTCGTGCCGCTGCTGCGCGAATTGGGCGAGGTCCTGTTCCTGGACGACGGCCTCGAGCCCGTGCTCACCCGGCTGGCCGCGATCGGGATCGACGCCGTGGTGACCTTCAGCGACACCATGATGCCCGTCGCCGCGCACATCGCCGACCGGCTGGGCCTGCGGTTCCACTCGGCGCCGGTCGTGGCGCTGCTGACGGACAAGCTGCGGCAGCGCGACGAGCTGCGCGCCCACGGCGTCGACGAGGTGCGAGCCCACCCGGTCCGCCACGCCGGCGACTGGCCGGGCGCGGTGGCCGCGGTGGGCGTCCCCGCGGTGCTCAAACCGTTGCGGGGACAGGGAAGCCGGGACACCCACCTCGTCACCGACGCCGAAGCGGGCGCCCGGCTGAGCGCGGACCTGCTGGCGGGCCCCGACCCGGTGGCGGGCCTCGTGCTCGAAGAGTTCCTGGCCGGGCGCCCCAGCGAACCGTTCGGCGACTACGTCTCGGTCGAGAGCGTGACGACCCCGCGCGGGGTCCGGCACCTCACCGTGACCGGGAAGTTCCCGACCCTGCCGCCCTTCCGCGAAGTGGGCCAGTTCTGGCCTTCCCCGCTGTCCCCGGCCGAAGAGCGGGAGGTCGAGGAGCTGACCGGGCGCGCGCTGAACGCGCTCGGGGTGCGCTTCGGCGTGAGCCACACCGAGGTCAAGCTGACCGCGGCCGGCCCGCGGATCATCGAGGTCAACGGCCGGATGGGCGGGCACATCAACGACCTCGCCCGCAGGGCCCACGGCCTGGACATGGTCCAGCTGACCGCGCGGCTGGCCCTGGGGGCCGAGCTGCCCGAACGGCCGCCCCGGCCGGGGCAGGTTTACTTCCAGTACAACACCCCGGCCCCGGTCGGCGCCTTCACGCTGCTCGAGACCCTGGGCGTCGACGACGTCCGGCGCGTCCCCGGCGTCACCGGGTACCGGCCGTACTTCGAACCCGGCACGGCGCTGCCGGCGTCGGTCATGACGCGGCCGCTCGACCTGATCAGCGGGGTCGCCGCGGACCACGACGAGATGCTGGCCCGGCTGGCGCTGGTGCTCGACCGCCTGACGTTCGCGATCGACACCGGCAGCGGCCGGGAGCTGGTCACCGCGGCGGAACTCGGCCGCGCGCGGACACCGGCACGGTGAGGCCGTCCCGGACGGCCGCGGAGAAGGGAAGCAAGTGCACGAAACCACGGTGATCTGCCTGCCGTTCGCCGGCGCGGGCGCGTCGTTCTTCCGGGCCTGGCAGCCCCTGGCGCCGGCGTCGCTCGACGTCGTCGCGGTCCAGCTCGCCGGCCGCGAAGAACGGTTCGTCGACGAACCGCACGCGGACGTCGGCCGCGCGCTCGACGACGTCCTGCCCGCCGTCGTCGAGCGGATCGAGGGCGCCGGGCGGATCGCGCTGTTCGGGCACAGCCTGGGCGCGGTGCTCGCGTTCGAGCTGGCCCGGCGCCTCGACCGGCTCGGGGCGCCGCTCACCCGGCTCTTCGTGAGCGGCTCCCCCGGGCCGTGGAGCGGCCGGGAAAGCCGGGCGACCGGCCTGCCCGACGACGCGTTCCTGGCCCAGGTCGAGCGGTTCTCCGGCTACGCCCACCCGACGCTGCGGCACCCGGAGATGCGGTCGATGCTGCTCCCGATGCTGCGGGCCGACGTCGAGATGCACGAGAACTACCGCCCGGACGCCGAGGGTGCACTGCCGATCCCGGTGACCGCGCTGCGCGGACGCGACGACGCACTGGTGAGTGCCGCCCGGATCGCCGAGTGGGCGCGGGCGAGCACCGCCGGCTTCCGCTCGGTCGAGCTGGCCGGCGGCCACATGTACCTGGTGGACCGCGCCGAGGAGGTGCTCGGCCTGCTCGCCGGCGAACTGGCCGTCGCCGGGGAAAGCGCGCCATGAGACTGCGGGACAAGGTCATCGTGGTCACCGGGGCCGCCCGGGGCGTCGGGCGCGCCTGCGCGACCGCGTTCGCGCGCGAGGGCGCCGATCTGGTGCTGCTGGACATCGCGGGCGACCTCGACGGCGTCCCGTACCCGCTGGGCTCGGCGAGCCAGCTGGCCCTCACCGCCGACCTGTGCCGCGACCAGGGCGTCGCCGTGCGGACGCACCACGTCGACGTGCGGCACCTGCCCGGGATCGTGACCGCGGTGGCCGACACCGTCGAGCGGTTCGGCCGGATCGACGTGCTGGTCAACAACGCCGGGATCGCCGCGCCCTCGGGCAAGGCCGCGCACGAGATCGCCGAGGAGGAGTGGCAGCTGATGATCGACGTCGACCTGTCCGGTGCGTGGCGCGCCATTCGCGCCGTCGCCGGCGGGATGGTCGGCCGGCGGTCGGGCAGCATCGTCAACATCGCCTCGACCGCGGGCCTGGTCGGCTACCGGTACTTCGCCGGCTACGTCGCGGCCAAGCACGGGCTGATCGGGCTCACCAAGGCCGTCGCGCTCGACTACGCCCCCGCGAAGGTGCGGGTCAACGCGCTGTGCCCGGGGTCCGTCCGCGACGACGACGCCGTCGAGGGCCGCATGCTCTCGGAGATCGCCCGGTCGCTGGCGGTCCCCGTCTCCGAGCACGAGGCGACCTTCCTGCAGGCGCAGCCGATGAACGCGCTGATCGAACCGGACGACGTCGCGGCCGCCGCGGTGTGGCTCGCCTCCGACGAGTCCCGGCAGGTGACCGGCAGCGTCCTGACCGTGGACGGCGGCTTCACCGCTCGATGACCCCGGCTCCCGACGCCGGGCACTCCCAGGAGGGTTTCCTTGTCCAGTAAGGCATCCCGGTCGCCCCGGGCATCGTGTCACGCCCTGCGGGTCCACCTCCCCCACCTGCCGGCCGAGGCGGAGCCCGTGTTCCGGGCCGCCGTGACGGCGTGGTGGCCGGCCCGCCCGCCCCGGCTGTGGCTGGACCCGGTCCCCGCGCCCGCCGGTTCCCCCGCGGCGGACCGCCGGGTCCACGCCGAACTGCACCGGCCGATCGAGCCGGGCGGCCCGGTGCTCCGAGCCGTGTGCCTGGTCTACGCGGACGGATCGGCCGACCTGGTGCTCGTCGCCCGGCGGCAGGCGCTGGACCTGACGTCGTTACGCCTCATCGCCGACGTCGTCACGGGCACGCGCGCGGCCGCGGAGATCTCACCGCCGGCACCGTCCGTCGACCCCGACTGGGATGACGGCGAAACCGCCTGGGCCACCTCGGATCCGCGGGCGGGTGACCGCAGTGGCCAGGTGGACGTCACGCTCGGCGAGGCGGGCTCTGGCGCGGTATCCGCGCTGGTCGTCGCGGCGGGCCTGGTGCTCAGCCGTTACACCGGGCGCACGACGCAGGAAATCCTGCTGTGCGCCCCGGAACCGGACCGCCCGGCCGCGGTTCTCGGTGCGTTCGACCGCCTTTCGTCACTGTCCCTGGACTTCTCGGGCGAGTCGACCCTCGGCGAGCTGGCGGACCCCGCCCCAGCAGCGAGGCCCACCGGTCAGGCCGTCGCGATCGTCGCGAATGGACAGACCGCCGACGGGTACGTCGCCTGCCAGGCCCCGCTGTGCCCCCTGACGCTCGTCCCCCGCACAACCGCCGGTCAGCTGACCGTGACCGTCCACCACCGGCTCGCGGACGTCGACGACGCCTCGGCCGCACGGTTCGCCACCCACCTCGCCCGGGTCTACGCCCAGGTGCTCGCGAGTGCTCCGGAACGCGACCCACAGGACCTCGACCTCGTCGACGACGCGGAGGCCGCGGCACTCGCCGCACTCGGCCGGCCGTCCCGGGACCCCGGCCGGGAACCGGAGCGCATCGAGCGGGTCTTCGCCCGCCGGGCGGCCGAGCGGCCGGACGCGACCGCCGTGTCCTGCGAAGCCGAATCCCTGACCTACGAACAACTCGACGACCGGTCCACCCTCCTCGCCGTAGGCCTCGTCGAGCACGGGGTGCGCCCCGGCGACCGCGTGGGCGTCTGCCTCGACCGGGGGCTGGACCTGGTGGCCACGCTGCTCGCCGTGCTCAAGGCGGACGCGGTCTACGTGCCGATGGATCCGGCCCACCCCCGGGACCGCCTCGCCTGCACCGTCGCGGACGCGGACCTGCGGCTCGTGGTGGCCGCGACCGCCGAACTCCCGGCGAGCGACGTCGAGTGGGTGTCACCGGCAGCGCTTTCCCTTGGTACCGGGGAACTTCCGGCTCCGACGCGCAGTGCCGACGACGCCGCGTACGTGATCTACACGTCCGGCTCCACCGGCCGCCCGAAAGGCGTCGTGGTGCCGCACCGCAACGTGCCGGCGCTGCTGGCCGCCACCACCGGCGACTTCGGGCTCGGCCCGGACGACGTCTGGACGCTGTTCCACTCGAGCGCGTTCGACTTCTCCGTCTGGGAGATCTGGGGCGCGCTGCTCACCGGCGGCCACCTAGTCGTGGTGCCGTACTGGGTCTCCCGGTCCCCGGCCGAGTTCCGCGCGCTGCTCGCGTCACGGCGGGTCACCGTCCTCAGCCAGACGCCGTCGGCGTTCGCCCAGCTGATGGCCGCCGACCGGGCGCCGCTCACGCCGTTGCCGCTGCGGCTGGTCGTGTTCGGCGGCGAAGCGCTGGATCCCGCCCCGCTGCGCGGGTGGTTCGACCGCTACCCCGAGAACCGGTGCCGGCTGGTGAACATGTTCGGCATCACCGAAACGACGGTGCACGTGACGGCGCAGACGATCACCCGCCGCGAAGCACTTTCCGGCTCCCGGTCGGTCGGACCCGCACTGCCGGGCTGGCACCTCTACGTGCTGGACGAACGCGGCCGCCCCCTACCGGTCGGCGTACCCGGCGAGATCCACGTGGGCGGCGCCGGAGTAGCCATCGGCTACCTCGGCCGGCCGGCCCTGACGGCGGAGCGATTCCTGCCCGACCCGATCACGGGCGGCCGCATGTACCGCAGCGGCGACCGAGGCCGCCTGCTGCCCGACGGCCGCCTGGAACACCTCGGCCGGCTGGACGACCAGGTCAAGATCCGCGGGTTCCGCATCGAACCCGGCGAAGTCCGCGGCGTACTCCGCCAATGCCCAGGCGTGCACGACGCCGCAGTGGTAGTCGGCGGCCGCGACACGGGAGACAACGCGGCACTACGCCTGGACGCCTACGTAGTAACCGACAGCACCACAACGACAGCGATCCGCCGATGGGCGGCAAAACTCCTCCCGGAACACATGCTCCCGGCCACGATCACGGTGCTACCCCAGCTACCCCTCACACCGAACGGCAAGTTCGACACGGCAGCCGTCCCCGAACCGGAGTTCACCCACAACTCCACCTCCGACCGCCCAGACAGCGCCGACGTCGACGTCGACCCGGCCATGCTGAAGATCTGGGCAGAGGTGCTGGGCAAACCGGTAGAACCGGACGACGACTTCTTCAGCCTGGGCGGCAACTCGCTCTACGCAGTCCGCCTGGACGCCGCGATGCAACAGCAAGGCTTGCCCGCCTTGCCGTTGCGCGAGCTGTACCTGAACCCGACCATCCGCAAGCTGACAAACGCCCTGAAACCCAACGGCGGCCACTGACCGCCCGCTAAACCAGCGTTTCGCGCGCCTCGGCATCGTCAACGCTTGGATGTCGACAGCGAAATCGTCCGGCGAGATCCTCACGGGCGGCGGCCGGCGGTCACGCGGACGGCCTGAACGTCCCCACGGCAGGCCTTGATCCGGTGAAACCAGCCGCTTCGCTCACCGGATGGTGTCGACCAGCAGGCTCGCGGCCACTTTCGCGCCGTCGGCGCGCATCCGGGTGCTCAGTGCCGTGGCCCGCGCCCGGGTCTCGGGGGCGAGGGCGGTCTCCAGCGCGGCGTCCAGGGACGCTCTCGTCGCGGTCCGGCCGTCGAGTGCCGCGCCGACCTCCACCTCCGCCACCCGGCCGGCCCAGTACGGGTTGTCCGCCAGCTGGACGGGCACCACGACCTGCGGCACGCCCGCCCGGGCCGCGGTCGCCGTCGTGCCCGCGCCGCCGTGGTGGACCACCGCGGCCACGAGGCCGAACAGGCGCTGCTGGTTGACCTCGCCGACGGCGAAGCAGTCGTCCCGGCCGTCGGCCAGGTCCAGGTCCGCCCAGCCGCGGGCGACGAGCACGCGGCGGCCGCGGGCGCGGGCCGCCGCCACGGCCCACGCGGCGATGTCCGGCGACGGCCGGATGCTGCCGAAGCCCACGTAGACCGGCGGCGCGCCCGCGTCGAGGAACGTCTCCAAGCCGGCCGGGAGCGGGCGTTCGTCGGCCTGGCTCCAGGCGCCCGTCTGGACGACGTCGATCCCCGGGGTCTCCGGCCACGGCCCCAAGGCCGGATCCGCGGCCAGCCACGGCCGGCCGGTGTAGACGTGGGCGCGCACGTCGTCCACCGCGGGCAGGCCGAGGGCCGCGCGATGGCCGTTGAGCGGCTCGCGGAACTGCTCGTTCACCCGGCGGGCGTCCTCGTCCCACCGCGCCGGGTTGTCGTCCCCGGCGGGCTCCGGCCAGCCCGGCCGCGGCGGCGGCGCGTGGTGCGGCGAGGGAAGGTTGACCGCGGCGTAGGTCACGTACACGTAAGGGATCCCCGCGGCCTCGGCCACGGACCGCGCGCCGGCCTGCGCCAGGCCGGCCACCACCAGCGCGTCGCACCCCTCCGCCGCCGCCGGGAGAATGTCGAACTGCGCATCGACCAGCTCGGTCCGGTACCGCGCCAGCTCCGCCGCCGACGGCGGTGTCGCGCGCATCAGCTCGCGCACGGGCGGTCCGATCGGCACCAGGTGCACGCCCAGGCCGGCCAGCCGCTCCGCGAACTCCTCGTCGGGTGGAGCGCACAGCCGCACCTCGACGCCGTGCGCCCGAAGCTGCACCGCGAGCGCGACCAGCGGTTCGACGTCGCCACGCGTCCCGTAGGTGGACAACAGCACCCGCATTCGCGCCCTCTTCCGTTCCGCCGGGCCGCCGGCCACGGCCGGGTGTGCGGCAGCAGCTTACGGCGCGTGCCGCGGTGCGAGTCGATCACCGCGCCCTCTCGCCGGGGGCCGTCCCCGGCTGGCTACGGTCGGGTGCGCAACGTTTTCCCGATCGTCCCCACGACCCGAGGGCCACGCGATGCACGGTTCGGACCGACCACGCCCCGACGTTTCGATCATCCTGCCCTGCGCCGGGGTCGGGTCGCGCTTCGGCGCGCCCTACCCGAAGGAGCTGCACTGCCTGGCTCCCGGCGTCACGGTGCTCGACCGCAGCCTGGAGACCGCCGTCGAACTGGCCGGAAGCGGGCTCACGGTGCGCGTGGTGGTCGTGTTCCGGCCCCACAAGCTGGACACGGTGCGGTACCTCGCGCGGTACGCCGGGATCTTCCAGCTCGTTTTCGTCTACCAGGACGAATCGTTCGCACCGGCGCTCGACGGAGCGATCCGGTCCGCCCTGCCGATGACGGCGGGACCGGTGGCCCTCATGTTGCCTGACATCGTTGTCTCCGGCGCCGGCAGCGCCGGCGTGCTGCTCACCGCGCTGCAGCGGACAGCGACGGCGGGCTGGGCCGCGGTGGCCGTCGAAGAGCGGGATCCCGAGACACTGCGGCAGATGGGCGCCCTGACCGTCGCCGAACGGGACGGCGCCGTGACCATCGAGGCGGCCGCCGAGAAGCCCGCGGATCCCACCGGCTACAACGCGTGCTGGGGCATCGTGACGGTCACCGAAGAGCAAGCGCACCGCCTGCCCGACGTCGTGCGCAAGGAGACGGCCAGCCCACTGACCGGCGCGGTCGCCCTCATGGTGGAGCGAATCGTCAACTACAACACCGCCGCCGGCTGACCGCGTGGCCGACGAGCGGCCGTCACGGGCGGGTTTCGACCTTCAGCTCGCTGACGGTCACCTGCACGGCTGACTGGAAGGCAACTGCTGCCAGAACGCCCGTACAGAAAGCCGGATCGCTCAACGTAAGCGTGGCGTACCGTCAGCTCCTGGCCGGCTCGGTTCGGCAGTGCCACGCTGGGCCAGGTGGTGACCAAAGGTCAGAACGATCGCCCACTGACTGTTGACGCGACCGGGGGGCTTGGCGGTGCAGTTCGCCAAGCCCACGTGATCTTGCGGATCGTGCCGGTCATGGTGACGATCACCTGCTTCGCCCCGCCCTGCGTCGACACCACCAC
The DNA here is from genome assembly GCF_035982555.1 of Amycolatopsis sp. NBC_01286. NCBI lineage: Bacteria > Bacillati > Actinomycetota > Actinomycetes > Pseudonocardiales > Pseudonocardiaceae > Amycolatopsis > Amycolatopsis sp. NBC_01286. The sequence goes on from NZ_CP108428.1 coordinate 9,581,144, forward strand.
CTGGCGGTGGAAGACCTGGACCGTCGTCGTACTCCACCCCACGGTCCGAGCGGGGGGAAACACCACGCCAGGCGGCGCGGCCGAGGCGACACCGGTCGTCGTGGCGGCAATGGCCGCCATCAACGCGAGGGGCACTCCCAGCCGAGTAGCGGGTCGCAACACACCGTTCCTTTCACCGGAGCGGGCAGCGCCGCGGCGATTCGCGACGCACGTTTATCGGTGTAGTGCGGACGGGTTGTCCGGCGCCGGAGCCTGGACGCCGGACATCAACACCCGGACAATCGGCAACTGACCCGGGGAGGGGTTGGACAAGCCATGCCACGTGCAGAGCGACCGTTGGATCCGGATGGCTCGGTTCTCACGCAGTTCGCCGCCGACCTGAGAAAACTTCGAGAAGCAGCGGGTGGACCGCCGTATCGGGACCTGGCTCGGCTAGCGCACTTCTCGTCGACGACGTTGTCCGACGCCGCAGGCGGTCGCCGGCTGCCCAGCCTGGCGGTCACGCTGGCGTACGTCACAGCCTGCGACGGCGACCGGGCCGAGTGGCAACGTCGGTGGCACGCGGTCTCCGCCGAGCTGAACGACCTCGAACTCGAACACGCCGACCAGGCCGCCACCACAGCGCCCTACGTCGGCCTGGCCGCGTACCGCTCTTCGGACGCCGGACGGTTCTTCGGGCGCGAACGATTGGTCGACGACCTCGTCGCCCGGCTTCGGCGGCAGCGTTTCCTCGCCGTGCAGGCCCTCCGGAGCAGGCAAGACGTCCGTGTTGCGCGCGGGACTCGTCCCGGCGCTGGAGGAGATGGATAGCGCTGGGCCGATCGTCCTGTTCACCCCCGGCGCGCACCCGATGGGAGAACTCGCGCTCCGCTCGTGGGCACCACTGCGTCGGAGATCGAGACCGAGGACTGGCGGGCCCCGTTGCTCCGGAGCGGGCAGGATGTGGTGCGGGGGTCGTGCTTGTCGGACGCGCGATCCCTTTCCCGGCCCGAGGATTGGACGCGCATTGGGACGCTTGTCGGTGTTCACCTTCCAGTACATCGCCATCGACACCGAGGCTGGTGTCACGCCGGAGGAGTTCGAGACCTTCGTGCGTGGTGAAGGCGTTCACCTGCCCGTGTACCCGGGGTGGCGGTGGACGTTGTTGCGCGGGTTGCGCGGAGAGCGGACCGGGCAGTACCTGATGTTGTACGAGATCGAGAGCGCCGAGCAGCGCGACCTTTACGTCACGGCCCGGGGTGAGCAGACCGAGCCGGCCCGGCTGTTCTGGGCGCGGCACCCGGAGGCGGAGGCGGTGCTGGCGCGGTGGCGGCGGCTGGGCACGTTCGGTGAGCTGCCGACGTTGTTCACCGACTACCGGCTGCTGGCCGACAATCCGCGGAGCACGGTCGCGCCCGGCCCCCGCTACCGCGAGCGGCCGGGTGAGGAGCCCGTGGCTCGGGTCGTCGGGATCCACAACCTGGCGTTGCGCGCCGGTGTGACCGAGGAGGTGTTCGACCGCTTCATCGCCGAGAACCACCACCGGATCGACGACTACCCGGACTGGCGGTTCCACGTGCTCAAGGGCGAGCGGGGCAACCGCCTCGACCAGTACGTGATGATGATGGAGATCGCGGGCCTGGACGCGCTGGACGTCTTCTACCCCGAGCCCGACATCGCCACCGGCGAGGCCGCGGAGTTCGCGTCCGCCCACCGCGACACCAAGCAGATGTACGAGGAGTGGAAGCAGCTGGCCTCGTTCTCCGGCTCACCGCAGATCTACACGGACTACCTCGCCGTCGCGGAGAACCCGGCGTAGTCCCGCACGACCGGAACGGCCCGTCGTCGTGACCACCTCGACGCGCAGGCGAGCCGTACCGGGCCCGGCGCCTCGGGAGGCCACCAGGTGGGTGTGACGCAGGCCACCGGGTGGGTTCGACCAGGCGGAAGACCGGGAACCTGCGTAACTTTGGCAGCGAAATAGCGGGCGCTGTCCGTAGCCTCGGTGACCAACCGCTTAGTAGGCTCGCGAGCGGCAACCAACCCGCTTCTCAACGACGAGGAGGTCCTCCGTGACCGATTCCCCTTCCCGTGTCGCCGTGGTCACCGGGGCCGGCCGTGGCATCGGGGCCGCTGTCGCCGCCCGGCTGGCCGCTGACGGCTTCGCCGTCGGGCTGCTCGACCTGGACGAGGCCGGCGTCAAGCAGGGTGCCGACGCGATCGTCGCCGACGGTGGCAAGGCCGTCGGCGTGACGCTCGACGTCAGTGACGCCGAACAGGTCGACGCCGCCGTCGCGCGGGTGGCCGAGGAGCTCGGCGCGCCGACCGTGCTGATCAACAACGCCGGCATCACCCGCGACAACCTCATCTTCAAGATGACCGAGCAGGACTGGGACTCCGTGCTCGGCGTCCACCTCAAGGGCTCGTTCCTGATGACGCGCGCGGTCCAGAAGCACATGACGGCCGAGAAGTGGGGCCGGATCGTCAACCTGTCCAGCACCTCGGCGCTCGGCAACCGCGGCCAGGTCAACTACTCCGCGGCCAAGGCCGGCATGCAGGGCTTCACCAAGACCCTCGCGATCGAGCTGGGCAAGTTCAACGTCACAGCGAACGCGATCGCCCCGGGCTTCATCGCCACCGACATGACGGCGGCGACGGCCGAGCGGATCGGTATGTCGTTCGACGACTTCAAGGCGGCCGCCGCGTCGCAGATCCCGGTGCAGCGCGTCGGCACGCCGGACGACATCGCCAACCTGGCGTCGTTCCTGGTGAGCGACGGTGCCGGGTTCATCTCGGGCCAGGTCATCTACGTCGCCGGCGGACCGAAGGACTGAGGCGGATGCGCGAATTCGACAGCCTCGACGCCTTCGCCGCCGCGGTCGGCGAGCACCTCGGCTACAGCGACTGGCACACGATCACCCAGGACCGGGTGAACAAGTTCGCCGACGCCACCGACGACCACCAGTGGATCCACGTCGACGAGGCGATGGCGGCCGCGGGCCCGTTCGGCGGCACCATCGCCCACGGCTTCCTGACGCTCTCGCTGCTCTCGGCGTTCGGCCCGAAGATCTACAAGGTCAACGGCATCAAGATGGGCATCAACTACGGCCTCAACAAGGTCCGCTTCCCGCAGCCGGTGAAGGTCGGCTCGAAGGTGCGCGCCGGGGCCGAGCTGGTCGAGATCACCGACATCGAGGGCGGCAAGCAGGCGGTGTCGCGGTGGACCGTGGAGATCGAGGGTGCGGCGAAGCCCGCGTGCGTCGCCGAATGGGTGACGCGCTTCCTCGCGTGACGCACGCGCCGTCGAAGCGGCACTTTCACGTGAAAGTGCCGCTTCGGGCCTGGTCCCTGTACGACATACCGACTGGTCGGTATCATCGCCGGAAAGAAGCTTGAGGAGGCTGGATGAGCACCGATCCGCCGGGTCTCGACCTGGGCCGGCTGCGCGCCCACCTGGACGCGCAGCGGCCCGGGCTGGTCGCCGGGGAGCTGACCGCGGACGTCGTCGAAGGCGGCCGGTCGAACCTCACCTACGTGGTGGGCGACGGCCGGTCGCGCTGGGTGGTGCGCCGCCCGCCGCTCGGGCACGTGCTGCCCACGGCGCACGACATGACCCGCGAGTTCCGGGTGATCTCCGGGCTGCGCGACACGCGCGTCCCGGTGCCCGAGGCGCTCCTGCTGTGCGAGGACCCCGACGTCATCGGGGCGAGCTTCTACGTCATGAGCTTCGTCGAGGGCACGCCCTACCGGACGGCCGACGAGCTGGCCGCGCTCGGCGCCGGGCGCACCCGGGCCATCGCCGACGCGCTGGTCGACACGCTCGTCGACCTGCACGCGGTGGACCCGGTCGCGGCCGGGCTGGGCGACTTCGGCCGGCCCGAGGGCTTCCTGGAGCGGCAGCTGCGGCGGTGGAAGAAGCAGCTCGACGCCTCGCGCAGCCGCGACCTGCCGGGCATCGAGGAGCTGCACGAGCGGCTCGCCCAAGCCGTGCCGGTGTCCGGGAAGCCGTCGATCATCCACGGCGACTACCGGCTCGACAACGTCCTCGTCGACGGCGACGACAAGATCTCCGCCGTGCTCGACTGGGAGATGTCGACGCTGGGCGACCCGCTGACCGACCTCGCGCTGCTGGTGGCCTACGCCGAGCGGGACAAGGTGTCGCTGCAGTTCGTGTCGAACGCCAGCTCGGCGCCCGGCTACCCGAGCACCGACGAGGTCGTCGCCCGCTACGCCGAACGCTCGGGGCGCGACGTCTCGCAGCTCAACTGGTACGTCAGCTTCGCCTTCTTCAAGCTGGCCGTGATCCTGGAAGGCATCTACTACCGCTACCAAAAGGGCCAGACGGTCGGGGCGGGCTTCGAAGGCGTCGGCGCCGGCGTCCCGCTGCTCATCTCGCACGGCAACGAGATTCTCAACGAGGAGAAGTAATGGACTTCGCGTTCGACGCCAAGACCGAGGAGCTGCGCGCGAAGCTCCTCGAGTTCATGGATTCCCACGTCTACCCGGCCGAGGCCGTGTTCGAGCGGCAGCTGGCCGAGCGCGACGACCCGTGGGCCATGCCGCCGGTCGTCGAGGAGCTCAAGGCCGAGGCGCGCAAGCGCGGGCTGTGGAACTTCTTCCTCCCCGGCGACCACGGCGCGGGCCTGACGAACCTGCAGTACGCGCCGCTCGCCGAGATCACCGGCCGCAGCATCCGGCTGGCCCCGACCGCGGTCAACTGCGCCGCGCCCGACACCGGGAACATGGAAGTCCTGGCCATGTTCGGCAACGACGACCAGAAGAAGCAGTGGCTGGAACCGCTGCTCAACGGCGAGATCCGCTCCGCGTTCGCGATGACCGAGCCGGACGTCGCCTCCTCCGACGCCCGCAACATCGAGACGAGCATCCGCCGCGACGGCGACGAGTACGTCGTCAACGGCCGCAAGTGGTACATCTCCGGCGCGATGAACCCGGCCTGCAAGATCTTCATCGTGATGGGCAAGACCGACACCGAAGCCGCGCCGCACAAGCAGCAGAGCATGATCCTGGTCCCCCGCGACGCCCCGGGCCTGACGGTCAAGCGCGGCATGCACGTCTTCGGCTACGACGACAGCGACCACGGCGGCCACGCCGAGGTGCTCTTCGAGGACGTCCGCGTGCCGGTCGAGAACCTCATCGCCGGCGAGGGTGACGGCTTCGCCATCGCCCAGGCGCGGCTCGGACCGGGCCGGATCCACCACTGCATGCGCGCCATCGGGATGGCCGAACGCGCGCTGGAGCTGATGTGCCGCCGCGCGATCTCTCGCGAGGCGTTCGGCAAGCCGATCGCGCAGCAGGGTGTCGTGCAGGACTGGATCGCCGAGTCGCGCGTGAAGATCGAGCAGCAGCGGCTGCTGGTGCTCAAGACCGCGTGGCTGATGGACACCGTCGGCAACCAGGGCGCGCACACCGAGATCCAGGCGATCAAGATCTCGACGCCGTCCGCCGTGGAGTGGATCCTGGACAAGGCCGTGCAGGTGCACGGCGCCGGGGGCGTCAGCCAGGACTTCCCGCTGGCCGCGATGTGGGCGGGCAACCGCACGCTGCGCCTGGCCGACGGGCCGGACGAGGTCCACAAGCGGTCCCTGGCCCGCCGTGAGCTGAAGAAGTACCTGTCGGAGGGCGCGAAGTGACTGTCACCGCCGAAGAACTGACCGGCCAGGTCACCGAGTTCCTGGCCGCGCACGACCCGAAGACCACGGACCGGATGGACTTCCTCCGGGCCCGCTACGACGCGGGCCTCGCCTGGATCCACTTCCCCGCCGGGCTCGGCGGGCAGGACGCGCCGCGCGCACTGCAGTCCGTTGTGGACGGTCTCTTCGTCGACGCGGGCGCGCCGGACAACAACCCGCGCCGGATCGGCATCGGCCTCGGCATGGCCGCGCCGACCATCCTCGCCTTCGGCACGCCGGAGCAGCGCGAGCGCTTCCTGCGTCCACTGTGGACCGGCGACGAGGTGTGGTGCCAGCTGTTCAGCGAGCCGGGCGCCGGCTCCGACCTGGCCGCGCTGGGCACCCGCGCGGTGCGCGACGGCGACGACTGGATCGTCACCGGCCAGAAGGTGTGGACGTCGGGCGCGCACGAGTCGCAGTGGGCGATCCTGGTCACCCGCACCGACCCGGACGTGCCGAAGCACCAGGGCATGACGTACTTCATGTGCGACATGAAGGCGCCGGGCGTCGAGGTCCGGCCGCTGCGCCAGATCACCGGCGAGGCCGAGTTCAACGAGGTCTTCCTGACCGAGGTCCGGATCCCGGACACGCAGCGGCTCGGCGCCGTCGGCGAGGGCTGGAAGGTCGCGCAGACCACGCTGATGAACGAGCGCGTCGCGATCGGCGGGCACGTGCAGCCGCGCGAGGGCGGGCTGGTCGGGATCGTCGCCAAGACCTGGCGCGAACGTCCCGAGCTGCGCACGCCGGAGCTGCGTGACCGGCTCGTGCAGCGCTGGGTCGAGGCGGAGTCGCTGCGGCTGGCCGGCACGCGGCTGCGTCAGCAGCTCACGGCCGGCGCGCCCGGCCCCGAGGGCTCGGCCATGAAGGTCGCGTTCTCGGAGCTGAACCAGGCGCTCACCGGCCTGGAGGTCGAGCTGCTCGGCGAAGAGGGCCTGGCCTACGACGACTGGTCGTTCCGGCGCCCGGCGATCGTCGACTTCACCGGCCGCGAGGCGGGTTACCGCTACCTGCGCGCCAAGGGGAACTCCATCGAGGGCGGCACCTCGGAGGTCCTGCGCAACATCATCGCCGAGCGCGTGCTGGGTCTCCCGTCGGAGCCGCGCGTCGACAAGGACGTCGCTTGGAAGGACCTGCCCCGATGAGTCAGACACAGCCTGATCTGTTGTATTCCGAGGTCGAGGAGGACCTCCGGGCTTCGGTGCGCGACCTGCTCAAGGCCAAGGCCGACGCGGCCACGTTGCTGGCGCGGGTCGAGACGGCCGAGGGTTACGACCTGAAGCTGTGGCGCACCCTGGCCGCCGACCTCGGCGTCGCCGGGCTGGCGGTGCCGGAGGAGCGCGGCGGGCACGGCGCGTCGGCCCGCGAGGTCGCCGTCGTGGCCGAGGAGCTGGGCCGCAGTGTCGCGCCGGTGCCGTTCCTCGGCAGCGTCGTGCTGGCGACGACGGCGTTGCTGCACACCGACGACGGCGAGTTCGTCGGCCGGCTTGCCGCGGGCGAGGCGATCGGCGCGCTGGCCGTGCCGCTGTCGACGACGCCGGGGGCGGGTTTCCCGTCGTCGGTGACCGCGGCCGACGGGACGTTGACCGGCCGGGTGGGCACGGTCGCCGACGCGTCGGTGGCGGACCTGCTGGTCGTCCCGGCCGCCGGCCCGGACGGCCCCGCGCTGTACGTCGTCGAGGCGTCGGCGGCGACGGTCACCGAGCTGGTCTCCTTCGACCTGACGCGGCGGGTGGCCGACGTCGTGCTGGAGAACGCGCCGGCGGTCCTGGTGGTCTCGGGCGAGCAGGCGGCGGGCGCGCTGGAGCAGGCGTTGCTCGCCGGCGCGGGCATCCTGGCGTCGGAGCAGACCGGGATCGCCGAGTGGGCGCTCACCGAGACGGTGCGCTACCTCAAGGGCCGGTACCAGTTCGGCCGGCCGGTCGGCGGGTTCCAGTCGCTCAAGCACCGGCTGGCGAACCTCTACACCGACCTGGTGCTGGCCCGCGCGACCGCGCGCAACGCGGCGGACGCGCTGGCCTCGGGCGTCGACGTGCCGATCGCGGTGTCGGTCGGCCAGGCCCGCAACGCGCCGATCGCGGTCAAGGCCACCGAAGAGGCGATCCAGCTGCACGGCGGGATCGGGATGACCTGGGAACACCCGGCGCACCTCTACCTCAAGCGCGCCAAGGCCGACGAGCTCGCGCTCGGCACCCCGGGCCGCCACCGCGCCCGCCTGGCCGACCTGGTCGACCTGCCCGCCTGAGGCACTCCCCCGGTCTGTGAAGGGCTCCTTGCGGGACCGCTGAGTCCCGCAAGGAGCCCTTTACGGACGTGCGCTGCGCCAGCCCCGGGCGGGCGGGCGGGCGGGCGGGCGCCTGCCGCGCCGGCGGCGCGGCAGCGCGCGCTAGCGGCGCGGCAGCGCGCGCCGGCGGCGAGTCCTGCACCAGCTGTCACACGTGCCCCAGCCGTACCGGTCGTGAGTGTTTAGGAGGGTTCTAACCCTCCTAAACACTCACGACCAGCCGCGGCAGACCCGGCAACCGGCCCGGCGTTCGCGCGGCAAGGGTTCGCGCGGCAGGGGTTCGCGCGGCAAGGGGTCTGCGGCGGCCGAATTGTGAATAGTATTCATATGCTTTCGGCTTTTCGCTCAGATGAGCGGGAATTGTGTGAGCCAGGCCACTGCCAGGGCAAAAGGGTGGCAAAAGTGCCCTTCTTCCCATGGTTCGACCCGGTGGATGCGATCTAGCCTGGGCGCCATGGAATTCGCCGTCGCGCCGACGGAAGCCGGGCCGCCCGGCACGCTCGAAGAACTGGACATCGCCGTCGGCGACCACCACCACAGCGCGCTCGCGGCCGGGCCCGCGGCGGGCGAATTCGTCCTGTTGCTGCACGGCTGGCCCGAATTCGCCGACGCCTGGACCGAGCAGCTGCACGCCCTCGGCGAGGCCGGCTACCGCGCGGTGGCCGTCGACCAGCGGGGCTACGCCGCGGGCGCGCGCCCGGACGACGTCGCCGCCTACACCATCGAGCAGCTGGTCAGCGACGCCCTCGCGTTCGCCGACAGCCAGGGCGCCGACCGGTTCCACCTCATCGCCCGCGACTGGGGCGCCATGGTCGCGTGGACGCTCGCGACGACCCACCCGCACCGGCTGCGGTCCCTGGCCGTGCTCTCCACGCCGCACCCGTCGGCGCTGCAGCACGCGGCCGCGACCGACGACGGGCAGTTCCACGACCTCGGTTACATCCGGTTCTTCCGCCGCGGTGTCGGCAAAGCCGAGAAATACCTCCTACGCGACGGGGCCATGCGGCTACGCGCGGTTTACGACAACCGCATTCCCGTCGAATTCGTCGAACGCAACGTCGCGCGCCTTTCCGAACCGGGCGCCCTGACCGCGACGCTGAACTGGTACCGCGGCGCGACGACCGACGCGTTCGACATCCCGGCGGGCCGGATCACCGTGCCGACGCTCTACATCTGGGGCAGCGAGGACCCCTGGCTCGGCCGCGGCGCCGCCGAGCTGACGGTGCACCACATCGACGCCGAGTACCGCTTCCAGATCATCGAGGGCGCCGGCCAGCTCCTGGCCTCGGAGACGGCGGACGAAGTGATCGCCCTGCTGCTGGACCACGTGGGCCGGCACTAGCCCGTCTTGGCGACGAGCTGCTGGTAGGGCCCGGGCCGGTAGCCGGCGATGTGGTCGCGGATCAGCCGCAGCCACTCCCGCCAGGTGACGTCGGCGAGCGCGGATCCCGCCGATCAACCAGGCGGGCGCAGGGCGTCCAGCAGCAGGTCCGCGTAGTGGTCGCCGATCTGGCGGGCCGTCAGGGAGCCGCTGCGGTGGTACCACGAGCCCAGGTGGTGCACCGAGCCGAAGAAGAAGTCGACGACGACGTCGGCCGGCTTGTCCGTGCGGAACTCCCCCGACGCCTGGCCCTCTTCGACCAGGCCGCGGAAGCGCTCGTGGTACTTGCGGCGCTCGGCGCGCACCGCCTTCTGCTTGTCCGGGGACAGCTGGTGCATCGACTGCAGGAAGATCGTGTTGTCGTCCAGGTTGTCGATGCTGGACACGACGACGTCCGACGCGGCCGCGGCCAGGCGCTCGCGCAGGGGCGCGCCCGACGAGGCGACGCTCTCCAGCTGCCGCGTCTGCTCGCGCAGCACCCGGGCGTAGATCTCGTAGAGCAGGTCGTCCTTCGAGCCGAAGTAGTGGTACATCGCGCCCTTGGTGACGCCCGCGGCCTCGACGATCTCCTGGACGGACGTGCGGTCGAAGCCCTTCTTCGCGAAGAGCTTCGTGGCCTGCTCCAGCAGGCGCCGCGGCACGGCGGCCTGCTCGTCGCCGGCCGCCTCGCCCGGTTTGCGGGCGCTTGCTCGCGTCACGGCAAGTCCCCCCTCCGTCGAGTTCGGACGCACAGGATATCGCTCACCCGAGGAACCGCCTCGGTACGTCCACGAGCATCGTCGTGATGTCGGCTTCACCCACCCCGCGTTCGCGCAGCGCGGGCAGCACGTCACGGGTGATGTGGAGGTAGTGCCAGTTCGGCGTCAGCACCGGCAGCTGGTCCTCGGGCAGCCAGTCGATGTAGCAGGACGCGTCGTGCGAGAGCACCATGCTGCCCGCGTACCCGCGCTCGCACATCGCCGCGACGGTGGCGACGCGCTCCTCGAACGGCAGCAGCAGGTCGAGGCCGAAGCGGTCCATGCCGAGGATCGAGCCGCGGTCGGCCAGCTCGGTCAGGTACCCGAGGTCGGTGGAGTCGCCCGAGTGCCCGATCAGCACGCGGCTCAGGTCGACGCCCTCGTCGGCGAAGATCGCCTGCTGCTCCAGCCCGCGCCGGCTGACGGCGTGGGTGTGCGTCATGATCGGCGCCCCGGTCTCGAGGTGCGCCTTCGCCACCGCGCGCAGCACGCGTTCGACACCCGGGGTCACGCCGGGCTCGTCGGTGGCGCACTTGAGCAGCCCGGCCTTGACGCCGGTGCCGGCGATGCCGTCGCGGATGTCCCCGACGAACATCCCGACCAGCGGATCTTCGCCCTGCAGCATCGTGCCGGGCCCGCGGAAGTGCAGGTAGTGCGGCACGTCGTTGTAGGTGTAGAGCCCGGTGGCGACGACGATGTTGACGTCCACCTCGGCGGCGACCCGCTGCACGCGCGGGATGTAGCGGCCGAGCCCGATCACGGTCGGGTCGACGATCGTGTCGATCCCGGCGTCCTTCAGCTCCTTGAGCCGCCGGATCGCCTCGGGGACGTGCTTGCCCTCCTGGAACCCTTCGTGCTCGGGGTAGTTGTCGACGAACTCGGGGCTGAGCACGAAGAGGTGCTCGTGCATCAGCACCCGGCCCAGTGCTTCCGGCGCGATCCCGCCGCGGACGGTCTCGACCACCGCTACCCCCTCGCCCGCAGTTCGCGGCGCAGGATCTTGCCGCTGGTGGTCTTCGGCAGCTCGTCGAGCACCACGATGGTGCGCGGGTACTTGTAGGCCGCCAGCCGTTCCTTGCACCAGGCCACCAGCTCCGCCGGATCGGCGGTCACGCCGGGTGCCGGGCTGACGTACGCCTTGACGGTCTCGCCGCGGTAGTCGTCGGCGATGCCGACGACGGCGGCCTCGCGGACCGCCGGGTGCGTGTAGAGGACGTCTTCGACCTCGCGCGGCCAGACCTTGAAACCGGACGCGTTGATCATGTCCTTCTTGCGGTCCACGACGTAGACCCAGCCGCGTTCGTCCATGAACCCGATGTCGCCGGTGAGCAGCCGCCCGCCGGGAATCGACTCGGCCGTGGCGTCCGGGCGGTTCCAGTAGCCGGACACGACCATCGGGCCTTCGACGGCGATCTCGCCGGCCTGCCCGAACGGCAGCTCTTCGCCGCTCTCGCCGAGGATGCGGACGATCGTGTCGGGCACCGGCAGGCCGATCGAGATGGTGCCGGACGCCGGGTCGATCGGCGCTTCGAGGTCACCCGGGACGACGACGCAGCCGGCGGTCGTCTCGGTGAGGCCGTAGCCGTTGTGGATGTAGTGCCCGGTCTTCGCGCGGAACGCCTCGACGACGGCGGGCGGCAGCGCGGCGCCGCCGGAGTAGAGCAGCGCGAACGACGCGAAGTGCTCGCGGCTGAAGGACGGGTGGGCCATGAGCGCCATGTAGGCCGTCGACGGCCCGACCGTGTACGACGGCTCGTGCTCGAGGAAGGCGTCGAGCACGACGCCGGCTTCGAAGCGGTAGGCGAGTGAGAGCGTGCCCTCGATGTCGATCGCGGAGCCGACTTCGCACACCATGCCGGTGATGTGGAACAGCGGCGCGAGCCCGAACAACGTCGTGCCGGCGGGCAGGCCGCTGAAGGAGCCGAGCGCGGCGGCGTTCGTGCCGAGGTTGCCGTGGGTGTTGGTGGCGCCCTTCGGTGTACCGCTGGTGCCGGAGGTGTAGCTGATGAGGGCGACGTCGTCGAGTGCGAACGCGGGCTCCGGCGGCTTCGGCCCGGGCGTCCCGGCGGCTTCGAGGAGTTCGACGGCGCCCGGGGTCTCCTCGCGGACGACCTTGCCCAGCACGCGCTCGTCGTCGCGGGTCTGGAACTCCAGTTCGCTGGTGGTGAGCGCGATGGGCAGTTCCTTGGCCGTCTCGCCGATGTAGGCGTTCCAGCCGCGCTGCGAGCAGACGATCGCCTTGACGCCGGCGTCGGTGAGCACGTGGGTCAGCTCGCGCTCGCGGTACATCGGGTTGACCGGCACGACGATCCCGCCGGCCTTCCACGCGCCGAGCAGCGCGATGACGAACTGCGGGATGTTCTGCAGCACCAGGGCGAGCCGGTCACCGCGCTCGAAGCCGTTCTGCGTGAGGTAGCGGGCGACGCCGTCGGAGAGCTCGTCGAGCTGCCGGTAGGTGAGCCGGCCGTCGAAGTAGACGACGGCGTCCCGGTCGGGCACGTGGTCCGCGGCCCGGCGGAAGGTCTCGGGCAGCGTGGTCGCCACGACCGGTTCCAGGGGCCGTTCGCCGTAGCTCGCCAGCCACGGTTTCTCGTCGTACCAGCTCATCCAGTGACCTCCCTTGGACACCGACCGGTCGGTATGGCGACGCTAGGAGGCAGTGCCCGTCCCCGTCAAGACCCGGCCGGCTTCCGACGTTTTCCGGAATACGCAGACCGGGTGCTTCACCGGAGAATACGGACGCCGGTTCAACCTGGTTCAGATTATCTTTTTCCGGCCGATCAGACTGGACAATCCCCTGGTCGAGACGTCAAGATAGCGCCTGGCCGCGCATATGTTCACGCTAACGAGTACGGAACATGGGAGCCATTCATGCCTGATACCGGTGGAAGACACCGCATTTCCCGGCGGACGAAACTCGCCACGGCGGCCCTGGGCCTCGCGCTCGCCGCCGGCGCCCTGGTGATCGCGACGACGGCCGGCCAGACCGGCCAGGCCAGCGCGGCGACGTCTGAGCAGATCAGCTGCCCCGACGTCGCCGGGCAGCTGCCCGCGATCCCCGCTCAAGCCCAGGCCGAGGTCCAGCGCAACCTCGCCCTGCTCGACACCCAGATAGCCGAGGCCAACAATCGCCTCGTCACCAGCGCCGGCCAGGGCGGCGCGAACTTCGTCCAGAACGCCATCCTCGGCCCGCTGAAGGACAAACGGGCCAGCACCATCGACCGCATCGCGATCGCGATCGGCCGCGTCACGGCGAAACCCCAGGGCCTCGACGCCCTCGCGGCCTGCACCCTCGGCGGGCAGCCGGCCGCCACCACGTCCGCGGCCGCACCGGCGTCCACCGAACCGAGCGCCGCGGAACCGGCCCAGGGCGGCCAGATCACCTGCCCGGACGTCGAGAGTCAGCTCCCGGCGATCCCCGCTCAAGCCCAGGCCGAGGTCCAGCGCAACCTCGCCCTGCTCGACACGCAGCTCGCCGAAGCGAACAACCGCCTGGTCACCAGCGCGGGCGAGGGTGGCGCGAACTTCGTCCAGAACGCCATCCTCGGCCCGCTCGAGGACAAGCGCGTCGCCACGATCAACCGGATCGCCACCGCGATCGGCCGCAACGCGGACAAGCCCCAAGGCCTCGACGCGCTGGCGCCCTGCAGCTTGTGAGGTCCCGCGGCCGGCGCACCCCGTGCGTCGGCCGCTAGCGACCATGCCTTTGGTCCAGGTGATCACGGCGTTCGGACGACCGCTGCTCGGTGGACGATGGCCGGCTTGTCCGGCCCGCGTCACTGCTTGGGCAGGGTGAAGCGGCGTTCGACCACGTTGCGACCGCAGTAGCCGACCGAGTCGAAGGCCGGCGGGCGCCCGCCGCGGGAACCGTGGCGTTTGCGATGCCCGGCCTGATCAGCCGGCTCGGGAGCGGCCCGGCCGCTAGCCGCGCGACGAAGCAGCCGCGGAGAGCCGGGCGGCGATCAGGCTGTTGACGGCCGCGTGGTGTTCGTTCAGGTAGAAGTGGGCGCCCGGGTAGGTGCGCAGCTCGAACGCGCCGGACGTGTGCGTGGCCCACTGCCGGGCCTCGTCGGCGGTCACCTTGGGGTCGTGGTCGCCGATCAGGGCCAGCACCGGGCAGCTGACGTCGGGGCCGGGGCGGTAGCGGTAGGTCTCGGCGGCCTTGTAGTCGTTGCGCAGCGCCGGCAGGACCATGCGGATGATCTCGTCGTCCTCCAGGACCTTCGCGTCCGTGCCGCTCAGGCGCTTGACCTCGGCGAGCAGGCCGTCGTCGCTCTCGCGGTGGTAGCGCTCGTCGCGGAACGCCGAGGGCGCCCGGCGGCCGGAGACGAACAGGCCCAGCAGCTCGGTGCCGCGCGGTTCCAGCCGGCGCGCGACCTCGAAGGCGAGGCTGGCGCCCATGCTGTGGCCGAAGAACGCCAGCGGGCCCGGCTCGGCGGCGAGGATTTCCGCCAGCTGGTCGGCGAGCACGAACAGGTCGTCCACCAGCGGATCGGTGCGGCGGTCCTGACGGCCCGGGTACTGGACGGCGAGGACCTCCACCGCCGGCGAAAGCGCCGCCGACACGGGGTGGAAGTAGCTCGCGGAACCACCGGCGTGCGGGAAGCAGACCAGCCGGGCCGTCGCGGCCGGGGCCGGGTGGAACCGCCGGATCCAGAGCTGGCTGTCCAGGGAGAGGGTCATGGCCGGGCCTTCCGCGTGTCGGCTGTGCTGTCGCGCGCTTACCCCGCCGAATCTGTCAAACACCCGCGCGCGGGTCGACCCCTAGGTTCCGGATGAGGGGGTGCTGGGGGCCGGGGGTGGCAGACAGGGGGCCGACGTGCTGGTCCGGACGGTGCCGGCCGGTTTCAATGACTTACCGGCATCCGGCCGCGAGGGGAACCGCCGAAAGAAACACGTTGGGGTGAGTCATGACCGCCACCGAAGATCTCGTCGTCGGCGACCTGCCGGCTCTCGACATCGAGGCCAAGGTCGCCGAACTGGCCGAGCTGCGGGCGCACGCCGTGTCG
Organism: Amycolatopsis sp. NBC_01286; assembly: GCF_035982555.1. NCBI lineage: Bacteria > Bacillati > Actinomycetota > Actinomycetes > Pseudonocardiales > Pseudonocardiaceae > Amycolatopsis > Amycolatopsis sp. NBC_01286. The sequence goes on from NZ_CP108428.1 coordinate 9,596,221, forward strand.
CCGTCCCGGCGCGCGACCGAGCGGCAGCACGCCAAGGGCAAGCTCACCGTCCGGGAGCGGATCGACCTGCTCTTCGACGAAGGCACGTTCCACGAGATCGACCAGCTGCGGCGGCACCGCGCCACCGGGTTCGGCCTCGAGGACCGGCGCCCCTGCTCCGACGGCGTGGTCACCGGCTGGGGCCAGGTCTTCGGACGGCGCGTTTTCGTCTACGCGCACGACTTCCGGATCTTCGGCGGCTCGCTCGGCGAAGCGCACGCGGCGAAGATCCACAAGCTGATGGACCTCGCCGAGTCCGCCGGCGCGCCGCTGGTGTCCCTTTCGGACGGTGCGGGCGCGCGGATCCAGGAGGGCGTCAGCGCACTCGCCGGGTACGGCGGGATCTTCCGGCGCACCGTCCAGGCGTCTGGGGTGATCCCGCAGATCAGCGTGCTGCTCGGCCCGTGCGCCGGCGGCGCGGCCCACTCCCCCGCGCTGACCGACTTCGTGTTCATGGTCCGCGACATCGCGCACATGTACCTCGCCGGCCCGGACGTCGTCCGCTCGATCACCGGCGAGGACATCACCCACGAGCAGCTCGGCGGCGCGGACGTGCACGCCGGGCTGTCCGGCGCGGCCGGGTTCGTCTACGACACCGAGGAAGAGTGCCTCGAAGAGGTCCGGCACCTGATCTCGATGCTGCCGGCGAACAACCGCGAGCTGCCGCCGTCGCTGCCGCCCGGCGAACCGGTGGACCGGCCGAACCCGGCGCTGCTGGAGCTGGTGCCGGTCGACGCGGACCGCGGCTACGACATGCGCGAGGTCATCGCGGAGATCGCCGACTACGGCCACTTCTTCGAGGTGCACGCGAGCTGGGCGCCGAACGTCCTGTGCGGGCTCGCGCGGCTCGGCGGCGAGGTCGTCGGGATCGTGGCGAACCAGCCGGCGGCCGGCGGCGGGGTGCTGGACATCCCCGCGTCGGAGAAGGCGGCGCGGTTCGTCCAGACTTGCGACGCCTTCAGCATCCCGCTCGTCACGCTCGTCGACGTCCCGGGGTTCCGCCCCGGCAGCGACCAGGAACACGGCGGGATCATCCGGCACAGCGCGAAGCTGCTTTACGCCTACTGCAACGCGACCGTGCCGCGCGTGCAGGTCGTCCTGCGCAAGGCCTACGGCAGCGCGTACCTCGTGATGGACTCCCGCTCGATCGGCTGCGACCTGTCCTTCGCCTGGCCCACCAACGAAATCGCGGTGATGAGCGCCGAGGACGCCGTCGACGTCGTGTTCCGGCGCGAGATCGCCGCGGCCGACGACCCGGAAGAGGCGCGCCGCCGGCGGATCCAGGAGTACCGGACCGAGCTGGCGCACCCCTACCACGCCGCCGAGCGCGGCCTGGTGGACGACGTGATCGACCCGGCCCGGACCCGGCCGGTCGTCATCGAGGCGCTCGCCGTGCTGCGGACGAAGTACGCCGCGCCGCCCGCGCGCAAGCACGGGAACCCGCCGGTATGAGCGGCCCGGACGACGACCTGGCCGTGATACTCGCCGTCCTCGGCGCGCTGGGCAGTGCGAGAAGCCCGAAGCGGGACCGGCCGCCCACCGCCGCGCCGTGGCTGCGCGCCGCGGGTTACACCCCGCCCGGCTCCTGGATGAGCCGTCCCCGGGAAGTAGGGGTGCCGCCGGGCTTTCCCCCTGGTTAGCGTGGAAACATGAGCGACCAAGACACCCTCCGTGTGTCCAATCTGGACAGAGAACGCGCCGCGCGGCTGCTGCAGGACGCGCTCGGCCAAGGCATGCTGGAACTCGAGGAGTTCGCCCAGCGCTCGGCCGCGGCGGCGGCCGCGCGCACCCGCGGCGACCTCGCTCCGCTGCTCGCCGACCTGCCGTCCGGCACGCTCGCCGCGCTCGAGACGCCGCCGCTGGTGCTGAAGGCGGGCATGGGCGACGTCAAGCGCACCGGCCCGTGGGACGTGCCGAGCCGCATCGACGCCAAGTGCTCCTCCGGCGACGTCCGGATCGACTTCAGCGAAGCGACGTGCCCGCACCGGGAAGTCACGCTCAACCTGGACTGCGGCTGGGGCACCATCCTCGTCATCGTCCCGCGCGGCTGGACCCTGCTGTTCGAGGCCATGGCGACCGGCGCCGGCGACATCACGAACAAGGTCACCGCGCCGCCCGAGCCCGGCCTGCCGGTGCTGCGCGCGCACTGCAAGGTGACCGCGGGCAACATCCGCTTCCGCCACCCCCGCTGAACGCCCCGCACCCGCGAAAAGGCCCGGCTCACTCGGTGAGCCGGGCCTTTTCGCACCGCGGTCAGCGGGCCGCCGCGTGCTCGCGGCCGTTCTCCTTCTCCTCTTCCGGCACTTCGGTTTCCTCCGCCGCCGCCAAGGCTTCGGCCTTGCGCTTGGCGACGCGGTGCATCAGCACGACCGTGCCGAAGGAGCACGCGCCGAGCACGATCGAGCCGATGGCCACCAGCACCCGCAGCCCGGGCGCGACGTGGGCGACGAGGAACCAGCCCGGCAGGGTCGCGCCGAACAGGCTCAGGCCCAGCGACACGAATCCCTGCGGGATCACCAGCAGGACGCCGAGCAGGACGAACAGCGCGACCGCGGCGTTCTGCGGACCGCTGAGGTCGTCCTTCTTCGCCGGCTCCTCTTCCTCGCCCTCCGCCGGCTCGTCGGCGGAGACCTTGACCTCGGTCCGGACGCCCTTGCGCATCAGGTCGAGGATCTCCGGGCCCGCCTTCTCCAGGCGGCGGTAGGCGAGCCGGCCGAACAGCCAGTAGTAGAACGCGCCGGTGAGCAGCCCCGCCGCGACGCCCGCCCAGCCCAGCAGCGTGCTGCCGGTGCGGAACCCGATCAGCACGACGACCGCGGCCGGCACGGCCAGCAGGATCTGGCCGAACAGCATGCCGAAGATCTTCAGCCGGACCTGGTCGCCGCTTTCGTCGGTGAAGCCGTCCATCGGGTTGCCACCGGGGCGGTCCTGGAACGGCGCGACGCCGACCAGCGAGACCAGCGGCACCAGGCCCGCCGCCCCGCCGAGCATCGCCGGCAGCACGGCCAGCACCCACGGCCACGCCCAGCCCTGCCCGCTGACCAGCGTCAGCAGCGCGGTCAGCACGAGCACCGGGACCGCGACCAGCAGCAGCCACGCGACCTGCCGGGCGCGGACGTCGACGCGTTCGGCCGCCGGGGCGACCAGCGTCAGCCACAACGCGCCCGCGTCGAGGCCGTAGACGTTCGCCGACAGCGCGCCGGCGAACAGCGCGGTGATCACGCCCGCGAAGGGCAGCAGCACGGTGTTGCCGTCGAGCAGCGGGAACAGCCCGCTGAACAGGCCCGCCCACAGCGCGATGCTCAGGAACCGGGCGCGGCGCAGGTCGCGGACCCACAGCCGCAGCTCCTTGCCCAGCACCCCGCCGAACGGCCCGCCGGGCAGGATCCGCTTGGTGGCCAGGCTGTCGCCGCCGGTCTGCGTCGTGCCGCCGTCGGAGAGGCCCCGGACGAGCTGGCGCGAAAGCAGCGCCGAGAACACGAAGAACAGCACCGCGCCCAGGACGGCGAGGCCGCCGAGCGAGAGCGCGACGACGCCCCAGTTGCCCTTGCCCGCCGCGTCCACCGCGACGACCGCCCAGCTCGACGGGAGGATCCGCAGGACGATGCCGCCGCCGTCGGCCCAGCCGCCGCTGAACGTGCGGATCGCCAGGCCGATGTCCATCCAGCCGGTGTTCTGCAGGCCCAGCACGAACCCGACGACCAGCGACGACAGCTCCCAGCCGAACCGCGACCGGACGAGCCGGCCCAGCGCCTGCATGCCGACCTTCGACAGCACGACGACGAACCACAGCTGCAGCAGCACGGCCGGGATCGCGACGAGCGCGGCGGCCAGGCCGAGGTGGGCGCCGTAGACGAGCAGCACGGCGAACGCAACCAGCGCGACCACCGGCGTGATGCCGACGAACCCGGCGCCGACCATGCCGATGGCCAGGGTGCGCGGGCGGATCGGCAGCAGGGTGAAGTACTCCAGCCGCAGCACCGCGTCGCCGCCGGTGAGCATCGGGCCGAACAGCCAGCCCAGCGTCCACACCATGAGCAGCAGCGACAGCACCGCGACGGCGGTTTCGGGCGAGCCGAAGTGCGAGAACCCGACCACGAGCGTGCCGATCGCGAGGACAAGGCCGATCGACCCGCCCGCGAGCATGCTGGCCGCGCGCTGCCCGCTCATCGAGCGGCGCAGCACCGCCAGCTTCATCCGGATCAGGACGCCAACCACGCCAGCCCCTCCATCCCCCCGGTGCGGGCGCCGACGAGCTCGACGAAGACGTCTTCGAGGCCGCGCCCGGCGCGGACCTCGTCGACCGGGCCGGCCGCGGCGACCTGGCCGCGGGCGATCACCGCGACGTGGTCGCAGAGCTGCTCGACCAGGGCCATCACGTGGCTGGAGAACACGACCGAGCCGCCGGAGGCGACGAAGCGCTGCAGGATCGTGCGGATGGTGGCCGCGGAGACCGGGTCGACCGCTTCGAACGGCTCGTCCAGCACCAGCAGCTTGGGCGCGTGCAGCAACGCCGTCGCGAGGCCGATCTTCTTCCGCATGCCGGTGGAGTAGTCGATCACCAGGGTGCGGTTGGCCTCGGTCAGCTCGAGGACCTCCAGCAGCTCACCCGCGCGTTCGTCGATCTGCGCCTCGGGCAGGCCGCGCAGCAGCCCCTGGTACGTCAGCAGTTCGCGGCCGGTCAGGCGCTCGGGCAGGGACATGCCGTCGGGGAGCACGCCGACGAGGGCCTTGGCGTGCACCGGGTCGGCCCAGACGTCGACGCCGAAGATGTGCGACGCGCCGGCGTCGGGGCGGAGCAGGCCCACGGCCATCGAGAGCGACGTCGTCTTGCCCGCCCCGTTGGGCCCGACCAGGCCGTAGAACGAACCCTTCGGCACGGCGAGGTCGACCCCGTCCACCGCGACCTTCCGGCCGAATCTCTTGCGCAACCCGGAGAGCCGGAGCGCGGGTGCACTTTCGTCGATCGTAGGCACGTGGATCATCCCCATGGTTCGGGCGGCCCGCCGGCCGCGCTTTACCGGGCACAGCGTAGCGGCCTGCCGGGGAAAAGAGAACGCGGCACAACTGAACAGTTCGCGTCCCGCGATAAGGGTGGGCATAGGGGTTACGAATCGGCGTGTCGCGCAATTACGGTGGCAGCCGACTGCCGAGTCGACCAAACCGGCCGAATCAGACTAACCACCCCGGGCAGCGAAAAGCAATTCCGAGCCGAGGGAAGAGCCGATGACGACATCGACCGACAGCGAACTGGAGGCCCAGCTGCGCACCGCGCGGGCCGGGCTCACCTCGCTGGGCGCCCTGGGCGACCGGATCGCCGCGCTGATGCTCGGCCCGGAGGACCCGTACCCGGTGTACGCGCAGATGCGGGCCCGCGGGCCGGTGCAGAAGAGCCGGATCGGGATCTACGCGGTGCTCGGGCGCGACATCGCCGACAGCGTGCTGCGCGACCGCCGGTTCGGCCGCCGGACACTCGGCGGTTACTGGCCGCAGGGCACGTCGACGTTCGACAATTCCTTCCTGGCGATGGACCCGCCGGAACACACCCGGCTGCGCAAACTCGCGATGCCGGCATTCAGCCCGAAGACCATCGGGGCACTGCGCCCGGATATCGAACGGGCGTGCCGGGAACTGCTCGACGCCGTCGATTCGAGCAAGCCGTTCGACTTGATGGAGAAATACGCGAAGCGCGTTCCGTGCGCGGTGATCGCGACGCTGTTCGGAATTCCGGAATCGCGGCAGGCGGAGTTCGACGAGCTCGCCGCCGGGCTGAGCCTGGTGCTCGACGGCGTCGTCTCCCTGGCCGAGGCCAAGCGCCTGCAGGACGCCGTCGACGGCATGACCGCGTTGTTCACCGAACTGCTCGCGCTGCGCGTCGCCGAGCCGGGTCCGGACCTGGTCAGCCGGCTGCTGCAGTCGGTGGACGGCGACAAGCTGACCGCGGCCGAGCTGGTCGCGATGTGCGGGATGCTGTCGCTGGCGGGCACCGAGACCACGGTCAACCTGATCGGCAACGGCACGCTCGCCCTCCTGGAGCACCCCGGGCAGTGGGACCTGCTGCGCGCGGACCCGGACCTCGCGCCGAAGGCCGTCGAGGAGGCGCTGCGCTACGACACCTCGGTGCTGATGCAGGCGCGGTTCGCGCACGAGGAGGTCGAGCTGGGCGGCAAGCGGATCCCGGTGGACAGCCAGGTGACCATCCTGACGGGCGCGTGCAACCGCGACCCGGACGCCTTCGACCGCCCGGACGTCTTCGACCTGCACCGCCCGTCGGGCCCGGACCACATCTCGTTCTCCAGCGGCATCCACTACTGCCTCGGCGCCCCCTTGGCCCGCCTCGAGGGCGACGTCGCGTTCCGCGTGCTGCTGGACCGGTTCCCGAACCTGCAGCGGGCGGGCGAGGTGACACGCCGCGCGTCACCGTTCATCCGCGGCCTGCACGCGTTCCCGGTGACCGGCTGAGCTTTCCCTCCCGCGCCGGAAAGCCGTGAAGGCCACCTTGAGGGACTCTGAGTCCCTCAAGGTGGCCTTCACGGCTTTCCGCTGTGTGTGGGAGCGGCTGGTCTGGGGCCATGGCCGCGAGGGGTCGATGGAGGATTTGGGACGCTCAGCGGCCAGAATCCTCCATCGTCGAACGCTTGCCGTACCCCGGAAAAGGGAGGGACCCCGGCGCGGAGGGGCGCGCCGGGGTCCGAGGGGGGAGGGTGGTCAGGGAGTCCGGAGCAGGTCACGGACGTGGTCCGCGAGCTGGCCCGGGGTGGGCATCGAGAAGACGTCCGTGAGCTTCAAACCCACGCCCGTCAGGTCCTCGACGTGCTGCACCAGCTGGACGCCCAGCAGGGAGTGCCCGCCGACGACGAAGAAGTTCGTGTCCGCCGCGACGTCCTGGCGGCCCAGCAGGCCGGCCCACAGGCCGATCAGCGTGTCCAGCAGGTCGCCGTCGGCGGCCGGGGAGCCCGGCTCCTCCCCCGCCGCGGCGCGCCGGTCGGCGGCCAGGCGGGTCAGGGCCGGGTAGTCGATCTTCTCCGTCACCGTGGTGGGCAGCCGGTCGATGGTGACGAACTCGTGCGGGACGGCGGCCCGGGGCAGCTGCGCCCGGGCGTGCTGCCACAGCCGGTCGGCCAATCCTGACGAATCCGGCCCTTCGACGAACGCCACCAGGATGCCGCCCGCGCTCGGCTCGCCGACCAGGACGACCGCGACGCCGGCCACCTCCGGGTGCTCGGCCAGCACGGCCTCGACCTCGCCGAGCTCGATCCGGTTGCCGCGCAGCTTGATCTGCCGGTCCACCCGCCCGACCAGCTCGCACGTGCCGTCGTGGCGCCAGCGGCCCTGGTCGCCCGTGCGGTAGTAGCGCCCGTGCACCGGGTGCTCGCGGAACTTGTCCGCGGTCAGCTCGGGCCGGTTGTGGTAGCCGATCGCGACGCCGCCGCCGGCGATGCACAGCTCGCCGTGCACGCCCGGCGGGAGCTCGCGCCCGGCGTCGTCGGCGATGAACACCGTGGTGTTGCGGATCGGCCGGCCGACGACGATCGGGTCGTCCGGCGAGGTCAGCCGGGCCGCGGTGGACCAGACGCACGTCTCGGTCGGGCCGTAGAGGTTGCGCAGCTCGCAGCCGGTGGCGACGAGCCGCCGCAGCAGCGCGGGCGGCATCGGCTCGCCGCCGCAGACCACCTTGACCCCGGCCAGGAGGTCGGCGACGTCGTCCAGGACGAGCCGCCACGTCGTCGGCGTCGCCTGCAGGAAGTCGACGCGGTGCTCGGCCAGCACCGCGCGCAGGGCCCGGCCGTCGGTGCGGGCCTCGTCCGGCGCGACGACCAGCGTGGCGCCGGCGTACAGCGGGAGGAACAGGTCCATCACCGACATGTCGAACGCGAACGTCGTCATCCACAGCCCGCCGTCGCCCGGGCCCAGCCCGGTCTCGCCGCGGAAGTGCGTGACCAGGTTCGCGAGGTTGCGGTGCGCGAGCACCGTGCCCTTGGGCTTGCCGGTGGACCCCGAGGTGTAGATCAGGTACGCGCACGCGTCGTCCGCCTCGTCGCCTTCCACGACGAGGGTGTCGGGGACGGCCGGCCCGTCGGCCGTGATGGCCGGCAGCGGCAGCACGGTCCGGCCGTCGGCGTCAAGGGAGACGCCGTCGCCGACCAGCAGCACCCGGGCGCCGGAGTCGGCGAGCTGGTGCTCGACGCGGTGCGCCGGGTGATCGGGGTCGATCGGCAGGTAGGCCGCGCCGATCAGCCAGCAGCCGAACACCGCCGCGACGAGTTCGGGGCCGCGCCGCCCGGCCAGCCCGACGATGTCGCCGGGGCCGGCGCCCTGGCCGCGCAGCCGGTCGGCGGTGGCCTGCGCGGTGAGCCACAGCTCGCGGTAGGTCACCGCGCGTTCGCCGTCCCGCACGGCGACCGCGGCCGGCTGGGTGGCGACGTGGTCGGCGACCGCCTCGAGGACCGTGCGCGCCCGAGTCGGCCGCCGGGTCTTGTTGGCCGCGTCGACCACGGCCCGGTCGGCGGGGCTGAACAGCGGCAGCTGCCCCACCGGCCGCTGCGCGTCGGCGCCGGCGGCGACGAGCAGCGCGTCGTAGCGGCGCAGCAGCGCCTCGACGTCGGCGCGGAAGTGCGAACCGGTCGCGTACCGTCCTTTGAGGACGGTTTCGTCCGCGTCCGCCTGCACCACCAGTTCCAGGTCGAACTTGCTGGTGCCGTTCTCGACGCTGACCGGCCGGGTGTGCACCCCGCCGATGCCGAAGCGCGGCAGGCCGCCGCCCGGCTGGTAGTTGAACAGGTGCCGGAAGATCGTGCTGCGCCAGTCGGAACTCGCCCGCGGCAGTTCCGGGAGCAGCAGGTCGACCGGGACGTCGGCGTGCGCCAGCGCGTCGAAGTACACCGAGCGGGTGCGGGCGACGAGGTCGGCGAAACCGGCGCCGAACTCGACGCCGACCCGCAGCGGCAGCACGTTCACGTGGTAGCCGATGGCGCCCTGGGCGTGCGACGGCCGGGTGTTGACCGGCGTGCCGACGACCAGGTCCGGGCCGGCGCCGTGCCGGGCCAGCAGCAGGTAATAGGCGGCCATGTGCACGACCGCGTCGGGGGCCCGCAGCTCGCGCCGCAGCCGGTCGAGCGCGGCGAGGGCCTCGCGGGAGAGCCGGTGCTCGACGAAGTCCCCGTCCAGGACGGACTCGGCCGCCTCGGGCGTGCCGACCGAGAGCCCGAGCGCGGTGGCGTCGAACCCGGTGAGGTGCTCGCGCCAGTAGGCGATCCCGGTCTCGGTCGGCACGACGTCGGGGGTGGCGCGGACCTCGGCCGCGAGCACGGCCGGGCACGAGCGCCCGACGGCCAGCGCCTCGTAGGCCTTCGCCAGTTCGGTGAAGAAGACGGCGGCGGAAATGGTGTCGAACACGAGGTGGTGCGCCGAAACGCACACCACGTCGCCGTCCGGGCAGCGGAAGTGCGCCAGCCGGATCGGCGGCGTTCCGCCGATCTCGAGCGGCGCGGCCGCGAACCCGGCGACCCGCGCGTCCACCAGCTCCCGGCTCGTGTCCACAGTGGACACGTCGAGGGTGACCGCGGACGCGGGCAGCACCTCGGCGGTGAGGCGGGTGCCCTCGTCGTGGAAGACCCGGCGCAGCCCGTGGTGCCGCCGCTGGACCAGCCGCGCCGCTTCCGCGAGCACCACCGGGTCCAGCGCGACCGGCACCTCGAACCGCACCGCGACCGTGTTGACGCCGCTGCCGGGGACCAGCCGGTCCAGCAGCCACAGCGCCTCTTCCTTGGACGTGACGCCGGCTCTCGCCGGTACCTCGACGTCCTGCCCCGGGCCCTTGCCGGTGAACGTGCGCATCGTGGGTTCTCCTACTTCAGCAGGCCCGACACGGCTTCGGCCACCGCGGAGCGGCGAAGCAGGTCGTGGCGGTCGAGGTCGAAGGAAATCTCGGCGCCGGCCAGGTGGCGGCCGTCCGCCGGGGCGTCGGAGTTGATGACCGTGCAGGTGCTCAGGTCGACGGCGGTGTCGACCTGGGTCGCGCCGACGAGGTAGTGCACGTAGGCGTCGAACCAGCTCATCATCTCGTTGCGGCGCGCCTCGTTGAGGCCGAGCCGGCCGAGCCCGACGTGCCCGACCTCGCGGTAGAGCTTGATCAGCGAGTCGCCGAGCACCACGAGGTCGTCGGCGCCGTCGGCCTCGGCGAAGCCGACGGTCTTCGACTCCTCGATCTCCTGCGGGGTCAGCACGCCGACGAGCTTGTCCAGCAGCTTGTGGAACTGCCAGTACAGCACGATCGCACTGACCGGTTCCGGGTCGAACATGACGACCGCGGGCTGCGTGCCCCGGCGTTCGCCGATCCGGCGGGCCAGCGCCGAGGCGTAGACGCCGCCGACGCAGAACCCGAGCACGCCGCGGATCTCGCCGTCGGGCAGCGCGTCGAGCCACCGGGTCAGGTAGTCCTCGCCGGTCATGTCGTCCTCAGTGCCCGGCTCCGGCTGCATCGTCTCCCAGACCGTGCTGGGCACGCTCAAGGCGGGCGCCAGGTCGGAGAACGTCGCTTCGGAGCGGCCGGGGGAATAGAAGTCGACCGCCAGCACGAAGTCGTTCTTCGCGCCGTTCTTCAGGATTCGCCATTCGGTGAAATCGTTCATCACAACTCCCCAGTACTCTGGAATTCGCGTCAAGCCTAAATGGAGGACCCCCAGGTCATTAACCCCTACCGGAGACCCTAGGGGTGCGAGATCTCCGGCAGGGCGGTGGTCAGGAAAGCTGGGCGAGCCAGTCGTTGACGTGCTTGGCGACGACCTCGGCGTGCTCTTCCAGCATCGTGTAGTGATTTCCTTCGGTCTCCGCCTCGGTGGTGGCGGAAACCCACTTCGACCGCCAGTCTCCGGCGGGCCATTCCGGCATCGGCTCGGCCGCGGTGACGAGCAGGACCGGAACGGTGACTTCGGGGGCGCGCCATTGTTCGAACAGCCGGAAATAAGCGCCCATCGCGGTGAGCCGGTCGTCGTCGACCGGCGCGTACCGGCCGTCGCGGTCGGCCATGCCGCCCATCAGGCCGGGCAGCAGCGCGTCGATGCCGTCGCCGCCCGGCGCGTACCCGTCGAGAACGACCAGCGCCTGCGGGCGCAGGCCACGTTCCGCCAGCCGCGCGGTGACGGCGTGGGCGAGAACCGCCCCCGACGAATGCCCGGCCAGCACGAACGGCCCGTCGCCGGCCCGCTCGGCGACGGCGTCGGCGATCAGCTCGACCGCCGCCTCCGCCGAGGCCGGAAGTGCCTCCCCGGTCCCGAATCCGGGCACCGACAGCGACGACACGCCACGCACGCCACGCAGCGCGGCGCCGATCCCGGCGTACTGGTGCGGACCGGAGATGGCGGTCATCGACGGGACGCAGATCAGGCTCGGCTCGGCCGTCTCCGGCGCCAGCCGCACCAGCGACGCGGCGGGCGTGCCGGTGGGCCGGAACCGCGACGCCGTCATCAGCATGCTGACGAAGTCGCCCGCCTGCCCCTGGGCGCAGGCTTGCCGGAACAACGCGCCGAGCGTGCTTTCGGCCGGTTTGACGGAGGACGTGCCCGCGAGCCGCTCCGCCAGGTGCCCGGCCAGCGCGTTCGGCGTGCCGAACTCGTAGACGAGCGCGGGCGGCAGGTCGAGACCGGTCAGCTCGGTGAGCCGGTTGCGCAGCTCGACCGCGGTGAGCGAGGCGAACCCGAGTTCGAGGAACTCGCGATCAGCCTCGACGGCGTCCGCGGAACGGTGACCGAGCACGAACGCGGCCTGCTCACGGACGACGCCGAGCAGGATCTCGACCCGCTCAGCGGCGGTCGCCGAGCCGAGCCCCTCCAGCGCGCCGAGGCGGACCGGTTCCGGCTTGGCCTCGACGACGGGGGCCAGCACGTCCAGGAACGCGGCTGGCCGGGTGGCACGCAGCGCGGGAGCCACGGCGGCCCAGTCGACGTCGGCCAGCACGAGCCCGCGCTCCCCTCGCCCCGCCGCGGCACGCACCGCGGCCAGCAGGTGCCGCGGATCGAGCGGAGCCACACCAGGCGTGGTCGGCGTGCCCTCCCACGGCCCGGTGGCGACACACAGCGTGCCGGCCCCCCGCTGCTGGGCGAGCGCCATGAGCCGAGCACCGGCCGCGGCGTCGACCGCCGCACCCGCCCCACCCCAGACGCACGCACCCGGCACGAGCACCAGGAACGCCCCGACGTCATCGCCGACTTCAAGCGCTTCGGCGACCTGCTCCTGCACGGCCGCTTCGAACGCGGCCGGCGTGAGCGTGTCCAGCGGCGCGGGCGAGGACGGCGTCACGAGGTGAACGACCGTACGAGCGCCCGCGGTGACATCGCGGGTCGGTTCGACGCCGAGGCCGACGAGCCAGTCCTCGACCGACTCCGAGACCGCCCCGGTGAGCAGCACCTGACCTTCCGGCATCCACGGCGCACCCGCGTCGTCCTCGCGCCCACCGCCGGTGAGCACCAGACCATCCGGCGCCGATGACTTACCCGCGTCGCCGAGCGGCGCGCGCACCAGCCGCCGGGCCAGCACGCCCGCCGGCCGCACCGCGACCTCCTCCTCGCGGCCGCCGCCGGTGAGCACCGCGCCCACCCGCCTCCAGTCCGCGGCCGTGGGCGCGGCGGGCAGGTCGAGCAGGCCACCCCAGCGGTGCGGGTACTCCTGCGCGGCCACCTGGCCGAGCGCCCAGACCTGCGCCGCACCCGGCGCAGGCACCGCGTCGGCCGTCCCGGTCCGGACGGCGCCGCTGGTCAGGCACCACAGCGGCGCCTCGACCCCGGCGTCGCCGAGCGCCTGGACCAGCGCGGTGCTGAGCGCGAGCCCGTGCGTCTCGTCCAGCGACAGCAGCGAAAGGACGCCGCCGACCGGGCTGTCGAGCACCGTGCGCAGGCCGCCCGCGAGCAGGTCGCGGTCGGCGTCGGTGTCGTCCAGCGCCACCCCGGCCGCGGTCGCGCCGAGGCTTTCGAGCAGCCGCACGGCACCGGCGACACGCTCGTCCTCGGCGTGCGCGGCGGGCGCCACGACGAGCCAGGTGCCCGACGTCATGCCACCGGCCGGCTCGGGGATCGAGTGCCATTCGGCCCGGTACCGCCAGCTGTCCACAGTGGACTCGGTGCGCCGGCGGCGGTGCCACGCGGACAGCGCCGGGAGCACGGTGTCGAGCGCGGCCCGGCCGTCCTCGCCGACGTTCAGCGCTTCAGCCAGCGCACCGGCGTCGGCACGTTCGACCGAGGCCCAGAACGCCGAGTCGGGCGCCGTCGCGGCGGCCACGGGTGCTTCGGCCCGCAGCCAGTAGTGCTCCCGCTGGAACGCGTAGGTGGGCAGGTCCGCCCGGCTCCCGCCCCAGCCCGCGGCCCGCGCCGGCCAGTCGAGCCGGACGCCGCGGACGTGCAGCGCGGCCAGCGCCGCGGCGAACGCGGCCGGTTCCGGCCGGTCGCCCCGCAGGGCCGGGACGACCAGGACCGCCGGGTCGTGGTCGAGCGACTCGCGGGTGAGGCCGGACAGCGGCGCGTCCGGTCCCAGCTCGACGAACGTCCGGACGCCCAGGTCGTGCAGCGCGGCGACGCCGTCGGCGAACCGGACCGCGGCGCGGACGTGCCGGACCCAGTAGTCCGCGTCCACCTCGGTGAGCAGCTCGCCGGTGACGTTCGAGACTATCGGTATAACCGACTTACCGTAAGACAGAGACTCCGCTATACCGCGGAACTCCTCGAGCATCGGCTGCATCCGCGCGGAGTGGAACGCGTGGCTGACGCTCAGCCGCTTGGTCTTGCGGCCGAGGCCGCGGAAGTGCTCGGCCAGCGCGAGCACGGCGTCCTCGTCACCGGAGACCACAGTGGACTTCGGGCCGTTGAGCGCGGCGATCGAAACGCCGTCGCCCAGGTGCGCGTGAACCTCGTCCTCACCGGCCTGCACCGCGACCATCGCGCCGCCCGCGGGCAGCGCCTCCATCAGCCGGGCCCGGGCGGTGATCAGCTCGGCCGCGTCGGCCAGCGACAGCACCCCGCCGACGTGCGCGGCGGCGATCTCGCCGACCGAGTGCCCGAGCAGGTACGCCGGGCGCAGCCCCGCGTGCTCGGCCAGCCGGTACAGCGCGACCTCGATCGCGAACAGCGCCGGCTGCGTGTAGCCGGTGCGGTCGAGCAGGTCCGGCTCGTCGATGATCGTCTTCAGTGGACGGTCGAGGTGCCGGTCCAGCGCCGCGCAGACGTCGTCGAACGCGGCGGCGAACACCGGCTCGGTCGCGTACAGCTCGCGGCCCATGCCGGCACGCTGGCTGCCCTGCCCCGAGAACAGCACAGCCACCGCCCCGGCGTGCCCCGACGTCCCGCGCAGGACACCCGGGCCGTCGGAGCCCTCGGCCACGGCGCGGACGCCGTCGAGCAGCTCGTCGCGGTCGGCGCCGAGCACGACGGCCCGGTGCTCCCAGGTGGCGCGGTGCGCGGCGAGGGTCCGTGCGACCGCGACCGCGGACAGCTCCGGTTCCCCGGCGACGTGACCGGCCAGCCGGTCCGCCTGCTCGCGCAGCGCGGCCGCGGTCCGCCCGGAGATCAGCCAAGACAGCACCGAAGAGTCCTCAGTGGACTCTTCGGGCGCGGCAACCGAAGGCGCCTGCTCGATGATCGCGTGGGCGTTGGTGCCGCTCACGCCGAACGACGAGACGCCGGCCCGGCGCGGCCGGCCGGTCTCCGGCCACGCGCGCTCCTCGGTCAGCAGCTCGACCGAACCCGCCGTCCAGTCCACTTGGGACGACGGCGCGTCGACGTGCAGCGTCTTCGGCAGCACGCCGTGGCGCAGCGCCTCGACCATCTTGATGATGCCGCCGACGCCCGCCGCCGCTTGGGTGTGGCCGATGTTGGACTTCAGTGACCCCAGCAACAGCGGTTCGCCGGAGCGGTCCTGGCCGTAGGTCTCCAGCAGCGCCTGCGCTTCGATCGGGTCGCCCAGCTTCGTGCCGGTGCCGTGCGCTTCGACGGCGTCGACGTCCGAAGTAGACAGACCGGCCGCGGCCAGCGCCTGGCGGATCACCCGCTGCTGCGCCGGGCCGTTCGGCGCGGTGAGGCCGTTGGACGCGCCGTCCTGGTTCACCGCCGTGCCGCGGACGACCGCGAGCACCTCGTGGCCGTTGCGCCGCGCGTCCGACAGCCGCTCCAGCAGCAGCATGCCGGCGCCCTCGCCCCAGCCCGTGCCGTCGGCGGCGTCGGCGAACGACTTGCACCGACCGTCGGAGGAAAGGCCGCGCTGGCGGGAGAACTCGATGAACACGTTCGGCGTGGCCAGCACGGTGACGCCGCCGGCCAGCGCGAGCTCGCACTCGCCGGACCGCAGGGCCTGCGCCGCGAGGTGCAGCGCGACCAGCGACGACGAGCACGCCGTGTCGACGGTGACCGCCGGGCCTTCGAGCCCGAAGGTGTACGACAGCCGCCCGGACGCGACGCTGCCTGAGGTGCCGGTGCCGAGGTAGCCCTCGACGCCCTCCGGCACGGAAGCCAGCGAAGTCGCGTAGTCGTGGTACATCACGCCGGCGAAGACGCCGGTCCGGCTGCCGCGCAACGTGCCCGGGTCGATCCCGGCGCGCTCGAAGGCCTCCCACGACGTCTCCAGCAGCAACCGCTGCTGCGGGTCCATCGCGATCGCCTCACGCGGCGAGATGCCGAAGAAGGCCGCGTCGAACTCGCCCGCGTCGTAGAGGAAAGCGCCTTCACGGGCGTACGAGGTGCCCTGGTTGTCCGGGTCGTCGTCGAAGAGGCCGGCGACGTCCCAGCCGCGGTCGGCCGGGAAGACCGAGATCGCGTCGGTGCCCTCGGACACCAGCCGCCACAGGTCCTGCGGGCCGCGCACGCCGCCCGGGTACCGGCAGCCCATGCCGACGATCACGACCGGGTCGTCGGCCGTGGCCGCCTTCCGGGTCACCGGCCCGGTCCGGGCCGTGCCGGCCAGCCGGCGGTCGAGCTCGGCGGCCAGCGCCGCGGGCGCCGGGTAGTCGAAGACCATCGTCGCGGGCAGCCGGAGGCCGGTGGCCGCGCCGAGCCGATTGCGCAGCTCGACCGCGGTCAGCGAGTCGAAGCCCAGCTCGCGGAACGCGCGGTCCGGGTCGACCGCCTCGGCCGACGCGTGCCCGGCGACCGCGGCGGCCTGGCCGCGGACCAGGTCGAGCAGGAACGCCGCGCGCTCGGCGGCGGGCAGGCCCGCCAGCCGCGCCTCGACCGAGTCGACCTCGGCCGCGCCCGCGAGCGCCGCCGTCCGCCGGCCCGGCGCGCGGACCAGGCCGCGCATGACCGGCGGGATCATCCCGGCCGCGGCCTGCTTGCGCAGCGCCGGGACGTCGAGCCGCATCGGCACGACCAGCGCGTCCGGCGAACCGATGGCCGCGTCGAACAACGCCATGCCCTGCGCCGACGACAGCGGGGCGACCCCGCCGCGGCTCATCCGGCGGACGTCGGCGTCGTCGAGGTCGCCGGTGAGCGCACTGCGCTCCTCCCAGAAACCCCAGGCCAGCGAGACCGCGGGCTTACCCTCGGCGCGCCGGCGCTGGGCCAGGGCGTCGACCACGGCGTTGGCCGCCGCGTAGTTGGCCTGCCCGGCGCTGCCGAGCAGCCCGGCCGCCGAGGAGAACAGCACGAACGCGCGCAGGTCGCGGTCCGCCGTCAGCTCGTCCAGGTGCAGCGCCGCGTCCGCCTTGGGCCGCAGCACGGTGTCGAGGCGCGCTTCGGTCTGCGCCTCGACGACGCCGTCGTCGAGGACCGCCGCCGCGTGGATCACCGCGGTCAGGTCGGGCACCCCGGCGAGCAGCTCGGCCAGGGCGTCGCGGTTGGCGACGTCGCAGGCCGCGATGGTCACCTCGGCACCCAGCCCGGTCAGCTCGGCGGCCAGCTCCGGCGCGCCCGGCGCCGCCCAGCCCTGACGGCCGGTCAGCAGCAGCCGGCGGACGCCGTGCGTGGTCACCAGGTGCCGGGCCAGCAGCGAGCCGATCGTGCCGATGGCGCCGGTCAGCAGGACCGTGCCGTCGCCGCCCAGGGCGTCCACAGTGGACTCGGCGGGCGCCAGCCGCGGCACCAGGACCCGGTCGCCGCGGATCGCCCGCTGCGGCTCGTCGCCGGTCAGCGCGCCGGCCGGGATCGAGCCCGCCGGGTCGAGGTCGAGCAGCAGGAACCGGCCCGGGTGCTCGGACTGCGTCGAGCGGAGCAGGCCCCAGACGGCCGCGGCCGCGACGTCGGGCGACTCGCCGTCGATCGCGACGGCGCCGCACGTGACCAGCACCAGCTGTCCGGTGAAGCGCTCGTCGGCCAGCCAGCCGCGCACCAGTTTCAGCGCGCGTCCGGCGTTCGCCCGGACGTCGTCCGCGGCGAAGCTGACCAGCACCAGCTCGGGCTGGTCGGCCTCGGCGAGGGCGTTCGGCGTGTCGTGGCAGACCGCGCCGAACGCGCCTGCCAGGCCGAACGGGTCCTCGCCGAGCACCGCGACGGACGGCGTCTCTTCGGCGACCGGGACGTCGGTCCACGTGACGCGGAAGAGCGAGTCCGCGGCGGACGACCGCGCCGGAGCCGCCATCGGCCGCAGCACCAGCGACTCCACCGACACCACCGGCCGGCCCGCCGGGTCGGACGCCGACAGCGCGAGGCCGTCGGTTCCGGACGGCGCGAGCCGGACCCGCAGCGCACTGGCACCGGAAGCATGCAGCGTGACCCCGGTCCAGGCGAACGGCAGGCGCCCGCCCTCGACCAGTCCCAGCCCGGCGGCCTGGACGGCGGCGTCGAGCAGGGCCGGGTGCAGGCCGAACGCGGCCGCGTCGGCGCCGTCGGGCAGCGAGACCTCGGCGAACACCTCCACCCCGCGCCGCCAAGCGGCGGTCAGGCCCTGGAACACCGGGCCGTAGGCGAACCCGTAGTCGGCCAGGCCGTCGTAGTAGCCCTCCAGCGACACCGCTTCGGCGCCGGCGGGCGGCCACTCGGTGTCCACTTCGGACTCCACCGCGCCGGAACCGAGCACCCCGGACGCGTGGCGCGTCCACGCCTGCTCGTCCAGCGACTGCTCTTCCCGCGAGTACACCGTGAACGCGCGCATCCCGTTCGGGTCCGGCTCGCCGACGACGATCTGGAGCAGCACGTGGCCGGTCTCGGGCAGCACCAGCGGGGCGTGCAGGGTCAGCTCGTCGAGGCGGTCGCAGCCGGACTGGTCGCCGGCCCGGATCGCCAATTCGACGAACGCGGTCCCCGGCAGCAGCACCGCGTCGCCGACGACGTGGTCGGCCAGCCACGGGTGCGTCTGCCCGGAGAGCCGGCCGGTGCACAGGTACCCGGCGTTCTCGGCGAACCCGACCGCGGCGCCCAGCAGCGGGTGCGCGACGGCACCCAGTCCGGCCGACGACACGTCCGCGAACGCGGGTGCGGCCGGCTCCGGCCAGTAGTGCTCGTGCTGGAAGGCGTAGGTCGGCAGGTCGGCGCGGCGGGCGCCGGAGCCGGCGAACACCGCGGCCCAGTCGACGGTGACGCCGTGCGCGAACGCCTCGGCCAGCGCGAGCAGCATGCGGTCGCGGCCACCCTCGTCACGGCGCAGCGTGCCGCTGACGGTGGCCGTCGAACCGGCGTCGTCGATGGTCTGCTGGATCCCGACGGTCAGCACCGGGTGGGCGCTGACCTCGACGAACGACTCGTGGCCCAGCGCCAGCAGGGCGCGGGTGACCTCCTCGAACCGGACCTGCTGCCGCAGGTTGCGGTACCAGTACACGGCGTCCAAAGTGGACGTCTCGACCGGACCGCCGGTGACGGTGGAGTGGAACACCGTGTCGGTGTCGCGCGGCCGGATCGGGGCGAGCAGCCGCAGCAGCTCGTCTTCGATGGTCTCGACGTGCCCGCAGTGCGACGCGTAGTCGACGGCGATCCGGCGCGCGCGGACGTGGTGGCCGCGGCAGTGCTCGACCAGCTCGTCGAGCGCGTCGGCGTCGCCGGACACGACGGTCGCTTCGGGCCCGTTGACCGCGGCGACGGAGATCCGCCCGGTCCACCCGGCCAGGAGTTCTTCCGCACCGGCGCGGGAAAGCGCGAGCGAGACCATCCCGCCGCGACCGGACAGCGCCAGGATCGCCTGGCTGCGCAACGCGACGACGCGGGCGGCGTCCGAAAGGGACAGTGCCCCCGCGACGGCGGCCGCCGCGATCTCGCCCTGCGAGTGCCCGATCACCGCGGCCGGGCGGACGCCGTAGGCGCGCCAGACCTCGGCCAGCGAGACGTTGATCGCCCACAGCACCGGCTGCACGACGTCGACCCGCTCGATGGGTACGGCCGCGCGGACGACGTCCAGGAGCTGAAAGTCGACGAACGGGGCCAGCGCGGCGGCACACTCGGCCATCCGCGCGGCGAACACCGGCTCGGTCTCCAGCAGCTCGACGGCCATGCCGGGCCACTGCGAACCCTGGCCGGGGAACACGAACACCGGCCGCTCGCCGCGGGCGAACCCCTGCGAGACGCCGTGCCCGGCGATGCCGCCGGCCAGCGCGGCGAGCCGCTCCTTCAGCTCATCGGCGTCGCGCCCCACCACGACCGCGCGGTGCTCGAACACCGACCGCGTGGTGGCCAGCGCGTGGCCGACGTCGACCGGGTGGCCGTCCACAGTGGCCAATCGTGCGGCCTGGGCTCGCAGCGCGCCTTCTGTCCGCGCAGTCAGAACCCAGGGAATCGCGCCTTGGTAGGTGGGTTCGACGGTCTCGGCATCCATTTCGGACGGTGCTTCGATGATCGCGTGCGCGTTGGTTCCGCTGACGCCGAACGCCGACACTGCGGCGCGACGCGGACGGCCCGTCTCCGGCCACGCGCGCTCCTCGGCGAGCAGTTCGACCGCGCCCGAGGCCCAGTCGACGTGCGGGGTCGGCTCGTCGATGTGCAGCGAGCGCGGCAGGACACCGTGCTGGATGGCCTGGACCATCTTGATCACGCCACCGACGCCGGCCGCGGCCTGCGTGTGTCCGATGTTCGACTTGAGCGAGCCGAGCCAGAGCGGTTCCGTGCGCTCGCGGCCGTAGGTGGCCAGCAGGGCCTGCGCCTCCACCGGGTCGCCGAGCGTGGTGCCGGTGCCGTGCCCTTCGACGACGTCGACGTCCGAAGTGGACAGTCCGGCGTTGGCCAGGGCCTGGCGGATCACCTTCTGCTGCGCGGGCCCGTTCGGCGCGGTGAGGCCGTTGGACGCGCCGTCGGAGTTGACCGCGCTGCCCCGGACGATCGCGAGCACCGGGTGCCCGTTGCGGCGGGCGTCGGAAAGCCGTTCCACGACGAGCATCCCGGCGCCCTCGCCCCAGGCCGTGCCGTCGGCGGCGGACGCGTACGGCTTGCACCGGCCGTCCTTGGCCAGCCCGCGCTGGCGGGAGAACTCGACGAACGGCCCCGGCGTCGGCATCACCTGCACGCCGCCAGCCAGCGCCATCGAGCACTCGCCGCTGCGCAGCGCCTGCACGGCCCAGTGCAGCGCGACCAGCGACGACGAACACGCCGTGTCCACGGTGACCGCCGGGCCCTCGAGGCCGAGCGTGTAGGCGATCCGGCCGGACATCACGCTGGACGACGTGCCGGTGAGCATGTAGCCCTCGGCGTTCGCCGTGCTGCTGGTGAGCACCGAGGTGTAGTCCTGGGTGGCCCCGCCGACGAACACGCCGGACCGGCTGCCGCGCAGGGTTTCCGGGTCGATCCCGGCGCGTTCCAGCGCCTCCCAGGCGATCTCCAGCAGCAGCCGCTGCTGCGGGTCCATGCTGAGCGCCTCACGCGGCGTGATCCCGAAGAACCCGGCGTCGAACAGGCCCGCTTCGTGCAGGAAAGCGCCTTCACGGGTGTAGCTCGTGCCGGCCGACTCGGGGTCGTCGTCGTACAGCGCGTCCAGCGCCCAGCCGCGGTTGTCGGGGAACGTCGAGATCGCGTCGCGACCTTCGGCGACGAGGTCCCACAGCTGCTCCGGCGTCGAGATCCCGCCCGGGTAGCGGCAGGCCATCGCGACGATCGCGATCGGCTCGTCGGTGGCCCCGACGGCGGTGACCTGCGCCGCGTCGGCCGCGACGCCGAGCACCTCGGCCCGCAGGAACTCCGCGAGCACCCGGGGCGAGGGGTAGTCGAACACCAGCGTCGTGGGCAGGGTCAGGCCGGTGACGGCCGTCAGCCGGTTGCGCAGCTCGACCGCGGTCAGCGAGTCGAAGCCGAGCTCACGGAACGCCTTCTGCGCGCCGAGGCCGTCCGCGCCGGCGAAGCCGAGCACCGCGGCGGCGTGCTGTGAGATCAGGTCGACCAGGAGGTCTTCCTGGTCGGCGGCCGACATCCCGCTCAGCCGCGCGTGCAGTGCGGACGCCTCGGGCGTGCGCTCGGCGGCGGCCTGCTCGGCCGCCGCCCGGAGCGCGCGGACCGCGGGCAGCTCGTCGAGCAGCGGGCGCGGCCGGGCCGCGGTGAACGCCGGGTAGAACCGCTCCCAGACGACGTCGGCGACGGCCAGGAACGTCTCGTCGCGCTCCAAAGCCTGGCGCAGCGCGGCGATCGCGAGCTTCGGGTCCATGGCCGGGACGCCGCGGCGGCGCATCTGCTCCCCCGCCTCGCCCTCGGCCATGCCGCCGTCGGCCCAGGCGCCCCACGCGATGGAGGTGGCCTTGAGCCCGCGGGCGCGACGCTGCTCGGCGAAGGCGTCGAGGAAGGCGTTGGCCGCGGCGTACGCGCCCTGGCCACCGCCGCCCCAGACGCCCGCGTTGGAGGAGAAGAGCACGAAGGCGTCCAGCTTGGGGAAGACGTCTTCGAGCGCCTGCGCACCGCTGATCTTGGCGGTGGCGATCCGGGCCAGGTCGTCGAGGATCAGGTCGTCGACGGCGCCGGTCTCGCCGAGGCCGGCCGCGTGGAAGACCGCGGTGACCGGGCCGTCCAGGCTCGCGGCGAGCGCGGTGAGGGCGTCGCGGTCGGCGGCGTCGCAGGCCGCGACGGTGACGCGGGTGCCCAGCTCGGTCAGCTCGGCGGCCAGTTCGGCCGCGCCCGGGGCGTCCGCGCCGCGACGGCTGGTGAGCACGACGTGCGCGGCCCCGGCGGACGCGAGCCAGCGGGCGACGTGCGCGCCGATCGCGCCGGTGCCGCCGGTGATCAGGACGGTCGCGCCGTCCGGCCGCCAGCCCTGCCGACGCGAGACGGTCCCCGCGGCGGGCGCGGGCACCAGCCGTCGCGCGAGGACGCCGTTGTCGCGCACGGCGACCTGGTCCTCGGTGCCGGTCAGCACGGCGGCGAGCCGGGCGGCGGCGCGGTCGGAGACCTCGGCGGGCAGGTCGACCAGGCCGCCCCAGCGCTCGGGCCGTTCCAGGCCGAACACCCGGCCCAGGCCCCAGACCGCGGCCTGGGCCGCGGACGAGACCGGCGCGACCGCACCGGCGGTGGCGATCCACAGTGGAGTGTCACCCAGGGCCCGCATCAGCTCGGCGGTGGCCGCCAGCCCAGCGGGGACCGACGCGGCGTCCGGGTGCGGACGCTCATCCAGCGCCAGCAAGGAAAGCACGCCGTCGACGGGCTGGGCTTCCTGGTCGATACCGGTCACGACGCGGACGTCGACACCGGCCGCGCGCAGCGCCTCGGGCCACGCAGTCTCGACGCCTTCGGGGACGACGACGAGCCAGGTGCCCTGCGGGATCCCGGCCGTTTCCGGCAGCGGGTTCCACGCGATCCGGTACCGCCAGCCATCCACAGTGGACTCTTCGGCGGCCCGGCTGCGCCAGGCCGACAACGCGGGCAGCACCGCACTCAGCGGGTCGTCGGCGTCGACGGCCAGCGTCGCGACCAGCTCCCCCAGATCGCCGCGGTCGACGGCGGCCCAGAAGGCGGACTCGAGCGCGTTCGTGGCCCCGAACGCCGCGCCGGCGGGGAGTTCCGGCGCGTCGAGCCAGTACCGCGCCCGCTGGAACGGGTACGTCGGCAGGTCGACCCGCTTCGGGCTGATCCCGGCGAAGAGCACGGACCAGTCCGGCGACGCCCCGGCCGCGATGGCCGCGGCGAGCGCGTGCCGCACGGTCGTCTCTTCGTCACGCGCGGCCCGCAGCGCCGGGACGGCGGTGACGGTGCCGGTCAGGCACTCTTGCGCCATCGCGCAGAGGATGCCGTCCGGCCCCAGCTCGACGAACGTCGTGACACCGCGCTCTTCGAGCGTGCGGACACCGTCGGCGAACCGGACCGCACGACGGACGTGGCGCACCCAGTAGTCCGGGTCGGCCAGCTCTTCGGCGGTGGCGAGGCGTCCGGACACATTGGACACGATCGGAATGCGGGGCTCCTGGTAGGTCAGGGTTTCCGCGACGGCGTAGAAGTCCTCCAGCATCGCGTCCATGCGGGGCGAGTGGAAGGCGTGGCTGACCGTGAGCAGCTTGGTCTTGCGGCCCAGGGCGGTGAAGTGGTCGGCGACGGCGAGCACGGCGTCGTCGTCACCGGAGATGACCGTCGAAGCCGGGCTGTTGAGCGCGGCGACGCTCACCGCGTCGGTCAGCAGCGGCGTGATCTCGTCTTCGGTGGCCTGGATCGCCACCATCGCACCGCCTTCGGGCAGCGCCTGCATCAGCTCACCGCGCGCGGCGACCAACGCGACCGCGGCCGGCAGGTCCAGCACGCCCGCGACGTGCGCGGCCGCGATCTCGCCGATCGAGTGCCCGATCAGGAAGTCCGGCGTGACGCCGAAGTGCTCGAACAGCCGGAACAACGCGACCTCGACGGCGAACAGCGCGGCCTGCGTGTAACGGGTCTTGTCCAGCAGCCGCTCGGGGTCGTCGAACAGGACTGTCTTGAGTGGAGTGTCCAACCGGGACCCGAACGCGGCGCAGACGGCGTCCAGCGCCTCGGCGAACGCGGGCTGGGTAGCGTACAGCTCGCGGCCCATGCCGACGCGCTGGCTGCCCTGGCCGGTGAACAGGAACGCGGTCTTGGCGCCGGCGACCCCGGTGATCGCGCCGGGCTCCCCCGCGGCGATCGCGTCAAGGGCGTCGAGGACCTCACCGGGTTCGTCGGCGAGGACGACCGCGCGGTGCTCGTGCAACGTCCGGGTGGTGGCGAGCGAGTAGGCGACCTCGGTGACGTCGAACTCGTCAAGCTGGTCACGCAGTTGCGCGGCCTGGGCGCGCAAGGCCGCGTCGGACCGGCCCGAGACGACCAGCGGAACCCGCCGGCCGTCGTTGGTGGGCTCGTCGACCTCGGCGGGTTCGGCCTGCTCGACGATCACGTGCGCGTTGGTGCCACTGAACCCGAACGAGCTGATCCCGGCACGTCGGGCGCGGTCGACGTCCGGCCACGCGCGCTCTTCGGCGAGCAGCTCGACGGCGCCGGACTCCCAGTCGACGTGCGGGGTCGGCTCGGCCAGGTGCAGGGTCTTGGGCAGGACGCCGTGGCGCATCGCCTCGACCATCTTGATGATCCCGGCAACGCCGGCCGCGGCCTGGGTGTGGCCGAGGTTCGACTTGATCGACCCGAGCAGCAGCGGCTCGCCGACGCGGTCCTGGCCGTAGGTCGCGAGCAGCGCCTGGGCTTCGATCGGGTCGCCCAGCTGAGTCCCGGTGCCGTGCGCCTCGACGACGTCGACGTCCGAAGTGGACAGTCCGGCGTTCGCCAGCGCCTGGTGGATCACGCGCTGCTGCGACGGCCCGTTAGGCGCGGTCAAGCCGTTGGAAGCGCCGTCCTGATTAACCGCGGACCCGCGAACGACGGCCAGCACGGGGTGGCCGTTACGACGAGCGTCAGACAGCTTCTCCAGCAACAGCACGCCGGCGCCTTCACCCCAGCCGGTGCCGTCGGCATCCGCGGAAAAGGCCTTGCACCGGCCGTCGGAGGCGAGCCCGCGCTGCCGGCTGAACTCGACGAACGCCCCCGGCGACGCCATCACCGTCACGCCACCGGCCAGGGCGAGCGTGCATTCCCCATTGCGCAGAGCCTGCGCGGCGAGGTGCACGGCGACCAGCGAAGACGAACAGGCCGTGTCCACGGTGACCGCCGGCCCCTCGAGCCCGAGCGCGTAGGACACGCGGCCGGTGACAACACTGCCCGCGGTACCGGTGGACAGATACCCCTCGACGCCCTCAGGCACAGCCAACAGCCGAGTCGCGTAGTCGTGGTACATGACGCCGGCAAACACACCGACACGACTGCCGCGCACGGCGGCGGGCGGAATCCCGGCGCGCTCGAAGGCCTCCCACGACGTCTCGAGCAGCAACCGCTGCTGCGGATCCATCGCGACGGCCTCACGCGGCGAGATCCCGAAGAACTCGGGGTCGAACTGCGCGGCATCGTGCAGGAACCCGCCCTCACGGGTGTAGCTCGTGCCCGCGGCATCGGGATCGTCGTCGTAGAGCGCGTCAAGGTCCCAGCCGCGGTCGGCGGGAAACCCGCTGACACCATCCCGCCCCTCGGCGACCAGCCGCCAGAGGTCCGCGGGCGTACGCACCCCACCGGGATACCGGCACCCCATCGCCACAATCGCGATCGGCTCCTGCGCCCCGGCTTCGGCCTCACGCAGGCGGCGCCGCGTCTCGTGCAGGTCAGCGGTCACCCGCTTGAGGAAGTACCTGAGCTTGTCATCGTTCTGTTCGGTCATGTCAGCGCGCCCCTCAGCGTCGAGCCGTAGAAGTCTGTGTGCCGCCGAGCCCCAGCTCCGGCGTGCCGCCCGTTCCCGTCGGCCAGTCGGCCGTTGGCGATGGTGAGTCGGCCGCTCCCGGCGGCAGATCGGCTACGCCCGGCGTGTTGGCCACTCAGGTCAGCGAGTCGGTCGATCCCGTCAGCGAGTCGGCTACTCCGGTTGGCGAGTTGGCCACTCAGGTCAGCGAGTCGGCCACTCCGGTTGGCGAGTTGGCCGCTTCGGGCGGCGTGTTGGCCACTCCGGTTGGTGAGTCGGCCGTCAGTGTGTCGGCCGTCGGTGGTCGTGAGTCGAGTGGTCATGAGATACCGAACTCCTTGCCGATGAAGTCGAAGATCTCGTCGTCCGAGGCCACTTCCAGGTCTTCGGCGACCGACTGCTCCTCTTCCGGTTCCGGCTCCGCCCAGGCGGAGGCCAACCCGCGGAGGCGGCCGGCGATCCGGGCTCGGCCGGACTCGTCCGGCACGACCTGCGTCAGCGCGGCACCGAGCCGGTCCAGCTCGGCCAAGAGCGCGGTGATCGCGGCCGTGCCGTCCGGGGCCAGGTCGGCCGCGAGCCGCGCGGCCAGGTCCAGCGGGGTCGGGTGGTCGAACACCAGCGTCGCGGGCATCCGCAGCCCGGTGACCACGGCCAGCCGGTTCCGCAGCTCCACCGCCGTCAGCGAGTCGAACCCCAGCTCCTTGAACGCCCGGGCCGGCTCGACCAGGTCGGCGTCGGCGTGCCCGAGCACCGCGGCGACCTGCCCGCGGACCAGGTCCAGCAGGATCCGCTCACGGTCCTCGGCCGACGCGGTCGACAGCCGCGCGGCCAGCGCCGCCCCGGCCCCCGCCGAGACGTCCGCGCCGCGCCGCGCGGGAACCCGGACGAGACCCCGCAGCAACGCGGGCACCTCACCCTGCGCGCGAGCCGCGGCGAGGTCGAGCCGCACCGGCACGAGCGCCGGGTCGCCGGTCGCAACCGCCGTGTCGAACAGCGCCAGACCCTCCTCCGCGGACAGTGCGGCGACGCCACCCCGGTGCAGACGCCGGACGTCGGCGCTCCCGGCCATGCCGTCGTCCCACAAGCCCCAGGCGAGCGACGTCGCCGGCAGCCCTTGGGCGTGCCGGTGTGCGGCCAGCGCGTCGAGGAAAGCGTTTGCGGCGGCGTAGTTCCCCTGCCCCGCGTTGCCGAACACGCCGGCCGCGGAGGAGAACAGGACGAACGCGTCGAGGTCGCCGGTCAGCTCGTGCAGGTTGACCGCGGCGTCGACCTTCGGCCGCAGCACGGCGCCGACCCGCTCGGGCGTGAGCGCCGACAGGACACCGTCGTCGAGCACACCGGCCGCGTGCACGACGGCGGTCACCGGGTGCTCGGCCAACACCGCGGCCAGGGCGTCGCGGTCGGCGACGTCACAGGCAAGCATCCGCACCTCGGCCCCCAGTCCCGAGAGTTCGGCCGCCAGCTCGGCGTCCGCACCCCGACGGCTGAGCAGCAGCAGGTCACGGACGTCGTGTGCGGTGACCAAGTGCCGCGCGAGCACCCGGCCGAGCGCGCCGGTCGCACCGGTGAGCAGCACCCGGCCACCGGGCCGGAACCGCAGCGCGTCCTCCGGCCGCGACACCCGCGCCAGCCGCGGCGCGAAGACGTCCCCGGCACGCACGACCAGCTGCGGCTCATCGGTGGCCAACGCCCCGGCCAGCGCCTTCGAGGACTCGACGTCGTCGTCGAGGTCGGCCAGCCGGAACCGGCCGGGCTCCTCGGACTGCGCGGTGCGGATGAGACCCCAGACCGCAGCGGCGGCGGGGTCCGGCACGGTGTCACCCTCGGCCGCGGCGACCGCGCCCCGGGTGAGCAGCACCAGCTGGGTCGCGGCGAACCGCTCGTCCGCGAGCACGGCCTGGACCAGCGCCAATGCGAACCCGGTGGTCTCGTGCGCGGCCGCGGCGGTAAGCCCGCCGACGACCGGCACGACCAACGTGTCCGGCGCCGGTCCGCCGTCGTCAAGGACATCGGTGAGCGCAGCGAAGTCCGCATGGGCCACCGCCCCGATCGCCTCAGCCACGGCCAGGTCGCCGGTGAGCAGGGCAAGCTGCCGGACGCCGTGGGCAACCGGCGCAACGGGCTGCCAGCCGATCCGGAACAGCGACTCGACGCTGCCCCCAGCCGGCAGCGCAAGCGGCCGAACCACCAGCGACTCGACGCGGGCGACCGGCGTACCGGCGTGATCGGTGACGTCGAGCGCGATCGCGTCCGCGCCGGCCGGACGCAGCCGGACCCGCAGCGCGGTGGCCCCGGTGGCGTACAGGGAGACGCCGGACCAGGAGAACGGCAGCCGCGGCCCACCGTCTCCCCCGGTCTTCGTGCTCCCCCGCGACATCGCGTGCAACGCGGCGTCGAGCAGCGCCGGGTGCAGGCCGAACGCCGTTGCGTCGGCATCATCGGGCAGCGCGACCTCGGCGTAGACGTCCTCGCCGTCCCGCCAGATCGCCCGCAGCCCTTGGAACGCCGGCCCGTAGTCAAATCCCGCCAGCGTCAGGTCGTCGTAAATTCCCTCTACCGCAACAGATTCGGCACCCACGGGCGGCCACTCGGCAAGCATCTCCGGGACGGCCGCACCGCTCGCAAGGGCACCGGTGGCATGCACGGTCCACGGCTCACCGTCCCCGGTGCGCGAGTGCAGCGCGAGTTCCCGGACCCCGGACTCGCCGGGGGCCCCGACGGAAAGCTGCAGCTGGACGGAACCCTGCTCGGGCAGGACCAACGGCGCCGCGAGCGTCAGCTCCTCGACGCGATCGCAGCCGACCTGGTCACCGGCCCGCAGCGCGAGTTCGACGAACGCGGTGCCAGGCAGCAACACGGTGCCCCCAACAGCGTGGTCGGCCAGCCACGGGTGGGTCCGCCGCGACAGCAACCCGGTGAACACGACGGAGTCGTCGCCGGCCAGGTCAACACTCGCACCGAGCAACGGATGCCCGGCGGCACCAAGCCCCGCCGACGCGACATCACCGACCATCGCCGGCGGGTGCAGCCAGAACCATTCACGCTGGAAGGCATAGGTCGGCAGGGCAACCCGCCGCGCCCCGGTCCCGGCGAACACCGTCGTCCAGTCCGTGGTGGCGCCCGCCGCGATCGCGGCGCCAAGGGCGGTGACCGCCGAGGCGACCTCCGGACGGCCCTTGCGCAGCGCCGGGACCGCCGTCGCAACCACGGTGTCCTGGGCCATCGCGGACAACACGCCGTCCGGCCCCAGCTCCACGAACGTCGTGACCCCGGCCGCCTCCAACGTCCGCACGCCATCTACGAACCGCACGGCCTCACGAACGTGCCGCACCCAGTAGTCAGCGTCGAACTCGGCGATCAACTCACCGGTGACGTTCGAGACAATCGGTATAACCGTCTTACCGTAAGACAGAGACTCCGCTATACCGCGGAACTCCTCCAGCATCGGATCCATCAACGGCGAGTGGAACGCGTGGCTCACCGTCAGCCGCTTCGTCTTACGGTCAGCGAAGTGCCCAGCGATCGCCAGCACCTCGGCCTCGTCACCCGAAATGACCGTCGACTCCGGACCGTTCAACGCCGCAACGGTCACACGGTCTGACAGATATACCGAAACCTCGTCCTCGGTCGCCTGCAGGGCCACCATCGCCCCACCGGACGGCAGCGCCTGCATCAGCCGCCCCCGCACGGCGACCAGCGTCACCGCGTCGGCCAGCGACAGCACCCCGCCGACGTGAGCAGCGACGATCTCGCCGATGGAGTGCCCAGCCAGGTACCCCGGCTTGACGCCCCAGCTCTCGAACAGCCGGAACAGCGCCACCTCGACCGCGAACAACGCGGCCTGGGTGTAGTCGGTCCGGTCCAACAGCGCGTTCTCGTCGAAGAGAACCGTCTTCAGTGGAGTGTCCAAAGTGAACTCAGAACACACCGCGTCCAGAGCAGAAGCGAACACCGGGAACGCGTCGTACAACTCGCGCCCCATGCCCGAACGCTGGCTGCCCTGGCCGGTGAACAAGAACGCCAAGCCACCAGCGGTGGCGCCGGTCTCCACCGCACCCAAGGCATCCAGCAGCGCGCCGGGCTCCTCGGCGGTAAGCACCACCCGACGCTCGTGCAGCGTCCGGGTCGTGGCCTGCGAGAACGCGACGTCGGCGACACGGAAGTCCGTACCCGCCAGGTGGTCACGCAGCCGTCGTGCCTGCGAGCGCAGCGCAGCGTCGGTGCGGCCGGAGACGACCACCGGCACCGCACGATCCACTCCCGGCACGACGCGTGAAGGCTCAACAGGCGCCTGCTCGATGATCGTGTGCGCGTTGGTCCCGCTGAAACCGAACGACGACACCGCCGCGCGCCGCGGCCGGTCCACCGACGGCCAGGCCCGCTGCTCGGTCAGCAGCGAGACCTCGCCGGCCGACCAGTCGACGTGCGGGGTCGGCTCGCCGACGTGCAGCGTCCGCGGCACCACGCCACGGCGCATCGCCTCGACCACCTTGATGATCCCGGCGACGCCGGCCGCGGCCTGCGTGTGCCCCAGGTTCGACTTGACCGAGCCCAGCAGCAGCGGTTCGCCGGCGCGGTCTGCGCCGTACGTGGCCAGCAGTGCCTGCGCCTCGATCGGGTCGCCCAGCGACGTCCCGGTACCGTGCGCTTCGACGACGTCGACGTCCGAAGTGGACAGACCGGCGTCGGCAAGGGCCTGGCGGATCACGCGTTGCTGCGACGGGCCGTTCGGCGCGGTCAAGCCGTTGGACGCACCGTCCTGGTTGATCGCACTCCCCCGGACCACCGCGAGCACCTCGTGACCGTTGCGCCGCGCGTCCGACAGCCGCTCCAGCAGCAGCACGCCGGCACCCTCGGCCCAGCCCGTGCCGTCCGCGTCGGCCGAGAACGCCTTGCAGCGACCGTCGGACGCGAGCCCGCGCTGGCGGCTGAACTCGACGAACGCGCCCGGCGTCGCCATCACCGTCACACCACCGGCCAGCGCCATCGTGCATTCGCCGGAGCGCAGGGCCTGCGCGGCCAGGTGCACCGCGACCAAAGAGGACGAACACGCCGTGTCGACCGTGACCGCGGGGCCTTCCAGACCGAGCACATAGGACACTCGGCCGGAGGCGACGCTGCCCGACCCGCCGGTGCCCAGGTAGCCCTCGACGCCCGGCGGAATCGCGGGCAGCCGCGACAGGTAGTCGTGGTACATCACGCCGGCGAACACGCCGGTTTTGCTGCCGCGCAGGGAAGTCGGGTCGATCCCGGCCCGCTCGACGGCCTCCCACGACGTCTCCAGCAGCAACCGCTGCTGCGGGTCCATCGCGATCGCCTCACGCGGCGAAATGCCGAAGAACGCCGGGTCGAACTCACCCGCGTCGTAGACGAACCCGCCCTCGGAAGCGTGACTGCTGCCCTCGCGATCCGGGTCGCCGCCGAAGAGCCCGGAGACGTCCCAGCCGCGGTCGTCCGGGAACGCCGAGATCGCGTCCCGGCCGTCGCGCACCAGGTCCCACAGGTCCTCGGGGCTGCGCACGCCGCCGGGGTAACGGCAGGCGGCCGCGACGATCGCGATCGGCTCGTCGACGCCGGTCTTCGCGGTGACCGCCTCGGCTTCGGCGACCTCGCCGAGCAGGTCGGTCCGGAGCTGCCCGGCCAGCGCGGCCGGGGTCGGGTAGTCGAAGATCAGCGTCGCGGGCAGCCGCAGCCCGGTGGCCGCGCCGAGCCGGTTGCGCAGTTCGACGGCGGTCAGCGAGTCGAACCCGCTGTCACCGAAGGTGCGGGTGACGTCGACGTCCTCGACGGCCGCGTGCCCGAGCACGGCGGCGATCTGCGTTCGCAGCGTCGCCAGCACCAGGGCTTCGCGGTCGGCTTCGGGCGTGGCGGCGAGCTTGCGCGCCAGCGGCGAGCCGGTCGGCCCGGCCGCCGCGGTCCGTCGCGCGGCCGTGCGGATCAGCCCGCGCAGCAGCGGCGGAACGTCCCCGCCGGCCCGGATGCCGGCCAGGTCCAGCCGGATCGGCACGACCAGGGCCCGCCCGGCGTCCGCGTCGAGCAGTGCCAGTCCGTCCTCCGTGGACAGTGCGGCGACCCCGCCGCGGCCCAGCCGGCCGACGTCGGCGCCGTCGATCATGCCGTCGTCCCACAGGCCCCAGGCCAGCGACGTCGCGGCCAGGCCCTGGGCGCGCCGGTGGGCCGCGAGAGCGTCGAGGAAAGCATTTGCGGCGGCGTAGTTGCCCTGGCCGGCATTGCCGAAGACCCCGGCGGCGGAGGAGAACAGCACGAACGCGTCGAGGTCTTCGGTCAGCTCGTGCAGGTTGAGCGCCGCGTCGGCCTTCGGGCGCAGGACGGCGTCCAGGCGATCGGCCGTCAGCGTGGACAGCACTCCGTCGTCGAGGATCCCGGCGGCGTGCACGACGGCGGTCACCGGGTGCTCGGCCAGCAACGCAGCCAGCGCAGCACGGTTAGCGACGTCGCACGCGGCCACGGTCACCTCGGCGCCCAGCTCACGCAGCTCCGCCATCAGCTCGGACGCGCCGGGCGCATCCGGCCCACGACGGCTAATCAGCAGCAGCCGCCGGACGCCGTGCGCCGCGACCAAGTGCCGGGCAACCGCGCTGCCAAGCGCGCCAGTGGCGCCGGTGACCAGCACAGTCCCATGAGGACGGAGCCCGGCGAAGGTGCCGCCAGACGCGCTCACCCGAGTCAGCCGCGGCGCGAGCACTCGGCCGCCGCGGACCGCGACATACGGCTCACCAGCGGAAACGGCGGTCGACAGCGCGACCGAGCCGTCGGTGTCGACGAGCGCGATGCGGCCCGGGTGCTCAGCCTGCGCCGACCGCACGAGGCCCCCAGCGGCCGCACCGGCGAGGTCGGTGACGTCCTCGCCGGGCAGCACCGCGGCGCCGCGGGTGAGCACGACCAGCGACGTCTCGGCGAAGCGGACGTCGGTGAGCAGGGTCTGCAGCAGCGCCAGAGCGAGGTGCCCGCGCTCGTGGACGTCGCCGGCGAGGTTCAGCACCAGCACGTCCGGCGCCGACTCCAGCTCTTCGTCCAACTCGAGAAAGTCGTCGTAACGCTCGATGTCCAGACCAGCGTCCGGGCCCAGCAGCACCCAGCGGCCGTCGACGGTCGTCTCGGCGGGCACCGGCACCCAGTCGACGCCGAACAGCGCGTCGGTGCCGCGCTCGACACTTCCCAGCGGACGCAGGGCCAGCGACGACACGGTCGCGACGGGTGCGCCGGTGCCGTCGGCGACGGTCAGCGCGACCCCGTCCACAGTGGACTTAAGACGAACCCGCAGCTCAGTGGCACCGGTGGCGTGCAGCGCTACACCGGACCACGCGAACGGCAGGTGCGCCTGGCCCGGCTCGACGAACGCGCCGAGCCCGATGGCGTGCAGCGCGGCGTCGAGCAGCGCGGGGTGCAGCGCGAACCCGGCCGCCGCGCGCTCGTCGGGCAGCGCGACCTCGGCGTAGACGTCCTCGCCACGGCGCCAGGCCGCGCGCAGCCCCTGGAACGACGGCCCGTAGCCGAAGCCGGCCTCGGCGAGCGCGGCGTAGTGGCCGGACAGGTCGATCGGGTCGCCGGCCGGGGGCCAGTCCCCCAGCGGCTCGGCCGGGATCTCCGACGCGGTCAAGGTGCCTTCGGCGTGCCGCGTCCACGGCTCGTCGGCGAGCGCGCTTTCGAGTCGCGAGTGGACGGTCAGCGGGTACCGGCCCTGCTCGTCCGCAGTACCGACCCACACCTGCAGGTGGACGGCGTCGCGCTCGGGCAGCACCAGCGGCGCGTGCAGCGTCAGCTCGTCGACGCTCCGCGCGCCGATCTGGTCGCCGGCCCGCACCGCGAGCTCGACGAACGCGGTCCCGGGCAGCAGCACGGTGCCGCCGACGGCGTGGTCGGCCAGCCACGGGTGGCTGTCCAGCGCGAGCCGGCCGGTGAGCAGCAGGCCACCGTCGGCACCGGCGACGCCCACCGCGGCGCCGAGCAGCGGGTGGTCGGCCGGGCCGAGGCCGAACCCGGTGGCCGAGCCGGTGAAGGTCCGCGCCGGGTACAGCCAGAAGTGCTCCTTCTGGAACCGGTAGGTGGGCAGATCGACCCGCGCGTGGTCGCCGGGCAGCAGCCGCGTCCAGTCGACGCGCGCGCCGGTCGCCCAGGCCAGGCCGAGCGCGGCCACGGCGGTCTCGGGCTCGGGACGGCCGGCGCGCAACACGGGCAGCGCCTGGACGCCTTCAACGGTCTGAGAGGTGAGCGCGGAGAGAACGCCGTCGGGGCCCAGTTCGACGAACGTGCGGGCGCCGGCCTCGTGCGCGGCGGTCACGGCGTCGGCGAACCGGACGGTCTCGCGGACGTTCCGCACCCAGTACCCGGGGTCGGCCAGCTGCGTACCCAGATCCACCGAGGACACCACGGGGATTCGCGGTTCGTTGTAGGTGAGGGACTCCGCGACCGCCCGGAACTCCGCCAGCATCGGGTCCATCAGCGGCGAGTGGAACGCGTGGCTCACGGTGAGCCGCTTGGTCTTGCGCTCGGTGAAGTGCGCGGCGACGGCGAGCACCGCGTCCTCGTCACCCGAGAGCACCGTCGACATCGGACCGTTCACGGCGGCGATCGCCACCCGGTCCGTCAGGTGCGGGACGACCTCGGCCTCGGACGCCTGGACGGCCAGCATTGCACCGCCCTCGGGCAGCGCCTGCATCAGCCGGCCGCGCGCCGTGACGAGCTTGGCCGCGTCGTCGAGCGACAGCACCCCGGCGACGTGCGCGGCGGCGATCTCACCGATCGAATGCCCGATCACCAGGTCCGGCCGCAGGCCCCAGTGCTCGACGAGCCGGAACAGCGCCACCTCGACGGCGAACAGTGCGGCCTGGGTGTACCGCGTCTGGTTCAGCCGCTCGGCGTTGTCGCCGAACACGACGTCGCGGTCCAGCTCCAGGCGCTCACAAACGGCGTCGAACGCGGCCGCGAACTCCGGATAGGCGACATACAGCTCGCGCCCCATGCCGATCCGCTGACTGCCCTGCCCGGTGAACAGGAGCGCCAGTTTCCCCTCCCCGGCAACCCCCGTGACGGTGGTGTCGCCGACCAGTACCGCGCGGTGCTCGTGCGCGGCCCGTCCGGTCGCCAGCGCGTGGGCGACGTCGGCGGGGTCGGCCGTCAGCTCGCGGATCGCCTCGACCTGCGCGGCGAGCGCTTCCGGCGAACGAGCCGACACGACCCGCGGCACCGCCGGAACGTCCACTCGCGACAGTGCGGTCGGTTCTTCCGCCGGCGCCTGCTCGATGATGGTGTGCGCGTTGGTCCCGCTGAACCCGAACGACGACACACCGGCGCGGCGCGGCCGGTCCACCGACGGCCACTCACGCCGCTCGGTGAGCAGCTCCACCGCACCCGCCGACCAGTCGATGTGCGGCGACGGCTCGCCGACGTGCAGGGTCTGAGGCAGGACCCCGTGGCGGATGGCCTGGACCATCTTGATCACGCCGCCCACGCCGGCGGCGGCCTGCGCGTGCCCGATGTTGGACTTGAACGACCCCAGCCACAGCGGCTCGCCGGCGCGCTCGGCGCCGTAGGTCGCGAGCAGCGCCTGAGCCTCGATCGGGTCGCCGAGCGTGGTGCCGGTGCCGTGCGCTTCGACGGCGTCGACGTCCGCTGTGGACAGTCGCGCATCGGCCAGCGCCTGGCGGATCACGCGCTGCTGCGACGGACCGTTGGGCGCGGTCAGGCCGCTGCTGGCGCCGTCGGAGTTGACCGCGCTCCCCCGGAGCACCGCGAGCACCGGATGCCCGTTGCGACGCGCGTCGGAAAGCCTTTCCAGCAGCAGCATCCCGGCGCCTTCGGCCCAGCCGGTGCCGTCCGCGTCGGCGGAGAACGCCTTGCAGCGACCGTCGGCGGCGAGTCCGCGCTGACGGCTGAAGTCGATGAACGCGGCCGGGGTGGACATCACCGTCACGCCGCCGGCCAGCGCCATCGTGCACTCCTGGCGGCGCAGCGCCTGGCACGCCCAGTGCATCGCGACCAAAGAGGACGAGCACGCGGTGTCGACGGTGACCGCCGGGCCCTCCAGCCCGAACGTGAACGACACCCGGCCCGAGGCGACGCTGCCGGAGCTGCCGGTGCCGAGGTAACCCTCGACGCCTTCGGGCACCATCGGCAGCCGCGAGGCGTAGTCGTGGTACATCACGCCGGCGAAGACGCCGGTCCGGCTGCCGCGCAACGAGACCGGGTCGATGCCGGCCCGCTCGAAGGCCTCCCACGACGTCTCCAGCAGCAGCCGTTGCTGCGGGTCCATGGCGAGCGCCTCACGCGGGCTGATCCCGAAGAACGCCGGGTCGAACTCGGCCGCGTCGTGCAGGAACCCGCCCTCGGCCGAGTATGACGTGCCGGCGTGGTCGGGGTCCGGGTGGTACAGCTTCTCGACGTCCCAGCCGCGGTCGCGCGGGAACGGCGTCACACCGTCCACACCGGACTCGACGAGCTGCCACAGGTCCTCCGGGCTCGTGATCCCGCCCGGGTAGCGGCAGCTCATCGCGACGATCGCGATCGGCTCGGCCTCGACCTCCTGCAGTCGCTGCCGGGTCTGGGCCAGGTCGGCGGTCACCCGCTTGAGGTAATCGCGGAGTTTCTCTTCGTTCACCATGGCTGCGTCCCGTTCAGATGCCGAGTTGGTTGTCGATGAAGTCGAAGATCTCGTCGTCGCTGGCCGAGCCGAGCCGCGAGACCGATTCGTCCACAGTGGATGCGGGTGCACACCGGCCGAGCAATGCCTGCAGCCGGACGGCGAGCCCGGCGCGGGCGTCGTCGTCCAGCCCGGTCAGCGCGTCCCCGAGTGCGGTCTCCAGGCGGCCCAGCTCGGCGAGCACCGGCGCCGGGCCCGCCGTGTCGACGGCCCCCAGCTCACCGGCGAGGTGCGTGGCGAGGACGTCCGGGCTCGGGTGGTCGAACAGCAGCGTCGCGGGCAGCCGCAGGCCGGTCGCGGTGCCGAGCCGGTTGCGCAGTTCCAGCGCGGTCAGCGAGTCGAACCCCTGCTCGAGGAACCCGCGGACCGGGACGATCGCCTCCGATCCGCTGTGCCCGAGCACGGCCGCGGCCTGCGAACGGACGAGGTCCAGCAGCAGCGCGACCCGATCCGCACCGTCCACTCCGGACAGTGCGGCGAGCACCGCGGCCGCCGGATCCGCCTCGGCCGCCACGCGGCGGGCCGGCGTCCGGACCAGGCCACGCAGGACCGCGGGCACCCCGTGCGCCGCCGCGCGGGCCTGGACCAGCCCGGTGTCGAGCCGCATCGGCACGAATGCGGGTTCCCCGGACGCCAGCGCGGCGTCGAACAGTGCCAGACCTTCGTCCTCGGTCAGCGCGGCCACGCCGCCGCGGGACATCCGCTTGACGTCGGCGTCGGCGCCCATGCCGCCGCCCTCGGTCGCCCACAGGCCCCAGGCCAGCGACGTCGCCGGCAAGCCCTGGGCCCGTCGATAGGAGGCCAGCGCGTCGAGGAAAGCGTTTGCCGCCGCGTAGTTCGCTTGGCCGGCGTTGCCCATCGTGCCCGCCGCCGAAGAGAAGAGAACGAACGCGTCGACGTCCCCGGCCAGCTCGTGCAGGTTCAGCGCGGCGTCGACCTTCGGCCGCAGCACGACGTCGAGGCGGTCGGGGTCGAGCCCGGCGAACGTGCAGTCGTCGAGGACACCGGCGGTGTGCACGACCGCCGACACCGGATGCTCGGTCAGCAGCGCCGCCACGGCGTCGCGATCGGCGACGTCGCAGGCCGCGAACGTCACCGCGGCGCCCAGCTCGCGCAGTTCGGCGCCGAGTCCGGTGTCGGTGCCGCGGCGGCTGACCAGCAGCAGGTTCCGCACGCCGTACGCCGTGACCAAGTGCCGGGCGAACAGCCCGCCCAGCGCGCCGGTGGCCCCGGTGACCAGCACCGTTCCGGCCGGGTCGAAGGACGCGAGCCCCTCGCTCGCGGTCTCGGCACGCGCCAGCCGCGGCGCGCTCGCCACCCCCCGGCGGAGCATCAGCTGCGGCTCGCCCGTGGCCAGCGCGGCGGGCAAGGCGCGCAGCGACGCGTCCTGGTCGTCGGCGTCCACCAGGACCAGGCGGTCCGGGTGCTCCGACTGCGCCGAGCGCAGCAGGCCCCAGACCGCGGCGTTCGCGAGGTCGTCGACGTCCGGGCCGGCCGCGTACCGGGTCCGGAACACGATCTTGGTGTCCAGCAGGCGGTCGTCGGCCAGGGCGGCCTGGGCCTGGGCCAGTGCACGGAAGACGGCCAGCCGCACCGCACCGGCGTCGGCCGGGCCCGCCTCGCACGGCAGCACCAGGACGTCCGGCGCCGCGGCGTCGTCGTCGGTTGCGGAGAGGAAGTCCTCGTATTCGCGGACTTCGACGCCACTCGCTCGCAGGGCATCCGCCAACGCGGGGTCGTCGCCGGCAATCGCCCAGGTGCCGGGCTGCTGCGCGGCCAGCGGGACGCCGGACCAGCCCAGCTGGAACAGCGACCCCGAGCGGGCCGGGGCCAGCCGCCCGGCCGGGCGGAGCACCAAGGCGTCGATCGTGGCGACCGGCGCGCCGGTGGCGTCCGCGATGTCCAGCTTGACCGCGTCTTTGCCCGCGCCGCTCAGCCGGACGCGCAGCCGTGACGCCCCGGTGGCGTGCAGCCCGACCCCGGTGAAGGAGAACGGCAGGCGGCCGGTGCCGGTGTCGTCGACCAGCGTGCCGAGCCCGACCGCGTGGAGCGCGGCGTCGAGCAGGGCGGGGTGCAGCCCGAACCCGATGGTCTCCTCGGCGAGTTCGACTTCGGCGAAGACCTCGCCGTCGCGCCGCCAGGCGGCCTGCAGGCCCTGGAACGCCGGGCCGTACCCGAATCCGGCACCGGCCAGGGCCTCGTACCAGCCGTCCAGGGGCACCTGCTCGGCCTCCGGCGGCCAGGACTCGAGTTCCGCGGCGGCCGGTCCCGGCTCAGGGGTAAGCGTCCCGGCCGCGTGCCGCGTCCAGGGGTCCTCGGTGTTCTCCGGTCGCGAGTGGACGGTCACCGGACGGCGCCCGGACGCGTCCGGAGCGCCGACGCCGACCTGCACCGCGACCCCGCCCTGCTCGGGCAGGATCAGCGGCGTCTCCAGGGTCAGCTCCTCGATCCGCGGGCAGCCCGCCTGGTCGCCGGCTCGCAGCGCGAGTTCGACGAAGGCGGTGCCCGGCAGCAGGATCACGCCCTGGACGGCGTGGTCGGCGAGCCACGGGTGGGTCCGCGTCGACAGCACGCCGGTCGCGACGAGTCCTTCGCCCCCGGCCAGCGCGACGGTCGCGCCGAGCAGCGGGTGGCCGCCCGGGGCGAGGCCGAACGCGCTCGCGTCGCCCGGACGCGGTGCGCCCGCCGACGGCCAGAAACTCTGGCGCTGGAAGGCGTACGTCGGCAGCGGGATCGGCCGGGTCGATGCCGGGCCGAACGGCTGGGTGACGTGCCCGCGTACCTGAAGGGTGCCCAGCGCGGTGACCGCGGTGAGCGGCTCGGGCCGACCCGAGCGCAGCGCGCTCACGAAGGTGCCGGTGGCGCTTTCCTGGGCCAGCGCCGTCAGGACGGCGTCCGGTCCCAGCTCGAGGAACGTCGTGACACCCTGGGCGGCCAGCTCGCGCACGCCGTCGGTGAACCGCACGGCCGCCCGGACGTGGGTGACCCAGTACTCCGCGTCGAACCCGGTCACCAGCTGACCGGTGACGTTCGAGACGATCGGTATAACCGTCTTACCGTAAGACAGAGACTCAGCTATACCGCGGAACTCTTCGAGCATCGGGGCCATCAGCGGCGAATGGAACGCGTGGCTCACGACCAGGCGCTTGGTCTTGCGGTCCGCGAACTTCTCGACCACCGCCAGCACGGCGTCCTCATCGCCCGAGATGACCGTGGATGCCGGGCCGTTCAGCGCGGCGATGGTCACACGGTCTGACAGATATACCGAAACTTCGTTCTCGGTCGCTTGGATCGCGACCATCGCGCCACCCGACGGCAGCGCCTGCATGAGCCGGCCGCGGGCCGCGACCAACGTCACCGCGTCCGCCAGCGACAAGGCGCCAGCCACGTGGGCGGCCGCGATCTCGCCGACCGAGTGGCCGAGCAGGTGACCCGGCCGCATCCCCCAGTCCTCGAACAGCCGGTACAGCGCGACTTCCAGCGCGAACAGCGCGGGCTGCGTGTACTCCGTGCGGTCGAGAGCGGCCGCGTCCTCGAAGACGACCGTCCGCAGTGGACCGTCGAACTTCGCGCACACCGCGTCCAGCGCGGCCGCGAACACCGGGTACGTATCGTACAGCTCGCGGCCCATCCCGGCCCGCTGGCTGCCCTGCCCGGTGAAGAGCACGGCCAGCCCGCCGGTCGTCACCTCACCCTCCACAACGGACGGTGCGTGCTCGCCACGGGCCAATACGCCCAGCCCGGCACGGAAGCCGTCCCGGTCGGTCGCGACGACGGCCGCGCGGTGGTCGAACGACGCCCGCGTGTCCGTCAGCGCCCGGCCGATCTCGGCCAGGCCGAGTTCCGGGTGGGCGTCGAGGTGGGTGCGCAGCCGCTGCGCCTGGTCCCGCAGGGCCTGCGGCTCGCGCGCCGAGAGCACCCACGGGTGCGGCCCGGCGGCGTCCGCGAGCGGCGGTTCCGCCGCGGCCGGGACCTGCTCGATGATCGTGTGCGCGTTGGTGCCGCTGAACCCGAACGACGACACCGCCGCCCGGCGCGGGCGCCCGGTCTCCGGCCACGCCCGCTGCTCGGTGAGCAGCTCGACCGCGCCGGCCGACCAGTCGATGTGCGGCGACGGCTCGTCGACGTGCAGCGTCTTCGGCAGCACGCCGTGGCGGATGGCCTGGACCATCTTGATCACGCCGCCCACCCCGGCCGCCGACTGGCTGTGCCCGATGTTGGACTTCAGCGAACCCAGCCACAGCGGCTCGCCGGTGCGCTCGGCGCCGTAGGTCGCGAGCAACGCCTGCGCTTCGATCGGGTCGCCGAGCACCGTGCCGGTGCCGTGGCCCTCGACGGCGTCCACATCGGACGGTTCGAGGCGCGCGTTGGCCAGCGCCTGACGGATCACCCGCTGCTGCGACGGGCCGTTCGGCGCGGTCAGGCCGTTGGACGCGCCGTCGGAGTTCACCGCGGTGCCGCGGACGATCGCGAGCACCGGGTGCCCGTTGCGCCGCGCGTCGGAAAGCTTTTCCAGCAAGAGCATTCCGGTGCCCTCGGACCAACCGGTGCCGTCCGCCGCGGCGGCGAACGCCTTGCAGCGGCCGTCTTCGGCCAGGCCCTGCTGGCGGCTGAAGTCGATGAACGCGGCCGGGGTCGACATCACCGCGACCCCGCCGGCCAGCGCCAGCTCGCACTCGCCCTGCCGCAGCGCCTGCGCCGCGAGGTGCAGCGCCACCAGCGACGACGAACAGGCCGTGTCCACAGTGACCGCCGGGCCTTCGAGCCCGAAGGTGTAGGCGACCCGGCCGGACGCGACACTGCCGGACGTCCCGGTGCCCAGATACCCCTCGGCGCCGGCCGGAACGGTGTGCAGCAGCGCGGAATAGTCGTTGTACATCACGCCGGCGAACACGCCGGTGCGGCTGCCGCGGACCGTGTGCGGGTCGATGCCGGCCCGCTCGAACGCCTCCCACGACGTCTCCAGCAGCAACCGCTGCTGCGGGTCCATGGTCAGCGCCTCACGCGGGCTGATCCCGAAGAACGTCGGGTCGAACTGGTCGGCGTCGTGCAGGAACCCGCCGTGCCGGGTGTAGCTCGTGCCGGCTTGGCCACGGTCCTCGGCGTAGAGGGAGGCGAGGTCCCAGCCGCGGTTGGCGGGGAACTCCGAGACGGCGTCGCCGCCGGTCTCGACCAGGCGCCACAGCTCCTCCGGCGACCGGACGCCGCCGGGGTACCGGCAGGCCATCGCGACGATCGCGATCGGTTCGTCCACATGGGACGCCGCGGCCACGACCGTCTGGCGCTCCTGCGTGCCGAGCAGTTCGGCGGCGAGGAAGCCGGCCAGGACCTCCGGCGTCGGGTAGTCGAAGACGAGCGTCGCGGGCAGCCGCAGCCCGGTGGCCGCGTTGAGCCGGTTGCGCAGCTCGATCGCGGTCAGCGAGTCGAAGCCCAGCTCGGTGAACGCGGTGCGCGCGCCGATCGCGTCCGGCGTGGCGTGGCCGAGCACACCGGCGACCTCCGCGCGGACGACGTCGAGCACCAGCGCGTCGCGGTCCTCGGCCGTCGCCAGCCGCGCCGCGAGGGAACCGGGCTCGGCGGTGGCGGCGACGCGACGGGCCGGGGCACGCACGAGGCCGCGCAGCAGCGGCTGCACCGTCCCGTTCGCCGCGGCCTGCGACCGCAGGACATCGAGCACCAGCCGGACGGGCACGAGCTGGGCCTGGTCGGCGGCCAACCCGGCGTCGAAGAGCCGGAGACCGTCCTGAGTGGACAGCGCGGCGACCCCGGACGACTCCATCCGGCGCAGGTCGGCTTCGTCGAGGGTGCCGCCCATGCCGCCGGTCTCGGCCCACAGGCCCCAGGCCAGCGACGTGGCGGGTTCGCCCAGGCCACGGCGGTGCGCGGCGAGGGCGTCGAGGTAGCTGTTGGCCGCGGCGTAGGCCGCCTGGCCCGCGCCGCCGAAGACGCCGGCGGCCGAGGAGAACAGGACAAACGCGTCGAGGTCCTCGGTCAGCTCGTGCAGGTTGAGCGCCGCGTCCGCCTTCGGGCGGAGCACCGCAGCGAGCCGCTCAGGAGTCAGCGAACCGACGACGCCGTCGTCGAGGACACCGGCGGTGTGCACGACAGCGGTCACCGGATGTTCGGCCAGCAGCGCTTCGAGGGCGTCGCGGTCGGCGACGTCGCAGGCCGCGAACGTCACCTCGGCGCCCAGCTCCCGCAGTTCGGCACCCAGTCCGGTGTCGGTGCCGCGGCGGCTGACGAGCAGCAGGTTCCGCACGCCGTGCGTGGTCACCAGGTGCCGGGCGCACAGCGAACCGAGCGCGCCGGTGCCGCCGGTGATCAGGACGGTCCCGTCGGGCCGGAACGTCACCGGCGTACCCGGGGTCTCCACGGCCAAGCGCGGCGCGAGCACCCTTCCGTCGCGGATCGCCGTCTGCGGCTCGCCGCTCCCGGCGGCCGCGAGGATCCGCGCGACGTCGGCGTCACCGGCGTCGACCAGGGTGAACCGGCCCGGGTTCTCGGTCTGGGCGGTGCGGATCAGGCCGATCGACGCGGCCGCTCGGAGGTCGGTGATCCGGTCGTCCGGACCGGCGGCGACCGCGCCGCGGGTGACCACGACCAGCGCGGACTCCGCGAAGCGTTCGTCGGAAAGCCACGCCTGAGCCAGTTCCAGAGTCCGGTCCACATCGGACACCTCGACCACGACGGCCGCGGGTACCTCGGTCAGCTCGGCGAGATCGGTCACCACGGAGTAGGTCGCCGGGTCCAGCGCAGCACCGGCGACGACGGCCGTCCAGTCCACTTTGTACAGCGGCAGGTGGTCCCCGGCGAGCTGCGCGGCCTGGATCGGGCGCAGGACCAGGGAGTCCACGCTCAGCACCGGCTGGCCGGCGGGATCGGTCGCCTCGATCGAGACGGCGTCGGTGCCCGCCGCGGCCAGCCGCACCCGCAGCGCGGACGCACCGGTGGCGTGCAGCGAGACTCCCGCCCACGAGAACGGCAGCCGGGCACCGTCTGCGTCGAGGACGCCGAGGCCGATGCCGTGCAGGGCCGCGTCGAGCAGGGCCGGGTGCGCCCCGAAGCGCGATGACTCGACGTCGGCGTCGAGCGCGACCTCGGCGAACACCTCACCACCGCGACGCCAGGCGGCCCGCAGGCCCTGGAACACCGGGCCGTAACCGAGACCGGTGGCGTAGAGCGCGTCATAGAGTCCGGCAACGTCGACCGGCTCGGCCCCCGCAGGCGGCCACTCCACATCGGACACTCGCGCCACGGTCTCCGGCACCAGGGCGCCGCTCGCATTGCGCACCCACGGCTCGCCGCCGATCCGGGAGTGCACCGCCAGCGACCGACGGTCGCCGAGGGCGGCGCCGAGGGTCAGCTGCACCGTGACCTCGCCGTCGGCGGGCAGGACGATCGGCTGCTGCAGGGTCAGTTCTTCGATCCGGGCGCACCCGAGGTCGGCGCCGGCCCGCAGGGCCAGCTCGACGAGCGCAGTGCCGGGCAGCACGATCACGCCGTGCACCTGGTGCTCGGCCAGCCACGGCTGGGCGGCCACGGACAGCCGGCCGGTGAACAGCACACTGTCCACCTCGGCCAGTTCGACGGCCGCGCCGAGCAGCGGATGCCCCGTCGCGACCAGACCCGCGGCGGCGACGTCGGCGGCGCTGACCGGGGCGTGCAGCCAGAACCAGCAGCGCTCGAAGGCGTAGGTGGGCAGGTCGACGCGCCGGGCACCGTCGAACAGCGCGGCCCAGTCCACCGGCGCGCCGGTCGTGTGCGCCACGCCGAGCGCCGCCACCGCGGTGTGCGCTTCCGGACGTCCCTTGCGCAGTGCCGGAACGAACGTCGCGTCGGGAACGATCTCCTGGCCCAGCGCCGACAAAACGCCGTCCGGACCCAGCTCGACGAACGTCGTGACGCCCCGGGCCGCCGCCGCGCGGACGCCGTCGAGGAACCGGACGGCCTCACGCACGTGCCGCACCCAGTAGTCAGCGTCGAACTCCGTGATCGGCTCGCCGGTGACGTTCGAGATGATCGGTATAACCGTCTTACCGTATGACAGAGACTCCGCTATACCGCGGAACTCCTCGAGCATCGGGTCCATCAGTGGCGAGTGGAACGCGTGGCTCACGACCAGGCGCTTCGTCTTGCGGCCCAGGTCGGCGAAGTGC
This sequence comes from Amycolatopsis sp. NBC_01286, assembly GCF_035982555.1. Lineage (NCBI taxonomy): Bacteria > Bacillati > Actinomycetota > Actinomycetes > Pseudonocardiales > Pseudonocardiaceae > Amycolatopsis > Amycolatopsis sp. NBC_01286. The sequence continues at coordinate 9,640,666 of NZ_CP108428.1, forward strand.
GCCGCCACGCCCAGCACCGCGCCCTCGTCACCCGAGATGACCGTCGAAGACGGGCCATTCAGCGCGGCGACGGTCACACGGTCTGACAGATATACCGAGACCTCGTCCTCGGTCGCGTCCAGAGCCACCATCGCGCCACCCGACGGCAGCGCCTGCATCAGACGGCCCCGTGCCGACACCAGCTTCACCGCATCAGGCAGAGACAGGACACCCGCGACGTGCGCCGCGGCCAGCTCGCCGATCGAGTGGCCGACCAGCACGTCCGGCCGCAGACCCCACGACTCGAACAGCCGGAACAGCGACACTTCCAGCGCGAACAGCGCCGCCTGGGTGTACTGGGTCTGGTCGACGTCCCCGTCGAGGTCCAGACCGGCGGCGATCTCGTCGAACGCCGTCGCGAACACCGGGTAGGCCGCGTACAGCTCCCGGCCCATCCCGGCCCGCTGGCTGCCCTGGCCGGTGAACAGGTACCCCAGCCCACCGCCGGCCACGGCACTGGACTCACCGCGCGCGACCGCTTCCAGCCCGGCGCGCAGCTCGGCGACATCCGAGCCGGTCACGACCGCGCGGTGCGCGAAGCGGACCCGCCCGGTCGCCAGCGAGAACCCGATGTCGGCGGGATTCTCCTCGGAAAGGAAGCCCAAGAGCGTCGAGGCCTGGCCACGCAGCGCCTCGGGCGTCTTAGCCGAAAGCACCCACGGCACCACCGGCATCGACGCCGGTGCGACAGCCGGAGAAGGCTCCGGGTACTGCTCGATGATCGTGTGCGCGTTGGTCCCGCTGACGCCGAACGACGACACCGCCGCACGACGCGGCCGGCCCGTCTCGGGCCACGGCCGCTGCTCGGTGAGCAGCTCCACCGCGCCGGACGCCCAGTCCACGTGCGGGGTCGGCTCGTCGACGTGCAGCGTGCGCGGGAGGATGCCGTGGCGCATCGCCATGACGACCTTGATGATCCCGCCGACACCGGCCGCGGCCTGCGTGTGCCCGACGTTCGACTTGAACGACCCGAGCCACAGCGGCTCACCGGTGCGCTCGGCACCGTAGGTGGCCAGCAGGGCCTGCGCCTCGATCGGGTCGCCCAGCGTCGTGCCCGTGCCGTGCGCCTCGACGACGTCCACATCGGACGGTGCGAGCCGCGCTTCGGCCAGTGCCTGCCGGATCACGGTCTGCTGTGCGGGTCCGCTCGGCGCGGTGAGGCCGTTGGACGCGCCGTCGGAGTTCAGCGCCGAGCCGCGGACCACGGCGAGCACGGGGTGCCCGTTGCGGCGCGCGTCGGACAGCTTCTCCAGCAGCAGCATGCCCGCGCCCTCGGACCAGCCGGTGCCGTCCGCCGCGGCGGCGAACGACTTGCACCGGCCGTCGAACGACAGCCCGCGTTGCTTGCTGAACTCGACGAACGCCCCCGGCGTCGACATCACGGTGACGCCGCCGGCCAGCGCCAGCTCGCACTCGCCCGAACGCAGCGCCTTGGCCGCCCAGTGCAGTGCAACCAGCGAAGACGAGCACGCCGTGTCCACCGTGACCGCCGGACCTTCGAGGCCGAAGGTGTAGGCGACGCGGCCGGACGCGATGCTGCTCGACCCGCCGGTGCCGAGGTAACCCTCGACGCCGGGCGGGATCGTGTGCAGCCGCGAGGCGTAGTCGTGGTACATCACGCCGGCGAACACGCCGGTCCGCGTGCCGCGCACGGACTCCGCCGGGATCCCGGCACGCTCGAACGCCTCCCACGACGTCTCCAGCAACAGCCGCTGCTGCGGATCCATGGCCAGCGCCTCACGCGGGCTGATCCCGAAGAACGCCGGGTCGAACTCGCCCGCGTTGTGCAGGAAACCGCCTTCTCGGACGTAGGACGTGCCCGACGAATCCGGGTCGACGTCGTGCAGCGCGTCGAGGTTCCAGCCGCGGTCGGCGGGGAACGGCGAGATGCCGTCGCCGCCGTCGAGCACCAGCCGCCACAGGTCCTCCGGGCCGGCGATGCCGCCGGGGTAGCGGCAGCTCATCGCGACGATCGCGATCGGCTCGTCGCTGCCGGACGTCGTCACGGCGACGCGCGCGCGGCTCGGGCCGCCGGTCAGTTCGCCGCCGAGGTACCCGGCGACCTTGGCCGGGTTCGGGTGGTCGAACACCAGCGTCGCGGGCAGCCGCAGGCCGGTCGCGGCGGCGATGCGGTTGCGCAGGTCGACCGCGGTGAGGGAGTCGAACCCGAGGTCCTTGAACGCCCGGCCCGGCTCGATCTCGCCCGCGTCGGCGTGCCCGAGGGCCAGCGCCACCTGCGTCCGGACCAGGTCCAGCAGCGCGGTGTCACGGTCGGCCGGGGACAGCTCGGCGATCCGCGAGCCCAGCGTCGAGGCGGCCGCGGCGGTGTCCACCACGCGGCGGACGGGCACCCCGGCCAGCCCACGCATGATCGGCGCGAGTGCACCGGTGGACGCCTCGGCCCGCAGCGCGGCCGGGTCGATCCGCATCGGGACCAGCACAGCGTCCGATGTGGACAGAGCGGTGTCGAACAGTCCGGTGCCCTGCTCGGCAGAAAGCGCTAACACGCCGGCGCGGTTCATCCGGGCGCGGTCGGCGTCGTCCAGCGACGCGGCCATGCTGCCGCCCGCGGCCCACAGGCCCCAGGCCAGCGACGTCGCGGCGAGGCCCTGGGCACGGCGGTGCGCGGCGAGGGCGTCGAGGAAGGTGTTGGCGGCCGCGTAGTTGGCCTGCCCGGCGCTGCCGGTGATGCCGGACGCGGACGAGAACAGGACGAACGCGCGCAGGTCGGCGTCCGTGGTCAGCTCGTGCAGGTTCAGCGCGGCGGCGGCCTTCGGGCGGGCCACGGTCGCGAGCCGCTCCGGGGTGAGCGCGGAGATGACGCCGTCGTCGAGCACGCCGGCGGTGTGCACGACGGCGGTCAGCGGGTGCGCGGCCGGGATGCCGGCCAGCACCGCGGCGAGGGCGTCGCGGTCCGCGACGTCGCAGGCGGCGAAGGTGACCCGGTCCCCCAGTTCGGCGGCCAGCTCGGCCGCGCCGTCGGCGTCGGCGCCGCGGCGGCTGAGCAGCAGCAGGTGCCGGACGCCGTGACGCTCGGCGAGGTGCCGGGCGAACAGCTTGCCCAGCGCACCGGTGCCGCCGGTGATCAGGACCGTGCCGTCCGGGTCCAGCTCGGACGGCGTTTCGTCCGCCCGAGCGACCCGCGCCAGACGCGGGGCGAGAACGGCGCCGTCACGGATGGCGGTCTGCGGCTCACCGGTGGCGGCCGCGGCGACCAGGTCGCCGATGCCTGCGGCCGCGTCCAGGTCGACCAGGAAGAACCGGCCGGGGTTCTCCGACTGCGCGGACCGCACCAGGCCCCAGACCGGCGCGGCTGCCAGGTCTGCCACGCCCGCCTCGCCTACCGGTACCGCGCCCCGCGTGGCCACGACCAGCGCGGACTCTTCACACCGCGGGTCGGTCAGGAACTCCTGGAGCACGGCCAGTGCCCGCTCCGCCGCGTCGTCTCCGGCGAACCCGGCGACGATCACCTCGGGCACGTCGTCACCCAGCTCGGCGACAGCGCCGCCGAGGCCCAGCTCGTCCGGGCCGACGAGGACGTACTCGTGCCGCGCCGGGGTGGCCGGGACGGCGGTCCAGTCGACCCGGAACAGGCTGTCGTGGCCCCGGGTCCGCGCGGCCGCGATCTGCGCGGCCGACACCGGCCGCAGCACCAGGGACCCGATCGAGGCGACGGGGCGCCCCTCGGCGTCGGCCAGGGTGAGTGCGACGGCGTCGGTCCCGGCCCGGCTCAGCCGGACCCGCAGTGCGGACGCACCGGTGGCGTGCAGCCGGACGTCGGTCCACGCGAAGGGCAGGCTGCCGCCGCCGGTCTCGGTGAGGAAGCGGCCGAGCCCGACGGCGTGCAGGGCGCTGTCGAGCAACGCCGGGTGCAGCCCGAACGGCGCGGCGTCCGTGCCGGCGGGCAGCGCGACCTCGGCGAACACGTCGTCGCCGCGGCGCCAAGCCGTCTTTAAGCCACGGAAGACCGGGCCGTAGCCGAAGCCGCGTTCGACGGTCCGGTCGTAGAAGCCGGTCAGGTCGACCTGCTCCGCGTCGGCCGGAGGCCACTCGGCTAGTCCGTCCTCAGTGGACGCACTCGCGGTAGCCAGAATGCCGGAAGCGTGGAGGGTCCAGGGCTCGTCGTCGAGTCGCGAGTGGACGGTCAGACTGCGACGCCCGTCGTGGTCCGGCGCGCCGAGGGCCAGCTGGACGGCGACGCCGCCGGTCTCGGGCAGCACCAGCGGGGCCTGCAGGGTCAGCTCTTCGAGGTGGTCGCAGCCGGCCTGGTCCCCGGCGCGGACGGCCAGCTCGACGAACGCGGTGCCGGGCAGCACGGCCGGACCGGACACCCGGTGCTCGGCCAGCCACGGGTGCGAACGCAGCGAAAGCCTTCCGGTGAAAAGGAAGCCGTCACCGTCGGCCAGCCCGACGGCGGCCCCCAGCAGTGGGTGCTCGACGGCGCTCAGCCCGGCCGAGGTGAGGTCCCCGGGGCCGGAGGTGGCGAGTTCGGGCCAGTACACGGACCGCTGGAAGGGGTAGGTGGGCAGCTCGACACGGCGGCCATCGGGCAGTAGCGCGGCCCAGTCAGGCACCGGGCCGCGCACGTGGACCTCGGCGAGCGCGGTCAGCAGGGTGCGCTCCTCCGGCCGGTCCGCACGCAGCACCGAGCTGAAGGAGGCGTCATCGGCACAGTCGGCGCCCATCGCCGACAGCACGGCGTCGGGGCCCAGCTCGAGGAAGGTGTCGACCTCGTTCGCGCGCAGAGTGCGGATGCCGTCGGCGAACCGGACGGCCTCGCGCACGTGGCGCACCCAGTACTCGGCGTCGAACTCCGTGACCAGCTCACCGGTGACGTTCGAGACAATCGGTATAACCGTCTTACCGTAAGACAGAGACTCCGCTATACCCCGGAACTCCGCCAACATCGGATCCATCAGCGGCGAGTGGAACGCGTGGCTCACGACCAGCCGCTTCGTCTTGCGGCCCAGGTCGGCGAAGTGCGCCGCCACGGCCAGCACCGCGTCCTCGTCACCCGAGATGACCGTCGACTCCGGGCCGTTCACCGCAGCGACGCTCACACGGTCAGACAGATATACCGAAACCTCAGCCTCGGTCGCCTGCAAAGCCACCATCGCCCCACCGGACGGCAGCGCCTGCATGAGCCGGCCCCGCGCGGCGACCAGCTCGGCGGCGTCGGCCAGGGAGAGCACGCCGGCCACGTGCGCGGCGGCCAGCTCACCGACCGAGTGGCCGAGCAGGAATCGCGGCCGCAACCCGAGGTGGGTGACCAAGCGGTAGAGCGCGACCTCGATGGCGAACAGCGCCGGCTGGGTGTACACGGTCCGGCCGAGCAGCTCGGCGTCGTCCAGGACGGTCGCCAGCGGTCGGTCGAGGTGGACGTCCAGCGCGGCGCAGACCTCGTCGAACGCCGCCGCGTACACCGGCTGGGTCCGGTACAGCTCGGCACCCGCGCCGACACGCTGACTGCCCTGGCCGGTGAACAGGAACGCGAGCTTGCCGTCGGAGACCGTGCCGCGGACTTGACCGGGACGTTCGGTGTCCGTAGCCAGCGCGGTCAGGGAGTCGGCGAAGCCGGCGCGGTCCACCTCGATCAGCACCGCACGGTGCTCGTGGGCGGTCCGGGTGACGGCCAGCGAGTGGCCGAGGTCGTCGAGACGGACGTCGGTGGCCAGCTGCCCGCGCAGCGACGCGGCGAGTTCCCGCAGAGCCGCGCCACTGCGCGCGGAGAGCACCCACGGCCGCAGCTTCGAGTCTTCCGCCGGCCTCGCGGCGGCCGGTTCGGACAAAGGTGCCTGCTCCAGCACGACGTGCGCGTTCGTCCCGCTCATCCCGAACGACGAGACCGCCGCCCGGCGCGGCGCCCCGGTCTCCGGCCACGGCCGCGCCTCGGTGAGCAGCTCGACCTCGCCCGCCGTCCAGTCCACTTTGGACGACGGCGCGTCGACGTGCAGCGTCTTCGGCAGCAGGCCGTGCCGCATCGCGAGGACCATCTTGATCACGCCGGCGATGCCGGACGCGGACTGCGTGTGCCCGATGTTCGCCTTGAGCGAGCCGAGCCACAGCGGCCGGCCCGCGGGCCGGTTCCGGCCGTAGGTGGCCAGCAGCGCCTGCGCCTCGATCGGGTCGCCCAGCGCGGTGCCGGTGCCGTGTGCCTCGACGGCGTCCACATCGGACAGCGCAAGTCCGGCGGCCGTGACGGCCTGCCGGATCACCCGCTGCTGCGCGGGGCCGTTGGGGGCGGTCAGGCCGTTGGACGCGCCGTCGGAGTTGACCGCCGAGCCGCGGACGACCGCGAGCACCGGGTGGCCGTTGCGCTGCGCGTCGGACAGCCTTTCCAGCAGCAGGACGCCGACGCCTTCGCCCCAGTTGGTGCCGTCGGCGGCCTCGGCGAACGCCTTGCAGCGACCGTCGACGGCCAGGCCGCGCTGGCGCGAGAACTCCACGAACGCGCCCGGCGTCGACATCACCGCGACGCCGCTCGCCATCGCCAGGCCGCACTCGCCGTTGCGCAGGGCCTGCACGGCGAGGTGCAGCGACACGAGTCCGGACGAGCAGGCGGTGTCCACCGTGACCGCCGGCCCCTCCAGGCCGAGGGTGTAGGCGATCCGGCCGGAGACGACGCTGGCCGCGTTGCCGGTACCGAGGTGGCCCTCCATACCGTCGCGCGCCAGCAGCAGGAGCGTCGCGTAGTCCTGCATGTTGGTGCCCGCGAACACGCCGGTCTTGCTGCCGCGCAACGACTCCGGGTCGATCCCGGCGCGCTCGAGGACCTCCCACGACGTCTCCAGCAGCAGCCGCTGCTGCGGGTCCATCGCCAGCGCCTCGCGCGGGCTGATGCCGAAGAACGCCGAATCGAACTCGGTGGCCCGGTCCAGGAAACCGCCTTCTCGGACGTAGCTGGTGCCCTGGTGGTCGGGGTCCTCGTCGTAGATCGCGTCGAGGTCCCAGCCGCGGTCGCCGGGGAACGACGTGATCGCGTCGGTCTCGTCGACCGCGAGCCGCCACAGCGCCTCAGGGGTGTCCGCGCCGCCGGCGTAGCGGCAGCTCATCGCGACGATCGCGATCGGCTCGGTGTCGGCCGACTCGGCCACGGCCAGGCGCTGCCGGGTCTCGTGCAGATCCGCGGTGACCTTCTTGAGGTAGGTCACCAGTTTTTCTTCGGTTGCCATGTCAGGCCTGCCCCTCATTCCCCAGTGGACGGTTCGTGCCCGTCATGACATCCCCAGCTCGTTGTCGATGAATTCGAGGAGTTCGTCCGCGCTCGCGTCGCTCAGCTGCTGCGCGGCGGTCACCTTCGGCTCGGCGGCGCGGCGGTCGTTCCAGCGCGCCAGCACCGCCTGCAGCCGGGCGGCGACCGCGCCGTGCAGATCGTCCACTCCGGACGGAACGTCGGCGGTGGCCAACGCCGTCTCCAGGCGTTCCAGCTCGTCCAGCAGCGACGAACCGGCGTCCGGGGCCAGCCCGGCCAGCAGGTGCGCGGCCAGCGCGGACGGCGTCGGGTAGTCGAAGACCAGCGTCGCCGGCAGCCGCAGCCCGGAGGCGGTGGCGAGCCGGTCGCGGAGTTCGACCGCGGTCAGCGAGTCGAACCCGAGCTCGCGGAACGCCCGGTTCGGGCCGACCTGCTCGACTCCGTCGGTGTGGCCCAGCACGGCCGCGGCCTCCCGCCGGATCGCCCCGGTGAGCGCGTCCTGCCGCTCGGACGCCGGAGCGTCGGCGAGCAGCCGGCTGAAAGCGGTTTCGCCGACGGCGACCGGTTCTTCCGCCGGGGCCATGGCTTTCGCCGCCTCCGGCACACCGGTCAGCAGCGGCCGCGCCCGGCTCACCGCGAACGCCGGAGCGAACCGCGCCCAGTCGACGTCGGCGACGGTGAGCTGCGGGTCGCCGTCCGCGAGGGCCTGGCCGAGCGCGGTGATCGCCGCGTCCGGCGCGATCGCGGGCAGGCCGCGACGGCGGAGGTGCTCTTCGGGTGCGCCCTGCGCCATGCCGCCGTCGGCCCACGGACCCCACGAGACCGCGGTGGCCGCCAGGCCCCGGGCGTGCCGGGACGCGGCGAGCGCGTCGAGGCTCGCGTTGGCCGCCGCGTAGGCCGGCTGGCCGCCGCTGCCCCAGATCCCGGAGATCGAGGAGAACAGCACGAACGCGTCGAGCGGGGTGTCGCCGAGCAGCTCGTCCAGGTGCCGCGCGCCGGCCACCTTCCCGGCCAGGACCTGCGCGAACAGCGCCGGCGTGACCTCGGGCAGCGGCACCGGGACGTCCAGACCGGCAGCGTGCACGACGGCGTTGGGCGGATACTCGTCGACCAACCTCGCCACGGCGTCGCGGTCGGCGACGTCGCAGGCGACCACGCTCACCCGGGCACCCAGCCCGGTGAGCCCGGCGGTCAGTCCGGCGGCGCCGGGCGCGTCCGCGCCCCGGCGGCTGGTCAGGACCAGGTGCTCGGCGCCGCTCTTCGCCAGCCACAGCGCGACCCGGGCACCGAGGGCGCCGGTGCCGCCGGTGACGAGCACCGTGCCACGCGGGGTCCAGGTACCGGTGCCGGTGCGCGGCCGCCGTTCCAGCCGGCGGGCCAGCGTCCCGGACGACCGGATCACGACCTGGTCCTCCCCGTCGCGATCGCCTGCGAGCACCGCGGCCAAGCGGGTCGCCGCGCGCTCGTCGAACCGCTCCGGCAGGTCGACCAGACCGCCCCAGCGCTGCGGGTACTCCAGCGCGACGACCCGGCCGAGGCCCCAGACCTGCGCCGGTTCCGGCCGGTCGACGCCGTCGCGGGTGACGATCCACAAAGGAGCAACGAGTCCGATTTCAGCCAGGGCTTGGACAAGCGTGACCGTGCCGGCCACCGCCGTGGGCAGCACCGGGTGCTCCGGGTGCGCGCCCTCGGCGGTGCCGAGCAGCGAAAGCACGCCCGCGAACTCGTGCCCGGCGGTGGCGAGCAGCAGCTGGTCCGCGAACGCCGCGTGCGGGTCGACGTCGATGCCGACGACCTTCGCGCCGTGCGTTTCCAGCGCGTCGGCGATCGGAGCGGTGCGCTCGTCGCCGGGCACGCCGACGACCAGCCACGTCCCCTTGAGCATCGGCGAGGCGCTGGTCTCGAACGGGACCCAGCGGACGCCGTAGCGCCAGGAGTCCACGATGGACTGTTCCCGGCGGCCTTCGTGCCACTCGGTCAACGCGGGCAGCGCTTCCTGCAGTGCGTCTGCGGGGAACCCCGGCAGTGTCGACAAGTCACCCTGGCGCACGGCCGTCCAGAACTCGTCGTCGCCCGCGGAAGCCTTTTCCGGAACGGGCGCGGCCGTGGGCCAGAAGCGGGCGTGCTGGAACGGGTAGGTCGGGAGGTCGACCCGGCGCGGCGTGGTGCCGGCGAAGACGACGTCCCAGTCCGGGGCGAACCCGCGGACGTAGAGCCTGGCCAGGGCGGCGGCGAACGCGTCGGCCTCGGGCCGGTCGCCGCGCAGGGCCGGCGTCACGACCGGGTCCTCGGTCACGCCGGTGAACGACTCGGCGGCCATCGCGCTGAGCACGCCGTCCGGGCCGATCTCGGCGAACGTCGTCGCGCCGGCCGTCTCCAGAGCGCGGACCGCGTCCGCGAAACGCACCGCCTCGCGGACCTGGCCGACCCAGTAGTCCGCGCCGAACTCGGTCGCCGGCTCACCGGTCACTGTGGACACCAGCGGGATCCGCGGCGGCGCGTAGGTGACGCGTACGGCGACGGCCCGGAACTCCGCCAGCATCGGGTCCATCCGCGGCGAGTGGAAAGCGTGGCTGACGGTGAGCCGCCGGGTCTTGCGCCCGGCGGCCCCGAATCCGGCGGCCAGATCCAGTACAGCCTGCTCGTCGCCGGACACCACTGTCGCTTGTGGAGCGTTGACCGCGGCGATCGCCACGCCGCCGGTGAGCAGCGGCACGACCTCGTCCTCGCTCGCCTGGATCGCGACCATCGCGCCACCGGACGGCAGGGCCTGCATCAGTCGGCCGCGAGCCGCCACCAGCGCGGCCGCGTCGGCCAGGTCGAACACCCCGGCGACGTGCGCGGCAGCCAGTTCGCCGATGGAGTGCCCGGCGACGAAGCCGGGCGTCACGCCGAGGCTCTCGAGCAGCCGGTACAGCGCGACTTCGATGGCGAACAGCGCGGGCTGGGTGTAGCCGGTGTGGTCGAGCAGCGCCGCGTCGTCCGAGCCGGGCGCGGCGAACACGACCGTCCGCAGTGGACGATCCAGGTGCTGGTCGAGGTGAGCGCAGACGGCGTCGAACGCGGTCGCGAACGCCGGGTGCGCCGCGTATAGCTCCCGGCCCATCCCGGCACGCTGCGCGCCCTGCCCGGTGAACAGGAACGCCAGTGCCCCGTTGCCGACCGTGCCCTCGACCAGGCCGGGCGCGGCGGCACCGGCGGCGAGCGCGGTCAGCGCGGCGAGCCGCGTCTCCTGGTCCGGTGCGACGATCATCGCGCGGTGCTCGTGCGCGCCGCGCCGGGTGGCGAGAGCGTGCGCGAGGTCCAGCGGATCGACGTCGGCGACCAGTTCGGCAGCCCTGGCTCGCAGCGCCGGGGCACTGCGCGCGGACAGCACCCAGGGCAGGAGCGCCGGCCGTGTCTCCGAGGCAGTGGTCTCAGGGGTTTCGGGGGCTTGTTCGAGGATGACGTGAGCGTTGGTGCCGCTCATGCCGAACGACGAGACGCCGGCACGGCGCGGACGTCCCACCTCGGGCCACTCGCGGGCCTCGGTCAGCAGCTCGACCGAACCGGCGTTCCAGTCCACTTGGGACGACGGCGCGTCGACGTGCAGCGTCTTCGGCAGCCGCCCGTGCTGCATCGCCTGGACCATCTTGATGATCCCGCCGACACCCGCGGCCGCCTGCGTGTGTCCGATGTTCGACTTCAACGACCCCAGCAGCAACGGTGTCTCGCGGCCCTGGCCGTAAGTCGCCAGCAGCGCCTGCGCCTCGATCGGGTCGCCCAGGATGGTTCCGGTGCCATGACCCTCGACGGCGTCGACGTCCGAAGTGGACAGACCGGCACTGGTCAACGCCTGACGGATCACACGCTGCTGCGCGGGACCGTTCGGGGCGGTCAGGCCGTTGGACGCACCGTCCTGGTTGATCGCGCTCCCCCGGACGATCGCCAGGACCGAGTGACCGTTGCGCTGCGCGTCGGACAGCCGCTCCAGCAAGAGCATGCCGACGCCTTCACCCCAGCCCGTGCCGTCGGCGGCCTCGGCGAAGGCCTTGCAGCGGCCGTCCGCCGACAGCGCGCGCTGGCGGGAGAACTCGATGAACGTGCCCGGGGTCGCCATGACCAGGACACCGCCGGCCAGTGCGAGTTCGCACTCGCCCTGCCGCAGCGCCTGGGCGGCGAGGTGTACCGCGACCAGCGACGACGAGCACGCCGTGTCGACCGTCAGCGCCGGGCCTTCCAGGCCGAACGTGTAGGACAGCCGGCCGGAGACGACGCTCGCCGCGTTGCTGGTGGCGACGTAGCCCTCGGTGTTCTCCGCCGCGCCGAACAGCAGCGCCGCGTAGTCCTGGCTGTTGGTGCCGGCGAACACGCCGGTCCGGCTGCCGCGGAACGCCTCGGGCGGAATGCCCGCGCGCTCGAACGCCTCCCACGACGTCTCCAGCAACAACCGCTGCTGCGGGTCCATGGCCAGGGCCTCGCGCGGGCTGATGCCGAAGAACGCCGGATCGAAGTCCGCCGCACCGTTCAGGAAGCCGCCTTCCTTGGCGTAGCTCGTTCCGGGCGCTTCCTGGCTCGGGTCGTACAGCGTGCCGAGGTCCCAGCCGCGGTCGGCGGGGAACTCGGAGACGGCGTCGATGCCGTCGGCGACCAGGTGCCACAGGTCTTCCGGCGACCGCACGCCGCCGGGGTAACGGCAGCTCATCGCCACGATGGCGATCGGGTCGTCGTCCACTGTGGACACGGTCTCCACGACGGTGGTCGCCGTGTCGCCGACCAGATCCGCCCGCAGGCTCGCGGCCAGCGCGGTGGAGTTCGGGTGGTCGAAGACGAGAGTCGCGGGCAGCCGGACACCGGTCGCGGTGGCGAGCCGGTTGCGGAGTTCGACGGCGGTCAGCGAGTCGAAGCCGAGGTCCTTGAACGCCCGGCCGGGCTCGATCGCCGTCGCGCTGTCGTGGCCCAGCACCGCGGCCGCCTCGGTCCGGACCAGCGCGACGAGCGTCCGGTCCTGTTCGGCGCGGCCCATGCCGGCCAGCCGGGTGCGGAACGTGTCGTCGCCGGGCACCGGCCCGGCCTCGGCCGCGGCGAGGGCGGCCCGAGCCTCGGGCACGCCGTCGAGCAGCGGACGCGGGCGGACCGAGGCGAACGACGGCGCGAACCGCGTCCAGTCCACATCGGCCACGACCACGGCCGGTTCCTGGTTCACCGCCTGGGCGAGCGCGGCGATCGCCGTCTCCGGCCGCATCGGCGTGACACCGCGGCGGCGCAGGTGGGCCGTCGCGTCACCGCGCGAGGCCATGCCACCGCCGGCCCACGGTCCCCAGGCGACGGCCGTGGCCGGCAGCCCGCGGTCGCGGCGTGATTGGGCGAGCGCGTCGAGGTAGGCGTTGGCGGCCGAGTAGGCGGCCTGCCCACCCGCGCCCCACACGCCGGAGATCGAGGAGAAGAGGACGAACGCGTCCACGTCGCCGGCGAGGCTGTCCAGGTGGGTCGCTCCGAGCACCTTCGCGGACAGCACGTCGGCGAACGCCTCGGTGTCCACAGTGGTCAGATCGGTCGGCAAGTCGACACCCGCGGTGTGCACCACGGCGTCCACCGGGTGCTCGGCCAGCAGGGTCTTTACGGCGTTGCGGTCGGCGACGTCGCAGGCGGCGATCACAACGTCCACACCGGACTCGGCGAGTTCATCGCGCAGCTGCGCGGCTCCGGGTGCGTCGAGGCCGCGGCGGCTGGTCAGCACCAGCCGCTCGGCGCCGTTCTTGGCCGCCCAGCGGGCGACTTCCGCACCCAGGGCCCCGGTACCGCCGGTGACCAGGACGGTCCCGCGCGGCGTCCACGACGTGGTGGCAGCCGGTCGCGGCGCCCGGACGAGGCGGCGCACGTAGGCGCCGGAGCCGCGGATGGCGACCTGGTCCTCGCCACCGTTGCTGCCGTTCTCGCCGTTGCGGCCATTGCCGCTGGCGCCGCCAATGCCGCCGGTGCCGCGGTTGCCAGCGGCACCGCCGGTACCGCCAAAGCCGCTGGCGAGGACCCCGGCGAGGCGGGCGCCGGCCTGCTCGTCGAAGTCCTCGGGCAGGTCGATCAGCCCGCCCCAGCGCTGGGGCAGTTCGAGCGCGGCGACGCGGCCGAGGCCCCAGGCCATCGCCTGGGTGGCGTTGCGCAGCCGGTCGGCCCGGCCGGTCGAGACGGCGCCGCTGGTCAGCACCCACAGCGGGGCGTCGACGCCGGCCTGGACCGCCGTCAGGGCGGCTTTCAGGCTGCCCGGCATCGCGAGGTCGCTGTCGTCTTCGGTGAGCACCGCCAGCACGCCCGCCACCTCGCCGACGTCGGCGAGCTGCGCGGCGAGGGTCTCGTCCAGGGTGATCCGGACGACGTCCGCACCGGCCCGGGTCACGGCGTCGGACACGGCGGTGCCGCCGTCGGAGACCAGCCAGGTGCCGGACAGCGTGGGTTCGCCGAGGTCCGTCCAGGGCTGCCAAGTCGCCCGGTACCGCCAACTGTCCACTGTGGACTCGGTGTGTTGCTGCCGGCGCCAGGCCGACAGGGCGGGCAGGACCTCGCTGAACGGCTCGTCGCCGGTGAGCGCGAGGGTGCCGGTGAGGCGGCCGAGGTCGGCGTTCTCCACCGCGGTCCAGAACTCGCGCTCGGCTTCGGTCCCGGCCACCGGCTCGGCCGGCGCCGCGGCCTCGGGCCAGAACCGACGGCGCCGGAACGCGTAGGTCGGCAGATCGACGTGGCCACCACGGCCCCCGGCCACCGCCGCCCAGTCCGGCGAAACGCCGTGGACGTGCGCAGTGGCGACGGCCGCGATGAGCGCGTCCTCCTCGGGACGGTCACCCCGCAGCGCCGGGGCGAACACCCCGCCGGCTACGCAGTCCTGGGCGAGTGCGGTCAGCACACCGTCCGGGCCCAGCTCGAGGTAGGTCGTGACCCCGGCCGCTTCCAACGTCTGCATGCCGTCGACGAATCGCACGGCCTCGCGCACGTGGCGCACCCAGTAGTCCGCGTCGAACTCGGTGATCAGCTCACCGGTGACGTTGGAGACGATCGGTATAACCGTCTTACCGTATGACAGAGACTCCGTAATACCGCGGAACTCGTCCAGCATCGGGTCCATCAGCGGTGAGTGGAAGGCGTGGCTGACGGTGAGGCGCTTGGTCTTCCGGTTCGCGAAGTGTGCGGCGACCGCCAACACCGCGTCCTCGTCGCCGGAGATCACCGTCGAGGTCGGGCCGTTCAGAGCGGCGATGGTCACACGGTCAGACAGATATACCGAAACCTCGTCCTCGGTCGCCTGGATCGCGACCATCGCGCCACCGGTCGGCAGCGCCTGCATCAGGCGACCCCGCGCGGCGACCAGGGTCACCGCATCGGACAGGGACAGCGCACCTGAGACGTGGGCTGCGGCCAGCTCGCCGATCGAGTGGCCCACCAGGAAGTCCGGTCGCAGGCCCCAATGCTCCAGCAACCGGAACAGGGCGACCTCGATCGCGAACAGCGCGGCCTGGGTGTAGGCGGTCTGATCGAGCAGAGCGGAGTCCTCGAAGACGACCGTCCGGAGTGGACGGTCCAGGTGCGTGTCGAACTCCGCGCAGACCGCGTCCAGGGCGTCCGCGAAGACCGGGTAGGCCGCGTACAGCTCGCGGCCCATCCCGACGCGCTGGCTGCCCTGGCCGGTGAACAGGAACGCCAGCCGGCCGCCGGACGCCGTGCCGGTGACGGCTCCGGCTTCACCGCGGCCGAGAGCGCCGAGGGCGGCGCGCAGTTCGTCGCGGCCGGTGGCCAGGAGCGCGGCGCGGGCGGGCAGCGCGGCCCGGGTGGTCGCCGACGCGACGGCCAGCTCGGCCGGCGTCACGTGCGGAGCGGCGTCCCAGTGCGCGAGCAACTGTCGGGCCTGCGCCCGGACGGCCTCGGCGTCGGTGCCCGACACCAGCAGCGGCACCCGGCCGACCGGCTGGGCGTCCGTCGTGAGGTTCGGCGCCTGAGTGGAGTCCGGCGCCTGCTCGATGACGGCGTGCGCGTTGGTCCCGCTCATGCCGAACGACGACACCGCAGCCCGCCGCGGGCGGTCCACCGACGGCCAGTCGTGCGCCTCGGTCAGCAGCGACACCGCACCCGCGGTCCAGTCGACGTGCGGCGACGGCTCGTCGACGTGCAGCGTCTTCGGCAACACGCCGTGGCGCATCGCCTGGACCATCTTGATGATCCCGCCGACACCCGCGGCCGCCTGCGTGTGGCCGATGTTCGACTTCAGCGACCCCAGGAACAAGGGCTCGGACCGGTCCTGGCCATAGGTGGCCAGCAGCGCCTGGGCCTCGATCGGGTCGCCGAGCACTGTGCCGGTACCGTGCGCCTCGACCGCGTCGACGTCCGAAGCAGCCAGGCCGGCGTTGGCCAGTGCCTGCCGGATGACGCGCTGCTGGGCCGGGCCGCTGGGCGCGGTGAGGCCGTTGGACGCGCCGTCCTGGTTGATCGCCGTCCCGCGCACCAGCGCGAGCACAGGGTGGCCGTGCCGGCGCGCGTCGGACAGCCGCTCCAGCAGCAGCATCCCGGCGCCCTCGCCCCAGCCCGTGCCGTCGGCGCCCGCGGCGAACGCCTTGCAGCGGCCGTCCGGCGCGAGGCCGCGCTGCCGCGAGAACTCGACGAACGTGCCCGGGGTGGCCATCACCAGGGCCCCGCCGGCCAGGGCCAGCGAGCACTCGCCGTTGCGCAGGGCCTGCGCCGCGAGGTGCAGCGCGACCAGCGAAGACGAGCAGGCCGTGTCGACCGTGACGGCCGGGCCTTCGAGCCCGAAGGTGTAGGCGAGCCGGCCGGAGACGACGCTGGCGGAGTTGCCGGTCGCGACGTGCCCCTCGGCGCCCTGCGGCGCGGTCATCAGCAGCGCCGCGTAGTCCTGGCTGTTGGTGCCGGCGAAGACGCCGACCTCGGTGCCGCGCACCGCCTTCGGGTCGATGCCGGCGCGTTCGAACGCCTCCCAGGTGATCTCGAGCAGGAGCCGTTGCTGCGGGTCCATGCCGAGCGCTTCGCGCGGCGAGATGCCGAAGAAGTCGGCGTCGAACTCGGCCACGTCGTGCAAGAAACCGCCTTCGCGGGCGTAAGACGTGCCTTCGCTCTCAGGGTCCGGGTCGTACAGCGCGTCGAGGTTCCAGCCGCGGTCGCCGGGCATTTCGGACACCGCGTCGCGGCCGTCGGCCACCAGCCGCCAGAGGTCCTCCGGCGAGCGGACGCCCCCGGGGTACCGGCAGCTCATGGCCACGATCGCGATCGGATCGTCGGCGTCGCGCACGGTGCTGACCGCGGTCCGCGCGACGGCCTCGCCGCCGAGCAGCAGCGTGGCGAGGTGCGTGGCCAGGACGGCCGGCGTCGGGTGGTCGAACACCAGCGTCGCGGGCAGGCGCAGGCCGGTCGCGGTGCCGAGGGCGTTGCGCAGCTCGACCGCGGTGAGCGAGTCGAAGCCCAGCTCGCGGAAGGCTTTCGCGGGCTCGACCTCGGCGACGCCGGCGTGGCCGAGAACGGCGGCCGCGTGCGTGCGCACCAGGTCCAGCAGCACCCGCTCGCGCTCGGCGTCGGCCAGCCCGGCCAGCTGCTGGGCGAACTCGGACGTCTCGGCAGGCTCTTCGTCGCCGGCCAGTGCGGCGGCGACCTCGGGGATCGTGTCGAGCAGCGGACGCGGGCGGGCCGCGGCGAACGACGGCGCGAACCGCGCCCAGTCGACGTCGGCCACGACCAGCGCGGTTTCGCCGGCGCCGACGGCCTGGGCGAGCGCGCGAACCGCGAGCGTCGCGGACATCGGCTCGAGGCCGCGGCGGCGCAGCTGGTCGGCGGCGTCGCCGCGCGAGGCCATGCCGCCGCCGTCCCAGGGGCCCCAGGCGACGGCGGTCGCGGTCAGGCCGCGGTCGCGGCGGGACTGCGCCAGCGCGTCGAGGTAGGCATTGGCCGCCGAGTACGCGCCCTGACCACCGGAACCCCAGGTCCCGGAGATCGAGGCGAAGAGGACGAACGCGTCCAGCGCGGTCTCGCCGAGCACGGCGTCGAGGTTCGCCGCGCCCGCGACCTTGGCGGCCAGGACGTCGGCGAACTCGGCCGCGTCGCCGTCGGCCAGAGGCGTCGGGCGGTCGACGCCGGCGGCGTGCACCACGGCGTCCACGGGGTGTTCGGCGATCAGAGCGGCGACGGCGTCGCGGTCGGTGACGTCGCAGGCGGCGATCACGACGTCGACGCCGAGTTCGTCTCGCAGGGCTTCGGCACCTGGCGCGGCGAGCCCGGAACGGCTGGTCAGGACGAGCCGCTCGGCGCCGTTTTCCGCGGCCCAGCGGGCGACCTGCGCACCCAAGGCACCGGTGCCGCCGGTGACGAGCACGGTGCCTCGCGGCCTCCAGACGTCCGTTGTGGACTTACCGGCGCGGACGAGCCGGCGGACGTGGACACCCGAGCCGCGGACGGCGACCTGGTCTTCGGTACCGGTGAGCACCCCGGCGAGGCGGGCGCCGGCCCGCTCGTCGAGCACCTCCGGCAGGTCGACGAGGCCACCCCAGCGCTGCGGCAGTTCCAGGCCGGCGACCCGGCCCAGGCCCCACGCGGCGGCCTGGCCGGCGGCGCGGACGCGGTCGGCGCGTCCGGTCGAGACGGCGCCTTCGGTCGCCACCCACAGCGGCGCGGCGACGTCGGCGTCACCCAGCGCCCGCAGCACGTCGAGCAGCTGCGCGGACGCGGTGGCCGGGTCGTCGGCCGTGACCAGCGAAAGCACGCCGGCGATCTCGCGTTCCCAGACGGCGCCGGCGATCTCGACGGCCAGGGATTCGCGGGCCGCGGGCTCGACGACGACGGTCTCCGCGCCGTAGCGGGTCAGCACCCCGGGCAGGGGGTGGCCGGCGGGGGCGAGCAGCAGCCAGGTGCCGGACAGCACCGGCGCGGGCAGATCGGTCAGCGGCTGCCAGGTGATCCGGTACCGCCAGGAGTCCACTGTGGACTTCTCCTGGCCGGACCGGCGCCAGTTCGCCAGTGCGGGCAGCAGGGTCTCGGCGTCGCGCTCGGTGATGGCGAGGGTCGTGGCGAGCGCGGTGGCGTCGTCGGCCTCGACGACGGTCCAGAACTCGGCATCGTCCGAAGAGGTCTCGAACCCATTGGGCAGCTCGACTTCCGGCCAGTAGCGGCGGTTCTGGAAGGCGTAGGTGGGCAGGTCGATCCGGCGGGCGCCGGCCAGGACCGTGGCCCAGTCCGGGACGTGGCCGCGGACGTGCGCCTGGCCGAGAGCGTGGGCGAACGCCTGCTCCTCGGACCGGCCACTCCGCAGCACGGGCGCGAAGACGGCGTCGGTGACACAGTCCTGCCCCATCGCAGAGAGCACGCCGTCCGAGCCCAGCTCCAGGAACGTCGTCACCCCGCGGTCGGCCAAGGTCCGCATGCCGTCGGCAAACCTCACGGCCTCACGCACATGCCGGACCCAGTAGTCCGCGTCGAACTCGGTCATCAGTTCGCCGGTGACGTTCGAGACGATCGGTATAACCGACTGACCGTATGTCAGAGACTCAGCTATACCGCGGAACTCGGCCAGCATCGGGTCCATCAGGGGCGAGTGGAACGCGTGGCTCACGGTGAGCCGCTTCGTCTTGCGGTCGGCGAAGTGCTCCGCGACCGCCAGGACGGCGTCCTCGTCGCCGGAGATCACGGTCGAGGCCGGGCCGTTGATCGCGGCGATGGTCACACGGTCAGACAGATATACCGAGACCTCGGCCTCCGTCGCCCGGATCGCGACCATCGCGCCACCGGACGGCAGCGCCTGCATGAGACGACCCCGTGCGGCGACCAGCTTCACCGCGTCCGTCAGCGCCAGGACTCCGGCAACGTGCGCCGCGGCCAGCTCGCCGACCGAGTGGCCTGCGAGGAAGTCGGGCCGGAGGCCGTAGTGCTCCACCAGCCGGAACAGGGCGACCTCGAGTGCGAACAGCGCGGCCTGGGTGTAGGCGGTCTGGTCGAGCAGCTCGGAGGCCTCGAAGAGGACAGTCCGCAGTGGACGGTCCAGGTGCGTGTCGAACTCCGCGCACACCGCGTCCAGCGCGTCGGCGAACACCGGGTGCGCCTCGTACAGCTCACGGCCCATCCCGACCCGCTGGCTGCCCTGGCCGGTGAACAGGAACGCCAGCCGGCCTTCCCCGGCGACGCCGGTGAGGGCCGACGGCTCGCCCGCGGCCAGAGCCGCCAGCCCGGCCAGCAGCGTCTCGCGATCGGTGCCGAGCACGGCCGCGCGGTGCGGCTGCCGCGACCGGGTCGTGGCCAGCGAATACGCGACGTCCGCGGGCTCCCAGCCGCCGGTGTCCAGGTGCGTCAGCAGCCGGGCGGCCTGCTCGCGCAGGGCTTCGGCGGTGTGCGCGGACAGCGCCCACGGCGCCATCGGCACCGAGACCACCGGCGTCTGGTCGGCGGGCGGGGCCTCCTCCAGCACCACGTGCGCGTTGGTGCCGCTCATGCCGAACGACGACACGGCGGCGCGGCGCGCACGACTCACCTCGGGCCACGGGCGGGCCTCGGTGACCAGCTCGACCGCTCCCGCCGTCCAGTCCACTTGGGACGACGGCGCGTCGACGTGCAGGGTCTTCGGCACGGTGCCGTGCTGCATCGCCAGGATCATCTTCATCATCCCGGCGACGCCGGCGGCGGCCTGTGTGTGCCCGATGTTCGACTTCAGCGAGCCCAGCAGCAGCGGCTCGCCGTCGCGGTCACGGCCGTAGGTGGCCAGCACGGCCTGCGCTTCGATCGGGTCACCCAGCGTGGTGCCGGTGCCGTGCGCCTCGACGACATCGACGTCCGAAGTGGACAGTCCGGCCGCGGCGAGGGCCTGGCGGATCACGCGTTGCTGGGCCGGGCCGTTGGGTGCGGTGAGGCCGTTGGACGCGCCGTCGGAGTTGATCGCCGAGCCTCGCAGGACCGCGAGGACCGGGTGGCCGTTGCGACGGGCGTCGGAAATCCGTTCCAGCACCAGCATTCCGGCGCCTTCGCCCCAGCCGGTGCCGTCGGCCGCGTCAGCGAACGCTTTGCAGCGGCCGTCGGCGGCGAGGCCGCGCTGGCGTGAGAACTCGATGAACGTGCCTGGCGTGGCCATCACCAGCGCCCCGCCGGCCAGCGCCAGCGAGCACTCGCCGGCCCGCAGCGCCTGCGCGGCCCAGTGCACCGCGACCAGCGAAGACGAGCACGCGGTGTCGATCGTCGCGGCCGGGCCTTCCAGCCCGAAGGTGTAGGCGAGCCGGCCGGACACGACGCTCGCGGCGTTGCCGGTGGCGACGTACCCCTCGGCGTCCTGCCGCGCGACCATCAGCAAGGTCGCGTAGTCCTGGCTGTTCGAGCCGACGAACACGCCGGTCCGGCTCCCCCGCAGGGACTCCGCCGGGATGCCGGCCCGTTCGAACGCCTCCCACGACGTCTCCAGCAGCAGCCGCTGCTGCGGGTCCATCGAAAGCGCTTCACGCGGGCTGATACCGAAGAACGCGGGGTCGAAGTCGCCCGCGTCGTGCAGGAAACCGCCGGTACGGGCGTAGGACGTGCCGGGGTGCGCCGGGTCCGGGTGGTAGAGCGCGCCGAGGTCCCAGCCGCGGTCGGCGGGGAACTCGGTCACCGCGTCGCCGCCGGAGACGACCAGGTCCCAGAGGTCTTCCGGGCTGCGCACGCCGCCGGGCAGGCGGCAGCTCATCGCGACGACCACGATCGGATCGTCGCCGGTCACAGTCGCGACCGGGGTTTCAGGTCCATTGTGGACGGCACCGAACAGCTCGGCGTCGAGCTGCCGGGCGAGCGCCTCGGGGTTCGGGTGGTCGAAGGCGAGCGACGCGGGCAGCGCGAGCCCGGTCGCCGCGGTGAGGCGGTTGCGCAGGTCGACCGCGGTCAGCGAGTCGAAGCCGAGGTCGCGGAACGCGCGGGCCGCCGGCACCGCGGCGGTGGCGTCCGGGCCGGCGTGCCCGAGCGCGAGCGCGGCCTCCGCGCGGACGGCGTCGAGCAGAGCGCGCTCGCGTTCGGCGGGGGCGAGCGGCGCGAGGCGGGTGACGAGCGCGGGCCGGTCCCCGGCCGCCGGAGTGGTGTCGAGCGCGCGGACCTCGGGCAGGTCGCCGATCAGCGGCCGCGGCCGGGCCAGCTGGTAACCGGGAGCGAAGCGGGCCCAGTCGACGTCGGCGATCACGACAGCGGCGTCGCCGCAGGTCAGCGCCGTGACGGCGAGTTCGGGTGCGAGCGCCGGCAGGCCACGGCGACGCAGGTCGGCCTCGGCTTCGGCGCCGACCATGCCGCCCTCGGCCCACGGGCCCCAGGCGATCGCGGTCGCCGGGACGCCCCGGGCGCGCCGCTGCTCGGCGAGCGCGTCGAGGAAAGCGTTTGCAGCGGCGTAGGCGGCCTGGCCGCCACTCCCCCACACTCCCGCGATCGACGAGAAGAGCACAAAGGCGTCGACGTCCCCGACGAGTTCGTCGAGGTTGGCCGCGCCGGTGACCTTGGCCTCGACGACGGCGGCGAGCCCGTCCCGCGTCAGGTCGGCGAGCCGCGCCGGGTCGCCCGCGCCGGCCGCGTGCACGACGGCGTTCACCGGATGCTCGGCCAGCAGCGCGGCGAGCGCGTCGCGATCGGCGACGTCGCAGGCTACGACGACAATGTCCACACCGGACTCGGCGAGTTCGTCACGTAGTTCGGCCGCGCCCGGTGCGTCCAGGCCGCGACGGCTGGTGAGCACCAGCCGGTCGACGCCCTCCGCGGCCAGGTAGCGGGCGACGTGGGCGCCGAGCGCGCCGGTGCCGCCGGTGACGAGCACGGTCCCGCGCGGCGTCCAGGCCGTGGTGGCGGGGGCGGCGTGCGTGAGGCGCCGGCCGAACACACCGGTGGCGCGGATCGCGACCTGGTCCTCGGTGCCGTCGGCCAGCACCCGGGCGAACCGGGTGGCGGCGCGCTCGTCCAGCGTGGTGTCCAGGTCGATCAGGCCACCGCCGTGCTGCGGGTACTCCAGGCCGACGACGCGGCCGAACCCCCAGGTCATCGCCTGGGTGGCGCTGCGCGGCCGGTCGGCGCGGCCGGTGCCGACGGCGCCCGAGGTGACCAGCCACAGCGGGGCCGCGACCTCGTGCGCGGCCAGGGTCCGGACCAGGTCCAGCGTCGCGGCGAGGCCGTTCTGCTCGTCCAGCGAGAGCAGGGAGACGACGCCGGCGACCGGGCCGTCGAGCGTCGCCGGGGTCAGCGGCTCGACGTCGGCGCCGTGCGCGGTGAGGGCGGCGGTGACGCCGAGGGTGTCGGGACCGGCCAGCAGCCAGCGGCCGGCCAGCTCCGGGGTCGTGTCCGACGGCACCGGTAGCCACTCGATCCGGTAGCGCCAGGAGTCCACAGTGGACTTGTCCTGGCCGCGGCGGCGGTAGCCGGCGAGCGCGGGCAGGACGTCGGCGAGCGAACCGGCGGGCAGGTTCAGGGTCGCGGCGAGCGCGTCCGCGTCGCCGGTTTCGACGGCCTGCCAGAACCCGGCGTCTTCGCTGCCCGAAACCTGGGCGGTGGCGGGCTCGGGCCAGAACGTCGTGTGCTCGAAGGGGTAGGTGGGCAGGTCGATCCGGCGGACGTCGGCGCCCGCGAACAGCCCGGCCCAGTCGATCTTCGCGCCGTGGGCGTACGCGGTGGCCAGCGCGGTGGCGACGGTGTCGCGCTCCGGACGGCCGGACCGCAGCAGCGGCGCGAAGGTGCCGTCGGCGACGCAGTCCTGACCCATCGCGGACAGCACGCCGTCCGGGCCCAGCTCGAGGAACGTCGTGACGCCGTGGTCGGCCAGGGTGCGCATGCCGTCGGCGAACCGGACGGCGTCGCGGACGTGCCGGACCCAGTACTCCGGGTCGGTGACGTCACCGGCGACGATCGGGATGCGCGGCGGGGCGAACGTCAGGGACCGGGCGACCGCACGGAACTCGTCGAGCATCGGGTCCATCAGCGGCGAGTGGAACGCGTGGCTCACGGTCAGGCGCTTGGTCTTGCGGTCCGCGAACTGCGCGGCGACGGCCAGCACGGCGTCCTCGTCGCCGGAGACGACCGTCGCGTTCGGACCGTTGAGCGCGGCGATGCTCACGCGCTCGGTCAGGTGCGGGGTGACCTCGTCTTCGGTCGCCTGGATGGCGACCATTGCGCCACCCGATGGCAGCGCCTGCATCAGCCGGCCCCGGGCGGCGACCAGCGTCACCGCGTCGGCCAGCGACAGCACCCCGGCGACGTGGGCCGCGGCCAGCTCGCCGATCGAGTGCCCGGCCAGGAAGTCCGGCCGCAGGCCCCAGGACTCGACCAGCCGGAACAGTGCGACCTCGACCGCGAACAACGCGGCCTGGGTGTACGCGGTCTGGTCCAGCAAGGCGGAGTCTTCGACCAGGACCGTCCGCAGTGGACGGTCGAGGTGCGTGTCGAACTCCGCGCACACCGCGTCGAGCGCGTCGGCGAAGACCGGGTGGGTTGCGTACAGCTCACTGCCCATCCCGGCTCGCTGGCTGCCCTGGCCGGTGAACAGGAACGCCAGCCCGCCGCCGGCCTCACCGCGGACGAGAGCGGCGTCGGACCGGTCCTCGGCCAGCGCCCGCAAGGCACGCTCGATGTCTTCGGCGGTCTCACCGGTGACGACCGCGCGGTGATCGAGCGCCGCCCGCGAGGTGGCCAGGGAGAAGGCGAGGTCGCCCAGGTCGGCATCGACGGTCAAGGCCGCCGCCTGCGCCCGCAGCGCGTCCGGCGTCCGTGCGGACAGCACGACCGGCGCCAGTGACGGCCGGGCGCCGCGTTCCGGGTTCGGCTCGGTCGCCGGTGCCTGCTCGATGATCGTGTGCGCGTTGGTCCCGCCGACTCCGAACGACGACACGCCGGCGCGGCGCGGACGTCCGGTCTCGGGCCACGCCCGCGGCTCGGTCAGCAGCTCGACCGCACCGGACGTCCAGTCGACGTGCGGGGTCGGCTCGTCGACGTGCAGCGTGCGCGGCAGGACGCCGTGCCGCATGGCGAGGACGGTCTTGATCACGCCGCCGACTCCGGCCGCGGCCTGGGTGTGCCCGATGTTCGACTTCAGCGAGCCCAGCCACAGCGGTTCGCCGTCGCGGTCGCGGCCGTAGGTGGCCAGCAGGGCCTGTGCCTCGATCGGGTCGCCGAGCACGGTGCCGGTGCCGTGCGCCTCCACGGTGTCCACATCGGACGTCGTGAGGCCGGCCGCACCGAGCGCCTGGCGGATGACGTTCTGCTGGGCCGGGCCGTTGGGCGCGGTGAGGCCGTTGGACGTGCCGTCGGAGTTGACCGCGCTGCCCGCGACGAGCGCGAGCACCGGGTGACCGTTGCGCTGCGCGTCGGAAAGCCTTTCCAGCAGCAGAAGTCCGGCTCCCTCGCCCCAGCCAGTGCCGTCGGCCGCGGCGGCGAAGGACTTGCAGCGACCGTCGGCGGCCAGGCCGCGCTGGCGGGAGAACTCGGCGAAAGCGGTCGGCGTGGTCATCACCGTGACGCCGCCGGCCAGCGCCAGCTCGCACTCGCCGTTGCGCAGCGCCTGGGCGGCCAGGTGGAGCGCGACCAGCGACGACGAGCACGCCGTGTCGACGGTCAGCGCGGGGCCTTCGAGGCCGAACGTGTAGGCCAGCCGGCCGGACACGACGGCGGCGGCGTTGCCGGTGGCGAGGTAACCCTCGCCGGCGTTGCCGGAGCGCATCAGGAGGGCCGCGTAGTCCTGGCCGTTCGAGCCGACGAACACGCCGGACCGGCTGCCGCGCACCGAACGCGGGTCGATGCCCGCGCGCTCGAACGCCTCCCACGCGGTCTCCAGCAGCACACGCTGCTGCGGGTCCATGGCCAGCGCTTCGCGCGGCGAGATGCCGAAGAAGGCCGCGTCGAACCCGCCGACCGCGGGCAGGAAGCCGCCTTCGCGGGTGTAGCTGGTGCCCGGGTTGTCCGGGTCGGGGTCGTACAGCGCGTCGAGGTCCCAGCCGCGGTCGGCCGGGAACGGGCCGATGCCGTCGAGGCCACCTTCGACCAGGCGCCAGAGGTCCTCGGGCGACGTGACGCCGCCGGGGTACCGGCAGCTCATCGCCACGATCGCGATCGGATCGTCCACAGTGGACTTGGTTACCACGGTGGCGACCGGCGCGTCGCCGATCAGCTCGGCGTGCAGGTGCGCCGCGAGCAGCTCCGGCGTCGGCCGGTCAAAGACCAGCGACGCGGGCAGGTTCAGCCCGGTCTCGGTGGCCAGCAGGTCGCGCAGCTCGACGGCGGTGAGCGAGTCGAAACCGAGGTCGGCCAGCGGGCGGTCGTCGCGCACGTCGGCCACCGAGGTGAAGCCGAGCACGGCGGCGACGCCGGCGCGGACGATCCCGGCGAGCACGCCGAGAGCGTCCTTTTCGGACGGTTGCGCGGCGAGCCGCACACGCAGTTCGGCACCGGCCCCGGACTCGGTGCGGGCGGGCCCGCCGGTCAGCGCGGCGACCGCTTCGGGCAGCTCGGCGAGCAGCGGACGCGGGCGGGCCGCGGCGAACCCGGGCGCGAAGGACGCCCAGGTCACGTCGGCGACGGTCACCGTGGTCTCGTCACCGTCGAGCGCGCCGGCCAGCGCGGCGAGCGCCGGCTCGGCGGCCATCGGCGGCAGGCCGCGACGGCGCAGCTGCTGCTCGCCGTCACCCTCGACCATGCCACCGCCGGCCCACGGGCCCCAAGCGATCGCCGTCGCGGCCAGGCCGCGCGAACGGCGCTGCTCGGCCAGGGCGTCCAGGTGGGCGTTCGCCGCCGCGTACGCGGCCTGCCCGCCACTCCCCCAGACCCCGGCGATCGAGGAGAACAGGACGAAAGCGTCGACGTCGCCGACGAGCTCGTCGAGGTTGGCCGCGCCGAGCACCTTGGCACGCAACAGTTCCGCGAACGCCGTAAGGGACGTCTCGTGCAACTGCGCCGAACCGGTCGCACCGGCGGCGTGGAACACCGACGTCACCGGGTGTTCGGCGAGCAGCGCGGCCAGGGCGTCGCGGTCGGCGACGTCACACACCGCGACGACGACGTCCACGCCGAGCGCGGTGAGTTCGTCGCGCAGCTCAGCCGCGCCCGGTGCGTCCAGGCCGCGACGGCCGGTAAGCACCAGGCGTTCCGCGCCGGTGGCGGCAAGGCGGCGGGCGACCTGCGCACCAAGGGCTCCGGTGCCGCCGGTGATCAGGACGGTGCCGCGCGGGGCCCAGGAGCGCACCGGCGTCGCCGGGGCCCGGACCAGACGGCGGGCGAACACGCCACTGGCACGCACGGCGACCTGGTCTTCGCCGGCGTCGGCGAGCACCGCGGCCAGCCGGGCGCCGGCGCGGGCGTCGAGTTCGGCCGGGAGGTCGACGAGCCCACCCCAGCGGCCGGGCTCCTCCAGGCCGAGCACCCGGCCGAGGCCCCAGACCTGCGCCTGGGCCGGGGAGACGGCCCGGTCGGCGCGGCCGGTGGCGACGGCGCCGGAGGTGGCGAGCCATAGCGGCGCGGTGACGCCGAGGGCTTGGATCAGCTCGATCGTGGCGGTCAGGCCCGTGGTCAGGCCGGGGTGCGCGGGGTCCGGGGTCTCGTCGAGCGCCAGCAGGGAGAGCACACCGGCGAGCGGTTCGTCGGCGAGGTCGCTGGCCAGATCGCTCGCGTCGGCGAGGTTGCCGGACAGGTCGCTCGCACCCGCGAGGCCGCCGGACGGGCCGCCCGCACCGGTGAGGTTGCCGGACGGGCCGCTCGCACCGGTGAGGTTGCCGGGGAGTTCGGTCGCGTCGGCGATGTCGGCAGCCTGGCCGCTCGCGCCAGCCAGGTCGCTCGCACCGGCGAGGCCGTCAACCAAGTCGCTCGCACCCGTGAGTTCGCCAGCCAGGCCGCCTGCACCGCCGAGGTCCCCAGCCAGGCCGCTCGCACCCGCGAGGCCGCCGGGCAGTTTGCTCGCGTCGGCGAGGTTGCCGGACAGGTCGCTCGCACCGGCGAGGCCGCCGGACGGGCCGCTCGCACCGGCGAAGTTGCCGGGCAGTTCGCTCGCGTCGGCGATCCAGTGGACTCGCGCGCCGTGTGCGGCCAGGGCCTCGACGGCCGAGTCGGTGAGCGGGCCGGGCGGCCCGACGACCAGCCAAGTGCCGGTCAGCTCGGCGGTCGCGGTCGGCTTGGGGGTCCAGGAGATCCGGTACCGCCAGCCGTCCACAGTGGATTCTTCGCGGCGGCGGTCGCGCCACGACGCCAGTGCGGGCAGGACCTCGCCCAGTGACGACGCCAGCTGCGCGTTGCCCGGGTCGAGCGTGGCGGCGAGCGCGGCCGGGTCGCCGCTCTCGACGGCCTGCCAGAAGCCGGAGTCCTCGGCGGTGGCGGCCGGCGTGGAGGCGCTCGGCTCGATCCAGTAGTGCTCCCGCTGGAACGGGTAGGTCGGCAGCTCGACCCGCCGGGCACCCTCGAACAGCACCGGCCAGTTCACGGCGACGCCACGCACGTGGACGGCGGCGAGCGCGGCCAGCGCCGAGCCGGGCTCGGGACGGCCGGCCCGCAGCACGGCGGCGAACACCGCGTCCGGGCCGGCGGACTCGCGCCCGAGCGCGGACAGCACGCCGTCCGGACCCAGCTCGAGGAAGGTCGTGACGCCCTTCGCGGTCAGCGTGCGCATGCCGTCGGCGAACCGGACGGCCTCACGCACGTGCCGCACCCAGTACTCCGGGTCGGCCAGCTCGGCCGCGGTGGCCGGGGCGCCGGTGACGTTCGAGACTATCGGTATAACCGTCTTACCGTATGACAGAGACTCCGCTATACCGCGGAACTCCGCCAGCATCGGGTCCATGAGAGGCGAGTGGAACGCGTGGCTTACGACCAGGCGCTTGGTCTTGCGGCCCAACTCAGCGAACTGCGCGGCGACCGCGAGCACCGCGTCCTCGTCACCCGAGATGACCGTCGAGTCCGGACCGTTCACCGCCGCAACGGTCACACGGTCTGACAGATATACCGAAACCTCCGCCTCGGTCGCCTGCAGCGCCACCATCGCGCCACCCGACGGCAGCGCCTGCATCAGGCGGCCGCGCGCGGCGACCAGCGTCACGGCGTCCGTCAGGGACCAGACCCCGGCGACGTGCGCGGCGGCCACCTCGCCGATCGAGTGGCCGACCAGGAAGTCCGGCGTGACGCCGAAGTGCGCCAGCAGCCGGAACAGCGCCACTTCGAGGGTGAACAGCGCGGCCTGGGTGTACTCGGTCCGGTCGAGCAGACCGGTCTCGTCGAACAGGACTGTCTTGAGTGGACTGTCCAAGTGGGACTCGAACGCGGCGCAGATCTCGTCGACCGCGGCCGCGAACTCCGGGAACGCGGCGTACAGCTCGCGCCCGGCACCAGCCCGCTGGCTGCCCTGACCGGTGAACAGGAACGCCAGCCGGCCACGCACGGCCGTGACCCCGCGGACCAAGCCCGGCGCGGCGGTGTCGCCCGCCAGCGCGGCGAGGCTGGTGAGCAGCGCGTCGCGGTCCTCGGCGAGCAGGACGGCCCGGTGTTCCAGGGAAGAGCGACCGGCCGCGGCCGAGAACGCGACGTCAGCGAGCCCCAGCTCGGGCCGCGCGGTCAGGTGGGTGACGAAATCCCCGGCGAGTGCGCGCAGGGCCTCCGCGCTGCGGGCGGACACCAGCACCGGCAGCGGCGACGGCAGCGGGCGCGGCGGGATGACGACGACCTCGGCGTCCTCGGACTCCGAAGCGACCGGAGCGGGCGGCGCCTCCTCCAGGATCGCGTGCGCGTTGGTCCCGCTGATCCCGAAACCGGAGACCGCGGCGCGGCGGGGACGTCCGGTCTCCGGCCAGTCGCGTTCCTCGGTGAGCAGCTCGACCGCACCCGAAGCCCAGTCGACGTGCGGGGTCGGCTCGTCGACGTGCAGGGTGCGCGGCATCTTCGCGTGCCGCAACGCCTCGACCAGCTTGATCACGCCGCCGACGCCGGCCGCGGCCTGGGCGTGGCCCAGGTTCGACTTCAGCGAGCCCAGCCACAGTGGCAGCCCCGGCTCGCGCTCCTGACCGTAGGTGGCGAGCAGCGCCTGCGCCTCGATCGGGTCACCCAGCTTCGTGCCGGTGCCGTGCGCTTCGAGCAGGTCGACGTGCGCCGCGGACAGCCGCGCGTTGGCCAGCGCCTGGCGGATGACCCGGCGCTGGGACGGGCCGTGCGGGGCGGTCAGGCCGTTGGACGCGCCGTCGGAGTTGACCGCGGTGCCGCGCACGACGGCGAGGACGTCATGGCCGTTGCGGCGGGCGTCGGAAAGCGTTTCCAGCAACAGGACGCCGGCGCCCTCGGCCCAGCCGGTGCCGTCGGCCGCGGCGGCGAACGCCTTGCAGCGCCCGTCCGGAGAAAGCCCTTGCTGGCTGTCGAAGGCGACGAACGTGCCCTGGTGCGCCATCACGGTCACGCCGCCGGCCAATGCCATCGAGCACTCGCCGGTGCGCAGCGCGTGCACCGCCAAGTGCAGTGACACCAACGAAGACGAGCACGCGGTGTCCACAGTGACCGCCGGGCCCTCCAGCCCGAAGGTGTAGGCCAACCGGCCCGAGACGACGCTGGTCGCGTTGCCGGTGAGCAGGTGCCCCGCGAGCCCCGCCAGCTCCGCGCCGCTGCCCGCGCCGTACTGCGAAGACGCCGCGCCGATGAAGACGCCGGTGTCCGAGCCGCGGACGGCGTCCGCCGGGATGCCTGCCCGCTCGAAAACCTCCCACGCGACCTCGAGCAGGACGCGCTGCTGCGGGTCGACGGCCAGCGCCTCACGCGGGCTGATGCCGAAGAACCCGGCGTCGAACTTCGGTGCGTCGTAAAGGAATCCGCCCTGCGGCACACTGTGTCCATCGTGACGACCGGGCTCGAGCTGCCAGCCGCGGTCGCCGGGGAAGTCCGCGATCGCGTCGCCGCCGGTCGTGACGAGCTCCCACAGGTCCTCCGGGCTGCGCACCCCACCCGGGAAGCGGCAGCTCGACGCGACGATGGCGATCGGCTCGGTGTCCCGCTCCTCGACGTCGCGCAGCTGCCGGCGGGCGGTGCGCAGGTCGGCCGTGAGCCGCTTCAAGTACTCGAGGTACTTGCTTTCGTCAGGCATTCGAAGTCACCTCGGGGACGCGGGGGGAACGGGGGCGGGGGCGGGGGTTCACGACATGCCCAGTTCTTTGTCGAGCAGCTCGAAGATGTCGTCGCCGGTGGCCGACTCGAGCTCGGCGTCGGCCGTGTCGGCGCTCCGGTGCGCGTCGCTCCACTTCGCCAGCAAACTCTGCAGGCGCAACGTGATCCGGGGCTGCTCGGCCACGTCGTGGCCGGGCGCCAGCAGCAGCGCTTCGAGCCGGTCCAGCTCGCCGAGCACGGCCGGGCGGGCCGCGGCGACGGGCTCGTCCAGCAGCGCCTCGCGCAGGTACCGGGCCAGCTCGAGCGGCGTCGGCTGGTCGAACACCAGCGTCGCGGGCAGCCGCAGGCCGGTGCCGGCGTTGAGCCGGTTGCGCAGCTCGACCGAGGTCAGCGAGTCGAACCCGAGCTCCTTGAACGGCCGGGCCGGGTCGACCTCGGCCGCCGAGAGGTGGCCGAGCACCGCGGCGACCTCGCCGCAGACCAGCTCGGTCAGCAACTGCTCACGCTCCACTTCGGACATCGCGGCCAGCCGCGTCTTCAGCGCGATCCCGCCACCGGCGGAGTTTTCCGCGGCCCGGCGGGCGCGGTGCCGGATCAGTCCGTTGAGGACAGTAGGAACGCCACCGCTGGCGGCGCGGGCCCGCAACGCGGCCAGGTCCAGCCGCACCGGCAGCAACGCCGGTTCGGCCGAGGCCAGGCCCGCGTCGAACAGCGCCAGGCCTTCGGCGGCGGTCAGCGGCGGGATCCCGCCGCGGGTCATCCGGCGCACGTCGGCCTCGGTGAGGCTGCCGAGCATGCCGCCGCCCGCCCAGGGGCCCCAGGCCAGCGACGTCGCGGGCAGCCCGGCCGCCACGCGCCGCTGGGCGAGGGCGTCCAGGAACACGTTGGCCGCCGCGTAGTTGGCCTGCCCGGCGTTGCCGAACGTCCCCGCGACCGAGGAGAACAGCACGAACGCGGCCAGGTCGGCCTCCGCGGTCAGCTCGTGCAGCCGTTGCGCGGCAAGGGCTTTCGGCGCCCACACGGTGTCGAGCCGCTCGGGGGTGAGCGCCTCGACGGTGCCGTCGTCGAGGACGCCGGCGGTGTGCACCACAGCGGTGAGCGGGTGCTCGGCGGGAATGGTGCCGAGCACCGCGCCCAGCGCCGCACCGTCGGTGACGTCGCACGCCGCGACGGTGACTTCGGCGCCCAGCCCGGCCAGTTCCTCGACGAGGTCGTCGGCGCCACCGCGCCGGCTGAGCAGCAGCAGGTGCTTGAGGCCGTGCGTGGTGACCAGGTGCCGGGCGACGAGGCGGCCGAGCGCCCCGGTGCCGCCGGTGATCAGCGCGGTGCCCGCCGGGTCGAGCGGGCGCGGCACCCGCAGCACGACCTTGCCGACGTGCTTGGCCTGGCTGAGGTAGCGGAACGCCTCCGGCGCGTGCCGGACGTCCCATGTGGACAGTGGCAGCGGTTCGAGCGCGCCGCTCGCGAACAGCGCGAGGACGTCCACGAACAGCTCGGCGATCCGGTCCGGCCCGGCGTCGATCAGGTCGAACGCCTGGTAGCGGACGTCGTGCGCGGCGGCCACCTGCTCCGGGTCGCGGACGTCGGTCTTGCCCATCTCCAGGAACCGCCCGCCGGGCGCGGTGCTGCGCAGCGACGCGTCGACGAATTCGCCGGCCAGCGCGTCGAGCACGACGTGCATCCCACCGCCGAACGACTGCTCGAACTCGAGCGTGCGGGAGCTGGCGAGGTGCGCGTCGTCCAGGCCCATCCCGCGCAGGGCGTCCCACTTGCCGGGGCTCGCGGTGCCGAAGACCTCGGCGCCGAGGTGCCGGGCGAGCTGGACGGCGGCCATGCCGACGCCACCCGCGGCGGAGTGGATGAGCACGCGCTCGCCCGCTTGGAGCGCGCCGAGCTGAACCAGCGCGTAGTACGCGGTCAGGAACACGATCGGCGCGGACGCGGCCTGCTCGAAGCTCCAGCCGTCGGGAACCGTGACCAGATAACGGTTGTCGGACACCGAGACCGGGCCGAACCCGCCGGCGAGCAGGCCCATCACGCGGTCACCCGGGGCCAGCCGGGTGACGTCGGCCCCGACCTCCAGCACGACGCCGGCGCCCTCGATGCCGAGCAGTCCGGCCTCGCCGGGGTACATGCCCAGCGCGTTCAGCACGTCGCGGAAGTTGAGCCCGGCGGCGCGGACGCCGACCCGGACCTCGTGGCCGGCGAGCGGCGCGACGGCCTCCGGGCTGGGCACGAGGACGAGGTTGTCCAGGGTGCCCTTGGCGCGGGTGTCGAGCCGCCAGGCGCGTTCACCGGACGGCGGTTGCAACGCGCCGCCGCCCCGCGTGACCCGCGGGATGAACAGGTCCCCGCCCCGGATCGCGACCTGCGGTTCACCGGTGGCGAGTGCCGCGTCGAGCAGCTCGCCGTCGGGGGCGTCGACGAGGATAAACCGGCCGGGGTGTTCGGCCTGCGCGGACCGCACCAGGCCCCAGACCGCGGCCACGGCCGGGTCCGCGTCTGTGTACACCGCGCCGCGGGTCCGCAGCACCAGCTTCGATTCTGCGAAGCCTTCTTCGGACACCCAGCGCTGGATCAGCGCCAAGACGTCGGCGACGCTCTTCGCGTCGGCCACGACCAGCTCGGGCACTTCGTCGGCGACCTCGCTCAGCGGGACCGCGACGGCGACCGCGTCCTGCTTCGGGATCGGCGTCCAGGCGAGCCGGTACAGCGATTCGGGCGCTGCGGGGCCGGGGTCGGCCACCGCCGAAACCGGGCGGAGCACCAGGGATTCGACGGTGGCGACCGGCGCTCCGGACGCGTCCGCGACCAGCAGCGACACGGCGTCGTCGCTGGACGGGGTCAGCCGGACGCGCAGTTTCGCGGCACCGGCGGCGTGCAGGGTGACGCCGGTCCACGCGAACGGCAGCCGGGCCGGGCGCTCGCCGGGCTGGGCGAGCTGGTCGCCGGTGCCGAGGGCGAGCGCGTGCAGAGCCGAGTCGAGCAGGCCCGGGTGCAGGCCGAACTCCGCGGTGCCGGCCGGCAGCGCGACCTCGGCGTAGATCTCGGTGGCCGTCCGCCAGGCCGCGGACAGGCCGCGGAAGCTCGGGCCGTAACCGAACCCGGCCTCGGTCATACCGTCATACAGACCGCTGACGTCGATGGGCTCGGCGCCGGTGGGCGGCCACACGACCAGCCCTTCGGACGGCGCGGCCGCCGACATCCCGAGCGCGCCCTCGGCGTGCAGGGTCCATTCGCCGCCGCCGGCCACGCGGGCGTGGACGGTCAGCGGGCGGAGTCCCCGCTCGTCGGCCTCGCCCACGCGGACCTGGACGTCGACCGCCCCGTCCTCGGGCAGGACCAGCGGGGCGTGCAGGGTCAGGTCCTCGACGCGGTCGTGGCCGGCTTCGTCCCCGGCGCGCACGGCCAGTTCGACGAACGCGGTGCCGGGCACGAGGATCGCGCCGCGCACCCGGTGCTCGGCGAGCCACGGGTGGGTCCGGACGGAAAGCCGGCCGGTGAGCAGGAACCCGTCGTCGCCGGCGGTCGCGACGGCCGCGCCGAGCAGCGGGTGCCCGGCCGCGGCGACGCCCAGGGCCGACGGGTCGCCCGTGACGGCCGCCCGCAGCGTCGGCCAGTGGCGCCGGCGCTGGAAGGCGTAGGTCGGCAGGGCGACCCGCGGGACCGCGGCGGGGAAGGCCGCGGACCAGCCGACCGGGGTGCCGTGGACGAACGCCGTCGCCAGCCCGGCGAGCAGCGCGGCCTCCTCGGGCCGGCCGGCGCGCTGGGTCGGTGCGAACACGGCGTCGCCGGTGACGCAGTCCTGGCCCATCGCGGATAGGACGCCGTCGGGGCCCAGTTCGAGGAAGCGGGTGACGCCGGCGGCCTCCAGCGTGCGGACGCCGTCGAGGAACCGGACGGCTTCGCGGGCGTGCCGGACCCAGTAGCCGGCGTCGAACTCCAGCACCGGCTCGCCGGTGACGGTCGAGACTATCGGTATAACCGACTGACCGTATGACAGAGACTCAGCTATACCGCAGAACTCCGCCAGCATCGGGTCCATCAGCGGCGAGTGGAACGCGTGACTCACGGTCAGACGCTTGGTCTTACGATCCGCGAAGTGCTCCGCCACAGCTTTTACCGCAGCCTCGTCGCCGGAGATGACCGTCGAGTCCGGGCCGTTCAGCGCGGCGATGGTCACACGGTCTGACAGATATACCGAAACCTCGGCTTCGGTGGCCTGGATCGCCAGCATCGCGCCACCGGACGGCAGTACCTGCATGAGACGGCCACGCGCGGCGACCAGCGTCACCGCGTCGGCCAGCGAGAGAACACCGGCGACGTGCGCCGCGGCCAGCTCGCCGATCGAGTGGCCGGCCAGGAAGTCGGGCCGGACGCCGAAGTGCTCCAGCTGCCGGAACAGCGCCACCTGCAGCGCGAACAGCGCGGGCTGGGTGTAGGCGGTCTGGTCGAGCAGCTCGGGTTCGCCGAACATGACCGTCTGCAGTGGACGGTCCAGGTGGGTGTCGAACTCCGCGCACACCGCGTCCAGCGCCGAGGCGAAGACCGGGTGCGTCTCGTACAGCTCGCGGCCCATGCCGGCCCGCTGGCTGCCCTGGCCGGCGAAGAGGAACGCCGTCCGGCCGGTCGCCGGGGCCGTCCCCTCGATCAGGCCGGCGGCCGACTCGCCGCGGGCCAGTGCGCCGAGACCGTCGAGCAGGGCGGTGCGGTCATCGGCGAGCACGACCGCGCGGTGCTCGTGGACGGCCCGGGTGCCCGCCAGGGCGGCGCCGAGGCCGGCCAGGCTGAGTTCCGGCTGGTCGTCGAGCTGGGCGCGGAGACGCTGGGCCTGGTCGCGGAGGGCGTCGGCGTTGCGGGCCGACAGCACGAATGGGGCCGTCGAAAGTTCATCCGAGAACGCCACCGTCGCCGGTGCCGGGGCCTGCTCGAAGACCGCGTGGGCGTTGGTGCCGCTCATGCCGAACGACGAGAGGCCGAACCGGCGGGGCGCGCCCGTCTCCGGCCACGGTGTCGGCTCGGTGACCAGCGCTACCGACCCCGCCGACCAGTCCACGTGGGACGACGGCGCGTCGACGTGCAGGGTCTGGGGCAGCACGCCGTGTTCGACCGCGAGCACCATCTTGATCAGGCCGGCCACCCCGGCCGCGGCCTGGGTGTGCCCGATGTTGGACTTCACCGAACCGAGCCACAGCGGGCGCTCGCGGTCACGGCCGTAGGTCGCCAGCAGCGCCTGCGCCTCGATCGGGTCGCCCAGCTGGGTCCCGGTGCCGTGCGCCTCGACGACGTCGACGTCCGATGTGGACAGTCCGGCGGCCGCGAGCGCCTGGCGGATCACGCGTTGTTGCGACGGGCCGTTCGGCGCGGTGAGGCCGTTGGACGCGCCGTCGGAGTTGACGGCGGAACCGCGCAGCACCGCGAGCACCGGGTGCCCGTGGCGCTGGGCGTCGGAAAGCCTTTCCAGCAGGACCATGCCGGCGCCCTCGCCCCAGCCGGTGCCGTCGGCCGCGTCGGCGAACGCCTTGCAGCGGCCGTCGGCGGCGAGGCCGCGCTGGCGGGAGAACTCGATGAACGCCGCCGGGGTCGCCATCACCGTCGCGCCGCCGGCCAGCGCCAGCGAGCACTCGCCCGACCGCAGGGCCTGGGCGGCGAGGTGCACCGCGACCAGCGAAGACGAGCACGCGGTGTCGACGGTGACCGCCGGGCCCTCCAGTCCGAAGGTGTAGGCCAGCCGCCCGGACACCACGCTCGCCGCGTTGCCGGTGGCGACGTGGCCCTCCATCGCCTCCACCGAGGCCATCAGCAGGTTGACGTAGTCCTGGCCGTTGGTGCCGGTGAAGACGCCGGTCCGGCTGCCGCGCACCGTGCGCGGGTCGACGCCCGCCCGCTCGAAGACCTCCCACGACGTCTCCAGCAGCAACCGCTGCTGCGGGTCCATCGCGAGAGCCTCACGCGGGCTGACCCCGAAGAACGCCGCGTCGAATTCCTCGGCGCCGTCGAGGAAGCCGCCCGAGCGCGAGTAGCTCGTGCCGTGGTTGTCCGGGTCGGGGTCGTAGAGCGCGTCGGTGTCCCAGCCGCGGTCGGCGGGGAAGTCCGAGACGGCGTCGCCGCCGGCGCGCAGCAGGTCCCAGAACTGTTCAGGGGTGCGGACACCACCGGGGAACCGGCAGCTCATGGCGACGATCGCGATCGGCTCGGTACCGTCCACAGCGGACTCGACAATCTCGTCCACAGTGGATTCGTCGAACAGCTCCGCGGCCAGCAGGTCGGCCAGCGCGAGCGGGTTCGGGTGGTCGAACACCAGCGTCGCCGGCAGCCGCAGGCCGGTCGCGGACTCGACCAGGTCACGCAGCTCGACGGCCATCACCGAGTCGAAGCCGAGCTCGCGGAAGGCGCGGCCGGGCTCGACCGCGTCGGTCCCGGCGTACCCGAGCACCCCGGCGACCTGGTGCCGCACCAGGTCCAGCAGGACGGCCGAACGTTCCGAAGCAGACGCCCCGGCGAGCCGCCGCTGAAGGGCCGAAAGCTCCACGGGCTCGGCGGCGGGCCGGCTGTCCAGCGCCGCGCGGACCTCGGGCAGCTCACCGAGCAGGGGGCTGGGCCGGGCCGCGGTGAAGCCGGGTGCGAAGCGCGCCCAGTCGACGTCGGCGACCGTGACGACCGGGTCGTCTCCCGCCACCGCCCTGGCCAGCGCGGTGACCGCGAACCGCGGCACCATCGGCGTCACGCCCCGGCGGCGCAGGTGCTCGGCGGCGTCGCCGGTCGCCATCCCGGCCTCGGCCCACGGGCCCCACGCGACCGACGTCGCGGGCAGCCCGGCGGCGTGGCGGGCCTGGGCCAGCGCGTCGAGGAAGGCGTTGCCGGCGGCGTACGCCGACTGGCCGGCGCCACCCCAGGTGCCGGCGATGGAGGAGAACAGCACGAAGGCGTCCAGCTCGCCGAGCAGTTCGTCGAGGTGCGTGGCCCCGGCGACCTTCGCGGTGACGACGTCGGCCAGGTCGGCCGGCGACATCTCCTCGAAGGCCTGGGCCTGGGCGACCCCGGCCGCGTGCACGACGGCGTTCACCGGGTGCTCGGCCAGCAGCGCGGCAAGGGCGTCGCGGTCCGCGATGTCGCAGGCGACGATCTCGACGTCCACATCGGACAGTTCGGCACGTAGCTCTGCGGCACCCGGTGCTTCCGGGCCGCGGCGGCTGGTGAGCACCAGCTTGCTCGCGCCGTTCGCGGCGAGCCAGCGGGCGACCTCGGCGCCGAGCGCGCCGGTGCCGCCGGTGACCAGGACGCTCCCGCGCGGCGTCCAGACGCCGTCGCGGCCGGTGGCGCGGGTGAGGCGGCGGGCGAAGAGGCCGTTGGCGCGGACCGCGATCTGGTCTTCGGCGCCGAGCCCGGCGAGCACGCCGGGCAGCCGCAGCAGGGCGCGGGGGTCGAGGTCGCGCGGGAGGTCGACGCTCCCGGCGATCCGGTCGGGGTGTTCGAGCGCGACCGCGCGGCCGAGCCCGGCCACGGCGGCCTGGGCGGCGAAGGCACGCCGGTCCCCCGCCGGCCGGTCCGCCCGGCCGACGGCCACCGCACCCCGGGTGACCAGCCACAACCGGGCCGCAGCGGCGACGCCGCCGAGAGCCTGGGACGGTGCAACACCACCCGGAATCGCAGCGTTCTTGTCGCTCGTGGCCGCCACGTCACTCAGGGCCTGGGTCGGCGCCATACCGTCCGGGGCCCCCGCGTTCGCCCCGGTGATGTCGCCGAGGGCCTGGGCCAGGGCCGCGGTTGCCGCGATGCCGTCCGGGAGTCCGGCGTTCCCGCCGGGGTCCGCCGTGGCTAGCAGCGACAGGACGCCGGAGACCGGGCCTTCGGCGAACGCCTCGCGCAGCATCTCGGCGAAGGTCGCGCGGTCGGCCGTGATCGGGACGCGCAGGATCCGCGTCTCGGCGCCGGCTTCGGTCAGGGTGTCGACGACCGCGGCGAGGGTGTCCTCCTTGCCGTCCGGGGCGACCAGCAGCCAGGTGCCGCCGACCCGGTTCGCGGCCGCGGGCAGCGGCTGCCAGGTGACGCGGTAGTGCCAGGTGTCCGAAGTGGACAGTTCGGTGCGGGATCGGCGCCACGCCGACAGCGCGGAGACGACTGGGCCGACCTCGCCCTCGGGCAGGGTGAGTGTGCCGGCGAGTGCTTCGACGTCCTCGCGTTCGACGGCGTCCCAGAACTGCGCCTCGCCTTCGTCGGCCGTGCCGGTCGTGGCGACGGCCGGGACATCGAGCCAGTAGCGCTGCTCCTGGAAGGCGTAGGTGGGCAGGTCGACGCGGGCGGCGGGGCCGAAGACGGCGGTCCAGTCGACCCGGGCGCCGCCGGTGTGGGCGGCGGCGAGCGCGGTCAGCACCGTGCGGGCGGCGGGACGGCCTTCGCGCAGCGCGGCGGCGAAGGTGCCGGTGCCGGTGCCACTGGCAGCGGTGGCGGCGGCGCCGTCCAGGCACTCCGGGCCCATCGCGGCCAGCACGGCGTCCGGGCCCAGCTCGATGAACGTCGTGACTCCGTGGGCTTCCAGTGTCCGCATGCCGTCGGCGAAACGGACGGCCTCACGCACGTGCTGTACCCAGTACTCGGCGTCGAACTCGGTGATCAGCTCGCCGGTGACGTTCGAGACTATCGGTATAACCGTCTTACCGTATGACAGAGACTCAGCTATACCGCGTAACTCCGCCAGCATCGGATCCATCAGCGGCGAGTGGAACGCGTGACTGACGACCAGGCGCTTGGTCTTGCGGCCCAGGTCGGCGAAGTGTGCGGCGACCGCCAGGACGGCGTCCTCGTCGCCCGAGATGACCGTCGAGGCTGGGCCGTTTATCGCGGCGATGGTCATACCGTCTGACAGATATACCGACACCTCCGCCTCGGTCGCCTGTAGTGCCACCATCGCACCACCCGGCGGCAGGGCGTCCATCAAGCGGCCGCGTGCGGCCACCAGCTTGACCGCGTCGGCCAGCGACAGCACCTCGGCCATGTGCGCCGCGGCGATTTCGCCGACGGAATGGCCCAGCAGGTGGCTCGGCCGGACACCCCAGTGCTCGAAGAGCCGGTACAGCGCGACCTCCAGCGCGAACAGCGCCGGCTGGGTGTAGGCGGTGCGGCCGAGCAGATCGGCGTCGGCCGATCCTGCTTCGGCGAACATGACCATCCGCAGCGGCCGGTCCAGGTAGGCGTCGAACTCCGCGCACACCGCGTCCAGCGCGGCGGCGAACTCGGGGTGGACGTCGTAGAGGTCGCGGCCCATGCCCGGGCGCTGGCTGCCCTGGCCGGTGCACAGGAACGCGGGCGCGACGCCGGTCGCCGCACCGCGGACGACGTTCGCGGCCGCCGATCCCCCGGCGAGGGCCGTCAGGCCGCGGACCAGCTCGTCGGTGTTCTCGCCGACGACCGCGGCGCGGACGTCGAACGCCGAGCGCGCGGTGGCCAGCGCGTGGCCGATGTCGTGCGGGTGCCCGGCGCCGGCGTGCTCCAGCAGCCGTGACGCCTGTGCGCGCAACGCGGCTTCCGTTCGTCCGGAAAGGACCCAAGACACCGGACCGTCGGCGGAGGCGGGCAGTTCGGGTGCCGGGTCGCCCTGTTCCAGCACGGCATGCGCGTTGGTGCCGCTGATGCCGAACGACGACACGCCGGCGCGGCGCGGACGTCCCGTCTCCGGCCAGTCGCGCGTGTCGCGCAGCACCTCGACCGCGCCGTCCGCCCAGTCGATCCGGGTGGACGGGCGCTCGGCGTGCAGGGTCTTCGGCAGCGTGCCGTGCCGCATCGCCATGACCATCTTGATGATCCCGGCGACGCCGGCCGCGGCTTGCGTGTGGCCGAAGTTGGACTTGATCGAGCCCAGCCAGAGGGGGTCCCCGGCGCGGTCACGGCCGTAGGTGGCCAGCAGGGCCTGCGCCTCGATCGGGTCACCGAGTGACGTGCCCGTGCCGTGCGCCTCGACGGCGTCCACATCGGACAGTTCCAGGCCGGCCGCGGCGACCGCCTGGCGGATCACCCGCTGCTGGGCCGGACCGTTCGGCGCGGTCATGCCGTTGGACGCGCCGTCCTGGTTGACCGCGCTGCCGCGGACCACCGCGAGGACCGGGTGCCCGTTGCGGCGCGCGTCGGAAAGCCTTTCCAGCAAAAGCATGCCGACGCCTTCGCCCCAGCCGGTGCCGTCGGCGCCGTCGGCGAACGACTTGCACCGCGCGTTTTCGGCGAGGCCGCGCTGGCGCAGGAACTCCATGAAGATCGTCGGGGTGTTCATCACGGACACGCCGCCGGCCAGCGCCATCGTGCATTCGCCGGTGCGCAGCGCCTGCGCGGCCAGGTGCAGCGCGACCAGAGACGACGAGCAGGCCGTGTCGATGGTGACGGCCGGGCCTTCGAGGCCGAAGGTGTAGGCGATGCGGCCGGACGTGATGCTGCCCGCGCCGCCGTTGCCGAGGTGGGCGCTGTATTCGTCGAGGCCGTCCGAGGCGTAGAGGCGGGAGCCGTAGTCGTGGTACATCACGCCGGCGAACACGCCGGTCCGGGAGCCGCGCGCGGCCGCCGGGTCGATCCCGGCTCGCTCGAAGGCCTCCCACGTCGTGGTCAGCAGGAGCCGCTGCTGCGGGTCCATCGCCATCGCCTCGCGCGGGCTGATGCCGAAGAACTCCGGGTCGAAATCGGCGGCGTCGTAAAGGAAACCGCCCTCGCGGGCGAAGCGGGTGCCGTCGCCGTCCGGGTCCTGACCGTAGAGCAGCTCGGGGTCCCAGCCGCGGTCGGCGGGCAGCGCGCCGATGGCGTCGGTACCCGAGGAGACCAGTTGCCACAGGTCTTCCGGTGTCCGGACGCCGCCGGGGTAGCGGCAGCTCATCGCGACGATCGCGATCCGGTCGTCCGCGTCGTCCACAGTGGACTTGACGCGCCGGGTGGGCACGATCTCGCCGGTGCCGAACAGTTCCCCGCGCACGTGCCGGGCCAGCGCGAGCGGCGTCGGGTGGTCGAAGACGAGGGTCGCGGGCAGCCGCAGGCCGGTTGCGAGGTTGAGGCGGTTGCGGAGGTCGACCGCGGTCAGCGAGTCGAAGCCGAGGTCCTTGAACGGCTTGCCGTCGCGCACGGCTTCGGCGGACGCGTGGCCCAGCGCGGCGGCCGCGGTGGTCCGGACCAGGTCGAGCAGCGACTGCTCGACCTTAGCCTCGCCGAGGCCGCTGAGCCGTTCGCGCAGCAGGGATTCGTCTTCGGCGGCACCGGCCGTGGTGCGGCGGGCCGGAGCGCGGACGAGCCCGCGCAGCAGCGCCGGCACTGTGCCGGGCTTCGCCGTCGAGGTGGCCAGCCGGACCGGCACGAGCAGGGCGTCGCCGCTCCCGGTGGCCAGGTCGAACAGGGCGAGGGCGTCTTCGGTGGGCAGCGGCTCGATGCCGCCGCGGCTCATCCGGCCGAGGTCGCCGTCGTCGAGGTGGCCGGTCATGCCGGACGCCTGCGCCCACAAACCCCAGGCCAGCGCCGTCGCGGGCAGCCCGGCGGCGCGCCGGTGCGCGGCGAGCGCGTCGAGGAAGACGTTGGCGGCGGCGTAGTTGGCCTGGCCCGGGCCGCCGAAGATCCCGGCGGCGCCGGAGAACAGCACGAACGCGCGCAGCGGCCGTCCGGCCGTCAGTTCGTGGAGGTTCGCGGCGGCGTCGACCTTCGGGCGCAGCACGGCGGCCAGGCGTTCGGGGGTCAGGGACTCCACGGTCCCGTCGTCGAGCACGCCCGCGGTGTGCACGACCGCGGTGAGGTCTTCGGTCCGCGCCAGCAGCGCTTCGAGGGCGTCGCGGTCGGCGACGTCGCACGCCGCGATCTCGACGTCGGCGCCCAGCGCGGTCAGCTCCTCGGCCAGCGACGCGGCGCCGTCGGCGGCGAGGCCACGACGTCCCACGAGCAGCAGGTGCCGGACGCCGCGCTCGGCGACGAGGTGACGAGCCACGAGCCCGCCCAGAGTGCCGGTGCCGCCGGTGATCAGGACCGTCCCATCCGGACCGAACACCGTGTCGTCCACATCGGACACGGTGTGCCGTGCCAGGCGCGGGACATACGCGACGCCGTTTCGCACGGCCAGCTCGGCCTCGTCGGTGGCGAGCGCGGCCGGCAGCAGGTCGAGCAGGCTGTCCGGCGTGACGTTGTCGAGGTCGGCGACGGCGAAGCGTCCCGGGTGTTCCGAGCGCGCCACGCGCAGCAGGCCCCAGACGGTCGCCGCGGCGGGGTCGCCGCTGCCGTCCGGGCCGAGCGCGCCGCGGGTCACGAAGACCAGGCGGGAGCGGTCGAACTTCGGCTCCGCGAGCCAGGTCTGGACCAGGTCGAGGGTGTCCCGCGCGGCCCGGTGCGCGGCGGCCGCGAGCCCGTCTCCCCCACCCGGCGCGACCACGACGAAGTCCGGTGCGCCGCCTTCGCTCGACGCGGCGAGCGCGGCGAGATCGGTCCAGGAGGCGACCGAGCCGTCCAGCGGCGTGCCGAGCTGCGCCCAGGTGGCCGAACCGTCCACAACGGACAAGGGCAGCTCCGGCCAGTCCACTCGGTACAGCGCGTCCCGGACGCGGCCGGCGTCGCCGATGGCCGCGGCGTCGACCGGACGCAGGACCAGTGACTCGACCGCGGCGACCGGCCGGCCGCTCGGGTCGGCGACGTCGAGGGAGATCGTGTCCGGCCCGGCCGGGCTCAGCTTGACGCGGATCGCGTCGGCCCCGGCCGCGAAGAGCGTCACGCCGGTCCAGGAGAACGGCAGCAGCCCACGTGCGGAACCGGTCAGGCCGACGCCGTGCAGCGCGGCGTCGAGCAAGGCCGGGTGCAGGCCGAAGCGGCCGGCCGTCGGCTTGATCGCGTCGGGCAGGCGGACGTCGAGGTAGAAGTCGTCGCCGGCGCGCCAGGCGGCGTGCAGGCCGCGGAAGGCGGGCCCGTACTGGAAACCGGCGGCGGCGAAGGCGTCGTAGAGGCCGTCGACCGGGACCACCTGCGCGCCTTCCGGCGGCCAGGTCACGGTGTCGACGGGCGCCGGGGTACCGGACGTCGTGAGCGTGCCGGTGGCGTGCCGCGTCCACGGCTCGTCGAAGGCGGCGTCGGCGGGCCGGGAGTAGAACTCGATGGTCCGCGGGTCGCCGGCGCCGACCGTCACCTGCAGTGTGACGCCGCCGCGTGCGGGCAGCACCAGCGGCGCCTCGAGGGTCAGTTCGGCCAGCCGGTCGCAGCCGGCCTGGTCGCCCGCCCGGACGGCCAGCTCGACAAAAGCGGTGCCGGGGAACAGGATCGTGCCGCCGACGGCGTGGTCGGCCAGCCACGGCTGGGCTTGCGCGGAGAGCCGGCCGGTGAACAGGAAGCCGTCGCCGTCGGCCAGCGCGACGGTGGCGCCGAGCAGCGGGTGCGCGGCCGCGCCGAGCCCGGCCGAGCCGAGGTCGCCGGTGCGGATCGCGGAGACGTCCGGCCAGAACCGGCTGGGCTCGAAGGCGTAGGTCGGCAGGTCGGCGCGCTCGCCGGTGCCGTACAGCACCGCCCAGTCGGGCACGACGCCGGCGGCCAGCGCCTCGGCCAGCGACAGGTGGAACCGCGCGAGGCCGCCTTCGCCGCGGCGCAGGGTCCGCAGCGCGGCCGCTTCGACGCCTTCGTCCTCGAAGATCTCCTGCAGCCCCACGGTGAGCACCGCGTGCGGTGCGACCTCGACGAACGCGCCGATCTCCTCGGCGAGCATGACGCGGACGGTGCCGTCGAACCGCACGGTCTCGCGCAGGTTGCGGAACCAGTAGCGGACGTCGAGGGTCGCGGTGTCGATCCGCTCGCCGGTGACGGTCGAGTAGAACGGCACGTCGGTCGCGCGCGGGCGGACCGGTGCGACGGCGCGTTCGAACTCTTCGCGCAGTTCCTCCAGCTGCGCCGAGTGCGCGGCGTAGTCGACGGCGACGCGCTTGGCCCGCACACCGTCGCGTTCACACCGGGCGAGCAGCGCGTCGAGCGCACTGTCGTCACCGGAGACGACCGTGCTGGCCGGACCGTTGACCGCGCCGATGGACAGCGGGCCGTCTGCGATGAGGGCCTCGACGTCGGCCTGCGGCAGCGCGACGGAGACCATGCCGCCGCGGCCGGACACCCGGAGCACCAGGCGGCTGCGCGTCACGATGACCAGGGCACCGTCCTCGAGGGACAGTGCGCCCGCGGCGACCGCGGCGGCGATCTCGCCCTGGGAGTGCCCGACGAACGCGTCGGCGGTCACGCCGTGCG
Source organism: Amycolatopsis sp. NBC_01286 (assembly GCF_035982555.1). Classification (NCBI taxonomy): domain Bacteria; kingdom Bacillati; phylum Actinomycetota; class Actinomycetes; order Pseudonocardiales; family Pseudonocardiaceae; genus Amycolatopsis; species Amycolatopsis sp. NBC_01286. The sequence goes on from NZ_CP108428.1 coordinate 9,685,172, forward strand.
CGCGCCAGACCTCGGCGAGCGAGACCATCACGGCCCACAGCACCACCTGCTGCACGTCCACGCGGTCCACTTCGGACGGTGCGTCCTCGACGCCGGCGACGACGTCGAGCAGCGACCAGTCGACGAGCGGGGCCAGCGCGGCCGCGCATTCGCGCATCCGGGCGGCGAAGACGGGTGACGCCGTCATCAGCTCGCGGGCCATGCCTTCCCACTGCGCGCCGGCGCCGGGGAAGACGAAGGCGGTCCGGCCGGAGCCGGTGACCGCGGCGCGCGTGGCCGTCGTCAGATCGTCCAAAGCGGACAGCAGCGCGTCCCGGTCGGAAGCTTCCACGACGGCGCGATGTTCGAAGGCCGCCCGTGTGGTGGCGAGCGTGCGGGCGACGTCCACAAGGGACAGCCCCGGGTGCGCGGCGAGGTGGTCGCGCAGTGCTTCCGCCTGCCGGGTCAGCGCGGCCTCGGTGCACCCGGACAGCAGCAGCGGCAGGGTGCCGCCGACGGGAGCCTGGTGTTCTTCGGAGGTTTCCGGCTCGGGCGCCTGCTCGATGATCGCGTGCGCGTTGGTGCCGCTCATGCCGAACGACGAGACGGCCGCGCGACGCGGTTCGCCGGTCTCCGGCCAGGTCCGCTCCTCGGTGAGCAGCTCGACCGCGCCGGCCGCCCAGTCGACGTGCGGGGTGGGCTCGGTGACGTGCAGGGTCTTCGGCAGGACGCCGTGCCGGATGGCCTGGACCATCTTGATGATGCCGCCGACGCCGGCCGCGGCCTGCGAGTGCCCGATGTTGGTCTTCATCGAGCCGAGCAGCAGCGGGCGTCCGTCCGGGCGGTCCTGGCCGTAGGTGGCGAGCAGCGCCTGGGCCTCGATCGGGTCGCCGAGCGAGGTGCCGGTGCCGTGCGCCTCGACCGCGTCGACCTGCCCGGCCGACAGCCGCGCGTTGGCCAGCGCCTGCAGGATGACCTTCTGCTGGGCCGGGCCGTTGGGGGCGGTGAGGCCGTTGGACGCGCCGTCGGAGTTGATCGCCGTGCCGCGCACCACCGCGAGCACGGGGTACCCGAGGCGACGCGCGTCGGACAGCCGGGCCAGCAGCAGCATGCCGACGCCCTCGGCCCAGCCGGTGCCGTCGGCGGCGGCGTCGAACGCCTTGCAGCGGCCGTCCGGCGCGAGGCCGCGCTGGCGGCTGAACTCGATGAACGCGCCCGGCGTCGACATCACGGTGACGCCGCCGGCCAGCGCGAGCGAGCACTCGTCACGGCGCAGCGCCTGCGCGGCGAGGTGCAGCGAGACCAGGCTCGACGAGCACGCGGTGTCGACGGTGACGGCGGGGCCTTCGAGGCCGAAGCTGTAGGCGACCCGGCCGGAGAAGACGCTCGCCGCGCTTCCCGTCGCTACGTGCCCTTCGACGCCTTCGGGCGCGTCGGCGAGAAGCGTCGCGTAGTCGTGGCTGGTGGTGCCGACGAAGACCCCGCACTGGGTGCCCTTCAGCGAAGCGGGGACGATCCCGGCGCGCTCGAAGGCCTCCCACGACGTCTCGAGAAGCAGCCGCTGCTGCGGGTCCATGGCGAGCGCTTCGCGCGGCGAGATGCCGAAGAAGGCTGCGTCGAACCGGCCTGCTTCGCGGAGGAAGCCGCCTTCGTTGGCGTAGGTGGTGCCGCTGTGGTCGGGGTCCGGATCGAAGACGGCGTCGGTGTCCCAGCCGCGGTCCTCGGGGAACGGGCCGATGACGTCGCGCCCCTCCGAGACCAGCTCCCAGAGCTGTTCCGGGGTCCGCACGCCGCCGGGGTACCGGCAGCTCATCGCGACGACGGCGATCGGTTCCTGCGTCCGGTCCTCGAGGCTGCGCAGTTTCTGCCGGGTCTGGTGCAGGTCGGCGGTGACCCACTTCAGATAGTCACGGAGCGTCGCCTCATCGGCCATCGCCGCACACCTCACTTGTCGCCGTGTCTGCGTCCCCCGGCTTCGTTCGGTGCGCGCGGTTCCCGTGGTCTTTCCCGTGGTCACAGCGCTGCCCCGACGAACCGGTGCCAGGGAAACCTATGAATCCGCAGACTCCCGCGACAACCCTTAGCGACCCCCTACGCCCCTAGGCGAACCCCGCTCCGACCTGCGGAAAAGCCCCGGGACGCCGCGCCGGGAGCAGAAAGCCGTGAAGGCCTCCTTACCGGCGCTTAGAGCCGGTAAGGAGGCCTTCACGGACCTGCGGGAGGGTGCGGGAGGGTCAGGAGCGGCCGAGGTCCTTGTTGATGAACTCGAAGAGCTCTTCATCGGACGCGCCGTCGAAGACGCCCGCCGGGCTGTCCTCGACCTCCTCGTTATCCCACTTGGCCAGCAGGGCCTGGACGCGGACCTTGACCTTGGCGCGGGTCAGCTCGTCCGTGGCGGCCGCCGACAGCACGGCCTCCAGCCGGTCCAGCTCGCCGAACACCGACGCGACGCCGTCCTCGCCGCCCAGCTCGCGGCCCAGGTGCGCGGCCAGGTCCTGCGGGGTCGGGTAGTCGAACACCAGCGAAGCCGCCAGCTTCAGCCCGGTCCCGGCGGTCAGCCGGTTGCGGAGCTCGACCGCCGTCAGCGAGTCGAAGCCCAGCTCGGTGAACGCCCGGTCCGGCGCGACCGCCGCCGTGCCGCGGTGCCCGAGCACCAGCGCGACGTCGGTGCGGACCAGCTCCAGCAGCGTCCGCCGGCGGCCGGCCTCGTCCAGCTCCGCGAGCTTGCCGCGCAACTCGTCGCCCGTGTCGGCCTCTTCGGCAACCTCCGCCTCGAGGACCGCCCGCACCTCCGGCAGGTCCGCGATGAACGCGTTCGGCCGCAGCGCGGTGAAGCCGGGCGCGAACTTCGCCCAGTCGACGTCGGCCACCGTGACCGCCGTCTCGCCGTGGTCGACGGCCTGGGTCAGCGCCGCGACGGCCAGGTTCGGGTCGAGCGCGGGGAGGCCGCGGCGACGCAGCTGCTCCTCGTGCTCACCCTCGGCCGCCATGCCGCCGCCACCCCACGGGCCCCACGCGATCGACGTGGCCGCCAAGCCGGCCGCTCGCCGCCGCTGCGCCAGCGCGTCGAGGGCCGCGTTCGCCGCCGCGTACCCGGACTGGCCGCTGCCACCCCAGGTCGCCGCGACCGACGAGAACAGCACGAACGCGTCCAGCTCGCCGAACAGCTCGTCCAGCGCGAGTGCGCCGGTCACCTTGGCGTCCACCACGGAGGCGAACTCCGCGACGCTGCTCGCCGCGATCGGCGTGCCCTGGCTGACGCCCGCGGCGTGCACGACCGCGCGCACCGGGGAGTCCAGCCCGCCGACGAGCGCGGCCAGCGCGTCCCGGTCCCCGACGTCGCACGCGGCGACGGTGACCTCGACGCCGGTCGCGACCAGCTCGGCGCGCAGCTCCTCGGCTCCCGGCGCGGCCGGGCCACGCCGGCTGACCAGCACCAGGTGCTCGGCACCGTGCTCGGCCAGCCACCGCGCCATCCGGGCGCCGAGACCACCGGTACCGCCGGTGACCAGCACCGTGCCGCGCGGCTGCCACGGCTCGGCCGGTGTCGTGGGCAACGGTGCCCGCGCCAGCCGCCGGGCGAAGACGCCGTCGGCCCGCACCGCGAGCTGGTCCTCCACGCCGTCCCCGGCGAGCACGCCCGCCAGCAGTTCGGCGACGCGGTCGTCGAGCACCGCGGGCAGGTCGATCAGGCCACCCCAGCGGTCCGGGTGTTCCAGGGCCGCGACCCGGCCCAGGCCCCAGACCTCGGCGCCGGCGATGTCGACGTGGTCGCCGTACACCGCGTCCCGCGTGATCGTCCACAAGGGAGCGTTGATGCCTGCCGTACCGAGCGCCTGGATCAGCTCCAGGGTGCCCGCGACGCCGGTGGCGACCATGCCGTGTTCCGCGTGCGGCCGGGTGTCCACGGCCAGCAGCGAAAGCACCCCGGCCAGCGGGAGGCCGTCCTCGACGAGGTTCGCGGTGCCGCGCACCGTGCGCACTTCGGCGCCGTGTGCCCGCAGCGCCTCGACGACCTGGCCGCACCACGCGGCCTCCGTCTCGGGCAAGATCACCAGCCAGCCGCCGGTGAACAGCGGTGTCTCCGGTTCGGCCACCGCGGTCCACGACACCCGGTACCGCCAGTCGTCCAGTGTGGACAGTTCACGGCGTTGCCGTCGCCAGCCGGACAGCACCGGCAGGAGCGTGCCGAGCGACTCGCGGTCGACGCCCGCCGGGAGCGTCCCGGCCAGCTCGTCGACGTCCTCGCGCTCGACGGCCGCCCAGAACCGGTCCTCGGCGGCGTCCCGCGGCGCGGGTGCGGCCACCGGTTCCGGCCAGTAGCGCTCGCGCTGGAACGGGTACGTCGGCAGCGCGACCACCCGGCCCGGCGTGAACAGCGCCGCCCAGTCCACGGCGACGCCGTTGACGTGAGCCGCGGCCACCGCGGTGAGCAGGGCTTCCGCCTCGGGACGGCCGCGTCGCAGCGCCGGCACCACCACGGGTGTGCCGCCGTCGACCGCGGCGCAGTCCTGCGCCATCGCCGTCAGCACGCCGTCCGGACCGAGCTCGACCACAGTGGACACTCCGGCGGCGAACACCGCGCGGATGCCGTCGGCGAAGCGGACCGCCGCGCGAACGTGGCGCACCCAGTAGTCCGCCGTGCGGAACTCGTCCGCGGTGACCGGCGCACCGGTCAACGTGGACACCAGCGGCACCGTCGGCTCGTGGTAGTCGAGCCGCTGCGCGATCGCGGCGAACTCGGCCAGCATCGGCTCCATCCGCGGCGAGTGGAACGCGTGGCTGACGGTCAGCCGCTTCGTCTTGCGCCCCAGCGCGGCGAGCCGCGCCGCGACCTCGGCCACCGGCTCCTCGTCCCCGGCGATGACCACCGCGGCCGGGCCGTTGACCGCCGCGATCCCGACGACGTCCTCGAAGCCCGCCAGCAGCGGCACGACCTCTTCCTCGGACGCCTGGACCGCGACCATCGCACCGCCCGAGGGCAGCTCCTGCATCAGCCGGCCGCGCGCGGCGACCAGCTCGACGGCGTCGGCCAGGGTCAGCACCCCGGCGACGTGCGCCGCGGCCAGCTCGCCGATCGAGTGGCCGACCAGGACGTCCGGCCGGACGTCCCAGCTCGCCAGCAGCCGGAAGAGCGCCACTTCCAGGGCGAACAACGCGGGCTGGGTGTAGACCGTGCGGTCGAGCAGGTCGTTCTCGGTGAACATGACCGTCTTGAGTGGACTGTCCAACCGGGAGTCGAACGCGGCGCAGATCTCGTCGAGCGCCGCGGCGAACACCGGGTACGCGTCGTACAGCTCGCGGCCCATGCCGGCCCGCTGGCTGCCCTGCCCGGAGAAGGCGAAGGCCAGTCCGCCCGCCCGGGCCGTCCCGCTGGTGACGCCCGCCGCCGGGCCGCCGGACGCGACCGCGTCCAGCCCGGCGAGCAGTTCGTCGCGGTCGCTCGCGAGCACCACGGCGCGGTGCTCGAAGACGGACCGGGTGGTGGCCAGCGCGTAGGCCAGCTCCGCCGGTTCGCCGTCGTGCTCGCGCAGCTTCGACGCCTGCGCGGCGAGCGCGGCGGCGTCGTGGCCGGAAAGCACGACCGGGATCACAGCCGGGCCCTGCACGTCCGGCAGGGCCACGGGTTCGGGGGCCTGCTCGATGACGACGTGCGCGTTGGTGCCGCTCACGCCGAACGAGGAGACGCCGGCTCGGCGCGGGCGGCCGGTCTCCGGCCACTCGCGCGGCTCGGTCAGCAGCTCGATCGCGCCCGCCGTCCAGTCCACCTGGGACGACGGCGCGTCGACGTGCAGCGTCTTCGGGAGCTGCCCGTGCTGCATGGCCAGCACCATCTTCATCACCCCGGCCACGCCGGCGGCCGCCTGCGTGTGCCCGATGTTGGACTTCAGCGAGCCCAGCAGCAACGGCGTCTCGCGGTCCTGGCCGTAGGTCGCCAGCAGTGCCTGCGCCTCGATCGGGTCGCCCAGTTTCGTGCCGGTGCCGTGTGCCTCGACCGCGTCGACGTCCGAAGTGGACAGACCGGCCGCGGCCAGGGCCTGGCGAATCACCCGCTGCTGCGAGGGACCGTTCGGCGCCGTCAGGCCGTTGGACGCGCCGTCCTGGTTGACCGCGCTGCCGCGGACCACCGCGAGGACCGGGTGGCCGTTGCGCTGGGCGTCGGAAAGCCTTTCCAGCACGAGCATTCCGGCGCCCTCGCCCCAACCGGTGCCGTCGGCAGCCTCGGCAAAGGACTTGCAGCGGCCGTTCATCGCGAGCCCGCGTTGCCGCGAGAACTCGACGAACACGCCCGGCGTCGACGTGACGATCACGCCGCCGGCCAGCGCCAGCGAGCACTCACCGGCCCGCAGCGCCTGCGCCGCGAGGTGCAGGGCGACCAGTGAAGACGAGCACGCCGTGTCGATCGTGACCGCCGGACCCTCGAGCCCGAAGGTGTAGGACAGCCGGCCGGAGACGACGCTCGCCGCGGTGCCGGTGGCCAGGTAGCCCTCGGCTTCCTCGGTGCCGGCGAGCAGCGTGCCGTAGTCCTGGCCGCTGGTGCCGGCGAACACGCCGGTCCGGCTGCCGCGCACCGACCGCGGGTCGATCCCGGCCCGCTCGAACGCCTCCCAGGTGATCTCGAGCAGCAGGCGCTGCTGCGGGTCCATGGCCAGCGCTTCCCGCGGGCTGATTCCGAAGAACGCCGGGTCGAACTCCCCCGCACCGGCGAGGAAACCGCCTTCACGGATGTAGCACGTGCCGCTGTGGTCGGGGTCCGGGTTGTAGAGCACGGCCAGATCCCAGCCGCGGTCCGTCGGGAACGGCGTGATCGCGTCCGTGCCTTCCGACACGAGCTGCCACAGTTCTTCCGGCGTCGTGACGCCGCCGGGGAAGCGGCAGCTCATCGCGACGATGGCGATCGGGTCGTCGTCGGTCGCCGCGGGGGCGATGACGTCGTCCGCTTCGTCGCCGCGCAGGTGGGCGACGAGCACGGTCGGCGTCGGGTAGTCGAACACCAGCGTCGAGGGCAGCGTCTGCCCGGTCGCCGCGCCGACCCGCTTGGCCAGCTCGACCGCGGTCAGCGAGTCGAAGCCGAGTTCGCGGAATGGCAGGTCCGGTTCGACCTCGGCGGCCGACCGGTAGCCGAGCACGGCTGCCACTTCGGCGCGGACGAGGTCGAGCAGGGCCCGGGTGTCGCGCCGCTCCTGGCGGTCCACTGTGGACACTTCCGCCCGGCGCCGCGGGACGGTGACCAGGCCGCGCAGCATCGGCGGCACGTCACCCGTGATGCTCGCCCGCAGGGCCGGCAGATCCAGCTTGATCGGCACGAGCACGGCGTCGCTTGTGGACACCGCCGTGTCGAACAACGCCATGCCGTCCGCGACGGACAGGGCACCGATCCCGGCTTCGGCCATCCGCCGCAGGTCCGCGGCCGTGAGCCGGGCCGCCATGCTGCCGTCGCCGGACCACATGCCCCAGGCCAGCGACGTCCCGGGCCGCCCGGTGTTCCGGCGGCGCTGCATCAGTGCGTCGAGGAACACGTTCGCCGCGGCGTAGCTCGCCTGCCCGGCCCCGCCGAGGATCCCGGCGGCCGAGGAGAAGACGACGAACGCCGTCAGCTCCCGGTCGGCGGTCAGCTCGTGCAGGTGCCAGGCCGCGTCCACCTTGGGCCGCAGCACGGTGGCGACACGCTCCGGCGTCAGGGACGTCAGCACGCCGTCGTCGAGGACGCCCGCGGTGTGGACCACGGCGGTGAGGTCGGCGATCCCGTCGAGCAGGGCCGCCGCCGCGGCGCGGTCGGCGACGTCGCAGGCCACGACGTCCACCTCGGCACCCGCGGCGACCAGCTCTTCGGCCAGTTCGGCCGCGCCCGGCGCGTCGGGCCCGCGGCGGCTGGTGAGGACCAGCTTGCGCACGCCCTGGGTCGTGACCAGGTGTTTCGCCAGCTCGGCGCCCAGGGCGCCGGTGCCGCCGGTGACCAGGACCGTGCCCTCGCCGAGCGTCTTCGCTTCTTCGGGGACGGTCGCTCGCACCAGTCGCGGTGCGAACAGTTCCCCGTCGCGGGCGACCACCTGCGGTTCCCCGGTGGCAACAGCAGCGGCCACCGCGTCGGTGTCGTCGGTGTCGACCAGGACGAAGCGGCCGGGCTGCTCGGACTGCGCCGAACGGACCAGGCCCCAGACCGCGGCACCCGCCAGGTCGGCACCGGCGTCCGGCCCGGCCGCACCCCGGGTCACGACGACCAGGTTCTCGCCGGTCTGCAGCTTCGCGAGCACGTCGCCGACGATCCGGTGGACGTCCTCCGGCGACTCGCCGGCGGGCACCCGGTAGACCTCCTTCGCCTCTCCGATCGGGCCCGCTTGGACGGGCACCCAGTCGATGCGGAACAGCGAGTCGACGGTCTTGACGGACTCCGCCGGCCGCAGCGTCACCGCGTCGGCGGTGACCACAGCCGTGCCCTCCGCGTCGACCGCGTGCAGCGAAACGGTGTCGTCACCCAGGTCCGTCAGGCGGACCCGCAGGTCACGGGCGCCCGAGGCGTGCAGTGCGAACCCGGACCAGGCGACCGGCGAGAGCCCGCCGAACGCCGCGTCGAGCAGTGCCGGGTGCAGGCCGAACCGTCCCGGCTCGATGCCTTCCGGCAGCGACACCTCGACGACGTCCTCGTCCGTCCACTCGGGAATCTTCGGCAGCACGACCGCGAGCACGCCCTCGGCATGCCTTGTCCACGCGCCGCCGTCTTCCGGTCGCGAGTGGACGGTCACGGCCCGGCGGCCGGCGCCGTCCGGCTCACCGACCCACACCTGCAGCTGGAGCGCCCCGCGCTCGGGGAGCACGAGCGGCACGTCGACGGACAGCCGCTCGACCAGCCCGCAGCCCGCCTCGTCCGCGGCCCGCGAGACCAGCTCGGCGAACACCGAGCCCGGTGCCGCGCCGCCCAGGAGCTGCGTGGACAGACGCCCGGTGAGCAGGAACCCGTCACCGTCGGCCCGGGCCACCGCCGCGCGCAGCAGCGGGTGCCGGGTGGCGCCGAGGCCGGCGGCCGTGACGTCACCGCCCGCACTGGTCCGGAGCCAGAAGCGCTGCCGCTGGAAGGGATACGTCGGCAGCTCGACCCGGCGCCGGGCGGCGGTGCCGAACACCGCGGCCCAGTCCGGTTCGACGCCGTGGACGTGCGCGCCGAGCACCGCGGTCAGCAGCGCCTCGGGCTCGTCCCGGCCGGCTCGCATGGCCGGGACGAACTCGCCGTCGGCGCACGCCTGGCCCATGGCCGACAGCACGCCGTCCGGCCCCAGCTCGACGAACACCGAGACACCGCTCGCGGCGAGCGTCCGGACGCCGTCGGCGAACCGCACCGCCTCACGCACGTGCCGCACCCAGTAGTCGGCGTCGAACCCGGTGATCAGCTCACCGGTGAGGTTCGAGACGATCGGGACTGTCGGCGCCGCGTAGGACAGCGTCTCCGCCACCGCCCGGAACTCCGCCAACATCGGGTCCATCAGCGGCGAGTGGAACGCGTGGCTCACGACCAGGCGCTTCGTCTTGCGGTCACTGAACTGTGCCGCGACCGCCAGCACGGCGTCTTCCTCGCCGGAGACGACCGTCGAGTCCGGGCTGTTCAGCGCGGCGATGGTCACACGGTCTGACAGATATACCGAAACTTCCGCCTCGGTCGCCTGGATCGCCACCATCGCGCCGCCCTCGGGAAGCGCCTGCATGAGACGACCGCGTGCGGCGACCAGCGTCACGGCGTCCGCCAGCGAGAGCACCTCGGCGACGTGCGCCGCGGCCAGCTCGCCGATCGAGTGCCCGGCCAGGAAGTCCGGCTGGAACCCGAAGTGCTCGAAGAGCCGGAACAACGCCACTTCCAGGGCGAACAGGGCCGCCTGGGTGTAGCCGGTCCGGTCCAGCGGCTCGCCGTCCTCGAACAGGACCGTCCGCAACGGACGGTCGAGGTGCGCGTCGAACTCGGCGCACACCGCGTCCAGCGCGTCGGCGAAGACCGGGAACGCGTCGTACAGCTCGCGGCCCATGCCGGTCCGCTGGCTGCTCTGGCCGGTGAAGAGGAAGGCCAGCTGTCCCCGGTCGCGGGCGACCCCACGCAACACGCCGGGTGCAGTGACGTCCTCGGCCAGCGCGGTCAGCGCCGTCCGCAGGTCGTCGTGGTCGGTGGCCAGCAGGGCCGCGCGGTGGTCGAGCGCGGACCGGGTCGTGGCCAGGGCGTACCCGAAGGCGTCCAGGTCCGGCGTGTCCGAGGCGGCCAGCGAAGCCGCCTGGGCCCGCAGCGCGGCAGCCGTCCGTCCGGAAAGGACGATCGGCACCGGCAGCGGCGACTCGACCACGTCGGCCGGTTCCTCGGCGGGAACGGCTTCGATGATCGCGTGCGCGTTGGTGCCGGAGACGCCGAACGCGGACACCCCGGCCCGGCGTGGTGCGCCGGTCTCGGGCCACGGCTGGGCCGTGGTCAGCAGCTCGACCGCGCCGGCCGACCAGTCGACCTGTGTCGACGGCTCGTCGACGTGCAGGCTGGCCGGCAGCACGCCGTGCCGCATGGCCTGGACCATCTTGATCACGCCCGCGACACCGGCCGCGGACTGCGTGTGCCCGATGTTGGACTTCAGCGAACCGAGCCACAGCGGCTCGGACCGGTCCCGGCCGTAGGTCGCCAGCAGGGCTTGGGCCTCGATCGGATCGCCGAGCCGGGTGCCCGTGCCGTGCGCTTCCACCACATCGACGTCCGAAGTGGACAGTCCGGCGTTGGCCAGTGCCTGGCGGATCACCTTCTGCTGCGCGGGACCGTTGGGGGCGCTGAGGCCGTTGGACGCGCCGTCGGAGTTGACCGCGGAGCCCCGCACGACCGCCAGGACCTGGTGGCCGTGGCGCCGGGCGTCCGACAGCCGCTCCAGCAGGAGCAGGCCGACGCCTTCGGACCAGCCGGTGCCGTCCGCCGCCTCGGCGAAGGGCTTGCACCGGCCGTCGGCGGCCAGGCCGCGCTGCCGGGCGAACTCGACGAACCCGCCCGGGTCGGCCATCACGGCGACGCCGCCGGCCAGCGCCATCGAGCACTCACCGGACCGCAGGGCCTGTGCCGCCCAGTGCAGCGCGACCAGGGACGACGAACACGCCGTGTCGAGCGTGACCGCCGAACCCTCGAGCCCGTAGGAGTAGGCCAGCCGTCCGGAAAGGACACTGCCGACGTTGCCGGTCAGCATGTGACCCTCGACGCCGTCGGGCAGCTCACCGGCGCCCGCGCCGTACCCGGAGGCCGCCGCGCCGAGGAACACCCCGGTGCGGGTGCCGCGCAGGGTCCGCACGTCGATGCCGGCGCGCTCGAAGACCTCCCACGACGTCTCCAGCAGCAGCCGCTGCTGCGGATCCATCGCCAGGGCCTCGCGCGGGCTGATCCCGAACAGGCCCGGGTCGAACTCGCCGGCGTCGTGCAGGAAACCGCCTTCCTTGGTGTAGGTCGTGCCCGCGTGCTCCGGGTCCGGGTGGTAGAGCGAGTCCAGGTCCCAGCCGCGGTCGGCCGGGAACGGCCCGATCGCGTCGTCACCGGCCGCGACCAGCCGCCAGAGGTCTTCGGGCGAGCGGACGCCGCCGGGGAACCGGCAGCCCATCGCGACGATCGCGATCGGCTCGTCGGACCCGGTCGTGACGACCGCGGTCGTTGCTTCCGGCTCGGCGCCGAGCAGCTCGCCCAGCAGGAACGTGGTCAGGTCGAGGGGGGTCGGGTAGTCGAACACGAGGGTCGCGGGCAGCTTGAGCCCGGTGGCCGTGACCAGCCGGGTGCGAACCTCGACCGCCGTCACCGAGTCGAAGCCCAGCTCGCGGAACGCCCGGGCGGGCGGGACGGCGTCGGTGCCGGCGTGGCCGAGCACCGCGGCCGCCTCGGCCCGGACCAGGTCGAGCAGCACGCGCTTGCGTTCGGCCGCGGGCAGTTCGGCGAGCCGTCCGGCCAGTCCGCTGTGGACTGTTGTTGTCGTTTCGGCGTCCAAAGCGGACACTTCAGGCAGATCGGCGATCAGCGGACGCGCTCGCAGCGCGGTGAACGCGGGCGCGAACTTCGCCCAGTCCACATCGGCCACCGCGAGGAACGTCTCGTCCGCGTCGAGGGCCTGCTGCAGCACCGAGATCGCCAGCTCCGGCGCCATCGGCCGCAGCCCGCGCCGGCGCATCTGCTCGCCGGCCTCGCCTTCGGCCATGCCGCCTTCGGCCCACGCGCCCCACGCCACCGAGGTGGCCTTGGCTCCGCGGGCGCGGCGCTGCTCGGCGAAGGCGTCGAGGAAGGCGTTGGCCGCGGCGTACGCGCCCTGGCCACCGCCGCCCCAGACCCCGGCGTTGGAGGAGAAGAGCACAAACGCGTCCAGCTCGGTATCCGCGAGCGCGCGGTCGAGGTTGACCGCGCCCGCGACCTTCGCGGCCGCGTTGACCGCGAGGTCGGCGGGGCCGGTCTCGGCCAGCGGCGGCGAGACCCCGACACCCGCGGCGTGCAGCACCGCGGTGAACCGGTACTCGGCGGTCAGGCGCCGCACCGCCTCGAAGTCGGCGACGTCGCACGGGTCGACGGTGACCTGGGCGCCGAGCCCGGTCAGCTCCTCGACCAGCTCCTTTGCGCCAGGCGAGTCGAGACCGCGACGACTGGTGAGCACCAGGTGCTCGGCGCCGTGCCGGGCCAGCCAGCGCGCGATCTGCGCACCGACCGCGCCGGTGCCGCCGGTGACGAGCACCGTGCCACGCGGGGTCCAGCCGGTGATCGCCGGGCGCTCGGCCAGCGGGGCGCGCACCAGGCGGCGGGCGAAGACGCCGGACGGGCGCACCGCCAGCTGGTCCTCGTCGCTGTTGCCGGCCAGTACCGCGGCCACCCGGGCCGAGGCCCGCGGGTCGAGGTCTTCCGGCAGGTCGAGCAGGCCACCCCAGCGTTCGGGGTGCTCCAGCCCGGCGACCCGGCCGAGGCCCCAGACCTGCGCCTGGACAGCCGAGGTCAGCCGGTCGGACCGGCCTGCGGAGACAGCGCCGCGGGTGGCGAGCCAGAGCGGAGCCGCGACGCCGTCCAGCGCACGGATCAGTGCGGCGGTCAGCGCGAGCCCGGCCGGGACGACGGGGTGCCCGGGGTCGGGCAGCTCGTCGAGGGCCAGGAGGGACAACACACCGCGGAACTGCAGCGGCTCAACACCGGCGCCTGACTCGGCACCGTCGGCGGCCGAGGTGACCGCATCGCCCTCCGAACTGCTGTCAGCGATCAGCTCACCCAAGGCAGCCGGGGTGCCCGGCCGAGCACCGTGGGCAGCCAACAGCGCCGCCAGTTGCTCAGCCGACGTGCCCGGTTCCACCGGGACCACGTGCGGCTGAGCGCCGTGGGTGGTCAGCAGTGCGGTGACTGCCTCGATCTCGGCGTGCGCGCCGGCCGGGACCGGCACCAGCCAGTCACCGTCCAGGTCCGCGGCCTCGAAGTCCAAAGCGGTCCACGCGATCCGGTACCGCCACTTGTCCACAGTGGACTTGTCGCGGCGGTTGCGTCGCCAAGTCGACAACACGGGCAGTGCGGCCCGCAGTGTCTCCTCGTCGGTGCCGTCGATCTCCAACGCGGCCGCGACCGCGACCGGGTCGTCGCTGTCGACGGCGTCCCAGAAGGAGCTGTCGGCGAAGCCGTCACCCGTGATGACCGTGTCGGCGAGTTCCGGCCAGAAGCGGCTGCGCTGGAAGGCGTAGGTCGGCAGGTCGATCCGCCGGCCTCCGCTGAACACGGTGTCCCACGCCACCCGCGCGCCGCCCGTGTGGGCCTGGGCCAGCGAGGTGAGCACCCGGGTGAAGCCGCCCTGGTCGCGGCGCAGGGTGCCGGTGACCGTCGCCGGGACACCCGCGTCCTCGAGGATGTCCTGCAGGCCGGTGGCGACCACCGGGTGCGGGCTGACCTCGACGAACACGTCGTGGCCGTGGCCGGCCATGGCCTCGATCGCGTCGGTGAAGCGCACCGTCTGGCGCAGGTTCCGGTACCAGTACCCGGCGTCGAGGCCGGAATCGATCAGCGAGCCGGTCACCGTGGAGTAGAACGGGATCTCCGCCGGGCGCGGGCGCACCGGGGCGAGCACCTCCAGGAGTTCCGTCTCCAGGGACGCGACGTGCGCCGAGTGGGACGCGTAGTCCACCGGGATCCGCTTGGCCCGGATCTCCTGCTCCTCGCAGCGGGCGAGGAACTCGTCCAAGGCGTCGGCGTCACCCGAGACCACGGTCGCCCGCGGCCCGTTGACGACGGCGATCGAGATTCGGTCGCCCCACGGTTCGATGGCCGCCGTGACCTCGGCCGGCGGGAGCGGCACGGAGACCATGCCACCGCGTCCGGCCAGCGCGAGGATCGCCTTGCTGCGCAACGCGACCACCAGCGCACCGTCCTCAAGGGACAGTGCACCCGCGACGACCGCCGCGGCGATCTCGCCCTGCGAGTGGCCGACCACCGCGGCCGGTTCGACGCCGTGGTGGCGCCAGACCGCGGCCAGCGAGACCATCATCGCCCACAGCGCGGGCTGGACGACGTCGACGCGTTCCAGGGGTTCCGCCGCACGCAGAACGTCCAGCAGGGACCAGTCGACGAACGGCGCCAGCGCCTCGGCGCAGTCGGCCATCCGCGCGGCGAAGACCGGTGAGGTCTCCAGCAGCTCGACGGCCATCCGCGGCCACTGCGAACCCTGGCCCGGGAAGACGAACGCGACCTTCCCGGTGCCCGCCAGGCCGTGCACGGCGTTGGCGGGCTCCCCCGCGGCCAGCGCGGCGAGACCGGTGCGGGCCTCGACGGCGTCCCGCGCGAACAGGACGCTCCGGTGCTCCATCCGGTGGCGGCACTGAATCAGCGAAAGTGCCACGTCGGTCAGGCGCGGCGGGTCCACCTCGAACAGTTCGAGCAGACGACCCGCCTGGGCGCGGACGCCGTCGGCGGTTTTCGCCGAGAGCACCAGCGGGGCCAGGACGTCCTCACCCGCGGCGACCTCTGCGGAAGCCGGTGCCTGCTCGATGATCGTGTGCGCGTTGGTACCGCTGAACCCGAACGACGACACCGCCGCGCGACGCGGCCGATCCACCGACGGCCAGGGCCGGGCCTCGGTGAGCAGTTCCACCGCGCCCGCGGTCCAGTCGATGTGCCCCGACGGCTCGGAGACGTGCAGTGTCTTCGGCAGCGTGCCGTGCCGCATCGCCATGACCATCTTGATGATGCCGCCGACACCGGCCGCGGCCTGGCTGTGGCCGAGGTTCGACTTCAGCGAGCCGAGCCACAGCGGGTCACCGGCGCGGTCGGCGCCGTAGGTGGCCAGCAGTGCCTGTGCTTCGATCGGGTCGCCGAGTGACGTCCCGGTGCCGTGCGCCTCGACGACGTCGACGTCCGAAGTGGACAGACCGGCGTCGGCGAGGGCCTGGCGGATCACGCGTTGCTGCGACGGACCGTTCGGCGCGGTCAAGCCGTTGGACGCGCCATCCTGGTTGATCGCGGTGCCGCGCACGACGGCGAGCACGGGGTGCCCGTTGCGCTGGGCGTCGGAGAGACGCTCCAGCAGGATCATGCCGGCGCCTTCGGCCCAGCCGGTGCCGTCGGCGTCCGCGGAGAACGCCTTGCAGCGACCGTCCGGCGAAAGCCCGCGCTGCTTGCTGAACTCGATGAACGCGGCGGGCGTCGACATCACCGTGACGCCACCGGCCAGGGCCATCGTGCACTCGCCGTTGCGCAGGGCCTGCGCCGCGAGGTGCAGCGCCACCAGCGACGACGAGCACGCCGTGTCGATCGTGACCGCCGGGCCCTCGAGTCCGAAGTGGTAGGACAGGCGGCCGGTGACGACGCTGCCCGAGTTGCCGGTGCCGAGGTGCCCGGCGACGTCGTCCTTCGAACGTTCGAGAAGGCTGACGTAGTCGTGGTACATCAGGCCGGCGAACACGCCGGTCCGGCTGCCGCGAATTGACTCCGCCGGGATCCCGGCCCGCTCGAAGACCTCCCACGACGTCTCCAGCAGCATCCGCTGCTGCGGGTCCATGGCCAGGGCTTCACGCGGGCTGATCCCGAAGAACTCGGGGTCGAACTCGGTGACGTCGCGCAGGAATCCGCCGTGGCGGGTGTAGCTCGTGCCCGGGCGCGTCGAGTCGGGGTCGTACAGCGCGTCGAGGTCCCAGCCGCGGTCCGCGGGCATCGGGCCGATCGCGTCCTGTTCGGACTCGACCAGTGCCCACAGCTGCTCGGGACTGGTGATGCCACCCGGGAAACGGCAGCTCATCGCCACGATGGCGATCGGCTCGTCGTCCCTTGTGGTCACTTCCGCGACGGCCTGCTCTTCCGTGCCGAACAGGCGTCCGACGATCTCTTCGGCCAGCGCCGACGGCGTCGGGTGGTCGAAGATCAGCGTCGCGGGCAGCCGCAGCCCGGTGGCCGCGTTGAGCCGGTTGCGCAGCTCGATCGCGGTCAGCGAGTCGAAGCCCAGCTCGGTGAACGCCCTGGTCGCGCCGACGGCGGCGGCCGAGGCGAACCCGAGCACCATCGCGACCTCGTCGCGGACCAGGTCGAGGATCCCGTCCTGACTCAGCCGCGAGCCGGTCACGGCGACCGCGGTCCGCCGGAGCGGGGCGGTCACCAGGCCGCGCAGCAGCGGCGGCACCTGGCCGGACGCCCGCACGGCGGCGAGGTCCAGCCGGATCGGCACCAGCACGGCGTCCTCCGTGGACAGACCGGCGCCGAACAGCGCGAGACCGTCCTCGGTGGACAGTGCCGCGACACCCGCGCCGGCGAGCCGGCCCAGGTCCGTGTCGCCCAAGTGCCCGGCCATGCTCGTGCCGGTCGCCCACAGGCCCCACGCGAGCGACGTCGCGGGCAGCCCGGCCGCTCGGCGCTGGGTGGCCAGTGCGTCGAGGAAAGCGTTTGCGGCGGCGTAGTTGCCCTGCCCCGCGCCGCCGAACACGCCGGCCGCGGAGGAGAACAGGACAAACGCGTCGAGGTCGGCAGTCAGCTCGTGGAGGTTCCACGCGGCGTCGACCTTCGGCCGCAGCACCCCGTCGAGACGCTCGGGCGTCAGCGACGACAGCACTCCGTCGTCGAGGACGCCGGCCGCGTGCACCACGGCCTTGAGGTCGGTGATCCCGGCCAGCAGCGCGGCCAGGGCGTCGCGGTCGGCCGCGTCGCAGGCCACGACGTCGACCTCGGCACCGGCGCTGACCAGGGCGTTCCGCAACTCCGAGGCACCTGGGGCGTCCGGACCACGACGGCTGGTCAGCACCAACCGGCGCACGCCGCACTCGGTGACCAGGTAGTCGGCCACGGCGGCGCCGAGCGCGCCGGTGCCGCCGGTGAGCAGGACCGTGCCGTCGGTGGTGAACGCCGGTGCGGACACCGTCGCCCGGGCCAGCCGCGGCGCGTACAGCTTGCCGTCGCGGACCGTCACCTCGGGCTCGCCGGACGTCAGCGCGGCCCGCAGGTCCTCGGGTCCGGCTTCGACGTCCAGGCTGACCAGCGCGAACCGGTCCGGGTGCTCGGTACGGGCCGAGCGGACCAGGCCGTGTACCGCGGCCGCGGCGAGGCTGTCGCCCCGCGTGACGACCGCGAGCCGCGCGTCTTCCGGCTTGGTCAGCCAGTCCTGCAGGACGGCCAGGACGCGGTGGGTGGCCGCACGGACGTCATCCGGCGTGTCGCCGGTGCCGGCCTGGTCGTACACCTCCCAGTCTGCCGTGGACTGTCCACCCGGGACTTCTACCTGGTGGTCGATCCGGAACAGCGATTCGGGCCGCTTCGCGAGGTCCTCCATCGCCATCGGGCGCAGCACCAGCGACTCGGCCGACACCACGACCGCGCCGGACTCGTCGGCGGCAGTCAGGGACACCGCTTCCGGGCCGGCCTTCGCCAGCCGGACCCGCAGCGTGCGGGCCCCTTCGGCGTGCAGGCCGACACCCGCCCACGAGAACGGCAGGCGCGCCCGGTCGTCGTCGAGCAGGTCACCCAGGCCGACCGCGTGCAGGGCCGCGTCGAGCAGCGCCGGGTGCACACCGAAGCCGGCCACCTCGACGTCCTCGGGCAGGCTGACCTCGGCGAACACCTCGCCGTCACGGCGCCAAGCCGCGGTCAGGCCCTGGAACGCCGGGCCGTAGCCGAAGCCGGCGGCGGCCAGGTCGTCGTACCGCGAGCCGACCTCGACCGACTGAGCGGCGGGGGGCCACTCGGCGAGCGTCTCGGGGACCTCGGGGGCGTCGGCGGCGATAAGGCCACCGACGTTGCGGGTCCACGGCAGGTCGGCCGCGTCCTCGGCCCGCGAGTACAGCGTCAGCTCGCGACGCCCGGCCGCGTCCGCCGCGCCGACCCACACCTGGATCTGCACCGCGCCGCGTTCCGGGAGCACCAGCGGGGCCTCGATGGTCAGTTCCTCGACCTGCCGGCACCCGGCGAGGTCGGCCGCGCGCACCGCGAGTTCGACGAACGCCGTGCCCGGCACGAGGATCGCGCCGGCCACCGCGTGCTCGGCGAGCCACGGGTGAGTCTGCGTGGACAGCCGGCCGGTGAGCAGGAACCCGTCACCGTCGGCCCGGCTCACGGCCGCGCCCAGCAGCGGGTGCTCCGCCGCGCCCAGGCCGAGACCGGTGGCGTCGCCCGTGGCGTTGCCCGGCCGCGGCCAGTACCGCACACGCTGGAACGGGTAGGTCGGCAGGTCGACCTGCGCGGCCACCGGGTACAGGGCCGTCCAGTCGACGGTCGTGCCGTGGACGTGGGCCTCGGCCAGCGCCGTGACCAGGGTGTCCGGCTCAGGACGGCCCTTGCGCAGCGCGGGCGCGAAGGTCGCGTCCGGCAGGATCTCGCGGCCGAGCGCGGACAGCACGCCGTCCGGGCCCAGCTCGACGAACGTCGTGACACCGGCGGCTTCCAGGGTCCGGATCGCGTCGGTGAACCGGACGGGGTTGCGGACCTGGGCGACCCAGTAGTCCGGCGTGGCCGGCTCGGCCGTCCCGCCGGTGGTGACGAGCGGGATACGCGGCTCGTGGTAGGTCACCGTTTCGGCGACGGCACGGAAGTCGTCCAGCATCGCGTCCATGTGGGATGAGTGGAACGCGTGGCTCACCGTGAGCCGCTTGGTCTTGCGGTCCTTGAACTGTGCCACGAGGGCCAGCACGGCGTCTTCGTCGCCGGAGACCACTGTGGACTCGTCGCCGTTGAGGGCCGCGACGCTCACGCGGTCGGTCAGCAACGGCGTGATCTCGGCTTCGGTCGCCTGGATCGCGACCATCGCGCCGCCGGCCGGGAGCGCCTGCATGAGGCGACCCCGGGCGGAGACCAGCCGCACCGCGTCGGCCAGCGAGAACACCCCGGCCGCGTGGGCGGCCGCCAGCTCGCCGATCGAGTGCCCGGCCAGCGTGCCGGGCGTGACGCCGAAGTGCTCGAAGAGCCGGAACAACGCCACTTCCAGCGCGAACAGGTTCGCCTGGGCGTACTGCGTCTCGTCGACGTCACCGCCGTCGAGGTCGAAGTCGAACTCGGCCCGCACCGCGTCGAACGCCGCGGCGAACACCGGGAACGCCTGGTACAGCTCGCGGCCCATGCCGGCCCGCTGGCTGCCCTGACCGGTGAAGAGGAACGCCGTACCGCCGTCGGTGGCTTCACCGGTGACGGCACCGGAGAGCCCTTCCAGACCGGCCGGGTCGAGGACGACCGCGCGGTGCTCGAACAGCGAGCGCCGGGTAACGAGCGCCGAACCCAGCTCGGCGACGTCCACTGTGGTCAGCGCCGTGCGCAGACGTTCGGCCTGTTCCCGCAAGGCTTCCGGCGTCCGCGCCGAGAAGACCAGCGGGGTGACGACCGGGGTCTCGACCGTCAGCGGGGCGCTTTCCGGGGCCTGCTCGATGATCACGTGGGCGTTGGTGCCACTGAACCCGAACGACGACACGCCGGCCCGGCGGATCCGGCCGGTGACCGGCCAGTCCCGCGTCTCGGTCAGCAGCTCGACCGCGCCGGAGGCCCAGTCGACGTGCGGCGACGGTTCGGTGATGTGCAGTGTCTTCGGCAGGACGCCGTTGCGCAGTGCCTGCACCATCTTGATCACGCCGCCGACACCCGCGGCCGCCTGGCTGTGGCCGATGTTGGACTTGAGCGAACCCAGCCACAGCGGGTCACCCGCACGCTCGACACCGTAGGTCGCGAGCAGCGCCTGCGCCTCGATCGGGTCGCCCAGCGACGTGCCCGTGCCGTGCGCTTCCACCGCGTCGACGTCCGAAGTGGACAGACCGGCGTCGGCCAACGCTTGACGGATCACGCGTTGCTGCGACGGGCCGTTCGGCGCCGTCAAGCCGTTGGACGCACCGTCCTGGTTGATCGCGCTGCCGCGGACTACTGCGAGCACGGGGTGGCCGTTGCGCTGGGCGTCGGAGAGGCGCTCCAGCAGGATCATGCCCGCGCCCTCGGACCAGCCCGTGCCGTCGGCGTCCGCGGAGAACGCCTTGCAGCGGCCGTCGGCCGAAAGCCCGCGCTGGCGCGAGAACTCCAGGAACGCGCCGGGCGTGGCCATCACCGTGGCACCGCCCGCGAGGGCCATCGTGCACTCGCCGTGGCGGAGTGCCTGGACCGCCCAGTGCAGGGCGACCAGCGAAGACGAGCACGCGGTGTCGATGGTCACCGCCGGGCCTTCGAGCCCGAAGGTGTAGGACACGCGGCCGGAGGCGACGCTGCCCGCGTTGCCGGTGCCGAGGTGGCCGACGTAGTCCTCCGGCGCGGCCTCGAGGAGGTTGGCGTAGTCGTGGTACATGATCCCGGCGAACACGCCGGTCCGGCTGCCGCGCAACGCTTCCGGCGCGATGCCGGCCCGTTCGATGGCCTCCCACGACGTCTCCAGCAGCAACCGGTGCTGCGGGTCCATCGTCACCGCTTCACGCGGCGAGATGCCGAAGAACTCGGGGTCGAAGTTCGCCGCGTCGCGCAGGAACCCGCCCTCGCGGGCGTAGCTCGTGCCGACGTGATCGGGGTCCGGGTGGTACAGCCCTTCGACGTCCCAGCCGCGGTCGATGGGGAACGGCGTCATGCCGTCCACTCCCCCGGCGACCAGGTCCCACAGCTCTTCCGGGGTCGTGACGCCACCGGGGAACCGGCAGCTCATCGCGACGATGGCGATCGGCTCGTCGACGGCCAGCACAGTATTGACCTCGGCCGGACCGTCCACTCCGAACAGTTCGCCCGCGAGGTACGCGGCGAGCGCGTCCGGCGTCGGGTAGTCGAAGATCAGCGTGGCGGGCAGCCGCAGGCCGGTCGCCGTGTGCAGCTTGTTGCGCAGCTCGATCGCGGTCAGCGAGTCGAAGCCCAGCTCGGTGAACGTCCGGGCCGCGCCGACTGCGTCCGCCGAAGCGAACGCGAGCACCTGCGCGACCTCGGTGCGGACCAGATCGGACAACGCTCGTTCACGCTCGGCCGCGGCCAGCGCGCCGAGCCGCTGCTCCAGCGACGCGGTGACGGTCGAGACCGCCGCCCGCCGCTTCGACGCGGGCACCAGCCCCCGCAGCAACGACGGTACGGCGCCCCGGGCCCGGACCGCAGTCAGGTCCAGCCGCACCGGAACGAGCGCAGCGTCCCCTGTGGACAGTGCCGCGTCGAACAGCGTCAGACCGTCCTCCGTGGACAGCGCGCCGATGCCTGCGGCGGACATCCGCCGCAGGTCGGCGTCGGCCAGGTCCGCGGCCATGCTGTCGGCGCCGGCCCACAGGCCCCACGCCAGCGAGGTCGCGGCCTGCCCGGCCGCGTGCCGGCGGTGCGCCAACGCGTCCAGGTAGGCGTTCGCGGCCGAGTAGCTGCCCTGGCCCGCGCCGCCGAACACCCCGGAGGCCGAGGAGAACAACACGAACAGGGAGGCGTCACCGGCCAGCTCGTGGAGGTTCCACGCGGCGTCGACCTTCGGCCGCAGCACCGCGTCGACGCGCTCGGGGGTGAGCGACGCCAGCACGCCGTCGTCGAGGACTCCGGCCGCGTGCACGACGCCGGTCACCGGGTGCTCGGCCAGCAGCGCGACCAGGGCGTCCCGGTCCGCGACGTCGCAGGCCGCGACGGTCACGTCCGCACCGAGTTCGGTCAGCTCGGCGGTCAGGTCGGAGAGGGAGTCCGCGGTGGCGGACCGGCTGACCAGCAGCAGGTGCCGCGCGCCGCGCTCGGCGAGCCGGCGGGCGAAGACCGCGCCGAGCGCGCCCGTCGCGCCGGTGACCAGCACCGTTCCGTCGAACGTCGCGGGCTCGTGGTCCGCGACGGCGGCCCGCGCCAGCCGCGGCGCGAGCACTGCTCCGCCGCGAACGGCGAGTTGCGGTTCGCCGGAGGTGAGGATCCCCGGCAGTTCGGCCAGGTCGGCCGTCGTGTCGAGGTCGATCAGCGTGAACCGGCCGGGCTGCTCGGCCTGGGCACCGCGGACCAGACCCCACACCGCGGCACCGGCGAGGTCCGGCACGTCGCCGTCCAGCACCGCGGCCGCGCCGCGGGTGACGACGGCCAGCCGGCTGTCCGGATCGGACTGCTGGAGCGCGTCGAGCACGAGGTGGACCGCCGCGCGGACCTCGTCCGGCGTCTCACCTTGCGGCACCAGCAGAACCGGGGTGTCCGGGTCGGACTCGGCCGGCACGGCGACGGTCGTCCAGTCCACTGTGTACAGCGACTGGCGGACGACGTCGTCTGCCGGGAGGCCCGAAACCGGGCGCAGGGAAAGCGCTTCAACCGACAGCACCGGCTCGCCGGTGGTGTCGGCGGCGTGCACGGACACCGCGTCGGTGCCCGCGGCCGCCAGGCGGACCCGCAGCGTGCGGGCGCCGGTGGCGTGCAGCTCGATGCCGGTCCAGCTGAACGGCAGCCGCGCCGTCCCGGTGTCCTCGACGAACGCGCCGAGTCCGACCCCGTGCAGGGCCGCGTCGAACAGCGCCGGGTGCAGGCCGAACCCGGTGACGTCGGTGTCTTCCGGCAGCGTGACCTCGGCGAACACCTCGCCGTCACGTCGCCAGGCCGTGGTCAGGCCCTGGAAGACCGGGCCGTAGCCGAGCCCGCCGGCCAGCAGGCCTTCGTAGAGCGCGGAGACGTCGACCGGTTCGGCACCGGACGGCGGCCACTCGGCCGCGAACGGCGTCCCCGCCCCGGCGCCGGGGGCCAGCTCACCGGTGGCGTGACGCACCCAGGGTGCGTCGCCGGTGCGGGAGTGCACGACGAGCGAACGGTGGCCCGACTCGTCTTCGGCACCGAGCGAGACCTGCACGACGACGCCGTCGGCCGGGACGACCAGCGGTGCCTCGAGGACGAGTTCCTCGACGCGGTCGCAGCCGGCCGGTTCGCCGGCGTGCAGCGCGAGGTCGGCGAAGGCCGTGCCGGGCAGCACGACGACGTCGCGCACGGTGTGCTCGGCCAGCCACGGGTGGGTCTTGAGCGAGAGCCGGCCGGTGAGCAGGAACCCGCCGTCGTCAGCCCGGGCGACGGCCGCGCCCAGCAGCGGGTGGTCCGCCGCGCCGAGGCCGGCCGCGGTCAGGTCGCCCGTGCGGGTGCCCGGCTTCGGCCAGTACAGCTCGCGCTGGAAGGCGTAGGTCGGCAGGTCGACGTGCTGCCCAGCACCGCCGAGGACAGCGGTCCAGTCGACGTCGGCGCCGTGGGCGTGGGCGGTCCCGAGCGCGGTGACCGCGGTGAGTGCCTCCGGCCGGCCCTTGCGCAGGGCCGGGACGAAGGTCGCGTCGGGGACGATCTCCTGGCCGAGCGCGGACAGCACGCCGTCGGGGCCCAGCTCGACGAACGTCGTGACGCCCCGGGCCGCGGCCGTGCGGACGCCGTCGAGGAAGCGCACGGCCTCCCGGACGTGCCGCACCCAGTAGTCCGCGTCGAACTCGGTCACCAGCTCGCCGGTCACGTTCGAGACGATCGGTATAACCGTCTGACCGTAAGACAGAGACTCAGCTATACCGCGGAACTCGTCGAGCATCGGGTCCATCAGTGGCGAGTGGAACGCGTGGCTCACCTTCAGCCGCTTCGTCTTGCGGCCCTTGAACTTCCGGGCGACCGTCCGCACCGCCTTCTCGACGCCGGAGATCACGGTCGAGTCCGGGCCGTTGAGCGCGGCGATGCTCACCGCGTCCGAGAGGCGTGGCGTGATCTCGTCCTCGGTGGCCTGGATCGCCACCATCGCGCCGCCTTCCGGCAGCGCCTGCATGAGCCGGCCGCGCGCCGACACCAGCGTCACCGCGTCGGTCAGGGACAGGACGCCCGCGACGTGCGCGGCCGCCAGCTCGCCGATCGAGTGGCCGACCAGCACGTCCGGGCGCAGGCCCCACGACTCGTAGAGCCGGAACAGCGCGACTTCCAGGGCGAACAGGGTCGCCTGGGTGTACTGCGTCCGGTCGATCTCCGTGCTGTCGAGGTCCAGGTCGAACTCGGCGCGGATCGCGTCGAAGGCCGCCGCGAACACCGGGTACGTCTCGTACAGCTCGCGGCCCATACCGAGCCGCTGGCTGCCCTGGCCGGTGAACAGGAACGCCGTCCCGCCCGTCCCGGCTTCGACGGCTTCGGCCGTCGACAGGCCGGTCAGCAGGTCGTCGGCGCTGGCGCCGGTGATCACCGCCCGGTGCTCGAACCGGGTGCGGACGTGCAGCGAGGCCGCGACGTCCGCCGGGTCGAACCCGGCCGTCAGGTGCTCGCGCAGCCGCGTGGCCTGCTCGGTCAGCGCGGCCGGCGACTTGGCCGACAGCACCAGCGGGACCACCGCCGGTGCCGGGACCTGCGGTTTCGGCGCGGGTTCCGGGGCCTGCTCGATGATCGCGTGTGCGTTGGTGCCGCTGAACCCGAACGACGACACCGCCGCGCGGCGCGCCCGTCCGGTCACCGGCCAGGCTCGCGCCTCGGTCAGCAGCTCGACGGCGCCCGACGCCCAGTCGACGTGCGGCGACGGCTCGTCGGCGTGCAAGGTCTTGGGCAGTTCGCCGCTGCGCAGCGCCATGACCATCTTGATCACGCCGCCGACACCCGCGGCCGCCTGGCTGTGGCCGATGTTCGACTTGAGCGAGCCGAGCCACAGCGGGTCGCCGGTGCGCTCGGCGCCGTAGGTCGCGAGCAGCGCCTGCGCCTCGATCGGGTCGCCCAGCGACGTCCCCGTGCCGTGCGCCTCGACGACGTCCACATCGGACGGTGCGAGACCCGCGTTGGCCAGCGCCTGCCGGATCACCCGTTGCTGTGACGGACCGTTCGGCGCGGTCAGGCCGTTCGACGCGCCGTCCTGGTTGATGGCGCTGCCGCGCACGACCGCCAGCACCGGGTGGCCGTTGCGCTGGGCGTCGGAGAGGCGCTCCAGCAGGATCATGCCCGCGCCTTCGGACCAGCCCGTGCCGTCGGCGTCCGCGGAGAACGCCTTGCAGCGGCCGTCGGCGGCGAGGCCGCGCTGGCGGGAGAACTCGATGAACGCGTTCGGCGTCGCCATGACCGTCACGCCACCGGCGAGCGCCATGGTGCATTCGCCGTTGCGCAGCGCCTGAAGCGCCCAGTGCAAAGCGACCAAAGAGGACGAACAGGCAGTGTCCACAGTGACCGCCGGGCCCTCGAGCCCGAAGGTGTAGGCGACCCGGCCGGAGGCGATGCTGCCCGCGTTGCCGGTGCCGAGGTGGCCTTCGTAGTCCTCGTCCGCGCCGTCGAGCAGCGCGGAGTAGTCGTGGTACATCACGCCGGCGAAGACGCCGGTCTTGCTGCCGCGCAACGCTTCCGGCGCGATGCCGACACGTTCGAAGGCCTCCCAGGACGTCTCCAGCAGCAGCCGGTGCTGCGGGTCCATCGTGACGGCCTCACGTGGCGAGATGCCGAAGAACACCGGGTCGAAGCCGCCCGCGTCGTGCAGGAACCCGCCTTCGCGCGAGTAGCTGGTGCCGAGGTGGTCGGGGTCCGGGTGGTAGAGCCCGTCGAGGTCCCAGCCGCGGTTGTCCGGGAACGTCGTGATGGCGTCGCCGCCGGCCGCGACGAGGTTCCACAGCTGCTCGGGTGTCGTGACGCCGCCGGGGTACCGGCAGCTCATCGCGACGATCGCGATCGGGTCGTCGGAGCCGGTGGCCGCGACGACCTCGACGGCTTCCCGGCCGCCGAACAGTTCGGTGTGGACGTGCCCGGCGAGCGTGTCCGGTGTCGGGTAGTCGAACACCAGCGTCGCGGGCAGCCGCAGGCCGGTGGCCGTGTGCAGGCGGTTGCGCAGCTCGATCGCGGTCAGCGAGTCGAAACCGGCGTCGCGGAACGCCTTGGCCGGGTCGACCTCGTCGCCCGAGTCGTAGCCGAGCACGCCCGCGACCTCGCCGCGGACCAGCGTCAGCAGCCGGTCACGCTGCTCGTCGGCGGCGAGCCCGGACAGGGTGTCGGCGAACGCCCCGGCCGCGCCGGTCGTCGCCGCGACCCGCCGCGCCGGTGCGCGGACCAGGCCACGCAGCAACGGCGGGACCTCGCCGGTGGCGGCGCGGATGGCCGCCGGGTCGAGGTGCACCGGCAGCAGGACCGCGCGGTCCGCCGCCAGCGCCGCGTCGAACAACGCCAATCCGTCCTCGGTGGACAGTGGCGCGGTGCCGGCCCGGACCAGCCGGGCGACGTCGGCCTCGCTGAGGCTGCCCGCCATGCCGCCGTCCCACAGGCCCCAGGCCAGGGACGTCGCCGGCAGCCCGGCCGCGCGCCGCCGCTCGGCGAGCGCGTCGAGGTACGCGTTGGCCGCGGCGTAGTTCGCCTGCCCCGCGCCGCCGAACGTCCCGGCGACCGAGGAGAACAGGACGAACGCGTCGAGGTCCGTGGTCAGGTCGTGCAGGTTCTGCGCCGCGTCCGCCTTGGCGGCCAGCACGGTCGCGAGCCGTTCGGGGGTGAGGGATTCGACGAGGCCGTCGTCGAGGACGCCCGCGCTGTGCACCACCGCGGTCACCCGGTGCTCGGCCAGCAGGTTTGCAAGGCCATCACGATCGGCGACGTCGCAGGCGGCGATCGTCACGTCGGCGCCGAGTTCACGCAGACGCGTCGCCAGCTCGGCCGCGCCGGGCGCGTCCGCGCCGCGACGGCTGGTGAGCAACAGGTCACGGACGTCGTACCGGGTGACCAGGTGCTCGGCGAACAACGCGCCGAGCGCGCCGGTACCGCCGGTGACCAAGACAGTCCCGTCTCCGAAGTGGACGTCCGTTTCGGACAGTGCGACCCGCGCGAGGCGGGGCACCGTGAGCACGCCGTCACGCACCGCGATCTGCGGTTCGCCGGTGGCCACCGCGGCGTGCAGTTCCGCGGGACCGGCGGTCGTGTCCAGGTCGACCAGGACGAACCGGCCCGGGTGCTCGGCCTGCGCCGAGCGGACCAGGCCGTGGGCCGCCGCGGCGGCGGGGTCGGCGTCGCGGGTCACGACGACGACCGTCGCCTCGGTGGGCAGCCACGTCTGGACCACGGCGAGCGCGGCCGCGGCGTCGGCGACCGGCGCGATGACGAAGCCGTCGGCCTCTGATGTCCGCGTGAGGTCTTCCGGCCAGCCGTCCGAGACGACCGTTTCGGGCCTGGGGACGGTGGTCCAGTCGATCTGGAACAGCGAGCTTCGGGCGATCCCGCCGGTGAGCTGACCAGCGGAAACCGGGCGCAGCACCAGGGAGTCGGCCGAGAACACGGGTGCCCCGGCCGGGTCGGCGACGTGCACCGACACCGTCTCGGCGCCGGTCGCGGCGAGGTGGACGCGCAGCGCCCGGGCGCCGGACGCGTGCAGCGAGACGCCGGACCAGACGAACGGCAGGCGCGCGCCGCCCTCGGCCGGGAGCGCGCCGAGGCCGATGCCGTGCAGGGCCGCGTCGAGCAGCGCCGGGTGCAGGCCGAACCCGGACAGTTCGGCGTCCTCGGGCAGGCTGACCTCGGCGAACACCTCCGTGCCGCGGCGCCAGGCCGCGGTCAGGCCCTGGAACAGCGGGCCGTAAGCCAGGCCGGCCGACTGCAGGCCGTCGTACAGCTCGGTGACGTCGACGGCCTCGGCGCCGGCGGGCGGCCACTCAGCCGGGGTTACCGGAATCGGCGCACCGGTCGCGGCGAGCACGCCGCCGGCGTGGCGGACCCACGGCTCGCCGTCCGGTCGCGAGTGGACGGACAGGGTCCGGCGCCCGGACGTGTCGGCCGCGCCGACGGTGATCTGGACGGCGACACCGCCCTGGGCCGGGATGACCAGCGGCGCTTCGAGCGTCAGCTCTTCGAGGCGGTCGCAGCCGACCTCGTCACCCGCGCGGATCGCGAGCTCGACGAAGGCCGTCCCCGGCAGCACGGTGACGCCGTGCACCGCGTGCTCGGCCAGCCACGGGTGCGTCTGCGCGGAGAGCCGTCCGGTGAAGACCAGGCCATCCCCTTCGGCCAGCTCGACCGACGCGCCCAGCAGCGGGTGGTCGGCCTTGCCGAGCCCGAGGCCGGAGGCGTCCGCGGCGGACGCGGCGCTGTGCAGCCAGTAGCGGCGACGGCGGAAGGCGTAGGTCGGGAGGTCGATCGTGCGTGCCCCCGAGCCGGCCCACAGCCGCGTCCAGTCGACGTCGGCGCCGCGGACGTCGGCCTCGGCGAGCGCCGTGAGCAGAGTGTCCGGTTCGGACCGTCCCTTGCGCAGGGCCGGGACGAACGTCGCGGTCGCGGCGATCTCCTGGCCGAGCGCGGACAGCACGCCGTCCGGACCCAGTTCGACGAACGTCGTGACACCACGACTTTCCAGCGTGCGCACCGCGTCGAGGAACCGGACCGCGCCGCGGACCTGGTCCACCCAATAGCTCGGCGCCGTCACGTCGCCATCCACAGTGGACACGATCGGGATGCGCGGCTCGGCGAACGTCAACGTCTCCGCGACCGCGCGGAACTCCTCGAGCATCGGGTCCATCAGCGGCGAGTGGAACGCGTGGCTCACCGCGAGCCGCTTGGTCTTGCGGTCCGCGAACTGCGCCGCGACCGCCAGCACGGCGGTTTCGTCACCGGAGATCACCGTCGACATCGGACCGTTCAGCGCCGCGACGCTCACCAGGTCCGACAGGTGTGGCGTGATCTCGTCCTCGGTCGCCTGGATCGCGACCATCGCACCACCGGTCGGCAGCGCCTGCATGAGACGTCCCCGCGCCGACACCAGCTTGACCGCGTCGGCCAGCGAGAAGACGCCGGCGACGTGTGCCGCGGCCAGCTCGCCGATCGAGTGCCCGGCCAGGAAGCTCGGCCGGACGCCGAAGTGCTCGCAGAGGCGGAACAGCGCCACTTCCAGGGCGAACAGCGCGGCCTGGGTGTGCTGAGTTTGGTGCAGCTCGTCGGTGTCGAGGGCCACGTCGAAGTCGAACGCGGCGCGGATCTCGTCGAACGCGGCCGCGAACACCGGGAACTTTTCGTACAGCTCACGGCCCATGCCGAGCCGCTGGCTGCCCTGTCCGGTGAAGAGGAACGCCACCGAACCCGGCGACACCGCACCCGTCACGACACCACCGGATTCACCGGCGGCCAGCGCGGCCAGGCCGCGCAGCAGCTCGTCACGGTCCACACCGGACACCACCGCACGCAGCGGCATCCGGCTGCGCGTGGTCACCAGGGAGTGGGCGACGTCGAGCGCGTCCTGCTCCGCGGCGACGGCGTGCAGACGCGACGCCTGCTCGCGCAGGGCGTCCGCGTCGCGGGCCGACAGCACGAACGGCGTGGCGATCGCAGGCTTCTCCCCCACGATCGGCTCGGCGAAGTCCGGTGCCTGCTCGATGATCGTGTGCGCGTTGGTGCCGCTGATGCCGAAGGACGACACCGCGGCGCGCCGCGGCCGTCCGGTCTCCGGCCACGGCGTCCGCTCGGTGAGCAGCTCGACCGCGCCCGCTTCCCAGTCGACGTGCCGCGAGGGCTCGTCGACGTGCAGGGTGGCCGGCAGCTCGCCGTGTCGCATGGCCATGACCATCTTGATGATCCCGGCGACCCCCGCGGCGGCCTGGCTGTGGCCGATGTTGGACTTGATCGAGCCGAGGTACAGCGGGTCGCCGGTGCGGCCGGCGCCGTAGGTGGCCAGCAGGGCCTGGGCCTCGATCGGGTCACCCAAGGTGGTGCCGGTACCGTGCGCCTCGATGGCGTCGACGTCCGAAGTGGACAGTCCGGCGGAGGCGAGGGCCTGGCGGATCACGCGTTGCTGCGACGGTCCGTTCGGCGCGGTCAAGCCGTTGGACGCACCGTCCTGGTTGATCGCGCTGCCGCGCACCACCGCGAGGACCTGGTGGCCGTTGCGGCGGGCGTCGGAAAGCCTTTCCAGCAGCAGGAGACCGGCGCCCTCGGACCAGCCGGTGCCGTCCGCCGCCTCGGCGAACGACTTGCACCGGCCGTCCGCGGCGAGGCCGCGCTGGCGGGAGAAGTCGACGAACGTTGTCGGCGTCGACATCACCGTGACACCGCCGGCCAGCGCCATTTCGCACTCGCCGTTGCGCAGGGCCTGCGCGGCGAGGTGCAGCGCCACCAGTGAGGACGAGCACGCGGTGTCGACCGTGACGGCCGGGCCTTCGAGCCCGAAGGTGTAGGCCAGTCGTCCGGAAAGGACACTGCCTGCGTTGCCGGTGCCGAGGTAACCCTCGACCTCTTCCGGGATCTCCGGCAGCCGCGCGGCGTAGTCGTGGTACATCAGGCCGGCGAAGACGCCGGTCCGGCTGCCCCGCACCGCTTCCGGCGCGATGCCGGCGCGTTCGAAGACCTCCCACGACGTCTCCAGCAGCAGGCGCTGCTGCGGGTCCATGGCGAGGGCCTCACGCGGGGAGATGCCGAAGAACTCGGCGTCGAACTCGTCTGCCTCGTGCAGGAACCCGCCCTCGCGGGCGTAGCTCGTGCCGCTGTGGCCGGGCTCGGGGTGGAACAGTTTCTCCAGGTCCCAGCCGCGGTTGACCGGGAACGGCGAGATCGCGTCGGCGCCGGTCGACACCAGCCGCCACAGGTCTTCCGGCCCACGGATGCCGCCGGGGTACCGGCAGCTCATCGCCACGATGGCGATCGGCTCGTCGACGTCGACCGCGCGGACCGGTGCCACCGCGACCGGCTCGGCCGAGCCGAGCAGCTCGGTGCGCAGGTGCGCGGCGAGGGTTGTCGCGTTCGGGTAGTCGAACACCAGGGTGGCCGGCAGTCGCAGACCGGTGGCGGTGTTAAGGCGGTTGCGCAGGTCGACCGAGGTCAGCGAGTCGAACCCGAGCTCCTTGAACGCCTTCCCCGCGTCCACCGCGTCGGCCGAATCGTAGCCGAGCGCGGCCGCGACGGTCTGGCGGACGACGCCGAGCAGGGTGCGCTCGCGCTCCGCCTCATCCATAGTGGACAGTCGGTCGGCCAACGCCGAACCGCTCGCTACGGTGTCGGCCGTCACCACGCGGCGGGTGGTGGTCCGGACCAGACCGCGCAGCACGGCCGGCACCGCGGTGCCCGGGTCGCGCAGGGCGGCGGCGTCCATCCGCATCGGGACCAGCGCGGCCTCGCCGGACGCGAGCGCGGCGTCGAACAGCGCGACGCCCTCGTCCGCGGTCAGCGCGGCGACGCCGGCGCGGTTCATCCGCCGCCGGTCCGCCTCGCCAAGCCCGCCGGCCATACTGCCGCCGTCGGCCCACAGGCCCCAGCCCAGCGACGTCGCCGGCTGCCCGGCGGCGCGACGGCGCGCGGCCAGGGAGTCGAGGAACACGTTGGCGGCCGCGTAGTTCGCCTGGCCGGCGGCGCCGAACACGCCGGAGGCCGAGGAGAACAGCACGAACGCGGACAGGTCCGTGGTGAGTTCGTGCAGGTTGAGCGCCGCGTCGACCTTCGGCCGCAGCACGGTGTCGATCCGCTCGGGAGTGAGCGTGCCGACGACGCCGTCGTCCAGCACCCCGGCGGTGTGCACAACGGCGGTCAGCGGGTGCTCGGCCGGGATCGCCGCGAGGACCGCGGCGAGGGCGTCGCGGTCCGCGGCGTCACAGGCCGCGAATCGGACTTCGGCGCCCAGTTCGGCGAGTTCCGCCGCGAGGGCGTCCGCGCCTTCGGCGGCGCCGCCGCGACGGCTGAGCAGCAGCAGGTGCCGCGCGCCGTGGCGGGTGACGAGGTGGCGGGTGAACAGCGCGCCGAGCGCGCCGGTACCGCCGGTGACCAGCACCGTGCCGTTGACGTCCACAGTGGACTCTTCAGTCACCGGGAGCGCGGCCCGCGCCAGGCGCGGGACGTAGGTCTCCCCCGCGCGCAGAGCGAGCTGCGGTTCGCCGGTCGCCAGGGCGGCGGCGACGGCCTGCTCGTCATCGGTGTCGGTGTCCAGCAGGACCAGGCGATCCGGGTTCTCGGACTGCGCCGACCGGACCAGGCCCCAGACGGTGGCGGCGGCCAGGCCGGGGACGTCGTCCTCCGGCCGGACGGCGACCGCGCCGCGGGTGACCAGCACGAGCTTTGCCTCGTCGGACCCGTCGATCCACTCCTGGACCAGCGCCAACGCCCGGTGCGCGGCTTCGTGCGCTCCGGCCGCCGAGTCCTCGGCGTCCACAGTGGCCAGTACGAACTCGGGCCGGGTGTCGCCGAGCCGGTCGAGGTGGCCGATCTCGGCCGTTCCCGATGGCTGGACCGGCGTCCATTCCAGGCGGAACATCGACTCGGTCCGGGCGGTGTCGAGCGCGTCGGCCGAGACCGGGCGCAGCACGAGGGAGCCGACCGTCGCGACCGGCTGCCCGGCGGCGTCGAACAGTTCCAGCGAGACGCCGCTGCCGGCCGGGGACAGCTTGGCCCGCAGTGCCGACGCGCCCGAGGCGTGCAGCGTGACGTCGGTCCAGGCGAACGGAATCCCCGTGCCCTCACCGGTGAGCCGGCCGCTCAGGCCGATCGCGTGCAGCACCGAGTCGAACAGCCCCGGGTGCAGTCCGAACGTGTCGTCCACTTCGGACTCAAGGGTGACTTCGGCATAGACGTCGTCATCGAGCTGCCACGCGGAACGCAGGCCGCGGAACGCCGGGCCGTAGCCGAAACCGGCTCCGGCGAGGTCGTCGTAGAGCCGCGACGTCTCCAGCGCCGTGGCGCCGGCGGGCGGCCATTCGGCTAGCTCGGCGGGCGGTGTCGCGGCGACGGTGCCGAGCAGACCGGTGGCGTGGGTCGTCCACGGGTGGCCGAACGTGGTGCCTTCCGGTCGCGAGTGGACGGTCACCTCTCGGCGGCCGTCTCCGTCCGGTTCGCCCACGGTGACCTGCAGCTGGACGCCGCCGTCGGCGGGCAGCACCAGCGGTGCCTGCAAGGTGAGTTCTTCGAGGTGGTCACAACCCACCTGGTCCCCGGCGCGGACGGCCAGTTCGACCAGGCCGGTGCCGGGTACGAGCACGGTGCCGTGCACGGCGTGGTCGGCCAGCCACGGGTGGGTCAGCGTCGACAGCCTGCTGGTGAACAGCACGCCGTCGCCGCCGGCCAGCGAGACGGCCGCGCCGAGCATCGGGTGCCCGGCCGCGTCCAGGCCCAGCCCGGCGGCGGCGCCCCGGCTCGACGCGGTGGGCGTCGGCCAGAAGCGGCTCCGCTGGAAGGCGTAGGTGGGCAGGGTGATCCGGCGCGCGCCAGGGGTCAGCGCGGCCCAGTCGACGTCCGCACCGTGGGTGTAAGCCGTGGCGAGGGCGGTGAGCAGGGTCCGGCGTTCCGGCCGGTCGCCGCGCAGGACGGCGGTGAACCCGGCGGGCTCGTCCAGGCAGTCCTGGCCGAGTGCGGACAGCACGCCGTCCGGGCCCAGCTCGACGAACCTGGTCACACCCTGAGCGGAGAGGGTCCGCATGCCGTCGACGAACCGGACGGCCTCACGCACATGCCGCACCCAGTAGTCCGCGTCGAACTCGGTCACCAGCTCACCGGTGACGTTGGAGACGATCGGTATAACCGTCTTACCGTAAGACAGAGACGCCGCTATACCGCGGAACTCCGCCAGCATCGGATCCATCAGCGGCGAGTGGAACGCATGGCTGACGACCAGCCGCTTGGTCTTGCGGCCCAGCTCGGCGAACTGCGCGGCAACTGCCAACACGGCGTCCTCGTCGCCGGAGATCACGGTCGAGGTCGGGCCGTTCAACGCCGCAATGGTCACACGGTCAGACAGATATACCGAAACCTCCGCCTCGGTCGCCTGCACAGCCACCATCGCGCCGCCAGTAGGCAGCGCCTGCATCAGGCGACCCCGGGCAGCGACCAGCGTGACCGCGTCCGTCAGCGAGAGGGCACCGGCGACGTGCGCCGCCGCCAGCTCGCCGATCGAGTGGCCGAGCAGGAAGTCCGGCCGGACGCCCAGGCTCTCCAGCAGCCGGAACAGCGCCACCTCGACCGCGAACAGCGCGGCCTGGGTGTAGGCGGTCTGGTCGAGCAGGGCGGAGTCCTCGAAGACGACCGTCCGGAGTGGACGGTCCAGGTGCGTGTCGAACTCGGCGCACACCGCGTCCAGGGCGTCCGCGAACACCGGGAACGCCGCGTACAGCTCGCGGCCCATCCCGGCCCGCTGGCTGCCCTGGCCGGTGAACAGGAACGCGGTCGAGCCGTCGGCGACGACGTCCCGCACCAGCTGCGCGGCAGGTTCACCACGGCCGAGCGCGCCGAGGGCGGCGAGCAGTTCGGCCCGGTCCCCGGTCAGCACCGCGCGGTGCTCGTGCCGGGCGCGGGACGTGGCGAGCGAGAAGGCGACGTCGGCCGGCTCCCAGTCCACGCCGTCGAGCTGCGCGTGGAGGCGGATCGCCTGGTCACGCAGGGCGTCGGCGTCGCGGGCGGAGAGCACCCACGGTGCCGGTTCCCCAGCGGGCACCCGCTCGGGCTCGACGGCCTCGGGCGCCTGCTCGAGAACGACGTGGGCGTTCGTGCCGCTCATGCCGAACGACGACACCGCGGCGCGTCGCGGCCGGTCCACCGCCGGCCATGCGCGCGAATCGGTCAGCAGCTCGACCGCTCCCGACGCCCAGTCCACCTTGGACGACGGCTCGTCGACGTGCAGCGTCTGCGGCAGCAACCCGTGCAGCATCGCCTGGACCATCTTGATGATCCCGCCAACGCCCGCCGCAGCCTGGGTGTGTCCGATGTTGGACTTGAGCGAGCCCAAAAGCAACGGCGTCTCGCGGTCCTGGCCGTAGGTGGCCAGCAACGCCTGTGCCTCGATCGGGTCGCCCAGTGTTGTGCCGGTGCCGTGGCCTTCGACTGCGTCGACGTCCGAAGTGGACAGACCGGCACTGGTCAACGCCTGACGGATCACGCGCTGCTGCGCGGGCCCGTTCGGCGCGGTGAGGCCGTTGGACGCACCGTCCTGGTTGATCGCGCTGCCGCGCACGATCGCCAGGACCGGGTGACCGTTGCGCTGGGCGTCGGACAGCCGCTCCAGCAGGAGCATGCCGACGCCTTCACCCCAGCCGGTGCCGTCGGCGGCCTCGGCGAACGGCTTGCACCGGCCGTCCTCGGCCAGCCCGCGCTGGCGGGAGAACTCGATGAACGCGTTCGGTGTCGACATGACGACCACGCCGCCCGCCAGGGCGAGCGAGCACTCGCCCGCCCGCAGGGCCTGCGCCGCGAGGTGCAGCGCGACCAGCGACGACGAGCACGCCGTGTCGACGGTGACCGCCGGGCCTTCGAGCCCGAAGGTGTAGGACAGCCGGCCGGACACGACCGCGGCGGCGTTGCCGGTGGCCAGGTGCCCTTCGAGTCCGGGCTGCCCGGTCAGCAGCGTGCCGTAGTCCTGCAGGTTCGTCCCGGCGAAGACGCCGGTCCGGCTGCCGCGGACCGCGTGCGGGTCGATGCCGGCCCGTTCGAAGGCCTCCCAGGTCGTCTCGAGCAGCAGCCGCTGCTGCGGGTCCATGGCGAGCGCTTCACGCGGGCTGATCCCGAAGAACGCCGCGTCGAAGCGGTCGACGCCGTCGAGGAAGCCACCGGTGCGGGCGTAGCTGGTGCCGGTGTTGTCCGGGTCCGGGTCGAACAGCGCGCCCAGGTCCCAGCCGCGGTCGGCCGGGAAGTCCGCGATCGCGTCGACGCCGTCGGCGACGAGGCGCCACAGCTCCTCCGGCGACCGGACGCCGCCGGGATAACGGCAGCTCATGGCCACGATGACGATCGGGTCGTCGGCCACAGTGCGCTTATCGGACACGACGTCCGCGCCGGCGGTTTCCCGGCCACCGGTGAGTTCGGTGCGCAAGTGGCCGGCCAGGACGGTCGCGTTCGGGTAGTCGAACACCAGCGTCGCGGGCAGCCGGATGCCGGTCGCCGCGGTGAGCCGGTTGCGCAGCTCGACGGCGGTCAGCGAGTCGAACCCGAGTTCCTTGAACGCGCGGCCGGGCACGACCGCGTCGGTGCCGGTGTGGCCGAGCACCGCGGCGGCTTCGATCCGGACCAGGTCGACGAGCAGGCGGTCCTGCTCGGCCTCGCCGAGTCCGGCCAGCCGGCCGGCCAGCTCGGAGACGTCGGCGGACGCCGTGTCCACAGTGGATTCCGCGAGCACACGGCGCACCTCGGGCACGCCGTCCAGCAGCGGCCGCGGCCGGGCCGCGGTGAACGCCGGGGCGAACTTCGCCCAGTCGACATCGGCGACCACGACCGCGGTCTCGTCCGCACCAACCGCACGGCCGAGGGCGGCGATCGCCGCGGCCGGCGCGAGGGGCTCGAGGCCGCGGCGGCGCAGCTGGTCGATCGCGTCACCACGGGCGGCCATGCCGCCCCCGGCCCACGGGCCCCACGCCACGGCGGTGGCGGCGAGCCCGCGTGCCTGCCGGGCCTCGGCGAGGGCGTCGAGGTAGGCGTTCGCCGCCGCGTAGGCGGCCTGCCCACCCGAGCCCCAGATGCCCGAGATCGACGAGAAGAGCACAAAAGCGTCCAGTTCGGACGTTCCGAGCACGGCGTCCAGGTTGGCGGCGCCGGTCACCTTGGCGGACAGCACCTCGGCGAACCCGGCGACGTCCACAGTGTCCAGTGGTGTCGCCCATTCGACGCCGGCCGCGTGCACGACGGCGTCGACCGGGTACTCGGCGACGAGCGCGGTCAGGGCGTCACGATCGGTGACGTCCAGCGCGGCGACCACGACGTCCACACCGGACTCGGCGAGTTCGTCGCGCAGTGCCTCGGCACCGGGTGCGGCGAGTCCGGCGCGGCTGGTCAGCACCAGCCGTTCCGCACCACCCGCAGCCGCCCAGCGGGCGACCTCGGCACCCAGCGCGCCGGTTCCTCCGGTGATCAGCACGGTGCCGCGCGGAGTCCACGACGTGACGCCGGCCGGCAGCGGCGCGGGCACGAGCCGGCGCACGTAGACGCCGGAGCCGCGGACCGCGACCTGGTCTTCGGTGCCGGCCAGCGCGCCGGCGACCCGGGCGAGCGCCCGGTCGTCCAGTTCGGCGGGCAGGTCGAGCAGGCCGCCCCAGCGGTGCGGCAGCTCCAGGCCGGCGACCTGGCCGATGCCCCAGACCAGCGCCTGGGACGCCGAGCCGAGGACGTCGGCGCGACCGGTCGAGACCGCGCCGCATGTCACCATCCACAAGGGAGCGTCGATCCCGGCCTCGCCGAGCGCGCGGACCAGCGTCAGGTTCGCGGCGGCGCCGATCGTGACGCCGGGGTGTTCGGGGTGCGGCTCGTCGTTGGTGCCGAGCAGCGAGACAACACCGTCGAAAGCGGTTTCCTCGGGGATCTCGCCGTCGGTGACGACGACGTCGGCCCCGGCGCGGGTGAGCGCGCCGCACAGCGGGTGTTCGGCGTCGCCGACGACCAGCCAGGTGCCGCGCAGTACGGGCGCCGCGAGGTCGGTCACCGGCTGCCAAGTGACGCGGTAGCGCCAGCCGTCCACAACGGACTCGACGCGCTGTTGCCGGTGCCACGCGGAGAGCGCGGGCAGGACGGCGCTGAGCGGCTGGTCACCGTCGAGAGCGAGAGTGCCGGTGACGGTGGCGAAGTCGGCGTTCTCGACCGCCGTCCAGAACTCGGCCTCGGCCGGGCTCGCCGACGTCGTCGTGACGACGGCGGCCGGCTGCTCCGGCCAGTAGCGCCGTCGCTGGAAGGCATACGTCGGCAGCGCGACGCGCCGTGTCGGGACGCCAGCGAACACCGATGCCCAGTCGACGTCGGCGCCGTGGATGTGGACCTCGGTCAGCGCGGTCAGCACCGACGCGGTCTCGGCGCGGCCGCCGCGCAGCGCGGCAGTGAAGTCGCCGGTCACGCAGTCCTGGCCCGCTGCGGTCAGCACGCCCTCGGGGCCGAGTTCCAGGAACGTCGTCACGCCGCGGGTGGCGAGCGTGCGCATCGCGTCGAGGAACCGGACCGTGCCGCGGACCTGGTCCACCCAGTAACCCGGGTCGGTCAGGCCGGTCGCCAGCTCACCGGACACAGTGGACACAACGGGAATGCGCGGCGAATGGAAAGTCAGAGTTTCCGCCACCGCGCGGAAGTCGTCGAGCATGGCGTCCATACGCGACGAATGGAACGCGTGGCTCACCGTGAGCCGCTTGGTCTTGCGGCCTTCGAACCGCGCCACGAGGGCCAGGACGGCGTCCTCGTCACCGGAAACGACCGTCGACTCGGGACCGTTCAGGGCCGCGATGCTGACCGCGTCCGACAGGAACGGCGTGACCTCGTCCTCGCTCGCCTGGATCGCGACCATGGCCCCGCCGGTCGGCAGCGCCTGCATGAGACGGCCGCGAGCCGAGACCAGCTTGACCGCGTCGGCCAGCGAGAGCACGCCCGCGACGTGCGCGGCGGCCAGCTCGCCGATCGAGTGCCCGGCGAGGAAGTCCGGCCGCACGCCCCAGGACTCGAAGAGCCGGAACAACGCCACTTCCAGCGTGAACAGGTTCGCCTGGGCGTACTGCGTCTGGTCGAGGTCGCCGCCGTCGAGGTCGAAGTCGAACGCGGTGCGGATCTCGTCGAACGCCGCCGCGAACACCGGGTAGGTCTCGTGCAGCTCCCGGCCCATGCCGAGTCGCTGGCTGCCCTGTCCGGTGAACAGGAACGCGAGGCCACCGCCGGTCGCGGTGCCGTGGGCGCCCTCGCCCCGGGCGACGGCGGCGAGCCCGGCCAGCAGGTCCTCCCGGCTCGTCGCCAGGAATCCGGCGCGGTGCTCCAGCGCGGAACGGGTGACGGCGAGCGCGGCGGCGGCTTCGGCCGGCTCGAATTCGTCGAGGTATGCGGCCAAACGACGCGCTTGGGCGCGAAGACCGTCTTCGTCCGCACCGGACACCACCACCGGCACGAGCGCGGGCAGCGTTTCCGGCGTGACGATGGCTTCCGAAGGCGGCGCCTGCTCGATGATCGTGTGCGCGTTGGTGCCGCTGAACCCGAACGACGAGACCCCGGCACGGCGCGGGCGGCCGGTCTCCGGCCAGGCCGTGGCCTCGGTGAGCAGCCGGACGGTGCCGGCCGACCAGTCGACGTGTGGCGTCGGCTCGTCGACGTGCAAGGTCGCGGGCAGGACGCCGTGGCGCATCGCCTCGACCATCTTGATGATCCCGCCGACACCGGCGGCCGCCTGCGTGTGGCCGATGTTCGACTTGACCGAGCCGAGCCACAGCGGCGTCTCGCGGTCGGTGCCGTAGGTGGCGATCAACGCCTGGGCTTCGATCGGGTCGCCCAGGGTCGTGCCGGTGCCGTGCGCCTCGACGGCGTCGACGTCCGAAGTGGACAGTCCGGCGTTGGCGAGGGCCTGGCGGATGACACGCTGCTGGGCCGGACCGCTGGGGGCGGTGATGCCGTTGGACGCGCCGTCCTGGTTGATCGCGCTGCCGCGCACCACGGCCAGTACCTGGTGACCATGGCGCTGGGCGTCGGAAAGCCTTTCCAGCAGGAGCATGCCGGCGCCTTCGCCCCAGCCCGTGCCGTCGGCCGCGGCGGCGAACGCCTTGACCCGGCCGTCCTCGGCGAGGCCGCGCTGACGCGAGAACTCGACGAACGTGGTGGGCGTCGACATCACCGCGACACCACCGGCGAGCGCCAGCGAGCACTCGCCCGAACGCAGCGACTGCGCGGCGAGGTGCAGTGCCACCAGCGAAGACGAGCACGCGGTGTCCACAGTGACCGCCGGGCCGGTGAAGCCGAAGGTGTAGGACAGCCGGCCGGAGACCACGCTGCCCGCGTTGCCGGTGGCCAGATAGCCCTCGACGTCCTCGCCGGAGCTTTGCAGCAGCGTGGCGTAGTCCTGGCTGTTGGTCCCGGCGAACACGCCGATTTCCTGGCCGCGCACCGACTTCGGGTCGATGCCGGCGCGCTCGAAGGCCTCCCACGACGTCTCCAGCAGCAGCCGCTGCTGCGGGTCCATGCCCAGCGCCTCGCGCGGCGAGATGCCGAAGAACCCGGCGTCGAAGTCGGCGACGTCGTAGAGGAACGCGCCGTGCCGCGCGGCGGACGCGCCCAGGCCGTCGCCGAACAGCGCGTCGAAATCCCAGCCGCGGTCGCCGGGCAGTTCCGAAACGGCGTCGCGGCCGTCGACGATCATCCGCCACAGGTCCTCGGGCGAGTGGATGCCGCCGGGGTACCGGCAGCTCATCGCGACGATGGCGATCGGGTCGTCGTCCTCGGCCGCGTGCGCCCGGACGAGCGCCCCGGCGGTCTCGCCGGCCAGCTCGGCACACAGGTGCTCGGCCAGCGCGGCGGGGGTCGGGTGGTCGTAGACGAGGGTCGAGGGCAGGGTCAGGCCGGTGGCCGCGGTGAGGCGGTTGCGCAGCTCGACCGCGGTGAGCGAGTCGAAACCGAGCTCGGTGAACGCCTTGTTCTCCGGCACGTCGGCGATCCCGGCGTGGCCGAGCACCGCCGCGACGCCGCCGCGGACGAAGTCGACGACCAGCAGCCGCCGCTCGGTTTCGGGCAGCCCGGCGATCCGCTCGGTGAGCGACTCGGGCCGAGTGTCGTCCATTGTGGACTTGAGCGCGCGGACCTCCGGGAGGTCGCCGATGAGCGGGCTCGGCCGGGCGGCGGTGAAGCCGGGCACGAACTTCGCCCAGTCGACGTCGACGACGCAGACCGTCGCCGCGTCCGAGGTGACCGCACGGTCCAAAGCGGACAGTGCCAGCTCCGGATCCATCTGTGGCACACCGGTGCGCCGCAGGCGTTCGGCGACGCCGTCGTCGGTGGCCATGCCACTGCCCGCCCAGGCACCCCAGGCGATGGACGTCGCGGGCAGGCCGTCGGCGCGGCGGCGTTCGGCGAGGGCGTCGAGCCCGGCGTTGGCCGCGGCGTAGTTGCCCTGGCCGGGCGCGCCGAACACGCCTGCGGTCGAGGAGAACAGCACGAACGCGGTGACGGGCAGGTCGCGGGTGAGCGCGTCGAGGTGCCCGGCGGCGGTGACCTTGGCGCGCGCGACCGTGGCGAACCGATCGGCGTCGAGCGAGTCGACGACGCCGTCGTCGAGCACGCCGGCGGTGTGGACCACGGTGGTGAGCGGGTGCTCGGCCGGGATGGCGGCGACGACCTCGGCGAGGGCGTCGCGGTCGGCCGCGTCGCAGGCGCCGATGGTGACGGAGACGCCGAGCGCGGTCAGTTCGTCGCGCAGGCCGGCGGCGCCGGGCGCGTCGAGGCCGCGACGGCTGGTCAAGACGAGGTGGTCGATGCCGCGGCCGGCCAGGTGGCGGGCCACGCGGGCGCCGAGCGCGCCGGTGCCGCCGGTGATCAGCGCGGTGCCGGTGGGCTGCCAGTCTGCGGCCGGTGCGCCGGACGCGCGGACGATCCGGTGGCCGAAGACGCCGTGTTCGCGGACCGCGAGCTGGTCTTCGTCGTGCCCGCCGGCGAGTACTGCGGCCAGCCGGGTGCCGGTCCGCACGTCGAGCCGTTCGGGCAGGTCGAGCAGGCCGGCCCAGCGCTGCGGCTGTTCCAGCGCGGCGACCCGGCCGAGGCCCCAGACCTGGGCCTGATCGGCGCTGCGCAGGGCTTCGCCGCAGGTGACGGCCCCGGACGTGACGGTCCAGAGCCGCAGGTCGGTGCCCGCCTCGGCGAGGGCCCGGAGCGCGACAACCGTGTCCGGCAGACCGGCGTCGCCCAGGGGCAGCAGGGAAAGCACGCCCGCGGCCGGTGCTTCGGCGAGCGCGACGCGGATCTGTGTGGCCAGGGTGTCGCGGTCGGTCACCACGATCTTACGCACGGACGCGCCGTTCGTGGTCAGCGCGGTCGAGACGTCGTCGACCAGGTCGAGCGCGGTTTCGGGGGTGAGCAGCAGCCAGTCGCCGGTGAGGTGGCCGTCGAGGTTCAGCGGGGCCCAGTCGGTGCCGTACCGCCAGTTGTCCACTGTGGACGCGGCGAGGCGGCGGCGGCGCCAGCCGGCCAGCGACGGGACGAGGTCGGTCAGGGCGTCGGCAGGCAGGTCCAGGGTGTCCGAGACGGTGTCGAGGTCGCCCGATTCGATGGCGGCCCAGAAGCCGGCCTCGATCGGGTCGACGGCCGGTTCGACCGCGCGCTCGCGCGGCCAGAAGCGCCGGTGCTGGAACGGGTAAGTGGGCAGCTCGACGCGGGTGCCGGCGCCGCCGAGGACAGCGTCCCAGCTCACCGGTACGCCGCGGACGTACGCCCGGGCCAGCGCCGCGACGGCGGCCTGCGGCTCGGGGCGTCCCCGGCGGGTGGCCGCGGCGAAGACGCCGCCGGTCACGCAGTCCTGGGCCATCGCCGACAGCACGCCGTCCGGGCCCAGCTCGATGTAGGTCGTGACCCCGGCGGCTTCGAGGGTCCGCATCCCGTCGAGGAAGCGGACCGCGCCGCGGACGTGGGTGACCCAGTACTCGGCGTCGAACGCCGTGATCGGCTCACCGGTGACGTTCGAGACGATCGGTATGACCGGCTGACTGTATGACAGAGACTCCGCTATACCGCGGAACTCCGCCAGCATCGGGTCCATCAGCGGCGAGTGGAACGCGTGACTGACGGTGAGCTGCTTCGTCTTGCGGCCCAGCTCGGCGAAGTGCGCCGCGACGGCCAGGACGGCGGCCTCGTCGCCCGAGATGACCGTCGAGTTCGGGCCGTTCAACGCCGCAACGGTCACACGGCCAGACAGATATACCGAAACCTCCGCTTCGGTGGCCTGGATGGCGACCATCGCGCCGCCGGTCGGCAGCGCCTGCATGAGGCGGCCGCGCGCCGCGACCAGCTTGACGGCGTCGGCGAGCGACAGCACCTCCGCGACGTGCGCGGCCGCCAGCTCGCCGATGGAGTGACCGACCAGGTGATCGGGCGTCACGCCCCAGTGCTCGAAGAGCCGGTACAGCGCGACTTCCAGCGCGAACAGCGCGGCCTGGGTGTAGCTCGTCTGGTCAAGCAGGGCCGCATCGGGCGAACCGGCGTCGGCGAACATGACCATCCGCAGTGGGCGGTCCAGGTGCGCCTCGAACCCGGCGCAGATCTCGTCCAAGGCGTCGGCGAACACGCCGAACGCGTCGTACAGCTCACGTCCCATCCCGGCGCGCTGGCTGCCCTGTCCGCTGAACAGGAACGCCGACCCGCCGGTCGCGGCCGTGCCCGACACTCCGGATCCGGCGGCGAGCGCGGCCAGGCCTTCCAGGAGTTCGTCCCGGTTGGCACCGGCTACGACACCGCGGTGGTCGAACCGCGCCCGTGTGGTCAGGGACGCGGCGACGTCCGCCGGTGCGACGTCCGGGTGTTCGGTCAGGTGCGTGTGCAGGCGTCCGGCCAGCGCGTGCAGCGCGTCCTCGGTCTTGGCCGAGAGCGTGAGCGGCACGATCGTCGGCGCCGTGGCGTCCTCGGCGGGCTTCGGTTCGTCGGCCTGCTCGAGGATGACGTGCGCGTTCGTCCCGCTGATGCCGAACGACGACACACCCGCGCGGCGCGGCCGGCCGGTGTCCGGCCACGGCGTGGCCTCGGTGAGCAGCGCGACCGTGCCGTCGCTCCAGTCGATGTGCGGTGACGGCTCGTCGGCGTGCAGGGTCTGCGGGAGCAGGCCGTGACGCATCGCCAGGACCATCTTGATCACGCCGGCGACGCCCGCGGCGGCCTGCGTGTGCCCGATGTTGGACTTGATCGAGCCGAGCCACAGCGGGTCGCCCGCGCGGTCGGCACCGTAGGTCGCGATCAGCGCCTGCGCCTCGATCGGGTCGCCGAGCGAGGTGCCCGTGCCGTGCGCCTCGACGGCGTCGACGTCCGAAGTGGACAGTCCGGCCGAGGTCAGCGCCTGGCGGATGACCCGCTGCTGCGAGGGGCCGTTGGGAGCGGTGAGGCCGTTCGACGCGCCGTCCTGGTTGACCGCGCTGCCGCGGACCACGGCGAGCACCGGGTGACCGTGGCGGCGGGCGTCCGACAGCCGCTCCAGCACGAGCATGCCGATGCCCTCGCCGGAACCGAACCCGTCGGCGGCCGCGCCGAACGCCTTGCAGCGGCCGTCGGCGGCCAGGCCGCGCTGCCGGCTGAACTCGACCAGCATCTCCGGCGTCGACATCACCACGACGCCGCCGGTGAGCGCCATTTCGCACTCGCCGTTGCGCAGCGCCTGAGCGGCGAGGTGCAGGGCGACCAAAGAGGACGAACAGGCCGTGTCCACAGTGACCGCGGGGCCTTCGAGCCCCAGTGTGTAAGAGATCCGGCCCGACGCGACGCTCGCGGTGTTGCCGGTGCCGAAGTAACCCTCGACGTCCTCATCGGACGCGTGCAGCCGGGTGCCGTAGTCGTGGTAGGTCAGGCCGACGAACACGCCGGACCGGCTGCCC
Source organism: Amycolatopsis sp. NBC_01286 (assembly GCF_035982555.1). Classification (NCBI taxonomy): domain Bacteria; kingdom Bacillati; phylum Actinomycetota; class Actinomycetes; order Pseudonocardiales; family Pseudonocardiaceae; genus Amycolatopsis; species Amycolatopsis sp. NBC_01286. Next base: position 9,729,692 of record NZ_CP108428.1, read on the forward strand.
CGCAGCGTCGCGGGGTCGATGCCCGCGCGTTCGACCGCTTCCCAGGACGTCTCCAGCAGCAGCCGCTGCTGGGGGTCCATCGCCATGGCCTCACGCGGGCTGATCCCGAAGAACGCGGGGTCGAAGTCGGCGGCGCCGTCGAGGAAACCGCCTTCGCGGACGTAGCTGGTGCCGGCCGCGTCCGGGTCGGCGTCGTACAGGGCAGCCAGGTCCCAGCCGCGGTCGGTGGGGAACGGCCCGATGGCGTCGCCGCCACCGGAGACCAGGTTCCACAGGTCGTCGGGATTCCGGACGCCGCCGGGGAACCGGCAGCTCATCGCCACGATGGCGATCGGATCGTCTGTCGTGGTGGCCACGGCCACTTCGGTCGTCGGCGCGGGTGCGGTCCCGGCTAGTTCGCCGCGGATGTGACGGGCCAGCACGTCGGCCGTCGGGTAGTCGAACACCAGCGTGGCGGGCAGCTTCAGCCCGGTGGCCGCGGTCATCCGGTTGCGGAAGTCGACCGCGGTCAGCGAGTCGAACCCGAGGTCGCGGAAGGCCAGCCCGGCGTCGATCGCGTCGGCGGACGCGTGCCCGAGCACCCCGGCCGCCTGGCCGAGCACGATTTCGAGCACGGCCGCGTACTGGTCCTTTTCGGACAGTCCGGCGATGCGCGCGGCCAGTCCGGTCGGCGCTTCGGCCGCGACGACCGGCTTCGCGGCCATGATCGCGGCCGCTTCCGGGATCTCGCTGATCAGTGGGCGAGCGCGGCCGGCGCTGAACGCGGGCACGAACTTGTCCCAGTCGATGTTCGCGATCGCCAGGAACGTGTCGTCGTGGTCCAGCGCCTGCTGGACCGCGCCGATCGCGACGTCCGGCGCCATGTCGGCGCTGCCGCGGCGGCGTAGTACCTCTTCGACGACGCCTTCGGCCATGCCGCCGCCGGACCAGTGGCCCCAGGCCAGCGACGTCGCGGGCAGCCCGAGTGCGCGCCGCCGTTCGGCGAGCGCGTCGAGGAAAGCGTTTCCCGGCGCGTAGTTGCCCTGCCCGGCCAGGCCGAACGTGCCGGCGAAGGAGGAGAACAGGACGAACGCGGACAGGTCGAGGTCGCGGGTCAGCTCGTCGAGGTTGACCGCGGCGGTGACCTTGACGCGCAGGGTGCGCTCGTACTGCTCGACGGTCAGCTCGTCGAGGATGTTGTCGTCGAGCACGGCCGCGGTGTGCACGATCGCGGAGAGGTCTGGCACGGATCCGATCAGTGCGGCCAGCGCGTCGCGGTCGGCGACGTCGCAGGCTGCGGTGGTGACGCGGGCGCCGAGCGCGACGAGCTCGGCCTGCAGCTCGGGTGCGCCCGGGGCGTCGATGCCCCGGCGGCTGGTCAGCAGGATGTGCTCGGCACCGGCCCGGGCGAGCCAGCGGGCGACGTGCCCGCCGAGCGCCCCGGTCCCGCCGGTGACCAGCACCGTTCCTTCGGGACGCCACTGCCGCGCGGCCGGCGGCCGGGCGTGGCTCGGGTCGCGGACGAGCCGGCGCGCGAACGCTCCGGCCGCGCGCAACGCGACCTGGTCCTCGCCGTCGCTCGCGGCGAGCACCCCGGCGAGGCCGCGCAGGTCGGTGGCGCCGGCCAGATCGGCGAGGCCACCCCAGCGCTGGGGGTGCTCTTGGGCGACCACCCGGCCGAGGCCCCACAGCAGCGCCTGGTGCGGGTGCGTCAGCGTGTCCGCCGGGTCGACCGAGACCGCGCCGCTCGTGGTGATCCACAGTGGAGCGTCGATCCCGGCGTCGCCGAGGGCCTGGACGAGGGTCAGCGTGCCGGCCACGAACGCGGGCACGGCGGGGTACTCGGGGTGCGGCCGGTCGTCGGCCGCGAGGAAGGAGACGACACCGGACGGCACGGCGTCCGGGCAGGCGTCGCGCAGCAGGTCGGCCAGCGTGGCGCGGTCGATCGTGGCGGCGTCGACGACGACCGGCACGACCGTGACGCCTTCGAGCGCGGGGGTTCCGCCGGTGGCCGGGACGACGGCGATCCAGATCCCGTCCGGCGTGATTCTGCTTTCCGGCAACGGCTTCCAGGTGACACGGTAGCGCCACGAGTCCAGTTCGGACCGCTCCTGCTCCTGGCGCCGCCAGGACGACAGTGCGGGCAGCAGCGCGCCGAGCGACTCGGCGGCACCCGCGTCCACGGCGAGGGTTCGCGCGAGCCCGTCGATGTCACCGGAGTCCACTGCGGACCAGAACCGGGCCTCCGGTTCGGAAACGGTGACCGACGCGACGGCGTCCGGGTCCTCCTCCAGCCAGAACCGCTCACGCTGGAACGGGTAGGTGGGCAAGTCGTGTTCCGGCGCGGGCACCACGCCGAACGTCTGCGCCCAGTCGGGCGTTGCGCCGTGCATGTGCGCTTGGGTCAGCGCGCCGAGGAACTGGTCCGCGCCGCCTTCGTTGCGGCGCAATGTGCCAACGGCCGTCGCGTCCGCGCCGGAGTCGTCCACAGTGTCCTGGACGCCGACGGTGAGCACCGGGTGCGGGCTGCACTCGACGAACACGGAGTGGCCGCGCGCGAGGAGTTCGCGGGTGACCGGTTCGAACCGGACGGTGTTGCGGAGGTTCTCGTACCAGTACCGGGCGTCGAGGCGGGTGGTGTCGATCGGCTCGCCGGTCACCGTCGAGTAGAACGGCACGTCGGCCTGGCGCGGCCGGATCGGCGCGAGCAGGTCGAGGAGTTCGGTCTCCAGGGACTCGACGTGCGCGGAGTGTGACGCGTAGTCGACCGGAATCTTCTTGGCCCGGATGTCCTGCTCCGCGCAGTGCGCGACCAGTTCGTCCACCGCGTCGGCGTCGCCGGAGACGACGGTGGAGCGCGGGCCGTTGACTGCGGCCACCGACAGGCGCCCGTCCCAGGCCGCGACCAGCTCGACGACGGCGTCGTGGCCGAGCGGCACCGACACCATGCCGCCGCGGCCGGCCAGCGCGAGGATCGCCTTGCTGCGCAACGCGACGACCAGCGCACCGTCCTCAAGCGACAGTCCACCCGAGACGACCGCGGCCGCGATCTCGCCCTGCGAGTGCCCGACCACGGCGGACGGCTCGACGCCGTGCGCGCGCCAGAGCGCGGCCAGCGACACCATCACCGCCCACAACACCGGCTGGACGACGTCCACCCGGTCGAACCCCGGCGCGCCCTCGGCGCCGCGCAGGACGTCGAGCAGCGACCAGTCCACATGGGACGCCAGTGCCGCCGCGCACTCCTCGATCCGTGCCGCGAACGCCGGCGACGCGGCGATCAGCTCGACGGCCATGCCGACCCACTGCGAACCCTGGCCGGGGAAGACGAAGACGGACTTGACGTCACCGCGCGCGGTCCCGGTACTCAGTTCGCCGCGAGCCAGCGCGTCGAGGGCGGTAAGCGCTTCCTGGTGATCGGCCGCCAGGAACGCGGACCGGTGTTCCAGAGCGGCCCGCGAGACGGCGAGCGCCCGGCCCACCGACGTCAGGTCGGCGTCCGGGTAGCGGGTCAGGTAGGTGCGCAGCTGCGCGGCCTGCTCGGCCAGCGCGGCGGGCGTGCGGCCGGACAGCACCAGCGGCACGACGCCGCCGACCAGGCCCGGCTCACCCGGCACCGACTCGGCGTCCGGCGCCTGCTCCAGGATGATGTGCGCGTTCGTGCCGCTGACACCGAACGCGGAGACGGCGCCGCGCCGGGCCCGCCCGGTCTCCGGCCACGGCGTCCGCTCGGTGAGCAGCGACACCGCGCCCGCGTTCCAGTCCACATGGGACGACGGCCGGTCGACGTGCAGCGTCTGCGGGAGCACGCCGTGTTCGAGGGCCTTGACCATCTTGATCACGCCGGCCACGCCGGCGGCGGCCTGGGTGTGGCCGATGTTCGACTTCACCGAGCCGAGCCACAGCGGGTCGCCCGGCCGGTCCTGGCCGTAGGTGGCCAGCAGCGCCTGCGCTTCGATCGGGTCGCCGAGCACTGTGCCGGTGCCGTGCGCCTCGACCGTGTCCACATCGGACGGACGGAGCTTCGCGTTGCCCAGCGCCTGGCGGATCACGCGCTGCTGCGACGGGCCGTTGGGCGCGGTCAAGCCGTTGGAAGCGCCGTCCTGGTTGATCGCACTGCCGCGGATCACCGCGAGCACGGGGTGACCGAGCCGCTGGGCGTCGGAAAGCCGCTCGACGAGCAGCATGCCGACACCCTCGCCCCAGCCGGTACCGTCGGCGCCCTCGGCGAACGCCTTGCAGCGGCCGTCCGGGGAAAGGCCGCGCTGGCGGGAGAACTCGACGAACGCCCGCGGCGTCGACATCACCGTGACACCACCGGCCAGCGCCAGCGAGCACTCACCGGTGCGCAGCGCCTGGACCGCGAGGTGCAGCGCCACCAGCGACGCCGAGCACGCGGTGTCGATCGTCATCGCCGGGCCCTCGAGCCCGAAGCTGTAGGCGAGCCGGCCGGAAACCACCGCGGCCGAGTTGCCGGTGGCCAGGTACCCCTCGATCTCGTCGGCGACGCTGTCCACGACGCCCGCGTAGTCCTGGCCATTGGTGCCCACGAAGACCCCGGCCCGGCTGCCGCGCACGCTGTCCGGATCGACGCCGGCGCGCTCGAACGCTTCCCACGAAAGCTCGAGCAGCAGCCGTTGCTGCGGGTCCATCGCGACCGCTTCCCGCGGCGACACCCCGAAGAACCCGGCGTCGAAGCGGTCCGCGCCGGAGATGAACCCGCCCTCGCGGACGTAGCAGGTGCCCGCGTGGTCGGGGTCCGGGTGGTAGAGCCCAGGCAGGTCCCAGCCGCGGTCGGCCGGGAAGCCGCCGATCGCGTCGCCGCCGGCGGCCAGCAGCTCCCACAGGTCCTCGGGGCTGCGGACGCCGCCGGGGAACCGGCAGCTCATCCCGACGATCGCGATCGGCTCCCTGGCCTTCTCGTCGGCCTGCCGCAAGCGGTCCTGCGCCTCTTGCAGGTCACGGGTGACCCGCTTGAGGTATTCGCGCAGCTTCTGCTCGTTCGCCATGTTCAGTCCTGTCGCAGTTCGTGGGTACGCCGGGCCGCCTCGGTCACGAGGTGCCGAACTTCTTGTCGATCAGCGCGAAGATCTCGTCGTCGGTCGCGTCGTCCAGCTCGTCGCCGATGGCGGCGGGGACGTCCGCGGCCTGGTGCCAGGCCGTGCCCAGGTCCTTGAGCCGGGTGCCGATCCGGGCCCGGGCCTCGTCGTCGGGGGCCAGGTCGGTCAGCTCGTCCGGGCCGAGCGCGGCGAGCGCCGCCTCCAGCCGGTCCAGTTCGTCCAAAAGGGACACCGGGCCGGGGCCCTGTGCCGGCATCAGCTCGGCCCGCAGGTGCGCGGCCAGGGCCCGCGGGGTCGGGTGGTCGAACACGAGCGTCGCGGGCAGGGACAGCCCGGTCGCCGCGTCGAGCCGGTTGCGCAGCTCCACTGCGGACAGTGAGGTGAAGCCGAGTTCCTTGAAGGGCCGGGCGGGCTCGATCGCACCGGTGTGCCCGAGCACCAGCCCGGCGGTCTCGCGGACGAGGTCCTCCAGCAGCCGGGTGCGTTCGGCGTCCGGCACGGCGGCCAGCCGCTCGGCGAACCCGCGTTCGTCCACTGTGGATACTTCCGGTTGCGGTGCGAGGTCGGCCAGCAGCGGGCTGGGCCGCGACGCGGTGAACCCGGGCGCGAAGACCGGCCAGTCGACGTCCGCGACGGCGACGAACGCGGACGGCTCGGCGACCCCCAGCGCGGTGACGGCGACCCGGGGATCCATGGCGGCGAACCCGGCGCGGCCGAGCCGGTCGCCGACCGCGCCGGCGGCCATGCCGTCACCGGCCCACGCACCCCAGGCGATCGACGTAGCGGGCAGGCCGTCCGCGCGACGCTGCTCGGCGAGCGCGTCGAGGTAAGCGTTTGCCGCGGCGTAGGACGCCTGGCCGGCGTTGCCGACCGTCCCGGCGAACGCGCTGAACAGCACGAACGCGCTCAGGTCGCCGGTCAGCTCGTGCAGGTTCGCGGCCGCGGTCGCCTTCGCCGCCAGGACGTCGGTGAAGCGGTCGGCGGTCAGGGCGTCGAGGACGCCGTCGTCGAGGACCCCGGCGGTGTGCACCACGGCGCCGACGGGGTGGTCGGCGAGGAACGCGGCCAGCTGCGCGCGGTCTCCGGCGTCGCACGCGGCGATGGTGACGTCGGCGCCGAGTGCGGTCAGCTCGGTTTCGAGGGCGGCCGCGCCGGGGGCGGCGGGGCCGCGGCGGCTGATCAGCAGGAGGCGTTCGGCACCCCGGCCGGCCAGGTAGCGGGCGACGGCCGAGCCGAGCGCGCCGGTGCCGCCGGTGACCAGCACCGGGCCGGCGGCGGCCCAGTCGACGTCGCCGCGTCCCGGGCGGGCCGGGGTCAGGCGGCGGGCGAACAGGCCGTTGGTGCGGAGTGCGAGCTGGTCTTCGCCGGTGCTGCCGGTCAGGACGCCGGTGAGCCGGGCGGCTGCTCGGTCGTCGAAGTGTGCGGGCAGGTCGATCAGGCCGCCCCAGCGGCGTGGGTGTTCGAGGGCGGCGGTGCGGCCGAGGCCCCAGAGCATGGCCTGGTCGGGCTGGTCCACGCGGTCGGCCGGGTGGGTGGCGACCGCGCCGCGGGTGGCGACCCAGAGCGGGGCGTCGATACCCGCGTCGCCGAGTGACTGCAGGAGGGTCGTGGTCACCTGCGGGCCGAGGCCGCCCAGGGCGAGCACGCCGTCGACGTCGTCGAGCGAGGCCAGGCGGATGGTCAGGGTTTCGCGGTCGGTGTCGTCGGTTTCGAGGATGGTGACCGCTGCGGCCTTGGTGAGTGCGTCGATGGCCGGGTCGTTCGCTTCTCCCGGCGGGACTACGACGAGCCATGAGGCGAGGTTGCCTGGGGCCGGGTCGTCCGTTGGCCGCCAGGTGATGGCGTAGCGCCAAGTGTCCACTGTGGACGGCTTGGCGGGCTGTCGTGCGGTGGTTTCGAGCCAGAACCGCTCGCCTTGGAACGGGTAGGTGGGCAGGTCTCGTAGCGCGCGTTTTCCTCCGAAGACCGCGGCCCAGTCCGGCTTGACCCCCGCGACGAACAGCGTTGCCAGGGCGGTCCGCAGTGCGAACGGTTCTTCGCGGTCACGGCGTTGTGCGGCGACGAACACCGCGGGTTCGGCCAGGCAGTCCTGGGCCATGCCGGTGAGCACGCCGTCCGGGCCCAGCTCGACGTAGGTGTCCACGCCGGAGGCTTCCAGCGCGCGGACGCCGTCGAGGAACCTCACTGCCTCGCCGACGTGCCGCACCCAGTAGTCCGCGTTGAACTCGGTGATCGGCTCGCCGGTGACGTTTGAGACTATCGGTATAGCCGTCTTACCGTATGACAGAGACTCCGCTATATCACGGAACTCTTCCAGCATCGGGTCCATGAGGGGCGAATGGAACGCGTGGCTCACGGTGAGCTGCTTGGTCTTGCGGTCCGCGAAGTGCTCCGCCACGGCTTTTACCGCAGCCTCGTCGCCGGAGATGACCGTCGAGTCCGGGCCGTTCAGCGCGGCGATGGTCACACGGTCTGACAGATATACCGAAACCTCGGCTTCGGTGGCCTGGATCGCCACCATCGCACCGCCGGTGGGGAGCGCCTGCATGAGACGACCGCGCGCGGCCACCAGCGTTGCGGCGTCGGCCAGCGTCAGGACGCCCGCGACGTGGGCCGCGGCCAGCTCGCCGATCGAGTGGCCGAGCAGCTGGTGTGGGGTGATGCCCCAGTGTTCGAGCAGGCGGAACTGGGCCACCTCTAGGGCGAACAGTGCGGCTTGGGTGTAGGCGGTCTGGTCGAGCAGCGCGGCGGCCTCGGAGCCAGCCTCGATGCTGGCAGTGATCTCGGTGCCGGGTTCGGCGAACATGACCTCCTTCAGCGGGCGGTCCAGGTGGGCGTCCAGGTGGGCGCAGACCTTGTCCAGGGCGTCGGCGAATACCGGGAACTCTCGGTACAGCTCGCGGCCCATTCCTGGACGTTGGCTGCCCTGGCCGGTGAACAAGAACGCGATCCGCCGCCCTTCGGAGGCCTCGCCGGTGGGTACAGAAGCCGCTCCCTCGGCTAGAGCGGTCAGGCCCACCAGTAGCTCGGTTCGGTCGGCCGCGACCAGTGCGGCGCGGTGGCGGTGTGCGGTCCGGGTGGTGCTCAGGGCGTGACCCAGCTCGGCCGGGGTCAGGTCCGGCGATGCGGTGACGTGTGCGGCCAGGCGGGCGGACAGAGCCCGTAGGGCCGGCGCTGAACGGGCGGACAGGACGAGGGGGCCGTTCTCCAGGGGCTCGTCGACGGACTCGTCAGAAGGGGCCGCTTCCAGGACTACGTGGGCGTTCGTGCCGCCGATGCCGAATGATGAGACTCCGGCTCGGCGGGGGCGGTCGGTGTCGGGCCACGGGGTTGCCTCGGTCAGGAGCGCTACCGTGCCCGCGCTCCAGTCGACCTCGGGGGTCGGCTCGTCGATGTGCAAAGACTTCGGTAGGAGTCCGTGGTGCATGGCCAGGATCATTTTGATGACGCCGGCCACGCCCGCCGCGGATTGTGTGTGGCCTAGGTTGGACTTCACCGAGCCCAGCCACAGTGGCGCGTCGGCGCGGTCTCGGCCGTATGTTGCGATCAAGGCCTGCGCTTCGATCGGGTCGCCCAGTGAAGTGCCGGTGCCGTGCGCTTCGACGGCGTCCACATCGGACGGTGTCAGGCCCGCGTCGGCCAGGGCTTGGCGGATTACCCGTTGCTGTGACGGGCCGTTCGGGGCGGTGAGGCCGTTCGACGCGCCGTCGGAGTTCACCGCGCTGCCGCGCAGCAGGGCGAGGACGCGGTGGCCGTTGCGTCGGGCGTCGGACAGTCGTTCCAGCAGGATCAGGCCGACGCCCTCGCCCCAGCCGGTACCGTCCGCGCCGGCGGCGAAGGCCTTGCAACGACCGTCGGCGGACAGGCCGCGCTGGCGGGAGAACTCGACGAACGCGCCCGGCTTGGACATCACCGTCGCGCCGCCGGCCAAGGCCAGCGAGCACTCGCCGTTGCGCAGCGCCCGCGTCGCGAGGTGCAGGGCCACCAGCGACGCCGAACAGGCCGTGTCCACCGTGACCGCGGGGCCCTCGAGCCCGAAGGTGTAGGCGACGCGGCCGCAGACGACCGAGGCCGCGTTGCCGGTGAGCAGGTAGCCCTCGACGCCTTCCGGCGACTCGTGCAGGCCCGGTGCGTAGTCCTGGCCGTTGGTGCCGATGTACACGCCGGTTTCGCTGCCCCGCAAAGAATCCGGGTCGATGCCGGCGCGCTCGAACAGCTCCCACGACGTCTCCAGCAGCAGCCGTTGCTGCGGGTCCATCGCCAGCGCTTCGCGGGGCGAGATGCCGAAGAAACCGGCGTCGAACTTGTCGGCGTCGTAGAGGAACCCGCCTTCGCGGGCGTAGCAGGTGCCCTTGTGGTCGGGGTCCGGGTCGTAGAGCGCGTCGAGGTCCCAGCCGCGGTTCGCCGGGAACGGCGCCATCGCGTCACGGCCCGCGGCCAGCAGCTCCCACAGGTCCTCGGGACTGCCGACGCCGCCGGGGTAGCGGCAGGTCATCGCGACGACGGCGATCGGGTCGTCGGCCACGGCGTCAACGACCGCGCCGACCGGGGCGACGTCGCGCTCCCCCGCCTCGCCGCCGAGCAGCGTGGCCAGGTCCAGCGGCGTGGGGTGGTCGAACGCGACGGTCGCGGGCAGCTTCAGCCCGGTCGCGGCGCTGAGCCGGTTGCGCAGCTCGACCGAGGTCAGCGAGTCGAAACCCAGCTCGCGGAACGCGCGGCGCGGTTCGATCGCGCTCGGGGAGCCGTGCCCGAGCACGCCCGCGACGTGGGCCCGCACCAGGTCGAGCAGGAACCGGTCACGGTCGGTGCCGGTCAGCGCGGCCAGTTGCCCAGCGAACCCGGCGGGGGCCGGAGTGTCCGCTGTGGACGGTGTGAAGCCGCCGAGCAGCGGGCTCGGCCGGGACGCGGTGAACACCGGCACGAACCGGTCCCAGTCGACGTCCGCGACGACCGAGACGGTGTCGCCCTGTTCGATCGCCCGTGCGATGCCGGTGACGGCGAGCGCGGGGTCCATCGCGACCAGGCCGTCGCGGCGGAGGCGGTCGCCGCGCAGGGTGTCGTCGGCCAGGCCGCCGCCCGCCCAGTGACCCCAGCCGATGGCGGTGGCCGGGAGCCCGTCGGCCGCGCGCTGCTCGGCCAAGGCCTCCAGGAACGCGTTGGCGGCGGCGTAGTTGGCCTGGCCCGCGTGGCCGACCGTGCCCGCGAAGGAGGAGAACAGCACGAACGCGTCGAGGTCGCCGGTCAGCTCGTGCAGTGCGAGGGCCGCGTCGAGCTTGGGGCGCAGGACGTCGTCGAAGCGGTCGTCGGTCAGGGCGGAGATGACGCCGTCGTCGAGGACGCCGGCGGTGTGCACGACGGCCGTCAGGTCGAGACCGTCGAGCAACGCCGCGAGGGCGTCGCGGTCGGCGACGTCGCACGCGGCGATCGTCACCTCGACCCCGAGCGCGGTCAGCTTCGCGCGCAGCTCTTCGGCGCCTGGTGCGGTCGCACCGCTGCGGCTGGTGAGGACGAGGTGCTCGGCGCCGTTCGCGGCGAGCCACTCGGCGACCTGGCCGCCGAGCGCGCCGGTGCCGCCGGTGACCAGCACGGTTCCGCGCGGCTGCCAGCCGTCGGCGGCCGGACGCGGCTGGGCCCGGACGAGCCGGCGGGCGAACACGCCGGAGTCGCGCACGGCGACCTGGTCTTCTCCGGTCCCGGCCAGGACCGCGGCGAGCCGGGCCGCGGCCCGGTCGTCGAGGGTCTCCGGCAGGTCGAGCAGGCCGCCCCAGCGGTCCGGCTGCTCCAGCGCGGCGACCCGGCCGAACCCCCAGGCCAGGGCCTGATCGGGGTGCCGGACGCGATCGCCGCGGCCGGTGGTGACCGCGCCGGAGGTGATCGTCCACACGGGAGCGTCCAGTTCGGACTGCAGCAGCTTCGTCGTGGCGGTGAGCGCTTCCCGGCCGTCGCCGACCAGGGAGACGATCCCGGCCAGGGGTTCGTCCGTCGGCTCGCGGCGGACGTCGGCGCCGTGCGCGGCCAGGGCGTCGGCGACGCCGAGGTCGTCCTCCCCCAGCACCAGCCAGACGCCGGACAGCTTCACGCGCTCGACGTCGACCGGCTCCCAGGTGACGCGGTACCGCCAGCCGTCCACAGTGGATGAGTCCAGGTGACGCCGTCGCCACGCGGCGAGCGCGGGCAGCACGTCGCGGAGGGTGTCCTCGGGCAGGCCGAGGTCGAGGTCCGCGCGGTCGACGGCGGCCCAGAACCCGCCGTCCGAGCCGCCGGCGGCGGGCGCGGGGGCGTCGAGCCAGTACCGGTCGCGCTTGAACGCGTAGGTGGGCAGGTCGACGACGCGGCCGCCGCCGAACACCTTCGCCCAGTCCGGCGAGACGCCGTGGACGTGGGCGTCGGCCAGCGCGGTCAGGAACCGGAGGAGGCCGCCTTCGTCCCGGCGGAGGGTGCCCAGCGCGACGCCGAAATCGTCCACAGTGTCCTGCAGGCCGATCGTCAGCACCGGGTGCGGGCTGCATTCGACGAACACCGAGTGGCCGCGGGCGAGCAGCGCGCGGGTGGCGTCCTCGAAGCGGACGGTGTTGCGGAGGTTGTCGTACCAGTAGCGGGCGCCGACGATCGTGGTGTCGATCGGCTCGCCGGTGACCGTGGAGTAGAACGGGATCTCGGACGTGCGGGGCCGGATCGGGCCGAGCACGTCGAGGAGTTCGGCTTCCAGGGACTCGACGTGCGCCGAGTGCGACGCGTAGTCCACCGGGACCCTCTTGGCACGGATCTCGCTTTCCGCGCAGCGGTCCATCAGCTCGTCGAGGGCGCCCGCGTCACCGGAGACGACGGTCGAGCGCGGGCCGTTGACCGCCGCGACCGAGATCCGGTCGTCGATCAGCTCGGTGACTTCGGTGTGCGGTAGCGGGATCGAGACCATGCCGCCACGTCCGGCCAGCGCCAGGATGGCCTTGCTGCGGAGGGCGACCACGCGGGCACCGTCCTCGAGGGACAGCGCACCGGCGACGACCGCGGCCGCGATCTCGCCCTGCGAGTGGCCGACCACGGCCGACGGCTCGACGCCGTACGACCGCCACAGCGTCGCCAGCGAAACCATCACCGCCCACAGCACCGGCTGCACGACGTCGACCCGGTCGAACCCGGGTGCGCCTTCGCCGCCCCGCAGGACGTCCGTCAGCGACCAGTCCACAAAGGACGACAGCGCCGTTTCACATGAGGCCATCCGAGTCGCGAAGACCGGAGACTCGTCGAGCAGCCCGACGGCCATGCCGGCCCACTGGGAGCCCTGGCCGGGGAAGACGAAAACGGACTTCGCGCCGCCACGGGCCGAGCCGCGCACCGCGGCCGGGACGACGTCGCCGCGCCCCAAGCCGGACAGGACGTCGAAGGCCTCTTCGCGAGAGGCGGCCGCGAACGCGACCCGCTCCGGCAGCGCCGCGCGCGTCGTCGCCAGCGACCAGGCGAAATCGGGCAGTCCGAGGTCCGGGTCGACCAGCCGTTCGGCGAGCCGGGCGGCCTGTTCGATAAGCGCTTCCGCGGATCGGGCCGACAGGACGACCGGAACCACACCGGACACAGCAGACGGCAACGTCTCAACAGCGGGCGCCTGCTCCAGCACCGCGTGCGCATTCGTCCCGCTGACGCCGAAGGACGACACCGCCGCGCGGCGCGGCCGGTCGGCCTCGGGCCACGGCTGAGCCTCGGTGAGCAGTTCGACGGCCCCGGTGGACCAGTCGACGTGCGGGGTCGGCGCGTCGACGTGCAGGGTCCGCGGCAGTGCGCCGTGGCGCATCGCCATGACCATCTTGATCACGCCGCCGACCCCCGCGGCGGCCTGGCTGTGCCCGATGTTGGACTTCAGCGACCCGAGCCACAGCGGCGTCTCGCGGTCGCGGCCGTAGGTGGCGATCAGGGCCTGCGCCTCGATCGGGTCGCCCAGGGTCGTGCCGGTGCCGTGCGCCTCGACGGCGTCCACTTCGGACGGTGTGAGCCGCGCGTTGGCCAGCGCCTGCCGGATCACCCGCTGCTGCGCGGGGCCGCTCGGCGCGGTCAGGCCGTTGGACGCGCCGTCCGAGTTCACCGCGCTGCCGCGGACGACGGCGAGCACGCGGTGCCCGTTGCGCTGTGCGTCGGACAGCTTTTCCAGGACGAGCATGCCGGCGCCCTCGGCCCAGCCGGTGCCGTCCGCGGCGGCGGCGAACGGCTTGCAGCGGCCGTCGGCGGAGAGCCCGCGCTGGCGCGAGAACTCGATGAACGTCGCGGTCGTCGACATCACGGCGACGCCGCCGGCGAGCGCGAGCGTGCACTCGCCGGACCGCAGCGCCTGCCCGGCGAGGTGCAGCGCGACCAGCGACGACGAACACGCCGTGTCGACGCTGACGGCGGGCCCTTCGAGGCCGAGGGTGAAGGCGACCCGGCCGGAGGCGACGCTGCCCGCGCTGCCGTTGCCCAGGTAGGCCTCGACGTCGGCGGGTGCGTGCGGCAGCCGGGAGCCGTAGTCGTGGTACATCACGCCGGCGAACACGCCGGCGCGGGTGCCGCGCACCGACTCCGGCCGGATGCCCGCGCGTTCCAGGGCCTCCCAAGAGATCTCCAGCAGCAGGCGCTGCTGCGGGTCCATCGCCAGCGCCTCGCGCGGCGAGATGCCGAAGAACTCGGCGTCGAACTCGTCGGCGTCGTGCAGGAAACCGCCTTCACGGGCGTAGAACGTGCCCGCGTGGTCGGGGTCCGGGTGGTAGAGCGCGCCGAGGTCCCAGCCGCGGCGCTCGGGGAACCCGGCGACCGCGTCCCGGCCCTCGTCGACCAGCTCCCAGAGGTCCTCGGGCGAGCGGACGCCGCCGGGATAGCGGCAGCTCATCCCGACGATGGCGATCGGTTCGGCGTCGCGCTCCCGCTCCTCGCGCAGCTCCCGCCGGACCTGCCGCAGGTCCGTGGTCACCCGCTTGAGATAGTCCCGCAGCTTGTCCTCAGTGGACATTCAGCTCACCCCAGCCCGTCGGCATGTCGCCCATCCCTCACACAGTCCCGAGTTCGCTGTCGATCAGCGCGAACATCGCATCGTCGTCGGCGGTGTCGATCTCGACGTCGTCCGCCGGGTGCTCGTCGTCGGTCCATTCGGCCAGCAGGGCCCGCAGCCGCGCGGTGATCCGCACGCGGTCCGGGTCGCCGGAGTCCACTGTGGACAGTGCGCCGCGCAGGTGGTCCAGCTGCGCCAGCACTGGCAGGTCCGACACCGCCGGTGCGGCCGGCGCCAGCTCGGTCAGCACGTAACCGGCCAGCGCGCGCGGTGTCGGGTGGTCGAAGATCAGCGTCACCGGCAGGCGCAGGCCGAGGGCCGCGGTGAGCCGGTTGCGGAGTTCGACCGCGGTCAGCGAGTCGAAGCCGATCTCCTTGAACGCCTGGTCGCCGTCGATCGTCGCGGCCGAGGCGAAGCCGAGCACGGTCGCGGTCTCGGCCAGCACGGCGTCCAGCGCCAGCTGCGGCCGGTCCGTGTCCGGGGCCGCCGCCAAGCGGCCGGCCAGGGAGGCGGTGCTCGCCGGCTCGTCGGCCCGGCGGGAGCGGGTCCGGATCAGCTCCCGCAGCAGCGGCGGGACGTCTCCACCGGCGCGCGCCCGGAGCGTGGCCAGGTCCAGCCGGGCCGGGACGAGCGTGGCGTCGGCCTGGCGCAGTGCGACGTCGAACAGTGCGAGCCCTTCGACGCTGGGCAGCGCGCCCACGCCGGACCGGGTCATGCGGCTCAGGTCGGCGGCGGCGAGGTGCCCGGTCATGCCGCTGCGTTCGGCCCAGAACCCCCAGGCCAGTGCGGTGCCGGGCCGTCCTTGGGCGCGGCGCCGCGCGGCGAGCGCGTCCAGGAACGCGTTGGCCGCGGCGTAGTTGCCCTGCCCGGCGGTGCCGAGCGTCGCGGCCACCGAGGAGAACAGCACGAACGCCGTGAGCGGCCGGTCCGCGGTCAGCTCGTCCAGGTGGACGGCCGCGTCGACCTTCGGCCGCAGGACGGCGGCCAGCCGCTCGGGGGTCAGCGAGGCGAGGACGCCGTCGTCGAGCACCCCGGCCGCGTGGACCACGCCGGTGAGGTCGGGCAGCCCGTCGAGCAGACCGGCCAGAGCCGTGCGGTCGGCGGCGTCGCAAGCGGCGATCGTGACCTCGGCGCCGAGTCCGCGCAGCCGCTCGGCCAGCTCCGGCGCGCCCGGCGCGTCCGGGCCCTTCCGGCTGGTCAGGACCAGGTCGCGGACGCCGTGCCCGGTGATCAGGTGCTCGGCGAGCAGGGCGCCGAGGGTGCCGGTGCCGCCGGTGACGAGGACCGTGCCGTCGAACACCGGCAGGTCGCCATCGGCCGGCTTGACCCGGCGCAGCCGCGGCACGTACGTCGTACCGGCCTGCACCGCGAGCTGCGGCTCCCCCGACGCGAGCGCCCGCGGCAGGAGGTCTTCCTCGCCCGGGGCGACGTCGGCGAGGACGAACCGGCCGGGGTGCTCGGACTGGGCCGCGCGGATCAGGCCCCAGACCGCCGCCCCCGCCGGGTCGTCCGCCCGGGCGCCCGAGGTCAGCAGGACCAGCTTGGCCGCCGCGAAGCGCTCGTCGGACGTCCACCGCCGGGCCAGGTCCAGCGCGCGGGCGGCGGCCGCGTGGGCCCGTTCGGCCAGGTCCGCCGCCTCGGGCGCGACCCGGACGACGATGAAACCTTCCGGTGCCGCCAGCTCGTCGAGGTCGTCACACCGAAGGACAGTGGAGTCTGCTTCGGACGGTTCGAGTTCGGTCCAGTCCACCCGGAACAGTGAGTCGGGTGCGGCGCCGGTCAGGGTCCTGGTCAACGGCCGCAGCAACAGGGAGTCCACTGTGGCCACCGGGGCTCCGGTCTCGTCGGCCACGGCGAGCGCGAGTTCACCCTCCCCCACGGTCAGCCGGACGCGCACCGCGGTCGCGCCGGTGCGGTGCAGCGTGACGCCGCGCCAGGAGAACGGGATGCTGCTCGTGCTGTCGGCGCCGATCAGGACGTCGCGGCCGGCGGCGTGGAGTGCGGCGTCGAGCAGGGCCGGGTGCAGCCCGAACCGGGCGGCGTCCTCGGTCGGCAGGACCACCTCGGCGTAGACGTCCCGGCCGGAGCGCCAGGCCGCGCGCAAGCCCTGGAACACCGGGCCGTAGCCGAACCCGGCGTCCGCGAGGTCCTGGTAGAGCGCGTCGACGTCGATCGGCTCGGCCGCCGGCGGCCACGCGGTCAGCGCGGTCCCGGCCGCCGACGACGTGCCGAGCGCCCCGGTCGCGTGCCGGGTCCAGTCGCCCTGGTCGTCCTGGCGGGAGTGGAAGGTGATCGCGCTGCGGCCGTCGTCGTCGGCCGGCGCGACCGCGACCTGGACGGTGACCGCGCCGCGTTCCGGCAGGAGCAGCGGGCCTTCCAGGGTCAGCTCTTCGAGCGTGTCGCAGCCGGTGTCCTCGGCCGCGCGCAGTGCCAGCTCGACGAACGCGGTCCCGGGCAGCAGCACGGTGTCGAACACCGCGTGGTCGGTCAGCCAGGGGTGGGTCCGCCGGGCCAGCCGTCCGGTGTAGAGCAGGCCGCCGGTGCCGGCGAGCCGGACGGCGGCGCCGAGCAGCGGGTGCCCGGCCGCGCCGAGGCCGGCCGAGGACAGTTCGCCCGCGCCGGCCGCGGCTTCGAGCCAGAACCGCTGCCGCTGGAAGGGATACGTCGGCAGGTCTTCGATGACGCGGCCGCCGGACAGGACCGTGCGCCAGTCCGGGGTGGCGCCGCAGACGTGGGCCTGCGCCAGCGCGTTGAGGAACCGGGCCGGGCCGCCGTCGTCGCGTCGCAGGGTGCCGACGGCGACGGCGTCCGCGCCCAGTTCGTCCACGGTGTCCTGGACGCCGATGGTGAGGACGGGGTGCGGGCTGCACTCGACGAACACCGAGTGGCCGCGCTCGGCGAGCAGGCGCACGACCGCTTCGAACCGGACCGTGTTGCGGAGGTTCTCGTACCAGTACCGGGCGTCCATCACCGTCGTGTCGAGCGGCTCGCCGGTGACCGTCGAGTAGAACGGCACGTCCGCGGCGCGCGGCCGGATCGGGGCCAGGACGTCCAGGAGTTCAGCTTCCAGGGAGGCCACGTGCGCCGAGTGGGACGCGTAGTCCACCGGGATCCGCTTGGCGCGGATTTCCCGGGCCTCGCAGCGGTTCACCAGCTCGTCGAGCGCGTCGGCGTCCCCCGAGACCACGGTGGATCGCGGGCCGTTGACCGCCGCGACCGAGATCCGGTCGTCGATCAGCGCGGCCACTTCGTCGTGCGGCAGGGGGATCGAGACCATCCCGCCGCGTCCGGCCAGTGCAAGGATCGCCTTGCTGCGCAACGCGACGACCAGCGCGCCGTCCTCAAGGGACAGTGCGCCCGCGACGACCGCCGCCGCGATCTCCCCCTGCGAGTGCCCGACGACGGCCGACGGCTCGACGCCGTGCGCGCGCCACAACGCGGCCAGCGACACCATCACCGCCCACAACACCGGCTGGACGACGTCGACGCGGTCGAACCCCGGCGCGCCCTCGACGCCGCGCAGGACGTCGAGCAGCGACCAGTCCACATGGGACGCCAGCGCGTCCGCGCACTCGTCGAGTCGCGCCGCGAACGCGGGCGAGGACCCGGCCAGCTCGACCGCCATCCCGGCCCACTGCGAGCCCTGGCCCGGGAAGACGAACGCCGTCCTCCCGGAACCGCGCACCGAACCCGTGACGACGTCCGGCGAGCTGCCGCCGTCGGCCAGGGTGCGCAGCTGGTCCCGGAGATCGGTGCCGAGCAGTACGGCGCGCTGCGGGAACCGTGCCCGCGTCGACGTCAGCGTGTGCGCGACGTCCACTTCGGACACCGCCGTGTCCGCCAGGTAGTCCAGGAGGTTCTTTGCCTGGTCCCGCAGTTCGCCCTCGGTTCGCGCGGACAGCACGACCGGCACCGGGCCGGAAGCGCTCTCCGGCGCGTCGGTCGCGGGGGCCTGTTCGAGGACGGCGTGGGCGTTGGTGCCGCTGACGCCGAAGGACGAGACCGCGGCCCGGCGTGGCCGGTCGGTCTCCGGCCACGGCCGCGTCTCGGTGAGCAGGGCGACGGTTCCGGCGGACCAGTCGACGTGCGGGGTCGGTTCGTCCACGTGCAGCGTGCGCGGGAGGACGCCGTGGCGCAGGGCCTGGACCATCTTGATCACGCCGCCGATGCCCGCGGCCGCCTGTGTGTGCCCGATGTTGGACTTCAGCGACCCCAGCCACAGCGGCGTCTCGCGGTCCCGGCCGTAGGTCGCGATCAGCGCGTCGGCCTCGATCGGGTCACCCAGGGTCGTCCCGGTTCCGTGCGCTTCGACGGCGTCGACGTCCGAAGCAGCCAGTCCGGCGGTGGCGAGCGCGCGGCGGATGACGCGTTGCTGCGACGGGCCGTTGGGTGCGGTGAGACCGTTGGACGCGCCGTCGGAGTTGACCGCCGAGCCGCGCAGCACGGCCAGGACCTGGTGGCCGTGGCGCTGGGCGTCGGAAAGCCGTTCCAGCACCAGGACTCCGGCGCCCTCGGCCCAGCCGGTGCCGTCCGCCGAGGCGGAGAACGCCTTGCAGCGGCCGTCGGCGGACAATCCGCGCTGGCGGGAGAACTCGATGAACATGCCCGGCTGCGACATCACGGCGACGCCGGCGGCCAGGGCCAGCGAGCACTCGCCGCCGCGCAGGGCCTGCGCCGCCCAGTGCAGGGCGACCAGCGACGACGAACAGGCCGTGTCGACGGTGACCGCGGGTCCTTCGAGGCCGAACGTGTACGCCAGCCGGCCGGAGACGACACTGCCGGTGGTGCCGGTGAGCAGGTAGCCGTCGGCGCCGCCGGCCGCTTCGTGCAGGCGCGGGCCGTAGTCGGTCGCCATGGCGCCGACGAAGACCCCGGTCGACGTGCCGCGCAGCCCGGCCGGGTCGAGACCGCCGCGTTCGAGCGCCTCCCAGGTCAGTTCCAGCAGGACGCGCTGCTGCGGGTCCATCGCGACGGCTTCCCGCGGCGAAATGCCGAAGAACGCGGGATCGAAGTCCGCGACGCCGTCGAGGAACCCGCCACCGCGGGCGTAGGTCGTGCCGGCGTGTTCCGGGTCCGGGTCGTAGAGCCCGTCGAGGTCCCAGCCGCGGTCGGCCGGGAAGCCGCCGATCGCGTCGACGCCCTCGGCGACCAGGTGCCACAGGTCTTCGGGGGTCCGGACGCCGCCGGGGTAACGGCAGCTCATCGCCACGATGGCGATCGGCTCGTCGCTGACGGCCACGGTCTCCGCGGTGGCCTGCGGAGCGTCGGACAGCTCGGTTTCCAGGTGCCGGGCGAGCGCCGCCGGCGTCGGGTGGTCGAACAGCACGCCGCTGCCGAGCCGCAGGCCGGTCACCTGGCCGAGGTGGTCCCGCAGCTCGACCGCGGTGAGCGAGTCGATGCCCAGCTCTTTGAACGTCCGCTCCGGGTCGACGTCGGTCGCGCCGGCGTAGTCGAGCACCACCGCGACACCCGCGCGGACGACGTCGCCGAGGCGGCGGTCGCGCTCGGCGGCGGGCAGGTCCGCGACCCGCTGCGCCCACGACCGCTCGACGGCCGGGGCCGGCGGGCGCGCGGGGCCGTCGAACCAGTGACGGCTGCGCTGGAACGGGTAGGTCGGCAGGTCGACGCGGTTGCCGCGGTCGCCGTAGACCGCGGCCCAGTCGACGTCGGCGCCGTGGACGTGCAGCTGTGCCAGGGCGGTGTGAAAGGTGGCCGTCTCGTTGCGGTCCCGGCGCAGGACGGCGGCGAAGGTGCCGGAGACGCACTCGCGGGCCATCGCGCACAGCACGCCGTCCGGGCCCAGCTCGACGAACACGGCGTCGCCGACTGCGCTTACGGCGTCAGCGAAACGGACCGATTCACGCACGTGCCGCGTCCAGTAGCCCGGGTCGGCGAGTTCCTCGGCGGTGGCGAGACGGCCGGTGAGGGTGGAGACGATCGGGATCCGCGGCGGCGCGAAGGTCAGCCGCGCGGCGACCGCGTGGAAGTCGTCGAGCATCGTGTCCATGTGCGGCGAGTGGAACGCGTGGCTGACCGTCAGCCGCTTGGTCTTGCGCCCCAGCGCGGTGAAATGGTCCGCCAGCGCGGTGACGGCGTCCGCGTCTCCGGACAGCACGACCGCCTGCGGCCCGTTGACCGCGGCGATCGACACCGCGGGAGTCAGTGCGGAAAGCGCTTCCGCCTCGGTGGCCTCGACGGCGAGCATCGCGCCGCCGCCCGGCAGCGCGTCCATCAGCCGGCCGCGGGCGGCCACCAGCTCGGCCGCAGCGTCGAGCGAAAGCACGCCGGAGACGTGGGCCGCGGCCAGCTCGCCAATCGAGTGTCCCAGGAGGACGGACGGGCGTGCACCGCGGCTTTCCAGCAGCCGGAACAGGGCCACTTCGAGGGCGAACAACGCGGGTTGCGTGTACCGCGTCCGGTCGAGGAGTTCCGTGGACTCGAACAGGACGTCGCGCAGCGGGACGTCGAGGTGGCGGTCGAAGCGGGCGCAGACGTCGTCGAGCGCGGCCGCGAAGACCGGCTGGGTCACGTAAAGCCTTTGTCCCGCGCCGGTTCGCTGGCTGCCCTGACCGGAGAACAGGAAGGCGACCGGGCGCGCGTCGCGCGTGGTCCCGCGGACCACCGACCGCGACGAACCGCCGGCGGCGAGGACGTCGAGTGCCCCCGCGAGATCGCCGTCCGGCACGACCACGGCGCGGTGGTCGAGGGACGCGCGCGTCGTCGCCAGGGAGTACCCGACGTCGACCGGGTCGTGCGCGGCCAGCCGGTCCCACAGCGATTTCGCTTGCACGGCCAGCGCTTCCGGCGACCGGGCGGACAGCACGAGCGGCAGCGGGTCGCCGCCGCTCGTCCGATGTACCGGAGCCGGGGCCGCGGCGAGCACGACGTGGCAGTTGGTACCGCCCATGCCGAACGAGCTGACGCCGGCCAGCCGGTTCGGCCCGGTCCACGGTGTGGCCTCGGTCGTCACGCGCAGGTTCAGCGTGTCGAGGGGGATGTCCGGGTTCGGCGCGGTGAAGTTGAGGCTCGGCGCGATCTCGCCGTGCCACAGGCACAGCACCGCCTTCAGCAGCCCGGTGATGCCGGCGGCGCCTTCCAGGTGGCCGACGTTGGTCTTGGCCGACCCGACGAGCAGCGGGGCGCCGTCCGCGCGGGCCGTGCCGATCACCGCGCCGAGCGCGGCGGCCTCGATCGGGTCACCGACGCGTGTGCCGGTGCCGTGCAGCTCGACGTACTCGACGTCGCCCGGCTCGGTGCCGGCCCGCTCGTGCGCCAGCCGCAGCACCTCGCGCTGGGCGGTTTCACTCGGTGTGGTCAGGGTTTCCGCGGTTCCGCCGTTGTTCACGGCCGTGCCGCGGATGACGCCGTAGACGCGGTCGCCGTCGGCGAGGGCGTCGGCGAGCGGGCGCAGCACGACCAGGCCGCCGCCTTCGCCGCGCACGTAACCGTTGGCGCGGGCGTCGAAGGTGAAGCAGCGGCCGTCCGGCGACAGCCCGCCGAAGCGGGACGCGCCGACCGCGCTGGCGGCGATCAGGTTCAGGTTGACCCCGCCCGCGAGTGCCACCGCGGATTCGCCGCGACGCAGGCTTTCGCAGGCCAGGTGCACCGCGACCAGCGACGACGACTGTCCACAGTCGACGACCAGGCTCGGCCCGCGCAGCCCGAGGGTGTAGGAGACGCGGTTGGCGATGACGCCGCGGTGCCCGCCGGTCAGCGAGTGCTGGGTGCTGACGCCGTGTTCGGTGAGCAGGTGCGCGTAGTCGTCCCAGATGGCCCCGAAGAACACGCCCGCGTTGTCGCCGTCGAGGCGGGCCGGCGGCAGGCCGGCGTCCTCCAGGGCCTCCCAGCTCAGCTCCAGCATCAGCCGCTGCTGCGGGTCCATCACCGCGGCTTCGCGCGGGGAGACACCGAAGAAGGCGGCGTCGAAGCCCGCTACGTCGTCGAGGAAGGCGCCGTACCCGGTCCCGGGCGCGTCATCCGGTCCGGTCCAGCGTTCGGGCGGGGTTTCGGTGATCGCGTGCCGGCCACGGCGCAGCAGGTCCCAGTACGCCCCCGGCCCCGGCGCGGCGGGCAGCCGGCAGGCCATGCCGACGATCGCGATGCCGAACTCAAGCTTGGACAAGGCGAGTCCTCCACAGATCGCGGACGGGCAGGAGCAGCCGCGACGAAGCCCGTCACGCGGCGCGCGAACGCCCGACGTTCGTCGTGAGCAGGCAAAACGCTACTGAGCCCGGAGCGGGCCAGAAACCCCTAACGGGGCCCCTAGGCACCCTGCACGTCACCCGGCGGGACAAGGGAAAACGCCCTGAAGGTGCCCCTCAGGGACTTCCGGTCCCTGAGGGTGCCCTTCAGGGCGTTGAAGCCCGAGGGTCAGACGGCCTTGCCGCGGTTGAGGTAGGTCAGCACCGCGAGCACCCGCCGGTTGTCGTCATTGGACGGTGGCAGGTTCAGCTTGGTGAAGATGTTCGAGATGTGCTTGCCGACCGTGCCGTCGCTGAAGTTGAGGCTCTGCGCGATGCCGGCGTTCGACCGGCCCTCGGCCATCATCTCCAGCACTTCGCGCTCGCGCGGGCTGAGCGTCTCGAAGGGCTCGTTGCGTGCTTGGCGCGCCAGCAGCTTCGCGATCACCGTCGCGTCCATCGCGGTGCCGCCGGCCGCGACCCGCCGCACCGCCTCGACGAACTCCTCGGCGTCGCCGACGCGGTCCTTCAGCAGGTAGCCGACGCCGCCGGCGCCGTCCTGCAGGAGTTCGTTGGCGTACAACTGTTCCACGTGCTGGGACAACACGAGCACGGGCAGCCCGGGCACCTGCTTGCGCGCGGCCAGCGCGGCCTGCAGGCCTTCGTCGGTGAAGCTCGGCGGCAGCCGGACGTCGACCACGGCGACGTCGGGGCGGTGCTCCAGCAGCGCCTTCAGCAGTTCGGGCCCGGTTTCCACCGCGGCGACGATGTCGAAACCGTGCGACTGCAGCAGCAGTGTCAAGCCGTCCCTCAGGAGAGCGAGGTCTTCGGCGAGCACAACGCGCACGGGATCTCCAAACTCACGCGGGTCGGTCCGCCGGGCCGGCTGACGACGCCCAGACTACCGTCGAACGCTTCCAGCCTTTGGGCGATCCCGCGCAACCCGGACCCGGCGGCGAGATCGGCCCCGCCGCGGCCTTCGTCCACCACCGCGCCGGCCAGCAGCCCGTCGTCGAACCGCAGCCGCACGGTGACGTCCCGGGTCTGCGCGTGCTTGACGACGTTGGCCAGCGCTTCGCACACGCTGAAGTAGACCGCCGCCTCCACCGCCGGCTCGAACCGGCCGGGCAGCTCGATGTCGACGTTCGCGTCCAGCGGCAGGTCGAGCACGAACGCCCGCAGCGCGTCCCGCAGCCCGCGCTCGGCGAGCACCGGCGGGTGGATGCCGTGCACCAGGTCCCGCAGTTCCTGCAGGGCCTTGCTCGAGGAGTCCCGCAGCTCGAGCACCAGCTCCTTGGCCCGGTCCGGGTCGCGGTCGATGAACTGCGACAGCGCGGCCAGCTTCATCCGCATCGCGACCAGCCGCGCCTGGGCGCCGTCGTGCAGGTCGCGCTCGATCCGGCGCAGCTCGGCGGCCTGCGTGGCCAGCGCGTCCGCGCGGGTGCGGGTCAGCTGCCGGACGCGGTCGTTGAGCTTCCCCCGCCGTCCCGGCTTCAGCAGCAGCGACGTCCATTCGCCGTGCAGCCGCAGCAGCGGGCCGGCGAACGCGGCCCCGGCCGCGACGCACGCGAGCCCGACGGCGATCTGCAGCGGCACCTCCGTGCCGCCCAGCCACGAAAGCTCGCCGACGACCCCGGCCGCCTGTCCCACCGCCAGCAGCACGCCGGTCAGCCCGGTCAGCACCAGCAGCACCGGGAACGCCGCGAGCGCGCCGCCGACCACCGGGTCGGCCAGCAGCCAGGCCAGGTCGCGCCAGGTCGCGGGGTCGCCCCAGATCCAGCGGACCCGCAGCGACACCGCCGCGAACCAGCGGCGCTTGTGGTAGTCCTTCCCGCTCCAGTACCAGCCGTGCTCGGTGCGTTCGAGCCGCGGCCGCGGCCGGTACGGCACCGCCACCGGCACCCCGGACCACTTCCCGGCCAGCTCGCGCGCGGTGTTCGCGATCCGCCGGATCACCACCGTGATCAGCAGGAACAGCGGGAACATCCCGAGCCCGAACCACAGCACCAGCGACAGCAGGGTGCCGACCGCGAGCGCCGCTTCGCCCAGGCTGAGCAGGCCGAGCGCGGCGCCGCGCGCGAGGTCACGCGGCGCGCGCCGCAGCCGGGTGGCCACGGGTGCGCCGACGGCGACCGCCGTGTCACTCATGTCGGTTCCTCCTCCGGGCGAGCCCACCCGGTCAGTCTGACTCACGGAGCGTGGCCGGGCGGAGACGGATACCACCCCTGCCCGCATAAAGAAAACTCCACCCCGGTCGGGGTAGAAGAGGGGTTCTGACGAGATCCACTCCCTTCTACGTTGGAAACACACCACCGACGACCTGGGAGAACCCGATGACCACCACCGCTCCGAAGACCAGCGCAGTCGGCGCGATCGTGACCAACCTGGTCGTCGACCTCGTCGCCCCGATCGCCCTCTACTACGGCCTCCGCGCCGCCGGCGTCGACCAGCTGCTCGCCCTGCTCGCCGGCGGGGCCGCGCCCCTGGTCCACGTGATCTGGCAGGTCGTGCGGACCCGCAAGGTCGGCGGCCTGGCGCTGTTCACCCTGACCATCCTGCTGCTGAGCGTCGCCGCGTCCTTCCTCACCGGCAGCGAGCGGTTCCTGCTGGCCAAGGACGGCTGGCTGACCGCCGTCGCCGGCCTGTGGCTGCTCGGCACGCTCCGCACGAACCGCCCGTTCATCTACGAGGCCGCGCGGCCGATCGCCGACGCCAAGGCGAAGACGCCGGAGGACACCTGGACGCACCGGTTCGCCACGTCCGAGAGCTTCCGCCACGGCATGCGCGTGGTCACCGCCGCCTGGGGCATCGCGCTCGTGCTCGACGCCGTCGTCCGCGGGGTCATGGCCTACACCCTGCCGGTCGACCTGGTCCCGGGCCTCGGTGGCGCGCAGTACGCCGTGCTCTTCATCGGCCTGCAGATCTTCGGCCAGGTCTACGGCCAGCGCACCGGACTGATCGGCGACAAGAAGAAGAGCGCCACCGCCGGCGCCGTCACCGCCTGAACCACCTCGCCCCGCCCGCCGGTGATCCGGACGAAACCTCCGAAAAGGAAGCAGACCATGTCCCGCCATTTCGCGTTCGTCACCATCCCCGCCCACGGGCACGTCAACCCCACCATCGCGGTCGTGGCCGAGCTCGTCGGCCGCGGCCACCGGGTCACCTACGCCGCCACCGCCGAGTTCGCCCCCGCGCTGCGGGCCGCCGGCGCGGACGTCCTCGTCGTCGACACCACGCTCGCCTCGGCCCACCCCGGCAAGGAGGTCACCGCCGACGACGTCGCCTGGCTGCCGCTGATCCTGCTGCGGGAGAGCGCGCAGCTGGCCCCGGCGCTGCTGGCGCACTTCGACGGCGACCTGCCGGACGTCATCGCCTACGACGTCACGATGTACCCGCTCGCCCGGATGCTCGGGCGCCGCTGGGACCGGCCGACGCTGGAGCTGTTCCCGACCTTCGCCGCGAACACCGAGTACTCCGTGGCCGAGGAGGCCGAGCGCATCGCCGGCGTCGCCGCCGAGCACCCGGCCACCGCCGCGTTCCACGCCGAGTTCACCGAGTTCCTGTCCCGCAACGGGTTCGCGGACGTCACCCCCGAGGACATCACGCGCGGCGAGCCGGACGAGCCGCGGCTGGTCTTCCTGACCCGCGAGTTCCAGTACGCCGGCGACACCTTCGACGAGCGCTTCGGCTTCGTCGGGCCGTGCCTGTCCGAACGCGGGTTCCAGGGTGACTGGACACCGCCGGTGACCGGCCTGCCGGTCGTCTACGTCTCGCTCGGCACGGCGCACAACCTGCGCCCCGAGTTCTTCCGCGCCTGCGTGGCCGCCTTCGCCGGCCGGCCGGTGCACGTCGTGATGGCCATCGGGGACCGCGTGCCGGTCTCGGCGCTCGGCGAGCTGCCGCCGAACGTCGAGGTGCACGCCCGGGTCCCGCAGCTTTCCGTGCTGCGCCACGCGTCCGCGTTCGTCTGCCACGCCGGGATGGGCAGCACGATGGAGTCGCTCTACTTCGGCACGCCGCTGGTCGCGGTGCCGCAGATGCCCGAGCAGGACGTCGTCGCCCGGCGGATCGCCGAGCTGGGCCTCGGCCGGGCCCTGGACCGCGACGAGGTCAGCCCGGAGAGCCTGCGCGAGGCCGTCGAAGCCGTGCTCGCCGACGACGCGCTGCGGGCCCGCCTCCGTGCGGAGAGCCGCCGCGTCCGCGAAGCCGGCGGCACCCGGACCGCCGCGGACAAGCTGGAGAACTACGCCGAGACGGCGGCTCGCTGACCCGGGCGCGGAACGCCGGAATGCCCGGTCACGCTGGGGAGTCGTGACCGGGCATCGGGGCGACCGTGGCCGGGAGGGGGCCACGGTCAAGCCGTACCGGCGACGGTCGGCTCGAGCCCGGCGGGCAGGTCGGCGCGGTTGCCGACCTTGAGTTTCCGGTAGGTGCGGGTCAGGTGCTGCTCCACGGTGGACACCGTGATGAACAGCTTCCGGGCGATCTCGCGGTTGGTGTAGCCGTGCCGCGCCAGCGCGGCGGTGCGGTACTCGGCCGAGGTGAGCAGCGCGAGCCGGTCCGTTTCGCCGGGTACGCCCGCCGGCTTGAGGTCCTCGGCGGACATGTGCGGCTGCAGCTCCCGGCACACCGCGTCGGCCCGGCAGTCCTGCGCCACGTGCCAGGCCCGGCGGACCACCATCCGGGCGCGGCTGGTCTCGTTCAGCTCGTGGTGCGTGCGCCCCAGGTCCGCCAGCACCTTCGCCAGCTCCAGCCGGTCCCCGCCGGCCTGGATCTCGTCGACGGCCTTCTTGAGCATCGGCGGCCGGTCGGCCAGCTCGTGCGTGTTCGCCAGCACCCGCAACGTCGCCCCGAGCGCGGCGGAGTTGCTCTCGCTGACCAGGTTGAGCTGGGCGTCCACCAGTTCGGCCGCCTTGGCCCGGTCGCCGATCCGCTGGTAGGCCTCGGCGCAGCCGGCCCGCCACGGCACCAGTGCCGGCAGGTCGATCCCCCACGCCGTCATCAGCTCGCCCGCCGCCATGAAGTCCCGCAGCGCCGCGTACACCTGGTCCGTGGCCAGGTGGTGCCGGCCGCGGGCGTAGAGGTAGGGCAGCGCGTGCACGGTCCGCATCATCGCGGCCGGCACCGGCTGGGCGATCAGCGCTTCGGCCTCCTCGTGCGCCCCCATCTCGGTGCGCGCCCGGATCATGCTCGCCAACGGTGACCCGATCGCCACGCCCCAGCTCGACGCCGAGATCAGGGCGAGGGCCTTCGCGCCGTGCTCCAGCGCGGCCGGGAGACCGCCCTGCCGCACGGCGATCTCCGCCCGCAGCGCGCTGAACACCGCCTGCCAGGCCGGGGCCCGGCGCTTGGCCGACTCTTCCAGCAGCCGTTCGCACCAGGGCAGGGCCCGGTCGGTGCTGCCCGCGTACATCAACGCGCGCAACGCGAAGGTCAGCGGCTGGACCGTGGCGTCGGCCAGCCGGGTGCTCTGCAGGATCTGCTCGACGGCGACGACGACGTTGTCCCCGTAACGGCCCCGCAGGACCGCCTTGAGGATCCGGGCGGCGCGCCACTGCGTGTCGACGACCGTGCCGCTGGGCACCGGCCGGGTGCCCGCGGCCCGGGCCGGGACCGGCAGCCGGGCGGCGAGTGCCGGGTGGGTGCACGCCACGGCCAGGCACAGGGCCTCGGCGTCGAGCGACATCCCGGTGTTCTCGATCTGTTTGCCGAACCCCTCGACCGCTTCCTCGGCTTCGCCGTGCCACAACAGGTGGCGCAGCGGCCCGGGGCCGTTCGCGACGCCGCCGATGTCGGCGGCCAGCGCGCGGATCCGCCGTTCGGCCGCGACCGGGGAGACCCGCCATTCGGCGTCGGCGAGCAGGGTGGTGACGGCGACCCGCTGGGCGTCGTCACCCAGCCGGCTCATCGGTTCGAGGTAGCGGACGACCTTTTCGACGTCGTCCTCGGCCAGCGCGAGCTCCGCGGCGCTGCGGAGCACGGTGGCGACCCAGGGCTCGTCGAGGTCTTCGGAGGCGACCAGCATTTCCGCGACGCTGCGGCTCTCGGCGCCCGCTTCGTACAGCAGCCGGGCGGCCCGGCGACGCAGCCGGGCCCGCCGGCCCGGTTCGATGGCCTCCAGCACCGCGGCCGCGCCGGCCGGGTGCCGGAAGCGGCCGCCGGCCAGGATCCCGGCGGCTTCGAGGTCCCCGAGCACCCGGACCGCTTCGTCCGCGCCGGCTCCGGCCAGGTCGGCCGCCCGGTCGGCGTCGGCCGCGCCGGCCAGCACGGCGACCGCCGCGGCGAGGTCCAGCGCGAGCGGGCCGCTGCTGCGCAGGCAGCTCAGGACCGCGTTGCGGAAGGCGAACCCCGGCGACGGCTCGGCCGGGCCGCCCGCCGTCCGGTGGTCTTCGAACAGGGCGTGCACCAGCAGCAGGTTGCCGCCGGTGAGCTCGTGGTAGGCGGGGGCGAGCAGCCGGGCGGCGTCCGCGCCGAGCTCGCCGGTGACCAGCTCGACCACGCCGTCCGCGGGCAGCGTCGTCAGCCGGATGCGGCGGCAGTGCGGCAGCCGCACCAGCTCGGCGTCGAACGCCGGGCCGACCGACCGGTCGCTGGTGCGCTCCCCCAGCGCGACCAGGATCCGGGCGGAGCGGATCCGCACCATCAGGAAGAGCAGGCAGTGCAGCGAATCCTCGTCGGCGTGGTGCAGGTCGTCGACGACCAGCACCACCGGCGCCGTGCGGGAGAGCTTGAGCAGGGCGGCGGCCACCGCCCGGGAGATGTGCTGCCGCGCCGCCCCCGGGTCCCCCGCGAGGGTGGTTGCGCCGGCTTCGAGCAGCGCGGCGAACTCGTCGGCCGCCCCGGCCGGCACGGCCGGGCTCTGCACCAGCTGCCCGAGCACGCCGAACGGCAGGTCCCGCTCGGAGTCCGACGCGATGGCCTGCAGGACGACGGCCCCGGACTCCAGGGCCGTGTCGGCCAGCCTGCCGAGCAAGCTGGTCTTCCCGCTGGCGACCGGGCCGCCGATGAGCGCGACCCGGCCCCGGCCCTGCCGGACACCTTCGTACATTTCCCCTAAAATGGACATTTCCGCACGATGATGGACATACTTCATTGCTGACCAGGCCCCTCATTCCCCGCGATCGGCACGACGATCCAGCCGCGCAATTGCGGCGCGGATGACACGGCGGTTTCGCAGAGATGAATTCCGGTGATCGCGACCGAATGCGCGTCCGGCGCGGTGGAGAAGAAAACGACTTCTATGCGACCCGGGCCGGTGGCGACACGCATGTGTTCGATTCCCAGCCCCGGCTCGGCGAGGGCCCAGAGCAGGTCCACCAGTACGTGCGGGTCCAGCTCGCGGTGGGTGGCCTCGCCCGATGCGGCAAGTGTGACGCTTGCCATGTACACGGGCAGTCTCCGTACTAGGGGCGGCCGAAGCCCAGCCCGCTGATGATGTTCTTGATGGTGTCCCAGTCGAAACCGTCGGGAGTCTCGGCCTGCTGTGCGATTTCTTGAACGTTCATGATGCTGTCCCCAGTGTGTTGTTCGGCTTTCGCTGGACACAGCTTGGCTCGCCGGGCGGGCCTCCCGGAAGGGCCCGGGGGTGGCACCAAATGCCTCCGCACCTTGGTGCCAGAGCCCACCCGAACGGCCTCCGACCACCGGGTACGTCTCTGGTCGGGGTGTTAACCACGGTGTACGCTCCGGCGTGGAGGGGGTACTTGGCCAGGAAGCAACAGACTGGGGGTCGCTGCTTTTCATGCTGAAGCCACTGGGGGTGGATGCAACCGGCGAATTGGTCTACCGGACGATGGTCGCGCACCGTGATTGGGGCGTGGCCGATCTTGTGACTTCGCTAGGTTTGTCCGAAGAGGAAGTACGTACGACACTCGATCGCCTGGCCGATCTCGCACTGGTCCGGCCCTCCCGGGAAGACCCCGACGCCCTGCGGGCCGTCGATCCCGAGTTCGGCCTGCTTTCCCTGGTGCAAATGCGACAGGCACAACTGCAGCGCAGCCAGCTGGAACTGGCCGAGAGCCACGCGGCGGTGTCCGATTTGATCGCCGATCTCCAGGAGGCCGCGCCCTCCCTGAGCCCGGACGAATTGGTCGGGATCGACGAGATCCAGCGGCGTATCGAGGTATTGGCGAGCCGGGCCAGCAAGGAATGCCTTTCCTTCATGCCGGGCGGCGCCCAGTCCGAGGCGAGCATCAATGCCGGAATGCCACTCAACCAAGCCGCGTTGTCCCGCGGCGTGGCGATCCGGACCGTTTATCTGGACAGCGCCCGCAACGACGCGCGCACGCAGAAGTACGTCGACTGGCTCGTCGAACGCGGCGGTGAGGTCCGCACCCAGCCGACCCTGCCCGCCCGGCTGCTCCTGGTCGACCGCGAGACCGCGTTGGTCCCGCTCGACGCGGAGAACACGCGCCAGGGCGCCATCCAGATCACCACGCCCGGCATCGTCTCGCTGATGCGGGCCTACTTCGAGCAGCTCTGGTACAGCGCGTCGCCGTTCGGCGCCGGCCGCACCCGGGACGACGAAGGCCTGACCGGCCAGGAGCGCGCCCTGCTCTCCTTGCTCTCCCACGGCATGACCGACGAGGTGGCCGCCCGCCGCCTCGGGCTGTCCCTGCGGACGGTCCGCCGGATGATGGCCGACCTGATGGACCGGCTGAGCGCCAAGAGCCGGTTCGAGGCGGGCATGCGCGCGGCGCAGCGCGGCTGGCTGGCCTGATCCCCGCCGGGAGGTGAACGCCGGCGTTCACCTCCCGGCGGGGTTCGCGTGCTCCTCGGCCGCGCTATGCTCGGCGGCCTCTGACCCCGAGGAGGCGGCCATGCCCGAGTCCATTGTGGACGGCGTCCGGTACGGACGGGACGGCGCGGTCGCCACCGTCACCTTCGACAAGCCCGAGCGCAGCAACGCGATGGACGTCCCGATGCAGGCCCGCTACGGCGCGGCGCTGCGGGAGGCGGACGCGGACCCCGAGGTCCGCGCGGTCGTCGTCACCGGAGCCGGAAAGTCGTTCTGCCCGGGCGCCGACCTGGGCCTGCTGGACGGCATCGTCGCAGCGCCCCCGGCGGGCGGCGGCGGCCACGAGAACTTCCGCGACGTCCTCGCGGCGGCCACGGTGGGCGTCCCGGTGGTGGCGGCGATCAACGGCGGCTGCGCCGGCCTGGGCTTCGTGATCGCGTGCGCGGCGGACGTCCGCTTCGCGGCCGCGGGCGCCAAGTTCACGACGGCGTTCGCCCGCCGGGGCCTGATCGCCGAGTACGGCATCGCGAAGCTCCTCCCCGAGCTGATCGGCCAGGGCCGGGCCCGCGACCTGCTGCTGTCGGGCCGCACGTTCACCGCCGAGCAGGCGCTGGAGTACGGCCTGGTCCAGGAGGTCGTCCCACCCGGCGAGCTGACGCTGCGGGTCCAGGCGTACGCGACGGAACTGGCGACGTACAGCGCCCCGCGGTCGATGGCGGTGATGAAGCAGCAGTTCACCAGGGAAGCGGCGCTGTCGCTACCGGAGTCGGCCCGCGAGGCGACGGCGTTGATGGTGGAGTCGTTTGGCCACCCGGAGCTGGCCGAAGGACTGGCGAGCTGGAACGAGCGGCGCGCCCCGGAGTTCCCGCCCTATCCGGCGGGCTGAACCGACACGAAGCCGCCCGGTATCAAGACGAACGGGCGAAGAGCCGATGCCACCATCGACTCGAACTGACGTGCGGCAGGTCGCACACCGTCGGCGGAGGCTGCGGTGCAGGCGGCGCGGCCTCCCGTTCCGACTGTGCGGGGCCCTGGTACATCGCCAGAATGCGCTGGAGTTCGGACACGCGCAGCTGCGCGTTCTCGAGGCGCCCGGCCAGATCCTCGCGACGACGCCGCTCGTACTCGGCGCGTTCGAAGTGCAGCTCCAGGAGATCGACGACTCGGCTCGTCTGCTGGGAGTCGGTCGACTCGGCCGCGACCAGCTCCATCTGCTCTTCCGCACGCTGTCGGGCCCGGTTGATCAGGACGAGTTCGGTCCGCATGTTCTCGATGTGTTCGCGCTCGCGCTCGTGCAGGGCCTGCAGTTCACTCTCCCGTTGCGCCTCATCCGGCGAGCTCTCTTCGCCGGCGGGTGAGCGGAGTGCGCGCATGCGCTCGAGATCGGCTTCCAGCTGCCGGCACTTGATCTCTTCCTTGGCCAGCCTCGCCGCGAGGTCCTGCTCACGCTGCCGCAGGTCGGAAACCTCCTGGCGGGCCTCGGTGAGACGATCGCGGAGATCGCGGGAGAAGTCGTCGAAGTCGCTGCGCACGATGACCAGGTCGTGCTCGCGAGGCGGCGCTTCGAGGCGCGCGCGAGCTTGCTTCCAAGGTTCCAGGGCCTCGGACCCGAGACCGCACGCCAGCAGGATCGCGACCATGTGGCCGTCCCGCGGCAGCCTCTGTCCCTTGAGCAAGTCCGACAGCGTCGACTTGGCCAAGGTGGTGCCGTGCTCAGTGGCCCAACGACAGACCTCGTCGTAAGTCTTGCCCGACCGCGACCGGACCTGTTGCAGCAAGTCGGCGAACTCGACGACGGTCGTCGCCCGGCCCGGGGCAAGATCGTCGAAGAGATGGGGCGACGAGGCTACTTCCACAACCAACTCGGTCGTTTCGGTCTCGCCGAGCGTTACTCCCCGTTCGATCCTGTTCTCCCCCGTTCGGCCCTGTTCGAGTCCGGCCCGATCTCGTTCGAAGTCCTGTGAAACAGCCCCTGACCAGGGCTTCCTGGGGACATGACGAAACCAGGAAGATCAAGCGAAGACCGCAGGCCGATCCCGTGGGAGGACCTGCTCGGACTCGTCCGGTGGACGGCCGGCTCACGAGAACGGTCACGAAACCTGCGCGGGTTGTTGTGCGTCCTGGGTGGGTTCGCCGCAGTGATCGTGGGCGAGCTTGCTGCCTCGGGCATCGCTTCCGCGGTGAGCATGCTGCTGGCGGTCGGCATCGGCTGTGGCTCACGGAGAAGGCGACGATGACCGAACGTTCCTGACGCTGGGCCGATGACAGGTGGTCATCGGCCCAGCGTCAGGTCGTCACCTCGGTGACCGCGACCAGGGTCAGCCGCGGGTCCAGCTCTGGGCCGCGCTCTGGTTGCAGTCGTAGATCTGCAGCTGTGTTCCGTCCACCGTGGTGCTGTTCGGGTCGTCCAGGCAGCGGCCCGACTGCGGGTTCACCAACGCTCCCGCCGTGCCCGCCTGCCACTTCTGGGCGCCCGAGCCGTTGCACTGCCACAGCTGGACCTTCGTGGCGTTCGCCGTTCCGCTGTTGCTGACGTCCAGGCAGCCGCCCTGGGCCTGCAGGGAGCCGTCCGCTCCGGAGAACCACTTCTGCGCGCCGCTCGAGTTGCACGTGTACAGCTGAGCGTGCGTCCCGTTCGCCGTGCCGCTCGTGGCGACGTCCAGGCACTTGCCCGCGACGCCCGAGGACACCGGGCCGATGTGCGGGAGCGTGCCGCCGTACGACGGCGGCGGGTTCGACGCCGCCCACGACGTGTTCGCCGACGTCCCGAGGGTGAAGGCCAGCGTGCCGCCCGAGGTGATCGCCGACGTCGGGGCGTACGCGTTGTTCCACGCCCCGCCGTTCCACGTCGCGCTCTGGACGTACGGCGCGTTGTCCGCCGCCGCCGGGGCGTTGATCGTCAGCGTGTTGCCGCTCGGCAGGCTGACCACCGACTGGGTGAACAGCGGGCTGCCCAGCGCGAGGTCGGGCGTCCCCGGCGTCATCGGGTAGAAGCCCAGCGCGGAGAAGACGTACCACGCGCTCATCGCGCCCAGGTCGTCGTTGCCGGCCAAGCCACCCGGCGCGTCCGTCCAGATCTGGTCCTGGACCTGGCGCACGACCTTCTGCGTCTTGTACGGCTGCCCGACGTAGTCGTACTCCCACGGCAGTTCGAGGCTCGGCTCGTTGCCCAGGTCGGCCTGGCTGCCGCCGCTGCCGTGGAACCCGGCCAGCACGCTGTCGAGGTAGCTGATCAGCGACGCGTTGCCGCCGCGCGCCGCGGCCAGCCCGGCGACGTTGAACGGCACCATGCCGGTGTACTGCCACGACGTGCCCTCGACGAAGTTCGACCCGCTCGCCGGGTTGAAGCCGGCGGTCCAGCCGCCGCCCGCGTCCTTGGGCTGCATGAACCCGGTGGCCGGGTTGAAGGTGTTCTTCCAGTTCTGCGCGCGGCCGGCGTAGACGGCCTGGTTCGCGGTGTCCCCCAGCGCCCCGGCGAACGCCGAGAGCGCGAAGTCCGCCGTGTTGTACTCCAGCTGCGTCGAGACCGGGCCGTAGAAGTTGCAGCACTGGTAGGTGCCGTTGGCCGGCAGGTACCCCGGCGCGTTGAGCGCGTTCAGCCCGGGCCGGACGTTGTTCGCCGCGCTCGCTTCGTGCAGCATCGCCTGCAGCGCCGCCGACGTGTCGAAGTTCTTCGCGCCGAAGGCGTAGTAGCTCGCGAGGATCGCCGTGCCCGGATCGCCGACCATCACGTACGTCTCGCCGTTGTTCTGCGCCCACTTGGGCAGCCCGCCGCCCTGGGCGTAGTCGGCGATCATCGACTGCGCGATGTCACTGGTCTGCGTTGGTGCCACCAAGGCGGTCAACTGCGCTTGGGTCCGGTAGATGTCCCAGCCGGAGAAGTTGGCGTACTGCGCCGAATGTCCGCTCGCGACGGTGTGGACCTGGTTGTCGAAGCCGATGTACTGCCCGTTGCTGTCGGAGAAGACGTTGGGGTGCAGCAACGAGTGGTACAGCGCGGTGTAGAACACGCGCTGCTGCGCCGTGGTCCCGCCGGCGACCTGGATCCGGCCGAGCATCGAGTTCCACGCGTTGTGCGCGGCCGTGTGGGTCGCGGTGAAGTCGAACGCGGGGATGTCCCCCGTCCGGTTCGCGACGGCGTTGGCCACCGAGACGTACGAGACGCCGACCTTGGCCTGCACGGTCCGGTTGGTCGTCGTGTCGAACCGGACGTACGCGCTGCCCGGGCCCGCGGCCGGAGCGGCGGGAGCGGCGGGAGCGGCGGCGGCCGCGGCCTTCGGCTCCGCGCCGTGCAGCTTGTCCGTCGACGCCTTGGGCGTCACGGCGGGCGCGGCGGCCGTACCGCTGGCGCTGAACGGGCGGTCGAAGACCAGGTCGAAGTAGAGCGTGTAGGTGAACCCGGCGCCGCAGAAGTGACCGGACGTGACCGATCCGGACACCTCGGTCGGGCTGACCACGGTCCACGTCTGGTTCGACGTCCCGTTCTGGCTGCCGTTGAGCTTGAAGAGCAGGTTCGCCTGCGACGTCGACGGGAACGTGAAGCGACCGAACCCGGACCGCAGCGCGGCGGTCAGCTCGGTCTTGACACCGTTGTCGAGACCCACGGAGTAGTACCCCGCGTCGGCGGTTTCGTTCGCGTGGGAAAAGGAGTCCGTCGCGCCGGTGTTGACCGCGCCGACCGTCGGCAGAATGGGGACGTCACCGTCGGCACCACAGCCCGGACCGGACAAATGCGTCAAACTGAAACCGGTGATCGAGGAATCCTTGTATTCGTAGCCGCCGCCGTCCGGGCGGCTGGGCGTGTCGGGACTCCACTGCACCATGCCGAACGGCACGTCGGCGCCGGGAAAGTCGTCGGCGGCGTTGGACGTGCCGATGAAGGGGTTCACGACGGACGCGGGATCGGCGACCAGCGTCGCCGCGGAAGCGGAAATGGGAATCAGGCCGGCCACGGCCAGCACGGAAGCGGCCGATAGCCGCATGAGGGAACGCAAGACCATGTCACTTGTCCTTCGCCGTTGAGCACAAGCACCAATCCGTCTTCCGGGGTCCGGGTGGCGGAGCCCCCGGCTCGGGGCGGAGCCCCGGAATTGCACAGCCGCGGTTTCGAGAACGGTCCTCGCGCGCTGACACCGTTGTCAACGGTCCGTGGTGATCCTGTCGCGTTCCGGACACGGCCGGGTGAAGCCGATGACTTTTCCGGCCGCGGGCCGTCAGTACTGAAGTCCGCGAAACGCCTCAAGGAGACACCTCCAGGAGACAGCATGGCGAAACTGCTCTACGGCTTCAGCATGTCGCTCGACGGCTTCCTCGCCGGTCCCGGCGGCGACATGTCCTGGCTGACCCCGTACCTGCGCCCCGATCCGGTGGTCGACGCCCTGATCCCGCGGATCGGCTCGCTGCTGGTCGGCCGGCGGACGTTCGGCGGCGACGACCCCCACCGCGGCGACGCGGAGCGCGAGGGCAAGGCCTTCGGTGGCGGCTGGGAGGGTCCGCAGTTCGTGCTCACCCACCGGCCGGCCGCGCCGGTCCCGGACGTCACCTTCGTCGGCGACCTGCACGAGGCCGTCGACGCGGCGAAAGCGGCCGCGGGCGACAAGTACGTCAACGTCCTCGGCGCCGACGTCGCGCGCCAGTGCCTCGAAGCCGGGCTCTTGGACGAGATCCTCGCGATGCCCGTGCCGGTCCTGCTCGGCGACGGCGTCCGGATCTTCGACCACCCCGGCGGCACGACCGTCCCGCTCGAAGTGGTGGCGCCGAACTGGTACCGGGTCGTGAGTGTTTAGGGCGGTTAGAACCGCCCTAAACACTCACGACAAGCTGCGGCAGACCATCCACCGCGGCGTACCGGGTGATCCGCTAGGGCCGCATCCCGAACGACGGGCGGCCCACCAGCTTCGGCAGCACGGCGTAGGCGTCCGGCACCCAGTCGCACAGCCGCGCCCGGGTCTCGCGCGGGTCGATGACGTCCTCCACCGAGAACCGCTCGGCCGTGCGGAACGGCGAGCGGACGGCGTCGAGGCGGGCGCGGATCTCCTCGATCCGCGCGTCCCGATCGTCGGTCGCGTCGAGTTCGGCGCGGTAGGCGGCCTCGATGCCGCCCTCGACGGGCAGCGAACCCCAGTCGCCCGAGGGCCACGCCCAGCGCCGGACCAGCCGGTGCCGGTTGGTCTGGCCCGCGCCGCCGACGCCGAACACGCGCCGCACGATCACCTCGGCCATCGGCACCCGCGCCTGGTAGACCGCGGTCACCGCGCGGGCGCCGTGGCGGATCGCGCCCGCGCGTTCGGCCGCCGCGCCGATCACCATGCCGGCCTGGTCCGTCAGCGACACCAGTGGCAGGTGGAACGTCTCGCAGAGGTCGACCAGGCGCGTCATGACGTCGGCGCCCTCGGGCGTCAGCGTCGCGCCGCGGTACGGGTCGGTGGCGAGCACGCCGACCGGATGACCGTTGAGCCGCGCCAATCCCGCGTACGCCGAGCCGCCCGAGACGGCGTAGTCGAACACCGAGCCTTCGTCGAAGACGCCGTCCAGCAACGGCCGCAGCCGGTACGGCTGACGCCGGTTGCGCGGGACGAGCGAGAGCAGCGCCTCGTCGCGGCGGTCGACCGGGTCCTCAGTGGACCCGACCGGCGGCAGCGAATCCACAGAGGACGGCAGGTACGACAGGAACTGCTTCAGCACGGCGAAAGCTTCGGCTTCGGAGGCGACGATCCGGTCCACCGCGCCGCTGCGCCGGTGGACGTCGGCCCCGCCCAGTTCCTCTTTGGACAGATCCTCCCCCGTCGCGTGCTTCACGACCGGCGGCCCGGCGACGAACAGCTGCGCGACGTCCTCGACGAGCACGCACAGGTGCGACATCACGGCCCGCGCGGCGCCCAGCCCGGCCACCGGGCCGAGGCACGCCGCGACGACCGGCACCGTGGACAGGTTGTCCACCACCAGATCCCAGGCCGGGTTCACCGGGACGTAGGTGAACCCGTGCTGCTCCAGCATCTTCACGCTGCCGCCACCGCCGGTGCCCTCGATCAGACGCACCATCGGCATCCCCAGCTCGTTCGCGAGCCGCTCGGCGTAGACCTGCTTCTCCATGATCGCCGCGTCGGCCGCGCCGCCGCGCACGGTGAAGTCGTCACCGCCGATCGCGACGCGGCGGCCGTCGAGCTTGGCCGTGCCGATGACGAAGTTGGCCGGCGTGAACGACTCCAGCGAGCCGTCCACATAGGACGCCGTCCCGGCCAGCGCGCCGATCTCGTCGAAGGTGCCGGGGTCGGCGAGCGCCGTGATGCGTTCGCGGACCGTCGAGCGCCCGGCCGCGTGCTGGCGGGCCACCTTCTCCGGCCCGCCCATCCACTCGGCCAGCTCGCGCCGGCGGGCGATCTCACCGACCTCCGGCTCCCAGGTCATGCGTCGCCGAGCGCCTGCTCGACCTTGCGCTGCAGCTTGTTCATCCCGCCGAGCCACCGGTCGGTCTCGGTGGCGCGCGCCGCGTAGTACCCGGCGACCTCGGGGTGCGGCAGAACGAGAAAGCGCTTCTCCTCGATCGCCTTGAACAGCGCGTCCGCGACCTGCTCCGGCTCGATCGCCGACGCGCCCATGAGCAGCTGCCCGGCGGTGCCGGTGCTCTCCAGCATCGCCGTGCGCACCCCCTGCGGGCAGATCGCCTGCACGGTGAGGCCGCGGTGGCGGTAGGTCGCCGACAGGTACTCGGCGAAGGCCAGCGCGCCGTGCTTGGTCACCGAGTACGGCGCCGAGCCGAGGCTGGTGAGCAGCCCGGCGGCGGAGACCGTCGCGATGAAGTGGCCCTTGCCGCGCTCGAGCCACGCGGGCAGCAGCAGGTTGGCCGCGCGGACGTGCGCCATCACGTTGACGTCCCAGGTGCGCGCCCAGACCTCCTCGGGGCTTTCCGCGCCGCCGAAGGGCGCGATCCCGGCGTTGGCGCAGAAGACGTCGATCTCGCCCAGGGTCTCCCGGGCGCTCTCGACCAGCTTCGCGACGCCGTCGACGCTCGCGACGTCACCGACGAACGCCGTCGCGCCGATCTCGGCCGCGACCTCGCGGACCTTGTCGCCGTCGAGGTCCGCGACGACGACCCGGGCGCCGTCCGCGACGAACCGGCGGGCCAGCGTCGCCCCGATACCGCCGCCACCACCGGTGACGACGACGCCGGTCACAGGCCACCGCCCAGGGTCACGCCGCCGTCGAGGACGACGGTCTGGCCGGTGATCCAGCTCGCGTCGTCGGACAGCAGGAACGCCACCGCGCCCGCGATGTCGGACGGCAGGCCGAGGCGCTTCATCGGGTACGCCGAGGCGACCTCCTCCTCGCGGCCTTCGTACAGGGCGGTCGCGAACTTCGTCTTGACCACGGCCGGCGCGACGGCGTTGACCCGGATCTTCGGGCCCAGCTCGGCGCCGAGCTCGACGGTCAGCCGGATCAGCGCGGCCTTGCTGACGCCGTACATCCCGATGCCGGGCGACGCGCCGAGGCCGGCGACGGAGGCGACGTTGACGACCGCGCCGCCGTGCTCGCCCATCCACGCGTCGCGGGCGCGCTTGGTCCAGCCGAGCGGCGCGAGCACGTTGACGCCGAGGATCTTGGCCGCCGCGCCCGGGTCGATGTCGAGCGTCGAGCCGTAGACCGGGTTGATGCCGGTGTTGTTGACCAGGTAGTCGAGCCGGCCGAAGGTCTCGATCGTCTTCGCGACGGTCTCGTCCTGGTGGTCGGTGTCGTCGGACTTGCCGGGCACGAACATGGCGACGTCCGGGCCGCCGAGGGAGCTGACCGCCTCTTCCAGGGCTTCGGGCTTGCGCGCGGTGATGCAGACCTTGGCGCCGCGCTCGACGAGCGTCTTGGCGATGCCGAGGCCGATGCCCCGGCTGGCCCCGGTGACGATCGCGACGCGATCCTTGAACGAGTTCACGGCAGGGTGTCTCCTTCGACGTTGCCCGGAACATACTAAGCGGTCGGTTGTTGGTGCCATTATGCGCGATCCGCCCGCGGCCTCAAGACCGCGCGCGTCACACGCCGCGCTCAGCTCAGCTCGTAGTGCACCAGCTGCGCGCCACCGGTCGCGTAGTTGGCGACGTCTGCGGAGACCGCCTTGCCCTCGTCGGACCCCAGCGCGGCGGCCATCGCCTCGGCCGACTCGAAGTCGCCGTGGAAGACCGCGAAGTACGGGCTGGCCCCACCCAGACCCTCGACGTCGAAGGCGTGCTGCATCCGGACGAGGCCGGGAAGCTTCGCCGCCAGCGGCAGGTGGACGCGGGTGTAGTGGTCACGGAAGTGCGCGGGATCGACGGGCGGCGGGTAGAGGACGGTGAGCCGGTGCACGGGCAGTCCTTTCGGCGACGGGAGGGCGGTCCACCGAGCGGGACCCGCGAACGGACAGTAGCGGAGGACCGGCCCCCGAGCCCGCCGGTTCCCCGGCGGCTCACGCAGGTGCGACGTCGGCGCCGAACCCGGCGAGCGTCATGACGACGGCGAGCCGAGGTCGAGCCGCATGAGCCAGCGCACCCGGCGGTCGGCCCGCGCCTGAGTGGGCCGTACCCGGTCGAAGCCGGCTCCGGTGAACAACGTGGTCGTGCCGACGTGCGCGGCGCTCGAGCCGATCCGCGCCCCCTCCGTGTCGACCGGGTACCCCTCGATGGCCGGGGCGCCGCACGAACGCGCATAGGCGACAGCTCCGTCCAGCAGAGCCCGGGACACGCCGCGGCGCCGATACGGCGCCCGCACCACGAAACACACCACGCTCCACACCGGCACGTCGTCGAGCGGGGGCATCGTCCGCGACCGCACGAGCCGCTCCATCCGCGCCCGCGGCGCCACGCCACACCAGCCGATCGGCACGTCGCCGTCGTAGGCCAGCACGCCGGGCGCGGGTTTCTCGGCACACAACGTGCGGACATGCTCGGCCCGCTGTTCACCCCGCAGCGCGCTGTACTCGGCCGAGGTACTCCGATACGCGAGGCACCAGCAGGCACGCTCGTTCCCGCTCGGGTTGAGGATCGCCGCCACGTCCTCGAACCGGGACGCGGGACGAACGTCGAAAGAGGCAGGCATGGGATCACCGTAGATCCGATTCCCGACCGAGCTGTGCCGGGCAACGGGGGCGGCGCCGCGGTCTTCCCGTGGCACCACGATGGCGCCGGCTCGCTGCTGAACCGACGCCATCGCCGAATCCCCGCCAAGCACGGAAGGGACACAGAACCGCGATTACCCAGCCTCGCGTCCTTTGAACACGGATCAACGCGGCATCGACGATCCGCTCAGCGGATCGTCGACCAGAAAGTCGTCAGTGCCGCGGCGCCGCGGGCCGGGGCCTCGGTCATCCACCAGTGGCCCAGTCCGTCGAGGACCGCGACCTGGGCTCCCGCTCGGGCGGCCGCCCGGCGGCGTTGCTCTTCCGTGCCGACGACGTGGTCCGCCGTGGCCAGGATGGCCAGGCCCGGGCGAGCCGCCGCGCGCTCCAGTTCCAGGCCGAGGCCGGGTGGGCCCGCCTGGGCGGCCGATCGGTACAGGGCCAGCACCGCGTGGCCCATCGCCTCGCCCTGCCCCGCCGCCACCCGGGCCGCGACCGCGCGGCCCATCCCCCGCTGCACCAACGTCTCCGTGCGTTCCTCGACGGTGCCGCCGAACCGGGCCACGACGTCGGCCTCGCCGACGCCGGGGGTCTGCCAGCGGCGGGCCAGCTCGTGCCACTCGTAGCCGGGGTCGTAGACGCCGAGCACGTCGCTGACCCAGCTGCGCACCAGGTCCGGGCGGCTCAGCACCACGTTCACCACGTGCCCGCCGCCGACGTCGTGGCCGACCAGGTCCACCGGCTCGCCCAGCGCCGTCAGCTGTTCGACCAGCCAGTCCCGGTACTCCGCGTGCGTGGCGCCGAACCCGGCCGGCAGCGGCGCCCCGAAGCCGGGCGGCGACAGGCACACCAGGTCCGAGCGGACGGCCGCCAGCTCGGCCAGCAACGGCTCCCACACCGCCGCCGTCTCCGGGTTGCCGTGGACGAACACCGCGGGCATCAGACGGCGACCGGGCTGGTCGGCTGCAGGACCGACTCCACCAGCGCCTCACTGCGCAGGTGCGCGACCGCCTGGTAGTCCGGGTCGCGGACCATGGCCGCGAACGCCCGCCGGTCCGGGTAGCGGACCAGCACCACCATGTCCCAGGCCTGGCCGTCCTCGGCGACCAGGGCGCGCCCGCCGTCGCCCAGGTACTCGACGCTCAAGCCGTAGCGGGCGTTGATCGTGTGGCCGAGCGCCTCGGCGTAGCGCTGGTAGCTCTCGCGGCCGCCGGCCGGGCGGAACCGCAGCAGGTTGAGCATCACGACCGGGCCGCCAGGGTCGTCGGCGAGCAGGGCGTCGAGTTCGCGGTCGTCGATGTCGATCATCAGGAGCCTCCCGGGTTCAGGCTTCCACTCAAACATACTTGTTGACCGACACGCAAGTTAGTTTGATAGGCTGTGGTCATGCCGACGACCACGCGCCGCACCCAGCAGGAACGCCGTGACCAGGCGGAAGCCGCGCTACTGGCCGCGGCCGCCGAACTGGTCGTCGAGCAGGGGGTGCGCTCGCTGACCCTGGCCCGGGTCGGGGAACGCGCCGGTTACAGCCGCGGCATCGTCACCCACCACTTCGGCGCCAAGCAGACCCTGGTCGAACGGCTCGCCCGCGCCACCCAAGCCGGCTTCGTGCCCGGCCTCGACGGCGTGACGCCCGGGCTCGACCGCCTGCTGCGGCTGATCGACGGCTACCTCGGCGCGCTCAGCTCGATCGGCGTGTTCAACCAGGCTTTCCTGCTGCTGTGGGCGGAAGCTCCGACACAACCGGAGCTGGCCCCGATCTTCCGCGAGCGGGACGACGCCTTCCGCGCCGACCTGCGCGACGACGTCGAAGCGGGCATCGCGGACGGCACCATCGACCCCGGAGCCGATTCCGGCGACGTCGCCGTGGCCGTCGTCGGGCAGCTCCGCGGGATCGCGCTGCAACGGCTGCTCGATCCGCGGAGTGTCGACACCGAACAGCTGCGCCGCGGCGTCACCGGATTCTGGCGCCGGGCCCTCAGCCGACCGGCTGCAGCGGGATGACCGGATCCAGGCCCAGCAACGCCCACTTCCTCCGCACGTAGGCCGAAGCCACGATCAGCAGGGCCTTGCCTTCCGCCGCACACCGTTCCACGAGAGCCAGCAGCGGCACCACGGCTTCCAGGGTCAGGAAGGTCACCGCCGAAAGGTCGACCACGACCGGGGTGCCGGGCGGCACGGCCAGCGCCGGCGCGAAGGCCCGTTCCACCTCTTCGGTACCGGCCAGCTCGGGTGCGGCGCGAAGGGTGAGCACCGCCGCGGCCTCGAACGGCGTGGGGTCGCCGGCTGTCCCCATCTGCCCACCTCCCTTCCGGGCTCGGGTGCGAGCGTCCACGATCTTCGGGCATTCGGCGCGGGACCCCACCCCGGATTGCCGGGTCACGAAGACCGGGTGGACGTCTCCGTCGCCCGGGGCGCGTCGAGCAGGCCGGCCAGCAGCCGCAGCCGGTCGTCGTCCGGGCCGCCCGGCTCCGCGGTGTAGACGATCAGCACCGGCCCCGGCGCCCCCGGCATCGCGTACGCGTCCCAGTCCAGGTTCAGCTCCCCGACCAGCGGGTGGTCGACGCGCATCCGGCCGCGGGTCGCGGCTTCGACGTCGTGCCGGGCCCACAGCGTCGCGAACTCCGCACTGCGCACCGCCAGTGCACCCACCAGCTCGACCGCACGCGGGTGACCCGGCTCCGCGGCGACCTG
Organism: Amycolatopsis sp. NBC_01286; assembly: GCF_035982555.1. Lineage (NCBI taxonomy): Bacteria > Bacillati > Actinomycetota > Actinomycetes > Pseudonocardiales > Pseudonocardiaceae > Amycolatopsis > Amycolatopsis sp. NBC_01286. The sequence continues at coordinate 9,773,436 of NZ_CP108428.1, forward strand.
GGCCCGCAGCATCCCGGTCAGCTCGGCGACGGTGGCCGCACGCTCCGGGCACGCCCGATCGGCCTCCGGGTGCAGCAGCAGCGCCAGCAGGTTCCGCTCGGCCCGGGGCACCTCGGTGAACGCGCCCAGCAGCGCCCCGGCCAGCGGGTTCCAGGCCAGCACGTCCAGGAACCGGCCGACGACCAGGGCGGGTGACGTCGTCGCGCGCAGCAGCCGCAGCGTGGTCGGCGGCACCTCCTCCGGCGGGTACCGGCGGGCCGGCCGGGCCGGGGTGCGGGCGGCCGCGGCGAGGCTGTGCAGGTGCCGGGTCTCCTCGGCCGAGAAGTCCAGCGCCCGGGCGATGGCGTCGAGGACCTGGCCGGAGGGCCGCACGTCACGCCCCTGTTCCATGCGCTGGTAGTAGTCCGAGCTCACCCCGGCCAGCAGGGCCAGTTCCTCGCGGCGCAGGCCGGCGACGCGCCGTCGCGGACCCGGCTCCAGGCCGACGTCCTGCGGCCGCACCCGGGTCCGCCGGGTCCGCAGGAACTCGGCGAGCGCGCGGCGAGGGTCATCGGTCACCGGCCCAGTATGCCCGCGGCGTGACCGGCGAAGGTGGGTCCGGCGGACCCAGGACAAGGCGAACGACCGTGCCGCCGTGAATACGCCCCAGGATCGGTGTCGCACCAGCCGACCACGGGAGGAAACCACGCCATGAAGGCCGCACAGATCACGAGCTTCGGAACCCCGGACGTCCTGCGGGTCACCGAAACCGACCGCCCCTCCCCCGGTGCGGGCGAGGTCCTGGTGGCGGTCGAGGCGTCCAGCGTCAACGGGCACGACGCGATCGTCCGCGCCGGTGGGCTGCGGATGGTGTCGGGCCGCAAGTTCCCGATCGGCGTCGGCCTGGACTTCGCCGGGGTCGTCGTCACGACCGGACCCGGCGTCGAGGGCCACCGCGCCGGCGACCGGGTCTGGGGCATGGTCCACCCGCGGCAACGCCACACCGTCGCCGCCGCGGCCGAGTACGTCGTGGTCCCCGCCGAGCGCATCGCACCAGCGCCCGCGGACGTCCCGGCGGTCGAGGCGGCGTCCCTGGTCGTGGCGGGCAGCACCGCGCTGATCGCGCTGCGCGACAGCGTCCAGCTCAAAGACGGCGAGCGGGTCCTGGTCCGCGGCGCGGCCGGCGGCGTCGGCACCGCCGCGGTGCAGCTGGCCCACGCGCTGGGCGGCCGGGTCACGGCGCTGGCCCGCGACCGTCACGCCGCGCTCCTGCGCGACCTGGGCGCCGACGAGGTCCTCGACTACGGCACCACGACGCCGGAGGGGATCGGGCCGTTCGACGTCGTCGTCGACACCGTCGGCTCCGAGCTGAACCGCTACCGCGGCCGGCTGGCCAAGGGCGGCCGGATGGTCACGATCGCCTTGTCGCCCCCCGCGCTGGCGGCGATCGCCGCGTCGACCGTCCACGGCGCCCGACGCATCCGCGCGTTCAGCGCCAACCCCGGCTCCGCCGTACTGGCCGAGCTGGCCGGCTACGTCACGTCCGGCGCCCTGCGCCCGGTCGTGCAGGGGGTGTACCCGCTGGCGGACGTCGCCGCCGCGCACGAGGCCTTCGAACGCGGCGGCGTCATGGGGAAGCACGTGCTCGCCGTCAGCCGCTGAAGCTCAGTCTCGTTTGGACGGTGGCCGCGGGAAGAAGAACGCCACCCGCTTCTGGTAATCGCTGTAGCCGGGGCGATCCTGCATGCGCTTCTCGGTGCGCTTGGCGCCGGTGGCGAACATCAGCAGGTAGCTCATCAACGCCGGCGCGGGCAACGTCCACAGGCCGGGCGACGACGCGGCCGCCGTCAGCCACGCGCCGTCCCACACCAGCGAATCGCCGAAGTAGTTCGGATGCCGCGACCAGCCCCACAGACCGGTGTCGAGCACCTCGGGCCGCTCGTCCTTGTCCCGCTGGGAGTACACCGTTTTCTGGTGGTCGGCCAGCGCCTCCACCACGGCCCCGCCGGCCATGACGGCCAGCCCGGCCGGGGCCAGCCACCGACGCTTGCCGCGCGGGAGGGCACTGGCGGCGGCCAGCTGCACCGGAGCCGACACCAGCAGCTGGCTCAGGCCCTGGGTGAGGAACACCTTGCCGACGACCGCCGGCGTCGAAGCGCCCTCCAAGAACTCGGTGTAGCGCGGATCCTCCTCGTCGCTGCCGCGCAGGCGGCTCAGCATCTGGCGTTCGAGCCGGGCCGCCCACGCGACGGTGAGCGCCGCCAGCGCCCAGCGCCGCCGGGCGTCACCGCGCCCGGCCAGCGCGCTCGTGACCGCCACGGCCGCCAGACCGGGACCCCAGACGGCGTCGGCGTAGTCGCGCCGGCCCTTGCGCAACGCGAGGACCGCGGTCGCGGCCTGCGCCGCCGTCACGACGGCGGCCGACAGCCCGGCCACCCGCCGCAGGTTCGCGGTGTCCGGCCTGCGCGGTCTCATCGCCGGGCCAGGCCGTTGAGCACGTCGGTCAGCTGCTTCTCGGTGTCGTTGCCCAGCTTTTCGAAGACCACCTTGCCCAGCGGGGCCGCGACCTTGGCCAGGCCGTTGAACTGCAGCTCGTTGGTGTAGGTGATCTCGGAGCCGGCGCCGCTGGGCGTGACGTCGATGGTCTCGGTCGAGGTGGCGGTGTCGTTGCGCCCGACCAGCACGACGCGGTCGCCGGCGAGCTGCTCGAGGGTGTAGGTCAGCTCGGTGCTGATGCCGGCGATCTTGGAGGTGTTGTGCCACGACGAGCCGACCTTCACCGGGCCGCTGTCGTTGCGGGTGCAGCGCTCGGTGCCGGGGTCCCACTCTTCGGCGTGGCCGAAGTCGGCCAGGTAGGGGACGACGACACCGGGAGCCGCCTCGACGGTGAACGTGCGGGAGACAGTGGTCATGGATCCACCCTTTCGATCAGCTTCGACAACGGTCTTGAGTTCCGCGCCGGGACGGATCCACCGGCTACCCCGGCACCGGCAACGACCAAACAACCCGCCCGGGTGACACGCCTCATGCGGTCACTCCCCTGCCCGCCGCACAGCGGGCGTCACGAAGTCCACGGAGGTCACCGGCTGCCACGGCCCGCCCAGGTACCGCCACACCGCGAGCCCGGTCGCCGAACCCGTCCGGGGCCCGAAGTCCGGGCGGAGCGCCTCGATGGTCGCCCTCGCCGTTTCACGGCTGACCTTGTTCTGGACGGTGACGTGCGGCTTCAGCGGCTGCGCGTCCTGCGCGGTCAACCACGATCGCCACCGGGTCCGCAGTTTCCCGTGCAGGGACGTCAATGCGGCGGCGGACAAGGCGATGGCGACGCCACCGCCGAGGGAGTAGACCCCGTCCACCGAGAAGGAGAACCGCGGGCACCTCGCCGCGATCTCGGCGCAGTCGGCGATGACGGCGTCCGCGTGCTCGCCCGGCAGCGCGTGGAAGAGCGTGACGTGCGCGCCCACCTTCAACCGCTCGGCCGGGAACCACGTCCGGCGCAGCTCGTCCCACGCCTGCTGGGATTCCCGGTCGACGGCGAGCGTGACCACCAGCGGCGGCTCGGCGGCCGGCACGCCGTTCAGTTCAGCACGACGATCGCGGTGTTGAGCGCCGTCGCGAACAACGTCCAAGCCAGGTAAGGGACCTGCAGCGCGGCGGCCACCCGCGAGCGGCGCCAGAACACCGCGACCGCACCGGCCACCGCGACGTCGAGGAGCACGATCTCGACCAGCGCGAGCGTGTAGGCGCCGGCGGCGAAGAACAGCGGTGTCCACGCCGCGTTGAGCACCAACCCGACCGCGTACCAGGTGAAGCCCGCGCGGGTTCCGCCGGCACGCCAGTACAGCCAGCCGGACACGGCGATCAGGACGTACAGGACCGTCCACACCGGACCGAACAGCCAGGACGGCGGCGCCCACGGCGGCTGCTCGAGCCCGGCGTACACCGCGCGCGAGGACGACGCGGCCAGGCCACCGACCACGGCCACAACGGCGACCGCGGCGAGGAACCCGGCCAAGGCGACCGGTGCCGGGGCGGAACGGTGCACGGTGGTCATACCGGTTCTCCCACGCTCGACGTGGCGGCGGCCGCTCCGAGCAGGTGCGCCAGCGCGTCGCCGAGCCGGGCGTGCCGGAAGACGTGCCCGGCCGCGAGCAGCCGTTCCGGCTGCACGCGCTGATCGGCGAAGGCCAGTTCGCGGGCGCCGTCCCGGCCGAGCAGCAGCCGCGGTCCGAAGTGCGGCACCTTCAGCAGCGCCGGGCGCTTGAGGGTACGGGCCAGGACCCGGGTGTACTCGACGTTGCGCACCGGCTCGGGGCTCACGGCGTTGACCGGCCCGTCGAGGCCGCGGTCGGTGAGCGCGCGCAGGTAGACGTCGGTCAGGTCGTCGAGGCCGATCCACGGCGTCCACTGGCGGCCCGCGCCGAGCGGCCCGCCGAGCCCGGCGGCGAACAGCGGGTACTGCAGCCGCAGCAGGCCGCCACGCGGGCTCAGCGCCAGGCCCGTGCGGACCTGCACCACCCGGATCCCGGCCGCCGCGGCGGGTTCGGTGGCCGCCTCCCACTCGGTGACGATGTCGGCCAGGGCGCCCTCGCCCGGTTTGCTGTCTTCGGTGAGGACGTCGTCGCCGCGGTCGGGGCCGTAGTAGCCGACGGCCGAGGCCGACACGAACACCCCGGGGCCGTCCGGGGTGCGGGCCGCCAGCGCGGCCAGCGCCCGGGTTGGGCCGATCCGGCTGTCCCGCACGGCTTTCAGGTGCCGGTCGTCGAACCGCCCGGCGACGGAGGTGCCGGCCAGGTGGACGACCGCGTCGACGCCGGCCAGCAGGCCGGTGGCCGGCGCGGCCGGGTCCCACGTGCGCTCGTCGCGGGTGCGCGCGGGCCGTCGCACCAGCCGGATCACCCGGTGCCCGCCGGTGGTCAGCAACGCCGTCAGCGCGGTCCCGACCAGTCCGCTCGCGCCGGTGACGGCCACGGTCAGCGGTTCGCGCCAGTACCGGTGCTGGGCGGCGAGATCGGCGGCGAGCTGACGGTGGCGGTAGGCGAACATCGACCGGAGCAGCGCGTCGGGCAGCGGCGTTTCGACGAGGTCGGTGACGACCGTCCGATCAGGACTGTCGGCGGCGAAGCGGTGGGTGTGGCGCCAGGACAGCAGGTTCGACAGCACCGGCGTGTCCAGCCGGTCGACGAACTGGTGCGGCGGCCGGTAACCGTCCGGGTCGTGGGCCGCCACCCAGCGCAGGCCGGCGGGCAGGTTCAGCCGCGCCCGGCCGTCGCGCAGGGAAGCGGCTTCGGCACCGACCTTGACGGGCTGCCACGGCGGCGTCAGCCGCACGATCGCCCCGGGCAGGCCGTGCCATGCGAACACCTCGTCGAGCGGGGCGGCCACCACGGTGGAGTACTCGAAGGTCACGCGACCACCTCCACGACGCGACTACGATCCGGACACCTGCGGAGCGTAGGTCGCGTACCGGGCCGTCGCACTCCGAGCGCGATGCAGATGCGATGCAAACCGGGTTCAGACTTCGGACAAGCGTGGTCGCCGCGCTACCACCGGCGGCCGTGACCACGGGGTGCGGCCCCAGGGCTTGGCGACCGACAGCCACGTCATGGCCAGGAAGGCGACGATGTTGAGCGCCGCGCCGTAGGCGAGCGGGCCCGCCACCGGGCTCTCGACGCCCGCGGCGGCCGCGGCGATGCTCTGCTCGACCCACACCCCGAGGCCGAACGTGCTGTAGCCGATCACGGCGACGGTCAGCACCAGCTTCACCAGGACCCACCAGAACCGGGTCAGTCCCCACTTCGTCAACGCCCCCAGCACGATCCCGCCGACCAGGGTGGTGAAGGCCGCCGGGATGACCACGAAGTCGTCGATGCGCTCGATCAGCCGGTAGGCGACCTCGCGGACGCCGGGCTCACCGGTGTACCCGGCGGTCATCGCGAGCACGACGTTGGCCGCGCCCGCCCCCAGCCAGCCGACGGACACCGCGACGTGCACGAACACCATCACCTGCCGCAGCCGCTTCCCGGCCGTCCAACGCCCCATTTCCCCATCGTGACCGACCGCGGCCACGCCCGCAGCGCGATCCGGCGAGGACGCGCCGTACGCGCTCCAACTTCGATGCACGGGCCCGGTCTTCGTTGCGCCGGCGAGGCGGCGGTGTGACGATCGCCGAGCGGGCAACCGCCGGAGGAGGGTCGCCGATGAGTTCACTCACCACGCCGACCAAGGGGTCGAGCGCGATCGAGCGGGCGGTGGGCGACGCCGCGGACAACGCCGATCAGCGCTACCGCCTGGCCAAGGGCCTGCGGCACCAGATGAACAAGGTGTTCCCGACCCACTGGTCGTTCCTGCTGGGCGAGATCGCGCTCTACAGTTTCATCATCCTGCTGCTCACGGGTGTGTACCTGACGTTGTTCTTCGACCCCTCGATGCAGGAGGTCGTCTACCACGGCAGTTTCACGAACATGCAGGGCCTGGAGATGTCGCAGGCGTTCCGGACGACGCTGGACCTTTCGTTCGACGTCCGTGGTGGGTTGTTCATGCGGCAGCTGCACCACTGGGCGGCGTTGATCTTCGTGGCGTCGATGGCGGTGCACATGCTGCGGGTGTTCTTCACCGGCGCGTTCCGCAAGCCGCGTGAGGCCAACTGGGTGATCGGTGGTCTGCTGCTGGTCCTGGGCTGTTTCGAGGGTTTCTTCGGGTATTCGCTGCCGGACGACTTGCTCTCCGGTACGGGTATCCGGGCGACGTTGTCGGGGATCGTGTTGTCGGTGCCGGTGATCGGGACCTGGATCCACTGGGCGTTGTTCGGTGGGGAGTTCCCCGGCGACCAGATCATCCCGCGCCTGTACACGCTGCACATCCTGCTGCTCCCAGGGATCATGCTCGCCCTGGTCGGGGCCCACTTGGCGCTGGTCTGGTACCAGAAGCACACCCAGTTCCCGGGGGTGCGCCGCAAGGAGACCAACGTCGTCGGCGTGCGGATCATGCCGTACTTCGCGCTCAAGGGCGGCGCGTTCTTCGTCATCGTGCTGGGTGTGCTGACGTTGATGTCCGGCCTGCTCCAGATCAATCCCGTGTGGAACTTCGGGCCCTACAACCCGTCTCAGGTCTCCGCCGGGTCCCAGCCGGACTGGTACATGGGCTGGGCCGACGGTCTCCTGCGGGTCTGGCCGGCCTGGGAGCTCTACCTCGGTGACCACACCGTGCCGCCGGTCTTCTTCGCCGGCGCCATCGGCATCGGCGTGCTGGTGACGGTCCTGCTGAGCTATCCCTTCATCGAACGGAAGCTCACCGGCGACCACGCGCACCACAACCTGCTGCAACGCCCGCGTGACGTCCCGGTCCGCACCTCCATCGGCGCGATGGCCATCACGTTCTTCCTCGTGCTCACGCTGTCGAGCTTCAACGACATCCTCGCCTTCGAGTTCGACGTCTCGCTCAACGCCCTGACGTGGGCCGGGCGGATCGGCCTGCTCGTGGGACCCCCGTTGGCCTACTTCGCGGCCTACCGGTTGTGCGTCGGCCTGCAGCGGGCCGACCGCGAGGTGCTGGAGCACGGCGTCGAGACGGGCATCATCAAGCGGCTGCCACACGGCGAGTTCATCGAAGTCCACCAGCCGCTCGGCGGCGTCGACCGCCACGGCCACGCGATCCCGCTCGAGTACCAGGGCGCGCCGGTGCCGAAGAAGATGAACAAGCTGGGCACCGCCGGCCACGCCGTACCGGGTTCCCTGCTGCGCCCGGACCCCGACGACGAAACCCGCGCTCTGCAACGAGGACGCCGGTGATCGCGCCGGCCGATCAGCTGCTGTAGACACCCAAAGCCGCCGCGAACGACGGCGGGAGCGGCTCGCCCACCGTCGGCAGCCCGTGCCACCCCGGGCCCGCCGGGCGCACCGGCACCCCTTCGGCGCTCAGGACGCGCAGGAACCGCACGTCGGCCGACTGCGCGGTCATCGACCAGACCACGACGTCGCGCGGGGTGAACCGGGCGGACATCGCCCGCAGGACGTCGACCGAGACCGGCCCGCTCAGGAACGCGGCCGCGGCGCCGTCGTCGCTCAACGCCGCGCTGAGCATCTTGACCGGCAGCTCGTGCCGCTCGGTCGGGCCGCAGACGAACAGCACGGGCGCCGAGCCCGGCAGCGCGGCCGCCGGGGCCGCGTACCGGTCGATCGCCGCCGAGGCCGTGGTGGCCAGCGCCCACTCGGCGACCATCGCCTGGCGGTCGTCGTGCTCGGCCCAGCGTTCACCGATGACGCGCAGCACCGGCGCGACGACCTCGGTCCACGTCTTGGCCACGCCCAGGCTGGTGAAGGCGTCGTCGACCAGCCCGCCGATCGTGGGCAGGTCGAAGGACTCCGCGGCTTCGGCGAGCCGCTCCCGGCGGCGCCGGACGGTCGTCTCGGCGGCCGAGCGCGACAGCACGAGCCGGGCCGCGTCGCGTGCGCTGGTCCCCTGCGCCTGCAGCGCCCGCATCCGGCGCAGCCGCTCGACGTCCTCCGGGGTGTACCGCCGGCGGTTGTTGTCCTCGCGCTGGGCGGCGCCGATCCCGTAGCGCTTCTCCCACGTCCGCAGGGTCACCTGGGACACCCCGAGCGTCCGTGCCACCTCGCTCGAGCCGAGCGAACGTGCTTCGGACGTATCGGTCACGTCGTCTCCCCGTGTTCGTCACAGCATACGTTGCATCGCGGCTGCATCGCCGGACGAAGAGGCTCAGGTGCCGGGCTCCGGCGCGGTCATGGCCCAGCGCACCGCCTTGACCAAGGCGCCGGCCGCGAGCCGGATGACCGTGGCCTCCGCCACCGGCAGGTACGGCAGGCGCAGCCGGGCCCGGGTCCACACCGGCAGCATCCCGACCGCGGAAGCCGCGAGCACGGCGTACGGAACCCTGGCGGGCCAAGGAATCGGCGGGGTGACGAGCAGGAACCGAGCCGCTTGGCGCGCGTCCGCGCTGCCCCGCAGCTCCGGCCGGTACGCGGCCAGCGCCCGGTCGAGCTCGTCGCGCGTCCGGGGTGGATCGAGGACGCCGAGCTTCTCGGCGACCAGCGCGGTCTCCGCGACGTAGCGGTCACATCCGGCCTCGTCGAGCGGATGTGCGCCGTAACGCTGGTGGGCGCGCAGGAAGCTGTCCGTTTCCGCGATGTGCACCCACTTCAGCAGGTGCGGGTCGTCGGCCCGGTAGGGCTGCCCGTCCTCGGTTGTGCCACGCACGCGCCGGTGCACGCCCCGCACGACCGCGACGGCCCGGTCGGCGTCGCCGGTGGTGCCGAACGTCGTCACGGCGAGGAACGTGCTGGTGCGCTGCAACCGGCCCCACGGGTCACCCCGGTACCCCGAGTGGGCGGCCACCGCGGCCATCGCCGACGGGTGCAGCGACTGCAGCAGCAGCGCGCGCAACCCGCCGACGAACATCGCCGTGTCGCCGTGCACCTGGCGGATCGCGCTGTCCGGAGCGAACCAGCGCGGTCCGGGCGCGTGGTGGATCCGGTCCCGGTTGCGTGGCCCGTCCGGGCCGGCCACCCGCGCGAAGAGCGCGTCGCGAGCCCGTTCCCGCACCTGCGCCACGCTGGTCAGCGACATCGTCATGGGCCCTGGTCTCCGTCCTGCCGAACCGTCCGGCCGAGTCACCGCTTCGATGCAACTGCGATGCAGATTCGACCCGCTGTCGGCTCTCTCGCATCGCCCGATCGACCTGTCCCCACTCAGCCTACCTGCCGAAACTCGACAGTCAGGCCGTTCCGGCGGGGACTCCGCGGTGGATCACCGCCGCCCGGGCGCGGGCGACCGCCGGATCTTCCACCTAGATTTGCATCGTCCTTGGATCGACGGCCGGAAGGTGACTCATGGCCGAGAGCAAGCTTCGAGCCGCCTCGCGCGGGCCACGTCCGGCGAGCAGCCGGTGCGCCGCCGCCCGGGTTCGATGAGCCGTCGCGAGCACGTCGGTCATGGCGTCGGTGACCGCGTGCGGGGTCAGGCCGTGCGGGTCGAGCACGCGACCGGCCGGGATGCGCTCCAGGTCGTGGGCGACGGCGAACTGGTCGCTGGAAAACGGCAACGCGAGCGCCGGTACACCCGCCGCGAGGCACTCGGTGAAGGTGTTGTTGCCGCCGTGGTGCACCACGGCGGCAATCCGGGGCAGCAGCGCCCGCTGGGGCACCTGGTCTTCGACCTCGACCCGGTCGTGCCCGGCGAACGCCGCCCGCACCGGCGCGACGCGGTCTCCGGCCGCCACCAGGACCGCGACGTCGGGGATCCGCAGCAAGCCGGTCACGACGGTGCGGAGCACGTCGTCGCGAGCCGACAGGAAGGTGCCGAACGAAACCAGGACGAGCCGGCGCCGCCCACCGTCGGTCGACCGGTCGACCCGCCGCACCCAGTCGTCGGTCAGGCGCGTCTCACCGACGTCACTGCAGTGCCCGGCGAACCGCAGCTCCGGTCCCCGCGGCAGGTCGGGCAGCCACGGCAGCTCGGGGTAGTTGAACAGCACCGCCTCCGGGGACGTCAGGCCGAACGCGCTGGGCGGCGCCGGCCGGGACGGGGCGTGCTCGGCCAGGAACGCCGTGAACAGCCCGGTGAACAGCCGGTCGTTGGCCTCGGCTTCGGCGCGGAGGCGAGCCAGCTCCCCGGCGCCGGGACGGATCGCGTCCGGCCAGTACGGCGGCAGCCCGAAGAAGCGCCCGGGACCGTCCAGGACGTAGCCGGGGTGACCGGGGCAGTACGCCGCCCAGCGGCGGCCGAGACCGTAGATCGCCAGGGTGACGGCGTAGGCCAGCTGGTCCACGAGGTACCAGTCCGGCCGGACCCGGTCGTCGAACTCCCGCACCGAAGCCAGCACCGCGGCAGGATCGGGCAGCATGTCGGCCCGCCGGTGCCGGGCCTGGGCGAGCAGCGCCGGGATCGCGCCCGCCCGCGTCGCGTCGAGGAACTCGGCCAGCCGGGCCGCTCCGGCGGCTTCCTGCTGGGTGCGCTCGGCGATGCCGGTGTTGGCGTTGTCCCCGAAGGCGAGCACGCCGAAGGGCAGCCCGTGTTCCTCGGCGAGGCCCGCGAACGCCGGCGCGCACGCGAAAGTCACGTCGGCGCCCTCGGCCGCGAGCGCGGCGCCGACCGTCGCGAGTGGACGCGCGTGCGACGCGAACGGCGGGCTCACCACCGCGATCCGCGGTCTCGTGGACGCGTTCATCCGTACCTCCTCCGTCTCCCCCGACCCTACGGCCTGAGCACTGGAGCCCAGCTGTGACGATCTCGGCGACCACGACCACCACGTACCCCACCGACGCGGTGGCCCGGCTGCGCGAACTCCGCCCCGGGGCGTCCCCGGACCGGATCGACGACGTCCGCCGCGCCCTCCACCCGTCGTTCGCCGGCCCGGCGCTGATCGAGTACGCCGGTGTCGCTCCGGCGCGGCACGACCCGGACTCCGCCTCGGCCGCCCTGCGCGCACTCGCGCGCGCACCAGTCACCGCGGCACCCGCCGAAGTCCTCGCGGCCACACCGGAAACCGGCGATGAGCTGACCGACTCCATGGCGACGGCGGTTGCCATGGACGTCTTCGGTGACGCTGTCGCCGGACACGGTTCGGCGGCCGCCGCGGCGGCGATCCGCGCGGCGGCGGCCGGTGCGTCACCGCGTCGCCGGATCCTGCTGCTGGACCTCGCCGAACGCCACGCGCTCCGCTGTTTCCCGGTGCCCGAGGTGGTCGCCGGACTCGACGGTGACCGCGGCTACCGGCACGCGGCGTTGCGCTACTTGTCCCAGTGCGCCGGCGACCCGGCGGCGGCCGAAGCGATCGCGTCGATCCGCGAACGAACCGACGACCCCTACGACCGCGTGCTGGCCTCGATCTGCCTGGCCCGGCTGGCCGACGTCCCGACCGACTCTCCTTTGTGGACGGTCCCGCCGCCGGACCGGCCGGGCCTGACCGTGGCCCAGTCGATGCTGCTGGGCTCGTTCGACCACCCGGGCGCCGGCGCCAGCGGCGGGCTGACGGTCCTGCTGCGCCACCTCGGGCACGCCCTCCCCCGCCGGCCGGGAATCGCCCGGGTGGTGACCCTGACCCTGCTGGGCCGGGACCGGCTGGCCGAGCGGCCCGCGCTGGCCGAGCCCGACGGGACCGGACACGTGGTGCTGCGGCTCCCGGTGGACGCGCCGGGCGCGCCGGCCCAGATCGACCTGTCCCGGCACCGCCCGGCGATCACGTTCCTGGCCCGGCAGCTGCTGTGGCTCTCGGGCTGCACCCCGGACGTCGTCCACGTGCGGTACTCCGACGACGGATCCGCCGCGATCGCCCAGGCCGCCCGCGCGCTCGGCGCCCGCACCGTGTTCACCCTCACCGCCGACCCGCACCGCTCGCTCGCCGAGCGGCACGCCGCCGCCGGTCCCGCGGATCCCGTCGCCGCCCGGTTCGACCTGCACCGGATGTACACCGCCGACCGGCTGGTCGCGACCGCGGACACCCTGCTGGGGCTGCCCGGCCGGCCCGGCGGCGAGCTCGCCGGGTACTTCCCGCGGCTGCGGGGGCGTGAACCGGAGTCCGTCGCCGAAGGGATCCCGCTGCTGCCCCGCGTGCCCACGGCCGAAGCCCGCCAGCAGCGCCTCGCCGAGTCCCTGTTCGCCCCGGCCCCCGGCCGGCCGCGGCTGGGCGACGCCGCCCGCGGCCTGCCGGTCATCCTGTCCGTGGGCCGGCTGCACCCGGTCAAGCAACAGGACCTGCTGGTCGAGGCCTGGCTCACGCGCGGCCTGCACCGGCAGACCGCGCTCGTGCTCGTCGGCGGCGACCCGACCGCCCCGAGCGCGGAGGAAACCCGCGTCCTCGACCGGATCCTGGCCCTGTGCGCCGAGCACCCCGAAGCGGCCGGGCGGCTGGCGGTGCTGCCCGCGATGGGCAACGAGGACGTCCGCCTGATCGAGCACGGCGTCACCCGGTGGCTCCCGGCGCCGACACCGCACCTCTACGTGTGCCCGAGCCGCAAGGAGGAGTTCGGCATCGCCGTGCTCGAAGCGATGGACGCGGGTCTGCTGGTGCTCGGTCCGCGCCGCGGCGGGCTCGGCCACTACGTCGAGCACGGCCGCAACGGCATGCTGGCCGACACCGCGACGCTGAGCCGGTTCGCCGACGGGCTGACGGCGTTCGTGCGCGCCGCGGCCGGTGATCCCGTCCGGGCGCGGGCCGCCGCGGCCGCCGGGCGCGCGACCGTGGCCCGGCGGTTCGGCATCGACCGGGTCGCCGGGCGCTTCGCCGACGTCTACCAGCACAGCGTCGCCGCGCCGCGGCACATCGTGCCGAGACGGTGAAGACCCTGCGTGGCCGGGACCTCGGTTGGGTATTTGGTCCTCGTCACGGCCCCACGAGCGAGGAAATCGACGGTGCAGGTGCTGCTGCGATGACCGAAGACGACGACGCCCACGCGCCGCTGGCCGATCCCGGCCGGCTGGCCGCGCTGGCCGAAACCGGGCTGGGCAACGAATCCGACGCGGCGCTCGACGCGCTGGCCGAACGCGCGCGCCAGCGCGTCGGCGCCCCCGTGGCGCTGGTCTCCCTGGTCACGGACCGGGAGCAGGTCTTCCCGGGCCTGGCGGGACTCGGCGAGCCGTGGGCGCACACCCGCCGCACGCCGCTCTCGGCGTCGCTGTGCCGGCACGAGGTGGTGACCGGTGCGCCGCTGATCATCGAAGACGGCGCCCTCGACCCGCGGTCGCGCGACAACCCGGTGGTCACCGACATCGGCATCGGCGCCTACGCCGGGATCCCGGTCACCGACGCCGCCGGCCGCGTCCTGGGCAGCCTGTGCGTCATCGACCACCAGCCCCGCCGGTGGCGCGAGGACGAGCTGGCCGTGCTGGCCGACCTCGCCCACAGCTGCTCCCTCGAGCTGCGGCTGCGCATCGCCACCCGGGACGCCCACCAGGAACGCGCCCGCACCGACACCGCCGAAGCCATGCTGCGCGTGGCGTTCACCCGCTCCCAGCTGCTGCTGACCGCGTCCCAGGCCCTCGCCCACGCCGACGACATCTCGCAACTGCGCGAGATCGTCACCGACCTGGTCTCCGGCGACCTGAAGCCGGCCTACGTCGGGCTCACGCTCACCGAAAGCGACGGTGACCTGCACCGCATCGACGACCCCCTGCAGGCGCTCGGCCCCGAGTCCGGCGACGCGTTCTCCCACGTCGAGGACGACACCCCGATCGCGCTCACCGCCCGCGAAGGGAACCTGCAGCTCTACCCCGACCCCGAGGCCATCGCCGCCGCGTTCCCCGAGACGGCGCAACGCCGTTACGCCGAACTGGGCCTGCACGCGATCACCTGCGTCCCGCTGCCCGGCCCGGACGGCGTCGCCGGCGTCCTGCTCTTCGGCTGGGACACCCCGCACGACGTCGACGTCCACGAGCAGGCCGTGATCACCACCCTGGCCGGTTACGTCGGGCACACCCTGGAACGCGCCCGCTTCGTGGAAGACCGCGTCACCGTCGCGCGCGAGCTGCAGGAAGCCATGCTGACCCGGCTACCGGACCTGGCCGGCGTGCGGCTGGCCGCCCGCTACCTGCCCGTCGGGCGGCACGAGCAGGTCGGCGGCGACTGGTACGACGCCATCGACCTCAACGCCGTCGACGGCGCCGACCGCGACGCCGTCGCGCTGGCCGTCGGCGACATCACCGGCCACGACATCCACGCCGCCACCCTGATGGGCCAGGTCCGCAGCATGGGCCGGCAGGCGACCTGGGAGCGTCCCACCGGGGCGCCCTCGGCCATTCTCGCCGCGACCGAGCAGGCCTGCGTCGCCACCGGGGTCCGCGCGACCGGCACCGTGCTGCAGGCCCACCTGCGCCCCGACGCCGGCGACCGCTGGCTGATGCGCTGGGCCAGCGCCGGGCACCTCCCGCCGGTCGTGCGCCACCCCGACGGCTCCACGACGGTCCTGACCGGCGTCGACCTCATGTTCGGCTACCCCGAGCTGCGTGAGGTCCCGCTCACCGATCGCCAGGTGCGGCTGGCGCCGGGAGACACCGTCGTGCTCTACACCGACGGCCTGGTCGAACGCCGCGGGAGCGACCTGGACATCGGCATCCGCCGGCTGCGGGACACCGTCGCCGCGCTGGACCCCACCGACACGGCCCGGTTCGTCGACGACACCATCCGCCGCATGCTGGGCCAGGGGACCCCGCACGACGACGACGTCGTCGTGCTCGCCGCCCACCTCCCCGCCACCGATCGGCGGTGACCGGCCGCGCGCAGTACCGTCGAGTCATGTGGTGACACGCCCTTGCCGGGGAGATCGCCATCCCGCTCGTCTCGCGGACCGCGCACCGCCGGTCATCGCCTCCCCGGCCTGGAACGAGGTCCGTCCGTGACCGCCCCGGTTTTTCTCGGCTCGATCACCTTGCTCGACGGAGCCGTCGTGCTCGCCTTCACCGGCGAACTCGACCTGGCGACCGCACCCGAAGCCCGCACCATCGCCGCGCAGGCGCACGAGAAAGCCGCCGCCGAGGCGGGCAAGAGGCTCGTGATCGACCTGCGCGCGGTCACCTTCCTCGCGTCCGTCGGCCTGGAGCTGCTCGCCGACCACCGCAGCCGGGCCGAGCACACCGGCGTCACGATCGCCCTGGTCGCCACCACGCGGACGGTCACCCGGGTGCTCGAGGTGACCGGCCTCGACGCCCGGTTCACCACCTATGCCGACGTCGAGACCGCGGTCGCCGGCTAGAAGCTGTCTTAGTCAGTCCAGGTCCAGTCCCGGATCTCCGGCATGTCCTCCAGGTGCTCCCGGATGTAGCCGTGGTGGCGGGCGAGCATGGTGTGGCAGTGCTCGGCCAGCGCCGCGCCGCCTTCGGGCACCCGGCGCGACCTGCGCAGGGCCTCGAGGACGAGGTGGTAGCGGCTCATCCGGTTGAGCACGACCATGTCGAACGGCGTCGTGGTGCTGCCCTGCTCGGTGTACCCGCGGACGTGGAAACGGCCGGGGTCGGGGCGGCCGTGCAGCAGCTGGTGCACGGCCCGGGGATAACCGTGGAAGGCGAACACGACGTCGGCGGTGGCGGTGAACAGCCGCTGGAACTTGCGCTCGCTGAAGCCGTGCGGGTGGTCCCCCGGCGGGAGCAGACCCATCAGGTCGACCACGTTGACCACCCGCACCCGCAGGTAGGGGACGTAGTCGCGGAGCAGCCGGGCGGCGGCCAGGAGCTCCAGCGTCGGCACGTCACCGGCGGCGGCGAGCACGATGTCGGGTTCGCCGTCGGGTGTCTCGGTGCCCGCCCAGTCCCAAGTGGACGCTCCGGCGGCGCAGTGCGCGGCCGCGTCCTCGATTTCCAGGTACTGCAGGTGTTCCTGCTTGTCGGCGACGATCAGGTTGACGTGATCACGGCTGCGCAGGCAGTGGTCCGCGATCGACAGCGTGGTGTTGGCGTCCGGCGGGAACCAGACGCGCACGACGCCGGGCGCGAGCGGGATGGCGATGTCGATCAGGCCCGGTCCCTGGTGCGAGAACCCGTTGTTGTCGTTGCGCCAGCAGGTCGAGGTCAGCAGCACGTTGAGCGACGCGACCGAGCGTCGCCACGGCAGGTCCGCGGCGTGCTGCAGCCACTTGGCGTGCTGGACCAGCATCGACGCCGACACCATCGCGAACGCTTCGTAGGTCGCGAACAGCCCGTGCCGGCCCGAGAGCAGGTAGCCCTCCAGCCAGCCCTGGCACAGGTGCTCCGAGAGCACCTCCATGACGCGGCCCTCGGGTGAGAGGTGGTCGTCGGTGGTGAGGATCGGCGCCTGCAGGCAGCGGTCGGTGGCCTCGAAGACGGCGGCGAGCCGGTTGCTGGCCGTCTCGTCCGGGCAGAACAGCCGGAACGTGCCGCCGCCGTCGGACTCCCGGGTGCTGCCGCGGTAGACGTCGCGCAGCAGCTCGCCGAACGGGCGGGTGTTGCCGTGGTGCACGACGCCGGGCGCCGGCACGGACACCGCGTACGGCTCCAGGGCGGGGATGTCGAGCCGCGTCAGCAGCCGGCCGCCGTTGGCGTACGGGCTGGCGGACATCCGCTTGTCCCCGGCCGGGGCGAGCGCGGCCAGCTCCGGGACGAGCCGGCCGCCGGCGTCGAACAGGCTTTCCGGGGCGTAGGACCGCAGCCACCGCTCCAGCAGCCGCAGGTGCCCGGCGTTCTCGCGGACCTCCGTCAACGGCACCTGGTGCGCCCGGAAGGTGCCTTCGATCGCGACGCCGTCGACGACGTCCGGGCCGGTCCAGCCCTTCGGCGTGCGCAGGACGATCGCCGGCCAGCGGACGGGGTGGAACGGCTCGGGCGCGCCGGCGCGCGCCCGCCGCTGGTTGTCCCGGATCCGGTCGTGGGCGGCGGCGAGGGCGGCGTGCAGTTCGGTGAACACCGCGGCGGGCTCGTCACCGGACACGAGGACCGGGTCCCAGCCCTGCGCGGTGAGCAGCCCGAGGACGTCGGCGTCGTCCGCCCGGCCGAGCACGGTCGGGCCGGCGATCTTGTAGCCGTTGAGGTGCAGGATCGGCAGGACGGCGCCGTCGCGGCGGGCGTTGAGGAACGCGGGGAGCTTCCAGGACCCCGCCAGGGGCCCGGTTTCCGCTTCGCCGTCCCCGATCACGCAGGCGACGACGAGGTCCGGGTGGTCGAACGCGGCCCCCGCGGCGTGGGCGAGGGCGTACCCGAGCTCGCCGCCTTCGTGGATGCTGCCGGGCGTCTGGACGCCGACGTGGCTCGGCACGCCGCCCGGGGTGGAGAACTGCCGCACCAGCCGGGTCAGCCCGGCGATGTCGGCCGAGACGCCGGGGTAGACCTCGCCGTAGGTGCCTTCGAGGTAGGCGTTCGCGAGCAGAGCGGGCCCGCCGTGGCCCGGGCCGGCGATGTAGACGCAGTCGGCGCCGGTGTCGCGGATGAGCCGGTTGAGCAGGGTGTAGATCATGGACAGCCCCGGGCTGGTGCCCCAGTGCCCGAGCAGCCGCGGCTTGATGTCCGCCGCCGAGAGCGGCACCCGCAGCAACGGGTTGTCCTGCAGGTAGATCTGGGCGACGGTCAGGTAGTTCGCCGCGGCCCACCACCTCAGGTCCAGGGCCCGGTCGTGCTCGCCGTAGGGCGAGGTCGTGGTCGTGGTGCCGGTCAGGGTCGTGGTCTGCTGCATCGCCGTGGCCTTCCGGAGGCGGATCGGGCCGGCTCTCAGCCGGTCGTGCCGGTGACGCGGACCGCGGTGACCCCCGGCACCGCCTGGGCCAGCACGGTCGCGACGTGCCGATCGGTCTCGTCGTCGAACGCGTCCACGACCTCGACCGCGCCGTCGTGCACTTCGACGGTCCAGCGTCGCGGGCGCCGTAGATCGACAGCTGGTGGCGGACGTCCGCCGAGATGACCGTGTCGTCGCGAGCGAGCGCCCGGACCAGGTCGCGCCGGGTGACGACGCCGACGACGCGGGCGCCGTCGACGATCGGCATGCTGCGGATCCGGTCCTCGAGCAGGACCCGCACCAGGTCGACGACGTCGGTGCCCGCGTCCATCCCGACGGCCGGGGTGGTCATCACCCCGCCCACGGTCCCGGACGGCGGGGCGGCCGGGCGCTCGTCCGGGCCGGCGCGGTACCGCGCGTCGTGCGGGAACCGGTCCCGCACGAGGTCCGCCTCGGTCACCACGCCGACGAGCCCGCCGTCGCCGCCGAGGACCGGGAGCGCGGTGAAACCGTGCGCGGACAACAGGTTCGCGGCGTACTTCACCGTCATCTCCGGGGTCACCGTGACGACGGGGCTGCTCATGATGTCTCGTGCCTGCATCGAAGTCCTCTTCCGTCGGTCCTGACGCTAGGCGCGCGCCCGCCGGGTGCGCTGCGGCCGTTCGTCACCGATCGCGAGGACCTCCGGCTCCCGCGGTCCGGGCGGCCAGCGCGAGAGTGGTCTGCCGGGCGATCTCCAGGTCCTCGCGCGCGGTCACGACCAGCACCCGCGCGGGGGCGTAGGCGTCGCTGACCAGCCGGTCGCCGTCGCCGGCCAGCCGCGCGGGGTCGACCCGCACCCCGAAGACGCCCAGCTCCCCGCACAGCTCGGCCAGCAGCGCCGGCTGGTGTTCCGCGACGCCGCCGGTGAACACCAGCGCGTCCAGGCGGTCGAGCGACGCCACCACCGCGCCGATCTCCCGGCGCAGCCGGTGCAGGTAGACCGCGATCGCGGCGCGGGCGTCCGGGTCGCCGTTCTCGCGCGCGGCCAGCACGTCCCGCACGTCGCCGCCGGTGCCGGTCATCCCGGCCAGGCCGCTGCCGCGCTCCAGCACGTCGTTCAGGCCGGCCGCGTCGGTGACACCGGTGCGCAGCAGGTACAGGAGCAGGCCCGGGTCGACGCTGCCGGAGCGGGTCGCCATGACCGCCCCTTCGAGCGGGGTGAAACCCATCGACGTGTCGACGCCGCGGCCGTCGCGGACGGCCGTCACGGAGACGCCGGAACCGATGTGGCAGCAGACCAGGTGCAGCGCGGCGGGTTCCCGGTCGAGCAGCTCGGCGGCGCGCCGCACGGCGTACGCGCAGGAGAGGCCGTGGAAGCCGTAGCGCCGCAGACCGTGTTCGCGGACCCAGTTCCTCGGCAGTGCGTACCGCGCCGCGGGTTCCGGCATCAGGGCGTGGAAGGCGGTGTCGAAGCACGCGTAAACGGGCCCGGTGACGATCTCGGCGACCACCGCGGCCAGTTCCAGCGACAACGGCTGGTGCAACGGCGCCAGCGGGGTCAACGCGGTCAGCCGCGCGGTCTCCGCGTCATCCAGCAGCACCGGGTCGGTGCTCGAACCGCCGTGCACGAACCGCACACCCGCAGCGTCGATCGGCTGCCGGCGGGCCACCAGGTCCGCCAGGGGCTGCCGGGCCTCGGCGGCGCCGACTGTGACCTGGCCGACTTCCCGGCCGTCGTCGACGACCGACAGCTTGACGCTCGACGAGCCGGGATTCACCGTCAGGACCCGCATCGGGCACCGGCCTCCGCCCTGTGGAGCCGCATCGGCCCACCGCCCGCGACGCGATCCGTGCTCCGATGCGGTTCGGCGATCCCCGCGAGATCAACGGGTGCCATGGCGTGCCCCTCGGTCGGCTGGTCGTCGCGCCGGGGTCCGGGGCACTCCCCGGCAGCCTACGCGCTCGGCCGTCGCCGTCGAGCAGCTCGCGGCTCACGGCGTAGGCGACCGGAAGCGGGCCCGGGGCGAGGTACACCAAAGTCACCGCGATCCGGGGATTTCGGCACCATCGCCGGCCGAGACGCCGGCCCATGCTCGGTGCACCACCGAAAAAGGAGATCACGATGTCCGTCCAGGACCGCGGCCCGTCCCTGACCACCCCCTTCGTCCCCGACCAGCCGGAAACCCGGACAGCCGAACGGCGCCGGCCCACCTCCCCGGCTCGCGGCCCGGCGCTCGCCGTCCTGCGCATCGTGATGGGCCTGACGTTCCTCTGGGCCTTCCTCGACAAGCTGTTCGGACTGGGCTACTCCACCAGCCCGGCACAGGCCTGGATCAGCGGCGGCTCCCCGACCAAGGGATTCCTCGGCCACGTCCAAGTCGGCCCCATGCAGTCGACGCTGCGCGACTGGGCCGGCGCCGGCTGGGCCGACTGGCTGTTCATGCTCGCCCTGCTCGGCCTCGGCGTCGCCCTCCTGCTCGGAGTGGCCCTGCGCCCGGCCGCCGCCGCCGGCACCATCCTGCTCGCACTCATGTGGATCGCCGAATGGCCACTCGCCCAGGCCACCTCGGCCGGCACGGCCACCTCGTCGACCAACCCGCTGATCGACTACCACCTCGTCTACCTCGTCGTGCTCATCGCCCTGGCCGCCTTCGCCGCGGGTGACACCTGGGGCCTCGGCCACCGCTGGGCGAAACTGGACCTCGTCCGCCGCACCCCCTGGCTCCGCTGAAAAGTACGCGTCCGATCCACAAAGGACAGTCATCACAGCAGGAGGAAGACCATGCGCACCAGCACCACAGCAGGTCAGGTCATGACCCGGGACGTGCTCACCGCGACACCGGCCGCGCCGTTCAAAGACCTGGTCGCCGTGATCGTCACCGGCGGCGTCAGCGCCGTCCCGGTCGTAAGTCCGGAGGGCGGCTTGCTCGGCGTCGTCACCGAAGCGGACCTGCTGTGCCGGCAGGCGCACCAGGACGACCGGCTCGGCGCGGCGTGCCCGCACTTCGCCGGCCACCTGACGCGGGAGGACTGGCGGAAGGCGGCCGCGCGGACCGCGGCCACGCTGATGACCGCGGCCACGCCGACCACCACCCCGGGGGCCACCCTGCCGGAGGTCGCGCGGCTGCTCACGACGAGCGGGGTCCGCAGGCTGTTCGTGCTCGACGGCGAGCGCCTGGTGGGCGTCGTCGCGCGCCGGGACGTCCTGCGCACTTTCCTGCGCACGGACGAAGACCTGCGGGACGACGTCGACCGCACCGTGCTCGGCGACGCACTGCACGCGGACAGGAACGCCGTGCTCGCGAGCGTCGAGCGCGGCGTGGTCCTGCTGACCGGCCGGCTCGAGTACGAAGCCGACGTGGCCACCGCGGAACGGCTGGCGCTCGCCGTTCCCGGCGTCGTGGAGGTCAGGAACCGGATGGACTTCGTCTGGCAGGGTGGCCGGGCGGTTCCGCGGTGCTGAAGTAGGCGGCCCGGCGGCGCAGGTGCCGCCGGGGGCCGGCGGGCGGTGGCGTGGCGGTCGTCGTCCGCGCGGCCCGGTAGAAGATCCGCTTGCCCGCTTCGATCAGCACGAGGTACCCCAGCACCATCCCGGCCAGCGCCGCGAAGAACCCGCCGGGCAACGGCGAGAACCCGAGCGTGCCGGCCAGCGGCGTGGCCGGCAGCAGCGCGCCGACGGTGACGACGCCGAGGGCCCCCAGGGTCAGGGGCAGGCTGGGATGGCTGCGGAAGAACGGGATCCGCCGGGTGCGGATCGCGAAGATCACCAGCGTCTGGGTGGCCAGTGACTCGACGAACCAGCCCGAGCGGAACTGGTCCGGGCCGGAGTGGAACACCCACAGCATGACGCCGAAGGTGACGAAGTCGAACACGGAGCTGAGCGGGCCGAAGAAGATCATGAACCGGCGGATGAAGCCGATGTCCCAGTGGGACGGCCGGCGGAGCTGCTCCTCGTCGACGGTGTCGGTGGGGATGGCGAGCTGGCTGGTGTCGTAGAGCAGGTTGTTGAGCAGGATCTGCGACGGCAGCATCGGCAGGAACGTCAGGAACAGCGACGCGCCCGCGGCGGAGAACATGTTGCCGAAGTTGCTGGAGGTGCCCATCAGCACGTACTTGATGGTGTTGGCGAAGATCCGCCGCCCTTCGGTGACGCCGTCCGCGAGCACGTCGAGGTCCTTCTCGAGCAGGATCACGTCGGCGGCGTCCTTGGCGACGTCGGTGGCGGAGTCCACCGAGATGCCGACGTCGGCCGCGTGCAGGGCGAGCGCGTCGTTGACGCCGTCGCCGAGGAACGCCACCCCGCCGCCGCTGAGCCGCTGGACGCGCACGATGCGGGCCTTGTGCTCCGGGTTCACCCTGGCGAAGACCGTGGTGCGGGTGATCGCGTCGGCCAGCCCGGCGTCGTCGAGGCCGTCGAGGTCGGCCCCGGTCAGCGCGGCGCCGTCGCCGAGGCCCAGGTCGTGGCACACCTTCGCGGCGACCGCGGGGTTGTCGCCGGTGACGACCTTGACCGCGATGCCGAGCTCACCCAGCCGCCGCAGGGACCGCGCGGCGTCGTGCTTGGGCGGGTCGAGGAACACCAGGAACCCGAGCAGCGCCAGGCCGCGTTCGTCCGCGGGCGCCGGCGGCCGGCCGCCGGGGAACGGCCGCATGGCCACGGCGACGACCCGGTTGCCCGCGGCGAACTCGGCGTCCAGGGCGCGGCGCGCTTCGGGTGGGACGCCGGCGCAGCGGTCCAGCACGGTCTCCGGCGCGCCCTTGGTGACCAGGACGGTGTGGCCCGCCGGGTCGCGGACGACGACGGAGATCATCCGCCGCTCGTGGTCGAAGGGCAGCACCGCCAGCGTGGTGTAGCCGGCCAGCGCGGCTCGTTGCGCCACCGAGCCCGGCGACGCCCACAGCGCCCGGTCCAGCGGGTTGCCGCCGACGGCGGCGGCGTTCTCGGTGCAGAGCAGGCCCCAGCGCAGCACTTCGCCGGGATCGCCGCCGGCCGCCGGCACGGCCCGCATGTAGTCGACGCGGCCGAGGGTGAGGGTGCCGGTCTTGTCGGTGAACAGCACGTCGACGTTGCCCAGGTCCTCGATGCACACCAGCCGTTTGACGAGCACCTTGCGCCGGCTCATCCGCCGCGACCCGGCCGCGAGACTGGTCGACACGACCGCGGGCAGCAGCTGCGGGGTGATGCCGACCGCGATGGCGAGCGAGAACAGCAGCGCGTCGAGGATCGGCTTGTGCAGCACCACGTTGATCGCGAAGATCGACGTCGTCAGCGCGCCCGCGACGTACACCAGCAGCATCGAGAACTTCCGCAGCCCGACCTGGAACTCGGTGTCGAGCTGGTGGGTGCTCAGCCCGGCCGCGATCGCCCCGAACCCGGTGCGGGCACCGGTCGAGACCACGACGCCGGTGGCGCTGCCGGCGTGCACGACGGTGCCCATCAGCGCGCACCCGGACAGTTCGGCCAGCGCGGTGCCCGCGGCCACGGCCGCCGTGCTCTTGTCCAGGGGCAGCGACTCCCCCGTCAGCACCGACTCGTCGCACTCCAGGCCGGTGACCGACAGCAGCCGGACGTCGGCCGGGACGACGTCGCCGAGCTTCAGCTCGACGACGTCCCCGGGCACCAGCGCGGTGACGTCGACCGGCACGGGGTGGCCGTCGCGGATCGCCACGGTCTCGTGCCGGATCTGCGCGTGCAGTGCCTCCGCGGCCTTTTCCGCGCGGTACTCGTTCACGAACCCCAGGCCGACCGAAACCGCGACGATCACCCCGATGATCACCGCGTCACTGCGCTCGCCGACGAAGTACGACGCGACGGCGGCGACCATCAGCAGGACCAGCAACGGCGAGCGCAGCTGGTGCCACAGCACCGGGACCAGCCGCGCCCGGTGCGACGACACCGCGTTCGGCCCGTACCGCGCCGACCGTTCGGCGACCTCGCCGGCGCTCAGCCCGTCGACCGTGACACCGAGCGCGGCCAGGACCGCTTCACCGGTCAAGGCCGCGGCGTGGGTGACGTCGATGGCCGGCGCGGCCGGCCGGGCGGGCGGGCGCCTCGGCGGTCATCCGCCGCGCGCCCGGTGCGACGGCGGCGTGCTGGTGGTGCGAAGGGACATGGGTGCCTCGGCGTTCGCGAGCGGGATGCGGGGTCGGTGACGAACGGCGCCGGGGTCCGAGGCACTGGGAAATGTCTGCCGGCCGACGACGGGAAGCCGCGACCACGCAGAACCACGATCAGTGTAGGCCTCCGGGAGCTGCTCGGGGGTTTCCGGTCGACGACCACGAGGTCGTCCGCCGTCTCGCAGGCACGCTCCGCTGGGCTGGGCCCCGCCGGCCGGGAGCACGGCCACCGTCCGAAATGGACAGTAGTCGTCCTTCCCTTCACCTGGTGAGAACATCCGGCGTGGCACGGCGGGTCAGCACGTCGGCCACCGAACGCCGCGCCGTCGTCGCCGTCGGCTGGCCGTAGCCGACGCGCAGCAGCGTGTGGGCCTGCCCGAGCCCGTCGAAGATCCGGTCGAGCGCGTCCCGGGTCTGCGGTGTCTCGAACGGCTGGGACAGGAACGAGGTCGCCAACCCGGCCGCGGTGGCGGTGAGCAGCACGTGCTGCATCGCCATCCCGGCCCGGACCTCGGCGTCCGGCCCGCGGTCCCGGGTGAGGACGGCGGCCAGCACCGGATCCTGCTCGAATTCGCGCGGCGGCAGCGCGGGGTTGGCGTGCGAGGCACGCAGCGACACCGCCCTGGTCCCGTACGGCGGCGGCCCGGTCGCGATCGTCGGCACGCCGTCCGGGGCCCGGGCGTCGTGCCGCAGCCACGACGCGGTCTCGGCCCGGAAGGCGGGATCGTTCTCCTGCAACGCTTCGGCGCGACGCACGAGCGCCGTCACCGTCGAGTAGCGCCCGGACGTGTCGAGGTACTCCACCTGCCCGCCTTCCTGGAGCGCGGCGGACTTGAGCGCGACGCGGGTGGCGGGCGGCACCAGCCGCGCCTCGAACGGCCGGCGGTTGGTGTGCCGCCGGAACACGGCCTCGGCGAGATCGCGGTCGGACCGCGTGCTCTTCCGGTTGCCGTCGAGCCGGAGCACCGCGAGCAGATCGGGTTCACCCGGCTCCGGGATCGTCCGGACGACGGTCGCGAGACCGGCCGCCCGCAGGCTGACGACCGCGTTGAACGCGGCCGCGCCACAGGACAACCGCGCTTCCCGGGCGAGCGGATCGGCCACCCCGAGCACCCGCGC
Source organism: Amycolatopsis sp. NBC_01286 (assembly GCF_035982555.1). Lineage (NCBI taxonomy): Bacteria > Bacillati > Actinomycetota > Actinomycetes > Pseudonocardiales > Pseudonocardiaceae > Amycolatopsis > Amycolatopsis sp. NBC_01286. The sequence continues at coordinate 9,798,802 of NZ_CP108428.1, forward strand.
GCGGTCCAGCCACACCTGGATCGTCTCGCCGTCGAGGACGAACCGCCACGGCTGGGAGTTGTGCGGTGACGGTGCGCGGACGGCCGAGGCCAGGGCCTGCTCGAACATCATCGGGTGCGGTCGGCTCATCACGGGCTCCGGACGTCAGGGATCGATACCACCCGAGCGTCCCCGACGGCGACCATCCCGCGCGTCGGCCGTTGGTCACCGGAGTCCGGGACCTAAGACCTCCAGGCTCCGTCGACGAGCCGGCAGCCGTGGCTGCCCGTCGCCGTGCGGCGGGCCGGCTCCGGAAGTTCCGGAGCCGGCCCGCCCGGCCCGGTCACCAGGGGCGGTCGACCGCCCCGCCCGCGAGGGTGAACGTGATGTAGCCGCCCTGGAAGTCGCTGCGGTACACCCCGTTCACCACGTACTCGTCGGTCTTCGGGTAGTGCAGGTAGGAGTTCTCCCACCCGAGCGCCGCCCAGCGCTTGCGGATCTCGCCCTTCACCGCGTGCGCACCCGTGGCCACCGTGTAGTAGATCGAGTGGCCGAGGCTGAAGTGGTTGTACCGGCCGCGGCCGTCCGGCGTGCCGAGCTCGTCGGTCGTCGGGTAGCCGAGGCCGCGCTCGTAGTCGAGCGCCGCGAACTTCTTGCGGATCTCCCCGTAGAGGGCGTGCGCACCGGTGTTGACCGTGTAGTAGATCGAACCGATGTTCCCGCCGTTGAGGAAGTGGTTGTACCGGCCGACACCGTCCGGAGTGGACAGTTCGTCGGTCGTCGGGTAGCCGATGCCGCGTTCCCAGCCCAGCGCCTGCCACTTGTCGCGGATCAGGCCCTTGATCAGGTGCGCCCCGGTGGCCGGGGTGGAATAGATCGAAGACCAGGCCGTGAAGTGGTTGTAGGTGCCGACGCCGTCCGGCGCGACCGTGGTGTCGTTCTCCGGAGCCCCGAGCGCGTTGATGCCCCCGAGCGCGAGGTACTTGGCCAGGATCGGCGCGGTGACGTACTTCGCGCCGGTCGCCGCGCTCCAGTAGAGGTTGCCGTTGGCGTAGGCCCGGTAGTGGACCGCACCGTCGGTGACCTCGGTGCCGGTCGGTGCGCCGAGCTTCGTCCGCAACGCCGCGTCCGCGTCGTAACGCTGGTCGATCGGCGTCGCGTAGTTCGCCGTCAGCGTCATGTCACCCGCGCCGACCGTGACGATCCACGTGGTGTCCGCCGGACCGCCTTGCCAGCCGGTGAACTTCGAGACGCCGTCGATGCCCAGCGGAGCGGCTTCGACGTCGAAGCTGGCCCCCTCGGCGACCATCGCCGTGTTGACACCGCCCTCGACGGGGATGCTCAGCGCCGCGGGCTGCGTGCTGACCAAGGTGATCCGGTGCTCGCGGGGCCGCGCCACGTAGGTCTTCGCCGCGGTCACCCCGGCGCTGTCGGTCACCGTCGCGGTGAACTCCTGCCGCGAGTCCGGGTGCTCGGTGAACGGCAGCCCGAAACTCGCCCCCGTCCCACCGGCGCCGGGATGCGAGTGACAGGTCGCTTCGCTCGGGCAGTGCCGCACCGCCGACGTCCACGTGATCGGCAGCGCGCCGTCTTCGGCGTCGGTCGCGATGCCGCTCAGGCCGACCTGCTGGCCCACCGCGAACGTCGCGGTGTCGCCCGGTGTCGTCACGGTGAGCTGCGGGGTGTGGTTGCCCGGCGCGACCGCGACGGTGGTCGTCCCGGTCGCCCCCAGGGGATCCCGGACCGTGAGCTTCGCGGTGAACGACTCCGTGCCCGCCGCGTAGGTGTGGGTCACCTTCGGACCGGCGTCGGCCGCCGTCGTCCCGTCGCCGAAGTCCCAGTCGTACTTCAGCGGATCGTTGTCGTAGTCGACCGACGCGGAACCGTCGAAGGAGACCGTGCGCGTGTCCGGATCGGTGGTCGACGACGCAGCCGCCACCGGCGCGGTGTTGCCGGCCGTATAGGTCAGCCGCCGCAGGTTGCCGGACAGGATGTCCGCGAAGACGATGTCGCCGTTGACCGCGGCCGCGAACTTCGTCGGGCCACCGATGCCGGTGAAGACCGGCGGGTTCTGCGGAGCCTGCGTGAGCTTGCCCTGGTCGTCGTACCGCATCGTCCAGATCTTGTTCGTGACGTAGTCGCCGAAGAAGTAGGACCCGCGGTAGGCGGCCGGGTAACTCGATCCATTGTAGACGATGCCACCGGTGACGCTGTTGCCCTGCATCGCGCCGTTGCCGTGCTGGTACTCGAAGATCGGCGGCTGGTTCGCCACGCCGGCGCAACCCGCGAGACCGCTGTAGCCCGGCGTCGGGTGAGTCCCTTCCCAGCACGGCCAGCCCTGGTTGGCGCCGCGCTGGACGACGTCGACCTCTTCCCAGCTGTTCCAGCCGACGTCCCCGGCGACCGGCAGGCCGAGGTTCGGGTCGATGCTGAACCGGAACGGGTTGCGGAACCCGCGCGCGAACACCTTGCTCGCGGTCGAGCCCGGGTTGGCCGCGTCGTAGTACGGGTTCCCCGGCACCCCGTTGCCGTCGGGGGTGAAGTGGAGGATCTTGCCGTACGGCTGGTTGACGTCCTGGGACCGCAGCGCTCCCGGGTCCACCTTCGCGAAGTCGCCGTTGTCGCCGATGGACATCCAGAGCGTGCCGTCGGCGGCGGCGATGACGCCGTTGATGCCGTGGACGTCGTAGACGCCGGGCACCTCCAGCAGCGACTGCTCGCCGCTCAGCGCGGTGGGCGCGCCCGCGGTGTCCACGGTGACCGTGAACCGCGAAAGGCGCATGACGAAGCCGCTGCCGACGTTGAGCGACCGCGTCAGGTACACACTGCGCGAGGTCGCGTAGTCCGGCGCGACGGCCACGCCGACCAGGCCGAGGTCGCTGACGGAACGGGTCGGCAGCGTCGCGATCGTCCGGCCCGTCCCGGTCGCGGGCACCCAGCGCACCCGGCCGTCCTTGGCCGTGGCGAGGACGGAGCCGTCGGGCAGGTAGGTGAAGTCGGTCAGCTGGTACTGCCCGAGTCCGGTGTCGGTGTCCCGCAGGACGAAGCCCGACGGCAGAGCCGCCGCGGCCGCCGCCGTGGACATGACGGGCAGTAACGCCCCGGTCAGCACCACCGCCACCAAGGCGTGACGAAGTGCACGAAGCTTTCTCAAGGCCATTGCGAGTCCCTTCCAGGCAGTCGTCTATCGCCCGAACAGGGACGCCGGTTGCACCCGGTCGAGCGAATTGACCTTTTCGTGACCACCTGACCGAAGGGCCCACCAGGACGTATCACCGGAACCCGCTTGGCTAAGCGCTCGCTTACACTCGACACGACCGGGGTGCGCCGTCTGGTCCGTCACCCGTGGGTGTGGCGTCTGAGAGGATCACCCGATGACGATGTCCCTGTCGGCCGAGCTGTGGCCCGATGTGCAGCCCGAGACCGCTCGACGGCTGATGCTGGCGGGGGTCGAGGCGTTCGCCGAGCGCGGGTACCACGCCACGACGACCCGGGACATCGCCGGCGCCGCCGGGATGAGTCCCGCCGCGCTCTACGTGCACTTCCCGTCGAAGGCCGCGCTGCTGTTCGCGATCAGCCGCTACGGCCACGAGCAGACGCTCGCGCTGGTCGAGAACGTCGTCGCCAAGGTGTCCGACCCGGTCGAGCGGATCCGGCTGATCGTCGAGGACTTCGTCGCCTGGCACGCGCGGCGCCACACCGTGGCCCGGGTCGTGCAGTACGAGCTGCAGGCACTGCCCGAAGAGGAGTTCAAGGTGGTCGCCGAGCTGCGGCGCGGGATCGAGCGGATCGTGCGCGAGGTGATCACCGAAGGCGCCCGCGTCGGCGCGTTCACCGTGTCGGACCCGCACGTCGCGGCCCGGGCGGTGCTGTCGCTGGGTGTCGACGTCGCCCGCTGGTACAGCGAGCGCGCCCGCCAGACCCCGGCCGCGCTCGGCAAGGAGTACGGCAGCCTGGTGCTGCGGATGCTCGGGGTCTCGGCCTAGCCGTTCAGGTGCTGCTGCCAGTCGCCGGGCAGCCGGTCGGCCGGGCCGGGGATCGGCTGGTCCTCGGGGTGCGAGTCCGGGGCGGTCAGCTCGGGCCCCTCGCTGACCGTTTCGGTCTCGAAGTTCCAGAACCAGGACTCGCCGGGCTCGAAGCTCTGGATGTAGGGGTGCCCGGACGCCTTGAAGTGCGCGGTCGCGTGCTGCGACGGCGAGGTGTCGCAGCAGCCGACGTGCCCGCACTGCGCACACCGGCGCAGGTGCACCCACCACCCACCGGCGGCGTCGCACTCGAGGCAGCCCACCCCCGTTGGCGCGACCGACGGATCGATTCCAGGCACCGAACTCACAGTCACCCTCCGGGGTTGCCGACGACCACTCGTGACGAGCCTACTCAGCGTCGACGGCCTCCGCACGGAAGCGACAGATGTTCCAGTGACAGCGCACCGCCTGGAGGGCGTCAAGTGGTCGCATAACGTCTCATTGCTGCCATACAGATCGCATTCTGCTCAGCGTCCAGTTCGAGCGTCACGGTCACCTGGTGCTCGACGTGTTCACCAGCGGCGAGACGGTCAGTCCAAGTGTCCGCTTGCACAACAAAATCGGTTACGAATTCGCGCATCACCCGGATCGGCTGGTCTACGAGGCGAGCTTGCGCATCGGCAGCCTGCCTGAGGTTCTCATCGGATATCGTGGTGCCACGCAACTCCGCAGCCCAGTTCAGATACTCTTCATATACCTTCACGAAACGATCGGCAAGATGCAGAATTCGATCCGGGTCACCCGGCTCTCCCGGCAAGCCAAACGCGGCGTCCTGCGCTGGCGACGACAGGATTCGATCAAAGGAATTCGTGATTGACTCGAGCACTGCAAAGTTATTCCTGATGTACGAAAATGCATCACTATCTTCCAGCACAGCTCCATTTCTTCGAGAAACTCGAGAACATGGTCTCGATATTTCTCCTCCAGACTGGCGATGCCTTGCCGCAACGCGCCGGCATAGAGGAGATACTCCCACACACTGGGCCGTTCCGCGAGCAAGGAAGCGATGTCCTGGGCCGTCCTAGGCGCTCGACCACTGAAGGCAGATACTCTTACCTCTGCACCGGACGCTAATTTCCTGAAGAACAACTCGACAAGCTCGTCGATCCCCACCCGTCGAGCGTCGATGTACCCGATCGTCGAGTGCAGGCCGGGCAGGTCTGTGTCATCCAACCTGATCGGCAGAATGTAAGGAGAGTTCTGCTCGACCGCACACGCCTGAGCGCTCTGCCGCTCATGGGTCGGCCACTTCTTTTCTGCATAGTGTCTCGAAATAAACAAGGCAGCAAAACGTGCTCTTCGCGTATAAACAGCCCCCAGGGCGTCGACAAGATTTACGCCCCATAACTCGGCCTGCTGATCTTGGTCATAGAACACTTTGAATCCGCGGCCCTTCAGTCGACCAACCACCTCCTCGACATAGTCGCGATCTTCTCCCGCGAAAGACACCGCGATGTCGTAGTCGAAAGAGGGTGCGTCGTCCGGAGTGCACTCACCCATGTCCCACCTCTCAATGCACCGAGCACTCTATGCGTACATCACCGTTCGGAATCCGAGCCTTCGCCGTTACACACCGCGGATGAATGACCGACGGCGCGCGCGAAGCGGTCCGCGATCAGCCGGAGCCGCTCCACCAACCCCTCCGGCGCCTCCTCGACGACGAAGTCGTACCCCCACTGCGCCAGGTGGAACGGCACCACGTCCAGGTTGTTCGCCCCGGTCCGGACGCGGCAGCTGTGGTCGTCGATCGGCTCCACCACGCCGCTCGTGGGCGAGATGCGCGTCGAGACCTCCGACGCCGGGGCGGCCACCCGCACCACCAGCTGGTGCGGGTACGGCGTGGTCGAGATCGAGCGCGACACGTACGCCGCGATGTCCTCGGCCGGCGGCTCGCGCGGGGTGAAGCGGAAGCTCGCCGCCGGCTCGCCGGTGATCCGGTCGACGCGGAAGGTGCGCCAGTCCTGTTTGCCGAGGTCGAAGGCGACCAGGTACCAGCGCCGTCCGGTGTGGACCAGGCGCAGCGGCTCGACCGACCGCTCGGTCTCCGCGCCGGCGCGGTCGCCGTAGCCGAAGCGCAGGCGCTCGTGGTCCCGGCAGGCCGAAGCGATAACGGTGAGCACCCCGGCGTCGACCGTCGGGCCGCTGCCCGGCAGCGAGACCGTGGCCGCCCCCAAGGCGCCGACCCGCGGCCGCAGCCGGGCGGGCAGCACCTGCTCCAGCTTCGCCAGCGCGCGCACGGACGTCTCCTCGATGCCGCTGACCGTGCCGTTCGCCGCCGTGCGCAGGCCCACCGCCACCGCGACGGCCTCGTCGTCGTCCAGCAGCAACGGCGGCAGCGCGGCCCCGGCGCCGAGCCGGTAGCCGCCGGCGACCCCCGGCGTCGCGTGCACCGGGTAGCCGAGCGAGCGGAGCCGTTCGATGTCACGGCGGATCGTGCGGACGTCGACGTCCAGGCGCGACGCGAGGTCCGAACCAGGCCAGTCCCGCCGGGCCTGCAGCAGCGAAAGCAGCCTGAGCAGTCGCTCCGAAGTGCCGTACATGACACGCAGTGTGCCAGACATCGAGGACAGTTCCGGTCCTCGATCGGCCGGATGGTGCAGTCGGATGGTCAAACACTTGCCAGGCACGGCTCCGGGCGGTGAGAGTGGCGCATGCCGATCGACCCTGCCGCCCTGCTCGCCGTCGCCCGTGAGGAAGCCGAACTGGGCCGCGACGAGGGCGGCGTGCCGATCGGGGCCGCGTTGTTCGACGCCACCGGCACCCTGCTGGGCCGCGGGCACAACCGGCGCGTGCAGGACGGCGACCCGTCGACGCACGCCGAGACCGCGGCGTTCCGCGACGCCGGCCGCCGCCCCCACTACCGCGACACGATCATGGTCACCACGCTCTCACCGTGCTGGTACTGCTCCGGGCTCGTCCGTCAGTTCGGTATCGGGCGCGTGGTCATCGGCGAAGCCGAAACTTTCCACGGCGGGCACGACTGGCTGGCCAGTCTCGGCGTGGAGATCACCCTGCTCGACGACCCCGCTTGCACCGCGCTGATGACGGAGTTCATCGCCGCGCGCCCGGACCTGTGGTTCGAGGACATCGGGGTCGAAAAGTCCACATAGGACATTGCTTGGATATTTCTGTGCGAGGAGCACGTATGCCGTCATCCGTTCCGCTCGTGGATCTCTCGCCGTGGTTCACGGGCACGTCCGAGGGCCGGGCCGAGGTGGCCGAACAGGTCGACCGGGCCCTGCGGGAGTCCGGCTTCCTGCTGGTCACCGGGCACGGCGTGCCGGACGACCTGCGCGCCGGGGCCCGTGAGCAGGCGCAGCGGTTCTTCGCGCTGCCCGAGGACGTCAAGCAGCGCTACGCCGTCACCGTCGGCGGCCGCGGCTGGCTGCCGCCCGGCGTCGAGGCCAACGGCTACGCCGAGGGCACCGAAACCCCGCCCGACCTGAAGGAGTCCTTCTCGGCGGGCGCCGACCTCGGCGTCGGCGTGGCCGAGATCGACGGGTTCTGGTTCCAGCCCAACGTCTGGCCGGACGAGGTGCCCGGGCTCGCCGAGACAGCCACCGAGTACATGCGCCGGATGCGGGCGCTGTCGGACCACCTGCTGGAGATCTTCGCCGCGGCGCTCGGCCTGGCCGAGAGCCACTTCACGCGGCACACCGCGCACCCGACGTACACGTTCAACATCAACTGGTACCCGCCGATGACCCACGTCGGCGCCCCGGAGCCCGACCAGTTCCGGATCGGCCCGCACACCGACTTCGGCACGGTGACGGTGCTCGACCGCCAGGCGGGCGTCGGCGGCCTGCAGGTCTACACGGCCGACGGCGAGTGGGAGGACGCGCCGTACCATCCGGACGCGTTCACGGTGAACATCGGCGACCTGATGGCCCGCTGGACGGGCGACCGCTGGCGCTCGACCCGCCACCGCGTGCTGCCCCCGGCGCCGACGGCCCCGGACGAGGACCTGGTGTCCCTGGTCTTCTTCTACGAGACCGACCACGACGCGCGGATCACGTCGCTCGCGCCGCCGCTGGGCAAGCGGATCTACCCGGAAGTGATCGCGTCGGACTACCTGAAGGACAAGCTCGACGCGATCACCATGAGCTAGCCGGCCGGCGCGTAGATCAGCTCGAGGACCCCCGACGGGAAGGCCGTGCTCTTCACCAGGCGCAGGTTCAGCGGCGTGTCCAGCTCGGGGAACAGGGCCGCGCCCCGGCCCGTGGCGGCGGGCAGCACCCACAGGCGGTATTCATCGACGACGCCGAGCTTGATCAGCGAGTGCAGGAACTCGGTGCCGCCGGCGGCGACGAGGTCCTTGCCCGGCTCGGCCTTGAGCTTGGCGATCTCCGCCGCCGTGTCACCGCTCGCGATCCGGGTCTCGGGCCAGTCGTCGGCGGACTCCAGGGTGCGGGAGAACACGACCTTGGGGATCTCGTTCATGGCCTTGGCGGACGGGTGGTCCGAGGTGGGCCAGAACCCGGCCATGGCCTCGTAGGTGACGCGGCCCATCAGGAAGGCACCCGCCTCCCACAGCCCGTCGACGAAGTACTTCTCCTGCTCGGGATCGTCGACGCCCATCATGACGTCCCGGATCCCGTTGTCCGCGTCGGCGCTCTTGCCGTCGATCGAACAGTAGAACCCCAAGATCAGCTTCCGCATCAGGTGCCTCCTCGCGCGTGCTCTTCGTGCGAGACGGTAGGCAGCCCCGACGGGGACGGGTCCCCGCTACGCCGGATCCGCGCAGAACGTCCGGTTGCGCCCCGCGGCCTTCGCGCGCAGCAACGCCGCCTCCGCGGCCCGGAGCGCGTCGGCCAGCGGCTCGTCGGCCGCACAGCCCGCGACGCCGATCGACACCGTCACGCCGACGAACTGCGGGCCGTCGCCCGACGCCTTCAACGCCACCAGCGTCGAGGCGATCCGGAGCCGGATGCGCTCGGCGATCGCCATCGCGTCGAACCGGCCGGTGCCGGGCAGCAGAACCGCGAACTCCTCGCCGCCGGAGCGGCCCACGAGATCCGCGGCGCGGACCTCGTCGCGCAGGGTGTCGGCGACCGCGCGCAAAACGGCGTCGCCGATGCGGGCGCCGTAGCGGTCGTTGAGCTGGCGGAAGTGGTCGAGGTCGAGCAGCAACAGGGCCTGGCCGGGACCGTGCCGGCCGAGGCGCGTGACCTCGGCTTCGGCCGCGCCGCGCCACGACGCGGCGGTCAGCACGCCGGTGCCGGGATCGAGGGTGACGTGCTCGCGGCGGCCGCGGCCCAGGCCGCCGCGGTGCAGCACGACGGTGGCGCCGGCCAGGAACGGCACGAACAGCGGGGCGGCCAGCGCGGCCCAGCCGAACAGGACGCCGAACGCCGTCATCGCGGCGTCGAAGGCGTGCCCCGGGGCGGCGTCGCGGGGCGGGCGGGGGCCGTCGGCGGCGGTCACGAGCGCGGCGTTCACGGCGAGGAACGCCAGCCCGGCGAGGACGAGCAGGGCGACGGTGCGGGCGTCGAGGGTCGCGGCGAGCGGCTTGACCCCGGTCGCGGTGAGGAGCGCCCCGGCGACGAGTCCCGCCAGCGCGGTCGACGCGGCGCCGAACACCTGGCGGTACACGGGTCTTCTGCGGACCCGGAACCATTGGTGCAGCGCGGCGAGCACGACCAGCGCGACGGCGAGCCCCGGCCGGAGCACGACCACCCCGGCGAAGACCCACGGCGTGTCGACGCCGGGCCCGAGCAGCGTGTCCTCACGGTGGCGTTCCACCGGCCGCGACAGCTCCGCGGTGACCAGCATCCCGCCCGCGAGCAGGGCGAACGGCGGCAGCATCGAGGCGAGCGGCGGGAACCGGACGGCGGCGAGGGCCACGGCGGCGACGGCGAGCACGTCCACCACGACGACGAAACAGACCTGGGTCCGGCGGGGCAGGCGCCACAGCGCCCAGCGCTGCAGCGGCACGGCGAGCAGGGACCGGCCGGGTCGGCGTCCCCCGCCGGCTGCGACCGTGGAATCCCCCACCATTTCGGCAAACTAGCCGGAATGCCGCGCCCTGTCACTCCGCCTTCAGGGGAATCTCACCTCGCCGCGAATTCCGGGACGCACGGGAGCCGTGCGCGCACGGTGCGTCATATTTCCGACCGAAGAAGGGTTGACACGCCACATTGGTCTAGTCCACTGTGTGGTGGCACAGCGCTCCTCCCGGGATGATCCCGCCGCCTCAAACCGGAGGTGCTCCATCCTTTTTCGTTTGGAGGACCCCATGAAATCAGTGCGCCGTCTGGTGACCCTAGCGGTCGCCGCCGGAGCCGCGATGGCGACGGCGGTGGGCCTCGCCCCGCAGGCCATGGCCGCGGTCGACCCGGTGCTCGCTTCCCCGTACCTGTACCAGTGGGGCGGCCAGACCAGCCCCACCGCGGCGATGTCCGCGACCGGGGTGAAAGCGTTTACCCTCGCCTTCGTGCTGTCCGACGGGACGTGCAACCCCAAGTGGGACGGCAGCCGTTCGCTGACCGGCTCGGACAAGACGCTGATCACGAACATCCGCAACGCGGGCGGGGACGTCATCCCCTCCTTCGGCGGCTGGTCCGGCACCAAGCTCGGCTCGAAGTGCACGTCGGCTTCGGCGCTGGCGGGCGCGTACCAGAAGGTCATCGACGCCTACGGGCTCAAGGCGATCGACCTGGACATCGAGAACACCGACGAGTTCCAGAACAACACGGTGCAGGACCGCATCCTCAACGCGGTCAAGCTGACCAAGCAGGCCAACCCGAACCTGAAGGTCGTCATCACCATCGGCACCACGACGACCGGCCCCGACAGCTACGGCAAGCGCCTGATCAACCAGGCCAAGGCGATCGGCGCCCCGGTCGACGTCTGGTCGGTCATGCCGTTCGACTTCTCCAGCGGCGGTGACATGGCCGCCATGACGAAGTCCGCGGTCGACGGGCTGAAGAACCAGCTCAAGACGACGTTCGGCTACACCGACGACACGGCGTACCGGCACAGCGGCCTCTCCTCGATGAACGGCAAGACCGACAACGCGGGCGAGACGGTCACGGTCGCCAACTTCAACTCCATCCGCGGTTACGCGACGAGCCACCACCTGGGCCGCTTCACGTTCTGGGCCACCAACCGCGACTGCAGCGGCGGCGGCGAGTGCAGCGGAATCACCCAGGACAAGTACGCGTTCACCAAGATCGTCGCCGGTTACACCGGCTGACACAGCGCCCGTAGTGGGGCAGTCGAGGGCCCTCTCACCGGCATCGGGGTCGGTGAGAGGGCCTTCGCGGTTTCTCGGGTTTCCGCTCAGCGGGAAGTGCCGCCGGATTCGGTTTCCGCTGAGCGGGAACCGAATTCCGGCACACGGGCCGACGGAACGCTGCGGCCTCAGCGGGTGTGACCGCCGTGGTGGTCTCCGCCGCCGTAGGTCGAGTAGCCCGGGTTCAGCGTGCTCAAGTCCACTGTGGTCGGTGGTGGCACCGTGGTCGTCGGGGGCGGGATCACCACCGTCGACACGGCAGGTGACGGCGTCGGCGTCGGCGTCCGCTGGGCCTGCATGACCACCGGGGACGGCGTGGTCGTCCGCGTGGGCACCGCGAGCGCGCTCGACGTCGGCGTGCCGGTGGCCGGCTGCAGCTGCGGGAAGGGCGTGGTTCCCGGGACGGGGTCGGGCCGCACCACCAGTGCGAGCACCAGCCCGCCCAGCACCACGGTCACCGCCGACGCCAGCGCGATCCGGCTCGCCACGCCGCCCGGCTCGCCGTTCCGCCGGGCCGCCACCCGGGCCGAGCGCGAGCCCGGTTTCCGCGGCCGGACCCCCGCCTGCCGGAGCAGTTCGTCGACCGAGACCCGGTCCCGCCGCCTGCGCGCGCTGCGCGTCATGAACGACCTCCACCCCTTCGCTGATCCCGCTGGATATTAGGAACCGGCGCCGGAATTGTAAACGTGCTGATCGCGGCCCTCTCGTTATCGTTTCGAGACATCCGGAACGCGATTCCGGCCGTAGTCGTCAACAAGGAGTTCAGCGACGCAGCAGCCCCGCCACCCGGCGGGTCACGGGCGTGAACTCGGGCAGCTTCACCAGCGCCAGGAGGCCGAACGGCACCGCGATCCCGAGCAGGCCCTGGATCGGCAGCTTCACCCACGCCGCGGGGATCACGCCGAGCGAGCCCGGCACGGCGTAGCCGGCGAGCACCGCGGCCAGCACCCCGAGCCCGCTCACGCCCAGGGTGATGAGCCCGACCCGCAGCGAGCGGCGGCTGCGCAGGTGCCCGAGCCGCACCCACAGCCAGACCTGGCCGAGCACGGCGCCGACGACGAACCCCGCGCCGTTGACCAGCATGACGCCGTAGACGATGTGCTCGCCGTCGAGCAGCCCGCGGCAGAGGAACAGCAGCGGGATCTTCACCGCGGTCATCACGAGCATGATCAGCGTGGGCGTGCGGGCGTCCTTCATCGCGTAGAACACCCGCAGCTGCAGCATCACCAGCGCGTACGGCAGCAGCCCGACCGCGGAGACGGCGAGGGTCTGGCCGAGCCGCTCGGCGTCGTCGAGGGTGCCGCGGCCCCAGGTGAAGATCGCGACGCCGATCGGCGTGCCGACGACGGCCAGCGCGGCGGAGATCGGCACGAAGAGCACCGTGGAGATGCGCGAGGCGAGCGAGAGGTCGCCGACGAGCCGCGCGGTGTCGCCGTCCGCGGCGGCCCGGCTCATCCGCGGCATCAGCGCGGTCAGCAGCGAGACGCCGAGGATGCCGTACGGCAGCTGGAAGAGCAGCGACGCGTAGCTGTAGGCGGTGACGCCGCCGCCGGTGCCGCCGGTCAGCACCCGCGTCGTGACGACGAACCCGACGTGGCTCACCACGACGTACCCGAGGATCCACGCGGCGAGCCCGCCGAACTCCTTCATCCGCGGGTCGAAGCCCCAGCGCCAGCGGAACCGGAAGCCGGTGCGCAGCAACGCCGGGATGAGCACCAGCGCCTGCACGACGATGCCGAGCGTGGTGCCGAAGCCGAGCACGAGCAGCTTCGGGTCGCTCATCCGCACCGGGTTGAGCGTCAGCTCCCCCGGCATCAGCGCGAACACGACCAGCGTGGCGGTGACGACGACGTTGTTCAGCACCGGCGCCCAGGCCGGCGGGCCGAACACGTTCTGGGCGTTGAGGATGGCCGACATCAGCGCGAACAGGCCGTAGAACAGGATCTGCGGCAGCAGCAGGTAGGCCAGCGCGGTGGTGAGCCCGGGGTTGGCCTCCGCTGACGATTTGTCGACGTAGAGCGCGGTGAACAGCGGCGCGATGGCCACCGCGACGGCCGTCCCGACGGTGAGCAGCACCAGCGCCATCGAGAGGAGCCGCTGCGTGTAGGCCCGGCCGCCGTCGGCGTCGTCCTGCGAGCGGACCAGCAGCGGCACCACGACACTGGCCAGCACGCCGCCGAAGAGCAGCTCGAACACGATGTTCGGCAGGGTGTTGGCGACGGTGAAGGCGTCGTTGACGATCCCGGTGCCGACCACGGCGGCGAGCAGCAGCTTGGCGACGAAGCCGGTGATCCGGCTGACGGTCGAGGCGATCGCCATCCGCCCGCTCGAGCGGGCCAGCGAGGCGCCGGCCCCTTCGCTGCGACCGGCCGACACCGGCGACGCGGGTGGCCTCGCGACGATCTGGGTGGCGAACTCGTCGTACGGCCGCCGGGAGACGTCGAGGTCGCGGGTCGGCCAGTGGTGGCCGCGCAAGTCACTGGGGAGGAAGATCGTCGCTTCCTCGTCCCCCGGCTTCGTGGCCGGGGGGTCCTGATCCGCCATGGCACCACACTGCCAGGTCAGGGCCCTGAGCGGGTACGGCGGTGGTCACCGAACGTGCGAGCGAACGGCGCGACGCTCAGTGACGGCGGCTCCGGGGCTCAGGCGGCGAGGGTGATCTCCAGCGCGGCCCGGCCGGCCTCGGTCAGTTCGGCCGCGACGCGCCCGACGGCACCGTCGGCGGCGGGGCGGACGTAGCCGCCGTGGGCCAGCGCGTGCGCGGTCATCTGATCGCAACAGGCGAATCCGTCTACGAAGAGGTCCGGTTCGCAGCTGCACGACATCTCAGCACGCCCGGCTGCCACCGCCCTCAGCATCGCCATCGCGCGGTGGGTGAGCTCGACTCCTGAACCGGACACCGGACTGCCTTTCTGCTTCGTGAACCTACTACTACGAGTCATCGTCCATTGGGCCAATTGTGTTAGCTACAGCACTAGGACGTTTACTAGACCTTGGCGGTTCCGGCCAGTCGGCGGAGCGGGGCCCGGTCGCGGTCAACGGGCCGGAAAGTGGCCTGGACCAGTGCGTCAGTGCCGCCAGGTCAGATCGCGGCTTCAGCCATGCGGAGTTCGAGGGTCCGCGCCCACTCGCGGACGATCTGCCGCCGCCGCCGGGTGTCGTCGGTCAGCAGGTTCGCCAGGCCCAGGCCGCGGGCGAGGTCGAGCGTGGCCTGGACCAGCTCGCGCACCCCCGGGCGGGACTCGTCGACGCCCAGCAGCTCGACGGTCACCCGGTGCGCCTCACGGCCGACCCGGGCCTCCAGGGGCACCAGGACGTCCCGGAGCGCCTCGTCGGTCGCCGCGACCGCCCAGAGCTGCAACGCGGCCCGGAACAGCGGCCCGGTGTACAGGTTCAGCACCATCTCGACGACCCGCTCGATGCGCGACGACCCGCTGGGCAGGTCCGCGGCCTGCGCGCGCAGTTCGTCGATCTGGGCCTCGCCCAGGAGGTCCACCGCCGCCGCGACCAGGTCTTCCCGCGTCGGGAAGTGGTGCTGCGCGGCGCCCCGGGAGACGCCCGCGCGTTCGGCGATCACGGCGACCGTGACCCCGTGCCAGCCGCGCTCGCCGAAGCTGTCGAGCGCGGCCTCGATGAGCCGCCGCCGGGTCGTGCGGCTGCGTTCCTGCTGCGGTTCGCGGAGCATCGGCTACGCCGGATCGACCCAGAAGTCGAGCTGGAGGTCGTCCTCGGAGCCCCCGATCCGGTACTTCGCGAAGTCGGTCACCCCTTCGGCGCGCAGGACCTCGTCGTCGAGGAAGAAGTTCCCGGTCGCCTCGCGGCTCGGCTTGGTGAGGATCGCATAGGCGGCGTCGGCCATGATCTCCGGCGTCCGGCTGCGGTCGGCCAGCTCGGCGCCGACGACGTTGCGGATCGCCGCCGTGTCGATCGTCGTGCGCGGCCAGAGCGAGTTGACCGCGACGCCGTCTTCGCGAAGTTCCGCCGCGAGTCCGACGGTCACCAGGCTCATCGAGTACTTGGCGATGCTGTAGGCGAGGTGGCCGGCGGTGAACCACTTCTCGTCGAGGCTGATCGGCGGCGACAGCGTCAAGATGTGCGCGTTGGCCGAGGC
Source organism: Amycolatopsis sp. NBC_01286 (assembly GCF_035982555.1). NCBI lineage: Bacteria > Bacillati > Actinomycetota > Actinomycetes > Pseudonocardiales > Pseudonocardiaceae > Amycolatopsis > Amycolatopsis sp. NBC_01286. Next base: position 9,814,151 of record NZ_CP108428.1, read on the forward strand.
CCGCAGGTGCGGGATGGCCAGCTTGGACAGCAGGAACGTGCCGCGCGCGTTGATGTCCTGCATCAGGTCGTAGCGCTTCATGCTGACCTGCTCTGTCGGCGTCAGGTCGATCGCGCTGGCGTTGTTCACGACGATGTCGATGCCGCCGAACTGCTCCACGGTCTTCGCCACGGCCGCCGCGACACCGTCGTCGTCGCGGACGTCGCCGAGGATCGGCAGGGCGTGCCCGCCGGCCTTCTCGATGGCCTCCGCGGCCGTGTAGATCGTGCCGGGCAGCTTCGGGTGCGGTTCGGCGGTCTTGGCGAGCAGCGCGACGTTGGCGCCGTCGGCCGCAGCGCGCATGGCGATCGCCTCGCCGATGCCGCGGCTGCCGCCCGACATGATGATCGTCTTGCCGTCCAATGTAGACAAAGCGCCTCCTCGGGACGCGGCACTTTCACGTGAAAGTGCCGCCTCGGGTCAGTAGGACTTGGGCAGGCCGAGGCTGTGCTGGCCGACGAAGTTGAGCACCATCTCGCGGCTGACCGGGGCGATCCGGCCCAGCCGAACGGCGGTGACCAGCGTGCCGAGGCCGTACTCGGTGGCCAGGCCGTTGCCGCCGTGGGTCTGCACGGCCTGGTCGGTGGCGCGGATGGCGACCTCGGCGGCGGCGTACTTGGCCATGTTGGCCGACTCTCCCGCGCCGAAGTCGTCACCGGCGTCGTAGAGCGAGGCGGCCTTCTGGGTCATCAGCTTGGCCAGTTCCAGCTCGATCTTGATCTCCGACAGCGGGTGCGCGAGCCCCTGGTGGGCGCCGATCGGCGTGCCCCAGACCTGCCGCTGGTTGGCGTAGGAGACGGCCTTGGCCAGCGCGTACCGGGCGATGCCGAGGGAGAACGACGCGCCCATGATGCGTTCCGGGTTGAGGCCGGCGAACAGCTGGGCGATCGCCGCGTCCTCCTCGCCGACGAGCGCCTCGGCCGGGAGCTTGACGTCGTCGAGGAACAGCGAGAACTGGTTCTCCGGCGCGACGATGTCCATCGGGATCACGGTGTACTCGAACCCGGCGGTGCCCGTCGGCAGGATGAACAGCGCGGGCTTGAGGCGGCCGGTCTTCGAGTCCTCCATCCGGCCGACGACGAGCACCGCGTCCGCCTCGTCGACGCCGGAGATGTAGACCTTGCGTCCACTCAGGACCCAGCCGTCGCCGTCGCGCTTGGCGGTGGTGGTGATCTTGTGCGAGTTCGACCCGGCGTCCGGCTCGGTGATGGCGAAGACCATCCGCTTGCTGCCGTCGGCGATGCCGGGCAGCCACTGCTTCTTCTGCTCTTCGGTGCCGAAGCGGGAGATCACGGTGCCGCAGATCGCCGGCGAGACGACCATGAGCAGCAACGGCGAGCCCGCGGCGGCCAGCTCCTCGAGCACTGCGGCGAGGTCGGCGATGCCCGCGCCCCCGCCGCCGTACTCCTCGGGGATGTTGACGCCGAGGTAGCCCAGCCGGCCGGCCTCGTCCCACAGCTCGTGGGTCTTCTCGCCGGCGCGGGCCTTCTTGGCGTAGTACTCGTGGCCGTACTTGGTGCCCAGCTCGGCGACGGCCTTGCGGAGCGCGATCCGCTCTTCGGGCTCGATGAAGTTCATCGCGTTCATGCTTGTTCTCCCACCACAGCTTCTCCGACCACAGCCAGAATTGTGCCGACTTCGACCTGCTGCCCGACGGTCACCGGCAGCTCCGTCACCACGCCGTCCGCGGGCGCCGCGATCCGGTGTTCCATCTTCATCGCTTCGAGCCAGAGCAGCGGATCGCCCGCCTTGACCGGGTCCCCGGCCTGCACGGCGAGCCGGACGACGGTGCCCGGCATCGGCGCGACCAGCGAGCCCGCGGCCAGTGCCGCGTCCGGGTCGGCGAACCGCGGCGCCGCCACCAGCGCGACGGAACCGAGCGCGGAGTCCACATAGGACACGCCGTCGTGCCGGGCGACGTCGAAGGTGCGCCGCACGCCGGCGACGTCCAGGACGACCCCGCCGGGCTCGGCGCCGACCAGCTCGACGTCGTATCCCTCGGCCCGCAAGCCGTCTCGGCCGAGCGTGTAGACGACCTCGTACTCGCGGTCGCCGACCGAGAAGACCTTGCGCTGCCCGGCGGACCGGACGTTGCGCCAGCCACTGGGCAGCCGCCCCTGTGTCGTCGCCGATGCCCGGTTCGTCGCGGCCTCCGCCAGCGCGGCGGCCAACGCGGACAGGCGCTCGGTGTCCACAGTGGCCAGTGGCGCGGCGAGGGTGTCGAGGCCGTGCCGGTCGAAGAACGCCGTGTCGGTCTCCCCGGCAAGGAAGGCGTCGTGCCGCAGGATGTGGACCAGCAGGTCGCGGTTGGTGACGACGCCGTGGATCTTCGTCGCCGCCAGGGCCTTGGCGAGCCGCCGCGCGGCCTCGGCGCGGGTCGGTGCCCAGGTGATCACCTTGGCCAGCATGGGGTCGTAGTGGACGCCGACGACCGAGCCGCTGACAAATCCCGAGTCCAGCCGCAGCCCCGGTCCGTGGGTGAACGAACGGTCCACATCGGGCACGTCGAAGGTGTGCAGCGTGCCGCTCTGCGGCTGCCAGTTCTCAGCCGGGTCCTCGGCGTAGAGCCGGACCTCGATGGAGTGCCCCACGGTCGGCGGCGGGTCGGCGGGCAGCCGTTCGCCGTCGGCGACGCGCAGCTGCAGGGCCACCAGATCGAGACCGGTCACGTTCTCGGTGACCGGGTGCTCGACCTGCAGCCGGGTGTTCATCTCCAGGAAGTAGAAGCGTCCGTCCGGCCCGGCGAGGAACTCGACGGTGCCCGCGCCGACGTAGTCGATCGCCTGGGCCGCCTTGCGCGCGGCGTCGAACAGCTCCGCGCGCATGGCGTCGTCGACGAACGGCGACGGCGCTTCCTCGACGACCTTCTGGTGCCGGCGCTGGATGGAGCACTCCCGCTCCCCCACCGCCCACACCGTGCCGTGCTTGTCGGCCATGACCTGGACCTCGATGTGCCGCCCGGTCTCCAGGTACCGCTCGCAGAACACGGTCGCGTCACCGAACGCGGACGCGGCCTCCGCGCTCGCACCTTCCACGGCCTCGGCCAGCTCGTCGAGGGAGCGGACCACGCGCATCCCGCGGCCGCCACCCCCGGCGGACGCCTTGACCAGCAACGGAAGATCCGCGTCGGTCACCGAAGCCGGGTCCAGTTCGGACAGCACGGGCACGCCTGCCGCGGCCATCAGCCGCTTGGACTCCACTTTGGAGCCCATGGTCTCGATGGCCTCCGGCGGCGGTCCGACCCAGGTCAGCCCGGCGTCGAGCACGGCGCGGGCGAACGCGGCGTTCTCGGACAGGAAGCCGTAACCGGGGTGGACGGCGTCGGCGCCGGTGTCCGCGGCGGCCTTGACCAGCAGCTCGGCACGCAGGTACGTCTCGGACGGCGCGTTGCCGGGCAGCCGGACGGCCGCGTCGGCTTCGAGGGTGTGGGGCGCGGCGGCATCGGCGTCGGAGAACACGGCGACCGTGCCGATCCCGGCGTCGCGGCAACTGCGGAAGACGCGGCGGGCGATCTCGCCGCGGTTGGCGACCAGCAGGTTCTGGATCATCGCTCACTCACATCCGGAAGACGCCGAAGCCCTCGGCGCCCTTCACTGGTCCATTGTGGATCGCGGACAGGCTCAGCCCCAGCACGGTGCGGGTGTCGCGCGGGTCGATGATGCCGTCGTCGTAGAGCATGCCGGAGAGGAACATCGGCATCGACTCGGCTTCGATCTGGCCTTCCACCATGGCGCGCATGGCCTTGTCGTTTTCCTCGCTGTACACCTGGCCACGCGCCTCGGTGGCCGCGCGGGCCACGATCGACAGCACGCCGGCCAGCTGCGCCGGACCCATCACCGCGGACTTCGCGCTCGGCCAGGCGAACAGGAAGCGGGGGTCGTAGGCCCGGCCGCACATCCCGTAGTGCCCGGCGCCGTAGGACGCTCCCATGAGGACGGACAGGTGCGGCACCTTCGAGTTCGACACGGCGTTGATCATCATCGCGCCGTGCTTGATGATGCCGCTCTGCTCGTACTCCTTGCCGACCATGTAGCCGGTCGTGTTGTGCAGGAAGACCAGCGGCGTGTGGATCTGGTTGGCCAGCTGGATGAACTGCGCGGCCTTCTGCGACTCCTCGCCGAACAGCACGCCCTGCGCGTTGGCCAGCACGCCGATCGGGTAGCCGTGGATGTTCGCCCAGCCCGTCACCAGGCTCGGCCCGTAAAGCGGCTTGAACTCGTCGAAGTCGGAGCCGTCGACGACGCGGGCGATCACCTCGCGCGGGTCGAACGGCACCTTCAGGTCGGCCGGCACGATGCCGAGCAGGTCGTCGACGTCGTACACCGGCTCGGCGTACTCCGGCTTCGGCGTCGGCCCCTGCTTGGTCCAGTTGAGCCGCTTGATGATGCTGCGGCCCAGGCGAATCGCGTCCTGCTCGTCGACGGCCAGGTAGTCGGCCAGGCCCGAGGTCCGCGCGTGCATCTCGGCGCCGCCGAGCGACTCGTCGTCGGACTCCTCACCGGTGGCCATCTTGACCAGCGGCGGGCCGCCGAGGAACACCTTCGCGCGTTCCTTGACCATCACGACGTAGTCCGACATGCCCGGCAGGTACGCGCCGCCGGCGGTCGAGTTGCCGAACACCAGCGCGACCGTGGGGCAGCCCGCGGCCGAGGCGCGCGTGATGTCGCGGAAGATCCGGCCGCCGGGGATGAAGATCTCCTTCTGCGTCGGCAGGTCCGCGCCGCCGGACTCGACGAGGTTGATCGTCGGCAGCCGGTTCTGCGCGGCGATGTCCGCCGCCCGGTAGGACTTCTTGGCCGTCCACGGGTTGCTCGCACCACCCTTGACCGTGGGGTCGCTGGCCGAGACCAGGCACTCGACGCCTTCGACCACGCCGATGCCGGTGACGAGACTCGCGCCGACGCGGTAGTCGCTGCCCCACGCGGCCAGCGGCGAGAGCTCCAGGAACGGCGAGTCCTCGTCGAGCAGCAGCTCGACGCGTTCACGGGCGAGCAGCTTGCCGCGCTTGCGGTGCCGTTCGACGTACTTCTCGCCGCCGCCGGCCACGGCCTTGGCCTGCTCGGTGTCGATCTCGGCGAGCTTCTCCAGCATCGCCTCGCGGTTGGCGCCGAACTCGGCGGCCCGCGTGTCCACTGTGGACCTCAGGGTGGTCATGAGGTGTATCCCAATCGCTTCGCGGCCAAGCCGGTGAGGATCTCGTTGGTACCGCCGCCGATGCCGAGGATCCGGACGTCGCGGTAGTGCCGCTCCACTTCGGCCTCCCGCATGTAGCCGAGCCCGCCGTGCAGCTGGACGGCCTCGTTGACCACCCATTCGGCGGCCTCGACGGCGGTGTTCTTGGCGAAACAGGCTTCGGCGATGACCTCTTCGCCCGACACGTGCCGGATCGCGGTCTGCCGGGCGTAGGTGCGCGCGACGTCGGTCTTGCGCGCCATCTCGGTCAGCTTGTGCTGCACGAGCTGCCGCGAGATCAGCGGCCGGCCGAACGTCTCCCGCAGCCGGCACCAGTCGAGCGTCAGGTCGAGCGCGCGCTGGGCGTGCGAATACGCCTGCACCGCAAGGGAAAGCCGCTCGGTGACGAACTGGGTGGCCACCTGGGCGAACCCGCTGTTCTCGGCGCCGACGAGGTTCTCGACCGGCACTCGGACGTCCACGTAGGACAGTTCGGCGGTGTCGGAGCAGAGCCAGCCCATCTTCTCGAGCTTGCGCGAGACGGTGAAGCCGGGCGTGCCGCGTTCGACGACGATCAGCGACAACCCGTGGGCACCTTCGCCGCCGGTGCGCACGACGGTCGTCACGAAGTCGGCGCGGCAGCCGGAGGTGATGTAGGTCTTGGCGCCGTTGATGACGTACTCGTCGCCCTCGCGGACCGCGGTGGTCCGGATCCCGGCGACGTCGGAGCCGCCGTCCGGCTCGGTGACGGCCAGCGAACCGATCTTGTCCCCGGCCAGCGTCGGCCGCACCCAGCGCTCGATCTGCACCGGGTCGTTCGCCTCGGCGATGTGCGGGACGGCGATGCCGCAGGTGAACAAAGACGCGAACAGCCCGCCGGACCCGCCGGCGTAGTGCATCTCCTCGGCGACGACGAGCGCGTCGAGGTAGTTGCCGTCCCCGCCGCCGATCTCCTCGGGGAAGGCGACGCCGAGCAGGCCCAGATCGCCGGCCGTGCGGTGCAGGTCGCGCGGCAGCTCGCCGGCGCGCTCCCAGTCGTCGAGGTGCGGCAGGACCTCCTGCTCGACGAACCGGCGCACGGTCTTGCGCAGCTCGGCCCGCTCGGGCGTCCGGAACGGATCGGTCACTGTACCTCCTGGGGCCGAGCCCCAGACCCCAGCCGGGGGGCGAGCCCCCCTGGGCCCCCCGACTGCGGTAAGAGCACCTCGGGGATGTCGATTTCACGAGACCGCAACCACTCACCGAAGGCCTTCGCCTGCGGGTCGAACCGGGCCTGCGACGCGACGCCCTGCCCGAGGATGCCTTCGACGACGAAGTTCATCGCCCGCAGGTTCGGCAGCAGGTGGCGCGTCACCGGCAGGTCGGCGGTCTCGGGCAGCAGCAGCTTGAACTCGGCGACGGTCAGCCGGTGCACCAGCCACCGCCAGGCGTCGTCGGACCGCACCCAGACGCCGAGGTTGGCGTTGCCGCCCTTGTCGCCGCTGCGCGCGCCGATGACGCTGCCGAGCGGCGCCCGCCGCACCGGCCCGTGGTCGAGCGGCTCGGGCAGCTCCGGCTCGTCCACATCGGACAGCTCCACAGTGGACGTCGAAGGCGCGATGTCGACCCGCATCCCGTCCGGCAGCACGGCGACGTGCGGCACCTTCACGGCGTCCACGTAGGCCGCCGTGTAGACGCCGTACGGCGAAGCGTCCGACGGCGGGGCCGTGACGTGGAAACCGGGGTAGCTGGCCAGCGCGAGTTCGACCGCGGCGCTCGTGAACGCGCGGCCGGCGACCTTCGGATCCGCGTCCTTGACGGCGACGTGCAGCAACGCGCTCGCGGTCTGCTCGGTGTCGGCGTCGACGTGGTCGGTCCGCGCCAGCGTCCACTTGACGTCGGCGGGCGGCCGGTCCTTCAGCGCGCCTTCGAGCTGTTCCTTCACCAACGCGGCTTTCGCGTCGATGTCGAGTCCGGTGAGGACGAACGTCGTCTCGTTGCGGAACCCGCCGAGGGTGTTGAGCGCGACCTTCAGCGTCGGCGGCGGCGCCTCGCCGCGCACGCCGGAGACGCGCACGCGGTCGGGTCCGTCCTGGCTCACCGAGAGCGTGTCGAACCGCGTGGTGACGTCCGGGCCGGCGTAGCGGGCGCCGGTGATCTCGTAGAGCAGCTGGGCGGTGACCGTGCCGGTGGTCACCACGCCGCCGGTGCCCGGGTGCTTGGTGATCACGCTGGAGCCGTCGGCCTCGATCTCGGCGATCGGGAAGCCCGGCAGGCCCAGGGCGTGCTCGGTGAAGAAGGCGTAGTTGCCGCCGGTGGCCTGGGCGCCGCACTCGATGACGTGCCCGGCGGCGACGGCGCCGGCGAGCGCGTCGTAGTCGTCACGGGCCCAGCCGAAGTGCGCGGCGGCCGGCCCGACGATCACCGAGGCGTCGGTGACGCGCCCGGTGACGACGACGTCGGCGCCCGCGTTCAGGCACTCCGCGATGCCCCACGCGCCGAGATAAGCGTTGGCGGTCAGGGGTTTCCCGAGATCCAGCTCGTCGGCGCGGGCGACCAGGTCGTCGCCTTCGACGTGCGCGATCGTGACGTCGACGCCGAGCTTGTCGGCCAGCTCGCGCAGCGCACCGGCCAGCCCGGCGGGGTTGAGCCCGCCCGCGTTCGCGACGATCTTGACGCCGTTTTCCTTAGCCAGTTCGAGGTTCTCCTCCATCTGGCGGAGGAACGTCTTGGCGTACCCGCGGTTCGCGTCCTTCAGCCGGTCCCGGCCGAGGATGAGCATGGTCAGCTCGGCGAGGTAGTCGCCGGTCAGGACGTCCAACGGGCCGCCGGTGAGCATCTCGCGCACGGCGGAGAAGCGGTCGCCGTAGAACCCGGACGCGTTGCCGATCCTCAAGGCCGACTCTGTCATTGCCGCCTCCGGGGGAAAGAGTCCGTCGGCGGGGCGAACTGCCCCGCTTCCCGGCCGGACCCCGGAGGCCCGGCGAAGGCCTGCGCGACGGTCAGCCACTCCTCGACGTCGGGGCCCTGCGCCACGAGATCGGTGTCGGCCGGGTGCCGCCGCTGGGTGACGACCAGGCAGAAGTCCACGGCGCTGCCGGTGAGCCGCTGCTCGGCGTCCTCGGGCCCGAACGTCCAGGTGGTGCCGTCCGGCGCGGCCAGCTCGACCCGGAACTCCTCGGCCGGCGGGGCGAGCGAGTTGAGCAGGTAGGCGAAGTCGCGGGTCCGCGTGCCGAAGCGGGCGATGTGCCAGAGCCGCGCGGTGGGCTCGCGGCGCAGGCCCAGCGCGTCGTAGACGTCCTGGCCGTGCGCCCAGGTCTCCATCAGCCGCGCGGTCACCATCGACGCCGCGCTCATCGGCGGGCCGTACCAGGGCAGCTTCTGCCCGTCCGGCACCGCGGCGAGGGCCTCGGCCAGCCGCGCCCGCCCGGCGCGCCAGCGGTCGAGCAGTTCCCCGGGCGACAGGTCGGCGCCTTCGGCCGCGGCTTCGTCGACGTAGTGCTCGCCGACGGTGAGCAGGCTTTCGACCTCGGCCTGCCAGTCCTCCGGATGGGCCGTGGCGATCAAGGCCTTCCCGTCGGTCCAGGTCAGGTGCGCGATCTGGTGCGCGACAGTCCACCCCTCGGCGGGCGTCGCGCGCGCCCAGTCGGACGCGGGCAGGTCCGCCACCACGTCGTCGAGTGTCCGTGATTCCGCGTCGAGATCCCCGAGGATCACGCCGAGGTCCGCCATCGCCGCCTCCTTGCGTACTGCCGCCCAGCGTGGCACCGGCCTCGATAAAAATCAAGCACGCCTGATTGTTTCACCCCGGACGCTGCGGAGACACTATTGACATCTTGCCAGTAGTGTCGGTCTGCCTTAGTTTCATCGCCATGGCCGAGACCACCTACGCCGTCGCGGACCGGATCGCCACGGTGACGTTGAACCGCCCCGAGGCGCGCAACGGCTACACGATCCGGATGGCCGACGAGCTCGGCGCGGCGATGGACCGCGCCGACCGCGACGAGGACGTCCGCGTGGTGGTGCTGACCGGCGCGGGCAACGACTTCTGCGTCGGCGCCGACCTGTCCCAGGGCGGGTTCGACTTCGACCCGGCGACCGGGCCGGACGCGGCCTGGCAGGAACCCGCCGGCCGCTGCTCGAAGCGGATCTTCACGATGAACAAGCCGGTGATCGCGGCGCTGCGGGGCGCGGCCGTCGGCGCCGGCAGCACGATCACGCTCCCCTGCGACTACCGGCTCGCCTCGGAGGACTCGCGGTTCGGCTTCGTCTTCACCCGCCGCGGCATCTACCCCGAAGGCGCGTCGGCCTGGTTCCTCCCCCGGCTCGTCGGCATGGGCACCGCGCTCGACTGGATGATCAGCGGCCGCGTCTTCCCCGCGGCGGAGGCCCTCGCGAAAGGCTTGGTGCACCAGGTTTTCCCGACCGGGACGGTGCTCGACGAGGCGTACAGGCTGGCCCGTGAGCTGATCGCGAACACCGCGCCGGTGTCCGTCGCGGTCACCCGGCAGCTGCTCTACCGGATGGCGAGCGCCGATTCGCCGTTCCCGGTGCACGAACTCGACTCGCGGCTGATCGGCGGCCTGGGCACGAACGCGGACGCCGTCGAAGGCGTCATGTCGTTCCTGCAGAAACGGCCGCCGTCGTGGGGCCTGCGCGTCGACAAGGACCTGCCCGGCTACCTCCCCTGGTTGGACGCATGACCGCCTACCCGCCGCAGCCCTGGCACCTCGTCGCGGACGCGCGCGTCTCGATCTGGCGCGTCCCGGTGGCCGACCTGCCCGCGGTGCCCGCCGAACCGCTGGTGATCGCCGGGCACGCGTCCGTGTTCACGGCCTGGATCGACTACACGCCACCGGGCCAGCTCGCCTACCACGAGCTGCTGGCGGCGGTGGCGGTCAAGGGGCGCCGGGTCTCGTGCTCGATCACCGAGATCTGGGTCGACAGCGAAGTCTCCCTCCACGGCGGCCGCGACCTGTGGGCGATCCCGAAGGACCTCGCCACGCTGGACTTCACGAGCGGCCGCACCTTCACGGCCACGGCGGCCACCGCGGACGACTGGATAGCGACGGCGGCGTTCAAGGGCCGCGCCGGCTTGCCGTTGCGGCTGCCGACGTCGTTCGACGTCGTCCAGGAGCGTGACGGTCTCCTGCGGACGCCGGTCGGCGCGAAGGTCCGCCCGCGTCCGGCGTCGGCGGACTGGAGCTTCAACCCGGGCGGTCCGCTGGGCTACCTCGCTTCGCGACGCCCGGTGACGAGCCTCGAACTCCTCGCGTCCGAGTTGCGCTTCGGCGCCTGACCGTCTTCCGGCGTGCCCTCTCGCGCCACCCGATCAAGCTCAGCCGGGCCGCCGCCCCGCGTTCCGCCCGGCCGAGCGGCGTGTCGGCCGCTCCAGGCCGCCCCGGTCGAGGCTCGAACCGGCCCCCGAACTCCCTGTTCCGGGGCCTGAGCAGCACCTCTCGGTGACCGCGTAACCCGCGAGGGTGAGACCGCGACACGCCACCCATTGGGGCACGTGCAGCCTCCAACCCCTACATGTAGTCTCTGTGGACCGGCAACGCCCAGCGACGGGGAGACCGCTGCAGAGTACTGCCGGGCAGCTTCGAAGAACTTGCAGCACATGGCCTCATGAGACCCTGTGGCGATCCAACGCGTCCAAATTTGGAGACACGCATGTCAGTCGAAACCGGTCAGCGGCCGCCCGCCGCCGCCGACTCCAGCCCCACCGCGATCCGGGTCATCCGGCGGGACGGCAGCGTGTCGCCGTTCGACGCCGGGAAGATCTCGGTCGCGCTGACGAAGGCGTTCCTCGCGGTCGAGGGCGGCGACGCCGCCGCGTCCTCCCGCGTGCACCACGTCGTCGCCGAGCTCACCGAGCAGGTCGAGACCACCCTGCTGCGCCACGCCGGTCCCGAGACCGCGCTGCACATCGAGCAGATCCAGGACATCGTCGAGCTCGCGCTGATGCGCGGCGAGCACCACAAGGTCGCCCGCGCCTACGTCCTCTACCGCGAGGAGCACAGCAAGGCCCGCAAGGCGACCGAGCCCACGACGCCCGCCGAGGCGACGCTGAGCGTCAAGGGCGTCGACGGCGTGCTGCGTCCGCTCGACTGGGCCCGCGTGTCCCACGTCGTGGGCGAGGCCGTCGCCGGGCTCGACGCCGTCACCGCCGAGCCGGTGCTGGCCGAGGCCAAGCGCAACCTCTACGACGGCATCAGCGCCGACGAGCTCGCACTGGCCCAGATCATGGCCGCCCGCGTGCTGGTCGAGCAGGAGCCGAACTACTCCTACGTCAGCGCCCGGCTGCTGCTGGACAAGCTGCGCGGCGAGGCCCTGAGCTACCTCGCGAAGAAGCCGCGCCTGGCCAGCCAGGACGAGATGGCCGGCGAGTACCCCGCGTACTTCCGCGACTACCTGCGCCGCGCGGTCGAGCTGGAGCTGGTCGACGGCGAGCTGCTCTCCTTCGACCTGGAGAAGATCACCGCGGCGATCGAGGCCAAGCGCGACCTCGACTTCGGCTTCCTCGGCCTGCAGACGCTGTACGACCGGTACTTCCAGCACCACAACGGCGTCCGTTTCGAGCTGCCGCAGGCGTTCTTCATGCGCGTCGCGATGGGCCTGGCGATCCGCGAGGACGACCGCGAAGCCCGCGCCATCGAGTTCTACGAGCTGCTCTCGACGTTCCACTTCATGGCCTCGACGCCGACGCTGTTCAACTCGGGCACCACCCGCGCGCAGCTGTCGTCCTGCTTCCTCACCACGGTGGACGACGACCTGGACTCGATCTTCCAGGCGTACAAGAACAACGCGCTGCTGGCGAAGTACTCGGGCGGCCTCGGCAACGACTGGACCCCGGTCCGCGGCCTCGGCGCGCACATCAAGGGCACCAACGGCCAGTCCCAGGGTGTCGTGCCGTTCCTCAAGATCGCCAACGACACCGCCGTCGCGGTCAACCAGGGCGGCAAGCGCAAGGGCGCGGCCTGCGCGTACCTCGAGACCTGGCACGTGGACATCGAGGAGTTCCTCGACCTGCGCAAGAACACCGGCGACGACCGCCGCCGCACGCACGACATGAACACGGCCAACTGGGTGCCGGACGAGTTCCTGCGCCGCGTCGAGGCCGACGCGCAGTGGACGCTGTTCTCGCCGAACGAGACCCCGGACCTGCACGACCTCTACGGCAACGCGTTCTCGCAGCGCTACGCCGAGTACGAGGCGATGGCCGAGCGCGGCGAGATCAAGGTGTTCCGCAAGATCCGCGCGGTCGAGCTGTGGCGCCGGATGCTCACCATGCTGTTCGAGACCGGCCACCCGTGGATCACGTTCAAGGACCCGTGCAACCTGCGCTCGCCGCAGCAGCACGTCGGCGTCGTGCACTCGTCGAACCTGTGCACCGAGATCACGCTGAACACCAACAGCGAAGAGGTCGCGGTCTGCAACCTCGGCTCGGTCAACCTGCTCAAGCACGTCACCCCCGAGGGCCTGGACACCCAGCGCCTCGAGAAGACCGTGCGCACGGCCGTCCGCATGCTGGACAACGTGATCGACATCAACTTCTACACGATCCCGGAGGCGCGCCGCTCCAACCTGCGTCACCGCCCGGTCGGCCTGGGCATCATGGGCTTCCAGGACGCGCTGTTCGAGATCGGCGTCCCGTTCGCCTCCGCCGACGCCGTGAAGTTCGCCGACGTCTCCATGGAGCACCTCTCCTACTACGCGATCTCGGCCTCGACCGACCTCGCCGAGGAGCGCGGCCAGTACCAGTCGTTCGAGGGATCGCTGTGGAGCAAGGGCATCCTGCCGATCGACTCGCTGCAGCTGCTCATCGACGCCCGCCGCGGTGACGGCCTCGACGTCGACACCTCCACCACGCTCGACTGGGCGCCGCTGCGCGAGCGCGTCAAGACCGTCGGCATGCGCAACTCCAACGTGATGGCGATCGCGCCGACCGCGACGATCTCCAACATCTCGGGTGTCGGCCAGTCGATCGAGCCGCTGTTCCAGAACCTGTTCGTCAAGTCGAACATGTCCGGCGACTTCACCGTCGTCAACCCGCACCTGGTCCGTTCGCTCAAGGCACGCGGGCTGTGGGACGAGGTCATGGTCAGCGACCTCAAGTACTTCGACGGCAGCCTCGGCAAGATCGACCGGGTGCCGGACGACCTGAAGGCGCTGTACGCCACGGCGTTCGAGATCGAGTCGAAGTGGATCGTCGACGCCGGTTCGGTGCGCCAGAAGTGGATCGACCAGGCGCAGTCGCTGAACCTGTACATCGCGGCGCCGAGCGGCCGCAAGCTCGACGAGCTGTACCGCTACGCGTGGCACAAGGGCCTCAAGACCACGTACTACCTGCGGGCCCAGTCCGCGACGCACGTGGAGAAGAGCACCCTGCGCGGCACCGACGGCAAGCTCAACGCCGTCTCGGCCGGCACGGCCACCGCCACCGCGGCTCCCGCGGCTGCCCCGGCGGCTCCGGCGGCCACCCCGGCCCCGGCGCCCTCGCCGTCGCCGGCCGCGGCCGTCCCGGCGATCCCGGTGACCGCGCCGGCCGCCAAGCCGGAGCCGAAGGAGCTGCCGAAGACGGACGTCGACTTCGTCACCACCGAAGGCGCCGCCTGCCGCATCGACGACCCCGACTGCGAAGCCTGCCAGTAAGCCCGCCCCGGCTCGTGAGTGGTAATGAGGGTTCTAACCCTCATTACCACTCACGAGCCCACCTGCCGAAGTGAGCGATATGACCAACGTGGAGACGACCGGCGTCACCGGCCTCGGTGAGATCGAGGTCGGGGCGGCCCGGATCAACGTCGACGACAAGCGCATGATCAACGCGCGCGCCGACGTCAACCAGCTGCTGCCGATGAAGTACCGGTGGGCGTGGGACAAGTACCTGGCCGGCTGCAACAACCACTGGATGCCGACCGAGGTCGCCATGCAGGCCGACATCGCGCTGTGGAAGTCGACCGACGGCCTCACCGAGGACGAGCGGCAGATGCTGAAGCGCAACCTCGGCTTCTTCGCGACCGCGGAGTCCTTGGTGGCCAACAACATCGTGCTCGCGGTGTACCGCCAGATCACCAACCCCGAGTGCCGCCAGTACCTGCTGCGCCAGGCGTTCGAGGAAGCCGTGCACACGCACACCTTCCAGTACATCTGCGAGAGCCTCGGCCTGGTCGAGGGCGAGCTGTTCAACATGTACCGCGAGGTTCCGTCCATTTCGGACAAGGACGCGTGGGCGCTGAAGTACACGCAGCACCTGGAGGACCCGGACTTCGAGACCGGGACGCCGGAGGCCGACACGGCGTTCCTGCGTGACCTCGTCGCGTTCTACGTGATCTTCGAGGGCATGTGGTTCTACACCGGCTTCGCGCAGATCCTCTCGCTCGGCCGCCGCAACAAGATGGTCGGCATCGCCGAGCAGTACCAGTACATCCTGCGCGACGAGTCGATCCACCTGAACTTCGGCATCGACTGCATCAACCAGATCAAGATCGAGAACCCGCACCTGTGGACCGAAGAGTTCCAGGAAGAGGTGCGCGGGATGCTGAAGGACGCGTGCGAGCTGGAGGTCGCGTACGCGCGTGACACCATGCCGCGCGGGATGCTCGGCCTGTCGGCGCAGCTGTGCGAGCAGTACATGCACTTCATCACCGACCGGCGCGCGCAGCAGATCGGCCTCCAGCCGATCTTCGGCGAGACCGAGAACCCGTTCCCGTGGATGTCCGAGGCGATGGACCTGAAGAAGGAGAAGAACTTCTTCGAAACGCGCGTCATCGAGTACCAGTCGGGCGGCGCCCTCGACTGGGACTGAGTTCTCCGTAAGTCAACTGCTTCACCGACGAAGGGCAGGTCATGAGTGGTGTCGATACCGTGCGAGGGATCGGCTATCAGCAAGCTCATGCCGTCCGCATCGCCCTTGACGTGTACTCGGATGAGGGCCTTAGCGCCCTTCGCGTCGAGGGTACCGAGGATGTCATGGACATCGAGATCCATGACATCCTCGGTGTCGTTGCAGCAGCGGCACAGCTCAAGTCGCGGGTCAGTAGCAAAACCTGGGGTCGCAAAGAGCTGCTCGACATCCTGCGCACGTGGGCCACTCTCGATGTCGCCAAGGCGGCTTCTTTCGAACTCATCACCAATGGCGAACTCGGGCCGACCGGTAACACGGTAAGGACCGCCCTCGATGCGGCAGCCGACGGCGACCCGGCTGCGCTCGCGGAGCTGCTCGACACCGACCCGTCCGGCGATGTCTGTCAGGTACTGAGCCGGGCTCACATCCGCCTCGAGACCTCCGACGCTGAAACCGTGCTGCAGGACGCCGAGCGAGAAGTGCGTTCGATGCTGCCGGGTGCGAGAACGCCAGCGGACCTCGAGGAAACGGCTCGGCACATCGTCGACGAGCTGTTCCGTCTTCTCATGGATCGGGCTGCGCGACGCGACCAGGCTGAACGCATCGTCACGAAGGCGGAGATCGCCGAAGTCCTCGGCGGGCTGGCCCACGTGGCAAAGTCCGATCGTTGGCCAGGAACCCTGCAAGCCGAGTACCGGCGAGAAATCGTCAATGACCGGCCGACCTCGGTCTCAGCGAAGCTCAGCCGCATTGACTTCGCCGCTTCGTTCGAAGCCACGCAAGAGACCGACGTGGCCGTGCAGAGTCTTCTCGACATCAGCGGCCCCGTCGTTCTAGGCGGAGGTACCGGTACAGGAAAGTCCACGACAGCGCGGCAACTTCGTTACGAAGCTGCCGCGCGCGAGAGAACGGTCATCATCGGACACGCCGAAACCTACTTGGAGGGGCGACTGGACGCCCTGGTGGCGGATTCCCTGTCCTCCGCTGTGGGCCGCACGCTCCCTGCCCTTATCGGGCGGCAATTGCTCAACGACTCCCAGGTAATTCTGGTGATCGACGGAGTTTCCGAGGTTCCGCAACGGGTGCAAAAAAGACTTCGCGACGAACTCCGGGTGCAGGCTTCGACGGAGACCGGGGCACGGATCGTGCTCATCGGACGGGACCTTGCCGTTTTGGGGTCCATTCTTCCTGTGACCGCAGCATCGGCTCGATTCCGCATCTCCGGCTTCCACTGGGCCGAACGCCACGAACTCGTTCGGCGGATAATGGGAGAGTCCCAGGATCACGAGTGCCGCCAACTCGCAGCACAGGCGGAACATGCGCTTGGAGACGCTGCCGGCAATCCCATGCTGCTGTCGATGGCTATCCGTCTGCTCCTCGACGGCATCGAGTTCACGGACCGCGCGTCGATCTATCGGGCCACGATAACCCGGCTAGCAGAGCGCGGACGCGCAGCGGACCTCGACGTCGCGACAGCTGCGCTGGGTATCGCGTTTGCGAAACTGCTCGATGAGGGTCGCCGATACGCCAACCCGGTTGAGTGGAGCCGCCTGCTCGAGGGTGCCGTCCGCAATCTGGAGGAGATGGGCGTTCCGGTCGACCTCGATTCACTGCGCGAGACGCTTCAGCGAACGGGGCTCGTCGCGCCAATCGGACACACTCAGGCTCAAGCGCCGATCCACGATTCCTTCGCGGATTACCTCGCCGGCGCGGCCGCGGCCGACGGCCTCGCCCCTTGGCCGGACCGACTCACCCAAGGCGACGAGCAGCGAGTGCTCTTCGCCGCCGCGATCGGCAAGGTGAGCGACGAACTCGCCGATAAGGTTTCGCAAGACCTGCCATACCTAACGGTCCATTTGGCTGACTACGACACCCGTCCGATCGGCACATCGGGCCCAGCGGAGATTTTTACTCTTCTCCGACGACTCGCGCCGGCAGACTCCCTGCGGCCGACCCAGATGTGGCGCGACGGCGACCGTTTAATCGCTTCCCTTTGCGGGGATGCCTCCAGCTGGATCGACCCGGACAACGGAAAAGAGTTGACTCGAAGCTCGCCCACCGCAGTGTGCGCTCCACCGATCGGTCCCCTTGGCGTGGCAGTCAGGTTGTGGCGTCTGCTTCTCTTGGAGACCCTGGCGACCACACGTACCGCACGTAAGTCCTACTTCGAAACGCGCGAAGCAGCTTGCAACGCGCTCGAACGCCAGGCAACAGAGGAAGTCGAAGCACTCACCGAGCTCGTTCCCGCCGTGGCACCATCAGGGCAGGCAGAAATTCTGGCATCGACAATTGGTCCTTACGGATTAACCGCAGCAGTCCAGGAGCGAGTTGACTTCCGAGGTGCGACCTACTGGAGTGTCGAATTCCTTCGCACTAACGAAGTAGCTATCGGCCATGACGTCCCGTCGTCAGGCTCTGACCCATTCACTGGACGTACCGCACTGAGCCACCTGGTCGAACGGCCGGCCCACCAAGTGGCAGTCAGTCGGCTATGTGACGCGATCAACGAACTGACTGTTCGAAAATGGCTTTGAGCACTCAGTTTTGAAATTTCTGAACTGGAGACCTTTGTCAACTGAAGCAGATCTTTGGCAGAGCATCTGGAAACAGGCTAACACCTGGTCCGAAACGCCGATCGCCACGACAGTACGGACTCATCTCCCCCGTAATTCTTCACAACGTTCGGAAGGTGCGCCAGGCGTACTCCAGGAACTGAGCGCCGGATTCGGCGCCGCAATGGTTCACCCTCTCAGACTCGGCACTAGCGTCCCGCATCTCCTAGAGATGAACGTAGGCTTCCGACAGGCGACGGTCGACGCAGAACTCGATCATTGGCTTGCCGCGACCAGGCGACTTGAGTCCGCACATCGCATGACCGTCGCCTGGTTCAGGTCGAGGCTGCCCGGTTACCCTTTGTTGAAGGCGCCACAGCTCTGCCGCAACACTCCGCTCACCACTGAAGAGTGGACCTTCGAACTCGGTTGGACCCGCGACGAACGACAACGTGGCCTCCAGTTCCAAGATAAACCGTCCGACGTGAGCGCCCTCTTGGATGCTTCAGGGGAAACGAGCGAGGAGCTGATACACACCACTCAATCCGTGGCCTCAACGCTCAGCAAGACGGACCAATGGCTTTCGTTCGAGGACGAAGCAGCAAGCTTGGACGATAGCGCGAAGGAAGAACTAGCAGTCGCTCGCAAGCATCTACGAGAAGCCCTCTCGCCGGCTTCTGTCGACGCTCACGAACCGAACCTGGCTCTCCCTCGCAACGAGTACCGCAGCCAAACCACTTCCGATCTCATCGGGTCGCTCACAGGGAAGGCCCGTTCGTACAGCGAAGCCTTCGAGCGGGTCAATCGCTTGATCACCGTGGCGACCAGCGATGTCTTCGGGCAACTGGTCGCCTTCGGCGAACCCCCTACCTTGTCGGTGACCAATCTAGACCTGCGCGGCGACAAATCCGCGAACATCCAGTTCGAGGCGCCTGAGCACTACACGGTCTTGCTGGACTGCGGAAACGTCGCCTGGCTGGACGACACTCTCGTGACGGATGCGGTCCGAATCGAGTCACTGTCGACGAGCCTGATGCCGACCGGCGATGGCATGCTGAGACTCGGTGCCGTGATCCTCGACGGAACAGCTGATGGCTGGCAGCGGAATCGGCGCTAGACTCGGCCACGCCACTGGTTCGCCAGGGCGTGGCCGAGCTTTGTTGTGTGTGAGGTCACACTCTGTCGAGGCAACAGGGAACCCGGTGTGAATCCGGGACTGCCCCGCAGCGGTGAGTGGGAACGAAAGCCGTCATGTAAGCACTGAGCGCGAGCTTGGGAAGCGACGGCCGGTAGGCGCGAGCGGTACGCCCACGAGTCCGAAGACCTGCCCGTGGTGCGTGCGCCGACGGCGTGCGCGAGTCCGGGCCTCGTGGGATGGGCACGCACCGAAACGCTCGCCGCCGCGCGCGTCCGGACTCCTCGAACGAGCTCGCGAGGAGAGAGCTGTGACCGAAATCGGCACCACTGTGCTGGGCTACCCCCGGATCGGTCCGGACCGGGAGCTCAAACGCGCCCTCGAGCGCTACTGGGCGGGCAAGAACGACGAAGCCGCACTGCTGGCCACCGGCCGTGAGCTGCGGGTTCAGACGTGGCAAGGACTGCGGGACGCCGGGCTGGACTCCGTGCCGTCCAACACGTTCTCGCACTACGACCAGGTGCTCGACACCGCCGAGCTGTTCGGCGCGCTGCCCGCGCGCTTCACCGGGCTCGGCCTGTCGAAGCTCGACACCTACTTCGCGGCCGCCCGCGGCGTCCAGGACGCCCCGGCGATGGAGATGACGAAGTGGTTCGACACGAACTACCACTACATCGTCCCCGAACTGGGCCCGGACACGACGTTCGCGCTCACCGGCTCCAAGCCCCTGGACGAGTACCGCGAAGCCCGCGCCCTGGGCATCGAAACGCGGCCCGTGCTGGTCGGGCCGGCGACGTTCCTGCTGCTGAGCAAGGGCGACGAGGGGTTCCGGCCGCTGGACCTGCTCGACGGCCTGCTCGACGCGTACGCCGACCTGCTGCGGCAGCTGCACGACGAGGGCGTCGAGTGGGTCCAGCTCGACGAGCCGGCGTTCGCCGGTGACCGCTCCGAAGACGAGCTGAACGCGCTCATCCGCGCCTACCACCGGCTGGGCAAGGAGACCGCGCGGCCGAAGCTGCTGGTCGCGGGCTACTTCGGCGGCCTGGGCCGCGGGCTCGGCGTACTGGCCCGCTCCCCCATCGAGGCGCTCGCCGTCGACCTGGTCACCGATGAGTCCTTTGTGGACGCGGTGGCGGCCGAAGGGGCGTTGCGGGACAAGGAGGTCCTGGCCGGGGTCGTCGACGGCCGCAACGTCTGGCGCACCGACCCGCAGAAGGCGCTGAGCCGGGCCGCGACCCTGCTCGGCGCGGCGGCGAAGGTCAGCGTGTCGACGTCGTGCTCGCTGCTGCACGTCCCCTACGACGTCTCACGGGAGGACCTCGACCCGCGGCTCAAGGGCTGGCTCGCCTTCGCGAAGCAGAAGGTCGACGAGGTCGTCCTGCTCGGGAAGGCGCTCGCGGGCGAGGACGTCGACCTGACGGCGGCGCGTCAGGTCGTCGCCGATCGCGCGTCGGCGGCCGAGCTGGCCGACGATCAGGTGCGCGCCCGGCTCGCGGACCTGCGCCCGGAGCACGCCGTCCGCGCGCCGTACGCCACGCGGGCCGCGGCGCAGCAGGCGGCGCTGAACCTGCCGCCGCTGCCGAGCACGACGATCGGGTCGTTCCCGCAGACCGTGGAGGTCCGCAAGGCGCGGGCCGCGCACAAGGCAGGCGCGCTCGACGACGCCGGGTACGACGACGCGATGCGCGCCGAGGTCGAGCGGGTCGTCCGGCTGCAGGAGGAGCTGGGCCTCGACGTGCTGGTGCACGGGGAGCCCGAGCGCAACGACATGGTGCAGTACTTCGCCGAGCGGCTGGCCGGGTTCGCCGCGACCGACCACGGCTGGGTGCAGTCCTACGGCTCCCGCTGCGTCCGGCCGCCGATCCTCTACGGCGACGTCTCGCGCCCGGTGCCGATGACCGTGGCGTGGGCCCGCTACGCGCAGAGCCTGACGCCGAAGCCGGTCAAGGGCATGCTGACCGGGCCGGTGACGATCCTGGCGTGGTCGTTCGTGCGCGACGACCAGCCGCTGGGCGACACCGCCCGGCAGGTCGCGCTGGCCATCCGCGACGAGGTGCACGACCTCGAAGCGGCGGGCATCCAGGTCATCCAGGTCGACGAGCCGGCCCTGCGGGAACTGCTGCCGCTGCGTTCCCGCGACCACCAGGCGTACTTCGACTGGGCGGTGTCGTCGTTCCGGCTGGCGACGTCCGGGATCGCCGACGCGACGCAGATCCACACGCACATGTGCTACTCGGAGTTCGGTGAGGTGCTGCCGGCGATCGACGCGCTCGACGCCGACGTCACCAGCATCGAGGCGGCCCGCTCGAAGATGGAGGTGCTCGCCGACCTGACGGCGGCCGGCTTCGGCCGCGGCGTCGGGCCCGGGGTGTACGACATCCACTCACCGCGCGTGCCGTCCCCGGCCGAGGTGGCCGGCCTGCTGCGCACGGCGGCGGGCGCGGTGCCGGCGTCGCGGGTGTGGGTCAACCCGGACTGCGGCCTGAAGACCCGCGGTTACGCGGAGGTCGAGCCGGCGCTGCGCAACCTGGTGGAAGCGGCCCGGCAGGTGCGCACCGAGCTGGGCTGAGGCCCGGGGCGGGCCGCCGCCCCCGTCATCCAGTTTACCGGCGGGGTCCGACAGAACCGCGGCTCCAAAGCCGTGAGGGGCACCTTCAGGGACGTGACGTCCCTGAAGGTGCCCCTCACGGCTCACCCGAAAAGACTGTTGTCAGGTGGTCAACAAGAGTGCATCGTGGAGGGACAGCCGATCTCGACGGGGAGATGGTCACCTTGACGCGCACTGTGGGCCGGGCCGCCGAAACGTTGCGCGAGCGCGTGCCCCCGCTGACCTCGCTGCCCCTCCCCCGCGCCGTCGACCAGCGGTGGCTGCGGTCGCGCTGGCCCGTCCAGGAGCTCGCGACGCCGCCCGCCGGCAGCGGCCTCAAGCCGGTGCTCGGCGACGAAGGCCCGCCCGTGGTCGGGCACATGCTCGAGATGATGCGCTTCGGCCCCGCGTTCGGCCTCCGCCGCCACGAGCTCTACGGCCCGGTGTCGTGGACCGGCGGGTTCGGCCGCCGGATCGTCGCGCTGTCCGGGCCGGAGGCGACGCAGATCGCGCTCGTCAACAAGGACAAGGCGTTCTCGCAGGAGGGCTGGAAGTTCTTCATCGAGCGGTTCTTCGAGCGCGGCCTGATGCTGATGGACTTCGGCGAGCACCACCTGCACCGCCGGATCATGCAGGAGGCCTTCACCCGGGCGCGGCTCACCGGCTACGTCAACGAGATGGGCCCGGCCCTGCGCGAAGGCGTCGCGGGCTGGGGCTCGCACGAGCGGCCGCGGCTGTACTGGTCGCTCAAGCAGCTGACCCTCGACGTCGCGACGCGCGTGTTCATGGGCATGCGCAGCGGCGCCGACTCCCACCGGATCAACCGCGCGTTCGTCAGCTCCGTGCGGGCCGGCACCGCGCTGGTGCGCGTCCCGGTGCCCGGCGGCCGCTGGTCGGCCGGACTGCACGGGCGGAAGGTCCTGGAACGCTACTTCGGCGAGACCCTGCCCGCCAAGCGGGCCGCCGACGGCGACGACCTGTTCGCCGCCCTCTGCCACGCCACCACCGAGGACGGCGACCGGTTCTCCGACACCGACATCGTCAACCACATGATCTTCCTGATGATGGCCGCGCACGACACGACGACCATCACCAGCAGCGCCATGGCCTACTACCTCGCCAAACACCCGGAGTGGCAGGAGCGGGCGCGCGCGGAGTCGCTGGCGCTGGGCGACGACGTCCTCGACATCGACGCCATCGACCGGCTGGAGACGCTCGACCTCGTGATGAAGGAGGCGCTGCGGCTGGTCGCGCCGGTGCCGTCGCTGACCCGCCAGACCGTCAAGGACACCGAGGTCCTCGGGCACTACATCCCGGAGGGCACGCTCGTCGGCGTCTCGCCGACGGTGAACCACTTCGACCCCGGGTGCTGGACCGACCCGTTCCGCTTCGACCCCGAGCGCTTCGCCGAGCCGCGGCGCGAGGACAAGTCGCACCGGATGGCGTGGATGCCCTTCGGGGGCGGCGCGCACAAGTGCATCGGGCTCCACTTCGGCGGTCTCGAGGTGAAGCTGCTGATGCACGAGATGCTGCGGGCGTACCGCTGGTCGGTTCCGGAGAGCTACACCGCGCGCTGGGACTACGTCTCGCTACCGGTGCCCGCGGACGGTCTCCCGGTGCGGTTGACGCCTCGCTGACCCGCCACCCGTCCGGGTACCGATACACATGGTGACACGATGTCACCAAATCGTGGAGGTCTGTCACTCGTTCAGCCGGTAGACACCCCGTTACACACGTGATGGCGTGGCATCGGCCGCGGCCGACGGGTGCCCCGTGCGGGTTCCCGGACATCGGCACCGCGCCTGAACTGGCCAGACCTGTGCGTGAAGAAGGTGGAGTGTGTCTGAGCCCGGTGCCGCGCCAGGGTTGGTGGACGTGGCCCGCAGGTGGGCGGCGACGCTCGCTGACACCAAAGGAGTAACGCTTCCCCCGGAAGAGCTCGAACAGCTCCTGCTCGGGGTCGCGACGGACGCGGTCGACCACGTCAGCTCGGGGCACGACGGGGCGCTGCTGCGGTTCAGCGCGCTCTACGCCGCGTCGCCGATGGGGATCGCGCTGGCCGACCCGGACGGCGGGATCGTCGAGGCGAACCTCGCGCTGGGGCAGCTGCTCGGGTGCCCGCCGGACCGGTTGCGGGGCCGGCACATCACCGAGCTCGGCTCGACCGGCCACGACGTCTCCCGGCTCAAGGCCGGGCTGGAGCACGTGAGCACCGGCGTCGAGCGCTTCCGGGAGCGGATGCTGCTCGACCACGTCGACGACGGCAAGCTCTGGACCGACGTCACGCTCGCCCGGCTGCCCGGCGACCGGCCGGGCTCGGTGTACCCGGTGCTGATGGTCTCCGACGCGAACGAGCTGCACCTGCTGCAGGAGCGGCTGGTGCACCAGAACATCCACGACCCGCTCACCGGGCTGCCGAACGCGTCGTCGTTCACCACCAAGCTCGAAGCGGCGCTCGGCGCCGGCGCGCGTGACGACATCGCGCTGATCTACCTCGACGTCGACGGCTTCAAGGTCGTCAACGACGGCCTCGGCGCCGGCGTCGGCGACCAGGTGCTGCGCGGGGTCGCGGGCAAGCTGTCCGCCGTGTTCACCGGCCACCACGACGGGTTCGTCGCGCGGCTGTCCGGCGACGGCTTCGCGGTGCTGCTGCGCGGCGAGCTCTCCGCCGCCGAGGTCGTCGAGCTGGTCGAGCGCGCGCTGGAGGACCTCAACGAGCCGATCTACCTCGGCGGGCACGGCATCGGCGTGAGCGCCAGCGCGGGCATCGTGGTGCGCGCGGCCGTCGAAGACGGAGCCGCGGAGCTGTTGCGGGCCGCGGAGATCGCGCTGCACCGGGCCAAGGAGGCCGGCAAGGCGCAGTGGATGCTGTTCGACCCGGAGCTGGACGCCCGCGACCGCGGCCGCTACCAGCTGGGCGCGGTGATCGCCGGGGCGCTGGAGAACGGCGAGTTCTCGCTGGTCTACCAGCCGACGGTGAAGCTCGCCGACCCCGACCGGATCGCCGCGGTCAACGCCGGGCTGCGCTGGAACCACCCGGAGAAGGGCGAGCTCGGCTCCGAGGAGTTCTACCCGCTGGCCCAGACCACCGGCATGACGGTCCCGCTCGGCCGCTGGCTGCTCGCCGAGTCCCTGGCCGCCACGGCCCGCTGGCGCACCCGCCTCGGCGACGCGGCACCGGACGTCTGCGTCCGCCTGCCCACGCGGCTGGCCATCGACCCGGACCTGGTGATGCTGGTCCGCGAGCAGCTGACCAAGCACGAGCTGCCGGCGACGGCGTTGCGCCTGTGCACCGACCGCGACTCGGTCCTCGACCCACGCGGCGAGGTCCTGGACTCGTTCGCGGTGCTGGCCGACCTGGGCACGCAGCTGGTGCTGACCATCTCGGGCTCGGCGGACCTGGAGCTGATCCCCCAGCACGGCCTGCCGGTGAAGCACGTGATCCTGTCGGGCCCGGTGATCGACGCCCTGGACGCCGAGGAACCGGCCGAGTCCGACATCCGCCACCTGACCCAGCTGGTCACCCGCGCCCGCGAGCTGCAGCTGCGCGTGGGAGCGGAAGGCGTCCGCACCCACGAACAGGCGGCGCGGCTGCGCCAGCTGGGCGTGCTGGCGGCCCGAGGCCAGTTCGCCAACGACTCCGCCACGGGCGACGAGGTGGACGAGCTGATCGCGAGGCACCCGGCAAGCTGACGCGGATCCTGACCAAGCCGGTCGTACGTCGGCTCCGAAGGACGGGCAGGATGGGTTCTGCCGCCGACGAGAAGGGACCTCCATGGACGCCGGAGACCTCGCCCCCGATTTCACGCTGCCCGACGACCAGGGTCAGGAGCGCAAGCTCTCGGACTTCCTGGCCACCGGACCGGTGGTGCTGTTCTTCTACCCGGCCGCGATGACCGGCGGGTGCACCGCCGAGAGCTGCCACTTCCGCGACCTCGCCGCGGAGTTCGCCGAGGTCGGCGCGCACCGGGTCGGGATCAGCCCGGACGGCGTCACCAAGCAGCGGCAGTTCTCCGCGGCCAACGACTTCGACTACCCGCTGCTGTCCGATGTGGAGGGTGAGGTCGCCAAGCAGTTCGGCGTGTGGCGCAGGCTCCTGCCCCTGCACGCGAAGCGCGCGACCTTCGTGATCGGCGAGGATCGCCGGATCCTCGAGAAGATCAAGAGCGAGCTGAACTTCACCGTCCACGCCGATCAGGCGCTGAAGGTGCTGCGGGAGCGCAACAAGGTCGCCTAGGCGTCGAGCCGCCACACGTGGTTCGTGCCGGTGCACGCCGGCGCCAGCGGCTTCTCCGCCGGTTCCTCGCGCACCTTCGTGAACCCCAGCCGGGCGGGCACCGCCCGGCTGCGCGCGTTCAGCTCGTCGTGCATGATCTCGACGTAGCCGGCGCCGAGGCGGAACGCCTCCGCCGTCAGCAGCGCGACGCTCCGGGTCATCAGGCCGCGGCCGGTCCAGCCCCGGGCCAGCCAGTAGCCGATCTCGGCGCCGCCGTCGCGCGTCATCACGCCGACGCCGCCCGCCACCTCGCCGTCGACGCCGATCGCGTACTCGTACGCTTCGGCGCTCTCCCAGCGCTTCGCGGTCAGCCGGAGGAACTCCGAGGAGTCGTCCGACGTGTAACCGCCGGTCGCCCAGATCAGCCACGGCCCCAGCTGCTCGAGGGAGCCGCTGACGAGCGCGGTCAGGAGGTCGCGGTCGCCGGGATGCCAGCGGGTCAGCGTCAGGTCACCGTCGCGGTAGGTCTCGGCCGGGGTCTCCATCGATCCATGGTGCCCCGGCCGGGGCCCGCCGCGCGCGGCATTTAGTTCACGATGACGCTGTCGGGTACCTCGGTGTCGTTCTTCAGCGCGTCGAACAGCTGCTTGGACTTGTTCTTGTCCCAGTTCTCCGCCGACCCGCTGGTCACCGGGACCGTCGTGGTCACCACGCCGCCGGAGGAGATGCCGCGCATCGCGATCGCCAGGCCGGCGAGGTTGTGCACGTGGTCGCCGGAGTCCATGGTCAGCGCGTCCGGCGCCGCGGACAGCAGCGGGAAGAAGTCGAACGGGTTGAGCAGCGTGCCCGGGCTGGCGATCTGGCTGACCAGCGCGCCGATGAACTTGCGCTGGTTGGCGACGCGGTCGAGGTCCGACCGCGGGGTCGCGTCGCTGTGCCGCATCCGGACGAAGCCCAGCGCCTCGCGGCCGTCGAGGGTCTGGGGGCAGCCCGCCTTGATGCTGATGCCCGTCACCGTGTCGTTCATGTCCTTGTCGATGCACATCTCGACGCCGCCGATCGCTTCGACGATCTTCGCGAACCCGCCGAAGCCGATCTCCGCGTAGTGGTCGATGTGCAGGCCGGTGGCGCCTTCGACGGTCTGCGCGAGCAGCTTCGGCCCGCCGAGCGAGAACGCCGCGTTGATCTTGTTGGTGCCGTGGCCCGGGATCTTCACCTGGGAGTCGCGCGGCAGGGAGAGCAGCGTCGGCTTCGTGGAGTTGTCCGGCAGGTGCGCGACCATGATCGTGTCGGTGCGCTGGCCGCCGGCGGCCGCGACGTCACCCGTGGCGAGGTTCTCCTCGTCGGCCGTGGTGAGGCCCTCACGGCTGTCCGAGCCGACGATCAGCCAGTTGGTGCCGGCCGCGGCGACCGGGCGGCCGTCGTAGTCGGCCAGCGCGTCGACGCGCTTGATCGAGAACTCCAGGTAGACCCAGATGCCGGCGAAGAACACCACGAACACCAGCAGCAGCGTCAGCAGGATCCGGCCGAAGCCCCAGCGGCGACGCCGGCGCGGCGGCCGTGACGGCGGGTAGTCGTCACCCCGGTTCGGCGGGGTCTGGCGCGGCGGCGGGCCCTGGGGCGGCATGTACTCCGGCTCGCGGGTGCCCATCGGGCGGGTGCGCTCGTCGTAGGGGCTCTGGCCCCGGCCGGGCAGCGGCATCATCTGCGCGCGCTGGTGGTCCCGGGAGCGGCCGGCGGGCGGCCGCGGCGGGGGCATCCGGCGGCCGCCGTCATCGCCACGGTACGTCATCACCCATCACCCAATCCCGATTCGGACAAACGTGTCTTCGTCAGTCAACCGCACGTCCTCGCAAGGAGGACGTGCGGCACCGGGGTCGGGTTGGCCGCGGGAGGTTACTTGTCGGTCACCTCGTAACCGAACTGGTGGACCTTGAGGTAGCCGGAGCGGAACCCGGCCTCGGAATAGGCCAGGTAGAACTCCCACATCCGGCGGAAGACGTCGTCGAACCCGAACCCGGCGATGTCGGTCCAGCGGTGCAGGAACCGTTCGCGCCACAACCGTAGCGTGTGGGCGTAGTCCTGGCCGAACTCGCGCATCCCGGCCAGCCTGAGCCGGGTGTTCTCGACCAGGCCGTCCTCGATCGAGCGCACCGACGGGATGATGCCGCCGGGGAAGATGTACTTGTGGATCCAGGTGTAGGCGCGCGACGACGCCATCATCCGGTCGTGGTCCATCGTGATGGCCTGCAGCCCGAACCGGCCGCCGGGGCGCAGCCGCTCGCCGATGGTCGAGTAGAACGCCGGCCAGTAGGACGCGCCGACGGCCTCGATCATCTCGACGCTGACCACGGCGTCGAACTGCCCGCTCGACTCGCGGTAGTCGCACAGCTTCACCTCGACGCGGTCGCCGAAGCCGGCCGCGACGATGCGCTCGGTGGCCAGCGCGCGCTGCTCCTCCGAGATGGTGAGCGACGTGACGGTGGCGCCGCGCGCGGCGGCGCGGATCGCGAGTTCACCCCATCCGGTACCGATTTCGAGGACTTCGCTGCCCGCGCGGACCCCGGCGTAGTCCAGCACGCTGTCGATCTTGCGGTGCTGGGCGGCGGTGAGGTCGTCGGCCGGGCCGAACAACGCCGAGGAGTACATCATCGACTCGTCGAGGAACGTGCCGAACAGGTCGTTCGACAGGTCGTAGTGCCGGTGGATGTTGGCCCGCGCGCCTTCGAGGCTGTTCTCCTCGGACGGCGGCTGGGTGCGCTCGGCGATCTTCCGGAACTTCTGCAGCACCGGCGGCACGAGCGTGGCCATCCGCGCCGCGAACGGCGTCAGCACCTCGGCCAGGTCGGACGCGACCCAGTCACCCGCCATGTAGGACTCGCCGAAGCCGATCTTGGCGTCGACGCCGAGGCGGTGGAAGAAGGCCTCCGGACGCAGGATCCGCATCTCGGGCGCTTCCGGCCCGCCGTTGCCCAGCACCGTCCCGTCCGGGAACGTCACCCGGACGTCGAGCGGGCGGACCGCGCGGCGGAACAGGCTCGCGGCTATCCGCGCGCGCAGTGCGGAGTGCGGCGGGGCGGCCAGCCCCGGCCACCGGTTTTCGTCGGGGACGTCCTGAGTCGACGCGCGGTCGACACTCGAGGTGGTCACGGGTTCTCCCTCCGGCCGGCCTGGTGCGCCGGTGCTCGATCCTAATTGCCGCACCCCCGCGGCGCCCTTCGTCGAATGCCCTGTTCGGGGTGGTGTCACACGGGTATTCGGAGCCGCTCGGGTCCCGGCGCGGCCCACGCGCCCGTGAGTGTGTCGTCGGTGCTCCCGGCGATTACTTCCATTGTGAAAGCACTTGCCAGCCGGGTCCAGACGGAAGAGCGGCGCAGCATCGCGTGGCCCTCGTTGGCGATCTCGAACCGGGCCACCCGGGCGGCGACGCCCTCCGCGCGTTCGGCGAAAGCGTGGGACTCGACCGGGCTGGTCATCCGGTCGCGGGTGCCGTGCACGACGAGCAGCGCGCGCCCGGCGACGGCCCCGACGGGCTCGCCCCGCGGCGTCCACGGGGCCAGGGCGCAGACCCCGCGCACGGCCGGGTCGTCGGCCACGCGCAGCGCCACCCGGCCGCCCATCGAGTGCCCGACCAGCACCACCGGCAGGCCGGGGTGGTCGGCGTGGATGCGGTCGAGGGCCCAGCGGGCGTCCTGGATCGGGTCCATGGCGGGTGCGTTCCAGCCGTAGCGGCGGTTGCGCAGCAGCCGCACCTCGACGCCGTGCTCGCGCCCGGCCCGGTGCAGGGCGCGCGCGATCGGCACCATCCGCAGGTGGGCGAGCTTCCAGGGCGGGACGCCGCCCGTGCCGTGCTCCGCGCCGCCGTGCAGCACGAGCACGACCGCTTCGGTCCGCGGCCCGTGCGCCGGCCACACCGCCACCGCCGGTTCTGCCTCGCTCACCCACGCCCTCCCACTGTCCGGGACTCACTGCCCGCATCCGGATCAACCTGGATACGCCACCCGGCTATTCCACCGCGTACCACCATCTTCGCGGTAGATTCGGCGCCCGATCACCGACGGAAGGGTGGGTGTGGTGAGCGCCACGGACATCTCGGGCAGTGTCGCCAAGCAGCTGGCGGACGTCGAGCAGGCCAACGCCGAAGCAGTGCGGGCCGCGGCCGATCTGGTGCTGGGGGTGATCCGGGCCGACGCACTGGTCTATACCGCCGGCGCCGGGCACTCGCTGGCCGCCGTCGCCGAGACGTTCTACCGGGCCGGCGGGCTCGCGTGCGTCTACCCGCTGTACCACCCGGAGCTGCTGCCGCTGCACGGCGCGGTGCACAGCACGACGACCGAGCGCCGCACCGGCCTCGCCGAGGAGGTGCTCGCCGAGCGCGCGCCGGGCCCGGACGACGTGCTGGTCGTGTTCTCGACGTCCGGGTCCAACCCGTACCCGGTCGAGCTGTGCATCGGGGCGCGCGAGCGCGGCGCGGCCGTCATCGCCATCACGTCGCGGGCCTGCGTGGCCGCGGCGCCGCGGCGGTCGTCGAGCACGCTGGTCGAGCAGGGCACCGTGGTGCTCGACTCGCTGGTGATCCCGGGCGACGCGAGCTACCCGCCGGACGCCCCGCGCACCGCGCCGCTGTCCACTGTGGTCAACGCGTTCCTGTGGAACCTCGTGCTGGCCCAGGTCTACGACCGCGGCACGGCCGAAGGCCTCGACGTCCCGCTGTGGCGCAGCTCCAACGTCGAGGGCGGCGACGAGGCCAACAAGTCCCTGCTGGCCAAGTACAGCGAGCTGGTCCCCCAGCTCCGCTAGCCGGGACCGCGTGATTGAAGGGTCGTCACGCGTGATTCAGAGGTCGACACGCGTGATTGGCGGGTCGACACGGCACTGACACCGTGTCGACCCTCCAATCACGCGAGATGACTTCCCAATCACGCGTGACGACCCTCTGATCACGCGACGGCGGGTTCCTGGTCGGCGAACTGGGTGGCGTGGAGGGTCGCGTAGCGGCCGTTCGCGGCGAGGAGCTCGTCGTGCGTGCCGCGCTCGACGATCTCGCCGTGCTCCAGGACCAGGATCTGGTCGGCGGCGCGGACCGTCGAGAGGCGGTGCGCGATGACCAGGGCCGTGCGGCCCGCCAGTGCGTGCGTCAGTGCTTCGCCGACCGCGGCCTCGGACTCGGAGTCCAGGTGCGCGGTCGCCTCGTCGAGGACGACGACCTTGGGCTGCGCGAGCAGCAGCCGCGCGATGGTCAGCCGCTGGCGCTCACCGCCGGAGAGCCGGTACCCGCGCTCCCCCACCGTGGTTTCGAGGCCGTCGGGCAGGGAGTGCACCAGCTCGCCGAGCCGGGCTCGCTCCAGCGCTTCCCAGATCTCGTCGTCGGTGACGTCGGGGCGCGCGTAGGCCAGGTTGGCGCGGATCGTCTCGTGGAACAGGTGCCCGTCCTGCGTCACGACGCCGACGGTTTGCCGCAGCGAAGCGAAACTCAGGTCCCGGACGTCCACATCGGACACCCGCACCGAGCCCGAGTCGACGTCGTAGAGCCGCGGCAGCAGCGACGCGATCGTCGACTTCCCCGCCCCCGACGACCCGACCAGCGCGACCATCTGGCCCGCCTCGGCGCGGAACGAGATGCCGTGCAGCACCTCTTCGCCGCCGCGGTGGTCGAGCGTGGCGACGTCTTCCAGCGACGCCAGCGAGTACCGGTCCGCGGCGGGGTAGCCGAAGCGGACGTCGGAGAACTCGACCGAAACGCCTTCCGAAGGCGGCAGTACCAAGGCGTCCGGCTTCTCCTTGATCATCGGGTCGAGGTCGAGCACCTCGAAGACGCGCTCGAACGACACCAGCGCGGTCATCACGTCGACGCGGACGTTGGCCAGCGCGGTCAGCGGCGCGTAGAGCCGGGTCAGCAGCAGCGCCAGGGCGACGACGGTGCCCGGCGCCAGCTGGCCGGTCAGCGCGAGGTACCCGCCGAGGCCGTAGACGAGCGCCTGCGCCAGCGCCGAGACGAGCGTCAGGCTGGTCATGAACCAGCGGGTCAGCATCGCGGTCCGGATGCCGATGTCGCGCACCCGCCCGGCGCGCACGCCGAAGTCGTCGGCCTCCTGCACGGGGTGCCCGAAGAGCTTGACGAGCGTGGCGCCCGGCGCGGAGAACCGCTCGGTCATCTGCGTGGTCATGCCGGCGTTGAGGTTCGCGGACTCCCGCTGCAGCCCGGCCATCCGGCGGCCGAGCCGGCGCGCGGGCAGCACGAAGATCGGCAGCAGCACCAGCGCGAGCAGCGTGACCTGCCAGGACAGCGTGAGCATGACGGCCAGCGACAGCACCAGCTGGATCACGTTGGTGACCAGGCCGGACAGCGTCGCGGTGAACGTCCGCTGCGCGCCGATGACGTCGTTGTTGAGCCGCGAGACCAGCGCACCCGTGCGGGTGCGGGTGAAGAACGCGATCGGCATGCGCTGCACGTGCTCGAACACCGCGCGGCGCAGGTCGTAGATGATGCCCTCGCCGATGCGCGCGGACTGCCACCGCTCGATCAGGCCGAAGCCGGCGTCGGCGATCGCGAGCCCGGCGATCACGATCGCCAGCCAGATCACGACGGACAGGTCGTGCCCGCCGACGATCGCGTCGACCACCTTGCCGGCCAGGACCGGCGTCGTCACCGCGAGCACCGCCGAGATGACGGTGAACACGAGGAAGATCAGCAACGACCGCCAGTGCGGCCGGGCGAAGCGGGCGACGCGCTTGAACGTGCCGCGGGTCAGCGCCTTCGGCACGTCGTTGGCGCGCATCGCCGAGCTGAGCAGAGCCCAGGTGTTGTCCACGGGAGACCCCCAGTTCCAAAACCTCTACCAAAGCTGAGGTTTTCTTCGGATATGACCTGGACAACGCGGTCGCCGTCCGATTGCTTCCCGATCGCGTTCACTCGCCGCGAACGACCAGGTACAGCGCGGTGCGCAACTGCTCCGCGCCGTCGCCCAGCGGGGCCAGCAGGAGCGCCTCGGCCTCGCGCGTCGCCTCTTCGCCCGCCCGTCGCACCCGCTCGCCCTCGTCAGTCAACCGGACGAGGCGCTTGCGCCGGTCACCGGGCGCGACCTCGCGCCGGACCAGGCCGTTCGCCTCCAGCTCGTCGACGAGCTGGACCATCGTCGTCCGGTCGATCCCGAGCCGCGCCGCGCCGTCCTGCTGCGACTGCGCCGGCCCCTCGCCGAACAACGCGAGCAGCGCCAGCTGCCGCCCGGTGATCCCGAGCGGCCCGTACAGCGGCTCGGCCAGCTCGGCCAGCCGCTGCTGGGCGTGTTTCAGCAGGTAGCCGAGTCGCCGGCCGACGGCGGCCGGCGGCCCGGTCTCGAGGTCGCTGGACATGCGAGAACCTTACCCCTACGCTGATCGTCAGTCTTACTGATGATTTGCAACACTGATAATCAGGAGAACCTCATGACCACCGTGGGCCTCAAGCCACCCCAGCAGCACATCGGCGTCACCGCGCTGCGCGAGATCTGGGCGATCGCCGACGACGGCGGGTTCGACGGCTGCTGGGTGTTCGACCACCTCGCCCCGATGGGCCCGGACCGCACCGGCGACATCTTCGACGGCTGGACCCTGCTGGCCGCGATGGCCGAGGCGACGAAGCGCGTGCGGATCGGCTGCCTGGTCTCCGGCAACACCAACCGGCACCCGGGCACGTTCGCGAAGCTCGCCACGACCGTCGACCACCTCTCCGGCGGCCGGCTCGACGTCGGCCTCGGCGCGGGCGGCGACGTCCTGACCGACACGATGATGGGCACCCCGACGCCGCCGGCGCTCGAACGCGTCGAACGGCTCGCCGAAGCCTGCGAAATCCTCCGTCTGTTGTGGACGCGCCCGGCGACCGACTTCGCCGGGAAGCACTACACCCTTGCCGGCGCGCTCAGCGATCCGAAACCGGTGCAACCGCGTCCGCCGCTGTGGCTGGGCAGCAGCGGCGAAAAGCGCGGCCTGCGCGTCGTCGCCGAACACGCCGACGTCTGGCTCAACGCGGCACTTCCCGGCACCGAAATCGTCGAACTGCAACGGCTTTCGTCGGTACTCGACCGCCATTGCGCGGATGTCGGCCGTGATCCGGCGGAAATCCGCCGGGCCGTGCAGTTCCGGCTGCCGTCCGATGCGGACAGTGCGCTGCGGCTCGCGCAGAGCTACGTCGCGGCCGGGTTCACCGAACTCGTCCTGATGCCGACGGGCCACGACGACGTCGTCCGCGCGTCCGAAGCGGCCGCGAAACTGCTTCCCCGCCTGCGCGACCTCGGCTGAACCGGGCCGCGGGCCCCTCGGTAGCCTGACCAGGTGGAAACGGAGGCGGGCCTGGCGCCCCGGCAGGGGCGCGTCGTGCGGTTCTTCACGGCACCGGCCCACTCCCCCGGTCCCGGCCCGCTGAAGTGGGATCTGGGCTTCTACCTGGCCTGTCTGGCTTTCGCGCTGCCGACCGCGCTCGTCTCCGAGTTCTACGGCTACCGGGTCTGGGGCAACTTCGCGACGGCCGCGTACGGCTTCGGCGCCCTGCACAGCGGCTGGCTGCTGCTGTCCGCACGCACGGGCCGTACGCCGCGCGGCGTACTCGGTTCCCGCTGGTGCGGGATCGCCGCGGTCGCCCTGTTGGCAATGATCCTTCCGTTAGCAGTCCTCGTGATTCGCCGACTGACCGGAGTGGACTGGCTGATCACGCCGATCTCGTGGGCCGCCCAGCCCGAGGTCTGGGTGATCGAGCGGTCCGCGGATCTGCTGCTGCACCACGGAACCCCGTACGTCGACGTCACCGCGCTCGGCCGCCCGCCCGTGGTAAACGATTACACGCCTTACGGTCCGGTGATGACGGTCTTCGGCCTGCCGCGGGCACTGTTCGGCGGCACGCCGCTGACCGACGCGCTCACCGACGCCCGCTGGATGTTCGCCCTCGCGGCCTGCGCGTGCGTGCTGGGCACGCTGAAACTGCTGAAGTGGCCGAGAGTCCCGGTCGGAGCCGCGCAGCTCGCGCTGGCCTGCCCGCTGACCGCGCTCACCTGGGCCGTCGCCGGCCCGGACCTGGCGATCGTCGGACTCCTGGTGCTCGCGTGCGCACTCGCCGCCACCGGCCGGGGCGCCTGGTCGGGAGTCATGCTCGCGCTGGTCGTCAGCGCGAAGCTGATCGTCGCACCCGCGGCCGCGGTCCTGGCCGTGTTCGTGCTGGTACGCGGGAAGAAACGCCTCGACTGGCCCGCGCTCGCGCGGTTCGCCACCGCGCTGGTGGCCACGACGGCCGTGCTGCACCTGCCGGTGTACCTGGTGGACCCGGCGGCGTTCGTGGAGCACGTCTTCCGGTTCCCGCTCGGGATGGGTGTCGTGCGGTCACCCGCGGCGAGCCCGTTGCCGGGCCACCTGATCGCCGAAACCGGGGCGATCGGCCAGGTGGCGGCCTTCGTGCTGGTCGGCGCCGCGGCCGTGGCGATGCTGGTCTGGCTGGTGCGCCGGCCCCCCGCGAACGGCTCCGGCGCACTCCTGCGCATCGCCGTCGGACTCGGCGCGTTGATCCTGCTGACCCCGGCCACCCGCTACGGCTACCTGGTGTACCCCCTGATCCTGCTCGGGGCGTACCTGGCGTTCCGCGTGGCCGAGGAGCCTGCTGCGGCAGTTCCCACTGCGCCCCCCGCGCAGCAGTCCTCGCCTACTTCTTCTTGACCCTGGTGGCCCCACCGCGCCCCCGCAGCTGGACCCCGGACTCCGAGAGCACCCGGTGGACGAACCCGTAGGACCGGCCCGTGGACTCCGCGAGCGCCCGGATGCTCGCGCCCTTCTCGTATTTCTTCTTGAGGTCAGCGGCCAGCTTGTCGCGCGTGTTGCCGGTGATCCGCGCGCCTTTCTTGAGATCAGCCACGTCGATCGCCTTCCCGCCGAGAGTGTTCTGGGCCACAATCGGCCCCTGCCGGGGCAATGATCGAACACTGAGCGCCGGAATGCCAGACGACAGCCGTAAAACGACCGAAACTGCGATCACATTGGGCCATTCCAGTGCCTCACCGGCAGTGATCTTGCACCCGAATGGACGCACGGCTCACGCAAGCTGGACAAGTTCCAGATAGTCGGCCGACCAATGGTCCTCGGTGCCGTCGGGCAGCAGGATGACCCGCTCCGGCTCCAGGGCCTCGACCGCGCCCGGGTCGTGCGTCACCAGGATCACGGCGCCGGAGAAACTGCGCAAAGCGTCCAGGACCTGGGCGCGGCTGGCCGGGTCGAGGTTGTTCGTGGGCTCGTCGAGCAGCAACACGTTGGCAGCGCTGGAGACCAGGCCGGCCAGGGCGAGCCGGGTCTTCTCGCCGCCGGAAAGGGTGCCGGCGGCCTGGTCGAGTTGTTCGCCGGTGAAGAGGAACGAACCGAGCAGGTTCCGCAACTCCTGCGCGCCGGTGTCCGGAGCGAGATGTCGGATGTTTTCCCACACCGACGCATCATGATCAAGAGTTTCGTGTTCCTGTGCGTAATAGCCCAAACGCATTCCGTGACCCGGGACGACCCCACCGGTATCCGGAGTTTCCATTCCGCCGAGGAGCCGGAGCAAAGTGGTCTTTCCGGCACCGTTCAGCCCGAGCACGACCACCTTGGACCCGCGGTCGACGGCGAGGTCGACGCCGGTGAAGATTTCGAGCGAGCCGTAGGACTTCGACAGCCCCTCCGCGGTGAGCGGCGTGCGGCCGCAGGGCGCGGGTTCCGGGAACTTGATCCGGGCGACCTTGTCGGCGTGCCGGGTCTCGTCCAGTGCGGACAGCATCTGCTCCGCGCGGCGAGCCATGTTCTTGGCCGCCACGGCCTTCGTCGCCTTCGCGCCGAGCTTCGCGGCCTGCTGCTGCAACGCCGACGCCTTCTTCTCGGCGTTGGCGCGCTCGCGGCGGCGGCGCTTCTCGTCGGTGGCGCGCGCGTCGAGGTACCGCTGCCAGCCCATGTTGTACAGGTCGAGCTCGCTGCGGGTGGCGTCGAGGAACCACACCTTGTTGACGACGTCGGCCAGCAGCTCGACGTCGTGGCTGATCACGACCAGACCGCCGTCGTGCTGCTTGAGGAAGGTGCGCAGCCAGGTGATCGAGTCGGCGTCGAGGTGGTTGGTCGGCTCGTCGAGCAGCAGGATCGTCTCGGACTTGCCGCCGGCGCCCGCTTCGGCCGCGGCGAACAGGATCCGCGCCAGCTCGACGCGGCGGCGCTGCCCACCCGAGAGCGTCCCCAGCGTCTGGGAGAGCACCCGGTCGGCGAGGCCGAGGTTCGAGCAGATGCGCGCGGCCTCGCTCTCGGCGGCGTACCCGCCCTGCGAGGAGAACCGCTCCTCGAGCCGGGCGTAGCGGTTGATCGCCTTGTCGCGCTGGGCGTCGTCGACCAGCTCCGCCATTGCGGTCTGCGCCTTTTCCATGTCGCGCATCAGCTTGTCGAGGCCGCGCGCCGACAGCACGCGGTCCTTCGCGGTGACCGACAGGTCGCCTTCGCGCGGGTCCTGCGGCAGGTAGCCGAGCTCGCCGGTGCGGCGGACCTCGCCGGCGTGCGCCTCGCCTTCGCCGGCGAGGACCTTCAGCGAGGTGGTCTTGCCCGCGCCGTTGCGGCCGACGAGGCCGATGCGGTCGCCGGGCTGGATGCGGATGCTGACGCCGTCGAGCAGGATGCGCGAACCCGCGCGCAGCTCAAGGCCGGTGGCCGTGATCAAGGGAAACTCCCGGTAAAAGGGGGTGATTGGAGGGCAGCGTCAAGCGGACCGGCCAGGTCTGACCGGTGCGACGGCTCACTCCAGAAGGATCTCCACGCGACCAGTGTACGGGGCGGCGTCCACGGGTTTCTCTCGACGTGTGCGGACTCACCCGTCGCGCAGCGTGATCTCCACTTCCAGGGCCCGCGCGGCGGCGTCCTCCAGAACGCTGCGCCGCGGTTCGCCGAGTTCCAGCACGCGCGGTTCCGCGCGGGCGAACAGCGGCGCCAGACGGCGGTCCTCGCGCAGCTCGTCGAGGGCCCGCCGGTCGCCGCCGAGCACGACGGCGTCCACTTCGGACAGTCGCGGGACGAGCACCTCGGCCGCGTCCTGCGCGGCCGCCTGCAGTGCGTGACGGGCCTGGCCTTCACGACGCCGGGCGAAGCGCTGCTGCGACCAGCCGCCGGCCGCGGACCGGCCGTGCACCAGGTGGCGGCCGGTGCGGGAGACCTCGATCCGGCCGTCGAAGGAAACGCCGACGCTGTGACTGCCGAGCCGCACCAGCAGGAGCGCGATCCGCCGCGGCACCAGCGCGTGCGCGACGAGGCCTTCGAGCGACGGCGCGTCGAGGAGTCCGAAAGGGACGGTCGCGATCGCCGTGGTGCCGTCGCCCGCGACCACCCGGACCTCGGCGGGCGTGGCTTCGGTCGTCACGATGCCGCCGTGCCGCTGCGCGAACCGGGTGAACCAGCCGGCCAGCCGGTCCGGCGGGACCGTCACCGCACGCCCGCCGCCCGCGACCTCCCGTGCCTTCGCCACAACACCGCACGCTACGGCAAAAGCCGTGAAGGCCTCCTTACCGGCTCTTATGGCCGGTAAGGAGGCCTTCACGGCTTTAGTGCGAACTTACTGCGGGTGCACCGGCCCGTTGTTCGTCGCGCCGTGCACGTTCGACGGCCGGCCGGCGGCCGCCGGCTGGACGAACCCGTTGATGTGCAGGGCGACCGAGCGGATCGAGCCGACGTCGCCGCCGGCCGCGTCGACCACCCCGAACGTCCAGGTGCCGTCGACGACGGCCCCGGCCAGGCTGCCGAGGGCGTTGGCCGGCTTGTACGAGCCGGTGAACGGCGCGTTGGCCGACGTCACCGTGCTGAACGCGACCGCCGCGTCGTCGGCGAACACGACCTTGCACAGGTTCTTGCCCGAACCGCCGTTGCGCTGGAACACCGTGGCCTTGGCCCCGGACGGCGAGGTCAGCGAGCCGACCAGGTCACCGACGTAGGAGTGGTTCAGGCCGACCGCCGTCGAGAGCGGGTCGGTGCTGCAGGTGGTGCCGTCCACGGAGAACGACACCTTCGCGGCGCGGCCGACCCCGGTGACCGGGATGGTCACCGAAGCGCCGACCGGGCTGTTGTCCGGGATCGCGACCGGCGCGCCGGTGTAGGCGAAGTCCTGCGCGACCGGCGACGGGGTGCCGACCGGGAGCGAGAACGTCGTCGTGGTGGGCGAGTGCGCACCGGCGAAGC
Source organism: Amycolatopsis sp. NBC_01286 (assembly GCF_035982555.1). Classification (NCBI taxonomy): domain Bacteria; kingdom Bacillati; phylum Actinomycetota; class Actinomycetes; order Pseudonocardiales; family Pseudonocardiaceae; genus Amycolatopsis; species Amycolatopsis sp. NBC_01286. The sequence continues at coordinate 9,852,863 of NZ_CP108428.1, forward strand.
TGACCTTGGCGTTCAGCACGACCGGCACGCCGAGCTGCTGGCTCGCCGGGACGGTGATGGTGAAGTCGTTGACGCCGGTCTGTCCCGGGCTGATGGTGCCGTAGGACTTCGAGCGCGGCGCCACGGTGACGCCCGGGGTCGGGCTGGTGAGCACGACGCTGGTGGAGACGGCGGCGCCGTCACCGTCGTTGGTCACCGGCAGGGTCACCTTGGCGGTGTCGCCCGGGTCGAGCGACGAGCCGCCGTCGGCCGGGGTGACCGTCGGCTGCTTGGCCACGGCGAGCGGCTGCGGGCTGGCGCCGGTGTAGGCGAGCACCTTGTCGGCGAGGATGACGCCCGAGCCGGTGACGTTGTCGCGGCCCGGGGTCTCGATGTCGACGGCGGTGTTGATCAGCGCTTCACGGACCTCCGACGGCGGCAGGCCGGGGTTGCCCGAGAGCACCAGCGCCGCGATGGCCCCGGCGTGCGGCGCGGCGGCCGACGTGCCGAAGAACGGGCTGAAGCCGGTCACGCTGGTCTGGACGCCGTCGGCCGCGGTGATCTCCGGCTTGTTCCGGACCTCACCACCGGTCGAGGAGACGTTGCCCGGGGTGATCGGGGTGCCGTCGGCCTCGTAGAACACGCGCCGCGGGCCGTCGGAGCTGAACCGCTCGGCCTTGGAGGTGCTGCTGAACGAGCCCGGGAACGGACCGGTCGGGTTGGCCGGGTCACCCGGCTCGAGGGGCCGGCCGAACGCCGCGGCCGCCGGGGTGGCGGCCACGCTGAAGGCGTCGCGCGCGGCCGAGTGGCCGACCGTCACGCCCGGGGTGTTGTAGGCCTTGAGGCCGTCCGCCGAGTCCTTGAACCGCCCGCGCAGCGCGGACAGCGACAGGTAACGGCCTTCACCGGAGAACTTCACGACGGCCAGGCGCAGGCCCGTGCCGCCGAACGCCGGCGTCTGCAGGATCTCGAACGGGTCCTGGGTGCCGTCCTGGACGTCCTGGCTGAAGTCCACGACCGCGCCCGCCGAGTTCAGCAGGTAGAGGTCGTAGTCGTTCGCCGAGGCGCCGAGCGGGTCCGACCAGTGCAGCGTCACCGGGACGCCGGCCGAGGACGCGTCGGAGAGGGGCTCGTAGATCTGGTTGCCCGCCGCGCCGGCGAAGTTGTGCGCGACACCGGCGAACTTGCCGACCGACTTGCCCGAGTCGACGAAGTCGCCTTCCCAGTGCCCGGCGGTGCCGTCGAGGACGTTGCCCTCGTTGCCCGCCGAGGAGAAGTACAACGCGCCGTTCGCCGTCACGTCGTTCACGGCCTGGGCGATGATCCAGTCCTGGAACGGGCTTTCCTTGAAGTAGATGACGTCGTCGACGATGACGTCGCAGTGCGACTCGAAGCGGAGCTTGCGGATGTTGTCCGCGAAGCTGGCGTCGGAGTTGAACGCCGACGCGAAGCCGAGCGCGGCGTTGGGCGCGAGGTCGTGGATGATCTCGAGCATCGCGGTGCCCTCGTCGCCGTCGCCCTCCTGCCCGGCGATGACGTCGACGTTCGGCGGCAGCTCACCCTTGGCCTGCGAGGTGGCCAGCGAGTCGACGCCGTCCGACAGGGCGCACGCCTTGACGCCGACGCCGGTGACGCCGAACTGCTGGCGGGCGATGTCGGCGTTGTGCGCGCGGTCGCCCTGGCTGGTCAGCGTGGCGGCCGCGGCGGCGCTGCGCTGCTGGGTCTTGCTCGTCAGGGCCTTCTGCAGCTCACCCGAGATGCGGGCGGCCTTCTGCTGCTTGGTCTCGGCGGCCTTGCCCGGCGTCGTCGCGGGGGTGGCCAGTTCGCGGGCGGTCAGGGCCTGGTCGGCCTGCTCGACGCGCTTGACGTCGCCGCGGGCGGCGATCGCGCTGACGGCGGCCAGCGGCACCTCGGCCCGGATGCTGCCGTACCGGTCGGACACCGCGCGGATGCCGGCCCCGGCCTTGGTGAGCCCGGAGATGAGGTCCGGGGAGACCTTGGTCGCGCGGATGTCGACCAGCACCGTCCCGGTCGTCGAGACAGCGGCTCCGGACTGCAGCGCGTTCAGCTGCTTCCCGACGCCCTTTTCGGCGACGAGCAGCTTGCTGTCTACTTTGGACTCAGCCCCGGTCTTCCCGGCCTTGACGGCCTGGAGCGCGGCGATCTGCTGCTGCGCGGTGGCGGTGAAGGTGTCCGGTGTGGACGCGGTGGCGGCGCCCGCGGCGGGCGGCGACACCAGGCCGAGCGCGGCGAGCAACGCCGCCGCTCCGGCCGTGAGCACAGTGGATCTCGATCTCGTGGAACGGGTACGACGCACGTGCGCCCTCCGATATCTCCAGGCGCGTGCCCCGACTCACGCTGACCGACGCCGGTGATCACCGACGGAACCAAGCTAAGTACTGTGAGTTCTCTGTAAGCATCAGCCGTTCGAGTGACATCGGATGGGTATTTTCCTGAATGGACCGTAAGTCGTAGGCCGTTCAGTGGAACCGCTCAACCGTTACAGGACGAACGAAACGGACCAGCCGCGTCAAGCGATACCACTGCACGGGATCGTCGCGATCGGACAAGAATCGGACATGACCCGTCAGAGGACGAACGAGTCCGACCACGGCTGAGCCGACCGGCCGGACAAAGCGTCCAAAAGGGTCACCGCCTGCTTGTCCGTCAACGAGGCGACGAAGTCCACCACCGCCCGGCCGCGTGCGAGGTTGCGGACCGCGTCGCGGCCGGTCACCGGCTCGCCCGTGGCGCCGACCAGCAGTTCCGGCGCCGTGCGCGCGAGGCCCGTGTACTCGGCGCGGGCCAGCTCGACCAGGTCGTGCAGCCGACGGGGCAGCCGGGAGACCTCGTCACGGTCCAGCAGCCAGGCGTCGAGCGCGTCGACCAGGCTCGCGACCACGCCGGCCTGGCCGCGCTGGTGCAGCGCGAGGTCCGGGCGCAGCAGCACGAACCGTCGGTGCACGAACTTCAGCACCTGGACCTCGTGCCACTGGGCCGTCGCGAGCGTCACGTGGCCGGCGCGGGTGGACGGCGACGCGACCACGAACACGCCGTCGACCAGCCGGGCGGTCCAGTTCGCGGAGAACGCCGCCGTCGCCTGCTCGGCCTCGGTCGAGCCGTCGAAGGCGCCGGCCAGCAGCCCGTCGACGAGCTCCGCGCGCACCCGCGCGACCGCCGCGGCGAAGGCGTCGTCGTCGACGATCCACGCGTCCTTGGCGTGCATCCGGCGGCGCAGGCGTTCCAGCGACCGGCCCGGCCGGCGCAGTTCGGCGTACAGCGTCTCGTCGTCGAGCCCGGCCAGCTCATCGGCGTGCAGCAGCCACTCCCCCAGCTCCGCCGCGACCGGCGCGTGCTGCAGGACGCCGATGCGGTGGAAGTCCTGCAGGTCGTGGATGGCGTAGGCGATGTCGTCGGCGGTGTCCATCACGGACGCCTCGACGGTCTGCTGCCAGCTCTCGACGCGGCCGGCGAACGCCGCGCGCGCCTGCTCGAAGTCGTCCAGCTCGGTGGCGTAGGCGGAGAACTTGGCCGCGCCGGTGCCCGGGTGGTCGTCCGGCTCGGCGGCGCCGCGCGGCGGGACGGCCATCTCCGACGGGTGCGGCGCGGGGTGGTGCAGCCGCAGCCACGGGTACTTGAGGACCGCGGCGCGCACGGCGGTGGTGAGGTCCAGCCCGATCGCCGACGGCCCGCGCACGTCGGTCGTGGTGATGATGCGGAACGACTGCGCGTTGCCCTCGAAGCCGTCGGCGAGGCCGAAGCGGTGCCGCGCGATGCGGTCGAGCGTCTGCTCGCCGAGGTGCCCGAACGGCGGGTGCCCGAGGTCGTGCGCGAGCGCGGCGGCCTCGGCGACGTCCGGGTCGCAGCCGCCCAGCTTCGCGGCGAGATCGGCTTCGGGCCCGGCGGTGATCCGCTCGGCGATGGCCCGCGCGACCTGCGCGACCTTCAGGCTGTGGGTGAGCCGGTTGTGCAGCAGCCCGGCCCCGCCGGCGCTGACCACCTGCGTCACGCCGCCGAGCCGCGCGAAGAACGGCGACGCGGCGATCCGGTCGCGGTCGATCCGGAACGGGCTGCTCGCCAGGTCGGTGAACCCGCCGGCGTTGGCCACCGGGTCCCGTCGAGCCGCCCGGGGGTCCGTTTCGGTGCCGTGATCCATACGCCCGACCTTATCCGGCGCCCCCGGAATCACCCGATCGATGGGCAACACCGCGTGTTCACGGGCCGACTGACGGGGTATCCGCCCACCGAGGAGCTGCCATGATCAGTCCGATCCGCGTCGCCGCCGCCGCCGTGGTGCTGAGCGCCGGGCTCGCCGCCTGCGGCGCCGGCCCCGGAGCGACCACCACGTCCGCTACATCCACCTCCGCTGCCGCCGAGCCGACGTCGGCGGCACCGACGTCGGCCGCGTTGATCAAGGTCCCGGACGTCTCCGGCATGAACCACCAGGACGCCCAGAACGCGATGCAGAAAGCCGGCCTCTACAACCTGCGCGAGGTCGACGGCACCGGCCAGGGCCGCGCGCTGCTGATCGACCGCAACTGGATCCAGACGGGCCAGGACCCGGCCCCGGGCACCGAGGTCCAGCCGGACGCGGTGATCACCTTGACGGCGGTCAAGACCGCGGAGCGCTGACCCGCCGTGTCGACCCCGCAATCACGCGAGTCGACCCTCCAATCACGGGTGATGCCTCTCTGATCACGCGAGATGCCCGCTGGATCACGCGAAATGCCCCGCGCCGCCCATGCCCGAAAGGGGCCCACCCGTGATCGGGGAGGCATCACGTGTGATTGAAGGGGCATCACGTGTGATTGCGGGGACGACACGGCGTCGGTCAGGCCTCCGGCGGGGTCGTGTACGCCGCCAGGGTGCGGTCGGCGGCCGCGCGGGCGTTGACCGGGTCGGCGCCCGCCGCGACGTCGGCCTGGTACCAGGCTTCGCTCGACGCCGTCATGAACTCGACGCCCGACGGCGACATCATCCAGGCCATCGCCGCTTCCGGGTCGACGGCCTGGCCCGGGTCGGCCAGGTGCAGGACCATGCCGACCAGCATCCCGTCCCAGCCGATGCCGACCGCGCCCGGGCCGAACTCGTCCCAGCGGTCGTCGACGTGCGCGACGTGCTCCAGCTCGAACCACGTGCCCGCGCCTTCCGGCGTCAGCCGGACCTCGATCCAGCTGACGGTGTCGCCGAACTCCCACGTCGCGGCGAAGCTGTGCGGCGGCTCGCAGCGCTCGACCGTGCCGCCCGCGTTGCCCTCCAGCTGGTAGTGCCCGCCGAGCTTCAGCTCGCCGCTGACCGGCAGGAACCAGCGCGGGATGCGCTCGGCGTTCGTGCAGGCGTCCCACAGGTCGTCGACGTCGGTGTCGTAGACCTGGCTGATGGTCAGGACGCGGGCGTCCTTCGCGTCGATCACCCGGTCGCCGAGCGTCCGGCGGACGGCGCTGATCTGGTGGCTGGAGTCGATCACGGAGAGTCTCCTTCTTCTTCTTCGCGGAGGCGCCGGGCGCGCTTGCCGCGGGCGATTTCGGTGGCCAGGGCGTCGAGGTGCGGGGTCCAGGACCGGCGGAACCGGTCGAGCCAGACGTCGACGTCGCGCAGCGGCTCGTGCCCGACCGCGTACAGCCGGCGCGTGCCCTCCTGGCGGACGAGCGCGAAGCCGTTGTCCCGCAGCACTTTCAGGTGCTGGGACACCGCGGGCTGCGAGATGCCGAACTCGGCCCGGATCACCTCGGTGACCGCGCCGGCGGCCCGCTCGCCGTCGGCCAGCAGCTCCAGGATGCGGCGGCGGACCGGGTCGCCGAGGACGTCGAACGCGTGCACCCGGCCAAGCTACAAGTGGCCACTTATATAAGTCAAGCGTGATCCAGTAACCCGATGTGCGTAACCCGGGTGCCGCTGCGATGAACATCAGCTGACATGGGTTTCGTTTCGGCGCGCGACCGGTAAGCATCGGGAGCGTGAAGTCGCCACGCGCGGTCCGCTTCGCTTTCCAGCCGCTGTACAGCCTCCACACCGGGGGCGTCGTGGCTCACGAAGCGCTGGCCAGGCCGGCCCACGGCACCGTCGCGGAGCTGCTGACGCAGGCGCGCCGCGAGGGCCGGCTCGCCGAGGTGGACCTCGGCCTCGCGATCGCCGCCGTCCGGCAGGACGAGACGTCGCTCCCGCTGCACCTGAACCTCTCCGCCCGCACGCTCGGCGCGCCGCCGGCGATGTTCGACGACCTCCTGGCCGAGCTCGGCGACGCCGGGCGCCGCACCCGCGACGTCGTCCTCGAGCTCGGGCCGCCGTTCTCCCCGCTGCCGGCCGACCGTGCGCTGAGCGGGATGCGGGCGCTGGCCGACCTCGGCTTCCGGCTCGCGCTCGACGGCCTCGGCCGCGGCGACCTGCCGCTGAGCCTGCTCGTCGAGGCGCCGGTCGACCTGGTCAAGCTGGACCGCACGGTGCTGCGCGGGCTGCCGGACGACCCGGCGTCGGTCGCCGTCGCCGAGGCGATGCTGCACTACACCACCCGCACCGGCACCCGGCTGGTCGCGACCGGCCTGGAGACCGACGCCCAGCTCGACGCGGTCCGCGGCCTCGGCATCCGGATCGCCCAGGGCAACCTGCTCGCCCCGCCGACGGCGGCCGGCCCGGCGCCGGCGTTGCTCACCCGGGCGCCCGCCGTCGCCGCCCCCGGGCCCGCCCAGTGCGTCGGCGACTTCCTCCGCCCGGCCACGACGCTGCCGGAAACCGCGACGTGCGACGAGGTCCGCGAGGTGCTCGCGGCCGCGGACGCGCCGTCGGGCGTCATCGGCGTCGACGAGCTGAACCGGCCCCGCTGGTCGGTCGACCGGACGCGGTTCCTGGTCGCCGTCACCGGGCCGTACGGCCACGCGCTGCACGCGAAGCGCCCGGCGGCGCGGCTGGCGGACGCTCCGCACACGATCGAAGCGCGCGCCGGGGCGATGGAGTTCCTCGAGCTGGTCACCGACGCCGACTGGGGCCGCACCGGCGACGACGTCGTGGTGGTCGACGACACCGGCCGCTGCCTCGGCGTGGTGCTGGTGACCGAGGTGGTCCGCGGCGTGGCCGAGGCGAAGGTCGAGGCCGCGGCGGCGCTGAACCCGCTGACCCGGCTGCCGGGCAGCGACACGGTGGCCCGCGACGTCGCCCGCCGCATCACGATCGGCGAGGCGTTCGTGGCCGCGTGGCTGGACATCGACGCGTTCAAGACGGTCAACGACACGGCGGGTTTCGCCGCGGGCGACGACCTGATCCGCGAACTGGGCGCGGCGCTCACCGCACAGGCGGGCGGCCTGCGCCGGATGCGGGTCAGCCACGTCGGCGGCGACGACTTCCTGGTGGTCTGCGACGTCGACGAGATCGCCACGGTGGCGGGAGCACTGCTGGACCGCCGTTGGTCGGCGGACGGCCTCCCGGTGACGGTCTCGCTGGCGACGCTGGTCTGCGGAAGCGGCACGATCCGTTCGTACCAGGAGGTTTCGCGGCTGCTGGCGCCGCTGAAGAAGCGCGCGAAGTCGGTGCCCGGGTCAAGCTGGGTGCTGAGCCGCCCGGGCGCGGAGCGCGTGGAAGTGCTGCGCGGCATCGGGACCCGAGGACTGCAGGCCGCCGCCGGTTAGCCCCCTGCCGCGGCTGGTCGTGAGTGGCAATGCGGGTTAGAACACTCATTGCCACTCACGACCCTCGCACCGCACGAAAGTCGCACGGCACCGCGACACGACGGCGCCCAGAGTCATCAGCCACCAAAGCGCGGACCAGGCCGGAGTCCTGAGACATCGGGACCCGAGGACTGCAGGCCGCCGCCGGTCGGGAGGCTGCCGCGGCTTGTCGTGAGTGTTTAGGGCGGTTCTAACCGCCCTAAACACTCACGAGCCGTAGGTACGCGAGTAATCCGCGAAACGCTCGTCGACTTCCTCCGCCGTCAGGCCGAAGTCCGCCAGGCTGTACTTGTGCACCGGCTTCGCCGCGCCCGTGCGGCTCGCCTCGTGCACCGACGTCATCGCGGAACGCGCCGAAGGAGTCAGCGTCAGTCCGAAGTGGTCGTACACAGTGGACACCGTCCCGATCGGGTCCGCGACGAAGTCCTCGTACGCCACGTCGTAGAACTGCGCCGCGTCATAACGGGACCGCGCGGCGTGGAACTCGTCCGCGCCGCGGGCCCACAGGTCGAGCTGCGAACGCCCGATCACCTCGCCGCGGAACTTCGTCGACCAGCCGTCCGCGGCCTTCTCGGCCAGGCTGCACATCGAGCCCATGATGGTGCGCGGCGCGCGGTGGGTCTGGATCACCAGCGCGTCCGGGTACGCCGCCATCAGGGCGTCCAGCGCGAACAGGTGACTCGGGTTCTTCAGCACCCACCGCTTACCGGCGTCCGGCAGCCCGATCAGCTGCAGGTTGCGCCGGTGCCTGGCGTAGGCGTCCGTCCAGTCCTGCTTCGCCAGCCAGCGCGAGTAACGCGGCAGGTGCGCGAGGCACTCGAACGACACCGACCGCATCGACTGCCGCAGCAGCTGCCAGCACTCCTCCACCTGATCGGCGGACATGTGGTGCACCCCCATGAACTCCGGGTGCTCGACGTGGTGGCGCTCGTAGCCGGCCTGGATCCCCTGGAACACCGGGTTCTCCGCCCACGTCGCACGCGGCGGCCGCGGCTGCGGGACCTCGGCGAGCCATACCTCGAGGCCCTGGTGCGCGGGGTCCTCGACGAGCAGCCGGTGCAGCGCCGTCGTGCCGGTGCGGGGCAGGCCGGTGACGAAGATCGGCCGCTTCACTGGGACGTCCACGTAAGCCGGATGCTGCTTCCAGCCCACCTCGCTGAGCAATCGAGCCACCAAAGCGCCGCGCAGCATCGCGCGGTGCACCTTGTTCCCGAACGGCGTCAGGTCCTCGTCGGCCTCGAACGACTCCAGCAGCACGCGCAGGCCCTCGACGTACTCGTCGCCGCCGAAGTCGTCGAGCCCGGTGAGCTTCGACGCCGAGGTGTGCAGGTCGTCGAACGTGCCCAGGTCGGGCCGGCCGGGGAGCATGGATCCTCCTAGTGGTGGTACTCGCCGCCGTTGACGTCGAGGCACTGCCCGGTGATCGCGCGCGCCATCGGCGAGGCGAGGAACACCACGGCGTCGGCGATCTCGTCCGGTTCCGGCAGCTTGCGCAGGTCGATCGTCGACGCCGTCTCGGCGTAGACCTCCTCCGACGTGATCCCGCGTTCCTTGGCCAGGTAGTTGAAGTACCACTTGAGGTTCGGCGCCCAGATGTACCCGGGCGCGACCGTGTTGACGCGGATGCCGTCCGGCCCGAGCTCGCTCGCGAGGCTCTGCGACAGCGACAGCAGCGACGACTTCGCCATCTTGTACGCGCCGAACGTCCGCCGCGAGTGCCGCAGCACGGCCGAGTTGATCATCACCAGCGAGCCCTTGCTGTCCTTGAGCGCGGGCAGGAACAGCCGGGTCAGCCGCAGCACGGAGATCGCCGCGGTCTCGAAACCCGCGCGCACCGCGTCGAAGTCCACAGTGGCCAGATCGGTCAGCGGCGGGACGGCGAAGGCGTTGTGCACCACCGCGTCCACCCGCCCGAACGCCTCGACGGCCTCGCTCACCAGGTTCGCCGCCGAGTCGGCGTCGTCGATGTCGGTCCGGATCGCGACGGCGCGCCGTCCGAGGTCGGTGACCTCCTTCGCGACTTCGGTGAGCCGCGACTCGGTGCGCGCGGCGAGCACGACGTCCGCACCGGCCATGGCACTGCGCACGGCGATCGACCGGCCGAGCCCCGGGCCGATCCCCGAGACGACGACCACCTTGTCCCGCAACAACTCCGACATGCTCACCCCAGCATCCTGGCGGCGACGGCGTCCTGCCGGGCCGCGATCCTCGACGCCCATTCCTCCGGCGTCACCCGGGCCTCGTCGTAGAACGGCACCCGGTCCGGCAGGTCGGCCACCTTGACGACCTCGACGACCGGGCCGTCGGCCGGGCCGAGGTCCCGCGCGATCCGCTGCCAGCGGATCTGGACGTACCCGCGGTCGTGCCCGGTGCGCTCCAGCCAGTTCGCCAGGCCGGGGTCGCGTTCGCTGATGACGAACCGGATCTTGCCGTCCGGGTCGACGCGCGCCTGGTCGGCGGTGAGGCTCGTCTGGTGGTTGATGTAGTCGAGCGAGACGTACCAGAGGCTGCCGAGCTGGATGCCCTGGTACGGCGCGTCGGCGCAGCGCGGGACGGTGACGATCATCGCCTCTTCGTCGCTCAGCTCGTAGTGCCCGGCCGAGGAGAACTGCGTGGTCAGCCCGCCCGGCGTCGAGCGCGGCTCGGTAATCGTGTTCACCGGCAGGTCGTCGTAGAACCACTTCGGGAAGGCCAGGAACGTCTTCAGCCGGCTCAGCAGGATCTTGCCGGTGACGCCGTAGCGCTTGGCCAGCGCCGGCCGGTCCGGCACCGGCGGCGCCTGCCCGGCGGTGTCGACGCACTGGATGCGGATCTCGCCACGGCGTTCGGTCGCCCAGTCGCTGTGGACCTCGCGCACGACGAGCATCGACGAACCGGCACCGAGGGTGAAGTAGTTCGGCCCGGGGTTCTCGCGCGCCGGGCCGAACCGCAGCTCGAACCGGCCGTCTTCGCCGATTTCGATGGCCCGGTCGTCGAACGCGGCGAGGCTGTCGGGCACCACGACCGGCGAATAGTCGCCGTTGAGGATCTGGAAGCTCAGGTCGGCGGTGGTCCCCCGGACGCCGGTGACCAGGTACTCGCGGTCGTCGCGGATGTTCGCGTTGAAGTAGAGCGTGTCCGGGTTGTCCAGCCCCATCTTCGTGTACGGGCCGGTGGACGCCGTGAAGTACGGGAAGTCGCGCTGGTAGGCCCAGGCCATCTGCAGCGACGCGCGGATGCTGCCCGCGAGGTAGTCGTACCCCTCCAGGAGGTCCTGCTCGGTCTTCACGTGCGGCGCGCTCGCGAGCAGGTTTTCGGCCTCGACGATCGCCTCGGCGAACGGCCGCGTCAGCGAGAACTCGTTCTCGATCATGCGGGCACGGCCCAGCGGTTGGCGAGCAGCCGGAAGCCCGCGTCGCCCTCCCAGGAGGTCATCGACTCGTACGTCCGCGTGTAGCCGATGTGCGTCATCCGCCAGGCGCCGTCGGTGTCACGGCGGTAGGTGTCCTCGTAGAACGCGGCGCCGTCGATGATCACCTTGTGGTCCGGCACGATCACCTTGTCGGTGAACGCCCACCGCCCGGTCGCGGTGTCGCCGTCGACGTCGATCTCGGGCTGACCTGCGTGGTGCACGGTGATGATGCCGTTGCCGAGGCTCTTGGTGAGGAACTCGAGGATCGCGTCGCGGCCGGCGAGCTGATGCCCTTCACGGCCCGTGGCGCGGGTCCCGTAGTCGGCCGTGGCGTCGACGGTGAACGTGTCGGCCACCTCGTCCCACTGCTTCAGGTCGACCGCGCGCAGGTAGCGGTACTTCAGCCGGCGGATCTCTTCGAGTACGACCAGGTCCATCGTCACAGGGTCCCGCACCGCTTGACCGATGACAAGAACATGTTCTACTTTTTTCGGGTGTCCGTGACCTCGTACGAGCTGTCGCACCTGGCCGCGCTCGAAGCGGAGGCCGTGCACGTCTTCCGCGAAGTCGCGGCGACCTTCGAACACCCCGTCCTGCTCTTTTCCGGCGGCAAGGACTCGGTGGTGATGCTGCACGCCGCCGCGAAGGCGTTCTGGCCGGCGCCACTGCCGTTCCCGGTGCTGCACGTCGACACCGGCCACAACTTCGACGAGGTGCTGCGGTTCCGCGACGAGACCGTCGCCGCCCTCGGCCTGCGGCTGCACGTCGCGAGCGTGCAGGACGACCTCGACGCCGGGCGCGTCGTCGAGGAGACCGGCCCGCGGGCCAGCCGCAACCGGCTGCAGACGGCCACGCTGCTGCGCGCGATCCGCGAAGGCGGCTTCGACGCCGTGTTCGGCGGCGCCCGCCGCGACGAGGAGAAGGCGCGGGCCAAGGAGCGCGTGTTCAGCTTCCGCGACGAGCACGGCCAGTGGGACCCGCGGGCGCAGCGGCCCGAGCTGTGGAACCTCTACAACGGGCGGCATCGGCGCGGCGAGCACATCCGCGTCTTCCCGCTGTCCAACTGGACCGAACTGGACATCTGGCAGTACATCCGCGACGAGCGGATCTCGTTGCCACCGTTGTACTACGCACATCGACGCGAGGTCGTCCAACGTGACGGCATGCTGCTCGCGGCGACGCGGTTCTTGTCGCTTGTGGACGGTGAGACGCCGTACGAGGCAACCGTGCGCTTTCGGACCGTCGGCGACGCGACGTGCACCGGCTGCGTCGAATCGTCGGCGGCGACCCCGTCCGAAGTGGTCACCGAAGTCGCCGCGACGCGCATCACCGAGCGCGGCGCGACCCGCGCGGACGACCGGATTTCCGAGGCAGGCATGGAAGACCGCAAGCGGGAAGGCTACTTCTGATGCAGCTGCTGAGGATCGCCACCGCGGGCAGCGTGGACGACGGGAAGTCCACGCTGATCGGCCGGCTGCTGTTCGACTCGAAGGCGATCTTCACCGACCAGCTCGCCGCCCTCGAACGCACGAGCCGCGAGCGCGGCGAGGACTACCCGGACCTCGCGCTGCTCACCGACGGCCTGCGTGCCGAACGCGAGCAGGGCATCACCATCGACGTCGCGCACCGCTACTTCGCCACGCCCAAGCGGAAGTTCATCATCGCGGACACGCCGGGGCACCTGCAGTACACGCGGAACATGGTGACCGGCGCGTCCACCGCCGACCTGGCGCTGGTCCTCGTCGACGCGCGCAAGGGCGTGCTCGAACAGTCGCGGCGGCACGCGTTCCTCGCGTCGCTGCTGGGCATCGGGCACCTGGTGGTATGCGTCAACAAGATGGACCTCGTCGGCTGGTCGCAGGAGCGGTACGACGAGATCCGCGAGGACTTCCGGCGGTTCGCGATGAAGCTCGACGTCGCCGACCTGACGTTCGTGCCGGTCTCGGCGCTGCACGGCGACAACGTCGTCCACCGCAGCGCCAGCATGCCGTGGTACGAAGGGACTTCGCTGCTGCACCAGCTGGAAGAGGTGCACGTCGCCTCCGACCGCAACCTGATCGACGCGCGGTTCCCGGTGCAGTACGTGATCCGGCGCTCGGACTTCCGCGGTTACGCGGGCACCATCGCCGGCGGCGTCTTCAAGGCGGGTGACGAAGTCGTGGCGCTGCCGTCCGGGTTCACCACCCAGGTGCGCGCGGTGTGGGGCCCGGGCGGAACACCGCTGGAAGAGGCGTTCACCGGACAGGCCGTGACCATCGAACTGGCCGACGACCTCGATCTCGGCCGCGGTGCGATGCTGTGCCGGCCGGGCAACCGCGCGGAGTCGGCCCGCGAGGTCGACGCGCTGGTCTGCTGGTTCTCCGAGCGGGCCGAGCTGACGCCGGGCGCGACCTACGTCGTCCGGCACACGACCACCGAGACACGCGGGTCCGTGGAGCGGCTGGACTACCGCCTCGACGTCACCACCCTGCACCGCGACGAGACGGCGGAGTCGCTGGGGCTCAACGACATCGGCCGGATCCGGCTGCGGACCCGCGCGCCGCTGCTGTTCGACGCCTACCGCCGCAACCGCGCCACCGGCGGGTTCCTGCTGGTCGACGAGCACACCGGTGACACGGTCGCCGCCGGGATGATCACCGGCGCCGCAGCGTCCCCGGTCGTCTGGCACACCACGGCGGTGCGCCGCGAGGACCGGCCGACCCACGGCGCGACGGTGTGGCTGACCGGGCTCTCGGCGTCGGGCAAGTCGTCGGTGGCGGTGGAACTGGAACGCCGGCTCGTCGCGGCGGGCCGTCCGGCCTACCTCCTGGACGGCGACAACCTGCGCCACGGCCTCAACGCCGGTCTCGGCTTCAGCCCGGCGGACCGCGCGGAGAACGTCCGGCGCGTCGCGGAGGTCGCGAAGCTGTTCGCGGACGCGGGGGTCGTCGCGATCGCGTCGCTGATCAGCCCGTACGAAGCCGACCGGCGGCTCGCGCGGGAGGCGCACGGCGACCTCCCGTTCGTCGAGGTCTTCGTCGACACGCCCCTGGAGGTGTGCGAGGCGCGCGACCCGAAGGGGATGTACGCGAAGGCGCGCGCCGGGGAGATCACCGGGTTCACCGGCATCGACGCGCCGTACGAGCGGCCCGCGTCCCCTGACCTGGTGCTTCGTCCCGGCGACGGCGACCCGGCCGCGATGGCCGCGGCGATCCAGGCCCTGCTCGACGACGTCGGCTGACCGCTGCCCGTCCGGGCGGACTCGCGGTCCGGATGTATTTTTGCGGCCTTCGGCGCGCTCTTCCGGACGAACCGCACGCGGCGGTTCGGACCTGCGAGGGAGCGACCATGACCGACGGACCGTGGAGCCAGACCCGGCTGCTCGAATTCGAGCCCGAAGACGAAGGCGAGGACACCCGGCCCTGGGGCGTGGTGACCGAGTCGGCCAACGCACTGTGGACCGGCGGCGGCCGCGACGTCGAGGTGGTGCGGAGCGCCGCGTACGACGGCGCGTTCACCCTGCGCACGGACGGCCCGGTGCTGTACGGCCTCCCCGGCGTCGAGGCGAACGAGGGCGAGGTCCGCACCCGCACGGCGGACCAGCGCGCGGACCGCGGTCGCCGTCAGGTCCGGGCCGACGCCCCCACGGGCGCGCCGCACCGGCCGAAGGGCGTCCCGCTGGGCATCCACCCGAAGACGACCACGTCGCTCGGCCCGACGCGGCGCGGCATCACCTCCCGCGGCACGAAGACCCTGTTGTCGGAGAACCACAGCACGATCATCGACGGCGAGTCCCGGTCGCTGGTCTACCCGTCGGCGTACCCGTACACGGCGGTCTGCAAGCTGTACTGCAGCTATCAGCCGACGCCGGGCGGGAGCTGGGTCACCACGTCCGAGGCGACCGGCTACCTGATCGGCCGCAGCACGCTGATGACCAGCGGCCACGTGGGGCCGCCGACCAGCGGGCCGTGGCAGATCAAGGTGATCCCGGCGTGCTGGAACGGCCAGTCCGTGTTCGGCGCCGGCCTGGTCAGCTACGTCCGGAGCTACTGGTCGTGGAACTCGGACTCGGGCAGCGACATCAAGGTCTGCCAGCTGTGGGACCCGATCGGGGACAACGTCGGCTACTTCGGCTACCGCGGGTACAACAGCGCCTGGGAGGACGGGGACTACTGGACCATGGCGGGCTTCCCGTACGCCGTCAGCCTGACGTCGATGTCGTACGAGCCGGCCATCGCCGTCCGCGACGACGACGACGGTGACGACATCACCGTCAACGGCACGAGCTACGACACCACCCAGGTCGAGAGCGACGCCGACGAGGCGTCCGGCGTCTCGGGCGCGCCGCTGTGGGGCTGGTGGGACGACGGCCCGTACGCGATCGGCGTGCACCACGGCGTCGAGCACGACGGGACCATCTTCGGCACGGAGACGCTCTCCTGCGCCTCCGGCGGCGCGGGCTTCACCCAGGCCGCGAGCTGGGCCCGCGGGATGTGGGGCTAACCCGCCGGCGTCACGAATCCGGAGTCGTAGGCGCGGACGACGGCCTGGGTGCGGTCGCGGGCCCCGAGCTTGGCCAGTACGTTGCCGACGTGGGTCTTCACGGTCTGGATGCCCAGGTACAGCTCGGTCGCGATCTCCACATTGGACAGTCCGGCGGCCATCAGGCGCAGCACTTCGCGCTCCCGCTCGGTCAGCCCGGCACTCGCCAGCCCGTCGCCCGCCGGCGACGGCGAGTGCCGGGCGGCCAGCTTCCGGATCGCCGCCGGGAACAGCAGCGACTCCCCCGCCACCACCGTCCGGATCGCCGCGACGATCTCCTCCGGGCGAGCCCGCTTGAGCAGGAACCCGCTGGCGCCGGCGACGAGCGCGTCGTAGACGTAGTCGTCGTTCTCGAAGGTGGTCACCACGATCACCTTCGGCGGACTATCCACAGTGGACATCAGGTGCGTGGTGGCGCGGATCCCGTCCACCGCGGGCATCCGGACGTCCATCAGGACGACGTCGGGGCGCAGCCGGGCCACCAGCCCGGGCACCTCGGCGCCGTCGGCGGCCTCGCCCAGCACGGCGAGGCCGGCTTCGCTGTCGATGATGGCCTTCAGGCCGGCGCGGATCAGCGGTTCGTCGTCGACCAGCAGCACCCCGACGTTCATCGCCCGCTCCCCCACGGCACCCGCACCACGACCTCCCACCGCTCGCCGGACCGTCCGGCCGTCAGCTCACCGCCGAGCACCGCCGCCCGCTCGGCCATCCCGCGCAGGCCCCGGCGGCCCGCCCGCGGCGTCGCGCTGCCGAGCGGGTTGCCGACCCGGGCGACGAGGCCGGTGGCCGCGACGTCGACGTCCAGCGTCACCGGGACCTTACCGGCGTGCCGCACGGCGTTGGTCAGGCATTCCTGCAGGATCCGGTACACCTCGCGCGACACCACCGGCGGCACGGCGGCCAGATCGCCGTCGACGCCGGCGGTGACCTCGGTGCCGGCCAGCCGCGTCGCTTCGAGGAGGTTCGGCAGCTCGGTCAGCGACGGCTGCGGCGTCCGGCCCGCGGCTTCTTCGCGGAGCAGCCCGAGCACGTGGTCGAGGTCGTCGAGCGCGGTGCGGGCCGAGTCCTCGATGGCGCCGAGCGCGCGTTCGGTGAAGTCCGGATCGGTGCGCAGCGTCCGACGGGCGGCGCCGGCCTGGATCGAGACGACGCTCAGCGCGTGCCCCACCGAGTCGTGCAGCTCCCGGGCCAGCCGGTTGCGCTCGGCGAGCAGCTCGGTCCGCCGTTCCAGCTGCGCGATCCGATCGGCGGCGGTCATCCCGAGCAGCCGTCGCGCGGCCAGCCGCAGGACTCCGCCGATCACCCACACGGCGTAGATCAGCACCACCACGGCCACCGCGAAGACGACGGGGATCCACGCGGAGGCCCAGCCCTTCGGCACGGTGAACTCGGCCTCGCCCTGGATCAGGTTGCCGGTGAACACGGAGCTCACGGAGAGCCCGAAGGCGACGGGCGCGGCGAGGCTGACCAGGCTGACACCGCACCCGACGAGCACGTGCAGCGCGAACATGACAGCGGCCCGGACCCGCCCCGGCCGGGTGTGCGGTTTCGCGGGCGCGCCGGGAGCGGGATTGTCGAGCAGCTCCCGGACGGCGGTGGATTCGAGCACGTGCACGGCGGGCAGGAACGCGGTCCCGGCCACGACGAGCAGCGTGACGAGGCCACCGATCCCGGCGGCCCGGTCCAGCGTGGTGGTGAAGGGCAGCAGCGACGGCACGGCCACGGCGGCGAAGAGCAGGTAGGGCACGCTGATCGCCCCACCGAGGACGAGATACACCCAGCGGCGGTAGGTAGCCCTGCTCACCAGCGGCCGGAGTACACGCACAAGCCGATCTTCGCAGCTCGCGGGGTCAGGCGCTTCCCTCTCGCGATGGAGCGCGCGCCCGAGCCGAAAGCAGCCCCCGCCCTCTCCGGGGGGTCGGCCCCGCTTCCAGCGTATCGGGACCCACCGACGGAAGCGCCGGAAAGCCGCCGGCGGCGCCTGGTTGTCCACATCTCGACCACCCTGTGGGCAACCAGGCGCGAAGCGGCTAGTAGGCGACCTGGCGGGTCTCCGCCGTGCGGGCCGCCGCGAAGCCGTTCCTCCACAGGGACTGGACCTTGGTCGCCTCCGCCGCGGACGGCTTCGCGTTCTTGCACGCCGTGCCCGGGCCGTGGCCGGACATCAGCTCGGTGCACGGGCCCGTGTAGTCGTCCGGCAGGCCGAGGTTGTGACCCAGCTCGTGCGCGGCGATGCGCGTCGGGTCGAAGCCCTCGGCGACCTGGCTCGTGTCGAGGTAGATGTCGCCGCGGCCGTGGCCGTTCGTGTTGGTGTACGAGCCGCCGCTGTGGATCTCGTGGAACACCACCGTGGCACCGCTGCTGCGCTTGACCAGCTTGACGTCGGTGACCACGGCGTTCCAGTTGGCCGCGCCCTGGTCGATCTGGGCGAGGTAGTCGGCCGCGCCGGACGAGTTGTAGTACACCGTCGTGACCGCGGCCGGCGCGGCGGAAGCGGTGGTGAGCCCGGCGCCCAGGGGCACCGCGACCGCGGCGGCCAGCACCAGGACCCGGCCGAGCAGACGTCCGTTCATCGTGTCTCCTTTTGTCCGTTTAGAGAACACTTCACCGTAGTTCGCGCGGTCAGGTTAGAAGTCAACGTCGCCTGGTGGCCACGGCCGAAAGTAGCTCCCTCGCGGGAGGGAGCCGGGTCCCGCCGCTGCGTGAGCCCGGCGATGGCGCCGCCGTGGTCTGCTCGGCCACGGCGAAAGGGAACCGATGAACTTCTTGCTGGGCCTGCTGACCCTCCCCGTGTACGTCCTGGTGCTGTGGCCGCTGGTCGCCGCGTCGCGCCGGGTGCTCGGCGTGCGCATCGGCGCCGTCCGCGCGCTGTGCGGCGCGGCGTTCGGCTGGCTCGTCGCCGGCGGGGTCGCGCAGGCGTTCCCGAAGTCGTTACCCGGCCACGGCGCGGCGTTCCTCGGGCTGCTGATCCCGTTGGCGGGCAGCGCTTTCCTCGCGACGCTCGTCTTCCTGTTCGTCGCCGAGATGGCGTTTCCGGGCGGCCTCGGCCTGGGCCGGCTCCGCGCCGCGTACGCCCGGGTTTCGCGCGCCCGCCGGTACTCGCAGATCAGCCGGATCGCGATCAAGCACGGCCTCGGCCGCTACCTCGCGGGCCGCCGCGAACCCGGCCTGGCGCCGGGACGGCAGGCCAAGCTCGCCCGCTCGCTGCGCCGCGCGCTCGAGGAAGGCGGCGTGACGTTCGTGAAGCTCGGCCAGCTCCTGTCGACCCGCGCGGACCTGCTGCCCGCGGTCTTCGTCGAGGAGCTCGGCAAGCTCCAGGACCAGGTCGCGCCCGCCCGCGCCGACGCCGTCTGGGCGGTACTGGAGGCCGAGCTCGGTGGCTCGCCGAAAGACGTCTTCGCCGAGTTCGACCCGGAACCCCTTGCGGCGGCGTCGATCGCGCAGGTCTACAAAGCACGGTTGCGCAGCGGCGAGGACGTCGTCGTCAAGGTCCAGCGCCCCGGGGTGCGGGAGCAGGCCGAACGGGACGTCGACATCGTCCGCCGCGTCGCCGCCGCCCTGGAGGAGCGGGCGGACTGGGCGCGCTCGCTGGGCGTGGCCGAACTCGCCGACGGCTTCGCCGCGGCCCTGGCCGAAGAGCTGGACTTCACCATCGAGGCCCGCAACATCGCCGCCGTGGCCGCCACTTCCGGCCCGGACGTCGCGCTCCCGACCGTCCACAAAGCACTGTCCACTGAGCGCGTCCTCGTGATGTCCCGGTTGAGCGGCAAGCCCTTGGAGACGGCGCCGGCGGCCGAGCGCGAACGGCTCGCGAAGTCGCTGCTGCGCTGCCTGCTCGACCAGGTGATGATCGGCGGCGTCTTCCACGCCGACCCGCACCCGGGCAACCTCCTGCTGCTGACCGACGGCCGCCTCGGCCTGCTCGACTTCGGCTCGGTCGGCCGCCTCGACGCCGGGCTGCGCGGCGGCCTGCAGAACCTGGTGCTGGCCCTGGACCGCGGCGACCCGGCGGGTCTGCGCGACGGGCTCCTGGAGATCGTCGACCGCACCGGCGACATCGACGAGCAGCGCCTCGAACGCGCACTCGGCGCCCTGCTCGCCCGCCACTTCGGGCCCGGCCGCACGCCGGACCTCGCCCTGTTCACCGGCCTGTTCCGGGTGGTCGCGGACTTCCGGCTGAGCGTCCCGCCCCCGGTGGCCGCGGTGTTCCGGGCGCTGGCCACGGTCGAGGGCACGCTGTCGGCGCTGTCCCCCGGCTTCGACGTCGTGGCCGAGTCCCGCGCGTTCGCCGTCGAGCAGGTCGGCGCCGGACTCCGCCCGGCCTCACTGGGCCGCACGGCGGTCAACGAGCTGACGGCGCTGCTCCCGGTCCTGCGCCGCATCCCCCGCCGCGTCGACCGCATCGGCGCCGCACTGGAGGAGGGCCGGCTGTCGGTCAACGTCCGGCTGTTCTCCGACGAACGCGACCGCGACGTGGTGACGAGCCTGGTCCACGAGGTCCTACTGGCCTTCGTCGGCGCGGCAACGGGTCTGATGGCGGTGTTCCTGCTGACCGGCACGACCGGCCCACGGCTCCTGCCGGAGCTGACGCTGAACCAGGCCTTCGGCTACAACCTGCTGGTGATCAGTGCACTGGTGGGGCTGCGGCTGCTCTTCGTCGTCTTCCGGCGCTCCGGACAGCGCTCACGATCACGCCGATGAGCCCGGCGAAGAACAGCACGACCCCGCCGGCGATCCACCAGCGCAGGGTGGGCAGAGTCGAGTCCGAGTACGGGGTTCCGGGCAGGCCCGCGTCGGTGAAGGCGGTCACCGGCGCCAGCGGCCGCGGGGTGATGACCGTGCCGGTCGCGACCACGAACCCGATGACACCGGACAGCCGCACGGAACCGCTGAACCGCGAGTCGTCGGAGTTGCCGCGGTTGTCACCCTCGACGAAGATCGCGCCGTCGGGCACCTTGGCGGAGAACCCGAAGAGCGTGTCGTCGCCGGGGTTGAGGTAGGGCTCGGTGATCGGCTTGCCGTTGATCGAGAGGTGCCGATCGGTGCAGCAGGCGACGGTGTCGCCGGCGATCCCGACCACGCGGAAGACGCTGACGCCCTCGTGGCTCGGCTGGGCGAACGAGCCGGCGTCGATGGCGACGAGGTCCCCGCGGTGCACCTCGGTGTCGGTCGCCCGGCGCACCACGAGCTGGTCACCGGGCACCAGGGTCGGGCTCATGTGCGGGTCCGGGATCTTGTAGGCCTCGTACCCCACCATGATCCGGCCGACGCCGTAGACCCCGGCGGCCACCCCGAGCACCGCGACGACGATCATCAGGAGCAGCACCTTGGACACGCCGGAGCGCTTCGGCGGAGCCGGTGGTGCGGGCGGGAAAGCGGGTTCGGTCACGAAGATCTATCGGGACACAGTGGACAGCGTTACCCCGTCCGGGGCGCGTACATGATCACCGCGACGCCCGCGAGACACAGCAGCGCGCCGATGACGTCGTAGCGGTCCGGGCGGTAGCCGTCCGCCACCACTCCCCAGGCCAGCGAGCCCGCCACGAAGACTCCGCCGTACGCGGCGAGGATGCGGCCGAACTGGGCGTCCGGCTGGAGGGTGGCCACGAAGCCGTACAGGCCCAGCGCGACGATGCCGCCGCCGATCCAGATCAGGCCGCGTTGTTCGCGGACGCCCTGCCAGATCAGCCAGGCGCCGCCGATCTCGAAGACGGCCGCCGCGAGGAACAGCAGGATCGACCGCAGGAGCACACCGGGATACTAGCTCCCGTGCCGTTCACGCTGAGTCACCCCGCCGCCGTGCTCCCGCTGGCGAGACGGCCGCTGGTGTCCTCGGCGCTCGTCGCCGGGTCCGTCTCGCCGGACGTCTTCTGGTTCGTGCCACGGCTTCCCGGCGTCGGCCTCAGCAAGACCCACGAGCTGACCTCGGTCCTCTGGCTCGACCCGCTCCTCGCGCTGGTGATCCTCGCGCTCTTCCAGGTCCTCCTGAAGCGGCCCCTGCTGGCCCTGGCCCCGAAATCACTGGCCGAACGGCTCCCCCGCCACTTCAGCTGGAAACGGCCGGGTTGGATCGCGCTGTCGCTGGTCATCGGCGCCGCCACGCACGTCGGCTGGGACGCCTTCACCCACGAGAACGACGGGTTCCCGTTCCTGCGGATCCCGCTCGTCACCGGCGTCGACGTCGGACGCCTGATCCAGCTCGTCAGCACGATCGCCGGGGCCGGGATCCTCGGCTGGTGGCTGCGGAAGTGGTACCGCGCGGCGCCCACCAAGCCGGCGCCGAGAGCCACCCGCCACCGCGGGCCGGTGGTGGCGCTCCTCCTCGCCGGCGCGCTGGCCAGCGTCCTGACGAGCGTCCTGCCGTTCCTGGCCCACCACGACCCGATGACCCGCGCGGGCGTCGTCGGCAACGCGACCTACCTGCTGGCCACCGGCGCCTGCACCGGGTTCGCCGTCGCTCTCGTTCTCTACGCGCTGGCCTGGCACGTGCGATATAGGTCGTTATACACAAAGCGGGCCACCCCGGAGGGTGACCCGCTCGATGCGACGGAAGTCAGACGGTGAAGCCGAGGGCGCGCAGCTGCTCGCGGCCGTCCTCGGTGATCTTCTCCGGGCCCCACGGCGGCATCCAGACCCAGTTGATCCGGAAGTCCTTGACGAGGCCGCCCGATGTCAGCGCGGCCGACGTCTGGTCCTCGATGACGTCGGTCAGCGGGCAGGCCGCCGACGTGAGCGTCATGTCGATCGTCGCGCTGTTGTCCGGCTCGACGCGGATGTCGTAGACGAGGCCGAGGTCGACGACGTTGATCCCGAGTTCCGGGTCGACGACGTCGCGCATGGCCTCCTCGACGTCCTCGAGCTTCGCGAGCTCGATGTCCTGCGTCGCGGTGGTCTCGGCGTCGAGGTCGGCGGCGGTGCGCCCCTCACGAGTGGCGGTCTCTTCGGTCATGCTTTCTCAACTCCACTGGTGGTCCGGGCGACGGCGTCCTTGAAGGCCATCCAACCGAGGAGGGCGCACTTGACCCTGGCCGGGTACTTGGCGACGCCCGCGAAGGCGATGCCGTCCTCCAGCACTTCCTCGTCCGGTTCGACCTTTCCCTTGCCCTGCATCAGTTCGACGAAGGCGTCCATGGTGGTGAACGCCTCCTCGAGGGTGTGCCCCACGACCAGGTCCGTCATGACCGACGTCGAGGCCTGGCTGATGGAACAGCCCTGGCCGTCGTAGGAGACGTCGGCGACCTTCCCGTCGTCGAGCTTGACCCGCAGCGTCACCTCGTCGCCGCAGGTCGGGTTGACCTGGAACGACTCGGCGTCGAACGGGTCCCGCAGGCCGCGGCCGTGCGGGCGCTTGTAGTGGTCCAGGATGATCTCCTGGTACATGCTTTCCAGGTTCACTGTGTCACCTCTTGGGCCACCCCGAAGAACTTCTGGGCCTCGCGAACACCCGCGACCAGGGCGTCCACTTCGGACAGCGTGTTGTACAGGTAGAACGACGCCCGCACGGTCGCCTGCGCGCCGCACGCCCGGTGCAGCGGCCACGCGCAGTGGTGGCCGACGCGGACGGCGATGCCGAGGCTGTCGAGCACCTGGCCGGCGTCGTGCGGGTGCACGCCGTCGATCACGAACGACACGGTGGCGCCGCGGTCCTTCAGGTCGGTGGGCCCGACGATCCGGACGCCCGGGATGGCGCCGATGCCTTCGAGGGCGGCCGCGGCGAGCTCGTGCTCGTGCGCCGCGATCCGGTCCATGCCGATGGCCGAGAGGTAGTCGACGGCCGCGCCGAGACCGATGGCCTGCGACGTCATCGGCACGCCCGCCTCGAACCGCTGCGGCGGCGGCGCGAAGGTGGAGCCCTCCATGCGGACCATCTCGATCATCGACCCGCCGGTGAGGAACGGCGGCATCGCCGAGAGCAGCTCGGTACGTCCGTAAAGGACACCGATGCCTGACGGGCCGAGCATCTTGTGGCCGGAGAACACCGCGAAGTCGACGCCCAGCGCGTGGAAGTCCACCCCGAAGTGCGGCACCGACTGGCAGGCGTCGAGCACCGTGAGCGCGCCGACGGCCTTGGCCTTCTCGACGAGCAGCGAGACCGGGTTGACCGTGCCGAGCACGTTCGACTGGTGCGCGAACGCGACCACCTTCGTGCGAGGCGTGATCAGTTCGTCCACATCGGACAGGTCGAGCCGACCGTCCGCGGTCACCTTGAACCACTTCAGCGTGGCCCCGGTGCGCTGGCACAACTGCTGCCACGGCACGAGGTTCGCGTGGTGCTCCATCTCGGTGATGACGATTTCGTCGCCCGGGCCGACCCGGAAGCGCGAGGCTTCCGGACCGGCCGTGGCGGCGTTGCTCATCGAGTACGCGACGAGGTTGATGCCCTCGGTCGCGTTCTTGGTGAACACCAGTTCCTCGGGGTCGGCGCCGACGAACTCCGCGACCTTGGCGCGCGCGGACTCGTAGGCGTCGGTGGCCTCTTCGGACAGCTGGTGCGCACCGCGGTGGACGGCGGAGTTCGACGTGAAGATGTAGTCGCGTTCGGCGTCGAACACCGGCGTCGGGCGTTGCGACGTCGCCCCGGAGTCCAGGTACACCAAGGGTTTCCCGTCGCGAACGGTGCGCGACAGGATCGGGAAGTCGGCGCGCAGGGCGGCGACGTCCAAAGGAACAGAGCTAGCCGAGGTGGTGGTCATCGGGCCGGCTCCTCTCTTTCTCTCGGTGTAGTCCTGTGGTGGAGAACGTCAGAGCGCGGCCGGCTCGGGCTTGCCGGCGTACTTGACGTAGCCGTGCTCCTCCAGCTCGTCGGCCAGCTCCTTGCCGCCCGACTCGACGATCTTGCCGCCGGCGAAGACGTGCACGAAGTCCGGCGCGATGTGCCGCAGGATCCGGGTGTAGTGCGTGATCAGCATGACGCCGACCTCGCTGTTGGCCTTGTAGGTGTTCACGCCCTCGGACACGACGCGCAGGGCGTCGACGTCGAGACCGGAGTCGGTCTCGTCGAGGATGGCGAACTTCGGCTTGAGCAGCGCCAGCTGCAGGATCTCGTGGCGCTTCTTCTCGCCGCCGGAGAAGCCCTCGTTGACCGAGCGCTCGGCGAACTCCTGCGAGATCTCGAGCTTGCCCATCTCCTCCTTGACCTCCTTGACCCACAGGCGAAGCTTGGGAGCCTCGCCGCGGACCGCGGTGGCCGCGGTGCGGAGGAAGTTGGACATCGAGACGCCGGGGACCTCGACCGGGTACTGCATCGCCAGGAACAGGCCCGCGCGGGCGCGCTCGTCGACGCTCATCTCGAGGACGTTCTCGCCGTCGAGCAGCACCTCGCCGGAGGTCACCTGGTACTTCGGGTGACCGGCGATCGCGTAGGACAGCGTGGACTTGCCGGAGCCGTTGGGGCCCATGATCGCGTGGGTCTCACCCGACTTGATCGTCAGGTTCACACCCTTGAGGATCTCCTTGGCGCCTTCGTCGGTGTTGACCGAGGCGTGCAGGTCCTTGATTTCCAGGGTAGCCATTCTTCGTTTCCTAAAGTCTGCGGTGGACGGCGTCAGGCGCCAACGGCTTCGAGCTCGGCCTCGATCGCGGCTTCGAGGCGCTCGCGCACCTCGGGGACGTCGATCTTCACCAGGATCTCGTGGAAGAACCCGCGCACGACCAGCCGGCGGGCGGCTTCTTCGGCGATCCCGCGCGACTGCAGGTAGAACAACTGCTCGTCGTCGAACCTTCCCGTCGCGCTCGCGTGGCCGGCGCCTTCGATCTCGCCGGTCTCGATCTCCAGGTTCGGCACGGAGTCCGCGCGCGCACCGGGCGTGAGCACCAGGTTGCGGTTGAACTCGTAGGTGTCGGTGGCCTCGGCCGCGGCCCGGATCAGCACGTCGCCGATCCACACCGTGTGCGCGCCCTCGCCCTGCAGCGCGCCCTTGTAGCCCACGCGCGACTTGCAGTTGGGCACCGCGTGGTCGACGAAGAGGCGGTGCTCCTGGTGCTGGCCGCCGTCGGCGAAGTAGACGCCGAGCATGTCGACGTCACCGCCCTTGTCGGCGAAGGTCGCCGTCGGCGAGACGCGGACCAGGTCACCGCCCAGGGTGATCACGGTGTGCCGCAGCGCGGCGTCGCGGCCCAGCTTCAGGTGCTGCTCGGAGACGTGCACCGCGTCGTCGGCCCAGTCCTGGACGCTGACCACGGTGACCTTGGCGCCGTCACCGATGACGAACTCGACGTTGTCGGCGTAGGTGCCGGAGCCGACGTGGTCGAGCACGACGACGGCTTCGGCGAACGCCTCGGCGCGGACCTGCAGGTGCCCGTAGGCGACCTTGCCCTCGCCCGGGCCGTGGATGCGCAGCACGGACGGCTTGGACGCCTTCGTCTCCTTGGGCACCGTCACGACGGTGGCCTTGGTGAACGAGGAGTAGGCCTGCGCGGCGATGCGGTCGCTCGGCACGCCGGCCTGGCCGAGGCGCGCGTCATCGCGGCCGACGGTCTCGATGGTCAGCTCGGGGGCGGCGTCGAGGTCGAGGGTGATCTCGCCGGTGGCGGGCGCGCTGCCGTCGTGCAGGCCGCGCAGCCGCTTCATCGGCGTGAAGCGCCAGTTCTCCTCACGGCCGCCCGGGACCTCGAAGGCCTCGACGTCGTAGGAGGTGAAACGCTCCGCGCGGGAGGCCGCCGGAATGACGGCCCCCTCGCGGAGAGCTTCGGAAACGTTGTTCTCGGTAACCGACATGACTAGCCGACTGACCCTTCCATCTGAAGCTCGATCAGGCGGTTCAGCTCGAGCGCGTACTCCATCGGCAGCTCACGCGCGATGGGCTCGACGAACCCGCGCACGATCATCGCCATCGCCTCGGCCTCGTCGAGGCCGCGCGACATCAGGTAGAACAGCTGCTCTTCGCTGACCTTGGACACCGTGGCCTCGTGGCCCATGGACACCTCGTCGTTGCGGATGTCCACGTACGGGTAGGTGTCCGAGCGCGAGATCGTGTCGACCAGCAGGGCGTCGCACACGACGCTGGAGCGCGAGTGGTGCGCCCGCTTCGCCACGCGGACCAGGCCGCGGTACGAGGTGCGGCCGCCGCCGCGCGCCACCGACTTCGACACGATCGTCGAGGAGGTGTACGGCGCGAGGTGCTCCATCTTGGCGCCCGCGTCCTGGTGCTGGCCTTCGCCCGCGAACGCGACCGAGAGGACCTCACCCTTGGCGTGCTCGCCCATGAGGAAGACCGACGGGTACTTCATGGTCACCTTGGAACCGATGTTGCCGTCGATCCATTCCATGGTCGCGCCCTCTTCGCACTTGGCGCGCTTGGTGACCAGGTTGTAGACGTTGTTCGACCAGTTCTGGATGGTCGTGTAGCGGCAGCGGGCGCCCTTCTTGACGATGATCTCCACGACCGCCGAGTGCAGCGAGTCGGACTGGTAGATCGGCGCCGTGCAGCCCTCGACGTAGTGCACGTAGGCGTCTTCGTCGACGATGATCAGGGTGCGCTCGAACTGGCCCATGTTCTCGGTGTTGATCCGGAAGTAGGCCTGCAGCGGGATGTCCACCTTGACGCCCTTGGGCACGTAGATGAACGAACCGCCGGACCACACCGCCGTGTTCAGCGCGGAGAACTTGTTGTCGCCGGCCGGGATGACCGAGCCGAAGTACTCCTCGAACAGCTCCGGGTGCGTCTTGAGCGCGGTGTCCGTGTCCAGGAAGAGGACACCCTGCTTCTCGAGGTCCTCGCGGATCGAGTGGTAGACGACCTCGGACTCGTACTGGGCCGCGACACCGGCGACGAGGCGCTGCTTCTCCGCCTCGGGGATGCCCAGCCTGTCGTACGTGTTCTTGATGTCCTCGGGCAGCTCTTCCCAGCTCGTGGCCTGCTTCTCGCTGGAACGCACGAAGTACTTGATGTTCTCGAAGTCGATCCCGGAGAGGTCCGCGCCCCAGTTGGGCATCGGCTTCTTCTCGAAGAGCTTGAGCGCCTTGAGTCGTGCTTCGCGCATCCACTCCGGTTCGGACTTCTTCCCGGAGATGTCGGTGACGACATCCTCGTTCAGCCCGCGACGGGCGCTGGCGCCCGCTACGTCGGAGTCGGCCCAGCCGAACGCGTACTTGCCCAGGGACTCGATGGTCTCTTCCTGGCTCAAGGGCGCGGTGGTGGGAGTGCGCTGCTCGGCAGCGGCAGTCATGCGGGTTTCCCTCCATTCGGGATCCGTGCTGTGCGCCCAGAGGGCACCGTGCTGACCGGCTCGGGATGGGCCGGCTGACCCGCCGAAGCGGGTACGTGGGTGGTGCACACGGAATCACCGCGTGCGATGGTCGCCAGCCGCTGGACGTGGGTGCCCAGCAGCTTCGCGAACGCCTCGGTTTCGGCCTCGCACAGCTGCGGGAACTCCGCGGCGACGTGGGCGACCGGACAATGGTGCTGGCAAAGCTGCGCGCCGACGTTCTGTCGGAGGCCAGGCCCTTCTTGCGAAGAACTCAGTGTGCCGACCTGACGGGTCGACGCAGCGTAGCCCTCCCTGGTCAGCGCGGTCGCCAAGGCCTCCGCGCGCGCCGCCGGATCACTCGATCCGGTGATCGCCAGGCGGTGCGGCTCGACCAGCGACGCCACGCGACGCTCGGCGAAGGCGCGCACGGCGTCCTCACCCGCGTGCTCGGCGAGGAAGCGGATGGCCGAGACGGCCAGGTCGTCGTAGGCGTGCCCGAAGCGGGCGCGGCCGGCCTCGGTCAGCAGGAAGAGCTTGGCCGGACGGCCCCGGCCCCGGGGTCCACGCCTCGGCGCGTCCCGGGTCTCGGCTTCGCCATCCGCGAGAAGCGCGTCGAGGTGCCGACGGACGGCCGCCGGGCTGATCCCGAGCTGCTCGGCGACGACCACGGCGGTCATGGGACCCTGTTCCAGGAGCAGCCGGGCGACCTCACTGCGGGTCTTGCCCTCGGCGCTGACCTGCGACGGGACGGCGTTGACCGCGGTGCGGGGCGTGTCGCCACCCACCTGGTCCGCTGCCGCCGTCTTTTTCACAACACAAGTGTGTCTTATTTCCCGGCGGACGGCAAAGGCGGGGTCTTCGGCAGTGACCCGACTCACGCCGCACCGGCGGCGATACCCTGGCTCCCGTGGCTGTGGGCGAACTGGGTGAACATCCTGCACGGCAGGACCGGCAAGTGGCGGACATCGTCACCGGGAGTGCGCATCCGGTGACGCTGTCGCCCGTCGAGCCCCGGGTGCCGCTCCCCCTGGAGGGTGACGAGCGGCGCGCGCTGAACGTCGTCCGGCGGTTCGGCACGGTCGGGTCCCTCTTCCTCGCGCTGGGCTCCCTCGGCGCCGGCGCCGCTCCGGTGATCAACCCGGTGCAGGAGATCCCGGTGCTGCGGCTGTTCACCCGCATCCCCACCGTGTCGCTGGCCATCGCCATCTCCGGCATGGGCATCCTGGTGCTCAGCTGGCTGATGCTCGGGAAGTTCGCCCGCCCGGACCGCGCGCGGCTCGCGTCGCAGGGCCAGCTCGCCCGCACGATCGCGCTGTGGGTGCTGCCGCTGCTGGTGATCCCGCCGCTGTTCTCCCGCGACGTCTACAGCTACCTCGCGCAGAGCGAGATCGTGCACCGCGGGATGGACCCGTACACCCTCGGCCCGGCGCAGGCCCTCGGCGTCGCCGACCCGTTCACCGCGGGCGTGTCGAACATGTGGCGCGAGACGCCGGCGCCGTACGGCCCGCTGGTGCTGCGCCTCGGCGGCTGGCTCGCGCCGATCTCCGGCCAGAGCATCGCGATGGGCGTGCTCCTGCAGCGCGTGCTCGCACTGGCCGGGGTGGTCCTCATCGTCTGGGCGCTGCCGCGGCTGGCCCGCCGCTTCGGCGTCCAGCCCGCGACCGCGCTGTGGCTGGGCGCGCTCAACCCGCTGCTGATCTTCCACTTCGTCGCCGGCGCCCACAACGACGCGCTGGCCATCGGCCTGATGCTCGCCGGGCTGGAGGTGGGCATCCGGCGGCTGCCGATCCGGGTCAAGGGCGACACGCCCCCGCCACTCGCGCGCGGCGAGCTGCTCTACATCGGGCTCGGCGTCGCACTCATCACGCTCGGCGTCGCGGTGAAGCTGCCGGCGGTGTTCGCGTTGCCGTTCTTCGCGGTGATGGTCGCGCGGCGCTGGCACGGCCGGCTCAAGGACCTCTTCCTGGCCGGGGCGCCGATGGCGGCGTGGTTCGGCGTCGTGCTGGTCGTGGTCTGCTTCGGCTCCGGGCTCGGCTTCGGCTGGCTGGGTGCGACGTTCAACACGCCCGGGCTCGTGCGCGCCTGGATCTCCCCGACCGCGGAGCTGGCGAACCTCTCCGGCGTGCTCGGCATCGCGCTCGGGCTGGGCAACCACACCAACGCGCTGGTGCCGATCCTCGGCGCGCTCGGTTACCTCGTCGCCGTCGCCATCACCTTCAAGTTCCTCTGGGACAGCTTCAAGTGGCGCTACCGGCCGATCATCGGCCTCGGCGTCTCGCTGGGCGCGGTGATGATCCTGCAGATCAACCTGCAGCCCTGGTACGTGCTGTGGGCGGTGATCCCGCTCGCCGCGGCCGCCGGGACGTCCCGGTTCCGGGTGGCCGCGACGGTGCTGTCCGCCGCCCTGCCGTTCCTGCTCCCGCCGACCGGCAGCACCTTCGACGGCCGCCCGTACGTGCTGCCGTTCGCCTACGTCGCGGCGATCGTCGTGTGCGGCGCGGGCATGCTCGTCGTGCGGCGTCTCGCGCCCGTCCTGCTCTCCAGGCCGTCCCCGCGGCTGCCCGCGCAGGCCGACGCCGTATCGTGACGCGATGTGAGTGCCCCCGCCGTCGAGATCACCGGGCTGGTGAAAAGCTACGGCTCCACCTGCGCGGTCGACGGTCTCGACCTGCACATGGAGCGCGGCGGCCTGCTCGCCCTGCTCGGCCCGAACGGGGCCGGCAAGACCACCACCGTCGAAATCTGCGAAGGCTTCCTGCGGCCTGACGCCGGTTCGGTGCGCGTGCTCGGCCTCGACCCGCACCGCGAGTCCGCCGCCCTGCGCCCCCGGCTCGGGATCATGCCCCAGGGCGGCGGCGCCTACCCGGGCGTGCGCGCCGACGAGATGCTCAAGCTCGTGGCCTCGTGCGCCGCGTCGCCGCTGGATCCCGCCTGGCTGCTGGACATCCTCGGCCTGGCTTCGGTGCGCCGGACGCCGTTCAAGCGCCTCTCCGGCGGCCAGCAGCAGCGGCTTTCGCTGGCCTGCGCGCTGGTCGGGCGGCCCGAGCTGCTGTTCCTCGACGAGCCGACCGCGGGCATGGACCCGCAGGCCCGGCGCCTGGTCTGGGACCTGCTGGCCGCGCTGCGCGCCGACGGCGTCTCGGTGCTGCTGACGACCCACCTGATGGAAGAGGCCGAGGCGCTGGCCGACACCGTGGTGATCATGGACCACGGCAAGGTCGTCGTCTCCGGCGCGCCGCACACCCTGACGATCGACGAGAGCGGCACCGCGGGCCTGCGGTTCAAGGCCCGCACCCGGCTCGACACCAAGCTGCTGACGGCCGCGCTGCCGGAGGGCTACGACGTGCGCGAGTCGGCGCCGGGGACCTACGTCGTGGTCGGCTCGGTCGACCCGCAGGTCGTGTCCACGGTCACCGCGTGGTGCGCCCAGCAGGGCGTGCTGCCGGAGGAGCTGCAGGTCGGCCGGCGCACGCTGGAAGAGGTCTTCCTGGAGCTGACCGGACGGGAGCTGCGGGCGTGAACTTCGAGGCCGGCACCTTCACCCCCGCCCCCGGGCGCGGGTCGTTGACGCGGATGCTGCGGACGCACGCGCGCGTCGAGGCGAGCCTGACCCTGCGCCACGGCGAGCAGGTGCTGCTGACCCTGCTCATCCCGCTGGCCCTGCTGATCGGCCTGTCGCTGCTGGACATCCTGCCCGCGTCCCAGCTGGGCTCGACGTCCAAAGTGGACTGGATCACCCCGCGGATCCTGGCGCTGGCGGTGATGTCGTCGGCGTTCACCGGCCAGGCCATCGCGCTGGGCTTCGACCGCCGGTACGGCGTCCTGAAGCGCCTTTCGGCGACGGCGTTGCCGCGCTGGCTGCTGGTCGCGGGGCGGCTCATCGCCGCGCTGGTGGTGGTTCTTCTCCAAGCCGTGGTGATCGGCGTCGTGGCGGCGTTCCTGGGCTGGTCGCCTTCGGTTTCCGGGCTCGCTTCGGCGGTCCTGCTGCTGGTGCTGGGGACGCTGGCGTTCGGCGCGCTGGGCGTGCTGCTGGGCGGGGCGCTGCGCGCGGAAGCCGTGCTGGCGCTGGCGAACATCGTCTGGTTCGTACTGCTGCTGGCGGGCGGCATCCTGCTGGCGCCGTCCGCGCTGCCGTCCGGGATGGCGGTGGTCGTCGAGCTGCTGCCGTCGGGAGCGCTGGCCGAGGGCATGCGCGCGGCGCTGGTGGACGGGTCGTTCGCGCTCGGGCCGATGGCGGTCCTGGTGGTCTGGGCGGTCCTCGCGGGCGCACTGGCGACCCGCACGACGAAGCTCACCTGACGCTCGGCGCAAGTTCTCGTGAGTGTTTAGGGCGGTTAGAACCGCCCTAAACACTCACGACCCCTGGTGTCACAGAGCCGGGTCCTGCTGACGGCGTGACCTTGGTCCCTTGTGGTCGCCGCCGCGTTCTGGGCGCCGGGACCTGCCGAAAGCCGGATTTCCGCGCGCTCTACCATCGATGCCGTGCCGTTCACCAGCCTTGTCGCCCGCCTGCCGTATCCCTCCGCCGCGATCCAGCGGGCCGTCGGGATCGCCGCGGTCCTGGCGCAGGCGCTGATCGGCGTCACCGGCTCCATCGTGCGCGTCACCGGGTCCGGGCTCGGCTGCCCGACCTGGCCGCAGTGCGTCGCCGGCAGTCTCGTGCCGAAGCACGACTCGGGCATCGACGCGCTCAACCAGTGGATCGAGTTCGGCAACCGGATGCTGACCGGCGTCGTCATCGCCGTCGCCGCGATCGCCGTCCTCACCGCGTGGCGCGTCCAGATCGACCACCCGTCGCGCAAGCGCCTGGTGAAGCTGGCCTGGACGATGCCCGGCGGCGTCGTGCTGCAGGCCGTCGTCGGCGGCATGACCGTGCTGGCGAAGCTCGAGTGGTGGACCGTCGCGATCCACTTCCTCGCCACCACTCCCCTGGTCTGGCTGGCCGTCCTGCTGCTGCGCGCGTTCCGCGAGGGCGACGAGCCCGCGCGGTCGCTGGTCCCGGCGTCGGGCCGCAAGCTGCTGGTCGTGCTCGCCGTCGTGATGTGGCTCGTGCTCGCGGCCGGCACCACGGTCACCGGCGCCGGCCCGCACAGCGGCGACATCAACACCCACCGCCTCGCCGTCTCGGTCGAGACGCTCGCCCAGATCCACGGCGGGCTGCTCATCGCCTACCTGCTGCTGCTCGCGGTGTTCGGCCTGCAGCTGCTGCGCGCCGGCGCGCCGAAGGGCCTGTGGCAGCGCTACACCTGGGTCTGGGTGGTCGCGCTCGCGCAGGGCGGGCTCGGGTCGCTGCAGTACGCGCTGGGCGTGCCGGAGGCGATGGTGTCGTTCCACGTGCTCGGCGCGATGACCGTCATCGTCGCGACGGCGTCCCTGTGGACCGGCAGCCGCGACCGCGGCCCGGTCGTCTCCCTGACGGCCGCGCCGAGCGAACCGGAACTCGCCACCGCCTGAGCAACAGTCGGCCACGCCGCTGTAACTCGGGCAGGCTACGGTTCGCGCCATGACGACGCGCTCCGCGCCCAAGCCACTCATCTCCCACAGCCGCGGCACCGGTGAGATGATCGTGCTCAAGACTTTCCTGCTGGTGCCGTTCGCGGCGCTGCTCGTGGCCGTGCCGCTGGTGTGGGGCTGGGGCATGACCTGGATCGACCTGATCCTCGCCGCGGTGTTCTACGTCTTCGCGACGCTGGGCGTGACGGTCGGCTTCCACCGCTACTTCACGCACGGCGCGTTCAAGGCGAGCCGACCGCTGCGGATCGTGCTGGCCGTCGCGGGCAGCATGGCGGTGCAGGGTTCGGTGATCTTCTGGGTCGCGAGCCACCGCCGGCACCACGCCTTCGCCGACCGCGAGGGCGACCCGCACTCGCCGTGGCTGTTCGGCACGTCGCCGTCGGCGCTGCTGCGCGGGTTCTGGCACGCGCACATGGGCTGGATGTTCGGCCGCGAGGTGACCAACGCCGACCGCTTCGCCCCGGACCTGGTGGCGGACGCGGACCTGCGTGTCGTCAACCGCTTCTTCTGGCTGTGGATCACGCTCAGCCTCGCCCTCCCCGCGGCCTTGGGCGGCCTGCTGACCTGGTCGTGGTGGGGCGCGGTGACGGCGTTCTTCTGGGCCGGCCTGGTCCGCATCGCGTTCCTGCACCACGTCTCGTGGTCGGTGAACTCGATCTGCCACCTGATCGGCGAGCGCCCGTTCGCCAGCCGCGACAAGGCGGCGAACTTCTGGCCGCTGGCGATCCTGTCGATGGGCGAGTCCTGGCACAACTCCCACCACGCCGACCCGACGTGCGCGCGGCACGGCGTGCTGCGGGGCCAGGTGGACGTCTCGGCCCGGGTGATCTGGGGCTTCGAGCGTCTGGGCTGGGCGACCGACGTTCGGTGGCCGCGGGTGGACCGGCTGGCCGCGAAGCGCGTCTAGGCTTCCGCTCAGTGGAAACCCGGCTGGTCCTTCGGCCGGGTTTCCACTGAGCTGGGCGCGCCTGAACTGCGCGAACCCCGTGGAGACCCGATGACGCATCCGACCTTGCTGCTCGTTCACGGGGCCTGGCACGGCTCCTGGTGCTGGGAACCCGTCCGGACGCGGCTGGCCGACCGCGGGTGGCCGGTGGCGACCGTCGACCTGCCCAGCGTCGCACCCGCCGATGATCGGCCCGGGCTGCACGACGACGCCCGCGCGGTTCGCCAAGCCCTCGACGCGATCGACGGCCCAGCGGTCGTGGTTGCCCACTCCTACGGTGGGGCGGCGGTCAGCGAGGGCGCCGCCGGGGCGCCGAACCTCGCGCACCTCGTCTACGTCACGGCTTTCCAGCTCGACGTGGGCGAGTCGCTCCTCGGCACCGTCGGTGGGCAGCCGCCGTCGTGGTGGAAGGTCGACGGCGATCTGTTCTCACCGCTGACCCCGCACGAGATCTTCTTCGGCGACGTCGATCCGGAGACGGCGGCGGCCGCGATCGCGCGGCTGCGCCCGCAGAGCTACGCCGTCGCGAGTGACCGGCTCACCGCGGCCGCGTGGAAGGACGTGCCCAGCACCTACGTCGTGTGCGAGAACGACAACGCCATCCCGGTGTTCGCCCAGGAAGCGATGGCCCAGCGCGCCGGGCACGTCGAACGGCTGCCGTCGTCGCACTCGCCGTTCCTGTCGCACCCGGCGGAGCTGACCGCGATCATCGAGGCCGCCGCCGGTTAGGCCAGCTGCTGCCGCACCGCCGAGGCGAAGCGCATCGCCGCGGCCGGGTCCGTCTGGCGGAAGCCCAGCGACGGTTCCGTCAGCTCCAGCTCCAGCAGCAACGGCTTGCCGTTCGCGCCGCGGACCAGGTCCACCCTCGCGTACAGCAGCTCCGCGCGGAGGATGCCCAGCAGCGCCGAAGCCGCGTCCAGGACGTCCTCCGCCAGGGCGATCGCGTCGGCCGGCGGCTCGGCCTTCGCCAGCTGCTCCGTCAGGTACAGGCCCGAGGCGTCCATTGTGGACCCGAGCATCGCGCCCTTGGCGAAGGCGTGGGAGTAGATGCCGCCGAAGTAGACCAGGGCCAGCTCGCCCTCGGTGTCCACACTGGACTGGTACGGCTGGATCAGGGCCGTGTGCCCGTCAGCGTGCAAGGAAGCCACGTGCGCAGAGGCGTCCGCTCCGGCGTCGAAGCGGGCCGCGCCGCGGGAACCCGCGCCGACCGACGGCTTGACGACGTACGCCGACTTCGGGAACTTCGCCGGCTCACCCGGCTCGACCAGGGTGGTCGGGACCACCGCCACGCCCGCGTCCAGCAGCTCGGCCAAGTACGACTTATCGGTGTTCCAGCGCGCCACGGCCGCCGGGTTGTACAGCGCCGGCACGGACTCGCACCAGTCGAGGAACTCGGCGCGGCGGGGCGCGTAGTCCCAGGTGGCGCGCAGGATCACGGCGTCGGCGGCGGCGAAGTCGACGCGGGAGTCGTCCCAGGCCGCCCAGGAGACGGCGAAGCCCAGCTCGGTCAGCGCCGCCGGGACGGCGTGCTCGTCGCCGTCGCCCTCGGGCAGGTCCGCGCAGCCGACGAGGATCGCGGTGCGGCTCACTTGCCGGCCATCTTGCGCCGGTGCGCGGCACCGATCTTGGTGGCCTTGACCGTCTCCGCGTCCCACGAAGCGGCTTCGAGGTCCTCGACGGCCTCGACCAGCGCCTCGCCGGTCGCGACGGCCGGCACGACGACGTCGCCGAGCGCACCGTCGGCCCCGACCAGCACGACCCGGGCGCCGGCACGGCCGATGTTCTCCACGACCGCGCGGGACGGCTTGCCGTGCGCCTTCACGAACTTGCGCGCCGCGGTCAGCTGGGCCGACGTGGGCGCAACCGTTTCTTCCGAATCCGAATCAGCCACGTCCCGAACCATAACCAACCAGGGACCGGAACGCGGAACAGCGTGGCGTCGGCCATAGTTGTGCCCGGTAGAAGCCCGACTCCGAGGAGGACGCATGCCCACCGCAGTGCAGGTGACGAAGACCGGCGGCCCGGAAGTGCTCGAACCGGCCGAAGTGGACGTCGCGGCCCCGAAGGCCGGTGAACTGCTGGTGGACGTCGCCGCGGCCGGGGTGAACTACATCGACACCTACCAGCGCCAGGGCGTCTACAAGATGGAGCTGCCGTTCGTGCCGGGCCTGGAGGGCGCGGGCACGGTCGCCGAGGTCGGCCCGGACGTCGCCGGGTTCGCGGTCGGCGACCGCGTCGCCTGGCAGGGCTCGCTCGGCAGCTACGCGGCGCGCAAGGTCCTCCCGGCGTCGATCGCGGTGAAGGTGCCCGAAGGCGTTTCGCTCGAGACGGCCGCGGCGACCATGCTGCAGGGCGTCACCGCGCACTACCTGGTCGCGTCGACGTTCGAGGTCAAGCCGGGCCACGACGTGCTGGTGCACGCGGCCGCCGGCGGTGTCGGCCTGCTGCTGGTGCAGCTGGCGAAGGCGCGCGGCGCCCGGGTGTTCGGCACGGTGTCGACCGACGAGAAGGCCGAGCTGGCGCGCGGCGCGGGCGCCGACGAGGTGATCCGCTACGACCGCGAGGACTTCGCGAAGCGGGTCCGCGAGCTGACCGACGGCGAAGGCGTCGACGTCGTGTACGACGGCGTTGGCAAGGACACCTTCGACGCGAGCCTGGCGAGCCTGAAGGTCCGCGGGCTGCTGGCGCTGTTCGGCGCGGCGAGCGGCCCGGTGCCGGCGTTCGACCCGCAGCGCCTCAACGCGGGCGGCTCGCTCTACCTGACCCGCCCGACGTCGGTCCACTACGCCCGCACGCGCGAAGAGCTGGACTGGCGCGCGAAGGAGCTGTTCGACGCGGTCCTGGCGGGCGACCTGGACATCCGCATCGGCGGCACGTACCCGCTCGCCGACGCACGCCGCGCCCACGAGGACCTTCAGGGCCGCCGGACGACGGGCAAGCTGCTGCTCATTCCGTGATCCAGACCGCGCGCCAGTGGAACCCGTCCTGCTCGGCGCGCTCGACGGTGAACTCGACCTCGGCGCCTGCGGTCAGCTGCCGGAACCCACCCGGCCCGACGCCGCGGCTGCCGGGGTCGACCATCGAGTAGTGCACCCAGACGGGGTCGTCGAAGCCCGGTGCTTCGACGACCCCCCAGCCGTCGTCGACGTGCCATTCGCGCACGCGACCGCGATGAGTGTCCACGGACCCGAGATTACGAGGCCGGGACCGAGACCGCATCCGTGACGAACACCAGCGTCTCGTTCGGCTGGATGCCCTGGCCGCCCTGGCCGTAACCGAGGTCCGGCGGGATGATCAGCAGCCGGCGGGCGCCCTGCTTGATGCCGACCAGGCCCTGGTCCCAGCCCGGGATCACCTGGCCCGCACCCAGCTGCAGGTCGAACGGCTCGCCGCGGTCGAACGAGCTGTCCAGCTTCTGCTTGTTCGACCAGGTCACCAGCGTGTAGTTCATCTTCAGGTCCTGGCCGGCCTTCGCGCCGTTGCCGGTGCCGTCGGACAGGTCCTTCGTGATCAGCTTCTTCGGCGGGTCGCAGTCGTCGGGGATGGTGATCGTCGGCGCTTCGCCGAACTTGCCCGTCGACTTGACGTCGTCGGCGGTGCACTCGCGGCCCTTGCTCTGGGGCGCCTGCGCGGCCGACGACGACGGAACGGGCGGCCCCGCCGGTGCGGCCGTCTGGGTCTTGGTGTCCTGGCCGCACGCGGCCAGCGACAGCGCCGCCGCGGCGACGACCACGATCTTCCCGATTTTCTGCATGCCGGGGAGACTAGCCAAGCACGGAGAGTGCCGGTACTTCGTCACCGGTCCGGACCACACCGAGTCGCCGGGTCGCCCGCGTCAGGGCCACGTACAGGTCGTTGAGCCCGCGCGGCGAACCCGCGACGACCTCGTCCGGCGCGACCAGCACCACCGCGTCGAACTCCAGACCCTTGGACCGCTCGACCGTCAGCACGCTCAGCCGTTCGTCGAAGGCGCCGAGCACGGCGGAGACCTCGTCGAACCGGCTCGCGGGCACCAGCACCGCGACCGTGCCACCGTCCACTGCGGACAGCTCCGCGGCCACCAGACCGGGCAGCTCCGCCGCGAGGTCGGCCGGGTGCGCGGACCACGGCGGGACACCGCTCTCCCGCACCGACGACGGCGCGGCCAGGCCTGCGTCGACCTCGGCCAGCACGCGCGCCGCGACCGCCATGATCTCGGCGGGCGTGCGGTAGTTGACGGTCAGCTGCTCGAGCCGCCACCGGTCCTCGACGTACGGCGAGAGCACCTCGCCCCACGACCGCGCGCCACCCGCGGCGCCGGTCTGCGCGACGTCGCCCACGAGCGTCATCGACCGGTTGGGTGAGCGCCGCATGAGCAGCCGCCAGTCCATCGCGGACAGTTCCTGGGCCTCGTCGACGATCACGTGCCCGAACGTCCAGGTCCGGTCCTGCGCCGCGCGCTGGGCCGCGGTCAGCTCGCTGCGCTCCACCTGGCGTTCGGCGAACAGCTCGGCGTCGAGCACGTCCGAGACGCGCAGCAGCTCCTCGTCGATGATCTCCTCGTCCTGCTCGAGGATGTCGAGCACGCCCTCGGCGTACGCGCGGTCCTCGCGCTCACGGCGTTTGCGCTCGACGCGGGCCTCGGTGTCGTCGACGCCGATCAGCTCGGCCAGCTCGTCGAGCAGCGGGACGTCGGCGGGCGTCCACTCGGCGTCGCGGCTGCTCTCCAGCAGCGCGCGGTCCGCGTCGGACAGGTGCTTCCGGGCGGCGCTGTCGAGGCGTTCGCGGTCGGCGAACAGGTCGTCGAGCACGCCTTCCGGGGTCAGCACGGGCCACAGCTCGTTCAGCGCGGCGGCGATGTGCTCGTCCGCGGCCAGCTCGGCGCGGATGTCCTGCAGGTCCTGACCGTCCAGGAGGTCCTCCCCCAGCTTCCGCGAGGCCTGGCGGGTCAGGGCGTCGAGGACGTCGGAGACGAACAGGCGCCGCGCCGGGTTGTGCGGGCGCCGCGAGCGCCGGGCGCGGGTGCGGGCCTCGGTGCAGGTCTTGCGGTCGAGCTTGAGGACGTCGTGCTCGTACTCGATCTCCAGCACCGGGTCGGGCACGCGCTGGCGGTCGCGGACGGCGGTGGCGAGGACGTCGGCCATGACCAGCCGGCCCTTGACCTCCGCGGTCTCGCGCCGCTCGGCACCGTCGGCGTCCAGGCCCGGGTAGAGCTGCCCGACGGTGGCGAGCAGCACACCCGTCTCGCCCAGCGACGGGAGCACCTGGCCGATGTAGCGCAGGAACGTGCTGTTCGGCCCGACGACGAGCACGCCGCGGGTCGTGAGCTGCTGGCGGTGGGTGTAGAGCAGGTAGGCGGCCCGGTGCAGCGCGACGGCGGTCTTGCCGGTGCCCGGCCCGCCCTGCACGACCATGACCCCGCCGAGCGGCGCGCGGATGATCCGGTCCTGCTCGGCCTGGATGGTCGCGACGATGTCGCTCATCTCACCCGTGCGACGCTGTTCGAGCGCGGCGAGCAGCGCGGCTTCGCCGGCGAGCCCGAGGTCCTGCCCCTGGTCGGCGGCGGCGAGGTCGAGGATCTCGTCGTCGAAGCCGGTGACCTTGCGGGTCAGCGACCGCAGGTGCCGCCGCCGGCGTACCCCGTCGGGTGACGCGGCGGTGGCGAGGTAGAAGGGCCGCGCGACGGGCGCGCGCCAGTCGACCAGCAGCGGCTGGTAGTCGTCGTCCTCGTCGAACAGCCCGAGGCGGCCGATGTAGGTGGTCTCCTCGGTGCTGCCGGGCACGAAGTCGAGCCGCCCGAAGGCGAGGCCCTGCTCGACGGAGCCGAGCTGCGCGAGCCGGTCGGTGTAGAGGGTGGTCGCGACGTCGCGTTCGGTGCGGGCCTGCGGGGTGCCGCCGGTCAGCCGCAGCGTCTCGTCGAGGCGCCGCTGGGCGTCGACGCGTTCGGCGTCGAGCTTGGTGTAGAGGGTGGTGACGTACGCCTGCTCACGAGCGAGCTCGGCGGCGTGTGTGTCGTCCGGCGAGACGGACAAGAGCATCCTGCTTTCGCCTCAAGGAAAGGGCCAGCCAAGTTTAACGGCGACCAGGGCGGGATCATTCCGGCCTGAGGTCGCAGTAGGGGTAGACCTCGGTGCGGGAGTCATCGGCAGTGGCGGGGGCCCCGACGTAGGAGATGACCCAGGTCTCCCGCTCCCCTGTCGAACACGACGGGCTGACCGGGGGCTGTCGCTCGACCACGATGGCGTTGCCATGGGTGTCCTGGAAGGTGAGCGTGTTGCCGGCCGGGCCGTGGTCGCCGCCGACGATCCGGCCGGCGCGATCGCGGAAGACCACGGTGGTGTCGCGACTGTCCAGGTTCCGGCAGTTCGTGGACACCTCCCGGTAGTGGACATCGACGTTCACCGGGTTGTCCGGATAGAAGTGCGAGGTGCGGAGGTAAGACGCGCCGACGGGCGTGAGACTGCCTACAGCGGCGCGGGGCACCCAGGCGTTCGATCCCACGGCGGTCTCGGCGCCGGCCACGGGGATTTCCCGCCGATAGGCACCCGTTCCGGCGCCGATCCGCTGACCGGGCAGGAGCAGGGGAATCTCGACGCTCAGCTCGCCGGTCGTCAGTTCGGGAAGCTCGTGGTGCGCGGCGTCGAACAGCCGGAACCGCACCGGAATCCGGCGGGCGACCTCGGTGCTGGTGTTCTCCAGAATGGCCCCGAGACTGACCAGACCGGACGGGCTCTGGCTGAACCCCTGCTCGACGACCTCGATCCCGCCCGGCGCGGACGCCAGTGTGCTCGCGGGGGCCCGGTCGGGGATGTCACAGCTGTCGTCCGAGGCGGATCCGCCGGTCCAGGGCAGCTTTCCGCCGACCGAGACGACGATGGCGGCGAGGACAACGACAACGCCGAGTACCGCCAGCACACGGTTTCTGCTCATCCGAGGTCACAGTAGGGGTAGACCTCGGTACCCGCCCCGGCGGTGAACGACAGCTCCCGGTCCCCCGGCGCACACGACACCCGATCGGCGGACAACCGTTCCGCGCCCACGATCCGACCGGCAGCGTCCCGATGGAGCACCGCGGCGCCCCGGCTGGTCAGCGCCCGGCAGTTCGCTGAGTGGTAGCGGACGCCGCCCGGGACGACCGTGGCCGTCACCGGCGTGAAGCCGCCCAACGACTCCGGCGACAGCCAGGTCACCTGGCCGACAGAGCCGACTTCAGCCACGCCGATGCGGGCTCCCGGGGTGAGCAGCGGCACCACAACCGAGCCGACCGGGATGCGGTACCCGACCTGGGTGCTCGTGTTCTCCAGCACAACGCCGGACGACGACGTCTCGGCGACGCGGATCCCGCCACCACCCGGGGCCGCGTCCGGCGCCGAAGAGAGAGCCGTGACGTGCGAAGGGATCGCGCAGCCGGTGCCCAGCAGTGTGTTCTGGTCCAGCGACACCTTGCGGCCGCCGATGTAGAGCAACGCCGCGAACAGGACGATCACGACCAGCGCGACGCCTGCGCGCCTCAACAGGATCAGAAGGGGAGGCCGAGCGTCGGCAGGCCGATGGCCGAGTCGACGGCCAGCGCCACGAACACGATCATCAGGTACGTGTTCGAGCGGTGGAACAGCGCCATCGGCTTCGTCTCCTCGCCGCGGCGGACCGCGGCCTGGAGGCTGTGCGCGTAGAACAGGAACCAGCCGCCCGCGAGGATGGCGAACGTGCCGTACAGCCACGACGTCACCGGGAGCAGCAGCAGCGTCCAGGCCACCATCACCCACGAGTAGATGACGATCTGCTTGGCGACGTGCTGGGCGGTGGCCACGACCGGGAGCATCGGGACGCCCGCGCGCTCGTAGTCGTCGCGGTACTTCATGCCCAGCGCCCAGGTGTGCGGCGGGGTCCAGAAGAAGATGACGCCGAACATCACGAACGCCGGCCACTGCACGGTGCCGGTGACGGCCGCCCAGCCGATGACCACCGGCATGCAGCCGGCCGCGCCGCCCCAGACGACGTTCTGCGACGTGCGGCGCTTCAGGCCGAGCGTGTAGACGAAGATGTAGAAGAGGATCGTCGCGACCGCGAGGATCGCCGACAGCAGGTTGACCGTGAAGTAGAGCACCACGGCCGAGGCGACGCCCATCACCAAGCCGAAGATCAGCGCGCCGCGCCGCGGCACCGAGTCCTTCACCAGGGGACGCCGCTTCGTGCGGTTCATCACCTTGTCGATGTCCGCGTCGATCACGCAGTTGAGCGCGTTCGCGCTGCCCGCGGCCATCGTCCCGCCCAGCAGCGTGGCCAGTACCAGCCACGGCGATGGGATCTGACGGCCGGCGAGGAACATCGCCGGGATGGTGGTCACCAGGAGGAGCTCGATCACCCGCGGCTTCGCCAAAGCGGCGTAGGCCCCGACGACCTGGCGGATGCGTCGCCGGTCACCGTGCGGTCGTTCACCGGTCGGGTGCACGGCGCTGGTGTCCTCACTGCGTCCGTGCGCAGCGTTCACCAACGACATTTCACTCCCTGTGTCAGGTTCGGGGCGGGCCCGTTGCCGGAGGCGTGTGGTGCCGCTGAAAACCGCCGGTCTGAACCCTCGAACGATGTTAGACGTGGTGAATCCCGTGGGTGATCGCGGGTCCTCGACGGGCTCAAGCACTAGGCTGGCCGGGTCGGGCCGCGATTGCCCCTGCGCAGGGTCGCGAGCAGGAATATCGTCCCTTCGGGATCGATTGAGATAGATGACCCCGCGCACGGGTAACCGGAACGAGGAAGACCAGCCGCAACCATCATGACCGGGAGTTGGAGTTCAGTGTCCGAAACCGCCCCTACCAGCGAGAACAACCCACTCCTGCGGCGCAACACGCCCGCCGACTGGACCGACACCGACACCCGCGCCGTGGACACCGTCCGGGTACTCGCCGCGGACGCGGTCGAGAACTGTGGCAGCGGCCACCCCGGTACCGCGATGAGCCTGGCGCCGCTGGCCTACACGCTCTTCCAGCGCACGCTGCGTCACGACCCGAACGACCAGAACTGGCCGGGCCGCGACCGGTTCG
Source organism: Amycolatopsis sp. NBC_01286 (assembly GCF_035982555.1). Taxonomy (NCBI): domain Bacteria; kingdom Bacillati; phylum Actinomycetota; class Actinomycetes; order Pseudonocardiales; family Pseudonocardiaceae; genus Amycolatopsis; species Amycolatopsis sp. NBC_01286. The sequence continues at coordinate 9,896,081 of NZ_CP108428.1, forward strand.
TGCTGTCGGCCGGGCACAGCAGCCTGACGCTCTACATCCAGCTGTACCTCGCCGGTTACGGCCTCGAGCTCGAGGACCTCAAGCAGCTGCGCAAGTGGGGCTCGAAGACCCCGGGTCACCCGGAGTACCGCCACACCGACGGCGTCGAGACCACCACCGGCCCGCTCGGGCAGGGCCTGGCGAACGCCGTGGGCATGGCGATGGCCGCCCGCCGCGAGCGCGGCCTGCTGGACCCGGACGCCGCTCCCGGCGAGAGCATCTTCGACCACTTCATCTACTCCATCGCCTCCGACGGCGACATCGAAGAGGGCGTCACCGCCGAGGCGTCGTCCATCGCGGGCCGCCAGGAGCTGGGCAACCTGATCGTCTTCTGGGACGACAACAAGATCTCCATCGAGGACGACACGAACATCGCCCTTTCGGAGGACACGGTCGCGCGCTACGAGGCCTACGGCTGGCACACCCAGTTCGTCGAAGGCGGCGAAGACGTCGTCGCGCTCGAAGAGGCCATCAAGAACGCCAAGGCCGAAACGGGCAAGCCGTCGTTCATCGCGGTGCGGACCGTCATCGGCTACCCCGCGCCGAAGAAGATGGGCACCGGCAAGGCGCACGGCGCGGCGCTGGGCGCCGAAGAGGTCGCCGAGGTCAAGAAGATCCTGGGCTTCGACCCGGAGCAGTCGTTCCAGGTCGAGGACGACGTCATCAAGCACACCCGCCAGGCGCTCGAGCGCGGCAAGGCCGCCCACGCCGAATGGCAGGAGAAGTTCGCGGCGTGGGGCGAGGCGAACCCGGAGCGCAAGAAGATCGCGGACCGGATGACCACCCGCACGCTGCCCGAGGGCTTCGCCGACAACCTGCCGAAGTGGGAGCCGGACGCCAAGGGCGTCGCCACCCGCAAGGCCTCCGGTGAGGTGCTCAACGCGCTCGCCGAGCCGCTGCCGGAGCTGTGGGGCGGGTCCGCGGACCTCGCCGAGAGCAACAACACCACGATGAAGGGCGCCGACTCGTTCGGCCCGGAGAAGGCTTCCACGGACATGTGGAAGACCAGCCCGTACGGCCGGACGCTGCACTTCGGCATCCGCGAGCACGCCATGGGCTCGATCCTCAACGGGATCGCGCTGCACGGCGGCACCCGCCCGTACGGCGCGACGTTCCTCATCTTCTCCGACTACATGCGCCCGCCGGTCCGGCTGGCCGCGCTGATGAAGGCGCCGGTCACCTACGTGTGGACGCACGACTCGATCGGGCTCGGCGAGGACGGCCCGACGCACCAGCCGATCGAGCAGCTCTCCGCGCTGCGCGCGATCCCGGGCCTCAACGTCGTCCGCCCGGCGGACGCCAACGAGACCGCCTACGCGTGGAAGGCCGTGCTGGAGGACATCCACCACCCGTCCGGCCTGGCGCTCACCCGCCAGAACGTGCCGGTGCTCGAGGGCACCAGCGCCGAGGGCGTCGCCAAGGGTGGCTACGTCCTGGCGGACTCGGACGGCACCCCGGACGTGGTGCTGATCGGCACCGGCTCCGAGGTCCAGCTCGCCGTCGAGGCGAAGAAGGTCCTCGAGGCCGACGGCGTCAAGGCGCGCGTCGTCTCGATGCCGTGCGTCGAGTGGTTCGACGCGCAGGACGCGGCCTACCGCGAGTCCGTCATCCCGGCCGGCGTGAAGGCCCGCGTGTCCGTCGAGGCGGGCATCGCCCAGTCGTGGCACCGCTTCACCGGTGACGCCGGCGTGAACGTCTCGATCGAGCACTTCGGCGCCTCCGCCGATGCCGGCACCCTGTTCCGTGAGTTCGGGTTCACCACGGAAGCAGTCGTCGACGCCGCCCGCCGCTCGATCGCCAACACCAAGAACTGAAAGGGACATTGATGAGCAACGACAAGCTCGCGCAGCTGTCCGAGGCCGGTGTTTCGATCTGGCTGGACGACCTTTCGCGTGAACGCCTGAACACCGGCAACCTCGCCGCGCTGGTTCGCGACAAGCACGTCGTCGGCGTGACGACCAACCCGACGATCTTCGCCAACGCGATGTCGAAGGGTGACGCCTACGACGAGCGGACGAAGGAACTCGCCGCCCAGGGCGCCGACGTCGAGGCGACCATCCGGGACCTGACCACGACCGACGTGCGCAACGCCGCGGACCTGTTCCGCGACGTCTACGCCGCCACGAACGGCGTCGACGGCCGCGTCTCGATCGAGGTCGACCCGCGCCTGGCCAAGGACACCGACCGGACGGTCGCCGAGGCCCAGGACCTGTGGAAGACCGTCGACCGGCCGAACACGCTGATCAAGATCCCGGCCACCGAAGAGGGCCTGCCGGCGATCACCGCCACGCTCGCCGAGGGCATCAGCGTCAACGTCACGCTGATCTTCTCCGTCGAGCGCTACAAGAAGGTCATCGAGGCCTACTTCGCCGGGCTGGAGCAGGCGAAGGCCAACGGCCACGACCTGCGCGGCATCCACTCGGTCGCGTCGTTCTTCGTGTCCCGGGTGGACACCGAGATCGACAAGCGGCTCGACGCGATCGGCACCGACGAGGCCAAGGCCCTGCGCGGCAAGGCGGCCGTCGCCAACGCCCGGCTCGCCTACGCGGCCTTCGAGGAGCTCTCGGCCACGGACCGCTGGAAGGCCCTCGCGGCCGACGGCGCGAACGCGCAGCGTCCGCTGTGGGCCTCGACCGGCGTCAAGAACCCGGACTACTCCCCCACCCTCTACGTCGACGACCTGGTGGTGAAGGACACCGTCAACACCATGCCGGAGAAGACGATGGACGCCGTCGCCGAAGGCTCCGAGCTCAAGGGTGACCAGGTGTCCGGCCGCGGCGCCGAGGCGCAGGAGGTCTTCGACAAGCTCTCGGCCGTCGGCATCGACATCACCGACGTGTTCCTGGTGCTGGAGAACGAAGGCGTCGAGAAGTTCGAGAAGTCCTGGACCGAACTGCTCGACACCGTCAACGGCCAGCTGGAAAAGGCGAAGGGCTGAAGCACGACATGACGACAGGGGAAAAGACCGGCGTCGAGATCGTGGACGCCGAACTGGCGGAGCGCGCCGCGCCGCTGGCCGACTGGCTGGTCGCCGACCAGGCCGCGTCGAAGCTGGCCGCGAAGGACGCCACGCTCTGGGGACCGGACGCCGAATCCGAAGCGTCGATCCGGCTGTCGTGGACGACGCTGCACAAGTCGTCCCGGCCGCTGATCGGCGAGATCGAAGCGCTGCGCACCGAACTGCGGTCCGAGGGCGTCGACCGCGTGGTGCTCGCCGGCATGGGCGGCTCGTCGCTCGCGCCGGAGCTGATCACCGGGACCGACGACGTCGCGCTGACCGTGCTCGACACGACCGACCCGGGCCAGGTCGCCGACGCGCTCGCCGGTGACCTCGAGCGCACGGTGATCGTGGTGTCGTCGAAGTCGGGCGGCACCGTCGAGACCGACAGCCACCGGCGGATCTTCGCGAAGGCGTTCACCGACGCGGGGATCGACGCGGCGCGGCGGATCGTGGTCGTCACCGACCCGGGCTCGCCGTTCCAGGCACTGTCCGAAAAGGAGGGTTACCGCAAGACCTTCCTCGCCGACCCGCACGTCGGCGGCCGCTACTCCGCGCTGACCGCGTTCGGGCTCGTCCCGGCCGGGCTGGCCGGCGCGGACGTCGCCCGGCTGCTCGACCAGGCCGCTTCGGCGGCCGAAGAGCTCGCTTCGGACTCGGTGGACAACCCGGCGGTCAAGCTGGCCGCCGCGTGGGCCGCCGCGCACGAGCAGGGCGCCGAGAAGGTCGTGCTGGCCGACTCCGGTTCCGGCATCAAGGGGTTCCCGGACTGGGCCGAGCAGCTGATCGCCGAGTCCACCGGCAAGGAGGGCACCGGCCTGCTGCCGGTCGCGGTCGAAGGCACGGAGGCGCCCGGCTTCGCCGACGCGAAGGCCGACGCCACCGCGGTCTCCGTCGGCAGCCCCAAGGGCGCGGCGAAGATCGGCGTCACCGGCTCGCTCGGCGCGCAGCTGCTGCTCTGGGAGTTCGCCACCGCGCTGGCCGGCAGGCTGCTCGGGATCAACCCGTTCGACCAGCCCGACGTCGAGACCGCGAAGAAGGCGGCGCGCGCGCTGCTGGACGACCCGGAGAAGCTCAAGGGCGGCGAGACGGCGTCCAATGTGGACGGACCGGTCGAGATCTTCGGCAGCGAAGGCGTTTCGACCGACGGGAAGCTCGTCGACGTGCTCCGCGCGTTCTTCGCTTCCGCGCCGGACGCCGGCTACATCGCGGTGCAGGCCTACCTGGACCGGCTCGACGACGCGTCGACGGCGCTGCTGCGCGGCGAGATCGCCCAGCGCACCGGCCTGCAGACCACGTTCGGCTGGGGTCCCCGGTTCCTGCACTCCACCGGGCAGTACCACAAGGGCGGCCACCAGAACGGCGTCTTCCTGCAGCTCACCGGCGCGGTGGAGCGGGACCTCGACGTGCCGGACCGGCCGTACACGCTGGGGCAGCTGCAGCACGCCCAGGCGCTGGGCGACGGGCAGGTGCTCGCCGAGCACGGCCGCCCGGTGCTGCGCCTGCACCTGACCGACCGCGCCGCGGGCCTCGCGGCCGTTGTCCGCGCGGTGCAGGAGGTCGCGGTTCAGGAGGGGGAAGCATGACCTGGAGCAACCCGCTGCGGGACGAGCGGGACAAGCGGCTCCCGCGCATCGCCGGGCCGTCCAGCCTGGTGATCTTCGGGGTCACCGGCGACCTGGCCCGCAAGAAGCTGATGCCCGCCATCTACGACTTGGCCAACCGCGGGCTGCTGCCCGCCGGCTTCTCGCTCGTCGGGTTCGCCCGCCGCGACTGGGAGCACCAGGACTTCGGTGAGCTCGTGCACGACTCGGTCAAGGCGCACGCGCGCACGCCGTTCAAGGAGTCGGTCTGGAACCGGCTCGCCGAAGGCATCCGGTTCGTGCAGGGCACCTTCGACGACGACGACGCCTTCGACCGGCTCGCGCAGACGGTCAAGGACCTCGACAAGGAACGCGGCACCGGCGGCAACACGGCGTTCTACCTGTCGATCCCGCCCGGCGCGTTCCCGGTGGTGACCAAGCAGCTGGCCCGCTCCGGGCTGGCCAACGCGGACGAGAACACCTGGCGCCGCGTCGTCATCGAGAAGCCGTTCGGCCACGACCTGAAGAGCGCCGAAGAGCTCAACGCGATCGTCAACGACGTCTTCCCCGAGGAGTCGGTGTTCCGCATCGACCACTACCTCGGCAAGGAGACGGTCCAGAACATCCTGGCGCTGCGCTTCGCGAACCAGCTGTTCGAGCCGATCTGGAACGCCAACTACGTCGACCACGTGCAGATCACCATGGCCGAGGACATCGGTCTCGGCGGCCGCGCGGGGTACTACGACGGCATCGGCGCGGCCCGCGACGTCATCCAGAACCACCTGCTGCAGCTGCTCGCCTTCACCGCGATGGAAGAGCCGCTGTCGTTCGACCCGCGGGCCCTGCGCGCGGAGAAGATCAAGGTGCTCTCGGGCACCAGCGCGATCGGGCCGCTGAGCAAGACCACCGCGCGCGGGCAGTACGCGGGCGGCTGGCAGGGCGGCACGAAGGTGCCCGGCCTGCTGCAGGAAGAGGGCTTCGCGAAGGACTCGAAGACCGAGACCTTCGCGGCCGTGACGCTCGAGGTGCAGAGCCGCCGGTGGGCCGGGGTGCCGTTCTACCTGCGCACCGGCAAGCGGCTCGGCCGCCGCGTCACCGAGATCGCCGTGGTGTTCAAGCGGGCGCCGCACCTGCCGTTCGATTCGACCTCGACCGAGGAGCTGGGGCAGAACGCCCTGGTCATCCGGGTGCAGCCGGACGAGGGCATCACGCTGCGGTTCGGATCGAAGGTGCCGGGGACCACGATGGAGGTCCGCGACGTCACCATGGACTTCGGGTACGGGCACGCGTTCACCGAGTCCTCCCCCGAGGCCTACGAGCGCCTGATCCTCGACGTCCTGCTCGGCGAGCCGTCGCTGTTCCCGGTCAACGAAGAGGTCGAGCTGTCCTGGAAGATCCTCGACCCGGTCATCGAGCACTGGGCCAAGGAGGGGGCGCCGGAGCAGTACCCGCCGGGCACGTGGGGCCCGCCGTCCGCCGACGAAATGCTGGAGCGCACCGGCCGGAAATGGAGGCGCCCGTGATCATCGACCTGCCGTCCACCACGACTTCGCTGCTCAACAAGAAGCTGGTGGAGATCCGCGAACAAGGCGGGCAAGTAGCGCTCGGCCGGGTGCTGACGCTGGTCATCGTGGCCGACGACGACAGCCACCTCGAAGCGGCGATCGAAGCGGCCAACGGCGCGAGCCGCGAGCACCCGTCACGGGTGATCGTGGTCGCCAAGGGCGCGCGCACCGCGTCACCGCGCATCGACGGCCAGATCCGCGTCGGCGGCGACGCCGGCGCGAGCGAGGTCATCGTGCTGCGGCTCTACGGCCCGCTGGCCGCCCAGGGCCAGAGCGCGGTCGTCCCGCTGCTGCTGCCGGACGCGCCGATCGTCTGCTGGTGGCCCGGCGCCGGCCCGAAGGACCCGGACAAGGACCCGCTCGGCGAGCTGGCCCAGCGCCGGATCACCGACTCGGCCGCGGAGAAGAGCCCCGTCAAGTCGCTGACCACGCGGGCGAAGGCGTACACCGCGGGCGACACGGACCTGGCCTGGACGCGGCTGACGCACTGGCGCGCCCAGCTCGTCTCCGCGCTGGACCTGCCGCCGTACGAGAAGATCACCGCCGCGACGGTGACCGGCGAGGCCGACTCGCCGTCGACCGAGCTGCTGGCCGCGTGGCTGGCCGAGTACCTGAAGGTGCCGGTCAAGCGGGTCAAGAGCTCGGGCGCGGCCGGGATCACCTCGGTGACCCTGGAGCGTCGTTCGGGCGCGGTGGAGCTGCACCGGCCGGACGGCCGCGTCGGCACGCTGACCCAGCCGGGCCAGCCGACCCGGCGGATCGCCCTGCAGCGGCGCAGCACGCAGGACTGCCTGGTCGAGGAGCTGCGGCGGCTCGACCCGGACGAGGTCTACGAGGCGGCGCTGCACGGCCTGGGCAAGATCACGTCCGGCACGAACGGCAAGACGGGCGCGCCGGCCAAGGCGGACGTCACCTCGCCGGCCGCGGCGGGCGTTGCTGCTGCCGCGCCTTCGCCTGCACCGGCCAAGACTCCGGCCAAGGCGGGTGCCGACGGCAAGAAGAGCGCTTCATGAGCAAGACCGAGGTCGTCGTCCACGCGAACCAGGACCTGCTGGCCGCCGCCGCGGCGGCCCGGCTGGTCACGCGGCTCGTGGACGTCCAGGCGGCCAAGGGTTCGGCGTCGCTGGTGCTCACCGGCGGCGGCACCGGCATCGCGGTGCTGACCGAGCTGCGGAACTCGAGCGCGCGCGACGCGATCGACTGGTCGCGCCTGGACATCTACTGGGGCGACGAGCGGTTCGTCCCGGCCGATTCGGACGAGCGGAACGAGAAGCAGGCCCGCGAGGCCCTGCTGGACCACGTCCCGCTCGACCCGAAGCGGGTCCACGCGGTAGCGGCATCGGACGGCGAGTTCGGCGACGACCCGGACGCCGCCGCCGAGGCGTACGCGCGGGTGCTGGCGGACAACGCGGGCCCGGACGACGGCGACGTCCCACCGTTCGACATCATGCTGCTCGGCCTGGGCGGCGAGGGCCACACCGCATCGGTGTTCCCGGAATCCCCGGCGGTGTACGAGAAGGAGCGTTCGGTGGTGGCGGTGCGCAACTGCCCCAAACCCCCACCGACGCGCGTTTCCCTGACCCTGCCGGCAATCCGCCGAGCCCAGGACGTCTGGCTGATGACAGCGGGCGAAGCCAAGGCCGACGCGGTAGCGCTGGCACTGTCGGGAGCGGGCGAAGCCCAGCTCCCGGTAGCGGGCGCCCGAGGACACCGACGGACGCTCTGGCTACTGGACCGCACGGCGGCGGGCAAGCTAACGAAGGTGAACCAACCACCGACGGCTTGACAGTCGTAGGTTCCGTGAAGGCCTCCTGCCCATGGCAGGGGGCCTTCACGGCGTTCGGGGCCGGTGTGGCGCGGCCTGCTACGGCATTCAGCGACCTTTCGCGGCTGTTCGCGACCGTTCGCGGCGTTCAGGGCGCCGAAACTGTCGTGGCTCCCGGGTAGCGTGGAAACGGGGGCTGCTCACTTCGCCCGCGCCCTCGGCGGGCCAGGCTTTGCTCGCCAACTCACCGCGCTCCAAGCGGAACCCGCCGCCTCGGCTGCTCCCTTCACCGGCACCCTCGGTCGGCCAAGCCTTGCTCATCAATCCGCCGCGATCCAAGCGAAACTCGCGCCCGGTCGGCTGCTCACTTCGCCCGCACCCTCGACCGCCCAGGCTTTGCTCGCCAACTCGCCGCGATCCAAGCGGCACCCGCCGCCCCGATCAGCCGCTCACTCCGGCCTGCACCCCTGCCGGTTAACCATGCTCACCAATCCGCCGCGATCCGAGCCGAACTCACGCCCCCGGTCGGCTGTTCACTCCGCAAGCACCCTCGACCGCCCAAGCCTTGCTCCCCACTCGCCGTGATCCAAGCGGAACTCGCCGCGTCCATCGGCCACTCACTCCGGCCCGCACCACCTGCCGGCCAAACCTTGCTCGCCAACCCGCTGCGGTCTAAGCGGAACTCTCCGCCCCAGTCGGCTGCCCATTTCCCACGCACCCTCGACCGCCCAAGCCTTGCTCACCAACTCGCCGCGATCCAAGCGGCACTCGCCGCCTCGATCGGCTGCTCACTTCACCCGCCGGCCGGGCGTCGGTAGACCTCGTCGCGGTCCGAGCGGGTCTCGGCTGCCCGGACCAGCCGTTCACTCCGTCCGCCAGCCGCGCTCCAGGCGGCCGAAGATCTCCTCCGCCGCTCGGCGGGGGTTCTCGTGGCCCGCGATCAAGTCCCGCGATGCCAGCGCGAAGCGGGCCAGTGCCGCGCACGCCACGTCGTTCTCCGGAACGCCCGACTCCGCCGCGATCGCGCGGGCCAGCGCCGTCTCGTGGCGCATCCACATCCGCCTGCCGTACTCGCGCAGGGCCGGGGTGCTCTCCGTGAGGCGGAGGAACGCGTCGCCCGGGGAGGCGGCCACGTCGACCAGGATGTGCTTGCGCAGCGCGTCCACGATCGTGTGCGCCGGCGGCCGGCCGCGGACCGCGTCGACCAGCGCCGTCTCGATGTCGGCCTCCTGGTCGAACACCAGGGCTTCCTTGCTGGGGAAGTGCTTGAAGAGCGTCGTCACGGACACGTCGGCGGCGTCCGCGACCTCCTTCACCCCGACCTGGTCGAAGCCGCGCTCGAGGAACAGTTCGAGCGCCGCGTCGGCCAGCGCCTTGCGGGTCTGCGCCTTCTTGCGCTCACGGCGCCCGATCACTTCCGTCATGTCCGCCAGTCTACGTGATGGTGGACTCACTTCAAAAGTGTAGTCATTGCACTTTCGTAGTGGATCTGCTTTCCTGAGTTAGTCGCCGCCGGAACGAACCGGCGGCCCGAACTTCCAGGGGGAAGCCATGAACACCAGCACCAGCACCAGCACCACCGCCAACACCAAGATCGCGATCGTCGGCGCCGGCCTCGGCGGGCTCGCCTGTGCTCGCGTCCTGCAGCTGCACGGCCACACTGTCACCGTCTTCGAGCAGGAGGCCTCGGCCGACGCACGCCCCCAGGGCGGCACGCTCGACATGCACGGCGACACCGGCCAGGTCGCCCTCCGCACGGCCGGCCTGCACGAGACGTGGCGCGCGCTCGCCCGGCCCGAAGGCCAGCAGATGCGCGCGGTCGACCCGCGCACCACGGACGTCCTCGTGGACGAGATCCCCGCCGAGGACGACGAGTTCAAGCCCGAGATCGACCGCGGCCAGCTCCGCAGCCTCCTGCTGGACTCCCTCTCCCCCGGCACCGTCCGCTGGGGCCGCGCCACCGACGACGTCACGCCGCTGCCGGACGGCACCGCCCGGCTCCGTTTCACCGACGACACCACCGAGGACTTCGACCTGGTCATCGGCGCCGATGGCGCGTGGTCCCGCGTCCGCCGCGCCCTGACCGGCGTCCGGCCGGAGTACAGCGGCGTCGCGTTCGTCGAGTTCGGGCTCGACGACGCCGACCGTCGGCACGCCGCGCTGGCCGCGTTGACCGGCCAGGGCACGATGGTGGCGAAGACCGGCGGGAACGCGATCTTCGCCCAGCGCAACAGCAACGGCCACATCCGCGGCTACGCCGTGTTCCACGCGCCAGAAGACTGGCACGCCGGCTTCGACTTCGCCGACACGGACGCGGTGCGCGCGACGCTGCTGCAGCGCTACGCCGGCTGGCACCCGGAGCTGCTCGGGTTCATGCGCGACAACGACGGCGCGTTCACGCACCGGCCGTTGTACGTGCTGCCGGTGCCGCACGCCTGGACGTCGACGCCCGGCCTCACCCTGCTCGGCGACGCCGCGCACCTGATGCCGCCGCTCGGGGTCGGCGCGAACCTCGCGATGCTGGACGGCACCGAGCTCGCGACCGCGCTGGCGACGTCGCCGACCGTCGGCGAGGCCGTCCGGACCTACGAGGCGCGGATGCTGCCGCGGTCGATCGAGACGGCGAAGGCCTGCAAAGAGGGGCTCGTGCACCTTCTGGGTGACGGCATCCGGACGGCAGCGGCCTGACGACCTATGCCGGGCGCCCACGGAGAGGTAACGTGATTCCCACGATGTGGTCATCCCGGTGCACGCTAGGCAGTGACAGATCCACTGTCAGTAGTGCGCTGGCGACGCCATCGCCCGAACGGCGCAATCAAATGCGGAATCCGGACGTCAATCCGCCAACGGCGCGTGAAACTTACCGTCTTCCCACGCAACCTCGTTAGCATCCGCACATTTGTTCTCTGCTGCGCGTCCCGATCGGGCCCTGAGCACCTCTCACCATCAAGTCCACAAGACGAATGGGGTCGCCAGCGATGAGTACAGAGGGACTCTCGATTCCAGGCATCTCGATCGCCGGCTCGGGGCCATCGGCCGCCGAGCGGGTGCGAAGGCGTGGTCTGAGCGCGTTCGGCTCGTTCCCCCGCCCCGCTGTGGTCATGTTCGCCATCGAGGCGGCCGCGGTCATCCTGGCCGTGCTCGACGTCTGGCTGGTGATCCCCGAGAAGGCCCAGCCCTACTCGATCTACCTGTCCGGCGCGGCCTGCCTCGCCGTGGTGTTCCGCCGCAAGTTCCCGTTCCTCGCCGTGCTCGTCGCCGTCCCCGGTTTCCTCGCCGGCTGGGCGCAGCTGGCGAGCATGATCACGCTCGGCATGCTCGCCACCCGCCGTCAGCTGCACTGGCAGACCTGGGTCGGCGCCGGGCTGGTGTGGACGTGCCGGTTCGTGCAGTGGCCGCTCGAGGACTTCGTCCAGCTGAGCTGGCGCGAGCACATCCTCGACGGCATCTACGGCGTCCTCGTCGCCGGCATGCCGATCGCGATCGGCATGCTCATCGGCGCCCGCACCGAGGTCGCGAACAAGCTCGCCGAGCTGGCCACGAGCCGGGACCGCGAGCGCCGCTTCCACGCCGACGCCGTCCGCGCCGAGGAGCGCGCCCGGCTGGCCCGCGAGATGCACGACGTCGTGTCGCACCAGATCACGCTGATCGCGATGCAGGCCGGCGCGCTGCAGGCCCAGACGACCGACGCCCGGGCGATGGAGACCGCGCAGGTCATCCGCGGCCTGAGCAAGCGGACCCTCGAGGAGCTGCGGTCGCTGCTGAGCGTGCTGCGCGCGGACGCCGACGACGACGGCCCGCGCCCCGGGATCAACGACCTCGACCGGCTGATCCGGACGTCGGAGGTCCCGGTGCACCTGTCCGTGGAGCACCTGCCGGAGGCCCTGCCGAACCAGGTGTCGGCGGCGGCGTACCGCACAGTGCAGGAGTGCCTGACCAACGTCCACAAGCACGCTCCGGGCGCGACGGCGACCATCCGCATCCAGGGTGAGCACGGCGCGCTCAAGATCGAGGTCCGCAACGAGCGCGCCCGCCGGGCCGGCGAAGGCCTGCCCTCGGGCGGCCACGGCCTGACGGGACTGGCCGAGCGCGCCCGCCTGCTGGGCGGCAGCTTCGAGACGTCCGGAACGGAGGACGGCGGTTTCCGGGTCCGGGCCAGGTATCCGCTGAGCCACTGAATCACGGAGCCACCGACCCGGCCGGGGCTGTTGACCCGGCACTGTCGATCGGGCGATGCTGACCCACCCGGCGCTGAGCAGCCCCCGATTTCAGCCTACGGGCGGGGGCCGACGATTCCGGATTCGACGAAGCCGCGAGCGGCGCATTCAGGTCGTTGAAGGCCTGAGTGCGGCGCTCGCGGCTTTCCGGTTCCCGGGGTTGTCGGTGCTCGACGGTAGCGTGGAATCGGGGGCTGCTCAGGCGGCCCGGCGGTCGACCCATGTGCTCGGAGAGTCGGCTCGCGTACCTGGAAGGTCAGTTCGCGTACCCCGAGAGTCGGTTCGCGTACCCCGGCGGTCGAGGTGCGTACCCAGGCAGTCGGGTCATGTACCTGGACGGTCGGTTCGCATACCGGAAGATCGGTTCACGTACCTCGAGTCGGCTCGCGGTCCTGGGGGTCGGCTCATGTGCTTGGGAAGTCAGCTCACGTGATCGGGAGGCTGGCTCGCGTGATTGAGGAGCCGACTCGCGTGATCGGGACGCCAGCTCGTGTGATTGAGGGGTCGGCTCGTGTGGTTGAGGCGCCAGCTCACGTGACTGGGGAGTCGACACGCGTGCTTGAAGGGTCAACTCGCGCGATGGGAGTCGACTCGTGTACCTGAAGGGTCGACTCGCGTGATTGGGGAGTCGACTCATGTGCTTGGGGCGCCAGCTCGTGTGATTGGAGCGCCGGCTCGTGATTGGGGCGCCGACTCGCGTGAATAAAGAGTCGACACGACGTGAGACCGTGTCGTCTGCCGGGTACGTGAGTCGGGCTGGCCTGGGTTGGGGAGCCCGGAGGGTGGAACCTGGGCGCGCGAGAAGCCACCTCGAGGAGTTGCTCCTCGGGGTGGCTTCTGGCGGTGGCGCTTAGATGATCTCCCGGCGCTGGCGCAGGCGCTCCAGGGCCTCGGCGAGGATGGCCTCGCCGTCGGCGTCGCTGCGCCGCTCCTTCACGTACGCCAGGTGGGTCTTGTAGGGCTCGGTCCGGGGTGCGGCCGGGGGGTTCTTCTCGTCCTGCCCGCCGGGGAGCCCGCAGCGGGGGCAGTCCCACTCGTCCGGGATCTCCGCCTCCAGGGCGAACGACGGACGGGCTTCGTGCCCGTTGGCGCACCAGTAGCCGACCCGGCGCCGTGGCGCCGACTCACCTCGTTCCGATTCGCCCGTAGGTCCGGCACCCACCCGGGTGCCCCGAATCGCGTTACCGCCAACCATGAATCCTCACACCTATGGAATCGGCGGCGCGCCCCCCAATAGGCACGCCGAATCGCTGCGCACCCCGCTGGTGTGACCCGGTCTCGATCGCCGGCGGGGGCGCCGGACGTCACACCTTGAGCAGCAGGCCCAGCCCGATGATGCTGATCAGCCACACCGCGCCCAGCAGCAGAGTGATCCGGTCGAGGTTCTTCTCGGCCACGCTCGACCCGGCCAGGCTCGACTGCATCCCGCCACCGAACAGCGACGACAGGCCGCCACCGCGCCCGCGGTGCAGGAGAACCGCCACCACGAGGAAGACGCTGGTGACGATCAACAGGATTTGCAGGAACAGCTTCATGTCATCCTCTGGGCTCTAGGAGAATGCAGGGGCACGGCATGGTCGTGACGACCACCACCGTACCCCTGGACTCGTCCACTGCTGTGTGACGGACCGGATACACAGGTTACCCGGTCGTGGCCTCGATCAGGGCAGCGGCCCGCCCGCGGCGAGTGCGCAGAGTTTCGTGAACTCCTCGCCGTCGAGGCTCGCTCCGCCGACCAGGGCACCATCGACGTTTTCGCAGGCCACCAGGTCACTGATGTTGTTCGCCTTCGCCGATCCCCCGTAAAGCACCCGGACGGACGAAGCGACCTCGTCGCCGTACTTCTCCTGGAGGGTCGCGCGGATGGCCTTGCAGACCTCTTCGGCGTCCGCGGGGGTGGCGACCTTGCCGGTGCCGATCGCCCAGACCGGCTCGTACGCCACGACCACGCCGCCGACCTGCTCGGGCTTGAGGCCCTTCAGGCCGTCGATCAGCTGCGTCGTGGTGTGGTGGATGTGCTCGCCGGCCTCGCGGACCTCGAGCTTCTCCCCGATGCAGAGGATCGGCGTGATGCCGTGCTTGAGCGCGGCCTTGACCTTCTTGTTGACCAGCTCGTCGGTCTCGGCGTGGTACTCACGCCGCTCCGAGTGCCCGACGGTGACGAAGCTGCAGCCCAGCTTGGCCAGCATCACGCCCGACACCTCGCCGGTGTAGGCACCGGAGTCGTGCGAGGAGATGTCCTGCGCGCCGTACGTCAGCGACAGCTTGTCGCCGTCGATCAGGGTCTGCACGCTGCGGATGTCGGTGAACGGCGGCAGCACCGCCACGTCGACCTTCGCGTAGTACTTCTCCGGCAGCGCGAAGGCGATCTTCTGCACCAGCGCGATCGCCTCGAGGTGGTTCTGGTTCATCTTCCAGTTGCCGGCGATGAACGGCTTGCGTGCCACTAGTTCTTCTCCTCCAGGGCGGTCACGCCCGGCAGTTCCTTGCCTTCGAGGTACTCGAGCGAGGCCCCGCCACCGGTGGAGATGTGCGAAAAGCCGTCTTCAGGCAGGCCGAGCTGACGCACCGCGGCCGCGGAGTCGCCGCCGCCGACGACGGTGAACGCGTCGCTCTTGACCAGGGCTTCGGCGACGGCACGGGTACCGCCGGAGAAGGCCTCGAACTCGAACACGCCCATCGGGCCGTTCCAGAACACGGTCTTGGCGTCGGCCAGCTTGCCGGCGAACAGCTCACGCGTCTTCGGGCCGATGTCCAGGCCTTCGCGGTCGGCCGGGATGGCCGTGGCCTCGACGACCTCGTGCTCGGCGTCGGCCGAGAACCCGGTCGCGGCGAGGACGTCGACCGGCAGCACCAGTTCGACGCCGCGCTTCTCGGCCTCGGCGAGGAAGCCCTTCACCTGGTCGAGCTGGTCGGCCTGCAGCAGCGAGTTGCCGACCTCGTGGCCCTGGGCCTTGAGGAAGGTGTACGCCATGCCGCCGCCGACGAGCAGCCGGTCGACCTTGGTCAGCAGGTTCGCGATGACGCCGAGCTTGTCGGACACCTTCGCGCCGCCGAGCACGACCACGTAGGGCCGCTGGACGTCGTCGGTGAGCTTCTTCAGCACGTCCAGCTCGGCCAGCACGAGGCCGCCCGCGTAGGCCGGGAGCACCGAGGCGACCTCGTAGACCGAGGCCTGCTTGCGGTGCACGACGCCGAAGCCGTCGGAGACGAACGCGCCGCCCGGGACGAGCGCGCCCAGCTCGGCGGCCAGCTCGGAGCGGTCCACGGCGTCCTTGCTGGTCTCGCGCGCGTCGAAGCGCACGTTCTCCAGCAGGACGACGCCGCCGTCGGTCAGGCCGGCGGTCAGCGTCTTGGCGGACTCGCCGACGAGGTCGCCGGCCAGCGTGGCCTCGGCGCCGAGCAGCTCGGAGAGCCGCTTGGCGACGGGCGCGAGGGTGTACTTGGGGTCCGGCTCGCCCTTGGGGCGGCCGAGGTGCGCGGTGACGACGACCTTCGCGCCCGCGTCGGCGAGCTTCTTGATCGTCGGCAGCGCCGCGCGGACGCGGCCGTCGTCGGTGATGCGATCCCCGTCGAGCGGGACGTTCAGGTCGGACCGCACGAGTACGTACCGGCCCTGAACGCCCTCGCCCAGCAGGTCGTCGAGGTTCTTGACGGTCATCCGGCTCAGAGCTTCGAGCCGACGAGCTTGATCAGGTCCGCGAGGCGGTTGGAGTAGCCCCACTCGTTGTCGTACCAGCCGACGACCTTGACCTGGTTGCCGATGACCTTGGTCAGCGGCGAGTCGTAGATGCAGGACGCCGGGTCGGTGACGATGTCCGAGGACACGATCGGGTCGACCGAGTAGCGCAGGATGCCGGCGAGGGGGCCCTCGGCGGCGG
Source organism: Amycolatopsis sp. NBC_01286 (assembly GCF_035982555.1). Lineage (NCBI taxonomy): Bacteria > Bacillati > Actinomycetota > Actinomycetes > Pseudonocardiales > Pseudonocardiaceae > Amycolatopsis > Amycolatopsis sp. NBC_01286. The sequence continues at coordinate 9,912,129 of NZ_CP108428.1, forward strand.
CCTTGTAAGCGGCGTTGATCTCTTCGACCGTGGCGGCCTTCTTCAGGGTCACCGTGAGGTCGGTGGCCGAGCCGGTCGGCACCGGGACGCGCAGCGCGAAGCCGTCCAGCTTGCCCAGCAGCTCCGGCAGCACCAGGCCGATCGCCTTCGCGGCACCGGTCGAGGCGGGCACCACGTTCAGCGCGGCGGCGCGGGCGCGGCGGAGGTCCTTGTGCGGGCCGTCCTGCAGGTTCTGGTCCTGCGTGTACGCGTGGATCGTGGTCATCAGACCCTGCTCGATGCCGAACGAGTCGTTGAGGACCTTCGCCAGCGGGCCGAGGCAGTTGGTGGTGCACGAGGCGTTGGAGATGATGTTCTGCGAGCCGTCGTACTTGTCGTCGTTGACGCCCAGCACGATGGTCAGGTCCTCGCCCTTGGCGGGCGCGGAGATGATGACCTTCTTGGCCCCGCCGGCGATGTGCGCCTTGGCGGCGTCGGCGTTGGTGAAGAAGCCGGTGGACTCGACCACGACGTCCACGCCCAGGTCGCCCCAGGGCAGGTTGGCCGGGTCGCGCTCGGCGAGGGCCTTGATGGTCTTGCCGTCCACGACGATGCCCTCGTCGCTGACGCTGACCTCACCCGGGTAGCGCCCCAGGATCGAGTCGTACTTCAGCAAGTGGGCCATGGTGGCGACGTCGCCGAGGTCGTTGAAGGCGACGACCTCGATGTCGTGGCCGCTGGCCTGCACGGCGCGGAAGAAGTTGCGGCCGATGCGGCCGAAGCCGTTGACACCTACGCGAACGGTCACTGCTGCCACTCCTCTGAGGATCGGCCGGAGTCCCGGCCGTGACTTGCGGGCTCGCGGCCACCCTAGCGTGCGGGCATGCGCGTCCCTGACTGCCCTGACGAGACTTCCACCACTTGGCGAACGGGTCAAGAATCGATTAAGAAGCCTAGTGGATTCCGGGTGATCGGTTCACGTGTTCTTCACCTGGACCACGGTGGACCGGGAAGGCGGGTGGTCCGGCGGTTCGGGCAGGCCGCACGCGGTGCGGGCGGCGGCCCGGCTGGTACTGGCCGGTAGCCGGCGCGGACGACTGGATCGTTCAAGCCACCACCGCGATCGGCGCCGGCTCCGACAGGCCGGCGCACTCCCGGGTGACGGGCTCGATTCAGAACCGGGACGCCCATCGCGCTCACTCCGCCAGCTCCCGCTCCAGCGGCGTCCGGAACCGGGGGATCACCCGGACCACGCCGAACCACTTCGCGCTGCGGTCCGCCGCCGCCTCGATCGCCGACTTCTCCTCCGCGCTGACCTCCTCCAGCAGCCGGAACACCACCTCACCCGATTCGCGCTGGGCCCAGCCGCCGACGATGCGGCCGTTGGCCCAGACCGTCGGGCCGACGTTGCCGAAGCGATCGAACAGGGCCGCCTTGTGCGGGCCGAGGAACCAGTCGCGGTCCTGCCAGCCCATCGGGGTCGGGTCGAGGCACGGGAGGAACGCCGCCCACGTCGGCGGCTCGGGCACCGGCTCGAGGTCGTCGGCCAGCGCCACCCCCGGGACGCCATCCAGGTCGACGTCCACCGTGTCCAACTTGGCCAGGGCCTTCCGCGTCTGGCCGAGCGTCCAGCCCGCCCACCAGCGCAGGTCCGTCAGCGGGGCCGGGCCGTACGCGCGCAGCCAGCGCCGCGCCAGCTCGACGCGGGCCTCGTCCGCCTCCCAGGCCGCGAGGCCCTCGCCCACCCAGTCCTCCAGCGGGTGCCAGACATACTGGGTGCTGAGCCAGGTGCCGCGCGGGCGGCCGCGGACGATCCGGCCGTCGACCGCCAGCTGGAACAGCACCCGGCTGGTGACGTTGCCGATCGCCTCGTACGGCTTGCCCTTCGACATCTGCAGCCGCTGCCGCAGCCGGGGTTCGGCCTCGCTGAGCTGCTGCGCGGTCGCCGAGCCGAGGCCGCGCAACGCGGCTTCGACCGCCGTTTCGACGTCGGCCAGCCACTTTCCGGGCTCCGGCACGTTCTCCGGGTAGCCCTGCTGCCCGAGGTGCTGCTCCAGCAGCTTCCGCTGTTTCGCCGCGATGTCCGCCGAACAGCCGGCCTGCACGAGGGCCGCGGTCTCCAGGCCGGTGACGAACACCGTGCGGCGCATGCCGAGCAGCCGCAGCACCGTGCGGTCGTCGTACAGCGCGCGCTCGACGTCGGCGACCGCGGCGCCGTCGAGCCGGGCGGCCGCCGAGAGGTGGACGGTCGCCGGGTCGGTGGCGTGCAGGGCGACGACGCCCGCGACGGCGTCTTCGACCGTGGCCGCGGGCGCGGCCAGGTGGTGGCGGGTGCCGAGGCGAGCCCGGCGCTGGGCGGTGGAGATGGTCGGAGGCACCCGGAATTCCTACCACCCGGCACCGACGAAAACGCGTGGTCGGTCCGGCGCCCCCGGCGTTAACCTCGCGGCATGGTCTCCAGCGCGCACCTCGCGGCCTTCGCCGCGCTGACGTTCCTGATGGTCGTGGTCCCCGGGCCGAGCGTGCTGTTCACGATCAGCCGCGCGCTGACCGTCGGGCGGCGCGACGCGCTCCTCACCGTCGTCGGCAACTCCTTCGGGGTGTACACGCAGGTCGTCGCGGTCGCGTTCGGCCTCGGCGCGCTCGTGACGACGTCGGCCGCGGTGTTCACCACGATCAAGATCGCCGGCGCGGTCTACCTGGTGTACCTGGGGATCCAGGCGGTGCGCCACCGCCGCCGGCTCACCGACGCGATGGCCGCGCGCGTCGGCTCGGCGCCCGGCCGGGTGGTCACCGTGCTGCGTGACGGCTTCGTCGTCGGCTTCGCGAACCCGAAGTCGATCGTGTTCCTGGCCGCGCTGCTCCCCCAGTTCGTCGACCCCGCCGCCGGCTCGGTGCCGGCCCAGATGCTGGTGCTCGGCCTGTGCCTGCCCGCCATCGCGCTGGCCACCGACAGCGCGTGGGCGCTGGTCGCGGGCACGGCGCGGACGTGGTTCGCCCGCTCGCCGCGGCGGCTGGAGGCGGTCGGCGGCACCGGCGGCCTGGTGATGATCGGCCTGGGCACGACGCTGGCGTTCACCGGCCGCAGCGACTGACCGCGAATGTCCGTGAAGGCCTCCTTACCGGCTCTTATGGCCGGTAAGGAGGCCTTCACGGCTTTGCGGCCGGGTCGCGGAGTACCAGGGCCAGGAGGCCGGGGAACGCGGCGTCGAATTCGGGGCGGCGCAGGCGGTTCAGGCGTCGCGGGCCTTCGTCGCGCTGCTCGATCAGGCCCGCCGCGCGCAGCACGCCGAAGTGGTGGCTGAGCGTCGCCTTCGCCACCGGGAGGTCGAACGTGCCGCACGCCTTCGTCCACTCCGGCACGGCCGCCAGCTCACGCAGGATGCTGCGGCGGACCGGGTCGGCGACGGCGGCCAGGGCGTCCTGCAGCGCGACGTCGCCGGGGAGCACGTGGGTCAGCCCGCGCGCCCGCGCGGTCACCGCAGGGCCTCGGCCAGCCGCGCCCGCCACTCGCGGGGCAGCCCGTCGAGCTGGACGACGACCTGGTCGGCGCCCGCGGCGCGGTACTCCCGCAGCCGCGCCACGACGGCGTCGAAGTCACCCCACACGGTGACGCCGTCGACGAGCCGGTCCGACAGGTCCGCGACGTCGGCGTCGGTGAAGCCCATCCGGCGGAAGTTGTTCGCGTACCCGGGCACGCCCGCCAGGAAGCGCAGCGAGCCGCCCCGGACGGTCTCCCGCGCCGCGGCGGCGTCGGTCTCGGCGACGACGTTGAGCAGCACCGCCAGCTGCGCGTCCGGCCCGAGGAGCTCCCGTGCCGACGCGACGTAGTCCGTCGTCACCAGGAACGGGTACGCGCCCGCCGCGCGGGCCCGCGACAGCTCCAGCATCTTCGGGCCCAGCGCCGACAGGATCCGCGCGGACGCGGGCACGACGTCCTCGATCTCGTCGAGGTAGTCGTTCAGCGCGGCCAGCGGACGCGGGCCGTGCGCCCCACCCAGCCCGGCGATGAACCGGCCGGCGGGCAGGTCCAGGTAGGCCTGGGCCACCTCGGCGGCCGGGACCCGGTCGACCGAGAGGATCCCGCTGGCCACCGGGATCCGCTGCGTCCCGTGGACGACCCCGGCGATCAGCGGCAGCGAGTTCCCCTGCCCGCCCGGCAGCCACAGCGTGTCGTAGCCCAGTTCTTCCAGTTCGACGGCGGTCGCGAGCGCGACCTCCGGCTCGGCGGTGTTCAGCGCGGCGCCCAGCGCCCCCAGCTTCGTCATGCGCGGGTGAACCTCCGGCCGCCGCCCGATGTTCCCGTCACGCCGTCTGTTCGTCCTCAGCGGAATCCGGCGTGTCGGGCGAGTCACCGACGCGGGTGAACATCCGCGTGGCCGAGAGCCGCGCGACGCCGTCCGGGTCGCCCAGGTCGTCGAGGGAGTTGCGGACCGTCGAGTCCACCGACAGGTACTTCCGGCCCGCGCGCAGGTCGGCGTCGTTGCGCAGCCGGACGATCAGCGGGAACTCCGAGAGCGCGCCCGCGTCGAACAGGCCCGTCGTGTAGATCAGCTGGACGCCCAGCGCCTCGGCCACCGCCCGCTGCAGCTCCAGCAGGTACCCGGCGGACGCGCGGCCGATCGGGTTGTCCAGGAACAGCACGCCGGAGTGGCGGTTGCGGGCCTTGCCGCGGTTGTTGGCGCGCAACGCCGCGAGGGTGCAGTAGAGGATGATCGCCGCGGTCAGCTGCTGGCCGCCCGAGAAGACGTCGCGGATCTCCGAGACGCGCTGGCGTTCGGTCCGCAGCACCGAGTCCGGCTTCAGCATGTCGACGCGGAAGCCCTTGGGCGCCGCGGCCCGGACGCCGCGCAGGACCAGGGAAAGCCCGTCGCGCTTGACGTCGCGGCCGTCCGCGGTCTTGCCGACGGCGGCCTCGTCGACGACCTCGCCGAGCTTCTCGGTGAGCGCGTTGTCCTCCAGCTCGTGGAACCGGATGCGCAGGAACTCCTGCCCGGACCAGTCGCCGAGGCCGTCCGGCAGCCGCGAGACGCGCTGGGCCGAGCGCAACGTCCGGAGCGCGCCGTCGACCATGCCCTGCAGGCGGGTGATGATGCCGCCGCGGTGCCGGTCGATCTGGGCGAGGTCGTCGGTGAGCGAGCGCAGCCGCGGCCGCAGCGCCTCCGCCCACTCGGCGGCGTGCGCGGGCAGCTGGTCGCGCTTGACCGAGATGACCTGCTGCCGCACCGGCGTGCTCAGCTTCTCGAAGCGCTTCTCCGTCGCGTACTGGGCCAGCTGGTCCGCGGCCTCGCGCACCCGCCGGTCACCCGCGTCGGCAGCGTCCTGGGCCTCGGAAAGCGTCGCGTTGAGCCGCGTGTGCTGGGCGCGCGCGGTGTCGACGTCGCCGTCGTAGGCGTCCGCGTCCTTGTCGGTGACCAGGTGGGCCAGGGAGTCGGCGAGCAGCGAGAAGCCGGACGCGGAGTTGCGCGCGGAGTCCAGGGTCTCCTCGGCCGCCGCCCGGCGTTCCTGCAGCTCCTCCCACTTCCGCGCGGCCACGGACATCTCCAGGCCGGCGGCGTCGATCAGCTCCAGGCCGTGCTCGATGTCGCGCGGCTTGTCGCCCGTGACGCCGTTCTGCAGCGGGAGCACGTCCAGCTCGGCGCGCCGCGTCGAGACCAGCCCGATGGCCTCGGTCCGCTCGTCCTCCAGGCCGTCGACGACGCGGCGGGCGCGGGCGAGGGCCGCCGCGCGGGCGGAGGCGTCGGAGCCGTCGGGCGTCTCCAGCAGCTCGGCGGCGGTCGAGCGGACGGCCTCGTCCAGGGACTCGACGGCCGAGCCCGCGGCCGCTTCGGCCGACTCGGCCTGCTCCAGCTCGGCCCGCAGGTCGCTGCCGACCTCGACCTTCGCGTACGACTCGGACGCCGACAGGTAGGTCCGGCGCAGGGCGTCCACCGGCTCGGCCGGCGGGCCGTCGGCGGTGCCGTCGACGTCGGCCGCGCCCGGCACCTCGGCGAGCTCGGCGCGGGCGGTGGTCGCGGTCCGGCGGTGGCCGTCGGCGGTGCGCTGCTCCTCCCCCGCCTGCTCCCGCAGCCGCGCGGCCTTGCCCGCGGCGTCGGATGCCTGCAGGTCGGCGCGCTCGGCGACCTCGGTGGCGCGCTCGACGTCCTCGGTCCACTCCGCGATCCGGGCGCTCCTCGTGCCCAGCTCGCCGAGCTTCCGCGCCCGCTCCTCGGTCTCGGCCGCCGCGGCCCGCAGCTCCGGGACGCGCTCGCGCAGCGACGCCGTCTTTTCGCTCAACCGGGCGAACTCCGCGTCGGCCTGCTGCAGGGCCGTGCGCGCGGTCTCGCGCGCGGTCCGGGCCGCCTGGGCCTGCTCGGCGAGCGTCGCGACGGCGCCGGGCGGGTAGTCCTCGCGCCAGGTGGTGAGCTTCCAGTTGAGGGCGCCGTCGGCGGACAGCTTGGCGGACAACGCTTCCAGCCGCCGCTGCCGCTCGGTGTTGCGCCGCGCGACGGCTTCGCGCTCGGCGTCCGCGGCTTCCTCGTCGTACATCGCGGGGTTCGGCGGCACGAGGAACTCGACGCCGGGCGCGGCGGGCGTCTCGGCCAGCAGGGCCTCGGTGGTGCCGACGGCGATGATCGCGGACGGCAGCAGCCGCCGTGACGACAGCACCTCGCGGGCGCGGTCCGCGTGGGCGGCGTCGTTGAGCAGGACGCCGGAAACCAGCTGCGGCAGGCTTTCCAGCACCTCGGCGCGCCGCCCGGCGTCCAATTTGGACAGATAGCGCCAGCCGGACCACGCGGTGATCCCGGCTTCTTCCAGGGCGTCCAGCGCGGCCTGGACGTCCTGCGGGGGCGGCAGCAGCCCGCCGGAGCCGAGCGCGGCCAGGGCCCGCTCGTCCGCGGACTCCTCCATCCGCAGCGCCGTCTGCTCCTTCTCGACGGACGCGCTCGCCTCACGCAACCGCTCCAGCAGCACCGGAAGATCGCTTTCCAGGGCGACGTCGTCCGCGCCGAGCAGCTCGACCAGCCGGCCCTCGGCGGCGAGCGCGTCGGTGCGCCGGTGGGCTCGGTCGAGGTCCTCGGTGGCGCGCTCGAAGCGGTCCAGGGTGGTGCCGGCGAGCTGGTGGGCCTCGTTCACGTTCCGTTGCGCCGCTTGGAGATCCGCCGCGACGCGGTCCAGCTCCTGCTCGCGCCGGGTCAGCTCGGCGGCCGCGGCTTCGGCCGCGGACCGCGCCGCCCGGGACGCGTCGGCGACGTCGGCGCCCGAGGGCAGCAGCCCGCCGCGGACGGCGTTCTGGACCTCTTCGCGCAGCTCGGTGATCCGCGTGGTCAGGCCGCGGGCCTCGGCACGCCGGCCGGCCGCGAGGTTGGCGGCCTCGTCGCGTTCGGTCTGCGCCTTCTCGGCTTCCGCGCGCAACGCGCCCGCGTACGCCTCGGCCTTGTCGGCCTGGCGCTGGGCGTCCTGCGCCAGCGACTGCAGTCCCCGGGCCAGCGCGGCCGCGGCGGTGTTGCGCGCCTGCAGGGCCGGGCGGGCCTTCTCCTCGCGGTTGCCGACGAGCTCGCGCAGGTCCTTCGCCTTGCGGGCGGCGTTGAGCTGGTTGAGCACGGTCGCCGTCTCACGCCAGGCCTCGGCCGCCGTCTTCGCCTCGCCCAGTTCGGCGTCGACGCGCTTGCGGGCCTCCTGGGCCTCGTCCAGGCGCAGCACGGCGACGAGACGCCGCAGCTCGGTGACGCCGGCCGCGAGCCGCCGGTGGTCGCCCTCGGCGAGCTTCTCCGCCGTCTTGACCTCGGCGACGTGGTCCTCGAGCCCGGACAGCCGGGCGTTCTCCAGCTCGTTGCGCGCGACGACCCGGCCGGCCAGCGCGGCCATGTCGCCCCGCGCGGCGCCGGCGATCTTCCGCGACGCCGCCGCGACGCCTTCTTCGGTGGCCAGCGGCCCCAGCAGGTCGAGCGCGCCGGCGACGAAATCGCGTTCCGACAACAGGTCCCCGCGCTGGGCGAGGTTGTGCGAGTAGGTCGAGACGACCTCGGCGAGGTCCTTCGGCTCGTCCTCGGAGACGACGGCGCGCAGCAGGAAGTCGACGAACGCCTCGTCGGTGCCGAACGCGAACGCGTCCGCCGCCTCGCCTTCGCCCGCGTTCATCGCGCGCTGGTAGCGGAACAGCTCGGTGTCGAGGCCGAGGGTGTCGAGCCGGCCGGTCCACTCGTGGTGGCGCCGGGTCCAGGACAGCTCCAGCTCGGGCTCGGCCAGCTGGGCCGCGGCGAGCTTGTCGTGGAAGCCGGACATGGTGAGCAGGCGGCCGTCCTGCGTCATCGGCAGCGAGTCGAGGGCCAGCGCCGACGTCGGGCGGAAGCAGTACCAGGAGTCGGCCAGGTTCTCCGAGTCCGACGAGACGACGTGCCCGCGCCACTCGGAGACCTTGCCGGTGATGATCCGGTGGCCGGTCTCGACGTGCAGCCACTCCAGCACGACGTGCGAGACGTCCTTGGCGGCGACGAACTTCTCGAGCACCTTCGTGCTCGTGGTGCCGACGACCTGGCGGCGGCCGGGCAGCATCACCGAGAAGATCAGCTTGATGAGGACGGACTTGCCGCCGCCGTTCTCCAGGAACAGCACGCTCGCCGGGGACGGGCGGCGCAGCTCGGCCGGCCCGGTCGCGTGGATGCCGGCGCTGAACAGCGCGTCCTGCTGGGGCGCGGTGATCTTGGCGCCGACGCCGCTGAAGTCGAGCACGACGTCCTGGTAGCGGGCACCCGCCGGGCCCACGGAATGCAGGCGGACCCGCGAAAGCTCGTACATCTACTCCCCTTAGAGCGTGTCGGAGGACGTCGCGCGCAGCGTGCCCCCGTCGTTCGCGACGGCCACGACGTCCAGCGCGAGCAGGTCGTCGAAGGCGGCGTCGGCGGCGAGTTCGCGGACCTGGATCTGGTAGCGCGGTGTGGTGCGGTAGGTGCCGCCCTGCTCGTCGCTGACCGGGACCAGGAAGCCCTGGTCGGCCAGGAATCGGAGGGCACGGGAGACCATGCCGCGGGTGGTGTCGGCGGCGAGGCGGCCGTCCTTGGTGGCGGCCGCGGCCGGGCGCCTCGTGTACGCGCGCCAGGCCTGTTCCAGCTCGGGCGCGTCGGCCAGCGGGTCGTTGTTGGCCTCGGCCTGTGCGGCGCGTTCGTCGAGCATGCGGGCGGCTTCGCGGACCATCGCGTCGACCTGTTCGACGCTGACGCGGCCGATGTAGGTGTCGTTGGCGAGGTCGTCCGGGCGCGGGTAGCCGAGCGCGGCGGCGGCGAGGTGGATCAGGCCGTGCAGCACCTTCTCGGTGTCGCGGCGCTCGCGGATCTTGGCCTGGCGGGCGTAGGAGTCCATCTTGATCTCGAACACGGACTCGTCGGTGGCCGCCAGCACCGCACCGGCCTGCTGGTTGACCTCCAGCACCATCAGCCCGAGCCCGGAGGCGACGGCGTGGGTGAGCGCCTTGAACGCGTTGTCCTCGCCGTAGCGGCGCACGAGGTCGCCGTAGACGACGTCGCGGGCGGGCAGCTGCTTGGGCCGCATGCCGAACGCGACCAGCCGGGCCGCGGCCTCGGCGTCCACGCTGCTGTGGGACAGCGCCATCAGGCGACCTCCTCGTTTTCTTCCTCATCGGCGCGCTCGACCGCCGCGGTGGACAGGAGCAGGTCGGCGCCGCCGAAGTCCGGGTCGTCGAGCAGCGTGCCGTCGTCGACGGCGAGCAGCACCGAGCGGTCCCCCTGGCGCCGCGCGGCGCCGATCCCGGGACTGTATGCGTGCACGGCGCGCAGCGCGACCAGGGCCGCGAGGCCGGGCTGGCGGCTGCGGCGGGCCTCGTCGAGCAGGCCGGACAGCCGCCGCGGCACCTCGGGCAGGTGGAGCAGCTCGTCGGCGCGGCGCCAGACGTCGTCGCCGAACTTGTCGGTGACGTCGGCGGGCATCAGCTCCGGCTCCGGGATCTCGCCGACGAGCTGGTCGCGCTCGGGCGCGGGCCGCAGCAGCAGCGAGACCAGGGCCGACAGCGACGGCACGACCGGCGCGGAGATGCCCGCGACGGCGTGGAAGAAGTGCTCGGCCGGGGTGACGGCGTCGGCCAGCGGCAGCCCGAGGGCCGGCACCAGGAGCTGGCCGAACAGGTCGAGCGTCGCGCGCTGGGGCGGGCCGGAGAACTGCTGGCGGTCCTGCTCGGCGCGGAACACCGCGCCCGCGTCGGCCAGCCGCGACTGCAGGCGGGTGTGCCGGCGGATGCAGTCGCCGACGATGTCGACGAGCTCGGCCGCGCGGCGCTTGCGGTCGAGGTCCTCGGTCTCGTCGCGGGCGGTGGTGATGTTCTTGAGGATCGCGTTCTCGGCGCGGAAGCGGGCTTCGATGTGCCCGAGCGCGGTGTCGAGCAGCTCCGGGACCTCGCGTTCCCAGTCGACCGACCGGACGTCGCGGCGGGTCGCGTCGAGCTTCGCGCGCAGCACCTCGCCGTACTGGACGGTCCGGTAGCGGGCCTGCTCGGCGGCCAGCTTCGCGTCGGCCAGCCGGCCCCGCGCGATCAGGTTCTCGAGCTTCACCTCGGCCGCGATCTGCGCCGACTCGACGTCGGTGTCGAGGGCGCCGACGAGCACGTTGATCGCCTCGTCGGTGGCGCGCAGGTAGACCTCGCCGTCCCGGGCGGCCAGCTCGACCAGCAGCTTGAAGTCGAACTGGCGGCGCTGGTAGCCACCCGGCCCCATCGAGCCGTAGACGCGCCGGAAGCCGCGGTCGGTGGTGCCGACGTTGATCAGGTTGTCCAGGACCCACTTCGCGACGCGGACGTGCTCCTCCGGCATCCGCGACGGCGCCTGCTGCGCGATGAACGGCAGCAGCCGGTCGATGACCTCGTCGTGGCCGGCACCGGTGTCGAAGTCCATCGCGATGGTGACCTGGTCGATCGTGTGCAGCGCGATCTCGGCCATCTGGTAGACCGTGGCGTCGGCCCAGTCGAGCTTCGCCTTCCGCGCGTCCAGGTCGTGCAACGGCGCGGTGCAGGCGAGCGCCTTCAGCCGGCGGGTCAGCCCCTCGTCGGCCAGTCCCATCGCGGCCCTGTCGTCGTCTCGCACAGCAGGCCAGGCTAGTCGGCCACCCTCTGCACACGCGCGGGTGACAGGTTAACGTCGCTCTCATGCGTGAGATGAGCCGTGACGAGTGGTGGCAGTTCGCGTCCGAAGGCACCCGGACGGGCATGCTCGGCCTGGTCAGGAAGGACGGCTCACCGATCGTGACGCCGATCTGGTTCCTGCTGAACGAGGGCCCGGACGGTGACGAGCTGATCTTCACCACCGGCACCGAGACCCTCAAGGGCAAGGCCATCGCGCGCGACGGGCGCATCTCGCTGGCCGTCGACGACCAGCGCCCGCCGTTCTCCTACGTGCAGTTCACCGCCGAAGCGCGGCTGACCCAGGACGACGACATGCTGGCCTGGGCGACGCGGCTGGGCAGCCGGTACATGGGCGCCGAGCAGGGCGAGGCGTACGGCAAGCGCAACGCCGTCCCCGAGGAGTCACTCGTCCGGGCGAAACTCACCAAGGTGATCGCCCGCGCGGACATCGCCGGCTGAACCCGCCGCCCACCTGCGGATCGCTGCTAATCTCGCCGTGGGGGTGGGGTTTCATGCTTTCAGGTGGGAACAGCAGGCGCGAAGCCGTGACGGCGATGGTGAACGCCGGGCAGCGCGAACTGGTCGCCGAGCTCGAACGGCTGGACCGCGGGGCCCGTTTCGGCCGGTCGGGGTGGGAGCGGCCCGGCGGTGGCGGCGGGCAGGCGCGGCTGCTGGAGAACGGTGACGTCTTCGAGCGGGCCGGCGTCAACTGCTCGGCGGTGCACGGCGACCGTCTGCCCGAAGCGGTCGCGCACCAGCACGGGCTGGACCCGGGCAGCGCGTTCTTCGCGACCGGGCTGTCGGTGGTGATCCACCCGCGCAACCCGTACGTGCCGACTTTTCACGCCAACTTCCGGTACTTCGAGTCCGGTGACACGTGGTGGTTCGGCGGCGGCGCGGACCTGACGCCGTGCTACGGCTTCGCGGCCGACGCGACGCACTTCCACCGCGCGCTGAAGACGTACTGCGACACCTTCGACCCGGCCTTCCACGCGCAGGCCAAGCGCGCCTGCGACGAGTACTTCACGCTGCCGCACCGCGACGAGACGCGCGGGGTCGGCGGCATCTTCTTCGACCACCTGCACCCCGAGGGCCCGGACGGCTGGCACCGCGCGGCCGCCTTCGCCGCGGCCGGCATCGCCACGATCGCGCCCGCGTACCTGCCGATCGTGCGGCGCCGCAAGGACCTCCACCACGGCGACCGCGAGCGGCAGTGGCAGCTCTACCGCCGCGGCCGCTACGTGGAGTTCAACCTGGTGCACGACCGCGGCACCCGGTTCGGGCTGCAGACCGGCGGGTACGTCGAGGCGATCCTGATGGCGCTGCCGCCGTTGGCGCGCTGGGAGTTCGAGCTGACGCCGGAGCCGGGCAGCCCCGAAGCGGCGCTCGCGGAGTTCCTCGTGCCGCGCGACTGGGCGGGTGAAGAAGCCCACCCGGAGACCCGGGTGGCGGGCTGACAAGGGGTTCGCGCTGGGCCGTCCGGGCGCTTCCGCCCCGCTGAGCGGGACGCCGGTTTTCACCGTGGGTGAGGGTGGGTGTCCGGTATTGACACGACCCGCTCGGACAGTGTGTGATCTCCTCCATAGATAGGAAACTTTCCTAACTATTTCTGGAGGTCCCCGTGGCACCCCGCCCCCCGTGGCGCGTGGCTGTGGCCGGTACCGCCGTCGCGGCGCTCGGCTTCAGCGCGTTCACCCCCTTTGCTTCAGCGGCCACCACCGCGGCGACGGACTACGAGTCCGAGAACGCCGTGATCTCGCAAGGCGTCGTCGAGTCGAACCACGCCGGCTACTCCGGCACCGGGTTCGTCAACTTCGACAACGTCGCCGGGAGCTACGTCGAGTACTCGGTGAACGCGGCGCAGGCCGGGACGCACACGCTGACCTTCCGCTACGCCAACGGAACCGCCGACAACCGGCCGGTGAAGCTGATCATCGACGGCGGTGACAAGGGCACCGTCGACTTCCCCGCCACCGGCGCGTGGACGACGTGGCAGACCGTCACCGCGACCGTGCAGCTGACCGCCGGGATCAACAAGGTGCGCACCACCGCGACCACCGCCAACGGCGGGCCGAACGCGGACAAGCTCACCGACACCTTCACCGCGCCGAGCGACAGCGAACCGCCGTCGCCGCCGTCGAACCTGGCCGCCTCGAACATCCTGCCGACCGCCGCGACGTTCTCCTGGACCGCCGCGACCGACAACGTCGGCATCGTGCGCTACGAGATCAACCGCGGCGGCAACATCCTCAAGACCGTCGGCGGGACCACGACTTCGGCGACCGTGGACAATCTGACGCCGAACACCGCCTACGACATCTCGGTGGGCGCGTACGACGCCGCGGGCAACCCGTCGCAGCAGAGCAACGTCGTCGCCTTCACGACGCCGCCGAGCACCGACACGACCCCGCCGAGCGTGCCGGGGAACCTGCGCTCCACCGGCGTCACCGCGAACAGCGTTTCCCTGGCGTGGAACGCTTCCACGGACAACGGCGGCACGATCTCGGCCTACGACGTCTTCCAGGGCGCCACGAAGGTCGCGTCCACGACGTCGCTCACCTCGACGGTGACGAACCTGAGCCCGAACACGTCGTACACGTTCACGGTCAAGGCGCGGGACCCCAACGGGAACAGCTCCGCCGCGAGCAACGCGGTGACCGTGAAGACGAGTGCGCCGGGCGGCGCCGGGGGCATCCCGGAGTACGACAAGGACATCACGAAGGTCGACCTCGGCTGGGCGGTGGGCTTCCTGCCGAACGGCAACGCGCTGGTGACCGAGCGGGACCGGTTCGAGATCCTGCTCGTGACGCCGGCCGGCCAGAAGACCACGCTGGGCACCGTGCCGGGCGCGGTGACCACCACCGGCGAAGGCGGCGTCCTCGGCCTGGCGATCTCGCCGAACTGGGCGAGCGACCACGCGATCTACGTCTACCACACGGCTTCCGGCGACAACCGGATCGTGAAGATGACCTACGACGGCACCACGCTGTCCTCGACGTCGACGCCGGTGCTCACCGGGATCGCGAAGAACCGCTACCACAACGGCGGCCGGATCAAGTTCGGCCCGGACGGCAAGCTCTACGCCACCGTCGGCGACGCGAAGAACAGTGACAACGCGCAGAACAAGAGCTCGCTCAACGGGAAGATCCTGCGGCTCAACGCCGACGGGTCCGCGCCGAGCGACAACCCGTTCTACGCCACCGGCGGCCCCGCGCGGTACGTCTGGAGCTACGGCCACCGCAACCCGCAGGGCCTGGCCTGGGACTCGCGCGGCCAGCTGTGGGCGGCGGAGTTCGGCGAGAGCAGCCTGGACGAGCTCAACCTGATCCAGAAGGGCGGCAACTTCGGCTGGCCCAGCTGCGAAGGCACGCAGGGCAGCTGCAGCGGTTTCATCGCGCCGAAGAAGACCTGGCCGACGTCGCAGGCCGGGCCGTCCGGCGTGGAGATCGTCAACGACTGGATCTACATCGCCGGCGTCACGGGCAAGCAGCTGTTCGCCACGCAGATCAACGCGGCGGGCACCGGCGTCGGCACGGTGTCGACGCTGTTCTCCGGCCGCTGGGGCCGGCTGCGCTCGGTGACGAAGACGCCCGACGGCGGCCTGTGGCTGACGTCCACGAACAACGACATGAACGGCGGCACGCCGAGCGTCCTGGACAACGTGATCGTCCGGCTGAAGTTCCCCGCCGCCCACTGACCGCGGCTGGGGTGACCGGAGCGGCGCCGGTCACCTCAGCCGCGCTTCACACCGGCTCGGCAGCGACCTGCACGAGGTGGGCGTCCACGTCGAAGCCGTGTTCCTCCAGCCGGCGCCGGGCGAGCAGGCGTTCGTCGGCGGTGAACAGCGCTTCGTACTCCGGCCGGAGCATCGTCGCCTCGGAGCTGCGGGCGAGCTGATTCTTCTCCCAGAGCAAGGCGAACCCGCCGGCGGTCCCGGCCCCGCGCAGCAGGCGACGCGCGGCCTCGACGCCGCCGTGCTCGCGGACCATTCGTTCGAACTGGAGCGGCCGATAGCCGTAGTCGGTGGCGAGGACCCGGCAGCCGTCGAGCAGGTCATCCGTGAACCGCCGGGCCAGCCGCCGATCCGCGACGGGGATGGTTTCGGGCAAGTCGGACATTCGACACCTCTCGACGGGACACCTATCCCTTTGAGTCGCGCGGGAGCCTCGTTTCGCTACGTCGCGACGGCGAAAACTGTCGGTCCCTTCTGCAAAGGTGGGCCTCATGCGCACCGTGGTCGACGGCGAAGCCCATGTCCACTATGGACAGATCTACGTGCACAGCGAAGGAGGTGATCCGTTCGAAGGCGACCTGACGGCGTGTTTCGCCGGGCAGCGCAACGGGTTGTGCGGCGCCGCCTTCCCGGGCACGTTGTTCCTGATCACCGGCCTGCACACCGGAAACGTCGGCTTCACCGCCGAAGTCCACGACACCGGACCACCCGTGCCACCCCTGCCGCCCGGCTCCGGCTGGGAAGACGTCGTCGAGGCGTCGTTCCACGCCGGCGGCGCGACCCGGCTCGTCACCTGGGGCGGCGAGAACGCGTGGGACCTCGAACTGTCACCGGGCGACTACCGCGTGCGCTACAGCGGGTCCCGGATGGACGCGGGCCGCGACCGCGACACCCGGCTCGACGGCGAACCCGCGCTGGACCGCTACCTGCTCCAGTTTTGGCCCGCGCCACCGGGGCCTGACATCGTTGTCCGGCAAGGCAGCGCGATCGCCGGGTATTGGCACGGGTTCGCCCGGGAGCAGCCGGCTCCCGAGGAACACGCCGCGGCCCAGGCCCGTCGCCGGGAAGAGCGCGAGCGACTGGCGGCGGCGGCTCGCGCGGCGGCCGAGCACGAGCGGCTGCGGCGGGAGTGGGGTGGTTCACTGCCGTCCGAACGCATTCTGAACCTGCCGTACACGCTGCGTGAACTGGCCAAACAGGACCGCGGGTTCATCGCGGACGCGACCGGCGCCGCGCCGGGGACGCAACGCGCGCTCACCCACTGGCTGGCCCACCACGCCTACGAACTGGCCGGGTTGGACCGAGTCGCCTGGATCGCCGAGGGGTTGCGCGCGCTCGACGAGGGCCGCGCACTGCCACCGCCGTTCGACGACTGGACGGCCGCGTGGGACCGCCTGCTGAGCGATCCGGCGGTGCCGCACACGCTGGTCCGCACGCCGGATGGGCGGCACGACAACGCGTTGCAGCAGGCGATGGCGTTCCCGGCGCTGTTCGCCGCGGTGAAGGCGGACCCGCTGGAGGCGCTGGGTCAGGTCCTGTCGGCAGCCTTGGTGACTCACGGAGGTGATCACACGGCCCTCTTCGCGGCGGCACGCGCCGCGTTCCCCGGGCTCGGCGGCTGACGTCACCAGCCGAACAGGCGGTCCATGATCCGCGCGCAGCGGTCGGTCATCGCGGTCGCGTCCTCGTCCGGGCGGTCGATCCACCAGCTGATCAGCGAGTCGACCACGCCGGTCCAGACCTGGGCGACGGCCTCGATGTCGACCGGGTCGGCCAGCCCGCGCGACGTCATGAGCTGCGTCGCGCCCACCACCGCGAAGGCGTCCAGGCGGCGCCGGTAGTCGGCGGCCGCCGTGGCGATGTCGCCGCTGGCCGGCACCGTCGCGTCGCGCAGGAGGCGCCACGCGTAGCGGTCGTGGTCGAACGTCGCGAAGATCGCCGAGAGCACCTTCAGCGGCATCCCGTCGGGCTCGCCGCCGGCCGCCATGGTCGTCGCGACGCCCTCGGTCAGCCGGTCGCCCGCGCGGTGCAGGCAGGCGAGGTACAGGCCGTCCTTCGAGCCGAAGTACTGGTACAGCAACGGTTTCGTGACGCCGACCCGGCGCGCGATCTCGACCATCGACGCGCCCGCGTACCCGGCCCGGCCGAACTCCTCGGTACCAGCGACGACGAGCTGCGCCTCGCGCTCCCCGCGGGGCATCCCCTTGGTCCCGACCGGTCTTGACTCCGTCACGTCCGAGACCCTACCGTGCGTAAAGTGACCCGAGGGTAAGTTACCGTCAGGTCAGATATCAGAGCCGGATCTTAGGAGGCGACGTGGCCGAGTTCCTGGCGCACCTGCGCGACCCCGTGCTGTTCGCGATTCCGGTGTTCCTGCTGTTCGTGACGATCGAGATCGTCGCCGTGCACGTGCTCGGCCACGACGACAACGTGCTCGGCTACAGCCCCGCCGACACCCGCACGAGCATGCTGATGGGTACCGTCTCGGTCGGCGTCAACGCGCTGTTCCGGCTGGTGATGCTGGTCGTCTTCGCGGCGCTGTTCGAGCTGGCACCGGTGAAGTTCGACCCGCGCGACTGGTGGACGTGGGTGCTCATGCTGCTCGGCCAGGAGCTGGTGTTCTACGCCTACCACCGGGCGAGCCACCGCGTCCGGCTGCTGTGGGCCGGGCACCAGGTGCACCACTCGAGCGAGCACTACAACTTCTCGACGGCGCTGCGCCAGAAGTGGACGCCGTACTTCCAGCTGCCGTTCTGGTCGGTGCTGGCGTTGTGCGGCATCCCGCCGTGGCTGATCCTGACCGGCCTGTCGATCGACCTCGTCTACCAGTTCTTCGTGCACACCGAGAAGATCGGCAAGCTGCCACGCTGGTTCGAGTACGTCTTCAACACGCCGTCACACCACCGCGTCCACCACGGCAGCGACGCCGAATACCTCGACGCCAACTACGGCGGCATCTTCATCGTGTGGGACCGGCTGTTCCGCAGTTTCGTCCCGGAGGGCAAGCGCCCGACGTACGGGCTGACGAAGAACATCACCACGTACAACCTGCTGAAGGTCGGCTTCCACGAGTACGGCTCGATCCTGCGCGACCTGCGCCGAGCCCGGACGTGGCGCGAGCGCGCGGGTTTCGTGTTCGGACCGCCCGGTTGGCAGCCCGTCGAAACCCGCGCGCTCGCGACCGCCGAGTGACTAAGCGGTGTCCTGCAGGTCCAGCTCGTTCTCCGGGCGCAGCGTCACCGGCAGGCTCGCCAGTGGCGGGCGCTGCGGGGACGTCAGGTCCGTCAGCACCAGTTCCCGCTCGACGCCGCCGGCGGATGCGCCTCGCTGGAACTGGGCCAGCATCGTGGCCGGCGGGATGGCCGTCACCAGCCTGCCGTAGCGCTCCAGGCGGTCGAACAGCGTCTGCATGATCTGGCCCGACATGCGGCCCAGCGCCTGAGTGCTCTGGTGGCGGTGCACCCGGTGGCCGAGGTCGACCTGGGCCAGCGAGTCGAGCCCGCGCAGTTCGAGCAGGTCGATCAGGTGGCCGATCTCGACGCCGTAGTTCACGACGAACGGGATGCTCTCCAGCACCTCGCGCCGGCCCGCGTACTCGCCCGCGAGGGGCTGGACGAAGCCGGACAGCTCGGGCCAGAACATGTTGATCAGCGGCCGCGCGACGAGCTCGGTGACCCGGCCGCCGCCTTCCGGCTCGCTGCCCGCCGCGCCGTTGAGCGGGCGGTGGTAGAAGCCCTTGACGTAGGCCACCGACGGGTCGGTGAGCAGCGGGCCCAGCAGGCCCGTGACGTAGTCGGTGGTGAAGTCGTAGAGATCGCCGTCGACGAAGACCACGAGGTCTCCGGTCGTCGCGGCGACGCCCTTCCACAGAGCCTCACCCTTGCCCTGCAGCCCGTCGAGGGCCGGGAACACGGCGTCCTGCGCGACGACCCGCGCGCCGGCCGCCGCGGCCACCTCGGCGGTGGCGTCGGTCGAGTGGCTGTCGACGACCAGGATCTCGTCGACGAGCCGGTGGTGTTCGCAGAGTTCCTCGCGGATGGCGGTGACGATCGCGCCGACCGTCGCTTCCTCGTTGCGCGCGGGGATGACCACCGAGACGGTCGTGCCGCGTTTGGCCTCGACCAGCTGGTCCGCCGTCCAGTCGTCGGCCCTGCTGCTGCGCCGGGCGAGCCAGGTGCCGACCTCCGGCGACACCTGCAGCTGCGCGCGGTCATTGCTGTTCCGGCTCGTGCGCATGCGTTCCCCTTCCCTCGTTCGGCGTACTCCCTCCCGACCGAGGTTCGACGCGGCGCGTTTCGGCGACCACTCCCCCGTGCTACCGCGGTGTTACGAGTTCGGCGCCGCGGCACCGATCCCGTTAACCGCGCGGACGGAAAACGGCCTGACCAGCACGGCGGGGCCGGGTCAGGCGTCTTCCTCTTCCTCGAGCATCTCCGGGGTGACCGCGGACTCGGTGTCCGGGATGCTCAGGTCCTTCGCCCGCTTGTCCGCCATCGCCAGCAGACGGCGGATGCGGCCGGCGACCGCGTCCTTCGTCATCTGCGGGTCCGACAGCTGGCCCAGCTCCTCCAGGGACGCCTGCCGGTTGGACAGCCGGAGCTTGCCCGCCGCCAGCAGGTGGTCCGGGGCCGTGTCGCCGAGGATCTCCAGGGCGCGCTCGACCCGGGCCGCCGCCGCGACGGCCGCGCGGGCCGACCGGCGGAGGTTCGCGTCGTCGAAGTTGGCCAGCCGGTTCGCCGTCGCCCGCACCTCGCGGCGCATGCGGCGTTCCTCCCACTGCAGCACGCTCGTGTGCGCGCCGAGGCGCGTCAGCAGCGCGCCGATCGCGTCACCGTCGCGGACCACGACGCGGTCGGCGCCGCGGACCTCGCGCGACTTCGCCTGGATGCCCATCCGGCGCGCGGCACCCACCAAAGCCAGCGCCGCCTCCGGGCCGGGGCACGTCACTTCCAGTGACGACGAACGGCCCGGCTCCGTCAGGGAACCGTGGGCGAGGAACGCTCCGCGCCACGCCGCTTCGGCGTCCGCCACGCCGCCGGACACCACGGCCGCGGGCAGCCCGCGCACCGGCCGGCCGCGCTGGTCGATCAGCCCGGTCTGCCGGGCCAGCCCCTCGCCGTCCTTGACCACGCGCACCACGTACCGGGTGCCCTTGCGCAGCCCGCCGCTGGCGGTGATGACGTGGACGTCGGAATGGTGGCCGTAGAGCTCGTGGATCTCCTTGCGCAGCCGTCGCGCGACCGAGCCCGTGTCCAGCTCCGCTTCGACGACCACCCGGCCGGCCACGATGTGCAGCCCGCCGGCGAAGCGAAGCAGCGACGCGACCTCCGCCCGGCGCGGCCCGATCTTCGTGATCTCCAGCCGGCTCAGTTCGTCCTTCACCGCGGCGGTCATCGCCATTACTGCCCCTCCCTGCCTTGTGCTCCTCCCCCGTGCTCCCCGCCCCTGCCGAGACCGAGAGCCTCCCGCATACACCTCGCGAGCGCATCAGGATCATGCCGTCCCGCCACTTCCGGGTCGGCCACCGCCCCCAGGTGCGCCCGGCCGCCGAGCCGCTCGGCCGCGCGCCGGAGATTCGCCGGGTCGGGGACCGAATCGCGGTCCGCGATCACCGCGTCCACCCGCAGATCGGGCGCGTGCTCGGACAGGACGTCCAGGTGCCGCTCCGGGGAGAACCCCGCGGTTTCCCCCGGCTGGGGGACAAGGTTGAGCACGAGCACCTTCGTCGCGGTGGTCTTGACGAGCGCGTCGTGCAGGCCCGGTACGAGCAGGTGCGGTAGCACGCTCGTGAACCAGGAGCCGGGACCGAGGAACACGACGTCGGCCGCCAGCACCGCGTCCACCGCTTCGGCGCACGCCTGCGGCGGCCGCCCGGACCGGCCCGGCGTGTGCAGGCTCACGCGCTGCACCTGCCCCGGCGTCGAGGCCACCGCGACCTGACCGCGGATCGTGCGCAGCGCCGCCGGGTCCTCGCTGTCGAGCCCGCTGACCTCCCCTACGATCTCCAGCGGCTCCGGCGACATCGGCAGCACCCGGCCGGAGACGCCGATCAGGCGGCACGCCTCGTCGAGCGCCGCCACCGGGTCGCCGAGCACCTCGAACAACCCGGCCAGCAGGAGATTCCCCACCGCGTGCCCGGCCAGCGCGCCGTCGCCGCCGAAGCGGTGCTGGAACACCTCGGCCCAGAGCGTGCCGCCGTCTTCCGCGGCGAAGGCGGCGAACGCCTGCCGGAGGTCGCCCGGCGGCAGCAGCCCGAGCTCGCGCCGCAGCCGGCCGGACGAACCGCCGTCGTCGGCCACGGTGACGATCGCGGTGACGTCGGGGGTCACCCGCCGCACCGCGGACAACGTGGCGTGCAGTCCGTGGCCGCCCCCGAGGGCGACCGCCCGCACGTTATTCACGACCAAGGTCGCGGTGCACCACCTTCACGGCCATTCCGTCCTCTTTGGACAGACGCTGGGCGAGCTCGACCGACAGGGCCACACTGCGGTGCTTGCCGCCGGTGCAGCCGACGGCGAGGGTCAGGTACCGCTTGCCCTCGCGCTTGTAGCCGGCGCCGATGAGCCGCAGCAGCTGGTGGTAGCGGTCGAGGAACTCCTCGGCGCCTTCCTGCGAGAGCACGTAGTTGCGGACCTCGCCGTCGAGGCCCGTGTGCTCGCGCAGCTCCGGGATCCAGAACGGGTTCGGCAGGAACCGGACGTCCATCACCAGGTCCGCGTCCATCGGCAGGCCGTACTTGTACCCGAACGACAGCACGGTGACGCGGGTCTGCGTGCTCGCCTCGGAGCCGAAGGCGTCCTCGATCTTGGCGCGCAGGTCGTGCACCGACAGCGACGACGTGTCGAGCACCAGGTCGGCCTCTTCGCGCAGCGGCTCCAGCAGCACGCGCTCGGCCGTGATGCCGTCGGCGAGCCGGCCGTCACCCTGCATCGGGTGGCCGCGCCGGACGGCCTCGAAGCGCCGCACCAGCACGGCGTCGGTCGCCTCCAGGAACAGCACGCGCGGCTTGTACCCCCGCGCGTCCAGGTCCTTGATCACCGAGGCGAGGTCGTCGGTGAAGGCGCGCGAGCGCACGTCCATCACCACGGCCACCTTGGTGATCGCGCCGCGCGCCTGGGCGCCCAGCTCGACCATCGTGGCGATCAGCTCCGGGGGCAGGTTGTCGACGACGAACCAGCCCAGGTCCTCCAGGCACTTGGCCGCGGTGCTGCGGCCCGCCCCCGACAGCCCGGACACGACCGCGACCTCCATGCCGGAGCCGCGGACATCTTCTTGCGCACTCACTGTCTTTCCTACTCCCCTGTCTTCGTGCCCTGGCCCACGCCGGACTCCCCGGCCAGCGCGGCGACCACGGCCTCCGCGGTGCGCCTGCCGAAGCCGGGCACCGCCTCGATCTCTTCGATCCGGGCCTGCTTGAGCTTCTTGACCGAGCCGAAGTGCTTGATCAGCGCGGTGCGGCGAGCCTGCCCCAGCCCGGGCACACTGTCCAATTCGGACGCCTGCAGCCGCTTGGAGCGCTTCTCGCGGTGGTAGGTGATGGCGAAGCGATGCGCCTCGTCACGGAGCCGCTGCAGCAGGAACAGCCCTTCCGACGTCCGCGGCAGGATCACCGGATCGGGGTCGGCGGGCAGCCACACCTCTTCGAGCCGCTTCGCCAGTCCCACCACGGAAATGTCGGTGATGCCCAGTTCGGCCAGGACGTCCGCGGCCGCCGTGGCCTGCGGGCCCGCGCCGTCGACGACCAGCAGGTTCGGCGGGTAGGCGAACTTGCGCGGCCGGCCGGTCTCCGGGTCGAGGCCCGGCTTCGACGAGTCGATCGGGACGTCGGCGCCTTCAGCCGTTTCCTTGAGGTAGCGGTTGAACCGCCGCCGGACGACCTCGGCGATCGACGCGACGTCGCCCTCTTCGGCCGCCTCGCGCAACGCGAAGCGCCGGTACTCGGACTTGCGCGCCAGCCCGTCTTCGAAGACGACGAGCGACGCCACGACGTCACTGCCCTGGATGTGGCTGATGTCGATGCACTCGATGCGCAGCGGCGCGGTGTCGAGGGCCAGGAAGTCCTGCAGCTCGGTGAGCGCCGCCGAGCGCGCCGTGAGGTCGCCCGCGCGCCGCAGCTTGTGCTGGGTGAACGCCTCCCCCGCGTTGCGCTGCACGGTCTCGGCGAGGGCCTTCTTGTCGCCGCGCTGCGGCACCCGCACCTGCACCCGCGAGCCGCGCAGCCCGGTCAGCCACTCCGCCAGCGCGTCGGCGTCCGCGGGCAGCTCCGGGACCAGGACCTCGCGCGGGACCGCCGGCCCGGCGTCGACGTTGTCGCCGGCCTCGAGCTCGGCCTGCTCGCCGTAGAACTGCGTGATGAAGTGGTCGACCAGCGCCGGGACGTCCATCTCCTCGGCCTTGTCGATGACCCAGCCGCGCTGGCCGCGGACCCGGCCGCCGCGCACGTGGAAGACCTGGACGGCGGCCTCGAGGTCGTCGTGGGCGAACGCCACGACGTCGGCATCCGTGCCGTCGCCGAACACCACGGCCTGCTTCTCCATGGCGCGGCGCAGCGCGCCGAGGTCGTCGCGCAGCCGGGCCGCGCGCTCGAACTCGAGCTCTCCGGACGCGGCCGCCATCTCGGCTTCGAGGCGCTTGATCATGCCGTCGGTCTTGCCCGCGAGGAAGTCGCAGAAATCCTCGACGATGTCGCGGTGCTCATCGGCCGAGACCCGCCCGACGCACGGCGCCGAGCACTTCTCGATGTAACCGAGCAGGCAGGGGCGGCCGATCTGGCCGTGGCGCCGGAACACCCCGGCCGAGCAGGTGCGCGCCGGGAACACCCGCAGCAGCAGGTCGAGCGTCTCGCGGATGGCCCACGCGTGCGAGTACGGCCCGAAGTACCGGACGCCCTTCTTGCGCGCGCCGCGGTAGACGAACAGGCGCGGGAACTCCTCGTTGAGCGTGACCGCCAGGACCGGGTAGCTCTTGTCGTCGCGGTAGCGGACGTTGAACCGCGGGTCGAACTCCTTGATCCAGTTGTACTCGAGCTGGAGCGCCTCGACCTCGGTGGTGACGACGGTCCACTCGACGCTCGCGGCCGTGGTCACCATCTGCCGGGTGCGCGGGTGCAGGCCCGAGAGGTCGGCGAAGTAGGAGTTCAGTCTGCTGCGCAGGCTTTTCGCCTTGCCGACGTAGATGACCCGCCTGGTCGCGTCGCGGAACTTGTACACGCCGGGGGCATCCGGGATGCTCCCCGGCGAGGGACGGTAGGTGGTCGGGTCAGCCACGCCCCCAAGAGTATGGGTCGCCACCGACAGTTCTCGGTGGCCCCCCGGTGTCCGATCCGCCGTAAGTCGGGTTTTCGCCCGGTTCCGACTTCGGTAGGTGTCCCTCCGGGTGACGCGGTGGTTACTTTCCGACCCAGCAGGATCGGGTCCCATCCGAAAGGATCACCGCCGTGAGCTTTCTCCGTGTCCTTGGTGCCGCCTCAGCGGCGGCCGTCGCGCTGACCCTCGCGGGCGGCGCCGTCGCCTCGGCCGGCGTCCAGCCGAACATCGTCGGCGGCGGCACCGCCCCGACGGTCTCCTGGGGTGCCCAGGTGTACGTCAACACGCCCGGGCGTGACTTCCAGGGCTTCAACTGCTCCGGCACGGTCATCGCCTCGCGCTGGGTGATGACCGCGGTGCACTGCCTCGACGAAGACGGCTCGGGCATGCACGTCAAGGTCGGCACCAACACGCTCTTCGCCGGCACGCAGATCGCCGTCGACCGCAAGTACGAGTCCCCGAACGGCGACATCGCGCTGCTGCACCTGGCCTCGGCGACCAGCGCCGGCCCGATCTCGCTGGGCAGCGCCGACCCGTCGACCGGCAGCACCAACCAGCTCTACGGCTGGGGCCGCACCACGCCGACCGGCCCGCCGGCGTCGGCGCTGAAGGTGGCGAACGTCCAGGTGACCGGCCGGTCGTCGGACGCCTACGGCGGCCGCGCGATCCAGAGCGTCGGCATCAACGGCTCGGCCTGGAAGGGCGACTCGGGCGGCCCCGAGGTCTCGAACGGCGTCCAGGTCGGCGTCGCCTCGACGGTGCAGAACCAGAGCGGGACCAACACACGCGGCACGAACAACTACGCGAGCGTGGCGTCGAGCCGGTCCTGGATCCGGACGACGGCCGGCGTCTGAGGTTCCTCCTCGAAAGGGGCGGCCGCTCGTGCCGCCCCTTTCTTGTCGGTGCCGTATGGGATGCTCGCGGCATGCGGATCGCCACCTGGAACGTGAACTCCATCCTCCCGCGGCTGCCGCGCGTCCTGGACTTCCTGGAGAAGACCGCGCCGGACGTGCTGTGCCTGCAGGAGCTGAAGAACACGACGGAGAAGTTCCCGGCCGCCGAGGTCGAGGCGCTCGGGTACGAGGTGGCCGCGTACGGGCTGGGCCAGTGGAACGGCGTCGGGATCGTCTCGCGGGTCGGGTTGTCCGACGTGGTGCGCGGGCTGCCGGACGAACCATCCTTCGACGGCGCCGCCGAGGCGCGCGCGATCGGCGCGACGTGTGGCGGCGTGCGGGTGTGGTCGGTGTACGTGCCCAACGGGCGCGAGCCGGACAACCCGCACTACGCGTACAAACTGGAGTGGCTGAAGTCCCTGCGATCGCTGGCGGCGTCGGAGCTGTCGTCCGAAGGGCCGTTCGCGGTGCTGGGCGACTTCAACGTCGCCCCGACGGACGCCGACGTCTGGGACATCACGCTCTTCGCGGAGTCGACACACGTGACGCCCCCGGAGCGCGAGGCCCTGGCGCGGCTGCGGAAGCTGGGCCTGACGGACGTCTTCCCGAGGCCGCTGAAGTACGACCACCCGTTCACGTACTGGGACTACCGCGGGGGCAACTTCCCGAACAACAAGGGCATGCGGATCGACCTGGTGTACGGGAACGAAGCGTTCACGGGAGCGGTCACGGACTCCTATGTGGACCGCGACGCCCGCAAGGGCAAGCTCCCGTCGGACCACGCACCCATCGTGGTGGACCTGACCCTCTGAGAATCGCGTAACAGCGGAGTCCGTCCCGCCGACTCGGGACTCATGCGCTTCGCGGTGGTGCTCTCGGCGGTAGCCCTGGTGACGTTGTCGGCGGGATGTGACGCCGTCGTCAGCGGACAGGCGGTGCCCGCGCCGGTGAAGTCGTCCTCAGCCGCGGGCGTCCGCGGCCCGGCATCGCTGGAGTTCCGCGAAGTCGTGGCCAACGCTTCGCGGGTCGGCGGCGCCGGAACCGGGCCGCCTCCTTCGCAGGCTGCCCGGCAGAGCACCGGCGTGGCCGAACAGACGGCAGCCGTGCGGGCGATCGACTGCATGCCGGGCAGGGCGGATCCGCTGGCCGGACACGACGACCGGACCTTGCCGCTGGTCACGTGCGGGCAGACCGATGACACGGCCTACCTGCTCGAGCCGGAGTTCCTTCCCGGAAGCGAGGTGGCCGACGCGACGTCCGGCTACGACACGCAGCGCGGACAGTGGATCGTGTATCTCGAGTTCAAGTCCGAGGGTACGAAGATCTGGGCCGATTTCACGAGCAAGAACGTCAACCAGCAGGTCGCGATCGTCGTGAACAGCCAGGTCATCTGGGCGCCGAACATCCGAGTCGCGGTCCTCGACGGCAACACCCAGATCACCGGCAAGTTCACCGAACAGCGCGCCCAAGAACTGGCCAGCCAACTCTCCGGTCGCTAGCCGCCGGTGGCGGTGCGGTGCAGCTTTCGCAGTGCGCGCACCGCTTCCACGGCTCGGGCGCGGTCCACCGACTGGACCGCCATCACCGCGTGGTACTCGTCCTCCGGCAGCTCCAGCCGCGCCCACGACGCGCCGTCCGGGAAGCTCACCGACAGCACCTCGGTCCACGCGAAACGTCGCGTCATCAGGACGTTGCGGACTTCGATGCCCTCGGCGTCGGCCCGGACGCGGGCGATCGCGAACAGCATCACGCCCGCCGCGAGCAGGATGCCGATGCCCACCATCGCCGCCTGGTCGGAACGCTGGAAGTGCACTCCGGTGTTGCCGTTGCGCAGCAGGATCGCCACCACGATGAACACCGCCAGCAGCGCCACCGCCAGCACGCTGCACATGATCAGCGCGCGGCGCGGCCGGATGACCAGGGTCGCCGACGAAGATGAAGTAGCCACGCTCACACGAAACCCCGCTCGGTCCACGGCTGGCGCAGGCTCCGCAGCGCGTGCGCCGTGTCGAGCGCCGCGACCGCGGCCTCGTAGCCCTTGTCCTCCTTCGAACCGGGGCGGCCCGAGCGGTCCAGGGCCTGCTCCTCGGTGTCACAAGTGAGGACGCCGTTGCCGACCGGGGTGCTCTCGTCGAGGGCCACCCGGGTCAGGCCCGCCGTCACCGCGTCGCACACGTACTCGAAGTGCGGGGTGCCACCGCGGATGACGACGCCGAGCGCGACGACGGCGTCGTGGTTGCGGGCCAGGGCCTGCGCCACCACGGGCAGCTCGATCGCGCCCGCGACGCGGACGACCGTCGGCTCTTCTTCGAGCTCGGCCTCGCGGGCCGCGGCCAGGGCTCGCTCCAGCAGCAGGTCGGCGATGGGCGCGTTCCACTTGGTGGTGACGATGCCCAGCTTCAGCGACTTGCAGTCGGAGAGGTCCAGCTTGACCTCCGGTCGGCCTTCGCCGCTCACAGCGTGCCTCCGTCGGGGTGCTCGGTGCCGGCGCCGACCTGGTCGTAGTGCTCCAGCTGGGCCAGGTCGTGCCCCATCCGGTCGCGCTTGGTCCGCAGGTAGCGCAGGTTCTCCGGGTTCGGCGAGATCGGCAGCGGCACCCGACCGGTGACGCGCAGGCCGTAGCCCTCGAGGCCGATCCGCTTGGCCGGGTTGTTCGACAGCAGCCGCATCGTGCGGACACCGAGGTCGCAGAGGATCTGCGCGCCGGTGCCGTAGTCGCGGGCGTCGGCGGGCACACCCAGCGCGAGGTTGGCGTCGACGGTGTCGGCGCCGTCGTCCTGCAGCTGGTAGGCCTGCAGCTTGTGCAGCAGGCCGATGCCGCGGCCCTCGTGGCCGCGGATGTAGAGCACCACGCCGCGCCCTTCGGCGGCGACGGCGGCGAGCGCCGCGTCCAACTGGGGCCCGCAGTCGCAGCGCAGCGAGCCGAAGACGTCGCCGGTGAGGCACTCGGAGTGGACGCGCACGAGGATGTCCTGGCCGTCGCCGATCTCGCCGTAGACGAACGCGACGTGCTCGATGCCGTCGAGCAGCGAGTCGTAGCCGACCGCGCGGAACGTGCCCGCGGACAGCGGGATGCGCGCCTCGGCGACCCGCTCGACCTGCTTCTCGGTGCGACGGCGGTAGGCGATCAGGTCGGCGATGGTGATGATCGCCAGGCCGTGGTCGGCCGCGAAGACCTCCAGCTCGTCGCGGCGGGCCATGTCGCCCTCGTCCTTCTGCGACACGATCTCGCAGAGCACGCCGGCCGCGTTCAGCCCGGCCATCCGGGCCAGGTCGACCGACGCCTCGGTGTGCCCGGGACGGCGGAGCACGCCGCCCTCCTTCGCGCGCAGCGGGACGACGTGGCCGGGACGGCGGAAGTCCTTCGCGGACGACGCCGGGTCGGCGAGCAGCCGGATGGTGTGCGCGCGGTCGGCGGCGGAGATGCCGGTGCTGATGCCGTCGGCGGCGTCGACCGTGACGCTGTACGCGGTGCCGCGCGCGTCCTGGTTCGTGTGGTACATCGGCGGCAGGTCCAGCCGGTCCGCCTCGGCCTCGGTCAGCGCGACGCAGACGTAGCCGGAGGTGTAGCGGACCATGAAGGCCAGCAGCTCCGGGGTCGCCTTTTCCGCCGCGAAGATGAGGTCGCCCTCGTTCTCGCGGTCTTCGTCGTCGACCACGACGACCGCACGGCCCGCTCCGATGTCCGCGATCGCCCGCTCGATGGCGTCGGCGTCGAACACCGCCCCGGTGCCGCACGGGGTCCAGCCCGCTTCGGGCTCTGCCGCACTCGACTCAGGCTCACTCATGACCGCTCCGCTCCTCTGTGCCGCCGCCGTCCCGATTCTGCACCTGGTCGCGGATGTGTGCCTCGGCCAGCTTTTCGACGTACTTCGCGACCACGTCGACCTCCAGGTTGACCAGGTCGCCGGCCTCGCGGCCGCCGAGCGTGGTCACCTCCAGGGTGGTCGGGATCAGCGCCACCGCGAACCGGTCGCCGGTGATCGCGGCGACGGTCAGCGAAATGCCGTCCACCGCGATCGAGCCCTTCTCGACCACGTAGCGCGCCAGGTGCTCCGGCAGCGCGAACGTCGTGACGCCGTTCTCGTCGCGCGAGAGGAACACGCCCGTCCCGTCGACGTGGCCCTGCATGATGTGCCCGCCGAGCCGGCCGCCGGCCGGGGTGGCGCGCTCCAGGTTGACGCGGTCGCCGACCGCGACCTTCGCCAGGCTGGAGCGCTGGAGCGTCTCATTGACGACGTCGACGGTGAACTCGCCGTCCGCGACGTCGACCACCGTCAGGCAGACGCCGCTGACCGCGATCGAGTCGCCGTGCCCGGCGTCGCTCGTCACCAGCGGCCCGCGCACCCGCAGGCGCGCCGCGTTCGTCACCTGCTCGACCGCGACGACCTCGCCGATCTCCTCGACTATGCCGGTGAACACGTCCGCTGCCTCCTCGTAGCCGGGTCCCTCTCCATCCAACACCCGAGGCGCTCGCAGGGCTTCTCCGCCCGCGCCTCGGGCGGGGATTCAGCCCGCTCGGAAGCGCGCGGCCTGCTCGCGCAGGGCGGCGACGGCCTTCCCGGGGTCGCCGGCGCCGTAGACGGCGGACCCGGCGACGAAGCAGTCGACGCCCGCTTCGGCGGCCTGTTCGATGGTCTCGGCGTTGATCCCGCCGTCGATCTCGACGACCAGCTTCAGGTGCCCGGTGTCGACCAGCCGCCGCGCGGTGCGGACCTTCTCCAGGACGTCCGCGATGAACGACTGCCCGCCGAAGCCCGGCTCGACCGACATGACCAGCAGCGTGTCGTAGTGCTTGAGCGCGTCGAGCCACGGCTCGAGCGCGGTGCCCGGCTTGATCGACAGGCCGGCCTTCGCGCCCGCGGCGCGCAGGTTCTTCGCCAGCGCGACCGGGTCCTTCGCGGCCTCGGCGTGCACCGTGACGTTGTAGGCGCCGGCCTCGGCGTACCCGATCGCCCAGCGGTCCGGGTCGTCGATCATCAGGTGGCAGTCGATCGGCACGTCCGTGCTCTTGAGCAGCGCCTTGACCACGGGCAGGCCCAGGGTCAGGTTGGGCACGAAGTGCGCGTCCATGACGTCGACGTGCACCCAGTCGGCGCGGTGGTCGCCGGGGCCGGCCACGGCGGCGATCTCCTCGCCGAGCCGGGCGAAGTCCGCGGAGAGGATGCTGGGGGCGATCAGGGGTCGGTCTGCCACATCCCGAGTGTAGGAGGCTCGCGCTAACGGTCGCTAACCGGTTGTGACCAGAATCTGGCTCCCGAGAGGGAGGTCACCCCGCCACCGGCCGCCCTACGCTCGCCGCATGTCCGGATTCCTCCTGTCCCTGACGCGGATCGGCAGCTACCGCAGCCTGCTCCACGCCGCCGCGGGCGCCGCCATCGCGGTGCCGGTGGCCCCCTTCGCCCTCGCCGTGGCGGTGTCCTTCGACGTCGATTCCCGGCTCCGGGCGCTCATCGCCCTGCTCGCCCTGGCCGTGCTCATGGGGCTGCTGGGCCTGCTGGGACCGGTGCGGCGCCTCGGCGTCGGCCTGGCGAACACCCTGCTCGGCACCGGCGTCCCGGCGCCCGAGCGGCACCCGGGGGCCGGGGCGCGGCTGCGCTCGGGCCTGTGGCTCGCGCTGCACACCGCGGCCAGCGGCATCCTGTTCACCGTGCTGGCCTTCCTGGGGCTCGGGGTGCTCGTGCCGGCGGTATGGCTGGCGGGTGGCCAGGACCGGATCTCGCTGTTCTGGTCGGACGTCCCGCTCGGGGCGTGGACGCTCCCGTTCGGGCTGGTGGCGGTCGTCGCGGCGCTGGTGCTGACCGCGGCCGCCACCCTGGGCCTCCGCGTCGGCGCGGCCGCGCTGCTGGGGCCGTCCGCGGCCGAGCGCGCGGCGCTCGCCGAACGCCGCGCCGCCGTGCTCGCCCAGCGCAACCGGCTGGCCCGCGAGCTGCACGACTCGATCGGGCACACGCTGACGACGTCGACCCTGCACGCGGCGGCCGCCGCCGACCTGGTCGAGGCGGACCCGGCTCAGGTGCGACGCGCCCTCGGCACGATCGAAGAAGCCTCGCGCAGCGCGCTCGAAGACCTCGACCACGTCCTCGGCCTGCTGCGCGAGGAGCCGGCCGCGAAGGAGCCGACGCGCACGTTGACCGAGGTGGACGTCCTGGCCGTCCGTGCCCGCGACGCCGGGCTCGACGTCCGGCTGACCGTCCGCGGCCCGGTCGGCGCGCTGCCCGCCACGGTGTCGCGCGAGGGCTACCGGATCGTCCAGGAGGGCCTGACCAACGCGCTGCGGCACGCCGGGCCGGGCCGGGTGGACGTCCGTGTCGAGGCCGGGCCGGACCGCTTGGAGATCGCGGTCGTCAACCCGCTGGACGGGGAAGGCGCACGCTCGGGACGGCACGGGCTGGAGGGGCTCGCGGAGCGCGTCGAGGCCCTGCGCGGCGAGCTGGCCGCCGGACCGGACGGCGAGCGGTGGCGGCTGAGCGCGACCATCCCGCTGCGGGCGGGCACGTGAGCCCGACCGTCCTGCTGGCCGACGACGAACCCCTGGTCCGCGCCGGCCTGCGGGCCCTGCTGGAGCAGCAGGGCCTGACGGTCGTCGGCGAGGCGGCCGACGGCGCCGAGGTGCTGCCCGCGGTGCGCCGGACCACACCCGACGTCGTGCTGATGGACGTCCGGATGCCCGGCACCGACGGCATCGAGGCGACCCGGCAGGTCCTCGGCGCGCTGGCCGACCCGCCGAAAGTCCTCGTCGTCACGACGTTCGACAACGACGACTACGTGCACGAGGCGCTGCTGGCCGGGGCCAGCGGGTTCCTGCTGAAGCGGGCGCGCAAGGAGGAGATCGCGCACGCCGTGCGGACCGTCGCCGCCGGGGAGTCGCTGCTGTTCCCGGAGGCGATCCGGCGGCTGGTGAGCGCGCGGGCGCCCGGCGGGGCGCACGCGCGGGCGGCGAAGAAGCTGACCCGGCGCGAGGCCGAGGTGCTGCGGCTGATCGCCACCGGGCTGTCCAACCAGGACATCGCCGCCGCGCTCGTGATCAGCCTCGAGACCGTGAAGACGCACGTGGGCAACATCTTCGGGAAGCTCGGCGCGGGCAACCGCAGCCAGGCCGTGGTCATCGCCTACGAAGCGGGCGTCGTCCGGCCGGGACACCTCGCCGGTCAATAACCGACGTGCTCCCGGTCACCCACGGGAAGCCAGGTGTTCGGCCAGCCGCCACCTGACGCTCACCTCGCGTCCGCGCACGGCACACGTGCAACCGGACTAATAACCCGTGTCCGGAATCCGGACCTTTACTTCCCGAAGTCCCCGAAGAGGAGAAACATGGCTTCGCTGCTCACCGGCCGCCGCCGGTGGCTGGTCGCGGGCGCGCTCGGCGCCGCACTGGTCGCCGCCGCCCCCGTTGCCCTGGCCGCCACCGGCTCCGGCCCCGCCGACGCGCGCTCGGCCGGCACCGGTGACCGCACCGGCGACGTCCGCTCCGCGATCCAGGGCGGCAGCGCCCGCAACGTCATCCTGTTCATCGGTGACGGCATGGGCCAGTCGGAGATCACCGCCGCCCGCAACTACGAGCGCGGCGCCGCGGGCCGACTCGCGATGGACGAGCTGCCCCTGACCGGCGACTACACGACCTACGCCGTCGAGCAGAACAACCCCGGCAAGCCCAACTACGTGACCGACTCGGCCGCGTCCGGCACCGGCTGGGCCACCGGCACCAAGTCCTACAACGGCGCGATCTCGGTCGACGCGTACGGCAACGACGTGCCGACGATCCTCGAGATCGCCAAGCGCAACGGCCTGCGCACGGGCGACGTCACGACCGCCGAGGTCCAGGACGCCACCCCGGCCGTGCTCGGCTCGCACGTCGTCAGCCGCGACTGCAAGGGCCCGGTCGAGACGACCGCGAAGTGCGCGAAGAACGCCAAGGAGAACGGCGGCCTCGGCTCGATCTCCGAGCAGCTGGTACAGACCCGCCCCGACGTCCTGCTGGGCGGCGGCGCGACGTACTTCGACCAGAAGGTCACGGCCGGCAAGTTCAAGGGCAAGACGGTGCTGGAGCAGGCCAAGGCGGCCGGCTACAACGTCGTCAACACCGCGGCCGACCTGGCGGCGGCGAAGAAGGGCAAGCCGGTCCTCGGCCTGTTCGCCAAGAACAACCTGCCGGTGAACTGGACCGGCCCGGCGGCCGTGCACGGCGGCACCGCACCGGCCCGCTGCACCCCGAACGCGGCCCTGCCCAAGGCCCAGCCGAAGCTGGCCGAGCAGACCCGCAAGGCGATCGAGCTGCTCGAGGACCGTCGCAGCGACAAGGGCTTCTTCCTGCAGGTCGAGGGCGCGAGCATCGACAAGCAGGACCACGCCGCCGACCCGTGCGGCCAGATCGGCGAGACGGTCGACTTCGACGCGGCGATCGCGGCGGGCACGGCGTACGCCCGCAGCCACCCCGACACCCTGGTGCTGGTGACCGCCGACCACGGCCACAGCAGCCAGATCGTCGAGCCCACGGCCACCCCGGGCCTGACCGCGACGCTCGTCACCAACGAGGGCGCGAACATGACCCTGGCCTACGGCACCGCGGAGACGGGCGGCTCGCAGTCGCACACCGGCACCCAGGTGCGCATCGCGGGTCTCGGCCCGCAGGCGGCCAACATCGTCGGCCTGACCAACCAGACCGACCTGTTCGGCACGCTGAAGCGGGCTCTGCGCCTGCGCTGACGCTTCATGGTGGGGCAGGCCCCCGGATCCATCGGGCGGCCTGCCCCAATGCCCCTGGCGCCGGTGCTCCCTAGGTTGGGGAGACCGAGACACAGGGAGTCATTTCATGCGGAAATCCTTGCGCGGCAAGCAGATCGTCGCGTGCGGCACGCTCGTCGCGCTCCTCGCGGCGACCACCGCGGCACCGGCGCTCGCCGTCACCACGAATCCGCTGCAGCGGGCGCTCGACCGCGTCACCGCCCAGGGCGGCGCGCCCGGCGCCGAAGCCGTCGTCACCGACCACGGCCGCGTCACCGAGACGCGCAGCGGGACCGGCGACCTGACCACGGGGAAGCCCTACCCGCACGACGCGAAGTTCCGCGTCGGCAGCGTCACCAAGACGTTCGTCGCGACCGTGGTGCTGCAGCTCGTCGCCGAAGGGAAAGTGAAGCTCGACGAGCCGATCGAGCGTTACCTGCCCGGCCTCGTCGCCGGCAACGGGAACGACGGCCGGCAGATCACCGTGCGGAACCTGTTGCAGCACACCAGCGGGCTCTACAACTACACCGACGACGTGCTGACGGCGGACCCCGAGTCCCTGCGCCACCGCGGTGCCGAGCCCGGCGAACTGGTCGCGATCGCGCTGCAGCACCCGCCGCTGTTCGCGCCCGGCCGTGGCTGGTCCTATTCGAACACCGACTACATCGTCGCCGGGATGCTCGTCGAGAAGGTCGCCGGCCGCAGTCTCGCCACGGAGATCGACCGCCGGATCGCCCGGCCGCTCGGCTTGCGCGACACGTCGCTGCCCGGCCGCGGCGACGAACACCTGCCGGCGCCGCACCCGCGCGGCTACCTGTCGCTCGGCGGGCCTCCGGCCGACTTCACCGACTTCGACCCGTCGATCGCCGGCGCCGCGGGCGGGCTCGTGTCGTCCGGCCGGGACCTGGACACGTTCTTCAGCGCGTTGCTGGCCGGCCGGCTGCTGCCCGCCGCGCAGCTCGCGCAGATGCGGCGCACGGTCCCGGCACCGACCGAACCCGGCGCCGACTACGGCCTCGGCCTGATCCGCCGCACACTGCCGGACGGCACGCCGTACTGGGGCCACGACGGGGGAATCTTCGGCTTCGCCACCCTGGCCGGCGCCCTCGACGGCGGCCGGGCCGCCGCCGTGTCGGTCAACGAGCTCCCCGCGCCCGACGGCGTGCAGCAGAACACCGAGACGGCGTTCGAGGTGGCGCTGGCCCGCAAGTAGCAGCCGGAACTGTCGGTGCCACCCGGTAGCGTGGAAATCGGGGGCGGCGCCCCACACGCTGTTCAGGGAAACCGGCTGTTCAGGGAAGCGCCCCTGCTCAGGGCAGCAGGTCCAGCGCCTCGGTCCACGGCCGCCCGACGTCCAGGCGGTGCAGCGTCACCCCGGCCTCCGCGAGGGTGCCGAGGTGGCGCTGCCACGCCGGGTGGTGCACCCGGGTGTCCTGGATCTGGTAGGCCACGACGATCGTGATCCCGGGCGCGCCGAGGACGTCACCGAGCACGGTCAGGGCCTGGTTGTCCGCGATCCCGAGCGCCAGCTTCGCCACCGAGTTGGCCGACGCGGGCGCGAACAGGAACACCGACGGGTCCGGGTGCGGCCGGGGCTCCCCCGGCAGCCGGGACGCGCTGCGCACCGGCAGGTCGGTCGCCGACTCGACGTCCGTCAGGGCGCCGGTCGACTCGAGCCAGCGCATCGCCGTCGGCGTCAGGGTGATCGCCGTCCGCCAGCCGCGGGCGGCGGCGGGCCGGGCCAGCTCGGCGGCGAACCGGACGTCCAGCCCGCCGCACGAGCCGGCGACCAGCCCGAGATCCCTCACGGTTTGCGCAGCACGGCGCAGAACATCGCGTCGGTGCCGTGGCGGTGCGGCCACAGCTGCACGTACGGCCCGTCACCGAGTTCCGGCACACCGGGGAAGAACTCCCGCGAGTCCAGCACTTCGGCCTTCAGCCGCCGCGCCGTCTCGCCCACCACACCCTCGGTCTCGGCCAGGTGCGGCGAGCAGACGACGTAGGTGAGCGCGCCGCCGGGCCGCAGCAGGGCGTAGGCCGCGGTGATCAGCTCACCCTGCAGCTTCGTCAGGTCCGCGACGTCGGAGGGCTGGCGCCGCCAGCGCGCCTCCGGCCGCCGTCGCAGCGCGCCGAGGCCGCTGCAGGGCGCGTCGACGAGGATCCGGTCGTAGCCCGGCTCCAAGCCGCTTTCGCGGCCGTCGGCGACGTGCACCTTCACCGGCAGGCCGATCGTGGCCTTCTCGACCAGCTTCGCGCGGTGCGGCGCCTTTTCGACGGCGTCCACGGTCGCGCCGCTCAACGCCGCGAGGGAGCCGAGCATGACCGCCTTGCCGCCGGGGCCGGCGCAGAGGTCGAGCCAGCGCTCGTCCGAGCCCTCGACCGGCACCTTCGTCGCGGCGATCGCGCAGAGCTGGCTGCCCTCGTCCTGCACCGCGGCGAGCCGTTCGCGGATCGGCTCGGCGTCGGCCGGGTCGCCGGCGCCCGCGGGCAGGCGCACGCCGTAGGGCGAGTACGGCGCCGGGTCGCCGCCGGTGATGGCGGCCAGCTCGTCGGCGGTGATCTCGCCGGGGCGGGCGACCAGGTGCACTTCGGGCCGCGCGTCGTCGGCTTCGAGCGCGGCCTTGAGGCCGGCACCCTTGTCCCCCAGCGCTTCGGCGAACGAGCGGGCGATCCAGCGCGGGTGGGCGGTGCGCAGCGCGTACGCGCCGATCGGGTCGGTCGAGTCGTCCGGCGCCAGCTCGTCGAGCCAGGCGGCTTCGTCCTTTTCGGACACCTTGCGCATGATGGCGTTCGCGAACCCCGTGGCCCACGAACCGGCTTCGGCGCGCACGAGGTCCACAGTGGACGTCACCGCGGCGTGCTCCGGGATGCGCGTGCGCAGCAGCTGGTAGACGCCGAGGCGCAGCGCGTCCAGCACCGTGGGGTCGGTCTTGGCCAGCGGCCGCTCGGCGTTGGCCTCGATGACGGCGTCGAGCAGGCCCTGCGCCCGCGACGTGCCGTACGCCAGCTCGGTGGCCAACGCGGCGTCCCGGCCGCTGATCCGCCGCTCGCGCAGCAGGTCCGGCAGGACGAGGTTGGCGTAGGCGTCCTTCTCGCGCACGGCGCGCAGGACGTCGAACGCGGCCTGGCGGGCGGCGTCCACCTCCGGCGGGCGGCGCGGGCTTTCCTTGCGCGGGGCCGGGTGGCTCCGCTGCGGCCGTGACGGCCGGCGTTCCCTGTTGTCGTTCATCGGAGGCGTTCTCCCTGCTCGATCCGTGTTCCGCGAGCCCAGTCGGTGGCCGCCATCCGTTTCTTGCCGGGTGCCTGCACTTCGCCGAGCCGCAACGGCTTCGTCGCCGTCCCGACCAGCACCCGCTTGCGTTCCAGCACGAGCTCGCCCGGCGGCGGGCCGGGTTCGTCGACCACCGTGACCGGGCCGAGCTTCAGCCGTTCCCCGCGGAACTCCGCCCACGCGCCCGGCTCCGGGGTGACCGACCGGATCTGCCGGTCGACCGCCGCGGCCGGGTCGGCGAACGACACGCGGGCGTCGTCGACCGTCACCTTCGGCGCGTAGCTGAGCCCCTCGGCGGGCTGTTCCTGCGCGCGCAGGGTGCCGTCGGCGAGACCGTCCATGGTGGACAGCAGCAGCTTGGCCCCGGACTCCGACAGCCGGCCGAGCAGCTCGCCCGCGGTGTCGGTCGCGGCGATGGTCTCGGTGACCACGCCGAAGACCGGGCCCGCGTCCAGCTCCTTGACGATCCGGAAGGTCGAGGCGCCGGTGATCTCGTCACCGGCGCGGATCGCGGCCTGCACCGGCGCGGCCCCGCGCCAGGCGGGCAGCAGCGAGAAGTGCAGGTTCACCCAGCCGAGCGACGGGATGTCGAGCGCGGACTGCGGCAGCAACGCCCCGTAGGCGACGACCGGGCAGGCGTCCGGCGCGAGCTCGGCGAGCCGCGCGAGGAAGGCCGGGTCACCGGCGCGGGCGGGCGTCAGCACCTCGATGCCGTGCTCGTCGGCGAGGGCGCCGACGGGCGAGCGGACGACGTGACGGCCGCGCCCGGCCTGGGCATCGGGCCGGGTCACGACGGCGACGACCTCGTGCCGGCCGGAGTCGAGCAGAGCGCGCAGGGCGGGGACCGCCGGTTCGGGGGTGCCGGCGAAGACGAGCTTCATCGGCCCACCACCGGCGGGAGCAGGGAGGACTCACGTGGCTGGAACATCGGGCCTGAGTCTAGAAGGCCCCCTCCGGCCGGGCGCGCCAGTGCCCACCTTGGGCCGAAGTTGTGCACAACCCGGCCGTGATGTGGACAACCGTCCCCGGTCGCGGCCGTTCCCGGCTTTCCGTCGGCCACCCCCGGTAAACTGGGACCGGGGCCGGACCCCCGGTGAGGGTGGGGGCTGCTTTCGGGGCCGGGGCTGTGTGGCGAGCAGCGCGGTGCTGGGGGCGGCCGCACTGGGGATCGGGCTGCGTCGCGACCGGGCTGCTCAGGACTCCGGCTGTTTTGGAGCAGGTCGCGCCGGGGCCGAGGCGCGCCCGCAAGTCAGGCCCAAGGCGCGCTGGGCCGTGTCGGGACCGGCTTGCTTCGGGACCGGCTTGCTTCGGGACCGGCTTGCTTCGGGATCCGGCCGCAAGGCTAGCCAACCGGAGTTCCGGCCGAGCCAGACCGCAAGGCAAGCCGGCCCGCGCCGAAACCGGCTCGCTTCGAGATCCGACGCAAGGCCAGCCAACCGGAGTTCAGCCGAGCCAGGCCACAAGGCGAACCGGGCCACGCCAGAACCAGCTCGCTTCGGATCCGACCTCAAGGCGATCCGACCGAAGTTCGAGCCAGGGCGCGCCGCGAACCAGGCCGCAAGGCGAGCCGGCCTGGCCGCGGGCCGCTACCAGTGCGTGGGCCACACCACCTGGGCCGAGCCGATGCCGCGGCGGACCGGTTCCGCCGCCGCCAGCCAGCGGCCGTCGCGCAGGCGCTCGACTCCGGTGGCCGCGCCGATCTCCGCGGGCGCCGTCGAGAAGCCCTGGCCGCGGGCCTTGAGCGCCGCCGTCTCGGGCAGGTTCAGGAACTCCTGCTCGACCTGGGCCTGCGCCGAGTTCCGCTGCGACGCGCGCGGCGCCGCGATGGCGTCCTCCAGCGAGAGGCCGCGGTCGATCCGGCCGGTCAGCACCTGCAGCACCGTCGTGATGATCGACGCCCCGCCCGGCGAGCCCGTCGCGAAGAACGGGCGGCCGTCCTTGAGCACGATCGTCGGCGCCATCGACGAGCGCGGCCGCTTGCCGGGGCCGGGCAGGTTCGGGTCGGGCACACCCGGCGTCACCGGCGTGAACGAGAAGTCGGTCAGCTCGTTGTTGAGCAGGAACCCGCGGCCCGGCACGACGATCCCGCTGCCGCCCTCCTGCTCGATCGTCAGCGTGTAGGCGACGACGTTGCCCCACTTGTCGGCGACCGTGAGGTGGGTGGTGTTCTCCCCCTCGTACGGTGTCGGGGCGCCGGTGGTCCCCGCCTGACACGGGGTCGGGTGCCTCGGGTCGGCGGGCGCGACCGGGCTGGTCGCGGCCTTGTCCTTCGAGATCAGGCAGGCCCGCGAGTCGGCGAAGCGCTGGCTCAGCAGCTGCTTGGCCGGGACGTCGATCACGGCCGGGTCGCCGATCCAGCGGTTGCGGTCGGCGAAGGCGAACCGCGTCGACTCCAGGAAGTACTGCAGGTAGTCGGCCTTGCTCGCGTGCTTGAGGTCGTAGTTCTCGAGGATGTTGAGCGCCTCGCCGACGGTCAGCCCGCCCGACGACGGCGCCGGCATGCCGTAGACGTCCAGCCCGCGGTACTCGGCGTGGGTCGGCGTGCGCTCGATCGCCCGGTAGTCGGCGATGTCCCGGGCGGTCAGCTTGCCGGGGCGCACGTTCAACGTCGAGGCGGGATCCTTCGGCGGATTCTGCACGGTCTTCGCGATGTCCGCACCGATCGGGCCCCGGTACAGCGCGTCGACGCCGCCGCGCTCCAGCTGCGCGTACGTCGCGGCGAGGTCCGGGTTCCGGAAGACGGTGCCGGGCTCGGGCGGCGCGCCGTCCGGCAGGTACAGCGAGCGTGTCGACGGGAACGCGGCGAACCTCGCGGCGTTGTTCGCGATCTGCGTCTGGAACGTCGGGTCGACGACGAATCCCTTGCGCGCCAGGTTCTCCGCGGGCTTCAGGGTCTTCGCCAGCGACCGCGTCCCCCACTTGCGCAGCGCCTCGGACCACGTCGCGGGCGTGCCGGGGACGCCGACGCTCAGCCCGCTCGTGACGGCGTCGTTGAACGGCAGCGGCTGGCCGTTTTCGACGAAGAGGTTCGCGTCGGCCGACTTCGGCGCGGTCTCGCGGCCGTCCAAGGTGTGGACGCGGCCGGTCCTGGCGTCGTAGTAGACGAAGAACCCGCCCCCGCCGACCCCGGCGGAGAACGGGTCGGTGACCCCGAGCGCGGCGGCGACGGCGACGGCCGCGTCGACGGCGTTCCCGCCGTCGCGCAGGACCTGGGTGCCGATCGCGGTGGCGTCGGCGTCGATGCTGGCCACGGCGCCGCCGAAGCCGGTGGCGACCGGTGTCTTCGGGGTGGGCGTGGCGGCGGTGGCGGGTCCGGTCGCGACGGTCGTGAAGAGCGCGGCCGTGGCGGCGATGACGAGGGTTCGGCGACTCCGGAGCGCGGGCATGCGGGCGAGTCTGCCCCCTGCGCCAGGCCGCTTCAAGCGCCAAAGGGACCCCGGAATCCCTTTCGTCCGGTCCGTTGCCGATTCACGGGCTCGGCCACAGCGGGAAATTGAATCACATGGAGCAGTGACATTGCCCACGTAGATGTAACAGACTCATGCCGCGCGGCCCTGCACAGCCGCGCACAGCGAGGGCAACCCGAAAGGAACGACGATGACAGCACAACGACGGGGGTGGCGACGCCTGTTCGGCGCCGCGCTCGCGGTCTCGGCCTCCCTGCTGGTCGTGACCGCCACCGGCGCGAACGCGGCGCCGGGGCTCCCGGACCAGGACGCCACCGGCAACCACGAGATGGGCGCCGCGATCCGCGCCCACGACGGCGTCGGCGTCGCCCCGGCCGGCTCGGCCCCGGCGTCGGTGGACGCGAGCGTCCCCGGCATCGACGTCAGCTCGTACCAGGGCAACGTCAACTGGGCGTCGTACTGGAGCGCGGGCAAGAAGTTCGCCTACGTCAAGGCGACCGAGGGCACCGGCTACGTCAACGCCTACTTCAGCCAGCAGTACACCGGTTCCTACAACGTCGGCATGATCCACGGGGCCTACCACTACGGCCGCCCGGACCTCGCGGGCGGCGCGGCCCAGGCCGACTACTTCGTCGCCCACGGCGGCGGCTGGTCGAAGGACGGCAGGACGCTGCCGGGCACACTCGACATCGAGTGGGGCCCGAACAACGCGTGCTACGGCAAGACCGCGGCGCAGATGGTCGCGTGGATCAAGGCGTTCAGCGACGAGTACCACAAGAAGACCACCCGCTGGCCGGTGATCTACACGGCGACGAGCTGGTGGAGCCAGTGCACCGGCAACACGGGCGACTTCAGCTCGACGAACCCGCTGTGGGTGGCTCGGTATGCGTCGTCGGTGGGCACGCTGCCGTACAAGTGGGGCTTCTACACGTTCTGGCAGTACAGCTCCACACCGCTCGACCAGGACCAGTTCAGCGCGGACATCTCGCGCTTGAAGGTCCTGGCGACCGGCTGACACCCGGGTCGGGAGCACGCCACGCGCCGGGCGTGCTCCCATTCGGAGCCTTCTCCGGGACAAACACCGAGATCCCATTGTGCGTACGGCACGTAAGCGGTATATCACCTTTCGTGACACGTGGATTTCGCGCACTCCTCGGTGAGAGCCGGTGGAGCTCATTGCTGGAGTCCGGCGCCAACCGCGTGTACCCACCCGGGAGTCGCGTCTTCCGGCAAGGGGAGCCCGGGTCAACCGTCCTCGCGCTCATCTCCGGCCGGGTGAAGGTGCTCGGCGGGGAACGCGACGGCGGACAGCTGCTGATCACCCTGCGCGGTGCCGGCGATCTCATCGGCGAAGTCGCCGCGCGGCGACTGTCAGCGCGGACGGCCACCGTCGAAACGATCGATACGTGCACGGTCCGCGTGCTCTCCGGCGATCGATTCAACGCCTTCCTCAGCGAACACGACGGACACTCGGTCTTGACCGACTACCTGGTGACGAAGCTTTCCCAGACGGTCCCCTATCAAGTCGAACTCGTGCACTTCAGTCCTGAACGGAAGATCGCGCGGCTGCTGCTCGAAGTCGTGGCTCTCGCCGACCGAGCCGCCACGAACCCGGATCAGGTGCCGTTCTCCCAGCAGGACATCGCCGAAGCCCTGGGGCTCGCCCGCAGCACCGTCGCACTTCACCTCCAGCACCTCCGCAAACTCGGCGCGCTACGGCCTGGGCGACGACTTGAGGTATCGAGTCTCGAAACGCTGAAGACTTCCGCAGGAGTGTGACGCGCGCCACTTCCAGACTGTCCGACGCCGGACAATCCCGCCTCCCGTTTGTCGGCACCCTCGTGTTCGCAGCCCGACTACGAGGAGATCCCCGTGACGCCAGCAGCCGCAGAACTACCGCCCTACCGAGCCCTGCTCGCCGTCGACATCCGCGACTTCAGCGGTGTACTGGCCAAGGACCACGCCCGGATCACCGACGCGATACCCACGATCCTCTGTTCGGCGTTCCAGCGCTGCGGGCTCAGCGAGATCTGGCACCGACAGCGATTCGGTTTCGGCACCGGCGACGGCTACGCGCTCGGCCTCCCGTCCAAGATGCTCCCGTTCCTGCTGAACCCCTTCCTCGCTGCACTGCAGGAAGAACTCGTCTACCGCAGCGAAGTGCACGCCGACCCGGTCCCGCTGCGGATGCGCGTCAGCGTCCACATCGGACCGGTCACCGACTCGGGAACCGATCTGCTCAGCGAAGGAAGCGGGACGGCGCGCATCGAAACGCACCGGCTGCTCGACGCCGGACCGGTCCGTGAACTCCTCAACCGCTCCGGGCCGATGACCCGCGTGGCGGCCATCGTCTCGGAACAGGCGTACCACGACGCGGTGCTGTCGGGGTACGCCGCGGACGCGCCCGAGCACTACGTCCCCGCACCGGTCGAGGTCAAGAAGCACCGCGGCACCGGCTACCTCCGCGTGCCCTCCCCCAGCGGCGACCTGCTCCGCGACGGCTTCCTCCCGCGAGTCTCCGACCAGGCGGACACGGGGGCGGTGGCCCACGACCAGCAGAACGGCGAAGCAACTCCGACCGGCTCCGGACCGCAGAACACGGTCAACACCCACGGAGGGCCCGGGTTTCTGCACGGCGGCACCGGCGACCAGAACTACCACGCCCCCGCGCCCCGCGACGACCACCACCGGCCATGACCGCCCCGCGGAACACCGTCGACACCGGCGGTGGTCCGGGGTTCCTGCACGGCGGCTCCGGGGATCAGCACATCACCTTCTACGCAGCGGGATTCCGGCGCCGGCGCGCCGACCGGTTCGTGTCGGACGAACACATCGCCTGGCTCGCCGCGCGTTACGTCAGCCCGGAAGCGCCGCACGGACCGCTGTTCGGCGAGCACCGCACGATCGTCGTCACCGGCCCCGACGGTGCCGGGCGCCGGACTGCCGCGCTGATGGCCCTCACCGACAACGCGACCTTGGACTCCGGACGGCTCCGCGAACTGCCCGACCGCGCCGAGGACGACGAGTGTCCCCTCGACCCGGCCGAGATCAGGCCGGGCGAGCGGCTGTTGCTCGACTTGACCCGTACGGACGACCAGCGCGTCCGCGACCTCCGCCGCGATCTGGAGGCCTTCCGGCATGCTGTCGACCATCAGGACGCCCGGTTCGCCGTCGTAGTCCGGGGTGAGCAACGCGCGCTGCTGCCCGAGTGGAACGCGGCCATGGTCAAGTCCATCAGGCGTCCGCCCGGCAGGGCCGTGTTCGAGGCCTGCCTGTCGGCGGAAGCCATCCCGCTGCCCACCACGTTCCAGGTACCCGACAACCTCGAGCCGTACTTGGCCGGGTCTCCGGTGCGAGAGGTGGCCGACCTCGCTTTCCTGACCGCCGAGGCGGCTCGACGCGGCGCCCGTGACACGCTCTCCGATTGGATGCGCGAGGCAGTCGCGGCCCATGTCGGGCGCGGGCACCAAGCCGCTTTGCTGTTCCGCGAACACCAGGATCCCACGCTGCGCGCGTTGCTGGTGGTCGCGGCGTTCCTTCCCGGGGCGTCCCTGGACGACATGGTGGCAGCCGAAAACGCCTTCACGACGATCGTGAAACCTCCTCGAGAGGAACGGCACAGCCTCGGTGGCAGCTACCTCGCGGAGCGAATGGAGAAGGTCAAGCTCCACGTGGACGGGCGCAGGGACGTCGCGTTCACGGAGCTGGCTCTGGACAAGGCGGTCCGAGCGCACTTCTGGACGTACTTCCCCGATCTGCGCGGCCAGGTGTCCGATT
Organism: Amycolatopsis sp. NBC_01286; assembly: GCF_035982555.1. Lineage (NCBI taxonomy): Bacteria > Bacillati > Actinomycetota > Actinomycetes > Pseudonocardiales > Pseudonocardiaceae > Amycolatopsis > Amycolatopsis sp. NBC_01286. The sequence continues at coordinate 9,956,325 of NZ_CP108428.1, forward strand.
GGGTAGCGCACGTGGCGCCCCGGCTCGACACGGAATCCGCCACGGGCCTCGTCGAATACTTCGCCGAGCAGGCACTGGGGACCGGACCGATCGAGCCCCTGTACGCACTGGCTCGTCGCTGGTCGGAGGACGCCGGTCCGAAACCCCTCGCGCTCCAGGTGCTCGACGCCGGCTTGCGCGACGACACCCGGGCGCCGGAGTTCCGGCGGTTCGTCTACGACTGGGCGCGGAAATCCCGCACACCGGCCGGTTTCGCCACGGTGATGATCGAAGCGTGCACCGTGACGATCGCCCCGGCACGCCCGATCCAGGCGATGGTGCGGCTGCACTACTTCACCCGCAGCGACGACGCGTCGGTGCGAGACCTCGCGCGCGAACGCCTGCTCGAACTGGTCTACCGGCGAAACTTCGAACGTTGGCTGATCCACCGATTGGCCACTGTCATTTCGCATCCGGCCGACCGGGCGATCCTGCTGGGACTGCGCGTCCCCGACTGGGTGGCAGCGGGTAGCAAGACGAGAAACCACCTGCTGTCGCTCTGGCGGCCCTTGATGGCCGAAGGCATCGGAACGCTGCCCGAGGCACCGGTCCGGGCCTGGCTTGCCGAACACCCACTTCTGCTCGTCGAGGCCTGCGACCAACAAGTTCGCTTGCTCAGCCGGCTCTACGCGTTCGCTCGCGACCAGGTTCGGACTGCGGACGAAGAGTCCCGCGAAGCCCGCCTGCGAAGCGCACTCGCCCTCCAGCACCACATCGACACACGAATGACCGCTGCACGCCTAGGAGAAGCATGAACAAGAACACCACCGGTGCGATCGCCGTCATTGCCGGCGCTCTGCTCGTGCCCCTGGGCGCCGGCCTCGCCGCCGACTGGCCGTTGTGGCTGACCATAGTGCTGATGGCGGGCGCGCTCGTCATCACGCTGTTCGTGCTGCGCGGTTGGTACGACCACCGCGAGCAAGCGGAGCTCCGCGCCGAAACCGAGTACCGGCGGCAGATGGCGGCCCAACAAGCACCTCCGCCACCGCCGCCTCCGGCCCCTGTGGCACCGCCGAGTCACGAGGTTTCCTCCGGATCGCTGCCCAGCTCGATGGACGGCATCCCGTTCAGGTTCGGCTGCACAGTGCACTGGGGCCCGGCCACTGCCCGGCCACTCGACAGTCACACCGACCAGGGTGCGATAGCCGCGGCAGCAGTGGTGCAGCGAGCTCAGCAGATCAGCCGAATGCACCACCCGGAAGACGACACCGTCCTCCATGCACTGGCGGCTTCGCTCGGGCAGCCCGCCACCAGTCCCGACGGGACGCTGTCCGTCTGGGCAACCGATGTGAAGACCGGAGTCGGCCAGGAACATCGCGAACACCTCCGGACGCTGGACGCGCTGCGCCGGCAGCAGCAGGTGCAGGAGCGGCAGATCGAGCACCAGCGGATGATGCGTGCCTATCTGGGCGACGAGGTGCTGACCAGCGTCGGCAGCACCGTGGTGTGGTGGCTCGCGCGCACCGAGGAGAACGTGCACGAGACGGTCGACCTCATCGGAACCTTGGCGCGGTTGTCCGCGGCCGCCAACAATGCCGAGGTGGACGAGCTGTTCCGGCACCTGCTGCCGGAACACCTGCGTGAACCGGCTCCCACACCGGCGTTCTTCACCCCGCCGTTCAACTCGCCAGAACCGGCTTTCACGGTCGAGGACGCCGAGCAGGTGGCCGAACCCCAGGCCGTCCACGCCGATCTGCTGCCTGATCCCGAGGACGCCGACAACGGCTTGTTCGGGCACCAGCTCGCCGATCTCGTCGAACAGCACGGGCACTCCGACAAGGCGCAGCGGGTACGCGAGAGCTACCGGACGATCGACGCGGACGAACCGGAGAATGGAACTAACTCATCGCACACCCAAGGCGCTTTCTTCGACGGCGATCCGGGCGCTCCCGAACCGGACGAGAACCGCGACTGGGGCGCCGGCGGCTAAATGAGTTCCATCGGGTCCAGCTGGATGCGGATCGGTTCGGTGGCCTTTCGCGCGTCGCGGCGGGCTGCGGCTGCGTGGATTGCCGTGGCCAAGGCTTTGCCTTCGCTGCGGGAGACCCGGACCAGTGCTCGCTCTCGCTCCGCGTTGCCCTCTTCGTCCACCTCGCCCAGCGGGACCGGGCCCAAGACTTCGCCGGAGGGGGGCAGCGGGAGGTCGTCCAGGACGCCTGCCACCGCGTCCGGGGTACCTTCGACGCTCGCCATGCGCATTGCCGGGGGGAAGCCCAGTTCCCGGCGCTCGGCCAGTTCCTGCGACGCGTGCCATGCCGGGTCCCAGCGGACCAGGGCCTGGACCACCGCCATGCCCGCCTCGGCTCCGACGATGACCCGGCCGCCCTGGGTAGAAGGGCGGACCAGGGCCGCCGCGGCCATCCAGCGGCGAAGGGTTTCTTCTCCTGCCCGGAGGTCTTGGCGGCCCAGCAATGCCCAGCCGTCCAGCAGCAATGCCGCGCCGTAGCCGCCTTCGGCCACCGGTTCCGCTCCTGGTGTGCACACCACCAGTGCGGGTTTTCCCGGCACCGAAGCGAGCACCTCCGATGCGCCCGACGTGCGGACCGGGATGCCGGGGAACGCCCGGCCCAGTTCCTCCGCTGTGCGCTTCGCGCCGACGATCACCGCTCGCAGGCGGACCGAGCCGCACGCCGAGCAGCGGAACGCCGTTTCCGGGACGCCGCACCAGCGGCACGCCGGCGGCTTCGGCTGGCCGTCGATCGAACCTCCCGGCAGGGCCAACGGGCCGGCGCAGCGGCGGCAGTGGGCCGACGTGCGGCAGTTTCCGCAGGCCAGGCCCGGCACGTAGCCACGCCGCGGGACCTGGATCAGCGTCGGGACGCCCGCCGCGAACGCCTGGCGGGCCGCCTCGAACGCCACGGCTGGGAGGCGGGCGACGCGGGCCGCTTCGTCGCGGGCGACGTCGAAGTCCTCGCCGACCGGGGTGACGCGGGGGGCCGCCGCGCGCAGGTCCGTGCGGTCCGCCAGGACCGGGGCCGCCCAGCCCGACTCGACGAGCAGCTGCGCCTCGGCCGTCCGGGCGAAACCGCCCACCAGCAGGGACGCCTTCGCCGTGTGTGCGCGGTCCATCAGCACGTCGCGGACGTGCGGGTACGGCGCGTGCTGGTCGAGGTGCAGGTCGTCGCCGTCGTCCCAGACCACGAACAGGCCGGGCTCGGCGACCGGCGCGAACATCGCCGCCCGCGTGCCGACCACCACCCGCACCGCGCCGCGCAGCACCGCGAGCCAGCGCCGGTACCGCTCGGCGGGCCCGAGCCCGGCGATCAACGCGACCACGCCATCGGAGCCCACGAGCGCGGCACACGCCTCGTGCACCCGCGTCAGGTCGCGGTGGTCCGGCACCACCAGCACGGCGCCGTGCCCGGCCGCGGCGGCGGTCGCCGCGGCCTCGGCCAGCCGGCGCGGCCAGTCTTCGCCCGGCAGGGCCTGCCAGACGGCGTTCGCGGGCTTCCCCTCGGCCAGCGCCTCCAGGAACGCCGGGCCACGCTGGTAACGCGCCCAGGCCGTGCTGTCGGGCGCCTCCGGGAACGCGGCCGTCTCGGCGGGTGGCTCACCTTCGACTTTCGCGTGCCGCGGCGGGATCGCGAGCCGCAGGACGTCCGAGAGCGTGCCGCCGTAGCGGTCGGCCACTGCGCGGCAGAGGGCGTGCAACGACGGCGTCAGCACCGGTTCGGCGGAGGTGACGCGGTCGAGGAAGGCCAGTTTGCTGCCGTAGTCGGTCGTCTCGGCGCGTTCGACGAGGTAGCCGTCGACCAGCTGCCCGGCGAACCGGACGCGGACCCGGCAGCCCGGTACCGCGGTCTCGTGCAGCTTCTCCGGCACGCGGTAGTCGAAGGTGCGGTCGAGGTGGGCCAGCGGGATGTCGACGACAATCCGGGCGACGGACCGTTCGGGCGCGGGCTGCTGGGCGCCCTTCGCCTTCTCCCCCGGCTTCGGCGCCTTCGACGGCTTCTTCCGGGCACGCGACGGCACCGCGGCTTTCGCGGCGGCGGGCGGCGGCCCCTCGGGAAGCTCCCAGAGGGCGGCGGGCTCGGAACTGCTCACCCGGAGATCTCTACCAGACCCCACTGACAGACTCCGACAGCCCCGACGCCGGAACGCCGTGAAGGGCACCTTCAGGGCTTATATGTCCCTGAAGGTGCCCTTCACGGCAAACGGATCAGGCTCCCGCGGCCGACTTCAGGTCCGCGGAGCGGGCGGTGCTCTCCCACGGGAGGTTCAGCTCCGGACGGCCGAAGTGGCCGTACGCGGCGGTCGGGGCGTAGATCGGGCGCAGCAGGTCCAGGTCACGGATGATCGCGGCCGGCCGCAGGTCGAACACCTCGGTGATGGCCTGCTGGATCTTCGACGGGTCCACCGTCTCCGTCCCGAACGTCTCCACGAACAACCCCACCGGCGCCGCCTTGCCGATCGCGTACGCGACCTGCACCTCAGTCCGCGTCGCCAACCCCGCCGCGACGACGTTCTTCGCCACCCACCGCATCGCGTACGCCGCCGAACGGTCCACCTTCGACGGGTCCTTGCCCGAGAACGCGCCACCACCGTGACGGGCCATGCCGCCGTAGGTGTCGACGATGATCTTGCGACCGGTCAGCCCGGCGTCACCCATCGGACCACCGATCACGAAGCGACCGGTCGGGTTGACCAGCAGCCGCGCGCTCGAGGTGTCGATGCCCAGGTCTTCGAGCTCCGGGCCGACGACGTGCTCCTTGACGTCGACGCTGAGCATCTTGTCCAGGTCGATGCCGTCGGCGTGCTGCGAGGACACGACCACGGTGTCGAGCCGCACCGGCTGGTCACCGGCGTACTCGATGGTCACCTGGGTCTTGCCGTCGGGACGCAGGTACGGCAGCACGCCGTCCTTGCGGACCGCGGTCAGCCGCTTCGACAGCCGGTGCGCCAGCGCGATCGGCAGCGGCATCAGCTCCGGGGTGTCGGAACACGCGTAACCGAACATCAGGCCCTGGTCACCCGCACCCTGGCGGTTGATCTCGTCCTCGTCGGACTCGACCCGGGACTCGTAGGCGGTGTCGACACCCTGGGCGATGTCGGCCGACTGCGACCCGATCGCCACGTTGACACCACACGAATTGCCGTCGAACCCCTTCGCCGACGAGTCGTACCCGATCCGCAGGATCACGTCCCGCACGATCGTCGGGATATCGGCATAAGCCTCGGTCGTCACCTCACCGGCGACATGGACCTGCCCGGTGGTGATCAGGGTCTCGACCGCGACGCGGCTGCGCGGGTCCTTCGACAGCAGCCCGTCCAGGATCGAGTCGCTGATGGCGTCGCAAATCTTGTCGGGGTGCCCTTCGGTCACCGACTCCGAGGTGAACAATCTGCTGCTAGACGCGGTCACGGTGGCCGTCACTTCCTCACCTTGTCGTCGGATGCCCCGAAACTTAGGCACCCCTTACCTGTGCAAGCGTACTGACTATCGCTCGGGGGACAGTCAATGCTTCATGAAGCCCACCACAGCGTCCCACAGGGTGGACGCGAGCTCCGACTTCCGAGCCAGAGGTATAGGGATTTCCGTGCCGTCGGCGGCCAGCAGCCAGCCCGAGTTGTCCTCGGTGCCGAACGCCTTGCCGTCGCCGACCGCGTTGACCATCAGCAGGTCGGCACCCTTGCGCTTGAGCTTCACGCGGGCGTGGTCGAGGACGCTGCCGTGCTCGTCACCGGTCTCGGCGGCGAACCCGACGACGACCTGCCCGCTGCGCCGGTTCCGCACCAGCTCGGCGAGGATGTCGGCGTTGCGGTCCAGGGTGATGACCGGGTCCGGCTGGTCGTCGGACTTCTTGATCTTGACCTCGGCCCGGTTCGCCGGCCGGAAGTCGGCGACGGCGGCGGCCATCACGACGACGTCGGCCGAAGCGGCCGCCTCGTGCACCGCGACCCGCATCTCCTCGGCGGTCGACACGTGCTTCACGGTGCTCCCCGCCGGGTCCGGCAGCGCGACCGTGTGCGCCGCGACCAGGGTGACCTCGGCGCCGCGCTGTGCGGCGACGCGGGCCAGCGCGTAGCCCTGCTTGCCGGACGAGCGGTTGCCCAGGTAGCGGACCGGGTCCAGCGGCTCACGCGTCCCACCCGCTGAGACGACGACGTGGACGCCTTCGAGGTCGCGCGGCAGGGCGCCGGGTTTGGCCAGCAGCAGCCGGGCGAGATCGACGATTTCGGCGGGGTTCGCCAGCCGGCCCTTGCCGGTGTCGACACCGGTCAGCCGGCCGGAGTCGGGCTCGGCGACCACCAGGCCGCGGGACCGCAGCAGCGCGACGTTGTCGCGGGTCGCCGGGTGCTCCCACATCTCGGTGTGCATCGCCGGGAAGAAGGCGATCGGGCACCGGGCGGTGAGCAGGGTGTTCGTCAGCAGGTCGTCCGCGATGCCGTGGGCGGCCTTCGCGAGCAGGTTCGCGGTGGCCGGGACGACGATGACGAGGTCGGCCTCCTTGCCGACGCGGACGTGCTGCACCTCGGGCACCTCGGTGAACACGCCGGTGTGCACCGGGTGGCCGGAGAGGGCTTCGAAGGTGGCCGCGCCGACGAAGTTCAGCGCGGCTTCGGTGGGTACCACGCGGACGTCGTGACCGGATTCGGTCAGTCCGCGCAGGACCTCACAGGCCTTGTAGGCGGCGATGCCGCCGCCCACGCCCAGGACGACGCGGGGGTTACTCACCCTCGGTGTGCTCGAGCAGGCCACCGTGGATCTCGCGCAGCGCGATCGAGAGCGGCTTCTCGCGCGGGCCCGGCTCGACGAGCGGGCCGACGTACTCGAGCAGGCCCTCGCCCAGCTGGGCGTAGTAGTCGTTGATCTGGCGGGCACGCTTGGCCGAGTAGATCACCAGCGCGTACTTCGAGCTGACCTTCTCGAGGAGGTCGTCGATCGGCGGGTTGGTGATGCCCTCGAGCTCTTCGTGCAGGGTCGCCTGAGTCGTCACTCGTGGTGCTCCGAATCCTCTGGTCTACCGGCGGCAAACTGCGCACCGGTAATCAAGCTTAGCAAGTGCTCAGCGGCCTCTCGCACGTCGGCGTTGACGAGGCGCTCGTCGAACTCCCCGGCGGCGGCCAGCTCACGCTCCGCTTCCGCCAGCCGGGTCTGCACCGCGGCCTCGCTCTCGGTGCCGCGCCCGGTGAGCCGGCCGACCAGTTCCTCCCACGACGGCGGCATCAGCATCACGAGCCGGGCCTCCGGCATCGCCACGCGGACCTGACGGGCCCCCTGGAGTTCGATCTCCAGGATCGCCGGCCGGCCGTCGGCGAGCGCCTTCTCGACGGGCTCGCGCGGGGTGCCGTAGCAGTTGCCCGCGAACTCGGCCCATTCCAGCAGCCGGCCCTCGGCGACCATCGCGTCGAATTCGACGCGATCGACGAAGTGGTAGTGCGCCCCGTCGATCTCGCCGGGACGCGGCTTGCGCGTCGTGACCGAGACGCTGAAGTAGATGTCGGGCTCCAGCTTCCGCAGTTCGCCCACCACACTCGACTTCCCGACTCCGGACGGCCCCGATACGACCGTGAGCCGGTGCCGGGAGAGGTCCCCCGTCACCGGCTCACTGCCGCGGTCGGCGCCCCGGCTCGCCGGGTTGTCCTGACCGACGCCGCTCACTCGCCGCTGAACTCGGCCAGCAGCGCCTTGCGCTGCCGGTCGCCGAGGCCGCGGAGACGACGGCTGGGGGCGATCTCCAGTCGTTCCATGGTCTGCTGAGCGCGGACCTTGCCGACGCCCGGAAGGGCCTCGAGCAGAGCCGAAACCTTCATCTTGCCGAGGACTTCGTTCTCCTCGGCCTGCTTCAGCACGTCGACCAGAGTGGTACCGCCCCGCTTCAGCCGCTCCTTCAGCTCAGCACGGATCTTGCGAGCAGCGGCGGCCTTCTCCAGCGCCGCAGCGCGCTGTTCCTCTGTCAGCTGGGGAAGTGCCACGTTTTCCTCCGGTAGTTCTCAAATCTGGGTGGGTGACGCGACGGTACCCACCCGTGAGCACCGGCCACAATGCGGGGGTGGCTGGTGGGACCCGCTTCCGAGGCCTGCTATTGGCCGTTTTCCTGCGGGTCGGCCAGCAGTTCGGCGACACGTTCGACCGCTTGGCGCAAAGCGGGTTGCTCCGGTCCGTGACGCAGCAGGTCACGGGACGATGCAGGTAGCAGCACTCCAGGCAGTCCAGCCCCGGCTGTATCACCAAAGACGGCCCGTAAATCGGCCACAGTGGCTCCCTGGGCCCCGAAACCGGGCGCCAGCACGGGTCCGTGGAGCCGCGAGAGATCGAGTTCGCCCGGCGAAACCGTCGCGCCGACGACGACACCCACATCGCCGAACGGCTCCGCTCCGTCGTTGAACGCCGCCGCGGAATCGACGATTCCCTGTGCCACGGTGCGTCCGTCGGGCAGCCGCGCGTTCTGCACGGCCGCCGCTTCCGGGTTCGAAGTTCGCGCAAGCACGAAGACGCCGCGCCCCGCGGACACCGCCGTCTCCGCGCATTGGGCCAAAGAGCCGAACCCGAGGTACGGCGAAACGGTGATCGCGTCCGCCGCGATGGCCGCGCCGTCGGCCACGTACGCCGCCGTGTAGGCCGCCATCGTGGAGCCGATGTCGCCGCGCTTGACGTCCAGCAGCACCAGCGCGCCGGCTTCGCGCGCCGTGTCCACCACCCGTTCCAGCACCCGGACACCCGCGGCGCCGAAACTTTCGAAGAACGCCGACTGCGGCTTCACGATCGCCGTGTGCGCCGCCAGGACCTCGGTGGCGGACAGCGCGAACCGTTCCAGGCCCGAGACGTCCACCGGGAGTCCCCAGGCCTCGATGAGGCCCGGGTGCGGGTCGATCCCGGCGCACAGTGGACCGCGGGCCGCGACGGCCTTCGCCAGCCGCGCCCCGAACCGCTCCTGGGCGCTCACGACTTCGCCTTCAGCGCCGCCTGCAGCTCCTGCAGGGACTTGACCCCGATGTCGCCCCGGATCAGCGCCTCGATGCCGTGCACGGCCGCCGCGGCGCCCTGCACGGTGGTCACGCACGGGATGTCGCGCGACACCGCGGCGGTGCGGATCTCGTAGCCGTCGATCCGCGGGCCGCTGTTGCCGTACGGCGTGTTGATGACCATCTCGACACCGCCCGCGAGGATGAGGTCGACGATGTTCGGCTCGGCCTCGCTGGAGCCCTCGTAGTGCTTGCGCACCACCGTGCAGGCGACTCCGTTGCGCCGCAGCACTTCCGCGGTGCCGGACGTCGCGAGGATCTCGAACCCGAGGTCCGCCAGGCGCTTCACCGGGAACACCAGCGAGCGCTTGTCGCGGTTGGCGACCGACACGAACACGCGCCCGGAAGTCGGCAGCGAACCGTAGGCCGCGCTCTGCGACTTGGCGAACGCCTTGCCGAAGGAGACGTCGACGCCCATCACCTCGCCGGTGGACTTCATCTCCGGGCCCAGCAGCGAGTCGACGCCGTGGCCTTCGGGGGTGCGGAAGCGGTGGAAGGGCAGCACGGCCTCCTTCACCGCGACCGGCGAGTCGGCCGGCATCCGGCCGCCGTCACCCTCGGCCGGGAGCACGCCGCTGCCGCGCAGGTCCTTGATCGTCGAGCCGGTCATGATCAGCGCGGCGGCCTTGGCCAGCGGCACCGCCGTCGCCTTCGACACGAACGGCACCGTCCGCGACGCGCGCGGGTTGGCCTCCAGGACGTAGAGGACGTCGTCCTTGAGCGCGTACTGGACATTGAGGAGCCCGCGGACGCCGACACCGCGCGCGATCGCCTCCGTGGAGCGGCGGACGGCTTCGAGGTCGGTGTGCCCGAGCGTGATCGGCGGCAGCGCGCACGACGAGTCGCCGGAGTGGATCCCGGCCTCCTCGATGTGCTCCATGACGCCGCCGAGGTAGAGCTCCTCGCCGTCGTAGAGGGCGTCGACGTCGATCTCGATGGCGTCGTCGAGGAACCGGTCGACGAGCACCGGGTGCTCGGGGTTGATCTCGGTGGCGCGGCCGATGTAGCCGGCGAGGGTCTGCTCGTCGTAGACGATCTCCATGCCGCGCCCGCCGAGGACGTAGGACGGCCGCACGAGCACCGGGTAGCCGATCTCGTCGGCGATCCGCTTCGCGCCTTCGAACGACGTCGCGGTGCCGTAGCGCGGCGCGGGCAGCCCGGCCTCGCTGAGCACCTCGCCGAACGCGCCGCGGTCCTCGGCCAGGTGGATCGCCTCCGGCGGCGTGCCGACCACCGGCACCCCGGCGTCCGCGAGGCGCTTGGCCAGGCCGAGCGGGGTCTGGCCGCCGAGCTGGACGATCACGCCGGCGACCGTGCCGGACGCCTGCTCGGCGTGCACCACCTCGAGGACGTCCTCGAAGGACAGCGGCTCGAAGTACAGCCGGTCGGAGGTGTCGTAGTCGGTGGACACGGTTTCCGGGTTGCAGTTGACCATGACGGCCTCGAACCCGGCCTCCCGCAACGCGATCGCCGCGTGCACGCAGGAGTAGTCGAACTCGATGCCCTGGCCGATCCGGTTCGGGCCGGAGCCGAGGATGAGCACCTTCGGCTTCTCGGTCTGCGGCGCGACCTCGGTCTGCGCCTCGGGGTCGGACTCGTAGGCCGAGTAGTGGTACGGCGTGTTCGCGGCGAACTCGGCCGCGCAGGTGTCGACGGTCTTGAACACCGGCCGCACGCCGAGGCGGTGGCGCAGCGCGCGGACGCCGTCCTCGCCGGCCAGTTCCGGGCGCAGCGCGGCGATCTGGCGGTCGGCCAGGCCGGTGCGCTTGGCGCGGCGCAGCAGGTCGCCGTCCAGCACGGGCGCGTCGCGGACTTCGGCGCCCACCTCGCCGATGAGCGCGATCTGGTCGATGAACCACGGGTCGATGCCGGAGGCCTCGTGCACCTGCTGCACGGTGCCGCCCAGGCGCAGCGCGCGTTCGACTTCGTAGAGCCGGCCCTCGTGCGGCACGCGCAGAGCGTCCAAAGTGGACTCCAGCGTGGCGCCTTCCGGGTCGGGCAGCGTCCAGAACCCGGTGGCCTTGGTCTCGATCGACCGCATCGCCTTGCCGAGCGCCTCGGGGAAGCTGCGGCCGAACGACATCGCTTCGCCGACGCTCTTCATCGTCGTGGTCAGCGTCGGGTCCGCGCCCGGGAACTTCTCGAAGGCGAACCGCGGGATCTTGACGACGACGTAGTCCAGCGTCGGCTCGAACGCCGCCGGGGTCGCCTTGGTGATGTCGTTGGTGATCTCGTCGAGCGTGTAGCCGATGGCGAGCTTCGCGGCGATCTTGGCGATCGGGAAGCCGGTCGCCTTCGACGCCAGCGCACTCGACCGCGACACCCGCGGGTTCATCTCGATGACGACCATCCGGCCGTCTTCCGGGTTGATCGCGAACTGGATGTTGCAGCCGCCGGTGTCGACGCCGACCGCGCGCAGCACGTCGATGCCGACGTCGCGCATCACCTGGTACTCGCGGTCGGTCAGGGTCATGGTCGGCGCGACGGTGACCGAGTCGCCGGTGTGCACGCCCATCGCGTCGACGTTCTCGATCGAGCAGACGACCACGACGTTGTCGCTGCGGTCGCGCATCAGCTCGAGCTCGTACTCCTTCCAGCCGAGCACGCTCTCCTCGATGAGCACCTCGGTGACCGGCGACTCGTCGAGGCCGGTGGACGCGAGCCGCTCCAGGTCCGCGGGCGTGTGCGCCATGCCGGACCCGAGCCCGCCCATGGTGAAGCTTGGCCGGATCACCACCGGGAGACCCAGCTCCTTGACGGTGTCGCGCACCTCGTCCATCGTGGTGCAGACGCGGCTTCGCGGGGTCTCGGCACCGACCTCGGCGACGATGTTCTTGAACTTCTGCCGGTCCTCGCCACGCTGGATGGCGTCGATGTCGGCCCCGATCAGCTCGACGCCGTACTTGGCGAGCACCCCGCGCTCGTGCAGCGCGACGGCGCAGTTGAGCGCCGTCTGCCCGCCGAGGGTGGCCAGGATCGCGTCCGGCCGCTCCACCGCGATGACCTTCTCGACGAAATCCGGCGTCACCGGCTCGATGTAGGTCGCGTCGGCGAACTCGGGGTCGGTCATGATGGTGGCCGGGTTCGAGTTCACCAGGGACACGCGCAGGCCTTCGCTGCGCAGCACCCGGCAGGCTTGCGTACCGGAGTAGTCGAACTCCGCGGCCTGCCCGATCACGATCGGCCCGGAGCCGATCACCAGCACGTGCTGGATGTCCGTCCTCTTCGGCATCAGTTTCCTTCTTTCACCAGGCGCCGCAGACCGTCGCGGAAGACCTGAAAGCTCTTGGATCGGTTGTTCTCGATGTCCATGTGGGGCGTGATCTCGCTCGCCGCCCGGACCTTCTGGAGGCCCTTCCGGTGGTAGCCGTGCTTCTGCAGCACGTGCTCCAAGCCCTCCCACGCACCGCCGGAGACGTTCTCCGGGTCGCGGAACTTCGTCTGGCTTCCCAGGCTCGGAGGCACCTTGAGGTAGGCCGCGTGCAGCGCGGGCACGTCGCCGAGAAACCACGCTTCGAGTTCCTCGATCACGATGCGGAACAGCGTCGCGTCAGCGGGCAACCCCGCCTCGTGCGCGATCTCGACAAGACGGTTCTTGAGCTCGGCGCAGTCGTCGTCATCCCGGTCGAGCAGGACCACGATCCGCAGACCTGTTTCGGCCCAGTAGTACGTGTAGTCCCGGAGCCGGACAGGCAGCTTGCGCAGCAGATCGCTCTTCCCGTTGAAGGGAATGATCTCGAAGGCGACACCGGGAACGATCTTCGGGAGAAGAGTTTTCAACGCCTCTTCCGCGGACGGTTCCTCGACGAGCACTTCGAGGCGGCAGGGGGCGAGAACGGTCACGGGCGCTCCCCGAGCGGGTCACCGAACCGGAAGTACCCCTCGGTCCACAGGTCGCCGAGCGCTCCGCCCGATTCGACCATGCGGACGACGGCCGCTTCGTCGGAGGCTCGTTTGACCTCTGCGTAGCCATCGTGTCCCCGGGCGAACGTCCAGACCTCGTCCGGTCGCAACGCATCGACGAAGCGAGGCGCGTGAGTCGCGACGATGACCTGGTCGGCGCGCGCACCGCGCGCGTCTTCGGCGAGCGAGTAGTGGAGCCGGGGGTGGACCTGGTTCTCCGGTTCTTCGAGTAGGAGGACCGACGTGTCCGTGCGCAATGCCACCAGGTAGCCGAGCAGCAGCAGCGTGCCGTCGGAGATGTTGTCCGGAGCGATGAGGTCTTCCTTGCCCTGCTCGCGCAGCCGGACGATCCAGGCGCCGTTGCCCTGCTGGAACGGTTCGATGTCTTCGAATCCCGGGACGTACCTCCGCAGCGAAGCCCGAAGGTCCTCCCACTCCCGGGGAAGCCCGGCACGGAGGCGCTGGACGATGGCCCCCACGTTTCGGCCGTCCGGCTTGAGCCGGGACGTCTTGTCGTCCTTCGCTCCGTTGCGCATCGCGTCGAGATTCAGGTCCGAGAGGCCGATCTCGGCTATGAACCGGTGGAACTTGCCAACCTCGGCCGCAGTGGCGAGCTGGCTGACCACACTCACACCGAGCAGATCCGGGGTGGCCAGCACGAGCTGCTCCCCGATCGCACCCAGACCGGCAACCTTGCCGGTGCCACCCCGGATGTCCAGCGCCTCAGTAGGCGCCTCGGCGCCCGCTGGCCGCCAAGTCAGCTTCTCCTCGGCCACTACCGGCTCGTCATCTTCGTGCTCGATGACCAGCCGATATTCGCCCATCGCACCTTCGACGTTGCACGTCAATTCGATCTCGACGGGCCCGGCCGCACCGTGGGTGACGATGTCGGCCGCACCCCCGCGCTCCTCCCACGCTGTGCGGAGCCCACCGCGGAATGACTCGGCGAGAAAGTCCAGCGCGTCGAAGACCGTGGACTTGCCACTGCCGTTCGGGCCCAGCAACGCCGTCACCGGCGTCAGGCCGTCCAGCTCGATGTCCCGGAGTACCCGGTAGTTCCGGATCCGGAGCCGCTCGATGCCGGTCGTGAGGGTCACGACCGCTTCTCCATGAGCGTCACGAAATCGTCGAACAGGGGGGCGGCGTCGTGCGGGCCGGCCGCCGCTTCGGGGTGGTACTGCACCGAAAACGCCGGGACGTCGAACGCCCGCAGGCCCTCGACCGCGCCGTCGTTCGCGCAGTAGTGGCTTACCTGGGCCGCGCCGAAGGGGGACTCGAAGCGCTGCCCGGGCTCGCCTTCGAGGGCGAAGCCGTGGTTCTGCGCGGTGATCGCGACGCGCTTGGTCACGACGTCGATCACCGGGATGTTGATGCCGCGGTGGCCGTAGCGCATCTTGTACGTCCCCAGGCCGAGCGCGCGGCCCAGGACCTGGTTGCCGAAGCAGATGCCGAACAGCGGGATCTCGCGGCCGAGGACCTGCTTGGTCAGTTCGGTGGCGTGCACCGTGGTGGCCGGGTCGCCCGGGCCGTTGGAGAGGAACACGCCGTCCGGCTCCACCGCCAGGACGTCCTCCAGCGACGCGGACGAGGGCAGCACGTGCACCTCGATGCCCCGCTTGACCATCTGGCGCGGGGTGTTGGACTTTATGCCCAGGTCCAGCGCCACGACGCGGAAGCGCGTCTCACCGGGAGGCGAGACGACGTACGGCTTCGGCGTCGAGACCTGGCCGGCCAGGTCGGCGCCCTCCATCTTCGGGCTCGCGAGGACCTCGGCGACCATCTCCTCGACGGTGCCCAGCGCGTCACCGGAGAAGACCCCGGCGCGCATCGCGCCGAGCTCGCGCAGGTGGCGCGTCAGCGAGCGGGTGTCGACCTCGGCGATGCCGACGATCCCCTGGTTCACCAGCTCGTCGTCCAGGGTGCGCTTCGAGCGCCAGTTGGACGGCGTGCGCGCGGGGTCGCGCACCACGTAGCCGTTGACCCAGATCTTCGAGGACTCGTCGTCCTCGTCGTTCCAGCCGGTGTTGCCGATCTGCGGTGCGGTCTGCACCACGATCTGCCCGTGGTAGGACGGGTCGGTCAGCGTCTCCTGGTAGCCGGTCATCCCGGTGCAGAACACCGCCTCGCCGAGGCTCCGCCCCCGCGCGCCGTACGCCGCGCCGCGGAACACCCGGCCGTCTTCGAGCACCAGTGCGGCCTGAGCGCGCGCGTTCACTGGGCACCTCCCTTGATCTTCAGCTCTTCGATCCAGTGTGGATAGTCGTCGAGTTCGTCACCGCGGAACCCGGTGTCGAGCTCGGTTTCGCCGGCGCGCCAGGTGATGACCAGCAGGGCGTCGGTGCCCATCACCTTCCCGGCGATCTTCGAGTCCTGCCGGACCCCGGTGACGACGTCACGCGGGATCCAGAAGTCGGGGGCACCGCCGCGTTCGACCGCGACGCCGCTTTCGTGCAGCCGCCAGACCGCGCCGGAGCGCAGGCCGGCACCGCGGGTGACGACCCGGTTCTGCCACTCCCCGGCGATCGTCGTCGCGATGTAGACCCCGGTCGATTCGAGCAGGACCTCGCCGGGCTCGGCGGGGATCTGCTCGAACGGCGGCACCCGCACGCTCTGCGAGCGCGCCTTGCGGCGCCAGCCGAGGTACATGCCCCACAGGCACAGCAGGAAGAAGGCGACGATCGCCAGCACCAGCCACAGGCGTTCCATCAGCAGATCTTCCCGTCCCGGGCGGTGACCCGCCCGCGCAGCAGCGTCGCGGTCACCACGCCGGGCAGCCGCATTCCCTCGTACGGGGTGTTGGCCGCGATGCTGGCCAGCTCGGCACCCCGGACCGTCCACTCGGCGTCCGGGTCGACCAGGGCCAGGTTCGCCGGCTCGCCCACCGCGATCGGCCGGCCGTGGTCGGCCAGGTTCCCGATCTCGGCGGGCCGCTCGCTCAGCACGCGGGCGACGCCGCGCCAGTCGAGCAGCCCGGTGCGGACCATGGTCTCGGCCACGATGGACAGTGCCGTCTGCAGCCCGAGCATGCCCGGCCGCGCGGCCGCCCACTCCGTGTCCTTGTCCTGCACCGCGTGCGGGGCGTGGTCGGTGGCGACGCAGTCGATGACGCCCTCCGCCAGCGCCGCCCGCAGCTTCTCGGCGTCCGATCGGGTCCGCAGCGGCGGGTTCACCTTGTTCACCGGGTCGTAGGTGGCCAGGCGCTCGTCGGTGAGCAGCAGGTGGTGGGGCGTGACCTCGGCCGACACCTTCGTGCCGCGGTCCTTGGCCCAGCGCAGCACGTCCGCGGTGCCCGAAGTGGACACGTGGCAGACGTGCAGCCGCGCGTTGGCGTGCAGCGCGAGCAGGCAGTCGCGCGCCACGATGGACTCCTCCGCCGCGGCGGGCCAGCCGGTGTAACCGAGCCGCGCGGCCTGCTCGCCCTCGTGCGCCTGGGCGCCGACGGTCAGCCGCGGCTCCTCGGCGTGCTGCGCGATGACGACGTCCAGCGCGGTCGAGTACTCCAGCGCGCGGCGCATCAGCAGCGGGTCGGCGACGCAGAGGCCGTCGTCGGAGAACACCTTCACCCGCGCCTGCGACGCGGCCATCGTGCCGAGCTCGGCGAGCCGCTCGCCCTTGAGCCCGACGGTGACGGCGCCGACCGGGTGGACGTCGACCAGGCCGACCTCCTGCCCGCGCCGCCAGACGTGCTCGACGATCACGGCGTTGTCGGCGACCGGGTCGGTGTTGGCCATGGCGAACACGGCGGTGTAGCCGCCGAGCGCCGCCGCGGCCGAACCGGAGTCGATCGTCTCGGTGTCCTCACGGCCGGGCTCACGCAGGTGGGTGTGGAGGTCGACGAAGCCCGGCAGCAGAACCTGGCCCGCGGCTTCGATGATTTCGGCGTCTTCGGGGACGTCCACGGCGCCGATCGCGGTGATCACGCCGTCCTCGACGAGGACGTCGACGGGATCACCCTCGCCGTAGGGGCGGGCGCCCTTGATCAGGGTGCTCACGCGGCGGCTCCTTCACTGGCCAAGAGGTGGTAGAGGACCGCCATCCGGACGTGCACGCCGTTGCGGACCTGTTCGGTGATGGCCGAGGCCGGGGAGTCGGCGACCGCGCTCGCGATCTCCATCCCGCGCAGCATCGGGCCGGGGTGCAGCACGACCGCGTGGTCCGGCAGCAGCTTCTGCCGCCGTTCCGAAAGGCCGTAGGCGATCGAATATTCGCGCGCCGACGGGAAAAAGCTCTGCCCTGGACCCCCGCCAGCCATCCGTTCGGCCTGGACCCGCAGCATCATCACCGCGTCGACCGCGGGCAGCTCGGCGTCGAGGTCGTGCGAGACGGTCACCGGCAGGCTTTCGACGCCGTAGGGCAGCAACGTCGGCGGCGCGACGAGCACCACTTCCGCGCCCAGGGCCGAAAGCAGGTGCAGGTTCGAGCGGGCGACGCGGCTGTGCAGCACGTCGCCGACGATCGCGATGCGACGGTCCTTCAAGGACCCGAGCCGCTCCCGCAGCGTCGCCGCGTCGAGCAGCGCCTGGGTCGGGTGCTCGTGGGTGCCGTCGCCGGCGTTGACCACCGACGTGCCGGGCTCGGCCAGCCACTCCGACAGCCGCTGGGCCGCGCCGCTGGCGGGGTGCCGGACGATCACGCAGTCGGCGCCCGCGGCGGCCAGCGTCAGCGCCGTGTCCCGCAGGGACTCCCCCTTGTTGACCGAGGAGCTGGACGCCGAGACGTTGATCACGTCGGCGCTCATCCACTTCCCGGCGATCTCGAACGACACCCGGGTGCGCGTCGAGTTCTCGTAGAACAGGGTGATCACGGTGCGGCCGCGCAGCGTCGGCAGCTTCTTGACCTCGCGGCCGAGCAGCGTGTGCTTCAGCTCGTCGGCCGTGTCCAGCACGGCCGTGGCCAGCGCCGGGTCGAGCCCGTCCGTGGCGAGCAGGTGCTTCACGAATCTTCTCCAGGGACTTCTTCGCTTGCGCGGAGCAGCACCGAGTCGCGGCCGTCGATCTCCGCCAGCAGGACGGACACGCCCTCGGTGCGGGCGGTGGGCACGTTCTTGCCGACGTAGTCCGCGCGGATCGGCAGCTCACGGTGACCTCGGTCGACGAGCACCGCCAGCTGCACCGCGCGGGGGCGGCCATGATCACGGAGGGCATCGAGCGCGGCCCGGATCGTGCGGCCGGAGAACAGGACGTCGTCGACCAGGATCACCACCCGGTCGTCGATCCCGCCGGGCGGCAGCTGCGTCTGCTCGAGCGCGCGGGGCGGGCGGCGGCGCAGGTCGTCCCGGTAGAGGGTGACGTCGAGGGCGCCGGTCGGCGGGCGGACTCCGGAGAACTCGCCGATCTTGTCGGCGAGGCGGGTCGCGAGGGGGGTGCCGCGGGTGGGAATTCCCAGCAACACGGGCGGGGTAGTGCTTTCCGCACCGTTCGCGGTCTTTTCGATGACCTGATGGGCCATTCGAGCGATCGTGCGCGCGACGTCGCCGGCCGTCAGGAGCTCGCGCTCCCCGGCCGAACCAGCCGCGTCACGGGGTCGTGACGACACTGCGGACTCCTTCCCCGCCTCACCGGACGGGTCCTTAAAGGACGTCTGTTCCCCTGCTGGTCGGGGCTTTCGCACCGACAGTAGCAGGCACTTTGCTCAGCCTTACGGGTGGTGTGGCGTGATTCGCGACAAGCTGCTGCTTGACCTGGTGACAACAATGCGTAACCATTACTCTGAGTATTCGACTCTCAGAGTCCCCTGGACCGGTCACCCCGACCGGGAGAGGGGTGAAGAACGGAGAACGACCAGATGGGCGATTACGCCAAGGCGCTCGGGGCCAAGCTCCGCGGGATCCGCCAGCAGCAGGGCCTGTCCCTGCACGGGGTCGAGCAGAAGTCCGGTGGGCGCTGGAAGGCCGTCGTCGTCGGCTCGTACGAGCGTGGCGACCGTGCCGTCACCGTGCAGAAGCTGGCCGAGCTGGCCGACTTCTACGGCGTACCGGTGGTCGAGCTGCTGCCCGAGGGCCGGGTCCCGTCCGGCGCGGAGCCCGCCACCAAGATCGTGATCAACCTGGAGCGCCTGCAGCAGCTGCCGGCGGAGAAGGTCGGCCCGCTGGCGCGCTACGCGGCGACCATCCAGAGCCAGCGCGGCGACTACAACGGCAAGGTGCTCTCGATCCGGACCGAGGACCTGCGGTCCCTGGCGATCATCTACGACATGACGCCGGGCGAGCTGACCGAGCAGCTCATCGACTGGGGTGTCCTCCCGCCCGAGGCCCGTCCCGCCAAAGAAGACTGATCCACTGTGTGCTGCCGACGCAGTGAGCGTTCCCCGGTGGGGCACCGGAGACGCTCACTGAGCCGTCGGGGGGCATCAGCACACCAGTGTTCTTCCGTCAGAGCACCGCGCGCAGGCGGTCGGCGATCGTGCCGATCCGGCCCAGCACGCCGTTGACGAAGCGCGGCGAGTCGTCCGTGGACAGTTCCTTCGCCAAGCCGACGGCCTCGTCGATCGCGACCGGGTCCGGCACGTCCTCGGCCCAGAGCAGCTCGTAAACCCCGACCCGCAGCACCGCGAGGTCGACCTTCGGCATCCGCTCCACGGTCCAGCCCTGCGCGTGCTCGGCCAGCAGCTCGTCGATCTGCGCGCGCCGGGCGGTGACGCCCTCGACCAGGCTGATCGTGTAGTCCCCGATCGGGTCGACCTCGGTCGCGCCGACGCGGTCGGCCAGCAGCGTCACCGGATCGGTGTCGCGCTGCGCGGCCTCGTAGAGCATTTCCACGGCACGGCGGCGCGCCTGCCTGCGGCTGATCGCGCCGCCGCGGTTCGGGTGGGGCTTCGACGTCGGCATCAGCTGGAGACGCGGCCCAGGTAACGGCCGTCGCGGGTGTCGACCTTGATCTTCTCGCCGGTGGACAGGAACAGCGGGACCTGGATCTCCGCGCCGGTCTCCAGCGTCGCCGGCTTGGTGCCGCCGGTGGAGCGGTCGCCCTGCAGGCCCGGGTCGGTGTGCTGGATGAGGATCTCGACCGAGGTCGGGAGCTCGACGTAGAGCGCCTCGTTCTCGTGCACCGCGACCTGGACCTCGGTGTTCTCCAGCATGTAGTCGGCGTTGGTGCCGACCACCGCGGCCAGCACGGTGATCTGGTCGTAGGTGTCGCCGTCCATGAACACGAAGTCCTGGCCGTCCTTGTACAGGTAGGTCATGTTCCGGCGGTCCACCGTGGCCGTCTCGACCTTCGTGCCCGCGTTGAACGTCTTGTCGACCACCTTGCCGGTGAGCACGTGCTTGAGCGTCGTGCGCACGAAGGCACCGCCCTTGCCCGGCTTCACGTGCTGGAACGCGGTGACGGTCCACAGCTGGCCCTCGAGGTTGAGGACGAGCCCGTTCTTCAGGTCGTTGGTCGTGGCCACGAGCTTGCAGTCTCCTGTGTCGATCTTCGGGTCGATCTTCGGTTCGGGGCCGCCGTCAGACGACCACGAGGTTCTTGGTGCTCAGGGTGAGGAGTTCGGGTTCCCCAGCCCGCACGACGAGCGTGTCCTCGATGCGCACGCCACCGCGCCCCGCGAGGTAGACGCCGGGCTCGACGGTGACCGCCATACCGGCGGACAGTGTACCGACGCCCGTGGCGGCGAGACTGGGCGCCTCGTGGATCTGCAGGCCGACGCCGTGTCCGAGGCCGTGCGCGAAGTGCTCGCGGTGACCCGCGTCCGCGATCACCTTCCGCGCCGCGGCGTCCACTTCGGACACCACGGCGCCCGGCGCGACGGCGGCGGCCCCGGCCGCTTGCGCGGTGTAGACGAGGTCGTAGACCTCCCGCTGCCAGTCCGCGGGCTCGCCGAGGACGAAGGTGCGGGTCATGTCCGAGTGGTAGCCGTCGACGGTGGCGCCGAAGTCCAGCTTCAGGAAGTCGCCGCGCTTCAGCTCGGCGTGCGTGGGCCGGTGGTGCGGGATGGCCGAGTGCGCGCCGGTGGCCACGATCGAGGCGAAGCTCGGCCCGGTCGAGCCGTGCTCCAGCATCCGGTTCTCCAGGTCGCGGGCCACGTCCAGCTCGGTCCGCCCGGGCCGCAGGCCGCCGGTGGCCACCAGGTCGTCGAGCGCGCGATCGGCCGCGGCGCACGCCTGCCGCAGCGCCTCGACCTCGGCGTCGTCCTTGACCAGCCGCAGGGCCTCGATCAGCCCGGGGGTCCGGACGAGGTCCGCGTGCGTCCGGAAGGCTTCGTACTCCTCGACGCTCACGTGCTGGCTCTCGAAGCCGACCTTCCAGTCCTTAGCGACACCCTTGACGAGCGCGGCGGCGCTCGCCCGGTCGACGACGGTCTCGAGGTCGGGCACCTCGGCGGCGGCCTGGGTGGTGTAGCGGCCGTCGGTGCAGAAGAGCGTCTTGTCGTCGCCGCCCGCGTACAGCAGCACGGCGGCGTTCGAACCGGTGAACCCGGTGAGGTAGCGGATGTTCAGCAGGTCGGTGACCAGCAGCGCGTCGAGGCCCGCGTCGGTGAGCGAGTCCCGCAGCGCCGCGCGGCGGCGTCCATGGGTTTCAGGCACTTCCCCACCCTAGTGGGGGCGGGGTGGGACCTTCGTCGGTTCCGTCCCCGGCCTCGCGCCGGCCGCTAAGCGACTCGCCAGTAGGCGGCCTAGAATCCGCAGGATGAGTGCCTGGGTGTTGCGCGGACTCGGGATGGCGGTGCTGCACGGCGCGGCCATCACCCTGCTGGCCAAGTACGCGGTCTACCACCCCACGGACCAGACGCTGGTCATCTCGATCGCCCTCGCCGTCCTCGTCGGGGCCGCCGCGCTGTGGAGCGCTCTGGACGCCTGGCGCGACCTGCCCGAGCGCGGGAAAGTCTGGTTCATCTCGGCGCTGATCGCGGGCCCGGTCGCCGGGATCCTGTACGTCATCGGGCGCGCGGTGTTCGTGGACCAGACGGGCGTTTCCGAACTGGGCGGCGCACTGACGGGCGGCGCCGCGTTCTCGGCGTTGCTGGTGCTGATCCCGGCCGGGCTGGGGTTGTTCGTCGGCGGGCGTATCGGTGGCCGCACGCAGCCTGAGGACGCCGAGTCCGACGCGGTCGAGCCCGCTGCCGCTTCCCGCCGCGTTCGATCCGGTCGCGCTGGATCCGCCGATGCCGAACCGGTCGTCGCTCGCTCCGGCCGCTCGCGGCCAGACGAGTCCGCCGACGCTCCCCGCCGCCCGCGGCCGGGCCGCGGTCGACCTGGCGATGCAGAAGCCGAGACCACGCAATTCAGCCGTGTCCCAGCCGATTCCGCCGAGTCCGGCAGCGCGCCTCGCCTCTCTCGGCTCAGCCGGGGCCGCCGTGGCGAGGCAAGCACCACTGAGTCCGGTGCTGCCGAATCCGCGGGCACGCAAGCCAGCCGCCCACGGCCCGGCCACCAAGGCGAGGCAGACCCCAGCACCATCGAATCCGGTGCTGCCGAAACCGCCGATGCTCAAGCCGGGCGACCCAGCCGCGGCCGCCCCGGCGAGGCAGACGCCAGCACCACTGAACCCGGCACTACCGAGTCCGCCAATGCTCAGGCCGGGCGGCCCCGTCCCGGGAGGGCCCGGCTCGGCCGTCCGCAACCCGGCGTTGCGCCGTCTCGCCGGGTTCAGCCGCCGAGTGAAGGGCCCGGCGCGTAGCCGTCCCACTGCGCCGTCGTGACGGTGTGCGGTGGTGAGCCGTTGTTCAGCGCCACGCCGCCGTCCGGTACCCGCCACAGGCGGTGGTCGTCGAGGACCAGCGCGAACCCGCGTCCCGGTGTCTGCACCGCTTCGGCGCCCGAGCCGAGCCGCGCCGCGACCGGCAGCACCGCCACCGCGGGCGGCGCCTTGTCCAGCAGCTCGCCGGCCAGCGAAAGCGCCACCACGCGCCGGTCGACCCGCACCCGCTTCCCGGCCCGGACCAGGTCCATCGTCCGTTCCGGGGACGGCATGGTGACGCCGTCGAACGTCGCGGCCACCCGGCCGGGATTCCCGCAGGCCTGGCTGCCGAGCAGGTCGAGACCGTAGTGCCGCAGGCCGGTCGGCGCGGCCGCCCCGCCGATCGCGGTGGCGCGCACGACGTCGAACGGCACCCGGTCGCACGGGTCGGCCGTCGACAACGGCGCGTGACCGTCCGAGCGGCGGACCAGGCCCGGCCCTTCCTTCCACGGCCCGGCGATCACGACCGGCTGGAACGGGTGCTCGGTGAAGTCGGCCGTCCAGAAGGTGAGCGTGGTGCCGTCGTCGGTCTCGTGCGCGATGACCCACGCGTCGAGCGCGCCGGCCCACATCAGGTCCGCGCTGAAGCCGTCGACCACCGAGCGCGTGCGCGGGGTGGCGGTCGACGCCACCGGCACGAATCCGCCGACGTCAAGCGCCTGCACCCCGGCGGCGAACGCCGGGTCGTGCGAGCGGAGCACGAACTGCCCGGCGCCGTTCCAGCCCGCGGCGCGGCCGGTGGTGTCGGTGAACATCAGGTAGAACCAGCCGTCGAGGTAGACGGCCGAGGGCTGGCCGGCGCCGTAGACGTTGGCGCGGTGCACATCGTGCGATGGCCCGAGGATCGGTTTCCCGCCGGCCGCGCGGGTCCAGTGGACGCCGTCGGGGCTGGTCGCGAGCCCGACGGCGTTGCCGAGCGCGTGGTCGCCCGCCGCGCCGGTGTAGTACAGGTAGTAAGTCGAGCCGACGCGCAGCACCGACGGGTCGCAGGTGTGCATGCCGTCGAAGTTCCCGGGCGCACCGGAGAAGACGGCGGCCGGGATGCCGCCGCCGGGCCCGGTGAACGGGCCGTCCATGGACTGCGCCTGGGCGTAGAGGATGTCGTCGCCGGGCGGGCCGGCGCCGCCGTACTGGCTGCACCACCACATCCGGGTCTGCCCGCGGTCGAGCATCACGGTGGGCCCGTAGTTGTAGACGGCATCCGCGCCCCCGGCGGCGATCACACCGCCACTCTGCCGGGGGTCACCCGAAGCGAGCTTGACATCGGTGGGCCGGGACGGATCGGCGGTCTGACCCCCCGCGATGGCGGGCTTGTCCCCGGCGGCTTGAGGCTGGGCGTAACCCTCGGTACAGCCCGCGAGCAGGAGCCCGGCCAGCACGCCGGCGAGAAGGGCACGAGCGGGTCGCCGACCCCCACGACGAAACGGGCTCACGACGCCGAAGTGTAGCGAGACCCAACCCACCCGAGTGAGGACACTCCCCGTCGACGGTCCCCCGATCGCGGCCGGTTGACGCTTGAAGATCGTTAGTCACAAGGCTCTCGCCAGCGGTTTTCGATCACCGGCCCGCGGACGGCCGCCGGTCCGGCCAGGTCACGACGCTCGATCGGCGGGCCCATCGACCGGACCGGCCTCGCCGATGTGCGACGCCTTTGGCAGACCATCTTGTCCCCGGGCTCGATGGGCGGGCATTCGCCACTTGTCCCAGCGGAGTCAAGCACCGGGCGGACGGCTGTCCCGGCCTTAAAGCGAGGTCGATTCCCTCGGCCGGCGGCCTTCGTCGCCAGCTCGGCCGAGCAGTTACCTTGGCCGGCGGGTTCGTCATCTTGCCGTCCACGACACCCGGCCGCCCGCGGTACCTGGCCGACAGAGCCACTTCCCTGGCCCGCGGCCGTCGCCGCCCCAATCACCTCCCTCGGCAGGCAGCTTCGTCGCCTGCTCCGCCGAGCCACCTCCTTGGCTGGCGACATCCGTCGTCAACCCGAGCCGCTTCCCTTGGTCGAAGGCCGTCATCGCCTGCCCAGCCGAGCCACTTCCTCGGCCGACGGCATCCGTCGCCAGCCCGAGCTATTTTCTCTGTTCGCGCTGAACCGGCCGCCCGCGCTTGGGCCCGCCCGCCGCTTCAAGCGGCCCGCCGCTCTTGACCGGCGGCCTTCATCGCGTGCCGGAGCCGCGCCACTTACTTTGGCCAGCGGGCTCGCCATCTGACCCGCCCGCGGCACCCCGGCCGCCTGCGGCACCTGGCCGACCGAGCCACTCCCCTGCCCGGCGGCCGTCGCCGGCACAGGTCACTTCCCTTGGCCGGCGGGGGTTTGCCATCTGACCGCGCGCGGCACCCGGGCGCCTGGCGGCCCGGGTGGCTGGGTCAGGTTCGCTTGGGCTGTGGGCCTTCGATCGCGACCAGTTCGACCTCGAAACCGGCGTTGTTCTCCAGGTAGGCCGCGTAGTGGGCGTCGCCGCCCGCGTGTGGGTAGCGGTCCTCGAACAGCGGGCTCCAGCCGTGGTCGGGTGCGCGGGCCGCCAAGGCGTCTACCAGTTTGCGGGTGTCCACGTGCAGTGCCAGGTGGTTCAAGCCGGGGTGGGTGCGCTCGTGGTCCGGCGCGCTCATGGCGGGTGATGCCTCGACCACCAGGTACGTGGCACCCAGGCGCCAGCTGACTCCGGCGGGCCAGCGCTGGAACTCGCGCCAGCCCAGTTCGGCCAGGAGCCAGCCCCAGCTTCGCTCGGCCGCCCCCAGGTCCGGTACCCACAGTTCGATGTGGTGCGGGCGCCCGTGGGTGGCGGGCAGCGCGACCAGCACGCGGTGCAGGTCGCCGTAGTGGACGCCGCTGCCGACGTCGAGGAAACCCAAGCGCCCGGCCACTTTCCGGCTCGCCGCGTTGTTCTCGTGCACCAGTGCCCAGACCGCGGGCAGGCCGAGGCCGTCGAGCCCGTGGTCCAGCACCGCGCGAGCGGCCTCGGACGCGAGGCCCTGCCCGGCGTGCGCGCTCGCGACGTAGTAGCCCAGCTCGGGCACGCCGCCCGGTAGTTCGGACGACGGGCGCAGGTGCGCGACGCCGATGACCTCGCCGTCGCGCTCGATCACCCAGTGGCCCTGGCCGGCCGGGCCGTCGTAGGCCAGGCGGCGGTCCACCATCTCGCTCGCCGCGGCCGGGTCGGAGAAGTCCGCGGCGAAGTAGCGGCTCATCTCCGGGTCGGAGAACACCTTCACGACGCTCTCGCGGTCGGCTTCGACCAGCGGACGCAGGGTGAGCCGCGCGGTGGTCAGCGTCGGCAGGCTCATGCCGGGTGGGCGGCGAGCCAGCGCAACGCCAACGGGTAGCCGTCGACGCCGAGGCCCGCGATCACCGCCGTCGCGATGTCCGACAGCACGCTGTGGTGCCGGAACGCCTCGCGCTTGTGGACGTTCGAGATGTGCAGCTCGATCAGCGGCGCGGACAGCTGCGCGGCGGCGTCGCGCACCGCGATCGAGTAGTGCGTCCAGGCGCCGGCGTTGAGGACCACCGGGTGGCCGCCGTCGGCGGCCTCGTGCAGCCAGCCGACCAGTTCGCCTTCGTGGTCGGTCTGCCGGACCTCGACCTCGATCCCGAGCTCCTCGCCGGCTTTCACGCACAGCGCCGCGAGGTCGTCGTGAGTCGTCGAGCCGTAGACCGACGGCTCGCGCTTGCCGAGGCGCCCGAGGTTGGGGCCGTTGAACACGAACGCCTTCACAGCAGCACGCTCCCGCTGTTCTTCGGGGTGTCCGCGGCGATCGCCGAGTACGCGGCGGCGAGCAGCGACGGGTCCGGGCCCTCGAGCCGGCCGGGCTTGCCGAGGCCGTCGAGGACGACGAACCGCAGCACGCCGGAGCGGGTTTTCTTGTCGCCCTTCATGGTTTCCAGCAGCTGGGACAGCGCGTCGGCGTCGTACGTCGTCGGCAGCCCGAGCAGTTTCAGGACGGCCGCGTGCCGCTCCGCCGTGGCGTCGTCGAGCCGCCCGGCCAGCCGGGCCAGCTCGGCGGCGAACACCAAGCCGACGCTCACCGCGGCGCCGTGGCGCCACCGGTACCGCTCGCGGCGTTCGATGGCGTGACCGAGCGTGTGGCCGTAGTTGAGGATCTCGCGGAGGTCGGACTCGCGCAGGTCGGCGGCCACGACGTCGGCCTTGACCTGGATGGACCGGCGGACCAGCTCGGCCAGCACGTCGCCGGTCGCGTCGAGCGCCGCTGCCGGGTCGGCCTCGATCAGCTCGAGGATCCGCGGGTCGGCGATGAAGCCGGTCTTGACGACCTCCGCCATCCCGGCGACCAGCTCGTTCGGCGGCAGCGTCTCCAGCGTCGCCAGGTCGACGAACACCGCGCTCGGCTCGTGGAACACCCCGACGAGGTTCTTGCCCGCCTCGGTGTTGATGCCGGTCTTGCCGCCGACGGCGGCGTCGACCATGCCCAGCAGCGTCGTCGGCACGTTGACCAGCCGGACGCCGCGCATCCAGGTGCCCGCGACGAACCCGGCGAGGTCGGTGACCGCGCCGCCGCCGAGGCCGACGACGACACCGCGCCGGTCCAGCCCCATCCGGCCGAGCACCTCCCAGCAGAAGCTGGCGACGGTGAGGGCCTTGCCGTCCTCGGCGTCCGGGATTTCCACGCGGTGCGCGTCGAGGCCGGCCGCGACCAGCTCCTCGCGGATGGCCTCGGCGGTGGTGGTCAGCGTCGGCGGGTGGATCAGCGCGATCTTGGAGGCGTCGGCCAGCTGCGCGGTGAGCTCGCCGAGCAGGCCGCGCCCGACCACGACGTCGTAGGGGCGGGCGGTGGCGACGGTGATGCGCACCGGTTCGGACACGGGTGACTCACTCCTTGGCTTCGGCGGGGACGACGAGCCCCGCGGCGAGGTCCGCGACGATCTCGGCGGGGGTCCGGTCGTCGGTGACGACCTCGACGGTGGCGACCTCGCGGTAGACCGGCACGCGCTCGTCGAGCAGTTTCTTGAACGTGGCGCGGGGGTTCACCCCGGCCAGCAGCGGCCGCGCGCTCGACAGCCCGGTGCGCTGCACCCCGGCGGCGAGGCCGACGTTGAGGAACACGACGGTGTGCGCGGCCAGCCGGGCGCGGGTGCCCGGCGTGAGCGGCGCGCCGCCGCCGAGCGAGAGCACTCCGCTGTGCTCCGCCAGCGCGGTGGTGACCGCTTCCTCTTCCAGCGCGCGGAAAGCGGCTTCGCCGTCTTCGGCGAAGATGTCGGAGATGCTGCGCCCGGTGCGGGCGACGATGTCGGCGTCGCTGTCCCGGAAGACCAGGCCGAGCGTCTCCGCCAGCAGCGGCCCGACGGTGCTCTTGCCCGAGCCCGGCGGGCCGACGATGACCGCGCGCGGGCTCACCAGCGCTCCTCGAGGGCCTTCAGGTACGCCTCGGCGTTGCGCTTGCTCTCGATCAGCGAGTCGCCGCCGAACTTCTCGAGCGCGGCGTCCGCGAGGATCAGCGCCACCACGGACTCCAGCACGACGCCGGCGCGCGGCACCGCGCAGACGTCGGAGCGCTGGTGGATGGCGACCGCGGGCTCGCCCGTCCGGACGTCCACAGTGGACAGTGCCTTGGGGACGGTCGAGATCGGCTTCATCGCGACGCGCACGCGCAGCGGCTCGCCGTTGGTGATGCCGCCCTCCAGGCCGCCCGCGCGGTTGGACCGGCGGGTGACGCCGACCGGGCCGGAGCCGCGGTCGATCTCGTCGTGCGCCTGGCTGCCCCAGCGGCGGGCGGTGGTGAAGCCGTCGCCGACCTCGACGCCCTTCATCGCCTGGACGCCCATCAGCGCGCCGGCCAGCCGCGCGTCGAGCCGGCGGTCCCAGTGGACGTGCGAGCCGAGGCCCGGCGGCAGGCCGTAGGCGATGACCTCGATCACGCCGCCGACGGTGTCGCCCGCCTTCCGCACGGCGTCGACCTCGGCGACCATCGCGTCGGTGCCTTCCTGGCTGAAGGCGCGCACCGGGCTCTCGTCGATGGCGGGCAGGTCCGCGGCGACCGGCAGCGGGCCTTCGGGTGCGTCCGCGCCGCCGATGGACACGACGTGGCTGAGGATCTCGACGCCCAGCAGCTGCCGCAGGTAGTTCCGCGCGACGGTGCCCAGCGCGGTCCGCGACGCGGTCTCGCGCGCGCTCGCCCGCTCCAGGACCGGGCGCGCCTCGTCGAAGCCGTACTTCTGCATGCCCGGCAGGTCCGCGTGGCCCGGCCGCGGCCGGGTGAGCGGTTCGTTTCGGGCGAGTCCTTCGAGGATCTCCGGGTCGACCGGGTCGGCCGCCATGACCTGTTCCCACTTGGGCCACTCGGCGTTTTCGATCTGCACGGCGATCGGGCCGCCCTGGGTGCGCCCGTGGCGGACGCCGCCGAGGAAGGCGATGTGGTCGGTCTCGAAGCCCATCCGCGGGCTGCGCCCGAAACCGAGCCGGCGGCGGGCCAGCTGCCCGGTGACGTCGGCGGTGGTGACCTCCACCCCGGCGGGCATGCCTTCGAGCACGGCGGCCAGCGCGGGTCCGTGCGATTCACCTGCGGTGATCCAGCGCAACATGTCCTCAATCCTGTCACGGGCGCCGAGGGGACCGGAGCAGCGCCCCGGCCCCTCCGGCAGAGACAGCAGGAAGGGACAAGCGCACACATCCGGACGGCGGATGGCCACTCCGCCGAAGGGTTGCCGCGGCGGGGTGCGGGACGGGTGGCGTGACCCCGTCACGACGCAAGCGGGAAGAACACGCACAGCCAGGCCCCGGGCGAGGAGGCCAGGGACGCGGGCCTGCCGACACCGCGAGCGTCGCCAGACCACGGCAAGCAGCCGGGCCGTCACAACGCGAGCGGGAACAGCACACACAGCCACGCCGCGGCGAGGAGGGCCGGTCCGTGCGGGACGCGGTCCTTCCGGCTGACAGCCGCAATGGCGAGGGTGATCAGCGCGGCCGCGAGCGTCGCCAGGATCAGGGCGGGCCAGCCCGCCGCGCCCAGGACGGCACCCAAGCTGCCGGACAGTTTCACGTCGCCCGCGCCGAGGCCGGCCGGGGCGAAGTGGTGGATCGCCGCGTGTGCGCCGCCGAACAGGAGTGCGCCCACCGCCGCTCGGATGGCGAGCGACGGTCCGCCGCCGCCCAGGGCGGCCGCGCCGATCGCGGCGCCGAAGAGGGGGTACGCGGGCAGGGTCAGCACGTCGGGGAGCCTGAGGTGGCGCAGGTCGGCGAGGGCCAGCGGGACCGCGAAGACGGTCAGCAGTGCAGGGACCGGGAGCCACCAGCCGGGCCAGCCGTCGGTCAGCCAGCGGACGGCGACGGCCGTGGCGCCGAGGGTGGTCAGACCGGCGGCGGTGACGACCGGGATCGGGGCGGCCGCTCGCCTCAGGGCCCAGGCCGCGATCGGCGCGGAGATTGCGGTGGCTGCGACTAGGAAGAAGATCACCTCACCAGCCTGCTGCGGGCGAGTTGACCAGGGCAAATGCCGGGCGTCACGAACGGTCCGTTCGCGACGCTTTGGCGGTGGTTTCACTCCTGTGGGCGACAGCTTGGGCACGGCGGCACAGGTCGCGGGTCGTGAGTGGTAATTCGGGTTCTAACCCGAATTACCACTCACGACCGGCGAAACGGACGGGCGAGAGAGTGCCGGAGGTTGTGGCTGGGTTGGGCCGATGCTCAGAAGGCCTGCGAAGCACTCACGGTGTTTTCGGAAGCTGCGAACGGCCGAGGGAGCGGCCGATCGAAGCGAGCGTTTGAGCTGCCCGAGCCTGCTGGTGACAGGGCCGGGCGATCGGGTGCGGCAGAACAACGCGACCGGGTCGGCAGGAAGTGCGGAGGCCAGGTGCGGCCGGGCTGTGCCTGGGTGGCCGGACCGGTGTGACCGCACCGGATGGCGGGCCGAAAGCCCGAAACCCCTGCGGAAGGTGGCTCATCCGGGACCCCCTGCGTCCCGGATGAGCCACCGAAGCCTCACGAGCTCACAAACTCAGCCGCAGCAACGCTCGTCCGCTTCCACCGCGGACCTCCAGCGCCGCCATGTCCGGGGTCTTCAACGCCGTGCCCACCACGATGCGGGCCGTGTTGTCCGGCAGGGCCTTCCACGTTGCCAGCTGCGTCTCCTTGCCGTCGCGGCCGATGGCCACCAAGGCGTAGTCGCCGCCGCTGTGGCCGCCCGTGTAGCTGCACGACATGTCGACTTCGGTGCCCCACTCGTGGACGCCCAGGCGTGCGTCGGCGCGGACCGGGAACTGGCCCAGGGCCGTCAGCGCCAGCGGCTGCGGGCCGAGGCCGGGAGCCGGAGCGGCAGGCGCGGGTAATGCCGCCACCACTCCCAGCGCCACGCACGCCGCCACCGCCACCGCGGCCGACAGGGACGTCACCGCGTTGCGGATGCGGCGGCCGCGGCGTACCCGCTTCAGCACCGACGACAGCAGGTCCGGCGGTGGCGGACCGGCGTCCACTACCGCGCTGACCTGCGGTGGGCCGCTCTGGGCCAGCAGCCCCGGCAGGCCCGCCAGCTCGCGCACCGCGGCCGCGCAGCGCTCGCAGCCGCGCAGGTGCTGCTCGAAGCGCTGGCGGTCCTCGGGGGACAGCGCCCCGAGCACGTACGCGGCGTCGAACGTCGCGAACGGGTCTTCACTCACTGGGTCACCCCCCTCTCCTCGAGCACCAGGCGCAGCGCGCGCAACGCGTAGTGCGTGCGCGACTTGACCGTCCCCTCGGCCACCCCCAGCCGCACCGCCGCGTCCGCGACCGAATACCCCTGGAAGTAGCACAGCACCAGCACCTCGCGGTGCCGTTCCGAGAGCTCCGCAAGCGCCTCGGCGACCAGCCAGCCCTGCACGGCGCGGTCGGTGCCGTCCGCGACGGCCCGCTCCGGCGGCTGGTCGGTCATCACCTCCGAGCGCGCCGACGCCGAGCGCCAGCCGTCGATGGCGATCCGCCGCGCGACCGTGAACAGCCAAGCCCGCGCCGAGCCCTGGGACTGGTCCAGCACCGTCGTCGACCGCCAGGCCCGCAGCAGCGTCTCCTGGACGACGTCCTCGGCGCGGATCCGGTCCCCGGAGGTCAGGTGGAGCGCGTACGACCACAGCGCGGCCGCGTGCTCCTCGTGCAGCGCGCGCATCAGCGCGTCCTCCGCGACTTCGCCCACGGGGTCAGACCGCGACTTTGCGCCGGTCCTTCACGACCATCAGCGCCAGCCCGCCGATGATGCAGATCACCTCGGTGATCACGCCCCAGTACTCCGGCTGGCTGTTGAACTGGTCGTGGTTGCCGGCGAAGCCGACCGTCGCGGCCAGCACGTACGCACCGAGCGTCAGCGCCCCGAAACCGAACGCGCCCAGCGCGGGCAGCCAGTGCCGCCAGGCCAGCACGGCGATCGCGAGCACCAGCCCGGCGATCGCGTCCAGCAGGAACAGCGGGCCGACGATGCCCGGGTAGTCCTCCGTCCACAGCACGTAGTGCACACCCGCCGAACCCAGCAGCGCCACCGCCGTGACGATCCGCAGAACCCAACCCACCATGATCGTTCCTCCGCTCCACACCCACTCGGGTAATACACGGAACAGGGGGCGTTCCGGTTCACCCGCCCCGGTGGGAATTGAACCGAAGCGATGTCGATCTCGTTTAAGAGGCATGACTGCCGAACTGCACTCCCGCCGCACCGTCCTCACCACCGGTGCCACAGTCGCCGGTGTCGCCGTGGGCGCCGTCGCGCTTTCCGCCTGCGGATCCTCGGACGACTCGAAGTCGGGAACCGCTCAGGCGCCCATCGCCGCAGGTACCCCGCTCGTGGCGCTCACCGACGTCCCGGTCGGCCAGGCCAAGGCGGCCAAGGCGCCGGACGGCTCCGACGTGATCGTGGCCCGCACCTCCGACTCGGCCGTCGCCGCGTTCAGCGCGATCTGCACGCACCAGGGCTGCACCGTCGCGCCGAAGGGCGCCGACCTGGTCTGCCCGTGCCACGGCTCGGTGTTCAACGCCCTCACCGGCGAGGTCAAGCAGGGACCGGCGAACAAGCCGCTGCCGGCCGTCGCGGTGAAGGTCGAGAACGGGAAGGTCGTCACCGGCTGACGGGCCGGGAGACAGCGAAGGGCCCTTGTGGACGGTGATCGTCCACAAGGGCCCTCCGTGTGACAAAACCGACTCAGGCGTCCCAGGCGAACAGGCGCTCGCCCGCCGTGACGTCGCGGTCGCCGTCCAAACCGGACAGCACCTCCGCGCCGGCGTCCAGCGCGACGACGGGCACGATCGCCGAGTAGCCCGCCGCGGTCACCGCCTCCGGGTCCCAGCTGACGATCGGCTGCCCGGCCCGCACCTGCTCGTCCTTGACGACGTGCAGCGTGAAGCCCTCGCCCTTCTCCTTCACCGTGTCGATCCCCAGGTGCACGAGCACGGCCTGGCCGTCGTCGGTCTGGACGACGAAGGCGTGCGGGTGCAGCGTCTTGATCGTGCCGTCGACCGGCGAAACCGCGTCCGCACGGCCACCCGTCGGCTGGACGGCGATGCCCGGACCCACCATGGCCTGCGCGAACACCGGGTCCGGGACCTCGGTGATCGCCACCACGTGCCCGGCGACCGGGCTGAGGATCTCCAGGGTCACAGCAGGTCCTCGATGTCGCTGGCGATCGTGTCCGCCTCCGGCCCGACGATCACCTGCAGCGCCGTGCTCCCCATCTTGACGACGCCCATCGCGCCGGCCTTCTTCAGGGCCGCCTCGTCGACGAGGCCCATGTCCTCGACCTCGCACCGCAGCCGTGTGATGCAGCCCTCGACCTCGGTGAGATTGCCCGCGCCGCCGAGTGCCGCGAGGATCTTTTCCGGCCTGTCATCCGCCATCGCGGTCTCCTTGTTCACTGTTTGTTCCCAACCTGACGCGAACCGCGTGTCCACCTGTACTACGCCGTTCGTCGGCATGCACGCCGCCGCGGGCCACGAACGGATAACGGTGGGTTGACACCCGTCCGCGCGGCGGAGCATCCTGCCCCATCAGATCATTGGTCTAGACCGGAACGTACCAATGTTCCGGACCGGACGCGAGCACCGGTCCCCGGGGACCGAGAACGAGGAGGGTGACGCCGATGAGCGCGGCCGCGCACGTCCCGCCACCCGACCGGGTCGTCAACGGGCCCACGCCCAAGCACGCCCAGCTGCGGGAGATCCTCCGCCGCACGGTGGAGCGCGAGCTCCCGCCGGGCGCGCCGATCCCGTCGGAACGCGAGCTGGCGCAGCGCTACGGCGTGTCGCGGCTCACGGTCCGGTCGGCGATCGGCAAGCTGGTCGAGGAGGGCCTGCTCGCCCGGGTCCGCGGCAAGGGCACCTTCACCGCGGCCCGGCGGATGGAACTGCAGCTCTACCTGATGTCGTTCACCGACGACATGCGGCGGCGGGGGCTGACCCCGACGACCGAGGTGGTCTCCGCGGCCACCGAGGTCCCACCCACCGCCTCCGCGCACGCCCTCGGCCTGGCCGAGGGCGCAACCGCACACCACCTCGTGCGGTTGCGCCACGCCGACGGCGTACCCCTCGCCGTCGAACGCGGCTGGTACCACGCGGGCCGGGCTCCCGGCCTGCTCGAGCTCGACCTGACCCAGTCGCTCTACGCGCAGCTGGCCGAGACGTACGACGTGCGTCCCGACCAGGCGTGGCAGACGGTCTGGGCCGAAGGAGCGGACCGCGAGACGGCCCGGCTGCTCGGCATGCGCGCCGGCAGTCCCCTGCTCGTGTTCCGCCGGGTCTCCAGCGCGAACGGCGACCCGATCGAAGACATCACGTCCTGGTACCGGGGAGATCACTACCAGGTGACCATGCAGTTGGACCGGAACACCCCGGAATCCGGTACCCCACCCCACTATGGAGGTTCCTGATGAGCTCCACCACCGCGGAAGGGGCGACGAAGAAGAGCGGCAGCGGTCTTGCCGGTCTTCAGCGCTTCGGCCGTAGCCTCATGCTCCCGATCGCCGTGCTCCCGGCGGCAGGGATCCTGCTGCGTTTCGGGCAGGACGACATGCTCGGCAAGGACGGCCTGGGCTGGAACAAGGTCGCCTCGGTGCTGGGCGCCGCGGGTGGCACGCTGTTCAACTGGCTGCCCCTGCTGTTCGCGGTCGGCATCGCCGTCGGCTTCGCCCGCAAGGGTGACGGCTCGACCGCCGTCGCCGCCGTTGTCGGCTTCTTCGTCTTCAGCGCCGTCATCCAGGTGTTCGCCCCGCTGACCGACCTCCCCGGTTACAAGGCCGGTGCGACCGAGCTCGCGCCGATCAAGTGGCCCTACTCCGTACTCGCCGGCGTCGTCGTCGGCATCGTGGCGGCGTTGCTGTGGCAGCGTTATCACCGCATCAAGCTGCCGGCCTACTTGGCGTTCTTCGGCGGCCGCCGGTTCGTCCCGATCATCACCGCGCTGGTCATGGTGATCCTCGGCGTGATCTTCGGCCTGGTCTTCCACTGGGTCGACCAGGGCATCCAGGCCGCCGGTGACGCGGTCACCGCCTCCCCGATCGTGGGTGGCGGCATTTACGGCGCACTGAACCGGCTGCTGATCCCGGTCGGTCTGCACCAGCTGCTCAACGTGCCGGTGTGGTTCATCTTCGACGGCGGCGACATCAACAACTTCGTCGCGGGCAAGCTGTCGGCGGGTGCCTTCACCACGGGCTTCTTCCCGATCTTCATGTTCGCGCTGCCCGCCGCGGCCCTCGCCATCTGGCAGACGGCCCGTCCGGCGCAGAAGAAGGTCGTCGGCGGTGTGATGATCGCCGGCGCGCTGACCTCGTTCCTCACCGGTGTCACCGAGCCGATCGAGTTCTCGTTCATGTTCGTGGCGTGGCCGCTGTACCTGTTCCACGCGGTCATGACCGGCACCTCGCTGGCCCTCACGAACGCGCTGGGCATCCACCAGAGCTTCAACTTCTCGGCCGGCGCGATCGACTACCTGCTCAACTTCAACGCCCCGGCCGCGCAGAAGCCGTGGCTGCTGATCCCGATCGGGCTCGTCTACGCGGTGATCTACTACGTGGTGTTCCGCTTCGTGATCACCAAGTGGAACCTGCGCACGCCGGGTCGCGAGGACGAAGCCGTCCAGGCCGACCTCGATGCGACGGCCGCGAAGTAACATCGAGAACGACGTAACCCCGTAGCGAGAGGACGAACATGCCGGAGAAACGCGTCGCCGTCGCGAGCAAGGTGGGCCTGCACGCCAGGCCGGCCGCGCTGGTGGCGAAGGCGGCCGCGGCGCAGCCCGTCGCGGTGCAGATCGCCAAGGCCGGGGGAACCCCGGTGGCCGCCGGCAGCGTGCTCAACCTGATGACACTCGCCGCCGGATACGGTGACGAGGTCGTCATCAGCGCCGAGGGCGAGGGCGCCGAGGAGGCCGTGGAAGCGGTCGCCCAGCTGGTCGCCACCGACCTCGACGCCTGAGTAACACCCACCGCGAAGGCCCCCGCACCGGTCCCCGACACCGGTGCGGGGGCCTTCGCGGCGTTTCGTAGGGTGGACGCATGGAAAGCGTGCGCCTGATCGACGAGTGGCCGGTGGACAACGCCGCGACGGCGGTGGTGACCACCGGCGGGACCGTCGTGGGCCGCCACGGCGACACCACGCGGAAGTTCCGGCTGGCCTCGGTCAGCAAGCCGCTGACCGCCTACGCGGCGCTGATCGCGATCGAAGAGGGCGTCGTCGAGCTCGACACCCCGGCCGGCCCCGCGGGCTCGACCGTGCGGCACCTGCTGTCCCACACCTCCGGGCTCGCGTTCGACGCGCACAAGGCGATGGCCGCGCCGGGCACCCGCCGGCTCTACTCCAACGCCGGGTTCGAGCAGCTGGCCGACGCGCTGGCCGAGCACTCCGGCATCCCGTTCGCGCGGTACCAGGCCGAAGCCCTGTTCGGGCCGCTCGGCATGACCGGCACCACCCTCGACGGCTCGCCCGCGTCCGGCGCGGAGTCCACTGTGGACGACCTGGTCGCGTTCGCCGCCGAGCTGCAGGCGCCGAAGCTGCTCGACCCGGCCACCGTGGCCGAAGCGACGAACGTCGTCTTCCCCGGCCTTTCCGGTGTGCTGCCCGGGTTCGGCCACCAGAAACCCAACGACTGGGGCCTGGGCTTCGAGATCCGCGACCACAAGAGCCCGCACTGGACCGGCTCGGCGAGCTCGCCGCGGACCTTCGGGCACTTCGGGCAGTCGGGCACGTTCCTCTGGGTCGACCCGGACGCCGGCGCGGCCTGCGTCGCCCTGACCGACCGCGCCTTCGGGCCATGGGCCGCCGAGGTCTGGCCGCGCTACACCGACGCCGTGCTGGCGGACCTGGGCGCGTGAAACGGCTCCTCCTCGCGTCACTGCTCCTGCTCGCCGCCTGCAGCGCACCCGAAGCCGCGCCGGCCCCGTCGTCGACGCCGCAATCGACGACGGCCGACGCTCCCCCGGCGCTCGGCACCAACGGCGCCGCGGTGCCCACGCTGCGCTGGACGCCGTGCCACGGCGGTTTCCAGTGCTCGCCCGCGTCCGTGCCGCTGAGTTACCGCGAGCCGAAGGGCAAGGCGATCACGCTCTCGGTGATCCGGCTCCCGGCGAGCGACCCGTCGCGGCGGATCGGCTCGCTGTTCTTCAACTTCGGCGGCCCGGGCACCGACGGCGTCGGCGAACTGACGCGGTTCGCCGCGCGCTACCCCGACGAGCTGCGCGCCCGGTTCGACCTGGTGGGCTTCGACCCGCGCGGGATCGGCGGGTCGGCGCCGATCAGCTGTCCCGGCGCGGACCACCCGCCGGCGATCCCGTCGCCGTTGCGGCAGCCGGACGACTTCTTCGCGGCCAGTGCGGCGCCCGGGAAGGCGTGCGCGGCCGGCTCCGGCGACCTGCTGAGCCACCTCTCGACGGCGAACGTGGCGCGGGACATGGACTTGCTGCGCCAGGCCGTCGGCGATCCGGCGCTGAACTTCTACGGCTACTCCTACGGCACCTACCTCGGCGGCACGTACGCGAACCTGTTCCCGGACAAAGTCCGCGCGATGACCCTCGACGGCACGCTCGACCTGGTCGCGAACGCCACCGGGAAACCGGGGCAGGAGCAGCAGCCGGTCGACGTCCGCGCCGACGTCCCCGCCGCGCAGCAGCAGGAGTTGGACCAGTTCTTCACGGTGTGCGCCGCGGCCGGGCCGAAGTGCGCGTTCGCCGGCGGTGATCCGAAGGCGAAGTTCGCGGGCGTCTTCGCCCACGCGTCACGCGGGCCGGGCGTGTCCTCGCTGATGCGGACGATCGACAGCGCGTTGTACCAGTCCGGCCGGTGGAAGCGCCTGGCGGAAACCCTTTCCGCGCTTCCGGCGGACCCGGGCGCCGCCGCGCCGGTGCTCGACCCGTACGTGCCGACGCACTCCCCGAGCTTCCTGGCCGTCCAGTGCGTCGACAGCGACAACCCCGCGGCCCCGGCCGGCTACGCGGCGCTCGCGGCGAGCGAAAGCAAGCGGCAGCCGTACTTCGGGCTCGGCGCGGTGTTCTCGATGGCCCAGTGCGTCGGCTGGCCGGCCCACGACGCCGACCGGTACACCGGCCCGTGGAACCGGGCGCGCGAGAACCCGGTGCTGGTGCTGAACAACCGGTTCGACCCGGCGACCCCGCTGCACAACGCCCAGGCGACGGCGGCGGAACTGGGCGACGGCCGGGTCCTGGTGGTCGACGGCTACGGCCACACGTCCCTGGACGTCCACAGCGCCTGCGCCACGACGGCGGTGGTCCGGTACCTGACGGACCTGGCTGTGCCGACGGCGGGGACGAGCTGCGCCCCGGACACGGTGCCGTTCCCCTGACACCGCGGTCGTGAGTGAAAAACAGTGTTAGAACACTGTTTCTCACTCACGACCAACCCGCGCCGCGCGTTCAGCCGGATGGCCGCGCGGGGCAGGGTCCAACGGCCCTGCCCGGCGCGCGGGCCGGGTGGTGTCATCTAGGGGTGCGGGCCCGCCCGGGCCGGTGCGGGGACCTCGGGCCCCGGCGGGCCGCACGCTTTACTCCATGACGCGGATCGGGGTCCCCGCCTGGTAGGCCGCGATGTCCTCGACCGCGTCGCCGTAGAAGATCTCGTAGACCTCCCGCGTGACGAAGCCGATGTGCGGCGTCAGCGTCGCGTTCTCGAGCGTCCTCAGTGGATGGTCCGCCGGGAACGGCTCGGTGTCGTAGACGTCGATCGCCGCGCGGATCGCCTTGCGCCCCAACGCGTCGAGCAACGCCGCTTCGTCGACGATCGGGCCGCGCGAGGTGTTCACCAGCAGCGCGCCCGGCTTCATCGCCGCGATTTCGTCCGCGCCGACCAGACCGCGGCTGCGGTCGCTGAGCACGAGGTGGATCGACAGCACGTCCGAGCGGGCGAACAGGTCCTCTTTGGACACCGCGGTAACGCCGTGCGGCTCGGCCTTCTCCGGCGTCAGGTTCTGGCTCCAGGCGATGGTCTCCATCCCGAAGACCTGCCCGATCTTCGCCGCGCCCGCGCCGAGCCGGCCGAGGCCGAGCAGCCCAAGCGTCTTGCCGTGCAGCATGGTGCCGACACTCGTCTGCCAGCCGCCCTCGCGCATGGAGCGGAACTCCTGCGGCAGGTTGCGCGACGCCGCGAGGATCAGCGCCCACGTGTGCTCGGCCGTCGGCTCGCCGATGTAGCCGGTGGCGGTCACGACTACGCCGTTGCGCCGCGCCGCCGGGACATCGATGGCGGCGTTGCGCTTGCCGGTGCTGACGAGCAGCTTGAGGTCGGGCAGCCGGTCGAGGACCTCGGCGGTGAACCGGGTCCGCTCGCGCATCGCGACGACGGCTTCGAAGCCCTGCAACTGTTCGACGACGTCGTCCAGCGGCTCGGTGAAGACCGTGATGTCGGCCCCCAGTGAGTCCCAGTCCCCGAAGGTGAGGGCGACGTTCTGGTAGTCGTCGAGAATGGCGATCCGCATGATCTCACCGTAGCCCGGCGACGCTCTTCCGGCCGACGTGACCCCGCTCTCTTGAACGCGTTCAAAACAAGGCCTACAGTCTGTCTTGAACACGTTCAAAACTTGGAGGGACCATGGAACCCGTCGTTGTCGCCTACGCGCTCTACCTGCTGATCAGCATCCCGTTGACGGTGCTCGTCGCCCGGACGCTCAGCAAGCACGGCCGCACCTTCCTCACCCAGGTCTTCGAGGACAGCCCCGGCCTGGCCAACGCCGTCAACCAGCTGCTGGTCGTCGGCTTCTACCTGATCAGCCTCGGCTTCGTGACGCTCTTCCTGACCAGCCGGGCCGACGTCGGCACCGCCCGCCAGGTGTTCGAGGTGGTCTCGGTGAAGGTCGGCGTCGTCGCGCTCGTGCTCGGCGTGATGCACCTGTTCAACGTCCTGGTGTTCAACGGCATCCGCCGCCGCCACCTCGCCCCGAAGGCCGCTCCCGCACCGCAGCAGCCGGTGTTCGCCGGCCGGCCCGTGCCCTACCCCGGCGCGCCGGGCCCGCAGGTCCCGCCCTTCCCCGCGCCCTGACGTGCCCGCCGCTAACGTGCAGACCGTGCCGAAGAGCGAGGAAACGCGGTCCCTGATCGTCACCACCGCCATGCGGTTGTTCACCGAGAACGGGTACGACCGCACGACGATGCGCGCGATCGCCGCCGAGGCCGGGGTCTCGGTCGGGAACGCGTACTACTACTTCTCCTCGAAGGAACAGCTGATCCAGGGGTTCTACGACGAGATCGCGCGGCTGCACCTGGACGCTGCCCGCGCTCAGCTCGTGCACGAGACCCGCTTCGCCGACCGCTTGAAGACGGTCCTGCTGTGCTGGCTCGAGCTGGCCGAGCCCTACCACCGCTTCGGGACGCAGTTCTTCGTCAACGCGGCCGACCCGGAGTCCCCGCTGAGCCCGTTCAGCGAGGAGTCCTCGGCCGCCCGCACCGCCTCGATCGAGCTGATGCGCGAGGTCGTCGACGGCTCCGACGTCAAGCTCGACCCGGAGCTGCGGGCGCAGCTGCCCGAGCTGCTCTGGCTCTTCCAGATGGGCGTGGTGCTCTTCTGGGTGCACGACCGCTCGGCCGGTGAGAAGCGCAGCAGGATGCTGGTCGAGCGCAGTGTCCCGCTGCTCGCCCGGCTGGCCGCGCTCTCCCGGCTGCGGGTGTTCCGCCCCGTCAGCCGGGAGATCGTCGACCTGATCCAAGACCTGGCCAATCGGGACTGACCGCCCGGAAGTAGAGGAACCGCGGCTTCGTCCGCAGCTTCTTCGCCCACTTCGGGTCGGCTTCGTCGGCCTCGGGCACCGGCATCGGCTCGACCAGCCGGTCGACGGCGAACCCGGCGTCGCGGACCGCACCGAACATCCAGCTCAGCGGCCGCCGGTAGAACCGGACGGGGTGCGGGCGCCCGCCGAGCCCGAAGTCGTCTTCGAGCAGCTCGACCTCGAAGTAGTTCTCCTTGTCGAACCAGTGCCAGTCCTCGCCGGGGTGGTGCACCGAGAACACCAGCGCGCCCCCGGGCTTCAGGACCCGGCGGAACTCGGCCAGGGTGGCGTCCCAGTCCTTCAGGTAGTGCAGCACGAGCGACGCGGTGATCACGTCGATCGAGCCGTCCGCCAGGTCGAGCGGCCGGGAGACGTCGGCGTGCTCGAACCGCGCGATGTCACCGAACTTCTTGCGCGCGACGGCGACCATGCCCGTGCTGGCGTCGACGCCCACGACGTCGGCGCCCCGCTCGGCCAGCAGCGCGCTCAGGTGCCCGGCCGCGCAGCCGACGTCCAGCACGCGCTTGCCTTCGACTTCCCCGGCCAGCTCTACGATCGCGGGCCGGTCGTAGAGGGCGTTGGTGACGGACTTCCCGGCGTGCTCGGCGTAGGCCTCGCTGTAGCCGTCGTACTGCTCGGCGCGGGCGCGGCCGAGGATCTCCTCGACCACCTCGGTCTTGGCGTCGGCGTAGTTCTGGATGTACTTCCACTCCCGCGCGGCCAGCTCGCGCTTCTTCGCGGCGTAGAGCTCCAGCTCCTCCGGGTGCGACCGCAGGCGGTCGCGGAAGAGCCGGTAGCGCGCCGCCTGGCCGTTGCCCGGCGAGTACGTGTGCAGGTTGACGTTCGTGTCCGGGCCCTTGAAGCAGCGGTGCTTCTCCCAGTCCGGCTCGCGGATGACGAGCCGGTAGCCCGCACCTTCCAGCGCCGGGACGTAGGCGCTCTCGTCGTCGGAGTCCGGCACCTCGAGGTAGATGTCGACGCACGGCTTGGCGCACAGGCCGGGCACCGACGTCGACCCGACGTGTTCCAGGGCGAGCACCTGCTCCCCCAGCACGCCGCGGATCCGCTCGGCTTCGCGCTCGAAGGCCTCCGGCCACTCCGGGTCGTAGTCGACGAGCGTCACGGTCGAGTCGAGCTTGGGCGGCTCGCCGCCGACCCAGGCGCTCTCCAACTGGTCGTCGTTCAGCGCTTCTTGACTGGTCATTCCGGTAGACCCCCTTGTTCAAGGCAGTCGGCCAGAATATCAACCTGGGGCAAGCGGTTTACCCGATCGGCAGCGGCAGCAGGTTCCCGGTCGCTTCGCGCAGCGCGTCACGCATCGCCGCGCGCGGGGCCGGCCGGCCGGTGAAGTGCTCGGCCTGGCCGAACGCCTGGTGCAGCAGCATGTCCAGCCCGGTCGCGAGCTTGCCGCCGCGGACGGCGACGGCGTCGGCGAGCGGCGTCGGCCACGGGTGGTAGATGACGTCGAGCACGTGCGCGACGGCCGCGAGGTCGGCGACGTGCGCCGAGACGGCGTCCGGCGGGACGGTGTTCACCAGCACCGCGGCTTCGGCGGCCAGCGCCGCGAAGTCCGTTTCGGCCCACCGCAGCACCTCGACGTCGAGCGACGCCCGCTTCGCCGCGTCGAGGGTTTCGCCGGCCCGCGCGGGTTCCCGCACGACCAGCCGCACCTGACGCACACCCAGCGCCGCCAGCCCGACGACCGCCGCGGCCGCGGTACCGCCCGCGCCGAGCACGATCGCCGTGTCCGACGGCGACGGGCTGTACCCGCCCGCCGCGCGCAGGGCGCCGGTGACGCCCTCGACGTCGGTGCAGTCCGCGAGCCAGCCCTTCGCCGTGCGGACCAGCGTGTTGGCCGCGCCGACAGCGGCCGCGCGCGCCGTCACCTCGTCCGCGTGGTCGAGTGCCGCGCGCTTGCCCGGCATCGTGACCGAGAGCCCGGCCCACTC
Source organism: Amycolatopsis sp. NBC_01286 (assembly GCF_035982555.1). Lineage (NCBI taxonomy): Bacteria > Bacillati > Actinomycetota > Actinomycetes > Pseudonocardiales > Pseudonocardiaceae > Amycolatopsis > Amycolatopsis sp. NBC_01286. Next base: position 9,999,019 of record NZ_CP108428.1, read on the forward strand.
CGGGCCGAGGCCCTCGACCAGCGCCGGGAGCTCGTCGGCGGCCGTCTCGATGCGCTCGTAGGTCCAGCCGGTCAGGCCGAGCGCGGCGAACGCGGCGCCGTGCAGCACCGGGGACAGCGAGTGCGCCACCGGCTTGCCCAGCACGGCCGCCCTGCGCGGCTCAGATGACACCGCGATCCCTGGCCAGGTCCCGGTTCTTGTTGTGCTCGTCGTTCGTCACCGCGAAGCAGGACAGGCCGTTCTTCTCGCACTTGACGAAGTAGACCCAGTCGCCCGCGACCGGGTGCACCGCGGCCTGGATGGCCTCGGGGCTGGGCACCGAGATCGGCGTCGGGGTCAGCCCGGTGTTCTTGTACGTGTTGTACGGCCCGGCCTTGATCCGCTCGGTCTCGTCGGTCAGCAGGGTCGGCTTGTCCAGCACGTAGTTGACCGTGGAGTCCATCTGCAGCCGCATGTTGATCGCCAGCCGGTTGTAGATCACCCGGGAGAGCTTGCCGAAGTCGGCCTTCACCGCTTCCCGCTCGATGATCGAGGCGATGATCAGCGTCTGGTACGGCGTCATGCCCGGACCGGTCGACTGCGGGCTCAGCCCGGCGTTCTGGATCGCCTCGGTCGAGCTGCGGACCAGCTGGCCGATGATCTCGAGCGCGGTCGCCCCGGGCTTGACGTCGTAGAGGCCCGGCGCGATCAGGCCCTCCAGCCTGCGGTCCTTGCGGTCGGCCTTGTTCGCGTCGGCGACCGCCCAGTCGGGCACGCCGAGCGTCTTGAGGTCCGCCCCGTCGACGGCCTTGCGCAGGTCGTCGGTGGTCACGCAGGTGCTCTTGCCATCGATCTGCGCGCACGACGCCTTCGCCATCAGGCTGTACACGCCGGGCGTGATCTTGCCGTCGGGCTGGGTGATGTCGTCGAACTGCGTGTACGGCCGGACCTCCAGCTGCCCCACCCGCGAGGTCGGCGCGACGATCCGGTCGACCGCGCTGGCCCCGGACATGTGCGACTTCATGACGTAGAAGCCGTGCTGGATCTTCGACAGCTTCGGGTTGTCCGCGCCGGCCTTCACGAAGGCCTTGCTGCTGGCGACGACGCCCGCCGTCGTCAGCTTGGCGCCGATCGCCGACGTCGAGTCGCCGTCGTCGACCTGGAACAGGACGTCGCCGTCGCCGGCGCCGTCGTAGTCCTCGTAGCCGAAGAACCGGTTGAAGCCGTAGTAGGCACCGCCGGCGAGCAGGACGATCACCGCGACCGCGGCGATCCAGCCGAGCGCGCGCTTGCCCTTCTTCTTCCGGGGCTTCTTCGGCTCTTCCTCGTAGTCGTCGTAGTCCTCTTCGTACTCCGGCTCGTCGTAGCCGTCTTCGGCGTACTCACCGTCGTAGTCGTCGTCGTACTCCGCGTACTCGTCGTACTCGTCCTCGGCGAAGAGGGCGTCCCCGGCCGGCTGCTCCTCGCGCGGCGCGCGGACGGGCTCGGGCGCCGGGGGCGGTGCGGTCTGCGCGGGGATGATGTCGGTGACCGGCTCCTCGCGCACCGGCGGGGGCGGCGGGCGGCGTCGGCGCGGCGGCTCGGCGCCGGGCGCGGGCACGCCGGCAGGGCGGTCACCCGGCTGGACGGACCGTCGCGCGGGCGGCTGGGCGGCGGCGGGCGGCTCGGCGGCCGCACGACGGCGCTGCGGAGCCTCGCTTTCGACCGGTTCCGGGGCGGCGCGACGCCGTCTCGGGGCCTCGGCCGGCTCTTCGGGTTCCGGGCGACGACGCCGAGGCGCCTCGGCCACTTCTTCGGGTTCCGGGGCCGGACGACGCCGTCGTGGCGGCTCGGGAGCCTCTTCCGGCTCGGGAGCGCGGCGCCGTCGGGGGGCCTGGACCTCCGAACCCTCGTCGAGGCCGTGCCGGGCGTGGGCGGCGCGCGCCGGGGCGGCCCGGCGGGCCTGCGGGTCGAGCTCGTCGTCGACCGGGGGCAGCGCGTCCGGCGGTTCGAGCCGGCGACGGCGCCCGGTCGGCGGCGCGTCGCGGCGCGGGTCGGCGGCCGGGGGTTCGGCGGGCCGGCCCTGCCGGGACGGTTGCGGCAGATCGTGGTAGCCGCTCGGCTGCTGCTGCGCGCGCCGCGGCGGCACCTCGTGCCGGTCGCTCGGCTGCTGCGGACGGCGCGACGGCTGGGGCAGCTCGTGGTAGCCGCTCTGCGGCTGCGCACGGCGCTGTTCGGCGGCCCGCGGGTCACGCGGATCCGCGCGGCGGGCCGGCGGCGGGGCCGCGTCTTCCGGCTCCCGCAGCCTCCGGCGGCCTCGCGGGCGCTCAGGCTCCTCGTCGTTCATCGGTCTCCCTCCCGGGCGCGGTGCGCAGCAGCGGCGTCGATCCAGGCCTGCAGGATCTCGACGGCGGCGGCCTGGTCGACCACCGCTCGCTGCTTGCGGCCTTTGACCCCGCGCTGGGAGAGGATGCGGGATGCGGTGACCGTGGTCAGCCGCTCGTCGCCCAGCCGGACCGGCACGGGCGCGACGCGCCCGGCCAGACGTTCAGAATACGCGATCGCCAGCTCGGCCGCCGGACCCTGCCGGTTGGCGAGCGTGCGCGGCAAGCCCACGATCACCTCGACCACCTCGTGCTCGGTGACGAGGGCGGCCAGCTGGTCCAGATCACTGTCGTCGGTCGCATCGCGGGAGAGGGTAACCAATGGCGACGCGAGCACGGGCGCCGGATCGCTCAGAGCGACCCCGACCCGGACGGATCCGACATCCACCCCGAGCCGCCGGCCACGGCCCGGATCGCCGGGGCCGGGGCGATCCGGGCCGCGGTTTCCGCGGTTAACCAATGCCGGCGATCGCCGCGCGCAGGGCCGTGACCGCGTCGGCCGCGCCGGCCGGGTTCGTGCCACCGCCCTGGGCCATGTCGGGCTTGCCGCCACCGCGGCCGCCGATCTTCCCCGCGAACGACGGGACGAGCTTGCCCGCGGCGACGCCCTTGTCCTGGGCCGCCTTCGTCGTCGCGACGACGAAGCTGAGCTTGTCACCCGCCGGCGAGAACAACGCCACCACGCCGGGCCGCGAGCCGAGGCGGCCGCGCAGGTCCGAGGCGAGCGCGCGCAGGCCGTTGCCGTCGACGTCCGGGACGACCTCGGCGACGACCGTGACGCCGCCGACGTCCTGCGCCTTGTCGAGCAGCGCGCCCGCCGAGCCCAGCACCTGCTGGGTCTTCAGCTGGGCGATCTCCTTCTCGGCGTTCTTCAGCCGGGTCAGGACGTCCTCGATGCGGCCCGGCAGCTCGTCCGAGGGCACCTTGAACGTGTTCGCCAGCTGCGAGACCAGCAGCTGCTCCTTGCGGACGTACTTCAGCGCGTCACCGCCGACGAGCGCCTCGACGCGGTGCACGCCGGAGCCGATCGACGCGTCGGAGACCAGCTTGACCAGGCCGAGCTGGCCGATCCGGTCCACGTGCGTGCCACCACAGAGCTCGCGGGAGTACTCGCCCATGTCGACCACGCGGACGTCGTTGCCGTACTTCTCGCCGAACAGCGCGACCGCGCCCAGCTCGAGGGCCTTGTCCTTGGTCGTGGTGAAGCTGTTGACCTCGATGTCGGTCTGCAGGTAGTCGTTGACCTCCTGCTCGACCTCGGTCAGCACGTCCGCCGAGACCGAGCCGGGCGTGGTGAAGTCGAACCGCATCCGGCCCGGCGAGTTCAGCGAACCCGCCTGCGCCGCGCGCTTGCCGTAGGCGCCGCGGACCGCCGCGTGCACCAGGTGGGTCGCGGAGTGCGAGCGCTCGATGGACAGCCGGCGGTGCGCGTCGACCGAGCCGGTGACCTTCGAGTCCAGGCCGACCTCGCCGTCGAGCACCTCGACGCGGTGCACGAACAGCCCCGGGACGATCTTCTGGACGTCCAGGACCTTCAGCTCGACGCCGTCGCCGAGCAGCACGCCGGTGTCGGCGACCTGGCCGCCGCTCTCGGCGTAGAACGGGGTGCGGTCGAGGACCAGCTCGGCCTTCTTGCCCGCCGAGACGCTGCGGACCGGCTGCCCGTCTTCGAGCAGCGCGACGACCTTCGCCTCGGCCTGCAGGTCGGAGTAGCCGAGGAACTCGGTCTCGCCGTGCTGCTCCAGGACCTTCCGGTACTCCGAGAGGTCGCCGTGGCCGGTCTTGCGCGCCGCCGCGTCCGCCTTCGCGCGGGTGCGCTGCTCGTTCATGAGCGTGCGGAAGCCGTCTTCGTCGACGCTCAGGCCCTGCTCGGAAGCCATTTCGAGGGTCAGGTCGATCGGGAAACCGTAGGTGTCGTGCAGCTGGAACGCCTTGTCGCCGGCCAGGACGTCACCGCCGCCGCGCTTGGTCTCCTCGGCCGCCATGTCGAAGATGCGCGAACCACTGGTCAGCGTGGCGAGGAACGCCTCCTCCTCGATCCGGACGACCTCGTTGATCCGGTCGAAGCCGCTGACGAGCTCGGGGTAGGTCGGGCCCATCGTGTCGCGCACGACCGCGGCGAACGACTGCAGCACCGGCTCGTGCACACCCAGCAGGCGCGAGGAGCGGACGATGCGGCGCAGCAGCCGGCGCAGCACGTACCCGCGGCCGTCGTTGCCCGGGGTGACGCCGTCGCCGATCAGCAGGACGCCGGTGCGGGCGTGGTCGGCGATCACGCGGAAGCGGACGTCGTCGGCGTGGTTGCCGCCGTAGCGGCGGCCGGAGAACTCCTCGGCGCGGCCGATCACCGGGCGCACCAGGTCCGTCTCGTAGACGTTCTCGACGCCCTGCAGGATCGTCGCGACGCGCTCGACGCCCATGCCGGTGTCGATGTTCTTCTTCGGCAGCTCACCGATCGGCTTGTGCCCGAGCTTGGGGCTCAGCTCGCCGCGGATGTCCTGCATGAAGACGAGGTTCCAGATCTCGATGTAGCGGTCCTCGTCCGCGACCGGGCCGCCCTCGCGGCCGTACGCCGGGCCGCGGTCGTAGTAGATCTCCGAGCACGGGCCGCCGGGACCGGGCACGCCCATGTCCCAGTAGTTGTCCTTGCCGTCGCGCACCTGGATGCGCTCGCCGGGCAGGCCGGTGAGCTTGCGCCACAGGCCGGCCGCCTCGGCGTCGTCCTCGTAGACCGTCGCCCACAGGCGGTTCGGGTCGAGGCCGTAACCGCCGTCGCTCTGGGGCTTGGTGATCAGCTCCCAGGCGTACTCGATGGCGCCTTCCTTGAAGTAGTCGCCGAAGGAGAAGTTGCCGGCCATCTGGAAGAACGTGTTGTGCCGGGTGGTCTTGCCGACCTCGTCGATGTCCGGGGTGCGCACGCACTTCTGCACGGAGGTCGCGCGCGGGTACGGCGGCGGCGCCTCACCGAGGAAGTACGGCTTGAACTGGACCATGCCGGCGTTGACGAAGAGCAGGTTCGGGTCGTCGAGGATCAGCGGCGCGCTGGGCACGCGCGTGTGACCCTTGCTCTCGTAATGGCGCAGGAAACGGTCGGTGATTTCGTGTGTGTCCACGGGTCAGGTCCTTGTGCTGGTGCCGGAGTACGGGATGACGACGGCGGCGGAGCGGCTTCCGGGTCGCGAAGACGCGACCGGTCAGCCCTCCGCCCGGCGAGCTCGCCGGACGGGCCGCCGGGCTTCGGCGGCGTGCCGGCCCGAGGCCTGCGGCGTCACCACACCCGACCGCTGCTCGACCATCTCGTGCAACTCCTGCTCCCGCTCGCTCATGCCCGCGCGTACCTCGGCGCCGAACGAACCCACGGCGCCCGCCAGCTCGCGCACGGCGTCACCCAGGTTCGATGCTATCCCGGTGGGAGTGGCCTGACGAGCGGTTTCGGCGGCCTTGCGGGACAGCGCGACCCCGGCGACCACGCCGACGCCGAGCCAGAACAGCCGCTTCACTTCGCGGCCTTCTTCGCGGCCTTGGCGGCGTTCTTCTTCTTGCGCGCCCGGATCGCCTTGCTGAGCCCGTAGGACAGCGCGGCGGTCTTGACCAGCGGCCCGCCCAGCGTCGCGGTGAACACCGACGTCAGCGCGGAGACGTTCCCGGTGACGGCCTGCGCGTTCGACGTGATCCCGTCCACCCGCTCGAGCTGGGCGTTGACGTGGGTGATCGTCTGGTTCGCGCCGACCAGCAGCGGATCGGTGTTGCTGTTGGTGCGCTCGATCGCCTCGGTGGCCGCGTCCAGCGTCTTGCCGAGCTTGATCAGCGGGATCGCCAGCAGGACGACCAGCACCACGAATGCTCCTGCGGCGATCAACGCGGCGATCTGCCCTGCCGACACGGGCCCTCCTCGGTTCACTGTGACTTGGAGTCTTGGGTGCTGGTGAGGTTACCGCCTGGCCGGGTCCCCGACCGTGTCACCCCGCCGCACTGTCACGGTCCGCACCGGGGGCCGCGGACGTGGACCACTCAGCCACGCTCCTTGAGCACCGCCCGGTAGAGGGCCGCCATGTCCTCGTCGCCGTGGCCGGCTTCGACCGTCGTCTCCAGGTGCGACAAGACCGCCCGGGCGCCCGCCACGTCTACGGTGTCGCCTGCGGCCTCGACGACCAGGCCGGCGTCCTTCGCCGCCAGGCTCGCCGGGAACGACGGCTCGTAGTCGCCCGACAGCATCGCCGCGCCCTTCACGTGCGCGTAGCCGACGTCCAGGCCGCCGCCCTTGATCGTCTCCAGGAACAACGCCGGGTCCAGGCCCAGCGCGCCGGCCAGGCCGAGGCTCTCGGCCGTGCCGTTGGTGAGCGTCAGCACCCACGCGTTCAGCACCAGCTTCAGCCGGCTGCCCTGGCCGGCCGGGCCGAGCCAGCGCGTGCGGATCGCGACGGCGTCGAACACCGGCGTCGCGGCCGGGCGGGCCTCCTCCGGGCCGGACGCCAGGACCTGCAGCTGCGCCTGCTCCGCCGGCTGCCGGGTGCCGAGGACCGGCGCGTCGACGAACACCACGCCCGCTTCCGCCGCCAGCGCGGCGAGCCGGTCGGTCCAGTCGAGCCCGACCGTGCTCATCTGCAGCCACAACGTGCCCGAAGCGGGCGAAGCGGCTTCGAACGCCGACGCGACGGCGGGACCGTCGGCCAGCATCGTCACCAGGATGTCGGCGCCGTCGGCCGCCGCGGCGGCCGAATCGGCCACCGTCGCGACGTCGGCGAGGGGCTCGGCCTTCGCCCGCGTCCGGTTCCAGACGCGGACGTCGAAGCCCGCCTTCGCGATGTTGGCCGCCATGGCGGCGCCCATGATCCCGGTACCGAGGAACGCGATGCTCATGCGCCCCATCGTGCCGAAGACTCCGCCGCCGCGCAGTCCACGGACGGATGAGCGAGGGAGTTCCGCGCCACCGAAGGCTTCTACGGCAAGCACTTCGCGGCGGAAGTACCCGCGGTCAGTAGTCGCCGAGGAGGCAGAACGGGTGGCCCGCCGGGTCGGCGTAGACGCGCCAGCCCCGGCCGCCGAGGTCGGGGTCGAGCAGCCGGCCGCCGTACGCGAGGACCTGGTGGTGCGTCTGGGCGAGGTTGTCGACCTCGAAGTCGAGGTGGAACTGCTGCGGGTGGGCCGGATCCGGCCAGCGCGGCGGCTGGTGGCCGGGAGCGCGCTGGAACCCCAGGACCATGCCGTTCACGTGCAGGGTCGACCAGTCCTCGTCCACCCGCCAGCGGGGGTCCGGGAGATCCACCTCGCCGCCCATGATCGCTTGGTAGAAGTACGCGAGCACGACGGGTTCCGGACAGTCCAGGACGATGCACTGCAGCGTCGCGGGCACGGGGATGCCTCCTGCCTTCGCTGGGCCGCCCCCCTGTGTTCAGGCCGCCCCAAGCCGCGAAGCTTACGAAACCCGATGATCTTGCTGCCTCCGGCCCACGTTCGGTGCCCGTTCCCGCACGGGCCGTGCGGGAGCGGGCCCGCGATCCTCAGGCGTCGCCCGGGTCCGCACCGACCTGTGCCGAGCCACCGGAACCGCCGAAGCCGCCCGTCGCGGTGTGCAGGCCCGCGGTGCGGCGCAAGGAGAATCTGTCGATTTCGACGCCGTCGTTGCGCAGGGTCCGCACGGTCAGCGTGGTCTTCCGGCCGAACCACGCCGGCTCGACGTCGATCGCGAGGAACGAGTAACCGGTGTAGCGCACCCGCGACCAGCCGACGGTCTCCGTCTCCTGCCCGCCGCCCTTCACCCAGTGGTAGCTGGTGAATTCGCCGTCGAAGGTGTCCGGCACCGGGAAGCTGTAGACGCTGCGGCCGCCACCGCCGCAGGTGGCGTAGACCGTGCCGTCGCGGTCCGGGTCGACGGTGTCGCCGATGGCGACCTTCTTCGTGACGCGGCCGCCGCGCAGCGCGTCGGTGCGCTCGTAGATGTGGTTGTACCCGTTGACGACCAGGTCGACGTGGAACTGGTCGAACAGCGGCACCCACTCCTCCCGCACGCCGCCTTCGGACGCGTGCTGGTTGGTCGTCGAGTAGGCGCAGTGGTGGAAGAACACCACGATGAAGTCGACGTCCGGCTGCAGGCGCAGGTACCGCAGGCGGCGCTTGAGCCACGCCGTCTGGGAGCCGTGCGAGTAGCCGCGGTTGGCCGGGATCTCGTACGAGACGTCGTTGGCGTCCAAGGAGATCACGCCGACGTTGCCGTAGATGAACGAGTACACGCTCGGGCAGTCGGCCGGGCCGCTGCCGGGGAAGTCCCAGCGCTTGGTCTGGCCGCCGTAGCCGTCGGGCGAGTACAGCGCTTCCATGTCGTGGTTGCCGGTCGTGACCATCCACGGCACGGACGCGGCGACGCCCTCGATCTGGTTGTAGTAGGCGTCCCAGACCTTCGGGTCGTACAGGTCGTGGGTGCCGTCGGCGACCGGGCCGGGCGGCAGGCCCGCGCCGCTCGGGTCGGCGTAGGCGATGTCACCGGCGAGGAGGTGGAAGCGCGGGTGCTGCTTGGCGACCGCGCCGTCCTGGGCCAGCGCGGTCGTGGAGACACCCTGGTCGCCGAACGCGGTGAAGGTGAACTTCCCCGCCGGGAAGCCGCGCGCGGGTGCGGTGGTGAACGTCGAGAGCGCGGCGGGGCCGCCGTCGCCGTTCGCCGGGTCGTAACCGTCGTGGCCGACCGCGTAGGTGTAGGTGCGGCCGGGCGTCAGGCGGCTCGCTTCGGCGTGCAGGTAGTACTGGTCGTACGGCGCGATGACCCCGGCGACCTCGGAGTGCAGCGCCCGCGTCTCGGCCGGGATCCGGTGCCCCCACTGGTATCCGTGCCGGTCGTGGTGCTGTGCCGATGGGTTCTCGCCGGGAAAGCGTGGCTCGAACTCGGCGACGCGCAGGAAGGGGTTCTTCACGCGCGTCGGCACCTGCCAGGCGACGCGGACGTCCGTGCGCGGGTTGCGGCCGAAGGCCAGGTGACGCCCGGCCGGGGCGACCTTCGCGCCGTCGGCGTAGGCCGTGCCGGGCAGCAGCATCGGGCCGGCGGCGAGCAGGGCACCGGTGGCGGCGGCGCCCTTCAGCAGGGAACGACGGGAGAGGTACTCGTGCTGCTCGGCCATGGTGAGGCGGGCAGCCAGTGCGTCGGGAACGCCGACTCTCGGGATTTCCATGCGCGGATGCTCGCCGACGCACGTGCCCGGATCGCGTCGGCCGGGCGAACACCAGCCGTCCAGTTCCCCCGGGCTCCCCCAAGGGATTCCCAAGCCGCCTTTACCGCTCGCCGCGGATGGTCCGGCGCAGCTTCGGGACGCGCTCGGCGAGCGGGCGTTCCGCACCGCGCTGGGTCGGCTCGTAGTAGTCCCTGCCGACCAGCTCGTCCGGCGGGTACTGCTGCGCCAGCACGCCTTCCGGGACGCCGTGCGGGTAGCGGTAGCCCTGGGCGTTGCCGAGCTTCTTGGCGCCCGCGTAGTGGCCGTCGCGCAGGTGCGGCGGGACACTGCCGGCCAGCCCGGCCCGGACGTCGGCCAGCGCGGCGTCGATGCCGGTGACGACGGCGTTCGACTTCGGGGCCGTGGCCAGGTGGATCGTCGCCTGCGCGAGCGCCAGCCTGCCCTCGGGCATGCCGATGAACTGGACGGCGTGCGAGGCCGCGACCGCCGCCTGCAGCGCCGTCGGGTCGGCCATGCCGATGTCCTCGCTGGCGTGCACGACCAGGCGCCGGGCCAGGAAGCGCGGGTCCTCCCCCGCCTCGATCATCCGGGCCAGGTAGTGCAGCGCGGCGTCGACGTCGGACCCGCGGATCGACTTGATGAACGCGCTGATGATGTCGTAGTGCTGGTCGCCGTCGCGGTCGTAGCGCACCGCCGCCTTGTCCACAGTGGACTCGACGATCGGCAGGTCGATGGTCTTCGCCTCGGTGGCCGAAGCCGCGTCCGCCGCCGCTTCGAGCGCGGTCAGCGCGCGGCGGGCGTCACCGCCGGCGAGCCGGACGAGGTGGGCGCGGGCGTCCTCGGTCAGCGTCAGCTCGCCGCCGAGGCCGCGGTCGTCGGTCAGCGCGCGCTCGATCAGCCGTGTGATGTCCTCGTCGGTCAGCGGGCGCAGCTGCAGCACGAGCGAGCGCGACAGCAGCGGCGAGACGACGGAGAACGACGGGTTCTCGGTGGTCGCCGCGACCAGCAGCACCGTACGGTCCTCGACCGCGCCGAGCAGGGCGTCCTGCTGGGTCTTGGAGAAGCGGTGCACCTCGTCGATGAACAGGACGGTGTTCTCGGTGTTGTACTGCCGGCGCCGCCGGGCCTCCTCGATGACCCCGCGCACCTCCTTGACGCCCGCCGAGAGCGCCGACATCGCGACGAACCGGCGTCCGGTGGCGATCGAGACCAGGTTGGCCAGGGTCGTCTTCCCGGTGCCGGGCGGGCCGTAGAGCAGCACGGACGCCGGAGCGGCGCCCTCGACCAGCCGGCGCAGCGGGGCGCCTTCACGCAGCAGGTGCTGCTGGCCGACGACCTCGTCGAGCGAGCGCGGCCGCATCCGCACGGCCAGCGGGGAGCTCGCCGGGTCCGCCTGCCGCTCGTCCGCGTTCGACGTGGTGCGTTCAGGTGGGGGCGCCACGTCGGCGTTCACGGTGAAGAGCTCGTCTTGTGCCACCCGGATGACGTTAACCGACGCCACCGACAGAACCCTTGCCCCGGGGTTCGGGGGCGCGCTACCGTCGTGATGACCGGTTGACCAAAAGTGCGAATCCGGTCAACAGGTCAAACCCTCGACGGAAGAGCGGCATGAGCCATCCCAACCGCGAGCGCGGCGACCGCATCCTGGACGCGGCGGGCGAACTGCTGCTGCGCATGGGCTACCGCAAGGTGGCCGTCGACGACATCGCGCGCGCGGCCGGCATCGGCAAGGGCACCGTCTACCTGCACTGGCGCACCAAGGAACTGCTGTTCCAGGCGCTGATGATGCGGGAGTCCGCCGACCTGACCGAGGTCATCCTGGACGGGATCAAGGCCGACCCGGCGATGATCCTGCCGCACCGGATGATCTCGTCGTCGTTCCTCGCCACCCACCGGCGGCCGCTGGTGATGGCGATGATGCGCGGCAACGCGGAGCTGTTCGGCTCGCTCGGCGACCTGGCGCTGCGCAAGCAGCAGCAAGAGCTGAGCGGCCACTTCGAGGACGCCATGCGCCGGCACGGGCTGGTCCGCACCGACGTCCCGAACCTGGACTACGCGCTCAACGCCACGTCGATCGGCTTCTACCTCACCGACGTGGTGTCCGCCAAGTTCGAGGGCATCCCGATCGAGGAGCGGGCCGACGCCCTCGCGCACACGATCCGCGTCGCGTTCGAGCCGCCAGGGGAACCCGATCCCGCGGCGGTCGCGAAGGTGGCCGCGGAGCTCACAGCGGCGCTCGAGGAGCTCGTCTCGGGCTACCGGCAGGGGATCTACGCGCACGATCCGACCGAGGATCCCGGCTGATCCCGGGCCCACAAAGGGAAAAGGGGCGGACATGACCACCACACTCGCCGACACCTGGGGACTGCACGAATCCCAGTTCTGGCGGCGGGGGAAGCAACCGGCCGAACGCGTGCGGCACGCGGCCGACCTCGGGTTCTGGAACGTCTACGGGCACCCGGAAGCCGAGGAGATCCTCCGCGACCCGGGGACCTACTCCTCGGACACCACCCGGCTGGTGCCGAAGGAGCTGCTCGAGGACGTCGACCTGGCGGCGATGTCGGCGGGCAACCTGCTGCAGCTGGACCCACCGCTGCACAACAAGATGCGCAAGCTCGTCAGCCGCGCGTTCACGCCGAAGGTCGTCGCCGACCTCGAGCCGCGCATCGCCGCGGTGACGACCGAAATGCTCGACGAGGCCGGCGGTTCCGGCCGGCTGGAGCTGGTCGAGGACCTGGCCTACCCGTTGCCGGTGATCGTGATCGCGGAGCTGCTGGGGGTCCCCGCGAGCGACCGGCACCTGTTCAAGGGCTGGGTGGACAAGCTGCTCAACGCCTCCGAGCAGTTCTCGCTGAAGGAGCAGAGCGAGGAGAACCAGGCGTCGGTCAAGAAATCCCTGGAAGGCCAGAAGGCGCTCGTCGAGTACCTCGGTGAGCACGTCGACGAGCGGCGCACCCGGCCGCGCGACGACCTGCTGACGAAGCTCGTCGAGGCGGAGCTCGACGGCGAAAAGCTGACCCGCAACGAGGTCGTCAACTTCGCGAACGTGCTGCTGCTGGCCGGGCACATCACCACCACGATGCTGCTCGGCAACGCCGTGCTGTGTCTGGACACGCACCCGGAGTGGGACGAGCGGGCCCGCGCCGACCGGGCCCTGGTGCCGCCGCTGATCGAGGAGTCGCTGCGCTACCTCTCGCCGTTCGCGGCGGTGGCCCGCACGACGAATCGCGAGGTGCGGCTGGGCGGCACGACGATCCCGGCCGAGCAGATGCTGATGGTGTGGGTCGCCGCGGCCAACCGCGACGAGCGCGTGTTCGCCGAGCCGGACACGTTCAACCCGCTGCGCGATCCGAACCCGCACCTGGCGTTCGGCCGCGGCATCCACTTCTGCATCGGCGCGCCGCTCGCGCGGCTCGAAGGGCGGGTGGCGCTGAACACCCTGTTCGACCGCTACCCGGCGCTGCGCACGATCCCGGGTGAGCCGCCGAAGTTCCAGGTGAACCCGAACATGACCGGCGTGCGGGAGCTGCCGCTCACCACAGGCTGAACCGGTTGCGCCCTGGGCGAAACCACTCGCCCGGGGCGCGTCCGTGCCCGAGGGTGGGCGGATGCGGATCGCGGTGCTCTCGGACATCCACGGCGTCCTGCCGGCGCTGGAAGCGGTGCTGGCCGAACCGGACGTCGTCGCGGCGGACCGGATCGTGCTGCTGGGCGACATGCTCGCCGGGCCGATGCCCGTCGAAACCTTGGAGCGCCTGGTTTCTCTGGGCGAGCGCGCGGTGTGGGTGCGCGGCAACGCCGACCGCGAGCTGGCGGCGTCCGCGCGCGGCGACGGGAAGTTCGTGCCGGACCCGATCTTCCCGTGGGCGGCGCGGCAGCTGCGTCCGGGCGATCTGCCGGTCCTGGACGCGCTCCCGCTGACGGTCACGCTCGACGGCGTCCTGTTCTGCCACGCGACCCCGCGCGACGACACCGAGATCGTGCTCGTCGACAGCGCGCTGGAACGCTGGGCGGAGGTCCTGGACGGCGTTCTTGCGGCCACGGTGGTGCTCGGTCACACCCACATGCCGTTCACGCGGCTGGCGGACCGGCGGCTGATCGTGAACCCCGGCAGCGTCGGAATGCCTTACGGGACCGGGGGTGCGCACTGGGCGTTGCTCGGCGACGGCGTCGAACTGCGGCGCACGAAGTACGACGTCGAGGCGGCGTGCCGGTTCCTGGCCTCGCGTTCCGCTTATCCGGACATCGGGGAGTGGGCGGACTTCTTCGTCCGCAACCCGGCTTCGGACGCCGAGGCGTTGCGGGTGTTCAGCGCGTCCGGACCGAGTTCCACATGATGACCGCGGCGTAGGGCAGGAACTCGCGGCCGCGGCGCCACAGCCACGGAATCCCCTTCAGCACCAGCCATCCCACGTGCCCCGTGGTGCTCGGCTCGACCCCGCCACCGCAGGTGAGGCTCACCGGCTCCGGGACGTCGAACCCGGCGTCGGCGAGCAGCCCGGTGAAGCCGTCCGCGAGCATCCGGTGCCCCAGTTCGGACGGGTGCAGCCGGTCGACGCTCCACGCCGTCAGGTCGTACGCGCCGGGCAGCCGGCCGAGGTCCAGGCAGGGCACGCCTTCGCGGGCGACGACGACGTCGATGGCCGCGTTCAGCTCGGCGACGCGGGCGCTGAGGGCGCGCTTGAGGGCCGGCGGGAGGCGGAACACCTTGCTGTGGTCGTGGAACCGGACGGGGATGACGGTGGTACCGACCGCACCGAGCCGCCGCACGACCTCGGTGAGATCGGCGGCGATGGCACCGGCGTCGAAGTCGGGCCGCAGGGTGTCGTTCATCCCGGCGACCACGAGCGCCACATCGGGCCGGTGCGCCACGGCGGCGGGCACCTGCTCACCGAGCACACAGCGCATCCGGGCGCCGGTGAAGGAGGGATTGAGGTAGCCGTCGGCCCCGACCCCGAGCGCCGCGGCGACCAGCGGGCCGACACCCCGCCACCCCCCACGCCGAGGCAGGGGATCCCCCAGCCCCACGGCGGTCGAGTCCCCGAGCACGACGAGCCGCCGCGCTCGCCTGAGCGACGGAAGGCTCGGACTGTTCGGGACTTTCGGGATGTTCGAGACGTTCGGGACCGCTTTGAGCGCGGGCCGGGAGGGTTCGGGACAGGGAGTGACTTCGAGGCTGGTCACGGTCACGCCCAAAACCATCGGCCACGGAGACTCACCTGCGGTGAGGACGAGGTAACGCGACCACGACACCACGCCGAATTCTTGACACTCAGCTCACGAATGTCCGAAATGTCCCGCGCCTGCCGCCCCTAAAGCAGCCCCCACCCTCCCTGGGGGCCGGCCCCGCATCCAGCGTATCGCCAGGGCCCGACGAAAGGCCGGGAGAAGCCCTGCCTGGGCCCGCTTGTCCACATCACGGTCGGGCTGTGGACAAGCGGGCCTGCCGCGGCCTGTCGTGAGCGGTCAGTCGGGTTAGAGCGGACCCGCCCTTGGCGACCTACCGATTCCGGCTGTGGTTTGTGGTTACCGAGGCGGGTGTGGTCGCTGGGGCGTTGCGGCTGGGGGTCGTGAGTGTTTAGGAGGGTTAGAACCCTCCTAAACACTCACGACCGGTACCGGTGTGGCGCGTGTGACTTCTGGTGCGGCGAGGTTGGCTTGCGGCGGCTGAGTGCCGGGCCTGCGTGACGCTGGCCAGCGGTATCCCGGTCGTGAGTTGGCGGTCGGGTTCTGACCCGACTGACCCCTCGCGTGGAGACAGAGCCGCGGAAACCGGACAGCACGCTGGGCTTAGCGAACTGCGTAGGCTGGGCGGAAGAACTGGTTGTTCGCCGGCCAGCGCGACCGGGCCGTGGACGAGTCCGGCCGAGGTCAGCAAGATGCCAAGCCGGACGCCGGGTCAGGCGACCCGACGCACGGCGTCTGCCCGGGGGATCTCGCCACCGGATCGCGGTCGTTGCGCCGCGCAAGCCGGGCCGGACGAACCGACCGAACCCGTCAGCGGAAGGCCGGGTAGAACGCCAGGTCCGCGTGCGGGCCCAGCCGTGCCGCCAAGGCTGCCGCCACCTTTGACGAGAACTCCGAGACCGCCGTCATGCGGACGTAGCCCGCGTGCTTGGCCAGGTCGCGCCACCACGTCACCAGGGCCGCCTCGCGGCTTACCGGGGCCGCGTGGCGGGAGAGGTCCAGGGCGCCCAGCTCCTCGCCCGTGATCAGCCAGACCCGCAGCAGCTCGCTCGACGTCAGGTGGCCGGCCAGCGCTTCGTCGTCGGCGAAGGCGGGCCACACGCCCGCCACCTCCGCGCGCCACGCCGCGATCATCGCCTCGCTCATGCCTGCGGGCAGCGCCAGCGCGTCCGGCCAGCTGGCGAACGGCAGGCGGAGGTTGGCGGCGTCGACCAGTGCCGAGCGGACCCGGCCGTACTCGAAGTCGAGGAACCGCACCCCCTCGCCGGTGACCAGGTTGTTGTCGGGGCTGAGCTCCACCGGGCTGAACGCGCGGAAGGCCGTCGACCGGGACTGCTCGACGGCGTGCGTGACCGCGTCGAGCACCGCTTCCGGCACCGGCGTGCCCAGCCGGTCCTGGATCAGCGACGGCACGCGCGCGCAGATCTCGTCGACGTCGTCGTGGTCGCACTTCGCCGGTCCGCCGAGCCGGCGCAGCAGGGCGTTGAAGTCGGCCTCGCGCCCGGCGGTGTTCGCGTGCAGCCGGCCCAGCGACCGGGCCCAGGACAGCAGCGCGCGCTCGGCGGCGCGGGAGTCGCGGGCGTGGAGCTTGTCCTCCAGGGTCGCCGTGCGGCCGAGGTCCTCCAGCACGAGCACGCGGTCGCGGCCGTCGTGGGCCAGCAGTTCCGGGCACATCCGCTCGTCCGGGGACAGCGCCGTGAACAGCTGGTAGCTGACCGCCTCCTGGGCGAACGAGTCCTCCTCGCCCGGCGCCGGACGATCCGGGTAGTGCTTGATGACCAGCGTGCGCGGCAGCGCGAAGGACGACGACACCACTCTCGCGCGGACGACCGTGGCCGGTCCGCTGCCCGCCAGGTCCTCGGGCGAAACCAGCGTGATCGCACTGCCGAACCGGCGCGAGAGAACGGACTCGCCCGCCGCGACCGCGGCGGCGATGTCCTGCTCGGCTCCTGCCCCGACCCCAGCGTCGCCGGTGGAGGAGGTGTCGACTGTCATTGTCACCGACCCTACTCGTGACTGAGCAACCATGACTACTGACATCCGGACAACAAGGAGCATCCCGCCCGGATCCGGGTCACCCGCGTGAAAGCGGACGCAGCTCCTTCAGGGAACCTTGCCCATTCCGGCGCACGATCAACACGACGGCCGCCGCTGCAACGATTCCGAGAAGGTTCACGAGCAGCTGCCCGATCGACTGGAGACACCTGCTCCACTCCCCTGCCACGGCCGCCACGACCGCGTATCCCGCGGCCGGCACCGTGGTCACCGAGATGAAGACCCCCACGAGCGCGGCCGATTTCGCCGACGTCATGGCGAGCATCCCGGCCGCTCCGGCGAGCATCGCCACGACCAGCGACGGTACGCCCACCGAGAACACGAAGTCGACCTCGTTGTGCTGCTTCAGCTCGAACGCCTGCGCGCCGAAGACGCCCGTCACCCGGACCAGCAGCGCACCGCCGAGCGTGACGACGATGGCCAGCGGGAAGCCGATCGCGAGCGCCGCGCCCGCCTGCCGGACCAGGTCCCAGCGCCGCAGTACGAGACCGACCGCGAGCGCGGCGAGAGGCCCGAACTCGGGGCCGACGACCATCGCGCCGACGATCGTCACCGCCGAGTCGGTCAGCACACCGACCGCGGCGAGCAGGCACGCGATGATGAGGAACGCCAGGAACGTCACGTTGAGCCGCGACTCCTCGCCGGTGCGGGACAGCAGCTCCTGCCACACGACGGCGTCGGCCCCCTCCCCCGGCGCGGCTTCTTCCGCCTCGTCGGCGGCGTCGGACAGCGCGGTGTCGAGCGCCTCCAGGGTGATCCCGCCGGTGCGGTCGAGCTCGAGCACGCACAGCGCGTCCACGATCTCGTCCGCCGCTTCGCGCGCGATGTCGGCCTCGAGCAGATCTCCCGCGGGCGAAACGGCGGCACCGCGGTGCACGATCAGGTGCGCGGTGCCGGCGTGTACCCGCAGGACGTCGAGCGCCTGAGCGGTCTTGTCCGGCGGGCACACGGCCCTGAGGTGCAGCATTAGTGCTGCGGAGCGGGGGCGGCCGGCTTCGCGTCGATGCCGGCCTCCTTGCGCTGCTGCGCGGTGATCGGCGCGGGCGCCGCGGTCAGCGGGTCGTAGCCGCCGCCGGTCTTCGGGAACGCGATCACGTCACGCAGCGAGTCGGCCTTGGCCAGCAGCATGACGATGCGGTCCCAGCCGAACGCGATGCCGCCGTGCGGCGGCGGGCCGAACGCGAAGGCGTCGAGCAGGAAGCCGAACTTCTCCTGCGCCTCTTCCTCGCCGAGGCCCATCAGCGAGAAGACGCGCTTCTGCACGTCGCCGCGGTGGATACGGATCGAGCCACCGCCGATCTCGTTGCCGTTGCAGACGATGTCGTAGGCGTAGGCCAGGGCGTTGCCCGGGTCCTGCTCGAACTTGTCGATCCACTCCGGGGTCGGCGAGGTGAACGCGTGGTGCACGGCGGTCCACTTGCCGGAGCCGACGGCGACGTCGTCGCCGATGTCCTCGACCGGCGCGAACAGCGGGGCGTCGACGACCCACACGAACGACCAGGCGTCCTCGTCGATCAGGCCGAGGCGCTTGCCGATCTCGTCGCGCGCGGCGCCGAGCAGCGGCTGCGTGCTCGCGGCCTTGCCGGCGGCGAAGAAGACGCAGTCGCCGGCCTTCGCGCCCGCCGCGGCGGCGACGTTCTCGCGCTCGGTCTCGGACAGGTTCTTGGCGACCGGGCCGCCGAGCGTGCCGTCCTCGTTGACGAGGATGTACGCGAGGCCACGCGCGCCGCGCTGCTTCGCCCACTCTTGCCACGCGTCGAGCTGGCGACGCGGCTGCGAAGCGCCGCCGGCCATCACGACCGCGCCGACGTAGGGCGCCTGGAACACGCGGAACGGCGTGTCGGCGAAGAACTCCGTCATGTCGGTGATCTCGAGGTCGAAGCGCAGGTCCGGCTTGTCCGAGCCGTACTTGGCCATCGACTCGAGGTAGGTGATGCGCGGGATCGGCCGCGGGATCTCGTGCCCGATCAGCTTCCACAGCGCGGTGACGATGTCCTCGCCGACCTTGATGACGTCGTCCTGCTCGACGAAGCTCATCTCGATGTCGAGCTGGGTGAACTCCGGCTGGCGGTCGGCGCGGAAGTCCTCGTCCCGGTAGCAGCGCGCGATCTGGTAGTACCGCTCCATGCCGCCGACCATGAGCAGCTGCTTGAACAGCTGCGGCGACTGCGGCAGGGCGTACCAGGACCCGGGCTTGAGCCGGGCCGGGATCACGAAGTCGCGGGCGCCTTCCGGGGTGGAGCGGGTCATCGTCGGCGTCTCGATCTCGACGAAGTCCTGCTCGTGCAGCACCTCGCGGGCGGCGCGGCTGACCTCGCTGCGCAGCCGCATCGCCGCGGCCGGGCCGCTGCGGCGCAGGTCCAGGTAGCGGTGCTTGAGGCGGATCTCCTCGCCGACGTCGACCCGGTCGTCGATCGGGAACGGCAGCGGCGCGGCCTCGGACAGCACCTCGAGCTCGGTCGCGAGGACCTCGATCTCGCCGGTCGGGATCTCGGCGTTCGCGTTGCCGTCGGGGCGCTTCGCGACCTCACCGACGATCTTGACGCAGAACTCCGAGCGCAGCGCGTGGGCGCGCTCGGCCATCTCGCCCTCGCGGAAGACGACCTGGGCCACACCGCTGGCGTCGCGGAGGTCGATGAAGATGACGCCGCCGTGATCTCGCCGCCGGGCCACCCATCCGGTGAGGGTGACGGTCTGTCCGGCCTGCTCGGCACGCAGGGTGCCGGCGTTGTGAGTGCGGAGCACTGCGACTGCTCTCCTTCGACATGGGCGGTTCTCGCTGCCTGGAAAGGCTAACGAACCACCCACTGCTTGCGGGGGTCCGGGTGGCGGAGCCCCCGGCTCGGGGCGAAGTCCCGAATGTCCCAGCCTACGACGTCGGCAGGTTTGACTTGCCCGCGGTGCCGGGCGTCAGAGCACGAACTTGGGGCGGGCCTCCAGCGCGGCCACCAGCCGGTGGGCCTGGGCGAGGTAGGCGGCGACCTGGTAGATCCGCCCGCCGGGGTGCGAGACCAGCCAGTTCGCGGCCGCCGACGCCGACGCGAAGAACGGCTGCCCGGCGCAGGCGACGGCGTCCACGCGGTCGAGGTCGAAGCCGAGGTCGACCGCGGCGACGACGGCGGAGGCCGGGTCGGCCTGCAGGATCCCCCACGGGGTGAGCTCGATGCGGATGCGCGTGCCGGTGACCGGGCAGGTCGCGACGGCGTGCACACGCTCGTTGGTCGCCAGGGCCAGCAGGAACATGTCGACGGAGCCGTCCGGGCCGGCCCCGAGGGTGCCTTCGGCGGGCTCGAGCCGCTGGTGGCTCCCGCGCGGCGCGGGTCCGGTCGAGACGAGGTCGCGGTGCAGGGTGAAGCCGATCAGCTCGACGAGCCGGCGCGCTTCGGCCGGGGTGACGCCGACGGTCCCGGCGAGCCGGTCGACGCCCACCGGGTGACGGCCGGCCCGGGTCAGCTTCAGCGCGGCCCAGGCGAGCCGGGCCGCCGCGACACGGTCGGTCTGCGAGGTCGTCAACGTCCGGCTCCTTTCGGATCGATCCCTTCGACGTTAGGCGTCGGTGAGGGGGCCCGACAACGACACGATCGGACATTTTCCCGCAAGCACCCGACACCACCCGCCGGGTTACGGCGAACGGTGCAGTGTCACGGTTGTCGGGGGTGACGGCCTCACTCACACGGCCGCCCGGTGGGAGGATCACGTACCGCAATCGTGGTCCATAAAGGACAGTCAAAGGACTCGCTGCGGACGCTGACCCACTGGGCCATCAGAGTAGCCGGAATCGCCCGGCGAGCGGGAGCCGTCCCGCTGAGTGAGCACCGGACGCGCTCCGCCGTGACAGGGCACCGCGGGGCCGTCACAGCAACCGCAGCTGTTCGGCGGGCGGTACGTCCTCCCCCTGCGACGACACCGACGGCACCGGCGGCTCCGGCGTCCGTACTTCGTACCCCGTCTTCGGGGCCAGCCCGTGCCGCCTCAGCAGCGGCGCCACCCGCTCGCCGAGCCGCTCGCGGTACGCCTTCTGCACGTAGCTCCCCTTCGCGTACAGCTCCCGGTAGCGCGGGACCAGCGCCGGGTACGTGCCCGCCAGCCAGCGGCCGAACCACTCGCGGGCGCCCGGGCGCAGGTGCAGCGGGATGACCGTCACGCTCGTGGCGCCCACCTCGGCCAGCCGCGCGAACAGCGCGTCGAGGGCCTCGGCGGAGTCGGTCAGCCACGGCAGCACCGGCGCCACCAGTACCGAGCACGGCAGCCCGGCCTCGCGGGCCTTGCGGACGAGCTCCAGCCGCGCCTGCGGGCTCGGCGTGCCGGGTTCGAGACGGTGCTGCAGCTCGCGGTCGAGCAGCGCGATCGACACGGCGAGGCCGACCGGGACGTCCGCCGCGACGCTCTGCAGCAGCGGCAGGTCCCGGGCCAGCACGGTGCCCTTCGTGAGCACCGACAACGGCGTGCCGGACCGCGCGAGCGCCGTGATGATGCCCGGCATCAGCCCGTAACGGCCCTCCGCGCGCTGGTACGGGTCGGTGTTGGTGCCCATCGCGACGGGCTCGCGCCGCCAGGACGGCCGCTTCAGCTGCGCCGCCAGCACCTGCGGGGCGTTGACCTTGACGACGACCTGGGTGTCGAAGTCGCGGCCGGCGTCGAAGTCCAGGTAGGTGTGGGTGTTCCGGGCGAAGCAGTTGTGCGACACCATGCCGTCGGCGATGAAGTCGCCGGTGCCGGTGGTGATGTCGAACAGCGGGAGCTGCAGGCCCAGCGGCTCGATCGCCTCGACGCGCCGCCGGCTGGCGCCGATCACCGAGCCGTCGAGCGAGCGTTTCCAGGCGACCGCCGGGTTGCTCAGGTGCAGGAACCGGAGGACCTCGCCGGCGCCGCCGAGCAACCGGACCTCTTGGCGCGTCGGGAACTTCGGCACTTCGTCGAGCTGGTGCGCGAAGCCGAAACTCGTGAGGGCCGCCACGAAGGCGTCGGCGATCTCCGGCTCGTCGTGCGCGACGGACAGCATCCCGCGGCCGTGGCTGCCGGCGAGGTCGAAGACGCCGGCGAGGAACCCGCGCCGCCAGTGCGCGTCCGGGTCGGCGGGCACCTTCAGGAAGCCGACCGACGCCCCGAAGTCGGGCAGGTACTCCAGCGCCCGCGCGGCCGCGTCCGCCTCCGCGCCGAACCCGCCGGAGCGCAGCATCCCGCACAGGTAGCCGGCGCGGTAGCCGAGCGTCTCGTCGGGCGTCGGCGCGAACCGGCCGACGCCGATCAGCTCGGCCCCGGGGGTCAGGTGCGGCCGCTGGGCGGCGCCGAGCTTGCTGCCGGTGACGTGCTTCCAGCCCTTCGAGGTGAGGAACCGGTGATCGCCGCTCGCGACGAGCCGCGTGCCGTCGTCGAGGGTGACGCGGTAGGCGTCGCGCAACGTCGTCCAGTGCGCGAGCACCGTGGTCGGCACCAGCCGCCGGGCCGCGCCGTGGCCGCGGGTGCCGTAGATCGCGTCGCCGACCTTCAGCTCCGACAGCGCCCGCGTCCGGCCGTCGGCGAGCAGGATCCGGGTGCCGCCCTCCAGGCAGTAGGTACAGGCGTGGGAGCAGCCGCGGTACGGGTTCACGGTCCAGCTGAACGGCACCCCGGAGCCCGCAGGCACCTTGTTCAGCACCGAGCGGGCGTTCACCTCGTGAAAGGTGACGCCGTCGAATTCCGGTGACCGCACGGAACGCACCAGGCCTTCCAGCCCGGGCAGTGCCGGCTCACCCTCCCCTGCTCGCTGCCGATCCCATCGCACTCCGGCAGTCGAACACATGTTCTATTGGGGTGTCAA
Organism: Amycolatopsis sp. NBC_01286; assembly: GCF_035982555.1. NCBI lineage: Bacteria > Bacillati > Actinomycetota > Actinomycetes > Pseudonocardiales > Pseudonocardiaceae > Amycolatopsis > Amycolatopsis sp. NBC_01286. The sequence goes on from NZ_CP108428.1 coordinate 10,021,563, forward strand.
ACGCGTTCGCGACTGGCTGCGTACGGAAGCCGTGCCGGCGACCCGGACGACGAAGCTCACCTGACGCTCGGCGCGGGTTGTCGTGAGTGTTTAGGAGGGTTCTAACCCTCCTAAACACTCACGACCCCTGGTGTCACAGAGCCTGGCGAATTCGGCGACGACGGCGTCAGGAGGTGAACCGGTCCAGGGCGCGGATCTTGTTGGTGGCGTCCAGCGCGGCCACCTTGTAGGCCTCCGAGAGCGTCGGGTAGTTGAACACCGCGTCGACGAGGTAGTCGACCGTGCCGCCGCAGCCCATCACCGCCTGTCCGATGTGGACCAGGTCCGTGGCGCCCGTGCCGAACACGTGCACGCCCAGCAGCTTCCGGTCCTTCGTGGACACCAGCAGCTTCAGCATGCCGTAGCTGTCGCCGGTGATCTGGCCGCGCGCGAGCTCGCGGTAGCGGGCGATGCCGACCTCGTACGGCACCGACGACGACGTCAGCTGGGCCTCGGTCGCCCCGACGTACGAGATCTCCGGGATCGTGTAGATGCCGATCGGCTGCAGCGCGCCGAGGCCGTTCGCCGGCTCGCCGAACGCGTGGTAGGCCGCGAGCCGGCCCTGGTCCATCGACGTCGCCGCGAGCGCCGGGAAGCCGATCACGTCGCCGACGGCGTAGATGTGCGGGACCTCGGTGCGGTAGTGCTCGTCGACGACGAGCCGGCCGCGCTCGTCCGCGGCCAGCCCGGCCTGGTCCAGCGCGAGCGAGCCGGTCATGCCCTGGCGGCCGGCGGAGTACATCACGCCGTCGGCCGGGATGCGCTTGCCGCTGACCAGGGTCGTGATCGTCGCGTCGTCGGACACCGCGACGTCGGCGACCTTCTCGCCGAACCGGAACGTGACGCCGAGGTCGCGCAGCTGGAACTTCAGCGACTCCACGATCTCGGGGTCGCAGAAGTCGAGCATCTGGTCGCGCTGCTCGACCACGGTGACGCGCGAGCCGAGCGCGGCGAACATCGACGCGTACTCGATGCCGATCACGCCCGCGCCGACCACGACGAGCGACGACGGGATCTGTTCGAGCCGCAGGATCTCGTCGGAGTCCAGCACGCGGGCGGCGTCGAAGTCGACGTGCCCGGGCCGCGCGGGCCGGGTGCCGGTGGCGATCACGACGTAGTCCCCGGTCAGCGTCCGGCGGTCCCCGGCGTGCTTGCCGTCGACGACCACGGTGTGCGGGTCGGCGAACGAGCCGAGGCCGGCGATCAGGTCGACGTGGTTGCGCATCAGCTGGGCGCGCACCACCTGGACCTCGCGCCCGACCACGTGGTGGGTGCGCGCCAGCAGGTCGGCGATGGTGATGTCCTGCTTGACCCGGTAGCTGGCGCCGTACAGCTCGCGCTGGTTCATGCCGGTCAGGTAGAGCACCGCTTCGCGCAGGGTCTTGGACGGGATCGTGCCGGTGTTGACGCACACCCCGCCGACCATGTCGTGCCGGTCGACGACCGCCACCTTCTTGCCCAGTTTCGCGGCCGCGATGGCGGCCTTCTGCCCACCCGGGCCCGAACCGATGACGATGAGGTCGTACTCGTGCTCGCTCACGGTGTCGAGCCTGCGCACCCGGAGCCCGCCGCGCAACCCCCAGCGGGTGAAGAGGGGTGCACGCTCAGGCCCGGAGGGCGCCCCGGCGCCGCTGCCAGTCGGTCACCGCGTCCAGACCGGACTCGATCTCCTCCGTGAGCAACGCCGTCAGCTGGGCCGCGACGTCCACACCGAGCAGCTTGCCGGCCCGGCCGTCCGAGATCAGCGCCAGCGCCTCCCACGGCGACGTCGCCAGCTCGTCCACGGTCGTCCCGGCCGCCGGCGGCGTCAGGCCTTCCTCCAGCCCGAACCGCCCGGCCGCCAGCAGGGCCGCGACGACCAGGTGGGGCTGGGCGTCGGCGCCCGGGAACCGGAACTCCAGGCGGCGGTTCGCCGCGGGCCCCGCCACGCGGACCGACGCCGTCCGGTCGTCGTGGCCCCAGCGGATCTCGCGCGGGGAGAACGGCGCCGTCCGCAGCCGGACGTAGCCGTTCCACGTCGGCGCCCACACGGCCGTCAGCGCCCGCGCGTCCCGCAGCACGCCCGCCAGGAACCCGCCCAGCAGATCCGGCCCGGAACCGTCCACGGCGGACAGTGACAGGTGGACGTGCCCCGAGTTGCCCTGCCCCGGCGCGGGCGCCGCGAGGTAGTCGGCGGTGACGCCGTGGCGTGCCGCGACCCGGCGGACGATCAGCTTGTGCAGCAGGACGTCGTCGCAGGCGGCGAGGGCGTCGCGGTGGCGCAGCACGATCTCGTACTGGCCCGGGTGGCACTCCGCGCGCGCCGACTCGACGCCCAGCCCGGCCTCGTCGAGCGCCACCCGCAGGTCGCGCAGCAGCGGCGCCAGGCGCTCGGTGCCGCCGACCGCGTAGTCGACGCCGTGCGCGGTGAGCGGCTCGCCGGCCGCGTCGCGGAACACCACCTCGTGCTCGATGCCCACCGACGGCACCAGCCCGAGCCCTTCGAGGGCTTCGAGCTGCCCCCGCAGCACCTCGCGCGGGGCCAGCTCCGCGACCGGTCCGGCCGGCCACTCGGCGTCGCACACCACCGCCCACGTCCGGTCGCCGAGCGGGATCGCGCTCGCCGCGTCCGGCCGCATCCGCAGGTCGCCGTAGCCCTCCAGGTAGCCATTCAGGTAGCCACCGAGCGCCCCGGACTCCGGCAGCGCCGCGCGCTCGGGCGTCCACGCGAAGACGTAGCTGCAGACGCCGTAGCCGTCGGTGAGGACGTCGGCGGCGAACGGCGCGGCCAGCTCGACGGCGGCGAAGCGGGCGTGCGGGTCGGGCACCAGCAGGAGCAGCCGCGCGCCGTCCCCGGCGAGCACCCCGCGCAGCACGCCTTCCCCGGTCACGGCCGCCGCACGCCGGGCGGCCAGCGACCGCGGGCCGGCCGGGCGCGCGAACGGCGTCACCACGCGCCGCCGGGATCCGCGCTGTGCAGCGGGTTCGGCACCCGGCCGAAGCGGACGTCGAACTCGTCGTCGCGCTCCACCTTGTCGAAGCCCTGCCCGGCGAAGTGCTCGCGGTTGAGCGTGACGCGCTCGACGTCCGGGGCGAACAGCCGGCACGCGTCGAACCGCGCGGCGACGTCCGGGTTCTCGTCGCGGTAGCGGCCGACGATCTCGCGCACCGGCGCCCAGAACCTCGCCCGCGGCAGGTCCAGCTCGTCGAGCAGCACCTCGGCCCAGAACCGGAACTGCCCGGAGAACACCGAGCTGAACAGCGACTGCGCGAGCAGGTGCGCCGGCCAGCGCAGCATGTCGGCGGCCGCCTCGGGCGGGAGGCTTTCGTAGCTTTCGAGCTGTTCGTCGAGCAGGTCGACGCCCTGCGCGAAGTCCTTGATCAGCACCCGCTGCGGCACGCCGGCGGCGTCGACGACGAGGATCAGGTTCTGGCCGTGCGGACAGAAGCCGACGCCGTGGCGCAGCAGCCACTGCAGCAACGGCGTGAGCGTCAGGTCGAACAGCCGCGTCAGCCACGCCGCCGGGTCGCCGTCGCCGATCAGGTGGGCCAGCACCGAGACGCCGTCGGGGCCGCGATAAGGCAGTGCGGCGAACGAGATCGCGCGCTCGCCGGCCGCCAGGTGCGCGGTGAGGGGTTCCCGCCACAACGCACCGAGGGTCTCGTGGAACCGGTACGGCAGCTCCTCCAGGTGCCCGAACAGCGGGTGCTTCACCGACACGCTCGCGACCTCGCCGAGCAGCCCGAACCGGTACTTCTCGGCCAGCAGCGGATCGCCCGCGCTGACCCGGCGCAGCCACGACGTCACCGACGGCCCGGCGAGCGTGGCCGCGGAGTTGAGCCCCCGGTAGACGAGCGTGTTGCGCACCGACACCGCGGTCTTGACGTCGTGCCGGCCCGGCGTGCTCACGTTCGCGAGCGTCCGGACGGTCTGGTGCGCGCGGTAGCCGTCGGCGCTCTCGCCGAGGTCGATCATCACGCCGGTGGCCAGCTCGGCGGCGTAGAGCGTGCCGAGGATTTCGTCGGCCTGCCAGGGATGTACCGGTACCCACACGTAGTCGTCGGGCGCACGGTCGGCGAATTCGGCGCGCAGGTCGCCGAGTTCGGCGGCCAGCAACGCGTCCCGGCTCAGTTCGTCGACACAGCGGAACTCGGCGTGCTCGGGGTGGACGGCGAACCAGCGCAGCCGGACGTCGGCCCCGGCCTCCGGTGCGAACCGCGCGCGGTCGAGCGCCGAGAAGCCGACGCGGCCCTTGTTGAGCACCAGCCGCGGGTGCCCCGTCAGGTGCCCGTCGGCGACGTTGTAGTCCAGTGTGGACAGCTCCGCCGCGGTCGGCGCGCGGCGCAGGCGGGCGGCCTCGTTGGCGACCGTCGCGGTCAGCTCGGCCAGGACGTCGGCCAGCCGCAACCCGCTGAGTCCCACCGTCTTCCGGGCGTCCACGACGAGCGTGCGCGGGTCGGTGGCCGGCTCGCCGGACCGGTGCGCGCTGCCCGCGACCACCGTCCAGGCGTCGAAAGCGCCGCGCCGGGCCCGGAACGTGTAGGTGACGTCGTCCGGCAGCTCGAGCCGGTAGCTGTCGCCGTCGGCCACCGGCTCCAGCATGTGCTCGTACGACAGCTCGCCGAGCATCTTGTGCGTGATCAGGGCACCGGCCGCGCGCCAGGCGGCCGCCTCGTCGATGCTCACTTGTCCTCCAGGCCGAACGTGGTGAAGGCGGTGCGGTCGGGCAGCTCGTGCACGGTCTTGCCGCACACGGCGTTGAGGATCACGGCCGCCCGCCAGGCGCCCAGGCCGAGGTCGGGGGCGCCCGGCCCGTGCGTGTGCCGTTCGGCGTTCTGCACGAACAGCGGCCCCGGCACGTCGAGGGCGACGCGGTGGTCGGCGCCGACCACGAGCCGGCCCCGGTCGTCGCGGTGCACGGCGTCGCCGAGCCCGGCCAGCAGCGGCCCGGTCGGCGTTTCGGTGTAGCCGGTGGCCGCGACGACGGCGGCGGTGCGCACGGTCCCGTTGCGGCCCTGCTGCGCGTGCCGGAGGCCCAAGTCGACTTGTCCATCCACAGTGGACGCCGAGACGACCTCGACGCCCGGGCTCAGCACCGCGGCGGGCCAGCCGCCGCCGATGCTGCGGCGGTAGAGCTCGTCGTGGATCGCCGCGATCGTCTCGGCGTCGATCCCCTTGTACAGCTGCCACTGCGTGGGCAGCAGGCGGTCGCGGACCGCGCTCGGCAGGCCGTGGAAGTAGGCGGTGTAGTCGGGGGTGAACTGCTCCAGTCCCAGTTTCGAGTACTCCATCGGCGCGAACGCCGGGGTGCGGGCAAGCCAGCGGAGGCCGTCCACAGTGGATCGCGCGCGCAGCAGGTCGAGGACGACCTCGGCCCCAGACTGCCCGGACCCGACGACCGTGACGCTCTCGGCGGCGACCAGCGCGGCCCGGTGGGTGAGGTAGTCCGCGGAGTGCAGGGCAAGGGTGTCCGGGTCCGAAACCAGGTCCCGCAACGGTTCCGGTACCGACGGCACCGAGCCGACGCCGAGCACGACGGCGTCGGCCAGCACCGGTTCGGCGCCGCCGACCGTCAGCTCGAACGCCGCTTCCGCCGCGTCCCAGCGGACGCCGGTGACCTCGTGGCCGAACCGGCACGACGGCAGCCGCGCGGCGGCCCAGCGGCCGTAGTCGTCGTATTCGGCGCGCGGCAGGTGGAACCGCTCGGCGAAGTAGAACGGCAGCAGCCGGCCGCGGTCGCGCAGGTAGTTGAGGAACGACAACGGGTTCGTCGGGTCGACCAGCGTCACCAGGTCGGCGAGGAACGGCACCTGCAGGCTCGCGCCCTCGACCAGCAGGCCCGGGTGCCACCGGAACTCCGGGCGGGCGTCGAAGAACACCGCGTCCAGGCCGTCGACCGGGGCGGCGAGCGCCGCGAGCGAGAGGTTGAACGGCCCGATCCCGATGCCCGCCAGGTGGTGGCGCCTCACGAAGCGACCGGGCTTTCCCGGTTCGCGACGAGCTCGGCGCCCGCGGTGGCGGCGATCCGGTCCAGCAGCGGGCGGTAGTCCTCGACGGTGGTGCCGGGGTGCAGCAGCGTCAGCTTGAGCCACAGCTGCGGCGCGCCGCCGGGGCCGGTCGGCAGCGCGGCCCGGCCGATCACCGCGGTGCCCGCCTCCAGCAGCGCGCGGCGCACCCGGGCGATCAGCTCGTCGGCTTCGGCGTCCGCGAGGTTCCCGGCGACGACCGGGCGCAGGACGACGGTGGACAGCTCCGGCGCGCCCCAGAGGCGCAGGCCGGGATGGGCGTCGACGACGGCCGCGACCTCGCCGGCGGTGTCGCAGCAGTGCTCGACGAGCGCGCCGAGGCCGTCGGTACCCAGCGCTCGCACGGTGACGGCCATCCGGAACGCGTCCGGCCGCCGGGACGTCCGGATCGAGCGGCCGAGCAGGTCCGGCAGGCCGGCCTCGGTGTCGTCGTCGGCGTTGAGGTACTCGGCCCGCACGGTCAGCGCGCCGAGGTCGGCGGCCTCGCGGGCGGCGAAGAGCCCGGCCGCGACCGGCTGCCAGCCGAACTTGTGCAGGTCGAGCGCGACGGAGTCGGCCTGCTCCAGCCCGGCGAGCTGCGTCCGGAGCGCGGTGCTGCACAGCGCCATCCCGCCGTACGCGGCGTCGACGTGCAGCCGGGCGCCCGCTTGGCGGCAGATCTCGGCGATCTCGGGCAGCGGGTCGATCGTGCCGGTGTTGGTGGTGCCGGCGGTCGCGACGACGACGGCGGACGCGCCCAGGTCGCGGAGGGTTTCGGCGAGCGCGGCCGGGAGCAGGCGATCGCCCTCGCAGGCGACGACGACCGGCGCGGGCAGGCCGAGCAGCCAGGCCGCGCGGGCAACGCTGTGGTGGGCGTTGACGCCGCAGACGGGCCGGACGTGCGCGTCCCGCTCGCGGGCCAGCAGCAGCCCGAGCAGGTTGGATTCGGTGCCACCGGTGGTCACGACGGCGTCCGGCGCGGCGGCGTCCGGGTAGCAGAGGCGGGCGATGCCGGTGGTGAACTCGCGCTCCAGCTCGCTGGCCACCGGCGCCTGGTCCCAGGAGTCCATCGACGGGTTGAGCGCGCTCGCCACGACGTCGGCGGCGACGGACACCGCGAGCGGCGGGCAGTGCAGGTGGGCCGCGCAGGCCGGGTCGGCGGGATCGGCCGAGCCCGCCGCGAGCAGCCGGCTGAGCTCCTCCAGCGCGGCTTCGGCGCCGACGCCGTGGCGTGGCAGCGCGCCCCCTTCACCGGCGAGCGCCGCGGCCACCGCGGCGGGTCCACCGGCCGGCACCGGCCCGCCGCGTTCGGCCACCCCGGCCGCCATGCCGCGCAGTGCCGCCGGGATCAGCTCCCCGAGCCGGTCCGCGCCGCCTTCGCCCCCGGCCAGCCCGTCTGCCCGCATGTACCCCCGCCTTCCTTAGGGTTGCCTTGCCTACGCTGAGCAACAGTACGGCGACCGAAGGCTGCCTGTCACCCGGCCCCGTTCCAGCATGCGCGACCGAGCGGCGGGAACGCGTCGGCCATCGGGAGTAGGTTCGGCCCCGAAGGTGATCGGCTGTGACGACGGGCTGCGAGCGCGGATCGCCGGGTTAGTCCCGATCGGGCCGGCCGAGGCGCCGGCGGACGCGGTCCCGGGCCTCGATCACTGTCTTCCCGGCCGACGCGGTGTCCGATATCCGGTCGACGTACTCGGCGAGCGTGCTGCCGACCACTTGCGCTTCACGCGGCGACGCCGGGCTGCAGCCGTTGTGCCGCGCTTCCGCCCGGATCTCGTCGGGATCACCCGGCGCCGCGCGCGAGGCGAGGCTTTCGTGCGCGCGGTTGGCTCGCCGCACGAAAGCCTTGCCTCGCGCCGGTTTCTCGCGCGACGACTCGGCGAAGGTCAGCGCGGGGCCAGGGCCCGGACCTGCTCGAACGGGTCGCCGCCCGTCGGCAACAGCGCGATGATCGGCGTGGTCAGGCCGTTGTCCACATAGGACTGGATCTGTTTCCGGCACGAGTCGAGGCTGCCGTGGACGATCAGGTCGTCCACCACCGCGTCCGGGATGACCTGGTTGGCCTTCTGGCGGTCGCCCGCCGCCCAGGCCTCGTGCATCGGGGCCAGCGCCTCGCCGCGGCCGAGCCACTCGTGGAACGCCGCGTACACCGGGACCGTGAGGTAGCTCGAGATCAGCATCCGGCCCAGCCCGCGCGCCGCGGCGGCGTCCTCGGTGGGGCAGACGAAGATCCGGGCCGCCAGCTCGACGTCCGGGCCCACGACCGAGCGGATCTTCGGCACATCCGTCGGCGCCAGCCAGTTCGTGATCGCGCCGTCGGCCTCGCGCGCGGCCAGCTTGAGCATGCCCGGGCGCAACGCGGCCAGCATGATCGACGGCGGCGGGTCGGCCGGGCGCTCCAGGCGGAACTTCGAGACGGCGAACGTCTCGTACTTCTCGCTGACCTTCTCCCCCGTCAGCGCCGAGCGCAGGAACCGCAAGCTGTCCCGCGACCGCGCGAACGGCGCTTCGAACGGCGCCGCGTTCCAGTTCGAGACGATCACCGGCGACGACGCGCCGATGCCGAGCACGAACCGGCCCGGCGCCAGCTCGGCCACCGTCGCCGCCTGCATCGCCAGCAGACCCGGACCACGCGTGTACACCGGCACGATCGCGGTGCCCAGCCGCAGCTGCGGCGCCCACTGCGACGCGAGCACGAGCGGCGTGAACGCGTCCGTGCCCGCCGTCTCGGCCGTCCACGCGTCGGTGTAACCCAGGTCCGGCAGCTGCTCGACCAGCTCGCGGTGCGCCGTCAGCGGCACCCCGGTCAGCGGAATCGTGAGGCCCCAGCGGCTCATGCGATCTCCTTCTCCACGACGGAAAGCTCACGCAGGATCCAGTCCACCTGGGTGCGCATCAGGTTCTCCGCGACCTCTTCGGCCTGCGGCGTCATGTGGGTGGCCCCGGCCAGCGGCAGGAACACGTGCGAGCGGCCCTTCGCCAGCAGCGCCGACGACAGCCGCAGCGAGTGGGCGACGAACACGTTGTCGTCGGCCAGCCCGTGCACGATCAGCAGCGCGCGGCTCAGCTCGCCGGCGCTCTCGATCAGCGAGTTGTGCGCGTAGCTCGCCACCTCGTCCTGCGGCTTCCCGAGGTAGCGCTCGGTGTAGTGCGTGTCGTACAACGACCAGTCCGTGACGGGCGCGCCCGCGACCGCCGCGTGGAAGACGTCCGGGCGGCGCAGCACGGCCAGCGCGGACAGGTACCCGCCGTAGGACCAGCCGCGGATGGCGACGCGCTCGACGTCCAGCTCGGGGAACCGCGCGGCCGCGGCCTGCAGCGCGTCGACCTGGTCCTGCAGGGTGACGTCGGCGAGGCGGCCGTGGATCTCGCGCTCCCACACCGCGCCGCGCCCGGGCGTGCCGCGGCCGTCGGCGACGAGCACCGCGAACCCCTGGTCAGCCAGCCACTGCGACGTCAGGAACGCGTTGCGGCTCTGCAGCACGCGCTGGGCGTGCGGGCCGCCGTACGGGTCGAGCAGCACCGGCAGCTTGCCCTCGCTGGGCTCGTAGCCGCGCGGCAGCAGCAACGCGGCGCGCAGGCCGCGCTCCCCCAGCGTCAGCCAGGTCAGGTTCGGCACGATGTCGGGGTCCACAGTGGACGACGCGATCGCCACGGCCTCGGCGCCGTCGCGCAGCACCGAGACGCGCGGGCCGCTGTGCTCCAGGCTCCACGACGACAGCACGGTCACCGCGACGGACCCGGCGCCGTGGTGTACGCCGTCCACAGTGGACACCCGGTGGATCGAACCGCCTTCGGTGCGGTAGACGTGGATCTGCGTCGAGTCCTCGTCGGACGCGCTGAAGAGCAGCTCGTCGCCGACGTCGAGGACCGCGCGCAGCTGCAGCCCGGCCGGGGTGACGGCGTCTTCGCCGACGTAGAGCCGGTGGTCGCCGTCGACCATCCGCTCGGTGACCAGGCGCCCGTCCGGCGTCCACGCCGGGACGCCGCCGACGATGTCGATCCAGTGCTGGTCGGTGGCGGTGTGCACGACCGACGTCGAGCCGTCGGTGACGTCGAGGGCGAGCACGTCCAGCCGCGTCTGGTCGCGCGGCTCGACGGCCAGCAGCGGCGCGCCACCCGCCGACCAGTGCACCGAGGCGAGGTACTCCCACTCCCCCGGCGCGACGTCGACGCGCGAGCCGTCCAGGCCGAGGACGGCCAGCGTGACCAGGGCGTTCGTGGTGCCCGCGGCCGGGTAGGCGACGACGTTGGCCGGGTTCTGCGGGTTGGCCGGGTCGGCGATGGTCCAGCGCGGCACCGGGCCGCGGTCGGCGCGCTCGGCCAGCAGCGCGGCGCCGTCCGGGGCCCACCAGTAGCCGCGGGTGCGGTCCATCTCCTCGGCGGCGATGAACTCGGCGAGCCCCCAGGAGACGTCTTCGTCGTCCTCGCCGGCCAGCACCCGGTCGTCGCCGGTGGCCAGCTCCACGACGTGCAGCCGGCGGTCCTGCACGTACGCGACGTGCGTGCCGGTGGGGCTCGGCCGCGGGTCGATGATCGCGCCGTCGACTCGCAGCGTCACCTCGCCGGACGCGAGATCCAGGGTGTAGAGCTTGCCCGAGAGCGTGAAGGCCGCGACCGTGAAGCCCGCGTCGACGCCGTAGTGCACGACCCCGCCGCCGGTCTCGCGGGCCCGTTCGCGCCGCGCCCGCTCCTCGGCCGGCAGCTCCTCCTCGCCGGGCAGCAGCTCGGCGGCGTCGACGACCTTCGTCTCGGCGCCGGTCGCGAGGTCGGCCGACCAGAGGCTGTGCCGCGGGTCGGTACCCGACTCCGCCCGCAGGAACAGCACGCGCGAACCGTCCGGGGCGACCCGGAACGCCTTCGGCGCGCCGAGGGTGAAGCGCTGGGTACGGGCCTGTTTGCGGAGGAACGGGAGATCGTCGACATCGGTCACGCCCGCACTCTTCCAGACGCTCAGGCCGGTACGCCAACACCCTTCAGCTTCGCCAGCTCGGCGTCGACGTCGTAGTCCGGCTGCGGGAACTTCGGGTCCAGCTCGGTGAGGGTCTCGATGAGCAGCTCCGCGACGGCCCAGTTCCGGTACCACTTGTGGTCGGCCGGCACGACGTGCCACGGGGCGTAGTCCGTCGACGTCTTCTTGAAGATGTCGGCGTAGGCCTTCTGGTAGGCGGGCCAGTGCGACCGCGCCTCGAGGTCGCCCGGGTTGTACTTCCAGTGCTTCTCGGGCGTCTCCAGCCGGGCCTTCAGCCGCTTGAGCTGCTCCTCGGGCGAGATGTGCAGGAAGACCTTGACGACGGTGGTGCCGCCGTCGGTCAGCTCCTTCTCGAACGCGTTGATCTCGCTGTAGCGGCGGCGCCGCTCCTCCGCGCTGAGCAGCCCGGACACCCGCGGGACCAGGATGTCCTCGTAGTGCGAGCGGTCGAACACGCCGATCTGGCCGGGCACCGGCAGCTGCTTGCGGATCCGCCAGAGGTAGTGGTGGCGCCGCTCGGCCGCCGTCGGCGCCTTGAACCCCGAGTAGTGCACGCCCATCGGGTTGACCAGGCCGAGCACGTGCGAGACCGTGCCGCCCTTGCCCGAGGTGTCCATGCCCTGCAGCACCAGCAGGACGTTGCGTTCGCCGCCGCCGACGCCCTCGGCGTAGAGCGCCTCCTGCAGCGCGGACAGCCGCTCGCTCGCGGTGCCGAGCTTGGCGAGGGCCTTCGGCTTCTTGCCGGGCCCGACCGGCGCCGAGCCCGGGTCCGGCAGCTCCCCGGTGATCCGCAGCGCGTCCCGGACCCGGCTTCCCTCGTCGTTCTTCTTGCCCATCCCGCGAGGTTAACGACTCGGGCGGCGGCTTTCCTGTCGACGCACCCGGCCGGGTGGCGGCGCAGCGATTCGGGGGTCCGATCCGCGGATTGCGCAACGAACAACGGGTGAAAGCAACGATTCCCGGCTGAACTCTGCGTCTGCGGTCTCTAACCTGAACGCATGACGACGTTCGCCGGCCGGGAAACCGCCGCCCCCACCGCCGCGAGCTTCATCGCGCTCGACGAGCAATGGAGCACGCACAACTACCACCCGCTGCCCGTCGTGATCGCCGAAGCCTCCGGGGCGACGGTCACCGACGTCGAAGGCCGGTCCTACCTGGACTTCCTCTCCGGCTATTCGGCGCTGAACTTCGGCCACCGCCACCCGGACCTGATCGGCGCCGCCGTCGAGCAGCTCGGCCGCGTCACGCTCACGTCGCGGGCCTTCCACCACGACCAGCTCGGCCTGTTCTGCCGCGAGCTGGCCGAGCTGACCGGCACCGAGATGGTGCTGCCGATGAACTCGGGCGCCGAGGCCGTCGAGTCCGCGGTCAAGCTCGCCCGCAAGTGGGCGCACACGGTCAAGGGCGTGCCGGACGGCACCGCCGAGATCATCGTCGCCGACTCGAACTTCCACGGCCGGACCACCACGATCGTGTCGTTCTCGACCGACGAGACCGCGCGTGCCGACTTCGGCCCGTTCACCCCGGGCTTCGTCACGGTGAAGTACGGCGACGCCGCCGCCCTGCGCGACGCGATCACCCCGCGCACGGCCGCCGTCCTCCTCGAGCCGGTCCAGGGCGAGGCCGGCGTCATCGTGCCGCCGTCGGGCTACTTCGCCGACGTCCGCGCGGCCTGCGACGACCACAACGTGCTGCTGATCGCCGACGAGATCCAGTCCGGCCTGGCCCGCACCGGCACGGTGCTGGCGCTGGACCACGAGGGTGTCCGCGCCGACGTCTACACGCTGGGCAAGGCCCTCGGCGGCGGCATCCTGCCGGTGTCCGCGGTGGTCGGCAGCCGCGACGTGCTGGGCGTGCTGAAGCCGGGCGAGCACGGCTCGACGTTCGGCGGCAACCCGCTGGCCTGCGCGATCGGCCGCGCGGTGGTCAAGCTGCTGCGGACCGGCGAGTTCCAGCAGCGCTCCACCGAACTGGGCGCCCACCTGCACGCGCGCCTGACCGAGCTGGTCGGGAGCGGGCTGTCCGAGGTCCGCGGCCGCGGTCTGTGGGCGGGCATCGACATCGCCCCCGGCGGCCCCGAGGGCCGTGCGGCGTCGGAGGCCCTGGCCGCGCGCGGCGTGCTGTGCAAGGAGACGCACGACCGCACGCTGCGCGTCGCCCCGCCGCTGGTGATCACCCGTGAGGAGCTGGACCGCGGCATCGACGCCATCGCCGAGGTCATCCGCCCCTGAACCCCGGTTGTCCGTGAATGCCACATCGAGGGACGTAGTGTCCCTCGATGTGGCATTCACGGCGTTCGGGAGCGAACCGGGCGGATCGGGCGTTGGGCAGGTATGGGATCAGGGGAATGGGTGGAGCGGCCGCTGGCCGGTGCGGACAGCGTCACGCCGGCCGAGCTGTACGAGCAGGGGAAGCGGCTGCGGGACAAGACGCCGGTCACCGCGCACGACCACGAGGCCGCCGCGACGGACCGGCCGACGCCCGCGCAGTACTTCGAGGCCAGTGGTAAAGGACGGCTGCCCGAGCTGGTCGAACTCCGCCGTGAGCGGATGCTCGCGTCACCGTTCACCTTCTTCCGCGGTGCCGCCGGGTTGATGGGCGCCGACCTCGCGCGCACGCCCGTCTCCGGCCTCGACGCCCAGCTCTGCGGTGACGCGCACGCGGCGAACTTCGGGCTCTACGGCACGCCCGAGGGCAGGATCGTGATGGACATCAACGACTTCGACGAGACCGTCCCCGGCCCGTGGGAGTGGGACCTCAAACGGCTCGCCGCGAGCCTCGTGCTCGCCGGCCGCGAGGGCGGCATCGGCGAGTCCGGCTGCCGCGAAGCCGCCGAGGACGCGGCGAAGTCGTACCGGCGGACCATCCGCGCGCTCGCCGAACTGCCGTTCCTGCGCAGCTGGAACGCGCTGCCGGACTCGTCGGTGCTGTCGAAGGCCCGCGCGGACGAGCTGATCGACGACTTCGCCGATGCCGCAGAGAAGGCCCGCAAGAACGACAGCGCCAAGGTCGCCGCGAAGTGGACCGAGCGCGTCGACGACCACCGGACGGGCCTGGCGCGCCACCGGTTCGTCGAGGACCCGCCGGTGCTGACGCACGTCGACGAGCAGACCGCGGAGGCCGTCGCCGCCGGGCTGGCGTCCTATGTGGACACCCTGCGCGAGTCGCGGCGGACGCTGATCTCGCGCTACCGCCTCGCCGACGTCGCCTTCCGCGTCGTCGGCACCGGCAGCGTCGGGCTCCGCAGCTACGTCGCGCTGCTGCACGGCAACGACGACGAAGACCTTGTCCTGCAGGTGAAACAGGCGGCGTCACCGGCGCTCGGGCCGTACCTGGACCTGCCCGCGGCCGAGCACGAAGGCCGCCGGATCGTCGACGGCGCCCGGCTCGTGCAGGCCGAGACCGACATCCTGCTCGGCTGGACCACGATCGGCGGCGTCCCGTACATCGTCCGCCAGTTCCGGAACCTCAAGGGCGACATCGACCCGGCGGAGCTGGAGAAGGACCACCTCGACGACTACGGCAGGCTCGCCGGGGCGCTGCTCGCCCGCGCCCACACGCGGTCGCTGCACCCGCAGCTGCTGTCCGGCTACTTCGCCGACGACTCCGAGCTGGACGAGGCGATCGGCGCGTACGCCGTGCGCTACGCCGACCGGACGGAGGCCGACCACGCCGCCTTCTCGGGGACCTGACTGGACAGGAAGCCGGTCAACGCTGGAGAACGAATTCCCCGCCGTGCTAGATCTTCGTGAACGGGTGACGGCGAGGGAGGCGGCGTGGCGGATCTCAAACGGCGGTCGGTGCTCACGGGAGCGGTCGCGACGGCGTTGGCGGCCACCGCCGCGCCCGCACTGGCCGCCCCCAGGCGGCGGCCGTTCCGGCTGGGCGTCAACTACACACCCTCGACGCGCTGGTTCCACATGTGGGAGGACTGGCGCGAAGCCGACCTGCGCCGCGACCTCGACGACATCGCCGCGCTCGGGCTCGACCACATCCGGATGATGCTGCTGTGGTCGGCGTTCCAGCCCGAGCCGCACCTGGTCAGCGGCGAGAAGCTCGACCGGCTGCACCGGTTCCTCGACCTCGCGGGCGCGGCCGGCCTCGACGTCGAGGTGACGGTCTTCAACGGCCACATCTCGGCCCGCTACTGGACGCCGCACTGGCTGCAGACCACGCCGGAGCCGGTGAACTGGTTCACCGACCCGGCGGCCCTCGACGCCCAGCGCGCGCTGCTCACGGCGCTGGCCGCGCGGATCGGGAAGCACCCGCGGTTCCTCGGGTTCGACCTGTCGAACGAGCCGTACTACTACTGGGACTCCTTCGCCGGCCTGGCGGTGACGCCGCAGCAGGCCGACGCGTGGGCGCACACCCTGTGCGAGACGGCGGAGAGCGTCGCGCCGGGAAAGGCGCACACGGTCGGCTGCGACCGCGCGCCATGGGACAACGGCCGCTACTTCACCCGCGCCGGCCTGGCCGACGCCGGGAACATCGTGGCGATCCACCCGTGGACGTCGTTCTTCGGCACGCTCAAGACGACCCCGCTCGGCGCGTTCGAGACGCACAACGCGGAGCGCCTGATCCAGGTGGCCCAGGCGTACGCGACGGATCCGGCGAGGCCGTGCTGGATCCAGGAGGACGGCGCGGCGCCGTCGATCCACTTCAGCGACGCGACCCGCCCGCAGTACGCCGAGTGGCTGTCCCGTTCGATCCGCAACGCGGCGTCGTGCGCGCACACGCTGGGCTTCACGTGGTGGTGCTCGCACGACGTCGACCCGGCGCTGGTCCCGAACCTGAACCCGCTGGAGTACGACCTGGGGCTGTACACGAACGACCGCCGTCTCAAGCCCGCGGGCCGCGCGTTGCAGGCGCTGGTGGCGGAGTTCGACCGCACCCCGCCGAAACCGGCGCCGCGAACGACGGCGATCGTCATCCCGGACGCGGACCCGACCCGGGGCTCGGACCGCTTCTTCGCACTGGCCGACGCCGGGACGCGGGCGGCGTTCGTGCTGCAGAGCCGAGCCGGCGACGCGGGCTACCTGGCGCAGCGGGGCATCACGGCGCTGGTACAGCCCTGACCAGGTCGGAGACGTCCGCCGCGCAGCCCCCGGACCGGGCGACTACTACCCTCGCGGGGGTGAGGACGATCTGGGTGCTCGCCGCCGGGTGCGGTCTGCTGGCCCTGCTGCTGGGGCTTCCGTTCGCCGGCGGTGACACGCCCAGTGCGCTCGACTCGGCCGCCGCGGGCGCCGTCGCGCACCTGGGGCCGGTGGCGGCGCGGATCCTGGTGCTGCCGACCGAGCCGTACGTCGTGTTCGCGCTGGCCGCCGTCGCCGTGTTCCTGTGCCTGCGCGCCGGGCGGCGGTGGGAAGCCGCGCTCGCGCTGGGCGGGCCGCTGCTGGCGATCCTGCTCAACACCTGGCTGCTCAAGCCGCTGTACGACCGGTGGAAGAACGGCACACTCGTCTACCCGAGCGGCCACACCGTCAGCCTGGTCGCGGTGCTGACCGTGCTGGTGCTGCTCACGCGCAAGACCTACGTCGTCGTGCTGAGCGCCGTGGCCCTGCTCGCGGCCACCGCCGGGCTGATCGGCATGGGCTACCACTACCTCACGGACGTCGTCGGCGGCACGCTGTTCGCGGTCGCCGTCGTGCTCGTCACGTGGTCTGTGCCGCGTCGCGTGCCAGCGCCGTCAACCGGCTGATCGCGCGCAGGTACTTCTTGCGGTAGCCGCCCTCGATCATCTCGTCGGTGAACAGCGCCGGCAGCGGGTCACCCGAGACGACGACCGGGATCGCGCGGTCGTAGAGGCGGTCGGCCAGCGCCACCAGCCGCAGCGCGACGTTCTGGTCCGGCGCCGGGTGGATGCCGCGCAGGTGCACGCGGGTGACGCCGTCCAGCAGCCGCCCGTAGCGCGACGGGTGCAGCTCGCCCAGGTGGGCGCACAGCGCGTCGAAGTCGTCCACAGTGGACCCGTCGTGGGCCGCGACGGACGCCTCCAGCTCGTCGGCGGAGACCGGCGGCGGCGCGTCCGGCAGGCCGCGGTGCCGGTAGTCGGGGCCGTCGACGCGCACGACGCCGAACCGGGCCGACAGCGACTGGATCTCACGCAGGAAGTCCTCGGCGGCGAAGCGCCCCTCGCCGAGCTTCTCCGGCAGCGTGTTCGACGTCGCCGCGATGTACACCCCGGCGTCCATGAGCTCCTGCAGCAGCCGCGTGACCAGCGTGGTGTCGCCCGGGTCGTCCAGCTCGAACTCGTCGATGGCCAGGATCCGGTGCTCCGACAGCCGCCGCACGGCCTCGGGGAAGCCCAGCGCGCCGACCAGGTGGGTCAGCTCCACGAACGTGCCGTACGCCTTCGGGGACGGCGCCGCGTGCCACGCCGAAGCCAGCAGGTGGGTCTTGCCGACGCCGAAGCCGCCGTCGAGGTAGAGCCCCATCGGGCCGGACGGCGCCGAGGAGGAGCCCCCGAAGAGCCGGAACTTCTTCTTCTCCGGTCGCGCGCCGATGCGGCCGGCGAACGCCGCGCAGGCCTCGACCGCGGCGGCCTGGCTGGGCTCGTCCGGGTTCGGGATGTAGGTGTCGAACCGCACCGCGTCGAAACGCGGCGGCGGCACCAGCGCCGTGATCAGCTCGTCGGCGCCGAGCACGGGACGGCGGTCGGTCAGGTGCGCGGGCATGGTCGCAGAGCCTATCCGCCGCCGCGGCGGCCCCGGATCACCGGTGAGTAGCCACATCCCCCGGTGGAGAACGGGTTTCCGGGCGTGCTGGGATGGTCGGGTGCGGAGCGTGTGGCCACCATCACCGGGCGAGCTGACCGGGGCCGACCTGGAGGCGATCTACGCCTACCCGGCGGCCCTCGACCGGTCGTGGGTCCAGGTCAACTTCGTCGCCTCCGCCGACGGCGCCGTCGAGGTCGACACGACGTCCGCGGGCCTGTCGCACGCCGCCGACCGCGAGGTCTTCCTGCTCGGGCGCGATCTCTGCGACGTCGTCCTGGTCGGCGCCGGCACCGCGCGCGCCGAGGGCTACCGCGGGGTCCGGGCGAGCGCGAAGCGGCTCGAGCGCCGGCGCCGGCTCGGGCTGGCGGACGTCCCGCCCATCGCCGTCGTGACGCGCACCGCGGACCTCGACCCGCACTCTCCGTTGTTCACCGACACGATCGTGGCCCCGATCGTGGTCACGACCACCGGCGCCGACACCGCGCACCTGGCCGGCGTCGAGGTCCTGCGCGCCGGGGACGCCGACGTCGACCTCGCGCTCGCGCTGGACCTGCTGGCCGGGCGCGGCCTGCGCCGCGTCGACTGCGAAGGCGGGCCACGCCTGTTCGCCGGGCTGATCGCCGCCGATCTCGTCGACCAGCTGTGCCTCACCGTCGCGCCGCTGCTCGTGGCGGGCGGCGCCGGGCGCATCGCCGCGGGTCCGGCCCTCGCCGCGCCGCGCGCGCTGGCCCTGGCGTCGGTCCTGGTCGAGGACGGCTTCACGCTCCTGCGCTACCGCCGGGGTGGCGGATGACCGACGACGCCACGCTGGTCGAACGGGCCGCCGGCGGCGACGAAGCCGCGTTCGGCGTGCTGGTGCGCCGGCACACGCCCCGGATGTACCGGGTCGCGCTGCGGATCACCGGCAGCGCCGCCGAGGCCGAGGACGTCGTGCAGGAGGCGTGGCTGGCCGCCTGGCGCTCGCTGGGCGGCTTCCGGCACGAGTCGGCCGTGTCGACGTGGCTCTACCGCGTCGTCACCAACGGCGCGCTCGCGATGCTGCGCCGCCGGAAGCCGACGATCTCCCTGGACTCACCCGAGCCCGCCGGGAAGTCCACTGTGGACAGCGCACTGCTCGCGGCGGCCGAACCCGGGCCGGAGGGGCGCGTCGTGCGCGCCGAGGAGGTCGACGCCGTGCTGCGCGCGATCGGCCGGCTCGAGCTGTCCCAGCGGGTGCCGCTGGTGCTGCGCGAACTGGAAGGGCTGAGCTACGAAGAGGTCGCCGAAGTGCTCGACGTGAACGTCGGCGCCTTGCGCTCCCGCCTGCACCGGGCCAGGGTGGCGCTGCTCGCCGAGCTGAGGGAGCGGTGATGGACCCGGAACAGGACCCCCGCTGGGACGCCGTGCGCGCGGCCGCCCGCCGCCGGGTGCCGACCCCGCCCGGCCTGGTCGAACGCGTGCTGCGCACGGTGGCCCGCGGCCGCCGGACGGCGGTGGACGTGCCCGGCGAGGAAGGCAGCCTGCGCGTGACCGAGCGGGTCGTCGGCCGCCTGGCCTCGGCGATCGCCGCCGCACGGGCGCCCGCGGGCGTGCGGATCTCGGCCGTCGCGGTGGAGGACGACGTGGTCCAGGTGCTGGTGTCGGTCCGCTTCGGCCTCACCGCCGACGAAGCCGCCGAGACGCTCCGGCGGGAGATCGCCGCGGAGCTGGCGCGGCAGCTGGGCGTGGCCACCGTGGTCAACGTGCACGTCGTCGACGTCCACCCCGACTGAAACATTCCCCCGAATGGGTGACCTTGCGTGAGAGCCCCGTGGTCGCGGGCATCGTAGGGACGACAAGACCGCTCGAAAGGAGCCTGCAGGCATGCATCCGGAACGGACCGAAAGCCCCGGCCTGGTGACCCCGCTCAACGAGGAGGGCGCCGCCGGCCGCACCACGATCTCGTCGCTGGTGGTGCAGAAGGTCGCCGGGATGGCCACCCGCGAGGTCACCGGGGTGCACGCGCTGGGCGGCGGCATGTCGCGGGCGTTCAGCGCCCTGCGCGAGCGCATCCCCGGCTCCGGCACGGTCACCACGTCCGGCGTGTCGGTCGAGGTCGGCGAGAAGCAGACCGCGATCGACCTCGACGTCGTCGTCGAGTACGGCGCGCGCATCGCCGACGTCGCCCGCGCGGTGCGGCGCAACGTGATCACCGCCGTCGAGCAGATCACCGGCCTCGAGGTGATCGAGGTCAACATCGCCGTCAACGACATCCACCTGCCGGGTGAGGACGAGCCCGAACTCCCATCGCGGGTGGAGTGACCGGGCGGGGTGCGCGGGACGACCCGGAGGCCCGTGCGGCCTTCCGGGAGTTCGTGCGCACCCACCACCCCGACGTCGGCGGCGACCCGGCCGAGTTCGCCGCCGGGCTCGCCCGGTTCCGCGCCGGCAAGTCCGAAGTGGACCCGGCGATCGGTGACGCCCGGTTCGACGCGCCAATCCGCTTCGTGGTGAACCGCCGCGGGGTGGCCGCGGTGCTCGCGCGCCTGCGCAAGCGCCGCCGTCCGCCCCGCGTCAAATGACCTCCCCGCAGTGAACATCCGGGGCCTTGCCCCGGGCCGGGGGCTCCGCCACCCGGACCCCCGCAAGAAGAGGTTTCTCCCCGCCTGTCCTTGGAGGACAACGTGAACGCAACGCAGACCGGGCTCCTGGCCGGGCTCATCCTCGGCCTGGCCGCGACCCAGGGGTTCACCGCGTTCCTGGTGACCCTGGCCGTCGGGATCATCGGGCTGGTCGCCGGCCGGGTGCTCGACGGCGAACTCGACCTCGGCGAGCTGTTCGGGAAGGGCCGCGACAAGTGAGCCGGCTCCTCGACGTGCCGCGCGAGCTCGCCGAACCGGACGAGCGCGGCACCCTCACCATCGGGCACGCGGTGGTGCGCAAGGTCGCGCAGCACGCCGCCGACCAGGTGCCCGGCACCGCGCGGGCCGGCAAGAAGGGCGCGCACGCGCGGGTCGGCGGCCACGACAACGACGTCGATCTGGCGCTCGACCTGGCCCTGCACTACCCGGCGGCGGTGCGCGCGGTCGTCGGCGTCGTGCGCGAGCGCGTCGTCGACGAGGTCGAGCGGATCACGTCCTACCAGGTGCGGACCCTGGCCGTGACGGTGTCGGCGCTGCTGCCCGACGTCCCGCCGAGGGTGCGGTAACCGTGCGCCTGTTCGTCCGGCTCCTGTCCACCCTGCTCGGCCTGGCCTTCGCCGGCGCCGGGATCCTGCTCGCGCTCGAGGTCGGCTGGCACTGGTGGCGCCCGGGGTCCGGGCCGCTGCTGGTGCCGTGGCCGCGCTGGCAGGCCGGGCTCGCGGCCCTGGGCTGGGACGCCTACACCGTCCGCGTCGGCGCCGTCGTGCTCGCCGTCGCCGGCCTGGTGCTGCTGCTGTGCGCGCTGGCCGCCGGCAACCGCGCGGTCCGGCTGACCGACCCGGCCGACGAGGTCAGCGTCTCGACGTCCCCGCGGTCGCTGGCCCGGCTCGTCGGGCTCGTGGTGCGAGCGCAGGACAACGTCGCGGGCGCGACGGTCACCGCCAGCGCCCGCCGGGTCCGGGTCCGCGCGACCAGCCGGCTCGAAACCGAGGGCGAGCTACGGCCGCGCCTGCTGGAGACCGTGGCCACGCTGCTCGACGACGTCCCGCTGGCCCGGCGGCCGAAGGTCAGCGTCGTCGTCGACTCGCCGAAGGACCGCCGATGAGCAAGTCAGCCGCCACGAAGGCGCTTTCCCGGTCGTACGCGGGCGAACGCGTGCTGACGTTCCTCGTCGGGCTGCTGGCCCTGCTCGGCGGCGCGCTCGCGCTGGTCGTCGGCGCGGGCTGGCTCGGCGAGTTCCGCGGCCGGCGCCCGCTGCTCGACCCGATGGCCGTCGACTGGCTGGGCGGGCACGCCACGCCCGCTCGCATCGCCGCGATCGTGCTCGGCCTGCTCCTGTTCGTGCTGGGCCTGCGCTGGGCGGTGCGGTCGCTGCGCCCGGAACCGCGGCCCGACCTGGCCCTCGACGACACCGAAGGCGCCGAGCTGGTCGTCACGGCGGGCGCGATCTCCGACGCGGTCCAAGCCGACGCGGAGCAGCTCGACGGCGTCAGCCGCGCCCGGGTCCGCGCGGTCGGCTCGCGGACTTCTCCCGCGTTGCGCATCACCCTGTACCTGCACGAGGGCACCGACCTCAAGCGCGTCTGGGAGGACCTCGACCTGCGCGTGCTGACCAGGGCGCGCGAGTCCCTCGGCCTCGACGTCCTGCCGACGGCCGTGCGCCTCGAGCTCGACACGGGCCGGGCCGAACGCGTGCGCTGAGCGGCGTTGTTCCGCAGAATGCCGTCATGCCCCTACCGCTGCAGCCGCCGCTGAAGCCGATGCTCGCCAAGCCCGCCAAGGCCATCCCGGACTCCGGCGGGCTGCTGTTCGAGCCCAAGTGGGACGGCTTCCGCTGCATCGTGTTCCGCGACGGTGACGAGCTGTACCTCCAGTCCCGCGCCGAGAAGCCGCTCAACCGGTACTTCCCGGAGGCGGTCGCGCGGCTGCTCGAGATCCTGCCGCCGAAGGTCGTGCTGGACGGCGAGCTCGTCGTCGCGCGGGACGGGCGGCTCGACTTCGACGCGCTCACCCAGCGGATCCACCCCGCCGAAAGCCGCATCACGCTGCTGGCGGACGAGCAGCCCGCCGAGTTCGTCGCGTTCGACCTGCTCGCCCTCGGCGACGAGTCCTTCCTCGACGAACCGACGTCGGCCCGCCGCGAACGGCTCGAGAAGCTGGCCGACGGCCGCATCTCGCTCACCCCGGCGACCACCGACCCGGACACGGCGCGGCACTGGTTCGAGCTGTTCGAGGGCGCCGGCCTCGACGGCGTCATCGGCAAGCCGCTCGACGAGCCGTACGCCCCCGGCAAGCGGGTGCTGCTCAAGTACAAGCACCTGCGCACCGCCGACTGCGTGCTGGCCGGGCTGCGCTGGCACGTCGACGGCGGCCCGGGCGACCTCGTCGGCTCGTTCCTGCTCGGCCTGCACGACGACGCGGGCGTGCTGCACCACGTCGGCACGATCGGGTCGTTCCCGAAGGACCGCCGTCGCGAGCTGGCCGAGGAGCTGGCGCCGCTGATCACCGACGGCGAGGACCACCCGTGGGGCGGCAAGGCCACCGGCGAGGCGCAGCGGATCCCCGGCGGGATCACCCGCTGGCGCGCCACCGAGCACGAATGGGTGCCGCTGCGGCCCGAGCGCGTCGTCGAGGTGGCCTACGAGAACACCGAGGGCGGCATGCCGTCGCGGTTCCGGCACAACGCGCGGTTCGTGCGGTGGCGCCCGGACCGCGAGCCCGCGTCGTGCGACTACGGCCAGCTCGACGAGCCGGCCCGCTACGACCTCGACGCCGTGTTCCGCGGCCAGGTGGTGCGCACCCGCTAACCCGCGTCCCACACCGGACGTGGAAAGCTCACGGGTGTTCCGGCCTTGATCTACGTGAGGACTTCGCCCGTGCGCCGCCGTTCCCGTCTGCTGGTCGCGCTGCTCGCCCTGGCCTCCGCCGCGGGCTGCGCCGCGGGGCCGTCGGTGCGCCCCGCGCTGGTCGAGAACGACGGCCCGGCGAAGTCGGCGGCGCCCAGCGCGACGCCGCCGGTCCCGCTGCCGCCGCTGGGCGAGCCGCAGTCGTCGACGTTGAAGTGGTCCGACTGCGACGACGACACCCGCCAGCGGATCGGCACCCCGCCGGTCCCGGACAGCCTGCACTTCACCTGCGCCCGCGTGTCGACCCCGGTCGACGCGCCGGGCGAGCCGCGCCGCTCGGTCATGCGGCTGCTGGCGCTCAAGGTCGGCGCCGGGCCGGTGCCGCTCGTCGTCGTCAACGACGTCGGCGGCGAACCGGGCACGATCTACGCCGCCCGCCTCGCCACCACGCTGCCGCCGGCGTTCCTGGAGAAGTTCTCGCTGATCGGCCTGGACCGGCGCGGCACCGGGATGTCGGGCGCCGTGCAGTGCGTGCCGGCCGAGATCCGGCACGACCTGATCGACGCCGACCCGGCGCAGGGCGGCCTCGCCGATGTCCTGGACGCCGCGCGCAAGGCCGGTCAGCAGTGCGCCATCGAGCTGGACGACACGCAGACCGCGCTGGACAGCTGGCGCGCCGCGGGCGACCTCGACGAGCTGCGCAAGCAGCTGGGCATGGAGCGGCTCGACGCGCTCGGCCGCGGCGACGGCTCGAAGGTGCTTGCGGAGTACGCCGTGCGCTTCCCCGGCCAGGTCGGCCGGATGGTGCTCGACGGCGTGCCCGACCCGGGCCCGGACTCGGCCGCGGTGCTCGACGCCGTCGCAGCCGGCGCCCAGTCCACTTTGGACGCTTTCGCGGCCGACTGCGCGGCGCGCGGGTGCTCGCTCGGCGACCCGAAGGCCGCCCTCGCCACCCTGACCGACCAGCTGCGCGCTTCGCCGCCGTCGAACGACGACGGGAGTGCGTTCGGCCCGGGCGTCGCGATGTTCGCCGTCTACTCCGGACTGACGCAGCGCTCGCGCTGGCCCGAGCTGGCCGACGCGATCACGGCGGCCAAGGGCGGGACCATCGCGCCGCTGGCCGCGTTCGCCGCGCCGGCGCTGCACGACTCGCGGGCCCAGCCGTCGCGGCTCGACTCCACCATCGCGACGCACTGCAACGACAGCCAGACGCGCCTGTCGGCCGACCAGCTCGACCAGGTCGTCGGCGGGATGCGCGCCAAGTACCCGCAGTTCGGCGCGGTCGTCGCCCAGGAGCTGGCGTGGTGCGGCCCGTGGCCGGTGCGGACCGAGCCGCTTCCCCCGGCGGGCGCCCCGGGCGCACCGCCGATCCTGGTCACGGCCACCGCGGCCGACCCGGTCACCCCGCAGGTGGGCACCACCCGCGCGGCCGACCAGATGCCGTCCGCGGTGACGCTGACCTGGCAGGGCGCGGGCCACGGCGCGCTGGGCGCGTCCCCCTGCGTCACGGACGCGGCCCGCGGCTTCCTCATCGACGGCAAGATCCCCGCCGACGGCACCCTCTGCCCCGCCTGACCCGTGATCAGCGGGTCAGCACGCGTGATTGAGCAGTCATCACTCGTGATTGAAGGGTCGACACGGCGTCGCGCATCGTGTCGACCCTTCAATCACGCGTGTCGACCCTCTGATCACGCGTGTCGACCCCTCCATCACGCCGTCTACTGGCGGTAGGACTCGACCTCGGAGACCGGGCGGGCCTGGGCGTCTTCCGGGTTCTCGTGGAACTCGGTTTTCGCGCGGCGCTGCCGGAGCAGGTCCCAGCACTGGTCGAGCTGCTGCTCGACCGAGGTGAGCCGGTCCTTGTCGGTGCCGGCCAGGCCCACGCCCACCGAGCGCGACCGGAGCTCGTGCTCCTCCGCGATCAGTTCGTCGATCCGGCCCAGGATCTCGCTGTCGGCCATGTCTCCTCCTCGGGTCACGCGGGTTTCGCTCGTGCAGACGCTACCGCGCGCCCGGGAATTCCCGCCGCGCCCACGTCGTTGACCAGGTCATGAGCACCGTTGAGCTGACCGCCGAGAACTTCGACCAGACCCTCAATGACCACGAGTTCGTCCTCATCGACTTCTGGGCGAGCTGGTGCGGCCCGTGCCGTCAGTTCGCGCCGGTGTACGAGAAGGCGTCGGAGAAGCACGAGGACATCGTGTTCGCGAGCGTCGACACGGAGGCGCAGCAGCAGCTCGCGGCCGCCTTCGACGTCCGGTCGATCCCGACGCTCGCGATCATCCGCGACAAGACCCTGATCTACGCCCAGCCCGGCGCGCTCCCCGAGCCCGCCCTGGAAGAGCTGATCAAGCAGGCGCGCGACATCGACATGGCCGAGGTCAAGCGCAAGGCCGCCGAAGCCGAGACGGCCGAGCAGGCGTAACGCCCGAAAGCCGTGAAGGCCTCCTTACCGGCCGTAAGAGCCGGTAAGGAGGCCTTCACGGCGTTTCAGGACCGGGTGGCCAGCCCGCGCAGGAAGAACCCGAGGTTGGCCGGGCGCTCCGCGAGACGGCGCATGAAGTAGCCGTACCACTCGTCGCCGTAGGGCACGTAGACGCGCATCCGCGAGCCCGACGCCGCGATCCGCGCCTGCTCCTCCGGGCGGATGCCGTAGAGCATCTGGAACTCGTGGTCGTCGGACGACCGGGTGTTCTCGATCGCCAGCGCCGCGGCGATCTCGATCATCCGCGGGTCGTGCGAGGCCACCATCGGGTAGCCCTGTCCGGCCATCAGGACGCGCAGGCAGCGCACGTACGACTTGTCGACGTCGCCCTTGTCCTGGAACGCGGCCGACTCCGGCTCCGCGTAGGCGCCTTTGCACAGCCGCACCCGTGAGCCCGGGCCGGACAGCTCGCGGCAGTCCTGCTCGGTGCGCCGCAGGTACGCCTGGAGCACCGCGCCGACCCACGGGTACTCGCCGCGCAGCTCCCGCAGGATGCCGAGCGTCGAGTCCGTGGTGGTGTGGTCCTCCATGTCGAGCGTCACGGTCGCGCCGACCGCGTCCGCCGCCGCGCAGATCTTCCGGGCGTTCTCCAGCGCGACGTCCTCGCCGTTCGACGGCAGGAACTGGCCCACCGCCGACAGCTTCACCGAGACGTCCGCGCCGGCAGCGAGCCCTTCCGAGGCCAGGGCCGACAGGACGGCTTCGTAGGCCGCGACCGTCGCCGCCGCCTGCGCGGCGTCGGTGGTGTCCTCACCCAGGTGGTCGAGGGTGATCCGCCGGCCATCCGCGGCCAGTTCCCTGGCCACGCGGACGGCGTCGGCGGTCTCGGACCCGGCCACGAACCGGCGCACCACGGATCGCGTGGCGGGCACCGCTTCGACGAGCCGCCGGATGCCCTTCGAGCGGGCGGCGGCGAGCAACGGGGCACGCAACATGACGGGACCTCCTCAGCCCTGGTGGGGGTAGCGGACGCTGGTCGGCGGGACGAAGGTTTCCTTGATGGACCGCGGGCTCGTCCAGCGCTGCAGGTTGAAGATCGAGCCGGCCTTGTCGTTGGTGCCCGAGGCCCGCGCGCCGCCGAACGGCTGCTGGCCGACGACCGCGCCGGTCGGCTTGTCGTTGACGTAGAAGTTGCCGGCGGCGAACCGCAGCGCCTCGGACGCCTTCGCCACGGCCGTGCGGTCGTTCGCGATGATCGCGCCGGTCAGCGCGTAGGACGCCGTCTCGTCGACGAGCTTGAGCACGGCGTCGAAGTCGCCGTCTTCGTAGACGTGCACCGAGAGGATCGGGCCGAAGTACTCGGTCGAGAAGATCTCGTGCTTCGGGTTGTCCGAGACGAGGATCGTCGGCTGGACGAAGAAACCGTCGGTGTCGTCGGCCGTGCCGCCGGTGAGGATCTCCACCGAGGCGTCACCCTTGACGCGGTCGAACAGCGAAGCGTGCTTGTCGAACGCGCGCCGGTCGATCACCGCGCCGCCGAAGTGCGACAGGTCGGTGACGTCGCCGTAGGACAGGGCTTCGGTCTCCGCAACGAGACCGTCCTTCACCCGGTTCCAGACGCTGCGCGGGATGTAGGCCCGCGACGCCGCGGAGCACTTCTGGCCCTGGTACTCGAAAGCGCCGCGGACCATCGCGGTGCGCAGGACGTCGACGTCGGCCGACGGGTGCGCGACGATGAAGTCCTTGCCGCCGGTCTCGCCGACCAGCCGCGGGTAGGAGCGGTACCCGGCGATGTTCGCGCCGATCGTGCCCCAGAGGTGCTGGAACGTCGCGGTCGAGCCGGTGAAGTGGACGCCGGCCAGGTCGCGGTGGGTCAGGGCGACCTCGGAGACGGCCTGGCCGTCACCCGGCAGCAGGTTGATGACGCCCGCGGGCAGACCGGCCTCTTCGAGCAGCCGCATGGTCAGGTGCGCGGCGAACGACTGCGTCGGCGACGGCTTCCACAGCACGGTGTTGCCCATCAGCGCGGGCGCGGTCGGCAGGTTGCCGGCGATCGCGGTGAAGTTGAACGGCGTGATCGCGTAGACGAAGCCTTCGAGCGGCCGGTGCTCCAGCCGGTTCCACACACCCGGCGAGCTGATCGGCTGCTCGGTGAGCACGCGGCGGCCGAACTCGACGTTGAAGCGCCAGAAGTCGGCGAGCTCGCAGGCGGAGTCGATCTCGGCCTGGGTCGCGGTCTTGGACTGGCCGAGCATGGTGGCGGCGTTGATCGTGGCGCGCCACGGGCCGGTCAGCAGGTCGGCCGCGCGCAGCAGGATGGCGGCGCGGTCGTCGTAGGACAGCGCGCGCCACTCCGGCGCGACCGTCGCGGCCGCGGTGATGGCGTCCGTGGTGTCCTGCTGCGTGGCGCTGTGGATGGTGCCCAGCACGTGGCGGTGGTTGTGCGGCTGCACGACGTCGATCTTCTCGCCGCCGCCGGGACGCTGCTCGCCCCCGACGGTGACCGTGAGGTCGACGGGTTCCGCCTGGCCCAGCCGCTTGAGCGCGCCCTCGAGTTCCGCGCGCTCCGCGCTACCCGGCGCGTAGGTCAGCACCGTCTCGTTCTTCGGGGCGGGGGTCTGGGTCACGGCGTCCACGGCGGCTCCTCTGCAGCGCTCTTCCAAGTCCTGATGCCCCGAACGGTAACCCCGGACACGTGTTCTGGGTTTGTCCGAACGGCTAAAATCACCGACATGAGCTTGTCCGATCGGCTGACCCGCAGGTGACGGCCGGGACGTCGCTGCGGCATGTGCTCGCCACCCTCGGCGAACCGCTGGTCGAGGTCATCGTGGCGCCGCACGGCCTCGGCGTGCCGGTCTCGGACGTCGTCATCCTCGACCCCGAAGACCCCTTGGAAGCGAGCCCCGGCGACCTGGTGCTGGTCATCGGCGCGCGCGGGCGGGCCGCGGCACCCGCGATCCGCGCGGCCGGCCGCGGCGGTGCGGCGGCCGTCGCGGTCAAGGGCACCGGCGGTGCCGAGGTGGCCGCGGACGCCGGCGTCGCCCTCCTCACCGTCGGCGCCGAAGCCCGCTGGGAGCAAGTGGAGTCACTCGCCCGTGGTGTCGTCGAGGCCGCCCGCGCGGGCGGCGAAGCGGCGAGCGGCGAGGTGCTCGGCGACCTGTTCGCCCTGGCGCAGACGATTGCGACCCTCACCGGCGGGCTCGTCAGCATCGAGGACACGGCCAGCCGCGTGCTCGCCTACTCCCGCGCCGGCGACGAGGTCGACGAGCTGCGACGGCTGTCGATCCTCGGCCGCGAAGGCCCGGAACGCTACCTCGCGCTGCTCCGCGAATGGGGCGTTTACCAGCGGCTTCGCGCCGGCGAGGGGATCGTGCGGATCGACGAGCGCCCGGAGCTCGGCATCCGGCGGCGGATCGCCGCGGGCATCCACGCCGGCACGCAGCCGCTCGGCACGATCTGGGTCCAGGAAGGCGCCCAGCCGCTCACCGAGCAGGCCGAGCTGGCGCTGCTCGGCGCGAGCCGCGCGCTCGCCCCGCAGCTGATCCGCGCCCGCACGCTGCCCAGCCCCGAGCTGCGGCTGCGCGAGGACCTCCTGGCGAGCCTGCTGGAAGGCAGGCTGGACGCCGAATCCGTCGCCGACGACATCGGCGCCGACCCGTCGCGGCCGGCGCAGGTGCTCGCGTTCGCCCTGGAGCGATCGGACAACCGGCAGCTGCGGCGCGCCGAGCTGGTGCACCTGATCGCCGTGCACACCGCCGCGTACCGGCGCAGCGCGCTGGTGAGCGTGATCGGCGGCCGTGTCTACGCGCTGCTGCCGGACCTGCCCGAGCACTCGGACGCCGCGGTCCTGGCGCTGGCCCGCGAGATCGCCGGCGCGGCCCGCCGGCACCTGGACGTCCCGGTCCGGGCGGCGCTCGGCGGCGTCGTGCCGCGGCTGTCCGACGCCGTCGCCTCGCGCGGGGACGCCGACCGCGTCCTGGCCACGATGGCGCGCGGGCACTGGCCGTCCGACGTCGCGTCGCTGGCCGACGTCCGCGCCGAGGTGCTGCTGTCGGAGGTGCTGGCCCACCTCGGCGACCAGCCGCGGATCCGCGACCCGCGGCTGACGACGCTGGTGGCGCACGACGCCGAGCACGGCGGCATCCTCGTCCCCGCCGTGCTGAGCTGGCTCGACGCGTTCGGCGACGTCCGCGCCGCCGCCGCGGCGCTGAACGTCCACCCCAACACCGTCCGCTACCGCGTCCGGCGCGCCGCCGAAGTGTCCGGTGTGGACTTCGGCGACCCCGCGCAGCGGATCCTCACCCAGCTGCAGCTGCGGCTCTGAATCGCTACCTTGGCCGACGTGGATCTCTTCTCGCGGTCGTGGACGGCGTTGCGCGCGGCGGTAGCCGGTCTCGAAGGCGGCCAGTGGGCCCAGCCGTCGGGCTGCACCGGCTGGCTGGTGCAGGACCTGGTGTTCCACCTGGTCATCGACGCGCAGGACGTGCTGATCACCTTGGTGACGCCGACCGACGCGGAACCGGACATGGACGCGGTGACGTACTGGCAGCCCGCGGACCTGCCGACGGGCGTCGACGCGGAAGCGGCGTTCGTCCGCCGCGGCGCGGCGGCCTACCGCGACGCCGACGGCCTCCGCCACCACTTCGACGACCTGGCGGGCGCCGCCGGCCGAGCGGCGGCCGCGGCGGACCCAGCGCGGCGGGTGGGGACGACCGACCGGGTCATCACGATCGCCGACTACCTCGGCGTGTACGTCGTGGAGTGGACGCTGCACCACCTGGACCTGGTCGCGCACCTGCCGGAGGTGGCCGGGCCGCCCGCAGAGGGGTTGGCGTACACCCGGCAGGTGCTGGAGAAGTTCGCCGGCACGACGATCAGCGACCGGCTGGACGACACGGACGCGCTGCGGGTGGTCACGGGCCGCCGCGCCCCGACGGAAGCGGAGACGGCCGCGCTGGGCACCCTCGCCGCCCGGCTGCCGTTGGTCCTCGGGTGATCGCGCGAGAACGACGTCGCCGAACCGTCACGGATAATTGACGACACGATAGTCCGATACTCGGAATTTCATTCACCGACGCGATATCGCTCGAATTGGTCGACGGCTCACGGAATTCAGGCGGGAACGCGAAGATCGGCCAACTCAGCCAAGGCGGCGAAAGAATCGAGACGCGCCGTTTGGTCGTAGGCCGCCGTCGTCGAGAGGACTTCGTCGGCCGCGGTGGTCTCGACCAGTGCGCCCAGCCAGTCGGCGGCTTCGGCCGGGGTGCCGGAGATCTGGCCGTCCAGGGTCTCCTCCAGGCGGCGGCGTTCGCGGTCGGTCATCGGCAGGGCCAGGACCTCCGCGGGCGGGGACAGCGGCGGGAAGACGCCGTGGGAGCGCGAATAGACCGTCGCCCAGGCCTCCGAGACGAGCAGGCGCCGGGCGTCGGCCGCCGTCTCCGCGACGGCGATGGCCGTCGAGACCACGACGTACGGCTCCTCCGCCCACGCCGACGGCCGGAACCCGTCGCGATAACGCGTGACGGCTTCTTTCAGGGCCTGTTCGCCGCGGACCGGCGCGATCACCAGCGGCAGTCCCAGCTCGGCGGCGAGGTCCGCACCGGAGCCGGTGGCCAGCAGGAACGGCGCGACGCGGGCACCCTCGGCCGGGTAGGCGTGCACGCCGGGATAGCCGTGGCCGCCGGTGAAGAACCCGAGCAGCTCCCGCACCTGCGCGCCGAAGTCGTCGGCGGCGTCCTTGCCGTGGCCGAGCGCCTCGCGGACCCCGCCGGTGAACCCGACCGAACGGCCCAGCCCCATGTCGATCCGGCCCGGGTGCAGCGCTTCGAGGACGCCGAACTGCTCGGCGACGACCAGCGGGCGGTGGTTCGGCAGCATCACGCCGCCGGTGCCGACGCGGATCCGCGACGTCGCCCCGGCGACGGCCGCGGCCAGCACGGTCGGCGCGGACCCGGCGACCCCGGGCACGCTGTGGTGCTCGGACACCCAGAAGCGGTGGTAGCCCAGCCGTTCGACGCCGGCGGCGAAGGCGACGGTGTCCCGCAGCGCCCGCGCCGGGGTGCTGCCGCGCCGCACGGGCGAACGGTCGAGCACGGAAAGCTTCACACCGGGTGCAACGCCCGGCGCGCGACGGGATTCCCGTCAGGGGCGCCAGCGCTCGCTGTAGTCCGCGTGGTCGGCGTAGGGCAGCGCCAGCAGGCGCAGCGTGAGGCACCAGTTCGAGCCGGCCTCGTCGGCGGGCACGTGGCAGGTCTCACACCAGTATTCGCTGCCGTAGAGCGGAAAGCCGGGGACCTTCTCGGACACCGTCGTGCGGTGGGCGAGCAGGATCCGCCGGGTCGCCTCGATCTCGTTGATCATCTGGTTGACGGCGTCGAGGTCCAGGTCGGTCAGCCCGCGGATCCGCTGCTCCACGGCGACCTTCGTCTCGCCGCGGTTCATCGTGTCGCCGCCCTTGGCCTTGTTGACGGCCTGCATGATCAACGCCTGCCGCGCGCCCACGCGCGCGGCGAGGAATGCGATCAGGTCGTCCACGAAGGGCCTCCCTCTGGTCGAGCCCGCCCCCGGCATTGTCCCGGGGAGTCGTCGATTCGGGACCGCACGTTACGCCGTTCGAGTCCATGATCGTGACGCCGAACTCGGCCGTGCAACATTTGTGACCCTATAGGCGACACCGCGCGCTTGGGTGATCACTCCGCGTTCTTTTCGGGCGGGAAACCGATAAAGGTTTTGACCACTTTCGCCGAGCGCGAGTGGCGCCCGGCACCCCTGTGGCGATGGTTACAACCCGCGCGGGACGCCGCGAGTGCCGAAGCCGCCGCGCAAGAAGTGGCCGTGGGCCGTCGCCGCGCTGGTCGCCCTGCCGCTGCTGGTGGCCGGTATCGCCGTGGTGGTCGTGGTCGGCAAGGCCGCCTCCGGCCCGTGCCTGGACAAGGCGCAGCAGGCCCCGTGCGTGGGCCCCGGCGGGACGTGGGTGTCGGCCGACGGCCAGGTGCGCCCGCGCGATGCCGTCGCTCCCGCGACCACCAGCCCGTCCATCCCCGAGCTGGTCGCGCCGACCAGCACCGAGCCCCTGCTGCCGGAGCCGGCGGCGAAGGACTACTCCGTCGCCCTCAGCGTCGTGTCCAAGCAGTGCTTCGGCTCCGCGGGCTGCAACGTCGTCGTCGAACCGAAGCTCAGCATGCTCGGCGCGAGCACCCTGCTCTGGGACTGCGACATCACCTACAGCATCTCGGGGGACGACTCCGGCGAGCTGATCGAGACCGCCTACTCCCAGGGCGGTTCCTCCTACCGCGTCGACCGCACCGTCATGTCCACCAAGAGCACCAAGGTCGCGCCCAAGGCGACCGTGACCGGTGTCAGCTGCCGGAAACCCTGAGTCAGGCCTCCGGCTCCGGGCGGGCCTTGCTCGGCTGGACCCGCTTCGGCTCCCCCGGCATCTTCGGATAGTCCGGCGGATACGGCAGATCCCCGAGCCCGTGGTCGCGCAGGTCGCGCTCGTACCACTCCAGGGCCGTCTCTAGGCCGTACGCCTTGTCGTCCAGGTGTGCGTGCAGGTCGCCGTGCTCGGCCAGGAAGTCCGGGACCGTGAGGACGTCGAAGTCGTCCGCGTCGACCTCGGGCAGCATGTCCCACGTCAGCGGGGTGGAGACCGTCGCTCGTGGGGTGCCGCGGACCGACCAGCTCGACGCGACCGTGCGGTCGCGGGCCGCCTGGTTGTAGTCGAGGAAGACGCGGCCGCCGCGTTCCTCCTTCCACCAGGCGATCGTCGCCTTGTCCGGGATGCGGCGCTCGACCTCGCGGCCCAGCGCGATCACCGCGTGGCGCACCTGGACGAAGTCCCACTCCGGGCGGATCCGGACCAGCACGTGCACGCCGCGGCCGCCGGACGTCTTCGGGTAGCCCGTCAGCCCGGCGGCCTCCAGCACCTCGCGGACGACCTGCGCGACCTCGACGGCGTCGGCGAACCCGGCGCGGTCCGGCGGGTCGACGTCGATCCGCAGCTCGTCCGGGTGATCGACGTCCGGGCGCCGCACCGGCCACGGGTGGAAGTCGAACGTGCCGAGGTTGGCCGCCCACGCGAACACGGCCGGCTCGGTCGGGCACACCTCGGCGGCCTTGCGGCCCGAGGGGAACGTGATCTCGGCGGTCTCCACCCAGTCCGGCGCGCCCTTCGGCAGGCGCTTGGCGTAGAACCAGTCGCCCTCGACGCCGTCGACGTAGCGCTTCAGCGTCGTGGGCCGCTCGCCGATCGCGCGCAGCAGCGGCTCGCCGACCGCCAGGTAGTACTCGACGACCTGCCGCTTGGTGATGCCGCGCTGCGGGAAGTACACCTTGTCCGGGCTGGAGACGCGGACGCTGCGCCCGCCCACCTCGTAGGTCACCGGGTCACCGTGCTTGGGCATGCGGCCACGCTAGCGGTGATCGCGCCGCCCGGCCCGCGTGAGTTTCCCGCCGAAACGACCCGGGGAACCGACGCTGTAGCCTCGAACGGGTGTCCGGCCGCACCAAGCTGATCGTCGCGCTCGCCGTGCTCGCCCTCTTCGCGGCGGCCGCGGTGCTGTTGCCGATCCCGGGGCCGGCCGAGCTGCGCGCCTGGGCAGCGGCCACCGGCCCGGCCACTCCGCTCATCCTGTTCGTCGCGTACTCGCTGCTCACCGTGATCCCGATCCCGCGGACGGTGTTCAACCTCGCGGCCGGCCTGCTGGTCGGCACCGCGGCCGGGATCGCGATCGGGCTCGTCGCCACCACCATCGCGGCCGGCCTGTCGTTCGGGCTGGCCCGGCTGCTCGGCCGGGACCTCATCACCCGGCACCTGCACCGCACGTCGGTGCGGGCGGTCAACGACCGGCTCTCCGACGGTGGCGTCCTGGCCATCACGTCGCTGCGACTCATACCCGTAGTGCCCTTCGCGCCCTTCAGTTACCTCTGCGGGGTGTCGTCCGTACGGCTGACCCCGTATCTGGCGGGTACGCTGCTGGGAAGCGTGCCCGGCACCGTCGCGGTGGTCGTGCTCGGGGACGTCTTGACCGGCGACACGCCGCCCGCGCTGCTCGCCTGTTACGGCGTCTTCGCGCTGGCCGGGGCGATCGGGCTGGTCAGGGTGTTCCGGAAACGGGCGCCGGTGGAGCCGGTACCCGAACCGGAGCCCGCCGGTCCGGCTGGCTGACGCGAACAGCACACGGCCGCCCGCTACACTCGATCGGGTGCGCGAAGCGGGTACGCGCTGAGCAGGGTCACCATCACCGGGAATTTCGTCAGGAGCAGTCGCCATCGACACCGGTCAGCTGATCGCGGGGCACTACCGCCTCGTCGAGCACGTCGGAAGCGGTGCCATGGGAGTCGTGTGGCGCGCGACCGACGTGCGCCTCGAGCGCACCGTGGCGATCAAGCAGATCCTGCCCCAGCCGGGCGTCTCCGAGACCGAGCGCGACAACATGCGCCAGCGCGCCATGCGCGAGGCGAAGAACGCCGCCCGGTTCCAGCACCCGAACGCCATCGTGGTGTTCGACATCGCCGAGCACAACGGCGACCCGTGCCTGGTCATGGAGTACCTCAACGGGCCGAGCCTCTCCACGATCCTCTCCGAGGAGGGCACGCTGCCCCTCGGCCGGATCGCGCGGATCGGCGAGCAGGTGGCGTCGGCGCTGGTCGCCGCGCACCGCGCCGGGATCGTCCACCGCGACGTCAAGCCCGGCAACATCCTCATCGACGAGACCGGCACCGCGAAGATCACCGACTTCGGCATCTCGCGCGCGGCCGGCGACATGACGCTGACGGCGACCGGCCTGATCGGCGGCACGCCCGCCTACCTGGCGCCCGAGCTGGCGCGCGGCGCCGACCCGGTGCCCAGCTCCGACGTCTTCGCCCTCGGCGCGACCCTCTACCAGGCCATCGAGGGCACCACGCCCTACGGCAACACGACCAACCAGCTCGCACTGCTCTACGCGGCCGCGAACGGCCAGATCAACCCGCCGGTGCAGGCGGGCGGGGCCACTGCGCTGCTGATGAGCCTGCTGCGCAGCGAACCGGGCGAGCGCCCGTCCATGGCCGAGGCCCGCGAACGGCTGGCCGCGCTGGCCCGGACCGAGCCGGGCGGCATGTCGGCGTCACCGCCGCTGCTCTCGGGTGGCGGGGGCCGCAGGCCCGCCGCTCCCCCCGCGGACAGCGGCGACCGTCCGCCGTGGCAGCGCTCCGACCAGCAGCAGCAGGCTCCGCCGTCACCGCCGGTCGGCACGCCGGTGCCCGCGGGCAAGGCGCCGTCGAACCCGCCGCGCCCGACCGCCGCGTTCATGCCGATGCGGTCCGCGGCCGCGCCGCCGAACACCCCGCCCAGGCCGGTGCCCGCGGCTTCGGCGCCGTCGGCCAGGGCGCCCCAGTACTCGTCGGGCACGGCCAAGCCGGACAACAAGCGCAAGTACGCGATCTTCGCCGGCGCGGGTGCCGCGGTCGTCGTGGTCGCCGTGATCATCTTCCTGATGGTCAACTCCGGCAGCGGCGGCACGGGCGGCGACCAGACCGCGCAGTCCCCGGGCGCGCCGACCAGCGCACCCGGCACCGCGCCGAAGAGCACCGGCGCCCCGAGCGCCACGGACGCCCCCGCCGGTCTGGGCAAGACCGCGCCGGAAGGCAAGATCAGCGACTACGGCGCCGCCGGCCGCGCGCTCACCGCGTTCTACGACAGCCCGTCGAGCGGCTGGTCGAAGCTCACCCAGGCCGCGCAGCAGGTGTACGGCGGCGAGCAGGCCTTCACCGACTACTGGTCGAGCAACAAAGCCCCCAACTACAGCACGGCCCGCGCCGACAGCGGCGGCGCCAACTCCGACGGCTCGATCACGATGAACCTGACGGTCAACGGGGTCCGCAGCGGTTACCGGATCGTCACGGTCGGCGGTCAGATGCTCATCGACGCCGACACCAGGCTCCCCGGCTCGGCCTCCCGCTAGTGAGACTTAACGCGCCGCTGGTGGGCTGAGCGGTCCCGATGGCCTACCGTGGTGGTATGGCCGAGAGCGGAGCTTCGCCGCCGGGCGGGAACCCTCGCTTCCACGAGGACCTGGTCGGGCTGGACCCGTTTGACCCGGAGGCGCGCGCGTTCGCCGAGCACCTCGACCGGATCGAACGATCCGGTCCGAACTTCACGATCGAAGCCGCGCTCGACGGCGTCGCCGACTTCGCCGATTCCAGCAACCGCCTCGGTGGCCTGCGCTACTGGGTGTCCGCCCTGATCGTCGTGCTCATCGTCCTGGGAGTGATAGTCGCCGCATGGGACATCGTGGTGCACGCCCTCGCGTGGCTCGCGGCGTAACGTGGATCGGGTGAAAGGTATGAAACCCGTTGTCGGCGCCACCCCTCGCGTCGTGAAGTCCGAGCAGGAATGGCGGGCGGAGCTGGGCCCGGAGGAGTACGCCGTACTCCGCCAGGCCGGCACCGAACGGCCGTTCACCGGCGAGTACACCGACACCAAGACGACCGGCGTCTACGCCTGCCGCGCCTGTGGTGCCGAGCTGTTCCGCAGCGACACGAAGTTCGAGAGCCACTGCGGCTGGCCGTCGTTCTACGACCCGGCCGACTCCGACGCCGTCCTGCTCCGGGAAGACCGGGCCATGGGCATGAAGCGGATCGAGGTGCTCTGCGGCTCCTGCCACAGCCACCTCGGGCACGTCTTCGAAGGCGAGGGGTACGCGACCCCGACCGACCAGCGCTACTGCATCAACTCGATCTCCCTGAAACTGGAACCGCAGGCCTAAATCGCAGTCCTAAATCCTCCTTAAGCCGGCAACCCTCCGCCCTTCCTCGAACGTAGTCTCCGCACACGGACGAGGGAGGGCGGAGTCATGACCGACACGTGGGGCATTCCCGGACCGCTGTTCACGGGCCTCTACCTGGGCCTGCTTCTCATTCCCCTGCTCTACGCGGTGGTGCGCACCAGCCTGCTGGCGCGTGGCCACGCGGGCGGGGCACCCCGGAGCGTCGAAGAGCTGGCCCTGCTGACGGGCGGGCCCGACCGCGTCGGCGAGGTCGTCGTCGCGGGGCTGCTGGAGCGCCAGTTCGTCCGGATGGACGGCACCGGCCGGCTGCACCGCGTCACGGGCCGGCCGGCGGACGAGCTGGGCCGCATCGCGGTCGACCGCGTCGGCAAGACCGGCAGCTCGGTCGACCGGGTGCGCACCGCCCTCTCCCAGCACCGGTCGGTGACCGAGCCGGCGGCCGGGCTGGTCGGCCGCGGCCTGCTCGCCGACACGCGGAAACTGCGGCTGACCTGGACCACCACGTCGATCGCGTACTGGGTGCTGATCGCGCTCGGCATCGCGCGGCTGGTCGCCGGGGCGAGCACCGGCCACGCCGTCGGCTACCTGCTCGGACTGCTCGTGCTGAACGTGGTCGCGGTGGTCGCCGTCACCGTGCGGGCCGCGAACGCGCCCGAGGCGAAGGCCACCGGCGCCGGGCGGATGGCCGTCGAAGAGGCCCGCCGGGCCGGGACGCTGCTCTCCGGCACGACCGGCGCCGTCGCGAGCGGCGGCCTCGCCGCCCACCCGGACAAGGACGTCCGCACGGCCGTCACCCGGGCCACGCACGCCGCCGCCAAGACCTACGAGCGCCGGGCACGCCGCTCGCGCTGGGCGAACGCCGGGGGCGGCGCGGCCGTCGGTTACTACGGCGGCAGTTCCTGCGGTGGGGGCGGCAGCTCCTGCGGCGGCGGTGGCGGTGGCGGCGGGTGTGGTGGCGGCGGTGGCGGCGGGGGCTGCGGCGGTTGAAACGCCGACGCGACCTGCTGCGTCTCACAGCTACGGTAACCGGCATCAACTGAGGGGAGACGGGCGATGGACGACCCGTGGGGCATCTCGGGACCCGATTTCGTGGTCCTCTACATCGCGCTGCTGGGCGCGGTCCTGCTGATCCGGCTCGTCGTGTCCGGCGTCATGGCCGGCCGCGCGATGCGCGCCGACCACGCCCAGCCCGGCCCGACGCCGAGCGTCTACCAGCTCGCGTTCCTGGCCGGCGGCCCGGACCGGGCGACCGACGCGGCGATCGCGGCGCTGGTCGAACGCGGCCAGCTGCGGGTCAACAGCTACCGGCAGATCAGCCAGGCCGGCGCGCGGCCGGTCGAGCCGCTGGAGCAGGCGGTCGCCGACGTCGCGCAGCTGAAGACGACCGCGACGATCCGGGCGAAGGTCCGCGGCTCCGCGGCCATGCGGGCGCTGGAGGACGGCCTCGACCAGCGGGGGCTGCTGACGTCGGCCGCGGCGCGGCGCCAGGCCCGGACGTTCGGCCTGGTCCTGCAGCTGGCCGTGCTCGCGCTCGGCGTGATCCGGCTGCTCAACGGCATCTCGCTGGGCCGGCCGGTCGGTGTCCTGGTGTTCCTGGTGCTGATCGCGGCCGTGCTGACGATCGTGGCCGCGGTCCGGCGGAACAAGGCCGGCATGCGGCAGCCGTCGGCCGCGGGACACCGCCTGCTCGGCCAGGCGCGCGCGGCGGCGTCCGGGCCGGTGCCGGCCGGAGCGCTCGCGGGCGGCGTGCTGCTCGGCGGCGCCGTGGCCGCGGTCGCCCTCGGCGGCCTGGCGATGTACCCGGACGAAGAGCTGAGCGCGGCCTTGATGCCGCCCGCGGGCGCGGTCGGCGGCGGTGGGTCGTCGGGGTCGTCGTGCAGCAGCGGGTCGTCGTGTTCGAGTTCGTCGTCGTGCAGCAGCGGTTCTTCGTGCGGTGGCGGCGGTGGCTGCGGAGGCGGGGGCTGCGGTGGGTGAGCTCGGCATCGGGATCGGCTGGCGGCACGAGCTCGACCTGTCCATCGCCCGGCTCCCGGGCGTGGACTGGGTCGAGGTCGTGGCCGAGAACCTGCACCACGACAACCTCCCGGAGACGCTCGTCGCGTTGCGGGAGCGCGGTCTGCCAGTGCTGCCGCACGCCGTCTCGCTCTCGCTCGGCGGGGCCGAGCCGCTCGACACCGGGCGTGTCCAGCACCTCGCGGAGATCGCGCGGGCGCTGGACGCGCCGCTGGTCAGCGACCACGTCTGCTTCGTGCGCGCGGGCGGGCTCGACTCCGGGCACCTGATGCCGCTCCCCCGCACCCGGGAGGCGCTGGACGTGCTGGTCGCGAACGTGCGGCTCGCGCAGTCCATTGTGGACGTCCCGTTCGCGCTGGAGAACATCGCGGCGGTGCTGGAATGGCCGCACGCCGAGCTCACCGAAGAACAGTTCCTCACTGAGCTCACCGAGCGGACGGACTGCCGGCTGATCATCGACGTCGCCAACCTGTACGCCAACGCCCGCAACATCGGCACCGACCCGGAGGCGTTCCTCGACGGCATCCCGTGGGAGCGCCTGGCGTACGTGCACATGGCGGGCGGCATCGAGCGCGACGGCGTCTACCACGACACGCACGCGCACCCGGTGCTGCCGGAAGTCCTCGCGCTGCTCGAGGAACTCCGCCGCCGGACGGACCCGCCGGGAGTCCTGCTGGAACGCGACGACGACTACCCGAGCGACGCCGAGCTGGCGGCGGAGCTGGCCGCGCTCCGGGCGGCGGTGACGGTGTGAGCCGCGAGGAGCTGGCGGCGCGGCAGGCGGAGCTGCTGCACGCCCTCTTGGCCGGCGGCGAGCCCCCGCCGGGTTTCGACCCTTCGCGGTTGAAGGTGGAGGCGAACGTGTTGCGCCGCAAGCACGGCAAGGTGCTGGCCTACCAGCGCCCGGAGCTGGCGGAGACGCTGGGCGAGCGGTACGGGCCGTTGTTCGCGGAGTTCGCGGCGGGCCGCCCGAAGAAGGCCACGGAGCATTCGCACGCGTACGCGGACGAGTTCGTCACGTGGCTGATCGCGGCGGGCCACCTGCCGAAACCCAAGCGGGGCCTGGTTTCCCGGCTCCGACGCCGCTAGCCGGCGCGCCGGCCGCCGTCGAAACGGCTCAGCCGGGCGGCGGCCGGAGGCCGTCCATCAGCAGGTCCAGCAGGCGACCGGCCTTGGCTTCCTGCTCGGGCCGGGGCGCCACGGTGAAGATGCCGATGAGGGAAGCGGCGATGTCCTCGGCGGTGACGTCGGCGCGGAGGTCGCCCGCCGCGCGGCCGGCGTCGAGGATCGTGGTGATGGCCGTCAGCAGCTCGGTCCGGGTCTGCGCGTGGGCGATCTCGCCGGCGTCGATCATCGCGAGCAGCGTGTCGAGCATGCCGTTCTTGGTCGCGATCCAGTCCCCGAACAGGTCCATCCAGCGCCGCATCGCGGCGGCCGGCGGCAGCGTTCCGGTCAGCTCGCGGGCGCCGGTCGTGAGCCGGCCGACCTGGTCGCGGTAGACCGCGTCGACCAGCGACTCGCGGGTCGGGAAGTGCCGGTAGAGCGTGGCGATGCCGACCCCGGCCTCACGGGCGATCGCCCGCATCGACGGCTCGGCGTCCGCCGTCACGAACACCCGGGTCGCCACCGCGAGCAGCTGGTCACGGTTGCGGGCCGCGTCCGCCCGCGGCACGCGTGTCTCCGCCTCAGCCAAAACGGATCACGCTCCGGTTGTGTTAGGGTCGTCCATGGAAACGGAGCATAGTCCGTTTCACCGCGTTCCCTGACCCGAGGAGACAGACGTCCATGCAAGAACAGAGCAGGGCGGTCCGGCTCGACGCCTTCGGCGGCCCCGAAGTCCTCGACGTCCGTGAGGTTTCCGCTCCGCAGGCCGGCCAGGTCCGCGTGCGGGTCAGCGCGGCCGGCCTGAACCCGATGGACTGGATCATGACCGCCGACGCAGACACCGCCGCCCGGTTCGGCCTGAGCCTGCCGGCCGGGTTCGGCACCGACTACGCGGGCGTGGTCGACCAGGTCGGCGCCGGGGTGACCGGCTTCGCCCCCGGCGACCGGGTGTTCGGGGGCGCGTTGTCCCGCGCGGTCGCCGACTTCGTGGTGATCGAGCCGGCCGGGGCGATCGCGGCGAACGAGGCCCACCACACCCCCGACGGCGTCGACGACCGCACCGCCGCCACCCTCACGATCGCCGGCCGCACGGCCTCCGCCGCCCTCGCCGTGGTCGCCCCGGGCCCGGTCGACACCGTGCTGATCGGCGGCGCGGCGGGCGGGGTCGGGGTGTTCGCCGTCCAGCTGGCCCGGATCGCCGGAGCGCGCGTGATCGGGACGGGATCGGCGTCGTCGGCCGATTTCCTGCGCGATCTCGGCGCCGAGCCGGTCGTCTACGGCGACGGCCTGGCCGACCGGGTCCGGGCCCTCGTGCCCGGCGGCGTCACCGCCGCCATCGACCTGCACGGGACGGAGACGGTGCACGTCGCACGGGATCTCGGCGTGCCGGACGGCCGCATCTGCACCGTCGCCGCGCAGGTCGACGGCGTGTCGGCGGCCAACGGCGCGAACGCCGCTCCCGGCGCCCTGGAAGAGCTCGCCCGCTTGGTCGCGGCGGGCCGGCTCCGGGTGCCTGTCGGGGCGAGCTTCCCGATCGGGCAGATCCGCCGCGCGGCCGAGCTGCAGGCCGGGCGGCACGTGCACGGCAAGGTCGTCATCGACCTCTAGGTCACGGCGTCCAGGTCGGCTTGTCGACACCCGGGGTGCGCGTCCCGAAGTCCCAGTGCGGTTCCGCGCCCGGCAGGCCGCCCGCCATCCGGACCCGGGTCAGCCGGCCGTAGCCGCTGTCGGTCTCCTCCAGCAGGTCGCTGAAGTCCACTTCGGACGACGCAGGATCCTTGCGGCCCAGGGAATCCAGCCAGCGGCCGGTGCCCGCGAGGGACAGCCGGACCCGCCAGGTGCCGCCGTCGGTGACCTGGCGGCGCAGGGCCGTCATGATCGCCGCCGCGGCGAGCCAGCCCGTGCCGTGGTCCAGCGCCTGGACCGGGAGCGGCGACGGCCCTTCCTCGCCCCACGCGATGCCGTTCGACATCTGGACCAGGCTGTCGAACCCGCGCCGCCGGGCCCAGGGGCCTTCCCAGCCGTAGGCGCTCAGGTCGGCGATCACCAGGCCCGGTCGCAGCTCGGCCAGATCCGCGGGGCCGAAGCCGATCCGCTCGAGCGCGCCCGGGCGGAACGACTGCACGAGCACGTCGGCGCGGCTGATCAGCTTCTTGAGCCGCGCGCGGCCGCCTTCGGTGTCGAGGGCGACGAACGCGGATTTCTTGCCCTGCCCGGTGTCCCGCACGAGCGTCTCGACACGCGGCAGGTGCGCGGCCCCGACGTGCAGGACGTCGGCGCCGTGCGCGGCGAGCACCCGGCCGGCCACCGGGCCGGCGAGGACGTGCGTCAGCTCCAGCACGCGGACGCCGCCGAGCGGGCGGTCCGAGTAGAACAACGTCCGCTTCGGCGCTTCGCCGATCGGCGCGAGGTCCACGAGCGGCAGCGAAGCCACCGCTTCGCCCTGCGGGTGCGCCGCCCAGTCCTCGGGCGAGCGCAGCTCCGCGGCCGCTCCCCCGGCGCTGACGACGGCGTGCTCGACCTCGCGCGCGATGCGCCCGGCGACCGTCTTCGTCACGACGTCGCGGCTGCCGGGGACGCCGAGTCCCCAGCACACCGCGGCTTCGTGACGCGGGTAGTTGCAGTGCAGGCGGACCCAGCCGTCGGTCGTGCGGTAGTTGCCCGACAGCGGCGCCCAGACGGACTCGGGCTCGGTGCCTTCGACGCGCGAGAAGGCTTCGCTCGCGAAGGCCGCCGCCGCGTGGCGGGTGTCCGCCGTGACGACGCCGGGGTCGATCTCGCGCAGCTTCAGCAGTTCGCCGGCGGCCAGGGTCGCCGCCGCGATGGTCGTGGTCGCGGCCGCCGCCACCCGGTACGGCCCGGGCAGCACATCTTCGGTCCCGGTCAGCTCGACCGGCCCCGGCGTCTCCCCGGTGAGGGTGTGCCAGACGCCGTCCAGGATCTCGGTCACTACGGCAGCGCCGCGACGAGCTCGGCGGGCGGCACGCGGGTGCCGGTGTAGAAGGGGATCTCTTCACGCACGTGCAGGCGCGCTTCGGTGCCGCGCAGGTGGCGCATGAGGTCGACGATCCGGTGCAGCTCGTCGGCCTCGAAGGCGAGGATCCACTCGTAGTCGCCCAGCGCGAACGACGCGACGGTGTTGGCGCGCACGTCCGGGTAGTCGCGGGCTTCCTTGCCGTGGTCGGCGAGCATCTTGCGGCGCTCGTTCTCCGGCAGCAGGTACCACTCGTAGGAGCGGACGAAGGGGTAGACGCAGATGAACTTGCGGGCCTCTTCCCCGGCGAGGAACGCGGGGATGTGGCTCTTGTTGAACTCGGCGGGCCGGTGCAGCGCGGTCTGGCTCCAGACCGGCGTCGACGCGCGCCCGAGCGGCGTCCGCCGGAACCCGGCGTAGGCGGCCTGGACCTGCTCGATCTCCTCGGCGTGCCACCAGATCATGTAGTCGGCGTCGGCCCGCAGGGCGGAAAGGTCGTAGACGCCGCGGACGACCACGCCCTTGGCCTCGAGCCCGTCGAGGTACTCGGTGGTCTCACGACCGGCGGTCCCGCGGTCCTCACCCAGCCTGCCGGGCTCGATCCGGAAGACCGACCACGTGGTGTACCGGATGGTGTCGTTGAGCTCGCTGAAGTTGACCCGCGCCATACGTCCATCCTGTCACCGAGGCCCGCAGGGCGCCCCCACGGGTAGCCGTGAGAGCACTCACGCGGAAAGGTGCGCCGCCACCCGCTGTGCGGCCGCTTCGGCCGTCGCCACGCACGCCGGCAGCCCGACGCCGTGCAGGGTCGCGCCCGCCACGGCCAAGCCCGGGATCCCGGCGATCGCCTTCTCGATGCGCTCCACCCGCTCCAGGTGACCGGTGCCGTACTGCGGCAGGCCGCCACCCCAGCGGGTCACCAGCGTCTCCACCGGTTCCGCCGTGACGCCCGTGAGGCGCGCGAGGTCGTCGCGGACCACGCGGACCAGCTCGACGTCGTCCGCCTTCAACGCGCCCAGCTCGCCGAAGCGGCCCACCGAGCCGCGGACCAGGACCGGGCCCGTGCCGAAGTGCGCCCACTTGCGCGAAGAGAACGTGAACGCCTTCGCCGCGTACGGCACGCCCGCCGCGTCACGCTCGCCTTGGCCGATCAGGATTCCCGACGCCGCGGGCAGCTCCGTGCCGGGCGGCAGGGCCAGCGCGACCACCGCCATCGACGCCAGCTCGACCTCGCCGAACGCCGCCGACGCCGCGGGCACCAGGTCCGCGAGCAGGCGGCGGGCCGACGGCGCGGGCACCGCGAGGACCACCGCGTCGGCGTCGATCGTGTTCTCCGCGGGCGCGTGCGCGGTCGGCGCCGCGCCGATCCGCAATCGCCAGCCCGTTCCGTGCCGCTCGATGTCGCACACCGGCAGCCCGG
Source organism: Amycolatopsis sp. NBC_01286 (assembly GCF_035982555.1). NCBI lineage: Bacteria > Bacillati > Actinomycetota > Actinomycetes > Pseudonocardiales > Pseudonocardiaceae > Amycolatopsis > Amycolatopsis sp. NBC_01286. The sequence continues at coordinate 10,066,431 of NZ_CP108428.1, forward strand.
TCCGCAGGTCGGCGCCGGACAGCTCGGTCAGCCGGTCGACGACCGTGCCCAGGCCGCCGGGAACCGTGCCGAACACCGGGGCCGAGCTGGGTGACGCGGGCAGCTGGGACGCGGCCGCCGCGGTCAGCGAACCCGCGCCGGCGGCCACCGCCGCGGCCAGGCCCGGCATGGTCGCGCGCAGGCCGAGGCCGTCGGCCCCGCCCGCGTAGACGCCGCCCAGCAGCGGGTCGACCAGCCGGTCGACCAATTCGTCGCCGAACCGCTCGCGCAGCAGCGGCCCCAGCGGCACGTCCCCGCCCGGCAGCCGCAGCTCCGGCAGCGAAGCCTCGGCCTCGACCGCGCGGCGCCCCGCCTCCGACAGCACGCCGGCGACCGACTCCGCCGATGCCGGGACACCCATCACGGTGCCCGGCGGCAGCCCGGTCACGGTGCCGCCGGCGTGGATCTTCGCGCGGGCGCCGGTCGGGTGGACGACGTCGAGGCCCAGCTCGCGGACCAGCGCGAGCATCTCGGGCCGGCGGGCGAGGAACGCCTCCGCGCCGACGTCGTAGGGCACGCCGGCCAGCTCGGCCGTGCGCAGCTTGCCGCCCGGGGTCCGGGTCTTCTCGAAGACGACGATCTCGGCGCCGGCGCCGAGCAGCTGCCGCAGCCGGTACGCCGCGGTCAGGCCGGAGATGCCCGCCCCGACGACGGCGACCCGCGTCACAGCTCGTGCACCAGCCCGGCCACGCGGGTCAGGACCTCGGGATCGACGCTGGGGAGCACGCCGTGGCCCAGGTTGAAGATGTGGCCGTCGGCGGCGCGCCCCTCGGCGACGATGCGGCGCACCTGGGCCTCGAGCACCGGCCAGGACGCGTACAGCAGCGCCGGGTCCAGGTTGCCCTGCACCACGGCCTTGCCACCGAGCCGCCGGACGGCTTCGTCGAGCGGGATCCGCCAGTCGACGCCGACGACGTCCGCGCCCGCGTCGCGCATCGCGGGCAGCAGCTCGCCGGTGCCGACGCCGAAGTGGATCCGGGGGACGCCGTAGGCGGCGACGCCGTCGAGGACCTTCGCCGAGTGCGGCAGCACGAACTCGCGGTAGTCCCGCTCGGACAGCGCGCCGGCCCAGGAGTCGAACAGCTGGATCGCGTCGACGCCGGCGTCGAGCTGCGCGCGCAGGAAGGTCAGCGCGATGTCGGCCAGCCGGCCGGCCAGCTCGTGCCACACCGCCGGCTCGGAGTGCATGAGCGCCTTGGTGTGCTCGTGGTTGCGGCTCGGGCCGCCCTCGATGATGTAGCTGGCCAGGGTGAACGGCGCGCCGGCGAAGCCGATCAGCGGTGTGTCGCCGAGCCGCTCGACCAGCAGCGCGATGCCGTCGGCGACCTTGCCGACCTGGTCGGGGACCAGCTCCGGCAGCGCCTTCACGGCGGCCAGGTCGCGCACCGGCGTCGCGACCACGGGACCGGTGCCCGGGACGATGTCGATGTCGACCCCGGCGGCCTTGAGCGGCACGACGATGTCGCTGAACAGGACCGCGGCGTCGACCTCGTGCCGCCGGACCGGCTGCAGCGTGATCTCGGCGAGCATCTCGGGGTCGAAACAGGCGTCGAGCATCGCCACGCCCTCGCGCAGCGCGCGGTACTCGGGCAGCGACCGCCCGGCCTGGCGCATGAACCAGACGGGCGTGCGCGCCGGGCGTTCGCCGCGCGCGGCGGCCAGGAACGGGGCTTCGGGCAGCTCGCGGCGGGCGGACGCGGGGGTCCGCTGCGGCAGAGGCGTGGTGGGAGACATCGTCTTCAATCGTGCCACGAGCCCGGTGGGGCCCTTCTCTCGGCGCGCCTCCGCCCGCAACAGGGCGTGCCCGCCCTAAAGTCGATGCGTGACCGCGACGACTCCAGTGCCCGAACTCTTCCGCGAAGCCGTCGCGTCGCTGCAGTCCGTCCGGCCCCGCCGGGAGGTGCTGCTCGAGCGGATGCGGGCGCCGCAGCGGCTCGCACCGTTCTCCTACGCGGTGAGCTGTGAGGTCGCCGGCCCCGCCGACGTGCTGGCCTCGGGCCGGCTGGTCCTGCTGCACGACCCGGACGGCCAGGAAGGCTGGGACGGTGTCCTGCGCCTCGTCATGTACGTGCGCGCGGAGCTGGACCGCGAACTGGCGACCGATCCCTTCCTCCCCGGCGTCGGCTGGTCGTGGCTGACCGACGCCCTCGAGGTGTCCGGCGCGAACTGGAAGGCACTGGGCGGCACGGTCACCGAGACGTCGTCGGCCCGCTTCGGCGACATCTCCGGCCCGGCCCGCACCGACGACCTCGAGCTGCGGGCGTCCTGGACGCCCGCCGACGGCGCGCTGCTGCCCCACGGGCAGGCGTTCTGCCAGGTGATGGCGAGCGTCGTCGGCCTGCCGCCGGTCGGCGTGACGCTCTTCGGGCAGCGCCAGAACTCCTGAGCCGCGCCCTGCGGCCGTCCGGGCGACAGTCACGAGCGGAACCGCGACGCCGGGTCCTTCGCGAGCGTCCGCCGGGTCGCGTCTTGTACGAATGTGAGCAAAATTCGCGTCCGTCGAACGACGGCCAACCCCGGGCGGCCCGTTCGACGGCCGCTCAGCGGGCCGTCACGCGGTCGGAGTGGTCTATACAACACAAGACCCCGGCGGACCACCCGGAGCGTTCCCGAGGTCATTTCACGTCTCGCGCGGATGCCCCCGTTCGTGAGACAACGCCGTCACGCAGTGCGACAAGATCAACTTGCCCCGCGAACGCCGCCGGAACCGGTGAACACCCTTCACGGGATACGGACAGTCACCACGGGCAGCTGCGAAAGCCCTTCTGAAGCCGTTTCACGAAGTTGATCATGCCCCGGCCGAGACCGCTTTCCGGAGCAGTCGGACCCCCGTGGAGCCCCCGGTCGGCGGACGCACTGGAAGGTGCACGGCCCATCTGCACGGCCATTTGGGCGCCGGTAACTTCTTTGCATCGTGTTCGCTGGGCTATCCGTTAGCAACCGGCCGTGTACTAGCCCGATCGTGTTACCACGAACTCCCTGAGTGACTGTTCGTTTGAGATAGATACCCATTCGATCCCCCCGCAGCGGCCTCAGGGCGGCTACAGTGCCTTCGACGACACCACTTTCGGTCTAAAGCTGGCGCGGCTGAACGGCCGAAGGTCCCGGTGCCGGTCGGGGGGCACGACCGACTCCAGGGAGGTAGTGACGTGGCTACCGTCGGCATTTCTCAGGCCGTCCGATCCACGCCAGCCGGTGCTTTGCCGGCGAGCATGGTTCCGCACCCGCGGGAAGAGCTTTTTTCCGTGTTGGTGGTCGATGACCACCCGCTGTTGAGGGAGGCAATCGCAGCAAGACTCGCACAGATGGGTGCGGGTACCGTTCACGAAGCCGCCACGGTGGCCGAAGCGAGGGCGCGAGCACAGGCCACAGGGCCCTGTGACCTGGCGATCCTCGATCTCGGACTGCCGGACGGCAGCGGCATCGAACTGGTTACGGAACTTCGTAGCCACGGGTGGCCGCGCGTGGTGGTTCTCGCATCTTCGGACGACCCGTACGCGGTCCGCTCGGCCTTCCAGGCCGGGGCCCAGGCGTACCTGCTGAAGTCCGCGTCGCCGGTCGTAGTGACCGATGGCGTGCGGCGCGTGCTCGAAGGCGGCGTTTACGCCGACCCGAGCGTGGCTCCGGTGCTCGCCACCGGGACCCGCGTCGCCGGCACCGACAACACCCCGCGCGAGCTTTCCGCTCGTGAGGTGGAGGTGCTCCAGCTGGTCGCCGACGGACAGTCCAACAAGGAGATCGGCGAGGAACTTTCCCTCTCCGCCCTCACCGTCAAGTCCCACCTGTCTCGCATCGGGCGCAAGCTCGGCACGGGCGACCGGGCTCAGATGGTTGCGCTGGCCATGCGAGCCGGCGTCATCCGCTGACGGATAGACGAACCTCCCCACGGGGCGGGCGCACCAGGCGCGGTACGCCCGTCCCGTAGGGTCGTCAACCATGGAAAGCGCAGAAGCCGAGGACGCCGGGATGGAGATCGAGTCCGCAGGCGGACCCGTGCTGCTACGCGAGCCCGCCGAGGGCACACCTCCGGTGGTCACCGACCGGGCCGCACTGCTCGAAGCCTGTGAGCGGCTCGCCGCGGGCACCGGGGCCGTCGCCGTCGACACCGAACGCGCGTCCGGCTACCGGTACTGGCCCAAGGCCTATCTCGTCCAGCTGCGGCGTGAGGGTTCCGGCACGGTCCTGATCGACCCGACCGAGCTCGACGACCTCACCCCGCTGAAGAACGTCCTCAACTCCCTGGAGTGGGTGCTGCACGCCGCCTCCCAGGACCTCCCCTGTCTCGCCGAGCTGGACCTGCACCCGGCGGCGCTGTTCGACACCGAACTCGCCGGCCGCCTCGCGGGCTACGAGCGGGTCGCGCTCGGGACGCTCGTCGAGCTGCTGCTCGGTTACACCCTCGAAAAGGGGCACAGCGCGGCCGACTGGTCGAAGCGGCCCCTGCCGGTCGACTGGCTGAACTACGCCGCCCTCGACGTCGAGCTGCTCATCCAGCTGCGCGAAAAGCTGGAAGCGGAGCTGGGCGCCCAGGGCAAGCTGGAGTGGGCGCAGCAGGAGTTCGACGCCGTCCGCACCGCGCCGCCGCCCGCACCGCGGGCCGAGCCGTGGCGCCGGACGTCCGGGGTGCACAAGATCCGCAACCCGCGCGGTCTCGCCGTGGTGCGCGAGCTGTGGCAGGCGCGTGACGAGCTGGCCCGCAAGCGCGACCGCGCGCCGAGCCGGATCCTGCCGGACAGCGCGATCATCAACGCTGTCACGGCCGACCCGAAGACGGTCGAGGAGCTGCAGGCGCTGCCGGTGTTCAGCGGCCGCGTCCAGCGCAAGTACACCGCGAGCTGGCTGCGGCACCTGCAGGCGGCCAAGGCGCTGCCGGCGAGCGAGCTGCCGTCGCCGTCGCAGTCCACCGACGGCCCGCCGCCGGTGAACCGCTGGGCGGACAAGGACCCGGACGCCGCGGCCCGGCTGTCGGCGGCCCGTGCGGCCCTGTCGGCGATCGCGGAGGACCGCCGGCTGCCGGTGGAGAACCTGCTGCTGCCGGACCTGGTCCGCCGCACCTGCTGGCGGCCCCCGGCCCAGCTGGACGAGGACACCGTCGCCGACGTCCTGCGCGCGGGCGGAGCCCGCCCGTGGCAGGTCGAGCTGACGGCGTCCGCGCTGAGCAAGGCCCTGCACGCCGCCGCGGCTTCCTGACGCTAGTTCGCTGCCTCGCGGGCCGCGGCCAGGGCATCGGCCATCCGGAGCGTCTTCGGGTGGCCGGGTCCCAGCACCAGCTCGAACCCTTCGACCGTGTACTCGTACGCGACGACGGCGTCGGCCCATTCTTCGCGCCGGAAGTGCACCCGGGCCACCACGCTCTGGGCCCACAACAGCACCGGGTGGCCGGGCGGGAACGGCGCCGCCGCCAGGACGGCCCGCGCGTAGTGGTCCGCGTCGGCGAGGCGGTCGGTCTCGGCCAGCGCCCGGCTCAGCAGCAGGCGGGACTCCCACGTGAGCCGGTCTTCGGGACCGGGGAAGACCAGGCGCTCCTGCAGCCTGGATCTCGCGGCGGACGGCCTGCACCTGCGCGTTCAGCCCGAGCCCGGCTTCCCGCAGCGTCTGCTCCGCTCGTCGAACCGGCCCAGTTCCGCCTGCGCACAGGCAATCCACACCAGGAACTCCGGGTCGCTGTCGAGCAGAGCGCGCTAGGCGTCGATCGCCGCCGCGTACCGGCCCGCCCGGTGCAGCGTGCTCGCCGCCGCGACACGACAGTGGCGGATCATCGGGTGTTCCTGGCCCAGGATGTAGGCGAAGGCCCCTTGCAGCCAGGCGTGCAGCGCCAGCGCTTCGTCCGGCCGACCGGACCTCTCACAGCAATGGGCGATGCTCCACCAGGACGCCAGCGTGCACCGGTGCCGCGCGCCGAGTACCCGGCCCTGGTCCGCGACCAGCTCCCGCAGCCACGCCTCGGTGGCCGGGTCCCGGAGTTCGAACAGCCGTTCCGCGATGTCCTGCCGCAGCTATTCGGTCGGCGTCGCCAGGAGGGCGTGGCCCCGCGCTCGCAGCTCTTCGGTCGGCTCCGGCAGTCCGGCCAGCCGGACGACGCCGTCGGCGCCTTCGCGGGTGTGGGCCTCGACGTCCAGTTCCGGGTCGTCGCGGCGGATCACCGCGATGCTCTCCACCAGGCCGAAAACGAGGTCCGTGCGGACGGCCGCCGGGACGACGCCCGCTGCCGCGAGCAGGTCGCCGTAGGCCGCCTTCAGCTCCGCGCGCTCGGCGCGGAAGCGGGCCAGGTTGGGCGAGCTGACCTCGGGCAGCAGGTACAGCGCGCCCAGGTTGTGCCGGGCGCCGCCGAGCAGGCCGATGTCCGCGTAGGCCAGGGCCCACAGCCGGACGGCCACCGGCGCGTCCCCGGCGACCAGCTGCGCGGCCAGGACCAGCGACGGCCGGACCGTCCCGGCCAGCAGCGCGGCGAGGATGTCCTCCTTCGCCGGGAAGTGGTAGTAGAGCGACGCCTGGCGCAGCCCGGCCCGCTCGGCGATCGCGCGGGTCGTCGTCGCCGCGTAACCGGCTCCGGTGAACAGCTCCCCCGCCGCGTCGAGCACGGCCTGCCGCGCGTCCGGGCGGTTCGCCGCCGCGCCACTCGCCCTGGGTCTGCCGACCCCCGCCCCTTTGACCACGGCGTTGATCCTGCCAGGTCCCCTTCCCGCACCTGATCACCGAGGTGGCGTTACGGCCGCGTCTCCCCGTTGACGGTCGGTCGGCGGATCGGTTAACCGAGTGGCAACTCCGCGGAGATCATCGCGCACTGCCGTCGCCCTAATTTCTGTCGTACGATCGAAACCATGACACGGGGAGCGCCCATGATCGACGAGCCGACCGGCATCAGCTTCCCGCGGCGGCCGTCGTCCGCGGCCCGACGATGGTCGTGAACATCGGCCGGCGACGTGCGGAGATCTCCGATCTGTCCGGTTCGGGCGTCCTCGGACGCTCTTGTTCCCGCTAGAGTTCGTCGGCGGCGCGCCCGTGATCGGCGCGGTCCGCCGGCTGCGGCCACGCCCCGCTCCCGCCCTCGAACCGCTACCCGAGAGGACGTCCGATGAGCACGACCGCGACCACCTACGGCGCGCGTGACCACGCCCGCGCCCAGGCGGGCACCGTCGTCGACACGATGCCGTCGATCCCGGCGAGCACGTGGCCGTCACCGCCACCGGGGGTCGCACCCGAGGCGCTGACCTGGGCCGAGACGGTCGCCGGTGGCGGGTACACGCACAAGGTGCTGGCCCGGGGCACCCGGCTGCGGCTCACCGACGTCGAGGGCGACGCGTGCGCGCACCTGCTGCTGTTCAACGCCGATCAGCCCTGGGAGCGGCTCAACGTCGCCGACACGGTGAAGGTCCAGTGGAACGCCTACCTCGGCGGGTCCGTGGCGCTGCTGTCGGACCAGGCCCGGGTGCTCGCGACGATCGTCGCGGACTCCAGCGGCCGGCACGACGCGCTGTGCGGGACGTCCACTGTGGACGGCAACACCGAGCACTACGGCGACGGCGCCCCGCAGGGCCCCTCCCCCGCCGGGCTCCCGCTGTTCACGTTGGCCGCGGCGAAGAACGGGCTCGGCCCGCGCGACCTGCCGCCGAGCCTGTCGTTCTTCCAGGGCGTGCGCGTGGGTGCCGCGGGCGAGCTGGGGTTCACCGGCTCCGCGGGCGCCGGGAAGTCCGTCGACCTGCGGATCGAGATCCCGTCGATCGTGCTGCTCGTGAACGTGCCGCACCCGGTCGACCCGCGGCCGGACTACACGGCGACCAAGCTCGAAGTGCTCGCCTGGCGCGATCGGCCGTCCACTCCGGACAGTCCCGAATGGACGCACAGCCCCGAAGCCCAGCGCGCTTTCGAGAACACCGCCGACTACCTGGCCGCGAGGGGGATCGCGTGAGCACAGCGTACGAGTCCGAGCTGGAGCTCACCTTCGACGTCCCCGCGCGGGCGCCGTTCTCCCTCGTGCTGAAGCAGGGGCAAGAGCTGTCGATCGTCGACCTCGGCGGCAACCAGGCCGTCGACTTCCTCTGCTACGACGCGAACGACACGGCGAAGCGCTACAGCGCCGCGGCGACGATCGCCGCGCAGCGCAACATCTTCCTGACGACTGGCAGCGTGCTGCGCACCCAGGAAGGCGCGCCGCTGCTGACCGTCGTCGCCGACACCTGCGGGCGCCACGACACACTCGGCGGTGCGTGCAGCAAGGAGTCCAACAGCCTGCGCTACGGCCAGCACACCCGGTTCCAGCACGCCTGCGTCGAGAACTTCCTCGGCGAGGGCGCGAAGTGGGGGCTCGGCAAGCGCGACCTCGTCAGCAACGTCAACTGGTACATGAACGTGCCGGTCGAGGCGGACGGCACCCTCGGCATCGTCGACGGGATCTCCGCGCCCGGCCTGGAAGTCCGGCTGCGCGCCGAGACCGACGTCCTGGTCCTGGTGTCGAACTGCCCGCAGATCAACAACCCCTGCAACGGGTTCGACCCGACGCCGGTCCGGCTGGTCGTGACGGCTTCCGGAGGCGGGGTGTGAGACTGCTCGTCGCCAACCGCGGCGAGATCGCGGTCCGGATCCTGCGCAGCGCGAAGGAACTGGGCCTCGAAACCGTCGCGGTGTACTCGGACGCCGACCGCCTGACCCCGCACGTGAGGCTCGCCGACCGGGCCGTCCGGCTCGGCCCGGCGCCCGCGGCGGAGAGCTATCTGCGCTCCGACGCGATCATCGCGGCCGCGCTCGAAACCAGCTGCGACGCCGTCCACCCGGGCTACGGGTTCCTCTCCGAGGACGCGGCGTTCGCGCGGGCCTGCGAGGACGCCGGGCTCGTCTTCGCCGGGCCGTCGCCCGAGCACCTGGAGGTGTTCGGCAGCAAGCACACCGCGCGCGAGGCGGCGATCGCGGCGGGCGTCCCGCTGCTGCCCGGCACCGGCCTGCTGTCCGATGTGGACGAAGCGGTGGCCCACGCGGCGGAGATCGGCTACCCGGTGATGCTCAAGGCCACCGGCGGGGGCGGCGGGATCGGGATGCGCGCGTGCGCCACGCCCGGGGAGCTGCGGCTCGCGTGGGACGACGTGCAAAGCACCGCGGCCAAGAGCTTCGCCGGCTCGGGGGTGTTCCTGGAACGGCTGGTGCGCCGCGCCCGGCACGTCGAGGTCCAGGTGTTCGGCGACGGCTTCGGCGAGGTCCTCGCCCTCGGCACGCGCGATTGCTCGCTGCAGCGGCGCAACCAGAAGGTCGTCGAGGAGTGCCCGGCGCCGGACCTGCCCGACGCCGTCCGCCGTCACCTGGTCGACTCGGCCGTCGCGCTGTGTTCTTCGGTGCGGTACCGCTCGGCGGGCACGGTCGAGTACGTCTACGACCCCGAGCACGGCGAGGCGGCGTTCCTCGAGGTCAACACCCGGTTGCAGGTCGAGCACCCGGTCACCGAGGCGGTGTACGGCGTCGACCTGGTCGCCTGGATGCTGCGGCTCGCGCAGGGCGACCGCGCGATGTTCCGGGCCGTGCCGGTGGCGCGCGGGCACGCCGTCGAGGCACGCGTGTACGCCGAGGACCCGAGCGCCGGCCACCGGCCGAGCGCGGGCCTCGTCACGCGGTTCACGCGGCCCGCCGGCGCCCGGGTGGACACCTGGGTCGAGCCGGGCACGACCGTCACCACGCACTACGACCCGTTGCTGGCCAAGGTGATCTGCACCGGCACCGACCGCGCGGACGCCCTGGCGAACCTGCGGACGGCCCTCGAAGAGACGCGCGTCGACGGCGTCGCGACCAACCTCGGGCAGCTGCGAGCCGCGGCCGCCGACCCGGCGTTCGGCGCCGCGACGCACGACACGTCCACTTTGGACGACGTCGGGGACACCGAACCGCGGATCGACGTCGTGCGCGGCGGGACCATGACGACCGTGCAGGACTGGCCGGGCCGCACCGGCTACTGGCACGTCGGCGTGCCGCCGAGCGGGCCGATGGACGACCGTTCGCTGCGGCTGGGCAACCTCGCGCTGGGCAACCCCGAGGGCGCGCCCGGCCTGGAGTGCACTGTGGACGGTGTCACGCTGCGGTTCTCGCACGCCACGCAGGTGTGCGTCACCGGCGCGCCGGCGACCGTCCTCGTGGACGGCGCCGAGGTTCCCTTGTGGACACCGGTCGAGGTACCCGCGGGGGCGACCCTCGACGTCCGGGCGTGCACGGCCGGGCTGCGCAGTTACGTGCTGCTGCGCGGCGGCGTCGACGTGCCGGAGTTCCTCGGCAGCACCTCGACGTTCACCCTGGGCCGCTTCGGCGGGCACGGCGGCCGCGCGCTGGCCGCGGGCGACGTACTGCAGCTCGGCCCGGTGCCCGCGGATCCCGTCGTCGGGCCGGTGGGCGACCGTCCGGACTTCGCGCCGCACTGGACGGTCGGCGCGCTCGAAGGACCGCACGCGGCCCCGGAGTTCTTCACCACCGACGACGTCGACACGTTCTACGCCACGGACTGGCAGGTCCACTTCAACTCGGCGCGCACCGGCGTCCGGCTCGTCGGCCCGCGGCCGAAGTGGGCCCGCGCGGACGGCGGCGAGGCGGGGCTGCACCCGTCGAACATCCACGACACGCCGTACGCGATCGGCGCCGTCGACTACACCGGCGACCTGCCGATCCTGCTCGGCCCGGACGGCCCCAGCCTCGGCGGGTTCGTCTGCCCGGCGACGGTCGCCACCGGCGAGCGGTGGAAGCTCGGGCAGCTGCGCCCCGGCGACACCGTGCGGTTCGTGCCGATCGACGCCGATCACGCGGCGGCCCTGCGCACGCGGCCCGCGTCGGTAATCGAGCCGAGCCGGACCGCGCGCCACGACGTCGGTGTCCTCACGCGACTGTCCTCTTCGGACGACGAGCCGGCCGTCACCTACCGGCGCAGCGGCGACGACAACCTGCTCGTCGAGTACGGCGAGATGAAGCTCGACCTGGCGTTGCGGATGCGGGTGCACGCGCTCGCCGAGCGGCTCTCGGCCGAGGGCGTGCCCGGGATCGTCGACCTGACGCCGGGCATCCGGTCGCTGCAGGTCCACGTCGACCCGGACGCGCTGCCGGTCGGCAAGGCGCTCGGCCTGGTGCGCGAGCTGGAACGCGACCTGCCGCCGACGCACGATCTCGTGGTGCCCAGCCGCAGCGTGCGGCTCCCGCTGTCGTGGGACGACCCGGCGACGCGCGAGGCGATCGAGCGGTACATGACCGGCGTGCGTGACGACGCGCCGTGGTGCCCGTGGAACATCGAGTTCATCCGGCGCGTCAACGGACTGTCCAGTGTGGACGACGTCTACCGGACGGTCTTCGACGCCGAGTACCTGGTGCTCGGCCTCGGCGACGTCTACCTGGGCGCACCGGTCGCGACGCCCTTGGATCCGCGGCACCGGCTGGTCACGACGAAGTACAACCCGGCGCGGACGTGGACGGCGGAGAACTCCGTCGGCATCGGCGGCGCCTACCTGTGCATCTACGGGATGGAGGGGCCGGGCGGGTACCAGTTCGTCGGGCGGACCGTGCAGGTCTGGAACAGCTGGCGTGGTGCGAAAGCGCCGTGGCTGTTGCGGTTCTTCGACCGGATCTCCTGGTACCCCGTGTCCGCCGACGAGCTGCTGGACCTGCGGGCGCGTTCGTCGGCCGGTCAGCTGGAGCTCGACGTCACCGACGGCTCGTTCGCCCTCGCCGGCTACCAGGAGTTCCTGGCCGGCAACGCGTCGAGCATCGCGGACTTCCGCGCGACGCAGACGGCGGCGTTCGAGGCCGAGCGGCGGGCGTGGGCGGCGGCGGGCGAGTTCGACCCGAAGCCGGAACCGGTGACGCGGCCCCCGGCGCGCGTCGAGGCACCGCCGGGCGGCCACGTCGTCGAGGCGCCGTTCGCGGCGACCGTGTGGCGGGTGGACGTCTCGGTGGGCCAGCGCGTCGAGGACGCGCAGTCGCTGGTGACCTTGGAAGCGATGAAGACGGAGGCGCGGATCCCGGCGCCGGCCGGCGGGAAGGTGGTCGACGTGCTCGTGTCCCCCGGTGACCAGGTGGCGCCCGGCACGCCGTTGGTGGTGCTGGCATGAGACTGCTGGAACGCGTGCACGCGGCCTACCGGCGGATCGAGCAGGTCGACCGGCCCGAGATCTGGATCGACCTGCGGCCGGAAACCGACGTGCTGGCCGAGGCGGCCGCGCTGGAGGAGCGTGGGCTGCCGCTCTACGGGACGCTCGTCGCGGTGAAGGGCAACATCGACGTCGCCGGGCTGCCGACGACGGCGGGCTGCCCGGCCTACGCGTACCGGCCGGCCGCGGACGCACCGGTCGTGGCCCGGCTGCGGGCGGCCGGTGCGCTGGTGCTCGGCACGACGAACCTGGACCAGTTCGCGACCGGGCTGGTCGGCACGCGCAGCCCGTACGGCGCGGTCCGCAACGCCGTCGACCCGGCGTACGTCTCGGGCGGGTCCAGCTCGGGGTCGGCGGTGGCGGTCGCGCTGGGGATCGTCGACCTCGCTTTGGGCACCGACACCGCGGGTTCCGGACGGGTACCGGCGGCGTTCAACGGGATCGTCGGCCTCAAGCCGACGCCGGGCCTGCTGCCGACCGAGGGCGTCGTCCCGGCGTGCCGCAGCATCGACTGCGTCTCGCTCTTCGCGCGGACGGTCGAGGAAGCGGCGTTCGCGCTGACCTGCCTGGCCGAGCCCGCGCAGGTCCACACGGGACGGTTCCGCATCGGCGTGCCCGCGGAACTCGGCCCGCTCGCACCCGGCTGGGCGGAGGCGTTCGCCGCGACGGTGGAGGACTACGCGGCCGCGGGCGCCGAAATGACCACTGTGGACATCTCGGCGTTCCTGGACGCGGCGCAGCTCTTGTACGGCGGCGCGTTCGTCGCCGAGCGCTACACGGCGGTCGGCGAGTTCCTGGAGTCGCACCCGGACGACTGCGACCCGGTGGTGCACGGCATCATCACCGGCGCCCGGGACATCCGCGCGCACCGGCTGTTCGCCGACCAGGACACCCTGGCCGGGCTGCGCACCGAAGCCCTGGCCACGCTGGCCGGCGTCGACGCGCTCCTCCTGCCGACGACCACCGAGCACCCCACGCTCGCCGAGGTCGCCGCGGACCCGGTCGCCGTCAACGCGCGCCTCGGCCGGTTCACCAACTCCACCAACCTGTTCGGGCTGTCGGCCTTGGCGATCCCGGCGGGCACGGTGGCCGGGCGGCCGTTCGGCGTCATGCTGGTCGGCGCACCCCACGACGACTTGAAGCTGACGGCGCTGGCCTCGCTGCCGGGCGCGCGCGTACCGATCGTCGTGGTCGGCGCCCACCTTCGCGGGCAGCCGCTGAACCACGAGCTGACGTCCCGCGGCGGCCGGTTCGTGTCCGAAGTGGACACGGCGGCTTCGTACCGTCTGTACGCGTTGGACACTGTGCCGCCCAAGCCCGGGCTGGTGCGCGTCCCCGCGGACGGCGTGTCGGTGGCGGCGGAGGTCTGGTCGCTTCCCGTGCGGGGCTTCGGCGAGTTCGTCTCGCGGATCCCGTCGCCGCTGGCCATCGGCAAGGTCGAACTGGCGGACGGCCGCGAGGTGCCGGGCTTCCTGTGCGAACCGTCGGCTACCGAAGGCGCGAAGGACATCTCCGCCACCGGCGGCTGGCTCGCGTACCTGGCGTCGCGATAAATCAGGTGCGCGCCCGGCCACACTGGAGTGGTGAAAGCTCTATCGTGCGGCCATCTCGCACCGGCCGCCGGGGCGCGTGTCTGCGCCCATCTGACCACCGACAACGGACCTGACTGCTTCCGCGTGCTCACGGGCGTCGCGACCCGGTACGACCTGCTGTGCGAGGCGTGCGCCGACCTCGACGCCCCCGAACTGCTCGACGCGTGCGCCGGCTGCTTCGACCGGGCCGAGGCCGACGCGGACCTCGGCTGGCGCGGCACCCCCGGAATCCTCCGGCACGACCGGGACCTCGGCGGCGCCTGGACGACGACGGCCTGCCCGGTCACCCCGCTGAACGACCACTGCCTCGCGCCCCTGCCGGACGGCTGGCTCGCGCTCACCGCGGAGGGCCTGGTCGGGATCGGCGGCGAACCCCGGCCCATCGGGCCGGTCGACGTGCCGCCGGAACCCCCGCGCGAGTGGGCCGGTCACGTCCGTGGACCGGCGCTGTACACGAGCGGCGACGGCCGGTTCGCCGCCGTGGTCACCGACTACGGCCGATACGGCGCGGTCGTCGACCTCGCCTCCGGCGCGGTGACCCTGGCGCTGGACCGGCAGGACTACCACGCCGACACGACCCGGTTCCCGGTCGCGTTCCTCGACGGCGGCACCGGCCCGCTGGTCGTCGCGGCCACCGGCTGGAACCGGCTCGACGTCTTCGAAGCCGCCACCGGCGGTCTGCTCACCGACCGCGTCACGAGCCATGAGGAGAATCCCGAGCACTACTTCGACTACTTCTTCGGCGCGCTGCGGCCGAGCCCGTCCGGGCGCGTCCTGCTCGTCGACGGCTGGGCCTGGCACCCGGTGGGGGTGCCGCTGGCGCTCGACTGCGAGGCGTGGCTCGCGGGTGAGCGGCACGCGCCCGAACACGGTCGCCTGCTCGCCGACCGCGGCTACTGCTGGAACCGGCCGATGGCCTGGATCGACGAGAACACCGTGGCGCTGCAAGGCATCGGTGAGGACGAGCCGATGCTCGACGGCGTCGAGCTCCGCGACGCCGGGGCCGACCGTCGGATCGGGATGTTCGCCGGGCCCGCCGGCCAGATGTGGGGCCACCGCGGCCTGCTGTACGTCACCGCCGAGGCCGGGTTCGAGGTCTGGGATCCCGCCGCCGGCGCCCGGATCGGGTTCGCCGCGGGCTTCCGGCCCACCGCGCACCGCGACGGCACCTTCGCCGAGCTGGGTAACGATCGGCTGCGGATCTGGTCGTCCGCTCGGTAACGACCCTCAGACTCCGCCGCCGGTGTGCCGATGAATCACGGACGACTCCCGGAGGCGGCCATGACGACGGCGACCACATCCCCGCAGACCACGCTCGTCCACTCCTACCTCTACCTGCGGCGCGCCATCGGGCTGATCGGGCTCGCGCTGCCGCCCGTCCTGATCCTCGGCAAGCAGCTCGCGGACGGCGGCGGCCTCCTCGGCTCGCTCAGCGGCTACTACTACACCGACGTGGGGAACGTCTTCGTCGGCGCGATGTGCGCGGTCGGGGTGTTCCTGCTCGCCTACTACGGTCACGACCTCGTCGACAACGTCGTGAGCACCGTCGCGGGCCTCGGCGCGATCGGGGTCGGGCTGTTCCCCACCACGCCGGGCGGCGACGTCTCGGTCTGGGACCGGACCGCCGGCGTCCTGCACCTCACGTTCGCCACGGTGTTCTTCCTGAGCCTGGCCTGCTTCTGCCTGCGGCTGTTCCCGCGCGACGGCGAGCACTCCGCACAGCGAGGCACCTTCTACCGCGCCTGCGGCGTCGTGATCCTGGCCTGCCTGGTGCTCATCGTGCTCACCAGCGCCCTCGGCCTCGTCCCGGCGCTGCACCCGGCACTGTGGCTGGAGAGCGTCGCGGTGTGGGCGTTCGGGCTCGCCTGGCTCGTCAAGGGACAGACGATGACCCCGTGAGTGTGCCTTACCCCACTCGACCGGGCCACACCACTGGTTACCCACGGGTAACAAGGGCTATCGTGCGCTCAACACCGTCTACTTTCTGGAGCATTCGTGGCCGCACCAGCAACGCCGCTTGCGCCGAACGCGCGAGGGGTACGCAACGTCGCCTTCGTCGAGGGGGTACGGACCCCCTTCGGCAAGGCCGGCGACAAGGGCATC
This sequence comes from Amycolatopsis sp. NBC_01286, assembly GCF_035982555.1. Lineage (NCBI taxonomy): Bacteria > Bacillati > Actinomycetota > Actinomycetes > Pseudonocardiales > Pseudonocardiaceae > Amycolatopsis > Amycolatopsis sp. NBC_01286. The sequence goes on from NZ_CP108428.1 coordinate 10,082,269, forward strand.
TACGCCGGGACCCGCGCCGACGACCTGGTCGTCAACGCCATCCGGGAGCTGCTGCGGCGGCACCCGGAGCTGCCGCCCGAGCGCGTCGACGAGGTGGCCATCGCCGCCACCACGCAGATCGGCGACCAGGGCCTGACCATCGGCCGCACCGCCGCGCTGCTCGCCGGGCTGCCCAAGTCGGTGCCCGGCTTCGCCCTCGACCGGATGTGCGCCGGCGCCATGACGGCCGTCACGACCACCGCGTCCGGCATCGGCTTCGGCGCCTACGACATCGCGATCGCCGGCGGCGTCGAGCACATGGGCCGCCACCCGATGGGCGAAGGCGTCGACCCGAACCCGCGGATCATCGCCGACAAGCTGGTCGACCCGACCGCGCTCGTCATGGGCCAGACCGCCGAGAACCTGCACGACCGGTTCCCGGACATCACCAAGCTGCGCACCGACGCGTTCGCCGCGCGCAGCCAGGAGCGCTACGCCGAAGCCGTCAAGACCGGCAAGATCGGCCCCGAGCTGGTTCCGGTCGCCACCCGTTCGAAGGAACTGGGCTGGGGCCTGGCCACCGAGGACGAGCCGCCGCGGCCCGGCACCACGCTCGAGACGCTCGCCGGGCTGAAGACGCCGTTCCGCCCGCACGGCCGGATCACCGCCGGCAACGCCGCGGGCCTCAACGACGGCGCGACCGCGTCGCTGCTGGCCGACGAGGAGACCGCCCGCGAGCTGGGCCTGCCCGTCGCGATGCGGCTGGTCGGCTACTCCTTCGCCGGCGTCGAGCCCGAGGTCATGGGCATCGGCCCGGTGCCGGCCACCGAGAAGCTGTTCAAGCGCACGGGCCTCTCCATCGACGACATCGGCCTGTTCGAGATCAACGAGGCCTTCGCCGTGCAGGTGCTGGCCTTCCTCGACCACTTCGGCATCGCCGACGACGACCCGCGCGTCAACCAGTGGGGCGGCGCGATCGCCTGCGGCCACCCGCTGGCCTCCTCCGGCGTCCGGCTGATGACGCAGCTCGCGCGCCAGTTCGCCGAGCGGCCCGACGTGCAGTACGGCATCACCACGATGTGCATCGGCATCGGCATGGGCGGCACCGTGATCTGGGAGAACCCGGCGTTCGAGGGGGCGAAGTAATGACGTTCACCGCTGAAGAAGCAAAGGCCGCGTTCCCCGACGAGGTCGTCACGGTCGCGACGACCCGGCTGGTCAAGGTGCCCGGGCTCACCAAGCCGGTCGCCCTGATCACCCTCGACAACGGCCACGACCACACCCGGCCGAACACCTTCGGCCCGCAGGGGCTCGTGTCGCTCGACACCGCGCTGGACAAGGCGTTCGAGGCCGAGCCGGCCGCGATCGCCGTCACCGGCAAGCCGTTCATCTTCGCCGTCGGCGCGGACCTCTCGGGTGTCGAGTCCGTCGCGGACCCGAAGCTGGCGCGCGAGATCGCCCAGACCGGGCACGACGTCTTCCGCCGCCTCACCGAGACGAAGATCCCGACGTTCGGGTTCGTCAACGGCGCGGTCATGGGCGGCGGCCTCGAGCTGGCGCTGTCGTGCCACTACCGGACGCTCTCGGAGAACACCGCCGCGATCGCGTTCCCCGAGGTCTTCCTCGGCCTGTTCCCGGGCTGGGGCGGCACGCAGCTGCTGCCGAACCTCATCGGGCCGGACGCCGCCGTCACGGTGATCATCGAGAACGCCCTGGCGCAGAACAAGATGCTCACCGTCAAGAAGACGGCCGAGCTGGGCATCGTCGACGCCGTCTTCGGCTCGGCCGACTACCTCGAGCAGTCGCTGCTGTGGCTGGCTCGCGTGGTCAACGGCGAGATCACCCCGCCCCGCCGCGAGATCGACCGCGGCGCGGAGTGGGACAAGGCCATCGCGCGGGCCAAGTCCATTGTGGACGGCCGCACGCACGGCGCGTCGCCGGGCGCGACCAAGGCCGTCGAGCTGCTGGAGCTGGCCCGGGAGAACGACCTCGACCGGGGTTACGCGGCGGAGACCGACGGCCTCGCCGAGCTGCTCATGTCCGACGTCCTGCGCGCCGGGCTGTACTCGTTCAACCTGGTCAACAAGCGGGCCAAGCGCCCGGCCGGCGCGCCGGACAAGAACCTGGCGCGCAAGGTGAACAAGGTCGGCATCGTCGGCGCCGGCCTGATGGCCAGCCAGCTCGCGCTGCTGTTCGTGCGGCGCCTCAAGGTGCCGGTCGTGCTGACCGACGTCGACCAGGCGCGTGTCGACAAGGGCGTCGGGTACGTCCACGACGAGATCGACAAGCTCCTGGCCAAGAAGCGCGTCTCCCCGGACGGCGCCAACCGGCTCAAGGCGCTGGTCTCCGGTTCGCTCGACAAGGCCGCGTTCGCCGACGCCGACTTCGTCATCGAGGCCGTGTTCGAGGAGCTGGGCGTCAAGCAGCAGGTGTTCGCCGAGCTGGAGCAGCACGTCTCCCCCGAAGCGATCCTGGCGACCAACACGTCGTCGCTGTCGATCACCGCGATGGCGTCGAAGCTGCAGCACCCCGAGCGCGTGGTCGGCTTCCACTTCTTCAACCCGGTGGCCGTGCTGCCGCTGCTGGAGATCGTCCGCGGCGAGCAGACCGACGACGCGTCGCTCGCGACGGCGTTCTCGGTCGGCAAGCAGCTGAAGAAGTCCAGCGTGCTCGTGAAGGACGCTTCGGCGTTCGTCGTCAACCGGCTGCTGCTGCGCTTCCTCGGCGAGGTGCTGGTGGCGGTCGACGAGGGCACGCCGTTCGAGGTCGCCGACGGCGCGCTCGAGCCGCTCGGCCTGCCGATGTCGCCGCTGACGCTGATGCAGCTCGTCGGCCCGGCCATCGCGCTGCACGTCGGCGAGACGCTGCACGAGGCGTACCCGGACCGGTTCACGGTCAGCGACAACCTCGCGAAGTTCGTCAAGGCGGGCAAGAAGGGCGTCTGGGTCTGGGATGCCCAGGGGAACCAGTCGCCCGACCCCGAGGTCGTCGAGCTGTGGACGCAGGGCGACAAGCCGTCGACGGCGGAGCAGGTGCGTGAGCGCGCCCTTTCCGCCATCGCCGAGGAGATCCGGATCATGCTCGACGAGGGCGTCGTCGCCGAGGCGCAGGACATCGACCTGTGCCTGGTCCTCGGCGCCGGCTGGCCGTTCTGGAACGGCGGCATCACGCCGTACCTGGACCGTTCGGGTGTGTCCGAGCGGGTGAACGGCAAGCCGTTCCTCGCCCCGGGCGTCGCGTCGGTTCCGGCTTCCTGACCAATGCCGTGAGGGGCACCTTCAGGGCTTATATGTCCCTGAAGGTGCCCCTCACGGCTTTCAGTACTCGCCCTCGCGCGGGCACTTCGGCGGCGGTGCGGTGACCTTCAGCCGCGTCGCCGCCGCGTTCAGGTCGTTGACCTGCACCTGGTCGGCGTTCGGGAAGCGGGCGTGCAGCTCCCGGGCCCAGGCGTCCAGGTCCGTGCCGGGCACCGCGAGCAGCGACACCGACGCGGGCAACGCGTCCGGCGTGGTCAGCTGCAGCAGTTCGGGCTGGTCCTTGAAGACGTCCTTGAACCGGGCGAACGCCTCCGCTTTGGTCTGGACGAACACCCGCCGCGCCTTCGGGTCGTCGCGGAACTTTCCCGCGGCGTCCCGCATCTCGTCGTCGGTCCGGAAGTACACCGAGACCGACGCGCACAGGTTGTGCCCGGCCAGCGGCCCGGGGTTCGTGTCCACCGGCAGATCGGGCGGCCGCAGCAGCGCCGCGACGAAGAACGCCAGCCCGACCCCGGCGGCCAGGGCCGCGACGACGACCGGCACCAGGATCCGGGGCAACGACCGCGGTTTCGCGTCCACGCCAGGAATCACAGCACACTCCGCGGTTCGGCGCGCCCCTCCTGCTCGGGCCGGGTCTCGAGGATGAGGTCGGTGGTCAGCCGGATGTGACCGGCCAGGGCGGCCACCGCGCCGTCCGCGTCACCGGCCAGCGCGTGATCGGTGATGGCGGCGTGCTCGGCCGCCGGGTCGCGCTCGCGGTCCTGCTCGTCGAGGGCTTCGGACCACCGCCGGTAGAGCTTCGCGCTGTCGCGCAGGGCGCGCGCGATGCCGTAGAGGCGTTCGCTGCCGCACCCGGCGAGCAGGACGTCGTGGAACTCCGCGTGCGCGGCTTCCCAGTCCGGCGTCACGCGCCCGGGATCGGCCGGGTCACGGCGGCGCGTGTTCGCCAGGGTGTAGTGCGCCGCGACGACTTTCGAGCGCCAGGCCAGGTCGTTGCGCTCGACGGACCGCCGCAGCGCCAGGCCTTCGATGTCGACCCGGGTGGCGGTCAGGTCCCGCAGGTCCGCCTCGGAGATCGGCGTCACCTGGAACCCGACCTGCGGGCTCGCGCGCACCAGTCCCTGCTCGGCGAGCCGGCTCAGCACTTCGCGGACGAGGCTCACGCTCGCGGTGTACCGCGCGCACAGCGGCCGGAACTTCAGCCGCTCACCGGGCACCAGGACGCCGCCGAGGATGTCGGCGCGCAGCCACTCGTACACGTCGTCGGTGCGGGTCTTCGCGGCAGCGGGCGTCGCCATGGCCTCACCCTACACATCTTCGAGTTCATCTCAGATGTTCGAACATCTCTTGACTTATCGAGAATCTGAATCTAGAACTGGGTCATGACCTCTTCCCGCACCGTCGTCATCACCGGTGGTGGCACCGGCATCGGCGCCACCACCGCCGCCCTCTTCGCCGCGGCGGGCGACACCGTCACCATCACCGGTCGCCGCGAGGACGTCCTGGCCGGCACCGCCGCGAAACTCGGCGTGCGCTACCTGGCTTTCGACGCGGCCGACCCGGGCTCGGTCCGGGCCGCGCTCGACCAGTTGCCCGGCTCGGTCGACGTGCTCGTCAACAACGCGGGCGGCAACACCGACCGGCAACGCCCGGCCGTCGAGCCCGGTGACCTCGACGGCGTCGCGGCCGCGTGGCGAGCCAACTTCGAGGCCAACGTCCTCACCGCCGTGCTCGTCACGGAAGCCCTGACGCCGCGACTGGCCGACGGCGCCCGGATCGTCACCGTGGGCTCGATCGCGGCGAAGCAGGGCTCCGGCTCCTACGGCGCGGCCAAGGCCGCCATCGAAGCCTGGAACGTCGACCTCGCCCGGAAACTGGCCGGACGCGGGATCAGCGCGAACGTCGTCGCCCCCGGTGTCACGCTCGACACCGAGTTCTTCCAGGGCACCGTGACCGAGGACTGGGTCCGGGCTCGTGTCTCGGTGGCGTTCGACAAGCGGCCCGGCACGCCCGCCGAGACCGCCGACACGATCTTCTTCTTGGCGGGCAAGGGATCCGGCCACCTCACCGGGCAGGTCGTGCACGTCAACGGCGGCGCGTACACCGCCCGCTGACGCTCAGCCGACGGGCAGGTGCACCGTCACCGCCAGCCCACCGCCGACGATCGGCTCCGCCGCCACGCTCCCGCCGTGCGCCGCGACCGCCGCGCGGACGATCGACAACCCCAGTCCCGCACCGAACCGGGCCGTGCGGGCCACGCCCGCGCGGCGGAACGGCTCGAACAGCTCCGGCACCGCGGCCGGGTCCACGAGGCCGCCCGACGAGCGGACCCGCAGCACCGACCACTGCGGGCCCGGCTGGGTGACGACGTCCAGCCAGCCGTGCTCGACGTTGTGGCGCACGGCGTTCTCCAGCAGGTTGCCCGCGATCCGTTCCAGCAGCGCGGGATCGCCGAACGTGGGTGCCGGCGCCATCGTGAACGACGCCCGGATCCCGCGCTGCTCGGCCTCGACGCGGGCCGAGCGCCAGGCGCGGTCGACGACCACCACCAGGTCCACCGGCTCGAGGACGCCGAGGCCCGCGCCGTCCGTGCGGGCCAGCAGCAGCAGCGAGTTGACGAGCTGGCCGGCGCGTTCGGTCGCGTCGCGGACCACGCCGCCCATCCGGCGCAGCTCGGCCACGTCGGCTTCCTCGTCGGCGAGCGTGACGTCCAGTTCCGTGCGGATCACCGACAACGGCGTCCGCAGCTCGTGGCTGGCGTTCGCGACGAAGTGGCGTTGCGCGTCGAACGCGGCCTGCAGCCGGTCGAGCATGTCGTCGAACGTGCCGGCCAGCTCGGCCAGCTCGTCACGCGAGCGGACCTCGCCGATCCGCGCCCCGAGCGACTCGACCGACAGCCGCCGCGCCGTGCCGGTGATCTCGCGCAGCGGCAGCAGCACGCGCGAGGTGAACGTCCAGGCGAGGATCGCCGCGGCCGCCACCACCAGCAGGAACGCCAGGGAGCCGAACAGCAGCATCCGGTTGCGGGCGTGCACGCGCAGGTGCTCCGCGAGCGTCGAGGCGTCCACCTGGACGCCGTCGACGACCACGGTGCTGCCCGGCGGCATCTGCGGGACCGCGTCGAGCGAGTCCCGCACCAGCGTCCAGGCCAGCCAGAGCAGCAGCAGGCTGACGGCGGCGACCAGCACGGTCGCCAGCAGGGTGATCCGGGCGCGGAGGCTGCGGGTGCCCGGCAGGTTCACGCGCGCGGCGTGCCGGGCTCCGGCACCCGGTACCCGGAGCCGACGACCGTCTCGATGATCCCCGGCTCGCCGAGCTTCTTGCGCAGCGTCATGACGGTGACCCGGACGGTCGTGGTGAACGGGTCGGCGTTCTCGTCCCAGACCCGTTCGAGCAGCTCTTCGCTGCTGACCACCGAACCGGCGGCCGAGAGCAGCACCTCGAGGACGCCGAACTCCTTGCGGGTCAGCTCGACCGGCCCGCTCGCGCGGCGCACGGTGCGCTTCGCCGGGTCCAGCTCGACGTCACCCGCGGTCAGCAACGGCGGCGCGGCCGGCGTGGCGCGGCGGCCCAGCGCCCGCACCCGCGCGACCAGCTCGGGGAAGGCGAACGGTTTCGCGAGGTAGTCGTCGGCACCGAGCGACAGCCCCTCGACCCGGTCCGACACCGAACTGCTCGCGGTCAGCATCAGCACCCGCGTCAGCTCGCCGGACGCGACGATCTCGCGGCACAGCTCGTCACCGGACATCCCGGGCAGGTCCCGGTCCAGCAACACGACGTCGTACCGCGTGACGGCGGCCTTCTCATGACCGTCATCACCCGTGAGCGCGACGTCCACCGCCATGCCTTCGCGGCGCAAGCCACGGGCGATCGCGTCGGCCAGGGGTTCTTCGTCCTCGACTACCAAAACTCGCACCGGACCACAATCCCATATTTTCCTGAGAGTGCCCTTTAAGGACTGAGGCTTGTTCTGGTCAGGCCGCCGCGACCTGCCCCGGATGCCGCGGATTACCGCGAAGTCATGCGGCGGCCGACGGCTGAACAAGCCTCACCGTGCGTCGTGTGTGGCCCAGCGCAGGGCGAACCACAGCCGCATCCGGGTCTCCGGGTCCGCCAGGTCCACGGCCAGCGCGCGCTCCACCTGGGCGATCCGGTGCCGGACGCTGTTGCGGTGCACGCCCAGGGCCGTCGCGGTTGCCTCCCAGCCGCCGTGGTGGGCCAGCCACGTGCGCACCGTCGGCACCAGCTCCCGGTCTCCTGCCCGGTCGAGGGCCAGCAGCGGTTCCAAAGCCCGGGCCGCGAACGCCCGGGACGCGTCCGGCGCCACCAGCGCGTCGAAGTCGAGCGGGCCGCTGCCGGCGAGCACCGGGCGGCCGAGGGCCACCGCCCGCTCCAGCAGCAGGTCCACCTCGGCCACGGCGTCGGCCAAGCGCTCGGCCGGGACCGGCGACCCGGCCGCCGCGAGCCAGCCGTGTGCGCGCAGGTCCTCCAAGTCCCCCGGCGACGGGCCGGTGATCGCGACGAACCGCGGGCCGGGCCGGACCTCGACCAGCGGCGTGTCCAGCCGCGCGCGCAGCCAGTCCGGGCGCAACGCCACCTCGCCGGGCCCGCGGCGGTACGGCGCACCCGCGACCAGCCGGCAGACGTCCGATCCCAGGACGGCCCGCGCGACGCCGTCGGCCGACGCCCGCCCGAGCAGCAGCCCGGTCGCCGCCGCGCCCAGCTCGGCCGCGTCCGAACCAGCGCGGCCGACCAGGCCGAGCAGGGCCGCGCCGACGGCGAGGATCGCGCGGTCGGCGCTGTCGAACCGGCGGGCGCGGCCGGTCACCACCAGGTGCGACGCCGTCGCCTGCGGGTACACCGGCTGGACCACTACCAAAACGCCGCCGGCCAGCTCGGTCGTCGCGCTGCGGATCCCGCTGCTTGCCCGCACGGTGGCGACCAGCTCACGCACCTCCGGCGGCAACGGCGTCGGCGCGTCGTGGGCCGAGGCCAGCACGTCCCCGGCGCCGACCAGCGCGACCCAGGATCGCAGCCGGTCCGCAAGCGCTTCCGTCAGCTCGCCGAGCCCGCCGCCCGCCGCGCGCGTCAAGGCTTCCCGGGCCGCGGTGATCCGCCGTTGCTCCCGCTGGCCCGCCTCGGTCAGCGCGACCGAGACGGCCCGGTTGATCGCCAGGAACGGCGTCCGCGGCGGCACCACCAGCAGCGGCAGCCCGTGCCGCGCGCAGGCCCGGCGCAGCGGTTCGGGCAGCGTCTCCGAGACGGTCGGGGTGAGCCCGAAGCCGAGCGCCGTCACGCCCGCCTCGCGCAGTCCGCGCACGTACCGGTCGACGTCGTCGGGCAGGTTCACCCCGGCGGTGAGGATCAGCTCCTCGCCGATCAGGTACGGCGCGGGGTCCCGCAGCTCGCTGACGTGCGCCCAGCGCACCGGGGCGTCGAGCGCGCCCGGCCGCAGCGTCTCGGGGACGACGTCGAGCGCGAGCTCCCGGTTGCCGACGACGTCCCGTAACGGGACATTCACTTCGGTGGACCACGGATCCGCGTTCTGGGTCATTACGTCCTCACCTACAGCAAACAGAGGATGGATCGTCCCATGCCGGCGGGGTGGCCCGCGAACCTACGGTGACCCGAACACCACCCGAAGAGGTAAGGAGGACCGCCGTGACCGGGGACTATGTGGTCATCGCGCTCTACATCGCGGGGATGCTCGGGGTCGGCTGGTACGGCCTCCGGCTCGCGAAGACGAAGTCCGACTACCTCGTCGCCGGGCGGCGGCTGGGCTGGTTCATGTACTCCGGCACGATGTCGGCCGTCGTGCTCGGCGGCGCGTCGACCGTCGGCGGCGTGAAGCTCGGCTACACCTACGGCATCTCGGGCGCCTGGCTGGTGCTCTCCATCGGCGTCGGCATCCTGGTGCTGCACGCGGTGTTCGCGCGGCGGCTGGTGCGGCTCAAGGTCTACACCGTCGGCGAGATGCTCGACCTGCGTTACGGCGGCAACACCAGCGCGGTGTCCGGCGTCGTGATGTGGGGCTACACCCTGATGCTCACGGTGACCTCGACGCTGGCCTTCGCCACCATCTTCAAGGTGCTGTTCGACCTGCCGAACTGGGCGGGCATCGCCGTCGGCGGCGCGATCGTGGTGCTCTACTCGGTGCTCGGCGGCATGTGGTCGATCACGCTCACCGACATCGCCCAGTTCGTCATCAAGACCATCGGCATCCTGGCGATCCTGCTGCCGGTCGCGATCAGCTCCGCCGGCGGCTTCAGCGGCATGAGCGAGAAGCTCGACGCGAGCTTCTTCAGCTTCACCTCGATCGGCACGGACACGATCGTCACGTACTTCGTGATCTACACCTTTGGCCTGCTCATCGGCCAGGACATCTGGCAGCGCGTGTTCACCGCCCGCACGCCGGCGATCGCGACGTCCGGCGGCATCACCTCCGGCGTCTACTGCCTGGTCTACGGCGTCGCCGGCGCGCTGATCGGGATGGCCGCCCACGCGCTCTACCCGGACCTCGGCAGCGCGCAGGACGCCTTCGCGACGATCGTCGAACGCCTGCTGCCGACCGGCGTCCGCGGGCTGGTGCTGGCCGCCGCGCTCTCGGCGATGATGTCGACCGCCAGCGGCGCGCTCATCGCCTGCGCCACCACCACGACGTCGGACCTGCTGACCAAGCTGGGCCTGAAGAACAGCGAAACCGGCGAGGTCCGCCGCAACCGGATCACCACGCTCGTGCTCGGCCTGGTCGCGATCGGCATCGCGATGATCGTCGACGACGTCGTCAACGCGCTCACCATCGCCTACGACATCCTCGTCGGCGGCCTGCTGGTGGCGATCGTCGGCGCGCTGTTCTGGAAGCGCGGCACCCGCCAGGGCGCGTACGCCTCGATGATCGCGGGCACGGTGTCCGTGGTGACGTTCATGATCATCGACGGCGTCGAGGCCAACACCCCGATCTACTGGGGACTGGGCGCGAGCCTGCTGGTCTACCTGGCCGTCAGCTTCGCCACGCCCCGCACGGCCGACTCGATCCTGACCACCTGGACCCGCCGTCTCAACGGCGAAGACACGTCCGTCCCGACCCGCGAACAGGAGCCTGCCAGTGCCTAACGTCGGACCGCTCGACTCGTCGCGGATCCCCCGGTTCGCCGGGTTCGCCACCTTCGCGCGGCTGCCGCGGATCGACCAGGTCCCCCACGCCGACGTCGCCGTCGTCGGGGTGCCCTTCGACTCCGGGGTGTCCTACCGGCCCGGCGCGCGGTTCGGCCCGGCCGCCGTCCGCGAGGCGAGCCGGCTGCTGCGGCCCTACCACCCGGAGCTGGACGTCTCGCCGTTCGCCGAGATGCAGGTGGTGGACGCGGGTGACATCGCCGTCAACCCGTTCAACATCGGCGAGGCGATCGAGGTCCTGCAGCAGGAAGCCGAGGCGCTGCAGGCGAACGGGACGCGGCTGGTGACCGTCGGCGGCGACCACACGATCGCGCTGCCGCTGCTGCGCGCGGCGGCCAAGCGCCACGGACCGGTGGCGCTGCTGCACTTCGACGCGCACCTCGACACCTGGGACACCTACTTCGGCGAGCCCTACACCCACGGCACCCCGTTCCGGCGGGCGTCGGAGGAAGGCATCCTCGACACGAGCGCGCTGTCGCACGTCGGCACGCGCGGGCCGTTGTACGGCAAGCGGGACCTCGAAGAGGACCGCCGCCTCGGCTTCGGCATCGTCACCTCCGGCGACGTCATGCGCCGGGGTGTCGACGAGACCGTGGACGCGCTGCGGCAGCGGATCGGCGACCGGCCGCTGTACGTCTCCGTCGACATCGACGTCCTCGACCCGGCCCACGCCCCCGGCACGGGCACCCCCGAAGCCGGTGGGATGACCAGCCGCGAGCTGCTGGAGATCCTGCGCGGGCTGCGCGACCTCAACCTGATCGGAGCCGACGTCGTCGAACTGGCCCCCGCTTACGATCACGCCGAGATCACCGCCATCGCGGCCTCCCACGTCGCCTACGACCTGGTGAGCCTGCTGACCTTGGGGAAGAGCGCATGACGGACACCGAACGCATCGGCGGCGACGTCGTCGTCGAGACGCTGCGCGCCCTGGGCGCCGACACGGTCTTCGGCCTGCCGGGCCAGCACGCACTGGGCCTGTTCGAGGCCCTGCGGCGCGCCGACGACCTGCGCGTGATCAGCGGGCGCGTCGAGAACAACCTCGCCTTCGCGGCCGACGGGCACGCCCGCGCGCGGCTCGCGGCGAACCCGGACGGGCCGGTCCCGGTGACGCCGCTCGTCGTCTCCACCGGCCCGGGCGCACTGCTGACGCTGGCTTCCCTGCAGGAGTCCCGCGCGGCGTCGGTGCCGGTGCTCGGGATCTCCAGCCAGATCCCGGTGGCCGGCCTCGGCGGCGGCCGGCACGGGTACCTGCACGAGCTGCCGGACCAGCAGGCCAGCTTCGCGGGCGTCGTGAAGTCGGTGCACGTCGTGCGTCGCGCGAGCCAGATCCCTTCGGCCCTGCGCGAAGCCTGGACGTCGGCCTCGACCGCGCCGTACGGGCCGGTGTGGGTCGAGATCCCCCAGGACGTGCTGCTCGGCCCGGCCGGGGTCCCGCCGATCACGTCGGTAGCCGCCGCGCCCGCTCCCCTGGCGCCGCTGCCCGAGCTGGTCACCGCGGCGGCGGATCTGCTGGCCGCGGCGTCGAATCCGGTGATCCTGGCCGGTGGCGGCGCGCTGCGGTCCGGCGCCCACGCCGAGCTGGAGGCGCTCGCCGAAGCCCTGCGCGCGCCCGTGCTGTCGACCTTCGGCGGCAAGGGCGTCTTCGGCTGGGACCACGAGCTGTCCGGGCAGTCGTGGCTGGAGGACTGGCACAGCACGGAGTTCCTCGCCGACGCCGACGTGCTGCTCGTGCTGGGCTCCGGGCTCGGCGAGCTGTCCAGCAACTACCGCGAGTTCGCCCCGCGGGGGCGTGTGATCCAGGTCGAGGCCGACCTGGGCAAGCTGGAGTCGAACTACCCGGGCCTGGGCATCCACGCCGACGTCCGGCTCACGCTGCAGGCGCTGCTGGAGTGGGTGCCGATGCGGCGTTCGGACGGCCGGGCGGAAGCGGCGGTCGCTTCCTTGCTGTCACGGGTGCAGTCGCGTTTGGACGGTCAGGATCTGGCCGTCGAACGCAAGCTCGTCGACGACGTCCGCGCGGCCGTCCCCGACGGCACGCAGACGTACTGGGACATGACGATCGCCGCGTACTGGGCCTGGTCGGTGTGGAACCCCGAGGGCGCGCCGATCCACACGGCGCAGGGCGCGGGCGGGCTGGGCTACGGCCTGCCCGGCGCGCTCGGCGGCGCCGCCGCGACCGGCGGGCCCACGCTGGCCGTGTCCGGCGACGGCGGCGCGATGTACAGCGTCGCCGAGCTGGCCACCGCCGTCCAGCACGGCCTGGACGTCACGTGGCTGATCGTCGACGACGGCGGGTACGGCATCCTCCGCGAGTACCTCACCGGCGCCTTCGGGCAGTCGACGGCCACCGAGCTGGCCCGGCCCGACTTCGTGGCGCTGGCGCAATCTTTCGGCGTCGCCGCTCGATTGTCCACTTTGGACACCGTCGGCGCCGATCTCGCCGAGGCGTTGCGCACGCCGGGGCCGTCCGTCGTGGTCCTGCCCGCCCTGCTGAAGATGTTCGAGCCAACCCACCTGGAGCAGTCATGACGCTCGACCTGACCGACCCGGCGACCGGCGAAGTGTTCGGCACCAGCCCGATCGCCACGCAGTCCGATGTGGACAACGCTCTCGAATCGGCCGCGCGGGCGTTCAAGGTGTGGCGGCGCAGCACCCCGGCGCAGCGGCAGCTCGCCCTCCTGAAGATCGCGGACGCGCTGGAAGCGCGTGCGGCGGAGTTCGCCGACCTGGAAGTGCGCGAGACGGGCAAGATCCGGTCCGTCGTGCTGGAGGAGGAGATCCCGGAGTGCGTCAGCGCCCTGCGGTTCTTCGCGGGCGCCGCGCGGCAGCTGGAAGGCACCGCGGCCGGGGAGTACACGGCCGGCCACACGTCGGTCATCCGCCGCGAGCCGGTCGGGGTCTGCGCGCAGATCGCGCCGTGGAACTACCCGCTGATGATGGCGATCTGGAAGATCGCCCCGGCCCTGGCCGCGGGGAACACCGTGGTGCTCAAGCCCGCCGAGACGACCCCGTCGACGGCCGTGCTGCTGGCCGAGGTCGCCGCCGAGTTCCTGCCTTCGGGTGCGTTCACGGTCCTGACCGGCGACCGCGACACCGGCCGCGCCCTGGTCAAGCACCCGATCACGGCTCTGGTCTCGATCACCGGGTCGACGCGGGCGGGCATCGACGTCGCCACCATGGCGGCCGCCGACCTCAAGCGCACCCACCTGGAGCTGGGCGGCAACGCGCCGCTGCTGGTCTTCCCCGACGTCGACCTCGCCTCGACGGCCGAAGGCATCGTGGGCGCCGCGTTCTACAACGCCGGGCAGGACTGCACCGCGGGCAGCCGGGTGCTGGTGCACGCCTCGATCCACGACGACTTCGTCGCGGAGCTGACCAAGGCCGCCGCCGCGCAGACACCGGGCGTCGACTTCGGCCCGCTCAACAGCCGCGCGCAGTTCGACCGCGTCCGGGGTCTGCTCGAGCGGCTACCGTCGCACGCCCGCGTCGAAACCGGCGGGGTTCAGCACGGCGACCGCGGGTTCTACTTCTCCCCCACGGTGGTTTCCGGGCTGCGTCAGGACGACGAGATCGTCCAGGAGGAGATCTTCGGGCCGGTCGTCACCGTTCAGTCCTTTTCGGACGAAGACGAGGGTGTCGCGCTGGCCAACGGCGTGCCGTACGGGCTGGCGTCGTCGGTCTGGACGCGGGACCTCGCGATCGCCGCGCGCGTCTCGGCCGAGCTGGACTTCGGCTGCGTGTGGGTCAACACGCACGGCCCGCTGGTCGCCGAGATGCCGCACGGCGGCTTCGGCCACTCGGGGCACGGCAAGGACCTGTCGGCGTACGCCTTCGCCGAGTACACCCGCGTCAAGCACGTGATGACGCGGTTCGCGTGAGCGGCGGGATCACCGAGGTCGAGCAGCACGGGATCGCGCCGATCCCGCCGGAGGAACAGACTTCGCGCCCGCGTGACCTGTTCCGGATGGCGTTCGGCGGCGCGAACACGTTCGCCACGATCATCCTCGGCACGCTGCCGATCGCCTACGGCCTGAGCTTCCGGGCCGCGCTGGCGGCGACGGCGATCGGCGTGGTGCTCGGCGGGCTCGTCCTCGCCCCGATGGCGTTGTTCGGCCCGCGCACCCGCACGAACAACGCGGTGTCGTCCGGCGCGCACTTCGGCGTCGTCGGCCGGTGCGTCGGCTCGTTCCTGTCGCTGCTGACCGCGATCACGTTCTTCGCGATCTCGGTCTGGGTCAGCGGCGACGCCGTCGCCGGCGCCGCGCAACGGCTCTTCGGCTTCGACGGCGGCGCCGTGCTGCGGGCGGTCGCGTACGGCGTCATCGCGATCGCGACGCTCGTCGTCTGCATCTACGGCTACCGGTTCATGCTGCTGGTCAACCGGGTCGCGGTGGTCCTCGGCACGGTGATCATGCTGCTGGGCGTCCTCGCCTACGGCGGCACGTTCGACCCGGGATTCAGCGGCACGGGCACGTACGCGCTGGGCACGTTCGGGCCGACGTTCATCCTCGCGGTGGTCACGGCCCTGGCCAACCCGATCTCGTTCGGCGCGTTCCTCGGCGACTGGTCCCGCTACATCCCTTCCCACCACAGCAAACGCTCCCTGCTGGCGGCACCGTTCCTCGCGCAGGTGGCGACGCTGCTGCCGTTCGGCTTCGGCATCGCGACGGCCACGCTGGTCGCCGACCCGGCCGACTACATCACCGGCCTGACGGCGATTTCCCCGCTCTGGTACGCGATCCCGCTCATCGTGGTGGCGCTGATCGGCGGCCTGTCGACGGGCACGACGTCGCTCTACGGCACGGGGCTGGACTTCAGCTCGATCTTCCCGCGGCTCTCGCGGGTCCAGGCGACACTGCTGATCGGCACGCTCAGCGTGGTGTTCATCTTCGTCGGCAACTTCGCGCTCGACATGGTGTCCAGCATCAACGCGTTCGCCACGCTGATCGTGCTGTGCACCTCGCCGTGGATGGTGATCATGATGATCGGCTTCGTCCAACGACGCGGCTTCTACGACGTCGCCGACCTGCAGGTCTTCAACGAGGGCCGCCGCGGCGGACGCTACTGGTTCACCCGCGGGGTGAACTGGCGCGCAATGGCGGCCTGGATCCCGGCAACGGCGCTGGGCCTGCTGTGCGCGAACACCCCGATGATCGCCGGCCCGCTACGCAACATCGCGGGCGGCGTCGACATCAGCCTGCTGGTGACGCTGGGCACCGCGGCAATCGCGTACCCGGCGCTGGTGAAGCTCTTCCCGGAACCGGCGGAGGTCTTCGCGTCGGCGCCCGCCCCGGCAACCATCCCTGCGGTCCCCGCCGAGGCCTGACCCGCGAGGTCGGCGGTAAAGCCGTGAAGGCCTCCTTACCGTCTCTTATGGCCGGTAAGGAGGCCTTCACGGCTTTACACTCAGCTGCGGTCGGCGCTCTTCTCGGACCGTTCCGCGGGTGCGCCGATGCGGCCCGACGCCCACTCCGTCACCCGGCGGGCGACGTCCTGGGCAGTGAGGCCGATGCGGGTCAGGACCTCGTCGCGGCTGCCCAGGTCGTGGAACGTCTGCGGGACGGCCAGGTCGCGCAGCGGGACGTCGCACTCGGCGTCGCGGAAGACCGCCGCCAGGGCCGAGCCGAAGCCGCCGTGGCGGCCGCTGTCCTCGACCGTCACCACCAGCTTGTGCTGCTCGGCCAGCGCAACCAGCTCCGCGGGCACCGGCAGCACCCAGCGCGGGTCGACGACCGTGACGCCGATGCCCTGGTCGGCCAGCCGGGCCGCGGCGGCCAAGCCGAGCGTGGCGAACGCGCCCACCGTGACCAGCAGGACGTCGGCGCCCTCCTTCGGGCGGCGCAGCACGTCGACCGTGCCGAGCCGCTCGACGGCGGTGACGTCCGTGCCGACCTTGCCCTTGGAGAACCGCAGCGCGGTCGGGCCGTCGGCCACCGCCACCGCTTCGCGCAGCTCCTCGCGCAGCGTGGCCGGGTCGCGCGGCGCGGCGACGCGCATGCCGGGCACCATGCCCAGCAGCGACAGGTCCCACATGCCGTGGTGGCTCGGGCCGTCCGGCCCGGTGATCCCGGCGCGGTCCAGCACCAGCGTCACCGGCAGGCGGTGCAGCGCGACGTCCATCAGGACCTGGTCGAACGCGCGGTTGAGGAACGTCGAGTAGATCGCGACGACCGGGTGCAGCCCGCCCATGGCGAGGCCGGCGGCCGAGGTGACGGCGTGCTGCTCGGCGATGCCGACGTCGTACCAGCGGTCCGGGAACGCCTCGGCGAACTTGTCCAGCCCGGTCGAGCGCAGCATCGCCGCGGTGATCGCGACGACGTCGTCGCGATCGGCGCCGATCTTCGCCAGCTCGTCGCCGAACACGCCGGTCCAGCTGGGGCCCTTCACCGGCGGCAGGCCGGTCTCCGGGTCGATCGGGTCGGTCTGGTGCATCTGGTCGTGCTCGTTGTTGACCGCGGGCGCGTAGCCGTGGCCCTTCTCGGTGACCACGTGCACGATCACCGCGCCGCCGAACGCCTTCGCGCTCTGGAACGCCTTCTCCAGCGCGGCGAAGTCGTGGCCGTCGACCGGGCCGAGGTACTTCAGGCCGAGGTCGGAGAACATCGCCTGCGGGCTCAGCGCGTCCTTCAGGCCGGCCTTCGCGGCGTGCAGGGCGGCGTAGATCGGCTTGCCGACGACGGGGGTGTGCTTGAGGAGCTCGCGGCCGCCGTCGAGCAGGCGCTCGTACCCGGGTTGCAGGCGCAGCGCGGCGAGGTGGTCGGCGAGCCCGCCGATGGTCGGCGAGTAGGACCGGCCGTTGTCGTTGATGACGATCACGACCGGGCGGTCCCGGTGCGCGGCGATGTTGTTGAGCGCTTCCCAGCACATGCCGCCGGTGAGCGCGCCGTCGCCGACGACGGCGACCGCGTGCCGCTCGTCGTCGCCCAGCGCGAACGCCTTCGCCAGGCCGTCCACATAGGACAGTGCCGAGGAGGCGTGGCTGCTCTCGACCCAGTCGTGCTCGCTCTCGGCGCGCGACGGGTAGCCGGTGACGCCGCCGGTCTGGCGCAGCTTGTCGAAACCCTCGGCGCGGCCGGTGACGATCTTGTGGACGTAGGCCTGGTGCCCGACGTCCCAGACGATCGCGTCGCGCGGCGAGTCGAACACGCGGTGCAGGGCCAGTGTCATCTCGACGACGCCGAGGTTCGGCCCCAGGTGCCCGCCGGCCCTGCGGACCTTGTCGACGAGGAAGTCCCGGATCTCGGCCGCCAGTTCGCCGAGGTCCTCGACACTCATGCGCTTCAGGTCCGCCGGTCCGCTGACGGACTCCAGCATCGTCACTCGTCTCCACCTCGCTCATCCACGACCACGTTCCGGCCAGTCTACGGAGACCCGCCACCGAGGTTCCGCCCGCCGCGTCCGGCGTCACAGGCGGAGCGCGACCACCCGTCATCACGCGGGGTGAACCTCGTCTCCCCGCGCTGCTGTGGCGGTTACGCCGCGTGGCCACGAGAATGGGCGGCATGGCGGACTTCTTCATCGGCGGCGACTGGGTGGACGCGGTGGCCGGCGGGCGGCGCGAAATCCGCTGCCCGGCCGACGGCACCCCGGTCGCGACGGTCGCCGAGGGCACCGCCGCGGACACCGAGGCCGCCATCGCCGCGGCGCGGCGCGCGTTCGACACCGGGCCGTGGCCCGGCACGCCCGCGCACCTGCGCGGTGACCTGCTGTTGCGTACCGCCGACCTGCTCGACCGCGACGCCGAGGCGTTCGCCAGGGCCGAGTCGCTCGACACCGGCAAGCGCCTGGTCGAGAGCCGCTACGACATGGCCGACATCGCCGCCTGCCTGCGGTACTTCGGCAAGCTCGCGGCCCAGGACGCGGGCCGCGTCGTCGACACCGGCAACCCGGACGCCTTCAGCCGGATCGTGCACGAACCGGTCGGCGTCTGCGGGCTGATCACGCCGTGGAACTACCCGCTGTTGCAGACCGTGTGGAAGATCGCACCCGCGCTGGCCGCGGGCAACACGTTCGTGCTCAAGCCCAGCGAGCTGACGCCGCACACGGCGATCCTGTTCCTGAAGCTGCTCACCGAGGCGGGCCTGCCGCACGGCGTCGCGAACCTGGTGCTCGGCGCCGGTGCGGAGGTCGGCGCGCCGCTGGCCGAGCACCCGGACGTCGACCTGGTGTCGTTCACCGGTGGCCTGGCGACCGGCCGGACCATCGCCGCGGCGGCGGCCGCCACGGTCAAGAAAGTGGCCCTGGAGCTGGGCGGCAAGAACCCGAACGTGGTCTTCGCCGACGCCGACTTCGAGACGGCGGTCGACTACGCGCTGACCGCGGTGTTCCTGCACTCCGGCCAGGTCTGCTCGGCCGGCGCGCGGCTGATCGTGCAGCGCGAGTGGCACGACGAGTTCGTCGCCGAGCTGGTGCGCCGGGCGGAGCGGATCCGCCTCGGCGGGCCGTTCGACTCGCAGGCGGAAACCGGCCCGCTGATCTCGGCGGCCCACCGCGACAAGATCGAGAAGTACGTGGCGGCGGCGCTGGCCGAGGGCGCGGTGCTGCGCACGGGCGGCCGCCGGCCTGCGGATCCGGCGCTGGCCGACGGCTTCTACTACCTCCCGACCATCCTGGACCAGGTGGAACAGGGCTCGTCGGCGGTCGTCGACGAGTCGTTCGGGCCGGTGCTGACGGTCGAGACGTTCACCGACGAGGACGACGCCGTCCGCATCGCCAACGACACCCACTACGGCCTGGCCGGCGCGGTGTTCACGCAGGACGCCGGGCGGGCGCAGCGCGTCGCGGGCCGGCTGCGCCACGGCACGGTGTGGATCAACGACTTCCACCCGTACCTGCCGCAGGCCGAGTGGGGCGGCTACAAGCAGTCCGGCTTCGGCCGCGAGCTGGGCCCGGCGGGCTTGGGCGAGTACACCGAGACGAAGCACATCTACCAGAACCTGCGCCCGGCGCCGCAGCGCTGGTTCGCGGGCTGAGCTGTCGCCCGATCGGGATCCACCGAACGGCCCAGCCGCGGAAGGTGACCGGAAAGCCAGCCGTGGGCCAGGTACTCGTTCACGCGCATGTGGACCAGGAACTCCCCAGCACCTCACCCAACGGCCACCTTCACGCGGTGACCAGGCCGGCCACCATCGCCGCAGCGCGGTCGAAAGCGTCGAGAACGGTCACCGGGACAGTGTGACGACCACCACCGGCAAAACTCAGGACAGCAGCGCCACGCACTCCACGTGGTGCGTCATCGGGAACGCGTCGAACGCGCGCAGCGCCGTCAGCGCGTAGCCGTGCGACGTGAAAGTCGCGAGGTCGCGGGCCAGGGCCGCCGGGTCGCAGGCGACGTACACGACGCGGTCCGGCTGGCCGGCCACGATCGACTCCACCACCGCCTTGCCCGCGCCCTTGCGGGGCGGGTCCAGGACGACGACGTCGACGGGCTTGTCCGCCGCGGACAGCACGTCCTCCACCCGCCCGGCCTGCCACGACACCTGCGGCAGGTCCGCGAGGTTGTGCTGGCCGTCGGTGACCGCGCGGCGGCCCGACTCGATCGCCAGCACCCTCCCGGATTCGCCGACCTGCGAGGCCAGCACCGACGCGAACAGCCCGACGCCCGCGTAGAGGTCCCAGGCCGATCCGCCCGCCGGCGCTTCCGCCCACTCCGCCACGACCGCGGCCAAGGTGGACGCCGCCGCCGGGTGGACCTGCCAGAAGCCGTGCGCGTCGAGGCGCCAGTCGCGGCCCGCGGCGTGCTGCACCGCCACGCCGCCCGACAGCTGCCGGGCGCGGACCTTGCCGCGCACCGTCGACAGCTCGCGGACGTGGGTGCGGCCGTCGCCGTCGCTGGTCACCTCCAGCTCGCTGCCCGGCCGCCAGCGCCGCGCGAGGACGTCTTCGAGCTCGCCCGGGACCGCGATCGGGCAGTTCTCCAGGGCCACCACGCGGTGGCTGTGGTGGGCGCGCAGGCCCGCGCGCCCGTCCCGCCCGGCGACCAGCCGGACGCGGCTGCGCCAGTCCAGCACCCCGCCGTCGAGGGCTTCGACGACGACCTCGCGCTCGATGCCGGCCAGCCGCTGCAGCTGCTCCGCGACCACCGCGGCCTTCAGCTCACGCTGGTACGACGGCGACGCGTGCTGCCAGTCGCAGCCGCCGCACGCGCCGGGCGCGGCGAGCGGGCACGGCGGTGTGACGCGGTCCGGTGACGGCTTGAGCACCTCGACCGCGTCGCCACGGCAGAACGAGCCGCCGTTGTCCTCGGTGACCTCGACGCGCACGTGCTCGCCGGGCAGCGCGTGCCGGACGAACACCACCCGTCCGTCGGCGCGGGCCACGCAGTGGCCGCCGTGCGCGACCGCACCGACCTCCACCTCGAGTACTCGGCCTTGCCAGGACGTCATTCAGCGGGCTCCTTGGGTTTCGCGACGGGCTTGGAAACGGGCTTCGAGACGGGGGTGACGGGCGGGACGCCGCCGGGTGAGAACCCGCGCCGGACGTCGCCCGCGGCGGGCCGTTCGTTCCGGACGCGCGCGGCCGCCTTGGCCGAGGACTCCAGCTGCCACGGCACGCTCGCCACGATCACGCCGGACTGGAACAGCAGACGGCCCTTGAGCCGCAGCGCGCTCTGGTTGTGCAGCACCTGCTCCCACCAGTGACCGACCACGTACTCCGGGATGAACACGGTGACGACGTTGCGCGGGTTGTCACCGCGCACGCGCTTCACGTAGTCCAGCACCGGTTTCGTGATCTCGCGGTAGGGCGATTCGACGACCTTCAGCGGCACCTTGAAGTTGTGCGCGTCCCATTCGGCGGTGAGCCGGCGGGTGTCCGCGTCGTCCACGTTGACCGTGACGGCTTCGAGGACGTCCGGGCGCATCGCCTTGGCGTAGGCCAGCGCGCGCAGGGTCGGCCGGTGCAGTTTGGACACCAGGACGATCGCGTGGTTGCGCGACGGCAGCACGGTCGGGGTGTCGCCGAGGTCCTTGAGCTCGTCGGCGACGCGGTCGTAGTGCTTCCGGATCGCGGTCATCAGCACGAAGATCGCGATCATCGCGGCGATCGCGATCCACGCGCCCAGCAGGAACTTCGTGATCAGCACGATCACCAGCACGACGCCGGTGCAGGTGAGGCCGACCGCGTTGACCGTCTGCGAGCGCCGCATCCGCCGCCGCTTGGCGGGGTCGGTTTCCTTGGCCAGCAACCGGTTCCAGTGCCGGATCATGCCCGCCTGGCTCACCGTGAACGACACGAACACACCCACGATGTACAGCTGGATCAGCCGGGTCACCTCGGCGTCGAAGGCGATGATCAGCACCAGCGCGAACGCCGCCAGGAACAGGATCCCGTTGGAGAACGCGAGCCGGTCGCCGCGGGTGTGCAGCTGCCGCGGCAGGTAGCGGTCCTGCGCCAGGATCGAGCCCAGCACCGGGAAACCGTTGAACGCGGTGTTCGCGGCCAGCAGCAGGATGATGCCGGTGGAGAAGGAGATGTAGTAGAACGCCGGCGGGAAGTCCGCGAACACCGCGTGCGCGATCTGCGCGACGATCGTCTTCTGCTGGTAGCCCGCGGGCGCGCCGGCGAGCTGCTCCGCCGGGTCCTCGGCGAACTTGACGTCGGTGATCGTGGCGAGCGTGATGATGCCGACCAGCATGGTGACGGCGAGCAGGCCCATCATCAGCAGCGTGGTGGCCGCGTTCTTCGACTTGGGTTTCTGGAACGCCGGGACGCCGTTGCTGATCGCCTCGACCCCGGTCAGCGCCGCGGCGCCGGAGGAGAACGCCCGCAGCACCAGGAACGCGTACGCGACACCCGCGAAGGATCCTTCGGCGCTCAGCGTGAACCCGGCGCTCTCGGCCTTCATCTGGGTGCCGGTCGCCGCCTGGAACAGGCCCCAGACGACCATGATCATGATGCCGATGATGAACCCGTACGTCGGGATCGCGAAGGCCTTGCCCGACTCGCGGATGCCCCGCAGGTTCAACGCCGTGAGCACCGAGACGATCACGATGGACGCCAGCACCTTGTGCTCGGCGACCCACGGGACAGCGGACCCGATGTTGGCCACACCGGACGAAGTGGACACCGCGACCGTGAGGACGTAGTCGACGAGCAGCGCGCTCGCGACGGTCAGCCCGAACTTGCCGCCCAGGTTCGTGTTGGCGACCTCGTAGTCACCGCCGCCGCTCGGGTAGGCGTGCACGTTCTGCCGGTAGGACGCGACGACGACGAGCATCACCAGCGCGACCATGATGCCGATCCACGGCGCCAGCGCGTACGCGGACAGCCCCGCGACGCTGAGCGTCAGGAAGATCTCTTCGGGCGCGTACGCCACGCTCGAGAGCGCGTCGGACGCGAAGATAGGCAGCGCGATGCGCTTCGGCAGGAGCGTGTGAGCGAGCCTGTCACTGCGGAACGGACGTCCGAGGACCAGGCGTTTCAGCACGGTCGGGAACTTCGACACCACCGGACAGTACAGCGGAGCGGCGCTTCTCCGTCGAGGGCGGTGGCGGGGAGGACGGTGGAGCTGACCGGCGGGGCGCAGGGTAGGTTCGGCGCTGGCATGTCGGGGTAGGTACGGACGGGAAACCGCCGAATGAGGAGGCAGGGCGTGCACGTGGTGATCATGGGATGCGGCCGGGTCGGCGCGTCCCTGGCCGCTGCGCTGGAGCGGCTCGGCCACGAGGTGGCCGTCATCGACAAGAACCAGCAGGCGTTCCGCAGGCTGGGCAGCGACTTCCACGGCCAGCAGGTCGTCGGGGTCGGGTTCGACCGCAAGGTGCTGATCTCGGCCGGGATCGAGCGGGCCGGCGCGTTCGCCGCGGTGTCCAGCGGCGACAACTCGAACATCATCTCGGCGCGGGTCGCGCGCGAGAACTTCGGCATCGAGCACGTCGTGGCGCGGATCTACGACCACAAGCGCGCCGCCGTCTACGAGCGGCTCGGCATCCCGACGGTGGCGACCGTGCCGTGGACCACCGACCGGTTCCTGCGCACCCTGCTGCCGGACGGCGTCGCGTCGGCGTGGCGGGACCCGTCGGGCAACGTCGCGATCCTGCAGCTGCCGCTGCACGAGGGCTGGGTCGGGCACTCCGTGAAGTCCCTGCAGGAGGCGAGCGGCGCGCGGGTCGCGTTCATCATGCGCTTCGGCACCGCCGTGCTGCCGGAACCCAAGACCGTGCTGCAGGCCGACGACGACGTGTGGGTGGCCGCGCGCTCCGGCACCGTCAGCGACGTGGGCAGCGTGGCCAACCGCGAACCGGAGGACGAGGCATGAGGGTCGCGATTGCCGGTGCGGGCGCCGTGGGCCGGTCCATCGCCGCCGAGCTGATCGACGGCAGGCACCAGGTGATGCTCATCGAGCGGGAGGCCGACCAGTTCGAGCCGCACACCGTCGAGCAGGCCGACTGGGTGCTCGGCGACGCCTGCGAGGTGTCGATCCTGGAGGAGTCCGGGATCGAGCAGTGCGACGTCGTGATCGCGGCGACCGGCGACGACAAGGCCAACCTCGTGGTGTCGCTGCTGGCGAAGACCGAGTTCGCGGTGAAGCGCGTCGTGGCCCGGGTGAACAACCCGGCCAACGAGTGGCTCTTCACCGACGCCTGGGGCGTCGACGTCGCGGTGTCGACCCCGCGGATGCTCGCGGCGATGGTCGAAGAGGCGGTCAGCGTCGGCGACCTCGTGCGGCTGATGACGTTCCGGCAGAGCAACGCGAACCTCGTGGAGCTCACCCTCCCGGAGGAGACGCCGCTGGCCGGGAAGCCGGTGAGCGAGCTGGACCTGCCCCGCGACGCGGCGCTGGTGACCATCCTGCGCGGCGACCGCGTGATCGTGCCGCAGCCGGAGGACCCGCTCGAGCCGGGCGACGAGCTGCTGTTCGTGGCGACGTCCGACGTCGAGCCGGAGATCCGCACGGCCCTGGGCTACTGACAAAAGCCGTGAAGGCCTCCTTACCGGCTCTTATGGCCGGTAAGGAGGCCTTCACGGCTTTCGGGAACTTCAGGCCTCGGGGGCCGCGTACTTTTCGCGGAGCCGGGCTTCGACCTCGGCGTCGGTCTCCGGGGCCGGCTCGTCCTCGGCCATGGCCTTGAGCCGCTTGTCGGACCGGCGCACCGCCCAGACGACCACCAGCAGGCCCAGCGCGTAGAGCGGGTAGCCCATGGCGATCTTCGCGAAGGCCAGCCAGCCGGTGTAGTCCTCCTGGTAGAGCCACCGCTGCACGACGAACCGGGCGGCGAAGATCGCCGCCATGGCCAGCGTGGCGACGTCGTAGCCGTAGCGGGACGGCTTGTCCTTGCGCCACGCCTGGCCGGTGCCGTTGAGCATGTTCCAGACGACGCCCGCGATCGGGTAGCGCACCACCACCGACAGCACGAAGATGCCGCAGTAGACGAGGCTCGCGTAGATCCCGAAGAGGAAGAACCCCTTCGCGGACCCGGTGCGGTAGGCGATGAACGCCGCGATGGCGACGCCGAAGAACCCGGAGATCGCCGGCTGCAGCGGCTCCTTGCGCACCAGCCGCAGCACGGTGATGGCCACCGCGCTGCCGATCGAGGTCCAGATGGCCGCGGTCAGGCCGAAGAAGGAGTTCGCCAGGACGAACACGATCACCGGCAGCGACGAGTAGATCAGGCCGGACACGCCGCCCATCTGCTCGAGCAGGGTCGGCTGCGGTTCATCCGCGTCTTCGGTCTTCTTCTCGCTCGGGGCGGGATCAGTCACGATAGGTGATCAACTCACTGGGCTCTGGAGTTCGTAATAGGGGTTGTACAGCACCTTCTGGCCGTCACGGGTGGCCATCCGGCCGCGCACCTTGATCGTCCGGCCCGGTTCGATGCCCGCGATCCGGCGGCGGCCGAGCCAGATTAGCGTCACGCCCTGTGTCCCGTCGAACAGCTCCGCCTCGAGCGTGGCGGCTTCGTTGGTCGGGCAGAGCTCGACACTGCGGAGTCTCCCCAGCACGGTGACCTCTTCGCCGGAGCGGCAGTCGCAGGCGCGCTGCGCGCCTTCGGCGTCCGACCTCATCGACATCTCGTCGGCGTCGAGATCCTCGACGTCGCTGGTCAGCTTGCGAACCAACCGGCTGAAGTAGCCGCCGTCTTTGGCGGACATAGGTGCTCCTGTGCTCCGGGGCCCCCGACTTGGTCTTTGCGGCCCGAACGTTTCCAGCGTACTGCGGTCCCCGTCAGGGAAACGCCTTTGCGCAAAGATCGCAACGTGACGTCCGCAATCCCCGCTCCCGCCGCCGTGCTGCTGCCCGGCACCGGCTCCGACGAGGTGTTCGTCCGCGCCGTCTTCGCCGGCCCGCTGCGCGCCCTCGGCGTCCCGCTCCTCACGCCGGCGCCGCCACCGGGGGCGACGCTGGCCGACGGCTACCTGGCGATCCTCGACGCGCTGGCGGACGAACACGGCGAACTGCTCGTAGGCGGCATTTCGTTCGGCGCCCACCTGGCCGCGGAGTGGGCCGTGCGCAATCCCGGCCGTTGCGGGGGCCTGCTGGCCGCGCTCCCGGCCTGGAACGGGGCTCCGGGCCTAGCACCCGCGTCGCTCGCCGCGTCGCTGTCGGCGGATCTGGTGGCCCGTTCCGGGGTCGACGGCGCACTGGCGCAGACCGCCGGCAGCCCGGACTGGCTGCGAGCGGAACTGGACCGCGCCTGGCGCCGCCACGGCGACGGCCTGGCGGCGAGCCTGCGCGTCGCGGCGGCCCGCCCGGCGCCGTCACTGGCCGAGCTGGCGGCGCTGAAGGTGCCCGCGGGCGTCGGCACGTGCACCGACGACCCGATACACCCGACGAAAGTCGCATCCGAGTGGGCCGCGACCCTCCCTCGAGCGTCGCTGGGCGAGACGACCCTGGCCGCGCTGGGCGCCGACCGCGAGTCACTGGGCCGCGCGACGGTGCTCGCCTTCCTGCGGGCCCTCGAAAAGCCGTGAAGGCCCCCTTCCCGGCTCTTATGGCCGGTAAGGGGGCCTTCACGGCTTTTGCCGAGCGGTCAGCCCTGTTGCTGGGCGGCGATGTGCTCCGCGACCGCCTCGGGGAGCGTGATGGTCAGCGGCGTCCGGACCGGCATCGGCGCGTCACCGCGGTCGACGATCGTGCGGCGGACGATGTCGCGCAGCACCTCCACCGCCGCCGCGGCCTCCGACTGCGGCCCGGCGATGACGCCGCGCAGCATCCAGCGCGGCCGGTCGATGCCGACGAAGCGCAGCGAGACGTCGCCGACGATGGCCGAGATCTCCAGGCCCCACGCGCCGCGGCCGATGTTGACCTTGGCGCCGTCGGCCCGCAGCTGGTCGGCCAGCTCGGTGCTGACCTCCCGCCACAGCCCGCCGGTGCGCGGCGCGGCGTACGCGCTGACCGTGATCTGGCCCTGCTCGGTGACGACGTGCACGGCCCGCACGCCGCTGGTCTCCGGGTCCATCTCGACCTGGACCTGCGACCCGTCGGGCACCGGCACCTTCACCGAGCCGAGGTCGATCCGCGGGACGCCGTCGTCCTCGAAGTCCGCGACGTCGAACGGGCCGTCGGAGACGTCCGACAGCTCGGAGTCCTCGCTGAACTCGTCGTCCTCGATCGTGTCGTCGGCATCGGGCGCGGCGTGCCGTCCCGCGGACCCGCCCTCGGTCCGCCGCTTGCGTCCGAAAATCCCCACTACTTCTCCGTTCCTTCCCCAGCCACGGCGCTCGCCGCGAGCGCGTCTGCTCCCAGTGTGGCGTGTCCGCCCGTGGAGCCGTAGCCGCCGGCGCCCCGTTCGGTCGCGTCGAGCTCGGCGACCTCGACGAACTCGGCGTGTTCGACCCGCTGCACGACCAGCTGGGCGATGCGGTCCCCGCGGGTGAGCTTCACCGGGTGCACCGGGTCGTGGTTGATCAGGCAGACCTTGATCTCACCGCGGTAGCCCGCGTCGATCGTGCCCGGGGTGTTGACCACCGAGAGACCGACCCGGGCGGCCAGGCCCGAGCGGGGGTGGACGAACCCCGCGAAACCCGGGGGGAGCGCGATCGCGACACCGGTGCCGACCACCCCGCGTTCCCCGGGTTCGAGCACGATATCCGAGGTCGTGACGAGATCGGCGCCCGCGTCGCCCGGTCGGGCGTAGGCGGGCAGCGGGACATCCGGGTCGAGCCGGGAGAGGAGTACCTGAACGCTGGACACGGGCGGCGAGATTACTCTCTACCCGTGGGTGAATCAGCGAAGACGGCCTCGAGCGCCGCGGTCCGGCACTCCGAGCGGCTCTACGTCCCGTGGTGGGGCTGGCCGCTGCCGGTCCTGGGCGCGATCCTCCTGGCGGCCGAGATCGACCTCGGGTACCCGGGGATCCGGGCCTGGCTGCCGTACGTGATCGCGTTGCCGGTGGTGGTGGCGCTGCTGCTGTCGCTCGGCAAGTCCCGGATCCGCGTCACCGGCGGTGACGAGCCCGAGCTGTGGGTGGGCGACGCGCACCTGCCGCTGCGCTACGTCGGCGAGGTGGAGATCTTCGACAAGGACGCCAAGCGCAAGGCGCTCGGCCGCGACGGCGACCCCGCGGCGTACGTGCTGCACCGCGGCTGGGTCGGCCCGGCCGTGCGGATCCGGCTCACCGACCCCGCGGACCCGACGCCGTACTGGCTGTTCAGCACCCGGCACCCGGAGCGCGTCGCCGAGCTGCTCAAGGGCGCCTGACCGCCCGGAGACGTGGAAGGGGGCCGGCCTGCCGGCCGGCCCCCTTGTCCCCAGCGCGCTTCGAGCCCTCCCTTGATCCCTCAGGGCTCTCCGTCGCGTCTGTTCGTCCCGAACCCTGGTCCGAGCTCCCGCGCCCTCAGGCGCAGTCGCGGCAGATCAGGCGTCCACCGCTCTCCTCGGCCAGCCTGCTGCGGTGGTGCACCAGGAAGCACACGGAGCAGGTGAACTCGTCCGCCTGCTTCGGCACCACCTTCACGGTCATGTCCTCACCGGAAAGCCCGGAGAGGTCGGCACCCGGAAGCTCGAAGTTCTCGGCGGTCGCGTCCTCGTCGACGTCGACGACGCCGGACTGGTTCTCGTTCCGCCGGGCCTTGAGCTCCTCCAACGAGTCTTCGGCCAGCTCGTCGGCTTCGCTGCGGCGCGGAGCGTCGTAGTCGGTAGCCATGTGTCCCTCACCCCTGCGATCAGCTTGTGTAGTCGTTTTCCCGGACCCTCGGGTGCGCCCGCGAGTCCGCCGTGCCGCTGGTCAACGTTCCAGGGCCGCTGTTTGTGCCCGACGGCCGGAGTGACCGAGGTCTCTCTCGTTTTGGGCCTCGTCCTGCGGCCGGAGCCCGGGAAGGGTAGCTCACGCCTTCGCGGCTTCTGCAACGAGTCAGACATTGCCGGGGATTCGTCACCCGACAGGGGGAACCCGCAGGTAAGACGCGTTGTCGTCCATTCGGGTTGCCCCCGGGTGGAGAACCTCACGGGGGGCCCGTGTCCGCTTGCCCCGGCCGACCCCCGCGTGGTGCGATCGCCGCACGGGGACAGGCCTCCGGGCGGCGCCCGGGACCACGGCGGCGCCCGGGAAACCGGCGGGGTGACCCGGACCCGCGCACGCGGGTCGCAGCGCCTAGGCTGATCGGCCACGACGGTGCCGACGAGCTGCCGTCGGGTTCTGGGTTCGGGAAGGGACGGGCAGGTGGCGTCGGGGAACGGCATCGGGGACCGTGCGGCGCGGCCGTACCGCAGGCACAAGCCACTGCCGGCGCTGATCGTCATCGGCGTGCTGGCGCTCGGCGCGATCATCGTCTGGATCAACGCCGCGGTCGGCAAGGGCGACGTCGACGAGGCCGTCCGGTGCGACCCGCAGGCCAGCCCGCCGCCGGGTGTCACGTTCAGCACACTCCCCCACAACGCCCTCGACGACCGCGCGCCGGTGCCGCCGGACAAGGTCGCGGTGAAGGTCCTCAACGCGTCGAGCACGCGCGGTCAGGGCAGCATCACGACGACGGCGCTGCACGAGCTCGGGTTCACCAACACCGGCGAGCCGGCCAACGACCCCGCCTACGAGAACCGCGAAGCGAAGTGCCGCGGCCAGATCCGCTTCGGCGAGAACGGCATCACCGCGGCCCGCACGCTCGGCCTGGTGGTGCCCTGCGCCGAGCTGGTCCAGGACAACCGCAAGGACGCCAGCGTCGACCTCGTCACCGGCACCAACTTCGGCGACATCCGCCCGCGCGCCGAGGCCCGCCAGGTCCTCACCCAGCTCGCCGAGTGGTCCAAGGCCCACCAGGGCGGCGGCGGCAACGAGCAGTCCGCGGGCGCCCAGGCCCCGGTCATCGACCAGACCCTGCTGGCCTCGGCCCGCGACGTCCAGTGCTGACCCGCTGACCCGACCCCCTGCGTACGCGACCCGACCCTCTGGGTACGTGAGCCGACCGCACAATCACGCGAGTCGACCGCCCAATCACGCGAGTCGACCCTCCAATCACGCGTGATGCCTCTCCAGACACGCGCGATGCCCTCCCGATCACGCGTGTCCGGCCCTCAGGGGCCCCGCAACGGCCTCTCAGACGTCCGCGGCCCCGCACTCCCCCAGCGCCTTCCGCAGCGGCTCCGCGATCGACGGCGCCGCCGCGTACGTCGCGTCCGCGCCGAGGTCCGGTGCCGAACCCGGCAGCACGACCGTCGCGCCCGCCTCCGACGCGATCAGCGCGCCCGCGGCCCAGTCCCAGCGGTGCAGGCCGTGCTCGACGTACGCGTCCAGCCAGCCCGCCGCCACCGCGCACAGGTCGAGCGACGCCGCGCCGTTGCGGCGGATGTCGCGCACCCGCCCGAGCAGCCCCGCCGCGAACCGCGCCTGCCGCGTCCGCCGCTCCGCCGAGTACGCGAACCCGGTCCCGACGAGCGTCAGCTCCAGCCGCGACGGCGCCGAGACGCCCAGCCGGCGGCCGTCGAGCCACGCGCCGTGGCCGCGCGCGGCCGACCACACCCGCCCGCTCGCCGGCTCGACGACGGCGCCGGCCACCGACACCCCGCCGACCTGCGCGGCGACGGACACGCCGAACCACGGCAGGCCGTAGAGGAAGTTGACCGTGCCGTCGATCGGGTCGACGACCCACGTGACGCCGTCGTCACCCGCCGTCCCACCGCCCTCCTCGCCCAGCACCGGCTCGCCGGGCCGCAGTTCGGCGAGCCGGGCGCGGACGAGCCGCTCCGACTCGTGGTCGACGGCGGTGACCACGTCGGTGTCCGCGGACTTGGTGTCCACGGCGACCGACCGGCCCGCCGCCATCCCGGCCCAGGCCTCGCGGACCAGCTCGGCGGCGTCCGTCGCGACCTGCACCGCGACGCTTTTCAGCAACGACTCGTCAACTCCCACGTCCGCCATGTCACCACATCCGGTTAAAGTCTCCGAGGCAGGCTTCTGAATCGTGCGAGAAGGGACCACGTCCGTGGTGGAGGCGACCCGCCGAGGTTTCGGCATCGACATCGGCGGCAGCGGGATCAAGGGCGCGTTGGTCGACCTGGACCGGGGGCAGCTCATCGGCGACCGGATCCGGATCGAGACGCCCAAGCCGTCCACCCCCTCGGCGGTGGCGGACGTCGTCGCCGAGATCGTGGCGCAGGCGGGCTGGGGCGGGCCGGTCGGCGTGACCCTGCCGGCGGTCGTGAAGAAGGGCGTCGCGCACACCGCGGCCAACATCGACAAGCAGTGGATCGGCACCGACGCCGACGCGCTGTTCGCCAAGCGGCTCGGGGTCGGCGTCGACCAGGTCGCGATGCTCAACGACGCCGACGCGGCCGGCATGGCGGAGATCCGCTTCGGCGACCCCGTCGCGCGCACCGGCGTCACGGCGCTGCTGACCTTCGGCACCGGCATCGGCAGCGCGGTGTTCCAGGACGGCAAGCTCGTCCCGAACACCGAGTTCGGCCACCTGGAGATCGACGGCCACGACGCGGAGAAGCGCGCGGCCGCGTCGGTGAAGGACAACGAGGGGCTGACCTACCCCGAATGGTCCAAGCGGGTGCACCGTTATCTGACCGTGCTGGAAAACCTGATCTGGCCGGATCTGTTCATCGTCGGCGGCGGCGTCAGCAAGAAGGCCGAGAAATGGGTGCCGCTGCTGGACATCCGGACCCCGGTGCTGGTCGCGAAGCTGCTGAACAACGCCGGGATCGTCGGGGCCGCGGCCGCCGCGGCCGAGGGCATCCAGCACTAGACCGGCGCCGGAGCCGGCGTCGGTTTCGACGCCGATTCGACACCTCCGGCCGGCCGGAGGGTGATCGCTTCGCGACGCAGGCGCGTACCGTCGTTACAATGGAACACGGCCCACGGCTGCGGAGGCCAAAACCGCAGGCCGAGGCTGTTCCCCGAATGTGAGGCAGCAGTGGCTCCTAGTCCGCTGCTCGTCATGATCGACCGCTGCGAAAGGGCGTAAGTGGCAGCCGCAAGAACCGCAACCCGAGGCGGGACGAAGACAGCGACCGCAGCCGGCGAGCCGGCCGAAGAGGCAGCCACCGGGACGGCGAAGCCAGCGGCGCGCAAGACCACCACTGCCAAGAAGGCTCCGGCCAAGAAGGCACCGGCGAAGAAGCCCGGGACCAAGGGCGAGGACGGCGAGCCCGACGGTCCCGAGGGCATCGAAGGCGAGCTCGACTCGCCCGACTTGTCGGACCTGGAAGAAGTCGAGGTCGAGGTCGACGTCGTCGAGGAGACGGTCGCCGACACGCCGGATGCCGACGACGATGACGACGACGAGGAATCCGACGAGGAGACCCCGGCGCAGCGTCGTCGCGGCGCGGCCGCCGACAAGGCGGCCGCGGCCAAGAGCTCCGACAACCCGGACTTCGTCTGGGACGAGGAGGAGTCGGAGGCCCTGCGCCAGGCGCGCAAGGACGCCGAGCTCACCGCGTCGGCCGACTCCGTGCGTGCCTACCTCAAGCAGATCGGCAAGGTCGCGCTGCTGAACGCGGAGGAGGAGGTGGAGCTCGCCAAGCGGATCGAGGCCGGGCTCTACGCCGCCGAGCGGGTGCGCACGGCCGAAGAAGAGGGCGAAAAGCTCGTCACGCAGATGCGCCGCGATCTCAAGTGGATCGTGCGTGACGGCGAGCGGGCCAAGAACCACCTCCTGGAGGCGAACCTCCGGCTCGTGGTGTCGCTGGCCAAGCGCTACACCGGCCGCGGCATGGCGTTCCTGGACCTCATCCAGGAGGGCAACCTCGGCCTGATCCGCGCGGTGGAGAAGTTCGACTACACCAAGGGCTACAAGTTCTCGACGTACGCCACGTGGTGGATCCGCCAGGCGATCACCCGCGCGATGGCCGACCAGGCCCGCACCATCCGCATCCCGGTGCACATGGTCGAGGTCATCAACAAGCTCGGCCGCATACAGCGTGAGCTGCTCCAGGACCTCGGCCGCGAGCCGACCCCGGAAGAGCTGGCCAAGGAAATGGACATCTCCCCGGAGAAGGTCCTGGAGATCCAGCAGTACGCGCGTGAGCCGATCTCGCTCGACCAGACCATCGGCGACGAGGGCGACTCCCAGCTCGGTGACTTCATCGAAGACTCCGAAGCCGTCGTCGCGGTCGACGCCGTGTCGTTCACGCTGCTGCAGGACCAGCTCCAGTCGGTGCTGCAGACGCTGTCCGAGCGCGAGGCGGGCGTCGTCCGGCTGCGCTTCGGCCTGACGGACGGCCAGCCGCGCACGCTCGACGAGATCGGCCAGGTGTACGGGGTGACCCGTGAGCGCATCCGGCAGATCGAGTCGAAGACGATGTCGAAGCTGCGTCACCCGTCGCGGTCCCAGGTGCTGCGCGACTACCTGGACTGATTTTCCTTCGGTACCAACGAAGAACCCCGCCACGATCGTGGCGGGGTTCTTCGTTTTCCGGGATGGTGGGATGGAGATCATTTTCCTTCCTGAGGAGCCTCCATTGCAGATCGGCATCGGATTGCCGAACCAGGTCCGGGACATGCGCCCGGCCCTCCTTCCCGGCTGGGCCGCGCGCGCCGAGGCCGCCGGGTTCTCGACGCTCGGCACGGTCGGCCGGATCGCCTACCCCGGCGTGATGGACACCGTCGCCCTGGCCGCCGCGGCCGGTGCGACGTCGCGGATCGGCTTGGTCAGCAACGTCCTGCTCGGCACCGTGTGGCCGCCCGTGCTGCTGGCGAAGGAGATCGCGGGCATCGACGGCGTCTCCGGCGGCCGGCTCACCCTCGGCATCGGGATCGGCGGCCGGCCGGACGACTTCGTCACCGGCGGGCTCGGCCCGAAGGGGCTCGGCAAGCGGATCGACGCCGACCTCGAGGTCTACCGGGACGTGTGGAACGGCCGGCCGGTCGGCGGCGGGGACACCCCGGCGGTCCCGGCCGGCACGCGCGAGGTGCCACTGCTGTTCGGCGGGTTCGCGCCCAACGCCCTGGCCCGGATGGCGAAGCACGGCCAGGGTTACGTCGGCGGTTCGATGCCGCCCGGGATGGTCGCCGACGCCTTCGACAAGGCCCGTGCGGCCTGGCGTGACGGCGGCCGCGAGGGCGACCCGCGGCTCGTCGCCATCGTCTACTACGCGCTCGGCGAGCCGGACACCGGACGCGCGAAGGTCGGCGACTACTACAGCAACCTGGGTGAGCTGGCCAAGGTCGTCGTGGACAACGTCCGCACGACGCCGGAAGCCGTGCGGGCCGCGGTGAAGGAGTTCGCCGACCTCGGCGCGGACGAGCTGATCTTCAACCCGGCCACCGACGAGATCGACGACGTCGAGCGGCTCGCCGAGATCGTGCTGTGACACCGCCGGGACGTAGTCGGCGGTGGCATCGCGGCCGGTAGCCGAGGCCAGTGGCGTCCACAATGGACAGCCGGACCACGGTGTCGCCGGGCGTACACGTCCCGTACGACTCAGGGGACGGCCAGACCGCGCTCCCGCAGTGACTGCTCGACGCGCAGGCGTTCGATCTCGCGGTCCATGCCCTCGGGCAGCTCGGCGAGCCGGTGCGGGACGCCGATCTGCCGGCAGGCCTGGGCGAGCAGCTCGTCGTAGGCCTGCCGGGTGCCGTACCGCCGCGCGGCCGAGGTGCCGGACGGGTAGTCGACGAGCAGCCGGTGCACCCGGCGCAGGTCCGCGGCGACCCGCTCGATCGGGGGCCCCTGCGGCTGCGGCTTCGCGAACTTCTCCCGCGCCCGCCGCAGCAGGTCCGGGGCGCGCAGCGCGCACCAGAAGAGCACCGTGGGGATGATGCAGACCACGGCGAACAGGATCAAGTTCCCGAGGACGCCTCCGGCGCCGGCCATGCCCTCATCGTAAGCCCGCAACACGGGCCCGCCGGACCCATTTTCGCGTCAACCCACGTGATCAGAACGCCAACTCGCGTGATTGGGAGGTCAACTCGCGTGATTGGGAGGTCAACTCACGTGATTGGGAGGTCAACACGGCCGTTGTGGCCGTGTCGACCCTCCCATCACGCGTGTCGGCTTCCGGATCACGCGTGTCGACCCTTTGCGCACGCGTGAAGGGCTGCTACGGGAGTTCGGGGACCGCCGGGGGTGTCTCTTCGGCGAGCCAGAGGACTCCGGCGGGCGGGAGCTGGAGGATCGCCGAGGCCGGCTGGCCGTGCCACGGCGAGGTGACCGCCTCCACCGCGCCCAGGTTGCCGACGCCCGAGCCGCCGTAGGCTTCGGCGTCGGTGTTGACCACCTCGCGCCAGCGGCCCGCGGACGGGAGGCCGACCCGGTAGTCGTGGTGCGGGACGCCGGCGAAGTTGGCGACGCACGCCAGCCGCGAGCCGTCGGCGCCGATGCGCAGGAAGCTCAGGACGTTGCCGCCGGAGTCGTTGGCGTCGATCCAGGCGAAGCCCTCCGGCGAGGTGTCCTGGCTGAACAGCGCCGGCGTCGTCTTGTACACCGAGTTCAGCGCCCGCAGCAGGTCCTGCACGCCGCGGTGCAGCGGCTCGTCGAGCAGGTGCCAGTCGAGCGATCGCTGCTCGGACCACTCCTGCGGCTGGCCGAACTCGCCGCCCATGAACAGCAGCTGCTTGCCCGGGTGGGCCCACATGAACGCCAGCAGCGAGCGCAGCCCGGCCGCCTTGTTCCAGTCGTCGCCCGGCATCCGGCCCCACAGGGATCCCTTGCCGTGCACCACTTCGTCGTGCGACAGCGGGAGGACGAAGTTCTCGCTCCACGCGTACACGAGCGAGAACGTCATCTCGTTGTGGTGGTAGGCGCGGTGGATCGGCTCGTGGGACAGGTAGCGGAGCGTGTCGTGCATCCACCCCATGTTCCACTTGAAGCCGAAGCCGAGGCCGCCCAGGTGGGTCGGGCGCGTGACGCCCGGCCAGGCGGTCGACTCCTCGGCCACCATCACCACGCCCGGGTGTCGCTTGTAGACGGTCGCGTTCAGCTCCTGCAGGAACCGCACCGCGTCCAGGTTTTCGCGGCCGCCGTACTGGTTCGGCAGCCACTCCCCTTCCTTGCGGGAGTAGTCGAGGTAGAGCATCGACGCCACCGCGTCGACGCGCAGCCCGTCGAGGTGGAACTCCTCGATCCAGAACAGCGCGTTGGCGACGAGGAAGTTGCGGACCTCGTTGCGGCCGAAGTCGAACACGAGCGTGCCCCAGTCGGGCTGCTCGCCGCGGCGCGGGTCCGCGTGCTCGTACAGCGCGGTGCCGTCGAACTTCGCCAGCGCCCAGATGTCCTTCGGGAAGTGCGCGGGCACCCAGTCGACGAGCACGCCGATCCCCCGCTGGTGCAGGCGGTCGACGAAGTAGCGGAAGTCGTCGGGCGAGCCGAAGCGGGACGTCGGCGCGTAGTACGACGTCACCTGGTAGCCCCAGGAGCCGCCGAACGGGTGCTCCGACACCGGCAGCAGCTCGACGTGCGTGAAGCCCGTCTCGACGACGTAGTCGCCCAGCTGGTCGGCCAGCTCGCGGTAGTCCAGGCCGGGGCGCCACGAGCCGAGGTGGACCTCGTAGACGCTCATCGGCGCCGCGGCCCACTGGGTCGCTTCGCGCTGCGCGACCCACTCGTCGTCTTCCCAGCTGTACGCCGTGCGCGTGACGACCGACGCCGTCGCGGGCGGCAGCTCGGTGCCGAACGCCATCGGGTCGGCCTTCTCCTGCCAGTTCCCGTCGGCGCCGAGGATCCGGAACTTGTAGCAGGCGCCGGTCCCGACGCCGGGCACGAACAGCTCCCAGATCCCGGACGAGCCCAGCGAGCGCATCGCGTGCCCGCGCCCGTCCCAGCCGTTGAAGTCGCCGATCACGCGGATGCCGCGGGCGTTGGGCGCCCAGACGGCGAACGACGTGCCCTCGACGGCTCCACCGGGCGTGTCGTACGAGCGCACGTGCGCGCCGAGCGCCTCCCAGAGCCGCTCGTGCCGGCCCTCGCCGATCAAGTGCAGGTCCAGCTCGCCGACCGTGGGCAGCCAGCGGTACGGGTCGTCGGCGGTGACGCTGTGGCCGTCGTACTCGACTTCCAGGCGGTAGTCACCGGGGTGCTCCGGCACGGCGACGGCGAACAGAGCGTCGATCACCGGCTCCATCGGGTACCGGTGCTCGCCGACGCTCAGCGCGACGGCCTTGGCGCCGGGCAGCAGCGCCCGCGCCGCGAACCCCTTGCCCACCGCGTGCACGCCCAGCACCGAGTGCGGGTCGTGGTGCGAGCCGGCCAGCAGCCGGTCGATGTCGGCGGCCGGCGGGGCCGCGTCCGGCAGTTCTTCCGGTACCGCGTTCACGTTCTTCACCCATCTCCCCGCATGATCCGGGCGATCGAGGCGAGCGGGACGCCCAGCCAGTCGGGCCGGTTCGCGTACTCGTAGCTCACTTCGTAGATCGCCTTGTCCAGTTCGAACGCGCGCAGCAGCTCACCCTGGTCCCGGGGGTCCGCCGCGATCGCGGCGTAACCCTCGCAGAACGCCGTGCGGTTGCGGGCCGACCACTCCTGCGCCCGCTCGGCCAGCTCCGGGTCGTCCGGCTGCCCGACCAGCATCTGCTGGGCGGCGTAGTCGAACGACCTCAGCATGCCCGCCACGTCGCGCAACGGCGACCTGAGCGCGTGCCGCTCCTCGACCGGGGCCGCGGGCTCGCCCTCGAAGTCGATGAGCAGCCAGCCGGTGACCGTCCGCAGCACCTGGCCCAGGTGCAGGTCGCCGTGGATGAACTGCATCGAGACCGAGTCGGCGGGCAGCGTCCGGAGCGTCTCGAACGACGCCCGCAGTGCCGGCGCGTACGCGGCCAGCTCCGGGACCTGCCCGGCGACGGTCTCCAGCCGCGCGATCATGGCCTTCATCGTGCGGTCCAGCCCGTCGGCGTCGACACCCTCGGTGTCGAGCGCCGCGGCCAGGTCCGCGTGCACCTCGGCGACCGCGCGGCCCAGCCGCTCGGCCTCGCCGGCGAAGTCGCCGCCGACCTCCTCGGCGTGCCGCTCCGGGCCGGCCATCAGGTCGCGGACGCTGGTGGTGGCCATCGCCCAGCCGTCGACCGCGTCCGGGATGAACTGCTGGAGCATGCCGACCGTGGTCGGCTCGCCGTCCAGGTCGCCGGTGATCGAGCCGAGCGGCGCGGCGATGTGCTTGCTGCCGACCTTCTGCAGTGCGCGGTGCAGCAGCAGGTCCTTGTTCTGGCCCGGGGTCAGCTTGCGGAACAGCTTGAGGATGTACTGGCCGCCGTAGACCAGCGAGGTGTTGCTCTGCTCCGACGAGATCGGCCGGGCGCGCAGCCCGGTCTCCAGCTCCACGCCGGGCTCGTGCCCGAAGCCGAGCGCGCCGACGCGCCCCTCGCTCGCCATCAGGTCCAGCAGCACGCCGGTCAGGTCCGCGTCCGCGGACGCCTCGTAGGCGTTCAGGTCGCCACCGGCGACGATCCAGCTGCCCGACGCGATCTCCGGTGGGTGCGTCCGCCGGCCGACGAGCAGCTGGTAGGGCTCGCGGCGGTCGCCCTGGATCACCTCGATGACCAGGTGCAGCAGCTGCGGGTCGCCTTCGACCAGCTCGGTCACGCCGAGCGGCCGGACACCGGTCACCGGCCGGTCCTTGCCGGCGAACCAGCGCTGGGCCGGCAGCCACCGGGCCAGATCGCCGGTCAGTGCGTCGACCAGCTCACTGGTCTCGGACACGGAACTCACCTCGCTTCGCCTTCGTCTCCCGGGGTCGTCAGCTGGAACCAGTAGAAGCCGTGCCCCGGCAGCGTCAGCAGGTAGGACAGCTCCCCGATGCCCGGGAAGCGCACGCCGCCGGTCAGCTCGACCGGCACGCACCCGCGGTGCGCGGACAGGTCCAGCTCCACCGGCTGCGGGAAGCGGGAGAGGTTGTTCACGCAGAGCACCGTGTCCTCACCGCCGTCCGGGCGCCGCCACTGGCGCTTGTAGGCCAGCACGCTCGGGTTGGAGCCGCCGAGGTCGACGAACTCCCCTTCGGCGAAGGCGTGGTGCTGCTTGCGCACCTCGATCATCCGCCGGGTCCAGTTGAGCAGGGAGGAATCGTTGTTGGACTGGGCTTCGACGTTCAGGCCCTGGTAGCCGTAGACCGGGTCCATGATCACCGGGAGGTAGATCCGGCCCGGGTCGCAGGAGGAGAACCCGGCGTTGCGGTCCGGGGTCCACTGCATGGGTGTGCGCACCGCGTCGCGATCGCCGAGCCAGATGTTGTCTCCCATGCCGATCTCGTCACCGTAGTACAGAACGGGCGAGCCCGGGAGGGACAACAGCATCGCCGTGAACAGCTCCTGCTGGTTCCGGTCGTTGTCGAGCAGCGGGGCCAGCCGGCGGCGGATGCCGATGTTGGCCTTCATCCGCGGGTCCTTGGCGTACTCCGTGTACATGTAGTCGCGCTCTTCGTCGGTGACCATCTCGAGGGTCAGCTCGTCGTGGTTGCGCAGGAAGATGCCCCACTGGGTGCCGTCGGGGATCTGCGGGGTCTGGGTGAGGATCTCCGAGATCGGGAACCGGGACTCGCGGCGCACGGCCATGAAGATCCGCGGCATCAGCGGGAAGTGGAACGCCATGTGGCACTCGTCGCCGCCGACCGCCGGGTCGCCGAAGTACTCGACGACGTCGGAGGGCCACTGGTTCGCCTCGGCCAGCAGGATCCGGCCGGGGTACTCGTCGTCGACGACCTTGCGGCAGCGCTTGAGGAACTCGTGCGTGCGCGGCAGGTTCTCGCAGTTGGTGCCCTCCTGCTCGAACAGGTACGGCACGGCGTCGAGGCGGAAGCCGTCGATCCCCAGGTCCAGCCAGAACCGCAGGGTGTCGATCATGGCGTTCTGGACGTCGGGGTTCTCGAAGTTCAGGTCGGGCTGGTGGGAGAAGAACCGGTGCCAGTAGAACTGGCCGCGCACCGGGTCGTACGTCCAGTTGGACGACTCGGTGTCGACGAAGATGATCCGCGCGTCGGCGTAGCGGGAGTCGTCGTCGCTCCACACGTAGTAGTCGCCGTACGGGCCGTCCGGGTCGCTGCGCGACTGCTGGAACCACGGGTGCGCGTCCGACGTGTGGTTGAGCACCAGGTCGGTGATCACGCGGATGCCGCGCCGGTGCGCCTCGTTCAGCAGGAAGACGAAGTCCTCGACGCTGCCGAACTCCGGCAGCACGGCCCGGAAGTCGCTGATGTCGTACCCGCCGTCGCGCAGCGGCGACGCGTAGAACGGCGGCAGCCACAGGCAGTCGATGCCCAGCCACGCCAGGTAGTCCAGCCGGCCGGCCAGGCCGCGCAGGTCGCCGGTGCCGTCGCCGTTCGAGTCGGCGAAGGCGCGCACCAGCACCTCGTAGAACACCGCGCCCTTGAACCACGCCGGGTTGCTCGGCGCCTGCTGCGCCGAGCGGAAATCCTCGGCCTGGGGTTCGACCAGCATCCCGTCGGCCGTCATGGCCTCACCGGTGTGCGGCACGCCCTCGAGCCCGAGCGCCGCGTCGGGGCGAGTCTCCTCCGCCATGTGTTCCACCTCGTCCCTCAAGTCCCGCACTTCCCGCACTTTCCCGCGTTTTCCCGTCTACCCGGCCAGCCGGCGCCGCACCGACACCACGTGGGCCACGGCCCGCCACGGTTCGAGCCGGACGAAGTTGGCCTGCCCCCAGTCCCAGGTGTCCCCGGTGACCTCGTCGTGGGCGATCAGCCGCTCGTGCGCCTCGAACCCGAGCGCGCCGGTGTCGAGCCACAACGTGCCCTCCTGCGGCCCGTACGGGTCGAGCGTCACGACCGTGACGACGGTGTCGCCGGTGGCCGGGTCCTGTTTGGAGTAGGCCAGCAGCGCGTCGTTGTCGATGTGGTGGAAGTGCAGGGTGCGCATCTGCTGCAGCGCGGGGTGCGCGCGGCGGACGGCGTTGAGCTTCGCGATCCACGGCTCCAGCGACCGGCCCTCGGCGAGCGCGCGGTCGAAGTCGCGCGGGCGCAGCTGGTACTTCTCGGAGTCCAGGTACTCCTCGCTGCCGTCGCGGACCGGGGCGTGCTCGAACAGCTCGTAGCCCGAGTAGACGCCCCACGTCGGCGCGATCGTCGCGGCGAGCGCGGCCCGCAGCGCGAACATGCCCGGGCCGCCGCGCTGCAGCGACTCGTGGAGGATGTCCGGGGTGTTGACGAACAGGTTCGGCCGGCCCTCGTTCCAGTGGTCCCGCAGGTCCACGGCGAAGTCGATCAGCTCCTGCTTGCCGGTCCGCCAGGTGAAGTACGTGTAGCTCTGGGTGAAGCCGAGCCGGGCCAGGCCCCACAGCCGCGCCGGGCGGGTGAACGCCTCGGCCAGGAACAGGACGTCCGGGTGGGCGTCCTTCACCGACTGGATCAGCCAGGCCCAGAAGTCCGGCGGCTTGGTGTGCGGGTTGTCGACCCGGAAGACCTTGACCCCGTGCTCGACCCAGACCAGGACGACGCGCAACATCTCCTCGTAGACGGCCTTGGGGTCGTTGTCGAAGTTGATCGGGTAGATGTCCTGGTACTTCTTGGGCGGGTTCTCGGCGTAGGCGATCGAACCGTCCGGCCGGGTGGTGAAGAACTCGGGGTGCTTGAGGACCCACGGGTGGTCGGGCGCGGCCTGCAGCGCGAAGTCGAGCGCCACCTCCATGCCGAGCTCCGCCGAGCGGGCGACGAAGGCGTCGAAGTCGTCAAAGGTGCCGAGGTCCGGGTGGATGGCGTCGTGCCCGCCCTCGTCGGCGCCGATCGCCCACGGCGAGCCGACGTCGTCCGGGGTCGCGTCGAGGGTGTTGTTGGGGCCCTTGCGGTTCACCCGGCCGATCGGGTGGATCGGCGGCAGGTAGACGACGTCGAAGCCCATCTTGGCGACCCGGTCGAGCGCGGCCGCGGCGGTGGTGAACGTGCCGTGCACGGCCTTGCCCTCGGCGTCGAGGCCGCCGGTGGAGCGCGGGAACAACTCGTACCAGGAGCCGTAGGCGGCGCGCTTGCGGTCGACCCACAGCTTGAGCGGCTTGCCCTTGGTGATCAGCTCGCGCACCGGGAACTCGTGCATGAGCTGGCGGACCTCCGGCGACAGCGCGGGCCCGACGCGCTCGGCGAGGCTCAGCTCGTCGTTGCGCAGCGCGACGACCGCGCCGGTGAGGAGCGCTTTCTCGGCCCGGCGGTCCGGCCGGCGCGAGACGCGCTCCAGCAGCCGGGCGCCGTTCTCGATGTCGTTGACCAGGTCCTCGGGCCCCTGCCCGGCGGCGACCTTCACCTCGACGGCGTGTTCCCACGTCGCCCAGGGATCGCTCCAGGCGTCGATCCGGTAGGTCCAGAGCCCGGTGACGTCGGGGACGATCACCGCGGCGAACTCGTCCGGGTGGTCGGGTCCGCGCGGCACCATCCGCGCCTGGCGCGTCAGGCGGTCGCCGGGACCGCGCCACGCGACGGTGGCCGCGACGGCGTCATGGCCTTCTCTCCAGACCGTCGCGGTGACGGGAATGTGTTCCCCCACAACGGCTTTGGCCGGATACCGGCCGCAGCTCACGCTGGGGGAGACGTCGTCGATACCGAGCCGGCCGGTCATGGGCAACGCCCCTCGATCTATGGGTGTGGACGCAGGCGTCGTCAGTCTGCCCGACTCGATCACGCACGATCGAGGCAGGGCTCTCTTGTTCTGTACCCAGACTCGTTCGAGTGAAACGCTTTCCGCACAAAGGTTCCCGGCGGATGTCCGGCGGGTTACGGCCGGACGGCGGTACGCGTCAGTAGGGTTCGGCCGGGGGTTCCGCCGCCAAGCGCGGGGCGCGGAGCAGGAGCAGGGAACGGGACTGGAGCGTCACCCGGCTCTTGGGCTCCAGCGGACCCGGGTTGCCCGGGCTGCCGTCGCCGGTGCTGGTGTCCAGCGTCGGCTTGAACGTCTCGCCGTACTCGCGGCCCGGCAGGACGACCTCCGTGGACTCGTCGCCCGCGTGCAGCCACAGCAGCCACGAGTGGTCCGGCACCAGCGCGCCCTCGCGGTTGCGGGCCTGGCTGTTGGAGCCGTCGATCCACATGCCGAGCGTGCGGCGGTCGGCGAACCAGTCGCTCTCGCCGAACTCCTCGCCGTCCGGGCGGAACCAGACCAGATCCGGCTTGCCGGTCGGCGTGGTCCGGCCTTCGAAGAACTCCGGCTGCCGCAGCGCCGGGCTGTTGGCGCGCAGCCGGACGACGCGGCGGGCGAACGCGAGCATCGTCTCGGCCTCGGTGTCCCCCGGCGTCCAGTCGAACCAGGACGTCTCGTCGTCGAGGCAGTAGGCGTTGTTGTTGCCGTGCTGGGTGCGCCAGAACTCGTCGCCCGCGGTGAGCATCGGGGTGCCGGTGGACAGCAGCAGCGTCGCGAACAGGTTCCGCGCCTGCCGGG
Organism: Amycolatopsis sp. NBC_01286; assembly: GCF_035982555.1. Classification (NCBI taxonomy): domain Bacteria; kingdom Bacillati; phylum Actinomycetota; class Actinomycetes; order Pseudonocardiales; family Pseudonocardiaceae; genus Amycolatopsis; species Amycolatopsis sp. NBC_01286. Next base: position 10,125,359 of record NZ_CP108428.1, read on the forward strand.
TGCGCAGCTCGCGGATCTCCGCGTCGCCCGTCTCCCCCTCCGCGCCGTGGTTCCACGAGCGGTTGTCGTTGGTGCCGTCGCGGTTGTCCTCGCCGTTGGCCTCGTTGTGCTTTTCGTTGTAGGACACCAGGTCCCGCAGCGTGAAGCCGTCGTGGGCGGTGATGAAGTTGATCGACTGCCACGGCCGGCGCAGGTTGTGGTCGTACAGATCCGACGAACCGGACAGCCGGTAGGCCAGGTCGCGGACGCCGGTCGCGCCGCGCCAGAAGTCGCGGATCGTGTCGCGGTAGCGGCCGTTCCACTCCGCCCACTGGGCGCCGAAGCCGCCGACGCGGTAGCCCTCGCCGGTCGCGTCCCACGGCTCGGCGATCAGCTTGCAGCGCGAGAGCACCGGGTCGGTGGTGATCGCGGTGAGCAGCGTCGAGGCGGCGTCGAACGCGCCGCCGCGCGGCCGGCCCAGCGTGCTGGCCAGGTCGAACCGGAAGCCGTCGACGCCCAGCTCCTGCGTCCAGTACCGCAGCGAGTCGGTCACCAGCCGGACCACGGTCGGCGAGCCGGCCTCCAGGGTGTTGCCGCAGCCGGTGATGTCGGCCATGTGGCCGCGGTCGGTGTGCAGGTAGTACACCGGCGCGTTGAGCCCGCGGAAGCTCAGCGTCGGCCCGTCCGGCCCGCCCTCGCAGGTGTGGTTGAACACGACGTCGACGATCACCTCGATGCCGGCCGCGTGCAGCGCCGCCACCATCAGCCGGAACTCCTCGACCTCGTGGCCGGGCTCACTGGCGTAGGCGGCGTGCGGCGCGAAGAAGCCGAGCGGCGAGTACCCCCAGTAGTTGTGCCGGCCGCCGCGGACCAGGGACGGCTCGTCGAGGAAGGTGTGCACCGGCAGCAGCTCCACCGAGGTGACGCCGAGCCGGGTCAGGTACTCGATGGCCACCGGGTGGGCCAGGCCCAGGTAGGTGCCGCGCAGTGCCTCGGGGATGAACGGGTGCTGCTGGGTGAAGCCCTTGACGTGCACCTCGTAGATCACCGCCTCCTCGAACGGCACCTCCGGGTGCGCCCCGGTGTCCGGGCCGCCGGGCGAGGTGACGACCGACAGCGGCACGCTGCCCAGCGAGTCCACTGTGGACATCGGGCCGCGGTCCGGGTCGCCGGTGAAGCCCTGGGCGGCGGTCAGGTCGGTGAGCTGCCCGGTGATCTGCCGGGCGTACGGGTCCAGCAGCAGCTTGTGCGGGTTGCAGCGCAGGCCGCGGGCGGGGTCGTAGGGCCCATGGACGCGGTAGCCGTAGCGCTGCCCGGGCGTCACGCCGGGCACCAGGCCGTGCCAGACGCCGAACGTGCGTTCGGTGAGCGCGATCCGCCGCTGCGAGCCGTCGGCGTCGATCAGGCAGAGGTCGACGGCGTCCGCGACGGCGGAGGTGATGGCGAACCGGACCCCGCCCGCCTCGGGGTGGGCGCCGAGCGGGAACGGGCGTCCGGCGAGGACGTGGTCGGCGGAGGGTCGGGTAGCCATTCCTGAATCGTCCCAGATCCCGGCCGGGGTGCGCGCGCCCGGCGGTCGAGTGGCCGCCGGGCAACCGCCGTCAGGGTGTCGTTTCGGCCAGGACGAAGGTCTCGGGCGGCAGGTGCGCGGCCCCACCGTCCAAGGTGGCCGGAGCCCAGGCGAGCAGCTCCTTCGTGGCCCCGAGCGGCAGCGTGACGTCGCCCGGGCCGAAGTTGCACGCCAGCCGCAGCCCGCCGCGCCGCAGCACCAGCCACGACCCGTCCGGCGCGGCGTCGATCCGCAGGTCGGGCGTCCACGGGTCGGCCAGCTCGGGCCGCTCGCGGCGCAGCCGGATCAGCGCGCGGTAGAGGTCGAGGACCTCCCGGTGCTCCGGCTGGTCCACCTCGGCCCAGTCGAGCCGCGAGCGCTCGACCGTGGCCGGGTCCATCGGGTCGGGGACGTCGGTCTCGCCCCAGCCGTGCCGGGCGAACTCGCGACGACGTCCGGTGCGGACCGCCTCGGCCAGCTCCGGGTCCGGGAAGGAGGCGAAGAACTGCCACGGCGTGCTCGCCGCCCACTCCTCCCCCATGAACACCATCGGCGTGAACGGCGAGCAGAACAGGATGGCCGCGCCGCAGGCCAGCCGGCCCGCCGGCACCGTGGCCGAGAGCCGGTCGCCGGCCGCGCGGTTGCCGATCTGGTCGTGGTCCTGCAGGTAGGCGAGGAAGCGGTAGCCGGGCACGCTCCGGGTGTCCACCGGCCGGCCGTGGGTCCGCTCGCGGAACGACGACCAGGTGCCGGCGTGGAAGAAGACGTCGTGGAGCACGCGCTGGAGCGCGTCCGGCGCGGCGAAGTCCGCGTAGTAGCCCTCGTCCTCCCCGGTCAGCCGGACGTGCATCGCGTGGTGGAAGTCGTCCGACCACTGGGCCTGCAGGCCGTAACCACCGCGCTCGCGCGGCGTGACCAGCTTCGGGTCGTTGAGGTCGGACTCGGCGATCAGCGTCAGCGGCCGGTTCAGCGCCGCCGACAGCGTCTCGACCTCGACGGCGAGCTGTTCGAGCAGGTGGACGGCCCGCCGGTCGAGCAGCGCGTGGACAGCGTCCAGGCGCAGCGCGTCCAGGTGGAAGTCGCGGAACCACGCGAGCGCGTTGTCGACGACGTACCGGCGGACCTCGTCCGAACCCGGCCCGTCGAGGTTGAGCCCGGGTCCCCAGTCGTTCTGGCCGGCGAAGTACGGCCCGAACCGGTCGAGGTAGGCGCCGGAGGGCCCGAGGTGGTTGTAGACGACGTCGAGCGCCACGGCGAGGCCGCGCGCGTGCGCCGCGTCGACGAACCGCTTCAGCCCGTCCGGCCCGCCGTAGGGCTCGTGGACCGCGCCCCAGAGGACGCCGTCGTAACCCCAGCCCGCGGTGCCGTCGAAGGAGTTCACCGGCAGCAGCTCGACGTGCGTGATGCCCAGCTCCACCAGGTGGTCGAGCCGGTCGATCGCGGCGTCGAAGGTGCCACCGGGGGTGAAGGTGCCGATGTGCAGCTCGTAGACGACGCCGCCGGCCAGCTGCCGCCCGTGCCAGGCGTCGTCCGTCCAGTCGAACTCGGCGTGGTCGTAGACGCGTGATTCTTTGTGCACGCCGTGCGGCTGCCACCGCGACCGCGGGTCCGGCAGCGGCTCGTCGGAGTCGCCGATCAGGAAGGCGTAGTTGATGCCCTCGGCTTCGGCGGACCACCAGCCGCCCTCGCCCCGGGTCATCTCGTGCACATCGGCGTCGACCTGGACGCGGACGCGCTCGGCCGACGGGGCCCACACGGTGAACGTCATGCGTCTCCTCGCACGAGCAGGGCCACCGGGTAGCGGCCGAACAGCGTGGCCACGTCCGGGGTGGCGTCCCGGCCGGTCAGAACGTCGGTCCAGACGCCGTCGGGCAGCGGCAGGACGGTGTCACGCCAGCCGCCCGCGGCCGCGAGGCCGATCGGCAGCCGCGTCACCGCGACGACCAGGCCGGGGCTGCGGGTGTAGGCCAGCACGTGGTCCGCGGCGATGCCCTCGGCGCGCAGCGGGCGGTAGCCGTGGAACAGCGCGGGGTGCTCCTGGCGCAGCTTCAGCGCCTTGTGCGTCACCAGCAGCTTCGCCGCGCCCGAAGCGTCGATCTCCGGCTGCTCGCCGTCGACGATCCGGGCCAGGATCTCGCGGCGGGCCGCGTAGTCGACCGGACGGCGGTTGTCCGGGTCGACCAGCGAGAAGTCCCACAGCTCGGTGCCCTGGTAGACGTCCGGGACGCCCGGCGCGGTCAGCTGCACCAGCTTCTGGCCGAGCGAGTTGCTCCAGCCCGGGCCCTCGATCCGGCCGACGAACGCCGCGATGTCCGCGGCCAGCTCGGCGTCGCCCATGACGTCGTCCGGCCAGGCCGCGACGGCCTTCTCGAACTCCTCGTCGTGGTCGGTCCAGCTGGTGCGGAGCTTGGCCTCCTTGGCCGCCTTGTCGAGGTAGTCCCGCAGCCGGGGCGGCTCGATCGGCCAGGTCGACACCAGCGTCTGCCAGGCCAGCAGGTTGAGCGACGGCTCGGCGATCCCCCGGCGCGCGGTCCAGCGGCGGACGGCGTCGGCGAACTCGCCGGGCAGCTCCGCCAGCACCGTGGCGCGGGCCCGGGTGTCCTCGGACCGCTTGGTGTCGTGGGTGGTCAGCGTGGTCATCGCGGCCGGGTACCCGGCGTCGCGCGCGGCGGCGAGGCGGTGGAACTCCTCGACGTCCAGGCCGAACCGGTCCGGGTTGCCGCCGACCTCGTTGAGCGCGGCGAACCGGGTGTAGCGGTAGAAGGTGGTGTCCTCGGTGCCCTTCGCGACGACCATGCCGGACGTCTGCTGGATCCGCGTGGCCAGCTCGCCGTCCGGCTCGGCGCGCACCTGCGCGTCGAGGGCGTCCAGCGCTTCCCCCAGGTCAGGCCGGGCTTCCCGGGCCGCGGCGATCGCCGTCGCCCAGTGCTGTTCGCCTTCGGGCAGGTAGGAGCGGTAGACCGGGAACGCCACCATGGTCTCGGCGACGGCTTCCCGGGCTTGCTCGCTGTCGAACCGCAGCAGCGCCGCGATCCGCCGGACCTCGGCGACCAGGATCCGGTCGGTGACCAGGCGCCGGGCCTCGGCCTCGACGTCGTGGTAGCCGGTCCGGACGCCGAGCTCGTCCGCCAAGGCGGTGTACGCGGGCTCGGCGGCCGCGTCGACGAAGACCCCGGCGATCTCACGCAGGGCGTCGTAGCCGGTGGTGCCGTCGACCGGCCAGGTCTGCGGCAGCGGCTCGCCCGGGTGCAGGATCTTCTCCGCGACGATCCACGCGCCGGGCGCGTTCTCCCGCAGCCGCCGGAAGTAGCCACCCGGGTCGGCGAGGCCGTCCGGGTGGTCGACGCGCAGGCCGGTGACGTCGCCGTCGGCGACCCAGCGCAGCACCTCGCCGTGGGTCTCGGCGAACACCACCGGGTCCTCGACGCGGACCGCGGCCAGGTTCGTGATGTCGAAGAACCGGCGGTAGGTCAGCTCCGCGTTGCCACGCCGCCAGCCCACGAGCCGGTAGTGCTGGCGCTCGTGCACCTCCTGCGGCGTGCCGTCGCCGGTGCCGGGCGCGATCGGGAACCGGTGGTCGTAGTAGACGAGCTCGTCGCCTTCGACGGTCAGCTCGCCGACGGCGTCGTCGTCGCCCAGCACCGGCAGCAGGATCGGGCCGCGGTCCCAGTCGACGTCGTAGAAGGCGGCGTGCGCCGAGTCGCGGCCGTGCGTGAGCACGTCCCACCACCAGCGGTTCACCTTCGGCGTCTCCACCGACATGTGGTTCGGCACGATGTCGACGACCAGGCCGAGCCCGGCCTCCCGGAGCCGCTTGGACAGCTCCTGGCGGGCTTCCTCGCCGCCCAGCTCGGGCCGCGCCCTGGTCGGGTCGACGACGTCGTAACCGTGGGTCGAGCCCGGCGTCGCGTCGAGCACCGGCGACGCGTAGAGCGCGCCGATGCCCAGGTCGCGCAGGTAACCGGTCAGCTCGGCGGCGTCGGCGAAGGTGAACTCCGGGCGCAGCTGCACCCGGTAGGTCGACTCCGGAACCGTCATTCCGTCTCCGTCCGCTGCAGCACGATCAGGGAACGGGCGGGCAGCGTCAGCTTGCCGCCGCCTTCGATGGGCTCCGCGTCCGTGGGCTCGACCTCGCCGGTCGCGGAGTCGACGACGACCGTCCACGCCTCGCCGTAGCCGTTGCCCGGCAGCGTGGCGTCGATGTCCTCGTAGTGCGCGTTGAAGGCGAGCAGGAACGAGTCGTCCTCCACCGCCATGCCGCGCGGGTCGAGGTCGGGGATGGCCTTGCCGTTGAGGAAGACCACGACGGCCTTGCCGAAGCCGTCGTCCCAGTTCTGCTCGGTCATCTCCTCGCCGGTCGGGGTGAACCAGGCGATGTCGCCGAGCTTGTCGCCCTTGCCGACCGGGCCGCCCTGGAAGAAGCGGCGGCGGCGGAACACCGGGTGCCGGTGCCGGAACGCCGTCAGCCCGCCGGTGAACCGGACCAGGCCGGCGTTCTGCTTGGCCAGCTCCCAGTCCATCCAGGCGAGCTCGGAGTCCTGGCAGTAGACGTTGTTGTTGCCCTGCTGGGTGCGGCCGATCTCGTCGCCGTGCAGGATCATCGGCACGCCCTGCGACAGGAGGATCGTGGCGAGCATGTTGCGCTGCTGGCGGATGCGCAGCTCGTTCACTTGCGCGTCGTCGGTCTCGCCCTCGACACCGCAGTTCCACGAGCGGTTGTCGTCGGCGCCGTCGCGGCCGTCCTCGCCGTTGGCCTCGTTGTGCTTTTCGTTGTAGGACACCAGGTCCCGCAGCGTGAAGCCGTCGTGCGCGGTGACGAAGTTGATCGACGCGAACGGGCGGCGGCCGTCGTCCTGGTAGAGGTCCGACGAGCCGGTGATCCGCGACGCGAACTCCCCCAGCGTCGACGGCTCGCCGCGCCAGAAGTCGCGGACGGTGTCGCGGTACTGCCCGTTCCACTCCGTCCACAGGGGAGGGAAGTTGCCGACCTGGTAGCCACCGGGGCCGACGTCCCACGGCTCGGCGATGAGCTTGACCTGGCTCACGATCGGGTCCTGCTGCACGAGGTCGAAGAACGTGGACAGCCGGTCGACGTCGTAGAACTCCCGCGCCAGCGCCGAAGCGAGGTCGAAGCGGAAGCCGTCGACGTGCATCTCGGTCACCCAGTACCGCAGCGAGTCCATGATCAGCTGCAGCGTGTGCGGGTTGCGCACGTTCATCGAGTTGCCGGTGCCCGTGTAGTCCATGTAGTACTCGGGCTCCCCCTCCACCAGCCGGTAGTAGGCCTCGTTGTCGATGCCGCGCATCGACAGGGTCGGCCCGAGGTGGTTGCCCTCCGCGGTGTGGTTGTAAACCACGTCGAGGATCACCTCGATGCCGGCCTCGTGGAAGGCCTTGACCATGCCCTTGAACTCCTGGACCTGGCCGCCCTCGCCGGGCATCGCCGCGTACGCGTCGTGCGGCGCGAAGAACCCGATCGTGTTGTAGCCCCAGTAGTTCGTGAGGCCCTTCTCCTCCAGGCCGTGGTCGGAGACGAACTGGTGCACCGGCAGCAGCTCCACGGCGGTGACGCCGATCTTCTGCAGGTGCTCGACCACGGCGGGGTGGGCCATCCCGGCGTAGGTGCCGCGCAGTGCTTCCGGCACGAACGGGTGATTCACCGTCATGCCCTTGACGTGCGCCTCGTAGATGACCGTCTCGTTGTAGGGCCGCCGCGGCTGGCGGTCGTTGCCCCAGTCGAAGAACGGGTTCGCCACCAGCGAGTACGGCACGCGTCCCGCCGAGTCGGCGTCGTTGCGCTCCTCCGGGTTGTCGAACTGGTACCCGAACAGTGATTCGTCCCACTTCACGCCGTGCGAGACGGCCTTCGCGTAGGGGTCGATCAGGAGCTTGTTCGGGTTGCAGCGCAGGCCGCGGCTCGGGTCGTACGGTCCGTGCACGCGGAAGCCGTAGCGCTGGCCGGGACCGACGTTGAGCAGGTAACCGTGGTGGACGAAGCCGTCGACCTCTTCGAGCGCGTGCCGCGACTCGTTGCCTTCGCCGTCGAACAGGCACAGCTCGACCTGCTCGGCCACTTCGGAGAACAGGGCGAAGTTCGTCCCGACTCCGTCGTAGGTGGCGCCGAGCGGATAGGGCGTTCCGGGCCAGGGCCGCACTGGTGTCTCCTCGAGCTTCGGGTGGTACCGGGGCGTCCGCACTCGCGGACGCTCATCACAGGGGGTCGTGCGCTGCCGTATACCCGTTATCCGGGCAACGGACGCGCCGCAGCCAGCGGCGCCACCGCGGCGCGCACTCCCCTCGCGGTGAAGAAGCCGTCGACGCTGACGGGAAGGGGAATCCGCCAGTTAGGGTACTGGTCGACCGTGCCGGGCAGATTCGGCTGCCGCACCTGGCCCGCGACGTCGGCCGGCGAGGTCAGCACCAGGCGGGACGCGGCCGAGGCCAGCAGCGTGTGCAGCGCGACGACCGGGTCGTCGTCCGGGATCCCTTCCCGGGCAAGGAGTTCCCACAGGGCTTGACGTTCTTCCGCGGCGGCCGCGCGTTCGGCCTCGACGCCGCGGTCCAGCAGCCCCAGCTCGGCGCGGACCCGGACGTGCTCGGCGGCCAGCCAGCCGGCCACCGTCGGCAGGTCGTGCGTGGAGATGCTGGCCATCGCGTCCGGGTCCCACTTCGCGGGCGGGGTGAACGGCTTGCCCGGCTCGTCCCAGTCGCGCTGGAACCACAGCACGGCCGAGCTGAGCATGCCGCGCTCGTGCAGCGTCTCGGTGACGACGTCCTCGACCGTGCCGAGGTCCTCCCCCACGACCACCGCGCCGGCGCGGTGCGCTTCGAGCGCCAGCACGCCGACCATCGCCTCGGCGTCGTAGTGCACGTAGGTGCCGCGGTGCGCGGGCTCGCCCGGCGGGATCCACCACAGCCGCCAGAGCCCGGCGATGTGGTCGACGCGGATGCCGTCGGCGTAGCGCAGCACGCCCCGGATGACGTCCCGCAGCGGCGCGTACCCGGCCTCGGCCAGCTTGTCCGGCCGCCACGGCGGCAGGTTCCAGTCCTGGCCCTGCTGGTTGAAGGCGTCCGGCGGCGCGCCGACCCGCACGTCGGCGGCGAAGACGTCGCGCCCGGCCCAGGTGTCGGCCCCGCCGGGGTGCACGCCGACCGGCAGGTCGTGCACGATCCCGACGGTCATCCCAGCGTCACGCGCGGCGCGCCGGGCCTCGGCCAGCTGCTCGCGGCAGAGGTGCTGGAGCCAGACGTAGAAGCCGACGCGGTCCTTCAGTGCTTCGCGCGCTTCGGCGACTTCGGGGCCGGCCGGGTCGCGCAGCGGCTCGGGCCAGTCCCGCCAGTCGGCGCCGTGCTGCTCGGCGAGAGCGCAGAAGACGGCGAAGCCGCGGAGGTCGTCGTCCTCGGGCAGGTCTTCGACGCGGTGCGGCCAGAGCAGCTCGAGCGCGGCGCGCTTGGCCGTCCAGACGGCGTCGTAGTCGATCAGCTCGCCGTCGCGGTCCGGGGCCAGCGAGCGGACGGCCTCCTGCGTCGCGTCGTCGGCCCGCTCGAAGGTCTCGGTGGCGGTGACGCGCAGGTAGACGGGGTTGGCGAACCGGCGGCTCGCCGGCGAGTAGGGCGAGCGCTCGACGGGGTGGGCGGGGCTGAAGGCCTGGACCGGGTTGACCAGCAGCACGCCCGCGTCGAGCTCGGTGGCGGAGCGGGCCGCGAACGTCGCGAGGTCGGCGTAGTCGCCGATGCCCCAGGAGCCGGCCGAGTGCAGGGCGTAGAGCTGCAGCATCCAGCCCCAGGCGGGGTGGACGGCGGGCAGCTTCGCCGGGACGACGGCGAGCACGACGTCCTGCTCGGCGGTGACCACCCGGTGCCAGCCGAGCGGCAGGTCCGCCGGCAGCTCGCCCCGCACCCGCCGGCGGGTGCCGTCCTCGAGCACGACCTCGGCGTCCGTGCCGAGCGTCCGGGTGACGCCCTCCTGGACGACGATGGTCGGCGGCAGCGCGCCCGCCGGCCGGGCTTCGCGCACGGCGGCCAGTGCGGCGCCGATCGCGTCCTCGCCGGTCGCGTCGACCCCGAACTGCCGCAGCACGGCGACGACGACGTCGTCGTCCACCTCGACCCACACCTGGTCCGAGTTCTCGTACCGGGTGGCGATGCCGTGGGCGTCGGCGAGCTCGTGCAGGGGGCTGCGGGCGGGGCGGTCTTCGGGGGGCGTCGCGGGGGGCATCTCGGGGGGCACTGGCACAGCATTCCGGTGCCCGGCCGTTCGCGCCATCCGCACCCGCCGACATCACTCGGCCCCGGCGGCGGTTGCTTCCTGCCGATCTGCGAAAAGGCTCGTGACCTTCTAACTTCTCTTCATGGGTGTGCGGAGAACGTTGAACGTGGACGAGGTCCTGAAGCGCCAGGACTCGGGTGAGCTCAAACGGCGGCTGCGCGGCCGCGACCTGATCGGGTTCGGCATCGGGATCATCATCGGGACCGGCATCTTCACCCTCGCGGGCGTCGAGGCGAAGACGCACGCCGGGCCGGCGGTGACGCTCTCGTTCGTGCTCGGCGCCGCCGTCGCCGGGCTGGCGGCACTCTGCTACGCCGAGCTCGCGTCGAGTGTCCCGACGGCGGGAAGCGCCTACACGTACGCCTTCGCCACGCTCGGCGAGATCTTCGCCTGGATCATCGGCTGGGACCTGCTGCTCGAGTTCGCGCTCGGCGCCGCCGTGGTCGCCCGCGGCTGGTCCGGCTACCTGGCGAACCTGCTCGGGCTGTCGCCGGACTGGTTCGGCGAGGACGCGAAGGTCAACGTCGGCGCCGTCGCCATCATCGCGGTGCTGACCGTGGTCGCCGTGCTGGGGATCAAGGAGTCGGCCTGGCTGACGAACCTCCTGGTGTGCGTGAAGGTCGCCGTCTGCGTCCTGGTCCTCGCCGTGGGCCTGTTCTTCGTCAAGGGCTCGAACCTGACGCCGTTCATCCCGACGGCGAAGCCCCCCGAGGGCGGGTCGAGCGTGCTGGAGCAGCCGATCGTGCAGGCGGCGCTCGGCCTGGAGCAGTCCGTCTACGGCATCGCCGGCATGATCACCGCCGCCGCCGTGGTCTTCTTCGCCTACACCGGCTTCGAAGCGCTCGCGAACCTCGGCGAGGAGACGCTGAACCCGAAGAAGGACCTGCGGGTCGGCATCCTCGGCGCGCTGGCCGTCTGCGCGGTGCTCTACATCGGCGTCTCGATCGTCCTCACCGGGATGATCCCCTTCACCGACATCGACACGGGCGCGCCGCTGGCCGACGCGTTCGACAAGGTCGGCCAGCACTGGGTCGGCGCGCTGATCTCGCTCGGCGCGGTGACCGGCCTGACGTCGGTGATGATGGTGGAGCTGGTCACGATCGGCCGGATCGGCTTCGCGATGGGCCGCGACGGCCTGCTACCCAAGAAGCTCGGCACCGCGCATCCGAAGTGGGGCACCCCGCACCGGATGACCATCGGCGGGGCGGTGCTGATCGCCGTGCTGGCCGCGTTCATCCCGATCTCCGAGCTGGCCGACATGGTGAGCATCGGCGCGCTGTCGGCGATGATCATCGTCGCGGTGGCCGTCCCGGTGCTGCGCCGCCGGCGGCCCGACCTGGACCGGCCGTTCACCGTGCCGTTCTCGCCGGTGATCCCGATCGTCGCGGCGGCGGCGTGCTTCTACCTGATGCTGAACCTGAACGTGCTGACGTGGATCCGGTTCGCGGTCTGGCTGGCGCTCGGGCTGGTCATCTACTTCACCTACGGCCGCCGCCACTCCCGCTTCGCGCCCGGGAACGCCGACGACGTCAGTCCCACGAAGACGGAGTGAGATCAGCGGCGCGGACCGCCTCACGGGCCACCGCGGCGCGGTCCGCGTCGACGACCACCAGCACCCCCAGCCCGGCCAGCGCCGCCGTGAGCCATTCGAGCGGCTGGTCGTGGATCCCGTTGTCCCCCAAGGAAGCGTAGGTGTCCACAACGGACACCAGCGTCCCCTCGGCGCCGATCCGGACGCCCGCCAGGAGCACGAAGTGACCACCCGGCGGCCGCCAGCGCGATGTCCACAGTGGCGGGACGCCGGTGTCGAGGTAGTCGAGCAGCGCGCGTTCGGGGGTGTCGTCGGCGCCGAGCTCAGCACCGTCGATCCGGGCGATCACCGCCACGCGCGGCAGGTCCCACAGCCCGGCCAGCAGAGCGAACAGCGACTCGGTGGTCCACTCCCCCGCCGCGGGCACCGCGGTCAGCGCGCCGCCGGACAACGCCGCCACGGCCGTCGCCAGTGCGGACACACGCGTGCCCGCAGCGAGCGGATCGCCGACGACTCTCGGCGGCAACCGGAAGCCGGTCCGCCCCGGCTCGCCCGGAGGACGCACCGCCGGCCCGCGAACGGTACCCGCGGCGGCCGCGACGGCGTCCTGGTCGAGCACGTCGACGCCGGCCGCCCGCAACGCCGCGAGGCCGCAGAACGCCGCGGCCAGCCCGTCCTTCTGCGGCAGCTCCGCCTGGGCGACCGCGGCCAGCCGGGCCCCGCCCGGCAGCCACCGCACCCCGGACAGGTCGAGCTGCCCGCCGTCGATCCCCGAAGACATCGATCCCCTCAGTAGCCTCCTGCCGCCAGACACGAGTATCCCCGCCCAGCGCCGACGACGGCCATCACGATCCGGCGCCCATCGGCCGAGCTGCCTACCTGCACCCTGTGCCAGTCGCAGTCCTCGTCGACCTCGCCGCCGAGGACGCCCGCCTGGAACCGGCTCTCGGCCGCGAGGTCCGCCGCGTCGAGCGTGACTTGCCCCGGCAACGCCTAACCCGGCGGCTCCGGGGACGGCCGGGAAGGGGCCTCACGTCGCCGCAGGGCCACGCCGGCCACCACCGCCAGGGTCCCCAGTGCCTCCGGCAGGGTCGGCACCTGATGCAACAGCAGGAAGCCCGTCACGCCCGCCGTCACCGGGAGCAGGGCCAGCAGCACCGCGAAGCGGGCCTGGCCCAGGCGGCGCAGGACCACCTGGTCGAGCGCGTACGGCACCACCGTCGACAGCACGCCCACGCCGATGCCGAGCAGGAGCATGCGTGGCGAAGACCACACTTCTCCCGTGCCGAACGCCAGGGGCGAGAGCACGACCGTCGCCGCGGCGAAGCCGATCGCGAGGCTGTCGATGCCGTCGCCGTCGGTCGCCACCCGCTTGCCGATCAGGATGTAGCCCGCCCACGCGGTCGCCGCGGCCAGGGCGAACAGCACGCCCAGGGCGCTGCCGGACAGCCGGACGTCGGCGATCGCCACCACCCCGGCGACCACCAGCAGCAGGGCCAGCACGTCGCGGCGGGTGCGGGAGCCCGCGGCGGCCACCATCACGGGCCCGGCGAACTCCAGCGCGACGACCGTGCCCAGCGGGAGCCGGGCGATCGCCTCGTAGAACAGCACGTTCATGCCCGCGGTCACGATCCCGAAGACGCACGCCAGCAGCAGCCGCCGGCCCCGCCAGGCCGCGCGCGGCGGCCGCCGCCAGGCCAGCAGCACCACCGCCGCGCCCAGGCACCGCAGCCAGGCCACCCCGGCCGGCGTCGCGTGGCCGAAAAGATCGACCGCGATGGCCGCTCCGGCGTACATGGAAATTCCGCTGAGAACGAACAACAGCGGGGCGGGTACCGCGGAAACCTTCCGGACCGGCGTCAAGGAACTCACGACTCCATGGTGCCTGACCACGGAAAATGTGACTCTCCGGGTAATCCACTCCTGCATTGCGGGATCCCGCTACGACATCCGGGGTAAATCGACGTGACTCGGGTCCCACCGGCGCGGGAACACTTGCGGGCCGCGAAACGTCTGGAAGAGTGGAAGCACGAACACCGCGGAGCCGGAGACGATCGCCGTAGCCGACATCAGTCCGAAGTGGGCGTAGCTGGATCGATGGCACCGGGCAACCGGTGCCGGGACGGAGGGAGACCCCCATGACAACGCCGACGCTCACCCGCCCCGAACTGACCGCCCTCGACCGCTGTGACCGGTGCGGGGCCGCAGCTCAGGTACGCGCCGTCCTCAAGGGCGGCGAGCTTCTCTTCTGCGGGCACCACGCCCGCGAGCACGAGGCCAAGCTCAAGGAACTGTCCGCCGACATCCAGCGGTAACGACCTGGACACAAGCGAAGGCGGTCAGTGCGCACAGGCACTGGCCGCCTTCGTATTTCTCTAGCCGGCACAATCGACCGGCAAAGCTGCAAGTTGCCGATTGCCGCGCCGGAAATCACGGACAGGCCTCGGAATGCCGTGATTCCGGACACGAAACCGGACAAGAAGTCAGACAGAATCCAGCACGACTTCGAACGCGACTTCGGCGGCACCCAGCAGCTTCACGTCGGCACCCAGTGCCGAGCTGATGATCCGCGTGCCGCCGACCGCCCGGCTCACCAGGCTGCGCCGGCGGACCTCCGCGCCGACGTGCCGCAGGACCGCCTCCGGCAGCACCGTCAGCAGGTCGCCGAGGATCACCAGCTGCGGCCCGAGCAGGTTGACGACGTTGATCAGCCCGAGGGTCAGCCACTCGCCGAACTCCGCGAGCCGCGTCATCGCCGCTTCGGAGTCCCGGCCGAGCTCGCGCAGCTCGAACAGGATCGCGCCGCGCGGGGTGTCCTCGGCCAGCCCGAGCGCCCGGCACAACGCGGCCTCGCCGACCTCGGTCTCCCAGCAGCCGCTGCTGCCGCAGTAGCAGGGACGCCCGCCGGGCCGGATCACCATGTGCCCGATCTCGCCGACGTACCCCGCGCCGCCCCGCAGGGCCGCGCCTTCGGCGATGACCCCGCCGCCGACCCCGACGTCCGCCGAGATGTAGACCATGTCGGAGGACCCGCGGGCCGCTCCGCGCAGGTGCTCGGCGACCGCGCCGAGCTCGGCGTCGTTCCCGACCAGGATCGGGATCTGCAGGACACCGCCCAGCCGCTCGCCGAGCGCGACGTCGGTCCAGCGCAGGTTGGGTGCTTCGTGCACGTACCCGTCCGCGCGCCGGACGACGCCCGGTACCGACACCCCGACCGCCACCGGGCTCACGTCGAGGTCGCCGGCCAGGACGGTCGCCGACTCGATGACGTGGGTGATGACCTCTTCGGGCCGGTTCATCCGGCCCCGCAGGTTCCAGCTGTTGCGGCCCAGGATCTGGCCGCCCAGCCCCACGAGCGCGATCGCGACGTGCTCGACCTGCAGGTCGACCGCGAGCACGACCGCCGCGTGCGGCTGGGGCAGGACCAGGAGCGAGGGGCGGCCCGCCCCTCGTCCCGGCCTCGGCACCTTCTCCTCGACGACACCGGCTTCCGCCAGCCCGTCGACGAGGGTCTTGATCGTGCTCCGGTTGAGCCCCAGCTCGGCGGCCAGGGTCGCCCGGGTGCTCGGCCCGCCGACGTGCAGCAGGCGGAGCAGGGTCGTGCGGTTGTGCCGACGCACCTCGTCCGGTCGCGCGACGGGTGAGCTGGACACGGGCTTGATCATCCCATGCTGGTTCAGCGCGTCGACGCAGCCGCGCGGCGCCGCGACAGCGCGTCGACCGTGGCGGCGAGCAGGAGGACCAGGCCGGTGATGATGTTGACCACCGCGGCCGGCTGCTTGAGCAGGCCCAGGCCGTTGATGACCACCGCGATGACCAGGCCACCGACGACGGCGTCGGCCACGCGGCCCTTGCCGCCGAACAGCGACGTGCCGCCGATGACGGCCGCGCCGACCGAGTACAGCAGCGTGTTGAGGCCACCGGACTGCGGGCTGACCGAACCGACCTTCGACGCGGCGACGATGCCGCCGATGGCCGCGACCGCCGAGCCGATGATGAACACGCTCGCCCGGATCTTCGGCACGTCGATACCGGCGCGACGGGCGGCTTCCTTGTTGCCGCCGACCGCGTAGACGTACCGGCCGTACTTGGTGCGGTTGAGCACGTAGGTCCCGGCCACCAGCAGCACCAGCATGATCGGGATGACGTACGGGACGCCCTCGATCGTGACGACGGCCTTGTTCGGCGAGCGGTTGATCGTCAGCAGCCAGGTGCCCACCGCCGACAGCACGACGAGCGCGCCGACCTTGACCAGCACCAGCGCCGTCGGCTGCACGACCAGGCCGCGCTGGAGCCGCTTGAAGTGGCTGATCAGCGTGATCACGGCGAACCCGCCCGCGGCGACGAGGAAGAAGATCCAGCTGCCGAGGATGTTCAGGTTGCCGTTGGCGATCTTGTACAGGGTGTCCGAGTTGGTGATGCCGATCGTGCCGCCTTCACCGATGAACTGCAGCAGGACGCCCTGCCACACGATGAACAGCGCCAGCGTCACGACGAAGGACGGCATGCCGATCTTCGAGACGAGGAAGCCGGTGATGCAGCCGATCGCGGTGCCGACGCAGATGGCCAGCAGGATCTCGAGCCAGGCGTTGGCCGGGACGCCGACCGCGACGAGCAGGAGGCCGATCAGCGAAAGCGCGGCGCCGGCCCAGATCCGCTGGTAGGCCGACAGCAGCATGGCCACGGCGAGGACCGCGATGAACGTGATGAACACGCCGGAGCCCAAGGTGCCCAGCAGGTTTCCGGCGTGCACGTAGTGCAGGGCCATCACCGACGCGGCGGTGCCGGAGGCCACACCGGCGGCGAGGTCGATCTCGCCGAGCAGCAGCACGAAGACGATGCCCATCGCGATGATGATCACGCCCGCGCCCTGCGGGAACACGTTGGCGATGTTGGCCAGCGTGAAGAAGTTGTCCGACAGCGCGCTGAACAGGATGACCAGCACGAGCAGGCCGAACAGCGACGGCAGCGAGCCGAGCTCGCCGGCCCGGATGCGGGCGAAGTAGTCGCGAAGCGCTTCACCGGTTGACATCGATGTCGTGTCGATGCCGAAGTCGGTGATCGCCGCGGTGGGGTTCTGGGTCTGCGCGAGCGCGTCGGCGGGTGAGCCGACTTCGGGCTTGGCAGGGGTTTCAGTCATGTCCGGTTCTTTCTTCCCGCTCACAGGACCACGGCTTCGGGCCGGGCCAGGCCGAGGTCACCGGAGCGACCCGCGGTGATCAGTTCCACGATCTGGCCGTGGCTGACGTCCTTCGTGTGCACCTCGGCGACGAGGCGGCCGAGGTACAGCACCGAGATGCGGTCGGCGACCTCGAACACGTCGGCCATGTTGTGGCTGATCAGCACGACGCCGAGACCCTGCTCGGCCAGCCGGCGGACCAGGTCCAGCACCTGCCGGGTCTGCGCGACACCGAGGGCGGCGGTCGGCTCGTCCAGCACGACGACCTTGCTGTTCCACAGCACCGACTTCGCGATGGCCACGGTCTGGCGCTGACCACCGGACAGCGAGGAGACCGGCGTCCGGACCGACTTCACGGTCCGCACCGACAAGGAGGCCAGCGTCTCGCGAGCGGCCTTCTCCATGCTGGCCTCGTCCAGCTTCCAGCTGTTCCCGCGCTCACGGCCGAGGAACATGTTCTGGACGATGTCGAGGTTGTCGGCGAGGGCGAGATCCTGGTAGACGATCTCGATGCCGAGGTCCGCCGCGTCGCGCGGGCCGCGGATGTGGGCGTCCTCGCCGTTGAACCGCACGGCCCCCGAGTCGTACGGGTGGATGCCGGCGATGCACTTGACGAGGGTCGACTTGCCGGCGCCGTTGTCGCCGACCAGGGCGGTCACTTCGCCCGCACGCACGTCGAAGTCCACGTCGTGGAGGACGTGGACGGGGCCGAAGCTCTTGTTCAGGCCCTTGATCTCGAGGATGGGCTCACTCATGGATGGCATTTCTCCGAATTTCTTATGCCCTGTGCCGCCGCTCCGCCGATCGGCAAGCGAGGAGTGGGGACCGGGCCGGGGCGCGCCGTCGGGGTGCGCGTCCCGGCCCGGCTGTTCATGGGTACTACTGCCTACGGCTCAGGAGATGCCGAGCGAGGTGCACTTGGCGGCGAGGTCGCCACCGCAGATCTCGGTCGCCTTCACGTAGCCCTGGGTCACGACGGTCTTGATGTCCTTCTCCAGGATCAGGGTCGGCGTGAGCAGCACGGACTTGATGTCGCGGTTGTTCTTCGGGTCGTGGAGCTTGCCCGTCGCGATCGCGTCCGCACCGGCGGTGTCACCCTTGACCAGGGCAGCGGCCAGCTTGGCCGTGGCCTCGGCCTCTTCCTTGATCGGCTTGAAGATGGTCAGGTACTGGTCGCCGCGCATGATGGCCATGAGGCCGTCCGCGGTGGCGTCCTGGCCCGTGACCGGGACCTTGCCGTTGAGGCCGTTCTTCTTGAGGATCGTGATGACCGCGCCGGCCAGGCCGTCGTTCGCCGCCACGACGCCGTCGACCTTGCCGCCGTTGCCCTGCAGGATCTGCTCGAAGGTCGTGCCGCCGAGCTGGTTGTCCCAGTCGTTGATCGGCTGCTTCTGGACCAGCTTCAGCGCGTTGCTGGCGAACAGGGGCGCGAGGACGGAGTCCTGGCCCTTGGTGAACAGCGTCGCGTTGTTGTCGGTCGGGGCACCCTCGATCTGGATGACCTGCGCGCCCGGCTTGTCCTTCAGCTTGTCCGCGAGGCCCTGGCCCTGCAGCTGGCCGACCTTCTCGTTGTCGAACGAGACGTAGTAGTCGGCGGACCCGCCGAGGCTCGGCCGGTCGTAGTCGATGACCGGGATGCCGGCGCCCTTCGCCTTCGCCTCGACGGCGGCACCGACGGCCGGGTCGGACGGGGCGATGATCAGGGCCTTGACGCCGGAGCTGATGAAGCCGTCGGCCAGGGTGGTGAACTTCTGGGCGTCACCCTGGGCGTTCTGGATGTCGGCTTCGAAGCCCTGCGCCGTGAGAGCGGCCTGCAGCATCGGCTTGTCGAAAGCTTCCCAGCGGGCCGAGCTGGCGGTCTCCGGCAGGATGACACCGACCTTGCCGCTGGCGCCGCCCGCGGCGGCCGGAGCGGACGACGAGGCGGAGCTGCTCCCCGCGCCCCCGCTGTCCGAACTGTTTGCACCACACGCGGAGAGCACCAAGCCGGTGCTCACCGTGGCGGCGAGGAGGGTAAGGGTTCTGCTGCGCATCCTCGTTCCTTCCGGATCCAAGCATTGTGTCGATTCGGCCCGCGACTGCTGTCCCGGGCCTTGCGGGGCGGTGATCCGGAGGAGCCCCCGGCGCACCGACGCGCATATGTTGTGGGCGACAACATATGCCGCTGAGCGGCTGCGGGGAAGATAGCTGGATCGATTAAATGACACCAATTGGACACGGTTCGGCAACACAGGCTGACCGTCGCCCGGAAAGAGTAGATCCGCTGACGATGTGATCGCCACTACTCACCGTGTGTTACATCCAGGTTTCTTGACGGCGTGAAGGTAGCCCCGCCGCCGGAGTCCCGGACACCGAGCGTGGGCGCCGGCGAAGCCGTGGTGATCCCACCGACCACTCCCGTTCCTGGTCGCCGACTTGCGAAACCTTTCGCCCGGACTGCCCGAAGTGTCGTCCGCCTGGGAACGGACGGGCAGGGTGGTGGTGACAGCCGGGCACGCAGCGTCACAGCGACCGACGGGGCACCCCGAGAACGGACGGTGACGACGAACTTCAGCCTCTCGGGCGACACGGGAGAGGCAGAGGCGGCTCACGATGGAGTGACGGGGGCGGTCGAAGCCGGCTGCGGCCGGGACCGATCGGCTGACCTGCGACAAGGGCGACGATGGCGGTCGGCGGACCCACGACCCGGGCGGCGGAGGGCAGCGACTCGGAGGCGGCGAGGGCAGTAGGCGGACCTGCGACCGGGCGGCGAGGGGCGGCCAGCGGACCCGCGACTGGAGCAGTGAGGGCAGCGGGCAGACCTGCCGCGGCGACGAGAGCCGCCGACGGACCCGCGACCGGGGCGACGAGGGCGGGTGAGCAGACCCGCGGCGACTCGTCTGGCTAGAGCGAGGGCGCCGCCGCGGTGGCGAAGGCAGCAGGCAGACCGGCGGCGGCGAGGGGCCGCTGGCGGACCCGCGACTGGGGCGACGAGAGCGGCCAGCGGACCCCCGACTGGAGCTGCGAGGGCGGTGGGGCAGACCGGCGGCGGAGCCGCCGGGGCTGATCGGCAGGGTCGTGAGTGGATAACAGTGTTCTAACCCGTCTCCTCACTCACGACCGGCGACACCCGGGGGCATCCGACCGGGCCGCGCGAGCAGCCGGACCCGCGCCTGGCCGCCCCCGCGACCGTGCGCAGCTCGAACCAGCCACCAGGATCAGACCGCACTCCCGACCCGGCCACCGGGACCAGACCTCAGCACAACGGCTCCTCAGCACCACCGCAACGGGGCGTCACCAGGAGCGGAGGGTGACTATCCGTTCTTCCAGCTGCTCCATCGTCGCCATCGCTGTGGGTGGGCCGCCGCAGACTCGGCGTAGCTCGTTGTGGATCGCGCCGTGGGGCTTCTTCGTGCGGTGGTGGTACATGCCCACCAGGGCGTTCAGCTCCTTGCGCAGCGTGCCCAGCCGCTCGCTCACCGAGGCCGAGCGGGCCGGTGCCGGGGCCTGCTCCTCGGCCTTCGGCTTGCGGCGCTTCTCGTCCGCGACCTGCTCCTCCTGCCGCTTGCGCAGCAGAGCGCGGACCTGGTCCGGCTCCAGCAGGCCCGGCAGGCCGAGGTACTCCTGCTCCTCGTCGGAGCCCGAGAAGACCGCCGTGCCGAAGGAGTTGCCGTCGTAGATGACCTGGTCCAGCTCGGCCGAGGCGCCCAGCGAGGTGAACGCCTTCTCCTCCTCGCCCGGCTCGTCCTCGGTGCGGTTGGCCTGGGCGAGCAGCTCGTCCTCCCAGCCCTCCTGCTCGCGGTGGGGCTTGCCCAGCACGTGGTCGCGCTGCGCCTCCAGCTCGCTCGCCAGCTCCAGCAGCACCGGCACCGACGGCAGGAAGACGCTCGCCGTCTCGCCCTTCTTCCGGGCTCGCACGTACCGGCCGATCGCCTGGGCGAAGAACAGCGGGGTCGACGCGCTCGTGGCGTACACGCCGACGGCCAGCCGCGGGACGTCGACGCCTTCCGACACCATCCGGACGGCCACGATCCAGCGTTCGTTGGTCTCGGAGAACTCCTTGATCCGGCCCGAGGCCTTCGGATCGTCCGAGAGCACCAGCGTCGGCGTCTGGCCCGAGAGCCGCTCCAGGATCTTCGCGTACGCGCGCGCCGACTCCTGGTCGGTGGCGATGACCAGGCCGCCCGCGTCCGGCACGCTCTGGCGCACCTGCGACAGCCGCGTGTCGGCGGCGTGCAGCACCGCCGGCATCCACTCGCCCGCCGGGTCGAGGGCCGTGCGCCACGCGCGGGCGTTCTGCTCCGCGGTCAGCGGCTCGCCGAGCCGCGCGGTGAACTCCTCCCCCGCGCTGGTGCGCCAGGAGGCTTCACCCGAATAGGCGAGGAAGACGACCGGCCGGACCACGCCGTCGGCCAGCGCGTCGGCGTAGCCGTACGAGTGGTCGGCCTTGCTGCGCTGGAAGCCGCCGGCGTCCGGCTCGTAGGTGACGAACGGGATGGCCGAGTCGTCGGACCGGAACGGCGTCCCGGTCAGCGAGAGCCGCCGCACGGCCGGGGTGAAGGCCTCGCGGATCGCGTCGCCCCAGGACTTCGCGTCACCGCCGTGGTGGATCTCGTCGAGGATGACCAGCGTCTTGCGGTTCTCCGTGCGCACCCGGTGCAACGTCGGGTGCGCGGCGACCTGCGCGTACGTCAGCGCGACGCCATTGTAGTCCGACGAGGTGACACCGGTGGTGTTGCGGAAGTTCGAGTCGATCTGGATGCCGGCCACGGCCGCCGCCGACGCCCACTGGTGCTTCAGGTGCTCGGTCGGGGTGACGATGGTGACGGCCTCGATCGTGCGGTCCGACAGCAGCTCGGCCGCGATCCGCAGGCCGAACACGGTCTTGCCGGCGCCGGGCGTCGCCACCGCGAGGAAGTCCTTGGGCCGCTTCGTCAGGTACTTGGTCAGTGCCCGCCGCTGCCACGCCCGCAGCGGGCGCGCGGTCGAGTCCTTCTCCGCGGGAGGCGCCCCGAGCTGCGTCCCCGTCATGCCGGTCCCCCCTCGCTCAACTGCCGCTCAAGTGCTTTGACGTGCGAAAACCCTCACTGTGGTACCGACTTCGGCGTCAGTCGCAGCGGTGAGGGCACTGGAGCGAGTCTACCGGCCGGGTCCGACAGTTCCGGGCACCGGCACGGGTGATGTCCCCCGACACGCCCGGGTGCAGGGGTGGTGACGAGCCAAATCTCCACGGATGGACCATGCTGGACACCGTCATGGGTGAGGTGCAGCCGTCCGCAGCGACGAAGGTGGCCCGCAAGGGGCCGTGGCGCCTCCTCACGCGCACGCTCGGCAAGGCCTGGGAGGGCAACATCTTCTCGGAGGCCGCGGAAGCGGCCTTCTGGCAGACGCTCTCGCTGCCGCCGCTGCTGCTGGGCCTGCTCGGCAGCCTGGGTTTCGTCGGCGAGTGGTTCGGCCAGGACGTCGTCGCGCAGGTGCACGACCGGATCATCGGCTTCTGCCGCACCGTCTTCAGCGCCAACGCCGTCCAGGACATCATCGAACCGACGGTGAACAGCATCCTCACCGTCGGCAAGGGCGAGATCGTCTCGATCGGCTTCCTCATCTCGCTGTGGGCCGGCTCGTCGGCGATGTCGTCGTTCGTGGACGCGATCACCGTCGCGCACGACCAGTACGGCGTCCGCAACGACGTCTGGCAGCGGATCTTCGCGCTGCTGCTCTACCTGTGCGGCCTGGTGGTCCTGGTGGTCGGCCTGCCGCTGCTGGCCATCGGCCCGGACCTGCTGCCCGAGTTCTTCCCCTCGGACTGGCGCCCGACCGTGTCCTCGTGGGTGAGCGCGCTCTACTTCCCGGCGCTCGGCGCGATGATCACCCTCGCGCTGACGACGTTGTACAAGCTCGCGCTGCCGCGGAAGCTGCCGTGGCACCGCGGGCTGCCGGGCGCGGTGCTCGCCATGGTCGTGTTCCTGCTCTCCTCGGTCGGCCTGCGCGTCTACCTGAACTGGATCACCAAGACGGGCTACACCTACGGCGCGCTGGCCGCGCCGATCGCGTTCCTGCTGCTGATGTTCTTCATCGGGCTGGCCGTGGTCGGCGGCGCGTACTTCAACAGCGCGCTCCAGGAGCTGTGGCCGGCGAAGGCGACCCGGCGCCAGCGCCGCAAGTGGCGCCGGCTGGAGATGGAACGCGCGTCCGAGCGGCTGCGCACCGAGGACGGGCGCAAGCTGTGGGAACGCTCGACGATGCCGCTGCGCCGCCCCCGCGCCGAGGACGTGAACGGCGCCGCGGAGGCGCCCGACGGCGAGGCACCGTCCGATGAGGACGGATCGTCGTCACCCAGCGCGCCGGAACCGGCACCCAGCGCTGCTCAGGGTGGGGGCTCATCCGAAGGGACCACCCGGAATCCACCCACAGGCTGAGTCGCTCCTCAGTTCGGACATGGCACGCTCAGCGGGTCACTGACGCAGGCGTCGGTCGCCGCGTCGTTCCCGAGGGGGTTCCCAAGTCATGTCCGTGCTGGCCAGATTGAGCCTGCGCAACCGAAGCCTGATCGGCCTGCTCGCGCTCGTCATCGTCGGCTTCGGTGCCTTCGCGCTGCCGCAGATCAAGCAGCAGCTGTTCCCGTCGCTGCAGTTCCCGCAGGCGCAGATCGTCACCGCGTACGCGGGCGCGTCCCCGGACGCGGTCGACAAGCAGGTCACCGAGCCGCTCGAAGGCGGCCTCCAGGGGCTCAAGGGCCTCGAGGAGCTGAATTCGACGTCTTCCGACGGGGTGTCGCGGGTCGTCGCGCAGTTCGAGTTCGGGACCGACATCGACGCCGCCGTCTCCCAGATCCAGCAGGCGGTGAACCAGGTCCGGACCCGGCTGCCGCAGAACTCCGAGCCTGCCGTGTCCGCGGGCAGCACCGACGACCTGCCGGTCGTGCTGGTCGCCGCCGGCACCGCCGGGGACCCGCAGCAGCTCGCCCCCGCGCTGACCGACCAGGTCGCGCCGGAGCTGCGCAAGATCGACGGCGTCCGCACGGTCACCGTCACCGGCGTGCAGCAGCCGCGGGTCACGATCACCCTCGACTACGCGAAGCTGGCCGCCGCGGGCGTCGACCCGACGTCGATCGCCACCGCGCTGCAGACGGCGGGCGCGGCCGTGCCGGCCGGGACGCTCACCGAAGGCGGCAAGACGCTGTCGGTCCAGGTCGGCGGCGCGCAGACCACTGTGGACACGATCCGCAACCTCTACCTCACGCCGAGCGCCGCGGCCGGGGCTTCCCGCGCGGGCGCTCCGGCCCGGGGACCGGTGAAGCTCGGTGACGTCGCCGACGTCCAGACCGGGTTCGCCCCGCCGACGTCGATCACGCGCACCAACGGCAAGCCGAGCCTCGGCCTCTCGATCACCATGGTGGACAACGGGAACGCCGTCGCGATCTCCGACGCGGTGCGCGACAAGCTGCCCGACCTGGCGAAGAAGACCGGCTCCGAGATGAGCGTCGTGTTCGACCAGGGCACGCCGGTGAAGGACGCGATCAGCGGCCTGACCACCGAAGGCCTGCTGGGCCTGGCGTTCGCCGTCATCGTGATCCTGCTGTTCCTGCTGTCGGTGCGCTCGACGCTGGTGACCGCGGTCTCGATCCCGCTGTCGGTGATCGTCGCGCTGCTGGCGCTGTGGACCGGCGACCTGTCACTCAACCTGCTCACCCTCGGCGCGCTCACCATCGCGATCGGCCGGGTGGTCGACGACTCGATCGTGGTGCTGGAGAACATCAAACGCCACCTCGCGTACGGCGAGGAGAAGCAGCGGGCGGTGCTCGACGGCGTCCGCGAGGTGGCCGGCGCGGTCACCTCGTCCACGCTGACGACCGTCGCGGTGTTCCTGCCGATCGCGTTCGTCGGCGGGTTCGTCGGGGAGCTGTTCTCGCCGTTCGCGATCACCGTGACGGTGGCGCTGCTGGCGTCGCTGCTCGTGTCGCTGACCGTGGTCCCGGTGCTCGCGTACTGGTTCCTCAAGCAGCCGAAGGTGCCCGCCGACGCCATCGAGGCCGAGCGGGCGCGCGAAGCCGCCGTCGAGAAGGAGCGCCGCGGCCTGCTGCAGCGCGCCTACCTGCCGGTGATCCGGTTCGCCACCAAGCGGCGCCTCACCGTCGTCCTGCTGGCGCTGCTGATCTTCGCCGGCACCGTCGGCCTCGCGACCCGGCTGAACACCAACTTCCTCGACCAGTCCGGCGGCACCACGCTGAACATGACGCAGAAGCTGCCCGCGGGCGCCAGCGTCGAGGCCAAGGAGAAGGCCGCCACGGCGGTCGAGCAGGCCCTGGCGGCCGAGAAGTCCGTGCAGACCTACCAGGTCAGCGTCGGCGGGGGTGGCGCTTTCGGCGGCTTCGGCGGCGGCGGCACGTCGACCAGCATCTCCGTCACCGTCGCGAAGGACACCGATCTCGACGCGCTGTCGAGCCGGCTGCGTGACGAGCTGACGTCCCGGCCCGAGCTGGGCGAGATCAAGATCGGCGCCGACGCCTCCGGGTTCAACTCCGACCAGGTCTCGGTCACCGTGACCGCGCCGTCGGAAGCGGCGCTGAAGCCCGCGTCCGACCAGGTGCAGCAGGCGCTGCAAGGGGTTTCCGGGCTGACCGAGGTGACCAGCGACCTGTCCGTCGGCTCGCCGCGGGTGCAGGTCGAGGTGGACGACGCCGCGGCCGCCGCGCGCGGGCTGTCGGCGAGCACCATCGGCCAGGTCGCCAACCAGGCGATCGCCGGGCGCACGGTGACGCAGCTCCCGGTCGACGGCCAGCGCACGGACGTCGTGCTCCGCGCCGGCACCGCGCCGGTGTCCGTGGACCAGGTCAAGGGCCTGCCGATCCCCGGCCCGGCCGGTGTCGTCCGGCTGGACGAGGTCGCGAAGGTGTCCACTGTGGACGGCCCGGCGTCGGTGCACCGCACCGGCGGCGACCTCAGCACCACCGTCACGGCCAAGAACACCGGTGACAACCTGAGCAAGACGACCGCGGACATCCAGTCCAAGCTGGACGGCATCACGTTCGCCGGCGGCGCGGCGTACTCGCTCGGCGGTGTGAGCCAGGACCAGCAGGAGGCGTTCTCGAACCTCTTCCTGGCGCTGCTCGCGGCCATCGCGATCGTGTTCCTGATCATGGTGGCGACGTTCCGCAGCCTGATCCAGCCGCTGATCCTGCTGGTGTCGATCCCGTTCGCGGCGACCGGCGCGATCGGGCTGCTGCTGGCCACCGGCACCGCGCTCGGCCTGCCGTCGCTGATCGGGATGCTGATGCTCGTCGGCATCGTCGTGACCAACGCGATCGTGCTGATCGACCTGATCAACCAGTACCGCGCCGAGGGGATGAGCGTCGCCGACGCCGTCACCGAAGGCGGCCGGCGCCGGCTGCGGCCGATCCTGATGACCGCGGCGGCGACGATCTTCGCGCTCGTCCCGATGGCACTGGGCATCACCGGCCAGGGCGGCTTCATCGGCCAGCCCCTGGCGATCGTGGTGATCGGCGGCCTGGTCAGCTCGACGCTGCTGACGCTGGTGCTGGTCCCGACCCTCTACACGATGGTCGAGACCCGCAAGGAACGCCGCCACGCGCGCCGCGAAGCCCGCCGGCACCCGGTCGAGGCCCCGGAGTCGGAGTCCCTGGACCCCGCCCCCACCGCCTGACCGTTTGACGAAGGCCCGGCACTTTCACGTGAAAGTGCCGGGCCTTCGGCGTTCACCCGGCGTGTCGACCCTTCAACCACGCGAGTCGGCTTCTCAATCACGCGTGTCGGCCCTTCCAGCACGGCTCGAGTGGCGGCTACTGCTTGAAGCGGTAGGTCATGCTGTCGAAGAGGATGCAGATGCTCGGCGACATCACGATGACCCGCAGGGTGTTGTCCCGCTCGTCGAAGTCGAGGCCTTCGACCTCGAAGGTCCCGCTGCAGCCGCTGCGCAGTGGCAGCTGGCCGAGCGAGGTGACGTGGCCGGCGACGTCGGAGCCGTTGAGGCCGCCGGCGAGGTCCACCTGCAGCAGCGGCTTCGTCGTGCCGAAGAGGCTGCCGTCCGGGTCGTCGGACGAGCAGAGCAGCCGGGTCGCGGTCTGGAAGTCGCAGCCCTGGACGTCGCGGACCGGGTGGTCGAGCCGGATCGTCCCGGCCAGCGGCAGGTTCTGCGCGGGGGTCGTGAACACCACGCCGGGCATCGGGTGGACCAGGAGCCGGTCCATGGTGCCGTACTCGCCCTCGACCAGCCAGCGCGCGTCGGGCGAGACGGCGGCGAACGAGTTGTTGTTCGCCTCCCACGACTCGAGGCTGTGCTTGTAGTTCGCCCACGAGCCGTCCGGCGCCTGGACGCGGTAGAGCTTCCCGCCCCGGTCGTCGCGCTGGTAGGGCTCGACGTACCAGCCCTGCGCCGACCCGGGGTCGCCGATGTGGTTCCAGCCCTGGGAGTTCAGGTCGGCCGGGATGGTGCTGAGCCCGGTGTAGCGGATGGTGGTGCCCGACGGCCGCACGATCGTCGCGAGCCCCTGGCTTTCGTCGAGGGCGCGGGCCTGGTCCTTGCCGACCTCGGTCCAGCCGGTGACGGCCTGCGCCAGCGCGGGCGCGAACACGGTGAGCAGGGCGGCTACGGCGACGATGATCCCGGTTCTGCGCATGACGCCTCCGGTGGGAGTGGGAAACCTGGCGAACCGGATCTACCAGCACTACCGGGCGTCGCGCACCCGTCTAATGAAGGGTTTTCACGTTTGACCCCGAGACTTGTCCCCTTTTGGACAAACCGCAGTCGGACAGGATTGAACCCCGGCGGACGACGTCAGCCGGGGTTCCGGGCGCGGGGTCACTCCCCCTTACGCAGCCCGTCGAAGATCTCCTTGCAGGCCGGGCAGACCGGCGAACCGGGCTTCGGCGACTTCGTCACCGGGAAAACCTCACCGCACAGCGCCACCACGTGATTGCCCATGACCGCGCTCTCGGCGATCTTGGCCTTCTTCACGTAGTGGAACATCTTCGGTGTGTCGTCGTCGGTGGTCTCCGTGCCCTCGGGCGTGGTTTCCGGCTTCGTCAGCGTCTCGGTGCTCACCCGGCCATTGTGCCCC
The DNA here is from genome assembly GCF_035982555.1 of Amycolatopsis sp. NBC_01286. Lineage (NCBI taxonomy): Bacteria > Bacillati > Actinomycetota > Actinomycetes > Pseudonocardiales > Pseudonocardiaceae > Amycolatopsis > Amycolatopsis sp. NBC_01286. Next base: position 10,152,922 of record NZ_CP108428.1, read on the forward strand.
AGTCCCCCCGAAGCTCGTACGAAAGCCCCTCGACCTGGCAGGATCGGCGGCATGTTCCAGAAGGTGCTCGCGACGTTCGGCTCGGGCGGAGCGAAGATCGACGCCCGCCTGCTCGACCGCACGGCCGCCCCCGGCCGCCCGTTGCACGGCGAGGTCCTGCTGCTCGGCGGCGAGGTCGACCAGGAGATCAACGCGCTGGGCGTGACGCTGCTGGCCCGCGTCCAGGTCCCCGGCGAGGACAAGACCGAAGACCTCCCGTTCGGTGCGCAGCAGCTCGTCGGCCGCGAGACCATCCGCGCCGGTCAGCAGGTGCGCGTGCCGTTCGAGATCCCGCTGCCCTGGGAGACGCCGGTCACGAGCGTCTTCGGCAAGCCCCTGGTGGGGACAGCGGTCGGCGTGCGCGCCGAGCTGGACCTCGCGGCCGCCGTGTCCGACCCGTTCGACGCCGACGCCGTCGCGATCGAGCCGCTCCCGGCACAGAAGCGGGTCCTCGACGCACTCGGCCGGATCGGTTTCGTCTACCACGAGGCGATCCTGGAGCAGGGCCGGATCAACGGCGCGAACCAGCAGCTCGCCTTCTTCCAGGAGATCCGCTTCGCGCCTTCACCGCGCTTCGCGAGTGTCTTTTCCCAGGTCGCGGTCACGTTCCTGACGTCGTCGGAGCGCACCGACGTCGTCCTGGAGGTCACCAAGCGGGTCCGGGTGAGCAAGACCGGCGGCTTCGGCGGCCGCGGCCAGGAGTTCCTCGGCCTGTTCACCATGAAGCCGGACGTGAACTGGGAGAAGCAGCTCGAAGACTGGTTCGACCAGGTGGCGCGGCCGCGCGGGATCTTCGACTAGCCGTGGAGACGCACCGTCCGTACATGCCCGGGTACGGGATCGCGCCCGCCGGCGAGGTGCTGTGGTTCTCGTCGTCGCTGCGGTCGGTGAAGGCCCGCAACGTCGCCGCGGGCTCGGCGGTGTCGATCGCGACGGACGACCCGTACGAGCCGGTCGTCGTCGAGGGCACCGCCGAGGTCGTCACCGATCCGGCGGCGCTGCGGGAGTTCCTGGACGCGATGAACGTCAAGTACCGGACGTCGTACGAGGAAGACTTCCTCGAACCGGCCGCCAACGCCTCGATGCGGCTGCGGCCGGAGAAGGTGATCGGGTTGCGGGAGAAGGACTTCACGAACACCCCGACGCGCTGGACGTTCCCGTGAAGTGGGCCGAAGCGATCGCCGCGCTCGGCGGCACGCCGGATGCCTGGGCCCGGCTCGAAAGCCGTTACGGAGAGCCCCATCGCCGTTACCACACGCTCACCCACGCGGCCGCCGTCGCGTGTGACTCCGCCTGGCTGGCCGGCGGTCTCGGCGAGACCGACCGGGCCATCGTCGCCGTCGCGGCGTGGGCGCACGATGTCGTCTACGACGCGAACCCCGGCGAAGACGAACGCGCGAGCGCGGCCTGGGCCCGGGAAGCGCTGACCGGGGTCGCCGAAGCGCAGGTCGAGCGCGTGGAAGGCTTGATCCTGGCCACGATCAAGCACGACGCGCCGGCCGGCGACCACCTCGCCACCGCGCTGCTCGACGCCGACCTCGCGATCCTGGGCGCGCCCGAAGCGCAGTACGCGGAGTACGCCGGAGCCGTGCGCCAGGAGTACGCGAAGTACCCCGACGACGTCTGGCGCGAAGGGCGCATCGCCGTCCTCGAAGGCATGCTGTCGCGGACGCTCTACCGCAGCGAAGCCGCGCGGGCACGCTGGGCGACCGCCGCGGAAAAGAACCTGACCGCCGAGCTGACCCGCTGGCGCCGGGACCGACCCGATCACCGATGATGGTTCCTCGTGACCACCCCACTCAACCTGCACGAAGAGGTCGCTTCCGCGCTGCGTGACGGGCACCCCGTCGTCGCGCTGGAGAGCACCATCCTGTCCCACGGCCTGCCGCCGGGCCGCAACCTCGACGTCGCCCGGCGCCTCGAGCGCGTGGTGCGCGACGGCGGCGCCGTCCCGGCCACCATCGCGGTGCTCGACGGACGCGTCGTCGTCGGCCTCTCTCCCGCCGAGCTGGAACGCGTCTGCGCACCGGACGCCGGGCTGGACAAGCTGTCGCTGCGCGACCTCGGCCCGGCCGTCGGCCTCGGCCGCTCGGGCGCGACGACCGTGGCGAGCACGTCGGCGCTGGCCGCCGCGGCCGGCATCGGGATGTTCGCCACCGGCGGCCTGGGCGGGGTGCACGTCGGCGCCGCGCAGTCCTGGGACGTCTCGGCGGACCTCGGCGTGCTCGCGAAGGTGCCGACCGTGGTCGTCTGCTCCGGCGTGAAGTCGGTGCTCGACATCCCGGCGACCCTCGAGGTCCTGGAGACGAACTCGGTGCCGGTGCTGGGGTACCGCACCGACGACTTCCCGGCGTTCTACCTGCGCTCGTCCGGGCACGCCGTGGGCTGGCGCGTCGACGACGCGAAGCAGGCCGCCGCGGTGGTCGCCGCGCACCGCGCGTACGCGGGTTCCGGTGTCCTGCTGGCGAACCCGATCCCCGAAGCGTCCGAAATGGACAAAAAGCTGCACGACCGGCTGCTCGCCGAGGGCCTGGCGCTGGTGGCCGAGCGGGGCGTGCACGGCGCCGAGGTCACGCCGGTGCTGCTGGAGCACTTTCACACCGCGAGCGGCGGGGTGAGCATCGACGCGAACGAGGCGCTGGTGCTCAACAACGCCAAGCTGGCGACCGACGTCGCGGTGGCGCTCGCATGACCGGCATCGTGGTGGTCGGCGACGCGGCCCTCGACGTGATCGCCCGGCACGACAAGCCGTTGCCGCACGGCGGCGACGCCCGCGCGAAGATCCGGTTCACCGGTGGCGGCTCGGGCGCCAACACGGCGCTGTGGCTGCGTTCGCTGGACGCGGACACGACGCTGCTCGCGCGCATCGGCGACGACCCCGGCGGCCGGCTGATCAAGGCCGAGCTGGAGGCCGCGGGCGTGCGCTGCGCGTTCGCGGTCGACGCCGAGGCGCCGACGTGCTGCGTCGTGGTGATGGTCGACGCCACCGGGCAGCGGAGCATGCTCGCCGACCGCGGCGCCAACCAGCGCTTCGCGCCCGAGGACGTCACGCCGGAGGCGCTGGCCGGGGCGGGGCACCTGCACCTGTCCGGTTACGTGCTGCTCGACCCGCCGTCGCGGGCCGCGGGTCTCGCGTCGCTGGCGCTCGCCCGGGAGCTGGGCCTGACGACGTCGGTGGACCCACAGGCGGCGGCGCACATCACCGACCCGGCGGCGTTCCTCGACGACGTCCGTGGCGTCGACCTGCTGATGCCGAACACCGAGGAGCTGGTCGCGCTGACCGGGTCCGCGGACCCCGCGTCGGCGAAGGAGCTGCTCGGCGCGGTCGGCGCGGTGGTGGTCACCGCCGGCCTGAACGGCGCGAGCTGGGTCGACGGCGGCGGCGTCACGAGCGTGCCCGCGATCGAGGCCGACTGCGTCGACTCGACGGGCGCGGGCGACGCGTTCGACGCGGGCGTGCTCACCGGCTGGCTGGCCGGGGAGTCCACTGTGGACATCCTGCGCCACGGGACGCGGCTGGGCGCGCTGGCCGTCGGGAAGGTGGGCCCGCAGCCCGGCTAACCGTCGATGACGCGGTGGGTGGTGTGCTCGATCGCCGTCGGCTCGGCCTGGAAGCGGTTGACCTTCTCGGTCTTGCGCGGCGGGCTGTCGTTGGCGATCAGCACCGCGATCCACGGCAGCGGCACCGAGATCGCGAGGAACCCGAGCGCCAGCCACCACACGTGGTAGGTCAGCCCGGCGAGGATCAGACACGGGATGCGGCACGCCATCATGATGACGTACTTGCGCTTGCGAGCCCTGAACTGCTCTTCGTACGACGGGGCCGCCCCGGTGATCAGCACCGGGTCCGAGTCGTTGGCGGGCATGGTCACTGCACCACCTCCGCCGTCCATCGTCTCACCGGTGCGGCTCAGGCGACACCGGGGTGGGCCAACCGGCTCAACGCGGCCGAGACGAGCGTCTCGATGCCGGTGCGCAGGGTCGGGTGCAGCACCGGGGCGAACCGCGGCGAGTGGTTGGACGGGATGTCGCGTTCGAAGCGGCCTTCGGTCATCGCCGTGATCACCGTCTCCGGGTCGAACCCGCCGACCAGCCAGAACACCGACGGCGCGCCGGCCGCGCGGCCGAACTCGCTGAAGTCCTCACTGCCGGTGATCAGCGGCGCCGGCATGGTCACCTCGGGGCCGAAGTGGGCGAGGAAGACCTCGGCGAGCGCGTTGTTGGCCGCTTCGTCGTTCTCCGTGATCGGGTAGGAGCCGAACCGGACGATCTCGGGCGGCTTCGGCGCGCCGGCCGTGGCGGCTTCGCCGTTGACGATCCGTTCGACCGCGGCCAGCACGCGCTCGCGGACCGCCTGGTCGAACGACCGGACGTTGACCTCCAGGACGGCGTCGTCGGCGATCACGTTGCTCGCGGTGCCCACGTGCAGCGAGCCGACGGTGACCACGGCCGAGTCGGTCGCGGCGATCTCGCGCGAGACGATCGTCTGCAGCTTGAGCACGACGGACGCGGCCAGCACGGCCGGGTCGACGGTCGTCTCGGGGCGCGAGCCGTGGCCGCCGCGGCCGTGCAGGGTGATCCGCAGGGTGTCGGTGGCGGCCATGATCACGCCGGGGCGGGTGAGCACCCAGCCCGCCGGGCCGGGCACGAGGTGCTGGCCGAACACGACGTCGGGCTTCCCGGCGATGTCGAACAGGCCGTCGCGGACCATCGCCGACGCGCCGCCCGCGCTCTCCTCCCCCGGCTGGAACACCACGAGCAGCGTGCCGGACCAGGCGTCGCGCCCGCGCGCGAGCAGCGTCGCGGCCCCGGACAGCCAGGTGGCGTGCATGTCGTGCCCGCAGGCGTGCATGACCGGGACGTCGGTGCCGTGCTCGTCGGTGCCGCGCTCGGTGCTCGCGTACGACAGCCCGGTCTTCTCCTCGACCGGCAGCGCGTCGATGTCGGCGCGCAACTGCACCGTGGGGCCCTCGCCGTTGCGCAGCACACCCAGCACCCCGGTGCCGGCGATGCCGGTGTGCACCTCGTAGCCGTCGCGCTCCAGCCGCCGGGCCAGCTCCGCGGCCGTGCGCGTCTCGGCGAAGGAGAGCTCGGGGTGGCGGTGGAGGTCGATGTACAGCGCTTCGAGTTCGGGCAGCGCCGCGTCGAGCGGGGTGAGGACGTCTTCGAGGGTCACAGGAGCCATCGTGGCAGCATTACCCACCGTGAGCACGCGAAGCGTACTGCCCGACCTGTCCGACGACGTCTGCGCGCGGCTGCGCGAGGCCTTCCGGCGCACCTCCTACGACGCCGACGGCGTGGTGGCCGCCCTCGGCGGCGCCGCACACGCGGCGCTGGGCCGCGGCGAGCCGGAACCGGCGGACCGGGCGAGCCGGGACGCGGGTGACCTCGGCACGCTGATCCGGCTGTTCCTGCTGGGCGGGACGGAGCCCGAGACCGCCGTCAAGGCCGCGTTCGCGCCGCTGACTCCGGAAGACGCCGTCGCGGCCGGCCTGCTCGACGCCGTCGCCGGCGGCTACCGCGCCGCCCTCGACGTCCGCCCGCACGGCGACGAGGAGGGCTCCTGGTGGGTCGTCTCCGACCTCGACGCCGACGTCCTCGGCGCGACCGTGCCCGAGGACCACGTGCTCGGCGTCGGGCACGCGTCGCTGTCGCTGATCCGCGCGACCACCCGCCGGCCGGTCGGCACCCTGCTCGACCTGGGCACCGGCAACGGCGTCCAGGCGCTGCACGCGACCCGGCACGCCCGGCGCGTCACCGCCACCGACGTCTCCGCGCGGGCCCTCGCGCTGGCCGCGGCGACGTTCCGGCTCAACGAGCTGGACGTCGAGCTGGTGCGCGGCGAGTGGTTCGCGCCGGTCGCGCGGCGGAAGTTCGACCAGGTCGTCTGCAACCCGCCGTTCGTGGTCGGGCCGGCGCGCGTCGACTACACCTACCGCGACTCCGGGCTGGCGGGCGACGACGCGAGCGCGCTCGTCATCCGGCAGCTGCCGGGGTTCCTGAACGACGACGGCGTCGGCCAGCTGCTGGCGTCCTGGCTGCACACCGGCACCGAGGACTGGGCCGACCGGGTGAGCCGCTGGCTGCCCGCCGAGACCGACGCCTGGTTCGTCCAGCGCGACGTCGCCGACCCGGCGCTCTACGTCGGCACGTGGCTGCGGGACGCGGGCATCGACCCGCGCTCGCCCGAAGGCCGGGTGAAGGCGGCGGCGTGGCTCGACTGGTTCGCGGCCAACGACGTCCGGGGCATCGGCTTCGGCTTCGTGACGCTGCGCCGTGCGGCCGGGCGCACACCGACCGTGGTGTGCGAAGACCTGCGGCAGGCCTACGACGACCCGCTGGGCCCGGAAGCGGCGGGCTGGCTGGACCGCGTCGAATGGCTGCGCAATTCCGGTTCCCTGCTTGATGTCCGATTTGTCGTACCCGACACCGTTTTGCTGGAAAGCGTCGAAGAACCGGGCGACGAGGGCTGGACGACGTCGATCCGGCGGCTGCACCGCACCGACGGCCCGGGCTGGCAGCACGAGGTCGACGACCTGGCCGCACGGCTGCTCGCGGGCTGCCGCGGCGCCCTGCCGCTGGAGGACCTCATCGAGCTGCTCGCGGCCGCCCAGGGCCTCGAAGCGGACGAGCTGGCCGCCGCCGCGCTGCCCGTCGTCCGGGAGCTCGTGCGGCACGGGATGCTCGTGCCGGCGGGGCGATGAGGGCGGTCGCGGCCCGCGTCACCCGGGCCGACGTGACGGTCGATGGCGCCGTGGTCGGCGCCATCGCCGAACCCGGTTTGCTTGTGCTGCTGGGAATCCACGTCGGCGACGACGCGGCGAAGGCCGCGACGATGGCGCGCAAATTGCACGAGTTGCGCATCCTGCGTGACGAGGAATCATGCGCCACGGTGAATGCGCCGTTGCTCGTGGTGAGCCAGTTCACGCTCTACGGCGACACGAAGAAAGGGCGCCGGCCGTCGTGGACGCAGGCCGCCCGGCCCGAGGCCGCCGAGCCGTTGGTGGACGCCGTGGTCGCTGACCTGCGCGGGCGCGGCGCGCACGTCGAAACGGGGCGTTTCGGGGCGATGATGGCGGTCTCGAGCGTGAACGACGGTCCGTTCACCGTTCTCATAGAGGTCTAGACCACTCCGGAGCGGTTCACTTCCTGACCGAATTCTCAAGGTCTTCTCAGGTTTCCCGGACCCTGATCCTTCTCAGGAAAAGCTCAGCATTGGTGGAGCAACCGGAGGGCTCCGGCAGCCGTCTCCTTTTCAGCGAGCCGGGAACGTTTTGGGAACCCGGAGCGTTGTGCCAGATGTCCAGCCAAGCCGGCCGGACCGGCGTACCGGGTTCCACAGGCCTCGGTCCGCGGGTACGCACCCGGCGTGACCCACCGCAGCACGTTCAGCCCGTGACCGGGGAGGCAGAATGTCAGTCCAGACTCTCGAACGCGAGTCGCGCGGGATTCGCGAACGTATTCCGAGCCAGTTCTCCGAGGAGCCGCCGAGCGCGGGGGCGCTCGCCGACGGCGACCTCGACGCCCCGAGCCCGGCCGCCGACCTGGTCCGCGTCTACCTCAACGGTATCGGCAAGACGGCGCTGCTGTCGGCCGCCGACGAGGTGGAGCTCGCGAAGCGCATCGAAGCCGGCGTTTTCGCCCAGCACATGCTGGACACCGGGGAAAACCTCACGACCAAGCGCCGCACGGAGATGTCCGCCCTGGTGCGTGACGGGCACGTGGCGAAGAACCACCTGCTCGAGGCCAACCTGCGCCTGGTCGTCTCGCTGGCCAAGCGGTACACCGGCCGGGGGATGCCGCTGCTGGACCTGATCCAGGAGGGGAACCTGGGCCTGATCCGCGCGGTGGAGAAGTTCGACTACTCCAAGGGGTTCAAGTTCTCGACCTACGCCACCTGGTGGATCCGGCAGGCCATCACCCGGGGCATGGCCGACCAGGGCCGCACCATCCGCCTCCCGGTCCACTTGGTGGAACAGGTCAACAAGCTCGCCCGCATCAAGCGCGACCTGCACCAGCAGCTCGGGCGCGACGCCACGCACGAAGAGCTGGCCGCGGAGTCCGGCATCCCGGCCCACAAGATCTCCGACCTGCTCGACCACTCGCGTGACCCGGTAAGCCTGGACATGCCGGTGGGCGCGGAAGAGGACGCCCCGCTCGGTGACTTCATCGAGGACTCCGAGGCGACCGACGCCGAGAGCGCCGTGATCTCCGGCCTGCTGCAGGACGACCTGCGCCGCGTGCTCGCGACGCTGGACGACCGCGAGCAGCACGTCATCCGGCTGCGCTACGGCCTGGACGACGGCCAGCCCCGCACGCTCGACCAGATCGGCAAGCACTTCGGGCTCTCCCGCGAGCGCGTCCGCCAGATCGAGCGCGAGGTCATGTCCAAGCTCCGCCAGGGCGAGCGCGCGGACCGGCTCCGCGCCTACGCCAGCTGATCCACTTACGGTGATCCACCTCGGACGGGGCGGGCCGCGCACACTGTGCGTGCCCGCCCCGTTTTCGTGCCCGAACCCGCGATTGTTCCCGCAGTTCACGGGCGCGATCGGAAAATAAGCCACCAAACTGAGGTTTCGGCCCCACATGACGTGGGTAGCAAACCTTCGCAACACCCGTTCGGCCGGATTGACTTATGACCTACGTCACGCCACTGTCGGGTGAAGGCCGGTGGGGTACGGCGACAAGCCTCGCGACTGGATGTGCACGCATCCGGGCGCTTTCCCCGGGAGGTCGGGTCCGTCGGGGTGGACCCGGCCTCCCGACCCAAACCTCAGGCGCCCGCGTCGCCCAGCTCCCAGACGGTCGCCTCGCGCACCCAGGCAGTCGGCTCACGTACCCAGGCAGTCGGCTCGCCTGCTCGGCCGGCCGGTCGACTCCCCGCGCCGGACCGGGCTTTCCACAGCCCTGCCGTGATGTGGACAACCAGGCCCCAGCTGCCGCTTTCCCCGGGTTTCGCCGGGCGCCCCCGATAAACTGGACAAGGGCACGCCCCCCAGGGAGGGTGGGGGCGCGATTGCGGGCCGTGGGGTGGCCCACAGTGGCCGGATGCCTCTGGGGCGTGGCCGTCGCACCTGCGTAGGGTGGACCGATCCCGGAGCTGGCAAAGGAGCCTGGCAGTGCCGTCCACCACCACTTTTCAGCACACCGAAGTCCTCCCGCTGGGCAAGGACACCACCACCGAGTACCGGCTGGTCACCGCCGAGGGCGTCGAGACCTTCGAAGCCGCCGGGCGGAAGTTCCTGAAGGTCGACCCCGCGGTGCTGACCACCCTGGCGCGCACGGCCATCACCGACATCCAGCACCTGTTGCGCACGTCACACCTGACGCAGCTGCGCGCGATCGTCGACGACCCCGAGGCGAGCGGCAACGACCGCTTCGTCGCCATGGACCTGCTCCGCAACGCCGCCATCTCGGCCGGTGGGGTGCTGCCCATGTGCCAGGACACCGGCACCGCGATCGTCATCGGCAAGCGCGGCGAAGGCGTCCTCACCGGCGGTGACGACGAGCGCGCGCTCTCGCGGGGCATCTTCGACGCCTACCAGCAGCTCAACCTGCGGTACTCGCAGATGGCGCCGGTCAACTTCTGGGACGAGCGCAACACCGGCACGAACCTGCCGGCGCAGGTCGAGCTCTACCACAAGGACGGCCAGGACGACCCGGCCTACGAGTTCCTCTTCATGGCCAAGGGCGGCGGCAGCGCCAACAAGACGTTCCTCTACCAGGAAACGAAAGCCGTCCTGAACCCGAAGCGGCTCGCCCGGTTCCTCGACGAGAAGCTGCGCAGCCTCGGCACCGCGGCCTGCCCGCCGTACCACCTCGCGATCGTCGTCGGCGGCATGTCCGCCGAGTTCAACCTGAAGGTCGCGAAGCTCGCCTCCGCGCGCTACCTCGACACCCTCCCGCAGGAGGGCTCCGAGCTCGGCCACGCCTTCCGCGACCCGAGCCTCGAGCAGCAGGTCCTGGAGATGACGCGCCAGTTCGGCATCGGCGCGCAGTTCGGCGGGAAGTACTTCTGCCACGACGTCCGCGTCATCCGGCTCCCCCGCCACGGCGCCTCGTGCCCGGTCGGCATCGCCGTCTCCTGCTCGGCCGACCGGCAGGCCAAGGCCAAGATCACCGCCGACGGCGTGTTCATCGAGCAGCTCGAACGCGACCCGGCGCGCTTCCTGCCCGAGGTCACCGAGGAGGACCTCTCCGACGACGTCGTGTCGGTCGACCTCAACCGGCCGATGGCCGAGATCCGCGCGCAGCTCTCGCAGCTGCCGGTGAAGACGCGGCTGTCGCTGTCCGGGCCGCTGGTCGTCGCCCGCGACATCGCGCACGCGAAGATCGCCGAGCGCCTCGACGCCGGCGAGGAGATGCCGGAGTACCTCAAGAACCACCCGGTGTACTACGCGGGCCCGGCGAAGACGCCGGAGGGCTACGCGTCCGGCTCGTTCGGGCCGACGACGGCCGGGCGGATGGACTCCTACGTCGCGCAGTTCCAGGCCGCGGGCGGCTCACTCGTCATGCTGGCCAAGGGAAACCGCTCGAAGCAGGTGACGTCGGCGTGCGAAGAGCACGGCGGTTTCTACCTCGGTTCGATCGGCGGCCCGGCCGCGCGGCTGGCGCAGGACTGCATCAAGAAGGTCGACGTCCTCGAGTACGCCGAGCTCGGCATGGAAGCCGTCTGGAAGATCGAGGTCGAGGACTTCCCCGCGTTCATCGTGATCGACGACAAGGGCAACGACTTCTTCGCCAGCACCGGCGATCCTGTGCTGCAGATCAGCTTCCGCTGACCCGGTAGCGCGCACACGCGAAGCCCCTCCGGCCGTCCACAGTGGCCGGAGGGGCTTCGTCGCGTGATCAGGGCGGGGAAGGGAGCACCAGCCCGCCGCCAGTGCTCCCCTCCTTCCCTGCTCCCTCAGCCGACGCGCTCGATCCGCGCGCGCCGGATGAGGAACTTTCCGGGTTCCCGAACCTGTTCGAAGGCCGCGTTGTTGAGCAGCGCGCAGCTGCCCGACACCGACGTCACCGTCACGGTGGTGGACTTCGAGTTGTCGAGGTTCGTCACCTTCAGCTTGGTCCCCGCGGGGAACTGGTTGCTCGACGCCGCCGGCGCACCGGCCTCGCCCGAGAGCGTCACGGTCGAGCCGGCGCACACCACGTCGCCCGTCGCGGCACCGTTCTGGTCCTGCTGCTGCGCCGGAGCCTGCTGTGCGGGCGCCTGCTGGGCCGGAGCCTGTTGCACGGGCGCCTGCTGGGCCGGAGCCTGTTGCGCCGGGGCCGCCTGGCCGTTGTTCGCGACGACGTTCGCGGTGCACTCCGCGACCACCCGCCGTTGCTGGATGAGGTCCACCACCGCCTGGCGGTTGGCGATCCTCGCGGCCGACTGCGCGTCCGGGTTCGCCTGCTGGCCGGCGATGAAGTCCAGGTTGTTCTGCAGCGCGGTGTCGAGTCCCCCGCAGTTCTCCTTGGGTGCCTCGGCCGCGTTGCTCGCGGGGCTGCTCAGCGCGATCGCGGCCGCGGTGACGCCGGAAACGCCCAGCAGCGCGGCCAGTCCGATGGTCGCTCGCTTGCGGTGCCGACCACTACTCAACCGGGGCATGTTCCGTTCCTCTCTGATCACCACCTCATCCGGGAATACGGCCCGGTAACGAAGGTGGTTCACCGAGATGCGGGACTTTTTCGGCCTAGCTGCCCGAAGCCGAGGTCACGGGCTCGCCGAGGTGGTCCGGACCACTGACGCGGGCGGCGGTCGCCCGCGCCCACCGGCCGGTGGTGATCAGCCCCAGCGCGAACACCGCCACCCCGCAGCCGGCGATGATCACCCAGCCGGTGCGGCCCGTCCCCGGCGGCAGCCCGTCGCTCGAGGCGACGACCACGCCGATCACGGCCACGCCGAGGGAGATCCCGATCTGGCGGCTGGTCGAGGCGACGGCCGCGGCGAGCCCGGCGCGCTCCCGCGGCATGCCGGACACCGCGGCGTTCGTGATCGGCGCGTTGAGCATGCCGAACCCGGCGCCGAAGCACACGTAACCCAGCATCAGCACGGGAATCGGGGTGGTCGGGCTGATCCCGGAGAGCACGATCCCCGACGCCGCGATCCCCGCGCCGGCGACGAGCAGCGGCAGCCGCGGCCCGCGCGCGCCGACCAGCCGGCCGGACAGCGGGGCGAACACCGCCGTCACCGCCGCCATCGGCAGCGTCAGCAGGCCCGCGTCCAGCGCGGACAGCCCGCGGGCGTCCTGCAGGTAGAGCGAGTTGAGGAACAGGAAGCCCGACAGCGCCGCGAGCCCCGTGACGGCGGTCAGCGTCGCGCCGGAGAACGGCACGCTGCGGAAGAACTTCAGGTCCAGCAACGGATCCCGGCGACGGCGTTCGTAGGGCAGCAGCACGGCCAGCGCCACCGCGGCGAGCACGAAACAGCCGATGATCTCCGGCGAACCCCAGCCGGCGCCGCGTCCTTCGATGATCCCGTAGGTGACCGACGCCAGCAGGACGATGACCAGCAGCTGCCCCACCGGGTCGAGCCGGCGCGGGTACGGGGACCGCGACTCGGGGACGAACACCGCCGTGAGCACGATCGCGGCCACCCCGACCGGGACGTTGATCCAGAAGATCGAGCGCCAGCCCGCCCAGTCGACGAGCGCGCCGCCGAGCACCGGCCCGACGGCCATGCTCAGCCCGACGACCCCGGCCCAGACGCCGATCGCGCGGGCGCGTTCGCGGGGTTCGGTGAAGATGTTGGTGACGATGGACAGCGCGACCGGGTTGAGCATCGAGCCGCCGATCGCCTGCAGCGCGCGGAACGCGACGAGCGAGCCGATGTTCGGCGCGATCCCGCACAGCAGCGAGCCGAGGCTGAACAGGGCCAGGCCGGTCTGGAACGTCCGGCGGCGGCCGATGCGGTCCGCCGTCGAGCCCGAGAGCATGAGCAAGCTGGCCAGCACGAGGGTGTAGGCGTCGATCGTCCACTGCAGACTGGACACCGACGCGCCCAGCTCGCGCCGGATCGACGGCAGCGCGAGGTTCACGATCGTGTTGTCGAGCCCAACGATGAACAGGCTCATGCAGCAGACGGCGAGGACCACCCGCCGCCGGACCGGCTGAGGCACGACGCCCCCAAACTAGTTGCAAGTGGCAATATTAAGCACTGTACAACTAATTACCGGCCGGCCCGGGTGACGCGGACCACCCGGTCAGGCCGGGAACAGCTCCGTGAGCCGGGCCAGCGTCTTCTCGATGCCCTGGGCGTTCTTGCGCGGGAACGGGCTGAGGCTGATGGCGAGCGGGAACTTCGCCGTCGACCAGTCGAACGTCTCGGTGACCTCGGTGCGGCCGCCGTCGAGGGGCTCGAGGCGCCAGCGCCAGCGGTGGCCGTTGAAGTGGCGCCACGCGATCAGGCGGCCTTCTTCGTACTCGACCACGGTGTTGAGAACCTTGTAGGACGCGCCCATCTTCATGTCCATGCCGAACTTCGTGCCGAGCGCGAGCCGGTCCGGGCCCCCCGGCTGGGGCGCCCGGACCGTGCCCGATCCGTCGATGAGCGGGTGCTGGGCCGGATCGGCCAGGAGCCCGAAGATCTTCTCCGGGGTCGTGGCGACGATCGTGGTGCGTGAGACCTGGCGGCTTCCCATCACCCGAGCCTAGATCATTTGGTCGTCTTGAGTACGACCGTGCGCTGGTCCAGCGGCGCGGCCAGCGCGACGGAGATCACCGGGAACCGGATGTCCATCGTGCACATCTGGCCGGTCTGCGCCTTCGTCTCGCTCAGGTTGACGACGACGCGGTCGCCGGCCTGCTCGGTCGCCTCGCCGAGGGCGTGGCCACAGCCGCCCTCCTGGGCGCGGATGTTGAGGATCGTGCCGCCGTTGGCCGTCCACACCTCGTGCGGATAGCTGGCCGGCAGCGCCGCCGCGTCGACCTTGTTCGGCGGCACCGGGGTACTGCCTTCGGGCACGGTGAGCCGGGGTTTGCCCGGCGGGTTCGCCGAGGGCGCCGTCGGCAGCACCGACTCGCTCGGCGACGTCGAAACGCTGCCGGAGGGGGCTGCCGAGTCGCCGCCGGAAGCGGGCTGGCTGATGGGCATGTCCTGGCCGGCGCAGGCCGTCACCATGAAGAGGAGTGCGCCTGTCCCGACCACCTTCGCTGAGTACCTCATGCGTCCAGGACGGAACGGGTGCCGTACGAGGTTGCACGAAGATCGATGACAAATACGGAAGTACGTACTAATGTAGTGCTTCATCATGAAGGACGTAGATTTCTCTCGTGACCCTGAAGACCGGCTGTTCGACCCCCGGGTCCGGGCCGCGCTCGGCGACTTCGCCGTCGACGACGACCTCGGCCCGCTGGAAGCGGCCGCGGCCGTCCGGACGGCCGCGCGCGGCCTGGACTGGCTGCGCTCGCACGGGACCGACAGCCGCGGGCTGAGCCCGGGCGCCCTCGACGTCCTGATCCGGATCGGCGGGAGCGAGGCCGGGATCAGCATCAAGGACCTGGCCGGCGCCGCCGGGGTGAGCTCGCGGAACGTGACCGGCCTGGTCGACACGCTCGAGCGGGGCGGGCTCGCCGAGCGCGTCCCGGCCCCGGCGGACCGGCGGTCCGTGCTCGCCCGGATCACCCCGGCCGGGCGGACGTGGCTCGAGGAGTTCCGGCGCCCGTCCCAGGCGGCCATGGCGGCCGTCTTCCGCGGCTTCACCCCCGGCGAAACCGCGCTGCTGCGGCACTTGTGCCTGCGTGTCGTGGAAAACCAGCACCACTTGGCCCGCTACCTGGAGGAACGGAAATGACGACCCGCGAGACTGTTCAGGCCTACCACCGGGCAAGGTTCGCCGGCGACGTGCCCGCCGCGGCCGCGCGCCTGGCCGACGCGTTCACCTTCGAGAGCCCGCTGCTCAGCGCCGACGCCGACGGTCACCTGGCCGGCCTCGCCGGCTTCCTCCAGGTCGTCTCGGGCGTGGAGATGATCAGCGAGCTGTACGGCGAATCGGAGGCCACGCTCGTCTACGACGTCCACACAGCGACGCCGGTGGGCACACAACGCACGGCGGAGCACTTCCGTCTCCAGGACGACCGGATCGAGTCGATCACGCTGATCTTCGACGCCACCCGCTGGCACCCGATCATGGCCACGGCCACTCACCCCGCGTGAGCCAAACCCGCCACTTTCGCTAGGAAAGATGCGGGTTTGCGCGGGGTGAGGCGACACGTTCGTGGGGGCGTGCGCTTTCAGGTGATGTCGGGGGCGTCAGCCTTGGCGGAGGACGACCGTGCGGGTGCCGAGGGGCGCGGCCAGTGCCAGCGGGATGCTGATCTCCTTGATGTAGTCCGGGCACATCTGGCCCTTCGTCCCGGACGTCACCGTGATCAGCACGACCACCTGCGCCGCGCTCTGCTCGCCGACCCGGGCCGAGACGCGGCGGCAGCCGCCCTCCTCGGCGCCCAGCAGCACCGTCTTGCCGTCCAGGCTGCGGGTCAGCGTGCGGGGGTAGCCCTCCGGCAGCCCCCGCGCGTCGACCTGCGTCTCGGCGATGACGTCGTCGCCCGGGGCGATGCCCTGCGTCGGGCGGCCGACCGTACCCGGGGGCGGCGGGTCGAACGTCGGCGTCACAGTGCCCGGCACTGTCGGTGCCGTCGTCGGCGTCTCCGGCCCGGTACTGCTGACCGGCGGCGGAGTGGCCGAAGAGGCCGAGGGAGCCCCGGCCCCGGTCGAAGAAGCACCGCACGCCGTCATCGTGACCAGCAGCAGGCCCGTCCCCAGCAGTTTCACCGCGTTGCGCATACGTCCAGGACGGAACGCGGGGTCGTCTGGTTGCACGGCGCCTCCCAAGCGGCCCGGAACGTCACCGATGGGCGGCTCGTCCCCGGACCAGGCCCAGCAGGCTGACGCCCACGAGCGTCACCACCAGCAGCAGCACTGTCGCCGCCGAGGCCAGGAACACCTGGCCGCGGTCGGTCAGCGCGAAGATGCTCGCCGGGAGCGTGCGCCAGTCCGGCGGGTACAGCATCATCGTCGCGCCCAGCTCCCCCATCGACATCGCCAGCGCGAGGCTCGCCGACGCCGTCATCGCCGGCAGCAGCACCGGGACGCGCACCCGCAGCAGCACCCGCACCGGCGACGCGCCGAGCGACGCCGCGGCCTGCGCGAGCTGCGGGTCGACGCGGGCCAGCGCGGCCGAGACCGTGCTGTAGGCGAACGGCAGCAGGATCAGCAGGTGCCCGAGCAGCACGATCCAGCGCGTCCCGTTGAACGCCAGCGGCGGCCGGCTGAACGCGACCAGCAGCGCCAGGCCGAGCACCACCGACGGCACCGCGATCGGCAGGTGGAACACCGTGTCGGTGAGCCGCCGCAGCCGTCGCGGCGCGGTCTCCGCCGCCAGCGCGGCCCACGTGCCGAGCAGCACCGCCGCCGCGCCCGCGAGCACGCCCGTCTGGACGCTGACCGCCAGGCTCGCGAACGTCTCCCCCGACAACGCCTCCGTGTAGTGGCCGAGGGTGAACCCGCCCGGCAGCACGCCGGTCCAGTGCCCGGCGAACGACGCGAGCACGATCATCACCAGCGGCGCCGCGACGACCACCGCGAACAGCACGCCGAACACCAGCCACAGCAGCGCTTTGCTACGCCGCGTCCACAGCAGCACCGCGACTCCTTCCCAGTACTCGGTAACTCCCGTACAACAGCAGGGAGATCGCGACGTCGACCAGCGCGACGACGCTCGCCGCCGGGAAGTCGAACGTGACGATCCCCTTGCCGTAAACCAGCATCGGCAACGTCGTGACGCCCTTCGCGCCGAGGAACAGCACGATCCCGAACTCGTTCAGCGCCAGCAGCAGCGTCAGGCACGCGCCCGACGCCAGCGACGGCAGCGCCGCTGGCAGCACTACCCGCCACAGCACCCGGCCGGGACGCGCGCCCAGCGCCGCCGCGACGTCCAGCTGCACGCCCGGGACCTGGCTGAACGCCGCGAGCGCCGGCCGCATCACGAACGGCGTGTAGAAGGTGATCTCGGCCAGCAGCACACCCCACGGCGAGTACAGGAACCCGCCGGCGCCGAAGACGCCCGCGCTGCCGTAGAGGAACGTGAAGGCCAGCGCGATGAGGAACGACGGGAACGCCAGCACGGTGTCGACCAGCCGCGACAGCGTCCGCGCCCCGGGAAACGGGACGAAGGCGACGACCAGCGCGAAGAACGTGCCGAGCAGCACGCAGCCGGTGGTCGCACCCAGCGCCAGCAGCACCGTCTGCCACGCCGCGTCCTGGAACTCCGCCGAGCCGAGCACCTCGGCCCACTTCGCCAGGCCGACGCCGTTGTCCGTGGTCAGGGACTGCCCGGCCACCAGGACCAGCGGATAGCCGAAGAAGACGGCCACGACCACCAGCGGCGGCAGCAGCCACAGACCCCGTCGTGAGTGGGAAACAGTGTTAGAACACTGTTTCCCACTCACGACCGCCAGCGCGACGCCGCTCATGCGCCGACCCCGACCAGCGGGCAGCCGTCCGGAATGGACACTCCCACCGGGGTGCCCACCGCCAGCCCGGCGACATCCGGGACTTCCGCGCGGATCGTGCCGCCCGTCGCCGCCAGTTCCAGGTCGAGGCGATAGCCGGTGCCGCGCCACTGGACCGCGCGGACCAGCGCCGGGAGCGTGTCCGCGCCGGGTTCGCCGACGCCGACGCGGTGCGGGCGCACCCCGAGCGCCACCGGCTGCCCGGGGTTCAGCGCGCCGGTCGGTTCGGCGGTGAGCACGCGCTCGCCGAGCCGGACGGTCGACGGCGTCCCGGCGTGGATCACCTCGACCGGGATGAGGTTGGCCGCGCCGAGGAAGCTCGCGGTGAACCCGTCGGCCGGGCGCCGGTAGAGCTGTTCGCACGGGCCGGTCTCGACCAGCCGGGAGTCGCGCATGACGGCGATCCGGTCGGCCAGCGCGAGGGCCTCGCCCTGGTCGTGGGTGACGTAGACCAGCGTCGTGTCCGGCAGTTCGGCGCGCAGCCGCAGCAGCTCCGCGATCATGTCCTCGCGCAGCGCGGCGTCCAACGCGGACAGTGGCTCGTCGAGCAGCAGGACGTCCGGCCGGATGGCGAGGGCCCTGGCGAGCGCGACCCGCTGCTGCTGCCCGCCCGACAGCTCGCGCGGGTACCGCCGGGCGTAGGCGCCCATGCCGACGAGGTCGAGGACCTCGGCGACGCGCGACGCGACCTCGGCGCGCGGGGCCCGGCGCGCGTTCAGTCCAAAGGCGACATTGGCGGCGACGCGCATGTGGGGAAACAGCGCGTAACTCTGCACCACGACGCCGAGGCCGCGCCGGTGCGGCGGCAGGTCGGTGACGTCGCGTCCGGCGAGAAACACCCGGCC
Organism: Amycolatopsis sp. NBC_01286; assembly: GCF_035982555.1. Classification (NCBI taxonomy): domain Bacteria; kingdom Bacillati; phylum Actinomycetota; class Actinomycetes; order Pseudonocardiales; family Pseudonocardiaceae; genus Amycolatopsis; species Amycolatopsis sp. NBC_01286. The sequence continues at coordinate 10,171,299 of NZ_CP108428.1, forward strand.
CGAACTGGGTCGCACGAACCCGGCCAGCGCTTTGAGGGCCGTCGACTTGCCCGAGCCGGACGGCCCGAGCAGGGCCAGCGTCTCGCCGCGGGCCACGGCGAGGTTCAGCGAGTCAAGCGCCGTCGTCCGTCCGAAGTGGACGGAGACGTCGCGGAACTCGACCGCCGGGGTCATCGGCCGACGGCCTTCTTGTACGCGGCGATGTCGGCGTCGAGCTTGCCGAGCACGGTGGTCCAGTCCGGCTGCCAGATGTCGACGCCCTGCAACGCGGCCGTGATCTTGCCGGCGTTGGCGCCGGTCGCCGTGACGTCGGCGCGGGCGGGGATGCCGAACGCGTCGGCGGTCTTGGCCTGGACCGCGGGCGAGAGCAGGAAGTCGAGCAGCTTCTTCGCCTCGTCCGCGTGCGGCGCGTTCGCGACGAGCCCGGCGTAGTAGGGCAGCGCGAACGTCGAGCGCTTGCCCTGGGCGTCGGCCGGGAAGAAGACGTCGAAGCCGCCGCTCTTGGCGATCTCGGCGAGGTTCATCTGGACGTCGCCGTTGGCCACGAGCAGCTCGCCCTTGGCCACCTTCGGCTGCAGCTTGCCGGTGGACGACGACGGCCCGGCGTTGTTCGCCTCCAGCTTGCCGAGGTAGCCGAGCGCGCCCTGCGCCCCCAGCACGTGCTGGAGCTGCAGCAGGACCGCGGTGCCGTCGCCGGCCTCACCGGGCGTCGAGTACTGGACCTTGCCCTTGAGCTTCGGGTCGAGCAGGTCGTCCCAGGTCTTCGGGGTGGCGCCCGGGTTGCGGATGAAGCTGAGGTAGTTGTTCATCATCGCGAAGTAGCGGCCCTGCGGGTCCTTGTCCGCCACCTTGTCCCCGCCCGCCGGGGTGTACGGCTGCAGGAGACCGGCGACGCGCTGGATGAACGGCGGCAGCGTGACGAGGACGTCGGCCTTGGTGTTGGCTTTCTCCTTTTCGACGCGTGAGGCGACCTCGCCGGAGCCGGCCGTCACGGCCTCGACGGTGATGCCGGTCTGCTGCTTGAACTCGGCGAACCGGGCGGTGTACCAGTCTTCCAGCCCGTCCACTGTGTACACGGTGACGGTCTTGCCGCCGGCGGACGCGGCGCCGGTGCCACCGCAGGCGGCGAGCAGGCCGGTCAGCGCCACGGCGAGCACGGCGATGGTCTTTCTCATCGGTTTTCTCCTAGCACGGCGGGAAGTTCGCGAACGGAATCGAGGACGTGGGTGGCTTCGAGCAGGTCTTCGCGGCGGCCCGCGCCGGTGAGGACGCCGGCGACGACCGACGCGCCCGCGCGGCGGCCGCAGAGGACGTCGGACGCGGTGTCGCCGACGACGGCGACGTGGCGTACGTCGGTGACTTCGAGCCGCAGCGCGGCGGTGAGGACGAGGTCGGGGAACGGGCGGCCGCGCACGCCGTCGCCGGGGGCGAGCGCGAGGTCGGCGAGGTCGCGCCAGCCGAGCGCGTCGAGGATGGCCAGCTGGGTCGCCGGGGCGAAGCCGGTGGTGAAGGCGACCTTGACGCCGTCCTCGCGCAGGCCGCGGACGACGTCTTCGGCGCCGTCGATCGGGGTGCACGCGCCGCCGCGCACGAGGTCGCCGTACGCGCCTTCGAACGCGGCGTTGGCTTGCTGTGCAAGGGTTTCGTCGTCGAGCAGGGCGCGGAAGACGGTGATCTTCGACTGGCCCATGGTGTCGACGACGTACTCGAGCATGTCCGGGTAGCGCTCGTCGGACACGCCGATGGCGCGGATCGCTTCGGTGAAGGCGCGCACGACGAGGCCGTCGTCCGCGACGGTCGTGCCGGCCATGTCCAGGACGACGAGTTCGGTGGTCACAGGTTCAGCTCCTGGGCGGTGTCCTCGGCGATGGCGGGGGCGCAGGTCATGCCGCGGCCACCCGGGCCGGTGACGAGGAACGCGTTGTCCGCGACGCGCTCCCGGTGCACGATCCGGCCGGTGTCGGTGGTCTGCGCGTAGACGCCGGCCCAGCGGCGCCGGATGCGCGGCAGCGGCCGCCCGAGCAGCGCCGACGCGACGTCGGCGAGGTGCTCGTACGGGTCTTCGGTGACGTCGAAGGCGAACGGCTCGTCGTACTCGTGGGTGTCGCCGATGGTGAGGGAGCCGTCGAGCCGCTGGACGAGCAGCAGCTGCATGCGGTGTTCCGCCGCGACGTCCCCCTGCGGCTGCGTCCCCGCCAGCGTGTCGAGGGCCGGACCGCGGTAGGCGGGGTAGTAGCGGAAGCTGTCACCGTCGGCGACGCTGGTGGTCAGCTCCTCGCCGAGCGGCTCGGTCTGCGCCATCTGCAGCCGCACCTTGCGCACCGGCGGCTCACCGGCGAGTTCGCGCACGAGCCCGCCGGTCCACGCCCCGGTGCAGAAGACGACGACGTCCCCGTCGTGCCGCTCCCCCCGGTCGTCGACGACGCCGGTGGCGGTCAGGTGCCGGACCTCCCGGCCGGGCCGCCAGGTGTAGCGGCCACTGCGCGCGAGTTCGGCACGCAGGGCGGGCTGGGCGACGCGGGGTTCGACGGCGGCGTCGCGATCGCACCACAGCGCGCCGAGGAAGTCCCCGCGCAGAGCCGGATTCAGGTCTTGGGCTTCGGCGGCGTCGAGCAGCTTGTACCCGCGATCGGCGGCTTCCGCACCCGCGGCCACCTCCTGCGCCACGGCGAGCTCGGCCGCGGTCCGGACGACGGTCAGCGAGCCGTTCGCCCGGAAGCCGAGCCCCGGGACGCGCTCGCCGATCCGCTCCCACAGCGCCCGCGCCCGCAGCGCGGTGTCCAGTTCGGCGCCGGTGGCCCGGCCCCCGACCCAGACCAGGCCGAAGTTGCGCACGGACGCGCCCCGGGCCTCGGGTTCACGTTCGAGCTGGACGACGTCGTGGCCGCGTTCGACGGCCTGCCAGGCGTGCAGCGTGCCGAGCACGCCACCGCCCACGATGAGGATTCGCACGCCGCACACGCTCGCGGCCACGCGCCAACGGCGCCTGTCCCGACGGCGAACACAGCGTGAAGCGCCACCGAATATTGGACCGGATGAGTTACCGTTCTGTTATCTTGACGCTGGCGAGCCCAGCGAGCGCCGGAAGATGTCGAGCAGCCGCGTCAGGCTCACCGGAAAGAACATCGCTCAAGCCGGTTGTCCACAGGCACGCCGTGATGTGGACAGCGAGGCTCCGCAGCGCACATTTCCGGCTTCTCGTCGGATGCCCCCGATACGATGGACTGGGGACGCCCCCCGGAGAGGGTGGGGGACGTTCTAGGGGGGCACGGCTGCTGCGAACTCGCGTGGGTGCGGCCGACGTCGATCGGCGGGCCCCCGCGCAGGACAGCCGCCCGAGCGACGCAGCAGGTCACTCCACGCGGCAGGTCAGTCCACGCGGCCCAGGCGGGTCATGAAGCTCAGCCGGTCGCCGCGGTACAGCGAGCGGACTCGCTCGAACGGGGCGCCGTCCGGGCCCCATGACACGCGGTGCATCAGCAGCATCGGCAGAGCCGGGTTCGTCCCGATCAGCAGCGCCTCGCGCGGGGTCGCGAGCACCGTCTCGACGCGCTCCTCAGCACCGTCGAAGACCACGCCGAGCCGCTGGCTCAAGCACGCGTACAGGGACTGCTCCGGGTCGAAGACGTCCATCAACGTCGGAAACCGGGACGCGAGGAGATAAGTCGACTCCAGGCCGACGCGCTCCTCGTCGGCCAGCAGGACGCGCTCGATGTGGATCACCTCGGCGTCCGACGTGACCTGCAGGTCGGCCGCCAGCGCGCTGCCGGCGACGCGCCGCTCCAGCGTCACCACGTTGCGGCCGGGGCGGATGCCCTGGCGCCGCAGGCCCTCGGTGTAGCTGACCAGGGCCAGCGGCTGGATGAGCTTCGGGCCGGCGACGTACGTGCCGCTCCCCTGCCGCCGGCTGAGCTTGCCTTCGAGGACCAGCTCGCTGACCGCCTGCCGCACCGTCGCCCGCGACACCTCGAACCGCTCGCACAGTTCCCGTTCCGTGGGCAGCACCGAGCCTTCGCCGAGTTCCGCGATCACCGCCAGCAGTTCGACTTTGACCGCGTAGTAACGCGGGACACGGCCGTGCTCGGGAATCCCGTCGAGCACGGGACCGTCGGCGGACAGGCGGGAATAACGCGAAGGGGCAGGCACGGAATCGACCCTATTGCCTCACGCCGACGCCGTGGTTGGCTGTGGCGCGTAACACGGCCGACACACGGAGGATCACCCGGATGCGCCCGGCACCGCTGACTCGCCGGCTCGGCCTCGCCGACGCCGTTTTCCTGGGCCTGGGCTCGATGATCGGCGCCGGCGTGTTCGCCGCGTTCGCGCCGGCGGCGCACGCCGCGGGGGCCGGGCTGCTGCCCGCGCTGGTCGTCGCGGCCGTCGTCGCGTACTGCAATGCGACGTCTTCCGCGCGGCTCGCGGCGATTCATCCGGAATCCGGCGGAACCTACGTATACGGCCGGGAAAGGCTCGGTGAATTCTGGGGCTACCTCGCCGGCTGGGGATTCGTCACCGGCAAGACGGCCAGTTGCGCGGCGATGGCGCTGACCGTCGTCGCGTACGCCGCACCGGGGCTCGGACAGCCGTGGCGGAGCCTCCTCGCCGTCGCGGTGGTCGCCGCGCTCACCGCCGTCAACTACTTCGGCGTCCACCGCTCGGCGCTGGCGACGCGGGTGATCGTGACGGGCACGCTGCTCGTGCTCACCGTCGCGGCGGTGACGATGGGTGCCGGGCCGCACGCGGGCGGGCCGCTCGTCGCCTGGCCCGGCACCGGCGGGATCCTCGAAGCGGCCGGACTGCTCTTCTTCGCCTTCGCGGGCTACGCGCGGCTCGCGACGCTCGGTGAGGAGGTCCGCGACCCGGCTCGCACCATTCCGCGCGCCATCCCGATCGCCCTGGGCGTCACGCTGGTCGTCTACGCCGCGCTCGCGGTGCTGCTGCTCGTCCGGCTCGGCCCGGCCGCACTCGCCGCGAGCCCGGACCCGATCGCGGCCGCCGTCCCGGGCTGGTTCGCGCCGGTCGTCCGCGTCGGCGCGGCGCTGGCGGCGCTCGGTTCGCTGCTCGCGCTCGTCCTCGGCGTCTCGCGCACGACCCTGGCGATGAGCCGCGACGGCCACCTCCCCCGGTTCCTCGCCGCGGTGCACCCGCGCTACGGCGTGCCGCACCGGGCCGAACTGGCCGTCGGGCTGGTCGTCGCCGTGCTCGCGGCGACGCTCGACCTGCGCGCCGCGATCGGCTTCTCGTCCTTCGCCGTCCTGAGTTACTACGCGGTCGCGAACGCGGCGGCGCTGACGCTGCGGTCGTCACGCTGGGTCGCCGTGCTCGGTCTGGTGGGATGCGTGGTGCTGGCCTTCAGCCTGCCCTGGACATCGGTGCTGATCGGCGGTGGCGTGCTGGTGCTGGGCGCGTCGGCCTACGGCGTTCGCCGGATGCGCCGGTGAGAAATCACCCAACCGCCCGAAACATCCGAAGAAAGTCGGTTGTCCGGGTGTGCGGACACCTGGTGTAGTCGTGGGGCCGCCGTCGGCAACCGCTTCCTTTGTGGACACTGGAAGGACTGATCCCCTTGGCTCCCAAGCGCTGGTTCACCCTGCTCAGAAACGTCACCACCGCCGTAGCGGCCGTCGCCGCGGCCGCGTCGTTCGCCACCCCGGCGATCGCCACCGCCGCCCAGCCGCCGTCCACCGACGTCGTCGGCGGGACCCGGGCCGCCCAGGGCGAATTCCCGTTCATGGTGCGGCTTTCCATGGGCTGCGGCGGCGCGCTCTACACCAACCAGATCGTGCTGACGGCCGCACACTGCGTCAGCCGCACCGGCTCGAACACGTCGATCACCGCGACGGTCGGCGTGGTCGACCTCAACAGCACGAGCGCCAAGAAGATCAAGTCGACCTACGTCTACCAGTCCCCCACCTACGGCAGCTCGACCGGCGGCGACTGGGCGCTGATCAAGCTCGCCAGCCCGGTCACCGGCCTCTCGACGCTGCCGATCGCGTCGACGTCGACCTACAACACCGGCACGTTCACCGTGGCCGGCTGGGGCGCGGCGACCGAGGGTGGCGCGCAGCAGCGTTACCTGCTGAAGGCGACCGTCCCGTTCGTGGCCGACAGCACCTGCGCCGCCCAGGGCGGCAGCTACCCCGACCTGATCCCGAGCGCGGAGATCTGCGCGGGCAACCTGAGCGCGGGCGGCGTCGACACCTGCCAGGGCGACTCCGGCGGCCCGATGTTCCGCCGGGACAACAACAACGCCTGGATCCAGGTCGGCATCGTCAGCTGGGGTGACGGCTGCGCCCGGCCGCACGCCCCCGGCGTCTACACCGAGGTGAGCACGTTCGCGTCGAAGATCGCCGCGGCCGCCGCTTCGCTGTAGCCCAAAGCCGTGAAGGCCTCCTTACCGGCTCTTATGGCCGGGAAGGAGGCCTTCACGGCTTTCAGCGGGTCTTGTCCAAACGGGACAGTGCGGCTTCGTAGCCCGTCACCAGGTCGGCGACGACGTCGGCGACCGGGCGGACGCCGTTCATCCGGCCGACGATCTGGCCGACCGGCATCGAGACCACCGTCGGGTCGCTCGCCGCGTGGATCCGGTTGTGCGCGTGGGAAACCAGCAGGTTCTGCAACGGCATCGGCAACGGCTCGGGCGCGTCCGCCGCGGCCCACGCCTCCGTCCAGCGCGTCTTCAGCAGCCGCGCCGGCTTGCCGGTGTAGATCCGCGTGCGGACCGTGTCCGACGACGTCGCCGCGACCAGCGCCTGCTGCATCGCCGCCGACTCGCCCATCGTCTGCAGGTACTCCTCGGTGGCGAGCCAGTACGAGCCCATCCAGACGCCGGACGCGCCGAGCGCGAGCGCCGCGGCGACCTGGCGCCCGGACCCGATCCCGCCGGCGGCGAGCACCGGCACGTCGACGGCGTCGACGATCTCCGGCACCAGCACCATCGACGCGATCTCGCCGGTGTGCCCGCCGGCTTCGTAGCCCTGCGCCACCACGAAGTCGACGCCGTTCTCGACGTGCCGGACCGCGTGCTGGGCCTTCCCGGCGAGCGCGGCGACCGGGATGCCGCGGTCGTGGCACTGGCCGATGACGTCGGGGGGCGGCGAGCCGAGGGCGTTCGCGATCAGCTTGATCGGGTGGTTGAGCGCGACCTCGACGTGCGACCGGGCGACCGAGTGCAGCCAGCCCAGCACGCCCGCGCGTTCGTCGGTGTCGTCCGGCAGCGGCGGCACCGCGAGGTCGCGCAGCACGCGGTCGACGAACTCGCGGTGGCCGTCCGGGATCATCTTGGCGAGGTCGACCTGGGTGCCCTCGGCGGGGATCTTCGCCGGCATGACGATGTCGACGCCGTAGGGCTTGCCGCCGGTGTTCTCGTCCATCCAGGTGAGCACCCGGTCGAGCTCGGCCGCGTCGTTGAACCGGACGCAGCCGAGCACCCCGAGCCCGCCGGCCCGGCTCAGCGCCGCGGCGACGTGCTCCGAGGGCGTGAACCCGACGATCGGCAGGTCGATGCCGAGCCGGTCGCACAGCGATGTCCGCACTCGTGTTCCTCCTCAGACGGGCTGGGCCGTGGCCGGGTCGTGCTCGGCCGCGTAGCGCTGGGCCCACGGGTAGTCCGGTTTGCCGCTCGGCGAGCGGCCGATCTCGGCCGTCAGCCACACGGTGCGCGGCACCTTGTACCCGGCGACCTCGTGGCGGACGTGCTCGTCGATCCCGGCGAGGTCCGGCTCGGCGCCTTCCCGGAGCTGGATGACGGCAGCGACGCGCTGGCCGGTCCGCTCGTCCGGGATGCCGATGACGAGCGCGTCGAAGACGTCGGGATGGGACTTCAGCGCCCCTTCGACCTCTTCGGGGTAGACCTTCTCGCCGCCGGTGTTGACGCACTGCGAGCCGCGGCCGAGCAGCGTGACCGTGCCGTCCTCTTCGTAGCGCGCGTAGTCGCCGGGCACGACGTACCGGACGTCGCCGATGTCGACGAAGATCGTCTTGCTCTTCTCGGGGTCGCCGTAGTAGCCGAGCGGGACGTGCCCGCGGCGGCCGATCAGCCCGATCGCGCCCGCCTTCGGCTCGACCAGGTGGCCGTCGTCGTCGAGCAGGATGGCGTCCTTGCCGAAGCTGACGCGCGGGCCGGCGCTGTGGTCGGAGTCCTTGCCCACCATGCCGATCCCGGTGAAACCGCTTTCGGACGAGCCGATCGCGTCGGTGATCACGGCGTTCGGCACGAGCGCGACGAACTCCTGCTTGACCGACTGCGAGAACAGGGCGGCGTGGCTCGACACCGCGACGAGCGACGACGCGTCGTAGTCACCCTCGCGGAAGGCCTCGATGAGCGGGCGCGCCATGGCGTCACCGACGATCGTGAGGACCTGGACCTTGTGCTCCTGCACGGCTTTCCAAACCTCGTGCGCGTCGAAGCGCGGCACGAACACCACCGGGCTGCCGGTGAACAACGCGCCGAACGCGGCCCACTGCGCGGCGCCGTGGATCAGCGGCGCGGCGGGCAGGCGCGTCAGGCTGCCGGACTTGCCCTGCTCGGCGAGCGTCCACTCGTCGGGGACGTACTCGCCGGTGACGAAGTTGATGCCGCCGCCGAGCGCGCGCCAGATGTCCTCGTGGCGCCAGAGGACGCCCTTCGGGTAGCCGGTGGTGCCGCCGGTGTAGAGGATGTAGAGGTCGTCGTTGCTGCGCTCTTCGAAGTCGCGCTCGGGCGACTGTTCCCTCAGCGCGGCTTCGTACTCGACGCCGCCGTAGCTCCCGAAGTCACCGTCGCTGCCGTCTTCGACGACGACAACGTGTTTCAGTTTCGGCGCCTCGGGCAGGACGGCCCTGACCTTGTCGGAGTAGCTTCTCTCGTGCACGAGCGCGACGAGATCAGCGTCCGTGAAGAGGTACGCGAGCTCGCCGTGCACGTAGCGGTAGTTGACGTTGACGGCGATCGCGCGCAGCTTGTACGCGGCGATCATCGCCTCGAGGGCCTCGATCGAGTTGCGGGAGTAGACCCCGATGTGGGATCCGCGTCCCACGCCGTGCGCGGCGAGGTGGTGGGCGAGCCGGTTGGCCCGCGCCTCCAGTTCGGCGAAGGTGACTCGCCGGTCGCCGCACACGACCGCGACGCGCTCCGGCACGGCGTCGACGGCGTGCTCCAGAAGATCCGCGATGTTGAGTGCCACGCCCTCAAAGTAGAACATGTTATCGTTCTGGGCAATGGCACCGCGTTGTTCGAGGAGGTTTCGGTGGGTGAACCGCACGCGCTGGTTTCGCAGGACGGGCCGACGCTGATCGTCACGATGAACCGCCCGGAGGCCCGCAACGCGATCACGGGCGAGATGATGTCGATCATGGTCGACGCCTGGGACCGGGTCGACGCGGACGACACGATCCGCAGCTGCGTCCTGACCGGCGCCGGCGGCGCGTTCTGCGCCGGCGCGGACCTGAAGTCGATGTCGCGGAACTCGCCGTCCGAGTCTTTCTCGTCAGGTCGCTTTGATCCTTCGCGTATCCCAGGCCTCTTGAAGGGCCGTCGCCTGAAGAAGCCGCTGATCGCGGCGGTCGAGGGCCCGGCGATCGCGGGCGGCACGGAGATCTTGCAGGGAACGGACATCCGGGTGGCGGGCACGTCGGCCCGGTTCGGAGTGTCGGAGGCGCGCTGGGGCCTCTTCCCGATGGGCGGCTCGGCGGTCCGGCTGCCACGCCAGATCCCGTACACGGTGGCGGCGGACATCCTGCTGACCGGCCGCCACCTGTCCGCCGCGGAAGCCTTGGCGATCGGCTTGATCGGTCACGTCGTCCCGGACGGCCAGGCTCTGTCTCGCGCCCTGGAGCTGGCCGCACTGGTCAACGCCAACGGGCCGGTCGCGGTCCGGGCGATCCTGCGGACGATCCGCGACACCGAAGGTCTCCACGAGGAGGAGGCCTTCAAGCTGGACTCGCAGTACGGTATCGAGGTTTTCGCTTCGGAGGACGCGAAGGAGGGGCCGCGGGCCTTCTCGGAGAAGCGCAAGCCGGACTTCCACAACCGCTGAGCCGGTATCACGCGTGACCCGGCAGGCTTCACCCGTGATCCGAGGGGCATCACCCGTGATTGAGCGGGCATCACGTGTGATTGGCGGGGCATCGCGGTGATGCCCCGCCAGTCACGAATGATGCCCGCTCAATCACGCGCACCGAAGGCCGACAGGACGCCGCCTACCAGCCCATGTCCTTGGCGACTTCCTCCTGCGCTGCCGCGATTTCCTCGGTTGTCGCACCGGCGATGCCGGCGTCTTGTTCCAGCCGGGACAGCAGGTCGGTCAGCGCCTGCTTCTGCGCCGGGTGCGTGATCGGCACCGCGTCGAGGTCGGTGCTCATCAGCCAATCGAACAGCACGACGGCATCGGCACGCCACAAACGCACGGTGACGGTGGGCAGGTCCGTGTCCATGCGAACGATCCTGCCGGAACTCGCGTGACTGAGCACGTCACTCGCGTGATCGAAGACGTAAGTCGTGTGATTGGGGCCGGAACTCGCGAGTTCCGGCCCCAATCACGTAAGTTCCGGCCCTGATCACGCGGGTGGCGGGTTACGACACGTACTTGGCTCGCAGGTGGCGCTTGTACAGCTTGCCGTTCGGGTCTCGCGGCAGCTCGTCGAGGTAGTCGATCGACTTCGGCAGCTTGAACTTCGCCAGCCGCGTCGCCGCATAAGCCAGCAACTCGGCCGTGAGAGCGTCGGACGGCGTGACTCCGGGAGCCGGCTGGACTACGGCCTTGATCTCCTCGCCCCAGTCCTCGTGGGGGAGCCCGAAGACCGCGACGTCCGCTACCGATGGGTGCATCACCAGCTCGCCCTCGATCTCCGCCGGGTAGATGTTCACCCCGCCCGAGATGATCAGGTCCGCCTTGCGGTCGTGGAGGAACAAGTACCCGTCGGAGTCCAGGTGGCCCATGTCGCCCAGGGTGAACAGCTTGCCGACACGTGCGGCGGCCGTCTTGTCCGGGTCGTTGTGGTACGAGAACTCCGATGAGCCCATCTGCATGTACACCGTGCCCGTCTCGCCGGGCGGCAGGGAAACACCGGCGTCGTCCAGGACCTTGATCGTCGAGCCCGGCCACGGGAGGCCGACCGAGCCCGGCTTGCGCAGCCAGTCTTCGCCCGAGATCACCGTGCCGCCGCCCTCCGTGGCCGCGTAGTACTCCGTGACCACCGGGCCCCACCACGCCAGCATCTGGCGCTTGACCTCCAGCGGGCACGGCGCCGCGCCGTGGATCATCACCCGCAGCGACGAAAGGTCGTACTGGGACCGCACTGAGTCAGGCAGGCCCAGCAGCCGGCGGAACTGCGTCGGAACCATGTGGCTGTGCGTGACGTGGTGGCGCTCGATCAGGCGCAGCATGTCCTCGGCGTCCCAGCGGTCCATCAGCACCGCGGAATGCCCCAGCTGCAGCGAAATCGCCACGAAGTTCAGCACCGCCGTGTGGTACAGCGGCGAGCCGCACAGGTGCACGTGGTCGTCGTGCGGGCCGAGGCCGAACACGCCGAAGAACCACGTCGACGCCGCCGGCACCTCGTCCGGGTCGGTGCCCGTCAGGGGACGCCGGACGCCCTTGGGGCGGCCGGTCGTGCCGGACGTGTACAGCATCGGCGAGCCCGCCGTACGCCGTGCGGGACGTCCGTCGCCTTCGCCGGCGCCCAGCTCCTCGATCCGGCGGAAGCCGGGGACGTTGCCGACCGCGAAGCGCGCCGAAGCGGGCAACCCGGCTTCGTCGGCCGCGGCGATCGCGACGTCGGCGAAGCGCTCGTGCGCGAGGAACGCCTTCGCGCCGCTGTCGCCGATGATGTACGCGACCTCCGGGCCGATCAGGTGCCAGTTGACGACCACGACGTACAGCCCGGCCTGGATCGCGGCGAAGTAGGCCGCCACCAGTTCGTCGCCGTTCGGCTGGAGCAGCACGACGACGTCGCCGACGTCGAGGCCCAGCTCCTGCAGCCCCCGGGAGTACCGGTTGGCCTTCGCGGCCAGCTCGCCGTAGGACACGCCGCGGCCGTCCGGGTCGACCAGAGCCGTCTTCTCGGGCTCTTCCGCGGCGATGTTCCACAGGCCCAGCGTCTTCGCGGCAGTCGTCGTCATACCGCAAATCTAGAACGCGTTCCACCTACAGGCAACCGTCCGGCGGTGAATCTTGCCGACGAATCGAGAACGTGTTTCACTCAAGCCGTGACCGAGACACCGCTTGCGGCACCCCTCAACGTCGGCTTCGACTACACCCGCTCGACCGGGCCGGTGCTCGGCCGCTTCGTGAACGCGCTGCGTGAGCGCCGCATCGAGGGCATCCGCGGCAGCGACGGCCGGGTGCACGTCCCGCCGGTGGAGTACGACCCGGTGACGGCCGACCCGCTCAGCGAGTTCGTCCCGGTCGCCGAAGAAGGCACCGTCGTCTCCTGGTCGTGGTGCCCGCACCCCCTGGAAGGCCAGCCGCTGAGCCGCCCGTTCGCCTGGGCCCTGGTCAAGCTCGACGGCGCCGACACCGCGATGCTGCACGCCGTCGACGCCGGCTCGCCAGCGAACATCCACAGTGGACAGCGCGTCCGGGTCCGCTGGGCCGACGACACCGTCGGGCACATCCGCGACATCGCCTACTTCCTCCCCGCCGACGCCGCGGACACGACGCCGACCGAGCCCGCTCCCCCGGTCGCCGAACGCGAAGAGGGCGCGCCGGTCAGCATCGTCATCACGCCGGTGCACCTGCGCTACCAGCACTCCGCGTCGCCCGAGGAGAGCCGTTACCTGCGCGGCCTGGCCGAAGGCAAACTGATCGGCCAGCGCTGCCCCGCGTGCCAGAAGGTCTACATCCCGCCGCGCGGCTCCTGCCCGACCGACGGCGTGCCGACCACCGACGAGGTCGAGCTCCCCGACACCGGCATCGTGACGACGTTCTGCATCGTCAACGTCCCGTTCCTGGGCCAGCGGATCAAGCCGCCCTACGTCGCTGCGTACATCCTCCTGGACGGCGCCGACATCGCGTTCCTGCACCTCGTGCTCGGCTGCGACGCCAAGGACGTCCGGATGGGCCTGCGCGTGCGCGCCGCGTGGAAACCCCGCGACGAGTGGTGGACGTCGCTGGAGAACATCGACCACTTCGAGCCGACCGGCGAGCCGGACGCGGCTTACGAAACCTTCGCCCACCACCTGTGAGGTCCTGATGCCAGACGTCGCGATCGCGGGCTTCGCCCACGCGCCGAACGTCCGCGAGACCGCGGGCACCACCAACGGCGTGGAGATGCTCGTCCCCATCTTCGCCGAGGTCTTCGCGCAGACCGGACTGTCCAAGCAGGACATCGGGTTCTGGTGCTCCGGCTCCTCGGACTACCTGGCCGGGCGCGCGTTCTCGTTCATCGCCGCGGTCGACGCGATCGGCGCGTTCCCGCCGATCCACGAGTCGCACGTCGAGATGGACGCCGCCTGGGCGCTCTACGAGGCCTGGCTGAAGATCCGGATGGGCGAGGTCGAGACGGCGCTCGTCTACGGCTTCGGCAAGTCCAGCGCCGGGCAGCTGCGCCGGGTGCTCGCGTTACAGATGGACCCGTACGTCGTCACTCCACTGTGGCCGGACTCGATCTCGATCGCCGGTATCCAAGCCCGGATGGGTCTCGACGCCGGCCTGTGGTCCGAAAAGGACCTCGCCGAGGTCGCCGCGCGCAACCGGGACCTCGACGCCGCCGAGCTGCTGGACACGCCGTACGTCGCGGACCCGTTGCGCGCGCACGACATCGCGCCGATCACCGACGGCGCCGCCGTGATCGTCCTGTCCACTGTGGAGCGGGCGAAGGACATCGTCGAGCACCCGGCGGTGATCGCCGGGATCGAGCACCGGGTCGACTCCCCCGTGCTCGGCGCCCGCGACCTGACACGCTCGCCGTCGACCGAGATCGCGGCGAAGGCCCTCGACCTCGACGGCGTCGACCTCGCCGAGCTGCACGCGCCGTTCACGCACCAGGAGATCATCCTGCGCACCGCCCTCGGCCTCAAGGACAACGTGACCATCAACCCCTCGGGTGGCGCGCTGGCCGCGAACCCGATGTTCTCCGCCGGGCTCGCCCGCATCGGCGAAGCGGCGCGGCGGATCCACAGTGGAGAGTCCCGCAAGGCCGTGGCGCACGCGACGAGCGGCCCCGCCCTGCAGCAGAACCTCCTGGCCGTGCTGGAGGCACGATGACCAAGCAGCTCACGGCCGTGCTCGGCACCGGCCAGACGCACCACCGCGCCAAGCGCACCGACGTCTCGATGCCGGGCCTGCTGCGCGAGGCGATCGACCGCGCGATGATCGACGCCCAGGTCGGGTGGGCCGACATCGACGCCGTCGTGCTCGGCAAGGCGCCGGACCTGTTCGAGGGCGTCATGATGCCCGAACTGTTCCTCGCCGACGCACTGGGCGCGAACGGGAAACCGTTGCTGCGCGTGCACACCGCGGGCTCGGTCGGCGGGTCGACGGCGCTGGTCGCGGCGTCGCTCGTGCAGTCCGGCGTGCACCGCCGGGTGCTCACGGTGGCGTTCGAGAAGCAGTCCGAGTCGAACGCGATGTGGGGCCTGTCGATCCTGCCGCCGTTCCAGATGCCGGTCGGCGCCGGCGCGGGCGGCTACTTCGCGCCGCACGTCCGCTCCTACATCCGTCGCTCCGGCGCGCCCGAGCACATCGGCGCGATCGTCGCGGCGAAGGACCGCCGCAACGGCGCGCTCAACCCGTTCGCGCACCTGCGTCAGGCGGACATCACCGTCGAGTCGGTGCAGGCGTCGCAGATGCTGTGGGACCCGATCCGTTACGACGAGACCTGCCCGTCTTCGGACGGCGCGTGCGCGATGGTGCTCGGCGACGAGGCCGCCGGGGACGCCGTCGAAGGCGGCGCCGCCTGGATCCACGCGACGGCGATGCGCACCGAGCCCACCACGTTCGCCGGCCGCGACCAGGTCAACCCGCAGGCCGGGCGCGACGCCGCGGCCGCGTTGTGGGCCGAGGCGGGCATCAAGGACCCGATGTCCGAAGTGGACGTCGCCGAGATCTACGTGCCGTTCTCGTGGTTCGAGCCGATGTGGCTGGAGAACCTCGGGTTCGCCGCGGAGGGCGAAGGCTGGAAGGTCACCGAGGCGGGCGAGACGGCGATCGGCGGGCGGCTGCCGGTCAACCCGTCCGGCGGGGTGCTCTCGTCCAACCCGATCGGCGCGTCCGGCATGCTTCGCTTCTCCGAAGCCGCGAAGCAGGTCATGGGCCGCGCCGGGGACTACCAGGTGGACGGCGCGCGCGTCGCCCTCGGGCACGCCTACGGCGGCGGGTCGCAGTACTTCTCGATGTGGGTGGTCGGCGCCGCCAAGCCGCGTTGATACGCTCGACCCACCATGCCGAGACTCGCGGACCACGAACAACGCCGTCGCCAGATCGCCGAAGCCGTCTGGCGGATCGCCAGCGCGCGCGGGCTGGAAGACGTGTCGCTGCGCAAGGTCGCGGCCGAGGCCGGCGTCTCGCTGCGGCTCGTCCAGTACTACTTCGGCACGCGCAACGACCTGCTGCTGGGCGCACTCGAGATCCTCAACAAGGTCGCCGAGGAACACACCCGCGCCGAGGTCGGGCCGGAGGCGGACGCGACGCCGCGCCAGGTCCTGCGCACGATGCTGGTCGGGATGCTCCCGCTGGACGACGAGCGCCGCACGCGTTACCTCGTGCACCTGGCCTACTTCGTCCGCTCGCTGACCGACCCCGACCTCGCGACGGCGTTCAGCGCGGCGCCGCCGGAGCTGGAACGGCTGACCGCGGACCTGCTGGCCTGGGGGCAGCAACGCGGTGAGGTGCCGCCGGACCTCGAGCTGATGCCGGAGGCCGAGCTGCTCCTCTCGAGCGTCGACGGCCTGCAGACCAGCATCATCCTGGGCCAGCGCACCCCCGAGGCCGTGTTCGCACTGATCGACCACCAGCTCGGCCGGCTCTTCAGTCTCTCGAACGTCGCCACTTGAGTGCCAGCAGCGTCCCGAGCACCCCGGTCACGACGCCGACCGCGGCCGGCACCGCGACCGGCGGGTCCACCACGATCACCGGCTTCAGCTCCACCGGCGCCGGCGGCTGCACCGGCTTCGGCGGCGCGTCCGAACCGGTGGCCGTCCAGGCCGTGACGTAGACGAGCATCCGCGCGATCAGCGAGATGAAGAAGATCAGGCCGATCACCGAGCCGAACGCGATCCCCGTCGGCGAGCTGCCGATCAGCCGCAGGTAGAAGCCACCGGCCAGCTTGAGCGCCTCGAACCCGAGGGCCAGGGCGATCGCGCCGCGCACCGCGCTGCGCACGCCCACGGGCTGACGCGGCAGCCGGGTCAGCACCCAGAGGAACACCAGCCAGTCGGCGGCCAGCGAGAGCGGCACCGAGGACGCGGAGACGAGCTGGTGCCCCCAGCTCGTGTCGTCGAGGCCGGCCAGCCGGAGCAGGTAGCTGCCGAGCGCGGTGCCGGAGATGGTGATCGTGAACGACACCAGCAGCGCCGCCGTCAGGCCGAGCAACGCGAGCAGGTCGACGGCGATCAGCCGCGGCAGCGACTGGTCCGACCGGTTCTGCCCCCACAGCGCGGTGAGCGAGTCCCGCAGCGCGTTCATCCAGTTCCAGCCCGAGTAGAGGCCGATCACCAGACCGAACGCGCCGACGCTCGTCCGCTGGTCGACGAAGCCGGTGAGCAGGTCGGTGGCCTTGTCCCCCAGCCCGCCGGGCAGCGTGCTGACGATCGCGCGCACCATCGTGTCGAGCAGGTGCGGCTGGCTGGCCAGCACGAACCCGGCCACCGACGACGCCACCATCAGCAGCGGCACGAGCGACAGCAGGCTGAAGTAGGTGATCGACGCGACGTAGTGGTAGCCGCCGGTGTCGACGTAGCGGTTGGTCGCGCGGGCGATGTGGTCCAGCCACCGGTACCGGGCACGGGCCCGCGCCCAGGGGCTCGGGGCCTTGGGGGAACTCTTCACGGACACTGTTTACCCAGCCGGGACCCTCCTCGCGCACACAACACGCACTCTTGGCACCCCATCACCCGCTCGCCGGACGTGCGGGGGCCTCGGAGTGACCTCGGCCAGGGGCGTCAGCTGAGCGCGACCAGCTCGGACCAGTCGTCCTGGGGCAGCTCGGCGTCCGTCGTCGCGAACACCGAGCTGCCCAGGAAGTCCAGGCTGCAGCCGAGGGTGGCCAGGAACGACGTGTCCGCGGCGTCGCGGCCGGTGGAGATGCGGAGCATCGTCTGGCGCGGCGCGAGGTGCGTGGCGTCGAAGACGTACCAGTGGCCGTCGATCGCGGCCTCGAACACGGCGTGGAAGTCCATCGGCGACAGGCCGGGCGCATAGACGCCGACGTAGCGGGCCGGGATGTCGAAGAACCGGCAGAAGGTGACGCACACGTGCGCGAAGTCGCGGCAGACGCCTTCGCCGGCCAGGAGGGTGTCGATGGCGTCGTCGGTCGGCCGGGTGGCGCCGACGGTGTAGAGCAGCCGGTCGTTGACGTTCCGGACGATCGCGTCCACAGTGGACCGCGCGTCGGGGCGGCCGTACATCTCCGGCGTCGCCAGGCCGCCGATCCGGTCGGACGGGCAGTACCGGCTCGGCCGGGTGAACACGGCGATGTCGGCGAGGGTGACGGGCTCGGGTTCGGCCGCGGCCAGGTCGCGCTCGGCGTGGTAGGTGACGCGGTGCTCGCCGAGCGGCAGGTCGAAGACGTCGGCGCGGGTACCGTGCTCGAACAGGACGGCTTCGCTCCCGCCGTCCCAGGAGACGGTCAGGTCCTCGGTGTCGGCGTTCGCCGCCGCGACCGAGATCGCCGCCCGGCCGGGTTCGGTGACACGGATGGTGAACTCGACGTCGACACTCGCTCGCGGGGCCATCGCGCCATGATGACAGCCGGGCCGCGTGCGACCATCACCCCGTGGTGAACATCGTGGTCTTCCATTCGGTGCTGGGGCTCCGGCCGGTCGAGCTCGGCGCGGCCGAACGGCTGCGGGCGGCCGGGCACGACGTCGTCACGCCCGACCTCTACGCCGGCTCGACCGCGCCCACGCTCGAGGAGGGCTTCGCCCTGATGGACCACGTCGGCTGGACGACGATCAGCGATCGCGCGTCCGACGCGGTGCGCGACCTGCCGCCCGCCACCGTGCTGCTGGGGGTGTCGATGGGCTGCGGCGTCGTCCAGGGCGTCCTCCCGGACCGTCCCGCCGCGGCGGGAGTCCTGCTGCTGCACGCGTTGGGGGCCATCCCGGCGTCGGCGCGCGTCGGCCTGCCGGTGCAGGTGCACGTCGCCGACCCGGACCCGATCGCACCGCCGGCCGAGGTCGCCGCCTGGCGAGCGGCCAACCCCACGGCCGCGGTGTTCACCTACCCCGGCGCCGGCCACTTCTACACCGACGCCGAGGGTCCCGACCACGACGAAGCCGCGTCCGCTCTCACCTGGCAGCGGGTGCTCGGCTTCCTCCGGACGCTGCCTCAGGCGTAGCGGACCGGGTAGTGCTTGATGCCGTTGAGCCAGCTGGAGCGCAGGCGCACCGGGGGTTCCGCTTCGGTGATGTCCGGCATCACGTCGGCGATGGCGTTGAAGATCAGGTCGATCTCCAGCCGGGCGAGGTTGGCGCCGATGCAGTAGTGCGAACCGGTTCCGCCGAAGCCGACGTGCGGGTTGTCCTCCCGCATGATGTCGAACTTCTCCGCGTCTTCGAACACGTCGGGGTCGAAGTTGGCGGAGCTGTAGAACATCCCGACGCGGTCGCCCCGCTTGATCTGCGCGCCGCCCAGCTCGGTGTCGCGGGTGGCGGTGCGCTGGAAGGCGACCACCGGGGTGGCCCAGCGGACGATCTCGTCGGGCGCGGTCTTCGGGCGCTGCTCCTTGAACAGCTCCCACTGGGCCGGGTGGTCCAGGAACGCCTTCATGCCGTGCGTGATCGCGTTGCGCGTGGTCTCGTTGCCGGCCACCGCGAGCAGGATGACGAAGAAGCCGAACTCGTCGGAGCCCAGCGCCTCGCCGTCGACGTCGGCCTCGATCAGCTTGGTGACGATGTCGTCCATCGGGCACTTGCGACGGTCCTCGGCCATGTTCCAGGCGTAGCCGATGAGCTGGGTCGACGCCTCGAGCGGCTCGAGCTGGTACTCGGGATCGTCGTAGGCGACCATCTGGTTGGACCAGTCGAAGATCTTGAGCCGGTCCTCCTGCGGGACGCCGATCAGTTCGGCGATCGCCTGCAGCGGCAGCTCGCAGGCGACGTCGGTGACGAAGTCGCCCGTGCCCTTCTTCTTCGCCTCGAACACGATCTTCGCGGCGCGGTCCCGCAGCGTGTCCTCGAGCTTGGCGATCGAGCGCGGGGTGAAGCCCTTCGACACGATCCGCCGCAGCTTGGTGTGCTGGGGGGCGTCCATGTTGAGCAGGACCAGGCGGTTCGCGTTGAGGCGGTCCTCGGTCATGCTCTCGTCGAAGCGGATGATCGCGGTCTTCTCGCTCGACGAGTAGAGCGTGCTGTCGCGGGAGACCTCCTTGACGTCCGCGTGCCGCGAGACGACCCAATAGCCGTCGTCACCGAAGCCCGCGGTGTTGTTCTTCTGGGGGTTCCACCACACGGGGGCGGTCCGCCGGAGCTCGGCGAACTCGGCCAGGGGCAGCCGATGGGCGTAGAGGTCCGGGTCCGTGAAGTCGAAACCGGCGGGGATGAGCGGAGCGGCCACGTTGCCTCCCACGGTTCGCCTTGTGAAACACGTTCTAAGCGGATTTAAGCATACGGTGTTAACAAGCGGAAGGGCGTTCAGTGAAACCTGTTAACTTGACCGATGAGGCCAGGTGAACGAGCGCTCACTCGGCCAAGATCGAGATCACGCCCGCGCTGCGGCGTCTTGCATCGAACGATAACTTGTTCTAGTTTTTGGGCTACTGAACAGTCTTCCCGATGAACTTCCCGACGAAGGGGACCAGATGGGCGTGCCGGTCATCGTCGAAGCCGTGCGGACCCCGATCGGCAAGCGGGGCGGCCTGCTGGCCGGCCTGCACGCGGCCGAGCTGCTGGGGGCCGCGCAGCTGGCCCTGCTGGACCGCGCCGGGATCGACCCGGCGCTGGTCGAGCAGCTGATCGGCGGCTGCGTCACGCAGGCCGGCGAGCAGTCGAGCAACGTCACGCGCACCGCGTGGCTGCACGCGGGCCTGCCGGAGACGGCGGGCGCGACGACGATCGACGCCCAGTGCGGCTCCGCGCAGCAGGCCACGCACCTGATCGCCGGCCTGATCGCGGCGGACGCCATCGACGTCGGCGTCGCCTGCGGGGTCGAGGCGATGAGCCGCGTCCCCCTGGGGACGAACCGCGCGGGCGGCTCCCCCCGGCCGGCGTCGTGGTCGATCGACCTCCCGAACCAGTACGGCGCGGCGGAGCGCATCGCGGTGCGCCGGGGCTTGACGCGCGCCGACGTCGACGCGTTCGGAGCTGCGTCCCAGCAAAAAGCGGCGGCCGCGTGGGAGGCCGGCCACTTCGACCGCGAGGTGGCGCCGGTGAAGGCCCCGGTCCTCGACGCGTCGGGCGAACCGACCGGCGAAACCCGGCTGATCACCCGGGACCAAGGCCTGCGCGAGACGACGGCCGAGGGCCTGGCCCGCCTCAAGCCGGTGGTCGAGGACGGCATCCACACGGCGGGCACGTCATCCCAGATCTCCGACGGCGCGGCGGCCCTGCTGCTGATGGACTCCACGCGCGCCGAGGCCCTGGGCCTGCGCCCCCGGGCCCGGATCATCGCGCAGGCACTGGTCGGCGCGGAGCCGTACTACCACCTGGACGGCCCGATCCGCGCGACGGAGCGGGTGCTGACACGCGCGGGCATGACGATCGCCGACCCGGACCTGTTCGAGGTCAACGAAGCGTTCGCCTCGGTGCCGCTGTCGTGGCAGCGAACACTCTCGCCGGACGAGTCCCGAGTCAACGTCAACGGCGGCGCGATCGCCCTGGGCCACCCGGTGGGCAGCACGGGAGCGCGCCTGCTGACGACGGCACTGCACGAGCTGGAGCGCCGGGACGCCGCGACGGCGCTGGTGACGATGTGCGCCGGCGGCGCGCTGGCGACGGCGACGATCATCGAACGCCTCTGACTCGCGATCCCGGGCAGCCACCGAGTTGGCCGCTCCTGCCGGTGTGTTGCGCTCCGGTCGGCGAGTTGATCGCTCCAGTCGACGAGTTGATCGCTCCAGTCGCAGGGTTGGCCACTCCAGTCAGTGTGTTGGCTGCTCCGGTCGCCGGGTGACCGCTCCCGGCGATGTGTCGACCGATTGGGTCACCGTGTTGGCCGCTCCAGTCGCCGAGTTGGCCGCCCCGATTGCCGAGTTGGCCGCTCCGGTTAGCGTGTTGGCCGCTCCGGTAGTCGAGTCGGCGATGCCCGTGCGGCCGAGGTGACCGCACGTCGTCATCAGTTCAGCTTTGCCTTGCTGCCAAACGCATCCCCTTCCCCCGACGCCCGTCCTCCGTTACTCCACCACCTCTGCGGGACCGTTGCCTGGCCTCGCGAACTTCACCGTTCCCCGCCCCTCCCTCCAGCTCTCCACGAAGAGCGTGTCCTCCGCCACCCAGGTCAGCACGACCTCCCTGAGGTCCAGCCGGAACAGGTGGCACGGCTCGTCGTTTCCTTGCAGTGCCGCGATCTCCGCCTTGTCCGTCAGCTCCGCCACCACACCCGCCAGCTTCGCGTCGCCGCCCTCTTCCATGCCCGGGTACGCGTGGATCGCGAACCTGTTGTCACGGCGCAGGTCGAGGGCCTTCAGCGCGTCCAGCATCGATCCGATGTAGGCCTCCGCGCCGCGGAAGTCCACCTCGGAGCCGCTCACCCGTGGTGCGCCGTCGCGGCGCACTGTGGCCAGTACGTGCGACTTCTCCGCCGTGAACCGTGCGTGCACCCGCGTAGCCAGCGAAGGTGACTGCGCCGAGAACTCCTGCCAACTCGTCATGCCCAGCAGCGTCCCACCCACCACCGACAGTTTCAGAGCCCGCCCACGACGAGGTGAACGAACGTCCCGGACAGCCCGTAGGTGCTGACCCCGGCCAACGCCCGCCCCGGGTGGGGCCATTCGGCTGGTGACGACGCGAGTTCCAGACCTGCCCAGGCGACCGCCGATGTCGGACGTGGGCAGTGCAGGGTGGCCGGAATCCGCCGTTCGCGGACCACCATCGCCGTCTTGATCAAGCCCGCCAGGCCGCCCGCGGCCTCCGGGTGGCCGATGTTCGACTTCACCGAACCCACCAGGCACGGCTGCCCCGGCGGCCGTCCGGCGCCGATCGCCTCGCTGAGCGCCCGCAGCTCGATGACGTCGCCCGCCGGGGCCGCGTTGCCGTGTGCCTCCACGTAGCCGATCTCCGTGGGCGCGATCCCCGCCTGCGCGCACGCCCGGGCGATCACCTGCAGGTAGCCCTCCACAGAAGGCGCGATGATCGCCTTGGCCGTGCGGCCCTTGCTCGCCTGGGCGCTGCCCAGGATCAGCGCGTGGACGCGGTCGCCGTCGGCCAGGGCCTGGCCCAGGCGCTTGAGGACGACGACGCCCGCGCCGTCGCTGCGGACGAAACCGTCCGCGTCCTCGTCGCCGAAACGGCAGCGTCCGGTCGGCGACAGCATCCCCGCCGCCGAGTAACCGAGCGTGTGGTCGGTGCCCAGGACCAGGCTGACACCGCCCGCCACCGCCGTGTCGCACTCCCCCGTGCGCAGGCTCTGGCACGCGAGGTGCACGGCCAGCGTGCCCGACGAACACGCCGCGTCGACCGTGGCGCACGGGCCGCGCAGGTCCCACGCGTAGCTGATCCGCCCGGACGCCATGCTCCGCGCCGCCGCGCCCGCGATCGCGTACATGTCGGCCGTGCCCTGAAGACCGTCCCAGTGCTCGCCCGTGCTCTGCCCCATGAAGACGCCGATCTCGCGGCCCTCGACGCCGTCGAGCCCGGCGTCGGCCAGCGCGTCGCGCGTGGTCGTCAGGAGGACGCGGTGCTGCGGGTCGAGCACCGCCGCTTCCCGTTCGCTCACGCCGAAGAACCCCGGGTCGAACTCTTCGGAGCCGACGAAACCGCCCGCCAGGCTGACGAGCCGGCCGCGACGGCGGGGTACCGGGTCGTACAGCTCCGCCGCGTCGAACCGGCCGCCCGGCGCGGCGCCGGCGACCGCGTCCACGCGCGTGTCGAGCAGCTCCCAGAGCGCGTCCGGGCCGGCCGCGCCGGGGAACCGGCAGCCCATGCCGACGATCGCGATCGGCTCGTTCATCGTTCTCCCAAAGATGTCCACTGTGGACGGCGGATTCACCCGTCCGTGGCAGCGCGGGTTCCCGCGGCCGCGCACACCCTATGTGATCATTCAGGCCGCCCGGGTGATCGCCTCGGCGATCTCCCCTTCCCCGGAGGAATCCCCGTTATGTGTGGCATCGCGGGCTGGGCCGACCCCAGCTGCCCGCTCCCGGACGGCGGCATGACCGTGCACCGGATGACCGAGACCCTCGCCGCCCGCGGGCCGGACGACTCCGGCGTCTGGGCGGCCGCGCACGTCGCGTTCGGGCACCGCCGGCTCGCCGTGCTCGACCCCGCGAACGGCCGCCAGCCGATGGTGGCCTACGACGACCAGGACGAGGCCACGATCGTCCTGTCCTACAGCGGCGAGGTGTTCAACCACCGCGAACTGCGCGTCGAACTGGAGCTGCTGGGGCACAAGTTCCGCACGCACACCGACACGGAAGTCGTGCTGCACGCCTGCCTGGAGTGGGGCACGGACGCCCCGCGACGGCTCGACGGCATGTTCGCCTTCGCCGTCTGGGACGCGCCGCGCCGCCGGTTGCTGCTGGTCCGCGACCGGCTCGGCGTCAAACCGCTCTGCTACGCACGGCACGGCGACGGCGTCCTGTTCGCTTCCGAGCCCAAGGCGCTGTTCGCGTCCGGCCTGGTCGCCCCGGCCGTCGACGAGGACGGCCTGCGCGACTTCCTGGCGTCGGTCCGCACCCCAGGTACGACGCTCCACCAGGGCGTCCGCGAAGTCCGGCCGGGCACGATGCTGCTGGTCGACGCCGACGGCGTCCGCGAGCGCCGGTACTGGTCACTGGACGCGCAGCCGCATGAGGACGACCTCGCCACGACCGTCGAGCGGATCCGCGAACTCCTCGAAGACATCACCGAACGGCACGTCCGGGCCGACGTCCCGCTCGGCGCACTGCTGTCGGGCGGCCTCGATTCGAGCGCGCTCGCCGCGCTGGGCCAACGGTTCACGAACGCGCCTCTGCGCACCTTCTCCGTCGGCTTCGCCGGCGAGTTCGTGCCCGACGCCCTGCGCGCCACGCCGGACGCGCCCTACGTGCGGGACGTCGTCGCGCACTGCGGGCTCGACCACCGTGACCTGGTGCTCGGATCGGCGGCGCTGGCCGATCCGGCGGTGCGCCGGGCCGTCGTCCACGCGCGGGACGCGCCCGCGACCGGCGACATGGACACGTCGCTGTTCCTGCTGTTCAAGGCGGTCCGCGAGCATTCGACGGTGGCGCTGTCCGGGGAGAGCGCCGACGAGGTCTTCGGCGGCTACCCGTGGTTCCACCAGCCGCTCGCCGACGGCTATCCGTGGCGTTACTTCGCCGGCCGCAGCGGGACGTACCTCGCGCTGCTGCGCGACGACGTCGCCGCGGAACTCGCCATCGGCGCCCATCGCGAAGCGCACTACCGGCAGGCGCTCGCCGAAGTTCCGGTGCTGCCGGGGGAAACGGCCGAGCGGCGCCGGATGCGTGAGGTCGTCCACCTGCACCTGACGCGCTGGCTGCCGGACCTGCTCGACCGCAAGGATCGGCTCAGCATGGCCGTCGGCCTGGAGGTCCGGGTGCCGTTCTGCGACCACCGGCTCGTCGAGTACGCCTTCAACACGCCTTGGTCGCACCACACTTTCGACGGCCGGGAGAAGTCGCTGCTGCGGGCGGCGGTGGCCGATCTGCTCCCGCGCAGCGTCACCGAGCGGGTCAAGGCGCCCTACCCGGCGACGCACGATCCGGCCTACGACGTCGCGATCCGCGCGCAGGCCGCGGATCTGCTGGCCACGCCGAACGCGCCGGTCTGGACGTACCTCGACCCGGCGCGGCTGAGCGAGCGCCTGGCGCGCCCGGAGACCGACCGGGCGACGCGCGCGGGCATCGACTTCGCGCTCAACCTGGACCTCTGGCTGACGCGCTAACCGGGCAGGTGCGCGTCGACCTCGATCTCGATCTTCATGCGCGGGTCGGCCAGACCGGCCTCCAGCATCGTCGCGGCCGGGCGGACCTCGGCGAACGCCTTGCGCAGCACCGGCCAGCACGGCTCGAAGTCCGCCCGCGACGGCAGTACGTACCGCACCCGGACGACGTCGGCGAAGGTGCAACCGGCCTCCGTCAGGGCGGCCTCGATGTTGTGGAGGCACTGGGCGGCCTGCTCGACGACGTCGTCGGAGATCGTCATCGTCGAGTAGTCGAAGCCGGTGGTGCCGGAGACGTACACGCGGCCGCCGTCGACGACCGCGCGGGCGTAGCCGATCTGCTCCTCGAAGGTGGAGCCGCTGAGAATGGTTTGACGCGCCATACGCGCACGCTAGCGGCCCGCGCCAACCGAATTATCCGGCGCCGTAGACCGGTTCCGGGTCCGCCGACTCCGCCAGCAGTTCGGCCACCACCGGGCCCAGCTCCACGGGGGCCCACCGCGCGCCTTTGTCGCGTTGCGGGCCGGGGCGCCAGCCGTCCGCGAGGCCGACGCGGCCGCCGTCCACCTCGAAGACCCGGCCCGTCACCGACGAAGATTCCGTGCTGCCCAGCCAGACCACCAGCGGGGAGACGTTCTCCGGGGCCATCGCGTCGAAGCCGTCGTCGGGGGCGGCCATGTCGAACGTCGTCTCGGTCATCCGGGTCCGGGCGGCCGGGGCGATCGCGTTGACCGTGACGCCGTAGCGGCCGAACTCCGCGGCCGCGACCGTGGTCAGCCCGAGGATGCCCGCCTTCGCCGCCGAGTAGTTGCCCTGGCCGACGCTGCCGAGCAGGCCCGCGCCGGAACTCGTGTTGATCACCCGCGCGGCCCGCGTGCGGCCGGCCTTCGCCTCAGTGCGCCAGTACTCCGCCGCGTGCCGCAGGGGCGCGAAATGGCCTTTGAGGTGCACGCGGACGACCGCGTCCCACTCGTCCTCAGCGAGGTTGACCAGCATCCGGTCACGCAGGAAGCCCGCGTTGTTGACCAGGACGTCGAGGCCGCCGAACGCATCCAGAGCCGCCCGAATCAGCGAGGCCGCGCCCTCCCACGAAGCGACGTCGTCGGTGTTCGCCACCGCTTCGCCGCCGGCCGCGCGGATCTCGTCGACCACCTGCTGCGCCGGGCCCGCTTCGCCGCCACGGCCGTCCAGCGCCGCGCCCAGGTCGTTGACGACCACCCGCGCGCCCTCGGCGGCGAACGCGAGCGCGTGCGCCCGGCCGATCCCCCGCCCGGCGCCGGTGACGACCACGACGCGTCCTTCGACCAGCTTCATTCCTTCTCCTCCATCGCGTCTTCCAGGGCACCGAGAAATGCCGGACGCTCGCCGCCGCCGTGCACCACGAGCCGCGCGCCGCTGACGTAGGACGCCAGCGGTGAAGCCAGGAACACCGCGCACGCGCCGACTTCCGCCGGTTCGGCGAGCCGGCCGAGCGGCACGGTCGCGCCGAGCGCCGCGGGGTCGCCGTACCCGTCGTCCGTGCGCACCAT
This sequence comes from Amycolatopsis sp. NBC_01286, assembly GCF_035982555.1. Taxonomy (NCBI): domain Bacteria; kingdom Bacillati; phylum Actinomycetota; class Actinomycetes; order Pseudonocardiales; family Pseudonocardiaceae; genus Amycolatopsis; species Amycolatopsis sp. NBC_01286. Next base: position 10,198,000 of record NZ_CP108428.1, read on the forward strand.
GCCGACGTCGAGCGCGTTGACCCGCACCTTCGGCGCCCATTCGACGGCGAGGGTGCTGGTCAGGTTGTCGAGCCCCGCCTTCGCCGCGCCGTAGGACGCGGTCCCCGGCGATGGCCGCAGCGCGCTCACGCTGCTGATGTTGACGATCGAGCCGCCCCGGTCCTGGCCCTGCATCACGGCGTTCGCGGCGCGCGAGACGATCAGCGGCGCCAGGAGGTTCAGCCCGACGACCTTCTCGTGGAAGCGCGGCGACGCCGTCGACGTGTCCGCGAAGGGCGCGCCGCCCGCGTTGTTCACCAGGACGTCCAGCCGCCCGAAGCGCGCCACGATCTCCGCGACCAGGGCGTCGACGGCGTCCGGATCCCGGATGTCACAAGGGAAGAACGCCTCCCCCGGCGACGACTCCGGCGTCCGCCGGGCGCAGGTCACGACCCGCGCGCCCGCCTGGTCGAAGGCGTGCGAGATGCCGAGGCCGACCCCGCGGACGCCCCCGGTCACCAGGACGACCGCGCCGTCCAGGCCGAGTTCGAGTGTCACCTGCGACCTCCCGCTTTTGTCGTCCCGATGCTAACGTACCAAGCAAGTGCTAGGTTGTTAACCGCGAGAGGTGCCGATGACGGTTTCGACGCACACCCCGGAGCCCGGGATCGCCGTGGTCACCGTGGCCGCTCCCCCGGTGAACGCGCTGACCGTGCGCGGCTGGTTCGACCTCGCCGAGGCCATCGAAAAGGCCGGTCGGGACCCGGCCGTGCACGTCGTCGTGCTGCGCGCGGAGGGCCGCGGGTTCAACGCGGGCGTCGACATCAAGGAGATCCAGCGCGACCCGGGGTACGACGCGCTGATCGGCGCGAACGAGGGCTGCGCGGCGGCGTTCTCGGCGGTGTACGACTGCCTCGTGCCGGTGATCGTCGCGGTGCAAGGGTTCTGCCTCGGCGGCGGTGTCGGGCTGGCCGGCAACGCGGACATCGTCGTGGCCAGCGAAGACGCCGAGTTCGGACTGCCCGAAGTGGACCGTGGCGCGCTCGGCGCGGCAACACACCTGGCGCGGCTCGTGCCGCAGCACCTCATGCGCGCCCTGTACTACACGGCGTCGAAGATCAGCGCGCAGCAGCTGCACCACCACGGTTCGGTGTTCGCGGTGGTGCCGCGCGAAGAACTCGACGAAACCGCGCTCGGCGTCGCCCGGCAGATCGCCGCGAAGGACACGCGTGTGATCCGCGCGGCAAAGCAGGCCATCAACGGCATCGACGTCCAGCCCGTGCACCGCAGCTACCGGTTCGAGCAGGGGTTCACGTTCCAGCTCAACCTCGCCGGTGTCTCGGACGGGGCGCGTCAGGAGTTCTTGGAGAAGGGAAAGCCTTGAGCGACAAGCGGATGAGCGCCGACGACGTCGTCGGCGAACTGCGCGACGGCATGACGCTCGGCATCGGCGGCTGGGGGTCGCGGCGCAAGCCGATGGCGCTGATCCGGGCCATCCTGCGGTCGCCGTTGAAGGACCTCACGGTCGTCTCCTACGGCGGCCCGGACGTCGGGCTGCTGGCCTCCGCGGGTAAGCTGAAAAGGCTGGTTTTCGGGTTCGTGACGCTCGATTCGGTGCCGTTCGACCCGTGGTTCAACCGGGTCCGCGAAGCCGGGTCGATCGAGGTCACCGAGTACGACGAAGGCATCCTCGGGACCGGGCTTTCCGCGGCTGCGCAACGGCTTCCGTTCCTGCCGACGCGCGCCGGGCTCGGCTCCGACGTCATGACGTTCTCGCCGTCGCTGAAGACCGTCCGCTCGCCTTACGAGGACAGCGAGGAGCTGCTGGCCGTGCCCGCGCTGCGCCTCGACGCGGCGCTCGTGCACCTCAACCGCGCGGACGCCCGCGGCAACGCGCAGTACCTCGGCCCGGACCCGTACTTCGACGAGCTGTTCGCGCTCGCCGCCGACAAGTGTTACGTGTCAACGGAAAAGGTCATCCCCACCAGCGAGTTGACGGCGACGGCACCCGTGCAGAGCCTGCTGCTCAACCGCGCGAGCGTGCACGGCGTCGTCGAAACCCCGCGCGGCGCGCACTTCACGTCCGCCGCACCGGATTACGGGCGCGACGAACGGTTCCAGCGGCACTACGCGGCCGCGGCGAAGGACCCGGACGCCTGGCCGGCGTTCGCGGACCGGTTCCTGGCCGGCGACGAGACGGACTACCAGCGGGCCGTCACGCGGTTCGCGGAGGAGGCGGCATGACGCGCGCGGACGTCGCGGTCGTCGCGTGCGCGGAGCTGTTCCGCGGCGACGGCGAGATCCTGATCAGCCCGATGGGGTACGTCCCGGCGCTCGGCGCGCGGCTCGCGCGGCTGACGTTCGAGCCGGACCTGTTGCTGTCGGACGGCGAGGCCTATCTGCTCGAAAGCCCCGTCGGCGAGCCGGTGATCGAGGGCTGGCAGCCGTTCCGGAAGGTCCTGGACACCGTGGTGCCGCACGGGAAGCGGCACGTCGTGATGGGCGCCAACCAGGTCGACCGGCACGGCAACCAGAACATCTCCGCCATCGGCGACCACCAGAAGCCGAAGAAGCAGCTGCTCGGCGTGCGCGGCGGGCCGGGCAACACGGCCAACCACCGCACCAGCTACTGGGTACCGCGGCACAGCACCCGGGTGTTCGTCGAAGACGTCGATGTCGTGTCCGGCGTCGGGTACGCCCGGGCGGGGGCGGCGGGGTTGCGCTACCACGACGTCCACCGCGTGGTGACGAACCTCGGCGTGCTCGACTTCGGCGGGCCGGACCACGCGGCGCGGCTGGTGTCGACGCACCCCGGCGTCACGGTCGAGGACGTCGTCGCGGCGACCGGGTTCCCGCTGGTCACCGAGGGCGTCGCGGTGTCGAGAAAGCCGACCGGCGAGGAGCTGGAGCTGATCGCCCAGCTGGACCCGAAGTCGTTGCGGGAGAAGGAAGTCCCCGAATGAAGACGCGGCTGACCGAGCTGACCGGCGTCCGGCACCCGGTCGTCCAGACGGGGATGGGCTGGGTGGCCGGGCCGCGGCTGGTGTCGGCGACCGCGGAGGGCGGCGGGCTCGGCATCCTCGGCTCCGCGACGATGACGTTCGACGAGCTCGAAGCCGCCGTCAAGGAGGTGAAGAGCCGGACGTCCGCGCCGTTCGGGGTCAACCTGCGCGCGGACGCCGACGACGCCGGCCGCCGCGTCGACCTGCTGATCCGCGAGAACGTCCGGGTCGCGTCGTTCGCGTTGGCACCCAAGAAGGACATGATCGCGAAGCTGAAGGACCACGGCGTCGTCGTCGTGCCGTCGGTGGGCGCGGCGCGGCACGCCGAGAAGGTGGCGTCGTGGGGCGCGGACGCCGTCGTCGTCCAGGGCGGCGAGGGCGGCGGGCACACCGGCGGGGTGGCCACGACGTTGCTGCTGCCGTCGGTGCTGGACGCCGTCGACATCCCGGTGGTCGCGGCGGGCGGGTTCTTCGACGGCCGCGGGCTGGCCGCGGCGCTGGCCTACGGCGCGGCCGGGATCGGCATGGGCACGCGGTTCCTGCTGACGCGGGAGAGCACGGTGCCGGACGCCGTCAAGCAGGCCTACCTGGCGCGGGACCTGAACGGCACCGTCGTCACCCGGAAGGTGGATGGCCTCCCTCACCGTGTGTTGCGAACGGGACTGGTCGACGGACTGGAGGCGTCCGGGACGCTCGGCGGACTCGGCCGGGCCGCGGCGAACGCCGTCCGGTTCCGGCGGCTGAGCGGGCTCTCGTGGACGTCGCTGCTGCGCGAGGGCGTCCGGATGAAGCGAAGCGGGCAGCGGACGTGGGCGCAGGTGCTGATGGCTGCGAACACGCCGATGCTGCTGCGCGCGGGGCTCGTCGACGGCGACCTCGGGGCCGGCGTGCTGGCGTCCGGGCAGGTCGTCGGGCTGCTCGCGGATCTCCCCCGGGTGGGTGACCTGATCGAACGGATCGTGGCCGACGCCGAAGGAATCCTGCGCGGGCTGTGTGCTTGACTTTCCGGCATGATCTCGGAAAGCCGTTGCCCGGTGGAGGACGGTGAGCTCCAGGTCCGCCGCGGCGGCGAGGGGCCGGTGCTGCTGCTGATCGCGGGCGGTACCGGATCGGGTGACGCCTACCGGGCGCTGGCGAAGCACCTGTACGAGCACTTCACGGTCGTCACGTACGACCGGCGCGGCCACTTCGCCAGCACGGACACCACGACGGGCCCGGTCCCGGTGTCGCTGCAGGCCGACGACGCGCTGGCGGTGCTGAACCACGTGACGGCCGTGCCGGCCCAGGTGTTCGGCTCGAGCGCGGGCGCGCTGATCGGCCTCGACCTGGTGGCTCGCCACCCGGACAGCGTCACGACGCTGGTCGCGCACGAGCCCCCGGCGGTCCACCTGATGCCGGACGCGAGCGGCTGGCTCGACGCGGCGGCCGAGCAGGTCCGGTTGGCCCGTTCGGGTGACCTGATCGGCGCGGTGACCCGGTTCGCGGACGCGATCGCCGGGGCGGCGCTGCCGAACCTGCCCAACATCCGCCTGCCCCACGAGGCCGACTGGATCCGGCTGTTCGACCGCGAGCTGACGCCGTTCTTCGACTACCTGCCGGACCTGCGCGCCCTGCGCCGGGCGAGCACGGAGATCCTCCCGGTGGCGGGCGAAGGCAGTCGAGGCCGCTACCACTACCAGCCGGCGAAGATCCTGGCGCTGGAACTGGGCTTGCCGTTCACGGAGACGCCGGGAGCACACCTGGCACCACAGCGAAACCCGGCGAAGTTCGCGGCGGCGTTGCGGGACCTGCTGACCCCGGACACGGTCTGACTCGCACGCCGTGTCGTCGCGTCAATCACGCGAGCCGGCGCCCCGATCACGCGAGCCGGCGCCCTGATCACATGAGCCGACCATCCAGGCACGCCGGCCGACCCTCCGGGTACGCGAGCCGACCGTCCGGGCACGCGAGCCGACCATCCAGGCACGTTCGCGGCCGCATGGCGGGATCTGCTTTTTCCCGAAGCCTGACCTCGGCAGCCCCCCCGCCCTTCCCTTGGGGGGCGTCCCCAGGTCCAGTCTATCGGCGGAGCACGACAATCCGGCCGCGCGTGGCCTCCACGGCCGGAGTTGTCCACATCTGCCCCGGCCTGTGGACGGCGCCGCACAGCGACCGAGAATCGGCCGTGCCTAGACGGACCACACGCGTGCTTGTACAGACGACACACGTGACCAGACGGACGACACGCGTGCTTGTACGGACGACACGCGTGATCAGGGGGACGACACAGCGTCAGACCACCCGGGTGCCGTCCTTCCAGACCTCGCGGATGTTCGAAGCCAGCCCCGGGAAGTCGTACGGGTCTCCCGATACCACCACCAGGTCCGCCCGCAGTCCTGTCTCGATGCGGCCCAGCTCGCCGTCCAGGCCCATGAGCCGTGCCGCTGACGATGTCGTCGCCTCCAGGACATCGCCCGGGGTCATGCCGCACGCCGCCATCAGGGCCAGTTCCTCCAGGTTCGTGCCGTGCGGGCCGACGCCGCTGTCGGTGCCCATCGCGATGCGGACGCCCGCCGCGTACGCGCGGCGCACCGAATCGCGGTGGGCCTCCACCACCTCGCGGGCCTTCGCGACGACCGACGCGGGCAGGTCGACGCCCGCGTCGGCCGCGCGGACCACGTTCACCGGGGCGATCAGCGTCGGGACCAGCCACGTGCCGTGGCCGAGCATCAGCTCGATCGCCTCGTCGTCCAGGTAGATGCCGTGCTCGATCGAGCGGACGCCCGCGCGGACCGCGTTCTTGATGCCCGCCGACCCCTGGGCGTGCGCCATCACCGGCCGGCCCTGCATCGCCGCCTCGGCGACCAGGACCTCCAGCTCCGCCGGCGTGAACTGCGAGTGCCGCGGGTCGTCACGCGGTGAGAGCACCCCGCCGGTCGTGCACACCTTCAGCACGTCCGCGCCCGCGCGCAGCAGCGTGCGGGCGACGCGGCGCATCTCGTCGGGTCCGTCGGCCGTCGCGTCCGGGCGGCCCGGGTGCGGCACCAGCAGCGGGACGCACATCCCGGACGGGCTCCACGCGTCGCCGTGGCCGCCGGTCTGGCTGATCAGCCCGATCGAGATCTGCAGCCGCGGCCCCGGGATCAGGCCGTCGTCCACCGCCTGCTTGATGCCGAGGTCCGCGCCGGAGGCGTCGCGGACCGTCGTGATGCCCAGCCCGAGCGTCGCCCACAGGTTCCGCGCGGCCTCGTAGAACTGGTAGGAAAACGGTTTCTGCACCCGCGCCAGCAGCCCGATGTCCGACACCGTGACGTGCACGTGGCAGTCGAACAGCCCCGGCAGCAGCACCGCGCCGGCGCAGTCGACGCCCTCGTCGCCGTCCAGGTCCGTCCCGACTTCGACGATCCGGCCGTGCTCGACGGCGACGTCGGCCGCCGCCGGGTCCGAGCCGGTGCCGTCGAACACCGAACCGCCGGTGAACACCGTGCGAGTCACGCCGCCTCCTGGGGAGAAGCCTGTCGTTGGACCAGAGCGGCCAGGGCGAGGACGACGACGTTCGCGCCGAGCCCGACCAAGCCCACGTTGACGGTGCCGACCAGGTGAGTGTCCACAAAGGTCAGCCAGCTGACGACGAGCTCGCCGGCGATCAGCCCGGCGAGCACCGGGCCCTTGCCGACCGGCACGCGCCGGAAGAAGCCCAGCAGGTTGGCCGGGGCCAGCTGGACCGACCCCGAATAAGTGAGCAGCAGCAGGTTGGCCAGCAGATCCGGCCGGAAGATGCCGAGCACGAGGGCAAGAGTACTCGCGACCACAACCGTGCCGTGGTTGATCCAGAACTGCTTGCGGCCACTGCGGACACGGACTATGTTGCGCGCCACCAGCGACGAGATGCCGATCAGGATCCCGGCCGCCGGGACCATCGCGGTGGCCGTCGCGGCGACCACGACGATGCCCGTCACCCAGCCCGGCAGCGCGTCCTTCGACAGCGTCAGCAGTACGCCGTTCGGGTCACTCCCTTTGGGCACCACGAGGATCGCGGCGAACCCGATGACCATCGGCAGCAGCAGGCACAGCTCGTACACCGGCATCCAGGCGTAGTTGCGCCGCAGCACCTTCGGGTCGCGCGCCGACATCAACGCCGGCCACGAGTGCGGCAGCGTCATCAGGCCGACGCCGATGGCGCTGACCAGCATGCTCGTGATGAACCAGACGTGGTCGTTCGCTCCACTGTGGACGATCAGCTTCTCGGGGTGCAGCTGCTCGATCTTGTGGAACACCGCCGGGATCCCGCCCGCGAAGTGCGTCGGCACGGCGATGATGAGCACCACCAGCGCGACCAGCATGATGCCGTCCTTGAAGTAGGACGTCGCCGCGACGCCGCGCAGCCCGGCCCACAGCACGAACGCGACGATCAGCACGCTGCCGGTCACCATGCTGAGCGTGCCGGACGCGTTGTCGCCGGTGACCAGCCGGACGATCAGGCCGAGCCCGGTGATCTGCAGCTGCAGGTAGGGCAGCACGAACACGACGCCGAGCACCGCCGACAGCGTGCCGAGCGCCCGGCTGGAGTAGCGGTCCTCGAGGAAGTCGCCCTGGGTGAGGTAGCCGCGGTCCTTCCCCATCGTCCACAGCCGCTTGGCCAGGAAGAACAGCACGACGTAGGCGATCGGCACGTACGGCAGCGCGTACATCGCGGCGACGCCGCCGGAGAACGCGAGCCCGGCCATGCCGAGGAAGGTGAAGGTGGTGAACACCTCCCCCGCCTGCAGGAACCACATGGTCATGGCGCCGAAGCGGCGGCCGCCGACGGTCCACTCCGCCAGGTCGGCGACGGGCTTGCGGCGGCCGACGAAGCCGAGCACGCCGATCAGGACGATGCCCACCAGGGTGAAGGTGAGGATCACGCGTCGTCCTCCTCCCCCGCCGCGCGCAGCAGCCGTTCCGACAGCAGCAGCGCCGGGGTGAACATCAGGCACCAGAACGCGCCCCACACGACCATCCGCGGCAGCCCGAGCCACAGCCCGGTCGTGTTGACGAACGGCAGGAACGGCATCAGGACCAGCGCGAGCACCGGGAGCAACGGCGGCCAGTGGTAGCGGCGCACGGCGTCACCCGGCCAGGAGCGCGAGCCGGCGGATCGCGAGCTCGGCCAGCAGCGCGGCGCCGTCGCCGAGCACGCTGTCGTCGAACCGCGCGCGCGGCGAGTGGTTGTCCGGCGCGGTCGCCGGGTCCGTCGGGCACGCGCCGAGGAACAGGTACGCGCCGGGCACGCGCTCGAGGACGCGGGAGAAGTCCTCCGACCCGGTGATCGGTTCGGCCATCTCGGTGAACCGCTCCGCGCCGAAGACGTCGCGGATGGTGGCCGCGACGAAGTCGTACGCGCCCGCGTCGTTGACCGTGGCCGGGTACTCGGGCTCGAACGTGACGTCGATGTCGAGGCCGTGCGCGGCGGCGATGCCGCGGCAGACCTGGACGGCGCGGTCGCCGACGCGCGCCGCCGTCTCCGGCGAGAACGACCGCAGCGTCGCCTCGAACACCGCGTCGTCCGGGATGATGTTGCGCCGGGTGCCGGCGTGGAACGTCCCGACGGTGACGACGACGGGGTCGAAGACGTCGAAGGCCCGCGTCACCATCGTCTGCAGCGCGGTCACCATCTCGCAGGCGGCCGGGATCGGGTCGCGCGCGTCGTGCGGGGACGAGCCGTGGCCGCCCTCGCCCCGCACCCGGACGGCGAGCGCGCCGGAGGCCGCCATGAGCGTGCCGGGGCGGGCGGTGAACTGGCCCTTCGCGTAGCTCGCGGCCGAGACGTGCAGGCCGTACGCGGCGTCGACGTGCTTGCCGGACGCTGTCAGGACGCCTTCTTCGATCATGTGGCCGGCGCCGTCCCAGCCCTCTTCGCCGGGCTGGAACATGAACACGACGTCGCCGGGCAGGTCGGCTTTGCGGGCGCAGAGCAACCGGGCCGCGCCGACCAGACCCGCGGTGTGGAGGTCGTGGCCGCAGGCGTGCATGGCGCCGTCGAGCGTCGAGCTGAACTCCTCGCCGGTCGCCTCGGTCACCGGGAGCGCGTCCATGTCCCCGCGCAGCAAGACGGTCCCGCCGGGCTTGCCGCCGCGCAGGACTCCGGTGATCGACGAGAGGTTCTTGCCGACGCTCAGTTCGAGGTCGAGGCCGTCGAGGGCGGCGAGGACGCGCTCCTGCGTGCGCGGCAGGTGCAGGCCGATCTCGGGGATGCGGTGCAGGTCACGGCGCAGAGCGACCAGATCGTCGAGCAGGACAGCGGCGTCGGAGCGCAGGGTCATCCGCCGATCATGCGAGAGTCGAGCACAATGGCGGGAGAAAATCCTCAAAACCACCGTTTCGAGGGCTGATGAGCGAAGAATCCGCCATGTTGGACGAGCAGGACCTCAAACTGGTCGACGCGCTGCAGGCGGCGCCGCGGGCGTCCTGGTCGACGCTCGGGAACGCGCTCGGGCTGGGCGCGGTGACCGCCGCCCGGCGCTGGGACGGCCTCGTCGAACGCGGGGACGCGTGGCTCACCGCCTACGCGGGCGGGGAGCTCACCGCGCAGCTCGCGCTGGCGTTCGTCGAGATCGACTGCGCGCCCGGCGCGGCCCTGCGCGTCGCCGACGCGCTGGCCGCCGACGTGCACGTCGTCACCGTCGAGTACCTCGCGGGGCCGTTCGACCTGCTCGCCCACGTCGTCGCGCCGACGTTGCGGGAGCTGGGCGCGCACGTGCTGGGCCGGGTGACGGCGGTGTCGGGCGTGACGCGCGTGCGGACGGTGCTGTCGCCGCGGATGTTCACCGAGGGCAGCCGGTGGCGGGTGCGGGCGATCTCCCCCGGGCAACGGGAAGCGCTGACGCCGAAGCCGGTGCGCCACCGCGCCCCGCTGCGCTTCGACGACGCCGACCGGGCGCTGATCCTGGCGCTCGGCGTCGACGCGCGGGTGTCGGCGGCGGCGCTGGCGGCCGAGCTCGGCGTCGGGGCGACGACCGTGCGGCGCCGGCTGGACGCGCTGCTGGCCCGGGGCGCGATCCGCGTCCGGTGCGAGATCGCGCGGTCGGCGTCGCCTGCGCCCGTGACCGTGACGCTGTGGCTGCGGGTCCCGCCGGACAAGCTGGAGACGACGGCCCGGTCGCTGGCGATGCTGCCGGAGGTCCGGATGTGCGCGGCGGTGTCCGGCGAGGCGAACCTGATGCTGGTGGTGTGGCTGCCGACGCAGCACGACACGGTGGCGCTGGAGAGCCTGATGGCCGCGAAGCTGCCGTGGCTGGAGATCGCCGGGCGGGCCGTCACGCTCCGGAGCGTCAAGCTGATGGGCCGGCTGCTCGACTCCACCGGCCGGGGCGTCGGCCGCGTCCCGCTGGACTTCTGGGCCGCGGTCCCCGTGCCGGAGCACGGGGACCGCAGCTGAGCCGGTCCGGGGATGGGGGGGTGAGGTGGAGGGAAGCATCCACCGGACCGGGGATTTCGGGGCCGGCGACCGAGGGGGCGGTCGCCGGAGCCGGATCCGGGCGGAGCGTGGAAGTTCCGACGCCGGATGCGCGTGACCGGAAGCGGATCTCGCGTGTCTGGGGACGTGACTCGCGTGATGGAAGACGTAAGTCGCGTGTCCAGAGGGGGATCTCGTGTGTCTGGAAGGGCATCTCGCGTGATTGAAGAGGCATCACGCGTGATTGGGGGGTCGACTCGCGTGATTGGGGGGTCGGGTTGGGGGGTCCGGGCCGGCAGGTTGGGGGGTGAGGTGGAGGGAAGTCGCCTGCCGGGCCGGGACCTGAGGGGCGGGGTCCGCACCCGCCGTTTCCTCCTTTGTCTGAGCCGTGGGGATCGTTGTGGGGGAAGGAATCCCGGCCCGGTGGACGTGGGGGGGTGAGGTGGAGGGAAGACGTCCACCCGGCCGGGGCTCGGGGGGCGGGACCGGGGTCCCGCGTTTTCGGGGGTGGTGCGGACCCGGCCCGGCGGACTTTGGGGGGTGAGGTGGAGGAAGCGTCCGCCGGACCGGGTCTCGCGTTACCGCACCGGCCTGGTGGGCAAGGGGGGTGAGGTGGAGGGGAAACACCCACCGGGCCGGAACTCACGACCGGGACCGTGGTCCCGGGTACTGCTACCGGCCCGGCGAACGGGGGGGGTGAGGTGGAGGGAAGTGTTCGCCGGGCCGGGGATCGTGGGGCGGGTCAGTACCCGCCAGATGACGCTGCCGCAACCTGCTGGGCGTCGGGTCTGCGGGCCGGGTCGACCTTGCAGCCGCTGGGTTCCACGGCGTACCAGGTGTTCCCGACGCCGTGCCCGCTGGCTTCGCCGGGCGCGCCGTCCTTGCTGTAGGTGTAGACCGGCCAGCCGCCGACGGTCACCTGCATGGTGCCGTCCGGGCGCCGGATCTGGCCGATGAGGCCGGTGTCGACGCTCTCGGCGACGGTGATCCGGCCGTCCACCCGCACCGGCGGCCACGTCTTCGCGCAGGCACCGTCGCAAGTGGACTCGCCGGAGTCCTTGCCGTCCTTGGTGAACAGGTAGAGCGTGTCGCCGGCCTGGTCGGTGAGCACCGGGCCGAGGCCGCCGACGTCGGTGGTGCCGATCGTCGTCGGCTTGGCGGGTTCGGTGGCCGGGGCGTCGCTCTGGCCGGCCGCCTTCCCGCCTGCCGGGGTGATCGCCGCCCAGTCCGCGCTGACGTTCTGGCCGAGCGCGATGCCCCGGCCGGTGTCCTTGGCGTACCGGTAGACCGGCCAGCCGCCGACGGTCACCTGCCGCTGCCCGTCGGGTCGGGTGACCTCGCCGACGAGCTGCGCGTCCACGCCGGCGGCGAGCGCCGGGGCGTCGGAGACCAGCGGGGGCCACGTTTCCGCGCAAGCGCCGTCGCAGACGGTCTTCGGGGGCTTCGAGCTGTCCTTCGCGTACCGGTAGAGCGTGTGACCTTCGGCGTCGGCCAGAACCGTGCCGAGACCCTCCACTGTGGACGATACGAGCTGGACTCGGCCGGCACCAGCCGGAACCGTGCTCGCCGGTTGCTGCTGCTGGAGACCGAGTGCCGCCGGCTGAACGTTGCCGGACGTGGCGTACGGATTGGTCCCGCAGGCCGTGACCAGCGCGAGGCCGGCGACGGCGAGCAGAGCGGCAGCGACCGGGCGAGCACGGTTCATGACGTTCACCCTTCCTGGAGCGATGACCAGTGGAGACGGTGGAGCGTTATTCCGCGCAGGCCTTGCCCGAGTTGACGCAGTTGACGAGGCGGTTCATGATCTTCTTGCTCATCACGTTGCCGAAGTCGTCGTGGTCGGAGCGCGGGTTGTGCTTCTCTTGCGCGAACGCGTCCACTTTGTACTGGCCGTTCTGCTGGACGTCCTGCGGGACGTCGTAGACCAGCGTCACCTGCAGCTGCGGGATGTTCTTGAACCCCTGCGGGCACTTGCCCTGCTGGTCGGCGAACACCACGTGGGTGCGGTGGTTCGCGCTGTCGGTGTTCTTGCCGTCCCAGCAGTTCGGGAAGGCGTGGATCCGCTCCACCTTGCTGCCCGCCGGGCAGATCGGGTAGAGGTCGGTCAGCCGGTCCTCGAAGCCGGTGCAGGTCCAGCTGGGCCGGGCGTTGGCCGGGCCGTTGGTGCTCTGCTTGGCGTCACCGTAGAGGATCTTCAGGCCGAGCGGCATCGCGACGACGTTCCTCGCGCCACCACCGATGAACTTCAGGGTCGCGGACTCCGGCTCGACGATCTCGCCGTCGTTGTCGCCGACCTCTTCGTTCGCACCCTCGGGGCCACCGAGCTCTTCGGCCGGGGGCGCCGCGGCGGTGCTGCTCTGGTTGCCGTTCTGGCCGCCGTTGTTCTGGCCACCGTTCTGGCCGCCCTGGTTCTTGCCGCCGCCGTTGTTCTGGCCGCCGTTCTGGCCGCCGCGCCGGCGGTCCTGGCCCTGCTGCTGGTTCTGACCGTCCTGCTGCTGGGCGTTCTGGTCACCGCGCGTCGCGCCGCCACCGGTGTTCTTTTTCTTCTGCTGACCGTTCTGGTCCTGAGCGTTCTGGTCCTGAGCGTTGGGGTCCGCGTTCGGGTCTGCGGCGTTGGGGTCCGCGTTCGGGTCCGCCGCCGCCTGGTCCTGCGCGTCCTGGCCCTGTCCGGCAGCGTCGGCCGCCTGGGCGTCCGCCGCGCTCTGGTCCTGCTGGACGTCGCCGGTCTTGCCCTGCTGCTCCTGCTCGGCCTTCTGGTTCTCGCTCTCGTTCGCCGCGTTGTCCTCGCGGTCGATCCGGATGACCGGCCAGAAGTAGGCGGACTGGTCGCCGTTCTTGCAGGTGGTGTCACCGGCGAGCAGGCTCTTGAGGCTCGAGTCGGCGTCGGTGGTCACGTTGCCGACGTAGTCGTGCAGGTGCTGCGCACCGTTCTTGATCCCGGGCTGGGCGATGAAGTTGTCCGGGTTGTGGTGGGCGCCGTCGGCGTTCGTTCCACAGTCGACGGTGAAGGAGCCCTGCGCACCCTTCTTCTTCAAGGCCGCGTTGACGTTGTTGCCGGCGGGAACCTTGTTGATGTCGATGAAGAACGACGGGTCTGCGGGGTCCGCGCTGGCCTCGCCCGTGCGGCCCGTCGAGACCGCGACGGCGAGTGCGCCGACGGCGATCGCCAGGCCGAGCGCGCCCATCGCGATCTTGGTTCGACGGGCAACACGATGCTTGCCCGTCACGGGGGACCGAGAATTCCGGGGCATGGACTAGTTCACCTCGTTCGTTATTCCGGGCGCGCCGAACAGCGCGGCAGCCCGGGCAAGAACTACCGATAATTGAGGTCGTGATTGGTGCGGAACCCGGGGGCAGTGCTGACCGGGGCCTGCCGCCGTGCGTTCCGGCGTCGCTGCCCGGTGCCACTCGGTTCCGGCTCGGGGGCTATCGGGTGCATCGGGGGATGCATTGGGGGATACGGACGCTGGTGGCGTGAGGTTCAAAAGCGACCGGCCCGTTATCTTTTCGTTATCTAACGCCGCGCAACCGGACAGCATTCACCCAGGTCACCGGGGATCGGCGGGAAAAATGATTTAACGCTGCACCATGACGAGGACGGTGCCGTCCTCGCCACGGACCTCGAACCGGCCGATCTGGTCCATCGTCATCGACGTGGACCCCTGCAGCCGCAGCGGTTCGGGTGAGCCGGGGATGCCGAAGCCCTTGGGCGGCACCGACCAGCCGGTGACGACGCGCTCCTCGCCCGCGGCGGAGATCGCGACCAGCTGACAGTTGAGCGGCCCGACGATCCCGCGCAGCTCGAGCTCGACCCGGCTGCCCCACTCGACGGGCAGCACGGTGACGAGCGCGTTGACGGCCGACCCGCCGCTGCCGCGGCCGTAGGTCTGGCCGCCACCGGGCGGCCGGCTCGTCGACGCGGCGGACGGCGGTGGTGTGGACGTCGCGGGGACGCTCGTCACCGCGGACGCCGGCTTGCCGCTCGGCGCCGACAGGGAGGCGGGCGGGACGGCGTCGGCGGGCCGGACGGCGAGCGTCACGAGCGGACCGGCGATGACGAGCGCGGCGGCCGCGGTGCCGGCGATGATGCCGGCCCGGCGCCGGCGCCGGCGCTTCACGGACGCCTCTTCCATCAGGCCGCGCAGCACGCGGGGCCCGGGGGCGAGGGTGCGCGGGCCGGGGGCGGGCATCGGGGGCTCGGGCCAGCTGCGCTTGACGAGGTCGAGCACGTCCGGCAGCTGGTAGAGCTCGATCAGGTCGAGCTGGCAGTTGGGGCAGTTCATCAGGTGGGCTTCGAACTGGTTGTTCTCGGCTTCGCTGAGGACGCCGAGCACGTACGCGGCGACGTCGGTGTGTGCGGACCCGGCCACCTCAGCTCACCCCCGCTCGCGCAACGCTCGGCGCAGGGCGCGGACGGCGTGGTGGATGCGGGACTTGATGGTGCCGGGGGGCACGCCGAGGGTCGCCGCCACCTCGTTCACGGTCCGATCGCGCAGGTAGGTCTGCTGGATGGCCTCCCGCTGCTCGGGCGAAAGCCCCTGCAGCGCCTCGTAGACGATCATCGCGGCGAGCGTGCGGTCCGACTCGTCGGACACCGTGATCGCGTCCGATTCGATCTCTTCGAGCTCCTGGGGACGGACGCTGCGGCTGCGCCAGCCGTCGATGACGGTCCGCCGGGCCACCGTGAACAACCACGCGCGCAGCATCTCCGGCCGGCGGTCCAGCTTGTCCGCGTTCCGCCACGCCTTGATCAGGGTCTCCTGCACGACGTCTTCGGCCCACTGCCGGTCGTGGCCGGTCAGCCGGAGCGCGAACGCCATGAGGGACCCACCGAACTCCTGGTAGAGCGCCTTCGCCAGATCATCGGAGGCGTCGTTCGGCTCGACAACGACGCCTTCTTGATCTTCGACGGGTCTCAGCGCTCGAGTGTGCCGTCCCACGCGGGACATCCTGGTGTGCCGGAGGCCCGGCGTCCAGTACCAAATGAGCCCGAAAGTTTTTTGAACCGTTTCCGGACCGTGTCCGTATCCCCTACCGAAGACCCCCGACAAGCGTTGTCCCCCGCAACGCTCCGCATCCACCCCGGACCAGTCGTCCACAGTGGATCTTCCGCGCGCTTTTTCGTTGCACCCCCGGCAACAGCGCGTAGTCATGCCCCACGGAGGAGCAGTGATCCGCATTCCCCGACCGGTGGTCCCCGCCGCCGTGTGCCTCACCGCACTCGCTCTGCTCACCGCCTGCACCGCCGGCGCCGCGACCACTTCCGGCGGTTACGCCGCAGGTGGGGGCGCCGGCATGCAGATGCCCGGCCAGCAGGCCCCGATGACCCTCGCCATGCCGCAGCCGATCACGGCCAACCCGAACGACCCCGCGAAGAGCCAGATCCGCGCCGCCAAGACCTTCGACCTCGGGCTCATGCTCGTCGACGGGACCGGCTACACGATCTACCGCTACGACCGGGACTCGTCCGACCCGTCCCGGTCGAACTGCACCGGCGCCTGCGCGACCAAGTGGATCCCGGTCAACGTCGGCGGCCCCGCGCCGATCGACGTCGACCCGTCCCTGATCGGGCAGCTCACCCGCGACGACGGCAGCCAGCAGCTCACGCTCGCCGGCTGGCCGCTCTACCACTTCACCGGCGACAGCGAACCCGCCGACACCTCCGGCCAGGGCGCCGAGCAGGCGTGGTACCCCATCGCGCCGGACGGCAAGAAGATCACGATCACCCAGGACGAGTGGAGGCAAAATGCGTTCGGCATCTGAGTTCGCCACGCCGGAGCTCGACCAGCCGTCCACCCTGGAACGCTCCCGGCCGCTGGTCCGGATCCTGTTCGTGGTGGTCGCGGTGCTGACGCTGCTCGCGCCGGGCTCGGCCTCGACGGCCCAGACCACGGCCGTCTCCCCCACCGACTCGGTGCTGCTGACCAAGGTCCGCCAAGCCGGTCTGTGGGAGATGCCCTCCGGCATGATGGCCATGCAGAAGGGCAGCCCGCTGGTCAAGGAGATCGGCTTCGCGATCATGATGGATCACGGCCGGCTCGACGTCGCGACCCGCGCGCTGTCGGCGAAGCTGAACTCGCCGGTGCCCGACCAGCCCTCCGACGAACAGCGCGGCTGGCTGCTCGAAGAGATGAACGCGGCCCCCGGCCCGGCGTTCGACCGCGTCTTCGCCAACCGGCTGCGCGCGGCGCACGGCCAGGTGTTCGCCATTCTCGCGCAGCTGCGGGCCGGCACCCGCAACGACGACGTACGGGCGTTCGCGACCGTCGGCAACCAGGCCGTGCTGCGGCACATGACGATGCTCGAGAGCAGCGGGATGGTCGACTACACCGCCCTGCCCGAGCCCGCGGTGTCCACCACCGCGGCGCCCGCCGGGGCCCCCCTCGGCCTCGACACGTCCCAGATCGCCGTGGTGGCGGCGCTGTTCCTGCTGGTCGGTGGCGGCCTGTTCTACGTGCTGCGCCAGATCAAGGGCAACCGCAACCGCGGCCGCACCCGGACCTCGTCCCGGCCCGCCGGAGTGAGAACCGGGGGCAGTCATGGTTGAGACCTGGCACGACGCGACGATCCTGATCACCCAGCAGTTCCAGCCGAAGACCGACCCGGCGGCGCGCGGCCTCGCGGCCTTCGCGGCCCGGGCGTCCTACGCGGCGATGATGCTGACCCTCACCTGGGGCGTGCTCACCGCCACGGGCTGGGTGCGCTCGGTCACCGGCCGCAAGGCGCTGCGCAGCACTCACATCGTGCTGGCGACCGCGACGCTGATCTTCGGCGGCATCCACGCCCTCGGCTTCTTCTACCTGACGATCCAGCCCTACAGCCTGCAGTACCTGTTCCTCCCGTTCCTGTCCGGCCAGGAGGTCCGGCACAGCATCGGCATCGTCGGCCTCGAGATCATGATGGCCATCGCCCTGACGGCGGGCCTGCAGCGGTTCACCTCGTACCGCCGCTGGCTGTGGCTGCACCGCTGCGCCTACCCGGCCGTCGCGCTGACCGCGTTGCACGCCTGGTTCGGCTCGATCGCCAACGGCCACCTCGCGGTCGTCTGGCTGGGCGGCATCACGCTGCTCATCCCGGCCGCGACGGTGTCGCTGCTGCGGTTCATGCCGGCCCGCACCCTCGAACGCATCGGACTCGTGGAAGAGCAGGTGGCTTGACATGCCGCTCCGTTTGCCCGGTGGCGGGCCCCGGATCAGCGTCGACAACGACCGGTGCGAGCTCTACGGCATCTGCGCCATGGAGGCGCCGGACGTGTTCGACCTCGGCCAGGACGGCCGACTGCGCTTCCGCACGCGGCTGCTGGACGAAACCACCATGGAACAGGCGAAGATGGCCGCTCGCTGCTGCCCGATGCAGGCGGTCGTGATGAGAGGGGACCTCGATGGCTGACGGCGACCGGATCGTCATCGTCGGTGCGGGTGTCGCGGGGTTGCGCGCCGCGGAACGACTGCGGGAACAGAACTTCGACGGTGAGATCGTGCTCATCGGCGACGAGGCCCGGCGCCCCTACCACCGGCCGATGGTCTCCAAGGCCTTGGTGATGGGCACCGAACGGCCCAGCGACGTGGGCCTTTCGCACTACCTGCCGGACCTGGACGTGCACTGGCGCCTCGGCGCGCGCGTCACGCACCTCGACACCACCGAGCGGGTCGTGCACCTGCCCGGCGGCGAATCCCTCTGGTACGACGGCCTGATCGCCGCGACCGGCGTCTACCCGCGGCACCTGCCCGGGTCGCCGCGGCACGACCCGCGCGTGCGGATCCTGCGCACGGTCGAGGACTCGATGGCGGTGCGGCGCTGCCTCAACGCCAGCAAGAAGCCGGCCGTCGTGATCGGCGCCGGCCTGATCGGCAACGAGTTCGCCGCGAGCATGCGGCACATCGGCCGGGACGTCACGCTGATCGGCCACGCGAAGGCGCCGCTGCACCGCTTCGGCGACCGCGTCTCGAGCGGCGTCGTCGAGGCGCACCACGAGCACCGCGCGAAACTGTCGATGAAGAGCGAAGTCCGGCACTGGATCAGCACGAAGGACACCGTCGGGCTGCACCTGACGAACAACCAGCTGCTGGTCGCCAGCGTCGTCGTGCTCGCCATCGGCAGCGTCCCGTCGGTCGACTGGATGCGCGGCTCCGGCCTCGACATCAGCGACGGCGTGCTCTGCGACTCGAAGCTGTTCGCCGAGGGCGCGTCCGACGTCGTCATCGCCGGTGACATCGCGCGCTGGCCGAACCTGCGCTTCGACGAGACCCCGCGGCGGGTCGAGCACTGGATCAACGCCGTCGAGTCGGCCCGGCACGCGGCGGACAACCTGCTGCTGGGCCAGTCGAGCGCCAAGCCGTTCACCCCGCTCCCCCGGGCGTGGTCGACGCTGTACGACACGCGGCTGCAGATGTGCGGCATGCCGTCGCTGGCCGAAGACACCGTGACGCTGGCCGACGGCATCACCGGTTTCATCCGTGACGGCCGGCTCGTCGGCGTCTCCTCGTGGGACAAGCCGCGGGCCATGCTCGACTGGATGGCCGAGCTGGACCGCCGCCTGCCTGCCCCGGACTTCGTCCCGGAGCCGGAGCCCGCTCCCGCGGCGGCCGAGGTCCCGGTGGTCGAACCGTCGATCGCGGCTTTGGCGGCCGAGGTGCCGCCGGAGTTCGAGAGCGGCTTCGACGCCCAGGCCTTCGAGCGCGAGTTCGAGAGCGAGTTCGCGAACAACATCCCGACCACCGCGTTCGCCGCGCAGTCCCTGCCCGCGCCCCCCACGACGGCGTTCGCCGCGCAGTCGTTGCCGGCGGAAGCGCTGCCGACGATGGCCATCCCGATGGGGAGGTAGAAGACGGGGGCGAGGCTGCGCGCGGCGGCCCTCGCCCCTCGGCCGGTCACCACCCACCCTCCGCGGCTGGGTGGCGTGGTGACCGGCCCCCACAACAGCGTCCCCCTGCCCGCCTCGCGCCCGGACTCGGGCCGAGCGTCCGGCGGGCCAGGAGAGGGCCATCCCGAGGGAACCCGACACCCCTCGAGATGGCCTTCTTCCGGCTCGCCGGACGGGGGTCCGGGGTCGTGCGCCACGGCGGTCCGCCGCCGGGGCGTGTGCCTCGTGAAGGCCTTCCCGCCGGAAGGGTATGCCGGCGTGAAGGTCTTCACGGGGACTGAGTGCACAATCGGGGTTGCACCGGCCAGGGCCGGTTCGAGGGAACGGGAACCTTCGAACCGGCCTTCGCTGTGCCGCGTCAGGTCAGGTTTTCGACGATGGTCACGTTGGCCGTGCCGCCTCCTTCGCACATCGTCTGCAGCCCGTAGCGGCCGCCGCGGCGCTTCAGCTCGTGGACCAGCGTCGCGAACAGCTTCGTGCCCGACGCGCCGATCGGGTGCCCGAGCGCGATCGCGCCGCCGTTGACGTTCACCCGGGACGGGTCGGCGCCCGTCTCGTCGAGCCACGCGAGGACCACGCTCGCGAACGCCTCGTTCACTTCGAAAAGATCGATGTCACCGATCGTCAACCCGGTGCGACGCAACGCGTGCGCGGTCGCCGGGATCGGGCCGGTGAGCATCCAGACCGGGTCCGCCGCGCGGACCGACAGGTGGTGGACGCGGGCCATCGGCGCACACCCGTGGTCGCGCACGAATGACTCGGACGCGATGAGCGTCGCGCTCGCGCCGTCCGAGAGCTGGCTCGCCACCGCCGCCGTGATACGCGATTCCGGGGACAGCGGTTTCAAGCCCGCCATCCGTTCCAGGGAAGTGTCGCGGCGCGGTCCTTCGTCCTTGCCGAATTCTCCGTAGGGCGCTATTTCGTCGTCGAACAATCCGCCGTCGGACGCCGCCGCCGCGAGCTGGTGACTCCGCAGGGCGAATTCCTCCATCGCGACGCGGGAAATGTCCCAGTGCCCGGCGATCATGTCCGCGCTGCGGAACTGCGACACCTCATTCGCGCCGTAGCGTTCCTGCCAGCCTTTCGAGCCGGAAAACGGATCCTCGAACCCGTATTCGCGCCCGGCGAGCATCGCCGCGCCGATCGGGACGGCGCTCATGTTCTGCACACCGCCGGCCAGCACCAGGTCCGCCGTGCCGCTCAGCACCGCCTGCGCCGCGAAGTGCACCGCCTGCTGGCTCGAGCCGCACTGCCGGTCGACGGTCACGCCCGGCACGTGCTGCGGGTACCCGGCCGCCAGCCACGACGTCCGCGCGACGTTGCCGGCCTGCGGGCCCAGGGTGTCGACGCAGCCGAAGATGACGTCTTCCACCAGTTCCGGGTCGACCCCGGTGCGCTCGACGACCGCGCGGATCACGTGCGCGCCGAGGTCGGCCGGGTGGACCGCGCTCAGCGCTCCGCCGCGCTTGCCGACCGGCGTCCGCACCGCGTCCAGGACATACGCTTCAGCCACGCCGCCTCCGCTTGTTCGTTCCGATGCCGTCCAGCAGGATCCCGAGGTACTGCTCCGCGACGTCCTGCGCGGTGAGCGCGCCGTCGGGGTTGTACCAGCGCACGGCCACCCACACCGTGTCGCGGATGAAGCGGTAGGTCAGCTCGACGTCGAGGTCCGCGCGGAAGACGCCGTCCGCCACGCCGTCGGTGAGGATGCCGTTCCACAGCTTGCGGAACTCGGCGTTGCGGTCGTTGAGGTAGGCGAACCGCGGCAGCTGCATGAGGTGCTTGGCCTCGTTCTGGTAGATCGCGACCTGCGCCGGGCGCCGGTGGATCGAGTCGAACGACGCCACGACGACCGCTTCCAGGGTCTCGCGTGGGCCGAGCCCCTGGGCGACGATCTCGGCGTAGGAGCCGAACAGCTCGTCGAGGAAGCCGGTGAGGATCTCGTCGGCCATCGACTCCTTGGAGTCGAAGTGGTGGTAGAGGCTGCCCGAGAGGATGCCGGCGGCGTCGGCGATGTCGCGCACGGTGGTGGACACGTACCCGCGCTCGGCGAACAGCCGCGCGGCCAGGTCCAGCAGCTCCGCGCGGCGGCTGTTCTTCACAGTGTTCATTTCTCCTCCGCGGGAAAAAGTACGTCGTCGGTACTCATCCAGGCACCTCACGCACGTTGCGAACTCACGGACACGACCTCGCCGGTGAGGTAGGAGGAGTACTCACTGGCGAGGAACACGATCACATTCGCCACTTCCCACGGTTCCGCCGCCCTCCCCGAAACCTCGCGGGCGGTGAGTTCTTCGAGCAGCTCGTCGCTGGTCACCTTGGCCAGGAACGGGTGCATCGCCAGGCTGGGGGCGACGGCGTTGATCCGGACGCCCAGCGGCGCGGCGTCGACGGCGGCGCACCGCGTCAGGGCCATCACGCCCGCCTTGGCCGCCGCGTAGTGCGCCTGCCCGCCCTGGGCGCGCCAGCCGAGCACGGACGCGTTGTTGACGATCGCGCCGCCGTCCCCCTGCGCGGCGAACCGGCGCAGGGCCGCGCGGGTGGCGCGGAAGGTGCCGTTGAGGGTGACGTCGAGGACCCGCGTCCACTCCTCGTCGGTCATGTCCACCAGCGACTTGGTGCCGCCGAGCCCGGCGTTGTTGACGACGACGTCGATCCGGCCGAACCGCTCGACGCTGCCGTCGATCAGCGCCTGTACCTGTTCTTCGTTGGTGACGTCGCACGGGATCGCGTGGACATCGCCGAGGTCCGCCAGCTCCGCGGCCTTCTCGCCGAGACGGCGTTCGTGCCAGTCGCTGACGACGACCTTCGCGCCCTCTTCGAGCGCGCGTTTCGCCGTGGCCGAGCCGATCCCGGTGCCGGCCGCGGCGGTCACGACGACCACCTTGTCCCGCAGCAGGTTCGCGCCCTCGGGGTACTTCGGGACGGTGATCACGGACGCGCCTCCCGGGGCAGGCCGAGCACGCGCTCGGCGATGATGTTGCGCTGGATCTCGTTGGAGCCGCCGTAGATCGTGTCGGCGCGGGTGAACAGGTAGAGCCGCTGCCAGTCGTCGAGCCCGCCGGGGGCGAGCAGCCCGGCCGCGCCGCGGATCGCCATGGCCAGCTCGCCGAGGGCGCGGTGCCAGTTCGCCCAGACGAGCTTCGCGACCGACGCCGTGCCGGGGCCGGTGTCGCCCAGCGTGCGGATCGCGTGCGCGCGCATGACTTCCAGGCCGAGCCAGGCCCGGTCGACGCGCTCGGCGAGCACCGGGTCGTCGAGGGCGCCGGAGCTGCGGGCCAGGTCGGTCACCGCCGTCAGCTCGCGCCGGAAGCCGACCTGCTGGCCGAGGGTGGCGACGCCGCGTTCGAAGGCCAGGGTGCCCATCGCGACGCGCCAGCCGTCACCCGGCTCCCCCACCGCCAGGTCACGCGCGGTGCGCGCGCCGTCGAAGAAGACCTCGTTGAACTCCGCCGTGCCGGTCAGCTGGACGATCGGGCGAACGTCCACTCCGGACTGTCGCATCGGGACGAGCAGGTACGACAGTCCCTTGTGGCGTTTCGAGCCGGGTTCGGTGCGCGCGACGACAAAGCACCAGTCGGCGTGCTGCGCCAGCGACGTCCAGACCTTCTGCCCGGTGACCACCCACTCGTCGCCGTCGAGCCGGGCCGACGTCGAGACGGCGGCGAGGTCGGAGCCCGCGCCGGGTTCGGAGTAGCCCTGGCACCACAGTTCTTCCGCGGCGACGATGGGGGGCAGGAAGCGGCGCTGCTGTTCCGGGGTGCCGAACGCGATGAGCGTCGGGCCGAGGAGTTCCTGGCCGAAGTGCCCGACCTTGGCCGGGGCGTCGGAGAGGGCGTATTCCTCGTGGAAGACGACCTGCTGCTCGAGGGTGGCGCCGCGGCCGCCGTGCTCGACGGGCCAGCCGACGCAGTTCCAGCCGCCGGTGGCCAGTTCGCGCTCCCACGCCAGTCGCTCTTCGAACGCCTCGTGCTCACGGCCGGGACCACCGCGGCCGCGCAGCTTCGCGAAGTCGCCGCGCAGGTGTTCGGCCAGCCAGGTCCTTGCTTCGTCACGGAAGTCTTGGTCGGACACCGTCACCTCCTCTGGCCAAAACCGGGGCTCCTGCGTAGGCTACCCTACCAAGCACTTGCTAGGGAGGCCGTGATGACGGAGACCGTCCCGGCGGCGCTCGACGCCGCGGCGGAGCGGTTCCCCGCGCGTGAAGCACTGGTGGACGGCGACGTCCGGCTGACGTGGCCGGAGCTGGCTTACCGGGTGCGGCAGTGCGCGAACTTCTACGCCGCCGCGGGGATCGGGCCGGGTGACCGCGTCGCGGTCTGCGCGCCCAACACGTGGCACTGGCCGGTCGCGGCGCTCGGCGCGCACTACGCCGGCGCGACGCTGGTGCCGATCAGCACCCGGTTCACCGCGCGGGAAACCACGGACATCCTGACCCGGGGCAGCGTCTCGGCGCTGGCCATCACCGGGACGTTCCTCGGCGCCGACCGGCTCGCGGACCTGACCGAACGCCCACCCACGGTGCTGCGGATCCCGGTCGAGGGCCCGGAAGACCCGGTCGACGGCGTCACCGAGTGGGCCGCGCTCGACGGCTTCGACGACACCTTCACCAGCCCCGCGCGGCCGGACGACGTCAGCGACATCCTCTTCACCTCCGGGACGACCGGCCGCAGCAAGGGCGCGATGTCGTCGCACCGGCAGGCCCTCGGCGTCGCCGCCGCGTGGGCCGAGTGCGGCGAGCTGAGCGAGCACGACCGCTACCTCGTGATCAACCCGTTCTTCCACAGCTTCGGTTACAAGGCCGGGATCCTCGCCGCGACGCTGCACGGCACGACGCTCGTGCCGCAGCGCACCTTCGCCGTCGCCGAGACCCTCCGGCTGATCCAGGACGAGCGGATCTCCGTGCTGCCGGGCGCGCCGACGATCTTCCAGGTCCTCCTCGACGCCCCCGACCGGCCGTCGTACGACCTGTCGACGCTCCGGCTGGCGGTCACCGGCGCCGCGACCGTCCCGGTGGCACTCGTCGAACGCATGCAGGCGGAACTCGGCTTCGACCTGGTCCTCACCGCGTACGGGCTGACCGAGGCCGTCGTGGCCACGATGTCACTGCGCACCGACCCACCCGACCTGATCGCCCGGACCGTCGGCCGGCCTGCCGCCGGGTTCGAGGTCCGCCTCGGCGAGCGTGACGAGGTGCTGCTGCGCGGGCCGAACGTGATGCTCGGGTACCTCGACGACCCGGCCGCCACCGCCGAGGCGATCGACGACGGCGGCTGGCTGCACACCGGCGACGTCGGCGTGCTCACCGGGTCCGGGCACCTGCGGATCGTCGACCGGATCAAGGACATGTACATCTGCGGCGGCTTCAACGTCTACCCGGCCGAGGTCGAGCAGGCGCTGGGCTGGCTCGACGGCGTGGCCGAGGCCGTCGTCGTCGGCGTGCCGGACCCGGTCTACGGCGAGGTCGGCAAGGCCTACGTCCGGCTGCGACCGGGCGTCACACTGTCCACTGAGGACGTCATCGACCACTGCCAGGCCAACCTGGCGAACTACAAGCGGCCCCGGCACGTCGAGTTCCGGGACGAGCTGCCGCGCACGCCGTCGGGCAAGGTGCTCAAACGAGTTCTGCGGGAGGAAGCATGAGCGACATCGGCGAGGAGGTCACGTACGAGGTGCGCGGACCGGTCGCGGTCGTCACCCTGAACCGGCCCGAGTACCGCAACGCGCAGAACTCGGCGATGACCTACGCGCTGGACGCCGCGTTCACCCGGGCCGTCGACGACGCCGAGGTGAAGGTGATCGTCCTGGCCGGGGCGGGCAAGCACTTCTCCGCCGGGCACGACATCGGCTCGCCGGGCCGCGACGCGGACGTCTCGTTCGAGCGCAAGGCCGTGATGTGGTGGGACCACGTCGACGCCGCGGGCGGCGACCAGCGGTTCGCGCGGGAGTCCGAAGTGTACTTGGGGATGTGCCGCCGCTGGCGGGAGATCCCGAAGCCGACGATCGCGTCCGTCCAGGGCGCGTGCATCGCCGGGGCGTTGATGCTGGCCTGGGTGTGCGACCTGATCGTCGCCTCCGACGACGCCTTCTTCGCCGATCCCGTGGTGCGTATGGGGATTCCCGGCGTCGAGTACTTCGCGCACCCGTGGGTGCTCGGGCCGCGCCGGGCCAAGGAGGTCCTGTTCACCGGCGAGCGCTTCACGGCCCAGCAGGCCCTCGACTGGGGCATGCTGAACCGGGTCGTCCCACGTGCCGACCTCGAAACCGAGACGATGGCGCTGGCCACGAAGATCGCCGAGATGCCGCGGTTCGGCCTCGCGCTGGCCAAGAAGGCCGTGAACCAGGCCGAGGACCAGATGGGCCTTCGGTCCGGAATGGACAGTGTGTTCGGGTTGCACCACTTCGCGCACGCGCACAACGCCGAGACCGCCGGCGACTCCCTGGCCGGGCTGGACGCCCGGTCCATGCGGGACCGCTGATGGACCTCGACCTCTCCCCCGACGTCGAAGCGTTCCGCGACGAAGCCCGCGAATGGCTGGCCGCGCACGTCCCCGCCGAGCCGCTCCCCTCGTTCGACACGCCGGAGGGCTTCGCCGCCCACCGCGAGTGGGAGGCCGGGCTGGCCGACGCGCGCTGGTCGGTCGTCTCCTGGCCGGCGGAGTACGGCGGCCGCGACGCGAGCCTCCTGGAGTGGGTGCTGTTCGAGGAGGAGTACTACGCGGCCGGCGCGCCCCTGCGCGTCAACCAGAACGGCATTTTCATGCTGGCGCCGACGCTCTTCTCGCACGGCACCGACGAGCAGCTGGCCCGGATCCTGCCGAAGATGGCGCGCTCCGAAGAGGTCTGGGCGCAGGCCTGGTCGGAGCCGGAGGCGGGCAGCGACATCGCCGCGCTGCGCAGCACGGCGTCGCGTGTGGATGGTGGCTGGGTCCTCAACGGACAGAAGACGTGGAGCTCCCGGGCGGCCTACGCCGACCGCGCGTTCGGCCTGTTCCGCAGCGACCCCGAAGCCGAACGCCACCGCGGCCTGACCTACCTGATGGCGGACCTGCGCGCCGGCGGCGTCACGGTGCGCCCGATCCCGCAGCTGGACGGCGAGCCGGGGTTCGCCGAGATCTTCTTCGACGACGTCTTCGTGCCGGACGCCGACGTCATCGGCGAGCCCGGCGCCGGCTGGAAGGTCGCGATGACCACGGCCAACAACGAACGCGGCCTGTCGCTGCGCAGCCCCGGCCGGTTCCTCGCGGCGGCCGATCGGCTGACGGCGCTGTGGTCCGGCGCGGGCCGCCCCGAAGCCACCGCGGACCGCGTCGCCGACGCCTGGATCGGCGCCCGCGCCTACCAGCTCTACACGTTCGGCACGGTCACCAAGCTCGCCGAGGGCGGCCAGCTCGGGCCGGAGTCGAGCGTCAACAAGCTCTTCTGGTCGCACCTGGACGTCGAGCTGCACGAGACGGCGCTCGACCTGCTGGGCCCGGCCGCCGAGCTGCGCGGCCCCTGGAGCGACGGCTGGCTGTTCTCGCTGGCCGGCCCGATCTACGGCGGCACCGACCAGATCCAGCGCACGATCGTCGCCGAACGCCTGCTCGGCCTGCCCCGGGAGGACCGATGAGGTTCGGGTTGACCGCCGAGCAGACGGCGTTCGCCGCGTCCCTGCACGACCTGCTTTCGACCACAGACGACTGGCCGAAGCTCGCCGAGCTGGGCGTCACGGCGCTCGGCATCCCCGAGAAGCACGACGGCCTCGACGCCTCCCCGGTCGACCTCGTCGTCACGTTCGAAGCGCTGGGCCACCACGGCGTCGCGGGGTCGTGGACCGACACGGTGGCCGTGCTGCCCGCGTTGCTCGACGACCCGGTGCTCGCGTCGGTGGCCTCCGGCGAGACGCGGGCGTCGGTGGTCTTCGCACCGCACGTGCCCTACGCGCTCGACGCCGACACCGCGGACCTGCGCGTCCTGGTGGACGGCACGCGCCTGAAGACCTTCACCCCGGGCCGTGAGCTGGCTTCGGTGGACCCGTACCGGCGGCTGTTCGAGGCCGTCCCCGGCGACGACCTCGGCCCGGCGCTGGACCCGGCGCGCGCGTTCGACCTCGGCGTCCTCGCGACGGCGGCCCAGCTGCTCGGCGCCGGGAACTGGCTGCTCTCGACGTCGGTCGGCTACGCCGGGCAGCGCCGCCAGTACGGCCGTGAGATCGGCAAGTACCAGGCGGTCAAGCACCTGCTCGCCGACGTCGTCACGGCGCTGGAGCTGGCCCGGCCGCTGCTGTACGGCGCGGCCGTGACCCTCGCCCCCGCCGACGTCTCGGCGGCGAAGGTGGCGTGCGGCGACGCGGCGTTGCTCGCGGCCCGCACCGGACTGCAGGTGCACGGCGCGATCGGCTACACCGCCGAGCACCCACTGGGTAGGCGGCTGCTGCGGGTCCGCGCCCTGACGACGGCGTGGGGCACCGGCGCGGTGCACCGGCGGCGCATCCTGGCGGCCGTCGGATGACACCCGAACAGGACGAACTCCGCGCCACCGTCCGGAAACTCCTGGAGCGCGAGGCCACGCCGTGGCCGGCCCTCGTCGACATCGGCGTCCCCGCGCTCGCCATCCCCGAGGAGCACGGCGGGCTCGGCGCCGGGCTCACCGAACTCCGGATCGTCGCCGAAGAACTCGGCCGCGTCCTGGCCGACGTCCCGTTCCTCGGCTCGGCCGTCGCCACGCAGGCCGTGCTCGCGACGGGAGACGAGCGGCTGCTCCCCCGGCTCGCCGAGGGCGCCGTCGCCGCGCTGGCCTGGACCGGCGAGGACGGCCGCTGGGACGCCGCGGCCTGCCGGGGCGATTTGTCGACTGTGGACGGACGCGCGCACTACGTCCTGGACGGCGACACGGCGTCGATCCTGCTGGCCGTCACCGAAGACGGACTGTACGAAGTGGACCCAGCCGACGCCGTCCGCGAGCACGTCCCGTCGCTCGACGAGACCCGGCACTTCGCCACCGTGACGTTCGACCACGCGCCCGCGCGCCGGCTCGGTCCCCTGGATCCCGTTCCGCTTCGGGACTTCGCGTGCCTGGTCCTCGCCGCCGAGCAGACCGGCGCGGCGGCGCGCGCCCTCGAGCTGACCGTCGAGTACACCCAGCAGCGCCACCAGTTCGGCCGCCCGATCGGGAGCTTCCAGGCGCTCAAGCACCGCATGGCGGACCTGCACGTCCTGGTCGAGACGGCCCGCTCGGCCGCCTACGCGGACCTGCCTGCGGTCGCCAAGGTGCACTGCTCCGAGGTGCTGTCCGAGGTCACGGCGGAGATGATCCAGCTGCACGGCGGCATCGCGATCACCTGGGAACACCCGGCGCACCGCTACTTCAAGCGCGCGCACTCGTCGTCCCTGCTGTTCGGCGCGCCGCACCAGCACCTGCCGCGCGTCCGGTCGTGAGTGGTAATGCGGGTTAGAACCCTCATTACCACTCACGACGGGCCGGGCGCATACCAGGCACTCCGGTAGGGCTGGCCCCCCGAAGTGCCCACCGGCGCGCAGGATTCCGGCCGGTGGCGTCCGCGCGAAGACTCGGGGACGTGACCACAGACAACCTCGTGCACACCGGCAGCGACTTCGCCCGGCTGAGCCACCGCATCTCCGCCGCCGGCCTGATGAGGCGCCGGCCCGGTTACTACACCGCCCGGATCGCCGTCGTGACCACGTTGTTCGCCGCCGGCTGGGTCGCCTTCGCCTTCCTCGGGAACTCGTGGTGGCAGCTGGCCGTGGCCGCGTTCCAAGCCGTGCTGTTCGGCCAGATCGCGCTGCTCTCCCACGACCTCGCGCACAAGCAGGTGTTCCGGCGCCGGCGGCCGACCGAGGTCGCCGGGATGATCGCGGGCAACCTCGGCGTCGGCATGAGCTACGGCTGGTGGATGGACAAGCACACCCGCCACCACGCCAACCCGAACCACGAGGAGCTCGACCCGGACGTCGACCCGGACATCCTGGTATGGTCGAAGGACCAGGCCCGCGCGGCCCGCGGTGTGCCCGCGTTCATCGGGCGCTACCAGGCGTTCCTGTTCTTCCCGCTGCTCACCCTCGAAGGCCTGAACCTGCACTGGTCCGGCATCCGCGCGGTGCGCAAGCCGGGTCTGCGCCACCGCGGCGTCGAGGCCGCGCTGCTCGCCCTGCACTTCGCTGTCTACTTCAGCGCGCTGCTCACGGTGCTGTCGCCGGGCATGGCGTTGCTGTTCTTCGCCGTCCACCAAGGACTGTGGGGTGTCTACATGGGATCGATCTTCGCGCCCAACCACAAGGGCATGCCCACGCTGACCGGGCGCCCGGAGCTGGACTTCCTGCGCAAGCAGGTGCTGACCTCCCGCAACGTCCGCGGCGGCGCGGTCGTCGACGTCGCCCTCGGCGGCCTCAACTACCAGATCGAGCACCACCTGTTCCCGAGCATGCCGTCGCGGCACCTGCGGCAGGCGCAGCCGATCGTCCAGGGGTACTGCGCCGAGCTGGGCATCCCGTACCTGCAGACGAGCCTGGTCGAGTCCTACCGGCAGGCGCTCACCCACCTGCATGAAGCTGGGGCGCCTCTCAGGAACCGTTCGTAGACTCGGGGCATGAGGAAGACGATCGCTGCCCTGCGTGACCTGCCGGCGGCGTTCGGCGCGAAGGCCGCCGGCGCCCGTGCCGAGCGGGTCCGCCGCTCGCCGCAGTTCGACGGCAAGGTGTTCCGCAACGTGGCGCCGCGGCACCCGATGACCGCGGCGTCGATGAGCACCATCTTCCGCGAGATGTTCTTCGGCACCGACCGTGAGCTGCGCAAACCCGCCAGTGCGATCCCCTTGGTGAAGGCCGCGCCGGTCGAGACGGCCGAGGGCCTGCACCTGACCTGGTACGGCCACGCCTCGACGCTGGTGGAGCTGGACGGCGCCCGCGTGCTGCTCGACCCGGTGTGGAGCGACCGCGTCTCGCCCGCGACGTTCGCCGGCCCGCGGCGGCTGCACGAGCCGCCGGTGCCGCTGTCCGGGGTCGGCCGGGTGGACGCCGTCGTCATCTCGCACGACCACTACGACCACCTCGACCTGGCGACGATCCGCTCGCTGGTGACGTCGACCGCGGCGCCGTTCCTGGTGCCGCTGGGCGTCGGCGCGCACCTGGAGCGCTGGCACGTCCCGGCCGAGCGGATCATCGAGCTGGACTGGCACGAAGAGGCGACGGTGGCCGGCGTGCGGTTCATCTCGACGCCGGCCCAGCACTTCTCCGGCCGCGGCATCACGAACGACGACACGCTCTGGACGTCGTGGGCGCTGCTCGGCCCGGAGCACCGGGTCTTCTACACCGGCGACACGGGCTACTTCGACGGCTTCGCGAGCATCGGCGCGGAACACGGCCCCTTCGACGTCGCCCTGGTCCAGATCGGCGCGTACGCCCCGCAGTGGCCGGACATCCACATGACTCCGGAGGAAGGCGTCGCGGCGGGCCTCGACGTCCGGGCGAAGCTGCTGGTCCCGGTCCACTGGGCGACGTTCTCGCTGGCGATGCACCCCTGGGGTGAGCCGGCGGACCGCGTCTGGACCGAGGCGAAGGCGGCGGACATCCCGCTGGCGATCCCCCGCCCGGGTGAGCGCGTGGACGTCGCCGAGCCGCCGGCGGTCGACGGCTGGTGGCAGGCCCTGTGAAGCTGAAGCTGGACCTCCACGACATCTACAACCGCGGCGGCGAGATCGACAAGGCGCTGCAGGGGATCATCGACGAGGCCGTCGCGAAGAAGGCGCCGCTCGTCGAGATCATCCCCGGCAAGGGCTCGGGGCAGCTGAAGAAGCACGTCCTGCGGTTCCTGGAGCGCAAGGACATCAAGGCGCTCTACCACCGGATCGAGAAGGACAAGGACAACTTCGGCCGGGTCTTCGTGCACTTCCGCTGGAAGTGACGGACGCTCAGAACCGGCTGTCGTGGCGGGCTTGCGCCCAGGCCCGGTCCCACGCCGCGGCGCGGAGGCGGCCCAGGACGAACCGGGCGAGGCCGTAGAGCGCGGCCAGTGCGCCGGTGACGGCGACCCAGAGCAGGATCGCCGCGAACACGCCGTCGGCCGCCGAGGTGGCCGGCGAAAGCGGCTCGGTCGTCAGCTCGCCGCGCTGGTCCAGCCACACCGGGACGTGCGTGCCCTTCGGGCTGCCGGAGTCGGCGAGGACGTCGCCGGTGTGCCGGGTGCCGCGGGCGTCGAACCAGGCCGCCGGGACGGTCGTCTGGTCGGCGGGCGCGCCGGCCCCGTCGGTGCTGTAGGTCTGCGTGGCGGCCGCGGCCAGCGAGGTCGCCGTCGCGGGATGACGCGTGGTGCGCTCCTGCTCGGCGCGAGCGGTCTGCGCGGCGTAGGTGTCGGAACCGACGGCGGCGGCGAACGGCAGCGTCAGCAGCGCGCCGGCCACCAGCAGGAGCAGCAACGCGGCTTCGACGCGGTCACCGAACCGGGTGAGCGGGTTGCCACCGGGGAACAACCGGCGCCGGAACCGGGCGATCCGACCCTGCATGCGCGGCACACTCCTCCCCGGGAACAGACTCTGCAGCCTCAGTGTGCGCGCGAAGTGTCGACTTTCTCTCGTGAATGGGACGCGGCCCACCTGTGAACCCCTGCACAACCACCCGCCCGAGCTAACCCGCCGCGATCGCCGACCACAGCGCGTGAGCGATTTCCGGCCCGTGGACGTCGGTGTGCCCGCGCACGAACCCGTCGGCCCGCAGGTTGTGCGGCACGCCCGGGCGCCACGCGTAGCGCCCGCCGACCGGCAGCAGCTCGCCCGGCACGGCTTCGGCGGTCTCCTGAGCGCCGTCCCGCCCGATGCTGCCGTAACCCAGCCCGGTGACGCGCGACGCGATCTCGAACGCGACCCCGGCGACCAGGTCGTACGCGGTGTGCGTGACGAGGATCGGGCCGGTCACGACGTGCGCGTCGAGCACGCCGCGGAACACCCCCGACTCGGCGAAGGCGTGGTGCGACAACGTCGCCTGCAGCAGGGTGAGCGTGCCCAGCGTCCCGGCGGGCCGGGCCAACGCGGCCGCGGTCACCAGGCGGCCACCGAAGCCGTGCCCG
This sequence comes from Amycolatopsis sp. NBC_01286, assembly GCF_035982555.1. Classification (NCBI taxonomy): domain Bacteria; kingdom Bacillati; phylum Actinomycetota; class Actinomycetes; order Pseudonocardiales; family Pseudonocardiaceae; genus Amycolatopsis; species Amycolatopsis sp. NBC_01286. The sequence continues at coordinate 10,230,317 of NZ_CP108428.1, forward strand.
ACCAGGTGAACGCGCAGGCCGGGCCGGGCGACCGCGCCGAGCAACGGCGCCAGCCCGTGCTCCCCCACCTCGCCCGCCCGTGCCTTCATCTCGTAGTAGGTCAGGTAGTCCAGCAGCTGCCGCGCGGCCTCGACGAACCCGGACGCCGGTTTCGCGAGCCGGTCCATCACGGTGCCGCCGGGCAGGGTCAGCAGCTCCGTCGACGCGTCTTCGCGGTCTTGCGCGGCGGGGGCGGCGACCGACAGCAGCGCGGCGGCGAACGCGGTCCGCGCGGTCGAGCGGGCCGCGAGCGCCGGGACGAGCTCGGCCGCCGCGTCGATGGTGCGCCGGTGCTCGGGCACCAGCTCCCGCAGCAGGTCGAGCCGCTCCTCCAGCCCGGCGGACTCGGCGAACTTCCGCGACGGCCACAGCACGCAGGCGAACGCGAGGGGGCCGTCGCAGACCGAGCGCAGCGAAGACGCGAGATCGGCGTACAGGTGCCTCGCCGTGACGGGGTCGTCGTCCCAGCCGTGGCTCAGCACGACGAGGTCGGTGGTCGCGCGGTCGGCGGCCAGCTCCCGCACGGCCGCGCCCCGGTCGCCGGCGAGCCCACCAGCGCGGTCGAACCCGACCTCCGCGGCCGGGAAACCGGACAGCTGCACGAACCCCTCCTCGGGCGGCGACGACCCTGTGAAGTCGCCTTCTCGACGGCCGTTGTTACCGCTCGGCCGCGCCGGGCGGACTGCCCGGCACCGCTCCCCCGGGTTAAGCTGACAACTGTCCGGTTAATTTCGCGGGGAAAGGGCGGTGCCGTCGTGCCGGGTCGTGAGCGCCGGTCGGACGCGGTCGCCAACCGCGACCGGATCGTCGAGGCCGCGCGGGCCGAGCTGAGCGAGTCCAACGGCGCGGCCGCCGACCTGAAGCTGCACCGGGTCGCCAAGGCCGCCGACGTCGGGCAAGGCACCCTCTACCGGCACTTCCCGACCCGCGAGCACCTGCTCGCGGAGGTGTACCGGTACGAGCTGACGCAGCTCGTCGACGCCGTGGCGCCGCTGCTGGCCGGGCACCCGCCGCTCCAGGCCCTGACCGCCTGGCTCGACCGGCTGGTCGAGTACGCGCGGGTCAAGCGCGGTGTCATGGCGGCGATCGAGGCCTCGGCGTGGCAGGACCTCTACGCGGGCCAGCACCACCGGCTCGACGAAGCACTCGAAATGCTGCTGCAGCGAGGAAAAGCCGTCGGTCAGGTACGCGAAGAGGTCGACGCGGCGGACGTCATCCTGCTCCTGGGCGCGCTGTCGCGGGTGCCCGAAGCCGAGTGGGACACGCGGGTGCCCAAGATCGTGACAGTGATCGTCGACGGCCTCCGCCCGCGGTGACGCGGGGTCAGAGCCAGTCGTCCGGGCGAGGCCACGGCATCAGCGCGGCGAGCGCGTCCCGCGCCGGCTCGGTGACCGAGTACCGCCCCCGGTGGAACAGCAACGGCCGCTCGTCCGACGGCGCGCCCAGCGCCGTGACGCGCCCGATCACCACGTAGTGGTCGCCGGCTTCGTGCACCGCTTCCAGCTCGCAGTCGATCCACGTCAGCGCGCCTTCGAGCAGCGGCGCCCCGGACGGCGCGGGCGTCCAGCCGAAGCGGGCGAACTTGTCCTCACCGCGGGCGCCGAACACCGCGCTGACCTCCTGCTGGTTCTCGGCCAGGACATTGATCGCGAAGCGGCCGGCCGCGGCCAGGACCTGCCAGGTGCGGGACGTCTTCGCCGGGCAGAACAGCACGAGCGGCGGGTCGAGCGACAGCGCGGCGAACGACTGGCAGGCGAACCCGGCCAGCGTGTCGCCGTCGCGACCGGTGACGACGGTGACGCCCGTGCAGAAGTGCCCGAGGACGCTGCGGAACGCGGTCTCCTCGACCGCCATCGCCGTCACGGCGCGCCGGGCGGCCGGGCGCCGACCGAGAAGTCGTGGCCCCACAGGGAAACCGCGGTGCTCTCGCGGGCGATCCAGTTCTCGTCGTCGACCTGCCGGCCCTCACAGCCGAACTCGATGTCGAACCCGCCGGGGGTCTTCATGTAGAACGACAGCATCAGGTCGTTGACGTGCCGGCCGAGCGTCGCCGACATCGGCACTTTCCGCCGGATCGCGCGGTCGAGGCACAACCCGACGTCGTCGGTCTGCTCGACCTCGACCATCAGGTGCACGATCCCGCTCGGGGTCGGCATCGGCAGGAACGCCAGGCTGTGGTGGCGCGGGTTGCAGCCGAAGAACCGCAGCCACGCGGGCGCGCCGTCGGCCGGCCGGCCGACCATCTGCGGCGGCAGGCGCATCGAGTCGCGCAGCCGGAACCCGAGGACGTCGCGGTAGAACCGCAGCGACGCCGCATCGTCCTTTGTGGATAGGACGACGTGTCCGAGGCCCTGCTCGCCGGTGACGAACCGGTGCCCGTACGGGCTGACCACGCGCCGGTGCTGCAGCGCGACGCCGTGGAACACCTCCTGGGTGTTGCCGGACGGGTCGTCGAAGCTGATCAGCTCGTCGACGCGGCGGTCGGCCAGCTCCTCGGGCGTGCCCTCCTTGTAGGGCACCGAAGCACTGTCCAACCGGGACCGGATCTCGGCCAGCTCGCCGGCGTTCGCGGCCTCCCAGCCGGTGGTCGTCAGCCGGTCGGCGTCGCCGGGCGAGATCACGAGACGCGCCGGGAAGTCGTCCATGCGCAGGTAGAGCGCGTCGGGGTTCTCGCCCTTGCCCTCGACCATGCCGAGCACCTTGAGCCCGTATTCGCGCCACGCGGCCATGTCGGTGGCTTCGACGCGGAGGTAGCCCAGCGACCGGATGCCCATCAGGAACTCCCGAGGAAGTCGAGGGCCAGCCGGTTGAATTCGTCGAACTTCTCCAGCTGGGCCCAGTGTCCGCAGCCGCCGAACACGTGCAGCTGCGCGCGCGGGATGGTCTTCAGCGCGACCAACGCGCCGTCGAGCGGGTTGACGCGGTCTTCGCGGCCCCAGATCAGCAGCACCCGCTGGCGCAGCCGGTGGGCCTCGCGCCAGAGCATGCCCTCTTCGTAGGTTTCGGGCTGGGCGAACGACATCCCCATGGCCCGCATCGCGGCGAGCGACTCCGGGGTGTTCGCCGCGGCGAACCGGTCGTCGATCAGCTCGTCGGTGATGAGCGCCTGGTCGTGGACCATGATGCGCAGGAACGCTTCCATGCGCTCGCGGCTGGGTTTCGCGCCGAACTTCCCGAGGTTCTTGACGCCTTCGGTCGGGTCGGGCGCGAACAGGTTGACGCTCAGCCCGCCCGGCCCCATCAGCACGAGCCGCCCGGCGCGCTTGCCGTGATTCAGCGCCAGCCGCACGGCCGCGCCACCACCGAGCGAGTTGCCGATGAAGTGCGCGGTTTCGACGCCGAGCGCGTCCATCAGGCCTGCGACGGCGTCCGCGCTGTGACGGAAGTACTGCGGGTGCGCGGTCGGCTTGTCCGACCGGCCGAAGCCGGGCTGGTCGACGGCGATCGTCCGGTAGTGCTTGGCGAACTCCGGCAGGTTGCGCCCGAAGTTGCTCCACGCCGACGCGCCGGGCCCGCCGCCGTGCAGCAGGATCACCGTCTCGGCGTGCTCGGCGCCGGCCTCGTGGTAGTGCAGCTTCAGGCCCCCCGCGACCTCGGCGTACTTCCCTTCCGGCGCGGCCATCAGTACATCGCGTTCTCGACGGGGAGCCCGAAGGCGCCGGTGCCGTACATGACGTAGGCGCGCTCGGCGTCGTTGGCCGCGTGCACCCGGCCGGCGTGGGCGTCGCGCCAGAAGCGCTGGATCGGCGTGCCGCGCTGGATGGCCCGGCCGCCGGAGTTCTCGAAGAGCCGGTCGATCGCGCCGATCGCGCGTTCGGTGCCGCGCACCTGGTCGCGCCGGACGCGCAGCCGCAGGTCCACGGGCAGCCGCTCTTCGCGCTTGGCCAGCTGGTACAGCTCGTCGATGTTGCGGGTCAGCTGCAGCCACGCGGCGTCGATCTCGCTGGCCGCCTCGGCGATCCGTACCTTGGCGAACGGGTCCTCTTTGGACTGTTCACCGGCGTACGCGGCGCGCACCCGCTTGCCCTGGTGCTCGACGTGCGCGTCGTAGGCGCCCTGGGCCATGCCGATGATCGGCGCGGTGATCGTGGACGGGTGCACCGACCCGTACGGCAGCCGGTACAGCGGCCCGGGGTTGACGGCCTGGCCCGGCACCTTGCACTTCGACGTCGCGATGAAGCTCAGCGCCCGGTGCTGCGGGATGAAGACGTCTTCGACGACGATGTCGTTCGACCCGGTGCCGCGCAGCCCGACCGTGTCCCAGACGTCCACAATGGAGTAGTCCGCGATCGGCAGCAGGTACGTGCAGAAGTCGACCGGCTTGCCGTCCTTGAACGCCGGCCCGCCGAGCAGCACCCACGTGCAGTGGTCGCAGCCGGACGAGAAGCTCCACCGGCCGGACAGCCGGTAGCCACCCTCGACGACCTCGGCCTTGCCCATGGGGGCGTACGACGAGGAGATCCGGACGTCCTCGTCGCCGCCCCACACCTCTTCCTGCGCCTGAGCGTCGAACAACGCCACGTGCCACGGGTGGACGCCGAGGATGGAGGCGACCCAGCCGGTGGACCCGCACGCGCTCGCGATCAGCTTCACCGCGGTGTAGAAGCTCACCGGGTCCGACTCGAAACCGCCGTACGGCTTCGGTTGCAGCATCTTGAAGAACCCGGTCTCCTGCAGGGCCTTGACGGACTCTTCGGGGACGCGTCGCGCGTCCTCGGTGTCCTGGGCCCGTTCCCGCAGGACCGGCAGGAGGTCCCGGACCCCGGCGATCACCTGCTCGCTCATGCGCAGTCCTCTCTTTCTCGCTGCGCCAAGACTAGAACACGTTCTCGTTTTTGTCGAGAACACCCTGCGCCAAGGCCGAGTTGATCCCCGCCCTGCGGCCGGAAAACACGCAGTCGGCCAGCGAGAGACCGCTGACGTAGGACCTGGAACAGATTCCCACCGCGGTGCGCCCGGCCGCGTAAAGGCCGGGGATCGACGCGCCCGCCGCGCTCCGGACCGCGCCGGTGTCCTCGTCGACGACCAGGCCGCCGAGCGTCAGCATCGGCGTCGGGTACCCGAGGTTGGGCCGCACCGAGACGTCGATGAGCGAGAACGGCGGGTTGTCGAGACGCCGGGCGAACTCGGCGGGCTTGCCCATCGGGTCTTCGGCACCGTGGTAGGCCTCGACGCTCGCGCGCAGCCCCTGGGGGTCGACACCGGCCTTGCGCGCCGCTTCTTCGACCGTCGCGCCGGTGACCCGCCCGCGCCGCAGGAGGTACCGCAGCTGGAGGCCCTGGAACCACTGGCTCTGCTTGGTGCCGTCACGCCGGGCCTCGGCGACGATCGGCGCGTCGACCAGCAGCCAGCCCTTGCTGTCGTGCCGCTCGATCAGCCGTTCGCCGACGGCGGCGCCGTAGCGCGACTCGTCGATGATCCGCCTCCCGCCGACGTCGACGATGATCCCGCCGAGGAACGCGCTGGGCGGTGTCACGAACCGCCACGCCGAGATCCGGCCCAGCTCCGCGGTCGCTCCCCCGGCCTCGACGCCCATCCGGATGCCCGAGCCGTCGTCGGCGGCGGTGCCCAGCGGCAGGCCGCCGCGGTAGGCGGGCGCGTGCTCGCGCACCATCGCGCGGTTGGCGATGAACCCGCCGGCGGCGAGGACCACCCCGCGCCGCGCGGTGATCCGCAGCTCGCGGGCGTGCGCGCGTTCGAGCCGTTCGACCCGGCGGTGCAGGGGTTTCCGCAGCGCCGGGACGTAGATGCCGGGCTTGGCGGAGTACGACGCGAGCCGCCGGTGCCGGGCCTTCACCGACGCCGGCGCGTCCCGCAGGCTGTCCGCGACGACCCCGGTGATGCCACCCTGGTCGTCGTGGATCAGCGAGCGCACCCGCGTCTGCGGCAGCACCCGGATCTCCCGGCGCCGCACGGCTTCGGCCAAGCGCGTCATCAGCATCTTCCCGGACGTGCCGGGGCCTTTGACGCGATGGCCGCGCGGGGCCGGTTTCGCCGCGTCGCGGAACCCGCCGGCGGCCTCGCTGCCGGAGTAGTACAGGTAAAACTCGTCACTCGGGTACGACGTCTTGTACGGGCAGAGGCTGCCTTCGAACGGGACGCCGTTGCCCTCCAGCCAGGTGACCATCTCGCGGCTGTCCTCGCAGAACCGCCGGAGCGTCTTGCCGGAGACGACGTCCCCGGCTTCGAGGCGCAGGTATTCGTACATCGCGTCGACCGTGTCGTCGACCCCCGCGTCCTGCTGCTGGCGGGTGCCGCCGCCCGCGTAGACCACGCCACCGCTGACCGCACTGGCGCCACCACCGGCGAAGCGCTCGACGATGACGACGTCCGCACCGGCGTCGGCGGCTTCGAGGGCGGCACACGCGCCGGCCGCACCGAACCCCACGATGACCACGTCCGCGACGAGTTCGTCCATGGTTCGCTACCCTAGAACTGAAACACGTTCTCGTCTATGGTGGCCGAAAGCGACCCTCAACTGGATACTTGTCTTGTGGAACACGTTATAGGTGAGGTGGCATGACGGAGCAGTTCGACGTCGTCGTGGTCGGCAGCGGCGCTGCCGGGATGACCGCCGCGCTGGCCGCGGCTCACGGCGGCCTGAGCGTCGTACTCCTGGAGAAAGCGGCCTGTTTCGGCGGCTCGACCGCGCGCTCCGGCGGCGGGGTCTGGCTGCCGGGCAACCACGCGTTGCGCGCCGCGGGGATCGACGACCCGCCCGAGCGGGCACGCGAGTACCTCGCCTCGATCGTCGGGGACGTCGTCCCGGCCGTCCGGCGCGACACGTTCCTCGCCCACGGCCCCGAGGTGCTGCGGTTCGTCTGCGACCACACGCCGCTGAAGTTCCGCTGGGTCCGCGACTACAGCGACTACCACCCCGAAGCGCCCGGCGGGCGGCCCGGCGGCCGGTCCGTCGAGCCCGTCGCCCTCGACGGCCACCTGCTCGGCGACGAGCTGGCCCACCTCGAACCGCCCTACAGCGCTCCCCCGCTCGGCGTGCCGATCACCCAGGCCGACTACCGCTGGCTGAGCCTGCTCCTGCGGCACCCCCGCGGCGTCGTCCGGCTGCTGTCGCTCGGCACGCAGTGGCTGGCCGGCCGGATCCGGCGGCAGCACCTGCTGGCCATGGGGCAAGCGCTTGCGGCCGGCCTGCGGATCGGCCTGACCAGGGCGAACGTCGAGGTCCGGCTCAACACGGCACTGGTGGACCTGCAGGTCGAAGGCGACCGGGTCACCGGGGTGGTCACCGCGCAAGGGGTCATCGCGGCCCGCCGCGGCGTGATCCTCGCCAGCGGTGGCTTCGAGCAGAACCTCGAGATGCGCGAGAAGTACCAGCGCGCCCCGATCGGCACCGACTGGACCGTCGGCGCGGAGGCGAACACCGGCGACGGCATCACCGCCGGGCTCAAACTCGGCGCGGCCCTCGACCTGATGGACGACGCCTGGTGGGGCCCGACCCTGCCGCTCACCGGCGGGCCGTGGTTCGCGCTGGCCGAGCGCTCGCGCCCGCGCTGCGTCATGGTCGACGTACGCGGGCAGCGGTTCGTCAACGAGTCGGCGCCCTACGTCGAGGCCGTGCACGCGATGTACGGCGAGGGCGACGGCCCGGGCGAGCACATCCCGACCTGGCTGGTGTTCGACCAGCGTTACAAGGACCGCTACATGTTCACCGGCGTCGGGCCGCGCCAGCCGCTGCCCGGCCGCTGGTTCAAGGCCGGGATCGCGGTCAAGTCGTCGTCGCTGGCCGGGCTGGCCGGGAAGATCGACGTCCCGGCGGATGCGCTGGAAGCCACGATCGAGCGCTTCAACGGCTTCGCGCACAAGGGCGTCGACGAGGACTTCCAGCGCGGGCTCAGCACGTACGACCACTACTACGGCGACCCGCGCAACAAACCCAACCCCAGCCTCGGCCCGCTCGACAAGGCGCCGTACTACGCGGTGAAGATCGTGCCCGGCGACCTCGGCACCAAGGGCGGGCTGCGGACCGACGAGCACGCACAGGTCCTGCGCGAGGACGGCTCGGTCGTGCCGGGCCTGTTCGCCGCGGGCAACGTCAGCGCGGCCGTGATGGGCCGCACGTACGCCGGGCCCGGCGCGACCATCGGCCCCGCCATGGTGTTCGGCTACCTTGCGGCGACGCGGCTGGCGCACGAAGATCAGAGGACCACGGGAGGGCAGCGATGACGCAGGAATCGGTACGCACCATCTACGCCGGTGAGCCACCGACGCGGTTCGCCCGGGGCTGGCACTGCCTGGGGCTGGCCGAGCGCCTCCGCGACGGGAAACCGCACGCCATCACGGCGTTCGGCACCAAGCTGGTGGTGTTCGCGGACTCGAAGAGCGACCTGCACGTGCTCGACGGCTACTGCCGGCACATGGGCGGCGACCTCACCCAGGGCACGGTCAAGGGCGACGAGATCGCCTGCCCGTTCCACGACTGGCGCTGGAACGGCAGCGGCAAGTGCGTCGCGATCCCCTACGGCAAGCGGGTTCCGCTGCGCGCGCGAACGCGCTCGTGGCAGACGCTGGAGCAGAACGGCCAGCTGTTCGTGTGGCACGACCCGGAAGGCAATCCGCCGCCGGCCGAACTGGCGATCCCGCGGATCGAGGCGGCCTACAGCTCCGAGTGGAGCAACTGGACGTGGGACTCGATCTTCATCGACGGGTCCAACTGCCGTGAGATCATCGACAACGTCGTGGACATGGCGCACTTCTTCTACATCCACTACGCGTACCCGACCTACTTCAAGAACATCTTCGAAGGCCACATCGCGACGCAGTACCTCAACACCAAGGGCCGCCCGGACATGGGCATGGCGTCCAACTACGGCGGCGAGGACAACCTGCTGCGATCCGAGGCGTCGTACTTCGGGCCGTCGTACATGATCAACGACCTGGTGAACTCCTTCCAGGGGTACGAGATCCAGAGCGTGCTGATCAACTGCCACTACCCCGTGTCGCCGACGTCGTTCGTGCTGCAGTACGGCATGAAGGTCAAGAAGCAGGACGGGCTTTCGGACGAGCACGCCGACAAGATCGCGTCGAAGCTGGCGAAGGGCATCGGCGCCGGGTTCCTGCAGGACGTCGAGATCTGGAAGCACAAGACGCAGATCGAGAACCCGCTGCTGTGCGAAGAGGACGGTCCGGTCTACCAGCTTCGCCGCTGGTACCAGCAGTTCTACGTCGACGCCGCCGACGTCACCGAGGACATGACCCGGCGCTTCGAGTTCGAAGTGGACACGTCGAAGGCGAACGAGGCGTGGTCGGCCGAGGTGGCGGAGAACCTGGCCAGGCAGAAGGCGGAGGCCGAGGTGTGACCACGTCGGAGACCGTCGAGTTCCTGACCGGCGGGCTGCGGCCGCACGAGTGCCGCGCCTGCGGGACCTGCGTGCTGGTGAAGAAGAACAGCATCAGCCACACCAGCATCCAGTGGACCACGAACGCGGCCGAGAGCTGCCCGGTCTTCGCCGGCGCCGAAGGCCCGACCGCGTTGCTCGACACCTGCCCGAAGCTGTCGGACAGCATCGACGACGCGGTGCGCGAAGGCACGCTGGCGGTCGCGGATGGCTGAGCGGGTCTACACCCTGACGGTCGCCGACGTCGTCGTCGAGACGCCGGACGCGCGTTCGGTGGTGTTCGAGATCCCCGGCGAGCACGCGTCGGCGTTCCAGTACGCGGCCGGGCAGTTCCTGACGCTGCGAATCCCCAGCGAGCGCACCGGTTCGGTGGCGCGGTGCTACTCGCTGTCGAGCGCGCCGCACGAGAACCGCGTCCAGGTGACGGTCAAGCGCACCGACGGCGGTTACGGGTCGAGCTGGATCTGCGACGAGCTACGGGCCGGGATGACCCTGGACGTGCTGGCGCCGGCCGGGGTGTTCACACCGTCCTCAGTGGACGAAGACTTCCTGCTCTTCGCCGCCGGCAGCGGGATCACGCCGGTGATAGCGATCCTGAAGACGGCGCTGGAGCAGGGCTCCGGGCGGGTCGTGCTGGTCTACGCGAACCGCGACGAGGCGTCGGTGATCTTCGCCGGCGAGCTGACGTCGCTGGCGAAACGCTACGGCGACCGGCTGGTCGTCGTCCACTGGCTGGAGAGCGTCCAGGGGCTGCCGGACGTGCCGCAGCTGCGCGGCCTGGCTTCCGCGTACCCGGCGCACGAGGCGTTCCTCTGTGGTCCGGCGCCGTTCATGGCGGCCGTGCGGGAGGCGCTCGGGCAACTCGGCGTGCCGCGGAACCGGGTGCACGTCGAGAAGTTCTCGTCGCTGTCCGGGAACCCGTTCGACGCCGTCGAGGAGCCGGTCGCCGAGCCGGAGCCGGACTCGGACGAGGCACCCGCGTCGCTGACCGTGACGCTCGACGGCGAGACGCGGTCGATGGCGTGGCCGCGCCGCCGCAAGCTCCTGGACCACTTGCTGGAGGCGGGCCTCGACGCGCCGTATTCGTGCCGCGAGGGACAATGCAGTGCGTGCGCGTGCCGGATCGAATCGGGCGAGGTGAAGATGCTGCACAACGAGGTCCTCGACGCCGAGGACATCGCGGACGGCATCGTGCTCGCCTGCCAGTCGCTGCCGGTCACCGACGACGTCTCGATCAGCTACGAATAGGAGCACCGCGTGCCCATCGATCCCGCCGTCGCGATCGGCGCCGAAATCGGGGAAGTGAGCTTCGCCTGGACGTCGTCGGACGTGCTGCTCTACCACCTGGCGCTGGGCGCGGGCCCGGACGAGCTGCGCTACACCTACGAGCGTGACCTGGTGGTCGTCCCGACGTTCGCGACGGTCGCGGCCAACCTCCGGGTGTTCGAGCCGCCGGCGGTGTCGTTCCCGGGAGTCGAGATCGACCTGGCGAAGGTGCTGCACGGCAAGCAGGAGATCACCCTGCACGGGCCGATCCCGGTCGAAGGCAAGGCGGTGGCCCGCTCGCGGGTCGCGGACGTCTTCGACAAGGGCAAGGCGGCCGTGATCATCCAGGAGGTCGACGTCACGTCGTCGGACGGCAGTCCTCTGTGGACGGCCCGGTCGAGCATCTTCGCCCGCGGCGAAGGCGGTTTCGGCGGGTCACGCGGGCCGTCGGACCGCATCGAGTGGCCCACGCGCGAGCCGGACGCGGTGCTCGAAACGCCGACGCTGCCGCAGCAGGCGCTGCTGTACCGCCTGTGCGGCGACCGCAACCCGCTGCACGCGGACCCGGCGTTCGCGGAGGCGGCCGGCTTCCCGCGTCCGATCCTGCACGGTTTGTGCACGTACGGCGTGGTCGCCCGGGTCCTGATCGACGAGTTCCTCGACGGCGACCCGTCGCGGGTGGCGTCGTTCGCGACGAAGTTCGCCGGCGTGGTCTTCCCGGGCGAGACCCTCCGGACCCGGGTCTGGCGCGAAGACGACCGCCTGCTGGTGACGACGTCGGCCGTCGAGCGCGACGACGCCCCGGTACTGGCGGACACGGTCCTGACGTTCGCCTAGCGGGTCTGCCGCGGCTTGTCGTGAGTGGTTAGGGCGGTTCTAACCGCCCTAACCACTCACGACGGCCGGGGCGTGGTTCGCGTCACTCGCGTCCAAGTGGTGATCGACCCGTCGTGCGCGCGCTAACGTGGACGGGAGCGACCTCGGGAGGACGGAACACGATGCCGGAATACTTCGTGGTGCGGGGCACCGTCGAGCACGGCGACGAGCGCGGCCGGGAGCTGGGCTTCCCCACCGCCAACGTCGCTCTCCGTGACCAGGACGGGTCCGTCGGCGACGGTGTGTGGGCGGGCTGGGTGCAGCGCGGGGACGGCACGCGCATCGCCGCGGCCGTGTCCGTCGGGCGGCGGCCGACCTACTACGGGGCCGACGGCTACCGGCTGCTCGAAGCGCACCTGCTGGGCTTCACCGGCGACCTCTACGACGAGACCCTCGTCGTCTGGCTCGGCGCCCACCTGCGGGACCAGCAGGCCTACGCCTCCGCCGAGGACCTCGTCACCGCGCTCAAGAACGACATCGCCGTCGCGACGCAGTGGACCGCCGGCCACCCCGCCGCCGCGCTGCCCGAACCCGGCGACAGCCCGCTCGGCGAGGTCCGGCACATCCCCGAATAGACGGCCGGGACGGTCACAGGGCCGCCGCGAGGAGCATGTAGCCCATCCCGGCGCCCATCACCACCCGGCAGGCCGCGCGCGAGGCGTGCCCGGACACCGACACCACGGGACCGCGCACCATCAGCACGCCCGTGCGCGCCGCGTCGACGACGAAGTAGGCCGCGGCGGCCACCGCGACCAGCGGCACCGCCAGCCGGGCATCCATTGTGGACATTGTGGACATCGTCAGCCACGGTCCGTGCACCATCCCGTCGTGGGGCATCGCCGTGACCATGTAGAGCATCGCCGCCGCGGACAGCGCGTGGTGCGCGCAGCCGGACCGGCGGCCGCGCCACCAGCTGACGGCGAACCAGCCCGCCGTCAGCACCAGCACCGCCTGCCAGCCGGCCGCCGGGATCGGGCCGCCGACCGGCGAGAGCATCGCCACCATCGCCACGACCAGCAGCAGCTCGGCCAGGTCGCCGTTGCGGACGCCGTGGCCGAGGCGGACGTAGTCGAGCCGGACGAGCCGCAGCACGCAGGGCAGCACCATCGCGGCGAAGACCGCGGTGAGCACCCAGTCCACGCCGGCCACTACGGGACGGCCGGCGGCTCGGCGGGTTCGCGCATGACGGCCTCACTCTGCGTCGCGGACAGTCCCTCCACCGTGACATCCGGCGCGGACCCGCACCAGCCGTCAAAGAGGTGACACCCGTTGACCCACAAGGGGGACCGTCAGTCACTCGTGAGGACGAGCCCGCTCGTCGGCACGCCGGTGCCCGCCGTGACCAGCACCCGGGACGCGCCCGGCACCTGGTTGACGGCGTCCCCGCGGATCTGCCGGACGCCCTCCGCGATGCCGTTCATGCCGTGGATGTAGGCCTCGCCGAGCTGGCCGCCGTGCGGGTTCAGCGGCAGCGCGCCGTCGAGCTCCAGCGCGCCGTCGGCGATGAAGTCCTTCGCTTCACCGCGGCCGCAGAAACCCAGCTCCTCCAGCTGCATCAGGACGTACGGCGTGAAGTGGTCGTACAGCACGGCGACGTCCACATCGGATGGTCGGAGGCCGGACTGGGCCCACAGCTGCCGGCCCACGACGCCCATCTCCGGCAGCGCGGCCAGGTCGTCGCGGTAGTAGCTGGTCATCACGTACTGGTCCGGCCCGCTCCCCTGCGCGGCCGCGGCGACGACCGCCGGCGGGCGGGCCAGGTCGCGAGCGCGTTCGACGCTGGTGACGACCAGCGCGACCCCGCCGTCGCTCTCCTGGCAGCAGTCGAGCAGGTGCAGCGGCTCGGCGACCCAGCGCGACCCCTGGTGCTCGGCCAGGGTGATCGGCCGGCCGTGGAACCAGGCGTTCGGGTTGGTCGCCGCGTGCTTGCGGTCGAGCACCGCGATCCGGCCGAAGTCCGCGCTCGTCGCGCCGTAGTCGTGCAGGTACCGCTGCGCGACCATGGCGACCGTGGCCGCCGGGGTCGCGATGCCCATCGGGTAGTGGAAGGCGTTGTCCACACCGGACGAGTTGACCTGGCCGGCCGCGGCCGAGGACACCTGGCCGAAGCGCATCCCCGAGCGTTCGTTGAACGCGCGGTAGGCGACGACGACGTCGGCGACGCCGGTCGCCACCGCCATCGCGGCCTGCTGCACGGTCGCCGCCGCCGCGCCGCCCCCGTAGTGGATGCGGCTGAAGAACTTGAGTTCGGGGATGCCCAGCTCGCGGGCCAGCGCGATCTCCGCGTTGCCGTCCATGGTGAACGACACGAGCCCGTCCACCTCGGACGGCGCGATCCCGGCGTCGGCCAGTGCGTGCGACACGCATTCCGCGGCCAGCCGCAGCTCGGTGCGTCCGGAGTCCTTCGAGAACTCCGTCGCGCCGATGCCGGCGATGGCCGCCTTGCCCGAGAGCGTCACGGTAGCGTCACCTCCACGGTCCCGGCGACGTGCTCGCCGAGACTGTCCACACCGGACACCGCGACCACGGCGTCCCGGCCTTCGCACGAGACCACGCGGCCGGTGAACGTCAGCGTTTCGTAGGCGTAACACGGCACGCCGAGCCGGATCTTGATCGACCGGATCAGCGCCTCCGGCCCGGCCCACTCCGACACGAACCGCTGCACCAGACCGGTGTCGGTGAGGATGTTGAGGAAGATGTCCTTCGAGCCGCGCCGCACCGCGGCGTCGCGGTCGTGGTGGACGTCCTGGAAGTCGCGGGTGGCCAGCGCCGTGCTGACCACGAACGTCGGGGTCGCCTCGATCGTCAGCGGTGGCAGTTCGGTTCCTTCGGTGACGGTCATCGGGCCACCTTCCAGGCGGGCAGGGTCAGGTCGTCGTCCACGGTGACGAAGGCGGCTTCGACGGGGAGTCCGATGTGGACGTCGTCCGGAGTCGCGTCCAGCAGTTCGGCCATCACCCGGACGCCCTCCTCCAGTTCCACGAGGGCCACGACGAACGGGAGGTCCTTGCCCGGCACCGGCGGGTGGTGGTGCACGACGTAGCTGAACACCGTGCCGCGGCCACTGGCCACGACGTAGTCCGGCTTGGCGTCGAGGTCGCCGTCCGGCGGCATCGGGCCGGGCGGGTGGCGCAGCGTCTCGCCCCAGCGCTGGATCCGCAGCTCCCCCGCTTTCAGGCCGTCCCAGAAGAACTCGGTGTCCTTGCTGATCACCGGCCGCAGCACCGGCGCCGGCGGCGGCTTCGGCGCGGGCGGCCGGAACTTGAGCACCCGGAACATCATCTCCGCCACGGCTTCGCCTTCGACGTACCAGGTCACGCGCGTGGTGACGAACCAGCCTTCGCCGAGCGCGGTCTTCTTGGGCCCGACCACGCTTTCCAGCGCCGTCCGCGCTTCGACCTGCTCGCCGTGACGCAGGTAGCGGTGGTAGGTCTGCTCGGAGTTGGTCGCGACGACCGAGGTGAACCCGGCCTCGTCGAGCAGCTCCATCATCAGGCCGAGCGGGTCGTCGCTGCCGCGAAGCGAGTTCAGGCGGCCCATCGTCCACACCTGGGCCATCGCCGGCGGAGCCACGAGTCCCTTGTGGACGCTCTTCGCGGCGAACTCCGGGTCGACGTACACCGGGTTGTCGTCGCCGATGGCCTCGGTCCAGTTGTTGACCATCGCCTGGTTGACGGGGTCGCGCGCGAGGCGCGGCGCGCACTCGCCACGAGCGGCGATCTCGGCCGTTTTTTCCAAGATGGCGGCTTCGGTGATCTTGTCGGTCATCGTGGCACCCTCGGCAGTCCCAGGCCGATCGAGGAGATCAGCTCCCGTTGGATCTCGCTCACCCCACCGCCGAACGTCAGCACGATGTTGCGTTTGGCCTGCAGGTCCAGCCATTCCGCCAGCTCCGCGGTGTCCGGGTCGGCCAGGTCGCCGTGCCGCCCGATCAGCTCCTCCATCGACCGGCCGATGCGCTGGATGACCTCGGAGCTGAACACCTTCGTCGCGGACGCGTCGGCGACGACGACCGGCGCGCTCGCGGCCGACGCGGCGACCTGCCAGTTCAGCAGCTCGTTGACCCGCGTCACGGCGAAGGCGTCGGCCAGCACGGCCCGGACGTCCGGCAGGTCCAGCAGCGCGTGCGCGGCGGCCCAGGTCCGCACCCGGTCGTACAGGCCGCCGATCCGCCCGGCCGGGCCGAGCATGACGCGCTCGTGGTTGAGCTGCGTCGTGATCAGCCGCCAGCCCTCGTTCTCCTTGCCCACCAAGCGGTTCACCGGCACGCGGACGTCCGAGTAGTACGTCGCGTTGACGTGGTGGGCGCCGTCGCAGGTGATGATCGGCGTCCACGAGTAACCGGGGTCGCTCGTGTCCATGATGAGGATCGAGATGCCCTTGTGCCGCGGCGCGTCCGGCGCGGTCCGCACGGCGAGCCAGAGGTAGTCGGCGTCGTGGCCGCCGGTGGTGAAGATCTTCTGGCCGTTGACGACGTACTCGTCGCCGTCGCGCACCGCCGTCGTCCGCAGCGCGGCGAGGTCGGTGCCGGCCTCGGGTTCGGTGTAGCCGATGGCGAAGTGGATCTCCCCGGCCAGGATCTTGGGCAGGAAGAAGGCCTTCTGCTCTTCGGTGCCGTACTGCTGCAGCGTCGGCCCGACCGTCTGCAGCGTCACCGACGGCAGCTGGACGTCGGCGCGCGAGGCCTCGTCGACGAACAGGTGCTGCTCGATCCCGCCGAAACCCTGCCCGCCGTACTCCACCGGCCAGCCGACGCCGAGCCGGCCGTCGCGGCCCATCCGGCGGACGATCTCGCGGAACACCGGCCCGTGCCGTTCGCGGCGCATCGCCTGACGTTCCGCCGGGCTGATCAGCCCGGCGAAGTACTCGCGCAGCTCGGTGCGCAGTTCCCGTTGCGCCGCGGTCAGTTCGACGTGCATCCCACTCACCCCGCCACTCGTTCGCTGAGCCTGCCGAGCCGGTGCGCGGCGCCGCCGAGCGCCCGGCCGAGGTCCTTCACCTGCGACGAATACCGGTGCAGCGGATAGGTTTCGTCGACGCCGACGCCGCCGTGCAGGTGGTGGCAGGTCGCCAGCGCGACCGGCGCCTGTTCGGCGAGCCAGTAGGCGGCGACGTCCAGTTCGGCGCCGGAGTCGAGGCCCGAGGCCAGCCGCCACACCGCCGACGTCACGGCCAGGTGCACGGTCCGCGCGGCGACGTAGACGTCCGCGATCTGGCCGGCCACCGCCTGGAACGTCGCGAGTGGACGGCCGAACTGGACCCGCTCGCCGACGTGTTTCACAGTCAGCGCGAGCGCGCCGGCCAGCAGGCCGTCACCCAGGGACAGTGCGCCGGCCAGCGCGAACCGGTGCAGCGTCGCGATCGCGCCCCGGTCGGCGAGCAGGTCGGACTCCTCGACGACGACGTCGTCCAGGCGCACGGTGTATTCCGGCGGCCCGGCGGAGGTGCGCGTCGGGACCAGCGTGACGCCGTCGGCGCGCGGGTCGACCAGGAAGACGGCGGTGCCGCCGGGTGTCGTCACGGGCGTCAGGATCCGGACGGCTTCGCCGGCGTAGGGGACGGCGGTCTTCAGGCCGCTGAGCAGCCAGTGGCCGTCACCCGCCCGGGTGGTCGTCGCCGGCTGCTTCACGAGCGGCGCGGACGGCTCGTGCAGCGCCGCGGTGAGCAGCGTCTCCCCCGCCGCGACCTGGGGCAACAGCTCCGCGCGCTGCCCGGGCGTGCCGAGCGCCGCCACCGGCAGCACCCCCAGGGCGAGCGCGGCATAAGCGGGCACAGGCGCGGCGGCGCGACCGACCTCGGTGAGCACCTGCGCGACTTCGGCCACGCCCAGGCCGTCGCCCTCCAGGTCGGGGGGCAACGCGAGGGCGAGCAGGCCCGCGTCGGCGAGCGAGCGCCACGGGTCGTCGGCGCTCAGCACCTTCGCGGCGAGTGCGCCGATCTCCGTCTGCGTATCGTCAAGAGTGAAGTCCACGCCTGTCCTCCGGATCGGCGCAATACTGAAACCTGTTCTAGTCTTAGCCGTAAACGTCCTGGACGGCAACCCCTTGGAGGAGCGGAATGCCGGTGATCGAACCGGGCGGCGCGGGCTGGCGCGCGACCCGGCGGCTGGTCACCGTGCCGCCGACCGCCGGGGTGCCCGACCCCGTCCCCCTCGACCTGCCCGGCCGCGGCAGGACGGTCGTCACCGACGTCGGCCCGCGGCACGCGCCCGCGCTCCTGCTGCTGCACTCGGTGGCCTGCACCGGCTTGCTCACCTGGTACCCGGCCCTCGACCGGCTGGCGCAGCACTACCGCGTCGTCGTGTTCGACCAGCGGTGGCACGGCCGGGGCAGCCGTTCGCCCGAGTTCCGGCTCGCCGACTGCGCCGCCGACGTCACCGCCGTCGCCGACGCGCTGGGCATCGGGCAGTTCGCCGTCGGCGGCTACTCGATGGGCGGGATGGTCGGGCAGCTCGTGGCCCACGCGGAACCAGAACGTGTTACCGGATTGGTGCTGTGCTCGACGGCCAGCAACTTCCGCCGCGGCCTGCGCCAGCGCGTCGCGCTCGACGTCTTCGGCCGCACGTTGACGCGGTTGCGCGAACGCGTCCGGCTCGGCACGATCCCCGGCGAGCCAAGGCGCGAACAGCTGGCCCGGCTCGAAGACCACCGGTGGGCGCTGCGGGAGTTCCGCTCGACCACGCCGTGGGAGATCGCGGTCGCCCTCGACGAGATCGGCCGGTTCGACTCGACGTCGTGGCTGCACACGCTGCGGCTGCCGACCGCGGTCGTCGTGACCACCCGGGACCGGTTCATCGCGCCGGACCACCAGCGCTCGCTCGCGCGCCGGATCCCGGACGCGGCGACCTACGAAGTCCCGGCGGGGCACGCGGCCTGCGTGCTGGCCGCCGCCAAGTTCGTGCCCGCGCTGCTCGCGGCGGTCACGTCCGTGCACGCTCGCTAAGGAGTTCACATGGGACGCTTCAGCCTGCCCGACGAGGCCCCCGGCGGCCTGGACTCGCCGGTGACGGCCAAGGTCATGAAGTACGGGGCGAGGGCCCAGGTGGCCGTCTTCCGGCTGACCGGCGGGCGCGTCGGCAGCACCTGGCGGGTCGGCGCCGGCTTCCGCAAACCGGTGCCGACGCTGCTGCTGGAGCACCGCGGGCGCAAGTCCGGCCGGCTGTTCACCACCCCGCTGCTGTACCTGCGCTCCGGCGACGACGTCGTCCTCGTCGGTTCCCAGGGCGGGCTGCCGAAGCACCCGCAGTGGTACTTCAACCTGATCGCGCACCCCGAAACCCGCATCCACCTCAAGGGCCGTCGCGACGTCGCCGTCACGGCGCGGGTCGCCGGGCCGGCGGAGCGCGCCGACCTCTGGCCGCGGCTGGTCGAGCTGTACGCCGACTTCGCGAAATACCAGGCGTGGACCGAGCGGGAAATCCCGGTCGTGGTGCTCAGCCCGCGGTAGGGCCGGCCTTCAGCAGGTCCGCGAGGGCTTCCGGGAGCGCGTCGGCCAGCGGCCAGAGGTCCTTGACCAGCTCGCGCGCACCGATCAGGCCGATGTGCACCTTGCCCGCGTTGGACAGCACGGTGACGTTCAGCCCGGCGCCGTGGAAGACCGGCCCGAGCGGGTAGAGCCCGGTGATCCGCGCGCCGAGCAGGTACAGCGGCATCGGCGGGCCGGGCACGTTCGAGACGACCAGGTTGTGCACCACCGGGTGCTTTTCGGCCAGCCGCAACGCCGAGTAGGCGCGCACGGCCATGCCGAACGCCGTCGCCGCGGAGAACTGCGCCCAGTCCTGCAGCATGTCGGCGTCGATGTCGTAGTGGTGGTCCTTCGACAACCGGTTGGCCTCGGCGAGGAAGAACACGCGTGCGGCCGGGTCGGCCAGGTGCGTCGGCAGGGAGGCGAAGAAGGCCGAGACCTTGTTGCTGCCGTGGTCGCGCTCGGTCCGATCGTGCACCGACACCGGGACGGTCGCGACCAGCGGGTCCTCCGGCAGCTCGCCGCGCGCGGCGAGGAACTCCCGCAACGCCCCGGCGACGAGCGCGAGCACGACGTCGTTGACCGTGACGCCGAAGGCGTTCTTGACCGACTTGACGTCGTCGAGCTCGAGCTGGGCGAACGCGACGCTGCGGTGGCCGGTGATCGTGCCGTTGAGCGACGTCCTCGGCGCGGTGAACGGGATCGGCATCCCCTTGCCGCGCAACGCTTTCCCGAGCCACCGCGGGACGAGCTCCAGCAGGTCCGGCAGCAGCCGGGCGACCTCCAGCGGTCCCTTCACGACGTTGAAGACGCTGGAACGCAGGATGTCGAACGCGGCCGGGACGCCGGAGTTGGCCCGCTCGGTGACCTCGGGCGCCGGCGCGTCGGGTTCGAGGCCGGCGAGGTAGGTGATCAGGCTGGCGCCGCTCACGCCGTCGACGCTCGCGTGGTGCATCTTCAGCAGCACGGCGATCTCGCCGTCGGCCAGGCCTTCGATGACGTAGAGCTGCCACAGCGGGTAGGCGCGGTCGAGCTGCTGCCCGGCGATGTGCGCGCACAGCTCGGCCAGCTCGACGCGGTCGCCGGGAGCGGGCACGCCGATGCGGTGGACGTGGTGGTCGAGGTCGAAGTCCTCGTCCTCGACCCACACGGGGTGACTGAGGTTCCAGAGTGGATTGTGCAGTTTGCGGCGGAATGCCGGGATCACCCGGACGCGTTCTTCCAAGCGCTGCTTGAGCTTCGCGAAGGTGTAGCCGCCGGGGACGGTCGAGCCGTCGAGGGTGAGCAGCCCGCAGACGTGCAGCACCTGCGACGACGTCTCCAGGTACAGGAAGCTCGCGTCGAGGCCGCTCAGTCTCTGCATGGCGCCAGCCTAAGCCACTTCCCGTGAGCGGCGCGTCACCCTACTCGTCGGTACCATGACTGGGGTGCAGCCGAACTTCCTGATCCGCCGCGCGGTCCAGCTCGGCCTCGCCGCGAACGCGCTCCGCCCGCTGCGAGCGCGTTCGACGTCTATCCCGGCGTTCTTCGCCGGCTGGCTGACGAGCGAGCTCGCGCCCCAGTTCCTGGCGTTGACGGCCGCCGACACGGCGGTCCACCTGGCGCGGCACGGTGCTCGTGACCGGTCCACCCAGGCCGGGCTCGCGCTCGCCGCGGCCACGGCCGTCGGGCTCGGCGCGTCGATCCGCACGGGCCACGGCGCCCGCGACGAGATCGAGCGCGCGCTTCGGGAAGCCCTCGGCGACGACTACGCGGAGGAGCTGGGCCGCTCCGACCTGGGCCTGCCGTGGGGCGAGCTGGCGCTGCCGTTCCGGATGGGCGCGCCGGACGTCAAGGTGGACCGCAACATCGCCTACGCCCCGGGCGGCAAGCGGTTCCTGCTCGACGTCTACCGCCCGCTGGAACCGGTGACCGGCGCGCCCGTGTTGCTGCAGGTCCACGGCGGCGCATGGGTGATCGGCAACAAGGAGGAGCAGGGCCGGCCGCTGATGCGCTACCTGGCGCGTCGCGGCTGGGTGTGCGTCGCGATCAACTACCCGCTCTCCCCCACGCACCGCTGGCCGGCGCACATCGTCGCGGCGAAGCGGTCGCTGGCGTGGATCCGCTCGGAGATCGCCGCTTACGGCGGCGACCCGGACTTCGTCGCGGTGACCGGCGGTTCGGCGGGCGGGCACCTGTCGTCGCTGCTGGCGTTGACGCAGAACGATCCGGCGTTGCAGCCGGGCTTCGAGGACGTCGACACGAGCGTCCAGGCGTGCGCGCCGCACTACGGCGTCTACGACTTCGCGGCGACGTCCGGCTCCCCCGCGAGCAAGTACCGCCTGGAAGGCTTGCTGGCGCGCCGGGTGTTCGCGGCCGACCGCGACCCGGTGAAGCACCTGGACGACTACATCGCGGCGTCGCCGTTCGACCGGGTTTCTTCGGAGG
The DNA here is from genome assembly GCF_035982555.1 of Amycolatopsis sp. NBC_01286. Lineage (NCBI taxonomy): Bacteria > Bacillati > Actinomycetota > Actinomycetes > Pseudonocardiales > Pseudonocardiaceae > Amycolatopsis > Amycolatopsis sp. NBC_01286. Next base: position 10,251,745 of record NZ_CP108428.1, read on the forward strand.
CACCGCCGTTCTTCGTGATCCACGGCCGTGACGATTCGCTCGTGCCGGTCCGGGAAGCACGCGAGTTCGTCCGGCGGCTGCGGGAGAAGTCGCCGAACCCGGTGGCGTACGCGGAGCTGGCGGGCGCGCAGCACGCGTTCGACGTGTTCACCTCGGTTCGCAGCGCGCACGTGGTCCGCGGGGTCGCCCGGTTCCTGGACCACACGTACCTGCAGTGGAAGGCCGCTCAGTAGGCCAAGTCCACCGGGCTCGCCGAGGGCGGGCCGTCGAGGCGCCACTCCGCGCCCGACCGCACGAACCGGTACCAGCGGGCGTCACGGCCGTAGCGGAGCTGCCGGTCGCCCTGGGTGAGCCGGTTGCGCCAGATCCTCGGGGTGCCCGGGAAGCCCGCGTCGGCCAGGATCGCCTGGGCTTCGGCGAGCGGGCCGGGGCCGGGCTGCCAGGTCTCGCGCAGCGCGGTCAGGCCGCCGCGGCCGGCTTCACGCCAGGCCGCCGCCCAGCGGGCCAGGTCGTGTGGCGGCACCTCGGCCGCCTCGGCCAGCGCGGCGACTTCGGGGGCGGACCGGCCGGCCGCGCGGCGGGTGAGGTCCTCTTCGAACGTCAGCTCCGCGGCCGTCGCGCCGCCGATCAGGATGTCCCGCGCCAGGGACGCCGCGTCCGCGGCCAGCGCGGACAGGGCCGCCGCCGTCCAGCCGGTGCCGGCCGGCGGGTCCAGGTCCAGCACCGCCGGTCGTCCCGCGGTGCGCGGCGGGGGCGGCAGCGCCGGGATCGCGCCCGGCCGCCGGGCGTAGGCGGCCTTCGGCGAGAGCTCGTGGTCCTCGGGCTTGGGCAGCTTCGGCCGTTCGCCGCGCGCCGGCGCCCGGCGGGCCCGCAGCTCGGCCAGGACGTCCGCCCGCGGCCGGCCGCGCAGCAGGAACAGCACGAACGGGTCGCGGTCCACCTCGTCGGCGACCAGGTAGTACACCGCGGCGACGTGCTTGCACGGGTTCGCCGAGTCCGGGCACGAGCACCGCGGCCGCAGATCACCCGGCCCCGGCAGCAGGTCGGCGCCCGCCTCGCGGGCCTGCTCGGCGAGCGCGCCCGGCAGTTCGCCGTCGAGCAGCGCCGCCGCGTGCCCGAGCTGGGTGCCGACCACGCCCAGCAGGGTGTCCCACTCGCCGTCGGTGAAGGTGCGCATGGTGATCGTCACCCGGTAGGGCTGCGGCCGGCTGCCGCGCACCCGGGCGCTCACCGCCCCGGCACCGACGCTCAGCTCGCTGACCGTGTCCTTCCGCGCGTAGGTCCGCCCGCGCGGCAGGCGGTTCGGGTCGAGCTTCGCGCGCTGCTCCAGCGCGTCGACCCAGGCCCGGCCCCACCACGTCGTGCCGAAGTTCCGCCGCGGCGGCATCACCCGCTCCCGAGCCGCACCAGGTCGGCCAGCTCGTCGTCGGACAGTTCGGTGATCCAGTCTTCCCCCGCGCCGACGATCGACTCGGCGAGCCCGCGCTTCTTCTCGAGCACGACGGCGATCCGCTCTTCCAGGGTGCCTTCGGCGATCAGCCGGTGCACCTGCACCGGCCGGTCCTGGCCGATCCGGTAGGCGCGGTCGGTGGCCTGGTCCTCGACCGCCGGGTTCCACCAGCGGTCGTAGTGGATCACGTGGGTGGCCTTGGTCAGGTTGAGCCCGACGCCGCCGGCCTTGAGCGAGAGCAGGAACACGGGGATCTCCCCGGCCTGGAACCGGTCGACCATGTCCTGGCGCTGCCCCGGCGAGCTCTCGCCGGAGAGCAGCTCGGTGGGCAGCCCGCGTTCCTCCAGCCGGCGCCTGAGCAGCTTGCACAGCTGGACGTACTGGCTGAACACGAGCACGCTCTCGCCCTCGTCGAGGATGACGTCCAGCAGTTCCTCGAACGCGGCGAGCTTGCCCGAGCGGCCGGTGAGCGCGCCGTGCGGTTCCTTGAGGAACTGCGCCGGGTGGTTGCAGATCTGCTTGAGCTCGGTGAGCAGCTGCAGCACCTGCCCGCGCCGCTGGATGCCCTGCGTCGCCTTGATCTCGGCCAGGTTCTCCCGCACCACGGCCTCGTACAGCGTGGTCTGCTCGGCGGTCAGCGGGACGAACCGGTCGGTCTCGGTCTTGGGCGGCAGCTCCGGGGCGATGTCGGGGTCGCTCTTGCGGCGCCGCAGCAGGAACGGCCGCACGGTCGTGGCGAGCCGCTCGGTCACGGCCTTGTCCCGGTCACGCTCGATGGGCCGCGCCACGGTGCGGCGGAAGCGGTCGAGCGGGCCGAGCAGCCCGGGCGTCGTCCAGTCCACAATGGACCACAGTTCGGTGAGCCGGTTCTCCACCGGCGTGCCGGTGAGCGCCACCCGGGCCCGCGCGGGGACCTTGCGCAGCTCCTTGGCCGTGGCCGACAGCGGGTTCTTCACGTGCTGCGCCTCGTCCACGGCGACCAGCCCCCAGTCCACTTCGGACAGTGTCGCGCGGTCGCGGCGCAGCACACCGTAGGTGGCGAGGACGACTTCGTCGTGCGCGAGGTCGTCGAGGTGCCGGCTGCCACCGTGGAACCGGCGGACGGGGATGTGGGGCGCGAAGCGGGCGAACTCGCGCTCCCAGTTGCCGAGCAGGGAGGTCGGGCAGAGCACGAGGGTCGGCCCGCCGGGCTTCGGCTGGTCGCCCGGCGGGATGCCGTCGGCGGTCTCCGGGGGAACGGCGCCAGCGGGTCCCGCCGAGTGTGTGAGTGCCGCCGAGCCCGTAGGCGCCACTGAGTCAGCAGGTGCCGCCGAGCCAGTGGGCGCCATCAAGTCCGTGAGCACCGTCGAGTCAGCAGGCGCCGCCGAGTCCGCGGGCGCCGCCGAGCCAGCGGGCGCCGCCAAGTCAGCGGGTGCCGTCGGGCCAGCGGGCGCCATCAAGTCCGTGGGCGCCGCCGAGTCAGTGAGCGCCGTCGGGTCCGTGAGCGCGCGGCGGTGCAGGTGCAGGGCGATCAGCTGGATCGTCTTGCCCAGGCCCATGTCGTCGGCCAGGCACGCGCCCAGGCCCAGGCCGGTCATCGTCGCCAGCCAGGCCAGCCCCGCCTGCTGGTAAGGCCTCAGCGTCGCCTGCAGGCCCGGTGGCGGGGCCGCCAGGTCGCCCGGGCGGTCGCGGAGGCGTTCCACCAGGCCGCCGAGGACCGAGGGGGCCGCGAACTCGACCCGTTCGCCGTCCAGTTCCAGCTCGCCAGTGAGCGCCGCCGCCAGCGCCTCGCCCGCGCCGAGCTTGCGGCTGCGGCCGCGGACCTTGGCCAGCAGCTGCGGGTCGACGCGGACCCACTGCCCTCGCAGCCGGACCAGCGGCCGCTTCGCCTCCGCCAGCGCCGTGACCTCGGCCTCGGTCAGCTGCTCGCCGCCCAGGCTGAGCTGCCAGCGGAACTCCAGCATGCTGCGCAGCGCGAAATCCGGGCCGGTGACGCTCGCCGGCGCCTGCGTCGCGCTCGCCTTCGCCTTGACCTCGCCCGCGAACATGCCCTTCGACCAGAGCACCTCGATGCCGGCGCCGCCCAGGTCACGGCTGCCGTCGGTGAGCAGGTCGACGACCTCGTCGTCCGACAGCGGCAGCTCGGCGGGCGCGGACTCGGCCAGCACCCGGCTCAACGGCGGCCACGCCCGCGCGCCACGCCGCAGGCCGAGCAGTAACTGCGTCTCCACCTGGTCGCCGAGGCGGCTCAGCACCGCCTCCGGCGCGTCCCAGAGTGTCGCCGCCTCCACCACCAGGCTCGCTTCGGCCGTGCTGCGCACCGCGAGCACGCCGGCGAACGCGTCCTCACCGCGCGCCTCGACCCGCAGGATCAGCTGGGCACCCCGCGGCTCGCGCTCCGCCAGCTCGGCCAGCCAGGCCGCGCCGTCCGGGCCGAGCAGCGCCGGTTCCCGCGCCGCGAACGCCGGGTCGCCCGCCCCGACCGGCGCCGCCGGGCTGCGCACCAGCAGGTCGGCCGTCGCGTCCCACAACGCGCGCACCAGCGAGTCCGGCGAGTGCAGCCGGATGCGTTTCAGCCCGGTCAACGGCAGCGCGTACGCCTCCGGCGGCAACGCGCCGGCGAGCCCGCGCAGCAGCTCCTCGTCCGCGGCGTCCAGCGGCCCGATCCGCCACGAGCCGACCCCGCTCGGCGTGACGGCCGGACGCAGCCGCCCCCGCGCGACGAGGTTCACCCCGGCGTTGACGGCCGCCGACCACGCCGCCACGGCCGGGCTCGCTTCCTCCCCCACGGTCAGCAGCCGCGGCAGCGCGCGCTCGAGCGGGACAAGCTCGGCGTCGACCTTCGTCCGCGCGAACTTCCCGCCCCGGGGCAGCACGAGCTCGATCGTGGTCCCGCCGGCCACGTCGCCGCCCCACAGCGCCAGCACGCCTTCCCTCGGCGGATCCGAGGGAAGGTAGGTGGCCTGGGTCTGTGCGCTGAACTCCACGCCCGCAACGCTAGATGACCGGTCCGACAGTTTCGGGTCCGGCGGCACGAACGGGCCGTTCGCACCGTCTCGCCATGCAACTCACACGCCGAAACGTCGTACCTGGACGGTCGGCCCGCGTGCCTGGAGAGTCGGTTCGCGTGCCTGGACAGTCGGTTCGCGTGATTGGACGGTCGGTTCGCGTGGTTGGAGGGTCAACTCACGTGATTGGACGGTCAACTCACGTGATTGGACGGTCAACTCACGTGATTGGACGGTCAACTCCCGTGATTGGAGGGTCAACTCACGTGATTGGAGGGACGACTCGCGTGATCCGGGCCGGGACTCGCGTGACTGGGGGCGTGACTCGCGTGATCGGGGGCGGGACTCGGCTAGCGGGGTAGGCCCAGCAGGCGTTCTGCCGTCAGGGACCGGAGGACTTGGGTGGTGCCGCCGGCGATCGAGAGGCAGCGGGTCATCAGGAACTCGTGTTGCGCGGCCGCCGCGGGGCCGGTCGCGGCCAGGGCGGCCGTGCCGGCCAGGGTCAGGGCGAACTCCGCGACGTCCTGGCGGTGCTGCACCCCGAGCAGCTTGCGGACGCTCGACTCCGCGCCCGGGTCCTGGCCGCCTAGCCGGCGTAAGGCCGCACGTAGGTCCAGGACCGAGCCTGCGACGCCTTGGGCGACCAGTTCGCCGAGGCGGTCGCGGGCGACGTCGTCCAGCGCGGCGGCGTCCACTGTGGACACCAGCTGCTGCACGCTCTCGCCGACCGCCGAACCGCCGCCGATGGCCACGCGCTCGTTCGCCAGGGTCGTGCGCGCCAGCCGCCAGCCGCCGTTCGGCTCGCCGACGACGTCGGCGTCGGGCACGAAGACGTCGTCGAGGAACACCTCGTTGAACACGGCCTCGCCGGTGATCTCGCGCAGCGGCCGCGTGGTGATGCCCTCGGCGCGCATGTCGACCAGGAAGTACGTGATGCCCTTGTGCTTGGGCGCGGCCGGGTCGGTGCGGGCCAGACAGATCCCCCACCCGGCTTCCCGGGCCAGCGAGGTCCACACCTTCTGCCCGCTCAGCCGCCAGCCGCCGTCGACGCGCCGCGCCGCCGTCCGCAGCGAGGCCAGGTCGGAACCGGCGCCGGGCTCGCTGAACAGCTGGCACCACGTCAGCTCGCCCCGCAGGGTGGGCCGGGCGAACCGCTCGCGCTGCTCGTCGCTGCCGTGCTCGAGGATCGTCGGCACCGCCCACGCGCCGATGACCAGGTCGGGATGCCGAACGCCGGCGGCGGCCAGCGCACCGTCGATCCGCAGCTGGGCAGCGGCATCGGCACCGCGCCCGAACGGCACCGGCCAGTGCGGCGTCAGCAACCCCGCGTCGGCCAGCGCGACCCGCTGCTCGCCTTCGGGCAGCGCGGCGATCCGCGCGACCTCGTCACGCAGCGAAGGATCGTCACCGACGTCGACGCCGAGGGTGCGCTCGGTCCCGGCGAGCGCGAGGGCCGCCGCCCGCCGCCGCCACGGTCCGGAGCCGCCGAGCCACTGCCGCAGCGCGACGGCCCGGCGCAGGTAGAGGTGGGCGTCGTGCTCCCAGGTGAAGCCGATCCCGCCGAGCACCTGGACGCAGTCCTCGGCGTTGGCGACGGCCGCGTCGAGGGCGACGACGGCCGCGCTCGCCACCGAGAGCGGGTGCTGCCCGGCGGCCGCGTCCCAGGCCAGCGCTTCGGCCGCTTCGGCGCGGCAGAGCATCTCGGCGCACAGGTGCTTGATCGCCTGGAATCCCCCGATCGGCTGACCGAACTGCTCGCGGACCTTGGCGTACTCGACGGCGATGGTCAGCGTCCGCCGCGCCACCCCGGCGGCCTCGGCGGCGGCCAGGGTCGCGGCCAGCTCGGTTACCGGCGGCAGCGTGAGAACGTCACCGGAGACGTCGGCGACCCGCACGCGCCCCAGCGGCCGGGAGAAGTCGAACGGCGCCACGGGCTCGATCGTGACGCCGGGGGTGCCGGGCGCGAGCAGCACGTGGCCGTCGCCGGAGGGCACCAGCAGCCAGGCGTCGGGGTGCGCGCCGGGCACGAGGACGTCGTCGGCGGGCTCGTCCAGCAGCACCGCGATCGTGGCCGTTCCTTCGGCCAACGCCGTCAGCAGCTCCTTGGCCTCGGCCACCGAAGCGAGCAAGAGCCCACCCAGGGCCGTGCTCAGGACGGGGCCCGGCACCAGTTCCTCGGCCGCTGCGGCCAGCCCGGCGGCGAGATCGGCGACGCTGCCGTCGGCCCCGCCCGCGGCGGCCGGCAGCGCGACGCCGAACAGGCCGAGGTCGGCGAACCCGGCGGGAATCCCCGCCGGGGGCCCGGTTTCCGCCGCCCGGACCGCGTCGCGCGGCCGATGGGCGGCGGACCAGGCGTGGATCGCCGCGGCCAGCGCGGCCTGTTCGTCGGTGAGCGCGACCGGCATCGGGTCTCCTCGCGGTTACGGGACACTACTCGCGAGTGTAGAACGTGTTACAGTTTTTCGCCCAGTGGGTCATTTGTTGAACGTTTCGCCAGGACAGGTACTCTACGTCGTGAACTGGAACAAGTTCCGAAGGACGGGGGAAGCCGATGCCCGGCAAAGCCAAGGCACCGACCAAGGCGCGTGGTAACGGGCTGAGCGCGATCGGCGCCGACGAGCTCGGTTCGGCCGCCCAGCGCGACCGCCGTCGCCGGATCATCGACGCGACCCTCGCCCTGGCCTCGAAGGGCGGCTACGACGCCGTCCAGATGCGGGCCGTCGCGGAGAAGGCGGACGTCGCCCTCGGCACGCTCTACCGGTACTTCCCGTCGAAGATCCACCTGCTCGTCTCCGGGCTGGCGCGCGAGTTCGAGCGGGCGCAGGAAAAGCTGGAGCGCCAAGCCATCCCGGGTGAGACGCCGGCCGAGCGGCTGATGTTCGTGCTGGGCCGCAACACGCGGCTGATGCAGCGCGACCCGCACCTCACCGAGGCGATGGTGCGCGCGTTCATGTTCGCCGACACGTCCGCCGCGGCCGAGGTGGAGCAGGTCGGCCTGCTGATGGAGAACATGTTCGCCCAGGCGATGGGCATCACCGACCCGACCGAGGCCGACCGCGACATCTTCCACGTCGTCGCGGACGTCTGGATGGCGAACCTGGTGGCGTGGGTGACCCGCCGCGCGTCGGCCGCCGACGTCGCGAACCGCCTCGAACTGTCGGTCCACCTGCTGCTCGACAAGTGATCCCGACGGCGGGGGTCGCCGACGCGCACCGCCACCTCCTCCGCGCCCTTGGCGGCCTGACCGACGCCGACGTCGGCGCACCCACGGCGTTGCCCGGGTGGACGCGCGGGCACGTCCTGGCCCACGTCACGGACGCCGGACGCGCACTGGCGGACCTGGTGGAGCACGCCGGGCGCGGGGTGCTGATCCCCCTCTACGACCCGGCGACGCACGACCGCGACGGCATCATCGAGGCCACCGCGGACCGGACCGCCGACGAACACCGGAACGCCCTGCGCGAGCACTCCGAACGACTGGAAGTCGCGTGGAGCCGCGTCGCCGACTGGGACCAGCCGGTGAACTACCGCGACGGGAAGCTGTCCAGCACGGTGTTCGCGCGCTGGCGCGAGGTCTGGATCCACGCCGTCGACGTCGGAGCCGCGACCCCGGCCGACTGGCCGGGCGACTTCTGCGAACACGCCGTGGACTTCCTCAAGGAACGCCTGCCGCACGACGCGATCGTCACCGGGCCACCACGCGCGCTCGCCGCGTGGCTGTCCGGAAGGGACACCGGCGACGGCCTCACCGGCGACCTGCCGGAGCTGGGCCCGTGGCCGGGCGGGCGCCCCCGGAGCGGGGACGCCCGCTGAGCCGCTAAGCGTTGAGCTTCGGGAGGACTTCCTTGCCGAAGGTGCTCAGGAACTCGTCTTGGTTGCGGCCCACGTTGTGGATGTAGATCCGGTTGAAGCCGGCGTCGACGTACTTCTGCAGCGCCGCGCGGTGCACGTCCGGGTCGCTCGAGACGACCATGCGGCCCTCGAAGTCCTCGCGCCGCACCAGCTTCGCCATCTGCGCGAAGTCGAACGGCGAGCGGACGTCGGCCTTCGGGAACTTCATGCCGCCGTTGGGCCACTGGTCCAGGGCGTTGGCCCAGGCCGTCTCGTCGTCCTCGGCCCACGACAGGTGCACCTGCAGCAGCTTCGGCATCGAGTCCGGGTCCTTGCCGGCCTTCTTCGCACCCTGGTTGAAGTTGTCCACGATCCCGGCCAGCTTGTCGATGGACGCGCCGGGCGTGATCAGGCCGTCGGCCAGCTCACCGGTCTTGCGGGAGGTGTACGGGCCCGCGGAGGCGATGTAGACGGGCGGCGGCGGGCCGTCGGGCAGCGTCCACAAGCGCGTGTTGTGCAGCTTGAAGAACTCGCCCGAGTGCTTGACGTCCTTGCCGGTGAACAGCTTCCGGATGATCTCGAGGGCCTCGAACATCCGCCGGACCCGCTCCGGGGCCTCCGGCCAGTAGCCGCCGACGATGTGCTCGTTGAGGGCCTCGCCGGAACCGATGCCCAGCCAGGTCCGGCCCGGGTAGGTCGCCTCGAGGGTGGCCGCGGCCTGCGCGACCATCGCCGGGTGCAGCCGGAACGACGGGCACGTCACGCCCGGGCCGAGGTCACCGGTCGTGTTCTCGGCCAGCGACGCCAGCACGCTCCACACGAACGAGGCCTCACCCTGCTGGGGCACCCACGGCTGGAAGTGGTCGGCGGCCATCTGGCCGGAGAACCCCTGCTCCTCGGCCAGCTTCGCCAGCCGGATCGACTCCCGCGGCGAGAACTGCTCCAGCGCCGCGGCGAGACCGATTTGCACTTCACTCACGCGTCCTGCTCCTTCATCTTGATCCTCTCCCGCCATCGAACCACGATCACCGGTGCGCCGCCGCCACCTCGGCGAGCTCGTCGAGCGCCTTGAGCGTCTCGGCCTCCGGCAGGGTCTCCAGCATGAACGTGTAGCGCTCGACGCCCGCGTCGCGGAAGCCGTCGATCACCTTGGCCTTCGTGTCGCCGCCGAAGACGGCGAACTGGACGTCTTCACGGCCTTCGGCGTCGAGCCGGTCGCGAACCTTCTTGGCCTCGTCGAAGTGCAGGTTCCCGCGCAGCAGCCAGCCGTCGCCGTACTTGATCAGCCGCTTGATCGCGGCCTCGCTCTCGCCGCCGATGTAGATCGGGGGGTGCGGCTGGTGGACCGGCTTCGGCCAGGCGTAGATCGGGTCGAAGTCGACGTGCTCGCCGTGGAACTCGGCCTCGTCCTTCGTCCAGATCTCCTTGAGCGCGGCCAGCTGCTCGTCGATCAGCGCGCCGCGGGTCTTCGGGTCGGTGCCGTGGTTGGCCATCTCCTCGCGGTTCCAGCCGACGCCGACGCCGAACAGCGCGCGGCCGTCGGAGATCAGGTCGAGCGAGGCGACCTCCTTGGCGGTGTGGATCACGTCACGCTGGATCAGCAGCGCGATGCCGGTGCCGAGCAGCAGCTCCGACGTCGTGGTCGCGGCCGCGGTGAGCGCCACGAACGGGTCGAGCGTGCGCTTGTACTTCTCCGGCAGGTCGCCGCCGCCCGGGTACGCGCTGTCGCGGCTCACGGGGATGTGCGAGTGCTCGGCCAGGAACAGCGAGTCGAACCCGCGTTCCTCCAGCGCGGCGCCCAGCACGTCCGGCCGGATGCCCTCGTCGGTCACGAACGTCGAGATCCCGAATTTCATACCAACGACTACCCCTCGCTCCGCCGCCGTATTCCCCGGGTTGACAGCCGGCCACCGACCGTCGCACGATGGAGTTATCTCATCATACGTTGAATAAGGGGGCAAGGATGACGAATCCGGGCACGAGCGCCGAAGATCTTGACTTCGAGCAGGCCTACCGCGGCGCCACCCCGATCGGCCGGAAGATGCCGTGGGACCTCGGCGCGCCGCAGCCGCTGGTGGTCGCGCTGGCCGACGCCGGCGGGTTCATCGGCGAGGTGCTCGACATCGGCTGCGGCCTCGGCGACAACTCCGGGTTCCTCGCCTCGCGCGGGCTGAGCGTCACCGGATTGGATGGCGCGCCGTCGGCCGTCGAGCAGGCCCGCACCCGCGCCCCGGGAGTCACCTTCGCCGTGGCCGACGCGACGAAGCTCGAAGGTTACGAAGGCCGCTTCGACACGGTGCTCGACAGCGCGCTCTACCACTGCCTGAACGAGGACGCGCGGCGCGAGTACCTGGCCGCGCTGACCCGCGCGACCCGGCCGGGCGCGCGGCTGCACCTCTTCTGCTTCTCGCCGGAGGTGCCGAACGCGTTCCCGGCGCCGTACCTGATCAGCGAGGCCAACCTGCGCGAGACCGTCGGCAAGGACTGGACGATCGAGCGGCTCGAACCCGCCGTCTACACGACGGCGTTCGACGCGCAGGAGCTGCAGGCCAGCGTCCAGGCGTTCCTCGACCCCTCGGCCGACACGTCCGCACTGGCCGCCCTGGACACCGACGCGAACGGGCGGGTGCTGGTACCGGTCTGGCAGCTGACGGCGGTGCGTTCGGCCGGGTGACCGGCGCCATGCCCGGCCGCCGATTCTCAGGCGGCCGGGCGTGGCGCGCTAGACGTTGCGGCGGTACTGGCCGCCGACCTCGAAGAACGCTTCCGTGATCTGGCCCAGTGAACAGACCCGGGCCGCGTCCATCAGGACGCCGAACAGGTTGCCGCCGCGGGTGGCCGCCTCGCGCAGGGCCTTGAGGGCCTGCTGGGCGTCTTCCTTGTGGCGGTGCTGGAAGTCCGACAGGCGGTCCAGCTGGGACTTCTTCTCGTCCTCGGTCGCGCGGGCCAGCTCGACCTCGATGTCGTCCTCGCCCGCGCGCGGGTTGCGGAAGGTGTTGACGCCGATGATCGGCAGCGAGCCGTCGTGCTTCTTGCGCTCGTACAGGATCGACTCGTCCTGGATCTTGCCGCGCTGGTAGCCGGTCTCCATCGCGCCGAGCACGCCGCCGCGCTCGGAGATGCGGTCGAACTCGACCAGCACCGCTTCCTCGACCAGGTCGGTCAGCTCGTCGACGACGAACGAACCCTGCAGCGGGTTCTCGTTCTTCGACAGGCCCCACTCCTTGTTGATGATCATCTGGATGGCCATCGCGCGGCGCACCGACGACTCCGACGGCGTGGTGACCGCCTCGTCGAACGCGTTGGTGTGCAGTGAGTTCGCGTTGTCGTAGAGCGCGCACAGCGCCTGCAGCGTGGTGCGGATGTCGTTGAAGCTCATCTCCTGCGCGTGCAGCGACCGCCCGGACGTCTGCACGTGGTACTTGAGCTTCTGCGACCGCTCGTTCGCGCCGTAACGCTCCTTCATGGCCACGGCCCAGATCCGCCGCGCCACCCGGCCGAGCACCGTGTACTCGGCGTCCATGCCGTTGGAGAAGAAGAACGACAGGTTCGGCGCGAAGTCGTTGATGTCCATGCCGCGCGCCAGGTACGACTCGACGTAGGTGAAGCCGTTGGACAGCGTGAACGCCAGCTGTGAGATCGGGTTCGCCCCGGCCTCGGCGATGTGGTAGCCGGAGATCGACACCGAGTAGAAGTTGCGGACGCCGTGTCCGATGAACCACTCCTGGATGTCGGCCATCATCCGGAGGCTGAACTCGGTGGAGAAGATGCAGGTGTTCTGGCCCTGGTCCTCCTTGAGGATGTCGGCCTGCACCGTGCCGCGCACGTTCTTGAGCGCCCACTCGCGCAGCTCGGCGGCCTCGTCCTCGGACGGGTCGCGCCCGTACTCGGCCTTGAACGCCTCGACGCGCTGGTCGATCGCGGTGTTGAGGAAGTAGGCCAGGATCGTCGGCGCCGGGCCGTTGATCGTCATCGACACCGACGTGTTCGGCGCGGTCAGGTCGAAGCCGTCGTAGAGGACCTTCATGTCCTCGAGCGTCGCGATGGACACCCCCGAGGTGCCGACCTTGCCGTAGATGTCGGGACGGGTGTGCGGGTCGTGGCCGTAGAGCGTCACCGAGTCGAACGCCGTCGAGAGGCGCTTGGCCTCGGAGTCGGCCGAGAGCATCTTGAACCGGCGGTTGGTGCGGAACGCGTCACCCTCGCCGGCGAACATCCGGGCCGGGTCCTCACCGTCGCGCTTGAACGGGAAAACACCGGCGGTGTAAGGGAAGTAACCAGGCAGGTTCTCGCGGCGCAGGAACGACAGCAGCTCGCCCGACTCGGCGTACCGCGGCAGGGCGACGCGCGGGATGCGGTTGCCGGACAGCGTGTCGCGCCACAGCTGGGTGCGCAGCTCCTTGTCGCGGATCTTCACGACCAGCTCGTCCTGGCGGTATTCCTCGGCCAGTGCGCGGAAGCGTTCGAGCAGCGCGGTCGCTTCGCCGTCCACATCGGACTTCGCGGTGGCGAGCAGCCCGTCGAGGGCGTCGGTCGACGCGTCCACCTTGGACAGTTCCTCGCGGGCGGTCGTCAGCGCTTCGTGCTTGCGGATCGCGGCGACCTGCTTCTCCGTCGTCGCGTGGTACCCGCGGACGGTCTCGGCGATGTCGGCCAGGTAGCGGGCCCTGGTGCCCGGGATGACGGTGCTCGCGTCCGTCGAAACCTTGCCCTCGACCTGCGGCAACGTCCCGGCCGAGACGGTCAGGCCGCGCTCGGCGAGCAGGCCCCGCAGCTGCTGGTACAGCGCGGTGACGCCGTCGTCGTTGAACTTCGCCGCGCTCGTGCCGTACACCGGCATGTCGTCCGGGCCGGACTCGAACGCCTCGCGGTTGCGCACCAGCTGGCGGGCGACGTCGCGGCGGGCGTCCTCGGCGCCGCGGCGCTCGAACTTGTTGATCGCGACGACGTCGGCGAAGTCGAGCATGTCGATCTTCTCCAGCTGCGACGCGGCGCCGAACTCCGGCGTCATCACGTACAGCGACTGGTCCACGAAATCGACGATCCCGGCGTCACCCTGGCCGATGCCCGGCGTCTCGACGATCACCAGGTCGAACCCGGCGGCCTTGCAGGCCAGGATGGACTCGCTCAGGCCGGCCGGGATCTCGCCGGACGTCGTCCGGGTGGCCAGCGAGCGGAAGTACACCGGGGAGCCGTCGAGGCAGTTCATCCGGATGCGGTCACCGAGCAGCGCGCCGCCGCCCTTGCGCCGCGACGGGTCGACCGCGAGCACCGCGATCCGCAGCTTGTCCTCCTGGTCCAGCCGGAAGCGCCGGATCAGCTCGTCGGTGAGTGACGACTTGCCCGAGCCGCCGGTGCCGGTGATGCCGAGGACCGGCACCTCCCGCTTGGCCGCGGCTTCGGCGATCCCGCTCAGCACGTCGCCGGACAGGCGCTCGGCCTGCAGCTGCGTGATGACGCGGGAGAGCGCGGCGACGTCCCCGGACAGCACCTTGTCGAGGGCCGGGCCGTCGCCCGCCAGATCGACGTCGCAGGCCTTGATCATCATGTTGATCATGCCCGGCAGGCCCATCTCGTAGCCGTCTTCGGGCGAGAAGATCCGGGTGACGCCGCGCGAGTGGAGCAGGTCGATCTCCTCGCGCACGATCACCCCGCCCCCGCCGCCGAAGACCTTGATGTGGCCGGCGCCGCGCTCGCGCAGCAGCTCGACCAGGTAGGAGAAGTACTCGACGTGCCCGCCCTGGTAGGCCGAGATGGCCACCCCCTGGACGTCTTCGGCGATGGCCGCGGTGGCCACCTCGTCGACCGACCGGTTGTGGCCGAGGTGCACGACCTCCGCACCCTGCGACTGCAGGATCCGCCGCATGATGTTGATCGACGCGTCGTGGCCGTCGAACAGGCTCGACGCCGTGACGAACCGGACGGGGTGCGCGGGGCGGTACAGCTCACTGCTCATCCCCCCAAAATACTTTGACTTCCTACTATTGGAAACCCGATGGCCGGTGACGCGGGTCTCACGGCGGCTCGGGCGCACCTTGACAACCACCAGCTGGACGCTATGTTTAACCAATCCGTTAATTAACAAGGTGCTGAAATGACGACTGCCACCGATCACCTGAGCCGCACGTTCTCGGCGCTCGCCGACCCGACGCGGCGCGCCATCCTCGCCCGGCTTTCCGCCGGCGAGGCGACGGTCAACGAGCTCGCCGGGCCGCTGCCGATGAGCCTGCCCGCGGTGTCCCGGCACCTGAAGGTGCTGGAACAGGCCGGGCTGATCACCCGCGGCCGCACCCGCCAGTGGCGGCCCTGCCGGCTGGAGGGGAAACCCTTGGAGGACGTCGCCGACTGGGTGGCCGCCTACCGCCGGTTCTGGGAGGGCGGCTTCGACCGCCTCGACGAGCACCTGCGGGAGCTGCGGAAAGGAGCCGAAGGTGCCTGACTCCGCACTGACCATCACCCGCGTCTTCGACGCGCCCCGCGAGCTCGTGTTCACGGCGTGGACCGACCCGGACCACCTGGCGAGCCGGCTGGGCCCGAGCGGGTTCACCGGGTGCGCCGTCACCCTCGACACCCGCGAACGCGACGGCCACCACGACGGCTGGACCTCCAGCTTCGCCGACCTGGCCGGCTCCTTCCCCACCCGACGAGAGGACACCCGATGACCGCGATCGTCTCCCCGCAGGAATGGCAGGCCGCGCGCGACGCGCTGCTGGTCAAGGAGAAGGAGCACATGAAGGCGGCCGACGCGCTCGCCGCCGAACGCCGTCGCCTGCCGATGGTCCGCTTCGACGCGACCTACCCCTTCGACGGCGCCGAGGGGAAGGTCAGCCTGCTCGACCTGTTCGAGGGCCGCCGCCAGCTGATCGTCTACCACTTCATGCTGCACCCGGGCGACGAAGCGGGCTGCCCGGGCTGCTCGCTGCTGGTCGACAACCTGCCGCACCTGGCGCACCTGCACGCCCGCGACGTCACGTTCAAGGTCGTCGCGCCCGCGACGCTGCCCGAGATCGAGCGGTACCGGACGCGCATGGGCTGGGACGTGCCGTGGGTGTCCGCGCACGGCACGAGCTTCACCGAGGACTGCGGGGTCGGCGCGGGCTTCGGCGTCAGCGTCTTCCTGCGCGAGGGCGACGACGTCTTCCGCACGTACTTCACCACCGGCCGCGGCGGCGAGGTGTTCCTGGCGTCGCACCGCTACCTCGACGTCACCCCGCTCGGCCGGCAGGAGGCCTGGGAAGAGGAGAGCCACGGCGACGACGCGCCCAGCTCCTGGTGGCGCCGCCACGACGAATACTGAGAGTTGCGGGCGCGCTTCAGCGCCGCGACGCCGGGCCCGGGGCACTCCCCCCGGGCCCTGACGGCGTCAGCGCGCGCTGGCCGCCCGCAGCGCGATCCACTGCCGCATCGCGTACTCGACCAGCGTGATCAACGTCTGCTTCGTCGACTCCCGGTCCCGGGCGTCACAGCGGACGATCGGGATGTTCGGGTCGATCGACAGCGCCTCGCGGACGTCGTTGATGTCGTGCTCCAGTACGCCGTCGAACGTGTTCACGCCGACGATGTAGGGCAGACCGCGGTCCTCGAAGAAGTCGATCGGCGCGAACGAGTCCGCCAGCCTGCGGGTGTCGGCCAGGATCACCGCGCCGATGGCGCCGCGGACCAGGTCGTCCCACATGAACCAGAACCGCTGCTGCCCGGGTGTGCCGAACAGGTAGAGGATCAGATCCGCGTCCAGCGACACCCGGCCGAAGTCCATCGCGACGGTGGTCGTCGACTTGTTCGGCGTCTGGTCGAGGTTGTCGATGCCGCGGCTCGCGTCGGTCATCATCGCCTCGGTGGTGAGCGGAACGATCTCCGACACCGACCCGACGAACGTCGTCTTCCCCGCGCCGAAGCCGCCCGCCACCACGATCTTGGCGGATGTCATGGTCGGGGGCGCGGTTTCCCGCGGTGCCTTAAAGCCGACGGAGTCCACTCAAAACCCTTTCCATCAACACCAGATGTGCCTCGGCGCCGTCATTGCCCGTTATCGTCTTGTGCACCGTGACCAGCCCCGCGTCCGCCGCGTCGCTGATCAGCACCCGGGCCACGCCCAGAGGCAGCCGCATCACCGACACGATTTCGGCGACCGAACGGGGGGTCCGGCACTCTTCCATGATCGAGACGCACTCGATCTGCTCCGCGGCAACCTCGGGGAAGCCACCGGTAGCGTAGTCCCTCGCGGAGACCAATGTCTCCAGCTCCAGGGCGTAGTTTGCCCGAGTGCGTCCGCCGGTCAACGCGTAGGGCCGGACAATCGCCGTCTGATCCTCGGGAGAGGGCGCCTGCTCGAACACCGCGGGCATCACGAACTCGCCGCTGGGTGGGCCCGGATCGAACAAACCCCCTGGTCGGGGGCCGTCCGAGTCGGTACTGCCGGGTGGAGAGACTAAAGAGGTCACTCGATCTCCTTGGTCGGCCGACGGCGCTGGTGGCGCCGGCGGTTCCGCGGCCGCGTGCGCACCGGCGGCCGGGGGTGGCGGGGACTCCTTGCCCTTCTTGCGCTTCCGGCGGGCACGGCCGGAATCCAGGGAGAACCCGTTGAAGACGTCGGCAAAAGTGCCGTCGCCTCCATGACCGGGGGCCTCCGCCTCCGGGGGTTCGCCGGCAGATCCGGAACCCGTGCTCATCGCGCCATCATCCCACCGGTTCGCCGATCAGGGACCCACCCGAACCCTGGAGCTGGGCGCGCAGCTCCGGGGTCAGGATCTGGCCGACCCGGTCGACGAGCATCGTCATTTCGTACGCGACCTGGCCGATGTCGCAGTTGGGGGCGGCGAGCACGGCCAGGCACGATCCGTCGCTGATCGACATCAGCACCATGATCCCCAGCTCCATTTCCACCACCGTCTCGTTCACCGCGCCGGCCTCGAAGCACCGTGCGGCGCCCTGAGTCAGGCTGACCAGTCCCGACGCGACCGCGGCGAGCTGGTCGGCCCGGTCGAGCGGAAGCCGGTTCGACGCGGACAGCAGCAGGCCGTCCGCCGAGACGACCACCGCGTGCGCCACGCCGGGTACTCGCTCGGCGAAGTCGTTGACCAGCCAGCCGAACTGATTCTGCGTCGGCTGAGCGCTACTCGGCGAGGTCATTCACCCTCCAGTGTCTCGTGGTTCGTCTCGGTCGCCCGAGCGTTGCGGTGGCGTCCGCGCTCGATGCCCTGCTGGAAACTGCGCAGGCGACCGCGCACGTCGTGTGCGTCGCGTTGTGGTCGGGGGGCCGCGGCCCCGGTGGGCGGTGCGGCGCTGCCCGGGAGCAGCTGCTCCCCGCGGCGGCGCCGGGGCAATCCTGCCGAAGTGAACGTGGCGGGCGCCGACTGGGACACCGCTTGCACGGTCCGCCAGCCTTCGTCCGAGCCGAAGTTCCACTCCGCCGTCGCCTCCAGGGCGGCGTCTTCCCGGCGGGGCGTCGGAGTCTCGTCCGGCAGCTCGGCCGGCTCGGGTGCCGAGCCGGGCCGCCGGGTCGGCAGCGCCGGGGGTGGCTGGTCCTGGAAGGCGGGGTGTCCGCCCTGCTGGGGCAGCTCCTGCTGGTCCGGCCGCTGGCCCGGTTGCTGGCCCGGTTGTTGCTGACTGGGTTGCTGCTGACCGGGTTGCTGTTGCCCAGGTTGCTGCTGACCCGGTTGCTGCTGTCCGGGTTGTTGCTGGCCCGGTTGCTGCTGGCCCGGTTGCTGCTGTCCGGGCCGGCTCGGGTGTTGTCCGGGCTGCGGGAAGGCCGACGGCTGCCGGTAGGCCCCCGGCGGCTGCTCCTGGAACGGACGGCCGGACCCCGGCTGCGGCGGCGTCGGCGGCTGCCCGCCGAACTGCCGCGGCAGGGAGAACTGCCCGGAGCCGGGCTGCCGGTACGCCTGGGGCCCACCAGGCTGGTGCGGCCCCGACGGCCGGGGTTGCCGATCGCCGGGCTGCTGGTAGGCCGAGGGCGGCCGGAACGCCTGCTGCCCGCCGGGCTGATAAGCCCCCGGCCGGGACGGATCGCCGGGCTGCCCATCGGGCGGCTGAAAGGCCGCCCGCTGCGGCGCCGACGGCCGGGAACCGGGATAGGGCCCCGCTTCCGGCCCACCGGACTGCGGGAACTGCGACCCGTCGGACGGCAGGAACTGGGTTCCATCAGACTGCGCGAACTTGGTCCCACCGGGCTGCGGGAACTGGGTTCCATCAGACTGCGGGAACTGCGGTCCACCGGACTGCGGAAACTGCGACTCGTCGGACTGCTGCTGCTCGGCCTGCTGACCCGGCTGCGGCCCGCCGAACTGGTGGAACCCCGACGGCTGGCCCGGCTGCGACCCACCGGAATGCCGCGCCGCGGACGGCTGGCCCGGCTGCTGGGGATCGGGCTGCCCGCCCGGCTGCCGCTGGCCAGGTTGCTTCCCGCCCGGCTGCTGCTGGCTCGGTTGCTGACCCGGCTGTCGCAGGCCGTTCACCTGGTTCGGCTGCGGCAGGCCGTTCGGCTGCTGGCCTGGCTGCGACAGGCCGTTCTGCTGACCAGACTGCGGCTGTCCGTTCGGCTGCTGGCCTGGCTGCGAGAGACCGTTCTGCCGACCAGACTGCGGCAGGCCGTTCGGCTGCTGCTGACCGTTCGGCTGCTGTCCTGACTGCGGCAAACCGTTCTGCTGACCGGACTGCTGCTGCCCGTTCGACCGGCTCGACCACTGCTGCCCCTGCTGCGGCAGACCGTTCGACTCGGCCGGCGACTGCTCGTCCGGCTCGAGCGAGCCGTACGACTCGTCCTCGCCGGCCTGCGGCAGTCCGGCCGGCTGACCCGACCACCGCTCCGCCGGCGACAACCCGTTCTGCTCGCCCGCCTGCGACGACCCGTTCTCGCCCGGCTGCGGTAAGCCGTTCTGGCGGCTCGGCTGAGCGTCGGGCTGGGCGTCCGCCTGCTGCAGCGCGTCCTGCTGCTCGCTGCCCGTCTCCGCGCCCTGGGCTGCCGCGGCTTCGCGGGCTTCCTGGCGGCCTCGGGTCACGCCCTGCTGGAAGCTGCTCAAGCGGCCGCGGACGTCCGCCGGGTCGCGGACCGGGAGGTCCGAGCCCGCCGGGGCCGGTGAGGCGAAGGCCGCCGGGCTGGAGGTCGCGCTGCCCGGCATGAGCTGCTCGCCGCGGCGGCGGCGCGGGAGGCCCGCGTCGGTGAACGCCGTCGGCTCGGCCTTCGTGACCGCCTGGACCGTGCGGAACTCTTCGTCGCTCGCGAAGTCCCAGCTGCGGCCCTCCTGCTCCGCGGCCGGCTCCTCTTCGGGCGCCGCTTCCTCGTCGGCGACGGACTCCTCGTCCACGACCGGTGTCGCGGCAGCCGGCACCGGCTTCCCGGCGGTCTTCTCAGTAGCGGTCTTCTCAGTAGCGGTCTTCTCGGCGGCCGGCTTCTCAGTGGCCGGCTTCTCGGCGGGCTTGTCCTCGCGGAACCACGCGGACAGCATCTCGTCGAAGATCGGCGTCGTCTCGGAGCGGTCCAGCGCCGGGGCCGGGGCCGGTGCGGGAGCGGGCTTGGCCGCCGGGGACGGCTTCCCGGTCGCGTGCCGCCACCAGTCGCTGAGCGTGGTCTCGTTGGCGGAGAACAGGTCCTTGCCCGAGGGCAGGTCGTCGTGGCGCGGCGGCTGCGGCACCGGCAGCACCGCGGGCACCGGCGGCAGGGTCGGCCGCGGCGGCGGGGCCGGGTCGTCCTTCGGGATCGGGGCGAACAGGTCCGTGCCCGAGATCTCCAGGTCCGTCGGCGGCCGCTCGGCGCCGGGGCCGTGCCCGTTGGCCAGCCCGGCGAGGTCGCTGGCCGACGGCCACCGCTCCTCCCCCATCGGCGGCTGCTGCGGGACGACCGGCTGCGGGCGGGAGCTGCCGTTGACCTGACGGCGCGGCAGCATGCCGGCCGAGCCCAGGGGCGACTGCTGCACCGTGCCGATCTGGCCGGTCAGCGGACCGTCGGTCACCGGCATCACCAGCTCCGCCGGGACGACGACGGTGGCCCGGACGCCGACGATGTCCTTGCCGCCGTGCAGCGACACCCCGATCCGGTGCCGGCTGGCCAGCCGGCCGACCACGAACAGGCCCATCCGGCGGGACGTCGCCAGGTCGACCGACCCGGCCTCGGTCAGCCGGGTGTTCGCCTCGGTGACCTCGGCCTCGTTCATGCCGATGCCCTTGTCGAGGATGTCGATGTTGAGCGAGCCGTCGTCGCCCAGCCGCGACGCCACCGTCACCGACGTCTCCGGCGCGGAGAACGCGGTCGCGTTGTCCAGCAGCTCGGCGACCAGGCGCATCAGGTCGCTCGCGGCGTACCCGACGATCCGCGCCGGGGGCGGCGGCTGCACCTGGACCCGTTGGTACTGCTCGATCTCCGACACCGCGGCGCGGAGCATGTCGGTGGTGCCGACCGGCTTGCCGGAGCGGCGGCCCGGCTCGGCGCCGGAGAGGACCATCAGGTTCTCGTTGTTGCGCCGCATGCGGGTGGCGAGGTGGTCGAGCTGGAACAGCGTCGCCAGCTGGTCGGCGTCCTCTTCGTCGCGCTCCAGCTGCTCGATCAGCTGCAGCTGCCGCTGCACCAGGCTCTGGCTGCGCCGGGACAGGTTGACGAACACACTGCCGTAGCCGGTGCGCATCGCGGCCTGCTCGGTCGCCAGCCGCAGCGCCTGGTGGTGCACCTTGTCGAAGGCGCGCGCCACTTCGCCGACCTCGTCGTCGGTGCGGATCGGCACCGGCGTGACGTCCGTGCCCTGCGCGCGGCCCTCCTGGATGTTGCGGACGGCTTCGGGCAGCGCGGTCTCGGCGACGTCGAGCGCGCTGCGGCGCAGCACCTTCAGCGAGCGCAGCAGCTGGCGGGTGATGAGGAAGACGACCGCGACGGCGAGCACCAGCGCGGCGAACAGCAGCACCGCGAGCAGGCCCGCGCCGCTGCTGGCCTCCTCGACCATCGACGACGACGTGTCCGACGCCTGCGTGCCGAGGCGGTCGGCGACCTGGGCGATCTGCGCCCGCATCGCCGTGGACGCGATGTTCCAGTCGGTCGCGGAGAGGGCGCGGAAGGCGGCCCGCGCGGTGTCGGGCTGCGCGCCGAGCACGGACTCGACCATCCGGGCGCGGCTCTGCGCGTCGGTGCCTTCGGCGATCGCCGAGAAGTCGCGCTGCAGCGCGTCGCCGGCCGCGGCCCGGAAGTCGACGAGCCGGTCGGCCAGCCGCAGCTCGGCGGCGCGGAGGGTGGCCAGCTCGCTCGGCGAGAGCGCGCCGCGGTTGATGCCGTAGGACACCATCGCCTGGCTGAGCGACACCTGCTCGCCCGCGACGAGCAGCTCGTGCAGCCCGGCGGGCGTGCCGCCGAGGGTGCCGTCGCCGGCGCCGGCGGTGGCCGCGGTGTCGAGGCCGATCAGCGCGCCGGTGACCCCGGAG
Source organism: Amycolatopsis sp. NBC_01286 (assembly GCF_035982555.1). Classification (NCBI taxonomy): domain Bacteria; kingdom Bacillati; phylum Actinomycetota; class Actinomycetes; order Pseudonocardiales; family Pseudonocardiaceae; genus Amycolatopsis; species Amycolatopsis sp. NBC_01286. The sequence goes on from NZ_CP108428.1 coordinate 10,273,414, forward strand.
TACGCGGTGACGGCCTGGCCCGGGTCGAGCTGGCCGCCGTCGACCTGACGGCGGAGGAAGTCGAGGTTGTTGACCTGCGCGGTGGCCGCGCCCGCCGCCCCGGCCACGCCGGGCTCGATGGCGGACCCGCGGGCCTGCGCGTCGGTGAACGGGCCGACCGCGGCGTCGGTCGCCTTGCGGGCCGTCGCCAGCTCGGGCGTGCCGCCGACGGTGCCGTCGGTCAGCATCGCCGCGGTGACCGTGCGTTCCTGTTGCAGCGCGCTGGTGAGCGCGCGCACCTGGACGCCGAGCGCGACGAGCCGGTCGAGCCGCTGGTAGTCGTCCGAGCGGCCGACCTGGCCGGCGATCGTCGTGATGCCGAGCACCATCGCGAGGACGATGGGCACGACGGTGACGGCCGAGAGCTTGACGGGGAGGCTCCAGTCGCGCCAGCGCACGAGCGCCTGCAAGACGGCCTTCCCCTTCGACCGCCGGGGTGCTCGGCCGAGCAGTTCCCCGACGGGCACCTGACCTTCTCCTGCAACGGTCACGTGAGTGACTCCCTGTCCGGCGTCATGGATCCGCGTCGGCCGCACGGCGTCCCGGCTCGCGGCGTTCCGGCGGGCGGTCGTGCCGCCACCGCCCAGCCGCTCCCCGGGCCCCCTCGCACGTCCCCGGCTGCCCCTCCGGCCGCGCGCAGCGAGCACCGTCCCGGCGTCCCGTTCCCGGGACTCTGCACGTGCACGGCGCAAGTTGCGGTCTGCACGGTCGTCGAGATCAACTTAATCGGTGCCAATCGGATCGCTGCGGTCAGCTGGGCCAAAGAATCGTACCCCCGCGGCCCGGCCGGTCAATTGTGTTCCCGACTCGGGCTCTGACCTGCGAAAAGTACTTTCCGGCCCGGTAGTGGGCGGACTCATTCTGCACGGCCGGGGCGGAAGAGGGAATTCCGGTTACCGGACGCGGCGGTTGTGAGCGTCCGGCCGTCACCCGATTAGCCCACCTGGCCGACCAAGTTCCCTCGGACGATCTACACTCCGTACCCCCATCGAGTGGGTCAAGTCTCAATGTGTGCCCGATGTTGTGGCATTCCGGCCGATCGTCGCTCGACCTGGTGATTCCATTCGGGAGCGCGGCTGACCAGTGGATCTCCTCCGCCACGCCCGCACCGGGGGGACCCTCTCCGAGGCGACCCCGGACCCTCACGACTACTCCAGGTGACACGTCTTGACGACTGTCCAGCACGGTTAGCCCATTTGCCCCGGCTACCGCTAAGTAGGACAGCGCGGCGTCACAATTCTTTCCTCATTGTGGGTAACCCGTCCGCGAACTCGACGAAGTCCGGGTTTCGATATTTTCGACAAGAAAACGAATACCGCGCCGCGGTGACCCGCAAACGACCCGGCGCCTTTTCGGGCAGCCGGACGGCGTAGTTACGATGTGCGCTTCGCAGTCCGCAAGGGCGGCCCGGTGCCCTGCTCGCAGGGCCAGCAGCCCCGCCGCCACGGAAGGCTTTCTGCCGGAGGCAACCCATGTACGACGTCGCGCGCCCCGCGACGGGCAACGCCCTGGAAGAGACCGGCCAGATGCCGGCCCTGTTCACCGGGGATCACCCGTCCGATGGCCGACACGGCCAGCACCGCCAGCACCGTCCCCGCTCGGGTCCCGACTACGCCGGGATCCAGGCCGGCCGCGAGTTCACCGCCCTGCGCCGGCGGTTCCGCGGGTTCGTCTTCCCGATGAGCCTGGCCTTCTTCGCCTGGTACATGACCTACGTTCTGCTGGCCGCCTACGCGCACGACTTCATGAGCACCAAGGTGTTCGGCCAGGTCAACGTCGGCATCCTGCTCGGCATCGGCCAGTTCGCCAGCACCGCGCTCGTCACCTGGCTCTACCTGCGCTACGCCCGCACCCAGCTCGACCCGCGGGTGGCCGAGCTGAGGGCCCGCGAGGGCCTGACCGAAGGGACGCCCCGATGACGACACCGACCGCGCCGACGGCCGCGACCGTGCTCGCCGCGGGTGTGCCCGCCAGCGACCCGATCGTCAACACCGCCGTTTTCGCCCTGTTCGTGGCGATCACGCTGTACGTCGTCTACCGGGCCAGCTCCCGGAACTCCTCGACGTCGGACTACTACGCCGCGGGCAGCGCGTTCACCGGCCGCCAGAACGGCATCGCGCTGTCGGGCGACTTCCTGTCGGCGGCGTCGTTCCTCGGCATCGCCGGCGCCATCGCGATCCACGGCTACGACGGCTTCCTCTACTCGATCGGGTTCCTCGTCGCGTGGCTGGTGGACCTGCTGCTCATCGCGGAGCTGCTGCGCAACACCGGCCGGTTCACGATGGGCGACGTCCTGAGCTTCCGGATGAAGCAGCGCCCGGTCCGCGCCGCGGCGGCGACGTCGACCCTGGTCATCTCGTTCTTCTACATGCTGGCGCAGATGGCGGGCGCCGGCGGCCTGGTGGCGCTGCTGCTCAACGTGCACTCCAAGCTCGGCCAGGCGCTGGTGATCGGCGTCGTCGGCCTGATCATGGTGCTGTACGTGCTGGTCGGCGGGATGAAGGGCACCACGTGGGTGCAGATCATCAAGGCGGCCATCCTGCTGATGTGCGGCGTGCTGCTGACGGTGTTCCTGTTCGGCAAGTTCGGCTTCGGGTTCTCGAACCTGCTGTCCTCGGCGGCCGAGAACAGCCCGCTCGGCGACAAGCTCCTCGAGCCGGGCGGCTCGTACGGCAAGAACGGCACCACCAAGCTCGACTTCGTGTCCCTGGCGCTGGCCCTGGTGCTCGGCGCGGCGGCCCTGCCGCACGTGCTGATGCGCTTCTACACGGTGCCGAACTCGCGGGAGGCCCGCCGCTCGGTCGTCTGGGCGACGGCGTGCATGTTCGTGTTCTACCTGTGCACGCTGGTGATCGGCTTCGGCGCGGCCGCGCTGGTCGGCGCGGACGAGATCAAGGGCGCCCCGGGCGGCGAGAACTCGGCGGCGCCGCTGCTGGCCCTGCACGTCGGCGGGACGCTGCTGCTCGGCATCATCGCCGCGGTCGCGTTCGCGACGATCCTGGCCGTGGTCGCCGGGCTGACGATCACCGCGTCGGCGTCGTTCGCCCACGACGTCTACGCGAACATCTTCAAGCGCGGCAAGGCCGAACCGGCCGACGAGGTCCGGGTGGCCCGGCTGACCGCGATCGTGGTCGGCGCGCTGGCCATCGTCGGCGGGGTGCTGGCCAACGGCCAGAACATCGCGTTCCTGGTGGCTCTGGCCTTCGCCGTCGCGGCGTCGGCGAACCTGTCGACGCTGCTGTTCTCGTTGTTCTGGAAGCGGTTCAACACCACCGGCACGCTGTGGGGCATCTACGGCGGCCTGACCGCGTGCCTGCTCCTGGTGGTCTTCTCCCCGGTCGTGTCGGGCGCCCCCGACTCGATCCTCAAGGGCGTCGACTTCGCCTGGTTCCCGCTGAAGAACCCGGGCCTGGTCTCGATCCCGTTCTCGTTCCTCTGCGGCATCGTCGGCACGCTGGTCGGCAAGCCGAAGGCGAACGCGGAGAAGCACGCCGAGATGGAAGTCCGGTCCCTGACCGGCATCGGCAGCTGAGCCGCTGAGCTGTTCGACGACGTCCCGGGCGGCCTGCGTCACGCGCGCAGGCCGTCCGCGGCCGGTTACAGCTTCCGGCCGGCCTTGACCTTGTGCGTCACCTTGCGCTCCACGAGGAACGAAACGAACGGAACGCAGCCGGCCAGCAGCACCAGCACGGTGCCCTTGATCGACCAGCGGGCCTTGATGGCCAGGTCGATGGTCAGCACCAGGTAGATCATGTACAGCACGCCGTGGATCGGCGAGTACACCGCGGACGGCGTCGGGTTGTCGAAGCCGTAGCGCAGCACCATCACGAAGCACAGGCCGAGCAGGCCGACGCCGGTGACGTAGGCGGCGGTGCGGAACCGGACCAGGGGGCCGGTGAGCGGGACCGCGGTCTGCGCGGCGCCGTCGGTGCGGGTGGTCATCGGGACGTCCTCACTTTGCGGCCTCACTCTGCGGCCTGCTGGTCGCGGGCGTTCAGCTCGCGCAGGTAACGGTTGTACGCGGCCAGCTCCTCGTCCTCGTCGTCCACCGGCGTCGGCACGCCGGGGCGAGAGCGAGGGGCGGGCACTTCGGCGACGGGGGCCGGTGCTGTGGCCGATTCCGGCGCCGGTTCGGCCTCGGCCTTCTGCCGCAGCTGCCGGATCCGCCAGAACATGAAGGCCGGGAACAGCCCGAACAGCGGCCACTGCAGGACGTAACCGAGGTTCTGGAAGGTGCCGTTCGCCGAGGTGAACCGGTCCCACTGCCACCAGGCGAGTCCGCAGCAGATCAGCAGGCTCACCAGGCACGTCGCGACGATCGCGAGCCGGCGGCCCCAGGGGGACCCCGCCGGCGGAGGGGATGCTGGCACGAGGCCCAAGCTAGCACTGGCCGGCTGAGGGGCGGCGATCGACCGCGCCCGGGGTGGCCGGGCTCTCAGCGCAGGTCGGCGGCCCTTTACCGGCTGGTGGGCTCAGCGTTGCCCGGGGCTCAGCGTTGTTTAGGGCTCAGCCTTGCTTGCGCACCGACTGGGCGGCCTTCGCGTAGCCGTCGGCCAGGCCGAACACCTTCTGCGCGTACTCGGTCGAGTTGTTGTACGACAGGATGCCCGCCCACCAGCCCGACGGGCTCTGCATGTCACGGCCGCCCGCGCACAGGTAGCGGGCCGCGGCGAGGGCGGCGTCGTCGATCTGCTGCGGGTCGCCGAGGCCGTCGCCGTTGCCGTCGGACGCCCACTTGCGCCACGTGCCGGGGATGAACTGCATCGGCCCGACCGCGCGGTCGACCCCCGCGTCGCCGTCGTAGCGGCCGCCGTCGGTGTCGCCGATGGCCTGGACGCCGGACGAGCCGTCGAGCGGGACGCCGATGATCGGCTTCGACGGCCGGCCGTCCGCGCCGAGCACGGCGCCGGCGTACTGGCCGTGGTTCGACTCGATCCGGCCGATGCCGGCGAGCGTCGCCCACGAGATCTTGCAGTTCGGCTGGTTCGCGCGCATCGCCAGCTCGGCGTTGCCGTAGGCGGTCAGCGCCCGCGCCGGGACGCCGCTGGCCGCGGCGACCTGGCCCGCCCACTGCGAGAGCGTCGCCGGACCGGTGGCGCTGCGGGACTGGGCCTGCTGCTGCGGCGGCGTCTGCGGGTCGGCCCCGCCCGCGACGGCGCCGCCGGCCGGGACGACCGAGCCCGGGCGGACGTCGGCCGCCTTGACCTGCAGGGCGGGGATCTCGGTGGTGGTCGGGCCCGCCTCGGGCGTCGACGCGCGGGTGACGAGCCAGACGCCGCCACCGGCGACGGCCAGCACGACGAAGACCACGATCAGCCGGGTGAGGACGGCGACGCCCGCGGAGCGCGGTGCCGGGGCAGCGGGGGCGGGCTCGTCGACGGAGTCGATCGGGTCGTCCTCGGTCTTTCCGGTACTCGTGCGCACGAAACTCCGGTCCTCCGGTGTGGTTGTCGACGATCAGTCAACGAGCCCGCGCAGGTTAGCGTTACGCGGGTCGCCGAGATCGTCTCACCACACCGGTTCACCCGGCCGAGTGAAGTCCGCCCCGTCAGGCGGACATCACGGTCAGGCGGACTTCTGCTGACGCGCGAGCCGCGCCACGCACCAGGCCGGGGCGCTGCCGCGGCGCAGGTGCTGCAGGACGGTCATCGGGCCGAGGCGACGGCTGAGGTCCGACGGCGAGAGTCCCGCCGCGCGGTAGTCGAGGGCCCGCTGGTCGAGCGGGCTGATGCCGGCGTCCCACCACTCCTCGGCCTCGGCGACGCCGCCGACCATCTGCCACCAGCCCGCGGCGGCGGTGAGAAGCTCTTCGGGCACTTCCGGCAACCTGCGGCGCATCGCGTCGAGGTAACCGGGGTCGGCCGCTTCGACCTGGGCCCAGCGGGCGGAACCCGACCGGGCACGCTGGCCGGGGATGCCCGGGGCCTGCGCGGGGGCGTCGGCCAGCCACGCGGAAGCGATGCGGTCGACCTCCTGCTCCTCGGGGGTCTGCTCGCGCTCGGCGGCCCACTGCCGGATCAACGCGTCCACTCCGGGATCTCCGGTCATCCCTGCCTCCTCATAGGTCCCCGACGGACAGGTCCTGACACCTGTCCCACGCGGCTGCGCCGCAAGCACCAAGTGCACCTTGCTGAGTGGAAACTGCCTGCGTACCGGGGTTCCCGAGGGGTTCGGAGAACCACCTGATCACGCAATGTGAGCACCGTAGGGCCGGGGTGGTCTCCTTCGCCAGACCCCGGCAGGCACGAATTCGCCGACCTGCGCGTTTTCAGTCGCAATCCACCCGGATGGTCGAGCGTAGAGCCCGAAATCTGGGATTCGTGACGCTGAGTGATTTACCGGCCGATGACACACGCGGTGACCGCCGGCGCACCCGATTGCGGCGCCGGTTCACGGGACTGGCCCAGGGTCAGGAAAAAAGCGTCCGGAAGAAGGTGACGATCGCTTCGGCGCCGTCCTTCAGCCACCCGAGCACGCGGTGGACGAAGTCGGCGGACTGGGTGGGCTGGGTGATGAGGAAGAACAGCACGAGCGCGACCACACCCACGATGAGGATCTTCTTCACGCCGCTCGACATGTGCTTCCTCCCCGGCTCGCCAACCCGTCCGGGAGTGGCAGGGTCCCTACTCTAGGAGAGGCTTGCCCGGAAGACACCCCGATCAACCCCAGGGAGCCCCGATGACGCGGAACGTGCTGGTCGAGCGGGACGGCGCCGTGACGACGATCACCATCGACCGGCCCGCCGCCCGCAACGCCGTCGACGGCCCCACCGCGGCCGGGCTGGCCGACGCCTTCCGCGCGTTCGACGCCGATCCCGAGGCCGCCGTCGCGGTGCTGACCGGCGCGGGCGGCGCGTTCTGCGCCGGCGCCGACCTCAAGGCCATCGGCACCGATCGGATGAACCGCACCCACCCGGACGGGGACGGCCCGATGGGCCCGACCCGGATGACGCTCGGCAAGCCGGTGATCGCGGCCGTCCACGGGCACGCCGTCGCGGGCGGCCTGGAGCTGGCGCTGTGGTGCGACCTGCGGGTCGCGGACGCCACCGCGGTGTTCGGGGTCTTCTGCCGCCGCTGGGGCGTCCCGCTGATCGACGGCGGCACCGTGCGGCTGCCGCGGCTGATCGGCCAGTCCCGGGCGATGGACCTGATCCTGACCGGACGGCCGGTCGACGCCACCGAGGCGCTGGCCATCGGCTTGGCGAACCGGCTGGTCCCCGCGGGCGAGGCGGTGCCGGCGGCGCAGGAGCTGGCCCGGCAGCTCGCCGGGTTCCCGCAGGCCTGCCTGCGCGGCGACCGCGCGGCGACCCTCGGGCAGTGGGGGCTGGCCGAAGACGACGCGCTGGCCGCGGAGTTCGGCGCCGCGATGGGCACCGGCGTCCTCGCGGCCGAAGCGGTCGACGGCGCGGCGAAGTTCAGCGGCGGCGCGGGCCGCCACGGCAGCTTCGGCTGAGCTGCTACCCGCTCTGTGACCGGGCGTGCCTCCACCGGGTGGAACCCGGGCTGTCGCGGCGAATCCGGTCGATCGGCCGATAGGGTCGGCGGATGGACGACGACGTCAGCAGAGTCGTGCTCCGGCCGGTCGCGGAGTCCGACCTCGACCGGCTCGAGCAGCTGACCAACGACCCGGTCGCGGCGGGCGCGCACCAGTGGTTCGGCTGGCACGACCCGGGTTACCTGCGCCGCCGGTGGCGCGAGACCGGGATGCTGAGCGTCGAGACCGGCATGCTGGTGCCCACGCTCGGCGGGCGCCTGCTGGGCCTGGTGTCCTGGCACCGCAGCCGCAGCGGGCCGACGTCGTACTGCTGGAGCATCGGGCTGGTGCTGGTCCCCGAGGCGCGCGGCCACGGCCACGGCACGGAGGCCCAGCGCCTGCTCGTCGAATACCTCTTCGCGCACACGCAGCTCAACCGCGTCGAAGCGACGACCGAGGTCGACAACCGCGCCGAACAGCGGGCGCTCGAGAAGGCCGGCTTCACGCGCGAAGGAGTCCTTCGCGGCTACGGCTTCCGAGACGGCCGGTGGCGCGACAACGTCATCTACTCGGTCGTCCGCTCCGATCTGGCACGCGACTAGCTCGCGCGGGACTAGGCGCTAGGCGATCGCCCCGGCCTCCCGGAGGGCCCCGAGGTCCGTGACGCCCAGCTCGGCCAGCACCGCTTCGGTGTCGGATCCCTTGGTGCGCGGGGCTTCCGGCGTTTCCGGCGGCGTCCGGCCGAAGCGCGGCGCCGGGGCCGGCTGGACCAGGCCGCCGATCTCGACGAACGTGCCGCGGGCCGCGTTGTGCGGGTGGCTCGCCGCCTCCTGCGGCGACAGCACCGGCGTCAGGCAGGCGTCGGTGCCCTCCGCGCGGGCGACGAGGTCGTCGCGCGTGTGCTTGCCGATCGCCTCGGCGACGATCTCGCGCAGCTTCGGCCACTGCGTCTTGTCCACGTGCAGCGGCAACTCGGCCGGGTCGAGGTCGAGGACCTTCACCAGGTCGCCCCAGAACCGCATCTCGATCGCGCCGACGGCGACGTACTTGCCGTCCGCGGTCTCGTAGGTGTCGTAGAACGGGGCACCGCCGTCGAGCATGTTGTCCCCGCGCCCGCCGCCCCACAGCCCGGCCGCGGCCATGCCGTGCAGGCTGGTGGTGAGCAGCGCGGCGCCGTCGACCATGGACGCGTCGACGACCTGGCCCTCGCCGGAGGTGTTCCGCTCGTACAGCGCGGCGAGCACGCCCATCGCCAGCAGCAGCCCGCCGCCGCCGAAGTCGCCGACGAGGTTGAGCGGCGGCACCGGCCGCTCCCCCGCGCGCCCGATCGGTTCGAGCGCGCCGGAAATGCCGATGTAGTTGATGTCGTGGCCGGCCGCCGTCGCCAGCGGGCCGTCCTGGCCCCAGCCGGTCATCCGGCCGTAGACCAGCCGCGGGTTGCGGGCGTGCACGACGTCCGGGCCCAGCCCGATCCGCTCGGCGACGCCCGGGCGGAAGCCCTCGATGAGGACGTCGGCGGTGTCGCACAGCTTCAGCACCAGCTCGACGCCTTCGGGCGTCTTGGTGTTGACGCCGATCGTCCGGCGGCCGCGGGCCAGCGGGTCGACCGGCAGGCCGAGCACGTCCTCCCCCGGCGTCGCGCGGTCCACGCGGACGACGTCGGCGCCGAGGTCGGCGAGGATCATCGTGGCGAACGGCCCGGGCGCGAGCCCGGCCAGCTCGACCACCTTCAGGCCGCTGAGCGGACCTGCCTTCATGGCGTGGTTCCCTTCGGAGCGGCTCAGAGCGAGCGGGAGATGATTTCCTTCATGATCTCGCTGGTGCCGCCGAAGATCCGGGAGATCCGGACGTCGGCCCAGGCGCGCGCGATCGGGTACTCGGACATGTAGCCGTAGCCGCCGAAGAGCTGCACGCAGTCGTCGACCACCTTGTTGACCCGCTCGGTGGTCCACAGCTTCGCCATCGCCGCGCCCTGGACGTCGAGCTCGCCCTTGAGGTGGCGTTCGACGCACTGGTCGAGGAACGCCCGCGCGACGGCGGCCTCGGTGGCGGCCTCGGCGAGCTTGAACTTGGTGTTCTGGAAGGAGAAGATGGGCCGGCCGAACGCCGTGCGCTCCTTCGTGTACTCGAGCGTGAGGTCGACCGCCGCCTCCAGCCCGGCCACCGCCGTGACGGCGATGATCAGCCGTTCCTGCGGCAGCTGCAGCATCAGCTGGATGAAGCCCTGGCCCTCGGCGTCGCCGAGGAGGTTGGCCGCGGGCACGCGGACGTCGTCGAAGAACAGCTCGGCGGTGTCCTGGCCCTTGAGCCCGACCTTGTCGAGCACCCGGCCGCGCCGGAAGCCCGGGGTGTCGGTCTCGACGGCGATCAGCGAGACGCCCTGGGCGCCCGCGTCCGGGTCGGTCTTCACCGCGACGACGACGAGGTCGGCGTGGAAACCGTTGGTGATGAAGGTCTTCGCGCCGTTGATGACGTAGTGGTCGCCGTCGCGCACCGCGCGGGTCTTGATGCCCTGCAGGTCCGAGCCGGTGCCCGGTTCGGTCATCGCGATCGCGCCGACCATCTCGCCGCTGGCCATCTTCGGCAGCCACTCGCGCTTCTTCTCCTCGGAGCCGTACGCGCTCAGGTAGTGCGCGACGATTCCGTTGTGGACGGTCACGCCCCACGCGCTGTCGCCGGAGCGGGCCTGCTCCTCGTAGAGCACGGCCTCGTGCGCGAACGTGCCGCCGCCACCGCCGTACTCCTCGGGGATGGACAGGCAGAGCAGGCCGACCTCGCCCGCCTTGTTCCACAGCTCGCGGTCGACCTTCTTCTCCGCCGCCCAGCGCTCCTGGTTCGGGACGAGCTCCTTCTGCATGAACGACCGCGAAAGCTCGCGGAGGTCTTCGAGCTCGGTCGTGCTCCAGGAGCTCTTCGGGAGTTTCAGCGGCACGGGGACCCTCCTGCGGGACGAGTGCTGGAAAACATGACGGTCAGCATGTAAGTTCTCTTCGGAATGTACATCCGTTCAGGCCGGTAGGTAAAGCAGGGGAGGCCGGAGTGACCGAGACGGGTCACCGCACCCAGGCGCAGCGGCGGGAGCAGACCCGCACGGCGCTGCTCGACGCCACCATCGACTGCCTGGTGGACCTTGGGTACGCGCGCACGTCGGTCCAGGAGATCTGCGCCCGCGCGGGCGTGTCCAAGGGCGCGGTGCAGCACCACTTCACCGCGAAGGCCGAGCTGATGGCGGCCGCCGTCGAACACCTCACGAACCGGCTGCGGAGCCAGCTCGCGGCGTCGCTCGACCGGCTGCCCAGCGGCGGCACCGGCGTCGCCGCCGCGATCGACCTGCTCTGGACCGGCTACTCCGGCACGCTCTCGACCGCCGTCACCGAGCTGTGGGTCGCCGCCCGGACCGACCCCGAGCTGCGTGCGGCCATCCGCCCGGTCGACCGCGCGCTCGGGCGCGCCACGCTCGAGCACGTCACCCAGGTCGCCGGCGAGCTCCCGCCCGAACGCGCGGAGATGCTGTTCTGGCTCACCGTGAACCTGACCCGCGGGCTGGCGCTGGACGCCGAGCTCGGCGGCGACCCGAAGCGGCGCCGCCAGCTCCTGGAGGAGTGGAAGCGGATCGCCGTCCTGCTCTACCAGGACGCCACCACTGCGCCGAGCTGACCAGCGCGGCGCACCAGTGTCACTTCACCCCTTATCCCGCAGGCCGATTCGTGGTCCAATCGCCGGAAAGAGGGAGAATCGATGACCCCCAGCGCGCCGCCGCCCCACCCTCAGCAGCCGTACCCGTACGGCCCACCACAGATGCAGCCGCCGCGGCCGCCGTCAGCGTCGCCGTCAGCCGATCCCGGCGCGCTCTTCCGGCTGATCGCCGGGTTGTTCGGCGCGCTCGCCGCGATCCTCGTGCTGGTCGGGTCGTTCCTGCCGCAGACGACGTTCGAGCAGATCGTCAGCGGCAAGACCGAGAGCAGCCAGACGATCAGCGCGTGGTCGCGGTCCTTCGACATCGAGCCCAGCCCCGACGCGCAGAAGTTCTACGAGAGCACCCACGTCGCGCACTACGGCATCCCGCTCTCCGTCGGCGCGGTGGTGCTGCTGGCCGGCGCCGTGCTGGCCCTGCTCGGCGTCCGCCGGTCGGCGAGTCCCGGCACGCGGACGGGCGCGCGCACGGCGTTGCTCGTCGGCGGCGCGGGTGTGGCCGCGGCGGTCTGGATGCTCGGCATGGACGTCTCGGCGACCCTGAGTTACGAGTCCGACGACGACTCGATCAAGTCGCACTACACCACCGGGACCGGCTTCTGGCTGCTGCTCGGCGGCGGAGCGCTCGCGGTGGTCGTGCTGGCGTTCGCCCTGCTGGCCGGCCGGCGCGCGACGGCACCCGCCGGTCCGCCGGCGAACCTGCACGGCGGGCCGGGCTACCCGCAGCAGCAGTCGCGGCCGTACCCGGTCGGGCCGCAGCAGTCGGGCGGCTACCCGGGTTCGTCGCCGTACCCGGGCCAGCAGCCTTACGGCGGCCCGCAGCAGCAGACGTATCCCGGACAAGGCCCGCAGTCCCAGCCGTTCCCTGCGCAGGGGCCGCCGTCTCAACCGTTCGCCACGCAGGGCCCGCCGTCACAGCCATTTCCGGCACAGCCGTTCCCGTCGTCACAGCCATTTCCGGCACAGCCGTTTCCGTCACAGCAGCCCGCCGACGGTTACGAGGCGACGCAGGCCCAGCCGCATCCGGACGAGCCACCGGCGGCGCCGACGACCGAGCCGACCTACCAGCTCCCGCCGCTGAACCCGCCCAAAACATGAAATAGATTCACATCGAGCTGGACAGCCGACGTACCGACGGTATGCTGTACTCGTCGGTAACCCCTGCGCGTCGCCGCGCGGAACGGAGACGTCATGACCAGCACGACCCCCGCGAACCCGGTCCACGACACCGCGCTCCCGCCGACCGTCGGCGGGGTCGCCGGTGCGCCGGCCGCGGCCCGGGCGGCCCAGCTCGTCGCCCGGGTGGCCGGCGGCGCGGACTCGGCCCCGATCCGGATGACCGCGCCCTTCACCGGGCAGCCGATCACGACCCTGCCCCAGGCCACCGACGCCGACGCCCGCGCCGTGTTCGCCGCCGCGCGGACCGCGCAGCGGGCGTGGGCGGAGCACTCCCCCGCCGAGCGCGCCCGGGTGCTCACCAAGCTGCACGACCTGGTGCTGGCCAAGCAGGACGAGGTCCTCGACCTGGTCCAGGTCGAGGCGGGCAAGGCCCGGCTCGACGCGTTCGACGAGGTGAGCGCGACCGCGCTGGTCGCGGCCTACTACGGCAAACACGCCGCGAAGATCCTCGCCCCGCGCCGCGTCGCCGGCGTCATCCCCGGCCTGACCCGCGCCGGTGAGCTGCGGCACCCCAAGGGCGTCGTCGGCGTCATCTCGCCGTGGAACTACCCGCTCGCGCTGACCGCGATGGACGTCTTCCCGGCGCTCGCGGCCGGCAACGCCGTCGTGCAGAAGCCGGACAACCAGACCGCGCTTTCGGCGCTGTGGCTGCACGAGCTCGCCGAGGAGGCCGGGCTGCCGGCCGGGACCTGGCAGATCGTGCTCGGCCGCGGCTCGAAGATCGGCACCGCGCTGGTCGAGGAGTCGGACTACCTGTGCTTCACCGGGTCCACGCCGACCGGCAAGGAGCTGGCCGGGCAGGTGGCGAAGCGGCTGACGTCGTACTCACTCGAGCTCGGCGGCAAGAACCCGATGATCGTGCTGCCCGACGCCGACGTCGCGAAGGCCGCGACGGGCGCGGTGACCGCGTGCTTCTCCTCGGCCGGGCAGCTGTGCGTGTCGGTCGAGCGGATCTACGTCCACGAGTCGATCCGCGAGGAGTTCACCCGCGCGTTCGTGGCCCGCACCGCCGCGGTGAAGCTCGGCGGCGCGCTGGACTACCAGGCCCAGATGGGCTCCCTGACGTCGGAAGACCAGCTCGAGACGGTGTCCGCGCACGTCGAGGACGCCCGCGCGAAGGGCGCGTCGGTGCTCACCGGCGGTCGCGCCCGGCCCGACCTCGGCCCGCTGTTCTACGAGCCGACCGTCCTTTCCGGCGTCACCGCGGAGATGGTGCCGTTCGCGGCGGAGACGTTCGGGCCGGTCGTCTCGATCTACGGCTACACCGACGTCACCGAGGCCATCGACCGCGCCAACGACACGCCGTTCGGGCTCAACGCCAGCGTCTGGTCGCGCAACGGCCACGCGGGCTGGGAGGTCGCGGCCCGGCTCAAGGCGGGCACGGTCAACGTCAACGAGGGCTACGCGGCGACGTTCGGCAGCGTCGGCGTCCCGATGGGCGGCATGAAGGACTCGGGCGTCGGTCGCCGCAACGGCGCCGAAGGCCTGCTGAAGTACACGGAGTCCCAGTCGATCGCGCTACAACGCGGCCTGGCCCTGCGCCCGCCGCGCGGAATCTCGGGTTCACTGTGGTCCCGCGGCATGACGCTGGGCCTGAAAGCCCTCCGCCGCCTCCCCCGCTGACCCGATCGGTGTGTTTGAAGGGTCAGCACGCGTGATTGAAGAGTCAGCACTCGTGATTGGAGAGTCGACACGGCGTGCTCGGCCGTGTCGACCCTCCAATCACGCGTGTCGACCCTCCAATCACGCGTGTCGGCCCTCTGGTCACGCGTGTGCGGTGGGAGCTGTGAGCAGGCCTCGGTCGTAGGCGATCGCGACCGCTTCCGCGCGGCGGCTCGCGCCGAGTTTCGCCATCACCCGGGACAGGTGGACGCTGACCGTCTTCTCGCTGATGTACAGCTCTTCGCCGACCTGGCGGTTCGTGCGGCCCAGGGCCACGCGCTCGAGGACGTCGCGCTCGCGGTCGGTCAGCGGGTCGACGACCGCGCGGGCCGGGGCCGCCGGTTCGACGCCCGGCAGGTCCACCCGCGCGCGGTGCGCGAGGTCGCGGACGGCGTCCCGCAGCGGGATCGCGCCCAGCCGGGTCGCCACGGCGTGGGCCGCTTCCAGGGCGGTCCGGGCCTGGTCGACGTCGTCGGCCAGCAGCAGGGCTTCCGCCTCGTGCCGGCGGCAGATCGCCTGCTCGTAGACAGCGCCGTAGCCGAACGCGGCCGCCGCGGCCGCCCACTTCTCCGGGTCGCCCTTGCCGCTCAGGCCGGACGCCGCCGCTTCCAGCCGGGCCAGCCAGGCCCGGCCTTCCGGCCCGAGCGTCCCCGAGCGCGGCTGCCCGACGATCGCGCACATCCGGCCGTGCGCCAGCATCCGCTCCCCCGCCGCCAGCGCGGCGTCGACGGCCGCCGCGTCGCCGCGGATCCGGGCCTCGGCGGCCAGCGCGGCCGCGGCGGTCGTGCCGAGCGCGGCCACCCGGATGCCGGGCAGCAGGCCGGGTTCGATCCGTTCGAGCCAGCCGATGAGGTCTTCCGCCTGCTTCACCGCAGCTTGGTGATCACCGCGCCAATAGGCCAGCTCGATGCCGGCGTCCCCGGCGGACAGCGGGATCTGCATGTCCGCCGTCCAGTGCTGCCGCAGCCCGGCGACGAGCTTCGCGGCCTCGTCGAACCGGCCGCGGGCGACGACGAACAGCGACCAGATGGCGAGGATCCGCGCGGCGACCGCGCCGGACACCCCGCGCCCGGCCCGCCCGGCGCTCTCGTCCGGCCAGTCGCCCATCAGGTACCGCAGGGTCATCTGCCGCGCCCGCAGCTCCAGGCCGTAGACGCTCCAGCTGAGCCCGGACTCCTCGGCCCGGGCGAACCCGCGTGAGGCGTGCTCGAGCGCCTCGGCGAACTCGGCCTGGTCGTCGTGGCTCAGTGCGAGGAAGTAGGTCGCGCGGATCTCGGTGTTCAGCGCCCCGGAGTCACGCGCCTTGCGCTCGGCCTGGCGCAAACGTTCGCGGGCCTCGGCGGCGTCGCCCGCCGAGTCGGCCAGCGTGCCCAGGGTGACCAGCGCCGACGCCTCCGCCCCGGCCGCGTCGACCTCCTGCGCGTCGGCGACCGCGGTGAGCGCGCTGTCCAGCGCCGCGTCCGGCTGGTCGAGCAGCCGCAGGAACCCGGCGCGGCTGGCCAGCACCCACGCGCGGGTGCCGCTCGGTTCGGTGTCCTTGACCAGGTCCCACGCGCGGTCGATCGCCGCGACGGCCTCGTCGAGCGTGCCTTCCAGCGCCAGCAGCGCTTCCGCCAGCCGCCGCCACGTCTTCGCCGCGCTGTCGGCCGGGCTGTCGGCGGTCAGGGCCTGGGTGGCCGAGCGGGCGAACGCGGCGGCCCGCTCGGGCTCGCCGGACGTGCCCGCGAAGTACGACGCCTCGTGCAGCAGCCGCAGCTCGTCGAACCCCTCGGGCCGGTCGACGGCCGGGACGGCGTCCCAGATGGACAGTGCCTGCTCGACGTGCCGCAGCGCCGACCCGGGCGCGCCCAGCTTCTCGGCCTCGTCCATCGCGCGCAGCAACGCCGGCAGCGCGGTGACCAGGTCGCTGCTCTGCATCGAGTGGTAGGCCAGCTTCGCGTCGTGCCCGCGACCCTGCGGCCGCGACCGGATCCGCGCCGCGTAGGCCGCGTGCGTGCGCGAGCGCTCCCCCGGCAGCAGGTCGCCGTACACCGCTTCCTGCAGCAACGCGTGCCGGAACCAGTAGGCGCCGTCCGGCATCACCACCAGCACGTGGTGCTGGACGGCCTCGCGCAGCGCTTCGTCCAGCTCCAGCTCGCCGAGCGCGGAGATCTCGGCGAGGGCCGCGTGCATCACCGGCTCGTTCGCGACCGACACGACGCGCACGACGCGGCGGGCGTCCGGCGAGAGCCGCTCCAAGCGGGAGAGCAGCACCTCGGCCAGGCCCGCGGGCAGGTCGTTGCACTCGGTCTTGGTGGCGAGCAGCTCCTCGGCGAAGAACGGGTTGCCCTCGGAGCGGCTGACGATGTCGGCGACGACATCCGCCGGGAGCGGCTCGTCGGCCAGCGCCTCGACGAACGTGCGCGCGTCGGCGGTGCCGAACGGCTGCAGGTCCACGCGCTCGACGGTGGCGAGCCGGAACAGCTCAGAGAGGAGGCCGCGCAGCGGGTGGCGCCGGTGGACGTCCTCCTCGCGGTAGCTGCCCACGACCAGGAGCCGTTGCGCGCGCAGCCGGCTGAGCAGGAACGAGAGCAGGTTGCGGGTCGAGGCGTCGGCCCAGTGGAGGTCCTCCAGCAGGATCACCACCGGCCGGGACTCGGCGATCTCGGTCAGCACCCCCAGTACCGCGTCGAACAACTGCAGCTGACCGAGATCCTGCTCCGGCCGGGGACGCACCATCGTCTCGCGGTCGTTCGAGGTCATCGGGGCGTGCTCGGCCGCCCGGGGCTCCTCGAGGCCCTGGCCCTGCGGCAGCAGCCGGCCGAGCGCGGGCCGGGCCCGCACGGCGGCGGCGATCGCCGGTTCCGTCGCGGTGCCGAGCGGGGCGAGCGCTTCGGCGAAGGGAAGATAAGGAAGACCGCCTTCGCGGACGTCGATGCAGCGGCCGGTGAGCACCAGCGCACCGCACGCGGCGACGTGCTCGGCGAGCGCGGTCAGCAGCCGGGTCTTGCCGACCCCGGCGTCCCCCGAGAGCAGCGCCGCGCCGGCTTCGCCCCGGTCGGCCCGGGCGAAGGCGGCGCGGAGCCGCCGCATCTCGTGGGTACGGGCGACGAGCGGGATTCCGGAGCCGAGTC
This sequence comes from Amycolatopsis sp. NBC_01286, assembly GCF_035982555.1. NCBI lineage: Bacteria > Bacillati > Actinomycetota > Actinomycetes > Pseudonocardiales > Pseudonocardiaceae > Amycolatopsis > Amycolatopsis sp. NBC_01286. The sequence goes on from NZ_CP108428.1 coordinate 10,290,573, forward strand.
GGGGCACAAGCAGCATTGTTGCTCACCCCACCGACAAGTTCCGCACGCTTATCGCCTTGGACACCATCACCCGCCCCTACCGGGCGGTCTCGCCGACGACCGCGGTCTCCCGCGACCCCTCCCGGCGCTCCTGCGCCGGCACGTCGACGACGCTGCGCCCGGCCCGCACGTGGCGGACGGCGCGGCGGGCGCGGGCGGCCCAGGCGCTGCGCCCGGCCTTGTGGAGTTCCTCGGCCCGGTAGGCCGCTTCGGCCCGGACCGCGTCCAGAAGCAGATCGCTGTGCATCGTGTTCACCTTGTTCCTGAGTCACCGGTTGGTAGCACTCAGAGTCGTCCTGAGGGGATCCCTCGGGCATCGGGTGATCACGTACCCCTGACGCGCAAAGACCCCTTACTCCCGGCCGAGCCCAGCTCGACGGGGGTAAGGGGTCTTCGAGATCGCCTCAGTCGCGCGCGGGGCCGTCCGGCCGCACCGCGGCCAGCAGCCCCCGCCAACCCGACGCGGGCAGGCGGAAAGCACCACCTTCGGGGTCTTTCGAGTCGCGCACCGCGGCACCCCCGGCGACGAACGCGACCTCGACGCAGTCGTTGCCGCCGCCGCTGTGGCTGCTCTTGCGCCACCGCGCGCCGGAAAGCTCTCCGGAAAGCTCGGATTCCATGGTCCCCAACTCCCTCACTGTGTCCTCGGATCCAGATGGTGCACTGCCGCCGGAACGGCCGCCCGTTCGGCGAACCGTCCGGCCGCCTCGGCGATCAGCTCCACCGAGTCGTCCGGTTTGAGTGCCGCCGCGCGCAGATGGTCGAACATCAGCCCGTAGCGCCGGACGTCTGTGGGTTCCTCCAGGTAGAGGCCGCTGGACGTGCTGTCGTCGACGTAGACGACGTCCGGGTCGGCCTGCTCCGGGAACCCCATGATCAGGAACGGGCCTTCCATCCCGGGGTGCGCGCCGGCGTGGAACGGCACCACCTGGATGGTCACGTTCGGCTTCTCGGCGACGGCGACCATCCGGTAGAGCTGCTCGGCCATCACCTCGGGGGTGTCGACGACCCGGTGCAGCACGGCCTCGTCGATGACGGCCCAGTACTCCGGCGGCGGCGTGTCCGACAGCAGCTCCTGCCGCGCCATCCGCGCGGCGATGCGGCGGCGGATCTCGGCTTCCTCGGCGTCCGGGCGCAGGGCCCGGATCACGGCGCGGGCGTACCGCTCGGTCTGCAGCAGGCCCGGCACGAGCAGGGCCTGGAACGCGCGCAGCGAGCTCGCGTCGGCTTCGAGCCCGACGAACGTGCCGGTGAAGACCTCGTTGTAGGCGTGCCACCAGCCGCGCTTGCGGGCTTCGCGGGCCAGCTGGACGAGCGCCTCCTGCTCGTCGCCGATGATCCCGTAGAGCGCCAGCATGTCCCGCGCGTCACGCGGGGTGACCCCGACGTGGCCGGTCTCGATCCGGCTGATCTTCGACGCCGAGCACTCGAGCTTCTCACCGACCTCGTCGATGGTGAGGTCCGCGGCCTCGCGGAGCCGGCGCAGCTCGCCGGCGAGCCTCCGGCGGCGAACCGTGGGGCTCTGTCCCCTGGCCATTCGGCACCTCCGGATGTCGACGGCGTCGTAGCCGTTCGCTTGCTCCCAGTATCTAACCAGGACAGTGGAGCATTAACACCGCACCGATTCCCGACCCGTCGCGCGCGTCGAACCTGCAATTTGCAGAATGCTCTTGTATCCTCGCACTCTGCACTGCGACAGGACGCGGCACGGGCCCGGGTCGTTCGGCCCTCAGGCCCGGTCCGGCCTGTTGAGCAGCGTAGACGATGACTTCGCGGTCCGCCGCGTGGTCATTCGGAGAAGGGGTCCGGGGCCGTCCCCCGATCGGTCCCGGCCCCCTTCCCCGCCCCGAATGCCCCATTCCGACGATGAATACGCCGACTATTTGTCGCCCGTAAGGGTGATTTCCCGCCCGCGTTCAGAGGACGCGCAGGAGTCCTTCTTGGACGACCGTGGCGATGAGGGTGCCGTCCGCGCCGAAGAACCGGCCGGTGGCCAGACCGCGCGCTCCGGAGGCGGTCGGTGACGCGCTGTCGTAGAGGAACCACTCGTCGGCGCGGAAGGGCCGGTGGAACCAGAGCGCGTGGTCGAGGCTCGCGCCGAGCACCTTGTCGGTGTCCCAGTAGACACCGTGGCGCGCGAGGACCGAGTCCAGCAGCGTCATGTCGGAGGCGTAGGTCAGCACGCACACGTGCAGCAGCTGGTCGTCGCCCAGCTTGCCGTCGGCGCGCATCCACACCTGGTTGCGCGCGGGCGGCTCGCCGGTCTGGCGGGTGACCCACGGCGGGTCGTTGACGTAGCGCAGGTCGATCGGCCGCGGCCGGCTGTGCGCGCCGATCGCGTAGCCCTCGGCGCGTTCCATCAGCGTCGGCAGCGACTCCGGCGCGGGCACACCCTCCGGCATCGCCTCGGCGTGGTCGATGCCCGATTCGTCCTTCTGGAAGGACGCCGAGAGCGAGAAGATCGCCTTGCCGTGCTGGATCGCCACGACCCGGCGGGTGGTGAACGAGCGGCCGTCCCGGATCCGGTCGACCTCGTAGACGATCGGCACGCTCGGGTCGCCGCCGCGGATGAAGTACGCGTGCAGCGAGTGGACCCGGCGTTCGTCGGGCACCGTGCGCCCGGCCGCGACCAGCGCCTGCCCGGCCACCTGCCCGCCGAACACGCGGACCGGCGAGTGGGCGGGCGAGACGCCGCGGAAGAAGTTCTCCTCGAGCTTCTCGAGGTCGAGCAACGCCACCAAGCGGTCCAGCACCGGCTGGCCGCCACCCGGGATCTCCAGCTCGGTGGCGGCCGCTCTGGCCATTTCAGTCATGGCCAGACCCTATGTGGTCGACGTCCCCGACGTCCCTTACGCGTGGTCGTCTTCACCAAGGCGGTGGACGTGGATCAGGTTGGTCGACCCGACGGTGCCCGGCGGGGAGCCGGCCACGATGACGACCAGGTCGCCCTTCTGGTACTTGCCCATCTCCAGCATCGAGTGGTCGACCTGCTGGATCATCTGGTCCGTGGACTCCACCCGCGGCACGATCTGGGTGGTGGTGCCCCAGGTCATCGAGAGCTGGCTGCGGACGCAGTCCTCGGGCGTGAACGCCAGCAGCGGCAGCCGCGTGTGCAGCCGGGCCAGGCGGCGCACGGTGTCGCCGGACTGCGTGAAGGCGACCAGGGCCTTCGCGTTGAGCCGCTCGCCGATGTCGCGGGCGGCGTAGGAGATCACGCCGCGCTTGGTGCGCGGGACGTGCGTCAGCGGCGGGACGACCGGCGAGTCGGTCTCGACCGCCTCGATGATCCGGCCCATCGTCTGGACGACCTCGATCGCGTACCGGCCGACACTGGTCTCGCCGGACAGCATCAGCGCGTCGGCGCCGTCGAGGACGGCGTTCGCGACGTCGGAGGCCTCGGCGCGGGTCGGCCGGGAGTTGTTGATCATCGACTCGAGCATCTGCGTCGCGACGATGACCGGCTTCGCGTTCTCGCGGCAGATCTGGATGGCGCGCTTCTGGACCAGCGGGACCTGCTCCAGCGGCAGCTCGACGCCGAGGTCGCCGCGGGCGACCATCACCGCGTCGAAGGCCAGCACGATGGCCTCGAGGTTGTAGACGGCCTCGGGCTTCTCGATCTTCGCGACGACCGGCAGCCGGCCCTTGCCGACGCGGTCCATCACCTGGTGGACCAGGTCGATGTCGGCCGGCGAGCGGACGAAGGACAGCGCGATGAAGTCGACGCCCAGCTCGAGCGCGAACTCGAGGTCCTCGATGTCCTTCTCGGACATGGCCGGGACGGAGACGTCCATGCCGGGCAGCGAGACGCCCTTGTTGTTGCTGACCGGGCCGCCTTCGGTGACCTCGCAGACCACGTCCTGGCCGTCGACCTCCTTGACCACCAGGCCGACCTTGCCGTCGTCGACCAGCAGGCGGTCACCGGGCTTGGCGTCCTTGGCGAGGCCCTTGTAGGTCGTGGAGACCCGGTCGTGGGTGCCGGCGACGTCCTCGACGGTGATCCGGACGATGTCGCCGGTGTGCCACTCGACCGGCCCGCCGGCGAAGGTGCCGAGGCGGATCTTCGGGCCCTGCAGGTCGGCGAGGATGCCGACCGCCCGGCCGCTCGCGGCGGCGGCGTCCCGGATCAGGTCGTAGACCTGCTTGTGGTCGCCGTGGCTGCCGTGGGAGAAGTTCATCCTCGCCACGTCCATGCCCGCGTCCACGAGTGCCCGCATCTTCTCCGGGGTGGCGGTGGCGGGGCCCAGGGTACAAACGATCTTCGCGCGTCGGCTCACGTTCGCATAGCGTAGACCCTGTCGGCGCGTTCGTCTGTACCGATCCCGAAAAGTTCAGAGAAACGGTTCAGAAACCCTGGGGGTCAGCGGCGCGGCTGCTCACTGGGTCCGACCCGGTCACGGGCCCATTCGTTGAACTCGCGCAGCTGCCGCCACGACTTCCGCACCCGGTCGAGAGCACCCCGCTCGTGCAGGACGTCGTCCGGCTCCCAGGTGCGCACCGCGTACACCGAGCGGTAGCGCAGCAGGTCGAGGCGCGGGTGCTCGGCGTCGAAGCCGCGCGGCTTCGACTTCAGCCGGTCGCCTGCGACCGTCCAGCCGGCGCGCTCGAGCTTCTTGATGATCTTCTGGAGCGCTTCGCCGTGCAGGTCCGTGTCGACGGCCTGGCGGAACCGGGCGAGCTGGTCGGACGCGAGGTGGAAGCACCCGCCGCCGACGCGCAGGCCGTCCGGCCCGACCTCGACGTAGTAGGCGCCGCCGCCGCGGCCCTGTTCGAGCACACCGCCGCAGTGGGTCTTGTAGGGCGTCTTGTCCTTGGCGAACCGGACGTCCCGGTAGGGGCGGAACACCTTGGGCTCGCCGAGGCCGTCGCCGAACTCGCCCTTGAGCTCGTCGAGCAGGGCCTCCATCGGCGCCCGGACGTCGGCCTTGTAGACGTCGACGTGGTCGTCCCAGTAGGGCTTGGAGTTGTCCTCGACGAGGCCGTCGAAGAAGTCGACGGCGTACTCGCCGAATCCGCTGAACGTCACGGCGGGAACGATAATCGGGGGGACCGACGGTTTCCCGCCGGTCCCCCCGCTGTCGAAGCCCCTTACTTCGCGACGGCCGTGATCAGCTCGCCGTTGGTGGTGTCACCCGAGAGCTCCCAGAACATCGCGCCGCCGAGACCCTGGGTCTTGGCGTAGCTCACCTTGCCCGCGATGGTCGAGGGGGTGTCGTAGCTCCACCAGTTGCTGCCGCACTTGGCGTACGCGGTGCCCGCGACGGTGCCGGTCGCCGGGCAGGACGTCTTCAGCACCTTGTAGTCCTCGATGCCCTGCTCGTACTTGCCGGGCGCCGGGCCGGTCGCGGTGCCGCCCGGGGCGGCCTGGCTGACGCCGGTCCAGCCGCGGCCGTAGAACCCGATGCCCAGCAACAGCTTGCCCGACGCGACGCCCTTGCTCTTGAGCTTCTGGATCGCGGCGTCGGAGTAGAAGCCGGCGGTCGGGATGCCCGAGTAGCTGTTCAGCGGCGAGTGCGGGGCCGTCGGGCCCTGCGCGGCCCAGGCGCCGAAGTAGTCGTAGGTCATCACGTTGTACCAGTCGACGTACTGCGCGGCGCCCGCGTAGTCGGCGGCGTCGATCTTGCCGCCGCCGGTGCCGTCGGCCGTGATCGCCGCGGTGACGAGCTTCGAGGAGCCGAACTTGGCGCGCAGCGCGGCCATCACGTTCTTGTACGCGGCGGCCCCGCTGGTGTCGCAGGTCAGGCCGCAGGCGTTGGGGTACTCCCAGTCGATGTCGATGCCGTCGAAGACGCCGGCCCAGCGCGGGTCGTTGACCAGGTTGTAGCAGGAGTTCGCGAACGCCGCGGGGTTCTTCGCGGCCTGCGCGAAGCCGCCCGACCAGGTCCAGCCGCCGAACGACCAGATCACCTTCAGACCGGGGTGCTTGGCCTTGAGCTTCTTGAGCTGGTTGAAGCTGCCGGCGAGGGGCTGGTCCCAGGTGTCCGCGACGCCGTCGACGCTGCCCGCGGCGTCGTAGGTCTTCTGGTAGTCGGCGTAGGCGTCGCCGATCGCGCAGCCGCCGTTGGTGACGTTGCCGAACGCGTAGTTGATGTGCGTCAGCTTGCTGGCCGAGCCCGACGTCTCGATGTTCTTGACGTGGTAGTTGCGGTCGTAGACCCCCCATTCGGTGAAGTAACCGACCACCTTGCCGACGGAGGCTTCGGTCGCGGCCGTCGCGGTGGCGGTGACGGCGGGGACCGCCGAGCCGGCCGCGACGAGACCCGCGGCGGCCGCCAGGGTCAGCAGCGCAGAGAAGCTCTTCCTGCGGAAACGGGACATGCCTTCTCCCTCGGAGAATTACTGACAACCAATGGGGACAACGTGGTGGAGACCACACTTACCGTAAGTGGACTAGACCACTAGGTCAATGGTTCAGACCAGCTGCCCGACGAGAGTAGGTGCGCATTCCTTGACAGGCATATGCCTGCCGGGGCACATTTCCGGGGTGATGCAGACCTTCGACGTCCTCGCCGAACCCCGCCGGCGCACCATCCTCGACCTGCTCCGGGACGGCGAACGCTCGGTCGGCGAGCTCGTCGAGGAGCTGGCCCTCAGCCAGCCCGCGGTGTCCAAGCACCTGCGGGTCCTGCGCGAAGCGGGGCTCGTGACGGTCCGGGTCGCGGCCCAGCGCCGGTGCTACGCGCTGCGCCCGGAACCGCTCGCCGAGGTGGACGCCTGGCTCGCTCCCTACCGTCGCTTCTGGACGGACCGCCTCGACGCGCTGGAGCGGCGTCTCGACGAGACGCCCTAGTCCGCCGCCTCGAAGGTGATGCCCTGGTCCGCCGCGCGGCGCTCGCCCCACTCGTAGAGCGCCGTGAGCGCCGGGCGCAGCTCCTCCCCCACCGCCGTCAGGTGGTACTCGACGTGCGGGACGCGGCCGGCGCGCTCCTCGCGGCGGACGATGCCGTCCGCCGCCAGCTCGCGCAGCTGCTGGGTCAGCATCTTCTCGCTCACCCCCGGCATCCGGCGGCGCAGCTCGCCGTAGCGGTGGGCGCCCTCCTTGAGGTGCGCGAGGATCACCGGCTTCCACTTGCCGCCGATCAGATCGACCGCCAGCTCCGTCGCGCAGTGGTAGCGCTTCATCCCGTTCCCCCTGCGCACCGGAAAGTACGTGGTTGCCCGACCGGGCCGCCGCTGGTTGCCTTGCCGGGTGATCGTGCCAGAAAACCCGCCCGCCACGCCCACCCTCTACGAGTGGGCGGGCGGCCACGAAGCCCTCGTGAAGCTCCTCACGATCTTCTACGGCCACGTCCTCGAAGACCCGCTGCTCGAGCCCGTGTTCCGGCAGATGGACCCGCACCACGCCGAGCACGTCGCGGTCTGGCTCGGCGAGGTCTTCGGCGGCCCGGCCGCCTACTCGGCCGGCCACGGCGGGCACGCGCGCATGATCGGCCGCCACCTCGGGCGCGGCATCACCGAGCCGCAGCGCCGCCGCTGGGTCACGCTGCTGCTCGACGCCGCCGACGAGGCCGGCCTGCCGGGCGACCCGGAGTTCCGCGCCGCGTTCGCCGGCTACCTCGAGTGGGGCAGCCGGCTGGCCGTGATCTTCTCCGCGCCCGGCGCCGAGCCGAACCTGCACGAGCCCGTCCCGCATTGGGACTGGCCGATGCCGCCCTGGCAGCCACCGGCGTCCTAGCCGCATAGTGAAGGGCAGTCAGTCGAAAGGAGGCTGCCCTTGATCCGGGTGGACGGTCGGACCCTGCGGTGCGCGGACGTCGTGACGGCGGCGCGCACCGAGGGACCGCTGGGTATCGACGTCTCGATCGCCGCGCTGCGCGGCGCCGAGCACGCCTGGAAGCTCGCCGAGGAGCTCAGCACGCGGCGGGTGGTCTACGGCCGGACCACCGGCGTCGGGGCCAACAAGGACGACACGGTCGCGAGCTCGAAGGAACACGGGCTGCGCCTGCTGCGCAGCCACGCGGGCGGCAGCGGCGACCCGATGCCGCCCGGCCAGGTCCGCGGGATGATGCTGATCCGGCTCAACCAGCTCCTCGCGGGGCGGTCCGGGATCAGCCCCGAGCTGATCGGCGCGCTGGCCGAGGCCGTCCGCACCGGCGCGCTACCGCTGGTGCACCGGCTCGGTGCGATCGGCACCGGCGACCTGGCGCCGCTGGCCGAGACGGCGCTGGCGCTCACCGGCGAACGCGACTGGCTCGCCGGGCACGTCCCGCCGGTACCGGTGGTCGCGGGCGACGCGCTGGCGTTCATGAGCAGCAACGCCGCGACGCTGGCCGAGGCGACCTTGGCCGCGATGCGGCTGGACACCCTGACCCGGGCCAGCCACGCCATCGCCGCGCTGACCTACGTCGCGCTCGACGGCAACCCCGAGGCGTACGCGACGCCGGTGCACGAAGCGCGACCGCACGCCGGGCAGGTCGCCTGCGCGGCGGAGATGCGGCGGCTGCTCGGCATGCACCAGACGCCGAAGCCGGGGCGCCGGATCCAGGACCCGTTCGGACTGCGGGCGTTCCCGCAGGTCCAGGGCCCGGCGCTGGACGCGATCCACTACCTGCGCGACGTGCTGGCCGTCGAGATCAACGCGAGCACCGAGAACCCGATGATCTCGACGGTGCACGGCGACGCCTACCACCACGCGCACTTCCACACGGCGTACGTCTCGACGGCCCTGGACCAGGCCCGCGCGACCGTGCACCAGGTGGCGGAGCTGTCGGTGGCGCGCCTCGGCGACCTCGTCGAGCCGGAGTTCACCGGCCTGCGCCCGTTCCTGGCGGCCGGCCCGGCGGGCAGCTCGGGCGTGATGATCCTGGAGTACGTGGCGCACGACGCGCTCACGGAGCTGCGTCAGGCGGCGCTGCCGGCGACGCTCGGCACGGCCGTCGTGTCGCGCGGCATCGAGGACCACGCGAGCTTCTCGACCCAGGCGGCCCGCGCGGCGACGGCGGCTTGCACGTCGTACCAGCAGGTGCTGGCCTGCGAGCTGGTCGCGGCGGTCCGCGCGCTGCGGATGCGGGACGCCGACCTGGTCGACCTCCCGGTCCGCGACGCGTTCGACGTCGCGTCCGAAGTCCTGGACGAGAGCACCGACGACCGCCCGCTGACCGACGACATCGCCCGCGCGATCACGGTCCTGGACACCCTGGCCCGCATCTGAAACGCCGTGAGGGGCACCCTCAGGGACGTGGTGTCCCTGAGGGTGCCCCTCACGGCTTGAGACTCAGCCGAAGAAGACTTCGGCCTCTTCGTAACGCTCGGTCGGGACGGTCTTCAGCTCGGCGGTCGCCTCCGAGAGCTTCACGCGGACGATGTCGGTGCCCTTCAGGGCGACCATGACGCCGAAGTCGCCGTCGGCCACCGCGTCGACGGCGTGCAGGCCGAAGCGGGTCGCGAGCACGCGGTCGTACGCGGTCGGCGTGCCGCCGCGCTGGACGTGGCCCAGCACGACCGCGCGGGACTCCTTGCCGGTGCGCTTCGCGATCTCGTCGGCCAGCCAGGTGCCGATGCCGCCGAGGCGGACGTGCCCGAAGGCGTCCTTCTCGCCGGTGAGCAGGCTCTCCTCGCCGCCCTCGGGCAGCGCGCCCTCGGCCACGACGATGATCGGCGCGAACTCCTTCTCGAAGCGGCGCTCGACCCAGGAGACGACCTGGTCGACGTCGAAAGCCCGCTCTGGCACCAGGATCACGCTCGCGCCGCCGGCCAGGCCGGAGTGCAGCGCGATCCAGCCGGCGTGTCGGCCCATGACCTCGACGACCAGCGCCCGGTGGTGCGACTCGGCGGTGGTGTGCAGCCGGTCGATCGCCTCGGTCGCGATGGAGACCGCGGTGTCGAAGCCGAACGTGTAGTCGGTGGAGCCCAGGTCGTTGTCGATCGTCTTGGGCACGCCCACGACGCCGACGCCGTCGTCGGTCAGGCGCTTCGCGACGCCGAGGGTGTCCTCGCCACCGATCGCGATCAGCGCGTCGACGCCCTGCTCGGCGAGGACCTTCTTGATCTGCTCGACGCCGCCCTCGACCTTGTACGGGTTGGTCCGCGACGAGCGCAGGATCGTGCCGCCACGGGTCAGGATGTCCTCGACGTCGTTCAGGCCGAGCGGGCGGCTGTCGCCCGTCAGCGGGCCGTTCCAGCCGTTGCGGAAGCCCACGAAGTCCCAGCCGTGCACCTCGATGCCCTTGCGGACCACCGCGCGGATGACCGCGTTGAGACCCGGGCAGTCGCCGCCGCCGGTCAGCACACCGACACGCATGAGAATCCTCCGTTTGTGTTCGCTGGAGATGACAGTCACATTTCGCCAGGGCCAAGCGTAGCTGGCTTCGTCTGGATCGGTGCAGCCCGTACCACCTGCCGAATCGGTCCGCGCCGTCGTTGTGCTAACTTGGTCACGTGCAGCGCTATTACTGGTTTACGAAGCCGGCCCCGGGTGGGCACGGCGGCGTGAACCTGCGCTGACCTCCACCCCCGAGCCGGATTCTCCTACCGGCTCGGCGAGGGTCCCCCGCGCGGGTCGGTGTCCATCAGGAAGGAACACCCCCCGCCATGACGCTCTCCGCAGGCCCGGCCGCCATCGGTGACCTCGACGCCGCGCGCACCACGTCGATCAGTCCGCTCATCTCGCCCGCGATGCTGCGCGAGGATCATCCGGTCGACGCCGCCGTCGCGAAGGTCGTGCAGCACGGACGCGCCGAAACCGTCGACATCCTCGAAGGCCGCGACGACCGGCTGCTCGTCGTCGTCGGCCCGTGCTCGGTGCACGACCCCGAGGCCGCCCTCGACTACGGCCGCCGTCTCGCCGAGAAGGCCGAAGAGCTGCGCGGCGAACTGCACGTCGTGATGCGCGTGTACTTCGAGAAGCCGCGCACCACGCTGGGCTGGAAGGGCCTGATCAACGACCCGGACCTCGACGGCACCTTCGCCGTCAACAAGGGCCTCCGGATGGCGCGCCGGCTGCTGCTCGACGTCTCCGAGCTGGGCCTGCCGGTCGGTTGTGAGTTCCTCGACCCGATCACGCCGCAGTTCATCGCCGACATCGTCACGTGGGGCTCGATCGGCGCGCGGACCGCGGCCAGCCAGGTGCACCGCCAGCTGTGCAGCGCGCTGTCGATGCCGGTCGGCATCAAGAACTCCACCGAGGGCGACGTCCAGGTCGCGGTCGACGCGACCCGCGCGGCCGCGGCGAGCCACGTGTTCCCCGGCATCAACACCGACGGGCTGGCGGCGCTGCTCACGACGTCGGGCAACCCGGACTGCCACGTGATCCTGCGCGGCCACGCGGGCGGCCCCAACTACGACGCCGAAACGGTCACCGACACCCTGGCCCGGCTGGCGAAGTCGGGCCTGCCGGAGCGCGTGATCATCGACGCGAGCCACGGCAACAGCGGCAAGGACCACATCCGCCAGGCCGAGGTGGTCCGCGAGCTGGCGGCGCGGATCGGTGCGGGCGAGCGCGGCATCGCCGGCCTGATGATGGAGAGCTTCCTCGCGGGCGGCCGCCAGGAGCTGGACCTGGGCCACCCCGAGCAGCTGACCTACGGCCAGTCGATCACGGACGCCTGCATGTCCTGGGACGACACCGCGCCCCTGCTGGACACCCTCGCGGAAGCCGTCCGCGCGCGCCGCTGACAGTCCGTGAATGCCACATCCAGGGACGCTATGTCCCTCGATGTGGCATTCACGGCCTTCCAGCAATCTTCAGCGGCGGGGGAAGTACGACTCGATGACGTCCCAGCGGGCCAGGTTGTGCTTGGCGTCCGCGAGGGCGTCGTGCTGGTCGGTCGGGGCCGCCGGGAGCTTCGGCTTCCCGGCGTCCTCCCAGCGCTGACGCAGGTCGCGGGTGAACCGCGGCAGCTGTCGCGGCAGGGCGGGCATCGGGCCCCACAGCTGCGCGAGCGCGACGTGGTCGTAGGCGGCGAACCAGGCCCACAGCTCGATCCCGCCCGGCGGCTTCCCGAAGAACTCCAGCAGGTCGGCGCGGATCTTCTCGCGGCTGCGCCAAGCCGGGTCGGCGGGAGAGGGCAGCTTCGGCAGCACGTTGTCGCGGACCCACGCCCCGGCACGAGCCGGGTCGAAGTCCGTGGAGACCGCGTAGAACTCGCGGCCACGCTCGTCAACGACACCGATCGACACCAGGTCGATCGTCACGCCGTCCTCGATGAACTCGGTGTCGTAGAAAAAACGCACCGGTGAACCCTAGTGGGCTAGCCGACCTTGCTGTCGGGCACCCGGGTCGCGTCCCGCGCGGTGGGCTGCGCCGGCACCTTCGGCTTGGCTCCGGCGGCCTCCGCGGCGAGCAGTTCCTTCGCCTTCGCCGCGTAGATGTCGACGTACTCCTGGCCGGACAGCTCCATCAGCGCGTACATGATCTCGTCGGTGATCGACCGCTCGATGAAGCGGTCGCCCGCGAGCCCCTCGTACCGCGAGAAGTCCAGCGGCTTGCCGAAGCGGACCTCGAGGCGGCGCGGCCACCACATCTTCGAGCCGATGGGGTTGACCTTGTCGGTGCCGATCATCGCCACCGGGACGACGACGCCGCCGGAGTCCAGGGCGATCCGGGCGACGCCGGTCTTGCCCTTGTACAGCCGGCCGTCCGGGGAGCGGGTGCCCTCGGGGTAGATGCCGAGCAGGTGACCGGCCTTGACCAGCCGGGTCGCGGTGTCGAGCGCGGCCTGGGCCGCGTTGCCGCCCGAGCGGTCGATCGGGAACTGGCCGACGCCGGTGAAGAACCACTTCTTGAGCAGGCCCTTGAAGCCCGGCTCGGTGAAGTACTCGGACTTGGCCGGGAAGGTCACCTTGCGCTTGACCCGCAGCGGCATGAAGAACGAGTCGGCGACCGCGAGGTGGTTGCCCGCGAGGATCGCGCCGCCGGTCTCGGGGATGTTCTCCGCCCCGACGACCTTGGTCGGCCACAGCGTCTTGAGCAGCGGACCGATGAACACCCACTTCATGAGCCAGTACAGCACCGGTGCCTCAGTCCTCCATCGCAGCTCAGCCCCTGTCACCCGCGTCGACCAGACTACGAAGCCGGGTGGCCTCCGCACAACGGCGACCACCCGGATACCCGCCGGGCAGCGATCGATCTCACAGAGAATTACGGGTCCGGGCGGACCCCCACAACGCCCTCGACCCGTGAGAGCATGGACGGTCTACACCGCTCACACGGAAGGCGATCGCATGGGCGTGCTCGCCGGCGCGGAACCGTTCGGCCACACCGGTTCGGCCGAGACCGGGTTCCTGCTCTGCCACGGGTTCACCGGTACCCCCGCGAGCATGCGGGCCTGGGGGGACCACCTCGCCGAGGCCGGGTTCACCGTGCGCTGCCCGCTGCTGCCGGGCCACGGCACCCGCTGGCCCGACCTCAACCGCACGACGTGGCAGGACTGGTACGGCGCGATCCGCGAAGCGCTCCTCGAGCTGCTGTCGACGTGTAAGACGGTCTTCGTCGGCGGGCTCTCGATGGGTGGGACGCTCACGCTGCGCCTGGCCGAGGAGTTCGGCGACCGGATCGCCGGGATCGTCCTGGTCAACCCGTCGGTGACGCGGCTGAAGTGGGACACGAAGCTGCTGCCCGTGCTGGGCAAGATCGTGCCTTCGGTGCCGGCGATCGCGAACGACATCAAGAAGCCGGGCGAGACCGAGCTGGCCTACCCGCGGACTCCGGTGCGGGCCGCGGCGAGCCTGGCGAAGCTGTGGGCGCTCGTGCGCGCCGACCTGCCGAAGGTGACGCAGCCGGTGCTGCTGCTGCACTCGGCGGTCGACCACGTCGTCGAGCCGGAGAACTCGCGGCTGGTGCTGGCCGGGATCTCGAGCGCCGACGTCACCGAAGTCGTGCTGGAGAACAGCTATCACGTGGCGACCCAGGACAACGACGCGGAACTGATCTTCACCCGCAGCGTCGAGTTCGCGAAGGCGCACGCCGGGCAAGCGGAGGAGACCGCATGAGCCGAGGGAAGGACGGGCCGGAGGACGTCGACGCGACGTTCGCCGAGATCGTCGCCGACCTGCGGGCCGGCGGGTTCGGGCTGCCCGAGCTGGACACCGCCGACACCGCGGACACCGCCGACAGCGCCGGTGGTGCCGCCGGCAGTGCCGCGGGCCGCGGGGTGGCCGAGGAGAGCGAGCCCCGCAAGGCCCCGGACCGGCCCGCCGAGCCGAAGCCGCCCGCCGCGGCCGACCCGCCGGACACCGGCTGGCGGTCGGGCGGCACCACGTGGGACAGCACGATGTTCTCCGACGACCCGGCGGCGGACGACGAGCACTTCGTCCCGCCGGACCCGCCGCCGTTGCCGCGGCCGAAGATGGGCGCGTTCCTCATCCTGCTGCTGTTCCTGGCCGGGCTGTTCCTGCTGATCCTGCCCGGCGTGATCGGCGTGGGCCCGACGGTGGCGACGCCGCTGGGCATCCTCGCGTTGGCGACGTCGATCGCGTTGCTGCTGCTCCGCGTCCGGCAGGGGCCGCCGCCGGGCGCCGACCCGAGCACCGGCGCGCAGGTCTGACCGGACGTCGATGACCATCGAATTCACGCCTTCGCGGCGCTCCACCGTCGGCGTGGAGTGGGAGCTGGGCCTGGTCGACCGGCGCAGCGGCGACCTGTCCTCGACCGCCGAGCGGATCCTCGACGCCGTGCGCCCGGACGGCGAAGCCGAGCACCCGAAGATCAAGCAGGAGCTGCTGCTCAACACCATCGAGATCATCACCGGCGTCTGCGAGACGATCGGCGAGATCAAGGCGGACCTCAACGAGTCGCTCGACGTCGTGCACGGCGTCGCCGACCCGCTCGGCGTCGAGATGTTCTCGGCCGGCACGCACCCGTTCTCCAACTGGTACCAGCAGAAGGTCACCGACAAGGCGCGTTACGCCAAGCTGATCGACCGCACCCAGTGGTGGGGCCGGCAGATGCTGATCTACGGCGTCCACATCCACGTCGGGCTCGACCACCGCGAGAAGGTCCTGCCGGTGCTCGACGCGCTGCTCAACTACGCGCCGCACCTGCAGGCGCTGTCGGCGTCGTCGCCGTACTGGGGCGCCGAGGACACCGGGTACGCCTCGAACCGCGCGCTGATCTTCCAGCAGCTGCCGACCGCCGGGCTGCCGTTCCAGTTCCGGAAGTGGGCCGAGCTCGAGAACTACGTCGACGACATGTTCACCACCGGCGTGATCGACAGCTTCTCGGAGATCCGCTGGGACATCCGGCCGTCACCCCAGCTGGGCACGATCGAGATGCGGGTCTGCGACGGCCTGCCGACGCTGGAGGAGGTCGGCGCGATCGCGGCGCTGACCCAGTGCCTGGTCGACGACTTCAGCGAGCGCCTCGACGACGGTGAGATCCTGCCGTCACTGCCGCCGTGGCACGTCCAGGAGAACAAGTGGCGCGCGGCGCGCTACGGCACCGACGCGATCGTCATCCTGGACGCGGCCGGGCGCGAGCGGCTGGTCACCGACGACGTCGCCGACCTGCTGGACCGCCTGCAGCCGGTGGCGCGGCGGCTGGGCTGCGAGGCCGAGCTGCGCGACGTCGAGACGATCCTGGAGTACGGGCCGAGCTACCAGCGGCAGCGGGCGGTCGCGACGCGGCACAAGGGCAGCCTCAAGGCCGTCGTCGCGTCGCTGGTCGCGGAGATGCGCGACGGGATCCTCAAGGATTGAGCTTGTCCAGCTGGGTCCGGAGCGTGCCGGGGCCCATCGAGGACGCGCCGAGCGCTTCGACCCGGCCGCGCAGCTCGCGGTCGGCCGTCGCGACGAGGACCTTCGCGTCGCGGTGCTGCCCGGCGACCTCGACGATCTTCGTGTCGCCGTCGGTGTCGGCCGGCACGACCTCGACGCCCTTCGCCGGCTGCACCCCGCCGGCCTTGCCCTCGACCACCAGGATCACCCGCGGCCACCAGGTCAGCGCGGGATCGTCGGGGTCTTCGAGGCCGGTTTCGGCGAGCCGGGTGAGCTGGTCGCGCAGGCGCTCGGTGGCGCCGTGGCGGTCGCGCCACCAGCCGTCCGGCCGCGAGCCGACGACGTTGGCCGCGTCGACGACCAGCACCAGCTCCTGCCCGACCCGCGGCCGCAGCGCCGGCCAGGCCGCCGCGAAGTCGCGGTGCAGCCGGAAACCCGGGACGTCGTCGGGGTCCACCCAGCGCACCTCCGCACTTTCGGGGTTCGCGACCTTGGCGTCGATGTCGCCGGCCAGCGCGAGGACGGTCGTGTAGCTCCAGTCGCCATGGTCCACCACGGAGGCGGAAAGCGCCCGGAACGCGTCGGCGGGGATCGCCGCCTCTTCGAAGGCTTCCCGCGCCGCGGCCCCGACGGCGGTCTCCCCCGCCTCGATCGCCCCGCCGGGCAAGGCCCAGGTACTGCCGTTGTGCACCCACCAGGCCCGGCGCTGCAGCAGCACCCCGCGAGCCGGATCGAAGAGCAGCAGCCCAGCGGCCCCGTACCGCCCCCAGTGCAGCCGCCCGCAGGAACACCGGACGAACACACTCGCGGACGGCAGGCTCACCCCATCCACCTTGGCACACTCGCCAGCGGAGTCCACGGAACGGACACCGAGCCGCCGGCGGCTCGAGATCAGACTGGGGTCTTGGCCGCCTCCACCGCCAACGCCGCCGCGCCGACGATCGCCGTGTCGTCGCCCAGGTGGGCCGTGCGGATCCTCGCCAGCGGGCGGTGTCTCGCGCCCGTGATCGCACCCGCGTAGTGCTCGCGGGCCTCGTCCAGGAACAGCGGGGCCGACTCCGACACTCCGCCGCCGATCACGATGATCTCCGGGTCGAAGACGTCCGCGACCAGGGCCAGGCCCTCGCCCAGCCACTTGGCCAGCTCCGCCATGGCCAGCTGGGCGATCGGGTCGCCGTCGCGGGCCGCGCCCGCGACTCTGCGGCCCGTCACCGAACCCGGGTCACCCGCGACCTGCGGGGCCAGCACCGTGGAGCGGCCCGGGTGCCGCGCCAGCAGCTCCACCGCCGTCGCGGCGAGGGCCGTTCCGCTGCAGTAGCGCTCCCAGCAGCCGTACTTGCCGCACGGGCACGCCCGCCCGCCGCGGACCACCGTCAGGTGACCCAGCTCGGGCGCGACGCCGTACGCGCCGCGGTACAGCTTGCCGTCCAGCAGCAGGCCGGCGCCGATCCCGGTGCCGAGCGCCACCAGCGCGGCGATCTGCGCGCCGCGCGCCGCGCCGAACCGGTGCTCGCCCACGATCGCCGAGTTGACGTCGTGCTCCAGCAGCACCGGCAGGCCGACGCGCTTCTCGATCCGGTCGGCGACCGGCGCGCCGCGCCACGCCAGGTGCGGCGCGAACATCACCGACCGGCGGTCACGCGCGACGAAGCCCGCGACGGCCAAGCCGACCGCCGACACCTCGTGCCGGTTGCGCAGGTCCTCGATCACGCCCGCGATGGCGTCCTCGAGGGCGCCTTCCTCCGTCGGCGTCGAGACCCGGGCCGTGTCGAGCAGCGAGCCACGCTCGTCCACCACACCGGCCCGGATGCTCGTCCCGCCGACGTCCACCCCTATCGTCCGCACTCAGCTCTCCCGATCCGGCCGCCACTCGTCCCGTCTGCGGACGGTGATGTGCTGCACCCTCGCCGACGTCGTCGCATCCGCCGGTGGTCGCGGTGCGGGCCGGAACCCGGGCATGTGGACGCCCTCATCCGGCTCCCAGCGATCCGCGAGCACCGCTCGGAGCAACGCCACGAGCTGGGCCAGCTGTTCCAGCAGCCGCGCAGCAAACTCGGGACGCTCACCCCGCACCACGGCGACGATCGCACACAGCGGACACCACCCGCACGCCGAGGCCTCGGGTTTCGCCTGGTCAGGGTCGCCGTGCCCGGCCGCGACCACGCCTTCGAGCCACGGCGCGGCCTTCTCGACGACCATCTCCACGAGCAGCCGGAGCTCTTCGGCCAGGCGCACCCCGTCGGAGACCTCTTCTTCGCTCACCCGCGGCCCCGGTTCCCGGCCAGGCTCACGAGCAGGCCGTCGGCGTCGGATTCCGCGCCGGTGATCCGGCACGGCCGCAGCGACTCCGGCAGGGCGATGAGCCTGCGGAAGCCGTCCACGGTGATCGCCAGGTCGTCGTCGACGCGAGCGAGGTCCACTTCGGCGTCCCGCCCCAGCGGGATCGCGACGCGCAGCGTGTAGCCCCCGGGCGCGGGCCGGACCCGCAGCAGCGGGGTGACCGGGGTGCCGTCGCCGGCCAGCGGGTCGCGGTCGCCGTAGAGCTCGTCGGCGATCCCCAGCAACGCGGGCAGCCCGACCGGTTCGACGGCCCGGTGCTCGACGCGGGCGACCCGCGTGAAGCCGGCCGCGGTCAGCTCGGCCAGCACGGTGTCCTGCTGGGTGCGGCGGGTGCGCAGCCACGACGCGGCGCCGCCGCGCCAGATCCCGGGCGCGGGCATCAGCCGGTTGGCGATCAGGCCGTCGACGGCGATGCCGCGCAGGGCGAGCGAGCTGAGCGTGCGCCGCGCTTCGGCGACGACGACCCGCTCGGGCGTCAGGACGAGCCGGACGGTGGTCACCGACGGCTCGGTGAGCAGCGCGCGCAGGCCTTCGAGGTGCGTGCCGAGGCGGCGCACGGAGTCGGTGACCCGGCCGCGGCGGCCGAACACCTTGCTCAGGTAGCCGGAAACGGCTTCGGGCAGCGCCAGCAGCCGCAGCGTCTCGGCCGTCGGGCCGCAGTCGACGACGATGGTGTCCCACGGGCCGTGCTCGGCCAGCCGCCGGACCTCGCTCAGCGCGAGCAGCTCGTCGACGCCCGGGAGCACGGTCAGCTCTTCGGCGTCGAGGGTGTCGAACCCGGCGCCGGACAACGTCGTCTGCAGCTCGGCGCGCAGCTGGTGCCAGGTCGTGTCGACCAGCGTCCGCGAGTCGATCTGGACCGCGGACAGGAGTGCGTCCACTTCGGACGGTTCGGCGCCGAGGGTGTGGCCGAAGGCGTCGCCGAGCGAGTGCGCCGGGTCCGTGGACGCGACGAGGGTCTTCCTGCCGCGGCCGGCCAGCGCGGCGCCGGTGGCCGCGGCCAGCGTGGTCTTCCCGACACCCCCCTTGCCGGTGAACAGCAGGATCCGCACGTGGTTACCCCTCGGCCCGCTTCTTGAGCTCCTTGAGCGCGGTGTCCATGACCATCTTCTCGGCCTTGCGGCGGAGCAACCCGATCATCGGCAGCGCCAGTTCCACCGAAAGCGTGTACGTCACGCGGGTGCGGCCGCCGAGGTCCTCGAGCGCGTACCGGCCGTTCTGCGCCTTCTGCATCTGGCCCTTGACCAGGTGCCAGCTGACGCCGAGGCCGTCGCCGTCCCACTCGTATTCGAGGGTGTAGACGTCCTTGATCGGGCCCGCGTCGAGGGTCAGCTTGACCTGCTTGGCCCGGCCTCCGGCGTCGGTGTCCAGGACCTCGGTCTGCCGGACGGCCTTGGCCCATTCCGGGTAGGCGGGGAAGTCGGCGATCACGGCCATCACCCGGCTGGGCTCGGCGTCGACCTCGATGGACTGTGTGGACTGCTCGGCCATGGACGAAGCGTAGCCGCCGCGGCCGGTCACCAGCGCAGCACGTAGGGCTGCCCGGTCTCCTTGAAGTGACCCACGTTACGGCACTCGGTCAGGCCGACCCGGGCGCGGGCGGCCAGGGGCTGGTGCACGTGCCCGAACACCGACCAGCGGGGCCGCTGTTCCCGGATGAGGTCCAGCAGGGCCGCCGAGCCGAGCTCGCTGCGGCGCGCGACGACGTCGTAGGTCAGCTCGGGCAGCGCCGGCGGGGCGTGCGTGCAGAGCACGTCGACCTCGGTGAGCGCGGCGACGCCGGCCTCGTAGTCCGCGCGATCCCGCAGGTAGGGACGCCAGGCGGCACCCTTGCGGCGACGCGGGACGACGCCGTCGGGCAGCAGCGCGCCGCCGACGAACCCGAACCGCAGGCCGCCGATCTCGGCCACCTCGCCGTCCAGCACCCGGATGCCCTCGCCCGCGAACTCGGGCCACAGCGCGGGGGTGTCGACGTTGCCGGGGGTGGCGTAGGTCGGCGCGGTCATCGCCGCGAACAACGTCGCGTACTGCTCGCGGATGGCCTCGTCGACGGCCGCGCCCGGGTCGTCGAGGCTCGCCCAGAGCGTCCGGGAGTAGGCAACGGTTTCGTCACGGGTGCCCTCGCGGCGCAGCCGGGCGAACTCGCCGACCTTCTCGGCGCCGAAGAGGGCGCCCATGATGCCCTTCTCGTGCTCGCGGTAGTCGACGAAGTCGAGCAGGTCACCGAGCACGACCAGCGCGTCGGCCCCGTCCCCGGCCCGCTTCAGCGCGTCCGCGTTGCCGTGCACGTCCGAGACGACGTGTACCCGCACCCCTGATCCCCTTACTCGTCACCGCGCGGAGGAACTCCGGGCTCGCGCCCGTCCTCCAGGATCTCCTTGAGCCCGAGGGCGATCGCCTTCGCCGCACGGGCCCGCCGGTCGAACTCCCGGCGCAGGTCGCGCGGCGCCAGCGCCCGGGGCGTCCCGGCCGCGTCGGCGGGGGTCGCCCGCAGGAAGTAGTGCAGCAGGGTGCCGTCGAGCACCGGCTCGAGCCAGACCTCCATGGTACCGACGAGCGCTCCACGCACGGTCCAGCGCAGGCCCTTGTCCCCCCGGTCGGTGTAGACCTCGAGCACCAGGTCCGGCCAGTAGCGCGTCCAGGACCTCGGATCGGCGAAGACCGCGGCCACGGTGGCGGGCGGGACGACGAGGAACGTCTCGTCGACGACGTCGAGAGCGGGTGGCGCCTGGTTCACGGAGCGAAGAATGTCACGCCCTCGCCGTGCGACGGCGATCAGCATGGTCTTAAGGTGCTCCTCACGCTAAGTTGACTGGCGGGTAACAGCGGTGTCATCTGCCGCAGCACGCGTTGAACACGGAGGTCCCACGTGCGCGAATACAGCGCTCCCGCCGGCAAGCCGGTGGCCGACGACGAGAACATGGCCGATGTCGTCTGGGCGAACGCGGAGCGGTTCTCCGACGTGGTCAGCTTCCGTCGCCAGGTCGACGGCAGCTGGCTGGACGTCACCGCGAAGGAGTTCGCCGGCGAGGTACTGGCCGTCGCCAAGGGCATGGCCCAGGCCGGGATCGGCCGCGGCGACCGCGTCGCGATCATGTCGAAGACGCGCTACGAGTGGACGCTGATCGACTTCGCGATCTGGGCGGCCGGCGCGGTGACGGTCCCGATCTACGACACCTCGTCCCCCGAACAGGTGTTCTGGATCCTCTCCGACTCGGCCGCGAAGGGTGTGTTCGTCGAGACGAACGGCCACGCCGGCGCCGTCGACGAGATCCGCGACCGGCTCACCGAGCTGAACCACACCTGGCAGATCGAGGGTGACTCCCCCGCCGTCGAGGAGCTGTCCGCGCTCGGCGCGACGCTGTCCGACGACGAGCTGCACGAGCGCCGCCGCGAGGTCGTCGCCGACGAGCTCGCCACGATCGTCTACACCTCGGGCACCACCGGCCGCCCCAAGGGCGTCGAGCTGACCCACCGGAACCTGCTGGCCGAGATCCGGGCCGACATCGAGGCGTTCCCTCAGCTGATGGAGCAGGGCAACTCGCTGCTGGTGTTCCTGCCGCTGGCGCACGTGCTGGCCCGCGCGATCGCCGTGACGGCGCTGTCCGCCCGCGTCACCCTCGGGCACACCCCGGACGTCAAGAACCTGGTCCCCGACCTGGGCACCTTCCGGCCGACGTTCGTGGTCGCCGTGCCGCGCGTGTTCGAGAAGGTCTACAACTCGGCGAAGCAGAAGGCCCACGGCGACGGCAAGGGCAAGATCTTCGACGCCGCCGAGGCCGTCGCGGTCGCCTACAGCGAGGCGCAGGACAAGGGCGGCGCCGGGCTCGGCCTGAAGGCCAAGCACCTGGTGTTCGACAAGCTCGTCTACGGCAAGCTGCGCGCGGCCCTCGGCGGCCGCTGCGTGGCGGCGGTGTCGGGCGGGGCCCCGCTCGGCGCGCGGCTGGCGCACTTCTTCCGCGGCATCGGCGTCCCGGTCTTCGAGGGCTACGGCCTGACCGAGACGTCGGCGGCGGCCAACGTCAACACCCAGTCGGCGTTCCGCGTCGGCACCGTCGGCAAGCCGGTCAACGGCACGTCGGTCCGCATCGCCGACGACGGCGAGGTCATGCTCAAGGGCGACGTCGTCTTCCGGGCGTACTACAACAACCCGCAGGCGACGGCCGAGTCGCTCACCGACGGCTGGTTCCACACCGGCGACCTCGGCGAGCTGGACGTCGACGGCTTCCTCAAGATCACCGGCCGCAAGAAGGAGATCATCGTGACGGCGGGCGGCAAGAACGTCGCCCCGTCCGGCCTCGAGGACACCATCAAGGCGGCCCCGCTGGTGAGCCAGGCGATGGTGGTCGGCGACCAGCGCCCGTTCATCGCGGCGCTGGTGACGGTGGACGAGGAGTACTTCCCGTCCTGGAAGTCCCAGCACGGCAAGCCCGCCGGCGCGTCGGTCGCGGACCTGGCCACCGACGCGGACCTCCTGGCGGAGATCCAGACGGCGGTCGACGAGGCCAACAAGACGGTCTCGAAGGCCGAGGCCATCAAGAAGTTCGCCGTGCTGGCCAACGACTTCACCGAGCAGGGCGGCGAGATCACGCCGAGCCTGAAGCTGAAGCGCAACGTGGTGACCAAGAACTACGCCAACGACATCGAGGCCCTTTACAAGAAGTAGCCGAATGCCGTGAAGGCCTCCTTACCGGCTCTTATGGCCGGTAAGGAGGCCTTCACGGCATTACGGGGTGTGCTGGGCCGCGATGTGGTCGCGGTACCAGCGGTAGCTCGCCCTCGGTGTGCGGCGCTGCGTCGTGTAATCGACGTGCACCAGGCCGAAGCGGTGCTTGTAGCCGTGGGCCCACTCGAAGTTGTCCAGCAGCGACCAGGCGAAGTAGCCGCGCAGGTCGACGCCGGCGTCGAGGGCCTCCTGAGCCGCCGCCAGGTGGTCACTCAGGAAGCTGATGCGCTCGTAGTCGGCGAAGTCGCTGCGGTCCGGGTAGACGCAGCCGTTCTCGGTGACGTACACCGGCGGCAGGTCCGGGTAGCCGTTGTGCAGCGCGACCAGGGCTTCGGTGAGGCCCTCCGGCTCGACCGGCCAGCCCATGCCGGTGCGCGGGACGTCCGGCAGGCGCGTCGTGTCCACGCCGATGTCGGCGAGGGTCCGCCGCGCCGGGTCCGGCTCGCGCGGGGGCGCGTCGGCGACGTGCTGCCGGTAGTAGTAGTTGACGCCCAGGTAGTCCAGGGGCTGCCCGATCGTCGCCAGGTCGCCGTCGTGGCGGAACGAGAAGTCCGACGCCGCCCCGAACATCGCCTTCAGGCCCGGCGCGTAGCGGCCGCCGAACAACGGCTCGGTGAACTGCCGGCGCAGCACCGTGTCCTGGCGCGCCGCGGCCGCGGCGTCGGCCGCCGAGTCCGTGACCGGCACCGCCGGGGACTGGTTGAGCACGACGCCGAACCGGTGCGTGTGCGCGGCCTGCGCCCGCATCGCCTGCACCGCCAGGCCGTGGCCGAGCAGCAGGTGGTGGGCGGCGGCCAGCGCGCCGTGACCCTCCTTCGCCCCGGGCGCGTGCCGGCCCTCGCCGTAACCCGCGACCGCGCACGGGTACGGCTCGTTCAGCGTCGTCCAGTGGTCGACGAGGTCGCCCAGCTCCTCGTGGACCAGGGCGGCGTAGTCGGCGAACCGGTGGGCCGTGTCCCGCGCCCGCCAGCCGCCCTCGTCCTCCAGGGCTTGGGGCAGGTCCCAGTGGTAGAGCGTCAGGAACGGCTCGATCCCGTGGTCCCGCAGCCCTTCCACCAGCCGCCGGTAGAAGTGCAAGCCGCGCCATTCGACGCGGCCGCGGCCCTCCGGCTGCACCCGCGGCCACGACACGGAGAACCGGTAGGAGTCGACGCCGAGCTCGCCGAGCAGCTCGAGGTCCTGCTCCCAGCGTTCGTAGTGCTCGGCCGCGGGCTCGCCGGTGTCACCACCGGCGATGGCGCCCGGCACTTCGGCGAAGGTGTCCCAAATGGACGGTCCACGGCCGTCTTCGGTGGTGGCGCCCTCGATCTGGAACGCCGATGTGGCCACACCCCAGCGGAAGCCGGGCGGGAAACTGGAAGTCACGGATCTCTCCCGGGAGGCTCAGCCCTTGAGCGCGCCCTGCATGATGCCGCCGACGATCTGGCGGCCGAACAGCAGGAACACGAGAAGGACGGGGATGGTGCCGAGGGTCGCGGCGGTGAGCACGAGCGTGTAGTCGGTGGTGTAGCCACTGGCCAGTGTGGACAGTGCCGTTTGGACGGTCGGGTTCTCCGGCACCAGCACCACCAGCGGCCAGAAGAAGTCGTTCCACGCCTGCATGAACGTGAACAGGCCGAGCACCGCCGCGGCCGGGCGGGCCGTGGGCAGCGCGACGTGCCAGAACAGCCGCAGCGAGCCGCAGCCGTCCATCCGCCCGGCTTCCAGCAGTTCCAGCGGCAGCGCCCGCTCGAAGTACTGGCGCATGAAGAACACACCGAACGCGGTGACCAGGCCCGGCACGATGACCGCCTGCAGCTGCCCGGCCCAGCCGAAGTCGGCCATCATGATGTAGAGCGGCACGACACCCAGCTCGGTCGGGATCGCCTGGGTGGCGACCACCAGGAGCAGCAGCAGGGTGCGGCCGCGGAAGCGCATCTTGGCGAAGGCGAACCCGGCGAGCGTCGAGAACAGCACCACCGACAGCGTGATGGTGCCCGAGACGATCACCGAGTTCGCCAGCGCCAGCCCGAAGTTCGTCTCGTCGAAGACCCGGGCGATGTTCTCGAACAGGTGCCCGCCCGGCACCAGCACCGGCGGCACGCTGCCCACCGCGTCCGGCGTCTGCGACGAGACGACGAACGACCAGTAGACCGGGAACGCCGAGCCGGCCAGGATCGCGACCAGCGCGGCGTAGGTCCACGGGCTGGTGACGCGCTGGGTGAACCGCCGCGTCCGGCTCGGTGGCCGGGCCTCGGCGGGTGCCGAGGTCGAGGTCAGCACGGTGGACATGTCCGCTCCTCAATCGGTCTGGATGCGCCGGGTCACCAGGTACGCCACGCCCGCCACGAGCATCGTGGCGATCGCCAGCAGCAGCGCCACCGCGGAGCTGTAGCCGAAGTCGTACTTGCTGAAACCCTGTTCGTAGAGGTAGAGCGCGGCGGTCTGGAACTGCCGGTCGGACCCGCCGGTCGCGGCCGCGGTGCCCGGGTTGAACAACAGCGGCTCGGCGAGCAGCCGCATGTTCCCGGTCGTCGCGATCACCGTGGAGAAGATGATCTGCGGCCGCAGCAGCGGCACGGTGATCCGCAGGAACTGCTGGTGCCCCTTCGCGCCGTCGAGCGTCGCGGCCTCGTACAGGCTCGACGGGATCGCCTGCATCGACGCCAGGAAGATCAGCGCGTGGTAACCGGTCCAGCGCCAGACGACCATCGACGCGATCGCGGCGTGCGAGCTGGCCGTGCCCGCCTGCCAGTCGACGTGCCCGGCGCCGAACCAGCTCAGCACCCAGTTCACCAGCCCGAAGTCCCGGCCGAACAGCTGCGCGAAGATGATCGTGACCGCCGCCACCGAGGTGATGTTCGGCAGGATCATGCCGGTCCGGAACAGCGTCCGGCCGCGCAGCCTGCGGTTGAGCAGGTGCGCGATGCCGAGCGCGAACAGGATCTGCGGGATCGTGGTCAGCAGCCACAGGCTGACCGTGTTCCCCATCGCGTTCCAGAAGTACGGGTCGTGGAACAGCAGTTCCCGGTAGTTGTCCAGCCCGATGAACTTCGCGCCCTCGGCGTCGAGCAGGTTGCGCTTCTGCAGCGACACGAAAGCCGTGTACAGCAACGGGAACAACCCGAAGACACCGAAGATCAGGAAGTACGGGCTGATGAAGCCGAACGGCGAGAGCTTGACGTCCCAGTGCGCCCGCCGGTCGGCGAAGCTCAGCTTCGGCACGGAAGCCGTCACTTGAGCTTCGAGACGTCACCGACCAGCTGCTGCCAGGCCGCCGCGCCGTCCTGCTTGCCCTGCTCGACGCGCTGCATCGCGTTGCCGAACTCGGTCTGCACGTCGCCGGCCTTCGGGCCCTGGTACTGCGGGTTCAGGTTCTTCGCCGCGTCGGTGAAGAGCTTGCCGACGGGCGCGTTGTTGAAGAACGGGTTCGTGTAGGAAGTGATCTTCGGGTCGGTGTAGAGCGACGGCGTCGAGGGCAGCAGGCCCTGGCTGGTGAACACCTTCGCCTGCTGCTCGGGCGCGGTCAGCCAGGCGGCGAGGTCGGCGGCCTCGGCGGTGTGCTTGCCCTGCTTGGGCACGGTCAGGTACGAGCCGCCCCAGTTGCCGCCGCCACCGGGCACGCTGGCGACGTCCCACTTGCCGGCGGTGTCCGGCGCCTGGTCCTTGATCTTGGTCATCATCCAGGCCGGGCAGGTCACGGTGGCGAACTGGCCCTGGGTGAAGCCGGTGTTCCAGGTCGGCGTGCTGTAGAGCAGGCCGGCGCTCAGGTTCGCCTTGACGGCGTCGACGACCTGGTCCCAGCCGGTCCGCAGCGCCGGGTTGCTGTCGACGACGAGCTGGTCACTGGTGTCGTAGTAACCGGTCGGGGCCTGGCCGAAGATCGCGTTGAGCACGGTCGGGCCGCCGTCCATCCACTTGACGCCGTTCGGCGCCTTGGCCTGGAAGCGCTTGCCGGCGTCGAAGAACGCCTGCCAGGTGGGCCAGAGCGCGGAGACGGCCTCGCGGTCGGCGGGCAGGCCGGCGGCCTGGAGCAGGTCACGGCGGTAGCAGATGGCCAGGCCGCCGACGTCGGTGCCGTAGCCGATCTGCTGCCCGCCCTTGGCGAGCGACGCCGACCACTTCCAGCCGAGCCAGCGGTCCTTGAGCTTGTCGCCGCCGACGGTGTTGAGGTCGACGAACTTGTCCGGCGTCGCCTTGAACTGGGCGACGTAGCCGGTGTCGATGGCCTCGATGTCCGCGGCGCCGCCCCCGGTGGCCAGGTGCGCGGCCAGGTTCTTGTGGTGGTCGGAGTAGGCCGCGGTACGCTCGGTGATCTCGATGTTCGGGTGCGCCGCCTGGTACTCCTTGATCAGGTCGGTGTAACCGAAGTTGCCGAAGAGCCCGAGGCTGAGCTTGACCTTGCCGCCGCCGCTCCCGCCGTCGCCGCCGCTGCAGGCGCTCAGGGCGGTGACGGCGGCCAGCACGGCCACCAGGACCATGCGGGTTCTCGTGTTCGGGCGCATGAGATCTCCGTTGTTCTGCTGAAAGCGCGCGGAAACACCGCGGCCACCGGGAACGTGTCTCCGGGGCCGGGCGAGAATGTGGCCTCTATGAGAGCGCTCCCAGGCTCGTGCGTCAAGTAACGAAGAGATAACAGCACCGCGAATTTTTCGAAGCAGGGGTCGATGTGCTAGTTATGTAACCGGTTACAGCCGAAGGAGCCGCCATGGTCACCGCCCGCGAAATCGCCGAGCTCTGCGGCGTCTCCGTCGCCACCGTTTCCCGGGTTTTCAACCAGCCGGCGTCGGTCAGCGGGCCGACCCGCGAACGCGTCGAGCGGGTCGCCCGCGAGCTGGACTTCTCCCCCAACGAGTCGGCGCGCGCGTTGTCGCGCAAGCAGTCGGCGATGATCGGGCTGGTCTGGGACACCGACCACCGGCGGCCCGGCTGGCGCCACCCGTTCCTGCAGGACCTGTTGCTGGGCTTGAAGTCCGCACTCAGCTCGCACGGGTACCACCTGCTGATGCTCGCCACGAGCGACGACGCGCGCAGCCGCACCCCCGGCGTCTCCCTGGCCGACCCGGTCGCCTACGTCCGGATGACGCGCCGGCACCACCTGGCCGGGCTGGTGCTGATCGACAGCGGTTCGGACGCGGAGGCGTTCACGGCGTTCGCCCGGTCCGGCCTGCCGTGCGTCGCGCTCGACGTCGCGATCTCCGGTCCCAAAGCGACGTACGTGACGTCCGACAACGTCCGCGGCGCGGCGGACGCCGTCCGGCACCTGGCCGGGCTCGGGCACCGCCGGATCGCGACGCTCACCGGCCCGCGCGACAACGCCCCGGCGGCCGAGCGCACCCGGGGCTACCGGGAGGGCCTCGCCGCGGCGGGCCTCGAGGCGCGCGACGACTACGTCGTGTCCGGGGACTACTACCGCGAAAGCGGTTTTGTCGGCATGCGCCGGCTCCTGGCCCGCAAGGAACCCCCGACGGCGGTCTTCGCGGCGAGCGACGAGATGGCGGTGGGCGCCCTGCTCGCGGCCCGCGCGACAGGCCTGCGCGTCCCGGACGACCTGGCGGTGGTCGGCTTCGACGACATCGAGGTCGCGTCCCTGGTGGACCCGGCGCTGACGACGGTGGCCCAGGACAAACCGGGTTTCGGCACGGCGGCCGCGGAGGCGCTGCTGAAGATGATCGAGACGGACGCGGCCCCGGAACCGGTGCTGCTGCCGACCAGGCTGGTGGTCCGCGGCTCCTGCGGCGCCTAGATCCTTTTCCTTGCGTCAGGCGGAAACCAGCGACTTGCGGAGCATGCTTTCGCCGGCGGCCACGACCGCCTCCGCCGACTCCCGCGGCGTCCAGCCCAGCACCGAGCGGGCCTTCTCGTGGGAAATCTTCTTGACGAAGCCGAGTTCGGCCGCGATGGTCCGGAACTCCGCCGAGAACACGGCGCCCGCCCGCACGACGAGGTTCGGGATGGTGCGGGTCGGCACCTTCTTCGCGCTCTCGCCGAAGTTCTCCTTGAGCAGCGCGCCGATCTCCTTCATCGCCATCGAAGGACCGCTGGCGAGCAGGAACCGCTGTCCCGCGGCGCCGTCGGCCGTCATCGCCAGCACGTGCGCGCTCGCCACGTCGCGGACGTCGACGATCGGGACGTACATGTCCGGGTAGCCGGGGATCTTCCCGTCGAGGAGCCGCTGGACGATGTGGTTGGCGCCGGACACCTCCCGGCCCATGACCGGGCCCATGACGGCGACGGGCAGGACCGTCGTCAGTTCCAGGGCGCCGCCCTCGTCGCGGACGAAGTCCCACGCGGCGCGCTCGGCGAGGATCTTGCTCTTGCCGTAGGCGTCGACGCCGGGCCCGTCGAGCACGGACCAGTCGTCCTCGGTGAAGGCGCGATCGAGGTGCGGGTGCCCGAAGCCGACCGCGTGGAACGCCGAGGTGAGCACCACGCGCCGGACCCCGCCGTCCCGGGCGGCGCGCAGCACGCGGAGGGTGCCGTTGCGGGCGGGGACGATGACGTCGTCGTCGTTCGCGACCTTGCCCGGCTGGACCGGCGACGCGACGTGGAGGACGTAGTCGCAGCCATCGACCGCTTCGGCCCAGCCGCGGTCGTCGGTGAGGTCGGCGGCCACGAAGCTCAGCGCGTCACCGTGCGTCATGCCGGCCTCGGTCAGCACCGCGCGGACGGCCTGCTCCTTCGTGAGCGACCGCACCGTGGTGCGGACCCGGTACCCCTGCGCCAGGAGCTGGAGGATGCAGTGCCCGGCGATGAAGCCCGAGCCGCCGGTGACGAGAACCCGCTGCGTGCTCATGTGTTCTTTCCCATCGGAGTGTGTGCCGCCATCTTGATCTCGACCACGACGATCCGCCGGGTGAAGCAGCCGTGCCAGTGCTCCGCTCAGCCAGGGGGATGACAGGACCCCCCACATCGGGTGACCTCGGCTTATCGTGGGGCCCATGGCCGACGACCGGAACCAGCTGGGCGCGTTCCTGCGGGCGCGCCGCGAGCTCGTCACCCCCGAAGAGGCGGGGGTGCCCGTGGTGGGGCTGCGCCGGGTGCCCGGGCTGCGGCGCGAGGAGGTCGCGATGCTGGCCGGGATCAGCGCCGACTACTACCTGCGGCTGGAACGCGGCCGCGACCGCAGCCCGTCCGCGCAGGTCCTGCGGTCCCTGGCCCGGGTGTTCCGGCTGGACGACGACTCGACGGCGTACCTGCTCGGCCTCGCCGGGGACGCGCCTCGCCGGCCCCGTCGGCGGCGCCGGGAGACCGTGCCGCCCAGCACCGCCGCGTTCCTGACGATGCTGCCCGTGCCCGCCTTCGTCGAGGGCCGCTACCTGGACGTGTTGGCGGCCAATCCCCTGGCCACGGCCCTGTCACCCTGCCTGGTCCCCGGGGCCAACCGGCTCCGCGACGTCCTGCTCGACCCCGGCGAGCAGGCTCTGTTCGTCGGCTGGGAGAGGGCGGCCGAGGTGCTGGTCGCGCACCTGCGCGAGGCGGCCGGCACCGACACCGACGACGCCCGGTTCGTCGAGCTCGTCGGCGAGCTCTCCCTGGCCAGCCCGCTCTTCCGCCGCCTGTGGGCCCGCCACGACGTCCGCGCGCGGGGAGCGGCCGCGATCACCTTCCACCACCCGCAGCTCGGCGAGATCACCCTGAACCGCGAGAAACTCCTGGTCAGCGGGACCGACGGGGTCATGCTGGTCGCCTACCACGCCACGCCCGGCACCGAGGCGGACAAGCTGGCGTTGCTCAGCGCGACGGTCGCGGACCGCGTCAGCCGGTGACCTTCGCGTCCCAGTCGATGTGGTGCGAGTACAGCCAATCCCGCTCTTCGCCGACGTCCTGGCCCGCGCTCGCCGCCACCAGCTTCTCGACGCGCTCGCGCCGCAACCCTTCGTACGCGGCGAACGCCGAGACCGGGTCCGGCAGGTCACGCAGGCACTTCGCCAGCACGACGCTGTCCTCCAGGGCCATCGACGCGCCCTGGCCCGCGGCCGGGGACGCCGCGTGGGCCGCGTCGCCGGCCAGCACCATCTCCGGCGTCGACCACAGCCGTGTCTCGGGGACGTCGTAGGAGTGACCGCCGAAGACCTCGTCGCCCGTGGCCGCGATGATGTCCGCGCAGGGCAACGGTTCCCCGGCGAACGCCGCGTGTGCGAACGCGCGCCAGCCGGCCGGGGTGACCGCCGCGATCTCGGCGCGGGGCCGCTCCGCGTCCGGGATGCGGGCGAACCAGAACGTCGCGCCGTCCGGGTCGGTCGTGAAGCCGAAGGCCGCCTTGCTGCCGCGGACCATCCGGTAGATCCCCGGCGCCGCGGGCAGGCCTTCGGCGCGCGTGTAGCCGTAGACGACGGTCAGCCCGGTGTAGCGCGGCTCGTCGGCGGCCGGGTCGATCAGGCGCCGCACCACCGAACGCAGTCCGTCGGCGCCGACCAGGACGTCACCCGTTTCGGTGACGCCGTCGGCGAACTCCGCCGTGACGCCGCCTGGGACGGTTTTGGCGCCGGTCAGCCGCCGGCCGCGCTCGATCGCGATCCCCCGGCGCGCCGCTTCGTCCTGCAGGACGCGGTAGAGCGTCGCGCGGGTGAGCGTGCGCGGGCCGTCGAGCCCCTCGGTGTCGAACTCCCGCCGTCCCACGGTTTCCCCGGTCGGGACGACGAGCTCGACCCCGAACGCGGCGAAGGACGCGTCGATCACCGGCCCGTCGGCGCCGATCGCCCGCAGGGCGTCCATGCCGTTGTGCATGAGCGTCAGGAACGCGCCGATGTCTTCCCCGCCCGAAGCGTGGGCCTCGAACACGACCGGGTCGTGTCCCGCCAGCTTCAGCGCCATCGCCGTGACCGTGCCGGAAATCCCGCCACCCGCGACCAGTACCCGCACCCCGCGCCCCCCGAGAAACTCCGCCGTGAACTCCGCATGCCGCCGTGCACGACGTTACCGTGACGGCGGCACGCGGCGCTCACTCCTTGGCACCGCTGGTGGCGATGTCGCCGTTGAGGCCGCGCGGGAAGAAGCCGCCCGAGGAGACCTTGTCCGGGTTCAGGTAGGCGATGTTGAGCACGCGGTCGGCGGAGCGGCCGAACGCGATGCCGTTGGCGTCGGCGGGGACGAGGTTGGCCTTGCCGTCCTTGAGCACGCCCTCGTCGTCGTCCGCCTTGCCGTCGAGGCTGTCGCGGGCGTCGGAGATCTTGTTGGTGACGTCGCCGAGGCCGCGTTCGAACAGCTGCGAGCGCACGATGCCCGCGTGGTACGCCTCGACCGCGAGGATGCCGGCCGCCGCGTCGAGGAACGTCTTGTTGTTCACCAGCGGGGCCGCGCCCTTGTACGCCGAGACTCCGACGTCCTCGAAGAGGTAGGCCGCGAGCAGGAAGTTGTTCTCGCTCGCGAACGGGTCGAACGTCTGGTACTGGTTGATGATCCCGGCGGCTTGCATGGCCGCGGTGAAGCTGTTCTGGAAGTCGATCTCCGGCTGCGCGACGGCGGCCTTGTCGAGCGCCTTGCGCAGGAACGTGACGTGGGCGACCTCGTCGCCGGCGATCTCCTGCGCGATCTGCTTGGTGTGCTCGCTCTTGAACTGCACCGCGTGCCCGCCGGAGACCTTGCCGAGGTTGCCGACGCCGTTGATGTACTTGTCGTTCAGCCCGTAGCCGTAGACCGCGAACGAGTAGAGGTTCGCTTCCAGGTACTCCAGGTTGAGCGCGAAGTTCAGCACCGCGGCGTCGCTGGCCGCTTCCTTCGCGGCGTCGCCCTGCTCCGGGTACTGCGATGTCGCACCGGCCGAGCCGAGGCCCAAGGACAGCGCGGTACCGAGCGCGCCGGCGCCCGCGACGCCGAGCCCCGCCGCTCCCGCAGCCTTCAGAAAGCGGCGGCGGTCGGTCGCGTTCTCCGCGCTGCGCTCGATCAGCTGCTGTGTGTAGCGTTTTCCGAACACCGGGGGACGTCCTCTCGTGACGAGTTCGTCCACCTCACCCACCGGTCATACGTACCCGGACGGCCCCCGGCTCGGTCAAAACGGAAAAAAGTTCTTGCCGGTTTTGTTTGCCCTGGTCAGGGGCCCAGATCAGGAACGCTGCGCTGCGGCGAGCCGGACGCAGACGGCCAGCGCGCGGACAGCCTCTTCGACGTCGGCGAGCTCCGGGAACGTCGGCGCGACGCGGATGACGGCGTCGGCCGGGTCGTCGCCGTGCGGGTGCGTCGCGCCGGCGGGGGTCAGCGCGACCCCGGCCTCCTTGGCCAGCCGCACGACCTCCTTCGCGGTGCCCTCGGGCACGGTCAGCGACACGAAGTAGCCCCCGGTCGGCTTGGTCCAGGAGACCAGGCCGGAGTCGCCGAGCTCTTCGGTGAGGATGCGGTCGACGGCCTCGAACTTCGGGCCGATGACCTCGGCGTGCTTGCGCATGTGCGCGCGGACGCCGTCCTCGTCCTTGAGGAACAGCGCGTGGCGGAGCTGGTTGACCTTGTCGGAGCCGATGGTGCGCTTGCCGATCAGGCCGGTCCACCAGGCGAGGTTGGCCTCGGACGCGCCGAAGAAGCCGACGCCGCCACCGGCGTAGGTGATCTTCGAGGTCGAGCCGAAGACGAACGGGCGGTCGGCGTGGCCGGCCTCGGCGCTGAGCGCGAGGATGTCGGCGAGGGCCGGCTCGTCGTCGGTCAGGTGGTGCACGGCGTAGGCGTTGTCCCAGAAGATCCGGAAGTCCGGCGCCGCGGTGGTCATCGTGGCCAGCCGGCGCACGACGTCGTCACTGAACGTGACGCCGGTCGGGTTGCTGTACTTCGGCACGCACCAGATGCCCTTGATCCCGGCGTCCTCGGCGACGAGCCGCTCGACGACGTCCATGTCCGGGCCCTCGTCGGTCATCGGGACCGGGATGAGCTCGATGCCGAACCGCTCGGTGAGCGCGAAGTGCCGGTCGTAGCCCGGGACGGGCGCGAGGAACGCGACGCGCGGCTCGTCGGCCCAGCGGCGCTCGGCGCCGGGGACCTTGCTGAGCAGGGCGTGCACGACGGCGTCGTGCATCAGCTCGAGGCTGGAGTTGCCCGCGGCGAGCAGCTGCTCGGCCGGCACCTGCAGGGCGCCGGCGAAGATGCGCCGGAGCTCCGGCAGGCCCTTGAGGCCGCCGTAGTTGCGGACGTCGGTGCCGTCCTCGGCCTTGAAGGAGCCGTCACCGGGGAGAGCGAGCAGCGCGTTCGCGAGGTCGAGCTGCTCGGGAGCCGGCTTGCCACGGGTGATGTCGAGCGAGAGGCCGCGGTCGACGAGGGCCGCGTAGTCGGCGCGGGCCGTGTCGACGTCGACGGAAGCAGAGGTCATGGTGTCAACGCTAAACCCGGCGTCGATACCATTTCGGGGCGGGTCCTGGCTAGGGTGGTTGGTGTGCACCTAGTCGTCCACGCCGACCAGCGCCAGTTCTCGGTCCGCGATTCCGGGTCGAAGCTGAACGGCAGCGGCTGGACCGAGCAGGCGGTGGACAACCGCCTGGCCGCGGAGCCGGCCGGCCTCGCGATAGTGACGGCCCGCTCGGACCTGGTGGAGTCATCGGTGACGCTCACGCCCGGTCCACCGCCGGTGCTGGTCGCGGCCGAGCACGTCGTGGAAGCAGATCTTCCGGTGCCGAGCGGGAAACTCGTGATTTCCGGGCCCGCGGACTACCCGTCGCAGGAAAGGTTCTTCTCGGTGCTGCCGGGGCTGTACCGGGCGCGGGTGTCGTACGTCCCGGCCGGGCCGCCGGCGACGGAGTGGAACGAGCACGAGTTCGGCGAGCACTTCCGGTACGTGGTGGAGATGTGGCCGGCGTCAGCGCCCTCGGAGGTCAAGGTGCTGAGGCAGGGCGCGACCGTCTGGGATGGCTAGTGCCGCGGGTCTGGCAATGTGTTTGGTCCAGGTCACTACGGCATGGAGAGCGACCGCGGAGCGGCAGACGATGGCGAGTTTGCAGTAGCGGGTGGGCGCCCGCCGCGGGAACCGCGGCGTTTGCGGTGCCCGGCCTGGTCAGCTGGCTCAGGCCTCGCCGCAGTGATGCCCGCGGGCACGCAAATGTCCGCGGATCGCCCGAGACGAGTAAGCCTTGTCTCCGCGGACACAGTCGGGGCGCCTGCGGGCTCGGTTCGACGGATTACCAAGTGCCGCATCAAGTGCGGGAACATCGATGCGTCCGCGGCTTGCCCGGGACCGGTCAACGTCACCAGTGGTCGGCCGTTCCCGTCGACGAGGTGGTGCACTGTGGTGCTTCAAGCGCCCCGGAACGCCTGATCGCGTGATCAGGCGGATCGCTGAGCAGATCAGCGCCGCGGGTCTGAGGTGGCCGCGGGGTGTCGATGGAGGATTCGGGACGCTGGGCGTCCAGAAAGCTCCATCCACCAAAGCTGAGGACTCGGCCGCTGCGGGGCTCTGACGGCGGCACCTTCAGGAAGCCTGGTGTTGCGCGTCGACAGCGGTCTGGCATCGCGTTCCAGGACGGGGCCCGTTGATAGGGCTCGGCGAGCGAAACCGTTCCGCTCGTCGCAGGCGAGGGGGGATCTTCGGCTCGGGCCGAACACCGGGCATGGGTTTGGGCCCGGAGCCGGTGGCTTCGGGCCTTTCCCTGTTGGTTGGTCAGGCTGCGAATGGCAGTGGTTGGTGGATGTTGTTGCGCCTGGGTCTTCGGTGCTTGTCCAGGAACGCTGGTGGCAGGAACTCGGGTAGGCCGTCGGTGGCGGTGCGGACTTCCCAGCCTGAACGGTGCAGTAGCCGGTGGTGGTGGGCGCACAGCAGGACCAGGTTGGTCAGGTCCGTGGGGCCGCCGTCGGCCCAGTGGCGGATGTGGTGGCCCTGGCAGTGGCGTGGCGGGCGGTGGCAGCCGGGGAAGGCGCAGCCTCGGTCGCGCAGGAACAGCGCTCGGCGCAGCCCGGCGGAGATCAGGCGGCGTAGGCGGCCCAGGTTCAGGGGTTCGCTCTTCTCGCCCAGGACCGCCGGGATGAGCATGGCGTCGCAGGCGTGGACCCGGGCTTCGGCCGCGGTCATGGTGCCGGTGTCGCCGAGGGTGGCCTGGCCGACCCCGGACTTCAGATCCGCCAGGGAGACCGCGACCATCACGTGGGCTCGTTCGCCGGCCTGCGTCGGCAGGTCCGGGGAGTTCAACGCGAGGTCGACGGCGTCGGAGAAGGCGTCGCCGTAACGTTCCTGCGGAGAGCGGAAGTCCGCGCCCTCGTCGCTGCAGCGACGCTCGGCCAGCGAGTCGAGCAAGGCACTGGCCCGGGTGCCGGTCTCGTCGTCGAGGCGACCGTGCAGCTCCCAAACCCCGGATCTCTTACGCCGCAGCGAAAGCTCCCGGGTGGGCAAGGAAGGTTCGGCCTCATCGGGTTCGGCACCATCAGGATCGAGATGGGCCACAATCCGCGCCCCTAAAGCAGCAACCTGCTTGTGCCCAGCCTCGGAAGCGAAGGAAAGCAGGCTCTGTTCGACGTCATCACGATGCTCGGACGAAACCTGAGCCAACACTTCGACGACGGCGTCGATCATCGGATTGCTCAACGATCCACCAGCAGCAAGAACCCCAGTAGCCGAAGCAACAGCGGACACCGGACTGCCATCAACAGCACGCCCAGCATTTAGAGCGGAAGCTCGTTTCACCACACGATCGGCAGCAGCCTTAGGAACATCGGCAAGATGCTCGAACAACCGGGCAACAGAACGATACCCAAACAGCTCCATCAAACCACGAGACTCGATTTCAACCAGCAGCGAACCAATCTCAGCCTCAGCAGACCGCACCACACCGAGCAGCGAGCTGACGCGATCGGCCAAGGCCACCGCATCCGCTCTCCACACCGCTTCACCGTCCACACACCAAGATTACCGCCAGACGAACACATGTTCATCACACGAACGGATGATCACGGCAGGGGTACCCGCTGCGTGGGGAATCGGCGCTGCCGAACACATCGAGAAGCAACCATGAGAAGCGCCGATTTCCTACGCCACGGCGAAGCCGCATCTTGAAGGAGAGGAACCCGGTGGCCCTAAAGCGCAGTCAGCGTAGCCAACTTCCAACGACCGTCCACACGCTTAGCAGTCACAGAGAGCTGAGCCACCGAAGAAGACGGCGCTCCCCCACCTTGGGTAACCGTCTGCTGGTCAAGAAACAACAGCACCGAAGCCTCATCCCCGACCAACGAACGAACCCCGACAGCCCGAACCGTAGTAGTGCGGATCAGCTTCCCCGCAGCAGCCCGAGTACGAGCCGAGGCGAACTGAGCCTGGTACTGACGAACAGCATCACCGACCAGATACTCCGACGCCGCGCGTTCGGTGCGAGCCAGATTCGCGTAGTCGTAAGAGAAAACCGCCTTCACCGCTTCGCTCACGTCAGCGGAAACCGAAGCAGTCGCCGCAGTGTCGACCAAAGCCGCGTTGTCGGACGAAGACAGCGAAGCCGTCTCGACGCCGAACCAGACCGCGCAGCCCAACGCCACGACCACCACCGCCGTAAGGAAACGTTTCATGAGCCCGCCGCCTGGACACCCGCGATCTTCCAGTCGGCGCCGGACCGGGTGACGTCCACCGTCAGACGGCTCATGCGCGCAGCGGCAGGAGAACCACCCGTCGAGACCCGGACGTCCAGCACCGCCAGCAACCGCGCCGAGCCCGCCGAGACGTCGATCTCCGTGACCGCCGCCTCCACCAGCGACGCCGTCGACACGGTGCGCGCCGTCGACGCGCGGTCGATCTGCAGCTGCCGGTCGCCCGTGAGGTCCTTGCCGTACTGGCCCGCCGTAGCGGCAATCCAGCGGTCGACGTCCGCGCCCGCGTTGCGGTAGTCGATCGTGTTGAGCGTGACCAGCTCCGGCCCCGCCGCCGCCAGCACGGCGTCACGCGCGCGGCCGCGCGCCAAGGAGTCGTCCGACGCCGCGTGCCACCACGACCAGCCGGCGAAAGCGGCCACCAGCACGGCGACGACGGCCAAGATCTTCACGACACGCCCAGCAGCTTGCCCAGCCCGCCCGCCGACGGCCCGGTCAGCAGGCTCAGCATCCCCGGCAGCTGGGCCTGCGAAGGGGCCGACGCGGTCTGCGAAGGCGCGGCCGGGATCGACGGCGGCTTCCCCGCGTACGGCGCGTTCTGCGACCCGCGCACCCCCGTCGGGCTGCCCGGCGGCTCCGCGCAGTAGGCGTTCATGTTCACCGGCGCCTCGGACGTGTCGTTCGCCGGACGCTCTTTCGTGCCTTCGTAGCCCTTCGTGCACGAAGCCGGGTCGAAGAAGTTGAACACCACGCCGAGGTGCCCCGTGCCGTCCGGGGACGTCGACGGCGAGAACGCCGAGATGATCGGGTACGCCACCAGCAGCTCCTCGACGGCGTCCTTGCGCGACGACGTGATCTGCGCGGTGGTCAGCAGGTTCGCGAACAGCACGCCCAGGTCGGTGCCGGACGCCGCGAGCACGTCGCTGATCTGCCGGCTCAGCTGCGGCGCCTCGGAGATCACGCGCCGCAGGTCCGGATCGGACGTCTTCAGCTGGCCCGCGATCGTGCGCAGCCCGCTCGCGAAGTCGGTGATGTTCGCGGCCTGCCGTTCCTGCGTGGTCAGCACGATCCGCGAGTTCGCCAGCAGCCCTTGGGTCTGCGGGACGTACTGCGCGGCCTCCGCGGTGAGCGAACCCGTGCTGTCCAGCAGCTGCTGCAGCTGCGGACCCGCCCCGGCGAACGCGTTGTACGTCTCGTCGACGACCGTGCGCAGCGAGTCCGGGTGGACGCTCGCGACGAGGTCGTCGAGGTGGGTCAGCACGGTGTCCGGTGACGGCGGCAGCGACGTCTTGTCCGGCGTGATCACCGAGCCGTCCTGCAGGTACGGGCCGCCGTCGTGCTGCGGGAGCAGGTCGACGAACTGCTCCCCCACCGCCGAGCGGTTCGCGACCTGCGCGTGCGCGTCGGCCGGGATGTCCGGGCCGCCGGAGTCGATGTCGAGCGCGACGTCGACGCCGTGGTCGGTGAGCGTCATCGACGTCACCCGCCCGACCGTGACGCCGCGGTAGGCGACCTCGGAGTTGACGAAGATGCCGCCGGAGTCGGTCAGCTGCGCGGTGACGACGTACCCGCGGCTGCCGAAGAGCCGGTCCAGCCCGGCGTACTTGCCGCCCGCGTACACGACTGAAACGACCGCGATGACGACGAACGCGATCAGCTGGATGCGGGTCTTGCGCGTGATCACTTGCCACCGCCGATCAGGCCCAGCAGGCCGCCCAGCAGCTCGGTGCCGCCGCTCTGCCCGGTCACCGCCCCGAGGTCGGGCAGGGGCAACGGCGGCGGTGCGGCGGTGCCGGTGCCGGTGGACGGCACGCCGCCGATGGTGTTGGGCAGCGCGATCGGCGGCTGCGACGAGTTCGTGAAGTTCTGGATCAGCTTGTCGAGATCCAGGTTCACGGTCGCGTCGACGTTCGCGTAGTCGCCCTTGACGACGTTGCCCGCGTAGTCCGGCAGCGGGTAGGTGAGCAGGATCTGCAGCGCGTTCGGCAGGTCCTGACCGGCTTCGCCGAGCTTCGTCAACGTCGGCTGCAGCGTCCTGAGGTTCGCGACCAGCTGGTCACGGCTCTTCGTCACGGTGTCGGTCGCGACGCCGGACAGCGTGGTGAGCGCGTTCAGCATCCCGACGAGCTGGTCGCGCTGGTCGGTGACGATCTTCAGGCCCGGCGCGAGGTTGTCGAGCGCGTTCGACAGGTTCTGCGTCTGGCCGGTGAGCGTCGCCGACAGCTTGCCGAGGCCGTCGATCGCCCGCAGGATCTCGGTTTTGTGCCCGTCGAGCTGCGTCGCCAGTTCGTCCACTCGCGACAGCAGCGCGCGGATCTCCGGCTCGTTGCCCGACAGCGCGTCGTTCAGCTCGTGGCTGATCTTCTGGATCTGCTCGACGCCGCCGCCGTTGAGCAGCAGGGACAGCGCGCCGAGCACCTCCTCGACCTCGGGGTTGCGGTTGGTGCGCCCGAGCGGGATCTGCGCGCCGTCACTCAGCTTCCCGGTGGCCGGCTCCGCGGCCGGCACGCTGAGCTCGACGAACTTCTCGCCCAGAAGTGAAGACTGCTTCAGCTCGGCGTGCGAGGTGGCGGGCAGCGCGACGTCGCCGTTGACGGTCATCGAGACGAGCGCGGACCGCGCGTCCGGCGTCAAAGTGACTTTGTCGACCCGCCCGACCGCGACGTCGTTGACCTTGACGCTCGACT
Organism: Amycolatopsis sp. NBC_01286; assembly: GCF_035982555.1. NCBI lineage: Bacteria > Bacillati > Actinomycetota > Actinomycetes > Pseudonocardiales > Pseudonocardiaceae > Amycolatopsis > Amycolatopsis sp. NBC_01286. The sequence goes on from NZ_CP108428.1 coordinate 10,330,473, forward strand.
GCGGCACGAGGTCCAGGACGTCGGTGAACAGCGCGGTGACCTGGTACGGATGGTCGCCGACGTCGGCGCCGCCCGGCAGCGGCGTGCCGTAGAGGCCGTTGAACCCGCCGTCGCTGCAGGCCGCCAGCACGAGCACCCCGGCGAGCACGCCCGCGAGCCGCTTCACTTGGCACCGCCGGAAAGCTGTTGCATCACGTCGACGAGCGGGAGTGGCAGCGGCGGCAGTTCGCCGTTCTGCAGGGAGTTCAGCACCTGCGGGATGGTGGGGAGCTTCAGCGCGCCGTCGAGGATCGGCGCGAGCTGCTTGCAGATGCTGCCCAGGGTGTCCGGGATCGGCTTGGGCGTGCCCGCGCTGATCAGCCGGCACACGGTGAGGATCGGCGGGTTGGTCAGCTCGTTGAGGTTGTCGCGCACGGCGATGGTGCCCGACGCCGCGTCGTAGGAGTTGATGAAGTTGGTGGCGCCGGTCGGCGCGATGTCGAGCACCTCGGCCAGCGACGCCCGCTGGTCGACGAGCACCTTCGACAGCGACGCCAGCTTGTCCACATTGGACTCCAGCGCCGTCTTGTTGTCGTTGACGAACTGCTGGACGTCGCCGAGCGCGCCGCCGAGCGACTGCAGCGCGGCGCCGACGTCGGAGGAGTCGTCGGCGAGGAACCGGCTGACGTCGGCGACGCGGCCGTAGAACTCGTTGAGCTGCTGGTCGCTCTGGGCCAGCGCGCCGGTGAAGGAGTTCAGGTTCTGCACGGTCGAGAACAGGTCGTCCTTCGAGCCGTCGAGGGTCTTGGCGAGGTCGGCGAGCTGCCCGACCGTCGAGTTCAGCGAAGCGCCGTTGCCGCGCAGGGCGTCCGCGGCGGTGTCCAGGACGCCCGACAGCGCGCCGTCCTTGTTCGCACCGTTCGGGCCGAGCGCCGTCGACAGCTTGTCCAGGCTGGAGTACAGGTCGTCCAGCTCGACCGGCGTGGCGGTCCGATCGCGCGGCAGCACCGTGCCGGTGGCCAGGACCGGGCCGCTGTCGTAGGCCGGGGTGAGCTGGACGTAGCGGTCGCTGACCAGGCTCGGAGCGACGACGACCGCGCCGACGTCGGCGGGCAGCTGCACCTCGTCGACCTGCATGTCGACGCGCACCGCGTCACCCTGCGGCGTGACGTCGGTGACCCGCCCGACCGGCACGCCGAGCACCCGCACCGACGAACCCGCGTAGAGCCCGACGGTCTTGCCGAAGTACGCCGACAGCTTCGTGCCGGAGGATTCGCGGAACACCAGCCACAGCCCGGCGGTGAGGACCAGCGCGACGACGCAGGCGAAGGCCACCCACGTCGCCAGGCTGCGGCCGCGGTACGTCCGGATCGTCATCGGCGACCCACCCCCTGGTTCGGCGCCGCGATCGGCGGGGTACAGCCCTCGGGGTTGATGGACAGGCCGCCCACGGTGATCGTCGGTGGGAGCAGCCCGCACAGGTAGCCCTCGAACCAGCGGCCGTTGCCGGTCGCGTTCGCGCCGACGCGGGCGAACGGCGCCATCAGCTGCAGGCTCTTGTCGAGGTTGCCCTGGTTGCGCTGCAGGATGTCGGTCACCTTCCCGAGCTTGTCCAGCGTCGGCTTCAGCTGCGTGCGGTTGTCCGCGACCAGCCCGGACAGCTGCTGCGAAAGCTGCTGGGTGCCGGTGAGCAGCGCGTGGATCGCGGTCTTGCGGTTCTGCAGCTCGGTGAGCAGCAGGTTGCCGTCGCTGATCACGCGTTGCAGCTGGGCGTTGCGGTCGGACAGCGTCTTCGACACCTTGCTGGTGTTGGCCAGCAGCGTGTGGAGGTCGGCGTCACGCGAGGACACCGTCTTGGCCAGGGACGACAAGCCGTTCAGCGTGTCCTTCAGGTACTGCGGGCTGTCCTTGAGACTGTCGGACAACGCGTTGAAGCTGTCGGCCAGCTGTTTCGTGTCGATGTCGCCGACCGTGGTGGACAGCTGGTCGAACGCGTCCTGCAGCTGGAACGGCGTGCGCGTGCGGGCCTGCGGGATGGTCGCGTCCGGCTCCTGGGTGCCGTCGCCCTTGGTGTCGAGCGCGAGGTACTTCTCCCCCAGCAGCGTCTTGATCTCGATGGACGCCGTCGTCGCGTCGCCGACGCGGACGCCCTTGACGCGGAACCGGACGAGCACCTGCTTGCCCTTGAGCGTCACGGACGACACCGTGCCGACCTTGACGCCGGCGATCTCGACCTCGTTGTCCGACGCCAGGCCGGCGGACTCGCCGAAGTACGCCGAGTACGTCGTGCCGTTGCCGAAGAACGGGAGCTGGTCGGAGAAGTACGTCGTGGCCGTGACGAGCACGATCAGCACGAGCGTCACCGCGCCGACCGCGGCCTGGTTGCGATCCTTCAGCCGTTTCACGGACCGCACCTCTCCGCGCGCTGGGTGCCCGGGATCGGGATGATCGGCAGGGTGATGTCGAGCGAGGAAATGCCGATGGTGCCGTTGATCCCGCACAGGTAGTAGTTGAACCAGCTGCCGTAGCTCAGGGTCCGGGTGAACTTCTGCAGGTTGCCCGGCAGCACTTCCAGGAGGTGGTTGAGCAGCTCGCCCGAGTCGCCGAGGTTCTGCGACAGCGTGCCGAGCTGCGCGACGTCGTCCTTGAGCGCCGGGCGCGCGTCGGCCAGCAGGCCGGTGGTCGAGACGGCGAGGTCGCCGAGCGCGGTGACGGCGTCGCCGATCGGCTTGCGCTGCTCGGCCAGGCCGCTGACCAGCTTCTGCGTCTGCTCGATGAGGTCGCCGAGCTGCGGGCCGTGGGCGTTGACGGTGCCGAGCACGGTGTTGAGGTTGGCGATCACCTGGCCGATCACCTGGTCCTTGCTCGCGATCGCGGTGGTGAGCGACGCGGTGTGCTGCAGCAGGCTGGTGATCGTGCCGCCCTCGCCCTGGAAGACGCTGATGATCTCGGCCGAGAGCTGGTTGACGTCGTGGGGGCTCAGGGCCTTGAACAGCGGCTTGAACCCGTTGAACAGCACCGTGAGGTTCAACGCGGGCTTGGTGCGCTCGGGCGGGATCGTGCCGCCGTCCGGCAGGGCCTTGTCCCCCGGGACGTCGGTGCCGAGCGCGAGGTAGCGCTGGCCGACCAGGTTCCGGTACTTGATGGTCGCGGTCACCGACTCCGGCAGCCGGTAGGTGTGCTCGACGTCGAACCGCACCTCGGCGAGGTTCCGCTCCCCGACGGCGACGTCGATCGTGTCGACCTGGCCGACCTTCACCCCGGCGATGCGGACGTCGTCGCCTTCCTTGAGCCCGGACGCGTCCGTGAACTTCGCCAGGTACCCCGAGGTGACGCCGAAGTTGGTGTTCGCGATGGTGGCCGCGAGGACGCCGGTGAACAGGACCGTGACGACGGCGAACACCAGCAGCTTCACCAGCGACGGGACGAAACTCCTCACTTGAGCTCCACCTCCGCTCCGCGGTAGAGCGGCCCGACGAGCAGGCCCGCCCAGCCGGGCACCTGGTCCGGCGTGGCGCCGAGCGCGGGTGACGCGAGCAGGGCGATCAGCTCCGACTCGTCGGCCGAGCCGACGATGCTGCCGGACCCGCCGACCGCGCCGCCGCCGGCCGTGACCGGGCCGGGCAGGCTGCCGTCGGGCGACTTCGGCGGCGCGGGCTTGCTGGAGCCGTCCTCGATCGCGCCGTCCGGCGGGTACTGCGGCCAGTGCCCCGGTTTCGGCACCTGCGGGTAGCAGCGGGGGCCGCGCTTGTCGTCGTACTTCGGCTCGTCGACGCCGGGCAGGTACTTGCCGCGGCTGGCGCTGAACTCGATGGTGACGCGGCTGACCTCGGGGTGCGCGGTCCCCTTGCCGAACGCCAGCTCGGCCGGGCCGACCTCACCGGCCAGCTGGTCGAACAGGCACGGGTACTCCGGCGCGTACTTCGCCAGGACGTCCAGCGTCGGCTGGACGGCGGTGGTGAGCCGGATCAGGTTGTCCTTGTTGACCACCAGGAAGTTCGTGAGGTCGACGGCCGCTCCGGTGACGGTCGCGTAGAGGTCGCTCAGCTGCGTGCGCTTCTCGACGATCGTGCGGCTCGTGGTCGTCAGGTCCGACAACGCCTGCAGCAGGTCCGGCGCGGCCTTGTCGTAGGTGGCCGAGACGTTCGCGAGGCCGGTGATGTCGGCCTTGATGTCGGGCAGCGACGGGTTGAGCTTGCCGAGGTAGTCCGAGAGCTGCGAGAGGGTCTGGCCGAGCTGCTTGCCACGGCCGTCGAGCGCGGTCGCCACGGCGGTGAGCGTGCTCGACAGCTTCTCCGGCTGGACGGCCTGCAGCAGCGGCATCACGTCGTCGAGGACCTTCTGCAGCTCGATCGCGCTGCTGCTGCGGTCCTGCGGGATGACGTCGCCGGCTTTGATCGCGGATTCGGGCTTTTCCGGCAGCTGCAGGGCGACGTACCGCTCGCCGAACAGCGTCTTCGGCAGCAGCCGCGCGGAGACGTTCTTCGGGATGACCGACGTCTTGTCCGGATCGAGCGCGAGCTCCAGCTCGGCGTGATCGCCCTTCGCGAGCACTGACCGGACTTCGCCGACGACCACGCCACGGACCTTGACGTCGCCGCCCGTGCGCAGCTGGCTGCCGACGTGGTCCGTCTCGAGCTTCACGAGCGTCACCGCCGTGAACGCCTTGTTGTAGACGGCCAGGGTGAAGGCGATGAACAAGGCGGCGACGAGCAGGAAAGCGAGCCCCAGCACCTGGTACCGGAGCCGCTGCCAGAGTGCCTTCCTCATCCGGAGATCCTCACCGTGGTGTTGGCGCCCCAGATCGCGAGGGACAGGAAGAAGTCCAGGACCGAGATCAGCACGATCGACGTCCGCACCGCGCGGCCCACGGCCACGCCGACACCGGCCGGGCCGCCGCTCGCGGTGTAGCCGTAGTAACAGTGGGACAGGATCACGAGCACGCTGAACACGATCACCTTGCCGAACGACCAGAGCACGTCGCCCGGTGGCAGGAAGAGCGTGAAGTAGTGGTCGTAGGTGCCCGCGGACTGGCCGTAGAGCCAGATGGTGATCTGCCGGGACGCGAGGTAACTCGACAGCAGGCCGACCGCATACAGCGGGATCACCGCGGCGACGCCGGCGAGGACGCGGGTCGTCACCAGGTACGGCATGCTCGGCACGGCCATGACCTCGAGCGCGTCGATCTCCTCGGAGATCCGCATCGCGCCGAGCTGGGCGGTGAAGCCGCAGCCGACCGTCGCGCTCAGGGCGAGCCCGGCCGAGAGCGGCGCGACCTCGCGGGTGTTGAAGTAGGCGGAGATGAACCCGGTGAGCGCGGCCGTGCCGAGCTGGTTGAGCGCGGAGTAGCCCTGGAGGCCGACGATCAGGCCGGTGAACAGCGTCATCCCGATCATCACGCCGAGCGTGCCGCCGATGACCGCCAGGCCGCCGGTGCCGAAGCAGACTTCGGTGAGCAGCCGCAGCGTTTCCCGGCTGTAGCGGCGGATCGTGCGCGGTGACCAGGCGAGCGCCTTCGCGGCGAACGACAGCAGCTGGCCCAGGCCTTCGAGGCTCTGGCCCGGACGCGCGAGGTACTCCAGCGTCCGGTCCTGGTCGGCGCGGTCGATCGGCTCGGCCGTCATCACATGGCCTTCGGCGGGACGATCCGCAGGTAGATCGCGGTGAGCACGACGTTGATGAGGAACAGCAGCAGGAACGTGACGACGACGGCCTGGTTGACGGCGTCGCCGACGCCCTTCGGCCCGGGCGGCGGGTTCAGGCCGCGGAACGCCGCGACGACGCCGGCCACGAAGCCGTACAGCAGCGCCTTGATCTCGCTGATCCAGAGGTCCGGGACCTGGGCGAGCGCGTTGAAGCTGGCCAGGTACGCGCCGGGCGTGCCGCCCTGCAGGACGACGTTGAAGAAGTACCCGCCGAGCACGCCGACGACGCTGACCAAGCCGTTGAGCAGCACCGAAACCACCATGGCGGCCAGCACCCGCGGCACGATCAGGCGCTGGATCGGGTTGACGCCCAGCACCTCCATGGCGTCGATCTCTTCACGGATCTTGCGCGCGCCGATGTCCGCGCACACCGCGCTGCCGCCGGCGCCGGCCACGAGCAACGCCGTGATCAGCGGGCTGGCCTGCTGCACGATGGCCAGCGCGCTGGCCGCGCCGGTGAACGACTGGGCACCGATCTGCGCGGTCAGCGAGCCGAGCTGCAGCGCGATCACCGCGCCGAACGGGATGGCCACCAGCGCGGTCGGCAGGATGGTGACGCTGGCGAAGAACCAGCACTGCTGGATCCACTCGCGGGTCTGGAAGGGGCGCTTGAAGATCGCGCGCAGGACCTCCCAGGAGAGCGTCGCGAGGCGGCCGACCTGCGTCAGCGCCGCGGTTCCCGGGAGCGTGCCAGTGCTGTCGCTCACCACACCTCCCCGAAGTAGTCGCTCACCCCCGAGTGTTCTCCATACCCGGTGTCCGCTTTTCGTTAGCGGTGTTAACCAATGTCGTTCCGTCTAGAAGTTGAGCGCGTGGGACGCCGTCGCCCCACCGTCGGCCACGAACTCCGAACCCGTGCAGTACGAACTTTCTTCGCTGGCCAGGAACAGCACCAGCTTCGCGATGTCTTCGGGCTGCCCGACCCGGCCGAGGGCCACCTTCTTGCCGACGTACGACATGTCGACTTTCTGGCCGCCGGCCGCGGTCGAAACCATCTGCGTGTCGATCGCGCCGGGGTGCACCGAGTTGACCCGGATGTGCTTCTTGCCGAGTTCCATCGCGGCGACCTTGGTCATCCCGCGGATCGCGAACTTGCTCGCGGTGTAGGCGATGAGGTACGGCATCCCGGCCAGTCCCTCCACAGAGGACACGTTGACGATGGAGCCACCGCCGGCGGCGGTCATGGGTTCAACGACCGAGCGCATCCCGAGAAACGCCCCGATCTGGTTCACCCGGATGACGCGCTCGTAATCGGCCAGCGTCGTCTTGCCCAGTTCCGAGAAATGGAGGATGCCCGCGTTGTTGACCAGCACGTTCAGCGCGCCGAACTCCGTGGACGCGCGTTCGACCGCCGTCGCCCAGTCGTCTTCGCTGCCGACGTCGAGGTGCTGGTAGACGGCGGCGTCACCGAGGTCGGCGGCGAGCTGCTTGCCCTCGTCGTCGAGGATGTCGGCGATCACGACCTTCGCGCCTTCGGCTACGAACGCGCGTGCGGCGGCTTCGCCCTGTCCGCGCGCGGCACCGGTGATGAGGGCGATCTTCCCGTCGAGCCTCACGATTCCTCCAGGATTTCGGTGGCGGCGAACATCCGGCCGGGGTCGCGGCCGGCGAAGTGGTCGCTGACGGTCGTCTCCAGCTCGTCGAGGGACCAGCGCCGCTCGATCCGCGGCGCTTCGACCAGCGCGACCGAGCCGCCGTGCACGACGAACACCTGGCCGTTGACGTGCTCGGCGGCAGGTGAGGCGAGGTAGGCGACGAACGGGGCGACGTGCTCGACCGAGAGCGGGTCGGCGCCTTCGGCAGGGGCGGCGCCGAACACGCCCTCGGTCATCGCCGTCCGCGCCCGCGGGCAGATCACGTTGGCGCGGACGCCGTACTTGGCCAGGCCGCGGGCGGCCGACATGGTGAGCGCGGTGATGCCGGCCTTGGCCGCGGCGTAGTTGGGCTGGCCGGGCGAACCGATCAGGAAGGCCTCGGACGCGGTGTTCACCAGCCGCCCGTACACCGGCTTGCCGTCCTCTTTGGACTTGTCACGCCAGTGCTTCGTGGCGTTGCGGGACAACAGGAAGTGCCCGCGCAGGTGGACGCGCAGCACGGTGTCCCAATCGTCGTCGGACATCGAGAAGAGCATCTTGTCGCGCAGCACGCCGGCGTTGTTCACGACGATGTCGAGCCCGCCGAGGTCGAGCGCGGCCGCCACCAGCGTGTCGGCCGTGGCGCGCTCGCCGACGTCACCGGCGACCGCGACGGCCTGGCCACCGGCGGCTTCGATCTCTTCGACGACGTCCTTCGGCGCACCGATGTCGTTGACGACGACCGTGGCGCCCCGCGCGGCCAGAGCGAGCGCTTCGGCCCGTCCCAGCCCGGCGGCGGCACCCGTGACGATCGCGGTCCGGCCGGTCAGGCTCACGCGAGGCCTCCTCATCGAGTCCTGGTTGACGGGCCTACACTAGAATCTGTTCTCGTTTTGGGCAAGCTTTTCAGTAAACACCGCTAACTGACGATGAACAGGGCGTTCTTCGGGCAGCCCCGCACCGCGCCGGCGACCCGTTCCGCCTGGTCGCCGGGCACCGGACCGGGCTGGATGACCAGTTCTTCGTCGTCGTCGAGGTCGAAGATGTCCGGTGCGAACCCCAAGCACACCGCGTTCGCCTCACAGAGCGAACGATCGACGCCGATCTCCATGCTTCCTCCGCCGCGTCAGTCCTGGTACAACTAGAACAGGTTCTACTATAACGCCGGATCGAGGTGACGGGTGCGGATCGACTACACGCCGGAGCAGCGCGCACTGGCCGCGGAGCTGCGGGAGTACTTCGCCGAGCTGATGACGCCGGAGCGTCGTGACGGCCTCCGCGCGGGCAGCGGCGAGTACGGCGACGGCCTGGTCTACAAGGACATCGTCCGGCAGCTGGGCAAGGACGGCTGGCTCGCGCTCGGCTGGCCGCCGGAGTACGACGGCCAGGGCCGGCCGATGCTCGACCAGCTCATCTTCACCGACGAGGCGGCGGTCGCCGGGGTGCCGGTCCCGTTCCTGACGGTGAACACCGTCGGGCCGACCATCATGCGCTACGGCACCGACGAGCAGAAGGCGTTCTACCTGCCGAAGATCGCCGCCGGCGAACTGCACTTCTCGATCGGCTACTCCGAACCGGAGGCCGGCACCGACCTCGCGTCGCTGCGGACGCGCGCGGTGCGCGACGGCGACGAGTACGTCGTCACCGGGCAGAAGATGTGGACGAGCCTGATCGAGCACGCCGACTACGTCTGGCTCGCCGTCCGGACCGACCCGGAGGCGAAGAAGCACCGGGGCCTGTCGATCCTGATCGTGCCGACGACGGCGCCCGGGTTCTCCTGGACCAAGGTGCACACGGTGGCGGGCGCGGGCACCAGCGCGACGTACTACGACGGCGTGCGCGTGCCGGTGTCGGCGCGCGTGGCCGAGGAGAACGCGGGCTGGCCGCTGATCACCAACCAGCTCAACCACGAGCGCGTCGCGCTGACGTCGTCGGCGCCGATCCGGAAGGCCCTGTCCGACGTCCTGGTGTGGGCGAAGGAGACCGGCGCCATCGACCAGGAGTGGGTGCGGCTGCACCTCGCGCGGGTGCACGCCGGCGCGGAGTACCTGAAGCTGCGGAACTGGCGGATCGCCTGGGCGGCCGCGGCGAGCGAGCTGGGGCCGGCCGAGGCGTCGGCGACCAAGGTGTACGGCACGGAGTTCGCGATCGAGGCGTACCGGCTGCTGATGGAGGTGCTCGGCGCGGCGGCCGTCGTCCGCGACGGCTCGCCGGGCGCGCTGCTGGCCGGGCGGATCGAACGGCAGCACCGCTCGGCGCTGATCCTCACCTTCGGCGGCGGCACCAACGAGATCCAGCGGGACATGATCGCCGCGACCGCCCTCGGCCTGCCCGTCACGCGCTAGGAGCGTCTCATGGACTTCACCCCTTCGGAGGCGTCGGCCGACCTCGCCGCGCTGACCCGGCGGATCCTGGCCGACAAGCTCACCCACGACCCGCACGGCACCGGCGGCTTCGACGCTCCACTGTGGACGGCGCTGGGCCAGGCCGGCGTGCTCGACGCGGCCCTGCCGTCGTCACTCGGCGGCGGCGGGTTCGGGCTGCTGGAGCAGTGCGCGGTGCTGACCGAGATCGGCCGCGCGGTGGCCGCGGTCCCCTACCTGACGTCGATCACGATGGCGGCGTCGGCGCTGGCGGAGTTCGGCACGCCGGAGCTGGTGGACCGCTGGGTGCTGCCGGTGCTGCGCGGCGAGCGCGTGCTCACGGTGGCGCTGCCGGACCCGGGCGCGCCGTACGGCTTCCGGGTGACCGGCGACCGGCTGACCGGCACCCAGTCCGCGGTGCCGTTCGGCGCGTTCGCCCACGGTTTCCTGGTGGCGGCGCCCGACGAGGTGTTCCTGGTCGACGCGGCGGCCCCGGGGGTCACCGTGCAACCGCAGCAGGCGGTCGACCACGCGGACGCGGCATTGCTGGAACTGTCCGAGGTGGCCGGGATTTCCCTCGGTCCGATCGGCGAGTGGCTGCGCCTGCGCGGCACGGCCGGGGTGTGCGCGCAGCAGCTCGGCGTCGTCGAACGGGCCCTGGAACTGACCGCGGCCTACGCGGCCGAGCGCAAGCAGTTCGACCACGTGATCGGCGGCTTCCAGGCGGTCCGCCAGCGTCTCGCGGACGCGTACGTGGACGTCGAGGCCGTGCGGCTGACGTCGCTGCAGGCGGCGTGGCGCCTCGCGTCGGACCTCCCGGCGACGGAAGCGGTGGCGACGGCCAAGTTCTGGGCCGCGGAGGCCGGCCACCGGGTGGCCCACACGACGGTCCACGTCCACGGCGGCGTCGGCATCGACGTCGAGCACGTGGTGCACCGGTACTTCGTGGCGGCGAAGCGCCTGGAGTTCCTGCTGGGCCCGGCGACCCCGCAGCTGCTCACCCTGGGCGACGAACTGGCGGCCCCGTAGTGCCGAAGTCCGTGAATGCCACATCGAGGGACATAGCGTCCGTGAATGTGGCATTCACGGACTGCTATTTCGCCGCGCAGGTCCAGAACTCCTGCATCAGCGCGGTGGGCGCCGGATCGGTCATCTGGAGCTGGGTCAGCAGGACCGTGACCGTGCCCGTCGCCGGGATCAGGTGGGCCGCCGTGCCCGCGCCGCCGATCCAGCCGTAGCGGCCCGGGGTGTGCCACGGCCGCGTCGGCGCCACGTCGACCGAACCGCCGAACCCCCAGCCCTGGCCCTGCAGGAACAGGCTCGCCGCCGCGCGCTGCGCAGCCGTCAGGTGGTCGCTCGTCAGCTGGCGCACCGATTCCGGCGCCAGCAGCCGCCGCCCCGCCACCGCGCCCCCGGCCAGCAGGCAGCGGGCGAACGCGAGCAGGTCGTCGGCCGTCGAAACCAGGCCGCCCCCGCCGGACGGGAACACCGGCTCGGCACTCCACCGGCCCTCCGGCGGGTCGGCCAGCACGAGCCCGGCCGCGCCCTGGCGGTAGGCGCTGGTGAACCGGCCCAGTGCCGGTGTCGGCACCGAGAACCCGGTGTCGGCCATGCCGAGCGGCCCGAACAACCGCTCCGCCAGGAACTCCGGCAGCGACCGGCCCGACACCCGCGCGATCAGCACGCCCTGCAGGTCCGACGGGGTGTCGTACAGCCACGCTTCACCGGGCTGACGCAGCAGCGGAACCTGACCCAGCGCCGCCAGCCACTCGTCCGGCGGCAGCGCGCGGGACGCCTCGGCCGGGTGGCCCAGCACCTGGAGCAGCAGGTCCACCGCGGGCAGCCCCATGTCAGCGGCAAGGCCGTACCCGCAGCGGAAGCTCAGCAGGTCCTCGACGGTGATCGGCCGGGCCGCCGGCACGACGTCGTCGACCGGCCCGGCCGGCGTCCGCACGACCACCGGAGACGCCAGTTCCGGCAGCCAGCGCGCGATCGGGTCGTCCAGCGCGAGCTCGCCGCCGTCGACGAGCAGCATGACCGCCGCGGCCACCAGCGGCTTGGTCAGGGACGCGATGCGGAACAGCGAGTCCCGGGCCATCGGCACGGTGCCCCCGGCGTCGGCCGAGCCGACCGCCGCCACCTCGACCTGGTCGCCCCGCGCGACGAGGGCGACCGCGCCGGGCATGCCCGCGGCGTGCCGGGTCAGCAGTTCGGTGAGCATGCTCAGTCCTGGGGGTTGATGGCGCGCAGGCGCCGCGGGCCGGTGTCGGGCCGGGACGGCGGCGGGCCCAGCACCAGGCGGGCGTTCGCGACGAACGCGCCGTCGGGCGAGGCCAGGATCGGGTCCAGCGTCAGCGACCGCACCTCGGGGTTGTCCTCGGCGAGCGCCGCCACGCGCAGCACCATGTCCTGCAACGCGGCGAGGTCGGCGGGCTCGTCACCGCGGTAGCCGGTGAGCAGCGGCGCCGTCCGCGGCTCGCGCAGCAGCGTGGCCGCGTCGACGTCGGTGACCGGCACCGCCCGGTAGGCGCGGTCCCCCAGCAGCGTGCTGACCAGGCCGGACAGCCCGAACGACACGAGCGAGCCGAACGACGGGTCGTCCTGCAGCCCGATCACGCACGACAGGCCCTTCGGCGCCATCTGCTGCACGTACACGTCGTCCTCGCCGGAGATCTCGCGCAGCACCGCGTAGGCCGTGCGCACCGAGTCCTCCGACGCCAGGTCGAGCCGCACCCCGGCGAGGTCGGGCCGGCCGCGCAGCCGCTCGTCGACGGCCTTGAGCGTCACCGGGTAGCCCAGCTCGGCCGCCGCCGCGACCGCGTCGTCCACAGTGGACACCACGCGGAACGGGACGACGTCGATGCCGTAACACCCCAGCAGCCGCACGACGTCGGGGTCCGTCAGGAGGATCGCCTTGCCGTCCTCCGCGGCCAGCAGCTCGCGCACGATCACCTGCGCCTGCTCGGTGTGGATCCCCGACGGCCGGACCAGTGTCCCTTGTGGACGTTGCCGCCAGGCCGCGTAGCGGACGACCTTCGCCAGCGCGTTGACCGCGCGTTCCGGGCTCGGGTACGACGGGATCGAACCGCGGCTGGCCACGCCGTCCTCGGAGAGCACGGCGAGCTCGTGCGGGACGCCCTCGGCGGCGAGGAACGTCGAGACGATCGGCTTGCGCTGCCCCAGTTCGACGACGGTCTCCCGCAGGGCGCGCGCGTACGCGGTGCCGGGGATCGCCACCGGCGGCGCGAAGACGACGACCAGCGCGTCGGTGTCCGGCGAGGTCAGCGCCTCCCCCACCGCCGCGGCGAACTCCTCCGGACCGGCCTGCGGGCCGACGTCCACCGGGTCCGACGCCAGCCGCAGCCCCTGCGCGCGGGCGGTGTCGGCGGCGAGCAGCCCGATCGCGCTGGAGTTGCCGACGATGGCGATCCGCGGCCCGGCGGGCAGCGGCTGGTGGGCGAACACGAGCGCGGTGTCGAACAGCTGCGCCAGCGACTCGACCCGCACGACGCCGGCCTGCTCGAACAGGGCCTGGACGCTGATCTCGTCGATCTCCGTGGACGTCGCGGCCAGCTGCGAGCGGACCGCGTGCCGCCCCGACTTCACCGCGACGATCGGCTTCGTCCGCCCCAGCCGCCGCGCCAGCCGCGCGAACTTGCGCGGGTTGCCGAAGGACTCCAGGTACAGCAGCACGAGATCGGTGTCCGGGTCGGTTTCCCAGTACTGCAGCAGGTCGTTGCCGGAGACGTCGGCGCGGTTGCCCGCCGAGACGAACGTCGACAGGCCGAGCCCGCGCGCCTCGGCGTCGGCCAGGATCGCCGTGCCCAGTGCGCCGGACTGGCAGAAGAAGCCGGTGCGGCCGCGGCCCGGCAGCCGCGGCGCGAGGGTGGCGTTGAGCCGGATGCCGGGCGCGGTGTTCAGCACGCCGAGCGCGTTCGGCCCGACGACGCGCATGCCGTGCGCCCGGGCCTCGCCGACCAGCCGCAGCTCGGCGTGCAGGCCGTGCGGGCCCGCCTCGCCGAACCCGCCGGACACGATCAGCAGCGTCTTCACGCCCTTGGCCAGGCAGGCGTCCAGCACGGACTCGACGGCCTCGGCCGGCACCGCGACGAGCGCCAGGTCGACGGAATCCGGGATGTCGAGCACCGACGGGTAGGCCCGCACGCCGCGCACCGAGCGGTGCTCCGGGTTGACCGGGTAGACGGTGCCGGTGAACGCGGCGGCGAGGAGGTTCACGAAGGCGACGTGCCCGACCTTGCCCGGGTCGGTGGACGCGCCGATCACCGCGACCGACGTCGGGTGCAGCAGGTTGTGCACGCTGCGCGCTTCGGCGGCCTGCTCCCGGGAGCGGGCGACGGCCAGCGACTCCTCGGTCGGGTCGATGTCGAACTCCAGGTGCAGCACGCCCTCCTCGATCTCGCGGCTGACCTGGTAACCGGCGTCGCGGAAGACGCGGACCATCGCGGCGTTCTCGGCGAGCACCTCGGCGACGAACCGGCGCAGCCCGCACTCCGACGCGGCCGCGGCGAGGTGTTCCAGCAGGATCGAGCCGAGGCCCCGGCCCTGGTGCACGTCGCTGACCACGAAGGCCACCTCGGCCGACGGCCCGCTGTCCAGCCGCTCGTAGCGGCCGACCGCGACGATGTCGTCGCCGAGGAACGCGGCGAAGGCGACCCGGTCGTGGTGGTCGACGGTGGAGAACCGCTTCAGGTCCTTCTCCGGGATCCGCGGGTAGGCGCCGAAGTAGCGGAAGTAGCGGGTGCGCTCGGAGAGCTTGCCGTGGAAGGAGACGAGCCCGTCGGCGTCGGTCGGGAGCACCGGTCGCAGGTGGACGGTGCCGCCGTCGGACAGCACGACGTCGGCCTCCCAGTCACGGGGGTAGTCGAAGGGATCCCGTCCGGCCATGGTCACTCAGTCCCTGGGGTCGTCGGGATCCAAGCCGTGCAAGGGGAAGACGGCGCGGCGCGTGTCCCGGACGGCGACGTCGACCGGGTCGTCCTCGCCGTCGCCCCACGGCTTGAACCCCGTGTCGCGATCGTCGGTCATGGCCAGCGGCAGCTCGGCGTTGGGCGCGGCCTTGGTGACGGTGGAAACCCACCCGGGCGGCAGCGGCGTCGCCGGGTCGACGTCCCGGTCGAGCACGGTGGCGATCAGGTGCGTCCACGACCGCGGGACCACGCGGATCAGCTGGTAGCCGCCCCCACCGACGGCGATCCACTTGCCGCCCGCGTAGGTGTCGGCGAGGTCGCGCAGGGTGGTGTAGATCGTGCGGTGCCCGTCGACGCTCAGCGAGAGATCCGCGAGCGGGTCCTCTTCGTGGGAGTCGACGCCGCACTGGGTGAACAGCAGTTGCGGCTCGAAGTCGGCCAGCAGGGAAGGGACGACGGCGTTGAACGCCCGCAGCCACCCGGGATCCCGGGTGCGCGGCGGCAGCGGCACGTTGACCGAGGTGCCGTCGGCCTTGCCGCGGCCGGTCTCGGCCGAGTAGCCGGTGCCGGGCCAGAGCGTGAACGGGTGCTGGTGCATCGAGATCGTCAGGACGCGGGGGTCGTCGTAGAACGCGGCCTGGACACCGTCGCCGTGGTGGACGTCGGTGTCGATGTAGGCGATCCGCTCGAAGCCGTGGTCGAGCAGCCACGAGATGGCGACCGCGCAGTCGTTGTAGACGCAGAACCCGGCCGCCTGGTCCCGCATCGCGTGGTGCAGCCCACCCGCGATGTTGACCGCCCGGGTCGCCTCACCCTCGGCGATCTTGCGCGCGGCCAGCAGCGTCGAGCCGACCACCAGCGCCGACGCGTCGTGCATGTCGCTGAACACGGGGTTGTCGGACGTCCCGAGCCCATGCCCGACATCCCACCCGACGAGCGGCGCCTCCCGCACAGCGGCCAGGTACTCGGGCGCGTGCACCCGCAGGAGCTCCTCGTCCCCGGCGGCGGACGGGACGAGCAGCTCGACCCCGTCGAGCACGCCCAGTTCGGTGGCCAGCCGGACGGTCAGCTCCAGCCGGACGGGGTTGAACGGGTGATCCCCACCAAGGTCATAACCCAGCAGGGAGGAGTCCCACACGACAGCCGGCGCCATACGCCCGACTGTAGTGCCGATCGGGGCGGTCTGCGGCCCTGAAGAGCCGAGCTGGTTCTCTCCCCCGCTGGTCCGCGGCGTCGCGGCCCCCGGCGGGGTTGGGCCGGTGCAGGTCGCGGGCTCGCCGCCACGCCTGGCGCGGCCGGTTCCCGCCGCCGGCCCCGACCTCACGAACCCCCGCCGCACGAACCCCGGTCGATCTACGGCCCGGCCGAGCCGTAGATCGAGGACACGAGCCGGTCGCGGTCGCAAAACCCGCTCGACCCGCGGCTGCCACAGATTCCAGACACGCGGAAGTTTCCGGCTCCGCCCGCCGGCCACCGCAGGTCGCGGACACTCGCAGGGCACAGCCGCGAAAGCCCACTTCGAGCGGCCGGCCGCTTCGGGTCGCGAACACGCGGAAGGACGCAGCCGCGAAAGCTCGGCCGGGCCGCTGCCGACGTGTGCAGGTAAAGCCGTGAAGGCCTCCTTACCGGCTCTTATGGCCGGTAAGGAGGCCTTCACGGCTTTAGAGGTGGGTCGCGGGGATCGGGGTCAGCCCGGGAGGTCGCCTGTTGCCGCGGGGCGGTTCGGGTTGCGGGACCAGTGGGACCACGAACCCGCGTACAGGCCCGCGCCCGGGTGGCCGGCGATCTCCAGGGCCAGCACGACCGAACTCGCCGTCACCCCCGAGCCGCAGTACGCGGCGACCGGTTCGCCGGGGCGCAGACCCAGGCCGGCGAAGCGGTCGGCCAGCTCCTCCGGCGTGCGCCAGCGGCCGTCGGCGGTCGTGTGGTCGCCGAACGGGGCGTTCACCGCGCCCGGGATGTGGCCCGCGCGCGGGTCGACCGGCTCCGTCTCGCCGCTGTAGCGCGCGGCGGCCCGGGCGTCGAGCAGCAGGCCGTCGCGGGCCAGCTCGGCCGCCTCGTCGGCGTCCAGAACCGGCATGCCGCCCGGCCGGACCTCGACATCACCCGGTTCCGGGTGCGCCGGCTCCGTGCTGACGGGGTGCCCGGCCGCGGTCCACGCCGCGTAACCGCCGTCGAGCACCGCGACCTCGTCGTGGCCCGCCCAGCGCAGCAGCCACCAGGCCCGCGCCGCCACCGAACCGTCGGCGTCGTCGTAGACCACCACCGGGCCGTCCGCCCGCACGCCGGCCGCGCGGAGGTCGCGCTGCAGGTCGGCGGGGTCGGGCAGCGGGTGCCGGCCGCCCTCGCCCGGCTCGCTCGCGAGCACGCGGTCGAGGTCGGTGAAGACCGCGCCGGGCAGGTGACCGTCCTGGTAGGACTCGGCCCCCGGCGGGCCGGCGAGCCGCCAGCGGACGTCGAGGACGACGGGCCGGTCGCCGGCCGGACCGGCCAGTGCGGCGGCGAGGTCGGTGGTGCTGATCAGCGAGCGCATACCCCCATCTTGCAGCGGTCCGCGGCCCGGATCCGCCCGGGCCGGACATTTCCACCGCCGGTGAGTTGTTATCCCCAGGCCCGCCGCCGCTGTCGGGGCCAACGACTACGATGAGCAACGCGGACGAAGGGGACAGCGTGAACGATCTCATCGACACCACCGAGATGTACTTGCGTACGATCTACGAGCTCGAAGAAGAGGGTGTCGTCCCGCTGCGCGCCCGGATCGCGGAGCGACTGCAGCAAAGCGGCCCGACCGTCAGCCAGACCGTCGCCCGGATGGAGCGCGACGGACTGGTCGTGGTCGCGGACGACCGGCACCTCCAGCTCACCGACCACGGCCGGGAACTGGCCATCGCCGTCATGCGCAAGCACCGCCTGGCCGAACGCCTCCTCGTCGACGTCATCGGGCTCGAGTGGGAGCACGTGCACAACGAGGCCTGCCGCTGGGAACACGTGATGAGCGAGGCCGTCGAGCGCAAGCTCGTCAAGCTCCTCGACCACCCGACCACCTCCCCCTACGGCAACCCGATCCCCGGTCTGGACAAGCTGGGCGACGGCGATCCCGCGCCGCCCGCGGAGGCCGACCTCGTCCGGCTCGACGAGTTCGCCCGCACCGGCGGCGGCCGGGTCGAGATCCGGCGCATCGCCGAGCACGTCCAGCTGGACGAGTCGCTGATGACCGAGCTCAAGTCCGTCGGGATCGTGCCGGGCGGCACGGTCGTCATCGGCAAGGCCAACGGCAGCACCATCGAGGTCACCGGCGGCGACAACACCGCGCAGGTCTCCACGTCCGCGTTGCACGCCGTCCTGGCGCAGGCCAGGTGAGCCCGGCCTCGGAGGCCGCGGCGGCGTTCCACACGGTGCACGGCTCCACGCCGGCCGGCGTGTGGTCGGCGCCCGGCCGGGTGAACCTGATCGGCGAGCACACCGACTACAACGACGGCTTCGTGCTGCCCTTCGCGTTGCCGCACCGCCTGGCCGCGGCGGCGTCGCCCCGGGAGGACGGCGTCCTGTCCGTGGCCACGCTCGGTGACGACGGGCAGCTCCAGCGTTCCGGCGAGCTCAAGATCGCCGCTCTGGAGCCCGGCAGGGTCGACGGGTGGGCCGCGTACCCGGCGGGGGTCGCCTGGGTGCTGCGCGACCAGGGCTTCACGGCCGGGGCGAACCTGGTCATCGCCGGCGACGTGCCGTCGGGGGCCGGGCTGTCCTCCTCCCACGCGCTCGAGTGCGCGGTGTCGCTGGCGTTGCTGGGCCTGGCCGGCCTGGAGCTCGACGGAACCGACGAGCGCGTCCCGGCCCGGCCCGAGGTGGCCCGGTGGGTGCAGCGCTCGGAGAACGACTTCGTCGGCGCGCCGACCGGCCTGCTCGACCAGACGGCGTCGCTGTGCTGCACCGAGTCCCACGTGCTGTTCCTCGACGTGCGGTCCGGCGAGCAGGAGCAGGTGCCGTTCGGGCTGGCCGAGTCCGGGCTGCAGGTGCTGATCATGGACACCCGCACCAAGCACTCCCACGCCGAAGGCGGGTACGGCGAGCGGCGGCGGGGCACCGAACGGGCGGCCGAGCTGCTCGGGGTGAAGGCCCTGCGCGACGTCACCGCCGAAGGCCTCGCCGACGCGCTCGACCGGCTCCCGGCGGACCTGGCGCCGCTGGTGCGGCACGTGGTCACCGAGAACCAGCGGGTGCTCGACGTCGTCGCGCTGCTGCGCGAGGGCAAGATCGCCGAGATCGGCCCGTACCTGGACGCCTCGCACGTCAGCATGCGCGACGACTACCGGATCTCCACGGCCGAGCTGGACCTCGCGGTCGACTCGGCCCGCGCGGCCGGCGCGCTCGGCTCGCGGATGACCGGCGGCGGCTTCGGCGGCTCGGCGATCGCGCTGGTCCGCGACGCCGACCTGGCCGGGGTCAAGGCGGGCGTGGACGCGGCGTTCGAGAAGGCCGGCTACCGGCGGCCGCGGATGTTCACCGCGGTCCCGTCTCGCGGCGCCGGGCGCGACGAGGTCTGAGCCCAGGCGGGGACAACCCCCGCCCGGGCCCGCACGTCGGTGTGGGGGAAGACTGTGGCGCACAGTCACCCTCGGCAGGAAGGCTTGGACGTGTCGGAGCAGAGCAACGCCCTGAAACTGGTCGTGACGGGCGGAGCGGGGTACGTCGGCAGTGTCTGCGCCGCCCGGCTCGTCGAGGCCGGGCACCAGGTCACCGTCGTCGACGACCTGTCCACCGGGCACGCCGACGCCGTCCACCCGGACGCGCGGTTCATCGAGGGCGACGCCGCCGAGGTGGCGGGCAGCCTGCTTGGCGAGGGCTTCGACGGCGTGCTGCACTTCGCGGCGAAGTCGCTGGTGGGCGAGTCGATGACCGATCCGACGAAGTACTGGGAAGGCAACGTCGTCACGTCGTTGCGGCTGCTCGAGGCCATGCACGAGCACGGCACGCCGCGCCTGGTGTTCTCCTCGACCGCGGCGACCTACGGCGAGCCGGAGTCGTCGCCGATCGCGGAGTCCGCGCCGACCCGCCCGACCAACACCTACGGCGCCACCAAGCTGGCCATCGACCACGCGATCACCACCTTCGCCGGCGCGCACGGCCTGGCCGCGGTGAGCCTGCGGTACTTCAACGTCGCCGGCGCGTACGGCGCCCTCGGCGAGCGCCACGCCACGGAAACCCATCTCATCCCTCTCGTTCTGCAGGTCGTCACGGGCGACCGTGAGCGCATCCAGATCTTCGGCGACGACTACCCGACGCCGGACCACACCGCCGTCCGCGACTACATCCACGTCGTGGACCTCGCGGACGCCCACCTGCTGGCGCTGAAGCACGCGACGGCGGGTGAGCACCGCATCTACAACCTGGGCAACGGCACCGGTTTCTCCGTGCTCGAGGTGATCGAGGCCTGCCGCGAGGTCACCGGCCACCCGGTGCCGGCCGCGGTGGCGCCGCGCCGCGCGGGCGACCCGTCGGTGCTCGTCGCGGCCAGCGACCGCGCCCGCGAGGACCTCGGCTGGAAGCCGGAGCGCACCGACCTGACGGGCATCGTCCGCGACGCGTGGACGTTCACCCAGTCGCGACGCGCCAAGGCCTGAGTCGATGACGCGGTGACCGGCCGGGATCCGCTTTGGCTCAAGGTGAGTCGCGTCAGGACGGTGGTTCCAGGCCGAAGCCGGTGGCGTCTTCCGGGTCCGTGGCCATGGCCAGGCCCAGGAGGACGTCCGGGGGCGTTCCGTGGTCCAGGACCCTCCGCAGCAGGTTGGCCAGCACGTGGTCCGGGGCCGCCTCCAGGGCGTTGTCCAGGGCCATGCCCGCGAGGGTTCCGTCGCCGCGCATGTAGGCCGTGTAGCCCAGCAGGGCCGCCGCCTCGGCTCGTTCGGGGGCCGGGAGTTCCTGGACCAGCGTGAGCCAGAGGCGCTCGGCCTCGCGGGCCGCCGGGGCGCGGGGTGGGACCGCCATCGTCAGGCAGACGTCGCGGATGTCGGCGAGCGTCAGGGCGCAGGCCAGCCGGATCGCTTCGGCGTCCGTGGGTGGGCCTTCGTCGCGACGCTGGCGGTCGAACGCCGCGCGGACTTCCGCGGCCGCGTCGGCGACGCGGGTCGCTTCGGGCCACGGCAGTTCGGACAGCCGGGACAGTTGTTCGGACCGGCGCGCCACCGCCTCCGGCGATCGCGGGGCGAGCAGCGCCAGCATTTCTTCGCGGCTGTCGAACACCACCGTGCCGCTCTCGGTGGCGGCCGCGGCCGCCACCGTCGAACGTGGGTCCGGGAGCTCGCCGACGCAGTCCTCGCCGGGGTAGCAGGACCACGGGGCGCCCGCCACGATGTCGGCGGCCCACAGCGCGTGCACCACCGGGAGGCCGTGCTCGGCGAAGGCGTCCGCCAGCTCGTCGACGAAGCCCGCGTGCGGCGGCGGGGCGCCGGGTCTTCGCTCACCGCCGATGATCGCCAGTGTCACGCCGATGTGCCGGGCGCCGGCGAACAGCGGTGCGAGCGCCTGGGCCTGGCGGGCGCGCTCGGCACCGGGCGGGAGGTCGGCACGCATCACCAGGCCGACCTCGTGGCCGTCCGGTGGGCGGTGGCCGAGCAGGACGACGGAGGCGCCGGGCCGGAAGCCGAGCAGGTACGGGAGCGCGGCCAGCAGCTGCGCGGGATCTCTGAGGCTGACCGGCGGCCGGCCGGTCGGAGTGGAGGTGGTCATGCCTCCACCGTGGGGCAGGACGGGGCCGGGTGGGGCGGTGGCGGCGAATCTGTGGATGGGCGGGACCGATGTGGACAACCGGGGGTCCGGGCCGGTCGGGGTGGCGGTTCCTGTCGGTGGGGCGGGCTAGAGTGCCCGGCCCCACCGACCGGGGCCGCTCAGCCGCAGTGTTCGAACGGGCTGGTGTAGGTGTTGCTGCCCACCGAACCGCCCCACTTCACGCAGGTGGCCGCGGCGGTCTTCTTCACCGGCCCGGCGTAGTAGGTGAAGCTGCCGGAGTCGGTGGTCCGCGCCGCCCCCTGGACCTCCAGGAACGCCGAGACCGGGCTGGCCGTGCCGAGCGACGTCGCCTTCAGCGTCGTCACGCAGTTCGCCTTGGTCGAGGAGTTGTACAGCAGGTACGTCGTGCCGGACGAGCCGGCGAGGGCCTGCTGGTCGACGACGGAGAAGCCGGAGCCGCAGACCTCTTCGGCGGAGTACGGGTTGCCGCCGCAGTTGTTCTTGCTGGTGAAGTTCGTGTGCCCGTAGTAGGGCACCGCGACGCCGTTCAGCTTGGCCTTCTGCACGACGCTGTCGAGCCGCTCTTCGAAGTGCAGGTGCGGCCCGGTGACTCCGCCGGTCGCGCCCGCCTTGCCGATCTCCTTGCCGCCGGCGACCGACTGCCCGACCGAGACCTCCTGGGCGGACAGGTGCGCGTAGCGCGTCCGCCAGCCGCCGCCGTGGTCGAGCTCGATCCACTTGCCGTAGCTGGTGTCGCCCTCGTTCGCCACCCGGGTCACGGTGCCCGACGCGGCCGCCAGCACCGGCATCCCGGTGATGCCCGACTTCTGGAAGTCGACCGAGTACTCCGGGCTGTGCCCGCTGAACGTCGCCGCGGTCACGGTGGTGCCGCACTTGAACGGCACCTGGAAGTTGGGCGCGGCCGACGCTGTCGCCTGGCCGGCGAGGGTGAGGCCGAGCGCGGGCAGCGCCGCGGCGGCGGCGAGCACGGCGAGCCGTCGCAACCTGGACATGGGTGAACCTCCTGACAGGGGGGAGCTTGACACCGCACAGCGAAGCCCGCGTCGGTACATTTTCCGTACAAGCACCCCGCGGAGGACAGCGACGATGACCACCCGATGGGCCCGGTTCCACCGGATCCCCCAGGTCCAGGACTGGCTGCGCTGGGGGTTCATCGTGGTGCCGATGTTCGCCGCGATGCCGCAGGCGGACCTGCTCTCGTGGATCCTCATCGGGATCACCCTGGCCCTGTCGATCCCCCTGCTCTGGCTCTACACCGACGGCCGCCCGTTCCTGCCCGCGGCGCTGATGGTCACCGTGGTCGCCACGTCCGGCGCGCTCTGGGTGACCGTGCCGAACAGCTTCGCCTCGATCACGATGTTCAGCACCACGTTCTTCATCGTGCTCCGGCAGCCGGTCGTCCCGATCGTGGTGTCCCTCCTGTTCGACCTCGGTGCGATCACGGTCTGGGCCGCGGTGCACGACGCCTGGCGCGGCGCCCTGCCGACCTACACGATCGTGGCCGTGATCATCCTGCTCGGGCTGAACCGGCGGACCCGGCTCGCCAAGATCGAGCAGACCGAACTGGCCCTGGCCCGTGCGCAGACAGCGACCGAGGAGCACGCGCGCGCCGCCGCGCTCGCCGAACGCGCCCGCATCGCCCGTGAGCTGCACGACGTCCTGGCGCACTCGCTGGCCGGGCTCTCGCTGAACCTGCAGGGCGCCCGCCTGATGCTGGTGCGCGACAACGCGAGCCCGGACGCCGTCGCGCAGATCGAACGCGCCCAGAAACTGGCGTCCGAAGGCCTCGCCGAGGCCCGGAAGGCGGTCGCCGCGCTGCGCGAGGACGCCGTCCCGGTCGAACGGACCATCGCGGACCTGCTGACCGCGTACCGGCTCGACAGCGGGGCTCGCGCGGACCTGCGCATCGACGGCGAACCGCGCGAACTGGACCCGGCGGTGGGCACCGCGCTGGTCCGCGCGGTCCAGGAGGCCCTGGCCAACACGCGCAAGCACGCGGCGAAGGCGGACGTCGACGTGCGCTTGGACTACTCCGGCGCCGAGGTGGCGCTGACCGTGGCCGACCGGCAGGGCAGGCGGCCGCCGGACGCGCCGGCGGCAGGTTACGGTTTGCGCGGGATGAGTGAACGGGTCGCGCTGCTCGACGGGCGGTTCGAGAGCGGGCCGGGGGAGGACGGATGGCGGATTCACCTGACGGTGCCGGCGTGAGCTTGCGCGTCGTGCTCGCCGACGACCAGGCGGTGGTGCGGGAAGGCCTGGTGACGCTGCTCGGGCTGCTGCCGGGCGTCGAGGTGGTCGGCGCGGCTGCCGACGGGCTCGCCGCGCTGGACCTGGTCGCCGAGCACAAACCGGACGTGCTGCTGGTGGACCTGCGGATGCCGCGCTGCGATGGCGTCGAGACCACCGAGCGCGTCCGCGCCGAGCACCCGGGCACCGAGGTCGTCGTGCTCACCACCTACGCCGACGACGAGTCGCTGCTGGCCGCGTTGCGCGCCGGGGCCCGCGGGTTCCTCACCAAGGACGCCGACGCCGAGGCGATCGCCCGCGCCCTGCGCTCGGCCGCCGACGGCCAGTCCACAGTGGACGGCGAGCTGCAGCGCCGGCTGGTCGAGGCGGCCACGCGCAGTGCACCCGCGCGGGTGAAGGAGATCGAAGGGCTGACCGCCCGCGAGATCGAGGTGCTGCGGCTGATCGCGGCGGGCCTGTCGAACACGGAGATCGCGCGGACGCTCGTGGTGAGCGAAGCGACCGTGAAGACCCACGTGAACCACCTGTTCACCAAGGCGGGGTTGCGCGACCGCGCCCAGGCCGTGGCGTTCGCCTACCGCGCGGGCATCGCCGACTGATCCCCCGGCTTCAGCCGAACGCGGCTCGCAGTGCCGGCTTGCCGCCCGTGACCGGGAGTGTCACCGTCGTCTTCGTCAGGTCCAGCGCCAGGCCCGCGCCCGGCTTGGGCCGCAGTGTGTAGTCGTGGTCGCTGGAGGCCAGCAGGAACTCCAGCCGGTGCCCGGTGGCCAGGATGTAGTCCTTCGGCATCAGCTCGACGCCGACGCGGTAGCCCTGCCCCGGCGTGATCGGCTCGGTGACGGCCGGGTCGGTGCGGTTCTGCGGATCGGTCCAGCCGCGGCTGATCACGTGGGACGTGCCGTCGGGGGCGCGGTCCAGCAGGATCGCCGAGACGTTCGCGGCGGGCCGGTCGAACGACAGCGCGAGGTCGGCCCGCGCCGTGCCGGAGAGGCGCACCGGCTGCTTCGCCGCGGAAGTCGCGTACAGCAGGCGGTTTCCGGACGACGTCGCGGCCGCCAGGTGCTCGATCGTCTTGCTCGCGTCGTCGGCTAGGGTCTCGACGGTCGCCTTGCCCGGCACCGGGGTGCGGGTGTCGATGGTGCCCTTCGACCGGCCGCCGGGCCACGGGTAGACACGCACGTCGGACGTCCCGGGCGCCGGCCAGTCGGCTTCGTCGGCCCACGACAGGTCTTCGCGCTGGATGGTCGCCTTCGGCTCGTTCTGGATGCCGTTGTCGACGCCGTAGAGGTAGTGCGACATCCACTTGTTGAGCGTCGCGAGCCAGACGTCGCGGCGCAGCGAGTACGGGTCGGCGTGGCCGGACTGGTGCAGCCATATCTTGTGCTCGACGCCGTGCGCCTTCAGCGCTTCGTACCACTCGGCGACCTGGTCGGTCTTGACGTTCCAGTCGTTGAGGCCGTGCACCGCGAGCACCGACGCGTGCACCTTGGCGACGTCGTTGCGGTAGTTGCGGACGTCCCAGAACGGCGTGTAGTCGCCGGTCACCCGGTCCTGGTCGCGGGTCAGCCCGTCGATGACGGAACGGCAGACCTGCCGGTCGGCGCGGGTGTAGACGTACTCGGCGAGCACGTCGGCGTCCTCACCCTGGTAACCGCCGGCGGCGACGACCGCGCCGTCGTTGCGGTAGTACTGGTACCAGCTGGAGATCGCGGCGATCGGCACGATCGTCTCGAGGCCTGCGACGCCGGTGCTCGCGACGGCGTTGGGCAGCGTCCCGTTGTAGGACACGCCCATCATGCCGGTCTTGCCGGTGCTCCAGTCGGCCTTCGCCGCGACGCCGGCGGCGTCCTTGGCGGGCGTGCGGCCGTTGAGCCAGTCGACGACCGAGCGGGCGCCGATGGTCTCGTTGACGTCGCCGGTCGTCGGGCAGCCGGTCGAGAGGCCGCTGCCGAGCGATTCGCCGTACACCACGGCGAAGCCGCGCGCGGTGAAGTAGTCCTGGTAGCGCCAGGTGATCGGGGCGGCCGGGCCGACGCCGTGCGCGGCGACGCGCGGGCCTTCGGCTTCGCGGGCGTACCCGGGCGCGGACAGCTCGACGTCGACGTCGTGGTTCGCGACGTCGTTGCCGCCCGCGTAGTACGGGCTGGCCTGGTAGACGACCGGGACTTTCAAACCCTGCAGCGTCGCGCGCGGGCGCACCACCTGGGCGTGCACGAGGTCGTCGGCGCCGTCGTGGTCGCTGTCGACCGGCGCGGTGACCCAGACGTCCTCGCGGATCACGTCGGCCGGGTCGAACACCGGCTGCGCCTGGCCGCCGGTGAACACCGGGGCGGGCGGTGCGGCGGCCTCGGCGGCGACCGCGGTCAACGGCAGCGCGAGCACGGCGGCGACCAGGATTGCGGCTTTCACTTAACCCCCCAAGCCGGGCGAAGCGGACGGTTCACCACACTTCCGTCCGGCCCGATCCGGCGTCAAGAGACTAACGTCGGAGGCATGCCGACCGTCGAAGCACCGATCGCCGCCGTGACCGTCTACCCGCAGCAGGCCAGGATCACCCGCCGGGGCAAGGCGCCCCTCGACGGCGGCTCGCGCCTGACGTTCGCCGGGCTGCCGCTGTCACTCGACCCGGGCTCGGTCCGCGTCACCGGCACCGGGCCGGCGCTGATCACCGGCGTCGACGTCCGCGCCGAGCGGCACGCTTCGCCGGCCGACGCCGCGCTGCGGGCCCTGACCGAGCAGCGGCGCGCGGACCAGGCCACGCTCGACGGCGTCATCGACGACGAAGCGGCCGAAGCGATGAAGGTGGATCTGCTGACGTCGCTCGCGAAGCGCAGCGGCGGAAGCTTCGCGAAGGCGTTGGCCGCCGGCACGGCCGAGCCGTCCCGCGTCGGCGAAGTGACCGACGCGCTGAGCGAGCGGCTCGCCGCGGCGTTGAAGTCACGGCGGCAGCTGTCCGACCGGATCACGAAGCTGCGCGACGACCTCGCCGCGCTCGACCGCCGGATCGGCGAGCACAGCGTCCAGTCCGAACAGGACAGTACGTCGGTGGTCGTGGAGCTGGAGATCTCGGACGCGGCGGGCTCGGCGGACCTGGAACTGTCCTATGTGGTCCCCGGCGCGAGCTGGGAACCGGGCTACGACATCCGCGTCCGCGGCGCCGAGGTCAACTTGACGTCGTACGGCTTGGTCAGCCAGTACACGGGCGAGGACTGGCCGGAGTGCGAGCTGGCGCTGTCGACCGCGCGGCCGGCGGTCTCGGTGGTCGTGCCGGAACTGCAGCCGTGGTACCTCGACCGCCGCGTCCCCCCGCCCCCGACCCCCGCGGCGGCGTACGGCGGCTCGGGCGGCGGCGTCCCGGAGGGCGCGCGGATGGCCCGCTTCGCGGCGTCGGCCCCGGCACCGGCGATGGCGCCGAAGTTCGCGGCGGTCGAGCAGGGCACGACGGCCGTCACCTACCGCCCGTCACGCCCGGTCGAGGTGCCCTCGGGCGCGCAGGGTCACCGCACGACGCTGGCCCAGCTGGACCTCACGGCGTCGCTCGGCTACGTCACGGCGCCGGTGCTGGCGCAGGAGGCGTACCTGCGGGCGGTCGTCGTCAACACGTCGGAGCACGCGCTGCGCCCGGGCCGGGCATCGGTGTTCCACGACGCGGAGTTCGTCGGGACGACCCAGCTGGAGCCCTGGGCGCCGGGCGAAGAGCTGGAGCTGGCCTTGGGCGTCGACGACCGGATCCGGGTGGAGCGCGAGCTGTCGCGCCGCACGGCGTCGAAGGCGACGCTGTCGGGCCAGAAGCGCCGCGAGGCGGAGTACCGGATTTCGGTGGCCAACCACGGTCCGCGCCCGGCGGAGGTGACGGTGCTGGACCAGGCCCCGGTGTCGCGGGACGACACGATCACGGTCCGGGACATCAAGACGTCGCCGGAGCCGGTGGAGAGGTCGGAGCTGGGCGAGTTCACGTGGAAGCTGACGGTGGAGCCGGGGGCGACGCAGGTGGTGACGCTGTCGTACCGGGTGGACGTGGCGAAGGGCGTGGAACTGTCGGGCTGGCGGGAGTGATCGCGTCTTGCGCTGCTAGCGCGGGAATCGGTGAACCGACCAGTTCCCAGTACGCTGGATGTACTCGATCAGCTTGCGCTCTGCATAGCGTCGCGCCACTACCGCTTTCCCTGGCTCGAAACCGAGCTCTCTGGCCACGACCGGCAGCGCGAGACCTTCGAAGTGTGTCCGGGCGATGAGTTCCGCTTCGGCGCGAGTCAGGAAGTGGTGAGCCACGGCGTCGGCAAGCACAAGATCGACGTGTCCGGCCGGTGACGATAGAGGCACCGCTCTGACTGCGGGCACGGCTCCATAGCCGGAACCACGTCCGATCGGAGAATGGGTCGCCCTGGCCCGCGTCACGCGCTTGAGGTGGGCGAGCAGCCGAGGCATGTCGGGATCGACGCCGCGCAGCGCCTCTAGGAAGCCGAGGAAGAGGTCACCAAGTACGTCTTCGGAATCTGCTCCGGTCTCGTCGACGAACTGCCGAGCCATGAAAGAAAGCTCCGGAGCCACCATGGCCACGGCAACCGGCAACCAGAGCTGGGGCTTCGACTGAGCCAACCGGACGACGTCGGCCCAGATTGCCGCCTTCGCCTCCGGGGGTGTCGTTGTCAACCGAGCCAGTTCGACGAGTTCGGACATCGACAGGGGCCGGTCCGGCAACTCCTCGGCGAGCGACCAGCCCTCGACGCGTACGTCCGACGTGGAAATGGCCACAAGACATCGACGCTGGATTTCACGTAGAGCCTGAGATGAGGATTTCAACCTCATAGCGAACTCCTCCGAGGCCGGTGGACATACTCTGGCCAGGCTGCCGCGAGTGACCGGACTGCGGCAGGCGTTTCCCGTTGCCTACTCGCTCGTAAAGTAGCGGATGCATGGCCGTTTCCTGGACCATGAGCCGATCGATTGACTTCTGGAAGGAAACTGGATGAGCGTGTTCCGAGGATCCGTCTTCGTGAACTATCGAGTCGGCGACGAAGCGGCGTTCGCGGCTGCGCTGGCAGAGCAACTGAAGGACAGGTTCGGGCGGTCCGAGGTCTTCCACGTTTCTCAGGAAGCTGCAGCCGGAAGCCCGTTCGCCCAGGAAATCGAAGACGCGATCGCCCAGTGCGCGGTCTTGATCGTGGTCATCGGGGAACGCTGGCTCAGCCGGGCCAATCGCCGGAAGCTACGTCAGCCAGGCGACTGGGTTCGCCGGGAAATCCGGCTCGCGCTCAACGCGGGAAAACGTGTCGTCCCACTCCTCGTCGACGCCTCCGTGCCTCGGCGCAGCTGCCTCCCCGCCGATATCCGCGGACTACTAGACCACCAGTACCGCCCGGTATTCCGGCGTAGCTCACCCCAGGATCTCGATCGCGTCGTGAAGGAGCTGATCGGCACTGTTCCCGAACTAGGCACCATTGTTCTTCCGGGCACCGAGGACCTCACTGCGTACTGGGAGGTGTGGTCCCGGCACACCGACCCGGTTCTTCCGGCCGGCGTTCTGCTGGCTGGAAGAACCGTTGAGGCCGACACTGTCCGAAAACTGGCGATCGGCCCCGCCGTCGCCTCGGTGATCCAAGGCGAGTCGGAAGACCTTGCCTTGGCTTTCATTGCCGCTGTCTTCGCCGACGGCAAACCGGACGGTCTGCGGACGATCCTCGTGCACAACGCGGAGGCCTGGGCCCGATGCGTCGCCATTGACATACCTTGCATCCTGGTTCCACGCCAGGAGGACCCCGACATCGACGCGGCGCTCGCTCGAGGTCACCGTGTTCTGCTACCGACCGGACATGGTCGTCTACCGGGCTCGGACCCGGTGCGGCTATCCCCTCTCCGACAGGATGAAGTGCGCGCGGCGTTCGAAGCAGCGGGGACGACGTCCGCGTTCGCGCAGTCCTGTGCCTCGGTGATCAGCCGTTCGGTGTCCGAGTTCCGGAGCAGGTACTCGAACCACCGGCTCGCTTCGGAGGCGAGTCCGCTGCCTGACACGGACCGCGATGTTCTGTCCAACGCTGTGAATCAAGGCCCGCTAAGACATCTCGGGATCGACCAGGACAGCGCCGCCGCTGACGCGAAGGTCAAGGCGGATCCCGCCTGGGCTGCCGCCGAGTACGGCAAAGTGGCCGACGCCCTGACCGCCGCTGGCTTCGGCGTCCATGCCCATGACGTGCGGTCGAAGCAGGCCCAGGCCCTGTTTCAGGCCGGTCTCCTCGACGCGAGCGCAGCAGTTCGCATCGACCTCATGTGGAAGTCGATGAACGAAGCCGGGGACACGACCGAGAGCTTCTCGATCTTCGAGGAAGCAAAGACGAAACACACTGACGGCTGCAAGTACGGTCGAGCCCTTGCCGCTGTCCGCGCCGCGGAAGGCGTGCTCACCGGGCTCGCAGGCGTCGGTGACCACTTCGCAGCTCCTTTCGACACGTTGCAGCACGGAGATCCGCACTTGCTCGACGCGGCTGTTTTCCTGGCGGAACACGCGATCGCAGAAGACGAGACCGAGGTGGTCGAGCAGCGTCTCGAACGGCTGGCTGCCTTGGCCCTTCTGCTTCCTCTTCGAGGATCACGTGAGGAAGGCTTGGTGGCACGGCTGGGCATGTGCGTCGCCGACGTGACCGGAGAATGGGCCGAACTGTACAACCGGGCAGACCAGTTCGGCCCGGAGCATCGAGCGTGGATCCTCGCCCGGCAAGCGCGCTCTCTGTCGTTCACCGACGACTTCGCCGGAGCAATCCGCGCCTACCAGAACGCGATCACCCGAGCGCTCACCGAGAAGATGAACGACGAAGCGGCCGACTGGCTCTATGCAGTACGAGAGCTGCGTGTGCGCGGTGGCACGCTTCTGACGACCGACGCGGAACACTCCTTTGCGCGGCACTTGCGGAACGGCACCTGGTCACGCCGTCTGCCCGGCAGCCCTACTCTCGAAGAACGAGCACTGCGAAGCGTCCAGGAGGGGACGGGCGGCCGGCGAGCGGTCAGGCTTCTTACGCAATGGCGTTGGAAGGCCACGGTCCGAGCCGACCTCGTCGGCGAAAACGAGACATCCTTAACTCTCGGCTCGGTGCTTCAGAAGAACGACGAACCTCTCGCCGCGCTGCGGGAACTGGTCCGCGCAGAGGCCGGAGGGTCAGCTTCCCGGGCTGCCGCAGACCTAGCAGACGCGACGTTGAACTGGCCTGCCGACGTAGTGGGAAAGACCGCCGGGCAGCTCGCGGCCGCGCTCGAGATCGCCACGATGGCGGGCGACCTTCTCGGTGATGAAGACGCGGCTGGTTGGCTCGCGGTCGCGCTCGACCTGGTCGAAGGAGGAGGGCCACGCCGTACATTCTTCAGTCGCCTGGACGTGCGCGGGACGAAGGTGCTCGTGGCGCTTTGCCCGCGGCTGACGGAGTCTCAAGCGCGGCGCGTCTTGACCGCGACAGAACCCTGGCTGCCTCGCGACGATAAGACGGGTCGGCAGACCGACTCCGATCACGCCCGGCTGTTGATCGGTATCGCCGAACGGCATCCGGAGCTGGCCGACTTGGCTGTGCAGCAGTTGCTCGGAGGCGCCGTCTTCAACGAAGATTTCGGTGGAAAGGCACTGTGTTTCGGGCTGCCGGTACTAGAGCAGCATCGGGTTCGAGTCGAGGCCGTCCTGCGAGCTCCAGGCGAGGCGGGAAACCGCTGGGCCCAATCCATCCTGGCCAGGATCGGCGCGGCCTCCGAGAAGATCCGCGAGCAGGTGGCTGCGGCGGCGCGGGCGACGATCGATCGTGAGCGTCCGCAGCCAGGTGTCCTGTCGATTTGGGGCTATAACACGTGGTTGGTGGCTACTTCGGATCTGCTCAGCAACGAACTCAGGGCCGAACTCATGTCGGCGTTGGTACGCCGGGCGCTCGACGCCGACGAAGGAACCGCCAATCGGCGGGACACGCTGGAGGAACTCGCCGGCATCGCATCGGACTTGTCGCCCGAAGAACGCAAGCGCGCGTTCGACGCGGTGCTTCCGCTCATGGGTGACGACCAGCCGGTGAGCGGGCACGATCTCTTGATGGCGGGGATGCGGCACCCCCTGAGTTCCATGCGGGTCGACATGGGTCCGAACATCATCGCCGACGCAGCCGTGCACGCGTGCGCGTGTCTGGCCACCGCGGAAGAAGAACGAATAGTGGTCCGGCGGCAAGCGATCCGGCTGCTCGCTCGGCCGGATGAGATCGAAGTCAGAAAAATCGTGCGGACGCTGCTGGTCGTAGGGTCGTCTGCGGACGACTTGCCGCCCGATCTCTTGGCTACCCATGCGGACGAAAACGTCCGGGCGTTGGCCGCTGTGCTGTGGGCTCAAGCGCCGGCCGAGTCGGAGCCTGGGTTGTCACTCGCTCGTGATCCCGCACGGGTCGTACGGGCCAACTTGGCCGCTGCCCTTACCGACCTGCCGGAACACGGACAGATCAGGGAAATCCTTGCCGCGGATCCTCGCCTCAGCATTCGCGAGCAGATCGGCAACGCACAACTGCCATGACCAGCGTCCGTGGCCGACGAGCCCATTGTCGGCCACGGACCACCGTCAGCCCTGGGAGATGTAGGCCTCCAGCTGCTCCTGGCTCTTCTCCAGCTCTTCCATCCGGTTCTTCACCACGTCGCCGATGGAGATGATTCCGGCCAGGCGGCCGTTGTCCAGGACCGGGACGTGGCGGATGCGGCGCTCGGTCATCAGGATCGACAGCTGGTCCACCGAGTCGTCCGGGCCGCAGCTGGCGACCAACGTCGTCATGATGTCGGCTACCGGGCCGTCCAGGAGGGTGGGGCCGTGGTCGTTGAGGCGGCGGACGACGTCGCGTTCGGAGACGATGCCGGCGATCGACCCGTCCGGTGCTACGACCACCATCGCACCGACGTTCTTGTCCGCCAGTCCGGCCAGCAGCGTGGTCACCGTGGTTTCCGGAGTGACCGTGGCCACGGCCGTCCCCTTCTTGCGCAGCAGATCCGCAATCCGCATGGCGATCCTTCCCGTCGGTGAACTGGGTCACAACAGGTTAGGGCCCGGCAGCACTGCGCGAAAGTCCGGCAAACGGGGCGTATCCGTGGTATTCGAACCGATTCAGCCGAGACGTTCGGCCAAGCCGTCCAGTGCGAGGCGGATTCCGGCGGCGTAGTCGTCGTCGCAGAGGGCGTCCAGGCGGGTTCGCGCCAGGTCCAGCTGCTCGCGGGCGGCCGCCAGGTCACCCAGCTTGCGGTAGTCCTCACCCAGGTTGAGGTGCAGCGACGGGTAGAACCCGCGCACGGCCAGCGACGAGTGGTACTCCTGCGCCCGCGAGTCGGTCAGCGAGTCCGCCGCGGCCAGCGCGCGCAGGTCCCACTCGAGCTCCTCGGCCGGGTCGTCGCAGACGTCGGCCATGTGGTGGGCGAGCGCGACGCGGTGCAGCGGGTCGCCGTCCGGGCCGACCGACGCCCACAACTGCGTGAAGGTCGCGTACGCGCCCGCGCGGTCGCCGCCCATGTGCTGCCGCAGACCGGCGTCGATCGCCACCATCACGTCGTCGGTCATGCCGTTCCTCCATCGGCGAGTGAGCGCAGCCGGGCCAGTCCCGGCTCGATCCGCTCGGCCGCGACCGCACCGTAACCGAACACGAGCCCGTGCCGCCGCTCGCCCACACCGAAGTCGCCCAGCGAATACAGCCGGACGCCGTGGTGCCGGGCGCGCCGGACCCACGAGCGCGTGTCGAAGACGGAGGCCGCGCTCAGGTGCAGGCCCGCGGTCGACGGCAGCGGCGTGAGGAGGTCGGCGAAGTCCCGGACCAGCAGCCTCGACAGCAGCTCGTGCCGGTCGCGGTAGACCTTGCGCATCCGGCGGACGTGCCGGGCGAAGCCGCCTTCGGCCATGAACGCCGCCAGCGCGGCCTGCTCGACGTTGGGCGCGTGCCAGTCCGTCAGGTACCGGGCCTTCACGAGCGCGGGCACCAGTGCCGGCGGCGCGATGAGGAACCCGAGGCGTAACGCCGGCGAAAGCACCTTCGAGAACGAGCCGACGTACACCACGCGGCCACGGGAATCCAAGCTGTGCAACGGTTCCAGCGGCCGTCCGGTGTAGCGGAACTCGGTGTCGTAGTCGTCCTCGACGAGCACGGCGTCGTTGCGCTCGGCCCAGTCGAGCAGCTCGAGCCGGCGGTCCAGTGACATCGACAGGCCCAGCGGGTACTGGTGCGACGGCGTCACGTAGACCAGCCGCGTCCCGGCCGGGATGGCGGCCACGACGATGCCGGAATCGTCCACCGGCACCGGTGCGACGCGCACGCCGCGCGACTCGAGCACCAGCCGCGGCGGCGGGTACCCGGGGTCCTCGACGGCCGCCAGGTCGCCGAGCCGCAGCAGCACCCGCGCGACCAGGTCCGTCGTCTGCTGCGCGCCCGCGGTGACGACGACCTGCTCGGCGCTCGCCCGCACGTCCCGCGACACCCCGGCGTGCCGGGCGATCTCGGCGCGCAGTCCGGCGTGGCCCTGCGGGTCGCCGTAGGTCATCAGGTCCGCCTGGCCGGCGCGCAGCCGCTGCGTGACGAGCCGGCGCCAGGTGTCGAACGGGAACCGCGTCAGGTCCGGGACGCCCGGGCGGAAGTCGAACTCCGGCGCCGGGGCGAACGGCGCGGGCGGCGACGGCACGGCGTCCCACTCCGGCAGCGGCCGCACGCCGGAGACGTGGGACGGCTCGGGGCGCGCCGCCGGGGCCGCCGTGACGAACGTGCCCGCGCCGACCCGCCCGGCCAGGAACCCCTCGGCGGTGAGCCGGTCGTAGGCCGCGCTGACCGTCGTGCGGGAGACGGCGAGCCGCTGGGCCAGCTCGCGCGTCGGCGGCAGGGCTTCGCCGGGCCGGATCCGGCCGTCGAGGATCGCCGCGCGCAGCTGCCGGTAGATCGCGTCGCGGTGGCCGCGGGTCCCGGTCAGGTCGATGTGGACGTCCACCGGGCCGATCCTAGATCGGCCCACAAAGGTTGGGACGGATTTGGCACTGTCCGTGGTCCGCTTCCGCTCCTAGCGTCGGGCCCATGGACTTCCGCGAACTCGACCGCCGCACCCTGCTCGTCCTCGACAAGATCGTCGCCGCGGCCACGCCCGCCGACCTCGCCCGGCCGACCCCGTGCGCGGGCTGGACGCTGGCCGACCTGCTCCGCCACCAGGTCGGCGAGAACCACGCCTTCGCGACGGCGGCGCGCGACGGCTCGGCGCCGGACTGGGACGCCGGCGACCTCGGCGACGACCCGTACGCCGCGTACCGGGCGTCCGTCGACGACTACCTCGACGCCGTCGCCGACGACGACGTGCTGACCCGCGAGCTCGCCGTCAACACCTTCGGCACGTTCCCCGGCCCGATCGCCACACTGATGCACCTGGTCGACACCGTCGCGCACGGCTGGGACCTCGCCCGCGCGCTCGGCCTCCCCTACGAGCCGGACGCCGACGCCGTGTCGGCCGCGTTGCGGATGGCCGAGCGCATCCCCGACGAAGGCCGCGAGAAGAACGGCTCGTTCGCGCACAGCGTCAACGTGCCGGCGGACGCGAGCGACCTGGACCGGTTCCTGGCGCTGCTGGGCCGCGACCCCGCTTGGCGCGTCAGCTGACCTCGGTGACCGGCGCGCCCCACGTGTCGCACGACTTCGTGGTCTTGCCGTCGTACCCGGCCTTCGCCCAGGACAGCTGGTGCGCGCGCGAGCCGTGGGTGTCGCTGTCGTCTGCGCGGCCGTAGTCGGCGACGGCGGCGTTGGCCAGCGATCGGCTGATCGAGCCCGTGCCGGCGACCGCGGCGAGGAACAGCGAGCCGAAGCAGTTCGCCTGCAGCTCGATCCGGCGGACGACCTCCTTGTCGGCCGGGCTGTCCTCGTCCGGTGAGGTCATCTTGTCGGCCGCGGCGGACAGGATGCCGCTCTCACGCTGCACGTGGTGGCCGTACTCGTGGGCGATCGTCGCGATGTGGCGGGCCTTGTTGAGCCCGGCGTCCGACAGCATCCAGTCGGTCGGGGCGTAGATCGTGGTGTCGCCGCCGCAGTAGTACGCGACGGCTTCGTTCTCCGACGGCGCCGCGCCGCACGCGCTGTGCTCGGGCAGCACCACCGACACCTTCGCGGTCAGCGTCGGCTCGTTGGCCTTCGCCAGTGCGGGGCGCCACGACTGTTCGAGGCAGCCGGCCAGCGCGTCGTAGTACGCCTTGAGCTGCTCGGCGGCCCGGCCGAGGGCGGGCAGCGCGCATTGCGCCGGCCCGGGCGTGATGCCGGCGGCGAGCAGCGGGTTGGTGGACAGCTCCGGCACGGACTTCGGTGGCTTGCCGTCGGACGTGCCGCCGTACGCGCGGCCGGTGTCGACGCCCTCGGCGACGAGCGCGTGGCCGTCGACGCGGTGCGGGAAAGTGGCGGCGACCAGCGAGAAAGCGAGAACGATCACCAGGACCCCGCCGACGGCGCCCCACAGCCGGCTGCGCGGCGGCGCGATCGGGACGGGGGGTGCGGTCGCCCAGCCGGGTGACGCCCAGGGGTTGGGTTCCGGCGCCCACGCCGGTTCCGGAGGCCGCGCCGCCGGTGCCGGTGACGGCGGTGGCGGCCCGGGCGGACCGGCCCTTTCGGCCTCGTTCACGTTCTCCCCCTGCTCGGTGCGCCCAGCATATCGACCGCCGAAGAGGCCGGGATCACGAATCGAAAACGCCGTCCGGTGGCCAGCGGGCCCGTGATCGGGCGAGACTGTCGGCATGAGTGTCGAGGATCCCCACCTGTGGCTGGAAGACGTGACCGGCGAGGAAGCGCTGGACTGGGTGCGCGCCCGCAACGGCGAAACACTGGCCGAGCTGACCGAGGCCGCCCGGTTCGCCGAGCTGCGCGACGAGCTGCGCGAGGTGCTCGACGCCGACGACCGGATCCCGTACGTGCGCCGCCGCGGTGAGCTCCTCTACAACTTCTGGCAGGACGCGAGCCACCCCCGCGGCCTGTGGCGGCGGACGACGCTGGAGTCCTACCGGCGAGCCGAACCGGAGTGGGAGCTGCTGCTCGACGTCGACGCGCTGGCCGAGGCCGAGGGCGAGAACTGGGTCTGGCAGGGTGCGACCGTGCTGCGGCCTGGTTACCGCCGCGGCCTGGTCGAGCTGTCGCGCGGCGGCGCCGACGCCACGGTCGTGCGCGAGTTCGACCTCGACGCGCACGAGTTCGTCGAGGGCGGCTTCACGCTGCCGGAGGCCAAGACGCGCATCGGCTGGATCGACGAGGACCGCGTCTACGTCGGCACCGACTTCGGCCCGGACTCGCTGACCAGCTCCGGCTACCCGCGGCTGAGCAAGGAGTGGCGCCGCGGCACGCCGATCGAGGCCGCGACGACGGTCTACGAGGGCAAGGCCGATGACGTCTCGATCGGCGCGTCCCACGACCCGACCGAGGGCTTCGAGCGCGACTTCGTCAGCCGCGCCATCGACTTCTACCGCTCGGAGCTGTTCCTGCGGACGCCCGACGGCCTGGTCAAGATCGACGTCCCGGACGACGCGAGCGCGTCCCTGCACCGCGAATGGCTGCTGGTCCGGCCGCGGACGGCGTGGACCGTCGGCGGCACCGAGCACCCGGCAGGCTCCCTGATCGCGATCCTGTTCGACGCCTTCATGGGCGGCGAGCGGACCTTCACGACGCTCTTCACGCCGGACGCGCACACCTCGCTCGACTACTGGGCCTGGACGCGCAACCACCTGCTGCTCGGCCTGCTGCGCGACGTCCGGTCCGAGCTGCGCACGCTCACGCCGGGCCCGGACGGCTGGGCGGAGGAGCCGCTTTCGGGTGGCCCGGAGTTCGGCAGCGCGGACATCTTCGACACCGATCCCGACGTCAGCGACGAATACCTGATCAATTCCAGCGGTTTCCTCCAGCCGTCGACGCTGAGCTACGGCCATGTCGGCGAAGAAGTCGAGGTGCTGAAGCAGGCTCCGGCGTTCTTCGACGCTTCGGAGATGAGCGTCGCGCAGTACTTCGCGACGTCCGAAGACGCCACGAAGATCCCCTACTTCGTCGTCCGGCCCTCCGGTGCCGAAGGCGGCCCGACGCTGCTGACCGGCTACGGCGGCTTCGAGGTCTCGCTGACGCCGTCCTACAGCGGGATGATCGGCCGCGGCTGGCTCGCGCGCGGCGGCACGTACGTCGTCGCGAACATCCGCGGCGGCGGCGAGTACGGGCCGAGCTGGCACACGCAGGCGATCAAAGCCGAGCGGCACCGGGTGTACGAGGACTTCGCCGCCGTCGCCGCGGACCTCGCCGAGCGCGGCATCACGACGCCGGAGCGGCTCGGCATCCAGGGCGGCAGCAACGGCGGCCTGCTGATGGGCGTCATGCTGACGCGTTACCCGGAGCGGTTCGGCGCGATCGTCAGCCAGGTGCCGCTGCTGGACATGCGCCGCTACCACCTGCTGCTGGCCGGCGCGTCGTGGATGGCCGAGTACGGCGACCCGGACGAGGCGGCGGAGTGGGAGTTCATCTCGAAGTACTCGCCGTACCAGAACGTCCACAGTGGAGTGTCCTATCCGCCGTCGCTGTTCGTGACGTCCACGCGCGACGACCGCGTGCACCCCGCCCACGCCCGCAAGATGGTGGCGCGGATGCGTGAGCAGGGGCACGACGTCCGCTACCACGAGAACATCGAAGGCGGCCACGGCGCCGCGGCGGACAACGAGCAGCTGGCGTTCAAGTGGGCGCTGGTCTTCGAGTTCCTGTGGGAGCAGCTCACGAAGTACTGAGCCGTTGGTTACTAATCCGACCACAGTCACGGCCGGATGGCTTTCGAGGCAACGGTTGCCTGCCGCTCGGGAGCCGGCCTACTTTAGGTCGGATTAGTAACGCGCGCGAGCACGACGCCGCCGACGATCAGGGCCAGCGCGGCCACCCGGCCGAGGCTCAGCGGGTCCTTGGTCACGACGACGCCGAGCACGATCGCGCCGACGGCGCCGATCCCGGTGAACACCGCGTAGGCGGTGTCCACCGGGACGGTGTCCATCGCGCACGAAAGCAGGTAGACGGCGGCGGCGCAGAGCACGAGGCACAGCAGCGTCGGCCACGGCTTCGTGAAGTTCTCCGTCGGCTTGATGCTCTGCGACCAGGCGATTTCGACGAGCCCGGCGCAGACCAGCGTCACCCAGCCCATCAGATGCCCTCCAGAGCCTGGCCATGGGACGCCACCCGGTCGGCTTCGCGCGCGGCGAGGTGCGGGTCGACCAGGGCGTTGGTCAGTTCGGCGTGCACGAAGCGGACGTCGTCGACGTCGTAGTGCCCGGCGATGAAGTCCCGCAGGTAGGCCTCGTGGTGGTCGAACGGCGCGCGCGGCGTGCCCGGCGCGTACGTCCCGCCGCGCGCCCCGGCGACGACGAACGCCTTGCCCCGCAACGACATCCGCGGGAACGTCACCTGGTCGATCCACGTCTTGAGCGCGGCCGGGATCGAGAAGTTGTACATCGGCGCGCCGATGAGGACGACGTCGGCTTCGAGCAGCTCGGCCAGCAGCGGCTCGACGACCGCCCAGGCGCACTTCTGCTCCGGCGTCTCGACGACGTCGGCGTAGTG
The DNA here is from genome assembly GCF_035982555.1 of Amycolatopsis sp. NBC_01286. Lineage (NCBI taxonomy): Bacteria > Bacillati > Actinomycetota > Actinomycetes > Pseudonocardiales > Pseudonocardiaceae > Amycolatopsis > Amycolatopsis sp. NBC_01286. The sequence goes on from NZ_CP108428.1 coordinate 10,369,585, forward strand.
CGCGGGGTCGGTGATCCCCGCGGTCAGGAGCGCGTCGCAGATCTCGGTCCAGGCCTCGCCGATCACCGGTACCGGGTCGGCGGCGAGGTCGCGGTGGGTGCGCGTGCCGGCCCAGGTTGCGGCGTAGCGCGCGGTCAGCTCGCGCGAGAACGACGTGCGGCGGGCGCTGGAGTCGAGGTGCAGCAGGTGGGTCACGGTTCCTCCTCAAGTGGACGCGGTGTCCACTTGAGCTAACTGGACGCTCCGTCCGGATATTCCCTAGGCTGGTGCCATGCCCGAACGCGCCGACGCCGCCCGCAACCGCGCGAAGGTCTTGGCGGCCGCGGAGGAGCTGTTCGCCGCCCACGGCCCGGCGAACGTCACGATGGAGGACATCGCCCGCACGGCCGGCGTCGGCCGGGGCACGCTCTACCGCCGTTACCCGGACCGCGCGGCGATCGCGGTGGCCCTGCTGGACGAGCACGAACGCCGGCTGCAGGAGTCACTGCTGCGCGGCGCTCCCCCGCTGGGCCCGGGCGCACCCCCGGCCGAGCGGCTGGCGGCGTTCTACGCGGCGATGGTCGACCTGCTGACCCGCCACGCGCACCTGGTACTGGGCACGGAGGTGGGCCATTCCCGCTTCAAGACGGGCGCGTACGGCTTCTGGCACACGCACGTCCGCGTCCTGGCGGTCGCCGCGGGCGCCCCGGACCCCGGCGTCCTGGCCGACGTCCTCCTCGCGCCGCTGGCACCGGAGCTGTTCCTGCACCAGACCGGCCAAGGCGTGCCGCCGGAGCGGATCACGGCGTCACTGCAGGCCCTCGCGGCCCGGGCGTTCTAAAAGAGCCCACGCGGCCTGGCCCGCTTCGGGACGTGACGCGGCTTCGGTTCTTCACCGCGAATCCGCGCGAGAGCGGCTTCGAAAGCGACGAGCACGTCGGCGACGAAGACGAGCCGCCCGACGCCGAGCCGGCGCAGCGCACGCCCGTGATCGGCGGCGACGGTGATCGTCACGCCCAGCAGGAGCAGCCGCCAGGCGCCGAAGACCAGGGCGCGGGCCGGCCGGCCGAGCGTCGCGAAGCCGATCCGGAGCCGGTGGCAGTGGAAGGGCACGTGCCGCTCCTCGTCGGCGAGGATCAGGCCCGCGACCCGCGTGACGAGCGGGTCGGCGGTGCCGTCGCGCAGGGCGCGGTAGTACCGCAGCGCGACGACCTCGGCGATGAGCAGCACCATCAGTTCGAGCCGCAGCCCGAGCGCCCGCCGCAGTCGCACAAAAACGGCGTCGGACCAGTGGCTCGCGATGGTCGGCACCCCGGCGGCCCGCAGCAGTTTCTCGAGCATCCGCGCGTGGTTCTGCTCCTCGGCCACGAACAACCTGACCGCGGCCGCGTAGTCGTCGTCCCCGGCTTTCGCGATGAGGTTGGCGCCGTCGCCGGCTTCGCCGACCTGGAACCGCTGAATGCTCCGCGCGACGTCGGGATGCAGTTGCGCACCCCGGCCCCAGGGCGGATCGTCCCGCAGCCGCCGGCGTTCGGCCTCGGTTTCGAAGTCCCGGAGCCAGTGTGCGTAGGTCATCGCGCCGATGATGCCGGACACTCGTGGACACCGTGGGCGGCTTCGGTGGGGATCCGGTGTGGATGTCACGCTCGGCCTATCATCGGCAGGATGCCGAGCACCCCGCGGTTCGAAGCCCGCATTCCGACGCAAGACTTGGCCCGCGCGCGGCGGTGGTACGCCGAGAAGCTCGGCCTCGAACCGGCCGAGGAGCGGCCCGGCGGCCTGCGATACGAGAGCGAGTCCGGCGTCTTCTGCCTCTACACCTCGGCCGGGCGGTCCGACGGCTCGTTCACGCAGCTGGGTTTCTACGTCGACGACGTCGACGCGGCGGTCGCCGACCTGCGCGGCCGGGGGGTCGTGTTCGAGGAGTACGACGGCTGCGTCGACGGGATCATGGACATCGACGGCAACTACCCGAGCAAGGGCCGGGGCGAGCGGGCCGCGTGGTTCCGCGACAGCGAGGGCAACATGCTCGGCATCGCGGAGATCGTGCCCTAGCCCGGCACGCCGAGCACCACGGCCGGGGTCCAGAAGAACACCTTCGGGTCCCCGAGCCCCGACGCCGTCAGCCAGCGGGCGGCTTCTCGGGCGTCCGTCTCCGCCTCGATCAAGCCGTTGGCGGCCGGGCGGATGCCGGTCGCCGTGTGGACGTCGTCGACCAGGCCGCCCAGGCAGGCCCAGGAATGCCAGGTTCCGTCGTCGAACCCGATCGGCTCGAAGCCGAGGATCTGCCTGCTCGGCACCGGGAGCCGGTGGCACAGGCGGTCCGGCAGGCCCCCGCTCCCCCGCACCCAGCCCGCCGCGGCCAGGTCGGCCAGCAGGGGCTGGACGTGCTCCACGGGGACGCCGACGGTGAGCACCGTTTCACCGCGGGCCGCCGCGGCCGCGAAGTCGCCGAACCAGTCGTCCCCGCCCGGCTCGGCCGGGACGAGGTCGACGAGGCAGTCGCTCACCGACAGCCGGTCCGCTCCGGCAGCGACCGCGGCGTGGCCCGCGAACACGTAGTCGTCGATCACGACTCCAGTGTCCCGGGCCACGCAACGGGAAAACGGCAGATCAGCTGCAACCGGAGGTCGCGCCGCAGCCTTCGCAGGCGTAGCACGAGCCTGCCGGGCGCATCTTCGTTCCGCACGTCATGCACAGCGGGGCGTCCGCGGCCTTGCCGAGGCGGAGCTCCATCAGCTCCGTCGTGGTCTGGGCTTCGCGGTGCGGGTGCGCGCTTTCCTCGGTGTGCGGCTCCGGCGAGGAGTCCACTGTGGACTGCAGGGCGCCGAGGTCCACGTTGCCGCCGTAGCCGGCTTCGACCTCGGCCGAACGCTCGTCCGCGGACAGGATGCCCAGCTGCGACCGCTTGTCGGCCGGCAGGTAGTCCAGCGCCAGCCTCCGGAACAGGTAGTCCAGCACGCTGGTGGCGATCCGGATGTCCGGGTCGTCGGTCATGCCGGCCGGCTCGAAGCGCAGGTTGCAGAACTTCGAGACGTAGAACTCCAGTGGGATGCCGTACTGCAGGCCCACCGAGATCGACATCGAGAACGCGTCCATCACGCCGGCCAGCGTCGAACCCTGCTTGCCGAGCTTGACGAAGATCTCACCGAGGCCGTCGTCCGGGTACGAACCCGCCGTCAGGTAGCCCTCCGCGCCGCCGACGGTGAACGACACCGTCTGGCTCGGGCGCTTCTTCGGCAGGCGCTTGCGCACCGGCCGGTACTCGACGACCTTCTCCGGCTCCGCCGCGACCTTGTCCTTCTTCGCCGTCGACAGCGGCTGACCGACCTTGCAGTTGTCGCGGTAGATGGCCAGCGCCTTGAGCCCGAGCTTCCAGCCCTGGAAGTAGATCTCCTCGACCTCTTCCACCGTCGCCGTCTCCGGCATGTTGACGGTCTTCGAGATCGCGCCGGACAGGAACGGCTGCACCGCGGCCATCATCCGGACGTGCCCGATCGGCGCGATCGAGCGCTCGCCGACCGCGCAGTCGAACACCTCGTAGTGCTCCGGCCGCAGCCCCGGCGCGTCGACGACGTGGCCGTTCTGCGCCACGAACTCGACGATCGCCTCGACCTGCTCGGCCTGGTAGCCGAGCGCCTCCAGCGCGCGCGGCACGGTCTGGTTGACGATCTGCATCGAGCCGCCGCCGACGAGCTTCTTGAACTTCACCAGCGAGAAGTCCGGCTCGATCCCGGTGGTGTCGCAGTCCATCATGAAGCCGATGGTGCCGGTGGGCGCGAGCACCGAGGCCTGCGCGTTGCGCCAGCCGTGCTTGGTGCCGATGTCGATGCCGCGCTTCCACTCCTCGGTCGCCAGCGCGCGGACCGCGCCGTCGTTCGCGTGGTAGGTGCGGACGAGCTCGTTCGCCGCGGCGTGCTTGCGCATGACGCGCTGGTGCGCCTCGGCGTTGCGGGCGTACCCCTCGTACGCGCCGACGGCCTGGGCCAGCTCCGCCGAGCGCCGGTAGGAGACGCCGGTCATCAGCGACGTGATCGCGGCGGCGAGCGCGCGGCCGCCGTCGGAGTCGTACGCGTGGCCCAGCGCCATCAGCAGCGCGCCGAGGTTGGCGTAGCCGATGCCGAGCTGGCGGAACTTCCGCGTGGTGTCGGCGATCGGCTCGGTCGGGAAGTCCGCGAAGCAGATCGAGACGTCCATCGCGGTGATCACGAACTCCACCGCGCGGGCGAACAGCGGCGCGTCGAACGTGCCCTCAGGCGTGACGAACTTGAGCAGGTTCAGCGAAGCCAGGTTGCAGCTGGAGTTGTCGAGGTGCATGTACTCGCTGCACGGGTTGGACGCGGTGATGCGGCCGGACTCCGGGCAGGTGTGCCAGTCGTTGATCGTGCCGTCGTACTGGATGCCGGGGTCGGCGCACTCCCACGCGGCCTGCGCCACGGTCCGGAACAGCTTCTTCGCGTCCGTGCGGGCGATCTCCTCGCCGGTGAGCCGGGCGCGCAGCGCGAAGTCCGTGTTGTTCTCGACCGCCTGCATGAACTCGTCGGACACGCGGACCGAGTTGTTCGCGTTCTGGTACTGCACCGAGGAGATGTCCGCGCCGGAGAGGTCCATGTCGAACCCGGCGTCGCGCAGGACCTTGATCTTCTCCTCTTCGCGCGCCTTGGTCTGGATGAACTCCTCGATGTCCGGGTGGTCGACGTCGAGCACGACCATCTTCGCCGCGCGCCGGGTGGCACCGCCGGACTTGATGGTGCCCGCGGAGGCGTCGGCGCCGCGCATGAACGAGACCGGGCCCGAGGCGGTGCCGCCGGAAGTGAGCAGTTCCTTCGAGGAGCGGATGCGCGAGAGGTTCAGCCCGGCGCCGGAGCCGCCCTTGAAGATCAGGCCCTCTTCGCGGTACCAGTTGAGGATCGACTCCATCGTGTCGTCGACGGCGAGGATGAAACACGCCGAGACCTGCTGCTTCGATGCCGTGCCGACGTTGAACCAGACCGGGGAGTTGAAGCTGAAGACCTGGTGCAGCAGCATCCAGGTGAGCTCGTGCTCGAAGATCTCGAGGTCGCGCGGCGTGGCGAAGTAACCGTGGTCGCGCGCGCCCTTGACGTAGCTGCGCACGACGCGGTCGATGAGCTGCTTGAGGCTGCGCTCGCGCTGCGGGCTGCCGACGGCGCCGCGGAAGTACTTGCTGGTGACGATGTTCGTGGCGTTGACCGACCAGGACTCGGGGAACTCCACGCCGCGCTGCTCGAAGTTGACCGAGCCGTCACGCCAGTTGGTCATGACGACGTCCCGTTGTTCCCAGGTGACCTGGTCGTACGGGTGCTCGCCCTCGGTGGTGAAGACGCGCTTCACGCTCAGCCCGGCGGCCTTGCTCTTCTTGCCGGTGGCCGCCCCGGCCCCGGTCCCCACGGTCTCGGTCATGGTCGAACCCTCACTCCCGCAGCGGGACGGTCAATCGCCGTCGTCGCGCTGATCGCTCTCCTTCGGCGCAGCAGCATCCGCGATGGCCTCACGCAGGTCGGCGATCTCCTTCTCGAAGTCCTCGACCGAGGAGAACGAGCGGTAGACGCTGGCGAACCGGAGGTAGGCGACCCCGTCGAGCTCACGCAGCGGGCCCAGGATGGCCAGGCCGACCTCGTGACTCGGGATCTCGGCCAGCCCGGCGGAGCGGATCGACTCCTCCACGCGCTGCGCGAGCTGCTGCAGCGCGTCGTCGTCGACCGGCCTGCCCTGGCAGGCGCGCCGGACCCCGCTGACCACCTTGTCCCGGTTGAACTGCTCGGTGACCCCGGAACGCTTCACGACGGCGAGCACCATCGTCTCCGACGTCGTGAACCGCCTCCCGCAGGACGCGCACGAGCGCCGCCTGCGGATCGCCTGGCCTTCATCCACCTCTCGGGAGTCGACGACCCGAGAGTCCGCATGCCGGCAGAACGGGCACCTCATCCGCCGATCACCTTCCCCTCCGCGCCGGCCGCCCCGGTCGACGTCCAGGCCGCCACGCGCGGCCGTGCTGCGACCCCCGGGCACCCCTGCACCCTGGTGATCGACTTGTGGACATCCGGTGGGTAAGAGCCGGTCAACTGTGGACAACTGCTGTCCAGTCTACCCCAACCTGTGGACCAACTACAGCGGTGTAACTACTACATATAGCGGCAGAGAGTAGGACTCGGGAGGTGCGTGCGCAAGCGGCGCGACCGGGCGGGAACCCGCCCGGGTGAGAGTGGTTGACGGCCACGACAACCCGGCGCCGAATCAGGGAGCGGGCACGGCCGCCGGGTCGGCGACCGGGACCGTGAGCGCCAGCCCGGGCACCAGAACGGGCTGGTCCAGGCGATTGAGCTCTTCGATCCGGGCGACAACCGCGCCAGAGTCGCTGTCCGGCGCGAATCGGGCCGCCAGCGCGGACAGCGTGTCGCCCTGCTCGACCGACACCGTGGCGGTGGACTCGGGCACCGGAGCACTCGCGCCACCGCCGCCCAGAAGACCCAATCCGGTGACCACGAGGCAGCTCGCGCCGGCGAGCGCGACGAGCCACGGCCACCGCACCGGCACCCGCCGCGGCGCCGCGCAGGGCGCGCCGGCGGGACGACGGCCCGCCACGACCCGCGCGCGTGTCGGCGGGCGTTGCACCTCACCGCGCCGTCCGCGCAGCACGCGCACAGGACGGGGTTGCGCCGGAGCCGGGGTCGCCGGGCGAGCCGGACCGCGTTCGGCCAGAATGGACATCCGAACCTCCTCTGAACCCTGGTGTCCGCCTGATCCCGGAACCGGCTGCGATTCGTGGATCAAGGTCGAACAGACGTTCTATCGAACGTCAGTGCGAAGGTCTACCACCTACCACCGACAAAATCGAGCGGACACGGCGTGTCGATCGAACAGATGTTTGAAATCGTCGTGCCCGGGGGCTAACGTCGGTGACCAGGGCATCTGCCGGGCAGATGCCGCCGGCGAGGCTGCCCGCACCCAGCGGACGGCGGCCGGCGCGCATACGTGCAGCGAACGTCTGGGAGGCGACGCAGTGGCGAAGGAGAACAAGGCGGGCAGGACCAGTGGGTCCCCCGGGGGCACCGGAAAGGTGGCCTCCATGCCCGAGGTGTACGACGTGGACGACGCCCTCACCGTCCGCCAGCAGCAGGTCCTCGACGTGATCCGCTCGTGGGTGAGCCGGTTCGGCTACCCGCCGAGCGTCCGCGAGATCGGCGAAGCGGTGGGCCTGACGTCGACGTCGTCGGTCTCGCACCAGCTGCGGGCGTTGCAGCGCAAGGGGTACCTGCGCCGGGACGCGAACCGGCCGCGCGCGGTCGGCGTGCTCTCCGCGACCGACGACAACCCCATGGGCATCGAGATGGACCAGCAGCCGGTCATGCCGAAGGCGGCGTACGTGCCGCTGGTCGGCCGGATCGCCGCCGGTGGCCCGGTGCTGGCCGAGCAGTCCATCGAAGACGTCTTCCCGCTGCCGCGGGAGATCGTCGGCGAGGGTGAGCTGTTCCTGCTCAAGGTCACCGGCGACTCGATGATCGACGCGGCCATCACCGACGGCGACTGGGTCGTGGTCCGGCAGCAGCCGGACGCGGACAACGGCGAGATCGTCGCCGCGATGATTGACGGCGAGGCCACGGTCAAGACGTTCAAGCGCAAGGGCGGCCACATCTGGCTCATGCCGCACAACGAGGCGTACGAGCCGATCCCCGGCGACGACGCCACGGTGCTCGGCAAGGTTGTCGCGGTGCTCAGGCGGTTGTGACGAGGGGCGTGAAACGCGGGCGGAGTCTGCTCGCGGAGAGCGCTCGCCAAGCGTTTCCCGCCCGTGTCTTCTGGGGGTGCAACCCCAGACCCCGCCCGGGGGCGAGCCCCCGGACCCCCACCTCGGTCGCCCTGGTCTGTCGGCCAGGGTTTCGCACCGCCGAGGCTGGGATTGAGTTTCACCGGATCGAGTGGTCTTGGCCGTGGGGAGCCAAGCCCGTGAGACTCGGCCCGTAAAGAACTAGCGGCGGCTTCGGCGGCGTAGCTTGCCGAACCCGAACCAGCCGATCCCGACCACCGCGAGCGTGATCCCCGCGGCGGGCAGGATGGGGAGCCCGGCCCCGTCCCCCGCCGAACCGGGCGTCGCGCCGGTGCCGGTCGAGGCTTTGCCCGCCGCCGGTGCGCCGGACTGCGCGGCCAGAGCGGCCGCGCCCCGCACCGCGCGGAGGGGCTGGCCGACCCCTTCGCTGCCCGAGAGCAGCGTGCCGTCGGGATCGAACGCGATCGCCTCGCCCTGCTTCTCCCCCGGCAACGGGATCCGGACCGGGGTGCGCTGCAGCGCGGCGAGGACATCGCCGTCGGGTGCGGCGTAGAGGTAGGCGTCGGTGTAGGTGCGCAGCGCGACGACGGTGCCGTCGGCCGTGGACGCGCCGCCGGTGACCAGCACCGAGCCGATGGACCCGACCGGGCCACCCTGCGTGTCGGTGGTCTCGATCTTCACCGAGCCGACCTTCTCCAGGTTGGTCGGCCCGGGGCTGGCCAGCGGGCCGGACGGCCGGTAGACCTTCGCGTCGCCGAGGACGTCCTTGGTGATCAGGTACGGCGTCCCCGCCTTGTCCATGATCAGCGCTTCGGTGTCGTGCTGGCCGTCGGGGTAGGTGAGCCGGTGCAGCGTGAGCCTGCCCTGCGGGCTCAGCTCGAGCAGCGCGACGGTCAGCCGGCCCTTCAGGTTGTCGCCGGTGTCGGACAGCCAGAGCCGCCCGTCGGGCGTGCGCGCTAGGTCCTCGACGTCGAACGGGTCCGTCTTGTCGGTGAGGACCTTCTGCACCTTGCAGTCCCGGCCGAGCACGAACACCTGGACCTTGGTGCCGCCGTCGTTGATCGCGTAGAGGTGGTCGCCGTCGGACACGAGCCCGGACAGCTCACCGAGGCGCGAGTCCTTCACCGTGCACAACGGCTGAGGCGTCTCCGCCGCCGACGCGGGCACCGGTCCGCTCAGTAGAGCCAAGAACCCCGCCGCAACCGCGACCGCCACGCGCAACCCAGCCACCTCCGAAAACATTCCAGTGTGCGATCACCACGACCGCACACTGGAATGTAGACGTCTCAGGCCCTGGTCGAGTTGGTCTCGTACTCGCGCAAAGCCGCGGCGAAATCCGGGCGGACCCGCACCAGCAGGCGCGTGCCCTCCTCGACGTGCTCCTCTTCCAGCACTTCGCCGTCCGAGTGCGCCCGCGAGACCAGCTCGCCGTGCGCGTAAGGCACCAGCACCTCGACGGTGACCTCCGGCCGCGGCAGGCGTTCGGCGATCACGTCGACGAGCGCTTCGATGCCCGCCCCGGTCCGCGCCGAGACCTGCACCGAGCCGGACAGGGCGTGCCGCAGCCGGGCGAGGGTGACCTCGTCGGACGCGTCGGTCTTGTTGATCACCAGCAGCTCCGGCGGGAGCGGCTCCTTGCGCTTGCGCGTGATCTCGCCGAGCACCTCGCGCACGGCGCTGACCTGCTCCTCGGGTGCCGGGTCGGACCCGTCCACCACGTGCACCAGCAGGTCCGCGTCCGCGGCCTCTTCCAGCGTCGAGCGGAACGCGTCCACCAGCTGGTGCGGCAGGTGCCGCACGAACCCGACGGTGTCGGTCAGCGTGTAGGTGCGCCCGTCCGCCGTCTGCGTGCGCCGCGTGGTCGGGTCGAGGGTGGCGAACAGCGAGTCCTCCACCAGCACCCCGGCGCCGGTCAGCGCGTTGAGCAGGCTCGACTTGCCGGCGTTCGTGTAGCCGACGATCGCCACGCTGGGCACCTCGTTGGCCACCCGGCGGCCGCGCTTGGTCTCGCGGATGGTGTCCATGGCGGCGATCTCCCGGCGCAGCTTCGCCACGCGCTTGTTGATCCGCCGCCGGTCGGTCTCGAGCTTGGTCTCACCGGGACCACGCAGGCCCACGCCGCCGTTCGCGCCGCCGGCTCGCCCACCGGCCTGCCGGGACAGCGACGCACCCCACCCGCGAAGCCGCGGGATCAGGTACTGCAGCTGGGCCAGCTCGACTTGGGCCTTGCCCTCCTTGGACCGGGCGTGCTGGGCGAAGATGTCGAGGATCAGCGCGGTCCGGTCGATGACCTTGACCTTCACCTTCTCCTCGAGCTGCCGCAGCTGGCCCGGCGAGAGCTCGCCGTCGCAGATCACGGTGTCGGCGCCGGTGGACCCGACGATGTCGCGCACTTCCCGCACCTTGCCCGAGCCGATGTAGGTGGCCGGGTCCGGCTTGGTCCGCCGCTGGATGAGACCTTCGAGGACTTCCGAACCCGCGGTCTCGGCCAGGCGCGCCAGCTCGGCCAGCGACGCCTCGGACTGCAGGGCGGTGCCCTCGGTCCACACGCCGACCAGCACGACCCGCTCGAGCCGCAGTTGCCGGTACTCGACTTCGGTGACGTCGTCGAGCTCGGTGGAGAGCCCCGCGACCCGGCGCAGTGACGCCCGGTCCTCGAGCTCCATCTCGCCCGTGGACAGCTCGGCGTCGTACGGGTCCTCGTGGTCTTCGGTGTGTGTCAGATCTGTCATCGTGCCTCCATGGTCCCACGTTTCGACGCGGGAACCGAACTCTTCAGCTGCTCGGATAGGTGGCGAGGTAGATCGCGGTGCGTTCCGCGCCGGGACGGCGCGGTCGTGCGCGAAACTCCTCGAGGAGGGCGTTCAGCCGGTTGTCCAGCTCTTCGCGCTCGTCGGGGGCCACCTGGACGACCAGGCGTGACTGGTGCACGCCCTCGAACCCGGTTTCGGCGATCTCGGCCAGGTAGGCCTCGAGCACCGCCTCTTCAACGCCCCGATCACCGCATGAGTCGAGTGTCCACGAAAGTCCGGTGGAGAGGTAGGGAATTTCCTTGGCGCCCCGGGTGCCGCGCCGTGGCGGCTGCGCCGCCAGGAAGCCGGTTTCCACGAGCTTGCGCACGTGGTGCAGGGTTGTCGCCGGGTCACGGCCGAGCCGTTCGGCGAGCTCCTTGTTCGTCAGGGCGTCCGAGAAGGTCAACCGGATGATGCGCAGCCGTATTCCGGACGCCAGCGCGGCGGCCTCGGCTTCGGTCGCGGTACGTCGTTTCGAAGGCTGCACCCGCACAGCCTAGAACGGCAGTGATTGACACTTTCCAATCACTCACGGCACACTCGGGCCCATGTCCAGGGGGTCACTCTTCTTCCACGCCGATTTCCGGCGGCTGTGGGCCGGCGACACGGCCAGCCAGTTCGGCACGTTCGTCGGCAACACGGCCATCCCGCTGCTCGCGGCCGTGACGCTGGCCGCGACGCCGTTCGAGATGGGCCTGCTCACCGCGGCCGAGACACTCGCGTTCCTGCTGATCGGGCTGCCCGCCGGCGTGTGGGTCGACCAGCTGCGGCGCCGCCGGGTCATGCTCACGGCCGACTTCACGCGGTTCGCCCTGCTGCTCAGCGTGCCGCTCGCCTGGTGGGCCGGGGTGCTGACGCTCGCGCAGCTGCTGGTCGTCGTGCTGCTCGTGGGCGTCGCGACGCTGTTCTTCGACATCGCCTACCAGTCGTACCTGCCTTCGCTCGTCGGCCGGGAACACCTCCTGGAGGGCAACGCCAAGCTGCAGGCCGTCCAGTCGGTCGCGCAGATCGCCGGGCCGAGCGGCGCGGGCGTGCTGGTCCAGCTGGTCAGCGCCGCGAACACCGTGCTGATCACCGGCTTCGGCTACCTGACGTCGGCGCTGTGCCTGCTGCGCATCCGCGCGAGCGAACCCGAGCCGGAACCCCGCGGCCACACCCGGCTGCTCCCGCAGATCGCCGAAGGGCTGCGGTTCGTGTTCTCCGACAAGCCGTTGCGGGCGATGGTCGCGACCACGGCGACGGCGAACTTCTTCCACGGCGCGTTCAGCGCCGTGCAGGTGCTGTTCCTGACGCGGACCGTCGGGCTGGCGCCGGCCGCGGTCGGCGTGCTCCTGGCGGTCGGCGGCGCCGGCGGGATCCTCGGCGCGGTCTGCTCGGGCGCGGTGACCCGGCGGATCGGCCAGGCGCGGGCGATCTGGCTGGTCCCGCTGTTCACCATGCCGGCCAACCTCGTGTTCCCCTTCGCCGGGCCGGACTGGCGGCTCGGGCTCGCCGGGCTCGGCGCGGCGATCGGCGGGTTCGGGATCATCATCTACAACGTCGCGCAGGTGTCCTACCGGCAGGCGATCTGCCCGGACCGGCTGCTCGGCCGGATGAACGCGAGCGTGCGGTTCGTCGTCTGGGGCGTGATCCCGCTGGGCGGGCTGCTGGGCGGCGCGCTCGGCGAGGGACTCGGGCTGCGCGGCGCGACGTGGGTGGGCGTGGCCGGCGAAGTGGCCGCGGTGCTGTGGGTGGTCTTCTCACCGCTGCGGCACATGCGCGATCTGCCGACCACGGCGAAAACGGGTTCCGGCGCCGCCTAGAGTTGCTTCATGAACACTCCTATCGAGCGCCCACAGGTTCCGGACAAGGTCGGTGTCGACGGTCTGGAGGCCAAGTGGGTACCCGTATGGGAGTCCACGGGGACCTACCGGTTCGACCGCACCAAAACCCGTGACGAGATCTACTCGATCGACACCCCGCCGCCGACGGTCAGCGGGTCGTTGCACATCGGGCACGTCTTCTCCTACACCCACACCGACGTCCTCGCGCGGTTCAAGCGGATGCGCGGGTTCGAGGTCTTCTACCCGATGGGCTGGGACGACAACGGCCTGCCGACCGAACGCCGGGTGCAGAACCACTTCGGCGTCCGCTGCGACCCGTCGCTGCCCTACGACCCGGACTTCGAGGCGCCGGAGAAGCCGGGCAAAGACACCGTCTCGATCTCGCGGCGGAACTTCGTCGAGCTGTGCGAATCCCTGACGGTGACCGACGAAAAGGTCTTCGAAGGGCTGTGGCGGCAGCTCGGGCTGTCCGTCGACTGGACGATGACCTACCAGACGATCGGGCACGACTCGCGGCTGATCTCGCAGCGCGCGTTCCTGCGCAACCTCGCCCGCGGCGAGGCCTACCAGGCCGAAGCGCCGACGCTGTGGGACGTCACGTTCCGCACCGCCGTCGCCCAGGCCGAGCTGGAGGACCGCGAACGCCCCGGCGCGTTCCACGACCTCGCGTTCACCGCGCCCGACGGGTCCGACGTCGTCATCGCGACGACCCGGCCCGAGCTGCTGCCCGCGTGCGTCGCGCTGGTGGCGCACCCGGACGACGAACGCTTCAAGCCGCTCTTCGGGACCACCGTGCGGACGCCGGTGTTCGGCGTCGAGGTGCCCGTGGTGGCGCACCACCTGGCCGACCCGGAGAAGGGCCGCGGCATCGCGATGGTGTGCACCTTCGGCGACACCACGGACGTCACGTGGTGGCGCGAACTGCGCCTCGCGACGCGCGTGGTGCTCGGCCGTGACGGCCGGTTCCTGCCCGACGCGCCGCACGGCGTGCCCGCGGAGGCCTATGCGCCGCTGGTGGGCAAGACCGTCCACACGGGACGCGAGATCCTGGTCCGCCTGCTGCGCGAAGCCGGGGCCCTGCGCGGCGAACCGCGGCCGATCACGCACTCGGTGAAGTTCTACGAGAAGGGCGACAAGCCGCTGGAGATCGTCGCCAGCCGGCAGTGGTACCTCCGCAACGGCGGCAGCGACCCGGCGTTCCGCGAGAAGATGCTGGCCCGGGGCGAGGAACTGACCTGGGTGCCGAAGCACATGAAGGTCCGCTACTCGTCGTGGGTGACGAACCTCGCCGGCGACTGGCTGGTCAGCCGCCAGCGGTTCTTCGGCGTGCCGATCCCGTTGTGGTACCGGCTCGACGCGAGTGGTGAGCCGGACTACGACGCGCGTCTCCTGCCCGACGAGAGCGCGTTGCCGGTGGACCCGAGCAGCGACGTCCCGCCCGGCTTCACCGAGGACCGGCGGGGCGTGCCGGGCGGGTTCGTCGCCGAGGCCGACGTGATGGACACGTGGGCGACGTCGTCGCTGACCCCGCAGATCGTCGGCCGCTGGAGCCTCGACGACGACCTGTTCGAGCGGGTCTTCCCGATGGACCTGCGGCCGCAGGCGCACGAGATCATCCGCACCTGGCTGTTCTCGACGGCGGTGCGCGCGGAGCTGGAGCACGGCGTGCTGCCGTGGCGGGCGGCGTCGATCGCCGGCTGGGTGCTCGACCCGGACCGCAAGAAGATGTCGAAGTCCAAGGGCAACGTCACGACGCCGGTGGACCTGCTGGAGCGGTTCGGCTCGGACGCGGTGCGCTACTGGGCGGCGAGCGCGCGCCCCGGCGTCGACACGGCGGTGGACGAAGGCCAGATGAAGGTCGGCCGGCGCCTGGCGACGAAGCTGCTCAACGCCAGCCGGTTCGTGCTCGGCCTCGGCGTGCCGTCCCCGTCCGCGGCGGTCACCGAACCGCTCGACCGGGCCCTGCTGGCTTCGCTGGCTGTCGTCGTCGAGCAGGCGACGGCGGCGTTGGAGACGCTGGACTACGCGCGGGCGCTGCAGGTGACCGAGACGTTCTTCTGGACGTTCTGCGACGACTACGTCGAGCTGGTGAAGGGCCGCGCGTACGGCGACAGCGGCGCCGCGGGAGCTGCGTCGGCCCAGGCGGCGCTGGTCACGGCGTTGTCGGCGGTGCTGCGGCTGCTGGCGCCGTTCCTGCCGTTCGCGGCCGAGGAGGTCTGGTCGTGGTGGCAGCCGGGCTCGGTGCACCGGGCGCCGTGGCCGGTCGCTGCGGCTGTCGACGGTGATCCCGCCTTGCTGACGCTGGCGGGCGAGGTGATCGCGGCGGTGCGCCGGGCGAAGACGGACGCGAAGGTCTCGATGCGCACCGCGGTGGAAACGCTGACGGTGACCGGGCCGGCGGAGGTGCTGGAGCGGTTCGCGCGCATCGAGCCGGACATCCGGCTGGCGGGCGCGATCGCCGACGTCACGACGCGCGACGGTGAGCTGGCGCTGGACGTGACCGTCGGCTGACGCCGGGGGCCGCCGTCAGGAACCGGCGGCGGCCCACTGGTTCGCGTATCCGCCTCTTGGCTCAACTCGCGAGAAGGCGCGTTGCGAGCCACCACCGGGATACCCCGCCGGCGCTTGTTGATGCCGCCTGGGCCGGATGCCGCGGTCCACAGCGTTGCCCGGACACCTACCCTCACACGAATACGACGAAGTCCTGATTGCGGACCCGAGGTCGTTCACGTCCGGGCGTTTGTCACGGATGCCTGTTTCCGCCTCCCGGCGCGGCAGATCGCCGCCGTCAGGAACCGGCGGCGGCCCACCAGGCTTCGTCGATCTCGCCGCGGGCCACGATCTCCGCCGGGCCCGACAGCGTCGACGCGCCGCGGGACACCGTCACGTCCACCCGGCCGCCCGGAATGTCCACTGTGGACGCTCCGGTGTCGGTGCCCGCCAGGTGGAAGGCCGCGGCCACCGCGGCGACCGTGCCTGTGCCGCAGGCGCGCGTCTCCCCCACCCCGCGCTCGTGGACGCGCATCCGCAGCGCGCCCTCGCCGAGGCGGTTGACGAACTCGAGGTTCACGCCGTTCGGGAAGACGTCGTGGTCGAAGTCGGGCTGGTCGCGCAGGTCCAGGTCCCGGACGTCGGTGTCGTCGAGCACCGTGACCAGGTGCGGGTTGCCGACGTCGACGGCCACGCCGGAGAACGGCCGGCCCGCGACCACGGTGACCGACGTGCCGGTGATCGTCGCCGGTCCCATCCCGACGGTCACCGTGCGATCCGGGTGCACCACCACCGGGCGGTCGCCGGCGCGGGTGCCGACGACGAACTCGCCCTCGGTCACGAGCCCGGCATCCACGAGGTAGCGGGCGAAGACGCGCACGCCGTTGCCGCACATCTCCGCGATCGAGCCGTCCGCGTTGCGGTAGTCCATGAACCACTCGCCCTCGGAGGCGATTTCGAGCGCGTCGGCCCGGACGATGCGGAGCACGCCGTCGGCCCCGAGGCCGCGGTGGCGGTCGCACAGCGCGGCGATCCGGGCCTCGGTCAGCTCGAGGCAGCCCGCCGCGTCGGGGAGCAGCACGAAGTCGTTCTGCGTGCCGTGCCCCTTGAGGAACTCGATTCCGCCCATGGGGCAAGGTTACCGGGCCAGGGTATCCAAGACGCGTGCGGCCAGCCCGGCTTCGGCGCCGTCGAACCAGTGGATCCGCTGGTCGCGCCGGAACCAGGAGCGTTGCTTCCGGACGAAGCGCCGGGTGGCCTGCGCCGTCGCCGCGGCGGCGGCCGCGAAGTCGCCCTCGCCGTCCAGCTCGGTGATCACCTGCTGGTAGCCGAGCGCGCGCGACGCCGTCTTCCCGTCGCGCAGGCCGCGCGCCAGCAGCTCGCGGACCTCGTCGACGAGGCCGGCCTCGAACATCAGGCGGACGCGCTCGTTCACGCGCTCGTCGAGCTCCTCGGGCGCGCGGTCGACACCGATCACGACCGTGCCGTAGCGGGCCGGCCCCGGCTTCGGCAGGTTCGCGGAGAACGGCTCCCCGGTGATCTCGATGACTTCCAGCGCGCGCACGATCCGGCGGGTGTTGGTCGGCAGGATCGCGGCCGCGGCGACCGGATCGCGTTCACCCAACCGGGTGTAGAGGGTCGGCGTGCCCAGTTCGGCCGCCTCCGCGTCGAGCCGCGCGCGCACGGCCGGGTCGGTGCCCGGGAAGCGCAGGTCGTCGAGCACCGCCTGGACGTAGAGCCCGGAGCCGCCGGTCAGCACCGGCACCCGGCCCGCGGCCAGGAGCCGTTCGACCGCGGCGCGGGCGTCGCGCTGGTAGGCCGCGACGGACGCCGTCTCGGTCACGTCCAGCACGTCGAGCAGGTGGTGCGGAACACCACGACGTTCCTGCTCAGTGGCTTTCGCGGTGCCGATGTCCATGCCGCGGTAGAGCTGCAGGGCATCGGCGTTGACGACCTCCCCGCCGAGCTTCAGCGCCAGCTCCACGGCCAGCGCCGTCTTGCCGGTGGCCGTCGGCCCGACCACCGCGACCGGGCGGATCGGGGGCGGGGCGGCGGGGCTGGTCACGGCGGCTGACGATACCGGCGTCCCGACACGGAGCGTCCACCGGAAGTAGGATCACGAGCTTCGAGTAGCTCATCCGGTACCACGGTGCGCGCTGAGCTGCTTGAATGCCGCGTGGAGGCCGTAGCATCCGAGCACGGCCCGTGACGACCGCATTACCCGGCCCCGCCGCACCGGCGGGGCGCCCGCGCCAGCGGGCGTACAGGCGATAAGGAGCCTGCGATGGCCCAGGAGAACACTTCCACCGGTACCCCGGCCCCGCACCCGGTGCCGCACGCGCTGCACACCGGGCACGCCGCACCGCCCGTGCCGCCCGCCGAGCCCACCCCGTCCACCTGGGGCCGGGTCGACGAAGAGGGCACGGTCTACGTCATCACGGCCGAGGGCGAACGCGCCGTCGGCGTCTGGCAGGCAGGCAGCCCCGACGAGGGCCTGGTGCACTTCGCCCGCCGCTTCGACGACGTGCGGACCGAGGTCGAGCTGCTGGAGACGCGCCTGGCGTCGGGCGCCGGCGACCCGAAGCACGCGCTGTCGAGCGCCACGCAGCTGCGCGACGGGCTGGCCGAGTCCGCCCTGGTCGGTGACCTGGCCGCACTGGGCGCGCGCCTGGAGTACGTCATCGGGCACGCCGAGAAGGCCCTGGCCAGCGCGAAGCAGGAGCGTGAGGAAGCCCGCGCCGCGGCCGTCACCCGCAAGCAGGAGCTGGCGGAGGAAGCCGAGAAGATCGCCGCCGACTCCACCCAGTGGAAGGCGGCCGGCGACCGGCTGCGCACGATCCTGGACGAGTGGAAGACGGTCAAGGGCGTCGACCGCAAGACCGACGACGAGCTGTGGAAGCGGTTCTCCAAGGCCCGTGAGGGCTTCAACCGGCGTCGGGGCTCCCACTTCGCCGAGCTGGACAAGCAGCGCGCGTCGGCCAAGACGCGCAAGGAAGAGCTCATCGCCGAGGCCGAGGCCATCAGCGAGTCCGACGACTGGGGCGACACCGCGGGCCGCTACAAGGACCTGATGACCGAGTGGAAGGCCGCCGGCCGGGCTCCGAAGGACAGCGACGAGGCCCTGTGGCAGCGCTTCCGCGCGGCGCAGGACAAGTTCTTCGCCCGCCGGTCCACGGTGTTCTCCGAGCGCGACGCCGAGTTCTCGACGAACGCGTCCCGCAAGGAGGAACTGCTGGTCGAGGCCGAGAAGATCGACGCCGGCTCGAACCTCGAAGCGGCGAAGAACGCACTGCGCAAGATCCAGGAGCAGTGGGACGAGATCGGGAAGGTCCCGCGCGAGCGCATCCGCGAGCTGGACGGCCGGCTGAAGGCGGTCCAGGACTCGGTGAAGTCGGCCGAGGACTCCCGCTGGCGCCGCACGGACCCGGAGGCGCAGGCCCGGGCCGCGCAGTTCCGCGAGCGCGTCGAGCAGTTCGAGAGCCAGGCCGAGAAGGCGCGCGCGGCGGGCGACGAGCGTCGCGCCAAGAAGGCCGACGACCAGGCCGCACAGTGGCGCGAGTGGCTGCAGGCCGCGGAGGCGGCCATCGCCGACCGCTGAGTCGTCCCCGGAAGTGCCGTGAAGGCCTCCTTACCGGCTCTTATGGCCGGAAAGGAGGCCTTCACGGCTTTCGGGTGTTTACGAGCGGGAGAAGGCCGTGCGCATCCACTGGACGGCGAGGCAGATCATCGCGATCCAGGCGATGATCAGGCCGGCGCCGGGTCCGCCACCGGCGGCTCCGGGGGCGTGGGACGACTGCTGGGACCAGATGGCCAGGAGGCCGTCGACCGAGGCGAACCAGCCGCCGGCGGCGCAGACCCAGGCCAGCCACCAGCGGCGCGTCACCAGCGCGAGCGCGGACGCGACGACGCCGACGGCGGTCGACGTCGCGGCGAACAGCTGCGGGATGCCGCCGCCCTCGCCGGCCAGCACCTGCCAGCCGGCGTGGTCGCCGACCCAGGGCAGCAGCAGGCAGCCGAGCAGCACGAACGTGAACACCGCGATGGTGAACCCGCGCCGGCCGAGCTCGACGGTGCGGGACGCCTGCTGCCCGACCTCGTCGATCTCGGCGGCCAGCTCGTCCAGCTCGCCGGACTTCTGCGATTCGGTCACAACGCACACCCGCTCACCGGTTCGGGCCGGACCGCCGGGGCACCGAAGCCCGGCAGGCCCAGCGTGACGCCGTTGGTCTTGGGCCGCAGCCCCGCCTCGGCGTTGTCGCCCGCACGCGTCCGCCGGTGCGAGACCAGGTCCCCGTCGGCGACCATGTGGTGCGGCGCGCCGTAGGTGACGACCGTCTCGACGATGTCGCCGGGCCGCACGCCGCGATCGACCGCCGGTCCGGTCGGCGCGAAGTGCACCAGCCGGCCGTCACGGCCGCGGCCGCTCATCCGGTGCGTCTCGGCGTCCTTGCGGCCCTCGCCGTCGGCGACGAGCAGCTCGACGCGGCGGCCGACGATCTTCTTGTTCTCGTCCCAGGAGATCTTGTTCTGCAGCTCGACCAGACGCTCGTAGCGTTCCTGGACGACCTCCTTGGGCAGCTGGCCGTCCATCGTCGCGGCCGGCGTGCCGGGGCGCTTCGAGTACTGGAAGGTGAACGCGCTGGAGAAGCGGGCCTGCGCGACGACGTCCAGGGTCGCCTGGAAGTCCTCCTCGGTCTCGCCGGGGAAGCCGACGATGATGTCGGTGGTGATCGCCGCGTCGGGCATCGCCGCGCGGACCTCGTCGAGGATCTTCAGGTAGCGCGCGGAGCGGTAGGACCGCTTCATCTCGCGCAGCACCCGGTCGGACCCGGACTGCAGCGGCATGTGCAGCTGGTGGCAGACGTTCGGCGTCTCGGCCATCGCGTCGATGACGTCGGAGGTGAACGCGGCCGGGTGCGGCGAGGTGAACCGGACGCGCTCCAGGCCGTCGATGGCGCCGGTCGCGCGCAGCAGCTTGCCGAACGCCAGCCGGTCGCCGAACTCGACGCCGTAGGAGTTCACGTTCTGGCCGAGCAGCGTGACTTCGAGCACGCCCTCGGCGACGAGCGCCTCGACCTCGGCGAGGATCTCGCCGGGCCGCCGGTCGCGTTCCTTCCCGCGCAGGGCGGGCACGATGCAGAAGGTGCAGGTGTTGTTGCAGCCGACCGAAACGGACACCCAGCTCGCGTAGGACGATTCGCGGCGCGCGGGCAGCGTCGACGGGAAGGTCTCGAGGGATTCGAGGATCTCGACCTGGGCCTCGGCGTTGTGCCGCGCCCGCTCCAGCAGCACCGGCAGCGACCCGATGTTGTGCGTCCCGAACACGACGTCCACCCAGGGAGCCCGCTTGACGATCTCCCCGCGGTCCTTCTGCGCCAGGCACCCGCCGACGGCGATCTGCAGGTCCGGGTTGGCGGTCTTGTCGGGCCGCAGGTGCCCGAGGGTGCCGTAGAGCTTGTTGTCCGCGTTCTCCCGGACGGCACAGGTGTTGAACACGATGAGGTCGGGCTTGGCCCCGCTGTCGACGGGCACGTAGCCGGCCTCTTCGAGCTGCCCGGCGAGGCGCTCGGAGTCGTGGACGTTCATCTGGCAGCCGAAGGTGCGGATCTGGTACGCCCTGGGTGCCTGTGTCTCGGTCATCGCTGACCAGGGTAACCCCGGGTTCGGGTGGGGTGGCCGCCCGGGCTTCCCGCCCCGGCCCTACGAGCCGAGCAGGCCGATCACCGCGGCCGACTTCGGTTCGTCGAGGAAGCGCAGGCCCATGAAGTTGTCGCCGGGCGTGAAGCCGGGCAGTGCCCAGATCGCCTCGTACGGCAGCTCGACGGACCGGTAGCGGCGCAGGCTGTAGACGTTGCTCCACAAGCACTTGCCGGGGCCGGGGCGCCAGAGCCGCCGCGCGAAGGCGGGGTTCCGGAAACCGTGCCCCACCTCGGCGGTGGCGCGCACGTGCTTGCCGCCGGTGAACAGCACGACGTCGCCGGTGGTGACGGTGTCCATCCGGCGGTCGTACTTGTCCTTCGCGCCCCAGAACCGGGCGTGCCCGCCTGGGTGCAGTGCGTTCAGGCGGGCGAGGTCGGCCGGGTCCAGCAGCTCGGCGTACTCGCCGATGGAGACGGACCGCTCCAGGGTTTCCGCCCCGTACCGGCGGGCTTCCGGGGTGCCGTAGGACGGCTGGATGAACACCTGGGCCACGCCGGGCACGGTACCCGGGGACCCGCCCGGTTCGCGCAACACCACCCGCCGGCCCTTCGGCCACCGGTCAGATCCGGTGGTCGGGGTGACACCATCCGGTGAGCCGGTCCATCAGGTCCAGCACGTGGTCTTCAGCCGGGTCGTCGTAGTCCCGCGCGCGGCCCGCCGTGGTCCGGATCTCCAGGCGCGCCGCGCCGCAGGCGCGGAGGACGGCCTCGCGGACGGCGCCGGCCGCGAGCGCCGACGTGGCGATGCCGACCAGCTGCGGATGGGGATCGCCGTCGGCGTGGGCCGCTGCCACCAGGGCAAGGGTCATTGCGCGGTCGGCTCCCGAGGCCGACTTCCGCAGTGGTTCCGCCAAGGGGTCTTCGTCGTGCATCGTCCGAGTGTGGCTCATGCGCACGCCGTAGTGCGCGGCCTTTTCGCGGCCGTGGCGCTGCGCCGGACGGTCAGTACTCGACGCGGGTGCCTGCTCCCGTCTCCTTCGCGCGGGCGTACACGAACCTCGCCGCCGCGAGGTCTTGGATGGCCAGGCCCACCGACTCGAACACCGTGATCTGCTCCTCCGACTCGCGGCCCGGTGCCCGGTCCAGCAGGACGTCGCCCAGGGGTGTCAGATCCACCGTTGCTCCCTCGCGGGCCGCGAATACGTAGTCGCCCGCTTCGTGCGTTGCCGACTCCAGGGAATCCACGAAGACCCGGGACGACGCCATCGTCGCGGTGTCCAGTTCGCGCGTGTGGGGGACGCAGGAGCCGATCGCGTTCACGTGGGTGCCTGGGCTCAACCACGAGTGCCGTAATAACGGTGAGACCGCGTTCGTCGCCGTGATCACGACGTCCGCCGTGCGGACGGCGTCTTCCGGGGAGGAGGCGACGACCACCGGTAGGTCCAGTTCCGCCGACAGGGCAGCGCATACGGCTCGCGCGTCCGAGCGGGTCACCACCTGGACCCGGCGCAGGGGACGCACTGCCGCCAGGGTGCGGATGTGGGCCGCTCCCTGGACGCCGATGCCGAAGATCGTCACGTCTGTCGCGTCCGAGCGGGCCAGGGTCTCCGTGGCCACCGCCGTTGTCGCCGGGGTGCGCAGTTCCGTCAGGACCGAGGCGTTCAGCAGGGCGAGAGCCTCTCCTGTCTCGCCGCTGAACAGCACCATCGCGCCCTGGTGGGCGTCCAGGCCGCGGGCTGTGTTGCCCTCGAACAGGCAGACGATCTTGACGCCGTAGCCGTCCGTGCCGGTGTACGCCGGCATCATCGCCAGGAGGCCCGCCGCGCCCTCCGGGGCTACTACCGGCCGCAGTGGCTGGTGCGCGTCGCCGCGGGAGAGGGCCTTGAGGGCCTCGCGCATCGGCGCGAGGCCCTCCTTCGGCGGGAACGACGCGCGGACGTCGGCCCCGGAGAGCACCAGCAGGGTCATCGGGTGCCGGCGCCGAACAGCTGCTCGTCCAAGCCCTCCGGGCGGACGGCTTCGGGGATCGAGCGGGTGTAGTAGTTCATCGTGACCACCGCGCGCAGGGTGTCGTCGGTCCGCAGCGGCTGGACGTAGTGCGGGTGGAAGCGCGCGTCGAAGAAGAACAGCTGGCCGCGGCGCGGGTAGATGACGGCCGCGTCCGCGTCCACTTCGGACACGTCGCGGGCGTGGCGGTTGCGGGAGACGACCAGGCCGCCGCCGGTCTCCTCGGTGCAGTCGGTCAGGTACAGCAGGCCTTCCACCGGGTTGCTGTCCACGTGGCACGGGTAGCGCATGGTGATGCCGCGCTGCACGTTGAGGCTCAGCGCGCGGTTGGCCGTGCTCGTCAGTTCGAGGGGCTCGTCGGCGAGGCGCTCCCCCAGCTGCCGGAACCAGCCCGTGTACAGCTCGTTCACCCACGGCGCCTGCTCGGCGAGCACCGCGCCGTCGACGGACTCCAGCGGGATGACGGCGTCGGCGGTCTCGCGCGCGGTCGTCATCGTCGGGCGGAAGCTGCGGCGGGCCGCCTGCCGGCGCGCGACGTCGAGCAGCTCGTCGATCCAGCCGGCGGGCAACGCGCTGCCGACGTCGTAGATGTGCCAGTGGAACGGCAGGTCACGCGGCGGGGTCCAGCCTGCGAACAGGCCGGCGGTGTGGTCGATCGTGGCCGACATGGGTTTCTCCTTCGGTCAATCGTCCTCAGTGGACGCTCACATGCGCCCGCAGCAGCGCGGCCACCTCGGCCGGCCGCTGGAACGGGAAGTGGTGGCCGCCGGGGAAGGCGGCCGTGCGGAACCGCGCAGCGGTGTAGCGGGCCCAGCCGCCCACCGCGGCCGCCGGGGCGGACAGGTCGTCGGCGCCGTGCCAGGCCAGCAGGTCGACCGGCAGCGGCTCGCCCGGCTCCGGCCGGTACTCCGCCACCAGGCGCAGGTCCGCGCGCAGGGTCGGCACGAACAGCCCGCGCATCGGCGAGTCCCGCGCGCCGGGCTCGACGAACCCGGCGGCGGCGAGCGCGTCGAGGAACTCGTCGTCGTCCGCGATCGCGACGAGCCGGGCGAACTCGCTTGCCGAACTCAGGTGCGGCGGCCGGGCGCCGGCGACGACGACGAACTCGGGACGCGGCCAGGCTTCCGTGGCACAGGCCAGACGGGCCATCTCGTAGGCGATCAGGCCGCCCATGCTGTGCCCGGCCAGCGCGTAACGGCCGTCACGCGGGATGCGCTCGGCGAGCCGGGCGGCCGTCTCGACGAGGGTCGACACCGGGGTGTCGCGGCCGCGCAGGTTGAGCGGGCGGACCGTGACGTCCGGGGCGAGCGCCTCGACCCACGGGCGGAAGGCCCGGGCCGAGCCGCCGGCGCCCGGCACGCAGAGCAGTTCCACGGGTCCCTCCCCTACTTGTGCAGGCTGCCGGCCGTGACCGGGTGCACGGTCAGCTCGCCGGGGCGCTCGTTGGGCGTCAGCAACGGGTACAGCGTCCGCCGTACGTCCTTTTCGGACAGTGCGCGGGTCTCGTCGACGTAGAGCGCGAGAGCCAGCGCGCCGGCGTGCTCGTCCGCGGGCGGCGTGACGATCGCACGCAGGACGCCGTCCAGCGACTCCGCCGCCTTGCGGACCGAGGACAGCGAGACCTTGTCGCCGCGCACGATCGCGAAGTCGGAGATCCGCCCGGTCAGCCACAGGTAGCCGTCGTCGTCGAGGCGGCCGACGTCGCCGGTGGCGATGGTGTCCGCCGCGACGAGCTTGCCGCGCGACACCCCGCCTTCGACGCCGACCTTGGCCCGGTACACCGTGTCGGCCGTGACCAGCACCTCCTGCTCGGCCGGGCCGCGGCCCGCGTCGCGCAGGCCCAGCCGGACGCCGTCGATCGGCGTCCCGGCCGAGGCGTACCGGGCCGGCGGCTCGCGGTGCGCGGCCAGCGTCGACACCCGCGGCCCGGCCTCGGTGAGCCCGTAGGTCAGGTACAGCTCCAGGTCCGGGTTCGCGGCCAGGAGCCGGCCGGTGCGGGCCGGGTCGAGCGCGTGGCCGCCGACGCCGAGCGCGCGCAGGCCGCGGGGCAGCCGGCCGCCGTCGGCCTGCAGGTCGGCGACGAGCAGCGGGGTCAGCGCGGACACGGTGACGTCGTGGGCCGCCACGACGTCGCGGTAGCCGGCCGGGGTGAACGGCGGGCCGGTGACGACCAGCGACGCGCCCGTGACGAGCCCGGCCAGCACCTGCGCGACGAGCGCGTAGGAGTAGTGCATCGGCAGCGTGACCAGCATCCGGTCGGCCGGTCCGAGCCCGATGCTGCGGGCGTGGCGCGCGGCGTTGCGCCGCAGCGCCGTGATGTCGTGCAGGCAGCCGGTGGCCATCCCGGACGTGCCGGAGGTCAGCAGGATCGCCTGTCCCGGCCGGTGGGTGCGGACCGGCCCGGCGTCCAGGCGGGTGACGGTCACCTGGTCGGTCTCGGTGCCTGGGCGGACCAGCGCCGTGGCGCCGAGCCGCCGGGCGGTCGCGCGCAGCCGGGACGCCGGGGTCGACGCCGCGAGCAGCGTCGGCACCAGGCCCGCGAGGACCAGCGCGAAGAACACCCGGATCAGCCGGGTGCCGTTGGGCAGCGCGACCAGCACGACGGAGCCGGGGGCGAACCCGGCCGCGGTGAACCGGTCCGCGAGCTCGCCCACCCCGGCGCAGGCGCCGGTGGCGCCCGGCCAGGTCGTGCGGGCGAGCAGGTCTTCGACCTCGCGCGCCGTGACGCCGGTGTTCACGCCGCCTCCAGGAGTTCGCAGGTGCCGCGGTGGGTGCCCGACCGGTCGACCTCGTGCGTCACGAGCAGCACCGCGGGCGCCGCGCCGGTCAGCCACCGGCCGGCGAGCACCCGCGCGACGGGCACGCCGTCGACCGGCGGCATCGTGAGCAGCAGGCTCGGCCCGTGCAGCCCGAACTGCAGGCAGCTCAGGCCGATGAGGGTGCCGGGGCTGGCCGCGACGAACCGCAGCGGCGAGACCACTTGCTTGACGACTTCGGCGGCGACGCGGCGCAGCGTGTCGCCGGTGGCGTACTCGCTGACGCCGAGGACGCCGACGGGCTCGTGCTCGCCGGGCCAGTCCCGCAGGACCTGGCCCACGAGGTCGCACACCAGCCAGGCGGCCGGGTCGGCGTAGCGGACCCGCGCCCCCGGTGGCCGGGGCGCGTCCGGGGCGCGGGTCCCGGTGGCGATCGGCTCAGGCATCGGCGTCGTCCCCCCGTTCGAACAGCACGCAGGTGTTGAACCCGCCGAACCCGAGGGTCAGGCTGATCCCGAAGTCGCCCTCGACAGCGTGCGGGACGTCCCGGGCGACCGGCAGCCGCAGCTCCGGCATCGGCCGGGTCAGGCCGAGGACGGGCGGCACAGTCCGGTCGCGCAGGGCCAGCAGCAGCGTGATGGCCTCGACGACGCCGGTCGCGCCCAGCGAGTGCCCCAGCGCGCCCTTCGTCGCGAACACCACCGGTGGCCGCGGCAGGTCGCCGAACAGCCCGGACAGGCAGGTGGCCTCGGCCTCGTCGTTCAGGACCGTCGCGGTGCCGTGGGCGTTGACCACGGCGACGTCGGCCAGGCTCAGCCCGGCGGCTTCGACGGACCGGCGGACGGCTCGCGCGGCGGCCTCGCCGTCGGGTTTCGGCGCGGTCATGCCGGCCGCGTCGTTGGTGGAGCCCCAGCCGCGCAGGAACCCGAGCGGGCGGGCGCCGCGGCGCCGCGCGGACTCCAGCCGTTCGAGGACGACGCAGCCCGCGCCGTCCCCGGGCAGCATCCCGGACCGGTCGGCGTCGAACGCGCGGTGCGTCGAGGGGGACAGCGTGCCGAGCAGCGAATGCCCGAGCCGCTTGCCCTTGGTCAGCAGGTCGACGCCCCCGGCGACGACGACGTCGGCGTAGCCGGCCTCCAGCAGCTCGCCCGCGACGGCGATTGCGTCGGAGCCCGACGAGCACGCCGTGGACAGCGACACCGGCGGCCGGCTCAGCCCCAGCCGCTTGCCGGCCTCGGCGACCCAGTCGTGCAGCGACCCGGGGTCCGCGTCGTCGATGTGCGGCCCCAGGCTGGTGCCGAGGACCAGGACCGGGTCGGCGGCCTCGGCGCGCAGCCCGGCGTCGCGCAACGCGGCTTCGGCCGTGGCCGTGGCGAGCTCGACGTGCCGCTCGCGCGGGCTCCCCGGCGCCGGCCCGCCCGGCAGCAGGCCGGCGACGAAGCTGCGCAGCACGTTCGCGCCGGGCACCACCCGCAGGCCGGACCGCCCGGCGAGCAGGCCGGTCCACACCTCGTCCAGGCCGGCGCCGAGCGAGGTGTGCCAGGCGGCCCCGGTCACGCAGAGCGTCCCGGCCCGGCGGCGGTCCGACGTCAGCACGGGACCTGCTCGACGACCGCGAACGCGTTGGTGCCCCCGATCCCGGCCGACATGACCCCGGCGCGGCGCGGCCCGGCGGTCGCCCAGTCCCGGCCCTCGGGCAGGATCGAGAACCGGTCGCCGCCCGCGGTCAGCTCCTCGATCGCCTCGGTGGTGTTCGGGGTGGCGGGCAGGAACCCGTGCTCCACGGCGAACGCCGTCTTGATCAGCGCGGCCAGCCCGGCGGCGGTGTCGGTGTGCCCGATGCTGGCCTTGACCGACCCGACGGCCAGGGGCTGCCCGGCGGACCCGAGCGCCTCGGTCAGCGCGGTGGCCTCGATCTGGTCGTTGACCGGGATGCCGACGCCGTGCGCCTCGACGTACCCGAGGTCCGCGCCGGTCACCCCCGCGCCCGCCAAGGCCTGGTCGACCACGCGAATCTTGCCTTCGACGCCGGGGATCGTGAAGCCGGCCTTCTGCTTGCCGTCGTTGTCGACGGCGGTCGAGCGGATCACGGCGTGGATCGGGTCGCCGTCGGCCAGCGCGTCCTCGAGCCGGCGCAGCAGCACCGCGCCGACGCCGTCGCCGGGGACGGTGCCGGTGGAGGCGCGGTCGAACGGCCGGCAGACGCCTTCGCTCGAGTAGATGCCGTTCGGGGTGTACCCGTAGGTGCCGTCGGTGTCCATCACGGCGACGCCGCCCGCGAAGGCGTAGTCGCTGGCGCCGAGGCGCAGGCTCTGGCAGGCCAGGTGCACCACGACGAGCCCGGTCGCGCACGAGGCGTCCACCATGATGCTTTCGGCGCGCAGGTCGTGGAAGTAGGAGAAGTGCGGGCCCGCGAACGTGGCGTCACGGTCCACAGTGGACTCGAAACTGCCCCGCTCGACGTGCTTGGTGCGCGCCACCCCGGCGTAGACGGCGGTCGTGTCGCCGATGTCCGAGAGCCGCACACCGGCGTCCTCGGCCGCGGCCCACATCGCCTCGTAGAGCATGCCGTGCTGCGGGTCGCGCTCGGCGGTCTCGCTCGTGTAGCCGACCAGGCCTGCGTCGTAGAGGTCGCGGTCGGGGATGAAGCCCCACGCGGCGATGTCGCGCGGGCCGTCCCCCGGCGGCACGGGCGCGCCGCGGGTGAAGCGGTCGCGCCCGGCGCGCAGGTTGTTCCAGAACTGCGTGGCGCTCGCGGCCCCGGCGTAGCGGCAGCCCACCCCGACGATCGCGATCGCGTCGGATCCCTGTGTCCGGCTCATGCGGCGCTCTCCATTTCGTCGACGGTCTCGGGCGCGGGTGCCGCCTGCTGCGCGGGCAGCGTCCGGCGCAAGGTCAGCACCAGCAGCGTCGCGACGGCGCTGAGCACGATCATCACGACGACGAACACGGCCCCGGTCCCGAACGACAGCAGCGCGCCGGCCAGCGCGGGGCCGATCACGGCGCTGGTGGACAGCGTGATCGAGAACAGGGCGTTCGCCCGGCCGCGCAGGTCTTCGCTGACCGCGTTGTTCAGCAACGTCGTCAGCAGCGGGACGACCAGGGACTCGCCGATGGACAGCAGGATCACCGCGACCGTGGCCAGCACCAGCGCCGTCGTGCCGTCGTGGCGCCCGGCCAGCAGCACGAACACCCAGCAGGCCGCGAACATCACGCCGCTGGCGCCGACCAGCAGCGTCCGGGAGAACCGTTCGAGGTGCGGCATCACGGCGAACTGCACGACCGCGCAGAGGATGATGTTGACGGCGAAGGCGAACGACAGCCCGCTCGCGGTGATGGCGCCGGTCTGGGTCAGGTAACCCGGGAGGCCGGCGCGGAACTGGCCGAAGGACACCAGCGCGGACAGCAGCAGCACGGCCAGCAGCGCCAGCAGGCTCGGCGAGCGCAGGACGGCCCGGTAGGTGCCGCGGACGGCGCCGGCCAGCTTCCGCTCGGCCTGGTGCGCCCGGTTCGGCAGCACCTTCACGGTCGCGACGGCCATCACGAAGAACGTCGCCGCGTCGATGGAGTACATCAGGAAGTACCGGCCGACCGGGCTGAGGAACGCCAGCGCGGCGAACACCCCGCCGAGGATCACGCCGATCCCCATCGCGACGTTCAGCACGCCGTAGTCCGCCGAGTACGCGGTTTCGCGCTGGTCGGTGCTCGTGGTCGCGCCGTACGCCGCGCGCACGGCGGTGCCGACGCCGCTGATGCCGAAGCCGAACACCACCGCGGCGGCGACGGCGACCCAGGCCTGCCCGGCGAAGGCGAACAGGAGCGTGCCGACGCCGGCGTTGACGTTGGCCAGCGGCACGACGACGTTGTAGGGCAGCCGGTCGAGCAGCGCGCCGTAGGCCAGGCCGCCGAACACCGCGGCGAACGCCTGGATGGCGAGCGTCGCGGCGGGCACCCAGGTGGGCAGGTGCCGGACCTCGGTGAGGTAGATCCAGAGGAACGGCATCACCATGCCCGCGCCGAGCGCGCTGATCCCGTTGGTGGCGATCAGCCAGCGCGCGGCCCGCGGCAACGCGGCGATCCGGCTCAGCCCCTTCATGCCGCGTTCGCCTCCAGCCGGGCGGCCAGCGCGGCGACCAGCGTCGACACGGTCTGGTGGTCGAAGAGCATCCGGACGGGCAGCCGGGTGCCGACCTCGCGGCCGAGCGCCGCCATGACCCGCGTCGCGCCCAGCGAGTTGCCGCCGACCGAGAAGTAGAAGTCGTCGTCGGTGAACCGGTCGTGGCCCAGCACGCGGACCCAGGTCCGGCGGACCAGGTCGGTGAGGTCGGGCTGCGGGTGCGGTGTGGTCACGGCTGGGCTTCCTTCTCTTCGGGCTCTTCGGGCTCTTCGGACTTCTCGGCGAGGTGGGCGGCGAGACGGCGCGGCGTGGGGTGGCCGTAGAGGTCACGGATGCCGACCTTCAGACCGGCGTCCCGCAGCGCGGCCAGGGTCTTCGCGGCGAGCAGGGAGTTGCCGCCGGAGTCGAAGAAGTGGTCGTCGGGGCCGATCGCGGCCCCGAGCACCGCCCGCCACGCACGCAGCACGACGTCTCCGTCTCCGTCTTCGGCCGGCGCCGCGGCCGGGGTGCCGCCCAGGACGGGGGCGGGCAGCGCCGCTTCGTCGAGCTTTCCGTTGACCGTCAAGGGAAGCGCGGGCACGGCGGTGAACGTCGAAGGGACCATGTACTCGGGCAGCAGAGCCGCCGCCCGGGTCCGCAGGCCCGCCGGGGTGCCGTCGGTGAGGACGACGTAGGCGTCGAGACGGGCCTCGGCCGTGCCCGGGGCGGCGAGCACGACCGCGGCCGCGACGACGCCGGTCTCGGCCAGCAGGACCCTGCGGATCTCGTCCAGCTCGATCCGGTAGCCGCGCAGCTTGACCTGGCTGTCGAGGCGGCCGAGGTGCTCCAGACGCCCGTCCGGCAGCAGGCGGCCGAGGTCGCCGCTGAGGTAACGCCGACGTCCGCTGCCGGTGACGAACCGTTCGGCCGTCAGGTCTTCCCGGCCCAGGTAGCCGTGGGCCAGGCCGGCGCCGCCGACGGCGATCTCACCCGGCACGCCCGGGGGCAGCGGCCGGTGGCGCGCGTCGACGACCTCGATCGCCCAGCCGGGGATGGCGTGACCGACCGAGCGCGACCCGGCCAGCGCGGCCGCGCGGGTGACGGTCTGCGCGGTGACGTGCACCGTGGTTTCGGTGATGCCGAACATGTTCACCAGCCGGCAGCGCGTCTCCGGGTACCGGTCGAACCACGGCAGCAGCGCGAAGGCGTCGAGGGGCTCGCCGCCGAAGACGACCAGCCGCAGCGGGAGGTCGTCGAAGTGCCGCAGCTGCGTCTCGGTCACCTGCGCGAAGCTCGACGGCGTCTGGTTGAGGACGGTGACGCGCTCGTCCCGCAGCAGCGCGGCGAACTCGTCCGGCGAGCGCCGCGTCCACTCGGGCACGACGACCAGCCGGCCGCCGGTGAGCAGGCAGCCCCAGATCTCCCAGACGGAGAAGTCGAACGCCACGGAGTGGAACCACGTCCAGACGTCGGTGGCGCCCAGCCCGAACCCGGGCGCGGTGCCCGTGACCAGGTCCACGACGTTGCGGTGCGGGACGACGACGCCCTTGGGCCGCCCGGTCGAGCCGGAGGTGTAGATGACGTAGGCCGGGTCGTCGGGTCCGGCCAAGTCGGCCGGCACTTCGCCGTCGGCGGGCAGGTCCGCCGCGGTCACCGCGGGCCGGCCGGGCAAGCGGGCCACCGCGGCGTCGTCGGTGACGACCAGCGCGAGCCCGGCGTCGTCGGCGATGTAGGCCAGCCGGCCGTCGGGGTAGGCCGGGTCGAGCGGGACGTACACCGCGCCCGCCCGGAGCACGCCGAGCAGCAGCGCGACCAGGTCGGCGCCGCGCTCGTGCACGATCCCGACGCGGTCGCCGGGCCGGATCCCGCGGTCCCGCAGCCCGGCGGCGAACCGCCCGGCCCGCGCGGCCAGTTCCGCGTAGCCGAACCGGCCGTCCTCGCCGGACACGGCGGGCGCGTCACCGCGGCGCGCGACCTGCTCGGCGAAGACGTCCGTGATCGTGCGCGGGCTCGCCGTGGTCACCGGCGGCGGCGTGGCGACGGCTTCGAAGGCGATGTCGGCGAGCGGCCGGTCTTGGTCTCCACTACGCAGCTCCGCGAGCACGGCGGTGAGCTGCCGCCCGAGCTGCGCGGCGGCCCACGGCGCGACGGCGTCCGCGGCGAACCAGGCCGTCGCGCGCCCGCCGGTGACCTCGACGGTCAGCGGGTACGGCGTGCCCGGCACCGAACGGATCCGGTGCGGCACCGGCGTTTCCTCGGCCAGGACGCCGACGGTGGGTACGGCACGCGTGGACCCGGCCGGCGCGGTGGCCGCGTGCTTGCGGAACACCGCCACCGGCTGGTCCTCGTCGACGGTGATGAGCGTGGCGCCGCCGGGCACGCCGATGGCCAGCGTCGCGGCACGCGCGTAGCGGCTGAACACGAGGCCGAGCGCGGCGATCACGTCGTCGGCATCAGCCGGGCCCAAGTCCACA
Organism: Amycolatopsis sp. NBC_01286; assembly: GCF_035982555.1. NCBI lineage: Bacteria > Bacillati > Actinomycetota > Actinomycetes > Pseudonocardiales > Pseudonocardiaceae > Amycolatopsis > Amycolatopsis sp. NBC_01286. The sequence continues at coordinate 10,401,427 of NZ_CP108428.1, forward strand.
GTGGACGGCTTCGACGACCCGGCCAGGTGCGTCAGCGGATCCCGGACGGCCGCGACGTCCGGCAGCGCACTCGCGAGCTGCGGTTCGACAGCGGGCGTGGTCACGACCAGCTCGCGCACACCATCCACATAGGACAGCACCACGAATCGGGGCCTGCCGGCGATCCCGCGGCGCAGCTCCCGCTCGCGCCACGGGTCCGCGTCGGCCGAGGCCAGAGGGACGCGCTGGAACCACACGCTCGCGCCCGCTTCGGTGGCTTGGACGCGGACGGCTTCGTCGCCGAGCCCGGCCGGCAGCCGGTACAGACCGGCGGACGCGAGGATGTTCGACACAGCTCCTCCTTCAGCGGCTCGTGAAGCCGCCGTCGACGGTGACGACGCCGCCGGTGGCGTGCCGGGACTCGCCGGTGGCGAGCCACAGCACGGCCGCGGCGACGTCACCGGCCTCGACGAGCTCGTTGGTCGGCTGGTCACGCACGAACGTCGTCTCGTGCTCGGCGACGTCCAGCCCGAGCGCGCGGGCGATCTCCGACAGCATCCGGCCTTCCAGGGCCGGGTCGTCGCGGACCGAGCCGGGGCACACGGCGTTGACGCGGACCTTGTGCGGGGCCAGGTCGAGCGCGGCGGCCCGGGTCAGCCCGAGCACGCCGTGCTTGGCCGAGACGTAACCGGCGAAGTTGCGGTACCCGACCAGCCCCGCGGTCGACGCGATGTTGACGATGCTCCCGGACCGCTGCGCGATCATCGCCGGCGCCACGGCTTTGATGGCCCGCCACGGCCCGCTGAGGTCGACGTCGACCATCAGGGACCATTCGGCCTCGGTCATCTCGTGCACCGCCTTGCCCGAGGGCGCGGCGATGCCGGCGTTGTTGACCAGGACGTCGATGCGGCCGAAGCGGTCGACGGTCTTGCGCGCCACGGCTTCCAGCGCGCCGAGGTCGCGGACGTCGGCGGCGACGACGAGCGTCGCCGCCCCGTGCTCCGCGCACAACGCGGCGGTGTGGTCGAGCTGACTGGCCGTGCCGGCCGGGTAGCCGAGGCCCTCGATCGGCGCGGCGACGTCGAGCAGCACCAGGTCCGCGCCCTCGGCGGCCAGCGCCGTCGCGCACGCCCGGCCGATCCCCCGCGCCGCGCCCGTGACGAGCGCGATCCGCCCCGCGAGCCGGCCGGTCACGACCGGGCCTGTTCGCCGACCAACGTCCGTTCCAGCAGCGTGACCAGCGGTGCCCAGTGCTCGATCAGGTACATGTGGCCGCCGGGGAACTCCCGCGTCGTGCAGCCCGCGGCCGTCACCTCGCTCCAGCGGGCGGCGGCCGCCGCGGACACCAATTCGTCGACGTCGCCGCGGACCGAGACGACCGGGAACGCGGCCGGGGCCTGTTCCGCGGGCCGGTAGGACTCGTCAACCGCGACGTCGCCGCGCAGCGCCGGCAGGAGCAGTTCCCGCAGGTCCGGGTCGTCCAGCGCGGGGTGCTTGTACCCGGCCAGCTCGGCGACGGCGAGGACGAACTCGTCGTCAGGCAGCCCGCCGATCGGCGAGGACCGCGGCACGCCCGGCCGCGGCGCGCCGCTGGCGAACAGCGTCAGGTCCACCGCAGGCCGCTCGCGCGCGACGAGCCGGGCGACCTCGTAGGCCACCAGGGCACCGAAGGAGTGGCCGAAGACGCCGACGCGGCCGGCCGCGCCCACCTCGCGCAGCACGTCGTCGGCGATCGCGTCGACCAGCTCGGTCATCGTGGTCGCCGGCTCCTCGGCGAAGCGCCGCTCCTTGCCGGGCAGCTCGACCGCGGCGAACCGGAGCGCGGGCGAGGCGTCCGGCCACGCCTGGAAGAAGCTCGGCCCCGCCCCCGCGGGCGGGAAGCACAGCACGGGCACTCGCTCCGTCATCGTCGTCCCCTCACTCGAACCGGTTGCCGTCGGCGACGAACGCGTCCGCGGTGACGAACGCGGCGTGCAGCTCGGCCCCCGTCGCGCCCTCGACCCAGACGTTCTGCAGCCGCCCGTTGGTGCCGGTGCGGTAGTCGGGCGACTCGCCGACCGCGCTGCGGACGTCGACCCGCCACACGCCGGGCTCGCGGACGAGCTCGCCGGGGTCCGCCAGCGCGGTGATCCGCCCGCCGCCCAGCGGGACGTGGGTGAACACGCAGGCCGCGTAACCGGTCGGGACGACCGGACGGCGTTCGGCCTTGCCGACGGCCGCCTCCAGCGCCAGCCGCACCGGGTTCAGGTCGCTGACGTGCGGGACGATCGACGAGAGGAACCCGCCGAGCCGGCCGTTGACCTCGATCAGCCGCGGGCCGGTGGCGGTGAGCTTGAACTCCAGGTGCGTGATCCCGGTCGTGACGCCGAGCGTGGTCAGGATCGCGGCGGCGCGTTCGGAAGCCAGCCGCTGCACGTCCAGGGGCAGCAGCGACGGCCCGGTCATCCCGGTCTCGCGCAGCGGCGGGATCAGCGGGAACCGGTCGGACAGCCAGAACGGCCAGTGCTCGCCTTCGCCCAGCGACAGCACCTCGACGGAGAAGTGGTCGCTGAGCCAGTCGCCCTCGGGGTGCGGGATCCCGATCAGCCGTTCTTCGAGCAGCCACGTCCGCGCGCCCGCGGACCCGTGGCCCAGGTTGAAGTTCGCCCGGACCGACGGCGCGGTGCCGGTCGCCTCGATCAGCGCCGCCCGCAGGCCGGGCTCGTGGTCGACGGTGTAGACGTTGAGGCTTCCGTTGCCCCGCACGGGTTTGAGTACCGCAGGGAACCCGACGGCCTCGATCGCGGCCACCAGCGACGGCTCGTCGGTGAAGGCCGCGGCCCGCACGCCGAGGTCGGTGCCGGCGAGCCGCGCGCGCTGGACGTCCTTGTGCGTCACGGCTTCGGCGGTCGCCTCGTCGTGGTAGGGCAGGTCCAGCCGGGCCGCCACCGCGGCGACGAGCGGGATCCACTCGTCCTCCAGCGTCAGCACGCCGTCGACGTCGAGGGCGGCCAGCCGCTCGGCGACGGTGACGGCGTCCAGCCCGGCGGCCTCGACGACCTCGGCCAGGTCGGCGATCCCCTCCCGCTCGTCGGCGGACCACGGCTGCGGGCCCGCGTTGACGACGACCAGCTCGCACCAGTCCGCCGCCGCGTCGAGCAGATCCGGCAGCCCGGACGCGTCGGCCGATTCGAACACCGCCACCTTGGTCATGACCCGGGCTCCCGCCGCTTCGCGTAGTTGCGGGTTTCGCCGTCGGAACCGAGGAACGCGAACCCGTTCTTCTCCAGCACCCGCCGCGACGGCAGGTGGTCCTCGTCGGTCTCGGCGAGCACGGCGGTGACGCCGGGCTGCTCGAACGTCCAGGCCAGCAGCGCTTCGACGACCTCGGTGGCCAGCCCGCGGCCCCGGAACGCCTCGATCAGGCCGTAGCCGATCTCTACTTCCCCCGCCGCGTCGGGCGCGGCGTGGAAGCCGACGTCGCCGATCGCGAGCCCGGATTCGCCGTCGACGATCTGGTACAGGCCGAACCCCGGCCGGTAGGCGTCGGCGGTGACCATCCGCAGCACGAGCTTCGCGCCGCCGAGCGTGCCGTCGAACGGGTAGCCGGGCGCCCAGGCCCACTTCCCCGCGCCGGGCTCGCCGGCGAGGATCGCGCGGACCTCGTCGAACGGGACCTCGCGCAGCGTGGTCCGCGCCGTCGCCAGGACCGTGAGCGGGGCCGGGGTTTTCGTTTCCTGCGTCATGCCGCCTCTTCTTCAGGGGCCACCGCGCTCGCCGCGCGGTAGACCGCGGTGTTCTGCAACCACAGCTTCGGGAACAGCGGGCGCACGGCCAGCCGTTCCAGGTCGGAGATGGAGCGGCCGCGCATGCTCCGCGGCCGGTCGTCGGCGTCCTCGTCCTCGTCGGCGGCGCGGGGCTGGCCCCCGAGCATCTGCCACACGAGGTTGATGTGGACCTGCTTCCACTCGAGGACCTGCGTGTCGAACCGCTGGAGGCCGGTCATCACCTCGGCGAGCTGCATCGTGGCCGGGGCCGCCGACGTGTCCGGGCCGGTCGCCTCGACCAGGTCGGCCATCGTGACGCCGGCGGCGGTGACGGCGGCCTCGAACTCCGTCCAGACGGCGTGCGCGGCGCGGCGGACGTTGCGCGAGCCGGGCGACGCGAGACCCGAGGCCGCACCGGCCAGGTCCTTGCGCATCTGCAGGAAGGACACCTGCGCGAGGGAGTTCGTCATCACGCGCAGGCATTCGACGGTCAGCCCGGCGGAGTCGGTGCAGCGGACGAGGTGCCGGGTCGCCGTGATCGGGTCGCCCTTCGCCAGCGCCGCGGTCAGGTCGCACAGGCTGTGGTGCACCGCGACCCAGCAGTACTCGGTCAGCAGGTGCACGATCTGGAAGAAGCGGTGGTCGGAGTGCAGGAGCTCGTCTTCGGGAATCAGCGCCGAGAGGGCAGCGGTCAGCCTCAGCTCGGTCTCGTAACCGCTGCCGCGGTCGAATTCGTACCGCAGGCGCGGATTCGATTGGGATGGATTGAGCGTCCGGACCTCACGATCGCCCTCTTCGCCTTCCCGCCGCACCACGAAACGACCCCCAGAGTGTGAATATGACGGGGCCGACCGCCCCTGATGCCTCACAGTGGCAGTCACCGAGCGATCACAGCAACCAAAATGAAAGGTGACTCAAATCACAGCATTTTCGAATATCTTCTCCGCCACGCCGAGCGCCCTTGCGAGAATACGCAGAAATGGAGAAGGGCGGTTCCGGCCGAGTCGCTAACGTCGAATCCGGCAGTGGTCCGGGGGACCCGGACCCGACGTGCGGTGCGTAGTGGGGGCGAGCGAGAAGTGCCGGAGACGAACGAGGCCACGTACATCGCCGTGGTGAACGGCGAAGAGCAGTACTCGGTGTGGCCCGCCGGGCTCGCGCTCCCGGACGGCTGGGCGGCGGCCGGGTTCACCGGCACCGAAGAGGCCTGCCTCGACCACGTCGCCGGCACGTGGCACGACATCACGCCGCGCTCGGTCCGCCGGTCCGCATGAGCCGGCACGCGGTCCTCGGCGCGGGCGGGGTCGGGCTAGCGCTCGCCGCCGCCCTCGCCCGCGGCGGCGAAGACGTCACGCTCCTGCTGCGGCCCGCTTCCCTCGCGCGCTACGGCGGCAGTGTCACGGTGCGGCAGGGCCTCCGCGAGGGCTTCACCGTCGCGGTCCCGGCCGCCGCCCGCCTGACCGGGCCCGCCGACGTGCTGTGGGTCTGCGTCAAGCACCCCGACCTGCCCGGCGCGCTGTCCACTGTGGCCGCCGATGTCGGCGTCGTCGTCCCGCTGCTCAACGGCACCGGGCACCTGCCACCCCTGCGGGAGCGCTTCGGCGACCGGGTGGTCGCGGGTTCGATCCGGATCGAGGCCACCCGCACCGCCGTCGGCGAGGTCCGCCAGGAGTCCCTGTTCACCGAGATCGAGCTGGCCGGGCCGCCCGAGGTCGTCGCCGAAGCGCTGACCGCGGCCGGGATCGGCTGCACGGACGGCGGTTCCGAGGCGGACGTCCTCTGGCGCAAGCTCGCTCTGCTCGCACCGCTCGCGCTCGCCACGACGTGCGCCGGCGGCCCCCTCGACGCGGTCCGCGAAGACGAGGACCTGACCCGGCTGATGCTCGCCTGCGCCGACGAAGCGTGCGCGACCGGCCGGGCCGAAGGCGCCCGGCTCGACCGCGGCCGCGTCCTGCGCGCGCTGACCCGCGCCCCCGGCCGGACCCGCACGTCGCTGCAGCGCGACGTCGAACGCGGCGAGGCGGGCGAGCTCGACGCGATCGCCGGCCCGGTCCGCGAAGCCGGCGCCCGGCACGCCATCCCGACCCCGGCCACCGACGAGCTCGTGCACCGGGCCCGTCACGACGCGGGCACGCCGTTGCCCGCCGGAAACCGAGAGTGAGGACGCGATCATGTCCCCGGAAATCGCCCCGAAGAACACACTGGAAGACACACTGCGCGAGATCCTGGTCGCCGACCTGTACGTCGACGTCCCGGCCGACGGCATCCACGCCGACGACAGCCTGCAGGAGACGCTCGGGCTCGACTCGCTCGGCTTCGTCGAGCTGCGCGCCCGGTGCGAGCAGCAGTTCGGCGTCCCCATCTCCGACACCGACTTCACGCCGGTGAACTTCCGGTCCATCAGCACGATCGCCGACTTCGTCGTGCGGCGCCGGGCGAGCAACTGACCAGGCTTTCCCGACCGTGAAAGGAACCCCGTGACCGAGACGCGCAGGCCCGCGACGGCCGAGCAGACCGAGGTGTGGCTCGCCATGCAGCGGGAACCGGAGTCCGCCCGGTTCACCATCCCGCTCGACCTGGAGTTCACCCCCGGTGTCGACGTCTCGGCGTTGCGGAGCGCGCTCGGCGACCTCGTCGAGCGGCACCCGAACCTGCGCAGCGCGTTCCTCGCCGAGAACGGCGAACTGGTGCAGGTGGTGCACCACCGCCCGCCCGTCCCGTTCGTCGAGCACCGGCGGCCCGGCCGCTACGACCGGGCCGCGGCGCTGGAGTGGGCCGCCGCGATCGCCGCCCAGCCGTTCGACCTCGGTTCCGCGCCGCTCGTGCGGGGCACGCTCCTGCACGCCGACGACGGCGCGTTGTTCGTGCTGGCCGTGCACCACGTCGTGTCCGACGGCTGGTCGCAGGGCATCGTGGCGCGGGACCTGGTGCACGCCTACCGGGAGCGCGTCGGCGGACGGGCGCCGTGGGACGCGCCGCTACCGGCCGTCGAGTCCACTGTGGACGTTCCCGACAGCGAGCTGACCGCGTACTGGTCGGGCCTGCTGGCCGACCAGCCCCCGTCGCTCGCGCCGATCGCGGACCGCAACCGCCCCGGCTCGGCGCCGGGCCCGGCCGGCTTCCACGAGACCCTGCTGACCGCGGACCTCCTCGAGCGCGTCCGCGCGGTGGCCCGGGAACGGCTGGCCTCGCCCGCGTCGGTCGTGCTGAGCGCGTGGCTGACCCTGTTGCACGCGTGGAGCGCCACCGCGGACGGCACCACCGGCATGCTGTTCGCCGCCCGCACGCCCGAGGACGAAGAGCGCGTCGACCTGCTGGCCCGCGTGCTCCCGGTGCGCAGTGCGCTCGACTTCACCGAGCCGTTCGAAGCGCTGGTCGACCGCGTGCGCGACCAGGTGCTCGACTCGCTCGAGCACTCGGCCGTCCCGTCGGCCCGGCTGCGCGACATCCGCCGCGACGGCGGCGCGTCCCTCATCGACAACAGCGTGTTCATGTACTTCCCAGAGCAGGAGCTGTCCTGGACCGCCGGGGACACCACGATCGAGGTCGTCGAGCACGAGACCACCGCGGGCAAGTACGACCTGTCGCTGGCGGCGCTGGAAGGCGAGGCGCACATCCGGCTGCGCGTCGACCACGACACGCTGGTGTACCGCGACAGCACCGCCGAAGTGCTGCTCGCCCAGCTCGTCAAGCTCCTCACCGACGCCGTCGCCGATCCCGCCGCGACCTGCGGCGCGCTCGTCGCCGCCTGCGACCCGTTCGTGCCCGTCCGTCCGGCGACGGAGACCGAGCCGGTCAACCGGGTGCTGCTGCACGACATGGTGCGCCGGCAGGCCGAGCTGCGCCCGGACGCCGTCGCCGTCCGCTACCACGACGAAGTCCTCACCTACGCCGAGCTCGTCACGCGCGCCGGCGCCGTCGCGAACTGGCTGCGTGCCGAAGGCCTCGGCGCCGAGTCGCTCGTGGCGCTGCTGCTGCCGCCGAGCCCGGCGTCGGTCGTGTTCTGGCTGGGCACGCTCATGGCGGGCGCGGCCTACCTGCCGCTCGACCCGGCCTACCCCGACGCCCAGCTGCAGATGGTGCTCGACGACGCCCGGCCGCGGCTGGTCGTCGGCGCGCCCGGGTTCGTCGAGCGCGTGCGGCTGCCCAAGTGCCCGATCTACCTCGTCGACGAGGCCCTCGCGGAAGCCGCGCGCCACCCGGGCACCCCGCCGGAGGTGGTGATCGACCCGGCGACGGCGTTCAACGTGCTCTACACGTCCGGGTCCACGGGCCGGCCGAAGGGCGTCATCTGGCCGCACGCCGGGTTCGTCCGGCTGCTCGACCGCCCCGACTTCGTGCCGCTGCACCACACCGACGTCGTCTCCCAGCTCTCGCCGCTCAACTTCGACGGCGCGACCTACGAGGTCTGGGGCGCCCTCACCCACGGCGCCGAGCTGGTGATCTTCGACAAGGAGCTGACGCTGAGCCCGCCGGAGCTGCGGACGGCGTTCCGCGAGCGCGGGATCACCACGCTCATCGTGTCGTCGCCGCTGCTCAACCGGCTGGTCGAGGACGTGCCGGACCTGTTCACCGGCCTGCGCCGGGTGTACTTCGGCGGCGAGATCGTCTCGGTGCCGCACCTGGAGAAGGCGCTGCGCTGGAGCGCGCCGGGCACCATGCTGCACAGCTACGGGCCGACGGAGAACTCGTTCACCACGACCTGGACGCCGATCACGGAGATCGAGGAGAACACGCGGACGCTGTCGATCGGCCGGGTCGTCCCGGAGACCGACGGCTACGTCGTGTTCGACCACACGACGATGCGCCAGGCGCCCCGCGGCGTGCCGGGCGAGCTGCTGCTGGGCGGCACCGGCGTCACCCGCGGCTACCTCGGCAACCCGCGCGAGACGGCGCGGCGGTTCATCCCCGACCCCTATTCGGGGGTTCCCGGCGCGCGGCTGTACCGCACGGGCGACCGGGTGCGCTGGCTGCCGGACGGCCGGCTGGAGTTCATCGGCCGCAACGACAACCAGGTCAAGATCCGCAGCCAGCGCGTCGAGCTGGGCGAGGTCGAGTCGGCCCTCGCCGCGCACGCGTCGGTCGAGGCCGCGTTCGTGACGGTGTGCTTCAACAGCCGCAAGGAGAAGGAGATCGCGGCGTACGTGGTCCTCGGCGCGGGCGGCACGGTCGAGGAGCTGCGCCGGCACGCACGCGAGGTGCTGCCGGTGTTCGCGGTGCCGCGGTACCTGGTGCCCTTGGACCGGATGCCGTTGACGCCCAACGGAAAGATCGACCGGCGCCGGTTGCCCGAAGCGGTCGACGCTCCTGTGCCGGCCGCTGCGCCTGTTCCCGCCGTGGTCGCTCCTGCCGCTCCTGCCTCTTCGGCCGAGTCCACTGTGGACCTGGTGCGGGCGGCGTGGGCGGAGCTGCTGGAACACGACACGTTCGCCATGGACGACAACTTCTTCGACGTCGGCGGCCATTCGCTGATCCTGGTGAAGCTGCAGGCGGGCTTGAAGTCGCGGTTCACGACGGCCCCGTCGATCGGCGAGCTGCTACGGCACACGACGGTGCGGGCACAGGTGGCACTGCTGGCCAACGTCACGCCGGTGGCCGCCGGTCCCGCGGTCGCCTCCGCTGAAGCGCCGGTCGCGGGTCCTGCGGTCGCTTCCGCAGGGGCGCCGGTGGCCGCTGGTCCCGCAGTCGCCTCCGCTGGGACGCCGGTGGTCGCTGGTCCCGCAGTCGCCTCCGCTGAGGCGCCGGTCGCGGGTTCTGCGGTCGCTTCTTCCGCACCGGCAGCCGTGTCTCTCGGGTCGGGCGGCGCTCGGCCGGACTCCGCGGCTGCACTCGCCACCACTCCCGCGGCCGGATCTGCGGCACCGGAGGCTCCGGCCGAGCCGGTGAGCGGCGGCAGCCAGGTCGTCGCGGTATCGGCGGCGTCCGAGGCGGCGCTCGCCGCGGCGCGGCGGCGGCTGGCCGACCACCTCACTTCCTCCCCCGGCGTCGACCTCGCGCAGGTCGCGGCCACCCTGGAACGCGGCCGCGAACGGTTCCCGCACCGGTTCGCCGTCGTGGCCGCCGATCCCGCCGGCGCGGCCGCCGCGCTGCGGGCCGGCGCGCTGAGCACCGGTCCGGTGGCCGCCGGTGTGGTGGACCGGACCCGGCCGGTGCGGCTGGTGTTCGCGTTCGGCGCCGGCGAGGGCTCCGCGGCACCGGCCTTCGCCGCCCAGCACGCGCTCCTCACGCAGCTCACCGGCCGCGGCGCCGCACCCGACGTCGTCACCGGCTCGGGTGTGGGCCACCTGATCGCCGCCGTGGCCGCCGGCGTCCTGACGCACGCCGACGGCCTGCGCCTGGCCACCGCCCTCGACCACCCCGGCACACTCCCCGAGGCCCTCGAAGCCGTCACATTCACGACGCCCGCGGTCGCCGTGGCCGCCCCGGACGGCGTCACCCCGGCCGGCCGGCCCCTCGACGTCCGGTTATGGGCCAAGCACCTCACGTACCCGGCCGACGCGCCGGAGCTGCTGGTCACCGCGACGGGCGGGCGGGCGGCGGTGGTCGTCGACCTCGGCGGCGGCGAGTTCCTGGCCGCGGCGTCGACCCGCCCGGAGCTGACGGCGGTCCCGGGCACCGGCCCGCAGGCCGTGGCGCAGCTGTGGTGCAGCGGCGTCGAGGTCGAGCTGACCGACCGCCGGATCAGGCGGGTCCGCCTGCCCGGCTACCCGTTCGCGCGCCCCGGCACCACGGATCCTACGGCGGCCGCGTCCCCGGAGCGCATCCGCGCCACCCTGGCGGCGGCCTGGCAGAGTCTCGCCGGCGAGCGGGACACGTTCCCGGCTGACCGCGTACCGCAGCTGCACCACCGCCTGCGGCTGGCCTTCGACCGGGTACCGGACACAGCGACCCTGTCGGCGACCGCAAGCTTCGACGGTCTCGCGAGCCTGCTCACGGAATCCGTGACGGCGTTGTCCCCCACGGTGCTGCCCCTCGACTGAGCAGCGATCACTCCGCCGATTTACGCCGGTTGGCGGTGAAGCGCGCTTTCTTCTGACGATTCCCGCACGTGTTCATGTCACACCACTTGCGGGTGCGGCTCTGGCTGGTGTCGAAGAAGGCGGCTTGGCAGGTCGGTGAGGCGCACAACGCCAGTTTTCCGTCTCGCTCGCCGGCGAGGACGCTGATCGCGTCGGCGGCGATCACGCCGAGGGCGTCCTCCACGCGGGAAGCCGCGCCGAGCTGCCACCGCCGCTTGCCCTCGGGTGTCAGCAAGGCCGCGGCGCGCCCCTGAGCACTGCGGTCGTTGATGATCCGGACGGCTGACGCGGGGAGAGCGTCCTGCAGCGCGGCCGCGGTCGCGGCGGCGTGAATCGACTCCCGCAATTCCCGGGCGAGGTCGAGCTGGGCGTCGGTGCACGAGTCCACGGCGAGGCCGCTCACCGCCAGCCAGTCGACGAGCCGGCGCGGCACGGGAATGCGCTCCACGGATTCGCCGTGACGCTCTGAGAGAGTCCCCGTGAAGCTGGTCGCCAGCACATTACCGAGGCGAAAGTCCGGGAACTCGACACGCATGGAACCACCTTAGCAGGTTGCCGGACGACAAGAAGGCATGTTAGAACCGTCTTAGCCGGTTCCACGATGGCCAGGAGGTCTCATGCCCCGTCCCACCAGCGATGTCCACCCGTTCGAAGCCCACGCGACCGACGCCGACCTCGACGATCTGCGCGCGCGACTGGCCGCGGCGCGGCTGCCGGAGGCCGAGACGGTCCACCACGCCGCGCCCGGCCCCCGGCGGTGGGACCAGGGCGTTCCGCTCGCCGACCTCGTCGACGTCGTGGACTACTGGCGCACCGGGTACGACTGGCGGTCGTTCGAAGAGCGCCTCGACCGGATCGGCCAGTTCCGCACGATCATCGACGATCTGGGCATCCACTTCCTGCACCGCCGATCCGCGCGCGCGGACGCCACGCCGCTGATCCTGACGCACGGCTGGCCGGGCAGCATCGCCGAGTTCGTCGGCGTGGTGGACGAGCTGGCGGACCCGGCGGACGCGGACGCGCCGGCGTTCCACGTCGTGGTTCCCTCGTTGCCGGGCTTCGGTTTCAGCGACAAGCCGGCCACCACCGGGTGGGGCACCGAAAAGATCGCGGCCGCGTGGGTGGAGCTGATGCGGCGGCTCGGCTACCCCGGGTTCCTCGCCCACGGCGGCGACTGGGGCGGCAACATCACCACGGTGCTCGGCGGCCGGTTCCCGGCGCACGTGCTCGGCATCCACACGACGTTCGCGGAAGGGCCGCCCGGGCTGACCACGGACGGCCTGACGGCGACCGAGCGCGCGTGGACCGAGGAAACCCGCGATTTCTGGCGCCACCGCGCGGCGTACGCGAAGCAGCAGGCGACCCGGCCGCAGACCATCGGCTACTCGCTCGTCGACTCACCGGTCGGGCTGCTCGCCTGGATCCTGGACAAGTTCGCCGAGTGGTCGGACACCGGCGACAGCCCGTTCGAGACGTTGTCCCGGGACCGCGTCCTCGACGACGTCACCCTGTACTGGCTGACGCGGACCGGCGCGTCGGCGGCCCGCATCTACTACGAAAGCCACAACTCGCTCGACCCCGGCCTGCGGGTCGACGTCCCGTCGGCCATCACCATGTACCCCCGCGACATCGAGAAGTGCCCGCGCCCCTGGGCGCAGGAACGGTACCGGCGGATCGTCCGGTGGCGGTCGCCCGAATCCGGGGGCCACTTCCCGTCGCTGGAGGTTCCCGGCTACTTCGTCCGAGATCTGCGCGAGGGTCTCGCGGCCGTGCTGGCCGCCGGCTAGCTCTGCTCCGCACCGGGCAGGGCGAAGAGCGTCCGCTGGTCCGGGTCCTCCGGCTCCCCGCCCAGGCGGAGGCACTTGCGGCAGCTGACCCCCAGGTGGGTCGGCGTGACCTCGCCGCCCGCGCCCAGGCCCGACCAGCCCTGGTGGCACGCCGGCGCCGGCAGGGTCAGGCTGTTGAGCCACGGCACCCAGCTGACCCGGTGGGCGACACCGGACCGGCCGATGTGCAGCCGCATGCCGGTGAACTGCCGGTGCTGCTCGGCCGCGAAGCGCGCCGGATCGATGGGCGGGACCGGGAACAGGGGAATCGGCTCGCTCATCCCCCCAGTATGCCGCCCGGCCGGACACCGCGAACGCGGCTGGACGGCGACCGCCGCCGCACTAACGTGGCTCGACCACGCTCCGCACCGCTTCCAGCAACGCCGTCCGGTGCTCCTCCAGCCGATCCGGCTTCGCCGCCGCGGTCAGTGCGGGTGGTGCGCTCAGCCAGCTCTCCGTCATGCGCAGGACGATCGCGAACAGGTCCACCGCCGGGAGGTCCGCGCGGACCCGGCCGTCCTGCTGCGCCGCCGCCACCGCGTCGACGCGGGTGCGGAAGCGGTCGACCTCCGCGGGGGCCGGCTCGATCTGCTCCAGCGTGCGCCACGTGCTGATCCGCCGGGACGCCGCGTTCGCCAGCATGTGGTCGAACCGCGCGGCCGCGAAGGCGCACAGGTCGCCGTCGGTCATCGGGGCGGCCTCGAAGACCGCCCGGGCCTCCTCCTCCACCACCGCGTCGAACAGCTGGTTCTTGTCGCCGAAGTACACGTAGATGAGCCGCTTGTTGGCACCCGCGCGCTCGGCGATGCGGTCGATCCGGCCGCCGGCCAGCCCGTGCTCGGCGAACTCCGCCGTCGCCGCCGCGAGCAGCAGGGCCTTCGTGGCCGCGGCGTCGCGAGGACGGACGGTGGTCACCACGCCACCGGGCCCGCGGCGTCGAAGAAGCCGCCCGTCGGACCGTCGGGGCCGGCCTGGGCCAGCCGGACGGCGGCTTCGGCGCCCTGCTCGACGGTCTGCGTGCCGCTGTTGTGGTTGAGGTCGGTCTTCGTGTAGCCGGGGTCCACGGCGTTGATCCGGAAGCCGGGGAGCGCCTTGGCGTACTGCACGGTGACCATGTTCAGCGCGGCCTTGGACGCCGGGTACGAGATCCCCGGGTAGAAGGCCGTGAACGAGTCCGGGTTCGCCAGGTCCGCGGTCCGCGCCAGGCCGCTGCTCACGTTGACCACCACCGGCGCCGCCGACCGCCGCAGCAGCGGCAGGAACGCGCGGGTGACCCGGACGACCCCGAACACGTTGGTGTCGAACAGATCCCGCACCTGGTCGGCGGTCACGTCGGCGGCGCCGATCACGCCGCCGTCGGCCTGCCGGCCCTCGACGCCGGCGTTGTTCACGAGGACGTCCAAGCCACCGTCGGCCTCGATGGTCTTGACCGCTGTCGCCACGGACGCGTCGTCGGTGACGTCCAGCTGCACGAACCGCGCGCCCAGCCGGCCGGCCGCCGCCTGCCCGCGCTCGGCGTCCCGCGCGCCGACGTACACGGTGTGCCCGGCGGCGACGAGCTGACGTGCCGTTTCGTAGCCGATGCCCTTGTTCGCGCCGGTGACCAGTGTTGTCGTCATGCCTGTTGCTCCCGTCCGGTATCTAACTGGATAGTTACAAGGTAGGCTCGCCCGGCGACGTAAGTCAACAACCAGTTACCTCGCTCACCACGCGGCGGCCCGACGCGGGCGAACCCGGATTTCCCCAGTCTTTTGCGGAAAAGCTTGACAAAGCACCATTCGCCACATTCGAAATGCGTTTCACCTTTTCGCAATGGTGTGCACCTCGCACATTTCCCACCTGGCGAAACGCTGTGAGATACCTTACGGAAACATCGCCGAAACATCCTTCCCCGCTTATCGTTTCCCCATCCCGCAGAGAGCGCCGAAGAACGCCGAGGAAAGACGAAAATGATGAGCACGCGGCAATCCGCACTGACCGTCCACGCCGTACACCTCGACGTGAAAGTGGCCTCACGCTGGGAAGCCGTGGCTCACCTGGGCGCCGAGCTCGAACGGACCGGCGCCGCCCACACCGGGTACGCCGACTCCCTCGTCGCGCGCGAACGCCGCTTTTCCACCTATCTCGGACACGGGATCGCCGTCCCTCACGCACTGCACACACACGACTACCTGGCCACCGGTGAAGGAATTGTGTTCGCCCGCTTCGCCACGCCCATTCCTTGGGACGACGAAGAGGTTTCGATCGCCGTCGCCGTCGCCGCTCCGGCGAGCGCCCAAGTGGAAATCCTCTGCCGGCTGACGGCCACGTTCCTCAACCCCGGGCACCTCGACACGCTCGCCACGTCGGCCGACCCCACGGCGATCGCGCGGATCCTGCAGCACACCTGATCCCGGCTTCGGGCGTGCGCGGGCCACGGCGTCTGGCACGATCAGGCCGTGGCCCGGACCCGGCGAAAACGCGCGCTCGCGATGGCGGCCGCCCTGCTCACGTTCGCCGCGCTGCTGACCGGGTGCTCCTCCGGCTTCGCCGGCCTCCGGCTGCGGATCGCCGCCGGCAACCCGGGCGGCGTCTACGACACGCTCGCGCAGACCCTCGCCACCGCCTGGCAGTCCGGCCTGGACATCGAGCGGCCGCAGGTGCTGCAGACCCAGGGCTCCCCCGACAACGTCGCCAAGGTCCTGTCGGGCGCCGCCGACGTCGGGTTCGTCGCCGCCGACGTCGCGGCCGACACCTACAAGAAGAACCCGGGGCTGCGGACGCTCGCCCGGATCCACGACGACTACCTGCACATCGTCGTGCGCACCGACTCCGCCATCCACTCCGTCACCGACCTGCGTGGCAAGCGGATCGCGATCGGCTTGCCCGCGTCCGGCGTCGAGTACATCGCCAGCCGGCTGCTGCAGGCCGCCGAGCTGAACGGCTCGGTCAGCACAACGACCACACGCGGGCTCGAGGACTCGGTCAAGGCGCTGCTGACCGGCGACGTCGACGCCTTCTTCTGGTCCGGCGGGCTGCCGACGCCGTTGATCGCCGGCCAGAACGACACGAAGTCGCTGCGCCTGCTCGACATCGCCGACCAGATGCCGCGGATGCAGACCCTCAACCAGGTGTACGGGACCGCGTCCATCCCGGCGAGCATGTACAACCAGGACGGCCCGGTCACGACGCTGCTGGTGCCGAACTTCCTGGTGGTGCCGGCCGCGATGTCCGACGACGTCGCCGAGGCACTGGTCCGCGGCCTGTTCGACGCCCGCGCGGAGCTCGCGCGGGCCAATCCGGCGGCACTCTCGATCGACGTCCACCCGGGCATCGAGACGCAGCCGATCCCGCTGCACCCCGGCGCGCTCCGGTACTACCGCGCGCAGAAGGACTGACGCGCTCAGACCGCCGGGAACGTCATGGTGATCCGCAGGCCGCCGCCCTCGGGCAGGTCGAGGGCCAGATTCCCGTAGGAGTGCGCGACGATCTCGCTGACGATCGCCAGGCCGAGCCCCGAACCCGGCACGTTCTGGTGCGCGCTGCTGCGCCAGAACCGGTCGAGCGCCCGGTCGAGCTCGTCGGGCCGCAGGCCGGGGCCGTGGTCGCGGACCGCCAGCCGGACCTCGTCGCCCTCGCGGGTGACGCCGATCCGGATCTCGGTGCCGGCGGCGGTGAACTTCAGCGCGTTGTCCAGCAGCGCGTCCAGGATCGTCTCGGCGCCGCGCGGGGGCATCCGCACCCGGACGCCGTCGCCGGAGACGTCCACCACGAGCCGCACGTCGCGCGCTTCGCCGACCACCGACCAGTCCGCGACGCGCTCGGCGACGGCCTCGCCGAGGTCGAGCGGGTCCAGCTCGCCACCGGAGGCCTCGGCGCGGGCCATCGACAGCAGGCCGTCGAGGATCTGGTGCAGCCGGCCGGCGTCGATCCGGGCGGCTTCGAGGTCCGCGGCCGCGGCCTCGTCGCCGACGTGGCCTTCGAGGTTGCCGAGCCGGATCTTGAGCGCGGTGAGCGGGTTGCGCAGCTGGTGCGACGCGTCGGCGACGAACACCCGCTGCGCCTCCAGCGCACCGGACACGCTCTCGGCCATCCGGTCGAAGGAGCGCCCGAGCTGCCGCAGCTCCGGCGGCCCGCCGCCCTCCCCCACCGGCTCGGCCGCCCGCCCGCCGACCACGGACGCGACCAGCGCGCCGGTCGCGTCGTCGAGCCGCTTCACCGGGCGCAGGATCCACCGGACCACCGGGATCGCCACCGCCAGGGCCAGCACGAACGCGAGCACCCCGCCCGCGGCCAGCAGCAGGAACCACCACAGCACGTCGGTGCGGGAGACGGTGGTGTCCGAGACCGTCACCACCGCGCCCCGCACCTCGCCGTCGGCCAGCACGGGTTCGGCCAGCACCAGCGGGTCGGTGTTCCACGGCAGCAGCATCCCGCCGGGCTGCGACCGGCGGCCGGCGAGCGCCTCGTGGACCGGGCCGGTGATCCGCGCGGTCTTGAGGTCGATCCGGGCGGCGCCGGAGCCGAGCGAGGAGCCGACCACGGTGCCGTCCTGGTTGAACACGACCACCTGCACGCCGTACACCTCGGTGTAGCGGCGCAGGTCGGGGTCGATCAGCTGGGGCTTGTTGTCCAGCAGCGGGCGTTGCGCGAGCGAGGCGAACCGCGCGGTGTCGGTCAGCCGGTCGAGGAACAGGTCCTGCTGGGCGCCCGCGGCGATCGTCGCGGCGAGCGGGATGCCGAGGCCGAACACGAGCAACGCCACCAGCGTCAGCACGATGCCCTGCAGCCGGACGCGCACCCGTCAGCTCCGGGCGGCCTGGCCGCCGAGGCGGTAGCCGACCCCGCGCACCGTCTCGATCAGCGCCGGGCGGCCGAGCTTGGTCCGCAGCGTCGCGACGTGGACGTCGAGCGACCGGCTCTCGGCCGGCCCGCGGTGCCCCCACACCTCGGTGAGCACGTGCTCGCGCGAGCAGACGTTGCCGCGCGCGCCCGCCACCAGGGCGAGCACCTGGAACTCCTTGCGGGACAACGCGATCGCCTGCCCGTCCACCAGCACCTCGTGCCGGGACAGGTCGACGCTGACGTCCCCGGCCCGGATCACCACCGGCTCGGCGGACCCGCCGTGCTCGCCGCGGCGGCGGCGCACCGCCTCGACCCGGGCCATCAGCTCTTCGACGTCGTAGGGCTTGACGAGGTAGTCGTCGGCGCCCGCGCGCAGGCCCTGGATCCGGTCGTCGACCTCGCCGCGGGCCGAGACCACGATGATCGCGACGTCGCTGACCGCGCGGATCTGGCGGCACAGCGTCACGCCGTCGATGTCCGGCAGGCCGAGGTCGAGCAGGACGACGTCGACCTCGTGCACCCGCTCCAGCACCCCGGCGCCGGACGCGAGCCGGGCGATCGCCAGGCCGCGCCGGGTCAGCGCCGGGATGAGCGCACCCGCGACCCGGTCGTCGTCCTCCACCAGCAGCACCCGCACCCGTCCACCCTCCGCGTGACCGGCTTCACCCCAGCCGGTAGCGAAGAACTCTAGGACGTCGCCGCGGCGACCGCACCGGACACCCGGATGGTGACTCTCCGTGAGTTCGACTCGACGGAAGTCACGAAGGCATCAATACTCGCCAAAAGGACATCGATACCCACTTGAAACCCTAAGTATTGGTCAAGCGGCCTTGCCAACCCGGAGGGCGGCGGTAGGTTTCCGCCATCGCGTGGTGACCCACACCCACTTGCCGGTACGAAAACAGCTCTGGAGGCCAGATGACCGCGGAGGTGGCGGCGCCGATGATCAAGGCGTCCGCCGTGAACAAGTACTTCGGCGACCTGCACGTGCTCAGGGAGATCACGCTCGAGGTGCCTCGCGGCCAGGTCGTGGTGGTGCTGGGCCCCTCGGGGTCCGGCAAGTCGACGCTCTGCCGGGCCATCAACCGGCTCGAGCCCATCAACTCGGGCGAGATCGCCGTCGACGGCACGCCGCTGCCGGCGGAGGGCAAGGCGCTGGCCGCCCTGCGCGCCGACGTCGGCATGGTGTTCCAGTCGTTCAACCTGTTCGCGCACAAGACCATCGTCGAGAACGTGATGCTGGCGCCGACGAAGGTCCGCAAGGCCTCGAAGGACGAAGCCCGCAAGACGGCGATGGAGCTGCTGGAGCGCGTCGGGATCGCCAACCAGGCGGACAAGTACCCGGCGCAGCTCTCGGGTGGCCAGCAGCAGCGCGTCGCCATCGCGCGGGCGCTGGCGATGCGGCCGAAGGTCATGCTGTTCGACGAGCCGACCTCGGCCCTGGACCCGGAGATGGTCCAGGAGGTCCTGGACGTCATGACGGGCCTGGCCAAGGACGGCATGACCATGCTGGTCGTCACCCACGAGATGGGCTTCGCCCGCCGGGCAGCCGATCGGGTGATCTTCATGGCCGACGGCGAAATCGTCGAGGACACGACGCCGGAGGAGTTCTTCACCGCGCCCAAGAGCGAGCGCGCGAAGGACTTCCTCGGCAAGATCCTGACCCACTGACAAACCCCACTGAGCACTTTTCCTCCGGCCATCGCCGGACGAGATTCGGAAGGAAACCTGAGAGACGATGCGGTTGAGTCGAGTTCTGCAGACGGGTGCGGTCGTCATGGCCGCCGGTCTGGCCCTGACGGCCTGCGGCGGCGGGTCCGGCAGCAGCGGCGCGAGCGGCGACAAGAACCTGGTCCAGCGGGCCAAGGACAACAAGAAGCTGACCATCGGCATCAAGTTCGACCAGCCGGGCCTCGGCCTGAAGAAGCCGGACGGCTCCTACGCCGGCTTCGACGTCGACGTCGCGAAGTACATCGCGAAGCAGCTCGGCGTGGAAGAGTCGGGGATCACCTGGAAGGAAGCGCAGTCCGCGCAGCGCGAGGACCTGATCAAGAAGGGTGAGGTCGACTTCATCGTCGCCACCTACTCGATCACCGACAAGCGCAAGAACGACGTCTCCTTCGGCGGCCCGTACTTCATCGCGCACCAGGACTTGCTGGTGCGGACGGACAACACCGACATCACCGGCCCCGACTCGCTGACCGGCAACAAGAAGCTCTGCTCGGTCAAGGGCTCGACCCCGGCCCAGAACGTGAAGACGAAGTACGCCAAGGAGGTGCAGCTGCAGGAGGTGGGCAAGTACACCGACTGCGTGACCTCGCTCCTGAACGGCAGCGTCGACGCGATGACCACCGACGACGTCATCCTCGCCGGTTACGCCGCGCAGCAGCCCGGCAAGCTGAAGCTGGTCGGCAAGGGCTTCACCGACGAGAACTACGGCGTCGGCCTGAAGAAGGACGACGCCGACGGCAAGGCCGCCGTCAACAAGGCGATCCAGGCCATGGAGCAGGACGGGTCCTGGGAGAAGTCCCTGCAGGCCAACGTCGGCCCGTCGGGCTACAAGATCCCGGCCGTGCCGGCGATCGCGCCCTGACCCGCATCCGAAGTTGAACGGTGCGCCGCGAGCCGCGGCGCACCGTTCCCGTTCCGAGGCCAGGTTGGACAACAGTGTTCGATTTCCTCAACAATCCTGACTACAACCTCGTCGACGCGTTCTGGACGACGATCCAGCTGACGTTCTTCTCGGCGATCGGCGCGCTGATCTGGGGCACGATCCTGGTGGGCATGCGGGTCAGCCCGGTGCCGATCATGCGCGGGTTCGCCACGGTGTACGTCAACATCTTCCGGAACACCCCGCTGACGGTGATCATCATCTTCACCTCGCTGGGTCTTTCGTCCACCCTCGGCATCAACCTGGCTGCGTCCGACTCGCCCACCTCGCTGGCCGACAACGCGTTCCGGCTGGCCGTGCTGGGCTTCATCGTCTACACCGCGACCTTCGTGTGCGAATCGCTGCGCTCGGGCATCAACACCGTCCCGGTCGGCCAGGCCGAGGCGGCGCGCGCCCTCGGGCTCAACTTCGTGCAGGTGCTGGGCCTGATCGTGCTGCCCCAGGCGTTCCGCGCGGTCATCGCGCCGCTGGCGAACGTCCTGATCGCGCTGCTGAAGAACACCACGGTCGCCTCGGTGATCGGCGTCGCGGAGGCGTCGCTGCTGATGTCGACGATGGTGGAGAACGAGTCCGACTCCCTGTTCTACGTCTTCATCCTGTTCGCACTGGTGTTCGTCGCGCTGGTACTGCCACTCGGCCTGCTGCTCGGCTGGGTCGCCAAGAAAGCCGAGGTCAAGCGATGAGCACGCAGGCCGTCCTCTACGACGCCCCCGGCCCGAAGGCCCGCACCCGCAACTGGCTCTACTCGGTGCTGTTCGTGCTGATCCTGCTGGCCGTGGCGTACTTCGTCTACGACCGCTTCGCCGAGAAGGGCCAGTGGGCGGGTGCCCTCTGGAAGCCGTTCGTCGAAGGGTCGACCTGGACCCAGTTCCTGCTGCCGGGCCTGGTGAAGACCCTCGAAGCGGCCGGGCTGTCCATCGTGATCGCGCTGCCGATCGGCGCCCTGCTGGGCATCGGCCGGCTGTCCGAGCACAAGTGGGTGCGGATCCCGGTCGGCGCCGTGGTCGAGTTCTTCCGGGCCATCCCGGTGCTGCTGCTGATGGTGTTCGGGGCGTCGCTGTACGCCTACTACACCGACATCAGCCCGGACACCCGCCCGCTGTTCGCCGCGGTCACCGGCCTGGTGCTCTACAACGGCTCGGTGATGGCGGAGGTGTTCCGGGCCGGGATCCTGTCGCTGCCGAAGGGGCAGACGGAGGCGTCGTCGGCGCTGGGCCTGCGCAAGACCCAGACGATGGTCAGCGTCCTGCTCCCCCAGGCCGTCACGCTGATGCTCCCGGCGCTGGTCAGCCAGCTGGTGGTCATCCTCAAGGACACGGCGCTGGCCGGCCAGCTGACGATCGGCTACGACGAGCTGATCCGCGGCTCGGGACCGATCACCGGCAACTTCAACAACACGATCCCGACGCTGATCGTCATCGCGCTCATCTTCATCGCGCTCAACCTGCTCCTCTCGTGGTTCGCCTCGTGGCTGGAGCGGAAGCTGTCGCGCCGGAAGAAGGCCCCGCGGGGCGCGAAGCCGATGGAGGGGCCGCCGTCCGTCGTGACGGCGACCGACTTCAACACCGGCCGCTCGCTCTGACGTCGGATCACCGGAAGCGGGTGGGTGCGCGGTTGCGCACCCACCCGCTTTTCGTTTCCCCCGATCGGCTGAGCCGGAGGGTTGTCGTACCCGGGGGTCTCCCCTAGCGTCGGGCGCATGGGTGTCGCACTGGTGACCGGAAGTTCCCGTGGCCTCGGCCGGGTGATCGCGCGGCGCCTGGCCCGCGACGGGTTCGCGGTGGCGGTGAACGCGCCGCACGACGACCCCGACCTGGAGACCGCCGCCGAGGAGGTCCTCGCCGCGGGCGGCAAGGCCGCCGCGTTCGCCGCGGACGTCACCGACCGGCGTCAGGTCGGCGAGCTGATCGACGCGGTGACGGCGCTGCTGGGCCCGATCGAGGTCCTGGTCCTCAACGCGACCGGCCCGCAGCCGGACGGCCTGGTGTCCGAAGTGGACTGGCCGGATCACCTGGCCGAGCTGGACTTCTTCGTGCGCTCGCCGGTGCTGCTCGGCCACGCGGTGCTGCCCGGGATGCGCTCCCGCGGCCACGGCCGGATCGTGCACATCGATTCGGAGCAGGCGGACAAGGCACCGGTCGGCCGCTCGGCGTACGCGACGGCGAAGGCGGCCCAGGTCGGCCTGGCCCGCGCGTGGGCCCGCGAACTCGCACCGGACGGCATCACGGTCAACACGGTGGCCCCGGGCTTCGTCCCGGTGGAACGCCACGCGAACGTCCCGGAAGCCGAGCGCGAGACCTACCGCGCCTCGGTCCCGGCGGGCCGCCTGGGCAAGCCGGAGGACGTGGCGGCCGCGGTGAGCTTCTTCGCCTCGAAGGAGGCGAGCTTCATCACGGGCCAGCGCCTCCGGGTCGACGGCGGCCGCGCCCTCGGCTGACCGGCCGCGGTCTCGCGGTGCGTGGACCGCGAGCGCACCCGCTTTCGCCGCCCGGCAAGGCGGTTCATCACCGGTCGGCGGTGGTCCTGGTACGCGGCCGGTCGAGCTGCAGTGCCGTCAGCACGGCGAGGACCAGCACCAGGGCCAGCGTCAGCGCCGCCCACATCGCGACGTGCAGCTGCAGCATCCCGCCCGCGAAGGCGCCCGCCAGCATCGCCGCCACGGCGACCACCTTCCGCAGCGGGTGCGCACCGTCGCCGCCCGCGGCCTTGGAGTCCGCCGCGAAGCCCGTCAGCGTCATCGTCAGCACCGTGGTCGTCAGGTCGGGGGCGCCGATGCGGCGGACCGCCGCGTTCTGCAGGCCCATCGCCACGCCCAGCACCACGATCAGCAGCTCGCTGCCCAGCCGCGTGCCGCTGCCCAGGGTCGCCGACAGCACGACCGCCACAGCAACCAGCAGCGCCTGGACCGCGGTCGCCTTCCGCAGCGCGCCGTGGTCCTCCTCGACGCGCGCCAGCCGGCCGCCGGCGAGGGCGCCCGCCAGGAACGCCGCGACCGCCGTCAGCGACGCCACCACCGACAACGTCGTCTCGCCCGCCGCCGCGAACCCGAGGAACACGACGTTGCCGGTCATGTTCGCCACGAACACGCGGCCCAGCCCGAGGAAGCTGACCGCGTCGACCACCCCGGTCACGACGGTCAGCGTCAGCAGCAGCACCGCCAGGTCGCGCGGTTTCGTCTCAGCCATCCGGGCAGTCAACCACCCGGCGCGTGAACGCGCGGTCGCCGAGCGCGTCGGTGCTGTCGACGAACTGGTCGATCGCCCCGGCGGGTGACGCCGTCCCGGCGTACAGCGCCGCGGCGAACCGCTCGGCGTGGATCACCCGGAACGGCCGGTCGTGGAACGCGCTCGCCCGCGGCTCCAGCGGCTCGGTGAGCCCGAGGGCGTTGTGCGCCTCGGCGACGGTCTCGAACGCCGTCACGAGGTGCCGTTCCCGCTCCCGCCAAGTCGTCGAGGCGAGGGCCGCGGTCAACGACGGCGTGAGCGTCCCGGCGACCGGCAGCCGCGCGAAGGCGCTGCCGAGCCACTTGCTGTACGGCGGGTACCGGCGCGCCATCAGCAGGCACAGCCGCATCAGGTCCCGCACGAGCCGTGCCGCGACGACGGCCGAGCCCAGCTCGTCCCCGACCTCCCCGCACCGCCCGGCGAACGGCTCCTCCTGCTCGATCCGCCGCCACTGGCACGCGAGGACGTACCGCCAGACGTCGTCCGGGTACCAGGCGACGTTGCGGCGCAGCACTTCCAGCCCGAGGTCGTCGTGGAACACCGTGCCGCCGGTGAACTCGGCGAAGACCTGCGTCGGGGTGGCGAGCCAGTCACGCCGCTGCGGCCGGCGCGGGTCGAAGCCGAGCACGCCGCGCGGCCAGTCGTCGAGCGTCGCGACGATCAGCTTCGCCGGGTGACCGAGGAACGTCTCCGGCACCCGGACCTCGCGGACGCGCGGCAGGAACAGCTGGACGCGCGCGGTCCAGTCGTGGTCGGCCGAGCGTTCCGTGTCGAAGCCGAGGACCTCGGAACCGGGGCCGAGCAACGCGGCGCTGTGCGGCTCGCCGGTGAGCAGCGGACGCACTACGCCGCCGTAGAAGCGGCGCGCGAGTTCGATTCCGGAAATGAACGTCATACGGCCATTCTGGCTTACTAACGTGCGAAGCGCGCTTCATTATGCGAAGCTGCTTCGCAGCGCTTCGCGGGCTAAACCCGTTGTCACACAGGCAGAACACCCCACATCCCTTCCGGTGAATCCTCGCGCGGCACGCGGCATTTTGTCGGTGGTTGCCTTTAGCGTGCGAGCATGACCGAAAAGAGCACGGTGCGCACACGGGAGATGGGCATCGAGTTGAAGACCCAGCGCGAAGCGAAGCAGATGTCGCTGCGCGAGCTGGCCCGGCGCGCGGACTGGTCTGCGTCGAAGGTGTCCGGCTGGGAGAACGGCCGCCGCATCTCCCCGATCGACGCGGCGATCTACCTGGCCAACTGCGGAACCAAGGCCCCGGAACGGAACAGGTTGCTGGAACTGACAAAACCCCCGAGCGACCTCTACTGGGTGCGGCCGTACTTCAGCGCGCTCGTCGATCCCGCGAAGTCCCTCATCGTCCAGGAGAACCTGGCGACCCGGGTGATCTCGAACAGCCCGACGGCCCTGCCCGGCATGCTCCAGACCGAGGACTACGTCCGCACCCTCTACGAGATGTCCGGCCGGTACACCACGGACCGGCTCCAGCTCCTGATCCAGGCGAGAATGGACCGGCAACGGCTGCTGCAGCGGACGAACCCGCCGGACTGCCTGTACTTCGTCTACGAACACACCCTGCGCTCGATCGTGCGCGATCCGGCGCTGATGCACGAACAGCTGCAGTCCCTCGTGCTCGCCACCAACCTGCCCCACTGCACCATCCGCGTCGTGCCCGCCTCGGCGCCGCCCTACCACCTGGTCGGCAGCCGGTTCACGATCATGGAGTTCGCCGAACACCCCGCCGTGGCCTACGAGGAAACCTTCGCCGCGGGGCTGTTCGTCGACGACCGG
This sequence comes from Amycolatopsis sp. NBC_01286, assembly GCF_035982555.1. Classification (NCBI taxonomy): domain Bacteria; kingdom Bacillati; phylum Actinomycetota; class Actinomycetes; order Pseudonocardiales; family Pseudonocardiaceae; genus Amycolatopsis; species Amycolatopsis sp. NBC_01286. Next base: position 10,426,514 of record NZ_CP108428.1, read on the forward strand.
GTCGCGGTCGAGGCCTTCTACGTCCTGCGCACCCGCCTGGAGCAAGTGGCGTTGTCCGAACGGGACTCGCGCGATTTCCTGATCCGCCTGACCGAGGAGTTCGAACTCATGACGGACTGAACCCACCCCCGCCCACGCCCCCTCCCCGTCATTCCCTTGTGCTGACGGCCTTTCCGTCGTGCCAGACCGCCCGGACCCGACCCGGCAGGTCGGTCACGTCGAGGTCCGTGCCGTCGAGCAGCACCAGGTCGGCCCGCAGGCCCGGCTCGACACGGCCGCGGTCGTCGTCGAGGCGCAACAGCCTCGCCGCTTCGCTGGTGGCCGCCTTCAGGGCCGCCGCGTCGCCGAGGACCGCGGCCAGCAACCGCAGCTCGGTCGTCAAGTCGACATGGGGGCGTGGGGCGAGGTCCGAGCCCGCGGCGATCCGGACACCCGCCTCGGCGGCGAGGCGCACCGACCTCCGGTGGTCCGCGGCGAACTCGCTGTCGTCGATCGGCGCCAGCGTCGGCACGAACCAGGCGTTCCCCAGCGCCGCAACGGCTTCGTCGTCCAGGAAGGTGCCGTGCTCGACGCTCCGCACCCCCGCGCGGGCCGCCGAGACCACGGCGGCGGACGTGTGCGCGTGGGCCATGGCGTCCCGCCCGCACCGGCGGGCCTCGTCGACCAGCGCGACGAGCTCCTCGTCGGTCGGGCGGACGTCCACGCCCGCGCGGACCGCCCGCATCGCCCCGCTCGCCCCCACCTTGATCCAGTCCGCCCCGGCGCGCACCATCCGGCGGACTGCCGCGCGCGCCGCGTCCGGCCCGTCGAACAGCGGGTCCGGCAGCGACGGGTCACCGAAGCGGTCGACGGCGCCGGCGGGCGGCTCCCAGCTGTCCCCGAGGCCGCCGGTCGGGCCGAGCTGGCGCAGGCTGACCAGCAGGTCCGGCCCGGTGATCCAGCCTTCGCGCAAGGCGTGCCTGAGGCCGGCGTCGGCACCCCAGGCGTCACGGACGGTGGTGATCCCGCGCGCGAGCAGCTTCCGCAGCACCGGCACGGCTTCGAGCACCCGGGCGCTGCGCGGCAACGGCTCCGGCCGCGGGAACGCGACGTGCGCGTGGCAGTCGATGAGCCCGGGAATCAGCAGCCCGCCCGCGCAGTCGACGCGCCCGGCACCGTCGAGCCCGGGGCCGACCTCGGTGATCCGGTCGCCGTCGAGCCGGACGTCCGCGCGGGTCGTCTCACCGGTTTCGGGGTCGAGCACCCGCGCGCCGGCGAGCAGCGTCACGCCAGTTCCTTGCGGTAGACGAGAAAGTCGCACGGCGTGGCCAGCGACGACGCGAGGTGCGGGTAGTCCTCGGCGAGGTCGGCGCGGTGGGTCACGCGGTAACCGAGCCGGTCGTACCACTCGGCGAGGAACTGCTTCGACGGGTGCGTCCACTCGCGCGGCACGAGCAGCTCCAGCTGCATCTCGCGACAGCCCGCATCCCGGCTCGCCTGCTCCGCGAACCGCACCAGCTCCCGGCCGACGCCGGCGCCCCGCCGGGCCGGATCGGCGGCGAGCATCCCGAACTCGCCGGTGTGGTCGTCGAGCCGCCGGAGGCGCACGGAACCGGCGAGGTCGCCCTCGACCCGCGCGACGGCGATCTCCCCGGCGCGCACGAACCCGGCCACCTCGCCGGTGGACGTCCGGTCGGTGCTCCCCCGCCACAGGCCCTTCTCGGACTCGGCGTAGACCTGGTTGACCAGCGCGGTGATCCGGTCGATCAGCGGCCGGTCCTCCGCCGCGGACGTCGGCAGCAGTGCGATCTCCATGGCCTCAGCCTGTCACGCCAGCGCGACGATCTCCGCCGCGAACCCCGCCAGGCCCGGCTCCCGCCGCTCGCAGGCCCGCGCCAGCCGGGCGACGTCGGCGGCCCAGTCACCGGTGGCCCGGTCGGCCGAGCCGATCCGCGCGAACCCGCGGTCGAGCAGGCCCCGCGCGTCGTCGAACCGGCCGCGTGCGACGGCCTTCACCGCGCCGAGCGCGTTGGCCAGCGCGCTTTCCGGCCGGGACCACTCGTCGTCCGCGGCCGGCGCGGGAACGTCGTCGGCCGCCGCCGTCCGGACGTCGAGGTCGAGCCGCCAGAACAGCGGCACGCCCGCGAACCGGACGAAGACGAGGCGCTGCACCGGCGAGTGCAGGAAGTCGGGCGAGAACCGCACCGAAGCGACGGGCTGGACCGCCGACAGCACCGGCACCACGTCGAGACACGAAGGGAACGCGGCGTCCGGCACCAGCCACTCGACGTCGATGTCGCTGTAGGCGTCCGCCGTCCCGTGGGCCAGCGACCCACGCAAAGACGCTCGCGAACCGGCTTCGGCCGCCGAAAGAGCGGCCAGCAGACGGTTCGCGAGCGTCGAACGAGAAAGCGTCACTTGTCCCGGCGGAAGAGCTTGTTGCCCAGCCAGACGATCGGGTCGTACTTGCGGTCCGCCACGCGCTCCTTCATCGGGATGAGCGCGTTGTCGGTGATGTGGATGCCTTCCGGGCAGACCTCGCTGCAGCACTTGGTGATGTTGCAGAGGCCGAGGCCGTGCTCCTCCTGGGCCGCGTCACGCCGGTCGGCGACGTCGAGCGGGTGCATCTCCAGCTCGGCGATCCGCATCAGGTACCGCGGCCCCGCGAAGGACTCCTTGTTCTCCTCGTGGTCGCGTACGACGTGGCAGGTGTTCTGGCACAGGAAGCACTCGATGCACTTGCGGAACTCCTGCGAGCGCTCGACGTCCACCTGCTGCATCCGGTAGTCACCCGGCTTGAGGTCGGCGGGCGGGGTGAACGACGGGATCTCCCGCGCCTTCGTGTAGTTGAACGACACGTCGGTGACCAGGTCGCGGATCACCGGGAACGTCCGCATCGGCGTCACCGTGACGACCTCGTCCTCGGTGAACGTCGACATCCGCGTCATGCACAGCAGCCGCGGCTTGCCGTTGATCTCCGCCGAGCACGACCCGCACTTGCCCGCCTTGCAGTTCCAGCGCACCGCGAGGTCCGACGCCTGCGTGGCCTGCAGCCGGTGGATGATGTCGAGGACGACCTCACCCTCGTTCACCTCCACCGTGAAGTCCTGCAGCGCGCCGCCCGTGTCGTCGCCGCGCCAGACCCGGAAACTCGCTTTATAACTCATGGTTTGCTCCCACCGGGGTGCGTTTCGAGTTCTCCGTCGGTGTAGTACTTCCCGAGCTCGCCGAACTCGAACAGCTCCAGCAGGTCCTGGCGCAGCGGCACCTGCTCCTTGACCGTGACGCCGACGTCCGGCACCACCGGGTTCTCCCCCGGCGACGACGCGCACACGAGAAGCTTGTGCCGCCACTCGGGATCCATGCCCGGGTGGTCGTCGCGGGTGTGCCCGCCGCGGCTCTCCGTCCGGGTCAGGGCCGCCTTCGCGACGCACTCGCTGACCATCAGCATGTTGCGCAGGTCGATCGCGAGGTGCCAGCCGGGGTTGAACTGCCGGTGCCCCTCCACGGTGACGTGCAGGATCCGGTGCCGCAGCTCGGCCAGCTTCACCAGCGCCTGCTCGATCTCGCCGGCCTTGCGGATGATGCCGACCAGGTCGTTCATCGACTGCTGCAGCTCGGTGTGCAGGGTGTACGGGTTCTCGGCCGACGCGCCCGCCGGCGGGTCGAACGGCGCGAGCGCCATCTTCGCCGCGGCGTCCACATCGGACTGCGCGACCGCGGGCCGGTCGGTCAGCCCCAGCACGTACTCGGCGGCGCCGAGCCCGGCGCGGCGGCCGAACACCAGCAGGTCCGACAGCGAGTTGCCGCCGAGCCGGTTGGAGCCGTGCATGCCGCCCGAGCACTCGCCCGCGGCGAACAGCCCGGGCACACTCGACGCGGCCGTGTCCGGGTCGACCTCGATGCCGCCCATCACGTAGTGGCAGGTCGGGCCGACCTCCATCGCCTCCGCCGTGATGTCGACGTCCGCCAGCTCCTTGAACTGGTGGTACATCGACGGCAGCCGCTTCTTGATCTCCTCGGTCGGCAGCCGGCTGGCGATGTCGAGGAACACGCCGCCGTGCGGGGAGCCGCGTCCCTCCTTGACCTCGGAGTTGATCGCCCGGGCCACCTCGTCGCGCGGCAGCAGGTCCGGCGTGCGCCGGTTGTTGTCCGCGTCGGCGTACCAGCGGTCGGCTTCCTCTTCGCTTTCCGCGTACTGGCCCTTGAACACCTCGGGCACGTACTCGAACATGAACCGCTTGCCCTCGGAGTTCTTGAGCACGCCGCCGTCACCGCGCACGCCCTCGGTGACGAGGATGCCCTTGACGCTCGGCGGCCAGACCATCCCGGTCGGGTGGAACTGGACGAACTCCATGTTGATCAGCTTCGCGCCCGCCCGCAGCGCCAGCGCGTGGCCGTCGCCGGTGTACTCCCACGAGTTCGACGTCACCTTGAACGACTTGCCGATGCCGCCGGTCGCGAGCACGACCGCCGGCGCGTCGAAGAGGATGAACCGGCCGCTCTCGCGCCAGTAGCCGAACGCGCCGGCGATGGCGCCGTCGCTGGTGAGCAGCTCGGTGACCGTGCACTCGGCGAAGACCTTGATCTTCGCCTCGTAGTCGCCGGTCTCGGCGAAGTCCTCCTGCTGCAGCGAAACGATCTTCTGCTGCATCGTGCGGATCAGCTCGAGCCCGGTCCGGTCGCCGACGTGCGCCAGCCGCGGGTACGTGTGCCCGCCGAAGTTGCGCTGGCTGATCCGGCCGTCCGCGGTGCGGTCGAACAGGGCGCCGTAGGTCTCGAGCTCCCAGACGCGGTCCGGCGCCTCCTGGGCGTGCAGCTCGGCCATCCGCCAGTTGTTGAGGAACTTCCCGCCGCGCATGGTGTCGCGGAAGTGGACCTGCCAGTTGTCGTTCGAGTTCGCGTTGCCCATCGACGCGGCGCAGCCACCTTCGGCCATCACCGTGTGCGCCTTGCCGAACAGGGACTTGCACACGACCGCGACGCGGTAACCGCGTTCGCGCGCTTCGATCACCGCGCGCAGACCGGCACCACCGGCACCGATCACCACCACGTCGTAGCTGTGCCGTTCGACCTCGGTCATGTAGGGATTCCACCTCGGAAAATGGGGACGGTCTTGTCGGGAAGGACGGGTGTCAGTTCACGAATCTCAGGTCCGCGATGGCCCCGCTGGCCACGAGCATGACGTAGAAGTCGGTCAGCACCAGCGTGCCGAGCGTCGTCCAGGCCAGCGCCATGTGGCGGGTGTTGAGTTTCGTCACCTGCGTCCAGATCCAGTACCGCACCGGATGCTTGGAGAAGTGCTTCAGCCGGCCACCGGTCACGTGCCGGCACGAGTGGCAGGACAGCGTGTACGCCCAGAGCAGGACGACGTTGGCGAGCAGGACGACGTTGCCCAGCCCGAAGCCGAAGCCGCCGGTCTTCCCGTGGAACGCCATGATCGCGTCGTAGGTGTTGACCAGCGACACCACCAGCGCCACGTAGAAGAAGTAGCGGTGGACGTTCTGGATGATCAGCGGCAGCCGCGTCTCGCCGGTGTACTTCGCCTTCGGCTCCGCGACGGCGCACGCCGGCGGGGAGAACCACACCGCCCGGTAGTAGGCCTTGCGGTAGTAGTAGCAGGTCAGGCGGAACCCGAGCAGGAACGGCAGCACGACGAAGCCGAGCGGGATGAACCCGGGCAGATCGCCGAACCAGTGGCCGAAGTGGCTCGAGCCCTCGACGCAGGACGTGGACAGGCAGGGTGAGTAGAACGGCGTCAGGTAGTGGTAGTCGGGCACCCAGTAGGCGGTGCGCACGAACGACCGGACCGTCGCGTAGACGATGAAGGCGCCCAGCCCGAGCACGGTGAGCAGGGGCTGGAGCCACCATCGGTCGGTACGCAGGGTGCGTTCGGCGATCCTGGCCCGTTTCGGGGACCGGACGCCGGTGCCGACGCCGTTGTCAGCCGGAGCGCTCACCGCTGGTCGCGCTTGTAGCCGCCGACGCCTTCGTCGTCCGCGCCGTGCCACAGCGCCGGGTCGTACGGCGTGTCGGGAACTTGGACGCGCTCCGCGGCCTTCGCCTGCGTCGGTACCGCGAGCGGGGTGCCGTCGAGGTCGGCCGTGTCGATGTCGAGGCGCTCCACGTCGTTGGCGAGGCGGCGGACGGCCGAAGCGTCGCCGTAGCGCGAGCGCAGTGCGCCGACGCACTGCCTGAGCTGACCGATGGTTCGCCGCAGCTCGGCGATCTCGGAGGTGGACATCATGCCTCCCGTGTGGTGGGGCCGGCCGGGCCGGTTGGCGATCGCGTCGCCAAGACCGACTCTGCCGTTCGTCGTGCAGTGTGACAAGTAGCACATTAGCTAAGTAGGGGCGTGATCGGGGTCACTGGGGTTGATCTTCTGAATCGATTTTGATTCGGTGTTCGCGACAGGTAGTGTGGCCAGCGTCACGACCCAGAGGCGCCAGTGCAGCCGTCCCGCGGACCACCACGAACCAGTGATCCGGAGCCGGACATGAGCAACCCCGCCACCACGCCCCTGCACGAGACCATCGCCGGCGTCACCGCGCGGATCACCGCGCGCAGTGCCGCGACCCGCACCGCGTACCTCGGCCGCATGGCCGCCGCGCACGCCGAAGGCCCGGTCCGCCGCGGCCTCGCGTGCAGCAACCTCGCCCACGGCTTCGCCGCCATGGAGGGCGCCGACAAGGAGGCGCTGCGGGCCGCCCGCGCCCCCGGCGTCGCAATCGTCTCCTCCTACAACGACATGCTCTCGGCGCACCAGCCGATGCAGGAGTACCCGGCCTGGCTGAAGAAGGCCGTGCGCGGCGCGGGCGGTGTCGCCCAGTTCGCCGGCGGCGTGCCCGCGATGTGCGACGGCATCACGCAGGGCCGCGCCGGCATGGAGCTGTCCCTGTTCAGCCGCGAGGTCATCGCGATGTCGACGGCGATCGCGCTGTCGCACGACATGTTCGACGCGAGCCTGCTGCTGGGCGTCTGCGACAAGATCGTGCCCGGCCTGCTGATCGGCGCTCTGTCGTTCGGGCACCTGCCGGCGATCCTCGTGCCCGCCGGGCCGATGAACTCCGGCCTGCCGAACAAGGAGAAGGCGCGGGTCAGGCAGCTGTACGCCGAGGGCCTCGCGACCCGCGAAGACCTGCTCGACGCCGAAGCGGCGTCGTACCACTCGGCCGGGACCTGCACGTTCTACGGCACCGCCAACTCCAACCAGATGGTCGTCGAGGTGATGGGCCTGCACCTGCCCGGCGCCAGCTTCGTCCAGCCCGGGTCCGCGCTGCGGCGCGCGCTGACCGAGGAAGCCGGGCGCCGCGTCGTCACGCTTTCGCGCGGCGAGGAGTACACGCCGGTCTCGCGGATCCTCGACGAGAAGGCGTTCGTCAACGGCGTCGTCGCGCTGCTGGCCACGGGCGGCTCGACCAACCACACGATGCACCTGGTCGCCATCGCCGCGGCCGCCGGTATCCAGCTGACCTGGGACGACTTCTCCGACCTCTCGGCCGTCGTGCCGCAGCTGGCGCGGGTCTACCCGAACGGCAGCGCCGACATCAACCACTTCCACGCCGCCGGCGGCATCCAGTTCCTCGTCGGCACGCTGCTCGACGCCGGGCTGCTGCACGAGGACGTCCACACCGTGGCCGGCTTCGGGCTGCACCGCTACCGGGCCGAGCCGATCCTGTCCGACGGCGAGCTGGTCTGGCGCGACGTGCCGACCCGCAGCCTCGACGAGGAGGTGCTGCGCCCGGCGTGGCGCCCGTTCGCCGCGGACGGCGGGCTACGGATGGTCGCGGGCAACCTCGGCCGCGCCGTGGTCAAGGTGTCCGCCGTGGCGCCCGAGCACCGGATCGTCCAGGCGCCGGCGCGGGTGTTCACCACACAGGAGGCGTTCACGGCCGCGTTCGAGGCCGGCGAGCTGGACCGCGACGTCGTCGTGGTGATCCGGCAGCAGGGTCCGCAGGCCAACGGCATGCCGGAGCTGCACGGCCTCACCCCGGCGCTGGGTGTGCTGATGGACCGCGGGCACCAGGTGGCGCTGCTCACCGACGGCCGCATGTCGGGCGCGTCCGGCAAGATCCCGGCCGCGATCCAGGTGACGCCGGAAGCCGCGGCGGGCGGCCCGATCGCCCGCGTCGCCGACGGTGACGTCGTCCGGCTGGACGCCGCCGCGGGCACGCTCGACGTCTTCGTCGGTGACGAAGAACTCGCCCTCCGTGAACTTGTGGACGGGCCGCCGTCCGAAGCATCCTGGACCGGCACCGGCCGAGAGCTGTTCGCCGCGTTGCGCCGTGCCGTCGGCCCCGCCGACCAGGGCGCTTCGGTGTTCGGCGGTTTGACGCCGGAGCACTTCGGCATTCCCACGCACTCGTTGGAAACCCAGGAGGTTGGTCAGTGACCACCGGTTCGGACCTGCTCGCGCTGTCCCCCGTGATGCCCGTCGTGGTGATCGACGACGCCGACGACGCGGTGCCCACGGCCCGGGCCCTGCTCGCCGGCGGGATCGGGGTCATCGAGCTGACCCTGCGCACGCCGGCGGCGCTGGCCGCGATCGAGCGCGTCGCGACCGAGGTCCCGGACATCGTGATCGGCGCCGGCACGGTCACTTCGCCGGGCCAGGCGAAGCAGGCAGCGGACGCGGGGGCGAAGTTCCTCGTGACGCCGGGCTGCACGGACGCCGTCGTCGACGCGTGCTTCGAGTCCGGGCTGCCGTTCCTGCCCGGCGCGAGCACGGTGTCGGAGGCGATGAAGCTGGCCGAGCGCGGGCTCACGGCGTTGAAGTTCTTCCCGGCCGAGGCGTCCGGCGGGGTCGCGTACCTGAAGTCGATCGCGGGGCCGTTGCCGTCGCTGAAGTTCTGCCCGACGGGCGGGATCACGGTGGCCTCGGCGCCGACGTACCTCGCGCTGCCGAACGTCGGCTGCATCGGCGGTTCGTGGCTGACGTCCTCGCTCGATGTCTCCACGATCGAGAAGCTGGCCGCGGAAGCCGCGAAGCTGTAGCGCAGATCACCTGCAGGAAGTCCCTCCCCGAACGGCGGAACCGGCGTCCGGATTCCGGGAGCACCGTTCCAGTGCGCTGGAACGGTGCTCCGAGAGAGTGTGGCGGCCGTCATGGGTTCCGCCATTCGTTCCAGTCACCGGGCCATTCGCGCCACAGTCGGTGATTCACCGCCTGTTAACGTCCCCCCTCGCAATTTCCAGCGAGGAGAACCGGTGTCCCTGACCAGCGTGGTCGCCCCCAGCACGTCCCCCGAGAACGTCGCCGCACTCGTCGGCGAACGGCTTTCCCTGTCCGCGCTCCACCAGCTGTGCGGCACCCTCGGCGGCTATTCCTTCGTCAAGGTCGTGGTCGATCGCGAACTGCGGACGATCCACTTCCTGAACGACGCGCGTCATTCCTTTCACGCGATCTATATCGGTGAGGAGATCCTCGGCGTCCCCGAAGCCCGGGTGCGCGCCGAGATCGACGGCTACAACGAACGCTTCTACCACGCCCCGGACCGCCGGTTCCTGCTCGGCATCCTCGCCCTGCACACGCGGCAGGAGAAGAAGATCCTCTCGCTGGAGACGGTCGAGGTCGACACCATGCCGGCCGCGCTGATCCGCGAGTTCCACGCCTTCGTGGCGGAGCACGTCGACCCGGCGCTGCCGCTGCTGTTCAAGCCGGCGAACCAGCTGCAGGAACGGCTCGTCCGGGAGATCCCGGCGGCCGAGCTCCCCCGCGTCTTCGCCCACGAGCTGTTCTCGACGGCGCCGTTCGTGGCGCTGAACCCCGGCACGACGACCGGGCGGCTGCGCGCGTTCCGGACCGAAGCCGAGTACCGGGCCGCCACGGCCACAGGCGGGCTGGCCTGGTCGGACATCATCGTGATGGACCGGGTGCCCGACGACATCCCGCGGCTGTCCGGCATCGTCAACGCCCGGCACACGACGCCGTTGTCGCACACCAACGTGCTGGCCACCGGCTGGCAGATCCCGAACGCCGTCCAGCTCGGCGCGCTGGCCGAGATCGAGCGCCGCGGGCTCGACGGCAAGTGGGTCGAGTACACCGTGGACGACCGGTCGCTCACGCTACGGGAGGTCGACGAGCCGGCCGACGCGGCGCCGCCGTCCTGGTACGCCCAGCGCGTCACGCTCGAGGAGCCCGAGTCCGACCACAGCCCGATCGTGAACCTCGCGCGGCTGCGCGCGGCCGACCGCTACCGCTACGGCACCAAGGCGGCGAACCTCGGCGAGCTGCACCACGTCCTGGCCTGCGGCTCGCAGCGGCTGCTGGGCTTCTACCAGGTCCCGCGGCCGCCGCGGGAGAACCTGCTGCCGCACCTGGCCCAGCTGCTGGGCATCCCCGCCGGCGCTTCGGTGGCCGACCTTTCCGACGCGGCCCGCCGGCTGCTGGACGAGCGCATCCGCGTGCCGCGCGGGATCGCCCTGCCGTTCTCGCTGCAGCGGCGGTTCCTCGAGTCGTCGCCGCGGATCCAGCAGGCGATCGGCAAGCTGAAGATGGCGCTGGAGCTGGACGCGCGGGAGATCGAGCCGTTGTGCGTCGAGCTGCAGAGCCTGATCCGCTCGGCGCGGATGCCGGGCGCGCTGGCCGGGGAGATCGACTCCGCGCTGGTGTCGCAGCTGGCCGGGGTGCGCGCGTTCGTCGTGCGCAGCTCGTCGAACGCCGAGGACCTCGCCGGGTTCTCGGCCGCCGGGATCTACGAGTCGATCAACCACGTCACCACCGCCGAGCGGATCTTCGCCAGTGTCAAGGAAGTCTGGGCGTCGCTGGTGTCGGTGCGCAGCGTCCGGCTGCGCCACCAGGCCGGGATCTCACTCGACGAGTGCTACATGGGCGTGGTGATCCAGGAGCAGGTCGCGGCCGACTTCGGCGGCGTGCTGGTGACGACGAACCCGATGAACCGCGCGGACTTCCGCACGGTGTACGTCAACGTCTCGCCGAAGGTCACCGACGTCGTCGACGGCTCGACGCTGCCCATGCAGTACCTGTACTCGACGGTCGAGGGCGGCGGCCGCACGGTGTCCCTGGGCGACGCGGCAGCGGACCTCGACGAGCGCGCCCACGAGCAGCTGCAGCGCCTCGCCGTCGCCGGACGCCTGCTGCAGGCGCACTTCTCGCCCGACTACACGTTCGACTCGCCGGTGGACGTCGAGTGGCTCGCGGACCGCGACCACGTGCACATCGTCCAGCTGCGCCCCTACTCGGCCTGACTTTCCCGGAGACACACATCATGTTGGGCTTCCGCCTGCCCGCGAAGCCGGCCGTGCAGCGCGCCGTCCGGCTGACCTACGGGTTCCAGTTCTTCTTCGGCCTGTTGTTGTGGGTGCCGATCTTCTACCAGTACCAGAAGCTCGTCGGCCTCGACGACAGCCAGATCTTCGGCATCCAGAGCATCTACTACATCGTGTTCTGCCTGCTGGAGATCCCGACTGGGATGATCGCCGACCGGTTCGACTACCGGACGTCGCTGAAGGCCGGCGCCGCGGTGCTCGTGGCCGCGAACCTGGTGCCGGTGTTCCTCGGTTCCTACACCGGGTTCCTGATCCACTTCATCCTGATCGCCCTGGCCAGGTCCCTGGTGTCGGGCGCGCAGAGCGCGTACCTCTACGAGTACCTGCACGCTCACGGCGAAGGTGAGCACTACCTTCGAGTGGAGGGCGTCGGCCGCGCGTACAGCCTGATCGGCAAGATCGTGTACTGGCCGGTGATCGGCCTGCTGATGGCGTGGAACCTCCCCTCTCCGTACTGGCTGACGGCGCTCAACGCGGCCATCGCCCTGGCGTTCGCCTTGAAGCTGCCCCCGATCCCGGGCGGCCGCCGCGCGGCCGGCAAGACGGCGTCCCTCCTCGCGGGCGTCGGCGGCGCACTGTCGGCGCTGCGGTCGTCGCGGTGGTTGTTCTTGCTGATGGTGCAGGGCATCGCGATGTTCACGCTGGTGCGGATCTGCCAGGTGAACCTGTTCCAGCCGATCCTGGAGTCGAAGACGCTCTCGGTGAACTGGTACGGCGCGGTACTGGCCGCCATGACGGTCTTCGAAGCTCTGGGCGCGGCCCGCCCCCACCGGCTGCGGCGCGCCATCGGCCCGGTCGCCTCGGTGTTCACCCTGACGATCGTGATGGCCCTGTGCCTGGGCTTCATCGTCCCGGCCGGCACGGTCCCGACGGTGCTCCTGCTGTGCGTCTTCGCCGTGGCGACGGGCATTTCGTTCCCGATCCAGAAGCAGCTCCTGAACGACTCCATCCCGGACTCCCGCTACCGCGCGACGCTCCTGTCAATGGAGTCCATTGTGGACCGAGCGGTGTGCGCGCTGGTGGCGGTAGCGCTGGGCGCCTACCTGTCGGACGGCCGCCTCGACGAGTTCCTGGTGCTCTCGGCGGCGGTCACGTGCGTGGCGATGGGCCTGCTGGCGGTACTGCTACTGGCGGTCCGCAAACACCGCTCCGACCGCCGCCCACCGACAAAGCGAACGGCACCGGCGGAGCAGGAGGCGGTACCGGCCACCTCGGCATGACGTGCGGCCGGTGCTCGCAACGCGGCAAGCACCGGTGCGCCCGGACGCCCGGCGGCACACCCACACTCCCGGCACAGCCCCACCGCATCCGCCGGGGCGCAATGACCGGCCCTAACCGCAATGGCCTGGTCCAGCCACAGCGCAGCCCGGCGACGATCACATCCGAGTGCTCGATGGGTCGCGCTAAGCCCGTTCCAGGCAAAGCACCTTCACCCGCCGTGGCCTCACCGGGCCCGGTGGCTGTCAGTCGATGTAGGCGTCGTCCAGGAGGGTGGACTCCGCGCCGTACTCGCGGAGTTCCTCCTTGATCACCGTGTACGCCAGCCCTTGCGGGTAGCCCTTGCGCGCCAGGAAGCCGAGCAGGCGCCGCAGCGCCGTCTGCTCGTCGACGTTGCCCAGGGACCCGAGCCGCTTGCGGACCAGCTCCCGGGCCATCTGCTCCTCGGACTCGCGGTCGACCTCGCCCGCCGCCTGCGCCGCGACCTCGTCGTCGACGCCCTTGCGCCGCAGCTCGGCCAGCAGCGCGGTGCGGGACAGCCCCTGGGTCGTGTGCCGGGACTTCACCCACAGCTCCGCGAACTCCGCGTCGTTGACCAGCCCCGCCCGGTCGAGCTTGCCGAGCAGGTTTTCGCTGGTCTCCTCGTCGAAGCCCTTGCGGTGCAAGGCCTGCCGGAGCTCCTCTTGAGTACGCGCCCGCACGGCCAGGAGGTCGTAACAGACCTCTTTGGCCTTCTTGAAGCGCTCCTCCGGGGGCAGTTCCGACGGCGGGATCTTCGGTGCCCTCGCCACCTCGGTCACTCCTCGTCGTTCATGCGCGCCTCACCGTGAACCGCTGCCACGGTGAGGACCAAGGACCCTCTCCTAGAAGTCGACCGGCGCCGGCACGGCTTCGACGGCTTCGGCGTCGAGCTGCGGGCCGATGCCGAGCTTCTCCTTGATGCGCTTCTCGATCTCGTTGGCGATGTCCGGGTTCTCGCGCAGGAACTTCCGCGCGTTCTCCTTGCCCTGGCCGAGCTGGTCGCCCTCGTAGGTGTACCAAGCACCGGACTTGCGCACGATCGCCTGGTCGACGCCCATGTCGATGAGCGAACCCTCGCGGGAGACGCCGTGGCCGTACAGGATGTCGAACTCGGCCTGCTTGAAGGGCGGGGCCATCTTGTTCTTCACGACCTTGACGCGGGTGCGGTTGCCGACCGCCTCGCCGCCGTCCTTGAGCGTCTCGATGCGACGCACGTCGAGCCGGATCGAGGCGTAGAACTTCAGCGCCTTACCACCGGTCGTGGTCTCCGGGGAGCCGAACATGACGCCGATCTTCTCGCGCAGCTGGTTGATGAAGATCGCGGTGGTGCCGGAGTTGTTCATCGCGCCGGTCATCTTGCGCAGTGCCTGGCTCATCAGGCGGGCCTGGAGACCCACGTGCGAGTCACCCATCTCGCCCTCGATCTCGGCGCGCGGCACGAGCGCGGCCACGGAGTCGATGACCAGGATGTCGAGCGCGCCGGAGCGGATCAGCATGTCCGCGATCTCCAGCGCCTGCTCACCGGTGTCCGGCTGGGAGACGAGCAGCGCGTCGGTGTCGACGCCGAGCTTCTTGGCGTACTCCGGGTCCAGCGCGTGCTCCGCGTCGATGAACGCCGCGATGCCGCCGGCCTTCTGCGCGTTCGCCACCGCGTGCAGGGCGACCGTGGTCTTACCGGAGGACTCCGGGCCGTAGACCTCGACGACACGGCCGCGGGGCAGCCCGCCGATGCCGAGTGCGACGTCGAGGGCGATCGAGCCGGTGGGGATCACGGCGATGGGCGCGCGGCCGTCGTCGCCGAGGCGCATGACCGAGCCCTTGCCGTACTGCTTGTCGATCTGCGCAAGGGCGAGTTCGAGCGCCTTGTCCTTGTCGGGTGCTGCAGGCATGGAAGTCCACCTCGCTGGTATGAGCCCGCCGGGGCTCTGTTCGGTTCTTCAGCTGTCCGGTCCGACGCTAGCGGCGGGGTCCGACAATTCCAGGCGCGGCGCCCCATCTGTGGATCGCTGGACCCGTATGTGGACAACACCATAGACGAACACCTGTTCGAGGTCGGCAGCGACACACCCTTGCGCTAGGATTTTCGCCCGCCCGGGTAAGGGCTGGTCGGATCCCCGCAGGTCAGCGCCGTTCCGCCGGGACGTCGAAGGCGTCGCAGACCTCTCGCCAGATCTCTTTCGCCGGGATTCCCGCGGTCAGCGCCTGGTCGACGGTGCGGCCGCCGAGCGCGCTGAGCACGTGATCCCGTGCCAGCACCTGGGCCCGCCCGGGACCGAACTCGTCGGCCATCAGCCGCCGGAAAACCGTGATGCGCATCGGAGCCATGCTATCCGGGCGGTCGTGCCGGGCACGAACGGCCCGTTCGCGCCCTTCCCGGGTCAGCTCCGGGTCAGCTCCCCGGCTGGACGCTCGCCTCGAAGTAGTCGGCCAGCGTGCCCGGCGTGGTCGCCGCGGCCTGGTCGCTCGAGTTCAGCTGGTAGATGAAGCCGGTCAGCGGCCGGTCCGACACGGTGAACACGAGCACCGCCGACGTCTTGCCCGCGGCGGACGCGTAGTGGCCCTTGAGCCCGTTGCCGCCCCAGTCGGCCTCGGTGCGGTCGCCGCCGGCCGAGGTGAGCAGGCCGTCGGTGTACTGCTTCAGCGTGTCGGCGCTGTCGCCGTGGACGTAGGTCACCTGGGTGCCCGCCCGGCCCGGCGCGGAGCAGGTCGACGACGCACCGAGGTTCTCCGCCGGCGCCGCCGGGCCGTTGCCCATGCCCGGCTTGCAGTCGCCGGTGTCGGCGATCTTCCCGGCGAGCTGGCGCAGGCAGCCGGTGAAGCCCTTGTCGTCGGCCTGGCCCGGCGTCTTGCACTGGTCCGCGGTGTAGGTCGTCGCCGCGGACGACGACGTGAGGAAGAACGTCAGCCCCGCCGCGAGCACCACGACCACCGCGACCGCGATCCCGATGACCAGCTTCTTCCGGCCACCGGGCTTCGGCTCGGCCTGCTCGGCCGCGGGCGAGTACGCCGGGAAGTTCGACGGCGCGGGGGCCTGCACCCGCTGCGGCCCGCTGGGCGGGAAGTTCGAAGGCGCGTAACCCGGGTACTGCGGCGGAGGCGGCGGCGCGTACTGCGGGCGGTGCGGCGCGGTGCCGGCGGCCACGGCCCCCTCGACGTTCTGCGTCCGCGCGCCGAGCCCGTCGCGGGCGACGTGCTGGGCGCCGAGCGCGACGGCGGTCTCCGGCTGGTCGAGGCTGCCCGGCACGACGCCGAGCTTCTCCGCGATCATGGCGCCGACCAGCGGCAGCCGGCTCGACCCGCCGACGAGGTAGATCCCCGCGAGCCGGTCCGGCGTCAGCCCGGACGAGCGCAGCGTCCGCGCCAGCAGCTCCACGCTGCGCAGCATCGCCGGGCGGACCAGGCCTTCCAGCTCACCGCGCGTGACCAGGACGTCCTTGAACGGCTCCGGCATCGGCACCTCGGTCTGCGGGTGCCGAGAAAGGGCCTCCTTGGCCGCCTTCACGTCCTCCTGCAGCGCGCGCCGGGTCCGGCGGTCGGCGGTCGACTCGGGCCGCAGCAGCCGCTGCCAGCGCTGCGGGTCGGAGTGCGAGACCTCGCGCCCGACGTGCACCATCAGCGCCTGGTCGACGTCGAGGCCGCCGAGGTCGGGCAGGCCGTCCTCGGCGAGCACGGTGAACCCGGTCTGCGTGGCGCCGACGACGGCGACGTCGAAGGTGCCCGCGCCGAGGTCGTAGACGGCCAGCGCCTGCCCGGGCGCGAGGGCCTTGCCGGGGAACGACGCGAAGTGCGCCGCCGCGGCGACCGGCTCGGGCACCAGCAGGATGTTCCCGCCGATCCCGGCGAGCCGGGCGGCGGACATCAGGACGTTGCGGCGGGTCGGCCCCCACTGCGCGGGGTGGGTCAGCCGGACCTCGTCGGGCTGTTCGCCGCCGAGCTGGCGCGACGTCTCTTCGAGGACGCGGCGGAGGATGGCGGCGAGCGCCTCGTTCACCGGCACGACGTCGGTGCCCAGCAACAGGGTCTGCTCGTCGATGCGGCGCTTGGGGTTCGGCTCGAAGCGGGTCGGGTCGAGGCGGGCGCGGCGTTCGGCGTCGCGGCCGACCATGATCGTGCCCTCTTCGGTGGCGAACACGGCCGACGGCATGTTGGCCGAACCGTCCACTTCGACGACCCTCGGCGGCATGCCGTGCGCCGACAGCACGGCGACGGTGTTGGACGTCCCGAGGTCCACCGACAGGATCCGCACAGCACTCCCCTTCGCGAAAACACGCCTTGACGACGCTGGCCGTGATGCTGCCACGTGCGCGGTCACCGTGCGTGCGGACCCGCGAAAGTCACTGCCGCTCGGCCGAGCTGCGCACTTCGCGCAACCCAGTTGCACACTCCGCGCAAGTCGGCGTACTCTCTACTCCATGACACGCGGCGTGAGTCGCACCCGTTCGACGGACGACCCCGTACCGCAGTGCCGACCAGAAGGAAGCGCCCGTGAACGACCTCCCGATCCTCGCCGTCACCCTCGGCGACCCCGTGGGCATCGGCCCGGAGATCACCCTGAAGACCCTCGCCGAGCCCGAGTCCCTGCAGATGGCGCGCGGGGTCGCGGTCGGTGACGCGATCGTGCTGGAACGCCTGGTCCGGCACCTGGGCCTGCACCTGGAGATCAACCCGATCGCCACGGTCGCCGACGCGCGCTTCACCACCGGCGTGATCGACATCCTCAACCTCGGCGTGGTCCGCGAGGACCTGCCGTGGGGCGAGGTGAACGCGACCGCGGGCGCGGCGGCGGTCGGCGCGATCGAGGTGGCCACCCGGCTCGCGCTGGCCGGCGAGGTCGACGCGGTCGTGACCGCGCCGATCAACAAGGAGGCGATCTGGGCGGCGGGCTCGCAGCACCTCGGGCACACCGAGATGCTCGGCGAGCTGACCGGCTCGACCCGGTTCAACACGATGTTCTGGGTGTCCGGACTGAAGATCTTCTTCGCCACCAGGCACCTTTCGCTGCGCGAGGCGATCGACCGGATCACCCGGGAGAACATCGAGTACGCGATCCGCGAGGCGTACACCGCGCTGGAGGTGTTCGGCACGGAGAAACCGCGGCTCGCCGTGGCGGCGCTGAACCCGCACGGCGGCGAGGGCGGCAAGTTCGGTGACGAGGAGATCGTCGCCATCGCGCCCGCGGTGGCCGCCGCGCGCGCCGCGGGCCTCGACGTGGTCGGCCCGCTCCCCGCGGACTCCGTGTTCCACCAAGGGATCCAGGGCCACTTCGACGGCGTGCTCTCGCTGTACCACGACCAAGGGCACATCGCGTCGAAGACCTACGACTTCGACGGCACGGTGTCGGTCACCGTCGGGCTGCCGATCCTGCGCACGTCGGTGGACCACGGCACGGCGTTCGACATCGCCGGCACCGGCCGGGCCTCGCACGGCACGATGGTCGCGGCGTTCAAGGCGGCGGCGGCACTGGCGCCGTACGCGCGGAAGCTGCCCTCGATCTACCCGCCCGGCCGATGACGTCCCAGCCACGACCGGGCACCCGTGACCGGCGCGCGATGCTGCTGGAAGCCGTCCGCGACGGCTCGGGCGGCATCACGCAGCTGGCCGAGGAGTTCGGCGTCTCCGAGTCGACGATCCGCCGTGACCTCGCTTCGCTCGCCGGGGCCGGGCACGTCGTACGCACCTACGGCGGCGCGCTCGACACCGGGCCCGGGGACCGCGGTCCCCGGGATAAGGACCAGGAGCACGCGGTGGCGAGGGACTCCATCGCCCGCGAAGCCGCTGCCTTGGTGCGGGACGGCGAAATCGTGCTGCTCGACGCCGGGACGATCACCGGGCGGCTCGCCCGTTACCTCGCCCACCGCGAAGGGCTGACGGTGGTCACCAACAGCGTCACCGCGATCCGCGAGCTGGCCGGCTTCCCCGGGATCGACCTGATCGTGCTCGGCGGGCGGCTGCGGCACCCCGGCGAGGCGATCCTCGGCGAGAGCGTCCTCGCGCAACTGCGGCACGTCTCACCCGACCGGGTGTTCCTCGGCACCGACGGCCTGGTGTCCGGACGGGGTCTGTGCTGCCCGTCACTCGAGCAGTCGGTGGTCCGGCACGCGATGCTGCACGCGGGCGCCGAGGCGTACGTGCTGGCCGACCATTCCCAGCTGGGCCAGGCACCTTTCCCCTACTGGACCCCACTGGACCGGGAGTTCCGCCTGGTCACCGACCGCACGAAGGTCGACATCCAGTACTCGCCGTTCGCCGAGAGCGGAGGCGTCCTGCTCGCCGGTGGAACCGAAACTGTCGGAGGGGGCGCGCATCATGGACCACGTGGCAGCTGACGTGCTCGACCTCTTCTCCCCCGCGACCCGGGACTGGTTCGCGGGTGCCTTCGCCGCGCCCACCGCGGCACAGGAAGGGGCCTGGCGGGCCGCGCACGCGGGCGAACACGCCCTCGTCGTCGCACCGACCGGGTCCGGCAAGACCCTGTCCGCGTTCCTCTGGGCGCTGGACCGGCTCTCGGTGGAACCACCGCCGGCCGAAGCCACGAAACGCTGCCGGATCCTCTACGTCTCGCCGTTGAAGGCCCTGGCGGTCGACGTCCAGCGGAACCTGCGGGCCCCGCTCGCCGGGATCTCGCAGGCGACCCGGCGGCTCGGGCTGCCGGTGCCCGACATCACGGTCGGCATGCGCACCGGCGACACCACCGCGGCCGAACGCCGCTCGTTCGGCAAGACCCCGCCGGACGTGCTGGTGACCACCCCCGAGTCGCTGTTCCTGATCCTGACCTCGTCGGCGCGGGAGTCCCTGCGGGGCGTCGAGACGGTGATCGTCGACGAGGTGCACGCGGTCGCCGGCGGCAAGCGCGGCGCGCACCTGGCCCTGTCGCTGGAGCGGCTGGACTCGCTGCTGGCGAAGCCCGCGCAGCGGATCGGCCTGTCGGCGACGGTCCGCCCGGTCGACGAGGTGAGCGCGTTCCTGGCCGGCGGCCGTCCGGTGCGGGTGGTGCAGCCGAAGCTGGCGAAGACCATCGAGGTGCGGGTCGAGGTCCCCGTCGACGACATGAGCAACCTCGACGCGCCGCGCGGTCCGGCGCCGAGCCCGTTCGACGAGCTGGAGTCGATGACCACAGCGTTCCCGCCGGGTGAGGTCGCGCCCGGCGGGCTGGGCACGCTGGAGGAGATCTCCGGCAACCCGGTGCAGCGGCCGTCGATCTGGCCCGCGGTCGAGGAACGGGTGCTGAGCCTGATCCAGTCCCACCGCTCGACCATCGTGTTCGCCAACTCCCGGCGGCTCACCGAGCGGATGACCGCGCGGCTCAACGAGCTCGCCGCCGAACAGACCGAGCTCACCGCCGGCGACACCTTCCCGGCGGAGGCCGTCGGGCAGTCGGGCGTGAGCACCGGCGCGCCGGCGGTGATCGCGCGGGCGCACCACGGGTCGATGTCGCGGGAGCAGCGCACGCACGTCGAAGAGGCGCTCAAGTCCGGGCAGCTGCCGTGCGTGGTGGCGACGTCGTCGCTGGAGCTGGGCATCGACATGGGCGCGGTCGACCTGGTGGTGCAGATCGAGGCGCCGCCGACGGTGGCGTCCGGGCTGCAGCGCGTCGGCCGCGCCGGGCACCAGGTCGGCGCGGTGTCCTCCGGGGTGATGTTCCCGAAGTTCCGCGGGGACCTCGTGTCCTGCGCGGTCGTCGCGGAACGGATGGCGAGCGGGGCGATCGAAGCGGTCCGGTACCCGCGCAACCCGCTCGACGTCCTGGCGCAGCACGTCGTGGCCATGGTGGCGCTCGAGCCGTGGTCGGTCACGGACCTCGCGACACTGGTGCGGCGGGCGGCGCCGTTCGCCGCGCTGCCGGACGACGCGCTGCACGCGGTGCTCGACATGCTCGCCGGCCGGTACCCGAGCGAGGAGTTCGGCGAACTGCGGGCGCGGATCACCTGGGACCGCATCGCCGGCGAACTGCGCGGGCGGCCGGGCTCGCAGCGGCTGGCCGTCACTTCGGGTGGCACCATCCCGGACCGCGGGCTGTTCACCGTCATGACCCCGGGCGGCGACGACAAACCGGGCTCGCGGGTCGGCGAGTTCGACGAAGAGATGGTGTACGAGTCGCGCGTCGGCGACACCATCCTGCTGGGCACGTCGTCGTGGCGGATCACCGACATCACGCACGACCGCGTCATCGTGGTGCCCGCGCCGGGCGAGCCGGCGCGGATGCCGTTCTGGAAGGGCGACGCACCAGGGCGTCCGCTGGAACTGGGCCGGGCGCTGGGGAAGTTCGTCCGCGAACTGTCCACATCGGACGACGAGAAGGCGCGGGAGCGGGCCACCGCGGCGGGCCTGGACCAGCGGGCGTGCGACAACCTGCTCGCCTACCTGGCCGAGCAGAAGGCCGCGACCCGGCACGTCCCGAACGACCGCACGATCCTGCTGGAGCGCTACCGCGACGAGCTGGGCGACTGGCGGATCGTCGTGCACTCGCCGTTCGGCGCGCAGGTCAACGCGCCGTGGGCGCTGGCGATCGCCGCGCGGCTGCGGGAGAACCGCGGGGTCGACGCGCAGATCGCGCACTCCGACGACGGCATCGTGCTGCGCCTGCCCGACGCGCTGGACGCCGAGGGCGCGGACGTCACGATCGGCGCGGACGACATCCTGCTCGACCCCGAAGAGGTCGAGCAGCTGATCGTCGCCGAGGTGGGCGGCTCGGCGGTGTTCGCGGCCCGGTTCCGGGAGTGCGCGGCGCGATCTTTGCTGCTGCCACGCCGGGACCCGCGGCGCCGGACCCCGTTGTGGCAGCAGCGGCAGCGGGCGTCGCAACTGCTGTCAGTCGCGGCGAAGTACGAACGCTTCCCGGTCGTGCTCGAGGCGATGCGCGAGGTCCTGCAGGACGTCTACGACGTGGGCGGGCTGCGCGAGCTGATGGCCGACGTCCGGGCCCGCAAGGTCCGGCTGGTGGAGGTCGAGACGCCGGCCGCGTCACCGTTCGCGCGCAGCCTGCTCTTCGGCTACATCGGCATGTTCCTCTACGAGACCGACGCGCCGCTGGCGGAGCGGCGCGCGGCGGCGCTGTCGCTGGATTCGGGACTGCTGGCCGAACTCCTGGGCACCGAGGCGATCCGGGAACTGCTCGATCCCGAAGCCGTCTCCGAGGTCACGCGGTCGTTGCAGCGCCTCGACCCCGACCGGCACGCGCGTTCGGCCGAGGACGCCGCCGACCTGCTGCGGTTCATCGGCGACCTGACCGTCGCGGAGGCCGGGGAGCGCGGGATCCAGCCGGAGTGGCTCACCGAGCTGGAAGGGGCGCGGCGCGCGCTCCGGGTGCGGATCGGTGGCGAGGAACGGTTCATCGCGATCGAGGACGCGGGCCGGGTGCGGGACGCGCTGGGCACCGCGCTGCCGGTCGGCGTGCCCGAGGCGTTCACCGAACCGGTGGCGGACCCGCTCGGGGACCTGCTGTCGCGCTACGCCCGCAGCCGGGGTCCGTTCGCCGCGGCGGCCGTGGCCGCGCGGTTCGGGCTCGGCACGGCCGTCGTCACCGGCGTCCTCGACCGGCTGACCGGGGAAGGCCGCCTGGTCCGGGGCGAGCTGAGTCCTGTCGGGCACCCGGACACCCACGGTGCCGGGGTCGAGTACTGCGATTCGGCGGTGCTGCGCCGGCTGCGGCGCGCGTCGCTGGCGAAGCTGCGGGCCGAGGTGGAGCCGGTCGAACCGGCGGCGCTGGGGCGGTTCCTGCCGTCGTGGCACGGGTTCGGTGGTCGCGTCCGGGCGGCGCCGACGGCGGACGACGTGCTCTCGGTGGTCGAGCAGCTCGCCGGGGCGCCGTTGCCGGCGAGCGCGGTGGAATCGCTGATCCTGCCGGGGCGGCTGCCGGGCTACTCCCCCGCGTTGCTGGACGAGCTGACGACCGCGGGCGAAGTCACCTGGGCGGGCTGCGGCGCGCTGTCGGGCGGCGACGGCTGGATCGCCCTCGCGCCCACCGACGTCGCCGACCTGCTGCTGCCCGAGGTCGTCGAAGACATCCCGACCGGCCCGCTGCACGACGCCATCGTGTCCACTTTGGAGGGTGGCGCGCTGTTCTTCCGGCAGCTGGTGGACCGCGCGACCGTGCTGGTGGACAAGGCGCCGAGCGACGCCGAAACCGTGGCCGCGCTGTGGGATCTGGTGTGGGCCGGGCTGGTCACCGGCGACACGCTGGGGCCGTTGCGCGCCCAGGTCGCCGGGCACGGCGCGCACAAACCCCGCCGGCAGGCCCCGCGCGGACGGTACGCGCGGCTGCGGGCGGGCCGGCCGCAGATGCCGTCGCGCTCCGGGCCACCGACCGTCGCCGGCCGGTGGGCACTGACCCCCGCTCGCGAGACCGACGCCACCCGGCGGGCCCACGCGCGCACCGAGGCGTTCCTGGAGCGCCACGGCGTCCTGACCCGCGGCGCGCTCGACACCGAACGCGTCACCGGCGGGTTTTCCGGGATCTACAAGGTGTTGCGCGGCATGGAGGACACCGGCCAGGTGATCCGCGGGTACGTCGTGGAAGGCCTCGGCGCGGCCCAGTTCGCGGCGAAGGGCGCGGTGGACCGGCTGCGCGCGCTGTCCGGCCCGGGCCGTCCCGCTCCCGGGCGCGCGGTGGTCCTGGCGGCGGCGGACCCGGCCCAGCCGTACGGTGCGGCGCTGCCCTGGCCCGCCGCGACCGGCGACACGAAGCATCGTCCGGCGCGCAAGGCGGGTGCGCTGGCCGTGCTGGTCGACGGAGTGCCGGCGCTGTACGTCGAGCGAGGCGGCCGATCACTGCTGAGCTTCACGGAGGAACGGCAACCGCTCACGGACGCGGCCCAGGCGTTGTCGGCGGCGGTCCGCGAAGGTTGGCTGGGCCAGTTGTCGGTCCAGCGCGCGGACGGCGAGCAAGCCCTGACCTCCGAACTCGCGCAAGTGCTGACGGAGGCGGGTTTCCGCGCGACACCCTCGGGGCTCCGGCTCCGCGCCTGATCCCCCGGCCAGCCGCGCCGGGTTCGTGGTGATTCCCCGGCGGGGCGATTCACCGCTGGCCTAAGCTGCCAGTCCGACACCGCACGAAGGATGTTCTGCTCATGGCCATGCGCGAGCTGCGCTATTTCGGGGACCCGATCCTCAAGTCCGCCTGCGATCCGGTCAAGGTTTTCGACGAGAAGCTCGAGGCGCTCGTGCGGGACCTGGTCGACTCCGTGAAACCCGACGGGCGGGCCGGGCTGGCCGCGCCGCAGATCGGCGTCGGGCTGCGGATCTTCAGCTACGACGTCGCCGGGCTCACCGGGTACGTCATCAACCCCGAGATCGTCGAGCTGTCCGAAGAGACGCACGAGATCAACGAGGGCTGCCTTTCGGTGCCGGAACTGTGGTTCCCCACCGAACGGGCGGTGCACGCCAAGGTCCGCGGCGTCGACGTGCACAACGAGCCGATCGAGGTGGAGGGCGAAGAAGTGCTGGCGCAGTGCCTGCAACACGAAACCGACCATCTCGACGGCGTGCTCTACCTCGACCGGCTCACGACCGAACGCAAGAAGACCGCTCTGCGCGAAGCGCGGGACAAGGACTGGTTCTGGAAGCGCTGACCGCGCTCAAGCCGGCAGGAACAACCTGAGCTTGGCCCCGTCCTCCGAGCCGCGCTCGGTGCGCAGTCCGGCTCGGGCGGCGGTGCGGGGCAGGACGTCGTCGCCGGCGAGGCAGTCGGCGGTCAGCTCCGTGATGCCCTGGGCCTCGGCCATGACCGCGAGCCGGGCCAGCAGGGCCGTGCCGATGCCCTGGCGCTGCCAGTCGTCCTCGACCAGCAGGGAGATCTCGGCGCCGCCCGCCGCGGACGGGATGAGCTGGGCCAGGCCGATCACCTCCCGGCCGAAGACGGCCAGCACGCTCGTGCCGCGCGGGGGCATCAGCAGGCGGTGCAGCCAGCGGCGCGGCACCGTCCGCACCCCCGTGTGGTAGCGGCGGAACAGCGTCGCCATCGAGCAGCGGCGGTGCAGTTCGGACACCGCGTCGGCGTCGCCGGGGAGGCCCTTGCGCAGGACGATCGCCGCGCCGTCCGGGCGGTCGAGGACCACCGGGCCCGCGACGTTCCGGGCCGCCGCGGTGAGCAGCGTGACGAGCGACTCGGCGCGGGTGAGCTCGAGCTGCACGAACGGCGCCCACTGGCGGCGCGCGACCAGCGCGGTGTCGGCGCCGAGCGCGAACACCGCGCGGTGCCCGCTCTCGGTGCGGGCCGGGTTGGTCTCGGTCGCGGGGACGAGCGTCACGACGTCGGCGGCCAGGACCTCCTTCAGCACCTCGGCGAGGCGGGCCGGATCGTCGATCGCGCGCCGGGCCGCGGCCAGCGTCGAGGACGCCGAGTCGACCAGCTCGTGGACGTCGGCGTCGATGATCGCGGTGCACTCGCAGCCCTCGTCGCGGATGGCGTCGACCAGGAGCCGCCGGGGCAGGCCGATCGCGGGACGCAGCACGATCTCGTCCAGCACGCCACCCGGGACCGGCAGCACGGTCAGGCCGAGGATGTTGCACTCGAGGTCAGCGAGCCGGATGGCGATGCGGGCCAGGGTGCCCGGGTGGTCGTGCATCCGGACGCGCACCCGCCACGCGGACGGCACGGCCGGCTCCTCGACGGCGGCCGGCTGACCGTGCTGGGGCAACGCTCGAGAGGTCTCCATGCCCACCACGGTCCCCCGCGGTTGTTGCCTCACCGGGACGCGAGTGTTTCGCGCAGGTCAGCGTTCGACGCGACCCGGCAACTCCGGCGAAACACACAAGCCCCACACCCCGCCGGCGCAACCACCGACACGACGCCGGACCCAGGCCAGGCACGGCTACGGCCCGGCCCGCCGACCTGGGGAGAAACCCGGTCCCGGAGGTACGCACCGACCCACGGCGGCTCACTTCCGGCTGGGCAACGGTCAGCCCGCCGCGCGCCGACCGGGGAACGGGCACGGCCGGCGGCAGCTCCGCCGCCAACTCGGGAACAGGCACGGCCCGACCGCTGGGCCGCCGGCTGAGCACAAGCCAGTCCGGCGGCAGGTCCGCCGCCAACCTAAGGACGGGCACGGCCTACCGACCGCTGGGTCGCCGGCTGAGGACAAGCCAGTCCAGCGACAGGCCGACCGCCGATCCGAGCACTGGCTCAGCTCGCACCACGAACCAGCCTGCTCGGCCGTCGGCGCGGGAGCCGGCCGCGGCCAGGCGAGACAGGGCTCAGGCCGTCACCTGTGTCAACCAGGTTCGCAGCTCGGTGGCCACCCTGACCGGGGCGTCCAGCTGGATGAGGTGGCCCGCCCTCTCGACCGGGGTCAACGTTGCGCCCGGGATGGCCGCCGCGAGGCGCTCGCCCAGGGAAATCGGGATCCACGTGTCCTCCGTGCCCCACAGCACCCGCACCGGGAGGTTCAGCCGGTCCAGTCGCTGCTCGTTCTCGGCCAGGTAGCTCTCGTCGTACGCGGCGATCTGGCGGTAGAGCGCCGGCTGGCCCTCGTCGCCCAGCCATGGGGCTACCAGCTCAGCCAGGTCCGACTCTCGCAGCTGGTGGAACGCCGCGTTGCCGATGTACGCCCTGACCAGCGCCTCGTGAATGTACGGCGGCACCTGGGCCAGCACGTCCGGGTGCTGCTTGACCAGCTGGAAGAACGGCGAACCCGACGGCGGGATAGCCACCGCGTCGGCCAGCAGCAGCGACGCGTACGGGACGTCGTGGAACAGGTGGGCGCGCAGCGACACCGCGCCGCCGTAGTCGTGGGCCACGACGTGCGGGCGCTCCAGGCCCCAGTGGGTGAGCAGGGCGGTGAACGCCTCCGTCTGGACGCCGAAGTCGACGGCGTGGGACGGGTCCTTCGACGACCGGCCGTAGCCCGGCATGTCCCAGAGGTACACCGTGAAGTCGCCGCTCAGGGCTTCGGCGAAGGGCCGCCACAGCCAGGACGACCAGGGCGTTCCGTGGCAGAACACCACCGCGGGCCCGGAACCCGCGCGCTCCCAGGCGATCCGGCGCCCCTGCCAGTCGAAGTTCTCCATGCCTCCCAAGCTAGGTCAGCGCGGGGTCAGCACGCAGAACTCGTTGCCCTCCGGGTCGGTCAGCACGCGCCACGGCACCCGGACGCCTTCGCGGTCCGCCGGGGCCGCGCCCGCCACCAGGACCTCCGACACCGCCGCCGCGTGGTCGGCGCCCGCCGGGGGCGCGATGTCCAGGTGCACCCGGTTCTTCACGCGCTTCGCGTCCTCGTTGCGCAGGAATTCCAGCCACGGCCCGCGACCCGACGGCGCGCGCAGGCCCACGATGACCTCACCCTGGCCGGCCCGGACCTCCCAGCCCGTGATGCCCGCCCAGAAGTCCGCCAGCCGCGGCGGGGACCAGGCGTCGACCAGGATCGACGCCACCGCGCCGGTGTCCGCGTACTGCTCGCGCGGCTCCAGGACGCAGAACTCGTTGCCCTCCGGATCCGCCAGCACCACCCACGGCACCGCGCCCTGCCCGATGTCGACGCGCCGGGCGCCCAGCTCCAGGGCGCGCGCGACCAGCTCCTCCTGGTGCGCGGGCGTCCGGCTCGCCAGGTCGAGGTGGATGCGGTTCTTGACCACCTTGGCTTCCGGCACCGGGACGAACACCAGGTCCAGGTCCCAGCCGTCGGTCTCCGGGGCGCGGACGTCGACCTCGTCCGGCAGCTCCCCGGCGACGCGCCAGCCGAGCAGCGCGGCCCAGAAGTCCGCCAGGACCCTCGGCCGCGCCGCGTCGATCACCAGGTTGACCAGGCGAGTGCTCATGCGCCGCACGCTAGCCCGCACCACCGACAGTTCCGGTTCGGCTTCCCCACCGGCCGGGTCATCGGGTCGCGAGCCGCAGCAGCGCCCAGAGCTGCGCCGCCTGGTCGTGCACTCCTCGCACGGTCACCGAGGTCAGGGACGCCCGGCCCCAGAGCCACAGGTAGATCCGCTCCGGTTCGGCCGTGACGACGTCGTCCGCGGCCTCGGCCTCCTCGGCCGGGCAGTGCCAGGCCTGCGTCACCTCCGGACCGGCCCGCGCGATCCAGCTGTGGCCGCCCGCCAGCACGCCGACCGAGCCCGCTTTCGTGCCGGTGAGCCCGAGCAGCGGCAGCTTCTGCCCGAACCAGAGGAGCAACGCCTCGTCGATGCCGTCGAGCGCCAGGTCTTCGGGCACCTCACGCGGCTCCACACCCGCGGACTGTTCGACGTCGACGCGGTGCACCAGGGTCTCGTGCACCATCCGCCGCCGCCAGAAGCCGTACGTCGGGTCGGCGGGCCACCACGTGTCGGCGCGCTCCCCCGGGTCGTGCGCCGCCAGCTCGTCGAGCAGTTCGGCCAGCCCGGTCTCCAGGTAGTCCGCCAGGCCCTGGCCGGGCGCGGGGTCCCGCGGCCACTCGTCCGGGACGCGCCCTTCGGCCAGCCGGCGCCGGACCATCCGGTAGCGGCTGCCGACGTGCCGGGCCACCTCGCCGAGCGACCAGCCCGGGCACGCGGGCACCGGCGCCTCGAGCGGCGCCGCGCGCACCGCGTCGACCAGTATTCCGCCTTCGATCCCCAACGCCGTGAGCAGCCGCCCTTGGTCGATCAGGCCGTGCTCACGCGACATGGGCGTCCTCCGCGATCGGCAGGCCGTGCACGAGACGGCGGACCAGCTCCAGGAACGGCTCGGCGGCGCGCACCAAGGCCGCGGCCGACTCCGCGGTGACCCGGCCGGTGATGCCGGCCTGGGCGTCGGCGCGCATGGCCGAATTGCTCGCGAAGAAGGCAGACCACTCCCGCAGCTCGGGGGCGTCGGCGTCGAGCAGGACCCACGTGCTGGCCGGGCGCGACCGGCCCCGGTGCGGGCGGCCGTGGGCGGCGAGCACCGCGGCGGCGCCGCGCAGCGCGGCGAGGTAGGCGCCGATGAACCGCTCCGCGGGATCGGCTTCCCGCTCGGCTTCGGCGAGGCCGCGCCGCGCCTGGGCGAGCAGGCCGGCCGCCGCCGGCGAGGCGGGCGGGCGCAGCGACAGGGGCAGCTGGGGCTGCCCGGGATCCGCGGGGGACACGACCGAGACGGACATGACGACCCTCCTCCTGCGCGTTGTGAGCCCGGGCGGTGCCCGGCGCGGGACGCTTCCCCCCGCCCCGCGCCGGTCACCTGACCGGTGCGCGCTCACCAGATGTCGAACGTCTGTTCGAACGATTTCCAGAGTAACCCCGGACGTGGCGTTCGCTCAACCCCGAGGCGGAATCCCCCGGACGTGGTGCGGGACACCTCGCCGCCGGCGTGATCTCATAGGTTCATGAGTTCGCTGGACCACCCCGCCGTCGCCAAGGTGGCGGCCGCACTGTCCGAAGCCGGGCAGCACGCCGCCGCCGAAGGCATCCGCGTCCTGCCCGCCGAGGTCCGGACCGCCGCCCAGGCGGCCGAGGCACTCGGCGTGCCGGTGGGGGCCATCGCCAACAGCCTCATCTTCCGCGTGGGGTACGACAAAAACGCGCACGCGCTGCTCGCGCTGACCTCCGGCGCCCATCGCGCGGACCCGGAAACGCTCGCCGGCCTGGCCGGCGTCGAGGCCGTCGGGAAGGCCGACGCCGACTTCGTGCGGGCCCACACCGGGCAGCCGATCGGCGGCGTCGCCCCGGTCGGGCACCCGACGCGGCTGACCACGCTCGTCGACACCGCGCTGGCCGCCCACGACGTCGTCTGGGCCGCCGCCGGGCACCCGAAGACCGTCTTCCCGACGACGTTCGCCGATCTGGTCACCCTGACCGGGGGGACCACTGGCGCGCTCGCGGGCGCGGAGGAGAATAGCCAGCTGTGACCGCGATGCGCTCCCGTTACGTCCAGCTCTCCGCGGACGAGTTCCGCGCGCGCCTGCCCGAGGCGCTGGACATCTACGTCCGGGCGATGCGCTACCCGGCGGGCACCGCCGAGCAGCGGGCGCCGATGTGGCTGACCCACGCGCTGCGCGAGGGCTGGCGCTGC
The DNA here is from genome assembly GCF_035982555.1 of Amycolatopsis sp. NBC_01286. NCBI lineage: Bacteria > Bacillati > Actinomycetota > Actinomycetes > Pseudonocardiales > Pseudonocardiaceae > Amycolatopsis > Amycolatopsis sp. NBC_01286. The sequence continues at coordinate 10,455,960 of NZ_CP108428.1, forward strand.
ATGGCCGCCTTCGACGCCGACGACGTCCTGCTCGGCCTGGCCTACGGCTATCGCGGCCGGCCGGGGCAGTGGTGGCACGAGCAGGTGCGCCACGGCCTGAGCCGCCGGTCCGGGCCCGCCGAGGCCGACCGCTGGCTGATGGACTACTTCGAGCTGACCGAGATCCACGTCCGGCCGGAGAACCAGGGCCACCGGATCGGCGAGGACCTGCTGCACGGCCTGCTCGACGGCGTGCCGAGCGCGAACGTGCTGCTGTCGACGCCGGAGGGCACGAGCCGCGCGTGGAAGCTCTACCGCCGCACCGGGTTCGTCGACGTCCTGCGCGACTACCACTTCGCCGGCGACCCGCGCCCGTTCGCGATCCTGGGCCGGACGCTGCCCCTCGAGCCCCTCGAGCCCCTCGATCCCCTCGAGCCGCGCTGAGGGGCAGCGCCGGGACTCACCTCGGTTCGGGCCGCCAGTAGCCGACGGCCAGCGCCGCGACCAGCACGGCCGCGCCGCACCACGCCGTGCCGGCGAGCCGTTCGCCGAGCAGGACCGCGGACAGGATCGCCGCCGTCAGCGGTTCGAGCACCGCCGACAACGCGCCCAGCACGGGATGCGCGTCCGCGAGGCCGCGCAGGTACGCGGCGTACGCGAGGGCCGTCGGCACCACACCGAGGTACAGGGCGACCGCGAGGACGTCCGGGTGCAGCGGCAACGCCATGCCGGACCAGCTCGCCAGCGGCGCGAGCAGCAGACCGCCGAGCAGGCAGCCGAACGCCGTCGTGGACAGCGGGTCGAGACCTTCGACCGGCTTCGCGGTGAGCAGGGTGAGCGTCGCGAATCCGGCCGCCGCGAGCAGCGCGAACGCGAGCCCGCCGAGGGACGCCGAAACGTCCGGCGACCAGCGGAGCAGCACCAGGCCGGCGAGCGTGCCGGCCAGGGAGACCAGCGTCCAGCGGCCGGGACGGCGCCACCTGGCCACGGTGACCACGACGGGCGCCGCGCCGATGGTGGTCATCGTCGCGACGCTCACCGAGCTGAGCGCGACGGCGGCGAAGTAGCTCGCTTGGAACAACGCGAACAGGCCGCCGACGGTGAGCAGCCGCCGGATCGCGGCGCGGCCTCGTGGCCGGGACTTGACGAACAGGCACGCGACGCCGCCGCCGATGAGCAGCCGCCAAGCCGCGACGGCGAGCGGGTGGAGGCCGGCGAGCGCGCCGAGCAGCGAACCGGCGAGACCGCCGGTGCCCCACAGGACACCGGCGAGGACGAGCGCGGCCGACGAACGGGCGCGCACGGGTAGGGCGAGGGACATCGGAAAACGCTCCTGCGTCGAAGGAATCGGAATCGACGACGCGGGGCGATCTGCTTCAGAGCACCACGAAGAAGCCGCGGGTCACGCGGCGAAGACCACCCCGCTCAGGCGCGGGGCGGCGGGGTGGCGAACAGGATCCGATGCACAGAGCCGACATTAGCGGGGACGTCGTGGCGGGCGCGACGGGTTTTCGGGCCCGCTTGTCCACAGGGGTGCCTTGTTGTGGACAAGCGGGCCCGGGAAGGGCTTTCCGGGCGGGATCGTCGGCCAGGCCCGATAAACTGGACGTGGGACGCCCCCCAGGGATGGGCGGGGGCTCGGTTCCGGAGGGGGCGGCCGGCCGTCAGTCCAGCTGGGCCAGCTGGTCCCGCAGTGTGTCCAGGCCCATGCCGCCCATGTCCAAGGCCTGGGTGTGGAAGCGCTTGATGTCGAACGACGCTCCCGCGCGGGCCCGGGCGTCCTCGCGAGCCGCCAGCCAGAGGCGCTCGCCGATCTTGTACGACGGGGCCTGGCCCGGCCAGCCCAGGTAGCGGTCGATCTCGTCGCGGACGTGGGCCGGGTCGGTGATCGTGCGGGTCAGCATGAACTCCAGGCCCAGGTCCGGGGTCCAGCGCTCCCCCTCGTGGAAGCCGGTGCCCGCCGGGATCTCCAGCTCCAGGTGCATGCCCAGGTCGATGATCACGCGCGCGGCGCGGAACAGCTGCTCGGACAGCATGCCCAGCAGGTCGCCGTCGTCGGAGAGGTAGCCGAGGTCCTGCATCAGGCGCTCGGAGTACAGCGCCCAGCCCTCCGCGTGGCCCGACGTGAACGCCATCATCCGCTGGTACTTGTTCAGCGCGTCCGACTTGTCGACCGCCGTCGCGATCTGGAGGTGGTGGCCCGGCGCGCCCTCGTGGTAAACGGTGCTCGTCTCGCGCCAGGTGATGAACTCGTCGCGGCCCGGCGGCAGTGACCACCACATGCGGCCCGGCCGGCCGAAGTCCTCGCTCGGGCCGGTGTAGTACGCGCCGACGCCACCGCCCGGCGGGGCGATCAGGCACTCCAGCGCCATCACCCGGTCCGAGATGTCGAAGTGCTTGCCGCGCAACGACTTCAGCGCGTCGTCCGAGAGCCGCTGCATCCACGCCTCGAACTCGGCGCGCCCCTGGACGCGGTAGCGCGGGTCGGCGTCGAGCTGCGCCGCCGCCTCCGCCGGGGTGGCGCCGGCCTTGACGCGGTTCGCGACGGTGCGCATCTCGGCCTCGATGCGGGCGAACTCCGCCCAGCCCCACTCGTAGGCCTCGCGCAGGTCGAGCGCCGCGCCGACGAAGTACCGCGACCACAGGCGGTAGACGTCCTCGCCGACGGCGTCCTTGCCCGGGGCCTTGGGCGCCAGCTCCGCGCGCAGGAACCCGGCGAACTCCGCGAACGCCTCTTCGGCGGCCCGCGCACCGCGCGCGAGGTCGGTCTTGAGCGCGTCGCCCTGCTTCTCCGCGCCGCCGACGAGCTCGCTGAAGAAGCCCTTCTCCTCCTTCAGGCCGGCCCATGTCTCGCACTGCTCCGCGACCTTCGCGACCTGACGCAGCGCCGCGACGTGGCCCGCGTCGGACCCGGCCAGCAGGCCCGTGCGGATCCCGGCCAGCGCCTTCGGCACCTCGCCGATCCGCGTAGCGACGACCGACCAGTCGGCCTCGGTGTCCACCGGCATCAGGTCGAAGGCCATCCGCAGTTCCTGGACCGGGCTGGAGATCACGTTGAGCTGCGCCACGTCGAGGCCGGCTTCGTGGATCTCCAGCTCGAGCCCGATCCGCTCGGTGAACACGGCCTTCGCGGACCGCTCGCCGGCGTCGGCGGGCTCGGCCGCGGCCACCGCGGCGTGCGCCCGCGCGGCCAGCTCGGCGCGCTCGTCGAACCCGGCGGGCGAGTAGTCGGTCAGCCGGTGATCGTGGCCGATGATGCCGAAGGAGGTCGCGGCGACCGGGTCGGCGGCCGCGTAGTCGTCGACGTAGCGGTCGCAGATCCCGTGCACGCCATCGGAAGAAGAAGCCATGCGCCGCACGCTACCGGTCCAGTATGGGCCCGCGGTACGGACTTAAGTGCGGGCCGGCACCAGCCCCAGCCGCGCGATCACCTCGCGTGTCGCCTTCGACCGGTTGAAGGTGTAGAAGTGCAGGTTCGGCACGCCTTCGGCGATCAGCTTCTCGCACAGCTCGGTGATCACGTCGATGCCCGCGGCGCGGAACGCCTTGGGGTCGTCGGCGAGGGGTTCGAGCCGGTCGAGCAGCTTCGCCGGGGCCGGCGCGCCGGACAGCTTGATCGTCGTCTGCAGGGTCCGCAGCGTCGTCAGCGGCATCACGCCGGGCAGCACCGGGACGTCGCAGCCGGTCGCCGCGACGCGGTCGCGCAGGCGCAGGAAGTCCTCGGCGTCGTGGAACAGCTGCGCGATCGCGAAGTCGGCGCCCGCGCGCAGCTTGCGGACCAGGTACTTCGTGTCCGTTTCGAGGTCGGGCGAGCGGGGGTGGCCGTAGGTGGACGCCGAGACGCCGACGCAGAAGTCGCCCAGCTCACGCACGAGCTGGACCAGCTCCTCGGCGTAGTTCAGGCCCTCGGGGTGCGGGGTCCACTCGCCGTAGACGTCGCCGGGCGGGTCGCCGCGCAGCGCGAGGATGTTGCGGACGCCGACCGAGGCGTACCAGCCGATCACGTTGCGCAGCTCGGCGACGGAGTGGTTGACGGCGGTCAGGTGCGCCATCGGCACCAGCGTCGTCTCGGTCGCGACGCGGGCGATGCTGCGGATCGTGCCGTCGCGGTTGGAGCCGCCGGCCCCGTAGGTGATCGACATGTAGGCCGGGTCGTACGGCTCGAGCTCCCGGACGGCCTTCCACAGGACGGCCTCGTCCGCCGTGTCCCGGGGTGGGAAGAACTCGATGGAGAACTTCGGCCCGTCTCCTCGCAACCGCTCGATCACCGACGTCATACCCGAATGTTAAGGGCCAATGCCCGACATCCGGGAGCCCCCGTCCGCTTTCCGAGACGGAGAGTCGAGTGGTTTTCGAGTGTGGTTCGTGCGGGCGGCCCGACTAGACTGGGCAGCCACCGTGGGGAGCGAGCGATGAGGGACGACGCGAGCTGGGACGAAGACGTGCGCCTGGCCGTCTACCGCGCCTTCGCCGCCCATGGCCGCGCGCCGACGGCGCCGGAGCTGGCCGACGCCGCGGGCGGGTCGCTCGCCGTGGCCAAGCAGGCGTTGCACCGCCTCGCCGACGCCCACCACCTGGTGCTCGACGAGTCCGAGCACGTCGTGCTGGCGCACCCGTTCGCCGCGAAGTCGCTCGGCTTCTCCGTGATGGGCGCGCGCACGCTGTGGTGGGGCGGCTGCGCCTGGGACTCGTTCGCCATCCCCCACCTCGTCGACGACGAGCCGGAGGTCCTGGTCGCGACCCGGTGCCCCGGCTGCGAGCAGCCGCACGCGCTGGTCGTCGGCCGCGCCGAGCCGCCGGCGGGCTCCCAGGTGGCGCACTTCCTCGTGCCCGCCGCGCGGATGTGGGACGACGTGCTGCACACCTGCGAGCACCAGCGACTGTTCTGCGACGAGTCCTGTGTGGACGAATGGCTCACCGCGACCGGGCAGGCCAAGGGGGACGTGCTGGACCTCGGGACGCTCTGGCGGCTCGCCCGCGGCTGGTACGCGGGGCGGCTGGAGCGCGGCTACCGGCGGCGCGAGCCCGGCGGCGCCGTCGCGTACTTCGCCGAAGCCGGGCTCACGGGCCCGTTCTGGGCGCCGCTCGCGACGAGAGTCTGATTCACCACATCCGGGCGCCCCGGCGGCCCGGCCGCGGCCGGGTTCGGCGAGGATGAGGGCATGAACGTGCCCGTCTCCGACGTCGATCTGCCCGCCAACGTCCAGCGCGCGCTGGCCGGGTTCCTCGGCCGGGCGGGCGAGCGGATCATCGAGACCGAGCCGACGGTGGCCGCCGGGATCGAGGCGCTCAGCGGGTTCGTGCTGACGGGTGGCAAACGTTTGCGGCCCACGTTCGCGTGGTGGGGCTGGCGCGGCGCGGGCGGCGACCCGGCCGGGCCGGACGCCGAGGGCGTGCTGCAGGCGGTGTCCAGCCTGGAGCTGATCCAGGCGTGCGCGCTGATCCACGACGACCTGATCGACTCCTCCGACTCCCGCCGCGGGTTCCCGACCGTGCACATCGCGGGCGCGAAGCTGCACGCCGACCGCGGCTGGCTCGGCTCCCCCGCGACGTTCGGGCTGGCCACCGCGGTGCTGGTCGGCGACCTGGCGCTGGCCTGGGCCGACGACATGTTCGCCGACGCCCCGCTGCCGGCCGAGACGCTCGCCGCGGCCCGCCCGGCCTGGCGCGCGATGCGCACCGAGGTGCTCGCCGGGCAGTACCTCGACGTCCGCACGCAGGCCACCGGCGACGCCTCCCCCGAGGCCGCGCTGAAGATCGACAAGCTCAAGACCGCCGCCTACACCGTGCAGCGGCCGCTGCACCTGGGCGCGGCGCTGGGTGGAGCGTCCCCCGAGCTGATCGAGACGCTGCTGGAGTTCGGCGGCGAGGTCGGCATCGCCTTCCAGCTGCGCGACGACCTGCTGGGCGTCTTCGGCGACCCGTCGGTCACCGGCAAGCCGGCCGGTGACGACCTGCGCGAGGGCAAGCGCACCCTGCTCGTCGCGCTCGGCCTGCAGCTCGCCGCCGAGAAGGGCGAGGAGGCGGCCGCCACGGTCATCGCGGACGCGATCGGCGACGCCGACCTGTCCGACGAGGGTGTCGAGACCGTCCGGATGGCGTTGCAGCAGGTCGGCGCGGTCGACGCGGTCGAGCACCGGATCGACGAGCTGACCACCGCCGCGATGGCCGCGCTCGAGCGCGCGCACCTGGCCGAGCCGGCGCCCGCCGCGCTGACCGGGCTGGTCGTCAAGGCCACCCAGCGGACGTACTGACGTGCGGCGCGTGGAGGGGCCGACCGACCACGTCGTCGTCATCGGCGCCGGGCTGGCCGGCCTGTCGGCGACCCTGCACCTGCTCGGCGCGGGCCGGCGGGTGACGCTGCTGGAGCAGGCCGACGTCCCGGGCGGGCGCACCGGGCAGCAGCGGTTCGGCGGCAACGCCGTGGACACCGGCGCGAGCGTGCTGACCATGCCCGAGCTGCTGGACGAGGCGTTCGCCGCGGTCGGCGACTCGATGGCCAAGAACCTGCGCCTGACCCGGCTCGACCCGGCGTACCGGGCGCGGTTCGCCGACGGCAGCGCCCTTTCCCTGCACACCGACGGCGACGCCATGGAAGCCGAGATCCGCGCCTTCGCCGGCGCGCGCGAAGCCGCGGGCTACCGGGCGCTGCGGCGCTGGCTGACCGAGCTGTACGCGGTGCAGAAGGACCGGTTCCTCGGCACGAACTTCGACTCGCCGTTCGACCTCGCCCGGCCCGAGCTGGTGAAACTCGCCGCGCTCGGCGGGTTCGGCCGGCTCGGCCCGCGCGTCGCCCGGTACCTGCGCGACGAGCGCGTCCGGCGGCTGTTCTCGTTCCAGTCGCTCTACGCGGGCCTCGACCCGGCCCGCGCGATCGGCGCGTACGGCGTCATCTCGTACATGGACACCGTCGGCGGCGTGTACTACCCCGAAGGCGGGATGGGCGAGATCGGCCGGGCGCTGACCGGTGCGGCGACGCGGGCGGGCGCGGACGTGCGGTTCGGCACCGAAGCGGCGTGGCTCGAGCGCGTCTCGTCCCGGGTGCGCGCGGTCCGCACGCGTTCGGGCGAGCGGATCCCGTGCGACGCCGTCGTCCTCGCGACCGAGCTGAGCACGGCGTACCGGCTCATCGGCGCCCGGCCGAAGCGGCCGGTGCCATTGCGCTACTCGCCGTCCGCCGTCGTCCTGCACGGGCGGACCACGAAGGCGTGGGACCTGGGCCACCACACGATCTACTTCGGCGCCGCCTGGGAGCGGACGTTCGCCGAGATCATCCGCGAAGGACGGCTGATGAGCGACCCGTCACTGCTGGTCACGCGCCCGACGGCGACCGACCCGGGCCTCGCCGGGAACGGCGGCGAGATCGTCTCCGTGCTGGCGCCCGCGCCGAACCTGAACCGCGGGCCGATCGACTGGGCGCGCGTCCGCGGGCCGTACCGCGAAGAGCTGCTTCGCACGCTCGAAGCGCGGGGGCTGACCGGGTTCGGCGACGAGTTCACCGTCGACGAGACGCTCACCCCGGCCGACTGGGCGGCCCGCGGGCTCGCCGCCGGGACGCCGTTCTCGCTGGCGCACACGTTCACCCAGACGGGCCCGTTCCGGCCGGCGAACCTGGTGCGCGCGGCGGGCAACGTGGTGCTGGCCGGCTGCGGCACGACGCCGGGCGTCGGCATCCCGCCGGTGCTCATCTCCGGACGGCTCGCGGCGGAACGGATCACCGGGAAGTGAACGAGCTCGACGCCGCCGGCATCACCGACCCGGCCCTGCGCGCCTCCTACGCCGCGTGCCGCCGGCTCAACGCCCACCACGGCCGCACGTTCTTCCTCGCGACGCGCCTGCTGCCGGCCCGCGCCCGGCCGGCCGCGCACGCGCTGTACGGCTTCGCGCGGATGGCCGACGAGCTGGTCGACAACCCCGAACCGGGCACGGACCCGGCGGCCGAGCTGGACCGCGTCGCGGCGATGGTCGAGGACGTCTTCGCCGGCGGCAGCCCGGACGCCCCGGTGCTCGCGGCGCTGTCGGACACGGTGCACTCCTACGGCATCGCCCAGGACCTGTTCGAGGCGTTCCTGCGCTCGATGCGGGCGGACCTGAAGCCGGTCGAGTACGCGACGTTCACCGATCTGGGTGCGTACACGTACGGGTCGGCGGCGGTGATCGGGCTGCAGATGCTGCCGGTCTTCGGCACCGTCGGGCCGCTGGCCGACGCCGAGCCGGGGGCGATCGCGCTCGGCGAGGCGTTCCAGCTGACCAACTTCCTGCGCGACGTCGGCGAGGACCTCGACCGCGGCCGGCTGTACCTGCCGCTCGACGAGCTGGCCGCCTTCGGCGTCTCGCGTGAGCTGCTGGAAGCCCGCCGCCCGGACCCGCGGATCCGCGCGGCGATGGCGTACTTCGTGGCCAGGACGCGCGCGGTGTACCGGCGGGCCGAAGCCGGGGTTCCGTTGCTGCGCCCGGAATCCCGGCCGTGCGTGCGGACGGCGCTGACGCTGTACGAGGGCATCCTGGACGAGATCGCCGCACTGGACCACGACGTCCTCACGCGGCGGGCGGTGGTGCCGAAGACGCGCCGGCTGGTGGTCGCGCTGCCCGCGTTCGCCGCGGTCTGGGCGCGCGGGACCCTCGGGGCCGGTCGTAGGCTGCGATCATGACCTCAGCAGCAAAGCGACCGATCCGGATCGGGCTGCAGCTCCAGCCGCAGCACGCCGACTACGACACCATCCGGCGCACCGCGTCCGCCGCCGAAGAGCTCGGCGCCGACATCGTCTTCAACTGGGACCACTTCTACCCCCTCTACGGCGAGCCCGAGGGCCAGCACTTCGAGTGCTGGACCATGCTCGGCGCCTGGGCGGAGTCGACGTCGCGCGTGGAGATCGGCGCGCTCGTGACCTGCAACAGCTACCGCAACCCCGAGCTGCTGGCCGACATGGCCCGCACCGTCGACCACATCTCCGGCGGGCGGCTCATCCTCGGCATCGGCTCCGGCTGGTTCGAGAAGGACTACGACGAGTACGGCTACGAGTTCGGCACCGCCGGCGGCCGCCTCGACAACCTGGCGGAGTCGCTCCCGCGCATCGAGGCCCGCCTCGGCAAGCTGAACCCGGCGCCGACGCGCAAGATCCCGGTGCTCATCGGCGGTGGCGGCGAGAAGAAGACCCTGAAGCTGGTCGCCAAGCACGGCGACATCTGGCACGGCTTCGGCGACCCGGAGGTCGTCGAGCGCAAGGTCAAGATCCTCGACCAGCACTGCGCCGACGTCGGCCGCGACCCGGCCGAGATCGAGCGCTCGTGCGGCGTCCAGGGTGAGCCGGACGAGCTGGGCCCGAAGCTGCTGAGCCTGGGCGTCTCGACGTTCACCGTCGGCGTGGGCGGCCCGGACTACGACCTGGGCCTGCTCAAGTCGTGGATCGCCTGGCGCGACAAGAACAACGGCTGAGTCCTTTTTGGTCCGTGAAGGCCTCCTTACCGGCTCTTATGGCCGGGAAGGAGGCCTTCACGGCTTTCCGGGGTGCCGGGCGGCGCGGTGGGCGGCGACGCGTTCGCGCGTTGCGCAGCGGGGTGAGCAGTAGCGCTTCGGGCTGCCGCCGCCCAGGTGGGCGAACGGTTTGCCGCACGACGGCGACGCGCACAGCCCGCCCGGCGGGCCTTGGCGGTCCGCGAGGAGCGTCGCCAGGCCCAGCGCCGACGACGTCACCAGCCAGCGGTCCCACGGGCCGTCGTCGGCCGCGTCGAGGTGCAGGTGCCAGCCGTAGCCGTCCTCGTGGTCCGTCAGGCGCGGTGGGCCCGCGTAGCGCGCGAAGAGGCGGTTGAGCGCCGAAGCCGCTTCGGTGACGTCGGACGCTGCGAAGACGTCACGGAGTTCTCGCGCTGCTTCGCGCAGCTTCGTCAGGTCGCTCGGTGAGAGCGTCGTAGCCGGTTCGCCGTGGGCCTGCAGGACGCGCTCGACGTCGGCCGCGCCGGTGTCCGGGGGCAGCAGCACGGCGAGGAGGTCGACGGCGCGCTGGACGGAATCCCGGTGCGGAAAGGCCATGCCCCACTGTAACGTCTCGATCATGTCGAGCCGTTACAGACTCGCCGGGTACCTCACCGGGGCGACGCTCGCCCGGACCGGCGACGAGCTGTCCGGGCCCGCGCTCCTGCTGCTGGGCCTGACCGCCGGCCCGCACGCGGGGGCGGCCCTGCTGGCGGGCCTGACCGCGGCGGCCGCGGCGGGTGGCCCGGTGTTCGGGGCCCTGCTGGACCGCAGCCCGGCACCGGGGCGGCTACTGGCGGTCGCGCTGGCCGGGTACGCGGGCGGGATAGCCCTGGTGACAGCGGTGTTCGGGTATCTGCCGCTGTGGTCGGTGGTCGCATTGGCGGCGCTGACGGGCCTGCTCAACCCAGCCATCGCGGGCGGCTGGACGGCTCAGCTGCCGTCGGTCGTGAGTGGCCAGTCGGCTCAGCTGCCCTCGGTCGCGGGACCCGTCCCCGCCACCGCCAGCCGCCTCGATGCGTTGACCTTCACCGCCGCCGCCCTCGCCGGGCCTGGGCTCGCCGGTCTCCTCACCACCCTCGCCGGCGCCCCGGTCGCCCTCGCCGTGGCGGTCGGCATGGTCGCCGCCGCGCTCCCCGCCGCCTGGACTCTCCCTCGAAGACCCCGCCCGGCCGCGACCCGACTCGGGAAACAGCTCGCGGACGGCTTCGGCGTCCTTCTGCGCAACACGCCGCTCCGGCGGGCCACCTCGACGTCCACGCTCTCGTGCGCCGGGGTCGGGATGGTCACCGTCTGTTATCCCCTGCTCGGCGCCGCGCACCTCGGGAGCGCCGCGGACGGCACACTGCTCATGACCGTCCTCGCGGTGGCGTCACTGCTGGCCAACGCCGTCTTCGCCGGAAAACGGCTCGCACCCGACACGGTCGTCTGGGCGAGCACGCTGGTCCTGGCCGCGAGCTGCGTCGTCGCGGCGACGGCGACCGACGTAAAACTCCTGGTCGCGGCCGCGGCACTGGCCGGATTCGCCGAAGGGCCGCAGCTCACGGCCCTGTTCGCGGTCCGGCACCGGGAGACGCCCGCACGCGTGCGGGCTCAGGTGTTCACGACGGCGGCGAGCGTCAAGATCACCGGTCTGGCCGCCGGGGCGGCACTGGCCGGCCCGCTGGCGGCGCGGTCGGTCCCGGCGTGCCTGCTCACGGCCGCGGCCGTTCAGCTGGCGGCCGCGTTGTGCCAGATCAGAAAGCCTCAGAAAGCCATCGCCTGGGCGCGCCGCTTCACCTCGGTGCCGTGGCTCGTGCGCAGCGCGTTGACCGGCGTGTTGCCCGGCAGCGACTCGTCGACGGTGAACAGCCAGCGGAGCATCTCGGTGCGGCTGAACCCGGAGTCGTCGAGCACGGTTATCGTGCCGGACAGGCCCTTGACCACGCCGTCCTTGACGAGGAACGCGCTCGGGACGCACAGCTCGCCGCCTCGTTTGAGGGCGATCAGCTCGCCCTCGCGCAGCAGCTGGCGGACCTTGTTGGTCGACGTCCCAAGGGCGGTCGCGACCTCCGGCAGCGGCAGCACCGCGATGTCGGCGGCCAGGACGTCTTCGGCGACAGGAATCCCACTCACAGGTGACACTGTGCCACATTCGCCCCCCTCTCCCGCTAGTGCGCACGGGTGACCCGCGAGGTCTCCTCCACGCGGCGTGCCGGGTTCCGTACGATCCCTACTCGTGACACGCACCCACCCCAGCCTGGTCGGCACGCTGCTCGAGCGGCGCTACCGGGTGGACCGGCTGCTCGCCCACGGCGGGATGTCGTCGGTCTACCAGGGGACGGACACCCGGTTGGACCGCCAGGTCGCGATCAAGATCATGGATCCGCGCTTCGCGGACGACCGGTCGTTCGTGGACCGGTTCGTGCGGGAGGCCCAGTCGGCCGCCCAGCTGCACCACCCGAACGTCGTGGCGGTGCACGACAAGGGCGAGGAGGGCGGCCTCGCCTTCCTGGTCATGGAGCTCGTCGACGGCGGCACCCTGCGGGACCTGCTGGACGAGAAGGGCCCGCTCGACATCGCGCTCGCGCTGAGCGTCGCCGAGCCCGTGCTGTCGGCGCTCGCCGCCGCGCACCGGGCCGGGCTGGTGCACCGCGACGTCAAGCCCGAGAACGTGCTCATCGGCCGGTCCGGGCCGCACACCGGCGGCGTCGTCAAGGTCGCCGACTTCGGTCTCGTGCGGGCCGTGGCCAGCGCCGGGACGACCAGCGCGAGCGTCATCCTCGGCACCGTCGCCTACCTCTCCCCCGAGCAGGTCACCACCGGCGCGGCCAACGCGCGCGGCGACGTCTACTCGGCCGGGATCCTGCTCTACGAAATGCTCACCGGCCGCGCGCCCTACACCGGTGACACCGCGATCTCGGTGGCCTACCGGCACGTCAACGACGACGTCCCGCGGGCGAGCGAGCTGCGCCCGGACCTGCCGGCCGCGCTCGACGACCTGATCACGCGCGCGACCCGGCGCGACCCCGAGCTGCGGCCCGCCGACGCCGGGGAGTTCCTCACCGAGCTGACCGCGGTGCGCGCACAGCTGGGCCTGCTGCCGGTCACCGTGCCGGTCCCGGTGTCCCACGGCCAGGGCGACATCGCCGACACCGAGCGCACGCTGCCGCGGATCCCGCAGGTGCAGCCCGACACCGGGAAGACCATGCCGGTGCACCGCCCGAACGCGACGCGGGCGCTCAGCCACCCCGGCCACCCGGGCACCCCGCCGCCGGGGATCCCCGCGGCCGGGAACGTCCCGCCGCGCCCGCCCCGCCGGCGGGCCGAGCCGGAACCCGAGAAGCCGGCGGACAACCGCAAGCGGATCGCGCTGATCGCCGGGGCGGTGCTGCTGTTCGGCGGGCTGATCACGGCGTTCATCTTCATGCTGACCGACACCGGCGGCGACAAGACGTCGACGGTGCCGAAGCTCGTCGGGCTGAACCAGGCGGCGGCGGGTGACGCCCTGCGCTCGGCGAAGCTGACGCCGCAGTTCAGCCAGGAGTTCGACAACACGGTGCCGTCGAACACCGTGCTGCGCAACGAACCCCCCGAGGGCACCACGCTGACGCCGAACTCGACGGTGTCGGTCGTGCTGTCCAAGGGCCGCCCGGCCGTGCCGGACATCCGCCCGGGCACCGCGTTGCCCGACGCCGAGCAGGCGATCAAGACGGCGCAGCTGACCCCGGTCCGCGGCACTGACGACTTCGACGCCGACGTCCCGCAGGGCGCGGTGATCCGCACCGAACCCGGCGCCGGCAGCCAGCTGAACATCAACGGCCAGGTCACGATCATCGTGTCCAAGGGCCCGATCCCGCTGCCGCCGGTCCCGGACGTCACCGGGAAGAGCAAGGACGAGGCGTTCCAGCTCCTGCAGCAGGCCGGGTTCGAGCCGTTCCAGGCGGGCGAGGAGTTCAACCAGAACGTCCCGGGCGGCGCCGTCACCCGGACCGACCCGGGGGCCAACTCGCAGGCGACGGCGAAGCGGATCGGCGTGTTCCTCAACAACGCCGTGCAGGTGCCGGACGTCCGGTTCCGCTCGTTCGACGACGCCCAGAAGCTTCTCGAGCAGGCCGGGCTGCAGGCCGACCGCGACGGCGGCCGCGGGCGCGGCGGGGGCGGCGGGTTCGACTTCGTCTTCCAGCAGGACCCGCAGCCGGGCACGTTCGTGCAAAAGGGCTCCAAGGTCAAGCTGAAGGGCTTCGGTGGATGATCGGCAGCCGCGGGCGCGTGACCGGCACGATCGGCCCCGGCCTCATCGGTGAGGTGCTGCTGAGCGTCCGGGGCGGCACCGAGGCCTTCTACGCCTACCCGATCGACCCCGAAGCGACCTTCGCCTCGGGCACGCAGGTGCTCGTCGTGGACTTCGAACCTCCCCGCACGGTTTATGTCGAACGGTGGCAACCACTGAGCCGTTAGCGGCGTCGAAGGGCTACCAACAACAGAAGACTGAACTGAGGGGTGTGGGAGGCCAATGAGCATCCTGCTGATCGTCGGCATCGCCGTCGTGGCCGTGATCGTGATCTTCGGACTGCTGCGGGTCCTGTACAAGGTCGCGGAGCCGAACGAAGCGCTGATCGTGTCCGGCTGGGGGATCCGGGTCGAACGCAGCGAGACCGCGGACAGCCTGGGCTTCAAGATCATCACCGGCCGCGGCGTGAACGTCATCCCCGGGTTCCAGACCGCCCGGCGGCTGTCACTGGACACCCGGGGCGTCAACCTGCAGGTGTCCTGCGTGACCCGGCAGGGGCTGCCGGTCACCGTGCGCGCCGTGGTGATCTACAAGGTCGGCGACGACTTCTCGTCGATCGCCAACGCCGCCCGCCGGTTCCTGGACCAGCAGAAGGGCATGAACGACACGATCCACGAGCTCTTCTCCGGGCACCTGCGCTCCATCGTGGGCGGGCTGACCATCGAGGAGATGATCCACAACCGGGACGCGCTCACCGGTGAGGTGCGCCAGTCCTCGGCCACCGAGATGATCAAGCTCGGCCTGATCGTGGACTCCTTGCAGATCCAGGAGATCGACGACGAATCGGGCTACATCCTCAACCTCGGCAAGCCGCACGCCGCCGCGATCGCCGCGTCGGCCCGGATCGCCGAGGCGCAGCGCGACCAGGAAGCCGCCCAGGTCGAGCAGGAGTCGGCGGCGAAGAAGGCGGCCGCGGTCCGCGCGAGCCAGATCCAGCAGGCCGGTTACCAGGCCGAGGTCGACCAGGCGCGGGCGAAGATGTCCCAGTCCGGTCCGCTGGCCGAGGCGACCGCGCGCCAGGAGGTCGTCGTCCAGGAGACGCGGGCGGCCGAGCTGGAGGCGGCGCTGGCCGAGCAGCGGCTGCAGTCGCAGGTCCGCAAGCCGGCCGACGCGAAGGCGTACGACACGCGCACGGCGGCCGACGCGGCCCGTGACGCTTCGATCGCCAAGGCCCAGGCCGAGGCGAAGGAGACCGAGCTGCGGGCGGCGGCGGACGCGACCCGCGTCAAGACCGCGGCCGAAGCCGAGGCGCAGGCGACGAAGGCCCGTGCGGAAGCGGCGGCCGGGGCGACCCGGGCGACCGGTGAAGCGGAGGCGGCCGCGGCGAAGGCCCGCGGTCTCGCCGACGCGGAAGCCGCGAAGGCGAAGGGTCTCGCCGAAGCCGAGTCGGCCCGGGCGAAGGGTCTCGCCGAGGCGGACGCCATCAAGGCGCGCGCCGCGGCGCTGGCGGAGAACCAGGAAGCCGTCGTCGCGCAGCAGCTGGCCGAGCGCTGGCCGGAGATCGTCGAGGCGGGCGCGAGCGCGTTCGGCAACATCGACCACATGGTCGTACTCAACGGCGCCGACGGCATGTCCGACATGTTCGCCAAGGCGCTGTCGCTCGGCGGGACCGGTCTCGGCCTGGCCCGGCAGCTGATGGAGTCAATGGGCAAGCCGGCGGACAAGGAGCTCGACGAGAACGCCGGCAAGAACGGCGAGCTCAAGCTGAGCGACCGGGACCTCAAGCTGAGCGACTGATCGCGCACGCTGCGTACGGCCCTTGTGTCCCGGATCACGGGAGACGAGGGCCGTACGCCCGTTCGGGGGCGGAAATTCCCGGGACGTTGCCTTACCGTGGGCGCATGGTGCCGGACAGCACGTCGCGGGCCGCCCGATGAACTTCTTCACCGGCGGTCCCCGCGAACGTCCCCTGTTCCCCGTTCCGGAGCAGGAGCTGTACGCCTTCAACGGCAGGCACTGGACCGATCCCCCGCGCGAGCACATCGTCCCGGCCGTGCTGCCGTGGGCGCAGGCGCTGGGCCGGTCCGAGCGCACGATCGTCGCGCTGCGGGCCGTCGAGGTGTGGCCGGAGGCGGTCACCCTGCGGGTCACGGTGTACTCGCGCGACAGCCTGGTCGACGACCCCGCGGAAGGCCTGATCGACCACCGGCGGGTCCCCGACTACAACGGCCTGCTCATCGGCGTGCTCTACGCCGACGGGAGCCGGGCCAGCTCGGAGACCATTTCGGTGCCCTCGGCGAGCGAGCCGGACGGGCCGGTGCTGCGGGCGCAGGCGGTCGGCGGGACGCGGTTCGCCGTCGAGCACGAGGTGTTCCTGTGGCCGCTGCCGTCGGCGGGGCCGCTCAAACTGGTCGTCCAGTGGCGCGGCCGGGGCATCGAAGAGTCCCGGACGACGCTCGACGGCGGCGCGATCCGCGCCGCGGCGAAGGACGCCGCGGAGATCTGGCCCGGGCTCGGCAAGCGCCACGCCGGTGCGTTGCCGGTGCGCCGCGTCGGCAAGCAGGTGGCGTTGACCCCCGACTGGGGGACCGCCACGGCCCGGGCGGACACGCCCGAAACCCCGCCCGGCGAATAAAAACCGGTTGATCTGTGACCCCGGGCACCGCTGCCCGGGGTATCTCGAATGGCTGAATGGGGTGGTTAGTTAGCGTCGACGAAACACTTCGACCACCCGCGCGTCACGTCGGGCTGGTGCAGTGGCTTTCTCCTCCCCTCGTCGCACGTGGCCGTGCAGACCCGCGAACGCCTGATGGGAAAGGTCGCTTATGGCAGGCTCGCCGCTCAGCGCACTCGACGTCGCTTTCCTTTGCCTGGAAAGCGAAAAGTCCCCGATGCACATGGGCGCGGTGATCACGTTCACCGCGCGACGGCCGGTGGATCCGCCGGCGTTGACCGCGATCCTCGCCGAACGCGCCGCCCGGCTCCCGAAGCTGCGCCAGCGGGCGCGCTCGGAGCTGTTCCCGCCCGGCGCCGCCCGCTGGACCGAAGACGCGGATTTTGTTGCCGCGGACCACATCCACCACGTCGAGCTCAGCTCGCTCTACGACCCGGACCCGCTGACGGCCTACGCGTCGCGGTGGATCGCCGAGCCGCTCGACACCGGCCGCCCGCTGTGGGACCTCACCCTGGTCACCGGCCTGCCCGGCGGGCAGTTCGCGTTGCTGATGAAGCTGCACCACGCGCTCACCGACGGTGCCGGGGCGTACGCGGTCGCGGCCGGGCTGCTCGACGGCGTCAAGCTGCCTGCCGCGCCGACCCGCCGGATCCCGGCCCAGCGGTCCACTTTGGACACGGTGAAGGGCGCGCTCGGCACGGTCTGGGACCAGGCCAACGAAGCCGCCGGCATCGCCTCGTCGGTGGTGCGGGCCACCCGCCCGACGCTGTCCCCGGTGTCGGCGCCGGCCTCGGCCGAACGCCGGCTGGGGTTCGTGCGGCTGCCGCTCGCGGAGCTGCGCCGGGTGCGCCGGGCCCACGGCGGCACCACCAACGACGTCGTGCTGGCGGTGCTGTCCGGCGCGCTGCGCGAGTGGCTGGTGAACCGCGGCCACCGCGCCGACGGCCGCACGCTGCGCGCGCTGATCCCGGTGAGCGTCCGCGGCCGCTCGGGTGACCAGCTCGGCGGCAACAAGCTGTCCGGCTACCTGTGCGACCTGCCGGTCGGCGAGGACGACCCGGTCGAGCGCCTGCGCGTCGTCCGACGCGCGATGAACCGCAACAAGGCGGCGGGCCCGAGCCGCGGTGCGGGAGCGCTGCCGCTGCTGGCCGACCGCGTCCCGGCCCTGCTGCACCGGCTGGGCACGCGCACCGCGGGCCAGGCCGCACCGCTGCTGTTCGACCTGGTGATCACCACGGTCCCGCTCCCCCCGGCCCGCCTCTCGATCGACGGCGCACCGCTGGCGGAGGTCTACCCGTTCGTCCCGCTGGCCCCCCGCCACGCGGTCGGCATCGCGGTGGCCACCTACCGCGACTCGGTCCACATCGGACTCCAGGTCAACGGCGAAGCGGTGCCGGACATCGGCTCGCTGCGGGACGCGGTCCTGAAGTCCGCGTCCCGCTTGCTCGACGCCTCCTGAGCCTCAGCCGCGGAGCATCTCCGCGACCAGGAACGCCAGTTCCAGGGACTGCTGCGTGTTCAGGCGCGGGTCGCACGCCGTCTCGTAGCGGCCCGAGAGGTCGATGTCCGAGATCTCCTGGGCGCCGCCCAGGCACTCGGTCACGTCTTCGCCGGTCAGCTCGACGTGGATGCCGCCCGGGTAGGTGCCGAGCTCGTTGTGGACCTCGAAGAAGCCCTGGACCTCGTCGACGATCCGGTCGAAGTGGCGCGTCTTGTACCCGGTGGACGACTCGTGCGTGTTGCCGTGCATCGGGTCGCACTGCCAGATGACCTTGTGCCCGGACGCCTCGACCTTCTCGACGATGCCCGGCAGCACGTCGCGGACCTTGCCGTTGCCCATCCGCGCGATCAGCGTCAGCCGGCCCGCCTCGACACGCGGGTCGAGCCGCTCGACGTACTCCACGGCCTGCTCGGGCGTGGTCGTCGGGCCGATCTTCAACCCGATCGGGTTGGCCAGCAGCTCGGCGAACGCGATGTGCGCGCCGTCCAGCTGGCGGGTCCGCTCGCCGATCCAGAGGAAGTGCGACGACAGGTTGTACAGCTTCGGGTTCGACGCGTCGGCGTTGTCGAGCCGCAGCATCGAGCGCTCGTAGTCGAGCAGCAGGGCCTCGTGGCTGGCGAAGATCTCGGTCGACTGCAGCGACGTGTCGGTGACGCCGCAGGCCGACATGAACCGCAGGCCGCGGTCGATCTCGTTGGCCAGCGCCTCGAAGCGCTGCGCCGCCGGCGACGCCGACACGAAGTCCTTGTTCCAGTCGTGCACCTGGTGCAGGTCGGCCATGCCGGCGCCGGTGAGGGCGCGGACCAGGTTCATCGCCGCGCCCGCGTTCGCGTAGGCGCGGATCATCCGGCCGGGGTCCGGCACGCGCAGCTCGGGCTTGGCGACCAGCGAGTTGATGATGTCGCCGCGGTACACCGGCAGGCCCAGCGCGTCCGTCGCGGCCGAGCGCGGCTTCGCGTACTGGCCGGCGATGCGGCCGACCTTGACCACCGGCAGGCTCGCGCCGTAGGTCAGCACGACCGCCATCTGCAGCAGGGTGCGCAGGTTGGCCCGGATGTGCGGCTCGGTGTTCGACTCGAACGTCTCCGCGCAGTCGCCGCCCTGGAGCAGGAACGCCTCACCGCGGGCGACCATCGCCAGCCGGCTCTTCAGCCGGTCGATCTCGGCCGGGACGGTGATCGGCGGCACGCTCTCCAGCACCCCGCGCACCCGGTTGGTGAGTTCCGGGTCGGGCCACTCCGGCTGCTGGGCCGCGGGCCGGGCCAGGGCCGCGTCGAGGCGGGCCCGCAGCTCGGGCGGAAGCGGCGGCAGTTCGGGCAGTGTGTCGACGGGGACGTCCACAGTCCAGTTCACCCCTCCAGGATAAGGTTCGCGCCGTGCTTCGTTCCGCCAGGTGGGCCACCGAGCTCCTCGCTCCCTGGGTCTGGGTGCTCGCGTTGCCCCTCGCGCTCGCCTGGGACGCGACCGGCCACCGGTGGCTCTCCGCACTGAGCTGGGGACTCCTCATCGCCGTCACGGGCTCGCTGATCCCGATGGCCGTCATCGTCCGCCGGGGCGAAGCGCGGCGAGTGGGACGGCCATCACGTGACGGCGCCGGGTCCCGCTGCTGATCGTCGGGCTCTCCGGTCGCCGATACCGGGCTGGTCAGCCCGCTGGTCACGGCAGGCGCGAAGGTCGAGATCTCCCCGCACGCGGTCGCGCCCGAGGTGCCGACGCTCCCCCGCGGCCCGTCGGTGCTCCCACCGGTTCGACTGGGTGGCGTGGTCGCGGCTCGCCGGGCCGGCGATGGGCGTCGTCGTCGGTGGCGGCGGTTACTGGGCGCTGCTCACGGCGTTGACCGGCTGACGTTCCGCACTCGCGAAGTCAGCAAGCCGGAAGAAACCGACTCGGCACGGTGCCCCGGAGTCAGGCGAGCAGCTCCTCGATCGTGTCGGCTCCGGCACGCGGGCCGCCGGCCGCGCGCAGGTGGCCGGCCATCCGGGCCAGGTTCGCGCGGATCGCCGGGTCCGCCGCGACCTCGTCGACCGTCCGGCGCAGCTCCCGCGGGTCGAGCGGGCCGGTGAGCACCCGGCCCAGGCCCAGCTCCTCGACGCGGCTGCCGTTGACCGTCTGCTCCGGCGTCTGCGGGTACGACACCAGCGGCACCTCGCACAGCAGCGCCTCCATCGTGGAGTTCATCCCCGTGTGCGACAGGAACACCGCCGCGTGCCGCAGCACGGCGGGCTGCGGGAAGTACGGCCGGACCTCGAAGTTCGCCGGGATCGGGCCCAGCCGGGCCGGGTCGACGCGCTCGCCGAGCGCCAGCACCACGGGCCGGCCGGTGCCGCCGAACGCCGTCACGCACGCGGCGAAGAAGTCGGGGCGGTCGTTGACCACCGTGCCCAGCGAAACGAACAGCACCGGGCCGGCCGCGGGCGTCCAGTCCGCGGCCCGGGAGCCGAACGACGGGCCGATGAACCGGTAGTCGGCCCCGAAGGTGTCGCCGGCGATCTGGAACTCGCGCGGGAGGAAAACGAGCTTCCGGTCCGCGAGCCGGCCCACCGAGGCCGGCGTCCCGGCCGGGACGCCGGCGGACGCGGCGAACCGGGCCTGGGCGGCGGCGTACTCGGCCAGCCGCGGGTGCCCCGGGTCGAAGTCGGGCGGGGCCAGCAGGGTCGTCGGGTCGAACACGTCGTTGCCCGCGAACGTCGGCACCGTCGCCACCGACGGGCGGCCGAGCCGGTGGGCCAGTACCGGCCCGAACGGCGTCAGCGAGTCGTAGCAGACGACGTCCGGCGGATCTTCGCGGAACACCTCCGTCAGTCGCGGCAGCACCGCGCGGGTGACGTCGAGTGCGCCGGTGAGCGTCTCGGCGACCTCCTCGGTGGTCCGGCTGCGCGCGGCGGCCACCTTCGCCCACGGCGCGTCCGGGACGACCGGTGCCGCCCCCGCCGCGGCGACGGCGTCCCGCAGCGCCGGGCCGGTGGCGTAGGTGACCCGGTGCCCGCGCCGGACCAGCTCCTCGACCAGCGGCAGGGTCGGGTTGACGTGCCCCGCCGCCGGAACCGCGAGAAACGCGATGTGTGCGCCCATGGTCGGAACGGACCCCCATTTCCCGACCATTGTGGCGGGCGCCGCTCGAATACGGAAAGGGCCGCCCGGCACGCGGCCGGGTGGCCCTTTCCGCAACGCGCGCTCAGACGACGGCGAGTGGCAACGCCGTCGGGTGCACCGGGGACGGCAGGTCGGACGCGCCGGTCAGGTACGTGTCGACCGCGTTGGCCACCGAACGGCCTTCGGCGATCGCCCAGACCACCAGCGACGCGCCGCGGTGGGCGTCACCGCAGACGAAAACACCCGCCGTCTCGGTCTGCCAGTCCGCACCGCACGACAGCGTGCCGCGCTTGGTCAGCGACAGCCCGAGGCCGCCCAGCAGCGGCATCTCCTCGACGCCCTCGAAGCCGATCGCCAGCAGGACCAGGTCCGCCGGGAGCGTCTCGACGTCGTCGCCGACCGGGATGACCTCACGGCGTCCGGTCGCGGGGTCCTTCTGCACCTTCACCTGCTGCAGCTCGACCGCCGTGACGCGGCCGGCGTCGTCGCCGACGAACCGCTTGACCGCGACGGCGAACTTCCGCTCCCCCGCCTCCTCGTGCGCCGGGTAGGTGCGCAGGATGTAGGGCCAGGTCGGCCACGGCGAGCGGTCGTCGTCCCGGGTGGACGGTGGGATCGGGTACTGGTCCAGCTGGGTCACCGAAAGCGCGCCCTGGCGGGTCGCCGTGCCGTAGGAGTCGGCGCCGGTGTCGCCGCCGCCGATGATCACGACGTGCTTGCCGCGCGCGTCGACCGGCGACGGGCCGTCACCCTCGACGAACTTGTTGGCCGGCACCAGGTGTTCCATCGCCAGGTGCACGCCGGACAGCTCCCGCCCGGGTGTGGTCGTGTCGTCGCGGCCGCGCAGGGCGCCGACCGCGAGCACGACGGCGTCGTACCGCTCGCGCAGGTCCTCCACCGTCAGGTCGACGCCGACCTCGCAGCCGGTGACGAACTTGGTGCCCTCCTTCTGCAGCTGCGCGAGCCGCCGGTCGAGGACCTTCTTCTCCATCTTGAACTCGGGGATGCCGTAGCGCAGCAGCCCGCCGAGCCGGTCGTCCCGCTCGAAGACGGTGACCTCGTGCCCGGCGCGGGTCAGCTGCTGGGCGGCGGCGAGCCCGGCCGGGCCGGAGCCGACGACCGCGACCCGTTGCCCCGACGACACTTCCGCCACCTGCGGCTGGACGTAGCCCGCTTCCCAGGACTGGTCGGCGATCGTCTGCTCGACGCGCTTGATCGACACCGGCCCGCCCGAGAGCGGCGAGATCGACAGCACGCAGCCCGCCTCGCACGGCGCGGGGCACAGCTTCCCGGTGAACTCGGGGAAGTTGTTGGTGGCGTGCAACCGATCGCTGGCGGCGGCCCAGTCACCGCGGCGGACGAGGTCGTTCCACTCCGGGATCAGGTTGCCCAGCGGACAACCGGACCCGCCGGAGTGGCAGAACGGGATGCCGCAGTCCATGCACCGCGACGCCTGCTTGCGGACGTCTTCGTTGCGCGCGCCCGGATCGACGTCCGCGTAGACCTCGCCCCACGAGTGGAGCCGGTCCTCTTTGGCCTTCTTCTTGGGCTCTTCGCGGTCGTACTTGAGAAAACCGGTCGGGTCAGCCACGAGCGGCCTCCATGATCGCCTCGTCGACGTCGCGGCCCGCGGCTTTCGCCGCCTTCGCCGCGTCCAGGACCCGCTGGTAGTCACGCGGCATCACCTTCGTGAACGCCACGCTGCGGCGCGGCCAGTCGCCGAGCAGCGACGCGGCCACCGCGGAGCGGGTGAGATCGTAGTGCTGCTGCACGGTTTTCTTGAGCCAGGCCAGGTCGTCCGCGGTCGGCTTGAGCAGGTCCACCATGTCCTGGTTGACCTTCTTGCGGTCGACGTCGAGCAGGAACGCGATGCCGCCGGACATGCCGGCCGCCAGGTTCCGCCCGGTCGGGCCGAGCACCACGGCGCGGCCGCCGGTCATGTACTCGAAGGCGTGGTCGCCGACACCCTCGGCGACGACGGTGGCGCCGGAGTTGCGGACGCAGAAGCGTTCGCCGACCTGGCCGCGCAGGAACAGCTCGCCGCCGGTCGCGCCGTAGGCGATCGTGTTGCCCGCGATCGTCTGCGCCTCGGCGGCGAAGGACGCGTCCGGGTCGGGGCGGACGATGATCCGCCCGCCGGACAGGCCCTTGCCGACGTAGTCGTTGGCGTCGCCGACCATGTCGAGGGTGATGCCGCGCGGCAGGAACGCGCCGAGCGACTGGCCCGCGGACCCGGTGAGCAGGACGTGGATCGTGCCCTCGGGCAGGCCTTCGCCGCAGTAGCGGCGGGTGATCTCCGAGCCGAGCAGGGTGCCGACGGTCCGGTTGACGTTGCGCACCGGCAGTTCGAGCCGCACCGGGTGCGCGTCTTCCAGCGCCGCCTCGGCGAGCTGGATGAGCGTGCGGTCCAGGGCGTGCTCGAGGCCGTGGTCCTGGCCGCGGGTCCGCCGCTTCGCGCCGCCGTAAGGCGTCTCGGCCGGCATCTCGAAGATCGGCGACAGGTCCAGACCGGACGCCTTCCAGTGGTGCACGGCCTCATCGGTGTTCAGCAGCTCGGCGTGGCCGATGGCCTCGTCGAGCGTGCGGAAGCCCAGTGCCGCCAGGGTCTCCCGGACTTCCTGCGCGACGAACTTGAAGAAGTTCACGACGTGCTCGACCTGGCCGGTGTAGCGCTTGCGGAGCTCCGGGCTCTGCGTGGCGACGCCGACCGGGCAGGTGTCGAGGTGGCAGACGCGCATCATGATGCAGCCCGCGACGACGAGCGGGGCCGTCGCGAAGCCGTACTCCTCGGCGCCGAGCAGCGCCGCGATGACGACGTCGCGCCCGGTCTTCATGGCGCCGTCCACCTGCACGGTGATCCGGTCGCGCAACCCGTTGAGCAGCAACGTCTGCTGGGTCTCGGCGAGGCCGATCTCCCACGGCGTGCCGGCGTGCTTGAGCGAGTTCATCGGGGACGCGCCGGTGCCGCCGTCGTGCCCCGAGATGAGCACGACGTCCGCGTGCGCCTTGGACACGCCCGCCGCGACCGTGCCGACGCCGAGCGAGGACACCAGCTTCACGTGGATGCGGGCGTGCTCGTTGGCGTTCTTGAGGTCGTGGATCAGCTGGGCGAGGTCCTCGATGGAGTAGATGTCGTGGTGCGGCGGCGGGGAAATCAAGCCGACGCCCGGCGTGGAGTGCCGGGTCCGCGCGATCCACGGGTACACCTTGTTCGGCGGCAGCTGGCCGCCCTCACCGGGCTTCGCGCCCTGCGCCATCTTGATCTGGATGTCGTCGGCGTTCACGAGGTACTCGCTGGTGACGCCGAACCGGCCCGAAGCCACCTGCTTGATCGCGCTGCGGCGCTCGGGGTCGTAGAGCCGCTCCGGGTCCTCGCCACCCTCGCCCGTGTTGGACCGGCCGCCCAGCCGGTTCATCGCGATCGCCAGGGTTTCGTGTGCCTCGGCCGAAATCGAGCCGTACGACATCGCGCCGGTGTTGAAGCGCTTGAAGATCGCCTCGGCCGGCTCGACCTCGTCGAGCGGCACCGGCTCGCGGACGCCGTCGCGGAAGGCGAACAGCCCACGCAGCGTGCCGCCCTCGCGGTAGAGGCGGTGCACCTCGTCGGTGTACTTGCGGTACACCTCTTCGCGGCCGGTCTTGGACGCGTGCTGCAGCAGGAACACCGTCTCCGGCGAGAACAGGTGCAGCTCGCCCTCGCGGCGGTAGGCGTACTCGCCGCCGGTGTCGAGTCCACGGTGGACGCGGTCGGTCGGGTTGTCCGGGTACGCGCGGCGGTGCCGGACGGCGACCTCTTCGGCGAGCACGTCGAGCCGGACGCCGCCGAGCTTCGACGACGTCCCGGTGAAGTACTCGTCGAGCAGGTCCTGGGCCAGGCCGAGGGATTCGAAGACCTGGGCGGCGGTGTACGCGCCGACCGTCGAGATGCCCATCTTGGACATGATCTTCAGGACGCCCTTGACGAGCGCCTGCACGTAGTTGCGGATCGCCTTGCCGGACTCGATGCCCGTGACGGCACCCTGCCCGATCATGTCCTCGATGGTCTCGAAGGCCAGGTACGGGTTCACCGCGGCGGCGCCGTAGCCGAGCAGCAGCGCGATGTGGTGCACCTCGCGGGCGTCGCCGGATTCGACGACCAGCGCGACGCGCAGGCGTTCCTTCGTGCGCACCAGGTGGTGGTGCACCGCGGAAACCAGCAGCAGCGACGGGATCGGCGCCATCCGGTGGTCGGAGTCGCGGTCGGACAGCACCAGCGTGCGCGCGCCGGCCGCGATCGCCTCGGACGCCTCACGCCGGACGCGCTCGACCGCCGACGCCAGCGCCTCGGCGCCGCCGTCCACTTCGTACAGTCCGGAAAGGACACTGCACGCGAAGCCCGGCAGGTCGCCGTCGTCGTTGATGTGGATGAGCTTGGCGAGCTCGTCGTTGTCGATCACCGGGTACGGCAGCTTCAGGTGCCGGCACGACGCCGGGCCCGGGGCCAGGAGGTTGCGCTCCGGGCCCATGATCCGCGCCATGCACGTGACGAGCTCTTCGCGGATCGCGTCCAGCGGCGGGTTGGTCACCTGCGCGAAGTTCTGCTTGAAGTAGTCGTAGAGCAGCCGAGACCGCTGGGACAGCACCGCGACCGGGGTGTCCGAGCCCATCGAGCCGATCGGCTCGGCGCCCTTCTCGGCCATCGGCGCGAGCAGGATCTTGAGCTCTTCCTCGGTGTAGCCGAAGGAAAGCTGGCGCCGCAGCACCGAGTCGTGGCTCTGCACGACGTGGTCGCGGTCGGGCAGCTCGGCGAGCTTCAGCAGGCCGGCGTGCAGCCAGCCCTCGTACGGCAGGTCCTTGCCCAGCTCGGACTTGACCTCTTCGTCGTCGACGATCCGGCCGGCCGCGGTGTCCACCAGGAACATCCGGCCGGGCTTGAGGCGGCCCTTCGCGACGACGTCCTTCGGGGCGACGTCCAGGACGCCCGCCTCGCTGGCGAGCACGACGCGGTCGTCGGCGGTGCGCCACCAGCGCGCCGGGCGCAGGCCGTTGCGGTCGAGGACCGCGCCGACCAGCGTGCCGTCGGTGAAGGTGACGCAGGCCGGGCCGTCCCACGGTTCCATCAGACTCGCGTGGAACTGGTAGAAGGCGCGGCGCGCGGGCTTCATGGTGGCGTGGTTCTCCCACGCCTCCGGGATCATCATCAGCACGGCGTGCGGCAGCGACCGGCCGCCCAGGTGCAGCAGCTCCAGGACCTCGTCGAACGAGGCCGAGTCCGACGCGTCCGCCGAGCAGATCGGGAACAGCCGGGTCAGGTCGCCGGGGATGAGGTCCGATTCGAGCAGCGCCTCGCGGGCCCGCATGCGGTTGCGGTTGCCGCGGATGGTGTTGATCTCGCCGTTGTGGGCCACGAACCGGAACGGGTGCGCGAGCGGCCACGACGGGAACGTGTTGGTGGAGAAGCGGGAGTGGACCAGGGCGATGGCGCTCGCCAGCCGCTCGTCGCGCAGGTCGCCGAAGAACGCGGGCAGCTGCTCCGGCGTGACCATGCCTTTGTAGACGATCGTCCGCGAGGACAGCGACGGGAAGTACGTGCCGCAGCCCGCGATCCCGCTCTCGTGCTCGGTGCGCTTGCGCAGGCAGAAGGCCAGGCGGTCCAGCTCGAGGCCCGCGGCGCCGTCGCCGGCGACGAAGAGCATCGCGAAGTGCGGCATGACCGAGCGGGCGGACGGGCCGATGTCGGCGCGGTCGGCGTCGACCGGGACCTCGCGCCAGCCCAGGACTTCGAGTCCTTCCTCGACGGCGATGCGTTCGGCCAGCTCGACGGCCTTGCGGCGCTGCTCGGCGTCGGCGGGCAGGAAGGCGATCCCCGCCGCGTACCGGTGGTGGCCGTTTTCGTCGGGTTCGGGCAGCTCGAAACCGGCTTCCGCACGCAGCAGCTCGTCGGGCAGCTGCAGCAGGATGCCGGCGCCGTCGCCGCTGGTGGGTTCGGCACCGGCGGCGCCTCGGTGGTCCAGATTGGTCAACGCGGCGAGGCCGTCGGTGACGATGCCATGGGAGCGGCGGCCGCGGATGTCGGCCACCATGGCCACACCGCAGGAGTCCTGTTCGGTCTCCGGATCGTAGAGACCCTGCTTGCCGGGAATGGCGGAGAAGATCATGAAGGGACCTCCTTCGTCGTCTGTTCGTGCTGGCCGGGCTAGCGGCCGGGGAGCGCACGGGACGACGATGGCCCGCTCGTTAGCGCGACTTTAACACCTGGGAAACATGCCAGCATCAATTCAGAGCGCCCCGAACAACGTCGGACGGTAACGATCTGGCCGCGCGGAACGACGTAGTTCCTGATGAGTTCCTGGTAGTTCGCTCTGCTAAGTATACGACCCGGAAACCTGCGTCAAGTCTAACGTGACGCGGCCGACGCCGCCCGGTCCGATGGCCGCAACGCCCCCTTCGAGGCGTTCCCGCACGTTAGTAGAACGTGTTACATTTCCCGCATGATCCTCGACCGGTTCCGGCTGCCCGGCCAGGTCGCGGTGGTCACCGGCGCCGGACGCGGGATCGGCGCGGCCACCGCCGTGGCCCTCGCCGAAGCGGGCGCCGACGTGGTCATCGCCTCCCGGACGGCAGCCCAGCTCGAAGAAGTGGCCTCCCGGGTGTTCTCGGCGGGCCGGCGCGCCCACGTCGTCCCGCTCGACCTCGCCGACCCGGCCTCAGCCGCGACGCTCGCCGCGGTGGCCGTCGAGCAGTTCGGGCGCCTCGACCTGGTGGTCAACAACGTCGGCGGCACCTACCCGCGGCCCCTGCTCGAGACGACGCCCGAGTTCCTCGAAGAGGCGTTCCGCTTCAACGTCTCGACGGCGCACGCGCTGACGGTCGCGGCGGCGCCGTCGCTCGTCAAGACGGGCGGCTCGGTCGTCAACATCTCGTCGATCATGGGCCGGGTCGGCGGCCGCGGCTTCGTCGCGTACGGCACGGCGAAGGCCGCGCTGGCCCACTGGACCCGCCTCGCGGCGGCCGACCTCGCACCACGCGTGCGGGTGAACGCGATCTCGGTGGGCTCGGTGGCGACGTCGGCGCTGGAGATCGTGGTCGGCAACCCGGAGCTGAAGGAGAAGATGGAGTCCGCGACGCCGTTGCGCCGGATCGGCGAGGCGGAGGACATCGCGGCGACCGTGGTCTTCCTGGCCTCGCGCGCCGGCGGCTACATCACGGGCAAGATCCTCGAGGTCGACGGCGGGCTCCAGTCCCCTAACCTGGACCTGGGCCTGCCGGACCTCTGACGCGTCAGTCCTCGGTCTTCTTGGGTTCCTCGGCCACCGGGGGCTCTTCGGCGGGCTTCTCCGCCGAAGCCGGCGTCTCGGCGGCCACCTTCACGGAGTCGCTGTCGTCCGGTTCGGTTTCCGGCACGGCCGCGGCCGCGGCGGTGTCCTTGCCGTGCAGCAGTTCCGGGGCTTCCCGCGGCCCGCGCCGGCCCGCCAGCACGAAGTAGATCACCGCGGCGAGGAACAGCAGGATCGACGTCCACACGTTGACCCGCAGGCCGAGGATGTGGTTCGCGGTGTCGGTCCGCATCATCTCGATCCAGCCGCGGCCCACCGTGTAGCCCGCGACGTACAGCGCGAACACCCGGCCGTGGCCGAGCTTGAACTTCCGGTCGGCCCAGACGATCAGGCCGGCGATCAGCAGGTTCCAGATCAGCTCGTACAGGAACGTCGGGTGGACCGGGCTCTCCGGCAGCGGGATGTGCCCCGTCGCGACGCCGTTGAGCAGGTTCTCCGGGTCGTCCGGGTTGAAGCGCTGGTAGACCTCCAGGCCCCACGGCAGGTCGGTGTGCGCGCCGTAGAGCTCCTGGTTGAAGTAGTTGCCGAGGCGGCCGATGGCCTGCGCGACGATGATGCCGGGGGCGATCGCGTCCGCCATCGCCGGCAGCGGGACGCCCTTGCGGCGGCACGCGATGAGCGCGCCCACCGCGCCGAGCGCGATGGCGCCCCAGATGCCGAGGCCGCCGTCCCAGATCGCGAAGGCGTTCCAGGGGTTCTTGCCCTCGGTGAAGTACAGCTCGGGGTCGGTGATCACGTGGTACAACCGGCCGCCGACCAGGCCGAACGGCACGGCGTACACCGCCATGTCGATGATCGTGCCCTTGGTGCCGCCCCGGGCGACCCAGCGCCGTTCACCCCACCAGATCGCGACGATGATGCCGGCGATGATGCACAGGGCGTAGGCGCGGATCGGGATGATCCCCAGGTGCCAGACCCCGCGGTCGGGGCTGGGGATCGTCGCGAGGAAGGCGGCCGAGGCGGAAATCACGGGGCCACCGTAGCGCGTCTCCCGAGCTAGCGGGACTCCGCCTCCGTCGCGGCCAGGTAGCCCGCCACCAGCGCGTGCGCGACGCGGGTGACGGCGTCGTCGCCGGGGAGGAACACCTCGTCGTGCAGGCTGGGCGCGCCGGCGGTGTCGCCGAGGCCGACGAACAGCATCAGGCCACGGGTTTCGCCGCCGCAGTAGTGCGCGAAGTCGTCGGCGCCGAACGAGCGGAACTCGTGGTCGACGCGGGCGCCGCTGTGCACCAGCCAGCGCTGCGCCGCCGCGGCCAGGGCCGGGTCGTTGTGCAGCACCGGCTCGCACGGGCTGATCCGCAGCTCGGCGGTGCAGCCGTGGGCCGCCGCGGTGCCGTGCACGATCTGCGCCAGCGCTTCGAGCGCGCGTTCACGGTCCTCCGCGCGCATCAGCCGCAGCGAGCCGGCCGCGCTCGCGGAGTTCGGGACGACGTTCGCCGCGGTGCCGGCCTGGATCCGGCCGACCGAGCAGACCGCGCCGAACACCGGGTCGATCCGGCGCGACGCCAGCTGCTGCAGGCTCACCACCAGCTGCGACAGCGCGAGGATCGGGTCGCG
This sequence comes from Amycolatopsis sp. NBC_01286, assembly GCF_035982555.1. Taxonomy (NCBI): domain Bacteria; kingdom Bacillati; phylum Actinomycetota; class Actinomycetes; order Pseudonocardiales; family Pseudonocardiaceae; genus Amycolatopsis; species Amycolatopsis sp. NBC_01286. Next base: position 10,485,765 of record NZ_CP108428.1, read on the forward strand.
CAGCATGTGCGGGTAACCGGCGTGCCCGCCTTGGCCGTGCAGGACGACCTCGAACTCGTCGGTGGACGCGTTGACCGGGCCCGGCACGGCCGACACGGCCCCGTCCGCGAGCCGGGGCTGGACGTGCGCGCCGATCACGGTGTCCACCCGGTGCTCGGCGAGCAGCCCGGACTCGACGACGTCGAGCGCGCCGGAGGGTGAGGTCTCCTCCCGCGGCTGGAGCAGCGCGAGGATCGGGCGCGGCACCTCGACCCGCACCGCCGCGCGGGCCACCGCGACCAGCGCCGCCAGGTGCACGTCGTGGCCGCACGCGTGCATCAGGTCGGTCTCCGACGCCCACGGCACGCCGGTGCGCTCGGTGACCGGCAGCGCGTCCAGCTCGGCGCGCAGGGCGACCGCGGGGCCGTCGGCCGCCGCGCCGGGCAGCGGGATCGCGCGGCCGGTCTTGGCGACACGGATGCCGTCACCCGCGCCGATCGCCGCGGTGACCAGCCGGGCGGTGTCCTCCTCGTCGCCGGAGCCGCGCGGGTCGGCGTGCACGGCGTGGCGGAGGGCGACGGCGGCGGGCAGTTCGTCGTCGATCGCCCGGGTCCACCGGGTCCACAGGTCGGTCACACGTGCTCCAAGCGGTAGATCCTCTTCGCGTTCTCGTGCCCCACCAAAGCACACAGCCGGACGGCGTCCACTTCGGACATCGCGTCGGCGGCGAGCGCGGCGCGCACGAAGTCCGACAGGCCGCGCCGGAACAGCGCCGTGCCCAGGTGGTACAGCTCGGCCAGGCCGAACGCGTCGGTGGAGAACAGCACCTTCCCGAACGGCGCGATCTCCAGCAGCTCGGCCAGGATCGCGGGCGCTCGGAACCCCGCGTTGTGCGTGATCAGGCCGGCGTCGACGAAGACGTGCTCGAAGACCTGCGCGAGGTAGGCCGCCTGGCGGTGGAACGGGTAGTTGTGCAGCAGCAGGATCGGCACGCCCCGGTCGCGTGTCGCCCGCAGGAAGCCGGTGAGCAGCAGCGGGTCGCAGCGGTGCAGGTCGACGTCGGAGTCGCCGTACCCGACGTGGAACTGCACCGGCAGGCCCAGGTCGAGCCCGGTCCAGACGAGGTGGCGGTGCAGCACCTCGTCGGCCAGCCGGACGTCTCCGGAGCGCAGCCAGCGTTCCGCCGCGGCCGCCACCTCGGACGGCGACGGCCGCTCCCCCGCCAGGTCGAGGCCGACGCGGTAGGCGGCGATCGACTTGAGCCCGACGGCCGTCGCGGCGCGTTTCCCCAGCTCGTCGGCGAAGGCCGCGGCGAACCCCGCCGCGGTCGTGCCCGCGATCACCGCCTCCGCGACCTGCTCCAGCCGGACGACGTCGTGCGCCCGGGACGCGGCGAGGGCGCCGAACTCCGGCGTCGACGTCACGGATTCCGGGAGGAACCCGCCGTCCAGCAGGAAGTCGGTCGTGCCGGTGGCCCGCAGGAACCGCCGCGCCACCTCAGCCGCGCCCAGCTCGGCGCGGCGGTCGAGGTAGACGTCGGCGGGCGCGTGCTTCGGCAGGTCGAGCACGGGCGCGCAGCGTTCGCGCACGGCCAGGCCGATGAGCGAGTCGAACAGGCTGGTGCCGAGCGGCGACGTCGTGTCGGCCTCGGTCAGCAGGGCCTCGAAGTCCGCGCGGACCACGTCCCGGGTGAGGACGCCGTGGCCGTGGTGGTCCACGAGCGGCAGGTCCGCCACGAACGGGAGCAGCCCGGTCATGCGCGGCCCGCCGCTGGACGGGTTTCGACGGCGTCTGACACGATCTCCTCCACTTTCCCAAGGTATCCGGTTTTCTCGGGGTATCCAGTGAACAGGAGCAGGATGAGCCGGCTCGATCGGGCAGAACTCGCGCAGCAGGGCGCCATCCGGGCCGACGGCCTGCGCGCCGCCGGGGTGGAGCTGGTCGCGCTGACCTTCGTGGACAACAGCGGCATCACCCGGACGAAGGCCGTCCCGGTGGACCGGCTGTGGTCGGCGGCCGCGTGGGGCGTCGGCGCGTCGAACTCCTTCGACTTCTTCCTGGCCACCGACGAGATCGTGGACGGCACCTACTCGCGCGGCCCGGTCGGCGACCTGCGGCTGCACCCGGACCTCGACGCGCTCGTCCCGCTGGCCGCGCAGCCCGGCTGGGCGTGGGCGCCGGCGAACCGCTACGACCAGGACGGCGTCCCCCATCCGCAGGACTCCCGGGCGCAGGCGGCCGCGGCGACGGCGCGGCTCGCGGCGCTGGGCTACGACGTCCGGACCGCGTTCGAGATCGAATGGGTGATCACGACGGCGGACGCGCCGGACGACCCGCGCTCGGCGACGGCGGGCCCGGCCTACGGTTACGCGCGGCTTTCCGCGCAGGCGCCGTACCTGCGGGCGCTGGTGTCGGCGCTGGCCGCGCAAGGTGTTGCGGTGGAACAGATCCACCCGGAGTACGCGGCCGGGCAGTTCGAGCTGTCGGTGGCGGCGGACGACCCGGTGCGCGCGGCCGACATCGCGGTGCTGACCCGCGAGACGATCCGGGCGGTCAGCCAGCAGCACGGGCTGCGCGCGTCGTTCACGCCGAAGTTCGCCCCGGACGGCGTCGGCAACGGCGGTCACGTGCACCTGAGCCTGTGGGACGGCGAGCGCAACCTCTGCGCCGGCGGCGACCGCCGGTTCGGGCTGACCGCGACGGCGGAGGCGTTCGGCGCCGGGATCTTCTCGCGGCTGCCCGCGTTGCTGGCGATCGGCGCGCCGTCGGTGGTCAGCTACCTGCGGCTGGAGCCGCACCACTGGGCGGGCGTGTTCCTGGCGTGGGGCCTGGAGAACCGCGAGGCGCCGCTGCGGCTGGTGCAGGGCGTGGCCGGCCAGCGCGACCGGGCGGCGAACTTCGAGGTCAAGTGCTTCGACCTGACCGCGAACCCGTACCTGGTGGTGGCCGCGCTGCTGTTCGCCGGCCTGGCCGGCGTGGACGCCGACGCGACGCTGCCGGAGCCCGTCGACGTCGACCCCGGGACGTTGCCCGCGGCCGAGCGGCTGCCGAAGACACTCGCCGAAGCCGTCACGGCGTTCGAAGCGGACGAAGCGCTGACGAAGGCGTTCGGCCCGGAACTGGCGACGACGCTGGTGGACGTCCGCCGCGGCGAGATCGACCGGTTCGGGCGCCTGTCGCCGGCCGAGCTGTGCGCCGTGATGCGGTACCTACACTAGGGCGTTCGCGACCTCCGTCCGCAGCTGCGGGAGCTTGGCGTAGAGGCGGTCGCCGGGGCACTCGGTGTTGTAGTAGTCGCGGTGGCCCTTGATCTCCGCGACCGGGATGCCGTACTGGCGGCAGATGTAGGCGCAGAACACGACGAGCGAGTCCCACTGGGTCTGCCGGGGGTTGGACGCTGGTGTAGAGGCCTTCGTTCTCGATGCCGATGGCGTTGGTGTTCTGGCCGGGGCAGTGCGCGCCCTGGATCATGGTGGTCCGGCCGCGCAGCGCGTCGAGGCTGCCGTGCCGCCCTTCCATCCGGTACCCGCCGCGGCTGACGGTGAAGTGCTGACCGGTGTCGGACCAGCCGTTGTTGTCCATGTGGTCGTGCTGATCGTCGCGGGCGACCTGGAAGGCGTGGTCGAGGGAGTAGTCGGTGCTGTTGGCACTGGCGATGTGGTGGATGAGGATCCGGTTCGCCGGATGGTCGAGGGTGACGAGTTCATCCGACGGCGGCCGCGCACCCCACTCGGCACAGCTGTAGATCCGCGGCGCTTGCGCGGCCCTGGCCACGGCGGGCAGAAGCAGGCCGCCCGCCCCGGCGACGGCGAGGCCGGTGGCACCGCGAAGGAAGGTACGCCGCGGAGGGTGTCCGATGTCCATGCACCGGACCCTCCCGCGGCCGCGTACAGCTTTTGTACAAAGCCCGGTCAGGCCAGGGTGATCTCGGCTTCGAAAGGCCGGGTGAAGGTGAGCTTCCCGGCTTCGCTCTTGGCGATGGGTTCGTACTCGCCGCGTTGGAGTTCGAACAGGGTCGCGGTGTCCGGCTCGCCCGGCTCGACCAGCAGGTAGAACGGGATCAGGGCTTCGGCGTAAATGGCCCGCTTGAGGATCCGGTCCTGCACCCTGGAGGACGGCGACACGATCTCGACGACGAGAACGACCTGCTTCTCGGTCAGGCTCACGCCCGTCAGACCACACTCGTCGGCCACCACGAGATCCGGTATCAGCAGGCGGTTACCGCGGTTCCCGAGTACGACATTCGCTCCGGGGAAGACTTCGAACTGATCTCCAGCCCCCGCAGAGAGCTGGCCCCACAGGGTACCGACAAGACGCTGGTGCTCCAGCCGTGGCCATGGGCTCACGAAGAGTGCCCCGTCCACGAGCTCGATCCGCTGGAGTGAGGTCTGATCCTCCGGCAGTGCGAGGACTTCGTCGACCGTCCAGCCGTCGGGGTGCGGTGGGATGCTGAGCCCGGAATCGGGTTCAGTCGGTGCTGCCATCGCGCTTCACCTCCGCTCGCGCCGATTGCCGTCGGTCTGCTCCAGTGTGGCATGTCCGCTCGGTCCCCTCGTTGTGGATCATCACACGGGGAGTATGCGGATCACCACCGACAGTTCTGAGCCGGGTGATGGCGTCACGAGGATGCGACAGCCAGTTCCGGTGCGCCGCTGTAGAGCTTGATCTTGAACTGGATGTGCTCCTGGTGCTCGCGCAGCCGGTCGATCTGGGCCTCGACGCGGGCCTCGTGCTCGCGTAGGACCTCCAGGCGCTCGTCCTGCGTTGCGTCGCCCGAGCGCAGCAGCTCCACGAAACGCAGCATCTCCGCGACCGGCATGCCCGTGTACCGCAAACAGCGCAGGAGCTGCAGGAACTCCACGTCCTGGTCGGTGAACGTGCGGCGGCCGCCCGCGGTGCGGCCGACGTGGTGCAGCAGGCCGATGCGCTCGTAGTACCGCAAGGTGTCGATGGTGAAGCCGGTCTTTTCGGTCACCTGGGCCGGGGTGTAGGACGTCACCGGTCCAGGGTGGCACCTGGAGTGCGGTCCAGGTCAAGCCGTGGCGACGGCCCGGCGTACCCCGTCGGCCAGCTCCGCAGACAGCCGGTGCACTCCCGAGGGGCCGTCCGCCGCCGCCGTGACCAGGGCCGAGCCCACGATCACCGCGTCCGCGAACGACGCCACCTCGGCCGCTTGGTCGCCCGAGCGCACGCCGAGGCCGACGCCGATCGGGAGCTTCGTGTGCGCCCGCGTGCGGCGTACCAGCTCCTCCGCGCCCGCGCCGACCTGGTCACGCGCGCCCGTCACGCCCATCACCGCGGTCGCGTAGATGAAGCCCGAGGCCGCGTCCACCGTGCGGGCGAGCCGCTCCTCCGACGACGACGGCGCCACCAGGAAGGTCCGGTCGAGGCCGTGGGCCTTCGACGCGGTCATCCACTCGCCGGCTTCGTCCGGGATCAGGTCCGGGGTGATCAGGCCGAGCCCGCCCGCCGCCGCGAGGTCGCGCGCGAAGCGGTCGACGCCGTAGCGGTGCACCGGGTTCCAGTACGTCATGACGACCGCGCGGCCGCCACGCGCCGAGATCGACTCGACGACCTCGAAGACGTGCTTGAGGCGGAAGCCGTTGTCCAGCGCGGTGACCGACGCGGCCTGGATGGTCGGGCCGTCCATCACCGGGTCGGAGTACGGGACGCCGACCTCGATGAGGTCCGCGCCGCCGTCGATCGTCGCCGCGATCAGGTCCTTCGAGGCCTCGACGGTCGGGAAGCCGGCCGGCAGGTACCCGATCAGGGCGCCGCGGCCCTCCGCGCGCGTCGTGGCGAAGAGGTCGTCGAGCCCGCTCACTTGTCCACCAACCCGAACCACTTCGCCGCTGTGTCCATGTCCTTGTCGCCGCGGCCGGACAGGTTGACCACGATCAAGCCCTCCGGGCCGAGCTCGCGCCCCAGGTCCAGCGCGCCGGCCAGCGCGTGCGCCGACTCGATCGCCGGGATGATGCCCTCGGTGCGCGAGAGCAGCATGAACGCGTCCATCGCCTGGGCGTCGGTGATCGGGCGGTACTCGGCGCGGCCGGTGTCCTTCAGCCACGCGTGCTCCGGGCCGACACCCGGGTAGTCCAGCCCGGCCGAGATCGAGTGCGACTCGACCGTCTGGCCGTCGTCGTCCTGCAGCAGGTACGTCATCGCGCCGTGCAGGGTGCCCGGGGTGCCCTTGGTGAGGGTCGCGCCGTGGCGGTTGCCGTCGATGCCCTCGCCGCCCGGCTCCAAGCCGACCAGCCGCACGGACGGGTCGTCGTAGAAGCCCGAGAAGATGCCGATCGCGTTCGACCCGCCGCCGACGCAGGCCGCGACGACGTCGGGCAGGCGGCCGGCCTGCTCGAGGATCTGCGCGCGGGCCTCGGTGCCGATGATGTGGTGGAAGTTGCGGACCATCGTCGGGAACGGGGCCGGGCCGGCCGCCGTGCCGAACAGGTAGTGCGTGCTGTCCGCGTTGGTCACCCAGTCGCGCAGCGCCTCGTTGATGGCGTCCTTCAGCGTCCGCGAACCGGTCTTGACCGGGATGACCTCGGCGCCGAGCAGCCGCATCCGGGCCACGTTCAGCGCCTGGCGCTCGGTGTCGACCTCGCCCATGTAGACGACGCAGTCGAGGTCGAGCAGCGCGCACGCGGTGGCCGTGGCCACGCCGTGCTGGCCCGCGCCGGTCTCGGCGATGACGCGCTTCTTGCCCATGCGCTTGGTGAGCAGCGCCTGGCCCAGCACGTTGTTGATCTTGTGCGAGCCGGTGTGGTTCAGGTCTTCGCGCTTGAGGAACACGCGCGCGCCGCCCGCGTGCTCACCGAAGCGCTTGGCCTCGGTGAGCAGCGACGGACGGCCGGCGTAGTCGCGGAGCAGGCGGTTGAACTCGTTCAGGAACTCGGGGTCGTGCCGGGCCTTCTCGTACTCGGTGGCGACCTCGTCGACGACGCCGATCAGCGCCTCCGGCATGAACCGGCCGCCGTACGGGCCGTAGTAGCCACGCTCGTCCGGGTCGTGTTCGGTGTTGGGCTCTTTGCTCACCGCGACGGCCTCGGGCACGCGGGGTGCGATCCGGCGGTGACCAGCTTGACCAGGGCGCCCTTCGGGTCGCCCGAGGCGACGAGGCCTTCGCCGACCAGTACCGCGTCGGCGCCGTGCCCGGCGTAGGACATCAGGTCGCCCGGCCCGCGGACACCCGACTCGGCGACCTTGTAGACGTCCATCGGCAGGCCGGGGGCCAGCCGCGAGAAGACGTCGCGGTCCACCTCGAGGGTGTGCAGGTTGCGCGCGTTGACGCCGATGACCTTGGCGCCCGCCTCGAGGGCCCGGTCGGCCTCCTCGGCGTTGTGGATCTCCACCAGCGCGGTCATGCCCAGCGACTCGACGCGGTCGAGCAGCGCGGCGAGCGCGTTCTGCTCCAGCGCGGCGACGATCAGCAGGACCATGTCGGCGCCGTGCAGCCGGGCCTCGTGCACCTGGTACGGGCTGACGACGAAGTCCTTGCGCAGCACCGGGATGTCCACGGCCGCGCGGACGGCGTCGAGGTCGGCCAGCGAGCCGCCGAAGCGGCGCTGCTCGGTGAGCACGCTGATCACCCGCGCGCCGCCGTCCTGGTAGTCCTTGGCCAGCGCGGCGGGGTCGGGGATGTCGGCCAGGTCGCCCTTGGACGGGCTGCGGCGCTTCACCTCGGCGATCACGCCGATGCCGGACTCGCGCAGCGCGGTCATCACGTCGCGGGGCGGCTGCGCGGCGGCCGCGCGGATCTTCAGCTGGTCGAACGGCAGCGCGGATTCCCGCACGGCGAGGTCTTCCCGCACGCCGGCGACGATCTCTTCGAGCACGCTCACCGGGCGCCCCCGCCCGGGCTCGTGGTCACGGTTTCACTCGCAAGGTCGCTCACAAAAACCTTCCCCTTCCCGCCGAAACGATGCTAACCCCCGCATCCGAAGAGCCCGGTTCCGGGTGTGCGCGTTACTCCGAATGCCGTCCGCCACCCTCCGTGGGATCCTCGCCCTCCGACAGCGCTTCCCACAACTCGGCGTCCGGATCACGCACCTTCTTCCGGGTGGCCGGGGCCGCGTACTTCGCGCCGAGCCGGGCACTCCGCCCGGCACCCTTGATCGCTGCCAACCCGCCGGCGGCGACCAGAATTCCCCCGAGCACGGCCAGGCCGCGTCCGAGCAGCATCTGCGTCACCGGCAGCCCGTCGGCCCAGCCGGTGAACCGGACCCCCGCCACGCCGGCCCACACGGCCGCCACACCGGCCAGCGCCAGCACGACGCCCAGGACGCGCCGGGCCCAGCCGCCGGTGGCGATCAGGCCGGCCACCCCGGCGAGCGCGAGCAGCGCCAGCGGCACGAGCGCCGTCGCGCGCTGTTCGCCGGTCTCGCGGTAGAGGACCGTGCCGCGGACGCCGCCGTCGCGGAACTCGGCGTACCAGGTCAGCTTGGACGCGCCCCACAGCGCGAGCGCGCCCAGCAGCAGGGCGACCACCATCATCCACAGTGGACGCCGGGACGGCCGCGCCGTCGCGGTTTCGGGGTCCGCCACCTCCGGCTCAGACACGAGCGGCGTCCGCGGCCGGGTCGAGCTTGCCCGCCGGCACCATGGTCTGGGCCGCGGCGACCGCGGACAGCACGGTCCGCGCCTTGTTCAGCGACTCGGTGTCCTCGTAGTCGGCCACCGAGTCGGCGACCACCCCGCCCCCGGCCTGGACGTGCGCGATCCCGTCCTTCATCAGCGCGGTGCGGATCGCGATGGCCGTGTCGGCGTCCCCGGCGAAGTCGAGGTAGCCGACGACGCCGCCGTACAGCGCGCGGCGCACCGGCTCCAGCTCCTCGATCAGCTCCATCGCGCGGACCTTCGGCGCGCCGGACAGCGTCCCGGCCGGGAAGCACGCGGTGACCGCGTCGAAGGCCGTCTTGCCCTCGGCCAGCTCGCCGGTGACGGTGGAGACGATGTGCATGACGTGGCTGTAGCGCTCGATCTGGAAGAAGTCGACGACGCGCACGGTGCCCGGCTTGCAGACCTTGCCCAGGTCGTTGCGGCCGAGGTCGACGAGCATCAGGTGCTCGGCGCGCTCCTTCTCGTCGGCCAGCAGGTCCTTGGCCAGCTGCGCGTCCTCCTCGGGGTCGGCGCCGCGCCAGCGGGTGCCCGCGATCGGGTGCGTGGTCGCCTTGCCGTCCCGCACGGTGACCAGGGACTCGGGGCTGGAGCCGACGATGTCGAAGCCGTCGAGCCGCAGCAGGTACATGTACGGGCTGGGGTTGGACGTGCGCAGCACGCGGTAGACGTCGAGCGCGTCGGCGCCGGTCGCGATCTCGAACCGTTGCGAGGGCACGACCTGGAACGCTTCGCCGGCCTTGATCGCCTCGACGGCCTTGTCGACCGCGGCGTGGAAGTCCTCCTTGGACCGCTTCCGGGTGAACTCCGGCTCGGGCCGGTCGAACGCGGCGACGGTGGCGGGCGCGGGCACCTGCAGCTGCTCGGTCATCGCGCCCAGCCGGGCGACGGCGTCGTCGTAGGCCGCGTCCACGCGCTCGGGCGAGTCGTCCCAGTTGACGGCGTTCGCGATGAGCGTGACCGTGCCCTCGTGGTGGTCGAACGCGGCCAGGTCGGTGGCCAGGAGCATGGTCAGCTCGGGGATGTCGAGGTCGCGCTCGGCCAGCTCGGGCAGCTTCTCGAGCCAGCGGACGGCGTCGTAGCCGATGTAGCCGACCATCCCGCCGGTGAGCGGCGGCAGGCCGGGCAGCGCCTCGGTGTGCAGCGCCTCGATGGTCTCGCGGAGCACGTTCAGCGGGTTGCCCTCGGTCGGCAGGCCGACCGGCGGGGTGCCGGTCCAGACCGCTTCGCCGTCGCGGACGGTGAGCGCGGCCGGGCTGCGGACGCCGATGAACGACCAGCGCGTCCAGGAGGCGCCGTTCTCCGCGGACTCGAACAGGAAGGTGCCCGGCCGGTCGGCGGCGAGCTTGCGGTACACCCCGATCGGCGTCTCGCCGTCGGCGAGCACCCGGCGCACGACCGGGATCACGCGGCGGCTCTCGGCGAGGGCGCGGAAGTCCTCGCGGGACGGGCTGACCGAGCCGGGGCCGGTGGAACCGGCGTAAGCGCTGACCATGGAACTCATTGTGCCGCCCCGCGTGAACCGGGCCGCGCGGGGTCCCGAATTCAGCAAATGTTGAATTCAGGATCGCGGATGAGTCATGATGGGGCGGTGAGCACCACCGACAACCCCGAGACTACGGCGCGCCGCCGCGGCCGCCGGCCCGCGGGCCAGGACACGCGCACGGCCCTGATCGACGCCGCGCGGTCGGTGTTCGCCGAGAACGGCTACGACGGCGCGACCGTCCGCGCGATCGCCACCCGCGCCGGCGTCGACGCCGCGATGGTCAACCACTGGTTCGGCAGCAAGGAGGGCCTGTTCGCCCGCGCGGTGCTCGAGCTGCCGTTCGACCCCCTGGAGCTGCTGGAGACCCTGCGCGACGGCCCTGACGAGGAGTTCGGCGAGCGGATCGTCCGCACGTTCCTCACCCGCTGGGACAGCGCGGGCGGCGGCGTGTTCGTGGCGCTCATCCGCAGCGTCGCCGGCCACGAGCAGGCGGGCCAGGTCCTGCGCGACTTCTTCCGGAAGTTCTTCACGCACGTGCTCTCGTCGGTCGGCTCCGACCAGATCCCCTTGCGCACCACGCTCTGCGCGTCCCAGCTGGTGGGCATGGGCATGATCCGCTACGTGGCGAAGTTCGAGCCACTGGCCGCGGCGGACGTCGAAACCCTGGTGGCCGCGGTGGCGCCGAACGTGCAGCGCTACATCAGCGGCGACATCGGTTAGGGCACGCGCCGGCCCATCTCGGTGCGCGACGTCCGGCCGAACGCCGGGACCGCGTACGGCCGGCGCAGGTCGCCGCGCGAGAAGAGGACGACCATGTCCGGGCCCGCCCCGCCGACCCACGCCGGTCGTGCGGGCCGGTGCCACAAGTACGTGCTGCCGTGGCACGACATCGAGGCCCGCAGCTCGGCGCGGCTGCCGTCGCGGTACTCGACGAGCAGGTCCGGCAGGTGCCGGCCCCGGCGGACCGGGTAGTCGGGCCGCACGGTGACCGAAGCCGGCCGCCAGCCGGTCCGCAGCACCGCCGCGTGCCGCCGGCGCCACCGGAGGGCGGCGGCCAGGCTCACGCCGGCGAACGTCAGCACGAACAGGCCGAGGATCCAGAACAAGGCGGACACCCGTCCGTCCAGGCGGTCTTCCAGCAGCGTGCGCGCCCGGCCCGGGTTCGCGGGGTCGTAGATCACCGTGAGCGTCCCGCCCACGATGTAGCGCCGTCCCGACGTCACGGGGATGGTGGCGTAGCCCGGTTCACCCCGCACGTCGTAGGAGACGCGGATCGCCTGCTCTCTCGGGTGGTCGTCGAACCACAGCACCTTCCCGGTCACGTGGACCCCGTCGCGCAGGAGCGCGCGGGCGGGGTACTCGTACACGACCAGGCCGGCGAACACGCCTCCGGCGGCGACCAGCAGGAGCAGCGCGATGGCCAGCGCGCGCCGGCCGTACCCCGGCAGCCTGGCGATCTGGGCGGCCGGATCCGGCGGTGCCCCGTCCGGTGCGGTTTCGTCCTCTTCCGGCAGCCAAGCCGCGTCTTCCCCCATCGGCCCAGATTACGCGGCCGGAGGCCGCCGCCGCGGCGAAATCGCGCGCGCCGGGACGGCGAGCGCCCGCTTGCGCAGCGGCGCGTCCGGGAACAGCACGACCATGGCCCGGCCCCAGCCGCCGACCCACGCCTCGCGGTCGCGCCGGCCCTGGAACCCGGTGGCGCCGTGCGTCGAGGCGACGGCCCGCAGCACCACGCGGGAGTCGTCGCCGTAGCGGACGTGGAGGTCCGGCAGGTGCCGTCCTTTGCGGACCGGGTAGTCGGGCACGACGCGCACCTCGGCGACGCGCCAGCCGGTGTGCCGGACGGCGCGGTACCGCCGCCACCAGCCCGCGGCGGCCACCAGCGACCAGGGCACCGCGACGCAGGCGAGCAGCATCGGCACCACGAGGATCCCCAAGAGGCCCTGGTCGGCGTTGGGCTCCTCCACCGTCCGGACGTGCGCCGGGTCGGCCCGGTCGTACACCACCGTCACCGCTTCGCCGACCGCGTACGCGCGTTCGGTGTCCCGGACGATCTCCGCGGTCCGGGACACGCCGCCTGCCGGGTAGCGCACCCGCATCGACGACGCGCCGCTGCCGTGCCTCGTGTCGTGGACGCTCACCACCTCGCCCGCGGTGCGGGCCCCCGTCGCCAGGAGGTGCTCGGCCGCGTCGTCCACCAACGTGAGCCCGGTGGTCGCGGCGGCCAGCACGCCGAACCAGAGCAACGCGATCCCCACCGCCCGCACGCCCAGGCCGCGCAGCCGGCGGGTTTCGGCCGCGAAGCGCTCCTCGTCGTCGAGCGGCACCACCGGCGGGAGCCAGCTGCCGGTGCCCATCCGCGTGAGCACGTCGCCGGTCCGGCGGTCGCCGGCGCGGATCCGGACGACGGCGAAGCCGGACAGCGCCCCGGAACCGGCGAGCACCCCGAAATCGGCGGCGAGCTCACCGTCGTCGAGGCCGTAACCCGGGTCGAGGACCGAGTAGGCGGTGCCGATCACGAAGACCACGAACACCAGCGCCCCCACCGCACCGGCGACCACCCAGGCCGCTCTGCGCCGCGTGAGCCGTCGCAGCACGGCCGCGTAGTCCCGTTCCGGATCCATCCGCCGAATGTAGGGCGGAAACCCTTGTGCCGGCGGGGTTCGGGAGGTAACCGACACGCGGGCAACCGAACGCGGCGCCCGCGCGTGCAAGCGGTCATGGCTCAGGCGTCCAGCGGTGGGTCTCGGCCTTAGCCGCCAAAACGCGGGGCCGCGTCCACCACGGCGGCCGCGGCAGCACCAGCAGGACCATGGCCGAGCCGTGGCCGCCGACGAGCGCGGGCAGGTCAGGCAGCTCGGACAACGCCTGGACCGTCCACCCGCTGTCGGCCATCCGCAGGTCGATCCGGCTGCCGTCGGCGAACTTCACGGCCACCGCGGGGCCCCGCGACCTGGGCCCCACGTAGCCGATCGTCGCGGTCGCGTCGCGCCAGCCCGTGACGCGCACCGCCCGGTAGCGGCGCCGCCACCGCACCAGAGTGCCCACGCAGCCCGCGACACCGATCGCGCCCACGAAGAAGAGCACGGTGCCGGCCCCGACGCTCGCGAGCGACACCGGCGCGGCGCCCAGCAGCATCGCGGCCGACAGCACCACGAAGAACACCGAGCGGTCGCCCTGCTCGCGCACCAGCCGGGTGTACTCCGGCACGCCCGCCACCCGGGCCCCGCGCCGCCCGGGCAGCGGCAGCGAGTCCGCGATCTTCCGCCGTCGCTCCAGGTCCATTCCCGGAATGTAGAGCGGAAAGCCACGGTTCGGCGGGGTTCGGGAGACAGCCGACACCCGGGCAACCGGACGTCGCGCCCGGGCGTGCAAGGGGGCAGGGCTTCAGCTCTGTGCCGTCGGACGGGCGCCGGGCTTCGGCTCGAGTGACCTGACCGGGACCGCGTACGGGCCGTTGCGGAAGAGGCCGCGCGGGAACAGCACCACCATCGAGCGGTCCGCCCCGCCGAAGCGCACCGGGGTGCCCGGGAAGTCCGTCATGTTCGCGGCGCCGTGCGTCGAACCGATCGACTGGGTGCGGATCCGGGTGTCGTCGCCGAGGGTCAGGATGACGGTGCACATGCCGCTGCCGCGGGTCACCGTGGCCGTCGCCGGACGCCAGCCGGACGCCGTCACCGCGCGATGACGGCGTCGCCAGTTGACCGCGGCCGCGACCGAGAACCCGAACCCCATCAGGGCGAAGACGATGACCACCAGCGGCGTGGCCGCGGCGATCTCGGGCGGCGAATCGGTGCCGGACGACGCGGGATCCCGCGTCAGCACCACGGCGGCAGCGACACCCGCCACGACGGTGACGACGGCCCAGAGCACCGCGAACCCGGTCGCGCGGAGGCCGAGCGCGCGCACGCGGGTGGTCTGGACGTCGAGGTCGACGTCGTCCCAGCCGGGCGGCACCACACCCGTGGCCGCCGCGTACCGGCGGCCGAGCCGGCGGGCCCAGCCCGCGCACAACGCCGACAGCGCCGCGAAGGGCACCACCAGCGGCATGTACGGCTCGCCCGCCACCAGCGCCAGGACCAGCGCGGCGACCGCGACAAGCCCCAGCAGCACACTCCCGGCGACCAGCGCCGCCCTCCCCCGCCGCAGCCCCACGGCCGCCCCCTTCCCCAGGGGACGGAGCGTAGACCGGACGGTGGTTACCTGGCCAGCAGCAGCGCGATCAGCGTCAGCACGCCCGGCACCACCTGCACGAACAGGATCCGCTTGTTCGCCGTCGCCGCGCCGTAGATGCCGGCGATGATCACGCAGACGATGCCGTAGAGCTTCAGCTGGTAGCCCGTGGGGTCGGTGGCGATCAGGCCCCAGACCAGCGCGAGGGCCAGGAAACCGTTGTACAGCCCCTGGTTCGCGGCCAGCGGCGCGCTCTCCTTGGCGAACTCCTCGGTGGTCCCGAACGCCGCGCGTCCGCGCGGGGTGTTCCAGAGGAACATCTCCAGGACGACGATGTAGACGTGGATCAGGGCGACCAGCCCGACCAGGATGTCGGCGGCGATCTTCACGCGGTGTGCTCTTTCTCGTCGGCCAGGAGCAGGCGCTCCTCGGTGTCGAAACAGGTGTGGGTGCCGGTGTGGCAGGCGGGACCGGTCTGGTCGACGCGCAGCAGGACGGTGTCGCCGTCGCAGTCGATGCGGACCTCGCGGACGTGCTGGTAGTGCCCGGACGTCTCGCCCTTGACCCACAGCTTCTGCCGGCTGCGGGAGAAGTACGTGCCCCGGCGGGTGGACAGGGTCGCCGCGAGGGCGTCGTCGTTCATCCAGGCCATCATCAGCACGTCCGAGGTGGCGTGTTCGACGACGACCGCGGCGATCAGGCCGTCGGCGTTGCGCTTGAGACGCGCCGAGACGCCCGCGTCGAGGTTCATGCTTCGGCTCCCAGCAGGTGCCGCTTCAGCGGCATGGAGTTCAACAGGACGAACGCGTAGCCGTAGCCGAAGAAGGACAGGCCGGAGAACACCTTGTTGAACCACAGTTCGGCGCCCAGCAGCAGGAACGCGTGCAGCAGCGCGAACACCACGGTGACGACCAGGCCGCCGATCCGGGCGCTGCCCATCTTCACCGCCAGCCCGGTGGTCACGACGCCGCCGAGGATCAGGGCGAGCGCGGGCGTCCGGTAGATGGCCAGGCTCGAGCCCGCGCTCAGCACGGGGATCAGGTCGAGCAGGGCCCACGCCACCGGCAAGCCGATCAGCAGGGCGGCGACGACCTTGACCTCGACGGGTGCGCGCCAGGACTTCATCGGACCTCCACCCCGCCGTCGCGCAGCGCGGTCTTGACCTCGCCGATCTTCAACTGTCCGAAGTGGAACACGCTGGCGGCGAGGACGGCGTCCGCGCCGGAGCGCACCGCGGGCAGGAAGTGCTCCAGGGCCCCCGCTCCCCCGCTGGCGATCACGGGCACCCGCACGGCCTTGCGGACCAGGTCGATCAGCTCGAGGTCGAAGCCGTTCTTGGTGCCGTCGGCGTCCATCGAGTTCAGCAGGATCTCGCCGACGCCGAGCTCCTCACCGCGCGCGGCCCACTCGACGGCGTCGATGCCGGTGCCGCGGCGCCCGCCGTGGGTGGTGACCTCGAAGCCGGACGGCGTCGCTTCGCCGCCTTCGGGCACGCGGCGCGCGTCGACCGACAGCACGATGCACTGGGCGCCGAACCGGCGCGAGGCCTCGTGGAGGAATTCCGGCCGGGCGATCGCGGCGGTGTTGATGCTGACCTTGTCCGCGCCGGTGCGCAGCAGCCGGTTGACGTCGTCGTTGCTGCGGACGCCGCCGCCGACGGTCAGCGGGATGAACACCTGCTCGGCGGTCCGGCGGACGACGTCGTAGGTGGTCTCGCGGTCGCCCGAGGACGCCGTGACGTCGAGGAACGTCAGCTCGTCGGCGCCCTCGGCGTCGTAACGCCGGGCCAGCTCGACGGGATCGCCGGCGTCGCGGAGGCCGGCGAAGTTGACACCCTTCACGACCCGGCCCGCGTCGACGTCGAGACAGGGGATCACCCGCACCGCGACAGACATGACCGCAAGCGTAGTCAAGGGCGTTCTAAGCTCGGGCAATGGCACAGGCGGGGCGGCGGCCGGGGCGGACGGAGACGCGGGAGAAGATCCTCGACGCGGCCCGGCACCGGTTCGCGGAGCTGGGGTACGACGGCGCGACGGTCCGCGGGATCGCCGCCGACGCCGGGGTGAACGCGGCGCTGCTGCACCACTTCTTCGGCAGCAAGCAGCAGCTTTTCGCGGCGTCGATGAACCTGCCGGTGAACCCGGCTTCACTGGTCCCGGCGATCCTCACGGGCCCGCGCTCGGGCGTGGGCGAACGGCTGGTGCGCGCCTTCCTGGCGCTCTGGGCCGCGCCGGAGGGGCGGACGCCGTTCCTCGCGATGCTGCGCGCCGCGGCGACGAACGAGCAGGTCGCGCTCATGATGCGCCAGTTCATCGAGCGCACGGTGCTGGCCGAGGTCGCCAAGGCGCTCGACGTGCCGCCGGTGCGCGTCACCGGGATCGCCGCGCAGATGATCGGCGTCGCGCTGCTGCGCTACGTGATCAAACTGCCCCCACTGGCCGACGCGGACGACGAGGAACTGGTCGCACTGCTCGCCCCGGTCGCGCAGTACTACCTCGACCCGGCACCCGGCGGTCAGGGCCCGGCCACCCGATCCGTCTAGCTCACCCAGGCGCGCGGGCTGCTCCCGGCGGCGCTCGCGGACGCCGACGACCGCAACCGGTGGTGCCGACGCCGCTCACGCCGGACCGGTGGCGCTGACACCGCTCGCGCCGGGACCGGACAACACGCCCGGCCGGTTTCGGCGACCGGCACCGCGTGCCGGGCCCGCCGCGGCTACCCGCACGGCCTCCTCGTCGCCGGGCCTACGGCGGCCGGTCGTGAGTGGCGAGGAGGGTTCCGCCCCTCCTGGACACTCACGACCGCCGCCGTCACCAGACGAAGATCCGCGGCATGCTCACCCGTGGTGGTGGCGCGATCCGGGGTACCCGGGCGATCTCCGGGGGCACCCGGAACGTGTCCGGCGGCGTGTAGCCGTGCAGGCCGTAATCGCGCGTTCCGTAGCTGCCCAGGCCGTAGTCGTACGGGTACCGCAGGCTGTAGTACTCCGGCGGTGGCAGGCGGAACGACTCGATGTCCGGAAGGGTGAGCTTCAGCTTGCCCGACGGGTCGTATTCCGGCGGTGGCCGCCGGGCCTCGATCACCTCCGTGACCTTCCGGTCCAGCTGGACCGGGGCGTCCCGCAGCGCCGAGACGGTCGTGGCGAACGTGCGCGCCAGGTCCTCCGCGCGCGGCGTGGCGTGCGCGACCGGCTTGGCGACGTCCGTCTGCCGGACCAGGTCCGCGGCCTCGCGGTCGACCGCCGCGCCGAGGTCCTGCGGGGCGCGCAGCACCAGCTCGGCCAAGCGGTCGTACGCCCGGGCGAGCCGGTCCTGCAGGCCCTTGTCCGCCGCCTCGACGAACGCCTGCACCAGCGGGTCCAGGAACGGGACGGCGTCCGTCACCGGTTTCGTGAGCGCCGCGATCCGTTCGGTGGCCACCTTCTCGACCTGCAGCGTCACCTTCTTCCGGCTGTCGGCGACCAGGTCGATGCCCGGCTCGGCCGGCCGTGCGTCGACGACCGCCCGCGCGGCTTCGACCTGCTCCGGCGTCACCTCGCCGGGCGTCGCCCGGCCGGTGCCCTCGACCCGCAGCTCCGGCCCGATCCCCGCGGCCTTGTCGCGGCTCACGGTCTCCGCGCGGACGGCGTCGTCGACCGCGGGCAGGCTGACGTCGTACGGCTTGGCGCTCGCCGCGCTGCTCCGCGCGGTGTCGAGCAGGTTCGGCAGCTGCGTGGCCCGCGCCGCGAGCGCGTCCCGGTAGGACTGCGGGAACGCCGCTTGGACCTTGTCGTAGAGCTTGCCGGCGACGCGCTCGGTCAGGCCCGCCTCGAGCTTCTTCGTCACCTCGGCGTAGCCCTGCTGCGCCACCTTGAACTTCACCTGCAGGTCCGTGGCCGGCACGCCCACCTGCATGCCGAACAGCGTCAGCGCCGCGAGTGTGGCCAGCCCGGCGGCCGCCGGTCCGCTGTACTTCGTGTAGAAGTCCGCGGCCCGCCCCAGCCCGGCTGCGGTGCGTCCGCGCCACGGCCCGGCGTCCCGGCGGGCGAGCAGCAGGCAGGTCAGCAGGTAGACGCCGATCAGCACGGCGAACACCGAGAACTCGCTCAGCTTCAGGTGGTCCGAGAAGAACCGCGACACCGTCTCGAAGAACCGCTGCAGTGAGATCAGCCAGCCGACGCCCGACGTGTCGCCGAACCACTGCAGGTACGCCGACAGCAGGAAGTACGCCGTCGCCGCCACGCCGATGGGCACGAGGTAGAGCACCCCGAACGAAGCCAGGTGGTACCGGAACCCCGGGCCCTCCCGCACCTGCTCGGCCGTGAACCGCCGCGGGTAGCCGCGGCCGAACCGCACCAGCCCCCAGATCACGCCCACGACCAGCGCGAACGGGCCGGCCACGAACGCCGCCACGAGCACCACCGAGACGGCCAGAGCCGCCCGCTGCTTCCCCGCCGTCATCTCCCCCTCCGATCTGTCCGGTTCAGGAAAGCACGGCCCACCGACAGGTTTTCCGAGGCGATCCACGGCACCGCCGAAGGCCGGGAACGCAGCGGAGCCGCCACTCACCCGGACTCGTGAACAACCGTGACGGAGCAAGACCGAACCGCCCGGCATCTGCCGCTCAGTGACGGACAAGGCTCGCGAGCTGGGCCGAACCGGTGAACTCCGTCACGAAAGAAACTTCCCGGCCGCGTGCATCAACTCGGCCGTCCCGGACGTCCATGAAGGTGACAGGCGGGCGAAGGGACGTACGTGGGCTTCGAAGAGTTCGTGGCGGAGCGGCTGGACGGGCTGCTCCGCTACGCGACCGTCCTGACGAACGACCCGCACCTCGCGCAGGACATCGTCCAGGACGTCCTGCTGCGCGCGCAGCAGCGCTGGGACGGCATCGACGCCCCGCCGACCTACGTCCGCAAGATGGTCACCAACGAGTACCTGTCGTGGCGCCGCCGGGCCGTGCGGCGGATGGTGCCGAGCAGCCACGAGGTCCTCGACGCGCTGTCCCCGCCCGAAGCCGACCCCGCCACCGCCTACGACGAGCGGGACGCGATGCTCGCCCTGCTCGCCACGCTCCCCCGCAAGCAGCGCGCCGCGGTCGTGCTGCGCTACTACGAGGACTACTCGGACGCCGAGATCGCCGCCGTCCTGCGCTGCGGCACCTCCACCGTGCGCAGCCAGATCTCCCGTGCCCTGGCCACCCTCCGGGACGCACCCCACCCCGCGCCCCTGACCACCGGAGCCCCCGAATGACCCGCAGCGACCACGAGACCGAGACGCTGATCCGGGAGAGCCTCGACCGCCTCGCCGCCCGCGCGCCGGACGGCCACGCGGTCCGGGACGCGCTCGCGGACGCCCGGCGCCGTCGTCCGGTCGCGCGGCTGACGCTGGTGGCCGCCGCCGTGGTGCTGCTGGTGGCCGGGGTCTTCGTCGGCACGCAGGTGCTCACGAGCCCGCCGGTGCTCGACCCGGCCGCGGGCCGCCCGGTGCTCGGCTACACCCCCGGCTGGCTGCCCGACGGCTTCACCGAGCAGAGCCGCGAAGGCGGCCCGGGCCTCACGCCGCAGGTCCGCCGGTGGTTCGCCGGGCCGGCGGAGGTCACGCTGTCGGCGTACCCGACGGCCGATCCCGAGTGGTCGCGGACCGCGCTGAAGATCGCGTCGATCAAGGACCAGATCGTGGTGCACGGCCGGGTCGCCATGGTCACCGGCGACACCGGCACCGCCGCCCTGCTCACCTGGCTGGCCGACGACGACCACGTGCTCACCGCCCGGGTCGGCGGGGTGCCGGACGCCCGCGCGGTCGCCCAGCGGATCGCCGAGTCGGTCGAGGCGACCCCGGTCGGCGTCCGCGGCGAGCTGCGGTTCGGGCCGCTGCCGGCGGGGCTGACGGAACGCTCGGCCGCCGTCCGGGGCACCGGCCCGGACGACGCGAGCACCGAGCTGACGGCGGCCGACCCGGCCCGCCCGTCGGTCCCGGCCGTGACGGCCGCCGTCGGCGCCGGCTCGCCCGGGATCGGCGGCGCCGCAAGCATTTCCGTGCGCGCCGGCCCCGGGTTCTACTCCGCGCCGAAGCCCGGCGAACCCGCGCTGGTCGCGGTCCGGCTGCCGTCCGGGCGCTGGCTGACGGTGACCGGGCCGCAGCCGGAGGCCGTGCTGGTCGCCGTCGCGGACGGCGTCCAGCTCGACCCTTCGCCCGACTACCGCTGGCTCGGGCGGCCTACCAGCTGACCGTCGGGAACCAGATGATCCCGAGCCGGCCGAGCACGCGCACGTCCCAGTAGAGCAGCGTGAACGTGCCGCCGACGAGCAGCGCCGCGCCCGTCACGGCGGCGATGCGGCCCGGCTTCGCGGCCAGCCAGCGCTGCACGCGCCCGCCCGTCGCGTGCGTCAGGATCAGGAACAGCACGCCCATGATCACGATGTTGCCGAGTGACTGCAGGGCGAACGCGGCGGCGCCGTAGAACACGTTGTGCTGCTCCGCGGCGCTGCGGAACATGATCCGGAACAGCGGGTAGGGCCGGCCGATGAGGAACCCGCCGATCAGCGCGCCCATCAGGACCAGCGGCGCGGCCGGGTGCCGCCGGGTCAGCGCGCCGATCGGGTTGCCGATCACGCCCACCGAAGCCAGGCCCAGCACCAGGAACACCAGGCCGACGACGCCGAAGGCGACCATCGACTGGATGCTGCGCGGCGTCAGCCCGCTGGCCGGCGCGGTGTCGAACTGCGGCATCCGCGTGCCGACCAGCGCGACGATCACGCCGTAGACGATCGACACGGTGAGCATGCCCGCCGCGATCCAGCCGAGCGGCTTGAGCGTCGTCGCGAACCGCCGTTTCCCGCCCGCCTCGGCGCCGACCAGCGGCGCGACCGCGCCGAACGCGGCGATGTTGCAGGCGGTGAACGAGCCGGCGAGCCCGGAGACGAACGCGAACAGCGTCCCGGCGAGCACGCCGCCGATCGGGGTGGCCTTCGCGTCGTAGCCGAGCAACGTGTTGGCGACGCTGTCGCCGATGACGGAGTCGACGAACGGTGCCGACCAGAGCGCCGTCAACGCGAACCCGGCGAGGACCGCGATGACCACGACCCGCGCCCGGTGCGCGGGATACGGGCCCGAGCCGAAGAAACCCGCTTGCGGATGAACCGGAACCTGCTGTGTGACGGCCATCTACACCCTCCAGTGTGCGGGAAAAACCCAGCCCGCAAAGCGTTGCAAATATTCCGTTGAAGCGCTTCCGCCGAACTGCGCCTCCGCGTTGAGCCGGAAGCCCGCTTGACGCCGTGACCTCGGCGAGCGCAGAATTAATCGCATGACTAATTCTGCCGTCGAGGTCACCTGCCTGCGGGTCCGCCGCGGCGGGCGGCCGGTGGTGCGCGACGTGAGCTTCGCGGTCCCGCGCGGTGTGGTCACCGGGCTGCTCGGCCCGAGCGGCTGCGGCAAGACGACGCTGCTGCGCGCGATCGTCGGCGTGCAGCTCGTCGAGAGCGGCACCGTCACCGTGCTGGGGCTGCCCGCGGGCAGCCCGCCGCTGCGGCGCCGGATCGGCTACGCGACGCAGAACCCGGCGATCTACGCGGACCTGACCGTCCGGGAGGCGCTGCGCTACTTCGCCGCGGTGCTGCGCGCCCCGGTGTCCGATGTGGACCGGGTCATCGGCGAGGTCGGCCTGGGCGACCACGCCGGGAAGCTCGTCGGCTCGCTCTCGGGCGGGCAGCACAACCGCGCGAACCTCGCCGTCGCGCTGCTCGGCAAGCCCGAGCTGCTGGTGCTCGACGAGCCGACCGTCGGGCTCGACCCGGTGCTGCGCGACGAGCTGTGGGCGCTGTTCCGCCGGCTCGCCGAAGGCGGCGCCACGCTGCTGGTGTCCAGCCACGTCATGGACGAAGCCGCGCGCTGCGACCGGCTCCTGCTGATGCGCGAGGGCGTCCTGCTGGCCGACGACGCGCCGGCGGAGCTGCGACGGCGTACCGGCGCCGCCGACCTCGAGCAGGCGTTCCTGCGGCTCGTGCGGGTCGCGTCGTGAGCCCCGCGCTGACGCTCGCCACCACGCGGCGCATCCTGGCCCAGCTGCGGCACGACCCGCGCACCGTCGTGATGCTGGTCCTGGTGCCGACGCTGCTGATGATCCTGCTGCGGTACGTCTTCAACTCGACGGTGGTGTTCAGCCACGTCGCACCCGCGCTGCTCGGCGTTTTCCCGTTCCTGATCATGTTCCTGATCGCGTCGATCACGACGTTGCGCGAGCGGACCACGGCCACCCTGGAGCGGCTGATGACGCTCCCCCTCGGCCGGCTCGACCTGCTTTTCGGCTACGCGCTGGCGTTCGGCGTGCTCGCCGTCGTCCAGGTGGCGCTCGCGACGGCCGTCTCGCTGTCCTGGCTGGGCCTCGACCTGGCGGGCCCGGTCGTGCTGCTGCTGGTGATCGCCGTCCTCGACGCGCTGCTCGGGATGGCGCTCGGGCTGTTCGTCAGCGCGTTCGCGCGCACCGAGTTCCAGGCCATCCAGTTCATGCCGGTGTTCGTGCTGCCGCAGATCCTGCTGTGCGGCCTGATCGCGGCGCGCGAGGACATGGGCCGGCCGCTGCGGTGGCTGTCCGACGTGATGCCGCTGTCCTACGCGGTCGAGGCGCTGAACCGCGTCACGGCTTCGCCGACGGTGGACGCGGTGATCCTGCGGAACCTGGCGGTCGTCGCCGGCTGCGCGCTGCTGGCGCTGGTCCTCGGCGCGGCGACGCTGCGGCGCCGGACGCCCTGACTACCGTGGACGCATGGCATCCGAAACGGATCGGCTCGCGGCCGAGCGCTACGTCGTCCTGACCACGTTCCGCAAGGACGGCCGCGCCGTGCCGACCCCGATCTGGGTCGCCGGCGACGGCGGCGAGCTCGTCTTCAACTCGGTCCGGGACGTGGGCAAGGTCAAGCGGATCCGCAACAGCGGCCGCGTCGAGGTCCAGGCCTGCGACCTGCGCGGCAAGAAGACGCACGGCGCGGTGGCGAGCGGCCAGGCCCGGCTGCTGGACCTCGAGGAGACCAAGCGGGCCCAGCAGGTGATCGGGCGCAAGTACGGCGTCGTCGGGCGGGTGTCGATGTTCTTCTCGAAGCTGCGCGGCCCGGCCGACCGGACGGTCGGGATCGCCGTCAAGCTGAGCGAGTGAAGCCCCGGAACCCCCGCCGCAGGTAGTTCGGCAGGGCGTTCGGGTGATCGAGGGTCGAGGTGTGCAGCCAGACCCGGCGCGCGTCCGGCACCGTCCACGCGGCCGCGACGACGAGCGTGAGCGCGTACCCGCCGAGCCCCTTCCCGACAAACTCGGGCAGCAGCCCGAACGTCGTGATCTCGACGTCGTCGCCGGGCTGCGGCTCGAAGTCGGCGGCGCCGGCGATCTCCCCGCGGTACTCGACCAGGCGGTAGCGCCGGTGCGGCTCGGCGAGCCAGCGCGCCCAGTCGTCGTCGGTCCGGGACGCGCTCGGCCAGCGGTAGGGCGTCCCGATCCGGACGTGCAGCTCGCGGATGAGCGGCGAGGCCTCGACGGTGCGCAGGGTCACCCCGTCGACCGGCGGCGCCGGGGTGAGCTGGCCGGCCGCGGTCATCTCGAGCTGGGTGACGATCTCCTCCACCGCGGCAACCTAGTGGTTCGGCGTGGTCCTGTCAGCCGCTTTTCGGCGTCAACCCGCCGCGCGCAGCGCCGCCGCCATGGCCGCCGAGTCGTGGTCCGGCCCGCAGCCTTCGACGATGACCAGGTCACCCGGGATGTGGTCGGCGCGCAGGCGCAGGATCGCCTGGTAGGCGGGCGAGTCGTACCACTCGCGAGCCACCGCGGCATCCGGGAACTCGATCACCACGAGCGCGCCGGGCCACTCGCCTTCCAGCACCTGGACGTCGGCGCCGTGCACGACGAACCTGCCGCCGTACGGATCGAGCGTGGCCTGGATGCGTTCCAGGTACCGGAAGACGTCCTCGGGTAGCACGGCGGGCGGACGCAGGTGCGCGATTCCGTAGGCGGTCATGGTGGTCCTTTCGTTGTCCTGAAAGGAATCCTGCTCGCCCGCGCGCACCGCGTCGATTACCCCGGAGGTAACCTTCAGACCTGCGCGACCGCCGCCAGCGCCTCGGGCAGCGTGAACGCCCCCGCGTACAGCGCCTTGCCGACGATCGACCCCTCGACGCCGTCCGACTCCAGGCCGGCCAGCGCGACCAGGTCGTCCACACTGGACACGCCGCCGGACGCGATCACCGGGGCGTCGGTGCGGGCGACGACCTCGCGCAGCAGGTCGAGGTTCGGGCCCTTCAGCGTGCCGTCCTTGCTCACGTCCGTCACGACGTAGCGGGACGCGCCGTCGCGGTCGAGGCGGTCCAGGACCTCCCACAGGTCGCCGCCGTCGGACGTCCAGCCGCGGGCCGAAAGCCGGTGGCCGGCCTCGGTGATGCGGACGTCGAGGCCGATCGCGACGCGGTCGCCGTACTCGCCGATCACGCGCGCGGTCCACTCGGGATCCTCGAGCGCGGCGGTGCCGAGGTTGACGCGGCGGGCGCCGGTGGCCAGCGCGGCCTTCAGCGAGGCGTCGTCGCGGATGCCGCCGGAGAGCTCGACCCGCACGTCGAGCCGGCCGACGACCTCGGCGAGCAGCTCGCGGTTGCTGCCCTTGCCGAACGCGGCGTCGAGGTCGACCAGGTGGATCCACTCGGCACCGTCGCGCTGCCAGGCCAGCGCGGCCTCCAGCGGGCTGCCATAGGAGGTCTCGGTGCCGGCCTCGCCCTGGACGAGTCGCACGGCCTGGCCATCGGCCACATCAACGGCGGGAAGCAGCGTGAAAGTCACGCCGGTAACTCTAGGGCGGCGGCCCCGGTCACCCGGTCAGAGGGTCGCGAGCCAGTTGCGCAGCAGCTGCGCACCGGCGTCACCGGACTTCTCCGGGTGGAACTGGGTCGCCCAGAGCGGGCCGTTCTCCACCGCCGCGACGAAGTCCTCGCCGTGGTTGGCCCAGGTGACCTTCGGCTCGCGGCCGGGCAGGCCCGACTCCAGCTCCCACGTGCGGGCGGCGTAGGAGTGCACGAAGTAGAAGCGCTCCTCGGGATCGAGGCCCGCGAACAGCTGAGAGTCTGCCGGTGCGCGCACGGTGTTCCAGCCCATGTGCGGCAGCACGTCGGCCTTCAGCCGGTCGACCGTGCCGGGCCACTCCCCCGTGCCTTCGGTCTCCTCGCCGTGTTCGACGCCGCGCTCGAAGAGGATCTGCATGCCGACGCAGATGCCCAGCACGGGACGGCCGCCGGCGAGGCGCTTGCCGATGATCCGCTGCCCCCTGACCGACAGCAGGCCGGCCATGCAGGCGGAGTACGCGCCGACGCCGGGCACGACCAGGCCGTCGGCTTCGACGGCGGCGTGCGGGTCGGCGGTGACCTCGACTTCGGCCCCGGCGCGCGCCACAGCGCGTTCGGCGGAGCGGAGGTTGCCGGAACCGTAGTCGAGAATCACCACACGAGACACGCCACACAGCGTAGCCGGAGGGCTCAGCGGCGCTCGAACGAATAGACGTCGGTCACCGTGTTGCACGGCGACGGCGGCACGACCTCGACCCGCAGGACCCCCGTCGGCGCGTCGTAGTCGACGCCTTCCGGGGTGAACGTGCCGGTGCAGGTGCTGACCAGCGGCACCTGGCCGAGCTCGCGCACCTTCGCCGTGACGTCGTGACCGTTGAGCGGCCGCGCCAGGTCGACCTGCAGCAGCTGCAGGTTCGTCGGGTACAGGTCGTTGTTCGGGTCCGACGTCGCGCAGACCAGCCGCGTCGAGCTGACGAAGTCGCAGCCCTGGGCGCTGCGGATGTGGTGGTCGAGGTGGATGCGGGCGGCGATCGGCAGGTCACCGGCGACGCGCGGGGCACGCGGGTTGAGGAACGGCGTCGGCGAGACGTAGAGCCGGTCGACCTCGCCGAGCGGGCCGGACACCAGCCACTGGCCGTCGGGAGTGGCCGCGACCTGGGCGTTCGCGTTGACGGCCGGCTCATCGGCCTGCAGCGGGTGGACGAACTCCGTCGTCGTCCCGTCCGGCTTGGTGACCAGGTACATCTTCTTCGCCGGCGTCGGGGTGACGGTGTCCTGGTAGACGTCGAAGACGTAGCCGCGCAGGGAGTCGGGGTCCCCGACGTGGCCCCAGCCCTCGTCCTTGAGCGGCTGCGGGATGGTCGCGCCGTTGCGGTAGACGGTCTCGGGGGCCTGCCCGGGCAGCCGGAGCGTCGTGATGCCCTCGCCGCTCACGCGGTTCTCGGCGGTGGTGTGGCCGACCTGGCGCCACGGGTTGCCCTGGGCGGCGGCAACGCCGGTGCCGGCGCCGCCGAGCAGGGCTGTGGTGGTCAGGGCGAGCAGACTTGCCGTCCGCAGTGCGCGCATGTGCGCTCCTCGGGAGTTGAGGCCATGGCGGCGGCGACGCGATTCTGCCATGGGTGGGTGACGCGCCGGAAGAATCTTGAAGACCTGCGTTTCGGCGTCCCGGTCGCTGGGTATCTAGCCACCCGATCGTGTGAGCGCGCTTCCGCGCGCCCGAAACGCCAGGAGGCGGAGATGGCCGAGAACGATGTGCTGTCCCAGATGCTCGACGCCTGGCGCGACGACGTCGAAAGCGTCCCGTTCCCCCAGTTCAGCGAGCTGCTGATCCCGCGCCAGCAGGTCCGGCCACGGGTCGAGCGACGCTGCACCGCGCGTCCTTCTGTCGCCCGCGTGACGAACGCCACGCAGGGGACAGACGCCTGACTGTGGTTTCCTGCGGGGACCGCACCGACGCGTCCCCTTGGAGCCCTCATGAGCCGCACCCCGGATCCGCACGACTTCCTGGACCTCGACGCCGGGCTCGCCGAGGAGGAACGCGCCATCCGCGACGCGGTCCGCGCGTACGCGAAGGACAACCTGCTGGACCGCGTCGCCGGCTGGTACGAGACGGGCGCGCTGCCCGCGTCGGAGCTGGCGAAGGAGTTCGGCTCGCTCGGCCTGCTGGGCATGCACCTGGAGGGGTACGGCTGCGCCGGCACCAGCGCGGTCGCGTACGGCATCGCGTGCCGTGAGCTGGAAGCCGTCGACTCGGGCCTGCGGAGCTTCGTGTCGGTGCAGGGCTCGCTGGCGATGTACGCGATCCACAAGTGGGGCAGCGAGGAGCAGCGCCAGGAGTGGCTGCCGCGGATGGCCACCGGCGACGCCCTGGGCTGCTTCGGCCTGACCGAGCCGGACGCGGGCAGCGACCCGGGCTCGATGCGCGCGCGCGCGGTGCGCGACGGGTCCGACTGGGTGCTGTCGGGCACGAAGATGTGGATCACCAACGGAACCGTCGCCGACGTCGCGGTCGTCTGGGCCCAGACCGACGACGGCATCCGCGGCTTCGTCGTCCCGACGTCGACACCGGGCTTCACGGCGAACGAGGTCAAGCACAAGCTGTCCCTGCGGGCGTCCCTGACGGCCGAGCTGGTCCTCGACGGCGTCCGGCTCCCCTCGTCGGCGATGTTCCCCGAGGTCAAGGGCCTGCGCGGGCCGCTGTCCTGCCTGAACGAGGCCCGCTACGGGATCTTGTTCGGCGTCGTCGGCGCGGCGCGCGCGTGCTACGAATCGGCGTTGGAGTACACGCTGTCGCGGGAGCAGTTCGGGAAGCCGCTGGCGGGTTTCCAGCTGACCCAGCGCAAGCTGGCCGACCTGCTCGTCGAGGTCAACCGCGCCGGCCTGGTGGCGATGCAGATCGGGCGGCTCAAGGACAGCGGGCAGCTGCACCACAACCACGTCAGCTTCGGCAAGATGGCCAACGTCCGGTCGGCGATCGAGGTGGCCCGCACGGCCCGGACGATGCTGGGCGCGAACGGGATTTCGCTGGAGTACCCGGTGATGCGCCACATGGCGAACCTCGAGACGGTGCTGACGTACGAGGGCACCGAGGAGATGCACGCGCTGTCCCTCGGCCAGGCGGTCACGGGGCTGGCGGCGTTCCGCTGATCCTTTTTGTCGGTGGTGCCGGGTAGCTTTCGCCTCGTGACTTTCACCGAGTACGAAACGGTCCTGGAGCTGCGGCGCTACACGCTGCACCCAGGGCGTCGCGACAACCTGATCGAGCTGTTCGAGCGCGAGTTCGTCGAGCCACAGGAAGCCGCCGGCGCGCACCTGTTCGGCCTGTTCCGCGTGCCGTCTTCCCCGGACGAGTTCTGGTGGCTGCGCGGATTCCGGTCGATGGAGGCCCGGAAGGAGGCGCTGGAGGCCTTCTACTTCGGCCCGGCGTGGAAGGCCCACCGCGACGAAGCGAACGAGACGATGATCGACTCGGACAACGTCCTGCTGCTACGCCCGGTCCAACGTGGTCTGACGGCACCGCCACCGGGCTCGGAGCTGTACCTGTCCCGTTCGGCGCCGCCTACCGCTTTTGCCACTTTCGAGACGGAGCCATCCCCGAACACCTTCCCCCAGCTGCCGGTCCGCGAAGACGGCCCATTTTCGGTGTCGTTCAGCCGCTCTGCTTCGCCTTCGGGGGTGCTGCTGGAGCCGACGACGCGGTCACTGCTCCGGTAAGAGCAGCTCGGTGAGCCCTGTGGGGTAGAGGATCTTGCTGCCATCGCGAAAGTCCGCGACGTCGACCCACCGCGCGGTGGAGTCGTCGTCGAGGATCTTGAACTCTTCCCGGGCATAGAAAGCGCGATCGGCGAACGCGGCGTCGTAGAGGAAGACGATCTCGTGCCCGGTCCGCCCTTCCGAGACGAAGACGTTCTCGAGCACCTCGATCCGCGCGCCCACCTCGACGTCGGCGTCGAGCTCCTCCCGGAACTCCCGCCGAAGGGCCTCCGCACCGGTTTCGCCGAACTCGATCCCGCCCCCGAGCGGCCGGTAGAACGTCTCGTCCTTGACTCCGTCGTGCCCTTCGAAGACGAGCAGAGCGCCGCCACGCCGAATGACCCCGAGCGCGAGCGGCCGAATGGTTGACCCCATACCGCCCACGCTAGCGGGCTCGCCGTCCCGAAGCACGACCCAACCGAGCATCCCCACCCCACCGGCCACCACCACCCCGAAGGCCAGCCAAGCCCACCCACCCCCGAACACCCCGGCAACGGCGACCACCACGATGCCCACAGCAGGCCCCACCCAGGGCGAAACCCCCATCCCCACCCCGCCTCACGCAGTCGACTGCGCCTGAATGCTGGCCTAACATGGTCCATTCCTGGACGGCGGGGTGAGGCGATGCGCAGAGTGCGTTTCGTTCGCCGGATCGTGCAGCTGACGAGTATCCCACCACCGACGCTTCCCGGTCACCGCAGGCGACAAGGTGGGAGACGGTGCCCCCAGTGCGGCAACCTGGTCCGACCGGAGGGAAGCCGGGACTGGTGTCCGGCCTGCGACGAGTTCGTCGACGAGATGCGCGGCTAGGCCCGCGATGACAAGTCCTTCACCTTCGGCGGTCCCCTTCGACCTGGCCGGACGGATAGGTCGCTACTTCAGCGTCGTCAGCGTGGTGCCCGCACTTTTCCTGACCGCGTGGACGGTGGCCTTGGCCACCAGTGATGCGTGGAGGACGACGCCAGACCTGAACTTGATGGTGAGACGGCTGACCGGAATCAATTTCGCCGGTGCTGTGTGGTTGGTCCTGATCACTACGATCTTCGCTCTGTTCCTCCACCCGCTCCAGCTGGGGATGACGCGAATCCTGGAGGGCTATTGGGGAAGTTCGTGGCTCTCGCGAATCCTGCTCCGGCGAGGTATCACCCACCACCGCAAGCGGCGGACCAAGTTGCACAGGCGCTACGAGAAACTCACAGCGGCAAAGGACGAGATTCTCCTGGCGCAACTGGTTGCCAGGTACGAGGAAAGACAGGCTGCTGGAAAGAGACACCAAGGCGACCCGAGGCTGTGGGGTAAAGAACAACTGGACCACGGTTTGACCGGACGACTGTCACACGACAAGGCACATGCGGCCAGTGGGCTACATGCTGCCTCGGCTGCAGCAGAGATCGCTTTCGAGCGCTACCCGGAAGCTTCTCGGATCATGCCGACCCGGCTCGGCAATGCCCTTCGCTCGGCCGAGGACGCAATCGGCAAGCAGTACGGGCTCGACGCGATCCTTACCGCACCGCACGTAGCTTTGATCGCCCCCGGTGAGCATGTCAGCTATCTCCAGGATTCACGCCAGCAACTCGATACCGCGGTGCGGTTGTGCGTGGTCGCTCTGATCGTCACAGGTGAGACCGCCGGTTGCCTGTTGACCGACGGGTTGTGGCTGCTCATTGCCATCGCACCGTACCTCCTGGCGGTGATCGCCTATCGCTCCGCGGTCGCCGCGGCCGACCACTACATGGCGATCGTAGGAACAGTTCTCGATCTCAACCGATTCAAACTCTACGAAAGCCTTCACGTGAAGATGCCGATGAACACCGTCGAAGAGCGCTGGAACAACGAGAAGCTGATGGCAGTTCTCGCACGGCAAAGAGGTTCGAACATCCGGTACGAACACCCCGCCGCCGGCACCGGCGTCACTCCGGCTACTCCCCCAGGAACTCCCTGATCGACAGCCCCAGCGACCCCGCGTCCAGCCCGTGTGCCAGGTCGTGGTCCGCGATCTCCCCGTACGTCCGCACCTCCGCGTCCCGTCGCACCCCCAGCGACCGCAGCCGGTGCGGCACATCCGACAAAGCCTCCGAAACCCAATGCGCCGACGTCCCCGCCAAGTACGGCTCCACCAGCACGACGGAAGCCGAAGCAGCGAGCACCGCCGACCGCAAGCCCGCCGCGTCGAAAGGGCGGATCGTCGACGCGTACAGCACCGTCACGTCCAGGCCGGAAGTGGCCCGCAGCACCCGATCCAGCACCGGCCCGACCGCCACCACGACCCCGCGAGAGCCCGATCGCAGCCGTGTGAACCCGACTCCCAGGTGCGGCGACGCGTTCTCCTGAGCCGAGAGGCGCAAGTAGACACGGCCGTCTCCCGGGATCGACTCCAGCAAGAGCCGGCGCGCCTCCGACGGATGGCCCGGGACGTGCACCGTCCAGCCCGGCAGAGAATCGATCAACGCCACATCACCCGGGGCCTGGTGCGTGCGACCCTCCGTCGACATGTCGTACGACGCGCCGTACGACACCAGCACCCCGCCCAGCTCCTGGTGCGAGAAGTCCAGCTTGATCTGCTCGAACCCGCGCTCCACCAGGAACGACGAGAACGTGTGCACGATCGGCCGCAGCCCCGCCAGCGCCAGGCCCGCGCCCGTGCTGACCAGCAGCTGCTCGCGGATCCCGACGTTGATCACCCGGTCCGGGTGCCGTCGCGCGGCGCCGGCCAGCTGCGCCGCCGAGATGTCCGCCAGGACGATCGCGACGTCCGGGTCGGCGTCGAGGATCTGCTCGGTCGTGGTCAAGAACGTGTCGCGCATGGGTTCAGCCCTTCGGTTCGACGACGGCGACGACCGCGAGCGGCCGGCCCGGGTGCGGGGTGGTGAACGCGGCGAACAGCGCGTCGTGGTCGCGGCCGGGCACCGTGCGCGTCTCCCAGCCCTCGACGTCGAACCGGCGCGCGATGCCGCCCGGCCAGCCGCGCGTCGACGACCGGTTGTCGATCACCACCGTCGTGAGGTTTTCGAGCGCGAACCTCGCGGCGACGACGATCGCCTCGTGGTTCGAGCCCTCGTCCAGTTCCGCGTCGCCGATCAGCGTCACTACCTTGGGTGACAACAGGCCGCGGGCGCGCAGGCCCAGCGCCGTGCCGAGCGCGATCGGGAGGCCGTGGCCCAGCGAACCGCTGGAGATCTCGACGCCCGGGATCCGCCGCCGGTCCGGGTGGCGGCCGAGGCGCGACACCGGGTCGGACCACGTCGGCAGCTCCGCCTCGTCCAGGAAGCCTTTCGCGGTCAGCACGGCGTAGTACGCCATCGGCCCGTGCCCCTTCGACAGCAGGAAGCGGTCGCGGCCCGGCTCGCGGAAGTTCTCGGTCGTGATGTCGAGCACGCGGTCGTAGAGCACCCACAGGACGTCCACTGTGGACTCCGCGGCGGCTTGGTGCTTGTCGTCGCCCGTCATCAGCGAGATGAGTCGGGGCAGCTCGGCGTAACCCGGTTCGGTCGCAGTGGTCATGCTTCCGACGATGCAACCTCGACTAAACTCGAAGTCAAGGCTAGCCTGAGCCGGTGACGAGGCTCGCCGAACATCTCAGCATCGGACAAGTGGCAGACCGCAGCGGAGTACCGCACACGGCGCTGCGGTTCTACGAGGAACGAGGGCTGATCAGCTCGGAGCGCTCGGCGGGCAACCAGCGCCGCTACGCGCGTTCGGTGCTGCGGCGGATCGCGTTCATCCGCGCGGCGCAACGGGTCGGCCTCTCCCTCGAAGACATCAGCGCGGCGCTGGCGACCCTGCCCGTCGACCACGCGCCGACGAAGGCCGACTGGGCTCGCCTTTCCCGCGACTGGCAGCACGAGCTCGACGCCCGGATCGACGCCCTGCAACGCCTTCGCGACCGCCTCACCGGCTGCGTCGGCTGCGGTTGCCTGTCCCTGCGCAGCTGCGCGCTCTACAACAACGACGACGACCTCGCGCGCTTCGGGCCCGGCGCCAGCAAACTGCGTCCCGCGGTCGAGGGCGGCATCTGAAATCGCTTGCCCGCGGCGGGATCCTGGGGAGGTTATGAACGACAAAGAAATGATCCGCATCTCGAAACGGCTGGCGCTGCACCTGCGCCACGACCCCGCCGCGATCGGCCTCACCCTCGGCCCCGGCGGCTGGGTGGCGGTCGACGCGCTCCTGCGCGCGCTGCGCGCCCACGGGTTCACGCTCACCCGCGAGCAGCTCGACGAAGTCGTCGAGACCAACAGCAAACGCCGGTACGCCTTCGACGAAACCGGCACCATGATCCGCGCGAGCCAGGGCCACAGCGTGGACGTCGACCTCGGCCTGGTGAACGCGCCACCACCGGCTGTCCTCTACCACGGCACGGTGGCGAAGTTCCTCGACGCGATCCTGCGCGACGGCCTGCGCCCGATGAACCGTCACGCCGTCCACCTGTCGGCGACGATCGACACGGCCCGGACGGTCGCCGCCCGCCGCGGCAAGCCGGTCATCCTGCGCGTGGACGCCGCGGCGATGACGGCCGCGGGCCACATCTTCCAGATGAGCGCGAACGGCGTCTGGCTGACCGCGGCGGTGCCGCCGGAACACCTCCACCGCCTGGCCTGACGCGGACGACACGCGCACCTGAGCGGACGACACGCGTACCGGGATGGACGACTCGCGTACCCGGAGGGTCGGCTCGCGCACCGGGACGGTCGGCTCGCGTACCAGGCGGTCGGCTCGCATATCTGGACGAACGACACGCGTGCCCAGGCGGTCGGCTCGCGGGAGCAGAACCCGAACTCGCGTGATTGGGCGCGGGACTCGCGTGATTGGGCGCGTATCTCGCGTGACTGGGGAGGTATCTCGCGTGATTAGCGGGTCGACTCGCGTGACTGGAGGGTCGACTCGCGTGATTGAGGAGTCGACTCGCGTGACTGGAGGGTCGACTCGCGAGGCGGGGGGTCGCGGGGGTTAGAGGGTTGAGACTGGGAGGTGGGCTCGGCGGCGGGGGCGGCCCAGGAGGCGGCGGCCGACGTCGAGGAGTTCCGTGCGGAGTTCTTCGTCGTCGAGGGCGGCCAGGTCCGGGGAGCCGCCGGCCATCGCGATGCCCGTCAGGGCCACCATCGCGTTGACGCGGGCCGCCGTGTCCGGGTCCGGGCCCGACAGGATGCCGAGCAGCGCCTGGCCGAAGCCCTCCATGCCGCCGTGCGCCGACTTCTCGATCGCGCGGATGAGGCCCGGGTCGCTCGAGAACAGCGCCACCAGCGTGCGGTGCCGGACCACCAGGTCGACGAACCCCTCCAGCAGCAGGTCCACCTGCGCGCCGCGGCGCTTCTGCGCGGCCGCGCGCAGGACCAGCTCGTCCAGGTCGCGGATACCGGGCTCGGCGACGGCCTCGGTGAGCTCCGCCTTCGTCTTGAAGTGGTAGTAGACCGCGGCCTTCGTGATGCCGAGCGCGTCGGCGATCATCTGCAGCGACGTGCCTTCGACCCCGTGTTCGGTGAACAGCCGCAGCGCGGTGTGCAGCAGTCGGGTCCGGGTGTCCTCGGCCGGGCCGGCGGTCATTCTTCCTCCTCAGCGAGTCGTCGGAGCGTACGTCAAGCCCTCCTTCACGGGCAAACGCGCTTACTTGCCGATCGGCAAGCGAACTCCTTGCTGTTCGACAAGTCACATACTTGCCGATCGGCTTGGACGCCTCCTTGCCGATCGGCTAGCTTGGAAAGTAATCAGATGGAGTGAACCGACCCCGTTCGGGCGAAACGGAGCTGACTCGTGGCGACCTTCCTATACCGGCTGGGCCGGTTGTCGTTCCGGCGGCGCGCGCTGGTCGCGGCCGTCTGGGCGGCCGTACTCGTGGCCCTCGGACTGGGCGCGCTGACGCTGTCGGGCCAGCTGTCCAACTCGGTGACCATCCCCGGCACCGAGTCGCAGCGGGCGATCGACCAGCTCACCGAGAAGTTCCCGCAGGCCAACGCCGGGGGCGCCACCGCGCGCGTCGTGATCGAGGCCCCGGCCGGGACCACCGTGGCCGACGCCCGGGGCAAGGCCACCGTCGAGGCGCTCGTCGGGCAGCTGAAGACCGCCCCGAAGGTGTCGAGCGTCGTCGACCCGTTCCAGGCCCAGTCGATCTCGCCCGACAAGCGCGTCGCCCTCGCGCAGGTCAGCTACGGCGCGAAGGCCTACGAGCTCACCGACGAAGACCGCCAGGCGCTGCTGAACACCGCGAACGCCGCCCGCGCGGCCGGGTTCACCGTCGAGCTCGGCGGCGACGCGGTGCAGGGCATCCCGGAAACCGGCGCGACCGAAGGCCTGGGTGTCGCGGTCGCGGCCGTCGTGTTGATCATCACCTTCGGCTCGCTGATCGCCGCCGGGATCCCGCTGCTCACCGCGCTGATCGGGGTCGGCACCGGAATGGGCGGCATCTTCCTCGCCTCCGGCTTCCTCGAGCTGAACTCGAACACGCCGATCCTGGCGCTGATGATCGGGCTCGCCGTCGGCATCGACTACGCGCTGTTCATCGTGTCGCGCTACCGGCACGAGCTCAAGCTCGGCCGCAGTCCCGAGGAAGCCGCGGGCCGCGCGACCGGCACCGCCGGGTCCGCCGTCGTCTTCGCCGGCCTCACCGTGATCATCGCGCTGGCCGGGCTGACCGTCATCGGCATCCCGTTCCTCGGCCAGATGGGCGTGGCCGCCGCGGTCACCGTCGCGGTCGCCGTCGTCATCGCGCTGACGCTGCTGCCCGCGATCCTCGGCTTCGCCGGGAAGCGGGTCGCCGGCGAGCGGATCCGCCTGCGCCGCAAGCCGGTCGAGACGACGCACGGCGAGCGCTGGGCGCGGTTCGTCGCCCGCCACCGGTGGCCGGTGCTGCTCGTCGCGCTGGCCGGGATGGCCGTCGTCGCGCTGCCCGCGCTCGGCATGCAGCTCGGCCTGCCCAACGACAGCACCGCCGCGCCGGAGTCCACGCAGCACAAGGCGTACGAGATCGTCAGCCGCAGCTTCGGCGAAGGCGCGAACGGGCCGCTGCTGGTCGTCGTCGACGTCGGCTCGAGCACCAACCGCCAGGCCGCGCTCGGCCAGGCCGCGGCCGACATCCAGAAGCTGCCCGACGTCGCCGCCGTCACCCCGCCGAAGGTCAACCAGAACGGTGACACGGCGTTGCTCTCGGTGATCCCCAAGAGCGGGCCGAGCAGCACCCAGACCGAGGACCTCGTCGCCGCGATCCGCACCGAATCCGGGACGCTGCAGGAGGCGACCGGCGCGAAGCTGGCCGTCACCGGGCAGACGGCGGCGAACATCGACGTCTCGGAGAAGCTGTCCGACGCGATGCTGCCCTACCTCGCCCTGATCGTCGGGCTGGCGTTCATCCTGCTGATGCTGGTGTTCCGCTCGGTCGTGGTGCCGCTGAAGGCGACGATCGGCTTCCTCGGCTCGGTCGCCGCGACGTTCGGCGCCGTGGTCGCGGTGTTCCAGTGGGGCTGGCTGACGGACCTGCTCGGCGTCGAGTCGACCGGGCCGATCATGAGCATGCTGCCGATCCTGCTCATCGGTGTCCTCTTCGGACTCGCGATGGACTACCAGGTGTTCCTGGTGACGCGGATGCGCGAGGAGCACGTCCACGGCGCCGAACCCCAGGAGGCCATGGTCACCGGCTTCCGGCACGGCGCCCGCGTGGTCGTCGCGGCGGCGCTGATCATGATCAGCGTGTTCGCCGGGTTCATCCTGGCCGAGTCGACGCTGATCCAGTCGATCGGCTTCGCGCTGGCGTTCGGCGTGCTGGTGGACGCGTTCGTGGTCCGGATGACACTGGTGCCCGCCGTGATGTCGCTGCTCGGCCGCGGCGCCTGGTGGCTGCCGAAGTGGCTCGACCGGATCCTGCCGGACGTCGACGTCGAGGGCGAGAAGCTCACGAAGCACCTGGACGACGCCCCCGGCGACGACCCGCGCGAACTGGTCGGCGCGAGCCGCTAGCGGCAAAGTCCGTGAAGGCCTCCTTACCGGCTCTTATAGCCGGTAAGGAGGGGCGGATTCATGCAGTGGTTGCAACACCTGGTGTTTGTTGATCTGACAGTAGCTTCGTAAGGGCCTCGGTCGGTGTCCGCCAGCCGAGGGTCTCCCGAGGTCGCCCG
This sequence comes from Amycolatopsis sp. NBC_01286, assembly GCF_035982555.1. Taxonomy (NCBI): domain Bacteria; kingdom Bacillati; phylum Actinomycetota; class Actinomycetes; order Pseudonocardiales; family Pseudonocardiaceae; genus Amycolatopsis; species Amycolatopsis sp. NBC_01286. The sequence continues at coordinate 10,522,667 of NZ_CP108428.1, forward strand.
TTCAGCTCCGCCGCCACCCGTGCCAGCTCCGCCGCGTCGTGCTGGGACAGGTCGGTGCCTTTGGGGAAGTACTGCCGGAGCAGTCCGTTGGTGTTCTCGTTGCTGCCTCGCTGCCAGGGCGAATGCGGGTCACAGAAGTAGATCTGCAACCCCGTGTCCAGGGTGATCTTCCGGTGATGGGCCATCTCTTTGCCCTGATCCCAGGTCAGGGAGCCCAGCAGCAGCGGCGGCAACGTCTGGATCATCTCGGTCATCGACGCCGCGACCGTGGCTGCGTCCCGCCCGTGGGGCAGGTGCAGCAGCATCACGAACCGGGTCGAGCGTTCCACCAGCGTCCCGATCGCGGACCGATTGTCCCGGCCCAGGATCAGGTCGCCTTCCCAATGCCCCGGCACCGCACGATCAGCGACGTCGGCGGGCCGCTGCGAGATGTTGACCATGTCCTGGATCCGGCCTGACGGGCGGGCTCGCCGGGCTTGGGCCTGCCGTTGCGGCATCCGTAACGCTCGTCCGGTCCGCAGTGCCGCTGTCAGTTCGCGGCGTAGCGCACCTCGGCTTTGGACGTAGAGTGATTGGTAGATCGTTTCGTGTGACACCCGCATCTCCGGCTGGTCGGGAAAGTCGAGGACCAGTCTCTCGGAGATCTGCCGCGGTGACCATTTGCGGTCCAGTCCGGCCTGGACGATCGCCCGCAGCAGCGGATCCGCGGCCAGCTTCGCGGTTTTGGGTCGTTTTGCGCGGTGTTCGGCGTGGTGCTGGGCGCTGCTGGCCCGGTAGGTCCCGGTCAGGCCGGTGTTGCGGACCAGTTCCCGTGACACCGTCGAGGCCGGCCTGCCGATCACTCGTCCGATGGCGCGGGGCCCGTGACCTGCGGCGGTGAGGCAAGCGATCTCGTCCCGTTCGGTGATGCTCAGCCGGACTGGGCCGGTCCGGCGGGGTGCGTTGCTGGTCACTCCGCCAGCTTGGCGGAACAGCCGGACTCCAGTGGCGGGGGCGAAGCCGGCCGCTTGCGCGGCCGGCTTCGCCCCCGTCCCGGCCCGGATCTGGTCCCAGAACTCCAGTTGCAGTGAGCGTGGTAGCCAGCGATGCTCTCGAACCATCTGCATCCCACCTTTCATCGAGGTGGTGTTGCAACGACCCCATGACTCCAAGAGGCCTTCACGGCTTTACGGGGTCAGCTGGCGAACCAGAAGATGGCGCCGCCGATGGCCAGTACGGCCGCGATGCCCAGCACCACGGCCATGAACTTGGCCGTCTTCCAGGCCGAATAGACGCCGCCCACCAGGAAACCACCCAGGGCCAGCAGCAGAACGCCCACCACTTCCTTGCTCACGCTGGTTAGGGTGCCACATGTCGTTCGACGTGATCGTGCTGGGCAGTGCCAGCCCCTACCCGCGCCCCGGCGCGCCGTGCTCGGGGTACCTCGTGCGCAGCGCGGGCGCCACGCTCTGGCTGGACGCCGGGCCCGGCACCCTGGCCGCGCTGCAGGAGCACACCACCCTCACCGACGTCGACGCGATCTGGATCTCGCACCTGCACGCGGACCACGTCGCCGACCTGCTGCCGGCGGTGTACGCGCTGCTGTTCGCCGACCTCCGGCCGGCACGGCCGATCCAGCTGTACGGCCCGCCGGGCATCGCGGCCCGGCTCGGCGCGTTCCTGACGAACACCGCGGCGGCGCCGATCGGCGAGGCGTTCGAGGTGCACGAACTGCACGACGGTCACTTCGCCGAGGTTGGCGGGCTGACACTGGCGACCACGGCGGTGGAACACGGCTTCCCGGCGTTCGGCGTCCGCGTGACCGACGGCGACCGGGTGCTGGCGTACTCCGGTGACACCGGCCCGTGCGCCGCGCTCACCGACCTGGCCAACGGCGCCGACCTGTTCCTCTGCGAGGCGGACGGGCCGGAGCCGTCGACGGTGCACCTGACGCCGGAGGACGCCGCCCGGGCCGCGCACAGCTCCGGGCGGCTCGTGCTGACCCACCTCGGGCCGTTCCTCGGCGCCGCCGACGCCGTCGAGCGCGCCTCGGCCGTCCACACGGGACAGGTCGAGGTCGCGACGCCCGGCGCGGTGTTCGCGGTCTAGAGCACGCCCTTCGTGGAGGGGATGCCGCCCGCTCGGGGGTCCGGTTCCGTTGCCGCGCGCAGGGCTCGGGCCACCGCCTTGTACTCCGCCTCCGCTATGTGGTGCGGGTCGCGGCCGTGGATGACTCGGACGTGCAGCGCTATCTGGGCGTGGAACGCCAGCGAGTCGAACACGTGGCGGGTCAGCACGAACGGGTAGTTGCCGCCGATCGTGAAGGTGGTGAACTGCTCCGGCTCGCCCACGTGCACGCAGTACGGGCGGCCCGAGACGTCGATCGCCGCGTGGGCCAGGGTTTCGTCCATCGGGATCCAGGCGTCGCCGAAGCGGCGGATGCCGCTCTTGTCGCCCAGTGCCTGGCGGATCGCCTGGCCGAGCACGATCGCCGTGTCCTCGACCGTGTGGTGCGCGTCGATGTGGACGTCGCCCGTCGCCTCGACCTTGAGGTCCAGCGAGCCGTGCACGCCGAACGCCGTCAGCATGTGGTCGTAGAACGGGACGCCGGTCGAGATCTCCACCTCGCCCGTGCCGTCGAGGTCCAGCTGCACGGAGATCGAGGACTCCTTGGTGGTCCGCTCGACCTTGCCGATGCGCGTCATCGTGATACTTCCTTACTCGCCTCGAGGAAGGCGTCGTTCTCCTCCGGGGTGCCGATGCTGACGCGCAGGTGCCCGGGGATGCCCGGGTCCCGGATCAGCACACCGGCGTCCAAATAGGACTTCCACGCGGTCGCCGGCGAAGCGAACCGTCCGAAGAGGACGAAGTTCGAGTCGCTCGGCACCGGGTCGAAACCCAAGCCCGCCAACGCTTCCACGACGCGGTCGCGTTCCGCGGCCAGCTTGTGGACGGTGCCCAGCGTCGCGTCGGCGTGGCGCAGCGCCGCGCGTGCGGCCGCCTGGGTCAGCCGCGAGAGGTGGTACGGCAGGCGCACCAGCAGCAGCGCGTCGACGACCGCCGGGGCCGCCGCCAGGTAGCCGAGGCGGCCGCCGGCGAAGGCGAACGCCTTGCTCATCGTGCGCGACACGATCAGCCGCGCCGGGTAGTCGGCCAGCAGCTCGACCGCGCTGGGCTGCGACGAGAACTCCGCGTACGCCTCGTCGACGACGACGATCCCGGTGGCCGCGTCCAGCACCACGCGCAGCTCGTCGAGCGGGATCGAGCCGCCGGTCGGGTTGTTCGGGCTGGTGACGAACACGATGTCCGGCCGCTTCTCCCGGATCACCGACGCCGCCGCGGCCGTGTCGAGCGTGAAGTCGGCGCGGCGCGGCGCCGGGAGCCACTCGGTGCGCGTGCCCGACGCGATGATCGGGTGCATCGAGTACGACGGCTCGAAGCCGAGCGCGCTGCGCCCGGGACCGCCGAAGGCCTGCAGGATCTGCTGCAGCACCTCGTTGGACCCGTTGGCGGCCCAGACGTTCTCCTCGGTGAGCACGACCCGCGTCGACACGCTCAGGTAGTCGGCCAGGTCGTGACGCAGCTCGAGGGCGTCGCGGTCCGGGTAGCGGTGCAGCTCGGCCGCCTCCGCGCGGACCGCCTCGGCGACGTCCGCGACCAGCTCGGGCGGCGGCGGGTACGGGTTCTCGTTGGTGTTGAGCCGGACCGGGACGTCCAGCTGCGGCGCGCCGTAGGGCGACTTGCCGCGCAGGTCGTCGCGCAGCGGCAGCTCGTCCAGCGTGATCTCTTCGCCGATGGTCATCGGGCCTCCCCCGCGAATCGGGCCGTGACGGCTTCGCCGTGCGCCGGCAGGTCCTCGGCGTTCGCCAGCGCGACGACGCGGCCGGCGACCTCGCGCAGGGCGTCCTCGGAGTAGTCCACGACGTGGATGCCCTTGAGGAAGCTCTGCACGGACAGGCCCGAGGAGTGGCGGGCGAACCCGCCGGTGGGCAGCACGTGGTTGGAGCCGGCGCAGTAGTCGCCGAGCGACACCGGGGCGTACGCGCCGACGAAGATCGCGCCGGCGTTGCGGACGCGGGCGGCGACCGCGCGCGCGTTCGCCGTCTGGATCTCGAGGTGCTCGGCGGCGTAGGCGTCGACCACGGTCAGGCCGTCATCCACAGTGGACACCAGGATGACGCCGGACTGCTTGCCGCCCAGGGCTTCGGTGACGCGCTCGGTGTGCTTGGTCGCCGAGACGCGGCCTGCCAGCTCCTTGTCGACGGCGTCGGCCAGCTCCTCCGACGTCGTCACCAGGACACTCGCGGCGAGCGGGTCGTGCTCGGCCTGGCTGATCAGGTCGGCGGCGACGTGCACCGGGTCGGCCGTGTCGTCGGCGAGGATGGCGATCTCGGTCGGGCCGGCTTCGGAGTCGATGCCGATCAGGCCGCGCAGCATGCGCTTCGCCGCGGTCAGGTAGATGTTGCCCGGGCCGGTGACGACGTCGACCGGGGTCAGCTCGGTGCCGTCGGTGTCCGTGCCGCCGTAGGCCAGCAGCGCGACGGCCTGCGCGCCGCCGACGGCCCACACCTCGTCGACGCCGAGCAGCTCGGCCGCGGCGAGGATGGTCGGGTGCGGCAGGCCGGCGAACCCGGCCTGCGGCGGCGAGCAGACGACCAGCGAGCCGACGCCGGCGATCTGCGCCGGGACGACGTTCATCACCACGGTCGACGGGTACACCGCGAGCCCGCCCGGCGCGTACAGCCCGACGCGCTCGACCGGGACCCACTTCTCGGTGACCGTGCCGCCGTCGACGACCGTGGTCGTGACGTCGGTGCGGCGCTGCCCGTCGTGCACCTTGCGGGCCCGGGTGATCGACTCCTCCAGCGCGGCGCGCACGGCGGGGTCGAGCTGGGCGAGGGCCTGGGTGAGCCGCTCGCGCGGCACGCGCACGCTCACCGGCCGGACCTTGTCGAACTTCTCGGTGTACTCCAGGACGGCTTCGACACCGCGATCGCGGACCGCCTCGACCACCGGCCGCACCTGATGCAGCGCCGCGTCCACGTCGTATTCGGCACGCGGGAGGGTGGCGCGCAGTTCGGCGGCGGTCGGGACCTGCCCACGCAGGTCGGTGCGGTTCAGCATGCCCACCAGGGTACGAGGTCACGATCCCGGCCCGTTCGGCGATACTCCCCGGTGACGGCGGATCCCAGCATGCAGGAGGCCACGGTGGCGCGAATCGCGTTGTGCCAGCTCAACTCGGGTGACGACCCGGAAGCGAACCTGAAGCTGGTTCGCTCGGGCGTCGAAGCGGCGGTCGCCGACGGCGCCCGGATCGTCGTGTTCCCGGAGGCGACGATGGCGCGCTTCGGCCGGCCCCTGGACGCGGTGGCCGAGCCGCTGGACGGGCCGTGGGCGTCGGCGGTCGCCGCGGTGGCGGCCGAGCACGACGTGGTGATCGTCGCCGGGATGTTCACCCCGGCGGACGGCCGGGTGCGCAACACGCTGCTGGTCACCGGCGGCGGGCACCACCGCGGTTACGACAAGATCCACCTCTACGACGCGTTCGGCTTCGCCGAGTCCGACACGGTGGCGCCGGGCGCGTCGTTGACGACGTTCGAGTTCGAGGGCGTCGTCTACGGCGTCGCGACGTGCTACGACGTCCGGTTCCCGGAGCTCTTCCGGTCGCTGGCCGACGACGGCGCCGACGTCGTGCTGCTGCCGGCGTCGTGGGGCGCGGGCGAGGGCAAGCGCGAGCAGTGGGAGGTCCTGGTGCGGGCCCGCGCGCTGGACTCGGGCTGCTGGGTCCTGGCGTGCGGCCAGGCCGACCCGGCGGCGACGGGCGTCACGGTGAACCCGAAGGCGCCGACGGGCATCGGCTACTCCCTGGCGTCCGACGGCTTCGGCCGGGTGCACGCCGCGGCGGGCCCGGGCGCGGAGACGCTGGTGGTGGACGTCGACCCGGCGGTGGCCGCGCGAGCCCGCACGGCGACCGGCGCCCTAGCCAACCGCCGCCTCTGAATCCCGAAGGCGGCACTTTCACGTGAAAGTGCCGCCCCCTGGTGGTCACTTTCACGTGAAAGTGCCGCCTTAGCGGAGCAGGCCTTCGCGGATCGCCACCCGGACGAAGCCCGCGCGGCGGCGTTCGCCCGTCTTGTCGCGGATGCGGTCCAGGTAGGAGCGGACCGTGCGGACGCTGATGTTGAGGATCTCCGCGACGTCGACGTCGCGCTCGCCCGCCGCCACCAGGCGCAGCACCTGCTTCTCGCGCTCCGAGAGCACTATCTTCGGCCCGGCGTGCCGCTCCTCGCTGTCCTGGATGATCATCCCGGCCAGCGTCGGCGACACGTAGGCGTTGTCGTCGGCGATCGTGCGGATCGCGCGCAGCAGCTCGTCGCCGTCGACGTCCTTCGACAGGAAGCCCTTCGCGCCCGCCTGCATCGCGCCCAGGACCTCGGGCTGCTCCGCGTGCGCGGACACCACCAGCACCTTGTGCCCCATGTGCCCCACCTCCAGGACCGCGGCCGCGTCCTGGACGCCGCGCAGCTTGAGGTCGAGCACCACGACGCTGCCGGCAGGCTGTTCCTGCACGGCGAAGCGGGCCACCGAGTCGGCGACCGCGCCCAGCTCGATGTCCGGGGCCTCGGTGAGCACGCGGGTCAGCGCGTACCGGTAGAGCGGGTGGTCCTCGATCACGCCGACGCGGATGCGCCGCGGGGCCGGGGTCTGCTCGCCGGAGTCGCTCACTTGCGACCGCCGCGCCGCGGGCCCGACCCGCCGATGAGACCGCGCCGGATGGCTTCCTTGACCAGCCCCGGCCGTCGGCGTTCGCCCGTCTTGTCGCGGATCCGGTCGAGGTAACCGCGCACCGTCCGGACGCCGATGCCGAGGATCAGGGCGATGTCGACGTCCCGCTCCCCCGCCGCGACCAGCCGCAGCACCTGTTCCTCACGCGGCGACAGCTCGACCTCGGCCGCGGTGACCGGGCGGTCGGCGTTGTCCTTGATGATCATCCCGGCGACCACCGCCGAGACGTACGCGCCGCCGTCGGCGACCGTCTTGATCGCGATCAGCAGCTCGTCGGCGTCGACGTCCTTCGACAGGAAGCCGCGCGCGCCGGCCGCGATCGCGCCGAGCACGACGTCCGGTTCCGCCTGGGCGGACACGACGAGCACGTGGTGGCCCAGCTCGCAGACCTCCAGCACGGCCGCCGCGCCCGCTACGCCCGGGAGGCCGAGGTCGAGCAGCACCACGCTGCCCGGCGGCTGCCGGTGGACGTGGAAGCGCGCGACCGAGTCGACCACCGCGCCGAGCTCGACGAAGTCGGCCTCGGCCAGCACGCGCTCCACGGAAACGCGGTACAGCGGGTGGTCCTCGACGACCGCGACCCGGATCTTGCCCATCGCGGCCAGTGCGTCTTCGGTCGAGCGCTCTTCTGTCATGTGCACGACTTTCACCCCGTTCCACCCAACGGGGCCGGCCGGCCGGCGGTGACCGGATCCAGCGCGGGGCCCGTCGGCACCAATGCGAGCAAACTACCTGCGATCGACTGGCGGGCCACTCCTCCGTACCCCAGCGAGGCCAGCGCCTGTGTGTTCACCACCGGATACTTCAAGCCCGTGTCGGTCACCAAGTACGTCGTCGCCGAACCCGCTTCGACGACCACCGCCCCTCCCGACGGCGGCACGAACACCTCGTCCGCCACCCGTGCTTCGGAGCGGGTCGCGACCTGGATGGCCCGGGATCCGGCGGGCAGCGGAAGTTCGGCCGAAACGAGCAACCGGTTCCCCTGACTGCACAGCGTCACCGAGTTCCCGGTGATCGGCGCCTTGCCGGGGATGCGGTCCGGGAAGGCGGCCGGGTCGGCGCCGCCGGCGCGGGGCGCGGCGAGCTTCGGCGCCCCGGCGACGTCGGCGGCGCGCACCTGGACCGGCGCCGGAGTGCCGGCGTAGGCCGCCGCGTTGGCCTCGGTCGTCACCAGCAGGCTCGCCTCGGTCTGCCCGACCGGCTCGAGCCCGTCCGCGCGGACCAGGTAGTACGACGTCGCGGTGCCGGGCGCGGCCATCGCGTCGACCACGGAAAGCACTTCGCCGACGCGCGTGTCGCGGCCGCCCACGACAGGCCCGCGGCCGCCGGCGCCGTCGACCGGCAGCGCGGTGAGGTCCCGCCCGGACGCGACGGTGTCGATCCAGCGGGCGGACACCGCGATCGTCGGGTAGCTGTCGAACTGCAGCGCGGTCGCGGCCTCGTCGCCGAGCTTGTAGCGCCGGCCGCCGCTGAGCAGGAACTTCTCGCCCTGCGGCAGCCGGACGATGACGCCCTGGTCACGCGGCAGTTCGACGCCGGACGCGGGCGCGGCGAGCAGGACGGCGGTGCGCGGCTCGGCCGACGCGGGCGCGTCCTGGGTGGTCCGGCTGCAGCTCGTCCAGGGCGCGGTGACCAGCGCCGGCGCCGCGGGCAGCGAGTCGGGGGCGCCGGCGATGCCGATCTGGGCGCCGCGCCCGGCCTTGCCGAGGTTCTCCGAGGACACCGAGACGGTCGCGTCGCCGTTGCCGCCGGCCAGCAGCCGGGCGGAGGCGTAGTTGAGGACCGGGTGCAGCACGCCGTCGGCGCCGAGGACGAACCGCGCGCCGGTGCCCTCTTCGACGATCACCTTGCCGCCGGCCAGCCAGTCTTTACCGCCGGAGGGGTTCAGCAGGCCGATGATGCCGAAGACGGCGGTCACGAGCAGGGCGGCGACGAGGCCCAGGACGGTGCCGAGCACGAGGCGGCGGCTGGGCGAGACGGGGTGGTTGGCGTCGGCGGCGACGAGCGCGGAGACCAGCCTGCGGCGGAGGAACTGGTACGCCTGGATCTGGTCTCGCTGCGTCCACACGCTGCTGCGCCCCCGGTGTGTGCGTACCGACCCTCCGAGCGGTTGATGCTAAGCACCCGATCCGGGCACGGCGAGGGTAATTTTTACGCCCACGCCGTATCTGGGGAGGTACTAGCGTCCCGGAGCGGGGAAAGGGGAACCTGTGTCCGTCGGAACCGCTGAATCCGCCGTCCGCCCGGCGCCGCCGCGACCCGCTCGCGCGCCGCTGCCCTGGCTGCTGCCGATCCGGCCGCTGCAGGCCGCGGTGTGGGAGATCGCGGCCATCGCCGCGCTGCTCGCGTGGACCGTCGGCGGCCTCGCGCAGCCCGTGCGGATCGGCGTCAGCGCCGCCGCCGGGCTGGTGGTGCTGCTGACGTCGGTGCGGTTCGCCGGGCGGCACCCGGCCGGCTGGACGCTGACGTGGATCGCCTACCGCTTGCGGCGCCACGACACCCGCCACGACAGCCCGGACCCCCTGATGCGGGTCGCCGGGCCGGTGAAGGTGCGGCAGCACGTCGACCGCGCCGGGAACCGCTTCGGCGTCGCGGAGGTCGACGGCGGGTGGAGCGCGCTGGTGCGCCTCACGCCCGGGTCGGGCTCGCCCTCGTCCGCGGTGCTGGTGGACATCCTGCGCGCGGCCTACCGCCGCACCGACGTCCCGCTGGCGTCGGCGCAGCTGCTGACGTGGGCGGTCCCGCGCGGCGACCAGGTGCTGCGGGTGCGCTGGCTGGCCGTGCGCTACCGCCCGGACCTCGCGCCGATCGCGGCGCTGGCCCGCGGCGGCGGCGATCTGGGTGCGTTGCGCAGCACGGCGTCGGCGGCGCTGAGCCTGATGGGCGAGCTGGCCGAGGCCGGCTACCCGAGCACGGTGCTGGAGGCGGGCGAGCTGGGCCAGGAGCTGCGGGTGGCGCTGGGCGTCCAGGGTCCGTCCGCCGCGCAGGCCGACCACTGGCGAGCGTGGACGTGGGGCGAGGCGAGCCAGATGTGCTTCATGCCGCGTTCGGTGCGGACGCTGGACGTCTCGGTCCCGGAGGCGGCCTTCACGGCGACGTCGTACACGCTGCGCCGCACGGCGGCGGGCAAGGAACACGAGGAGCTGACGATCCGGGTGGGCGGCCGTCCCGGCAAGCCGGTGCCGTCACCGGGCCACTCGGCCGTCCCGCTGCACGGCCGGCACGGCGCCGGAGTCCGCCGCACGCTCCCGCTGGCGCTGGACTCCTGAAAGCCGTGAATGCCACATTGAGGGACACTTGGTCCCTCAATGTGGCATTCACGGCTTTGGACCAGCGTCAGCCGCGGACGGCTTCGTAGACTCCCGCGATCATGCCGACGAACGGGACCAGCGAGAGCAGCACCAGGAACTCCGAGACGTCCAGCAGCCGTGACCAGTACGGCGATCGCAGGCCGCGCGCTACCCGGGTGGCGTAAGCCAGGCAGATCGCCGCGGCGAGGACGACCGCGCAGCCCGTCGCGAAGATCGCCGTGCGGTTGCCCGAGGCCACCAGCCAGCCGCCCGCGACGACCAGGCTCGTGATGCCGAAACCCACCAGCACCAGGCGTTGCGTCTTCCCCGCGTACGACCGCGACCGCAGGATCCACGCCAGGCCCAGCACCGCCGCCAGCCCGGCGTCCCACGGGCCGCCGGTCGCCAGCACCACCGTCGAGAACAGGACCACCAGGCCCAGCGCCACCAGCAGGCCCGTCAAGACGGCTTGGGCGCGCGACGTCCGGCCGAACATCTCGTCGCCCAGCGACGGCTGTTCGTCGGCGCGGAAGGCCTCCATGTCCTCCGGCACCCGCGGCAGCGGAAGCCGCGCGAGGCGCAGCGCCAGCATCGGGGCCACCGCGGCCAGCGCCGTGGCGAGGACCGCGGCCACCGCCGCGGCCGCCACCGGAGTGGTGCCGGCCAGCAGCACGACCCCGGTCGTCACCGCGCCGAAGCCGGCCGCGACCGTGATCGCGACGAACCACGGCAGCCGGTCGGCGACCGAGACCGCCGCGAGGACGCCGTAGATCGTCACGGCGGCGAACCCGGCGGCCAGCGGGCCGGCCGACAGCGAGAACAGCGGGTGCGGTGGCAGCACGGACATCCCGGCCAGCAGCGCGACGCCCACCCCGGCGAGCGACCCGGCCGCGCCGGCCTCGGCGTCGCCGTACGCGCGGCTCAGCGCGCCGCCGCCCAGGAGCAGCACCAGCGCCAGCAGCCCGGTCCCGATCGGGGCCAGCACGCTGCCGGACGCCGCGGCCTGCACCAGCAGCCCGCCCGCGAGCAGCAGCACGACCGCGGCCACCAGCCCGGACCGCCGCGCGACCGAGGGGCCCCAGCCGCCGTTCGAGTCGGCGACGCTGGCGATCGAATCGATGACGTCGTCGAACAGCAGCGGACCCCGCGGGCGTTCCCGCGGGGTCAGGTGGAGGACTTCGCCGTCGCGGATCTGGGCCGCGGCGACGCTCAGGCCGAGTGCGAGTGGCGCCCCGCCGAGCCGGGAGAGCACCCAGCCGGGATGGTCCGCGGACGCCTGCCCGGCGGCGCCGGCCAGCCGCACCAGCTGCGGCACCAGCTCGGCGAACGTCGATTGCTGCGGCAGCGCGACGTCCACCCGGGCCCGCGGCGTGACCACGGTGACCCGCCGGGTCGTCCCCGTGATTGCGGCGGCGGTCATCGTGGCGCCTCCGCGGGAAAGAACACGTCGGCCGTCATCAGATGTTCTTGGCGGCCGAGATGACCGGGGCGAACTTCGCGTTCGAAGCCTCGGCGAGCTTGGTGAGCCCGGCGTTCACCGCCTCCAGCACGATCTCCGAGAGGTTGCGGGCGTCGTACTCGCGGATCGCGCGGGGGTCGATGTCGATCGAGGTGAACCGGCCGTCGCCGCGGAGGGTGACGGTGACCTCGTTCTGCCGCGAGTGCGCCTTGACCTCCATCGCCTCGACCGTGCGCTGGATCCGCTGGACCTCTTCGGTCTGCTTGCGCACCTGCGCCAGCAGTTCGTCCATGTCCGGCACCGCGTACGGATCGGTCACTGTTGTCTCCCTTCGTGCTGGCGGACGTGGACGCTGCCGACGAACCGCTGGAAACCGGGTGAGAGCGCCCGCGCGGTCGCGGGCGCGGCCGTGCAGGCGAGCTCGAGCACCAGCCGCTGCTCCGGCGTGGCGCCGGGGACGGTCAGGTGCACCTGGGTCTGGATCAGCTCGGTGCCCTCGCCGGTGCGCAGGCGCAGCAGCTGCATGACACCGGGCGCGGCCGGGGCGCCGACGTCCCGGTGGCTGAGGACGTCGAGCCCGGCCGAGCTGAGGGACAGGCGTTCGACGGCTTCGGCGGCGATGTCGTCGATCGACTTCGCGTCGGGCCGCTGCTGCACGCTCACCGTGATGTTCGGGACGAACTCGCCGGCCGGCGCGTCGTGCACGGCGACGAACACCGCGCCGGAGTCGCCGGGGTCGACGGCCGTCCAGCCGTCGGGGATCACGAAGTCCAGGGGAAGGGTCACCACGCCCCCACCGACGAAACCGCGTCGTCCCAAGCGGAACCGACGGCGTTGGCGGCGTCGTGCGCCGCGGTGCCGACGTAGTCGGCGGCCGCGCCGCCGTACTCGCTGATCGTGTGGCCGACCTTCGGCAGGTCGATGTCGATCTTCGCGCCGACACCCGCGCCGAAGCCGAGCGCGGCACCGGCTTTGAAGTTGACTTTGAGGTGGCCGGCGTCGTAGACGGCCTGGGCGTCGAGCTGCGCGCCGATGCCGTACTGCAGCGTGCCGTTCGCGCCGACGCCGATGCCGGCGACGTCCGCGGCGACCTCGCCCTCGACCTTGCCGCCGACGAAGACGTTCGCGTGCGCGCCGACGCCGTGCGCGCCGAGCGTGCCGGACGCGCTCGCCTCGCCGCCGGCGAACACCGTGCCCTTGGCGTGCGCCGACGAGACACCCCAGTCGCCCTTGAGCTCGCCCTCTTCCTTCACCGCGGCCAGCTCGGTGTGCCCGGACGCGCCGACGTCCCAGCCCTTCGACGTGATCTTCCCGTCGTACTCCGGGGTGAGCCCGTCCTGGTCCTGCTTGAACTTGTAGTAGGTGATCTCGGTGTTGTTGCCCAGCTTGTCCTTGAGGCCCTCGGGCTTCGGCTGCCCGAACGGCGTGTCCGCCTTCTTCGGCGCGCGCGTGCCCTCCAGGCCGTCCCAGGTGAGCTTCTTCCAGCCCGAGTTCTTGAACCACGACGGCGCGTCCCGCGGCCGCTTGCGCCCGTCGAGCGGGCTGCCGTTGAGCCAGCCCAGCGGGCCCGCGGTCTTCTTGCCCAGCTTGTACTCCAGCCGCTGGGTGCCCTCGGGCGGGAACAGCTCGGCGAGCGCGTCGGAGTACTCGTCGACGACCTGGCGGGCCGCCTGGACGCTCTGCTCGCCGAGCTGGCGGGCGGCCTGGATGAACGCGCCGACCGAGGCGGAGTTCACCGCGCGGGCCTGCGCGGTCAGCTGCTGGGCGTACTGGTCGAACTGCGCGAGCACCGAGTCGACGGCGGCCTTCGCGGACTGCACGAGCTGCGCCGCCGTGCTGAGCCGTTTCGCCTGGTCGTCGAGCTTCGTGGCGGCGTCGGTCAGCTCCCCGCCCAGTTTCCGCGCCGCGGTGGCGAACGCGGTGTAGGCGTCGCCGTCCCAGTCCGCGTGCAGCGTCTTCGCGGACTCGTCGATCTCCTTGGCCTTGCCGGAAACCGTCGAGGCCTGGGTGGCGACCCGCTGCGACGCCGCGCTCAGCGCGCCCGGGTCACCCGTGACGCGCCGCCGGCACTCGACGAGGACCTGCCGGTACCCGGACAGCACGGAGCTGACCACTCCCGACGCGTCGACGACCCCCGAGCCCGTCATCGGCTAGTTCCCCGCCGCGTCGTAGCCGACGTGCTGGCTGAAGTGTTTTCCGTCGTAGTCGAGGTTGATGTCGACGTCGAAGTCCTGCCCGCCCGGAGCCTCCACAGTGGACTCCCCGGTGGTGAGGTTGGTGTGGATGACGACCTCGTTCGCGCCGCCGGCCGCGCCCGCGCCGCCGGTGACCGGGGCGGGCTGGGTGACCGGCGCCGGCTGGGTCGGCACGGTGGCGCCGTTCTGGGCCGGGTCCACGGCGATCCAGCTGTTCGACGGGTCGAGCGGGGTGCCGTTGGCCGTCACCGGCGTCGTCGCCCCGGTCGCTCCGGTGCTGGAACCGCCGCCGGTGGCGAGCGCGGGCGGGGTGTAGTCGGTGAACGAAGGCTGCTGCGGGATCCCCTCACCGCCGGGGGTGGGATTTCCTGACGACGCTGCCTGCTGCCCGGCCAGGCTCGCCACCGACGACGGGGCCTGCGGGGCCGTGACCGGAGTGGTCCCGGCCGACGGCGTCGTCGCTCCCGCGGTTCCGGTGTCGTGGTGGAACAGCTTCTCGATCTCCCCGATGACCGTCGCCAGCTGGGTGATCTGCTGGGCGAGGTCGGTCGCGCCGAGCGCCTTGAGCAGCGCGCCGATCGACGTGATGAAGGCCCGCAGCGACGCGCTCGTGCCGGTCGACAAAGCGACCGCCGCGCCGTAGGTCCACGGGTTCGACATCAGCGAGGCGACCGTCGGGTTCACCGCGGCGACGACCGCGCGGTAGGCCTCCTGCGCGGTCTTGATCAGCGTGCCGGAGATGCCGAGCAGCTCGGCACCCTTCTGGACCACGCCGATGATCTTGGTGAGCTGGTCGAGGGAGTCGGTGATCTTCTTCAGCGCCGACTCGCTCGCCGCGCCGGACCAGATCTTGCCGAGCTGGTCGGCGGCCTTGGACAGCTCGGTGTACATGCTCAGGAACTGCTCGGCCTTCTTGACCAGGTCGAGCACGTGCTGGGCGATCTGCTCCGGCTGGCCGGTGACGATCTGCGGCAGGATGGTGATCGGCCCGCCCGAGGACGCGGTCGCGTCCATCGCGCTGGAGTTCGGGAAAGTCAGCATCGGACGACCTCACAAAGTCTCATCGGGCGGGAAACACAGCTCAGACGACGGAAGCGGGCCGGTACACACTGACTTTCGCCAGTCCGCTGATGCGGGCGTCGAGGAGCCCGTGGTTGTACAGGCGGCCGCCGTCGCCGGCGACGCCGATGACCGGCTGGCGGTCGGAGAACAGCAGCGGTTCGACCACCACGACGTCCCCGCTGTGCACGCCGCCGGGGACGTCGGAGAACGTGCGGGCGGTGCCGGCGTAGACCTCGATCAGCCCCATCCGCGCCTGGTTGTCGGCGTCGCCGGCGAGCCAGTCGTTGAAGTCGGCGACCCCGTGGAAGCGGGTGTCGGTGATCGGGTGGTCGCCGAGCTTGCCGAGGTCCGCGTCGCCGAGGTAGCGCAGGACGTTGCCGACCGACGACGGCTCGCCGTGGGCGCCCGCGCTGTCGTTGATCGCCAGGGTGGCGAGCTCGGAAGCGTGCGAGTTCCCCCAGATCGACGCGGGCGGTGTGGCCCCGCCGGTCGCGGTGCCGCCCCCGTAGCCGGTGGCGACGTCCTGGTCCGCCGCCTGGTAGGCGTCGGCGCTGGCCTTGACGAGCCCGTTGATCTGCTGCAACAGCTGCAGGAGCGTGCGGACCGCGGTGATCTGGCCGGAGTGCAGGGCGGCGTTGGCGGCGGCGACCGCGCTGCCGAACGTCGCGAACGACGTCGGCTGCACGACCAGGCGTTCCAGATCGGCCACGGCGTTGATGCCGTGGGCGATGATGCCCCCGACGTTGCCCACGGCGGAGCGCATCGCCTCGGGCTCCGCCCGGTACTCGCCGGCCATGGCTCTCCTTCCGCGGATGGCTGCTCGGCAGAGCGTAAGTTCGTCCCCGGAAGCGGGCGGACGGCAAAAGTACCCACCGCGATGCCGTGGGAAGTGGCCAAAATACCGGGCAGAGCCGTCCCGATCTGGAGTTTTCGCCGCATGAGCCTTTCGCCCGAGCGCCCGACCGAGATCGTGCTGCAGTCGCCGCCGATGCTTCCGAAGAGCTCGTCCGGCGGGATGATGCAGCTGATGATGTTCCTGCCGATGATGCTCGGCATGGGCGCGATGTCGTTCGTCTACATCGGACGCGACGGCGGGGTGATGACCTACATCTTCGGCGCGTTGTTCATCTGCGCCATGGGCGGCATGGTCGTGATGTCGCTGGGCCGCGGCGGGATGGCGAAGAAGGCGCAGATCAACGACGAGCGCCGCGACTACCAGCGTTATCTCACCGGCCTGCGCGGCCAGGTCCGCGACATCGCCGACGGCCAGCGCGCCGCGATGGTCGCCGTCCAGCCCGACCCGGCCGACCTGTGGGCCTACGTCGAGACCGGGCAGCTGTGGGACCGGCGCCGCACGGACGGGCAGTTCGCGCAGGTCCGCGCGGGCACCGGGCCGCAGCGGCTGGCGACGCCGTTGAAGGCGCCGCAGACCGTGCCGCTGGAGGACCTGGACCCGGTGTCCTCGACCAGCCTCAAGCACTTCATCCGCACCTACTCGACGGTCGACGGGCTGCCGGTGGCGCTGTCGCTGCGGTCGTTCGCCGCGGTGAGCCTGGCCGGGCGCCGGCCGGACGTGCTCGGCCTGGCGCGGGCGCTGCTGTGCCAGCTCGCCACCTTCCACTCCCCCTCCGACCTGCGGCTCGCGCTGTGCGTGTCGCCGGATCGCCGGCACGACTGGGAGTGGCTGAAGTGGCTGCCGCACGCGACGGCCGCGACGGCGTCCGACGCCGTCGGCTCGCGGCGGCTGGCCGCCGACACCGCGGCCGCGCTGGCCGAGCTGCTCGGCCCGGACCTGGGCGAGCGCCCGGTGTTCAGCCGCCGCGCGGCGAGCGAGCTCGACCTGCCGCACCTGGTGGTCGTCGTCGACGGCGGCAACGCCCACGGCGAGCCCCGGCTGATCGGCGTGGACGGCCGGCTCGGCGTCACGGTGATCGAGGTCGGCGCGGAGCACCCGCGGACGTACTCGACCGAGAAGCTGCTGAGCCTGCACACCACGCCGGACTCGCTCGGCATGGTCGTCGGCGACGCCACCGAGCAGCGGCTCGGCTTCCTCGGCCGCCCCGACGTGCTCGACCGCGGCGCCGCCGAAGCGCTGGCCCGGATGCTGACGCCGTTGCACACGCCCGCGGCCGTCGTCGGCGAGAAGCCGATGTCGGCGACGTTCGGGCTGTCCGGGCTGCTCGGCATCGGCGACCCGCGCGACACCGACACCGCCGTGACCTGGGCGCCGCGCGCGGCGCGGGACCGGCTGCGGATCCCGCTGGGCATCAACCCGGAGGGCCGGCCGGTGGAGCTGGACCTCAAGGAGTCGGCCGAGGGCGGGATGGGCCCGCACGGCCTGGTCATCGGCGCGACCGGGTCCGGCAAGAGCGAGCTGCTGCGGACGCTGGTGACGGCGCTGGCCGTGATGCACTCGTCGGAGACGCTGAACCTGGCGCTGATCGACTTCAAGGGCGGCGCGACGTTCGCCGGGATGACCGGCCTGCCGCACACGTGCGCCGTCATCACGAACCTGTCCGACGACCTCGCGCTCGTCGACCGGATGGCCGACGCCCTGAACGGCGAGCTGCTGCGGCGGCAGGAGCTGCTGCACTCGGCCGGGAACTACGCGTCGGTGCGGGACTACGAGAAGGCCCGCGCGGACGGCGCGCCGCTCGACCCGCTGCCGTCGCTGCTGGTCATCATCGACGAGTTCAGCGAGCTGCTGTCCGCGCGGCCGGAGTTCATCGACCTGTTCGTCGCGATCGGCCGGCTCGGGCGCTCGCTCGGCATCCACCTGCTGCTGGCGTCGCAGCGGCTGGAGGAGGGCCGGCTGCGCGGGCTCGACTCGCACCTGTCCTACCGCGTCGGCCTGCGGACGTTCTCCGCGGCGGAAAGCCGCGCGGTGCTGGGGGTCGCCGACGCCTACCACCTGCCGCCGGTGCCGGGGTCGGCCTACCTGAAGGCCGACACCGACACGCTCATCCGGCTCAAGGCGGCCTACGTCTCGGGTGAGCTGCCGCCGCGCAGCACCGTCGTCCGCGAAGACGGCCAGGCACTGGGCGTCCTGCCGTTCTCGCTGGCCCCGGTCGAGATCCCGGTGACGACCGAGATCTCGGAAGCCCCGGTCGCGCCGGACGGCACCGGCGAGACCATCATCCACGCGATGCTGTCGCGGCTGGAGGGCCGCGGCCCGTCGGCGCACCAGATCTGGCTGCCGCCGCTGGCCGAACCGCCGACGCTGGACCAGCTGCTGCCGCCGCTGGGCGAGGACGCCGCGCGCGGCCTGTGCCCGCTCGGCTGGGGCGGCAACGGGAAGCTGACGGTCCCGGTCGCGCTGGTGGACAAGCCGTTCGAGCAGCGCCGCGACATGCTGTGGGCCGACTTCTCCGGCGCGGGCGGGCACGCGCTGATCGTCGGTGCCCCGCAGACCGGCAAGTCGACGCTGATGAAGGACATCGCGGGCATGCTCGCGCTGACCCACACCCCGGCCGAGGTGCAGCTGTTCGTGCTGGACATGGGCGGTGGCGCGCTCGCGCCGATCGCCGGGCTGCCGCACACCTCCGGCTACGCGACCCGCCGCGACGCCCAGCGCTGCCGCCGCGTCGTCGCCGAGCTGACGACGTTGCTCGAACAGCGCGAGGAGTTCTTCGCCGCCAACGGGATCGAGTCGATCACGACGTTCCGCCAGCGCCGCGCGGAGTTCACCGAGAGCACCGAAGGCCGCGAGTTCGGCGACGTCTTCCTGTTCGTGGACAACTGGACCACGATCCGCCAGGAGTACGAGCAGCTGGAGGAGCAGATCACCGGGCTGGCCGCGCGCGGCCTCGGCTTCGGCATCCACGTGATCGTCTCGCTCAACCAGTGGATCGGCGTCCGCGCCCAGCTGCGCGACGCCATCGGGACGCGCTTCGAGCTGCGCCTCGGTGACCCGATGGACTCCTCGATCGACCGCAAGGTCGCGATCAACGTCCCCGCCGACCGGCCCGGGCGCGGCATCACCGCGGAGAAGCTGCACTTCCTCGCGGCGCTGCCGCGGATCGACGCCGACCAGCGCCCGGAGACGATCGGCGCGGGCGGCGTCGACCTGACGCGCCGGATCAACGAGGCCTGGCAGGGCCCGCGCGCGCCGCAGGTCCGGCTGCTGCCGCCGGAGGTGCCGCTGGACACGCTGGCCGCGGGCCCGGGGAAGCAGGTCACCTTGGGCATCGCGGAGTCGACGTTGCGCCCGGTCCACCTGGACTTCGCGGCGGACCCGCACTTCGTGGCCTTCGGCGACGTCGAGTCGGGCAAAAGCTCGCTGCTGCGGGCGATCGCGACCGGCATCACCTCGGCGTACACGCCGGAGGAAGCGGCGATCATCGTCGCGGACTACCGCCGCGGCCTGCTGGGCGCGATCTCCGAGGAGCACCTGCTGGGCTACGCGGGCGCGGAAG
The DNA here is from genome assembly GCF_035982555.1 of Amycolatopsis sp. NBC_01286. Lineage (NCBI taxonomy): Bacteria > Bacillati > Actinomycetota > Actinomycetes > Pseudonocardiales > Pseudonocardiaceae > Amycolatopsis > Amycolatopsis sp. NBC_01286. Next base: position 10,541,853 of record NZ_CP108428.1, read on the forward strand.
GCAAGCTGACGGAGCTGATCGCGGACTGCGCCACGGCGATGCGCAACCGCTTGCCGGGCCCGTCGGTGACGCCGGAGCAGCTGCGCAACCGCTCGTGGTGGCGCGGCCCGGAGCTGTTCGTCCTGGTGGACGACTACGAGCTGGTGGCCACGGTCGGCCGCAACCCGCTGCAGCCGCTGCTGGAGTTCCTGCCGCAGGCCAGGGACATCGGCCTGCACGTGATCATCGTCCGCGGCTCCGGAGGTGCGGGGCGGGCGTTGTTCGAGCCGGTGCTGCAGCGGCTGCGGGAGCTGGGCTCGCCGGGGCTGATCATGTCGGGCACCAAGGACGAGGGCGCGCTGCTGTCGGACGTCAAGCCGTCACCGCAGCCGCCTGGTCGCGGAACGCTGGTCTCGCGCCGCCACGGCACGGGTCTGGTGCAGGTCGCGTGGACCAAGCCCGTGGAGTCCTGACCGCACCGCGCTACAGTTCCCGCCTGCGCCATCGCGGGCGCGGCCGGCTTCCCGGGCGCGCGCGGGCGCCGGTGTCTTCCCAGGGAGCTGTCCGTGAAGACCGTGGTCGTCGAGGAACCCGCCGCCGTCTCGCCGTGGCGGCTCGTCAACCGCGTGACGCTGGGGCTCACCGTGGCCGGGTTCGCTGCCGCGGCCTGGGATCGGCGGTGGATGAGCGACGACGGCCTGATCGTGCTGCGGACCGTGCGGCAGCTGCTGGCCGGGAACGGGCCGGTCTTCAACGTCGGCGAGCGCGTCGAAGCGAACACCAGCACGCTCTGGACGTACCTGCTGGCCGCGTTCGGCTGGGTCCCCGGCGTCCCGCTCGAATGGGTCGCCGTGGTCACCGGGCTGCTCTGCTCGGCCGCCGGGCTGCTGCTGGCCCTCGACGGCGCCCGCCGGCTCAGCGGCGGGTTCACCCTGCCGGCCGGTGGGCTGGTCGTGCTCGCGCTGCCGCCGTTCCGGGACTTCGCGACGTCCGGGCTCGAAACCGGCCTGATCCTCCTGTGGCTGGGCGGCACGTGGTGGCTGCTGGTCCGCCGCGCCCGGCGGCAGCCGTCCGGTCCACTGTGGACAACGGCCGTCGTGGTGGGCCTCGGCGTGCTCGTCCGGCCGGATCTCCTGCTGTTCAGCGTCTTCGCCGGGATCGGCCTGCTGGTGCTGGAGTGGCGGGGCTGGCGGGCCGCAGTGACCTGGCTCGTGGCCGCCGCCGCGCTTCCGCTGGCGTACCAGGTGTTCCGCATGGGTTACTACGGCCTGCTGACGCCGAACACCGCGCTGGTGAAGGAGGCGTCGAGGGTGCGGTGGGACCAGGGTTTCGCGTACCTGGACGACTTCTTCACGCCGTACCTCCTGTGGATCCCGCTGGCGTTGTGCGCGGTGGCGGCGCTTCTCCGGCGCTTCTCCTTCGACCGCCGAGTGGCCGTCGTGTGCGCGGTGCCGGTGGTGGCCGGGCTCGGCCTGGCGCTGTACGTCGTCCGCATGGGCGGCGACTTCATGCACGCCCGGATGCTGCTGCCGGCGCTGTTCTGCCTGCTGCTGCCGGTGATGACGGTCCGGCTCACCCGCGCGTCGGCACTGCCGGTGGCCGCGCTGGGCGCCTACGCCCTGATCGCCGCCGCCGACCTGCGGACCGCCTACGCCGACCTGCCGGCGCCGCTCGACGAGGCGACGGGAATCGCCGACGAGCGCGCGAGCTACGTCGTCGCCAGCGGCCACGCGAACCCGGTCCTGGCCACGGACTTCACGCAGTTCACGGCGATCGCCGACCGCATCCGCCCGCAGCTGGCGGCGGAACCCGCCCCGGTCATCTTCTGGGACGACGAAACGTGGCACGCGTACCCGTCGGCGGCCGGCCACAGCACCGGGACGTTCTTCAACATCGGCGGCCCGGGCCTGCTGCTGCCCCTGGACGTGGCGGTCCACGACCCGATCGGCCTGGCGGACCCGCTGGCCGCGCACACGACGCCGTACCCGGACCGCCGCGTCGGCCACGACAAGTACGCGGGCCCGATCTGGACGGTGGCGGACCAGGGCGTCGGCACCCCGGCCGGCTTCCCGCCGGACCGGCTGGCGGCGATCCGCCGGACGCTGGCCTGCCCGGAGGTGCGCGAGATGCTGGACTCGGTCCGCGCACCGTGGACGTTCGAGCGCTTCCGGGACAACCTGGCAGGCGCGTTCACCCGCACCGGCCTGCGCTACGACCACGACCCGGTGAAGGCCCAGTACTGCGGCCCGGCTTGAGCCCTCAGCGCGCGGGCGCGGTCATCTCGGCCGCGAAGTGGTAGTAGCAGACCGCCCGCGGCTTGCCCCCGACGCCGCTGACCGAGATCGGCGTCATGACCTGGACGCGCGCGCCGGGAACCGGGCGGGCGGCGGCCTGGCAGCGGTCCAGGATCGGCTGGTAGGACACGCCGATGTCGGGCATCGAGCCCTCGGCCAGCGGGAGCACCGCGAACGCCTCGGCGGTGTGCCGCTCGGTGCAGGGCGTCAGCAGCACGTCCACTTCACCTGTGCCCGTCGGAGACCGGAAGCACTGGCCCGCCGTGACGTCGAGCCCGTGCGCTTCACCCGCGGGCAGCTGTTCCCGGAACGGCTGCCGCCACCACACCATGCAGGCGGCGAAGACGATCAGCCCGAACACGAGCGCCACGATCGCGACGCGGCCGACCGGCCGACGGCGAGCTTCGGTGCGCATCAGCTCGTCGAACAGTTCCGGGTCGTGCTCCGGTGCCGCCATGGTTCCCCCTCGTGCGTGGCCGCGGGCACTGTAGCCCGTCCCGGCCACCGGGCCGGCGCGCGTTCACCGTCGGCGACTTTCCGACTTCGGTAGGTTTCGGAAAATTCCGGCGCAACTTACCTTGGGCTGATCGTCCCGCTCGGGACGGATCACCAGGCCGAAGGGCATTTTCATGCGAATGTCGAGGGCTTCGAGGGCGGTTGCCGCCGTGGGTGCCGCTGCCGCCGCGTTGAGCTTGGTCTCCGTGGGAGCCGCGGACGCCCAGCAGGACATCATCGGCGGGAGCACCGTCTCCTCCGCGCCGTGGGGCGCGCAGATCTACTGGAACAACGTCACCACCTACGGCGGTTTCGAGTGCTCCGGGACGATCATCGCCCCGCAGTGGGTGCTCACCGCCCAGCACTGCCTGAACTCGCCGGGCATGCACGTGAAGGTCGGCAACGTGACCCTCCAGCAGGGCACGAACGCCGTCGTCGACCAGCAGAAGGCCTCGCCCAACGGCGACGTCGCGCTGCTGCACCTCACGACCGCGGTGAACACCACCTTCATGAAGCTCGGCACCGGCAACCCGCCGTCCGGGTCCACCAACCAGATCTACGGCTGGGGCCGCACGCAGGGCACCAGCCCGCCGTCGAGCACGCTGAAGACCGCCAACGTCCGCGTCACCGGCACCAGCACGGACGCCTTCGGCGGCACGGCCATCGCGAGCCAGGGCGTCAACGGCTCGGCCTGGCACGGCGACTCGGGCGGCCCGGAGCTCTACAACGGCGTCCAGGTCGGCGTCTGCTCCACCGGCAACAACTCCGGTTCGAACCCGCAGGGCACGCAGAACTACGCGAGCATCGCGTCGAGCCGCAGCTGGATCCGCACCACCGCCGGCGTCTGACACGCGCCCCGCGCCGGCCTCACCGCCCGGGAGGCCGGCGCGGGGCATACTCGCCCCATGAAGTTCCGCACCACGGTCCTGCTCGGCGGCAAGACGGCGACCGGGCTGCCGGTGCCCGGCGACGTCGTCGAGGCGCTCGGCGCCGGCAAGAAGCCCGCGGTCACCGTCACCCTCGGCGGCCACAGCTACCGCACGACGGTCGCGAGCCGCGGCGGGCAGTTCCTCGTGCCGCTCAGCGCCGAGAACCGCGAGCAGGCCGGGGTCGCCGCGGGGGACGACGTCGACGTCGAGATCGTCCTCGACACCGCCCCCCGCGAGCTGGCGATCCCGGACGACCTGGCCGCCGCGCTGGCCGCCGATCCCGAAGCCCTGAAACGGTTCGAAAGCCTGTCCTACAGCCGGAAGCAGGGGTTCGTGCTGCCGATCGGGCAGGCGAAGACCGAGGAGACCCGGCAACGGCGGATCGCCAAGGTCGTCACGGACCTGCGCGCCGGGAAGTGATGGACGCCCGCACGGTCCTGCGGGTGCTCGAAACCCTGGCCCCGGCGCGGGTCTGGCTCGCCGGCGGCTGGGGCGTCGACGCCCTGCTCGGCCGGCAGACGCGCGAACACCGCGACCTCGACCTGCTGCACCGCCGGGAGCAGGAGCCCGCGGTGCTCGCGGCGCTGGCCGAGCTCGGCTACCACGAGACGCTCGACCTGCGCCCGGTCCGGTTCGTCCTCTCCGACGGCGGCACCGAGCTCGACCTGCACCCGCTGGTCTTCGCCGCGGACGGCTCAGCCGTCCAGGCCGCCCCCGACGGCACTTTTCCTTACCCCGCTGGGTGTTTCGTCACCGGCCGGATCGACGGCGTCGAGGTTCCGTGCGTTTCCGTGGCCCAGCAGGTGTTCTTCCACCAGGGGTACGAGCCGGCCGGGCGTGATCTCGCGGACATGCGGGCCCTGCGCGAAGAATTCGGCGTCGACACCCACTTCTAGTCCACAATGGACGCTCGAAGCGCCGCCTTGTCCGGCTTCCCCGACGGCGCCACCGGCACCGCGTCCACCAGCTCGAACCGCGCCGGCACGGCGGCCTCCCCCAGCTCGGCCGCCACGCCCTTACGCACCTCGGCCAGGTCCGGCGAACGCCCCGGCACCGGCACCACGAACGCCACCGCGGCCTCGCCGGTCAGCGCGTCCGGCACCGCGACGACGTACGCCTGGTCGACGTCCGGGTGCGCGGCGATCGCGTGCTCGATCGGGCCGGTGTAGTGGATGATCGCGTTGACGATCACGACGTCGCGGGCGCGCCCGGACAGGTGCAGGTAGCCCTCGGCGTCGAGGTGCCCGAGGTCCTGGGTGCGGACCCAGCCCTCGCGCAGGACCTCCGCCGTCGTGGTCTCGTCGCGCCAGTAGCCCGCCAGCGCGGACGGCGTGCGCACCCAGACCTCGCCCTCCCGCCCCTGGGCCACCGCCGCCCCGGCGGCGTCGCGGACCTCGATCTCGACCGTGTCGCACGCCTTCCCGACGGATCCGGGCCCCTCGTCCGCCCCGCAGACCGTCAGCATGCCGGTCTCGGTCTGGCCGTACGCGTGGTGCATCGCGGGCCCGATCAGCTCGGCCGCCTCCGCGAGCTTGTGCGGCGGCACCGGCGAGCCGGCCACGATCAGCGTCCGCAGGTCGCTCAGGTCGACGTCCTCGGCCCGCAGGGTGTCGAGGACCTGGTGCAGCCGCGGCACGGTCATCAGCGCCGCGCTCACCCGCAGCCGCGGCAGGATCCACGGGAAGTCCGGGAGCCCGTCGGGGATCACGGCCGTGCCGCCCGAGAGCAGGCAGAGCGCCAGCTGTTCGAGCATCACGGCGCTGGAGAGCGTGCCGAACAGCAGGAACCGGCTGAACCCCGCGCCGAGCTTCTCGTGGGCCGAGCCGGGCACCGGGGCCTGCCAGACGCGGCCCTCGCTCAAGGCCCGGTAGTCGAAGGCGACGCCCTTCGGGACGCCGGTGCTGCCGCTGGTGAACACGACCGTCGCGATGTCGTCGGGCCGGCCCGCGGGCACCGGTTCCTCGTACGCGGCGAGCAGCTCCGGCCCGATCCGCAGGATCAGCGCGCCGGCGACGGTGCCGAGCAGCTCGGGCGACTCGGTCGCCTCGTCGACCACGAGCGCGTCGATGTCCTCGACGATGTGCCGCAGCTGCGGCACCGGCAGCCCGGCCCGCACGCAGACGACCCGGCAGCCGAGCACGTGCGCGGCGATGATCGCGGCGAAGCCCTCGGGCGTGACGGCGGTGGCGATCCCGACGCCGGCGCCCGGCCCGAGCCCGGCGGCCCGCAGCCCGGCTGTGAACCGGCCGACCAGCTCCTTCAGCGACGCCCGGGTGGTCACCGCGTCCCCCCGCTCGAACGCGGGCACGTCCGGCGCGCGGTCCAGTTCGGTGAGCAGAGCGTGCGGGTGGACCATCTCGGGCCGCCTTCCGTCCGGGGCCCCCGGGTCTACCGGGCGGATCTCAGAATTTCGGCAGAGACCACCCGGTCCCGGGGCGCTCACCGCAGCCGCCGCGGCGGCGTCCGGAGCCCGGGTGGACGATCGACTGCCCGTGCTGCCTGCCGGATCAGCAGCACGAGCACATCGCGTAGCCGAACCCCGCGGTCTGACCCGGTCGCGGAAGATCCGTGCCGAACCACCGGCCGGCGTCAGGGCGTAGCACCCGTCGACACCGAGAACTCGAGCGGCTCGAGCCGGGTCGGCGTGTTGACCACCGTGCGATCATCTACGAGCAGCCCGAGCACCGACGCCGCGCACCGCGGCGCCGTGCTCCGGCGAGCACGACCAGGGGGCGGTGCCACGACCGGAGCGTGACCAGCGGATTTCCCTTGTCTGCCATGGCATACAGCCTGGCCGGGACGGTCACGACGGGCACTGCAGCGCGTCCCCGTCCGGAGGCGGGGCGGGCCTCGCCGGGTCCCTGTGGGTAATAGTGCCGTCAGCACGACCGGCAGTTGTGCCGTTTGACCACACCCCCCTTCTTTCTAGCGTGACTTTCACACCGCGCGGATCACCGCGCCAGGGGAAATTCGCTTCAGGAAGGAGGTGGCCCGTCGATGTCCAGTCCGGGATTCCAGGCAGATTCCGCTGCTATGACGCGCGCCGTCCAGGGTTTCGAGGAAACCGCCACGAACGCCAAGTCCACGATGGCCAGCTTGGAGTCCGAGCTGACCGAGGCCCTGCGCAACTACAAGGGTGACCAGGCCGTGGCGTTCTGGGACCTCCAGCGCCGGCTCCAGGAGAAGATGACCACGGCCGTGAAGGAGCTCGACACCATGTCGCAGCTCGTCCACACCAGCCACGCGAACTACGGCCGCGGCGACTCCGACGTCCACCAGAGCTTCCAGGGGGTCGGCAACACCCTCGAGGGCTCGGGCGTGATCCCCCGCCTCAACCCCTGACCTGAGAGGACGTACCGATGGCCGACGTCGTCGAAATCAACTTCGCCGCGCTGCAGCACAGCTCGGCGTCCCTGGCCGCCAAGGCCAAGGCGCTCACCTCCCAGCTGGAGCAGCTGCACCAGAACCTCCAGCCCATCACCGCGACCTGGTACGCCTCCGGCAGCTCCGCCGGTGACGCGGCGCGCCAGTCGGAGACCCGGCTGCGCCAGGCCACCGCGGACATCGTCGCCATCATCGCGCAGTTCGGCGGCAAGGTCGGCGAGGCCCACGACCTCCAGCAGCAGCTGGAGAACCGCAACCAGGGACTGTTCGCGGGCTGATCCGCGCCCAGACGTCGGTCGGCCGGTGCGGGAAACCCCCCGCTCGCACCGGCCGACCGGCTTTCCCTCATCCCCCACGTGCGGACAGAGACGGGATCCGATGCACGACCAGTCGTACTACGTCCACCTGGAATCGCTGAAGGACTTCGTGCGGGAGCTGGAGACCCAGATCCAGGCGATGTCCAAACCGAACGACTTCCTGCTCACCCTCGGCGACGAGCCGCTGCTGTTCGGCGAGTTCGGCGAGGCCGGGTCGCTGGCCGACGCCAACCGCGCCGCGGTGTCGGAGATGCAGGGCCTGCTCGACCAGGTCCGCAGCGCGATCGGGTTCGCGCAGGACGTCACGAACACGGTCGCCGACGGCTACGCGAACGCCGACCAGTCGGTGGCCGGCGACCTGCACAGCTCGGGCGCCGTCACGGGCCTGCTGGACCCGGTGCTCGGCCTGCTCGGCCTCGGGCACAGTGACGGGAGCAAGGGATGACCCACCACCACGACACCACGGCCCACACGAACTTCGCCGCGTACAGCCATCAGCAGCTGTACGCGATGCTGCAGGCCGGCGACCCGAACAGCGCGCGGCACGCCGCCGACAAGTGGAAGTCCGCCTCGCTGCACCTGCACGAGCAGGCCCACAACCTGAACTCCGAGCTCACCCAGTTCAAGGACCAGTGGACCGGTGGCGCCGCCGACCAGTACCAGCACATGATCGTCGACCTCGCGAACGGCATCGCCAAGGTGGCGCAGACCGCCGAGGCGATGAACGTGATGCTCGACGACGCCGCCGACGCGCTGGTGAAGGCCAAGAAGGAGATGCCGCCGCCGGTTTCGGTGCCGGACGTCTCCCCCGCCGACGTCGCGCTCGCGGTGAACCCGCCGCTGCTGCCGCCGGACGCCTCGCCCGCCGTGATGCAGGCCGCCGCGCAGCAGCGCCAGCAGGCGATCTCGAACGTCGAGGCGCAGCAGTCCGCCGCGAACGCCGCGGGATCCGCGCACGGCAAGGCGATCGCCGTCATGACCACACTTGCCGGTGAGTACGGCGTCGCCGAGGACTCGATCCCGGCGTCGCCGAACGCCGTCGAGACGCCGGTCGCCCCGCCCGCCGGTGGCGGCGCGGGCGGTGCCGGCGCGCCCGGCCTCGTCGGCAACGGCACGACCGATCCCGGCGTCGTCGTCACACCGACCGACGGGCACCCGCTGCCCGGCGCCGACGGCACCACGCAGCAGCCCGGCACGACCGCGCCGACGTCGAACCCGCTGTTCGGCGACATGTTCACCGCCGGGCTCGCCGCGGCTTCGGCCGCCGCGTTCGGCCGGTTCGGCTCGATCATGCCGAAGGTGCCCGGCTGGGCGTCCGGCAAGGACCCCAAGGAGAACAAGGACGAGGCACCCGGCACGAAGCTCGGCGGCGGCGCCGGCGTCGAAGGCGGTGCCGGGGGCGGCATCCCGATCGGCGGGGGTGACGCGCCGTCGATCGGCGGCGGCATCGGGGGAGCCGGCGGGCTTTCGGCCGGCGGCGGCGCGGACGCCCCGGCGGCGCACTCCGGCCTGGCCGGCGACGGCGGCTCGGGCAACGCGCTCAGCGGCCTGGCCGGCAGCGCGGTCGGGGCCGCCGGTGCGGCGGCCGCCAAGAGCGCGATGCCGATGATGCCCATGATGCCGATGGGCATGGGCGGCGGCGGGGACATGGGCTCCGGGCGCCGGATCCCGGCCTGGCTGGTGGAGACGGAGAACGTCTGGGGCCAGTCCGCCCCGGTCGCGCCGCCGGTGATCGGCGAAGAGCCGGACGTCTACTGACCCGGTCGTGAGTGCGTAACAGTGTTCTAACACTGTTACGCACTCACGACCCCTTGCTGCAGAACGGAGGCGGGCCGTGACGGCTGCCGGGTATCGCGTGGCCCCCGCTCGCCTCGACACGGCGGCGGGAGAGTACGGCACGCGGGCGGAAGCGCTGTCTTCGGCGCAGTCCGCCGTCGCGGGCGAGAAGGTGCCGGCCACGGCCTTCGGGCAGGTCAACGCGGCCAAGGCGGCGGCCAAGACGTTCGAGAAGACGATGACGGAGCTGGGCTCGAAGCTCTCCGGCGACGTCACGCTCGCCAAGAAGCTCCAAAGTGGACTGACTGAGTCGGCGGCCGGCTACCGGCGGGCCGACGCCCAGGTCGCCGCGATGTACCGGGCCCTGCTGCCCGAGGATCCCTTGCCCAAGGCCGGAAACCCGGCCGGCATCGGCGGCGCGGCCGACACCGGCGCGTGGGGCCAGGCGATCGCGGCCAACCGCACGAAGGTCTCCGACGCGCTGACGGCCGAGCGCTCGCGGCTCACTCAGCTCACCGACGCCGACGACATCAAGGCGTCCCAGGCCCGGATCAAGCTGTACGAGGACATCCTCGCGAACAACCGGCAGATCCTGAAGTTCGACCCGTCGGGCAACGGCCGGATCGCCGAGCTGGTCGGGCACATCGAGCCGGGCACGCGCGACGTCGGGCTGTTCGTGCCCGGCGTCAACACGCAGATGTCCAACTTCGACGCCTACGCCGGCCTCGGGCGCAGCCTGGTGGCCGCGGACCCGACCGGGCGCACCGCGATGGTCGTCTGGGCCGACGGCGTCTTCCCGCAGAACCCGGTGGTGCAGGGGCCGGACGCGAGCTACGCGCAGACGATGGCGCCGGACCTCAAGCACTTCACCGACGACCTGCGCGGCGAGATCGCGAGCCACGCCGGTTCCGACGTCACGCTGACCGCGATCGGGCACAGCTACGGTGGCGCGACGGTCGGGCTGGCCGAGACGCAGGGCCTCGACGTCGACCGCGTGCTGCACGTCGAGTCGGCGGGCATGGGCCACGGCGTCTGGTCGCCGGCGGACCTGCCGGCGAGCCAGGCGGGCGTGCAGCGGTTCTCGATGACCGCGCCGCTCGACCCGATCCAGATCGCCCAGGGCAACGCGTGGGGCCTCGAGTGGACCGGCATCGGCCACGGCGCCGACCCCGACACCTTCCCCGGCGTCACCGACCTGGAGACCGGGCGCGACGCGGCCGGCAACGAGATGTGGGGCCTGTCGTCGCACAGTGACGTGCTCAAGCCGGGTTCGGAGTCGTGGACGAACATCTACCGCGTCATCACCGGCGGCCCGACCACCGCCGACGGCACCTTCGACCCGCATGGCATCCTCGAGAACGGCGTCGAGTTCCTCAACGACGGAGGTGTGCTGCGATGAGCGTCGAACTGGACCGCCTGGCCGGCGAGCTGACCGGCGTGATCGACAGCGTCGCGGCCGTCTTCGGCTCCCCGGCGGACCCCACGGTCGACGGCGAGCTGGACGTCGACCCGACCAACCCCGGCCACCTGTGGTGCTGGCAGTACGGCGTCCGCCTGGAGCACACGGGCGAGCCGGAACGCCGCCTCACCGAAGAGGTCCTGCCTTCGCTGGAAGAACGCGGCTGGCAAGCCCACGACCGCAGCACGGCCCGCGAACTCATCGCCCGCTTCAGCCGCGAAGGCGCGGACTTCACCGTCCACGTCGCCCGTGCGAGCCACGCCGTGGCGATCATCGGCTCGACCCGCCCCGTCCCTGCCTAACCCACTTCGTGTCGACCTCCCAAACACGAGTGTCGACCCTCTAATCACACGTGTCGGCTTCCTGATCACACGAGCCGACCCTCCCAGGCACGCGAGTTCGCCCTCCCGGTTCAGGACGCCCGTGATGGGAAAGCCGACTCGGGTGATTGAGGAGACGACACTCGTGATTGGAGGGTCGACACGGCTTACGGGGTGAAGCGGGAGGGGCGCCAACCCCGGCGGCGGGCCCGGCGGACCGCGGCCACCGTGACTCCCGCGGCGGCCGCGAAGGCGACGCCCGCCAGGGCGATCGTGCCCGCGGCGACGTTCGACGCCGGGCGGGCCGGGGCCGCGGCCGGGACCACCGCCGGGCCGGGGGCCGGGGCGACGGCCGAGCCGGGCGGCGCGACGTCGGCGGGGAGGGTCGAGGAGACGGCGGCGTAGGCGTCCAGGACTCCCCAGCCCAGCCGTGGGTCGTGGGCCCCGGAAGGCGGGCGGTGCGCGGTCAACGTGAGCCGGGTGACGACCTGGTCGCCGGTCAGGTCCGGGTGGTACGCGCGGACCAGCGCCGCGACGCCCGCGACGTACGCCGCCGCGAGGCCCGGATCCGTCACCGGCCAGCGGTGCGCGACCGCGCCGCCCGCGCCGGCCGACGTGCTGACCAGCTCCGCGCCCGGCGCGGCGACGCCGACGTAGTCGCCCGCCTCGGTCTGCACCGGCTCGCCCGCCTGGTTCACCGAGCCGACGCCCAGCGCCCCGGACGTCGCCGTCGGGTACGTCCGCGCGCCCTGCTGGGTCGCCGTCGCCGCCGAGACGACCACCGCGCCCTCCGCCCGCGCCCGCGCGACCGCGCCGGACAGCGCCGGGCTGTCGAACGCCGCGGGGACGGCCACGAGGATGACGCCCGCATGCCGGTCGACCGCTGTGTCGATCGCGCCGGCCAGCGCGCCGGGGTCGCCGCCGTCGTTGGACGAGCCGTTCGCCTGCGTGTAGCGGATCGGCAGCAGGTGGACGCCGGGCGCGACACCGGCGAACGTCGTCGACGGATCCGGCTGGGCGCCGACGATGCCGGCCGCGATCGTGCCGCGGCCGTCGCAGTCGGACGCCTCGGTGCCGCCGCCGCCTTCGAGCTGGCCGGGCGCGAACTGGGAGTTCTGCCCGTCGACGCCGGTGCCGATGACGGCGACCAGCTGGCCCTCACCGCGTGTCAGCGGCCAGAGCCGCGCCGGGTCGACCAGCCGCTGCCCCCACGGGACGCCGCCGGTGTACGTGCCGGACGGGTTCGCGCACTGGGCCTCAGGCGCTGCGAAGGCGAGCGTGGGCGCACCGGTCAGCATCAGGCCCGCCACCGCGAGCACCGCCGGAAACCGCACCCCGACCCTCCGAACCCAGACTGAAAACCGGTGGCGGAAAGGAACTTCCGCCACCGGCAGTCTAACGGGGAAACACCGTTCAGCGAAGGTCCATGCCGAGATCCAACGCGGGTGACGAGTGGGTCAAACCGCCCACCGACAGATAGTCCACACCGGACTCGGCGTAGGCCCTACCACGGTCGAGGGTGAGGCCACCAGAGGATTCCAGCCGCGTCTTCGGGGAGACGTCGTCGCGGCGCGCGACCGCCTGGGCGCACTCCTCCGGCGTGAAGTTGTCCAGCAGCACCTCGTCGGCCGCCGCCGCCAGCGCTTCTTCCAGCTGCGCAAGCGAGTCGACCTCGACCTCGCACGGCAGCTCCGGCGCGTGCGCCCGGGCCGCTTCCAGCGCGGCGGTGACCGAACCCGCGGCGACGACGTGGTTGTCCTTGATCAGCACCGCGTCACCCAGCCCCAGCCGGTGGTTGACGCCGCCGCCGCACCGGACGGCGTACTTCTGCAGCAGCCGCAGCCCCGGCAACGTCTTGCGGGAGTCCCGGATCGCCGCGCCGGTACCGTCCACTTCGGACACCCAGGCGGCCGTCGCGGTGGCGACGCCGGAGAGGTGGCACAGCAGGTTCAGCGCCGTGCGCTCGGCCGTGAGCAGCCCGCGGACCGGCCCGCGCAGCACCAGCGCGGGCTCCCCCGCGACCAGCCGGTCGCCGTCCTCGCGCCCGGCCAGCACCTCGTACCCGTCGCCCAGCACCATGTCGAACACGGCCAGCGCGACCGGCAGCCCGGCCACCACGCCGTCGACCCGCGGGGTCAGCTCCGCGACGGCGATCGCGTCAGCGGGCACCGTCGACGCGGTTGTCGCGTCGGGTCCGTACCGCAGGTCCTCGCCCAGCGCCGTCGTGACCACCCGCGTCACGTCTTCGACGTCGAGGCCGGACGCGGCGATCAGGCGCAGGACCGGTTCGGAGATCGGGAAAGTCATGCCACGCCCTCCAAGGGGATCGGGTCGGCCAGCACCGGCTGACCGGAGAGGCTGAGCCGGATGTGCTGGCTGCGCCGCCAGGTCTCGGCCGGCGCGGGGAAGTCGGTCCGCACGTGGCAGCCGCGCGACTCGGTGCGCCGGTCGGCCGCGGTGAGCAACGCCTGCGCGACCACGGTCAGCGCCGCGTCCTCGACGGCCGCGTGTGTCCACAAGGGACTGTCCTGGGTCGACAGGTCGAGCACGGATCCGGCGGCCGCCAAGCCGTCGGCGTCCCGGCCGATCGCCGCGTACCGGCTCATCACACGCTGCAGCGCGTCGCGCTCGGCCGTCGGCGCGGTCGTCCACGACGGCAGCCGCCCCCGCGACGGATCGGCCAGCAGCCCGGCCGCGAGGTCCGCCGAAACGGCCTCCGCGACGCGCTGCCCGACGACCAGGCCTTCGAGCAAGCTGTTGGACGCCAAGCGGTTCGCACCGTGCAGGCCGGTCCGCGCCACCTCACCGGCGGCGTAGAGACCGGGCACCGACGAGCGTCCGTCCACAGTGGTCACCACGCCACCGCACGAGAAGTGCGCCGCCGGCGTCACCGGGATCGGGTCGCGGGCCGGGTCGAGCCCCAGCACCGCGCACGCGGCGAACACCGTCGGGAACCGCTGGGCGAACCCGGCGATCCCGGTGGCGTCGAGGAACACGTGGTCGTCGACACCGCCCGGCGCCGTCAGCATCCGCCGGGTGATCGCCGCCGAGACGACGTCGCGCGGGGCGAGGTCGCCGAGCGGGTGCACGCCGTGCATCACGGACACGCCGGCGCCGTCGACCAGGGTCGCCCCCTCGCCGCGCACCGCCTCGGTGACCAGCGGGCAGCGGCCGCGCGCGCCCGGCGTGTAAAGCACCGTCGGGTGGAACTGGACGAACTCGATGTCGGCCACCGTCGCCCCGGCCCGCAGCGCGAGCGCGAGGCCGTCACCGGTGGCGATCTCCGGGTTCGACGTCGCCTGGTAGAGCTGCCCGACCCCGCCGCTGGCCAGCAGCACGGCCGGCGCCCGGACGACCCCGGGCACGCCGCCCGAGTCGAGCACGGTGACCCCGGCGACCCGCCCGCCCGGTGTGCGCAGCGCGTCGACGGCGATGTGGTGTTCGAGCACCGGCACCCGCGCCTGGCCGGCCTGCGCGACCAGGGCCCGCTCGACCTCGGCGCCGGTGGCGTCGCCGCCCGCGTGGATCACGCGGAACGCGCTGTGCCCGCCCTCGCGGGTCCGCGCCAGCAAGCCGTCTCCGGACGAGTCGAACGTGGCACCGTCCGCCCGCAACCGCGCGATCGCGGCCGGGCCGCCGTCGAGGATCGAGCGGGCGGCGACCTCGTCGACCAGCCCGGCGCCCGCGGTGAAGGTGTCCTCCGCGTGCTTCTCCACCGAGTCGTCGAGGTCGTGCTCATTCTCCAGGACGACGGCGACGCCGCCCTGGGCCCAGCGGGTGTTGCCGTCCGTGACCGCCGCCTTGGTGACCACCAGGACGTGCAACCCGAGCGCCTGGGCCCGCAGCGCCGCGGTCAAACCGGCGACGCCGCTGCCGATCACGACCAGGTCGGCACGCGCTTCCCAGACCGGGGTTTTCGCCTGTGGGTCATTAACCGGCGTGCTCATTCCGCGCCGCCGGGCTGCCCGATCTCGATCATCCGCTGCACCGAAGCACGCGCCCGGGACGCCGTTTCGAGGTCGACGTGGACCTCGTCCAGGCCGTCGCGCAGGCACCGCAGCAGCGCCGCCGGGGTGATCATCTTCATGTACCGGCAGGACGCGCGGTCGTTCACCGCGCGGAAGTCGATGTCCGGCGCGGCCTTGCGCAGCTGGTGGATCATGCCGATCTCGGTGGCCACCAGCACGGTCTTGGCCTTGGTGTCGCGGGCCTCGTGGACCATGTCGCCGGTCGAGAGGATCTTGACCCGCTCCGGCGCCACCGCCCCCTCGCCGGCCAGGTAGAGCGCCGACGTCGCGCAGCCGCACTCGGGGTGGATGAACAGGTCCGCCTCCGGGTCCTCGGCCGCGCGCTCGGCCAGCTCCGCGCCGTTGATGCCGGCGTGGACGTGGCACTCCCCGGCCCAGACGTGGATGTTGTCCCGGCCGGTGACGCGCTTGACGTGCGCGCCGAGGAACTGGTCCGGCAGGAAGAGAACCTCCTGGTCAGCGGGGATGGACGCGACGACGTCGACCGCGTTCGAGGACGTGCAGCAGATGTCCGTTTCGGCCTTCACCTCGGCCGTGGTGTTGACGTAGGAGACGACGACGGCGCCCGGGTGCTCGGCCTTCCAGGCCCGCAGCTCGGCGCCGGTGATCGAGTCGGCGAGCGAGCAGCCGGCCCGCGCGTCGGGGATCAGGACGGTCTTCTCCGGGGCCAGGATCTTCGCGGTCTCGGCCATGAAGTGCACGCCGCAGAAGACGATGGTGGACGCGTCGCTGCTCGCCGCGATGCGGCTGAGCGCGAGCGAGTCGCCGGTGTGGTCGGCGATGTCCTGGATCTCCGGGAGCTGGTAGTTGTGCGCGAGCAGCACCGCGTCGCGCTGCTTCGCCAGGCGCCGCACCTCCTCCGCCCAGGCCGCGTTCGCCTCGACGCCGCCGAACGGCGTGAGACCTTCCGGAACCAACGTGGTGGTCATCTGGCCCTCCTGGACCTTTCTCCGGTTTTCGCCTTATAATCGAAAACCGTGCGAAGTCATCTTAACACCCAGACCCCCCTGGCCCACGAGGTTTTGGGAGCGGTACTGCAAGTGCGCTCGGACACACTGCGGGTCCTGCTGTGGCGGCGCGCGCTCGACCCGCACCTCGGCCGCTGGTCGCTGCCGGGCGGGCGGCTGCGGCCCGACGAGGACGTCGAGACGTCCGTCCGGCGCCAGCTGAAGGAGAAGGTCGACGTGCGCCAGCTCAAGCACGTCGAGCAGCTCGCGGTGTTCAGCGACCCGGTCCGCGTCCCCGGCCCGCGGGTAGTGGCGACCGCGTTCCTCGCCCTGGTCCCCTCCGACGTCGACCCCGAGGTGCCCGAGGACACCGAGTGGCACGACGTCGCGAAGCTGCCGCGCACGGCGTTCGACCACGAGTCGATCGTGCTGCGCGCCCGCGACCGGCTGCGCTCGAAGCTCTGTTACACGAACCTCGGGTTCGCCCTCGCGCCCGAGGAGTTCACGGTGTCGGCGCTGCGTGGGCTGTACTCGGCCGCGCTGGGCTACAAGGTGTCCGCGACGAACCTCCAGCGCGTGCTTTCCCGGCGTGGACTGCTGGTCCCGACGGGCCACACGGCGCCGCCAGGGCGGGCCGGCGGACGTCCCGCGGCGCTCTTCTCCTTCGCGGGCAAGGGCATGCAGATCACCGATCCGTTCGCGGTGTTCAAGCCGCCGAACCGGTGACCATCCTGCGGTGGAGGCGTTCTCCCCTTACCGTGGGACGCGTGACCGAGCCGGAATCGGAAAGTGACGCGACGACGACAATCCTGCCGTTGTTCCCGCTCCAGACCGTGCTGCTGCCCGGCACCCGCCTCCCGCTGCACATCTTCGAACCGCGGTACCGGCAGCTGACGGCGGACCTGGTGAGCGGGACCGTGCCGGGGCGCGAGTTCGGCGTGGTCGCGCTGCGCTCGTCGCTGACCCGCGAGGTGCGTGGTCTGGACCAGCTGTACGACATCGGCTGCAGCACGGTGCTGCGCGAGGCGAAACGCCTGCCCGACGGCCGGTTCGACGTCGTGACGCTGGCCCAGCGCCGCTTCCGCCTGCGGGAGCTCGACTGCACGTCCGCGCCGTACCTGATCGCCTCGGTGGAGTGGGTCGACGACGAGCCGGTGGCGCCCAGCGGCGGCGTCGCCGAGCGCTTGGCCGCCGTCGCGCGCACCGCGCACCAGCGCTACTGCGAAACGGCGTGGCGCAGCGACGACTGGGTCGAACCGGAAGCCGACGCCGCCCTCGAAGACCTCGCCTACCTGCTGGCCGCGGACTGCTTGCTGCCGCTCGAAGACCGCCAGCGGCTACTGGAGGAACGCCACCCGCTGCGCCGGCTGCGCATCGCCTGCCGCCTGCTGACGCGCGAGACCGGCTTCCTGAACACGCTCGGTGCGGTGCCCCTGCCACCGGGCGAGCTCACCGATCTGAGCCGCCCGGCCAGCCTGAACTGAGGCGCGTCAGGACTCGCTCGACGACCCGTTGCCGAACTTGTTCCAGACCTTGCCCGCGGCGCCGGACACCGTCTCCCCGACGTCGCTGAACGCCTTCGTCAGCGGGTCGGCGGACGCGCTCCACGAGTCCTTGTACGCCTTCGCGGCCGACTTCAGGTCGTCCTTCCAGTCGGCCGTCGGGCTGTCGTCGTCGCGGCGCGGGTAGTCACCGGCCAGGATCGCGCGGTACTCCGCCGACGCCGCCCACTTCTGCAGCTGCGCCGCGCGGACCACGGCGAACGGGTGCGACTCCGTCTCGACGTAACGGAGCTTGAGGAAGCTGTCGCGGATGTCGTCGACCGACTCGTACTCGGTCGCCTGCTGCAGGAACGACGGGATGTCGATGCGGGCCGGGTCGATGCCGCCGGCGACCTGGATCTGGGCGCGCAGCGCGGCCGTCGGGTCCTGGCTGCACAGCAGGCCCGCGCGGTCGCAGGACAGCTCGGCCTTGCGGTACCACTCGCGCAGCGCCGCGATGATCGCGCGGATGCCGAGCGCGCTGACCGGCGTCCACGACATCGACAGCTGCAGGCTGATCAGCCGCACCATGATCGTGCGGTACACGGTGTGCCCGGACAGCACGTGCCCCATCTCGTGGCCGAGCACGAACCGCAGCGCGTCCGGGCTCATCAGCTCGACGAGCCCGGTGCTGAGCCGGATGAACGGCTCGTCCATGCCGACGGCCGAGGCCTGGACCCGCGGGTCCTGGTAGACGAACACGTTCGGCACCGCGGGCAGGTCCAGCGTCTCGGCGCACTCGTGGCGGAGCTTCTCCAGCTCCGGGTACTGCTTCGGCCCGACGCGGATCGACGACGCGAGCGCCATCAGCCGCTCGCCGCGTTCGTTGTAGAACCCCGAAACGGCCTTCACGACCTGCGCGAACCCCGGCACCGCGCGCAGCGTGGCGAGCGCGCCGCGGTCCACCGGGTGCTCGTAGGCGCGCGGGCTGATGCCGGGAAAGCGGACGGCGTTGTGCCGCGATATCTCGATGTCCTCGGTCACTGCTGAAACCCCCTGTGGTTTTCGAGGGGGCCAGCCTAGGGAACGCTCAGCCGAGCCGGCGGCCGAGGTCGTCCCGGCCGTTCCAGGTCGTGAGCAGGCTGTAGGCCAGGGCGACGCCGAACGGGCCGGTGATCAGCACCCACCACGACTCCAGGCGCGGCGCCAGCTCGATCACCGAACCGAGCGCCGGCGCGCTGTCGATCGTGTAGTGGCTGTTGGCCCAGCCGACGCCGAGCAGCATGGCCAGCGCGCTCGCGAGCGCGACCCCGAGCACGGCGGCGAGGAAGACGACCGGCCCGCGGCGCTCACGCATCAGCCACGCGACGACGCCGACGACGATCCCCAGGCCCAGCGTCAGGAAGCCGAAGATCGCGAGGTCGTCGAAGCGGTGCCAGCTCTCGAGTTCGAGGGCGCCCTGGGTGCCGTCGGAGGCGATGATCCGGACGCGCTCCGGCGGCGCGATCCGCGACCACAGGAAGGCGAGCGGGAAGCTCAGGACGCTGAGGGTGCCGAGCACGCTCACGGCGGGCAGCAGGTCGGCCTTGACGACGACCCGCGGCTGCCGCTCCCGGAACAGCACAGGCACGGACCACGGTCCCGGCACGGCCGACGGCCGGTGCGCGGGGCCCGACGACTCACTCACCCGGACTCCCTCCTGCAACACGTGTCGACCGAGCGTAACCGGTCGGCGTGCGAGGGACGTCAGCCGCTCGCCGTGTCGCCGTGGCGGCTGCAGCGCGCCGTCCAGCCCAGCGGGCTCACCTGGACCACCAGGCGGCGCGCGCAGTACGTGCAGAACCGCGGTGGCTCCAGCGCCGTGCGCGGGTTGTGGCACGCCGGGTGGTCCGTGCCACCCGGCGACTCCTGTCCACAGTGGACGCAGTAGGTCGCGGAAACCGCGTCAGAGGCTGTCACTGAGGGCCTTGATGGGCATCTTGAGCTCGTCCAGCATCTCCAGGTCCGCGCTGGCCGGGCGGCCCAGGTTCGTCAGGTAGTTGCCGACGATGATCGCGTTGATGCCGCCCAGCATGCCCTGCTCGGCGCCGAGGTCACCGAGCGTCAGCTCACGGCCGCCGGCGAAGCGCAGCATTGTGCGCGGCATCGCCAAGCGGAACGCCGCGACCGTGCGCAGCGCGTCCTTGCCCTCGACGATCTCGTAGTGCTCGTACGGCGTCCCGGGCTGCGGGATGAGGAAGTTCATCGGCACCTCGTGCGGGCTCAGCTCGGCCAGCTGCACGGCGAACTCCGCGCGCTGCTCGATCGTCTCCCCCATGCCGATGATCCCGCCGCAGCAGACCTCCATGCCCGCCGCGGCGACCATCCGGAGCGTGTCCGCGCGCTCTTCCCAGGTGTGGGACGTGACGACGGACGGGAAGTGCGACCGCGCCGTCTCGAGGTTGTGGTTGTAGCGGTGGACGCCCATCTCGACGAGCTCGTCGACCTGCTCCTGCGTGAGCATGCCCAGCGAGCAGGCGATCTGGATGTCGTTGCCGTCTTCGCGGATCGCCTTCACGCCCTCGCGGACCTGCGAAAGCAGCCGCTTGTCGGGCCCGCGGACGGCGGCGACGATGCAGAACTCCGTCGCGCCGGTCTCGGCGGTCTGCCGGGCGGCCTTGACGAGGTTCGGGATGTCGAGCCACGCCGAGCGCACCGGCGTCGGGAAGCGGCCGGACTGCGAGCAGAAGTGGCAGTCCTCGGGGCAGCCGCCGGTCTTCAGGCTGATGATGCCCTCGACCTCGACCTCGGGGCCGCACCAGCGCATCCGCACCTCGTGCGCCAGGGCCAGCAGGTCGGGGAGCCGGTCGTCCGGCAGCCGCAGCAGCTCGAGGACCTCGGCCTCACCCAGGCCGACGCCGTTTTCGAGGACCTGCTCGCGCGCGTAGGCGAGGACATCGGTGTCCGGGACTGCGGTCACGGGCGTCTCCTTGGTCGTGGTGGTGCGGAAAGCGTCTCTCATCGTGCACGAAGCGCGGTCGAGGCGACAGCGACGCAGGTCACTTCTGGGCGGACGCCCGTCCGGTGAACAGCTCGGGGTCGAACTCGCCGCCGAACCACGGCGAGAGCCCGGCCCGCGCCGCCTCCAGGAACTCCTGGGGGGACGCGGTGCCGAGCCCGGCGGGCAGCACGCCCAGCAGCGGCGCCCCGGCCGCCACCGGCAGGTCTTCGAGGTTGGACAGCGCCGCGAGGTCCGGCTCGGCCGGCCAGGAGCCGATGATCACCCCGGCGACGGTCAGCCCGCGCTTCGTGGCGACCTCGGCGGTCAGCGCGGTCGCGTTGAGCGTGCCCAGCCCGGCCTCGGCCACGATGATCACCAGCGAACCGAGCGACCAGGCGACGTCGGCGAGGCTCGACCCGGCGGCGTCGAACCGCACCAGCAGACCGCCCGCGCCCTCGATCAGCGTCAGGTCGTGGTCGGTGTCGAGGTCGGACGCCGCCCGCGCGATCTCGCCCGGGTCGAGCGTCGGCAGGCCGCTGCGGCGGGCGGCGGCCTCGGGCGACAACGGGTCGGGGTAGCGGCGCAGCTCGCGCGTGGTCACCTCGGCCCCGGCCAGGCGGACGACGTCGGCGAGGTCACCGGGCTCGTCGGGGCCCACCCCGGTCTGCGCCGGTTTCAGCACCGCCACCCGCTGCCCGCCGGCCACCGCCAGCGCCGCGATCGCCGCCGTGGAGATCGTCTTGCCGACCCCGGTCCCGGTCCCCGTCATCACCAGCATCGTCACGGACCATCAACTTAGTGACCCCGGCCCGGGCCGCGCAGCCCGGGCGGTGCGGCCGGGGTCCGCGTCAGGCCTCCGGCACCACCGCCCCGGCGAGGCGGAACGAGCGCGCGTCACCCTCCAGCAGGTGCACCTGGGCGGCGCCGACGTCGAAGTACATCCCGGTCAGCTGCAGCTTCCCGGCCGCCTCGGCCGCCGCGACCTGCGGGTACTCCCGGAGGTGGTCGAGCTGCTGGAGCACGTTGAGCAGGGCCAGCCGGTCGCCTTCGCGAGCCGGGCGGGCGCCGTCGACGGTGACCGGGCCGGACCGGCGGGCGCTGGGCACGGCGTAGCGCAGCCACGTCTCCAGCGGCCCCGGCGGCGGGCCGTCGGCGAGCGCGGCCATCGCCCCGCAGCCGGAGTGGCCGCAGACGACGATCTCCTCGACGCCGAGCACGCCCACCGCGTACTCGATCGACGCGTTCATCGACGGATCGGCCTGCCCCGGCGGGACCAGGTTGCCGATGTTGCGGATGGTGAACAGGTCGCCGGGCCCGCTGGTGGTGATCAGGTTCGGCACGATCCGCGAGTCGCCGCAGGTGATGAACAGCGTCCGCGGTTTCTGGCCGTCGGCCAGCCCGGACAGCGTGTCCCGCAGCAGCGGCGCGGCCCGGCGGTGGAACTCCGTGGCGCCGCGGCGGGTCTGCTGGGCCGGGATGTCGACGGACTCCACGGCCTGCCAGTCGGACCACGGCGCGAGCCACCGCGGGACGGCCCGGCTCGCGGCGAACCGCGACCGCGTCGGCCGGCCGGCCTTGCCCTCGCCGAACCAGGGGTGGCCGACCTCGTCGACGTCCACCGTGCCGCCCGCGCGTTCGTGCGCCTGCTGCCAGGTGGTGAGGCTTTCGAAAGCGGCGTGGTCCAGGTAGTCGACGACCAGTTCCAGCCGCACCGGCACCCCGGCCGGGATGGCGCCGAGCACCTTCGACAGCCGCGGCACGGACAGGAACGTCAGGACACCTTCGACGACGACGCGGTGGCGGTCGCCGTCGCTCTCGACGTGAATGCCGGACCAGACCGTGCGACGCAGCATGAGCACCAGCGCCAGCCCGATCCCGGCGAGCACGCCGGTGAGCAGGTCGAACACCACCACCCCGGCGAGGGTCAGCAGGTAGACGGGCAGATCGCCGTGCCTGAGCGCGGTCTTCATGTGCCCGGGGTTGACCAGCTTCGCGCCGACGTGCACCAGCAGCCCGGCCAGCGCGGCGAGCGGGATGTTCTGGATCAGCCCGGCGAGCAGGACGACGAACACCAGCACCCAGACGCCGTGCAGGATCGCCGACACGCGGGTCTTCGCCCCGGCGGCGACGTTGGTGGAGCTGCGGACGATGACGCCGGTGACCGGGAGCCCGCCCAGTGCCCCGGAAACCATGTTGGCCGCGCCCTGCCCGACCAGCTCGCGGTCGAGGTTGGCGCGCGGGCCCGTGTGCATGCGGTCGACGGCGACCGCCGAGAGCAGGCTCTCCACGCTGGCGATCAGGGCGATGGTGACGACGGCGAGCGCGAACCCGCCCCAGCCGCCGTCGGGCAGCTGCGGGACCAGGTGGACGTTCAGCAGGTCACCGGGCAGTTCGACGCGCGGCAGCGTCATCCCGGTGGCGACCGACGCCACGGTGGCGAGCGCGATCGCCGCCAGCGGCCCGGGGACCCGCTGGACGGCCTTCGGCAGCCGCGGCCAGATCAGCAGGATCGCGATGGTGAGCAGGCCGATCGTGGTGGCCGAGTCGTGGTGGGCGACGATCTGGCCGGGCAGCTCGGCGACGTTCTCCACGGCCGAGCTCTGGGCCTTGCCGCCGAGGATGACGTGCAGCTGGCCGAGCACGATCGTGACGCCGATGCCGGCCAGCATGCCGTGCACGATGGCCGGCGAGATGGCCAGCGCGGCGCGCGCGATGCGGCTCAGCCCGAGCAGGATCTGGAGGGCACCGGCGGCGACCGTGATCAGGCACGTGACGGCCCAGCCGAAGGTGCTGATGGTTTCGGCCATGATCACGGTCAGGCCGGCGGCGGGCCCGCTCACCTGGAGCGCGGAGCCGCCGAGGGCACCGGCGACGACCCCGCCGACGACGGCGGCGATCAGGCCGGCGGCGACCGGCGCGCCCGAGGCGAGCGCGATGCCGAGCGAAAGCGGTACGGCGACGAGGAAAACGACCAGGGAGGCCGGCAGGTCGTGGCGGAGCACGGCGAGGGGTCTCATGATCGCCATGCAACCGGAAATCGTGTGAAATGTCCGCTATGCGCCACTCGATCGAGTGAACCACTGGCCATAATTTGCCCGAATGACACAAATCGGACGTCCGCTTAACCCGCCGTTCACGCCCCGCGTGCCTGTCACCCGACAGTTGAACCCTTTACGACACAAGGGTTCCCGAGCGCCCCGAGGTGGCCTTCGGTGCGTTGAATCAGCACTGCGGTGCGAAGCGCCTCCGTTGAGGGCGGTGGCGGGGGCATGGATGGAGCACCGAAGGCCACCGCGGGCGCGCTCGGCTCAGGACGTGACGGCGCCCGCCGGGACGAAGCCGCGGGCCGCGTCGTCCAGCAGGGACACCTGCGCGGCGCCGACGTCGAAGTACATCCCGGTCAGCCGGAGGCCGCCGCGGTCCAGCGCCGCGGCCACCACCGGGTAGCCGCGCAGGGTTTCCAGCTGCTGCACGACGTTCTGCAGCGCGAGCTGGTCGGCCTCGGCGGCGGGCCGGCGGCCGCCGAGCAGAAGCGGCGCCTCCCGGCCGCGGCGCAGCAGCGTCGGCTCGCCGTGGCGCAACCAGGCGCCGAGCTGGTGCAGGCCCGCCGGGGCCTGGCCGAGCAGCGCCTTCATCGCGCCGCAGCCGGAATGCCCGCAGACCACGATCTCCGCGACCCCGAGCACACCGACGGCGTACTCGATCGCCGCGCCGACCGAGGAGTCGGCGCCGCCGTCCGCCGGCGGGACGAGATTGCCGATGTTCCGCACCGTGAACAGGTCGCCCGGCCCGCTGGTCGTGATCAGGTTCGGCACGATCCGCGCGTCGCCGCAGGTGATGAACAGGGTGTGCGGCTCCTGGCCGTCCGCGAGCCCGGTCCAGGTGTCGCGCAGCAGCGGCGCGGTGCGGCGCTGGAACTCCGACGCGCCGCGGCACAGCAGCGAACTCGCGCTGCGCTGCACGGGCAGGGCGACGTGCTCGGCCTGCCACTCCGACCAGGGCGCCAGCCAGCGCGGCACCACGCGCGCGGCGAGGCCCCGGCGCACCGTCGGCGTCCCCGCGCGGCCGCGTTCGAACCACGGGTGGCCGATCTCGTCGACCGTCACCGGCCCGGCGTGCGCCTGCTGCCAGCCGCGCAGGCAGTCGAACGCGGCGTGGTCCAGGTAGTCGACGAGCAGTTCCAGCGTGACCTCGGCGTGCGCGGGCACCTCGGCGAGCACCCGGGTCAGCCGGGGCACGGAGAGGAACGTCAGCGCGCCTTCGATGACGACGCGGTGGCTGTCGCCGTGTTTCTCGACATGGATGCCGGAGAAGATCATCCGCCGCAGCATCAGCGCGAGGGCCAGCAGTATCCCGGCGGCGACGCCGGTGAGGAGGTTGACCGCGACGGCGCCGGCCAGCGTGACGACGTACACCGGGAGGTCGCCGTGGCGGCGGACGTCCTTGATCGCGGCCGGGTTGACCAGCTTCGTCCCGACGTACACCAGCAGCGCGGCGAGGGCGGCCAGCGGGATCAGCCGCAGGGTGCCGGTGAGCAGCAGGCAGGCGGCGAGGATCCAGGCACAGTGCAGCATCGCCGACATCCGGGTGCGCGCGCCGGCCTCGTAGTTGGTCATGCTGCGCACGACGACGCCGGTGACCGGGAAGCCGCCGAGCGCGCCGGCGGCGACGTTCGCCATGCCCTGCCCGACCAGCTCGCGGTCGAGGTCGGTGCGCGGGCCGCCGCGGCGCTTGTCGACCGAGACCGCGGACAGCAGGCTCTCGAGGCCGGCGATCAGCGCGATGGTGACGGCGGCGAGGGCGAACCCGCCCCAGCCGCCGTCGGGCAGCCGCGGCACGAGGTGCAGGGACGGCAGGCCGGCGGGCAGGTCGACGCGCGGCAGGGTCATGCCGGTCGCGACGGACAGCCCGGTGGCCAGGGCGATGGCGGCCAGCGGCGCGGGCACCCGGCGGACGACGGCGGGCAGCCGCGGCCAGGCCAGCAGCACGGCGAGGGTGACGACCCCGATCAGCACGGCCTGGTCGTGGTGGGCGGCGATCTGCCGCGGCAGCGCGACGACGTTGGCGAGCGCGGAGCCCTGCGCGGTACCGCCCAGGACGACGTGCAACTGGCCGAGCACGATCGTGACGCCGATGCCGGCGAGCAGGCCGTGCACGATGGCCGGCGACACCGCGAGCGCGGCGCGGGCGGTGCGGGTCAGGCCGAAGAGGATCTGGAGCAGCCCGGCGGCGACGGTGATCGCGCAGGTGACGGGCCAGCCGTGGGTGGCGATCGTGTCGGCCAGCACCACGGTGAGAGCGGCGGAAGGCCCACTGACCTGCAGCGGCGACCCACCGAAGACGCTCGCGACCAGCCCGCCGACGACGGCGGAGACGAGTCCGGCGAGCACAGGAGCCCCGGCGGCGAGCGCGATGCCGAGGGAAAGCGGTACGGCGACGAGGAAAACGACTATCGAGGCGGGAAGGTCGTGCTTGAGGTTCTGCTTGAAGGTCTCCAGCGGAGACGGCGGGCCGGTGTCGTGTTCACCACGAACGATCTCGATCATGGGGGCAGGATCGCCGAAAGCACGCGAAAAGTCTGCTATGCAAGCATTTCTCGCGTTTACCTGGGCACGGGATCGGTGCCGCACCGGCGACCTTTCACACTCGCCGCCTCCGCCGTTCGCGTGGTGTAGATCGAGGGTTTATACGCAGAGCGACGATGAGAGACCTTCGGGTCTCGCTGTGCGCGCGGTCACACCCGATGTGCTGAAATCAAGCGTTTACAAGCCCCGGCGGTCTCCTGCGGGTGATCACGCCTTCTCCGCCACCGCCAGCATCGCCCCGGTGATCACCGCGAGGTCCGCGTCGCTCGTGACGTACGGCGGCATCGCGTACACCAGGTCGCGGAACGGCCGCAGCCACGCGCCCCGCGCCGTCACCACCTCCGTCGCCACCGCCATGTCCACCGGGTGGTCGAGCTGCAGCACGCCGATGCCGCCGAGCACCCGGACGTCCACCACCGACGGGAGGTCGCGGGCCGGGGCGAGGCCGTCCAGCAGGGCCTTCTCCACCCTCGTGACGTCGCGTTTCCACGCGCCGTCCGCCAGCAGCCCCAGCGACGCGTTCGCGACCGCCGAGGCGAGCGGGTTGCCCATGAACGTCGGGCCGTGCGCGAGCACCGGCAGCGCGCCGCGGGAGATGCCGGCGGCGACGTCCGGGGTGCACAGCGTCGCGGCCATGCTCAGGTAGCCGCCGGTCAGCGCCTTGCCGAGGCACAGCACGTCCGGCGTCACGCCCGCGTGCTCGGCGGCGAACAGCGCGCCGGTGCGGCCGAAGCCGGTGGCGATCTCGTCGAAGATCAGCAGCACGTCGTGCGCCTCGGTCAGCTCCCGCAGCGCGCGCAGGTAGGCGGGGTGGTGGAAGCGCATCCCGCCGGCCCCCTGCACCACCGGCTCGACGATCACCGCGGCCAGCTCCCCGGCGTGCCGGGCGATCTCCTCGCCGAGAAGGTCCACATAGGACTGGTCCGGCGGGGTGTCGAACCCCGGCGGCGGCATCGGCACGAAGACCTGCTCGGGCAGCACCCCGCGCCACAGCGAGTGCATGCCGCCGTCGGGGTCGCAGACGCTCATCGGCGTGAACGTGTCGCCGTGGTAACCGCCGCGCCAGGTGAGCAGCCGCCGCTTCTCCGGGAGGCCGCGGGAACGCTGGTACTGCAAGCACATCTTCGCCGCGACCTCGACCGACACCGAGCCCGAGTCGCAGAGGAAGACGTGCTCGAGCCCGTCCGGCGTCAGGTCGACCAGGGTCTTGGCCAGGGTGATCGCCGGCTCGTGCGTCAGGCCGCCGAACATCACGTGGCTCATCCGCCCGGCCTGCGCGGCGAGCGCGGCGTCGAGGGCCGGGTGCCGGTAGCCGTGGATCGCCGACCACCACGACGACATCCCGTCGACCAGCTCCCGGCCGTCGGCGAGCGTGAGCCGCACCCCGCTCGCCTCGGTCACCAGCAGCGAAGGCACCTTCGCGGGCATGGGCGCGTACGGGTGCCACACGTGCTGGGCGTCCAGGGCGAGCAGGTCGGCGGAGTCCATCCGCCGATTAAATCAGCGCAGCCGGACCGGAAGGGACTCCAGGCCGTGGATCAGGGAGCTGGGCCGGTAGACCAGCTCGTCCGGCTTCGCGTCCAGCTCGATGTCCGGGAACCGCGCCAGCAGGCCGCCGAGGGCGATCTCCGCCTCCAGGCGGGCCAGCGGAGCGCCGACGCAGTAGTGGATGCCGTGGCCGAAGGCCAGGTGGCCGCCCGCGGCGCGCGTGACGTCGAGCTTGCCCGGCTCGGCGTACCGCGCCTCGTCCCGGTTGGCGCCCAGCAGCGAGATCAGCACGAACTCGCCCTCCGGGATCGTCACGCCGCCCGCCTCGACCGGCGCCGTCGTGAACCGCAGGGTGGCCAGGTGGATCGGGCCGTCGAAGCGGAGGAACTCCTCGACGGCGTTCGGCAGCAGCGACGGGTCTTCGCGCAGCAGGGCGAGCTGCGCCGGCTCGCGCAGCAGCGCCAGCACGCTGTTGGCGATCAGGTTGACGGTGGTCTCGTGCCCGGCGACCAGCAGCAGGAACGCCATCGACACCAGTTCGGGCTCGGACAGCGAGTCGCCGTCGTCGCTCGCGTGGACCAGGTCCGACAGCAGGTCCTCGGCCGGCTCGGCGCGCTTCTGAGCGATCAGGCCGGTGAGGTAGCCGAACATGTTCTGCGCCGCGGCCTGCCCGGCCGCCGGCTCCGACGCGCTCAGCAGCGTCTTGGACCAGTCGGCGAACTCCGTGCGGTGCTCCGGCGCGACGCCGAGCAGCTCGCAGATCACCGTGATCGGCAGCGGCGCGGCGAAGGAGGGCAGCAGGTCGGCCCGCTCCCGCCCGGCCAGCGCGTCGAGCAGCTCGGCGGTGATCTCCTCGATCCGCGGCCGCAGCCGCGCCACGGTGCGGCCCGTGAACGCCTTGTTGACGAGCTTGCGCAGCCGCGAGTGGTCAGGCGGGTCCGTGTTGAGCATGTGGTGGCCCAGCGACTCGCCGAAGCCACCCTGCGCGGCCACTTCGTCGGGCAGCTTGGCCTCGAACAGCGCGTGCGCGCGCACGTTGTCCTTCTGCAGCCGGGAATCGGCCAGCAGCGCGCGGGCCTGCGTGAAGTCCGTGACGATGTAGCAGGTCAGGCCCCGCGGCATCCGGACCAGGCGCGCAGGCCCGCCCGCGCGCAGCAGTTCCGCGAACAAGTGCGCGTCCTGCGCGAAATCTTCGGCTACCTCGACCGTCGTCATACCGTCCCCCAAGAATCGTCAGCGCTCGGCGAGCGCCGCCACCACGCGATCGATCACGTCCTGCCAGTATGCCCGTTGTTCTTCGCGTTCTTCCGCGCCCGAAAGCCATTCCTGGTGGAACCGCAGCGTGGTCTTGGCCCCGGAACCGCTCAGCCGCACCTGGACGGTGGAGTCGTGGTCCCAGTCCTGCGGCCGCCAGGTGAGCCGGACGCGGTCGCCCGCGACGAAGCCGCGGATCTCCCCGACGGTGCCGTTTTCGGTCTCGTACTCCGCGCCCGGCTCCTGCGGCAGGTCGACGCCGGGGCCGAGCCAGATCGCGACGCCCTCCCGGCTGACCAGGAAGTCCCAGACCTCCGCGCCGGAGTACGGCAAGGTGCGGGAAACCCCTATGTTCCAACCGACATCGGCGGTCTTCCCCACTGAAGAGCTCACTGAAGAGGTCATGCTCGCATCATCCCACCGGGGTACGACGAAAACCGTCCCCGGTCCGGGTGGAGGATCTCTTCCCGTGCGCTACCGCCCGATTTCCCCCGCCGTCCTGGCCGAAGAACTGACCGAGCGCATCAGCGCGCTCACCGAGCGCCCCCGGATCGCGGTCGCCGTCGACGGCGCGGACGGTGCGACGGAAACCACAGAACTCGCGGACGCCCTGGTCGAGCCCCTGCGCCTGCGCGGCCGTGCGGCCCTGCGCGTGTCCGCGCGCGACTTCCTGCGCCCGGCGTCGCTGCGCTTCGAGCACGGCCGCACGAACCCCGACGCCCGCTACACCGACTGGCTCGACCTCGGCGCGCTGCGCCGCGAAGTGCTCGATCCCCTGGCCGGCACCGGTTCCGGCGAGATCCTGCCGTCGTTGTGGGACACCGAGCGCGACCGCGCGACCCGCGCCGCCCGCGTGCCGGTGCCCGAAGGCGGCGTCGTGATCCTCGACGGCGAGCTGCTGCTCGGCGCGGGCCTGGCCTTCGACCTGGCCGTGCACCTGTGGCTCTCCCCCGCCGCCCTGCGCCGCCGTGTGCCGGACGCCTGGGCCGTCCCGGCCTACGAGCGCTACGAGGAGGAAGCGGACCCGAGCGCCCTGGCCGACGTCGTGGTCCGCGTGGACGACCCCCGCCACCCGGCCCTCTACACGCCCTGACGCTCCCGGCCTCCCCGCGCCCACCGGAAAGCCGTGAAGGCCTCCTTCGCGGCTCTTACGGCCGGTAAGGAGGCCTTCACGGCTTTTCGGCGTCAGCGGACGGCGGCCACCGGGTCGCCGTCCAGCAGGCCCGACAGGCGGTCCGCCATCACGTCCCAGCGCCAGTTCTCGCTCACCCACGCGCGGCCCGCCTCGCCCATCCGGCGGGCCCGCACCGGGTCCGCGAGCAGGCTGGCGACGGTCTCGCCCAGCTGGCCGACGTCCCGGCCGTCGACGACGTGCCCGGTCACCTCGTCCAGGACCGCCTCGGGCGCGCCGCCGGAGTTGCCCGCGACCACCGGCAGGCCGGTCGCCGAGGCCTCCAGGTAGACGATGCCGAGGCCCTCGACGTCGAGGCCGCGGCCGCGGGTGCGGGCCGGCATGGCGAAGACGTCACCGGCGGCGTAGTGCGCGGGCAGCTCGGCCCACGGGACCGACCCGGTGATGACGACGTCGCGCTCGACGCCGCACTCGCGGACCAGCTCGGTCAGCCGCTTGCGGTACGGGCCGCCGCCGACGATCAGCAAAGCCGCGCCGGGCACGCGTTCCTTCAGCTTCGGCAGGGCGCGGATCAGCTGGTCCTGGCCCTTGCGCGGGACCAGCCGCGACACGCAGACGACGGTCGGCCGGTCGCCGAGGCCGTGCCGGGCGCGGATCTCCGCGCGCCCCGCCGGGTCCGGCCGGTAGATCCCGGTGTCCACACCGGACGGCAGCAGCTCCAGCCCGGCCATCGCGCCGAACGCGGCGGCGAACCGGCCGCGGGTGTAGCGGCTGACGTAGGTGACGACGTCCACGGTGTCCCCGATGCGCCGCAACGCCTGCCGCGAGCCCGGCAGCATGGACCAGCCGACCTCGTGGCCGTGCGTGGACGCCACGACACGGCGCGCCCCGGCCTGCCGCAGCGAGTGCCCCAGCAACGCCAGCGGCGCGGCGGCGCCGAACCAGACGGCTTCGCAGTCCCGCGCGCGCATGATCTCCTTCGCCCGGCGCAGCACGTCCGGCGTCGGCAGCATCAGCGACGTCGGGTGCCGGACGACCTCGAACGGCGCCGCGGCGTCGAACTCCTCGTGCGACCCCGTGTGCGACTCCCACGACGGCGCGTAGACGACCAGGTCGTCCGCCGGCAACCGGGTGGCGAGGGAGTTCAGGTAGTTCTGGATCCCCCCGGGCCGGGGCGGGAAGTCGTTGGTCACGAGCAGGGTCTTGAGCACGCCCCTGAGGCTAGCGGCCGCCACCTACAGCGAAGGGGCGGCACCGCGTGTGCGGTACCGCCCCTTCGAATGCTGCGCTGTGCTGCGTGGGTCACGACGTCGGGCGTCGCGCTCCCGCGTACTGGCTCTGCAGCGGCGAGATCTTCACGACGTCACCGGTGTCGGGCGCGTGCACCATCTTGCCGTTGCCGACGTACATGCCGACGTGCGAAACGGGCGAGTAGTAGAACACGAGGTCGCCCGGCTGGAGCTGGTCCCGCGGCACCGCGGCGCCGAAGGTGGACTGCTCCCGGCTGGACCGGGGCAGGGTGATGCCGGCCTGCTTGTAGGCCCAGAGCATCAGGCCCGAGCAGTCGAACGTGCTCGGCCCGGTGGCACCCCAGACGTAGGCGCTGCCCAGCTTGCTCAGCGCGGCGTCCAGTGCGGCCTGGGCGTCCGCGGTCGGGGCCTTGAGCCCCGGAGGCGCGGAGCCCGTGTCGCGCTGGGCCGCCTTGTCGAGCGAGCTCAGGCTCTTGTTGGCCGCCTTGAGCTGGTCGATCTGGTCGTTCAGCGTCTTCTGCTTGGCCTGGATGTCCGAGGTCAGCTTCGCCGCGGCGTCACGGGCGTCCGTCGCCCGCTTCGCGGCGTCGGTGGCCTTGTTCGTGGCATCGGTGGCCTGCTGGACGGCGCCGCTGAGGTTGCCCATGGCGGCGTTCTTGTCGGTCGCGATGACCTCGAGGGCCGACGAGCGGTCCAGGAAGTCCTGCGTCGACGTGCCGGCCAGCAGCGCGGACAGCTTGTTCAGCTGGACACCACTGGTGAACGACGCGCCGGCGAACTTGTCGACCTCGGTCTGGTACTTCTTCTCGTTGGCGCTCGCCGCTTCGGCCTGGCCCTTCGCCGCGTTGACGTCGGTGCTGGCCTTGTCGAGCTCACCCTGCTTGGCCTTCAGGTCGTCCTGGGCCTTGAGCAGGTCTTCGTTCAGCTTCTCGGCCTGTGCCGCGAGATCGCGGTACTGGGCGAGCGCGTCCGAACCGGTGGGCGGGGCTTGGAGAACGGGGATGGGGGCGGCGGTGGCCGTCGGCTGGGCCATGGTGACGAGGGTGATCACCGAAGCCGCTGCGAGGGCACCTGACACCACGCGCCTGATGGGATGCGACTGCACGGTCGCGCGGGTCTCCTTTGCGTCTCGGCCGCCGAGGGGGACCGGGGCACGAAGAGGTCGGGGGTTCCTCTTCGCCGTTGTCCCGTCCATCGCGCGCGTTTTCCCTCGAGAGAGAGGCCCGCGATGGTGGTTCCGGTTCCCAGCTTCCCGACAAAGCTGCGTCCGGCGGCGATCTCGCGTCGCCGTCTCATCGACGGCCAGGGGCCACGAGATCTCGGACAGGTTACGAAAAGACCGCCACCGCGTCCACCACCCCCTGCGCCAAAACTCTGCGTAGCGCCGTTAAACACCATCGGACCAGCGGGGGAGAAAACATGTGATGGGCGTTACACGCTGGGGTTTCTTTGCCGGCCATTTCGGCTACCTACCGTTCACCTGATCCGATCGACCACTCGGCGCGCCGACACGAAACGGGTCACTCAGGCGGTGCGCAAAGCCGGTCCTTCGACCATGCGCAGCCGGGGCACCATCCCCGCTTCGGCCAGCGCCGCCACCGCGCGGCGCTCGTCGGCGTCCCACCCGACGGCGGGTGGCGCGCCGAGCAGGACGGTCACCACGCAGTCGTGGCAGGAGATGCCGCGCACGACGCAGCGGTCGCAATCCACCACGACGTTCTCGATGTCGGAAACGGAAATGTGCGAGACGTCCACTTCGGACAACTCGGGGGTGCCGGTCATGTGGTCCTCCTCACGTCGGAACTGCTGCCCCGCACGTTAGGCGGCACCACCGACAGTTTCCGGCGCTCAGATCGCCGAGAACGGCTCCGGTTCACCCGATCGGGTTCCTGGGGCGAGAAATGCTCGGACCCGGCTCAGACGGCTCACGAGCACCGCGGACGGCCGTCGAGGACGCGACCGCGCGATCGGATACCGGCGCGATAGCCGCCTTCGAACGGGTGAACCGCCCTTCCCGAACGGACCGGCGCCCGCGTAATGCTCAGACCCGGCTGAGCCGGCTCACCAGCACCGCGGACGGTGTCGGGTGCGCACCGCCGCCGCGGACCGAGTCGGCGACCGCGCGGTCGGACGTCGCGACCACCATCGGCCGGCCCGCGGGCTCGGCCCGCACGATGTTGCGGATGACGTCGTCGGCCAGCACGCCGCGGTCGGAGAACAGCACCCGGACCCCGCGTGGCACCGAGGCCGGGACCGACAGCACGCCGGCGCCGTCGAAGACCACCGTGACCTCGGCCGACGTCCGCGCGGCCAGCGCGGAGAGCTGGTGGATCAGCCGGTCGCGCTGGTCGGCCAGCGCGAGCTCGGGGTAGCCGGTCTTGGTGACGTTGTAGCCGTCGACGATCAGGTGCACGTTGGGCAGCGCGAGGTAGCGGTCCAACGTGGACACGTCGGCGATCTTGCCGCCCTGGCCGAGGCCGGAGCTTGCGCCGCGGACCATGTCCGCCGGGCGGGCCCCGCGGGCACCGAGGGCCAGTTCGCGGCGCAGGCCGTTGGCCGCGCCGTCGATCGTGTCGACGAGCAGCGCCAGCCGCACTTCGTCGGCTTCGCGCGCTTCGCGGGCCGACTGCCGGGCGATGTCGGCGTCGGCGCTGGCGCGTTCGGCCCGGGCGCGTTCGTTGGCGACGCGCTGGCGTTCCCGCGCGAGCTGGGCGGTGAGGGCGGCGACCTGCTCGGCGTGCGCCGAAATACCGCGCTCGGCGTCCACCGAGGCCGATTCCGCCGCGTCCTTGGCCTGCCGGAGCTGCACGCCCTGCTCACGAAGCCGCTTCAAAAGTTTCTCGACTTCACCTTCGCGCTCGCCGCGGACGCTCTCGGCGGCCAGCCTCGCGTCGGCGAGCTCGGCCCGGACCAGGGTCAGCTCGGCTTCGAGCCGCTGGGCGCGGGCGAGCGCGGCGTCCCGCTCCGCGCGCAGGACGTTCTCCTCGGCGTTCTTCGCGACCAGCCGGACCCGGCCCGCGGCCCCGGACTCGCCGAGCAGGACGGCGGCCGCCGCCCCGGCGACCGAGTCGACGGCGTTGGGGTCGAGGGCGTCGGTCCGGTGCTCGCGCAGCCACTCGATGACGGCGGTGCGGAACTGGGACGACTCGCCCAGCGCGGCCAGCAGGGCGGCGCCGCCGAGCTTCGCGCGCTTGGCCGGCGCGAACTTGGCGACGGGCCGCAGCTGGCGGGGCACATCGGTGTTCGGCAGCTTGGCGACGGCGGCCGCGGCGAGCTCGGCGATCCGGTCGCGGACCGGCTCCGGCAGGGCGGGCCAGGTGGCGGGTTCGGGCCGCTCCCCCGCGTCGTCGGCCGGCTCGGGGCGCGGCGCGACACCCGCGGGACCGGCGTGGTCCCCGGGCGGCTCCGGCACGAGCGGCTGCGGGTGCATCGCTCCAGGGTAGGCCCCGCCCCCGGATCCCGCGTCGCACGCCATGCGAACCCGCGGTGACCGGCCGGTCGCCGAAATTGTCGGGGGTGGCCTCTAGGGTCCCGGCCATGCGTCCGGTCCAGGCACAGCTCGCGTTCGACGAGCTCGGAACCCCGTTGCGGGACACCACGTTCGTGGTGTTCGACCTCGAGACGACCGGGGCGGCTCCCGGCCCGAACGGGATCACCGAGATCGGCGCGGTGAAGGTGCGCGCGGGCGAGGTGCTGGGCGAGTTCGCCACGCTGGTCAACCCGGGCGTGCCGATCCCGCCGCAGATCGTCTCGCTCACGGGCATCACCCACGCCATGGTCTACGACGCGCCGCCGATCGAGGAGGTGCTGCCGGCGTTCCTGGAGTTCATCGGCGGGTCGGTGCTGGTGGCGCACAACTCGGGGTTCGACACCTCGCACATGCGCGCGGCCTGCGAGGGGCACGGTTATGTCTGGCCGAAGGCGACCGTGGTGTGCACCGTCCGGCTGGCCCGGCGGGTCGTCCCGCGCGACGAGGTGGGCCGCTACAACCTGACGGCACTGGCGCTGCTGTTCGGGGCCCGGACGCGGCCGACGCACCGGGCGCTGGACGACGCCCGCGCCACCGTCGACGTGCTGCACGGCCTGCTGGAGCGCGTCGGCAACCTGGGCGTCCACTCGCTCGAGGAGCTGATGGGCTACCTGCCCGAGGTCACGGTGGCCCAGCGCGCGAAGCGGCACCTGGCCGCGGACCTGCCGGCCGCGCCCGGCGTCTACCTGTTCCGGGGGCCGAAGGAGGAGGTCCTGTACGTCGGCACGGCGAAGGACCTGCGGCGGCGCGTGCGGACGTACTTCACCGGCTCGGAGGGGCGCAGCCGGATCCGGGAGATGGTCGCGCTGGCCGAGCGCGTCGACCACGTCGTCTGCGCGCACTCGCTGGAGGCCGAGGTGCGGGAGCTGCGGCTGATCGGCGCGCACCGGCCGGCGTACAACCGGCGGTCGAAGAACCGGCACCAGGGCTGGTGGGTCGGCCTGACGGACGAGGCGTTCCCCCGGCTGTCGGTGGTGCGGCTGCCGCGCCCGGGGGTGCTGGGCCCGTTCCGCAACCA
Source organism: Amycolatopsis sp. NBC_01286 (assembly GCF_035982555.1). NCBI lineage: Bacteria > Bacillati > Actinomycetota > Actinomycetes > Pseudonocardiales > Pseudonocardiaceae > Amycolatopsis > Amycolatopsis sp. NBC_01286. The sequence goes on from NZ_CP108428.1 coordinate 10,577,498, forward strand.
GGCCGACGCCCGCACGACGGCGGACACCCTGGCCGGCGCGTCGGGGCTGCGCACGTGCACCCAGCGGATCTCACCGAAGGCACCGAGCGGGACCCCGTGCGTCCTCGCCGAGCTGGGCCGCTGCGGTGCGCCGTGCGCCGGCCGGCAGAACGTCGAGGAGTACGGCCCGGCGGTCGAGTCGGTGTCGGGGCTCATCGCGGGCCTCGACGGCGCCCCGCTGCGCGCCGCGGCGGCCCAGCTGGAGCGGCTGGCGGAGGCTCAGCACTACGAGCAGGCGGCCCGCCACCGCGACGAGCTGGCCGGCCTGATCCGCGTCCTGGGCCGAGCCCACCGCCAGGCGGCGCTGGCCTCGATCGGCGAGCTGATAGCGGCGAACCCGGACGGCGCGGGCGGCTGGGAGCTGTCGGTCATCCGCTACGGCCGCTTGGCCTCGGCAGGCGTCGCCCGCCGCGGAGTGCCGCCGATGCCGGTGGTGGAGGCGCTGGTGGCCTCGGCGGAGACGGTGCTGCCGGACCCAGGGCCCCTGCACGGCGCGCCTCCGGAGGAGGTGGGGGTGCTGCTGCGGTGGCTGGCCCGCCCGGGCGTCCGCCTGGTCCGCACGACCCGCCCCTGGGCCGAACCGGCGACGGTCGCGGGGTGGCGGGGGTGGCTGGACCTGGTGACGGAGGCCCATTCGCTGGAACACGTCGGCTGAGGCCGGGTCTGGTGGGCCGCGATCGGGTCCGGCGTCACCGGCCAGGTGGCCGCGAAGGACCTCGATCCCGCGCCTCGCTTGGGCACCGGCAGCGCCGTGGCTCAGGCGGGCAGCGACTCCGCGTTCACGGCCGCGCCGTGCACGGCTTGCGACCGCATCGCGCTCAGCGGCGAACCCGCCCTCGCCCACCGGGCACAGCTCCGGCCGAGCGCATCGCGCTCAGCAGCTACCCGGCCTTCGCCCACCGCCGACCAGCGCACCCGGCGACTGGCGGCGTCAGCCGGAGCGGCACCCGCAGCCCCCGAGCCAGCCGCTTCGAGCCCCACCAGGCCCGCCCGGCGACGAGTCAGACCGGCCGCGGCCGGCCGGGCTCACTAGGATCGCGGGCGATACCCGCAGACGAGTCTTGGAGGACCCAGGTGATCACCGCGATCGTGTTGATCCAGGTAGAGGCGGACGCGATCCCGGACGCCGCGCAGGCGATCGCCGACCTCGACGGGGTCGGCGAGGTCTACTCGTGCGCCGGGGACGTCGACCTCATCGCCACCGTGCAGGTTTCCGCGCACGAGGACCTGGCCGAGCTGATCCCCGGGCGGATCGGGAAGGTGGCGGGTGTGCTGAACACCGTCACGCACATCGCGTTCCGCTCGTACTCCCGCGCCGACACCGAGTCGGCCTTCTCGATCGGCGCCGAAGAGTGACCGAGGTCCCGCGGGAGCTGGCCGACGCCCTCGCGGCGGCCCCGGACGCGGCGGCGCTCTTCGCGGCGCTGCCGCCGTCCCACCAGCGGGAATACACGAAGTGGGTCGCCGAGGCCAAGAAGCCCGAGACCCGCGTCGCCCGTGCCGGGAAGACCGTCACGAGACTGCGAACGCACTGAAGGCCACCTTCCGGATCGGAAGGTGGCCTTCAGCGTCAGTACCGTCTAGTGCTCGGAGCGCTTCGACGCCGTCTCGGCGCTTTCGATCTCCGCACGCGTGTGGCCGTTGCCGTTCGCATGACCGTTGCCATTGCCGTTCGAGTGCCCGTTGCCGTGAGCCCGCTGCAGCGCGGTGGTCTCCTCGGCCGGGTCGGGCGACCAGAACGTGCCCGGCACGGCGTGCCCCGCCGAACCCAGCTTGTTCATCTTCTTCGGCACGGACGCGCCCTGGTACTCGAGCGGCACCGCGTGGCCGTGGCTGTCGACGCCGCCGAGCGGCTGGTGGATCTCGATGAACTCACCGTGCGGCAGCCGCTTGATGATGCCCGTCTCGACGCCGTGCTCCAGCACCTCGCGGTCGGCCCGCTGCAGGCCCAGGCAGAGCCGGTAGGTGAGGTAGTAGGCGACCGGCGGCACGAGCAGGACGCCGATGCGGCCGGCCCACGTCGTCGCGTTCAGGGAGATGTCGAACTGGTCGGCGATGATGTCGTTGAAGCCCGACAGCTCGATCACCATGAAGAAGCCCAGCGCCATCGCGCCCAGCGCCGTGCGGACCGGGACGTCCCGGGGCCGCTGGAGCAGGTTGTGGTACGCGTTGTCCTTGGACAGCTTCCGCTCGATGAACGGGTAGCTGATGAACAGCCCGATCAGGATCGGCATGCCGACCGCGCCGGGGAAGAACACCGCCGGGATCGTGTAGTTCCCGAGGTAGACCTCCCACGCGGGCCAGATCCGGAGCATGCCGTCGGCCCAGGCCATGTACCAGTCCGGCTGGGACCCCGCCGAAACCTGCGCCGGGTTGTACGGGCCGAAGTTCCACACCGGGTTGATCTGGAACAGGCCCGACATCAGCGCCAGCACGCCGATGACCAGCGTGAAGAAGGCGCCGCCCTTGAGGGCGAAGTACGGCATGATCCGCACCCCGACGACGTTGGTCTCCTTGCGCCGCACCCCCGGGAACTGGGTGTGCTTCTGGTACCACACCAGCGCCAGGTGCGCCCCGACCAGGGCGAGCATGATGCCCGGCAGCAGCAGGATGTGCAACGTGTACAACCGCGGGATGATCTGGTCGCCGGGGAACTCCCCACCGAACAACGCCCAGTGGATCCAGGTCCCGATCACCGGCACCGACAACACGATCCCCGACAACGTCGCCCGGATACCCGTACCCGACAGCAAGTCATCCGGCAGCGAATACCCGAAGAAGCCCTCGAAACAGCCCAGGACCAGCAGCAGACCACCGATCACCCAGTTGGCCTCACGCGGCTTGCGGAACGCGCCGGTGAAGAACACCCGCAGCATGTGCACCGCCATCGACGCCACGAAGATCAACGCCGCCCAGTGGTGCAGCTGCCGCATGAACAACCCACCACGGACGTCGAACGAAAGGTCCAACGTCGTGCGGAACGCCTGCGACATCTCCAGACCCTGCATGTTCGTGAAACTGCCGTGGTAGACGACCTCCTGCATCGAGGGGTCGAAGAACAACGTCAGGTACACCCCCGTGAGCAGCAGGATGATGAAACTGTAGAGCGCGATCTCGCCCAGCAGGAACGACCAGTGGGTCGGGAACACCTTGTTCATCTGGTGCCGCAGGCCCTTGGCCAGGCGGTAGCGCTGATCGGCGTTGTCCGCGGCGTCGCCCACCGCCCGCTCGATCGCGCTCGACCCCTTGGTCGGCGTGGTGAGTGAACTCATGACTTACGCTCCCAAAAGGCCGGACCGATGGCCTCGATGAAGTCGCCTCGCGCGATCAAGTATCCCTCTTCGTCCACCGTGATCGGTAGTTGGGCCAGCGGACGGGTCGCCGGGCCGAAAATCGGCTTGGCGTAGTGGAGGGCGTCGAACTGCGACTGGTGGCACGGGCACAGGATGCGATTGGTCCGCTGCTCGTACAGGGAGGTCGGGCAGCCGACGTGGCTGCAGATCTTCGTGTACGCGTAGAGGTCGCCGAAGTTGAAGTCCTCCTGGCCGGACCGCTTGACCACCTTGGCGGCGTCGGTCGAGCGCAGGCGGATCAGCATGACCGGGTTGTCGACGCGGGTCAGCGCGGCGGCCAGCAGCTCCGGCTTGTCCTTCTCGGAGTCGCGGTACGGGAACACCGTCTCCATCGCGCCTGCGTCGAGGTCCTCGGCCTTGACGAGGCTGGCCTCCTGGCCCTCTTCCAGCGGCTTGCCGGTGTTGCGGCGCAGGTAGACCTTCTCGCCGGGGAAGTTCGGCTGCCAGCCGGTGTGCCAGAGGGAGTCGCGGCCCTCGGTGTCCTTCCACGGGTTCTTGATGAAGGACGCGAGCGGCAGCGCGGCGGCCGCGAGGCCCAGCGTGCCGGCCCCGGCGATCGCCGAGCGCTTGATCAGCGACCGGCGGGCGATGGTGCTGCGGCTCCCGGCGTCGGCCAGGTGCGCGAGGATCGTGGCGCGGTCGACCTCGGTCGAGCCCTTGCCGTCACCGTCGTGGCGCTCCTGCACCGAGACCTCGGCGGGCACGAACTTCTTCGTGTAGAGGATCACGCCGATGCCCAGGCCGAGGATGGCCAGGCCGAGCGTGAGCCCCAGCATCGGGGTGTAGAGGCTGTACCAGAAGTGGCCGCTCTCGTTGTCCGGCGCCTCGTACTGCCACGGCCACCAGATCAGGGAGACGACGAACCCCAGCCCGGCCACCGCGGACAGCGCGAACCAGAACGCCACCAGGCGCTCGGCGCGCTTCTCCGCGCGGGTGCCCTCCACGGGCCACGGGGTCGGGTACTCGGCGATCTCGACGCCGTCGAGCTGACCGCCCAGCTTCAGCAGCTGGTCGCGGTCCATCTCCGCCAGCTCCGCCTCCGTCGGCGGCTTAGGCCCCTCGGCACTCATGCCTTCGATCCAATCCACAACGTCACGCCGATCAGCGCGGCGATCCCGACGATGAAGGCGATGACACCCTCGGAAGCGGGGCCGACCCCGCCGAGGCCGTTACCGCCCGGGTCATTGTTGCCGTCGGACACCGACTTCACGTAGGCGACGATGTCCTTCTTCTCCTCGGGCGAAAGCTGCCGGTCGGAGAACTTCGGCATGTTCTGGGGGCCGGTGAGCATGGCGGTGTAGATCTGCTCTTCGCTCGCCGGGTCCAGGTTCGGCGCGTACTTGCCCGCCGACAGCGCGCCGCCGCGGCCGGTGAAGTTGTGGCACGAGGCGCAGTTGAGGCGGAACAGCTCGCCACCGCGGGCCGGGTCGCTGCCGCGCAGCGCCTCGCCCTTCTCGGCCGGGCGCTGGGCGCCGCCGCCGTGCGCCTGGATGAAGGCGCCGACCGCGTCGATCTCGGCCTCGCTCAGCTTCGGCGGCTTGCGCTCGATCTGCGCTTCCTGCCGCGCGGCCGGCATCCGGCCCGAGGAGGTCTGGAAGTACACCGCGGCGTCACCGATGCCGATGAGGCTCGGGCCGCGGTCCTGCACGCCTTCGAGGTTCGCGCCGTGGCACGCGATGCAGGTGTTGTTGTAGACCTGCTCGCCGAGGCGCAGCTGCGCCGGCGTGCCCTGGGCCTGCGCGGTCTGCGGCTCGGGGGCGAACACGGCGTACAGGGCGCCGGCGCTCACCAGCGCGATACCGAGCGCGAGCAGGCCGGCGAACCGCCTCCGCAGCTTCGACCGCGCGCGGTAGCCGCGCTCCGAGGACTTGGTGCTGGTGGTCATCTTGCGGCAACCCTTGCTGTCAGTTCAGGCCGATGGAGAAGGTGGTGGCGGCTGGGGGCGCGGACCTCACGGCAGGAGGTAGATCACACCGAACAGGCCGACCCACACGATGTCGACGAAGTGCCAGTAGTAGGACACGACGATCGCCGACGTGGCCTGGGCGGGGGTGAACTTGCTCAGCTTCGTGCGGATGAGCAGGTACACGAAGGCGATCAGCCCGCCGATGACGTGCAGGCCGTGGAACCCGGTGGCGAGGTAGAAGACCGTGCCGAACGGGCCGGACGGGATCGTCATCCCCTCTTCGACCAGGTTGTGGTACTCGTTGGCCTGGCCGCCGACGAAGATCGCGCCCATGATCAACGTGATGATGTACCAGCGGCGCAGCCCGTAGACGTCACCGCGCTCGGCGGCGAACACACCGAACTGGCAGGTCAGCGAGGACAGCACGAGGATCACCGTGAACGGGATCGCGTACGTCACGTTGAGGTGGAACTCCTCGCCGTGCAGCGGTGGTGGCCACGCGCCGGTGGAGTTCTGCGCCTTGACGGTGAAGAACATCGCGAAGAGCCCGGCGAAGAACATCAGTTCGCTGGACAACCACACGATGGTGCCGACACTGACCATGTTCGGCCGGTTCAGCGAGTGAACCCGCTGACTGATGGTGGGAGCTGCCGTTGTCACGGATCGCATTATGTCCTCCCGCACCGCCGTCCCGCCGGGTGGGTCCACGGCAAGTCGCGTGCGGAGCCGATCACACCTCCGGAAACCGGCACTGCGGAAAGGTGAGAGCTACTCATGGGTTTACTCGACCGGCTGCGTGACCTGGTCAAGAAGGACGAAACCGCCGGTCTGACGCCTGATACGCCCGGGTTGAAGATCGTCGCCGAGGCCTTCGACCCGGCCGTCGCGGACTCCGCCGTGCTCGCCGGTTCACCCGCCTGGGTCAGCACGGCACCCGCCGTTCTGCGGCACCACCTGCTGCTTCCGCCCGCTCGTCTCGGCGAAGCGGCGTCGATCCTCGCCCAGGACGGCTACGACCTGCGAGAAGAGTCACCCGATGGTGGCCTGACGCGGGTGCACGCGGTCCGCGTCCAGGTGCTCGACGCGCTCCACTGCGCCCAGGAACGGTCCCGGATGGCGGGCCTCGCGCAGCGGCTGGGCGGCGACGCGCTGGGCTGGGACGCGCTCCAGCCGGAGGCGCCCGCGTGATGTCGGTCTCGGCCGATACGATCGGTGTAGTCGAGCTTTGACGAGACGGAGGCGTGCTCAATGACCGAGCGGGCGATGCGGGTCCTGGTGTTCAGCCACAAGGCGGAGGTGCGCGAGGCGATCGTGAACGCGGTCGGCCGGCGGCCCGCCGCCGACGTGGGCCGCGTGGAGTACGTCGAGGCGGCCGGCATCGCGGACGTGCTGTCCGAGGTGGACGCGGGCCACGTCGACCTGGCGATCCTCGACGGCGAGGCGCAGCCCACCGGCGGCATCGGGCTGTGCCGCCAGCTGAAGGCGGAGATCACCGACTGCCCGCCGATCGTGGTGGCGGTGCGGCGGCGGGACGACCGGTGGCTGGCCACCTGGTCGCAGGCGGACGCCGTGCTGGTGCACCCGCTGGACCCGCTGACCGCCGCGGAGACCGTCGCCGACGTGCTGCGCGCGCGACGGGTCCCCGTCGTGAACGGCTGAGCCCGGTGACCACCCCGGTCCCCCGCACCTGGCCACCCCTGCTCAAGCAGCTCATCGCGCGGGTCGACCTGTCCGAGGACGACACGGCGTGGGCGATGGACCAGATCATGAGCGGCGCGGCGAGCCCGGCCCGGATCGCCGGGTTCGCGGTGGCGTTGCGCGCCAAGGGCGAGACGCCCGCGGAGATCGCCGGCATGGCCGCGACGATGCTGGCGCACGCGCGCCGGGTCGAGCTGGACCGCCCGGCCGTCGACATCGTCGGCACCGGCGGTGACGGCTCGAACTCCGTGAACATCTCGACGATGGCGACGATCGTCACGGCGGCGGCGGGCGCGCCGGTGGCCAAGCACGGCAACCGCAGCGCGTCGTCGAAGTCCGGGGCGGCCGACGTGCTGGAGACCCTCGGCGTGCGGATCAGCCTGCCGCCGGAGGAGGTGCAGCGCAGCCTCACGGAGGTCGGCGTCGGGTTCTTCCTGGCGTCGGCGTTCCACCCCGCGCTGCGCCACGCCGGCCCGGTCCGCAGCGAGCTCGGCGTGCCGACGACGTTCAACCTGCTCGGCCCGCTGACCAACCCGGCCCAGCCGGGCAGCGCGCTGATCGGCTGCGCGTACGCGGACAAGACCCGGGTGCTGGCCGAGGTGTTCGCCCGGCGCGGCACGCGGGCCCTGGTCGTCCGCGGCGACGACGGCCTCGACGAGATCACCACCACGACGACGTCGACGCTCTGGGTGGTCGCCGACGGCGAGGTCACCGAGCGCGGCCTCGACCCGCTGGAGCTGGGCATCCCGCGCGCGACGGCGGAGGACCTGCGCGGCGGCGACGCGGCGGCGAACGCGGAGGTCGTCCGCGAGCTGGTGGGCGGCAAGCCGGGCCCGGTCCGCGACGCCGTCCTGATCAACGCGGCGGCGGCCCTGGCGGCGTTCACGGGCTTCTCGGCGTCCCTGGAGGACGACCTGCGCGCGGGGTTGGCGCGAGCGGCCGAGGTGATCGACTCCGGCGCGGCAGCGGCCCTGCTGGACCGCTGGATCGCGTTCCAGTAGCCGGAGATCGGCGTCAGCCGCGGAAGGCCGTGCGGTACGACGTCGGGCTCGTCCCCCTCAACCGGGTGAACTGGTGGCGCAACGCCGCCGCCGAGGCGTAGCCGCACGCCACCGCGATGTCCTCCACCGACAGGCGGCCCTCCTCCAGCAGGGCCTGGGCGCGGTCCAGCCGGCGTTCCGTCAGCCAGCGGTGCGGCGTTGTGCCCGTCGCCGCCGAGAAGCGGCGCAGGAACGTCCGCTCCCCCAGGCCGCTGCGGCGGGCCAGCTCCGCCACCGTGAACGGCCGGTCCAGCCGCCGCTCCACCCACTCCAGCGCTTCGGCCACCACCGAGTCGTCCGGCAGGGACGGGACCGGAGCCTGGACGAACTGGGCCTGGCCGCCCGCGCGGAAGGGCGCCGCCACCATCCGGCGGGCCAGGGTCGTCGCCGCCGTGACGCCGCGCAGGCGGCGGACCAGGTGCAGGCACAGGTCGACCGCCGCGACCGTGCCCGCACTGGTCAGGACGCCCTCGTCGTCGGCGTACAACGCCTGGGGGTCCACGAGCGCCGTCGGGAACTTCTGCCGGAACTCCGCTTCGTACACCCAGTGGACCGTGCAGCGGCGGCCGTCGAGCAGGCCCGCGTACCCCAGCGTGAACACACCCGCGCAGAAGCCCGCCACCCACGCGCCGCGCGCGGCCGCGTCGCGCAGGACGTCCAGCACCGGCGACGGCGGTGGTGCCGTTCGCGGCGCGCACGTCGGCACGATCAGCAGGTCCGCCGACGCCGCGAAATCCAGGTCCGCCAACCCGGACAGCCCGAAGCCCGACCAGCTGGCGATCGGCGCGCCACCCGGGGAGCAGACGGCGAAGTCCCAGCCGTCGATGCCGTCGGCGCTGCGGTCGGTGCCGAACACCTCGCACGCGACGCCCAGCTCGAACGGCGAAACGTGGTCGGCGAGCACCACCGCGACCCGGTTGACGTCCATCGGCCGAGTGTGTCACAAGTTTTGCGGTCGTTGTCATCTCTGACACTGGTCGGCCGGCGCGCACGGGACGAACCTGGTCCGCATGATGAATTCGGAAAGCCGCCCGCTGCTCCAGTGGACCGCGGCGATGGCGATGTCCGGGACGATCGGCGCGGTCGTCCTGGAAAGCGGCGCCGCGGCCCCGGCCGTCGCGTTCGCCCGCTGCTTCGTCGGCGGGACGCTGCTCGTGCTCTGGTGCCTCGCGCGCGGCTGGCTGCAGGCCTGGCGGCCGTCGCGCCGGGACCTCGGGCTGGCCGTGCTGGGCGGGCTGTTCCTGGTCGGGAACTGGGTGCTGCTGTTCGCCTCGTACGCGCTGTCGTCGATCTCGGTCAGCACGGTCGTCTACCACACCCAGCCGCTGATCCTGGTCGGTCTGGCGGCGGCCTTCCTGGGCGAGAAGTTCGCTAAGAGTCACCTGATCCGGGCCGGGATCGCGTTCGGCGGTGTGGCACTCATCTCCCTGTCGGCCCACGGCGAGGACGGCAAGCCGGTGCAGCTCGCGGGAATCGCCCTCGCCCTCGGCGCGGCCGTGCTCTACGCCGGCGCGTCCTTCGTCGCGAAGCAGCTGAAGCACGTCCGCCCGCACCTGCTCGCGGCCGTGCAGACCACGGTCGGCGCACTGCTGCTGGCGCCCGTGCTGCTGATCACGCCGCTGCCGTCGACGACGTCGGGGCTGCTCTGGCTGGTGCTGCTCGGGACGGTGCACACGGCCCTGATGTACGTGCTGATCTACGCCAGCATCGGCAAGCTGCCCACGACGACGGTGGCGTTGCTGTCCTACATCTACCCGGTGGTCGCCGTGCTGGTCGACATCGCCTTCTACGGCCACCGCCCGACCTGGCCCGAGGCCGTCGGCATGCTCGCGGTGCTGGCCGCCGCGCTGGCCCCGCAACGCACGAAAACCGGCCGCCACACTGTCGAGCAGCGTGACGGCCGGTCAGCGGAGCTTGAGGTCAGTCGTGCGACGGACCCGTGTGGTACTCGAACACCAGGCCGCCGATCGTGATCAGCAGCGCGACGAGCGCGATGACCAGCAGCCAGATGTGGAAGAACGCCAGGGCGAGGGCGGCCAGGGCGGCGGTGGCCGCCATGCTGACCGGCCAGTAGCTGCCCGGGCTGAAGAAGCCCAGCTCGCCGGCGCCGTCGCTGATCTCGGCGTCTTCGCGGTCTTCGGGGCGCGGTTCGATGCGGCGGGCGACGAACTGCATGTAGCTGCCCGCGAGGAACGCGAGGCCACCGGTGAGGAACAGCGAAACGATGCCGACCGGCTCGGGTCCGTGGGTGGCGGCCAGCGCGGTCCACACCCAGTACACGGCCGCCATGAACACGGCGAAGCTCGCCACGATGAAGAAGATTCGCGCTTCGACCTTCATGGGTCTTTCCTACTCCTGTTATCGCCGGGCGTCAGTTCGACGCGGTCCGCGCCGTGCGGTCGGTGTTGAACGGCTGGGTGGTGACCGCGTGCGGGGTGCACAGCTCGCCGCAGTTCATCTTCGTCAGCGCCTCGGACGCGGTGAACGTCTGGTTCGTGGCCGGGTTCACCTGCTTGCGCAGCGAGATGTACTGGTCGTACTTGTCCGCCGACAGCGCCCGGACCTCGAAGTTCATCACCGAGTGGTACGTGCCGCACAGCTCCGCGCACCGGCCGACGAAGGAACCCTCGCGGTCGATCTTGTTCTGGAAGGAGCTGTCCTGGTTGTTCTTGTCCGGGTTCGGCATGACGTCCCGCTTGAAGTGGAACTCAGGCACCCAGAAGGAGTGGATGACGTCGGTCGAGATCAGGTCGTACTGGATCGTCTTGCCGACCGGCAGCACCAGCAGCGGGATCTCGCCGGACGAGCCGACCGTGCTGACCTGGCCGCTGCCGTCGGGCTTGGCGGCGCTGGGGTCCTCGTACCTGAACTCCCAGTTCCACTGGAACGCCACGACCTGGACCTTGACGTCCGGGTTCGGGATCTTGTCCAGGACCTTCGACTCCGTCGTCGCGGTGAAGAAGAACAGGACGCAGACCATGATCGTCGGGACGACGACCGTGAACAGCTCGAGCGGGATGTTGTACTGGAACTGCCGGGGCAGCTCCTCCGGCTCGCCGTCGACCGTCTTCTTCTTGCGGTGGAACGTCGCGGTCCAGAAGATCAGGGCCCAGACGATGACGCCGACGACGAGCGCCGCGATCACGGTCCAGGTCCAGAGGTTCCGCATCTCGTTCGCCTGCTCGGTGACACCCACCGGCCAGCCGAACCGCAGGATCTCGTCGCCGGAGCAGCCCGTCGCGGTCAACGCGACCAGCACGGCCAGCGCGGCTACTCGCGCGGTCCGCTTACCCAGGGTGCGCTCGGGTTTTCCCACTGCGCCTCGCCCTTTCACCCAGAGCCTCCTACGACCGATCTTTGTGACAGGGCGGAGCCTAGCCGAGTTGGCGCAGTCCGCTGACCAAGGGGCCTCCCTCGACGCGCGTGGTACTCGCCACGGCGCGCCCGGCATACTGGGCGCTCCCCAGCCCCACGAAGACCCTGAAGGTGTGTGAGTACCCGTGTGCGGCCTGCTTGGACTGATCTGCGCGACCGAAACCGGCGCTGCGAACGCGCGTGACGCCGTCGGCGCGGCCATGCGCTGCCAGCGCCACCGCGGGCCCGACGAGCAGGACACCTGGGCCGACGCCGAGGTCGTCTACGGCTTCAACCGGCTGGCGTTCATCGACGTCGAGCACGCGCACCAGCCCCTCGTCTGGGGGCCGCCGGAGGCGCCGGGCCGGTACACGATGAACTTCAACGGCGAGATCTACAACTACCTGGAGCTGCGGGCCGAGCTGGCCGGCGAGCACGGGGCGAAGTTCGAGACCGAGGGCGACGGCGAGGCCATCGTCGCCGGCTACCACTACCTGGGCGCCGCGTGGGTCGAGAAGCTGCGCGGGATGTTCGCCTTCATGATCTGGGACTCGCAGGAGAAGCGGGTCTTCGGCGCGCGCGACCCGTTCGGGATCAAGCCGCTGTTCTACTCGGCCGGCCCCGGCGGCGTGGCGTTCTCCAGCGAGAAGAAGAGCCTGCTGGAGCTGTCGGACACACTCGGCGTCGCGCAGGAGCTGGACCGCAAGGCGCTGCAGCACTACCTGGTCCTTCAGTACGTGCCCGAGCCCGAGTCGCTGCACACCGCGATCCGCCGCGTCGAGTCCGGGACGTCGTTCGAGGTCGTCCCCGGCGGTGAGGTGCAGTTCACCCGCTACTTCCACCCGAAGTTCGCCGCGAAGCCGGTCAACGGGCCGGCCGAGGCCGAGGCGCTGTACGAGCGCATCGCCGATGTGATGCGCGACTCGGTCGGCAAGCACATGATCTCCGACCCGGACGTCACGGTCGGCGCGTTCCTGTCCGGCGGCATCGACTCCACGGCCACCGCCACGCTGGCCAAGGAGCACAACCCGAACCTGATCGCGTTCACCACCGGGTTCGAGCGCGAGGGCTACTCCGAGGTCGACGTCGCCGCCGAGTCGGCCGCCGCGATCGGCGTGAAGCACGTCGTCCGCACGGTCACCGCGGACGAGATGATGGAGGTGCTGCCGCTCATCGTCTGGTACCTCGACGACCCGGTGGCCGACCCGGCGCTGGTGCCGCTGTGGTTCATCGCGCGCGAGGCCCGCAAGCACGTCAAGGCGGTGCTCTCCGGCGAAGGCGCGGACGAGCTGTTCGGCGGCTACACGATCTACAACGAGCCGATCTCGCTGGCGCCGTTCGAGAAGATGCCGGGCGGCATGCGGAAGCTGATCGGCAAGGTGTCCACGAAGATCCCCGAGGGCACCCGCGGCAAGGACCTGCTGCGCCGCGGCGCGCTGCCGCTGGAGGACCGCTACTACGGCAACGCCCGCAACTTCCGCGACGACCAGCTGCGCCACGTGCTGAAGACGTACCAGGAAGGCGTGGGCTTCAAGGACGTCACGGCGCCCTGGTACGACGTCTCGCGCGGCTGGGACCCGGTGGCCCGGATGCAACACGTCGACCTCTACACCTGGCTGCGCGGCGACATCCTGGTCAAGGCGGACAAGGTGACCATGGCGAACTCGCTGGAGCTGCGGGTGCCGTTCCTGGACGCCGAGGTGTTCAAGGTCGCCGCGTCGATCCCGCTGGACCAGAAGCTGGCGCACAACACCACGAAGTACGCGCTGCGCCAGGCATTGGCGAAGATCATCCCGGCGCACGTGCTGAACCGCCGCAAGCTCGGCTTCCCGGTGCCGATCCGGCTGTGGCTGCGCAACGAGATGTACGACTGGGCCAAGGGCATCATCAACGATTCGCGGACCGAAGAGCTGCTGGACAAGAAGGCCATCCTGGCCCTGCTGGAGGAGCACAAGGCGGGCCAGCTGGACCGCAGCCGCCAGCTGTGGGCGCTGATCGTGTTCATGTTGTGGCACGGCATCTTCGTGGAGCACCGCATCAAGCCGGAGATCCCGGAGCCGGTCTACCCGGTCAAGCTCTGACCGTCCATTGTAGACAGTGAATGTCCCGCGCGCGGGACAGCGAAAGGGCCTCCTCGCCGCGGCGGGGAGGCCCTTTCGGTGTGTCAGTGCCACCACTGGTCGGTGGCGCCGGGCCGCTGTAGGGCTGCTCGATGCCCGGATCGGCGACGCGGAGGACCGGCAGCGGCCCGCGGGCCGCTGCCGGGGTTCCCCCTGGTGGAGCCGTCCGATCCCCTCTCGGCCGCCTCTTCCGCCATTCTCCGTACCGGACGGGGCGTCGTCGAGGGACTCAAGCCCAGCCGAAAACCCTCAGGTCAAGCCCACGAAAAGGCCCCCTCACCGACCGGCGAGGGGGCCTTCGCACGACAGTGCGTCAGACGGGCAGGACCACCGAGATCTCCTCGGCCGCGTCCGGGCCGAAGGCCTCGCCGATGCGGGCGAGCGCGTCGGCGCGGTCGAACGTCCACTCCTGGGTGCCCACCGTCTCGAGCACCAGCACCGCGATGAGCGAGCCGAGCTGAGCGGACCGCTCCACGTTCAGGCCGCCGTCGAGACCCGCCAGGAAGCCCGCGCGGAAGCCGTCGCCGACGCCGGTCGGGTCGGCCTTCGCGCGCTCGGGCACCGCGCCGATCTGCAGCGCGACGCCGTCCTTGCCGACGATCTCGACGCCCTTCTCACCCAGCGTCGTGATGCGCACGCCGACCTGGTCGAGGACGTCGGCCTCGGTCCAGCCGGTCTTCTGGAGCAGCAGCTCCCACTCGTAGTCGTTGCTGAACAGGTACTTCGCGCCGGCGACGAACGCCCGCGCCTGCTCCCCGGACATCCGGGCCAGCTGCTGCGACGGGTCGACGGCGAAGGTGTACCCGCGCTGGCGGCACTCCTCGGCGTGGCGGACCATGCCCTCCGGGTCGTCCGGGCTGATCAGCACCAGGCTCAGCGGGCCGGCGCGGTCGGCGATCGGCGCGAGCTCGATGTTGCGGGACTCCGCCATCGCGCCCGCGTAGAACGTCGCGATCTGGCAGAGGTCCTCGTCCGTCGTGCAGACGAACCGCGCGGTGTGCGCGGTCTCCGACACGTGCACACCCGAGGTGTCGACGCCGTGGCGCTCCAGCCACGAGCGGTAGTCGGCGAAGTCGGCGCCGACCGCGCCCACCAGCACCGGCTTGACGCCCAGCACGCCGAGACCGAACGCGATGTTCGCGCCGATCCCGCCGCGCCGGACCACGAGGTCGTCGGCGAGGAAGCTCAGCGAAACCCGGTGCAGCTGCTCGGCCACCAGCTGTTCGGCGAACCTTCCGGGGAAGTGCATGAGGTGGTCGGTTGCGATACTGCCGGACACTGCGATCCTGGCCCTGTCTGCCACCGGCTGCTCCTTTGTGGTCGACCTCACGGCAAACGGCGCGAACTTACCCCCGGGTCGTGCCCCATCCGGGTTGTTCGCGCACACCACCCGAGACTACCGGCTGGTACTCCTTCTCCAGTCGAGTCGCGATCAATAGCGTTACGAATCGTGAAAGCCGTCACCGAACCCGAGACCCTGTCCGAGCTGATCGCCGACTGCGCCCACATCCCCACGACGCTGCGGGCGGGCGACGTCCCGCTGCCGCGCGTCCAGGCGCCGCCGTGGCAGGTCGACGAGGCGTGTCACGCCCAGGTCGCGGAGCTCGACGCATACGTCTGAGCCCGCAACCCCGCAGCAACGAAGAAGGCCCCGTCCTCCGTTCGGAGGCGGGGCCTTCTCGCGTGTTGCTCAGAACCGGCGTGCGACGCTCAGTGGAACGAGTCGCCGCAGGCGCAGGAGCCGGTCGCGTTCGGGTTGTCGATCGTGAAGCCCTGCTTCTCGATCGTGTCCACGAAGTCGATGACGGCTTCCGAGACGTACGGGGCGCTCATCCGGTCCACGGCGACCTTGAGGCCGTCGAAGTCGCGGAACAGGTCACCGTCGAGCGTGCGCTCGTCGAAGAACAGCTGGTAGCGCAGACCCGCACAGCCACCGGGCTGGACGGCGATGCGCAGGTGCATGTCATCGCGGCCCTCCTGGTCGAGCAGGGCCTTCGCCTTGGCAGCCGCGGTGTCGGTCAGCGTGACGCCGTGGGTCTCCTCGGCGGTCTCGGCCTGCGTCGCGCCGGCGTGCTCAGCGGTCGTCATGGCACTCCTCATAGGTTCGAACTCACTGCGGATACTCCTGGTGCCCTACGTCCAACACCCGGTGCGTCCGATCTGTTCCCCTGCCATGGTCGCACATCGATCGACCTGGTGAAACGGCGGCGTGACGCCTGCAATACCCTGGTGACGTGAGGTTCCTGCGCCGAAGCACCACAGACACCGCCGCCGACGAGCCGGCCACGACCGAGGCCGTCGACGTCGGCGGCAAGTCGTTCACGCCCGGTAAGGGCAAGGCAACGCCCAAGCGGCGGGAGGCGGAGGCGAAGCGCCGGGGTCCGGTCGCACCCCCGCCGACCACCATGCGGGAGGCGATGAAGCGCAACAAGGAGCTTCGCAAGGCGAACCCGCAGAGCAAGGAAGACCGCCGCTCCGAGGCGAAGATCCGCCGCGAGCGGATGATGTCGGGCGACGACAAGTACCTGCTGCCGCGCGACCGCGGGCCGGTCAAGGCGTACGTCCGCGACCTGGTCGACACCCGGCGCAACCTGCTCGGCCTGTTCATGCCGCTGGCGATCCTGGTGTTCCTCGCGCTGCTGGTGCCGTTGCCCCAGGTCCAGTCGTACATCACCCTGCTGTGCACGGCGCTGCTGCTGGTGATGGCCATCGAGGGCGTCGTCAACGGCCGCAAGATCGGCAAGCTGGTGCGCGAGAAGTTCCCCAAGGAGACGGTGAACGGCCGGTCCGTCGGCTGGTACGCGTTCGTCCGGGCCTCCCAGATCCGGCGCCTGCGGGTCCCGAAGCCACGGCTGAAGCCGGGCGACCCGATCCCGAACTGAGCTTTCCGGAAGAGCCGGGTGAGACACGTCTCACCCGGCTTTTCGCTGTTCTGGGAGCGGTCAGCCGACCTCGACCGCCGCTCGGGCCACGAACTCATCGGCCTTCCCGACCGAGGCGGCAGCGAGTTCGTCGACCTGGCCGGTGTCCGCCGCCTCCCGGATCCGCCGCACCGCCGCCAAGGCCTGCTCGGCCATCTCGACGATTCCCGGCTCACCCGCGACCATCTTGACCCGCCACAAGGCGTGTCTCACCACGGTGATCCGACGGTAGTAGTCAGCGACCGCGGCAGCCATCCGCTCGCTACCGGTGGCGTCCCGTTCGCGATGCCACCTCTCCAAGCAGGCCCAGCGGCAATCGCTCAGCGATTCGAGGAACGCGACGTAGGCCGAGAGCCGGTCGGCCCGGACCTGCCCTCGATGAGCGAATTCCTCCGCCCGCGTGGCCGCGCGCCTGCCGAAGAACTGGGTGGTGAGTACGCCACTGAGCGTGCCCAGCACTGCGATAAGTGCGGTCCAAAAGCTCGACATCGCTGTCTCCTGATTCCCGTCGGCCACATTGGGAGGCCTATCGTCCCGGCGACCGGGCACGTCGGTCGCCGGGGCTGGAGTTGCTCCAGGTCGTTAGCAAAGCAAACGATTACCGCCTAGGCTGCAGTCATGGAGTTTCGTCGTCTCGGCCGCAGCGGCCTCAACGTCAGTGAGATCTCGTACGGGAACTGGCTCACCCACGGTTCCCAGGTCGAGGAAGACCAGGCTCACGCCTGCATCAAAGCCGCGCTCGACGCCGGCATCACCACCTTCGACACCGCCGACGTCTACGCGAACACCGCCGCGGAGTCGGTGCTCGGGCGCGGCCTGAAGGGGCAGCGGCGGGAGAGCCTGGAGATCTTCACCAAGGTCTTCTGGCCGACCGGTCCCAAGGGGCCCAACGACAAGGGCCTGTCCCGCAAGCACATCCTCGAGTCGGCGAACGCCTCGCTCGACAGGCTCGGCACCGACTACCTCGACCTCTACCAGGCGCACCGGTTCGACCGGAGCGTGCCGCTCGAAGAGACCATGCTCGCCTTCGCCGATCTCGTCCGCCAGGGCAAGGTGCTCTACGTCGGCGTCTCGGAGTGGACCGGCGAGCAGATCAGCCGGGGCGCGGCGCTGGCCCGTGAGCTGAAGATCCCGTTCGTGTCGAACCAGCCGCAGTACAACATGCTCTGGCGCGTCATCGAGGACCAGGTCATCCCCGCCTCCGAGCGCGAGGGGCTCAGCCAGATCGTCTGGTCGCCGATCGCGCAGGGCGTGCTGACCGGCAAGTACAAGCCGGGCGCGGCGTTCCCCGAGGGCTCGCGCGCCACCGACGAGAAGGGCGGCGCCAACATGGTCCGCCGCTTCCTCGACGACGAGGTCCTCAAGCGCGTCGCCGAGCTGGAGCCCCTCGCCAAGCAGGCGGGCCTGTCGATGGCGCAGCTGGCCGTCGCGTGGGTGCTGCAGAACCCGAACGTCGCGTCGGCGATCATCGGCGCCTCGCGGCCGGAGCAGGTCGTGGACAACGTCCAGGCCGCGGGCAAGAAGCTCGACGCCGACCTGCTCACCGCCATCGACGACGTCCTCGGCGACGTCGTGGAGCGCGACGCGAGCCTCACGAAGAGCCCCTGACGTCGAAAGCCGTGAAGGCCTCCTACCGGCCGTAAGAGCCGGTAAGGAGGCCTTCACGGCTTTCAGTCCTGGTTGATCCGCGCCTGGTAGGGCACGTGGCCGTCCAGGTCGAGGCCGTCCTCCGGGGAGACGCGGGGCTCGACGCCGAACCCGCGCAGCAGGCGGCTCGCCCCGGCCAGCCGGTCGCCGCCGCGGCCCGGGAGCCGCTCCGGCGTGAAACCGCGCTCGGCCAGCAGGCTCTCGACGTCGTCCATCAGCCGGTACGGGTCGTAGCCCCGCGGCTCAACCACGGGGCCAGGTCTTCCCGGTGATCCGCTCGTAGACCTCGGTGTAGCGCTGCCGCGTCTGCTCGACGATGTCCGCCGGGATCTCCGGCCCGGGCGGGGTCTGGTCCCAGCCGGTGCCGCGCGACCAGTCGCGCACGAACTGCTTGTCGAACGCGTGCTGCGGCCGGCCCGGCTCCCACTCGTCGGCGGGCCAGAAACGCGACGAGTCCGACGTCAGGACCTCGTCGCCCAGGGTCAGCGTGCCCTCGGCGTCGAACCCGAACTCCAGCTTGGTGTCGGCGATGATGACGCCCTGCGCGGCGGCGTGTTCGGCGCCCTTCGCGTAGATCTCCAGCGTCAGCTCGCGAAGCCGCTTCGCGGTGTCTTCGCCGATCTCGTTCAGCACCTCGTCGAAGGTCATGAACTCGTCGTGGCCGGTGTCGGAGATCTTCGTCGTCGGCGTGAAGATCGGCTCCGGCAGCTTGTCGCCCTCGACCAGGCCCGGCGGCAGCGAGACGCCGGAGATCTTGCCGTCGCGCTGGTACTCCCGCAGGCCGAGGCCGGCGAGGTAGCCGCGGGCGATGCACTCGACCTGGACCATTTTGAGCGGCTTGCAGCGCATCGCGCGGCCGGCGAACTCGTCCGGGACGTCGGTCGCGGAGACGACGTGGTTCGGGACGACGTCGGACATCCGGTCGAACCACCACGCGGACAGCTGGTTGAGCAGCTTGCCCTTGTCCGGGACCGGCGTCGGGAGCGAGACGTCGTAGACCGAGACGCGGTCGGTGGCGACCAGCAGGAGGTCGCCGTCGAGCTCGTAGAGGTCACGGACCTTGCCCGCGTGGATGTGCTTCATTCGCCGTCCTCAGTCGTGTACTCGTGGAAAACCCAGTGTTCGGGCAGCGCGGCGGACTCACCGTATTCCACGACCGTGCCGTCGGCCGCGAGGAAGGTGCTCCGGCCGAGCAGCACCGGCGACCCGGCCGGCACCGCCAGCTCGGCCGCCTCGTTCTCGTCCGCCCGGCCCGCCGCGTGCCGTTCCTGCGTGACGGTGATCTTCGTGCCGAGCCGCGCGGCCGCGTGGGCCGACGTGCCCTCGACGATCCGCTCCGGCACCAGCAGCGCCGGCGCCCTGGCCGAGAGCGCGCCGTCGAACCACGAGGTCGACGTCGAGAGCGGGCGCGAGTCCGGCCCGTAGGTGGTGCGCCGCCGCCGGATGGCCGGGGCGCCCGCCTCCAGGCCGAGAGCGGCCGCGGCCCGCTCGATCGCCGGTTCGAGGCCGGCCGACCGGATCACGGCGTAGTGGCCCGGCGGGTAGATCTTGCCGGTGCGCGCCGAGGCGACACTGCGGTCGAGTGCGCTGCGGTGCAGGCCGCCGCGGTCGACGACCGTGCCGACGCCGCGCACCGGACGCACGAGACCCTGCGAGCGGAGCGTGGCCAGCACCTTGGTGGCCGTCGCCATCGCGACGGCCCACGTGCGCGCGATCTCGCGGGCGGACGGCACCGCGTCGCCCTCCTGCAACCGGCCGGACAGGATGTCGTCACGGATCCGGCCCGCGATCTGCAGGTACGGCGGCTCAGGACGGTCGAGGGTGGGCAAGGCGGCTCCTCACGAGGACTACGCACAAGTGTTCTAGCACGCCAGGGGGTCTCCCTCAAAGCCCTGCTCAGAACCACCCAGGTGTACTAGTACACGCGCTGGACTGCGCTCTAGTACGCAAGTTACCCTCGAAAGTGTGTCCCCGCCCACATCCCACACCGGATCAGGCGGCCCGGATCTCGAGGAACTGCTCGAGGAACTCCGGCGCCGCAAATGGGTGCTGCACCTGTTCGGCGGCCGCGAGGCGCCGGAGATCTACGCGGCGGTCTTCCAGTGGCAGACCTGCGCGGACGTGGTCGTACTCCGGGACGAGCACCGGGCGAGCGCCTACCGGGTGCCGACGTTCCCGGGCACCGACGTGTTCAGCCCGCGGGTGGTCACGTGGCAATACCACGCCACCCCGGTCTGGACGCTGCGGGCGGCGCTGACCTTGGCGGAGCCGGGCACCCCCGGCGCCCCATTGCAAGCGCTGCGCCCGCAGCCGGGCTGTCACATCCCGATGGAGCTCCGCGCGGACGTGACGATCCGCCCGACCTGGACCGGCTTCGAGGAGGAGAGAGGGGACGACGGCGGACCACCCGCCTGCGCTTAGCGGGCGAGCAGCCGCTCCGCGACCACCAGGTCGTGGGGGTAGGTGATCTTCAGGTTCTCGGGCGCACCGGGGACCCACCGGATCGGCAGGGAGGAGTACCGCTCCATGCAGGACGAAGTGTCCGTTCCCGAGAAGCCCTCACGCTCCGCCTGTTCGTAGGCCTCGAGCAGCGGTCCGGCCCGGAAGCCCTGAGGCGTCTGGACGCGGATCGCGCCGGGCACCTGGGCGACCAGGTGCCCGGCATCCACTTCGACGACGTCGTCCGCGGCCAGGCCCGGCACAGCCCCCCCGTCCTCGCGTGTCCGGGCCAGCACCGCGCCGACCAGGTCGGAGTGGACCAGCGGCCGGGCCGCGTCGTGCAGCAGCACGGCGTCGACCCGGCCGCCTGTTATGCGCGGGGCGAGGTGGCGCAGCGCGTTCAGCTCGGACGCCTGCCGCGTGGGCCCGCCGTGCACGATCTCGACGTCGCCGCCGAAGCCGGCGAGCACCTCGTTCGCGAGCTCCGCGTCCTGCGGGCGGATCACCAGCACCAGCACGCCGACGCCGGGCACCCCGGCGAAGGCGTCGAGGGACCAGGCGACCACCCGCCGCCCGGCCAGCGGCAGGTAGACCTTGTTCAGCTGCGCGCCGACGCGGGTGCCCGCGCCGCTGGCCAGCACCACCGCGGCCGCCGTCTTCTCCACCGTCTCCACGAGCGGCGAGACTACTGGGCGGGCGTGTAGCTCAGGATGATCATGCCGGTGTCGTGCACCTCGGTGCCGTTCAGCGTGAACGTCTTCTGGCCGGTCTCGCGGTAGAGCAGCTGGTCCGGGGTGGCGTTGCCGGAGAGCACCGGGTGCAGCCAGACGCGCAGCTCGTCGAGCAGGCCGTTGTCGAGCAGCAGCCGGGTGACGTCGCCGAAGCCGTACTGCAGGATGTCGCCCGCGGTGCGCTCCTTGAGGGCCCGGATCTCGTCGACGACGTTCTCCGAGATCACCTTCGAGCCGGTCCACTCCGGGTCCTTCAGCGTGGTGGACACAACGTACTTGTCGATGCTGTTCATCCGGTCGGAGACCTCGTCCTTGGGCAGCTGCGGCCACGCCTGCGAGAAGCCGTCGTACGTCTTGCGCCCCATGATCAGCGCGTCGCTGGCGGCCAGCTGCGCCTTCACGGCCGCGTGGGCCTGCTCGCCGAGGTACGTGAAGTGCCAGTTCTGCATGTTCGTGATGTCGCCGTCGAGGGTCATGTACGTGGCGTTGACGATCCGGCCCATGGTGGTGTCTCCCTGTGTTCGTGCTCCCGCTTACGACCACGCGTCGAACGGGGCAGGCCCGGATCGACACGTCTCACGAACTATTTTCGCGGGCCCGGTAGGTTGGGCCGCGGCGGTGCCGGAAAAGACTGCCGCCACAAGAGGAAAGGGCCTGGTGTGGAGCCGGAAGACATCGAGTTCCCCGAGATCACCCCGCCCGACGAGCACGCCCGGTCCGCGGCGATCGCCCTGCACGACAAGCTGGTCAAGCCCGCCGGGTCGCTCGGCAGGCTCGAGGAGCTGGGCGTCTGGATCGCCGCCTGCCAGGGCCAGTCGCCGCCGCGGCCGTTCACCCGGCCCCGGGTCGTCGTCTTCGCCGGGGACCACGGGATCGCCGCCAAGGGCGTCTCGGCCTATCCCGCCGAGGTCACCTCGCAGCTGCTGGGCACGATGCTGACCGGCGGCGCCGTGATCAACGTGCTGGCCGCCGCCGCGGGCGCGAGCGTCCGCGTCGTCGACATGGCCGTGGACGCCGAGGCCCCCGCGACCCGCTCGATCGGCGAGTTCAAGGTCCGCCGCGGCTCCGGCTCGATCGACGTCGAGGACGCGCTGAGCGCCGCCGAGGTCAAGGCCGCGGTGCGCGCCGGGATCACGATCGCCGACGCCGAGGTCGACGGCGGCGCGGACCTGCTCATCCCCGGCGACCTCGGGATCGGCAACAGCACGCCGGCGTCCGTGCTCGTCGCGGCGCTGACCGGCACCGAGCCGGTGGCCGTGGTCGGGCGCGGCTCCGGCATCGACGACGACGCCTGGATGCGCAAGGCCACCGCGGTGCGCGACGCGCTGCGCCGGGCCCGCGTCGTGCTGGCCGACCCGATCGCCCTGCTGCGCACCACCGCGGGCGCCGACATCGCCGCGATGGCCGGGTTCCTGGCCCAGGCCGCCGTCCGGCGGACGCCGGTGGTGCTCGACGGCCTCGTCGCCTGCGCCGCGGCCCTGGTCGCCGAGGACCTCGCCCCGGGCGCCCGCCGCTGGTGGGTCGCCGGGCAGCGGACGGCCGAGCCGGCGCACGGCCTCGCGCTGGAGCACCTGGACCTGGGCCCGCTGCTGGAGCTGGACGTCCGGCTCGGCGAAGGCACCGGCGCGGTGACGGCGTTGCCGCTGCTGTCGATGGCCGCGCGCGTCCTGGCCGAGACGGCCACGCACGAGCAGGCCGGCGTCTCCGGCCCGCTCATCCCCGCCGTCGCCACCTGATCCCTGAAAAAGCCGTGAAGGCCTCCTTACCGGCGCTTATGGCCGGTAAGGAGGCCTTCACGGCTTTAAAGTTCAGCCGAGCGGGACCATCCAGTTGTCCGGGTCGGGGCGGGTGCCCTCCTGGATGCCGGTCAGCTCTTCGCGCAGCTTCATCGTCAGGGTGCCCGGCTGCCCGTCGCCGATCGTGAACTCGCCGTTCGCGTGCTTGACGTGCCCGACCGGGGTGATCACCGCCGCCGTGCCGCAGGCGAACGTCTCCGTCAGCTCCCCCGAGGCCGCCGCCTTCTCCCACTCGTCGGTGGAGATCCGGCGCTCCTCGACCTTGTGGCCGAGCCGCTCCGCGAGCTGCAGCAGCGACTTGCGGGTGACGCCGGGCAGCAGCGAGCCGGTCAGCTCGGGGGTGACGAGCCGGGCGTTCTCGCCGGAGCCGAAGACGAAGAACAGGTTCATCCCGCCCATCTCCTCGACCCAGCGCCGCTCCACCGCGTCGAGCCAGACGACCTGGTCACAGCCCTTTTCGACGGCCTGCGCCTGCGCCACGAACGACGCCGCGTAGTTGCCGGCGCACTTGGCCGCGCCGGTGCCGCCGGGCGCCGCGCGCACGTATTCGGTCGAGAGCCAGACGCTCACCGGCTTGATGCCGCCGGAGAAGTACGACCCGGCCGGGGACGCGATGACGGTGTAGACGTAGTCGGCGGCCGGGCTGTTGACGCCGAGGCCGGTGGACGTCGAGATCATGAACGGCCGCAGGTAGAGCGCGTCACCCTGCCGGGTGGGAACCCAGCGGTTGTCGACGGCGATCAGCTCGCGCAGCGACTCGAGGAACAGCTCCTCGGGCAGCTGCGGCATGGCGAGCCGCTCGGCCGACTGCCGGAAGCGCGCGGCGTTGGCGTCCGGGCGGAACGACGCGATCGCGCCGCTCGGCTGGCGGTAGGCCTTGAGACCCTCGAAGATGGCCTGGCCGTAGTGCAGCACCGACGTCGCCGGATCGAGGGTGAACGGGGCGTAGGGGCCGACTTTGGCGTCGTGCCAGCCTTCGCTCTTGGACCACTTGACCGTCACCATGTGATCGGTGAAGTACAGCCCGAAACCGGGGGCGGTGAGTACCTCCGCGACGCGTTCCTGGCTCGCAGGGCTCGAGTGCGGGACAGAGGTGAACTGCGTCGTGATGGTCATGGCCAGAGAATACCTGTTGGTCGGAAGCGCGTTAGTCGGATGTCCACGTGTTTTCCGACGGCGTTCCCGACCGGCTGGGCGTCCCGCGTCCGCGCCGCGACCACACTAGGATGACGCCGTGACCTTTCACTCCACTGAGCCGGTCCCCCGGTCTGCCCCGGGCACCGGCGCCGGCGTCAAGACGTTCGTCACCGCGGTGCTGCTGACCTTCGGCGTCGGCCTGCTCGGCATGGTCGGCTGGGCCGTGCTCAGCAGCGGCTTCGGCGGCTTCCTCGGCCTGGTCGCCGGGGTCTTCGGCGTCGTCTGGTGGCGCAGCATCCACGACAAGACGGTGTTCCCGCAGGTGATCCCGACGAAGTCCGTCGTGATCCTCGCGGTCGTCAACGCCGTGCTGGCGCTGGTCCTGATCCTGACGGCGGGCTGAGCTCCGCCAGCAGCCCCGCGGGCAGCTCCGGCGCCGGCCAGTCCGGGTCCGGGCGGAAGTCGGTGTCCGTCCCGTCGAACGGGTAGGCGCCGCGCGCGGCCAGCGCGCCGATCCGCTCGCCTTCGGCACGCAGCCGGTCGAGCTGCTCCTGGGTCAGCCGGCCGGCGTCGATCGCCACCTCGGCCTCGTCCTCGTCGTCCCAGCGCCAGGTGCCGTCCCGGTCGACGACGACGTCCAGCACGCCGTCGACCCGGTCCACCGCGCCCGGGCCGCGGCCGAGCGGCACCTCGAGGTTGACGTACCAGTTCGTGAACCGGCCCGCGGCGTCGAAGAACCACCACACCGACGACCATTCGTCGTCGGCGATCCGGCGCAGCGTGGACGTGCGGTGCCAGAAGTCCGGGACGGCGACGCGCGGGATGCGGAACCGCTGCTCCAGGGGCGCGTCCGCCATGTGCCGGCCGTCGACGAGCCGGCTGCCGACGATCGGCGTGCCGGCCGGGATCCAGCCGAGCAGGACGCGGCCGTCGTCTTCGAGGACGCGCAGCGGATGGACCTGGCCGATCGAGCCGTCCGGCCGGTGGAACCGTTCGAGCACGGTCTGCCCGGGCCGCCAGCGTCGATCACTCACGCGACCCACTGTACCGGCGGGCGCGCACACCGAGTAGCAGTGCGATCACGGTCGCCAGCCCGGCGGCGACGAGCACCGGGAGCACGGGCAGGAAGTACGCGGCCACCGCGGCGACGGCCAGGCCCGCGAGGCCGGGCACGCCGGCCCGGGTCCGGACCTCCGCGCCCGCGGCGAGCGCCGGCACCACGGTCGCGACCACGGCGAACGCGGTGAGCAGCGGCTGCAGCGAGTCCGCGTCGGCGGCGGACAGCAGATCGCGCAACGACGTCAGCGACAGCCCGAGCCGGACCGCGCCGAGCTGGTACAGCGCGGCGAAGGCGGCCAGCACCGCGACCGCGCCGAGCAGCAGGACCCGGAGCCCGGCGTTGTCCCGGCCCGCCGGCCGCAGGAACGGCAGCGTGAGCACGGCCGCGACGAGCACCCCGGCGAAGTTCGGCGGCTGCATGCCGCCACCGACGGTCGACACCGGCGGCACGGCCACGCAGAGCGCCACCAGGACCAGACCGGCCACCAGGAGCACCCCGCCCGCGGCCCGTGCGACGAACGTAGGGATCTTGAGCCCGGCGAACCCCGCTCCGGCGACCACCACGACGAACACCGCCGCGGCGAGTTCCCGGTGCGCGGGGAAGACGTACGCGCCGAACGCGATCGCGTAGACCGCGATCTCGGCCAGCCGCGCGACGGCCACGACGACCCGGTCCACCAGGGCATCACCCGGTTCCGGCACCCGCGCCGTCCCGGCCGCGGCCACCGCCGCGAGCACCAGCCCGGCCAGCAGCCACCAGCCCGCGCCCGCCGCCCCGGCCGCCAGCGCGACCAGCAGCCCACCGCCCAGCCGCACGCCGCCCTCCCTCTCCCTCTGTTCACCCGTGCACCGCTTGTCATTAGCATGGCTCACGATCCCGACCGGGCCGGTGCCCGGTGCCACGTGAACGCGCGAGGAGCCAGAAGTGACCGTGCCCAAGCTCGCCCTGTCCGACAACACCGGGGAGGCACTGGCCAAGACGCGCGCCGACGTGGTCGTCATCGGCACCGTGGCCGGCGAGGACGGGCCCGTGCTCGCCGCGGGTGCTGAGGCCGTGGACGCCGCCTTCGACGGCCGGCTCGCCGGCCTGCTCGCCACGCTCGGCGCGAGCGGCAAGGCCGAAGAGGTCGTCAAGGTGCCGACGCTGGGCAAGCTGTCCGCCGGTGTCGTCCTGGCCGTCGGCCTCGGCAAGGCGGGCGCCGGCGTCACCCCCGAGCAGGTCCGCCGCGCCGCCGGTGCCGCCGGCCGCGCGCTGGCCGGCACCGACCGCGCGTTCGTCACGCTGTCGGCGCTCGACCTGCAGGCCGCCGTCGAGGGCACGATCCTCGGCTCGTACGTCTTCACCGCCTACCGCTCCGAGAAGGGCGACGCGCCGGTCGCGAAGCTCGACTTCGCGAGCCCCGCGGAGGGGACGGCCCGCGACCACAAGGCGACGCTGAAGGCGTCCGCCAGCATCGCCGAGGCCGTGCTGACCGCCCGCGACCTGATCAACACCCCGCCGAACGACCTGTACCCGGCGTCCTTCGCCGAGCGCGCCAAGAAGCTCGCCGAGGACAACGGCCTCGAGTTCGAGGTGCTCGACGAGAAGGCCCTCAAGCGCAAGGGTTTCGGCGGCATCCTCGGCGTCGGCGGCGGCTCCTCGCGCCAGCCGCGGCTCGTCCGCCTCGCCTACAAGCCGGCCAAGGCCGTCAAGAAGGTCGCGCTGGTCGGCAAGGGCATCACGTTCGACTCGGGCGGCATCTCGCTCAAGCCCGCCGCCAACATGGACCACATGACCTCCGACATGTCCGGCGCCGCCGGCGTGCTCGCGTCGGTCGTCCTGGCCGCGAAGCTCAAGTACCCGCTCGAGGTCGTCGCGCACATCCCGCTGGCGGAGAACCTGCCGTCCGGGACGTCGTATCGCCCGGGTGACGTCCTCACCATGTACGGCGGCAAGACCGTCGAGGTGCTCAACACCGACGCCGAGGGCCGGCTCGTGCTGGTCGACGCCATGGTGCGCGCCGCCGAGGAGAACCCGGACTACCTGATCGAGACCTCGACGCTGACCGGCGCCCAGGTCGTCGCGCTCGGCAACCGCACCGCCGGCGTGATGGGCTCGGAGGACTTCCGCGACCGCGTCGCCGCGATCATGCAGGCCACCGGCGAGAACGGCTGGGCGATGCCGCTGCCCGAGGAGCTGCGCGCCGACCTCGACTCGCGGCTGGCCGACCTGGCCAACGTCACCGGGCACCGCTGGGGCGGCATGCTCGCGGCCGGGATCTTCCTGCGCGAGTTCGTCGCCGACGGCCTCGACTGGGTGCACATCGACATCGCCGGCCCGTCGTTCAACACCGCCGGCCCGTGGGGCTACACCGGCAAGGGCGGCACCGGGGTGCCGGTCCGCTCGATCGCCGCGGTGCTGGCGGACATCGCCGCCAACGGCTGAGTGGATCCGGGCGAGTACCTCGAAGCGGCGGTCAGGGACGTCCTGACCGCCGCTTCGTCCACTGTGGACAACCAGGTCGGGTACGCCGCGCTGCTGCTGGCCACCGCCGGCGCCCTCGGCGAGGCCGACCGGCTGGTCACCCAGTGGCAGGCCAGTACCGAACGGCCGGTGAGCGCGCTCGCGAGCGACCCGATCCGGGCCCGCGCCTGGGAAATGCTCTTCGAGGCCCGCGGCGGTCGTCCGTCGTGGGCCGAAGGCCTGCCGCCGCTCGATCCCGACGCCGAAGAGCGCGCGCACACGGCCACCCTGCGCCGCCCGGTCTCCGACCTCGACGGCGTCCTCCCGCCCGGGGCGATCGCCGAAGTGATCAAGCACGTCGCGCCGTCCCGGCCGGACAAGGCCCGGACCGCGCTCGCCGACGGTGACCTCGCCCGCTGGGCCGAGCTGACCGGGCCGCGTCCCGACGTCGCGACGCTGGCCGCGACGCGCGCGCTGGCCCCGGCCCTGGTGGCCGGCGCGGACCCGCTCGGCCTGGGCGACTGGGCCGAGGCGTGCGCGGGCGCGCTGGTCGCAGCGCTGAACGAGCGGTACCCGCCCGACCTGGGCACTTGGCCGGAGCTGATCGCGGCGATCCTGCGCCTGCGCGGCAGTACCGTCGCTGCTGCCTCCGCGCCGCCGCCGGCGTCGGCCGCGGCGATCCGCTCGGCGGAACAGCGCCTCGGCGTGGAGCTGCCCGAAGACCACCGCGCGTTCCTGCGCACCTGCGACGGGCTGCCCGCCGACGTCGTCTTCCCGCGCCTGCTCGGCACGGCGGACCTGCGCGCCGAGAACGGCGTGGTGCTGCTGGCCGACCCGGCCGTCCTGCTGCTGTCGGCGTCGCACGTGGTGGAGGTCGACCCGGTGCTCGGGACGACCGTGCACCCGTCGTTCCGCTCGGTGCTCGAACGGCACGCCACCCTGTTAGCGTCGGCGCGGTGACCACCCTCACCGTGGAGAAGATCACTCCCGACAACGTCGCGGCCACGTGCCAGCTGGCGGTCGAAGAGCACCAGAAGGACTTCGTCGCGCCGGTCGCCGTCTCGCTGGCCGAGGCCTACACCCGGCCGGAGGTCGCCTGGCCGCGGCTGATCCGCGCCGACGGCGAGCCGGCCGCCTTCGTGATGGGCGCGTTCGACCCGGACGCGGAGCTGGACTTCTTCCGCTGCGGCATCTGGCGGCTCAACGTCGGGGCCGGGGTCCAGGGGCGCGGCTACGGCCGGTTCGCCGTGGAAGCCGTCCTCGACGAAGCCCGGCGGCGCGGTGAGAAAGCCGCGACGGTGCTGTGGCTCCCGGCCGAAGGCGGCCCGGAGGACTTCTACCTGCGGCTGGGCTTCCGCCGCACCGGCCAGACCTTCAACGGCGAGATCGTCGGCCGCATCGAGCTGTAGGTCTGCCGCGGCTCGTCGTGAGTGGCAATGAGGGTTCTAACCCGCATTACCACTCACGACGGGTGCGCTAGGCCTGGCCGCGCTTCTTGCGTTCGGTGTACTCGCGCATCCGCTTCGGGTAGCCGATCCGCGCGACCTCGTAGACCGGGATCGAGCGGCGCTGGCCGAAGTTCTGCGCGGCGTCGAGGCTGCTGATCCGGCGCCGGGTCCACTCGCCGTCGTGAGCGACCAACACCACTGTGGTCTCGGTGACGTTCGTCTTCGGCTCGACGAACGCCTCCACCCCGCGCCGCGAGGCCGCCCACTCTTCGAGGTGCCGGGTGTCCTCGGTGTTGGCTTTCCGCAGCGTGCCGGCCTTCTGACCACCCTTGCCGCGCCTGCGCAGCGAGTCGAAGAGCCCCACCGCGACCACCTCTCCTCCGGGTACTTTGCCTGTTCATTATCCCGGACCGCGCGTGTGGTCGGCGTCGCACACCCGGCTAGGTCGCAGCCCCGTCCGGCGTAGTGACAAGATGGCGGTGTCGCGCGCGCGGTTATACCGGGCAGGGGCGACAACAGAGCACCACCCCACTGCTTGCCGAGGAGCTATTGAAGTGACCGACACCTCCGCCGACCTCGTGATCCTGGGAGGCGGATCGGGCGGCTACGCCGCGGCGTTCCGCGCGGCCGAGCTGGGCCTTTCCGTCACGTTGATCGAGAAGGACAAGCTCGGCGGGACCTGCCTCCACCGGGGCTGCATCCCGACCAAGGCACTGCTGCACGCCGCCGAGGTCGCCGACGAAACCCGCGAAGCCGGGTCCGTCGGCGTCAAGGCCGTCTTCGAGGGCATCGACATCGCCGGGGTCAACAAGTACAAGGACGGGATCGTCTCCCGCCTGTACAAGGGCCTGCAGGGCCTGGCCAAGGCGCACAAGGTTAACCTCGTCGAGGGCAGCGGCACGTTCGTCGGCGGCACGACCGTCGAGGTGGACGGCACCCGCTACACCGGCAAGAACGTCATCCTCGCCACCGGTTCCTACTCGCGCACGCTGCCCGGGCTCGAGCTGGGCGGCCGCGTCATCGCCAGCGAGCAGGCCCTCGCCCTGGACTACGTCCCCAAGAAGGTCGTCGTCCTGGGCGGCGGCGTGATCGGTGTCGAGTTCGCCAGCGTCTGGGCCTCCTTCGGCGTCGACGTCACCATCGTCGAGGCGCTGCCCCGGCTGGTCCCGAACGAGGACGAGTTCGCCTCCAAGCAGCTCGAGCGGGCCTTCCGCCGCCGCAAGATCGCCTTCAAGACCGGCGTGCGGTTCACCGGCGCGAAGCAGGACGACAACGGCGTGAGCGTCTCGCTGGAGTCCGGCGAGACCCTCGAGGCCGACCTGCTCCTGGTCGCCGTCGGCCGCGGCCCGAACTCGGCCGGCCACGGTTACGAGGAGGCCGGCGTCAAGATCGAGCGCGGCTTCGTCCTCACCGACGACCGGCTGCGCACCAACCTGCCGAACGTCTACGCCGTCGGCGACATCGTCCCGGGTCTGCAGCTCGCGCACCGCGGCTTCCAGCAGGGCATCTTCGTCGCCGAGGAGATCGCCGGGCTCGCCCCGCGCGAGATCGACGAGAGCGGCATCCCGCGGGTCACCTACTCGCACCCGGAGGTCGCTTCGGTCGGGCTGACCGAGTCGCAGGCCAAGGAGAAGTACGGTTCGGACGTCACCACGTTCACCTACGACCTCGGCGGCAACGGCAAGAGCCAGATCCTCAAGACCTCCGGCGGGGTCAAGCTGGTCAAGGCGCCGGACGGCCCGGTCGTGGGTGTACACATGGTGGGTGACCGCGTCGGCGAGCTCATCGGCGAAGCGCAGCTGATCTACAGCTGGGAGGCTTTCCCCGAGGACGTCGCCCCGCTCATCCACGCCCACCCCACCCAGACCGAGGCCCTCGGTGAAGCGTTCCTTGCCTTGGCCGGCAAGCCGCTGCACGTGCACAGCTGACGTCTCACCAGCAGAATCCAGACCACGCAGAATCTTGAAAGAGGAGTCAGCGAACGATGGCCTACTCCGTCACATTGCCGGAGCTCGGGGAGAGCGTCACCGAAGGCACCGTCACCCGGTGGCTCAAGCAGGAAGGTGACACCGTCGAGGTCGACGAGCCGTTGCTCGAGATCTCGACCGACAAGGTCGACACCGAGGTGCCCTCCCCGGTGGCGGGCACGGTCGTGAAGATCAGTGCCCAGGAGGACGAGACCGTCGAGGTCGGCGGCGAGCTCGCCGTCATCGACGACGGTTCCGGCGGCGCGCCCGAGTCTTCCGCCCCCGCGCAGGAAGAGCAGAAGTCCGAGCCGGAACCCGAGCCCGAGTCCGCCCCTGAGCCGCAGGCCCGGGAAAGCGCACAGGACAGCGCCCCGAGCAAGCCGGACACCGCGCCGGCCGCCGACGGCGAAGGCACCGAGGTGAAGCTGCCCGAGCTGGGCGAGAGCGTCACCGAGGGCACCGTCACGCGCTGGCTGAAGCAGGTCGGCGACTCGGTCGACGTCGACGAGCCGCTGCTCGAGATCTCCACCGACAAGGTGGACACCGAGGTGCCGTCGCCGGTCGCCGGCACGGTGCTGGAGATCCGCGCTGGCGAGGACGAGACCGTCGAGGTCGGCGGCGTCCTGGCCGTGATCGGCGCCGCGGGTGCCGCGCCGAAGGCGGAGTCCAAGCCGGAGCCGGTCCAGGAGTCCAAGCCGGAACCGAAGCCCGAGCCGAAGCCGGAGCCCAAGCCCGAGCCGGTCCAGGAGAGCAAGCCGGAACCGAAGCCCGAGCCGAAGGCCGAGCCCGCTCCCGCCGCGGCGAAGGAAAGCTCGGCGGACGGCCCGTACGTCACGCCGCTGGTGCGCAAGCTGGCGTCGGAGCACGGCATCGACCTGTCGAGCCTGACCGGCAGCGGTGTCGGCGGCCGGATCCGCAAGCAGGACGTCCTGGCCGCGGCCGAGGAGAAGCAGAAGGCCGCGGCCGCTCCGGCCCCGGCCGCCGCCGCTCCGGCCGCGTCGGCTCCCGCGGCGCCGGCCCCGGCCGCTCCGCGTGCGACGTCCACCGCGGTCTCCCCGGAGGTCCAGGCGCTGCGCGGCACCGTGCAGAAGGCCAGCCGGATCCGGCAGATCACGGCCACCAAGACCCGCGAGTCGCTGCAGATCGCCGCGCAGCTCACGCAGGTCCAGGAAGTGGACGTGACCAAGATCGCCAAGCTGCGTCAGCGGGCGAAGGGTGCCTTCAAGGAGCGTGAGGGCGTCAACCTGACGTTCCTGCCGTTCTTCGCGAAGGCGACCGTCGAGGCGCTCAAGCAGCACGCGAACGTCAACGCGTCCTACAACGAGGACACGAAGGAGATCACCTACCACGGCGCCGTGCACCTGGGCATCGCGGTGGACACCGAGCGCGGCCTGCTCTCGGTCGTGATCCACGACGCCGGTGAGCTGAGCCTGGCCGGTATCGCGCACCGCATCGCCGACCTGGCGGGCCGGGCGCGGGCCAACCAGATCAAGCCCGACGAGCTGTCCGGTGGCACGTTCTCCATCACCAACATCGGCAGCGTCGGCGCCCTGTTCGACACGCCGATCATCGTGCAGCCGCAGTCGGGCATCCTCGGCACCGGCGCGGTCGTCAAGCGCCCGATCGTCGCCACGGACGCCGACGGCAACGACACCATCGCCATCCGCTCGATGGCGTACCTCCCGCTGACCTACGACCACCGCCTGGTGGACGGAGCCGACGCGGGCCGCTTCCTGATGACGATCAAGCAGCGTCTGGAAGAGGGCAACTTCGAGGACGAGCTCGGTCTCTGACTCAAGCAGGACGAAGGCCGCCACGGAACTCCCGTGGCGGCCTTCGCCATTTCCGCGGGACCCGGAGTGCGGGGCGGACCCCGATGGGCCACGATCGACCCATGCGAGTACTCATCGCCGGAGCGAGCGGCTTGATCGGGTCGGCGCTGGGCGACCGCCTGCGGCGCGACGGCCACGACGTCCGCACGCTGGTGCGGCGCGAAACCCGGGCGGCGGGCGAACACCGCTGGGACCCGCCCGCCGGCACCATCACCGACGGTGCCTTCGAGGGTGTCGACGCCGTCGTGAACCTGGGTGGCAAGCCGCTGTTTCCCGGCCGCTGGAGCGCGATGCGCAAGCAGCAGCTGACCGACAGCCGCGTCGAACCGACCGAGGTGCTCGCCGAAGCCGTCGCCGAACACGGCGTCGGCGTGCTGGTCAACGCCTCCGCCGTGGGGTACTACGGCAACCCCGGACCATCCACTGTGGACGAGAACTCGCCGCGGGGGCAAGGGTTCCTGGCCGAGCTGTGCGCGGAGTGGGAAGCCGCGACGGCGGCGGCGCGTGACGCGCGGGTCGTCCACATCCGGACCGGGCTGGTGCTGTCGGCCAGGGGCGGGCTCTACGGCACGCTGCGGCCGCTCTTCCGGTTCGGCCTGGGCGCGCGTCTCGGCGACGGCCGCCAGTACATGCCGTGGATCGCCCTCGACGACGAGGTCGGCGCGATCGTCCACGCCCTCACGCACGATTCGCTGTCCGGCCCGGTGA
The DNA here is from genome assembly GCF_035982555.1 of Amycolatopsis sp. NBC_01286. Classification (NCBI taxonomy): domain Bacteria; kingdom Bacillati; phylum Actinomycetota; class Actinomycetes; order Pseudonocardiales; family Pseudonocardiaceae; genus Amycolatopsis; species Amycolatopsis sp. NBC_01286. The sequence goes on from NZ_CP108428.1 coordinate 10,611,136, forward strand.
ACCTGACCGGGCCCGCGCCGGTGACCAACGCCGAGTTCACCCGCGCGGTCGGCCGCACGCTGCACCGGCCCGCGCCGTGGTTCGTGCCCGGGTTCGCGCTCAAAGCCGTCCTCGGCCAGGCCGGCGAGGAGATGGCCCTGTTCGGGCAACGCGCGCTCCCGGCCGCGTTGGAACGCTCCGGTTACGCGTTCCGGCACCCGACGCTGGACAGCGCGCTCGCCGCCGCATGACCGTTCAGGTCCGGCGCTGGCTCGTCGTCGGCGTGGTGCTGTCGGCCGCGTTCGTCCTGCTCGGGCTGAGCGTCGCGCGGCAGCCGCTCGCCCTCGACGTCGCCGTGGCCGACGCCCTCCACGACGTCTACGCCCAGCCGCTCGGCCGGGTCGCCCAGGCCGGCAGCGACGTCCTCGGCCCGGTGCTCCCGTTCGTCCTCGGCACGGCCCTGGTGGCGCTGGCGCTGCGGCGGCGCGAACACGTCGGCCTGTGCGTCCGGCTGGCGGTCGTGCTGGTGCTCTGCCGGCTGACCAGCCTGGTGTTCAAGCCGATCTTCCTGCGCGAACGGCCGCGCGACTACCCGGACCTGAGCTACCCGAGCGGGCACGTGACGTCGGTGGCGAGCACCGGGTTCGTCCTGCTCCTGCTGTGCGCGTGGCTGTGGCCGCGGCTGGTGAAGCCGGTCGCGGTGGCCGTCGTCGTGGCCACCGTGCTGATCGCCGCCTGCCGGGTCGTGCTGGGTGTGCACTGGGTCACCGACACGATCGGCGCGGTGCTCGCCGTGACCGGTGTCGGGCTGCTCTCAGCGTGCGCCTTGCGCCTGCTTCCGCCGGGTGACGGGCGTAGCCTCGACGGGTGAGTTCTTCCCGGATTTCCTGCCGCGCCAGCACCGAACCCGTCGACGTCCGCGAGCTCGGCACGATCGACTACGCCGAGGCCTGGGAGCTCCAGCGGAGCGCGCTCACCGCGCGGGCCGACGGCACCGCCGGCGACACGATGCTCCTGCTGCAGCACCCGTCGGTGTACACCGCCGGGAAGCGCACCGAGCCCGCCGACCGGCCCACCGACGGCACCCCGGTGATCGACGTCGACCGCGGCGGCAAGATCACCTGGCACGGCCCCGGCCAGCTGGTCGGCTACCCGATCGTGAAGCTCGCCGACCCGATCGACGTCGTGCACTACGTGCGGCGGCTCGAGGAGGCGCTGATCCACGTGTGCGACCAGCTGGGCGTACACACCGGCCGCGTCGAAGGCCGCAGCGGCGTCTGGATCCCGGCCGACGAGCGCGGCATCGAGCGCAAGATCGCCGCGATCGGCATCCGCGTCCAGCGCGGCGTGACGATGCACGGCTTCGAGCTGAACTGCGACGCCGACCTGGCCGCGTTCGACAGCATCGTGCCGTGCGGCATCCGCGACGCGGGCGTGACTTCCCTGTCCTACGAACTACAAAAGGACGTCAGCGTCGAGGCGGTCCTGCCGCTCGCGCGCGACGCCGTCCTCGCGGCCCTCGAAGGCGAGCTGCCGGTGAGCGACGACCGCTGGCTCCCCCGCCCCGAAGCGCCGCAGGCCGCGGGCGTCACCTTCGCCCTGCAGAACTGACCAAGTCCGTGAATGCCACATCGAGGGACATAGCGTCCCTCAATGTGGCATTCACGGACTTCGGGCTCAGTCCAGCTGCGGGGCGACCTCGGCGGCGATGAGGTCGATCTGGTCCAGGTCGGACAGGTCCAGCAGCTGCAGGTAGACGCGGGTGATCCCGGTCTTCTCGCGCCACTGCCCGATCCGGTCGACGACCTCGGCGGGCGAGCCGGCCAGGCCGCTCTCCCGCAGCCCGGCGACGTCGCGCCCGATGGCCGACGCCCGGCGCTCGACCTCGGCGTCGTCGCGGCCGACGCCGATGACCAGCGCCACCGAGCGCAGGATCTCCTTCGGGTCGCGGCCGATCTCCTGCGCCGCCGCCTCGACGCGGGCGAACTGCGCGGCCGCGGACTCCTGGTCGGCGAACGGCAGGTTGAACTCGTCGGCGAAGCGCGCGGCCAGCGCCGGGGTGCGCTTCTTGCCCGAGCCGCCGATGATCACCGGCGGGGCCGGCGACTGGGCCGGCTTCGGCAGCGCCGGCGAGTCGGTCAGCGTGTAGTGGCCGCCCGTGAAGGAGTACGTCTCCCCCGCCGGCGTCTTCCACAGCCCGGTGATGATCTCGAGCTGCTCGGCGTAGCGGTCGAAGCGCTCCTTCAGCGGCGGCAGCGTCAGGCCGTACGCCTCGTGCTCGGCGTCGTACCAGCCGGCACCGAAGCCGAACTCCACCCGCCCACCGGACATCTGGTCGACCTGCGCCACCGAGATGGCCAGCGGCCCGGGGTGGCGGAAGGTCGCCGCGGTGACGAGCGTGCCGAGCCGGATCCGGCTGGTCTCCCGGGCCAGGCCGGCGAGCGTGATCCACGCGTCGGTCGGGCCGGGCAGGCCGTCGGCGTCCCCCATCCTCAGGTAGTGGTCGCTGCGGAAGAAAGCGTCGTAGCCGGCGGCTTCGGTCGCCTTGGCGACGCGCAGCAGGTCGTCGTAGCTGGCCCCTTGCTGGGGCTCGGTGAAGATCCTCAAGTCCACGAAGATCAGCCTATAGACGGAGCGGCCTCTTCGCCGTCGGTGCGCCGCAGGCGGACCAGCATGCGGACGATCACGTCCTCGATCTCGGCGCCGACCTTCTTCGGGTCCGGCGAGCTGGCGATCTCGGTGGCCGCGCTCGACAGCGCGCCGAACAGCAGCCGCGCGGTGACCTCGACGGGCACCGGCTCGACCTCGCCCGCGTCGATCAGCGACTGCAGGCCCGTGCGCACCAGCCCGAAGCTGCACCGTTCCTCGGCCTCGCGCCAGCGCTCCCAGCCCATCACGACCGGCGCCTCGTGGATGGCGATCCGCTGGTAGGCGGGGTCGAGGCAGGCGCGGATGAACGCGTTGAGGCCGCCGAGGGCCCGCTCCCAGGGGGTGCCCTCGCCGTTCATGATCTTGTCCAGGCGGTCGTAGACGAGGCTTTCGACCGAGTCGAACGCGGCTTCGAAGAGGGCCTGCTTGCCGCTGAAGTGGTGGTAGAGCGCGCCCTTCGTCACGCGGGCGCGCTTGGCGATCTCGTCGAGCGAGGTCCCCGCGTACCCGCGCTTGGTGATCAGTTCCACCGCGCTGTCGACCAGCGCCGACCGCGTCGACTCGGAGTAGTCGAGTCGCCTGGACCTCATTGTCGCCACCTTCACAACTTTACGCCCGGAGGACCTCTCCATACCCATGGTATGTTCACCGGGTCAGGTCCGTACCGGGAGTATGCCGCAGACCCGCGGTATGACCCCCGCCACGGAAGGGGAGCCACACCATGAGCTGGACCGACTTCTACCGACGTCAGGAAATCCTCGAAGCCACCGTCCGCCAAGCGGGCCGGAACCCGGGCGCGCCGCTGCCGCTCGACGAGGTCCCCGGAGCCGAGGACCACTTCGGCTGCGAGGAGAACGTCCTCGCCGCCCTGCAGTACAAGTGGACGCAGGTGCTGGCCGGCCGGCTGCGCACCGAGGTCACCGACCCGGACGACGCCGACGGCTTCGGCGACCACGTCGACGCCGTCACCCGCGCCTGGCGCGCCACCGTCGACGAGCACGAGACGCTGCGCGCGGTGCTCGACGGCGGGCTCGAGCGCCACGCGTCGCTGCGCCGCATGCACGACGGCGAGCTGCGGATGCTCGCCGTCACCTCGGGGCTGGCCGACCCGCGTGAGCCGGCCGACGAGATCACCAAGGTGGGCCACACGCTCGAGGCGCTGCTGCGCACGAGCCGTGAGCAGTCCCACTGCCCGCGCCGCCCGATGATGAGCGGCTTGCGGCGCCTGCTCGCGCCAAGCGCGTAACCACGGTTAAGTAAGCGCATGACTGAGCGTTGGGCCGAAGCCGACATCGCCGACCAGACCGGCCGCACCGCGGTGGTCACCGGCGCGAACTCGGGCCTCGGCCTCCGCACGGCCGAGGTGCTCGCGGGCAAGGGGGCCCGCGTGCTCCTCGCGTGCCGCTCCGCCGAACGCGGCGCGAAGGCCCTGGAGCAGGTGCGCGCGGCCGCCTCGGGCGCCGCACCCGAGCTCGTCAAGCTGGACCTGGCCGACCTCGCTTCGGTGCGCGAAGCCGCCGCGTCGGTGCGGGAACGCACCGACGACCGGCTGGACCTGCTGATCAACAACGCCGGGCTGATGATGACGCCACGCGGCAAGACCGCCGACGGCTTCGAGACCCAGTTCGGCACCAACCACCTCGGGCACGCGGCGCTGACCTGGCTGCTGCTGCCCGCGTTGCGCGGCGGCAGCGGCGCCCGCGTCGTCACACTTTCGAGTGTCGCCGCGACCGGCGCGCGCATCGACGTCGCCGACCCGAACTTCGAGCACCGCCGCTACAACCCGGGCGCCGCCTACGGCCAGTCGAAGCTGGCCAATCAGGTGTTCGCGCTCGACCTGAACCGCCGGCTGCGTGCCGCCGGCGACGACGTCCTCAGCGTCGCCGCCCACCCGGGTTACACGTGGACCGGCCTCGGCCAGGGCATGGCCCGCTCCTACCGGAACCCGGTGCTGCGCGCCGTGATCGGCGGCGGCAACCGGCTCGGCGAGATCCTGCTGGCCCAGGGCCCCCGGATGGGCGCGCTCCCCCAGCTGTACGCGGCCACCGCGGACGGCATCGAAGGCGGCGAATACATCGGCCCGCGCGGCGTCGGCGGCCTGCGGGGTCACCCCGTGAAGGTGAACCCGCTGACGCCCGCGCGCAGCGAGGCGCTGGGGGCCGCGTTGTGGGACCTCACCGCGAAGTTGACCGGCGTCACGCCCGACCCCGCGTAGGCGGAACGGCCTGTGCGGCGGGCGTAGGCTTGATCCCGTGAGTGCTGCGCCTGAAGGCCGGAAGCTGCTGCGTCTCGAAGTCCGCAACAGCGAAACGCCGATCGAGAAGAAGCCGCCGTGGATCAAGACGCGAGTGCGGATGGGGCCGGAGTTCACCGAACTCAAGGGCCTCGTGCGCCGCGAAGGTCTGCACACCGTCTGCGAAGAAGCGGGCTGTCCCAACATCTACGAGTGCTGGGAAGACCGCGAGGCCACGTTCCTCATCGGTGGTGACCAGTGCACGCGCCGGTGTGATTTCTGCCAGATCGACACGGGTAAGCCCGCGGAGCTGGACCGCACCGAGCCGCGGAAGGTCGCGGAGTCCGTCCAGGCCATGGGGCTGCGGTACTCGACGATCACCGGCGTGGCTCGTGACGACCTCGCCGATGGTGGGGCGTGGCTGTACGCCGAGACCGTCCGTCAGATCCATTCGCTCAATCCGGGTACCGGTGTCGAGTTGCTGATCCCGGACTTCAACGCGGACCCGGAGCAGCTGGCCGAGGTGTTCGGGTCGCGGCCGGAGGTGTTGGCGCACAACGTGGAGACGGTCCCGCGGATCTTCAAGCGCATCCGTCCCGGCTTCCGTTACGCGCGCTCCCTCGACGTCATCACGGCCGCACGCGAAGCGGGTCTGGTGACGAAGTCGAACCTGATCCTCGGCATGGGCGAGACGCCCGACGAGGTCGCCCCGGCGATGCAGGACCTGGTCGACGCGGGCTGCGAGATCCTCACCATCACGCAGTACCTGCGGCCCTCCCCGCGCCACCACCCGGTCGACCGGTGGGTCAAGCCGGAGGAGTTCGTCGAGCACTCGAACGCCGCCGAGGCCATGGGCTTCGCCGGGGTCATGGCGGGGCCGCTCGTGCGCTCGTCGTACCGCGCGGGACGGCTCTACGCCCAGACGAAGGCCCACCGCGGCGAGGTCCTGCCGGAGAACCTGCAGCACCTCGCGGTCGAAGGCCCCGCCGCCCAGGAAGCCGCGTCGCTGCTGGCGCGGTGACCGACGCCACACCACCGACCTTAAAGGATCGGTAAAGTGGCGCGCATGGCCCTGGTTTCGGATCTCCTCAGCTGGTTGCAAGGACTCCCGGAACCGGGGCTCGTCGCGGCGACCGGCGGGCTGGTCTTCGCCGAGTGCACGATCGGCCTGGGTTTCCTGGCCCCGGGCGAATCCGGCTTGCTCATCGCCGCGACGACGGCGAACACCGTCGCCCGCTTCCTGGCACTGTGGACGGTCGTCACGCTGTGCGCGACGGCGGGCGACGCCCTCGGCTACGCCATCGGCCGCCGCTTCGGACCCCGGCTGCGCGAGACCAAACTGATCCGCAAGTGCGGCCTCGAAGCCTGGGACAAGGCGACGTCGGTCCTGGAACGCCGAGGCGCGTGGGCGGTGTTCTTCGCGAGGTTCCTGCCGGTGATCCGCACGCTGACACCGGCTGCGGCGGGGACGTCGGGCCTGCCGTTCCGCCGGTTCCTGCCGGCGGCCGCGGCGGGCGCGTTCTGCTGGTCGCTGGTCCACATCAGCATCGGCGCCGCCCTGGGCGAAGCGGCGAAGCGCATCGAAGGCGCGTTGAACACGGGCGGCTTGATCGTGATCGGTGTGCTGGCGGCGGTCGCGGTGTTCTTCTTGCTGCGCTTGAAGAAGCGCAAGACGCTCGCGGCCGCCGAACCGGAGTCCGAGCGCGTTCCCTGAAGCGGAAAGCCCTGAAGGGCACCCTCACGGCCTTTAACGCCCTGAAGGTGCCCCTCACGGCGTGAGAGCCGGGTGCCACGAGGGTGCGGCCCGAGACGCCAGGCCGCACCCTCCCGGCGTCAGCGACGGGCGCGCGTCGCCTTGCCGGTGGCCCAGCCGATCAAGCCGAGCGCCAGCAGCGCCCCACCGGCGACGAACGGCCAGGAACCGGTGCCCGGCACGGACGGCGCCGGAACGGGGGTGGCGGCGAGGTCGTAGCCGCCGAGCTTGCCCTGCGCCCGGTACGCCGAACCGGGCAGCTTGTCGCCGTACAACCGGTGCACCAGCTGCTGGTACGCCGGCACCGCGACGCCGTCGCCGACCCGCGTGCGGGCCGGGTCGTTGAGCGGCAGCACGCGGCCGTCGCGGATCCGGTACCAGGCGTTGACCTGCGGCTCGGTGAACACGACGTCCGCGCCCGCCTGCGCCGGGTAGGTCACCTCCTCGGTGCCGGTGGTGAAGTTGGTCGCCGCCCAGCCCGACGCCTCGGGGGTGAGCCAGACCGTCGCCTGCCGGCCCGTCGACGCCTGCGTCCGGACGGCGAAGTACGCGAACGCCGCCGGCTGCGCGTCCGGCGTCCCGGCGACGAACGCGGGGTCGAGCGAGTAGACGCGCAACGGCTCACCGGTGACGCGCGGCGCCTGCTCGGCGTCGGCCCGCGCGACGCCGGAACGCTGGTCGAGCTGGCCGAAGAACGACGACAGCTTCGCCGTCGTGTCCGGCGAGGCGAGCACCTGCTCGGCCGCCGTGACGTCGGTGCCGGACGGTTCCGAAGCCGAAGCCGTGCCGCCGAAGCCGAGCACCAGGGCGGAGCCGGCGAGGAGGGTGACGAGTCCGCGGTAGAGGTTCATGTCACGCCCCGATCCGGTAGAGGGACTGGGCCCACTGGAACTGCCCGTTGCGGACGTAGCTCGAGTGCGCCATCGCGCTGTAGCGCTGGCTGCTCGGCCACGGGTCGCCGTAGTAGACGAGCCCGCTCGCGTCGTAGCCGTAGATCACCTGGGCGTGGCCGCCGCCGGCCGTCCAGTAGATGCCCGTCTCGACCGGGCGCCGCGCGGTGATCTCGCTCTGCACGGACGCGAAGCTCAGCGCGCTGGTCACGGTGCCGGGCCGCAGCCCGAGCGCCTGGTAGCCGCGCTGCACGTACGTCAGCTCACCGGCCTGGTTGGGACACTGCGAACCGGCCGGGTAGCCGCGGGAGTAGTCGCAGAACGTGTTCTGGCTGACGCTCGAGCCGTAGCCCAGGAACCGCGCGATGGTCAGGCCGCTCGCGGCCCAGCACCACTGGTTCTGTTCCTGGACGAGCTGGCTGATGGCCAGGGTGGTGGCGGCCCGTGGGGCGGCCGTCGCGGGCGGGGAGAACAAGCCGGCCAGCGCGACGCACAGCACGCCGATCGCCATTGATCGTCTGAGGTGCATTCGTTGCTCCTTGTCGGCAACAGGTGGGGACTTCGTGAGCGTCTCCCGTTGCCGCGCCGGGCAGTAATCCCAGCGGGGATAACACCGGCGTTATGCCGCCTATCGGGCGGAGACCAACCGTTCGCCCGGTTCCTCCGGATGCTGGCGGCACCACCGCGCGAAGTGCGGGTTCCGCTGCCGCGACGCGACGTAGGCGACCTCGGCGCAGCGGAACACCTCGTCGGTCGCCGGCGTGCGGGCGTCGTCCTCCCGCGTCGCGAACAGCAGCGTGGTCCACAGCGGGTCCCCGGCGAGCGGCAGCGCGAGCAGCCCGGGCGGCGGAGCGGACGCGGCCTGCGCGAGGCACACCGCCCCCTGCGCGATCAGCGTGCCCGCGGTACCCGCCTCGGACGTGAAGTGCCGCACCCGCGGCGTGAACCCGGCGGCCGCGCAGGCCTGCAGGAACCGCACGCGCACGCAGTTCTCGTGCGGTGGCGGCAGGATCCAGTCGACGCCGGCCAGATCCGCGAGGTCGACCACGCCACCGCGAATGGCCGGGTGGCCCTGCGCGATCCCGACGAAGATCGGCTCGGTGGCCAGCGTCCGCACGGTCAGCCCGGCGTAGTGGTGCGGCTCGGTGCCGTCGAACCGTTCGAGCAGCGCGACGTCCACCCGGCCGGTCGAAAGCAGCTTCAGCAGGGTCAGCGACGCCGGCTCGGCGTACGTCTGGACGTCGAGCGTCTTCCCCAGCTCTTCGATGAACCGGCCGATGATGAGCAGCGGCACATACCCGATCTTCAGGGTTTCCGCGACGCTCTCGCCGTGCCGCCGGGCGGTCGCGACGAGGGCCTGCATGTCGGACAGCAGGGCGTCGGCGCGGGCGAGCACGAACCGGCCGAGCTCGGTCGGGCGCACGCCGCTGGGCTCGCGGACGAACAGGTCGCCGCCGAGGATGCGTTCGATGCGCTTGAGCTGGGCGGTGAGGGCAGGCTGGCTGACGCCCAGCACGGTGGCCGCGCGGCTCACACTGCCGCCGTCGGCGACGGCGCGGACGGCCCGGAGATGGCGCAGTTCCAGCTCGGCCACGTCCAGCAGGTTAACGCCGGCTTCACGGCCGGCACGACCTGCGAAAGTCGGGCTTACTACATTCGGCGGTATGAGTTTCGCGGATCTTCCCCGGCCGGTCGGCTTCGTCCTCGGTGGTGGCGGCAGCCTCGGCGCGATGCAGGTCGGCATGCTGCGCGCGGTCGCCGAGGCCGGGATCACCCCGGACCTGGCGGTCGGCACGTCGGTCGGCTCGCTCAACGCGGCCGTGCTGGCCCTGACCCGCGACGACCCGATCGAGCGGCTGCGTGGCATCTGGGCGCACATGACGCGGGACGAGGCGTTCCCCGGCGGGGTGTTCAGCCGCGTCCGGACGCTGACGCAGAGCAAGACGCACCTGTTCACCAACCGCGGCCTGACGAAGATCATCGACGAGCACGTCGGCGCCGGGCGCCGGTTCGAGGACCTGGCGCTGCCGCTGGGCGTCGTCACCACGCAGGTCGACACGGCCGAGCCGCTGCTGATCCGGTCCGGGCCCCTGCTGACGCCGCTACTGGCCAGTTGCGCGATCCCGGGGATCTTCCCGCCGGTCTCCCACGAAGGCCGGTTGCTCTACGACGGCGGGCTCGTCGCGAACGTCCCGATGCGGCAGGCGCTGGCGATGGGCGCGCAGTCGCTGGTGGTGTTCGACTGCGCGTTCCCCGGGAAGCTGCCGAGCGCGCCGCGGACGTTCGCCGAGGTGATGATGTTCACCGCGATGATCAGCATGCGGAACCAGGCCGTGCTGGAGGCGCCGCTCGCGGCGTCCCAGGTGCCGGTGGTGTACCTGCCCGGGCCGGCACCCGCACGGGTGAACCCACTGGACTTCGGTCACACGGACGCGCTGGCCACCGAGGCGTACGACGCGGCGCGCGAGTTCCTCGACGGGATTTCGGTGTCCGGTGCGGGGCTTTACGGCGCCCCTGGTCTGGTCGTCACGTGATCCACGTCACGACGATGCACCGATCCGGTCGGAAGGACGTCATCGCTATCGCGTAGTTTTGATGGTAATGCCCGCCGATCCCAATTTCCCAAAAAGAGACAATATGCTCCCCAAGAAGACTTTACTTTCGGTGGCCGGGATTCTCGCCGGAGCACTGCTGCTTTCCGCCTGCTCGTCCGGTGACGACGGTGGTTCGCCCACCGGCGGGGCGCCGACGTCCGGATCCGAGGCGCCATCCGCGAACCCGGTGGCGGTGACGTTCGAGCCGGCGGGCGGCGCCAACGTGAACCCCGCGACCCCAGTCGTCGTCAAGGCGGCCAACGGGAAGCTCATCGACGTCACGATCACCAACACGGCGAAGGGGAAGCCGGTGGCCGGCAAGCTGGCGACGGACTCCCTCAGCTGGACGTCCAGCGAACCGCTCGGCTACGGCGCGACGTACAAGATCGTCGCGCACGCCCAGGGCGCCGACGGGAAGCCGATCGAGCAGGACAACCAGATCAGCACGATCGCCCCGAAGAAGCAGGCCAACGCCAACCTGATCCCGGCGCCGTCCGCGGTGGCGAGCACGGGTGTCGGTGTGGGGCAGCCGATCGTCTTCAGCTTCGGCAAGATCGCCGTCAAGAACAAGGCGGACGTCGAGAAGGCCCTCACGGTGGAGTCGACGCCGAAGCAGGAGGGCAGCTGGTACTGGATCGACGACTCGAACGTCCACTACCGGCCGAAGGAGTACTGGAAGGCCGGCACGACGCTGAAGGTCACGGCGAAGATCTACGGCGTCGATTTCGGAAACGGCGTCTTCGGCGCGGAGGATCGTACGGAGACGTACAAGGTGCACGATTCCTGGATCGCGAAGGCGGACGGGAACACCGAGCAGATGCAGATCTTCCACAACGGCGCGATGGTGAAGGCCATGCCCATCTCGATGGGCAAGGACGCGACGCCGACGCATTTGGGCGCGCACATCATTTCGGACAAGCAGGCCAACTACACGATGGACTCGTGCACGTACGGCGTCTGCCCGCCCGACCCGAAGGCGTACCGCTCCAACGAGAAGTTCTCACAGCGCATTTCGAACGACGGCGAGTTCGTCCACGAGAACCCGAACAGCGTGGGCCAGCAGGGAAGCTCGAACGTCTCCCACGGCTGCATCAACCTGAACGCGGCGAACGCCCAGTGGTTCTTCCAGAACCTGGGCCTGGGCGACGTAGTAGAGGTAACCAACTCGGGCGGCCCCCAGCTCCCAGTCTGGGACCTGTACGGCGACTGGTCCAAGTCCTGGGCCGACTGGCAAGCCGGCTCGGCGGTGAAGTAACTGCGGTTGTCTGATTAGGGGCCGGGAGCTTTCGCTCCCGGCCCCTTTCTCTTGCCCACTTCGCAAGTCATGCCCCGAGAGCTACGGCGCTGATCACGCAGGCTCCCGCTCAGTCCCTATCCGGGCCAAGTCCGATGAGCCAGCTGCCGCACTCGAGTCAGGCACAATGCGCGGCCAGTCCAGGGAGCCAGCCGCTGTAGCCAGAGTTGGGCCCCTATTCACGGCCAGTCCTGGTGAGCCAGTCGCTACAGCCGAGCAGCAGCCAGTCGATCCGCTGCCAGCTCGGAACCCAGTCAGCCAACCAGCCGGGCGATGCCCCGGCCGCCACGTACTCACGGATGGCAGCCGGTGTAGCCGGCTCGACACCCACGCAGGCCGCAGGCGTAGCCGATAGAGGCATCTACAGCGTGCGGGGAGGCTTCAGCCGTGACTGGCGGGTATCTCGCCGTGATCCGCAGGGTATCTCTCGTGACCGGGCA